>NZ_MCIF01000006.1 GCF_003268475.1 Thermogemmatispora tikiterensis | reverse complement strand
ACAATCTTAGCGCTATTTGACGGACCTAATGAAGTCAGAAGCAGTGAAGCGGCCCGTCTGGGATGGAAACGATAAAACCGCCACCAGATACCGCATACCAATTACGTCAGAAGCAGTGAAGCGGCCCGTCTGGGATGGAAACCTCTATACGCTGCCGCGCACGCGGCAGCTGTCACTGTCAGAAGCAGTGAAGCGGCCCGTCTGGGATGGAAACGGCGGCAGCGCTCTCGCTCTGCCGCCAGCTTGTTTGTCAGCATCAGTGAACAGGCAGCCAGCCGCAAGGGGCACCGGGAGCAGCCGAGCGAGCGCTGGGGGCTGGCTTGGGCCTGGCAGGCTCTGCCGGGAGAAGGAGCGGGTTCCCCCTGACAGGACCGGTGCTTCCGCAGCCAGCACTGCGCTCTCTGGTCAAGCTGCAGCACTGTCCTCAGCGTTGGATGGGCACGCGTGCGAGTCTGCGAGCCAGTGAGCTGCAGTGAAGGGGAAGTAGCTGTCCGGTACAAGTGATCCCGACAATGGGCAATGCCGACGCTTCAGCCCAGCATGCCCCTCATAAGGGCATAGGGGAGGGGATAGGCCGTCAGGATGGGAATACGCATGGATATTGAGCGGCGTGATGAAAGTCAGAATACCCAGCGGGTCAGCCTTTCTGAGCATCCTCTTGCGATCTGGAAGCCGGCAGGAAGCCAGTGGTGATCCCCCTTGTCTTCCGGCGGGTCAGGAGGGAACACGAGAGGAACAGCGCGGAAAGGGGAGGAGAGCAGGACAGAAACAATCAGCGCAGGCCATGTATTGCCTCCCCCGCGCATCAGAAGACTGTGCAGGCAGAACAGCAAGCAGGATGGAATGGAGCATGTCAGAAAGACGGAAGAGGAAACAGGTTCCAGGGAGGAATGTCACAGGAGGAAGACTGTTCCAGGTCTGCAATCCTGCTGTTCCCAACCAGGCGTACTGACACTCCTCATGAGCCATACTGCTTGATGGAAAGCAGAACCAGGGGAACGCCTCACCGTCTGGCAGTGGACACTGACATGAGACTCGTCCATGACGCCGGGCCGATGGTCATAAGGATGCACAGTGCAACGAGTGGTTGCCCTCAAGGGAAGGCGCGGAGGACCTGACAGAGCCTCCAGGAACCTCCACGCCAGGAGCGATGATCTGCTGCGCCGCCGAGTGCAATCTCCCAGACAGCCCCCACTGGACGGCTTCAAGCATTCCTATTCTTGTGCCCCAGGCCAGAATCTCGAAATCTCCACGCGAGTGAGAAGCAGCAGCTCTGGAGTGACACGTATGCAGCAATCATGACTCGAGAGGTGGGAAGAGGGAATAAGCATGCCCGACCAAGTCAAGCAGCAGCCAGCTCAAGTCTTGGTTGCGGCATCGAACTGGCTCTGTACTGCCCTGTTACGCACCGCTGCTCTTGTGTCCGGCACCATAATAGGATGACTAAGGAGCAACGTTTCTCCCGGCGCCTGGTATAAAGAGTGCTGTCAGAGTGGGGTGGCATCTACAAGGGAGCCCACCGAAAGGACAGTTGCGATGAATTTCCCTTTGCTGGGACATACCAGAGCGGAGCCAGCCTGGTACAAGGGGGAACAGCCTGTGTTCAGCTGCAAGCGGTCAAAACCCATGAGTGGGGGCAGTCCCCAGCTCACATCTGGACCACCGTGCAGCCCATTGGGCCAGTGCGGGCCACTGCCCCCTGTGTGCGTGGCCATATTCCTCTCATCCTGAACACCGTGGAAGGCGGTGCCTACGGTCTGTTTGTGAATGCTCAGCGGCTCCTAGACCGAGACCCGTTCTGGATCGCAGTGGTTCCCTAGGGAGGGTCCCGTCTCTGCCTGGAGCGGCAGTCGCCCGCCAGCCCTGCCTCGGTTGGGCCTGGCTGGGACCAGTCACCGCTTGGATCAGTCCACACACCTGCACGCAAGACCTCTGGAGGTGAGCACCTCATGCACGAGGAAGCAGAAGCTGAGAGCGCGTGGCCCTGGGACTGGCAGGAGCTGGGGATCGGCAACCTGCTGATGGTACGTGACTGCTCCCCTGAAGTACTGATTCGCGTCTCTGTCGAGGCGTATGGCTACGGTGGAAGGAAGCCGTGGCCCGGCAGGGGGTGGCCTGCCAGGGTT
>NZ_MCIF01000005.1 GCF_003268475.1 Thermogemmatispora tikiterensis | reverse complement strand
AGAGCGCTTCCAGCAGCTCCTCCATCGGAAATGGCAACAGTGCGCCGGCACGGTCTTCGAGCAGACGGCCATTGTGGCCAATGCCTTTGGTGAACTGGTGGACTACATTGAACAGGCCCTGCACGAGTCAGCCACGCGCCGCCTTCAGCGCAGCTTGTTGGCCCGCCTCACCCGTCTCGACTGCTTCCCTCGACTTGCAGCTTTGTTCCAGGAGCGGCTAGAACGGCGAGCCGTCAGGATTCGCGAGGTCTCACGCCGTGCTGCCAGGGAATACGCAGACTCGGTCTTCAACCAGGCCAGCAGACATTTCAAGCGTTCTCGGGATCACTATGTCCACATCATTGAAAGGCACCTGGAACGTTTCGCCGAGGCGTATGTTGTCACAGCACTGCAAGCCTTCGTCCTGGGCTTCACTCTGGAAGAGATCGTTGATGATTTGGATGAGGAACGCGCTCTGACCCTGGCCAAGCGCATCTATGCCGACCTCCAAAGAGAGGTCGAGCAGCATGTGACAATGGTTCTGACGCTATTGCTCGGCAAGCTGATGGCCCAGCGGCGTTTGATCTCGGCTCGCCTTGATCGCCGCACTGTTGAGAGCCTGACCAGGCGCTTTCTCCAGAAGCATGGTTGGGATATCCTGCGACCGCTCATTGAGGAGACTGTCCTGTCTCTCTTCCTCCGCCAGTTCCAGCGCGAGGCCAGGAACAACCTTCAGCGTTGGGTTCGGTTGGCAAGCAGCCGCGAGGTCATCCGTCCGCTGAAGAGTCTGAGTACATTGGTTCCTGCTGAGTTTGAAGAGCAACTCTGCACCGCAGGCGTCCTCTTCGGCGCTACCCCTTTTCAGGAGGCGCTGGACTGGGCAGCCCGTCGCTTTCTTGAGCCATGCTATCAGCAGCATCGCAAGGTCTTGCTCATCATCTCCGACGGTGCCTTTCCCTACGCACAAGGTGCCTTGATCACAGCCAGACTGTTAAAGCGACGCGGGGTTGTCATCATCAGCGGCCTGATTCATCGCCAACGGCTGCTTGATCGATTTTGCAGGAGGGCACCCCAGCATTGGCCTCCCGGAGCCAGATGCATGCTTGAGCTGGCCTCAGAGTTGCCCGACGAGGAAGGCCCAGCGGCCAGCCCTCCCCTAAGCCCGGTCCCTTCTGGCAAGAAGTGCTGCTATCAGCTCAACCACGCCGACCTCTTGGAGCCTTTCCTCGATGGTCTGCTCACTGACCCTGTTGTCGCCGATGGCTGAGTCACACTGAATAGCTATTCATACGGCTATGGCCTCTTTCTCCATACGCCGCTTCCAGTGACGTTTGCGCTGGGGACGTCCTCAGCCCGAGTGGCTCCTGGTGGGCAGCCGCGAAGCGCCCTGAGATGAGCATAGTACTGAGTGGGCAGGTTGCCTGGCTATCTGCTCGCCAGCACGAAATCACCCTGGCTCCAACTGGCCACCCCTTCCCTCGCTTTCACGGAGCCTTGTACCCCCTGACTCGCGCTCCTCCAGCACGGCAGCCGCAGGTGAGAGCAAGAGCTCGCGATAGCGCTGATAGTGCTCTTGATACATGGCTCATGCGCACCAGGAGCCGTCACTGTCAGAACCGGTGAGCGCCACGCTGCCAGAGCAGTGGCATCCTCCCAATAGCCTGCAACGAGTCCGGCCAGGAGTGCAGCCCCACGTAGCGCCGTGTCTCTCTCAGCGACAGCCCAAAGCTCCCGTCCCAGGATATCCGCCAGCATCTGCTGCCAGCCAGGACACAAGCTTCCTCCACCGACAGCAAGAAGCCGACCATCCTCCTCTCCCTCAGAGGGCGATTCCAGGGCCAGACGCATTCCAAAGGCTACCCCTTCCAGAGCGGCGTGGAGGAGATGGCGGCGTTCATGCCCGAGACGCTGCCCCTGCTCACCCGCCTCCAGCCGATCCTGCTCCAGCCCCGGCTGCCACCGTCGCCACAGCTCCCAGGCTTCCTGCAGCTGCTGCCAGGTCTTCGCGGCTTCCTCCGGCACTCCACGCAGCTCTATTTCGACCATCGCCTCCTGATCGCTACCGGCCCGGCTCCAGCAGGCCAGCCAGCGGCGTGACCGGCCACGCCGCCTCCCCTCGCACTCGAAACCGTGCCCAGCGCGACCAGCTCGTCCCAGCCGGGCGCGGCGGACGGTCGGCGTAGCCCACCTGCCGGCGCAACGGCATGAAAGCCGCGGAAAATGCAGCCTCCCCTGCAGCCGGAGGCCTCCCGGCTCCCGCTGGGCCACCAGCACGCCCCCCAGCGGCGCCTGCCCTGGCTGCAGCACCGCCACCAGCCTGCCCCCGGGCGCCAGCTGCTCCAGCCAGGCCCGACAGACCCCCTCACTGCTGGCGGTCACGATGAGGCGATCGGAGGGCGCATGGGCTGGGAAGCCCGCTCGCCCAC
>NZ_MCIF01000004.1 GCF_003268475.1 Thermogemmatispora tikiterensis | reverse complement strand
GCACAAGCGAGAAGCGTGCGCGGGGGATGCCTAGGCGCTGAAGGCCGAAGAAGGACGCGGCGAGCGGCGAAACGTTCAGGGGGAGCTGCTGGCAAGCGATGATCCCTGAGTCTCCGAATGGGGCAACCCCTCCGGCGTGATGGCCGGAGATCGGCGGTCGGTTGACGACCGCACGAGGGGCAGCGGGTGAACTGAAACATCTTAGTAGCCCGACGAAGAGAAATCAACCGAGATTCCCTCAGTAGTGGCGAGCGAACGGGGAAGAGCCTAAACCGGTCAGGGTCCGGCAACGGGTCCTGGGCGGGGTTGAAGGGCCAGCGCGGGGCGAGGCCCGGGCGGCAGGAGGCGGTACCCGAAGTGGCTGGAACGCCACACCAGAGTGGGTGAGAGTCCCGTAGGGGAAACCGCAGGCTGTCGGCTGGCGCTGGTGCCTGAGTACCACAGGGCACGAGGAACCCGGTGGGAAGCAGGGGGGACCACCCTCCAAGGCTAAAGACCTTCAGCGACCGATAGCGGACAGAGTACCGTGAGGGAAAGGTGAAAAGCACCCCGAGAGGGGGATGAAAGAGGACCTGAAACCGCGTACGCGAGAAGCAGTCAGAGGCCCATGCCGTGGCGAAGCCGGCCTGGCTTCCTGGGAGACTGGGGAGGCAGGTGAGAGGAGCCACGAGCGGGTTGATGGCGTGCCTTTTGTAGAATGATCCGGCGAGTGCATCGTCGTTGCCGCAGGTTAACCTCCCGAGAGAGGAGGGGAGCCGGAGGGAAACCGAGTCTGAAGTGGGCGCAGCCGCCAGGGGAACCTGGAGGCAGGTAGCGGCGATGGGACCCGAAACCGTGTGAGCTACCCATGGCCAGAGTGAAGCGGATGTGACAATCCGTCGAGGCTCGCACCCACTGGTGTTGCAAAACCAGGGGAGGAGCTGTGGGTAGGGGTGAAATGCCAAGCGAACACGGAGATAGCTGGTTCTCCCCGAAATGCATGGAGGTGCAGCCCGCCGCGGCAGCGCTGGGAGGTAGAGCGCTGTGTGGGTGCGGGGCCAGGAGCTGGTTACCAAGCTCATGCAAACTGCGAATGCCCAGCGCGGCGAGAGAGGGGCGGCGGAGTGAGTCTGGCGGGGATAACCTTGTCAGACGAGAGGGGAACAACCCAGACCACCGGCTAAGGTCTCCAAGGGGCTGCTGAGTGGGAAAGGAGGTCAGCTGGCCCAGACAGCCAGGATGTTGGCTTAGAAGCAGCCATCATTGAAAGAGTGCGTAATAGCTCACTGGTCGAGCGAGCTGGCGCCGACAACACCTGGAGGCTGAAGCAGCCGACCGAAGCCGTGGAGCCTCTCGGGAGAGAGAGGCTGGTAGGGGAGCGTTCCGTGAGCGGAGAAGCCAGACCGGAAGGACTGGTGGAGCGAGCGGAAGTGCGAATGCCGGAATGAGTAGCGTCACGGGTGGTGAGAATCCACCCCACCGAAAGCCTGAGGGTTCCTGGGCACCGTTGATCGACCCAGGGTGAGGCGGGACCTAAGCCGAGGACGGCAGGTCGTAGGCGATGGAGAGCAGGTGGAGATTCCTGCCCCAGAGGCCGTCGAGAAGAGCGAAGGGGGGACGCGGTAGGGGAGGTGAACCCATCGAGTGGACAGGATGGGCTGCCTGTAGGGAGCGAGGCGTCGAGGGAAAGCCCGAGGCCACGAGGCGTGACCGCAGGCACGAGCCTCCGCGAGGAGGCGACAAGTCACCGGCCCCCAGGCCGCCAAGAAAAGCCTCTAGCGAGACGAGCCTCTGCCCGTACCGCAAACCGACACTGGTAGGCAGGGAGGTAACCTCCCGAGGTGAACGAGTGAGCCTCTGTCAAGGAACTCGGCAACTTGGCCCCGTACCTTCGGAAGAAGGGGCGCCTTAGTAGCTGGGGCTGGCCGGAGGGGCGGCGCGAGAGCGCGGCTCGGAGCAGGCCAGCGCTGGTGAGGAGGCCGCAGGAATAGGCCCAGGCGACTGTTTACCAAAAACACAGGTCCCTGCGAACGCGGAAGCGGAGATATAGGGGCTGACTCCTGCCCAGTGCCGGAAGGTGAAGCTGGCAGGTGTGCGAAGCTTGCCAGGGAAGCCCCGGTGAACGGCGGCCGTAACTCTAACGGTCCTAAGGTAGCGAAATTCCTTGTCGGGTAAGTTCCGACCCGCACGAAAGGAGGAACGACCTGGGCGCTGTCTCGACAGAGGGCTCGGCGAAATTGCAGTACCCGTGAAGATGCGGGTTACCCACGACAGGACAAAAAGACCCCGTGGAGCTTGACTCTAGCCTGGCCTGGTGCCGAGGGCACACCTGCGGAGGATAGGTGGGAGCCGAAGAAGCCGCCCTTGCGGGGGCGGTGGAGGCGCCGGTGAAATACCACTCTGGTGTGTTGTCGGGACTCATGCTGAAGCGGTGGAGCCCGCCAGCAGACAGGGCTAGGTGGGGAGTTTGACTGGGGCGGTCGCCTCCTAAAGGGTAACGGAGGCGCCCAAAGGTTCCCTCAAGGTGGATGGACATCACCTGAGGCGTGTACAGGCAGAAGGGAGCTTGACTGCGAGGCCGACGAGCCGAGCAGAGACGAAAGTCGGGCTGAGTGATCCCACATGTCCGAGTGGAAGGCGTGTGGCGCAACGGACAAAAGCTACCCCGGGGATAACAGGCTGATCCTGCCCAAGAGTTCCCATCGACGGCAGGGTTTGGCACCTCGATGTCGGCTCGGCGCATCCTGGGGCTGGAGTAGGTCCCAAGGGTTGGGCTGTTCGCCCATGAAAGCGCCACGTGAGCTGGGTTCAGAACGTCGTGAGACAGTTCGGTCTCTATCCGTCGTGGGCGAGAGGAAGCGTGAGGGGAGTCCGCTCTAGTACGAGAGGACCGAGAGGGCTTGACCGCTGGTGAGCCGGTTGGCCTGCCCAGGCCAGAGCCGGGTAGCTACGTCAGGCGAGGAGAAGCGCTGAAAGCATCTAAGCGCGAAGCCGACCCCAAGAGCCGCTTCCCGCTCCAGGCTGGACCCCCAGCCGGAGATAAGGTCCCAGGAAGATCACCTGGTTGATAGACCGGAGGTGGACACCTGGTAACAGGTGCAGCTGACCGGCCCTAATGACCGAACGGCTTGTG
>NZ_MCIF01000003.1 GCF_003268475.1 Thermogemmatispora tikiterensis | reverse complement strand
CCTGCTCCTGATGCTCCCTGGCTCCAGTGGCTGGCCTGGCTCTCCTGGGCCAGCCACCGGGTCGGGGCCTACGAGTCAGCCCTCTCGCTGGCGGATCTGGATCGCCTGACCCGTGGACTGAGACAGCTCTGTCTGCAGCTGGAGGCTGAGGCGGCGCAAGCGCAAGGCGGACTCCAGGAGACGACTGCTGGTGCTGCGATGGCAGCCGCTCTGCACCGACAGCATGTGCTCACGGAAGCCAGCCAGCAATGCGACGAAGCCCGCCTGTTGGTGGGAACGCTGGCCCAGCGGATCAGAGGAGAGCAGGCTGAGGGGCTGCCGCTCTTGCGACGAATTGGGGTTAGCACTCCAGACCGTCTGCGGCAGCAAGTGCGGTCGCAGCTCCAGCTGCTCCAGGCAACGCTGGACCGCCTGGGAGAGCCACGAGGTGGTCCAGCTCTGGTCAGTCTCCCGAAAGGAGGAGCGTGCCGATGAACGCCTTCGAAGCCAGCCGGGTCCCAGGAGGAACCTGGCTGCTTGCACACCGTGCTGATGGACTCAAAGCGGCAGCCATTGCCCGCGCAGAGCCAGATGGACCAGAGCGGGCGCTGCTGATCCTGGAGGATCTCACGACAGCAGAGGTCACCCGGCTCTGCCAGCTTCTAGACCTGCCGCCGCTGCTCAGCTGGCGGACGGCCAGTCCCGAGGAGACCCGCGTGTTCTTCTCCCAGGAGACCCCTCCAGGGCATGGGGCCATCTGAGTCCCTTCACGACACCTTGCCGGGTCCCCGGACTGGGACGATGTGCTCGTTCCAGCTCGGGGACCCCTGAACTGATCTGGCCAGCGACGGCCAGGAAAGGAGACGTTGCTATGTGGCGCCGCATCTTTCCTCTTCGCAGCCCTGCCCAGCACCCTGAACGCCAGTTACGCCGGCTGGAGCGGCAGATTGCCCGTTACCAGGCCCTGCAACTGCTCGTAGAGGAGCAGATCCAGCACCTCTGTGCGGAACATCTGGCGCTTCAGGTCGAGATGAAGACTCGGCCCCACGTGCCACCATCCGACGTTGGTCCTTCTCAACCGTTGCCTCGACTGCCCTCATCAGCAGAAGGAGGATGACATGCCGCCTTTCGGTCAGCATCATGCTCCGCCTCCTCACATCCGGCCCCGCCAGCTCCGACCAGCGAGAACCACTCTGGCAGTGAGCAGCTACCTGGCGGACCTGGAAGCCTTCCCGCCCTCGGTGCCGGCTTCCCATCCGCCCGAGGCCCGCAGGGATTGGCCACCGGGAGCCTCGACGCAGGACCGGGAAGCACTCATCAACAGCCATCTCCGCCTGGTGATCAGTGTGGCTCGCACCTATGCCCCGCTGCTCCGCGACAGCCACCCCTCCCTGGAGCTGGCTGATCTGATCCAGGAAGGCAACCTGGGGCTGCTAGAAGCGGCCAAACGATTTGACCCGACTCATGGGGTTCGCTTCAGCACGTACGCCACCTGGTGGATCAGGCGGGCCAGGGCCATTCAGGCCGCTGATCTCATCCGGTTGCCGGCGCATGTCCAGCAGCGCCTCCACGCGCGAACCGGGCGATCTCAGCAGCAAGGGAGTTCGCTCCCACGAACCGTCTCGCTCGACGCGCCGACGCAGGCGGATCACCAACTGGTGGCGGTGATCCCGGATCAGACCGTTCCTGATCCTTCAGCAGGTGATCCCGACGAGACCGAGCAGCAGCGCTGGCTGGCCCAGGCGGTGCGCAGGGTGTTGACCCCCAAACAGCGCCTCGTCATGGAAGCCTTACGAGGCTGGGGAGATCGCTGGCGTCCCGCGACACAGGCAGAAGTCGGGCGAGAGCTGGGTCTCTGTCGAGGCCGCATCTTGCAGATCAAACAGGCAGCTGTGGCACGGTTGCAAGCAGCCTGGCAGCGAGAGTGTCACCAACAGCAGGCCGGCACTGACCGTGCCCAACGCCAGCGATCCACTCGTCGTGGACCTGGCGGGACTGCAGGGGCGGAAGCCACGCGGTTCGAGTGGCCAAAGCAGCGGAAACAGGACTGAGCCGCTGAGCGGGGAGCGCGAACCGTTTCCGCTCCCCGCCTCGCCTGGTCCCACCTG
>NZ_MCIF01000002.1:5950699-5961682 GCF_003268475.1 Thermogemmatispora tikiterensis | reverse complement strand
CGCAGACACTGCTGCCTGCCTTCCCAGGCTCAGGGAGAGCTTGCAGGCGTTGCCGCCTTCCCAGCATCTCGGGAGAACGATCTGGACGCTTCCCGTCCACCCTGTTCACGGGTGCGCACTGCGCCGCTCTCTGAGCCGCACACGCGCTGGAGACCCTGTTCCCAGGCACTTGCCTCCATCCAGGATCCAGATGGAACCGTGGGCACGGTTGCCCTCACTCCCCCGGCTCAGGGAGCCGCCAGGAATCGCCCCGGTCTGGGCATCCTTGGCGAGTAGACTAGTAGAGGTGGGTCAGGATCAGGTAGCACAGCAGGAGCAGCAGTGGAATGGCCAGCACCATCCCACACGCACACCCCAGTCGGGTGCACCATCTCTTCCTGTTCAGCCGCCAGACCGCTTCCCCAACCTCGACCTGCTGGCACTGGTGCGTCACGCGCAGCAGGTCGACCGCTTGGGACTGGACCTGCCCGGCGAAGGCATACATCTGCTGCGCCCCCTGTTGGGCCTGTGAGACACTTGCCTGTGCCTGCTGTATGCCCTGCAGGGCAACAGCCGACCAGCGAGCCGCAATGGCCTGACTCTCCTGCTGGACCTGGCGCTGCTGCTGCAGACCGTCGTAGGCTGCCCGTTGCCAGAACTGCTGCTGAGCAGCCTGGTCCCGGATGAACTGGCGAATGAACGGCTCCCAGTGGGCATTCCGCCGGACCTCGGCCTGTGCCCGTTCCTCATGTCCCCGGGAGAGCAGAACGCTGAGTTCTGCCACCAGGCCGGCCCGTTGACGCTCCAGCCAGTGCCAGAACCTCTGACGCAGGTCCTGGTCTGCCGGAGTGATTGGGCCGCCCGGGTGTATCAGGAGCACCTCACACGCCTGCTCCACAGCCCATTCCTGTAGCAGCACCTCGAGCGCGGCAGGTAGAGCTGCTTCGTTGCCTTGCAACGCCAGCTGCTCTAAGATGACCCTTTGCCGCTTGAGTGTCGCAAGCTGCATATCACGCTGCTGCTTCAAAGCGGCTCGCGTCAGCCCCTGCTTCTGAGCAGCGACGATGGTCTGCAAGAAAGCCGTCATCGCCGGCTGCAGGTCGACAGAGAGTCGATCCGAGAGATCAGACATGGATTCCCTCGCTTTCATCGCGCTGGTCCACGCTGTGCAGACGCTCCCGTCGCTCGACGAGGGATCTCTGCCGATGGTGCTCTTCCACGCACCACCTGCACGCGCTCCCAGTCTCGCAACACCGGATCGCCATCGTACAGGTGGCACGTTCTTTCTTACGTACGATTACACACACTACGACACTACGGCTAGGGCACTCTGAAGCAGAGTAGGAGCTGTCAGATCAGTCCCTGTGCATAAGAGTAGCAGTAGAGAGCGATCTGCTGCTTCAGCAACCGGGCATAATGCAGACACAGCTCCGCTGGGACGTGCTCCTCCATGTTCTGGAGGGAGAGTAACCAGAGCGCTCCCTCCAGTTCCCGGAAGCGTTTCTGTCCGGTAGCACAGAAGCGATTCCCACAGACCGCCAGATCCTCTTGCGCTGCTGTGAGGAGCTTCCAGACCTCCTGCCGGCCCTCTCGGCTCCGCTGGATGCAGGCATGGGCACGCCGCTCAACGTCTGAAAGCCATGTCTGCAAGAACTCTACATCCCCCGGTTGGACCCGCGCGCTGCCCTCCAGGTGGGAAAGGACTTTGACCAGATCCTGCAGCTCCTGAGCACATCCTCTGGCTGCGCTATTCCGTTCAGGACCAGCCAGAGGGGCCAGGCAGCAGCTTAGCTCGCGGACTGCCTCGTGCAGCGGATGCAGCTCTTCCTGACACCGGTCCTTCTGACATGGCGCTAATAACTGCCTCACTCGCCTGGACCAATCCACGCACCGGTCTCGCCAGCAGCGCAGGGCCTGCACGATGGCCGTGCGCCAACGCGGACGACACAGCAGCACTGTCTGGAAACCACTGACACACAGGATCAGCAGCAGGATCAGTGTTTCTACGAGCAGCAGATGAGACATGAAACCACCTCCTGGGAACCGTTCTCCTCCCTCCACCAGGGTTCTTCCTGTGGCATGGCGTCTCCTCTGCAACCCGGCGCTTCGCCGTGCACAGGGACACTCCTCCAGGTGTCAACCCTGTGCAGGCGAGGCTTCATACAAAACATCTCGGTGTCCTTGCAAGGACACTGCTACTGTAGCAGGCAAGGAGAGGAAGAACACCGGTATGGAGCAGGAACGGCGCGGAAACGTGCAGGGTTCTCCACGGGAATCACCCTGGAGCGGTTGCAGGAGCAGGAAGGCGCACCTGACCGGGTCCCCCTACTCAGGGACTTCACTTGACCTTCCACCAGGGGAGTACCAGCGCCTGTAGCCTATCCTTCAAGGCTCGCCAGAAGGCCCGAGATGGGGTTGTTCCTGCTCTCTTTCTCTGCAATGGCATTCTTGATGACACGCCACACTCGCCTCACCTGTCACCCCTGCCAGCCACGCCAGAAGAGCGCAGGACCTTGCGCTGCCGGCGTGCCTGACCCGGAACCCCAAGGCACAGGATGGTTTCCACCCAGGTCCTCTCCTTTCCTGTCTGCCTCCTGCCCGCTACCGAACATCTTCCCAGCCCAGGCCGTCACCTATCCCAGGCACCTCCCGAGTCTGCTCGCTACGCTGTTTGTCGCAACAGACGCGACATTCACTTTGCAGCCTGCAAACACTCGAAACGCAGCAGGAGGAATAGCTGTGGACCCAGTGATCTCGCTCTTCCAGACCATGCAGTCTCTGGTCGACCTCATTATCACGACTCCTCCAGAGTTCACCACGGCGAACCGCGTGGTCATCGGAGTATGGACTACCATGACAGCCGTGGCAGATGCCTTTTTCGTCCTGATACTCATCATTGGGGCGACCCAGATCATGTACAGCCAGAGCACCGGTACGCTCTCCATGCCACTGAGTCAGTTATTAGCCAAAGCCATCGTGACAGCTCTGTTGATTCATCTGAGCTTCTTCATCGAGCAGGATCTTCTCATGCTGAATAATCTGCTGTGCGCCTTGCTCCCAGCAGACGTTCAGGGCCTGATTCGCCAGGTGAACGGCGGCCAATCGTTCAACAACACGCAACTGCTGAGCCTTTCCTTTGTCCTCACGATTGTCGCCGGGCTCAGCTTCATACGCATCATCTTCCAGGCAGTCAAACGTATCGTTTTCTTTAATGTATTATTTGTTCTCAGCGGTCCAGCCTTCCTCCTATCGTTCCATCCCCAGACAGCTCCCTGGTTCGCCTTCTGGGCTCGAATCTATGTTGTCACGATATTTACCCAGTTTCTTCAATTTCTCACATTTGAGCTGGGTTTCCAATTTCTCATTGCCACCGAACGCACCGGTTTGACTGGCATGATTCTGGCGATTGCGCTGCTCAACCTGACGGCTGAGATTCCGGGCCTGCTCTCGCGCTTTGCTGCTACCCCTGGCGCGACCACAACGGGGATCGGGAACCTGGTAGGAATCGCCATCAGGGCCGCCGCCCTGTTGGCTGCTGTCTGAGGGAGCACAGGCCGTCGCCACCTCTTGTCAGAACGACTACCACCGAAAGCAAGAAAGGAGGAAACATGGAGGCACTCAACGCTTTGAACGAGATTGTGACCCTGTTGCAGCAAAATGCTGCCAAGATTGGCATCACAATCGCCGGCCTGATGGTGGCGGTGTATGCGATCGCCATCATGCTCGACAACGACCAGTCTCCCACGGCGCGGACTGAGAGGTGGGCAAAGCTCAAGCGGGTCTTTATCTGCGCGGCGATTATTGCCGGGGCCAGCGCCTTCGTGAGTCTGGCCACGGGTCTGGGCAAAATGCTCTAGTCCTGACTGAGAAAGGAGGGAGACGGGCAGGCTCTCTGTAGACGGGCGACGACCCGCACCCGCCATGTCCCCAGAGGGCCTGCGCTTGTCTCATCAGATGAGATGCAGGCACACGACGAAAACCCACTGGTCAAAGCGGTCCCGACCCATCTCTTCCAGTTTGAAGAGAAGATTTTCGGGATGTCTTTACAGCAGCTGCTCACCGATATTGGAGCTGGTGTTGGCCTGTTCACGCTCACCGCAGGACTCCCATTGCTCACTCGCATCGTGGTGTGTGCAGTACTCGCCGTGCCAGTGCTCATTCTGGTGCATGGGCAGGTTGAGGGCCAGTCATTGCTCCAATGGCTCTACGTGTATGCTCGGTTCCTGTTCCTTCCCAAACATACGAGCTGGCAGTCCGCCGAGGCGCGCGCGCGCGCCTTGAGCAGATCGGGCAAGGTGCCCGCCGTTCAGACCACCTGGGTGCACCTGGATCACCTCTCCGGGGGAATTATGGGGTACAGCGAGCCTGGTGGCAGAAGCCCCAACCGAGGGCGTTACTGGGTAGTACTGTACTGGAAGTGGAAGGACGCAACATCCGCTATCTGCCGGAAGCAGAGCAGGTTCGGATCTACAGTCACTTCGAGCGCTTTCTGACCGGCTGCGAGTTCCGGCTCCAGTTCATCTCGTCTATCGAACAGGTGCAACCAGCAATCTACCCGGCACTGATCGCGCAGCGGGCGGCTGTTCCTCGCATCCAGGGCAGCACACGTCTGGCAAAGCTCCAACAAGCCAGCGTCGAGTTCCAGCAGCGACACCTGCAGAGTTGCACGATCACACGGCATTTCGTGGTCATCTCCGTCTCAGCTCGCGAGGAGGCGATTCGGCGTCGCACCGATGGGGCCAGGCGTGGCCTGCTCAGTACGCTGTTTCGCCTGCTCTTGCCCAAAGCAGAGGAGATTGTCACCCGCGAACAGGTGCTCGACCAGTTGCGCATCCGCACGTCGGTTGTCAAAAAGCTGTTTCAGCAGCTCGAAGTTCGGGCGTGGCTGCTCGATGACCCGGACCTCCTTCGTCTGTTTGCATCGTGCCTGGCGCCTGGAGCTGAGGTTCCCGCGTTCCGCGCGGTGGACATGGATGAGGCAGCTTTTGCGGCCCTCTCTCTGGCCGAGAACGGAAGAGCAAAAGGGACCGGGCGCGGGGACCGCTGGAAGTCTATTCGCGGACTCCACGGCCAATTTGTCCACGAAAGCACAGACGAACAGGCCCGCTTCGAGGCTGGAGTCCTCAATCTGGCCGACCTGGTGGCTCCATCCAGCATCGAGGTGCACCCGGAGACGCTGGAGGTCACGGTACGCGGGAACACACGCTACCAGCGCTACTTTAGCGTTACCGGCTACGGCCACCAGTTGCTGTGCGGCTGGCTGGCAGATCTCTCCGAGTTGGGGCTGCCGATGGTGATTTCCAGTTCCTTTGATCCTATCGATACCGCCTTCATGATCGCACGCCTGGAGATGCACCTGGTCAAGCTGGAGAGCCAGCGGATCTCGGACCAGAAGACGCTCAAGATCACGAAGGCCAATCAGAGTGTCGAGGCTGAGCAGGTGCGCCGCGTCTTGCGCGAGTTGGCAGCACGGCGTATGAAGGTGTTCGCCACGAGCCTCATCATCGGCATCCACGCAGGAAGCCGAGAGCACCTGGAACAGCGTTCCCATTACCTGCTCTCGCACCTGCGGCAAAAGCAACTGCGCGTTCGGGAATGCCGAAGGCTTCACGATGTCGGCCTCCAGTTGAGTCTGCCGATCTGCCTGCCCCCAGACCTCTCCCAGACGGTGAACTTGCCCAGTGACGCCATATCCACGTTCCTGCACACCTGTTCTGGCGTGGTGGGAACACCCACGGGCGTCTTTCTGGGCTTCATCGGGTCTGGGTTCAGTCGGCGCCCGGTCTACTTCAATCCCTGGTCGGAGGAGCGTAAGATTCCCAATCCCCATGTAGTCGTGGTGGGCGAGACGGGCATGGGGAAAAGCTGGCTGGGCAAGACCTTCGCAACTGGCTTCATGGGGCTGGGCGTCGCCGACGTGGTCGTGCTGGACCATGACGACGATTACCTGCCGCTCCACGAGTTCTTGCGAGGGGAGAGCCAGCGCTATAATCTGGCGCGCGGCTGCCCAATCAACTTTTTTGACCTGCCCTTTGCTCCCAGCGATGTCGATCCAGCTGATCCAGCAGACCTGTTGGCCGAGTTCCTGGATAACCACCTGTTGGCAGGGCTGACCCTGCTGATTTGCGATGCCGAGACGACGCTTTCGAAACTCGAAGAGGCGTATCTGATGGCCGTGGCGCGCGCAACGTATGCCGCCAGAGGCCTGACCAGCGAGGCGATCCGACGCGATCCAACGACGTTGCTGCTCCCAGCGCCGACACTCTCTGACTTTCTAGAGACCATGAAGCAGACGCCGGCGTCTTCTAAGGCGATGCGCCAATCGCTCATCGAGCGGCTGGAGAAGGCTTCATATCTCTTCTGCGGGGAGACGAGCATCCAGCTGGAGAAACCGCTGACGATCTTCTCGATCCATGACCTGGACGAGAAGTGGTATCCGCTGATGACCTTTGTGGTCCAGAACTTCCTGTATCGCCACCGGGCGCTGCGACGAGACGAGCGCTATTTGGCCTACATCGTCGAGGAGGCATCCTACATGCTGCGCCATCCAGCAGGGCGCAGGTACCTCGAAAGTGGGTCCAGGGGGTTCAGAAAGCTCGGGATCGCCCAGCTCACGCTCTCACAGCATCCGCGGGACTTCCTGGAGGAAGGGCAGGTCATCCTGGCCAACGCTGGCACCGCGTTCTTCCTGGGCATGCAGCGTAACGCTGCGGAAAAGCTCTGCCTTTCTCCGGAGCTGGAGCGCACGTTGACCGAGGCGATCCCGGGCCAGGCCGTCATGCGCTGCGGGAACGACTATGCAGCCATCCAGGTAGCTTCCATCCCTTTCCACCGCGCTCTGTTCACCACGGACCCGCAGGAACGCAGGCGGCTTCGGGAGCGCGCGCGCTCAGCTCAGCTGCAGTCTTCTCGGGAGAGTTCTCCCCTCAGAAAGGATGAGTCTCATGCGCAGCACTCATAGACTGAGACGCCCTCGACACAGCCAGCTCCCCGCTCGGCTCATGAAACGGCTGCAAGACCCATTCGTGCAGCATCTGATTGCGTTAGTGCTCATCACACTGCTCGCCGTCGTCATTGGCTGTGCAGTGGAAGCCAGCACCACTTCATGGCACCTGTTCTGGTACGGATTGCTGGCAATGTAGGCAGGAATCTCTGGCATGGCGTGTAAGATGGACGCCGCCACCTCATAGAAAACTAAGGAGAAGAGAGCTGATGTCAACAACGTGTGTTCCTTCCATCAGTCTGTCGTTCCGTTCACGTGCATCCAGATGGACGCGCCTTCTTCTTCCGGGGCTGCTGTTCGTGGTAACGGTGTCACTCCTCTTCCTGGGGAGTCTGCTGTTCCTGACACCGACTCCGCCCAGTTTCGCCAGGGCAGCTTCGTTTGAGACCTGCGCTACTGTGCCTCCCAGGGAGAAACCGACGTTTTGTAATGGGGCAGACCCCATTCAGGGCGGGTGCGCCTCCGATGCTGAAACGGTGACCGAGGAGCCGATCCTTGATGGGTCCGAACAGATTGGCCTGGCGCAGATGCGCCACTCCCCCTCTTGCAATACCTACTGGGGACGGGGCTTCAGCTTTTTGTCTGGTAAGAGCATGACGGTGTTCATTCCTGAGTTGGGCACAGGCGGGAACGCCTCCTTTCTCTCGACCACCCCAGAGATCTACTCCAACATGATCTACGCCACGATCCCCACCGTCACGATTGGGATCATTATTGGACCCACTCGGGTGGTGTTGGCAACGATTCCTGGTGTCAATCTGAGAGCCTGACTGAGAGCCTGAGCTGTTTGCCTGACCTGCTGGCACCAGCATGCCAGCAGGCAGACAGTGCCAGGAAGAAAAGAAGGAGGCGCAATGAGCAGGAGACGACGACTGGCATGGCTTCTTCATTACAACAATCGAAATAGCAATATACCTCTTTTAATGGTTTTACCTCATGAGGAGGGCGAACGTCAGGCCGCCGCAATGGAGAACTGGTTCCAGGCGTGCTCGTCAGATGAGGCGTTTGCCCTGGAGCTGGCAGGGACACGCCGCGAGCAGGTCTTTCTGCTCCGGGCATCGTCGAGTGAGCAGCTCACGCTGCTCGCTCAACAGTTGTATGCCCAATATCCTCAGGCGGGAGGCAAACCGGAACCTATGAAATTCTGGCCTGGCTCAATGCTCGCGAGGCCCTTCGCTGGTGGTGGGATCGTTCCAGCAGCCAAAGTCTCCTTGTCCGCCCCGACGCGGAGTTGCTCTATACCGTGGGAGACTCCTCAAGACCCTACCGCCTGCTGCTGGAATATGATCGGGGAACCACCTCTGCGCGGGAATATGAGCAGAAGTTTGCCGCCTATGCCGATTACCAGGAGGAGGCTCAGACGATTTTACCCCCTATTGTGATGGTTGTTCAGAGCAAGCACACAGCCACCACCATAGAGAGTGTGCTTCGTGAGATCCAGGCGCACCTCCTCCCAGTCGTGATGCTCCTCGAAGAGGAAGTAGCGCGCACAGGCATCAGGAGCATCCTTCCACAGCTCCTTCACTTTGCCAGCCTGTTCTCGTTTCTCTGATCCTCCTCCTTGCTCTGTGCCAGCTCTCCCAGGCGCTTACCATGTGCTTTCCAGGCTGCTCCCACCAGGTTTCCAGGGAGTTCCCAGGCCGCTCCCGCTGGCTCCTTGCACTCATCAGAGGAGAGCTTCAGTCGGAGCTGGCACGGATCGTCAGGTGCGCTGATTGTGATTACCTCCGCCCTTCGAGAGCGGAGGGAGGATCTGAGAGGATTCAAAGAGCACCTGATTTTGGGGAGATTCATCCCTGACTGCCGGTGAACCTCGTCCAGGAACGTTTCTGTGCTCAGCACAGGTTAGGCAGGGTAGAAGCGTGCAGTACCCGTTTGTTCATTGTATACTACTAGAGTATGAAAACAGCAGAAGCCAGGGTGAGAACCGCCCAGGAGGGGAAACTCCTGCTCTTCCGCTCGAATGGCGACGGCTCCCGACAGCTGGCTGGATCGTCCTTTCCAGTGCCTTCCCTGCATTCATCTGGGAGGCAGGCCCTGCGTCGAGAGGGTCCCTGGACCAGTTTCCTGGAGAACCATACACCATGCCCCGCCATGCAGAGACAGAGAGAAAGCCGCACGCTCGTCACCGCCAGGCCTGGCTGATGCCCATGATGACCGCGCTGCTCACCGTCGCAGCCTCGCTTCTTGCCACAGTGCTCTGGACCCTGCCGAACTGGACCCTCTTCCGCACGCATGTCACCCATTTCCCCGAACTGTGGCAACTGGAGAGCAATCGTCGCCTTATCATGCTTCTGACCATCAAGGTTCTTTCCCCGCTCTTGATCGCTCCGATCATCGTCATCTGTTGCTGGCTCATCAGGAGCATCGGCTCACTCGTGTCCGAAAGTGCAGCAGGGGAGTCGGGAGAACCCATCCTGACCAGGCAGATCAGGCAACCCTCTCAGGGAGGTCAGCGGGAGATCAGTGTGATGAGCAGTCCAGCATTTCCCGCCCGGCAATCTTCGCCTGAGAAAGCAGCGGCTTCCCCGGTCAGATCTATACTCATTCCGCAACAGACCGAGAGCGCTGCTCTGACTCAGCCAGTTTCCTTTCCTCTCGAAGCGGCCCCAAAGCCACGGGTTGGCCTGCCGCTTCCCACATCGTCTGCCCCTCCGCTGGACCTTCCCCAGCTCTCTCAGGATCTGCTTCCTCCCAGCGAGTCACACGAGAGCATCTCAGCAAGACCCGAGCAGTTGACTGACAGGACTGCTCCCCCCTTGTCTCCACCAGATGCCTCAGCTGGTGGAAACAACCTCCCCATCTCTGCGGCTTCCTCATCGGGTTTCTCTGCTGTCCACGTTCCGACTGGTGAGCCACCTGTTCTGGACCAGGGCAGGGAAGGCCCCTGTGGGGAGTATGTGAGGATCAGGTTACTCAAGGAAGTGCAGCTGGAGCTGGTAGCCCCCGATGGCAGATGCGTGCAGGTCCCACTTGTCCCCAATGCCAAACGGATCCAATTGCTGGCTTATCTCGCCTGGCTGCGCGGCGAAGAGGTGAGTCGAGAGAAACTGCTAGAGGACGTCTTCGGTCACGGCCTCTCCGACGAGGAAGCCACGCCGAAGCGGTTGGGGGAGGCCTTCGACTCTCACCGCAAGTTCCTGCGCAAGGATGTGCGCGAGGCCATCGCTCGTCTGAATGCAGCAGCGGGACAGGAGCTGATTCCGCCGAACCTGGACGTCTTTAGCACCAGACAGGGACTGTGGCGTCTGGCCCCCACCTGCCGGGTCATCGATCTGGCAGTTCTCTCCCAGGGCCACCCGTCGCTCCTTAGCCCCTTTCCCCCAGACCGTGATCACTCCCCGCCGCCGGTCCACCTTATCCAGGCATAGGGTGAGTAGTTCCGAGAGCCGTATGCCCGTATCGTACAACACCCACAGAATCGCTCGATTGCGAGCTGTAGCCCTCTTCGCCAGCCGACCGGTTTTCCTGGGCGGCGCACAGGCAGCGAGTAACCGTTCGAACTCCTCATCGGTCAGCGTCTCGATGAGAGGACGGCCTGCCCGGGGAAATGGTACCAGATCAAACACATTCTCCTCCAGCAGACGCCGGCGCTCCAGCCAGTGGAAAAAGGCCCGAGCTGAACGCGCATACGTTTGTACCGTGCGCTCCCTGCGCTGCCTGCCATGAGAGCCGCGCGTCGTACGCAGGTAGGTAAACCAGGCGCTGATATCCTCAGCCTCCACCGCTTCGATCTCCGTGACTCCCCGCTGTTGCTGCAGAAACCGTCGCAGGAGCGTGAGCGAGGTGCGGTGCCACTCAATGGTCTTGGGGCTTCGATTGCCCCCAATCTGACTCTGCAGATAGGCCTCAACAAGTGCCTCGATATGCTGTCGGCGCGGTTGACGTCCCACGCGCTGCTCTGATAGGTGCCTGGTCTGCTGCCTGCTTGATCGCGCCTGCTTCCGCCTGGCCCCTGTCGGCTGGGTTGCCAGAGAGAGCAGAGAGGACGAAGGAAGGTC
>NZ_MCIF01000002.1:5912817-5950207 GCF_003268475.1 Thermogemmatispora tikiterensis | reverse complement strand
TCGTTGACTGGTATGCATACTCCTTTCAAGGCTGCTACACTGCTTGCTGCCGGGTATGCTCCCAGGCAGGGAACAGTGTAGCAGCCTCTCTCCGTCCTGCTTCAGGAGTGAGCCGGGAAGCGACCGGGAAGGTCACTGGTCGCCGCTGGGTCGCTTCCTGGACCCAGGCGAGAGGCCACCGCTCTACGGCTGTCAGAGCGCAGGCACGTGGTGGCTCGTCGAAGCAGCGGCAGGTGGGACCTGCCAGGAC
Source organism: Thermogemmatispora tikiterensis (assembly GCF_003268475.1). Lineage (GTDB taxonomy): Bacteria > Chloroflexota > Ktedonobacteria > Ktedonobacterales > Ktedonobacteraceae > Thermogemmatispora > Thermogemmatispora tikiterensis. The sequence goes on along the minus strand of NZ_MCIF01000002.1, from coordinate 5,949,957 downwards.
GAGGGGGCACGTTCGTCTCCGCCGGAAAGGAAGACAAGACTGGGCAAGGGGGGGCAAGCACCTCCCCTACGGAACACGCTCCCCCCTGGAGGGGAAGCAGCGGAGAACAGCCGCCGCCGGTGCACAAGGGGCCTTCCTGGCCCGTTCCTGTCGGGTTCCCGCCGCGATTCCAGGAGCTTCCCGGCTGGTTCCCGCTCCCCTCCCGCTTGCTTCCCGCCTCCTTCCCGCGTTCCCCATGATCCCGCCGCTCGATGGGTCACCCCCGGAGGCTCGAAGGACAGGCCTCTCCACGCGCGTGGAAGCCATGATGAGGACTTGCGCAGGACGCAGACGCCCAGCAGCGCACCTAGACGCTTGCGGCTCCCGGTTTCCTGCCCCGGCCACCCCCCTGCTTGCTCCTGGCAGACTCGCGGGAACGCTGCCAAGGTTTCCTCCCTCCAGGCCCAGGTTCCACGGCCACATGATCACCAGGGCTAAATTTCCGCTTCTGCTCCTGGACCGCCGTATTACTCAGATGCATGTATTCCTTAATAGTAGCAATATCCTCATGGCCTAACAGCGCCTGGAGCGTATAGATATCGCCCCCAAGCATCAAGTAGCGAACGGCGAAGGTATGGCGGAACACATGGGGACTCAGACGCCGCTCCTCTGGCCAGGCGACCCGCTGACGAAGGCGGCGAAAGAGCATATCGACGCCTCGACGGGTGAGACCACAACCTCGCTCACCCAGGAAGAGATGATCTTCTCCTGGGTTCCCCATCTCCGCGAGCTGCTCGGCAGTGGGGCGATAGTGGTCCACATAGAGCAGCAAGGCCCTCAGAGCTTTTCTCCCAAGGGCAATCTGCCGCTCCTTCTCGCCCTTCCCCTGGACCTGAATCACCCCCTTTTTTCGATCCAGATCCACCAGACGCAGACCGCACAATTCCGCAAGGCGAATGCCTGTATCATAGAGGAGCCACAGGATGGCGCGATTGCGCGCTGCATGATAGTCCGCTAGGGGGCCAGATTCAGAAAGCGACGCACAGGCTTGCAGCAGGCGCTTGAATTCCTCTTGCTCAATGATCCGAATGAGGGGCTTGCCCACTTTGGGCATGCTGACATCCGCTGCCGGCGATCGCGAGACATAGCCTCGGGCTTCCAGCCAGTTGCAGAATGCCCGCATGGACCGCGCATAGGTGTTGACCGAACGGGCTGCCAATCGTTTGCCATGTGCTCCCGTTCGCGTACCCAGCTCACTCAGCCAGGAGAGCAGATGCACTCGCTCGATCTCTTCGACGAGGGTGATGCCTTGCTGCTCCAGGAACGGCTCCAATTTCCTCAAGGTGAGCTGGTGCCATTCGAGCGTTTTGGGACTATGGTTCTGACTCCAATGGTCCAGGAGATACTCCTCAATGCAGTGGCGTAGCAGATGTTCCCCCTTGGGAGGAGGCGTATAGCGGGAAACCACTGTCTGGCGAGGGGTCTGAGGGGAACGCTTGCCTTGCTGCTGGTGGATACGAGCGACCACAGGAAACCTCCTTCAGAGAAGGCGCTTCCCGGCCAGGCAGGCACTCACCCGTGAAGGAAAATCAGCCGAAGGCAGATACTCTACGATCGCCGAGGCAGGTACGCACTACCGTCGCTATCGGACTGATCCTCCCGCCAAGCGGACGAGCCTGCTGGCAGAGAAGCCGCTTGAGAACTGGTTTCCTGAGTCGAGGGAGCGGGAGACGGGACTCGAACCCGCGACAGCCTGCTTGGAAGGCAGGTACTCTACCACCTGAGTTACTCCCGCCAATGATGGTCACCGTCCTGAGTGAGCATCCAGGGCAAAGAGCGATCAGCCACGGCGCCACCACAAATCGGGGTGCGCGGATTTGAACCGCGGACCTCATGGTCCCAAACCATGCGCGCTACCCACTGCGCCACACCCCGTCAGCTGACTGGCTTACTCGCCTACACTGCTCGCGCTCTTTGCCCAGCCCGCTACAGGTGAGCATTCGCTTACAACTGCGCACCTGCAACTATAACACGGCCACATCTCGCTGTCAAGTAGGAACCCACCCATCACCGCCTCTTCGGCAGCATCCCAGCCGGCAAAAGGCTACCAGCAGCCTCTCGTCAATCCTGCCTTGAGCTTACAAATCACGCTTGCGGCGATAGCGCAGCTTTAACAGGAAAAGCTGCCAACGAGTTGTCAAGCGCGACAGCCGCTGCGGACGTAAAGGGGTCACTCTGCCCCCACCATAAGCTGCCGAAGAGTAACGCGGGCGCCGCCAGAGCTGGACAAGCAAGACGGCCACCAGGCAGACCAGGCTCACAATCGCCATCAGCCCGGTAAAGACCCCAGGGCCTTGCAGGGCATAAGCAAAACCACCCGCGATCAGGGCTGCAATGATGCTGAGGAGTAAAAACCACTGAGAGGCATCCAGTGTCCAGGCAACCGCAGGAAAACGCAGACGCGGCAGCGAGAAACGCCACCGACGACCTGCACGGGAGCGACCGGCGAACCGCGACCACCGCGAGTCCTGCGACTCACCCTGTTCCAGGTTCCGGAGGATCTCCTCAATCTCGCGCTCATATCTGTTTGGCATGGCTGCTCTGCTTCCTTAGGAGGAACTTGCCAAAAACGCCCCTGTTGATAATGATACCAACTTCTCCGCCATCCCGCAAGATCGCAGCCGGCTCGTCTGCCTTTGCCCACGCCCAGCGCATCTTTCTCAACCAGGCAGCCAGCCTGTCTGGCTGCCTGCCTGCTTTCCTCACTTCACCTCATCCCAGCTGGCTTCACACGACAGCATGCGGAAGAGACCCTTAACCTTCTCCACCAGCTCCAAGGGATGGAAGGGCTTCGTAATATGATCCGCCGCCCCCAGATCAACACTAATCCGCTCATAAATGTGCTCAGCATGGGCCGTCATAATGATTACCGGTATCTGATGCAGGACCGGATCATGACGCAAGCGGTTAAAAATCTGATAGCCGTCTAGCCCCGGCATCATGACATCCAGAATAATCAGGTCCGGCCTCTCCACCTCCAGGAGCGCTGCCAGCTGCCTGCCATCCGCCGCCGTGATCACCTCAAAGCCATTGCGGCTTAGCACAAAGGTGATAATTTCTCGCGTTTCCTTATCATCATCTACTACAATAATACGTTTCATCGTCTGTCTGCCTCTCCCGGCCCTTCCCCTGGCGTACCAGTAGGGCTGACACAACGCACGCCGATGCCTGCGGATAGATAGATAGATAAGCGCCGTAGACTTCACAACTGTCCCCACCTTACAGTATAGTCTCCGATGGAAGAGCTGCCCCATAAGGCCATTGAGCATGCTTCGTCTGACACAAGCGGACAGCTGATTATTAGAAGGGCGCACGCCACTCCCGTGAGAAGGCAGAATCGAAACTGGCGTCTTCTGGTTGACTCTGCCTGTTCCCTCTGTTATCATATGCCAGAAGAGCATCAATACAGGAACAGAGAGTAGGAGTCTGAGGGGGCGAGTATGAGCGTGAGCGAATCCCCGTCCTGGCAGTCCGTCTTGCAGCGGCTCATCCGAACAACGGCGGAGCGCCAGCGCCTCGCAACGGCGCTCGGAGTAACGACTATGACGCTATCTCGCTGGGCGAACGGCGAGTCAAGGCCCCATCGCTCCCACCTGATCCGCCTCGTCCAGGCCGTTCACCCCCAGTATCGACAGGAGCTGCTGGAGGCCCTGCGTCGCAGTTTTCCCGATATCGACGCCCTCCTGCGTGAGAGCGCCGTCGAGCAAGTGCCCTCTGAGTTCTTCTCCCAGGTGCTCAGCGCTCGTACCACGACGATCGAATCGCTGCGCTTCTGGCAGATCGGCGAGATGGTCCTGCGCCAGGCCCTGGCCCAGCTCGATCCAAATCACCTGGGAATGTCCATCACCCTGATCCAGTGTATGCCCCCTCACCCGGATGGGAAGATCCGCAGCCTGCGCGAGCGCATGGGAAAAGGGACACTCCCCTGGACCGCCGATCTGGAGCAAATGGCCCTCTTCCTGGGAATGGAGTCGCTGGCTGGCTACGTGGTGGAGTCGGGGCGCGTCCAGAGTATCGAAGATTTGCGCAAGTACCACCTCGTCCCCGCTTACCAGAGCGAATTCGAGATCAGCGCCGCCGCCCATCCAATCTGGCTCGGAGGGCGTGTCGCCGGCTGCTTGCTGGCCTCCAGCACCGAGGTGGGCTATTTCTCCCAACAGCGTATGAGCTTGCTGGCCATCTTTAGCGATCTGGCTTCGCTGGCATTCGATCCCAGCGAGTTCTACGCCCCCTCGCAGATCGAGCTGCGACCAATGCCCTCCCCAGAGAAACAACGCCCAATCTTAGCCACCTTCCGCCAGCGTGTGGCCCGGCTCCAGCACCAACGCCGCCTCTCTAACGCTGAGGCCGAGCAGGAGGCCTGGCGTGAGATCGAGGCGGAGCTGCTGCGTCTGGGCGAGGAAGAGAATGAGACACTGCTCGACTCCTGAGCCTGGCATCGCTTTGCCAGGCTGCTCTTCCTCGCCTGTCGCCGAGACCGTGCTCCGGCTCGCCCTGGCGCACCTGCCTCTCCCTCCTCCCTACCCTCTGCGGAGAGCGCCTCACATAGCATAGGTCGGCCTCGTCCTGACTCTGGCCTGGCACTGGGCACGCTCCTACTGCCCATCTCCCGGGTTTAACAGGCTCCAGCAGGCAACCGGCTGAAAGAAAGCAGTCCCGACCTCGCTCCCTTCACCTTCATTCAATGCCATGCTTGCGCATCAGATAACGCAGCTGGTCGACTTTGCTCATTCCTAGCAATTCCGCCGCCCGCGTACGATTGTGTCCGGCTTCGCAGAGCGCCTGACGAATGAAATATTGCTCCACTCGCTCTACAATACGCTCCAACGGCAGGGGCTGCTCCGGATGGCCAGCCAGCCACTCCTCCCAGGGATCACAGGCATCAAGCTGACGGCTCTCGCTGTAGCCAACGATCTCCTGGGGCAGATGGGCCGGCTGGATTTCATCGCCGTTGCTGAGAATCATGGCCCGTTCAATGACGTTCTTAAGCTCACGCACATTGCCCGGCCAGCTATAGGCAAGCAGAAGACGCTGGGCCTCGGGCGAGATGCGGCGCACGTTGCGTCCCAATGACTTGTTGAAATCTTCGACGAAACGCGAGGCGAAAAGTAAGATGTCCCCCGGGCGCTCACGTAATGGCGGCAGGTTGATCTGCATGACTGCCAGACGATAGAAGAGGTCGCGGCGAAAGGTTCCCTCAGCCATCGCCTTCTGCAAATCACGGTTGGTGGCAGCGATGACGCGCACGTTGATTTTGACTTCCTTGCTCCCTCCCAGACGAAAGAAGGAGCGCGTCTCCAGCACCCGCAGGAGCTTGGCCTGCATATCTAGCGGCATTTCACCGATCTCATCGAGAAAGAGCGTACCCCCATCAGCTAGCTCCAGGAGTCCACGCTTCTGCTTGCGCGCATCGGTGAAGGCATATGGCTCGTAGCCAAAGAGTTCGCTCTCGAGGAGGTTATGGGCGATGGCAGCACAGTTCAGGGGCTGGAAAGGGCCAGAGGCGCGCGGACTCTGTTCGTGAATGGCATGCGCGACGACTTCTTTGCCGGTCCCGCTCTCGCCAGTGATGAGGACAGAGGCAGTGTCGCTGCGAGCCACACGGGCAACCATCTCAAATACCTGACGCATGCGCTCGCTGTGCCCAACAATGTAGTTGAAGTGATAGTTATCGCTGCGCTCGCGCCGCAGCTGGCGCAGCTCGCGGTACATGGCACTGGTCTCCAGGGCACGCTGGACGACGAGCAGTAGCTCTTCGAGGTCGAACCCTTTGAGCAGGTAGTCGGAAGCCCCCAGCTTCATGGCTTCGACCGCGCTGCGTACATCCCCATAGGCGGTCAGCATGATTACAGGAAGCTCCGGCTCGCTGGCCCTGATGCGTTTGAGAACCTCTAGCCCGCTCAGCCCAGGCAGGCGCAGGTCCAGCAAGACAAGGTCAACCGAGCATTGCTGAATGATCCGCAGACCAGCCTCACCTTCAGCGACAGTTTCCACTTCGTAGCCGTGTCTGCCCAGATAGCGGGCGATCTGGTGCGGCAGGTGCGGCTCATCATCGATGATGAGAATGAACATGCTCATGATGTCTGTGGTCCCCCGCTCGTTGATTCTGTGGTCCGAGACTCGCCCTCATTTTCGATCTCAGCACCATTGTCAGCAGGCGCCAGAGGGAGGCGAATGGTGAAGGTGGCGCCGTAGCCCAGGCGGCTTTCGACGCTGATGTGCCCTTGATGGCTCTCAATGAGACGCTGGGTAATGGCCAGGCCAAGCCCAATGCCGTGCGCTTTGGTAGTGAAGAAGGGCTGGAAGATAAGATCCAACTGCTCCGGCGGGATGCCGATGCCTGTGTCGCTGATGGAGAGTTCCAGCCACTGCTGCTCCTCTGAGGTCAAATAACTGCTTTCACCCTCAGCAACCCGCACCCGCGGCAGGATATAGCTGGCACCAGTCCCAGACCGCGGAGGCAGGACGATCTGAGCCGAGACGGTGAGGATTCCTCCTTCTGGCATGGCCTGGATAGCATTGGTGTAGAGGTTGAAAAGTACTTGTTCCATCTGTTCCATGTCGGCGAGAATAACGGCAAGCCGCCGCTGCGGCTGCTCCAGGAGATCGCGCTGATAGACACGATGGACGACAATCCCGGCCTCATTCAGACAGGGCTGTAGCGTCTGCAAGACGTGCTCATTGAGGGCAATGAGATCACAGGGCACACGATGCAATTGGCGCGGCTTGGCGAAGAGCAGCAACTCGCGTACGATGTTGTCGAGACGCTCAACTTCTTTGAGAACGACGGCGATCGACTCCTGGGCCCCACGATGCTCTTCGAGGCGGGGCTGAGCCTGGCCTCCCCGATCACCGCCTTCGCTGCCTTCGGCTGCTTCACGCTGCACGAGTTTCTCCAGGTCGTCCATGAGCATCTGCATGGTGATTTTGATGGAGGCCAGGGGATTGCGCACTTCATGGGCAACACTGGCCGCCATCTTGCCCAGCGACGCCAGTTCGTCCAGTCGACGCTTCTCTTCCTGCAGACGATGCATGGAGGTGACGTCACTGAAGGTGAGCAGGGTACCAATCTGCCTCCCCCGGTCGTTACAGAGAGGCTGCCAGGTCATGTCAAGCACCAGGTCCTGCCCCTGCCGATCGTGGGAGATGAGCGTCTCATGATAGGTCGCTGGGGAGCGGTGGCCAGGGCCAGACTGCAGGACTTCGCGCAGGACCTGGGGGTTCTTGAGCGGCAGAATCTTGTGCACCGGCTGACCCAGGGCTTCGTAGGGATGATAGCCCAGGATGAGCGAGGCCGCCCGGTTGAAGGTAGTGATCTGCCCGCTGAGATCTATGGTCATCAATCCGCTGGGAATGCTCTCCAGGATCAGCTCTTTGAGACGCTGGTCGTCAAGAACCTGGCGCAGGAGCTTGCGCGCTTCGTTACGCGCTTCGATGACCTCAGTCATGAGGTGAATATTCTCCAGAGCGGCGCTGGCCTGACTGGCCAGTACTTGCAGCATCATCAGTTCAACATGGCGCACTTTCCAGGGCCGATAAGTGCCCCCTACTAAGAGGCCTAGCACCCGCGGCTCTCTCTCTTCGGAACCACAGAGCCGACCACGCCGCCCAGGATCGCCTCCGCTGATGAGCGGCAGGGCAATGAAGGTATTGAGGCTGCCTGGCAGATGACAGAGATAGTCAGCGGTGCGCGGACTGCCCGGGCGCTCGATGAGGAGCGGCGTGGGATGGCTCCCCTGCTCGCGCGCATAGCGGAAGAGCGCTTCGCTCAGGGCCGGACTAATCCAGGGCGCCTGCCTGCCCATCGGAGGCGAGAGGAGCACGTCGCAGAGATCAAGCGGCGCAATTTCACGGCTGCGCTGCATGATAATGGTGCACAGACGCTCAAGATCGTGCACGGCACTGTTGATCTGGCTGCCGATGCTGTTGAGCAATGAAAGCTCTTGGATACGCTCACGGTCTCGCTCCAGCAGCAGGGTGTTTTCAAGGAGCATGGCGCTGACACCAGCGACGGCCTCCAGCACATGAATCTCTTCTTCGCTCCAATAGGCCGGCAGGCGGCTGCCAATGGTGCCACCAGGAGAACCGGCAGACTGGCCCCCAGCTGCAGGCTGACCTTCGTGGCCGCCACGGATGGCTACCAGGACGCCGGTGGCCCGCTGACGATAGATCAGCGGCACGGCAACCAGCTGCGGCTCGCTCTTGTCTGCTGGCGCAGTAGCCACACACCGCAGTCTCCAGGCTCGGGCCTCGGGCCGCTCACTGTTGAGGTCGATAGGATTGATCTGGGCCACCGCCAGCAGCGAGGTCGACCAGCCTGGGCGATCGTCAAAGGTCCCTGAGACGAATTGCAGCGTCTCTCCGATACGCTTGTAGAGCAGGACGTAGCGGCTCCGCAGCAGCGAGGCCAGCCGCCGCGGCAGACTGTCTTGCAGCACCCGATAGTCGCTAATGGCGCTGAATTCGTCGAGAATCGTGGTGACGAGAATGGGTGCGCTCAGCGGCGCAAGAGCTGAGGCGGCTCCCTTTCCCTCTTCTCCAGCGGTCTCTCCTGCCTCCTTGCCTGTACCAGACCGCGAGGCGAAGATGCCCGAATCATGCTCTGCAGTACGCATGTTTCCCCCCTTCTCCTGACCGCTCCAGTCCGCTGTGCCCTTGTCGAGCAGGACTTGCCAGCCGTCCGCTCTGCTGAGTGCTCACATGGAGGTTCTCTTTGCTGACCACACTACACCTCTTCCGCTCTCTCTGCAACCTGGAGCTTCTCGTAACACGCTCTGCGAGGAACATACTCCGACCCCGGACAGCGGATCACCTCAGTCGCTTCCATAGGCCATATGCTGGTTGTCCTCCGCCCGGCTTTGTGCCTGCCACAACGCTGTGGAAGACCACCAACCAGGCTGGGCCATCGCCATCGCATCGCCCCTGCTGGCCCCCACAGGCGCTCTGGCCGTGTCATGGTCTCTCCCCTCGCCTTTCCAGCCATCTTGCTTATTTGCTTGATACTTGCCTTCCCCCCTTCACAGGGCAACTGCTGCTCATCCCAGGCCACTGCCAGCTTCCCCACTCCTGCAGCCAGCCCCGCTCACAGTACTCCCCCCTCCCAACAACAGCCAGCCCTCCGGGGTCCTCTCCTGTTTTCTACTATAGCAGATACTAGCCTATTTTGCACCTGTCATTGGTCTTGTTTGAAAATATTGCCATTATCTCTGCCCTTTCTCTCTCCTTTCCTGCTACTATTATGACTGATCATTCATAATCTTGTGTAAAATCAGAAGAAGATCGCACCGCTCTCTTGTGCAGCAGGAGGAGGAGCGCCGAGAGAGGGAAAGAGCCAGGTACAGGAGAAGAACTTGCAACCGGGTGACAACTTCGCTACCCTGATAGGCGAGCGGCAGTCTGCTCTAGCCTGACCGGGAGAGAACAGACTGACTTCAGGCAATCACGCAAGAGAGAAAGAAGCATGGAAGAGCATCGGAAATCGCACGGAGCGACAGAAATACAGCAAGGAGCAGGCGAGCAACAGCTACAGCAAGGGGCAAAAGAGAGCAAGATCGCGCCGCGCTGGCTGGCCCTGATCGCTGCCCTGCTCTGCGGCCTCCTCTACGCAGTTTTGCCCCCCTGGCTGACCCTCGGGCCGAACTGGCTCCCGTTGGTCCTGGAAGGAATCATTGTGGCTGGGGTCATCGTGTTCAGATTCCTGGCCCGGTCCGGCTGGCGATCTCAACACATCCACCGTTTGCAGCGTCACCTGGCTTTTGGGTTGCTCGCGATCGTGACCCTGGCCCTGGGCAGTGCCGTGGCGTTGCTCATCTTCAACCTGCCGCGCAGCACGCGGGCCGATATCCTGCTACGGGCCGCCGCCCTGCTCTGGACCTCCAATATTCTGGTCTTTGCTCTCTGGTACTGGGAAATCGACGGCGGGGGACCAGTGGGACGGCATCGACGCGGTCACCGCGCCGCCGACTTCCTCTTCCCTCAACAGGCGAACGGGAACAGCAGTGGCTGGGTTCCCCACTTCCTCGACTATCTCTTCCTGGCCTTCACCACAGCCACCGCCTTCAGCCCGACGGATACTATGCCACTGACGCGCCGGGCCAAGGCTCTGATGATGCTGGAGTCCTTGCTCTCTCTGCTCGTCCTGGCCATCCTGGCGGCGCGGGCCGTCAACATTCTTTAATCTTCCGCGGAGACTGACCAGGCGGGCGGAAGGCGAAAGGTGACCTCACTACCCTCGGCCTCACCCTCGCGGCGCAGCAGGCTGCGAGCTGGCGTCGTTGTCGCCACCTCCCGCCCCCCTTTGAAAACGTGCAGGCGCGCCGGCAGCAGGCGCAGGGCTTCAAAAGCCGAAGGGGCATCGAGCAGCACGAAATCGGCAGGCTTCCCCTCTTCGATCCCATAGCGATCCTCGATGCGCAAGACGCGCGCCGCCTGGGTGGTGATCAGATCCAGCACGGTATTAATTTCTTCGTAGCCGCTCATATGGCAGAGCAAAAGGGCAAGCTGAGCCGCGGCCAGCATGTCGCCGCGCCCAAGCGGAAACCAGGGGTCCATGATCGAGTCGTGGCCGAGCGCCACCGTCACCCCGGCCTCCAGCAGCTCCTTGACGCGCGCCAGGCCGCGGCGCTTCGGATAGGTGTCAAAGCGGCCCTGCAGGACCACATTATCGAAAGGATTGGCAATGACATTGACCCTGGCCTGTGCCAGCAGGCGCAGCAGCTTGAAAGCATAGGCATTATCGTAAGAATGCATGGCTGTGCAGTGGCTGGCTGTCACCCGCCCCTGCCAGCCGGCGCTGAGAGTCTCCGCCGCCATCACTTCCGTAAAGCGGGAATGGGGATCGTCGGTCTCATCACAGTGACAGTCAATGTCGCGATTGAATTCGCGCGCCAGGGCGAAAGCATAGCGCACATCCTCAACGCCGAGATCGCGCGTCCACTCATAGTGGGGAATGCCGCCGACCAGATCGCAGCCCAGTTCCAGGGCGCGACGCATCAGTTCCTGACCATTGGGGAAGGAGAAGATGCCATCCTGCGGAAAGGCCACCAGCTGCAGCTCACAGATGTCGCGCACCTCCTCGCGCACTTCCAGCAGGGCGCGCAGAGCCGTTAGAGAGGGATCGCAGACGTCGACATGGCTGCGAATGTAGAGGGTACCCTGAGCGACCTCCCAGCGAATAGCCTCCAGGGCGCGGCGCTTGACGTCCTCGTGGCTCAGAGAGGGCTTGCGCTCGCTCCAGATCTGAATCCCTTCCAGCAAGGTGCCGCTACTGTTGTAGCGGGGCTGGCCTACCGTGAGGACTGCATCAAGGTGGACATGGGCATCAATAAAAGGCGGCGAGACCAGGCGCCCTGCGGCCTCGATCTCGCGCGCCGCGGTGTCCGTGGACAGCTCGGGAGCGATACAGACAAAGCGCCCACCTTGCACGGCAAGGTCAACGAGCGTCTCTCTGCGGTGGAGACGTGCATGGCGCACAATCAAGTCGTAGTGCATCGTTCTTCCTCGTCAAGTGTGTGATGGAACTCGCCAGAAAGGAGGAGCATGAACAGGGAACGGCGACACACGACCACTAGCGAGCAGGCGAGTCTGGCAGAACGCTCAGAGGCCGTCCCGGAAACAGCAAAGAGGGGCAGGCGACCTGTGGCTGCTCTCTTGCCCATCGTCCGCCTGCCCCAGGGTGAATACCTTCCCCCGTTCACCTCCCTCTCTGCTCAGAGGGGTCCACGGGAGGGAAAGCCATCTCGCTCAGGCCCGCTTGTCAGCCCGGCGCTCAGCGCCCAGTCTGGCGTAGCTCAATGGGGCGCAGGAGCAGATAGGCGATCGCGGCCAGGACAATGCCTAGCTCGAAGCCGATATCCATGCCATAGGGCGGGTTGACCAGCCTCGCCAGCGGGCCGACATAGTAGACCTGCGCGGCCCCCAGGGCCACGCCGATCAGGCCGATAACCATCGCCACCAGGGCCGCCCAGCCGATGGGCAGCTTCTCAGGCGTATTCCAGTCATCGACATTATAGACGCCGTGGCGAAAGACAAAGTGTTCCAGGATCAGGATAATCGACCACGGGCCAAGCCAGTAGGCAATCAGCAGGAGGAAATTTTCCAGCGTCTGGTTGAAATTCTGTGCCGCCGGCAGGGCGATCGCCACATAAATCACCGCGCCGATCAGGGTCCAGACAGCGCGCGGCACCCGCTGCAGGGATCTGCCAACGACCTGGATCGAGAGACCAAGGCTGTAATCGTTGGGGATGTTGTTGGCCACCACACTGAGAGCCAGCAGGACCAGCAAGACGGTCCCGAAGCCGCCTAAAGGCTGCAACACCCCGGCCAGTAGATCGCCGCCGCCCTTGGGAATCCAGCTCGTCAGGAGCATGCCCAGGGTCTCCAGGGCCACGCAGGGCAGAAAGACCCCTAGAAAGGTCAGCCAGAAGACGCGGCTGGCCGGCGTTTCCTCCGGCTGCCGGACATTGTAGTCAGCAGCGTAGGAACTCCAGCCGGTAGCAAAGCCGTAGATCGCTCCACCGAAGGAGATTAGCGAGGCGAACCAGGCCGCGTTCACCGCCGGCGTTGGCACGATTTTCATATGCGGCGCCGCCACCACCGTCATGATGGCGAAGATAATGGCCATAGGAATCCAGGCGAAGCGCTCGTAGCGATGAACGTAGCGATAGCCATAGATACTGACAAGGGTGGTCAGCAGGGCAATGACCAGAATACCGGCCCAGCGCGGAATCGCGCCGTTGCTCAGGGCCGCTACCAGCTGGCCACCCACAATGACATTGACCGCCGACCAGCCAATGCAGGCCGCGACATTGAAGAGGGCCATCACAATGCCCCCGACCCAACCGAAGGAGAAGCGCGAGATGGTCATCTGGCGCAGGCCGAGTTTGGGACCAAGCGTCGAGAAGAAGGCGACGGGAAGCACGCCCAGGGCATTGAAGATCACAATCACGGCCAGACCATCCCAGAAGCCCAGCCCAAAGACCTGGTTGGCCAGGGCCCCCAGAGCCACCGTCGAGATCACCAGGTTGGCTGAGAGCCACATGGTGAAATTGTCAAAGATGCGCACATGAGTGCGAGCAGTGGGGGCCACCCGTTCAATACCATGAATCTCAATGCCCCGTTCTTCAGGAATAGTGACGATGTCAGACATACTGCTATCTCCTGGAGAAAAACTAGTGGGACGCTCCTCGTTCGCTCACGTGCGAGTTTCGCGCGCTGAAAGGGCTGTCATCCTCGACCTTCCTCGCTCGCGTTGCGCCATTCCACCGCAGGAGGCACCCTGGGAGAACCTTGCGTTGGGCGGCATTCGGCACAGATAAAGAGGTGTCTGGAGAGCAAGCTGAACCACCTGGCCGCCTCTCCGGAGCGCACGAAGGATGAGCTAATTCCAGCTCTATTATATCAGCATCGCCCTCTCCCTGTCACGGTCTCCTCTCCTGGCAGCTCGCTCGTTGAAGCCAGTCAGGGCGAGCAGCTTCCACGGAAGAGAGCCGTATAAAAAAGCCATAAATGCTCATGGGCAGCTTTGACCAGGGAAAGGAGTCCGCTACCCTAGACGCTCCTCACATAGAGTAGTTACAATGCACACATATAGACATCATACGTCTGTCGGCTGCCGACGACGCACGCGAGGGGGCGGGCGAACGCCTAAGCCAATGCATGGGCAGCGGGTCCGTCAGCCGCAGCGCAGGATGCAGCAGCTATCTCTGTCCATCAGGAGGTCGGCATGGTATCCAGAACAGCCCCGGCTCGCGCCGGGAGCAAACGCCAGGCGGAGCAGGAAAACCACGAGCTGGAGGAGCTACGACGAGAGAACAGCCGGCTGCGCGAGGTCCTGGCGACGAAGTCGCAAGAGTACGCGCTCCTCAACGAGATTATTGCTGCTGTTGGCTCGACGCTCAAGCTCGACGAGATCTTGCACCGTCTTGTCGATGCCATTGTGCGCGCTGTCTCCTGCCACGCCGCCTTTCTCTACCTCTACGACCCTGAACATGAGCGCCTCGTGCTGGCAAGCGCCAGCGAGCCGTATGCGCGCTTCGTTGGCAAGGTCGAGCTGGCCCTGGGCCAGGGCATCGCCGGCTGGGTCGCGACCACGCTAGAGCCGGTGATTCTCAAAGAGCAGGCGCGCAGTGATCCCCGCTTTTACATAGTGCCGGAGCTGGACCGCGAGGAATTCCAGTCGGTGATGACGGTCCCCATTGTCAGCCGTGAGCGCCAGCTGATCGGCGTCCTGTCGATGAATACCGCCGCCCCGGCCACCTTCAACGAGGAGCAGCAGCGCTTTGTCTGCAATACGGCGGCCCTGGTGGCAGGCGCCATCGAGAATGCCCGGCTCTATGAGCATACGCGACGCAAGCTGAATATTCTCACGAGCCTCTCGGTGCTCAGCCAGACGATCAGCTCCAGCCTCTACCTCGATGAGATGCTGCGCTCGCTGGCCGCGCTCACAGCGCAAATTATGGAGGCCGATCTGTGTGTGATTATGCTGGTGGATCAGGCGCGAGGCCGGCTCACGGTGCGGGCCGTGGCTTCAGGGCTGACGGAGCGTGAGCATCCGCCGCTGCAATCTCTGGAGGCAGAGCGCTCCGCCCTGGAGGCCCTGCGCGAGCCGGGCGGGAGCGCCCCAGCAGGTGCCAGCAGCGGCGGCCCTGGTCCGCTTCCTCCCCCTACCGCAACGACGCCCTGTCTGCTCGATAGTGCTCCCGGTCCCGGCCTCCAGGGCGGAGACTATCAGACGCAGACCTTCGAGGGCTTCAACCCGCTGAAGGATGGTCAGCATCGGACGCTGCTCTCGGCTCCCCTGGTCTCGGGCACGGAGCACCTGGGGCTGATTAACTGCTATTTCCGCAAGGCACGGCGCCCCAGCCCCGAGGACCAGGCCCTCCTGAGCACCATCGCCAATCAGGCCGCCATTGCCATTAAAAATAGCCAGCTGGTCGATTTATTGACCCAGAAGAATCTGGTGAAGGCCTTCTTCGATGAGCTGCTCGGCGGCGCGTACGAGTCGGAGGAGGCGCTCAAGCAGCGTGCAAAGCTGCTCGGCTGCGACCTGGAACGCCCGCATGTCGTGGTGCTCTTTGAGCTGCTCCCCGCAGAGAGCAACACTGGCCCCAGCCCGCGCTGGTCATTGAGCGAGGAGGAACGCCAGACAGCCTATAAGCGGACCTGCAGTCTGATCCGGCGCCGCCTGCAGGAGGCTTACCCCGGTTCGCTACTCTACGAGCAGGAACGTACCCTGACCTGCCTGGTTCGCCTGAGACAAGAGGGCGAGCCTTCCACCTCCACCTCCCAACTGGCCACCCTCAGCCCAGGCAGCAACGCACGCCTCAAGAGCTGGCTACGCGAGCTGATCCACCAGATCCACCAGGAACAGCCCTTGCATGTGGCCGCCGGCATCGGCAATCCCTGTCAGCAGCTCGCCGACTATCGCCGCAGCGCTGCCGAGGCCCGCGAGGCCCTCCAGATGGGCCGCAGCCTCAATGGCGACGGTGTGACCCACTTCAATGACCTGGGCATCTATCGCTATCTCTACAAGATCGCGCGCATGGATGACCTGCGCGATAGTTACCAGGATCAGATTGCCCGCATCGCCCACTATGATCACCGCAAGGGCACCGAGCTGCTCTCTACCCTGGAGACCTATCTGGAATGCGCCGGCAACCTGACCAAAACGTCGAGCCGCCTCTTTGTGCACAGAAATACCTTGATCCAGCGCCTGGAGCGTCTGCAATCGCTGTGCGATATCGACCTGCAGGACCGCAGTAACTGGCTCAGTTTGCAGGTAGCGATCAAAGTCTATAAGCTGCGCAACAACGTGCCCTAGCTCGCGGCCAGCAGAGCAAGACAAAGCACGAGAGGGCGAAGTGGGGATATCCCGCTCCGCCCTCTCGTGGATCGATGAGGGGAAGACACCGGCAAGGCGAGACAAAGCAAGACCAGAAGAGAAGGAAGACTGCTAAATCAGGCCGACCAGCTCGCCTGCCTCGGGCGCTGTCACCTCCTGGCCCTGGCCAGCCTCCTGCGGCTGAGGACGCCGCCGGTCGCGCAGCTTGATCTCCTTCAGGAAGAAGACTGCGACCAGGGCCACGACCATCAGCCCGAAGCTCAGGACAAAGACATTGTGGATGCCCTGGGCCAGGCCCGTCTTGACTGCCTCCAGGATGACCGCCAGTAGCCGCTGCCCCTGCGGTCCAAAGGCCGCCGCGGCGTGCTGCAGTTGCTGCTGGGCGCTATCCGAGAGCAGAATCTCGGGATTATTAAAGGCCGCGAGGAAGCGAGCCGGCACTAGCTGCTTCACCGCCACCGGCAGAGCCTGATCAAAGGCAGGCTGGTAGGCCGAGGTCATGATCGATCCCATGGCCGCCAGGCCAACAGTGGCCCCAATCTGGCGGAAAAAGACCAGAGCAGAGGTCGCCTGGCCGATCTTGTGCACCGGCATGGCATTCTGCACCACCAGCGTATAGAGCGACATGCCGAAGCCCATGCCCAGCCCCAGAACCAGCATGGCTACCAGGACATCCGTATTCGTGGAGTGAACATCCAGGCGCGTCAGCAGGTAGGAGCCGACCACACTGATGGCCATCCCCGTGATGGCGATCCATTTGTATTTACCAATACGAGAGACAAGCTGACCGGAGAGGACACTGCCGACTACGGAGGTCAGCATCAGCGGCGTCAGGATCAGCCCGCTGTTGGTGGCTGTGGTCCCCACCACCCCCTGGACAAAGAGCGGGATGAAGAAGACGCTGCCGAAGAGGCCCATGCCGAAGATGACGGTCACGATCGTACTGACCGTAAAGATGCTATTCTTAAACAGGCCGGGTTCAATAATGGGCTGGCCCTGACGGCGCTCCAGTTGGGCCTCATAGAGCAGGAAAGCCGTCAAGAAGACCACAGCGCCGGCCAGCAAGCCGAGGATCTGCGGTGAGAGCCAGTCGTACTGATCGCCGGCCAGCGAGAAGCCGAGCAGCAGTGGCAAGGCGCCCAGCACCAGTAAGACAGCGCCCAGGTAGTCGATCGAGACCTGACGATTCCTGCCCCGCAGGGCTGGCATCAAGAAGATCAAGACCAACAGGGCCAGAATACCGATCGGCAGATTGACATAGAAGACCCAGCGCCAGCTCGTATTCTGCGTAATCCAGCCACCGAGCGTCGGGCCAATGATCGAGGACAGGCCCCAGATAGCCCCAGTCAGACCCTGCCACTTGCCACGCTCCCGCGGCGTAAAGAGGTCACCGACGATGGCCATTGCAATCGGCAGAAGCGCGCCGGCGCCCAGCCCCTGGAAGGCGCGGAAGGCGATCAGCTGATTCATCGACTGGGCCGCCCCCGAGAGAGCCGAGCCGATCAGGAAAACCACCACACCAAACAGGAAAATCGGCTTGCGGCCCACCAGGTCCGAAAGCTTTCCATAGATTGGGACCATGACCGTCGAGGCCAGCAGGTAGGCCGTGGAGACCCAGGTATAGCGATCGAAGCCCTGTAGCTCGGCGATGATGCGTGGCATGGCCGTTGAGACAATCGTCTGATCCAGCGAGGCCAGCAGCATCACCATCAGCACACCAGCCATTGTCAGCACCGTTTCACGCGCCGAAAAGCGCGGCTGCTCCTGCGCTGCCGCCTGTGCCGTGAGCAACGGACTGGCGGCGCTGGCCGCAGCCTCACCGGCCTGCGACCCCTCAACAGAGAGCCTTTCCATCGTCGGACCCTGTCCCGACGGAGGCGTTATCGAGTCCATAGAAGTAACTTCTCTCCTCTCTCTTCCGCAATCGCCACCATCAGCAACTTGGCTTGTGCTCAGCAGCGATTCCCTTAAAGTAAATGCGAGCGAGATAGCGCACCACTTCGGCGGGCGCCAGGCCCTCCTGTCCCACCAGCCGCTCATAGCCGCGCACCGACACCAGGTTCAGGAAGAGGCTGAGCATGACGCTGGTCGGCAGCTCGGGATCGAACTCACCGGCGGCCTGCCCTTCAGCAAGCAGCTCTTCGAGGCAGTGCGTGAGCTGCCCCCAGTGAGCGCCCATCTCCTTTTTCTTCTCCAGTAGGATGCGCATCTCTGGACTGTTATATATGCTATAGAACAAACGAGTACGTTTTTTAAACAATTCACCGTAGAGAAGGTGCAGAATTGCTTCCAACTTCTCGCGCGCCGAGCAGCCGGGAGACGAAGCGATGGCCTCCACTTCCGAGATCACCTGCTCAGTATCCCGGCGAAAGAGGGCGACGAGCAGGTCCTCTTTGCTCGGGAAATGCAGGTAGACCGTCCCCTTGGCGATTCCCACGCGCGCGGCGATCTCATCGATCGAGGTCTCGTGGTAGCCTTTCTCACAGAAGACCTCCTCCGCGGTCTGCAAGATGAGCGCCTCGCGTTCCTGCCGCTGCTTCTCCTTCCATGAGCGCGGCGCGGTCGAAGGTGGCATCAGTGCACCTCCTCATTCGTTGACCGATGGTACACAGTCTGACTGACTTTATAGAAAATGACCACAGCGAAGAACTTTGACCGGTCAGTCATGACCGGACAGTCAGAATCTTACCACCTGGTCAGAGGATATGTCAAGGGGGGAGCAGCGAATGGCTATCTCATTTGGTGCGTCTTCAGGCGAAGCTTCCAGGAAGACAGGCTTATCAGCTATTTTACGGAGCCGCCCCTCTTGCAAAGAGGCCATCCCTATGCTATACTCACTAAAAATGTTTACCTACATAAAACATTGGCATAGAGTGAGGCAGAAGACAGCATGACGACAGCCGGTCGTGGACTCGTCGAGGAGCAAAGCCAGGCCGCCAAAGATACGCCGGCCAGCGTTGCTGAAGCCGAAGAGCGGCTTCGTCTTATCGGGTCCCTTATTCGGGCCAGGCGGCGCGAGTTGAAATTATCTTTGCGCGAGCTGAGCAAGCGAACAGGTCTCTCAATTGGTTTCCTCTCCCTGGTGGAACGAGGGCGATCATCGTTAGCGCTCACCTCTCTTTCCACCGTTGCCAAAGCGCTTGACATGAATCTGGCGAGTTTTTTCCCGCCGGCTGAGCAAGAGAAAGGGCGGCCAGGGATGACCCAGCTGCCGTATGTCCAGCGCGCAGAGAATGGGAGCCAGCTGGCCGTGGTCTCCAGTTTGCGCACCTACAAGATGCTTTCGCCGCGCGCCCCCAACCTGACCCTGGAGCCGTTGTATGTGACGATCCAGCCAGGCGATGTCAAAGAGGAACCCTATAGCCACGATGGAGAGGAGTTCGCCTATATCCTGGAAGGTGAACTGGTTTTTATCATCGCTGGGCAACAGTACCGCCTCGGTCCTGGAGACAGCATCTACTTCCATTCTTCCGTGCCCCACGCTATCCGTAACGAGACGGATGCGGTGGTACGGGCCATTTGGGTCCTGACTCCGCGACTGATGTGAGAAAGGCGAAGACGATGAGCACACGAGCAGCCGTTGACATCGGCGGAACGTTCACCGACCTTGTTTACCTGGATGAAACAACTGGACAGATCGGCCTGGGCAAGACCTCAACTACGCCAGCTCGCTTCGAAGAAGGGGTCATCACGGCCCTGACCCAGGCTCAGCTGCGCGATGTCCAGTTCCTAGCCCACGGGACGACCGTGATCATTAATACTTTGACTGAGCGCAAGGGCGCTGTCACGGCCTTAATTACCACCCGTGGCTTCCGCGATGTCCTCGAAATCCAGCGTGCGAACCGCCCCGATATTTATAATCTGCTCTTTACGAAGCCCAAGCCCTTTGTGCCACGTCGCCTCCGCCTCGAAGTGCGTGAGCGCATCAATTATAAGGGCGAGGTGCTGCAGCCTCTGGTCGAGGAGGATGTGCGGGCCGCTGTGGCCGAGGCGCGCCGTCAGGGGGCGCAGGCCCTGGCCATCTGCTTCCTGCACGCCTACGCCAATCCCGTCCACGAGAAGCGGGCTTTAGAGATCGTGCGCCAGGAATGGCCCGACGCCGACGTGACGGCCTCTCACGAGCTGACCAATGAGTGGCGCGAGTTCCAGCGCACGAGCACCGTCGTCCTCGATGCCTACGTGAAGCCGGTGGCGCGGCGCTATCTGGAGGCCCTTTCGCGGCGCCTCGACGAGGTTAGCATCGGTCAGGAGCGCCGCTATGCGATGCAATCCAACGGCGGTATTTCCAGGTTCGAGCTGGCCAGCCGCACCCCTATCCACCTGGTGGAGTCGGGCCCCGTCGGCGGTGTCATCGGCGCAGCCGCGATCAGCAAGTTGCTGCACGAGGACAATATTATTACGCTGGACATCGGCGGAACAACGGCTAAATCTTCATTGGTGGAGCGCGGCGAGATCCGTGTGACGAGCGACTACTATATCGAGCGGACGCCGACGACCGCTGGCTATCCGATCAAGGTGCCGGTGGTGGACATTGTGGAGATTGGGGCTGGTGGTGGCAGCATCGCCTGGATCGATCCGGCGGGGGCCCTCAAGGTGGGGCCGCGGAGTGCGGGCGCTGAGCCGGGACCGGCCTGCTATGGGCGCGGCGGCAGCGAGCCTACGGTGACCGATGCCAACGTGCTGGTGGGCCGTATCAATCCCGACTATTTCCTCGGCGGTACGATTCGCCTGGACCTGGACCAGGCCCGTCAGGCGATGCTGACCATCGCTCAGCCGCTGGGCCTCGATGTTGAGGAAGCCGCCCTGGGCATTATCCGCCTGGCCAATGCCAATATGATCCACCTGCTCAAGCTGGTCTCCGTGCGCCAGGGCCGTGATCCGCGCGAGTTTGCTATGGTGGCCTTCGGCGGCGGTGGCCCGATGCACGCAGCGGCTCTGGCCAGGGAGCTGCGTGTTCCACGCGTCATTATCCCCCCTGCCCCTGCTCACTTCTCGGCCTGGGGCATGCTGATGAGCGACATTCGCCACGATTTGGTGCAGACGAAGCCGGTGCGCCTCGACAGCATGGCGATGGCCGAGCTGGAGGCAATCTGGGCAGAGATGGAGCAACAGCTCCAGGAGACTTTCGCCGCCGAGGGCGTCCAGCCGGAGGAGGTGGTCTTTGTCCGCTCCGCCGACATGCGCTATCTGGGTCAGGAGCATACGGTACATGTGCCGGTGCCGACAGGCCGCCTTGGTGAGGAGGCACGCCCATTGGTCGCCAGCCGCTTCCACGACCTGCATGAGCAGCTCTATACCTTCCGCCAGGATTCGCCGATCGAGCTGGTGAATCTGCGCGTGGCCGGCTTCGGGCGGGTCCGCAAGCCTGAGCTGCAGACGCTCCCTCAGCACGACGGGAGCGAGGGCGCCTTCAAGGGCCGGCGCCTGGTCCACTTTGACGACCTCGGGCGCTACGAGACCCGCATCTACGAGCGCAGCCGCCTGGGGGCTGGCGCCCGCCTGGAGGGGCCGGCCATCGTCGAAGAGCCGGCAGCCTCCACCGTAGTCCTGCCCGGCCAGCAGCTGTACGTTGATCTTTTCGGCAATTTGATCATCGAAACGGGAGAGTGAGCGAGCATGGCCCAGCGCATGGCAGAGTCCAACCGCGCCGATGTCGACCTCTTTACGATCGAGATCGTCAAGGACGCTCTGGTCGCGATCGGCGATGAGATGTTTATCGCGCTGCAGCGTACGTCGAAGAGCACGATTATTTATGAGGTGCTCGACTTCGCTTCTGGTTTGACGGATGCTCGCGGCCAGCTCATCACCCAGGGCAACGGGGTGACGGGCTTCCTGGGCACGCTGACCTTCGCGGTGCGCTCGGTGCTGGAGAAGTTTGGTACGGAGAATCTGCATCCGGGCGATGTGGTGATTACCAACGATCCCTATGGCGGCGGCGGTACCCACCTCTCGGATGTCTCACTGGTCGTGCCGATCTTCTATGGGGGGCAGCTGGTGGCCTTCGCCGCCAGTAAGGCCCACTGGACCGAGGTCGGCGGCAAAGACCCCGGCTCCTGGACAACCGATTCGACCGAGGTGTTCCAGGAAGGGCTACAGTTCCCTTGCGTCAAGCTCTTTGAGGAGGGTCGCCCCGTCCAGAGCCTCATCGATCTGATCGCCGCCAATGTGCGCCTGCCGGATATGACCCTTGGTGATATGTATGCGCAGGCCGCCTCTCTCCACCTGGGCGAGCGGCGTTTCCAGGAGCTATGCGACCGCTATGGGCTGGCTGTGGTCCAGAGTTCGATCGAGGCCCTGCTCGATTATGGGGAGCGCATGACGCGCCTGGAGCTGGCGAAGTTGCCCAAGGGCGTCTATGAGGCTGAAGACTGGATCGATGATGATGGATTAGGCCACGGCTCTTTCCCGGTGCGCGTGAAGGTGACGATCAGCGACGATGAGTTTATCTGTGACTTCACGGGTACTCATCCCCAGGTGCCAGGTCCGGTCAATTGTACGCTGACGGGCCTGCATTCGGGCGTGCGCACGATGCTCAAGGCTATCACCAGCCCTACGATCCCGGTCAACGAGGGCTGCTTCAGGCCGCTCAAGATCATTTGCCCGCCAGGGACTATCTTTACTGCCCAGCGCCCGGCGCCGGTTTCGACCTATTGGGAGACCATGAACTATGTGACCGACCTGGTCTGGAAGGCGCTGGCGCCGATCGTGCCCGATCGCTTGAGCGCTGGCCACTTCCTGTCAGTCTGCGGTATCGTCCTGGCCGGAACTCATCCCGATACGAACGAGCTGTTTTTGCTGGTTGAGCCGCAGGCTGGAGGCTGGGGAGCCGGTGCTGCCAAAGACGGCGAGTCCGGTCTGATGTGCGTAGGCGATGGCGAGACGTATGTGATCCCGGTAGAGGTCGCGGAGACGCGCTATGGTATCCTGGTCGAGCGCTACGAGCTGGATACGGCTCCGCGGGCCGGAGCAGGTCGCTATCGCGGTGGACGGGGCTGCATCCGCGAGTACCGCGCTGTGGCTGACAACGTGACCTTGACCGCTACTTTTGGCCGCCACAAGTATGTTCCCTGGGGCGTGGCCGGCGGCCAGAACGGCTCACGCAACGAGGTGCGCATCCTGCATGAGGATGGCCATGAGGTGGTGCTGGGCAAGTGCGCCCGCTATCCGCTCAAGCGTGGCGAGGTGGCGCGCCTGGTCACTGGCACTGGCGGCGGTTGGGGGTCTCCGCTGGAGCGCCCAGTTGAGGCGGTGATCGAGGATGTGCGCGATGGCTACATCAGTTGCGAACAGGCCTGGCAGGACTACGGCGTCGAGCTGGACCCGGCGACCTTGAGCGTGGTCCGTCTCAGCCCTGAGCGCCTGAGCCGTTCAGCTTCCTGATCGGCAGATGCGGGGTCATTGCCAGGTCAGCCATCTGCCGATCAGGTGGCTCCAGACCTGGCGGTCCCCCGGTACTGCATCGCTGTGGAAGGCCAAGCTGCTCCTGCCTGGATCAGGGCAGGCAGAGAGTAGAGCCTTCCCCCTCCCGTACAGCTAGCAGGGCAGTTGCCGGGCACACTGCTCCTCCTCACTTCCAACAAAGGCAAAGGCCAGCCAGAGCCGAAGCAACGGTATAGATCGACGGAATCGTTGGCGAATGAGTAGGCTACCCTGACGTCGCCGCCGCGGCGTCAGTGGGGGAGGTTATAAATATGCAGACGACCAATAGTCCAGGTGAACTGGTGCAGCGTCGCCCCATCCTCAGCGCGCGCCAGATTGCGGTCGCGGTGATCTTCGGCGCTATTGCAGCTGCCTTCGAGCTGCTCCAGATTACGATCCCCGGTTATCTGCCCGGCGTCAACTTCAACCTCGGCGGTATTTGGCTGACCCTTTCGACTATGATCGGCGGTCCTATCGTGGGGGCCATTGTGGTCTTCGTCGATTCGGTCACCGGCCAGGTCGGTATCATCGGCTGGCCCGGCTACCTGATCCATGTGTTGATTCTGGCTGCCTTCTATCCCGCCGTCTATCGTGTGGCCAGTCTCCCCAAGCGTCTGGGCCTGTTCCTGCTCTTGACAGCCGTGGCGCTCTTTTTCCAGTACTGGTGGTGGATCGGCCTCTATTCATTTGTGCTGAAGATTATTCCTTTCCAGGCTCAGCTAGCCCTGCAGTTTGGCTACGCCTACTGGATCTATCTGATCATCTATTTCCTGATCCCGGCCATCCTGCTGGCCACGGTGCCGAAGTTTGTGGCCCCACAATGGCGCTGGCCGTGGCAGCGTGAAGAGACACCCCAGGCTGCTGAACTGAGCTAGGCGTGCTTTAGCCGAGGCGGCCTGGACCTGGTAGAGAGGAGAGAAGAGAAGGAAGCTCACTTCCACTCAGAAGCAGTGACGATCTGCCCGCTTACAGCTAGCTGTCGGTTCTCTTCTGCCCGTTTTGGAAGAGGGAGCGCTCTTGCGGGGCCGGTCAGGCCGAGCCGTAGCGCGCTCCCTTTCTCGGGGGACAGGCGCTGCCAGATCGGGCCTGGTCTGGCTCGTCATGGGCGCTCTCTCTTGCGCGGTTGGCCCAGGCGTGAAGCTTTGTGTCTCTTCTCCGTCAATTGTGTTTTTGCTTAGGGGCATGCGAGCGCTCTCTGACTTACCCCATTAGCAGCTGGAAAAGGAGGAATCAACTCGTGCCGGTAGAGGAGCAAGCGTGCGCGCTCGCCTACGAGGGATTTGGGTTCACCTATGAGCAGGGGGAGAGTGAGGTCGTGCGCGACCTGTCGCTCCAGCTTTCCCAGGGGCGGGTGGTGCTGATCACCGGGCCGAGCGGAGCTGGTAAGACGACTATCTGTCGCGCGGCCAACGGGTTGATCCCCCATGAATTTAAGGGGACTATGCGGGGCCGGATCACGGTCGCCGGACGCTACGACTCACGGCGCTATAGCGTTAGCGCCCTCTCGAAGCTGGTCGGTCTCTTGCAACAAGATCCCGATACGCAGCTCTTCAATCCAACGGTCGAAGATGAAATCGCCTTTGGGGCCTGCAATTATGGTCTGCCCGCCGAGACCATTCGCCAGCGCCTGGAGCAACTGTTAGAGCTGACTCGCCTGAGCGAGCATCGGCGCAAGAATCCGCATCAGCTCTCGGGCGGGCAGCAGCAAGCCTGCGCTCTGGCGGCCATCCTGGCCTTTGATCCGCAGACCTTGATTCTGGACGAGCCAACGTCGAACATCGACCCTTTGGGGAGCCAGGAGGTGCTGAGGCTGGTGGCCCGCCTGGCGCGAGAAGAGGGACGGGCCACGCTCCTGATAGAGCACAAGCTTGATGAGATGGTTCACCTGGTCGACGAGATGCTGGTGATGGACCGGGGGCAGGTCTTGCACCGTGGTAGTGTACGCGAGGTGCTCGAACACGTCGAGTATATCGACTCGGTGGGGCTGAGCGTTCCCCAGGTGACGCTGTTAGCCGCACGCCTGCGCTCAGCCGGCTGGCCTCTGCCGCGCCTGCCACTGGATGTCACCGAGGCGGTGACGCTGCTGGAGCCTTTCATCGAGCGCGCGTCTCTGGCCAGCCTGCCAGTACCTGCGCCCTCCTGCGGCCTCGACGCTGGCCCGCACTCCGCCGGGGGAGTTGGCGCCGAGACCATCATCGAGGTCAGCGGCCTGAGCCACGTGTACCGCGATGGGACGCCGGCCCTGCGGGACCTCGATCTACAGATTCGCCGCGGCGAGTTTGTGGCTATCCTGGGCCAAAATGGTTCAGGCAAGACAACCCTGGTCAAGCATTTCAATGGCCTGCTGAAGCCCACCAGCGGCACGGTGCGCGTGGCCGGCCTTGATACGGCCAGGGCCAGTATCAATGAGATGGCTACCACCGTGGGCTTTATTTTCCAGAATCCCGATACGCAGATCTGTAAGTTGAAGGTCTACGATGAGCTGGCTTTCGGCCTGCGCAACCTGGGCCTGCCCGAGAAGCAGGTCAGGGAGCGGGTGCAGCAGGCCGCCGAGGATTTGGAGATTGTGCACCTGCTCGATAAAAATCCGTTCCTGCTGAGCATGGGAGAGAAGCAGCGCATTGCTGTGGCGGCAGTGCTGGCCATGCAGCCCAGCGTGCTGGTGCTTGATGAGCCGACGACGGGGCAGGACTATAGGCGCGCCAAGGAAATCATGGATCTGGCTGTACGTCTGCATGCAGCAGGTCAGACGGTGGTGGTCATTACGCACGATATGAATCTGGCAGCGGAGTACTGCCAGCGGGTGGTGGTCATGGCCAATGGTCACGTGCTGCTGGATGCGCCAACCCGTCAGGCCTTTCAGGCAAGAGAGACCCTCCAGGCTTCTTCGTTACGCGCCCCCCAGGTGACCCAGCTGGGCCAGCAGCTCGGCGCTCCCTGGGCCTGGCTGACGGTCAATGAGGCTCTGGCTGCTCTCTGTACGGTGCGAAAGGGGGCCGGCGATGGCGCTTGAACTGTCCTACCAAGACAGAGGCTCGATCATTCACCGCCTCGATCCACGGGTCAAGCTCCTGTGGTGGCTCTCCATCAATATCACTCTTACGACCTGGAATGACCCTCTCTTCCTCTTCTTGCTCCTGGCCAGCGTCTTCGCTTACGGGAGGATCGCCCGCATCCCGGTCTGGCAAGGGGTGCGGCAGCTTCTGCCGATCTTGCCGTTTGTGATCTTCGTACTGCTCGCCAATATCGCTTTCTGGCGCCCGGCCCATCCCGAGACAGCCCACTTCATTGGTTACGTTATCCCACGCGGCACGCCAGTGCTCCCGCCGGTGCCGCTTTACTGGGAGACGGTGGTTTTCTCCATAGGGACGATGCTGCGCCTGCTGGTGCTGGTTGAGAGCACGCTGGTGTTGATTAAGACCGTCTCGCCGGCGGAGATGGCTCTCGCTGTGGCGCGCATGGGGGTTCCTCCGGAGATCGGTATGGCGCTTTCGATGACCATCGCTTATATCCCGGTGGTGGTCGCTCAGCTCGTCTCGGTGATGGAGGCCCAGCAATCGCGGGCCTGGAAGGTAAAGACCTCCAATCCGATCGCACGCTTCCGCGCTTATACGACGATCGCTATTCCGACCTTTTTCCGCTCATTCCAGGCGGCAGAGGCGATGGCAGCGGCCATGCTCTCGCGCGGTTTCGGCTACGATATCGACCATCGCACGGAGCTGAAACCAACGCGCTTTAGCGGACAGGACTGGGCCCTGACGGCGCTGTTCGCGGCTTTCCTGGTGGGCGGCTTTCTCCTCGGTTTCTTCGGTATTGTGCAGTACACCCTTACGATGCGCTTGCTGGGCTTCCGCTAGGGGAGGAGAGAGACCAGCATCAGCCTGATTCTAGCCATATTGTCAGCGTTGCCAGAGGGGTTCTGTTGACGTGAGTTTCGCAGAGCGCAGGGGAGGGGATAAGCGCAGAGAGTCTGGCAAGCGGCCAGCTGACACTCCGCTAGAGTGTGGGCGCTTATGCCCTGCCCGGCGATGGCATCCAGGCCGCTGGCTGGAGCCATGACAGCTGGCTCGGCTCAGGCCCGGTCACGTTGCGCAACGGGTTAGATAGACGGCTCCTCCGTCGCGCCTCCCTCCAGTGACCATATGGCGGATGCCTGGCGTGAGCGTTGACTCGCCTCCGTCAGTCTTAGAGAGGAGCACGTATGCATGACGAGAAGAGAACCGAACGATATGTCGATAGGTAGTGCAACGCAAGATCACGAGATAGAATGCTTGACGCAATTAGAGCGTCTACTGCTGGAAGGTCTGGGAAATGCGCTCGCCGAGGAGGAGCTTCCACCCGACGGGGGGCGAGTGCTTGATCTAGCATGTGGGGCCGGCAACTGGTCCCTGGAGCTGGCCTTTCAGTATCCAGGGGTCGAAGTGCTCGGCATTGACTCCCACCCTGAGCTGATCGAGCGGGCCCGGGTCCAGGCCTGGGCCCGTAATCTGGAACACGTCAGTTTCCAGGTGGTGACTGGCAGGGAGTCGCATCCCTTTCCTGATGCGTCCTTTGATCGGATCTACGGGCGACACCTCTCCCCCTGCCTGCCACCGAAAGCCTGGCCACGGCTCCTGGCTGAGTGTTGCCGCTTACTGAAACCAGGCGGCAAACTGAGCCTGATCGAAAGCGAGGGGCCGCTGACCACCAGTCTGGCGGCTGAACGCAGCTGGTGCTTTGTGAGTGAAGCTCTTCAGCGCGCAGGCCAGAGCTTCTCGGTGGATGGGCGCCATCTCGGCATCACCGTGGTGCTGCCGCGCCTGCTGCGCCAGGCGGGTTTCGTGGATGTGCGGGTGCGTTCTCATCTCATCGAGTGGTCGCAGGGCAGCGAGACCCATCTCGCGGGTTGTAAAGCTTTCTTGAGCAGTTTCAAGCGTTTTGCTTCCTTGATCCTTACAACGGGCGTAGCCTCTAAGGAAGAGCTGGAGCAGCTAGAGGAGCAGACCCTGGCCGAGCTACAGGACGAGGATTTTTGCGCCCTCTGGCCATTGCTGACGGTCCGGGGACGCAAGCCGGTCTCTCCAGATGAGCTTCCTCCAGAGCGCGATTGGTGGTAGAAGGGGAGAGCCTCAACAACGCTGCTGCCAGCCGGGCCGCAGGCGCGACCCGGCCTACTGCTTCCTTCGCCCGCCTTGCCGGGGAAAGTGGAGGAGATGGGGGAGCAGCCTGCGCCCCTCTTGATCACTGAAGCTGCTCCCTCTCTGGCCAGCTCACAATGGCTCTGCCCCGCTTGCGCCAGGACTTGAGCGCTGCCCGCGCCTGCCCTTCATCAAGGGCAAAGTGGTCCTGTAGGAAGGTCCTCGCAGTCAAAGCGCTCGACGGCTCGGAGATATCCCAGCATCAGGTACAGCGACGTGAGCCATCTCAGGGAGCCGGGGAGCCTGATTCCGTGGAGCGCTGGGAGCGCTCCACGCCTGCCCAGCGCATAGCTCAGCGCTTTCAGACAGCCTTACAGGTTGGCGACGGGTGGCTGTGATCCTCCTCTTCCTTACGGCACCCCAGCAGCGCCTGTCGTAACCGCGATAGCCGGGAGGATGGGCCCCATTCCGCCAGCACCCACGGTATCAGCTGCTTGTAGAGATCGTACCAACCACTGGCCTCGGGCACGACGCTGACACGACCCTCGCTGTCGACGACTATGGGCGCTGGCGTGAGCAGATAGCGCTCAATCACTGGGATGGCTCGCTCGTCTCGACGCAGTACCAGGCAGCAGGTCAAGGGGCAGCTCAACGCGCAGATGGCCTGTAGCGCCATCCGGCTGGTGGCTGCCGCCTACCAGAGCGCGCGCAGCAATCGCCGCCCGCCCCAGCGTCCGTTCCAGTTCCGACGCCGATGGGCGCTGTTCCTGATCGGGCCACGAGGACGCGATGCCTCCCTGCGCCCCGATGGCACCCTCCCGCTCTGGACCGTGGCCGGACGTAAGCCGCTCCCCTATCGGGTGCCGGAGGCGTTTCAGCAGCGGCTGGCGCAGGCGAAAACGATGGACAGCCTCACGGTGCTGGAACGCGCTGGCCAGCTCGTCGGGCGCCTCACGATCACGCTGGAGGTGCCTGATCCCCCGACAGCATGCCCAGAGACTAGGGCCGTCGTGGGGATCGATCTGAATGAGACGAATGCGCTGGTGGCCGTGGATGGACAGAAGCGGGTCCTCTTTGTGAGTGGAAAAGCGGTGAAGGTGCGCAATCGGCGCACGGTGAAGACGCGGGCGCGGTTGCAGCGCAAGCTGGCGGCCCACAAGGCACAGCATCGGGACACGCGCAGAGCCCGGCGGGTGCTGCAACGGCCTGGCCGCCGGCAGCGGCACCGCACCCGGACCTTTGCCCAGACCGTGGCGAAGCGCCTGGTGGAGTGGGCGCCACCACAGGCGGTGCCGGTCTTCGAACGGCTGCAGGTGTCCCCATCGCAGCAAGAGCAGATCCGGGGGCGAGCGTTGCGGCGCCGGCTCGCGCTCTGGCAGCGGGGACTGCTCCGCCGCTGGACCGAGCAGCAGGCGCAGGAGAAGGGGTTGCGCGTGGCAGAGGTGAACCCGGCCTACACGAGCCAAGGCTGTTCCCACTGCGGCCAGCGCGGAACGTGTCGCCGGCATCGCTTCACCTGGCCCCACTGTGGGTTCCAGGAGCACGCCGATATCAACGCGGCCAGGAATATCCACGCGCTGTACTGTCCTACGGGGCAGTGGGCTGTTGTCAACCAGCCCTGAAGCCCAGGCCGCTGCGGCTGCGGGCAAGCCCCTGGCTTGAGCCAGGGGTCGTTGACTGAAAACAGTGCGCCCCTGACGGTCACCGATGAAGAGGCGGCCACTGTCCTCTCGTTATCGCTCACCATCAGGCGATGGTTCAAAAGCCTGGCCGGGCACAGTATCGAGATCGTGCATCTGGGTTCCACCGCCCTGCAGCAGATCCGCAAAGGCCGAGAGGGCTGCATACGCTCGTTCCAGATTCTGATGCCAGGTACCCATATGCTGACGAAATGGCTCGCTCACCTGAGCAGCAAGCTGAGAGGCTGGCTGGAGAATCTACTGATGCAGCTGAACGAGGTGAGCCTGCCAGGCTCGGTGCAGGTTCTTCTGTTGTGTTCCAGCAGTACTCTCAAGCCTCTGAGGAGAGTAGAGAATAGTATCTTCTATAGCACTTTAATAAAAATATAATACGAAACTACCGACTTTATTGTATTAGATAGTAATGCACAAAATCGCTCCTGTGAATAGTGCTGATGGCAGAATCATTTCAGTAATCGAACAACGTGCTCTTGATCTGCTCCAACTTGCTCACGGCCATTCACATCTTGACATAACAGGCTGGCAGCATGACAGAGTACCTGCTTTTCACGCTACCCCAGTTGCTACTAGACGCATCGGCAGGTGGTGCACCTGGTGACGGGTTCGGTCCTGATGATGACACCAGGAGCCTGCCCGCCCGCAAACTACCCCGCTCACCGTCACCGCCCGAGAGCAAACGAGGCCAGCCGTCTGCTCTGGGTCCGGTGACCCGACGGCTGGCCTCTGCTGGCCACGCATCTCTATCTACAGGATCAGGCGCACTGACTGTTTGTTTGCTTATCAAAGCAGCGCTCACTTGCTCTGATAGCACCAGAGCTTTCAATGATGTGAGCTGGGCAGTGGGACCTCGACGGCGACGTTGATGAGCGGATAGTACGCCTGAATCTGCCTGGCTCCATACTTCTCGCGGAAGCGCTCGGTAATGGCAGCCACGCGGCTCTGATCCTCAATCAGACGCACATTAGTGGTGAGAGCCTGCTGACCAGCACGCACTTGCAAGGTCGGAGCCTGGCGCAGGTTCTTGTACCAGCCGGTCTCGGTCCCGCGTACAGGCAGCAAATAGAGGGCATCGCCCTCCAGCACAAACCACACCGGGTACGTGTAAGCACGTCCACTGCTGCGCCCTTTCACCGTAATATCAATTTCACTGCGGCGCTGTAGCAGCGTGCGGATGTCCCTTTGACTCATAGCAGAACTACTATCCTTTCTCCCCGATCAAAGCAGCAGCCGCCTACCCACCAGAGGGAGTCGGCTTTCGTCGGCCTGTCAGGGCTACTGCCCGGAGTACTGTTCATCGCTAACGTGTTCCATCCAGTCGGCTACCTTGCCATCAAGTTCTTCTTGAATGGCAATATGGGTCATAGCCGTAGCTGGCGCCGCCCCGTGCCAGTGCTTCTCACCGGGAGCAAACCAGACGACATCACCCGGACGAATCTCTTCGATCGGACCACCCCAGCGCTGGGCCCGCCCACAGCCGGCGGTCACGATCAGGGTCTGCCCCAACGGATGACTGTGCCAGGCTGTACGCGCTCCAGGCTCAAAGGTAACGCTGGCCATGCGCACGCGCGCTGGACTGGGCGCCTCGAATAAAGGATCAATGCGCACTGTTCCAGTAAAGGTAGCAGCCGGTCCTTGTTGTGAGGGCTGCGAACCACTTCTTCTGATCTCCATCGTCTTCAGTCTCCCTTCCTTTAATTAATTGCGCTCACTTACCTTCCCCAGCGCCGGGCATCCGGCGCTGAGAGGGAGCAAGTAAGCCAGGCAGGTCAACCACCAGGTTCCTGCCGCGTCGCTCTGCCTGCCAGTCAAAGCCCTCAGCTCAGCCCGTCTTTCCTCATTCTCTCTGAGCGGAGAGAGCAGCAGCGCAGGCTGGCTTTCTTTCTTCTAGTGGCATTATAGAGATGGCCCTGGCCAAGGTGATAGAATAATTCTCGTTAAGAATTGGCTGATTCTGCACATGCCGAGAGGCAACGCCATCGTGGAGGAGGTTCCTATTCAATGACTCTTATCGCCATTGCAGAGCACGAGCGCCAATACGACGAGCGGCTACTCCAGCGCCTTCAGGCCAACCGCGAGGAACTGGCCGAGCGCATTGCGCGGGCCACTCCGCGCGATGGAGCTGTCGAACCACTTGAGGGCCTCGTTCTGGCGCGCCTCTCTTCACCATCTAACCCTTTACCCAGCGTTGCCGAACCGTCCTTCTGCGTGATCGCTCAAGGGCGCAAGGAGGTATTCGTTGAGCACAGTCGCTATGAGTACGACCCGTTCCATTACCTGCTAGCGACTGTTGAGCTGCCGCGCTTCAGTCGTGTCATCGAAGCCAGCCCCGAGCGACCGTATCTGAGCCTGACCCTGCGCCTTGAGCCTTCACAAGTCACCGCGGTACTGCTTTCTGCCGGCTATGTGCCCCGGCGTAGCTCGGCACACGCCCTGGATGTCAGCCCTCTGGATGAGCGGCTGCTGGATGCGGTGGTGCGTCTGGTCAGGCTGCTCGACACGCCGGAAGAGGCGCCGGTGCTGATGCCGCTGGTCACTCAGGAGATCATCTATCGCCTGCTGGTCGGCGAGCAGGGGAGGCGTCTCTGCCATCTGGCCCTGCGGGGCGGCGTGCCCTCGGAGATCGCCAGCGCCGTCTCGTACTTGCGCCGGCATCTTTCGGAGCCGCTGCGCGTCGAAAGGCTGGCTCGCGAGCTGGGAATGAGCGTCTCTAGCCTCCACCATCACTTTAAGGCTGTTACCGGTCTCAGTCCACTCCAGTATTTGAAGCAGCTGCGCCTGCAGGAGGCACGCCACCTGATGCTCAACGAGGGATTAGATGCCACCAGCGCCGCTTTCCGCGTCGGCTATCAAGATGTCTCGCATTTTAACCGCGATTATCGTGCCCTCTTCGGGCTACCGCCGGCCCGCGATATGCAGCGGCTGCGCCAGGAACTGGAGAGTCTGGCTGTCAGCACAGACTAAACCGCAATAGACAGGACAGAGCGACCGTCTCTAGCACAGCTCACGATCTCGGGCGCCCCCACGCGACTATACCTCCGGGGAAAAGGACAGCAACCGGTGATCTTCGTTTCAGCCGGGGGGAAGACGCCACCCTGTTCCCGACAGGTTACGAGCAGCTCCAACCAGATGCGAGCCGCCCCGAGAGAGACCCCTGGCTTCTTGTGATCGAAGGAAGCCAGGGGATGGGATACCAGGGACGTTGATCGTAACGGGGGGAGAGATCAGACTGCAGCCGCTGCCAGGCCAGGCGCGCCTCTGCGACCGATGTCTCGTCCTCAATGGTCGAGACATCACCAGGGTCGCGCCCCAGGGTGACGGCGCGCAGCACGCGGCGCATGATCTTGCCGCTGCGCGTCTTGGGCAACATATTGACGAAATTCAGCTCGCCGATAACGGCCACCGGGCCAAGCTCTGTGCGCACCGTCTTGAGCAGCTCCCGCTTTAGCTCCTCGGATGGCTCGTAGTCCTGCTTGAGGACGACGAAGGCCACGATTACCTCTCCGCGCAGCTCATCGGGGCGCCCAGTCACACCAGCCTCCGCAACGGCAGGATGTTTGAGGAAAGCGGTCTCGACTTCGATGGTGCCAATACGATGGCCGGCGATCTTAATGATCTCATCGGCGCGCCCGGCAAACCAGACGTAGCCATCCTCGTCGACATGAGCGGAGTCGCCGGTGTAGTAGACACCGGGCAAGATACCCCAGTAATCGCGCGCATAGCGCTCTGGATCACCCCAGAGCGTGGGGATCAGGCCGGGGAAGGGGCGCGTGATGACCATCACTCCCTTCTCGCCAGGACCGAGCGGCGAACCGTCCAGCGGGGAGACAACGCGGGCCTCGATGCCAGGCAGAGGGATGGTAGCCGAGCCGGGCTTGATAGGTAGCATGCCCAGGCCATAGGGATTGCCAAAGATCGGACCGCCGGTCTCAGTCTGCCACATGTGATCGATGACGGGGACCCGATTGCGCAGGACGCTCTCCTGCAGCCACGACCAGGCCGGGGCATTGAGGACCTCGCCGGCACAAAAGACGCGCTCTAGCGAGGAGAGATTGTAGCGGCTTGGCGGCTCATCGCCATACTTCATGAGCAGGCGCACCGCAGTGGGTGAGGTGAAGATGCCGCTGACGGCGAATTCTTCGACGATCTGCCAGAGCACGTCGGGCGTGGGATAGTCCAAAGCCCCTTCAAAGGCCAGGGTCGTGGCGCCGGCGATGAGCGGGGCGTAGACAATATAGCTGTGGCCAACGACCCAGCCGATGTCTGAAGTGGACCACCAGACGTCGGTCGGCTTGAGACCGAAGACCCATTGGCCCATACTATGAATGTGTACCTGGTAGCCGCCATGCATGTGGACGGCAAGCTTGGGTTTGGCAGTTGTGCCCGAGGTGGCCAGAATATAGGCCGGCTCGTTGGCTTCCAGGGGAAGGTAGCTGCCGCTCTGGCCAGTGGCCTGGGCCAGAAATTCCTGCCAGCTGAGATCGCGCCCGGCCTGCATGGCCACCGGCTGGCTGCTGCGCTGAAGGACGACGACGTGCTCGACGCTGCCATTGCCAGCAGCCAAGGCGGCATCAACAATTTCCTTGAGGTTGGTCTCTTTGCCCTTGCGATAGGTGACGTCGGCGGTGAAGACCAGGCGCGAGCCACTGGCCTCAATGCGATCGCGTAGGGCCTGAGCGCCAAAGCCGGCGAAGACGACGAGGTGAATGGCGCCGATACGCACGGCGGCAAGCATGAGCATGATGGCCTCGGGGAAGGTCGGCATGTAGATCGTGATACGATCTCCCCGCTGGATGCCCAGGCCGCGCAGGGCAGCCGCCAGGCGCTCAACTTCATGCAGGAGCTGAGCGTAGGTATAGAGACGGCGCTCGCCGCGCTCGTTCAAATAGATGAGGGCAGTGTGACCACCCCAGCCACGCTTGACGTGATGATCAAGGGCACTATAGGAGAGGTTTGTTTCTCCGCCAATGAACCAGCGGAAGGTGGGCGGAGTCCACTCGAAAGTGCGGTCCCAGCGCCGGAGCCAGGGGAGCTGCTCCGCCGCCTTGCTCCAGAAGGCTTCCGGGTTCTCGCGCGCCTCTTCGAGCCAGCGCTCGACAACAGGTGTGATCAGCTTCATAGACTGGCCGCCTTTCTCTTCTTCGAGGACAAACATCCGTGGCAGACGTGCCCGGTCGATAGTCTGGTGGCCCGAGAGCCTCTCTTGCTTGCATTGTAGCCCATGAGCCAGGGATCTGAAAAGAGATAGGGGATGCCGCTAAGAGGAGATCCCAAGCCGGCACTCAGTTGAACGGAGCGTCTGCTGCTCTCCTTCTTCGCACGTTGGGACTGGGCGCGGCAGAGGAGCAGAGCGTTACTGGCCCTCCGCCTGCGCTCCGGCCTGAGCCTGCCGTGACGCTCCTCCTGGCTCGCTCATCGCCAGTGGTCTGCGCCCCCAGACCGTGAGAAGGTTCCAAAGCCCACAAAAGTCTTCCTGCTGCATCTCAGCCACCGCTTGCTGATACAACTGCTCCAGCTCTTCCTTCGTCGCTCCCCCTGCCTTCACCAGGAAAGGCTGCAGCAGTTCCAGGCCGATCAGACTGTCCTTAAAGACCGCGTAGTGTACCTCAGAGCCTAGTGACCACTCGATGACCGTGGCCCGCAACTGCACCTCCTCAAAGCCTGCCTGCCTCACCAGGCGCGGCAAGACGGGCGTGATGCCAAAATGGCGTCCATCTGGCGAGAAACTCTGACCCGTACGCTTGAGCGCCTGGGACATCAAAGCCATCCATGTCTCATAGGCTGGACTCGTGGTCAGCAGAGGCTCCATCTCGGTCAGGCGCACGATGCCCCCCGGCTTGAGCAGCCGGTAGCACTCCGCCAGCAGCTTCGGCCAGGCCCCCGGCAACATGAAAGCAAAGAGCAACCTCCCATTGACCAGATCAAAGGAGCCGTCTTCAAAGGCCAGCGGCTCCATCACATTCATCACCTCAAAGTGCACATTCTCCAATCCCCTCGACCAGGCCTGCGCCCGCGCGTACGTGATCACCTGCTGACTGATATCCACCCCGATCACCTCCGCCTTCGGATACTGAAAGGCCAGCTCTAAGGCCCATCCCCCCGGTCCACAAGCCAGGTCCAGGACCCGCCCCCGCTCCGGCAGCCTGATCCCCGGCTCTGGCAGCAGGCCCCCCATGCCCTCCGTCAGCAGCCGATCCTGCTGCATCAGCCGCGCCAGCTCTCCTGCGTTCTCAGGATCGATTGGATAGGTATTCTCCGTGCCGCTCCCGCTCTTCATCTCGGTGCATTCCTCAAAATCTTCCATCTGCCGGGAGTGGACAGAGCAAGGCCGTACCTTTCTTGTCTTGCAGTCGTCAACTGGCGCTGGCTACATACTGAGAGAGCCAGCACCCAAGTGGTCACGTGCTCCCACTCTGTCCTGTCCTGCCCGGCAAGGCCAGACAAAGATCTCTAGTGCTAGCTCTCCGCCTGCGCTCCGGCCCGAGCCTGTCCCTCTGCCATCTCTGCTGACTGGGACTCAGCCGCCGCTAGCGGCTTGTATCCCCAGACGGTGACCAGGGGCCAGAGAGCACAGAAATCGTCTTGCTGCATCTCAGCTACTGCCTGCTGATACAAACGCTGCAACTCTTCCTTTGTCGCCATCCCCATTTTGACCAGGAAAGGCTGGATCAGCTCAAACCCAAGCAGGTAGTCTTTAAACACAGCGTAGTGGGCCTCCGTGCCCATTGACCACTCGATGATACTCGATCGCACCCGCACCTCCTCAAAGCCTGCCTGCCTCACCAGGCGTGGCAGAACGGGAGTGATCCCCATACGGCGCCCGTTCGGTGAAAAACTCTGTCCCGCCCGCTTGAAGGCTTCATAGATCAGGCCCCAATACTGCTCAGTAGCAAGGCTACTACACCACGGGCCTTCGGTCTCAGTCAGGCGCACGATGCCCCCCGGCTTGAGCAGCCGGTAGCACTCCGCCAGCAGCTTCGGCCAGGCCCCCGGCAACATGAAGGCAAAGAGCAACCTCCCATTGATC
>NZ_MCIF01000002.1:5892512-5911202 GCF_003268475.1 Thermogemmatispora tikiterensis | reverse complement strand
AGACAGTAACCATAGTGCCAATCCGATGAGGATCGGCAGGCCGAGCTGAACAATAAGTGACCCTCCCTACAGAATCCAGCGCTGGCGCTGATGCATCTCCAGCGTCAGCAGATGCTGGATGGCCGGTCCAGGCAGGATGGCGGTAGTGACCTGCAGAGCGGGATCGCTCCTCGTGAAATCTCCGTGCACCAACTCGATCCGGCCCTGCTCTTCCAGCACCTTACCACCCGCATGCTGACTGATCTGCCATACACGCAGCGCGTTGCCTGACATAGACGGTCCCTGATCCGTCTCCAATTCACTGCACCTTTCCTTGGAACCCTGTAACTTTCAAAAAAAAAGAGGAACAGCCCTTCGTCTTCAGCCCGCCAAGATCAGGTCAGTGCTAGCCGAGAATTGGAGGTCTTATTGGCTGTCACAAAGAGGGGAGGGTCTCCGTCTGCTTTGTGTCATCGCCCAAAAACAACCCTTTTCGGGAGGAGATATGAAGCAGACAGATGTCGTGATCATAGGAGGCGGCCTGACGGGACTGACCGTCGCCACTTATGTAGCGCGGGCCGGCCTCCAGGCAGCCGTCTTTGAAAAGGCGGCCAGTATCGGCGGGCGCGCCGCCACCCAGGATCACCAAGGCTACAGCTTGAACCGCGGGGGGCATGCCCTCTATCCTGGCGGAGCAGCGACACGGGTCTTGCGCGAGCTTGCCATCAGCGTTCCTGCCGGCTCGCCGCGCAACGTTCAGGCGCTGCTCCAGGGCTAGTTTTTTCCCTATCCGGGCGACCCTGTCAGCTTGCTGAGCACGGCCCTGCTCAAAGGCCCAGAAAAATGGGAGCTGCTAGGGCTACTAGCCAGGCTGGCCATGCTGAAACCGCGCTCGCTGGCCTCCGTCAGTGTCCAAACCTGGATCGATCAACACGCCAGACATGAGCGTGTCCATCAGCTACTGCTTGCCAGCGCCCGCACACTGACCTACAGCGGCAATCTGGAGCTGATCAGCATGGAGCCATTTCTCACCCAGCTGCAGCTTTCGCTGAAACGGCCAGTGCGCTACATCGATGGGGGCTGGCAGACACTGGTCACAGGACTGCGCCGCACGGCAGAGCAGGCCGGCGTCCATCTCCATCCAGGGACACGCGTGGAGGCGGTTCTTCAGAACGACGGACGCGTTCGCGGCATCGAGCTGAGCGATGGGCGTTTCTATGAGGCGCGGGCCGTGGTGCTGGCCACTGAGCCGGCTGATGTCACTCGACTGGTGGACGATCCTCTGCTAAAACAGCGTCTGACGAGGCTGACGCCAGTTGTGGTGGCCTGTCTCGACGTGGCCCTGCAGAGCCTGCCGCGTCCCGACCGACCAGTTTCCCTGGACCTTGATCAGCCCCGCTTCTACTCGGCTCAATCACTCTTTGCTCACGTTGCGCCAGCCGGCGGCGCAGTCCTGCACGCCGTCCGCTACCTTGACCCGACAGCCCCCGGTGACGCTCGGGAGCACGAGCGCGAGCTAGAGGCGCTGCTCGATCTGGCACAGCCTGGCTGGCGCGCTCTTGCGGTCAAGCGCTTCTTTCTGCCCCATATGCAGGTGACGGGAGCCACCCCGACCGCCGGCAGTAAGGGCCTCGCTGGCCGTCCCGAGCCACGGGTGGAGCATATCGGCGGCCTCTACCTGGCAGGCGACTGGGTTGGCCAGGAGGGCTACCTCGCCGATGCCAGCTTCGCCAGCGCACACCAGGCGGCGCGGTTACTGCTCACCGACCTGACCGGCCAGCAGCAGGCGGCCACTGGCCGGTCAGGGCCAGAGCTGGCTGCCTAGATACGATATGATACACTAATACACGTGTCTGTGTCTCGTTCTCTTAGAGGTCCGAGGCACAGACACCTACCGCCCAGGCTTCGCCCGGCAGTAGACTATCATCTGCCAGACCGAGATCGCGCATGACAAAGACAAGCGAGGAGACAGCTCACATTTTCCAAGAGTATCGGGTCCTGCTCTTCTCCATCGCCTACCGCATGCTAGGCGAGGCAAGTGCAGCCGAGGATATCGTACAGGAGGCCTTCGTGCGCTGGCTGCAGGCCGATGAGCAGGCAGTGGAGTCACCGCGCGCCTACCTGACCACCGTTGTTGTGCGGCTGTGTATCGACCAGCTGCGCTCCGCCCGAGCGCGGCGCGAGGTCTACGTCGGCCCGTGGCTGCCAGAGCCGCTGGCAACCGGGCAGTATCCTGAGCTGGTTGCCACGGCAGAGCTGGCGGAATCGCTCTCCTTTGCCTTCTTGCTGATGCTGGAGAAGCTCAGCCCCCGCGAACGGGCTGTCTTGCTGCTGCGCGAAGTCTTTGACTACGAATACTCGGAGATTGCTGCGATTCTCGGTACTAATCCGGCCAGCTGCCGGCAGCTGCTGCATCGCGCCCACCAACGCCTGGACGGGAACGAACGACGCTTTCAGGTTCCACGCGCTCAACAGGAGCGGCTCACGGTCCAGTTCCTGCGCGCCACCGCCGAGGGCGATATCGAGAGCCTGCTTGGCCTGCTTACCGATGAGGCCATCTTTATCGCCGATGGCGGCGGCAAGGTCAAGGCCGCGCTGAAGCCGATCCAGGGAGCAAAGCGCGTGGCGCGCGGCATGCTCGGCGCGCTACGCAAGTGGTTTCCGCCGGAGCTGCAGCCACTGCTCTCCGAGGTCAACGGACAACCGGCGATTGTCGGCCTGGCCCAGGGCAAAGCGGTAGGGGTCGTCCTCCTGGAGCCGGAAGGGGAACGCATCAGGCGCATCTATGGCGTGGTCAACCCGGAGAAGCTGCAGCGGCTGGCAGAAGGACAGCTTCGCTTCCCCTCTATCAGCCACTAGCTCTCACCCCTCCCTGCCAATGCAGGGCACCGAGACCCCTCTAGAGAGCAGATGTCCAGGCCTGCCCAGAAACAGTCGTTCCCTCTCCGCAGCTCAGCTCTCTAGCTCTCCAACCCTACGATGCCCAGATAGCGCTGGAATATATAGTCTTTCAGACCCAGGAAGACGCGAATGTTTGGCAGCCGGGAGAGAGACCAGGAGACGTTTTTCTTGTCCCACTTCTTAATGGTCAGAGAGGTGCCGTCGATGGTGATGTCGAGCATCTCGCTCCAGAGGAGTGTGCTGTCTTTATAGCTCAGTCCTGCGCGGTTAACGCTCACCTCACCAAAGCGAACGGTCTCACCAGCTTCGAAGGCCGCAATCGCCTGGGGCAAGAGGCAACTGCAGATCCGCTCTTCCAGGAGGCTGATCATCTCTGGCATTTTTACCACATTAAAATTGAATCTCAGCTTTTTACCTCCCTGAAACTCTAGTTCATATAATATCTTGATTTCTGTATAGTCGACAAAGCTATCACTTACAGCAATTATGTGCATCTCTCGCTTTACTTCTAGCCAGAGGGCCGTAATCTGGTCCCAACGGTAGGCTATAAGACGCCGGCCCTCTTTATAGACGAATCCTCTATCGTACACATAGATCCCCCATGACTTGCGGGTCCGATACAGAAGCAAGGCCAGCAGGAAGAAGGGCGAAGACAGTATAAGCAGCACACCTGCTATGAATAGCGACAGAATAAAGCACTCATATAGTGTTTCAAGTATATTATTGTGATCAATAATAAGCTTAATAACCAGGTAAGATAAAAACATATACAGCAGGATTTTTCCTACACCCAGATAATCTTCAAACCCAGCGAGAGCCGAGGGTCGGTAGTGCCGTTGGGGCAGGCCCAAATCGGCGCGTTGGGCCTGCTGCTTCACATCAGCTGGAACCAGGAGAGGCTGCTGAGTCTGCTCATGAGGAGACTGTAACATCGGGGATCACCTGCCCTTTTTCTCTCCAGGGGACAGCAGGTTCGCTACTTTGTTTTGTTGTTCCCAGGTACCTGGATCGAGCAATAAGGGGGTCTGCTACCTCTTCATTAAAGAGAACGACTGCAGGAGATCTTTTTTGCGGTTCCCGATTCCTCAAATAAGGTTACTCATAGCAGGACATCATGAGTTCGAACAGCTATCCGCGATCAACCAATGCGATCGGAGTCAGAGCGTCTAGCGATCGGCAGGCGTCTCCGCCGCCTGCGCTGAGCGCAGCATTTTTGCAATGGAATCGCCAAGGATATGGAACACGAGATCCGCACAAAAGTGGCCCAGCATCGCCGCCTCAAGACCATAGCGCCAGAAGAGATAGCCGAAGGCCACGCCGACAACGCCGTTGAGAAGAATAGCCCGCCCGATCAAGAGCGGGGTCAACCTGGCCAACGCAGCCGTGGTAGGCAGATGGCCCAGGCCAAAGAGCACCGCCGCCAAGACAGCGGCCAACCAGAACGCCCCTGGCGCTGGCTCACCTCCTGGCAGATGCCAGACGAAACCCAACAGCCAGGCGAACAACGAGAGGAGGAAGAGACGACATAACAGCTCTTCAGCAATGCCTCCGTAAAAGCAGGTCAGGAAACGCTTCCAGAGCGCCGGGATTGGCAAGGCCGTGCGTATGGCCTCCGGCAACCGTGGCCAGAACACCAGCATCTCCAGCACGAGCAGCAGCGCGGCAGGTCCCAGGCCCAACAGCAGCGCCGGCCCAACGAGCGCCTGCGCTTGCGCCGTCACCGCCTTACCCGCCAGCAGTCCCTCCAGCAAGGGAGCGCCCAGGCCAATACGATGGGCAAGAGGCAGACCCAGGCCCACCGCTACCACCAGCAGCACAGCACTTTGCAACCACTGCAGCAACAGCAGCACCCACAAGGGACGCCGCAGGCGCTCCTGCGCCTGTTTGAAAGCCTGACTATTCAGCTCGAGCAGATAGGGAGTGAGACAGGCAACACTGACGAATGCCGCGCCGGTCAGGACGGCGAACTCAACCCAAGGGAAAGAGAAGTTCAACATCGGACCATCTCGTCTACGTATTTACAGCAGGCGTTCTAATTATAGCATATAGCAATAGGACCCACCAGAGCCAAGGCCCCTATCCAGCGTCACGGCTGCATTTCATCCAAACCATTAAAGACGCAAAGGCTGCCTCGAAGGGCAGCGCTATAGCTAGCACTGCCGGCTTCGAGACAGCCCAACAAGAGTGGTCCAGGTAGAGGCAGATAGAAACAGCTGATGCCGCAAACCGCGGGCGCTAGCTCCCGGACCGTTAGACGACGCTGCAGCTGCGCCCGTTCAGAGTGAAGGCTGTTGGACTGGCATTGCTGCCGTTCCAGGTTCCGTTGAAGCCAGGCGAGGAGCTGAGCGTAGCCCCCGGCGGAATCGAAGCGTTATACGACAGATTCGTAATGGTCACGGTGCTCCCTGACTGCGTGTAGGAGCCGTTCCAGAGTTGGGTGATCGTCTGGCCGCTCGGGAAGGTGAACTGCAGCGTCCAGCCGTTGATAGCCGTACTTCCAGTATTAGTAATGGTGAGACTCGCGCTAAAGCCGCCCGGCCACTGGCTGGTGACCGCATAATGCACAGCACAGCTCAGGCTGGCCGTTGCCGTCGGCGTCGGGGTCGGTGTAGCCGGCGACGGCGTTGCCGTCGCGGTCGTCGTCGGTGTTGGGGCCACCGTCGGCGTCACGGTGGGACTGGGTGTCGGCGTTGGAGTAGCCGTTGCCGCGCTGCCCGGTGTAAAAACAACCGTCGTCAACGTATAGGGCGAGATCGATATACTAGGCAGCGGCGAACCCGAAACGCTCGTCGAGCTGATAGCGCTGCTAGTGGGACCATAGGAGTAGACGCGCGCGCTGCTGGCGGCAGTGTAGCCATTGAGCGAGAAGGTCACATTATAGGTATTGCTCGGGTCCTTATTGATCAGCAGTACCGCCAGATTGCCATTGGCCTGGCGCACCGCATGCACGGCCACCAGCGTCTGACTGGACGAAGAGGAAACCATCGTATCGCCGGCATTGCCCAGGTAGGAGAGCATCTGCAGGCCATAGTAAGCCGGGAAAGGCGTATCGGCAGCTGGCTCACACGGCCCACCACTGATACAGCCACCGTTCGCCAGCACGCCGTAGTCGCCATACTGGGCCGAGCCGTAGAGAGACGAGCTGGTATTGCCGGCCACCGGGCCATTGTGCAGCGTCCACCAGTCGACGTTCGTCACACCGTTCTCCAGCCAGGTCATATAATCATCGTCCTCATAGAGGGCGTTGACAATGCTGACCGTCTGCTTACCGGGATTAGAAGAGACCGAATTGGTCTCAGTCAGCAGGATCTGGACGGCGCTGGCATGGGAGCCACAATACTGCGATAGCTCTGAGCGCAAGGTTGAAACCATGCTGGGAATCTGGCTGGTCGAAGCCAGCAGACCCGAGTCCGACTCATTGCCTGGATTCTGCGGGTACCAGTGAATGATGACGAAGTCGATAGCAGAACAGGCCGTTGACAGAACGGTCTGGTTCCAGGGCTGAGGCGAGGCGGAATTAGTCACGCCGTCGGGCCAGTTGCCGGGCGTCGTTAGCACGGCCCCAACCTTGATCGTGGGATCAACAGCCTTCATCGCCTGGCTGTAGGCAACAACGTTGTTGGCGTAAGCCGCCGGGGTATGCGGATTGTTATTGTACTCCCAGCTGGCCCCATAGGTGCCATCGCCATAGACCTCGTTACCGATCTCCCAGTACTTGATTCCATAGGTATGACCGGTACTGCTGGCTCCCGCGTAGGTGGGCACAGGGCCGTTGTAGCCAGGCCCTCCCTTGTTAGCATACTGGACCCAGCCGGCGGCTTCCGAGGGCGTACCAGCACCGTAATCGACGGTGATGATCGGCTGGGCCCCCACGGACTGCACCAGGCTCATAAAGGCATCAAAGGTATTGTTGGGATCAAGCCCGCCCTGGCCGGGGACCAGGGAATTCGTTTGCCAGTGGTAGACATCGGAGGTCGAGCCACCCGGAAAGCGCAGCATGCCGATGCCAGCGTTCTTGATATCGGTGCTGGCCGCGCTATCCAGCAGATTGCTATCCCAGACGGCGGTGTTAAGGCCACGGCTCAGTGCGGTCAACGTTCCCAGGGACTGGTTGGCATTGACCGTGACTTGAACGCTGCCGGCAGCTGCCACATGGCGCGC
Organism: Thermogemmatispora tikiterensis; assembly: GCF_003268475.1. Taxonomy (GTDB): domain Bacteria; phylum Chloroflexota; class Ktedonobacteria; order Ktedonobacterales; family Ktedonobacteraceae; genus Thermogemmatispora; species Thermogemmatispora tikiterensis. The sequence continues at coordinate 5,904,161 of NZ_MCIF01000002.1, read as the reverse complement.
GCCAAGTGGATTGAGCAGCACGAGCGCCGAGATGAGCAGGCAGAGCAACAGAGCACAGATGCCCGCTGCCCGCCACCAGTGAGGCCGGGATACACCTAGACGTGCAAACATCGCGGACATTCCCCTTGTAGATCCCTCCTTGCCTTGAGCAGCGCCTGCCGCGACAACGGACAGGAAGACGAGGGATGGATTTGTGTTTTTCACGGCCTCACCATAGTTCAGGTCTGCTGGGCAGATCAACGACAGACGATGAGCATCTGGACAGCAGCCCTCCCTGGCCTCCTCATGACGATCCCTTTCCTGTTGCTATCTCGCTCCTCTTTCCTCAGACGGTCAACCAACCCCGGCCACAGCACGAATCGTCTCTGCCTTCGGCACGAGCCAGTCACCTCTCCCGTGACGCCTGACCTCTGCAGGGCCTGGCACGTGGCCCGCAAACAACAGCCGACCTCCCTGCCCATGACTTTCAGATCAGGCAAGAGAGCGTCTCTGGATGCTATACTGATAGAGCGGCTCCAGTGAGGCCGCCATTGGCTCTGGCCACGGTAAGCGAGCAGGTGAGTCTGGCCCCAAGCGAAACGCCCAAGCCCAAGCAGTGATCACCCATCCATCAGCACAGCAGGAGGAAGAAAGCATCATGGAGATCCGCCGGAGCGGCTCTCAGCCATCGCAGCGAGGACCAGCCGAGCATTTCACGGGTAACGTGCGTATTGATCCACTGTTCGAAGCCCGGGAACCTGGGCGCGTGCGAGCTATCAGCGTGACTTTCGAGCCGGGCGCCCGTACGGCCTGGCACAGCCATCCGTGTGGGCAGATCCTGATCGTGATCGCCGGCTGTGGGCGGGCCCAGCGCTGGGGTGGTCCGATCGAAGAGATTCGTCCAGGCGATGTCGTCTGGTTCGCAGCCGGTGAGAAGCACTGGCACGGCGCCGCCCCCACAACGGCGATGACGCACATCGCTATTCAAGAGCAGCTCAATGGACGCACAGCCGACTGGATGGAGCCGGTCAGCGACGAGCAATATCAAGGAGAGGCATAAGCTGCCCTCTCGCCTGCCTTCCGGTCTTCCTCTCCAGGATTGCCAGAGCCGACAGATGTGATAGACTGAACGAAGCAGGGCGTCGCGACCCAGGGAGAGCAAGCAGCCGCCCTGCCCTGGTCGACGCGCCGTCACCGTGACCAACGAAGAGGGGAGGCAAACCACCGCTGACTAACGACGAGCATCTTCAGCCTCAGCTCGCCCGGCGCTCAGCCAGCGAGTTGGCCGCCATCTGGAGTACTGTACATACACCGCGTCTACTGCTTCGGCGCCTGCGGGCTGAGGACGGGCCAGCCATGTTTCGCGTGCATGGCGATCCGGCCACCTACCAGTACAGCCCGGAGAGCGTCCACCGCTCTCTGGCCAGTAGTGAGGCCATGCTGCGCCTCTGTCGGCATCACTGGGCCAGGCACGGCTTCGGCTACTGGGCCATAGAGCTAGCCAGGGATCAGACGATCATCGGCTTTGGAGGGCTGGAACAGCAGTGCTGGCGGGAGCACACCGTTCTTAACCTCTACTACCGTCTAACGCCGAGTGCCTGGGGCCACGGTTACGCCACGGAGATGGCCCGCACGGCCCTGCAGCTCGCCCGGGATCATCTGCCCCAGCTACCGGTCATCGCGCGCATCAGAGCTGCCAACCTGCCATCTCAACAGGTCGCGCTCAAGATTGGCCTGCACAGGCTTCCTGAAGAGCTGGAGGAGCCGGGTTACTATATTTTCGCTTCCGAATACAGCGGCTGGTAGGCGAAAGCAAGCTGCCACGAGAGAATGATGCATTCTGCTCTTGCATCCTGGCCGGCAGAGCGAATATCCTGGTAATGGAGGATCGTGGGGTTCGCGCGCAGACAGGCTCTGGCCGGCGGGCCGACCGGGCAACCGGAGCAGAGCAACGACCAGACGACCAGAAAGGAAGCGTTCTCAGACCGGATATGGAGCAAACCGCAAGGACGCGTCTCTCTCTCGCACCGCGTCGACGTTATGCACGGCTGGCCGTCGCCCTTTTTTTCTTTCTCAACGGCGTGCTGCTGGCGACCTGGGCGGCCCGCATTCCCGCCGTTCAGGCCCAGCTCTCCCTTGCTCCGGCAGCCCTGGGCACGGCGCTCTTCAGCGGGGCGGTTGGGGCTCTGGCTGGCATGAATGGCGGCGGCTATCTGGTCGCACGCTATGGCAGCCGGCTGGTCGTCATCCTGGCCACGATGAGCCTCTGCCTCATGCTGGTCCTGATTGCATTCGTGCCCTCTCTGCCATTCCTGATCATGGCCCTGGCTCTGCTAGGGGCCAGCTCCGGGGCAATGGACATCTCGATGAATACGCAGGGCGTGGCCGTTGAGCATCTCTACGGGCGCCCCATCCTCAACTCTTTCCACGCCTGCTACAGCCTGGGTAGTCTGGGAGGCGCCCTGGTGGGAGGCCTGATCGCTGGCTGGAACATTCCCTTGCCAGCCCACTTCGGCGGCATCGCCCTCGCTGGAGCCATCCTGGCCTTCGGTGCCATACCAGCCCTTCTGCCCTCTTTCAGCGACCAGGGCGCACGTCAAGAAGAGGGAGGTACCCGAGTAATCTTTGCTCGCCCGACACGGGCCACCCTGGCCCTGGGGCTGATCGCCTTCTGCTCTCTCTTCGGCGAGGGCGCCATGGCCGACTGGAGCGCCCTCTACCTGAACAGCAACCTGCACAGCGGGGCCGGCCTGGCTCCTACCGGTTACGCCGCCTTCTCCATCATGATGATGGTCAGCCGTGGTGTAGGTGATACGCTCACGGCCCGTCTGGGAGCGGGCTGGATGATACGCTGTGGGGGACTGCTGGCGGCCTGTGGTCTGGCGCTCGTCCTGCTGACGCCCTGGCTGCCGCTGGCCTTACTCGGCTTTGCCCTCATCGGCAGCGGCCTTGGCGTTACCTTTCCTCTGACCCTCAGCGCCGCCGGACGCCTTGCAGGCCAGGGCCAGGCCACCAGCACAGCTCTGGCCGCCGTGGCCACCTGCGGCTACACCGGTCTCATGGCTGGCCCCCCGACCATCGGCTTCATGGCCAGCCTTCTGGGCCTGCGCCTCGCCCTCGGCCTCATCGTCCTCCTGAGCCTGGGCATCAGCCTCATGGCTGGCGCCGCGGACAAACCCTCGCGCTCTCCTTCACCACGTGCTCCACATAGCCAAAAAGCCGAGGTAGAGCGCTCCGCTGCTGAGCCTCCTCCAGGAACATAAGCCCCCCCTCTTCTTCACCTGTCCCATCTGCCAGCCACAAGCAAATAGATCAAAGGCTGAGCCATTCTTGAGACTTTCTAGAGTCTCGTCTGCTATCCTCTTGGAGGGGAGGTCTACCCTCCCCATTCCTCACCAGTCAAGCCGGAGAGACTTTTTGCGCAGAAAGAGCACCTTCAGTGAACACCACGAGTGAGGACCCGGACCAATGCGTCATGCTTTGCGACCATCATTATCCCGCCAGCGAACCTGGTGCTGGCTCGCTGTGGCACTCTTACTGGCAGGGCTGCTACCGGCCTGCGTCAGCGGCGCCCCTCAGCCTCCGACGCCACCGGCACAGGGTATCCATCTTATCCAGCACGTCATTATCATCATGCAGGAGAATCGCTCCTTCGACAGCTATTTTGGTACCTTCCCGGGAGCCGACGGCATCCCCATGCGTAACGGCGTCCCCACAGTCTGTGTACCCGACCCGGCCACCAGGCAATGCGTTAAGCCCTATCATGATACACAGGACCTCAATGGTGGCGGCCCACATGGAGCCGCGAACGCGCGCGCTGATATTGACGGCGGTAAGATGGATGGCTTCATTGGCCAGGCCGAGCAAGGCCGCCGCGGCTGTGGGCAGACTTTGAATCCGATCTGCAGTGGAACCCAGCCAGAGGATGTCATGGGCTACCACGACGCTCGCGAGATCCCGAACTACTGGACCTATGCCCATGATTTCGTCCTGCAGGATCACCTCTTTGAATCGGTGGCCTCCTGGAGCCTGCCCTCGCATCTCTACCTTGTCTCAGCCTGGTCCGCTCGCTGCCGCCGGGCCGGCGATCCCATGAGTTGCGTCAACAACATTCAGGGACCGGTCAGTACGAAACAGGCAGCTCCCGGCAAAGCCGACTATGCCTGGACAGATCTCACCTACCTGCTCTACCAGCACCATGTCAGCTGGGCTTACTATCTGGATCAGGGAGCTGAGCCTGATTGCGAAGATGACCAGATGATCTGCACTCCACAGCCACAACAGGTGCACGTACCCGGCATCTGGAACCCGCTTCCCAACTTCGATACCGTCAAGCAGGATCACCAGCTTGACAACATCGAGGACCTGTCAAACTTCTTTACAGCCGCCCGTGAGGGGAAGCTCCCTAATGTCTGCTGGATCGTGCCTAACAGCAAGGATAGCGAGCATCCCCCGGCGCTGGTCAGCACTGGCGAAGCCTACGTCACGCGACTCATCAACGCCGTCATGAGCAGCCCCGACTGGAAGAGCAGCGCTATCTTCCTGGCCTGGGACGATTGGGGAGGCTTCTATGACCATGTGGTGCCACCACACGTCGACGCCAACGGCTACGGACTGCGCGTCCCTGGCCTGGTGATCAGTCCCTATGCCAGACAAGGTTTTATCGATCACCAGACCCTGAGCTTCGACGCCTATCTGAAGTTCATCGAAGATGACTTTCTCAACGGGCAGCGCCTTAATCCCCAAACCGATGGGCGTCCCGACCCACGGCCCACAGTCCGCGAGCAAGTACCGATCCTGGGGAACCTGGTCGCCGACTTCGACTTTTCGCAGCCCCCGCGACCGCCGCTGCTGCTGACGCCCGTTCCTGGGCCAGTCCCGCTGACAGCCACGCCCTGATTCCCTCACCTCCTCAGTGGCCAGGCTTACACACCAGTCGAGCCACAATGGCAGGCCGGAGCCGGGGAAATCGACCCGACTTCTCCATCCCTGGGTCCCCCCGCTCCGGCCTGCCGGCCAGTTTCCGAAAGCCGATCCTCTTTCGGGCAATAGTCGCGGAGCCTTAGCGGTCCGGCGCCTTGTTGGTAGCCTGCTCAGCCTCCGGCTCTAAGAGTAAGGCCAGGAAAGCCTGGGTCGCAGGCGAGAGATGCCCCGCCCGACGCTGCACCAGATGCAAGGTCCGCTGGAGCGCGCCATCGCCAATGCGTACGGTACTCAGCCAGCCAGCGGTAACCTCAGCGGCAACCGCCGCCTGCGAAACGATTGCCACGCCCATATTGGCCGCTACAGCCCGCTTGAGCGCCTCATTGCTGCCGAGCTGCATCGTAACCGGGGGCTGAATTCCAGCCTGCTGAAAAGCCGCCTCAATCACGCTACGCGTTCCAGACCCGGGCTCGCGCCAAAGCAGCGTCACCTCACGCAGAGCGGCTAAGGGGACACTCTCCAGATGAGCCCAGGGATGCCAGGGAGGCACAATCAGCACCAGCTCATCCCGGCGATAAGGGGTCAGCAGCAGGCTCTCATCAAGCGCTTCGACACGGCTCTCGATCAGCCCCAGTTCACACCTACCAGTCCGTACCTCTTCATAGACTGCCTGGGAGTTCTCAATGGTCAATTCAATCTCGACGCGAGGATAGCGGCGGTGAAAGAGAGCCAGCGTGACAGGCAAGAGGTAATTGCCGATGGTCGTACTGGCAACCAGAGAGAGGCGGCCTGCTTCAATGCGATGCAGGCTTTCCAGGGCGTCCGCCGCCGCTTCAATTTCCGCCATGACCTTGCGGGCATGCTCTTCAAGGACCAGCGCCGCCTGGGTGGGCACCAGACGCTTACCAACCTGCTCAAAGAGCGCTAAGCCTAGCAGATGCTCCAACTCGTGGACTTGGGCCGAGACCGCCGGCTGACTCAGGTGCAGTTCTTCAGCAGCATGCGTGTAGTTACGGTGTCGCAGCACCGCCAGAAAGATACGCAATTGGTAGAGAGTTACATTGTGTTGCCAGTGCCTGACCATAAGTATGCTTTCAGTCAGTAAGAGTCGTCCAGGCGAGCAAGGCCGCCGTCCGGGGCAGGAATCTGGCCCCCTCCGATCGGAGGAAGCCAGCAAGCAGACAGCCTGTGCTCTTAGTCAGCCCAGACTTTTCCCGAGGGTTTCTCAAGGCTTTGCTTAGAGTATAGCATCTCTCGTCTGGCGAGCTGATACCGTCAGCACCGTCTCCAGGGCAGTTCTAGCCTTCCCTACCAGGCGCATCCCCTTTCCCAAGAGGAGAGTCTTCCCCCTGGCTCGAGCATGGGTAACCCTTAGCGACTGGTTCTGGTAGCTGACGCTTCCTGCCCCTAGACTTGAAGAAGAGCAAAGAAAGACTAGCTGAGATCCTGCTCCCTGTTGACCAGGCCAGCACTGATGGTCTTCTTCTATTCTTCAGCAGGAAAGAGACACAGCGGATCGAGTGAATCTATCATACAAGAGCAATAAAAGCCGAAGGAGCTGATGAACCTATGATTGATCTCCCAAGAACATCGCAGCGCCAACTCTCAACAGCAATGCCTGCCTGTCCGATCTGTCATCAGAGCAAAAGCGTCGTATCTGTACCGAAGCTTTACAAGCAGAGTCGGCAGCGCGAGGACCCACGGCTGGCTCCTCCAGCCCCACCACGCGAGCGCAGCTTTCTCCTCTGGCCCATTACCGTAGGGGGCATCACAGAGACCGTCACACTCATCGCCGTCATGCTGCTTTGCGCGAGCGGCCAATTCACTTTCCTGCAATACGCTCTGGCCGTGGTAGGCATCTGCATTCCCTTGCTGCTCTCAGGCTACGGCTTTGCCCGCCTGCTGACGGCAGAGCAGCAGAAAGCAGATCTGCTAGAGTGGGAAAAGGCCCTTGAGACCTGGAACCATTCCTTCATCTGCACAGCCGACCAGGTCATCTTTAGGCCAGCAGAGCAGCCGGAGACCAGACAGCCAGCGGCCAGGCAGTGGAGAGAGCAGCTGGCAGTTGCCACGGCCCTCTAACGAGAGAGGAATGAACAGACTGGCACGTCCACAGCAGGAGAGGAGAGGAGAGGAGAGGAGAGGAGAGGAGAGGAGAGGAGAGGAGAGGAGAAACGAGACGCTTGCGCCCACAGGCCCCGAGAGCACTGACAGAGCAGCGAGCCTGCACCTGCACAGCTCTCGCGGGGCCTCGTACTCTCTCTTTCTTTCTTCCAGCCTTCCTAGCCCAGCGGCAAGCAACCCCTAGCTAGGGATAGCTCACCAGGTAGGCATTCGTCGTGGTCGAATTTGAAGGGCCGCCAGTGTTGTTGATGATGTGCTGGATGGTCCCCACGCCGCCGAGCGAGACCGTCACCAGGTCGTGGAAGGTCACCCCCGCCGTATCGGGCACCTCAAAGGCGCGATCCGCCACAATCGAGGGATCGACATTGAAGTAGCAGTAGCTGCCCACGCCCCAGGCTTCATGACTGGTGACCGAGTTCGCCACCTTGTAGGCCGCATAGCCGCGCGTACTGCCGTTCATCCAGGCTGCCTGGTTGGGCGGATCATAAGGCATCTCGTTCTGGAAGAAGTAGGTGCGCCCACCATTGCCGTTCCAGATGACCTCGTACTGCTGATAGTGCTCGACGAAGAGGCCGTACATGGTCACGTTGTTGCCATTGACCACCAGCCCGTTGGCGGCAGGGTTGACGGTCCAGCCGACGCCGCTGCCGTGGTCAGCCCGCCACAGCCAGAGATCATCACCGATGACGTTATTGCTGTTGATCACCAGGCTCTGAGTGGCCTGACCGGGGCCAGCTCCGCCAATGCGGAAGAAGACATCACTGAGCACGGTTGGATTGGCGGCATGGTTCTGTGAGGAGCCGCTGGGGCCAACCTGGAGCAGCACCGGCGAGTTGACCGGACCGGCGTCAAAGAGGAGACCCGCGATTGAGACTCCATCAACGTCGGCCACGGTCATGGGAATGACCCCATTCTGCGGCACCAGCGTCGCCAGCCCCAGGCCCAGCACGACCGTGTTCGGGCGCGTGATGTTGATGGTGCCATTGAGCTGATAGACACCGGGGGTGAAAAGCAGGTTCAGACCTTGGGCCAGGGCATTGTTAATGGTGGCAACAGAGTCCCCCGGATGGGCGATGTAGAACTGGCTGATGGGAATCGAGGTACCTGCCGGCGTCCCATTGGCCCAGGTTGTCCCCTGACTATTGCTGCGCAGCGCTGGCACGAAGACGTAGTAGTTGCCGCTCTGGTCGACATAGAGGAAAGGCTTCTCCCGAATCACTGGCGTCTGGTTGACGACCGTCTCCGGCGGATTGGGGAAGCTCGGTGGCGGCGCGCCGTTGACTCCCACAAAGACCATGTTCCAGACGCCGCCGTTCCAGCTGCCAAGCTGGTCGTTGCGCGAGAACCACTGCTGCTGCGAGCCGGACTGTGTTTGACCGGTGACCAGGCTATCGGCAAGGAAGCCTCCGCTGGCCCAACCGCCATCCCAGAGCAGCAGATTGCCCTGGATGTCAACGCGGCGCAGCGGCGAGGCCTGAGCCGCGGCCCATTTGTTCCAGCCACCAGAGGGGATGATCTTGAGATTCTCGGCACCGCGCCAGAAGTTCTGCGTAGCGTTGCCGTTCATCCAGGCCGCATCGAGATTGACCGCTCCATTGATCACGACATCGTCGGGCGAGCGACCCAGTCCTAGCACTTGAGTGTAGAAGCCGACGTTGACCGTGACATTGTAGGTACCCGGCTTGAAGAGGAGAGCGTAGCGATTGGTGCCAAACTGGTTGGTCTGTTGCTGGCTGTAGATGGCGTCAAGAGTGCTCTGAATGGTCGAGCTGGGCATCGAGGGATCGAAAATGTAGACGTTCGGCCCGAAATTGGGCGTACCCGCTGGCGGGGTCCCCGTCGGGGTCGGGGTCGGAGATGGTGTAGAGGTAGGCGTGGGGGTAGGCGTGCCGCCCGCCGCTGGCAGGATCTCCAGCCCATTGACCTGGGCATTATCCACCACCGTGCTGAACTGGATTGTCAGCGTCCCGCTCGCCGAGGCCGTCACACTAAACTCCTTCACCACCGCCTTGTTCGCCCCTCCCGCCGCCGCATAAATGTCAAAGTTCGTCAACACCTGCTGCCCGTTGATGCTCACATTGAAGACCCGCTTGCCCGCCGCATTCCAGTACGTTTCAGCAAAGTGCAGCCGCACCGTGTAAGCCGCCCCCGCCGTCAGGTTCGGCACCGTGTAGGTAAAGTTGCCGTAGCGATTGCTCTGATAGACCGCCTGCGGCGCCGGGTTCGTCACCCCCGACGTATCAATCGCATTGCTCGTGCTGGCCGTCGTCCCTCCACTATAGTAGCTGTCCGCCATAAACGGCGCCACCGCCGGCCCACCTGCGTTGATCTGCACAGGTGCCTCCGCATGGGCATGAGGGGCCGAGTTCAGCGCTGGCAGCACGAGAAAGAGCGAGCAAATAGAGAGGAGGATTAGTAGACTCAAAAGACCTTGTTGCGCAATCCTGCGCCGTTGGTTCGCCCTGGGAGCATATGCGTCCATGACATCTCCTTTCTGAATGGTCGCTGCTGGCGGGAAGGATGAGAGACCCAGCCCAGTCCGGCCTTGCCCCATTCCACCAGTCATGTGCCGGGCCAGCCAGCAGATCAGTTAAGTCAGCCGTCCCACGAGTAAGCTGGTAGAGTAGCGGGCCGGCTGCTGCCCAGGCCTGCTACGTTCTGTCAAGACAATTGGACAAGAGGGGTCTCGCCTCCTTTCTGTGCTGTTCGGCCCGGCTAGCCCACCGGTTGCGGCGAGGGGGGCCAGCAGGCCGGGATCTCAGGCTTACCATTCTTTCGAAAGAAATCGAAATCGTTTTCCACAAGAAACTATACGGATTTGTCCTCTGCTTGTCAAGAGAGCGAGCCGAAGGGTTAGCAGCAATAGCGACAACAGAAGGGAAGGAGCCAGGGAAAGCACAGATGATTGCGCAGTGGCTGTGCTATAATAGGTCGGAAACTTTCAGAGGGGAGCAAGCACAACACAAGTCAATGGCAAGACGACACAACATCGACGGGCGCCCCACGATCGCCCAAATTGCCAGAATAGCGGGAGTTTCGGTTCCCACGGTCTCCAAAGTTCTGAACGGGCGGGCCGACGTCTCGCTACCGACGCGCGAGAAAGTCGAGCGTATTATCGAAGAGTACGGTTTTGTGCGCAACCGCGCGGCGCGAGCGCTGCGCAAAGGGAAGACTGGTCTGGTCGACCTGCTGTTGCCACGGCTGGACGACGAATACTATCTGCCCATCCTGGAGGGAGTAGCCCAGGTACTGCGCGAGGCTGGCCTGCGCCTGGTTTTGACGGCCACCGACTATAAGCCGGAGGAAGAGGTGCGCTGGATCACCACGGTCACCGACCATTCGACCGATGGCATCCTGGTGGTCCTCCCATCGGAGCGAGCCATCGAGCAGCTTGAGCGCTCGGGCCTGCCATTTGTTTTGATTCACAACCAGGGAGGTCTGCAGGCCACAGCGCCCTCGGTGCGCATCACGAGCTGGGAGGGAGGATTTGTCGCCACAACCTATCTGCTCCGGCTTGGCCACCAGCGCATTGCCTACATCGGCAAGACCTCCCCGGCCAGGGATGCCATCGAGCGCATTGCCGGCTACCGGGCCGCCTTAGATGCCGCTGGGCTGCCACTCATGCCTGAACTAGAGTGCGATGGCGATTTTACCGAAGCCAGCGGCTATCAGGCTACCCTGCGCTTGCTAGAGCTGCCCGAGCCACCCACGGCGATCTTCGCCGGCAACGATCGCCAGGCGGCTGGCGTCTACCGGGCCCTGCATGAGCGCGGGCTGGTCGTCCCTGAGCAAATGAGCGTGGTGGGCTTCGATAATCTGCCCTATACCGAGATCATGAACCCACCGCTGACGACTATTCACGCGCCCCGCCTGGAGCTAGGCCGAACGGCGGCGACGATGCTGCTACGCCTCATCAATGGTGAGCAGCTGGAGATGCCACGCGTGGTGCTGCCAACACATCTGGTGGAACGTCAGTCGTGCTCTCCACCGCGCCAGCAGCAGGAATAAAGCGATCCCGGAGAGTCGAGCCGGGCAAAGAGGCCCGCGCTCCCTCTCATCCCCAAGGAGAGATGGACGCAGGACCCGCAACAGTGCGCGACAGGGGCGGGCAGTCCCGCATGTTCCTCAGAGGATGGAGAGATAGAGGCCGCGGCGCTTGCGCTCGCTTTTTTCGAAAAAAAGCATTGATGGTTTCATCCCCCTTGACAGAGAGCCGCGAATTCTCTATATTCAAGACAAAGTCTTCGATATTGATTTCGCAAATTTTCGAAAAGAAAGGGGGGAGAACTGCGCGCTGCCCCCTCCCTGGAGACAGGCGAGGAGAGAGACCGAGCGCGAGATGAGCCGAGCGGAGCCGGCTTTTCGGCTCTGCCGACCTACCGCGATCTCATCCGATCGACCGACTTGTGCAGCAAAGAAGCAAGCAAAGGAGTTGTCATGGACGCACCTACTCCCAACGCAGCAAGGCAGCCTGAGTTACAGAGGTCGCCATCATCCTCGTCTCCGCCCTCGCCGCTGCCGCACCTGACTCGCTGGCTGCTGATTCTCACGCTGCTGTGCTCATGGAGTGCTTTAGCAGCGTTGCTGGTCCGGGCACCTGTAGCGCTGGCCGCTGCCCCCATA
>NZ_MCIF01000002.1:5811087-5891695 GCF_003268475.1 Thermogemmatispora tikiterensis | reverse complement strand
CTGGACGCTGGTCTGGAGCGATAACTTCAGCGGGCCTGCGGGCAGCTCGCCCTCGGCAGATAACTGGATCATTGATACCGGCACCAGCTACCCAGGCGGAGCGGCAAATTGGGGAACTGGCGAGGTCGAGACCATGAGTAACTCGACCAGCAACGTCTATCTCGACGGCAATAACCACCTCAATATCACTGCTATTAACAACAATGGGAGCTGGACCTCGGGGCGCATCGAGACCAAACGCAGCGACTTCGCCGCCCCAGCAGGAGGCATGCTGCAAATCACGGCCTCCATCAAACAGCCTGAGCCGAGCAATGGCCTTGGCTACTGGCCGGCCTTCAGCGCTATGGGTGCCCAGTACCGCGGCAACTATCAGAACTGGCCTGCTGTCGGTCAGATCGACATTTTAGAAGATGTCAACGGGCGCAATGCTGAGATCGCAACGCTGCACTGCGGCAGCGCCCCAGGCGGCCCTTGCAATGAGTACAACGGCTTGACCAGCGGCCTGGCCACCTGCCCAGGCTGCCAGAGCGGCTATCACACCTACTCAGTGATCATCGATCGCAGCCTCTCAGATGAGCAAATTCGCTGGTACCTGGACAATCAGCAGATCTGGATCGTGCGCGAGAGCCAGGTCGGCGTGAGCGCCTGGCAGGCAGCCGTCGATCACAGCTTCTTCCTGATCTTCGATCTGGCCATCGGCGGCTCCTTCCCAAACACCGTTTGCGGCTGCACAACGCCCACAAGCGCTACCTCCTCGGGCGGCACCTTGAGCATCGCCTCGGTAGCAGTCTACCAGAAAACGGGCACAGCGCCGCCGGCTCTGACGACGCCGCCAACGCCGAGCGGAGCCAGTGTCGTCAAAGTCACAGGGACACAGGCTAACTGGCAACTGCTGGTCAACGGCTCGCCCTACCTGATCAAGGGCGTCACCTTCGGCCCTCCGAACGCTGCCGCCCTGGCCTACATGCCCGACCTGCAGGCCCTCGGCGTCAACACGATCCGCACCTGGGGAACCGATAGCAGCACGCAGTCGCTGCTCGACGCCGCCGCCGCCTATGGCATTAAGGTTATTAACGGCTTCTGGCTCTCACAGAGCGCGGATTATGTGAATGACAGCGCTTACAAGGCGAGCCAGCTCAGCGCCATCCAGAACCTGGTTAACACCTACAAAAACAGCCCGGCGGTCCTGATGTGGGACGTGGGCAACGAGGTGCTGCTCAGTCTCCAGAACACCTTTTCGGGTACACAACTGGAGCAGGAGCGCAACGCCTATGCGCAGTTCGTCGATCAGGTAGCCCAGGCGATTCACGCCATCGACCCGAACCATCCAGTAACCTCGACCGACGCCTGGACCGGCGCCTGGCAGTACTACAAGGCCAATGCGCCTCACCTGGATCTCTACGCGGTCAACTCCTACGGAGCGGTCTGCAACGTCAAGCAGGACTGGATCAACGGCGGCTATACGGTTCCCTACATCGTGACCGAGTCGGGGCCACCGGGTGAATGGGAGGTGCCCAACGATGCCAACGGCGTCCCCCAGGAAAGCACAGATGTGCAGTCGGCCCAGGGCTACGCCAATGCCTGGAACTGTATTACCAGCCATAGCGGGGTGGCACTTGGAGCGACGCTCTTCAACTATGGCATCGAGAACGACTTCGGCGGCGTCTGGTTCAATCTGAAAACCGGCGGCTGGAAACGGCTGGCGTACTACACAGTTCAGCAGCTCTATACAGGGCAGACGCCACCCGCAAGCAGCACCCCACCGGTGATCTCCAACCTGACAGTGAGCACAAACACGGTGCCAGCCGGCGGCCAGTTCACTTTGAGCGCCAGCGTCAGTAATCCCGGCGGCAATCTGCTGCGCTACACCATCATGTTCTGCAGCAAGTACATCGATGGCAGCACTGGCTTGAGCTATGCCACCTTTAGCCAGACAGGCACAAGCACCTTCACGGTGACGGCGCCCAAGGTGCTGGGCACCTGGAAGGTCTATCTGTACGCCTACGATGGCCAGGGCAACGTTGGCATCGAGACGCGCTCGTTCAAGGTGGTGCCTCCACCTGTGAACGGGACCAATGTGGCTATTGGCAAGCCCACTACAGCCTCGTCCTACCAGACAACCGGCAACGGCGCCCCCTATCCACCGTCGAATGCCACCGATGGCAACCTGTCAACGCGCTGGGCCAGCGACTGGAGCGATCCCCAATGGATCATGGTCGATCTGGGCCAGGTGACTCAGATCAGCCATATACAGCTGGTCTGGGAGGCGGCCTACGGCTCGGCCTATCAGATCCAGGTGTCGAACGATGGCAGCACCTGGACAACGATTTATTCGACGACCAGCGGGACCGGCGGCGTCGACGATTTCGACGTGAGCGGTTCGGGGCGCTACGTGCGCCTCTACGGAACAGCGCGCGGCACTCCTTACGGCTACTCGCTCTGGGAATTCGGCATCTATACCCACTCCTGATGGCACCCCCGGCATGGCGCCCCCCAGTCGGAGCGCCGTGACCGTGAGTGTCCGCGGGCCAGGGTCACTGTCGCTCGCTCGTCTGCTCGCTCCTCCTGGCCCGCCGCGCCCGTCGGGAAGAGGCCGCGCCATCATGGCCGCTCTCTTCCGATGGGCGCTTCTCTGTCTCGGCTCGCCGGCTCACATATGGGCGGAGAAGCGGAGCGAGCCCGGCAGACAGCCAGACCAGCGGCCACCCAGGGCAGGGCAGCTACGGACCGCGCTCAAGCATGCTCCGGCTGCGGCTCGCGCTCGGGACCTGGCTGCCCGGTTGTGCCAGCTGGCCATTCAGGAACAGGAAGCGCTGTCACCCCCGAGCCGGTTTCCTCAAGCGGCAGTACCAGACAGGCTTCAGGCGGGAAAGAGAGCCGGACACGCTGACCGGGGACCAGGGTCCCGGCCTGCAGACCGGGCAGGTCAACGGTGAAGAGCTGGCCACCAGCGGCGCGCACGCGGAAGCGCGTCACCGCACCCAGAAAGGTACGCAGCTCCACGGTACCCAGGAGCACATTCTCCTGCCCCTGCCTCTGACCACCCCCATCCGCTGCTGCGCCGCTCGCCTCGTTGAGCTGGCACAGTGTGACCAGCTCTGGACGCACTACCAGTAGCACGGCAGAGCCATCGCTCAGCTCTGGCTGAGGCGGAACACGCAGAAGTATTCCGTCAAGGCGACAGCGGCCTTCCACCGCACGTTCCAGGCGAGCTGACAATCGGGTACTGGCCCCGACAAAGCCCGCCACAAAGACCGTACGCGGACGGCGATAGATCTCCTCGGGCGTCCCAAGCTGCTCAAGACGACCGCGAGCCATGACGGCGATGCGGCCGGAGATCGCCAGAGCCTCCTCCTGATCATGGGTCACGTAGATGACGGTCATTCCAAGCTGTTGTTGGATGCGCCGGATCTCTTCGCGCAAGGTCACACGCACTGCCGCATCCAGCGCCGAGAGCGGCTCGTCGAGCAGCAGCACTTTCGGCTCGACCGCCAGGGCGCGCGCCAGAGCAACACGCTGCTGTTGTCCGCCCGAGAGCTGATGCGGATAACTGCGCGCTCGCTCGGCCAGCCCCACCAGGGCGAGCAGCTCCTCGCAGCGCTGGCGGATCAAGGCAGGAGGCAAGCGCCTGAGACGCAAGCCAAAGGCGACGTTCTGCTCAGCGGTCATATGGGGGAAGAGAGCGTAGGATTGAAAGACCATGCCCATCGGGCGCCGGTTGGCCGGGCGGGTTGTGATCTCCTCCTGGTCAAGAAGGATATGCCCGGCATCCGGTTGCTCAAAACCAGCGACGAGACGCAGCACGGTAGTCTTGCCACAACCACTCGGCCCCAAGAGCGTCAGAAACTCTCCTCGCTCAACCCCCAAAGAGATGCGCTCAACCGCCCGCGTCTTTCCGAAGGATTTGGTCAGCTCCTGCAGTTCTAGAAAAGCCATAGACGCTATCCTTATGCTCTATAACCACAGCCGGCCAGCTCGTCAGCCAGCCGACTTAGCGCAGTCCCGCCCCCTCGATCTGCCCTGGGAGAGCGGCCCGGCCTGCCCCAGCATGGAGACGGCTGCCCGGCACTATGCCCAGGACGCAGAAGAGCGTCAGCAGGAAGCTGAGCACCGCCAGCAAGGCCGCCCGATGCGGGTCATTCTGCCCTGTCATGTTCAGATAAATCGGGAAGGTATAGGTATTGAAGAGGCTGGCCAGCGTCAGCTCGCCCATCACCGTCGAAAAGGTCAGGAGAGCAGCCGTCAAGACACCCGGCCAGATATTGGGCAGAATCACTTGTAGCAGCGTCTGCCACCAGCCCGCTCCCAGGCTGGCCGCTGCCTCTGTGAGGACTTTGACATCAACCGCGCGCAGGCTGTTGTCAATGGCTCGATAGGCAAACGGCAGCGCCACAATAACATAGGAGCAGACGAGCAAGAGAGGAATGTCAAGCAAGGGGAATACATTGCTCAGCAACGGCACCAGGCCCAAGGAAAGCAGGACCACCAGCGGACTGTTGGCGGCGGTGCCATTGTATTCCTGCAGCAGGCCAGTCCCGAGCACAATAGGCGGCACAGCGAAAGGGAGCAGGGCCAGGGTTTCAAGGAGCCCGCGCCCCTGCGGCAGACGCAGCCGCACCTGATAAGCAGTGGGCGTGAGCAGCAGCAGGACCAGCAAGGTAGTCCCCGCCGCCAGCCCGAGCGAGGTCAGCAGGGTCAGCCAGAAATCAGGATCGCCAAAGACGGCACTGAGGGCCGAGAGATCTCCCCTCCAGCCGTGACCGCCGCTGAGACCAAAGGCCAGCGTGGCCCCCAGCGGGATCAGCAGATAGAGCAGTACCAGGCCGAGCGCCAGTCGGGTCGCCAGCAGTCCGCGCCAATGGCTCACCGTTTGTCGCATCTCTCTACCTCCTTACGTATCCTTGCGAGCGTATCTGTTCGCTAGCGGCCCAGCCAGCGGCTTGCCCGCCTGAGCATCGTCGTATAGAGCGCAACCACGGCCAGCAACACGACTATCATGCCAACGGCGAGGGCATCGCCCAGGCCAAAGTCGACAGTCACGTTGCCATTGACCAGAAAATCGATCAGAATGGGGACCAGGTTGATATTCCCTTGAGCCAGAGCGTAGGCCGTAGCAAAGGCCCCAAAGGCATTGGCGAAGAGCAGCATGGTCCCGGCCACCAGCGAAGGGAAGAGAATGGGCAGAGCTACGCGCCACCAGTACCCTGCTGGCGAGGCTCCCAGATTGACGGCGGCTTCACGCCACTCGGGGCGCAGCCCATTCAAAGCGGGCAGCGTCACCAGGACCATCAGCGGGAGCTGGAAATAGACATAGACCAGCACCAGGCCCCAGAACTGATAGATGCTAAAGCCGAGACTGTAGAGATCGAGATGCAGCCAGGTGCGCAGGGCCACCGTCACGAAGCCAGTGACCCCGAGCGTCGCGATGAAGGCGAAAGCCAGGGGGACACCGGCGAAATTCGCGGCGATGCTGCAGAAACTGACCAGCAGATTGCGCAGCCATCCCTGGCGCAGGCTGGCCAGGCCATAGGCCGCCACAGCTCCGACCAGCCCCCCGATAAGCGCGGTGACCAGAGAGAGCGCAATGCTGTTCTGAAAGGCCCGCAGATTACTGGCCTGGCCAAAGAGCCGCTGATAGCTAGCCAGACTCAAGCCGGTGGTGCCACCATTCGTCAGGCTTCCCTGAATCGTGATCATCACCGGGAGCAGCTCGAAGAGCAAACAAAAGAGTAAGAAAGGGATGAGCACCGACCAGGTAACCAGGCCAGCCAGACGCCCGGCGCGGCGCTGAGGCTGGCCGCCGGTCGTTCGGCTGGCAACGCCAGCCAGAGCCTGCCCCTCCCTCTCATCTCGCGCCCGTACGAGCATGGGCATACCTCCTGATCAGATGAGCAGCCGATCACAGGTCCGGGCGGGCGCCTTCCCGGTCAACCCACCAGGACCAGGCGGACCGGCAGACGAGCGGAGCGCGCCCGCCCCATCGAGAACGCTTTCTTCCTTCCCTGCCTTTCTCGCCTGGCTAGGAGCCAAGCACCTGTGGACCCCAGTTATTATTGACCAGGGTCGAAGCAGCATTGAGCTGAGCCAGCGACGGGAAGCGCACATTGGCATATTGCTCAGCAGGCGGCAGCTTGGCCGCCAGATCAGGGGGAACCTTGCCAGCAGCTACCAGCTTTTGGTAGCGGGCCGGATGAGCGTAGCCTTTCAGGTAGAAGAGCTGCCCTTCGTCGGAGAAAATATATTCGATCCAGAGGCGGGCGGCGAAAGGATGAGGCGCCGTTTTATTGATTACGGAGACATAGGGGCCGGCAATCGAGCCATCGGAGGGAATGATCACCTCCAGATGAGGCTTGCCAGCCAGCTGATCGCGGAAACCCAGTCCAAGGTAGTCCCACATCACGGCAATGGCCACCTCGCCGGTCGAAATATTGGCAATGCTGGAGCGAGCGACCGTGAAATTGCCACTCTTCTTGAGCTGAGCAAAATAGTCGATGCCGGGCTGAATATTGTCGAGGCTGCCACCATTGGCCAGGGCAGCGGCAAAGACGGCCAGAAAGGCATCATTGGCCTGGCGCGGGTCGCCATCGATGCCGACCATATTTTTATAGCTGCCGTGCAGCAACTCAGCAAAGGAAGTCGGGGGCTTCTTAACAATGTCCGTATTGATGACGAAAGCCTGCGCACCATAATATTCGGTGCACCAGTAGCCATTGGGATCTTTGAGGTTGGCATCAATGTCGTCCCAGTGGGCATGCTTATAGGGAGCGACCAGACCTTGCTGAACAGCCAGTGGGCCGAACTTGAAGCCGACATCGCCAATGTCGCCGTGGGGACGCGTCTTTGAGTTCTTGAAGACCTCCAGTTCCTGAGCCGAGGAGTATTCGGCTTCGGCCTTGTAGGAGATAGGCAGGCCATAATGGCTGGTGTAACCGGCCAGGATATCTTTGTAGTCAGCCCACTCGGGCGGGATGCCCACAGCCTGCAGCTGGCCCTCTTTTTTGGCGTTGGCAATCAGCGTGTCCATCTTGATGGGACCAGCCATGTTGACATTGGCAGTGGAGGCACTGCTGCCAGTGCTACTGCCCCCACAGGCTTCTAGCATGGCCGCCAGAGCGCTGGCCGAGAGGCCCGCCACACCTGCCCGCCGCAGAAAGTGGCGACGGCTCTGCTGGCCTAAGAGATCATTGAATAGCAGCCGTTCCCGGCTGCGTCCAGGGCGCATCAAAAGGCTACCTCCTGATCGTTGGCATGCACGGTGAATAAAGCTACACGGTTAAGTGAGAAGAACTGCTGATCTAACATGCTAAATCAGCTTTTAAAGCAGCAATCTCCACTGCCCGATAGAACAGGCAACCGCAAGCGCATCCAGCAGATGGACAAATGGCAAGACAGCAGGTCAACGGCAGGCAGGCCCGAGGCGGAGCACAGAGCGCAGGCCCAGTCTCTCCGTACGCTTGCTCTCTTCACGCTTCTTCATGGTAGGGCGGCTATGCTAAGAGGAGGTTAATAGATCAGGCAGGAGTTGTTAAGGCTCAGTTATATTTCGTCCAACGCCGCAGGAGCAAGCCTCCGGGAAGGCTCGTCACGCGACCTCACCAGGGCAGTATGGCATCCAGTAGGAGAACAATTGATTTATCACGCATTTTCTGCTACCATAGAAGCAGGCTGGCAGATCTAGTCAGGAGAGACTCAGGAGCAAAACAGGAAAGACTGCCCAGTATCTGAGACAACCATATAGCAGCCCAGCAGCCGGGCGGACTGGCAGAGTGCTACGGGTGCTACCCACCAGGGCCGCGCGGGCCGCATTGCTTAGCTCGGTGTCCAAGGAGGGCCAGCGATGTTCACGTCAGCGACCTGGCGGTCTCTGTCAGTGCTGCACAGCAGTGGGCTGCTTCTCTGCGCCTATCCAAACCTACTTCATGCTCTTTCGTGCTCCTCCCGACTCCCTTTCTTGCGGGCGGCCAGCGGTGAAGACCGTCCGAGGCTGCCCAGCTACGGAAGCCAGGTCTCTCTCAGCGTTGATCAGCCTGTTTGTTTCCCTTTAAGGGCGTCTCCCGATCTGACTGTTAGCAAAGGAGGAGCTTTGCACATGGAACAGCGCATCTATCATGGCAGCCTTTCCCCGGACGGTCTGGCCGACTACCTCGTCCAGACCTTTGGCCAAAACTACAGCTATCTCGGCTGGGGAGGTAGCGCGCTCAGCACTATCGCCCAGAAGATTGGGCAGGGGGATCACGTTCTGGTCCAGATTGCGCAGGCGCGTCCCTGGAGTGGACGCCTGCGCACCGCTCTCGGCGTCAGCATCTCGCGCCTACCCGACGGCATCAGCGTCAGTGTCGGCCAGAGTCACTGGTTAGAAGGCCCGCTCACAGGAATACTCTGGAGCGCCTTGTTCTTCCCGCCACTCCTGATCTTCCCGCTGATCCGCGGCATTGGGGACTTTAGCTTCTACCAGGACGTCTGGCAAGCCATCGAAACCTACTGCGTCCAGGCCCAGGCTACGCGCGCTAGCACCAGCACCCTGCACGGCCTCTACTGCGCGCGCTGCGGAGCCCTCAACGACGAAGCAGCCCAGCACTGCCATCTCTGCGGCTCCCCCCTGGCAGCCGGCCCCGCCAATACCTCCAGTGCCCATACCCTGGTTACCTGCGCCAACTGTCACGAGCGGGTTGTGGCTGCTCGCTTCTGCGGGAATTGCGGAAGCCCGCTGACGGCCCTTGATAACGCTCCCAGCCCAGAGCAAAGCCTGGGAGGGACGGCCTAGAACCCAGGATCGGTCTGGCCCACTCGGGAACCTAACAGCGCGTTTCACTCACAGCGAGCGAGGGTCTATCGAGACGAGAGCTGATCATCGCCCCGCTAGACCCTCTTCCTGGCCTCTCACGATCAGGCGCAGCGTTTCACCCCAGATCGTACGTCGCACATCTCAGCGCACTGCCAGCACAATATTCCCGCTATAGCTCTGGCCGGAGACAATGGGTGTCGGCACCCCATCGACCGTCAGCGCGAGCGTATGGCCCGCAGGCGCCGTCAGGGTCGCGCCCGGAGCAAGCACCAGTTTGCTCAGATAGCTGGTCCCGGTGACCGTCCAGCCTGATCCCGCGTTGAGCGTCACGATCACCCCATTGTTAATAACCGGCGAGGGCGTATTGCTCACTTCGCCCAACTGCTGATAGTGGGCTGAGGTGATCGTGCTCACGGCATGGCGCGCCAGCGAAGCCGAAATCACCCCGGTCAGGCGGGCCTTATTGAACGTCAGCACCATATTCATGTCACCCCGCATGCCATTGAAGAAATTGCCCGTCAGAGCGATCTGCGAGAAGGTCGCCACGGCATCGCTGCTGTGAACCGCCGTCACATCGAAGCTGCTGTCCTTGACCGGTAATCCGCTCGGCTCCGTATAGACGCCGGCGTTGACCAGCTTGCCATTGACCATCACCGGCCCTGGGTCGTCGTTCTCCATCAGCTGTAGCAGCGTGCCGTTGGCCGGCAACAGGCGCGCCCCCTGCGAGCCATCGACCGTGATCGTCACCGCCTGTCCTTTATCTAAGAAGGTGGCTTCCTGGGTCCTGAAGAGCGTGCCGCCAGTCACCGTGACCGCCCCTGGACCATGCCACATCACCCCAAAGCGGCGCGAATTGATGACCGTGGCCCGCACCGGCAACTGTGCCAGCTCGTGCGCGCTCAAACCCAGATCGAGGGCGCTATTGAGCTGGGCCACCGCCGTCGGCGTGCTGTCGCCGTAGAAGACTGTTCCGCCGCGGATGATGCTGGCGTAGGTAGCAACATCAAAGGTCGTTCCCAGGAAGCGCTCGACGGCATCGCCAATGGCATAGGAGCCATAGCCGCCCTCGCTGCCCGTATTGATCAAGGTGCTATTGATGGCGGTAAGCTGCCCATCCTGACCAACGTCGCTGGAGAGCACACCCCAGCCCTCCGAGGAGAGGGTTGAATTGATGTAGGTCGCCTTGGTATTGACGCCAAGCAGGTTGGTGGCGCGCACATTGCCAGCAATGCTCAGCATCCAGGGCGCTGATTCCATGTACGCTAGATCAACCGTGGGCACATAATCAGCGGGCAAGATCCCATCGCGCACGGCAATCGTCGAATTCTTGACGATGACGTTGGCTCCCCCTTCAGCGACGACGGCGGTACGCACCGCCCCGCTATTGTTGATGAAAGCATGGTCAACGACCAGCCTCGTGCCCTCGCCCGTGCCAACGATGGCCGCTCCATAGCCCACAAAGTCGGAGCGCCCATTGCCCTGGAAAGAGATCATAGGGTGCTCCAGCAGATAGCTCCCGCCAGCCACATAGATGCCATTGAAGGCTTCGCCAGTGGAGACGAGACGAACGTTGCTGGCCGTGGTGGCTGTCAGCACACCACCCAGAAGCGCCGCCAGCACCGAGCGCGCGCGCACAATGCCGCTGTTATCAACATAGAGCGCCTGGCGGAAGGGGAAGAGCAAACCCTGCCAGCTGATAGCATTAGCCTGGGCTACTGTGAGCACAACATCACCGCGATAGGTGCCGGGCTGAATGGCCGTCGCGGCTCCTCCGGTAGCGGTGAGGCGTTGGCCGGTCTCAATACCATTGACGGTCAGGGTCAGGCTGTAACCGTCGGGAGCAGCCAGGGTACAGCCCTGAGCTACCGTCAGGCGATGCATGTAGATGGTCTGGCTAATAAGGAGAGTCTGCCCGCTGCCACAGGTGAGGTCGGTTAACGCCCGCGCCTCCGCGACGGCTGTGAGCGCTGAGCATGGTAGCAGCACAGTGACCAGGACCAGCAAAAGCTGACCTGGCCGCTTGCGCAGGCTGGTGGCTGCTTTGCTGGCAGCCGACAAGCAATCAGGCCGTGTCACGCTCGTCCTCCTTGAGCACTAGGGCCAGAGAGTGCCTCTTTCCGAAGAGAGGCCCTCTGCCCCGGTCTGACAGCGACCACCGTGGTCGCAGCTCCCTTTCCTCTCGCCTTGCCCGCCACAGTAACCAGCGCCTTCCCCCTGACGCACAGAAGATCGCTCATCAGGACGTTAGGAGTAGCAACGCATGGCGACAGCCCCAACCCAGGCGGCAGCGCCAGCGACCTCAGCAGAGCGGGCAGCAAGCACTACGATGATAGGTCCTCATGGCTAGTGTAGCCGGCAGCAGACGGCGAGTCACTACCGCTTGCTTCCGCTTTTTCTTTTCCGCTTGCTTCCTCTCGCTTATTCTGAGCCTCCGCCGCGAGCAGGACGCAATCAGTCCAGCCAGCGTGTTGCCCGTTGCGTAGGTGGTATAGATGACTTGACGAATAGATGGCGGGCGGGTATAGTATACCCATAAACGTCCTCGGATAGGATGAACCTGTCTCTTCAAGAGAGGAGAAAAGGCCGTGAGTACCGCAAACACCTCGTCCTCCGGTGTTATTCCCTCCACCCGTACCAGCGGTTTCGATCGTGTGCTGGGAGCCTTACAGAGTATTGGGCGCTCACTCATGCTCCCCATCGCAGTGCTGCCAGCGGCGGGTTTACTGCTGCGTTTTGGGCAAGCCGACCTGCTCAACCTGCCCTGGATGGCGGCGGCGGGCAACGCCGTCTTTGCGAATCTCTCGCTGATCTTTGCCGTTGGCATTGCCATCGGACTCACTGGTGGCGAGGGGGCGGCGGCGCTAGCCGGGCTGGTAGGCTATCTGGTCTTCAACGGCGTCTTCAACGTTATCATTCCCCAGGTCAATGGCGCCCCAGATCCCTCGATCTCAATGGGTGTCTTCTCTGGTATCATCATGGGGCTGGTCAGCGCCGGTCTTTATCGGCGCTTCCATGACATTCGCCTGCCGGACTATCTGGCCTTCTTCGGCGGCAAACGCTTCGTGCCTATCATTACGGCCCTGGTTGCTCTTGTACTGGGAGTTATTTTCGGCCTGATCTGGCCGCCGATCCAGGGAGCCATCAACGCCGTCGGCCAAGGAATTGTAGCCCTGGGGCCGATCGGCACCGGGATCTATGGCTTCCTCAACCGGCTGTTGATTCCCTTCGGCCTGCACCATGTGCTCAATACCTACGTCTGGTTCCAGCTGGGCACCTATCACACGGCGCACGGCCTGGTCAACGGTGACCTCAACCGCTATTTTGCCGGTGATCCCACGGCGGGCAACTTCATGGCCGGTTTCTTCCCCGTGATGATGTTTGGGCTGCCAGCCGCCTGTCTGGCCATGATCCGCCGCGCTCATTATCCACGCGTGGCCGCCGGCATCCTGCTCTCCGCCGCCCTGACTTCGTTTCTGACAGGCGTGACCGAGCCAATCGAGTTCGCTTTTCTCTTCGTAGCCCCTGTCCTCTTCCTGATCCATGCCGTGCTGACCGGTACCGCCCTGGCCATCTGTACCGCTCTGGGCATCCGCATCGGTTTCACTTTCTCCGCCGGCTTGATCGACTACCTGATCAATTTCAGCAAGGCCAACACAAGCCAGCCACTGCTCTTGCTGCTCATCGGGCTGCTCTACGCCGTCATCTACTACTTCATTTTCAGCTTCTGCATTGAGCGCTTCAATCTGGCGACGCCGGGACGTGGCAGCCCGGCTACCGACAGCCGCAGCGACTGGATTCTGCCCGAGAGCCAGCGCGGTCCACGCCCAGCGCAGGCGACCACGAGAGAGGCAACCTCAGAGGCAGAGAGCACAGCAGTTGAGGCAAGGGATGCCGATGAGCGCCTGGCGGCGGAGTTGCTGGCCGCGCTGGGCGGCAAAACCAATGTCGAGAGTGTCGAGGGCTGCATCACGCGCCTGCGCCTCTTCATCAATGATCCAACTCACATCGACGAGGCCCGTCTCAAGCAGCTGGGTGCTGCCGGTGTTATTCGGCACGGCAAGATTGTCCAGGTCGTCATGGGGACGCAGTCCGACCGTCTGGCCAGTCGTATGAAGCAGCTGATGAAGAGGGGAGGAGGAGAAGGAGAAGCAGCAGCAGCAGAACAGGCTCCCGTCTCCCCAGCGTCGGAGGGAACAGAGCAGGGATGAGAGAGGCCCCACCGTGCTCGCCGGCACCAGTGAGGTGCTGTCTATGAGCCGCTGGTCCAGGAAAGCGCTAAGGCGTTGGGTGGCCTTGCTGTTGATCGGCACGGCCCGAACCTGGATAATCGGCTACGAGCACAGATGCAGGCCTCCTTGGCAGAACGGGCAGCTTTTTTTCCTGGCTGCCCGTTTTCGGCGCGCTGGCTGTCAGGTGATTGCAGGCCAACAGCCCGAGGGCTGAGCCAGTGGTCTGCAAGCTATGTATGATACGCATAAGGCAACAAGTCAATGGCTAAACGCTATCCTAGTTAGGAAGTGCAGGATTTAAAGAGCATGAGAGGTCCCCAGAATCAGAGTAATCTGGTTGTTCTAGCACCGATCGATGGCCAGATTGTGCCGCTGGAGCAGGTGCCCGACGAGGTCTTTGCGCAGAAGCTGGTTGGCGATGGCCTGGCTATTGATCCGCGGGGCAGCGTAGCAGTTGCTCCCATCAGCGGCAGGCTGGTGCGCCTCTTTCCAGGCGGTCATGCCTTCGTCATCGCTGCCGGCCCCGAGGGCAGCGATGAGGAGAGCGCCGTGATCGTTCATTTGGGCCTCGATACGGTAGAGCTGGCTGGCGACGGCTTTACTCTTCTGGCCCAGGAAGGCGACCGCGTCGAGGCTGGTGCGCCGGTGGTAGGCTTCGATCGCGCGCGCATCGCAGCACGGGGCAAGAGCATGCTGAGTCCTGTGGTCTTCAGCGGCAACGGAACCCTAACCCGGCGCGCTAGCGGCAGGGTGCAGGCGGGGCGGGATGTGCTTTTTGTCGTACAGCGCTCGCTTTAGCCCAGATTTGGCACATCATTCTGTTGACAAGAGCATGCTGTAGAGCCTATCCTCAAAACAGGAGAAAAACCCAAAGATTTGCAATGAGCGCTGATTGACTTGCATCGAGCAGCAGCTTTGGCTCCTGGTCGGCCTTATGCCGCCATGCGGATCACCCATCGGTCAGGAACCAAAGCCCCGGATGCAGACAGAGACAGATTGACAGGCAAGCAGGCAACGATCTGAAGCGTGGAACCGCCTTCCACGCCAGCAGAGAGGAATCTCTGTTATGCTCGAAGCGGTTCCAAGCAGGCGCTGGTCGAACAGCTACCGCCTCTTCCGGGATGGGGTGCTCTTCACCGAGATTGGTCCCGCGCTTTTTTGTCGGGTAGAGGGCCTAACGGTCGCGGGACGCACCCGTCCCGTGCGCCGCGGACGCTTTGGCCTGATCCAGATGCACCTGCCGGAGGTCAATGGCTCCTTACAGGCCCAGGCGTGGGGCTCGTGGTCTGGACGGGGCTGGTCCATCGCCTACTATGCCGGGCACGAGCAGAGCTATCGCCTGCGTCCCAGGCGACCGCTGGGCATGACCTTCGTTTTGGAGAGCAATGGCACGGCAGTCGGGATGATCCGCCCACAGCTGCGGGGTCTCTGGTGCTCGCCGATTCGGCATGTCGTGATTGACCTGCCTGATCTCCCCTTGCCACTGGTCCTCTTTGCATTCTGGCTGGTCATTACGCCCTGGGATAACCATGAAGGTGGCGGAGGAGCCATCTAAGATGAGAGCAGTCGAGCAGGGTTGGCAAGCATACAAGCCTTCCCTGGCTACCTTCAAGCAGCAGCGGATAAGGGAGTTTTTTCAAGAGCCAGCTAGCAAAGGAGCAACAGCAATGCTAGAAGCCGTGCCACGCCACTGGTATTCAAACACCTACGTCATCCTTCAGGATGGGCAGGAGCTGGCAGAGATCAGGCGAGGCTTGTTGCGCGAACAGGGCAGCATAGTGGTGGAAGGCCAGGCGTGTACTATCCGGCGCGCTGGCCTGACCGGGCCTTTTCTCTACGAGGTGGACGGCGCGCCACTGGCCCAGGCCATGAGCCACTCAGTCAGGCGTCGCTTCGAAATTGACTATGCGGGCCAGCGCTACAGTCTGCGTGCACAGTCGCTGTGGACGCGCACCTTTTTGCTGGAGCGCAACGGCGAAGTGCTGGGGACTATCCGCCCGCGAAGCCTGTGGAGCCGCAGAGCGATCATCGAGATTCCCGGCTTTCCCCTGCCCATCGTCCTCTTCTTCTTCTGGCTGGTCATGATCCAGTGGCAGCGAGAGCAGGCCGCCACAGCGTCAGGCGCGTAGTCACGTAGTCACGTAGTCTCGTTGTCTCCTTCTTCTCTCCCTGTTGCGCTCATTGTGCACCGCTGCGCCTTTTCAGGGGAGAAAGGCAGAGGAGGCCAGGCACCTGAGCCGCTCAGGCCAGGGAGAGGTTGCGCCAGAGGCTGTAGGTGCTGCTGCTGCTCAGGATGGCTCCGGCCTGCTGGACGCGGGCCACGTCTTCGGCGGTGCGAATGAAGCCGCCAGCGATGAAGGGGCCAGGCAGCAGTCGGCGCAGAGTGGCGGCTACTTCGGGGAACATGATGCCGGGCAGAACTTCGACGAGATCGGGGCCGGCATGGGCGATGGTGCGAACCCCCTTCTCCAGGCCGGAGTCGTCCAGCAGGAGCAGGCGCTGGATGGTGATCAGACCCTCGGCGCGGGCCGCCGTCACCAGCTGCGACTTACTGGTGATGATGGCATCAATGCCGATCTGATGCAAATATTGGATGCCGGCGCGGTCTTTGCCGATGCCACTGACGAGGTCGACGTGTACCACAACGCGCTTGCCCCGGCGTCGCGCTTCCTCGACAAAAGGAGCCAGCTGGAAGGCATCCCCCTTGAGGAGGAAGAGCAGAGGAGCATCAGCCTCCAGAGCCAGACGCATGTCCTCCTCCGATTTGAGTGCCGCCGCTACGGGATAGAGGCGCGCCAGGCGCACAATCTCAAGTGCCGCTTGCGTATACACACCTCGATGAAGCAAAGGAGCCGTCCCTCAAACTGCTCGACCTGTGATCCAGGAACGATCTGCTATAGTTTTATCTTTATTAATTATAGTCAGAGGGTCGCCTCTTTGTCCAGGCTGAGCCAACAGGCTTTCAGGGCCGGGGGCCGGGCCGGGCCGGTTTTGTGGTCAGCAATTCGGCACTTGACAAAGCAAGATGGGTTAACTATATTATAAGCAAGGCACGGGCTATTAGCCGGCCTGTACTGCTACCATTGTAGCAAAGCAGAGACAACTAAATATAGAATTTGACAGGACAGTGAACTGAAAAGTCCTGAGCCAGTGTGAATAACACGGCTTGGGACTTTTTTCTTTTGCTCCTGGCCGTCAGGACCTGATCAGCAGCACCGGGGGCCATTCCACGATTAAAACTCGATTCGCTGGGACGGCTCCCTGGACAGAGAGGCCGACTCCCCCAGAGGGAGCAAAGGGGCAACAGCCTCGCGCGCGCCCGAGTGGAGCAGAGCGGAGCGGCGGCGTAGCACGGAGGCCGCTGCAGGTCCAGAGAAGGGGGTAGTCCAGCTGAAGGGCCCGGTGCGTCATAGAAGGAGCAGGCTAGCTAGCAGGTAGACAGGTAGCAGTACTGGCCAGGCGAGGTCTGGGTCAATGGCAACGCTGCCAGCAACCCGGCAGCCCAGCAGCCTGCGCGTCCGCCACCTGCGCTTCAGGCTTCACAGGCAAGCCGAAGCCGGCGGCAGGTCAAGCAGGCGGGTAGCGTGCCCGGACGCAGCGGTCCGTTCTGCGCCGGGAGCGGCGCGGCGTCCAGGCTGGCCGATCTTTGGACAACGGAAGACGTCACAGCAACAAGAAAGGGCTTGTCTACCTATGGCGAAGTACGTCCTCGCCCTTGACCAGGGCACCACCAGTTCACGCGCCATCGTCTTCAACCATGACGGCGCCGTCGTCAGTCTCGCCCAGAAAGAATTCCCGCAGATCTACCCGGCTCCGGGGCTGGTCGAGCACAATCCCGAGGACATCTGGTCCAGTCAGCTCAGCGTCGCCCAGGAGGCTCTGCACAAGGCCGGAGCCAGTGCCGCCGACATTGCCGCCATCGGCATCACCAACCAGCGCGAGACTACCCTCGTCTGGGAGAAGGCCACTGGCAAGCCGGTCTTCAACGCTATCGTCTGGCAGAGCCGCCTGACGGCCCCCATCTGCGACGAGCTGAAGGCCAAGGGCTTCGATAGCGAGATCCGCCAGCGGACCGGGTTGGTGACCGATGCCTATTTCTCGGGCACGAAGGTCAAGTGGATCTTGGATAACGTGCCCGGCGTACGCGAGAAGGCCGAGCGGGGCGAGGTGCTCTTCGGTAACGTTGACACCTTCCTGATCTGGCGCCTCACCAAAGGCCGCGTCCATGTGACCGATGCCACCAACGCCTCGCGTACCATGCTCTACAACATCTACACGGGCGACTGGGACGATGTGATCCTCAAGGAGCTGGGCGTGCCGCGCGCGATGCTCCCCCAGGTGATGCCGTCGAGCACGGTCTACGGCGAGACCGACCCGGAGTTCTTCGGCGGACCCATTAAGATCGCCGGCGTGGCTGGCGACCAGCAGGCGGCAACCTTCGGCCAGGCTTGCTTCGAGGTGGGCATGGCCAAGAACACCTACGGTACCGGCAGCTTCATGCTGATGAACACCGGTGACCGCGGCGTGGCTTCGAAGAACGGCCTCCTGACGACCATCGCTTGGCGCGTCAATGGCCAGACGACCTACGCGCTCGAAGGGAGCATCTTCATTACGGGCGCGGCGGTTCAGTGGCTGCGCGATGGGCTGCGCGCCATCGCGTCGAGCAGCGATGTGGAGCAGCTGGCAATGTCGGTACCCGACAACGGTGGCGTCTATCTGGTGCCGGCCTTCGTCGGTCTGGGTGCTCCCTATTGGGACCCCTACGCGCGCGGCACCATCGTCGGCCTGACGCGCGGGTCGAGCATCGCCCATATTGCCCGCGCAACGCTGGAGTCGATGTGCTATCAGACGCGCGACGTGTTGGAGGCCATGACGGCGGATAGCGGCGTGCGCGTGAAGGCGCTGCGCGTCGACGGCGGCGCCGTGGTCAATAACCTGCTGATGCAGTTCCAGGCCGACATCCTGGGCGTGCCCGTGCAGCGCCCCAAGGTGGCCGAGACGACAGCCCTGGGCGCGGCCTATCTGGCTGGCCTGGCAACCGGCTTCTGGAATAGCCAGCAGGAGGTGGCCGAGCAGTGGGCGGTCGATCGCACTTTTGAGCCGCAGATGAGCGCCGATCAGCGCGATGCGCTCTACGCCGGCTGGAAGCGAGCGGTGGAGCGCTCGCTACAGTGGGAGCGGCCCGCTTCCGCTTAGCAGCCTTTCTCCGCACGGATGGCAGGCGGTCGCCTGACTGGCAGGCTATCAGGCTGCCGCTTGCTCACAGTCCGGCCATCCACTGGATGCGTCGATTGCTTGCGCCCACGCGCTTCCGGCTCCGCAGTGGATGGCCGGGCCCTGGCTTTGCCCTGGTCTGTCATTCTTTCTATCTCTCTGAGTGACAAAGGAGTTTGGATCAATGGCCCGTCAATTTACGAGTAGGCCCTCAGCGCTTGCGGGCCTGTGGGGAGAATGCATCGCCGAGTTCTTCGGCACCATGATCCTGCTGCTCTTCGGCGATGGCTGCGTGGCCACGTTCGCTCTCTTCACGAATATCGGGGCGAACAATGCAGCGACGCCTTTCGCGAACGAGTGGATCGTTATCATTCTGGGGTGGGGCCTGGCGGTGATGCTGGGCATCTATGTGGCTGGGGCGGTCAGTGGCGCCCATCTAAATCCTGCGGTGACGCTGGCGCTAGCCGCACGTGGAAAGCTCCCCTGGAGCAAAGTCGTTCCTTATTGGGTCGCTCAAGTGCTCGGTGGATTTGTCGCTGCTGCTATCCTCTACTTCGTCTATCAGGGGGCACTGGTGCATGCCCTGTCGCTCAATCACTTGACCATCGGGCAGATCGCCGATCCCAACGGCTACGGCGGTGTCTTCTATACCGCCCCCAAGCCCTTCGTGGGGACGTTCGGGGCTTTCTGCGATGAGTTCGTGGGCACAGCTCTGCTGGTGGGTCTGATCTTCGCCATCGTCGACGGGCGCAATCAGCCCGTGCAGGCCAACCTGAATCCCCTGATTATCGGCCTGCTGGTGGTGGCCATCGGCGCCTCCTTCGGCCTGAATACCGGCTACGCCATCAACCCCGCCCGCGACTTCGGTCCACGCCTGTGGATCGCCCTCGTGAGCGGTGGGGCCAGCCTGTCGGCCAATAATTACTACTTCTGGATTCCGATCGTGGCTCCGTTGCTGGGCGGCGTGGTCGGCGCCTTCATCTACGACTTTACGGTCGGTAAGGTGCTGGAGGCTCGTGGCCTGGCCAAGTCGGGGACGGCGGAGACCAAGGGCGAGGCGGTGCGCGTGCCAAGCGAGGCGGAGTAAGTAACCAGTCGCCAGGCCGTTATCCTGGCGTTGCTCTTGCTTGCTTGTTCGCTCGCTCGCTCAGGCAGTGCTCTCCACTTACGCTTCGACTTCTGCTTCACACGGGCGGCAGGGAGGAAGGCGCTCTGTAGCCTTCTCCTCTGCCGCCGCTCTACGTCTTGAAAGAAGTGGCCCGAGAAAGCTGCTCCCCTATCGCAGACAAGAGGATCGCTCGCTGATCATTAACCGCGTTTGTCCCGACGCGATTTTTTTTCCGCCCTGCTCACCTGATCATTAGCTCCTGCCCGCTTTTCCTCTCTTCCAAAGACCCCTTCTTCTAGAAGAAGCGGACGGCGATGCGAGAAGATAAAGCACTCCAACCGCGGATTCCTTATCCTTAAATAGATGCAATTATAGTGCGGGGATTATATCACTGTGAGCGCTTTTTATGGAGCTTTTCGGTAGAACATTGAAACAGGGCACGCTCCGGTTTCAGTGTAGCACAGCGCTTTCCTGTGTAACACACTGCAGCGATAAAAGCGCAGAATGACTGTCGAGAGGCGCAACCGTATGGCAGAGCACAGTTTTCGGCATGCTTTATGCAAGAGAGAAGAGTGCGGGCAGAACCCAGGTGCTTGCCTCCGCTGTGACTCGTCTTGCCAGTTGGGTTCTGCCGCTGCTCGGGCAACGGGGGATTGCTCGACAGCCACACGGTTCGGTACAACGTCGGCAGGCTGCAGGAATGTGAGCAGGGGGGCCAGCCAGCCTCTCCTGATCTCGCCCCGGAGCGCAGGCAGGCCCCACCTCTGCCGGCCTGTCGCCTGCCACGGTCCGGCCTGCCCAGGCGGGCCTGATCGAGGGTGCCAGAGCACGCAATGCTGAGTGTCTCTCTCTGGCTCAGTTCGCCAACGAAGGAGCGTGCTAGATGCGACGCCTTGTACTGTTGCCTGGCGCCAGGATGGCGCTGAGACTGCTGCTAACGCTGCTCTTGCTCTGTCTGTGGAGCCTCTCCCTCTCCCTCTCTACCACAGGAGCGCAGGCCGTGGCCGCCCCCGCCTCGGCTCGCCCCTGGATGAACCGCAGCCTCTCACCCGATCGGCGCGCCGATCTCTTGCTGGCTCAGATGACGCTCGACGAGAAGATCGCTATGCTGCACGGCTGGTCTGGTGGTAGCTATGTCGGCTACATTCCGGCCAATACGCGCCTGGGCATTCCGGCCCTCGGCCTGGAGGACGGCCCCGCCGGAGTGGCCGACGGCATGACGGGCGTGACAGCTTTCCCGGCCCCGGAGGCCCTGGCCGCGAGCTGGGATACGAGTTTGATGCGCCAGTACGGCCAGGATCTCGGCAATGAGGAATGGGGCAAAGGCGCTAATGTGGCCCTGGCACCGACAGTCAATATTTTGCGCAATCCCCAGTGGGGCCGCAGCTTCGAGACGCTGGGCGAGGACCCCTATCTGACGGCTATGCTGGCCAGTGCCGATATCCAGGGCATCCAGAGCCAGCATGTCATCGCCACGGTGAAGCACTATGCGG
Source organism: Thermogemmatispora tikiterensis (assembly GCF_003268475.1). Taxonomy (GTDB): domain Bacteria; phylum Chloroflexota; class Ktedonobacteria; order Ktedonobacterales; family Ktedonobacteraceae; genus Thermogemmatispora; species Thermogemmatispora tikiterensis. Next base: position 5,870,866 of record NZ_MCIF01000002.1, on the reverse strand, counting down.
CCAATAATCAGGAGTATCACCGTACGACGGTGAGCGCCAACGTCGACGAGCGCACCCTGCACGAGATCTACTTGCCAGCCTTCGAGTACGCCGTCAAACAGGCAGGCGTCGGAGCGGTGATGTGCTCCTATAACAAGGTCAACAACGTCTACGCCTGCGAGAATCCTTATCTACTCAATACGACGCTTAAGGGGACCTTCGGCTTCCCAGGCTTCGTGATGTCGGACTGGGGCGCAACCCATAGTACGGTGCCGGCCATTACGGCGGGCCTCGACATGGAGATGCCCGATAGCACCTACTTTGGCAACGCCCTCAAGCAGGCGGTGCTCAGCGGGGAAGTCAGTATGGCGACGATCGATGAGGCGGTGCATCGCATTCTGCGCACGATGTTCGCGATTGGCCTCTTCGACTATCCGACGACTGGCAGCCCGAGCGCGACGGTGACCAACGCCCAACATGCTCAATTCGCCCGCCAGGCCGCCGAGGCCGGCACGGTTCTGCTCAAGAACGACGGTCAGCTACTGCCGCTCGATCCGAGTAAGATCCATTCGATTGCGGTGATTGGTCCCGATGCCTCGGTCTCCCCCCAGGCCACGGGCGGCGGCAGCGCGCATGTGATTCCGCCCTACGTGGTGACGCCGCTGCAGGGGATTACGCAGCGCGCGGGGAGTGGCGTGACGGTGCGCTACGCGCAGGGGATTACGACGACGGGGACGCTGCCACCGATCGAGGCCCAGTATCTGACGCCGCCCTCGGGCAGCGGGCAGGGCTTGCTGGGCGAATACTTTAACAATATGACGCTCTCGGGCAGCCCGGTGCTGACGCGCATCGATAGCCAGATCAACTTCGATTGGAACGGGCAATCGCCGGGTCCCGGGGTGCCGGCGACTCAGTGGTCGGCGCGCTGGACGGGGACGCTGACGCCACCGGTGAGCGGGACGTATACCTTCTCGCTGACGAGTGACGATGGCAGCCGGCTCTATATTAATAATCAGTTGCTGATCGATAACTGGCGCGATCAGGCGACGACGACCGAGACGGCCACCATCCAGCTGACGGCGGGCCAGCCCTACGCCATTCGCGTGGAGTACTACCAGAACGGCGGCGCAAGCAATGTGGCTCTGGGCTGGAGCATTCCAGGTCAGGAGAATACCTTGCTCTCGCAGGCCGTGGCGCTGGCCAAAAGCTCGGATGTGGCCATTGTCTTTGCAAACGATGTGGAGTCGGAAGGCTCCGATCGCAGCAGTCTGGAGCTGCCCGGGGCCCAGGATCAGCTGATTGAGGCGGTCGCTCAGGCCAATCCGCGGACGATTGTGGTGCTCAATACAGGCGGACCGGTGCTGATGCCGTGGGTCGATCAGGTGCCGGCTTTGTTGGAGGCCTGGTATCCAGGCCAGGAGGATGGGAACGCCATTGCGGCGGTGCTCTTCGGCGATGTCAATCCCTCGGGGAAGCTGCCGATGACTTTCCCGCGCTCGGCCAGCGATCTGCCAGCCAGTACGCCAGCCCAATATCCGGGGATCAACGATCAGGCCGACTATTCGGAGGGGGTCTTTGTTGGCTACCGCTATTACGATGAGCGCGGGATTACGCCGCTCTTCCCCTTCGGCTACGGCCTCTCCTATACGACCTTCCGCTACAGCCATCTGCGGGTGACGCCAACGCAGGCAGATTATCGCAGCCAGATTGCCATTGATCTGGATGTGACGAACACGGGGCGGCGCGCCGGGGCTGAGGTGGTACAGCTCTATCTTGGTATCCCCTCGACAAACGTGCCGGAGCCGCCGCGCCAGTTGAAAGGCTTTCAGAAAGTCTTTCTGCAGCCTGGCCAGACGAAGCACGTGCATTTTGAGCTGAATCCGCGCGATCTCTCATACTGGGACGTGAACGCCCATGCCTGGGTGGTGCAGGACGGCACCTATGCGGTGCAGGTGGGATCGTCGTCGCGCGATATCCGCCTGCAGGGCAGCTTCGCGGTGCGCGTGACCAACGGTCCGCGCTACGTGAGCGTACAGGCGCCCGCGCTGCTGGCTGGCGGCGGGAGCGCGACGGTGACAACGAGCTTTACCAATGGCGGGGACCTGACGGCGCACGCGCTGCGGCTGGAGCTGCAGGTTCCCCAGGGCTGGCAGGCACGTCCAGAGGGAACAACCACGTTTGCAACGGTGAGGGCCGGCCAGACGGTGCAGGTACACTGGCAGGTAACGGCTCCGGCGGGCGCCCCCGCGGGCAGCTATACGCTGCAGGCGAGTGCGCGCTTTGTGAGCGCGGACGGGCCAGGACACCTGCAGGCTTCGACCAGCCTGACGGTCCCTTATCCTTCGCTGGCGGCGGCCTACAACAATGTGGGCATCAGCGATGATAGTAACCCGTCGGCGGGCAATTTTGACGGCGGCGGCTACAGCTATTCGGCTCAGGCGCTGGCGGCGGTCGGGCTGACGCCTGGGGCGACGGTGATACATGATGGGGTGACCTTTACCTGGCCCAATGTGCCGCCCGGGCAGCCCGATAATGTGAGCGCTGAGGGGCAGGCTGTGGCCTTCTCGGCCCAGGGGACCACGCTGGCCTTCCTCGGGGCGGCGGCCTTTGGCACTCAGAGCGGGTCGTTGACGATCCTCTATAGCGATGGGACGAGTCAGCAGGCCACGCTGACGCTGGCCGACTGGTACGCCAATCAGCCGGCGCCGGGCGATGAGTTGCTGGCGACGGCGGATCACTGGAACCGTCCCCCGGGTGATACGCTCGGTCCCCATGCGGTGAGTGTCTACTATACGGCTCTGCCGCTGCAGGCTGACAAGCAGGTGGCCTACCTGCTTTTGCCGACGAACAGCAACCTGCACCTCTTCGCGGTCGCCGCCAGGTAAAGCAGGCGCCGACTCCACGCGGAGCGGAAGGCCGGGCTGTGCGCGCGGCAGCCCGCGGCCTTACCCCGCGTTGACAGGCTGGCACGGTTCCGCTCCTTTTCCCCCAGGGAGTGGGCCGCGCCAGTTTCTTTCTCTCCGCTGTGGCAATGGCCCCAGTTCAGCCGCCGCCAACCATCGTGACCAGCTCCAGGCGACAGCCCTCGTGCAGGCGCGTTTCGGCGAAGCGCTCGCGCGGGACAATGATACCGTCGAGCAGGGCCACGACGCGGCCTGGCGTCAGGGCGAGCTGGCCCAGGAAGTCGGCGATGGTGCACTCGCGTGGGACATTCCAGGGCTGGCCGTTAGCGACAATGGTCATCAGTTCCGCCTGGGATACTGCATCTTCTGCCATTGGTGTACTCGTCTCCTCCTTTCTTGCTCCTTGCCTGGCTTTCAGATCGCCTGGCTGCCGTGGGATGGCCGCCGGCGGGCCTGGGCACCAGCGGCCAGGGCCTGGCGCAGCGCCTCCACGGCCTGAGCCACGGAGGCAGCACCGTAGATGGCCGAGATGACGGCGATGCCGTCGGCTCCAGCGGCGATCACCTGGGCGGCATTGGCGGCACTGAGGCCGCCGATGGCCAGCAGCGGAAGGCGAGGCCAGCGGGCGCGCAGTTGTTCAAGCAGCTCAACGCCAGCGCCGGTCTGGCCGGGATGGGAGGGTGAGGGGAAGATGGTGCCGGCCAGCAGGTAATCGGCACCGGCAGCGACGGCCTCCTCTGCTTCGGCCAGCGAGTGGACCGAGGCCCCGAGCAGCAGCGACTGCCCACAGCGCTGCAGCAGGGCGCGAGCAACGGCCAGCGGCAGCGAGCGCCTGCCGAGCTGGACGCCGTCGGCCCCGGCAGCCAGGGCCACATCGAGGCGATCGTTGATGATCAGGCGGGCGCCGAGCTGGCGCGCCAGCGGTCTCAGGATGGTCGCCAGCTCATAGAGACGCGCCGCCGATAGATTCGGCCCGCGCAGCTGCAGGAGGTCAATACCCGCCTCCAGGGCCTGGCGCGCGATGTCCAGCAGAGCCGGATGCTGCTCGTCGGTGACCAGACAGAGCAGCGGCCCGCGCTCCGCAACCAGGGCCGGCCAGTCGCTCGCGGCTGGTGCTCTCTCTTCTGTCATGGTGCTCGCTTGCTCAGCTCAGGATGGGCTGCCGACCAGACCGGTCAGGGGGCTGCTGGCCACGGCCTGGGGACGGCGCGGAATGCGTCCGGCCAGGAAGGCGGCCCGTCCAGCTTCGATGGCCAGTTTCATGGCGCGCGCCATCAGAACCGGATTGCCGGCCTGGGCAACGGCGGTATTGATCAGGCAGGCTGCGGCCCCCAGCTCCATCGCAAAGGCGGCATCCGAGGGGGCGCCGATACCGGCGTCGACGATCACGGGGACGCGCGCCTGCTCGATGATGATCTGGATCTGCGGCAGGTTGAGCAGCCCCTGTCCGGAGCCGATAGGTGAGCCAAGGGGCATGACGGTGACGGCTCCAGCATCCTGCAGGCGCCGAGCCAGGACGGGATCGGCGTTGATATAGGGCAGGACCTCGAAGCCCTCTTTGACGAGCTGGCGCGTGGCTTCCAGGGTGGCGACGGGATCGGGCAGCAGATAGTCGGGATCGGGAATGACCTCCAGCTTGACCCAGCGCGGCAGACCCATCGCCGCCGCCAGATGGGCGATCTGGATGGCCTCCTCGGCAGTCTTGCAGCCGGCGGTGTTCGGCAGAATGGTGTAGCGCCCGGTATCGAGATAGTCGAGCAGCGTTGGCTGCCCGGGGCGCGAGAGGTCCAGGCGGCGCAGAGCCACGGTGACGATTTCGGTGCCGCTGGCCTCCAGGCTCTGTTGCATCTCCTCGAAGCTGCGGTACTTGCCCGTTCCCAGCAGGAGCCGGGAGCGGAAGGTACGCGTGCCAATAGTGAGCAGGTCCTCTGTCATGATCGTTCTCTCCTCTGGTCTTCTGCGGCGGCTTCGGCTTGGGTGGGAGCCTGGCTGAACAGTTCTGGCTGGCGCTGCGCGGCCTCGGCTGCGTTGAGGGCAGTCAGCCGGCGTCGCCAGGGGCCGAGGCGCTCGGGCGCGAAGGGACGCAGGTCGAGATCGTAGGGCACGGGCCGCCCCTGGATCAGCTCGGCGATGATAAAGCCCGTCACGGGTCCGGTGATGGCGCCAATGCGCCCATGACCGACGGCCAGCCAGAGGCCGGGGCTGCTGGGCGCCGGCCCAATGAAGGGCAGACCATCGGCGGAGACGGGGCGCAGGCCGGCCCAGGTGCGGTCAACGGCGGCCTCCTCAAGAGCCGGGGCCACACGGTGTACGACGGTGAGCAGATGGGCCAGGCCGCCAGCAGTCGGAGTCTTGTCGAAGCCGCGCCGCTCGGAGGTAGCGCCAACGAAGACGCTGCCGTCGGCCTTGGGAACCAGATAGCCCAGCGGACCAGCGTAGATGGTGTGACGCAAGGGCTGGCCGCTGGTGCGCAGAGCCAGCAGCTGGCCTTTGAGCGGGTAGACGATGGCCGCGCATTCGCCCTGCGCATGCCAGGCGCTGCTCCAGGCGCCGGTAGCGAGTACAACATGAGCGGCTTCGATGGGTTCGACCTCAGTGAGGACGCCCCGCACGCGGGCGCCGTCCCAGAGCAGAGAGAGGGCGCTCCGGGGCGCCAGCAGCTCGGCCCCGTTGAGCACGGAGGCGCGCGCGAGCAGGCGCGTGAGGTGGCCAATGGCAACGTTGCCCTCAGCGGGCGAGAAGACAGCGCCGCGTACGCTGGGAGACAGCAGCGGCTCACGCTGGCGGACCTCGTCGGCCTCCAACCAGCGCAGCTCGGGACGCAGGGTCTGCAGGGCGGCCAGGTCGCGGCGCAGGGCCTCAGCCTGCCCGTCGTCGAAGGCAGGATAGAGGGTCGGCAGATGGACGAGACCAGCCCACAGGCCCGCTTCGCTCTCTAGCTGGGCTTCGAGGGCTTCGTAGTGGCGCAGGCCGGCCAGGCCGAGGCGCAAGAGGGGATCGTTCAGGTCGCTGGCGCCGGCCTCGGCCAGGGGGGTGAGCATGCCGGCCCCAGCGTCGGAGGCTTCGGCAGCGACGCCGCTGCGGTCAAGCAGGGCGACGCGCTGTCCGGCCCGCGCCAGATGGTAGGCCGTGGCGCAGCCAACGATGCCCGCTCCCACTACCACGACATCATAGGTTCGCCGTTGCATAGGCTCTTGCCTTCCTCTCCTTGACAGACGGCCCCATAAAAAAAGGCCGCCTCCCCAGGCGGGCCGGGAAACGGCTTCTTGCCGACGCTCTCCGCTGGAGAACGTGATACCACGTTGGGCAGCGGAGCCGGTGGGAGAAGAAAGCGTTCCCTCCGCTGGTATGATCCAGATCAGGTGTCTGCTGCAGGGTCTGCGACATTGCGGGGTCGCACTCTCAGCCCGGCTCTCCGGACTCCCCTCGCTTCCTTCCTTGCTTATCCGTCCGCCTGTCTGAGTCTGTCAGCTCGCCCGCCGGCCTCAAGCCATTCAGCACGGCGGACGCCAGCACATCGCTCAGGACAGGTCGATCGTCTTCTTTCTACCTATCTACCTACAGAGATGATACCATATGGCTGCCGCCTGTTACCAGCCAGATGGGCACGCTCACGCCCGAGTGGAGTAGACTGTTGCTGGTCTCTGGCCAGAGGGTCTGTTATACCGGGCAGGAGTGCAAACAACGAGCGGCCACCAGGCCCATTCCTTATTATGAGGAGCTGATGACGATGAGGCAACCGGAGCAGCAGCCCGCAGCAGCCCGCGAGGAGGCCATTGCCCGGCTCTACCGCACCTCTGCTGCCGTCTATCTGTTCCGTCGGGAGATGTGGGCCTGTCCACATTGTATGGTAGAGGAGGAGATTGCGCGCCTGGGCCGCCTACCGCTGAGACAGTTGAGGGGCGCCGATCTGCAGCACTACGCCTGGAAGGCCATGACGACCTGGGGCGAGGTGACGGATTTCAAGCATTTTCTGCCGCGCTGGCTGGAGCTGGTCCTGCGCGGCCAGGATGATGGTTTTGCGCTGGAGTTGGGCCAGCTCGCTCACAAGCTGGCGTACGGCCAGTGGCGCAGCTGGCCGCGCGCCGAGCAGGAGGCCGTTGAGGCGGCGCTGCTGCTCGCCTGGTAGCTGCTGCTCTCGCAGCCACCCGCAACCCTGATCTGGTACGACGTGGCAGGCTCCTTGCGCTCAATGACAGAGGGCCGGGAGTCACCCACACCCTTCTTGCACCTCTGGGAAGAAACCGCCGGCTTTCTGCCGCTCTATCACCTGGCGCTTTTCTTCGTCGAGGAAGGTCCGGGCCTGGCAGCACCTGCTGAGGAGCGGTCATCAGCCTGGCGGCGGGGCCAGTGGCCTCTGCTGCGCGTCTGGCTCTTCTCACCTTCCACTTATGACCGGCTGATGGCGCTCTCCCGGCAGCGGTGTCAGGCGCTGACGCACGAGCTGGCCGAGCCCCTGAGCTTCTTCCTCAAGCAGCTGCGACCCTCTTCTGAGCAGTAAAGACGGCTCATAGCGCCAGCCCTTGACAAAGAGCCAGTGATATGATACATGATTCATATGTCATTTCAGCCCTGGAGAGCAGCGCTCACTCAGGGTCAGTCTGCCGCCCGGCAAGCTGGCCCGATCAGGCAGCCAGAACAAGGGTGAGGGCCAGCGCAGCGAGGCGCTATTTCAGCAAGGAGGACGCCGGCAATGACCAGCCGCCCGTCACCATCAGGATGGTGTGAAGCTGGAGCCAGAACTTGCCCATCTCTGGCTGGTCCTTTCTCTACACTGATCAGCCAGGCCAGAGCTGTGGAGGTGGCGCACCTCCTTCTTCCTCCCCTGCCTCATCTACACGAGAGCGCTTTTTACCGGGCTGATACTTCTGCTTTCTCACCCGTTCTCTCTTCCTACGCCCGTTTTTCCAGGGCGAGGATGCCAGAGAGCCTGCCCCTGGCATCACCTCACCGTCAAGGGGGTTCAGCATGCGGAACATCGTTCGCCTGGCGCTCGTTTGCACCTTGCTGCTCGTTAGTGGAGCGCTCTTCCTCCACCAGGCTCGCGCCAGCAGCGGCACCTTCACCCAATACACCTACAACGGACCAGCCGGCAGCCGTCCCTACTATGTCTATACGCCGGCCAATTACCAGGTTGGCACGGCGGTCCCCCTGATCGTCATGCTCCACGGTTGTACCCAGACGCCGCAGGACTTCGCTAACGGCACGCAGATGAACGCGCTGGCCGATCAGGATCAGTTTATCGTGGTCTATCCTCAGCAAACGAGCAGCTACAACTCTCTTTCCTGCTGGAATTGGTTTCTTCCCGCTGATCAGGCCCGCGGCAGCGGCGAGCCGGCCATCATCGCCGGCATTGTCCAAACCGTCGAGCAGAACACCTCGCAGTGGACCATCGACCGCAATCGCGTCTATGTTGCTGGTTTCTCGGCAGGGGCGGCGATGGCGGTGATTATGGGAGCGACCTACCCAGATATCTTTGCGGCCATCGCCTCGGCCTCGGGCCTGGAATATCAGGCGGCGACCTCGCAGACGGCGGCGACCACGGCGATGATGCAAGGCGGGCCGAATCCGCAGCAGCAGGGGCAGGCCGCTTATCAAGCGATGGGCAGCGCTGCCCGCGTGGTGCCGACGATCGTCTTCCAGGGCCAGAGCGACTATACGGTCTACCCGGTCAATGGCGATCAGGTGGTCCAGCAGTGGATGACAACCGATCACCTGGCTTCGAACGGCAGCTACAACGCCAGCTTCGGCAGTCCGAGCAGTAGTGTCAGCGGCCAGGTCTCGGGCGGGCACAGCTACACGGTGCAGTCCTGGAACGATAACCAGGGAAACGAGATTCAGGAGTACTGGAAGATCAATGGCATGGGTCATGACTGGTCCGGCGGCAGCAGCAGCGGCTCCTATACCGATCCGCAGGGTCCCAGCGCCACCAATGCCATCTACAGCTTCTTCATGAAGCACCCAATGAATGGCGGGAGCGGCAGCGGGACAGCCACGCCCACCAGCAGCCCATCGCCCACGCCGACCCCCAGCTCGACAGCCACATCGACGCCGACTCCGACACCTAGCCCGACGCCAGCGGCCTCCACCTGTCAGATCCACTACGGCATCGTCAGCCAGTGGAGCGGCGGCTTCCAGGCCAGCCTGACGATCACTAACACTGGCTCCAGCGCCATCAACGGCTGGACGCTGCGCTTCTCTTTCACCAACGGCCAGATGATCACGGTGAGCTGGAACGGGAATTTCTCGCAGGCGGGCAGCGCCGTGACGGTGACGAACGTGGCCGTCAATGCGGTGATCCCGGCCAATAGCAGCTTGAGTGTGCCGCCGGGCTTCCAGGCCACCTGGAGCGGAAGCAATCCGCCGCCGACGGCCTTTACGCTCAATAGTATGAACTGCGCCGTGGTGTAGCAGGGTCGTCCAGGAGAGGAGGGCGAGCAGCCGGCTGAGTGCTGCTTGCTCGCCACTGCTAGAGCGGGCTGCTGTCTCCGTGTCGGCGGCAGTGGCCCGCTTGCCTGTTTGTGAGATGTTTCCTAGGAAGGTTGCCAGATCTCTACGAGTGCATTCTGGTCGCCAGTGGCGATCAGGGTAGAGGTTGGCGACCAGGCAATGGCCTGGGGGGCATAGCTCTGGCCACGTTCCAGAGGCATTTCGATATAGCTGTACCAGACTTGGACGGTGTTATCATAGGAGCACGAGGCGATCTCGCCTCCCTGGGGCGACCAGCTCACACCGGTGACCGTATTGTGGTGTCCTCGATAGGTCTGTTGCAGCTGGCCGCTGTTGGGGTCCCAGACCTGCACGGTGGTATCAGCCGCACCGGAGGCGATTGTGTCACCGTCTGGCGACCAGGCCAGACAGGTGACCGACCAGCGATGGCCGCGATAGAGGAGCCGGCGATTCCCTGAGACGGCTTCCCAAATCTGGACAGTGCTATCGTCGCCCGCTGAGGCAAGCAGGCTATTGCCGGGCTGCCAGGCGAGGGCGCGGACACTGCCGCGGTGGCCCTCATAGGTAAAGATGAGCTGGCCGCTAAGGCCGTTCCAGATGTGCACGAGGCCATCCGCGCCCGCCGAGGCTAAGACTGAGCTTTTCGGCTCCCTGAGCCAGGCGAGGGCAGTGACCGGTCCGTGATGCGCCTGGTAGCTCAGCCGCGGCAGCCCGGTCTTCGCTTCCCAGACGTGGATGAGACCATCCGTGGAGGCAGAGGCTATGTAGATACCATCGAAGGACCAGGATATTGCCAGGACGCTGCTCCGGTGGCCATGATAAACGCGTAGGGTCTGGCCGTGCCTGGGGTCCCAGAGGCGAACGGTGCGGTCACTAGAGGCGGAGGCCAGCATGGCACCGTCTGGCGACCAGGCCAGGGCCGTCACCCAATCGTTATGCCCCCGGCAGGTCAGGAGCAGAGGTAGCGGATTCACCAGGATGCTCGCTGTTGCAGCAGAGGTTTGTTGCCTTGCCAACTGAGTGAGGAGAATTTTGATGCCGACGATGGTAAGAGGAAGAGCGACGGCACCGCCCAGGCCGAGGCCCAGGGCGAGCAAGGAGCGCCGTGATATCCCAGGCTGCTGAAGCAGGCGCAGCCGCCGCGCGTGAGCCGGGTTGCTTTGACCAGACTGGCCCACTACGTTAACAAATGGCCCCGCTGGAACCGTCGGCGCCAGGGCCTGCTTTGGCGGAGAAGCGCCGGAGGGCTGCGCTTGAGAAGGTTCACCGTCGGAGATTCCAGGCTGCTGGATCAGTGGCTTCAGCCGCTTCAGCACCTCGCGCGCTGATGGCGGGCGCTGCTTCGGTTCCAGCTCCACCAGCTGGGCAATGAGCCGGGCTAGTTCCTCGGGAACCTCCGGATTGAGCTGCCGCAAAGGGGCGAAACGAAACGGTTGGTGGCGGGGATCGCGCCCGCTCAGCAGGCTGTGCAGCAAGGCACCGAGACTGTAGAGATCGCTGCGCGGCGTGGTCTGCTCAAGCCCGTATTGCTCCGGTGCAGCAAAGCCGGGTGAGCCAAAGACCAGCGTGTCATGAGTCTGGCCCGGCTTGAAGTGACGCGCAATCCCAAAGTCAATCAGCAGCAGGCGCCCGTCGCTGCTCCGGCGCATTACGTTGGCTGGCTTGAGGTCGCGGAAAATAATCGGTGGCTGCTGCTCGTGCAGGTAGATCAGCACCTCGCAGAGCTGCTGGCCCCAGTCTAACACCTGCTCCAGGGGCAGCCTCTGCTGCGGGACCCGCTGCTGGATGGCTTCCAGGGTCTCGCCCTCGATGTAGTCCATGACCAGATAGCTGGCCTCCGGCTCACTCCAGTAGTCGAGAATGGTCGGCAGCCCGGGATGACGCAGCCTGGCCAGCAGTTCCGCCTCCTGTTGAAAGGCCCGCTCGGCCACGGCCCTTTCCTGGTCAGTCAGATGGCGTTTGTAGAGACGCTTCACCGCAGACAATTTTCTCCCAAGGTGCAGATCCTCGGCCAGAAAGACCGTCCCCATACCGCCCTGGCCCAGCCCGTGAAGCAGACGATAGCGCCCAACCAGCACCGCCCCCGGCTCCTCCTGCGGGGCTGTCAGCGGCGTCTGACAATGCCAACACCGCACGGCATCCAGCGGGTTGGCCGCCCCACAGTGATCACAGAAACGCTCGTGAGGGAAGGTACTGCTCATCCGGCCCTCCTTCAATGTGGGATTGTGGACGGCCACCGCGATCTGGGCCGCAGTTCCGCCCAGATTCGTGTTGCCTCTCTGCTACGGTTCATCCTGATGCGCTGCTGCTCAGCCGGGGCGACGGCCCCAGACGGTGAGCCAGGTCCAGAGGGCGCAGAAGTCGTCAGCCTGCATCTCGGCCACAGCCTGTTGATAGAGGCGGCGTAGCTCCTCTTCGCTGCCCATGCCCATCTTGCTCAGAAAGGGAAGTGACAGTTCTAATGCCACCATTTCATCTTTGAAAAACGCATAGTGCAGGGGCGTCTCAAGCGACCACTCAGCGGCGCTAGCGTGCAGGCGCACCTCCTCGAAGCCAGCCCGACGCAACAGCCGTGGCAGCACTGGGGTAATGCCGATATGGTTGCCGTCGGGCGAGAAGCTCTGACCGGCGCGCTTGAGGGCGGCGTAGCCCAGGGCAAAGAGACGCTCGGTGGCAGGACTGGTTGTCAGCGGTCCCTCGGTCTCGGTGAGACGGATGATACCGCCGGGTTTGAGGAGCCGTCGACACTCGGCGAGCAGCGCCGACCAGGCCGTCGGCGTCATGAAGCTGAAGAGGAAGCGCCCGTTGATCAGGTCAAAGGAGGCGTCGGCGAAGGTGAGCGGCTGCCTGATGTCCATGACGGCAAAGGCAACGTTGGTCAGGCGGCGGCTACGGGCCTGGGCGCGGGCATAGTCGATCACGCCAGGGCTGAGGTCAACACCGATCACCTCGACAGAAGGATAGGTAAAAGCAACCTGCATGGCCCAGCCGCCAGGGCCACAGGCCAGGTCGAGAACCTGCCCGTCGGGTGGGAGCGACTGCCCTTCGGGAAAGAGGCCGCCCATCGCCTCGGTCACCAGGCGATCCTGTTGCATCAGGCGCGCTAGCTCAGCGGTCTGCTCGGGATCGATTGGGTAGCTGCTCTGGGCCGGTTCGTCGTTGGAAGTGCTTGGCTCCATGCTGACTGCTCCTTCCTTGTGTTCGATCGTCTGGTTGTGCTCCCACACTGCACTCCCAGGCCTGTCGATCCCCTTTCCATAGAGGATGGACCTGATGCTTCTTGCTTCCTTTCTGTAGGATAACAGGACAGAATATCGCTTGACAAGTGATCTCGCTCCCTCTACAGGAGCCTCTACTTATGCCGCAGCAGTCTTGACTTATATCCCTGGAGAGCATGCATGGATGGAGCGAACGGATGACACTCTTATCTACCTCCTTACGCCGGCGCGCCTTCGGTCTCCGCTGGCTGGCGGCATTGATCTCGCTGATGAGCACCTGGCTGCTGCTGATCGGGCTGCCGCTGGCTGTCTACCGCCGCAGGGCTTCGATGCTGGCAACGGGAGCGCTCTTTCTGGCGACGGCTCTGCCCGATGTGCTGCTCGGTCCCCTGGTTGGGGTGGGGAGTCGATCGCTGGGAGCGCCGGCGGACGTTGCTGGTAGCCTGGCCCTGCTCTTGCCGCGCGCTGGAGGCCAGGTATCCGCTGCCGAGAGCGAGAGTACGATGAGATCGCCGTTGGCAGTGGGCAGCTCGATCTCAATGCCGACGGCGGGTCTGGCCGAAGGCGACGGGGTCTGCGTCTCTCTCCCCTGTGTACTCAGGTCAGGGTCTGGCTTCGTCGGCCAGCGGGCTGGCGCTGGAGGCCGGAGATGGTCGGTAGCAGGGCGAGTCGGTGCCGGTGTAGCTCCTCTCTGCTGATGCTGCTCCTTCGGCTGCTGGTAGAGGGGATGAGCCTCTTTTGCCGCTCACGCCGTTCGCTTCGAGGATCTCAGTTGCCGAGTTTTCACGCAGCGATCCTCGAATGGCTTTGCAGGCGGTCTCAGGCCGATTCTGGCTGGCATCATGACCGCGCAAAAGCGGTCACTTATGACCGTTTTCTTGGGATCATCGAAAAGGCTTGACTGAGGCCGCTTGTAATGCTACTCTAGAGGGGGTACCGTCAGAATGCTTGTCCTGCCCGCTTTGGGATTGAAACGATTCTACTGACTCATGGTGAAGTAGTTGCATCATTTTTGGTCAGAATGCTTGTCCTGCCCGCTTTGGGATTGAAACTCTGCCGCGCCCGAAATGCTCATGAGGGGAGGGGAGTTCGTCAGAATGCTTGTCCTGCCCGCTTTGGGATTGAAACGATGAAGCGCTAGCCCTTGCAGAAAATCAGACTACGTCAGAATGCTTGTCCTGCCCGCTTTGGGATTGAAACCTGAGGCCGCCTGCACGAAGCCGCCCAAGAGCCTGGGTCAGAATGCTTGTCCTGCCCGCTTTGGGATTGAAACATGACAGGCAGCTGCCACGCCTGCCGGCGTTCGTCCGTCAGAATGCTTGTCCTGCCCGCTTTGGGATTGAAACGACCAGGTCATCCGGCCAGAAGGACTGCTCCTCCTTCTGTCAGAATGCTTGTCCTGCCCGCTTTGGGATTGAAACCTGGTGGTACTCCCAGGGGCTGCCTGTGGCGCGCGACAGTCAGAATGCTTGTCCTGCCCGCTTTGGGATTGAAACATGACGTTATTGCCTGACCCTGCCACATGCACGTATGTCAGAATGCTTGTCCTGCCCGCTTTGGGATTGAAACGAGGCTGGTTGGCTAGGGCGGCCTTGGGCGGGCTGAGTCAGAATGCTTGTCCTGCCCGCTTTGGGATTGAAACTCAATGATGGCGCGGTGATCCAAAAACATCTCTGAGGGTCAGAATGCTTGTCCTGCCCGCTTTGGGATTGAAACCGAAATACCTGATCGATAAACTCGGCCAGCTCTTCTCGGTCAGAATGCTTGTCCTGCCCGCTTTGGGATTGAAACTAAATTGTAATCAATACTGATTGTTATTACCTTAGAGTCAGAATGCTTGTCCTGCCCGCTTTGGGATTGAAACGATTTCGACTGCAAAGAGCTGCTGGCCGATCACCACGTCAGGATGCTTGTCTTGCCCGCTTGGGGATTGAAAGACGAAGAGATGGACCTTACCGGTGCTCCCATCATCGCGTTAGAATGCTTGTCCTGCCCGCCTGGGGATTGAAAGAGCCAGAACGCCCCGATCAGGAGCAAGGCCTCCACGTCAGAATGCTTGTCTCCCCACTTGGGGATTGAAAATATCGTCAGTATGCCTCTTTTGCCTGCCCGAGTCTGCAGCCGCTTGACTACACCTAAGAACCGCTAGCCGTAATCCAGGTCAGTAAGCCTGCCCCGTCCGCTCCAGGCTTGAAGCTCCTCGCCCCTGCCTGGCCTGCTACCCTACCCTTGACATCTCTCAATCATTCAATTATTCTATTGAATATCAATCTATCGAAGAGAGCAACGCCTGGCGCAGAAAAGCCGGTGACCAGACAATCAGACAGCCAGAGACAACTGAGTCAAGCACAGAGCCAGGCCCACCAACAACGGCGCGCCGCTCGCCTCAGCCAGCAGACCAGCGAACCCAGGAGAAGAGCGAAGAGCATAACAGAGAGAGAAAAGAAGAGGAGAGCAGAGATCGGCATGGAATATCAGCGCTCTGAAAGCAAGCGAGCCTTTAAAGACCAGCTCTACGAACAACTGGCGCGCATCGGCAAAGCCCTGGCCAGCCCCCACCGACTGGAGCTGCTCGACCTGCTCGCCCAGAGCGAGCGCAGCGTCGAAGAGCTGGCCCGCGAGACCACCCTGCCCGTGGCCACCGTCTCCCAGCACCTGCAGATTCTCCACGCGGCGCGGCTCGTCGACGTACGGCGCCGCGGACGTCACCGGCGTTATCGCCTGGCCTCTGGCGAAGTCGCACGCCTCTGGCTGGCCCTGCGACGCACCGGCGAAGCCCACCTGGCCGAGCTAGAGCAGCTCGTCACGACCTGGCTACCCGAGCGCCGCCACTGGCCCGCCCTCAGCATCGACGCCGCCCTTGAGCTGCTCAACACCGGGCGCGCCCTGCTGCTCGACGTGCGCCCCCGCGACGAATACGCCAGCGCCCACCTGCCACAGGCGCGCTCGCTGCCCGTCGCCGAGCTGGCAACCCACCTGAGCGAGCTGCCCCGCGACTGCGAGATCATCGCCTACTGCCGCGGCCCCTATTGCGTCTTCGCCGACGAAGCCGTCGCCCTCCTGCGCGCCCACGGCTTTCGCGCCTGGCGCCTGGAAGTCGGCGTCCCCGAATGGCAAGAACGTGGCCTTCCCCTGATCGAGGAAAGGAGCGACTTCTCATGGCAAGTGTGAGCGTCGAAACCCTGCGCACCTGGCTGGAGAGCGGCCTGCCCGTGACCATCCTTGATGTGCGACCCGCCTCCGCCTACGCTGCCTGGTCGATCCCCGGTAGCCAGCACCTTGATGCCTACGAGGCCCTCAAGTCCGGCCAGACAGGCGGACTGGAAGAGCTAGAGCTACCGGCGGACCGGCCCGTCGTCACCGTCTGCGAGGCCGGCCAGGTCAGCCAGCGCGCCGCCGCCCTCCTCACCGCCCGCGGCTTCACCGCCTACTCCCTGGAGGGAGGCATGCGCGCCTGGAGCCTGGCCTGGAACACGGCCCCCGTCCTGCCCGATCCTGGGGTCTGCGGGCAGCCGGAAGCTGCCCGCAGAGCGCAAGCGCCAGAGCAGCGGCACGTCATCCAGATCCGGCGTACCGGCAAAGGCTGCCTCTCCTACCTCATCAGCGACGGCACCGCCGCCCTCGTCCTCGACCCGGCCCTCGATCCCGCCGTCTACCAGCAACAAGCCCGGCAGCGCGGCTGGCAGATCACCGCTGTCCTCGAAACGCACATCCACGCCGATCACCTCTCGCGGGCCCGCGCCCTGGCAGAGAGCTGCGGGGCCAGCCTGCTGCTGCCCGCTCAGCAGCGCGTCGCCTTTCCCTTCATCCCCGTCGCTGATGGCCAGCAGCTCGCCATCGGGCGCCTGCACCTGCAGGCCCTGCGCACGCCCGGCCACACGCCCGAGAGCACCTGCTATCTGCTGCCCGGCCCCCCGGGGACACCAGCCCTGCTCTTCAGCGGCGACACCCTCTTTCCCGAGGGCCTGGGACGCCCAGATCTCGACGCCGACACCGAGGAGGCCCGCCGCCGCGCCGAGATGCTCTACGCCAGCCTGCAGCACCTGCTCACGCTGCCCGACAACACCATCTTACTGGCCGCCCACAGCGCACGCCCGCTGCCCTTCGACGGCCAGCCCGTCCTGACCACCCTGGCCGCCGTACGCACCTGGCTGGTCCCACTCCTGGCATCGCCCGCCGTCTTCAGCACCCAGATGCTCAGCAACCTGCCCACGCCACCAGCCCACTATCAGGAGATCATCGCCGCTAACGAAAGCGGAGACTGGCCCGCCATCCCACCCGAAGAACTAGAAGGAGGACCCAATCGCTGTGCAGTCAGGCTTTAAGCACCCAGCCGGCCAGAGACAGCATCTCCAATCAGAGGCGCCTCAGCTGGGCCTGCGCGCCAACTGGCCGCAATTCACCCTGCTCGTCATCATCAACGCCTTCGTCGGCTCGCTTGTCGGCATCGAACGCACCATCCTGCCGCTGCTGGCCGCCCACGACTTTGGCCTGGCCTCCAAGACGGCGATTCTCTCCTTTCTGATCAGCTTCGGCCTCGTCAAGGCCCTGGCCAACCTGCTGGCGGGCCACCTGGGCGACCGCTACGGACGTAAGCGCATCCTCGTCGCCGGCTGGCTCGTCGGCCTGCTGGTCCCGCCGCTCATCATCATCGCACCTAACTGGGGCTGGGTCGTCTTCGCCAACGTCCTGCTGGGCATCAACCAGGGCCTGTGCTGGTCAACCACCGTCATCATGAAAATCGACCTGGTGGGACCGCGGCGGCGCGGCCTGGCGATGGGCCTCAACGAGGCAGCGGGCTACCTGGCTGTCTCCGGGGCCGCCCTGGCCGCTGGCTACCTGGCCGCCACCTACGCCCTGCGTCCCCAGCCCTTCCTGCTGGGCACCCTGCTCGCCCTCTGCGGCCTGCTGCTCTCACTCTTCGGCGCCCGCGAATCGCAGGGGCACGCCCGCCAGGAGGCCAGGGAGCTGCAGCAACGCGCCGCCGAGGAGACAGAGCCGGGCCAGGCTCAGGCGCAGCCCGCACTGAGCTTCTGGCAGATCGTGGCACACGTCTCCTGGCGCGATCGCACCCTGCTGGCCATCAGTCAGGCGGGCCTGGTCAATAATCTCAACGATGGCCTCTCCTGGGGCCTCTTCCCGCTCTACTTCGCCGCCGCCGGCCTCGATGCCGCTCACATCGGCTGGCTGGTCGCCGCCTATCCCGCCGTCTGGGGCGCGGGCCAGCTCCTGACAGGAGCCTTCTCGGATCACCTGGGACGCAAGGGGATGATCAGTGCGGGGATGTGGGTCCAGGCCATTGGTCTGGCCCTGATGCTGCTCACACGCGGCTTCTGGCCCTGGCTCCTGGGGGCCATCCTCCTGGGCAGTGGCACCGCTCTCGTCTACCCGACCCTCCTGGCCGCCGTCAGCGACGTCACCCCGCCCGACTGGCGCGCCTCAGCGGTCGGCGTCTACCGTCTCTGGCGCGACAGCGGCTATGCCGTCGGGGGCCTCCTGGCCGGACTACTGGCCGATCTACTCTCGATTCCCTGGGCCATCGGCCTGGTTGCCCTGCTCACCTTCCTCTCGGGCGTCCTCGCCGCCCTGCTTATGCGCGAGACCCTGCCGCGTCCTCAATCAGCGCCCGTGGCTCCGGCCCCCCCACTCTCCTCCCACAACGCCGCCAGCTCGCCCCCATAGTCGGCGGCCCTCTCCACCTCGCCCTGGCGCCAGGCCAGGTAGCGCAAGAGACGTAGAGCGCGCCGCCACTCACGCCGCTGCCCACCCTCGCGCGCCAGCACCAGCGCCTCACGTAGATAGCCGCCCGCCGCCTTGAGATCGCCCTGACGTAGTGTCACCTCACCCAGGCCCAGCAAGAGACGTACCTGCGTTGCCGCATCGCTCGACCAAATAGCGATCTGATAAGCACGCTGCAGATAGAGACGGGCCAGATCATAGAAGCCACGTCGGCGTAGAAAAGGTGCAAAAGCCAGCACTCCTCGAATAAAGCGCGCATGGCGCCCATTCTCAAAGGCATACTGCAGGCCGGCCACAATATTGCGATTCTCCAACTCCAGGGCTGCGTCGTCGCCTCCATGCCGCTCCAGCAGGCTCGTCACATAGGCCACCAGACGCTCGCCAGCCTGGGTATCGCGCAGATGGGCGCTGGCATAGTCGGCAATCGTCTGGTGCAACAAATAGCGCCCGGCGCCGCTGCTCTCCAGCAGGCCGGCATCGACCAGGGCATCGAGAGCCTCCGGCGGCGCCTGCGCCACAGCCAGAGCTGCCTCCTCACTAAAGCTATTGGGCTTCGGCGGAAAGACCGAGAGGGCACGCAGCACCTCGCGCTCCTGCTCATCAAGCTGCTGATCACTGACCGCGATCGCCGATTGCAGCGAGAGCGGTGTCCCCCAGGCCAGATGCGGTGGCTGCTCCAATGGGCTGCGCATCTCACTGACATGCAGGCGCTGATGCGAGCTGCGCAGCCGCGCTAGAGCAGCTTGCAAACGGCGCGGCTGCCCGCTATGAGCCTGGGACTGCAAATACTTTCCCAACAAGGTCAAAGCCAGCGGCAGCCCGCCGACCTCCTCGACCAGACTCAAAGCGGCACGCCGATCGTGGGCCACCACCTCCGGCGCCCACTGCGCCAGCAAGGCCAGACCATCGGCCCCCTCTAGCTCGTGGATCGTGCGCGCCCCCTCGCCAGCGATAGCCAGCGCCAGGCGGGGAAAGCGCGTCGTGGCGATCAAGACCGAGCGCGGCCCGCCGATCTTGAAGGCCAGGGCCGCCTCCAGCTCCCAAACATCATCAATGACCAGCACAAAGCTGCGCTGCCCGATGGCCACCCGCAAAGCGCGGGCCCGCGCCTCCAGCGATAGCTCTCCCGCCGCCGGCACCCCCAGCAACTGCTCCCAGCGGCGCAGATGCTCCAACACATTGGGGCGCGGCCCTAGCCCTGCCCAGAGCACGCCGGCCTCGAAGCGCGCCAGCACATGCGGATCGTGCACCAGCGTCACGGCCAGGGCCGTCTTGCCCACGCCGGGCAGCCCACAGAGGGCCAGCGAGCGCCCAGAACAGAGCTGGGCCGCCAAGTCCCCAAGCAGGGTCTCGCGCCCGACCAGGCCACGCCCCTCGTTCGGCAGAGGTGGCATAGTCGGATCAAGCACCCGCTCCTGATGGCGGCCCTGACCAGGAAGAGCGTCGCGCTCCACAGGCGCCCCCTCGGCATCCTCCACAAAGCCCAGCTCGCGGGCACTCTTGCCGAAGAGCTGACAGAGCTTCTCGCGATAATAGGGCTGCGGCGAGGAGACGCCCCGCTCCCAGCGACTGACATTCTTCTCCGACGAGCCGATGGCCTCGGCGACCCTGGCCTGCGACCAGCCGCGCATCTCGCGCTCATGTCTCAGACGCAGATTCGGTTTCATCGTGGGCACTCCTGCAGGAGATGACGACCGGCTTGGTCCAGCCCAGCCCGGGCCCGCCCGCGCTAGGTCCGTTCAGCGGCAGCAGGCGCGGGCGCCTGGCCCCAGCCACCACCGCCGGGCGAGGCGATCACCAGCCGATCGCCCGGCTCGGCGCGGAAATGCACCTTGCCCGGCAGCAAGGTCACCTCGCCATCGCGGCGATAGAGCCAGTTCTCTCCGCAGCGCCCCGGCTCACCCCCCTGCAGGCCATAGGGCGGCAGGCGGCGCCGCTCGGTCAACAGCGTCACCTCTGCGGGCGCCTCAAAGCGAATCTCGCGCAGCAACCCATCGCCCCCACGCGCCTTCCCCAGGCCACCCGACCCATCGCGCAGAGCATAGCGCGTCACACGCATCGGATAAGCGTACTCAAAGGCCTCCACCGGCGTATTCAAGGTATTGCTCATATGGGTATGCACCCCTGATAGCCCATCGAGGCCCGGGCGGGCCCCCATACCACCCCCCATTGTCTCATAGTAAGCAAAGGGCTGCTGCGTCCGCGGATCGATGCCGCCAGCGGCAATATTGTTCATCGTTCCCTGGCTGGCCGCCGGCACCACCTCCGGCAGGGCCTGGGCTAAAGCCCCAAAGATGGCATCGACCAGGCGCTGCGACGTCTCGACATTGCCCTGCGCCACCGCCGCCGGCGGACGCGCATTCACCACCGAGCCCCGCGGCGCGATCACCGTCACCGGCGCAAACGTCCCGTGATTCATCGGCGCATCTTCCGGCATCAAACAGCGCACCACATAATAGGTCGCCGAACGCGCCACCGAGGCCACCGTATTGACATTGCCGCGCACCTGGGGCGCGCTCCCCGTAAAGTCCACCGTCAACTCGCTGCCACGCACCGTCACCGTCACCGCAATCGGAATACACTCCCCCGTGACACCGTCATCATCCAGATAGTCGGTAAAGCGATAGGTGCCATCGGGAATGGCGGCAATGGTGGCCCGCGCCATGCGCGCTGCATAGTCGATGAGCGCCTCGACATGCTCCTCCAGAGCTGCCAGGCCCCAGCGATCGACCAGCTCCTGCAGGCGGCGCGCCGCCGTCCGATTGGCCGCCACCTGAGCCGCCAGGTCGCCGCGGCGCTCATCCGGCGTGCGCACATTGCGCAAGAGCAGCGCCAGCAAAGCTCGATTGGGCTGGCCCGCCTCCCAGAGCTTGAGCGGCGGAATAATCAGCCCCTCCTGATAGATCTCGGTCGCCAGCGGCATCGATCCCGGCGCCATCCCCCCGACATCGGCATGGTGAGCCCGATTGGCAGCAAAACCGATCAGGCGCTGCTCTTCCTCAACCTCCACAAAGATCGGCGCAATCAAGGTAATATCGGGCAGATGCGTGCCCCCCAGAAACGGATCGTTGAGGGCGATGATATCGCCAGGCGCAAAATGGTCGAAGGCCACCAGGGCCTCGGCCACCGAATCGGGCATCGAGCCAAGATGGACTGGGATATGGGCCGCCTGGGCCACCAGGCGCCCACGGGCATCAAAGAGGGCGCAGGAGAAGTCGCGCCGCTCCTTGATATTAGGCGAGTAGCTGCTGCGCATCAGCACGGCCCCCATCTCCTCGGCAATGGCCGTCAAGGCGCTGCGAAAGATCTCCAGACTGATGGCATCTACCATACGTGCGACCCCTCCTCAGCAAGCTGGGCCTGAGCCGCCTGCGCGGGCTGACGGCGCTGCTGCTGAAGCTGCTGCGCGTCCGTCGGGCCATCGCTGGCCAGCTCAATTAAGAGATTGCCAACGGCATCGACGCGCGCCCGCCAGCCTGGCGGCACCACGGTCGTCGTGTCGTATTGGGTGACAATGGCTGGACCGACGAACTGCACCCCCGGCACCAGCGCGCTCCGCTCATAGATAGCCGCCTCGTGCGCCAGCGGCCCGGCCTCGCCGGCGAAAATGACTTGACGCCGCTCCAGCGGCTGAACCACCGCCTCTGGCTGCAGCGGCTGGCGCTCCAACACCGGCGGCTCAACCAGGCCGCGCGCCTTGAGACGGACGTTGACCACCTGCACCGGCTCGTTGGGATCGCTGTAGCCAAAGCGACGCTCATGGGCCAGATGGAACTGCTGAGCCGCACGAGCACAGTCGCCCCCGTAGGGAATGGTCAGCTCGTAGGATTGGCCAACATAGCGTAGATCGAGATAGCGCTCGATCTGGATCTGCTCAGCCGCGAAGCCCTCGGCCAGCAGATCGGCCCGCCCCTGCTCTTCCAGAGCAGCGAGCGCCCCCTCGATCGCCGCCTGGGCTTGCTCCTGATCGATCGGCAGCATCAGCGTACGCACATAGTCCTTGAGAACATCAGCCACCAGCATACCAAGGGCCGAGAGCACCCCCGGGGCTGCCGGGATGAGCACGCGCGGGATCGAGAGGGACGCCGCCAGCTCACAGGCATGCAAAGGACCAGCCCCGCCAAAAGCCACCAGCGTAAAGTGACGCGGATCAAGCCCACGCTCAACCGAGATCAGACGAATGGCTGCCTCCATATTGGCGTTGGCGATACGCACAATGCCGAGGGCCGCCTCCTCCAGCGACGTGCCCAGGCGCTCAGCAATCCGCCCCACGGCCTGACGCGCCAGGGCTATATCGAGTCGCCGGCTGCCGCCGAGAAAAGCCTCGGGCAGTAGACGCCCAAGTACCACGTGAGCATCGGTCACCGTCGCCTCCGTGCCGCCGCGTCCGTAGGCTGCTGGTCCAGGCACAGCCCCCGCCGAGCGCGGTCCCACGCGCAGGGCACCGCCCAGATCGAACCAGGCCAGGCTCCCCCCACCAGCACCTACCGTATGGATGTCAATCATCGGCAGCTTCGTCGGATGGCCCCCAATGCGCCCATCGGTCGTCTCCGTAATCGCCCCATCGACCAGCGAGACATCGGTCGACGTTCCCCCGATATCGAGGGCGATCAGACGCTCAATACCGGAAGCGCGGGCTACAAAGCGCGCCCCCACGACGCCCGCCGCCGGACCGGAGAGCAGCGTCCGCGCCGCCTCACGTCGCGCCATCGCGCTCGAAATCGAGCCGCCGTTTGATTGCATGATGCGCAGGCCCGTGCCCGCTGGCAGCGCCTGCTCCAGTTGGCCTAGATAGCGATCGATCAGCGGCCCCACATAGGCATTGAGCACGAGCGTACTGGTGCGCTCGTACTCGCGAAATTCCGGCAGGACCTCCGCCGAGGCCGAGACGTACCAGCCCCGCTGACGGGCCGCCTCGGCTACACGCCGCTCATGGGCTGGATTGGCGAAGCTAAAGAGCAGCACCACGGCCACCGCCTCCACTTCTTCGCGCTCCAGGGTGGCCAGGGCCTCTTCGAGTGATCCCTCATCCAGGGGAATGAGCACCTCACCGCGCTCATCGAGCCGCTCGACAACCTCAACCCGCCGCGCCCGCGGCACCAGCGGCGGCACCTTCTGCACGCGCAGATTGTAGAGGCTGGGCCGCGTCTGCCGCCCGATCTCCAGCACGTCGCGGAAGCCCGCCGTGGTAATCAGACCGGTGCGGGCTCCTTTGCCCTCCAGCACAGCATTGGTGGCCACCGTCGAGCCATGCACCAGCGTGCGCAGGCGCGGCAACGCTCCCAGCTCCTGGAGGCCCTCCAGAATGGCCTGCGACGGATCATGCGGGGTCGAGAAGACCTTATGAACGCGCAGCTTCCCCTCCTGAAAGAGCACCAGATCGGTAAACGTGCCTCCTGTATCAACTCCGGCAAGAATCGCAGTCATTCCTGTACTCCTCGACAGTCCTCTCTCCTCTCCTACGACAAGCAGGCTGGCCTGGCCAGTGCAGCGCTGATGACAGCTGCCCGGCCTCATCGCAGACACTCAGAGCGCGCCCGCGCTTGTGCGCTGGTCGATCTCCTGGTCGCGCCAATCGGTAATAAACATATACCCTGGGGCATGAGTGATAGCAAGCGGCGGCTGACTCTCCATGATCACCGCCTGCGGTGTGACGCCACAGGCCCAAAAGACCGGCACCTCGTCGGGGGCCACCACGATCGGATCGCCCCAGTCGGGCCGGGACAGATCGACAATGCCCAGAGCCGTCGGCTCGCCGCAGTGCACTGGCGCCCCATGCGCCAGCGGATAGCGCGCTGTCACCTCGCTGGCTCGCGCCACCTGATCGCCTTTGATTGGGCGCATGCTCACCACCAGCGGCCCATGCAAGCGGGCCGTGGCCTGACAAGGCCGGCTCGTGCGATACATGGCCACGTTGCGCCCTTCCTCCAGATGACGCAGACGGACCCCGGCCTCCAGCAAGGCGCGTTCCGCCGAGAAGGAGCAGCCAAGCAGGAAGGCCACCAGATCGGGACGCCAGAGCGGGAGGAGGTCCTCCCGCTCTTCGACCAGCCGGCCTTCACGATAGACACGGTAGCGCGGCAGGTCAGTGCGCAGATCGGCCCCGGGCGCCAGGCGGCGCGGCTCAGGGTCGCCGGGGGCCGTCATTTCCAGCAGAGGAAGAGCCTGGGGATTGCGCCGACAGAATTCAGCAAACTCCTCAGCCCAGTCGGCGGGCAGAATTACCAGATTGGCCTGCACATAGCCCAGGGCCAGCCCGGTTGTTGGACGGCGCCAGCGGCCCGCGCGGATCAGCTGGCGCGCCTCCGCCGCGCTCAGGCGAGCGAGTTCTTCCATCTGCATGGCAGTCGTCAGAACCTCCTTTCAGGTCAAGACAACGAGTTAGCGAGGCTCCCCATTCCTAATCGACCGCCACCAGACGCTTGCCGCGCGTCTCCGGCAGCAACAGGAGAGCGATCAGGCAGAGGGCATAAGCACAGGCGCCAAAGCCGATGGCGCCCCCCAGGCCAATAGCTCCCGAGAGGAAGCCAATGATCGTCGGGAAGAAGGCCCCTACGCCACGCCCGAAATTGTAGCAGAAGCCCTGGCCAGCCCCGCGGGCCCGCGACGGGAAGATCTCCGCCAGGAAAGAGCCAAAGCCGCTGAAGATGCCCGAGGCAAAGAAGCCCAGCGGCGCCCCCAGGACCAGCAGCAGGCCATTCGCCCCGGTCGGGATCTGGGTATAGAGGAAAATCAGGGCAGCACTACAAATAGCGTAGATGGCAAAGGTCGGACGGCGGCCTAGCCAGTCGTTGATATAGCCGCTGGTCACATAGCCCACGAAGGAGCCGATAATGACCACCGCCAGGTAGGGAGCGCTGCCCACCACCGAGAGATGGCGCACCGTCTTCAGGAAGGTTGGTAGCCAGGTAAAGATCGCATAATAGCCGCCCTGGGCCCCAATAGCCAGCAAGGTTGCCGGCAGCGTGCGCCCAAGCAGGTCCGGCTGAAAGATTTGCAACAGCGAGCTGCGCGTACTACGCACCTGGCCCCCGGCAGTCTGCTGCTCGGCGGCGCGCGTCTGCACAAAGACCTCCGGCTCTGGCACACGCGAGCGCACATAAAGGGTCATGAGGCCCGGCAGAATGCCCAGGCAGAAGGAGATACGCCAGGCGATCGAGGCCGGGAAGAAGGAGAAGACCAGGGTATAGGCGATGAGGGCCAGGCCCCAACCTACAGCCCACGAGCTTTGCACCATGCCGAGCACGCGCCCACGCTGGGACGGATCGGCGACCTCGGCAATCAGAATGGCCCCGGCAGCCCACTCACCGCCGAAGCCCAGGCCCTGCAGCGAGCGAAACAGCAGCAAGAAACCATAGTTGGGCGCCAGGCCCGAGAGGAAGGTAAAGAGCGAATAGACAGCAATCGTCAGCATCAAGGTGCGGACACGCCCGATCAGGTCAGCAAAGACACCAGCCAGGATGCCACCGAAGGCCGAGACGACCAGCGTCACTGTGGCAATCAGGCCCGACTGACCGGTCGTCAAGCCAAAGGCCGCCGCCGTCGCCGTCAGCACGAAGGAAAAGATCTGGTAGTCGAAGGCATCGAGGGCGTAGCCGAGGAAAGCGGCCCAGAAGGCGTGTCTGGAGGAACCGCGCAGGGTGCGATACCAGTCCAGAGAGAGGAGACGGCTACGCTGGGGGGTAGCGAGACTGCTGTGGCCTTGCTCAAGGTTCATGGCAGTGGGTCCTCCCGCAAGTCAGCGAAAGACATAAGGCACACGAGCGCAATGAAGCGACAAGAAGCGAAGCCAGACCAGGCGGGCAAAGGCCACACCCAGGTTGCTGACCTGGCTGGCAGCCGGAGGGCGCAGGCAATCCGGGGCCGCCGCTCGCTTCCATGCCCTTCAGCTCAGCGCTGATTTGATAGAGAAGACAGTACCCGAAGAGAGGCCAGGGCGCCAGCCCAGCGGGAGGACAAACAGGGGTCAATTGCTCCCCTTCTGAGGGGACAAGCGAGAGCAAGCCGTGCACAGACGGGCTGGCACCACCCCCGTCCTGCAATCCTTCAGCCCTTTAGCTTTCCGGCAGCCCCGGCTCGGCACGCAGCTGAGCTGGCGGTGCGAAAAAGTGGCGCAGCACCAGGCTGCCCGCTCCGCGGGCCCAGCTCTCGTAGCCTGGCTTCTTGACCGTCAGAAAGCGCAGGTCGCGACCCATCTGCGCAAAGACATGCTGCTCATAGGTGGTACGCAGCGAATCAAGGAGCAGGTCGCTGACGCCAAGGGAGGTATCGGGGCTGGAGAGAATAATGCACTCGGGATTGAGCAGATTGACTAGATTGGCCAGAGCTACCCCCAGGAGAAGACCAGCACGCCCAATGGCCGCCCGCGCCGCCTCTTCACCTGCTCTGGCACGCGCAATGACCTCGCCCAAGGTCGGCGTGGATGGCTGCCACAGCGGATCAAGCTGCAGCGGGACCGCGCTCGCCGCCTGAACAGCTTCCAGATAATTCTGCACAATACCGCTCTCCGAGACATAAGTCTCCAGACAGCCGCGATTCCCACAGTTGCAGCGCCGCCCATCGAGGGCGACCGCTGTATGACCGAACTCACCCGCCCCTCCAAAGGCCCCACGGTAGAGGTCACCGTTGAGGATCAGACCCAGGCCCACACCGCGCCCAATGGCCACAACCAGCGCATGGTTGTAGGCCCGCGCCAGCCCAAAGAGCTTCTCGTAGATGGCCAAACAGTTGACGTCGTTATCGACAAAGACCGGCAGGCCCAGCCGCTCCTCTAATGGCTCCCTGATCGGCAGCTCCTTCCAGCCGAGAATGTGCGACTGCAGACACCAGCCCCGTTCGGCATCGATCAGGCCACTGAGACCAAGACCCAGCCCAATCACGCGCGCCCGCGGCAGCTCGCCACCGCTTAGCAGCTCCTCAACGCAGGCCGCTATCAGCTCTATGACCCGCTGCTGCTGACCAGCCAGCGTCAACGGCCATTGACGCGCCATCACCAGATCACCCGTCAGATTGACAATGGCCGCCGTCAGCGAATCGGGCTGCGGAATCAGACCAATGGCAAAACCGCCCTCTGGATGCAGCTCCAGCAGCCCGGCCCTGCGCCCACCGGTCGATTCCATCCCTTCGCGCTCCAGAATGAGCTGACGCTCTAGCAGGCTGTTGACGATCTTGATAACCGTCACCTGGCTCAAACCCGAGAGAGCCGCCAGCCGCGGACGCGAGATCGGGGCATGGGAACGAATGAGATTTAAGACAATGCTCTGGTTAATGCCACGGATCAAAAAACGATCCGCCGCCTTCCGAGGTTGTCCCTGCGCGGCCAGTTCCGCCACCGCCTTTCTTAAGTTAGTAAGGAAAATGGTAGCGCAAAAAGCCTGCGGCGTCAAGCTCGAGTTGCTCCTGCCTCTGCGCGCTCCCTCCATCTCAGCGGGCAAATTATCGCCCTTCGCCAGCCCAGTCGTTGCGCTGCTCTCCTCGCCCATTGACAAGCTCCCCGCACCCGACTATACTATCTACTAATCCTATTTTACTTAAGTTACTTACTTAACTTGTCAGCGCCGGAGGCCACCCCTGGGAGGCGGGCGATCAGGAAACCAACCTGTCAGCCGGCGGGCGGGCAAGTTTGGTAAGCGAGCAGAGAAGCACCAGGAAGAGGAGCGTGGCGCAGGCCCGCCCTGCCAGTGACGGCAGCCGGGCCGGACACCCAGGAAGCGCGCTCATCATGGCAGATCGAACTCACCGAGCGCGAAGGAGCGCGGGCAACGTGGCCCACTTGAGCCAAGGCGACGGGTACGGTGCGAGTGGAGGCCCGCCCAGGCTGCTGCGAGAGGGGCCGCAGCCAGCCACGGCGAGCCAAAACCAGCCAGCGTTTGTCTGCCTGCCGACGCGAGGTGAGGCGATGCGATGCAATGCGATGCGATGCAATGCAGATGCGCTGGCCCAAGTACGAGGGCCAGCAATCCAGAGGAGGATCGACGCCTATGCAGACCACCGACGATCGCGACCCCAAGGTCCTGCTGAATCGGCGCCAGTTTGTGCGCCTGGCTGGAGGCGCTACACTTGGATTGGCCGCTCTGCTGAGTGGCTGTGGCGGCGAGTCTGGAGGCGGGAGCAGTGGCTCCGGCTCACTCGCCGTTCACTTCCTCTCGGTCCAGCAAGCTGGCACCGGTTGGCCCCTGGTGCTGCAGACCATCACTACCGACTACGCCAAGACCCACCCCGGCGTTAGCTTCACCGTCGACTACGTCGCTCAGACGAATATCTACCAGAAAGTGCAGCTCCTGGCCGGGCAAGGTGCCCTGCCTCTGCTCTACAACAGTCCTCCCGTCGATACCTTGCTTCAACTGCAGAAGAATGGCCAGGTGCTCGATCTGGAGGCAGCCTTTCGACAACTGGGGGTTCTGGACCAGCTTGTGCCCGCCGCTGTTACCATTGTCAAACAGCTCTTCAACAATCAGCTGCTGGCTCTCCCCTTTGAGCTAAATATCGAAGGCTTCTGGTACAACAAGAGCATCTTCACGCGCTATGGGTTGCAGCCGCCGCAGACCTGGGACGAGCTGGTGAGCCTGGCTGGTCAATTGCAGCAGCACGGCGTTCAGCCCTTCGCCGCCTCGGGCATCCAGGGCTGGCCCTTGACGCGCCTGATCGGCAACTACCTCTTCCGCAAGTATGGCCCCGAGGCCCTGCTGCGCGTCAAAAACGGGCAGGCCAGGCTGACCGACGCTGGCTACGTTGAGGCAGCCCAGGCTGTGGCCAGCCTGGGGAAGCAAGGCTATTTCGGGAAGGGCGTCGCCGAGCTGGATTATGATCCCGCTGAAGATCTCTTCCTCCAGGGGAAGGCCGCCATCTTCTACATGGGTAGCTGGGCCTTGCGCGACTTCAACAATCCGGCCCGCAATAAGATTGGGGCCGAGACCATCGGCTATTTCCCCTTCCCCACGGTGGCCGGCGGCAGCGGCACCAGCGACCAGGCCCCGATGAACGCCGGCCAGACGACCTCTGTCAACCAGGCCAAGTATAACAGCGCCGCCGGCGACTGGTTGGCCTACGTCGCTCGCCACTATGGCGACGTCGCGCTCGCGAAAGAAGGGGCCGTCACCGGTTTCGTCGTTCATCAGCAGCCGGCCTCTGTTCCGGCCTTGACGCGGCTGGTGCTCAATCTGATCAGCCAGGTGAAGCAGCCGGTGCTCTGGTTCGAGGCCCTCTTCTCAACCAAGGCCACCACTCTGTCGCAGCAGAATGCGGCTCCCCTGGTGACCGGAGCGATGTCGCCGCAGGACTTCATGGCCGCTATTCAGCAGGCGCTTGACCAGGGCTAATCTTCCTCTGCACGGCAGGCGCGCGATCCTGGTGTGAGCGCCGCGTTGTGAGGCGCCGGACCTTGCCTTATTCAATCCGGGCTGGGGACGCCCCTTCTCCAGCCTGGTTGTTCGCCCGCCAGCGGCAAGGCCCCGGCGCCTTCCCTCCCACCGTTGCGCGCCAGAGACAGCCATCCTCGGCTCCTGGACTAGGCCCTAACAGGGAGAAGCAAGCAAGAGAGAGAAAGGGAGTGCTCTCCGTATGGAACAGATCTTGCACAACCGGCGGGCGATTGTGCTCCTGATGGGACCGGCTCTACTGGTCTATAGTGGCGTGGTGTTGTTGCCAATCGTCTGGTCGCTGGTCTATACCTTCTTCGAGGGCAATGTTATCGGCGGTTTCCATTTCGTCGGGCTGCAGAACTACCGTCAGCTTCTGAGCGATGCGGCTTTCTGGCAGGCCCTGGTCTTTACGCTGAAGTACGCCGTGACAGTAACGGCTGGTCAGATCATGCTTGGCCTGCTGCTGGCTTTGCTCTATGTGTTCTATCTGCGCCGGGCCTCGGCCCTGGTGCGTACGCTGGTTTTCTTTCCCGTGGTCTTACCGACGGTGGCCGTGGCCCAGCTCTTCGCTAAGATCTTCGCCATTGCCCCGCAATATGGCCTGGTGAATGCCGGGCTGGCGTTGCTGCATCTTGACGGCTGGATTCAAGCCTGGCTCGGTCAGGGATCAACGGCCTTCTGGGTGCTGGCTCTCATGGATATCTGGCGCGCGATGGGGTTCTACGCGGTGCTGCTCTATGCCGGCCTGGTGGAGATCCCCGCCGAGCTGATCGAGGCCGCGCGCGTCGATGGCGCCTCCGGCCTGCGTCTCGTCTGGCACGTGATTCTACCGCTGCTGCTGCCGATCCTGCTCTCAGCCCTGATCTTCAGCATCAATGGAACTCTGAAGGTCTTCGACAGCATCCTGGCCCTGACAGGGGGCGGCCCCGGCCAGGCTACTACGCCGCTGACGCTCTATATGTTCAACACCGCTTTTTCTTATGGCCAGTACGGCTACGGCAGTACTCTGGCAATGGCGCTGGCTGTGCTCAGCCTGATGGTGACCATCGTGATCTTTGGCTCAGCGCGCCGCGATGTGGCCTGAGCCGCGCTTATCAGCTAGCCAGCCTATCTTCTGGTTTAAGGACCTGCGCCAGTTTCAATGTTGTTGCAAGGCAAGAGATAGACAGGGAAGAAACAGACTAAAGAGGGAGGCCGTTTTCAATGATGCGCTCTGATGTGGCTGCCAGATCGTCCCGGCCTGCTCCGGCCCCTGTTTTCACCCGCGTAGCTCGCTGGTCGCCGCGGAGTCGCTCCCAGCGTCAGCCGCGCCGACGCCGTCTGTCCTGGCTACGGCGCCTTCCTGTGCGCCTCCTCCTGTTGCTGCTCCTGACGATCGAGATCTATCCACTGATTTGGCTGCTGCTCTCTTCGTTTAAGGAGGACGCGGAGTTCTCGCTCAGGCCGCTGTGGGCCTTGCCCGCGGGCCTGCACTGGCAGAACTATGTCGAGGCCTGGACCACCGGCAATATCGGCCTCTACTTTCTCAACAGCGTGCTGACTGTCTTTCCGGCGTTGGCGCTGATCCTGGCCCTGAGTGTGCCCGCCGGCTTCGCGCTGGAGGTTATGCGCTGGCGTGGGCGCAATCTCGTGCTGTTGCTCTTCCTGGCGGGTATTATGGTCCCGCTGCAGATTCTGCTGCTGCCCCTGTTTACGATCTATTTTCATCTGGACTTGATCGATACACGCTGGGCCTTGATCATTACGTATACGGGCTTCGGGCTGCCACTGACGGTCTTTCTGATGGCCGGCTACTTCAAGGCTATCCCGCGCGAGCTGCTGGAAGCGGCTATTCTCGATGGAGCGGGTCTTGTGCAATTGTTTTTGCGCGTGGCGGTGCCGCTGGTGAGCAATGGTTTGGTGACGGTGGCCCTGGTACAGTTCTTCTTTCTCTGGAATGACCTGCTTTTCTCGCTGACCTTTATCAGCAACGATCAGCTGCGCACCATTCAGACGGGTCTGCTGAACTTCACCGGCCAGTATGGACAGGTGGCCTGGGGGCCGACGTTCGCCGCGGTGAGTCTGGCGGTCTTCCCGACGTTGCTGCTCTACCTGCTGCTGAATCAGCGTGTGATCAAGGGGCTGACCGCTGGCGCTCTCAAGGGTTAAGCCGCAAGTAAGCGAGTGAGCAGCTCGCGGTCGCTGCCCTTCCGCTGCTGCAATCTCTGTGTCTGTAAGGAGCAACCATGACCGATCGCGAAGGAGATCAGTACGAACACGATCCGGCGCAGGCCGCTGGCGCCGAGATTAGAGCAGAGAGAGAGGCGGCGCTGTACATCCGTCGAGTCCGGATTGAATATCATACAGAGTCGGAGGTCCTGGGCCTGGGTGCCGAGCGCCCCCGCCTGAGCTGGATGGTCGAGACGGAGCGTCCCGCCTGGCGTCAGGCTGGCTATGAGATCGAGGCGTATGACGCCGCTGGCCAGCTCTGGGCGAGCAGCGGCCTGCTGCGCTCGGCTGAGTCGGTGCTGGTGCCCTGGCCCTTTGCTCCCCTGCACTCGCGGCAGCGTTTACAGGTGCGGGTGCGTGTCGAGGGGCAGGATGGTAGCCGCTCGCCCTGGAGCGCGCCGGTCACGTTGGAGGCTGGGCTGCTGCAGCCTTCCGACTGGGAGGCGCGCTTTATTACACCCGACTGGGATGAGGATACGACGCGCCCGCAACCGGCGCCATTCCTGCGCCGCGAGTTCGAGGTGGCGCCAGGGCTGGCGGCGGCCCGCCTCTACATCACAGCCCTTGGCGTTTATGAGGCTCACTTGAATGGGCAGGTTGTCGGCGATCAGGTGCTGGCCCCCGGCTGGACGAGCTACGATCAGCGCCTGCTTTACCAGACCTTTGATGTGACGGCGCTCTTGCACGAGGGGCGCAACGCTATCGGGGCGATCGTGGGCGACGGCTGGTTTCGTGGGCGCCTCGGCTTTCACGGCGGAGGGCGTAATCTCTATGGCGAGCGTCTGGGGCTGCTGGCCCAGCTAGAGCTATACTACGCCGATGGACGCTGTGAGCGCGTCGTCACCGATCTGAGCTGGCGCGCCAGCACTGGCCCTATCCGCGCCAGCGACCTCTACGATGGCGAGGAGTATGATGCGCGCCTGGAACAGGACGGCTGGTCTGAACCGGGCTACGACGATCGCGCCTGGCAAGATGTGCGTCTGCTGGAGTGGGACCTGACACGGCTGGCCGCCCCCGAGGGGCCACCAGTGCGACGCATCGCCCTCCTGGCGCCGCAGGCCATCTTAACCTCCCCGAGCGGGCGCACGATCCTCGATTTCGGGCAGAATGTGGTTGGGCGGCTGCGCCTGCGTGTGCGCGGCGAGGCAGGGCAACAGATTACGCTGCGTCACGCCGAGATTCTCCAGGAGGGCGAGCTGTGCACCCGCCCGTTGCGCACCGCTCGGGCGACCGATCGCTACATTCTGCGCGGCGGCGGCCTTGAGATCTGGGAGCCGCGCTTTACCTTCCACGGCTTCCGCTATGCCGAGGTCAAGGGCTGGCCCGGCTCGCTGCAGGCTGATGACATCCAGGCGGTGATCTGTCACTCTGATCTGGAGCGCACGGGCTGGTTCAGCTGCTCGGAGCCGCTGCTCAACCGCTTCCATGACAATGTCGTCTGGAGCATGCGCGGCAACTTCCTGTCTATTCCGACCGACTGCCCCCAGCGCGATGAGCGCCTCGGCTGGACAGGCGACATTCAGATCTTTGCGCCGACGGCCTGTTTCCTCTACGATTGCGCCGGTTTTCTCTCTTCCTGGCTGCGCGATCTGGCCAGCGAGCAGACGCCGGAGGGCATTGTCCCATTCGTGGTGCCCGATATTTTGCGGCGCATCCCAGCTCTGCCAGAGGGGCGACTGCTGCCGGTGGCAGCCTGGGGTGATGCCGCTGTGCTGGTGCCGTGGACGCTCTACCAACGCTATGGCGATAGCGAGCTGCTGAGGCGGCAATTTCCCAGTATGCGGGCCTGGGTCGATCTGATCGATCGGTTGGCCGGCGCGGAACATCTGTGGCGTGGGAGCTTTCAATTCGGCGACTGGCTTGATCCGGCGGCCCCGCCAGAGAAGCCAGCGGCGGCGCGCGCGGCGCCAGAGGTTCTGGCAACGGCCTACTTTGCTCGCTCAGCCGAGATCGTCTCGCTGACGGCGGGTGTGCTGGGCCTGCGCGCGGAGGAGGCGCGCTATCGAGAGCTGGCCGCCCAGGTGCGGGCAGCTTTCCGACAAGCCTACGTTAGCCCCGATGGGCGCATCTTCAGCGATGCCCCTACTGTCTACGCCCTGGCCTTGCAATTCAACCTGCTGGAGAATGAGGAGCTGCGTCAGGCTGCGGGCCGGCGCCTGGTGGAGCTGGTGCAGGCTGAGGACTATCACCTGTGCACAGGGTTTGTCGGCACACCCTTGCTCTGTGATGCGCTCTGCAGTGTTGGAGCCGCTGAGGCTGCTTTCCGCCTGCTGCTGCAGCGTGAGTGTCCTTCCTGGCTTTATCCGGTCACAATGGGAGCAACAACCGTTTGGGAGCGCTGGGACAGCCTGCTGCCCGATGGTTCGGTCAATCCTGGCGAGATGACTTCCTTTAACCACTATGCTCTCGGCTCGGTGGCCGACTGGTTGCATCGTACGGTTGCAGGTCTGGCGCCCGCGGCACCGGGCTATCGCCGGCTGTTGGTGCGCCCGCTGCCGGGCGGCGGCCTGACCAGAGCTGAGGCTCGCCTGCGTACCCCCTACGGTCAGGCGGAAGTCCGCTGGCAGCTTGTCGATGGTCTCTTTGAGCTGACGGTCGTGGTCCCGCCCAACACGACAGCCAGCATCATCCTGCCGGGCCGCCAGCAGCCCGCTGCCGAGGTGGGCAGCGGTACCCATCGCTGGCGCCTACCCTATCCTGCTGGAGCTGAGGCGGACTCCGTCAGCTCCTAGACTGGAGCCGTGAGCCACCCAGGGCCGAGCACAGGTAGAGATGGGCGGCCTTTCTTCGCGCCGCCTGCTCACCTGGGCCCGGCCCTCTGCCGGTTCTCCCCCCTACTGCCGTCCATGCGCTGGCGCTGCCAGCTCCCAGGTCGACTACGATCCGTTAAGATGGACCTTCGCTTTTCTGTCGATCATCAAATCGACCGCCTCGGGTCGAGAGGGAAGTGTGCAGTTTCTTCCAGGATTGCCGGAGAGCTGCCAGTCGTCCCGCTTCAGCGGGTTGACCGCCGTAGCGCTCGGGCAGGTACGCTTGCGTGAGCTGGTCCCCGAACTCTACCAATTGCTGAGTTGAGGTCGTTGCCGGAAGCGAAGTGCGAAGGCGCGCCAGATATTCTTGTGGCGTTTCTGCTGGATGACGTACCCATGTCCGATCACGGGCAGCCAGATCCTGCAGCCAGGCCCGGTAGAGCCAGCGCAGCGAGGTTGGTGGCAGCGGCTCTATCAAGACTCGCCTTCGACGCTGACCCCGCCTCTGTCTCAGACGTTCGCCGAGGAGTGCCAGCGGATTGAGCATCTCGCGTTCCTCCTCGACCTCGGGTACAAGGGATTGCCAGCGTCCAAGATGGACAACGCGGATTACAAGCCAGAGGAGACCGCCGATGATCAGGAGAAGCAAGAGCAGACGCCCACCCATGAGAAGGAGCGGCGGCACAGAGAGATGGCTCTGTCCTTGCTGTGTCAGCAACTGGCGGCGCAGAGTCGCTGGCGAAATCAGGACGGGAGCGGAGGCCGGTCCTTCACGACGCACTGCGGCCACGACAAGAGCAAAGAGATCGAAGAAAGGCGTCAGGATGAGGACGATGAGCCAGAGGAGGACCTCGCTTACCCAATCCCAGGCCCTGGCGACAACAGGAGTGAGCAGCGTGATCGCGGCCTGAAACGTAACGAACGAAAAGATTGTCTCCAGAAGGGCTACCAGCAGCAGGATCAGGAGAGAGAGGAGGGCCAAAGCCAGCAGCCAGGGGCGTGTCGGATCAGCAACGGCGCCCGTATCCCCGGCGCGACGCAGACGCTGGCGGCGAATCGTGCTCAGACGTGCCAGCGAGAGCGTCAGCAGGCCAGAGAAGAAGAAGAGTGGCAGCGTCAGACTGAGGACGGCCAGCAGGTCGCGCCAGGGGGCCAATAGGGCCAGCATCAGGCTAGCCAGCAGCGCCAGGAAACCCAGGCGGAAGGAGCGCGTCAGCGCTTCATGCTCAAAGCCGAGACGGGCCCGCGCCAAAGCCCGGCGCCAGAGCCAGACGAGGAGCAAGGCAGCCAGGGAAAAATCGACCAGGAATCGGCCCACCAGTAGCTGTGGCAGCAGTGGTCCCCAAACACCTCCCAGAGCCAGTGCCAAGGGCAGCAGTCTGGCCGGAGCGCGCCAGCGCTGGCGCGCTGGCCGTTGTTCAGTCCAGACTTCGACAGAGCGCGCCCACCAGAGCAGAATCAGCCCCCCAAGAAAGGCCAGCCAGTCGCTTTGTGGGAAGAGAAGCAAGGGCAATAACGGCCTGCCTTCCAAGAGCTTTGCAGCCACAAGGAGTAGCGCACTGGTCGGCTGGGCCTCCATCAAGGTGACGCTCAGTGGCAGAGCCAGGCGCTCAAGCCAGCTGGACGGGCTGCCCGGACTGTGATGTCGTTCGCCTCCTCTTCTCCATATCAGCCATCTGGAGCAGCTCATGCCATTGCTCCTTTCCTCGAATATGTTGCACAGGAATCAGTCCAGCGGCCTGCGCCAGCGCCGCCTCAGCCCGCTCATCTCCTTCACCACAGAGCACCAGCTGCACCGCTCTCCCCGAGCGCCGCAGCTCTAGCAGCCGCTCGATGGTGCTCTCTTGCAGGACGGCGGCGGCACAGACGAGGACCAGCGTGCCCCCTGTTGACAGAGGCAGTGCTTCTTGCTCTAACAGGGGATCGATGGCCGCTCCCATGTAGGGCAGGAGACGTGCCAGAGCGGTGAGCAGGCGCCTTTCCTGCTCGCTACCCCGCGCGCAGGGCACCGTGACGCGTGCATGATAGGTGGCTTCGGCGCTGCGTACCAGTTGACGCCCCTCCTCCAGCTCGTTCTCATCGTCGCCCCAGGGTGCCAACAGGCTGTTGACCAGCAGACCAACCTGGTAGCCGGCTTTCAAGGCCCAGACGGCCAGCGAGGCCGTCAAGCTGATAAGCCACTCCTGCAGATCAACGTCAATGCCCATCCACGGCTCACGAAAGGTATTGATGTTAAGCACCAACAGCAGGCGCGCCGTGCTGGCAGGATCAAAGACCTTGCGATAGAGACCAGCCCCACGGGCGCTGGCTTTCCAATGCAGGTAGCGGGGGTCATCGCCTGGCTGGTAGGGGCGCACCCCGGCGAAGCGCAGAGGGTCCTCCAGCAAGCGCAGCAGCGAGGTCTGCATCCCAAGAGGAGCCAGGGGCGTCAGTCCAAAGTCTTCGAGCGGAGCCACCAGGGGATAGACTAATAGCCGCACCTGCTGCTTCAGTTGTTCCTGGCGAATGAGCCAGCCGAAGGGATCGCCGGTGCGCACCATGACTGGCCCCAGACTGTAGACACCCCGCTGGGGACAGGACAACCGGTAGCGACGCCTGACACGCTGAAACCACCAGATGGCCAGCGTGTTGACAAGCAAGGCCCGCTGAGCTTTATAGCTAGGCAGGCTGCGCCCGCTTAAGAGCGGCAGTTGCGCGGGAATCTCGATCTCGACTTCCAACCACGGCAAGGGCAAGAGCTTGCGGTTCTCAACGCTCAGGGTGAGCCCAAGCTCCTCCCCAAGAGGGAGCGTGCGGCGATCCAGCTCCAGGTCTAGCCGCAAGTGCTGCAAGGCGCGCCGATACCACAGCTCTGGCACCAGAGCGCAAATCAGCGCAAAGAGGGCCGTCAGGAAGACCAGCGACTGCCGGCTGACGGCGCTCAGCAAGAAGAGGGCCACAGCCAGAACCAGCCAGGGACGACGCTTGAGCAGGGTCTCGCGCGCCATCTGTTGTAACAGTGCCGTATCGCTCATGGGCGCTCGCTCCTTGCGCTCCGCCGAGAGAGAGCTGTCAGGTCAGGAGTCTCGACCGGAACCGCTGTGTTTTCCAGAATTTCCTGTAACACTTGCTCCGCGTCCTGATGCCGCAGACGCCCACGCGTTGTCAGCATCAGGCGATGAGCCAGCACGACAGGGGCCAGACGCTTGATATCATCCGGTAGCACGTAGTCGCGTCCATGAATGGCGGCGTAGGCAGCGCTGGCTCGCTGGAGAGCCAGGGTTCCACGCGGACTGACGCCCAGACTGATCGCTGGATGATTGCGTGTGGCCCGTACCAGGGTCAGCAGATAGCGCTCGACTTCAGGCTGCCAGTAGAGACGACGAATCTCACGCTGGGCCCGGAGAATAGCCTCCGCGTCGGCTACGGGCTCCAGCTCTTCCAGCGGCTCGGCCTCTCTGAAACGCTGAAGCAGAGCCAGCTCGGCCTCTTCACTGGGATAGCCCAGCGGCAGGCGCATCAGAAAACGATCGAGCTGAGCCTCTGGGAGGGGAAAAGTCCCTTCCAGCTCAACTGGATTCTGCGTTGCCAGCACCAGATAGGGTCGGGGAAGAGGCCGTGTCTCGCGCTCGATCGTGATCTGCCGCTCAGCCATCGCCTCGAGCAGGGCCGCCTGCGCACGTGGGGTCGCCCGGTTGATCTCGTCGACCAGGACAACATGACTGAAGAGGGGGCCGGGACGAAAGACGAACCTACTGCTGCGCTGATCGAAGTAGGAAATGCCTGTCAGATCGCCAGGCAAGAGATCGGGTGTCCCCTGAATGCGCTGAAAACTCAGGTTTAGTGAACGTGCCAGAGCTTTCGCCAGCAAGGTCTTCCCAACGCCGGGGACATCCTCTAGCAGCACATGCCCGTCGCTGAGCAGGGCCACAAGCAGCAGATCAATAACGGCTTCTTTGTCAACGATGACGCGCGCGATGTTGCTCCGCAGTCTGACGGCCAGCTCCTGCAGGCCGAAGTTAACTCGTGAGGCTCTTTCTTCTCTGCATTCCATAGAGCAATACTTCCCTTGTTTACTGGATACCTCAGCACCCGGCACCATAAAAAAAACTTCTACAGCCTCTGGCAAGAGAGGATGTAGAAGCTATCAGCGCCGACTGGCGCGATCTATACGGCGAGCTTCATCGCCGTGTATCAGTTGTTCAGTACTGGTATAGTATAGCCCATCGCAGTGCGTAAAACAAGGAACCGCTTCTTTTTCCAACCTGCTCTTGACAGATTTCCGCCACTGTGCTATTGTCCTTCCAGGAAGTACAAGACAACCTGCGATGAAGCCCGCTTACCGCCGCAAGGCTGATGGCTTCTACCCAGCACGGCATATGGAGCCGTGTTGAGTAGAAGCCTTTTTTTGTGGGCCGAGGTTGGCTTTGGGAAAGCCGCTTCTTTGGGGCCATTGAGGGGCGGCTTTCCCCTTCCTTCTTTCCTTCTTTTGCCTGCCCTTGGACGTCTGAAAGGGCCAAGCCAGCCCTCTACCCTGGCGTACTGGCCGATCGCAGGCTCCTTTCCCTCTCTCACTCATCTCTCTCGGCTAGTTGCTCCTCAGCCGGGCTTCGCCTCTATCTCCAGGTCAGAGGCAAAGACGCGGGCATAGAGATCTCGAGCATAGCCTGTCTCCTCCGGTTCCCCTTCCACTAGGCGGAAGGTGCGCCTGCCGTCGGCCAGGCGTTCGGCACGTAGGAAGAGCATCTCAGGTCGATGCTCTTGCGCGAAACGACGGGCCAGGGTAGCGAGATGGGTCACATAGCAGACAGTGATGCCATGCGCAACCAGAGCCGTTATTATCTGGTGGGCCAGCTCGCTCCCCTCGTGCTCATTGGTGGCCGCAAAGGATTCGTTGAGCAGGAGCAGGGCATGTGGCCTGATATCGTCGACAATAGCACTCATGCGGTTGAGTTCTTCATCAAGCTTCCCACTCTTCAGCGTGGCATCCTCGCGTCGGCGAAAATGGGTGAAGAGACCATTGCAGAGACTGGCGTGGAAGGCGCGCGCTGGTACAAACATGCCGCTTTGCAACAGGAGCTGTGCCAGGCCCAGGCTGCGCAGAAAGGTGGACTTTCCCCCCCGATTAGCCCCCGTAATGAGGATGAGACGTTTGCCATCGGCATGGCCATCGTTGCCAACGATGGCCGTCCGCTGCGTGAGGGCCAGAGCGGGATCATAGAGGCCCTCGAAGGTGCGACGCTGCTCCTCCGTCGGCGCCACTGTAGGGAAACAGAACGGCAGCTTGCGCCCGGCGAGCTCCTCAGCCAGATTGAGACAGCCGACATAAAAGGCCAGCTCGCGGCGCAACAGTGCGAAGAAGCTCAAGATGTGCTCAGTGGAACGCGCCAGGGCATTGGCCACCAGATTGAGGCCGCGGTTGCGCAGCTCCGACAAGGCCCGTGCGCCGGCCTCATCTCGCTCGGGAATGCGGAAGGTGTAGCCCGGCGCTCGCTTTCCTCGACTCAGGAGACGGCTGAACCACGGGCCTTGCGGAGCAGCAGCACGGCGCAGCGTATAATCTCGGCCTTTGTTCCCCTGGCCCAGGCGCGCACTGAGTAGCACGCCATCGCGAAAATGCAGCTCACGCAGGTGTTCCTCAATACGCGCGAGATAGTCATCACTTAGCTCGCGCTGCAGCATAGCACACAGTTCACGCAAGCCTTCGGAGCAAAAGGTCTCTGTCTGCTCGTCAGCAATCGCGCGTAGCTTACGCAAGACCGCGAAGAGCAGTTCCAGAATCTGAACCGAGCGCATGAGAATGAGACTGGGATCTTTGAAAAAAATGAAAGAAGCTTTGCGCTCGCTCTCCTGGGCCTCAATGGTAAGCTGATAGAGGGTGCGAATCAGGGCCGGCTGGCGTAGACAGTCTTCTAGCACAGCCTGCCGATAGCGGACGGTCTCCAGATCGCTGACAAGGCTGGAGAGGATCACTCTCCTGGCTGTTTCAAATACGAAACGGTCGCCGCGGGCCATCGCATTGAGCACCGTTTCTAGCTCCAGGTCCTGGATGAGGTCAGCGGCATGACGTGGCAACGGTTGCGTGACGTCAAGGTCACGGTCACGATAGAGCAAATGTACCTTCATGCTGGCAGTCGCTCCTTGAGACAGGCAGAGGTCAGACGATATTTCTGGGCCAGGGCCAGGGCATAGGCCAGGCCATCGGCTGGACGACGCAAGACGCGAAATGTGCGGCGCGCCGGATCGCCCGGATCAACCTCGGCCACCATGCTCACCGTCTGCTGGCTGTAGGAAGCCAGCTCATCGAGGAAGGTCACCCAGACGCCAAGGACATCGAGAGCGAGCAGGCGGCGCAGGATCTGCTGCGAGAGAAAGAGGGCATCCTGCAGCGTTGTGGAAGTGAAAATCTCATTGAGAATGATGAGGCTGGCCGGAGTGGCCTGCTTCAGGATAGTCCGCAGACGGACAAGGTCATCCTCCAGCTTGCCACGCAGATTCTCAATCTGTTCCTCGCGTTCAAAATGGGTGAAGATGCGGTCGGGAAGAAAGAGGCGAGCGCTGCGAGCAGGCACAGGGCAGCCAAGGGAGGCCAGGTAGTATAGCTGACCTACTGCGCGCGCGAAGGTGGTCTTTCCCCCCTGATTAGGACCGGTGACGATCAGCACGCGCTCCCGCCCAGCGAGGGCAAAGCTATTGGTGACAATCTGGCCCCCCTCGCGTAGGAGGAGGTCAGCTAATGCCAGGTCAAAACAGTCCTCGGCAGCCGATGCTTTCTCCTCCAGAGAGAGCAGAGGATAGCAGAAGGGGAGACCACGCCGCCGGAAGGTGGCCAGGTATTCCAGATAGGCCAGATAGAACTGGATTTCGCGCTCAAAGCGCGCAATGGTCTCGTCGAGATACCGCTGATAGCGCAGATAGTAATCATCGAGCTGAGCAAACACCGAGGGATAGAGACGGGCCACCCGTTCGAGAATCTGAGCCTCAACGTGATTCATCTCCTGCCAATCGATCAACCTGACGCTGTAGTCCTTGACTGCTCCTTGTTTGAAGCGGGCAAAGGTTGCCTCAATCTCAGCGCTGTAGTCCTCTTCGCCAGCATAGAGCCGCACAGTAACAGCGTCGCCTTTGATGTGCAGGCAGTAATGGACCTGAGCCAGGGCCTCCTTGAGGGCCTCCGTCTCCTGCTGCAGGGCCAGAAAGGCGGGCGAGGTCAGGTAGTCCTGAAGATAGCTCAGGAAAGCCTGCAGGCCGCGTGACTCGATAGGGAGCTGTTTCAAACCCTGGGTCAAAGTGACGAGCGCCTGACAATACTGGTCAATGGCGTCGAGCCACCAGCGTTCTTGCTGATAACGGTAGTAGAGCTTCTGCGCCTGCTCCCGGTAGCGGTGCATCGTACGCATGTGCTTCGAAAATTGATCGAGCAGGGCAAAAACCTCCGGCTTCTCGAGATCGCGCATGACCTCGTGACGATAGGCGATGAGATCAAGATCGCGCAGAGGCGTGTAGAAGAAAGGTCTGAGACGATAATCCTCTTTCGGGGTCGTGATCGACTCGATGATACGTTCAAGCTGGAGGTCGCTGAAACAGGCGGGCACGGGGTTGGCCTCGGCCTGCTGACCTTGCTCGCTGTCAGCAAACAGGATACTGCGAAAAACCATGTGTGAGACAAGCCTCCAGTACAGTACAGATACTCAGGTGTCTCGACCTTCTGCTCTGATGAGGAGTAGAAGCTTCTTCGAGAGAAGGGGTAACGCCTTGGGGACGAGCTTGTCTCGCAGGGGCGCCAGCGTGGCTGAAACAGAGGGAGAATGCGCCAGCGCCTGGTCCTGACGGCGCGGCGCGCACGATAGACGAGGCAGGCAGTGCTGGCAGGCAGCAAGCAGGTTTCGACAAAAATGGCTCCTACCCCTCAGCCAGCCGCGCACCGGCACGCGCCAGCGCACCCAAGGCCATGAGTAGAAGCCATCAGCCTCCTGGCCTGGCCACCCTGCTCCCTTCGACAG
The DNA here is from genome assembly GCF_003268475.1 of Thermogemmatispora tikiterensis. Classification (GTDB taxonomy): domain Bacteria; phylum Chloroflexota; class Ktedonobacteria; order Ktedonobacterales; family Ktedonobacteraceae; genus Thermogemmatispora; species Thermogemmatispora tikiterensis. Next base: position 5,828,277 of record NZ_MCIF01000002.1, on the reverse strand, counting down.
AAAGCACGGGGCAGCACTTAGCCAGTCGGCGGTATGCGGGCCTCATCGCTATGTAGTTGTTTTGTTCTCCAGCCTCCTCGTGTTGAGAGGCCGTATCTCTTTTCAGTATAGCCACCTACCTCGAGGAGCGTCAAGCCAGGCCGACGCTAGCATAGCGTCGACAGCTTCCTCAGCGGGTAGGCTCGCAGTCGTTGTTGCTCTAGAGATCAGCAGGATAGCTGCCGTCAGATAAGGCGTCCAAACAGCCAGCAAGGCAGTGACGACGTAGCCAAGTCGCTCCCCAGGAGAGTATCGCCCTTACCCGGCTCTGTCTGCGACCTCTAGCCGGGGGCCGCCGAGCCATTCTACTTGCTTGCTGTATTTCAGTGTGCTATTATCGAAATATCTGCCGAAAAAATGCGCTGTCGCCGTCAGAGAGTCTGAGAGCCGGTCTTGAGGAGGTAAAGCACAGATGAGCAAGCCCGACGAGGGTATCCCACCTTCAACCTACGTGATCGACCCAGAGCAGGTAGCCGAGCTGGCGCGCCTTATGCAACAAGAGCGGGTGGTGACCGAGGGCATGGGGGGCCTCTTGCCAGAAGGGCAGGAGCTGCCGGAGGATGGACGGGTCTTAGATCTGGCCTGCGGACCCGGCGGCTGGGCAATGGAAGTAGCCTTCACCTATCCCCAGATGAGCGTCTACGGTGTCGACATCAGTCCGTCCATTATTGAGTATGCCCGGGGGCAGGCGCAGGCGCGCCACCTGGAGAATGTGCACTTCCGCGTGATGAATATTATGCAGCCGCTGGCTTTCCCCGCGAGCTTCTTTGATTTGATCAACGCGCGCTTTATCGCCTGGTTTATGGTGCCCGCGGCCTGGCCGAAGCTCCTGGCAGAATGTCGGCGGCTGCTCAAGCCCGGCGGGGTGCTGCGTCTGACCGAGGGGGAGCCACCGCTGACCACCAGCGCCGCCTTCGAAGCGCTGATGGACCTGGCGACACGCGCGCTCCAGCGGGCCGGCCAGAGCTTCTCACCAGACGGACGCCATGTCGGTATCACGCCGCAGCTCCCTCGCCTGTTGCGCCAGGCCGGCTTTGAAGAGGTGCGCCTGCGCGCCAGTGCCATCGAATGGTCGAGTGGCACCCCAGCCCATTACGGCTTCTTCAAGGACTTCTTGATCGCCTTCGAGATAGGACGTCCCTTCTCGATCAAGCTGGGGTTGGCTACTCTGGAGGAGCTGGAGCGGCTGACCCAGCAGGCCGTGGCCGAGATGCAGCAAGATGATTTCTGCGCCGTGAGCCTGCTGCTGACCGCCTGGGGCCGCCGTCCCGCTACAGATTCAGCTCCCTCCAACCTCAGCAGCAGCTAGCGAGCATGAGGAATAGCCCGCCCGGCTGAGTGTGAGCAGTCGCCACAGTCGCATCCAGTGCTCACCCCGGCATTTCCCGCGGCTGGCCAGCCGAGAGAGACCGAACCAGGCAGGATCACCGTCTCATGCTAGCCTGGCCCAGCCTTGTAGCCAAAATCGGGAATGGCCCGCCAGCGCTCCCGCAGCAGGTGGGCCGCCAGCTTGGGCCGCCGATCACGGGTAAAGATCCCTTTGCGATTGCCCTGCACGCGCGTGATGCCCTGCGCCGTCTGAAAATCGGCAAAGTTCCAGACATGCTCACCGATAACCGCCGAGCAGCTATCCAGTACCTCGTGGTAGCTCAGCAACAGCGCCGCCTGGTACTCTTCCGAGAACATGGTCGGCGGCTCGTCATGCATGCCGGCAATGGCATCGGCACCGTACTCGCTCAAGAGGATCGGCTTGCCTGGCAGACGCTTCATCCATTCTGTCAGCTCGGCCCGCAACAAGGCTCGCGCCGCTTCCAGACGCCCACCGTGGACATACCAGCCATAGTAGCGGTTCAGGGCAATGACGTCGAGCAGATCAGCAACGGTGTCGGTGGAGGGCGTGGCCAGCATTTGTAAGGTGATGGTCAGCGGACGACGCTGCGGATCAAGCTGACGCGCCAGGTCCAGCAGCGGCTCAAAGTAGGCCCGCGCCCCCTCCTCTTCAGTGGCCGGTTCGTTGGCTAGCGACCACATGACAACACAGGCATGGTTTTTGTCGCGGGCGATCAGCTCGCGCAGAGCCTGCTCATGCTGTGCTGCCGTTGTCAGCTCCCGCCAGGTCTGGCGCCGTGCGCCACCGGGGCTGGAACCAAGGTTGAGGTGGAGGCCTACCGCCGGCACCTCATCGATGACGACCAGGCCCAGACAGTCGGCCAGCCGCATCAGCTCCTCTGCGTAGGGATAGTGCGAGGTGCGGAAGGAATTGGCCCCAAGCCAGCGCAAGAGGTTGAGGTCCTTGACGCAAACGGCCTCGTCAAGGCCACGCCCGTGAATCGGGAAATCTTCATGCTTGCCGCAGCCCTTGAAATAGAAGGGCTTGCCGTTCAGCAGGAACTGCCCATCCTCAACAGCCACCGTGCGCACTCCAAACGGCTCCTCGTAGCTGTCCAGACACCCACTGCCGTCCCAGAGTTCAACCAGGCAGGTGTAGAGGTAGGGCCGGCCTGGCTCCCACAGCTGCACATCTTGGATGCGCAGCTGGCCCTGAGCCCCCTCGCCACTGGCCACTGTTCTGCCCTCCGCCTCAAGCAGCCTCACACGCACAGCGACTGCATCGCGCCTAACCCCGTCAACCTCTACCCGGTAGGTGACCAGGCCATCGGCGCCGTCCAGAGCGCTGGTGAGCACAATATCACGGATGTAGGTGGCGGCAGTGGCATAGAGACGGACCGGGCGATGGATGCCAGCATAGTTGAAGAAGTCGAAGTTGGGGATGTCGGTAACCAGCCGGCTGCCGTCGGGAAGCTGCTCCTCGCGATAGTGGGCGACGGGCAGGGTGCTGTAGTCAAGGGTGTTGTCGACCAGGACGGTCAGGCGGTTCTTGCCCGGTTGGACTAGAGCGTTGATTTCGGCTTCGAAAGGTGTGAAGCCACCGCGATGGGCGACCAGCAGTTGCCCGTTGAGGTAGACCTGCGCGGCATGGGCTACAGCCCCAAAGCGCAAGACAAGGCGCCGCTCCAGGAGACGGCGAGGAATGAGCAGTTCGCGCTCGTACCAGACCCGCCCGACATGGTCGCGATCGGCGGCAGCTGCTCCAAGCTCGTTAAAAGAGGCCGGCACCGGCATAGGCACGCCCTCCCGCAGAGGGCGCTCATACCAGCGCTCGGCCAGCCCCTGACCAGGGTCCAGGCGGAACTGCCAGATACCGTTGAGATCAAAGACTTCCCGCGTGTCGGTCATAATCGGATAGAGCATTGCGCGCTTTCAGTTCCTCCTCCTCTGCTTTTCTACTGCTGATCCTGACTGGAAGCGGCAGCCAGCGCGGGCCAGGATAACGCAGCGTCGGGTCAGCCCAGCCCGCGCTGGCTCTTCCTTTCCCTTCTGTTCTGCCATCCCCACTGACCCCAACTGCAGCCAGCGGGCAGGGAGAGACGAGGTAAGACGGAGTTGAGGCCCTGACAAGGTCGCTCAGGCCTCCGGCCTGCGTCCCCAGACAGTGAGAAAGTTCCAGATGGCACAGAACTCTTCCTGCTGCATCTCAGCGACCGCCTGCTGATAGAGGCGAGCTAGTTCCTCGCGGGTCGCTACGCCCACGCGCACCATGAATGGCTGGATGAGGTCCAGGAAGACCAGGTAGTCCTTGAAGAAGGGATAGTGATAGGGTGTACCCGCCGACCACTCAATAGCACAGGGACGCAGGTGCACATCGACAAAGCCGGCTCGACGCACCAGGCGAGGCAGAACGGGCGTAATGCCGAAGTGACGCCCATCGGGCGAGAAGCTCAACCCCGCCCGCTTCATGGCCTGTGCGCCCAGGGCCGCGAAGCGCTCAAAGGCCGGGCTGGTGGTCAGCACTGGCTCCATCTCGGTCAGGCGAATGATGCCGCCAGGTTTGAGCAGACGTCGGCACTCCGCCAATAGCCGCGGCCAGGCTTCAGGCCGCATGAAGCCGCACATCAGGCGTCCATTGATCAGATCGAAGGAGGAGTCGGGGAAAGCCAGCGGCTCCATGACATTCATGACACGAAAGTGGACATTGGCGAGGCGACGCGACCAGGCTTGAGCGTTGGCATATTCGACAATCGGAGGGCTGATATCGACTCCAATGACTTCAAGGTGGGGATACGCGAAAGCGACCTCCAGGGTCCACCCTCCAGGGCCACAGGCCAGATCGAGCAGGCGTCCATCCTCGGGCAGCTGCAGCCCCTCCGGGAAGAGTCCCCCCAGAGCTGTCGTCAAGATACGATCCTGCTGCATGAGGCGCGCCAGTTCGGCAGCCTGTTCCGAGTCGATCACGTAGGTATTCTCGCCCGGCTGCGCCTCATCGTACTCATCCATGAGGTTCCTCCTTCCTCTCATCTCAGTCGGAGAGAAATCAGCCAACTGTTGTGCGCGCCTTGTGCCATCGCACTTTGTGAGCATGGTACCATGCCAGTAACAAGGGCGCAAGCCTCAGCAAATTCACAGAAGCGGAACAGTAGCCACATGATCCCCCACGGGCACAGAGCGCCCGGCTGGCGCAGCCGCGGCCAGACTGACCAGGGTTGTGATAACTTTGTGAGGATGGAGACACCGGGCGTGATGGTATGGTGATTCTCTCTCTGCTAGAATGAGGGCAACCCACTATCCAAGCTGGACAGGAGAGAACTGGGCCGCTCGGCTTGCTCAGGCGCGCCTCCCGCCACCTCAGCAGGGGATAGCGCGCCCAGCGGGGAATGGAGTCAGGAGAGGAGCCGCTATGAGCTATCGCGATCGCTCTTTGTTTGCCGATGAAGCTGCGCCGGCGGAGCGGGCCGCGGCTCTTCAGAGGGAGCTGCTGACCCTGCTGCCGGCACTGGCAACGGCGCCGCTGGCAGAGGTGGCCGCCGCCTTGCTAGAGACCCTGCGTGAGGCGACAGCCGCCGAGCACGGAGCCCTCTTCCTGCACTGGGAGACCACTCAGGAAGCTCCGCAACAGGCGGAGAAGCTGCAGCTGCTGGCGGCGCAGCGCCTCGAAGAGGAGCAGGCCCGGGCGCTTGTCAGCGTGGCCAGCGCCGGCAATCCACCCAGACCGGCCAGGTTCAGCGCTGGCGAGCAAGCCCTGCGTCACAGCCAGGTACAGACTGCCGAGACAGGCTGGCTGCTGCTGCATCTGCCGCTGGTGACGCTGCGAGCAGAGAAGACAGATCCCGGCGCAGCCAGACCCACGCTGCTGGCACTGCTAGGACGCGCGAGCCAGTCAGCCCTGTTTGATGGCTGGCTGAGGGAGAGCACGGCCCTCATTGCCGCCAATCAGCACCTGCTCACCGCCCTGGTGCGCCAGACCCTGCTCGCCGAGCTGCTGACCAGCACCGGGCAGGGGTTGCCAACGCCTACCAGCCAGGCCACGCCAGCTGGCCCTCAGAGCGAGCTGCTGGCCACGCTCAGCCACGAGCTGCGCAGCCCTCTGGCGATCATCAGCGCCTCCGTTTCGACCCTCCTGCGCCACGAGCGTCGCCTGCCCCTGGCAGAGCGCCGCCTGCTACTCGAAACCGTTCAGGAAGCCGGCGATCGCCTGATTCAGCTCTGCGACCGCTTTCTGGAGCTGAGCGAGCTGGAGGCCGGTCTGCTGCGCCTGGAGCCGACCGCCGTTGACCCGCTCAGTGTAGTGCATGAGGCCCTGCTGGCCGCCGTGCAGCGACTGGCCCCCGAGCAAAAGGAGATATTTGCCTTCCAGGTGGTACCGCTCGATGCGAGCGGGGTTCCAACGGAGAGCATTCCCTCAGTGCTGGCCGACCGCCGCCGTCTGCGCGAGATCCTTGATCATCTGCTGGAGAACGCCATTCGCTTCTCGCCCGCCGGGGGCGAGATCCGCGTGGTTCTGCGCCCGCAGCCGGCCTCTGCCGCCGGGGCCAGTCAGCTGGCGTCCGCGGTAGAGATTTGCGTCAGTGACCAGGGGCGCGGCATCCCACCGGAGCAGCTTCCGCAAATTTTCCAGCGCTTCTACCGTGGCGATACTGGCCTGGCGCGTCAGGCCAGCGGCCTGGGACTGGGCCTGACGCTCTGCAAGTATCTGGTCGAACTGCAGGGGGGCCAGATCTGGGCCGAGAGCGAGCCGGAGCAGGGCAGCACTTTTCATCTGCTGCTGCCAGCCATCCCGCCGGCAGCCTGAGCCGGCGTCGGACCGGGTCCTGGCGAGCCGGGCCAGTTACCCTCACTGCCGCTCTCCGCCCTCGCCCCGACAACGCGCTCATAAGAGGAGGATAACAGGAGCATGGTGCGTAAGACAACAATCTTGTGCGTTGACGACGATCCGCATCTCTTGCGCCTGGTCTCGCGCAACCTGGAGCTGGAAGGCTACGCCGTCCTGACCGCCAGTGACGGCGAGCAGGCCCTGGCCGTATTTAAGGAGCAGCAGCCGGACCTGATCCTGCTCGACGTGATGATGCCCCGCCTGGATGGCTTCAGCGTCTGTCAGCGCGTGCGCGAGTATTCCGGCGTGCCCATCATTCTGCTGACGGCCCGCGGCCAGGATCAGGATAAAGTGCGCGGCCTGGATCTGGGCGCTGACGATTACCTGACGAAACCTTTTAGCATTGAGGAGCTGCTGGCCCGCGTGCGCGCCGTGCTGCGCCGCGCCCAATTTAGTAGCGGCGAGCGCGTCAGCGGGCTGCGCTCGATTATTACGGTCGGCGATTTGACTATCGACGATACGCGCCACCTGGTCACGCGCGCCGGGCACGAGATTGCGCTGACGCCGACCGAGTATCGGCTGCTGGCCTATCTGGCGCAACATGCCGGGCGCGTGGTGACGCAGGACCTGCTCTTAGAGCGCGTTTGGGGAGCGGAATACGTTGGTGAGAGCCATATGCTGCAGGTCAATATCAATCGCCTGCGGCGCAAGCTGGAGGACGACCCGGCTCACCCGCGCTATATTCGCACCAAGGTCGGCGTTGGCTACATGCTGGTTGCGCCCGAAGACCTCGCTTCGTAAGCTGGTCGCCGCTCGCTCGCTCCACCCAGGCACTGGCCCGATCTCGACCAGGAAGCAGACAAAGAGAGAGCCAGGGGTGATCACCCCTGGCTCTCATGCCTGCCAGCATGTCCTGCATTTGAGCGCAGCAGATCCGCAGTCCCGACTAGCGACCTCCAGCTCCAGCCTCCAGCGGCTCTGTGCGCTGCGCGCGCAGGCGGCTCAGCAACGAGCCGGTCCACGGCGTGCCCAGCAGCGGCAGCAGAAGGCTATCGAGTCCATAATAACCGGCGATGCGCCAGGCCAGCATCAGGAGCAGTCCAAGCGTGCCCAGGATCGGGTTAATGCTGACCGCCCCAGCCAGCATGAAGTTCAGGTTCATGAAGACGCCGAAGAAGGCCGCGATACCGGTCAGGGCGCCGAAGATCAGGCCCAGACCAACCAGCACCTCGCCAAAGGTCACCATGTAGGCGAAGAGGCCGGCGTTCGGCAGAACAACGTGCTGCAGGAAGGCCGCGTACCAGCCCTGCACTGCTGGATGCGGCCCGCTGCTCAGCGCTAACGCCCCTTTGACAAAGCCTTGCAGGGCGACTCCATCATGGCCGCTAAAGACCCACGGGCTGCTGATGCGCTGGCCAAAGCCGGCCCCAAAGGCGAAGTTGTAGCCGGTGAGCTTCTCAAGACCGGCGGTCAGCCATTCGTAGCCGACGTAGAGGCGCACGAGTAGCCACAGCCAGGCGATGCGCGTGTCGGCAAAGAGGAAGCGCGCCAGCGGCGGCTCAGGGATTTGAGTAACAGAGCGCGGCTTCAAGACGCTGATGATTTTCATAGGTGGTCCTCCCTCCTGTATCAGTGCGAACAAGCGATTCTTCATAACTCCGATGCGATGGCCCGCGCGGCCTCCGCTGTCCGCCTCCCAACGGCTGCTGCACCGCCCGGGCGAACAGCGGAGAGCATCAGCGATCGGGCCACCCCCTCTTCCCTTTCCTCCATCCCAGCCACTCCCAGCCACTCCCCGGCCTCCTCATCTCCAGCCCCTACCACCGCTTCCAGAAGGGAATATAGCCCACACTTCTCACGAGAGGCTCTCGGCCACCTTCACCCTCATCACAGGAGCGTCACAGGCCCCCACTACGACCGTGTTCCTCTCCCTCTCCCCTCCCCAGTTTGGCCCACCCCTACCCCTTAAGTATGACTATACGACACACAGCCGCAGTCGCGGCCTCAGTGGTGGTCGCCGCCACCGCCGACATTAACCCAGACCTGCGCTTGAGCTGTGACGCCTTTGAGAGAACGGGAGCCGGCTCTGTGAGGGGGCTGACACCTGGCAGCGCTACTGTTCTCAATGCGAGCTGATCTGATCTCTGTTGAGCTGATCCCAGCCAGCCAACCAGATCGGCCCGCAAGACAGGATGCACAAGGCATGATCGTTCAGCTCAGACGCTGAAGCCAGTCAAAGAGCTAAAACTATCCCTGTCCATAGATAGGAGGCAGTATCATGGCATCGCAAGAAACGGGAGAGGTCGTCAAGGAGACGCGAACGCAGCCAGCCGCCTCAGCTTCTCCTGAAGCCGGCCCAGACGAGCAGGCGCCAGCGCCAGCCCAGCGCAATGGTACAGCTCAGGCGGGGCAGCCGGAGCTGCCGCCGGCATCGGCAGCGGGGCCAATCATCCTGGAGGCGGGCAGCTATCGCCCGGAGACCTACCGCCAGCTCGCAGCTGGAAGCGGCAACGTCGTCTTCGTGCGTCGTCGCCAGCCGCAGCCCGCCTATCCCTGGCGCCGGGCCTTCGCTCCACTGGCCGTTCTGATCGCTGCCCTGCTCGTCATGGTGGCCGTTCTCAGCTTTGGCCTTGGCAGTACCCTTGCCAGCGGCGGGAGCGCCACAGGCAGCACCAGCTCGGACCAGAGCGCCACCATGAGCGGCATGAGCAACATGAACATGAATACGAGCAGCCAGGACGCCAATGCCACCGCCACAGTCGCGGCTCTGCCACGGGCAACCCAGAGCCAGGGCAATCAGCTCGCCACCTACGTGCGCGATCCCGACGGAGCCAAACACTTCACCCTGGTCGCCGAGCAAGTGCTCTGGGAGGTTGTTAAAGGCAGCTGGGTGCCAGCCTACACCATCAACGGTACCGTACCAGGGCCGATGATCCGCGTTACCGCCGGCGACCACGTGCGCATTACCTTCATCAATCATTTCCATGAGGCCACCAGCATCCACTGGCACGGTCTGGAGGTGCCCAGCCAGGAGGACGGCGTGCCTGGCATTGGTCAGCAGCCGATTCAGCCAGGCCAGAGCTATGTCTACGACTTCACGGTCCACGACCAGGACGTCGGCACCCACTGGTACCACAGCCACTATAACGACCTGAATGAAATAGCCGGCGGCTGCTACGGGGCCTTCATCGTTGACCCACGTCCCGGCTCGCCCCAGGCCCGCGCGGAGGTCCATGCCGACGTCGACTATACGGCCTTCATCGGCACCTTGCCCGGCGGCTACTACGTCATCAATGGTAAGAGTTTCCCCGATACCCAGCCGCTGCACGTCAGGCATGGCCAGACCGTGCGCCTGCGCCTGATCGGGGCCGATACGCTGAGCATCCACCCGATGCATCTGCACGGGCACACCTTCACCGTGATCGCTCAGGACGGCCATCCACTCACACAGCCCTATCAGCGCGACACCCTGCAAGTCGCCCCCGGCGAGACTTATGACCTGATCTTTACGGCCTGGGCCGCGCCGGGCAGCATCTACCCCTTCCACTGTCACATTCTCTCGCATCTGATGAATCCAGGGCAGAATGCGAGCGAGATGGGCGGCCTGGTCATGTTGGTGATCTACGACCGTTAGCAGATTGATCAGTCAGTCGCTGAGGCACAGGTTCCCGACAAGCCCCACAGGAGAAAGCGCCTGGACTGGAGGATAGTCCAGGCGCCTGGTTTTGTCTATGAAGATCACTTCACAACGCCATAAGGAAAGGCGACGGCCTGCTCCCGTCTTTCTGCTCACTCTGGTGCTAATCGGCCTGGCCGGTGCCAGTGCCACTATCAGGCGCTGGCTTCCGGCAGGCCCGGCGTTGCCGCGCTGGCCTCGCCATCTAGCCGCTGCTCACAGCCCTCCTCGCTCTCCTCACACAAGAGCGGCAGACGCACAAAGAAGGTCGAGCCTCGCCCCTCCTCCGACTCAAACCAGAGGCGGCCCCCATGCTGTTCTACCAGGGCGCGGGCCAGGTAGAGGCCGAGGCCCGTCCCTTCGATGCCCCAGGCGCGGGCATTCTCAGCCCGCATGAAACGCCCGCCGATCTGCCCCTGCTGATGACGCGGGATGCCGATGCCGTGATCCTGGACGCTGATCAGAATGGCCCGTCCGTCGCCCTCGGGCACCACCCTGACCTCAACCGGACCACCCTGGGGGCTGTATTTAATGGCATTCTCCACCAGATTGGTCAGGACCTGCTCCAGGCGATGGGGATCGATCAGGGCCACCAGCGGCTCCGCCGGCGCCTGTACCGTTAGCTGATGGCGCGCGGTCGTCGGCTGGAGGCGCCGCACCACCTGGCGCACCAGGGGAACCAGGTCCGCCGGCAGGCGCTGCAGCTGCAGGCGTCCGGCCTGCAGGCGGCTGAGATCGAGCAGCTCCTCCGTCAGGCTGACCAGACGCGCCGTGCCCTGCTGGATCTCTTCCAGGGCTTCGCGCTGCCAGGAGGCCAGCGGAGGACCGTGTCCGCGCTCGGTCTGGCGCAGGAGCATCTCGGCATAGCCGGTCAGAGCGGCCAGGGGTGTGCGCAGCTCGTGAGCTGCGATGCTGATGAACTCATCTTTCAGCTCGTCGGCCTCTTTGAGGGGCGTCACGTCCTGGTGAATGACCAGAGCGAGCGGCTCCCCCGGCTCACACTGGCGCAGCCGCTCGCCTTGCAGAGCCTCGGGAGGGACATGCAGCGGCAGAGCGCTCACCAGCACGGGGAGGAGGGTCCCATCGGCACGGCGAATCTGCTCCTGATAGAGCGAGATCGCCTGTTGCTCGCGCAGGACACGCAGCGTGACCAGCTCTTCGGACGCCAGAGCCTTGCCTCGCAGATCGCTGATGACGATGCCATGCTCCCGCAGAAATTCCAGAAACGGCAGGCCCGGCGGCCAATCGGTCCCCCAGACCCGGCGCACGGCTTGATTGGCCAGCAGGAGACGGGCCTGCTCGCCGGCCACCAGGGCCACAGCAAAAGGCAGGGCCTCAAAAAGCTGCTCCAGCAGCGAGAGATGGCCCGCCAGCATGGCCCGCGCCTCGCGCTCGCGCTGGCGCCGCTCGCTGATGTCGCGATTGATCTCCAGGGTGGCCAGAACCTGGCCCTGCTGATCACGCACCAGGGCCTGTCGGCTCTCGACCACGACCAGGCGCCCATCACGACAGACCTGAGTCAGTTCCCCTTCCCATTGACCGTTTTGCTCCAGCGCGGTCCGCACTGCCACCTCTCCTTCGGGGAAGCCAGTCTTGAGCAGGCGCGTGCTGATGCGCCCAAGAGCCTCCTGTGCAGGCCATCCGTAGAGACGCTCAGCCCCGCGATTCCAGAGCAGAATGCGATCAAGAGGATCACGCACAATAATGGCATCGTAAGCCTGATTGAGCAGCTCGCCCTGCACGCTCAGATTCTGCAACAGGAGGGCCTTCTCGCGCTCGGCCCGGCGCTGGGCGGTCATGTCACGTACGGCAGCGATGACATAGAGCCGTTCGCCGACGCGCAAGGGGCTGAGGCTGATCTCAACCGGGATCTCGCTGTTATCCTTGCGACGGGCAAAAAGGTGTAAGCCGATGCCCATCGGACGCAGGCGCGGGGCTTTAAAGTAGTGGGCAGCATGCCGACGATGGATCTCGCGGAAGCGCTCCGGCAGGAGGAGATCCAGCGATTGGCCGAGCAGCTCCTCGCGGCTATAGCCAAAGACCGTCGTAGCCTGGGCGTTGGCCTGGACAAGATACCCCTGCTCGTCTACGACGATGAGGGCATCGGGTAGGAGGTCGAGGAACTGGCGGAAGAGCGCTGAGGTGACATCAGCAACGATCGGAGGAAAGGTCGAAGGAACTGGCTCCCCCTGGCCTTGCTCCGGCGCTCCTTGAGGATCGTGCGCTGTCATGACACCTCCGCTTCCCATGCAAACAGGCAGTAAGGTCACTCAGAGAGCAAGTCAGGGGCGGCTGCGCTCGCTGGGCGTTGCTGCCTGTCGATGCGGCAAGTTCTCGCCAGAAGGATTATAGCATCGCCGGCTGCCAGCGACAAGCACAGCTCCGACCAGAGTGGCCCGTCGGCCTGGCTGGCCGCTCTGGCCTGGCCATCTTTCCTGTCAGAACAGCCAGCCAGCAAGCCAGACCAGGCTCTCTCAGCCTTGAACGGAGACGGCCAGCTTCATGCCGGCTTCGTAGTGTCCCGGGAGATAGCAGGCAAATTCGGGATGCGAGCCAGCCGCAGAGCGGGGGAAGGTATAATCGAGGGTCACAGTGGCCCCAGGTGGAATGTTCTCTACCATCGCCAGGGCCATATGGTCCATCTCATCCATTGACATATGCTGCGCCATCGACCCCATACTGTGCGGCATGATCATAAACTCATGGGCGACCACCCCTTGATTGGTAATCACAAAGTGATAGGGTACGCCAGGCCGAAAAGTGGTCAGCGAGGCCTGGATCGCAAAGTCACGCTCTGTAATGGCCACAGTCTGGGCCCCAGCGGGGGCCGAAGACTGCGTCGGCGCCGACCCGCCACAGGCTGCCAGCACAAGGGCCAGAGGGGCCAGCAGCACAAACCATCGTTGCCAGTTCCAGATATGGCGCATATGCTTCTCTTCCACTCCTTTCTCATCCGACCTGGATCAGCTGGTAGACGGAACCGCAGAGGCTGGACCAGCCATGACCAGACGATCTGCTGCTTGTTCTCACTTCTTCATTCCGAACATACTATAGCAAACATCGAAGACCCGCGACAACGAGCAGCCAAGGCCAGGCCCAAACCTGGCCCGCCTGTCTGGGGGGATCACAGCGAGAGGCTTTCCTCAGCCTTCTACCGACCAACGCCGATTGTCTCTCCATCTGTGCCGGTGAGTGCCAGGACGGACGAGGGCGGCAGTCCTGGTTCAGGCCCAGGGGGCTGGGCCTGGGGAGCGCGCGCCGCCTGATAGGCCTGCAGGATCGACCGGGCAGAAACGTAGCCTATCAGATAGCGGGAGCCAGCCCTCTCCTCCACTACCGGTAACCAATCGCAGCGCTGGTCGAGCAGCACCGCCAGCACCCGATCAAGCGGGTCAGAGGGCGTCACCGCCAGGGCCTGCCCTGGCTCAAGCAACTCTGCCACGCGCCGCTGCTCCCGTTCGGCAGCCGCCACCGCCAGCACCTGCGCCAGCGCCAGCCTGCCCAGCCAGAGCCCCCGCTCATCGAGGACCGCCACACTGTCGATCTTCCACTCCCTCAGCAACGACTCGGCCTGGGAGAGCGATAGGTCACCGGTTAGCACAGGCTGAGGAGGCAGCAGCGCTTGACGGACCTGGAGGAGCGAGAGCAGGGGCCACGACCAGCGCTGGCGATGCGCTGGCGAATCGGCCCGTGTTCGCAGCTGATTGCTGTAGATCGATTGCTCGCCGACGATGAGCACGGCTATCCCTACGGCCAGCATGGCCGGAGCCAGGAGCGAAAGATTGCCGGTCATCTCGGCAACCATCAGCATGACCGCCAGCGGCGCATGAGCGATCCCACCAAAGAGCGCCATCATCGCTACGATGACAAACGGAGCAGGCACCCCCGGCAAGCCCGGCACCAGGGGAGCTAGCAGGCGCCAAAATGCCGCCCCGACGGCAGCCCCGATCACCATGCCAGGGCCGAAGATTCCACCCGAGCCACCCGAGCCAATAGAGAGACCAGTCGCCAGGATCTTGAGGAAAGGGAGCGCGAGCAGCACCCAGAGCGGCCAGGCGCTCAGGCCCGGCCCCATCCAGAGCTGCACCCAACCGTAGCCCATGCCCAGGACCTGGGGAACCGCCAGGCCGATGAGTCCCACCAGCAGGCCGCCCAGGGCCGGTTTGAGCCAGCGCGGGCAGGGCAGACGATGAAAGAGAGCCGTCAGGCCGTAGAAACCTGTGGCATAGGCCCGCCCAACCAGCCCGCAGAGCACACCAAGCAGGCCATACCACAGCAGCTGTAGAGGCGAGCTGAAGGCCAGGTTGGCAGGGACAGCAAAGATGGGACTCCAGCCCGAGAAGACGCCAAAGACGCTGTATCCAACAATCGAGGCGATCAGCGCCGGGAGCAGCGCCTCAACTTCCAGATCCTCTTTATAGAGAATCTCAGCAGCCAGTACAGCCCCCCCCAGCGGCGCCCGAAAGATTGCTCCAATACCGGCCCCGATCCCCGTGGCGATCGCTAGGCGACGCTCGTAGGTATCGAGATGCAAGAATTTAGCGAGTAAAGAGCCAAAGCCAGCGCTGATCTGGGCGGCAGGCCCTTCACGCCCGCCAGAACCTCCAGAGCCAATGGTGATGGCCGAAGCGATAAGTTTGACCAGGGGGACCCGCGCCCGGATCGGCCTGCCCTGGTGAAAGGCCGCGATCGCCGCATCGGTTCCATGTCCTTCGGCCTCGGGCGCCCAGCGAAAGACAATCAGGCCGGCCAGCAGGCCGCCACCGGTCGTCACCAGCGGCAGCAGCCAGGGACGGCTCGCCTCCCAGAGCGGGGCCCAGGCCGTGCTGCCTTCCCCCGCCGGATCAGGCGGTCGATAGCCAATCAGCAGGCCCAGGAAAAAGGCGCTCGCCAGCTGGATGGCCTTGAAGAAGGCGATGGCCCCCAGGCCAGCTACCAGACCGATGGCCGTGCTGAGCAGCAGCCACTTCCAGAGCAGATGAGGGCGCTCTACCCCCTTCTCACGGCCCTCCCGACGAGGCCCGCCAGGCCTCCAGCCCCGAAGGAGAACGGTCAGCCAATCAGTCAGCATGCACTCTCTGCCTCCTTTTCATGATGGGTGGGTAGTCAGTCAAAATAAGAGATAAAAGAAGGGGAAGGAAGAGAAGCCCTGGCGTTTACTTTCCTTGCTCACGCTCACCAGCATGGCTGTCGGAGGTCCCGAGGCCATGTAAGACGAAGTCGGCCACCGCTCCAGCCTGGCTGGCCAGCACAGAGGCAGGATATCCAAGCACGCGCGCAGCCAGAACGTAGGATTCGGTCACCGACAAGACCATCAGCGCGCTGGCCTCCAGCTCTGACACGTTCATGGCCCCACAGGCCCGACTCTCGGCCAGCAGGTGGGCAATTGCCGCAACGTACTCTCTCAGCAGCGCCGCGGCCTCTTGCTGGAAGATGCGGTTGACCCCATAGAGCGCGCTCATGAAGACATGGAAACTGTCGCTTTCCTGTTCCGCCAGCCTGACAAAGGCCAGAAAGAGAGCCTCCAGGCGCTGACGCAACGAATCCCCCGCCCCCAGCGCAGCGCGGATCTCCCGCAGGTGGGCCTGGGCAATAAAGCGTAGCATTTCCAGGAACAATGTCCGCTTGTTTTCAAAATAGAGATAGATCGTGCCTTTCCCGATGCCAGCCTGCTCGGCAATGAGGTTAATGTTGGTCTGTTCAAAGCCCAGACGGGCGAACTCGCTGGCTGCTACGCGCAAAATGCGCTGGCGCGTGGCCTCGCGCGTCTGCTCATCGACGATTTTCGGCATGGCCTCGCCTCCTCTGGTTCGACAGCTCTCGACTGCCGTGTCCCCTCCTTTTTGATTAATGACCGACCGGTCACCCATATTCATGGTACACTTCAGGGGGCCTGGCTGTCAAGAGCAAGAGGCGGAAAGAGGGCCTGGAACGGGGGAAGTCAGGGAGAGGAGAGCGGCAGCGCCCCCAAAAAAGGCGGTGCCGTGACTGAACCGGAGGAGTCAGCCACGGCACCCGCCTCTGACCGAACGAGGAGTCCCCGGGAGAAAGAGATTCTGTATGTAACCAGCTTCTCCCGGCGGACCGAACGTCTCTTTATTAGAAGGGCGGATAGGCGTTCTGGACCAGGGTGTCGAAGCCCGCCTGGAACCAGGCCCCAGCCACCGGCGCGTTCGGCATCGCTCCCGTCGGCTGATAGTTGTTCATGGCATTACCGCCATAGTTGGGATCGCACATTTCGTCGAAGCCCTTGCCCGTCGGGTTGTTCGGCCCCTGCGGGATCAGGCTGCTGGAGCCATCCGACTCCCCGGGCGGCTTGATCCACACAAAGGCGTCAAAACCCGGCGCCGGGTCGGCCTGCGGACGCGCTCCGATCCCGCCCGGCTGGTTGCACCAGTTCCCTCGACTGTAGCGCCGATCGATGCGCGTCTGATCCACGAACGTGTTCACATCCGTGGCACTGCTCGGCCCCGTCGGGCGGTTCGGCCCTCCCCAGCCGTTGCGCGACGTATCGATGAGCATCCCGATCGTGCTCGGGAAGCCCTGCGCTATGAAGGCATTGCGCATGTCAATGTCATAGGGCATCTCATCGATATAGTTGTTCCACTGGTAGAAGTTCGCCGAGCGCACCGGCTGCCCCCCGATCATCTCGTTGGCCGTCATGTACGGCTCCGTCGTCGGGGTGTAGTTGGCCGTGTTGCTGATGAAGCCATCAATGCTGTTGACCCCCGCCGCCGTCCCCTTGATCGTGTTGCTGATCAGCGTCACGGCGTTCTGGAAGTTATTCGTCCAGCCCAGCCAGCCGCTGTGAGCAATATCGATGAACAGATAGACGTTGGGAATGGGGTGCAGCTTGTTGATGGCGTACTGAATCCCCTGCACATAGGCCCCGCTGGAGTTGGCCTCCGCACACTTGGGAACGCTGAGGTTGGTCACCAGGTTGGGCAGCGAGTCCGGCTCAATAATGGCCACAATGCGCAGGTTGCTGTACTTGGCCTGGCTGAAGGTGGCCGCAATCGGATCGATGAACTGCGACTCGTAGATGGCCAGCCCGTTGTTGGAGACGCTCAGCTCTCCATTGGAGGCCAGAGCCGCACAGTCGCGATCCGGCAGATCGTAGATCACAAAGGTGATCACGATCGGCTGGCTGCTGGAAGCCGCCTGCTGCTCGGCAGCATCCAGATAGCCGGACAGGTTGGTCGGGTAGCCGGTCCCGCCGGTCACCGCCGCAATGCTATCCAGCCAGACGGCGGTCGGGTAGTTGGCCACCTCGGCTTCCTTCTGCCCCAGGGTGCCTCCGACACTGGCCGCGCCCGCCTTCACTTCC
>NZ_MCIF01000002.1:5741643-5810448 GCF_003268475.1 Thermogemmatispora tikiterensis | reverse complement strand
TGGCCGCCAAAGAGTCCCGTCAGCAACAGGACGGGCAGCGCCAGTAACGCCAGCAGCTGTTTGCGTCTCCACAAGCTCTGTCGTCGAATGGTGTGCGGTGTCATGCTCTGTCGTGCTTCCTTTCCTTGCACGAGTCTCGCTGCTGCCGCTCCTCGTCCTGCAGAACCCGACTAGCAGGTTCTGCAGGCTGGGGGAGGGAGCGGAAGCTTCCTTGCATTCCTGCTTGTGGTGAAATCGGTACCGAAAACGCTTACGTAAGCGTTTTCAAATAGAATATAGTCGGGGGTTGGGGTCTTTGTCAAGGCCCCAGTGAAATTTTTCAGGGGAAGCGCGGCGGAGCCTCGTGAGAAGCGCTACGTTATGGCGCCGTGAGGAGGGCGAGGCAGCAGGGGCCAGCGATGGTGTAGAATGGATCTGCTTGCGCCACAGGAGACGTGAGGGGGCGGGCGAGCTGAGCTGGAGCAGGGCAGGCGAGAGGTGAGCAGACCGTCTTGCTGGGGCGTGCGTGAGAGATGGCCAGGCGGTCTACGTAGCGAGCCTGGCAGACAACAGAGAAAGGATGATGCAGCGAGAAGATGGCTTTTGCTTTCGATAGAGATGCCGTGCTGGCCCAGGTCTACCGCGAGGTAGAGGGGCGTTTTTTGAGTGTGGGAAGGGCTGACCTGGCCCACGGCTGGGACCATATAGAGCGTGTTTACCGGCTGGCGGTGGCGATCGCGCAGCGCGAGGGAGCTGATCAGTTTGTGGTGGGCATGGCCGCGCTGCTGCACGATCTGGGGCGGGTAGCCACGGAGGGCGAGGGAGAGGGCAGGATGTCTACGGCTCAGGAGCGGCATCACGCCGATCTGTCGCACGATCTGGCCGCGGAGGTGCTGGCCGCTCACGGGGTGCCCGCTGAGGAGCGGGAGGCGATTCTGCATGCGGTGCTGGCCCATAGCTTCAGTCGCGGGATTGAGCCGCAGACCCTGGAGGCGCGGGTGGTGCGCGATGCGGATCGTCTGGACGGTCTGGGAGCGATTGGGGTGATGCGTTGGGCGATCACGGGGGCGCTGCGGGCGGTAGCGGAGACGCGCCCGTATCATCCGACTGATCCGTTTGCCGAGCAGCACGTGCCCGACGACCGGCGTTATCTGCTGGATCATTTCTATACGAAGCTGTTGCGGATAGGGGAGATGATGGGGACAGCCACGGGGCGGGCGCTGGCTCAGGAGCGTCTGGCTTTTATGCGGCGTTATCTTGAGGAGTTCCGGCGTGAGCTGCGGCTGGAGGGTCTGCCAGGCTAGTGGGCGGAGTGAGGCAGGTCTGGCTGGCCCGGGCGGACCCCAGCCAGGGAGGGACGGGAAGCGTCTGACTATCAGGCGGTGCTTCCAGCATTGTGGTCGTCGCTCTCGCCGGCGGGTGGCAGTTCGTGCAGACCCTCCAGGCCCTCGGGCGAGGTGTCGAGGAAGAAGAGGCGCAGGCGCCCGGGCGGGGTGCCAAGGACCTGGTGAAAGATGCGAGTGGCCTCGCGGGCAAAGGCGCGCTTCTGGGCAGCGGTGAGCGGCCTGTCGGCGGCACGCAGTACTTCGAGCATGGGCATCGGTGTCCTGGCTCCTTTCTGTCTGGTCTGACACGCTGGCTGCTGGAGCAGGTCAGCGACCAGGTGGGCAGGTAGCTCTATTGTATGCTGCTGCTTATGGCTCTGGCAAGCCAGGGATGGCCGGAGAGACTAAGGAGGGAGCCAGGCCCGCTACGAGGTCTGGCCGACTGTGGATCAGGGGGCCGGCCCTGTGGTAGGCTAAGAGAAGAGGGGCGTCGACGGAAGCGACGAGCAGGAAGGAAGGAAGGGGGCTGGATGCTATCCCTGCGTGTACGGCTGCAGCGCAGAAAGGAGTAGGCAATGCTTGTTCTCAAAGTGACCATCATGGAAGGCCGCAGTGAGGAGCAGAAGGAGCGCTTGATTCGTCTGCTCTCGGAGGCGGCAGGGCGCGAATTGGGGTATCCGGTGGAAGAGGTGCGTGTTATTATTTATGAGGTACCGAAGCGCAATTGGGGGATCGGGGGACGTTCGGCAGCCAGTCGCGAGGAAGCGGGAGGCTGAGGCGTCACGACGGCCTTCCCGCTCTCCCTCCTTCATCGTTCCTCTCCTCCTCCCTCTTCTCGCTCGCCTGCCTCTCTCTGCCTCTACGTCCACAGCAGCAGCTCCCCCAGCTCCCTCACCCGCTTCTCCCCTGGCCACCGCTCCAACGCCCTCCTCCAGTTGCTCACCAGCTCCTGCCTCCTCTTGCCACTCCCCAACCTCCTCGCTCCTTCTGCTCCCTGCACCGTGTAGCTCACATACTCCTCCAGCTCTCCCCTCCCGATCGCCGCCTCCCCCCTCCCTGTTCACGATCTCTAATCGAATCCGCTCCGGCACCGCTCTCAGCCCCGACCAGCGCTCGATCTGCGCCAGCGCCCGCTCCGCCTCCTGCGCGTGCTTCTTCTCTTCCCCGTGCCGGCTCAGCTCCAGATGCACCAAACTCTCTCGTACAATCAGCTTCCACGGCCCTTCATCTGCTTGCAGGTAAACTGGAAGCTGGTCCTCACCCAGCCTAGAGGTGCCCCCCCACTCTCTAGCTTGGCTCAAGCACTCCACTGCTTCCTCAGCCCGTCCCTGTTTGGCATAGGCTAACGCCAGTCCTGTATATACAGCCCAATGTAGTACCGGGGGGACATAGCCAAGCAGCCTGTTAGCTTCTTCTAGTGCCCGCTGCATCTGCAACGGAGCCCCCAGATGATAGTAATCCAGACCAAGGCAGGTCAGAGCCTTGACCAGCAAGGTCGGCACACCAGACACTCTGCTAAGTGCTACCCCTTCTTGGTCATAGCTCAGGTCTTGCTGAAACTGGAGACGATGATAGGCAACAAAACCAAGGAGCAAATGCCCTTGTGCCGCCAGATAGGCTGCCTCCTGCTGCACCCCCGATGGCTCATACGCCCATCTCCTCAGCCACGGCAGCAGTCCCCCTATCGTCCGCTCCACCGTCTCAAATTCTCCCTCGTTGAGCAGATGCCAGCTGGCTGTGATGCTCCCCGCCACCACCGGCAGCACCTCCTCTCTCAGCCTCCCCTCCTTCACCCCCTCCCACTCCCAGCCCCCGCCTCCTCCCACGCTCCCCAGTCCTAACAGCACCTGCGGCATCCCCGCCAGCACCAGCAGCGCCGTCCGCCGCGGTAGTCGCTGCTCCTTCGCAGCCCTCCCCTCGGCTGCTTCTCCCTTGCTCTCGCTCATACTAAGCTCCTCTTGCATCAATCGCTCCATCTCCCGCAGGCTCTCTCGCCCCTGCCTCCCCCACGTCAGCGGCCAGAGCAACACGCTCACCCCACACTCCCCCTGCTCCCCCTCTCCCCCCATCCTCTCCTCTCCCGACCCCGCTGGCAACCACTTCACCTCCGGCTCGGGCAAGGCCAGTGGAAGCACCCTCCTTCCTCTCTCCTCCCGCATCTCCTCCCTCAACGCTCCCTTGCTTCCCTCCCAGTATACCACAGCCTCCCCTTGCACTCTGACCAGCAGCCCGCTCTCTTGCCTCTCCCTGAGCCTCCTCACCCTCTCCTGCGCCTCTTCTGAGAGCGGCACCCCCTCCTGTTCCAACCGCTGGCACCCTGCCCTCAACACCCGCTCCGCACGCTCTCGCTCCCCCTGTCTCAGCCACCACCCATACACCTCTATCAGTGCCTCCTCCCTGTATGGGTGCTCCTCATACATCTGCCGATACTGCTCCCCCGCCTCGCTCAACAACCCTTCTCGCTCATAGAGCCGTGCCAGGGCCAGCCCCGCCCTCCACCGCTCTCCACCCACCCATTCCCGATACGCCACCGCCCACACCGCCGCCTGCTCTTCCAGCAGACGCCCACGCCGAAACAGCCGCTCCGCCTCCTGCAGCACCGGCAACGCCTCCAGGGTCTCCAGCCCCCGCCGGCGCGCCTCCCCCAGCCACCACAGCGCCTCATCCACATCGGTCCAGATCCAGCGCTGATCGGCCAACTGATAGCCCTGCCCGCACGTCCTGAGCAACTCCCTCTTTCCCAACAGCTTCCGCACCTGGCCCGCCGCCGTCAGCGGATAGCGCTCCATCGCCTCGCTCGGCTCCTCCCTCGGCCACAGATCCATCTGCAACTGCTGCCGCTCCAGCCGGCGCCCGTGAGCACACAGCAGGCGCTGCAGCAGCGGGCGCGCATAAAAATACGTTCGCCAGATCCCGCCCGGCAGCGCCTGCCACGACCCATCGGCCTGCCGCAGCTCTACCTCAAACGGCCCCAACATCCACACGCGCACCAGAGGCAACTGTGCCTCTTCCGCTGCTCTCTCAGTCATTGCTCCTTCACCACCTTCTCTTTCATTTCCATAGCCTCTATGTCCACAGCAGCAGCTCCCCCAGCTCCCTCACCCGCTTCTCCCCCGGCCAGCGCTCCAACGCCCTCCTCCAGTTGCTCACTAGCTCCTGCCTCCTCTTACCACTCCCCAATCTCCTCGCTCCTTCTGCTCCCTGCACCGTGTAGCTCACATACTCCTCCAGCTCTCCCCTCCCGATCGCCGCCTCCGCCCTCAGATTAAGAGCTTCCAACCTGATGCGCCCCGGCACACTGACCACGCTCACCATCTCCTCAATGCTTGCTAGCTGTCGCTCCGCCTCTAGGAAATGGCTCCTCTGCTCTCGGTACTCACCGAGGCGTAGGTGAATATATCCCCCGTAGAGAGGTTCCCTGTAAGCGCCTTCGTCGAGCAACACACACACCGGTAAAGACTCGATACCTGTCCATCCCTGGAAACGCTCTCGGGCCAATTCGAAAGCCTTCAAAGCTTCTCCAGCCATCCCCCGATCTGCATAGGCCCGCGCCAGGCTCATGAAAGCCCTCCCTTGCAAAGGAGCGGGCACAGTCCCGGCCAGACTACACGCCTCCTGAAAGCTCTCCAGCGTCGACTCACTCTGGCCAAGCCAGTAGCAAGCCCTCCCTCGGTCGATCAGCGCTTTCACAAGCAACACAGGCTCACCGGCAAGACGGCTTAAACTGACTGCTTCTTCACAAAGGTACTTTTTTCGCTGGAACTGCAGCCGATGGTAGGCAATCAAGCCCTGCAGCAGGCACGCCTGCGCCCCCAGATAGGCTGCTTCCTGCTGCACCCCCGATGGCTCATACGCCCATCGCCTCAGCAGCGGCAGATAGTCCCCCACCGTCCTCTCGACTGTCTCAAACTCTCCCTCATTGAGCAGGTGCCAGCAGGCCGTGATGCTTCCCGCCACCACCGGCAGCACCTCCTCTCTCAGCCTTCCCTCCCCTCTCCTGCCGCCACCTGCCCACTCCCAACTCGCTCCCACGCTCCCCAGTCCAAACAGCACCTGCGGCAAGCCCGCCAGCAGCAAGAGCGCTTGCCTCCTCGGTAGCTTCCTGCCTCCTTCTCCCTCGTCTTCCTTCATCACTCGCTCTCCTCTCTCTTCCCGCTCGCCTGCCTCTCTCTGCCTCTACGTCCACAGCACCAGCTCCCCCAGCTCCCTCACCCGCTTCTCCCCCGGCCAGCGCTCCAACGCCCTCCTCCAATTGCTCACCAGCTCCTGCCTCCTCTTACTACTCCCCAATCTCCTGGCTCCTTCCGCCCCCTGCACCGTGTAGCTCACATACTCCTCCAGCTCTCCCCTTCCGATCGCCGCCTCCCCCCTCCGGTTCAGAATCTCCAGGCGAATCCGCTCCGGCACCATCCCCCGGCCTGCCAGGCTCTCTATCTGCGCTAGCGCCCGCTCCGCCGCTAACGCATGCTCTCTCTTCCCCTCATGCCGGTTCAGCTCTAGACGAACCCACCCTTCTCGCAAGATCAGCCTCCACGGCCCTTCGTCCGCTTGCAAGTACACAGGCAGCTCACCTTGAACAGAGGCATCTCCCTCCCTGGCCCGGCTCAGATTATCCAGCGCTTCTCTGGCCCTCCCCTGCTTAGCAGAAATCAGCGCCAGCCCTGTATAGACTGTCTCTTCCAGAATCCGCGGAGTTTGCGGCAGTAAAGCGCGAGCTTCTTCCAGAGCCAGGAATGCTTGTCTATAGTCCGATAGGTGATAGTAGTCCAAGCTGATCTTAGTGAGCGCTTTGACCAATAACGCTGGCTCACCTGCCAAACGACTTAGTGCTACTGCCGCCTGACTGTAGGCCAGCTCTTGCCGGAACTGGAGGCGGTGATAGGCACTTTGGCGCAGAAAAAAGTATCCTTGAGCAGCAAGAGCAGCGGCAGCGGTTTGACCTGCTGATGGTTCTTTAGCCCACTGACACAACAGCGGCAAGTAGCTGCTGACCGTCCGCTCCACCGTCTCAAATTCTCCCTCGTTGAGCAGGTGCCAGCAGGCCGTGATGCTCCCTGCCACCACCGGCAGCACCTCCTCTCTCAGCCTTCCCTCCCCTCTCCTGCCGCCACCTGCCCACTCCCAACCCGCTCCCACGCTCCCCAGTCCAAACAGCACCTGCGGCAAGCCCGCCAGCACCAGCAGCGCCGTCCGCCGCGGTAGTCGCTGCTCCATCGCAGTCCTTCCCTCTGCCGGTTCTCTCGTGCGCTCGCTCATACAAAGCTCCTGTTGAATCAATTGCTCCATCTCGCGCAGGCTCCCTTGCCCCCGCCTTCCCCACGTCAGCGGCCAGAGCAACACGCTCGTCCCACAGTCCCCCTGCTTCGCCTCCTCCTCCCTCTCCTCTTCCTCCTCCGACCCCGCCGGCAACAACCTCATCCCCGGCGCGGGCAGCGCCTGCAGAAGCGCGCTTCCTCCTCTCTCCTCCCTCAACGCTCCCTTGCTTCCTTCCCAGTATACCACAGTCTTCCCCTGCACCCGGGCAAGCCTGTCTCTCTCTTGCATCCGCCTGAGCCGCCTCACCCACTCCTGCGCCTCTTCTGACAGCGGCAACCCCTCCTGTTCCAGCCGCTGGAGGCCAGCCGTCAGCACCCGCTCCGCCCGCTCTCGCTCCCCCTGTCGCAGCCACCACCCATACACCTCTAACAGCGCCTCCTCCCTGTACGGATGCTCCTCATACAACTGCCGATACTGCTCCCCCGCCTCGCTCAGCATCCCCTCTCGCTCGTAGAGCCGCGCCAGGGCCAGCCCCGCCTTCCACCGCTCGCCCGCCACCCACTCCCGATACGCCACCGCCCACACCGCCGCCTGCTCTTCCAGCAGGCGCCCCCGCCGAAAGAGCCGCTCCGCTCCCTGCAGCGCCGGCAGCGCCGCCAGCGTCTCCAGTCCCCGCCGGCGCGCCTCCCCCAGCCACCACAGCGCCTCATCCACATCGGCCCAGATCCAGCGCTGATCGGCCAACTGATAGCCCTGCCCGCACGTCTTGAGCAACTCCCTCTTTCCCAACAGCTTCCGCACCTGGCCCGCCGCCGTCAGCGGATAGCGCTCCATCGCCTCGCTCGGCTCCTCCCTCGGCCACAGATCCATCTGCAACTGCTGCCGCTCCAGCCGGCGCCCGTGAGCACACAGCAGGCGCTGCAGCAGCGGGCGCCCATAGAAATACGTTCGCCAGATCCCGCCCGGCAGCGCCTGCCACGACCCATCGGCCTGCCGCAGCTCTACCACAAACGGCCCCAGCATCCACACCCGCACCAGAGGATCGCCCGTCTCGACAAGCTGCTCTTTTCCGGCCATAGTCCTCTCACCGCTTTCTTCTTCTCAGCCGGCGCCCTGGCCCACAACCAGCGGCTGGCAGCCCAGCATACGCCCAGGCCAGGCCGACCATAAGCACCACATATCAAATCGCGCGGCACCATCGCCGTAGCGTCTACGACATGCACTGTCTGGCACCGTGGTGCTTTGATTATAGCAGATACATCTGCAAATAGAAAAGTAGTTTTTCTTATTGGTCGGATAAATTACACAAGAAAAGAGTGAAGCGAGCGAGCTATTTTTCTTGGGCAGGAAGAAGCGGCATCGCTTGCATCGACGTCAGGAGTCCAACCACTACTTTTGTTGCAAGCCCATCCGGCTATAGCAATAGCAGCGAAGGGGTGTCCGCCCGCAGGAGGCCCGCAGGCTCCTCGCCTCTCCCCGGGTAATGACTCGGCGGGCACCCACTCGCGACTGACTGACTGACTGACTGATCCATAGCATAGAGGGCAGCTTTGCAGCGGGACGAGCTGCCAGGCGAGGGGATAGGGAAACGCACGGCATGTAGACCCAACAGAGACCGACAGGCAACCCATCATCTGAAAGGAGCCATTGCTATGCCAGGAACTGTGCACATTGTCGACGACTCAGCGATCTGTCGCCTCATCGTAGCCCTGGCCCTGCAACGCGCCGGCTTCGGCGTCTGCTGCCATCGCGACGGCCTGAGTGCACTTCAAGAGCTGGCACGCAGCCCGGAGCCACCGGCCCTGCTGCTAGTCGACCCCGGGGTAGCGCGCCTGGACGGCTACGAGCTGATCCGGCTATTGCGCCAGCAGCCGCGGCTCAGCGCCATACCCATCGTGCTCATGAGCGCGCAACAGGGCTGGCGTGAGCGCCTGCGGGCGCGGCTGGTCGGAGCCAGCGCCTTCGTAGGCAAGCCCTTTTTCATCGACCAGCTTGTCGCCCTCGTTCGTCGCCTCACCAGAGCCAGCCCCAACCCGACGCCACCCCCAGCCACCCCAGTGACTCCCCCATTCTCTCCACCCGTTCCGCTGGCCATCCTGCCCGGGTCTTTCTTCATCGGTGGCGAAACCCTTCTGCCCACCATTCCCCCATCAGGAGCAGCCAGCTTTCAGCAGGACCAGAAAGGGGCAAGCCGCCTATGAGTCAGCGTCGTGGCTTCCACCGCAAACTTGGACCCCGGGAACCCGGTCCACCGCGCCCGCGCGAATGGGAGGTCCTGCTCCTCCTTCGTCAGGGACTGGAGGACGAAGCCATTGCCGAGCGCCTGGGCATCACTCCCAGCACCGTACGCGGCCACATCTACCGCCTGCGCGAGCGCCTGGGCATCGCCAGCCGCGCCGAACTTCTGCAGCGCATTCCCTGGGAGCAATGCCCCTCTGAGCTGCAGATCCTCAAGGCTGGGGATCGGGACCACCCCAAGCCGGGCCGCTAGTCCAAGATGAGACAGCCTTGTGCATTCGGGCGGGGCCTGTGAAGGAATCACAGCCCGCTCTCCATGCGTTGCCTCACGACCGCCCAGGCAGCCCCCGCTCCTCGCGCTGGTGGGGCGCGTCCATCGCTCAACAAACATCAGCCCCCAGCGTGAACGCTTCTTTCACGACTGCCAAAAAGACCCTTGCTGACCCGGCTCGGCCCAGCGGGCAGATCGCCCTGGCTTCCGCCGCCGCTCTCCGTGACCAACATCTTTCCCTACAAAAAAGAGATCCTGCCAGCGTTTCACTTAGAAAAAGGCCGGGCTGTAGCCCTGCGCCCAGGGGGAGCAGGTAGCCAGGGCAGCGCAGCCCAACCGGCCAGGCAGTCAATCCAACAGGCACACGTCGCATTGAACCCAGCGCAGGAACGTGGAGGGCGATGACATCCATGAGCACACTGCATCAACGCGAGCATCATCTGGCCGCCGTCAATTACGGCCCCCTCTTTGAAGCCATTGGCCAGCAATTGAAGCGCTTGCAGCAAGAAAACCGACTGGTGGGCACTATTCTACGGGTCGAAGAGCAGCGGCTCAGCCTCAATCTTGACGAAATCGCCCTGGCCGTAGCCAGAGAGGCTCACAGGCTGGCCAACCCTGTTGAGAACGTCCACGGCACGCGCTACGCCAGTGTCCACTTTGCCGACGACAAAGGGCGCAGCCAGTTCAGCAGGGACCTGGAGCAACACATCCTGCACCCGTTGCAGCAGGCCTTGAGCGAAGTCTGCCGCCTGCGCGGTCAGACTCCCGAGCAGCTCGTCAGCAGCTTCTTTCAGCCGCTCCAGGCTTTTGCCGCCCAGAGCAAGCAGAAAGGCAATTATCTGTGCTATCCTCTCTCGAAGTCCGCCATCGTCCGGCGGCGTCAACTGCACTTTCAGAGGCAGCCAGGCACCACCGACCAGACGCGGCTGAAGGGCCATAAACTCACCATCGACGTTCAGGGGATCGGCGAACTGAGAAAGGAGCTGATCGAGGGCATCAAAGCCCACCTGAAGACCTACCAGGAGACCGGGCAGGCCGATGCAGAAGAGCTGAAAGAGGCGGAGACCCAGCTTGAGCAACCAACAAGCCAGGCTGCCGAGCGGATCAACATCCTCTGCGGGACCATCACCGATGAGGGCCTGGCCCGCATCCAGCGCACCGCCCGCCTCCACTACCTGACCTACATCAGGCAAAGCCTCATCAGCGATTCCAGGGCCAGCGATCAGGAACGCCGGGCCGAGCGCCTGCTCCAGACCCTGAGCGAGCGCCTGCGCCAGCTTGAAGCCTACATCCAGCGCTATCCCGATAGCCACTACATCGTCTCCTATGGCCAGTCGGAGCGCCTCAACTTGCGCGACCTCTTCTCACGGGCCGACGCCTTCGATCCCCTGCCCATCTTCGGCGAGGTCGCTGGTCAGCTCGGAGAGATCATCAACGAGCAGCAAGGGGTCAAGCGCTTCATCCACGGCCTGCGCCTCAAGCTCAACGGCAAAGTGCACGTCCACGGGGGCAAGGGCGAGGAATCCTTTAAATTCCATCTGGCCCTGCTCCAACCGGACAAACCTTCCTTTGACGAGCGCCGGCAGGAGGCTGAAAGCAACGGCACCCTTGAAGCCTTCTACACGCGCATCGTCCGCGTAGCCGTGCTCTACTTCTTCGCCTTCAAGCACTGGGAAGACCCCAGCTATCAGCCCGAGGCCGACTTTGAGCAAGAGCTATTGCCCGTCCTGCGAGCCGGCACCCAAGAGGAGAAGGAGGCCGCCCTGCGGCGGCTGGCCGAGGAGCTGGAGCCGGAGCAGTCCACAGGCGCACAGAAGACCTCGAAAAAGACCTCGGAGCTTCTCCAGGATGTACGGACCGCCCTGGTCGCCTCGCTCAAAAAGCCAGCCCACCAGTCGCGCCCCTACCGGGCCGACCTGGTGATCTCCCTGAGCGCCGGCATCCTCTCGAAAGATCCCGAACAACTTTTCATCCAGCACCACTTTTTCAGCGACGACCTCTCATTCCAGGAAGACCACCGGCGCGAGCTGCTCAAGTACATCAGCATCGAGGAGGCCAGCATCAGCAGCAATGTCCTCTGCAAACTCGCCGTTAGCCTTCAGATTGAGCCGCTCTACTTCCTCAGTAAGGAGCATGGCAGCGAGGAGACTATCGGCAGCTATGCCATGAGCTACGAGCTTGGGCACCTGCAGGCCCTGCCCGTTATCCTGCTTCCCATAGAGGCGGATAAGCAGAAACAAGCAGAGTGCAAAAAGCTCTTCCAGCAGTGCTTTGGTGGCTTCAAACACATCGCCCTGGGCTACGGCTACCACCACCAGGGGCTAGCCGTCCGTTCCGAGGCCGCCTTTGTCTACCGCTTCACCTACCTCCTTCTCGCCTACCTCTTCATCAAACTGGTCGTCGACAGCGCCACCGCTATTGAGCCAGCCAGGCGCTTCATTCCGCTCATCTGCATCCACATCAAGAAAGAAGAGGCCGGCCAGGAGCACTACGACGATGAAAGCGTCCTGCACGGCATCACCAAGGTGTTGGAGCACCTGCTAGGAGCCGACTACCCGACCAGCTCGCAAGGCATGCACCTGGAGACCCTGAAAGAGGAAGGCAAAAACGTCTACCTGCTTAGAAGCGCCCTCTGCTCGCTCTACTCGAACCTGCCGCATCGCTTCAAGCCGCAGTCGGAGCAGACCAACAGCGGGCGCGCGGCAGCCCGTCAAGCAGCCCGTCAGCCAGCACGGGTCACGTCCGCCCATCGGAGCGCGGCCCTCCAGCCGGCGCCCGCCGCCGCCACCGACGCCGACCAGTCCCAGCCCGCGCGCCTTGACAAAGTGGCCATCCTGGTCGTCTCCAGCCGCAAATGCGACTACACTACCCAGGCCCGCGATCACTACCTGGCCGTCATCTACGGCGAAGTGCTTGGCCTGGAGCGGCAGGGCAACGAACTCCTGCTGCGTCGCCTGAGAACCTTCGCCGACAATCACCCCTCCGAAAGCATGCACACGCGGCCCGACATCATCATCGAACAGGCCCGCTACTGCGCCCAGCAGGGCTATCGTCACCTGCTCTACGTCGCCCACGCTCCCTACAGCCGCACCCTGGGCCTCACCAAAGGCGGCGCCCGCGAGCTGTTTTTCATGAGCCAGGACGTCATCCAGGCCATGCGCGAGGTTGCCAGCGACTTCCGCGTCTACCCCATCTTCTGCGACCTCTACTACGTCCTCGATCTCAAGGCCAGCTCTGCCAGGCACGATCAAGAGTCACTCTACATTGACGAGCTGCGCGAACTGGCCGACGTCGTCAACGATCCCAGCAAACGTACCGTCATGTTTCTCAATCTCTACAATGGCTACTATATCCCTTCTGGTTCCCCCGAGGCGCAGGAGCGCGTCTACAACGGCATCATGGCCTACTCCACCGTCACCCATGTCTACGACCAGGACCCCAGCTACGAGCAGTACATCTGGTCCGACCTGCTGGCCCCTGACCAGCCAGGCACCATCAAGCACGGCCTGATCGAGGCCATCACCCTGCTGCACTTCATGCGCTTTGAAAGACCGTCCAGCCCCATGATGAAGCTTGATCCCTACAAGCGCACCATCGGGGACCGCAGCACCGGTGCCCAGGCCATCATTCCTCACATGAAAGGCCAACAGCGTTTCAACATGCTGGCCTGCCTGACACACGTGCGCTCAGTGCTGCGCACCCTGGAGCTGAAGCAAGGCGGCGGCAACCATCAGCACCCGGAGCCGCCGTCATCCACCGCGTCCTGAGCTGGATACGACGGAAGAGGAACAAGGAGGATCACCAGCGCCATGTCAGCCATGCCAGAGCCATCTGGCCAAAGCGTCCAGACCAGGCAGCCAGAGCCAGCCAGCAGCAACCAGCATTTCGGCGAAGACATGGGCCGTCTCTTTGAAATCGGCTTCGCCACCGGCCTGCTCACGGCCCTTGGCCAGGAGCCGCGCATCCACTGCCCCCCCTCCATCTCCGATTACTATCGGCGCGAGCTGGCCCAGCTCCACTTTGAGCCGCTCTACAGCAAGCTCAGCAGGCGCAACTGCGTCTTCAGCAGCTGGGACCGCGACCTGCTGCGCCACTGGGCCATCTTCATCTTGCTACGCGGCTACCTGGGCGGGCGTACCTTCCTTCAGGAACTGCTGGAGGCCCTCATGGCCGCCCACAACGGGCAGATTGACATCGTCTACCTGCAATGTCGCTTTCACGGTCCCAACAGTCTGGAGACCTACACCAAAAAAGAAAGCCTGGCCTTCGCCGAGTTACTGGAGCAACTGCGTCAGCGCGACTACTCACTGCCAGCCAGCGAGCAGATCTACGAGCAATACTGCGGACGCGGCCAATTTCCCCAGGCCGACCTGTTGCTCTTGCTGCAGCAGGGAAAGGACTGGCGTCTCCTCTGCATCGACCTTTCGGTCTTCAGCGTCCGCAGCCTCAGCGACGCCGCCAGTCTCACCTCAGTCGACCAGATCCGCGGCCTGCTGCTGCGCGAGCTGCGCTACATGCGCACTCGCAGCGTTTTCTCCAACCTGAGCATCGACACCGACGCCGCCCTGCTCAGCGGACAGGAGCTACTGGCCACCGGCCTCAAACGCTACTTCCGCGCCTTCAGCCGCCAGGACAAAGAGAGCTACAAACTCATCCAGGCAGGTAGCTATGCCTGCAGCTTCTACCAGTTTCTCACGCGCCACGGCATCCTCACCCCCCAGGACTCCATTGTCTTTCACATCATTGGCTACACCGACCGTGGCAGCAATAGCATGACCCTGCGCCGCGATCAGCTCCCCGTTCTCGAAGCCTGCGCCGAGATCTACCGTGAGCGCGAGGAGCACCTGATTCCCGGGCAGGAGATCGAGGCCAGCCGCGAGCAGCTCCTTGAGACCATCAGCCGCTACGTGGCGCGCTGCTTTCAGCAGGGCAAATCGTTCGTCAAACAGCTCCGGGAAGAGGCAGAGCGGGGCGACGGCCTGCACTGGGTCTCTCACGAGGAGCTGCTGACCGACTTCGTCGGCATGGACAGCCCGCTGACCCCCGAACAGGTCACGCCCGAGCTGCAGGCCCTTTTCCCCGACCAGCCATGTGCCGGGCGCAAACTGCGCGAGCTGCACGCCGAGCTTGTGCTCCGCGAACTGGAGCAACCTACCCCCTACCTCTTTCTGACCGGTACGCCCGGCATCGGCAAAACCACCGCCATCGTCAACTTTCTCAAAGAGCGCGCGATGCAGGGCGAGGGCTTCCTGTTCGTCTACGTCAGCCCCCGCAAGCAGGTCAACCTGGACATCATCGACAAGTTCCGCAGCTCAGAATTCGACCTGCGCTGCGATACCCTGCTGGCTCTCACAACCAACTCCGCCCAGATCCGGGCCAACGGCGGCAAGCGCACCGTCCACTACTACTCGTCCCAGCGCAACGACCGCTTCTCACTGCACGGCATCGACTTTCTGCCCGCCGAAGGCCCCGACGCCCAGCAGCAACGTCCCCGCGAGCGCCGGCTAGAGGAAGTCGAGGAGGGGCTGCTCATCGACCGCGGCCAGAACGTCAGCGGCGTCCTCGACAGCCTCTGCTCGGCGATTGACGCCGCCCTGACAGAACAGCTCTCCAACACCATCGTCGCCACCGTCGCTGTGCAATCGCTCAGGCGCACCAGTCACGACCAGGCCACCACCCTGCGACACCTCAAGAGCCTGTTCCAGAGCCTGCTCAGTCAGGGACTGGTACAACAGGAAGCCCTGGAACAGCTCAGCCGACGCATCAAATACATCTTCTTCATGATCGACGAGGTCACCGGCGACGAGAGCGGCGCCGCCTTCGTCGAGGGCGTTCACAGACTGCTCCATCAGTGCCAGCTCTTCAACCACCCGGCCATTCGCTGCAAAGTCATTGTGGCCGACGCCTCGATCGTCGACCCGCAACTCATTCAGCGCCACCTTGAAGACAGCTCCTACGAACCAGATAAGATCTACTTCCGGCGCGCTAGCCAGCCGCCGCAGCCCCTGAGCCGCAGCGCCTTCGGCTTCAAGCGTCTGAACGCGGTTGGGATCAACGCGAACGCCTATCCAGCCAGCGCCCTGCGCCTGCGCTATCACGTTGGCCTGGAGATCGAGAGCTACGAAGACATAACCGCGCTGCGCGCCATCAGCCAGCAGCTCAAAAGCGGCCTTCAGCAGGAGCTGCTGACAGACCTGCTGACCGTCCTTCGACAGCCCGAAGCTCCACAGGTGCTGGTTTACATTCAGGACAAGCAGCGCCTGGCCGAACTGATCGCCGAGCTACGGCGGAGCCTGGGGCAATTCCAGCTCTACGAGGACTACCTGGCCATCCATGCCAACATTTCCGAGGAGGAGAAGAAGAAGGTAAGAGACTATCAGGACAAGGTGCGCGTTGTCTTCATGACCGCCTCGGCCAGCCGTGGCCTCTCCTTCAAGCGCGCCCGCGCGATCCTGGTTGACGTGCCACGCTTCGCCATCGAGCAGAACCTGATGGAGATCCTGCAGGTTATCTACCGTGGGCGCGGCGGCGACCTCGACAATACAGAGAAAGCCATCACCTTCTACCTCTCCGACCGCTTCTTTTACAGCCGGGCCGAAGAGCGCGACTCAGCCCTGCGCGAGAGCCTGCTCGCCTTGCTCAACATCCTGCTCATCCTTAAGACCGCTCTGCTCACGCGCATCAAGGGCGAGGGGCAGATCGGTCACGGGCGCTATCTGATGATCCCCATTGGCGGTAAGGCCGTGCTCTCCGCTGGCGAGAGCCTGACCTCGCGTCTGGGGCGCCTGGTCGAGCAGCTCGATGATCTGCGCGATCAGCACCCGGAGACCCCGGACTTCCGTGAGGTCGCCGAGGATCTGATCAGCCTCCTCAGCGAGGCCCGTCTAGAGCTGAATCCGCCGGCGTCGGAGTCGGGCCGACGGGCTCATGGCAGTCCGAGGGGACAGGCCCGGCAGGACGGGGACCAGCGTCATCCTCGTCCCTATTTGATTGAGCTGGATCAACTGGCCGACAGGTTTGAGGAGGCCGCCATCCACGGCTTTGACCACCTGCTGACCCTCCCTCCCCTGGAGCGGGCCTACATCGCCGGCAGCCTGCTCATTGTGCCACTGGGCGAGCGGCATCTGAGGGAAGAATACTGGATCAGCCTGATGAAGCTCTTGCAGGTCAACCGGCGCGGGCAGCTGCTGCTCAGCCGGATGGAGACGCTCCGGCGCCACCCGTACTGCAACGATGAGATCCGTCTGCTCCTCAAGGATGGCATCGCGCTCATCAGAGAGCTGGGCCGTATCGCCCGTGGGAACATGGTCATTCCTCATTTCGGGCAGGAGACACAGCACGCCGACCAGCACTACGCCATTCCCCTGCATGTCCTGCTGGTCAGCAAGGTCTTTCAGAGCTACTTTCAGAGCGGCGCTGAGGACGCCTTCGGCTCCTACTGGAGTTTTCGCCGCCTCCTCGAAAGCTATCTGCGCACGCTCTATCCCATCGACAGCGTTCTGCCGCTGGGCCGCCACTACGAACACTTTCCGTTCCTGCTCTTTCGCAGTTACAACCTGCCCGAGGCGCGGCGCAAGATCTTCCTCGACCATTACCTCTTTATGTCCCACGAACTCAATATCATCAACATGCTCCTGGCCAAGAGCGGCGAAGGCGAAGCGTCCTAAGCGGAAGAAAGAAACAACCTTGCGAATTGTGATATAGGCTGGTATGCTTTCTAAAGAAAAGGGCAAGATGGGCAGCATCTTCTCCCGCAGGCTCGGGCAGATTTGAGCAGGCTCTGCGGGCAAGCAGGCCGCCCACACTTTGACCCATCCAGGGATCAGAAGCTGAGCAAAGGAGATCTTGCAAGCTATGACTGCAGCTGAAGCCGAAGCGCCAGGCGGCGATAGTCAGCCCGCTGGGGAGCGCACCTATTTTATCGATGCCGAAGAGGCCGCTGAGTTGGCGCGCCTCATGCAACAAGACCGCCTGGTGACGGAGGCAATGGGCGGCTTGCTGCCCGAGCTGGAGGCACTGCCAAGCGCAGCCCAGGTGCTCGATCTGGCCTGCGGCCCCGGCGGCTGGGCCCTCGAAATGGCCTTTCGCTATCCCAAAGCCGAGGTCATCGGCGTCGATCTCAGCCCCAGCATCGTCGACTACGCCAATGCTCAGGCTCGTTCGCGCGGCCTCAGCAACGTCCAGTTCGCCGCAATGAACATCACGCAGCCCCTCGCTTTCGCCGACGCCTCTTTCGATCTGATCAACGCTCGCTTCCTGGCGGGCTTCATGCGGCCCCAGGATTGGCCACGCCTGCTGACCGAGTGCCGCCGCCTGCTCAAGCCCGGCGGCGTGATCCGCCTCACCGAAAGCGAATGGGGCCTGACCACCAGCCCAGCCACTCAACGCTACTACGCGCTCTGCTCAGAGGCTCTCAAGCGCGCAGGTCAAAGCTTCTCGCCCGATGGGCACCATCTGGGCATTACACCTATGCTCGCCCCGCTGCTGCGCCAGGCCGGCTTTGAGGACGTCCGCCTGCGCGGTGGCGCGCTGGAGTGGTCCAGCGGTACCCCCCAGCACTACAGCACCTTCAAAAATATATTCGTCATGTTCGATCTACTGAAACCTTTCCTTGTAAGGACAGGGGTTGCCAGCGCAGAGGAAGTGGAGCCGCTCTATCAGCAAGCCGTCGCCGAAATGCAGGCCCCTGACTTCTTTGCCGTGTGGTTCTGGCTGACAGCCTGGGGGCGTCAGCCATGAAGGGAAAGAGCTAAAAGCAGCTGGCGCAAGCTATTATCGAGTCACCCATCATTTGTCAGTCGAGCCAAACTACAAGAAAAGAAAGGAACGCAGAGGACCATGAGCGAGCCGCAGGCAAACCGGCCTGTTCCAGAAGCCCAACCAGCGGCGACTGACTCTACCTACCCTATTGACGCCGAGCAAGCCGATGAGCTGGCCCGCCTCATCCAACAGGATCGCCTGATCACGGAAGCGATGGGCGGCCTCTTCCCTGAAGGCCAGACCCTGCCCGAGGGTGGGTGCATTCTCGACCTGGCCTGCGGCCCCGGCGGCTGGGCCACCGAGGTCGCCTTCCACTACCCCTCTGTCGAAGTCGTCGGCATCGATATCAACCCCAGCATCGTCGAGTACGCCAACACCTACGCCCGTTCTCGCGGCCTCACCAACGTGCAGTTCCAGATTATGAATATCATGCAACCCCTCGCCTTTCCAGATGCCACCTTCGACCTCATCAATGGGCGGTCGCTTTTCAGCTTCATGCTCCCCGAGGCCTGGCCACGCCTGCTGGCCGAATGCCTCCGTCTCCTCAAGCCCGGCGGCGTGATCCGCCTCACCGAAACCGAATTCGGCCTGACCACCAGCCCAGCCACTGAACGCTACTTCTCCCTCATCGCCGCTGCCCTCAAGCAGGCTGGTCAGAGCTTCTCGCCCGACGGGCGCCACGTCGGCATCACCCCCGTCCTGCCCCGCCTGCTGCGCCGGGCCGGCTTCACCGACGTGCGCCTGCGGGCCAGCGCCGCCGACTGGTCCAGCGACAGCCCCCTACACTATCCCTCCTTCAAGGATATGTTTATCCTCTTCGAAGTGATCAAACCCTTCCTTCTCAAGACCGGTGTCATCAGTCGCGAGGAGCTGGAGCCACTCTATCAGCAAGCCGTCGCCGAAATGCAGGCCGAGGACTTCTGCGCCATCTCGACCTTGATCACCGTCTGGGGACAGAAGCCCACCACCGCTTAAGCAGGCCCCGGCACGATCCTTCCATCCACGAGATAGATGGCCCAGCCGGACCAGACAGAGCAACTGTCTACCTCATCGCCAGGATGAGCAGCAGTGAGCCTCTCATGCAGAGAGAGGAAAGGAGAACCAAGGCCAGCCGTACGATCAAGCGGCATCTTCTTCGCCCTTGCACCTGTCGGAGCCTCATGCCTCCCATCACCAGGGAGCGAATGGTTTTCCTTTCCTCTCTCCTCACCCAGCCAACCGATCAACCAACCAACAAATTTCTCTCCACGTCCCTAGAGTTCAGCAGCCGCCGGAATAATCTCCCTGGCAAAAACCTCCAGCGACCTCAGCTCGTACAAATCCGGTAGATTGACAATGGCATGAGTGAAGCCCATCGCCGCAAGCTCCCTCAGCCGCTCGAGTACGCCCGCCGCAGTATCGCCGCCCGCCAGATGGACGGTCGACAGGGAAGTTTTCTCAATCGTGGCATAGTCGCGACCCACGGACTCGCAATGCCTCTTAAGCGCATCGAGGGTCTGCTGCATCCTCTCACGACCGAAGCGCTCACTGATATTACAGGCATCGGCATACTGAGCCACCAGGCGCATTGTCTTCTTGGGACCAGAACCACCGACCAGAATGCGCGGATGCGGCTGAGAAAGCGGGCGGGGATTATTGGTAATGGCCGGAGCGACCACATGCTTCCCCTCAAACGAGGCCTGATCACTCGCCCAGAGCGTCTTCGCCAGCCTCAGCGTCTCCTCCAGCAGCGTAAAACGCTCCGCCAGCGCGGGGAAGGGCACACCAAAGCCGCGGGCCTCCTGCTCGTACCAGGCCGCCCCGATGCCGAAATAGGCCCGTCCACCAGAGAGA
This sequence comes from Thermogemmatispora tikiterensis, assembly GCF_003268475.1. Classification (GTDB taxonomy): domain Bacteria; phylum Chloroflexota; class Ktedonobacteria; order Ktedonobacterales; family Ktedonobacteraceae; genus Thermogemmatispora; species Thermogemmatispora tikiterensis. The sequence continues at coordinate 5,790,786 of NZ_MCIF01000002.1, read as the reverse complement.
ATATCAAGCGTATTCACCGTCTTGAGCAAAATCGAGGGGTAGCGATAAATGACCCCCGTGACCAACACCCCAAGATAGGCCCGCTCAGTCAGCCCGGCTAAATAACCGAGCGTGGTATAGCACTCCATCATGGGATCGGTATACGTCTCGCCGAACAAACCTTCAATCTGATAGAAATGATCCATCACCCAGAAGCTATAGAAACCCGCCTCCTCCGCCCTCGTCACCACTTCCTTCAACCTGGACCGGATCGCAGCCGCACCACCAGGACACTTGAACGACGGAATCTGGAGTCCAACGTACATCAAAAAACCTCCTGAGAGCTACTCTCTCTAACAGGATAACAGTCCACGATGCAGCGCAGCCTTGCCTCACCGACCAAGGAAGCCGCCGCTGCACTCAAGCAAGCCATCCTGGCCGTCGCCGACGTTTCACTATACACCCATCCAGACCACAGGCACCAGGCCAATCGTGGCCATTTATTAGCGGATTCTGCAGCGTTTCCCATAGCGCCAGCAGAGAATCCTAGAGAAAAAGCCCTCCCCTTCCAGCCAGGCTTTGCACCCACCCACAGCCGCCCAGACAACAAGACAAGAGACGAGAGCAGGCCGAGAGCTGCCGTAGCCACAGCTCTCGCCTGCCCTCATCCCTCTTCTTGCCGGGCAGACACCTCAGACTAGCCCTTGACCGAGCCAGCCAGAATGCCACGGATAAAGTAGCGCTGCAGCGCGAAGAAGATCACCAGCGGCAGCGCCATCGACAGGAAGGCCGCCGCCGTCAGCACCTGGTCGTTCTCGCCATAGGAGCCAACCAGGCTGGCTATGGTCAGGGTCATCGGCGCATTCTGCGGATTGCCTCCCAGGAAAATCAAGGCCACCAACAGATCGTTCCAGACCCACAGGAATTGAAAGATCACCAGCGAGGCCAGCGCCGGCAGCGAGAGCGGTAAGACAATGGTCCAGAAGAGGCGGAAATTCGAGGCTCCGTCGACATAGGCCGCCTCCAACAGATCCCGCGGCAAAGCGGCGAAGAAATTGCGCAGCAAGAAAATGGCAAAAGGCAGCCCAAAGGCCGTATGAGCCAGCCAGACCGCTGCATATTGCCCCGTCAGCCCAATGTTGGTAAAGATCTGCAACAGCGGTACCAGAGCAATCTGCAGAGGAATGATCTGCAAACTGATGATCAAGAAAAAGATAGTATTGCGTGCCGGAAAACGCATCCAGGCGAAAGCGAAGGCGGCAAAGGAGCCAATCAGCGCCGGCAGGATGGTACTCGGCACCGCGATAATCACGCTATTGATAAAGGCGCGGCCCAGGCCCTGGGCCGTGATCACCTGGACATAGTTCTGCAGCGTGAACTGCCACGGCGGCAGAAGCGCCGTCCACCAGCCCGTCGTCGAAATCAAGCTGGGAGGGCGGAACGAGCTAATTAGCAAGCCCAGCGTCGGCAGCGACCAAACGACAGCGATCAGCAGGGCGATCACCGTAATGACCTGCTCGCTCAGGCGGCGCAGCCAGGCCCGGCGCCTGGACCGCGGGCGGCGACGGGCTGTCGCCAGAGCTGGGATCAGCGGCTGCTGTACCTGCTCTCCGATCATGCCTGGCCCCCTTCCTCCAGCTGGATACGGCGAATATTGAGGTACATCACTGGCAGAATCGCCAGCGTCAGCAAAACCGCCAGGGCACTGGCCAACCCATAGTCGCCAAAGGTAAAGAGCTGGCGATAGAACTCGACCGCCACTACATCGGTATTGTAGTTACCACCTGTCATCACATAGACGATATCGAAGGTCTTCAAAATGTTGATGATCATGGTGGTGGTCACTACGCCGATGGTCGGGCTAATCATTGGCACGATCACCCGCCAGAAGAGGACCCAGCGATTGGCCCCATCGATGCGCGCCGCCTCCACAATCTCATCGGGAATTCCCTTGAGCGCCGCCGAGAAGACCACCACACAGAAGCCGGTCCACATCCATACATAGACAGCGATCAAGGCAAAGGTATTGACACTGGTGTTGACCAGCCAGGGTTGCGGAGGCAGCTTGAAGAAGACGAGAATGGCATTCAGCAGCCCAACCTGCGTCTGATCAGGAGGGCGATAGAGGTAGACCAGGCGCCAGATGATACTGGCGCTCACCATCGAGATCGCCATCGGGATAAAGAGCGCTGACTTGACCAGACCTTCGACTTTGAGGCGATCCACCAGAACAGCAATGACCAGGCCCAGCCCAACCGTCAACAGGGTGCCGAAGACCAACCAGAGCAGGTTGTTCTTGAGCACACTCAACATATCGGGATCGGTAAAGATGGCCTGATAGTTTTTGAAACCAACGAAGCGGGTCGAATCGGCGTTCTCGAAGCTGAGCTGAACGGTGTTGATGAAGGGGTAGATGAAAAAAAGTAAGCAACAACAAGACTGCTGGAGCAATCCAGGCCCACGCCTCCAGCGGCAGTTGCAGCCGGCGCCGGCGCGGGCGCATCGTCAGTGGAACAGCTTTCTCAATGGAGAGATCCATAGCAGTCGCTCACTCCCTTCGTCCCATGCTGCTAACAAAACCAGACGACAAGACAACCAACCCGGCGCAGTCACCCAACCCAGGCGGAGCGTGGACCCGGCTTTCCCGCGCAATCAGCCCCCCTTCCCCCCTGCAGAGAAGGAGACGCCCGAGCGGGTCGGAGCGAGTCACCGCGAGCAAAGCCGCCAAACAAGACGAACAAGGCAGTCAGATAGCCAGCAAAGGCGAGAGGGACCGATCCCCTGCAGTGGCGATGCAGAGAGCGATCCCTCTCCTTTTCGGCTGCTTCGACTTCAGCGCTGCACGCTTTCCTTCAAGCGACCTCTGCCTGCCATAGCTGAAGCTCGGGGCCAGTCGGTCAGCCGCAATCGGCATCCCCCAGTCAGGAGGGGTAGAGGCGCGTTGCAGCATCCTCTAGCGAGCGGAGGATGCTATCGAGCTGCGAGGGATTCTGAATATAGGCCAGCAGCCCTTTCCAATACTCCTGCTCCATCGTCGAGGGCAGCAGGTCATCCTGGCCCACACTGAAGTACTTCGCATTGAGCAGCAGCTCAGCGGTGCGACGAGAAACCGGATCAGGGTAGACGCTGAGTGGCACCTGATTGTTCACTGAGACAGCACCACCCTGCTTCGGCCAGATGCTCTGGCCCTCGGGCGAGGCCAGAAACTCCATATACTGGCGCGTCCCCTCGTTGTCGCGGAAAGCGGACAAGATATTGACAATGCCAGTCACCGCGTTCGCATACTGCGGATTAATCGTCGGGAACGGGAAAAAGTCGAAGTCAACGCCCGGCTGGATGCCGGGGAACTGCGTCTTGAGGAAGCTCGCTGTGAAGTCGCCAAGGAAGTACATATAGGCCTTTGGCGGATTCTCAAAGGGCAGATAGGCGGCATCCTGGAAATTGGTGGCCAGAATCGACTGCGGCGCCCCGCTGATATAGTGCTTACCATTGACGATCTCGCCAAAGAGCTGGAACGCCTGCTTGACGCTCGGATGAGTCCAGGGGATCTTATGATTGACCCACTGCTGCGACAGATCGGGGCCGTTGAGGCTCAGATAGATCTGGTCCACCCAGTCCGCCGCCGGCCAGCCAGTGGAGGAGCCGCCTTCAACGCCCAGCGACCAGGGATACTTGCCGCTGCTGGCGATCTTGTTCGAGAGGGCGATCATTTCGTCCCAGGTCTTGGGCGGCGTGTAGCCATTGGCCTTGAACTGCTTGGGACTGTACCAGACCGTGCTCTTGGTGTTGACACGCGGGATGACCGCGTAGAGGTGCCCGTTGTACGAGGCCGTATCGATCCAGATGCGCGCGTATTGCTGCTCTATCTGGCTCATATTGAAAAATCTGTCAAGCTGGAGCAGCTTGCCCTGAGCGGCGTACTGCTGGAACTCGGGCACGCTCGACATACCGGCCACATCGGGGGGATTGTTGCCACGCACACGCGTGCTGAGCACGGCCCGCAGATCGCTGGTCGGCTCAACATTGACCTTGATGCCCGTCTTCTGGGTGAAAGCTGTGTTGATGGCATTGAAGGCCGCCAGCTCTGCGCCACTGAGCTGGGTGAGCACATCGATCGAGCTGACCTTGGGCACATTGCCACTGCTCGTGTTCAACGTACCCGTGTTCGTGCCGCCGCAGGCCGCCAGAAGCGCCGTCGCCGCGCTCAGGCTCAGCCCCGCCGCTGTCGCCCGCTGCAGAAACTGGCGCCGATTGATGTTGCTGGTGGTCAGGTACTCCTCGACGAGCTGATCTAACTCCTTTCGTGCACGCCGATCATAGATGTTCATCACTCACCGACCTCCTCGTGCTGCAGGAGTATAGCGCAACCACAGAGAAGCTCCGCCGCTACCCTGTCGGCGTTGGCAGCGTGATAAGCCTCTGCACCCGCTCGCTAGCTGGCCTCGCACCGGTCTGGCCATCTCTCTCCAGAGCCAGAGCGGACCGGCACGCCGCAGTTTCTCCTCGCTCGCCGGTCGGCTCGCAAAGGGCATGCTCTCCAATGAGTAGCGGACAAGAAGAGATCAACTGACTCGACCACCCCGGACCGCAGCCGTAAAGCTCCCCCCACTGCTGCCCTACTGCCGTGCGAGGTCAGCTCTCTTGCTGCGACTGGCCAGAAGTGAAGGACCAGCAGGGGAGGCACAGCCTGCAGATAGGGTTCCGTCCAAAGGCGCTGTCTTACCTGGCCTGGCAATCAGACAGACAAGACAATGGCGACCAGCTGCGAAGGGCGCTCGCTTCTCCTTGGCCACATCTCGTGAAACAGGGCGCGTGCTCTCTCTTCCCCGCCCACTGATGGCTTTAAAGCCAGGATATACCCCGCTTCTCCCCTTGTTCCCCTCTCTTCACGAGAATGAGGATACCATAGCCAGATCCAGTTGTCCAGAGGATTTACCCTTCACATCTACAGAGCCAGTTTCAGTCAGCTTATACTTTTTTAGGACAATGCACCTTCTTCAAGAGATCAGCATATCCGTCGATCGTTCCCTATCTGCCTGCCGTCCAGGTTAGCCGCTGGATCAGCAAGCCTCTAAAGCCCGATCTCAGGCACGCTCGGCCCCCACCATCAGACCAACCAGCTCGTTGGTCGTGGTCTCGGCCACACGGCGCTCGCCCACCTTCTGGCCACGGCGCATGACTACCACACGATCGGCCACCGCGAAAACATCCTGCATGTTGTGACTAATCAAGATGACCGGCACGCCGCGGGCCCGCAGCGTGCGCACCAGCTCCAGCACCTTCTGCTGCTCCGCTACCCCCAGGGCCGCAGTCGGCTCATCCATGATCATCAGGCGCGCATTCCAGTAGATAGCCCGCGCAATGGCCACCGACTGCCGCTGGCCGCCCGAGAGCTGGCGAATGGGCTGGCGCAGATCGGGGATATGAATGTCGAGCTGTTCCAGCACGTGCTGCGTTTCTTGTAGCATATAGCGATCATCCAGCTCCTTCAGGAAACCCCAGCGGCGCCGCACTGGCTCGCGCCCCAGGAAGATATTAGCTGGGGCATCGAGATTCTCACAGAGAGCCAGATCCTGATAGATGGTCTCGATCCCGCGTCGACGCGCCTCCATCGGCGAGGCAAAACTCACCTCTTGCCCCTCAAAGAGCAACTGGCCGCCATCTGGACGATAGACGCCGGAAATGACCTTGATCAGCGTCGACTTCCCTGCGCCATTGTCGCCGAGCAGGCCCACGACCTCGCCGGGCCAGACCACCAGGCTGACATGATCGACAGCGACCAGGCCCCCAAAGCGCTTGACCAGATCGCGCACCTCCAGCACGGGCCGCGCGTCGGCAGCGCTCCCCAGTCCAGCCTGCTCGATTTCAGCCTTGGGCAGCTGCGCTTTCTCTTCAAGCATGGCACTCACTCCTCACACTCTGAAGCAACACCGAGAGAGCCAGGCGGAACGGCATCGCCTGGGCAGACAGAGACAAGACGCCCCAGGCCGCGCCGTACTAGCGATTGAGAACGCGCGCCTTGGCCTGATCCATGAGAACCGCCAGGATGATGACGGCCCCGATCGCCACGAATTGCCAGTAGGGATCGATGCCAATGATCACCAGCCCGTTCTGAATGACATAGATGATCAGGGTGCCGATCAGCGTCCCCACCATCGTGCCCTCGCCTCCAAAGAGCGAGGCGCCACCGATAACGACCGCCGCGATCGAATCGAGCAGGAGAGGATCGCCGGCGTTGGCATCACCGTTAGTGAAGCGCAGCACGTAGAGCACGCCAGCCACCGAGGCCAGGAAAGCCGAGAGCATATAGAGCTTGAGCGTCTGCCGGGCCACCGGGATACCAGCGCGGCGCGCGGCCTCCGGCGCGCCCCCCAGAGCATAGGTATGACGGCCAAAGCGCGTGCGGCTCAGCAGCCAGTAACAGAGAAGAAAGGCCACGATGGCCACGATCAAAGGAAAAGGCAGGATGGAGATGAGATCGCGCGGCCTGGCCCCCGGCGGCAGCAGCGGCGCATGGAGCCAGGAGAAGCCCACCGCCGGGTGATAGTAGAGCAGATAGCCATTGCCGATGTCGCCCACCCCGGGGGTCTGCACACTCACCGGCTGCCCGCCGCCTGAGAAGATAAAGCCCAGGCCGCGCGCGATGCCATACATGCCGAGAGTGGCGATAAAGGGCGGCACGCGCAGGCGCCCAATCAGGATGCCGTTGACCAGCCCGGGCAGGGTGCCAACGCCGAGGGCGATCAGGATGCTCAGTGGCAGCGCCAGCCCCAGACCCAGCGGCAACCGGCCTACAAGCGCATTGAGCACTACCGCCTCAATGACTGCCGCAAAGCCCATCGTAAAGCCGGTCGAGAGATCGATCCCCGCCGCGATGATGACAAAGGTCTGTCCCAGCGACATCAGCAGCGCCAGCGCCATATCGTTGGCGATGGACTGCAGATTGAGGAAGCTAAAGAAGCCAGGACCAGTCAGCGAGAAAAAGAGGAGGAGCAGCAGCAGAAACAGCCAGGACCAGAAGCGGCTGACAATCTCTAACGGACGGCTCTTGACCCTGGCCGCAGGCAGAGCCAGCTGCTGGACCATCTTCGCCATCGGGTTCCCCTCCTTTCGGTACTGTGCGGCTGAGCAAGCAGATAGGACAGCTGGATCGCAATCTCTCTCCCGGGAAGCCAGCCCGCGCGAGCTACCTGCGCCCGCCCGGCCCACGGGGAGAGGGTCGAGGAAGGCGCCGGCGCGAGCGCGCAGGCCGGCCCGTCAGGTCAGCCCACCCGTCTCGCCGGCACCATTGCGCCCCTGCCTTTCCCGGCCTGTCTAGCTACTCTTGTAGATAGCCGCCTGGGCCTCGGGCGTATCGACGTTATCGCGAGTAATGATCACGTAGCCGGTGGGGACTCGTTTCTGAATGGCGCCCATGTTGCCCTTGAGCGCATCAACGGCATACTGGACGCCGATGCTGCCCATGTCGGCGGGCTTCTGGGCGATGACGATGTCGACGACGTTGTTCTTCAGGTCGACGATGGCCTGCTCGGGGGCATCGAAATTGGCGATCTTGACCTGGCCCTGCTTGTGGGCATTTTTGACCGCCTGGGCCGCGCCTTCCGAGCCATAAATATTGGTGCCGAAGATACCGGCCAAATCGGGGACGCGCTGCAGCATGGCCGTCGTCTGTTCGGCGGCCTTGGCGGCGCTGTCGCCATTGAAATCGACGCCAACCAGGGTGACAGCCCCATGCGTCGCCTCAATGGCCTCCTTGCAGCCTTGCTCGCGCTGGTCGGTGGTGCTTGTGCCAGGAACCGTATTCTGGATGTAGACTTTGCCATGACCGCCGATGGCCTTGATGAGGGCCTCGCCGGCGATCTTGCCACCCTGAACGTTATCGGAGCCAATGTACGAGAGCGGGAAAGTCACCGGCCCATGCACATAATCGCCATCGCCAATATAGGTGTCGACGGTGATGACTTTGATGCCCGCGTTGCTGGCCTGCTGCAGCGGGGCAATCATGGCCTGCTTATCACAAGGGGCAATGATGATGGCATCAACTTTGCGGGCCATATAGGCGCTGACGATGGGAGTCTGGAGGGTAGCGCTCCACTGCGAGGGGCCATCAACGAGCAGGGTCACGCCCAGCTCTTTGGCTTTGGCCTCAGCCCCTTTCTGCATGGTGATGTAGAAAGGGTCACCTTTGACGCCTACAATGAGGGCCAGCGTATAGTTGCTGCTGCCAGCACCTCCGCTGGTCGCGGCGCTGCCGCCACAGGCCGCCAGCATCAGCCCGCCAGCCGTGGCCAGGCTAGCGCTCAAGAAAGCTCGCCGGCTCAGACGATACTGCTCTGCCGTGAAGTCGCGCATCCGCATAGCGTTTCGCTCCTTTGCTGGCCTGACTGTCAGCATGCTTCCGTTGCCTTATCCCCTCAAAGACTGCGAGGGGAGATGACAGCCCAACGAACGAGCACGATTTGCAGAGTTTCCAGCCCGGCCCGGCCTGCCCCGGCCCGCTCCCTCAGCGGAGGGCACCGCGAGACTCATCCCCGGCTTGCGTCTGACGGCTGGGCCGGATAGGACGGAAGCGCCTCCTCTCCCCCCGCCCTTCCTCCCAGCCCCGGCAGCGCGACAGCCGGCGAGGCAAAGAAGGCCGAGGCAGGCAGAGAGAAAGCGGCATCCAGCACAGTAAGAACGGCGCCGAGGGCAATGGCATTGCCCTCCAGAGCGCTCGGTAGAATCTGCGTGCCTTTCCAGGCGGCAGGCAGACTGACCGTCGCGGCCACCCGACGCAGCGGCGTCAGCAACAGCTCGCCGGCACGCGCCACCCCGCCATCCAGCACAATGACTGCGGGATTGAGCAGGTTCACGAGACCAGCCAGGGCCAAACCGAGACGCTCACCCGCCCGCTCAATGGCGGCGATGCTGGCTGCGTCCCCCTGGCGGGCCGCCTCGATCACATCGGCAATATCGACGGCTCCAGTTGCCGCGCGGGCTGCCAGCGCTGGCTCGGGCAGAGCCATCTCCTGACCTTCCAGCGCCAGCTTGCGCCGCAGCGACTCCCCACGACAGGCATCGGCGACGATGGCGCGCGCCCCCGCCAATGTCTCCAGGCAGCCGCGATTGCCGCAGACGCAGGGTGGGCCGTTCTCATCGATACTCAGGTGGCCCAGCTCTCCAGCGCTGCCAGTATGGCCACGATAGATGCGCCCATCGATGATCAGACCACCCCCAACGCCCGTGCCAACCTTGATGTAGGCCATCTGGCCAACGCTGCGCCCGGCCCCACAGCGGCTCTCGCCGAGCGCCCCCATGTTCGCATCATTATCGATATACAGGGGACAGGGAAACTCAGCCTGCAGCCGCTGCCAGAGATCGAGATTATCCCAGCCGGGCATATGGGGCGGCGAGCTGAGGCGACGCAGGTCCGGCGAGAGCGGCCCCGGAATGCCCAGTCCTATACCAAGCAGCGACTGCCAGCCAACCCCCTGCTCCGCGAGAAAACGCCGCACCTCGGCCACCAGGAGCGCCAGACATTCCTCCGGCCCACGCTCGGTATCGAAAGGCAGCGAGCGCTGAGCCAGCACCTCGGGGGCCAGGTTGGTCAGGATCATCTTCACATGAGTACGGCCTACGTCAAGACCAAGAATGCGGCCCGCGTCCGTATTAAAATGCACCAGAATGGCACGCCGGCCTCCACGCGGCGTCGCGTCGAGCAGATGCCCCTCGCGCACCAGCCCCTCCCGCAGCAGAGCATCGACAATGCTGCTCACGGTCGTGCGCGACAGCCCAAGACGCTGCGCCAACATGACGCGCGCCAGCGGCCCATGCTCACGAATATAGTTGAGCACCAGCAGGCGATTGAATTGACGAATGCGATGCAGATCAGCTCCGCGCAGCGCCGGCGCACCAGCTCCCTCTTCCAGGCGACCCTCCCGGGCGCGCATGTCTGCCAACAGTGAATGAATAGCTCGCTCCACAGATACGTCCTTCTTGTCGGCGCCTTCCTTGCCCTTGCTCCCCTCCCCTACCCACCCGCGGCCACTAGTGACAGCCACAGGCAAGCAGGGAATCCTCCACGCTATGATGGTGAGGATTGTAGCACCCGCCATCTTAGTTTGTCAAGCGTCGCAACTAAGCCCGACCGGAGTCCAGAAGAAGCGGGGAGATCCTGGCGCCTGCGGGCCAGGGTCTCCCCGCAAGGTGAGCCGACAGAGAGAAGCGGCCTAGCTCAGCGCATAGGCAAAGAGATGCAAGTGGCCCTGGCTGACCGTCGCAGGCAGCGTAATGCTGGCCACGGTCTTACCAGCCTCCAGAGCAATGGGGGCGCTGGCGAAGAGGTAGGTCTCAACTTCCTGCGGCGTTCCCGAGCCGCTATTGCGATAGGGCATCTGGGCGGCCACCACATTGCCATAGGCGGGCGAGCTGACGCCGGCATTGAGTGTCCAATCGCTGAAGCCAAGCTGGGCTGTCTGCGTGCTCCCATCGGTATAGGTGATGGTCAGCGTGCCGACCGATGGACCATTGGTAGCGCTGCCCAGGAAGGTCAGCTGTGTGGCACCGGGTTTGGGCACGACCTGGATAGTCTGGCCAGAGCACTGGACATTATCCTGCGTTTCAACCGGGACGTTGGGCCAGGTGTAACTGACGCCGTCGACGGTGACTGTGGCGCCAGGCTTGTAGCCCAGGCTGGCCAGGAGCTGAGCCGAGTAGCTGAAGTGCGAGCCATCGAAGTCGGCGATGGTTGGCGTATTATCGTTCGAGATGCCAATGTTATTGACAAGTGGCAGCAGGCTGCCCGCAGGAGCGACCAGCACCGGCAAGGTGACGGTGGGTAGCGTCGAGCCGTCGGCGGTCTGCACGCTGAAAGTGATGGTGGCATAGCCCTCTGGCTGCCCGGAGGCCGCACTGACGGTGAGCGTCTGGCTGGCAGAGCCATAGGTCGGCACGCTGAAACTGCCGCTGGTTGGCGAGACGCTCAGACCGGCTGAGGGATGGGCGCTCCAGCTGATGCTCTGCGTCTTCCCGAGCAGGTCACGAGCGACCAGGCTGACCTGTGTGCTGGCCCCAGGGGCCAGGCTGGCCCGTGCAGGTGAGAAGCTGATGCGGGCCTCCATCTGACCGGTAGCATAGGAAGGCGGAGCATCAGCAGGATCGCTGCCCCAGGCGGCATTGGGCGCTGTATCCAGCACAAAGTCGAGGGTGCCCCCCTGGGCGATGAAGGAGGGCGGCAGCCAGGGCCGTGTCGTAGTCTGGCCGTTGACGCGCAGGCTCTGCACGTAGGGCGCGCTCTCGGCGGCCTGGGGCGCGTTGATCTGGATGACCTGGCCGCTGGGGCGCGTCACTTTGATGCTCGGGAAGAGGGGACTGGCCAGCACCAGATCGGCGGTGCCGGGTACGATGGGGAAGAAGCCCAGAGCCGCAAAGACGTACCAGGAGGACATTTCTCCGAGATCGTCATTGCCGGCCAGGCCGCCCGGACCGGGCGCGTAGAGCGTGTTGACCGCCTGGCGTACCACCTGCTGGGTCTTGTAGGGAGCGCCGGCGTAGTCATACTCCCAGGGCGTTTCAAGCGTCGGCTCATTGCCGAGAAAGGCGTAGGGCTGGTCCGGCCCGGCGTTGAGCTGGGTGAAGAAGGTGTCCAGACGCGGTAGCACTTTAGCATTGCCGCCGAGGGCGTCGAAGAGACCACGCAGGTTGAAGGGCACCATCCAGTTATATTGCGCTCCGTTGCCCTCGACCCAGCCGGCCTGACTGGCCGGATCGTAGGCTGTGGGGAAGGTGCCATCGGCGTTGCGCGGCTCCAGGTAGCCGTCGGCAGGATTGAGCAGATTCTCCCAGTCCTGAGCCCGAGCCATGAACTTCTGCGCATCGGCCTGATCGCCCAGGGCCTGAGCGAAGGCCCCAATGGCGAAATCGGCGCTGTCGTATTCGAGCTGCGTCGCCGCCGAGCCATAGAAGTTGCAGCAGCCATAGCCGCCGTCCTGGGGCAAGTAGCCCAGCTCCTCCAGGTAGCGCAGGCCAGGACGAATATTGTTCGGCTGCGTGGCCTCCTGCATCATAGCCTCCAGGGCGGCCCGCGTGTCGAAGTCGTGGGCCCCGAAGGCGTAGGCGCCAGCGATGATCGGATCGGCAGGATCACCAACCATCACATAGGTCTCGCCATTGGCCAGGCTCCACTTGGGCAACTGGCCGCTTTGCTGATAAGCCAGCACCATCGACTGAATGATGTCGCTGGTCTCCTGGGGAGCCAGCAAGGCCAGCAGCTGGATCTCCGAACGGTAGATGTCCCAGCCTGAGTAGTTCGCATAGAAAGCATGACCGCGTGGTAGTGTGTGAACCTGGCCGTCGAAGCCGATGTATTGCCCGTTGATATCCGAAAAGACGTTGGGCTGCAGCAGGACATGGTAGAGCGCGGTGTAGAAGGTGGTGAGCTGGGTAGAGGTACCGCCGCTGACCTGAACCTCGCCCAGCCAGCGATTCCAGGTTGCCTGAGCCTGCTGGCATACCTGGTCGAAGTTGCCATCGGGGTCCTCGCTGTCGACGTTGAGGCGAGCATTGTCACTGCTGACGAAGGAGAGGCCGACACGCACAGTGACCACGTTATCGCGTGCCGTGTCAAAGGTGACAAAGGCGCCAGAGCCGGGGCCGGAGACGGTGACGTCCGGGTGCTGATGGGCCGCCTGGACAAGGGCGGGCGTGGGTCGGGCACCGCGCGCCAGCTGGGCCTGGGCCAATTGGACTTTGCTAACCAGGGAAGCCACTTGACTGCCACCGCGCACGCTGCGGCTACCCGTGCTGACGGCGTTGTTATGCCAGGTTCCAATGCTGGCAAAGGGCTGGCTGAAGCTGGCCCAGAAGTAGAGGCGGTAGACGTCGCTGGCGCCGCAGAAGTGACCGCTGCTGACCCAGCCTGAGATGGTGCGGCTCACTGGATCGATGGTAGCCTCGGCGTCTAAGGCCCCGTTGGCCGAGCCGGAGACGTTGACCAGCATGGTCGCTGTCTGCCCGCGCGGATAGGTGAAGCGGCCAATACCGCTGCGCTGGGTAACGCTCAGCTCCACTTTGACACCGCTGTCAAGGGTGACGGCATAGTAGCCAGCGCTGGCTTGCTCGTTGCTGTGGGAGAAGGTAGCGATGTAGCGCATGGGGTCAGCTGCTGGCGAGTCGCTGACCGCGCCAAGGTAGGGCATGAACGGAATATCGCCATAGGCGCTACAGCCAGCGCCGCTGAGATGAGTCAGGCTGAAGCCGCGCAAGCGGTTGTCGTTGTACCAATAGCCGCCCGGGACGTAGCTGACGGTGTCGGGACTCCACTGCACCATGCCGAAGGGGAGATCAGCCCCGGGAAAGGTATCGCCGCCGCCGAAAGGCGCCCCTTGCTGGATACCAGTCCCGGTGAAGGGATCAACCAGGCTTGCCAGGTCTGTCGCCCGCGCCGGGGCCGCCAGCCGCTGCGCTGCCAGCACTGGCCTCTCTAAGCCGGTCAATGGGATGATGAGTAGTATGGTCAAGATGATGATAGGAAAGAGCCAGAATCTTGCGCTCGTGACGTACCTCATCGTGGCATTCTCCTCATCTCTTTTATCGCGCGGCAGCCATGTCATTCTGCGACAGACCGCCGACCAGGAGACAAGGCTTCGGCTGACTGGCTGCGCCGCGCTGCCCTTGTGAGCAAACACGATTACAGCGCTATGGCCCAACAGCACAGAGTGGGCATCGTGAGCCACACGCTGCCACAACAACGGAGCAGCAATTGCAACGCTTCAAACCTGGTCAACGGTGGTGAAAGGCTATCTCCGGGCCACGCTCCCCCAGCTGGCCCTGTCGACATGGCAGCGGTTGTCTGCGGGAAGGGCACCCCGCCAGCCAGGCCTGTCGCTGAGGCCGCTTCTTCCCCGGCTGGCACTTCCCGAGCTAATTGGTACATTTGACTATCTTACTCCCACAGGAGTAATGATACACTGCCCCGGTAAGATAGTCAAGTGTACCAACCAACTGCAGTGCTTGCGGCGCGGCACAGACAGCTGCTGTGCCGAGAAGCGCAAGCGCAAGGAGTTGTCGTCTGACTCCCCCTCTGCTTGCGCGTCGGCAGTATCAGCTCCAGCCCAATCCAAGGTGGGGCGAGAGCGCTTCCTGCTTACTCATCTTGCCCCTACTCAAGAGCCACGGCCCTCGATTATCATGTTAGGAGAATGAGCAGCAGAGAGCGCGACCGGCAGGTTGGTAAAGGCGCCCACGAGTAAAAGGGCGGACTGGCCGATCGGGAAGCGCTCTCAGCATTGCAGGTCTGTCAGGGCAATAGTTACGAGGGAGTCTGGTATGGGTTTGCTTATTCGTCCAACATCAAGGCTGGCCCAGGCTGAGGAGCCGCAGGCCCGGTTAGCCGTGACCCCTGCCTCGGCTGGCTGGCAGTATGTATCGTTTACGGTTTACCACCTGCGCTCGGGCCAGCGCCTCCGTGGGACAGCAGAAGGTCAGGAGACTCTGGTGCTGATTCTGACGGGCGTAGGCGCAGCCTGGCTGAACGGCCAGGCGCTGGGGGAAGTAGGCGAGCGCCTGAGCGTCTTTGACGACCGCTCTCCCTACGCCCTTTATCTCTCTGTCGATGGGCATTACGAGATCATCTGTCGCTCCGAGGCGATGGAGATCGCCGTTGCCGCGGCGCCTGCAACCGAGCAGCATCTGCCGGCGCGGCTGATCGGGCCTGCCGATATCAGCCTGGAGATTCGTGGCTCCGGTCAGACCGAGCGCCGCATTCGTCATATTCTGGACACCGACCAGGAGGCTGAGCGGCTGATCGCCGTCGAGGTGATTACTCCGGGCGGCAACTGGTCATCGTTTCCCCCCCACAAGCACGATAGCGAGAATCCGCCGCACGAGTCCTATCTTGAGGAGACCTATTATCACCATATCCAGCCGGCGGACGGCTTTGCCATTCAGCGTGTCTACACCTACGACGGGCTGGACGAGACCATGACGGTACACGACGGCGAGCTGGTGCTGGTGCCGCGCGGCTACCATACGGTGGCGGCGGTGCCGGGCTGTGACCTGTACTATCTCAACGTCATGGCCGGGCCACGTCGCGTCTGGCAGTACCAGGTCGATGCGGCTTTTCGGCGTCTGCTGCCTCCCTCTGGCTCGATTATGGGCACTGTGCTGCGCCCGGGTTCGGGGACCTCGGTTCGCAGCAGCTGAGGCCGGCACCAGAGGGTCTGGCAACCAGGTGCCAGGCTGGGGCCAGCCAGCTCGGAAAGTGGGAAAGGAAGAGTAAGTGACAGGAAAGGATGCCACGATGGGAGCAACGACCGCATTACTCGGGATCGACCTGGGCACGAGTGCCGTCAAAGCGGTCATCCTCGACCTGGAGGGGCGCCTGCTGGGCGAGGGTCGGGCTGAGTACGCCCTGTTGACGCGGCGGCCAGGCTGGGCCGAGAGCATCCCCGCCGACTGGTGGCGCGCGACCCGGCTGGCCGTGCGCGAGGCGCGCGAGCGAGCGCCGCAGTGCCGGATCGCAGGTGTGGGCCTGGCCGGCCAGATGCACGGCGTTGTCATGGTGGCAGCCGATGGGCAGCCAACGCGCGCTGCCATGCTCTGGCCCGACCGTCGCGCCGAGAAGGTCCTCGCCCGGTTTCGCGCTCTGCCCAGCGCCTTGCGGCAGCGCCTGGCCAACCCGCTCGTGCCGGGCATGGCCGGCCCTCTACTCTGCTGGCTTGCCGAGCATGAGCCAGCCTGCTACGCGCGCTCTGCGCGGGCGCTCTTACCTAAAGACTGGCTGCGCCTGCGTCTGACGGCGCGCCGCTCGACGACAGAGGTGACAAGCGGCCTGGTAACGGAGGCCAGCGATGCCTCGGCGACGCTGCTCTACGACCTGCCGGCTGATCGCTGGGCCGAGGAGGTCATTGCCGCTCTGGGCTTGCGCTTCGACCTGCTGCCCCCGCTGCTTCCTTCGGCGGCTCAGGCCGGTACCCTCTCTTCGGAGGCGGCGGCGGCTTTGGAGCTGCCCAGCGGCCTCCCCGTCGCCACTGGAGCCGCCGATGTGGCCGCCGCTCTGCTGGGCGCGGGGGTCCTGGCGCCGGGCACGCTCTTGCTAAGCCTGGGAACGGGAGCGCAGCTAGTGCTGCTCTGCGAGGAGCCGCAGCCCGATCCTACCCTGCGTACCCACCTCTATCGCGCTGCCGACGGACGTCACTGGTACCGGATGGCGGCAGTCCAGAATGCCGGGCTGGTCCTCGACTGGCTGCGGCGTCAACTGCACGCCGAGTGGTCGGAGGTCTATGCCAGCCTGGAGCAGGTCCCGCCAGGGGCCGAGGGCCTGACCTTTCTGCCCACGCTGACCCCCGAGCGTCCCCACTACAACGGGCCGCAGACAGGGGCCTTTGTGGGGCTACGCCTGGAGCACAGTCGCGCTCACCTGCTGCGCTCCGCTCTGGAGGGAGTAGCCTGCGGTATCCGTCTGGCCCTGGAGCGTCTTCCCGGAGCCGGTGAGGTCAGCAGCCTCCTGGTTGCTGGTGGCGGCAGCCTGCACCCAGCCTGGCGCCAGCTGCTCGCCGATCTTCTGGGTCGCCCTCTGCTGTCGTTGGAGGCGGCAGAGACTACCGCTCGGGGGGCGGCTCTCCTGGGTGGCCTGGCTGCCGGCGTCTGGAGCGAGGGCCAGGAGCTGGCCCGGCTGGCTCCGGCCCGCAGTGTGGTTACGACACCAGGCGAGCAACAGGCCCGCTGTGCTGCGCTCTATGCACGCTATCTGGAGCTGCTGGCGCGCGGGCGTGAGACGGGTACCCCCCTGGGGCCGTGACTGGCCTGGTCTGCCTGACCCAGCTCGCTCAGGGTGGGCGTATTCAGATCAGGCCGGCTTGCGCCCCCAGGCCACCACGGCCACCACCAGGCCGCGGAAATCGTCGGCCTGCATCTCTGCCAGGGCCTGCTGGGCCAGACGCTCTAGCTCTTCTGCGGTAGCCAGGCCCATCTGAATCAGAAAGGGGCGCGAGACCTCGAGCAAAATCATGACGTCCTTGAAGAAGCTGTAGTGAGCCGGCGATTCGCTGGACCAGTCCAGGGCACTGGCCCGCAGACGCACCTGCTCGAAGCCAGCCTGGCGCAGGAAAGGTGCCAGTTGTGGGGTGATGCCAATATGACGCCCGTCCGGGGAAAAGCTCTGGCCGGCGCGTTTGAGGGCCTGAAAGCCTAAGGCGAAAAAGCGCTCGGTCGCCTCGCTGTTGGTCAGCGGCCCCTCGGTGTCTGTGAGACAGAGAACGCCGCCAGGTTTGAGCAGGCGCCAGCACTCTTTGAGCAGCTCAGGCCAGGCCGCTGGCAGCATGAAGCTGCTTAGCAGACGACCGTTGATGACATCAAAGGAGGCGTCGGGGAAAGACATCGGCTTCATGACATCCATCACCAGGAAGCTGGCGTTCTCCAGACGCCGCGATTGGGCCTGGGCGCGCGCATATTCGATCATGCTCGCGCTGATATCGACTCCGATGAAGTCAGCCTGGGGATAGAGAAAGGCCCCCTCCAGGACCCAGCCCCCAGGTCCACAGGCCAGGTCGAGGACACGCCCCCCCTGCGGGAGAGCCAGCTCTTCGGGGAAGATGCCCCCCATTGCCTCGATCGCCAGACGATTCTGCTGCATGAGGCGCGCCAGCTCGGCGGCCTGCTCGGTATCAATATGATAGGTTGAGCCTGCGCCGGCCTCTTGCCCGGCCACGTCCTGCTCATCAGGGGAAGCCATGACTTTGCTCTCCTCTTCGCTGCAATGACAGCATTTCGCTCAGATGATGAGACCACCCTCCGCAGCGGTAGCAACGCCACCAATTTCGTGCTATGCTGCCCAAGATCTCTTCAGAGCCTGTCTGCTGGGCGGTCCCGCCTGTTTTGCCTCTTTGCTTCAGGATAGCAGAGCAAGGTCGTGCCTGGCAAGTCTCAGCCCAGTCTGGCCTGGGTCTGGATCTTGAGCCGGGCAGCAGAAGCGGCGGGCCAGCCACTCAGCTCTGGGGATCGAGCAAAATCTTGCCGTGGGCCTGCCCTTCCGCCAGAGCCAGCAAGCCATCAGGAACGAGGCGCTCCAGCGGAATCACACGATCGATGACCTGCTTTGCCAGCTCCTCCCGACTCAGAAGGGCCAGGGCTTCGGGCAGATCGACGGGGCTGACATGGGCGTTGGTCGTGAGCAGCTCTATCTCGCGCACGACCGCTGCATGCAGATCCAGAGCCCGTGGCTCGGCCTGAAGGCCCACGAGTAAGACACGCCCACCGCGCTGGGCTGCAGCCAGGGCCAGCGCTGGGGCCGAGGCAGCCCCCGAGGCTTCGATCACCAGCTCCGGGCCTTCGCCGTCGGTCAACTGTCTCAGCGCCTGCAGCACATCCTCGGCACCGGCCTGGACCAGCTGGCTGGCCCCAAGTACAGCCGCCCGCTCCAGTCGTCGGGCATCAACATCGACAGCGATCAGCAGGGCAGGTTCCAGGGCGCGAGCCGCCGCCTCATCGCTACAGCCCTCTGGCACCGGATAGCACATCCCTGCGCCGACCGCTACCCGCTGACCAACAGCCAGCTCTACCACTCCAGGGCCGAGGGCCACAACGCGCCCCATGAACTCATGGCCCAGAATCAGCGGTCCCTGATGGCCGCTGAAGGGATGGCGCTCCTGCAGAGGCGCAAAATGTGGTCCATAAAGGTGTGCCGCCTCCTCTGGCTCTCTGCCGGCGGTTGACATGGCAGTCTCTCTCATGCTATCCTCGCCTTGCGAGGCCTCAAGGCACTGACCTGTGAGTCAGCAACGGCTTCACCTCACCCGGCGGGGGACAGGCGGGTCAACCCAGCCGCAGTGCTGTCCTGTCCTACGGGGCAGTGGGCTGCCGTCAACCAGCCCCGAAGCCCGGGCCGACGAGGCTGCGGGCAAGCCCCTGGCTTGAGCCAGGGGTCGTTGACGTAAGAACTCTGCCACGTCGGTGCCACAGATGCCCGCACGCAGCACCTGCAATAAGACCTCGCCCTCGCCCGGCGTTCCCGGTTCGGGGACCTCTTCAATGCGCACATCCCCACGATCATAATAGCTCGCTGCCTTCATGGCTGCCGACCTCCTCTCCCGCTCTTTATCTATTCCTATCCTTTTTCTTGCCTTTATCGCCTCATAGCCCCAACCCCGAAGAGAGACCTAACCTAGACTGTCAAGCGGCGTCCCCGCACGCGACGCACCAGGCCCATGACGCCATAGGGGGCCAGGAGTGCCACCAGAATCAGGATGATTCCAAAGACCACCCGGTCAAACTCCGGTGGGATGGTGGACCCGAGAAATGGCAGTTCCCCGGCCAGAATGCGCAGTACCTGAGCCGTCACCAGCATCAGCGGTACCCCAATCACCGGCCCCTGCCAGGTGCCCAGACCTCCGACCAGACTCATCAGCACCACATCGATGGAAATGTCCAGACTAAAGGTCCCTTGCGGCTCAATATAGCTCGTATGGAAGGCATAGATCGCCCCGGCAACGCCAGCCAGAAAGGCCCCCAGCAGCAGGGCCTGCGTCTTCAGCCAGGTCGTATGCACTCCCAGGATCTCCGCCGGGTCCTCATCTTCACGGATGGCCACCAGGGCGTAGCCAAAGCGCGAGCGTTCGATGATGAAGGCCAGCAGCACCGCCAGCAGCATCAGGCCCAGAAAGGCGTAGTAGAAGATCTGCTCGTTTGTAAAGGGGTCGAAAGGCAGCGATGGCATATAGATTCCGCTGGCGCCGCCCGTAATGTCCAGGTTCGTGACCAGCACCTGGGTCAGGAAGCTGATAATGAGAGTCAGGATCGCAAAGTAGACCCCACGCAGGCGCAGCGCCGGCACACCCACCAGCAGCGCCACCACTGTCGCCATCACTCCTGCCAAAGGAATGGTCAGCAAAGGATGGACATTGTACTGCGTGCAGAGGACCCCGGCGGTATAGGCGCCAACGCCAAAAAAGGTCACCATCCCGAAATTGAGATAGCCGGCGTAGCCTCCCAGAATATTCCAGCTCTCCGCCAGCAAGATATACATAAAGACCGCAGAGAGGGTCGTCACCCAGTCCAAAGGGATCAAGACGCCCAGCACCGCCAGCAGACCCACTGCCGCCGCCGCACCCAGTCCGCGATAGAGCCAGCGCCGCCAGCGTGTCCTCGCCGTCACCTGTTCAAGCAGCGCGCTACTCATAGTAATCATCCTCCCGCTCGCTCTCGTTTTGTCCTCTCTCCTGAGAGGGCGCTTCCTGGCGCCTTACCTCTGCCTCTCTGTCTGCCTCACAGCGCGCGACTCTGGCTCCCAGCCAGGCCCTGGCCACGCACCAGCAGCGCGACCACCAGCAGCAGGTAGACAATGAAGTAGACATACTGGAAAGGGAAGAGGACGCTGCTCACGGTCTCGATCAGACCGATCAGCAGGCCGGCCAGCAGCGTATTGCGGATGCTACCCAGGCCGCCGATGACCACCACCAGAAAGGCCCAGGCCAGCCAGCGATAGTGGTCCTGCGGATCAAAAGGAAAGATCATCGCCAGTACTACGCCTCCAACGCCGGCGGTCGCCGTAGCCAGACCAAAGACCAGCAAGGAGAGGCGATCGGTATCAATGCCCGAGATGCGGGCCGCATCGCGATTCTGGGCCATGGCGCGGATGGCCTTGCCGTAGAGCGTCGAGCGCAGAAAGGTATCGAGGAGCCAGACGAGGACCAGAGCAATGGCGGCGGCAATCAGTCGTGGCACAGCGATGGCAATGCCAGCGAGGGTCAGGGAGGCATTGGTATAGCTCACCGAGAGCACCTGCGTATCGGTCGTCCAGCGCAGGATCGCCGCCCCTTCGATAACCACCAGGACCCCAAAGAGCACCAGCAAGCCCGTCGTCTGCGAGGTACGCGCCACACGGCTGATCAGTAGCCGCTCTAAGAGAACCCCGATCAGGAAAAAGACTGGCACAGCAATGACGGCGCTGATGATGGGGTCAAGGCCCAGGCGCTGCAGCAGCTCTAAGGCCAGATAGGAGCCAAGCATGATGAGCGTGCTGTGAGCGACGTTGACCACGCCCATAATGCCCAGCGTCAGACTCAGGCCGAGCGAAATCAGAGTATAGACTAGGCCGAGCAGCAGGCCATTGATCAGCGCCTGCACCAGCAGCGACAGGCTGATCGTTGTCAGCATAGCGCTTCTCCTTCTCTTCTGCTCTTCCCGCACTAAAAGCGCAGCCAGCTCTTGATCAGGGCCTCCAGTCGGTCCTCAAAGGCACCGCGCTCGCCCTCCAGATTGTTGCGACCATATTCCAGCGTGTAGATATAATCGGCCAGGGCCACGGCGGCACGCACGTTCTGATCGACCAGGAGAATGGTACGCTGCTCTTCCTTAAGGCGGGCAATCTCCTCATAGACCTGATCGACGATGACAGGCGCCAGGCCCACCGAAGGCTCATCGATCAGGATGACACGCGGATCGGCCACCATCATGCGCCCAATTTCAACCAGGCGTTGCTGACCACCGCTCAGACTGCCAGCCTGCTTCTGGCGCCACTCCTTGAGCAAAGGATAGCGCGCGTAGACCGCCTCCAGCGCAGCGGCCAGGCGGCGGCGATCGCGCCCCAGGAGCCAGCCGCCGATCTCCAGGTTCTCCTGCACAGTCAGCTCAGGAAAGACCGAGCGTCCCTGCGGCAGCAGAGCCATACCCAGAGCCAGGCGTCGCTGAGGCGGCACCGTGGTGATCTCACGTCCGTCGAGCAGGATTTGCCCGCTGCGCGGCCTGAGCAGGCCATAGAGAACGCGCAAAGCTGTCGACTTGCCTGAGCCATTTGGCCCCAGCAGCACGGTCACTTTCCCCGGACGCGCATTAAGGCTGACGTTGTTCAAGACCAGGTCGTGACTATAGTAGCCGGCAGTGACTCCGCGCATGCTCAAGCCAGCGTTGGCGTTCGACGCCAGTCCATTGGGCGAGGGCGCGCCAGAGCCTGCCGGCACGTCGGCGGCGTGCCTCATCATGACGGATGCCCTCCTGCCTGTTCAAAATAGGAAGAAGACGAAACTGGCGACGAGGGCGAGGTCTGGATCTGGGCCTGCCCCCCGGCATGGCCCAGATAGGCCGCGATCACATCGGGGTGCTCGCTGACCTCCTGCGGGCTACCGCGGGCGATGATTCGCCCATAGCTCATGCAGATGATGGTCCGCGCCAGGCTCAGCAGGTCGGGGATCTCGTGGCTGACAATAATAAAGGAGACCTGGCGCTCTTGCTGCGCCTCGCGGATGCGCTCCAGCAGCAGGGCCTTGATCTCGGGATGGACGCCACCAAACGGTTCGTCCATCAGCACGAGCCGCGGCTCTGTCATCAAAGCCCGAGCGAACTCTAACAGCTTCTGCTGGCCGCCCGACAGCTCGCTGGCCGGCAGAGCCTGATAGCGCTCCAGGCCGACAAAGGTTAGCAGCTGGCGCGCTCGCTCCTGGGCCTCGGCACTATGTACGCGGGCATGCACCAGCGACACCAGCATATTCTGGGTGACGGTGAGCGTGTGGAAGACGCGCGCATTCTGAAAGGTGCGGCTGATCCCTAACAAGGCTAGTTGATGGGGACGCAGGTTGCGCGTTGGGCGGCCCAGATAGCGGATCTCGCCGCTATCGGGTCGATAGAGGCCATTCAGCGTATTAAGCAAGGTGGTCTTGCCGGAGCCATTTGGTCCAATCAGCCCCAGAATGGTGCCAGCCTCCAGCGCAAATGAGACGCGTTCCAGCGCCACAATGCTCCCGAAGCGTTTCGAGAGGGAGTCGACCTGCAAGACAGGTTCCATCGTTGCTCTCCCGTTTCGACTCGACAGCGTGCCAGAGGGAGGGCCTGTCTCCTGGCGTCAGTCCCAGGCCAGGAGACAGGCCCTCCCGCCATAGGCGTCGCTACTGCAGTTGTGGCTTGGCAGTAGCCCGACTGGGTGGCCAGACTACCTCGTTCTTGCCGTTGAGATACTGCACCAGCACAGCATTGTAGCGAGGCATGCCGTACTGATCGAAGGTCAGCGGACCATTGACGGTGTTGAAGCGATGGCTCAGGACATAGGCCCGCAGCTGCTGCTGATCAAGTGTGCGTGCTCCCTCAACCGCTTGCTGCATGACCTGCAGAATGGTCATGGCGACGGCGGCGTACTGGCTGAAGACGGTTTCGTGCCGCACCTGCTGCAGCATGGTAAAGAGGTCGTTGATGCCGTCGTAGCTGTCGCTAGGCACAGCCATCGCCGTGGAGAAAATGCCCTCACCTGCAGGCCCCAACTGGGCCCAGTAGGGCAGCGAGGTCACCAGCGAGCCGCAGGCGCAGTAGATCTTTGGCTTGAAGCCGAGCGAGTAGGCGGTACGCGCGATGAGGGCCGCCGGGTTGGGCAGCGAGAGGGCGAAGAAGAGATCGACCTTGGCCGCTTTGGCCCGCTGGATGAGGCCGCTGACGTCGGTGGCCGTGGGCGGATACTCTTCATTGAGGACGATCTGCATTCCGCGCTGCTTGGCGAAGTTGATGACCCCACCCTGGCCCTGGTAGCCATCACGCACGGCCAGGGTAAAGGGATTCTGCTCGGTAACGATACCCACGCGCGTGGGTCGCTCGCTGGCCGGCAGGGAGTCGATCATCTCGAAGACGCCGCGACTGTAGTCAGGCTCCTGGTAGGTATAGGAGCCAATCATCCATTGGCTGCTCTTGAAAAGCTTGATGCCCACAAAACCGCCATTCCAGAGGATCATGTGGTTGGCGGCGGCAATCGGCAGCACGGCCCCACCAATGGCCGTCGTATAGGGCGAGAGCAGAAGGTTGACCTTGTCCTGGTGAATGAGCCGCTGGTAGAGGCTCTGAGCGGTGGCCGGATTGCTCTCGTCGTCGTAAATAATCATTTTGACGGGATGGCCAAGCAGGCCGCCGTGGCTGTTGACCTGCTGGAGCCAGTAATCATAAGTGGCCTTGTAGTCAGCTGAGGGGCCGGCATAGGCTCCGGTCAGGCCGAGGGTGCCACCGATGACGATCGGCTGACCCGCTGGCGGCAGCCCATTCGATGAGCTGGTGCTGCTGCCAGCGTTCTGGGCGGCGCTGCAACCGGTCAATATCAGAACCAGCAGCACGGTTGTCGTGACGAAGAGACGAAAAGACTTCATGTCGTCCTCCTTACGCGACGCCTCGCGACAGAACAGCCGGGCTTGCCCGTCTCCGGCGGAAAGTCACCGTCCCCCCGGGCAGGTGGGCGCCTCTGCTCCATAATGTCTGTCCGCGTGGACGGCCCGAAATAGATTGCGCGCCATAAATCGCCCGATCCTGCTCTGCCCGACTGAGGGCCTGCCACAGAACAACGCTGTTCTTGTCGCTGCTCTGCAATGCTCTGCTTCAGTAAGGCACCAGTGAAGACAAAAACAGCTCCTGCTCGGTATTTAGTTTGTTCTTCTTTCTATCGACCTCCGCTCCTGGCAGTTGTCGTATGTGAGTGAGATCGCCGGCCCAAGCGAGGGGCCTTGCGACGAGGAGCCGGCTTCAGGCCAGCAGCTCCAGCGGCTCCTCCAGCAGCTCGGCCAGGGTAGCCAGGAACTGAGCCCCGCGGGCCCCATCGATGACGCGATGGTCGCAGGAGAGGCTCAGCAGCATAGTGGGCGCGACCACCGGCTGACCGGCGACGGCGATGACGCGCTCGCTGATGCGCCCTACAGCCAGGATGGCGGCCTGGGGCGCATTGATGATGGCGTTGAAGGCGTCGACGCCATACATTCCCAGGTTGCTGATGGTAAAGGTCCCTCCCTGCAGATCCTGGGGACGCAGGCGCCGGCTGCGCGCCCGTTCGACGAGATCCTTGCGTGCATTCACCAGGGCCGACAGGCTCAAGCGATCAGCCTCGTGGATGACCGGCACCACCAGCCCTTCATCGGTGGCGACGGCCAGGCCGATATTGATTGCTTCATGACGAACCAGGCGCCCATCTTGCCAGGAGGCGTTGATCTGGGGATGGGTCCGCAGAGCGGCGGCCACCACACGCACGAGCAGATCAGTATAAGTGACCTCGGGCGAACAGCGCCGCTGCATGGCTTGATGCCAGGCGAGCAGCCGCCCTGCCTGGACCTCACGCAGCAGGAAGAAATGCGGCACCTGCTGCCAGCTCTGGACAGTGCGCTCGGCCATGAGGCGCCAGACCTGGCTCAGCGTCGTTGTCGCCGCTGTCTCCTCGCTCACCTGGGTCGGCTGGGGGGCGACAGTAGTCGCTCTCCGCTCTGCCTGGATGGAGGCGGCAGCCAGGACGTCAGCAGCCAGGATCGCCCCCTCGGGGCCACTGCCGAGACCAGTGCGGGCAAGGGCCGCCAGATCCTGCCCCAGCTCAGCCGCCAGACGCCTGGCCTTGGGCGAGGCCGCCAACAGACGCGTTTGCCCGGACGAGCGCGCAGCAGACCCGCTCGTTGTCGGCTCTTGTATGCGATGGCTGGCCAGATAGGCCAGGACATCCGCCTTTTGAATGCGCCGCCCCTGGGGCTGGAGCTGACGCAGATCGACCTGATGCTCGGCAGCGATGCGCGCAGCCAGAGGAGAAACCAGCCTCCCCGAGCCGCGCGTATGCTCGTCCGTGAGCGCAGGGGAAGGGGGTTCCACTGTGAGCGGGCTGGTACTGGTCGGATTGGAAGCTGCCGCTGGCCTGACCGCCTCGCCGGCGTCCCTCTCTTCTCGATGCTGCTGCTCACGCTCAGCCGGCTGGCGCGCTGCCGCTGCCGTCGAGGCAGGCCCAGCCAGGGGCTGCTCACTGGGAGCCAGAATCAGGGCAATCTGCTGCCCCACAGGAATGTCCTCCCCCTCTCTGGCCGTGATCGCGCTCAGCAGACCCGAAGCTGGTGCCTCCAGCTCGACGGTCGCTTTATCTGTCTCAATCTCAGCCAGCGGCTCGCCCTGGTGCACCGGCTCGCCCTCGCGCTTGAGCCAGCGCAGAATCTTCCCTGTCTCCTGGGCCATTCCTAACGCGGGCATGATGACCCTGGTCGCCATCAGTGCACTCCTCTGCTCTTCTGTTGCTCTGATAATCGGTGTTCAGCTCAGGCGCGGTGACCCAGGGTCTGGCCTGCCCCCTGTCTGGGGGAACCTGGCACGATCAGGGCCGGCAGAACAGGCGAGCAGACCAGACCGGAACGGACCAGCGGGCAAGAGCTAGAGTGTATGACCTGCTGAGGTTGCTGCTGGCGCCGGCATCCGCGGTCCACCCTGGCCAGCAGCCGTGTTCAGATGCGACTGCACCTCACGAATGGGGGAGAGTGGCCCGTTGACGGTGTAGTAGCGCGTACCGGCCACAAGTAGCTCTTCGGCGGGGAAGCGCGTAATCACTTCACAGCCGTCCTTCGTCACCACAAGCTGCTCCTCAATGCGGGCCGCCGTCCAGCCGTCGCTGGCGGGCCAGAAGGTCTCGAGCGCGAAGACCATGCCCTCCTCGATGACCTCGGGGTGATCAAAGGAGACCAGGCGACTGAACACCGGCTTCTCCCAGATCGTCAGGCCCACGCCGTGGCCGAACTGCAGCGCGAAAGCCGCCTCCTCATTGGGGAAGCCGAACTCCTCGGCGCGCGGCCAGAGCTTGACGACATCGGCAGTGGTCACGCCCGGCTTAATGGCATTGATGGCCACATCGAGGATCTCGCGGCAACGCTTGTAGGCGTCCACCATCGCTGGCGAGGCACTGCCAACGGCAAAGGTGCGGTAATAACAGGTGCGGTAGCCATTGAAGCTGTGCAGAATGTCAAAATAGGCGGGATCTCCCGGACGCAGCACGCGGTCGCTAAAGACATGCGGGTGAGGACTGCAACGCTCGCCTGAAATGGCGTTGACTCCTTCGACGTGCTCCGAGCCGAGATCGTAGAGGACCTTGCTGACCAGGGCCACGCACTCATTCTCGCGCACACCCGGGCGCATCCAGCGATACAGCTCCTCGTAGGCCGCATCAACCATCATGCAGGCGGTGGTCAAGAGGGTAATCTCATCCTGGGTCTTGATCATGCGCGCCGTCTGCATGAGATTCTGCCCGTCGGCGATGGTAATCCCTTCTTTCTGGAGGGCAAAGAGGACCTGCGGCTCAATGACATCGACCCCCAGCGGCTCATGCAGGAGGCCGCGCTCCTCCAGCTCGCTGCGGATCTTGCGCGCCACATCCTCGGCACGTCCAGAGCCGGGCGCCATCGCCCCGCGCATCGTCGAGATGCCCGCACGCGCCCGCTCTCCCATCCAGGGCGCATAGAGCTGATCATGGCGCGCCGCCGAGCCGAAGGTCCACAGAATCGGCTCGTCATCGCGTGGCAGCAGCGTAAAGCGGAAGAGCTTGTCCATGGCCCAGGTGCCGATGTGGGTCGAGGTAATATAGCGAATGTTGCTCATGTCGAAGCAGAGCAAGGCCCCTAGCTCGGACTCCCTGAGCAATTTTTGCACCCGCGCCAGTCGCTCGCGGCGCAGCCGCTCGTAGTCGACACGCACCTCCCAGTCAACGGCCATCGGTCCATACGTCTTGATCGCCATAGCGAGTTTCTCCTCCCTCAGAGTCGCAGCGCCGCGCCAGGTATTGCCCACCTGGCGCCGCACGCCTACGGATCAACGTCGATCGCGCTGACAAGAAGCTGTAACGACAACGGTCATGCTGAGATGCAGAACATCTTTGACTGGTCGCTTCCCTGCCGTTGACCGCGGATCTCGCCGCAAGCCTATTCATTCCCGCTGAGCAGGCAGGAGCGAGAGAGGGCTGGCAGAGTCTCAGGCTCTTCCACAGAGGGTTTTCGCCATCTCCACGACGGCGGCTGGCGTCGGCACGGTCAGATCCTCCAGAACAGGCGAGAAGGGTACTGGCACATCGAGGGCCCCGAGGCGCTTGACCGGGGCATCGAGATAGTAGAAGGCGCCTTCGCTAATGACGGCGGCAATCTCGGCGGTCACCCCGTAGCTCTGATAGCCCTCGTCGACAACGATCACGCGGCTGGTCTTCTTGGCTGACTCGATCAGCGTCTGCTTGTCCAGGGGCGAGGTTGTGCGCGGATCAATGACCTCAGCGCTGATGCCGAGCTGCTCCAGCTCAGTGGCGGCGGCCAGGGCCACCTGGACCATGCTGCTCGTGGCCACAATGGTCAGGTCGCTTCCCTCGCGCTTGATATCAGCCACGCCGAAGGGAATGGTGTACTCTCCCTCGGGCACCAGCCCCTTGAGCTGGTACATCATCTTGTCCTCAAAGAAGAGGACCGGGTTATCATCGCGAATGGCCGTCTTCAACAAGCCCTTGGCATCGTAGGGCGTTGAAGGCAGCACGACCTTCAGCCCGGGGATATGGCTAAACCAGGCGTGCAGGCTCTGGCTATGCTGGGCCGCCGAGCGGCGCGTGGCCCCGAGCGTTGTGCGCACTACCAGCGGCACCTTGAGCTTGCCGCCAGACATGTAGTGCACCTTAGCCGCCTGATTGACGATCTGGTCCATCGCCAGCGTCAGGAAGTCCCCGAACATGATGTCAACAACGGGCCGCATGCCAGTCATCGCCAGGCCCACGCCGATACCCGTAAAGCCGGCCTCTGAGATGGGAGTATCGATGACTCGCTCCGGTCCAAACTCCTCGACCAGGCCACTGAGTACTTTGAAAGGATTACCGGCTTCGGCGACGTCTTCACCTAAGAGGAGGATACGCGGATCACGGCGCATCTCCTCTGCGAGCGCCTCACGAATGGCCTGCCCGAGCGTGATCTCGCGCCAGCCCTCTGGCGCTTGTGGCACTTGTGGCGCACTTGCTGCGCTTGAGGCACTAGGCATAGACATGCTGGGCCACCTCTTGCGGATCAGGATAGGGAGCCTCCAGAGCAAAGCGCACTCCTGCCTCGATCATGGCACGCACGCGGCGCTCGATCTCAGCAAAGTGGCTGTCCTCGGCCAGTCCCTGCTCGCGCAGCCAGGAGCCGAGGAGCTTCAGGGGATCGCGCTGCGCCTTCCACCACTCTTCTTCTTCGCGGGAACGGTAGTAGCTGCGCTGGATGTCGCCGACATGATGGCCGTAGAAGCGGTAGGTGTTGCACTGGAGATAGGCCGGCCCTTCACCGCGCCGCGCGCGCTCGACGAGGCGCACAGCAGCCGCGTAGACAGCGCGCACGTCCTGTCCATCGACTTCCTCGGTGTGAATGCCGAAAGCCCGGGGGCGGGCCAGCATGTCGCCGGCGGTCGTCTCGCGATTGGGCGTGTACTCGTTGTAGAGATTGTTCTCGCAAACATAGATGACGGGCAGCTGCCAGAGCGCAGCCATGTTCATGGCCTCGTAGAGCAGGCCCTGCCCCAAGGCGCCATCGCCGAAGAAGCAGACCACAACCTGACCGCTGCCCCGCCGCTTGCAGGAGAGGGCAGCCCCGGTGGCGATACCAGCACTGCCTCCGACGATGGCATTGGCTCCCAGGTTGCCGCTTTCCTGATCGGCAATGTGCATAGAGCCGCCCTTGCCGCGACAGTAGCCGGGCTGCTTACCGAGCAGCTCGGCAAACATACGGTCGACGGCGGCGCCCTTGGCGAGACAGTGCCCATGACCACGATGGGTGCTGGTGATGTAGTCGTCGCGGCGCAGAGCCGCGCAGACCCCAACGGCCACCGCCTCTTCGCCGCTGTACAGGTGGGCCAGGCCCGGCATTTTGGCGCTCATATATAGCTCGTTCACCTGCTCTTCAAAGAGGCGTATGGTGAGCATCTGCTCGTAGAGACTCAGCCAAAATTGTCGCTCGCGCGCCCGGCTGGCTTCGTCAAGCGCCAGCGGACGCCCTTCGGATGAGGTGAGGTGCTCTGAGACCATCGTTGTGCTTCTCCCGCTCCTGACTGATGCGGCGTTCTCACTCAGCGCCCCGGCTGGCCCGCGGGCCTCACTGGCGACGCGGCTCCCCGGACATTGCTGCCCGGCCAGCCATTGTAGCCTGATGAGAGGACAATAGGATGAGTATATCTCATCAGCGATGACGAACAGTCTCAGCGCAGGGAGGAGCAACGGCCCGCCCCCCTCGACAGCCAGGCCAGGCCGTTTGGCCCGCTAAACTGCCAGGGGGGTCACCCCAGCAGAGGCGCTCATCAATTGCTGCGCCTAGCCGCGGTTGGCCGTCTCCAGATCCTGGCGGACCTGGTGCAGGTGCTCCTGCATGGCAATGCGGGCGGCTTCGGCGTCGCGGCGGCTCACCGCTTCCAGAATGCGCTTGTGATGATATTGGGCCCGCTCCATTGCTCCACCGATGCGCGAGATATGTTTGCGCTGCTCGCTGAGCAGATCGACGATCGAGTCGACAAAGGTCAGGATCAGGCGATTGCCCGAGGCTGTGGCGAGCGTGCGATGAAAGTCGTTGTCGGCGGCAATGTAGGCCTCGACATCGTGGAGACTGGCATCCATCTGCTCAACAACCGCGCGCAGGCGCGCAAGATGCTCTTCGCTCGCCCGTGCCGCCGCCAGGGCGGCAATGCCCGGCTCAAGTAGCTCCCGTAGCTCGACCAGATTGGCATAACCGTCCTCGCGCCCAACACGCACCATTAGCTCTAAGGTCTGCTGCATGGCGCGCGAGGTGGCATTGATGACGATGGTGCCGCGTCCCGGTCGCATGTCGACCAGCCCCCGTTGAGCCAGCGTCTTCATGGCTTCTCGGACCGCCGTCCGGCTCGCCCCAAATTGCTCGCTTAGTTCGCGCTCGCTCGGTAGACGATCGCCGCTGCGCAGTTCGCCTCGCAGAATACGCTCCTCGATCTGTTCCGCAATCTGTTCGAACAGCTTGCTGGATTGAATAGGTGTGTACAATCCTTTCTCCGCTGCTGCCAGGATCTTTACCTGGTCAGAGACCAGATGGTATGTTTATCATACCAATGATTATAGTATAATCAGACCGGCTGTCTTTGACAACCCTTTGGCACGGTGCTTCTGTTTGCCGCTCCCCAGTTCACCAAGACGAGACGGCCTGGCGAAAGTCGTGAGAGAGGGGAACTGGCTGGCTGGCTGGCAGAGACAGTAGCGCCGGGTTGCCAGGTTGGAGTAGAACTATCTAGCAGCAAGGCGCGGAGCGCGCTCTATCAACTCTACTGTAGAGGAGGGTATTGACAGCGATGGCAAATCTGGGTTTCGTTGGTCTTGGAGCTATGGGTGGGCGCATTGCCTACCGCTTGCTGCAAGCCGGGCACATACTCACCGGCTACAATCGCACTCGCGAGAAGGCGCGCTGGTTGCTGAAGGCCGGCATGCGCTGGGGAGAGAGTCCGGCGGCGGTGGCCCAGGCCGCCGACATTATTTTCAGCATGGTGGCAGACACAGCGGCCTTGCAGGCCATCACCGAGGGGCCACAGGGCCTGTTGGCTGGCCTGGGTCCTGGCAAGATCTACGTTGATATGAGCACAGTCAGCCCTTCGGTCAGCCGCGCCCTGGCGGCCCGCGTCGCTGAGCGTGGCGCCCACATGCTCGACGCTCCCGTTTCAGGAAGCACGGTGACGGTCGAACAGGGCCGGCTGGCGATCATGGTCGGTGGCGATCAGGCCGTTTTCGAACAGGTTCGACCGGTGCTGCTCGACATCGGTCCGAAAGTCAACTATGTTGGTCCCAACGGGCAGGCTGTGCTGATGAAAATCGCCATCAATCTCAGCCTGCCGGTGCAGTTCCTGGCCTTCAGCGAGGGCTTGCTGCTGGCCGAGAAGGGGGGCATTCCACGCGAGACGGCTTTTCGTGTCTGGATGGAGAGCGTCGTGGCCTCGCCGGCGATGCAATACCGCGCTCCGTTTGTGCTTGAGCGTCCAGCGGAGGCGCTCTTTTCGGTCAATATGATGCAGAAAGATCTGCTGCTGGCTCAGGAGCTGGGTCGCGAGGTCGATGTGCCGCTGCCGTCGGTTGCCCTGGCCAACGAGCTGCTGACAGCGGCGCGGGCTTTGGGTCTGGGCCAGGAGGATTTTGCGGTACTCTTCGATGTGCTGGCCCATATGGCGGGCGTACCTGGCTCTCCCAGTGCGGACCAGCAGTCGTCGTCAGGCAGACAAGACAAGACCAGGGCGACAGGACCAGAACAAGGCTAAACGGGCCAGCGCCACGGACGAGAGAAGCTAAATCAGGACGGGCATAGCCAGCTCTCCTGCCTGTGCGACAAGAAGCGCCGTGACCTGGGCCAGAGCTTGCTTACAAGGTCACGAAGGCGAGGAAAAAGGGCCGCTCTAGCTGGGAGCTGGCTGGCCTCGGCCAGGGTACGGTGACGAGATCGACGAGCCAGAGGTCGTCGGTACAGTGCCGAGCAGGTACTGCATGACATGAGCCAGGGCCAGGACGTCCTCGGCATTGTAACCCATGAGCGTCTCAACTGGTAGAGGTTCGCCGTAGGTCCGATATTCCTCATAGAGCAGGCCGGCCTCAAAGCCATCGAGATCGCCGCTGAAACGGAAGCCGCACCAGACGGCGACCTCCTTGAGCGACCAGCTCGCCAGCGGAAGCACCAGGATCTTTTTGAGCGCTTGCAACAGGTCGAGCTTGGGCAGAGATCTCCAGCGCGGCAGGAGCGATGGCGCCCAGCGGGCAAGGCCCGCCTCGATGGAGCGTTCGTCGAAGCGGCGACCGCTCCAGGAGCAGAGCGTCGCGCCTGGATGGGCCTCCACATAAGCCAGGAAGTCTCTGTACATAGCCTGACGGCGGCCTGGATGCTCTTCGGGGACGGCCCACTGACGCAGGGTCTGGCCATCGAAGGTGCCAATGAGCCACGGCTCCGGGGTTCCCAGTTGAAGAGGATCACAGGAGGCGAGGCCGGTCTCAACGTCGTAGAAGAGGAGCGGCGAGGGCAGCTGCGGCGCCTTCAGCCAGATGGCACAGTTCTCCTGACAAGCGCGCAGGTAGCTGTCCAGCACCAGGCGACGCTGAGGGCCGAACTGGATGGCTTTGAGCACTTCGAGCGGGGCCGTACGCAGTTCTTCCAGGCGCGTGATGCCGTAGGCCGCTAACCGCGCGGCGCGCCGGGGGCCGATATGTGGTCCGCGCAGACGGGCGGGTGGCTCCAGCCAGGTCACTGTCGGCAGGGCCGCGGTGGCCTCCAGCTCGATCAGAGCGGCGCGCGCCAGCTCGGGATTGACGTCATCTGAGGCCCCATTGACCACCAGCGCCTCGCCCAGGAGGGCCGTCTTGCCGCCTCGTGAGTGGCAATGTCCACAGAGAACCAGGGCCGGCTGCTGAGTGAAGACAAACTCCTTGAGGGCCTCCGAGCCGAGACGGCTGAAGCCGAAGCGAATACCGATGTCGAGACGGCAGCCCGCCGGCGGGGTGTGCGAGACTACAACCAGGCGTCTCGCCGCCTCGCCCAGGCGCTGGCGCGCCTGATCCAGGTGAGCACGCACCTCGCTCTCGGGATGGAGAATCTTGCCGATGCTGTTGCGTTCTCCGTCACAAATGGCTCCTTCGATGCCGATAAAGCCAACGTCTTCAATGAGGAGTGGCTCGGCGTGGAGATCATGCACGCCGCGTGCGTGCAGCACGAGGCGGTCTTCCGGCCCGCAATCGTTGCCGATGACGCCCAGCAGGCCGTAGCGGGCATAGCTGGCCAGCTGACTGAAGTAATTGCGCCCAGAAGAGACCTGGAAACGCCGCACATCATCGCCGCCATAGACGATCACATCAACGGGCGCTACGGAGCGTAGCAGTTGCTCAGCCAGCTCCAGCTCCTGGATACGCCAATCAGAGAAGAAGAAGATGCGCATAGCACGAAGCTCCGCTCTGCTCTCTCCAGGTGATAGGTTTCTTTCTGCCCAGCCGCCCGCGATCCGGGCCATCCCTGTTCCGCTTGCAGAGCGACCCTGGCAAACTGGACATTCTGCATAGGCAGACGCAGGAGCCGGCAGATTTTTGATGATGAGGTGTTCCTACAGCCGAGGGACGTTCAAGGAGGGCCGGATGTCGTTAAGGGTTGGCTTTCTGAGAGAAAGGTGCTATAGTTAGCAGCACGAAAGAACCAGGCTACTAGCGGTGAGTCTGGTCGGTGCCGGTCCTTCATGAAGGATGAGGCGAGAGTCACTTCGTCCTGGCCGGGACCCCCGATAGAGAGGTTAACGGAGGATGCGACGCCATGCTGAGGAGAATCACCCTTATTGCTCTCGTGCTGGGGCTGACCTTGAATCTGCTCGCCGGCGGCCTCTCGCTCTTTAATCCGGAGCGGTCACTGAGTCTCCTCTTCTCCTTCTTCTTCTTCTTTACGACCGCCGTGCTGACCTATGGCCTCGCTCTAGCGCTGGCCATGGTTATGGTGCTGCTCCGGCTGATCACTGGCTGGCGCCTTCTCTATGGCCGGCGCGCCCGCTTCCTGGCTACAGACCGCTATAACGAACGACTGCTTTGGCGCTTCTTCGCTCAACGACTGGTTCTCATTGTCTGTATTGCTCTTATACCTCTTATAATCAATTTTCTACTAAGGTATCAGGCAGAAATGAGCATTGAAACCAATATGTCCCTCACCATGCTCATTTTACCGGCCATTATTTGTATCATCCTGCTCATTGAGAGAACCTCTCCCCCGCGGACGGCGGCGACCACGCCAGACCCCAGCACAGCAGGCGGCCAACAGCGTGGATCAGGGAGCTAGCTCAGCGAGCCTCCAAACGCTGACGAGCAATCTCCTCGGCAGTGGATACACCCACCGTCTCGCTGATAAGCAAGGTATCGACCCACTTCACACTTGTATAGCACTTGCCGCCAGGGACGAGCAGCCGCCACGGAGCCCCATGCTCGCGCGAGAGGGGGGCGCTATTGAGACGATCGCAAAGCAGGGCCTGCCCGGCCTCTTCAAGAGTTAGCCAGACGGTGTAGCCACCGGAGCAGACGGCCACTGCGCGCGCCGTGGGCAAGGGCCGGGCCAGATCGAGCAGGCTGCACAAACGCCAGCCCTCCCAGGTCAGGGCGGGCACGGTCCAGCCCTCCTCACACGAGAAAGGAGCTTGCCAGGTCTGGCGAGGGAGATGGGCCAGGTCCGCCACCTCTAGCTCCAGGGTATGGGCAACGCAGCCGCAGATGCGTAATTTTCTCTTGATCTCCTCAGCCGCGTCCCCCAGCGGGTGAGACGGCAGGGTGGAAAGCTGCTGCGGCGCTTCTTTTTTTTGTTGCATCGTTCTGCTCCTGAACAGTGGAGAGCTGTGCTCTTACGAGTTATAGCACGCGGCGAGATAGCAGGCAAGGCTATCTTCGCCTCCTTCTGATCGGAGGCTGGGAGAGTTAGCAACCAGGCGCTATTTTTCAATAGAGAGACACACTGATACTATTTGAAATCTCTTGACAATAAGCGCAGACAATTGTACACTCCTCAATAGAAAAGTATCAATTTCAAGTGTGTCGGGACGGGTCAATTTTTCAGTGCGAAATAATGGTGTACCATTACGGACGGCATGGCCCTCGAGCCTGGTTACGCCGCTGGCAGCGTCGCTATTGGCGGCCCCCGCCGCCGACGCCAGCCAGAGAGGAGAGACAGGCCCTACCAGCAATCCTGCCACTGCGACTCAACGTGCGTGTCTGGCAACTCACAGAAAGGATCATCGTCATCATGATTGACTTCAACTTCCAGGACGAACCTGAAGCACTGGAACCTGTCAACTTGCCCCACCTGCCAGGGATTTCTGACAGTGGCATTCCTCCCACTCTTCACAACCGACTTTGTTTGCGCGCCGCACAAGAGTTGCGGCGATTGGCTCAAGAGACCGCAACCCGTCATCATTACTTTTACCTCAATCGCTCAGCCCTCCGACGGCAAGCTGATCAGATTGCGACAGAAGAACTCGGCAAATCTATACCAGAAACGAGGCTGAGCACCAAGGCTTATCTGGAACTGCAAGAGAGTGCCGTGAATTTCTACGTCAAAGAATTCACAAACAGTGTGATCTCGGAGAGACGTAATGCAATATTTGTCGATGAAGAGCAGTATGCTCTGGCCAAGAGGGCCAAGGAGGAAAGAGATCGCTACCGCGCTGCTAAAGATCCTTATCAACGCGATCTGGCTGTCATAGCAGTACTACAGATTCTTCAAACAAAATGTGATCAAAAACTATCTGATGACCAGCTAGATCAAATTCATCGAAATGCGGACTGGTATGAACGGGTCATCCACGAGGATATAGAGATCATCGAGTGGCCTCCAGCCGAGGGACCCTTTCGTCACGAGCGCAACAACGACATGGGGGACTGAGCTTGCCGGCAGGATCAGCCGCCAGCTTGGGCGCCTCTCTGGTGCTCTGCCTGGTTTCAAGGGGAGCAGGCAGCAGCGCCTTTTGATTGCGCTGCTGATCCTGAAGTTCCTGGCGTTGCTCACCCTGATTGGGCTTGTCTGCTACCTGATTCTGCGCTAGGCGCCTCCCGACGGGCAGGAGCTGGGCCACGCTGGCGACTGTGGATGGACTGGCCCAGCCCCCAGAGCCTCAGCCAGCGCGCTCGCTGCCCGGCAAGGCACAGCTCCCGTCGGCGCAAGGCTGTTCTTGGTCCAGGCTCTGCCCGTCGTCGGCGCTGGCAGCAGCCACCACCTGCGGCTGTTCCCGAGCGCTCTCGCGCCAGGCCCGTTCCAGCACCTGACGCAATAGTGAGACTGGCTGTGCGCCCGAGACCGCATAGCGTCCAGCGAAGAGGAAGAAGGGCACACCCTGCACGCCCAGCTCGTGAGCGCGCCGCTCATCATCACGCACCGCCTCAGCATAGGCCGAGCTTTGCAACACAAGCTCTATCTCCTCCTCTGGCAGACCCACCTCCGTTGCCAGGCGCCGCAGCGTCTCTGGCTCACTCAACGCTGCCCCCTCGCCGAAGTAGGCGCGAAAGAGGCGCTCGGCCAGCTCCTGAGTTCGTCCGTGTGCAGCGGCCAGATGGAGTAAGCGGTGAGCATCGAAGGTATTGCTATAACGCGCCTGCTCCAGACGGAAGGTCAGGCCCTCCTGGGCAGCCAGGGCACTGACACGCGCATTCATAGCCTCGGCCTCGGCCAGGGAGACACCATACTTACGCGCCAGCATCGCACTGACGCCCTCACGGGCCTCATACGGCGCCAGCGGATCAAGCTGAAAGCTACGCCAGACCAGCCTGACACGCTCGCGCTGGGGAAAGTCTGTCAGCGCTTTCTCCAGGCGCCGCTTGCCGATATAGCACCAGGGACAAACAAGGTCCGACCAGATCTCAATCTCCATGATACTCGCCTCGCTCCGCGATGGCCAGCTGGACCCCCAGCGCCCGTCCCAGAGCGAACTGACCGACAGGGCGCCGCGAGCCAGCCAGCTAGCTTTATGCGGACAGACTCAGGCATCCTCAGGCATCCTGCGAGGCTGTCTGTGGCCTGCGACTAATAACAATACCAATTGCCACTACGATGAGTGCAGCCAGGGCCAGCCCAATAAAGAGCACTGTCTCTCGCTGGCCGATGCCAAGCAGGGCATCGAGTGCATAGTTGCCCGGCCCTGTGAGACCGATGACGATGCTCACCAGCATCAGAAGTAGACTATATTCATAGCCACCGCGCTGCATCCAGAAGCCGTTGCGCCAGTGGCTCTTGAAGGTCGCCATTGCCATCGCGCCCGCCATGCCTGCCGCTCCTACAGCAGTGAGGAAACCTAGCGCCACCGCCAGACCACCCCCTACTTCCCCCAGAATAGCGAGCGTCACCCAGAGCCAGGCCGGCTGCAGGCCCTGACGCGCGAAGTTCTCGCGCGTGCGCGCCAGTCCCGCCCCGCCAAACCAGCCAAAAAGCTTCTGCAGTCCATGCCCGGTCAGCGTTAAACCAGCCCCGAGACGCAGGATAAGCAGCCCCAGGCTCAGGGTTGTTGACATGAGAAGACCACTCCTTTCCTTTCTATTGCCGACCCGCTCCGGGAAGAGGCTTCTCTCTTCCCCGGCAGCGATGCCTATCTTTTCTTTCTGTATGAAAGTAAGAGTATCATAGAAAGTTCCTATCGTCAAGGATGTTGCTTTTCTATTTATAGTATGATATACTAGTAGCCATGAAGAGAGCTGAGCGAGAACAGCCGGCGGCGAGGCCGGAGGCCTGTAACGCAACAACCCCAATGGGGCGAGCCATTCGCCTGGTCGGCGATGTCTGCATCCTGCTGATCATCATCAATCTCTTGTCGGGGCCGCGGCGCTTCAGCGAGCTGCTGGAGCAGCTAGGCCACATCAGTTCGCGCACCCTGACCCAACGCCTCCGCTTGCTAGAGGAACTGGGCTTTGTCGAGCGGCGCGCCTTCCTAGAGATTCCGCCGCGCGTCGAATATCATCTGACGCCCACAGGCCAGGAGTTCGGCCAGGTCATTGCCGCGATTGAGGAGTTCGCGCGCAAGAATCTCGCCGATCCTCTGCCAGCCTCTTCCTGCGGCACACTGTGCTCCGCCTCATCCTCGGCATCCGCTGACCAGTCCCCCATCAGCAGGTCCGTCACCGCCCCTCTCTGTGGCGAGAACGATGCCTTTGCAGGGACAAGTGAAGAAGCAGAAAACTGAACGAGAAAGAGCCTTTCTCCCCTTGAACAGTCACTAAAGAGATCTACCGTCTAAGAGAGGCACTTGCGTGCGGTAGAGGTCATCATAGCCGGCGCTCCAGGCCAGCTGCTACCTTCCGCTCTGCCAGGGCCAGGCCCTCGGCCTCGCGGAGGGTCTGCTCTAGCTCCGTGATGAAGTCCTGGTCCGTGAGCAGCTGGCCCTGCTGTTCTTGCCGCTCATCCCAGACCTGTTCGAAGAAGGTGGTGTCCCGACCTGGTAGCCTCCGGTTCAGAGGTGAGATTGTGAGCCCGGCGAAGAAATAGATTGCCAGGCGACGATGTTTCATAAAAGGGGAGGGGAAAAGAGACCAGGTAGACAGCGGAGCCAGCATGAGGAGCGAGTGACGACGGCTTGCAGGCAAGAGCCAGACACTGCCTGCATAGCATTTAACCTGTGAACTCCTCGTGCGTATCTCTTGAGTGGAGGAGAGAAAAAGGCCGGCAGGCAGACGACCTACGTGAGCCGGAGAGAGGAGTGGATTAGCCAGAGGAACGTCCGCCGGGCGCTAGCAGCAGCTCCGAGCGAGTCTTCAGCTAGCTGATTGCCTCCTGGTCTGCCTGCCGGTCCTCTAGCTGGTCGGAGGAAAGAGGCACGACAGCCACAGAAAGGCTGGCCGTCGCGAGTACCCCGAGAGGGCGGGGTAGAACAAAAAGGCAAGCGACGCTTACACAGCGAGGAGGGTGAACAGTATGCATCATCATCATCATGGTTGGGGCTGGGGTGGCCCCGTCTTCTTCCCCTTCGGCTTCGGTTTCGGCGGTGGGTTGTTCGGTGACCTGCTAGCGGGCGGCCTGGGCTATATGCTTGGCCGCTGGCAGGGACGCAATCAGCCGTATCAGGGCTACCCGCCATACTATCAGCAGGGCTATGGTTATCCACCCTATCAGGCGCCGACGCAGAATCCTGGCACCCCGACGGATGCCCGCCTGGCCCAGCTCCAGTTGTTGGAACGACTGCGCGCTTCGGGCGCTCTGACAGAGGCCGAGTTTGAGGCAGAGAAGCAGCGCATTCTGAGCGGCTACTGATGCCTCCTCGGATCAAGGGAGACCAGCAGCTCTCAGGCTCCTGGGAGGATAGCAGGAAAGAAAGAATCGAGCCAGTGAGCTAGCTTACTGGCCCCTTCCTCTCCCTCACAAGGGAGTAGAGGCGCTCCATACGAAGTGGCTGCTTGTCTGATCGCTAACAGGCAGCCACGGCGTATGGAGCGCCTTTTTGTGGCAATGGCCATCCTTCTTCCGAGGGTTCCCTTAGATTAGAGAGAGCAACCGAGAAGTGCCTCTGGCAACGTTTTTTTCATGGATAGGTCCAGACACTTGCCCCATAGGGGCCTCAGCATGCACTTGCACTCTATGCCTGATGTCTGACCAGACTACTTATCTTTCATTGGCACTGAGATCGTTACGGAGGGTTCCCAGGTCAACGACCCCCGGCTCAAGCCAGGGGCTTGCCCGCAGCCTCGTCGGCCCGGGCTTCCGGGCTGGTTGACAGCAGCCCACTGCCCCGCAGGACAGGACAGCGATCTCGAATATTACGGGCCGCATTGATATCGGCATGCTCCTGGAACCCACAGTGGGGACAGGTGAAGCGATGCCGGCGACGCGTTCCGCGTTGGCCGCAGTGGGAACAGAGCTGGCTGGTGTAAGCCGGGTTCACCTCTGCCACGCGCAACCCCTTCTCCTGCGCCTGCTGCTCGGTCCAGCGGCGGATCAGTCCCCGCTGCCAGAGTGCTAACCGGCGCCGCAGTGCTCGCCCCCGGATGTGTTCTTGCTGAGGCTGAGGGACCTGCAGCCGTTCAAAGACCAGTACCGCCTGCGGTGGTGCCCACTCCACCAGGCGCTTCGCTACTGTCTGCGCAAAGGTCTGGGTGCGGTGCCGTTGCCGGTGGCCAGGCCGTTGCAGCACCCGCCGGACACTTCTCGTGTCCCGGTGCTGTGCCTTGTGGGCCGCCAGCTTCCGCTGCAACCGCGTCCGCGTCTTCGCCGTGCGCCGATTGCGTACCTTCACCGCTT
The DNA here is from genome assembly GCF_003268475.1 of Thermogemmatispora tikiterensis. GTDB lineage: Bacteria > Chloroflexota > Ktedonobacteria > Ktedonobacterales > Ktedonobacteraceae > Thermogemmatispora > Thermogemmatispora tikiterensis. The sequence continues at coordinate 5,750,365 of NZ_MCIF01000002.1, read as the reverse complement.
TCCCGCTGACAAAGAGGACCCGCTCCTGTCCATCCACGGCCACCAGCGCATTCGTCTCGTTCAGATCAATCCCCCCGACGGCCTCGGTCTTCGGGCATGCCATCGGGAGATCAGGTACCTCCAGCGTGATGGTGAGTCGCCCGATCAGCTTCCCACCTCGTTCCAGCACGGTGAGGCTGTCCATCGTTTTCGCCTGCGTCAGCCGCTGCTGAAAGGCCTCCGGGACCTGGTACGGGAGACGCTTGCGTCCGGCGACGGTCCAGATCGAGAGAGAGCCATCGGGGCGCAGACGGGCATCGCGTCCTCGTGGCCCGATCAGGAACAGCGCCCGTCGGCGTCGAAACTGGAACGGATGCTGTGGGGGACGGCGGTTGCTCTGGGCACTCTGGTAGGCGGCGGCCACCAGGCGGATGGCGCTACAGGTCATCACGGGAGCGCATGCCAAAACAGTGCTTGATCAGCTGATCAGCAGCCAGGCCTGGCCGGCGCCCCAATACGCCATCGTGAACAACTGCGCTCTCCTCACTGAAGACATCTCCACGATCACCGATTGGAACGCCTATATCGCCATCATGCAGCAGCTTTGCTAAACGGCTGGCACGGTCTCAGGGCACCCATCTGGTCACTCCTGCAGGACCCTTGCCCTGAGACCGCGCCAGATACCTGTCTGCCTGTCAGGCCCCTGCCTCCTTTCTGCCAGCCCCCCCATTGTGGGGGAGCTTTTCCGCCTCCAGCACCTTAACATAGAAAAGAGAAGGAAAGGACGAGAGCGATGTCCCCCGTGGCAGACCTGCCCTCGCCGGGGATAGCCCGGCTGTACCACAGCAGTGCAGTCTTCTCCTATTAACTCAATAAAATATATAACGATATGGAAGCATTAATTTCTGAAATTTTCCCTCTTAACAGGGAGGCTCTGCCTCCTCTTGTTGGTTACCTGCTGGATCTGACGACCCACGATGACCCGGCCATGATTGGCGGCAAGCTGGCCTATGATCTGCGCCGGCGCACCGGGGGCCACTGGTTCTGGAGTCGCAGCAGCCGGCACCTGGTCAGCGACCAGCTCTGCACTGCAGAGCAGCTGAAGCAGCTCTGTCGAGACCTCTGGTCCACGCCGAGCGGCGTTTTTGGTGGCCTGCGTACGATCCAGCTCGAGGAGCAATGGCAGGCTGGGCCAGGCGAGCAAGCCGACTATGTAGCGCTTGGCCTAGCCGACGAACTGGCGGAAGAGTTAAAACAGGCCCTGCAGCCCTTCCACGAGGAGCTGCCACCGGCGCTTCAGATCTGGCGTATCTACCACCTGCGTGGCTGGCTGGTCCAGGGGGAACCAGCCATCTCGCTCTCGGTCAGTTCCCAGCCGGTGCTGAAGCAGGACCTGTGGTCGTTCTGTCAAAGCTTTTCCTGGCAAACACTGAGCGAGCTAGAGGAACACATTCGCGATCTGCGCGTCAAGGCCAAAGAGGGAGACCTCTGCGGCTCCATTGCTCGCGTGACAGGGAAGGTCGCTACGGAGCGTCAGCGACTGCTGGCCCTGGCGACGCGAGAGCCTTCGCGGCGGCGTCTAGAGCAAGCCAGAGATGAGGAGGCCGTGGTCTTAGTAGCCACGGCGAGCGGCAAAGGGTACGAATATCCGCTGAGCGGGCTGCGCATTGTGGTACAGCCAGGAGATTATGAGCGCCTGGGCCTGAACGGCTGCCAGGTCCATAGCCGCCTGCACCTCTCGCCCGCCAGGCGCGCTGCGATGATCCGCTCGCTGTCGCAGCCTCTGCAGCAGCGCAAACTGATCAAGTCCGCGGCCTACAGCACGCAGCGGACGCCGAGGCTCTTCCAGCATGGTACCGACCTGGGTTTTGTTCCTCGGCTCCGCGTTGGCCAGGATCAGATCATCGAGCACAAGGACAGCGGGGAAGTCATAACGGGCTTAAAGCGCTACGGCTTCTATCGCCCAGCGCCCTCGCTGGCTGACAGGAGAACTCTGCGCCTTGGCCTTGTCTCAACAAGAGATCTACGCAAAGAAGAGGCGGCGAGCTTTGCTCGGCTTCTGGGGAAGGCTTTCAAGCTCTTCCAGGCACCCGTGCAATTCTCTCTGAAGCGGCTCCCCCATAACAGCAAGGAGGCCTTGGAGCAGGTCATCGCCTCCCTTCGGGAGGAGCGCGCCGTCGATGCGCTGCTGGCTTTCTTCCCCGATCGGGAGGCACAGCCTTCGCCCCGAGAGGAAGCCAGCCAGAAGCCCTGGACCCTCTACCACCATTTCAAGGCCCTCACGGTTGGCAACGACATCCCCAGTCAGGTGGTTCTCTTCTCGACTCTGAAAGAGCGGGTCTTTGCCGCAGCTAACATCGCTTTGGGTCTCTTGAGCAAGATGGGTGGCATCCCCTATGTGCTTGCCGAGCCTCTCCCTTATGCCGATGTCATCGTTGGCATCGATATCGCTCGGCGCCTCAAAACGTCGCTGCCGGGCAGCGTGAACCTAACAGCTCAGACGAGAATTTTTCAAAACGATGGCCAGCTGCTTCAGTACCGGATCGCCGATGCGGTCATCGATGGCGAGACTATTCCCAGTCAAGTTTTGCAACAGCTCTTTCCGAAGGCCCTCTTCGCTGGCAAGCGGGTGCTGATCCAGCGCGATGGTCCCTATCGCGGACGCGAGAAACAGGATCTTCAGGAGTGGGCTCAACGCATTGGAGCGACGTTCTTGCTGGTCGAGGTCATCAAGCAGGGAGCTCCGCGACTCTATGGCTTCCAACCGGCTCCAGGCCGAGCCGCCGTGGCACCATCAGGCAGCCATCGCCCAGCTTCTTCCTCTCGTCAGCAACTGGAGGGGATTACTTTGCCCTCAAAGGGTAGCGCTATGCTCCTGAGCGACTACGAGGCCCTGCTTGTTTCAACCCTGCCACCCTCGTCGGCAGCCACCCCGGAGCCGCTGCATATCCGTAGCGAGCCGCCTTTCCCTCTCAAGGAGGCCCTGCATTCAGTGCTCGCCTTGACCTTACTGCACGCCGGCTCGCTACGTCCTCCACGGCTGCCGATTAGCATTCACTATAGTGATGAGCTGGGTGGGCTGGCACTGGTTGGCATTCGTCCGCAGCGGGCTGAGGGTACGTTGCCTTTCTGGCTTTGAACCTGAGCCGGGCAGGTGTGTCCGCCAACACGGACGAGCGCCAGGGAGGCAGGCCCTTCGTAGGGAAGGGACACCCTCCCTGGCAGGCAGGGACGCTGTGATCAGTCAGCGCCCCGGGGCCTGCCAGATCTGCACTGTGCCATCCCTCCCCCCGGAGGCGATCCACTGGCCATTTGGCGCCCAGGCCACCGCCTGGACGAGATCGCGGTGCCCTCGATAGCTCAGGGCCAGCCGCTGGCGCCCCACCTCCCAGACCTGCACCTCCGCCCCCTGGCCGGCTGTCACCAGATAGCGGCTGTCCGGCGACCACGCCAGGCTATGGGGATAGACCACCAGCCCTGACCTGCCCAGGTCCACCAGAAAGCGCCCTTCCAGCTCCAGAAGCTGGCGCCCCGTCTCAACCTCACGCACGATGATCAGCACCGGCAGGGGCAGGGCCGAGCCTGCGCACCTGACCATGTCCCACCCCACCATATAGGCAAGAGCGCGACCATCCGGCGACCAGGCTGCCGCAATAGCCTGCCCCTGCTCAGGGAAATGCTGCCGGGATTGGCCCGTGGCCGCCTCCCAGAACTGCACCGCATGCATGCGCCCCGCCGAGGCAATCGTCTGACCGTCCGGCGACCAGGCCACAATATAGGAGGGCTGACCACCCGGCAGCGGCTGCGGTGGGTAGGCCGCCAGCATCCGACCGCTGCTCCGCTCAATCACGACCACCTGGGCCTTGCCTGCCACCGCCAACCGAGAGCCATCCGGGGACCAGGCAAAGCTGTGATGAGAAATAGCGGTCCCTGCGCCCAGACTCGCAGCACAGTGGACCAGGCAGCTACCGTTGGTCAGCTGCAGCACTTGCAGGAGGCCACGCGACAGCCCGAGGAAACTTACAAGAGAGGAGCCAGAGACAAACCAGCCAAACACGCTGATGGCATCAACGGCCTTATTCTGGTAGAGCACAAGCGTCTTGCGACTGCTCATATCGCAGACCCGCAGGTCTGGAATTTCGCCCGCCGTGCAGTAAGCCAGCAGACGATTGTCAGGAGACCAGGCCAGATCTGCGACGGCCACCCCTGCCGGGGTCCGAAAGGTCGCCAGCGTTGCCTCTGATGTGATCGAGAGCCGAGCCAGCGAAGAAGGGGTCATGATTGCTATCGCCCTATCTACCCCAGCGGGAGCCGACGCCGGCTGGCACCGGCAGCCTCGTATGCCAGCACCCTCCCGCCATGGCGTCGACCCCGCCAGAGTACCCTTCATTCCCTGATCATCGCAGGCAACGCAAAGGCTGCCGCTATTCATAGGGGAACCCTCCACAGGACACAGGAAAGCGTTGCAATCGCTGTCGGGTCGCTGCGCTGGTAACTGCCCCGTCGGGCTGACCCTGGGAAGCTACCAGTCAGACCCGCCCCTTTGCTTGGCTATTACTCGTGGTAGAGGTACGTCAGCGGTTGACCTGGTCTGGCCCAGGGTTGCAGTAACCGGGCCCAGCCCGTTGAAGGAAGAGCCAGCGCTGGCCCGCAACCCGCGGCTTCTCGGAGCGCCCAGGGCGGAACGCTATCCACATCGCCGGCCAGGCCATGCATCGCGGTAGGTGGAATGAGAGAACAGCGGCTGTCTGCACAGTGCACCGGGAGGCTGGCAGAGGCTGCACCATTCCCCTCGCATAAGCGAGATAGAGGGGGAAGAGTAGCCATTTTCATTGAACTCGACTCTCCATGCGATCTTTCATTAGTTTCTTAAAAAAGGGTTATTTCGCCGACTCAGCAATGAGTTTGTAAGAAGAAACATCGGAGTTAGATCTTTTTCCTGTACGAAAGGTAGCTGCCAGAGGGCGATCTCGCCAGGTCGTAGTTCACACGAGAAAAGTGACGCAGTTCACAAAGCCCCCGGCAGGGACTACCCTCACGCTATGCCCAGGGGAAGGCTCAGCCAGCCATTGCAGCGTAAGAGCACGCGCAGCATCACCAGTTCTGTGCTATAATGTCTCTCAAAATGCCTGTCCCTCTGGGATACTGCAGACAGCCAACAGCTACTGCTCTTTGCAAGGACATGTACATGTATTTAGATCAATCCTTACGGGAGTATCTCAATGATCTCTCTTCCTCACAACCAACACCCGGGGGCGGCTCCGCTGCGGCGCTGAGTGGAGCGATGGGTGCGGCCCTTGCCAGTATGGTCACTCGACTCACCATTGGCAAAAGCGGCTACGCTGACGTACAAGATGAGATTGAAGAGATTCTACAAAAGACTGAGGAATTGCGCGAGCGATTCCAACAACTCATACAAGAGGATATTGACGCCTACGAGCGGCTTGCCATGAGTTTCCGGCTTCCCAAGGGGAGCAGCGAAGAGAACGAGGCTCGCAGCCGTGCCATTCAGGTGCGGCTTCATGAGGCGGCCCTGGTGCCGCTGGAAGTAGCCGAGCGAGCGGCGGAGCTGATGCACTTCTGCGTGCGCCTGGCCCAGATCGGCAACAAGAATGTCCGCAGCGACATCGCCGCGGGGGCCGCCCTGGTGATGAGTGCGGCCCAGGGGGCAGCGTGGATGGTGCGCGTCAACCTGCGCTCTCTCAAAAACCAGCAACTGGTCGAGCAGCTGCAAGGGCGCCTGGAGGCAGCCCTGCAGCAAGTGGAGGCAGGCCAGAGCGACGTGGCGCGCCTGGTAGGAGGGACTTTGTGAGTGCGACAATTCTCGATGGGCGCGCCCTCAGTGCCGAGATTCGGGGCGAGCTGCGCACTGAGGTCGCTCGCTTCCGTGAGCAGCAGGGCTACCCACCCGGTCTGGTGATTGTGCGTGTGGGCGGCGATGCTGCCTCGGGAGTTTATACCAAGGCTATCCTGCGCATCGCCGGAGAGATCGGTGTGCAGGCACGACTAGAGGAGCTACCTGCTCTGACCAGCGCCGACGAGCTGCGCGCCCTGCTGCTTCAGCTCAATGGGGACCAGCGCACCCACGGCATCATTGTGCAGATGCCCCTGCCTGCCCACCTCTCGCAGAAGATGGTCGCCGATACGGTGGCACCGGCGAAGGATATCGATGGCATCAGCCCTGGCAGCGCCGGCAATCTCTTCCTGGGCCTGCCCAGCTTCCTGCCTTCGACCGCTGCCGCTGTCGTGGAGATTCTCGATCGCCATCGGATACCACTGGCAGGCAAGCGTGTGGTAATCTTGGGGCGCAGCAATGTGGTGGGCAAGCCGCTGGCGCTGATGCTCTTGCAGCGTAATGCCACGGTAAGTGTCTGCCATTCGCGTACACGCGATCTGACAGCCCTGACGCGCCAGGCCGATGTGTTGATCGCCGCCGTCGGACGCCCGCGCCTGGTGACTGCCGAGATGGTGCGCCCGGGAGCGGTGGTCATCGATGTAGGGATCAATGCCTTACCGGAAGGGGGCATCGTGGGCGATGTGGACTTTGAGGCAGTACGTGAGGTTGCTGCGGCCATCACCCCAACGCCGGGTGGCGTCGGTCCGTTGACCAATGTCATGCTGCTCAAACAGTGCGTCCGCGCCGCCTGGCTGGCCAGCGGACTGGCGGAAGAGGCGCCGGATCTCTCCATCCCTCAGTTTTAGCTGGGGGAACGTTGCTTCGCCTCTTCGCCTGCTGGCCCCCAGGACCCCGGTACGGCGAAGAGGGGGGGAGGGGCAGCCGCACCCAGGAGGGCAAATAAGTAGTGCGGTGCCCCTCACGCAACGTGCTATGGTTCACCAGCAGCGATCATCTGGGAGCTGATGACCTCAAAAGCCTGTACCCAGGCATCTTGCATGGCCGGCGTGAAACGCGGCCCGAGAAAGTCGCTAAAGGTGGCGAGCAGGGCCTGCCCAACCAGGGGATAGTGCTCAGGCTGCACACCATAGCGGTAATGGCGCTCACCCAGCTTGCGCAGCACCGGCACAAGGTTCTCTCCACGCTCAACGCCGGCGACGACTGCGGCAAGGGTGGCCATGAGGGCGCTCTCCTGACGCCGCATGTCGGTGCTGGCAAAGAGCGGGCGCGTTTGGGGATAGGTCGTAAAAAGGCGCTCATAGAACTGACGCGCAAAAGCCTCTTTCTGAGGAGCAATTAGCTCAAAGCTTTCCTTGAGCAGGGGCGCATTCATAAAGACGTCGCCTCTCTCCCTTTCTTCTCTCTCTTTCCTTCTTTCACACCGCGTACGGCACTGATGGTGCCCTACTCTGGCTCACCTCGCCACTCTGCGGCTCTCCCCAGCCAGCTTGAACGTTCGCTGCCAACAGGCAGGACCCCTGGCACCCTTGCTTGTTGATCTCGCTCGCTGCGCTGCAATGGTCAGTAATGTGGGCGCTCTTGTGAAGTATGCCTAATTTGTTTCTCTGGTTATACAGTATCACTTTCTTTTTTCCCTGTAAATGAGTAGAATATCTAATTCTATCCCTAAGTATTTGGGCACTGTGTACAATTTTCCTCACGGCGCGGTCCGCGCCTTCAACACTGTATAGACCTATGTCTATATGAACAAGATCGCCTCTTGCCTCCGGCTCGCCACTCAGCTATACTGGTAGAAGGTGGTCAGGCCATTGCCTCCGCCCCAGAGGGGTTAGCGGCTTCGCCTCCCGCCCCATGTATGTTGTTCTCCTCCTTTCCCATCAGGCCCCAATCCAAGACCTCCCCAAAGCAACAGGAGATCTCACGATGGTTCGTACTCTTCCCAATCCCCTGAACGTGGCTCTCAGCAGCCTGACGCGCCGTCCCGCCCTTGTCCTCAGCGTTGCCGACCGTGTCCTGCACTATGCTCCCTACCAGACCCCTGGCACGCCCGAGAGCTGGCATGATGCCTGCCTTGCCAGCGATGGCAGCATCGTGCGCGTCCGCCTGGCGGGGGCCAGCTCTTTTCTGAACGGGACTTTCCAGGTCCAGCGCATCAGCGATCCTGCCCAGGCCAGCCAGTGGGCCACCAGCGCCTGGGTGACGCTACCGGGTGCCAGTGGGGTTATGAATCAGGACGGTGGTTGCGCCATTGCCAACTGTGGTGGTCTGCTGCGAGCTTTCGCTCAGCGCGGCAGCAGCGGCAGCCAGCTCTGGGTCTGGACCTCAGCCAATAACGGTCTGAGCTGGAGCGGCCCGACAACTGTGCTTTCCCCACCGAGCAACGCCCTGATCAAAGGTATTGCCTGCGCTGGCACCAACGATGTCTTTTTTCTCTACGACGTCATTGGTGGCGAAGCCCTCGGTTGCTCCTTTTTCAACGGCGCTGGCTGGTCCAGTCTGCAGAGCTGGTCGCTGCCCCCGCTGGGAGCCAGCGGGGGCCTGGCCGCTGCCTGCACCGGCACGCTCTATACGCTGATTTATTCGGATAACTATTCACTGAGCACCTGCACCTTCAACGCCGCCAATGGACAGTCAACGACCCCTGGCTTCAAGCCAGGGGCTTGCCCGTAGCCTCATCGGCCCGGGCTTCGGGGCTGGTTGACAGCAGCCCACTGCCCCGCAGGACAGTACAGCGTGCACGCGCTCGAATGTTGCGCGCTGCATTGATGTCGGCATGCTCCTCGGCCCCGCAGTGTGGGCAGGCGAAGCGATGCCGGCGACGGGTTCCTCGCTGGCCACAGCGTGAACAGAGCTGGCTCGTGTAAGCCGGGTTCACCTCTGCCACGC
>NZ_MCIF01000002.1:5736045-5738634 GCF_003268475.1 Thermogemmatispora tikiterensis | reverse complement strand
CGGCTCCTCGGGGAAAGCCGTCAGAGGGAGGTCTGATGACTCAGGCATGACGGGTCCTCCTGGGAGAGAGAGGCAGCGCGGCTGTGGACCCGGAAGGGCCAGCAGCGGTCGACAGATGACAGACCAGGCGGAAGGGAACGCCCTCCACCTGAACCAGGATCACGGGACTGGCCTGCCCCGGCGGTGACTGGACCTGCAGGGTCACGACACGCGGGGGACTGCCAGCAGGCTCCGAGAGCACGTGTGGGAAGGTACACAGGTGAATGCCAGGGGGAGCCTGCCCCGAGCCGGAGGCAGGGGCAGTCACCGCGATCACGAGAATGGTGCCGTGCCAGTCCTGAGCCAGCAGATGGAGCCGTCCATGATCCTGCAGGTCCAACTCGCTGACCCGGGCGGTTCCATAGGTGTACTGGTTCTGCTGCTCGTGCCACCAGGAGCTGACGGCAGGACCGAGCCAGCACAGCCAGAGCAATGCCAGCACCATGCCACCGCTCAGACTGAGCAGCGCTTGCAGGCGTCCGAGCCGGGGCCGGGGCGCGAGACGGTGAATGGGGCCTGAAGCGTCGGGAATGGTGGACTCCTCCACGGTCTCCGAGACCGTGGCAGGGGGCCGCAGACGGCTGGCTCGGGGAGGAATGCCTGTGGGAGAAGGCCGGGAAGCACGTGTAGGGGCCATCACAAGGAAGCCTCCATCTTTCCTATGGCAATCGAGCGTGTGACTGAACATCCAACAGCGCGGAAGTGAACAAGAGAGGCAACAGCGTCCTCTGGCTCCTCTGCCAGGCCGGTCCAGCGGCAGGCAAGGGGCCAGGGCAGGTCCGGCAGAGGAGCCGCAGACTCAGGGATCACGAGCGAACACCTCCTTTCCAAGGGTGTACGCCAACGGTAAGCAGTGCGAGATGTGCCTGGGCTTGGCAGGAGCGTAAGACGATGGTTCCCAGGACCACCTCGCTGACAGGTTCGTCTCACCACCAGGGATACGGGCGGTGCAACCGGATCTCATCAATCTGAACAGACGCAGGCGCAGGGGCCGGGAAACACACCGCAGAGGGCGGGCGTTCCCAGGGCTGCAGCAGCAACCAGCCGGTGGAACCCGAGGACGCTTCCTTCCCCTGCACCTGCGGTTCCTGTTCCGGGTGAGCGGGAGGAGTTTCCCCTGAACGTACGGGCACCACCTCTAGAAACACCCCCTGGGGAACCAGCAACGGGCAGTACTGGGGAGGGATGTGCTGGTCCTCCAGGAACCGCCGTGCGAAGCCATGCAGGAAAGCAGTGAGCAGCTGTTCTCGCTCCGGCAGAGGCCAATGGCGATCCAACAGTGTCCTGGCACGTCGCTGGGCCAGCAGCAGTGCATGCGGCCCACGCTGTCCCTCCAGATCGTAGCGGAGTCGTCCCGCGAGTTGCCAGTCTTCCTCGGTCCGCTGGGGGTGGAAGAAGAGCAGGGCATCGTCAGCCCCCAGAGCAGTCACCGCGACCGAGACAACGCGCTGAAACGTGTCGCGAAGGACCTCGTTCTGCACGTCAGGACTGAACAAGGCAGCAGGTTCCTGCAGGATCACCGGGTCACGTCCACACAGCCGCAGGGGTTCCTCCAGCTCCGTCGGATGCCACACGCGTCCGCGCCAGCGGAGCCACCACGGGGCCTCGGCCCAGAAGGAAGACACAGAGGACATACCACACCTCCTTCATCAGCATGGAAAGACAGACAGCAAGAAGACGGAGAGAATGGGGTGCTCAGGAAGCAGCCGAAAACCAGACCAGCCAGCTCAGCGAACCAGACCGAAGCGTGGCCGGCGGAGCTAGAAAGAGAGCACCCGAAACTGCTGCAAGGCAAACGAGACGCCAAAATGCTGTTTGCGGCGCCGGCCCGGCTCGAAGAACATCACGCAAACACTCCCGTCGTCAGCGACGGACGTCACGACCCCCTGGACCCAACGGAAGGCCGGAGTGCCATCAGGATGAAGACCAACGGGAGAAGGGACGAGCACCGTGTGCCCACACAGGCGGCGAGCCTGCAAGATCAGGCTGGCATAGGGCACAGCCCGGGGAGCACGGACCGATCTCCGACCGCGTCGGCGACGCGGTCCAGCAGGCAAAGACAGAACAACAGACACGAGGACCTCCTTGGGGAAACAACATGCTGATGGAGATCGAAAAGACATGACTTGGTGGCAGGCCCACAGGAACCACAGTCTCCCATGAGGCATATTCAGGGACAGGAGAGATCGCCGCGCACCCCCGAGCGAGCCAGTCCCTCCCCAGGATCGAAGGACACACCACCTCCAACTCGCCGGCCTTCCTCCTTTGCCCTTCCCACATGTCGTCCAGGCGCTTGGCCCCCTGTCGCGCATCACGTAAGTCATATGCTGTTGTCAGTGTGCTCTCACAGACCACCACTCTATGTCATTGGCACTATGTCTATCGAGCGACAGAATGACATATAAATGACATAGGCAGAGACAACCAATACTTCTGTCATTAATTCTAGCAGACACTAGTGACATTGTCAATATGTCAGTAAACATTACTGACATATTCTGCCTGCTTGCCTTATGCCACCTCTGTGCTATAATTACTGACAAAGACCCC
>NZ_MCIF01000002.1:4904099-5734967 GCF_003268475.1 Thermogemmatispora tikiterensis | reverse complement strand
AGACTGATCCAGGAATTCCAGCAGTGCGTTGAACAGAAGCAAACTCATGAGAAGGGGAACAGTTCAAGGGAGAAGTAATGGGAAGAGTCTACTACAGACTTTCCGAGAATTTGTATAACCCTCATCTGAGATGCCGGTGCTGGAACTGCGCCGAGTGCAGTTAACCGGATCGGATCTTCCTGTGATGGTGAACAGACTCATTTTTGTCAGTGGTCGGTTCGAACTCTTTTTTGAGACATCTCCAGCATAACAAGAGTGACACTCTCTTAGGTGGACCGATCTCTGCCACCGCAAGCAGCAGCCCAGGGGAAGGCGGGGAAATACCACTTCCTCGCCCTCTCCCCTGGGAGGAGACGCACCGGCTCAGGTTCCCAGGACGGCATGGACAGAGGACAGAGAGCAGGAGGAGGGACCAGGAGCATGCTGACGGAGAGGAGGGAGCCGCCTTCCTCCCCTGGATGAATCCAGGGGTCCCCGGCGGCATGCCTTTATGGAATCTCGGTGTGGCGATCGCTCCAGCTACGACCACCGCTATCATGCGCCTGGCTCCGCGCCTCTCCTTCGCGGATGGCCTCTACACCCTGAGCTGTGTCGAGGCCGACAGTGGCAACCTGACCGGCTCAGTCTACAGCTATCCGCGCCTGCGCCAGTCGGCGGACCTGGTTCACTGGTCCAACGGGACCATTCTGCCTATGCTGCCCTGCAGCTACGGCGCTGTGGTGCTAGCGGTAGCCAGCCCTGCCAGCGGGAGCGCAGGCCCACGCTCCTACGTCTTGACGATGCCAACGATCGCCAGCGCCCCTCTCTTCCAGAGCAGCAACCCTCAGCAGTTCCTCGACCTCTCTCCTGCTGTGCTGGCCTATCGGCGCCTGGAGCGCCCAGGCCGTCCCGCCCGCTTAGAGGTACTACTGGACAACAGCGGTGGCAGCTACAATGCCCTGGTCAGCAGCGCCGGCAGCTACCACCCGCTCGGTCTGGGTGCAACTCTGACCCTGAGCGAAGGCTACTACGCAGGTACGCCGCCCTCCCCGACGCAGATCAAGACTGGCAGCTATGTCCTGAGTCAGCTCCACTTTCTGCGCTCCCCCCAGGAGCATCGCCTCTTGCTGGTCGCCAGCGATCGCACCCGTCAGCTTGATCTGCTCGCCCGCTATCAGAACAGTTACAATGGCCAGACGCTGGCCTTTCTGATCAGCGAGGTCTGTGCACGCGCTGGCCTCTTTACCATCGCTCTTCCCGCTAGCGACCAGCTGAGCCAGACCATTCCCTCTTTTCTCATCCAGGCGGGCCAGTCCTACCGCGCGGCCCTCGATGAGTTGTGCAATACGTACGGTCTGGTCTACTTCCTCGATCAGGATGAGGTCCTGCGCTTTCGTGAATTGAGTAGCAGCGAGACCCCAGTCTGGTCCTATCAGCCTGAGATCGAGCTGCTCAGCATTGGCAGCAGCGATGAGCGCGCCAACCACATCATTGTCAGCGGCAAGCCGCCGGTCAGCGGTCCCCCTCAAGCCTTGACGACCGCCGAGAGCTACGACGACCTCCACTTGCAGCAGGTGGGCAACGAGCGCCTGCGCTATCACATCGACCACAAGCTGACGACTACGAGCCAGTGCGCGCAGAAGGCGGCCTTCTTGCTGGCTCAGGAGCAGCGCGCCGCCAGTCGGCATCGCATCACTGTGCCGCTGAATCCAGCGCTGCAGCTCTTCGATGCAGTGATGCTGACCGATAGCCTGGCGCCTACGGGCAGCGGCCAGAGCCTGACCTGCCGCATCAGCGGTCTGACGGTCCGCTATGGCGCTCAGCAGGGCCTGGCTGAAATGCAGCTTGAACTGGAAGGTCTCTAGCCTCAGCAGAGAGGAAGGGGGCCAGCGCTGCGCCTCCAGCTAGGAGAGCAGCACGCGTTTGAGGGCGCGAATGCGGGCATCGTTGCGATCGATGCGCCGATAGGCCAGCCACAGCTCGTTGGTGACCGGCTGGGGTGGCTCCCAGAGCAGGCGCAGACGCCCCTCCTCTAGCAGGCCGCGACAGAGATAGTCAGGCAGGACACTGATGCCATAGCCCTGCTCGATAGCCAGCCTGATAGCGTGCAGGTCGGGCAGAACCAGCGCCGCCTGAAAAGGAGGTCGACGCTCAAAGCAGTGGAGCCAGAAGCGGCGAATGATCGGCAGCTCCGGCCCGTAGCCAACCCAGCGCTGGCCGGCCAACCATTCTTCAAGCGGCCCACGCTCCCCCCTGGCAGCGGCCTCTTGCAGCTCCTCGGGCACCGCCAGGGTCGCAGGTCCGACCAGAACGAAATATTCCTCGTCGACATGGACGAATTCCAGGTCGCGTGAGGCTAGCTGTTGGGTGGCGACAACGGCCTCCAGGCGCCCGTGCTCAAGGTCGTTGACCAGGTCGGCGGTCTCACCAAACTGCAGCCAGAGCCGGTACGGAAGGGAGTGCAGGCGCTTGAGCATTTGCTCCTGAAAATATTCGCGCGGGGCTCCGCAACGCAGCAGGGGCGGATGCTCCTGGCCCGTCCCCAGATTCTGACTGACCTGCTCCAGGGTCTCAATGGCCTGGACAACCTGGTTGTAGAGTTCCTTGCCGCGCGCCGTTGGGATCATCCGCCGCGGCGCCCGCAGAAAGAGCGGCTCGCCAACAGCGGCCTCCAGCGCCGCCAGGTGCTGCGTCACCGCTGGCTGCGTCAGCAAGAGGGATCGCGCCGCCCCTGAGACAGTGCCAGCGCGGTAGACGGCAATAAAGCTGCGGTACCACTCCAGATCAACCATAAATTTATTTATACCTGCCCCCAGAAAGACTATTTGCTTTATAGCTGGGCCACGTTTTAGAATGCCAGCGGCGCGGAGCGACGCCAGCCGGCAACGATCGGCAGAGGAGACATGGCGGATGCGCGCCGCTCAGCATTGGTTAGGACGTATCTCTCCCTGTGCAAAGCACAGCTTGCTTTGATAGTCGAGAAGAGAAGAAAGGAGTGATTCCCTCGTGGCTCAACCGCGTCACATTCTGATGGTAGTGACTGGTCACGATCGCATTAACGATGAGCATCGGACTGGGATCTGGTTTGAGGAATTCGCGGTTCCCTATCAGGCTTTTAAAGAGCAAGGCTGGCAGATCACAGTCGCCAGCCCGCGTGGTGGCAGCGTGCCGGTTGACCCGCGCAGCGAGCCCAAGGAGGAAGAGGCCCAGAAGTATGCCGAGGCTCGGGCCCGGCTGCAGAATACGCGGCCCCTGGCCGGCCTGAACGCCGCCGATTATGACGCTATCTTCCTGCCTGGCGGGCATGGCGTGATGTTCGATCTGGCTGAAGATGCGACGCTGCATCGTCTGCTCGGCGACTTCGAGCGCCAGGGCAAGGTGATCGCCGCTGTCTGTCATGGTCCGGCGGGCCTGGTTGGCGCCCGACGTGCCGACGGCCAGCCGCTGGTAGCCGGTAAGACCATCACCGCTTTCACCGACGAGGAGGAGCACGCCACCGGGCTGGATAAGTTCATGCCCTTCCTGCTGGAGACGCGCCTGCGCGAGCTGGGAGCCAATTTTGTGACGCGCCCCAACTGGTCCGACCACGTTGAGCGCGATGGGCTGCTGATCACGGGCCAGAACCCGCAGTCGAGCGCCAGCATCGCGCGCGCTGTGATAGAGGCCCTGAGTTAGGCTGTAAGGCTGTAGAACCCAGTGGGCGCCCAGCTCTTCATTCGAGCGAGCTGGCGCGCCCTTTTCTTCGCCGTCATTCCTCCTCATCGTAGTTAGTTAGGCTTTGCCAGCCCGTCGGCGGCGCTGCTCGGCCATTTTACGCCGATGCTCCAGCCGACGGCGACGGCGCTCCCGGCGCCGGGCTGCCTCCAGCTCTGGGCTGTTCTCAATTATCTCCAACGCCTGACTGTTGCGTCTCTCCTGGTCGGCGCTGGCTGCCGAGGCAGTCCCATCCGCGTTCTGGCGGGGTGCTGGTCGGCCCCGCGTGGCCATACGTACGACCATCACGGCCAGCACCAGGGAGATGATCAGTAAGACAAAAGAGGCCACGAACAGGTAGGTTGTTACCGAGGAAGGCAGCAGCGTCGTCCTGGCCAGTGCATTGATGAAGAAGACCAGTGCCAGCAGCAGGTACTCACTGCCCGTGAGAATATTGACCTGCTGAAAGGGGCGCATCCCCGGCTGGGCGCGCAAGCGGCGGCGTCCAACGACCAGATTATACCCCCCCAGAGCCACGAAGAAGAGGCCAAAGATCAAGAGAATGCGTGGATCGTTCATAAGAGCACATACTCAACAATGAGAGTAAATTGCCGGCCCGGCAGGCCAGCCCGTGGGGTGAGTCCGGCATCATGATCGGTCCTGCCGGGCGGCACGCGCACGCTCATATTGCCAGCGCAAGACCAGGGCCAGGAGCAGAGACAGCAACGGCCCCGTTACGAGATTCAGACTGAAGGTCAGCGGATCAAGGACGCGCAGCGTCCGCAGCGGCAGAGCGATATCGGCATGGGGGATCTGCAGCAGGCCAGCCAGGCCCTGAAACACCCAGAGATCGGGCGCCAGAACCAACGCCAGACCCAGCAAGGCCGCCAGGAGCAGGTAGCTTGGCCAGCTCGGCAGCGGCAGCTCTCCCCCAGAGACTGATGCCGTCCCGGGCACCTCATGACCATAGGTGCTCAGGAGAAGCAAGGCCAGGGCCGCCCCATTCAGGACCAATGGCTCCAGGGCCAGGAAATCGAACATGGTTCCATTGCCGAGGAAGAGCGGAATGCGCCACAGCAACGAGAAAATAATCAGGGCTGCGTCAGGGCGGCTTAGATCGATATGAATAGGCACCTGCCAGGGCAAAAGGGCCGACAGGAGACGCAGTGTCGGGAAAGGGCCTGGCGCAAACTGGTAGAGGGCAAACATGGCATCGTAGGCCGCCGCAAAGAGGTAGCCCACCACCGTCGGCAGAAGCGCGAGGAACAAGACGGCAATTGCATAGCTCGCGAACGGACGGCGACCTGCTTTTGCCTCTGCCAGCGTCTCGTCAGTGTCTGCCTCCTCCTCCGCCGCCTCTGCCTGCTCCTCCGCTTCTTCACTTTCTTTCTCTTCCCCACTCTCCTCATCGCTCGTTCGGACGGCAGCCTCACCAACCTCGGGGGAGGCGCTCACCGCCTCCTGGGCTGACACTTCTGTTGCACGTTCATCGCTTCTGAGCCGGGCCACCGACACCGCCCCTTCTTCCTCCGCTGTTCCTGCTGTTCCTGCACCTTCCTCAGCGTGAGCAGGAGCCTGGCTTCGCCTTCCCTTCGCAGCCGACGCCGATCGGGCTGGCACTGGTCGCAACGGGGCAAAGGCCAGATGGCCGAGCGCGGCCCCGACGACACTCAGCACCAGCGCAAAGAGCGTCACCAGTCCCCAGGTACTCAAAAAGGCCAGGCGCAGCTCGGCCTGCGTCAACAGTGTTGACAGCACCGAAGGATAGGTTAAGGCCGCGCCCAGATGGCAGAGTGCCAGAATGGCCCCGGCCAGAGCCGCCTCTGGCAGGCCGGGACGCTGCAGAGTGCGCAACTTACGAATAGCCGTCACCAGCAAGCCGCAGCCAGGGGCGGCCAGTACGGCAATGGGAACAAGGGCCGTCGAGGGCTGGACGCTCAGGCGAGCAATGAGAGCGAAGAGCAGGCCCACCACGATCACCACCTCCACCGCCAGCCAGTCGGGTCCAGCCTTGCTCAGACGCTGTTGGCCCCCTCGATCAGCATCAGGGGGCGTCTCTGTTGCCTCAGCACTTGTCTCCTCTGCCTCTGTCTCCAGCGCCTTTGGAGAAGCGGCCTTCTCCTCGCTGTCCTCCCGCAACTGCGGAGCGGCAGCAGTGCGCTCAGAATGTTCGGATTCTTGCATGCAGACGCTCAGCTCCTCATGGACAATCTGCCAGGATAGTAGCACATTGGGGACAGGGCGACAAGGGTCAGACCAAAAGGAAGTCAGTCAGCAGTCGGCCAGGAGACAGTTACAGCAGTAACGTGAGAGGAGCATGCGGAGAGAGAAGTGAAGCAGGCGCTCAGCCCACGAGCAGGCTGGGCGGGCGGGACGAGCAAGCCAGCAGCGTGGCCAAAGAGGGCAGCCGGCGCGCCCTCCTGGCCAGCACCACTCAGGAGTCTGCTCTCTCCGCCCCGGGGAACCAGATAACGGCGCTCACCATCTCATCGCCTGGTACCACCAGCTCATCGTTGTCGGGAACCAGCCAGTTTGCCAGGAAGCTGCGCAATTCGCGGCGCGTCGCCTCATCGTCTGGCAGCAGTTCCTGCTCAAGCATCTCCTCCACAGCATCATCAAGCGATGAATAGCGCAGCGAGATCGGCGTCTTCACAATTTCCACATTGGCATAGATACCCATCTCAAAGAGGACATCCAGCAGGTGGATATAGGCCGGCGAGCGGGCCCGCTCCGTGTCATGAAAATGGCGCCAGACGGGAGCCGTAAAGTCATCGAAGTGGGTAGCGCGCATGTAAATATAGCACGTTCTCCGGGCTGCAGCGCGCAGTTTTTCGACGAAGGGAACCACCTCGCGGATCGGATAGAGCACATGACTGCAGAGCACGACATCAGCACGCAGATCGGCAGGAGCCGCCTCCCAGGTCGACTGAATCGGCACAATGTTGTTGACTCCACGCTCCTCCGCCTCCTGACGCAGATAGCTCAGCATGGTGGCATTTGGCTCGACCGCGTAGACCACCCGTACCAGCGGTGCCATAGCCAGAGCGAAGCGGCCCGTTCCGGCTCCCACATCCAGGACGCTCAGCGTCGGCTCCAGCTCCTGGCGCACGCGCTGAAAGAACGGATCGCTCGCGGCACGCTCGCGCGTGCTGCGATGGAAGAAGCGCGCGCGCCGGTCCCAATAACCGGCACTGGAGCGCCCCAGGCGGGCATAGATCGCCTCCATCTGCTGTGCGCGCGCATCATGAATAGCGTACCAACGCTCAATTGCGCTCTCCATAGCCCTCTCTCTGCTCAGCTGCTGCTCGCAGAGCCAGGCGCGCCCCAGGGGCATGGGGTGGGGCCTACCTAGCTCTGCGAGGTCCCGCCTGGCTCTAGCTTTGTCTTCAAACAGGCAAAGAATTGGCCAGTCAGCTTCTCAGCGGTCCCTTGCAAGAGCCGCGCCCCCACGCTGGCGATCGTCCCGCTGACAATGACTTTGGCCTCCCAGTCCATGCGTGTCTGATTACTATCGACCGCCGTCAGGTGCATATCGCCCGACAGTTCCACGGCGCTCCCTGGCGCCTTGCCCCGCGCCTTCACCACCATGTGATCCGGCTCATGCATCTCGGGCCGCGTGACATCCAGCGTAAACTTGGCCTTCACAGCCCCAATGCCGACGCTGACAACGGCCTTCCAGTGCTCCTCTCCGAGCACTTCGAGACTCTGAAAGCCGGGGGCACATTCAGCGACTTTGTTGACATCCAGCAGGAAGGCCCAGACCTTATCGATCGGGGCGGCGATGGTCTGCGAACCAGAGAAATCCATAGCGACCTGTCACCTTTCGTATGTTGCGTGTGCTTTGGGCGCAAGATAGCGCTGCGGATCATTCTCGAAGAGCCGCTTGCAGGCGGGGCAGCAGAAATAGAATATCTGCCCCTGATAGGTACTGCGCTGCCTGGCGGCGGCTACCTCTACTATCATACCACAGACCGGGTCAACCGCGGTCGCAGGCGAGGCCGCTGAGACGACAGGCGCCTGGGCTGGCTGGCGCCGACGGACCTGGACCAGCTCGGCGAGAATGCTGGCGGCGATCTCTTCCGGGGTCACGGCTCCCAGATCAAGACCGGCGGGCGCTCGCAGACGAGCGATGGCCTGCTCCTCAAGGCCGGCCTCGCGCAGGTACTGGCGACAGGCCTCGGCCCGCCGGCGGCTGCCAACCATGCCTACATACCAGGCAGGACTGCGCAGGGCGCGAGCGACGGCCTCTTCGTCGTATTCGCCATGGGTGGCCACCAGGACGGCGCTGCGTTCGTCGGGCTGCATGTCGGGCAGGCCATCCTCGTCGATCTGGACAACGGCAAAGTCGAGGACAGGAGCCAGACGCGCAAGGGCCGCCACAACCGGCGAGGCGCCAACCAGAAAGAGGCGGGGCGGCGGTAGATGTGGTTCCATGTAAATGTCCAGAATTCCTCCGCTGCTACAGGTCATGGGAAAGACGCGCACGCCAGAACCGGTGCGCGTAAGACCAGCCTCCGGCGCTCCCAGGCGCAACAGATAGGGATCGCCCCCCTCGTGCAGCAGGCGCAGAGCCTCGCGCACGACTACCGGCTGGGCACAGCTACCGCCAATCCAGCCGCTGACGCTGCCATCGGCCTGGATCAAGGCCCGCGCTCCAGGCTTGGCAGAGGTGGGCCGTTCGCACCAGACCACGGTCGCCAGGACGAAAGGCTTGCGCGCCTGCTCCAGACGCTGGGCCAGTTTGAGCACATTCTCAGGCATACCGTTTCCCTCCGGGCAGCCAGCACCGGCGACCGGCTGCGCCAGGCGGCAAGCAGTATCTGTCTGTCTGTCTGTCTGTCTGCACCTGGCTCCGGCCCCCGGTCTGGCGGCTGCCATCATCCACCTGGTTGGGTCGCACAACGCCACGTTAGGCCGTGGCGAGTCCCTTCTCTTTGAGAATGGCCCAGACCTTCCACGGGGTGATGGGAATGTCAATGTGGCGTACACCAACGTGTGCCAGGGCATCGACGACGGCATTGGCGATGGCCTGGGGAGCACCCACCGTCGGCGACTCGCCCACGCCCTTGGCCCCAATGGGATGGTGCGGCGAGGGCGTTACTGTACGCGCCGTCTCCCAGCGCGGGGTCTCCATCGCCGTCGGAATCAGGTAATCCTGGAAGTTGCTTCCCAGAACATTGCCATTCTCATCGTAGGCCAGCTGCTCGTAGAGGGCCGGCGCCAATCCCTGAGTCAGGCCGCCATGAATCTGGCCTTCGACGATCATCGGGTTGATGACCGTGCCGCAGTCGTCGACGGCCAGGAAGCGGCGAATGTGCACCTCGCCGGTGCCGCGGTCGATGTCGACAACACAGATGTAGCTGCCGAAGGGATAGGTCAGATTGGGCGGATCGTAGTAGTTGACGGCCTCCAGGCCCGGCTCCAGATAGGGCGGGCAGTTGGTGTAAGCGGCAAAGGCGATCTCCTGGATGGTCTTCCCTTTGCTTGGACTGCCGCGCACATAGAAGCGGCCCGGCTCCCATTCGAGGTCTTCTTCGCCTACTTCGAGCAGATAGGCAGCGATCTTGCGCGCCTTATCGCGGATCTTGCGCGCGGCCACGGCGGTGGCGGCGCCGCCGACGGGAGTGCTGCGGCTGGCGTAGGTGCCCAGGCCATAGGGAGCAGTGTCGGTATCGCCGTGCTCGACGTCGACGTCATCCGGCGAGATGCCCAGCTCGGCAGCGATGATCTGGGCAAAGGTCGTCTCGTGGCCCTGGCCCTGCGTCTGGACGCCGATGCGGGCCAGCACCTTGCCAGTCGGATGAACACGAATCTCGCAGCTATCGAACATCTGGATGCCGGCGATGTCAAAGTGCTTGCCGGGGCCGGCCCCGACGATTTCGGTGAAGGAGGAGATGCCAATGCCCATCAGTTCGCCGCGGGCCCGCTTCTCGGCCTGTTCGCGGCGCAGCTCCTCGTAGCCGATCTTCTCCATCGCCAGGCGCAGGGCGCGCTCGTAGTTGCCGCTGTCGTAGGTCCAGCCGAGGGCCGAGCGATAGGGGAAGGCCTCGGGCTTGATGAAGTTCTGCAGGCGGATCTCGGCGGGATCTTTGCCCACCTCGCGCGCCAGGGTATCCATCATGCGCTCGATGAGATAGGAGGCCTCCGTGACGCGGAAGGAGCAACGGTAGGCGATGCCACCGGGCGCCTTGTTGGTGTGCACGGCGTCGACGGCGACGTGGGCATGCTTGAAGTCGTAGGAGCCGGTGCAGATGTGGAAGAGGCCGGCGGGGAACTTGGTTGGCTGGGCCGCCGCATCAAAGGCGCCGTGATCGGCCAGGGTGTAGACTCGCAGCGCCTTGACGGTGCCCTCTTTGTCAGCGGCGATCTCCGCGTGAATATGGTAGTCGCGGGCGAAGCCGGTGCTGGTCAGGTTTTCGGTGCGATCCTCGATCCACTTGACCGGCCTGCCAGTCTTGAGGGCTGCGACGACAGCGCAGACGTAGCCGGGATAGATGGGAACTTTGTTGCCGAAGCCACCACCGACGTCGGGCGAGATGACACGGATGCGGTGCTCGGGCAGGCCGGAGACGATGGCGAAGAGTGTGCGATGGGCATGTGGAGCCTGCGAAGTCATCCAGACGGTCAGCTTGCCAGTGGCGGCGTTGTAGTCGGCCACACAGCCACAGGTCTCGATGGGAGCCGGATGAATACGCGGGACGTACATGTCCTGACGCACAACAACCCCGTTCTGCTCGGCCTCGGCAAAGGCGGCATCGGTGGCAGCACGGTCTCCGGTCTCCCAATGATAGATCTGATTGGTCGGCTGGCGATCCTTCTTGTCGGGACGCAGCAGCGGGGCGTCGGGCGCCAGGGCTTTGTGAGGATCGACAACGACGGGTAGGGGCTCGTAGTCGACTTCAACCGCGGCAGCGCCATCGGCGGCGGCGTAGCGGCTCTCGGCTACAACAAAGGCGACTTCCTGCATCTGGTAGAGGACGCGGTCGACGGCCAGCACGGCCTCGCTATCGCCGGAGAGCGTCGGCATCCAGGCCAGACCGGCGGCCTCCAGGTCCTTGCCCGTAATGACGGCGACGACGCCCGGCACCTGCAGGGCTTTGCTGATGTCGATGCTCTTGATCAGGGCGTGGGCATAGGGACTGCGTACGATGTCGGCGTAGAGCATGCCTGGCAGCTGGATATCATCGACGTAGTTGCCTTTCCCGCGGATGAAGCGCGCGTCTTCCTTGCGCTTATACGGCTCTCCCAGGCCGTGTACGTGGGGTCCTGCGCTGGTTGTGGTCATGGCTATTCACCTCCGCCGCCGCTGCCGGCGGGCACCTGTTCCGGCTCGCGCAGCTTCTGCGCGGCGTACTGGATGGCCTTGACAATATTGACGTAGCCCGTGCAGCGGCAGAGATTGCCCGAGATGCCTTCACGGATCTCTTGCTCGCTGGGATCAGGATTGCGCTTGAGCAGGGCCAGGGCAGCCATCATCATGCCCGGCGTGCAGTAGCCACATTGCAGGGCGTGCTCGACGTGAAAGCCCTCCTGCAGCGGATGGAGCTTGCCGTTCTGCTCCAGGCCCTCGACGGTCAGCAGTTCGCGCCCATCGGCCTGCACGGCCAGCATGGTGCAGGATTTGACCGCCTTGCCATCGACCAGGATGGTGCAGGCGCCGCAGGAGGAGGTGTCACAACCAATGTGGGTGCCAGTGAGGCGCAGGCTGTCGCGCAGCCAGTGAACCAGCAGAGTACGCGCCTCAACGTCGCCTTCGTAGAGCTTGCCGTTGATGGTAACACGAATGTGATGGATGCTCATGGCTAGGCGCCTCCTGTTGCGCGGCTGCGCGCCTGGCGCAGCGCCCGCATGGTCAGGGTTTCAACCATCGCACGCTTGTAGTCCGCGGGACCGCGCAGGTCGCTGACGGGCTGGGCCTCGGCAGCGGCTTGCCTGGCGGCCTGGGCGATGACCGCGTCGTCAAGGGTGCTGCCAAGCAAGAGCTGCTCAGCGGCGCGGGCCTTGATGGGAGTCGGGCCGACGTTGGTCAGGCCGATGCCGGCGTAGGTGACGTGCCCGGCCCCGTCCAGGACAACGTAGGCGGCCACACCAGCAATGGCGTAGTCACCGACCTTGCGCTCTAGCTTCAAATAGGCGCCGCCGCTGCGCTCGGACGGAGCCGGGACACGGATCTCGGTCAGCAGCTCGTTGGGCTGCAGCGTCGTCTCAAAGCTGCTGTCGGTAAAGAAGTGCTCGATCGGAATCAGACGCTGGCCAGCGGGGCCAGTCGCTACGAGCTGAGCGCCCAGAGCGAGCATGGTCGCCGGGTGATCATTGGCCGGATCGGCGTGGGCCAGGTTGCCGCCGACCGTGGCCCAGTTGCGTACCACGGGATCAGCGATGACGCGGGCCGTATCGGCCAGTATGGGATAGCGCCGGCGAATGAGGTCTGAGGCCTCCAGGTCGACTTCGCGCGTCAAAGCCCCAATGTGCAGGGTGCCGTCGGCTTCTTGTATGTACTCCAGGTCGCGCAGGCGGTTGATGTCCACCAGAACGGCAGGGGAGGCGAGGCGAAAGCGCAGGAGGGGGATAAGGCTATGCCCACCCGCGAGCACCTTGGCATCGGCGCCGTGCTGGTCCAGTAAGGCGATGGCCTCAGCGACGCTGCCGGCCACCTGATAGTCAAAAGGACCAGGGATCAAGGGGAGATCACCTCCGTTTCGTCACTGGCAGCCTACTGAGCAGGCAGGATGGGGCATGACCCGCGACGCGGCCAGGCCGGATGGCTGCACATGATTCCTCCCAGTCGGCCTTTGCGGCGTGCTCAATCCTGTCTGGCGCTGGCTTGGGTGTGATGGCTGAGCGTCTCGTCTCAGCTCAGCATTTCGTCGCAGAGCGTGGCGTGGTTGATTGTCTACACTGCTTCCAGTATAGCCAGGATGAGGAAGCGCCTGTTACCTCCGAATGCAGGGTCTTGCTCCCCTGCTTTTGGAGGGAGGTCGATCAGCAAAAGCTGCACCCGGGCAACACCATCGGCTGACTGACTGGCTGGCTCACTGGCTGATTGATCAACTCATGGACTCGCTGCCCGCCTAGAGCCAGCCCTGCTTGACAGCTACCATGACGGCCTCGGTGCGATTCTTGACTCCCAGACGATGCAGGATCTCCTGAACGTAGCTCTTGACCGTGTTCTCGCTGAGGTAGAGCTTGGCGGCAATCTCGCGACTGGAAAGGCCCTGAGCGATCAGGCGCAGAATCACCAGTTGCTGGGCGCTCAGCGGCTCCGGCCCCGGCTCCTGACGCACCGGCGTCCGGCGCAAATGGGCCAGTACGGCCACCGCCGCCTTGGGATCGATGGCCGCCTCACCACGCGCTACCGCCCGGATCGAGCGCTTGAGATCGAAACGCTCGATGTCCTTGACGATATAGCCGCGGGCGCCCGCCTGCAGGCATTCGGCCACCAGCTGCTCATCGGTATAGGTGGTGACAATGATGACCCCGATCTCAGGGTAGCGCTCGCAGACCTGGCGGCACAGAGCTACGCCACTGACCCCCGGCAGGCGCACATCGAGCAGAATGATGTCAGGACGCAGGCGCTCGACCAACCCCAGGGCCTGCTCGGCATTGGCCGCCTCACCCACGATCTCAAAATCTGGCTCCGAGACCAGCATGGCCTTGAGGCCCTCGCGCACCATCTCGTGATCATCGACGATCAGTAAGCGAATCAAGAGGGATCACCGCCTTCACGATCAGGCCACCTTCCTCACCGTTGACTAGCAGAAGCTGGCCGCCACAGTCGCACACCCGCTGCTGCATGCCGCGCAGTCCGAGATGGGCCGGATTGTGACGGTAGTTCTCCAGGATCTCCGGCGCCAGGCCGACCCCGTTATCCTGAACGACCAGCATAGCCTGTGTGCGCGTGACCTGCACGGTGACCACGACAGTGGTCGCCTGGGCGTGGCGCAGGACGTTGGAAAGCGCCTCGCGCGCTACGCTGAAAAGGGCGTTCTCGACTGCTACCGGCGGCGCACTGGCCCACTCGGCGACGACAAGGTCCATATCCAGCTCAGCGGCGGATTCGCGCAGGTCGTGAATGAGGGCATGCAGGCGACTGATCAGGCCACCATCCTGCGTCTGCGGCTCGCTGGAGGAGAGGGCAAAGATGGCATCGCGTACCTGGGCCGTTCCTAACGAGGCCAGCTGCTTGATGGTGCGTAGGGGACGCTCCAATGGCGACCCCGGCGGCAGCTGCTCTAAAGCCCAGTCGGCCTTGAGGCCAATGGTGAACAGGGTCTGCTGGACGCGATCGTGCAGTTCCTGGGCGATGCGGCTGCGCTCGTCGGCCAGCATCTGGCGTTTCTGGGCCTCGGTCAGCTCGTGATGCAGGGTCTGAAGGTCGGTGGCCACTCGCGTCAGCTCCTGGTTGCGGCGCTCGAGCTCAGCGGTGCGCTCGCGGACCTCACGCTCGAGCCGCGCGGCCTGCTCTTCCATGGCGTGGCGCTCGCGGGCAATGAGCTGGGCATTGTGAATGGCAACAGCAGCCTGCGCGCTGAGGGCCTCGATCAGCTCGACATGGCGCGGTTTGAAGCGGTTGGGTTGCGTGTGCCCAATGAGGAAGGCTCCCAGGATCGACCCTTCGCGCGTCCGCAGCTGGACGCCAAGAAAGCTGCGTACAGGGATATGGCCGCGGGGAATGCCAACGTAGCGTCGGTCGGCGAGGACGTCGTCCACCAGTACGGAGGTGCCTTTCCAGAAGACGGGATGAAGCACGCCAACCCCCTCGACCGGACCGACATGGCGAAAGTGCTCTTCGACTCCGTGCTCGCCAGAGATCGCCGCCAGATGAAAGAGGCCCTTTTTGCTGCGCCGCTCCGGCGATTCATTAGTGAGTTCGGGAATGAGGAAAAAGGCAGCGTACTCGGCTGCGGTCACCTTGCGCGCGGCGTCGGTGATCATCTGGAGCAGGCGCTGGAGATCGAACTCTGAGGTGAGTGCAATGGCAATGCGGTTGAGCTGGGCCAGCTCTTCGGCACGCTCCTGCAGACTGGCAATCAGGTTCGTCCGGCTGTCATCGCTGGTCTGTACCATAGCAGGCTTCTTCTCTGTGACGCGCAACTACCCGGGCCCGAGCAAAGACGTCTCTCCTGTCGTCGTTGACTGCTATTTATTATAGCAGCTCTCCCTGACTCCTGCTTTTGCACGCTCGTGAGCAAGGTCTGGGCAAAAGGGACCACCCACACCCGCCTCGACCGATCCGCCATTGACTACTCCTCTGACGGCCACTGGCCGCTAAAGCCAGCCTTTCTGACGGGCCAGCTGCGCTGCCTCAATGCGATTGCGCGCCCCCATTTTCTGAATGGCAACCGAGAGATAGTTACGCACCGTTCCTTCGGAGAGAAAAAGCTGCGCCGCGATCTCGGCTATGCTTGCTCCAGGCAGGGCAGCCCGCAAGACTTCCCGCTCGCGCTCGGTCAGAGGATTGTCTCCTTCGCTGAGGGCCGCTATCGCCAGGCCGGGATCAACGATGCGCTCACCCGCCAGTGCCCGCCGGATGGCGGTGGCCAGTTGCGCCGACGGAGCATCCTTGAGCAGGAAACCAACAACGCCGTTGGCCAGCGCCTGCTTGAGATAGCCAGGACGCCCAAAAGTGGTCAGAATGAGGATGCGACACTCTGGCAGCTGCCGATGGAGCGCCGCCGCTACCGTGAGACCATCGCCGCCCGGCATCTCGATGTCCAAAAGCGCTACATCGGGTTGCGTCTCTAATGCCGCCGGTACGACCTGGTCACCACGTCCGACTTCGGCAACAACCTCGATGTCACCCGCCAGACTGAGCAGCGCTACCAGGGCACCACGCACCATTGCTTGATCTTCAGCCAGCAGGACTCGTATCATCGCTCTGTCCTCCTGTGACGTCGCCTGGTCTCTCAACGCGTCTCCGCCCTGCTTCAAGGCCGCCATGCTCAGAGACAGAGACTTCTGTTGGCTCACTGCGACGCCCCGTCAAGGGTAATGCCACTTCCAGGCGGAAACTATCGGCTACCGGCCCCGCTTCGAACTGGCCGCCTAGTTCCAGTACGCGTTCAGCCAGACCTCGCAGTCCGTTGCCCGCCAGCCCTCCACCGCGAGCAGGCGGTACGCATCCATCGTTGCTAATCGTGATCCAGAGCATGCGCTCTCCCCGTCTGAAGCGTATGCAACACTCGCGCGCCCGACTATGCCGGATGACGTTGGTCACTCCTTCGCGCACAATCCAGGAACAGGCCACCTCTAGCGCCGGTACCTTCACTGCCTCCAGAGCACCCTCTCCTTCTAGCCGATAGCGTACCCCGGCCACCTCTAGTAATTCACGCGCCGCCTGTAGCTCATCGAGCAGCGCTGGCCGACGGTAGGCGCTCACCGCCTCACGTACTTCTTGCAAGGTGAAGCGAGCAACCTGCTCAATGTCACGGATCTCACGCGCCGCTCGCTCCGGCGCCTGATCAAGCAGACGGCCAGCCAACTCGCTCTTCAGCGCGATCAATGAAAGACTGTGGCCGAGCAGGTCGTGGAGATCACGCGCAATGCGCAGCCGCTCTGCAGTGGCCGCCAGACGGGCGATCTCCACGCGCGCGCTGCGCAGCCGCTGGCTGGTCCTGACAAAATGGCCCACAGCCGAGATGAGGGCGCCTATGATGGCGATGAATAGCAGGGTCATACCCAGCACACTGAGCGGGTTATGGGCCAGCAGCCCGAGGAGCGTCGCCAGCAGCTCTAGCCCGCCCACAGCCAGCACCGTCTGACGCACAGGGAGACGTCCGCCACTGTAGCCACTGATGTAGTAGAAGAGGTTGAACCAGTTATTACCTCCATTGAGGAGCACTAACGGGATTGACAGGAGACTCAGCACCCCCAAGACCAGCCAGGCACGCGGCAGACGCGCCTCAACAAGACTGGCCATTGGTGGCGTGGAAGCCAGATACCAGGCATCACGTAAGCTCGCCCAGAGATAGATACCAAAAAAGCAAATGACTCCTGCCACAGAAATGACAGCATCAATTGTCTTCGGATGAGATAATAGCATCTCAATAATAATAGGCAAGAAGAGAGGAACCCATGCTACCCAGACACTCCAGATGAGATAGGGCGATAGCCGCTCCACCGGCCAGGGCGAGGCTGCCTCTAGAGCAGACTGTGGCTCTCTCTCTGCCACAAGGGGAACCCTCCTCCGGCGAAACGGCCAGAGTGGGTGCAGACGGGGTGACATACAGTTGCTCGTTTCTAGCCTGGACAGGCTGGCTGACTGACAGGCATCTTCATTTTACTTACCAGGATTGGGCTGGTGCAGATCGAAGCACCCTCTGACTCCATAGGTTACTTGTTGCCCTTCTCCCAACTGTTTCCTCCCCTTGAGGTGAGTATAGCCGGCCCAGCGGGCCATGTCCAGTGAAGACAATCATCAGACTGGTATGACATCTGTCAGGCGATTCTGGTGATTACCTCCACTACCGGCCTGGCCTCGCTCTCCCTATACTCGACCCATATGAGCGCTGCCAGCCCTGCCCGACCTGACCCGAGGCAGTCGCAGCACAAGATCCAGGCCGGCAAGGGTTCCTTCCATCAGGCAGCTGCTCACGTCTGCAAGCACGAGCAAGAAGCGAGAGACTGGCGAAACGCCAAACAAAAAGGAGTTGCTGCCATGAACAGTCAGCCAGCGGTCCCGAGCTCTTATCCCCAGGCAACGGAGAGCGCTGTCATCC
The DNA here is from genome assembly GCF_003268475.1 of Thermogemmatispora tikiterensis. Lineage (GTDB taxonomy): Bacteria > Chloroflexota > Ktedonobacteria > Ktedonobacterales > Ktedonobacteraceae > Thermogemmatispora > Thermogemmatispora tikiterensis. The sequence goes on along the minus strand of NZ_MCIF01000002.1, from coordinate 5,717,577 downwards.
TTGATGTACAGGAGATTACCAAAACGTTGCCACTAAGCCACGAACAGCTTGCGATTCTCAAAGGCATCAGTTTCCAGATTTACGAGAGCGAGATTGTCGCGATCGTAGGGCCATCAGGGGCTGGCAAGAGCACCTTGCTGGGCATCATCGCCGGACTGGATAGCCCGAGCACGGGTCGGGTCCTGCTCAACGGTATGGATATTAGCCACCTGCGCGAGAGCCAGCTGGCCAGCGTACGCAATCGCAGCCTGGGCATGGTCTTTCAGGCTTTCAACCTGATTCCCACCCTGACAGCTCAGGAGAACGTAGAGCTGCCGCTCTATACCGGCAAGCACCGGGGATCGCCGGCGACGCGCGCCCGCGAGCTGCTCACGCTCGTTGGTCTCGAACAGCGTCTTCACCACCGCCCCAACCAGCTGTCTGGTGGCGAGCAGCAGCGCGTCGCTCTGGCTCGTGCTCTGGCCTGCGATCCGGCGCTGATCATCGCCGATGAGCCAACGGGCAACCTTGATGCTCGCAATAGCGAGCACGTTCTTCAGCTGATTCTGCAGCTGCGCTCAACACTCGGTAAGACCTTTATCATCGCGACTCACGACCCGCTGGTCGCCTCCCTGGCCGACCGCACGATACGCATCGTCGACGGCCAGATCGCGGCCATTGAGGCGACTCACTCTGCAGTCACGCAGTAAGTGCTAACAGTTCTTGACTGTCACTATAGTAAGAAGCGAGCAATAGAGATGAAAGCCTCTTTCTACCTGCACTATAGCGGAAGGTCCCTGTTACGCAGCGGTCAGCACAGTTTTCTGGCCATCCTCTGCATCGCAGTGGGGGTCATGGCCATTGTTTCCCTGCAGCTCGTCGGCTCTATGCTGCAGCACTCGCTGGCCGACAGCGCACGCGATGCCACTGGCGGTGATATCGCCATCAACGCCTCCGGCGCGCCGCTCAGGCCCACCGATCTCAGCTTTTTCGATCAGCTCAAAGAGCAGGGTCTCATCAGCAGCTATACAGCTGTTATCGGCGCCAACGGGGCTCTGAGCAACCAGACGGCCATAACCCAGACGTTTCCAGTGGAGGCCGTTGATCCTGCAAGCTTCCCCCTGGTCTCGCCTCCACAGTTCCGCGCGCCGAGTGGGGCCACGCTGCGCAGTGCGCTTGAGGGCCATCAGGTTGTCGTCACTGAGCAGTTTCTGACGCTCTACCATAAGCAGCTCAACGAACGCTTCCCTCTCTACGTGAAGAGCCTGAATGGAGCCGGCGAGACGATGACGGTGACGATCGCCGGTGTAATCGCCAACAGCGGGAGCTTCGCCCAGGCCGGTAATCTGGTGCTTCTGTCGCAACAAACCTACCTGGCGGCCAGATCTGCAGCCCTGGCCACCTATACCCTGATCGACCTCACCACCAGCTCACAGGCCCAAACGGCGCGCGCCGTGACTGCTATTAACCGGCGTTTCCCGCTGGTCAGTGTGCAGACGGCCAGCGATCTCTTCAAGGCCCAGCAGTCGTCAATTGACCAGATCAGCCAGTTCCTGAAAATCGCTGGCCTGCTGGCGTTGCTCATTGGCGGCGTGGGCATCGTGAACACGATGCAGGTGCTGCTCTCACGCCGCCGGACCGAGATCGCCATGCTCAAGACGGTCGGCTACCGCCGCCGCGATCTCTACCTCCTCTTCGGCCTGGAGGCGGGCCTGCTCGGCCTCGGCGGTGGTCTGCTGGGAGCGCTTGCCGCTATCGGTATAAGCTACCTGACCCGTCAGCTGCTCCAGAGCCTCGGGATCAGCCTGCCGTTTCTGCTCAACTATAGCATTATCGCCTCCGGTCTGCTCACTGGCACCGTGACGGCCCTGATCTTCGGACTGCTGCCGATCGCCCAGGCGGCCTCCATCCGCCCGCTACAGGTCCTGCGCGAAAGCGAGATGCTGGGTCGCCATCGTCGTGGTCTGACGCTTGCAATGCTCTTTCTGCTCTCCTTGCTCTTCTGCTTGCTGGCAAGCGTGATCCTGGAGAACAACTATGTGCTCGCCGTTGGCGTGACTTACGGTACCTTTGCCTGTCTGCTCTTGCTAAGCGGCCTTTTCAGCGCTTCACTCGGGCTGATTAGCAGGCTACCGGTACCTGAGAGGCTGCACCCGCTGCCGATCCTGCTGGCGCTGGCTGGCCTGGTGGGTGCTCTGGTCATCTTTCCACTCCTCCCCATGTTCAGCTTCTTGCTCCTGGCACTCGCGTTGCTGGGTCTGGCGCTCCCCTGGCTGCCGCCCTTCTGGAAAATCTCCCTCAAGATGGCACTGCGCAACATCGGGCGACGGCGCGCGCGTGTCACGGCAACTGTCCTGGCGCTCTTTATCGGCGTCTATGGGGTCGGCCTCGATATTGGCCTGAGCCAGGATCTCCAGGAGCGCGTTAGCAGCGTTCTGAGCCAGCAGCAGCCCTACAACCTGGTGGTAACCACCAGTGGCAGCGACAGTACGCGCCTTGCCGCCCACTTGCATAGTATCCCGGGCCTCAGCGCCAGCCGTGTGAACCTCTTCAGCCAGACGCTGCCCGTGGCTATCAACGGGCGTCCAGCACAAGGGCAGATGCCTGGTGGCGACTACGGCCAGCAAGACCGCGCCATGCTGGGCGGCCTCGAAGGGTTCGATCTCTCCCACAGCCAGCCGACGCTCACCCTGATCGCCGGTCGCAACCTCAGCGCCCGTGACGCCAACAGCAACAATATCCTCATCAGCGCCATTCTGACCCGCGCCGGCTGGTCCGGGCTGAATCTGCGGCCCGGGGATACCATTACCTTCACTAGCCTCGATGGCCAGAGCATCAGAACGGCCCACATCGTAGGGGTCTTCTCGATTGCCAGCAGCTACCAGACCCTGGGGAAAGTTCTGGCCCCGGCCTCCTTTGTGGCCTCCTTAAGCCCACAACAGGCCAACAGAACCACCGTCTTCTACCTGAAGGTGCCCACCACTGAGGTCGTGGCTGCCCTGCAGGCCATTAACCAGATCGTGCCCAACGCAGCGGCGCAGAATCTGACCGATGGCGCTCTGGCCTTTCTGCAAGTAGTGAAGCAGATCACGCTGGTCCTGCTGGCTCTGGCTTTGCTCTCGCTGCTGGCCGGGGTCATCATCATCGCCAATGCGGTAGCTCTGGCCATGCTGGAGCGGCGGCGCGAGCTAGGGATTCTCAAGGCAGTAGGCTATACGGCCAGAAGTCTGCTCGGCCAGATAGCCATCGAGTATGCTGTCGCTGGCGGCCTTGGCTCCTCCATTGCGGCGCTCCTGGCTGCCGGCGGGGTAATCCTCTTCAGCAAAGTGCTCTTTAACAACAACCTCATCCTTAGCATGGAGCCAGGTGTGATGGCTGGATTGGTCGTTATGCCGCTACTCCTGGCCGCCAGCACGGCGGTCCTGGTCGCCTGGCAGGCTGTGCGCGTACGCCCGTTGATCGTGCTGCGCTATGAATGAGGACCCTCCCGAACCAGGGCAAGCGAGCAAAAGCCACTCTCCCTTTAGCGAAAAGCGGGAGCGGCTTTTGTTCGTTTTTTTTCAACTGCTGTCTTCTTAGCTGTGGCAGCCAGAAACGAGGGAGATGGTCAGGCTTCCCCAGCCTTCTGTCATCGCTCCTTATTGCTCACATTCACCCTAGAGAATTCCTCTCCTCCAACGTTCTCTTGCTAGCAGACACCTTTGCCTATCCTTCCTTATGACAGGAGGCTTCTACCATGCCGCCCAACTTTCGCTTCTGCCCAAACTGCGGTGTCCCATTGCAAGAACAGCAGGCTTTCTGCCCAATGTGCGGCGCTGTCCTCGGCCCGGCAACCGGCGACCCTACCCATTCTTCTGGAGCAGGGGAATCAGCCGGATCTTCCGAGTCGCTAGAGAGGACCGTTGTGTCGCCTCTGCCCCCACCAGCTCCTCCCTCCCATCCGCCAGCCTGGTCGCCTGCTCCGCCCCTCAATCAACAGCCTCCCAACTCTGGCCCGCAGCAACCAGCCTTTGGCCGATGGCAGCCGGGCTATACGCCCCCTCCCCCTGCTCCTTCCTACGGTCAGCAAAGAGCCATGCCTCCACCTCAGCCAGGCAGTGTTCCCCCTCCTTACGCCCGCCCACAGCGGAACTCCAGCCGCGGCGTCATCGCCGGTATCAGTTGCGGCGTGCTATTGATTATCCTACTGATCGTAATCGTCTGCGGGGCCTTGAGCGTGGGCGGTTACCTCCTCTTGCGCAACCTCGCCAGCACCGGCACCACCACCTCCTCTTCTCACAGCAGCGGCACCAGCGGGGGCACTACGCTCCACTCCAACACGCCCACAAGCATCCCAACCCGCACTTTCCCTGTGAACGGCACCGTGACCTACTCCTCCATCACGATCACCGTCATGAGTGTTCAATTGGCCAACAGCTTCCCCGACGACCTCAATGCTACCAACAGTGCGGCTCTCTTGCGCGTCCTCCTCAAGGAGAACAACGAGACCAATGACTTTGCCTCTTATTCCTATCATGAGGTTGCTCGTCTGATTCTCCCCAACCAAACGAGCGTTGCACCAAACGCCCTACAATACGGCGGAGCCCCGGAACCCAGCTCGACCCGCACCAACTGGCTTGATTTCCCCGTTCCCAACAATGTGGATGTGAGCCACACGCTGCTGCGCCTGGGAGGCCCTACCGAAGCGAGCATGGACATCCCCCTACAGAACAAGCCCGACCTCACGAAATACGATCCCTCTACCACCAGGCCAACCAACGCCCAGACCACCTACGCCGGCCTGAAATGGACGGTCACGGAAACTACTGTGAGCTGGAGCGCCCACGGCAAGCAAGCCGATAGCGGGAAGCGCTTCCTGACCTTAAGCTTCCGCGTCGATAACCCATCCGATCAGGATGTCGGCTTCAACGCCGATGATTTTATGCGCCTTCAGGTCGGCAGCGATCGCCTTCCGCCTACAGTGAGTACCCTCCACATGATCGTTAAGGCAGGAACCACTAACCAGACTGGCGATGTTATCTTCGCTCTACCGGAAGGAACAACGGCTTGTACAGTGATTATGATGCATAGCGATCTTCTTCCCAATAGTCAGGAGGCGCAGATTCCGCTCCAGCTCAGCTCTAACAAAATTTCAGCTTAGCTGAGGTACCCGGACGAAACACTGACTCAAGCGATGGGGCCTCTCGATCCTCCCCGACCACCATCATCCGTTTCAGACGCGGAGCCACCCGGCTCCAGCGATTCTGAAACGGATGCCTCTCTCAGCAGCAGATCACGTAAAAGAGGCATAGACAGTGCTCCATCAGCAGCCCAGGGAAAAGGGCCAACAGCAGAGAGAGATGGTATCAGCGACAGACAGGTATTTCTCTCAGGTGAACGGAATTGGTCCAACAGGCAGCCTGAAAGCTGGCCACGATAGCCGTTCGGGCCACCAGAGAGGGAAAGAGCCATCTCACTAGAGCAGACGACAGAAGATGGCTTTGAGATAGAGGGTCTCGGGCATAGCCAGTCTGACCGGATGATCGCAGCTGTGGGTCAGCACTTCCAACACCTGCACCTCGCGGTCGAGGGCGCGCGCCGCCAGCGAGAGCGTCCCCGACAGGTCATCCAGGCCGATCGCTCCCGAGCAGGAGCAACTCAGCAGAATACCAGCGGGACGCAGCACGCTCATGCCCAGCATGTTCAGGCGACGATAGGCCCGCAGGGCCTGCGACCTCGCCCCCTGGCTGCGCGCAAAGGCTGGCGGATCAAGTACCACGATATCGAAGCGCGCGCCCTGCGCACGGGCCTCCTCCAGATAGGCAAAGACATCAGCGACGACAAAGGTGTGCTGATCAGCATCCAGCCCATTGAAGGCGAAATGCCGACGGGCCGCCTCCATTGCCGGCTGCGAGCTATCAACGCTGGTCACCCGCACGCGCTGATCGCTTAAGGCGGCCACCAGCGAAAAGCCGCCCGTATAGGAGAAGCAATTGAGCACGCGCGCAACGCCCTCGGGCGCTATTTCCGCGACCATAGCCCGCACATACTTGGCCAGCGCCGCTCGCTTGTCGCGCTGATCAAGAAAGAAGCCGGTCTTCTGACCGCGCCAGGGATCGATCAGGTAGCGCACGCCATTTTCGCGCCCTTCCACTTCCGGGGGCACCTCGCCGGCCAGCAAGCGCGGCTCCTCCAGCGCTAACCCCTCACGGCGCCGCGCCTGGCTATCGTTGCGCAACAGCAGACCACGTGCCCCCGTCTCTTCGAGCAGAGGCTCCACCAGCAGAGGCAGAAGACGCTCCATGCCGAGCGTGTGCACCTGAGCCACCAGCACCTCAGCGTAACGATCAACAATCAGGCCAGGTAGACCATCACCCTCTGAATGGATCAGCCGATAGATGTTGGTAAGGGCTGGATCAAAGACGCGGCGCAGCTCCTGAGCCCGGCGAATGCGTCGGCGTAGCAACGCAGCATCGATCGGCTCCTCGCGGCGCGTCAGTAGACGGATCGCGATATCGGTGTGAGGATGATAATAGCCGCGTCCGAGGAACTGACCCGAGGCCGAGCGCACCTCAACCAGCCCGCCCGGCTCGACCTCGCGCGGCACCTGCTGCAAGGCTCCCGAGAAGACCCAGAGATGACCGTTGAGCAGCGGCTCCTCGCGTTGCGGCTTCAAACGTACCTGTGGATAGACGGTAGACATTGACAATGGCCAGCCCCCTGGATAGCGGCAGCTCTGCCTCGCCTCGCCTCGTCTCGCCTCGCCTCGTCTCATCTCAGCCCAGCCAGGCAGACCACCGGCCCTACTCGTCGGCCATTATAGCATACGGATCATCGGCGGCAAGAGGAGCGGTCCCTTCGTCCTGGAACCAGGCCAGCACCTCGCGCAGGCGCACCACCTCACCGACCACGATGACCGCCGGCGCTCGTATGCCCGTCTCAGCAGCGCGCTCCGCAATCTCGGCCAGTCTGCCCGTAACCGCGCGCTGCTGGGGCAGCGTCCCCCACTCGATCACCAGCGCCGGAGTGTCGGCGCTCAGTCCGCCAGCCTGTAGCTCAGCCACAATCTGGGGCAGTGTCCTCACACCCATCAAGATCACCAGCGTTCCCCTCACGCGCGCCAACGTGCGCCAATCCACCGCGCTCGCCTCAGTGCCACGCTCCTTGTGACCGGTCACAATGGTCACCAGCGAGGCCAGGCCCCGGTGCGTCACTGGCACACCGGCGTAAGCTGGCACGGCTAGCGCCGCGCTCACTCCCGGCACCACCTCAAAGGGAATACCAGCCTGCGCCAGCGCCTCGGCCTCCTCACCACCACGTCCGAAGACAAAGGGGTCACCTCCCTTGAGACGTACCACCAGACGCCCACGGCGGGCCTGCTCGATCAACAGGCGATTGATTTCCGCCTGGGGTAGCTGATGGCAGCCTGGTCGCTTCCCCGCAAAGATCAGCTCGGCCCCAGGGCGGACCTCGGTCAGTAGCCCGGGGGCAACGAGGCGATCATAAATCACCACATCGGCGGCGCGCAGGCAGCGCAAGCCCTTCACGGTAATCAAATCGGGCGCCCCGGGACCAGCACCCACCAGGTAGACCTTGCCACGCTCCAGCGGTGCCCCTGGCTGTTCAAGCTTCTCGCTCATTCATCCATCTCCCCCCTCTATGAGGCCAGCGAGCGCTCATCAACGGCGCCGGCGCCACCTTCCTCGAACGAGCGAGGTACCTCCACGCCATACTGGCGCAACAGCTCCGCTGTCAGAGCACGGGCCTCGGCCTCAGCGCCCTCCTCCAGGCGGGCCAGCACCGGCGAGCGGTAGAACTCCTGAAAAAAGGCATCGCGCCGCTCATAGGTGACCCCCTGGGTACGCAGCAAAGCCCGCGCCTCCGCCGCCAGACGCAAGAAGGCCCCATAGGCCCGGGAAAAGTGCTGCTCCAGTTCCTGACGGATCAGCTTCGCCAGGCCCGGGCTGACCCCTTCCGTCGAGACCGCCACTGTCAGGGGATCGCGGCGCAGAATCGAAGGCGTAATGAAATTGCAGCGCTCGGGCAAATCGACAATGTTGAGCAACTGCCCGCGCTGCTGGGCTTCGCTCCAGACGGCTTCAACCAGCTCCGGCTTGCGCGTCGTGGCGATCACCACAAACGCCCCCTCCAGGTCGCCGGGTTGATAGGGGCGACGCCGCGTCTCTAGCTGTCCCCCCAACTCCTGAGCCACCTGCTCCAGCTCCACGCACCACGCAGGAGCAATCACACAGACCTGCGCCCCACAGGCGGCGAAAGCCTGGACCTTCTCCGCCGCAATGCGATCGCCTCCGATCACCACCACACGTCGACCGCGCACATCGAGCATAATCGGATAATAGTTCGGCATCTCGGTCGCCGTTCCTCTCTCAGCTCTCTCTCGTTCGCTCACACGCTCAAAGTGACACTGTCCTCTCCGTTGCCCGGTCCCCCATCCTCCACGCCGCGCGGTTCTGCATCCATACACAGCGCGCCTGCCTCTCCAGGAAGAGCAGCAGGCGCGCACGCTCAATGCAAGCCACTCAACTGGCGTTCGTCGAGGGTCTGCGCCCGCTGACGCAGATACTCCACACCGACGCGATGGCAGTAGTCGCCGAAAGTCTCACCGGGAGTGCGCTCATCGCGCCAGAGCAGCAACAGCGGGCGAATGGTAGCGGGTACCTCTCGCAAAGGTACCGAGGCGGCGTAGAGCGTCGTCAGGCGCGTATTCTCCCAATCGCCGCCGACATAGATATTGTAGAGGTCCTTCGAGCGGCCCACAAAGCCGATGTCGCCCATATAGGGACGGGCACAGCCATTGGGGCAGCCGCTCATACGCAGACTGAGCCGCTCACCGGCCAGGCCCAGCTCCTCCATCTGGCGCCCGATCTCGTCCACCACGCTGGGCAGAACACGCTCCGCCTCAGCCACTGCCAGACCACAGGTCGGCAAGGCCGGGCAGGCCATCGCATAGCGTTTCACCCCCAGCTTCGTAGGGTCCGTCTCAATGCCATGTGCACGCAGCAAGGCTTCCAGCGGCTCGCGCTGATCCGCAGTCAGATCGGTCAGCAGGATATTCTGCTGTCCGGTTAAACGGATACCAGGACGGAAGGTCTCGATCGCCTTTCGCAGGCCCGTGCGCAACTGGCAGGAGTCCGTATCGCGTACGCGCCCATTCTCCACATAGACCCCCAAAAACCAGCGTCCATCACCCTGCTCGTGCCAGCCCAGATGATCATCAACGCCCTCCCACTGCAGCGGATGGGGATCAGCCACGGCATGGCCCAGGCGCCGCTCCAACTCAGCGCGGAACCACGCGATACCCCGCTCCTCGACCACATATTTCATGCGCGCATGCTTGCGGTTCTGGCGATCGCCATAGTCACGCTGGATCGTTACGATGGTCTCCACGACCGAGAGGGCCTCAGCCGCCGGCACAAAGCAGAGCGGCGTTCCCAGGCGCGGATAGGTATCGGCCTTGCCGTGGGTCATGCCCATGCCGCCGCCCACCAGCACCGTAAAGCCCGCCAGCTCGCCGCCATCGTCCAGCTCAGCAACCAGCCCAATATCCTGGGTATAGACATCGATGCAGTTATCACCAGGGAAAGCCACGCCGATCTTGAACTTGCGCGGCAAATAGGTCGGCCCGTAGATCGGCTCTACCTCCTCATCGTCCGGCGTCCCCACCGTCTGGACATGCTGCCCATCGACCCAGATCTCATGATAGGCCCGGCTGCGCGGCGCCAGATGACGAGCGATCTGCCGCGCTACTTCCTGAACTTGCGCCTGGGCCCGACTGCGCGCCGGCGCCGGACAGGCCATCACGTTGCGGTTCACATCACCGCAGGCCGCCAGCGTTGAGAGCAGCGCCTCATTGATAGCGCGGATCGTCGCGCGCAGATCGTGCTTCAAGACGCCATGCAGCTGAATGCCCTGGCGCGTCGTGAAGCGCAAGGTTCCATTGGCATAGCGGCCCGCCAGATCATCTTCGACCAGATATTGCTCGGCGGTCAATGCGCCCCCCGGAATACGCGAGCGGACCATGAATTGATAAGCCTTTTCCTCACCCGCAGCCTTACGCGCCTGACGCAGGTCACGGTTCTCTTGCTGGTAAATCCCATGAAATTTGATGAGCTGGACCTGCGCCTCGCTGAAATGCGAGCTGTCCTGAGCCAGCTCCTCGGCGATGGCCCCACGCAGATAGCGGCTCTCAGCCTTGATGCGCTCTACCTTACTGCCGCCGCCGACTCCCAGGCCCAGGAGGTTGTTGCCAGCGGAAGAAGGGGTCTGATGCTCTTGCTCGGTCGCCATACCTCAGTCCTCAACAAAGTTGACATAATGGATCAACTATAGCAACTATTAATTAACATACGATACAGAGCACTGTTTGTCAATAGGCGCACCAGAGCGACGGCGCAGGGGGCCAGAGAAGAGCGCGGCCCGAGGAGAGCTGGCGGCGGTGGCAGCGAAGCCAGGTGGGACTGGATCGGACGAGACCAGGCGGGCGTCTCCCCCGAGGGCCGGGCTGGGCCTGGCACGGCCCGGCACAAACAACAAGCGGGTCACCGAGGGAGGTCCCCAGTGACCCGCGTACAGAGGAAGCCCATCTCCAGTACGGCGTCCTGCCGCAGCGGCAAGGAGGCAGCCTTGTCCTCCTTGCCAGCTGCTTGGCTGAGTACTGATACTGACGATGCGATCGCAGAGCGAGCAGGCTGGCGACGGAGCGGCAGCGAGCGGCTAAGCGAGCGAGGGAGCCACGAAGCCAACCGCACCGGCTGGAGACCGCTGTAGCTCCCTCCTCTGGCCCTCTCTCTCTACCTCAGGTGTCGAGCGCCTGCCTGCCCTGCCTGTGCGCTCACTCATCGGTTTTCTTCTGCAACTGGATGGCGGCGATCACCGGCTGCGTGCAGCGATCGCGCTCAGCCAGACGCTGTTCTGCCTTATAAAGATTATAAGCGCTATTGATAAGAGCGATATGAGTAAAGGCCTGGGGATAATTGCCCAAAGCCATGCGAGTGTGCGAATCGATCTCTTCGGAGAAGAGGCCGAGATTCCCGCCGTAGGTCAGCAGGCGTTCGAAGAGCGAGCGCGCCTCACCGAGGCGGCCCTGCATCGCCAGATTATCGATCAGCCAGCATGTACAGATCGTAAACGTGCCCTCATGGCCGGGCAGGCCATCTTCGGACAGGTAGCGGTAGACAAAGCCATGCTCATCCGTGAGCTGCTCCATGATGCGATCGACGGTCGAGCGCATCCGGGGGTCGTCGGCGGGGATAAAGCCGATCAGCGGCAGGAGCAGATTGGAAGCATCGAGGGCCGTGCTCGCGTATGATTGGGTGAACGCACCGATCTCGGTATTATAGCCGTGGGCCAGCACATCCGCCCGAATCTGATCGCGCACGCGATACCAGCGCAGGAGATCAGCCTCCAGATGGAGCTGCTCAGCGGCGCGGATGCCGCGGTCCAGCGCGACCCAACACATGACCTTGGAATAGACATAGTGGCGAGGCTCGCCGCGCATCTCCCAGATGCCGCGGTCCGGCTCATGCCAGTGGGCGCAGACGTAGTCGACCAGGGAGCGCAGCATCTCCCACAGGGGGCCTTCCAGCTTCTCGCCGTAGCGTTCGAAGCCACCGCGGCGGCGGTAGAGATGGATGCAATCCAGGATCTCGCCGAAGACATCCATCTGCTTCTGATCGGCAGCGGCGTTGCCAATGCGCACCGGGCGCGAGCCACAATAGCCCTCCAGGTGTGGTAGCTCCTGCTCCGGCAGTTCACGCTCGCCACGGATACCGTACATCACCTGCAGATCCTCGCCATTGGAATACGACAGACGCCGCAGCCAGTAGGTAAAGGCGCGGGCTTCATCGGTAAAGCCCAGGACCAGCAGGGCATAGAGCGTAAAGGAAGCGTCGCGCAGCCAGGTAAAGCGATAATCCCAGTTGCGCACCCCCCCGATCTCCTCTGGCAGCGACGTCGTGGGCGCGGCCACCAGGGCGCCGGTAGGCGCATAGGTCATCATCTTCAGGACCAGGGCGCTGCGCCGAACCCATTCTGCATATGGGCCATCGTAGTTGATCCCCGAGATCCAGCGCCGCCAACAATGCAGCGTATGGGCCAGCTCCGCGGTAAAATCGCGCTGGAGCAGCTCCTGCTCCACCAGCTTCCGTGCCGCGCGCAGGCTGCGCCCCATGCCGATAGCAAAGATCAGCCGCTCGCCCTCACGCAGCGTGACCTGCACCACCAGAGCGGGATGGAGCTTCTCCGGCTCCTCCCCCTCGTCTGGTACGATCTCCAGGGAGAAGCCCGGCAGCCGATAGGCCCCGATGATCGCCAGCCCAATGTGCTGCTGGCCATCCGAGATCACCGCCCCCGTGGCGTTGGGCAGCAGCTCGATCTGGCTCGTCGTCGCCGCATAGTTGGGCGTCGCCTTCAGGGTCACCGTAATCGGCAGCTCTCCATGCGTGCATTCCACAATGCGCACCAGGCTATGGCACGAGCCGTCCTCATACGACCAGGTGTTGTTGTTCAAGCCGCGGTAGGGCCAGGCCTCCAGCGACTCCACCGGCATGAAGTCAGTGAGCACGATCTCGCCGCCAATGCTTGTAAAGCGCGTCTGTAGCACATTGCTATCGCGAAGATAGCGCTGAACTCCAGGAATCGTGTTATCGGTCGGGGCAATCTGGAAAAAGCCGCCACGCCTCGCATCCAGCAACCGACAGAAAATGGCCGGGCTGTCAAAATCGGGCAGGCAGGCCCAGTCTACCGAACCATCCGGCGCTATCAGCACAGCTGAATGACAGTCTCCGATGACTCCATACGATCCGATGGGCTGATAAGAGCGATTTTTGGTGTTCAACCCAACCATAGCACGAATCTTCCCTTTAGTGAGCTAAACTCTTGCTTTTAACAGCTCCTTTTGAAAGAACCGGGCTTGCCGAGTCTCCTGCGGGGCTCCCAGGTTCCTTCCTGTGTGGGGCTCTTCCCCATCGAAGCCGGCTCCTTCTCCGGCCCCTTTTGTGAAGAGGACGGAGCAGAACCCTTTCTGGTAACAAGATATCAGAACAACCCTAAAAATGGGGGAAGAGCCGGTTTCCCCTCCTCTGCCTTGGCCGAGGAGAGATCGCCAGGAGAAAAAAAGATTCCCTTTCCCCTTTCTTTCTAAAGACCGCTGACCCCGCTCCTTTCTGACAGCCCCACACCTTATCTGCTCCTGCTCTCTTCCTTCCCTCGCCATCTGAATCCCCTCGCTCCTTCCGGCCTTTCTTCTCCATCCCTCCGGCGGCGGTCCGTTCTCTCCAGGTAACAATGCTGGCGTCGCCCGGCCTGGCCTCCCTTCTCCATCCCTCGGCGGACCGCCGCCCCGGCAGCGCTGGGGGCTATACCTACATGTGGTGAGAACGGAAGAAAAGCGCTGAGGTAACGGCTACAAACGATTGTGCGCCGCCTTCCTTCGCTGCTCTCACTCCCGCCTGCCACTGTCTCCCACGCCGCCTACTCATTAGAAAGGAAAAACCGGCCATTTTATTTCTTCACTCTACCCCTGCTTGCGGCTGCCCTCCTCAACAGCTATCCCCCAAGCCAGCCGCCTCGTCTCTCGCCATCGTGCCAAAATAAAGAAAGGAGGGATGGATGGGTTCTCATCCATCCCGCCATTGCTGATCGGTACAGGCATCATTCTAATCGCATCTGAGCTTGCTGTCAAATGGCCTGGGCCACCTTTCCCCCGGTCCCACCTATCGCCCAGCCCGCCCCCCGTCTTCAAGAGGCGCTCAGGAGCTGATCACAACAGCAATCGGAGAGAGATAGGATTTCCGGGGGAGGGTATTCATTCAAGGGCGTTCGCCGCTCCCGTAGGCTCTCCTTGCTGCCTCATCTAAAGTCCCGCCCTGTCTCGCCTGCCGGGCTTGCTCACCCCTCCCGCAGCCAGCGCGCTACATCGGGTGCAAAATAGGTGATGATGATGTCAGCGCCAGCTCGACGAATGCCCGTCAAGACCTCCATGACGATGCGACGCTCTTCCAGCCATCCCTGCTGGGCCGCCGCCTTGATCATGGCATACTCGCCGCTGACATTGTAGGCCGCCAGCGGCAAATCGTAATGCTCACGCACACGCCGGATGACGTCAAGATAGGCCAGAGCCGGCTTGACCATAATGATATCCGCCCCCTCGGCGATATCCAGCTCGACCTCACGCAGAGCCTCGCGCGCGTTGGCCGGGTCCATTTGATAAGAGCGACGGTCACCAAATTGAGGGGCTGACTCGGCAGCCTCGCGGAAAGGACCGTAGAAGCCAGAGGCATACTTGGCTGAGTAGGCCATGATCGGCGTCTGCGCAAAGCCCCGCTCGTCGAGTAGACGTCGGATGGCGCCAACGCGCCCATCCATCATATCCGAAGGAGCCACGATATCGGCGCCGGCCTCGACATGCGAGAGGGCCATGCGCGCTAACAGCTCTAGCGAGGGATCGTTCTGCACCTCGCCGCCGGCAATAACACCGCAGTGGCCGTGACTGGTATACTCACAGAGACAAACGTCGGTTACCACCAGCAGCTCCGGTACCGCCGCCTTGATGCGCTGGATGGCCCGCTGGATAATCCCTTCGGGATGATAAGCCTGCGAGCCTTGCTCATCCTTGGTGGCCGGAATGCCAAAGAGCAAGACAGCTGGAATGCCCAGGGCCGCCACCCGCTCGGCCTCGCCCGCCACCTGCTCTAACGGCCACTGCACCACCCCTGGCATGGAAGCAATCGGACGCGGCTCACTGATGCCCTCGGCGATAAAGAGTGGGTAGATCAACTGCTCAACTGCGAGATGGGTCTCGCGTACCAGCCCGCGTAAGCGCTCCGTTCGGCGTGTGCGCCGCAGGCGTGTGACAGGAAACTGACTCATGCCATCGCGCTCCTTTCCTTCCTGCCTTTCTTGCTTTCGTCTTTCCCTTCTTCTTGCCCTCTCCTGCGTTCGCCCGCTGGGCCTCCCTTCCTCCAGGTCAGCGTCAGCATGCCCTACGGCCCTGAACGAGGGCGGCAGGGCCGTAGGGCATGCTGGAGCCGGGATCACCCCCCGGCCACGACTCGCAGCGCCTGGGCAATGGCGTGCAAGGTCTCCTCCAGTATGGCATCGCTGTGCGCCAGCGAGAGGAAACAGGTCTCAAACTGCGAAGGTGGGAAGTAGACGCCACGCTCCAAAAGGGCCCAGAAGAAGCGCGCATAACGCTCGGTGTCGGCTTTCCTGGCCATTGCATAGTTGAGCACCGGCTCTGCGCTGAAGAAGAGGCAGAAGAGCGAGGCAAAGCGCACCACCTGCAGCGGCAGCCCGGAGGTCTCCACCGCAGCGCGCAGGCCCTCTTCTAGCAGCGCCCCCTTGCGCTCCAGCTCCTCGTAGCAGCCGGGCTTTTGCAGCTCTTTGAGGGTCGCGATGCCCGCGGCCATAGCAAGGGGATTGCCGGAAAGAGTACCTGCCTGGTAGACCGGTCCCAGGGGAGCGACCAGCTCCATGATGGCCCGCTTGCCACCGTAGGCTCCCACCGGCAAACCGCCGCCAATGATTTTGCCAAAGCAGGTCAGATCGGGCAGAACCCCAGTGCGCGCCTGCATACCACCCAGAGCGACACGGAAACCCGTAATTACTTCATCGAAGATCAAGACAGCCCCGTACCGGGTGGTCAGACGCCGCAGAGTCTCCAGAAAGCCAGGCTGAGGCAGCACCAGCCCCATATTGGCCGCCACCGGCTCAACGATCACCGCCGCAATCTCCTCGGGATAGCGCTGAAAGGCATCCTCAACGGCTGCGCTGTCATTGTAGGGCAGGCTGATCGTGTGAGCCGTCGCCTCCGCCGGCACCCCGGCGCTGCCGGGCAGCCCCAGCGTGGCCACGCCTGAGCCGGCCTGCACCAGCAGCAGGTCGGCATGACCATGATAGCAGCCATCAAACTTAATGACCTTGGAACGCCCCGTATAGGCGCGGGCCAGGCGCAGCGCGCTCATGGTGGCTTCCGTGCCCGAGTTAACGAAGCGCACCAGCTCAACTGATGGAACGCTCTCCACTACCAGGCGAGCCAGCTCATTCTCGGCCTCGGTCGGAGCCCCAAAGCTAAAGCCGCGCCGCGCCGCCCGAGTCACCGCCTCGACTACCGCCGGATGGGCATGACCCAAGATCAGCGGTCCCCAGGAGCCAACGTAATCCAGATAGTGGTTGCCATCCACATCATAGAGATGGGCCCCCTCACCACGCTCGACAAAGATCGGCTCGCCTCCTACTGCGCGGAAGGCCCGAACTGGACTGTTGACCCCCCCGGGCATAAGGCTCTGAGCCTCGCGATAGAGAGCCCGCGACCATTCTCGTCCCGCCTTTTTGCCTGACTGTTGCCGCTCCGTTTGCATCGCCAGCTCCTTCTTAGATCCATACTCACCCGTACTCATCTTGCCCCTATATCGCTCCATTCACGCTGCCTGCAAGCCAGGGGGCCTCATCACCGCACCACCACACCACCGCTCCCAACGCGCTGCGCCCAGGCCCTCAGTCAGTCAGTCAGCTCCCTGCGCTCAGGCCCCAATGTCGTCAAGGATCTCCGGCAAGGAACGCGCAACGCAGGTGAACATGGGCGTGTCGCGCAAGGTATACTGGCTGGCCTCGCTCTCGCGCATCTCCTGCACGAGATCAAGAAAATCAGCCACGCTGTCGGATTCAAAGGCGACAACAAATTCCTGATCGTCCAACCCAAACGAGTAGGTGGTATGGATCTTGATGTTGGGATAGGCCACCCCCATGCGAATATGCTCGTCCATCATGCGCTTGCGCTCCTGCAGCGGCAGAGCATACCAGGGGCGCGTCTTCACAAAAGGATAGACGAAGAGATAGGGCTTGTCTTCGAGCGTAATGACCAGCCGCGGGTCATGGGCCGCCCCACGTGGGCCTTTACCCACATAAACCGAACGCTTGGTCATCGAGAGGAAGGAGCGCACTTCCGGCAAATAAGGTCCGATGGCGCTGCGGCGAATCTTGCTGCTCAACCCCTGCAGATGTCCAAGATCGTAGGTCGCCTGCCAGAGCATAAAATCGCAGTCGGAGCGCAAGCCATAGAGAGCATAGCTGCGAATCAGTGAGCATTGGGCATATTCGTCGTAAATGGCCAGCAGCTCCTCGCGGCCCGCGCGCCGCTGCTCGGCAGGCAGGCGCAGCCACTGGGGATCAAGCTTGTAAAAAACGAAGCGGACAAGCTGACGAGGCTGCTTCGGTTTGGCCCGAGCTGGTTCCTGCTCAGGCAGAGTTGTGACTGTCTGCTCAACGGTTTCCATCTGACCTGACATGGCCTTTCTCTCTTCTTAGCTTCTCTTTATCTACTCTAACACACCTTGTTCGGTGTTGCCATTCACTTCCTGTCGATTCGCTTCCTGACCCGCTTTCAAGACAGAGCCGGGAGGCGCCGCCCATTCTCTTCTCACCGGGCGGAGTCCTGAACTGCCTGTCCTGGCGAAGCCTGGGTCTGCTGACGATAGTAGGCCACGATGGCCGCAACCAGCCCCTCGATAGTAAAGGGCTGGGCTTCGATGGCAACCTGCAGGCCCAGCGCACGCGCCGTAGCGGCGGTAATAGGGCCAATGCAGGCGATCACCACTCCTCGACGGGCTAAGAGGTCCCCAGGCGAGGCCCCAGTTCCTTGCTTTCCCATCGCTTGCCCCAGCCAGTGCACAAAAGAGCGCACCGTCGATGAGCTGGTAAAGGTAGCCAGCGAGAGGCGCCCCGCTGCAATCAAGGCCAGCACCTGCTGTCCGCGCGGATCATCGCCAGCCGCCGGCAGCGTACGATAGGCTGGCACCTCCTCAACCAGCATGCCGGCCTGCTGCAGAGCCTCGGCCAGCACACGCCGGGCCTCGGCAGCACGCGCCAGCAGCACGCGCTGCCCCGCAGGGGCCAGCCCCTGACGCTGGCACTCCGCCAGCAGGGCAGCGGCTACCTGCTCAGCTACATACTCCTCGGGGACCAGGACCCCCCGCACGCCATACCCGGCCAGCGCCTCCGCTGTGGCTGGTCCAATAGCCGCCACTCGCTCCGCCCCCGTGCCCAGCAGGGAAGGCTCCAACCCCAGGGTTCGCAGGCGCTCAACACAGAAACGCACCCCGTTAACACTGGTAAAGACCAGCCAGTCATAGGGAGCGCGCCCATTCTCGCGACCAGCAGCCAGACGCTGCAAGGCTCGATCAAGCGGCGCCCAATCGTCTGGCGGCACCAGGCGAATCACAGGGAAACACAGCGTTTCCGCCCCAAGAGCCTGCAGACGGCTGCTGAGCGCCTCAGCCTGCTCCTGAGCGCGCGTGACCAGGATCGTCCGCCCGCGCAGCGGCTGCCCCTGATCCTCAACGGCCACCATCAGCGCACCTCCTCCTTGCTTGTTGTAGCCTGAGCCTCTCCCAGCTCAAACCGTGCTGGCAGCGCGGATCTCGGCGATAATCTCCTCGGCCCCCTGTGCCAGGGCCTGCTCGGCCAGCATCACTCCCAGCTGAGCCGCCAGGCGCGGAGCCTGCCCAGCATGCCAGGCCACGCTTCCCTGGACCCGCACCGCCCGGCGTCCGTCCAGACTGATTACCAGGGCCCGCAGATGCAGGCGTCCGTCAGCCAGCCAGGCATAGGCCGCGACTGGCAGATAGCAGCCGGCTCCCAAATGGCGCATAAAAGCGCGTTCAGCGCTTGTAGCCGCCTGCACCTCCACATCATTGAGCGGGGTCAGCAGCGGCAGCAGCTCCGAATCTGCCCGCAGCTCCAGAGCTAAGGCTCCCTGGCCAGGAGCCGGGAGCAGCGTCTCTACCGGCAAGCACTCCAGGCGGTCCGCCAGCCCCTCAGAGAGACCGAGACGGC
Organism: Thermogemmatispora tikiterensis; assembly: GCF_003268475.1. Classification (GTDB taxonomy): domain Bacteria; phylum Chloroflexota; class Ktedonobacteria; order Ktedonobacterales; family Ktedonobacteraceae; genus Thermogemmatispora; species Thermogemmatispora tikiterensis. Next base: position 5,698,767 of record NZ_MCIF01000002.1, on the reverse strand, counting down.
GCAGGCCCGCCGCCGCCAGCACAATCAGGTCGTAGTCGCCCGCCTCCAGCTTGCGCAGGCGCGTATCTACATTGCCCCGCAAGGGCAGGATCTGCGCCTGCGGATAGAGCGCACGCAATTGAGCCGTGCGGCGCAGACTGCAGGTCCCTATGCGCACCCCAGGCTCGGCAGGTGAGCCCAGAAAGTCGCGGCGACGCACCAGCACATCCCGCACGTCCTCGCGCGGCCCTGGCACCAGCACCAGCAGGCCCTCCGGTGGCGCCGTTGGCAGATCTTTCAGGCTATGGACCGCCAGATCGACCACCCCCGCACGCAGGGCACGCTCGATCTCCGTCACAAAGATCCCATCACCGCCAATCCGCGCCAGCGGGGTCTCCGTCACACGGTCCCCGTGTGTATGAATCGGTTCAATGACGATCTCCAACTCGCGATACAGCTGCTGCAGCCTGGCGATCACTGTCTGCGTCTGAGCCAGGGCCAGCTTGCTGGCGCGTGTCCCGATCACTAGTCTGTTCATCCGTCGCCACTTCCAGATCAAAGAGATAGCGCAGCGCCTCGGCGTAGACATGGCCACGCCCGGCAGCGGCGGCCTCCTTGAGGCGCGTCACCGGCTTATGGAGCACCTTATTCATCAGGCGGGTGGTCAGCTCCTGGATGGCCGCCAGCTCGCGCTCCGAGAGCGAGGGCGAGAGTTGGCGCAAGGTACGCGCCAGCTCCTGCTGACGGAGGGACTCCACGCGCTCGCGCAGCTCGACGATCGTCGCAGTCACGCTCAGCGAGCTGAGCCAGCGCGCAAAAGCCTCGACCTCCTCAGCGACGATGCGCTCAACCTGGGCCACTTCCTGCAGACGCAAACGAATGCCCTCATCGACCACCAGGCGCAGATCATCAATATTGTAGAGGTGCACCTCGGGCAGCGCTCCCACCGCCGGATCAACATCGCGCGGCAAGGCAATATCAATGATAAGCAGCGGGCGCCCCTGCCGCCGCGGCAGAACCGCCCGCATCATTTCCTCAGTGACCACCGTATGGGGGGCCGTGGTTGAAGTAATAACGACATCCGCCTCCACCAGCACCTCCGGCAGCTCGCTAAAAGGGCGGAAGGAGGCGCGCTCCCCAAGCTGCTCTACCAGCTGCCGGGCATGCTCTGCGGTGCGATTAACAATGATGAGGCGGCGCGCTCCGTTGTCACACAAATTACGTGCCGCCAGCTCGCTCATCTGACCCGAGCCGACGAGCAAGACCGAGGCCTCGTTGAGACGCGGGAAGAGCTGGCGCGCTAATTGGACCGCCGCATGGCTGATCGAGACCGCCCGTCGACTGATGCCTGTTTCGCGACGTGCCCGCTTGCCTGTGACCAGCGCCGCGCGGAAGAGGGCCGAGAGCACCGGCCCGGCAAAGCTCCCTCCCTGGGCTAACTCCAGGGCATCGGCCACCTGCCCCTGGATCTGCGGCTCCCCCGGGATCAGTGAATGTAAGCCGCAGGCCACGCCGAACAGGTGCCGCGCCGCCTCCAGGTCGGTATACGTGTAGCAGTGCTGCTCCAGCGACGCCCGCTCCACACCACGCTGTTCGCAGAGCACTCCGAGCAAAGCCTCGCGCCCACTGTGCTCCTCCTCCGAGCAGACCGCGTAGAGTTCGAAACGGTTGCAGGTCGATAGCAGCACCGCCTCCTGTGCCACCTGGCGCACCGCCCGTAAGAGCGCCGCCACCTGACGCGGCGCACAGGCTAGCTGCTCACGCAACTGAATCGGCGCCGAAGTGTGATCAACGCCTACCAGGACAATCTGCATGCTCTCCTCAACAGCTCACAGAAGAAATCTCTAAAATCTCAAATCATTGGCGGTCTATGGAGATTTTAGCGATTCTCTCTGAAGAGTCAAGGCCGAATCCCCGGATATCTCATCAGGTAATCACCGTATTTTGTCTCAGGTGGAATTTGCTAAAAAAAGAGAGCGACCGCGTGGGCCGCTCCGCACGCCGCAGAGATCGCCAGCCCACCAGCCGCCATGCTGCCCTCGCCCGGGCCACGCTCTTCCGCTGCTGTACTAATATAGTACCACTCGGGGGCCCTGGCCGCCAGTGAGCAAGAAGCCGCACACTGGCCAGGCACCGAGTGGCCCCGCGCAGAATAGAAGCTATGCCCCTTCTCCATAGACCTCACCACACTCGCTCACAGCTGCCTCTCAAAATCAGTACCTGAGCGGGATCAGGATCAGTCGAAGAAAAGAAACCAGGCGGGCAACTGAGACCTCCAACGCCAAAAATTCTGGGCCTCTCAGGTGCCTGCCTGGCAAAAAGTAGAAGTAAGGAGAGAAACGACGTACGCTTTAGGGTATTCTCTGGCTGGAAGACAACCTGGGACAGCGGCGAAGCGGCCAGAGCCTCCTAGGCAGCCAGCACCTTTTCCAGGTTCTTGAAGAAGGTGCTGAGAGAATTCTTGGCCACACCCTGCCCCACAGGATTGTTCGCAACAGCGATCGGGCCACTCATCTCAGCATTGGCATCGTAGGAGAGCAGGGCGCCATCCGGCTCATCGGCTAACGTGATCTGGGCAGTGGCATCGATGGAGCCACCGCGCCCCTGACGCTGCAGCTGCAGTACGAGCAGATTGGGCGCCTGACGCTGGACAATGTTAAGCAGGGCCGTGTAGGTCCCCTTCAGCCCCGGGACTGGCAGCGACAGCGTCACCTTCAGATGGTTCTCGTCCGCGTATTCGACAGCCTCGCAACCAGGAATACACTGCTTCAGCACCGCCGGATTCAAAATAGCTTCAAAGACACGTTGGCTAGGTGCATGAAACTTATACGTACCGTTGAACTTCATCCAGATCCATCCTTTTGCATCAGCGAAATAACTGGTATGTACGGCGTTCCTCAGTCAGCCAGTCTGCTTGAGAAGCAGCTCCTGACCACTGGGCAACGTCGGGCTTTATTCTAGCCACTCGCCAGAGCACTTTCAAGCCCGCAAGATTGAGGATACCTTATATTCCTATGCATTGAGGCCTCCCCAGCCCTCTGGCCTAAATGTGCTATCTTCCCCTTGCCTCCGTCTCTCTTTATGTTATACTGCCTGAAAACGTGCTATCGAGTATCAGCGTATGTAGAGAGGCCAGATCTCTCCAGCGCCGCAATGTGTACGTGTTCGTCTGGAAGGGAAGCATCATGGTTCGGAGAGAAGAAGACATTAATATCGAGCAACAACAGCAACAAGAAGAGCTTCACTGGCGCAGGCGGGCCGAGCGAGGCCGCAAGCGGTTGTCGGCCTCCGTCGAGGATGTACTCGCTGAGCGTACGAGCAACGAACCCCTGGAGGAAGAGGAATCCGGAGAAGAAGAGCTGGTCCGCGCCCGCCAGGCTGATGCCCGGCCAGCCGGGCAGATTCCGCCGCGCCTGAGCCTGCAGTCGCGCGAGCTGGCGACTCCATCAGCAGCGGGGGGCGCTGCGACAGAGCGGGAGTCGCTCCGGCCCGCGGCTGCTCCGGCCACTGAGGGTAGCGCAGCCCGCGAGTCGGACAGGGAAGAAGAGGAGAAGCTGGTGGCGAATCGTGTACTGGCTGCTTTCGCGCGGCGCGTCACCGCCTCTCTTGCCGCTTTGGGCAAGGTGCGGCAGCCGGGCCAGCGCTCACCGGCGCCGGTCACGGCTGTGCTGCCAGCTTTGCCAGCTGAAAGCGAGGCAGGGGCATCGTCGACCAGCGCAAACGCCATTGTGACCACGCCGTCGGTCCCTGGACCCGCGCCCGAGCCCCCCACGGAGAAGCCGCTTATGGTCTCTTCTTCCAACGTGGCTATCCCGCCGGTCGGCAGCGGTCACGAGAGTGGGGTCAGGGAAGCCACTGGTGCAAGAGTGCCGGCGGCCTTGCCTCAGTCGCGAGAGACGACGCGCCCCTCTTCTCAACGCCTGGCCGGACGGACAACGCGTGTGCGCCTGGAGGCAGCTCCCAAGCTCGCCAGCCCCCCCTCTGCACTGGCTGGCCCGGGCCTGACAGCGCCTTCCCAGACTACACGTCCGCTCCCCACGCTAGGTAGCGGCTATCCTTCTCCTGCCGGCGCTGCTCCGCGCCCGAGTCCATCTGCTCTACCATCGCCGTCGGAGCGCTCTCTGCCGCCATCGCCATCTGGTCCCGCAGCGCGCCCAGGCCGCCAAGAGTGGCCAGCTCCTGCTGTGGCAAGCATACCCCTTCCCCCTTTCCGCTGGCAAATTGGGAAAAGCTGCTTTACACGTGGACAGGGCGAAATTGCTGTGAACTGCCCCGCGGTCAGCGAGACCAGTGTCGTGTTGGTGACCTTAACAGGGGACCCGGGGCCAGTGGTGGTGCAATACGTATCGCTCCAGCCAGGACGGGGGTTCACGGTTCACCTGAGCGCTCCCACCCAGCGCGAGACGCCTTTTCACTACGTCGTGCTCGAAAGCACACCGCTCAGTAGCGACGCCGAGCGCTCGCAGCCAGGCAATGGTTAGCGCTAGCACAGCACAGCACAGGACACAGCTCCCCGCTCCACGCCAGCGAAGCCGCTTCCGCTCTGACCGGCCCGGCCTGTCCTGGCTAGCACTCGCCACGCGCCTCCGCCTCCAGGCGCCGGAAGAACTCGCACATGAAGGCGTAGCGCTGCCGGGCCAACTGGCGTCCTGTGTCCGTGCAGAGCCGTTCAGGCAGATCTGTAAAGAGAAGGCGAAATTCGATTGAGGGGGAATAATCCGGGCGATCGCGTAGCTCGCGCACACGCAGCGGGGTAAGAGGCAATACCAGGTCCTCCGGTAGGGGGGCATAGACCCGTTGTCCGCGCCGACCAGTGATCATATATAAGCGTCCGATCCCAATGGCGCCCAGCGCATCCAGTTTATCGGCATCGTAGAGCACCTGGCCCTCCAGAGAGCGCGGTCGCCGGCCCGCGGTCAGGCGATGATCGGCGATGGCTTCCTGCACTGCCGGGATCGCCTCCTGGGGAAAGATCGTACCGCGCAGCAGCTCGGCGGCCATCTGGGCCCCAATCAGCGCGTGGTCGCCGCCCTGCCGACGCTCCCGCTCCTGGCCGATATCGTGCAGAGCCACCGCCGCCCAAATAACCGACAGCTCGCCTCCCTCACGCCGCTGAATCGTCTCGGCCAGGGTCATCACCCGCAGAATATGATCCATATCGTGCGCCACATCGCTGCCTCCCTCACGCAGCATGGTGGCACGCGCCAGCTCCAGCAACCAACCTCGCAGTTCAGCAGGCTCCGCCTGCTCTTCTTTTGCCTCTGACACCTGCTCACTCCTGCTCTACGCTTCAGTTCTGCAGGGCTGGGAGCGTCAAGATAAAGCGACTCCCCTCGCCAGGTACGCCACTGCTCTCTACGCGGATCGAACCGCCGTGCATGCGCAGGATCTCAGCGACAAAGTAGAGACCCAGGCCCAGGCCTCGCGCCTGGCCGGTACCAGTGTTGGGGGCGCGATAGAAGCGTTCAAAGAGATGTTCCCTGGCCTCTGGCGGGATGCCAATGCCGCGATCCTCTACCTCTACCTGGATCAGATTGCCGTCCGTTTGCGGACAGCGGCAGAGCGAGAGGAGCACTGGCCCACCCTGCGGGCTGTATTTTATCGCATTCTGAATGAGGTTGACAAGCACCTGGAGCAGGCGCTCGCGATCGCCGCTGACCAGATACGGGCGTCCGCTTTCATCAACGCGACAGATCAGATCATGGAGGGCTGTGGCCGTGCGATGCTGGGCTACTACCTGCTGGGCCAGCTCCTCCAGGTCAACCCGCTCGCGGGCAATGACAAGCTGCCCACGGTTGAGCTGGGTGGCCTCCAGGAAGGTGTTGACGATATTGGTCAGCAGGCGCGTCTGCTCTTCGATCATCCCCAATTGTTCGAGCAAGCGCTCGCGCTGGCGCGGGCCGCTGCCGCGGTTGAGGGTGCGCCTGGCATATTGGGCATTGGTCAGGATGACGGTGAGCGGTGAGCGGAACTCATGGGCAGTAATGGCCAGGAACTCATCTTTGAGGGCGTTGGCCTCGCGCATAGCGGCCTCGCTGGCGCGGGCGGCGATGGCTTCGTGCTGCCAGTGAGCCTGCTCGATGGCCAGCCCGGCTAGCTGCGCGACCCCCTCGATAACCGCCATCTCCCAGATTGTAAACTCGTACTGCGGCTCGCTCTCTTCATCAGCGCTCTCGCTTTCTCCAAACGGGAAGGTCGAGGGACGCATCAGGAGCATGACGCCGAGCAAGCGCCCGCTGTGGGTGATGGGCGCCACTAAGGTCAGCCAGCGGCTGGCGTTTGGGGGCAGAGCCGGCAACTGGCTGCCCCGACTATGGCCGTGGCCACGGCTAAGGCGGCGCAGGTGCAGAAACTGGCCGGGCGTGAGAATGAAGGCATGGCCTGCACTCAACTGGAGAAAATAATCTTCGTAGTCCAGCAAGGCTGTGAGCAACCAGTCAAGCTGCTGAGCTTCGACCTGGCCGAGGTCTCGGCGCTCACTCGCCCCTGGCAGGCTGGCCAGCAGACCATTATCGTACAGCTCCCGCTCCAGGTGGAGACGCTCACCAGGCCGGCCCTGTTCCGGGTCATAGAGCGCCACCAGCCCGCGCTGACAATCCAGGGCCTGCAGCGCCATGCTCAGCACGCTGCGCAGGATGGCCGTCACCTCGGTCAGCCCGGAGAGCGCTTCCGCCATGCGCAGCATGGTCTCCAGGGCTTGATGAATGTGCTGCTCGATCCGCGTCTGGGAGGTGATGTCGCGGAAGGCGCTGACGACCCCAAGCTGCTGGCCGGTCGGGGCCAGGAGAGGTGCGACGTTGATTTCAAGGATGCGTTCCCGCCCATCGGCGCGGCGCGTGATGAAACGCTCACCTCGCACCTGCTCGCCACGCAGGGCGCGGGCCAGGGGGAAATCTTCGCTGCGCAGCGGCTGCCCCTGCAACGTGTAGACGGGCTGACGACGCAGCAGCTCCTCCAGGGTGACCTCCCCCTCCAGACGCCCCCCGACGAACTCGCGCGCGGTGGCATTGGCCATCAAGAGCCGCCCTTGCATGTCGAGCACCGAGATGCCCTCGGTCATGGCATGAAAGACAGCGTTGAGCGTATTGGCCCTCTCGGTCGCCAGTAAGGCGGCGCGGCGCGCCTGCTCCAGCAACTGGGTCTTCTGGACCGCCAGAGCACACTGGGCAGCGATGTCCTGGGCAAAGGTATAGTGGTCCTTGGAGGGCCGAAAGTGGGGATCACTGAAGCTGACGAAGGCCAGGCCCACACAGCGCTGACCAGATTGGCTCTGCTCGTCCGTGGACAAGGGTGAGCGTACCCCCACCATCAGCGGCGTAATCAGCGTATGCCCTAGATTCTGCGTCTGAAACCAATGCAGCTCACTGATGCCCAGACGATCAAGCGAGACAAAGAGCGGCACGCCGCTCGTGGCCGCCTGGCGGCAGAAAGGTAGCTCGTCCAGCGAGGCGGCTATACGCCCCCGCGACGGCATAAAGGCTTTGAGCGGCTGCCCAACGATGCTTCTCTCACTTCCCCCTGTTGAGACCTCCTTTTGAGGCCGTCCCTGCGCTTCCGCCTGCCCCTCATCCGTCTCTTCGGTGGTGCAGGGCAGATAGAGCCGCCCTTCCTCCAGGAGAAGAATTTTGCCTGTGTCAGCCCCTAAGACCTGCCGCAGCTGCTGGGTGGCGATCTCCAGGATCGTCGGCAGATCTTCGTCGGAGTTGACGGCCATCGCTACCTGATAGATAGCCTGAGATCGCTCAATCAGCTGCTCAGCCCGCCGGCGCTCGCTCTCAGCCCGCTGGTAGAGGCGCGCGTTATCGATCGCCACCGCCGCCTGTTGGCCGATGGCTCGCGCAAGCTGCTGTTGCTCCGCCGAGAAGCTCCCATGTTCCCCCGGGTTGTCCAGCGACATCACGCCAACCGGTCGATCTTCACGGACAAGAGCGACCAGCAGGATGGAACGCACGAGGAATAGCTCGGCCAAAGCCCGCAGCGAGCGCTCATCACGCAGATCGTATACATACAGCATCGCACGCCCGCTGAGCAGGCGGCTCATAAGCGGGTTCGTTGTGGGAATGGTACTGCGATACCAGAGCTGATCTGCGATGCGCTGACGTTTGGCGTCAACAAGCTCGCGCGCCAGGTGGTAGACAACGGGGCGCAACAGCTGGCGCTCCTCGTCATGAAGCCAGACAGCGCAGCGCCCAACCTGGCAAACCTCGGTTGTCCGCTGCACCAGCACCTGCAGCACGCGGTCCAGATCCAAAGAGGAGGCCAGCAGGCCAGCCAGCTCGCGGAGAATCTCGCTCTCACGTAAAGCGCTTAGCAAGCGCTGGTGTTCACTGCTCTGGCTAGAGGCAGGCTGTTCCTGCGACGGCATGCATACGACCTCGCATTATTTCCAGACTGACTGACAGAACCTGGTCGTCTGTTGTCACGCTGAGAACGACCGCTCTGCTTCCTCGCAGACAGGGGCTGCAGGCTGGGAAGACGAGCAAGCAGAGGGGAAAGGCAGTTTCGCGGCGACCAGCCTTCGTGGAGCCGCGCGACGGACAGGCGCACGGGTACGAGCGCTGGCTGGGCCCCGGCACAGAGCGGCATCCGTCCACCTACTGCAGACCCTGACCTCAGCATCCTGCCACTGGTGGCACAAGCACTAGCCTCGCCAGCCTCCACAGGCTCAGGTACAAGCCAGCCGCTGGCTCACTTCTCTACCTTGCTCGGCTCGCCACCTGTGCCGGCAGGTAAGCGTCTGAGAAGGCGAGACGATGGTGGCCAGGGTCCAACAGCCCAAGCCAGGCCCTGACTCCGGCGGCCTGCCGGCTTCACGTTCATGGTGCTCGTCTGCTAGTATCTTATGCTCTTATTGTCCCATCACTAAGAATATCTGTCAAGGGGCTGAAGAGCACGGGCGAAAACTCCTGTCCCTCTCGGGAACCGCTTCCTGCCCGCGTTGACGCTTGCTTCCTCTGTTGGCTTTGGCCCACTGTGCCCCACTCTTGCCAGTGGCCCAGAGACGGACGGCCCGCAGAGGATGCACGAGGGCCTAGCGGCATGCTATAATTTCAGGCAAAGGCCAAACTGAGCCGTGGGTGGTGGAGCAGAAAGAGGGTCAAGCGAGGACAAATACGGAGTACGCCTGTCCATGCGCCGCTCTTTGGCGGAGTGGGACGTGGGAGTAGACTGACTATGAGCCTGAGCATTGGCATCGACTACGGTCGCAGAAGCTGGAAGCTCTGTTTGCTGGATGAGGCCCAGCCGCCGGAATACCACTGTTTCGCGTCGCCCGCCGAGCTGCTGGCCAGCCTGACTCGCCTCTGTGCCCTCTTCCCTGAACCGGTGATTACGCTGGCGGCGGGCAATGGTCTGCCCCTTGAGCGGCTCGATCGCCTGGTGTCTGAGCAGGTCAACGCTTTGACGGCAGGCTACGATGAGCCGCTCTTTCCCCCAAGCACGCCAGCAGCCAGCACCGTGAGCGAGGCTCTGCCGCCAGCGCAGGAGGGTCCCCCGCTGGTATTGACGAGCTTCGTGGAGACGCTGCGCAGCCTGAATCTCCATAGCTATGTGCTCCCCAGCCTGGCCCACCTGCCCACGGTACCAGCTTATCGCCTGCTGCTGGAGCGCCTGCCCAGTAGCCCAGCAGCGGTTTGTCACGTGGTCACGCTACTTTATCGCCTGCGCCAGCGTGAGGCCAGCTGGCCGGAGATGCGCTTTCTGGTGCTGGAGGCACACAGCGCTTCCTGGAAGATACTGGTGGTTGAGGATGGCTATCTGACTAATGGTGTCCACGGGACACCACAGGATCTTACCTTGCCTCTGCTGCCTCTGGCCACGGCGCCGACAGAGGGCCTCTTCGAGCAGGCATATTGGGAGGGACTGCTGCGCGATCTGGCCGGCTTGCTGGCCATCCATCACCTGGATGAGGTGGTGATCAGTGGCCGGCGCAGTGAGACGCTGGCCACCCGCCTTGGTGAGGTCTATCAGCTCTACTATTTCCCCTATGCTCCCCACGAACCCCACGGCTTCGAGGCCGCTCTGGGCGCCGCTTTGATCGCCTCCGGCCTCCAACATCCCCGCAGCCTGGCTGCAGAGGTTGTGCAGCATCTGCAACTTTGGAGATCCGTCCCTGTTTTTTAGTAGTTCAGTAAAAAATCGACGGTATCGTTTGATCCTTCCGCGCGGCATTCGTCATATTAGAGGCAGCCAGGAAGAACCACGGCCTGCCGTTCGCCCAGGTGCGGGACCTTGGGGTGGTCAATCTGCACAACTTCTGCCGAAAGGGTGGCACGCTGCTATGACTGACCAGTCAACGCCGCAGAAAATCCTCTGGATAGTGGAATACACGCTTGGCGATAGCCAGTATCACCATTTGGAACCCATCTACGCTTCTTCGCGCGCTGAGGCAGAAGAGCAGTGCCGACAACTGCTGACACGCTTCGGCCAAAAGGTGAACCTGATCGATCTCCGTCCCTATCCACACGGCTTCGTGGTCAAGCATGGACGAATGCCGGGCAACCTGACGGCGGGCCAGGAACAGGAAACGGAAGAGGAGCCACCTCATCCCCCTCCCTGAGACGCTCTATCGACGGTAAAAATGAGCAATCAACAAACAAGCTTTGTCTAGCGGATTGAAGCCAAGCAAGGAATGAGAGGCCAGGCCCAGGCATAGCTCAGTCATGGTTCTCCCCCGTGCTCTCGGCGTCTGCTTTGCCCCTTCTGGGGATCAACGCCTGACCTGCCTGGCGCTGTTGCTTCACGCGCTGCGGGAAGGCTCGCCGGGCTGGCCCAGGCTGTGGTGCCCCAGGCTGCGGTGCCTCCCTCTCGTGCTTTCCAACTCGTTTGGATGGACCGCCAGCCCTCTCCCCCCATAGCACCGTCTGATCTCCTCTTGACAGCACCAGGCCTCTGGCCTAGCATACGGTCAGCAGGCTGATCTGTCCGGCGCTTGCAGCTCTCATGCAGTGGCTCGACAGCCTGATCCGGCGCCTACGCTGCGGACCATCTGCCTGTGTTCGCCTGGTCTGAGCCGTCAGCCAGAGCCAGTGGCGAGCAGGTAGCGGGTGGATCACGAGCATAGGCGGGTATGGAATAGGTGTCTCTGGCAGTGGAATGCAACGACTTTGATGTGCTGGTAATCGGTAATCCGTGCGTAGATCTCATCTTCAGCGGCCTTCCTCACTGGCCGGCGCCCGGAAAGGAGATCTACGCGACACGCTTCGCGATCGGTGCAGGAGCGGTCTTTAACACGGCAGCGGCGTTGAGCCGTCTTGGCCTGCGGGTGGCCCTGCTCGGCGAGCTGGGAAACGACTGTTTGAGTCGCTACCTGCTCGAAGAGATCAGACGAGCCGGCATCTGCAGCGATCTGGTGCGGCAGCGCGAGCAGCGCATTGCCGCCTTGAGCGTGGCGCTGGTCCACGGCGACGAGCGTGGCTTCGTTTCCTACGTTGAGCGCCCTGCCCCTTCCAGCTCGGCGGCTGCCTCTCTCTCTCCAAGCGCCGCCTCAGCCGGGTCTGCCAGTCGAGAGGAGGCCCCAGCACTGGCAACGGAGCTGCTGCCCCCGCTCTCGCTCCCCGAGCTGCGCGCACTGCTTCAGCGCTATCGCTGGCGGGCCGTCTTTCTCCATCTGCATCCAGCCCTGGGGCCTGCCCTGGAGCTGTTTGCCGAGCAGCGGATCGAGGTTTTCCTTGACACCGGCTGGCATCCCAGGCTGCTAGGCGACCAGCGAGTGCCGGAGGTGCTTCGACGGTGCACGGTCTTTCTCCCCAATCGTCTGGAGGCGGAGGCTTTGACTGGGGCGCGCGATCCCGAGACCGCCGCCCGCCAGCTGGCTCAACTGGCCCCGCTGGTGGTGATCAAGTTAGGGGCCGAGGGCGCACTCGCTTGCCGGGGAGAGCAGCTATGGCACTGCCCGGCCTGGCCAGTAAGCGAGGTGATTGATCCGACCGGGGCAGGGGATGCCTTTGATGCCGGCTTTATCTATGCTCTGCTCCACGGTTACTCGCTGCCCGAGGCCCTGCGCTGCGGCACCATCTGCGGCAGTCTGGCAACGACCGCCTTAACAGGAAGCGCCGCCGTCCCCGACGCCGCAGAGCTGGAACGCCTGCGACAGCGCACTCCATGAGCAACGCCTGACCCGGCCTCGGCGGCTTCGGAAGAGATGCAGCGCTGGCCGAAAAGAGCGGGAGGCCCGTGGAAATCGTCTAACAGTAGCCAGGCTCATTGGAGTCCTTCGTTCGGAGGTCAGGGGCAGAGGCTACAGAGATCTGAGGCGATCGATCGGGCATGACAGAAGGCCCTGGGCGTAGTAGTTGATCCCTCGTGGGAATCAGGCAGCGATGGAGGGGCGTGGCCCGTGCCGAAGCTGTCCCGCTGGTCCTTGCGCCAGCGCAGGGAGGAACCAGGCCATGAGAAGAGACGTCCTCTGCCGGGCCCGCCACCGACGTTCCAAACATTCCTTCCTCTACCGGCCACACTATCTGCGCTCATCTCCAGGCTCGCTCGCACCCACCAGGCCTGCTCTTGAGGAGAAGGGCAAGGGCGAGTGGCAAGGTCAGTCAGTCAGTCAGTCAGTCAGGCTGGCGAACAAGAGATGAGAAGCCCGATAGATGGCCCTGGGGTCTCTTGCTCAGCGCTCTGCCGCTGGCGCTGGCGCCGAGGCAGGGGCCGAGAGAGGGGCCGGGGCACTGGCACGGCCTCGCATGGCGAGGCGGGCATAGTAGCTGTGATTAGCCAGGGTCCACAGAGCCTGGAAAAAGGCCGGATCACGTTGCTCCAGCTGCCAGAGAATCGTTTGCTGAAGCTCGGGGCTGGCTTTGCAGAAGTTGCCGTCGGCGGCGAGATTGAGGTCGCGCAACACAGCGCGCAAACGGGGCAGACTCAGAGAGAGCGATGGGTAACGGAATGCCTCAGCACGGAGGTAACGCAGGAACTCATCAATCAAATGGAGACTGGAGGGCGGGGGAAAGTCACCATCTGCCGGAATGAGGAGATCAAGGATGGTGATCAAGGTCGCGCGCTCTTCGGCGCTTAGCTCTACGACAGGTCCCTGCCGCCGGGGGAGCATAGCAGAGAGAATCAGCTCACTCATGACAGCTCCTTAGACTAAACTCAACAACCCCTGGAGGAACAACCTCTATATCCACTATAACCACGCCAGAAATGGCACCCCTGGTTCCCTCGCGTGTCGTGCTCGATCGATGGCCTGGGCCGAGCCGAGCGAGCGGCATGCCTGGCGGCATCCTTCCACGCTTGCTCTGACGTGGTCCCCGCCGGGAATGCCATGACGCAATCCCCGGACAGGCACAAGAAGGGGAGAGTCCTTTCTCTGCCAGAGAGAATGGTACCATAAACCGCTCCCTTGTTTCAACCAGCAAAGCGATGGCCATTTTCTCCTATCTCATGAAGAAGGTAGGGCCTTGGGTTTACCATTTTGACAGGATAAGCCTGAGCACGATATCCTCTGGAGACAGAGCAAGACAGACAAGAGCAGAAGCGTAGCCAGACCAGGCGTACATAAGACAAGCGGCCAGTCCCGCCCAAGGGGTGGGCAGGACCACCAGGGTGTTTAGCCTCGTTCTGCCTACCTGGCAGTCGAGTGAGCCAGCAAGCAGGGCACAAGCGCAGCACCTGAAGAGGGTGGTATTGCTAGTGACTGCTCCGTCTACCTGCGGCATGAGAGAAAAGAGATGTCTGTTCAGGCATAGGCAGGCAAGCCAGAGAGAAGCGAGCGAAGGACAGGGTGCCAGCTCCGTCCGCTTGTCTTGTGTATGCAATGCAGTCCATTCCCAAGCGCACACGAAGGAACAACTGTGCGTCTGTCAACAGACCTTAGTTGGAAGGAAGACCTATGCGCTGTCCTCAATGCCACTTTGAAGGGGAACCGCTGAATGGGGGGTGTCCACGCTGTGGTTATGGCCGCCTGCCCGACAGAGGGAGCCGCCCGCTATCGTTAGGTCAGGAAAGCCGCGAGCTGGTCACCACGGTGTCGAGGCCGCTCAGTCTGGTTGCCACGCGCCCGGTGCTACGCGGCGATGTTCTACGCGAGGGGCGCTATCGTATTGTCGAGGAGCTGCCCCTCCCGCGTAGCCAGTATGATCAGGGAAAGGCATGGCTGGCCAGGGATGCGCAGTCGGTGAGCCGACTGGTGCTGATTCGCGAGGTGATCCCCACCGCCGAGAAGGCTGCCCGGCTGGAGCAAGAGTTACGCATGACCGCGCAGCGTCTGGCTGAGCTGGGCCAGCACCGCGGCTTCCCTCACCTGATTGACATGTTCAGCGAGCGCGGCTGCTACTACATTGTGCTTCAGCATCCTGATGGACAGAGCCTGGCCCAGCTCGTCGAGCAGCAGGAGGAGCCATTGCCCGAACGTCTGGTTGCTGAGTACGGGCGACAGCTTTGCGAGTTGGTCCAGGTGCTGGCCTCGCAGGAACCGCCTTTGGTCCACGGAGCTATCAGCCCGGAGACGGTGATCATCAGCCCGGATGGCCATCAGGTCTCTTTGATTCTGATGCCACTCTTTCCTCCCCGTCTCCCCCCAGAGATGCAGGGCAAAGCCATCGCCGGCTTTTTCGCCCCCGAGCAGTTCCACGGTGTGACCGATACCCGCACCGATCTCTATGGGGTTGCGGCCACACTCTACTATGCCCTGACGACCTACGATCCGCGCCAGCACATGGCCTTTTTCTATCCGCCAATCCGCCGGCTGAACCCCCGGGTGTCAGCTCGCATGGAGGCTGTTCTGGCGCGTGGCCTGCGCGTGGCCGCTGCTCAGCGCTATCTGCGCCCGGCCCAGATGCTGCAGGAACTGGCAGCCATTGCAGCCGCTTCGCCACAACGAGGAGGCCAGGAGGCTCTACTCTCGCCTTCGACCGAGGCGCTACCACCAGGCCGCGCTCGGCCCCGACGTCGCTCTGGTACGCGTCGCTCTACCTTAACCTTCGCCGCGGTCATGCTCCTGGTCTTTGCTTTATTGGTGGGAGGCATTATCGTGGCCGCCCAGCGGGCTCCGCAGTCAGCAGGGGTCCCCAATCCCGCGGCGACCGCTACCTCCCTGGCTCAGCAGACCGCCACGGCTCAGCAGGCTCGCCAGGCCGCCGCTGCCTGGCAGCAGGAGCTGAACCATGAACAGCAGAGCTGGCAGACACGCGGCATCGCTGTCAGCGACGGACGCTTCGTGCTGGACTCCTACGCCGGGCGCAAGGATGTCGAACAAAAACAGGCCGCCGCTCGCGCCCTGCAGACGGGTGATCTAGATACGGCGGCCAGCGCCCTCAGCTCCGCCATCGCGCTCGATCCGACCGACGCGGAGGCGCTGATCTACAGCCAGAATCTGCTGATCGAGCAGAATGGCCAGCCGTTCGTGACTATCGTGGTGGGCCTGAGCTTCAACCCCAACGATCCACAATCCCTGGCGGCCACACGCTCTATGCTCCAGGGCATCTATGTGGCTCAATACGAGATCAATGAGTTCGCCTGGCTGCCTCATAATTATCAGCTGCGTATCCTGATCGCTGGCTCACCTCCCGATAAGGCCAGTGTGACCGAAGTGGCACGCGATATCGTCAATCGCGTGACGCAGGCGGATAACCTGGATCATATCATCGGGGTGGTCGGCTGGCCCTCCAGCAGCCAGACTCAGGCCGTGCGCGATCTGATCGCTTCGGCCCATCTGCCGCTGGTCTCCCAATTGGCGCCCGACGTGAATCTGGTGGGCAATCCGTATTTCTTCCGCATCAGTCCTCCCTACAATGTCCAGGGCGACGCCCTCGCCGAGTTTGCGCTGCAGCAGTTGCACGCCAACGCGATCCTGGTGATGCGCTCGCCAACAGATGCAGCCAGTACGGCGCTGGCTAATGCTTTCGAGGCTCGGGTCCAGGTACTGAATGGTCATGTGATCGATAGCGCGCGAGACACCTTCGTCACTCAGACGACGCCGGTGGAGGGCTATAGCACGGCAATCGCCGATGCGCTGGCCCACCAGGCCGACGTGATCTTCCTGGCCGGCACCGACGTCGATGCGGTACGTCTGGCCCATGAGATCGGTCTCCTGTCACGCGCCCAGCCCGCTAATACAGCGCTGGCCAACTTGAAGGTCCTGGCCGGTCCGGCGGTCGCTACTCGCTTGCTCCTGGGCGAAGGGGACAGCGAGGACGCCTTGCTGGCACGCTCTTTCCCCGAAGATATGCAGCGGATTTATGTACTGGCCTATGCCGATCCAAGCGAGTGGAATACTGTGCCCTCCCTGGAGCAGCCGACGCTCTTTACTGACTGGGCTGGAATCTTCCAGAACCAGAAGGAGAGCGCCAATAACGCACCGCCCCCCGATCAGAACGCGATCATGACCTACGACGCGGTGCGTGTGATTGCTCGTGCGGCCTCCTATGTCAAGGATTCGCTCACTGGCGCCAATGTGCGCGCCATGCTCGATGCCCTTGGGAACGGTCCCCTGCCAGCCTTCGATGGCGCCAGCGGGCGCATCAGTTTCGATTCGCTAGGGAACCCAAGTGATAAGGCCCTGGTGATGCTACAGGTCCGCCAGGATGAAACCACTGGCGCCTCTACCTTCGCTATGATCCGCCTCTTCGGGGCCTTACATTGAGCAACACCTATCCAGAACGCAGATAGCACAGGCCATTCCGCCTGGTTCTTACCAGAGGCTCCATGCCGATCGGCAGAGTACGGTCCGCATGGAGCCTCTGACTTGTATTGCCGGGTTGCCGGGCGATTGTCTGCACCATTGTGGCCTGTGCGGTATACTGAAAGAGCATGCTCCTGCCCAGCCTCTGCTGGTAGCAGAGAGAACAGGAAAGAAGGAGAGCACAGAGTACGATGGTAATTGACCTGCGCAGCGATACCGTGACTCAGCCGACGCCGGCCATGCGGGAGGCGATGTATCATGCTGAGGTAGGCGATGATGTCTACGGCGAAGATCCAACGGTGAACCGCTTGCAGGAGCTGGCGGCGCAGCGCCTTGGTAAGGAGGCGGCGCTCTTTGTGACCAGCGGGACGATGGGCAATACCACGGCCATGTTGACGCACGTGCCACGCGGCGCGGCGGCCATTGTTGGCGATCAGGCCCATATCTATCGCTACGAGGGCGGGGGAGCGGCCCGCCTGGGCGGTATCCAGCTCTGGGTCGTGCCGAACCAGCCAGATGGAGGCTTCGACCAGGAACAGCTGGCGGCGGCCATTACCGACGAGAGCGATGAGCATACGCCCCCGACAGCTCTGCTGTGCCTGGAGAATACGCATAACCGCTGCGGTGGTCGCGCGCTCTCGCTGGAGCAGATGACGGCCCTCTGTGGTCTGGCCCATGCTCGCGGGCTGAAAGTGCACGTCGATGGAGCACGGATCTTTAACGCAGCGGTGGCCCTCGGTGTGCCTGTCAGTCAGCTTGTGGCTGAGGCTGACTCGGTAATGTTTTGTCCCTCGAAGGGGCTGAGTGCCCCTGTCGGTTCGCTGCTGGTAGGCAGTCGCGACTTTATTGAGCGTGCGCGCTGGGTGCGCAAAGTTCTTGGCGGGGGACTGCGTCAGGCCGGAATACTGGCGGCTGCTGGCATTGTGGCCCTGGAGCAGATGGTGGAGCGTCTGGCGGAGGATCACGCCCACGCCCGTCTTCTGGCCGAGGGTCTGGCTGATTTGCCCCAGGTCAAGCTGGACGCCCAGCGCGTCCAGACCAATATTGTAATTTTCCGCCTGCAGGATGGCGAGCGCGTTCTACCCGAGGAGCGCTGCGCCGAGTTTCTGGTTCGCCTGAAAGACGAAGGTGTGCTCCTGAGCAGCATGGGTAATGGCCTGTTGCGCGCCGTGAGCCACTATGGCATCGAGCGCCCTCACATTGAGATGGCCCTGCTGGCCATCAAGCGCACTCTCGAGGCAATGCTGCCACGGACGCGCGTGGGGCGCCTCTCTTAAGGAATGGCAGCCTCAGCTTGCGGAAGAAGATAGGGGCATTGGAGCAGGGGTTTGTTGCCGCGTCTATCACAGAGGAGGGCATCCTCTCCCTTTACGTCCCCCTCGCCTGGGGCAAGGGAGAGCTAGTGAAGCGAGGAACAGGGTCATGATGGGCAATTCTCCAGACTGGCGTCAGCAGATGAAAGCCGCTCGCCGGCAGGCTCGCCTGCAAGCCCGGCTCTATCGACAACAGATGCGTCAGCAGGCGCGCGCCTATCGCTGGCAGCAGCGCCTCTATGCCGGTCCTTTGGCCGGTCTGGGCACAGTAGTAATGCTCATAACTTTTGCCGGAGTCGCCTATGCGCTCTTTAGCGGTCGCTGGGGCCTGCTCTTTCCCCTTTTCTTCGCCGGTTTAGCTGTGAGCTGTCTTTTCCAGTCTCTGGCCCGGGGACGGTTGATCGCTGGCCTGAACGGCTTTGTCTGGCTGTTAGCTATTGCATTGCTGATGGTAAACGGCTCCTGGAGCTGGCTCCTGCTGGCCTTGCTCTTCTCCATCATCATCAGCAGCCTGGGATCGAGTCTCACGGGCCTGTTTGGGGTGCAAGGGCCTACGCCTACGCCAGTCTCGCCACCCTTGGTCAATCCACCAGCAACAGCGCCAGAGGCGCCCACGAGCGGAGTCGACGAGCCACCCTACACGCCTTACCATCAGGGTTACCCGGCGCAGACGCAGGCCGCCAGGGGTATGTCGTCCGATATCTCCACGCCCGCCCCAGAGGAAAAGGCCTCCGCTGCCAGGCGCTACACCCAGCCGCTGGTCTCTTACCCCGAAGAAAGCCCCCCAAGTCCCGAGGTCCTGCCACCGCAGTCGCGCTGAGCAGCAGGCCGCAGCGCAGGCCCGCCCCCGCGTGACCTTGCAGCTCCCTCGCGGACGCGGTAGAATCCGCACAGGAGCCTTGTTCTGCCCCGTAGAGAGGCAGAACAAGGCCAGAGAGCGCACAGCTTGAAGAGAGCAGAGCGAAAGCGAGAGGAGCTGCGAGCAATGACAGTGACAGCGATTGCGAACGCCGTGGCCGTCGTCACAGGGGCAGCCAGCGGCATCGGCCTGGCAACGGCCCGCGTCCTCCACGAGCGAGGCGCACATGTCGTGCTTGCCGATATTAACCAGGGCGGCTTGATGGAGGCCGCGCAGCGCTTACAGCAGGAGAGCAGCGGCCCGAGGCAGGAGCGGGGCAAGGTCCTGACTGTTGTCACCGACGTCACCGTTGAAGCCCAGGTCGAGGAGCTGATGCGCCAGGCGGTGGCCCTTGACGGCGGTCATCTCGACCTGGTGGTAACCAGCGCTGGCATCGGACGCGGTGGGCCGATCGACAGCTTCACCGCCCGCGACATGGAGGCGCTGCTGGCCATCAACTTCATGGGCACCTTCCACTGTGTCAAGGCAGCTTTACCTGCCATGCGCCGCCAGGGCCGAGGCCACTTCATCTTCCTCTCGTCGGTCGCAGGCAAGCTGCCAGTGCCCGCCCTCAGTGGCTACTGCGCGAGCAAGTGGGCCGTGCGCGGCTTCGCCGCCGCGCTGCGGGCGGAACTCTATGGCAGCGGCATCGGCATCACAACAGTCTATCCCTCTTGGGTAGACACCCCCATGGTGCAACAGGCCGAGGCCGACTCGCAGCTCCTCAACATTCAGGCCCTGCTCACACCCGAGCAGGTTGCCGACGAAATGATCCAGGCGGCCCTGCACGACCAGCACGATCTGACGCTGGCGCCGGATCGCGACACGGCTCTGATTCTGCAAGTCATGGAGCAAGATCCTGAGAAGGCCGAGGAGCTGATGGGACGCGCCTTTCAGCAGCGCCTGGCGCAGCTCCAGAGGACCCATCAGGAGCAGGAGCCAGCATAATAGGCAGGCATAGCTCTAGAACATCACGAGGGTGAGAGAGGAGGGAGCCAGAGGCAGGGCCCAGCCAGGAACAAACGAGGAGAACACACATGAGAGAGGCCAGACAAGTGGAGCCAGGACGAGCAGAGGCTGGCCTTTACGGCTACTACGGCCCCGAGAGTGTGACCTGGAAAGTTACACGCGAGGCCGCCATTCTGCTGGGAGGTGCGCGCGCGGTTCTGCTGCAGATCGCCCACCCGCTGGTGGCCGAGGGCGTCTATACCCACAGCAGCTATCTTACTGATCCGGCGGCACGTACCCTACATACGTTCATGCTCGGCCAGATTCTGACTTTCGGGGATAGACCCGAAGCCCATGAGGCGGCCCGCACCATTAACCGGCTCCACGCCGGTGTCTTCGGCCATTTGCCCCAGGACGCCGGCGCCTATCGCCGTGGCACTTTCTACCGCGCCCGTGACCAGGAGCTGCTCCTCTGGGTGCACGCCACCCTGGTAGACACGGCGCTGCTACTCTATACCAGCCTGATCGGACCGCTGACAGCCGACGAGCAGGAGCGTTACTATCAGGAGAGTAAGGCCCAGGCGCGCTTGCTTGGACTGCAGCCCAGATCTATGCCAGCGACGCTGGCTGAGCTGCAGCGCTACGTCGAGGAGATGGTCCAGAGCGATCAGCTGGCGGCTACACCCCAGGCACGCCGTCTGGCCCATACTGTGCTGTTTCCGCCCCTACCGACCGTCTTTCGTCCTGTGCTGCACTTCCATTTCTTGATCACCTGCGGTCTGCTGCCGGAACGGGTGCGTAGCCTCTACGGCTATCCCTGGGGACCCCGGCATCAGCAAGCGTTTGACCTGGTCATGCAGGGGCTGCGCAGCACACTCCCGCATCTGCCGCTCAGGCTGCGCACCCTGCCGGTGACGCAACACATCATCGAACGCCGCCTCTCATCGGCCCGCTTGCGAGCCTACGCCCGTTCGATACGCGAGGCACGCGCCTCAGCCTCAGCCTGAGATCCCAGGCGGACAGGGGCGCAAGCGTGCCTGAGTAGGGGAGATGGGAGGATTGACCAACCAGCCAGAGTCGGCGCTGAAGAGATGCGGCGGTCGGCGCTCCTGAATGGGGAGAGATAGGAGGTAGGAGGGCTGGCACCGAGTCGCCAGGTCTGATGGCAGGCAACAACGCAAGCAGCAAGCGGCGACCTGTCCAGGCCGGGAAGGAGCCAGCTTCCTGGCCGGTCAGATCCCGCTGGCTGCCAGCCGGGCGCGGGGATCAACAGAGGGAGCCAGAAGCGCAGGCGACCACCAGCCACCGGGCCAACCAAGAGGCACCTGCGCGGCAGACCTCTATTCCATGCTAGTGTGAGACAGCTCCACTTGCAAAGAACGCCAGCAGCAGCAGCCAGCTTATCACAAAAGCAACCAGCAGGCGAACCGTCCAGCCTGAGAGCAGGCGCCCTGGATGGCGGCGCGCTGAGGCGCTCTCGTGCACAGGTGAGCTTCCTCCGCTCATGGAGAACCTCCTTTCACAAAGACGGCGCTCACTCTTCTGCAGCGAGATATGCATGTCTGCCATTGTCTAGATGCACTACATTTACTACTATGGCTCAGAGCGCCGCCTTTGTTAAGAGGGACAGGACTTCTGGATTGCTCTTGTCCTACCTGCCGCTGGGACGACACTGCGGGCATTCACAAAGCTGGCGCAGCTTTTCAAAGGTAAAGATGCCCGTTCGATGGCCATCCTCCCAGATAGGAGTCAGACCATAGCGTCCCACCGGCTCCAGATTGACCAGCGTTGTCTCTTCTCTATTCAACTGCTGCCGGCGCTGTAACATGCCCGGCGACCCGCCTTCGCCAGCACAGAAGGCACAGGGGCAGGCCCGGCGCAGCTTCTCCCAGGAGTGGACGCTCTCATGCCCGTCACTCCAGCTCAAGATCAGGCGCCGCTGCTGGTCATCCAACAGAAAGGACGTGGGGAAAACATCGCGCTCTTCTTGCATCGATCCGCTCCTTGCAGCATGCGCGTTGGCGAGGAGGCCAGCCACGGGCCACGGCGGCGGTTCTCTCCGCTCACTGCCACGCGCTCCTCTTTTTTTATGCTCCATCCAGCCCAAATTATATCCTACTGCCAATCTTCCAGCGCTGGCCAGTTCACTGGAGTAGAGGACCCGGGTCGCCAATCAGCTGATAGGCCGCCCAGAAATAGGGATGGGCATAGCAAGCATGTGCCGAAGAGCGCGTCCGGGCCAGAAAGGCGCGCTGAGCCTCGGCCAGGGCCACGACCTTGGAGCGACCGGCCAGTAACCCTTCGTAGAAGAGCGTCATCAGTCCGGCACTACTGGCGTCATCTACCTTCCACAGCGTTGGCAGCAGCGAAGCAGCTCCCGCATAGAGAAAGCCCCGCCCCAGGCCCATGACCTCATCCACCCCACCCAGAGCCACCCGCCCCGTCTCACAGGCACTCAAGGTCACCAGCGAGCAAGAGGCCAGGTCGAGATTAAAGACCTCAATGGTGCTCAGTTGGCGATCAGCGAGCTGGATAAAGGAGAAATTGGGAGCATCAAGACGGAAGAGGCCGTGGGCCGCAATATGCAACAGCGGCGCCAGCGGACCTTCCTCTAG
Organism: Thermogemmatispora tikiterensis; assembly: GCF_003268475.1. GTDB lineage: Bacteria > Chloroflexota > Ktedonobacteria > Ktedonobacterales > Ktedonobacteraceae > Thermogemmatispora > Thermogemmatispora tikiterensis. The sequence goes on along the minus strand of NZ_MCIF01000002.1, from coordinate 5,676,393 downwards.
CAAGCGCGTACTGGTGGCTTCCGCATCAAGATAGCAGGGAGCACCCAACAAGCGGGCCACGGCCCGCGCCTCGCTCACCGCCCACGGCAGGCGCCCGCGATCGGAGAGGCCCAGCACCAGTGCCTGGCGCAGCGCCTGACGGGTTGTCCGCCGGCGCCGACCGCGACGTCGGCAGACCTCCAGCAGGCCCAGAGAGGGCAGATACGCAACTGCCAGACGCTCCACCAGAAACTGCACCCCGTCGAAGAGGCAGTGGAATGGTAGATAGTGCAGCAGGCCATAGGGGACCACCAGCAGCTGCTCGCAGGAGTAGAGGACGGGCAGTACTGGATCTAGCAGGAGGTGATAGAGCCTCTGCAACAGACCCAGGCAGTTCTCTTGTAGCTCCGCCAGCTCACGGGTCGCCTGCCCAGTCGGGGCCGCCGCCGCCTGGCCTGCCAGATCGAGATTCAGGCGCCAGAGGGCATAGAGGCGCTCCAGCTCAGGCACAGCTCCCCGCAGACGGCGCCAGCGCAGGTGACCCGCTGCCAGCGAAAAGACATACAGGTCCTCTCCAGCCAGATAGTACTCCAGCACCACTGTCCGCGGCTCCAGCGAGCCTTGCAGGTTCGCCAGGCGCTCCAGCCAGCCTGTTTCCACTTTTTTCGCGGCCCGCGAGGGATAGGTGCCGTCTATAGCTGGCAGGCCCAGCTGCTCCAGCAAGCGCTCAATCTGTCGCTCGCGCCGTCGCATCTCCTGACGGGCACAGGCTGGATCAAGCGCAGGCAGGCGCCTGAAGGCCGTATCGCTCAGCTCAACCGCCTGCTCCGTGCCATAGACGAGCGAGCTGAACCAGGCTTGTTCCTCACGCAGGCGCGCCAGCTCTTCCAGCAGCGCCTCAACTTCTGGCTGCCCCGCCCGCTCGACATGGACCCGAATCTCAACAGTATTGCGCAGATAGTCGCCGAGCACCCGCGACTTGGCCTGCTCAACATACCCCAAAGCCTGAGCCCCATCTCCACGGAGCAAGGCCAGGCGTACCGCCCTTTCATAGAGCGTTCGCTTATCTTCGAGAAAGCTGGCGCGCGCATCAAAGACAAGGCGGGCCTGAATCTCCTCGATCCCCTGGACCGCCCGTGCATAGGCCCGAGCAGCCTCCTCCAACTCCCCACGGGCCTCTGCGAGCTGCCCGCGTAAATCCTCACAGCGATAGACCAGCTCCAGCAGGCCCTGCTCCTGCGCCATCTTCAGTGCCTGAGCACAGAGCGAATCGGCCAGCGCCTCGTCGCCGCGGCTCATAGCAATTTGAGCCTGCAACAAGAGGGCGCGCGCTAACTGGGGGAGGGCTGCCTGCCTGGAGAAAGCTGTAGCCGCCAGACGCACCGCCGCCAGGCTCTCCTCAAGTTGTCCACTGGCAAACAAGAGTTCTGCCTGCAACAGCGCCAGCGAGGCCGCCGGTACCTCCAGGCCGCCAGCCTCCAGAAGCGTGCGCGCCTCCGCCAACAGCGTTTCGGCGCGGCGCAGCTCCTTCATCGCCAGGGCTGCCTGTGCCTGCCACATCAAGGCCAGCGCCAGGTAGTGGCGCCCGCGACCACCAGGAACCGTGCGGAAAAAAGCCGCCGCCTCCTCCGCCAGCTCAGCCGCCTCACGAGCGCGATTCAAACGCAGCAGGCAATAACAGGTCTCGCAGGCCACTTCAGCGGCGGCCAGCGCCAGAGCGTGCCGCTGAAAAGTTGTCCGACTGCGTTCAAAGAGGGCGAGGGCACGGCTAAAATGACCCTGAGCTGCATAGATCTGGGCCATATTCAACTCCTGACGTGCGACCGCTAGTTCCTGACCGCGATAGGAGGCGAAGATGGCCCGCGCCCGCTCGTGCAGCGCCAGCGCCTCACGGAGGCGTCCCAGGGCGGCCAGGGTGACAGCCTTATTGGCCCAGGCGCGGGCCAGAGGCAGTTCAATCCCCTCGCCGTGGCGGCGATAAGCCTCGGTAGCCCGTTCAAAAAGAGTGAGGGCCTGGTCGTAGTGACCAAGCTCATAGTGGACGATGGCCGCATTGGCCTCCATCTGACCCACGCGCAGCCAATTGCCCTGCCGAAGGAAGATCGCGCGTGCCGCCGCAGCGTCCTGCAACGCCTCCTGGAAACGGCCCAGCTGGAGACAAACCGCAATCCGTCCGCTGCGCGTGCGAGCCCAGCCGAGGTGGTCATCGCAGGCCAGAAACGCGGCCCCAGCCGCATCGAAGTCCCGCAACGCCTCCTCATCGCGCTCCAGGCGCCGCAGAGCCTCGGCCCGGGTCAGCAAGCCAAGCCCACAATAGTCGCGCCTGCCTGTCCATTCGCCGATCAATAGCAAGTGAGCAGCCAGGCGCAAAGAAAGCTGCGGCTCATCGTGCCAGCGCCGATCGGCCTCTCGCTTCAGCCACATGACCAGGCGAGCCAGGGCCGACGGGTCCAGCAAGGGCAGCTGCTCCCTCAGCAAGCGCTGGCCCTCACTCTCGTCTGCATTCACAAGCAGCTCAGCCAGCAGTTCCCAGTGTGCCCCAGTGTTGCCCCTGTATGCCATACAGAACGTTCCATTCCTGGACCAGGCCGATCCCAATCACCAAGACCCACAATGATACAGACAACGCCAAAGAAGAAGCCAAAAAGAAACCCAGAAAGGATGGAGAGAAAAAACCTGACAGCGAGCCATTGTTGCCCCCTTCTTTCTCTCCCTCAGCCAGATTCCAAACGTTTGGATGGCCAAAAAATCACGCAATGCCAGCCGGGGGAGGCAGAGAGAGAGGTCGCTGAGCAAAGGCCGGTAGAAGCGAGCGGCGCAGAGAGAGCGTGAATGCGCTACTCTGGGAGAGCGAGCTGCAGCGACTCAATGACCACAGTGCCTTCAGGGAACTGCAATTCGAGGGTATAGGTTTCCGGGGCCAGAGCGGAGAAGAGGAAATTGCCCAGCTCATCGATGCGACCAGAGCGCACGGTCCCCGAGGCGGCAGTCAGGCGCACCGGCGTTCCCTGAAGGGCCTCCAGAGCTGTTCCCTTGCGCGTCACAAAGCCGATCAACTCCAGGCCATCCTGACGCGAGGAACCATGTTCTACATGGAGTGAAATGCTAAAATCCTCGGCGCTATAGCGACGTGGCCAGAGCGCCTCAGCCTGTTCTGATGGGGTCAGATCACGCTGGTAGGCCAGGCGTGGCTGGGGAGCGAGCAACGTGGCCACAATCCGGCGGGCGCTGGCAGCCATCTGCTCGCCCAGCGACGGACGGCCCGTCCGGGCCGACGCCAGGGGATGGGTCTGGGAAGGAGGGCCATCATCCAGGGGCCACGAAGAGGGCCAGGGCAGCATCTCGCCCATTTCGGCCTCTGCCGGAGCCTCTTCCTCCTGCTCAAGGGCCAGCGAGGCCGCCAGCTCCAACTCAGCAAGGTCCAACTCAGAGAGTGGGGAAGCTTCCGCCAGTCGCGTCTCCGAGGCGAGAAAGTGGGAGAGGACCGCCAACTCCGCCGCACAATGCTGGCAAGTGGCCAGATGGAAACGCACCGCCACAGCGACCTCCTTGTTGAGCAGACCGAGATAATACTCACCAAGCACCTGAGCCGGGGGGCAGTCCCAACGATAGAGGGATTGGAGCAAAGTTAACTCAAGGCGGCGATAGCTCTCCACCCGGGTTGCACAGGCGGGGCAAGTAGCCAGGTGCTCCAGCACAGCTGGTCGCACCTCCTCGCCGGCCAGATAGGCAAGCATCTCTTCGTCGCTGATAGCGCCCCGTTGACGACATTCCATGAGCGTTTCCTCTGACTGAACTGGATAAGAATGGCTGGCAGCGGCGTCATCTACAGCCTTACTCACCCACAGCTCCAGACCTCCACCCAGGCCCTCAGCTCACCGGACCAGCGAGACCGCAGCAGCTATCTGCCTTCTTTCTTCTTCCTTCTTGCGTCTGATTTGAGCAACCAGCGCAGACCCGACCAGCTTCAGGAGTCGGGTCGAGAGGTAAGCCGTCTGCCTACCTGTCTGCTTTCCTGACCTCACCACCAATAAACGGCCACTCCTGGGATTTTAACGCCTTTGACAGCCGCCTGCAAGAGCCAGGCGGGGAAGCATCTCACTACGTGAACATCTCTGCGCCCCCCGCCAGCCTTCACAGGCTGTGAATGAAACCCGCCTCTGACCGGCCAGAGGGGAGCGAAAGGGATCTGAGCGATAAGTGCTCACTCTAGCAGCCCTTCATGAGCGCCTGCAAACGGCGATTGCGTCGCAGGCGATCGAGCATATTGCGCTTCAGGCGATAGACATCGTTCACCGACGGGAAGAGATGCTGAAAGCGCAGGCAGATCTCTGAGGGCTTCAATCCCTGAACATAGGCCAGATAGATCAGCATGCGTTCCTCTTCGCTATGCAGCTCTTCCAGGATCGCCTGCCAGAGATCCTGAGCCGAGAGCTGAGCCACCACCTCCTCGGCGGGATCGGCGACCGCCGGCTCATGCTCCAGAGCCTCTAGCGTCTGCTCAAGCTGCTGAAGCTGCTGCACACGCCTCTCATCGGTTACCACGCTGTGCACGCACATCTTCAGATACTTCAAGAGCGCAGCCAGGGAATCGAACTGCTGGACCCGGCCCGGAGTGAGCGCCTGGGCAAACTTCGCGAAGACCAGGTTCACTACCGACTGGCCCCCATCATGTTCCAACACCGGGGAGGCCGCCGGATGCTGATGTACCCAACTCAAGACCAGGGGGGCATACTGCTGATAGAGGCAAGCCCAGGCCTCCTCATCGCGCAGCAGCAAAGCCCGCCGGAACAGCTCCAGACAGTAGCGCTCGTCCGCACGATCCTGCTTCAGAAAGCGGCTCGTCTCCTCGGCACAGGCCCGCGCCAGAGCGGAAACCGACCACTGCGCCAAGGGTAACAGGCGCTCATCCATCTCTGGCCGGGCCGTGGCGCCGCTTGCGACCTCCGGCTGCGGCCCGGTCTCGCCATGAGAAGATGAGCCGCGAGACTCCATAAGCAGACGCTCCTCTCTGGGTACAGGCCATAGTGAGCGCTTGCCAGCCTCAGCCAGCTACGGGACCTGACCGGCTGCGAGCAAACGCTCTTGCAGTATAGCATCAGCCGCGACGGCTGGCAAGCCCGAGGTGTCCACTCCTGCCCGCCTGTCCTGGCCTGGCGCAGGCAGGTACCTCTCCACACTTCCTGGCGGCCCGCTCCACCTGGAACCGGACGCTACTCCGCCCCCCTACGTTCCTTCTGCTTCCCTACAGCGATCCAGCATACTTAAGATCGACCAGGCCTCTCCCGAAATACCAACCATGCAGATTTTATCACAGCAGGCACCTGGAACAGAAACAGCCCCTGACGTGCTAAGAAAGATATCCCAGAAGATACGCTAGGGATGGTACATTTACCCCGTCTATGCTATCATAGATTGACGGTTGCTGCCGACATTCGTCTCAATGGGGAGCGGAGAGCGGACATCATCGGGCAGAGCGAGGCACCCATGCCACAGCAACGACAGACAGTCACTAATCGGCTCGCCGACGTGATCGAGGTCGTTCAGTTAGGACGCAAGACGGGCCTGCTGACGGTCGAGCGTGGGGAAGGTACAGCATTGGAAGAGGGTGCCATCACTTTTGTGAATGGACAGCCTGTGCAGGCACGGCTCGGGCCACATAGCGGCGCAGAAGCCCTCAGACGCTTGAAGCTCTGGGGTCCTTGCCGTTTTGCTTTCGTACCTTTCAGCCCTCCCTCATCCCCACTACCGCCTTTGCTCGATGGGCACGCTACTCCCGGCTCACTGCCGGCTCTCCCGCAGCGCCAGGGAACCGATCCGCGCTTGCGCCGGACGCCCGCACCCTCTCCCTCGGGCCCACTTGGCTCGCTCTCCTTTCCAGGGTCGGGCACAGGCCCAGATACGGGCCCACGGATCACCCCACCGCTGCCTCCGCGCCAGACTGGGCCTGGACCGGACAGGAGGGTGCCCCTGCCCGGCAGCGGGACTTTCTCCCGCACCCCAAGCCGTGTGCCGCTCTACGACGACGCTTTGCAGCGCCTGGAACAGCTCGGCTTCTCTCGCGCCCATCGCCGGCTCTATCTGCTGATCGATGGTACCCGCACACCAGCCGAGCTGGCCCGCCTGATGGGCCGCAGTGAGGAAGAAGTCCTGCGCCTGCTCTCCGATCTAGAGCACGCCGGCTTCGTGGCCCCTTCTTCGTAGTAATTCATTCAAGGATGACTACCTATTAATAAAAAATAGGTTTTTATCAGGCAATAGAGAGGATGTGGCGCTCGTCGAGCGCTAACCCTGGCCGCCCTCTGGCCCAGCCTGGCAGCTACCCAATACCCTGCCAGTAGCCAGGCCGGAGGTCTTGTGTAATACTCGCCCCCGCCAGGACCGGCGGTCGAGTCCGCAGCAGGCCAGGCCACTTCATCCAGTAGGACGGTGCCAGCATTAGTATGTCAGTGCCAGTAGACCGGGGCGCCGCTGGCCGCCCCCTGGATACCAAAGGACGGGTTTTCTCCCATGCGTGATCAAGCGATATCTTCATATCGCCGGCGGGGTCTCTCCCTGACCGCGCGCGTCTCTTTGCTCCTGGTTTTTGTCGCTATCGTTCCGCTGCTCATCACTATCGTCGTCAGCCAGTTCATCTCTCTCCCAGCGCTGACTACCCAGGCCCGCACCTCTCTGGATACCGACTCCAGCGAGCGCGTGCAGTTGATCAGTAACTACCTGAATGAACGCCTGCTTGACGCCGAGACCCTCGTCCAGGTCCCCTCAGTGATCCAGTTCCTACTCGCTCCCCCTGCTGAGCGCGAAGATCCAAACTTCAGCGTTCACTCACTTTACGCTCTACAGGCAGGAATAAACCGCGATAATCGCTATTCACTCTGGTGCCTCTTTAATGCTCAGGGGCACCTGGTACAGTACTGGCCGACGAACGTCCACCCCCAGAACCGGGGCCAGTCTCTCGTACCCCTCCCCTACCTGCGGCGCGTCGACGCCAACCAGCTCTTTATCTCCGGCGTCTACTACGACAGCGCCCACAATAAGGCTTCGGTCGATATTTATGCTCCCATCACCTATCAAAAACATGTGATCGGCTTCCTGCGTGCCTCGCTGAATATCGATTTCATCTGGGACACGGTCAACAGCGAGACCGGCGCCAATGGGCCGGGCAGCTATGCCTTCCTGCTTGACGAGCGTGGGGTGCGTATCGCCGACCCCAATCCCGCACGTCGCTTCAAGGCGGTGGCCCCTCTCTCGATTCAGGAAATGCAGGATGTTAAGACCGAGGGCCTCTATGGCCTGCAGGGCAATCAGGATAGCCTGCCACTGCTGGCCGACAACACGCTCGCTGACTCGCTGCATAGCAGCCAGACATCTTCGTCCTTCCAGGCCACCCCGGCCAGCGAGAATGAGCCGTACGAGATCTTGCGGCACAAGATGACAGTCGTTCCCTGGACTTACTACGTGCTCAGCCCGGTCAGCACAGTGACGGCGGTGGTGAATAACCAGATGGTGAGCACCATTGTCATCGCAGCAGCCATGCTCTTGCTGGCCTCCTTTGTCGGCCTCTGGCTCGGTCAGCGCATCACGCAGCCGATACTGCGTTCGGTTGACCACCTGCGCCGCAGCAGCGAGTCGCTGCAGACGCTGGCGGCCAAGCAGCAGAGCTCGTCTAGCGAACAGCAGTGGGTGATCGATTCCGCCCAGGTGGGTCTGCAGTCGGTACAGTATTATACCGATGCCAGTAATGTGGCCGCTCGCCAGCTGACCTCAATGGTGACGGAGCTGCTCCAGCGCTGGCCCCAGCTTGACGCACGCACGGCCCAGCGAGCTTTGCAGGAGATGGCCAATACGGCGCGCTACATCGAACAGGCCATCCAGTACCAGGAGACAAGTAATCAGAAACTGGCGACGGCCATTAAGGTGACCACCCAGGTGAGCGAGCAGCTCGCGGCAGGCGCGACTTCGGCGACGAACGCCGCCGAACAGCTGGAGCAGGTGGTACGCCAGCTCCGCCGCGTGGTTGGCCGCTAGCCTCAGTGTTACCTGGACCTTTTGCTCGCAGTGGAATAGCTCAACGAGAGAGCAGCGACAGGACGATACCCACGAGGACGCGGGATCGTCCTGTCGCTTTGTTAGCGTCAGACATTTAAGGAGGTGGGACCGATGTCCATCCAGTTCAGAGGAGAGAAGGCCGGCGCGCTGGTGCCGCTTGGCCCTATTGTGCGCCTCCAGGTACAGACGGCCCCACTGAAGGTGGCCGGGGATGAGGAAGGGCTGCGCTACGATCCGGCTCCGCTGCGCTCGGTGGCCCAGCTCTGGCTATCTGCGCACGGCGTTTTCGCTCTGCTGCCAGATGGTAGCCGCCTGCTCGACGTTCATCATCAGAACTATCCAGGCTCACGCAACCGTGGCGGTAAGAATGGCGTGTCGCTGGGCTTTACGGCCCACTACCAGGCGATGCGCGCCCGCTTCGGGGAGCATCTGACGGATGGCTGCGCAGGCGAGAATATTTTGATCGCTACTGAGCAAGCGCTGCGCCTGGAACAGCTAACGCATGGGCTGCTGATTATGGGGTCCACCGGAGCGCAGCCGGTCGGGCTGATCCGGCTCCGTGTGGCAACACCCTGCCTGGAGTTTACGCGCTTTGCCCTGGGTCCAGAGGCTCTCTTCGCCTCTCCTCTTGAGCTAAAGGCAGCTTTGCAGTTTCTGGATCGTGGTCAGCGCGGCTTTTATGCCACCTGCCCTGCAGAGGAGGCGGTGGCCATCGCCTGCGGCGACCAGGTCTTTGCTTTGCCTGCCCCCAGACCGGGGACGGACTGAGGCCGCCGCAGGTTGAGCGAGTCGGCAGATTGGTCGCTGGCTCAGCTCTGTTTAGACGACCGCCCGCTTGAAGGAGCGCAGGCACCAGACCAGAGCCAGCAGCGCGAGCAGGCTGGCGCAGAGAAAGCCCTGCCAGACGGCTACAGCCTCCAGTCTGCCCAGAAACAAGGCCCGCGCCCCTTCTACAACGTAGGCCAGGGGATTGCAGGCAGCCACGTCCCGCAAGAGAGGCGGAGCCAGAGTCAGGGGTAGTGTGATGCCCGAGAGCAGGATGAGCGGGACACTGACCATGTTGAGCAGGGATGAGAGGGTTTCCGCATTGCGCAACAGGTAGGCCAGGGCGTAGGAGCAAGCCGCCAGGCCCGCACCCACTAGGACCAGCAGCAGCAAGGTTAGCAGTAAACCCACCAGCGAGGGCCGCAGGCCCAGTGGCAGGGCAATGAGGCAGATCAGAAGCGCTTGCATAAGCAGGGTTACAATGTCCAGCAGGATACGGCTCAGCGGAAAGGCCGCCCGCGGGATGGGCGCCACAAGCAGGCGCTCAACAAAGCCCCTCTGGAGTTCGACAACGAGACCAAAGCCGACGTAGCCCGCTCCAAAGATAGCCATCATGACCAGAAGGCCAGGCGTGTAGACGGTCATGGCCCCTCCCGGCGGAAAAGCCGGGACGCGGCTGAGGCCTTGCAACAATGGGGCGAAGAGGAGCAGATAGCAGAGCGGCTGAAAGAGACCAAAGATCACCCAAACAGGGTTGCGCCAGGTCTGGCGGGCATGGCGCAGCCAGAGATGCCAGATGGCGGCGAAGAGAGACATAGCTCTCACCTTCCTTTCCTCCAGGCCATAGCAGGACCAGCAGGAGAGACAACTGCAGTGGCCGCGGCTTTTTTCAGGGAACGACCAGTATAGCGAAGAAAGACATCGTCCAATGAGGGCCGCTGCAAGATCAGGCTGCTGACGGTCAGACCCGCCGCTTCTAGCAGGTGCAGTACAGTGGGTAGGGCGCTCTCGCCCCGCTCCACGGAGAGATATAGCTCTTCTCCACCCTCTTCTTGGCGAATGGCCCGGACGAATGGGCAGCTACGCAGAATGGCGCTCGCTTGTTCTCTAGCACTGGCCAGCCCAGATGGCGCCAGGGTGAGGATGAGGGTCTCGCCAGCGCTCTCTTGCTTGAGCTGGGCCGGGCTGCCGTCGGCGATGATGCGCCCCTGATCAATGATGGCCAGGCGCGTGCAGAGTTGATCAGCTTCGTCAAGATAGTGGGTCGTCAGCAGGATGGTGGTGCCCTGCCCGCGCAGGCCGCTCAGGCAGTCCCAGAGCTGCCGCCGACTGACTGGGTCCAGGCCAAGGCTCGGCTCATCCAGCAGGAGTAAAAGAGGACGATGGACGAGGCCGAGCGCCAGGTCGAGACGCCGACGCTGACCGCCCGAGAGAGCGATCACCGGCCTGGAGGCCAGGTCGCTCAGCTCCAACTGCTCTAATAGCTCGCTGACGCGCCGCCGCGCTTCCTGACCCTTCAAGCCATAGAGATGGGCCTGCAGCAGGAGATCCTGAAAAACTGTCGTCAGGATATCAGTACCTCCCTGCTGCCCGACATAGCCCAGGATGCGACGGATGCGCTCCGGAGAGCGCCGCAGGTCGGCCCCAGCAATGGTAACGCTCCCACGGTCCGGTGGCAGCAAGGTGGCCAGAATACGCAGGAGGGTCGTCTTGCCCGCCCCATTTGGCCCAAGCAGACCAAAGCACTCCCCTTCCGCGACGTCCAGGGAGAGACCCCGCAGCGCTTCGATGCTGTGGCCCCGTGAGCGATAGCTCTTCCAGAGGCCGCTGACGCTGAGCAGTGACATAGTCAGCTGTTTCCTTTCTCTTTTATATACATACAGAATGTATGTATGTGGGTCCAAAAAAAACTCCGCTTAGGAGTGACGCAGGCCGCGAATGAAGATCTCCACGGCCTCGGTGGCATAGGCGCGTAGAGAAAAGGCTCTGGGATTGAGCAGCCAGAGACTGGTTAGACCAATAATCAGGCTATAGGCGGCGGTGGCCGCCCGTTCGGGGACAATATCAGAGCGAATCTCGCCGGCCTCACGCGCGCGACGCAGGAGCGCGGCAAAGTAGGTAATGCTGGCCTGAACAGCCTGCACCTTTTCATCGATGCCGCCCTGCAGCTCGGGCAGCATCCCTGTGCGCAGAGTTGTCAGTTCGAGCATAGCGCGAAAGTCGGCATCCTCTTCAGGATAGCTGAGCCAGGCCAGGAGAATCTGCCGCAGTGTCTCCAGCGGGGTTCCGTCACGCTGATACAGCGGCTGCAGCTTGCGGGCGGCGCGCTTATACTGCTCGCGCACCAGGGTATTGAAGAGATCAGCCTTGCTGCCAAAGTGCCACTGGATGGCGCCGCGCGTGGTCCCGGCTCGGCGCGCAATCTCCTCCAGGGTGGTGGCCGCATAGCCCTGCTCCAGAAAACAGCTCAGCGCGGCCTGGAGCAGCTGCTCACGCGTCTGGGCCGCCGCTTCCCGCGTTCTCCGCATCGCTTGCACCTCTCTGCTTACATACATACCACATGTATGTATCTTTGTCAAGGGGAGAGGGGGAGATCAGCAGCAGCAGCAAGCAAGCAGATATGCGAGAGGCTGACGCATCTCCGCAGCGCGGCGGCGCCCGTTATTCACCATAGGGCACCCAGATATTTTTGACCTGGGTCGCCTCGCGCAGGAACTCCTCCCCCTCACCCTGGACGGGATCAAGCCAGTCTCGCGGATGGCCATAGTTGACCCAGGTACGTTTCATATTGCTGGCCGCGGCCAGCTCAACGCGCTTGCTGCCCTCGGCGCTGCCGAAGTACCAGACGGCCTCGACATCCTCGTGCTCGGCCAGGACCTGAACGAGCGGCTCACGCTCGCCGGTCACAATGTTGACGGCCCCGGCGGGCACATCGGAGGTCTCGAAGACCTGGTAGCAGTCGGTGGCGCTCAGCGGGGCCTGCGGTGAGGGGATCACCACCAGGGTATTGCCCATGGCCAGGGCCGGGGCCACCAGCGAGAGGAAGCCCAGCAGCGGGAACTCATCAGGGCAGGCCATGCCGATCACCCCCACTGGCTCACGCACGGCCAGGACCAGACCACGCAACGGCGGGCGGTGAATGCTGCCCTCGAACTTGTCGCACCAGGCGGCGTAGCTGAAGAGACGCGCGATAGCCGCCTGGACCTCTGCCGCCGCATCGGTATAGGCGCGGCCTGTCTGCTGGACCAGGCGCAAGGCAAACTCTTGCTCGCGGGCTGCCAGGTTCTCGGCAATGTAGAAGAGGACCTGAGCCCGCTGGTGAGGAGAAGCTCCGCGCCAGGAGCGAGCGGCATGGGCCGCCTCGACAGCGTTGCGGATGTCCTTACGATTGCCCGCGCCGACCTGACCAATGACCATACCCTGGGGGTCGCGCACTGGCAGGCTGTAGCCGCTATCGGGACGGACCTGCCTGCCGCCGATGAAGAGCTTGGGGGTGCGATCGATCGGCGGCATGCGCCCAGCCAGATCGGCAAAGACCTCGCTGCCGGCCAGGGCCAGACCATTGCTACCATGCTCGGCATGACCGTTGCCGCTCTGGGCTTTATGCTCACCGCTTGCCGAGGCTTCCGCCAGTCCACGTCGTCGGCCCGCCCGTCCACCGGCACCTTCCCAGCGCGGACGTATATATTCGTAGAGGCCTTCCTTGCCGCCCTCGCGCCCGAAGCCACTCTCGCGATAGCCGCCGAAGCCACAGGAGGCGTCGAAGAGATTGGTGGCATTGATCCAGACGGTGCCTGCCTGCAAGCGCGCGGCCACATCCAGGGCCAGATTGATATTCTCGCTCCACACGCTGGCCGCCAGTCCGTAACGAGTGTTGTTAGCCAGCGTCACCGCCTCCTCCGGCGTACGGAAGGTCATGGTGACGAGCACGGGACCAAAGATCTCGACCTGGGCGATGGTCATGGCCGGGGCCACATTGGTGAAGAGGGTTGGCGGAAAGAAATAGCCTTCGCGCGGGCAAGCCGTTGACGGCTGCCAGAGCTGGGCCCCTTCTTCGACACCGCGCTCGACCAGGCGACGAATCTCGCGCAGCTGAGACTCCGAGACAATGGCCCCGATATCGATGGCCTTATCCAGCGGATCACCGACGCGCAGCTTCTCCATCCGCGCTCGCACCTTGGCAACCAGGCGCTCGGCAATGCTCTCCTGGACAAGCAGGCGTGAGCCAGCGCAGCAGACCTGGCCCTGGTTGAACCAGATGGCATCGACGACTCCTTCGACCACGCTGTCCAGGTCGGCATCTTCAAAGACCACAAAGGGCGATTTGCCGCCCAGCTCTAGCGAGAGGCGCTTGCCGGAGCCGGCGGTGGCCTGGCGAATGGCACGGCCCACCTCGGTGGAACCTGTGAAGGCGATCTTGTTGACGTCGGGATGGCGCACCAGAGCCTCGCCAACCTGCCCGGCCTCGCCGGTAACAATGTTGACGACTCCTGGGGGCAGGCCAATCTCTTCGACAATTTCGGCAAATTTCATGGCCGTCAGGGGAGTGTAGCGCGCCGGCTTGAGCACAACTGTGTTGCCCATGGCCAGGGCCGGGGCCACTTTCCAGGCCAGCATGAGCAAGGGGAAGTTCCAGGGAATGATCTGGCCCACAACTCCCAACGGTTCATAGCCCGCCAGCTCGCTCTCCATGAGCTGCGCCCAGCCAGCATGATAGTAGAAATGGCGCGCGACCAGCGGAATATCGATGTCACGGGTCTCGCGAATGGGCTTCCCGTTATCGAGGGTCTCCAGGACAGCGAGCAGACGCGCATGCTTCTGAATATGGCGGGCGATGGCATAGAGGTAGCGCGCCCGCACATGACCAGGGGTCTTGCTCCAGCCCGGAAAGGCCCGGCGCGCCGCAGCTACAGCGGCATCGACATCGGCAGCGTTGCCCGCGGCTACACGCGCCAGGACTTTCCCCGTGGCCGGATTGATCGTTTCCAGATATTGGCCACTGGCCGGCTTGACACGACGATTGTTGATGAACAGGTCAAACGGCTGACGCTGGGCCAGCCACTGCAGAGCAGACTCTGCCGCCTCGGGCGCCGGCCCATATTCCATTGACTCAAATAGCTCTAAGACACTCATAGCAATGATGCGCCCCTCCCTCAACGTCTCGCAAGAGAGCCAATGACAGGCTGTCGGTACGGGCTATTGTATCCCGCCTCACGCCCCGGCGGCAAGTCCCTGGCTCGTCAGCCTGCTCTCTCCTCTCGACCGTGGACGTCCAGAACAGCCAACAGCGGGCGATACAGCAGTCGAGCAGGATGCCAGCCTCAGCCAGGCCTCCTTCTCCTTCGCTGATAGACTATAAGACAGGCGTGACCATCGCGAGCCGCCAGAGGTGGAGAAGAGCAAGCAAGGGAGGCTTTCAGTTACTGGCTGGGAGGAAAGCCGGGCGAGAGCGACCACAGGCCGCTTTCGCCGGTAAAATGGTTGTTCTCATCATGAACCTCGAAGCTCCCGGCCATCTGACTGCCTACCTTGATCATTCCCTCGAAGACCAGGCTCGCCTTACCGCCGTAAATAGGAACCGTGAAATGGACTGCGCCCTGCCGCTCAAGCGTTCCTGAGAAAGGTCCGCTCTGCCCCAGGCCGCTGAAAAAGCCAGAGAAGTGCTCTTGATGCTGTTGCAGGTGGGAGAGCACCAGAGGAGTGCGCGTATTGGTCAGCAGATCCTGAGCGGTGCCTACATAGGCGGCAAAGAGAGCCGGATAGGGATAGGCCTCGCCCGCCAGCGGGACCGGCGACGAGGCGCTGGCCGTCGCGTGCGCCGGCGCTGTTGGCGTTAGCGGGGCAGCGGAGTGAACCAGTAGCGAGCGCAGGGGGCTGTTCAGTCCGATTGTGAATGCACCTGCCATCAGCGTCAGCACCAGCGCCAGAATGAGCGCACTCAGCACCAGACGGCGCCGCTGACGATGCGCCTGCCGGCGGCTCTCCTGGATCTTGCGTTCCGGGAATAGCTCGGTCGAAGCGGCCATCACCTCTAGCGAGGGCGTTGCTTCCTCGCGGGCCGCTGTCGCCTCTGAATCAATGCGAGCGTGGCTGACAACAGCACGCCAGAACTCGCGCACGCTGGCAAAACGCTCCTGACTGTTCAGCGCCAGGGCTCGCTGGAGATCCTCGCTCACAGCGCGCGGCAGCTCGGGGACCAGCTCGTGGGCGGGCCGCAGGGGATCACTCTCTGCTCCGTTTTGGAGCAGGAGCACGCGCTCAAAGGCATCGCAGGGGAACTGGCCCGTCAGCAGAGTATAGAGCGTTGCCCCCAGCCCATAGACATCGGTGCGTATATCGGTGCGTCCTCGTCCCCCATACTGCTCCGGCGCCGCGTAACCAGGGGTACCCTGGCGAATCGTCGTCGTCATGCCATCAGGAATATAGAGCTTGGCCAGACCGAAATCGACCAGTACGGCACCGCGCCCCGCCGCAGGAACGATGATATTCGACGGCTTGATGTCGCGATGGATGACGGGCGGCTGCTGGCTATGCAAATAGTCAAGAGCATCAATGACCGGCTCCAGCGTCGTCAGCAGATGGGCTAAGGGAACGCGCCGGCCAGGGGTGAGGCGCCGCAGCTCCTCCAGGTTGGCGCCGCGGATATAATCCATCAATAAATAGCTGCGCTGATTGCGCACATCGTCGAAAAAGCGATAGACGCGCGGCAAGGCCGGATGCTGCAGCCGCATCAACAGACTGGCCTCCAGGGCCAGGCTGCGCCGCTCGCGCTCGGTGGTCGTCACAACTTCTTTGAGGGCGAAGAGCTTGCCGGAGCCACGCAGTTCCATCACCAGGTAGACCGAACCGAACCCTCCTGTGCCCAGGCAAGCTTCGACACGATAGCGGGTCTGAGTGGGATCTTTAATGATAGATCCCGTTCTCAGCCTGGCCTCTGTCCTCTGCATCGCTGACTCCAGCTTATCGCTACGCTTGTGGACAATATTTTCTCCATTATACGAGTTGATCGATAGATAAACAAGAGTTATGCAACTTTCTCTCTCGCCAGCGTTCATGTCCCGGGTAGGAGAATTACGGATACTTTTCTGAGGGCTACAGAGCTATAGCTACGGATAGTACGGTATTTCATTCTTTACTATCAAGAAGCCGATATCTGGCGTCTTCCAGCATTTTGCGCGGGTCACCCGGACGGCTTCTACCACACGGAGGCCAGGCCGATGAGTATTCCAGAGCATCTGGCAATGCTAAGGCGGGGCGTAGAAGCCTGGAATCACTGGCATCTGCACGAACGGCCATTGGTGTTCGCCAGGCCCAGTCCTATTTATGGCCAGGGGCCGGATCTCAGCGGGGCCGATCTGCAGCAGGCCATGCTCGCAGGGATCAATCTCTGCACTACGAACCTGCGTGGCGCTAATTTGCGCCAGGCTGATTTACATGGAGCTGATCTCGGGCTGGCCGATTTGCGGGAGGCCATTCTCCACGGGGCTAATCTCTGCCAATCCTGCCTTGCCGCAGATCTACGCGGCGCCGATCTGCGAGAGGCATGGCTGGCAGGTGCCGATCTGCGCGGCTCCTGGCTCAATGCACATACCAGACTGGAGGGCGTTCTCTTGCAAGACGCTGAGCACGGCAGCGCACGAGTCGCTGGCCTCGACTGGTCGCAGGTCAGGCTTGCCACCATCGCCTGGGAACGAGTCGATCTGCTGGGCGATGAAGAGATTCTCTCGGCGCCACACATCCACAAGGAAGAGCCAGGGGCCAGCTACGAGCTTCTGCAGGCATATGAACGCCTGTGGCAGTATGAAAGCGCAATTCAGGCTTACGAGACCCTTCAACAGGCGCTCAAGGAGCAGGGACTGCCAGCACAGGCTGCACGCTTCCGGGCACGAGCATGCTCGCTCCGGCAGAATCCAGAATATCGCTTTTTTTCTCGACGCCTCCGGCGACAGCAAGGCAGAGAACGCTTTTTCCCTCTGTAAGGGGAGCGCAGCCGCTGAGGCAAGCTGCTTCTCAAGGAGCGACGTCCGCTCTCTTCTCCCAGTCAGCGGGTATAGCCATCACGTCAGAGACGGCGATCAGCGAGCAGGGCAGACGAGCAAGGGCCAGGTGCTTCTCATCAACGCTACAGGAGGCCATCCTCCAAGAGATGGTTCGCCTGGCTTTCACCTTCACAGCCAGGCTTCGTGTCCTCTGAAGAGTGGATTGGCTTGTGTAAAAATTCTATTTTACTCATAACCATCTTCGTTCGTTCTACCACCAGAAAGCGCTTCTGTCTCGGACCTAACCACTCGGATCGAACCAAAGGCAGGGACAAGTCGATCTCAGGAGGAGAGCCTATGAGAAGCTGCATGTGTCGTCGCCCCAAGATGGGCACTCTTCTGCAGGTGTTCGTCATACTCTGTCTTATTTCGCTTGTCTGGGCACCAGGGCTAAGAGCCACCCCAAAGGCGGCGGCCTCCCCTGCGGCCTTTGTGCGCATCATGCATGCCTCGCCCGATATCGGCGTCGCCGACGTCTTTCTCGATGGGCAGCGCGCCCTGAGCAACTTCCAGTTCGGCACGGTGACCGACTATCTGGCCATTCCCCCGGGACCGCACAAGGTGCAGGTGGCATTGATCGGCAAGGGGCCAGACGCGGCGGTGATTTCACAGACCCTGTCGGTTGAGCCGGGCTTCGCCTATACGGTGGCGGCTATTGGCGTTCAAGCAACCGGCCTGTCTCTGGTGGTGTTCAAGGAGGATAACAGCCTGGTAACCGGCAAGGCCAAGCTGCGCTTCTACCACCTCTCGCCCGAGGGTGGGCCGGCTACGCTGACCGCTAATGGCAATCCGTTGATCAAGAACCTGCAGTATCTGCAGGCCAGCGACTATACCCTGCTGGCCCCAGGGCACTATACGTTCGATGTAGATCTGACACAGCAACACGTGTCTCAACAGACGACGCTGGAGGTGGCAGCCAACCAGATTACCAGCATTTTCAGCATCGGGCTAGCGCTGGGGACGCCAAAGCTGGAACTGGTAGCGCGTCAGGTTGCCGGGACACCCGGCCTGCCAGACACCGGCAGCGACCCCGCGGCCTCGACTACTCCGCCTGTTCAGGTAGGCGTGCCTTTAGCTTTGCCATTGATTCTGACGCTTCTCCTACTCTTAATTGGTGGATCTACAGCTATTCTGCTGCGCAGCCGACGCTAAGGACCGGCGAAGGCGAGCAAGGCAGTCGAGAGGCTCTCGTAGACGTTGGATTATGCCAGGGTTGAAGGCACTGTTGTGGGTCTGCTCTCTGCTGGCTCTCTTGCTCTCGCTAGACAGCTGCGGCTCGACCGGGGCGGCCACTACTCAAGTCCGTGACGGCCAGCCGCTGCTGATAGGGGAGGCCCGCCTTCCCGATCGCTCTCCGCGCTCGATGAGCGGCCAACCAGGAGTGCCGATGCGTCTGCGCATTCCGGCTATCGGCGTGGATGCCATCGTTGAGGCAGTGGGGGTCACGGCCAGCGGCGAGCTGGAGGTGCCAGTGCGCCAGCCCTGGGACGACGTGGGCTGGTACCGACTTGGCCCGCGCCCTGGCGAGCGCGGCAGCGCGGTGATCGATGGGCATCTCGACCGCCCTGGGGGAGCACCGGCTGTCTTCTGGCGCCTGCGTGAGCTGAAGCCAGGCGACGTCGTTCAGGTGCTCGATACTCAGGGAGAGTGGTGGTCTTTCCGGGTACATGCCCTGGCCTACTATCCGCCGACGCAGGCCCCATTGCAACAGATTTTTGCCGATACCAGTGGCCACTACCTCAATCTGATTACCTGTGCTGGTGACTGGATCGCCAGCGAGCATCAGACACAGCTCCGCCTTGTCGTCTACACGACGCTGATCACCTGACGCGGGGCAGCCGGCTGCCCCGCGTCAGATCGGCGAGCTGGGTGGCTCACTAGACCAGGGGGTTATAGTGGGCAGCGGCGTAATGGCCGGTGACGAAGTAAGAGAGCTGGCGCTCGATATCGGAGAGCAGACCACTGGCGCCTATACGGAAGAGGCGGCTGTTCAACCACTCGTCGCCTAGCTCCTCTTTCATGAGGATCAGCCAGTCGAGAGCCGTTTTGGCGCTGCGAATGCCGCCGGCAGGCTTCAGGCCAACCCGGTAGCCAGTGCGTTCGTAGTAGTCGCGAATGGCGCGCGTCATCACCAGGCCCACTGGCAGGGTTGCATTAACCGCCTCTTTACCGGTGGAGGTCTTAATGAAATCAGCCCCAGCCATCATACAGACCAGGCTGGCCATACCAACGTTGCGCAGAGTGGCTAGCTCGTGCGTTGCCAGGATGGTCTTCATGTGGGCTTCTCCACAGGCCATGCGAAAGGCTCGTACTTCATCGTAGAGAGCCTGCCAGTTGCCGGTTAGAACGTGGGCCCGCGAGATGACCACGTCGATCTCCCGCGCCCCGGCCCGCACCGAAGCCGCGATTTCGGCGAGCTTCTGCTCTAAAGCGATCTGACCGGCAGGGAAGCCAGTAGAGACCGCCGCCACCGGGATCTGGGTGCCGCGCAGAGCAGCTACGGCCACCGAGACCAGGTTGTGGTAGACGCAAACCGCCGCCACCTGGATGCGCTCCTCGGGAACCCCTAGCGCTTCCAGCAGCTCGCTGCGCACAGGATGGCGCGCTTTGGCACAAAGCCGGCGCACGGTGCCAGGCGTATCGTCCCCGGCCAGGGTGGTCAGATCCAGACAGGTGATGGCTCGCAGTAGCCAGGCAGCCTGCCATTCGCGCTTGACAGTGCGGCGCGCCGGCAAGGTGGCCGCCCGGCGTTCGACTGCGCTGCGATTGACGTGCACTTCGCGCAGCCAGCCCAGGTCGAGCGGCACACCTGGATTCCGCTCATCCCGCGGCTGCTCTTCTTGCCCCTGCGCCATCGTGGGCTGCTGCTCAGGGCGTGCACTCACGCTCTGCTCTTGCGCCTCCGGCACTCTTTTAATCGTAGTCACTGCTCTTCCCCCCATAACATTGGCGGGCGCCACTTGCAGGCCAGCGCTGGTCCAGATAGACTTTTACTGGACGCGCACGTGCCGACAGTTGCCCGGCCTTAGTCGAAGGCCCGCTTCACTTCAGCTCCCTTCGCTCCTTTGCCCTCTATCATCTTGCACGAGCCAGGCTTTGTCAAGGTACTGCTCACTTGCTCGTCCCTCGCGACGTCTCGGAGACAGGGAAAGGCGAGGGCGAGGCAGCCGAGGGAATGACCGGCAGGACCAGGGCCGAGGGATAAGCGCGGTCGTGATAAATGCGCTGTTCGGCGATAGCCATCTCGCTGGTCAGGCCCAGCGCCGCCCCAGTATTCAGATTGCGGTCGTACTTGGGGAAGGCACTAGAGCTGAGCTGCAGGCCAATACGATGGCCTGCTTTGAAGAGCTGAGCCGTATTCCAGCAATCGATCTCGTATCGATAGATGCGGCCCGGCTCGATCAGCCGCGGGCGATCCATCCCTTCGCGGAAGCGGGCGCGAACCATGCCGTCGCAGAGGCGCTGACGAAAGCCGTCTGGCCAGACGTCGAGGAGCATGGCCACGAAGTCAGTATCGGGCGCTGACGAGGAGGCATACAGCTCAAGGCGCACGGGGCCGGTCACCTCCAGGTCTTCTTTGAGCGGCTCGCTGACATAGACGAGAACGTCATCGCGGCGCTGAATGGCGGCATAATCATCGGGGCCGCCGATTTGCGCAGAGGTCGGTTCAGTGATGAAAGGCATGGGCCGGGCGGGATCGTAGCGGTAGCTGTCATACGGCTCATCAGACGCGGGAGGCTCTGGAGAGAGGTGCCCGTCGCCAAAACGGCTGTTAGCCGCCCCACCGCTGTGCAGGTAGAAGCGCGTCCAACGCGTACGCGCCAGGGGCCACTCCTGCCCATCGCGCCAGTAGTTGGCTCCCATGATGAAAAGGCGCACCGGTGCCGGTGGCGGCTCCTGGCGTCGCCCCTTGAGGAAGCGATCGAACCAGCGTCGTTCTTCGGCCTCGAGATCGATCAGGGCCTGGGGACCAAAGTCGATCTCTCCTAGCTTGCGGCTCGTATTCACCTGGTGCCCCCAGGGACCCATGAGCAGGCGCTGATTGGCCCGGGCTTGGGGCGTGGCGGCGCGCGTGGTCATGCCGATGTAGTTAAGAGGGGTACCAATTTGCTCGTCATCGTACCAGCCGGAGATATGCAGGACCGGCACAGCCAGCTCTTCAAAGCGGCGCTGGTAGCAGAGAGGTAGCCAGTAGTCATCAAGCGCGGCGTGAGCGATCTGCTCGCGCCAGTGGGGATTGAAGCGTCCAGCGCGCTCATCCATCGTGAGCAGGGGCAGATGCCAGTAGACCTGCTCCCAGTCGACCAGCTCCATTGGCTGAGTGACGCGCCCGCTGACGTAGTGTTCCCAGCAGAGGTGCATGGGACTGGGGAGGCCCGTCGGTATCTCAACGAAAGGATCGGAGGGCGCGACCAGCACAACCATCGCCTTGAGATGGGGCGGCTGCTCCAGAGCCGCGAGCCACTGAATGCGGCCCGCGTAGGAGGCACCCAGGGTACCTACATTGCCATCGCACCAGTCCTGGGCAGCACACCACTCGATGGCATCGTAGCCGTCAGGCCCCTCGTGGCGATAGGGAACGAACTCACCGTCAGAGTCGCCACGTCCTCGCACATCCATCACCACGAACGCATAGCCATAGCGCACAAAGGCCAAAGCTCGCTGAGCTATTTGGGCCTGGGCTTTCAAGTAGGGTGTGCGCAGGAGGATGGCCGGCCACGGTCCCTTTCCCTGGGTTGGCAGATAGATATCGGCGGACAGCGTGATACCATCGCGTAACGGGACGCGACGATTGAAGAGCACGCGCGCCTGATTCGACACCGAGAGAGGCATCGCTGCGTGTCCTTTCTGGCCTGCTGTACTGTGGTCGGATAGAGCTGCTGGCGCTCCGCAGCGGCAGACAGACTTGCCTCCAGCGGGAGCGCCAGTGAGAGAAGAGAAGAACAGAAACCGTGCTATTGTTGGTCCCCAGCGATCAAGCGGGGAAGCTCGCCTTCTGTTGGGCATGGAAGGGCGCCAGAGATTCATTGGCGGTCACGCTTCCCTCCAGACGCGCGACCAGCTCAGCGAAATGGCTCCCGGCGAGAGCCAGCACCATCTGTGACGGCTCCATGCCTACATAGGTGCGCGCGCCCACGCAGCCGAAGCTGAGCGAGGGCTGGCCTGTACGCAGCGTACGGGGAATGATACCACAGGTCGGGCGCCCAAAGGCGAGCTGGCCCCCTTCCAGCCAGTTGACTGCTCCTTGCGCCTCGGCGACTAGCATCGCCTGCTGGGCATTCAAGAGCGCCAGCACGATATCTGGCTCCAGCGGGAAGCGATCGAGACGTCCATAGACAATGGCCACGTGCTGCTTCTCCACGACCGGTAGGCCGCGCAGCTCTTCGGGCGAGAAGTAGCCGACGTTTGCCATTGTCTGCACGAGAGAGCGCCCCCGCTCGTCCAGAGCCTGGGGGGAGAGAAAGCCCATAGTGATCATGCCGATGGGACACTGCTGATGATCACTGGCAGTCGCATAAAAGACGCCCTGCTCGGCCAGGCGCCAGAAAGTGCAAGCCGAAGGAACACCTGTCGTCGTCCGCTCAACTCCCAGCGGGATCTCATCGACGAAGGCCAGCCCCACCGGGGGCCGGGCCAGCCCCAACAAGGACGAAAAACGCTCTACCACATTGCGATCAATCACACAAAACCGTCCTTCCTAGCAACAGGCAAGCAAGGCCAGAAACAGAAACGCCTGAGCTGCTCTGCTCATGCTCAGTGATCAGCGAACAGCCAGCCCCACCCAGGTCTTTCCCTCAAAGCGTTCGACGGGCACGGGCCGAGAGACCCTTGAGCCAATTGCGCTGGCCCGCCGTCGGCACAAAGTCCGGGTAGCGCAGGCGCTGGGCCATGTTGTAGAGAAACTGACGCTCGTTGTCTTTGAGCGCGATGCGTCCGCTCTCCAATAGCGTCAGCAGCTCCTGAACCTGATCGCGCATGAGGGCCAGCTCCGAGGCCGAGGGTCGCACCCCATCGTCCGCTGCTTGCCGTCCGCTCCTGCTCTGATCGGCTTCGCTCCTGGTAACGGCACCTGAACGGGCCTCCGGCTGCTGCGAGCGCAGCCACTGCTCATAGGCGGCACGATCATCCTGCCAGGCACCCAGGCCAGCCAGCTCATCGGCGCGCTCATTAAGAGCCTGCCCGGCATGGCCGCGTACCCAGCCAAAGGACAAAGGCGCTGTACGATGATTGACCAGCCAATGGAACAATTGCCAGAGGTCGGGGTTCATGCGCGCCTTGTAGTCACCCGTCGCCACCTTGATGGTGTACTGACTGTCGCTCCAGATTTTGAGCGGGCGATCCGGCGGGGCCAGGCTCAGGGCCGCCAGCAAGGCCGCAATCTCAGCCCGATTGTTGGTTGTTGTGGCCGCAGGCGGAATATGCCCGTGGGCCTCGATACGTTCAGCCGGGATCTCGCTCAGCGGCACATCAAGCCGCTCGACCGGCACCAGGATAGCACTCCAACCAGCGGGACCACCCGGGTTCTTGATGCAGGCTCCATCGGTATAGGCGACGACCGCCGGCCTTCGTCTGAGAGTCGAGCGAACCGCCTCAGCCGAAAAGCCAGCCAGTGCCTCTTTGACCGAACGCCACTCCAGCGATTCTGTCTCCTGACTCACTCACTGCACCATTCAACCTGATAATCAACAAGGCCGCGCCCACTCCATTTATCTCACTCTCAGGTCAGTCGCTCACCATCCAGGCCGGGCAGAAATCCAACCCTCCAAGTCCAGAGAGAGGAAGGGGCAACGGCTGCCACCAGACGATGGCTAACAGTATGGCCCCATGATACGGCCCCAGATGGTCCGTCGTCAAGCAGAGAGTCGCCGTAGAGAGCAAGCGAGCAGATCGATCGGCTGGCGCGCATCGCGACCGGACCAGGCAGGGCTGTCAAGCGATTGGCGATTCTTTCTCTCTGCGCTCAGCGATGAAGGGCCGCCAGAGCTTCCAGGAGGCCCAGTAGCAGCGCGGCGCCCAGCAAGGGCCAGGAGGGCGGCAGGCTGGCCCGACGCTGTCTCAGTCCTGGCGCCAGCTCCAGCGGCGGATGAAACCAGCGGCGCGTCACTGGCCGCTGCAAGCCCCAGGCAATTAAGGGCGACAGTCCGCCCAGCGTTAGCAGGGTCACCAGGGACCAGTAGTTTCCTACGCGTGCATCGAGCCAGAGCGTATAGATACTGGCCAGGCCCGCCAGGGCGAGCAGCGTATTGAGCGCCACCTGCACGGAGCGCGCCCAGGGAAGGCCACGGCGCACCCCCTCGCCGCACAGCACCAGCAGCAAGGCAAAGGGGAGAGCGGCGAGCAGGGAGAGCAGCGCATTGAGGGCAGGCGAGAGCCAGGGCAAGCGCAGCGAAGGAGAAAGCCCTAGCCAGCGCCCCAATAGCGGCATCGCCAGCAGTTGTACCAGCAGGCTCCAGTCGAAGAGCAGCGCCAGCGTTACCACGCGCGGAGGTCGCAGCGGCTCCTCTGGTCGACGGGAAACGGATTGCTGCGGGCCAGGAGATATCTCCTTCACCGGGTTTCCTCCTTCACCTCAGATCGATGCACTACTCGTCGATCTTATGCCCCAGCCCGGCGCAGGCAGTCCAGGCATGCTCGTCCTGCTCCAGGCAGGACGAGCATGCCAAAGCGGGCGGAGAGAGCTAGCGGTGAATCAGGGCCTTGACTGCCTGGGCAATATGGTGGGCATCGATGCCGGCCTCCTCCAGCTGCTCCATAGGCTTGGCGGAGCCGGGCATCTCCTGGACAGCCAGCTTGACCACACGCGGCAGCGGTCCAGCGCGCTGCGTAAAGGCCTCCAGCACCGCCTCACCCAGACCACCTTCCGGCCAGTGATCCTCGACTGTTACAATGCACTGCTTCGTCTCATCGGCAGCCTGGAAAAGCGTCTCCTCATCGATCGGCTTGATCGAATAGGCATCGATCACTCGCACCAGGATGCCCTCGGACTTCAGGTACTCATAGGCCTTGAGGGCCTCGTGAACCGTGATGCCAGCTGCCACGATCGTCGCCTGGTCGTTCTCCGAGCGGCGCAGCACCTTGCTGCCGCCGATGGGGAACTCCTCATCGGGGCTGTAGATCACGGGCGTCTTCTCGCGCGTTGTGCGCAGATAGACGATTCCGCCATGCTCCGCCATCTGAGCCACCAGCTTGGCTGTTTGATTGGCATCGCAGGGATAGAGTACCGTGCTGCCGAAGACGGCCCGCATCATGGCCAGGTCCTCCAGGCCCATCTGAGACGGTCCATCCTCGCCGATCGAGACCCCAGCATGCGAGCCACACAGACGGATATTGGCACGCGAGATGGCTCCCATGCGGATAAAGTCGTAGGCACGTGTCAGAAAGGCGGCGAAGGTCGACGCAAAGGGGATGCGCTGGCGAACACTCATAGCGATGGCTGCCGCGACCATCTGCTGCTCCGCAATGTACTGCTCAAAGTAGCGCTCGGGGTAAGCCTTGGCGAATTCCTCAGCGTAAGTCGAGTTGCTGACCTCACCATCGAGGGCTACCACCTCGGGATAGGCAGCGCCCAAAGCCTTGAGCGCATCGCCATAGGCCTTGCGTGTGGGTACTTCCTGGCCACTGGCGTAGCGCGGCAACTCTAGAGGCTTGCGCTCCGCGGCAGGCGGCTGCAGATTCTCAGGCTTCTGCACTGTAAAGATCTGGCTGCGCACATGGGGCAGCTCGGCCAGAGCCTTCTCCTCCTGTTCCTTGCTGAGGGCCTTGCCATGCCAGCCCTCGGCATTCTCCAGGAACGAAACCCCTTTGCCCTTCATGGTGCGGGCAATGATCAGCGTCGGCGCCCCTTCCGCCTTCATAGCCTGGGCATAGGCGCGATCGATCTCCTCGTAGTTATGCCCATCAATGACCAGAGCTCGCCAGCCGAAGGCTTCAGCCCGCTCAGCATAGGCCGCTGTATTCCAGCCCAGCATCGTTTCGCCGCGCTGGCCCAGGCGATTGCAGTCGAGGATACCAATCAGATTATCCAGCTTATAGTGAGCGGCGTGCTCGATGGCTTCCCAGATAGAGCCTTCGGCCATCTCGCTATCTCCCAGCAGCACCCAGACGCGATACGGCAGCTTATCCAGATACTTGCCGGCCAGCGCAACTCCTACACCGATCGGGAGACCCTGACCCAGGGAGCCAGTCGCCACCTCCACCCAGGGCAACACTGGCGTCGGATGTCCCTCCAGCCGGCTACCACGCTTGCGCAGAGTCAGCAACTCCTCGTCGGTAATGGCGCCCGCCGCCTTGTACATAGCGTAGAGCAGCGGCGCCGCATGGCCCTTGGAGAAAATCAGGTGGTCGTTGTTCGGATGGTGTGGATTGTCAAAGTCATAGCGCAGATAGCTGACCAGCAGGACTGCCATCAAATCGGCGGCAGAGAGCGAGGAGGTCGGATGCCCCGAACCCGCCGCGGTCGTACAGCGAATACTATCCACGCGCAATTGCTGAGCAAGGTTGGTCCATTGCTCAACCTGAGTCTGAGCCTGAGTTGTCGTCATCAGCCAATCCTCTTGCCTTCCTTATGTGTGTTTATCATTCTCTTCTTGCTACTCGACAGATACGGTTCTATTGTAGGACAACTGCCCCCCTCGGGCAAGCTGATGTTCCTTCGTTCGCTCACACTGCCGTGCCGCAGGAGACGCCCAGCCAGCTTTCGACGCCCTTGAGCTAAGCGCCCGCCTGGGCCTGCACTCTCTCCTGTGAAGAATTATAGTGCTTCCTTGCACTAGATCGCCTCACTGAGATGGGAGCCAGCCTGCTCGCTCAAGCCAGGCCCGCGCCCTCCCTCTCTGCCTGGTTGTCTGACCGGGCCATTGCTCTGGTCAGATCAGCGTCAGGAGCGGCGGCCATGATCACGACCTTGAGCGCCTCGCCTGGTTGGGCCACGAGACGGAAGGCCTGCGCCGCCTCATGCAGGGGGAAACGATGGGTGATCACGCTTTCGGCACGGATTCGACCAGTGGCCAGTAAATCAAGAGCCTGCCGCGTCTCATAGGGTCCAGCCGAGTAACTGGTACGCAGCGTGATCTCGCGGAAGAACAGTTCATTGGGCGTTACAGGGAGCTGCTCCTCCGGTGGAGGCGGAGCAAAGAGCAGCACCGTTCCGCCCGGTCCCACTAGCTCCAATCCCTGACGCATGGCCTGCACCTTCGACGGCGTCACGATGACCACATCGGGCTTGCGTCCGTCGTTGGCAGCAAGCACGCGTGGCAGCAGCGGCTCCCCTTCTGGATCAAAGGCCAGATCAGCCCCTGCCTCTAAGGCCCGCTCGCGCCGATAGGCAATCGGGTCGACAACCATTACACGGACAGCCCCCCGCAATCGCGCCAGCTGGGCAAGCATGATGCCGTTGCTGCCTGCCCCCAGAATCAGGACCCGATCACCGGCACGCATCATGGCGCGCTCAATGCCGCGAATACAGCAGGCCAGCGGCTCAATCAAAGTAGCCGCCTCGAACGAGAGCGACGCGGGCAACGGCAGAACATCACGCTCAACGTTGGCAGCGGGGACTCGAATGTATTCGGCCAGGCCACCGGGATCGAGACGCGTGGCGCGGAAGGTCGGACACTGCGAGAAGGCACCACGTTGACAATAGTGGCAGACCATGCATGGCACGTGATGATGCACAAAGACACGATCGCCAATCTTGAACTGCTCCACCCCCTCCCCCACAGCCTCGACTACGCCCACCGGCTCGTGACCAGGATAGAGCGGGGCCCGCGGGCGCATATACCACTCCATGACATCGCTGGCGCAGATGCCACAGGCCACAAGCCGCACCAGCAGCTCGCCGGGGCCGATGATCGGCTGCGGCAGCTCCACGACCCGCACATCCTGATTGCTGTGATATTCAACGGCACGCATAACGCTCGTTCGCCCCCGCCCGCTCATCTTTTGGCCGGGACGACACACAGGAAGCCGAAGGCTTCGTCGCCCAGAGCAAAGAATTGATGAACCTCGTTGCCCGGAATG
Source organism: Thermogemmatispora tikiterensis (assembly GCF_003268475.1). Classification (GTDB taxonomy): domain Bacteria; phylum Chloroflexota; class Ktedonobacteria; order Ktedonobacterales; family Ktedonobacteraceae; genus Thermogemmatispora; species Thermogemmatispora tikiterensis. The sequence goes on along the minus strand of NZ_MCIF01000002.1, from coordinate 5,648,545 downwards.
TAGATGGCATCGCCCGCGCGCACCTCGTGCTCTTCATCGCCCAGGCGCAGACGTGCCCGCCCATGCAGCACATAGACGCCATGATCATGGGCATGCTGGTCCAGCGAGGTATGCCCGCCCGGCTGCACAGCAAAATAGCGCAGATGGAAGTTCTGCGCTCCTTCATCGTTACCGATCAGAATCTGGCGCGTCGCATCTTTGGCCCGGCTATTCTCTGGCCCATAGGCGCGCACCGGCACGCCTTCCCAGCGTAGCTCTCCATGCTCCTGAGACTGGAGACGATGGATCACACCCATGCAAATCTACTCCTCTTGCACAGCTTAACAGCTCATCACATGACCAGCAGCTCGCGGCTCTCATAGCACGACTCGCCCCCTACTCATGGGAGCAAGCCATCAGTCAGTCTGGCAGTCAGACAGCCAGACGGCCAGACCGAGGAAGAGGGCAGGCGGACCGCCCCGCCTGGCCCGGGCCTGCTTCATCGTCGGCGCCGGCGGGCACGAGACTCTGCTTATCTGTCTGCCCGCCTATCGGCTCGCCTTGCTCCGGTGCTGCCGCCTGCCCGGCCTACGCTATAGATTCTAGCATATGCTGCAGCTCGGCGGCGGTCTCAGCCTGCAGGAGGCGCTGAGCCTGCTCCTGCCAGTAGGCCAGGGGTTGACGCGCGAGCCGCTCCTTGACAGCCAGCAGCGCCGGCGGGTTCATGCTCAGCTCACGTACACCAAGGCCGACCAGGAGCGGACCGATCAGGGGATCGCCCGCCAGTTCGCCGCAGACGGCTACCAGGCGCCCGTGTTGCTGGCCAGCCCGCGCCACCTGGGCAATGGCACGCCAGACCGCTGGCTCTAAACGTCCGAAGAGCGAGGCCACGCGCCCATTGGTGCGATCGACCGCCATGACGTATTGATAGAGATCATTGGTGCCGATGCTAAAGAAATCCACCGCGCGCGCCAGCACATCAGCCATCAGCGCGGCAGCGGGTGTCTCCACCATGATGCCGACCGCCGGCCTCGGCGTGAGCCGTAGCCCCCGCCCCTCCAGCTCGGCGAGTACCTCCTCAGTGAGAGCACGCAGGCGTCGCACCTCTTCCAGAGTGGCAATCATAGGAAACATAATCTGCAGGGTAATGCCCGTAGCCTGAGCGGCACGCAGCAAGGCCCGCAGCTGCTGGCGCAGCAGCTCCTCATGACAGAGATGGATACGCGCCCCCCGCAGACCAAGGGCCGGATTGGCCTCTTGCAGAGAGCCAATGAGGGCCTCCAGCGCCGGGAAGGGCTTGTCGGCGCCAGCGTCCAGCGTACGGGCAATAATAGTCTTGCCCTGCGGCTGCCCGGCAGCGAAGGCGCGGAAGAGACGTCGATAGGCCGCTTCCTGCTCCTGCTCATCGGGGAACTGCTCCCGACCTCCAAAGAGAAACTCGGTGCGCAGCAGGCCGATGCCCTCAGCACCCTGTTCGGCTGCTTGCTTCGCCCCTTCCTCATCGCCAACGTTAGCAAAGATGGCCACTGGTACGCCATCAGCGGTAGCCCCTGGGCGCCCGCGCCAGCGCTCGCGTTGCTGCTGTTGCTCTGCTCGTTCTTTTTGTTGCAGTTGAATCCTTTGCAGTAGTTCCCGCTCCTGCTCAGGTGTCAGGTTGAGATAGAGCAGGCCACGCCCGCCATCCAGGGCAATACGCTGGCCGGGTGTCAGCCGGGCGAAGAGATCGGGGGATAGGCCGCTGACGGCGGGAATTTCCAGAGAGCGGGCGATAATGGCGGCGTGGGTTGTCGGGCCGCCGAACACCGTACAAATACCGGCCACAAGCCTGGGATCGAGCGTAGCAGTATCAGATGGTGTCAGATCATCGGCAACCAGGATCACTGGCTCGTGCACACTCTCGGCCTGGGGAAGCAGGGGAGTAGTAGAGGTGCCCGAGAGCAGGCGTAGCACTCGCCCGGTGGCGTCGCGCACATCGCTGGCGCGCGCCGCCAGCAGTTCATCATCGAGGGCAGCCAGGATCTGGGCATTCTCTTCAGCGACCTCGCGCAGAGCCTGCTCCGCTGGCAGGCCTTGCTGACTGATGCGTTCAATGGCGGCATCCAGGATTTCAGGGTCCTGCAGAATCAGCTGATGGGCCTCAAAAATAGCGGCCTCTTCCTTGCCCACCGTGCGCGCAACCTGAGCGGTCAAAGCCTGCAATTCGGCCACAGCCTGCTCGACTGCTACGCGCAGGCGCTGCTGCTCCTCGGCTACCTGCTCCGGCGTCAGCCTGCGGCCTTTGTCTGCAGCCGTCGGCTGAGATTGGGACTGCTGTTGCAGGGCCGGAGAGCGGTAGAGCCAGACCGGCCCAAGAGCAAGGCCGGGCGAGAGCGGAACAAGGCGAAGCGGAAGCGGGGCCGAAGATGGGGAAGGAGTGGGCGCCTGGAATGTCCGTTCATGCTCAGACACAGTGACTCAACCTCCTGAGAATCGCAGCCGCGGATGATGCTAACCCTACGGCGGGTAGGCGATGGGCGCGCCTGGCGCTGCGCGTGGGCATCGGTGCCAAACTGAAATGATGTTCCTATTATCCGGCAAAAATGCGGGGGCTGCAAGAGCAACGGCTGCCCCGCCTTCCCAATGGGGAAGAGCCGGCCCCAGGCAGGCCGGCGTCGCTGGCTCCAGAGTGCCTAACAGCTTTTCCGTCTGTTTACAGAACAGGCAGCAACGATATATACTCCTCAGCGAAGCCACCAGGAGGCGACTTCATACGAGAGTCGGGAGGAACCAATGCCGGGCAAACGCCGCGCCATCGTTATCCACAGTCCCCATTCGGGACGGGCACCGCAGCTTGAAGAAGCCCTGAAGCTGTTGCAAGAGGCGGACATCGAGCTAGTGAGAGTTGAGCCGATTACGAATTTAAATGAGTTACCATCGCAGGGGAGCACCTGGCTTGCTCAGGGGATCGACCTGGCCATTGCAGCAGGAGGTGACGGCCTGGTTGGAGGAATGATCAGGCATGTTATCAAAGAAGGGCCGCCGCTGGCCATTCTGCCACTGGGTACGGCCAACGACACAGCCCGTTCGCTAGCCATCCCCCAGGATCTGCCTGGTGCCGTCGAGGTAATCGTAGGCGGCCAGGAGGCGGCGATCGACGTCGGCATGGCCCTCCCGGCAGAGGCCTCCTCCCCGGCCTCTGGTCCCGGAGACGAGGAGGCCGCGAGCGACTACTTCTGTCACACTCTCACTATTGGGCTGAATGTCGAATTCGCGCGCCTTGCAACCAGCAGCGAGATGCGCGAGCGTTTCGGCGCCATGACCTACCCGCTGGCGGCGCTGGAGGCTCTGCGCGCGCACGAACCGCTAGAGGTGGTTCTCGACTTTGAGGAGCCTTCTGGATCTCTTGCTGCTCAACAGCAGTGCCAGGGTCAAGCTCAGGCGGTGGCGGAGCTGCGCTATCAGGTGCTGCAGGTCGCGGTGATCAATGCCCCCGTCTTTGGCGGCCCGCTCCAGTTGAGCATTCCAGGCGCCAGCGTTACCGATCACTTACTCGATATCGTCGTGGTCCAGGGACTGGACTGGAAGGAAATTGCGTCGGCCATCGGCCAGCTCTTCGCTGGCGGCGAGAGCGAGCAGAGCGAGGCGGGCGAAGGAGCGACTGGCCATCCTGCAGAGCTGACGGCCTTGCCGGGCTTGCATCACTGGCGGGCCTCCGGTGTCACTATCAGCACGCCGGCGGGACCCTGTGAGGCGACGCTGGATGGCGAGGTCAAAGGGAAAACCCCCATTACTGTACGCATCGCCCCCGAGCGGCTGCGGGTCCTGGTGCCCACAACCTGGCAGGCTCAGACTGCCGAGACCGGCACATGAGCGGGACGGACAGGCCGGGCAGGGCAGACGCGACGGTGAGGAAGGGCCGGTACACTGCCTGGCGATACCATGAAAAGAGCCCAGTACCTAGACTGGACAACGGAGGCTCTGGCACAGTTGACCAGATGGTAGCCGTGACCTGTTGTTGGTTGTGTCCGGCGGCGCCGGCTGCTCCCATCCACAAGGAAGACAACCGTCCAGGCGCAGGCAGGAGCAGAGAGGAGGCTGCCGGCAGAAGAAGGGAGTGAGCAACGATGCGTATCGTTTCCTTGCTTGCCAGCGCCACGGAAATGGTGGCCGCCCTTGGTTGCACCGAGCAACTGGTGGGGCGCTCCCACGAGTGCGATTATCCACCCGAAGTCCAGCACCTGCCAGCCCTGAGCCGTCCGGTGATTGACATCAATACCAACAGCGCCGGCATCGATGCCCAGGTCCGCCAGCTTGCCGGCACGCGTCGGACCGGCGACGAGGCGGCCCTCCAGGCGCTCAGCATTTATCAGATCGACATCGCCCGCCTCCAGGAGCTGCAACCAGACGTCATTTTGACACAAACTCAGTGCGAGGTCTGCGCCGTCAGCGAGCGCGATGTCAGCGAGGCCGTGCGGCAGCTTACCGGACTGCAGCCACGCATCGTCTCGCTGGCTCCTTATCGCCTCAGCGATGTCTGGGAGGATCTGCGGCGTGTCGGGGCCGCCCTCGGACGCCTGGCAGAGGCTGAAGCTCTGATCGCCAGCTATCAGCAACGCCTGGAGGAGCTGCGCCAGCGCTGCGCCCGCCTGAGCGCCGGGCGCGGCCAGGCTCCCCGCGTGGCTGTCCTGGAATGGCTCGACCCTCTGATGGGAGCCGGCAACTGGACCCCCGAGCTGATCGCTTATGCTGGCGGCGAGCCAGTCTTGAGCGCCAGCGGGCAACATGCACCCTGGATTAGCTGGGACGAGCTGCGCCAGGCCGATCCAGAGGTGCTGATCCTCTCACCGTGTGGCTTCGATGTGGAGCGCACGCGGCAAGACGCCGCTCTGCTTGAACAGCATTCCGCCTGGTCGGAGCTGCAGGCCGTGCGCGAGGGACGCGTGTATCTCATCGATGGGAACCATTACTTGAACCGCTCCGGGCCTCGCCTGGTCGAGTCGGCGGAACTGATTGCCCGAGCGCTATGGGGGGAGGACGCGGGAATACCGCTGCCGGCAGAGGGCTGGCAGCCTTTGCGTTAAGCGTCGCCCGTCAGCCGCCAGTGGAGCAAAGACACACAATTCAGGGCCGTCCTCCAGAGCTTGCCAGCCGTCCCAACAGAGCCTTCTTGATCGGGAAGCGGGTAACGTCCTCACCCGAGTGGCTTTGGATCAGCCCGCGCAGGGCAAGACAGAAGGCGACAAGCACCAGAGACGGCCCTTTGCTGTGTTCTCTTACCTCCTGTCGCTGGCGAGCGCACCAGAGGCAGGCGCAAGAGCCAGAGCGCCAGTTGACTGGCACGCGCTACGACTGCTCGCCCCGCCTGGGCGCGGAGGCCCAGAAGATAACGACGACAAAGAGGGCGAACAGCAGCACCAGGAACCCCATCAGACCGTCAACGATGGGGGCCAGGCTGAACTGGAAGAGGCCGGCGGCGGCAAAGAGCAGGACGACACAAATCCCCACAATGGGGAAGAGGAAGAGCCAATTGTAGCGCCGCGCCGGATCGGCAGCCCGCCGGCGCCGGCTCGGTAGCGGTGTATAATCAGACTCCAGTGGCTCCATGAAACGCCTTTCTACGGCTGCGAGCGCAGGCCGTACCACCAGGGACCGGCATCTTGTCCAGCCCGCGCCGTCGACTTGCGCCCGCAGCGGATGATTTCATCACTCAGCTCAGTTCCTGGTGAACCAGCGGCGCCAAATGGGCAGCCTCGTGCTGAGGCCTCGTCTCGTTCGGTTCACCGGCCCTTATTATAGTGTCTCCTGAGCAGGAAAGCAACTCTGCTGGCAGTCACCTGGCAGCAGGTGCAAAGGATTAATTCAGCATGACGCCTGTGACCCACCCCCAGCCCGGGCTAAGAAGAGGTACGGCCACGACCGGACTCGGGGGCGCAGCGAAGCGAATGCCTGACCGAAATAAAAGGCAGCGGGCGCAAACGGTTCAGATAGCGACGCAGATCCAAGGCATTGACATGATAGGTGGAATCTTTGACCGTAGCAGGGATTTGGCCTTCAGCAATGGCAGTACAGAGGTCGGCAATGGTCAGGACACGCTCTGGCATGAGGTACCTCCATAAAGACGTGTCGCCGGGGACCCCTGGATTCATCCAGGGGGAAAACGGCTCTCTGCTCGCGCCGTTGATATTTCAGTCTCCCCGTGGGAGAACACTCCTCGTGAGACCAAAGGCACTGACATGCGGTCAGCAACGGCTTCGTCTCACATGGCAGGGGGGCAGGTCAACCCAGCCGCAGTGCTTTCCTGTCCTGCGGGGCAGTGGGCTGCCGTCAACCAGCCCTGAAGCCCGGGCCGCTGCGGCTGCGGGCAAGCCCCTGGCCTGGCTGGAGCCGGGGCCGTTGACGAAAACTGTGCACTCGCAGCCGGCCAGTCCCACCCACTCCGTGCGCTGCTCATCCCCCCGACAGGCCCTCTTTCCTCCTCCTTCTTCGCGCGCGTCAGCGAGCCGGGCATAACCTACTCTCATCTAGCCACACGCACCATTACCGGCGTCGGTTTCAGTGCATTCACTCCATCTATTAAGAAAAACACGGCAAACGCACACTTTATTTCCATAACAAGGCGTTACATTGCAAAAGCAGGCTACAAGAAAAGCAGTAGCTACTGCTGCTCCACCCGCCCATGAAGAACAAGCTGGTCCTCACGCTCGCTCGTCTCCCCTATCTGTGTCCTCAGCCCATCCATCCGGGGCGGCTCCGGCTCAAGGGGGGCTGTTTCGCTTCGCTGGGAGGCGAGGCTGGCATCAACGGGAGCAGCGGGAAGATAGAGAGCGAAGCAACTACCTTCCGAGAGCACGCTGGTCGCCGCCACTCTGCCCTGCATGGCCTCTACCCACTCCTTCACCAGCGCCAGCCCCAGGCCGCTGCCGCTGCCATCGCGGCGCAGCTTGCTGGACGCCTGATAAAAGCGCTCCCAGATCCGCGGCAACTCCTCGGGGGGGATACCCTCGCCCGTATCGCGCACCTGGATCACCACCTCATGCTCCTCCTGAGAGACTGCCACGGCCACAATGCCCCCCGGCGGCGTATGGCGGATACCGTTGTGCAGCAGATTCTGCAGGGCCTGAGCGAGACGCTCGGGATCCACCAGAGCCAGTGGCCCCGCTGGCGGAGTCTCCGCCACCACCTGCACTCGTCCGCTCTGCCAGGCCAGTGGCGCGCGCGCCTCTACCAGGCGACGTACCAGCTCTCCCACATCGGTCGGCACGCAGCGCAAGGTCAGACGCCCAACCTCGGCGCAGGCCAACGCAAAGAGGTCCTCCACCAGCCGTTGCAGGCGCAGCACCTCAGCCTCCATCACCTCCAGATCTCGTGGCAGGGATTCCGGCAGCTCGCCGCGGTCCAGGCGCCGCAGCGCCGCCTCCAGATAGCCCCGCACGGTAGCGACGGGTGTACGCAGCTCATGAGAGACCGCGGCCACCAGCTCGCGCTGAGTCTTCAGCAGCCCGGCTACCGTGTCGCGCTCCTGCTTCAGCTCGCGCAGGGCCCGCTCGAGCTCGGCGGCCATTGCATTAAAATCGGCCTGGAGCTGGGCGACCTCGTCCTCGCCCTCGACAGGCACGCGCACCCCATAGTTGCCCAGGCGCAAGGCATGGGCGGCCTCGGCCAGCGCGCGCAGACGGGCCGTAGTCCGGCGGACCACCAGGTAGGAAAAGAAAGCTGTCGGAGGAATTACCGCCAGTAAGGCGATGAACGACACCAGCCCGAGCATCATCGTGACCGAGATGAGCAGGGCCAGATCTTTCACGTTGGAGAGGGCCAGCAGATCGAAGAGGAGAATGAGCAGCCCCGCCGCCAGCAGGACCATCACGGCGTGAGCGTGAGTCAAGGCCCACAAGAGTTGTTTGCGCCGCAGGCGGCTCCACAGAGAGAGCAGGCACAGGAAGCCACGCCAGACAATATAACCAACCAGAGCGACCAGCGCTATTCCCAACAAGAGCATAGGGAACGCGGCCAGTCTGGGGAAGAAGAACGTGGCCCCCAGCCGATGCTCCAGACTCAGCAGGAGAAAGGGCAGTCCACAGAGCAACAAGAGAAGCAGCAGCCCCCAGGCCAAATCGCGCGCCCAGCGCCGCCACCAGGGTGGGGGTCCGACCTCGGCGCGCAGGGCAAAGTAGCCCAGCCCGAAAGGCGCCAATAGCAGCAGGCTAAACTCACGTCCCGTCTCCGTAGCAGACGTCAGATGGATGAAGCCGCTCAGCAGCAAAGCAAACAAGACAGCTTCGAGCAGAGCGCGTCTGCGCCTGGTCCTCAACCAGAGGCTCGTCCATCTTTCTTTCATCGCTCTCCTCCCGCCCCCGAGGGGCTATGCGGACGCCAGCGATAGCCTACGCCCCAGACCGTTTCGATGGCTTCCCCCAACGCCCCCAGCTTCTTGCGCAGGCGCAAGACGGTATTATCCACCGAGCGATCGCCACCGACATAGCTCTCACCCCAGACCGTATCAAGGAGGTAAGCGCGGCTGAAGGCCCGTCCGGGACTGCGCAGGAAGAGATGAAGAAGTTCAAACTCAGTCGGACTGAGATCAAGCGGCTGACCGTCCAGGGTCACTAAATGGGCCTGGGCATCGAGGCAGAGTGGCCCATCGATAAGGGGTCGCTCTGCCCGCGCCAGGTCGCGTTGCAGCATCTGCTGAATCAGCTCGGCACGGCGCAGGAGCGCATGCACCCGCGCTAACAGCTCACGCATGCTAAAAGGCTTGGTCAGGTAATCGTCGGCCCCCAGCTCCAGACCTACCACGCGATCGGTCTCCTCACTCCGTGCCGTCAACATGAGCACGGGGGTGGGCGCTTGCTGGCGCAGGCGACGCAGCACCTCCAGACCATCCATGCGCGGCAGCATCCAGTCCAGAATGACCAGCGCAGGGCGTTGCTCCTCATGCAAGCGCAAAGCCTCGACTCCATCGGGAGCATAGAGGACCTCGTAGCCGTCCGCTTTCAGTTCGCGAATAATAAGCTGCGCCAGATCCTGCGCATCCTCAACAAGCAAGAGCTTCTTCATGGCCATTCTTCAATCACTTCAGTATGATCTCCTGCTTCTGGCCAACCAGGGCCAGAGCCAGACGGCCTACCACTGGTAGCAGGTAGAAGCGTCGGCGTGTTGCCTGAATCAGGCCAACGAGCCAGCCCGTGAGGGTCACCACCTGCAGCGTTCCAAACAGCAGCAGCCAGCAGCACACAGCAAGAGCATCCATCTCGGATGGGAGCCACCACAAGGAGAGGCGACTTACATAGATAGGCGTCATCATCATAAATATATCGATGATGGTCACCAGTCCAAAGAAGAACAAGGATTGGAGGGCATGGAAGCGCACCAGGCGACTCCTACCCCCGAAGAGCAGGACCAGCAGACCAGAGAGCCAGCCCCCCAGGCAACAGAGCAGGCCCAAGACGGAATCGGCGTTCGTCGAGGGTGATAGCTCGTCTGAAGCTTGCTCAGTCCCAGGATGGTAGCTTGTGAGAGGCAACCACTCAGCAACGGCGGCGTGCATGAGCAGCTCCTGCTGCTGAAGGCTTCCCTTTTCTTCATACAGGCCCTCGAAAGGAGGCCTGGTCTGCCAAACAGTGGCATAATCTTTTCTTTCGTCATCCAACACGAGAACGATGCTCCTTTCTCCTCTCTGCGTCACAGCGACATGGCCCCAGCCCGGTGGCTCAAAGCAATGAGCACACTCAGGCTGCTAGCTATTATCAGGAGAAAAGCTTAATCTTGAGTTGTCATCGCCATATCCGATCTTTGTCGCAATTCTGTCGCAACCGTCTGCCAGCCTGGCGACCAAAGCCAGGCGGCGCGCACCACGATGGCGCAGTGAGGGAGACAGGAGCTGAGCGTCAGCCAGCCCGGTCGGAGAGCGGACGAGAAAAGCACAGCAGGGAGTGCCGGGGGGAGACGAACAGCCGAGAGGCCCTAGCGGGGCGGCCCCTGGCGAATGCGGCGGCGCATTGCCTCCAGCGGCCACTGCTGCCAGGTGCCCCAGCGCTCTGGCACGATATTCTCGACCCACCATGTCACCCCGACGCGGGCGTAGGCGGCCACCAGTGCGCGATCGGCCTCGGGGTCCTCGCCGGAGCTAATCCCGAAATGCACCACCTCAAAGGGACCCGGCTGCGAGCGCCGCTGCTGCAGAGCGACCCCAATCTCGGCCATCGTCTCGGCTGAGAGCATCTCCGTCAGCCCTAGATCGCGCCCAATAGGAATGAAACCATCCCAGCGGACCGCCCGGCGTAGCGGGGCACGATTGGGCCACATCCCGGCCACCCAGATCGGAATACGCGGCTGCTGACGAGGTGGAGGGAGAAAGTGCGCCTCCTGGATGCGGTAGTAGCGCCCCTCGAAATGGAAAGGCTGACCACTCCACAGCCCGGTGAGAATCGCCAGGCCCTCGTCGAGCATGGCCCCCAGTACCTTCAGGTCCGATGGCTCCCCCAGGGCAGCGAAATCGAAATAGCCACCACCCAGGCCCACACCCAGCACCAGACGTCCGTCCGAAAGATGATCGAGCGTCACCGTCTGACGGGCCAGCTCCCAGGGACGGCGTCGCGGCAGCGGCGTCACCAGAGGGCCAAAGCGCAGACGCTGCGTATGCAGAGCAATCGCTGTCAGCGCTACCCAGACCTCCGCCAGGGGATCGTTGGTCGGCGCCAGGGTTGTGCGCGCAATCTGATCCCAGAGAAAAAAGCCGTCCCAGCCGGCAGCCTCCGCCTCCTGGGCCAACTCACACAGCAAACGCACATCAGCGAGGGGGCCAAAATTGGGGAGATGCAGACCGTAGAGCATCGTTCGTCAGGTAGAAGCGTTGTCTGAGGCGGCGCAGGCACGGGTCGCGCCCACGCCTGACAGCCAGCGCCAAGCCAATAAAAAAGGGGTGACCGATGGGGCTCGAACCCACAACCGCTGGAGCCACAATCCAGAGCTCTACCGATTGAGCTACGGCCACCGTGTTGCTTCTTTGATTACGTGCACAGCCAGTATAGCGGAGAGTTTGTCGGCTGTCAATAGGGCAGCGGCCAAAATCAGGCGCTGACCTGCAAATACTTATCCTTACAGGCCAGCGCAGCGTCGACCTATCTGCTTGTTTGCCAAGGAGAGCTTGACCCGAATAGAGCCAGGAGAGCAGCCCGGCCAGGCCACCAACGAGCTAAGGGGATACCTCATCAAGGCGGCGCAGACGCGTGGCCGTCCCGAACTGAGCGATCACCGCCGCCACAATCAGACAGCCCGCGATGATCAGAAAGGTACTCAGGGGACCCAATGTCGGAATCAACGGAGGGATGACCAGGAGACCAACACTCCCCCCGAGATGGCCAACGCCATCGACCAGCGCGAAGCCCGTGGCGCGCGCTCGCGTTGGATAGTGCTCGGTTGACCAGGTGTAGGTCATGGGCACCCAGAGATTGAAGCCGAAAAAGAGCACGATCGAGCCGAGCACCGCCACGGCGAAATTGCCAGCTCCGCCCAGGGCAATCAGCAGGCAGCCAATCAGGGTGAGCAGGGCCGCCACCGGTAGCCAGTACTTGCGCTCCAATAGCTCACCAAAGGCATAGTCGAAGATGGCCACCAGCACGAAGCCCACTGAGCCAATGGCCACGATCAGACCGGCCTCGGGCGGCGGAAATTTCAGGGCTGCCAGTAGCGAGGTCAGACCCGCCGCGATGGCATAGACCGTAATGTAGCCAATGAACCAGACGACGAAGAGAAAGAGCGTGCGCAGCAGATAGAGGCGATTGCCAAAGATCTCGACATAGGGTATCCGGCCCGGCTGCGTTTCGACCGGAATCTCGGAAGGCGTGGGTAGCTCGCCAACGCGGGCCCGCGCCTGCGCCTCCATTTGCGCGACCACGCCTTCCGCCGCCTCGACCCGCCCTTGCGAGATCAGCCAGCGCGGCGACTCATGAAGCTGGAAGCGCATCAGGATGCCAATCAGCGCCAGTAAGGCCCCGATACCGTACATCAGGCGCCAGCCGAAGGTGAAGCCAGGGCCTGCGAGAGCAAAGGGCAGTCCCAGCGGGAAAGCTTCCGGCTGAGTGGTGAGCAGCAGGCCCAGCCAGACCCCTAGAAAGGCGCCCAACGAGGACATGATAAAGATCAGCGAGGTATAGCGCGCCCGTCCCCCGCTCGGCGCCACCTCGTTAATATAGGTGTTCACAAGGGCCAGGTCCGCGCCAACGCCAATGCCCGTGATGGTGCGGGCAATAATAAAGTTCACATAATCACCGACAAGGGCATTGTAGAGCGAGCCTAGCCCGGTGATGACCATCGTGACCAGCAGCATATCGCGCCGTCCGAGGCGGTCCGCCAGGGGACTGAGGATGAGGGTGCCGATCACGTAGCCCACCAGGTTGAGCAGCACCGGCAGGCCCAGGTAGCTGGCCGCCGACTCGGGGCTACAGCCCGGCACGATCTGGACACAGGTCTGGATGAAGGAGACGTTGATGTCGAAAATGTCGAAGAAGGTGAAGAGGAAGCCAGCTCCGATGATACCAATGTACAGATAGGGCAAGGCCCAGATGGGGATACGGTCCAGGCGCGCTACCACAGCAGCGGCTGTGCTGCTCGGGCCACTCGCACCACTCACGGGCCGCGAGGGATTGCCCGCTTCGGAAGCCATACCTGCCTCCCTCCCTGGCGCAGGCGCGGCTGTCATTGTCAGCCAGCCCATCAGCCAGAATACATTGAGCAACGCTGCTATAATTCGTACATTCTGGCCCGATGAGGTATGTTCCGCCGGCCCGATGATCTATGAGCAAGCAGCCTGTTTTAGACAATTGTACCTGTGCTTCTCCCTCGCTGTCAAGGGAGGAAGCGACGAGCAGAGAGACAAGAGGCAGGCTGGTTGTCTTTTCCCCCCTTCCTGGGCATGCCTGGACACAGGCACCACTGGCAACAGGAGAAGACTTGACATCGGCCTGGTCGTGCCATACACTCCAAACAAAGGCGCTAGTAGAGCAAACAGGCCGGTTCTTTGTAGCAGAAAGGGCACGTGGCTACATGGTTCACCACACGTCAGAGGAGATCAAGAGCAACCAGGTCAGGGAGGGGGAAGCCGATCTCTCTCAGTTGCCGGAGGTTCCGCCTGGCATGCTGATTCCGGCGCCCAGCAGCACGCCGCGCAAGCGCACGCGCTGGCCGGACGCCATCGATGTGATCTTTGAGAAAGATCCTGCCTGTAACAATATTTTTGAGGCGTTGCTCTACCAGGGGCTGTGGGCCATCTTCTTTCACCGCATCGCGCATTTCCTCTATAATCTGCATATCCCCGTCATTCCTCGCCTGATCTCGCAGTTCGCACGCCTCGTCACCGGCGGCATCGAGATACATCCAGGCGCCAAGATCGGGAAGCGCTTCTTCATCGATCACGGCGCTGGCGTAGTGATCGGCGAGACTGCCGAGATCGGCAACAATGTCATGCTCTATCACCAGGTGACGCTCGGCGCCACCGGCTGGTGGCGTCCAGGTCCTGGGCGCAAGCAGAAGCGCCATCCAACCATCGAGGATGATGTAACGATCGGCGTGGGGGCCGCTATTCTGGGGCCAATTACGATCGGGCGTGGAAGCAAGATCGGCGCAATGGCCCTGGTACTCGAATCGGTGCCGCCCAATTCCGTGGTGGCAGCCAAGCCAGCTGAGCTGCTGGTGAAGAGTGGCGAGCCTCTGGCCAAGCACGAGGAACTGACCCAGGGTTGGGAGATGGATTATCAGATTTAAGTTCGACCGCGAGCAGTGCGCCTGGTCAGGTCTGGTCTGCCGCCTATTCGACCAATCGGCTGACCGTCCTGGCTCACTTGGCCAGACCGGCCAGGCAATCTCGCTACGAAAACAGGCTCTCTCTCCCTGTTGAAGCGGGCGGGCCTGGCCTGGCACCCACCGCCCGCCCGCGTTCTTTCTTTCTTCCTTCCTCCCTCTGCCACTTCCCGGGCCGGGTCGCTGCGACTGCCGAGCCTGGCACGCCGACCAGCCGTGGCCTCAACCACGCAGATCGTTCACCCTTCGCTGGCACTTTCCTCCCCATAGCTCGCCAGGGTTTCAATCAGCAGCTCCCAGAAACGGGGCGCATCGAGTCCGTAGCCAACGCAGGCGTTGGCCCGCCGGCCCAGCACCCCATAGACATCGCAGACGGTTCGCCCCAGGGTGTACTCGCCGCGCGTCTCGATCGCAACGTACATGCTGTGTTGGTTGACGAGGGTCGGATCGATCAGAGCCGCTACTGCACAGGGATCATGCACCGGCGGAGCCGTGAAACCAAAGACCTGACGATAGGTAGCGCCAAAGAATTCGAGCAACTGGCAGACGAAGGACGGCACAGGACGCCCAAGGCTGCGTAGGCGCTCAAGGATCGCCGGCGTGGCCAGAGCCTGATGGGTGACCTCCAGCGGGATCATAGTGATCGGGCAGCCGCTGTTAAAGACGATGGCCGCCGCCTCGGGATCGAAGTAGATGTTGAATTCGGCGGCAGGGGTGACATTTCCCAGGCCAATGGCGCCGCCCATCAAATAGAGACCTTTGAGGCGCGAGAGAATGGCAGGCTCGCGCGTGATGGCGCTGGCCACATTGGTGAGCGGTCCCGTGGCCACCAGCACCACATCGTCCGTGCTGCGCACGAGATCGATGATGAGATCGACGGCATGCTCGGGCACCGCTTCCCGCTCGGGCTGTGGCAGGGCCGGCCCATCAAGACCTGACTCGCCGTGAATATCTGAGGCATAACGCGCCTCCCGCACGAGCGGTTGCGCCATGCCCCTGGCTACCGGTACATCGCGAATGTGCGCCAGAGTGCAGACGCTGAGCGCGTTGCGCGTGGTCTTTTCCAGCGTCTGATTGCCAGCCACCGTGGTGACGGCCAGCAACTCCAGCCCCGGGTGACGCGCCGCCAGCAGCAAGGCGATCGCGTCGTCGTGCCCCGGGTCGCAGTCGAGTATGATCTTCTGCTTCTTCTCCATCGCAGTTCCCCTCTCTGTCCTATCGCAAGGGCGCGCTCTTCTTCGTCGACCGAGCACAGGAGAGTGGAAGAGTTCGGCCCGCTCAGCGCCACTCTCACCCAGAGGAGCGGCTCCAGGGCGTTGAGCGACTGCCGCTTCCTTCCTTCTTCCTGCTGCGGCAGACAGAACGATTGTACCACTTCCTCCAACAAAGGAGCGGAGTTAGACGGGAGCGAGTGGGGGCGGTCGCCGCGGCCTGCCTGTGCTCCAGCTCGTCGCCCACCTGGGGAGAGTATCTTTCGCGCGCTCCTCTTGCTATAATGGCCGCAGAACAACTCGTTTTGGGGGGTTTGCTTGACGAAGATGGCCCGCGCCAACCTGCTCATCGGCCAGTCGGGAGGCGCCACCGCTGTGATCAACGCCAGCCTGGTTGGAGCTGTGGAGGCCGCACTGGCGAGTGAGCGGGTGACCAATGTCTACGGCATGCTCCACGGCATCGAGGGTTTCCTCAAAGAGGAGCTGATCGACCTGAGCCGCCAACCGGCAGAGCTGTGGCCACGCCTGCGCGAGACGCCTTCTGCGGCCTTGGGAACCTGCCGCTATCGGCTGCGCGCTGAGGACCTGGAGCATGCTTTAGCGCTGCTGCGCCGCTATGAGATCCGCTATCTGCTCTACATCGGCGGCAACGATTCAGCCGACACGCTCCATCGCCTGGCTCTCGCCGCCCAAGATTGCGGCTACGAGCTGCAGGCGATCAGCATTCCCAAAACCATCGACAACGATTTGCCACTGACCGATCACTGTCCCGGCTACGGCAGCGCTGCCCGCTTCATTGCCCTGGCGACACTCGATTCCAGCCTCAACACGTCCTCTATCCCCTGGCACTATCCTGTCAAGATCATCGAGACAATGGGGCGCGATGCTGGCTGGCTGGCCGCAGCTTCGGCGCTGCTCAAGGAGGACGAGAGCGATCCGCCGCATCTGATCCTGGTGCCCGAGCGTCCTTTCCGTCAGAGCGAGTTTCTGGCTCGTGTCGAGGCCATCCAGCGCCGCCTGGGCTACGTCGTCATCGTGGTGGCCGAAACGGTCCGCGACGAGAGTGGGCGTCCGCTGGGTAGCCTGGGCGCTCTGGGAGTCGACGCCTTTGGCCATCCCTTGCTGAGCGGCGCAGCCCAATATCTGGTAGAATCAGTCAGAAGCCAGCTCGGTCTGCGGGCACGCTTCGATAAGCCCGGCGATTTGCAGCGCATGGCCAGCGCCTACGTCTCGCCGGTCGATCGCGCGGAGGCGCTGCTGGTCGGGCGCCAGGGCGTCCTGGCCGCGCTTGCCGGCTACAGCGATCAGATGGTAACCTTGCAGCGCGAGGAGGGACCTGTCTATCGCTGCACGACCAGCCTGGCCCCGCTGGCCTCTATCGCCAATGAGAAGCGCTGTCTGCCAGCCGAATATCTCGACGAAAGCGGTACGATGATCACAGAAGCATTTCGAGACTATGCGCTGCCATTGCTGGGTGAGCTTCCACCGCGCTATGCGCAGCTTGCGCCCATAAAGGTCAGGTGAAGGAAAGACAATGGGGTCACTGAAACGCGCAATTCTGGTCGTACTGGACGGCGTTGGAGCCGGCGCCAATCCCGATGCCGCGGCCTACGGCGATGAGGGCGCCAGTTCGTTAGAACACTGCGCCCAGGCCGTCGGCGGGCTGGAGCTACCCAACCTGGGTCGGGCCGGCCTCGGCAACATCACGCCGATCCTGGGCACGCCGCCACGGGCCGACGCTGATGGCTCGTGGGGCCGCATGAGCGAGCAGGGAGCCGGCAAGGACAGCACAACCGGCCACTGGGAAATCGCCGGGCTGATCCTGCGCCAGCCCTTCCCAACCTATCCACATGGTTTCCCGCCCGAGCTGATCGCTCGCTTCGAGTCAGCTATTGGGCGCAAGGTCCTGGGCAACAAGCCGGCCTCGGGCACCGAGATCATCAAGGAGCTGGGCGAGGAACATCTGCGCACCGGCTACCCAATCGTCTATACCTCAGCCGACAGCGTCTTCCAGATCGCCGCTCACCAGGATGTCATTCCCCTGGAAGAGCTGTATCGCCTCTGCCAGATTGCCCGCTCGTTGCTGGTAGGCGAGCACGCGGTGGGGCGCGTCATCGCTCGCCCCTTCACCGGTACGCCCGGCCACTTCGTGCGCACCGAGCACCGGCGCGACTTCTCGCTGCCTCCCACCGGCCCTACACTCCTCGACCATCTGCAGGCCCACGGCTATGCTGTCATTGGCCTCGGCAAGATCGAGGATCTCTTCGCCGGACAGGGTCTGACCGTCAGCGAGCACACCGAGACCAATCGCGCTGGCATGGAGGCCGCGCTGCGCTGGCTAGAGCGCGATTTTACTGGCCTGCTCTTTGTCAACCTGGTCGAATTCGACCAGCTCTGGGGCCACCGGCGCGATAGTCAGGGCTACGCCCAGGCGCTGCGCGAGGTCGACCGCTGGTTCGGCATCGTGCGCCAGCGCCTCCAGCCGGGCGACGCCATCTTCTTCACCGGTGACCACGGCGTTGATCCGACCTATCGCGGTACCGACCATACGCGCGAACAGGTACCGCTGCTGGCCTATGGACCAGCCGTGCGCCCCGGTCTCGACCTGGGGGTGCGCGCCACCTTCGCCGATTTAGGACAGACCATCGCTCAGGCCTTCGGCGTTGAGCCGCTGGCCGCTGGCACCAGCTTTGCACAGGAACTGGGACTGCTATGACCGACCGACAACTGCGTAACGATTCCTATCCGCTACTGCATGGGGAGCGCGTTTATCTGCGCCGCCCACAGCAGAGCGACGCTCCCCTGGTCTTCGCCTGGGAGCGCGATGACGAGGTGTGGCGCTACGACCCCCATCGGCCCTACTCGGAGACCCTGGAGGAGTTTCTGCCGATCTTCGAGCGCAATTACGTGATAGGCAATGGACGCCAGTTCTGGTTTATCATAGAGGACGAGCATCACGTTCCTATCGGCACCATCACCTACTTCAATCTGGACTATCGCCTGCGTCAGGCCGAGGTCGGTCTCGGCCTCGGCGAGAAGAGTCGCTGGGGCCAGGGCTACGGTCCGGAGGCTATTCGTACGCTGGTTCACTATCTCTTTGAGACACTCGGCCTGGTGCGCGTCTACGCCGAAACAGCCCAGGCCAATCAACCGGCCAGACGGGCCTTTGCTAAGGCTGGCTTCACGGAAGTCGGCCAGATCTTCGATCCGCGCAGCACCGGAGCCCCTTGGGTGCTGCTGGAAATTGTTAAAACAGAGGAAACCGCTGCCTCATGAGTACAACACCGACTTCTCAGAGACCAATAGATCCGGGCATCTTTAAAGCTTACGACGTGCGCGGGATCTATGGCCGCGACCTGACCGACGAGGCGGCCTACATCATCGGGCGAGCTGCCGCCCTCTATCTGGCGGTGCCGGAGATCGCCGTCGGTCGTGATATGCGCCTCTCGTCTCCGGCTCTGGCCGCGGCGCTGATCCGTGGCATTACCGACCAGGGCGTCAACGCCATCGAGCTGGGACTGACCACTACCGATGAACTCTACTTCGCCGTCGGAAAGTTCAACTATCCAGCGGGCGTGATGATCACGGCCTCTCATAACCCAGGCGAGTACAATGGCATGAAATTCTGTCGGGCCCAGGCGGCCCCGATCAGCCTGGATACCGGTCTGGCCGAGATCCGCGATCTGGCGCTGCGTGGCCAGTTCCCCGAGCCGGAGCGCAAGGGCCAGGTTATCCAGCGCGACGTGACCGATGACTACGTGGCGCATGCCCTCTCTTTCATCGACGTGAGCAAGATCAGGCCGCTGAAGGTGGTCATCGACGCTGGCAATGGCATGGCCGGTCTAATCATGCCGCGCGTCTTCCGGCATCTGCCCTGCGAGCTGATCCCGCTCTACTTCGAGCTGGATGGTCATTTCCCGAATCACCCGGCCAGCCCGATCGAGCCAGAGAATATGGTCGATGTGCAGCGCACGGTCCGCGAGGTAGGGGCCGATCTGGGCGCGGCCTTCGATGGCGATGCCGATCGCATGTTTCCCGTCGACGAGCAGGGTAACGTCATCGACGGCTCCATGGTGACTGCCCTGGTAGCTCAAAGTCTCCTGCGCAAGCATCCCGGGTCGACCATTCTCTACAACCTGATTGTCTCGCGCAGCGTGCCCGAGTTGATCGAACGCCTGGGAGGAAAAGCGGTGCGCACGCGCGTGGGGCATTCCTACATCAAGGCCCAGATGCGTGAGCTGAACGCCATCTTCGGCGGTGAGCACTCGGGCCATTTCTACTTCCGCGACAACTGGTTCGCCGATTCCGGCCTGATCGCCTTCCTGCTGCTGCTCGAACTGGTCTCAATCGAGAATAAGCCGCTCTCGGAGCTGATCCGGCCACTCAATACGCGCGTGCGCAGTGGGGAGATCAACAGCCGCGTCAGCGATGTCCAGGGGAAGCTAGAGGCCCTGGTCGAGCGCTATGGTCCACAAGCGCGCTCGGTCGATCGGCTCGACGGCATCACACTCGATTTCGGCGACTGGTGGTTCAATGTGCGTCCTTCAAATACGGAGCCGCTCCTGCGCTTGAATGTGGAGGCCAATACGCGCGAGCTGATGGAGGCCAAGCGCGATGAGCTGCTGACCTTTATCCGTTCCTAAAGGCTGCTGACGAGCCAGGGCCAGCCTGACAGAACAGTGGCAAAGAGGTCGGCGCGAACCGCTCCTTTCGGGCCAGAGCGAAGGGCCAGCTCAGGCAAGCCGCCCCCGCTTGATAGGGCGGCTTGCTCTTTAGCTGCAAACTCGGGCCGGGCCGGGCCGAACCGGGCCGGACGGGGGCGGGCGACGACTCTCGTTGAGCAGTTCCTGTCAGAGCTGCACGGTGTAATCGTTGCCGCCCTGGCCGTACTGGTAGAGAAAACGCAAGGTGAGGCTGTGCAGGCCCGCCGGGGCACTGAACATGACCCGGCCCCCTACCTGATGCGCACCCGGCTTGAAGCCTGTGGGCAAGGTGCTATCAAGCGGGGCCCGCACATTCCCAGCGAGGACCAGGCGCAAGTAGTCGAAGCCCGGCCCCGGATTGACAGCCACCCCATTGGGGTTGTCAACGCGGAAGTTAAAGACATAGTACTGCTGACCGGCTTTGACCTGGCCCCAGCCGCCATAAGCAAACTGGCGCTCCACGCTGACCAGGTGATAGGTCAGATAGAGACCAGGTTGGGCATTGTAGGTGTAGAAGATGGAGAGGTTTTGAGGATAGACCTTGCCACTATAGTTGGCCGGATCAAAGGGGCCGCTGAAAGGGATGACGACCAGCGACTCGTTGAGCGTGGTTGAGCCAAGCTGGAGTTTGAGTTGCTCCAGCCGTGTCCCCTGGGGCACAGGAAAATCCAGCCAGCCATCGGTGCTCTTGCCGGGCGCCAGCGCCACCGCTAGATTGACGTTGCTCGGTGCGATCGGCTTCTGGCCAGGGACCAGGAGACGAGCGGCCTCATAGTAGATGACGGAGACCTGGGTACTTCCCCCATTGACTACATGCAGGTGAAGGCGCACCAGGGCTGGCCCAGAGCGGATCAGGTCATCGCTAAAGGCGCTGGCATACTGGGCATCAACCACCTGGAAGGAGAGGCCAGCATAAGGCGCCCCCCGCGACACGCGCAGGGTGGTAATGGCCGAGGTTGGCGTCGCGCTGCCCGGCGAAAGTTCGAGACTGCGCAGCCAGCCCCAGACGAAGAGGCCCGTGCCGCCCAGGGCGAGGAGAGCCACAATTAAGACCAGAGCGAGCCAGAGACGCTGCCACGACGGTTTCTCTTCGCCAGGTCCCGGGCGCCGTTTGCTGCCCGGGCTGGCCTGCGAGCGCGCGGGACGCTCCGGCGCTGGCCAGCGGCCAGACTGTCCAGTCGGAGAAGCCAGAGAATGCAGATCAGACATAAGAAATTACTTTGCCCCCTTTTTGCTCCCTATAGAAAACGTCCTCATACTCTTTTTTTAGCTCCTGGGAGAGCCTTTCAGGTATTTCTACTATAGAAAAGTAGCCGAACCACTGGCATTGTAGCAGGTTTCCTCAGCGTTGACAGCTCTTTCGGGCGGTGATAGCATTGGAGTTGCTCCTCTCTTCACTGCCACGCCAGACAGCCCACAGTGAAAAGAGCGAGCCGAGCGCACCGCGCGCAAGAGAGGCTGGCCTTCTGTCACGTCAAGACACCTTCGAGCGCGGTGCCCAGCCATCTGATCCGCTCTGCCCTGCCGGCACGCTCCGTTCGCGCCGCGCGGCTTCCGCATGCATCCGCCTCCAGCCTGGCAGTCGCCAGCGGCGGGTCCGGGCAGGGTCCGGGCCAGGTCGGGCGCGACTGACCAGTACGGTTGCTGCGGCCACCACTCCGCGTAGCGCGATCACCATCCAGAGCGCCTGCTACTTATTAGAAGGGGGAGAGAGCAAGAAGGCAGAGGGACACCGCGCGCACGACGCAAAGGACAGACAGACAAAGGAGTACGTATTTGAAGATCCACGAGTATCAGGCCAAAGAGATCCTGGCGCGCTACGGCATCCCCATCCAGCCGGGGCGCGTAGCCTATACGCCAGAAGAAGCGGAAGCGATTGCCCGCGACCTTGGCGGACCAGTGGTCATCAAGGCTCAGGTCTATGTCGGCGGACGCGGCAAGGCAGGAGGCATTCAGTTTGGCAACACGCCCGAAGAGGCGCGCGCCGCCGCCGCCCGGGTCCTGGGCATGAATATCAAGGGGCTGACGGTCCAGAAAGTGCTGGTGGTCTCCAAGCTGGAGATTCAAGAGGAATACTATCTTGGCATCGTCCTGGACCGCAAGACTCAGGCTCCGGTCGTGATGGTCTCGACCGCCGGCGGCGTCGATATCGAAGAGGTCGCCGCCACCACCCCCGAGAAGATTATCAAGCAAGCAATCGACCTGCGCTGGGGGCTGCGCCCCTTTGAGGCACGCAACATTCTGGCACGTGCCGGTTTTCCCTCGGCGGTCATTGCCCGCGGCGGGGCGATTCTGACGGCGCTAGCGCAGGCTTTCATCGAGAGCGATGCCAACCTGGCCGAGATCAATCCGCTGGTCCTGACCCGCGATGGCCAGGTGCAGGCCGCCGATGCCAAGATTGTGCTCGACGATAATGCGCTCTACCGGCATCGCGACTACGCTGCCTGGGAGGAGCCGGAGGAGGCCAATCCGCTGGAATTCGAGGCCCACAAGGAGGGCCTGACCTATGTCAAGCTCAACGGCAACGTGGGCATCATCGGCAATGGGGCGGGCCTGGTCATGACAACCCTGGACATGGTCGCCGCCTGCGGTGGCAAGCCCGCCAATTTCCTCGATATCGGCGGCGGGGCCCGCGCCGAGGTGATGGCCAAGGCCCTGACCTTCGTCGCACGCGATCCCGACGTTAAGGGCATCCTGGTCAATATCTTCGGCGGCATCACGCGCGGTGAGGAGGTAGCCAGGGGCGTCATCATGGCCCAGCAACAGCTGCCCGCCGGCCTGCCAATTGTGGTGCGCCTGTCGGGCACCGGTGCCGAGGAGGGCCGCGCCATGCTCAAGGATGCGGGCCTCGATTGGGGCAAGGATATGCGCGATGCGGCGCAGAAGATCGTCGCCGCCATCCAGGCAAAGGAGAAGGGACAGCAGGCATGAGCATTCTACTCGATGAGCATACCCGTGTGATTGTCCAGGGCATTACCGGGCGCGAGGGAAGCTATCACACGACTCGCATGCTGGAGGCCGGCACAAAGGTAGTGGCCGGCGTGACGCCCGGCAAGGGCGGCCAGAGCGCTTGCGGCCTGCCGGTCTTCGATACGGTGGCCGAGGCCAAGGCGGCCACCGACGCCAACGCCAGCTGTATCTTTGTCCCGCCCGCCGGGGCCGCCGATGCCATCATGGAGGCAGCCAGCGCCGGCATCAAGCTGATTGTCTGCATTACGGAGTTTATTCCCGTACTGGACACCGCCCGCGCCATGCTGGTGGTGCGCGAGCACGGGGCGACCCTCATCGGCCCGAATTGCCCCGGCCTGTGCACTCCCGGCCAGGGGAAAATTGGGATCATGCCCTATCAGATCTTTACCCCCGGCCCCGTCGGCTTCATTTCGCGTTCAGGAACACTGACCTACGAGGTCGTGGCTCTGCTCACAGAGGCCGGTATCGGCCAGTCAACCTGCATCGGCATCGGCGGCGATCCGATCATCGGCTCGACCTTTGTCGATCACCTGAAGCTGTTCGAGCAGGACCCGCAAACACAGGCCGTGGTGCTCTGCGGTGAGATCGGAGGCAGCGATGAGGAGGATGCTGCCGAGTTTATTAAGACGATGAAGAAACCGGTGGTGGCCTTTATCTCGGGCCGTACCGCTCCGCCGGGCAAGCGCATGGGCCACGCGGGCGCCATTATCTCGGGCAATACGGGAACCGCTCAGGGCAAGGTGGCCGCTCTGCAGGCTGCCGGCGTGCCAGTGGCCGAGACCATCTTCGATATTCCTGACCTGGTCAAAGCAGCCCTGGCCAGGCAGGTCTAGTCCCGCCCCGGCTGAGTCAGGTTCTGCATTGTCCAGGAGGAACTGGATGGATCGCTCCTAACCAGCGCCGGGTCCGTAAGGTAAGTAAGACCGCACCGATCTCAGACCACGCTTCGCGGCCTGGTCCTGCCTGGGCTATGAGTGAGCCATCCAGAAGAAGCCAAGCCCAGAGACAAAGGCGCCGATGCGAGGAGTGGCTCCGGCTCCCGAATAGTCCCTTCGCCCAGGGCGAGGGGAGCCGGGCCAGTCCCCGCCTGGCGAAGAGGAGAGATGACAACAGCACTCGTCTACGATCCGATCTTTTTAGAGCATATTACACCACGACGGCATCCTGAACGTCCCGAGCGTCTGCAGCGGGCGATGGCCGTGCTGGAGGCCCTCGGCTGGCTCCAGCGCGAGGGGCTGGTTCTGCTTTCGCCACGCGAGGCCAGTGAGGACGAGCTGGCCCTGGCCCATGACCGCTTCTATATCCGCTCGGTGCGGGCCGCGGCAGAGCGCGCCGCCCGCGAGGCTGCCGCCGGCGGACGGGTCTCCCATTTCTTTGCCCCAGAGACCTTCATCTCCGCTCGCTCCTATGAGGCTGCGGCTAAGGCCGCCGGCGCCGGGCTAACTGCCATCGACGCCTTGTTCAAAGGCGAAATCGATAACGCCTACTGCCTGGTCCGCCCACCCGGCCACCACGCCGAGTACGACGAGGCCCTGGGCTTCTGCCTCTTCAATAACGTGGCCATCGCCGCCCGCTATGCTATCGAGCGCTACGGCCTCGAACGAGTGATGATCATCGATTTCGATGTACATCACGGCAATGGGACCCAGAACATCTTTTATCGCGATCCGCGCGTCCTTTACTTCTCAACCCATCAGGCCCCGTTTTATCCCGGCACAGGACGCTCGGACGAGCGCGGCGAGGGGGAAGGCCTGGGTACAACGATCAATGTGCCGCTGCCAGCCACAACCGGCTTCGAGACCTACGAGCCGGTCTTTCGCCAGGTGATGGCCCCCGCCGCTGACCGCTTTCAGCCGCAGCTGATTCTGGTATC
Organism: Thermogemmatispora tikiterensis; assembly: GCF_003268475.1. Taxonomy (GTDB): domain Bacteria; phylum Chloroflexota; class Ktedonobacteria; order Ktedonobacterales; family Ktedonobacteraceae; genus Thermogemmatispora; species Thermogemmatispora tikiterensis. The sequence goes on along the minus strand of NZ_MCIF01000002.1, from coordinate 5,624,036 downwards.
GGCGGGCTTCGACGCCCACTGGAAAGATCCGCTGGCCAACATGTATCTCTCGACCGCCGGCTTCGCCCAGCTGATCATGATCATTATCAAGCTGGCGAAAGACCTCTGCGACGGTCGGCTGATCATGGTCCAGGAGGGTGGCTACGATCTGCAGGCTAACGCGGCCTGCGTCGCCACCAGCATCAACCTGCTGCTGGGCGACGACGCCGCTGTCGATAGCCTTGGGCCGCCACCGGAGAAGCCTTTTCGCATCAATACGGACGTGCTCATTGCCGAGCTGCGGCGTATCCATAAGCTGACAGGCTATCGTATGCGCAATGCCCCGCGGCCAGATATCGCGAAGCTGCGTCGCGAGGTCAAAGGACCGGAGACGGAGATCTCCAGCAGCGACCCCGCCAACAGCAACGGCAAGGGAACGGATGGCAGCCCCTGATAGCGCCAGACGCAGGCCTCGCCTGACCGGGCTGGGCTGCCTCCAGTTCGTCACTTCATACGTGCTCTCAAAGAGAAGGCTGTCAATAGTAGGAAGGAAACAGGAAGCAAGAAAGGCCCCCAAGGTGCACTGTTATCGGTCAAGCGGACCGCAGCGACGAGAGTGGCCAGGTAGCTACAGCCAGAGCCACCCAGACGAGACGAGGCAAAAAAACCAGAAGGAGCGAGCCAGGGCAATGATGCCCCTACTACCAAGGAGGCCCCATGCAGACAGGTTCGCAGCTCGTGCGTCCTCTGACCTCCTGTGATCTAGCCCACGTTCAGAAGCTCCTGCTGTTCTCAGATTACGTCTACCAGCGCTTCACTGCTCAGGAGCTGTCGCGCCTCCTGGAGCACTATCCCGCCTGTGGTCTCTTCCACGCTGAGCAGCTGCAGAGCTTTTTGCTCTCTCAGGCCCTCAATCCACCAGTGGCCTGGATCGGCGGCTTCGGCGTGAGCTGGGGCGAGCATCGACGCGCTTTTGAACATCTCGACCGCCTGCTGGCTTATCTGCAACCCAGCCTGCAGGCACGCGGCGTTACCCACCTCTATTACTCGGGCAACGACCTGGAACAAGACTGGCTGCGCACCCCACTGCTCAGGCGCGGCTTTGAGCCGCATGCTCTTCTCTACGCCTACGACAAGTTCGACTACCGCGTTCCCACGCACGGCAACCAGGAGGTCAGCGTACGCAGCGTGCGCAACAGCGACTTCGAGGCTCTCTGCGAGATCGAGCGGCTCTGCTTCGCGCCGCTGTGGCGCTACGATGCCCTGGCTTTCGCTGACATTGCCGCCACTCATCCCTACTTTGTGGTGGCGGAGCTGGCGGGACAGCTCGTCGGCTACCAGTTCAACACCGTCGACGAGGGCTACGGCTACCTGATCCGCATCGCCGTCCATCCGGCCTTCAGCGGGCAGGGAATCGGCGCCCGTCTGATGGCTGAGGCCATCAGCTTCTTTGCTCGTGCGGGCGTGCGCCGCATCATGCTTAATACCCAGGAGGATAACCAGCGGGCTCACCGCCTCTACGAGTGGTTCGGCTTCGTGCGGATGCCTCAGCGCGGCTTCATCCTACGCAAGGAGCTACCTACCGTGAGCACCGCCTGATCCCTCGCCCCACAAGCGAGGAGGGAGGAGTGAAAGAGCGGCAGCGGACGGAGAGGGAGTCAGCGGCACGCTGGCAGGGCATGAGGCAGGCCACTGGCTCCCTCTCCCGCTCTCCAGGCCAGCAAGGAAGGAAGGAATGGCCCGAACCTGACTGGCCTGGTCAGCTCAGTTGGTTAGAGACTATAGATCCCCGTCAGGCGCATGACCTCCAGCGGCTCGGAGCGATTCTTGACGGAAACCGTCCCAACGTGGTCGATCTGGACATGCTGGCGCACGCGGTAGAAGGTCGGAGCATTCAGGTAAATATTATTGTCGTCGGCCCGGGACTGGAGACGGGCCGCTACGTTGACGGTATCGCCAATGGCCGTATAATTCTGAATGCGACCGCGTGAGCCGATATTGCCTACGATCGCCAGGCCAGTATTGACCCCGATGCCGAACTTGACTGGCACCTCGTCGGGATGGCGACGACCGTAGTCGAGAATTGCCTGACGCATCTTCCAGGCCGCCCGCACCGCCCGCAAGGGATGATCATCTTGCTCCAAGGGGGCATTGAAAATAGCCATGAGTTCATCGCCCCAGAAGGCCGTTAGCGTCCCTCCCTCATCCCAGATGGCTTCTACCATCAGATCCAGATAGTTATTGAGCAGATTCATCATCTGCTCTGGCGGAAGACGCTCAGCCAGGCTGGTATACCCGCGGAGATCGGCGGAAATGACCGAGATTTCGCGTGTCTCGCCACCAAGCTTGAGCGAGCGGGGATCTTCAATCAGACGCTTGACCACGCTGGGATGGACATAGCGCCCGAAGAGCGATTTGATCTCACGCGCCTCGGCCTGCGCACGCTTCAGGTCGGTGCGATCGTCGATGACGAGGGCCGTGCCAATATGCTGACCGCGCTCATCGCGCAGGGCGGTCACATAGAAATTCATATTGACCCAGCCCAGCCCCGCAACCTCGCCCTCGAAGGCCACCGGCACACGTGTGCCATGTTCATGATGCAATAACGCCTCCTGTAGCAGATCAACCAGGCCCAGCTCCGGGAGCGCCCCCAACACCTCGCGGTAGTGCCTGCCCAACACCGCCCGCTGATCCAGCTTCAGGATCGTGCCCGCTGCCCGATTGAAGGTAGTGATCACCCCTTGAGGATCGGTGGTGATCACGCCGTTGGCAATCGAGGCAAAGATATTGTCCATGTACTGCTTATCTTCGTTGACCTGGCGCAGGGTGCGCTGCAGATCAGCGAAGAGGCGGGCGTTGTCAATAGCAATGGCCGCCTGATGGCAGAAGGCAAAGAGGAGGTCACGCTGCTGAGGGCCAAAAAGATTGGCGTTGATGCGACTGTCGACATAGACAGCCCCTATGCAGCGGTCGCGCACCACGAGCGGTGCACACATAATAGAGCGAATGCGGTTTTCAATGATACTGCGCTGATCTTTGAGATTCTGATCTTCCTGAGCATTGCTGGTCAGGATCGGCTGACGCGTCTGAATGACGCGATTGACCGTGCTCTGGCTGATGCCCAAATTAAAGGCATCGCGCTCCAGGCTGCGGGCGTCCTTGGTGCGCGCAATCTTAAACTCCAGCTCGCCCTGCTCGTTAAGCAAGACCAGAAAGCCGCGTTCGGCACCGACAAAGCTGATCACCTGATCCATGACCAGGCGCAGCACCTCGTTGAATTCCAGCGTCGAGTTCAAGGTACGCGCAATCTCATAGAGCGTTTCCAGCTCATGACGCTCGCGTTTGAGGACCGTGATACTACTGCGCAGCTTCTCCTGCTCGCGCTCGAGCGCCGCCGTCTCGTGGTGCTCCAGGCGCCGCTGCAGATTCAGTATGAGCTGGCTCAGGCGCGACAGTTCCAGATCGGCACGGCGACTGACCGCCAGCGTCTTACTGAGGAGCTGGACACGCGGATCACTCAGATGACTGGCATAGGTCCCCTCAACAGCGCGCTCCAGCTCACGTGTGTGCTCGTGCAACTGGCCAGAAATACGCTTCAGGGCCTCGCTCAGCGAGTGCAACTCCCCCAGGTCCGTCAACACTGTGCGTCCCTCCCTCCGAAGCAGCCAGAAGATGATGAAGATGAAGATGCCTCTCTTCGCAACGCTGCCTTATTATAGCACAGGGGCAGAGCAGACAAAGAGAGACTATCAACCTGCTGCGTGAGAGATACAGGGTAGACGGGATAGACCAGTCAGAGCGAGACTCAGCACGGCAACAGCGCCGCTAAGCCTCGCTCCAGACCCAGAGACCGCCCCGCCGGGGCGTGTGTACAGGAAGATCAACGGCGCGCTTCCTCAATGGCGCCATCAGTCATGACTAGAGGCCGTCCTTGCCCTTTTGAGCCAGGTAGCTGCGCAGCGAGAGGGGCTGAAAACCAAACTGGCGCTCGACCGCATCGAGGGCGGTGATGTTGTCGAAGGTAAAGAGAGTCAGGGCCGCCCGCGTAATCGGCGGTTTGGGCAGGACCAGCTCCATAGCTGTGGCCCCGATCCGTGCCAGGAAGAGGGGCAGAGGTAAGGCGGGACGTCGTACGTGCAGCGTCTCCATCAGCAGGTTGATAATTTGGGCAAACGTATAATACTCTGGGCCGCCGAGCACAAAGGTACGGTTGCGGCTGCCCACCGGATCGTCTAGCAGGTGCAGAACGACGCTGACCACATCCTCAACGTAGATCGGCTGGAAGCGCAGCGAGCCACCGCTGATCAGGGGCACGACCGGCGCGCTGCGGATCAGATCCGCCAGCCCTTTGAAGAAGGGGGCACCTCTCCCAAAGAGGACGGAGGGCTGCACAATGCTCCATTCAAGGGCGCTCTTTTTGAGGACCTCCTCGGCCAGATAGCGCCCTTGCATGTAGCTGCCGGGCCGGTCTGGCCTGGTTCCCAGGCCGCTAATCTCGATCATGCGCCGGACGCCGGCGGCCAGCGCCGCATTCACCAGATTGGTGGTGCCGGCAACATTGGTCCCCTCATAGGTATTACCTGCCGACTGCTTGCGATCGGCAGTCATAAAGGCCGCATGGATGACCGTGTCGACACCGTGCAGGGCCGGCTCCAGCGAGACCGGGCGCGTTGTCGCCCCTTCTACCAGCTCGACATGCTCCACTGGCAGGAGCTGAGCGGCGCGATGGCGGTCGCGTACCAGGCAGCGCGGTCGCTCGCCGCGCTCGACAAGCCGCTGCACCAGGTGTCTTCCGATAAAGCCAGTTGCACCCGTAATCAGGATCATAGCTTCTCTCCTCACTGCTGCCACCCCTGCGCTCTTTAAGCTGGCTGCCAGCCGGCGCCGTGTGGCAGACAGACATGCTTTCTTCGCCAGCGATGGCGAGATCCCCCAGAGAAGAAGACGTCACAGGAGCCTTTAATAGAGACCACCTTCTCCCGCCCGAGTAAGACCGAGCTTGCTTGCTGGCTCTCCAACGCAAAGCAGGAGAGCAGCAGGCCCAACCCTAGGGGGAACCAACCCGGCGCAAGCCGGGCGGGACGGATAGCCAGAATAAACCTCGCCTGCCACGGGCGGGACAGATAGCCAGAATAAACCTCGCCTGCCACGGGCGGGACAGATAGCCAGAATAAACCTCGCCTGCCAGGGACAGGCGAGGTGAAATAGCTGACCCACTCGTCGGTTGGCTGGCCCGTCCCGGCTCGCCCGCAGGGCCGCCCAACCAGGACAGCCGCCCCCGATCAGGGGGAGAAGTCAACTACCTGCTCCCCCCTAACCCGGCCCCCACCACTCAGGTCTCGCGAACAGCAATCTATCGACAGGTAACGCTACCCACGACAGCCGGTACAACATCAGGTACACCTCTCCTTGGACAAGCCTGGCCGCTATTTCGTGATATTGAGACCGTCCACATGTTCGATCTCGATGCGCCGGCCCAAATGACGTTCCAGGACTTTGAGAATCTTATTCACAGTGACGCGCGTTGTCGGGCCACCGTGGCTAATGCGGGTGATTGTGGCTGGCGCAATGCCCGTCTCGCGGGCCAGCTCCGTCTTGCGGAGGGCTGCTTCAGCGATCAGGTCGTCCAGTGTTGGCATCTCACTCTCTCCTTCGCTCTCTTTATAGAGCAATATTGTAATTATAGTATATAACACGGATAACATATTTTCTGGAGAAAGTCAATAAAGAGAAGCAGAGAGAGGTTTCATTATGGATATCTTTTGGCAGCAAAAGGAAAGCTTGTCTTCACATTATATAGAACCGCCTGGCCTGAAGATTTAGAGGAAGGTAGAAGAGGAAAGCCTGGGCGAATAAGAACAATGTCGGTGAACATAAGCACAGCCATAAAAAGGAGAGCAGCAGCGGGTTCGCGGGCAAGAACGGCCTCCAGGGGAGGCCAGGGCGCGCCATCGTTAAGTGAAGGCCCTCAGAGCAGGGCCTCAGCCGGCAGATAGATGCGCACCGTCACGCCCTCATCTGGGGCGCTCTTAATCGTCAGGCTGCCGCCGGCAATAGCCAGGAGGGCACTGTGGGTCAGCAGGCCGCCGCCGGTACCACTCGTAGCTGCGTCGGCAGCTGCGATTCCCACGCCATCGTCGGCCACCACCACCTCCAGATCGGGGTCACAGCGCGCCTGCAGCGTCAGGCGCAGACGGCGATGGACATCGCTGCCGCGGGCATGGCGAGCCGCATTACGCAATGCCTCCTGCACAGCGGCAAAGATCAGCTCAGCAATTGCCGGTGGGGTTACCTCATCGATATGGGCGGCAGTCTCGTCATCCACCTGCCAGCAGATCTCATCGAAGGCATCACGAAAATCCTGCTCCAGCATCGTCCGAATGGCCTGCACCAGCCCCTCGCGCTCCAGGCGATAGGGCGCTCCGGGCGTCGTCGCGCGCATCAGGGCCGCTAACTGACGATGAGCGGTGCTCACCAGCTCGACCGCCTCCTCAAGCGCCATGCGAGCCGCTTCCTGGCCCTCCTGGCGCGTTACCGTACGCAGCGTCTCCAGGTGCAGCAGCGCCAGATGCATCTGGGGCAGAATCTCATCGTGCAAAATCCGCCGTTGCTGAGCGCCCAGCAACTTGACATCGACGATGCGGCGGCGTAGCAAAGCGGCGACGGCCTGCATTGCCTCATGATCGCCGATGGTATCGAGAATGCGCTGCCCACAGGCCTGGGCCAGATTCATATCCTCCTTCGTGAAGGTCCCACCATCCTCACGCGGCCCCAGAAAGAGGGTTGCCACCAGTCCGCGCTCATCGTAGAGAGGCATCACCCAGCAGACCAGCGGCTCACCGCTCGCCAGGCGCAGGCGCAAGCGATAGGCCAGCGGCGTCCCGGCGCCGCGTCCTCCAGGCGGGCGCCGCGGCACCAATCTCACCAGAGCATCCGTCTCACCGGAGACCATCCCTTCGCCGCGGCGCGGTAGCTCTGTCCCATTGAAGCGGGCGTCAGCCGGCCAGCGATAGCTAAAGGTGCGTCGCATCGGGCCGGCCAGAATCACCAGGCGAGCACAGCGCACCGCCAGCACACTCTGGCAGAGGGAGAAAAAGAGATCCTCCAGCTCGCGCTCGCTCTTCTCCGCGCTCGTATTCAGCCAGTGGCGCAGACTGGTACTACTCAAAAAGCGGCCCAGCAAGGCAATGTAGCGATCATGGGCCCGATAGCTGCTCCAGGTAAAGAGGGCATAGGCCACCGTCGCCAGGCAGGTAATGCAGAGTAGCCCGCCCAGACTACTATGTGTCAGCGAGACCAGGAGGGCGATGAAGAGCGCCACCGCCGTCGCCACAATGACGATGCCACGCCACTGCTCAAAGAAGCCCCGCCGCGCCAGCGGGCGCTCAATCAGGATGCCATGACGGACAATCGAGTAGCCGATGACCAGAATAATCAAGGCTACTACCAGGTTGGCAATCAGATCAAGCAAGAGCAAGCCCGAGGGAATGCTGTCTAAAGGTGGCAGGGCCAGCAGCGGCGCCCCACGTCCCAGCCAGCGCAGCATCGACCACAGCCCGGCCAGGCCCAGGCCAATGGTCAGGGCCACCATCAGGAGGGCAGCCAGCAGCAAGGCCGGGCGCGCCAGGTGCCAGGAGAGCTGTGGCTCCTCTAGCAATTCTACCTCCGTGGGATCATCCCAGAAGGCTTCCAACAGCACCCGCCGCAACGCAGGCCGGCTTCCTCCTCTGTTCCTTGCCCGCAGGCTCATCCCCAAAGCCCGCCAGCCGGCCACCACCACCTGCTGAATGCGACTGGAAGTAAACCAGGGACCAATGGCACAGAAGGCCACATAGACCAGGAAAAGCAGCGGCAACAGGAAGAGGGGAGAAATCCAGGCGCGGCCTGCGCTGGGCGGTGGCGTGCTATAGGCCAGCAGCTGCAACGTCTCAACAAAGGTGAAGGTCCGGCGATTGAGCAACAGCAACAAAAGCAACGCCGTACCGAGCACGGCCCCCAGAGCCAGCAGCCAGGGAATGCGCCGTCGCCAGCCGGCGTTGATCAGCGAGGCATAGTGCAGGCCGATGGCGAACCAGATGTAGGGGACCCAGAGCGCTGGAAACCAGGCCGCCTGCCAGAGAATGTTGAGCAGAGGACGCAGAGCCGGCTGATCCAGCGGCAACGTAATCAGCAGCGCATGCACAAAGAAAAAGAGGGCACTCAGCGCCAGACCCACCACCCCCCAGAGCGTGATGCGCGCCCGGTGGTCGCCGTTCAGCCAGACCGTACTCGCCAGCCAGAGAAAGGTCACCAGGTTAAAGATCGAGACCGCCAGCGTCAGCGTGCGCAACAAGGTGACCGGAGCAAGCAGTGTCTCAAGAGCCATCATTTCCCTCAATACAGGCAGACAGGCCGGCCAGCCCGGCTAAGAAGAGGCTTCCTCTCCCTCACTGGTATAGAAGGGCACCCACTCGCCCTTGCGATTCTGCACGTAGGCCACCCCCTGCTCATCCCAGACAATCATGCGATTGAGCGTATAGATCAGCGTCGCCCGCGCGCGCGCCACCTTCTCATCGACCGCCGATTCGCTCAAGCCCCAGGCGGCATAAATGCGACCATTCGTGCGGCTCACCGCGCGCTTATCGTGCAGATTCAGGCGAACAGCAATTTGCTCATTGGTCATGCCCTGAGCCAGCAGCTCGGCCACTCGCAATTCGTTCGGCTCCAGCAAGGCACGCGGGGACTGCTCATCCAGACTGCGCACCTCCTGCACGCGATCCTCAATCTCGGGGTCAACAAAGCTGCGGCCACTGATAGCATCACGCAATAACGGTATCAGCATACCTGGCAACAGATAGTTACTTTTGCGGACATAAGCGTAGTGCGTCAGAATGCCAGAAGCTCGGAACTCGCGATAATACTCGTCGTCATCCTGAATCGAATAGAAGACCACCGGCATCCGGGGACGCTCGCGGCGAATAGCGACCGCCGCAGCCACCCCACTCATGGCCTTGCGTCCCAGGGTAGGATCACGCAGCTGGACGTCCATGAGGATCACATCCATATCCAGCTCGAAGGCGCGCGCCACGGCCTCACGTCCCGTGGCTGCCTCGCCAACCACCTGGACAGCACCCGTCGCCTCCAGGCCCTCACGCAGGGCCTTGCGCAAGGGGCCGTGATCATCGACCAGCAGCAACTTCATCGGAGCATCCATAGCCGGAACGGGAACAGCCCTCCTTTTGATCCGATCCGATCCGTTGGGAGCGCCAGAGCAAGAACACCTTGCAGATCAGCTCAGGCGCCAGGTAAGGGCAGCGTCTTGACAGCCTTCCTGCAGACTAGAACGTCCCTGTGCGACGCCAGGGAACAGTGCGCGCCTTTATTATACATCGCTGCCAGCCCAAGAGGATGGGCCAGGGTTTAGACCAACCAGGTCAGACCTCGCCCGGCCCGAGAGTGCATCAATCCAGGGAGGCACCAGAGAAGAGGGAAAGAGGCGAGCGCCAACGGAGGAGAAAACGGGGGGCCGACAGCCGGGGGTGCCTTTCCTCGCAGGGAACGTCAACAGGCTGCCGACCCACTCGCCAGCGAGGCGCGGAGAGCGTAAACTCTACCGCGATCCCGCCAGGCTTCTCCTCAGCAGATCAACAGCGGAGAAGCCAACGGAGATAGGAGAACAGAGTTGAGGCCGCATTGCCTCACCGCCTGGCTCATTTTCACTCGACTGACCAGCGAGCGCCCCGCCAGCTCTAGTAGCCAGCGGTCTGCTCAAAGGCCTGGGCAATCACCTGGTAGCCCTTGTCCGTTGCATGGATATCGTGGAACACGCTACACATCCAGGTATAGCTGCAAATGTTGTTATTGGGAACGGCAGCCCCTCCAAAGGCAGAAAAAACATCGACGAGCACCCCAAATCCCTGAACATCGCTCGCCAGATGTTCATTGATCTGCTGGCTATAGGGCACCGTATTGGGACAGATGTTCTGGTAGGGATCGTAATAGTTCATCACGAGCAGATCGCCCGTCACCTGCCCGTTCACAGTAAGGGCCGCCCGCAACTGGGGCAGAATCACCTGGCGCAGATTGTAGTCCAGCGTCTGCAGGGCGCTGGCGCTGCCAGTAGTATCGATGGCACAGGTCTGGGAGTTGAGATAGGGGAGGACATCATTAGCCCCGATATCAAGCGTCACAGGACTGACCTGGCCCGGATGGGCACGCAGGAAATTGAGCGCGGCATTCAGCTGCGAACCAAGGTAGGGATACTTGCGCAGGAAGGGGTAGGGACACTTGCCGTTGAGGAAGGTTACGCTGGTCTCGCCCGGACAGGCCAGGTTGACCATGTTGGTAGTGCCGTGAGCCTTCAGGTCCTGGAAAAAGTAGTCGCTGTAGCCGTGCGTGAAGTCAAGGTCGGGCTGGAAGCCAAAAGCGAGGGAGTTTCCCAGGACAAGGTAGTACTTCTTTGGACCGACCAGCTTCAAGCCCTGGGCATGAGCTACACGCACATCAGGGGCAAGAACAAGGAGGAGGAGTAGCAAAGTCAGGACGAAGGGTAGCACCAGGCGACAGCAGGAAGGTATGCGTTTACCCATACATGACCCCCTTTGGTGTCAGGGCTAACGTTGCAGCAAGCAGTGAGGAAAAGCACACACCCCTGTTACATAGTATACATTCTGAAACAAAATAATACAAGACATTACATAGCAAAACAACCGTTTGCCCCCTCGCAGGCAGCGACGGCGACAGCCGGGGGGTGAGGCACGGGCGGCCCGGCCAAGCCTTGACCCCGGGCCTCCTTCTCAGCTATAGTCTTCAGAGAAGCAACCGACTGGTTACGGCGAGGCCCACCTGGGTCGGAGCCAGGCAGACGGTCGCTCTGTTTTTCTTCCCCGGTCGATCGGGAGAGCTTGAGGTAATGAGGCAGGTCAAGCGGGTATGGAGCAGACAGCACAGTCAGACCAGCAGCGGCGCCGCCCGCGGCGCATTTTAGCTATTCAACAGATCGCGGATGATCCCCCCGGCTACCTTGGTGAGATCCTCACGGAGTACGGCATCGCCTGCGATACTGTGCAAGCCGGGCAGAGACCCCTGCCGGATCACCTGGACAACTACGGCGCTTTGCTGGTGTTGGGCGGCCCCCAGCACGTGGGCGAGGAGGAGCGCTATCCCTACCTCCGCCAGGAGCAGGCCCTGATTCGCCAGGCAGTCGAGCAGGACATTCCGTACCTCGGTATTTGTCTGGGAGGACAATTGCTCGCAAATGTTCTGGGAGCGGATGTCAAACGACACGATTTTGTGGAACTGGGTTTCTACCAGGTACAATTGACCGAGGCCGGGCAGCGCGACCCGCTCTTTGAGGGGTTGCCAGGCTATCAGCAGGTAATTCACTGGCATGAGGATGTCTTCGGGTTGCCCGCCGGCGCCGTTTTGCTGGCCACCAGCCCAAGCACACCTCATCAGGCTTTCCGCTATGGGCGCTGTGCCTATGGGCTGCAATATCACATCGAGCTGACGCCCGCGATGCTGGACATGTGGCTCTATACTCCCGACTACCGCGAGGAGATTATCTCGCTCCTGGGACCTGACGCTATCGGGCGCCTGGAAGAGGAACGGGCTCGCTTCTATCCACTCTATCGCCAGCACGCCCGTCTGGTTTTCGAAAACTTCCTGCGCCTGGCCGGACTCCTGGCGGGGTGATCCCAGCCGTGAACCTGGCTGGACTGGTAGCGAGCGTGCAAGCCGGGTTTGCTCATTGCTCTCCTGCCGGCATGCCTGTCAGCAGGTTGGGGAGTTGTCGCCTGGCATGCGCTGGTGGCCGTGTCCTCACCACGCTTCTGTCTCGTATTTGCGTAAGCAGTTGACCAGACAGGGATGGCATACTATAATTAGCGTAAGCGCGATCAAGGGACAATTTCCCTCGCTATCCCTCGCCTGGCGAGGTCTGACGCTTTCCTCGCCCACTGCGAGGGATCGGTCTCCGGCCATCGGCACGGTGCTCCAGGTCCAGAGTATGTGCCAGGCGGCGACGCAAGCGCCCGGCCAAACGCGCTACCATATCTGCACCAGACTCGTCTTGTCCTGATCTATATCGCTATGTCGAGACCAAGCCGTGGAGTGGAGCTGAAGGAGTCATTGATTACGATGCCGCATGCAAGAGGCCGCCGGCGTCAGGCCAGCGTCGCCTCTGAGTCGTCTCGCTTTGTTTTCTCTGCTTGTAGCATCCCCTGTGAGAGGCACCCCGAACATAACGAGGACAGTTTTATCTCTGATGCCTCAACCGGCCTGGCCGCTGTCTTCGATGGCGTCGGCGGCAGCGCCGCCGGAGAAATTGCCGCTCGCATCGCCGCTCGCTGCACACACCAGGGCTGGAAAACAGTAATGCGCCGCCTGCAGCAGCACTATCCCAGCGGTCTCTTGCTGGATCAGCAGGGAGACCACCATCAGGAACTTGGCCGCTACTTGCGCGAGGTGCTGGAGGAGGCCGACGAGCTGATCCGCACAGAAGGCGCGCAGCTCGCCGGGACCGACGATCTGGCCACCACGGTCGCGCTCGGCGTCTTCTGCCCTCTCTCTAACGCCCCCGGGGCCTTGCTCCTCTATGCCCACGTCGGCGATAGCCGCATCTATTTGCTCCGACCCGGCGAGCCGCTGCGCCGTCTGACCACCGACGATGGCCTGCTGGGAAAGCTGGTGGAAAATAAGGTGCTCAAGGATAGCGATGCCCTGCGCATCGATCAGGCCATGCGTTTCGAGGACCTCTCGGACCTGGAGCTGAACTACTTCCGCTGGCGCGGCGGCATTACCCAGGCTCTCGGTGGCCCCTTGGCCCCGACGATTCATGTGGACCAGACAACGATCGCCCCCGGCGACCGCGTGCTCTTTTGCACCGACGGCATCCACGATAATTTGACCGATGAGGAGATCGCGGCTTTGCTGAAAGCTGGCCCGCGCTCTTCGGTGGCCCGCCTCCTGGTTGAACGCTCGCTACAGCGCTCGCGCGAGGAGCGCCATATGACGATTCGCGCCAAGCCCGATGATATCACCGCCGTCGTTGTGACCTGCCGCTTCTAAATCTTCTCCTGAAAGGACAGCCACCTCTCCTCTCGCTGTGCACGCATAGCCTTCCCCCAAAAGTACCAGACACAGTTGTCGATATGTCTATGGTCCGTGACGGTATGTTACACTGTTTCCTGCTTAAAGGCTTTCCAGTAAGGTAGAGAGCTGCTGCTCAGCATGAGAAGAGATCGGCTGGCTTTCACGGTGATCAGCCTCTTTGTGCTGCTGTTGTTGCTGCCCGCCTGCGCAAGCGGAGGGAGCGGCAGCGGTCGCTCGCAGCCCGGACGCGATGCGGCCCACGCCCCCCTCGGCAGCGGGGCCTTAACCAACCTGGAGCGGCTGGCAACGCCTACTCCTACGGTGCTGATCCCCAGTCAGCATACCACTCCCACGCCTTCCCCCCAGGCCAAGGCGACGAGCGGCGCACAGGCGACCCCTGCGGCGAATGCCGCCGCCCCTTATGGCCCTCCGCCCCCGCTGACAGCCCTGGAGCAATACCTGACCCAGAAGCTCTTTGAGCAGATCAACAGCGATCGAGCAGCTCAGGGCCTCTATCCCTATGTCTGGAACGCTACCTTAGCCGCCGGTGCTCGCCTGCATAGCTGGAATATGTACCATTGCGGCTTTAGCCATACCTGCCCCGACGGCCTGCCCCAGTGCACGCGCATCGCCAATGAGGGCTTCAGCTTCAGCGATTGCGGCGAGAATATTGGTCTGGCCGGCCCCTCCAGTCCCGCCTGGACCAATGTCTATCAGGTCCAGGAAAGCATGGCCAATGAGCCGGCTACAGGCTGGCACCATATCCATCTCTTCAGTACAACGCTGCACCGCGTGGGCATCGGGGTCTATGTCGATCCTTCAGGTTGGGTCTGGTTCACGGAGGATTTTATCAGCTAGGCCGGCCCGGGCCAGCTCTGCAGGGCTGGCAGCCAGCGTTGCGTAGGACTGACCGAACCGCGCCGGGACCGCGGTCTGGGTCTGTCTCCTTTTCACTTCTGCCCCCGATGACTGAGGAGAAGCAGACTGAGAAGCGGCCTCTTGCCAGTTGCTGGCCATTGCGCACTTGAGGGCACGCTTTGCTGTCCGCTCTTTGAGGCGCACGCCTCTATCCCTGTGTGCCAGCAGCCTGAGTCTGGCTTTCCTGACTGGCCGCGCTCTCTTCTTCGATCAGTTGGGCCTCTATATGGACGTCGATGCGTTCGCTGACCAACCAGCCACCAGCTTCGAGAGCCACATTCCAGTTCAGTCCCCAGTCTTTGCGGTTGAGCGAGGTGGTGGCAGTGAAGCCCAGGCGCCTCTTGCCTTGCCAGTCACGCGAGCGGCCTTCCAGGGAGACATCGAGGACAACAGGCCGGGTGACTCCACGAATGGTGAGGTCCCCGTAGAGCTTGCCCGTGGTGGCACTGAGCGGTTCAGCGCGCGTGCTGCTAAAGGTGATGGTGGGGTAATGTTCAATATCGAGGAAATCGGCAGATTTGAGATGGGCGTCGCGTTGCGGCTGGTCACTATCAAGGCTGGCAGCATCAATTTCGACGGCGACCCGCGTTGCTTCAGGATGGGCCTCGTCGAACTCGATGGTTCCCGACCATTGCTTGAAGCGCCCCCGCACGGTGGTGATCATCATGTGCTTGGCACTGAATTCAATGCTGCTGTGCGCCGGGTCGAAGCGCCAGGACATGGTTGGCCTCCCCTTCTAAAATAAGAATAGCCAACAACTGAACAATAGTTACTAATATTAATATAGTAACAAAAGAAAGTATAGAATGGAGGGCGGTATTTGTCAAGGCGTGCTGCCGTGGTGGGTGGTAGGAGCTGGCAAGAGAAAAGAGGGCATTGGCCAGGGCTTGCGGGGCAGCTGTTGGCAGGCTATCATTGGGGAGCAGGACAGATAGAACAGGCTGAGTCTTCAGCCGGCGAGCATGAGAAGGAAAGGGCCGGGCGCCGATGGTTCCCCGCGATGATTTTACGCCGCATGGTTATCTAGACAACCCCTTCCATAGCTGGAAGCTGAATCCGAGCGGTGTACTCCGCAGTCGTCCCCCGCTTGGCATGGGCTGGCATGTCCCTAACCTGGGCAGCTATGTGCGCAACCAGTTTCAATACACTGCCCACCTGAATATCGGGCTACGCCTCGACGATGGTCTCCTGCTGATTACGCCGGAAGATTTCCAGCGCTGGGGCTGCGCTCTCAACAGCCCTCTCCATACCAGGAATCGTTTCGCCTACAATTGTATTGTTCCCTCACACAATCTGCTGGTGCGCGCCGTGTACTTTCTGGTCGAGGAGCACGTGCTGGGCTGTCTGCTCTCGCTGACGTCTACGCGCGAGTCCGGGCTGCGCGTGACCTGCTATATTCAGCACGAGCGCATCCACAATCCCTTCACGAGCCGCCTGTGGGAGCATGGTCTCTATGGACGTGCTCTACCTGCGGGCAACCTGGCCATGCTTGGCATCGCCAGTGAGGGCGACGTCTTCATTCACGGCTGGGTGGCTGTCGATGGTGGTCCCGCACCGCAGCCAGGGGAGGTGATCTATACCGTCTCGCAGGCCGAGCTGGCTGCTCGACTACGCGGGGCCGCCGTGGCCTCACCGACGGTGACGCAGGCGGACCCCGAGACCGGCTGGCAGGTGCGCACGCTGACGCTGCCTTGCACTGTGGAACTGACGGAGGATGGCGAGGAGCGCCGTCTGCTCCTCTTGCTGGCGCGTGGAGTCTCGCTTGACCAGAGCTATCGCCGCTGGCGCGAGGCCCAGGCAGGCTTTCAGACAGCCTTGCACCAGCGTGAGCAAGAGGACGAGGCCTTCTGGGAGCGAGCGCCCCAGCTTTCGGGCGACTGGCCCGCGACCTGGCGCCGAGGCTTCGTCTACGATCAGGAGACCCTGCGCATGGTGATTCGCCCTCCCTGCGGTCTGCTGAAGGGGCCGTGGGACGGCATGCAGCTTCAGGCGCCGCGCCTGGTACTGGCGGAGGCAGCTCTAGATGCACTCTTTCTTAGCTATGCCGCCCCCGAGTTGGCTGAGGAGGTGCTCTTGACCCATTTTACGGAGGCCCCTCACCCCAATCTCCCCTGTATGCGCGAGGATGGCAGCTACAATATGGTGGCCGACGATGGGCAGATCTGTGGCACTGCCCCAGAGTGGGGTTATCCCCTCTATTGCTGCGATCTGCTCTTCCAGCGCAGCGGTAACCGCGCCTGGCTCCGGCGCCTCTATCCAGCTGCCGCCGCCTATCTGCGCTGGTGGCTGGAGCACCGCCGCGATGGCGAGGGCTGGCTGGTCTATGCCTGCTCATGGGAGAGCGGCCAGGATGTATCAAGCCGCTTTGGACCGCAGCAAACCGGAGGGACGCTTATCCAGCATGTGCGCCCGGTGGATCTGCAGGCCAGCATGGCTCAGGGAGCGGCGATTGTGGCACGCTGGGCGACCATTCTGGCCCAAGAGGAGGGGGTAGAGGAAGAGTCGGGCCGCCCCCCCGTCGGCCTGGTTCTCAGCCGCGAGGACTGGCTGGCTGAGGCCACCTGGTGGCAAGGTATCGCCGACGAATTCACCGTCAAGACGCGGCGCATGTGGCAGCGTGGTTGGTTTCGAGACTACGATTCTCAGCGCCAGCAATGGTCGAGCGAACGGGATGCCATGCACCTGGCCCCTCTCTTTTGTGGAGTGGCTGGCTGGGGTCACAGCGAGCAGCTGCAGGAAGCGCTGCGCCACCCTCCGACTCATAGTGGAGGCTGGGCCCCACTCTGCTGGCCCCCAGTGGCCTTGACCGTCATCGGAGCCGCCGACGCTGCCGGCTTGCCCGAGGTGGCCGCCGAACTTGCCGCCCAGTTCATCAGCGATGGCTACCGCCATCTCGACCGGCGCTCCTTCACCGCCGAAGAAGGTTTACCCGGGGTGACCCGCGAATATCGCCAGGCGCGCTGGCACGGTGCCGTACCGGAATACGTCACCGCTGGTATTGAAGGCTACGGCTGGGGTGCCTTGGGTCTTCATCTCTTACTACGCTACCTGCTCGGCCTGCGCGAAGAAGAGGCCGGCAAGCTCACGGTGCGCCCCATGCTGCCCCGCGCCCTGCGGCGACCCGGCAGCCGCTACCACGCAGGTCCGATCCAGTGGGGCGCCTTCGCGCTGCAGGCCACCTGCACAGTAGAGGCTGGCGATCAGTACCACTTTCACCTGGCAGCGAGCGAGCGCAACGGTCCTACTGCGCACTGGGAGTGGGAAGGACGCTGGGGAGAGGGACGCCTCATCCAGCTCAGCTCTTCCTGACTCCCTTGCCTTGCCTTGTCGCTTGCCGAGCGAGATCCTGTGCGAGCTGCCGAACGGCGCAGCCCCTCTCTTGCCTCGTCGCTGACCAGCCAGCCAGTCCTGGGCCTGTCAGTACGAGAGAGAAGGGGCGCCGCAACTAGGCCTCTGCCTCCTGCAGGAGGGCCTCAAACTCAGCGCGATTGAGGTGTTCTCGCTCCAGTAGCGCTGCAGCCAGCCGATGCAGCTGATCACAATGCGTGCTCAAGATCGAGCGAGCCAGCTCGCGGCCCTCGCTCAGAATCCGCTGCACCTCGGCATCGATGAGAGCGGCCAGTGAGGTACTGATCGCGCCGAAGCTGCGACCCAGGCCAGTTGCTGAGGCTTGCATACGCGCCAGGGTCGCCGTTGCCGCCTGGGTCGGCAATAAGCGAGCGCTTGCCGAAGCCGGTCCCAGCGGAGAAGCCTCCAGCGCCAGCGCCGCCCCTGTTGCCCGCGAGGAGGCCGCTGACAGGACGGGGCTGGCCTCCTCGGCGCCGTAATCGGCGAAAATCACCCCGACCTGCTCGCTCATCCCCCAACGAGTCACCATGCGGCGCGCCAGATCCGTCACCACCTGCAGATCGTTCTCAGCCCCCGTCGTCACCCGTTCGGGACCAAAGATCAGCTCCTCAGCAACCCGTCCACCCAGGCCAACGGCAATGCGTGCCATCAGCCGTTCACGGCTATAGTTATAGCGATCCTCCTCAGAGACAAACTGAGTCACGCCTAGACTCTGACCCCGCGGCAGAATCGTCACCCAATTCACGCGGTCCGCCTCTGGCAGATGGTAGGCCACCAGGGCATGGCCTCCTTCGTGGTAGGCGATTACGCGCCGTTCCTGCTCGCTCATCACCAGCGGTCGCAGAACGCCGAGCTGTACCCGCGCCAGCGCTTCTTCAAAACAGGCCTGCGTCACCGTCTCCAGGTCGCGACGCGCTGCGATCAGCGCCGCCTCGTTGACCAGGTTAGCCAGATCAGCCCCACTCATGCCCGTCGTCAGGCGCGCCAGGCGCTCCAGATCGACATCTTCATGCAGCGGAGTCTGGCGAGTGTGGACCGCCAGAATGGCCTGCCGGCCCGCCCGATCGGGCAGAGAAACGGTGATTGTACGGTCGAAGCGCCCCGGACGCAGCAAGGCCCGATCCAGGATATCGACACGATTGGTAGCCGCCAGTACAATTACCGCTTCGCGCTCGTTAAAACCGTCCAGCTCGACCAGTAGCTGATTGAGGGTCTGATCACGCTCCTCATTGCTGAAGACACGCGCCCCACGCTTGCGACCGACAGCATCGATCTCATCGATGAAGATGACACACGGGGCCGACTTGCGGGCCTCGGCAAAGAGATCGCGCACGCGACTGGCGCCGACACCGACGAACATCTCCACAAATTCCGAGGCGCTGATGCTGAAGAAAGGAACACCAGCCTCGCCCGCGACCGCCTTCGCCAGTAGGGTCTTGCCTGTCCCCGGTGGCCCTACCAGCAAAGC
This sequence comes from Thermogemmatispora tikiterensis, assembly GCF_003268475.1. Classification (GTDB taxonomy): domain Bacteria; phylum Chloroflexota; class Ktedonobacteria; order Ktedonobacterales; family Ktedonobacteraceae; genus Thermogemmatispora; species Thermogemmatispora tikiterensis. Next base: position 5,605,252 of record NZ_MCIF01000002.1, on the reverse strand, counting down.
GCCCCGCGGGATACGCGCCCCCAGACGCTTGAAACGCTCCGGTGAGCGCAGGAACTCAACAATCTCTTCCAGCTCGGCACGCACCTCATCGATGCCAGCCACATCGGCAAAGGTCACCGGCGGAGCCGTTTTCACTCGCGCCTGCCCCATGCGCCCCGCCAGACCATTGCTCCCCCCACCGCTGACCTCGGCCAGCGAGCCACCATTGTTACTCCGGGCTGACCCCTCCGCCTTGCGTTCCGTCGCACCCGACTGCTTCTCAAAGCGACGAGCCCGGCTCCGACTCATACGCGCGATGCGCTCATCCAGGGCACGCAGCGGACGTGGATTGCGCAGCGAGAAGGCCATCAGAGTGACAATCAGGCCAATGACCACGACGGGAAGCAGGCGCCAGAGCAACTGCAGCCACAAAGGATTAGAGGCCGGGGGCAATATCGTCACAAACACATGCTTTTCACTCAAAAGAGGCATTAGCTGTGGATCTCCCTCAGCAGGCAGGCGCGTATAGATCTGCCGGGCTGGATCGAAGGTCTGCACCTGCGACTGTGCACTGGCCCAGCCCGAATAATTAGCATTAGCGCTAATCGAGCGACTCCAGGCCCTGATCTCAGTGGTCGACGCCTGCGAGGAAGGTGGCTGCCCGGCAGGCGTCGAAGAAGAGGTCAGCAGACCATACATCGAGCGATCCTGTAACACCACCGCCAGGACCTTGCCCGCCTTCACCTGATCCACAAAAGCGCTATAGCTCAGCGCTGTCACGCCGCTCGGCGCCGTGCCGGTCAGCGGCGGCTGGAGCTGGCTGAATAAACCAAAGAGCAGCAGGACTAAAGCCAGCAAAAGGGCGCCCGTCAACAGCCCGCTGCGCCGCGCCTGTATCCATGACAGCCATTTCAGCCGATTGCTTCTCCTACTCCTCACACCATTGCGCCGCCATGCCCGTTGCCACCAGCGGGCATGGCGACCACCCTTTTCTTCCATTCCTTCACCTCACCTGAGAAAGGCCCGCAAGCAATCACACGAGGATCTTTTGCCGAAGATGCTCGCAGCCTTCCGTGTCCTTCATAGTTCATTGCATGTCTGTCAATGTTTCAATCGCTATGTTATGCCTTTTTCTTCCTGCCATGAGCATAACGCAGGGAAGAGGCCAAACCGTCCAGGAGATGAAGACCGTATGAGTGCACTCGCCCTATGTCGGACACGTGAAGATTGTACTGCTTCTCCCCGCCTTCCTCAGAGAGGTGGTGGATCTTTAGTACTTTCTTCTTAGTGAATATTATAGCAAATCGTTTCTCACCTTGCTATTACGTACCAGGAGATCTCTTCGTAGCGCCATTCCCTCTGGAAGCGCCAATGTCTGAGCCAAGGAGATGAGCAACCTTCATCAAGGAAGGTTCCCGCATTCCCCATCAGGATGTGGTAGCCAGGTCAGTTGAATAAACGAGCAGACAAGATTCTTTTCTGGCCCAGGCTGCTCCCTCCCTGCGGTCCAGCGAGGAGCATAGTTCCAGCCACTCCAGGCTACCCTACTGTGCTTTGTTCGCCTCCTGGCGCGGCGTCTCCTTGCATAGGATAGAATCAGAAGCGCCGTTCCCTTGTGCGAGCCGGATTGATCTGCTTATCCTGTCGGTCGGGCCAGCCAGCCAAAGCGGCCAGAGCGACCAGGAGCGCAGACGCACAAGAGAGCAGGCACCCTGTCTGGCGATGACAGACAGGCATTCGATCGATCAGCACAGAGAAGGAGATAGCTGGACCATGAAAGCGATCCGCATCTACGAAACTGGCGGACCGGAGGTCATGCGCCTGGAAGAGATTGAGACGCCGCAGCCGCGGCAGGGTGAAGTGTTGATCAAGGTGGCGGCTGCCGGGGTGAATTATGCCGACCTGGCCCAGCGCCAGGGCACCTATCTGACGCGCACACGTACACCAACGACGCTCGGCTTCGAGGTAGCCGGAACGATTGTAGCGCTGGGTGAGGGTGTCAACACCCTCACCCCGGGTACACGCGTGGCCGCCTTTGCCACTGGCGGCTATGCCGAATACGCCACTGCCAGGGCCGAGACGGTCTTCCCTATCCCGGAAACCCTCGACTTCGTGCGGGCCGCCGCCCTGCCAGTCCAGGGGGTGACCGCCTATCAGCTCCTGCACGATTCAGCCCGTCTGCAAGCGGGTGAAAGTGTGCTGGTGCATGCCGCCGCTGGAGGCGTGGGAAGCTTCGCTGTGCAGCTTGCCCGCCTGTTGGGAGCCGGCCAGGTCATTGGCACGGCAAGCAGCGAGGCTAAACTGGAGTATATCCGGCGACTGGGAGCCGATTGGGCCATTAACTACAGCCAGGAGGACTGGACGGAGCAGGTCAAGCAGGCCACCAGCGGGCGAGGGGCCGATGTGCTGCTTGAGATGGTCGGCGGATCAATTGCCGAGCAGAGCCTGCGCTGTCTGGCCCCCTTTGGCCGGATGGTCGTCTATGGAGCCGCCAGCGGACAGATCGTTCAGTTTAGCGGCATCCAGCTGATGTACAAAAACCAGGCCATCATCGGCTACTGGCTCAGCGCCTGGCTCAGTCGTCCGCAGCAGGTTGCTTTCGCCATGCAGGAGCTGGCTCGTTATCTGGCCGCCGGCCAGTTGACCATCTTTGTCGGGCAGACATTCCCTCTCGTAGAGGCGGCTAACGCTCATCGGGCCATTGCGGAGCGCCGCACCACTGGGAAAGTTGTCCTGATAGTAGAACCCCTGTAACCCTTCAGCGAATCCTCTCTACGGAGGAACGCTTTCTACTTGAAGAGCTGCGGCCCTGGCTTTGGAGACCTTCTTTCCCGTTTGCCACCAGGGCCGCTCGGGCCAGTCTTTGCAACACTGGAGCCTGCCAGCCGTTTCTACTAATGGTAGCCTGAGCAGCTCGCGCTGAGCACTGGCTCTCGCCCAGCAAGCAACCCGGCCCCGGCTGCCGCCAGTGGGACTCGGCCAGACTAGATTAACCGGCAAGGAGACAGGCTCCCTCCCTATCCAGGCAACGGTGGCAGCTGGAGGCCCTAACCAGGCTTGCTATCCACTTCATCACTTGGAAGCAGGAACAGAGGTCTAGAGGATGGACGCCTTCCAGTTCGGCCAATGGTTCAGCAAACGACGGCGCATCTACGGCTGGCACAGCCAGCGGGCTCTGATCGAGACAATCCGCAAGGACCCGGCGCTGCGCGCCCTCGGTATCTCTGAAGACTTCCTGGCGCGGCTGGAAGCCGGCCATCTCCACTACCCTTTCCGCGGGAAAACCCGACAGCGCGTTCTCGCTCTGGCCGCCCTGCTCTGCCGCACGCCGCGCGATGTGCAGCTCTATCAGCGGGCCGCCGGCCTGCACGATCTCAGTCCCCAGGAAACAGAGCTGCTCGCCACCCTCACCGAGCAACTGGGAGGACCTTCTTCACCAAGCCCTGTTTTGCTCCCTCCCCGTCCCACCCACCTGATCGGTCGCAATCGCGAGCTTCAGCACCTTCTCCATGCCCTGCGCGAAGAGGGGCCAGGCATCTATATCATCAGTGGCATGCCCGGCGTTGGGAAAAGTGCCCTCGCCGCCGAGCTGGTCCATTTATTGGCCACCGATGGCAACCGTTACCGGCGCTGTTTCCCCGATGGCATCGTGGCCCTCAGCGCGCGAGGCTGTCAGGGATTGCCTGGTCTTTGCGCCCTGCTTCAGCGCTTGCTTGCTCTCCTCAGTGTGGGCCAGCATCAGTCTGAGCAGACCAAGGGGACACTTATGCTCTCCTCGATGCTGGTGTCGGGCCAGACCAGCTGTTCCGAGGCCGAGATGACCACCTTGCTCGACCAGGTGCGCACACGGCTCGCCGGGCAACGCACTTTGCTGTTGCTGGACGATCTGGAATCGCCTTTTCCATTGCGCCAGGCCGCCGAGGTCCTGCTGACCTGCGGCAGCTACCAGGGAGAGCGCCTGAGTGAGAGCTGCGAGTATCTTACCGGCAGCAGTATGCTGGTGATCAGTCGCATCGTGCCGTCTGCTACCGCTCTGCCTACCCATCACTACCATCTAGAGCCGCTGGCTCCTGCGGACGCTCTCGCGCTCTTCCTGACCCTCCTGGGTCGGAGCGCCCCCACCTTGAGCGCCAGAGAGCGGCAGGCAGCAGAGCGTATCTGCAGCGCCGTCGGCGGCCTCCCGCGAGCCATCGAGCTGGCCGCCACGGCGGTCGATGCCGGTATCTCCTGCGAGCTGCTGGCGGAGCGCCTTTCGCTCCATCCACTCGATGCCTTGCTGGATAGTGAGGGCGAGTTACGCCGCCTGCTCGCCGAGGCGCTGAGCACGCTTCCCCCGGAGACGAGAGAGCTACTGTTGCAGCTCGCTCCCCTGACGGCCAGGCCCTTTAGCCTGGCTGAGGCGGCTGACTGGCAACAGCGTTGCACTGGCATAGGCCCTGCTGGTCCTCAGTCTGGTCAGGCATTCATTGCCGAGTCTTCCAGTTCCCCACAACGCACGCTGGCCAGCACCGCCGCCCACCTGGCGCGCCTGGTACGCAGCTCCCTGCTCGATCTCCATCCAGAGATGGATGGCGCGGCAGACGGCGATGGCAGCGCCCAAGAACGACGCTACCAGGTTCATCCGCTGCTGCGCGCCTACGTCCAGGAAGAATGGCAACGTCGGCAGGCCGCCCTGCTGGCCTTCGCCACCGAGCAGCAACACGACATTCCGGCCCTGAAGAGCCGCCAGGCGGAGCTATTGCTGACCCTTGCTCAGGCTTACCAGAGCGGTCAAGACGCATTTTTTCTCCAGCTTCTGCAGTCCCTGCTCGGACTGTTAGCTCATCTGCCTCTGAGCGAGAGTGAGCCACTCTTGCTGCGTGGCCTTGAGGTGAGCCAGCGCTCAGGAGCCCCGTTCTTCCTCGCCTGCTTTCTCCAACGTCTTGGGGCGCTCTACTTCTACCACGGCCATTTTCAGCAGGCCCATCAGCGCTTCGAGGAGAGCCTCCAGGCGGCCCAGCAAGCGCTGCAGCCGGGGCAGCCACTACCCGCACTCAACCAGGGCCGCCATCCCCGCAGCTATCTCGCACGCTCCCGATTTTATCAGGCCGCGCTGGCCAGCAGCCAGGGAGATCTGGCGCTGGCGCAGCGCTATATTAATATTTTTCTCCGCATCTGCCAGGAGTGTGGCGATGTGCGCGGCACCATCGAAGCGCTGAAGCTGCAGGGACGCTACGCTTATCGCCAGTGCCGTCAGGAAGAGGCCAGCCAGGCTCTGCGCCACGCCGAGCACCTCCTGATCTCCCAGGAGCGGCAGCTTACCCTCCCCTACGACCAGGCGCTGCGCCTGGAGATTCAGCTGTTGCTCTGCCATACGCGCGACGATCAGGTTGGGGCGCGAGCCACGCTTGAGCAGCTGATCGCTCTGGCCAGCGACTATCTTGATCCTTACTTCGTTCCGGCGCTGGTCCTCGATGAGGCTGACTTTGCCTGGCGGCAGGGAGCCTGGGAGCTGGCCCATCTCTATGCCCTGCGCGCCATTCGCGAGGCTGATCGCCTCGGAGCCAGCTTCCTTCATCAGAAGGGCCTGACTCTTCTCCAACGCCTCACCGGCGACGAACCACGGCTGGCTACCAGGCCAACGCGCCCGCTCCAACAGGGCGACTAAAGTCAGACGAGACCTGGACAGAGACCAAAAACGCAGTCGGCTGCTAAGGAGCATGGCCCTCGCTGGTGCCTGCGAAGGGTTGCGCTCCTCAGCAGCCGACTCCAGGTTCTACTATAGGCTATGCAGGTGCAGCCTGCAGCAGAAATGCCGCTCGCGAACGCGGAAAGAGCGCGTAATTTCACCACCCCGCCGGTCAGCTCCGCCCGCTTCACAGGCCCCACGATGAAGCTGGGCCATAGCGCGGAAGAGCACTCTCCCATAGCCAGGCTAGCTGCCGTTGCTGAGCAGCGGCGGTGGCTCGCCAGAGGGTCAGCTAGCGCGCAGTCGTGCGCAGGCCGCGCATGCTGAGCTGGATCTGCTCGCGCTGGAGGTCGACGGCCAGGACACGCACCTGGACCACCTGCCCGACAGCCACCACGGCCAGGGGATCGCGCACATAGTGGTCGGCCAGCTCCGAAATATGGACCAGCCCATCGCGCTTGACCCCGATATCGACAAAGGCGCCGAAGTCAACTACATTGCGCACTGTCCCCTGGAGCACCATGCCAGGCTTGAGGTCCTCCAGCTTCAGGACATCATGGCGCAGAATAGGAGGAGGGAGCTCATCACGCGGATCAAGGCCCGGTTTCTCTAGATTCTCCAAGATATCAAGCAGCGTCGGCAGCCCTACGCCGATCTTGCGCGCAATGTCGGCCCAGGCGGCTTGCTCGCCATCGATGGCGACGCCATCCTGACTCTGTCGACGCCGACCGCGGCCCAGCGTGCTTTGCAGCTTGACCAGGCGTCGGAATTGGGCAACGCGCTCCGCCGGCTTGAGTGCCCCCTCCGCGCCGTCGGGGAGCATCGCCAGCAAAGCGCGGGCCGCCGCATAGCTCTCGGGATGGATAAAGGTATTGTCGAGCATTTCGACCCCATTAGCGATCTTCAGGAAACCGGCGGCCTGGGTAAAGGTAGCCGGTCCCAGGCCAGGAACCTTCAGCAACTCCTCACGCGAGCGGAACGGGCCGTGCTCCTCGCGATATTTGACAATCGCAGTGGCGACACGGCTGTTAATGCCAGCAACATGCCTGAGCAGAGCAGCCGATGCCGAATTCAGCTCGACGCCCGCAAAGTTGACGCAGGAGACAACCACTCGCTCCAGCATCTCGGCCAGGGCCTTTTGGTCAACATCGTGTTGATAGAGACCAACACCCAGCGCGCGTGGATCGATCTTGACCAGCTCCGCCAGAGGGTCCTGGAGGCGGCGGGCGATCGAAATGGTACCACGTTGCGTGGCGTCCAGCGTTGGGAATTCCTGGCGGGCAATCTCGGAGGCTGAATAGACCGAGGCGCCAGCCTCATTGACGATCACATAGCCGATCTCGCCGCGGCGACCTGTCTCTGCCTCCAGCTCGCGAATCAATCCCGCCACCAGCTGCTCGGTCTCGCGCGAGGCTGTGCCATTGCCTATGGCGATGACCTTCAGATCGTACTCGCCAATCAGGCGGCGCAGCGTCTGCCTGGCTTTCTCCTCCTGATGAAGGTAGATGGTATCCGAGGTCAGGTATTTGCCGGTCTCGTCGACCACGGCCAGCTTGCAACCGGTGCGATAGCCAGGGTCGATACCCAGCACCTTGTAACCGCGCAGCGGCGGCTGTAGCAGCAGATGGCGCAGGTTGGCTGCGAAGATCCCGATGGCATGCTCTTCAGCTTTGCGCGTCAGCTCAACACGCACCTCGCGCTCCATCGCCGGGGCCAGTAGACGCTTGTAGCCGTCTTCGATGGCCTGGGCAAGCTGAGCGGCAAAAGGCGAGGTCTCCTTGATGGGGTAGTGAGCCGTGATAGCAGGCCGCGCCTGCTCGTAGTCGAGCGTCACGCTGACGCGCAGCACCTCCTCGCGCTCGGCGCGGTTGAGAGCAAGAACGCGATGCGGGACCATACGTTCGACGCTCTCGTGAAAGTCATAGTAGATACGGTAGGTGCCTTTGGGATCTTTCTCAGCCAGGGCTTCGGGATCGACGGGTCGGGCGCTGACCGTGGCCTGCTGGAAGAAGAGGGCGCGCACAGCACCGCGCACACTGGCATCTTCGGCGACGATCTCAGCGACAATATCGCGCGCTCCCGCATAGGCCTCCAGGGCCGTCTCGACGCCCTTCTCGGGATCAAGCAAGGGACGCGCCTGCTCCTCCAGCACCGTGGCCGGATCACCTGGTAGCTCGGGTTGCTGTAGAATCAGCTCCGCTAGCGGGAGCAGCCCCTTCTCGCGCGCCACACTGGCACGGGTTTTGCGCTTGGGCCGGTAGGGAAGATAGAGGTCCTCTACCTCCTGCAGGGTGCGAGCCGCCATGATGGCCGCTTCCAGCTCCGGCGTGAGCTTACCCTGGGCGGCGATCAAACGGCGCACATCAGCCTTGCGCTCAAAAAGGGCGCGTAGGGCCGCGGCGCGGTCGGCAATGGCCTGAATCTGAACCTCATCGAGGCTGCCCGTTACCTCTTTGCGATAGCGGGCAATAAAGGGGATGGTGTTGCCTTCATCCAGCAAGGTGAGGGTGCGCGCAATCTGCTCACTGGACAGCTGCAGCTCGCCGCTCAGCAGGCGCGCTAATTCGGAAACGGGGAGAATCTCCTCGTCTGCGCTCTGTGTCATGCTTGTTGCATCATTCACATTCACCAGAATACGTGCCACCTTCTGTCTGTGCTCGTGTTGGTCTAATCAGGATGGGTTGGCCAGTTCAGGCAGGAGCAACCCGCGCCTATGATACCATAGCCACAGCGCCAGGCCAGCCTCTCCAGGCCCTTTGTCCAGTCCCCTGGAGGCTGCCGATGCGTGGCCTGGCAGGCACTACACACTCCCGCTTGCCCAGCGACGACTGAGGAAAGCGCGTCTCCCGAGCAGACCACCCAGCCAGCCAAGCGTCATCGCCAGCAGCAGACCGCCACCAAGATAGAGAAGAGGGGCAGGAACATTAGAGCTGTTCCCCGCCGAAGGGAGCGAGAAGAGCCAGGGCGCGACCTGGTGGATAATGCGCGTCAGCTCGCGCCCAATCTGAAGAGGAAGCCCCGTCTGATTAGCGTGTTGCAGCTCTCCCTGGAGACGCTGAGTAACGATGACCAGCAGCCCACAGCTGAAGACGAGCCAGAACATCACCGTACTGCAGATTCCCGCCCAGAAGCCGGCCCGGGCCCCACGCAGTGAACTGCCGCCGCGACGAGTGCTCATAAAGCCAGCCAGTAGATAGCACGACCAGCCCAGAACCAGTGACAAGAAGAGGGCCTCTTGCGTACGCAGCAGTAGCACCAGAAGCGCCGAACCAAGGCCCTGCAACAGTCCCCAGAGGCAGCCCTGCCCTAATGGACTGGGCAATGGGCGCAGCGGCTGCGGGGCCACCATGACCGCCTGTCTCCCCTGGCCAGCAGGCACAGGCACCGACTGCCGCCCCGGCCCAGCTGGAGGAGCCGGCGAGAGCGGATAAGACGAGGAGCGTGGTACGGGTGCTCCCTTGACCACCACTGCTGGGCCTGCTCCCGCTCGCGCTCCCAGCCCAGATCCGGCCAGCGGCCCACCGATCACGCGCACCGTTGGGTCAGCATGGCCCAGAAAGACGTTTCTTCCTTGAAGAGCTTCGGCAAACTCGCGCATAGAATGAAAACGCCCCTCTGGATTGAGAGCCAGGCCCTTCAACAACGCCTGCTCAACACGAGGCGAGATCTGCGGATTAAGCAGGCGCGGTGGCTGCAGCGTTTCTCGCAAACTGCGGCTGATAGCCGAAGGAGGCTTCGTTGCCGTCAACAGATAATACATCGTCGCCGCCAGGGCATAGATATCCGACTGGGGCGTTGTCGTACCCGTATACTGCTCTAGCGGACTGAAACCCTCCGTCACCGCTTTGATCATGGTCTGGCTGGCACTGGCAGGATCATAGAGCTTGGTTACGCCGAAATCGACCAGAACCGCATAGCCCTGGAGCGTCAGAATAATATTAGCTGGCTTGATATCACGATGGACCACCGCCGGTGTGCGACTGTGCAGCTCCTGCAGTACTTGCATAATAGGCAGAAACCAGGCCAGCACCTCTTGCTCAGAGCACGGGGTCCCGCGCGCCTGCATCAGCTGGAGCAGGTTCTGGCCCTCGATCAGCTGCATCACCAGGTAGAAGCGGCCACCCTCCTCGAAGGCATCGTAGACCTGCGGGAGATGTTTGCTCTTGATCGTAAAAAGAATGCCCGCCTCCATCAGCGCCTGGCGTCGCGCTGCCGGGGTGACATCGTAGGTCTCCTTGATAGCACAAGGACGATCGCCCTCGCTGGTATCAATGCCGCGGTAGACCGAGCCGAAGCCGCCGCGGTTGATTAGACCGTCGATAATATAGTGGCCTCCGACGACCGTCCCAGATTTCAAAGGCAGGGGAAAAGTCATCTCGTAGTCCTTCTCCCGGGCAACACTTGGCAGCAGATGTTTGACAGGATCAGCTCAGGCAGCGGGCCAGCTTCCCGTTCTTTTCCGTTCCGTTGTGTGCTGCTGTGTGCTGCCCCACCCAGCGCCGGTAGCAGTCCGGAACGAGCCGCACCGGCTGGCCAGTAACTTCAGATTCCCCATTTTATTGTACACCAGCAGCCGCAGAGCAAGGGCCACCTACCCGTCAAGATAAGCAGGAAGGGATGCCGGGGCGGCGCGGTTCCTCTAGCCTCCTCGGGCCTTCCTCCCCCTCCACAGAACAGCGGTCAAAGTTCTCCCCTGTTCATTTATCTTCTCAAGGGCATTTCATCTGCGTGGCCCTCGTGCTATACTGGAGAGAATAACGCTCCACGGAGCGATGTTATAAATAGACAGAGGTCGCAAGCAAGGGTCCGGCTTGCAATCGTGTGCCAGTATGGTACAATGAGGCCATGCTCAACCGATCTGGCAAGAAAGGGAGCCTGCTCCGGGGCCGGGCTGAGGGGGCAAGAGAGCCAGCGCGTGGCTCCAGGAGCGAGTGGACAAGGTGGTAGCCTGGGAAAGAAGGCGGAGCAGGCAGATGGTTCACCAGATGCGGTGAGGGTTCGTACAATAAGAACAGAGTAGATAGAGTTGCGGCACGTTTACTTCCTTTCCTGGAGGAAGGGACTGTCTGTCACTCTTGCGGCGATCCAGCAGGCCGACCACAAGAGAGGATTATATCGCTCCCTGCCCCGGGTGGGGAGACAAGAGCAGGTACTTGGAACGAAAAGTGATGTTCGACGCCGATAAGCCGACCGAGCCAGAACGCGAACTCATACCAGAGCCGGAGCCGGAACCGGAGCCGGAGCCAGAGCAGGATGAGGATGCGGACCTGACCTCGCTAGCGCAGAGCGATAGCCTGCGCCTCTACCTCCGTGAGATCTCTCGCATCCCCCTGCTGACCCCAGCGCGCGAGGCCGAACTGGCCGAGCGGGCTGAACAGGGAGATAGCGATGCGCGCAACCAGCTCATTATGGCCAACCTCCGTCTGGTGGTCAGCATCGCTAAGAAGTACGTAGGCCAGGGGCTCTCCCTGGAGGACCTGATCGGCGAGGGCAATATCGGCCTTATTCGCGCTGTCACCAAGTTCGACTACAAGAAGGGCTTCCGTTTTTCAACGTACGCCACCTGGTGGATTAAGCAGGCGATTACGCGAGCAATTCTGGAGGGGACGCGCGTGGTTCGCCTTCCAGTCTACATCATGGAGGAAGTCATGCGCGTCAAGCGCATCATGCGCCAGCTCTACCAGGAGATGGGAAGGGAGCCTTCACCCGAGAGTATCGGGGAGCGGCTCGGCATGAGTCCAGAGCGCGTCAACGAGCTTCTGATCTGGGCAGAAAAGGTCTTCTCGCTGGATGCGCCTCTCTCCGACGAGGAGGAGAACACGCTGGGCGATATCATCGAGGATGCTCGCGAGCGGGGGCCAATGGAGGTCACCAACCAGCAGCTGCTGCGTGAAGAGATTCGCAAGGTGCTGAACCAGCTCACGACCCGCGAGCGCCAGGTGATCGAGCTCCGCTTCGGCCTCATTGACGACCACGACCACACGCTTGAAGAGGTGGGTCGCAAGCTGAAAGTCACTCGCGAGCGCGTGCGCCAGATCGAGGAGCGAGCGATCCGCAAGCTGCGCCATCCCCAGGCCAGCCGTTACTTGAAGGACTACCTTGACTGAGCGCGACGGCGCTGGCTGGATCGCCACAGGCCCCAGGTCAGGACAAGGCTCGCAGCGAGGCCAGTCTCCGACAGACAGATCGGCTCCGCGCCGACCGCCAGCGGCCAGCCTCGCCCCCTTCTCCCCGCGAAGCGAACCGCGAGCAGAACAGGCCAGGGCAGGACAGGAGGGGGCCAAGCGCCCCTGCTGCATGAGCACGATGGCTGCCTGTCCTGCCTCCGCGCCCTCCTCACTGCGCCCTCGCTCCCTCGTCGCCAGGTCTCCCCTGAGACAAGAAGAAAGATAGGTGAATAGAAACAATTCTTATGTTACACAACCAAACAGTGAGGACATGACTTTTGGGGCAAATTCCCGCCTCTCTGTAGATGCCCCCCCGTCGAAGAACGTAAATAATTACGTCGGCACCGCTGCCATGTTATTATGGAGAAAGCAGGGAAGAGCGCCCGGCTGGTCAGGTCAGCTAGCTGGCAAGCGCTTTTCTCTCGCTGGGCTGATGAGACAGGCCCCTTCTCTCCTGACAGAGCACCTGGCGGCCTGGCAGCAGGCCAGCCGGATCAGTCCTTGCAAGCTGGGGTCACCAGGCAGGCAATCAGCGAGAAGATGAGGGGCCTTTGCAGGAACGCAGAAATGGAGGGGGCACTGGGCTCCCTACTTTGCACAGCGTCGCACAAGCGGGGAGCCAGTGCGTTCACGCACATGAATGAATTGGCAGGACAGAGTCTGGGTGGCTACCTGTTGGAAGAAGAAATAGGGCGTGGTTCGATGGGGATGGTGTACCGCGGCAAACAATTCGCGCTTGGCCGCGATGTCGCCATTAAGATTCTGCCTCATGCCCTGGCCAAAGACACATCTTACGTTGCGCGCTTTATCCGCGAGGCCCGCATTATCGCCGGGCTGAACCACCCCAACATCGTTCAGATCTACGATGCCGGTGAGCAAAAAGGCGTGCTCTACTTTGTGATGGAGTATGTCCAGGGGCCGACGCTGGGTAGCCTGCTGCGCCTGGATGGCCAAATCCCCCAGCATCTGGCCGCCGAGTATGCGGCCCAGATTGCCGACGCGCTCGATTGCGCCTACAGCGAGCGCAATGTGATCCATCGCGACATCAAGCCGGAAAACTTGATGCTGGACCGCTGGGGGAAGATCAAGGTAATGGATTTCGGGTTGGCGCGCGCGCCGGGGCTGCAACGCATTACGGTGGCCCGGACGCTGGTCGGCAGTATCTACTACGCCTCCCCAGAGCAGATCTGGGGTCAGCCGCTCGATAACCGCAGCGATATTTATGCCCTCGGCGTGGTTCTCTACGAGATGGTGACCGGGCAACGTCCGTTCAACGGGCGCACCCTGCCAGAGGTGACGCAGGCCATCACAAGCGGCCAGCTGCGCCCGCCGTCCTGGCTGAATCCTCAGCTGGCCCCGGGCCTGGAGCAGATTATTCTGAAGGCGCTGGCCCGCGATCGGACGCTGCGCTACGAGCAGGCACGGCAGATGGCCGAGGAGCTGCGCGCCCTGAATCTGAGAGTCGAGGAGCCTCGGGCGCCCACAAGCGGGGGACCACTCTCCCCTTTACCTCCGACCAATCCACGGGCCTTCGCCGTGCAGCCGCCGCGTCGACCGCGCCTGGCCGAGCAGCGACCCTCGTTCGCCGAGTGGCGGGCCCAGCGCTCAGCCACGCAGTTTCCGCCCGAGCTTCCTCATGGTCGGCCAGGTCCGGCAGAGCCAGCCGGGCTGGGAGAATGGCATAGTAGTCCTGGCTACGCCTCCCTGTTGGAACAGCTCCCCCAGCAGGGACCAGCACCAGGCAGAGGAGCGAGTGAGACGGAGCTGGTGCCCCCAGACGATCCGTCAGAAAAGGCCGGTCTCTGGCAGCACCTTCAGCGTTTGCTCGGGCGCTCAGGCAAAGGAGATCAGGAGCCAGGTCCGGCGATGCCCTCTGGCGATGGCTACACCCGCAGCGGCTAGCGGCTAGATGGGCTGGCTGCACCAGCAGGCTTGCCTTCCCGCCACCAGGCAGAGGTCATCTTGCAGGGCTGGCCAATCTTCGCTATACTACGAGCGATCGTTAAACGATCACCCATCGGACCCTGTCCGAATCCAGCGCTTTGTTGCTTGAGGAGAAGACGCATCTATGGGATCGCAAGTGAGCGTGGGCATCGCTTTTCTGGCAGGGCTTGCATCCTTTCTCTCGCCTTGCGTCCTGCCCCTGGTTCCAATCTACCTGGCGCAGTTAGTGGGCGAGAGTGTCTATCAAGCGACCCGCGGAGGTGGTAGCCTAACAGCACGTTTGACGACCTTCCTGCATGCTGCGCTCTTCGTGCTGGGCTTCACCTGTGCCTTTGTCGCTCTTGGAGCCACAGCAAGCACGCTCGGCTCCTTCCTGCGAGCCAATCAGCTCCTGCTGCGTGAGATCGGCGGCGTTCTACTCGTTATCATCGGTCTTCATCTTACGGGTCTGTTTCAGATTCCGCTGCTCTCGCGCCAGAAACGCTTTGAGTTCCGCCCGGCTCGCCCTGGCCCGCTGGCCTCGTTCGTGATCGGGCTGGTTTTCGCCATCGGCTGGACTCCCTGCGTCGGGCTGATTCTCGGCAGCATTCTCGGCCTGGCCGCCAACGCCGCCACGCTGCGCGAAGGCGTTCTGTTGTTGCTCAGCTACTCGCTGGGTCTGGGCCTACCCTTCCTCCTGCTCGGCTTGGGCCTCAACCAGGTCAGTGCAGCCCTCAAACTCCTCAAGCCACACCTGGGGAAGATCGAGGTGGCCACAGGAATCGTTATGGCCCTGGCCGGGCTGGCGATCTTTTTCAACCTGCTGCCTGCGCTCAACCACTATTTCAATTGGGGCCTGAGCCTCTGAGCCACGCCTGAGTGGGAGAACGCCAACCGCATCTGGAAACAGCAAGGTCACTCTCACCAAGGCTCACAGAAGCTGCCTGGCTCGCTCCACATTCCTTGCTTGAGGAAGAAACGAAGCCGGTGAGGAGACAACTGCCTCCTTCTGGACACTCAGGACAGAAACAGAGACTGGGGATGTCTCCGCGCCGGCTTGCTTTCCTGCGTCAGGGCCAGGCCCCTTACTGCGAGCACTGGTCACACACGCGGAGAAGACATAAGATCGAAACACTGACAGGCAGGCAGACAAAAAGGTCAGCAGGAAAGACAAGGGAACAGGGCACTGCCACTGTCTGTGAGGATCATGGTCTGGCTCGCCTGTGCGCCAGCGAACCGAACCAACCAGCCAGCCAGCTCACTCGACAAACTCTTCCAGAGCGATATCCGCTCTCAGCTCCATCTCAAGCTCGGGATCAAGCTCCAGTGGCTCACCGGGGGGCGTCTGAGCAATGCGCATCACTGCCTCGCGTAGACGAGCAGGGGCGCGCTCAATCGTACAGCGTTCATGAATCAGCCTTCTAAGACGCTCATCAAAGCGAAAACGGCTCTCACACTGCGAGCAGCGAGCCAGATGCTGCTGGACCGTGATAACTTCCTCGGCGCTGAGTTCCCGGTCGATATACAGATGGAGACGAGCTATCGCTTCAACGCAATTCATGGTTGTTCACTCGCTCTCTCTCCTCAAGTATCGAGGCTGGTTTTCTTATCTGTTCATTTTAACAGAGGGCGAGGTGATTTTCATTCCCCGGGGAAGTGTTTCCTCGCTTTTCCCCTGGCAGGTCCCACTTGAGCACAGGCTCGCTCAGTATATCAGGCTGTTCCACCTTGCAACCAGCAGCTACCTGGTTGACCAGTCTCTTCTTTTCTGGTATGTTGTCCCCAGGAAGCCGAGAAAAATGCTGGGTTGAAGAGAGCGAGCTGGCTGCTATTGTAGCGTCCAGCCGCCGAACAAGGAAGAGCCAGGCAAAGCGGGTCCAGGCAAAGCGGGTCCAGGCAAAGCGGGTCAGAGAACGAAAAAGAGGACCTGAGCTGTGTATCGAGTAAAGAAACATCGGTAGCCCGCAGTCAGCCATGAGCCGACTCGCTCCCGCCATCTTGCTCGATCAGAAGGGACTAGTTTGAGCAGCGATCTATCAGCTATACTAGAAACAGCCTATTGTCTGGTGAGGTACCGCACACTGCGGTTCCGTGCAGGAGAATGTACGCGAAAGGCAGGTTTTGCTCGGAAAAGAGCCTCTGCAGAGCTGAGACCACAATGAATACAGTCACCGATGATACGCCCTACCGCTGCACGGAGCAGCCTCCTAGACTCCCAGGAGACAGCCACAGCAGCGATCGGCCCGGCTGGTACGGACTGATCCTGCCCCTGTCCCTATTGCAGACTCCATCGCAGCCGCGAGACAACGCAACAGTGGTCGTCCGGTTGAGAGAGGATAGAGGGAGATTTGCATGTCTGAACAGCCTATCACTTCTGTCAATACTCCAGTGACTACCGGAAGCGATGCAGCTGGGAAGAGGCCAGCCCTCCCGCGAGAGGACTTCACGGCAGGGGTCCTGGCCCAGCTTGACAGCCTCTATCGCACGGCGCTACGGATGACCAACAATCCCCAGGAGGCCGAGGATCTGGTACAGGAGACCATGCTTAAAGCTTTTCGCTTTGCTCACACCTACCATCCCGGCACCAACCTGCGGGCCTGGCTGTTTCGCATTTTGAACACCACGGCCATCAACCACTACCGCCGCCAGTCAACCCATCCGGCGACCACCTCGCTGCCCGAGGGAGAAGAGTTTTACCTGTACAATCGTATCAAGGATCTGGCTGGCAACGAAGTCACTGCCGGGGCTGAGGAGGAGGTACTTCAGCGCTATCTTGATGAGGACGTCTACAATGCGCTGATGGAGCTGCCGCCTAATTTCCGAATGCCGGTCATTCTGGCAGACATCGAGGGACTCTCTTACAAGGAGATCGCCGAGGCGCTGCAGATCCCTATCGGTACGGTCATGAGCCGCATCTCACGGGCACGTCGCCAGCTGCAGAAATCGCTCTGGCGCTATGCCCAGGAGCGCGGCTATCTCAAAGCGGCCAGGACACCCAACGCTGCTGAGGATAACGGCACCTCGACCAGAGCCAGCCGCGCCAACGCTGCGGACGCAGCAGCGGCAGCGTCCGACCCAGCGTCAGCTCCTCAGTCAAGTCCAGAGTCAGCCCAAGCAGACCAGGCTACGGATTCTCATCCGTAGCCTCCGCCTGCAATAACGCGAGCGCCGCGCGAGTAACCGTGATGTCTGCGCAGCGCCGGTCGAGAGCATTCAAGGTGCGCGTGATCAGGCCCTTGCGCTCCAGACGGGCCAGGACTTTGGTAGCCGCTGCCGAACTGACCCCCAGTAGGGCAGCTACCTCGCCTACTGACCAGTGATCTCGCTGAGCCAGATAGGTCAGCACCTCTCGCTGACGCGCGGTGATGGTGCTAGCAGCTGCTCGCCGTAGTGCGTTCATGAGGATAGCGCTCCCTCTACGAGTAGAAGCAAGACTCCACGTCAGGGCAACAGGCGAGTGGGGAATACCCACAAGCTCTTTCCTCATAAGAGACGCTGCGGCGGAGCTATTCAGGTACAGCTTGTAGTTAGCACGCTGCCCCTCTCTCCCGCTCAACCCGGTCGCTGCCCCCGCTGCTGCCTGCTCTGTTGTTCCCTGGCCGCCGGCCGCGCCGGCCTCTTGACCCGAGCCAGCTTTCCCTTCGCTCAGTGCAGCGTGGCAGTTCAACAGGCCATCTCGCGACGTACGCTGCGCGGTGCCTCACGCCTGGGCCGAGGCGCAGTGACATGCTGCAGAGTGAAAGAAAAGGTACTCCCCTCGCCCGGCACACCGCTACTCTCCACCCAAATTCGCCCGCCCATCGCCTGCACGAGCTGTTCGCTGATGTAGAGTCCCAGCCCGGCGCCGCGCACTGGACTATTCATATCGCGATCAAGGCGCACAAAACGCTCAAAAAGATGCTTCTGCGCCTCGCGCGGTACCCCCAGCCCATAGTCGCGCACCGAAATAGTTACCCAGCGCTCTTCGATCCGACAAAAGACATCGACATCTGTGCCGGGTGGAGAATACTTGAGGGCATTACTGAGCAGATTG
Organism: Thermogemmatispora tikiterensis; assembly: GCF_003268475.1. Lineage (GTDB taxonomy): Bacteria > Chloroflexota > Ktedonobacteria > Ktedonobacterales > Ktedonobacteraceae > Thermogemmatispora > Thermogemmatispora tikiterensis. The sequence goes on along the minus strand of NZ_MCIF01000002.1, from coordinate 5,587,482 downwards.
AGGAGGACCTGGCGCAGGCGCAGCTCATCGGCCAGCACATAGATCCCTACTGGCACATGGACACGCAAGGAATGCCGCTCACGCGTGCTGAGGGCATCCAGAATATCAACGACATGCTGGACAGACTTGCGCAGCTCGACGGCCTCTAGCTTCAGGCGCTCCGCATCCATATGCACGCGGCTCGCATCCATAATGTTGCTGACCAACAGCACCAGTTCATCGCAGCCACGATGAGCACGGGCGATGAAGTCCTCTCGCACCTCTGGCGAAAGATGCATATGATACTCTTTCAGCAATTCGATATAACCGAGCACAGCCGTCAGAGGAGTGCGCAGCTCATGGGAGGCCGTCATAATGAACTGGTCCTTGAGGCGATCGAGTTCCTTCTGCTGCTCATAAGCAGCGCGCAGCTCCAAAGTGATTTTGGCATTTTCCAGCATTGTCGCGCATTGCGAAGAGAACATCTCCAGCATATGTTTCTCCTCGCAAGAGAAGACATGAGCGCGGGCATAGGTCAGGACCAGAACACCGAGACGGTGATGAGCGCGTCTGAGAGGGAGCCAGGCGAAAGGGAAGGAGGGCGTTTGAGGCAGGCAGGGAGGAATATGAGGAGAGAGCGCGTGGTCGCGGGCTGGCTCTGGTCCCATATCGCTCCCCTCATAGAACCAGGGGCGCCAGTCATCCTCTTGAAGCGAGCTAAGCTGCTGGGCGGCTGAGAGCGGTGGCCCCCCGGGCAGGTAGGCGACGCGGCGCAGACAGGCCCCCTGCTCATCGTAGAGCCAGACCTCAGCCCCCGCCGAGCCAGCGCGCGCGGCCACTTCTGCATAGTTGACTGCCACATCCTCGATTGTTTCGATGGCACTCACTGGCAAGGCATTGACACTATAGAGCGCATTGAGCATAGCTGCATGGCGGCTGGCGCGCGCCGAGAGGCGGGCTGTCTCCAACAGAGGCGTAAAGCGAGCCAGCATCAGCTCAATGGCTTCGAAATCGGGGCCGGCATAGGGCTGATGATCGCCGCGCTCGCCCAGCACCAGGACCCCGATCAGGCGCCCCTGGGCCCGCACAGGGGCCAGCAAGGGGTCCAGCTCCTGATCAGCAACAGTGACTTGAAGGTAGCGCCCCAGACCAATGGGACTACGTCCAAAGGACTGCTGCAGCTCGCTGAGACGCAGCGGGAAGCGAGCTTGAGTCAAGCGCTCAACCAGCGGCGGAGTCAGGGTCAGCCAGCCATCATCGCCGAGGGCCTCCTCCGGCTCCATTGGCAACAGCCAGCGCAGCAGGCGCAGGCGCGCCTCATCGCCCGGCTCGGCGTAGGAAAGGGCTGGGCAGAGGCGATAGTAGCCGCTCTCATCATCGAGCACAAAGAGACAGACCTCACGGGTCTCAAAGACATTGACCACCGCCGCGCTCATCAACTGCGCCACCTCATCGAGGGTCGCACCTTCGCTCTCCAACGGGTGAGGGGTCTCCAGCAAGCGTCGATAATGGCACAACTCGCTAAAGAAGAGCCGCTCCGTCAGGATACGGGCCAGCCACCAGACAAGCGGCGCCAGGACGGCCATCAGCGCCACCGTCAACAGCGTGCGCGCCGGCAGATCCGGCAGGGGAAGAATCAAAGCCAAAACCGCCACCGCATAGGCCAGCATCACCAGGCAGACCAGGCCCACAATCCAGGCCACGACGCGGCGAATATAGCGATCCAGCACCAGGATCTGATAGCGTAAGATCGAATAGCCCAGTAGCGGCGGCAGGAGAGCCAGGGGAAGGGTGCTAAAGCGAGGATCGACACGGAGGGGGATATGCAACCACCAGGGCAGAACATTCAGGAGCAGAAAGGGAGCAAAAGCCAGGATCACAGCCCCCATAAAGAGACGGCGCTGCTGCTGCTCACGCAGGGTGGCCGTGCGTCGATAGAGATTGGCGATCGAGGTCAGAATGCCGGTCAGGGTCAAGAGGTAGTAAGTGTAGTCAACAAAATTGAGCCAGGCCAGGCGTGGACTGGTCCCCCAATCATAGAAAGCCAGATGGCAGGTGACGAGCAAGCTCAAGAGGACCACCAGACCAAGATAGGCAGGAGCCAGCAACGAGAGCAAAAGCAAACGTAACAGACGCCCGAAGGAGCGACAGGCCTGGACAGAGGAGGCCGCCAAAGGCGGAGGAGCCAGCATATTCTGTGGGAAGAGGAGAAGCAGAGTAGTGAAGAGGAGCAGCGAGAGGGCACTGCTGACTCCTCCCATGACCGAGAGCAGCAGATCACCCGCGGCAGCGCCGGTTTGCACCAGGAAAGTCACCATCATGCAGGCGCAGAAGCAGAGCAAGAGCAACGCCACCCCACGGCGATAAGCATAGAGCCAGACCAGGGTCCCAACCGCTAGAAAGAGGAGGGCAGCAAGAGCTGAGACACCGAACTGGAGCAAAGCGTACGGTAGATAGACACTGTGCGGGAAAAAGACCCAGGCGTCACTCCCCAGGAGCACAACATAGGCTAGAGCCAGCACCAAAATCGCCACCAGACGCCCGACCCTCGGAAACGAGCGCGTCGTCCTCGTCATACACTCCCTCTTGAACACCTGAGATCCTCTCAATCATAATCCGAGCAGTTGATGCAATTCGGGCGGAAGAGGCTGGCACGCCTCAATAGCCTGCAGGCAGAGGCGAGCGCGTTCGCGATAGAGCAGGCAGATGCTCCAGGCGGCAGTGATCGCCTCTGCAAGGCGAGCGGAGAGAGCGCTACCTACAGGAGCACCGTGCTGCAAGGCGAACAGCTCTTCGGGAGAGCAGCCGGTGGAGGCAGCAAGCACCAGCGGGAGCGTCTTTTTCCCGCGACGGAGATCGGACTTTGGCTGGGAGAGCGCCGGGGGGGGCGCCAGCGAGGCATGCAGATCGTGACAATCGTTGTCGAGCTGGCCGGCGATTCCCAGCAGCTCTCCCAGATGGGAGAACAGTTCGCAGAGGGGAGGAGAGGCGCCAGCAACCAGGGCCCCGAGACGGCAGGCCAGGCGCATGAGAGAGCCGGCCTTCGCCGCGGCCAGCGCCAGACAGTCCTCACGACCATAAGCGCTGAGCGGCTGCGCCTCAGCGAGCAGGTCGCGCTGCTGACCAGCAAGGCAGGCCAGGCTCGCCGCCTGCAGCTCTCCCAAGAGCGCCAGCGGCTCGGCGGCGGGTGCCCTAGCCCCAGGAGCGACCGTCAGAATGGCTTGCTGAGCCAGGGCCAACAAGGCGGCAGCCGCATTGATGGCACGTGCCTCGCCCACAGACTGCAGCAACGGTGTCTGATCATCATCGACCAGATCGTCAAAGATATCAATGGCGCAGACCAAACACTCCACCGCCAAAGCAGCCCCAGCGGCATAATCCAGGGCGACGGCAGGACCCAGAGAACGCGCAATCAAGAAAGTCAGCAAGGGCCACCTGCCCGCCAGCGGCTCGCTCAGTCTCCCCACCTGAGCTTCAGCGCTTGACGCCGCCCGCCAGGCGAGCAGCTTACCCTCCTGACGCAGAGCCAGAGCTACATCCTCGCGCAACGGCGCAGGTACCTCAGCCAGCAGACGCTCCAGGCGCCCGCCGAGGAAAGCCCGCGCCTCCCCAAAGACCTCTTCCCTGGCCCTCGCCTCCCCGTCTGCGCTCATGTTGCCCGACTCACCTCGCTCCCTCACAGCTCTCCCCGCCTCCCTCCACATCCTCCTCCCGTCACTCGCTCACCCATCACGGATGCCACCACCACATGGGAGGACCCAGCGACGTCCCAAGAGCAAGATGCGGGATCAGCTTCTTGAGCACATCCAGCACCAGAGGCTCCATACGCTCGGAGGCGGCAACGCTCTCCAGATCGTTGAAACACGCCTGGCGGAAACTTTCATCGTGATAGAGGCGATGGACGAGCTTACATAGCTGCTGTTCTTCCACAGTACACTCCTTCCCTCTCTTCACTCTAGAGAGACTTCCCATGAGAGCATGCCTTTGCATGCTCTGGGTGAGAGCATACCACATATCTAAAAGAAATGCAAGAGCATAGAATATATATATTTAGATGTATCTATTAACTGGGCGAGGAGGGAGGGCAGGCGCGAAGCGGCAGTATAAGGTCCCAACGCAATTGACGAACGGGGGCCTTGCCGCTAGAATCGGGAAGAGATCGCACCCAGAATCTGACGCTTGAGCGAGGGCCCCACAACCCGAAGCGAAAGAAGATGCACAGTTGGAACCAAAGCGGGGACCAAGCAATGCTCCCGGCTGTCGAGATAGACCCACTAGGGGTGCTCAGCAGCACCCGCGGCGTGGTAGAGGAAGGTGAGCATGTCTGGATGAACAGCGAGCAGATCCAGGCTCTGAGCGAGCGTTGGCCGGAGCTGATCGGCCCGGCAGGAGTCAGCGCCTCCGGGCTGGCAGCCGGCTATGACCGCTACCATTTCTTCGACGGTAGCGAGCGCAGCGTTAACTGGATTCTCTTGCTTGATGCGCTCAACTTCTGCTTCTGGCCCGAGAAAGATCAGCCGCGCTGGGGTATCACCTACCAGGGGGAGCTCCTCAACGGCTACTGGGCAGAGGCCGCCGCCCTGACACGCGCGGTAGAAGAGGGTCGACCCATATGGGATGCCGCTTACTTACGTGATATGAGCCGTGAGGAGCTGGCTCTGATCTTCCGCAGCGAGCAGGAGCAGCAGATCCCCCTTTTTGAGGAGCGCCTGACCCACGTTCACGAAGTCGGGCGCGTTCTTTTGGAGCGCTTCGATGGGCAATTCTCTCAGGCTGTTGCTCAGGCTGCGGGCAGTGCTGTGCGTCTGGTGCAGCTGCTCGTCGAGGCTTTCCCATCCTTCCGCGATGTAGCCCGCTATCGTCAGCGCGAGGTGCGCTTCTTTAAGCGTGCCCAGATCTGCGTCGCCGATCTTCATGCGCTCTTCCGCGGCCAGAACTGGGGCGCCTTCTACGATCTCGACCAGCTGACGATCTTCGCTGACTACAAGCTCCCCCAGGTGCTGCGCCATTTCGGGGTGCTGGAGTATCATCCCACCCTGGCCAAGCGGATCGACCAGCAGGAGCCTCTCCCTGCCGGTAGCGAGGAAGAGATCGAAATCCGGGCCGCCACGGTCTGGGCCTGCGAGCTGCTTCGCCAGGCATTGGCCGCCCGCGGTCTGCCCATGAAGGCGATCGAGATCGATCAGCAGCTCTGGCTGCTCAGTCAGCGCATACCCGATATGCGACCTTATCACCGGACTCGTACTATCTATTACTAGAAGAACCGTTAATTACAGGTCTACACAGAGTCTGTTTATCCCTGGAGTAAGATGATTCTGAAGACGCTGTTGGCCGCCTTGCCATCGCCACCGCGGGCTATCTACCCCGGTGGCTCTCTAGCTGAGACGGCTGCCGTGGAGCAGCTGACCATCTCTCAGCTGGCCTATGACTCGCGCCGCGTTGAGCCAGGCACGCTCTTTATTGCTGTGCCCGGTGTCCATACCGATGGCCGCCGCTTTCTGGCCGAGGCCGCCGCTCGCGGTGCGGTGGCCGCCCTCGGCGAGTCTCTGGAGGGCTTCGCTCCCTCTCCTCTGCCTTTGCCCTATATCGAGGTCGCCGAGGTGCGCAGCGCTCTCGCCGATTTGGCCGCCGCCTTCTATGGTTATCCGGCTCGCCAGCTCTGGACCATCGGCGTCACTGGCACCGATGGCAAGACAACAACCTGTAATCTCATCTGTACAATTCTGGAGACCGCCGGCCTGGCCACCGGCTTGATGACGACGGCCAATTTTAAAATCAAGGGAGAAGAGTGGGAGAATACCACTCGCCAGAGTACGCTGGAGGCCCTGGAGATTCAGGCTCTGCTCCGACGCATGCTCGATGCCGGCGTCACCCACGCTGTGATCGAGGCTACCTCCCATGGGCTGGAGCTGGCTCGCGTACGCGGCTGCGAGTTCGATGTGGGCGTGGTGACCAATATTACTTCGGAGCATCTGGATTTCCACGGCACTGTCGAGAACTATCGCCGGGCCAAGGCGCGCCTCTTCGAGATGCTCGATCCAGATCGCCGGAAGGCGCTGCCAACCCGCCCGGCAGCAGTGCTCAACCGCGACGATAGTAGCTTTGCTTTCTTGCGGCCCTTCTGCCGCGCCCCAATCCTGGACTACGGCATCGATACGCCCGCTAGTTTCCAGGCGACGGAGTTGGAGCTGGGGGCTGCCGGTACACGCTTTGCTGTGCTCTTTCCACATGAGTCCCAGCCTGTTCCTATGGCAACGCGTCTGATAGGCCGCTTTAATGTGAGCAATTGCCTGGCCGCTATCGCGGTGACCTACCATCTGGGGCTGAGCCCGACGCAGATCGCCGAGGGCCTGGCCCGCGCTCGTAGCGTGAACGGACGCATGGAGCATATCACCGCTGGCCAGCCCTTCTCTGTGATCGTGGACTACGCCCATACGCCCGATAGCCTGCAGAAGGTCTTGACAACGCTCCGCCCCCTGACTCCAGGCCGCTTGCTGCTGGTCTTCGGCTCCGCCGGCGAGCGCGATGTCCAAAAGCGCCCAGCGATGGGCACCGTGGCCGCCCAAATGACAGATTTCTTCGTTATTACTGATGAAGATCCACGGGAAGAAGATCGCCTGAAAATCCTGCGAGAGATCGCCGAAGGAGCAATAGCTGCAGGAAAGCAGGAGGGCCGCGATTTTCTGTGTATCGCCGACCGCCGCATGGCGATCGCCACAGCGCTGGCCACCGCTCGCCCCGGCGATACGGTACTGCTGGCCGGTAAGGGCCATGAACAGAGCATTATCGTTGGCCGCGAGAAGTTGCCCTGGAATGAGCGCCAGGTGGCTCTCGAAGAGCTGCAACGGCTTGGCTATGACAGCAGTACCTCGACTCTCTAGGGGCTTTTCGCCTTTTCCAGTCGCGAAGAGCGTTTGTGTTTGCTATCAATGGGCCAGTCCATTGAATATGGTATGTTTTTACTTTCTACTTCTTTTACCAGGTAGAGAGCTAATTACTGCAGAAAAATCATGCGGGTGGAGAGAGATCAGCAGGCCTCGCTTGAGCCAAGACTAGCCAGCATGGTGTCCGGGCCTCTTTTCGCCCCGGGGGAGTAAATCGTATGGGACTACCAGCTATTCCTGATGCCTATCTGGTGCCGGTTATTCTGATTTTGACGTTCGTGGTCTCGGCACTGCTCAGCCTGATTTTCTGCGGTATCGCCAGACTGCTCTTTCCAAAGTTCCGCAGCGGCGAGCATAAACCTGGCCACCACCGTTCCGACCTGCGCTCGGACCTGCCCGCCAGCGGACGCGAGATTAAAACTATTGAGCTGCCTCTGGTCGGCGGGCCTTCGTTTACACTGGCCATGTTGATCACGGGGCTGGTTGCTGGCTATCTGCTCTTCCATACTGGCGAGCAGTGGACGCTCCTGCTGATCGGCCTGGGCGCAACGCTCGGTTTTATGCTGATCGGCCTGGTCGATGACTGGCACAAGGTCTATAGCAAGGAGGGCCTGTCGGAACGCGCGAAGTTCAGTAGCTTGTTTGTGCTGTCGGTGGCCGCCGGCGCATGCTATTTCTTTCTGACGCCAAAGGGGCCTGAGTCCTACAGTCCGTATATTGGACTCCCTATCATCGGCCATTTGATCTGTCCAAACGCCAGCCCCGAGATGAGCGCCTGCCCTCTGCATCCAGGCGAGCTGGCTTACTATGCCTGGCTGGTGTTTCTGGTACTGATGACGGGCGTGACTGGCAGTGTGACCTCGCTGGCGGTGGATTTTAGCGATGGACTCGATGGGCTGGCCGGCGGCCTGGTCTTCAGTGCAGCGCTGGCCTTTGGCATCGTCACCACGGGTATTATTGACCGTCCCGAGGGCCAGGTGGTCGAGGTGCTTTCGCTGCTCTGCGCCGGCAGTACACTCGGCTATCTTCCCTGGAACTGGCCGTCAGCCTGGGCCGCGCGCGGACGGCGTAGCAGCGCTAAACGCCTGGCTCAGATCTATATGGGCGATAGTGGAGCGCTGGCTCTGGGCGGCTTACTGGCGATGATCGCCATTTTCGATCGTCAGGAGACACTGCTCTTCCTGGTGGGCGCCGCTTTCGTTCTGGAGGGCCTGTCAGCTCTTTCGGCACGTCTGATTACGCGCTTTTACCGCCGACAGCTGCATATACTGCGCTTCGCGAGTACACGCGAGTTCATTCCCCATACAGAGTTCCCCCGGCCTTTCCTGGCGACTCCGCTGCACCACCATTTCGATCTGCTGGGCTGGGACCGGCGCCGCCTGGTCTATGGGGCCTGGGCCTTGGGCGCTTGCTTTGCAGTCCTCGGGGTGATGGTTGGTCTAGCCCCCGAAACCTGGCAGCGCTATCTGGGCCGTATTCTGGTCCTGCTCCTGGCCTGGATCGTCTGGTCCAGTGGCTCGTGGACCCGGCGCTACTTTGTTGGGAAGCACCCCCCCGAGCGTTCGCGCCGCCGACGTCTGGCGCTCTACTATGGCTTCCCCTATCGCATTATGGGTATTCCGCTCTATCACCTGGTGGAGGTGATCGAGGCCAGTGAGGATGTCATCGAGACACCGGCTGAGGAGTTGGCGCTCTGGCAACGAATGACCATCTTCGATGCTCGGGCTATGCTTGGTCTCTATTGCTACCGCGCCGGCTATTATCCAGCGGCCCTGGCGCAATGGACCAGGATTCCAGCTGGCAACCGGGCCTTGCGCCCAGCTATTGCTCGCCTGCTGGAGGAGCTGGATAGTCGCCTGGCCCTGGAGAAGCAGGAGACGCAGCCGATTAAGCGGGAGGAGCTGCTCAGACATCAGGAGCCACCGCTGATTACGGGGAATCTTGGCCCGGCGGATGTCCCCAATCCACACGAGCCGGTGAGTGGGACGGAGGCGGAGGCAGTGCAGGAGTCCTGGCCTTTGCCAGTGACCAAGACCGTTGAGGAGACCGCGGAGCGCCAGTCGACCTCGGGTGGTGACAGGCTGCCGCCGGAGGCACTCCCGCGCGACACTCGCCTGGAAGCCTCTCACAATGGCCACAGTGCACCAGATGCACGACACCTGGCCGCGACGACAGGCATGGGAGAGCGGGAACCGACGTCGACAGGGAGCAGCCAGGCTGCGCGAACACGGGGACGCTCGCACTCTCCCTTGAGCTGGCTACAGCGTTTCTTGCACCGCGGCACACGCTCCAGTCATCCTTCGCAGCAACAGCTCTAGCAGAACCAGACTGAAGCAGTCTGGTTCTGCCGTGCTCATTCAGGCTGGCTCTACCCATCGCCGAGGAATGGCGCCCCAGGCCCAGGCTCTTGCTGGATCTCGGCGATGGGCTGTTCGAGCGCACTTGATGGGCTGGTTCTGTCTTCTTTTGCTCAGGAGGCCTCCGAGGCGGCGTCAGTTCGCTCTTCGAGGGCGATCAAGGTTGCTGTGGCTGTACCAGTCAGCGCTTCTGTCTGATCTCCGTCCTCAGAGAGGAGGCTTTCAAGGCGCTGCTGAAGGGCACGCCGGGCCGGATGCTCAAGGCGCTGATCCAGCAGCAGGGCCTGAGCCCAGTGTTTCTGCGCCTGGGCGCGCTGATCCTGAGCCCAGGCCAGCTCACCCAGTCCCACGTGAATAGCGCTGATTTCCAGCGAGGTTCCTAGCTCGGTCGCCAGTGCCAGCGCCTCCTCGTAGCGGGCTCGGGCCTCGCTGAAAGCCCTTAACAAGCGCGCCGTATCGCCCAGACCACGCAATGCCTGGGCTGTGAGCGGACGCGCCTCTTGTTCCTGAGCCAGGGAGAGGGCTTGCTCGAAATATTCGCCGGCTTCGTGAAGAGCGCCCTCAGCAAGGACCAGGCTACCCAGAGCGGTGAGAACCTGCGCCTGGTCAACGCGATTGCCCAGGCTGGTGAAGATGGTCAGCGCTTTCTCGTAAAAGCTGCGAGCCGCTCCCCAATCGCCGAGGGCCCGGTGTACTTCCCCCCGGACGCAGAGGGCCAATCCTTCCCCCGGACGCATACTTTGCTCCTGGAAGATCTCCAGGGCCAGTGCGCTGGCTTGCTCGGCTTCATCGAGACGCGCATGCTCCAGAGCGAGCTGGGCCTGCTGCACCAGCGTCCAGGCGCTCCCTGTCCGCAGTCCCAAAGAGGCAAAGAGGCGTTGTGCTTCTTCGCAGGCAGTCAGAGCCTCGCTATAGTTGGCGAGGGCCAGCCAGATGCGACTGCACTCCAGCGAGGCCCAGGCAACTCCCTCCTGGTCGCCATTGATCTTCAACTCTGTCAGGGCCAGGCGAGAGCGGGAAAGGGCTTCCCGGTAGCGACCGGAGCGGCGCAGGATTACGCCTTGAACCAGGGAGGCCCAGGCCCGCCCTCTAGGATTGCCTCCTTGCTCGAAGCTCGCCAGCGCTTGCTCTGCATAGTCGGCTGCCTGGCTAAGGTTGCCTTCGTCGCAGGCCAGCATGGCCAGCTCGTAGAAGGACCAGGCAGCCTCTTCCTGCTGATTTTGCTCCTGATACAGCTGCAGACTGCGCTTCAGACAGGCCACGGCTTCAGTATAGTTGCCGAGCTGACGGAGAATAGCTCCCAGGCAACACTGAATCTGGCCCTCGCCCGCTTTATCTTCGAGGCGCACGGCATAGGAGCCTGCGCGACGCAGGATCGCCAGCAACTGGAAAGCGTAGCCGCGCCCACACAAGGCCCAGGAGGCCCGCACTGCTGTGCGTACCGCTTCTCCCAGCTCCTCAGCCCCTACCAGGTGCTCAAAGGCGGCAAACCATTCCTCGGGACTGAGATGGGGCAACCCCAGGTAATAGGCGGCCACCACCCGATGCACGCGGCGGCGTTCCTCGGCTGGCAGGTAGGAGAGGGCAAAGTTGCGTACCTGCGGGTGAATGCTGTAAACACGTCCATCGAAACCCATAAATGAGGCGCGCACCAACTCATCGCGAGCCGATCGCCAGTTGGCGGCCAGCTCCCCGGGAACGATAGTGCCGGGGCTGCAAGTCTCTCCTTCGGCCACATCCCTCCCTTGCTCGGCCAACGACTCGGCAGGCGGGACCTGGGGGGCCGAGGAGGGATTGTCGGCTCTCTCTGAGCTATGGGGAGCCACCAGCATGATGATCTGATTGGTGCTGAAGGGGAGGCGAAAGGCCGAGAGATACGAGAGGAGCAGTCGCGCCGCAGGCGAGAGACGCAGATAGGCAACCTCCAGGGCGGCCCAGATTCCCGCCAGTGGTGTCTCACGCAGCTCATCACGGATCTCTTCGAGCGAGCGGGTGGCAGCTTCAGGCGTAAAGACTTTGCCGCCGATGGAGCGGGCTGCGCCGAAGATCAGCTCCGCCCCCAGAGGATAGCCATCCAGGAGCGTACAGATCTCGCGCAGAATCTCTTGTTGGACTGGATCGTCCAGATGAATGCGCTTGTCTAGACCGCTCTGGGCCGCCAGCTCGCTAAAGAGGCGGAGCAGATCCTGGTCAGTCATCTTGCCGATAGGATACTCATACCAGCGCCAGGCCGCCCCTTCCTGCAGACCAAGCGTGGCCGGATGAGAGCGCGAGGTCAAAAGTACCACAACCCGCTCAGGCAGCTCGCCAAGGAAGCGCAGCCAGAGCTTTGACTCAGTCGGATCGGTCACTTCCTCAAAGCCATCGATGAGCAGCAGGCAGGGCAGTTCACGATCAGTGCGCGCATGTAAGGCATTGAGCAGATGGCGCGCCCGCTGACGCAGATCTGGGGTCAACATCAAGCGATTGGCCAGACCGGGGAAGGCATGAGCCATTTCGACGACGGCCTCAGCGAAGGTCTTTCCTCCCTGCAGCGTAATGCCAATGAGACCCCCCGTGCCCGGGAATTTGTCGCGGTTACGCCGCGCCACTTCAAAAGCCAGGGCACTTTTGCCGATGCCGACCGGACCAGTCAGCACAATCTGACGCAGATTCGAACGCGGCTGCTGCCTGCGCAGACCGGAAAGCTCCTCCTCGGCCTGGACCGCTGCGGTAATAAGCTGCGTCAGATCTTTAATCTCGCGCTCGCGCCCTACAAAGCAGGTCGGGATGGGGAAGTTGGTCAGGGCTAGCTCATGCTCTTCAGTCTCTTCCTCCTGCGCCAGCAGAGGGACTGGCTCCTCACAGCCAGGGCTGGCATGCCGATAGAGGACGGGGATAAACCAGCCATTGTGGTGGGGAGAGAGCAACGCATGGCGGGCCCGGGAAAGGGCCTCCTCAAGGGTGCGCCCACTGGCCAGGGCCTCGTAGAAATGGTAGATAAAGACCGGGCTGAGGTTGTCCTGGAGCGAGAAGGGCATGGCCACAACCGCCGGGATCTGGGCCGTCACAAGGGCCGTGGCCAGCGAGCTGTCCAGGGCTACCTGCCGCTGACGGGAGTGCTCGCGTTCCAAACGCGCCGTTTCGCAGGCTGCCAACACTACCAGACGCACATCGCTGGTAACGAGCAGTTCACGCAGAGAGTGAGTATCGATGTAGCAGCGCTTCCCTTGCTCATCGCAGAAACAGAGGTAGGTCTGGGCGCTGACACGCGCCAGCGAGGCCCCGCAGGCGTGACAGCGTCGCTCGTCAGGCTCGTTGAAGGCTCCGCATTCTTCGCGTGGACAGACTCGCCCATAGTCGCCGTGGCCGTCAAAATGGACAACGTAGCAGGGAGTCTGCACTTCGCTATCGTCCAGGATGCCGGCGCCGCCATAGGCATTGAGATAACGCACCAGCTCGCTAAAGGTGCACGGCTCTAGACGGTCAAGAATCAATTGGCCACTCTCGACGAGACGCGCCAGACCACGGCGCAAGGCATCGTAGCTGCGTTCGGTCTCCAGCGGCTCGCCGTCAGGAGGGGCCGCCCCGATGTAGAGGATGCGCAAAGGTGGATGCACAGGCAGTTCGCAGCCTCCCGGCTCATCGGGACGCAGCAGGATGCGGGTCAGCGTAAAGACGCCAGTGGCCACCAGGAAATAGTCCCCGTTGTGCAACAGCTCCCAGGGATAAGGAATGAATTCATCGCAACCGGGGGTAAAGCTCAGCGTGAGCGCCACCGTACCACGACGGCGCAGGGTGCGCTGAATCACGGTGTGCAGCAGGCCGCCGACGGCTTCCGCCTGCTCACGAGCATAAGCGGGGCGAGCGCTCGCCCGCCCTGACGTACCAGGTTGCCTGCCACAGAGGGCCGCAAAGAGCCGTTCGCCAATTTCGCGTTGACCCTGACCATCAATCTCTTGACGATCGAGACGCTTGAGCAGCGTGGTGAGGGAGCGCGGAGTAAACGGGGGAATGAAGTCGCCATTGACACTCTTCCCGGACCAGCTATCTCGGACCTCCACGGAAAAGCCGCCCTCAGCGCGGGTGCGAAAGAGTATGTTTAGTGTCTCACCCATCTGTGCGGTCACTCTTCTCTTCCATAATGGCAGCGCGCTTTGCTACGCGGACTTTTTCGGAGAAAGACTTCAGCCATTATAAAAGTTCTCTGCTTCAATGTTAAAGTATAGCACAGAAAGCAGTATATGAGGGGCGAAATCGATTGCACCAGGGTTGCACCTGAGACGCCCTGTAGCAGGCACCAGCCCGCGCCTGGCAAGGATAGGCGCAGGTTGCGGCCACCCGTTTTCTCGCCTCTCGCTCATGCTCTTCAGGCCCCCACGCAGGGACAGGCCGGGGACAGTTTAGCCCCCACCTTTCGCCTGTCCCATCGCCATCCCGCAACACCTCACCATCCCTCAGCGTCAAGGCATCGGCGCCAGCCACACCTTGCAGCAGGCCGGGAGACCTGGTGCGTCCGGGCCTACGCGGCCACTATTCGCCCCACAGGAGTTCAACCTTGCCGAAGCGCACTACGTCGCCTACCTGTACGCCTGCCTCTTCTAGAGCGCGAGTCACTCCCATCTTCTCCAGGGTCACCTGCAGACGATCCATGCTTTCTCTGCTATCGAGACGCGTCATGCTGACCACCCGTTCGACTCGCTTGCCTCGCACAACGAAGACCCCGTTTTCTTTGCTGATGGTAAAGGCATCTTCGGGGATCGGTCGCAAGACAGGACCCTGCGCGGGAGGTTCAGCGGCCAGGGCCTGCCGCTGCTCCTCGCGCTTGATCTCTTCCAGGCGCCGAGCCACGGCTTGCATCAGCTCGGTCGTCCCCTGATGGGCCACCGCCGAGATAGCAAAGGCCGGGTAGCCGGCTTCTTCAAGTCGCCTCTTGAGGGCCGGCCAGCGATCTCGCGCCTGGGGCAGATCCATCTTATTGAGCACCACAATCTGCGGACGGCGCGCCAGCCGACGATCATAGCTCTCCAGTTCGCGATTAATGGCCAGAAAATTCTCCCAGGGATCGTTTTCAGCGGCGCCATCAAGCAGATGGATGAGCAGGCGCGTACGCTGGATATGGCGCAGGAACTCCAGCCCCAGGCCCGCCCCCTGGGCCGCCCCCTCGATCAGTCCCGGGATATCGGCCAGCACAAAGCTCAGCAGGTCAGCACTGCCAGCCTGACCCAGCTGGACTACACCCAGATTCGGCGTCAGGGTGGTAAAGGGATAGTCGGCGATTTTGGGCCGGGCCGCCGTCACAACTGAAAGCAGGGTCGACTTGCCCGCATTCGGGTAACCAACCAGCCCTACATCGGCGATCAACCGCAGCTCCAGCACAAGCCAACGCTCTTCACCCGGCTCGCCGTTCTGGGCCTCGCGCGGCGCCTGATTGGTCGGGGTGGCAAAATGAACGTTGCCCAGACCCCCACGCCCGCCACGCGCCACCATCACCCGCTGCCCATCCTCTACCAGGTCAGCCAGCAGCTCCCGGCTCTCAGCGTCCCTGACCAGTGTGCCACAGGGCACGATCAGCTCGATATCTTCACCACTGGCACCGTGCATACGCTGCCCCCTGCCAGGCTGCCCGTTGCCAGCCTTGAAATGCTGATGATAACGATATTCAATTAAGGTATTGACCGCCGCACTGGCCCGTAGATAGACGCTCCCTCCTCGCCCACCATCACCCCCGTCTGGTCCTCCGCGCGGCACATACTTCTCACGGCGAAAATGGATTGCTCCGCTGCCTCCATCCCCGGCTTTGACGAAGATCTTGACTTGATCGTAGAACATAGAGGTAATCCTGCCACAGTACAGGCAATGTCTTGCATGCCTTAGCCTTGGGTTATAACGCAGTGTTATACTATAGCACAAAGTGCGTTGGGGGGAAAGGGGGGCCAGGTGGCCAGCGGGTAGAGGCAGAATAAGCCAGGAGAGCGTACAGTCGACCTGCTTCGTTAGATCCGTCCAGGAAAAAGTCAGCGCCAGACCCGAGATGACTTCGGGTCTGGCGCCTCCCGTATCTATCGCCCTACATCCACGGTGTTGGGAGCTACCTTCCACCGCTCCAGAATCAGGCCATACCGTCTTCGCCTACTAGTGGAGTATCAACCAGGTGCTGTGAGATAAACCAGACATGCATTTCATGCATGCGCAGGATATCAGACATCAGCATGTCGTTGGTGCCATAGTCCTTGGATTGCTCTGTCAGCTGGATTCCCTGGCGCAGGTCCTTAATCACCGTGCGATGCGCTTCCAACAGACGGGCCAGCATCGAGGGGACACTTTCAGCACCGCTGGGTGGTCGTTCGATCCGGGTGCGCTCAACCACATCAAAAGGCATGCCGAGAGCCACCCCTCCCAGCATCTGGATACGCTCCCCGATCAGATCGACGGTCTGCAGGATCTCCTCGGCATGCTTATCGAAGAGCAGATGAAGCTGATAGAAAGTAGGGCCAGCTACCTGCCAGTGATGTTTCTTGTACAGATGATAGAGCGTGATCGAGTCAGCCAGTACCTGGTTGAGCATCTCGATGCTCTGCTTGCGCGCCTCCTCGGGCAGTTCAATCGGGAGCTGACGCACCTGCTGGGGCGTCTGAATCTCGTACATGCGCTGCTTCAGGCGCGGCTGACCCTCAAACGTTGTCTTGCCACCAGTATGCGTACGCGTCGTCATATGCCCACCCTTTCCTTTCCTGATCCTCAAGCTCAGGTATTCGTTTGCGAAGCCAGTAATTACTCTCCAGAGAGGATACGCGCCAGCAGCTCACCGGGTTTCAGCTGTTGGCTGCGAGCGGCAAGGTTCCTTTCTCTCAACGCAAGACGCCCGCCATCAGGGGAGCGGGTACAGAAGGAGCCAGAGCGCTAGTCTGTTCTGGCTATCGCCTTTCCTACGCTACAGGTAACTCTCCCCCGATGGCGGGCGCCTCCAGCCAGTCCAGCACGTCTGTGGGCTGAGCAGCAAGGAGCGCCTGGCCTGCTTCCTCAGTCAAGGGCCGCCAGCGGTACCGCCTCGCGACTGTCAGCTCGCTCAGGATAGAGGATCAGGCGAGCTCCACGCTGGAAGGTGAGGTAGGCCCAGGCCCACTGAAAGAGGACCAGGACCCGATTGCGGAAGCCAATCAGATAGAAAATGTGGACGGTCAGCCATAATATCCAGGCCAGGAAGCCTGCCAGACGCAATTTGCCGATCTGCAGCAGGCCCCAGGCCCGTCCCACAGTGGCCAGGTTCCCCTTGTTGACGTAGTGGAAGGGCGCCGGCTCTTGACCAGCCAGGCGCTGGAGGATGGCCCGCGCTACATAGCGGCCCTCTTGCATGGCAACAGGCGCGAGACCGGGCAGCGGTTGTCCCTTCTCTTCGACACAGGCCGTATCGCCGATGACAAAGATGTCAGGGTGGCCCGGCACGCTGAGATCGGGATTAACCTTGACGCGCCCGGCCCGATCAACCTCGGCCCCAAGCCAGCGTCCTGCCGGTGAGGCCTTCACCCCGGCAGTCCAGATGACGGTCTTTGCCGGCAGATATTCCCCCGCGATCAGAACGCCGTTCTCATCGACGGCCTCCACCGGCGTGGAGGTACGCACTTCAACGCCCAAGCGGTTGAGGGCACGACGCGCCTTCTCCGCCAGCTCAGGCGGGAAGGAGAGCAAGATGCGCGGAGCCGCCTCAACCAGGATGATGCGCGCCGAGTGGGGATTGATGTTGCGAAAGTCGGCAGCCAGGGCTTTATGGGCCAGCTCGGCAATGGCTCCCGCCATTTCCACGCCGGTGGGACCAGCCCCTACCAGCACAAAGGTCAGCAGGGCGCGTTGCCGATCGGGGTCGCTCTCCATCTCGGCGGCTTCAAAGGCGAGCAGGATCTGCCGGCGTAGACGTGTGGCATCCTCTAGCGTCTTCAGACCCGGAGCGTAGCGGGCCCACTCAGGATGACCAAAGTAATTCTGGCCGGCCCCGGTGGCAATGACCAGGTAATCGTAAGGAACACTTTGCTCTCCATGCTCGCCCAGGAGCACCCGCTTGCCTTCCGTGTCAACGCCAGTTACCTCGGCCAGCAGCACGCGCGTATTTTTGTTGCGCCTGAGCACATGCCGGATTGGAGCGCTGATATCGGCAGGCGAGAGAGCTGCTGTGGCCACCTGATAGAGCAAAGGCTGAAAGAGATGGTGATTCGTGCGATCAATGACGGTGACCCTTACAGGAGCCTTTCCCAACGCCCGCGCCGCCTGCAGTCCGCCGAAGCCTCCACCGATAATGACGACGTGCGGGAGAGGCGTCTGCTTTGTATGAGAACCACGCCGGCTGTCCTCTGCCAGAACAGAAGGGTATACCGGCGAGATGGGACTGTTTGTGCGCTTCGACATGACCGTTCTCCTTTTTCTCCCCCAGGAGAACAGAACGACGATGGCAGGCTCTACGCGCCATCGTCGTTCCCTAACGCTGTCTGGTATCTCTAGAGGGCAGACATACTTGCCCCGCTTTTCAATAACCGACCATCATCAGTAGAGAGCCTCTTTGCCTCTCTACAGAGGAAAACACGATGCCCCCCTATCTGCATTCCAGGAGCTACTGGCAAGCAGCAAGTGTACCAGAGGCACGCTCGACCCGCTGGGTGCGCTGCTTTGGCTCTCCGTCTGAGCCAGGCGAGACCCCGAGCGGCACCTAGAGGCGGCGTCTCCAGACCGTGACCAGCGCCAGCGGCTCCGACCAACTGAGGGAGCGGCCTCCCTCGCCCTGCTGGTGCGGAGTGAATTCAAAAGGCTGGGGCAGCTCGGGCAAATGGGCGCCCGGGACGCTGCTGAGCTGGAGCGCCAGCTGCTCGAATTGACCATAGGAGAGCGGCGTGGCGTCACTCCAAAGCTTCTGGCTCAGCACACGCACCGCCGGCTCGATGCGGTCGTCAATTTGGGCATCGCTGACAACGTTGAGCTTGTCATTCCACAGAGCAAACATGGCCCCCAATAGATGCGGATCGTTCGGCGCCAGGTTCAAACGCGGATTGGATAGATCAAAGATGAAAGGTTGCCAGCGCGTGTAGAGCGTTTTGGTGTCCAGGTAGTCGTGATAGTAGCCGGCGCGCGGCACGATGTAGAGCAGGTTATCATTCATGTTGACTATCTGAAAACCCTCGCGTACCATCTGCACCGGATTGGCCCAGCGATTGTTCCAGATGTCCAGCACAATATTGCGCGCAACCGCTACGTGGCTCTTCATCAGCGAGAGGCTGCCCCAGATGCGCACCGTCTTGCCCTTGCCACTGAGGAAGGCCGCCAGGCGATTGACGAAAGTGCGATAGCGATCGGCATCATTGAGAGCATACTCATCCGCTCCGATATGCACCTGACTGCTGGAGAACCAGGGGAGGAACTCGCTCCAGAGATCTTCAACGAAGCGCATGGTAGCAGGATTAGCGAGATTGAGGAATTCCTTGGAAGCGTGTGGACTGGCCAGATCGGGGCGATATTGGGTCAGGGCCAGATCGTGGGCTGGAGTATCAATTTCGGGCAGAATGGTTACGGCATGCGTCCGGGCCAGCGCCTGTAAGGAGGCCATATCTGCCCGACTATAGGCTCCATCGCGCGCTGCCAGACCGGGAAAACGTGCGCTCTGGAGTCGGAAGGCCGCATATTGTCGTCGCCAGTCAGTGCGCTCACCAGCTCCCGGGGCGTTGTCGTTAAGGTGCAGCTGGAATTCGTTCATCTTAAACCAGGAGAGGAGCCGCACGTAGTCCTCCAGCAGAGCCGGAGTAAAGTAGCGTCGGCCCACGTCCAGCATGAAACCGCGCACGGCGTAGCGGGGATAGTCGCGCGCTACGCCTCGCGCCAGATGACTCTTCAAGGGGTCCTGCATGAGCATCTGGAGCACTGTGCGCGAGCCATAGAAGACCCCCATCTCGCTGTGAGCACTGATAGTCAGGCTATCGGCAATCGACAGCACATAGCCTTCGCTTCCGATTCCTGAATCATTGTTCTTCAATGTAAGTAAGAGATCACCGTTGCTGGGAGTTTCCTGTGTAATGATAGGCAAACGCAGAGCGGCAACGGCCTGCAAATCCTGCTGAAAGACCCTCGCCGTTGCCTGCAGGCGGGACGCTGATGAAGGATCAAGCACGATACGCGCGTCGGAGGTCAAGGTAAAGGTCCCTACCCCCCCATGCCACTCGCGCAAGGTTGGGATCACCAGGGGAGGAGTATTGACAGCGGTCGGCAAGGAGGCCAGAAAAATTGCTAAGCGGGCTCCCACCAGGAAGAGACCCAGCAAGGCCAGCAGCAAGGCGCCGGCAAGGCGCCAGTTCATGCGCCAGCAAACTGGAGGCCATCCTTTCTTAAAGAAGGCTAACTGTGAAAAAATCACGAGCAAGCTCTCCGTGCAGTCACCATGATCGTTCGTGTTCCATTGTAGTACCTGGCATCCTCTTTTACCAGTACGGCGAGCTGATTAGCAGAATCGTACCATATTATGCCTTTTCCTGATGATAGCTGAGGGCAGAATCAGAAAGGAGAAGAGGGGGAAGGACTGGTCCGAGAGGAAGGCCTCTGCGAATAGCAACCGGGCAGGGTCTTTTCCTCTGGGACCAGTATCAACACCGTGCGGAGAGGGATCAACCTACTCAGCGATCGGCTCCAGCTTGACGCCGACGCGCTCGCGCTTCAGCTCATAGAGATTCGGCTGGCGCAAGGCCCAGTAGAAATGGTCCCAGTACTCGCCAGCCTCGGCGCCCCGCGGGACCTCGATAATGACCGGGCCATAGAATCCCACGTGCGAGCCTTCCAGAGCAATGGTAGGCACCCCAAAGGCATGGTAGCGCTCAACTGCTTCCTGATGATCGGCCTGGACTTCGTGGATCGTTGACTCGTCAGCCAGCGCCTCATCGACCAGGCCCACATTCAAGCCGGCCCGCTGCAGGGCAGCGCGCACGCCAGCCGCATCGGCGATGCTCTCACGGCGACCATGCTGGGCAGCACCCAGCGCCAGGTAATAGCGTTCCACTCCTTCATTGCCTTCGCGACGCCGCACCAGTGCCAGCGTGCGCAGGCCAGTCCAACCGTGATCTTCATAGTTCGGCTGCACCCCCTCCTTGCGATTGACCAGTTCCAGGCTGAAGAAGCGCCAGGTCACGGCCACCGGACGAACCTGGCGCACTTCACGCATCCAGAGTGCGGTGCGCCAGGCCAGGGGGCAAAGCGGATCAAAATGGAAGTTCACCTTAATGGGAGTGGCAGATTCTTGCTGAGTCATAGGGTGACACAGACTCCTCTAGTCGATGGATAACAGAGTGGTGTTGCAGGAGGCCCCAGTGAACGAAGTGACCGTTATCACCATACAATCTGGAGCACAGACCTGTCAAGGCAAGCAAGAGGGAGCGTAACGTTCTCCCCCAGCGAGCGCCAGAGACAGGGTCGGGCTCCCCGACTCTGATCCCTCTGTCCCGCCGCCCCCGTTTGCCAATGGTCAGTCACCTATTTACCAGAACCGTTGTTTATGAGATACTGGCAAAGGCAAACATCCCTAGCATCCCTAGGAACTCAGGAGGGACAGGAAATCATGCCAGGACAGATCAAAAGCCCCGTCCGCACGCTCGGCGTCCTGACCGGCGGGGGCGATGTGCCGGGGCTGAACGCCGCCATCAAAGCACTGGTCTACCGGGCGGAGACGCTGGGGATCAGCGTCATCGGTCTCCGCTACGGGTGGAGAGGCATCACTTTCCTCAACCGCAATCGACCGCGCGAAGAGCAGATCTTTCGCGCCGACGATCCCCAGACCTGGGACGATCACTATCTGCTGCCACTCAACCGGCAGAATACGCGCACGATCGATCGCCAGGGTGGGACGATCTTGCTCTCGACGCGCACTAATCCTGCGCGTGTGCGCGTGAGCGAGCTACCCGAGCATCTCAAGCATCGCGGCGAGGGACGCGACGCGCAGGAGTACCTGGATCTGACCGATGAGGTTCTGGCCAATATTGAGTTTCTAGGCCTGGACGGCCTGGTCGTCATCGGCGGCGATGACACGCTGAGCTACGGGGCTGTGCTTGGGGCAAAGGGAGTCCCCGTTTGGGGTATCCCGAAGACGATGGACAACGACGTTCCTGGCACTGATTACTGCATTGGCTTCCAGACGGCGATCAACCGCGCCAGTGAGTTCATCGGACGCCTGCGCTCGACCCTCGGCTCCCACAGCGAGACGGCGCTCTTCCGCCTCTTTGGGCGCGATGCCGGTTTTACCGCTCTGGAAACGGCTATCGTGACCTGGGCCGACCGCCTGCTGATCCCCGAGGTGCCAGCCAATATCGATCAGCTGGCCGAGTTGGTCGCCAGCGACCGGCGCAATAATCCCAACCACTATTCGATCGTGGTCCTTTCAGAGGGGGCGAATCTGGGTATGCCAGTGCCAGAGGTCGGCCCGGAGGATGCCTACGGCCATCGCAAGAAGGCTAACGTGGCCGAGTTCCTGGCCGAGCAGCTGAGCAAGCGCCTGCCCGGGGTGCGCTTCCTGCCGATCGATCTGACCTATATTCTGCGCAGTGGCGAGCCAGATGTCTACGATCGCCACATGGCTATCTATTTTGCCAACATGGCAATGAGCCTGGTAGAGCAGGGCATTCACGGGGCGATGGCCGGCTACCGCGAGGGCAAAATCATTTATACTGACCTGCCCGGAAAAGACAAGCCACCACGGCGCGTCAATCCGGATGACTACCACCCAACTCGTTACCGCCCACGCTTTGAGCGCATCAGTGGTCCGTATATGCCGCTGTGAGGCCAGCAGCACCTTCACCCTGGTCGGGTCCAGCCCCGGCGCACACCGCGTGGCAGCCGTGACCCAATCACCGGGGAGAGGCAGGGTGCTTTCGTGTCAGCCATAAAGTAGGGGATCGGTGAGGTGCAGGCAGGCGCACAGCGTCGGCGTTGCCGCAGACAACAGCAAAGAGGCGGCTTCGCCGATCCCTCTTCGCGAATCCACCAGTTTCGTTTCGGCCAGTTTCGTTCCGTCTTAGATCACTTCACTGACAGGCTAATAGTGGGCATAGGGAGGCTACCAACTCCTAAGCCAGGTAGCTTGCTCTGTTGTTCGGTTCGGTGGTAAGGGCCGTTTCCAGTCTCTTCTTTCCCCACCTGCCGACATGGCGACAGGCACTCCCCCATTTTTGCCCGACCCCAGCAGGGTCGAGGCCCGGTCTGTAAACAGTCGGCTGATAGAGGCTACCCTCTGTGCAGGCCCAGGGCGTCCTGGACAGAGGGGGACGCATTGATTATGGCTGCATCTTTTGCTATTTAATTACAGGGGTTAGCTATCGACTATAGATGTTAGCAGCAGAGGGATAGGGAAGGGGGAAGCCAGCGGCGTTCTGCAGGCCCAGTACGGGTCTTTCAGAGCCGGCCTAGAGGCAGCTTTAGCTATTTTTCAAACTTGACGAAAGACAGGATAATATGATAAATAAGAATAATGTTCTACTGCTAGCATCGTCAGTCCGCCCGCACCAGGGCCTTGCTACTTCCTACTGTCACGGCCATCGCCAGATTGTTCTGGCCTCACTTTGAGCTGGGTGTTCGTTTTGACACTATCTGCCTTCCAAGGAGGTTGAATGGTCTATTACATCTTGGTCCCCATCGGTGTGGGACTCCTCGCCGTGCTGTTTGCGGCCTTTTTGATCAATGACGTGCTGCGGAGAGATACAGGTACGCCTTCAATGCAGAAGATCGCGAATGCCATCTTCTCCGGCGCAACCGCCTTTCTCAATCGGCAGTATCGCACCATCGCATTGCTGGCGGTCGGTGCAGCTGTGCTGGTGGCAGCCGCCCTGGCGCTCCTTGGCCAGGGTACGCTGGCTGCACGGTTCAATCTGGCCTGGCACACCGCTCTCGCTTTCCTGGTGGGAGCGCTCTGCTCTGGTATCTCGGGCTATACAGGCATGTACGTTGCCGTGAAGTCCAATAGTCGCACCGCCAGCGCAGCGCGCCGCAGCCTGGGCGAAGCCCTGGTCGTGGCCCTGCGTGGGGGAGCCGTTTCTGGCTTCCTGGTGGTGGCGCTTTCGATACTGGGTGTCTCTCTGCTCTTCACCATCTTTGGCGGCCTCTCCAGCCCGGCCACGACGCCGTCGTTGATCGTTGGCTTTGGCTTCGGTGCCAGCTTCGTGGCCCTCTTCGCCCAGCTCGGCGGCGGTATCTATACCAAGGCCGCCGATATGGGGGCGGATCTGGTCGGCAAGGTTGAGGCGAACATTCCCGAGGATGATCCTCGCAATCCGGCAGTGGTGGCGGATCTGGTGGGTGACAATGTGGGCGACTGCGCTGGGCGTGGTGCCGACCTCTTCGAGTCGACGGCGGCTGAAAATATCGGTACCATGATCCTGGGCGCCACCCTCTATCAGGCCACCGGCAACATCGGCTGGATGCTCTTCCCGCTGGTGCTGGGCGCCTTCGGGCTGATCGCCTCAGCTATCGGTGTGCTCTCGGTCCGAGCTTCGGCTGTGATTGAACCCGAGAAGGCGGCTGGCCGCGACCCCGGCCAGATTGCTATGCAGCGCCTGAATATCGGCTACTATATTACCTGTGCTCTCTCGCTCATCGGGATGTTCCTGGGCTGCTATTTGCTGCTCGGACAGAGTTCGGTCTCGGCGAACTATGGCTTGCCCGCCTGGCTCTGGTTCGCTCTGGCTGGCACGGTCGGTATTGCTCTGAGCATCGCCTTCGTCTTTATCACGCAGTATTACACCTCCGGGACCTGGCGACCGGTGCGTGAGATCGCGGCGGCAACGCTGACCGGCCCGGCTACTACGATTATCAGCGGCATTACGGTGGGCTTCGAGTGCATCGTCCCACCCGTGTTGGCGATCAGCGCCGCCCTGGGCCTGTCTTACTTTTTCGGCAGCCAGGTTCAGATCCCGCTGCCCTCCCTGGGGTCCATCAATGTCAGCGGGATCTTCGGTACGGCTGTGGCCACCGTCGGTATGCTGATGAGCTGCGCCTATATTCTGACGATGGATACCTTCGGTCCGATTACAGACAACGCCGGCGGCATCAGCGAGATGAGTGGTCAGGCAGAGTCGGTGCGCGCTATCACGGATGCACTCGATAGCGTCGGCAATACGACCAAGGCTCTGACGAAGGGCTACGGCCTCGGGTCCGCGGCCCTGGCCGCTTTCCTGCTCTTCAGTGCCTATCTGGATGTGCTCTATAGCTTCCGCCATGATGCGACGGTCTACCGCGTCGATCTGGCCAATCTGAGCACGTTCATCGCGGGTTTGCTTGGCCTCTCCTTGATCTTCTTCTTCAGCTCGCTGGCTATCCGAGCCGTAGGGGAGGCCGCCGGGCGTATGATCGAGGAGGTGCGCCGCCAGTTCCGCGAGAATCCGCGTATTATGGCGGAGAATCCCGAGGAACGTGTCGATCCAGATTATGCACGCTGCGTGGACATCAGTACGTCGGGCGCTCTGCGCGCGATGGTGCTGCCCGGCACGATCGCGGTCTTGACCCCGATCGCTGTGGGTGTGATTCTCGGCCCCCAGGCGGCTGCCGGCCTGTTGATGGTGGCAACAATGGGTGGCATCGTGGTAGCTCTCTTCTTGAACAACGGCGGTGGTGCCTGGGATAACGCCAAGAAATATATTGAGGCTGGCTATCTACGTGTGAATGTGAAAGGGGAGATCGTCCCGCCCGACGATCCCGAGGGGATCGTTCTGGGGAAGAAGAGCGAACCTCATAAGGCAAGCGTGATCGGCGATACAGTGGGCGACCCCTTCAAGGATACTGCCGGCCCATCGCTGCACGTGCTCATTAAGCTGCTCAGCACAATCACACTGGTGCTGGCTCCTCTCTTCTACTTCCTGCATGTCTAGCTCCTGGCGAGCAAGCAGGCAGGGATAGGTAAAGTGGAGGTCGGTTACGGATAGGCTCGTCCAGCCCAATCAGGGAGAAGAGGAGAGTGACGGGCCAGGTATAACCTCGTCAGGGTTGTCACCAGGCCCGCTCTGGTACCTGGGCGCTGCTTTGCCCGGGTGCTCCCTCTGCGCTCGCCATGCATCATGTGGGGAGCATGTTCGGAAGGCAGACATGGCCTGGCGAGCTTGCTCCGCGCCGATATTCCGCTGGCTGCGGACCGCAAGCAGCGCCTGAGATGAGATAAACAGAGGGACGGAGGAAGCTTCCTACGCGGAGTTCCTCCGTCCCTCTGTTTGGCTCTGCTACCTTCTTTTCGCTGCCTACCTTCTTTTCGCTGCTCCGCCGGCCCGGCTAAAAGCAAGGCAATTCCCAGGCCTCAGCTTAGCATTCGCTGTGGCCGCAGCTATAGCACTTGCGACAGCCTTCTTCGTAGACCATCGTGTTGCAGCCGCATTGCGGGCAAAGGTTACCGGTGACGTTGAGGTAACCGACATGCAAGGCTGCGCCAGCACTGTTGCTGTGGCTCTCGCTCTCCGGCTGATGATGGAGCGAGGCCGGGGTGTTCGAGCCACTTTCGAGCATCTCTAGATGCAGCTCCAGCGCTCGGGCCACGGCGTCCGGCAGCGAGCGAATCTGCTGCGGACCGAAGCCAACAGAGCGGCTGCCGGCAATGCCCCGCAGCTGCTCAGCCACTTCGCGCATCCGATCAACCTGCGAAAGCGGGCTGGGAATGCGCAGGATGAGCGAGATGAGCCGTCCCAGGGCCTCGGCCAGAGCCAGAATGTCGCTGCCGGCTTTGCCGACGTTGACGAAGACCTCCAGCGGGCCGTGCTCATCGCTGTTGATGGTGACGTTGACTTTGCCCTCGGGAGCGCGAATCTTGCGGGTGTAGCCATGCAAGACCTCGGGCGGGGGCTTGATCATCGGTCCGTGGCTCGCCCCTTGCTCAGACCTGCTCTCGCTCTGGGGCAGCTGCTGATCCTGGGCGGCCTGAGCCACCTGTGTCTGCTGCTGTTGTTCCGCTTTCTTGTCTTCGATATGGGAGAGTACTCCAACTCGTGATCCGTCGCGCATATAGGTAATGCCTTTACAGCCCAGTTCATAGGCCAGCGTGTAGAGCTTTTTGACGTCTTCGACCGTGTGGCTGTTGGGAGCGTTGACGGTCTTGCTGATGCTGGCGTCGGTATATTTCTGAATGGTGGCCTGGACACGCACGTGCTGCTCTGGTGTGAGGTCGTTGGCGGCGACGAAGTAATCAGGAGTCGGTTCGCCCGGATGTTCATCACGCCAGGCTTTGAAGAGCGGATGGTAAAGCACATGCTCGCCAGTGCGATCGCGGCGCACCATAGCGAAGTCGTAGACCGGCTCAATGCCGGAGCTGACGCCGGCAAAGAGGCTGGTGGTGCCGGTCGGCGCCTGGGTTAGCAGGACGGCATTACGGATGCCTTGCTTGCGAATCTTCTCCTGGATGGCTTTGGGCAGACGCTGGATAAAGCGCCCCTGCATGTATTTCTCGCGGTCAAAGCGCGGGAATGGCCCTTTTTCTGCAGCGATGTCCGCCGAGGCATCGTAGGCCGCATCACGAATGGTGCGATAGATGCGCTCAATGACTGGGATAGAGCGGTCGCTGCCGTAGGGGATCTTCATTTTGATGAGGGCGTCGGCCAGGCCCATCGTGCCCAGGCCGGTGCGCCGCGTAGCCATTTGCGCCTGACGGTTCTCTTCGATAAAGTACTCGTTGGCATCGATGACGTTGTCCAGGAAGCGCATGGCCACGCGAGCAGTCTCGGCGAGCTGCTGATAGTCCATTTCGCCGTCTTTGACAAAGGCGGCCAGGTTGAGGGCTCCCAGGTTGCAGACACCCCAGGGCGGCAGGGGCTGCTCTCCACAGTTATGCACAACGAGGCCATTGGCGATGAAGAGATGCCTCTGCGGCTCGACAAGATCATAGACCAGCTCTTCGCCATCCGGCTCCAGGCACTCAAAGGTCGCCAGGTAGCTGGCTGGTTCCTCGGAGGCCACGCTCTGGGAAAGTGCAGCGTTCAGGAGGCGCTGGCGGCTGGCAGGCAAGAGGCCAATCTGGTCGCTGAAGCGTCGCAGCTGGCTGCCGCTGATGCAGAGTTCGTCACCCGCCTCTCCTCCTGGCTGGCTCAGCCGCCCGGGCTGAATCTCGGAGAGAATGGCAAAGTTCAGGAGGAGGCGCTGGACATCTTCGAGCAGTGTATGCGGGCATCCGCTGAGGCACAGGGCGTAGCCGTCCTGGCCATCGCAGGTGAGGCTTCCAGCCAGCGAGAAGAGCATGGCCAGGAAACCTTGCTGCATGGCGCGATTGCCACGCAGGACGGCGGCGGGCAGACGCTGACCCAGTGTTGACTCTTCGACGGCGCTGAACGCCTGGGCCTGAGCCAGGGCGTCCCCGGTGAGCGCCGGGGCGGGAGCTGGTAGACCGTTAACACTGACGCTCAGCCAGGCCAGGGCCTGACCTACCTCGGCGCTGCCCTCTCTCCCAAAGGCTCCGCCATGCTGTAGCAGATGGAGCTGCTCGCCCGGACGGAGGTCAGCAGCAGCTTTCCAGCCGTTCGTGGTAAGAACCCGGTGATCAGCGGTGAGGCGCAGGCTGTAACCTTCGCGCGTGCGCAGCCGGTAGACGGGCTTGATCCCCGTGGGAAAGACAGGGCTGGCCAGGCACAGCCGACTGCTGCCTCCTGCTGCTCCCTGCTTGCTCCTACTGGCACGGGGAGCACTACCGACAAGCGCCTCCACTGGCAGGCCCACATCTTCTGAGACAATCTCTACGGGCAACCCACTCTGGGCCAGCTCGCGCGCTGGAATAAGGCCCGCGCTGGTGTAGATGAGCGTCTCACCGGTGACGCAGGGGTTAACACAGTTGATTTTTTCGTAATACCAGGTATTGGCCTCTTTGTTGCAGCGGTCCATGAAGACGACCCCTGGCTCAGCGGACTCCCAGGCTGACTTGCAGATCAGGTCCCAGAGGTCGCGTGCGCGGACCGTCTTCTTGACTTCACCCTGCCAGATAAGATTCCACGGCTCGTCGTTCTTGACGGCCTGCATGAAGCGATCAGAGATGCAGACCGAGAGATTGGCATGCTCAATCTTGCCTTCGGTGCGCTTGACCGTGATGAACTCTTCGACGTCAGGATGAGTGTCGTCCAGCATGAGCATGAGGGCGCCGCGCCGTGAGCCTCCTTGCTGGATGACATCGCCCGTGGCCACCGAGTAGAGCTGCGCCCAGGAGCAAGGGCCAGAGGCTGTGCCGTTGACGGTCTTGATGTAAGAGCCACGGGGCCGCAGGGTCGAGAGGTTGATGCCTACACCACCGCCACGAGCCATGATCTCGGTCATGATCTTGAGGTTGTCAAGAATACCCTGGCGGCTGTCCTCCGGACTGGGAATGACGTAGCAGTTGTAAAAGGTCACCTGATGGCCGGAGCCAGCTCCCGCCAGAATGCGCCCACCAGGCACAAATTTGAAGTCAGCCATCGCCTCATAGAAGCGCTTCTCCCAGTAGGCACGCAGCTCCTCCGTCTTCTCCACTGCCGCGATTCCCCGCGCCACACGCGCCCATAGCTCTTCGGGATAGTGCTCCAGAGGCTGGCCGTTGGCATCCTTGAGCGAATAGCGATCCAGAAAGACTTTGAGACGAATACCTTCTAGCTGTGTCCGCTTCGGTGTATCGCCAGGCGCTTTGGGAGTCTTCGACTCCTGCTGCTCTAACATGCTGCCTTACTCCTCTCTTAAATTACAGCTCGTCAGTCGCCGCCCGCCTACCACACACCACTCACACCATTCACACCATGCGCTTGATGTGCCGCGTCTCCCGGTGCCGGACGAACGACAAAGAAAGGGCAGGTAGGAAATAGGACTCACTTCTAGAGAACTTGTCCTGCAGGCAAGTTATCGGCTATGATTTCCCCGGTCGACCTTCCTCGGGACAGTATACTAGGAAACCTCCCCGATTACAAGCCTTTGCCCACAAGATATTGAGATTTTCTCATCTCCAGGCACAACATATTGAGAGATATTGAGACGTGGTATGATAAGGGGGAGTGGTCAGGTGAGCCAGCGAGCGCAGAGCGGGTGGAAAGAAAGGCCACGGCGAGAGGAAGGGGGAGCCTGGCCAGATGGGAAAGCTTCCAGGCAGACTGCGGCTCGCTGGCTGGCTGGCCGGGCTGGACCATGTATCGCTTGCTCTGGAGGATTTGACAGCGTTATGCGGGCAGAGATTATTTCTTGTGGGACCGAGCTGCTGCTCGGCCAGATCACCGATACCAATGCCACCTACCTGGCGCAGAACTTGAGCAGTTTAGGGATCGACCTCTATTTTGTCTCCCAGGTCGGGGATAACTTAGAGCGTATCGTCGAGACGCTGCGCCGTGCCTGGGAACGCTCTGAATTGATTATCATAACTGGCGGCCTGGGACCAACCGAGGACGATCTGACGCGCGAGGCTATTAGCACGCTTTTGGGCGAGCGCATGCAGGTTGACCCAACCTTAGAGGCCGAGCTGCGCGCCTGGTTTGCCGCCCGCAATGTCCAGATGCCCGAGCGCAACGTCAAGCAGGCCACCCTCATTCCCTCGGCGCGCCCCCTGCCGAATCCCCTGGGCACGGCGCCCGGCTGGTGGGTTGAGAAAGAGGGCCGCATCATCGTTGCCATGCCAGGGGTACCGCGCGAGATGTATCGCATGTGGGAGGCCGAAGTAATTCCGCGTCTCAGCCCCTATACAGGAGGCCTGATCTTCACGCGCATCCTCCGAGTAACCGGCCTGGGGGAGTCGACGGTTGAGCAACGGCTGGAAGCCTTCATTCATGCCAGCAATCCGACGGTAGCCACCTATGCCAAGAGCGATGCCGTGGATGTGCGCATAACGGCCAAGGCGGCCAGTCGCGAGGAGGCCGAGCGCCTGGTCCGCGAAACTGAGGCGCGCATTCGCGAGGTGCTGGGCGACTACATTTTTGGGGTCGACAAGGAGACGCTCCCGAGCGTGGTCGGTACCATGTTGGCCCAACGCGGTCAGACCCTGGCGGTCATGGAGAGCTTTACCGGGGGGCTGCTCTCCAGCCTGATTACCGATGTACCTGGCAGCTCGCGCTACTTCCGCGGCGGTCTGGTAGTCTACAGCCGCGCTGTAGCCCTGGAGATGGGTCTCCCCACCGAGCTAGTCGCAGAGGCCGGCCTGGTCAGCGAGGAGACGGCGCGTGTCATGGCCCAGCTCGCCCGGCAGCGGCTGGGAGCCGACTACGGCATCGGGATTACCGGCGTAGCAGGTCCTGAGCCGTTCGAGCAGAAACCTGCTGGCACCCTGGTCCTGGCCATCGCCGGACCTGCAGGTCTGGTGACTTCCAGCGGCAGCGGCTGGCGCGGCAGCCGCGAGGACCAGAAGTACCGCTCGGCCCTCGCCGCCCTGAATCTGCTCCGCCTTCACCTGCTGGGCATTAAGAAGGCACAATAGCAACGCCTGGCTGGGAGACTGGCCACTTCGTCATCACCAGCCGGCAGTCTGCTTTTGCTGTCTGCCCCTTGCCAGAAGACCAGCCTGAGTGCTATCATTACCACGCCCTGCAAGCGCGCTCAAATAGTAGGCCCGCTCCAGCCTGTAGGTAGAGGGCGCAAGCGATCGCAGGTGACACGACACATCGACGACTCCCTCCGGCTTGGGGCCAAGACGGATGGCACCTTGCTAGCTGAATTGATGCTGGTGCGCTATGGAGAGATCTGGCCAGAAGACAACGGAGCTGCAGAGAAAGGACCGCGCCACCCGCAGGAAACCGGCGCGGTCCCGTTTTCCTTTTCGTCTGAGCCGCTCATCGCCTCTGATCCGGCTGCTGGCGGTCCTCGGTCCAGGTTTGATTGCGGCCAACGCGGGCAATGACGCTGGGGGCATCGCGACCTACTCGTCTGCTGGGGCCAACTATGGCTATAGCCTGCTGTGGGCCCTCTTCATCAGCAGCTTTTTTGTAGCCGTGATTCAGGAGATGTGCGCCCGCATGGGAGCGGTCACTGGCAAGGGGCTGGCCGATCTGATCCGCGAGGAGTTTGGGGTACGCTGGACGGCGCTGGCTATGCTGGCTCTGCTGATCGCCAACACCGGCATTACGATTTCAGAGTTCCTTGGCATCGGCGCCAGCGTGCAGGTGCTGGCGCAGGACGTGCATACACCCTGGCTCTATGTGACTGTCCCTGTCTGCGGCCTGTCACTCTGGTGGCTGGTGATCAAAGGGTCCTACCGGCGCGTCGAGAAGGTCTTTATTGCCATGTCCCTCGGCTTCCTCTCCTACATTCCCGCCGCCTTCGTCGCTCATCCTGACTGGGGAGCAATTGCCCATCAGAGCGTCCTCCCCACCTGGAGCTGGGATAGCGGCTATCTGCTGATGGCAGCGGCCCTGGTGGGGACGACCATCAGCCCCTACATGCTCTTTTATGTGCAGTCCGCTGTTGCTGACAAGGGCATCCATGCCGGCGAGTATATCTATGAGCAGATCGACGTCTATAGCGGGACGCTCTTTGCGACGATCATTTCTTTCTTCATCGTTGTGGCCACGGGGGCGACGCTCTTCGTCTCCCATCACCCGGTAAGCACGGCTCTGGATGCGGCTTTCGCTCTGCGCAACCTGGCCGGCCCCTACGCCTCGCTCCTCTTCGGCATCGGCCTCTTTGGCGCTTCGCTGCTGGCGGCGGCGGTCTTGCCCCTCTCGACGGCTTACGCTATCTGTGAAGCTTTCGGGTTTGAGCGCAGCCTCTCGCGCAGCTTCCGTGAGGCACCAGTCTTCCAGGGTCTTTTTACGGCGCTGATCGCGCTTGGTGTTCTGGTAACCTTGATCCCCGGCTTGCCCATCTTCCAGGTGCTGATCATACTCCAGGATATTAATACGGCTATGCTGCCGATTATCCTGGTCTTTATTATTCTCCTGGTCAATAATCGCCGCCTGATGGGTAAGCACAGGAATTCGCTGCTGTTCAATATCTTCGGCTGGGCAACCGTCCTGTTCGTCTCCGTTCTGACCCTGATCTTGCTGATCGTCAACCTCCTGCCTCACTGACTGAGGCCTGGGCAGGGAAGCAAGGCCGGGTCCCTCTCTCCCTTGCCCCCTCACCAGCTCACTCAGGCGCTTGATCTGACCCACCGCAGGCCCTCCCTACGATCTCGAAAAGCGTTCACCCCTCCTGGCGAACAAGCTTTTTTGGCCAACGTGTGCTAGAATAGTATTACATTAGTACAGCAAGAAAAGGAGGAGAGAGGCTAGCAGCATGGAGCGAGATCCAGGCCAGGCCTACAGCTACGCAGCCCAGGGCGATCGCAATGAGCCGACTGCCTCGCTCGAAGGGACCTTTGACTATACCCATCCCGACTTTTACCGCCTCTCATCTGGCTGGCACCCTAGCCCGGCCCCCGCTGCAACAGCCGGTCAGGCAGAGCTGCAGCCTTATCGTAGCCCGGCGGATGTGGTGCACTATACCTCCGACGAGGCTCAAGGTCAGGTTGAGAGCACCCCGGCAGAGACGGCGGAAAAAGGTCCATCCACTCCGGGGATCAAAGGGAAGAAAGGACTGGCTGGCCTGGGCGGCAGCCTCGCAGCGTTGCTGGCTCTGCTCCTGAAGTTCCAATGGCTCGGCTGGCTGCTGAAATTTGGCTGGGCCGGCATCTCAGCGCTGATCTCACTGGCTTTCTACGCGATGATCTTCGGCTGGGCTTTCGGCCTGGGGATTGTGGTGCTGCTCTTCGTGCACGAGCTGGGGCACGCCATCGTCATTAAGGCCAAAGGTATCCCCCTCGGCGGCATGATCTTCATTCCTCTGCTGGGGGCTGCAGTGCTGATGAAGCGCCATCCCCAGAATGCCCGCGACGATGCAGAGATCGGTATCGCCGGACCAGTGGCCGGAGCGCTAGGCTCCGCCGTTTGTCTGCTGCTGGCCTGGTTCCACCCGGCGGGCGTCTGGGCGCCTCTCGCCTACTTTGGCTTCTTTATCAACCTGTTGAATTTGATCCCTGCCCCGATGCTTGATGGCGGGCGCATTATAGGAGCAATCGATCGCCGCCTCTGCCTGGTTGGCCTGTTGCTCTTGCTGGCTTACCAGATCTGGCTCTGGATCAATGGCGACTTCTCTCCCTGGCTCTTCTTCTTGCTGGCCATCGGCGCCGCCGCCCTCTGGACACAGCGTAGCGAAGATGCCTTTCGCCCGCGCCACTACTACGATGTCCCCCTGCGCTTCCGCATTGCCATAGCTGTGGCCTACTTCGGGCTGATTATCTTACTCTCCCTCGCTATGACGCTCGCACGCAGCCTGATCATCCCCTATAGCCTCTAACCAACCTCCTTCACCACAACCATCATCCAGAAGACCCTTTCTTCCCAAAAGCGGCGCTCTCTAGCGCTTCGAAGAACGCGGTGGCAGGGGTCGCGGGATCTTCGGCCCCGTGGGGACAGAAATGTCAGCGGCACCCAGGCTGGTAACAAGGGAGAAGGAAGGAGACAGACAGGCATCGCCGCTGCGGCGGGCCTTCGCTTGCTGCTCTTTCTTAAGCCGGCGCTCCAGCGCTACGATCCTCTCGCTGGCCTGCTCGTGAGAAAGCTGTTCCATCATGATTCCTCCTTTTCGATCCTGCCCGGCCATCGTGCCTGCGCCCGGCTTCCCAGAACTGAGAGCAGATCGCGATGGAACAGGCTGCGGCAATAAAAAATTATATACATTTCAAGCGATGCGCCTGCGACTTCTTTCCAGGGAGACTGCAAGCCTGACCTGCTGGCCGTCCGTCGTGCCGGGTGAGGGTGATCCGCGCTTGACCTGGACGGCCTGGCACCCATTACTTTTTTATTTAGCTTGCTCCTGGTTGAGAGCTGCGCGGCTGCGCACTGCAACGCCGGCCAGGCGCTCTAAGACCTTGAGCAAAGCGGTATAGTCTTCGCGGCCATAGCCCTGGGCACGGGCCATCTCATAGAGCTGGCGAGTCAGCCCCGTCAATGGCAGAGGCGTCTGATACTGCGCCCCCAGTTCGAGCGCAAGGTTGAGATCCTTCTGCAAGAGATCGGTCATGAAACCGGGCTGGAAGCTGCCAGTAAAGGCGCGCATGGGGAATTGGTTGGCAAGCTGCCAGTTGGCGCCGGTGCTGACGCTGATAATGCTAGCCATCAGCTCCACATCGGCGCCAGCCTTGACTCCTAGCACGAGGGCCTCAGCGGTGGCCGCCGCAATCACTCCGGCCAGCATATTGTTGACCAGCTTGACAACCTCTCCTGCCCCCGAGGGACCCACATAGAAGATGCGCTCGGCTTGGCCCATCGCTTCTAGCAAGGGACGGACCCGTTCGAAGATGTCGCGCTCGCCGCCGACCATAATGGCCAGCGTACCCGCGATCGCCCCCTGCGAGCCGCCACTCACTGGCGCATCCAGAAAATAGACTCCACGCTCATTGGCGAGCTGTGCCAGACGTCGGCTCGTTGCCGGTGCAATGGTGCTCATATCGATGATGATCAGCCCCTGCCGCGCCCCTTCCAGAATGCCATCGGGACCAGTGACCAGTTGTTCAACATCCTGCGAGGTGGGGACCATCGTGATGACGACCTCGACTTCAGCGGCCAGCTCGCGCGGCGAAGGGACTAGCCTGGCCCCCGCCCCGAGCACTTCCCGAACTCCGGGCTTCTCAGGATGACGAGCATATACCGCGACTTCATGCCCGGCCTTGAGCAGATTGAGCGTCATCGGACGCCCCATTGTCCCGATCCCAATGAAGCCGACCTTCATTGTAACTATCACGTCCTTTCTTCGCCAATCGATACAGCTCTGGCTGCGCCCTCTGGCATTCTCTTCCAACCCACCCCGATCGACCCACGTCACGTCATTCGTTGCCCCGAGGGCTGCCTGCCTTCCTTCTTTTCGCCTCATTCTTGCGAGGTCGGGGCAAGGGTCGCCTCGCTCTGGCCCATCTCGACCTCGACAACGACAGCTCCACCCTGGACAACATCGCCCTCACGATAATAGATGCGCCGTACGACGCCATCGTAGGGAGCAGCGATGACGTGCTCCATCTTCATAGCGCTCAGAATGACCAGCACCTGGCGCTGCCTGACAGGCTCGCCCTCGCTGACCTGCACTTTGACAATAGTCCCCGCCATTGGGGCCGTCAGGCTCTGGCCTCCGCGCTGGCCGCGTCCGCGCAGGCTGCTCTCAATAGCCGGCGGCAGAGGTCGTAGCAGGCGATAGAGCCTTCCCCGTAGCATGACCTGCGTCTCACCAGACAGGCGGAAAAACTGGACGCGCTCACGCCGCGCCCCACGCTGCAAGCAGAGCGCCCCATCCGGCGCCAGCTGCGGCAGCACTTCCTCTGGCTCGCCCCCGTCAATCTCGATCCTCCAGCTTCCACCGCTGCCGGGCAGGCGCTCAAGACAAACCTGATGCTCTTCTCCCTCATAGAGGTAGCGCAGCAGTTGCCCAGTCCCCCCCAGACGCCAGGGACCAAGCCGTCGCCAGGGATTGCGCTCACCTCGCTCCTCGTTTAGCACTTCGGCCAGGGCCGCCGCGCCTAACACCGACGGCAGCGCCTCCTGCTCCCGTAAGGCCCCCGGCGCAAGCAGTCCCTGCTCTTCCAAAAAGCTGGTGAAGGTCAGGCCCTCACGAAAGGCCGCGTTCTCAGTAATGGCGTGCAGCAAGGCGCTGTTCGTCTTGACGCCGAAGACCGCCAGCTCTTCCAGTAAGGTTCGCATGCGCGCGATGCTGGCAGCGCGATCTTCACCATAGGTAATCAGCTTGGCCAGCATCGGATCGTAGAATTGACTGACTTCAGAGCCGCTTTCCACGCCGCTATCAATGCGCACACCAGGCCGCTGCGGGGCGAAAAAACGGAATACTTTGCCGGTAGAGGGGAGAAACTGCTGCTCGGGATCTTCAGCATAGAGGCGCATTTCAAGGGCGTGACCACGCGCTACCAGCTCCTCTTGACGCAGACGCAACGGCTCGCCAGCGGCGATGAGAATCTGCTGACGCACCAGATCGAGGCCCATCACTAGCTCAGTGATCGGGTGCTCGACCTGCAAGCGCGTGTTCATCTCCAGAAAATAAAAGTGCTGATCGCGGTCAAGCAAAAACTCAAGCGTGCCAGCATTGACATAGCCTGCAGCGCGGGCAATACGTACGGCAGCCTCACCCATGCGGGTGCGCAGGGCCGCTGTCAGGGCCGGCGACGGGCTTTCCTCGACGATTTTCTGATGGCGGCGCTGAATCGAACATTCGCGCTCACCCAGATGGACAACCTGACCGTAGGCATCGGCCAGTATCTGGAACTCAATGTGACGAGGCTGCTCCAGCAAGCGTTCTAGAAAGACCGTGCCATCGCCAAAGGCCGCCAGGGCCTCGCGCTGCGCCCCCTCCAGCTGAGCCGGGAAGTCTTCCAGCGAGCGCACCACGCGCATCCCCTTGCCCCCACCTCCAGCCGCCGCCTTGATCAAGAGCGGCACCCCGATGCGCTCCGCTTCCTGCAGCAAACGCTGCGGGTCCTGTTGAGGACCATCATACCCCGGGACAGTCGGCACACCTACTTGCTGCGCCACCTGGCGCGCGGCAATTTTCGACCCCATGAGGCGCATAGCTGAGGCAGGGGGACCGATGAAGACCAGGCCGGCCTCGTGGCAGGCTTCGGCAAAGGCCGGGTTCTCCGAGAGGAAGCCATAGCCGGGATGAATTGCTTCCGCACCGGCCTGGCGAGCCGCCGCAATGATGGCCTCAATGCGCAGGTAGCTCTCGCCGGCAGGCGCAGGACCGATCGGATAGGCTTCATCGGCCTCGTAGACATGTGGAGCCTGACAATCAGCCTCTGAGTAGACGGCGACGGTACGAATGCCCATTTCCCGGCAGGTGGCCATGATGCGGCGCGCAATCTCTCCTCGATTGGCGATCAAAATCTTCTTGAACATCTTAGCTGACCACCCAGTTGGCTTTGCGCTTCTCCAGGAAGGCCCGCAGGCCCTCCTGCCCCTCGGGACTGGCCCGCAAGTCGGCAATCAGATTGGCGCTATAGTCACGCGCCGCCTCGCGGCTCAGCGCGCCGATCTGCAGAGCCAACGCTTTGCAGGCCCGTAAGGCCCGTGGCCCACCGCGCAGCAGGTTGTGCAGCGCCAGCTCCACTGCCGTATCCAGTTCCTGAGCAGCCACTACTACATGCACCAGCCCCAGCTCGCGCGCTCGCGCAGCTGTAAACTGCTCCCCCGTCACAAAGAGCGCCCGCGCCTGACCCTCGCCGATCTTGCGCACCACGTAGGGGGCAATCACCGCCGGAGCGATGCCTAGACGCACCTCGCTAAAAGCAAAGCGCGCCGTCTCGACCGCAATCACCAGATCGCAGGCCGCAATCAGCCCCAAACCGCCACCCATCGCCGTCCCATTGACGCGGGCCACTACCGGACAGGGGAACGTATTGATGGCCTCAAAGAGGTCAGCTAACCGCAAAGCCTCGGCCACATTCTCCTCACGACTCACATTCACCGCCTGCTGCATCATCTTGATATCAGCTCCAGCGCTAAAAGAGGCACCCGCGCCGGTCAGGACGACAGCATGTAGCCGCTCATCGTCACGCAAAGCGGTGAAGGCCGTTTGTAGTTCCTCGATCAACTGCGCATTAAAAGCATTGTGGACTTCGGGGCGCCGCAGCGTCACCGTCGCGACCCGATTCTGAAAGCTGCGTTCAACACTGAGTAGGGTGTACTCCATTGTGACTATCCCTGACAAAGGCTCAGCTGCACACCAGGCGAAACCGCTCAGGCGGCCCACCCGCCAGCACCCGGCCCCCCAAGAGCAGGGAGCCTATAGCCGCCGCAGCTTCTCATTTGCTCATTGCTTTTTATTATACCATCCTCTTGCCAACGTACAGCCAGGATTTCTCGTGTTGACCAGGTCCGCATCCCTGGCCCTAGAGCTAGCGCAGCCGACGGAAGATCAGCAGCAGGAGCAGTGAGATCACGGCCATCACAGTCAGAGCCAGCGCATAGCCATAGGTCCAATGCAACTCGGGCATATACTCGAAGTTCATCC
The DNA here is from genome assembly GCF_003268475.1 of Thermogemmatispora tikiterensis. Classification (GTDB taxonomy): domain Bacteria; phylum Chloroflexota; class Ktedonobacteria; order Ktedonobacterales; family Ktedonobacteraceae; genus Thermogemmatispora; species Thermogemmatispora tikiterensis. The sequence goes on along the minus strand of NZ_MCIF01000002.1, from coordinate 5,549,324 downwards.
CCCAGATACCTGCCAGCAAGGCGTCGACCACCAAAACAATCGAGGCCGCCGTCAGCGTGCGCATCGTCTTATTGAGGTCATTGGAGACGATCGAGAGGTTCGCATCCATCGTCGAACTCAGCTGATCGCGGTAGAGATCAACGGTATCGGCAACGCGCATAATGTGATCGTAGACATCGCGGAAATAGAGCAAGGCATGCTCATTGAAGAGAGGGTTATCGCGATTCGTGAGCACATTGAGCACATCGCGCTCGGGACCAGCGATACGGCGTAGCGTCAGGAAGCGCTTCTTGAGGGCCAGCAGGTCCTGAGTAAAGGAGCGCTGACGCAACTCACCGCTGAAGAGACGATCCTCCAGGGCCTCGGCCTGCTCGACCATTGCATCCAGCACCGGGAAATACTGATCGACGATCGTGTCGAGGAGGGAATAGAGCAGGACAATCACTCCGCCCTCAAGCTGGCGTACATTGCGCGTCCAGCGCTGCTCGGTCTCCTCCAGCTCGGGAATAGGCTCACTATGCACCGTGATCAAATAGCGCTCCCCCAGAAAGATCGACAACTCACAGACTCGCAGGCGCTCTGGAGATGGCTCGGCCTGCACCGTATAAAAGACGAGCAGGTAGAAGCTATCATACTCCTCGATTTTGGGACGCTGATGCTTATGACTGGCATCCTCTACGGCCAGCGGATGCAAATGGAAGGCCGCACCAACATCCTGCAGCTCCTCCTGACTCGGATTGAAAAGATCAAGCCAGAGAATGGTCTGCGGTTCGGCCAGGGCCTGCCTGGCCTCGGCCAGCGAGGTGACGCGCTGAAAGCAACGCTCCAGGGAATTGCAACGCAGCGCTTTCAACATAAGCGTGGGCCCTTCCTTATTACCTCAGAAGCTGCCAGCCAGCGCGTCGCCTGCTCCGCCTGCGAGCCATATCTCGCTCTGCCAGCGCCAGAGGCCGCTCTCCATACTCATGCTACATGCGGAAGACCCCGAAAGGCGTCTCAGGCATGGGCGCATTGAGCGAGGCAGCGATCCCCAGGGCCAGCACTGTACGCGTCTCACAGGGATCGATGATCCCATCGTCCCACAGGCGAGCCGTACTGTAGTAGGGGTTGCCTTCGCGTTCATATTTCTCCAGAATTGGCTGCTTAAAGGCTGCTTCCTCTTCCTCGCTCATCGTCCCTCCGCGCGCCGCCAGGTTCTCCTTGCGGATCGTTGCCAGAACGCTGGCCGCCTGTTCACCTCCCATTACCGAGATGCGGGCATTGGGCCACATCCAGAGCTGACGCGGCGAGTAGGCGCGCCCGCACATCGCATAATTGCCCGCCCCGAAGGAGCCGCCGATAATCACCGTAAAGCGAGGGACCGGTGCGTTGGCCACCGCCATCACCATCTTCGCCCCATCCTTGGCAATGCCGCCGCTCTCGTACTGACGTCCCACCATAAAGCCGGTAATATTCTGCAGAAAGACCAGCGGGATCTGACGCTGGGCGCACAGCTCAATAAAATGCGTTGCCTTGAGGGCGCTTTCCGAGAAGAGCACTCCATTATTGGCAATAATGCCCACGGGATAGCCCATCAGGCGGGCAAAGCCGCAGACAATCGTCGTGCCATACAGCTCCTTGAACTCGTGGAAGCGGCTGCCATCGACCAGACGAGCAATCACCTCGCGCACATCGTAGCTCTTGCGATAGTCGCGCGGCACAATGCCATAGATCTCCTCGGGATCATAGCGCGGCGGCTCGGGTTCAGCGATCTCCCAGGGAATGTACTTGCGCCGCTGCAGATTGGCCACGATGCTGCGGCAGATAGCCAGGGCATGCTCATCATTGAGGGCATAGTGATCAGCCACTCCCGAGATGCGACAGTGGACATCGGCCCCACCCAGCTCCTCAGCGCTCACCTCCTCGCCGGTCGCCGCCTTCACCAGTGGCGGTCCACCGAGAAAAATCGTCCCCGTGCCGCGTACAATGATAGTCTCATCGCTCATCGCCGGCACGTAAGCACCGCCCGCCGTACACGAACCCATCACTACGGCAATCTGCGGAATACGCTGGCTCGACATCCGCGCCTGATTGTAGAAGATGCGCCCAAAGTGATCGCGGTCAGGAAAGACCTCGGCCTGCAGCGGCAAAAAGGCTCCGCCCGAGTCGACAAGATAGATACAGGGGAGACGGTTCTGTTCGGCAATCTCCTGGGCGCGCAAATGCTTCTTCACCGTCATCGGGTAGTAGGTCCCGCCCTTGACGGTGGCATCGTTCGCAATAATCATGCACTCCTGGCCCTCTACCACCCCAATACCGGTCACGATGCCCGCCGAGGGGGCCTCGTTCTCGTACATATCCCAGGCAGCCAGCGGACTCAGCTCCAAAAACGGGGTGTCGGGGTCACAGAGTAAACGAATGCGCTCGCGCGCAAGCAGCTTGTTGCGCTTCCGATGGCGAGCCACGGCTTCGGCGCCTCCGCCCTGCTGCACCTGCTGCAGACGCTCCTTCAGCTCGGCCACAAGCTGACGGAAATAACGCGCATTCTCCTGAAATTCAGGACTGCTGCGGTCAACATGCGTTTCAAGGACTCGCATGGGCGTTTCTTCTCTTCCTCTCTGAAGAAATCACTGCCATTGTGGCATGAGGCGCTCCTCTTCGTCAAGATGTTCCGCCTTGACGAAGACCGCCCTCTACACGAGCAGAGAGACACCTCATGCTACAGAAAGGCCAACTGAGGAGGAAGAGAAGTAACTCAGGCCAGAGGCGCTGCTCGCTCAATGTGTTGTTGCGCCAGTACGTCATCGATCTGGGCCAGCAGTCGCCCGGCGGGAGCAAAGCCATAGTTGACCGCCTGGGCTTTGCCCTGGCCATCGAGTACAACCGTCGTCGGAAGGGTCAGCACTCGATAGCGAGCTGTCAAGTGGGGCTCAGTCGGCGCGTCTACCTCGATCACCCTGACGAGATCGCCGCGGGCCGCCTGCACCTGGCGCAGCGCCGGCTTCTGCAAACGATGGCACTGCTGACACTCAGCGCTGCTAAAGAGCAAGATGCGTACCGGCGGGTTGGAATTGGAAGCCCCCGCGCCACCCTGGAGACCGGTAGCCAGAGCCGGCGCCGCCAGGGCCGCCCGGCGTTGCCGTTCGACAAAGCGCCGTCCGAGCACAACGAAACCCCAGAGGAGAGCGGCCAGCAGGATCAGCAAGGCCGCCCGCCAGAGCATCACGTTTAGCATCTCTCAGCTCTCTCCGTCTGCCAGCATTCTCCTACCTCACGCCGCGCCAGTGGAAGCCCCCCTCATAGCGCACGCGGGGGACGAGGCCGAGCTTCCCCAGATAGTAGTAGACCAGACAGCCAGCGCAGAAGCCAACCGTGAGATTAACAAAGGAGAGCACAAACACAAGCAGGTCCAGGACCCAGCCGACCGTCGTCGCCGCTGTCAACAGGAGCACCAGCCCGGCCACCAGCAGCAAGGTAGCACCTACCCCCTGGGCGAAACGATGCGGGGCTGGATCATCCTCGACCAGGCGTGGCTTCAACAGACCGCTCGGTACGAGCACATGCCGATAGAGCAAGGTAAACGGACCAACCGTCGGCCAGAGAGCACTCCAGGCCAGGAGCAGCCCGGTGATCAGCACGAGCGGCGGCCAACTCAACAGAAAGGCCAGGGCCGTCAGCACAACCACACTGCCCTGCGAAAACTTCGCCAGGTGCGTATCGACGCGTAAATCAGTTGCAGAAGCGGCTTCCACAGCAGTTCCTCCTCCAGTTCAGATCAGGCTACGTGAGGGACGAGTGCCCACCTCAATCCAAGGAGATGAGCACCTCTGGAACCGAGCCTTCACGAGGGTGATGATAACATAGTGTATCTATTAAGTAAACAACCATTTCACCGTCTAGCGTATTCCCCGCCGCACAGGAGACCCCAACGACAGTCAGCTCCGCCATCCCCCCTTGACAGGGCTGGCAAGAAAAGGTATCCTGTTCTCGGACAGCGACAGACAAGGTGTCGCGTCTCGGCTTTGTGCTATCGTCAGAGCGTGCAACAGCGGCCAGGCAGGCAGGCAGAAGGGCAGCAGGCCAGCCAGCCAGCTGCCTGGAGCCGGCGAGGATGAGCCAGGCGAGACGTGACCGGACCGGCTGAGCGTGTCATCACTTTCGGGTGTGGCCAAGCGGTAAGGCAGCGGACTTTGGATCCGCGATCCCAGGTTCGAATCCTGGCACCCGAACCATCTGGCTTCTGCTCTCCGCCGGCGAGAGCAGGGACTGGTCCTTTGTGACCAGGCTCAAAGGTTGATCGATAGGCTCTATCGCGCTTGCGCAGGAAGCAAGCAAGAAAAAGGGGGACCTTCTTTCTTTCTGGCGCCCGAGCAGCAGGGTGATCAACTCCCCTGCCTAGGCTCAGCGCAGCGTAGCCCGGCGATTCGTGGCGCAGGGGCACGAATCGCTGAGGAGACAGCAATGAAACAAGAGGTTTTGTGAATTCAACAATGAAGACCTATGCGACCGTGGTCCTTGCAGCGGGCAAGGGCACGCGGATGCGTTCCGCCATTCCCAAGGTGCTCCATCCGCTGGCCGGGCTGCCGATGTTAGGCCATGTGCTCAACGCCGTGGAAGCGATTCCTCTCACCTCTGCCTTTACTCCACTGGCAGCCACCTTTACCGCTCACCGCCCCATTGTTGTCGTCGGCTGCGAGGCCGCCCAGGTCCAGGCCGCCTTCGGTGAGCGCTGCTACTACGCCCTGCAGGCCGAGCAATTGGGCACCGGCCACGCTGTCCTGGCCGCCCGCGAGACCGTCGAGGCCCTGACTCCTCCCCCAGAGACGGTGCTCGTCTGCTACGGCGATACTCCGCTCATCAGCGCCGAGATGCTGGCCCGCGTCCTTGTTCAGCATGTGGAGAGCCAGGCCACCGTCACCTTCTTAACGGCTATCACCGAGCAGCCCTCCGACTTTGGGCGCGTGATCCGCGATAGCTCAGGCGCCGTGGTGGAGATCATCGAGGTCAAGCGCGCTACCGAAGAGCAGAAGCGCATTAAAGAGGTGAATTCGGGTGTCTACTGCTTCGAGCGTCGCTGGCTCTGGGAGACCTTGCCCCGCCTCGCGCGCAATCCTTTCAGTGGCGAGTACTATCTCACCGATCTGGTAGCCATCGTGCGCTCGCAAGGGCGTACCGTCGCGACGGTAACCGGCGCTCTAGAGGAGACTGTGGGCGTGAACGATCGCGTGCAGCTGGCAGCGGCGGAGCAGATCCTGCGGCGCCGCATCCTGGAGCGCCACATGTACGCGGGCGTGACGATCGTCGATCCCGCGGCCACCTACATCGACGCCGAGGTCTCCATCGGACCCGACACGGTTATCCTGCCCGGCACTATGATCACTGGCCGAACGCAAATCGGCTCCGGCTGCCGCATCGGCCCTGGAACTACCATCGAGTCGTCGATTATCGGGAATCGCTGTATCATTCGAAATTCAGCTCTTGAAGAGGCTATTCTCGAAGATGATGTACGAATCGGCCCCTTCAGCCACTGTCGCCCTGGCGCCCATCTGGCTCGTGGCGTGCGCATGGGCAACTTTGGCGAGGTGAAGAACTCGTATATCGGTGCGGAAACAGACATGCATCACTTTAGCTATATCGGTGATGCCACTGTCGGGGCACATGTCAACATCGGTGCGGGTACAGTAACTTCCAACTATAACGGGATCACACGCCAGAAGTACCGTACGGTCATTGAGGACGGGGCCTTCATCGGCTGCGATACGATCATCGTACCGCCCGTGACCATCGGTGAGGGAGCCATGACGGGCGCCAACGCAGTGGTGAACCGTGACGTGCCTCCTCATGCGCTGGTAGTTGGTGTGCCCGCCCGTCTGCTGCGTATGCTCGATCCCGCGGCAGCAGCAGAACAGGCCTCCTCAGAAGCGGAAGGAGGCAAAAAGGAGTAACTACAACTATGGACGCCGATGGCATACCCCTTGTCAGGATCGCCGCCGCTCTCAGCCTCTCTCTCCCCCAGTTCGACGGCGTGGCCTGGCTGCAGCTGATCATCTTGGTCATTGCGCTGATTCTGTGCGCCACAGCCTCCGCCGCCGAAACCGCGCTGACTTCGGTCAGCCGCATCAAGCTGAAAAACCTCGTCGAGGAGGGCGACCCACAGGCCGCTGAGCTGGAGCGCCTGCTGGCTCACCCGAATACGTTCCTCTCGACGATCCTGGTGGTCAATAGCATCGCCGTCATCGTGGCCTCCAGCATGGCTACGGTCCTGGCCCTGCGCTTCTCGGCCACCTGGGGCGAGCTGATCGCCACGGTGCTCATCTCGCTGATCGTGCTGATCTTCTGTGAGATCACGCCGAAAACCGCCGCTGTGCAGAACCCCCTGCGCTGGGCGCGCGCCCTCAGCGGCTTCGTACGCCTGGCCGCCTGGCTGTTGCGACCGCTGGTCTGGTTGCTCGGGGTAGTCACCTCTTCCCTGGCGAGCTTGCTCGGCGGCGAGCTAAAGCATGCAGGCCCCTTCGTAACAGAGGAGGAGCTGCGCCTGCTGGTCTCGGTCGGCGAGCAAGAGGGCGTACTCGAAGAAGAAGAGAAGGAGATGATCCATAGCATCTTCGAGTTCGCCGATACGCCGGTGCGCGAGGTAATGGTGCCCCGCATCGACATGATTACGCTGGAGGCCGATACTACCGTCGATCAGGCCGTCGATGTGGCCTTGCAGGGCGGCCTCTCCCGTATCCCTGTCTATGAGGAGTCTCTAGATAATATTCTGGGCATCCTCTATACCAAGGATCTGCTCAAGGAGCTGCGCCAGGGTCATCATACGCGCCTGGTGCGCGAGCTGGTGCGTCCGGCCTACTTTGTGCCAGAAACGAAGAAGCTCGACGACCTGTTGCGCGAGATCCGTCAGCGGCGCACCCATATGGCCATCGTGGTCGATGAGTATGGCTCGGTCGCCGGCCTGGTGACCATCGAGGACCTGATGGAAGAGATCGTCGGCGATATTAAGGATGAATATGATCGTGAGGAGAATCTCTACGAGCGCATTAGCGATACGGAGTATATCGTCGACGCCAAGATGAATATCGACGACTTCAACGAGCTGATGGGCACGAAGCTTGATAACGAGGACTACGAGACGCTCGGCGGCTTCCTCTATGCTCAGCTCGACAAGATCCCCGTGGCTGGTGATACGATTACCTACGGGGATTTGAATCTGACGGTGCTGGCAACACGTGGGCGACGCATCACGAAGGTGCGAGTGCTACGCCTGAGCGGCCGGAGCGACCCAGGTGTCGAGGAGTCGTCGGCGGCCCCTGCCGAGCGTCTCAGGCTGCCGGCCCCACCGCCTTCAACGTCAACGCCTGCGTTGGATAGCCCTGAGAAGCAACGGGCACCCGCCCCAGCCCGGCAGGCAATGGCTCAGTCCCCCCTGATGAGGGAGACGACTAACCTCTTCTGATGCAGTCAGCAGAACACAGAGCCTGGGCGACCTGGCATACACACAGGTCGCCCGCTACCCATACTTCGGCCAGCTGAGTCTAGACTCCCCGTTGGAGAAAGGAGCGAGCGGCTGCAGTTCCGAGCCGCCTCACACCCTCAGCCAGCAGCAGCGCGCGCTGTCGGGTCACCGGCGGCCCGGGTCAGATTGGGCCGCAGAGAGCGATGAAGCTTGATCTCTCTACTTTACCGCGCCAGGTGCGCGTGGTCGAGGTCGGACCGCGCGATGGTCTGCAGAACGAGAAAGTGCGCGTTTCCACGGAGCAGAAGATCCATTTCATTCGTCTGCTCGCCGAGGCAGGCTACTCTGAGATCGAGGTGACCTCTTTTGTCAGTCCGCGAGCTATCCCACAGCTGAGCGACGCCAGCGAGGTTATGGCGGGCCTGCGCGACCTGCCAGCGACACTGCGCCTGACGGCCCTGGTGCCGAATCTCAAGGGCATGGAGCGGGCTTTAGCGGCAGGGCTGCGCTCAGTAGCCGTCTTTACAGCGGCCAGCGACAGCTTCACGCGCCACAATATCAATGCCACGGTTGCCGAAAGCCTGGCCCAGTTCCGACCTGTGCTGGCGCTGGCCCAGCGCGAAGGAGTGCGTGTGCGGGGCTATATCTCGACGGTCTTCGGCTGCCCCTACGAGGGACGAGTCGATCCCCGGCGTGTGCTGGCAGTGGCCCTGGAACTGCTGGAGATGGGCGTCGCTGAGCTATCGCTGGGCGATACCATTGGTGTGGCCACGCCCAATCAGGTGGTTGAGGTTCTGGATTTGCTGTTGAACGAAGGGGGTATTCCTCTCGAGCGGTTGGCTGTGCACTTCCACGACACGCGCGGCACAGCTCTGGCCAATGTGCTGGCCGCCCTCCAGATGGGCGTGAGCTGCGTGGACTCTTCCGCCGGGGGCCTGGGTGGCTGTCCGTATGCCCCTGGGGCCAGCGGCAATCTGGCCACCGAAGATCTCCTCTATTTGCTCCACGGCATGGGCATCGAGACCGGGATCTCGCTGGAGCAGGTGGTCAGAGCTACACGCTTCATCGCCACGATACTCGATCATCCACCGACGAGCAAATATTACCTTGCTGCTACTGCTCAGGCTCAGTGCAGCGAGAGCTAGTTGACTGCTCCTTCCTCACTTTCTAAAATAGACACCTGTATCGATGGCTGATCCCATCGACCGGTTGCTGTCTTGTTCTGAGGAAGGAGAAGTTGATGATCCGATTGTTCTACTGGCTCTACCGCTTTCTATCCAAGAGGGAGAAGCCGCTGTTGCAGCTTCTCTTGGGAGTCCTCTTGATTCCCGTGGGGGCTGCGGTCGCTTATGCTGCCTGTAGCGGTGAATATATCTATCCCTATTGGGTGATTCTAGGGGGTGGCCTGGCCTTTTTCGGCCTTGTCCTGCTTCTCAAAGGGCTGATCCTCCTGCTAAACCGGAAGCGGAGTCCGGCAGCAGCTGCTGCCTCGTCAGCCAGGCGCGAGCCGGTCGCTGGGCAAGATGTGCAGGCGAGCCAGGCAAGTCAAGCCTTCTCTACGGCTCGCTCGCCCTCGGCTCGATCAGGAGGACCTCGTCAGATGCCAGCAGGGTCGGCTGCTACAGCTGTTCCTGCGGTAATGGCCAGGGCCGGACAGCCGCCAGTGGCTCCCCCCACACAGTTGTCCTGGTGGGGAGGCACCCCCTGGCCAGCGGAACCGATGGACTATCCAGGCTACCAGCCGCCGTCTCCACCTCAGCGGCGCTGATCAGCAGAGGCCCTCTTGTGCCCGGAGGAAGGGCGACCTCGCCTATCGAGCACACTCCCAGTAATTCGGACCACAGAGTCGTCGCCTCTGGATTGCTCTGGCGATCTGTCTGCCGCCTGATAAAGTAGGTTCACATCGGCCTGCCGCTCTCTAGCAGGATGCGAGAACGAACGGCGCGCAAGGGACGTCTGGCTCTTCACCGATCCGCCGCCAGAAGCTGCAGCACTTTCCCTTCGATCCGGCGCTGGTTCTGGCGTAGGAAGTGCTAGCCATCGCCAAGGCGGCCCTACAGGATAGTGGCCACCCGAGAGGAGGCTGCCAGCCAGGACAAGGCTGTCTTCGCCTGGCCGTCCCGCTCTGCCCTTGCTCGCTGGCTATCCTGGCTTCTGCCTTAACCATCTCGCCTCTCTCTCCTCCACCAACTCCCCTGGCGGGACGGCGGACCAGGCTAACTCAGACTGCCGCTCACCTTGCTTCAATTTGCCTCTCTCAGCTCGCTGGACGCACTTGAGTCATCTGCTGGATCGCTCTTTACCGCTATTCTACACTGTTGTCCCACGCTCAGCTATGCTGAATGAACGGATCTGGAGCGCGCTGGCAGTCTCAGGTTGAGGACACGTCGTCTAGTGCTGCCCCTGTAGATACTGGAGCGCGCGAATCAGCTGGCTATCGCCGCTTTGCAGAATCTGCTGATAGGTCATGTGGTCGCGATTCTCTGTCGCTGGGGTCAGGGGACTTTGCCCCGCCTTCAGAGAGACCACAATATTGGGCTGGATGCCATTCTGGCGAATAAAGTGGCCATCGGGCGTCAGCCACTCAGCCGTGCCGAGCAGCAATTCGGAGCCATCGGAGAGCGGGAATTGCTCCAGCACCGTCCCTGTACCATAGGTGCGCGTCCCGATAATTATCGCTCGATGGTTGTCTTGAAAAGCGCCCGAGACGATCTCGGCAGCGCTGGCTGTTCCGTTATCAACGAGCACCACCAGAGGGATCTTCCCATCGACCACGTGGCCTGTCACCTGATACGGCGTGCGCCTCCCCGAACTATCTTGCTCCAGAAAGACGGTGCCGCTGGCCTGGAACTCGCTGACCGTATTGATCGCCTCCTCGACCAGGCCGCCAGGATTGCCGCGTAGATCCAGGATAATGGCTTTGGCTCCGAGCTTTTTGGCCTGCTCAATGCTGCTGCGGAGCTGATCGCTGACCCCATCGGCGAACTGAACGATCTGAATATGAGCGATATGGACCTCGGGGATATAATGCAAAATGACGTTCGGAACAGTAATCTTGGCCCGCTTCAGGTGGAAAGTCAGAGTCTGATTCGTGCTGGGACGACGCACCGTCACCGAGACCGAGGTACCCTCTGGCCCCCGCAGCAAGGAGCTGATCGTCTCCAGATCCTTGCCCTGCACACTCTGCCCATTGACCGAGAGGAGAATGTCGCCAGGCTTCAGACCAGCCTTCTCCGCCGGGGCCCCCGGGACTGTGTCGCTGATGACTACCTGCTTCGTAGTTGGATCTTGCTGGATGTAAACGCCGATGCCAACCAGGGTCGGGCTGAGCGACTGGTTAAAGGCCTGGACCTGATCGGGCGTGAGAAAGCGCGTGTGACCTTTGTCGCCGAGGGTGTCGAGCATGGCCTGAATGGCGCTGTAGGCCATCTTCTGATAGTTGATCGCCTTGCGATCAACATATTTCTGATCAACTAACGTCCAGGCCTGTTGGAACAACTGGGCATATTTTTGCGACTGGCTACTGGCGGGGAAGGAGCCAGAAGAGAAAAACTGGTGGCTGAACCAGCCGGCGATGAAAGCCAGGATGAGCAGCGCAGTCACTGTGACGGCACGGCGGACAGCAATGCGGCAACCAGGGGGCGCGGGCTGATCAGCTGGAGCACTTGGAGCGTCGAGTGGAGGTGAGGCAGCAGCTTGCGGATCGGAGCCGGAGTCGGAGATGCTCTCGGTTGAAAACGAACTCCAACTGTGCCGCTCACCGTCTTCATACCAGCGCGGGTCATAATAGTTGCTCACCAGATTCCTCCCAAGAATGCGTCTCTAGCTAGCTAGCAACCGACCGACTTCGACAGTCAGAAAGAAACAGACAGCAGGCAGAGGCAAGCACAGGGCAGGCAAGGCAAGCCAGGCCAGGCGGGGCAACTCCGGCGGGATCACCAGGTCAGTCCTTCTCGTATGGTAGTCGCCTTGCCAGGAAAAGTCAACCGCTCATGCGAATGAGGAAGAAAAAGGACGTAGTTGCTGAGAACTACGTCCTTTTGCCTGCAGTGGTAGCTATTCCAATATTCTACAACAGGAGAAGGGTATCCGCTCCTGATAGCCCAGGAAGGCGACAGTACCGCTTTCCAACACTGTCCTGTGTAGGACAGGTCCAAACCAAACGGCGGTCGGTTCGCTTCCTCCAGAGCAGTTTCGCTGTCAGAAGCTAGAAGGACCAACTCCTGACAGCCAGCATTCCCCTGTCCCTGTCCACAGGCGTGACTACCTGGGAAGCTCCTGGTGCCCGTAGCCCTCTCCTCTCTCTTTCTCTGGGCATGTTTGCTGGCAGAGGAGGTTCAGGAGGAGTTTTTACCCCACAGGGCTACGCTTGTCACTATTGCTGACGATCAGTGGCGTCCCCCACCTCTTGGCTCCCAGCAGCAGGAGCGGATGGGGAGGTTGGTGCCTGACTGCCAGCCACGGCGCCTGCCGTGGCCACCTGGCGTTTACCGGAGGGGGTAGGTGCCTGCTTCTTTGGCGGTTCCCACCCCGGCGCGCGCGAGACAATCATCGACATCACCCGGCCCTCCATTACAGGCGGGCGCTCGATGACAGCCGTCCCCTTCAGGGTCTCGGCGATGTTATCCAGCAGCCTACGGCCAATCTCTGGGTGGCGCAAGTCCGGTCCGCGGAACTGGACGCTGACCCGCACCTTATCGCCATCAGCTAAGAACTCCTGAATCTTGCGAGTTTTGACACCGATATCGTGTTCATCGGTACGAGGGCGCAGGCGAATCTCCTTCAGGGTAATCGTCTTCTGATGCTTGCGCGCCTCGCTCTCCTTCTTGGCCTGCTCGTACTTGTACCGTCCATAGTCCATCAACTTGCAGACCGGTGGTACAGCATTGGGCTGCACTTCGACTAAATCCAGATCCCTCTCACGGGCGATCTCAAGAGCGCGGGGCGTCGGCATCACGCCGATCATCTCGCCATTCTCATCAATGAGGCGTACTTCTCGTGCCCGAATGCGCTCGTTGACCCGTGTTTCGCGCGTCCGGTCATTCCCCCGAGGATCTCTGTTAATAGGCCAAACCTCCCTTTTCCTTTCCTGACTTGTGACAACCTGCTTACCTGTTTATCCCAGGACCGGTGTCTATCCCTGGATAGACGGATTAAGTGTAGCATAAGGGGTGGGAGAAGTCAATTGATTTTGCGCACGTATGCCGCCCCCGCGAGGCTTCCTGGCGCCTTCCTCTCTTCTGTGCTTCAGCGCTACCCACGACATGCCTTTAGCCCCGTCCCGTCCCCTTGCACCGCCTGTAACTTCTCACCAGCCAGCATGCTGCGACAGACTGACCCTTTTGTATGTTATACTTATTGAGGTAATGCGTTTGTTCGCCCTATCCTCTATGTGTTCAGCAGACGCAGAAGATCTCTAACTGCGTCCTTCTATGCGCATTGTCTGTGCTTCAGATGCTGCTTCCGCGTCGCTCTCCGCAACCTGCGGCAGCGGAAACTGCAAAGGAGGACCATTATGAGCGGTTGCCTGGCAGCTGTCTCCATCTTCCCCGCCCCCACTCTGGCACCTCCAGCGCTAGCGCCCAGAAGCAGCCGGCTAGCCCGGCAGCTGCGCCTGTCGCTCTCACAGGCCGCCTGCAGGCTTACCTGTAGACGCCTGGGCCAGCTTCTTCCACCGTTCTCACTCTCGGTACAGGTTCATTAGCGTCTACTGTCTACAGCGACCACCCCCGGGTGCTGCCCGCAGTGGCGCTGGCTCTCAGGGTCCCTTGTGCATGGCAGGCACACGACCCCCTAAAAGAGGCAAGCCCATGCGAACGCTCTACACTGGTCACATCACCATCGGAAGACGCACCGTCCACTCATTTATCTACGCGGAGACGCTCTACGAGGCCGAAGAGCAACTGGCCGATATCCTGCAGCGCTATATCAGAGATCGCTATCGGCTGGCGGCCTCCCTCGTCCTGCCCCGGATCAACGTGGTTTCGCGCCCTTACGGCTGGCATCTGCCTGGCGGGCAATTCCTCCCCGGAACAAGCAGCCAGTATTTCCAGCGCTACCCGGCCCAGCCACGTCCCGATGGCCTTGTCTATGAGAGTGAGGCCGCCAGCGCTCCGTGAGCACGGCGAGGCGAACGCGCGAGACCAGCGGGGCCATCCCAGGCGCCAGGCCCAATCGTCTTCCTCTTCCGATCTGCCGCGTACCCGACCGGCCCGCACCTGAGTGAGCGGCTCTCGCTGCCGCCGTGCTCTTTCCCTTGTGCAGTCGCCCTACGGCTGCGGCTGCTGCGGCGCCTGCCCCCACCTGGCTAGCGCTCTGCCATGCCATACTCTTCTGTATATGGAAGAGGTGGACAACAGAGAATAAACTCAGGCATTGGCAGGCGCTTCGCGTAGCAAGCGGGTGAGGCGTCCAACAATATCGTAGCGTCGATAGGAAGGGAGCAGATAGACTCCCTGGACGAGGTCGCGCGCTTCCATCAGCAGCTCCTGAGCCAGTCGCAAGCCCTCCTCCGTGCCCTGATCGCCCGCCGCACGCATACGCTCGCGCACCCGCTCGGGAATAGTGACGCCGGCTACCTCATTGTGGAGAAATTCGGCATGGCGCCAGCTATGGAGGGGAATGCAACCAAGAATCACGGGCACCGGCGGCTTGCCAACTCGCTTGAGGAAGCGCTCTAAGGGGGCCAGTTCATAGATCGGCTGGGTCATGATAAAGTGGGCCCCGGCCTCCAGCTTGCGATAGTATTTCTCGATCTCGCGCTCGGCCTCCTCTTCGCTGACATTGAGGTTCAGGGCGGCCCCTATATGGAAAGAGGCTTTGGCGCCAATGGAGCCACCTGCCGCATCATGACCCTCATTCATCCCGCGCAGAATACGGATGAGTCCAACCGAATCGACATCCCAGACACCGGTGGTGTTGGGATAGTCGCCAACGCGCAGGGGATCGCCTGTCAAGGCGAGAATATTGCGCAGTCCCAGGGCGTGGGCCCCCAAGAGCTCGGCCTGAAGCGCCATCAGGTTGCGGTCACGGGTTGTAAAGTGGATGATGGTCTCCATGCCCAGATGATCCTGGATCAGGCGGGCCAGAGCGATGCAGCTCATGCGCACGCGGGCCAGCGGGCTATCGGCGATGTTGATGCAGTCGACGCCATCGCGCTGGAGCTGGGCGGCCCCAGCCAGAATCTTGGAGGGGTTGAGGCCCATCGGAGGATCTAATTCAACGCTGATGACAAATTCGCCAGCCTCTAGCTTCTGCTGCAGGCGTGTCTTGCTCCCCTCTTGGGGGAGAATCACTTCTTCCTCGGGCAGCGTGCCAATCGCCGGACGGCGCCCGCCGCGCCCCGGCAGCACCGCCGAAGCTGTGCGGCTGCCTTCCTGCCCCTGGGCGGAGGCCGACAGCCCATTCTGCTGCCCGGCCTCGTCCTTCTGGCCCACGGCGCCAGTCCCACGCCCATAGTGGGCGTCGAGCGCCTTGCGCATGGCTTCGATGTGGCGCGGCGTGGTGCCACAGCAGCCGCCGATGAGGCGTACCCCGGCCTGGGCGAAGCGCAGGGCATAGTCGGCAAAGTAGTCGGGTGTCGAGACATAGAAGAAGCGGTTACCGAGGCGCGTCGGCAGACCGGCATTGGGCTGAGCCGAAAAGAGCGGGGGACGCTTTCCCTGCTGGGCGGCGGCTTGAATCTCCTCGTCGAGGGCGCCAATCATCCCTTGCAGGGCCTCCAGAGTCATGGCCGGCCCAACACAGCAGTTGGCCCCCATGACATCAACCCCCAGCTCGTACAACTCTCGCGCCACACTGGCCGCCGATTGACCGGAGAGCGTGCGCCCATCTTCGTAGAAGCTGACTTGAGCCACGATCGGTAGCCCACCGACCTCCTGAGCCGCCAGAATGGCCTGGCGCAGCTCGGCCAGGCTGGTAAAGGTCTCTAAAATCAGCAGCTCGGCCCCCCCTTCCTGCAGCGCCTCGATTTGCTCTCGAAAGGCCGCCCGCACTTCGCTGAGCCGCCCACTCTCGGGCGCCTGAAGCGGCTGGCCGCTCGGTCCGACTGCGCCCGCGATAAAGACCGGCAGACCGACAATTTCGCGGGCCTCTATCGCTCGCCGCACACCCTGAAAATTGATCTCGCGAACCCGATCCTCCAGGTTATAGGCAGCCAGACGCAGACGATTGGCGCCAAAGGTGTTCGTCTCGATAATCTGGGCTCCGGCGCTGATGTACTCGCGATGGATACCCTGAATCAATTCCGGACGCGTTACGTTGAGCAGATCGAAACATTGCTCGTAGGGAATGCCACGCGCGTAGAGCAGGGTTCCCATCGCTCCGTCACACAGCAGCGGACCCTGCCGCAATCGCTCCAACAATACGTGTTCCATAATAACAGACCACTCCACCGGCAATACTGACAATTGAGTTCGCTTCGTTGTCCTTCTATTGTACTCCCTCTCTGGCCTCTTCTTCCAGAGCGATGCGCCTGGGAAGGGCAGGCTGGCCGCGAGATAGGCGAGATATGCTATACTTTTAACCAGCGAACCCTTGGGAAAGGTTCGCTTCCGGCGAGGTGGAACGGATGGTGTTCAGAGCACGCAGATGCCAGGCAGCAGTACCCCGACTCGTCTTGCCTGCTTGTCTGCTAATCAGTGGCTAACTCATGGAGAGACAGAAGACAGCTCACAAGCCTCTCATTGTCGCGGTCTGCGGGGATAGCGGCTCAGGGAAGAGCACTCTGACCGATGGAATGGTCCAGCTCTTTGGCCAGGATTCCGTGACGCATATTTGCCTCGATGACTATCACACCCTGGATCGCGCGGCACGCATGCGCGCCGGCATCACCGCCCTTCATCCGTGCGCTAATAATTTTCCGCTGATGACAGAGCATTTGCAACGCCTGGCGCGCGGTGAGACGATCCTGAAGCCGGTCTACGATCACCGCACAGGCACCTTTGGCCCGCCCGAGGAGGTGAAGCCAGCGGAGATTATTTTCGTCCACGGCCTCCATGCGCTCTTTACGCCCGAGCTGCGCCGCCTCGCTCATGTGCGTATTTATCTCGACCCCGAGGCCGCCCTGCAGCAGCAGTGGAAGATTATGCGCGATAGCACCTCTCGCGGCTACACCGTCGAGCAGGTGCGGGAGCAGATTGCGCTGCGCCGCCGCGATAGTCGCCTCTATATCCAGCCGCAAAAGCGCTTTGCCGATATCATTGTTCGTTTCTACCGTGGAAGCCTGTACTACCGTACGCGCGATCTGGCCCATCTCGATGTGCGCCTGATCGAGGCGAAGCATGCCCCCAAGATCGATCTCTCAGATGTGCTGGAGGCTTCCCACAATGGACGTAAGCCCGCCTTGCGCCTGGTGGAGGAGGTCTACGATGGGGTGCTGCGCGATGTCCTGGAGATCGACGGCGACATCAGCCACCAGAAGGCCTGTGAGCTGGAAAATTGTATCTGGGCCCATATGCAGGAGATCAACCACCTGCGACCAGAGCGCCTGAGTATGCTCGGGCGCTTCTACGTGGGAAACGTGCTGCGCCAGAGCGACCCGCTGGCGCTGACACAGCTCATTATTCTTTATCATATTATTCATGCACGAAATCGCCTGCGGCAGAACACTGAGGAAGAGGAAGTGAGCAGGCGGGAATCCCCCGCCTCGAGGGAGCCTGTGGAAGGCCGCGGTGGCCGCGAACGCGAGCCGGAGCAATGATCATAGCTCAGGCCAGGCGGGATTGATACTCGCCAGCTGCACCTGCCCCTGCAGTCTGGAGCATATCAGGAGCGGCACGGCCAGGCCAGGGCCGATCTGGCCGGCTGGCCAGACCACAAGGCTGGCCCGCTCCTTTGAATGCTCTTATCCCCAGGTGAAACTCGCAGCATGGCCGGGGACGGAGCTAGCGGGCGAGCCAGCCTCGCAATGTCGCTGCTTCCTTCGCCCCGCTTAGCGGGTGTTGACTTTGACAGTGCGCGTGCGGGCCTGCTCGGCCTTGGGCAGGCGCAGGGTCAGGATGCCGTTCTGATAATGGGCCTCGGCTCGATCGGGATTGATCGGCGCAGGCAGCGTGAATGATTGCTGATACTGCCCCTCGCCGAAGTTGCGCCAGTGGACCGTCGCATTCTCAGGCGCTACTGGCTTTGTCTCCCACTTGACAGAGATTGTGTCTTGCTGCGCGGTGATCTCCACTTCCTCCGGCTTGACACCCGGCATGGGGATCTGCAGGATGAAGTCATCTTTTGTCTCGTAGAGGTTCGAGGCAACACCCCGGCTCAAGAGGTTGCGTGGCGAAATGAAGCTCTCCTCAAAGAGGCGATCCATCGCTTCGCGCAGCGAAATCATCTCCTGGAAGGGGTTGTAACGAGTCAGATCTGGCATAGGACTACCAACACCTCCTTCATTAACTCTTTCTTCTCGCATTAACTCTGCTGTCTTACCGGCTAACAAACAGGTCACACAAGGCTTCTGTCTCCGAGAACTTGCGGCCTCTCTCGCTCACATCATCTTCGTCCGTCGCTGCTGACAGTCCCATTCCTTCGGTCGTCAGGCTGGGCCTGTCTCTCGCCTTAGAGTATAGCGTGCCTTGTATTAGAGCAACGTTTGCAATCTATAAGAATTCTATTAGAAAAGTTGATAATGATCCTATCAAGCTCAACCTCTCGACGCCACCCGCGCTTTCTGTTACAATGCAGGCAATACGCAAGCCATCTCATCTCACCAAATCAGTCAGAAGAGGAAGGGTGCAGAAGACGTGACGGTGAAGCACTCACCAGAGCCAGCTGAGATCGAGCGGGTGCTGAAGCGCGGAGTGGTGCTGGTGGAGAAAGAGGAAGAGCTACGGCGCCTGCTGCTGGAAGGCAACCGCGGGGAGCCACTGCGGGTCAAGCTTGGCGTTGATCCCAGCCACTATGAGTTGACCATCGGTCATGCGGTGGTCTTCCGCAAGTTACGCCAGTTTCAGCGCCTGGGCCACAAGGCCGTGGTGGTGATCGGCGATTGGACAGCCCGCCTGGGCGATCCGAGCGGACGTGAGAACGCGCGTAAGCCTCTGAGCGCCGAGCAGGTCAAGGCCAATGCCGCGACCTATCTCGACCAGTTCTACCGCATCGTCGATCGTGAGCAGACCGAGGTACGCTGGCAGAGCGAATGGTTCGATCAGTTCACCCTGGCCGATGTCATGCGCCTGCTCAGCTACAAGACGGTGGCGCAGATGCTGGCCCGCGACGATTTTGCCAAGCGTTTCCACAGCGGCATCGAGATCTATCTGTCAGAATTGATGTATCCGCTCTTGCAGGGCTACGATTCAGTGGCGCTGCGCGCCGACGTGGAGATCGGCGGCACCGATCAGACCTTTAATTTGCTGGTGGGGCGTGAGCTGCAGCCAATCTTTGGCCAGCCGCCGCAGCAGATTCTGACGGTGCAACTGATCGTGGGGCTGGATGGCCAGCTGAAGATGGGCAAATCGCTGAATAACTATATTGCCCTGACGGCCCCACCCAACGATATGTACGGCAAGCTGATGTCGCTGCCCGATCACGCGATGAGGAGCTACTTTGAGACGCTGACCGACGTCCCCGATGAGGAGCTGGAAGAGATGAGCCGCAAGATGGCCGAGGGGACACTTAACCCAATGGTGGTCAAGCGCCGCATGGCTCGTGAAATCGTGAGCGAGTTCCACGGTCCCGAGGCCGCTCAGGCAGCGGAGGAAGCTTTTATTCGCCAGTTCTCCCAGCGACAGCTACCGGAGGAGATGCCTCTCTATCCGCTGACAGAGCCGGTCAATATTGTCACCCTCTTGGTGGAGGCCAGGCTCGTTCCCAGCCGCAATGAGGCCCGTCGCCTGATTCAGCAGGGAGGCGTGAGCTTCTTCCCCCACGGCGCTACCAGCGAGGTCCAAAAGATCGAGACGCCCGATTTCATGGTGCCTCCCAGTGAGGGCGCCGTACTCAAAGTCGGCAAGCTGCGCTATCTGCGCATTACTTCGCCTTCTTCTTCTTCAGTTCAGTCCTGAGAACGCTCGAAGGAGGTGGGCCTCCCAGCGCTGCCCGGGCTGCGCCGCGAGGTCCACACCCGACTTGATGATTTCTGCCAGCAAGGAGGAATGCGATCGCTATGCCACAGGCAACCATTGGGGTGATTGGCGGCAGTGGGCTGTACCGCATGGAGGGGATGACTGATCTGGAGGAGGTGGCGGTAGAGACACCCTTTGGCGCCCCCAGCGATGTGATTACTATCGGCAAGCTGGAAGGGGTGCCAGTGGCCTTCCTGCCGCGCCACGGGCGGGGTCACCGCCTCAGCCCTACCGAGATTCCGGTCCGCGCCAATATCTGGGCCTTGAAGAGCCTGGGTGTGCAATGGGTGATCTCGGTGAGCGCAGTCGGCAGCTTGCGCGAGCACATTGCCCCCCGTGATCTGGTCGTTCCCGACCAGCTCTTCGATCGCACGAAGAGCCGTGTGAACTCCTTCTTCGAGGGCGGCCTGGTGGTTCATTGCACCTTCGCTGAGCCGTTCTGTCCCACCCTGAGCCGGCTCCTGCTGGAGACAGCCCGCGAACTCGGCGATGTGCGCGTACACGAGGGCGGGACCTATGTCTGTATCGAGGGACCGCTCTTCTCAACGAAGGCGGAGTCTCTGGCTTACCGCAGCTGGGGCATGGACATTATCGGCATGACAGCCCTGCCCGAGGCGAAGCTGGCCCGCGAGGCGGAGCTGTGCTATGCGACCCTGGCCTGTGTGACCGACTACGATTGCTGGCATGAGAGTGAAGAGTCGGTCTCGGTGGAGCTGGTGGTGCAGAATTTGAACGCCAATGTGACGAATGCTCAGCGCATTTTGCGCCGCCTGGTCAGCAAGATCCCTGCCGACCGCAGCACGGTGAGCTGCGATTGCTCCCAGGCGCTGGCTTCGGCCATCATTACCGACCGCGCCGTTATTCCCGAGGCAGTCCGCGAGAAGTATCGCCTGCTGATCGAGAAGTATCTGTAGTCAGCCAGTGGCTGCGTTTGTTCGGAGCGCTCGCCTGTCTGATTGCTTTGCTCGCTGTCCGGCAGTCTGGCGCAAGCTCATGCCCTGGCAGCGCAGGCCGCGCTCCGTCTTACTCCCGACCTTCCGCTGATGCGCGAAACCCTAGCCAAGCACGGCATGAAGCTCTCTCTCTAGCAGGGTAATGGCTTCGACAGGACTGTGCTCGCCCCGCAAGGCGCTGTAGACTGCCGCTTGCACAGCTCTGGAAAATTGCGCGTACTGCGTCAGGCGCGGACGTAACTGTCCGCGCTCTTCAATCATTTCCCGCAGGCCACTGTAGAAGGGCAGGTTGGCTTGCAGCTCAGGATCGTCATAAATCGCCTTCAGGACTGGCAGGTAGTTCTGACTGCCGGCGAGGGCTTTCTGGGCGGAATCACACAGGAGCCAGCGAGCAAAGGTCAGGGCGGCTGCTCGCTCTCGTGGAGGGGCGTGAGCATTGATAGCAACCTGCCAGCCGCCGATACAGGGGCGGGTTGCTCCTGGCAGAGGATAGACAGCTACCTGGTGGGCATGAACCTGCGATCCTAGCCCACGGACATCGAGCTGGTTGTAGGCATAGGGCCAGTTGCGCATGAAGGCCGCAATCCCTTGATTGAAGTGGGCGATCGTCAACGGCTCATCCAGCCCCTGTATGTCTCCAGTACTCTCCAGGGCCTGCAGCGGGGTAATCGCACCCGGACCCTGGACCCAGGAAACCATCTCGCCTAAGGCTTGCTCCAATTGATCTCGATAGCGCTCAACGACCACCCGATAGGCTGGCCGCTTGTCTTGCTGGCCATCGTCCTCAGCGACCAGCTGAGCGCCGTAGCCTGAAAAGACTTCCAGCGCATTGCAGAGCAGCCCTTCATAGGGAGCGTTCTGCCAAAGATAACCCCAGCCTGGGAGAACAGCTGTGACAGAGTGTTTGGCTTGCGCCTCGCGTGCCATCGCGCTGAGCTGTCTCCAGGATGAGGGCGGCAGGCTCTCGCCCGCAGCATAGGGGATATCGCTGCGGCAGAAGAGGAGGCCCACATCGCTATGGAGAGGCAAGGCCCAGAGCCGCCCTTCGCTGGTAGGATAGCTGGCAGCGGTAAGAGCCGTCTGCAGGTACTGCTCGCTATCGCTCTGGCAAAGCAGCTCATCTAGAGAAACGAGCCAGTGCTGCTCTGCAAATTCGGCAGTATAGATGATATCGAGGGAGAAGACCTGTGGGGTCTCTCGACCCGCTTTGAGCTGCTGACGCAGCCACTGGTGATAGTCGTCGGTGCTGCTTCCTTGAGCCGCTAAGGTGACCTGCACGCCGAAGCCTAACGCATTGAAGGTATCTACCAGCGTTTTAAAGATCCCTTTCGGGTCCGGTTCGGCGTACCAGAAGATCTGCGTGGGTGAGGAGGAGCCGACTACGCTCGTCGGCGAGCAGAGGGCGACCTGCGAGACGCAGGTGCCCATGATTGACCGAGAAACGTTGCTGGAGATGCACGAGGAGAGCAGGGACCACGTCCCCCCGGCTAGCGCGGCCAAAAGCTGGCGCCGGCTCCAGCCTCGCTCTAGCCCGGCGCCCAGACCCGACAGCGGAGGCAATTGCCTCATAGCTTAGCTCCTGCGAGAATTAGCGATAGCTCCCACTGATGAGCATTTCCTGTTCGGTATAGGGGCCGGACTGGGCGGGAGACGGTCCAGGGACAATTTTGAGGACGAGCACCGCTTTATCGATGGGATAGCCGTCGGGACCAAAAGCGATCTGACCACTGATTCCCTGCACTGGCAACGCCGGGCTGATGCTCTTCAGCCCTTGCAGAAGCGCGCTCTCCGACCCTTCCCTCTGGAAGGCGGTGAAGACCACAGTGAGCGCATCATAGGACAGAATCACTTCGCTCTCCTCGCGACTTTTGCCATAGGTGATTGGTCCTTCGCTCTGTCCCGGCGGGCTAAATTCGTTGAGATAGTCTGCAAAGAAGGCCGGCGGCTGTTTGCCAGGTAGAAAGTAACTATATTCATCGGGGTAGGCAAAGCTTAGAAAATGTAGCCCGACCAGGGCCGCGCGATCTCTGGACGAAAGGAGATCCACATAATGATAGAGGATGTCTGTCCCCAGGACGACTAGATGAGAATAGCGCTGAGCGGCAAGGGCTTTCTGCAAAATGACAGCGCTGGGGGCCGCCCCAATAAAGACAAGAGCATCGTTCGTCGGCGTGATGAACTTTAGGCTATCTTGTATCCCCCCGGCAGAGTCGCCTGTGTAAGCCTGGGAAGGATAGACTTGCTGCCGACGATTGGTGAGACTCTGCAGATCATGAGCCAGGGCCTGGGCAGAGGGCAGATTTTCATCATAGATGACATCAGGATTACGTGCTCCAATATGCTGCATATAGGCCACGAGGGCGGCGGCTTCGCCCTGGAGCGAGGGCACAACGCTGAAAAAGTTAGGGAGCAGGCCGCTCAGATCCGTCGGGACCGAAGCAACAATGGGAACCGGCATACTCGACAGCAGCTTCAGCAGGTCGCTGCTCATACCTTCCTGCACCACATCATCCCCCGCCAGCCCGAATGGCCAGCCAATCAACGCCAGAGCATGCAGTCCTTTCACCTGGAGGCACTTCTGAGCCAGTCTGGCAGCTTCCAGAGCCGTCTCTGCGCTATAGCCACTATTCTCGATGAGAAGGACCAGCTTCATCCGTGACCCCTGACCTCTGTTATACTCCTTTTGATAGACGAACGCCCCCTGCAGAATAGCTCGACTTTGAAGCGCATCCTGCTGCGCGTAGAGACCCCCTTGATGCGAGAAATGAACTCCTACCAGGAGGGAGAGATGCGGCTGAGAGAGGTAGAGCAGGTCCTCACTATAGATACCAGCTTCGGCATCCGTGGGATCAGTTCTACGAGCCAGCAGAAAGTAGGTCCGCGCCTGGCTGATACGGCCTGCTCTGAGTAGAGCCGCCGCCTGCAGCTTGGCGCTGATTGTCAGACCATTGCCCTGGTCGAAGATCGATTGGCCGACACTGATCCCGACACAATCGCCATCCACCAGCTCGGTAGTCAGCCCTACTGCGCCAGGCATACTTGCCTGGCTGCAGACTGCCATCGCCGCAGCAGTGTTGCCCGTGCGGATCTCTGTTGCCGGACGAGAGGTAGGCAGAGCCAGATAGCCAATAGAGACGCAGAGAACGCAGAAGAAGAGAGCGAGTAGAGTCACGACCTTCCAGCTGGCGAACTGCCTCCGACGGTCCCTTCCCTCCACAGGAAGGACTGGCTGCATCTCTGTCGCCGCCCCAGATCTGCCTCCTGTGACCTTCCTCTGTTCCTGCCGCAAGACAGGCACCTGTGCCGATTTTTCTGCAAGGGCAACACCCACTGCCCCATCCTGGAGCTCCTGGCGCACTGGCCAGCGCTTGATGAGCTCCCTGATCTCCTCGCAGATCTGCGTTAACTCCCTATCAAGCTGAGACCTACCCATTTGGACCAACGCCTTCCCAGAGCGTGGCAAGAGCTGGCGACCTTTGAACAGCGGCTTGTCTTCAAGAGAAACGTTGCTGGTCCGAATGGGGATAAATGCCCAGTCGTTCGGCGGCAGGCGCTCCTCGATCAGCTGCAGTTCAAGCTGATGATGTTGTAGAAAGTCGGGACCGACCAAGACAATGACGAGGTTCGCCTCCCTGATGCGCCGCCGCAACCCGTCTTCTCGGTCTTGGCCAGGCCGCACATCTTTAGTGAGATCGCTCACGCTGACCCCGATCGCAGAGAGGTGCGTGTTCAACCGGCTGGCTAACGTGCGATCTTCCTGAGCATAGCAGAGGACAGAGCGAATTGCAAAGGCAGAGGTAGACGACCCGGAGGATAAGCTTCCCTGATCTCCCATAGTAGGACCTCCGCAGCCTCGCAGCGGCAGGCTGGCCCGGCGGTGGGTCAGCGCGGACGAGACATCCTTGATTCCAATACTTTTCATTGTACAAGAATATCGCCTTATTTTCAATAGAGTCATGGTGAATCTTACGCTGCAACATCAGCCAACTCGCGCCTGGACTGGACAGCAAGCAGGCCAACACAGCCACAGGGCAACCAGCGCGCAAAGGGAGAAGCGTCTCACGAGCGGCAAGAGTTACGCCTCCCAAGTCGTGACGTGACCCACCATCAATCTTGACAAGACACCTGGGACAGGTGTACAATAAGCCCTGGTCCGCGAAGGCAGATCCTGTCAGAGAGAACGAGCGGAACAGACCGGTTTTCTCCCCGCCCTGTCGCTCGGCGCAATTGGGTCCTGCGCGGCAGATGTCTGTGAACCCCGCCAGGTCCGTGAGGAAGCAACGGTAAATGGACCTCTCTGGGCGTCGCAGGGTTGCCTGATTGCGCTGAGCGGCAGGGCCGGGCGAAAGCCGGTTTTCTGTCTGTCTCGCGTTTCCGTCTGCCTCACACGTGCATCCGTTCTGCTCTTCGCCCGACGGCACAGCATCTACCGCGCCGCGGCCTGCTGTCCCTGTCGGTGCGACGCGGCACGGCGCGCAGGCCCACCCGGCTAGTTCTTTGCTTCGATCTGGATCAGCGCCAGCACTACCAGGCCCAAGTAGCCAGGTCAAACCCGTTCTTGATGGAATTTGTGAAAAGTATGCCCAGAGCGGCAGATTAAGCAGACAGGCGGTTGCAGAGGGGACGATCCGCGCGAGGATACTGAGTATGAGTTCACAGGCGCTTTATCGCAAGTGGCGTTCCCAGACCTTTGAGCAGATGGTTGGCCAGGAGGCCGTTGTTGAGACGCTGAAACACGCCCTCAGCAGCGGCAAGCTGGCCCACGCCTACCTGTTCACCGGGCCCCGCGGCACTGGCAAAACAACCACCGCCCGCCTGCTCGCGAAAACCATCAATTGCCAGCACCCCCGCAACGGCGAGCCCTGCAATGAGTGCCAGCAGTGCCGCGAGATTACCGCTGGAACCTCCTTCGACGTGATTGAGATCGATGCCGCCTCAAATCGCGGTATTGATAACATCCGCGAGCTGCGCGAGAAGGTCATGGTGCGCCCCACCTCCGGCAGGTACAAGGTCTATGTCCTCGATGAGGCTCATATGCTGACGACCGAGGCATTCAATGCCCTGCTGAAGACGCTGGAAGAGCCGCCAGAGCACGCGATTTTCGTCCTGGCAACCACCGATATGCATAAGATGCCGGCCACGGTAATCTCGCGCTGCCAGTGCTTCTATTTCAAGCGCTTCACGACTCGCCAAATTGTGGACCACCTGCACTACATCGCCAGCCAGGAGGGGGTAACGCTGGAGAAGGGAGCTGCTGAGCTGATCGCCCGTGCCGCCGCCGGCGGGATGCGCGATGCCCTCAGCCTGCTGGATCAGGCGATCGCTTACTCGGGAGAGCGGGTCAGTCTGGCTCAGGTTCAGGCGATGCTGGGCGTGGCCGACCCGCAGGCTATCGAGAAGCTGGTACAGGCTGTGGCGGCAGGGGAGAGCGCAACGGGCCTGCACCTGATCCATCAGCTGGCCGAGGATGGGGCCGACCTGCGCCAGGTCAATGCCCAGCTGGTAGAGTACTGGCGCGCTCTCATGCTGGCTCGCGCCGGCGCCTCCTTACCTGAGATTCTCGATCGTAGCGATGAGGAGATCCGCCAGATCCAGGAGCTGGCGCGCCATTTCTCGCTGGAGGAATTGACAGGCTTTGCCCGCATCTGCGCCCAGAATGAGCTGCTTCAGAAGGGCCTGGGAACACCTCAGCTGGCTCTGGAACTGGCTTTTCTGGAGTGCCTGGAGCTGCGCCGCCGGGCCCAGGCAGGTGAGGCCCTGCTGCCAGCCACCGGCCCCTCCTGGCAAAGTACGACCTCTTCCGCCACCTCTCCCGCTGCTCGCCCGGCCCCACCGCCTCCCGCTTCAGGACGCAGCGAGGAGGAACGCGGCGAGGCCAGCCCCTTGCGGCCTTTCCTACCGCCCCTACGCCCGGCGCCGACCAGCGGAGGACGCTCCCGCTCCGAGGCTGGCCCGTCTACTCCACCTGCTCCCGGCACTATAGGAACAGCCACCCCAGCGGGAGCGGCAACGTCCGTCTCCCCCCCAGCCTCAGCCACCACTGCCAGCCGCCCAGGCTCTGGCGCCCGTCCGCCTTCTGGTTCTTCCTCAGCCGCAGCCTCCACCAGCGGCGGAACGCTGACGCTGCAGCAGGTGCAACAGGCCTGGGAAACGATTCGGCGCCGCGTGAGTCAGAAAAATCACAAAGCCGCCTCCTGTCTCCAGGACTTCCACGTGGTGGATGTCGAGCAGCATGGGGGCCCGCCCGTGGTAGTCATCCAGGCGGAGCATCAACCGCACTTTGATTTTCTGAACCAGGGCAATCGTCATAAGCCGGTAGAGCAGGCCCTGGAGCTGCAATTTGGCATCAAATGTCTGGTGCGTCTCTTGCCTCCAGGCCAGCCCAGCGGCGCGTCCCTCTTTGGACGAGCCGCACTGCGCCGCGATCCCTCGACCTCCGCCATCGCCAGCCCTGGCCCAGGCAGCACCCTACCGGCGGAGGCCGCCGAAACTGAAACCGAGGAGCCTCTACCCCCGGCCAGCGGCCCTGAGGCTCCTGCCCCCTCCCCCCTTGCCAGAAATGGCATAGTGACAGAAAATGATAGCGGTGGCAGGCCCGAGGCTGAGGAACTGTCTGTTGAGCAGAAGGGGCCAGCGGCCCAGCAATCCGAGCCTCCTGCTTCCAGCTGGTCTTCAGCCAGTGCCGAGAACCAACCTCAGCACGCCGCCCCAGCGACCAGCAAGCCTCGGCCCCAGAGCAATGGCTCTGCGCCACCGCCAGCTGTATTGCGTGAGAAGGCAAGCAGCGATCCGCGAGTGCAGGAGGTCATCAAAACCTTCAACGCAGAGATCGTCGACATTGATCTTGAAAAAAGCGAGTGAGGAGCTTCTTCTTATGAACATGCGAGAGATCATGAAGGCTCAGCAGCGCCTTCAGAAATTGCAGGAGGAACTGGAGCAGAGTCAGTTTAGCGGGAGTGCAGGAGGCGGCGCAGTGACAATCACTATGAAGGGCAACTACGAGATTACCGCCATCAAGATCGATCCCGAGGCGGTCAATCCTGAAGACATCGGTGAGCTGGAAACGATGCTGCTGGCAGCAGCCAAGGACGCTTTCAGCAAAGTGGCCGAGGCCCAACAGAAGATGCTCACCACGATCACAGGCGGCCTCAAGATTCCAGGGTTGTTCTAGGCTATGAGCGAGCTGGCTCCCCCTGTTGCGGCCCTCATCGAAGAGTTCTCGAAGCTACCGGGCATCGGCATCAAGACCGCGCAGCGTCTGACCTTTTATGTGCTGCGCAGCCCCGCCGATCAGGCGCGCCGCCTGGCCGAGGCCATTTTGCGTGTCAAGGAGAGCATCATCTACTGCTCGCGCTGTTTCAATATCACGGAGCACGATCCATGCAGCATCTGCCAGGACCCCCAGCGCGATCGCCAGCTGGTCTGCGTGGTCGAAGAGCCACTGGATGTGCTGGCTCTGGAACGCACCGGGGCCTACAAAGGCCTCTACCATGTGCTGCATGGCGCGCTCTCTCCCCTGGAAGGTATCGGGCCTGACAATCTGCGTATCAAAGAGTTGCTCGAACGCGTCAGACACGAGGAGATTCACGAGATCGTGCTGGCCACTAACCCCAACTTCGAAGGCGAGTACACGGCTAATTACCTTGTCTCTCGCCTCAGAGAGCTGAAGCCAGAGCTGGCCCCGCGCCAATTGAAGATCACAAGCCTGGCCCGTGGCCTGCCCATCGGCGGCGACCTGGAATACGCCGATGAGGGTACCCTGCGCCGCTCAATTGAGGGACGCCTCGATCTCGGCGCCTGAAGCACATTAACACCTTCCGTTCCGCTCGCTTGTTGACTTTCTTTGACAGATGTTCTACACTCATGCTGACCTTGCTCCTCCCAGCTCGCCAGAACCTGGAACCAGCCAGAGCCAGTAGACGAAGCCAGGGACCAGTGAATGAGCACCCGAGCAACGCAGCAAGAGAGATTGCTCAGATCGCCGAGGGCAGGAAGCCGCCTCTTCCGCTTTCTGACCCTCACGAGGGAAGATATTCTGTGAGAGCGAGAACAGCAGGAGGTCATCCGATGCTGCCCGCGATTACCTCTCACATGGCAGGGGCATCGGTCCGCTGTGGTTGGATATAGCACGAAAGGTGGCACTATGATGACCAGGAAAGAGAAGATAAATATCGCTTCGGGCACGAATAGTAGCGCCCCGGCCAGTGAGCGGGAGCGCGCGCTTGAACAGGCTGTCCAGCAGATCGAGCGCCGCTTTGGGAAAGGGGCCATCATGCGCCTGGGCGAGGCGGCGAACGCTCAGGTGGAGGCGATCCCCACGGGGTCCATCGCCCTCGACCTGGCGATCGGTGTGGGCGGCGTGCCTCGCGGTCGCATTACGGAGATCTACGGCCCGGAGTCCTCGGGGAAAACGACGCTCTGTTTGCACATCATCGCCAACGCTCAGCGCGCCGGCGGCTATGCGGCTTTTATCGATGCGGAGCATTCGCTCGACCCCGCCTACGCCGCTCGCTGTGGGGTGGATATCGCTAATCTGTTGATCTCCCAGCCGGATTCGGGCGAGCAGGCCCTGGAGATTCTCGATGCCCTGGTACGCAGTGGGGCCGTAGACGTGGTGGTGGTGGATTCAGTGGCGGCTCTGACCCCCCGCGCCGAGATCGAGGGCGAGATGGGCGATTCTCATGTCGGCCTCCAGGCCCGCCTGATGAGCCAGGCCATGCGCAAGCTGACGTCGGCAATTACGAATTCAAACGCCGCGATCATCTTTACGAACCAGCTGCGCGAGAAGGTGGGGGTGATGTTCGGCAACCCAGAAACAACTTCCGGTGGCCGCGCGCTGAAATTCTATGCCTCGGTCCGCCTGGATATCCGCTCAACGGATACCATCAAGGTGGGCCAGGAGGTGGTCGGGCGCCGTACACGCGTGCGCGTGGTGAAGAATAAGGTGGCTCCTCCCTTTAAGGTGGCTGAATTCGATATTATGTATAGCGAGGGTATTTCTCGCGAGGGCGGCCTGCTCGACCTGGGCCTGGAGATGGGCCTGGTGAAAAAGAGCGGCGCCTGGTTCACTGTGGGCGATATCCGCCTCGGTCAGGGTCGCGAGAATGCGAAGGAGTTCCTTCGCCAGAATACGGATGTGGCCCAGGCTCTGGAGGAGCAGATTCGCAGTAATATGCTGTCGTTCCGCGGCGGCGAGGCCGAGCCGCTGGAGGATGGCCACGCCGATGAGCCTCCCACGGAGGCGCTGGAGGAGCTGTGAGCCTCTCCCAGCAAGGCGCAAGGCAGGCATGAGGAAGGGAAGAGAAGGAGAGGAGAGGAGAGGAGAGGAGAGGAGCAGCTTGATCGGCCAGCTGGCCTGACTCACTTGCTCTCTGCGCTGACCCAGAGCGGCGGGCGCGGGCGGCGAAAGAAGGTCGGGCCGTCCGCGCTTTGCTGTTCCTGACAGACTGCACGCCCGGCTATCGCCCGTCCTCTACTTTCTGCGTCGGTCGATAGTGTGCTTCCCTGACTGGTCCGCTCCGCTCAACTGGCCCTGCTCTCTCTGACTGAAAAGAAGGTCGGGCCGTCCGCGCTTTGCTGTTCCTGACAGACTGCACGCCCGGCTATCGCCCGTCCTCTACTTTCTGCGTCGGTCGATAGTGTGCTTCCCTGACTGGTCCGCTCCGCTCAACTGGCCCTGCTCTCTCTGACTGACTGGCTGGCTCGCTTCCTGCCGACAGCCCCCGTCTGGCTGCAACCAAGCAGATGGACAAGCCAGCAGGTCAGCACGAAGTTCTCACGACGAGGAGGCTCTCTATGGGACAGGTTCGCTTCGACTTCAGCGGTGAGGTGGCGCTGATTACCGGCGGATCTCGTGGCCTCGGCCTGGAGATCGCCGAGGCCTTTGGCCAGGCCGGCGCAACAGTGATCATAACGGCTCGCCGCGAGCAGTGGCTCGCGGAGGCAGAGCGCCACTTGAAGGAACAGGGGATCACGGTCTCCGCCCAGCTCTGCAACGTAGCTGAGGCCGAGGCAGTCGAGGCTCTGGTCCGCCAAAGTCTGGCCCTCTATGGGAAGATCGATGTGCTGGTCAACAACGCCGGCCAAACCTGGGGCGCGCCCGCCGAAGAGATGCCCCTGGAGCGCTGGCGCCAGGTGCTGGAGACTAATGTGACAGGGACGTTCCTGATGTCTCAGGCGGTTGGGCGCCATATGCTGGAGCGCCACAAAGGTTCAATCATTAATGTGGCTTCGATCGCCGGTCTGAGTGGCGAGCAGCTGCGGACAGTAGGCTATAACGCCAGCAAGGCCGCGGTGATCAATCTGACACGCTCGCTGGCGGTGGAGTGGAGCGGACGCGGAGTGCGCGTCAACGCAGTGGCCCCCGGTATGTTTCGCACACGCATGACGGAGGCGGTGCTGGAGCAAGCCGAGAGCTATATCGCGAGCACAACCCCAATGGGCCGTATTGGACGCCCGGGCGAGCTGGCTCCGGTAGTGCTCTTCCTGGCTTCCGAGGCGGCGAGTTATATCACCGGTCAGGTGCTGGCCGTGGATGGAGGGCGCAGCGCTCAGTGAGCGAGGAGCTGATTCTCCCAACGCTGCGCTGGCTGCCGGAAGCAAATCGCTGGCAGCCTTTCCGCGGCCTTCAGCCTTGCGACTGGCCACCCGAGGTGGAGCCTCAGCACCTCCCTCGCCCGACCTACACAGTCGGAACTCGCGTCTATTTCGAGTACGTCGGTCCCCGTCCCTGGGAGGGAATCATTCAACTGATCGAGCTGCCAGGCGGTCGCTACCAGCCTTGGGAGGATGTCTACGAGCTGATCGCCCGCCGCTACTATCGGCCCGAGGCAATCGTCTATCTGATCCAGGCCCGCGGCCATCTACGCCTGGTACGAGCCCCCCGCGTTGTCGGCCTTTCAACAGGGAGCGAGCTGCGTCCTTTGCTGGAACATGGCTATGAGGAGTTTTGAGCAAGACAAGAGCAGCCTGCCGCTGGCCTCAAGAGGCCTTGCTCTTCCCCCTCAGCCTGAGCCGCAGCGGGCAGTCAGTCTTTTCTTCTTCTGGCTGCCCGCTCGCTGTCTCGGCGGACAGGCATCCCTCGCAGGCTTTTGCAGGCTCTTGAGTAACCTGCGGCCTGGCCGGCGAGGAGATAGCTTCAGCTCTCGTGCTCGCCCAGTAATCGGCGCACGATGAGGAAGGTGATCAGGGCACTGATGACCGTGACCGCCAGGACCAGGATGAGGGTCAGTCGCTGGTCCTGCTGCTCCTCCTCTGGCTGATCGACGATTTCGATGGGACGGCTGCTCGTCTCACCGGTTGTCTGTGTCATGACACTGCTCCCTTCTGCTCTGCTTGCTTACCTTCTCCTGGGGCAGGTGAGAATCTCATCTACCTCCTTACTTCCCCCGCTCGCGCTGGTCGCCCTCGTGCTCCTCCTCAGTCGTTAGGCAGAATGATGAGCTTGCCAAACTGCTGGCGCTCCTCCATGAGGCGCTGGGCCTCGGCGATGGCGCTCAGGGGATAGGTCCCATGAACGACTGGTTTGAGCTGTCCTCGCGCCACCAGCTTGAGCACTTCGGCCAGGTCGTGGCGTGTGCCTCCATAGGAGCCAATGAGAGCAATCTCTTTGATGAAAAGCAACCAGACATTCGTCTCGGCCACATCGCCGCTGGTCGAGCCGCAGGTCACCAGGCGCCCTTTGCGGGCGAGGCAGGCAATAGATTGCCCCCAGGTATCCTTGCCGATGTGATCAACGACAACATCGACGCCCCGCTTATTGGTCAGGCGTCGGACCTCCTGTACCAGGTCAGTCGTCCGATAATTGATGACCTCGTCGGCTCCTAATGCGCGCGCCCGCTCTAGCTTTTCGTCAGAGCCAGCGGTGGCGATGACCCGCGCCCCGCAAAGCTTGGCGATCTGAATAGCTGCGCTGCCAACACCACTGCCAGCGGCCTGGACGAGCACATCCTGGCCCGGCAGGAGCGGGGCCCGGATGGTGAGCATATGCCAGGCGGTGATGGTTGAAAGGGCCACCGCCGCTGCCGAGACGAAGTCGAGACCCTCCGGCAAGGGAACGACGCTGGAGGCGGGCACACGCACATACTCGGCAAAGCCCCCTTGACTGGCCAGACCAATGATGTCGCCACTGAGACAGAGCACTTCCTCACCCGAGCGACAATACTCGCAGCGGCCACAGAAGAGGTACGGCGCCACTGCCACCCGCTGACCTATGCTTAGCCCACTGACGGCGTCCCCCAGGGCATCAATCTCGCCAGCGATCTCTGAACCACAAATATGCGGCATGGGGGCTACCCGGGTCCTCCCACGGCGCGAATGCAGGTCAAGATGATTTACCCCACAGGCACGAACTTTGACAATGACGTCCTGGGGACCAGGCACCGGGTAGGGTACCTCTTCGATTTGTAAGACCTCCAGGCCACCGGTTTGGTGAAAGACTGCGGCTTTCATGCTGCCTCCCGTTGGCAAGAGTGGGATATCTGCTACGTATGCAAGCTATGATGTATTGTACCTCATTCTCTTGCTTTCGCCCAGATTGTGCGCATCTGGTAATGCCCGCCTTGCCAATCTCAGCGGCAGCGCTCAGTCGCCAGCCTGGATGAAGACCCGTAGCAAGCCCGTCTGTTTGTCAGGTCCAGCCGTGGTCAGCAGGGTCGATGAGTGAGGGGGAGACTGCCCTCCAGGAGAAGACGCTCAGTCAGGAAAGACGCCGGCACAGACAGGCCAGCATCAAGGGAGGCGCTGTTGCTCCTCCGGCCTCATGACCTCGCCTAAAGCGAGGCCGGAGAGCAAGCACGCCTCCCTCCCTTCTCTGGGTCCTGTACGTTATGTCTGCGACAGGGTAGGGTCGTTGTTCGTTCTGTCCGCCTTTAGATCAGTTTCAAACCTGAGACCGCCAGAACGACGGCCAGCACTGGGTTGAGCACTTGATCGGGGATGAATTTACTGAGCTTGCTGCCAATGTAGACGCCGGGCAGCGAGCCAAGCAGGAGCAGGCCGACGATCTCCCAGTTGATGGAACCGGAGCTGAGATAGCCAACCATACCGGCTAGCAAGAGGAGAAAGGCCTGGAAGATGTCGGTGCCAACGAGCTTCTTTGGTCCCAATTCGGGATAGAGGAAGGCCAGAGTCACGATAATCAGGGTCCCGCTGCCGACAGAGGTGAGACCTACCAGGAAGCCGACAAAGGCCCCAGCCAGAATCAGCAGCAGCCGCCGGTACCAGGACGGATTCCCTTCCTTCCCTTCACCTGGATTGTCACTCTCACCCGTTTCCAGGGCCGCCTTCTTGCGCTTACTCGCCAACTTCTCAGCATAGCGCAAGAGATAGGGCCGCGCCAGCAAAAGGATGGCTACCAGCACTAGAGTGTAACCAATGGCATGGAGCAGAATGGTATTAATCAGATGACCATAGTGGGCGCGAACGTATTGTACAAGAAAGACACTTACGAGAATAGCAGGCACGCTTCCACAGGCAAGCCAGAGCGCGGCACGGAAGTTGATCTGACGCTGACGCGCATGGATGATGGTGCCAAAGCCCTTGGTGATGGCCGAGTAGGTCACGTCCGAGGTCACAGCCCATAACGGGGGAACACGGAAGAGCAGGATCATGATGGGGGCTAGTAGTGAGCCTCCTCCCATGCCGGTGAGGCCAATGAGAAAACCGACCATCAGCCCTGCAAGCGATATGCGAAAATCCATCAATATACCTCCCACACAGGTAACTCAACCAACGCTCGATACCCCGGCTACCTGAGACTATGCCGGCTGGCGACCCTGCCCTGATAGGCAGGCAGACAGGCAAGCTGCTTCCCCTCAGCAAGATCCAGCGCCTGGCGCTCCAGGGACCTCTTGTAGGGTTGTCGCTTTGTCCCCTCTACCGATCAACCTGGCGGCAGGCCGAGCGGCCCTCCAGCCTCTCCTCGCGAGAGATCAGTAAGGGCATCGCCAGAGGAAGCAGCGAGAGAAGAGCGAGCAGCAGCAACGCCTGCTGGCCTCCTGGTTGCGCCAGCGGGGCCCGGCCTCGCCGCTGGCGCTGAGCCACAATCAGGAGAGCATAGACCAGCAGCGCCAGTTCATTCAGAGCCACCCCCAGAAAAAAGCTTCCGCTGCCCAAGGCCACATCGTGGGAAAGAGTCGGACGCAGCTCCGTCGCTCGCCCGAGGAACCAGAGGCCAGCCACAGCGTAGCCGCCGCTGGCCAGCGCCAGCTCAGCCAGAATCAGGCGAGGGCCATGAATGGCGATCTCCAGCGTCAGAAAGCGCCGCAGCGATGGCAACTTGCTGGGTGCATCCGTGTCAGATCTCGCTGCTAACATCTCTTTTCTCCATCTTCTTGTACCTGAGCGCATCCCTGGGCGATCACTTCGCCCAGGTAGCGACCTGATGGCCCAGCGACCGGTCAGATAGCGATCGACGCGATGCCCGCCCCACTCTCGCCTGATCACCCCGGGTTCAGGCCGCTCCAGACCAGCGAGGCAAGCGGGAAGCACGGCGCCAACCTGCGCCCTAGCGGCTTGCACTTTCCCCGTTGCGCTCGCGCATAGCCTCGATCAGAATGCGCGCCACTTCGGGGCGCGTGAATTCGTGCGGCGGCATCTCGCCAGCGCGCAGCATCTGGCGCACTTTGGTGCCGCTGAGAATGACATGCTGGCTACTGTCATGGGGACAGGTCTTTGTCGAGGCCATGCCCTCACAGGCACGGCAATAGAAGGTATGGTCGAAGAACAGCGGCGTGATTCCGAGCAGCTTTGCATCAAATTCGGCAAAGATGTAGTGGGCGTCATAGGTTCCATAGTAATTGCCGACGCCGGCATGATCACGCCCCACAATGAAATGAGAACAGCCGTAGTTCTTGCGCAAGATTGCGTGAAAGACCGCCTCGCGTGGACCAGCGTAGCGCATGGCTGCAGGTAGCACTCCGAGAATCACACGGTCGGCAGGATAATAGTGCTCTAGCAGCACTTCATAGCAGCGCATGCGCACAGTGGCGGGAATGTCATCATCTTTGGTGACGCCGACCAGGGGGTGCAGATAGAGGCCATCGACGATTTCGAGGGCACATTTCTGAATATATTCATGGGCCCGATGGACGGGATTGCGCGTCTGGAAACCGACCACGCGTCGCCAACCACGCTCCTGGAAGAGGCGTCGCGCCTGCTGCGGAGTGTAGCGATAGGCGGCGAAGGTCTGCTCTGGCAAGGTCAGGACACGCACGCGTCCTCCAAGGAGAACGTCGCCCTGCTGGTAGAGAGCTTTGACACCGGGATGCGCCTCGTCGTCGGTGCGGTAGACGCGCCGCGCCTCGTGCTGCTTGTCATAGCGATACTTTTCTTCGAGGGTCAGGACAGCCTGCGGTACACCCCGTCCGTCAACGAGTGCCACCTGGCTCCCTTCTTTGAGTGTGGCCGCCCGTTCCTGATCAGTAGCCAGGGTAATGGGAATGGTCCAGGGGAGGCCGTTGCTGAGATGCATCTCCTCGACGACGCTCTCGTAGTCGGCCCGCGTCATGAAACCACGCAGGGGGCTGTAGGCTCCTACAGCAAGCATCTCCAGGTCTGCCAGCTCGCGTACCCCCACCGGTACCTGCGGTAACTGGCGCACGCGCTCGCTCAGCTCCTGACCCTCACGCTCGTCCACAAGGTTTACGACCAACCTGCCCCCATGAGGGGCAATCAATCCATCCTCTGACATCTGCTGTCTCTCTTCTGCTCCTTGTTCTCTAGTTGTACTTTCTTAGCCCAGATCGACGCTCTCCTCTCTACCTGCCAGCCCGGCCCGGCGTTCATCGCTCCTGACGCGCTTCCTCCAGCGGGGCAGGCCGGGCCAGTCGCGGGGCGCTGCGCTGCGCCGCTTTCTGACTGAGGGTCAGGAGGCCAGGCTCTCGCCAGAGCGCCCCGCCGGCACTGCCTCCTCGACAAACTCTGACTCCAGATAGCCCAGCTCGACCAGGCGAGCAAAGATGCGCGCCACGCTCTCCTCCAGCGTTTCGCGGTCCGTTTCGATGACTAGCTCGGGCTGCTCCGGCTCCTCATAGGGGTCGTCCACCCCGGTGAAGTTTTTGATCTTGCCCTCGTCGACGAGGCGATAGAGACCCTTGACGTCGCGCGCACGACAGACCTCCAGCGGACACTTGACATAGATTTCCACAAAGCGCCCGATCTCACGCCGCGCCCACTCGCGCGCCTCGCGATAGGGCGAAATGGCCGCTGAAATACAGATCACGCCGTTACGCGTCAACAGCTTGCAGACAAAGGCAATGCGCTTAATGTTGGTATCGCGATCCTCGCGACTGAAGCCCAGGCCCTTGCTCAGATGGGTGCGTACCTCATCGCCATCCAGGACCTCGACTTTGCGCCCTCGCGCCCGTAAGCGCTGCTCGACCGCACGGGCCAGGGTGCTCTTGCCAGCCCCAGAGAGACCGGTAAACCAGAGTGTAAAGCCGCTATCGCCGTTCCTTTCCATCAGATTCTGCTCTCTCCTTCTTTTCCTTTCTTCTTCTTCTTGCTTTCTATAAACAGATGCCTGCGTTTGCGAAGCAGGAAGACAGACTATTGCTATCACCAGAGCAGGGTGCGGCACCAGCACAGGGCCTCACGATTGGGTCCTGATTCCCGTGAGCGATGGTTGAGACTCGTGTGCGACCTCTTGCAGTATCAGGGCCTCGTAGAGGCGCCACTCAGGATCGAATTGGATCGTGGTCAGCTCGGCGGTACCGCTGCTGCCCGCACGCAGGACCACCCGCGAGGTTTTCCCATCGACCAGCACCCAGGTTTGCGAGCGCGGTTCATAGCTGCAGTCCTGCAGCCAGTCGGTGCCAGCCTCGACCACAGACTCGATGGTAGCCCTGCCACCCGGATGGGTGAGCCGAGCCAGCAGCGCCCGCCCGCCAACGGTATCGGCCACGGTGAAGTGCTCGTCATCGAGGATGCGCACAGAGTGAGGATGATCCAGCCCTTCCAGCACTGGCTGCCATTCGCCGCTCTGGCGATCGATGGCAATCACCATCCCTTGATGGAAGAGCGAGGCCAGCACGGCCCCTGTGGGATGCTCGGCAACGGCGTTGACATGGGTCGTCTGACTGAGCGTGCCGTACTTCTCCTGACGATGGTCACGCGTTTTGTCAAGCTGCCGCAGGATTCCAGTTGGGGTATGGGTGAAGCCATGATCGGTGGCCCACCATTGCCAGAGGACCTCACCCCGGCGGCTGACCTCCACCACCAGGTCAAGACCCGTGCTGGCAAGCAAATAGCCGCGCGCGCTGCGAGAGATGGAATGCAGCGCATTGAAGAGGGGCAGCGAGATCACGTCACGGCGTAGCTCGCGCAGCTGCGGATCAACCTCATGGATGCTGGTGGCGGTGGTCACCAGGATGCCCTCGTCGGAGGGAACCATGCCCGCCGCCATACTGAGCGGTAACGTGCGCTCAATGCTTCCATCGACAACCAGACAGAGGAGTCCGCCCAGGTCCTCGTTGGGCTTCTGCAAGCTGCCCCGCACTGTCAATGGACAGGTGAGCTGCTGGCCGGTATCGGCCCAATGCTTTTTGAGAGTCGAATGCTTGGTTGAGATACAGCTGACGAGAAGGTTCATCTTGATGCTTCTCCACCTTTCTGGCCCTGCTCAGCCGAGTCTCTCGCGGGCATGGACCACAGTGAATATGATGTCATGACGACCGGTCATAACAAATCTGGGTTGGGCTGTCTGCAGTCAGCGCCTCCGACGTGGGCACAGAGGGGACCGAACCAACGCCTGGCCAGGCCCGGCTCGGTCCGGTCCCCTCTGGCACCATCGCCGCACGCACGCTTTGTTCTTCCGCTTCCACCTTTTACGCTGCCCGCTTTGTTGATTTTGTCAATCAACAATGTCGAGTACATCCGTTGTTACTATACTACTGTAGAGGATCGCACCTTGTCAACCCTGGGGCCGCTAGAGCAGAGCGGGCCAGGCAAGCAAGGCCCAGCCCTTGACGCAGAGCCAGTCACGCGCTATCATCGGAGAGGCTACCAGACAGGTATGAGGAAAGTATCAACAGACCATCAAAAGATTGCAAAAGATCGGTAGGCGTAGGGACGGAATATGTTGAACAGGCTACGGGGTCGCAATCTCGCCCATCCCGGTTGCTTAGTGGGAACAACCCTCGGGCTAACGATCGGTCTGATTCTCGCGGCGGTGTTGGCGACCAGCTTTAACGTGAATATCAATCTGGATCTGGTGATCTGGTTCGGCCTGACGGTCGTCCTGGGGGGAGTGGGCTGGATTATCGGCGATCGCCTTTCTTCGCGCTTCCCAGCTCTTGAAGAAGAGCAGCCACCGCAGACCTGACCAGGTCTCTGGCAGTCCCTTAGTTGCTCATCCGTGCTCATCCGCTTGGCTCCTGCCCGCATCGCGAAGCGAGGAACTACCGCCGGTCAATCGTCATCCAGGCCCAGGCTCTGCTATGGTGGTGGGCAAGAAGACCGCAGATCAGTCGCCTACCTGCCAGCAGGCGATCGGGCTGGTGCAAGGCTAGCAAGGAGACTGGCGTCAG
This sequence comes from Thermogemmatispora tikiterensis, assembly GCF_003268475.1. GTDB lineage: Bacteria > Chloroflexota > Ktedonobacteria > Ktedonobacterales > Ktedonobacteraceae > Thermogemmatispora > Thermogemmatispora tikiterensis. Next base: position 5,510,356 of record NZ_MCIF01000002.1, on the reverse strand, counting down.
ACGACATTTTGTGGTATAGTTGTTTCTAACTACAAGGATCCCTCGGCTCCACTGCGCACACCAGACAGTGGACCGTCTTCCTTGCCAGCAAGCTGAGCAAAGCCGCTCCAGCGCTCGGGCAATGACGCACAGTGCGTATCGTCGTTGACCGGCTCCGTATCACTGTGGTACCGATTGATCACTGTGGTATTCCTGGTACCGTGGTGGCCTCCGCGGCGGCTCCTCTGATGCCTACCCTGGCGGCTTCCCCGGCTCCATTCGCCACATGCTGTTGACCACCGATACGGGTCGTCCCTTTTGTTTCAGTTCAGCCATCTACTGCTTCTTGTCAATCTTTCCCCTTCATGCAAGGAACGATGCGTAGCAGTGACGTGTCTGCCCGACACGGTCCAGGAGGACAAGCGATGCCAAAGAATGAGTTCCATCAGCCCGTTTCTGTGGATTCTGCCCCCAGGGGCAGCCGCTGTGAATGGTGTGGTGAGCCGGCGGAGCGGCAGCTCACAGCCATTGGCGGCCTCTACCACAACGATGGCGGCCTCTTCTGCCGCCCCTGCGGCGAGAAGTTTATCCAGGCAGTGCTTAACTCGCTGCAGTTTCCCGGCCAGTTGGGTCTGGGCGCACGCTAGCGAACGAGCCGTTCAGACCATCTCAAGCGCCCCCAGCCTGCTCACCCACCAACTGCATCCCAGCCAGCAGTTCGCAGGCCGGGAAGAGGACCTCTTCACAGGGTCTTTGTTATCTTCTTGCTCCCCCTTTCCAGGAGTCCACCAACAAAGAGGACGCGCGCGGCAGGAATCGAGCCGGCGCGCGTCCTCGTGCCATCTTTATCTGCTCGTCTTCTCGCCCGTTGGGGCAGGCAGGGGCAATGTAATACCCGGGCCGCCGGTCCCCAAGAGACCTTACCTCGTCAATCCTCTCGGCGTTGGCAACGCAGCTGGAAGAGGGGACTAGGCATAGCGCTGAATGTATTCGTCGATGCGGAACTCGCGAGGCTCAACGACCTCACGGGTCACGCGCTCCATTGTTGGCCGCTCCTCGCGGTAAAAGAGGCCGATATACTGCTTCTCGCTGTCGAGAGCATACTCCAGGGCCTTGAGCCGGCTGCTCGGGTCATGATCCTCTGGCAGCGGCGTTACCGCGGCATCCCAGGCATCGAAGGTATTGTAGAAGGTTGGGCAGGGACTGAGCACATGCACAAAGGAGAAGCCCCGATGCAGAGTAGCCTGCTCGATCAGGGCCGCCAGCTCTTTGGGGCGAGCGGAGTAGCCGCGGGCCACAAAGCTCACGTTCAGCGAGAGAGCGGTCGCGACCGGATTGAATTGCGAGGCCAGCAGGCCATAGGGCGAGGACTTCGTCTTGTGGCCATGCGGCGAGGTAGGCGAGGTCTGTCCCTTGGTCAGGCCATAGGTCTCGTTATCCATGACGATGGCCGTAATATCGATATTGCGCAGAGCGGCGTGCACCAGGTGGCCCACACCGATGCTGAAGAAGTCGCCATCGCCTCCCACGGCGATCACCGTCAGGTCAGGGCGGGCCATCTTCAGGCCCTGGGCGACCGGGAGAGCGCGCCCATGCACGCTATGGAAGCCGAAAGTGCGAATAAAGTGGGGGAAGCGGCTGGAGCAGCCAATACCCGAGACAACCACCGTCTGATCGACGGGCAGCTTGAGGGCGGCCATGCTGCGCAGCGTCGCGTTGAGTACGCCAAAATCGCCGCAACCCGGACACCAGGTCGGCTTGACCTCGCTCTTGTAGTCCTTGAGCGTGAGCGTTGGAGTGGTTGACTGAACCACGGCTAACAAACCTCCTCAATGGCCCGCAGGATCTCGCCCGCGGTGAAGGGAATGCCCCCGAATTTATTGACACGAATCGGCTGCAGGCCATACCTGGCCCCGAGCAGGTTGGCCAGCTGGCCCGAGTAATTGCACTCGGGAACGATGATCGTCTTGACGGAGCTGATGAAATTGCGAAGAGCACGATCGGGCAGCGGCGAGAGAATGCGCAGGTGCAGTGAGGCTACCTTGTAGCCTTTGGCCCGTGCGCGATCAACCGCCTCTTGAATAGCTCCCTCTGTCGAACCCCAGCCGATCAGTCCGATCTCGGCGTTGCTGTCCCCATACGGCTCCGGCTGTGGCAGCTCCTGGGCCGCCGTCTCCAGCTTGCGAAAGCGCTTCTGCATCATGGCCGTGTGGTCTTCCGGCTCGTAGTCTGGATGGCCATGCTCGTTGTGCTCCAGGCCGGTGGCGGAGTAAGGAAGGGCGCCAGGTCCGGGGATAGTCATGGGAGAAATGCCACTGGCTGTATAGGCGTAGCGCGCGAAGCTGGCCGCCAGGGCTGTCGCCGCCTCGTGCTTGCTCCCGTTGCTGCTGGCCCCATTGGCGCCGTTGCTGCCCACCTTGCCATACTCAAGGCGCCCCTCAATGGTGAAGGGCTGAAAGACGCTGCGGTCGACGCTCTCAACGCGAGCCGTCAGCGACTGGTCGGTGAGAAAGATGACTGGCATCTGGTAACGGTCGGCCATGTTGAAGGCCAAACCCATCAGGCTGTAGCAGTCGGCGACATTGGCCGGCGCCACGATCAGGCGCGGCGTATCGCCGTGGCCACCATAGAGGGCAAAGCTGAGGTCAGCCTGCTCCATCTTGGTGGGCATGCCCGTGCTTGGACCAGCACGCTGGGCATCGACAATGACCGCTGGTAGCTCGGCCATCGAGGCCAGCCCGATCAGCTCGGTCATCAGGGAGAAGCCCGGGCCGGAGGTCGCCGTCATGGCCCGCACACCGCCGAAGGAGGCACCCAAAACCGCCGCCAGGGCGGCCATCTCATCTTCCGCCTGCAAGAAGGTCCCTCCTACCTGCGGCAGCTCCTTGGCCATCGCCTCCATGATGTCGCTGGCCGGCGTAATCGGATAGCCCGCGAAGAAGCCACAGCCTGCCGCCAGGGCGCCCGCTACAACCGCCTGGTTGCCATTGAGCACCACGCGATCGGCCTTTTCTACAGGGCTAAGCTGGTAGGGATCTCGCTTTTCGATCTTCTCACGTACATAGCGGTAGGCGATGTCTAGCGCCAGGCGGTTCTTCTCCATCAAGACGGGATTGGCCTTGCGGGATTTGGAGAGGCGGGACTCGACTACCTGGAGCAGGGCCTCCAGAGGTGGCCCGAAGAGGCCAGCTATGGCCCCCAGCATGACCATGTTCTTGGTCTGAAAAAGCTGCACTTCCTTGCGCGCTAGCTCGTTGAAGGGCACGGCATAGGTGATGAAGTCGTCGCTCTCGGGCGTGAAATCACCAGGATCGTAGACCAGGACCCCCCCCCGGCGCAGGTCGCGAATATTGCGGTCGTAAGCCTCTTTGTTGAGGCAGATCAGGACGTCCGCATAGTCTCCCATCGATTTCACGGGGCGATCGCTGATGCGCACCTGGAACATACAGGGACCGCCCAGGATCTCCGCCGGGAAGGTGCGGAAGGTGAAGACATGATACCCCCAGCGCGCGGAGGCGAGCGCCAGGATGTCACCACCCGAGATGGTCCCTTCGCCCGACTCGCCACCAATCCGAATCGTCACTTCATTCTCCATTGAATGCCCCCTCTAAAAATTCAACCGCGCCCTGTGCACAGAAATGGCGCGGCCCTTAAAAAGCGCTCCCGGGATTCCACAGAGTGCCCGCGACTAACAGCGGTCGCTCTCTGCTCTTGTTCCGGTCTGCGTCTGCTCGACTGCCTTGCACTCAAAACAGGGTGCTTTGCCGATGGCACGGCTCCTGTGTTCACGATGCTGCTGCTGACTGCAGAATCCGCCAATACGCTCGGCTCGTCGTTGACTGGCCTGCCCCCTCCTCTCTCCTCTCAGGAACAGGAACGGGAAGCCAGCCAGGTGCTGTGCTCTACACTTCCGATATTATAGCACAATGTGGACCGTACGATGTATCGATCTATCGCCATGCTGAACCAAATGTCGCGGGACTTCGTTGACTCTTCTGGCCTCTCCCTCTTCCCAGCGAATCGCGAGTGTGTTACAATAGTGGTCGCAAGGGCCCATAGCTCAGCGGTTAGAGCAGCCGGCTCATAAGTGCGCCGCTGTGCTCTACCTGTCTCTGCTGCGTAGTGCAGCACCACTGGGACCGTTGTGGTTAAAGCCTGGTCTGACCTGATCCCGAAAGGGTTAGGGGACAGTAGCATGACCAGAAAAGTGCGGCTCGGGGGAAACTGCTTACCCCGCTCCGTGCAGCGAGGCCGTATATGGTGAGGAGGAACTTCCGAACCCGAGATGTGCCCGCTCAACCACCCGTGCGATGGCAGGATTGCGCACGTTGCCCGATTTGACGACCGTGGTTATGAGGGTCGTCAATGGTCCCATCGGGCTGGCGGCTGGTAGCTCAGCACATCATAAGGGCACCTACGTACGGACCGAGGCAGGTAGGGAACTGCGGGATCACCTTCCAGGATACGGGTCGCCTCTCCGGTACTAACCCTGCCACCGGCATCGCCCGTGTCCTCTGGTGACGGAGTGCCCATAGTACTCAAACGATCGGGGTAATGCCCGATACACGGGGAAGGGGCACAGGGCGCTGCTTCCAGCCCTCTGGCTCGACAGCGCCTGGAGAGCCGTGTGCGTCGAAAGGCGCACGCACGGTTCGGGAAGAGATGACTTCGCTCAGCATCTGTGCCTTCCGGCAATCAGCGCTTGCTCGCCTGGTCGCTTCCAGGCTAGGCATAGGCTGGGCAGTCGTCGGCTTCACCCGGTTGGTCCCTGGTTCGAATCCAGGTGGGCCCACCTTCACCCTTGCTCGCTTACTTCCTTGGTTCGCCCGGCAGCCGGTTGCCATCCCATTGTCAGCCAGCTGCTCTCTCCCTCTACTCCTGGCTAACCCTCCCCGCTCAGATCGTGAGAAGGGCCTCGCTCTGTGATCGGCCCCCCTCCCTTGTTGCGCGCTCTCTCTCAGATCCTGACCTTTCTCTCTTCGTTCCAGCATGGAGGAGGCAGTGCACGGCCAAGAGCGGGCCAAGGTCACGAGAGGGAGGAGAGAGAGGCAACTGCAGACCACAGAAGCAGGGAGAGGGTGAGCAAGCCGGAAGGGCGGGCAGGCCCGGCCCCCGGGGCCCGATACAAAAGACAAGCAAAAAAGAGGGGAGTGGTCCGGGCGACCGCTCCCCTACTGGTGACGCTTCAGGAAGCGCTCGATACGCCGCAGGGCTTCCTCCAGTTGCTCATAAGAGGTGCAATAAGCACAGCGCACATAACCGGCACCGCAGGCACCAAACGAGCTACCGGGCACGACAGCCACGCGCTCTTCCAGCAGCAACTTTTCGGCAAACTCCTCATCGCTCATGCCAGTCTGGGTCACACAGGGGAAGGCATAGAAGGCCCCTCGCGGTTCGCAGGTCGGCAGGCCAATGCGGTTGAGCCCATCAACAAACAGCCGCCGCCGCCGCGCATACTCGGCATGCATAGCGCATACGTCTTCCTCGCCGTGCCGCAGGGCCTCCAGAGCTGCGACCTGGGCAACAGTGCCAGCGCACATAATGGCGTATTGATGCACTTTCAGCATGGCCTCTAGCAGGGTGGCCGGAGCCGCTACGTAGCCGACGCGCCAGCCCGTCATCGCATAGGCTTTGGAAAAGCCGTCAAGCAGAATGGTACGCTCGCGCATGCCCGGCAGCGCCGCCATGCAGACATGCTCAGTCTCGTAGACCAGGCGACTGTAGACTTCATCGACCACCAGGTACAGATCATGCTCCAGGGCCAGACGCGCGATCCCTTCCAGCTCGGCCCGCGGAATGACGGCCCCCGTCGGATTGTTAGGGTTGCCAAGGAGAATGACTTTGGTGCGCGGCGTGATCAGGGGCGCGATCTCCGCAGCGCGTACAGCAAAGTTGTAGCGCGCATAGGTCGGAACCGGTACAACCACGCCGCCGGCAAAGAGAATATCAGCTTCGTAGGCAACATAGCCGGGGTCCAGCGAGATCACTTCATCGCCCGGATCAACTAAGGCGCGCATCGCCAGATCGACCCCTTCGCTGACGCCGACGGTGACCAGGATCTCTTTCTGCGGATCATACAGCAGGCCATAGCGACGCTGCAGCATTGCAGCGATCTCTTCGCGCAATTCGAGGATTCCATAGTTCGACGTGTAGTGCGTCTCTCCACGTCTGAGGGCTTCGATGCCCGCCTGGCGAATATGCTCCGGCGTCACAAAATCAGGCTCGCCTACTCCAAGCGAGATGACGTCCGGCATGCTGTTGATGATGTCGAAGAATTTGCGAATGCCGGAGGGTTTGACGGCCCGCACTCGCTGTGAGAGCGCTTCGCGTTTGAGTGTGTCCATAATCAGCTGCCTATCCCTTCTTGTGCACACATGGAGGCCAGGAGCGGCAAGCAACGCCCGCGGTTGCCTGTCCTTTCCCTGCCAGGATCATCTGCCAGGCGGATGATCCCGCAGGTGTCTTCCTTAGTTAGTATCCTGTTGCCTCTGCTGTTTCCACTGTAGCACAAACGGGCCGAGGAGACAACGCCTGGCCGCAGAACCTGCCCCAGATAGTCACAGGTCAGCAGGCCTGGCATACCCCCGAGACTGGCGCGCTCATCAATGGCCAGGCTGATCCTTCCCGCTGTCCGCCCTCTGCTCTGTTCTTGTCTTGGACGAGCCACCTGAGCCAGCGGCCCGGCCCGGCCCGCCCACACTCAGCTGGCCAGACTGCGCAGCTTCTCAACGATGCCCGGCAGGACAGTGAGGACGGTGTCGACGTCTTCTTCGCTGTTGTCTTTGCCGAGGGTCAGGCGCAGACTACCGCGCGCCCACTCGGGCGGCAGGCCGAGCGCGACGAGGACATGCGAGGGTTCAACCGAGCCAGAGGTGCAGGCTGAGCCGGTCGAGGCGGCAATGTTGAGCAGATCAAGGTTGAGCAGGATCGATTCACCCTCGACCCCCTCAAAGCAGAAGCTGGCGTTGTTGGCCAGGCGTCGCGTTGGATGGCCGGTCAGACGGCTGCGCGGGACACGGCTCAGGATACCTTCGATCAGGCGATCACGCATGGTCCGCAGCCGCGGTTGAACCTGCTCCAGCTCCTCGTAGGCCAGGCGCAGGGCCGTGGCCGCTCCTACAATGCCGGCCACGTTCTCGGTTCCAGCTCGCCGACCGCGTTCCTGCGAGCCTCCTTGCAGCTGCGGCAGGAGTCGGACCCCCTGGCGCACGTAGAGAATGCCAACGCCCTTCGGCCCATAGAATTTGTGAGCCGAGAGGGAGAGCAGATCGGCGTTGAGCGCCTTGACGTCGAGTGGTAAGGCCCCACCCGCCTGGACAGCATCAATGTGGAAGGGAACCTTGCGCTGCCGACAGATGCGCCCAATCTCTTCAACTGGCTCAATGGTCCCAATCTCATTGTTGGCATACATGACGGAGACGAGGACGGTCTCAGCAGTGATGGCTCGCTCAACGGCCTCGGGGTCCACCAGCCCGTGCTCGTCCACCGGTAGATAGGTGACGTTGAAGCCGAAACGCTCCAGATAGTGACAGGTGTGCAGGACGGCATGATGCTCGATGGACGAGGTGATGATGTGCTGGCCTTTGTTGCGCGCGGCCAGAGCGACACCCTTGATGGCCAGGTTGTCGCTCTCGGAGCCACAGCCGGTAAACACGATTTCGGTGGGCCGGCAGTTGAGTATGGCGGCAATCTCTTCACGCGCCCTGTCAATGGCTTGCATGGCCCGCCGCCCCAGGGTGTAGATACTGCTGGCATTGCCATAGTCGCTGGTGAGATAGGGCAACATGGCCTCCAGCACCCGCGGATCAAGGGCAGTCGTGGCCGCATGGTCAAGATAAATGAGTCGCTCTGGCATGGCTATGCTCTTAACATCAAATTACTACTTTTCCTGGACTTCTTCCTCTACTACTGTCTAGATATTTAAAGTTAACAGTTGTTCTCCAGTCGTTCGCGCCCTGCGACGGAAGAACGCTTGTTTGACGGCTGCCTTCATTGTATCATAGAATGAGCTCCGCTTCCTGCCTCGCTGCACTTCGGGAGCCTCTCGTTTCATTTTCCATAACTATAGCATGCCAAATACGGTTCTCTTTCTTTTTATACATAGTCCAGCGTAAAAGAAAGGAATACTCCAATGGGGGAAGAACTTTTCCTTAGCCTGATGCCCGATTTTGAAGAGCTGAAGGGTCAGCGTGTCATCGTAAGATCATATCGTGAGGAGGACGCTCCTGCCCTCTTTGAGGCCATCCAGGAGTCGCGCGCCCACCTGCGCCCCTGGATGCCCTGGGCTGATCAGCATCAGCGCCTCGAGGAGACGCGCGATTGGATCAACCGCCAGCGCGCTGCCTGGCTGATGCGCGAATCTTACAGCTGTGCGGTGCTGAGCCGGGCCGATCAGCGCTTCGTAGGTGGCATCGGCCTGCATCCCCACGATTGGCAGGCGCGGGTCTTCGAGATCGGCTACTGGCTGCGCGCCACGGCTACTGGTCGAGGGTATATCACAGAAGCCACACAACTGCTGACCAGCTTTGCCTTGAGGCAGCTCGGAGCCAACCGCATTTTCATCCGCTGTGACGAGCGCAACGAACGCAGCGCCGCCATTCCACGCCGTCTCGGCTTTGTCTTTGAGGGTTGCCTGCGTAACGAGGCCCGGGCTCCCGATGGCAAGCTGCGCAATACGCTGGTCTTTGCGCTGACGCCTGCGGACCACTGGCAGGCCGATCAGTAGATCAGAAGGAGAGGGGCCAACGGCACAGCACAGCAGTGCGCGCCACCCTCGCTGCGCTGCCGGCCTCTCTCCTTCAGGGCCCCTCAGCAGAGCTGAGAAATGCCGCGCGAGATTATTGCCTGCCGCCTGCCTCTAGAGACCGCCCCAGTTGTAGACAACGTCGGGTTGCACGTGCGGACTGTTATAGGCCAGGGTGATGAGTTCATGAGCCTGTAGCTGGAGGCTGCGGAAGTCGCCTTGATAGGGCTTGCCATCGACGTAGACACTCCAGCCGCTGGTCTGGTCAAGCTGGCTGGGGAAGCCGTTGCCCAGTCCGGCAAACTGGTTTTTCCAGATATCGAAGAACTGGCCCAGGGTGAAGCGGGCGTTCTGCGGCGCCTCAATATGGATAACACCAGTCGTGTCGTGGGTATGGAGCCAGTAGATGCAGTCGCTGGCAATGCCGGTGTTGGCAGGAATCTGCACGGCTTGACCGTTGATGTAGATCGAGAGATGGGCGTGATAGTGCACTGCCACCTGCTCGCTGGCATCACAGTAGACCTGATCAACTGGCGGATAGGCCGCGTCGACGATCGGGTGGTTCTGGCTCTGAGCCTGGCTTTGCTGGCCTTGAGCCTGACCCTGAGACCCGGCACGAATCAGGAAGTAGCCCCCTCCTCCCAGCAACAGGAGAAAGAGGACGACAACGCCGCTGGATATGAGCAACGTACGGAGTCTGGCCCGCTGCTGCGCCCGTTCGCGCTGCTGCTGTGCTCGCCGTCTGCGCTCCTCTCGTGCTTGCTTGATCGATACTTCCTGCTTCCGCTCTCCCACCTGCGGCCCTCCCTGTCGGTTGCTCTGGCCAGCCCCCGCGGTCCCCGCAGTGCGCCTTACAATACCGCTAGTCTGCTGAGCCTTCCTTCTGCTCATGGTTGCTCTCCTGATGACCCTCCATCGCCGGCCTCTTCTTCCTGAAGAAGCCCTCGTTCATACTGCCGCTGCGGAAGCCGAGGAGATCGAGGGTGACATAGAGATAGCCGAGACGGCGCAGGCCCTCCGTGACCTGGCGGCTCGTCTCCTCTTCGATCAGGCGAGGCATGTCCTGCCGCTCGACCTCGATGCGAGCTACGGCCCCATGATGGCGCACACGGACCTGACGCAAACCCAGCTCACGCAGGAGCTTCTCCGCCTGATAGACCCTTTGTAATGTCTCGAGGTCGATGCGTGTCCCATAGGGGATGCGCGAAGAAAAGCAGGCTAGCGCCGGTTTATCCCAGACAGGCAGACCCAGCCAGCGCGCCAGGGTCCTGATCTCGCTTTTGTGCAGCTCCGCCTCCAACAAGGGACCTCGCACGCCAAACTCGCGGGCTGCGCGCTGCCCTGGACGGAAATCACCCTCATCGTCTTTGTTGACCCCATAGGCTACATAGCGTAGGCCATGCCGCCGGGCCAGAGCCGTCAGGTGGGTGAACAGCTCCGTTTTACAAAAATAGCAGCGATTGGGCTGATTCGCCAGATAGCGCTCATCTTCAAGCTCATGAGTCTCGACGGTCAGCACACGAATGCCCAGCTCGCGTGCCAGCTGCAGCGCGGCTTCGCCCTCCTCGGGCGCATAGGCAGGTGAGAGCGCCAACGCTCCAAGCGCCCGCTCGCCAAGTTCGTCGTGGGCCACCTTCAAGAGCAGGGTACTATCGACGCCGCCAGAGTAGGCCACTAGAACCGACTGCATCTCTCTCAGGATGGCCTGCAGGCGCCGGTACTTCTCCAGTGTCGCGGCCTCAAGCGCCGTGACACGCTCATCCTTCGCCGAGGGAGTTGTGAGCATAAAACTGCTATCTTGCCTTTCTTGATCTCCCACCCAGAGGGGAACGCCGGAGCTGGCCGTCCTCCTGTCAATTGCGACGGGGTCAGCCGCGTTCCTCGCCGAGCTGATGATGCTATACTATAGAGCAGTATTGTATTGAAGATCTCGGCTGCGCGCGGTCAAGTGCTATTATAGCATGGCCGACAAGCCTGAGACGAACGCCAGACACAGCGAGGAAGCCATCGTGAGCGAAGAGCCAGTATGCGCCGCCATTCTCCTGGCCGCGGGCACCTCTAGCCGTATGGGTGGGGGCCGACATAAGTTGCTCTTGCCCCTGGCCGGGCGCCCGCTGCTGCAGCACAGCGTGGAGGCCGTTTTGCGGTCGCAGGCCCGCCCCCTGGTGATCGTTCTGGGTCACCGCGCTGAGGAGGTGCGCGCGGCCCTGGGCGCCTACGCCGCCGATCCAGCGGTCGAGCTGGTCATCAACCCTGACTATGCTCAGGGCATGAGCACCTCGCTGCGCTGCGGCCTCCAGACCCTGCTGGCCCGCGCTGCTCGCTTAGGCCAGCCGCCACCCGCTGCTGCCCTGATCTTTCTAGGCGATCAGCCTTTCATCCCGCCTCACCTGATCGATCGGCTGATCGCCGCCTGGCGCAGCTCTGGCCGACGGATCGTGGCCCCCAGCTATGAGGGACGACGCGGGAATCCTGTGCTCTTCGCCTCAGATCTCTTCCCAGAGCTGGAGCGTGTCACCGGGGATGAGGGTGGACGCCGCGTGATTGAGCGCCACCGCGCGGAGATAGCGCTCGTCGAGGTGGAGGAAGCACTGGCTTCCCATGATGTTGACACATGGGAAGCCTATCAGACGGCCCTGCGCGCTCAGTCAGATGAGAGCGACCCTCAGCAATAAGCGATGAGGGGTCGTGGCCAGCTCACCTAGTGCCTGTGAGTGAGGAGGTAGTAGATGTCTAAGAAGCCTGAAGAGCACTCACAGTCTCAGGCTTCAGCACACGAGCAGGCAGCTTTCTGGTTGAACTATGCGCGCGAGCTGTGGGGAGCGATTCGCTATCCCGAGGCGCTCGCCGCCGTCGAGCGGGCCTTAGCCCTGGCGCCCGAAGATCCCGCTGCCTGGTATCTGCGCGGAGCCTGTCTTTGCCTGCTGGCGCGCCATGAGGAGGCTTTGGAGTCCTTTGAGGAGGCCCTGCGTCGGGATAGACAGTATGTTCCCGCCTGGGACGGCAAGGCCTGGGCTTTAGGGATACTCGGACGTCGCGCCGAGGCCCTGGCTGCCGTTGAAGAGGCGTTACGCCTCGATCCCCACTATCTGCAAGCCCATCTACGTAAGGCACGCCTGCAGGCCACTGCTGAAGTTGATGCTGACTGAGCGAACGGAGTGGGGAGAGCACCGTGCCTGGATGCGGTTGATCTCGCCCGGATGAGGGTCGGGCCGTAAGAGAGTGGGCAAGCAGCCAACAACGTGGTAGGATAGTGGCGTGGTGGCTGATGGCCGGGCTAAGCCACGCCCGCCTGCGCCCTGTGCGAGTCAGCCAAGGAGGCTGAGCCACCGCTACGCCTGCTGCTGATAGACCAGACGGCCTGACGCAGCAAGTTGGCTACCCGACCACGAGCGAACGGAGAAGTGTCTGCATGTCCTCATCATTGCTTGAGCAAGAGATCCGCAGCCAGCCCGAGGTCCTCGCTCGCCTGCTCGAACGGGAGCGCCCCCACGTAGAGGAGATTGTCACCTCCCTGCCACCGTTCACCCATGTGCTGATCGCCGCTCGGGGATCATCGGACCACGCCGCACTCTACGCGAAATACGTCTGGGCGGCCCTGGCCGGCCATACCATCGCGCTGGCCACGCCCTCGCTTTATACTCTCTATGGCCGGCCCCCCCGCCTGGATGGGGCTCTTGTCGTTGGCATTTCGCAGTCAGGTCAGTCACCCGATATTGTCGCTGTGCTCGAAGAGGGCCGCCGCCAGGGCCGTCCGACGCTGGCCATCACTAACGACGCCGGCTCTCCCTTGGCGCGGGCCGCCGACCATGTGGTCGCCCTGCACGCTGGAGCTGAGCGCAGCGTCGCCGCTACCAAGACCTATACCGCACAGCTAACAGTTCTCGCCCTCTTCGCCGCCGCCTGGAGTCCTGAGTCAGCCAGCCATCTGACGGCCTTAGAGGCCCTGCCCTCCGCCGTTGACCAGGTGCTGGCCCAATCTACAGACATTGCCCGTCTGGCCGAGCGCTATCGCTATATGGATCGCTGTGTGGTGATCGGGCGCGGCTTCAACTATGCCACGGCCTTTGAGCTGACGCTCAAGCTCAAGGAGCTGACCTACGTAATGGCCAATGCCTATTCTTCAGCGGACTTCCGTCACGGCCCCATCGCCACGGTCGACGCCGGCCTGCCAGCTATCCTGATTATGCCGCGCGATGCGACCTACGGCGATATGCGTGAGCTGGCCGAGGAGCTGCAGCGCCGCGGCGCAGAGCTACTGGTGATCTCGGAGGAGGCCGAGGCCCTGGCTCTGGCCCGCACACCTCTACCTCTGGTGAGCGGCCTCCCGGACTGGCTGAGTCCTGTGACGGCCATCCTCCCCGGCCAGATGCTGGCCCTCCATCTGGCGCTGACCCGCGGCTACAATCCTGATGTGCCGCGCGGCCTCCAGAAGGTCACGCTGACGCTCTAAGCCAGCGCTCCCCACCCTGGCATCTGTCTTTCCGTCTGCTTGCTTTAACTGATAAGACAAAGCAATGCCCCGGCGCTTGTCCGGGGCATCCTTTGTCTTGCCATTTATTCTAGCAGGCGAGCCAGTCGCTCACGCCAGGAGGCACTGACGAAGGCCAGCCGCCCCCGACAAAGGACCGCCTGCAGCGCGAGTGTCCGATCGAAGATGAGAAGGTCAGCGTCGTAGCCAGGCTGGAGCCGGCCCTTGCGCTCGCCGACGCCGGCAGCCAGGGCAGGATTGTAGGCCAGCATACGGGCAGCATCGCGCAAGGAGAAACCGAGCATCTGCACGACGTTGCGTAAGGCCTGCTCCATCGTCAACACGCTCCCCGTGATCGTGCCATCCGGCAGGCGCGCCGCGCCATCGATGACGGTAGCCCGCTGGCCCCCAAACTCAAAGGAGCGCTCCGGGCTGCCCGCGCCACAGAGGGCATCAGTAATGACCACGGTGCGCTCAGGCCCCAGGGCTTTGACCAGCGCCTTCATGGCCGCTGGATGAACATGCACCCCATCGGCGATCAACTCGCCGCGTACATGTCCCGCTTCGACCAGGGCTCCCAGCGGTCCCGGCTCCCGATGATGGAGAGGACGCATGGCGTTAAAGCAGTGCGTGACGTGGCTCACCCCCAGAGCAAAGGCCCGCCGCGCCTGCTCGTACGAAGCATCAGAATGCCCCAGGCTGACAGTGACTCCCGCCTCCAGGAAGCGGCGGATCATGGCCTCAGCGCCGGGCAGCTCGGGCGCCAGGGTCACCAGCCGGAGATGGCCGCGGGTCAGTTCCAGAATGCGCTCGGCCTCCGCCTCACTGGGCTGGCGCAGCCACTCGGGCAGGTGCGCCCCCCTGCGCGCAATATTCAGATAGGGACCCTCCAGATGGATGCCCAGCGGCTCAGCCAACGGCTCCCGACTGGCCTCACAGCGCTCAATGGCCTCTACCGCTGCCCTCAGCTGCTCTTCTGGCAAGGTATATGGGACCCCAATGACCCCAATAAGAAAGGCCGTGGTCCCGCTACCAGGCGCCCAACGGGCATAGGCACAGATCTCGCTGGCGTCCTCCGTACTGAGATTGAAACCACCTCCACCATGAGTATGCACATCAATGAAGCCCGGCAGCAGGATGGCATCCTCAGCCTCGATGACTAAGCCCGGCTGCTCTCCTCCGCTCGCCGGCTCAATACGCCCATCCGCAACAGTAATACTGCTGTCAGACAACTCGGCCAGTGCATCGACGAGATGCGCTCCTTGAAAGGTGAATCTGCCCAAATACGTACTCCTTCACTGGTTCAGTGATTTGACAGCTGGTATCTCACACTGTGGAGTATTCCCAGGAGAAGAGAACTTTTCTACCTGCGACCACAGTATTATATAAAACGCGGCCACGCCTGTAACAAAAGGCATGTATACGCGCTTGTACGCTCATGCCACCTATCGCCTCATCGCTCGACGGCAACTTGCGGCCAGGTGGCTATGTGATCTATACAACTATTCATTTGTACCTCTAGGCACAAGAGTACCAGGAGATGAGCAACTTGGCAAGCCCATTCACCTGCTCTGGCTTCTGAAGAGAGCGCAGAGCGCACGTTACGCATTACGGCGATGCGGGAGGCAAGAGATCGAGGGAAACCAGAGGCTGGCGTCTCGCGAGTAAAAGCTCATGCAGGGCAAAGAGATCAGATGGAGGCGACGGCTCAGGAAATCGGGCAGGCGAGGCGTCTGGCTCATCACTGCCATTGGAGAGACAACACGTGCCCGCCCGCCCGACGTCCTCACGTCAGTGAGGAATGCGCTCCTCTGCGGAGGCGAGAAGAGGCATACCGCGCTGCATTAGCGGCTCACCGCGGAAGCCACCTGTTCGCCGGCGCGCTCGCCCAGCACCATACCGGGGAGCATGCCCAGAGCCCCCAGCCCCTCGACAGCCAGAGCAGGAGCCACCGCCCCCACAGGATGCAACTCGGGGACCATCTGCGGTGTGACCTCGAGGTCCACGGCCCAGGTGTAGGCCGGTTCCTGCTCTGCCAGCTCGGGCAGCCAGTGATAGGTCAGCTCTTTGAGCCGGCAATGGTAATGGGCGTCATTGCGCGTGACCCCGGCGCGACCGTAGCGACCACCAGTCACCGTGAGCCGTCCCTCGCCCGCCCTGAAGTCCGCGTAAGTGTAGGGCAGGGCATCCCCAAAGACGGGGAAATCGGGTGGCAGCTCGGCGCGGAAGGCCAGCGCATACAGGCGTGCATTGGGGCGAGCGCCCGGGCCTACGGCCAGGATCAGCCCTCGCGTCAGTAGCGTGTGGCCGTTGGCCAGATGCAGGCGCCAGCCACTTGCCCCGCCAGGCAGAGGTATCTCCTCGTAGGAGATCACCGGAGCGTTGCCGCGCAGTTCAACACCCGCACGACGGGCGCGTCGCGCCAGGTGCGCCAGCAGGGTCAGCGGGTGTACGCGCGCTTCATCCGGCAGCCAGAGGGCCGCATAGACAGTGCGCACATTGAGTCGGCCTCCGGTAGCCTCTGCCACCTGGGCTGGGGTCCACAGCTCCGCGCGCAGCCCCATGCGCAGCCGCAGATGGACCTCACGTGCCAGGTTGCGCGCCCCGCTGATGGTCTCGGCCAGGCTTAGCGAGCCAGTTAGATGCAGGGAGAGCAGCGAATCGGGGAGAGCCGCCTCCCTGACCAGCGAGAAGAGAACTTCGGTGGTGGCAGGCCAGAGGGCAAGCGCTGGATGCCCTGCAGGCAGGGTCGTCAGGTCGGCATTAATGCCAACGCTTAAGATGCCGGCATTGCGCCCACTCGTACCACATCCAATGAGCGCATTGCGCTCCAACACCAGGACACGCGCCCCCGTACGGCGGGCGCTCAGAGCCGCGCTTAAGCCAGCAACGCCGGCCCCAATCACTACAACATCCAGCGGTTGGGCGGGAGGGCCTTCATCAGCGATGTCCGGAAGGTGCAATTCCGCTCGGACAACAGGATCAAGGTCATCCCACCAGGGGATAACAGATCGAGGAACAGGAGTGGTTGGCGGGACTACAGTCGTGCGTCGATCAGGATCGGCTTCAGTCTGCGTTTCAACTCGCATAAAGCTCCTTTTCACAAGGGCAGTAGCGCGGCAGGACGTGACGAGATGCGCATCACCGTCCTCCCAAGGGCGTGGCAGCCCAAGCGAGAGAACGACGGCGGCACGCTACAGCATGCCCTCTGGGGAGCAATGCGTCAGGAGCAACCAGGCTCATCCCGCAAGGGAGCCGGCTAGCGGAGGAGAAAAGCCGCGCGGCTCCTGGGCGATGGCGGTCCTGCACATCCCGGGCAGGCCACGCTACCACCTGACAACCATCCTATCTATGATTGATGATAAGAAGCTCTCCCCCGCTCTGTCAAGCCGAGATGAGCAGCACAGCTCCCGGCTCAGACCTTCTTTACTCGTTACACAGCTTTCACCCGCCTTATCTATCTATCTCGCTTTAGGAAACAACCCATTCCTGCAGCCGATCTGGCTCGTCTTGCCCGGCGGATTCGCTCGCCTCACTGCCTGTGGCCTCGCGAAAGCCCATTGCATAGAGCCTGGCATAGACCCCGTTACGGGCCAGTAATTCTTCGTGCCTGCCCTGTTCGACCACCTGGCCTTGCTGGAGCACGACGATCAGGTCAGCGTTCTTGATCGTTGAGAGGCGATGAGCGATCACAATGGCCGTACGCCCCTGCAGCAGGCGCTGGAGTCCTTGTTGCACGATCAGCTCGGTCACAGTATCGATATTGGCAGTGGCTTCGTCGAGAATCAGAATGCGCGGATCAGCCAGCAGCGCCCGCGCGAAAGAGATCAGCTGCCGCTGACCCATGCTCAGGTTGCGCCCACGCTCGCGAATCGGCGTCTCGTAGCCCTGGGGAAGACGTTCGACCAGGTCGTGCAGGCCCACGGCCCGCGCCGCCGCTATGACCTCTTCATCACTGGCCTCCAACCGACCGTAGCGGATGTTCTCCTTGACTGTCCCCGTAAAGAGAAAGGGGTCCTGCGGTACAACCCCGATCTGCTGGCGTAGCGAGCGCTGGGTGACGTCGCGCACATCATAGCCATCGATCAGGACAGCTCCCCCCTGGACATCGTAGAAGCGGGTGACCAGGCCCGCGATGGTCGTCTTGCCGGCTCCCGTCGGCCCGACAATGGCCACGGTCTGCCCAGGCTTGATGTGCAGGTTCAGCCCGCGCAGCACTGTGTAGCGGGGCGTGTAACCAAAGGTGACGTTGCGAAATTCAATCTCGCCCCGAATCGGCGGCAGTTCAGCGGCTCCCGGCCTGTCTTTGATCTCCACCGGGATGGAGAGGATCTGATAAATGCGCTCGGCAGCCACAGCAGCACGCTGGAGCTGGGTGTACTGCATACTTAGCTCCCGAATGGGATCAAAGAAACGGTTAATGTACAGGGTAAAGGCCACGAGCACGCCGACCTGCAGAGTGCCACGCGCGACCTCCATGCCGCCGTAAACCACTACCAGGGCAATGGCGATGGCCGCTACAACCTCGACCAGCGGGAGCACCAGCGAGGAAATACGGTTCGCTTCCAGGTTGGTATCGCGATTGTAGGCATTGAGCTCGTCGAATTCGCTGCGGTTGCGTCCTTCTCGTGCCAGGCTCTGAATCACGCGCATGCCTGAGATATTCTCTTGCAGCGTGGCATTGACGAGCGAGATGGCCGCTCGCGTGCGCCGGAAGGAGCGCTCGGCGTGACGCGACCAGAAGGCCGCGATGATAAACATGACCGGCAGTACGGCGAAGGAGAGCAGGGCCAGCCAGGCGTTCATGGCAATCATTGCCCCAATAATGCCTACGAGGGCCACCAGCGAGCCTAGAATGGAGAGCAGTCCCGAGCTGAGCATGCTCTCCAGCACGTCAATGTCGCTCTGCAGGCGGGACATGACGCGCCCGATCTGGGTACGGTCGTAAAAGCTCAGCGAAAGCTGCTGTAGATGGTTGAACATGTCAGAGCTGAGCAGATAGAGCACTTGCTGCCCCGCCCAGGACATGGTCCAGATCTGCCAGTATTGGGCCTGCCACATCACAACGTTGACCAGCAGGAGCAGCAGACAGATCAGGGCCAGACCCCCCAGGTCGGCACGGGTGATGAAGTTGTCAATAGCTACCCCAATTAGATAGGGATTGGCGAGATTGGTCGCGGTGTAGATGAGCATCAACAGGACGCTCAGGGCGGTCAGGCCCTTGTAGCGGGCGAGGTAGACACCAAAGAGGCGAATGGAGCGCCAGTCAAAGCGGCGCGTCTCGCTTTCATCGGCACTGGCCAGCGTATTCTCTTCCCACAAGAGGCGCCGCCGCTGCTCTAAATAAGAGCGACTGCGCTGGTGTCTCTCGGCTTTCTGCCGCTGATCCGTCATCTCTTCCCTCCTCTCTGTTGACAACAGCCTTCCTTCTCCGTCTCGACCTGAGAGTCCCTTTTCGCTTCGGCTTGATTCGCTCTCTGTTCCTGATCGATGCGCTGATGCCGGTATCGTTCCTCAAATTCTTCTTGCTCACGTAGCTGCAGGTCGTAGAGACGGCGGTAGAGGCCGTTGCGCGCCAGGAGGCTTTCGTGCGTGCCGCGTTCGACAATGCGACCGCGATCAAGGATGAGAATCTGATGGGCATGCTTGATGGTGCGCAGGCGCGAGGCCACGACGAATGTCGTGCGTCCACGCATGACCGCCTCCAGAGCCTGCTGAATCAGATATTCGGTCTCCATGTCGACGCTGGAGGTTGAGTCGTCCAGGATAAGGATGCGCGGATTGAGGAGCAGGGTGCGCGCGATGGCGATGCGTTGCTTCTGCCCTCCCGAGAGGGTCACACCGCGCTCGCCCACCCAGGTATCGTAGCCATTGGGCAAGCGGCAGATGAAGTCATGGATGCGGGCGATTTTGGCTGCGGCAATGATCTGCTCCTCGCTGACCTCCTCGACGCCATAGGCAATGTTTTCGCGCAGTGTGGCATTGAAGAGAAAGACGTCTTGTAGGACCAGCCCTACTGAGCGCCGCAGCGAGGCGAGCGCGATTTCGCGCACGTCGTGGCCATCGATAGTAATGCGCCCCGCGCTGACATCATAGAAGCGCGGAAGCAGGTGTAACAGGGTGCTCTTGCCAGCCCCAGTGGCTCCGAGGATGGCAATGACCTCTCCTGGCCTGGCTTCGATCGAAATATCGTGTAGCACCTCCTGCCCGCCCGCATAGGCAAAGGAGACATGTTCGTAACGCACATGGCCATGCACCTCTCGCAGCTCACGCGCTCCAGGAGCATCGGTAATGGCGGGAGAGGTGTCGAGAATCTCGAAGATGCGCGCTGCAGAAGAGATGCCCCGCATGAACCAGGTCACCATAAAGCCCAGGGTGCGCGTCGGCGTGCCCAGCACGAGTACATACTGCGTCACGGCGACCAGCGTGCCCAGGCTCAGCTGACGCCCGATCACGGCTACTCCCCCTACCCAGACGAGCAGTACTGTGATCAGGTTGAGAACGAGGACCATCAAGGGCTGATTCCAGGCCGAGAGGCGCATGGCCTCCAGATTCAGCTCGCGCAGCTTGCGATTCTGTCGGTCGTATTTCTCGACTTCGAAAGGCTCGCGCGCAAAGGATTTGACAACGCGCATGCCGCTCAAGCTCTCCTGCATAATGGTGCCAAGTACCCCGTTCTCTTGCTGGACCTTCTCCCAGAGCGGGCGCAGTCGCTTGCCCACCTGCACGGCAAGCAGCATCAAGAGAGGCACACTGATGAGCGTAATGAGAGCAAGAAAGATGTCGAGCTGGAGCAGGATAATGGCAACAGCGCCAAAGGTGACAATCGCGACTAGGGCGCGCAGTAACCCCAAGGGAATAAAGTTGCGCACCCCTTCAATGTCAACGGTCAGACGCGACATGAGCTGTCCCGTCTCGGCGTCGTCGTGGAAGGAGAAGTCGAGTCGCTGCAGATGATCATAGACCTGGTTGCGCAGGTCATAGGCGACATGATAGGAAACGGCTTGCGAGAGATAGCTCTGGCCATAGGAAAAGAGGCCACGCAGCGCACTGATGAGCAGGATGGCACCCGCAGCTAGCAAGAGGCTGTGAAACTGCCCCCCACGAATGCCCACGTCGATGACCCAGGCCAGTAACCAGGGGACGACGAGGGCCGCGATAGTGGCCAGGACCATCGAGATGACTGCCCCCAATGAGGCTAGCCAGTAGGGTCGCAGGAGACTGATGATCCGTTTACAGATGCGCCAGTTGCTTCTCCACCACCCAATATCGATAGAAAAGAATGTTTTAGGCATCGATTCGGCGACGATCGCAGACATGAGAAGTGTTCCTTTCCGGCAGGCATTGACAGCAACAGGCGAGGATTTCTCTCGGACAGACCCGACAAGGGGCTGCTCCGTCTATCGGGAGACTTGGGTGTTCCTCCAGGAACAGTCTAGGCACCTATAGCTGACAGCAAGGTGTCAGTCTTTCACTCAATCGGGAGGCAGGCTGCGAAATTCGCTGCGCCAGGGGAGAAGCCTGGCCATCTCAGCGCTCGCCTATAGGCCCGGAAGAAAAGAGCAGATAGTGTGTAGAGCGGCACAATTGCGCAGCGTGTTCCGTAGTATCCCTTGTCTTTTCAGTAGGATCGTTCCATACTAGAAGTATGCAGAAGATAGAGCGCTTGCTGGCGATTACTCTGCTCCTGCAAACACGCGGGAAGATGACGGCTCAACGTCTGGCGAGCATTCTGGGAGTCTCAGCACGCACCATCTATCGTGACATCGATGCCCTTTCGCTTGCTCATGTCCCCATTGCGATGGATTACGGCCCGGGCGGCGGCTACTATCTTGCAGATCACTACCACTTCGATGCGACCGTCTTTACACGCGAGGAAGCGGTCTCGCTGGTGCTCGGCGTGGATATGGCCGGCAATTATAGCCTCTTTGCCGACGACGATGGTCTGCACCGGGCACTCTTTAAGCTGGAGGCCGCACTGCCGGAGGAGTACCGCGCCGATATCCAGGCAGCGCGCGAGCATATCTTGTTCGATACCACGGCCTGGGAGGACGATGGGACAACAGGCGCGTTTTTGGAACGTATTCGTCACGCTGTGCTGACGGGGCACCGCCTCGACCTGCTTTATCCCTGGACAACCCGCCAGGCCATGCCCGCTCTGCGCTGGCTACGGGTTGATCCCTACGGCCTGGTCTATAAAGGTCTGACTTCGCGCCAGGTGCGCACCGGGGTCTGGTACCTGGTAGCCTTCTGCCATGCGAGTCAGCAGGTTGAGACTTTCCGCGTTGGCTATATTCAGGATCTGCGTGTTCGCCAGGAGCGGATTCAGCCACCACCGAATTTTGATTTGCAAATCTATTGGAAGGAGACACGGCACCATCTAGCCGAACAGGAGCAGCCGCTGACGGCGACCTTGCGCGTCAAGGCCGCGGCGCGCCATCGCTTGCGTGGCAACTATACGGTGCTGCGGGAAGAGGCAGATGGCAGTGTGCTGATACGTGTGCAACAGGAGTCGCTGCAGGAGGCTGTCGCCTATGTGCTCTCGCTTGGCAGCGAGGCCGTGGTGCTGAGTCCGGCGCGTCTGCGTGCGGCGGTGCTAACCACAGCAGAGCGTATCGCTGCGCTCTATCGTGAGGAGGTGAAGGACGCTTCGAATTTCTAGAGCGGCTGGGTGGGCTGACGTCCTGCCCTCCTGCCTGGCAGGCCGCTTCCTTCTGGCCTGTCAGGAGGGGGTCCCGGCTCGCACCTGTCCGGTGAGGGAAGCGCGCAAGAGAGGCTTGGAGCGCTGGAAATAGGTTTTGGCGGTGGCTTCGGGCATGCTGAGCGCCTGCCCGATCTCGGCAAAGCTCAACTGGGCTGTGTAACGCAGCAGCACAACAGCCCGAAAACGGGGCGGCAGGCTGTCAATGGCTTCCAGGAGCAGTCGCTGGAGATCATGGCGTTCAGCCAACTCATCGGGTAGGGGACGTCCGTCCGCAATGCTCTCAACGGCGACAGGTAGCTCTTCTCCTTCCTCTCCCCCACCCTCCAGCTCGGAGAAGGTTACTGCTCGCTTCCTTCTCAGCTCGTCAAGACAGCGGTTGCGCGCGACTTGAAAGAGCCAGGGTTTGAGAGGGACGCTCAAATGGAGGCCGGGCAGCGAGAGGTAGAGCTGGAGCAAGACTTGCTGTAAAATATCACAGGCCTGATCGTAGTCACCTAGAAAGTGGCAAATGAAGCTGAAGAGCGGACCGCTGTAGCGCTGGACAAGCGCTTCAAAGGCGCTCTCGTCTCCCTCCAGGGCACGCTGGGCAAGATGTCCATCGCTTCCACGCTTTCCTCGCCAGGGGCTTTCCTGTTGCTGATCTATTTGCATACACCGTTGCCTCGCTTTCGTTCTTCCTGCTAAACAGGGTAGCGTCTTCTGCCGGGGATGACAAGCGCAGCAGCGGCAGATAAGCTCCGCTGTAGGCTTTTCTAAGCAGAAACTAACCTTTGCCAGCTCAGCTTATCGACGCAGGCCGCGTCTGTCGGGCCAGGCCCTTCTCGCTACCCTCGATCCGATCAGCAGCTCTGGTCACGGCTAGCAACGCTCGCGCTTCTCTCTCGCCTGCCCATCACGGCGCTCCGGTGCCAGTTCGGTGAGTAGAGAGGCCAGCTCGGGTAAGCGCGGCTCGTCGAGGGCAATATCAGCCCCCGCCGGATAGGCCTTTAAGACGGCGAGCAGTACGAGGGCTAGAGCCTCATTGTCCAGACGCAACTGCTGCGCTTCGCTCGCGTCGCTGTCTCCATCGCGGTAGCGGAGATAGCCCAGCCGCTGCTCGTAGCGTTCAAGCCGATCGAGCAGATGGATCAGACTCCACTGCAGGGTCAGGCCGTCCCGCTTCGCCGCCTGAACCAGCTTGTTGAGGAGTGAGAAGTTCATATTCCCTCCTTTCTATTCACTTCTTTGGCCGCTTCCTTCATGATAATCCTTCTTTTATGCAGTATATTCTTAATCAGCATCTGATGCAAGCAATCAGCCAGCTCCACTGCAGGCCGATCCGCCCGGGAAGAGCTTTCCAGGCGGGCCGACCCTCCAGAACTCCTAGCCATCGCAACTTTTCTACCTGTTTCTACGTCTAACTCTAGCAGAAAGAGAAGAAGAACCTGAAAGGAGTGAGCCGACTCTCCTGGGAAAAGATATCTCCAGGCGCCTTTCAGGTAGCTTATCGCTGGACCGCATGGAAGCGGCCTGCATTGTTTCTTTGACAGAACAGGCAACTTGATCGCTCAGTATAGAAGGGAAGTTGAAGAAGAAATTCCATGCTAGGGGTTGTTTTTTCTCGCAGCGTTGCTGCACATCAACAGCTTCGCCGCCTGAGCCGCCTGGGGATCGTCGTGGTGATCGGTCTGGTGGGATTGGTGGATATGCTTTCTCTGTTTATGCCTGCCCTGGCAGCCTGGGATATCCTCCCCAATGCCTGGCTAGGCGCGCTGGCTGTCTCTCACCCGCACGCCCATCCTTTGACCGCGGTGGTAGGCTTCTTTCTGCTGATGCTCTCTTATGGTTTGGCGCGCGGTAAGCGCCAGGCCTGGCTGATGACCTTGCTCTTGTTAGTGCTCTCAGCCCTATTGCTCTACCATCCCAGGGCCGGTTTGCCGCTCCCTTCTCTCCTCGTTCTGACGTTGGCTGCCCTGCTGGGCTGCTGCTCTCCCCTCTTCCAGGCTCGCAGTGACCCTCCTTCGATCTTTCGCGGCTATGTGGTGCTGGCCCTGGGCCTGGGCATCGTCTTTTTCTACACGCTTGGCGGCTTCTTAACGCTCTACAGCGATTTCGAGCCATTGATCGACCGCTGGGGTCTGGAGACGGTCCTTTTGGGACTGTTGAGCCGGGCCCATCTCCATTTTCCACGTGGGACCCCGGCTTTTCTTTTTGCACGTGCGCTCCCGCTACTGTGTATGAGTGCCGTGGGTTATGGGATGTGGCAGATTTTTCGCCCGGTGGCGGCGGCTTTGCTCTCGCAGACCGAGGAACGCCAGCGCGTTGAGGAACTGGTCCGCCTCTACGGTCAGAATTCGATTTCTTATCACTTGCTGGTCGGTGAAAAGTCTTTTTTCTTCGCGGATTCGGGTCGGTCAGTGATCGGTTTTGTGCTCCAGGGGACGACGGCGGTGGTGGCCGGTGATCCCGTAGGACCAGAGGCCGAGCTGCCGGGACTGATCCGCCAGTTTCTGGCTTTCTGCGAGCTTCAGGATTGGACTCCGGTCTTCTGGCAGGTGCGTGCCGAGCTGGCTCCTTATTATCGCGCCGCTGGTCTGCATCTGCTGAAGATTGGTGAGGATGCCATCGTTGAGCTGCCTTCCTTTTCGCTCCAGGGTAGTGCAATGGCGAATCTGCGGACGAGCGCCCGTCGTGCTGAGAAGGCCGGGCTAACAGTGGTTTTCTACGAGGGGCGTGTGACCTCCTCTGAGCATGTGACGCAAATGGCTCGTATCTCCCGCGAGTGGCTCCAGCAAAAGGGCGGCACAGAAATGGGCTTCAGTATGAGCCGTTTCCATCCGTTCGAGACATCTCCTCAGCTCTATGCGCTGGCCATCGATCAAGAGCAAACAGTCCACGCCTTTGTCTCGTTTGTCCCGATCTACGGGCGCCGTGGCTGGGCCTTGGATTTGATGCGTCGCTCATCTCAAGCGGTTCCTGGTACGATGGAGCTGCTGCTGACCCGCTCACTCTTTTTCCTGAAGGAGCAGGGGGCAGAGGTGGTAAGCCTGGGGCTGGCTCCCTTAAGCAATTGCAATCAGGAGGAGGATGAGACGCTGCTGGCGGCGAGCATCAGTTTTCTGACGGGCCGCCTCTCCGGCCTGACAGGTGGCCCTTCACTCCTGGCCTTTAAGAAGAAGTTTCAGCCGCGCTGGGAAAGTCGTTATCTGGTCTATCCGGAGACGCTGAGCCTGCCCAAGGTTGGCCTGGCGCTCTACCGCGTCCACCAGCATGATGGTTCGCTGGTGCTGGCTCTTCTGCGTTCGCTACGCCCACGGCTGCGCCCGCAAGGGGTGCCAGCGCTGAAACGTGGTAGCGCCTGAGTGCCCCCTTTCACTTTCGTCCGCCTCCTTTCAGGCGACCGACTCTGGAAGAAACAGCCAAAGGGCCGCGGAGCGCTTAGCCATCTGAGGCTGGTTGAGGACAGGCTCCGATCTTCGTCAGTCAGTCTGTCTGTCGGTCTGTCTGCCCTCAACCAGTCGGTTGCCAGAGAGCATGCTTTTCGCAGTCACTCCGAGCGCGGTGAGCCGGGAGAAGGCGCTGTTTGCCGGTCTTCTGACAATGCTCGCTGTTGCTCTTCTGCCTCCAGCGCCTGCTGAAGCTGCTGATCGCGCACCCTGGCTTTCTCTTCAAGCACAGCCAGCCAGCGAAAGAAGAGAGGCGTCATGACGAGCAGGTCCACAAGGCCTGGCACAAGTAACATGGCCCCAGCGGCCTCCTGATCGCTGAGTGGAGCAATAAGCGGATGCGGCTGCTGGGCGTAGATAGGGTAGAAGAGGGTCCCCGAGAAGACAAGCAGGAAGGCAAAGATGTCAATCGGTTGCCCATCGAGAAAGGCGTAGAGCATCTGGGCCGGGTAGCTGAGGCGCAGCTTTTCATCTGTGGGGCCGAGCAATGGCCACCAGTTGAGTAAGGCCAGCGGCAGCAGGATCACCAGGGCGAGATCATAGAGGAACGCTTGCTCGCTGATCGCGAGGTAAAGCGGCGGCAGATGCCAGAGGAGGAAGAGGCCGTTGTAGAGTATGGAGGCCGGCAAGGGGCGGGTCAGCCAGCGAAGGAGTGCAGGCCCGTTGACCCTGGCCTGATCCTCGCTCACCTGGAGCCGCTTGGCCAGGGCAGTCGGCAGGGCGAGCAGGAGCAGGGGGGCGCAGATAGTGCTCAGGACAATCACCTGGAGCATGTGCATGAGAAAGAGCTGACTACGCGCCAGATGATCAATGGGGGTCACCAGGACCGCGAGCATGGCGCCAATGGCCCCGAGGAAGGCTAGCAGGCGCCAGCGTGCCTGACCGGGGCGCTCCCCCGCCTGGGGCTGCCGCAGCTCTCGCCAGAGGGGCGGCAGATAGCTCAGGCAGAGAAGCAGCGCCGCAATGATTGCAGGAATGTGGACCTGCCCGAGAAGGCTGATGATCGTTTGCATGGGCTGTTTCTCCGTGCGGTAAGACTGGAAGATAGCATACGCTGTTCTCTACCAGAGACTATAGCGCACCCTGGCTAGAGGGAGCGCCCGCGCGTTTTCTCTTCCTTGCTGCGGCCCGGCTGCCCGGCGGGCCTGCGCTGTCCTCGTTTGGAGAACAAGGAAGGAGCGACAGACAAGTGATAGACAGAGAGAAGCCTGGAGGTACTGCCAAGCGATGTCTGCAGGGACCTGGAGCGAATTTGAGTTAATTGCCCGTCTGACAGCCGGCTTGCCCTCGCGCGAGGAGGTTGTGGTTGGCATTGGAGATGACTGCGCCGTCCTCGATACTGGCGGTCCACGGCTCTTGCTGCTGACCTGTGACAGCCAGGTCGAAGGGGTGCATTTTACGCTGCACACCTCCTCGCCACAGGAGATCGGGCGGAAGGCGTTGGCCATCAACCTCAGTGATATTGCGGCGATGGGTGGTGAGCCGCGCTACGCCCTGGTCTCCCTGCATATTCCGCGTCGGTGCCCGCTGGAGGTCCTGGAAGGAATCTACAGCGGCCTGCGCCAGGAAGCGGCCGCCGCTCAGACGTTGATCATTGGCGGCAACGTCAGCGGCACTGGAGCCGCGGAGACACTGGCAATCGATATCACCTTACTTGGAGAGAGCGAGCGTGGGCGGGTGCTGACGCGTGCTGGCGCTCGCGTTGGCGATACCATTTTCGTGACCGGTTATCCAGGTGACTCGGCGGCTGGTCTACATTCACTGCTCTATCCAGACCATCCTTATCCTCCGACGGCCTGCGAGCGGCTGCGCGCCGTCCATCGCGTGCCACGACCTCGCCTGGCCGAGGGACGCCTGTTGAGCCAGCTCGGCCCGCAGATTGTGACGGCCCTCATCGATGTGAGCGATGGCCTGAGCGGCGACCTGGGCCATATCTGTGAGCGCAGCGGCGTGGGAGCTAGCATCGAGGTGGCTCGTTTGCCCCTCTCCACGGAGCTGCAAGCTCTGGCCGCGACCCTGGGGCGCGATCCGCTGGCCTGGGCGCTGCACGGTGGCGAGGATTATGAGCTGCTCTTTACGGTCGCTCCGGGCTACGAAGAGCGCGTACAAGCGCGTTTCGCCGCGGCAGGGGCGGCTCCCATCACCCCCATTGGCCAGATTACGGAGGCCGCTCGCGGCCTCCGTCTGCGCTGGCCAGATGGACGCGAGGAGCCGCTATCAGTACAGAGCTGGGATCATTTCACGACGCCCGGCCAGGCCAGGCCTACCTAGGTCGCTTCCCCGGTCAGACCAGCCGCGGCCCGCGCCACCCTGACCTGCTCGGCAATAGCTTGCGCTGCCGCGGTGATGTCCTCGGCAGCGACAACGGAGGTGATGACGGCGACACCACAGGCGCCCGCCGCAATCACCTCCGGCGTGTTGGCCGCCGTAATCCCGCCAATCGCCACCAGCGGCACTTGATAGCGGGCACTGATAGCTTGCAGGAGCGCGGGACCGGTGGCCGGGCCGGCATCGGCCTTGCCGCGCGTCGGATAGATCGGGCCGACTCCCAGGTAGTCCGCCCCGGCGGCTACCGCCTGCTCGGCCTCTGCGAGGTTACCTGCCGAAACGCCGAGGATGCGCCCGGGACCTAGCAGCTTGCGAGCCAGCGCCACGGGCATGTCGTCCTGCCCTACGTGAGCGCCGTCGGCCTCGATCGCCAGCGCCACATCAACACGGTCGTTGACAATCAGCAAGGCACCGTGATGACGGGTCAGCTCGCGCAGCGCCAGGCCCTCCTCAACCAGGGTGCGCGTTGTCGCCTGCTTATCGCGCAGTTGGATAATGGTGGCCCCGCCAGCTAAGGCCGCCGCGGCCATGGTCTGCATATCGCGCCCCCGCGACCACTCGCGGTCGGTGAGGACATGCAACGCCAGACGCGGAATCAACTCCTCGCGCTTCCAGCCACAGGGCAATAGCTCCACCATCAGGCGATCACTCTCACTTTCTGTCCACGACGAATGGTCTCCTCGTCAAGAGCGGCGATGGCATCGATCAGATGGGAGCGGAAGGTGCCGGG
Organism: Thermogemmatispora tikiterensis; assembly: GCF_003268475.1. Classification (GTDB taxonomy): domain Bacteria; phylum Chloroflexota; class Ktedonobacteria; order Ktedonobacterales; family Ktedonobacteraceae; genus Thermogemmatispora; species Thermogemmatispora tikiterensis. The sequence continues at coordinate 5,481,976 of NZ_MCIF01000002.1, read as the reverse complement.
GCCCGCCGCCTTCTGGGCAGCCAGCTCGCCGGCCAGGCCGAGGGTAACAAGAGCAGCGATGCTGGCCTTCCAGGCATCCGGCTCCACGGCGAGGAAGGCCGCCACCAGAGTAGTAGCCATACAGCCGCTGCCGGTAATGCTGGCCAGCAAGGGATGACCGTTCTCGACGTAGGCCAGGCGCCGACCATCGCTGATGACGTCGCGCGCTCCAGTGATCGTTACACAGCAGCCGAACTGGCGCGCCGCCCGCTGGGCGACGCTTTCCCGCTCCTCGGACAACGAGATCGACTCGACGCCGCGCGTTTCGCCCTCCACACCCAGTAAGGCCCCGATCTCGGAGGCGTTGCCGCGCAGAGCCATGATGTGCAGCTCTCGCAGCAGGCGGAGAGCGCTTTCGGTGCGCAGGCGTGTGGCCCCGGCGCCGACGGGATCGAGGACAATGGGGATCTGCCGCTCATTCGCTTGTCGGCCAGCCAGGAGCATGGCCTCGATCTGCTCAGGCACAAGGGTTCCGATGTTGAGCACCAGGGCGCTGGCGAGGCGGACCATCTCTTCCACTTCTTCGCGCGCATGGGCCATGACGGGCAAGGCCCCGATGGCGAGTGTTACGTTGGCGGTGTCGTTCATCACCACCATGTTGGTGATATGATGCACCAGGGGCTTGCGGGCGCGAATGATCCCCACCAGGGATGCCAGCCCTTCTAGCTTTCCCAGGCCAGTATTGTTGTCTTCTTGCTGCTGATTCATCGTGTCTGTGCCTCTTTGCTCTGCCTCCATTGCCAGAAGTGCTCGGTGGGTCCGTGACCGTGACCGAGACCTGGGGCATGCCGGATAGCTTCGGTCACATAGCGCTTGGCCTCAGCTACTGCCTCGGCAACAGAGAGCCCGTGCGCCAGGAAGGCGGCAATGGCAGCCGAGAAGGTGCAGCCGGTGCCGTGGGTATGACGGGTCTCAATGCGCTCGGCGCGCAATTCACTGAAGCCGGTTCCATCAAAGTAGACATCGATCGGGGCATCCAGACGGTGCCCGCCTTTGACAACGACGTGGCGCGCTCCGCGATCGTGGATAGCCCGGGCCGCCTCACGCATCTCCTCCAGCGTCTCGATATGCCGTCCGGTCAGCATCTCAGCCTCCGGCAGATTGGGCGTTACCACCTCCGCCAGAGGTAGCAAGACACCGCGCAGGGCCGCAACCGCCTCGGGCCGCAGCAGCGGGTCTCCACTTTTGGCAGCCATCACTGGATCAACAACCAGTCGCAGTTTCCAGCGAGCGACGCTGCGGGCGACTGCTTCAATAATGGGGGCAGTAGCGAGCATGCCAGTCTTGGCAGCATCGGCTCCGATGTCTTCGAGCACCGCGTCGATCTGGGCCTCAACTAGCTCCGGTGGCAGTTCGAAAGCGGCCCGCACCCCCAGGGTGTTCTGGGCCGTGATGGCCGTGATGGCTGAGAGACCGTAGACCTCCAGGGCGGCGAAGGTCTTGAGATCGGCCTGAATGCCGGCCCCCGCGGACGAATCCGAGCCAGCGATGGTTAACGCCCGCGGGTGTCGCTGCTCTTCACTCATGCTCTTCCTCGCTCTTCTGTTATCTCGATGACATTACCAGTCCCTGGCAATATTCCCTGCCCTGGGCGATCAGGCCAGCCATTGCTCTTGTCGCCAGGCCATTTCCCAAAAGAGCCATTCATAGCAGGTGCTGATGCGAAAAATCTCGTAGAGACGGGCAATGGCTGCCGCCGAGAGGCGCTCAGCGTGCAGATCCAGACGTTCGCGCAGCCAGCGCCCCACGGCATCGAATTCGGGATCGGCATAGGTACGTAGCCAATCGGCATAAGGATGACCAGGGGCAGGCGGCCTGTTGCCCGTGAGATGCGTGCCTACCTCGGCGTAGATCCAGGCACAGGGCAGCATGGAGGTGATGATCTCGGGGAGAGAGCCAGTGGTAGCGATCGTCAGAAGATGGCGGGTATAGGCGTAGTTGGTGGGCGCCATCGGCGTGGCGGCCATCTGCTCAGGCGTCAAGCCAAAGCGCTCGCCGTAACGGCGGTGCAGATCCTGCTCGACCACGAGGGTGTTGAGCAGCAGACGACCAAATTGCTCGATCTCGGCATGATCCTCGCTCCGTGTCGCCGCATAGGCGAAACATTTCGCCAGCACGTCCAGAAAGAGGGCATCTTGCCGGATATAGAACTCGAAATTGGCGCGCGGCAGGGAGCCGTCGCCGAGGGCGACAACAAAGGGATGTTGCAACTGGCGCTGCCACAGGGGCAGGACGCTCTCACGCAGACGAGCGGAGAGACTGCCGCCTGCAGATGTGGCTGGCCTTTCAGCGGCAGACATAATGACCTGACCTCCACAAAGCGGATCAAGCGCGGGGAGAGCGTTCAGGCCAGGAATCGCCGATTGCAGGATGAATGAAGGGGAAGCAGAAAACTATGACAGCTGCTGACGAGGTCACAGTTTTCTCAATCACCCGCGTTCCCTTCGCTGGCATTACCCAGATCAGGTTGGTTCAGGGTCCCCCACACACTCCGGTGGTGTTCTCAGCCTGGCTGCACCAAGCTCCCCTAGCGAGTACAGCGGCGCTACACGACAGGACGATCGAGCACATCAAACGGAGCGTGGCTGTAGCGCCTGTTTCTCCTGCCTGCGCTCCACTCCTGCTAGCTGGCTGAGGCCGACCAGCTCTTTTGCCTGGGGAGACGACGGGCGGAGAGGGTAATCGCCGCAGCACCGATCGTCCTGACGCTTCCATCGCCAATTATAGCTAACGCGCAGTGAAAGCGCAATGCCGCCTCGTGGTTGCAGCGGTGGCAGAGTACCCGGCCTCTTATGCTGGCTTCAGTGGCCTGTGCTCGCCTGTCGAGGCTGCCGCCAATCGACTTCGTTGACGCAGCCCCCCTTGATGGCTACCGTGCCCGCCGCCTGGCCATCGAGGTTCCACAAGGTATAGACGCCGGCAGGCAGAGCCGCAAAAACGGCAGCGAAGAGCTGCTTGCCGTTGAAATGTCGCTCTAATACCGCCGTGTGGGTACGTCGCTGCGGCTCGTGCACGGGACTTACCTCGATCTCTTTGCCACGCAGCTCGGGGCCAGTATAGAGGACCAGGGCCCCGACTTCGCCGCCAATTTCCAGAACCACGGGTTCACTGTGAACACGCTCAAAAAAAGACTGACTTTCCTCCATCTCTTCTCTCCATCCCTCCCATCATCATTGCTGTGGTGGGCCTGTCACCAGTTACTGCGCTGGCAGTGCTGCACGGTAGACCAGCAGGACGAGCCAGGCGCCTGACTCGGCTGGGCCATGAGGGCAGCCTGGCTGCTGGCACTGGACAAGATGGGCGGCCAGCCATGCTCGGCGCCCGGCAGGCTGACCGGGGCCTCTCCCAGGCTGGACCGCCCTGGCCTTCAGCTCGCCGGAACATCAAAGCCACTCTTGGGCGTGGCTAAGTAAGGAAAGTGCTTGAGGTAGTTGGTGCGCGGAGGAACGCCTCCGGTGAGCTTGGAGACGGCGGCATCGGGCGTATAGTTATGATCGATGAGCGGATAGGTGGCCCCCGCCACAGCCCGCAGTTCAATGGTCACCACGTCGTCGAAGACGCGCCGCCCATTGGGGAAACCAGCCAGGTCGCCGCCGAGAATACCGAAGATGTTCGGCTTGCTGGAGGGCGGAATGGCTACGTTCAGCCGTAGCAGGTCAGCAGGCTTCGAGCCGGTGAAGTTCTGGAAGCCGTCAATGAGGCCGGCGGGGATTCCCGTGAGCAGAATGGCAACCAGGTCAGCGCGCGGCGCCGTCAACGCCTGCAGGTGCGGGAAGACGCCGGGGTAGAGTACAGGCAGCAGGCGCGCTACTTCTGGATGCTCGACGTACTTGACGAAGGCAGCGTCATCTTTGGGAGCCAGGCGATTCCAGAGGTTCTTCTGGCCTAGCGGGACAATGACCTCGTTGAAGAGAGGGTTGCCCAGGCGTGAGACCTGCACCCAAGGCCCCGTATGGGCAGGCTCTTGCTCATGGTCGTGCAGAGTCACCTTCTGGCGGCTGGCTGAGGCCCAAACCCCGATGACCGAGCGCGGATTTTTGTGATCGGCAGCGGCATAGCCCTCACGCGTCAGGCTGGATTTGGGCACCTGCAGGGCGATACTGTGAACGTTGAGATCTTTGGTAGCATCAACCCCCGGCTGTGGAGGTCGCGGGAAGAGATGCAGATTCTGCAACGGGCGAATGTCGAGCAGATCGAAAATAGCCCCCAGGTCCACGTAGAAACCTTCGTTGCGCTGACCAGCGAAGACCTGACCGCCGCCCGGCAGCTGATGAATAGCTGCTTTGGCCAGTTCCTCATAGTGGGGTGTTGAGAGTGGTCCAATGTTGCAAGGCGGACAGGCCAGGTGCCGCCCCAATACTTTGCTGGTACCGTCCTCTTCGAGGCGCGTCACCGTGTAGAACTGACGCCGGTTCCAGTTAGGGCTGTCGAGCGCAGTGATCGGTCCAGTATTGTAGAGAAAGGTATCGGGGTTGCGTACCTCCGTCTCAAAGCGAAATTGATAGGTAATATCGGCCAGGGCGTCGCCGTCGTTGTCGATGTGGATCTCATAGAGGACATCATCGCCAAATTCATAAAAGTTAGGGCCTCCGGCTGGCTCCTGGAGCGGAATGTAGTTGGCGATCAGGGTAACTGTCTCCGGCCTGTCTGGGCTGACAAAGGCATAGACGTCAGTGTTGTCAGCAACCGGATCTTTGGCAATCTCTGGAGCTTCGCGATGGGATGACATTGACCTTACCTCTCCTTCCCCTGCCACATGCAGGCGATGATCATGGCCGTGCAACCCTCTTGAGGAGGTGAGCAACCAGGCGTGGATCGCGATAGGTGATTTCGCGTGTGCCGGTGAGAATACTGACTTCTCCTGTGCTACGTTGACGCACATGCAGCACCAGAGGCTCGTCGTTCGCCGGGGCGGATGCCAGGTCGGCATACGTCATCCGCCCCGCTCCTGCAGTACTTGCCCCTGCTGACTGCGCTTCAACTGGCTTTGCCACAGCAAAAGCCCCCACCAGGGCGCTTCCGGCGGCCACGCCGACGGAGGTTCGCTTGAGGAAACTGCGCCTTGTCATTCGCGGCATGATTCTATCTCCTCGTTTTGCCTTGATAATCCGTTTAGTTCGACCACATGGCACCTGATCCCCATGACTCGCTATTACCATAAGGATCAGGAAAATCTCTTATAACCGCTTGGCCAGTGCAGCCGTCCGGTCTTTACCCCCAGTATAGCGAGGCGCAGAATTCATCTCCATCAAGCAAGGGCCTTTTACGAGTGCTGCAAGACTCACCGGGAAGAGCAAGCCATACCACGAGCTTCCAAACTGCCTCACACCTTCAGCAGAGCGGAGGTCAAGCGAGCCGCTGACAGGTCAGCGCAGGCCGCTTGCTTCTCGTCAGCCCAGGCGGCGCCAAAGCGTTGGCAGCGGAGCGGGTGCCCACCAGCTAGAGCGACATGCCGGCACAGAGGCGTTCGCTGAGGACTGGCAGCCAGCGCTCCAGGAGGAATAGCAGGCGCAGCGGCATAGTGAAAGCCCGCTGCCGCTGGCCGGCGGCGATCGCCCGCAGCAGCAGCTCAAAGAGGAGCGTCCAGAGCATCATCGCGACATCTCGTTAACGTTGTTAATAAAGAGAACTAAGTTCACCGTACTTCAAAAAAAATTAGGACGAGGGAGCCTGTTTCCAGGCACGCAGCAGATCGTGTACCGCCCGTTTCAGAAGTAACTGAGCGCGAGGTGGGCCACCGTAGATCAGGAAGGCAAGCGCCAGGCTTACCAGGCCATGCAGAGCGGACCAGAGGATATCGACGGCGTCATCCAGATCGCGCAAGGCCACGGCTTGGGCCTCGCTCCAGCTTGCCAGAGCCGACCGCACCAGGGCAAAGGTGGCCTTAGCCTCCTTAATATCATGCTGCCCCTGATGCAGGCTAAACATCAACTCATAGAGCGTCTGATTGCGCCAGACGAAACTCCAGTAGGCAGAGGCAATCTGGAGTAGTCGCTCCTCTGGGTCCTCCTCCTCAGCAGCGGCCTGGCGTAGCTCCTCCAACAAGCGCGCGAAGCCCTGCACCAGCAGCGTTTCGAGAATAGCCTCCTTATCTTCGAAGTATTTATAGAGCGCGGAGGGACTATATCGATGCGCTCAGCCACTCGACGCATGGTGACAGCCTGCCAGCCCTCCTGAGCGGCAATCACCAGAGCCGCCTCCAGCATTGCCTGCCGCATGGCCTCGCGTTCGCGCTCCCGCCGCTCTTTGCTGCCCACACTGCGCCTCCCCTTCCGGCTTTCTCCAAAGGGAGTAAACTAAGTTCACCAAAAAGTCATGTGTTCTGCGAAGAGAGGACCCCGCCAGGCATTGCCCCAGGAAAGCGGCTCAGCCAAGCCCGCAGAGGCAATGTCTGGCGTCAAGGCCAGCCTCCAGCTAACACTGGAAGCGCAGTCCGGTCCCCCTCTTCATGCGTTCATGCGGGGGCAAGCCCCTGGTCCTGGCCTTGCCTTCGCCAGCCTGGCAGCTTCAGCTATCGAGAGCACGCGGCAACAAGACCGCTGCCAGCAGGCGGCCCTCAACCAGGCGCTGTGCAGCTCCAGTGCGGCCCAGCAAGGGGATCTCTTGAGCGTACAGCACCAGTGTTTGCTCGCCTTTGCTCGCGCCCTCTGGGCGCCAGATGAAGAGTAGCTGATCCGTGGGCTGGACCAGGAGCGTCGTCAGCAGATGATCGCCCGGAACAAGCGCCAGAGTGCTCACGCCAGCCGTTGCCCGCCCACGCAAGGGCAGATCTTCCACAGGTACTCGCTTAGCATAGCCCTGTTCGCTCAGGACCAGCAAAGCCACGGTCGGAGCGGCCACTCTGTCAGCTTGCTCACTCTGCCGGGCGTCCTCTGCTGGCAGCCCTTGCGGCTGCCCCAGATAGCAGGCGCTCACCAGGCGAGAGCCGGCAGCCAGGGTCATGGCCATCACGCCCTGACCTGCGCGGCCCTGGGCGCGCAGACTCTCATCGGCAAAGCGCAGGGTCTGGCCGCTCTCGCTACTGACCAGATACTCGCCACCCGCCCTGACCAGCAGGGCCACTGCCACCGCGTCACCCTCCGCCAGCTTCATATCTTGCAAGCCTTCCTCATCCACTGTGCGATACTCGCTCAGCGGCGACTTCTTCACCTTCCCCTGGCGGCTGAAGGTCACCAGATAGCGATCCTCCTCGTGCGCCTCCAGAGTGAAAAGCGCTACCAGCTCCTCATCAGGATTGAGGGCCAGCAAGCGAGCCAGCGGCTCACCACGGGCCGAGCGCGTCGCCTGTGGCAGGCGAAAAGCCGGCAGTTGGAAGACGCGCCCGCTGGAGGCGACGCAGAGCACAGCATCCTGAGAGTAGCCTGCCAGGATCTGACGCAGCTGTTCGTCGCCACGTACCGGCCCATAGCGCTCCGTCGGACGCGATCCATAGGCGCCAGGTGGCAGAGCCTTAACCGTGGCCGCCCGCGTCAGCACCAGCGTCAGAGGCGTTCGCTCATACAGTGGCAACACCTCGCGCACCGGCTCATCGACACGTGCCTGGGCATCAATGACCGTGCGGCGCGCATCGCCAAAGCGGCGGATCAACTGCTGCATCTCTTTCTTGAGCAGCGCCACCAGCGCCCGTCGATCGCTCAAGAGATGCTCCAGCTCGGCCACCCGCGTCAGCAGCTCTTCGCGTTCACGGGCATACTTCTGGGCGTCCAGGCGCGTCACCTGAGAGAGCGTCATCCCAGCGATCACCTCCGACTGAGCTGCCGTCAGTTTGTAGCGCTCCTCGATGGCCCGGCGCGCCGCCGCGCGATCCTCGGCCTGTTGGAAGAGGCGCACGATCTCCTGAGCGTTGGCCGCTCCTATAATCAGGCCCTCTAAGACGTGCAAGCGCTCGCGGGCCTTGCGCAGCTGAAACTGTGCGCGACGCGTCAGCACATCCACCTGATGGGCATTCCAATAGTTGAGCAGCTCCAGCATGCCCACCTGGCGCGGCTGGCGGGCCGGCTGCATCGGCTCCCCAAAAAGAAAGACCATTTGGAAGGAGAGCGAAACTTGCAGATCGGTCTCCTGATAGAGCTGCGTCAGCACGCGCGCTGGATCAGCATCTTTCCGCAGGTCGAGGACAATGCGCGTGCCCTTCTCGGCATCGCTCTCATCGCGCACATCTGGCAGCAGCCCCTCAACGCGGCCCGCATTGATGGCCTCAGCGATGGAGACCTTCACCCGATCGCGCCCCACAGGCGGAATCTGCACGATGACCAGTGAGCGACTACGCGGCGTCTCCTCAAGTCGCACCTCAGCGCGGATCACAATGCGACCCTTGCCCGTAGTAAAGTAGTCGCGAATGCCATCGAGGCCGATTACGCGCCCACCTTGAGGAAAGTCCGGCCCCTGGATGATGCTCATCAGCTGCTCAACGCTCATCTCGGGCTGGTCGAGCAGAGCGATACAGGCCCGCAAGACCTCGGCCAGGTTATGGGGTGGAATATTGGTCGCCAGCCCGACGGCGATGCCGCTAGACGGGTTAATCACAGGCGGGAGGCGCCCCGGTAAGTAATCTGGCTCCAGGACCTTCGGGTCCTGCTTATAGGTTGGGTGCAGGGGCACTGTCTCACATTCCAGATCGGCCATCAGCGCCTCGGCCAGTGGCGAGAGACGCATCTCTGTATAGCGATAGGCGGCGGGCGCATCGCCATCCTCGCTGCCCATATTGCCCTGGCCTTCGATCAAGGGATAGCGCATAGTAAAAGGCTGAGCCAGGCGCACAGCGGCCTCATAGACCGAGGCATCGCCGTGAGGATGGTAGTTGCCCAGAATCAGCCCTACTACCTCGGCGCTCTTCACTGTGGGGCGATCGGAGCGATAGCCGGCCTCGCGCATCCCTGTCAGAATACGGCGCTGCACCGGCTTGAGGCCATCGCGGGCATCCGGCAGGGCACGATCGGTCACCACCGACAGCCCATAAGTGGCGAAGGCGCGCGCCAGTAGCACCGCAAAGTCTTCTTCGCGAATCGTTCCCTGCTCAACCGAACGATCAGACATGCGTGCCATTCGTCTTCCTATCCTTTGCTCTGTCTCCGTCATCGATCGGTCCCTGTCTTCCTACCGCTAGACATCGATTTCTCTGATCTTGCGCGCGTGCTCAGCCAGAAAGCTGCGGCGGGCCTCTGCATTGCGATCCTCCATCAGCTCGGCCACCAGCTTCGAGGCCAGGACCGCATCCTCCAGCGTCACCCTCTTGAGGGTGCGCTGAGCCGGATCGAAGGTCGTATCACGCAATTCCTGGGGATTCATCTCCCCCAACCCCTTATAGCGCTTGAACTCCAGGCCCTGAGCCTCGGGATGCGTCGCCAGAAATTGTTGACGCGCCTCGTCGTCCAGCAGCCAGACGACGCGCCCCCTATAGCGCACCGAATAGAGCGGCGGGCAGGCGATGTAGACATGGCCACGCTCGATCAGCTCGCTAAATTCCTGGTGGAAGAGGGTCAGCAGCAGACACTGAATATGGAGGCCGTCGACATCGGCATCGGTAGCAATGATGATGCGCTGGAAGCGCAGCTTGCTGATATCGAAGGCGTCGCGGGTGCCCGTGCCAAGGACATTAATGATCGTGCGAATCTCCTCGTTGCGCAGAATGCGCTCCAGATCGGCCTTGGCCACATTCAAGGGCTTCCCTTTCAGCTTGAGCACCGCCTGGTACTCCGAAAAGCGTCCCTGGCCGGCACTGCCCCCGGCAGAGTCACCTTCGACAATGAAGAGTTCTGCGCGCGCTGGATCGTTCGTATTGCACTTCAGAAACTTGCGCGAGAGCGAGGTGTCGATGAGCTCACCATTCTTCTTCTCGCCGCTGCGCGCCAGCTCCTCGACCAGCTGCGCCTCGTTACGGGCTTTCTGCATTTGCTGGATCTTTTTGATCCATTCTTTACCGGCAGCAGGATTGCGCTCAAACCACTCTTTGAGTCCCTCATCGACGATTGAGCGCACGATACCCTCAACCGGGGCATTGTTGAGGCGATCCTTGGTCTGGCCCTGAAACTGTGGGTTGCTCAGCTTGACCGAGATGGCAGCGTTAAGGCCCTGCTGAATGACCTCGGGGCGGAAGCCCTCCTTGTCACGGCTTTTGATGATTCCCCACTTGAGGGCATAGTCATGCACAACGCGCGTCAGGGCTGCCTTGAAGCCAGTCTCATGGACGCCGCCGTCACGCGTGCGCACGGCGTTGGCATAGCTGAACAGGCTCGTTTTGAAGCCAGTGGTAGGCTGCAGCGCAACCTCCACCTGGACGCCATCGCGCTCGCCGGCAATGGCGATCACCTGCTTGAAGAGCGGCTGGCCACCCGCAGCGCCACCGGCGGCCAGGTCGCGCACATAATCGGGCAGACCCTCGCGCGAATAAAAGAGATGCTGCACCTGCTGCCCGCTGGCCTCGTCCCAGAGATCGAGATGGAAAGCCACCCCCCGATTGAGATAGGCGGCGGCCTTGAGCCGGCTCTGCACCGCCTCGGGAGCATAGTAGGCATCCGCATCGAAGATGCTCCGGTCATAGAGCCAGCAGAGCTGCGTCCCATGCAAGCCTGGATCACAAGGGGTGATCTCATGCGGCAGAGCAAGGCCGCGCTGGAAGCGCTGGCGGAACTGCTGTCCGTTGCGCCAGATGGTCAATTCCAGCTCTTCGGAGAGGGCATTAATCACCGTCGCGCCGACCCCGTGCAGGCCACCAGCGGTCTTGTAGGCTCCTTCGGAGAATTTACCGCCCGAGTGCGGCACGGTCATGATGACGGTCGCCGCCGGCAGCGTCCGGCCCTGATAGGTCATGGGATCAAAAGGCATGCCGCGCCCCTCATCGCGCACCGTCACCCGGCCATCACGCTCGATACGTACCCAGATGTGGCGGCCATAGCCAGCCACGGCCTCATCGACAGCGTTATCAAGGGCCTCCCAGAGCAGATGCAGCAGTCCAGAGGTCGAGGTTGAGCCAATGTACATGCCAGGCCGATGGCGAATAGCCGTTAGCCCCTCCAGCACCTGGATATTGGCAGCCGAGTAGCCACTCGGATCGGGGGCGGTTGCGCCTTCCCTGCTCCTTCCCCTGCCCCGTCCACGGCGCTCCCCATCCTGAAACTCTTCCTCCTGCTTTTCGACCTGCTCCGCCCGCGCGCGCAACGCTGGTTGCTGCTCCTCTTTGACTTCTGCGCTAACTGTACCTACTGAAAAAAGTGAAAGTTGTCCGTCTATTCCTACAGGTTCCCCTGTAGGAACAGCGCTAGCCCGGGGGGAACGAGTCATCTGAGAAAGTTCCTCTCTTGCCTTTGCTGTTCTTGCCGAGACAGGATACAGCCTTGTTCGGGGAAAGTCAAGGGGGTTTTGGACCAAAAGTTCTAATCTCCGCTCCGGCCCACAGCCCTCTTCCCAGCATCAGGTCAGAAGAGGAGAAGAGCGAGCTGCATCAGGCAGTAGCGGGGAAAGCAACCAACACGGTTAGCAGATTGATTGAAATTTTGACCATCATTGATTATAATCGTTTTACATTTAAAAGGGTGTCGCATTATGCCTGGTGACTCCACGCCAAGCGAGCCGCCCTGGACTGAGGGCGGCAGCGCCGAGCATAGTGAGACTGACTACGGGAAGGACGGAAGGAACGTATGGCACGTCCAGCCAAGCGAGTATCTCCTGACACGCTAGGAGGGCGTATCCGCGCAGCACGGCAGAGCCTACGCCTCTCGCTGGCGGATGTCGCTGACGGTCGCTACAGCACCAGCTTGATCTCGCAGATCGAGCGCAACCGCGTCGAGCCTTCGCCGGAAAGCCTGCGCTTCCTGGCCGAGCGGCTGAACTTGCCTCTGGACGATTTGATGGTCCTGGTTCAGCAGCAGCGCGAGTCGGAGGCCGAGGCCAATCGCTACAAGGAAAATGAAGAAAAACTGAACCATGCGCTCCGCCTGCTAGAGAGCAAACATGTTAAGGCAGCGCTGGATATGGTCAAGACCATCAATATTGAGCACGCCCCCCCCTCGCTGCGCTGGAGGCTCTACGCTCTTAAAGGGCAATGCTTCTTTAGCATGCGGGAGTTCGTAGAGGCTCAGCGGCAGTTCTTCCAGGCCGCGGCTTTGCGCCCCGAGCGGTTGCCAACCGAGCAGGTATACGAGGCGACTTTGTTGCATCTGCACCTGGCCGCGACTTGCCGCGAGCTAGGCCATCTCGATCTGGCCAACGATCACTATGAGACAGTGCTGAAGTTGATGCAACCAGAAACCCCCATTCACTATGTAGCTGAGGCTCACTGGGGGATCGCTCTGGTTTCGTTCGAACGCGCCGATAGCCATCGCGATGATGAGCAGTGGGCCGTCGAGTCCGAGCAGTTGAAGTATCGTGCGCTCCGCCATGCTGAGAACGCTCGCACACTTTATCGCTCGATCGGGGATGAGATCAACGAGAGCTTGCTGAGCTGCGAAATCGCCCTGATCTACCAGGGCCTGGGCCGTTTAGACGAGGCCCGCGCCTGTTTGCGTGAGGTTTTAGAGAGGTGGCAGCCGCGAGTGGCCGCCGCGGTGCCCGCCGGGAAAAATACCCTGGAGGAGCGCCGTCAGAAGCGCGAGGCTAATGTGGTGGCGGCAGCAGCAGCTTATCTCGCCAGTCTTGAGCTGCAATGTCAGCAGTACGAGGTGGCGCTGGAGTACGTTCGTCAGGCCCACGAGGCGGCGCGCAAAAGCTATACGCTGCGCCGCGCAGAAGCCTATCTGATCGAGGGCCAGATCCTTGAGGCAATGGAGCAAGAGCGAGGGGCAGCGCCTGGTGGCCAGTCCGGGGCAGAGCGGGCTTTCCGCGCCGCTATCGAGGAGCTGAAACCTACCCATCGTATGGCGGCCCTGATCCACGCTCATGATTTGCTGGGACGCCATTTGTTGAAGCGCGGCAGGATCAAGGAGGGTGAGTACGAGCTGGATGTAGCGCGGGCGCTGGCTCAGACACGCCGTCAATGGCAGGAACCGCTGGCGATCACCGATGAGCTGTGAGCGTCGTGACCCGCCAGGATGGGACTCATCTGTGCCATCTCCGACCGGGCTAGACCAGGCCAGGCCGGCAGCGCTCCCTCGACCCGCCCTACGCCTCCCTGGCTGGCTCGCTCGGTAATGCCTGGCGCAAGGCGCAACTTCCTGCCATTGCCAGGCGTAGATTCTGTAGCAAGGCTCGCCACCGGGCGGGGCCAATGAGGAGAGCGACAGGACCTCTTCCTTTACCAGCGCTGTCAGGCGGCCCCGGCTGGCGGCCCGGATCGCGTTCTGTTACGAACATCGTTCAAGAGGAGGCCGGAGCAGACGGAGGGTCAGCAGCAAGTAGTCTGCACTCCTGACTCTGGCGTGCGTATCGAGGGGAGGATCATATGTTGAAGCCTGTGACTGGACAGTACGAATGCCAGCATCGTGCGCTGCCGGTGCCGGGGTTGGATGCCTTAACCGGGCGAGTCGACCGCTTGACGCTGCTACCGAATGGGCGCTTCGTCCTGCTCACACAGGAGCGCTCGCGCCTGGCCCAGGCCGCTCAGAGCTTATTGACCGGCACAGGTGCCGGCTCAGGGCCTGCCGTGAGCCAGCCGCCAGTGGAGACGCGGCGCGAGGGTCAGTATGTCTGCCAGGCGCGTCGGCTGCTGCTGCACTTCGATGATGGGAGCTACCTGGAGGGCCAGTTTGCCTGGAATGGTGAGGGAATACAGCTCGGACAGGATTTCTTCCAGAAGGTTTCTGACAGCACCTTTTTCCCTCCTCCCCAGCGTCTCAAGCAGGAGATGGAGGAGCTGGCAAAGGGACTAAAGGTAGCCGCCACACTCGGGAACCTGGCAGTGAAGGCCGCCCGAGCTTTACAAAGCACGCCAACGAACGGCGCCGGTCAGCTCCCTTTATCCTCGTCACCCTCTCCGACGGCAATGGGGCCGTCTGCTGCGCCTTCCGCTTCTCCAGTTCAGCCCCCCGTTGCTCCAACTCCAGCACCTCCGCCTGGTCCAGGCCCGTTTCCTCCTTCCACCACTGATTACCAGAGCCAGGCTGCAGCTGGTAGCGAGACCTTCTTTTGCGATCAGTGCGGGGCTCGTGTGCGCCCGGGCAAGCGCTATTGTGGGCAGTGCGGCGCTCTCCTGCCCTGACGCACGGTTAGTGCGTCTGCCTGCTACTGCTATACTGTCCTCTATACTGTCCTCACAATCCGGACCACGCCACTCCTGACCTGGCCCGCCCTGTGCTGCCCCCCTGAAACAGAGAGGGCTTTTCCCGCGTGAATAGAATTGGGAGCTTTTTTGCTGGAGTTTGTAGATGGCTATGACGACGGAAGAAATCTCTGAAGGGAAGCAGCAGCAGCGTACAAACAGAGGAGCCTCCAGCCGGTCCAGATTGGAGAAGGTTGTGCAGCGCGCTCAGGCTTTTTTCGTCAAGTTCAATAATGACTGGGTTATGAATCTGGCGGCAGCCCTGGCTTTTAACTTGCTGACCGCGATGGCCCCGCTGGCCGTGGCGCTGTTGGCTATTCCAGGTCTGCTGCTGGGAAAGGCAGAGGTCCGCATGTACCTCAGCCAGGTCATTCTCTCGATCTTCCCGCGGATGACGGCCTCGCCCGAGCTGATTGATGCCCTGCTGCGCCAGCTCAATCGTGTCTCCGGCCCCCTGGGCGTTGTCTCTGTCCTGATTGCCCTCTTCACAGGCTCACGCCTCTTCGTCCTGCTGGAGGGCTGTTTCGGCATTATCTACCGACGGCGTCCGCGCGCCCTGCTGCAGCAGAACCTGATGGCTCTGGGTATGCTCCTGCTCTTCGCCGTACTGACCCCGCTGATGGTCCTGGCGGCTAGCCTGCCGGCCCTGGTCATCGCCTTCCTGAAGCAGACCCCGCTTGGGCAGATACCCGGCAGCGGCTTCGCCTTCAGCCTTGGCAGTCTGCTTGCTGGCCTGGCTATCTCCTGGGTGTTCTTTTTGACGATCTACACCTTTGTACCCAATCGACGCATTCGCTGGCGCTCAACCTGGCGCGGCGCCTTGCTCGCTGCCGTGCTGACCCAGATCTATCTGTCTCTCTTCTCCCTCTACGCCGCTCACTTTCTGAATGGCCTGGGTGGCCAGATTGGCTTCGCAATCATCCTGGTGACCTTCTTCTACTACTTCGCGGTGATTCTCTTGTTGGGCGCGGAGGTTAATGCTTTCTTTGGTGAGAAGATTCGCACGGCCCCCGCCGACCTGGTGACGCTGGTAGCCACAGGCTTCAGCAATGAGACCACCGCTTCTGCGGAGCCGGCTACGGCCCCTGCTCCGCCGATGGGGCTGATCTCATCAGGGGCTAGAGACCCACAAGAACAATCAGGGCAATCGTGACCAGATGCAAGAGCTGGTCAACCCAGATGGAGGTAATCACCTGGTAGCGCGCCTTGAGAGCATCAACGATCAGGTGGGTGGTGAAGAGGATAACAATGGCCACCATTGAGGGATGGGCAAAGAGGATGAAGACCGCCGTGTAGGTGGCGCAGTGATAGAAGGTGACTTCCCAGCTCTTGCCTTTCTCCACTGCCATCCAGGTGCTCTGGAAAGCGAAGTCGCCGACAAAATGGCAGGCCAGCCAGATGAGGAGCGTCGATAACAGGCTAGTGACGGCCATCGGCCATCCCCTCCGAACTCAGCTAGAGCAACAGTGCTCGCTTTTTCGAACTAGCCTAGCGTCGGAGGGGATGACCACACTATGACCTGGCTCGCAGTCTGAGAGTGAACTGGCTTACATTACCCGCACCGAGGCGCTTTGGCTCCGCCAGGGCGTTTTTGCCAGCACGCGTATCAGGAGAAGGGCCAGTATCAGTATCCAGAAGCAGAAGGCCAGATCCTGCTCCAGCACCGAGCTATCGACCATTCCCTGGATGAGGGCAGCAACCATCGCCCCGCCAATGCTCAGTGTGCCCCAGACTAACCAGGGATCGGCCTCGGCCTGACGATAGAGGTGCGCAAGAATCCGGAAGAGTAGCCAGAAGAAGAGAATCAGCACCGCCAGGAAGGCCAGCAGGCCCACAATGCCAATGCTGACCCAGATCTGCAGGAAAATATTATGCGGATGGGAGAGATCCGGCTCGGAGCGCAAGCCGGTGGGCCGATGCGTCTGTGGGTCGGTGGTGATCCAGTAATGGTAGAGATTCGTGGTATGGCAGACATTGTTCAGGCTGTAATGACAGAGCCAGTTGTCGAGGCCGTAGCCCACAATAGGGCTGTCCTTGATCATGTGGAGAGCGCTCTCCCACAGGTAGATGCGTTTGGTCAGGGTGCCAATGCCCTGAGCATTGGCATGCCGCTCCAGCAGATAGCTGCTGATGTTGCTATGGAAACAGAGGAGTCCAAGCCCTATCAGGAGTACCAGGCCCAGCCCACAGATCAGCAAGAGCTGGCGATCAGCAATTGCGCAGGCGATGAGGAAGATCACTGCTCCAACGCAGGCGGCCCAGGCACCACCAGAGCGCGTGAGATAGAGGACAAAGATCAGCGGCAGACAGAGAGCAAGAGCCAGCAGGCGACAACGCCAGGAGGCCAGGAAGCCCCCATTGGCCATGCGCGGCATAAGGATCAGCGCTAACCCCAGCGGCAGGGTGTAGTCGAAAAGCAGCCCTACGCTGTTGGCACTGCCATAGACAGTGTTGATGCGCGGTAGATCGCTGAGGCTGGCGCCGTGGGCCAGCATATCAAAGTATTGCCCAATGCCGAGGAGGGCAATCAGGAAGCCGGTAGCGAAGAGTGCCAGTAGCAGCCTCACCAGGTCCTGGCGCGTGCGCAGGCAGGCGAGGGCCAGCAGAAGATAGACTAGAGGATCAAGGACTTCTTCGCGGAAAGCCCGGAGGGCTACTGTACGGCTATAGGCGATGACGACGGAAAAGGCCGAGGCCCCCAGAAAGAGCAGGATCGGCCACAGCAAGGGGCCCAGACGCGCCCGCAACTCGGACCAGCTCAGCCAGTAGGGCCAGCGTTGCCGCCGCACCAGCGCCTGTATCAAGACTACCGCCACACAACTCCAGAGGCTAATCTCTGCCGCACTAAAGCTATAATGGCTTACCACTGTCTTTTGCAGTAAATAGAAGGGCAGGCTCAGCGGCAGGAGCGCAACGGCTATAGCTGGACGATACCAGCAGAGGATCATAAAGATCAATAGGAAAGGCAACGTCGAGAGCGGGGGGAGATGGAAGAATGGCCCTGATCCCAGATGAGTATTGCCCGCACAATAGTAGAGGGCCATTGAGAGCACCAGACCAGCCTCTAGAAGACGATCAAGCCAGAAAGGCGATGGAGTATGGCGACCGGGAGCGCTGGAAGTGGAAGAGCTTGCACCAGGCCCCCCTGGTCCAGTAAGCCTTTCTCGCTGGGCTCCGATCTCCGGCCCGTTGGAAGGAAGTACTTTTTCGTTCATTTTTAGACAAAACCTTCTCTATGTTTCGGGTTTTGCTTGCTCCCCATAGCTATACATCGATAAAAGGGGCACATTCGTCGCACTTTGACCAATTGCACTGGTCGGGAGCACAAGAGTAAGGTAGCAAAGAGGTACTCCCACTGCTCGTCTGCTCGCTTCTGGCTGACAGGACGGGAACAGGGCAGCGGGTCCAACGTTTCCCATTGTAGCATATGCCTGCCGAAAAGCAGCCGCCCACGCTAAGAATAGCCGACTCGGGTAAGCACGATCTCAGTCAGTGAAGTGAAAAGGGAAGGAGAGGAGGCGCGCCAAGGGGGTGGCTACAGACACAGCGAGAACCCGGCCAGCCTGAGCGATCGGCAAGAAGACCAGGGCCTCCGCCCGCCCACCCTCCCCCCTTCCCTCTCGTTTACCAATATTGGTGGGTGGCAGCCAGGATCAAGGACGGAGGCGCCCACCTTCAACAAACGTTAAGCGGACGACTGCTGTCTCTTACCCCCTTACACAAGGGTCTCTCCCTCGGGGCCTTAGAGAGCAGTCCCGGCGCCTTCGCACTGCAGGTGGGCTGCTCCATTATTGCTCAATGCGAGGCGCCCTTCGTCGCAGCTTCGGCAGGCAGAGTCTGCGACGACTGAGCTGGGGGCAGCGGTACAGGTTTGCGCGTCAGACGCCAGAAGAGCGTCCCAAAGATGAGCAAGAAGGCCACATAGACGCAGGCCCGCAACAGTGTTGGCGCATCGCTGTAACCAAGCAAGCCGTGCAGCAGGCTACCCACCGTGCTCTCTTCGCTCAGCCAGCCGCTGCTATTCCAGAGCACTGTCGTCCCAAACGGTAACCAATGCAGCTCCTCTTGCATGGTCTGGACGGCATTGCCCAGCAGACCAGCGGCGAAAAAGAGCAAGAGCAAGCCCATGACGCGGAAAAAGCGACGGTAGTCGAGGCGGTAGCCCAGACGATAGATCAGGAAGCAGAGAGCCACCGCGAGGGCCAGGCCAATCAGCGCCCCCAGCATCAATAGCGGGGCCTCATGCGTTTGAAGAGCGAAGGCCAGGGTAAAGAAAGCCGTCTCCAATCCCTCACGGCCAACCGAGGTGAAAGCCAGCAGCCCCAAAGCCAACCCCGAGCTGGCCATGCTGGCTTTGGTCATCATCTCACGTTTCAAGGTACGGCTATGCTGCTGCATCCAGAAGGTCATCGAGGTGAGCAGCACCACCGCCACCAGGTAGGTCACGGTCTCAAAGACCGCCTCAAACCAGGTGCCATCGTAGATACGGACCGTGACATATAAGGCCAGTGCGGCGAGAAAAGAGCACAAGACGGCCAGCGCAACTCCGATCCAGACCGCGCGCGCCTGGCGCATCAGCTGCAACTGGCGCAGAGCCGCCAGGAGGATGCTCACAATCAGGCTGGCCTCCAGCCCCTCGCGTAGATAGAGAATTGCAGTCGCCAGCATCGAACAGTACTTTCTCCACTTTCCGCTGACAGCACAGCGGCCTAGTACAGGCTCTTCTTTTCCCTTCCACTACGCTGCCAAATCCGAGCGTTGCACTCAGATATGAACCTACTCAGATGATAGCACCCGCTGCAAGCGACGGTCAAGGGATGAGTCTGCTCGCTGCTCTCGTTCGCTTCTGATCAGGCCACCGGGCAAGGCGCCCGCCACTCGCCGCTCCGCCCTCCCCCAACCCTGAGCAGGGCTGGGGGCCACCTGGCAGGCTTGTCGGCAGAGGAACCGGGGCCACGCTTAGCGCGTGACCCAGATCTTGGGCGCGACCGATTTCATGATAGTCACCTCACGCCCATCGACCATGAGCACAACGCTCTCCTCGCTATCGTCGGGATTGAGCTTGCGCCCCTGGGAAACCACGGTCAGACGCGTGCCCGGCGTCAGCCCGCGCTGATGGAGATAGAGGATCAGGGCCGATTCATCCTCGACCACTTCCGAAATGAGGAGAATGGTCGCCGTCTCGCCCGGCGCCAGGGTGGAGAGCCGCACGGCTCCGCAGTCGCTGAGATAGGTCCGCGCGTTGGGCACAAGACCAGGGATGGGATTGCCATGCGGACAGGTGGTTGGTTGCTTGAGGTTGAGAATAACCTGCTCTTCAAATTTGCCCGAGATGACGTGCTCCAGGCGGCAGGCTTCTTCATGGACCTGATGCCATTCCATACCTAGCAGATCGACAAGGAAACGCTCAGCAAGCCGATGACGTCGCAACACGGACTCGGCGATCTGATAACCGGCTTCGGTGAGACGTACCTGCCGCTTGCTATCCATCTCTACATATCCATCGCGGACGAGCCGCTTAAGTGTCTCAGTGACAGTTGGAGGGGCAACACCAAATTTTTGGGCCAATCGTGCCCCAATGACTATCTCTCCCTCCATGCTCATGTTATAGATTGTTTCCAGGTATTCCTCGACAGTCTGACTTACTGATTCTGCGGTCTTCATGATCCTTCTGTTCCCTTTGCTGCTGGCCAAAACTCGTGCAAATGGCGATACTACCCCAGAGCAGTATAGCATATCAAGCAGGCGCTGCCAAATCAGCGCCTGCTTTCCTGCCGGGAGACGGCCCGGGCCGTCTCCCTGTCCAGAACCGCCAATCGCTCTACCGAGCGTGCGCTAGTTGTCCTGACCTTTCTACATTTTCTACCGTTCACCCTGTCATTTTACTTTTTACGATATTTTCTACATAATTTCCAGGGAAGATCTCCAGAAATTTTTCTGTCTAGCAGAACTGTTCTGAATGCTGCATAGATCAGCTCACCACACACGTGATCCTGGCCCAGACGAGGACAGAACCTTAGCGGCTCAGCTACCCACTATCTACCAGGATAGAATGGCAGACGAGCCAACGCTCTTGCTCGTTGCGCTGCATGGCCTGAAGGTCCTGCGGCAGTCTCAATTGCTGACTTTTGGACAGCAGCCTCTCTCATGTGGTACGATGAAGGTGAGAGTGGCCTCCGCTGCGCGGTCCTCCTACGGTGACCGACGCGGCGGACAGACTCATCCGCGGTTTTTGTACCTTTTGATGAGATTTTTACTAAAAGGAGCGAATGAGTAGTAGTACAGTCTTAACTAATACGATCTATCTTGTACGTCACGGAGAGAATCCAGCCAATCTGACCAAGGAATTTTCCTATCGCCTCGTCGATTATCCCCTGAACGCCAAAGGTCTGCTTCAAGCCCGGCAGACCGCCGATTTTTTTCGAGGCCAGCCCATCGACGCGATCTACGCCTCACCGCTGAGGCGTGCGCGCCAGACCGCCGAGATCATTGCCGAGGCCTTGGCCCTGCCCGTAACCCTGCTAGAAGAATTCCGCGAGATCAACGTCGGCGATCTTGAGCGCCACCCCCCAACTGTCGAGCACTGGAAGCTCCACGACCAGATCATTGCCGATTGGTACAGTGGCAACTATCTGACGCGCTTTCCCGAGGGGGAGAACTTCCTGGAGCTACTGCAGCGCATCCGTCAGGGCTTGCGCCAGGTTATTGCCGGCCAAAGTGGACGCCGCATCATTATCGCCGGGCACGGCGGCATCTTCACGGTGCTGGTCAAGTCCCTCTGCTATAATGCGGATCGCGCGCCGATCTACCACGGGGCGATGGATAACTGTGCGATCACGGAAATTGAGCTGCACGCCTTTGAGGAGGTGCTCGTCGGCAATCTGCGCCTCTGGGCCAGCACCGCTCACCTCTCCGGCCAGGCCGCCGAGCTGGTACCCGGACAGCTCCAGTACGCCGAGAAACCTTTCGTATCGCCCGTCGCCGACGGCCTTTCCGCCGCCCCTTGACAGAGTCTTACCCGGTCATCTATACTCTTAGCTAGATACTAAGGCGACAACAACGACACACCATCAGCGACGAGCAGGAAGAGTATACGGCTGCACTGCGCGCCAGAGAGTCGGGAACGGTGGAAACCGATGCTGCAGCAGTCGTAGAATGGGCCTGTGAGCTGGAGCGCGAACCTCTCCAACGCTGAGCAAACAGAGAAAAGAGAGTAGTAGCTGGCTCCCGGAGCGTCCCCCGTTATCGAGGACAGGGTATCAGAGCGTACCCGGCAAATGAGGGACCTTGTCTGCCGCGGACCGGCCTTCCTGTACACGACAGGTTGTCCACCGGCAAGGCGACAACGGCGACCGCTTGCGCGCTTTCCAGACTCCTGGAGAGAGGCCCATACATGGCGGAAGCCAGGGTCCGAAAAAGGGTGGCACCACGAAAGCTTCACGCTTCTCGTCCCTGCGACGAGAAGCGTTTTTTATTGATTCGCTCCCGTTTCACTCAGCATGCTCTGAGCCAGGTCACGGGCCTCTTTCCTGCCTCTGTAAGACACCACAGGGGCGGGCAGTTGTGCTAGTCAGGAGATGTTGCGGGCCCCAGGCCCCGCTGGAGGTCTTTCCTATGACGACGATTGGCCACGATCAACAGCTACAGACGAGTAGCAGTAGCGCACCGCCGCTGAAGAAGCGCACGTTCTCCGGTATCCAACCAAGCGGTGATATCCATCTGGGCAACTACCTGGGGGCGATCCGCAATTGGGTGCGCACACAGACAGAATACGATAATATTTACTGCATTGTCGATCTCCACGCGATTACGTTGCCGATCGATCCACAGGAGCTGCGCCAGAATATTCGCAGGCTGGCCGCCATTTATCTGGCCTGTGGCCTCGACACGCGCTACTGCAAGCTTTTTGTGCAGTCGCACGTGCGCCAGCACGCCGAGGCAAGCTGGATTCTGGGCTGCTTCACGCCGATGGGATGGCTGAATCGCATGACCCAGTTCAAGGCCAAGGCCGGCGAGAATCAGGAGACGGTCGGAGCGGGTATCTATATGTACCCGGTCCTGATGGCCTGCGATATTCTGCTCTATCAGACGCATCTGGTGCCTGTCGGCGAGGACCAGCGCCAGCATCTGGAGCTAACGCGCGATCTGGCTCAGCGTTTCAACCATCTCTACAAGCAAGAGGTGTTTACGATCCCGGAGCCGCTCATCCGTGAGGTTGGGGCGCGCATTATGTCGCTCACCGATCCAACCCAGAAGATGAGCAAGACCAACCCTAACCCCAACTCGCGGATTAATCTGCTCGATGACCCCAAGACGATTAAGCAGAAGATCGCCCGGGCGACGACGGATTCGCTGCGCTTGATCCGCTTCGATCCCGAACGGCCTGGGATCAATAATCTGCTGACGATTTACGAGGCGCTGACGGAGCGATCGCGCGAGGAGATCGAGGCCGAGTTTGAGGGCAAAGGCTATGGCGAGCTGAAGGCGCGCCTGACAGAGGTTGTGGTGGCTACGCTGGAGCCAATTCAGCGCCGCTACCAGGAGTATATGCGTGATCCGGCAGAGCTGGAGGCGATCCTGCGCGCAGGGGCCGACGCGGTACGTCCGATTGCCGAGGCAACTTTGCAGCGCATGAAGGATGTGATCGGCCTCGGCTAGCCCCGGCTCAGGTTCCAGGCCAAGATTGGAAGCGCCGCCGAGGCGTGCCGAGGAAGAAAGAGAAGAAGAGGCTGTCTATGTTTTCGCCATCTCTGGATGAAGTGCGTTCCTTGCGCCAGGAGCTGGAGGCCGAGGGGCAGACAGCCAGCGGGAGGATTCCGCTGGTCCCCCTCTATCGCGATGTGCTGGCCGATACCGAGACGCCGGTTTCGGCTTACTGCAAGACGGCTCGCGGCCCCTATACGTTTTTGCTGGAGAGCGTGGAGGGCGGCGAGCGTATCGCTCGCTACTCGTTCATCGGTATCGATCCCTACCTGGTCCTGATTCAGGATGAGCATGAGGCGACGCTGCGCTATCTGAGCTATGAGGATGGGACGCAGCGCTGCCACTCGCTGGTCCGTCTGCCGTCCTATGATCCGCTGCATCTGATCGAGCAGCAGCTGGGACGCTACCGCCTGCTGAGGCCGCGGCAAGGAGGCGATGACGCCCTACCGCGCTTCTATGGCGGCGCCGTGGGCTACCTGGCTTATGAGGTAGCTTCCCGCTTCGAGCGGCTACCGGTGCCCGCCGCCGATGAGCTGGGCCTGCCGCTGGCCATTTTCAGCTTTACAGAGACGGTGCTGGCCTTCGATCATTTGAAGCATCGCCTGCGCGTGATTACTCACCTCCACCTGGATGCCCCCGACCTGGAGGCCGAGTATCGCCGCTGCCTGCAGACGATCGAGGGGGTGGTCGCTCGCCTGCAGGAGGAGCTACGCCTGCCCACTGAGCCGGAGCCGGTCTATACAGGGACCCCAACGGTGACCTCTAGCTTTACGCGCGAGGAGTATGAGGCGATGGTGCGTCGCGCCAAGGAGTATATCGCGGCGGGCGATATTTTCCAGGTGGTACCTTCCCAGCGCCTGCGCCGCCCGGTTAATGCGGCCCCCTTCACGGTCTACCGCGCGCTGCGGACCATCAACCCCTCTCCCTATATGTTCTACCTCGATCTGGAGGATTTTGTGGTGCTCGGCGCCTCTCCTGAGCTGCTGGTGCGCGTCGACGAGGGCGAGGTGACGATCCATCCGATTGCCGGGACACGCCCCCGCGGTAGCGATCCTGAGAGCGATCGCCGGCTAGAGGAGGAGCTGCGCCACGATCCCAAGGAGCGGGCTGAGCATGTGATGCTGGTGGATCTGGGTCGCAATGATGTGGGCCGGGTTAGCCTGCCAGGCAGCGTCTCGGTAAGCCAGTTTATGGAGATCGAGCGCTATTCCCATGTGATGCATCTGGTCTCTAATGTGGTCGGACGGCTGCGCCCCGAGCTGACACCGTTCGATGCGCTGCGCGCTGGCTTTCCTGCCGGAACGGTGACCGGGGCGCCAAAGATTCGGGCAATGGAGATTATCAGTGAATTGGAGGGGATGCGCCGCGGAGTCTACGCCGGCGCCGTCGGCTACTTCAGCCACTCGGGCAATCTGGACACGGCTATCGCCCTGCGCACAATGGTTATGAAGAACGGACATGCGTATATCCAGGCAGGTGGTGGCGTGGTGGCGGACTCCGATCCAGCCGCCGAGTACCAGGAGAGCATGAATAAAGCCCGCGCGCTGCTGCGCGCTGTGGAGATGGCTGAGGAGATGGCCCGCGCGCAGCGCCCTCGCTATGCTCACACCTGATCTGGCGTGCCGCCTGCCGGGCCGGCGATTCCTTGACCTGCGCTCGCTGTCCCTGCCTGCCAGTCTTTCTCAGGAAGAGAGGCGCTAGCAATGATCTTACTGATCGATAACTACGATAGCTTTACCTACAATCTTTATCAGTATCTGTCTGAGCTGGGGGCTGAGGTCCTGGTTCGGCGCAATGATCAGATTACGCTGGATGAGATCGCGCAGCTGCAGCCGGAGCGTATCGTGATCTCGCCCGGACCCTGTACGCCCAATGAGGCCGGTTTCTCCTGCGAGATCATTGCAACGTTCGGGCCACAGATGCCGATTCTGGGCGTCTGCCTGGGCCATCAGGCTATCGGCCAGGTCTACGGTGGCCGCGTCATTCGCGCGCCAGAGCCGGTGCACGGGAAGACGAGCCTGATCTATCATCGCGGCCAGGGCTGCCTCCGTGATCTTCCTAACCCCTTTGAAGCCAATCGCTATCATAGCCTCATCGTTGAGCGTGCCTCTCTCCCGGCTGAGCTGGAGATTACCGCCGAGACGGCGGATGGCTTGATTATGGGTCTGCGCCACCGTCGCTATCCTGTCGAAGGGGTGCAGTTCCATCCTGAGTCGATCATGACCCCGGTGGGAAAGGATCTGCTGCGCAACTTTCTCACTCGTTAAGCTCAGATAATCTCAGGATCTCAGGAAAGGCGCTCAGGCGTTCCGAGAGCGGCAGCGGACGAGCCGGGGCGTCTGGGCAGAGCTGCTGAGCTATGCGCTCAGTCAGGTAGAAGACCAGCGATATGACAGGCTGGTTAGCACAGAAAAGAGGTGCTCCCGATGATTCGCGAAGCCATCGCGCAAGTTGTTGCCGGCGCCACGCTCAGCGAGGAGGAAGCGGCGGCGGTGATGGAGGAGATTATGTCGGGCGTGGCAACCCCCTCCCAGATGGGAGCTTTCTTGACCGCTCTACGTATGCGTCCCGGAGGCGAGGCGCCCCAGGAAATCGCCGGCCTGGCTCGTGTGATGCGCGAGAAGGCACTGCGCGTCCATCTCCGCGAGGAGGTGGCCGCCCGCGCGCTGGATACCTGCGGTACAGGCGGCGACGGAGCCGGCACTTTCAATTTTTCGACGGCGGCAGGCATCCTGGCCGCCGCCGCCGGGGCCCACGTGGCGAAGCATGGCAACCGCTCGGCGACGAGCCGCTGCGGCAGCGCCGATGTGCTGGAGGCGCTGGGTGTGCGCATCGATTTGGGGCCGGAGGCCGTGGCGCGCAGCGTTCAGGAGACGGGCT
The DNA here is from genome assembly GCF_003268475.1 of Thermogemmatispora tikiterensis. GTDB lineage: Bacteria > Chloroflexota > Ktedonobacteria > Ktedonobacterales > Ktedonobacteraceae > Thermogemmatispora > Thermogemmatispora tikiterensis. Next base: position 5,456,163 of record NZ_MCIF01000002.1, on the reverse strand, counting down.
TCGGCTTTATGTTCGCGCAGACCTATCACCCGGCCATGAAGCATGTCGGTCCGACGCGTCGCGAGATCGGTATTCGTACGGTCTTCAATATTCTTGGCCCACTGACGAATCCGGCTGGTACCCGCTACCAGGTGCTGGGCGTGGCCGATGGCTCGCTGCTGCGCAAGATGGGAGAGGTCTTGCTCCTGCTCGGCTGCCGTCATGCCCTGATTATCCACGGCGAGGATGGGGTTGATGAGTGCTCGCTGGCAGCTCCGACGCGCGTCTGCGAGGTACGCGAGGGGGAGGAGCTGCGCGAGTACGTGATTACACCCGAGGAGGCCGGCCTGACGCGCTGCAGCGATCGCCGCCTCTTCCAGGGGGGCGATCCTCAAGAGAACGCGGAAATGCTGCGCCGCCTGCTCAGCGGCGAGATCGACGGTCCGCTGGCCGATATGCTCTATTTGAACACGGCGGCGGCTCTGCTGGCCAATGAGTGCGTCTCTTCGCTGGCAGAGGGGGTCAGGCTAGCTCGCAGCACGGTGCGCGAAGGCCGGGCCCGGCGCAAGCTGGAGGAGGTCGTGGACTGCTCACAGTCACTGGCCGCAAGCAGTGGCTTGTAAGGCGGCCCCAGTGGCGACGATCAGCCAGATAAGCGGAAGGCCGAGAGAGACGAGGAGATGAGCGATGTTTCTTGAGCAGATTCTGGCTCGCACGCGCCTCGACCTGGAGGAGCGTCAGCGTCTGCTACCTTTGGAGAGGCTCCAAGAGCGTGCTGCAGCTCAGCCGCCCGCTCGCGATTTCGCCGCCGCGCTGCAGCCGAATCCGGGCGACCACGGGCTGCGGCTGATTGCAGAGATTAAGCGCGCCTCGCCCTCGAAGGGGCCGCTGGCGCCCGACCTTGATCCGGTTGCCCTGGCCCGCACCTACGAGGCCGCTGGGGCGGCGGCGATCTCAGTCCTGACGGAGCCGCATTTCTTCCTGGGCGCCCCCGAGCACCTGACAGCAGTCAAGGAGGCGGTAAGCCTGCCTGTCCTGCGCAAAGATTTCATTGTGGATGAGTATCAGGTCTATGAGGCGCGCGCCTGGGGCGCCGATGCCCTGCTGCTGATCTGCGCCGCTTTGACCGCGCAGGAGCTGGAGCGGCTGCTGACACTCACGCGCCAGCTGGGGATGGAGGCCCTGGTCGAGGTCCATAGCCCAGCGGAGGCACGCATGGCCGTGACAGCAGGGGCGCGCGTGATCGGGGTCAATAGCCGCGATCTGGTGACCTTCAGCATGAACCCGTTCTTGATCCGCGAGCTGCGCCGGCTGATTCCTGCCGATTGCATCGTGGTAGCCGAGAGCGGCATTCATACAGAGGCCGATGCGCGCCGGCTGCGCCGCTACGATGTGCAGGCCATGCTGGTGGGCGAGTCGTTGGTCAAGGCTGGCGACGTACGCGGGCAGATCAAGCGCCTGCTGCACGGGTCCAATCACGGTATCCAGGTGAAGATCTGCGGCCTGCGCCGCCCGGAGGCCCTGCAGGCGGCCCTGGAGAGCGGCGCCGATCTGCTGGGCCTGATGTTCTATCCTCAGAGCAAGCGGTACCTGGCGCCATCGCAGGTCAGACAGCTGCTGAGCGAGGCCGGCTATCTGGCTTTGGCCGAGCAGGGCCAGGCGGTGCCCGACCTGGTCGGGGTCTTTGTGAATGAGGAAAGCCAGCGCATTAATGAGCTGGCGGAGGAGCTGGGCCTGCACTTTGTGCAGTTGCATGGGACCGAGTCACCGGAATTCTGCGCCAGCTTGGAGCGCCCGGTGATAAAGGCGCTGCCGGTGCGCGGTCCCAGGGCCCTGGAGGAGGCACACCGCTATGCCGCGGTCGCCTGGCGACTGCTGCTCGATACCCCCAGCGCGAGCTACGGGGGCAGCGGTCTGACCCACGACTGGGAGCTGGCGCGGACGATCGCCGCAGAGCTACCGGTCTTGCTGGCCGGCGGTCTGACCCCAGCCAACGTTGCTGAGGCTATCGCCACCGTTCGGCCCTGGGGCGTCGATGTGAGCAGCGGCGTCGAGAGCAACGGCGAGAAAGACCCCGGCAAGATCCGCGCCTTTATCGAGGCCGTGCGCCAGAGTAGCCAGCAGTTGCCAGCTCTAGAGGCCATCTGGCAGTGAAGAAAAAATCATGCTCTCACTGCAGAGCAATCTCATGTTCTATCGGTTCACCTAACGAGGCAGAAAGAGATGCAGCAACATCTAGAACAGCAGAAGCGCGAGTCATCAGGGGCCGGGCAGTATGAGCACGGCGCCTATCCCGATGCTCGCGGACGCTTCGGTCCCTACGGGGGCAAATTCGTGCCAGAGAGCTTGATGCCCCTCCTGAGCGAGCTAGAGGAAGCTTATCGCCAGGCCCGCCTTGACCCGGCCTTTGAAGAGGAGCTACAGGAGCTACTGCGCTCGTTCGTGGGGCGCCCGACGCCGCTCTATTATGTGCCGCGCTTCTCGCAGTTGGTGGCCCCGGGCGTGCGCGTCTATCTGAAGCGCGAGGACCTGGCCCACACGGGAGCGCACAAAATCAATAATGCGCTGGGGCAGGGCCTGCTGGCAAAGCGCATGGGCAAGCGGCGCATCATCGCCGAGACGGGGGCCGGTCAGCATGGCGTGGCCACAGCCACGGTCTGCGCCATGCTGGGACTGGATTGCATCATCTACATGGGCGCCGAGGATATCGAGCGCCAGTCGCTCAATGTCTTCCGCATGCGCCTGCTCGGCGCCGAGGTCCGCTCGGTCGACAGTGGTAGCCGCACCCTCAAGGATGCCATCAACGAGGCTATCCGCGACTGGGTGACGAACGTCGAGACGACCTTTTATTTGATCGGCTCGGTCGTGGGGCCGCATCCCTATCCGCTGATGGTGCGCGACTTCCAGTCGATCATCGGGCGAGAGGCGCGTGAGCAGATTCTGCAGCTGGAAGGACGCCTTCCCGACCTGGTGATAGCCTGTGTCGGTGGCGGGAGCAATGCAATGGGGATCTTCTACCCCTTTGCCGATGCACCCGAGGTGCGCCTGCTCGGCGTAGAGGCGGGCGGCCAGGGCCTGGCTTCAGGTCAGCACGCCGCTACGCTGGTGGCGGGCCGCCCGGGCGTGCTCCACGGCGCCTTTAGCTACCTGCTCCAGAACGAGGATGGTCAGGTGCAGGGAACACACAGTATCTCCGCTGGCCTCGACTATCCAGGCGTCGGCCCCGAGCACAGCTATATGAAAGATACGGGGCGAGCCAGCTATGTCGCCGCCGATGATGCGCTGGCCCTGCGCGGCCTGCAAGCGCTGAGTCAGAGCGAGGGCATCATTCCTGCTCTGGAGCCAGCCCATGCCCTCGGCTACCTGCTGGAAATGGGTGCTCTGGGTGAGCTGGCGCCGGGCAGTCTGGTCATTGTCAATCTCTCGGGACGCGGCGATAAGGATATGCTGACAGTGGCCCGAGAGTTACAGGTCACGATCTCATAATTTTTCTTGTGTAGAGCAAAACGATGCAGCAACACAAGCAATCCAAGACCATCGAGCACCACGAGGCAGCGCCGGCGCAGCGCATTGGGCATGCTTTTGCCCAGGCCAGCCGCGAGGGACGCTGTGTGCTGATCCCTTACCTGATGTGCGGCTTCCCCTCTGTGGAGCAGAGTCTGGCGGCGATACTGGCGGCCATCGAGGGCGGGGCCGACCTGATCGAGCTGGGTCTGCCCTTCAGCGATCCCCTGGCCGATGGGGCAACTATCCAACACGCCAGCCATCAGGCGCTAGAGCACGGCATCAATATCACCGCCTGCCTGTCTATTGCGCGTCAGGTAGCGGCCCACAGCAGTGTCCCGCTGATCCTCATGGGCTATTATAACCCTGTGTTGGCCTATGGCGTGCAGCGCTTCTGCCGTGAGGCAGCTGCTGCGGGGGCCTGTGGGCTAATCATTCCTGATCTGCCACCAGAGGAGGCCGGGCCGCTCTTGGAGGCCGCTCACGAGCAGGGGCTGGCGCTGATTTTCCTCGTGCCGCCGACGACGCCGGACGAGCGCATCGCCTCCATCGTGCGCGTAGCCGCCCAGGAGCCGCGGGGTTTCATTTACTGCGTCTCCCTCAGCGGGGTGACCGGTGCGCGCGATAGGCTGCCGCCGCACCTGCAGAGCTTTATCGCCCGCGTGCGGAGGCAGAGCGCCCCTTATGACCTGCCCTTAGCGGTCGGTTTTGGCGTCTCGCGCCCGGAGCACGTGGCGGAAATCGCTCGCTATGCCGACGGGGCGGTCGTTGGCAGCGCCCTGGTGCATCTCCTGGAGCGCCATGCCGCCGATGGAGAAGCACAGAGGGCGGCGGTCCGCGACTATATTCGCAGCCTGCGTGCATGCACTGTTCGTCAGCCCTGACGACTGAGGGCGTCCATCGCCCGCAGCGGAGCGCTTCACAGTGCTTGCGGCTACCCTTTACAATAGAAGGCGTGCCTGCTCGCCCCTCAGCGCAGAGCGCGAGAGTAGTAGCAGGTCGTCGCCATTCTTGCCACGAAAGGGTGATGGGCGTGTACTGTCGAGGCATCCGGGGCGCGACGACGGTCGAACGCAATGATCGTCGGGAGATTCTGGCCGCCACCGCCGAGCTGCTCCAATTAATGGTGGAGCTGAATCAGATCCAGAGTGAGGATGTCGCCAGCGTTATTTTCAGCGTGACCGATGATCTGGATGCCGCCTACCCGGCTCAGGCCGCACGTGAACTCGGTTGGACCGAGGTGGCTCTCCTGTGCGTGCGGGAGATTCCGGTGCCGGGCAGCCTGCGCAAGTGCATTCGCATCCTGCTGCATGTCAATACCGAGCGTAGTCCCGCAGAGCTGCGCCATGTTTATCTACGCGGTGCGGTGCAGCTGCGCCCAGAGTTCAGCGTCGAGCGCTCCTGAGCAGGCATCGTTAGCAGGGCAGCGCCAGCCAGGGCTGGGCTTCGCTGCTCTCTCTAGTGCCTGTTGTGCGCAGGCGAGGAGAGACAGCCGGCCCTATCTGTCCCGCGCGCTGGTTCGTTCGTCCTTCCCATTTCTGCCTTGCGCTCTTTCCTCACCGGTTTCGATCATGACGACGAAGGCGTCGCGATGGAGGAAGGGGATCGCTGCGTGGCCAGGGCAGTTCCTCTTGCTGGGAGGCTGCGCGCCCTAGCAACCAGCCACCAGCCAATCCAGCCGACCAACTCAACCAACTCACGAGCTAGCTAGTCGGTGGAGCAGGCCAGGCTTCAATAGAGCAGAGTAAACACACTGAGTTGACCGCTGATTGAGCATGAGAAAGCGCGGCCCAGCCAGTGACCAGGGTTAGCCCGGTTCGCGGCCAGGATAAGCCAGGCCAAACGGTCAATGCATGGGTGCGGAGCGTTACTTTTCTTCTCCGCCAGACCGCAAGTGGGTGGGCACGCGCTTCAAGCCAGATTTCGAAGCCTGCATACGTCTGCCGAAAGAATGAAGGAGCCACGAGTCATGATCGTTGTAATGAAGCCTAACTGTAGTGAAGCAGCTATTGAGCACGTCCTGCGCTTCCTGGAGCAGGAGGGGTTCACCGGCCATCTCTCGCGCGGAGTGGAACGCACAGTGATCGGCGTGATCGGCTCGGTCAATGTGCAGAACCCTCCCGGCAAGGGAATGATCACCCCGGCCCTGGGCGAGGCCCTGGAGGCCTTCCCCGAGGTAGAAGGGGTTTTCCGCGTCTCGAAGCCCTATAAGCTGGCGAGCCGCGAATTCCATCCTGATGATACGGTGGTCGAGGTGCCGGTCGCCTGTGTAGCAGGTGGCACGGTGCATATCGGTGGCCCCGCCGTGGTAATGATGGCCGGCCCCTGCACAGTAGAGAATGAGAAGCAGCTAATGACGACCGCTGAGGCTGTGCGCAAGGCTGGCGCGGTGATCTTGCGTGGCGGGGCCTTTAAACCCTCGACTTCCCCCTATGGCTTCCGCGGCCTGGGCGAGGAGGGCCTCAAACTTCTGGCCAAGGCCTCGCGCGAGTTTGGCATGGCGGTGGTGACCGAGGTCATGACCCCCGCCGACGTGCCGCTGGTCTGCGAGTATGCCGATATTCTGCAGATCGGCACGCGCAATATGCAGAACTATATGCTCCTCGATGAGGTCGGACGCGTTCAGAAGCCGGTGCTCCTGAAGCGGGGCATGGCGGCGACCATTGAGGAATGGCTCCTGGCAGCTGAATATATTCTTTCTCAGGGCAACCGTGCGGTGATTCTCTGCGAGCGAGGTATCCGCACTTTTGAGAAGAGTACACGCAATACGATGGATCTGAGCGCTATTCCCCTGGTGAAACAGCTCTCGCATTTACCGATCGTGGCCGATCCAAGCCAGGGGACAGGCCGGCGCGACCTGGTAGCGCCGATGACGCTGGCGGCGGTGGCCGCCGGCTGCGATGGCCTCTTGATCGAAGTTCACCCCAATCCCGAGGTCGCACTCAAGGATGGCGCACAGTCGCTGACGACCGAGCAGTTTGCCGAACTGATGCCGCGTGCAGAGGCAGTGGCTCAGGCCATCGGACGCTCGTTTGTGACGGCTTGAGATGCCCACCCAGGCCGCGGCCTGCTCGCTGAGTACGATCCCAGCCGCCCACCTGCCTGAGCGGAGCCGGCTGCGGCCCCGCCTGGGACCATGAGCAGTCAGAAGGCCCTCTCGGCTAGCCACAGGGGAGACGTGGGGCGCGCGCTGGCTCTTTCAAGGCTGCTGACGCGTGCCTCGCGCCTCCTTCGGATCTGAGATGATGGGTTCGCTCCATCGATCTTCAGGTAAAGTTTGGTTCGCCCATGCTGGAGATGCAGGAACTGGCCGGCTGAATCTGCGGGTTGTCGAGAAATTCCCCCATGATCAGGTTGGCGCAAGAGCTGGTCAGGAAGACGCCGTGACCCGTGCCCGGAAAGACAAAGAGGTAGCTATGGCTCAAGGTTTTTTGGGCCATCATGGCATTGCTGGTTGGTGTGATTGGATCATATTCGCCCGAGAGAATCAGCGTCGGCAGATCGCTCTTGACCGGCTGCTTTTGCTCGGGCGGCACTGGCGGAACATTCCAGAGCTGGCAGACGCGATAGTCGGACTCCAGACTATCCTGCATACCGGCCCGCAGCTCAGGTCGCAGGACCAGGATGGTCTTGTCCAGCGCCTGAAGTGAGGTGTAGCGCATGTCCTCGCCGCATTCGACAGAGTAGTACATGCCATAGCTAACGTCATTGGCCAGCAGCAGCTGCCCATAGGTCTCGGAGATCAGAGTATACTGCCCATGATCAATCTCACTGATGGCCCGCGGCAGGTCGGGGATAAAACTGGTCACATAGAGAGAGGTGAAGACCCACTGGACCAGGCCATCACCCGTCAGCAGCACAGGACCGTACTGGAGATCGTTGAAGGTCACCGGGTGGGCGTTGAGGCGATCAACCAGACGATAAAAGGTGGCCTCCAGGTTGGGATAGCTCTCGTTGCAGAGGGCATCTGTCCGACAGCCATTGAAGAGGGTGTCAAAAGCATGCTGCATCGCAGCCGGAAAAGAGGTGAAAAGGTTGCTCTGAGTGGGAACGGTTGAATCAAGGATGACGCTGCGCAGGTCCTGAGGGAAGAGACGCATGACAGTGAGAGCCAGCCGCGTGCCATAGGAGACGCCGTAGAGATCGACCTGCCGATAGCCGAGGGCATGGATTAAATCGTGGACGTCCTGGGCGTCGGCGATGGTGGTGTAGGCGCTCAGGTGAATGCCTTCGGCAGTGAGCCGATCGTGGCAGGAGCGCATGGCTTGCAGATACTGAGCATCATTGGCCTGACGGCTAAGGTTCTCATCCTTGGTGGCCTGGGTGAAGCGGTCGATTTCTCCGCAATAGAGCGAGGGCGTGGAGTAGCCCGTGCCCCGCTGGTCAAAGAGGATGAAGGTGTGTCCTAGCGTCACAGCTTGAAGGTTGGCCTGGCTGATGTAGGGACCTAGCTCGCTGAGGGTGGCCCCGCCCGGTCCACCAGAGAGATAGAGGAAGGGAGCGGCATCAGTCTGAGCAGTGCCGGCTTTGAAGATCGCTACCGCCAGGTGAACGGTGTTGCCCTGCGGCTGACTGCGGTCTTCAGGCACAGTCAAGACTCCACAGGTCAGATCGCGCCCCTGAACGATGCCCCTGCCCGGTTGAAAAGGACAGGGTCCCGTGTGGAAGCTGCTGGTTGCGGCGCCTGGGGTGACGACGACGCTCGCTTTCGCCGTTGGCTGTGAGCTAGTCGAGCTGCTGCCCCCACGAGCAGCAAGGGCGAGATAGGTCGCTATCCCACCAGCAAAGAGGATAAGGCCAATCAGGAGGATAGCAATGATGAAGCGCCAGGGACCAGGTGTGCGCGGCGCCGTCGGCGGAAGAATCGGCGATTGACCCGGTATGACGGGCGGCCCCTCTAGCCCAGGACCCAAGGACGGCAGCCTGGGCAGTGCCCTGCTCTCAGTCATGAGAGACTCGTTCGACCCGTTGGCTCCTCCAGGTCCCGCAGGCGGCGCAGCAGGAGCAGCCAGCCTTTCCGAGGGGAGCGGATAGATAATGTCGTTGCGCTCCTGATAACGCAGACCGGGAGGCGAGTACTCATAGTAGGGGGTATCACCATAGCCCGGCTGGAGCCCGTCTATCTCACGCGGTTCTTTCTCAAAAGGTGAGGTCTGCTCTGTCATCAACACACCTTTCTAGCGCAGCTCGGCAAGGCCAGCAGGCTCGTGTCTGAGCCGAAACGGAAGGAAAGAATGGCTCTGCCTTCCGGCTACCTTCAGCGGCTTCTCAGCGGCTTCTCACTGGAAGCTGCTTCCACTTTCTTCTTCCCTCTCCCACCTGTCGGCCTGACTGGCCCGCCAGGCAGCCTGCTCCTGCTGCAATTGGAGCAGCTCACGCTCAAGCTCAAAGATCTTCTGCTGAAGGATCTGTTTTTGCTGCTGCGGCTGCATTAAACGGAAATCTTCGATAGCCTTATATCCCCAGCGTAGCAGACCCCGAGGCACAAAGGCAGCGCTCATGTAGTACTGTGTGCGCACATTGGCAAGGTAGGCGCTCAACTGCCTCAGATCAAGCTTCAGCGCATGCAGCTGGAGACGCAGCTGCTGAATGCGCTCGCGATAGGGATCTTGCCATCGGCTTCCCCGGCGCGGCTGCGGCCTACGGCCTTTCACCCGCCGTTCAGCTAGCGCCGGGCCTGGAGCTGGCGGCGTCCTCTCTATCTCCAGTATCTCGGCGCTGGCCTGTTCCAGCGGCGCACCGCACCAGGTGCAGAAACGGGTCCCAGCTGCAGCAGCTGTGCCACATTGAGAGCAGAACATCCTATCATCTCCTCCGTGGGTGCTTTTGCCCGGGGAACGCCGGGAATCGACGAATTTTTCGCCTTCGATCAGCCCCATTATAGCAGATGTGGCTGAGAGGAGGAACCAAAAGCCGCTGGAGGACACCCGGAGGAACGATACTGCTCTTCCCACTTCTTCCTCACTTACCACAACGATCTTCGACAGCCTGTATCAGCGCACCGACTCGCTGGCTTTGCTGGTCTACAATGGGACACCTGACTCAAAGCATGAGGTCAGCGCCACGCTTGCGGACTTCAGCTATACTCCTTTGGCATCGCCCTCCTAACTCTTGCGACGAAGCAAGGGTCTTGCCACGCTTCTCAGCAAGCTGGCTTTGGCTGACCAGCTTGCTGCCAAGGCTCTTCCTTGACGCTGCCTCCCCTCGCAACGTACAATAAAATGTACCGCAACAGCGACCCGGCGCCTGCCTGTTCACTGGCATACCGTTCGCTATGTACTGTTCGCCATGCTGCGTTAGCCTATGCCAGGCCGGTGAACAGCGGTGCCCTCTGATCAGTTGCCCGCCCGTCGGTCACGCCGCGCGCCTGCCTGTCTGCACGGCTCCATAGGCGGCATCAGAGGCTGATCGTTTGCTTATGGGAGGCTCTCGTTGAACCAGGAACAGCAGTCACTGGCTCTTCCCTTTTCGTCGATCGAGGATGTGCAACGGGCAATGTTTGCCCGACGCTATGTTGCTGATCGCAGTCTGGCGACAGCGGTGTTCCTGGCCCTCAAACGCCGCAAGCCGCTGCTGCTCGAAGGCGAGCCGGGCGTCGGCAAAACCGAGGTGGCCAAAGTCCTGGCCGATCTGCTGGAGACGCGCCTGATCCGCCTGCAGTGCTATGAAGGGATCGATATCAGCACAGCGGTCTATGAGTGGAACTATACGCGCCAGATGCTCTACATCCGCCTGATGGAGGCCAGTGGGACCACACGCCAGGAGGAGCTGAAGGAGATCTTCGGCCCCGACTTCTTGATTAAGCGCCCCCTGCTCCAGGCGATCGATCCCGCCAACGCCAAGGCCCCGGTCCTCCTCATCGACGAGCTGGACCGCAGCGATGAGGAGTTTGAAGCCTACTTGTTGGAGCTGCTCTCGGATTTCCAGATCACTATTCCGGAGATCGGTACGATCGCGGCCAAAGAGCCGCCGATTGTGGTGATCACTTCGAACCGCACGCGTGAGATTCACGACGCGCTGCGGCGGCGGTGTCTCTACTATTGGATCGACTATCCAACGCTGGAGAAGGAATATTCGATTGTGCTAACGCGCATGCCGGAGGCACCCGAGCGCCTGGCAAAGCAGGTCTGCGCCTTCGTGCGCGAACTGCGCGCGCTCGATCTGTTTAAGGCCCCCGGCGTCGCTGAAACGCTAGATTGGATCGCTTCGTTGCTGGCGCTCAATCAGCTGGAACTGCTCGAGGGAACGGTGCGTGATACGCTCGGCGCTCTGCTGAAGTATCAGGACGATGTGCTCAAGGTGGGTGGGAGCAATAACCTCGGCAAGCTGATTGAGAAGGCGCGCAGCGTCAGCTCGTGATCGCAGGTGCCTATGGATGCCCACAACTTCGAGCGCCTTGACGATCCCTTGCCCTTCGCCTGGGAAAGGATGGGTCAGTCTCCCTTCTCGATCGAACCTGGGCAGGACGGCCTCCGCCAGCCCGTAGCTGCCTCCAGCGCTGCGGCTGCCCTGACGTCCCCACTCTCCCCCCGCGAGCTGGAACGCGGCGAGCGCTTGCTCTACCGCCTGACCGAGTTCGGCCACCTACTCTGGGAGTCGGGGATCGAGGTCGGCCCGCAGCAACTACTCGATCTGGCTGAGACGCTCGATGAAATCGATATTACGAATCCAGGCGATTTCTACTATACTCTGAAATGCTCGCTCCTGAATCGGCGCGAGCAGGAGCTGCTCTTCGATCAGCTATTCAATTACTACTGGCTGACCCGCGATCGCCAGAATCGCCCGCCCGACCCCGGTTCGACCCGGCGCGATGACCGCCAGATCCGCCTGCCGCCCTCGGAGCGGAAGCGGCTGGCCGAGCATCTGAACGCCGACAATCAGCAGCGCGAGCTGCGCGTAGGCGAGCGGGAGAGCGAGCGGAGGCGCCTGTCGGACGAGGAGGCCGGCGAGCATGAGGATGAGCAGGCCCCTCCCCAGGGTACGGCCTACAGCGCCCTGGAGCTGCTGCGTAAGAAGGATTTCGAATCGTTCACCTGGGAGGAGGTTCAGGAGGCCAAGCGCCTGATGGCCGAGATGCGCTGGAACCTGGGCCTGCGCCCGACGCGTCGCAAGCGCCCAGTGCGCAAGGGCGATTATCCCGATATGCGCCGCATTGTGCGACGCAATCTGAAGTACGGGGCGGAGCTGCTGGAGCTGACCTGGCGCGAGAACAAGCAGAAGCCGCGCCCTCTGGTGATTATCTGCGACGTCAGTGGCTCAATGAGCCTCTACTCACGCTTGCTGCTGCACTTCATCCACACGATCTCAAATGGGCTGCTGAACGTCGAAGCCTTCGTCTTCGGCACGCGCCTGACGCGCATCACACGTCAGCTGAAGCGGCGTGACGTCGATGACGCCGTACGCGAGGTCTCGCGTACGGTCCAGGACTGGTCGGGCGGTACACGCATCGGCGAGGCACTGCATACTTTCAACCAGCAGTGGGCCAGGCGTGTTCTGGGTCGCGGCGCGGTGGTGCTGATCATTAGCGACGGCTGGGACCGCGGCGATGCTAACTTGCTGCGCGCCGAGATGGACCGCCTGCAGCACAGCTGCCATCGCCTGATCTGGCTCAATCCTTTGCTCGGCTCGCCTGACTATCGCCCGCTGACGATCGGCATGAAGACGGCTCTACCCTATATCGACGACTTCCTGCCAGCCCATAACCTCGATAGCCTGATCAAGCTGGGCAAGCTGCTTGAGCGGATTGATGATCGGCGCCCGCTGCGCACGCCCACGGCCCGCCGCGAGGCGGTCAAAGCCTGGAACCGCCTCACTTCCTGAGCAGAACGCACTCCCCTCAGCAGCAGTTCGCTCGCTCGGAGAAGCGCGGCACGAGCAGCGCGGGCGCCATATTGGATGCTGTCGAGCCTTTTTGCGGAGGTATTCCCTATGCGCGATATTCTGCCGGACGTTGAGCGCTGGCGGGCACGCGGCGAGCGCGTGGCCGTGGCCACGGTTGTCTCGGTGGCCGGTTCGGCTCCCCGCCGGCCTGGGGCCAAGCTGGCCGTCAGCGAGAAGGGGGAGATCAGCGGCTCCGTCAGCGGTGGCTGCGTGGAGCCGGCAGTGATTGAAACAGCCCTGCAGGTGATCAAGGACGGCAAGCCCCAAATGCTGGAGTTTGGCATCAGCGAGGAGGAGAACTTCGAACAGATCGGCCTCGCCTGCGGCGGGACGATCCATGTCTTTGTCGAGCGCCTCGACTGGTAGTGGGCAGCTTAGCGAGCGGGAGTGAGGCGAAAGAAGGCCTCTCCCGCTCCGCCAGCGCAGGAGATGGTCTCTGATGAGTGCTCTCTACGAGGAACTAAAACAGCAACTGGCGCAGGAGCGCGGTGTGGCCCTGGCAACCCTGGTACGCTCCTCTTCCGGCCAGGGGATCGGTGCAAAGCTCCTGGTCTTTCCCGATAAGAGCTTTCATGGCTCCTTCGGCCTGCCGGAGTTGGAGGCGCGCGTCGTCGAAGATGCCGAGCAGGCGATCTGGATCGGCGAGCCAGGCACGCGGCTCTATACCTTGGGTGAACAGACCTTCGAGGTCTTTATCGAAGGCTTTCCTCCTCCCCCGCGCTTGATTATTGTCGGCGCTGGCCATATCGCTATCCCTTTGACAACCTTCGCGCGAACGCTCGGTTACCGCGTGGTGGTGATCGATGCTCGCGCCGCCTTTGCGACACGCGAGCGTTTCCCCCACGCCGACGAGCTGATCGTGGCCTGGCCCGACGAGGTTTTGGCCAGGATGGATCTCAATCCTTCAACGGCGGTCGCCATTTTGACCCATGACCCCAAGTTCGATGAGCCATCCCTTAAGGTGGTTCTCTCGCGCCAGGTCGGCTACGTCGGAGCCATCGGTAGCCGCAAGACCAGCCAGGAGCGCCATGAGCGCCTCAAGCAGCAAGGGCTGACCGACGAGCAGCTGAGCCGTATCCATGCCCCAATCGGGCTGAACATCGGGGCCAAAACTCCCGAAGAGATGGCATTGGCGATTATGGCCGAGATCGTCGCCAGCCGCTATGGGAAAGATCGTACAGCCATTCTGGACTGGACCCGCAAATAGGATTTGCAACTTCCCGGCGATCGCTACGTTTCTATCAGAGAAAGGAGGTTTGCCTGCTTCTCTGTAGGTAGGCAGTGCTGGGAGGAGGAAGGTGGCAGTGCTGTAACTACAGAAGCGCTAGTCTTGAGAAGGAAAGAATATGCCGGACTATCCCTATGATCCGCACGAAGATCTGACAGAGCCAGTACCCCCATCAGGCCCGTCTCCAGCCAGCGGCGGGCAGGGGAAGTTGATCATAGGTAGCTTTCATAACTCAGCTGGAAACCAGACGCAAGGTAGGCGTCAGCCACCGCCGGGCTATCAGGGCTATCAAGCCTATCGCGGGGGAGTCTCTACTCCGCCGCGCCGGCCAGGAGCCGAGCCTTACCCGGGGAGTTACCCAGCGACCGCAACTCCTACTCTGCGCCCGCGCCGCTCGTTCCTGCGCCGGCGCGGCTGCGCCATCGGCTGCGTCTCTCTGCTGCTGGTCGTTCTCCTGCTCGCGGGCTTCTCTGTCTACGTGCTCCAGCGCGTGCTGGCCTTTGGCTCGGCCATTTCAACCCAGGCCCCGCTGAGCACCCAAACAGGCTTTATGAGCACGTCAGATCGCCTCAATCTGCTGGTCCTGGGTTTCGGCGGCGGTGACCATCCCGGCGCTTACCTGACGGACTCGATGGTGCTCATGAGCCTCATTCCCTCGACTCAACATACGACGCTCATCTCAATCCCGCGCGATCTCTGGGTCCAGGTTCCTTCCGGCTCTGGCCACTACGGCAAGATCAATAGCGTCTACGAAGTGGCCTCGAACAACGGTAAGGACCCCGTGGCCGGTGGCAACGCCGCAGCTCAGAAGGTCTCGTTGATCACTGGCCTCGATGTCAAGTACTGGATGACGATCGACTTCGATGGCTTCCGTGAGCTGATCAACGCTATCGGCGGCATCGATGTCTACGTCCCCGATTCGTTTACCGCCCTCTATCCGAAGAACGATGACCCCAATATCGATGCGAGCTGGATCAAGGTGCATTTCTCGAAGGGAATGCAGCATATGGATGGCGAGACGGCGATCCGCTACGCCCGTGCCCGCGAGTCGCTGGACAATCCCGCTGAGGGCACCGATTTCGCTCGCTCCGCCCGCCAGATGATTATCATTAAAGCGGTGATCAGCAAGGTGAAGCAATGGTCAACCTGGCCTCACCTCTTCGACGCGATGGACGCCCTGAAGCAGACCATCTATACGAATATGTCCCTGACCGACCTCGGCCTCTTCTCCTTGAAGATGGATCTCAATCAGGCCCATCGTATTGGCCTGAGCAACCAGAATGTGCTGGTCGACTCACAGTCAGCGGACGGACAGTACATTCTGCTGCCGGCAAACAATAACTGGCAGCTCATTATTGACTACATTCGCAAAAATCTCTATAACTAGAGAGAGCACCATTTGCTGAGGCATGAGGAGCAGCCACAGGGAAACATGCTGTGAGCTGCTCCTCCCAAGGCAGGTTCAGGCAAGCCAGGCCACAACAGGCAGATCAGCGGATAAGAGCGTTTCCTCAATGGCCACTCCTCTCCGCCGCTGCCGGCGCTAACTGAGCAGAAAAGGCTAGACAGATCAATTTCCCATCCCAGTTAGCCCGGCCGGCATGGCATGAGGAGAGGAGCTACTGCGGCGAAGAGCCAAGCAGAAGGGACACAAGGGGATGACACAGCAGTTTTCTCGCCTGGTCGCCGGCGTCTATCGCATTGGGCAAGTCTTTACCCGGGCAGGTTCCACCGTTACCAGCTGTACAGCCTATAATCGAAACACGAACGACGTCGTGGGCCTGCACCTGATCGCCCTACCGCCGCCGACCGCAGCCTCCGCTGCTCAACAGGTGCAGAATCTCTCTGCGCTGCTGGAGCGACGTCGCCAGGTGCAGTCACCGGCAGTGCTGCATCTGCATACCTGGGGCATCGACGGGTCGTGGCTCTATTTAGTGACCGATCCTCCGCGTGGCGTGAGCCTGCGCTACCTGATGGACCATGAGCACATCGATCTACAGCGCGCGCTGCAGATCGTACGCCAGATCCTGAAGGGAGCCGAAGCCCTAGAAGCTCAGGGCTTTGTGGGGTTGGATCTCCGTCCCTCTTTGATTACGGTGCAGGTCATTGAGTTCCGCGACTATGTACAGATCGATGATCTCGGCCTGCGCCTGCTGGTCAACGCTCTTGGTCTGGGGAGCAGCCAGCAGCCCGACGACATGGCCTTCTTTGATCCGCGCTATCTAGCGCCCGAGGAGATTCAGGGACTGCCTCCAGGCCCCTGGAGCGACGTCTACCACGCCGGCCTGCTGCTCTTCGAGCTGGTGACCGGTCGCCCGCCTTTCGTAGGGCGCACTATTGCAGAAACCGCCTTTCTGCAGACGAGCACGCCGCTCCCGAGCCTGGAGCTGTACCACCACAATACGCCAAATGTGGTGCAGGCACTCCTGGAGCATGCTCTGGCCAAGCAGCCGGCTCAACGCTTTGCCTCAGTGCAGGCTTTCCTGAATGCGCTCAACGGCATTCAGATGCCACCTCCACCCGAGCGTGTACCAGCCTTCGGAGAGGTCACTCTGCTGGCATCGGCTGAGCAGCCGCCCTCTTCGACTACTACTCGCGAGATCGCGGCGATAGGGACGACCAGCGACCTCACCCTGGCCCAAACCTTGATTCAAGCTCCCCAGAGAGAGGCCGCCAGTACCCCAGCCTCGCCCGAGGCCGGTCCTGGTAGCGAGCACGGCGAGGAGAGCGTGCTAGCCTATCTCTGTTTTGAAGGGGGCGAACGTCCGCTGCGCCTGCCGATCAAGGGGCGCAATGTTGTGGTCGGGCGGGCTGATCCGCGCCGCCAGCTCTATCCAGATATCGATCTGACCCCCCTTGACCCCAATATGGTGATCTCGCGCCAACACGCTCGTATCCACTTTGAAGAGACCTTCTTCTATATTGAGGATCTGAAGAGCCATAACGGAACCTGGCTGGGCGGGCTGCGGCTGAAGCCGCTCAAGGCCGAGCTCCTACAACACGGCGACCGACTGCGCTTCGGTTCGCTCGAATGCATCTTCCGGGTGCCCGGTCAGCCCGACCCGCCGCAGCCCGGTGCCGGGCCCGAGCCACAAGCCAAGTCCTCACCTCACTAAACCGCACCGGCCAGGCAGCCAGCGAGCGAAGACGGGGTCCCTCACGGCAGACGATGCTCAGGTCAGGTGGCCTGGCCCGCCAGGTCACTACGTTCGAGTGCGTGCGATGGCCAGCAGATCAGCAAGCAGACCCTGGGCTGTCTGGCGGCGGCCTGCCCCGGGGCCAATCACTGTGACAGAGTCAAGGGTGTCGCACTCAACAGTGAGGGCATTCATGACGCCATCAACGCGCGCCAGGGGGTGCTCCAGCGGCAGAGCCACCGGTTCCACTCGCGCCTCGACAGGCAGCGCTGGCCCCTGACCAGAGGGAGAGGTAGCGCTGACCTCCACTCCCTCGCGCAGGCGCAAAGAGGCCACCAGCTTGATGCGACGTCTCTGGGCCTGCGCGGCGCGGACCTCCTCCTGCGTCACTCCGGCGATACCGCGTCGCTGCACCTGTTCGGCCCGTAGTGGCAGTCCGAAGACCAGAGCTGCCAGAATCAAAGTCTTGGCCAGGGCATCATAGCCTTCCACGTCCGCGCTGGGATCAGCCTCCGCATAGCCGAGGCGCTGCGCCTCAAGCAGCGCCTCACTGTAGTCGCGTCCCTGGCTCATGGCCGTCAAGATATAGTTGGTGGTCCCATTGAGGATGCCCGAGAGAGCGCGAATACGGGCACCGGCCAGACCTTCAAGGAGCGTGCTCAGCACTGGGGTACCAGCCATGACTGTGGCCTCCATGCGCAGCTGGACCCCCTTGCGCGCGGCTAAAGCCAGCAACTCGTGGGCAGCCAGGGCCACCGGCCCCTTATTGGCAGTAATCACATGTATGCCCTGCTCCAGCGCCTGGCGGATATGGCTCAAGCCCGGCTCCCCATCGCGCAGGTTCGTCCCCGTCACCTCAACCAGCACATCGGCCCCGGTGGCCACCAACCCCTCGCGTACCGTCGGCCAGCGCTTCACTCCTGCCGCTGCATAGGCTGTCAGCGGCTGACCGCTGGCCGCGATCCTCAGCAGCTCCGCCTCATCCAGGCCCTCAGCGCGGGCCAGGAAGCCAGAGCGAGCCGTGGCCACCGCCACCAGACGGGCATCCAGACCATAGGCGGCTCGCAGCCAGTCTCGCTTCTCCATCAGCAGCTCGGCCAGCCCCTGGCCAACTGTGCCGAAGCCAATCAGGGCAAGGCGCAATTCCTTTACCATTGCAGTAATACCCTGTCAATCGTTATCGAAACGAGTTGAGTTGAGCTCCCCGGCCCGTTATCGTCGTTTGCACCAAGTTGATCAGCTCACACGCCTCCCGCTCCTGGTTATGCGCCCCACCTCAACGAGACTGGTGAGCGAGCGCACCAGCACCAGTCTGGGCGCAGGCTGCCAGCGGAGTAAACTGGAAGCAAACTGGCAGATCAACTAGATCCAGGACAGCTTGAAGCGCGCCAGCAAGCGTCGAACAGGGCCAAGCAGCTCGATCTGCCCATCGATCTTCAGTAGACGCGCCGCCCGCAGGTAGACCACGATGCCGACCGCCATTTCGATAAGCAGTTTCACCAGAGCCACCAGGACCTGAAGCAAGCCCCCATGCGTAATCATTGGGCGCGTTGGATCAGTTGTATTCAGCAAGAAATCCAGCAGCAGACGGACCAGGAAGACCGCCAGGCCCATCGCGCCCGTCGCCACCAGCACCCGACTCAAGAAAGTTCCCAGATCGCGGGTAATCAGTCCGCCGATGCGCTGATGGATCAGGCAGAGGAGAACCGTGGCCTCCAGCAGACCGGCTACCGAGGTTGAGAGAGCCAGGGCCCCCATGCCCCAGGCTGCGCCCCACAGGCGGGCGAAAGCGTTGATCAACAAGAGACCCAGGGCGATCTTAAAGATAAACTGACCGACACTGACAATGACCGGCGTCGTACTATCGCGCAGAGCATAGAACGAGCGCGTCAGAATCTCGACAGCAGCCTGGCCGGCCAGACCAATGGCGAACATCGACAAAGGGATAGCCGTAATCTCGGCGCTCTCCAGGCCAAAAGCGCCGTGCTGATAGAGCGTCTGAATAATGGGCAGTGCCAGCACAATCAAGCCCAGGCTGGAAGGAATTGACAGAAAGAGGATGCCGCGCAAGGTCTCCATCACGATGCTGCGCGCCCGCTCCAGACGTCCGCGCGCCACATACTCGGCGATCGTTGGGAAGGCCGCCGTGGAAATAGCCATGCCGAAGATGCCCAGCGGCAGCAGCATCAGCGAAAACCCGTAGTAGTAAGCGGTGATAAAGCCAAGGAGCGTCTGCTGCCCAAGCGAGCCAACGGTGACCAGTGTTCCCAGCAGCAGGATCAGGGCGCGGTCGACAAAGGTCGTCGTTGAGAGCATCGCGGCATTGATAATGCGCGGGATCATCTGGCGCCCGATTTGACGAACGCCGGGATGGCGCCAGTCAAAGGAGGGGCGGAAGTGCATGCCTACGCGCGGCAGCCCTGGAATCTGGATACCGACCTGGAGCAAGGCTCCCAGCACAACCCCGGCACTGGCACAGTAGACGGCCACCATCGAATTGCGCTGACCGATCAGCGCCAGAAACATCCCCGGCAGCAGGCCCGCGATCAGCCCGACGTTATAGAGCACAGTCCCCAAGGCGTAGAGGGTGAAGTGCTGCTGCGCGTTCAGCACGGCACTGACAATGACGCCACTGCCGAGAACCACCGCCTGGAAGAGCATGATGCGCGTCAGCGCGATGATCAGACTCAGCTCGCTCGGGCTGACATTGGGATTATACAGCGGCACAATCTGATTGGCAAAAATGAAGCCGATCAGAGCAATAATTAACATAATGGTCGTGGCCAGCGTCAGAGCTGTATTGGCGACATGCCAGGCCGTTTTCTCGTCATGATCGCTGACCATGTAGCGCGTAAAGACGGGAATGAAGGCCGAGCTGAGGGCGCCGCCGGCCACAATATTAAAGATCGTATCAGGCAAGAGAAAAGCCTGATAGAAGGCGCCAGAGGTCGGATCAGTCCCAAAGACCGCGGCAAACATCGAGGAGCGCAGCAGCCCCAGGACACGACTGGCCACGAAGGCCCCAGTGAGAATGAAGGCCGCGTTGCGCACCTGCACTCGCCGGATCATCGCGGTATCCTGAGCCGGCTCCGAAGCAGGTTGCAAGGCGGGGGTCGAAGGCGCAGCGGCAGCAGACGCCACTGAGGTTGAGGCCGCTGGCCTGGCCACCGGCACCGGCTGCTCCTGCATCTGGAGCTGAGCCTGAGTCTGAGCCTGTCCCTGACCCAGACCACCACCAACCTCACCAGCCTGACCACTCAGCGCCGAAGGGGAGAGAGGAGCCAGATCACCCATGCGGCGCCTGAAAACCTTGCGCTGAATCAAATCGCTCAGATCCGGCTGCTGCACACGACGCTGCTGCCGACGCAGACGCTCCTCGCGCAACTGCTGTAAACGCGCCTGGCGCAAAGCCGGCAACGGCTGCGATGGCTGCGGCACATTGGCATAGAGATACTCCATCCCCTGCCCATAGCCCAGCGAGCCGCCCATATCTGGTAGATGCTGCTCCTGATACAAGCGCCCCGACTGGGACCCTACCCTGCCACCAGAAGGCACCTGGGGAGGATAGACTGGCTGCTGCGGCGGGAGCGAGACAGGTGGCAGATTCGCGCCTGACTTCCCTGCGGCCCCTGCACCCAGTTGCTCCTGATCATACTGCCAGCCATAATAAGGACTTTGCTTGTTACTTTCTTCTGCCATCCAGGTGCTATTCCTCTTTTTCGTGGATCACATACTGTTTCTTCCTGACAGTCCTGCCGTCGTTCTCATGCGGCTTCTTTTAGAGAATAACAGGTTGGGCAGACAAGTCAAGCCCTTGAACTGAGCAGTAGCGGGGACTTCCCCCAAATGGGGGAAGCTGCTTCTCTCTCCAACCCCGCAGGCTCTCGTGGTAGAATTGTCCCCGGTGAGTCGTGTCTTTCTTGAGAGCGTACTCGTTCTGTTGCTATGATAGGACATCTCCCTGAGCGAGCAAGCAGATGGCGGCGGTTAGAGGTGGCTTGGTGGTAAGCAAGCTAGCTCTCTCGCCTCTTGCCTTTTTGTCGCTTGCATTGGCAAAACCATTGTGCATGGGCACCATTCTGACCAATCGAGGTAGATAGATGGAAGACTTACACGCTGTTATCCTGGCGGGCGGCAGCGGGACACGACTCTGGCCGCTGAGTACCCCCGAGTTCCCCAAGCAGTTCCTGCCTCTCCCGGGAGGCCGCAGCATGATTCAAGAGACGCTGGCACGGGTGACTACCCTGGTGCCACCAGAACGGATCTGGGTGGTGACTGGACGAGCTTTCAGCGAGCTGGTGCGCCAGCACCTGCCAGAGGTGCTTCCCAGGCAGATCCTGGAGGAGCCTGTCGGGCGCAATACGGCTCCCGCTATTACCTGGGCAGCCTCCCTGCTGGCCCGTCGCTCCCCTCGGGCCGTGATGGCGGTCTTTCCCGCTGATCATGTGATCACGAAGCTGGAGCCATTCCAGCGGGCGATCCGCTTCGGCTATCAGCTTGCTCAACGCGGCTACCTGGTAACGTGGGGCATCCGACCCACCGAACCAGCCACCGGCTACGGGTATATCCGCTTCGCTTCCCCAGTGGCCGACGGCTACGGTCACCAGGCGTTCAGCGTGGAGCAGTTCGTCGAAAAGCCTGATCTGGCAACTGCCCAGCGCTATCTCCAGGATGGACATTATGTCTGGAATAGTGGCATGTTTATCTGGCAGGCTGCCACGATCCTGGCAGAGGTCCGCACCCATCTGCCGGCCCTGGCGGAGCAGATGACCCGCATCGTGGAGGCAACGGGCACCCCCACCGAGCGGATGCTGTTAGAGGAACTCTGGCCTTCGTTGATCTCTATTTCCATCGACTACGGCGTGCTGGAGAAAACCGATCGGCTGGTGGTCATCCCGGTCGATATTGGCTGGAGCGATGTGGGGAACTGGGAGCAGTACGGAGCGCTCTACGATGCCGATGGCAATGGTCTGCGCGGCGTCGGCCACCACTTCGCTCTCGGCAGCCAGAATGTCTTTGTCTACAATACAACGCAGCGGGAAATCTATACGGTCGGCCTGGAGGATGTGATCGTGGTGGCCCTGGAGGATAAGACTCTGATCTGCCATAAGAATCATGTGCAGCGTGTGCGCGAGCTGGCCGAGGCTCAGCTTCTTCAACGGTCGAGCACTACCGCTGCTCGCAACGGTCACCAGTCGGGACCAACGCCCGCCTCTGCGCCCTCGCCCATGCCATCCTCGGCAGGCCAGAGCGCTTCCGCGCTCAGCTTCAACCTGGCGGCTGGTGATCCCCCAGCAATGACCCCCGAGGGACCAGCGTCAGGAAGAGACCCGGAGCCGGGTGGCTCCGCCGAACAGAGCCAACCGACTATCTGATCCGGCAGCTTCCCCCGCGATCTTCTCATCTCGCTCAGCCGCTCCTATCTCAGGGCGGGGCTTCAGGTAGGCCTGCCTGAACTACCCCGCCCCCTCAGTCGCGTCGCTCGCCATACTCACGGTAGCGATAGCCACGATAATAGCGATGGCGATGACGCCAATGACGGTAGGTCGCGAGATGCCAGATGGTGAGCAGAACCGCCCCGCCGATGATGGCCTGGGTGAGGGCTATCGGCTCGCCGAAAATGGTCACGTCGCTGCCAACGTGAAAAGGCAGAAGAACGGCGAGGAGGATGCCAATAAAGGCACAGAGGACGGCCCCGAGAATGCCATAGGGGAGACGCCAGCCGATGATCGTTTCAGCTACAATTCCAAGAAGCACAGCGATGATGAAATAAATTAAGTGGGCCAGAGTTACGGTGAAGAGTGGCTGGGCGGCAAGGGCGGCAAGGGCGGCAAGCACTGCTGTGGATAACACGGTAGCCTCCTGGATTAAGATGGCGCTCTTCAGCAGGCTCATGATAACGAGATAGGGCCGCTCCGTCAAGTCGCCGTCCTTTCTTTTCCCTTCTTCCGCTCTCAGCGAGGGCCTGCCTCCTCCTCGCTCGCGCCTATGCTATAATGGGTAGCGGACAAGGCGCTGACCAGGGTTCCTGGATCAGTCGCCTGGGGCCTTGTCCGGCTCGCGCTCGTGCGTTCGTTCGTTCCTGAAGTGAGGGTAAGCTCGCCTCGCCAACCACGCTGGCTGATCGATCGGCCAGCCCAGAGATTCTGCCGGTTGACGAAGGCGCCCGGTGCGAAAGGCGATCTCCTGTCATGCTCTCCGACCAACCCATCTTCGGCTCACAGGCAATGGTCTCCTGCGCTCATTACCTGGCTACTCGGGCTGGTTTGCAGGTGCTGGAGCGCGGAGGGAATGCCGTTGATGCTGCAGTTGCAGCTAATGCAGCGATGACAGTCGTCTACCCGCCAACCTGCTCAGCGGGTGGAGATGTCTTTATGTTGATCTGGGAGGCGCGCAGCCGCCGGCTGCATGCGCTGAACGGCAGCGGGCGGGCGCCGCGTGCTCTGACGCCCGAGTATTTCGCCGCTCACTCGCTGCGCGAGATTCCAGCGATCGGCCCGCTCTCGATTACGGTTCCGGGGGCAGTCGATGGCTGGTTCGAGGCCCTGGAGCGCTTTGGCCGACTGCCGGTTGAGGAGGTCTTTGCCCCGGCAATCGCTTACGCCGAGGAAGGCTTCCCGGTCTCGCCCAAGCTGGCCGGCTGGCTGGAGCGCGCCGCTGAGACGGTGCTGCAGCGCTGGGAAGCGACAGCCCGCGTCTTTCTACCTGGGGGCCGTCCTCCAGGTTGCGGTGAGATCTTGCGCCAGCCCGACCTGGCCCGTACGTACCGTCTGCTCGCACGCGAGGGTCGCGAGGCTTTCTATCGTGGGCCTCTGGCGCGTACGCTCGTTGACTATGTGCAGCGTTGCGGCGGGGTGCTGAGCCTGGAGGATCTCCAGGCCCATCATTCGGACTGGGTAACGCCGCTGTCAACGACCTATCGCGGCTACGAGGTCTTCGAGTTTCCTCCCAATTCGCAGGGCCTGACGGTCCTGGAGATGCTCAATATTCTGGAGGGTTATGATCTGAAGGCGCTCGGCTATCAAAGCCCTGAGACGCTGCATCTGATGATCGAGGCCAAGAAACTGGCCTTTGCCGATCGCGATCGCTATATCTCTGATCCGACCTTTGTGGAGATTCCGGTGGAGCGCCTGCTCAGCAAGGCGTACGCGGAGCAGCTGCGGGCGCGCATCAATCCAGAGCGTGCCTCCTTCCATGTCGAGGCCGAGAGCGAACCCGAGCGCGACGGCGATACGATGTATCTGTGCGTGGTTGATCGTGAGGGCAATGCAGTCTCGCTGATCCAGAGCCTTTTCTATAGCTGGGGCAGCGGGATCGTAGCCGGCGAGAGCGGCGTGCTGCTGCACAATCGCGGCTCCTATTTCTCTCTCAACCCGCGCCATGTGAATTATCTGCAGCCAGGCAAGCGGACGATGCATACGCTGACGCCAGCGCTGGTGCTGCGTGACGGCGAGCCGTTCCTGGTGCTGGGCACGATGGGAGCGGATGCCCAGCCACAAATCCACGTGCAGCTGCTGACGGCGGTGATCGACTTTGGTCTGAATATTCAGCAGGCGATCAATGCGCCGCGCTGGCGCAGCGGCCTCCTGCTGCAGCAGGGCGGGCGCCGGCAGCTGCTGCAGGGGCAGCAGGGCGCTCATCCGCTGGGAGAGCGCGAGGCGAGCGAGGTGGTGGCCCTGGAGCAGCGCTTTCCCAATGCGGTGGCGCTGGGGCTGGAGATGCTGGGCCACCAGGTGGCAGTCTGGGGACCGTGGGAAGACGATATGGGCCATGCTCAGGCTATTCTGATCACACCCGATAACCATGTGCTCCAGGGCGCCGCAGATCCACGCTGCGATGGCTTAGCCCTCGGCTGGTAGCTTCTCTTTCCCTGGCTGGCGCTGTGCTGGCCGGCTCTGCTTCGCTCTGTCCCACCCGGTTCGCCAGCAGGGCGAGCGCAGCAGAGCCGTTGCCCGCCTCGCTGGCGAACCGTATGCTCCTGGGACTGGCGCGAGCAGGCCGACCGTCAGCTTCTTCGGCAGTCGGCACGCCTGGGTCTGGAGGACAGGAGCAGAGCGCACTGCCTGCTTTCTTTGCTATTCCGCCCTCGTGTCGGCCTCCTGGGTCCCGCCCCGGAGCGCCAGGGTGGGTGCCATCTCCTTTCTCTCTGCCAGATGCCTGGCTCAATCTTCCATGCACTATCAAGATCTGGCTCGCCTTTGCTACCCTGGCGCTTTGGCCCGGTCCAGTTCTGTTCTGCCCTCACGCTCGCCACTACGCGCGTGTGCCAATTTTCTGTTACAATGAGAACACTTTCTTGAGTTTATGGTTGCTTTTTGAGGAGGCGAGATGCTGCAAACCTGGAAGAAACGAAGCGATATTCCAAAAGAGTATACGTGGGATTTGGAGAGCATCTTTGCAACTGATGAGGCCTGGGAACGCGAGTATCAGGAGCTACAGGGACTGCTGCCGGGCCTGGAAGCTCTCAAGGGGACGCTGGCTCAGAGTGGCGAGGCTCTGCTGACCGTGCTGCGCCGACGCGATGAGTTCTTCGAACGGCTGGAGACGCTGCTGGTCTACGCCTCGATGCGCAAGGATGAGGATACCAGCAACAGCCACTACCAGGGAATGTACGATCGCGCCCTTCAGCTCTACGTGCGCGCGTCCACAGCGATCTCCTTTATTGAGCCGGAGATTCTGGCGGTACCCCAGGAGAAGCTGGAGCGATATCTGCGGGAAACTCCCGGTCTATCGCTCTATGAGCACCAACTGCACGACCTCAATCGCCAGCGCCCGCATATTCGTTCCGCCGAGGTAGAGGCAGTGCTGGCCGCCGCCGGCGAGATGGCCGAGACGCCCGACGCCATCTTCACGATGATCGATAATGCCGATCTGCACCTGCCGACGATCCGCAATGAGCAGGGCGAGGAGGTGGAACTGACCAAGGGGAACTACCTGGTCTTTATCCGCAGCACGGATCGGCGCGTGCGTAAGGAGGCGTTTGAGGCGCTGCACGGGACCTTCCTTAAGCAGCGCAATACGATCGCCGCCACCCTGGCCGGCCATATCAAGACGGATATGTTCTATACGCGGCAGCGCGGCTATCGCTCGGGCCGCGAGCGGGCCCTGGCTCGCTACAACATTCCTGAGAGCGTCTACGATATGCTTATCGAGACAGTCAATGAGGAGCTGCCGCTGCTGCATCGCTATCTGCGCTTGCGCAAGCGCATGCTCCAGCTCGATGAGCTGCATATGTACGATCTCTATGTGCCGATCGTCAAGGAGACGCTGCAGGAGATCTCCTACGAGCAGGCCCGCGATACGATTACTACCGCCCTCGCTCCTCTAGGAGAAGAGTACGTCAGCGTGCTCAAGCAAGCCTTTAGTGAGCGCTGGATCGACGTCTTCGAGACGCCCGGCAAGCGCGGCGGAGCCTACAGCGGCGGGGCCTATCGGACACGCCCCTTCATCCTGCTCAACTTCCAGGGCAACCGCGATAGCCTGTATACCCTGGCGCACGAGCTAGGGCACTCACTGCACTCGTACTACACGCGCCGCCACCAGCCTTTCGTCTACGGGGACTACACGATCTTCGTGGCTGAGGTGGCTTCGACGTTGAATGAGACACTGCTCACCGAGTACTTGCTTAAGACGACGGAGAGCCGTGAGGAGCGATTGGCGATTCTTAATCATTCGCTGGAGGACTTCCGTGGGACGCTCTACCGCCAGACGATGTTTGCCGAGTTCGAGCATCAGATTCACCAGCTGGCCGAACAGGGCGAGCCACTGACCGCGGATACGCTGAGCCGGCTCTACCACCGCCTCAATGAGAAGTACTACGGGGCCGAGGTAGTCATCGATGACTTGATCGATATCGAGTGGGCCCGTATTCCTCACTTTTATTACAACTTCTACGTGTATCAGTATGCAACCGGCATCTCGGCAGCCTGCGCGCTGGCTCAGCAGATTCTGGAACAGGGGGCACCGGCGGTTGAGCGCTACCTGCAGTTCTTGCGCTCCGGTTCCTCAGACTATAGCATCGAGCTGCTGCGACGGGCCGGGGTCGATATGACAACGCCGCAGCCGGTGCGCCAGGCGCTGCGCCTGTTCGAGACGCACCTCACGCAGATGGAGGAGCTGATCGGCTAGGAGGGAGGACCAGGGATCTGGCTGGCTCGCGTCGCTGCGCTGTGCCTGGGCAGCGCCAGGCCGCCCAGCACGGAGCCGCCAGACGGCGCACCGCTCCCTCCCTCATTCCCTCCGGCCCTGGTTAGACGTGGGCAGCGATGAAGTCGCGCATGGCCTCCAGGACCTGCTGCGGCTGCTCGATGTGCGGGGAGTGACCACAGTTGGCTAGCTGGAGTTCGTGATAGACCCCTCCTTGCTGGCGATAGCGCTCCAGGAGCCAGCGGATCTGGGTCTTCATGGGCTGGGGTGGATACTGCTCGACCCCCGGCCAACCGGGGACGATTCCAAGCTGCCCAAGATAGCCTAAGTCGAAGAAGGAGGTGTCCGAGACGATCTGGTCGTCGGCGCCATGAATCCAGAGAATGGGCGGCTTGGGACTGAGATCAACGAGAGCCGCTTGATTGAGATAGGCAGGAGAGAGGGCATTGTTGACTCCCTGGCGGCCCGGGGCGACATAGGGCCAGTTCGGCGAAGGAACAGAGTCGCCCGGATAGTTGCCAGGCCCGGTGCGCGTGGAGAGAATGCCGCTGACGTAGATCTCTTCACGCTCGGGGGCCACGCGGAACGGCGGCTTGAAGTAGAAGTTGTTCATGACGGCCCGCGGAGAGCCTTGCTCAGCGCTGCGATCACCGGCGGCAAGACGCTGCACGAACTCAGTGTTGGCAGTTCCTCCTCCGCTGCCAGCGAAGTCTGGCCAGACCGGGCGTCCGTTAGCGTCGCGCGTTCCTCCAAAGCCAAAGGGCGAGCCGGTGGCCTCTAGAATGAGGCCGCGCAGCCGGCCAGGGTAGTCAATGGCATACTGCATGGCTACATTGCCACCGAGCGACCAGCCAAGCAGATAGAAGCTATCCAGCCCCAGGGCTTCCGCAAAACTGGCCAGGTCGTCAGAGAGATCGCTCACGCCGCGCGTGGCGTCGATCGGCAAGACCTGGCTGTCACCATAGCCCCGCATGTCGGGCGCGTAGACATGATAGCCCAGGGCCGCCAGGGCCAGCATGAGGTCCTGGAAGAAGAGCGATGAGGAGCAGTTACCATGCACAAGAATGAGCGCCGGCCCTTCGTTCCCCGCTTCCAGATAGGCGATCTCCAGACGCGCTGTGTTGCAGCGCCTCTGACTGATGCCAGGTAAGAGGACTGAGGTGGGCATGTCTTGGTGGCCTCCTTCATGACCAAATATGAAAGGTGAATCACCTATCAGTAAGCTTACCTTAGCCAGCTCCCAAAATCAAGGAAGCCGGCTGGGGGCGAGGCCCTTTCGCCCGGCCCGGGTGTGGCTGCGTATGCCCACTCGTCCGCTTCTTCTTCTGTGCCGGAAGCTGGAGCCTGCTTATCTGCTCGCCCGCCAGTCCGGTAGGCTATCCATCCCTGGCCAGATATGCTATACTTAAGGGCGAGCGACGGGCTTCGCGCTTGCGCTGATGTGCTATGGTATTTGGTAAGGGGAGTTTCTTCTTTCTTTCTTTCTTTCTATCCAGGCTATTCAAGAAGCAAGCTTCGCTCACTGACGGCAACGCGGGGCACCGCGCTTCTCGCTGGTCGGTGAGTACGATCTGAAGCTAAGGAACAGGAGCTGTATGGACAGGTCTCCTCAGACTGCCGGCTCGATTGCCGACGAAATTCACGCGACCTTGCTCGACGTTGAGGGCGAGGAAGGGGAAGAGCACATCCATACGCCCGGGCCGAGCTACTGGCCGCTATTGCTGTCTGTGGCGGTGGCTGCGGTCTTCTTCATGCTGCTCTTATTGAACAGCGCCCCCCTGCTCTCGCTCGGGCTGGCGCTGGTGGCAGGCGTTTTTGCGATTGCCTTTATGATCGGCTGGGGACTGGAAGACCCCTTCAAGTCCCTACCGCCCATCTATGTGCCCGCGCCCGCTGAGGCGCGTGATCGCTCGCCTTTCAAGCTGGGTTTGGACGTGGTCGATGCCCGTGGCAGCTGGCTCGGAACCATTCAGGCCCGCTTCCCGACCTATCTGCTGGTTGAGCGTGGGCACCTCTTCCCCAAGGTCTACTATGTGCCGCGTCAGGCGGTGAAATCCCTGAGCGACGATGGTGTGGTGCAGCTCAATTTGAGCGAGGCGGATCTGCAGCGCATGGGTTACAACCGGGTGCCCGAGGATCTCTATCTCGAGCCACCCGAGCCGGATGTGCCGCGGGTGCGCGGTATCCCGCAGTTCGGCAAGCTGCCACTCTCGCCGGCTCAGACTGGTCACTATCTCTACGGCGCTCGCTGGCCTGGTATCAATACAGATGCCAAGAACTCGTACCATCTGGACGAGATCCAACCCGATCCCAGCGAGTATGTGAGCGAGGGCTACCCCGTCTTGAACCATGCTCCCGCGCGGAGCGGCAGCTAGCTGGCTACTCGCGACTCTCATGTGACATGTGAGCAACCCTAAACCCCAGGCCGGGCGACCGCTCTGGTCGCCCGGCTTTGCGTGGGGAAATGACGCTCGCCTCTCTCCACTTACGAGCAGACCATTCTTCTACCGCTTACCCTTTGCCTTCTTCGCCCTCGCATGTCGTTCCCTGCCTCTGCTGCGCTGCGGCATAATAGGCACAGAGATCACGGAGAAAACAGCGCGCACAGCGCGGTCGCTGAAAGTAGCAGCAGCGCTGGCCGTGCCAGACGAGACCTTTGTGGAAGTTGTAGATGGCGCGGGCGTCGGTCGGGAGCAGCGCCTGTAGCACGGGCTGGGCCTGCTCGGGAGTGAGCCGAGGCGAGATGAGGCCCAGGCGGATGGCGATACGATGGACATGGGTGTCGACGGGAAGGACAGGCAGACGGCAGCTAAAGAGGAGGACACAGGCGGCAGTCTTGGGGCCGACGCCTTCGAAGCGACTGAGCCAGGCCAGACCTTCGGCAACCGGCAGGGTGCAGAGGAAATCAAGATTGAGGGCGCCGCGCTCAGCCGTGATCTGACGCAGGATGGTTTGCAGGCGCGGCGCCTTGATTTCTGGCCAGTTGACGACTGCAATGGCCTCTTCTACGGCTGCTGTCGGGGCATCGCGTACAGCCTCCCAGCTCCCAAAGCGTTGGCGCAGACGCGCATAGGCGGCGGCGGTTTGCTCGTCGCGCGTGCGATGCGAGAGCAGCACATCAATGAGCTGGCTGAGTGGGTCCTTACTGGACCACTCCGGCTCACCATAGTGCTCGACCAGCCGCCGGGTGATCTCCAGAACCCGCAGGCGCTGAGCAGTCTGGTCCGCAGTCTTCTCTACCGCACTTCTCTCCCCGGCCTCCGTGCCGCGGACGGTCTCGAAGAGCGCCTGGCTGTAGAGCGCGGACTGCTGGCTGCGACGCCGCTTCTGCTTCACAGGAATCTCTCCTTTCTCGCTCGCTTACCCCACAGATCTGAAGCCGGCGGAGTCACTGACGCAGCGCCAGGCCCGGGAGAGCAGCCGTCAGCTCTTTAGACGGGCATACCGCCTGCCTGATCACTGATCTGAATGCTCGCCGGAGGTCAGGGCTTCCTGCCGGAGCGCCTCCTCGTGAGCCTGGCTCTCCAGCCAGCGCTCCAGATCGATAGCCGCTCTGCAGCCGTCGCCGGCAGCGGTGACCGCCTGGCGATAGCGGTGATCGGTCACATCGCCGGCGGCAAAGACGCCTGGTATATTGGTCATGGTATGCTCGACGGGAATAATGTAGCCCGCTTCGTCCATCTGTAGCAGGCCGCGGAAGAGGCTCGTGTTCGGCTGGTG
Organism: Thermogemmatispora tikiterensis; assembly: GCF_003268475.1. Lineage (GTDB taxonomy): Bacteria > Chloroflexota > Ktedonobacteria > Ktedonobacterales > Ktedonobacteraceae > Thermogemmatispora > Thermogemmatispora tikiterensis. Next base: position 5,425,569 of record NZ_MCIF01000002.1, on the reverse strand, counting down.
GCCGATGGCGAGAAACAGCCCCTCGACGGCCAGCGTCTGCTCTTCGCCCGTCTTGACATTGCGCAGCCGCAGGCCGGTCACTGCATCCTCGCCGAGGACTTCGATAACTTCGCTATTCCAGATAAAGCTAATCTTGGGATTTTTAAAGGCGCGCTCCTGCATGATCTTGCTGGCGCGCAGGGTGTCGCGACGGTGGATGATGGTCACATGGCTGGCGTAGCGCGTGAGGAAGAGGGCCTCCTCCATCGCGGTGTCGCCTCCGCCGACTACGGCCACCTCTTTGCCCCTAAAGAAGAAGCCATCGCAGGTGGCACAGGCGCTGACACCGCGTCCCTGCAGGCGCTGCTCGCTGGGCAGTCCCAGCCACCTGGCGCTGGCACCGGTGGCGATGATGATGGCCCGGGCCAGGTAGCTGCCCGAGTCGCTGGTGATCACAAAGGGGCGGCGACTGAAGTCGACCGCGGTCACGTCTTCAGGCAGCATCTCAGCTCCGAAGCGCCTGGCCTGCTGCTCCATCTTCTCCATCAGGGTCGGCCCCAGAATACCTTCTTCAAAGCCGGGGTAGTTCTCGACCTCGCTGGTGAGCATTAATTGCCCACCGACCTGATAGCCTTGAAAGACCAGGACCGAGAGATTGGCGCGAGCCGCGTAAATGGCCGCTGTGTAACCCGCCGGCCCCGAGCCGATGATAATTGCGTCGTAGACCTTCGCCATAGACGATATGTACTCCGCTTCTGACAAACTTACCCCCCTGACCGTAGGAAGGAACGCGACAAGTTCACTTGTGAAAACACGAGAGGGAGGGTCTTTTATGCCCCTCTTCTCTCCAGCCCCGGCTCACCCGGCCAGACAAGCCCCAGAGCAACTCGCATCGCCTGGCTTCAGGCCAGACTCCAGGGACGCTCGGGCGGCAGCGACAGCCGCTCAGTGTTGAGCCTCCCCTGGGCCCGATTGAGGGCGGCGTCGATGTTGGTGCAGGCCGTGATGAGTGAGAGATGGGTGAAAGCCTGGGGGAAGTTCCCCAGGGCTTCGCCACACAGCCCGACTTCTTCGGCATAGAGGCCAACATGGTTGCTGTAGGTGAGCATCTTCTCCAAGAGCAGGCGCGCCTCGTCGAGTCGCCCGCAGCGCGCCAGGACTTCGGCCAGCCAGAAGCTGCAGGGACTGAAGGTGCCTTCCTGACTGCCCAGGCCATCGTCGGCAGCCCGCCCGGGATCATAGCGGTGCACCAGAGAGTCACTGGCCAGCTCGCGCTGAATGCGCTCGATGGTCTTGAGCATGCGCGGCTCGTTCGGCCCTGTGAACTTGACGATGGCCATGAGCAGGGCGCTGGCATCGACCGCCTCGCTGCCGTAATACTGGACAAAGCTCTGTTTGCGCTCGCTCCATCCTTTGTGCATAATCTGCTCATAAATGCGGGCACTGGTCTCCATCCACTCGACCATCGGCGCTGGCCAGCCACGGTGACGCGCCAGGCGCAAGGCTCGATCAAAGGCGACCCAGCTCATGACGCGCGAATGAACAAAGTGCTGGGGGCCACCACGTACCTCCCAGATGCCTTCATCAGGGTCGTCCCAGTGATGTTGCAGCCACTCCAGCAGGCGGCGGAGATTCTCCCAGAGATCGTACGAGATCGTGCTATAGCGATTGAAAATGTAGATGGCATCCATCAGCTCTCCATAGACATCGAGCTGCTGCTGCTTGTAGGCGGCGTTGCCGATGCGAACGGGGCGGCTCTGGCGATAGCCCTCCAGGTGATCCAGGGTGTACTCAATCAGCTCCTGCTCGCCGTTGACGCCATACATGGGCTGGAGCGAGCCGTTCTCTTTCAGCTCGTGGCAGCGTGCGTCAAGCCACTGCATGAAAGCCTCGGCTTCCTGGGTGAAGCCCAGGGTCAGCAGGCTATAGAGGGTGAAGGCGGCGTCGCGCAGCCAGGTATAGCGATAGTCCCAGTTGCGGGCCCCCCCGATCGTCTCGGGGAGGCTGGTGGTTGGAGCGGCTACAATCGCCCCTGTGGGGGCATAGGTGAGCAGCTTGAGGACGAGGGCCGAGCGCTGGACCATCTCGCGCCAGCGTCCCTGGTACTGGCACTGAGAGAGCCAGCGCCGCCAGAAGCTGAGTGTGCGCTGAAAGGCTTCGTGATAACGGCGGGAGGAAACATGCTGAGGGCCAAGGTCGCCGCGCCTGGCGCTCTCTAGCAGGAAGTAGGCCGATTGGCCCGCATGCAGGGTAAACTCAGCGCGTACGCCGCCCTCTCCATCTTCGCTCAGCGGTACCGTGCTGGCCAGCCCCAGGGACAGCCCATCGCTGTGGAAAACTGCTCCCTCGGGCGACAGGTGGACGACATGCCCGTCGCGCGCATAGTTGAAGGCGGGACGACAGACCAGACTGAATTTGAGGGAGCCACGCACCACCGTCACAGCCCGATAAAGATGATGCTGATGTTCAGCACTGCCGGGCAGCTTCACCGGCATGAAGTCGGTGACCTCCCCTACACCATCGATCGTGAGGAAGCGCGTCAGCAGAATATTGGTCTCGGGAATATAGAGCTGCTTCTGTCCCATCGGGACGTGATCGTCTGGAGGCGGGGCAATGCGAAAGAAACCGCCTTTACGCGCATCAAGTAGGGCGCCAAAGACGCTGGGCGAATCAAAGCGAGGGATACAGCACCAGTCGATCGAGCCGTTTTTACCGACCAGGGCCACCGTATGGAGATCGCCGATGACCGCATAGTCTTCGATTGGCAGATAGGTTGCCGGGCGCTCACCCGCGGTTCTTACCTGCTCAAGGCGGCCTTCTGGCCGCGCGGGCGGCGTTGTCCCTCCTCCATCGTGCGGCTTTGCCTGTTCCATGCTAGAGTCCTTTCGCGCCATCATTGCTTTCTAGCAACAGGGTATGGTATACAGAGAAAGCTATGACGTGCGCGGCGCCCAGCTGCCAGGCAGCGAGCCAGCACTCCTGTGGCCTGGCTGGCTGGTCAGAGCCTGCCTCGCCCTCGGTGCGTCGCGCTCCCCTGTTGCTATCTGCTGGTATGCATTGTACCACAGGTGGAGTTGTAGATCTGCCCAGGCTCTGCCCTGGCCAGTAAGCACATTTCTGAGGCAGGCTGGCGCCGAGCCGAAAGGCTGGGAGGCGGGGCGCGAGGTGAAACCATGCTTTGATTGCGGCGCTCGCGCCCGTTCCCATTTTGGGAGAGGAGGGGCTTTCTTCGTTCGGGAGAGCAGCACAGCACAGCACAGCACAGCACAGCAGCATACGACATGCTCACAAATAGCTGAGCCGGTCGAGCGGCTTTTTTCATCTCACCACAAAGCAATTGGACGGACGGAGCGCGCTGCCCAACGCTGGTAGGTAGAGCTGAGCAGCCGCAGCCTCGGCCTGGTCGAGCGAGAGAGGGCCAACAGCAAGTAAACAAGGAAGGAAGGAAGGAGACGAGGAGCATGGCAGATCTGGCGTCCGTACCTGACTTTGAGATGGTAGCTACCTGTATCGCAGAGCGCTTTGAGGGCATGCGTCCCTTGATGAGCCAGTGGGCGGATCTGGCCCGCCTGGCTGTCCAGGGGCTGCCACACGATCGGGCGCGCCTGGCCGAGCTGGAGCGCCGTCTTAATCAGCTGCGCGCGGAACTGCGGACGTTTGTGCTGGTGGCGTCCGAGCATTTTTCCGATGGGCAGCTGACAGCTCTGCGCAAACGGGCCCGCATGAGTAAGTCGGCCTGGCGCTCGCTGAAGAAGGTGCGCCCGATCACAACGCGCTCCGGCTTCACGCTGATCAGTTTCTAGCTGGTCCGGCAAGGACGCCAGCAGCAGAGCAGGCCGCCCCCAGGACCGACGCCGACATGCTATACTGAACTGAGGCCTGAATGGGAGGCGTCAAGAGCAGAGTCTGCCGGCCCCCTGGCGCTGATCAGGAGTCAGGGACGGAGGACAGCACGGAAGAAGGTTGCTCTGGCCCATCCCGGCCTTGTCAGGAAGAGGGCAGAAAGGGGGCTCAGGTTTCGTATGGCAACTGCAACATCGGTGCGCGTGCTGGCGATCGATATCGGCACGGGCACACAGGATATCCTGCTCTTCGAAAGCGGCAGGACGATGGAGAACAATGTCAAGCTGGTGATGCCTTCGCCGACGGTGATCGTGGCCGAGCGCATTCGCCGGGCGACGGCGGCAGGCCGGCCTCTGCTGCTGACCGGGGTGACAATGGGCGGCGGCCCATCGCACTGGGCGGCGCGCGATCATGCGCTGGCCGGCTATCCAGTGGCGGTGACACCCGAGGCGGCGCGCACTTTCGACGATGACCTGACCGCGGTGGCCCAGATGGGCTTTGAGATCATTAGTGAGGAGGAGGCCGCCCGGCAGGCCCAGCACCCCGATGTGGTCCATATCGAGCTGCAGGATCTGGACGCGCGGGCGATCGTCCAGGCTCTGCGCACTTTCGATCTTGATCCGCGGGTGGATGCGCTGGCCATCGCCGCTTTTGATCACGGGGCCGCGCCGCCGGGCTATAGCGATCGACGCTTCCGCTTCGAGTTTCTGGAGCGCATGATCCGTCGCTCGCCCACGCCGGCGACTTTCGCTTACCTGGCGGAGGAGATTCCACCGGCGCTGACTCGCCTGCAGGCTATTAAAAGCAGTGTTGCCCGCTATGTGGAATACAGTGGTTCGGCACCAGAGCTGCCTGTGCTCTTGATGGATACAGGGGCCGCGGCTGCGCTGGGAGCCCTGGAGGACCCGCGCGTGCGTCGGCAGAGAGACTGCCTGCTTTGCAATATCGGCAATTTCCATACGCTGGCCTTCCACCTGGTGGAGGGGCGCATTGTGGGCCTCTTTGAGCACCATACCGGCGAGATCAGTCGGGCAAGGCTGGAGGAGCTGCTGCGGAAGCTGGCCGCCGGCACGTTGACTAACGATGAGGTCTTTTACGATAGCGGACATGGCGCGCTGGTGTTGGAGCCTGAGCGGGAGCGGGCGCGCGTGCCGCCAGCTGCCACCTCGGAGCTACCCTTTCTGGCGGTCACCGGGCCCCGCCGCGAACTGCTGCGTGGCTCAACCCTGCCACACTACGAGGCTGTGCCGCATGGCGACATGATGCTTGCAGGTTGCTTCGGTCTCTTGCGCGCCCTGGCTGAGCGCATACCGGCTCTTGGCCCGGCGATCCGGCCCGCGCTTCTAGGCGAGGCGAAGGCGGCTTAACGCGCGGAACAGCGGGGCGCGCAGGCGCGCAGAGCGGAGGGACGGTGAGCAAGGGAACAGGCTGGATAGCGAAGGGCCAGGAGAGAGGAGGAGAAGGGGCTGTAGACACGGGGAGCTTCATGAAGGGGTCGCACCACTCTCAGGGGTCTCGGCGCTGGGAGAGCGAGCGGAAGCCTCCGACTCAGGGGCCGCAGTGGGTAAAGGAATCGGCCCTTTGCTGCTCTGCCGGCGACGGCCCTTGCGACGGGAAGAGGGCTGCTCGCCGTCGGCGTCGGCCTCACTGCGTTGATCGAGGATGCGGGCCACCTTCTCGCGGATCAGGGTAATCTGGGAGTAAACGGCCTGACGTGACTGCTGAAGCTTGCGGGCAATAGCGGAGGGGCGTTCACTGTTGGCCAGATAGCGACAGATGGTGGCTTGTTTCTCGGTCAGATCAACGTCGGGGTGAGAGAGGGCGGTACGGGCCAGATCGACCAGTTCACCGTAGCGCCGGCGCTTATACTCATCGAGGTCCGCCGGAGAGAAGAGCCAGCGATCGACGACTCGTACGCCGGGGATGCGTCCGGCCTCTACGAGATGCATAAAGTGCCAGTAACTCAGATCGAGCTGCTTGGCGGCCTCGTGGGTAGTCAACATGCCATTCAGATGCTGCAGGTTATAGTGCAGTTCATCACTCCGTAGGGCCATCTTGGACGCCTTTCTCCACCTGGGATGCTGGTTGTCTCGCTTGTTTGTCTTCGTCTCGTTGCAGGACGCCAGTAGTCGGCGCAAGCAAGCAGCAGACGAGATACAATTGTTCATGGTGAGTATACCATACCTGGGGAGGGTTAGCAAGGCATAAGAGAGGAAAGCCGCCTCGGGAGAGCCACCCAAGGGGCGTGCGAGGAAACGAGGGTGGGAGCCGATAGCAGGCAGCGCAGGAGCGAATAAAGAGAAGAACACCTCGGGTCCATGAGAAGCCTCTCATGGGACCAAGGTGTCTCAGCCGGGAGACGCCGCGTGAGCGCCTCTGCTCGTTGCGTTGCGTTGCTCTGTTTTTTGGCTGTGCGCGGCTGTGAAAGTGGCTTCGCTCAGCCGGAAATAGGAGTCGAAGCCTGCGCTTAGCGAGGCCGATTAAAGAGATTCTGGAGACGCATCGCCAGCATCATATCGCCGCTGATCTTGATCTTACCGGTCATGAAGGCCGTGGTAGGATCAAGCTTGCCTTCGACAATGGAAGCCCAGTCTTTATCACTGACTGTGAGGGTGAGATCGGGCTTCTCTACGCCGCCTTTGATCAGTTCGGCCTGACCGTTCTCCAATTTGATGGCATAGACGCCAGGATCATCTCCGGTGATGTTCCACTGGAATGTCTTGTTCAGCCCACTCGCGGCTGACGGGTTGACATTCTGAACCATTGCATCGAAGATCTCAGCAGTTGTCATCGGTATACTCCTTTTTGGCTCTTTCGCAGGGAGTTACCCTAACTGGCACTGGTTACAGTATAGCAATGGCCCGCAAAGAATTCCAGGCAACTGGCTAACAAAAACGCCCACTTGCCCCGGCTCACAGCTAACTCAAGTGCCGCTGTCCCAGCTTTGAGCCTCTCTCTTGTGCGCCGCAAGGCAGGCCAGCCGAGACAGGCTCTTGTCAGGGGCGGTGCTTAATGGTATCGTGTCCCTGGCTGGTCAACATCCAGGGGGCGGCGCAGAGCGCCGGTAGCGTAGCGGCGCTGGCGCCTGGCTGACCGGGGAAGTCAGCGCGGCTGCCTGCCTCCCTGGCTCAATCTGAGACGTGCAGGGCCAGCCTGGCAGTCTGTCCCCTGTTGATGGACGCCAGACTCGCGACGGGCGGGCCTGGCCTGGGCGGGCCTGCCGGCAGGGAGGGAGGGACAATAGAAGAGATCCGCTATGGCTAGTGTAAGTAGCTTTAAGGTCAAGGTGGAGGGCGGCTATCTCCAGTTCAGCGCCGCTCACTTCATTACCTACGGCGGCAAGTGTGAGCGCCTCCACGGCCACAACTATGGCGTCACCGTGGAGGCGGAGGGAACCCTCAGCGAGGATCAGCTGGTCTTCGATTTCACCATCCTGAAGCGCCTGACGCGCGAGATCTGCCAGCAGCTGAACCATCGCTTCTTGCTGCCGATGAAGAATCCCCATATCGAGCTGATTGCCTCCGCCGACGAGTGGGAGATCCGCTTTGGCGAGAAGCGCTATGTCCTGCCGCGGGCCGAGGTGGTCGAGTTGCCGATCGATAACTCGACAGCGGAACGGCTGGCCGAGTATATCGCGCAGGAGCTGCTGGAGGCGCTTACACCCTATAATACGCTGAATATCCATACGCTGACGGTGGGCGTGTCGGAGGCGCCGACGCAGATCGCCTACTGCCATCTGGATCTGCGGCGACGCCTGCCAGGCTGAGACCAGGCGCGCGCTCGCTCAGGGCATGGCCGCTGAACCCGCCTGCCCTGGGTCCGGCCCGGCAAAGAAGCGCTCTGCAGCGGTACGACCCTGTTGATAGAGGGCCTCGATCTCGTCGCGACTCAGGTCAAAGCGTGTGGCGCCGATGCTCCCGACGGGGATGCTGATGGTACGGATGGCCTCGGCCCCCCGAGTGCGCTGCTCCAGGACCAGGCGATCGTGGGCCGAGAGCATGGTCGCCAGGAGGGCCTGACTAAAGGCGATGAGGTTGCCGGGCGGCAGCAGGGCTGGTGCCCGTGATAGGTCCTGGCCATCTTCACCGTGGCCTCCGTCCTGGTCTTCTGCACCATCGTTCTCGCAGAGGCGAAAGCCCAGCAGAGGCCGGGCCTGTTGGCCGTCTACAGGGGCCAGCGCGAAGAGGGGAAAGTCGCTCACAAGGCCCCCATCGACGATGTAGCTGAGGCCACCGTCGGGTCGCTGCAGGATGACTGGCACATAGAAGAAGGGGATACTGGCGCTCATGCGTACGGCGCGGGCAATGTCGAGCTGGTCAGGGTCGAGACCGTAGCCGGCCCGCTCGCTGTGCAGGTCCTGGGGGAGGCACAGCAGGCGCCGACGGCTGATGTCGGCGGCGATCACGGTCAGGCGATAGGCGGGGGGATCGCTGGCCGCCACTGTTTCGAAGGGCAGGCGCAGGTCGCCGAAGGTACGCAGACCGCGCGCCAGCAGCAGCTCACGCACGAAATGCTCCAGGTAGGTGCCTGCATGCAGGCCGAGCTTGAAGAGCAGCCGACTGACCTGATGGAGGTGCAGATGGTCGTCGGTGGCCTCATCGGCAAAGCGACGGTAGTCGATGGCTCCCATGATGGCATGTAGCTCGGCAGCGCTATAGCCGGCGGCGACCAGGGCGGCGATCATGGCCCCGGCTGAGGTGCCGGCCAGGCGATACCAGCGATAGCCACGCTCTTCGGCAACGGCCAAGGCCCCGATGTGGGCCAAAGCGCGCATGCCACCGCCTTCGAAGACGGCGTCGGCGATCAGCGTGGGCGGCTGCAGCGTCCAGGAGGTGGGGTCTGGTTGGGAGTGAGGAGCAAGAGGCAGGTCTGGAGTACTGGACATGTGGTGAAGAACCTCCAGAGGATGAGGTTGTTGATCGCGCGCCAGGGAGCGATGGGAGGGAAAGAGGAATGGTTTGCTCCAGAGAGCAGTTGCGCCCTCAGATGGACGCTCTCTATAATAACTATACACTGATTTCAACAGAAAAGAAAAGTCTCTGGACGGGCACAAGTGCAGCGATGCTCTAGCCTTTCCATCCCGAGTATTACCAGAGTGCTATCTTAATGGTTTTTTTCTATGCAAGACCCCCCAGGCCGTGATAGAATGGCAAACGCAGAATCGCGAGATCGCGCCCACTGCAGCCAGGGGAGTGTTTCACCCTCGATGAGCAGGCTCTGAAGCCAGCGTCTCTCTCGCAGGCTGATGCTCACTGTGCTGCTGTCGCGCCGCAGCTGCTGGTTGTAAGCGGAGTGAGACTATGGGATGGGCTTCGAGAGCGTTCTCCCCGTGCGACGACGAAGACGACGATGGATAAGGTCTATTACCTTGATTTACAGACCCTTCTGGACTACCTGCAGGGGCAATCGGCGATTCTCTCAACGACGGTGAGCGTACCTTCTGTGCGCGGCACCTGCCAGGGCCTGGTCTTTGTGAAGGAGGGAACGGTGCTCGAAAGCCTCATCCAGGGACCAAACGGCACGCTGCTGGCGAGTGGGGCCCGAGCCTATGCGCTGTTGAGCAGTCGGGATCAGTGGCAGGTGCGTATTCAGCCCGATGTCGAGCAGGTCCTGCGCTCCCTGGTACGTCCCGCTCTGCCCGAGCCTGAGCCACGGCCAGGACCGGGGGCGAGGCCGGCTCAGGCCGCGCTTCCTCCTGCCTCTCCCGCCTCGCCCCCTTCCCTCTCGCTGACGCCGGTCCCCCGACCGCTACGCCCGCTCGATGCCCAGCTGCTGGCGGGCTTCAGCATGCGCCAGCGCTTTGTTCTGCGCCTGGTCTTCACGATGGTGAACGGCGAGCGCTCGGTCGAGCAGATCAAGGCTCAGTTGAATCTCTCGCCCGCAGTGGTTGAGGAAGCGCTGACGACCTTGCGCAGCCTGGGTGTGATCAGCTAGCTCAAGCTCAACGCTGCAGCTTCGCTACGATGGAGGATGGTATGAAATCCCTGTTGGCCTGGTGGTTCCGCCTGACGCTCCCCAGGCATCTCCCGGAAACAACGCCGGCTGAGCGTGAACGCGCTCGCTACGCACGCCTGACCAGTACCTTCGCCCTGGTGATCGCGCCGCTCGGCCTGCTGGCTTTTATCTATGGAGCGCTGACTTCGCTGAATCCAATCGCTCCCTGGATCGAGGGCGTGGCCTGCTTCTGCGCTTTGGCCTCCCCTCTGCTGAACCGCTGGGGCTTCACTATTACCGCCGCCTCCTTGCTGGTGCTGAATTCGATGATCAACTCGGTGGGGAACCTGATTACGAACCCCCTCGATCCGGTCTACGTGGGGATCTTCAGCGCCCTGGTCATCCCGGTGGTGCTGGCCGGCGCTCTGCTTCCCCCGGTGGCCGCTCTGCTGACCAGCTTCTTGAACAGCGCCGTCATCGTCGGTCTGACGCTCTTCCAGCAACATACGCCCGAGTACGATCGCTGGCTGCGCCTGGGCTACGGCTCAATTATGATCGCTCTGCCGATTGCTCTGCAATTGATCGTGGGAATCATCACCTATGTGATTATGCGCTATCTGATCGCGACCATTCGCCGTGCCGATCGGGCGGAAGAGATTATCGCGCTGCAAAAGGAGATCGCCGAGTATCAGCGCCAGCGCGCTCAGGAGCAGCGCCAGCTTGAGGAGGGCATCGCCCAGATTGCTCAGGTCCATGCGGCGGTGGCCAATGGCAATCTCGATGCCCGCGTGCCTACGGGACAGGAGGGGGTGCTCTGGCAGATCGCGGTGCCGCTCAATAATTTGTTGAACCATGCCCAGCAGTGGAAGCGCAATTCCGATTTGCTGGAGCAGACGTATACGCTGGCGCATCAGTTGGTGCGTTATTTGCAGCGCTGCCGCCTGCAGCAGACGCCAGCGGTCTTTACGCAGCCAACGGGTACCCCCCTCGATCCTATTTTGCCAGAAATTCAGTACCTGAGTGAGAAGGCCAGCCGGACGGGCCGTACGTCGTCTCTGCAGTGAGCCAACGGCGCTGGCTCGCCCTGCTTCGCTCTCTCATTATTCTGCGCGCCTGCGCCTGGCCGCTGTCGGCCCGCCGCGGCGCGTTGCGATTCCTGGAACCTGCTATTTGGAGCTTGCTATCTGGAAGGAGCGTTTACCTGTATGCGAGTCCTCGTGACGGGCGCTTTTGGCAATATCGGCTTTAGTACGGTGCAGGAGCTGCTGCGCCAGGGCCATACGGTCCGTTGTCTCGACCTGCGAACGAAGCCTAATGAGCAAAAGGCGTCGCAGATTAGCCGTGAGGCGGGTGAGCGGGTGACGGTGCAATGGGGCGATATTCGCCAGCGCGAGGTGCTGGCCGAGGCGGTGCGCGATCAGGAGGTGGTGGTTCATCTGGCTGCCATTCTGCCGCCAGACATCTATGAGAAGCTAGAGCTGGCTTATGAGGTGAATGTGGAGGGGACGCGCAATGCGATTGAGGTGGCACGGCAGCAGCCCCGACCTCCACGTTTCCTCTTCGGTTCAAGTCTGGATGTGTTCGGCTACACGCAGGATCAGCCGCCGCCGCGCAAGGTGACCGATCCGGTCCAGGCTACCGACGATTATACGCGCCATAAGCTGGAAGGGGAGGCGATGCTGAAACAGTCCGGCCTGACCTGGACGATCTTCCGCTTCGCTGATGTCCCTCCCCTGGGGCCGAGGCCGATCCATCCGATTATGTTCCGCATTCCACTGGAGACGCGCCTGGAGATGCTGCATACATTCGACGCCGGGCTGGCGGTGGCCAATGCGGTGAGCAGTGACGAGGTCTGGGGGAAGATCTGGCTGATCGGCGGTGGACCATCCTGCCAGGTGCGCTATCGCGATTATTTGAACCGCATGCTGGAGGTGATGGGGATCGGTTCGCTGCCGGAGGAGGCCTTCGGCCACGAGCCGTACTGCACAGACTGGCTGGATACCAGCGAGAGTCAGCGGGTGCTGCGCTATCAGCGCCATTCCTTCGAGGAGATTATTCAGGATGTGGCGAAGTATGCGGCTCCGCCGGCTCCGGTGCGGGCGCTGATGCCGCTGCTGCGCCCGGTGGTGCGCCGCCAGATGCTGAAGCTTTCTCCCTATTGGCAGAAGGCTCAGGCTCGCTCGGCCTGAGTCTCGCGCAGAAAAAGCCCCTGGAGCTGCTTGAGGCGCGTTGGCCTGACTGCCCTTCTCAATAAGAGCAAGAGCAATCAGCCGACGCGCCTTTTGCTGTTGGTGGGTCTGCAATGAGCTGCTCCGGCTTTAGATGAGGATGCGCCCATCTTTGAGGAAGAGGGTGTCGTCTACCCAGACTTCGCCGCCCTTGCGCAGGTCGCAAATCATGTCCCAGTGCAGGGCCGAGCGGTTCTGTCCCCCCGCTTCGGGATAGCTGGCCCCCAGGGCAAGGTGGATGGTGCCACCGATTTTTTCGTCGAAGAGGATGTTGCGCGTGCTGCGCTGAATGTTCCAGTTGTTGCCAAAGGCAAATTCTCCGGCGATGCGGGCGCCACTGTCGATGTCGAGCATGCGCAGCAGGTAGTCCTGGCCCTGGCGGGCACTGGCCTCGACCACTTTGCCGCCGGCGAAGGCCAGGCGAACGCCGTCTACGAGGCGCCCGTCGACGGCACTGGGCAGGTCGAAGGTGATGGTGCCTTCGAGGCTCTCTTCGACGGGACTGGTGAAGATTTCGCCGCTGGGAAAGTTGCGCCGCCCGTCGCTATTGATGAAGCGCCGCCCAACAATAGAGAGGGTGAGGTCGGTGCCTTCGCTGAGGACGCGAATGCGCTGCTTCCCTTCAAGCCAGGCGACGAGACGCTGCTGCCGCTGAGAGAGGTCCCGCCAGCGGGCGGCAGGATCAGGATCGTTGAGAAAGCAGGCTTCGAAGACAAATTCTTCGAATTCGCTCAGGGAGAGGCCGGCATCCTGGGCATAGGCGACGGTCGGATAGAGGGTCAGACACCAGCGATAGCTGCCCTCCTGCTCGCGCTGCTGCAGGCGGTTTCTGATGGCTCCCTGGGCTTTGCGCCGCCTGGCCAGGCGGGCCGGGTCGAGGGTGGTAAGCGCGCTGGTGTTGCTTTCGGCTTCGATCCCCAGACGGGCCGCGATGCGTTCGGCGAAGCCTTCGAGGAGCAAGGGGGTGTGTTGCAGCTGGTCGTCGTTGCCCTCCCTCAGAAGCAGTTCTTCCAGGCTATCCAGGTTGAGCAGGGGCAGAGGATAGGCCCCGGTACGCAGGAGTTCGCGATAGACGTTCTCGATCAGGGGCGCGGCCAGGGGCGTGGATTGGATGGCGACAAGCTGGCCTGGCCGAACCTGGAGGCAGTAGTCGACCAGGGTGCGCGCCCAGCGGGCCAGTCGAATGTCATACATGTGACTTTCCTCTTTTCTTTTCTCCGCACCAGCAAGTCTGGTTTCTGACAGATGATGATAGCATAGGGGGAGAAGGTCGGCTACTCCAGTCAGGCCTTCCGGGCCACAGGTCGCGATCCGCCCCCGCTTCGGTACTGCTCTTGGGAACTCTTGGAACTTTTGAAGGACGATGCGTTTCTTAGAAAGTGAGCGGTATTGTTTTGCTACGGATGGCAGTAGTGTGACTGTTGCTCTGCGAGCGGAAAGGAGCGGCGAAACAGATGATTGTCCTGGTGATTCTTGTGCTCGTCGCGCTCTACCTGGGGTTGAGCCTGTGGATAAGTGTGCAGATCTGGCGCCAGCGGAGACAACAGCCGGCAACTGAGGCGACTGCCGCAGGCGCAGACGGCAGCGATTTTGATGCGGATGCGACCGACGGAGCGAATGGTCAGCCGGTCAGTGGCAGTGTGCATAGCCACCATCGCCATGCGCCGCATCCAGAGACATCGCTGCCATCACATTCGTCGGGTTCTCACCATAGCAGCCACACCGGCAGCCACTTCGGTGGAGGTGCCGGTGGTCACTTCGGTGGCCATACCAGCTTCTGAGTCCGTGCCAGCAAGGAGGAAAGCACCCGCAGCGCTTTTCCTCCTTGCTCATACGGCTCGCTTTTGAGATGACTGACTTTTTGAGAGAAAGGTGGCCAGCTTCCACGGGCGAGTCTGGCGCTGACCTGGATGTTCCCTACTGAGGCTTGTATCCCCAGACCGTCAGCAGCGAGTACAGGGCACAGAACTTGTCTTGCTGCATCTCTGCAAGCGCCTGCTGCACAAGCCTCTTCAGCTCCTCCTGAGTGGCCATCCCCATCTTGAGCAAAAATGGCTGGCTCAGCTCCAGGAGCATCAGGTAATCCTTGAAGACAGCATAGTAAGCATCGGTACCCATCGACCACTCGACTGCGCTGGCCCGCAGCCTCACCTCCTCAAAGCCCGCCTGCCTCACCAATTCAGGCAAGACCGGCGTGATCCCGACATGGCGCCCGTCCGCTGAGAAGCTCTGGCCCGCCTTCTTGAGCGCCTCGGCAAAGAGGGCATGCAAGCGCTCCAGGGCCGGGCTGGTGGTCAGCGGTAGCTCTGCCTCCGTCAGTCTGATCACCCCACCCGGCTTGAGCAGGCGTCGGCACTCGGCCAGCAGCTTCGGCCAGGCCTGCGGCAACATGAAGCCCAACAGCAGCCGCCCATTGATCAAATCGAAGGAGGCATCGGGAAAGTCCAGCGGCTGCATGACGTTCATCACCTGAAAGTGGACGTTCTCCAGCCCGCGCGACCAGGCTTGCGCGTTGGCGTATTCGATGATACTCTGGCTGATGTCCACGCCAAAGACGTGGACCCTGGGATAGGCAAAAGCGAGTTCTAAGGCCCAGCCTCCCGGGCCGCAGGCCAGGTCGAGGACGCGCCCCCCTTCTGGGAGAGGTGGCCCTGCGGGAAACTCGGGGAGGAGGCCCCCCATATGCCGATTAAGCATCTGGTCCTGATGCATCAATCGCGCTAATTCTGCTTCGTCCTCGGAATTGAGCACATAGGTATTCTGACTGCGCGCTCTCTCTTGACCATCCCCTGCAGGGTCCATCTCTTCTCTCTCCTCCTTTGTTGCTTCGCTCTACTGAGGCTTGTATCCCCAGACCGTCAGCAGCGAGTACAGCCCGCAGAACTCCTCTTGCTGCATCTCCGCCACTGCCTGCTGCTCCAGGCGCTCTAACTCGCTCTTATCGAGGCCCTCCATCTTCATCACAAAGGGCCTCATAAGTTCTAAGCCCATCAGCCAGTCCTTGAAGACCGGATAATGGGCTTCGGTACCCATCGACCACTCGACGGCACTGGCACGCAGGCGCACGTTGGCAAAGCCCGCCTGCCTCACCAATTTAGGCAGCACCGGCGTGAGACCAACATGACGCCCATCTGCCGAGAAGCTCTGGCCGGCTTTCTTGAGTGCATCGCAGAGCAAGGCCTGATAGCGCTCTAAGGCCGGACTGGTCGTCAGCGTCAGTTCAGTTTCCGTCAGCCTGATCACCCCGCCCGGCTTGAGCAGGCGCTGGCACTCGGCCAGCAGCTTCGGCCAGGTCCCTGGCAGCATGAAGCCAAAGAGCAGCCGCCCATTGATCAAATCGAAGGAGGCATCGGGAAAGTCCAGCGGCTGCATGACGTTCATCACCTGAAAGTGGACGTTCTCCAGCCCGCGCGACCAGGCTTGCGCGTTGGCGTATTCGATCACTGCCTGGCTGATGTCGACGCCGATCACGTTCACTTTGGGATAGGCGAAGGCCACTTCCAACGCCCAGCCTCCCGGGCCGCAGGCCAGGTCGAGGACGCGCCCCCCTTCGGGCAGTGGCGCCCCTTCAGGAAACTCGGGAAAGAGGCCGCCCATGCCTGCGGTGAGGATGCGATCCTGCAGCATCAGGCGCGCTAATTCGCCGGCATTCTCAGAGTCAATCAAATAGGTGCTGCGGCTATTCTCCAGCTCTTTACGATACCTCTCTTCAAGCGCCATCTCCGTTCTCCTCTGTTTACCCCCTTCTAGGCAGCAGGAAACTATTCTGTTAGAATTTGCCTGACAACGATAGTGACGAGCTAGATCGCGACATTGCATTACGGCTGATCTACTGCGATGCCAAAGCAGAGAAAGCGTAGTGGAAGCGAGCCAGCATTCGTAATCTCATGAGGCAGCAGAGGAGGGACAAGTAGACAGTCTCCCTCTCTCACCGTGAGTGACTGCTCACCAAGCGTCATCAGGCCTTCCCCTTCCAGTAGATAAAACACCTCTTGCATCGTTTCATGGGCGTGGCTGTGGATCGACTCGCCGGGAGCAACCTCTACCTCATTGACAAAACACAAGGTCGAGAGCGCCTCCTCACGATGAAGAAGGACTCGTTTGAGAGCCCCATGACGTGTTGGCTCCAGAGGGACTGTCTCCCTCGCCCGTATGAGAGGCTGCAGGAGCTTTGGAGCAGACGAGGAATGGTTCTGATCGGCCATGATTGCTCTCCTCTCACAACGCTCTCAGAGCAACTGATAGCCTGCTGAGTAGGCGATCGTTTTCCCCTCTTGCAAGAGAGTGAGGAAGCCAGCATCGCCCATCTGCAGGCGCTGCTCAGCTAGCCAGATGAGACGCGATAGCTTTCCCAAGAGGGTTGGATAGTGATCCTGAACCACAAGAATCAGGCGCTGGGCCTCCTCGATCGCTGCTGCAGGATCAAGCAGAATGAGACATTGAGCACGAGAAACTTGCATAACCAGGGACTCAAAGCCAGGCAGTTCGATGGTCAGGCCGTTCCACTCTTGGAAAAGCTGGTATGCGAGACGTGCAGCTTGCTCTCGGCGAGCCAACGCCAGAGGTTTTCGCAGATGAAAAGCAAGGCGCTTGTAGCCTTCTCCCTGCATATAGGTGATCTGATTGAGCGCTTTGGCGCGTTCACTGCCAGGAAGCGCAAGCACACTGCTACGTGCGGCGTCTAGCCGCTGCAGCCACAAGTTCTCATCCCCACGGGTAGCAGCGAGATGAGCATACTCACACAGGAAATGAGTCCAGAGGGGAGACAGCTCCTGCCCCTGAAGCAACTGGAGGCCTTCTTGACACGCCTGCTCAGCTTCGTCAAAATGCCAGAGCACACGCTGATGCCTCCCACGGCGAGCAAGCAACTGCGCTGCATGAAGACGCTCCTTGTCCTTCTTGAGATTGCCAACACGTAGAAAACGTCCCTCGAGTTCATCATAGAAGTCAATGAGCCGTTGAGCGCGTTGGTACCAAGAAAGTACATACTCCAGAGCACACGCCATGAGTAACCCAAGGCGTAACTCCCAAGAGGCCATTTCCGTGTCATCGCGCAGGTCGGGAGCAGCTAGCCAACGCTCATAGAGACTTTGCGTTACAGTCAATACATACTGATGCTCTCCCTGCTGCAAAAGCTTTTCTAGAGAGTTTAAGAGCAGAGATAAGAGGTCCAAATCAAGAGAAGCTTTTGAGAGGGCAACAGGCTGTCTTAGCTCCTTACTAGCCTGAAGAAGCTCGCTAGTCCCAACCGCTCCGGCCCCAAGGGCTACCGCCATGCGATGCAAGGCACGAAGTAATTCCCGTCGGGCATAGTCGAATGAAGGCATGTCCTGGCTCTCCTCTTTCACCCCTCGGAGTTGCTGAGATTCAACGCTAGCGGGCACAGCTGAACAGGAGGATCGCCACGTGGATGGCTCACTGGGAATGCCCACGGAGCAACCAGTCCGCAATTCGCCTGATCTCTGATGTGCCTGGCTGGTCTGCAGCCGAAGATGAGGCACTGCCAACCACCGCACTAGAGGACGCGCGCATAGGTAAGCCACAAGCTCTTCGGTCTGAGGCTCTGGACGGCGACCCACTCGCCCTAGCGCTTCCTGCAGACGGCCAAAACTTATTTCAATTTCTTGATATGCTCCTCTCTCTCCTAATAATTCCACGAGTAATCTAAAAGCATCTTCATTTTCTGGCTGCCTTTCCAGGAGGAGGCGAAGATAGAGTTCAGCTTGAGCAATTCCCCCCTGATGCAGATAGCAGCGCACGAGTGCCTGAACGCACTGGCTAAGGAGGCCTTCGAGCAGTTCACGTCTTGCTTCCAGCCAGGGAGCATAGCAGCCGGTCAGGAAGGCACCCCGTCGCCCGAGCTGAAAGGCCCGTTCCCAACAGACTAAGGCTAAACCCTGCTCTCCAAAGCGTTCAAAACGACTGGCCTGCTCCATATACCATAAAAAGGCATCGACATCCAACCAGACAGTTGGATAGGGAGCTATACGATAGGCCCTGCTTACACCAGCCTGCTCTAACCAAAACAATCTATCAGGTTCGACTTCTGGCGCTACAGACCTTAATAGACAGCGCAGGCGAGATGCCGTATCATCGAGCCGAGCCGCAGCCTTGCGAGGAGGATAGTCTCCAAAGAGCCATTCCTGCAGGTCTTCACGTGTGGCTAGCCGCTCCGGCTGGCACAACAAGGCAGCCAACAGCGCAAAAATATGCTGATAGCTGCTTAAGCTCTTTCTACGAATCCCCCTCTGCTCTCCCTGAGAGAGGACACGACTGGACCATACCCGCCTAGGGGCCTGCTCTGGCCCTTGCACCGTCAACCAACCGAAGGTGCGTAGCACAAGCCAGGACTCCCTCCGCTTCTGTCTGACGGAGTCTCCCCTGGGATCGATCTCGATGACGTCCTTCTCTTCCATTCTGCGAGAGCCTCCTCTAGGAGCCTGACAGTAGAACTGAACCTAGCCAGGTGTGATGTTCCTCTTCTGAGAAACCTTTTATACAAGAGTATATAAATGCTTTTTCTAAAGTATACCATCCATTCGCTTACGGCGCCAGATGCCTCACAGGCTCAAGAGACAGTCCAGAGAAAGTCACAGCTAGCCACGAGATGTTACCAGAAAAGCTAGAGATGAGTATAAAGAGCAGACAGCAGCTCACAAGAAGCTTACACGCCCAGGCTCTAGGCAGTGATGGCTTTTTCCTCTGGCGCTCTCAGCTCCGTCATCCTGGGCTACTTGATCCGTGGTTAGGATGAACAATGCGAGACAATCTATAAACTTCGCTCCGCCGATCATCCTGAATACAGGCATATCATGATAACTACGGTAGCAAAAGCCATTCTCCTAGCGTGCCAGTGAACTGAGCATATACTAGAATTTCATTGATCAGAAAATTCCTATAAAGGGAATTAAAACTACAGGAGGAACCGAGGCAAGAGACCCTGGAGCCGAGCTATCTTTGGCCGAAGGACAGCTTCAGAAGGCAGGAATACAGAAAGGAGAGCGGATCTATGCTTATAGCGAATCCTTGCCAGCCGCCAGATCACCAGCCGCCCCATCTGGTCGGCCTGAGAGACCAGACCCACATGAGCAACACTAGTCCCCAGTTCCGTGCAGCTTCATTGGCAGAAGAGAGCGACTATGCATCACAGTCCCGCCGCATCGATTCTCTGACCAAGCTTGGCAGGCAGGCATTCCAACAGGGCCAGTTAGCAGAGGCATTGCGCATCTTCGAAGAAGCTTGGAAGCTAGCAGTATCTGCCCAGTTGCCGGCTGAGGCAGCAAGGCTACAGGGATGGTGTGGCTTGATCTACCGCCGCTTCGGTCGCTCGCAACTGGCATTGAAAGCCTACCAGAGCGCCTTATCTTTCTACAGAAGAGACCCTGATTCTAGCTGGTCTGCCTTCCTGACAAGCGAGATCGGTCAGGCGCTGCGTCTACAAGGGCGCCTCTCAGAAGCTTTCCTTTACTGCCTGGCCGGCTTACGCCTTCATCTCCAGCTTGCAGAACAGGGCCGGGGCAACACTCTCGCGATAGGGATGAGTCACGCTGCGCTTGGTCTGGTCTGGCTCTCCTTTCGAGAACTTGCCCATGCCGAAAAACATTTTCAAGCAGCCCTTACGTACTACCAGCAAGCTGCTTACCAACCAGGAATCGCCACCCTCTTCTATTATCAGGGGCTGATCGCTCTGGCTAAGACTCAGCTTAAACGAGCAGCAGAGCTATTCCAGCAGGTGAACATGCTGGCAAGGGATTGCAAGGGCGATGAAGAAATTGCCCTACTCAGCGAGTATGGCTTAGGCCGTCTTGCTGCCTGTAAAAAAAGCTGGCCAGAAGCAATAAGCCGTCTCCGCAACGTCTGTGAAGGCGCTCAACGCCTCCAGAATCGCTATCTCCAGGGAAACAGTTTCTTGGAGATGGCCAGAGTGCTGCAGCACTCCGGCCAATATGCAGCGGCCAACCACTGTTGTCTTCAGGCCCAAGCACTTGCCAGGCAAGAGGACTATCGCCTGTTGTTGGCTCACAGTGAAATTCTATTAGGCGACCTTTTCATCACCCAGGGCCAAGTCGCTCAAGCCTTCGCTCACTACCGCGAAGGGTGCTCTTTGTCGGCCCTAACCGAGGCCCAGACGCATCTACAGGCCAAGCAGCGACTAATTGAAGGGCTGTCGTCTGTATTGCAGGGGTTTGGAAAGGGATCAGAAAAATTTTGCCAAAGGCAGATAACTGGCTCCTCTTTGCTGGAGGGCCAAGCTGACGAAGGTCTCTGACAGAGATCAAGCCCTTACAATAAGAGGACCCTGAGCGGAGCCTTCTCGGGCTGGCCCGCCCAGGGTCCTCAAGTCCCGCGCCCTGCCAGCCGTGGACCAGTGGCGGGGGGGACGAGGAGTCGCCGCTTAGAGGTCGATCCTCAGCCGCGCGCGCGCTCGGCAGCCTTCAAAATGGCACGGCGCGCCATCACCGCGGCCATCTGCGCCCGATACTGCTTCGAGCCATGAATATCCTCCATCAGCTCCAGGCCCTCAGCAGCATGGCTGGCCGCCTCGGCCACCGTCGCCTCATCCAGCTGCTTGCCCATCAGGGCCGCCTCCACCGCCGAGGCCCGCGTCGGCATCGTCCCCGCCCCAGTAATCACCACGCTGGCCGCCGTGCAAGCGCCATCGGCCCCCAAGGTCACCACCGCCGCGCAGCCCGCCACCGCGTAGTGCGACGCCTTATTAGCCAGCTTGGTATAGGCGCTGCCCGTGCGCGCCGGCGGCAGTGGAAAACGAATCTCCGTCACCATCTCGCCCGGCTCCAGGGCCGTCGTGAAGGTCCCCAGGAAGAAATCATCCGCCGCGACCGTTCGCTCCCCATTGGGGCCGCGCACACGAATCTCCGCCTTCAAGGCCCGCACCGCCCCCGGCATGTCTGCCGACGGATCAGCATGCGAAATACTGCCGCCGATCGTCCCCCGATTGCGCACCTGCGGATCACCGATCACCGAAGCGCACTCGGGCAAGACGGCAAAGTAGCGACGCAAGACCTCCGAGCGCTCAATCGTCGCATAGGTCGTCAAGGCACCCACCGCTACCACATTCCCCTCTTCTCGAATATAAGAAAGGCCAGGAATGCGGCCAATATCGATCAGGTGAGCTGGCTGAGCCAGACGCAGCTTCATCGTTGGGATCAGACTATGGCCGCCGGCCAGCAACTTGGCATCATCACCGTACTGCGAGAGCAGGGCAATGGCCTCATCCACCGAGGACGCAGGATGATACTCAAACGTGGCAGGAATCATCAGACATCTCCTCCTCGCATCGTACGTCAGTCAGTCAGCCAGGGCGAGGGAGTGTGGACCAGCCAGAGAGAGCCGATTGACGGCCTGCTCACCTGCCGGACCGCCTTCTCATCCCTGGCCCTGGCCTTCATCAGCGACGTTCGTCAGGGCAACAGCTCACAGGCAACTTCACGCCTGCGGCTGGGCCTGCTGCTGCTGGATAATCCGCCAGATGCGTTCGGGCGTAAACGGGATATCGACATGCGGTAGACCAAGCGCATCGGCCACCGCTCCGGCCACCGCTGGCGTAGCGGCGATCGTCCCGGCCTCGCCCACGCCCTTGACCCCGAGCGGATTATACGGCGTTGGCGTCACCGTATGATCCAGCTCAAAAGGAGGCAGCTCCGAAGCCAGCGGCATCGCATAGTCCATGAACGTCGACGTCAGCAACTGGCCATTCTCATCGTAGACCACGCCCTCAAAGAGAGCCTGCCCGACCCCCTGGACAATGCCACCGTGGATCTGGCCCGCCACCAGGAGCGGATTCAGCTGGCGCCCGCAATCATCGACGGCCACATAGCGCCTCAGATGCACCTCGCCCGTATCCTTATCGATCTCCACGACGCAGATATGCGTCCCGAACGGGAAGGTACAGGCCTCCGGCTCAAAGAAGACCGTCGTCTCCAGTCCCGGCTCAATCCCCGGCGGCAGCGTATTCGAGAAATTGGCCGCCGCCGCCACCTCGGCGAAGGTTACCGCCTTCTGCGGCGCCCCAGCCACCGAGAACTTGCCATCCTCCAGCGTCACATCTGCCGGGCTGGCCTCCAGCATATGGGCGGCGATCTGCTTCATCTTCTCCTTCAGCTTCTGCACCGCATTATAGACCGCCGTACCGCCCACCGCCGTCGTACGGCTGCCGTAGGTGCCGCGTCCCTCGGGCGTCGAATCGGTATCGCCGTGGAGCACCAGCACGCGCTCGATCGGAATGCCAAACTCATCGGCGGCGATCTGCGCAAAGGTCGTCTCCTCGCCCTGTCCATGCGGCGAAGCCCCCGTATAGATCAAGACATCGCCGCTCTGATCGACGCGTACCCGCGCGCTCTCATAGAGGCCGAACGGCGTCAGTCCCTTGGGGCCGATGCCGCAAATCTCCACATAGGAAGAGATGCCGATCCCCATCAGCTTCCCCTGGGCTCGCTTCTGAGCCTGCTCGGCGCGCAGCTGCTGATAGCCGATCAACTGCATGGCCTTCTCGAGGGCCAGCTGATAGTTGCCGCTATCGTAGACCGTACCGGTGGCCATCTTATGCGGGAACTGCTCCGGCTTCACAAAATTGATCATGCGCACCTCGGCAGGATCTTTGCCCAGGGCATGAGCCACCAGATCAACGGCCCGCTCCGCGATATAAGCAGCCTCGGGCCGGCCCGCCCCGCGATAGGCATCGGTCGGGGCCTTATTGGTAAAGACAATATCGCAACTGCCATAGGCCACCGGGATATCGTAGCAGCCACAGATCATCGGCAGCGTAAAGGCAATCGCGATCACATCCGTAAAGAACTGCAGGTAGGCGCCCAGATCCGAGACCACATGGACCTTGAGGCCGGTGATCTTTCCATCGCGCGTCGCCGCCACCTCCACATAATTGATCTGATCGCGTCCGTGGATGGTCACCGCCAGGTTCTCGCTGCGGTCCTCGATCCACTTGACCGGGTGGCCCGTCTTCATGGCCGCAAAGGCCGCCAGGGCCTCTTCGGGGTAAATATTGAGCTTGCAGCCGAAGCCACCACCGACCTCGGGCACAATCACCCGTACCTGATGCTGCGGCAGACCGAGCTGCTCGGCCAGGTAGTTACGCAACAGATGAGGAATCTGCGAAGAGCTCCAGATGGTCAGCGTGCGATCCGCCTTGCGGAACTCCGCCACCACGCCGCGCGTCTCCATCGGCGAAGGGGCCAGGCGCTGATTGACCATGCGCTGCCTGACCACAATGCCCCCGTTGGCCTGCGTCTCAGCAAAGACGCGGTCGATCTCATCGGTTGGAGGGCGCACCGAAGCGGCCACGTTGGTCCCGAACTCCTCATAGAGCAAGGGCGCATCGGGCTGAGCCGCCTTCTCAGGATCAACCACCGCCGGCAGCGGCTCGTAGTCGACCTCGATTAGATCGAGGGCATCACGCGCCCCGTAGCGGCTCTCGGCGATCACCACCGCCACCGGGTCGCCGTAGAAGCGGACCTTCCCCTCAGCCAGCGGCCCGCGCCGGCCCATGCCATTCGTGATGTGCGGAGGCAACGGGGCCGCCACCGGGATATTACCAACTACCCCCTTGAGGTCCTGAGCCGTATAGACCGCTACCACGCCCGGCGCCTGTTTGGCCGCCTCCGTATTGATGCTGCGAATACGGGCGTGGCCGTAGGGACTGCGCAAGACGGCCATATAGAGCATGCCGGGGAGCTTGAGATCGTCGACATAGGTCGCCTGACCAGTGATCAGACGGGGATCTTCGCGCCGCTTAATCGGCGTACCAACCAGTGCAGCAATACCCATAAGCAACCGTTCCTTTCTCCTCGTAACAGGCAACAGAGACGTCTAGAGGAGACCTGGCCAGTTCAAGCCAGCCAACACAGCAGCCCGCCTCCCCCCGTCCGGCCTCGAATGGAACGGAACGGAAAGGCGGACGGCCTGCAGACAGCGCTGTCTGAACCAGGTAAGCACTCTTCCTGCTGGATGACTATACGAACGCCAGTAACGACAGCTGGGCGCAGCCGGGCCTCGCCGGCGCGGACCGGCGCGGCTGGCATTGCCGGGTCAACGGGGTTGGAGGCCGGGCCGGCCTGATGCCGGCTCAGCGCAACAGGAGACAGGCCAGAGAGGGAGGGCCTGACGCTACTCGCTGGCACCCACAGGTTGCGAGGCGCCCGCCTGCAGCTTTTCAGCCGCATATTGGACAGCCCGCACAATATTCTGGTAGCCCGTGCAGCGGCAAATATTGCCCTCCAGCCCTTTGCGGATCTCATCCTCGCTCGGGTTGGGGTTGGTCTTGAGCAACTGGTAGGCCGCCATGATCATACCTGGCGTACAAAAGCCACACTGCAGCCCATGCTTCTCCCAAAAGCCTTCCTGCAGCGGATGAAGCTGTCCCTCTGGAGCCAGGCCCTCGATGGTCGTCACCTCACAGCCGTCCGCCTGCACGGCCAGCACGGTGCAGGACTTGACCGCCTCGCCATTGAGCAGCACGGTGCAGGCCCCACACTGCGAGGTGTCGCAGCCGATGTGCGTACCTGTCAGATCCAGCACATCGCGTAAATAATGCACCAGCAACATGCGCGGTTCGACCTCTGAACGGTATTGCTGACCATTCACAGTCACCGTGATTTCGCGCTTCGTCGTCATTGGTGATACCCTCCATGTGGTCGGTTTGATCAGGCCCGTGAGTGAATTTCTGCCCTCAGTTCAGTATACAGGGGCCTGGAACGAACGGCATAGGACCATAAGGGAACAGCTCGTCTACATTGGGCTGCAGCCAGGGAAGCGGATGGCCTGAGCGCGCTGGCCATCGGCCCAGGGCCGCAGGCGCTTAGATGCCCCTACTCGCAGACAACTTGCTCTGGATGCTTCGTAGACGGGGAAAGGATCAACAGGGCAGGCTCGCCAGATCGCTGCCCCCCTGCCTCTTCATCGCTGTGGCTTCTCCTTCCTTTCTCGCTCCATACACACGCCCAGAGAGAACGACCTTTTGAGCACCATGCGCACCGGGTCACGCCGGGTCACGCCGAGTCGCTCACCGGCCTCCCTCCTCCCAGGCTACCCCTGCGCCCGCTAAGGCTGGCCACCGCAACAGCGCGAGAGAGCCGCGGCAGCTCTCTGCGGAGGCGGCACGCTTCAGGTAAGCGTGCCAGACCGGCAAGAACTCGCGTCAGCTAACAGATAGAGAGTAGCACACGAAAGGGCTGAGTGTCAATCGACACCAGGCCCGCAAAGCCGATTCCTTGCCCCTCCCCCGCTCGCTTGTGGTACAATATCCCTGATTTTTAATAGGGTATAAAGTACACTAACTGAGGAGGGCTTCCGATGCATCGCCGCGCCCCCAGTGTGCACCCGGGATTAATGACCGACATGTACCATCCAGACGCAGCCTACGTGAGCTGGCGCACCGGTCGCAACGGCCTGGCTACCTTTGACCTTTACGCGCGCACGGCCCCTTTCGGCGGCGCTTACCTGCTCGTCGCCGGTCTGGAGGCCGCGCTCGAATTCGTGCAGTCGTTCCGCTACACCGAAGAAGAGCTGACCTTTCTGGCGCGCATCCGTGACTACGACGCCGCCTTTCTGGACGAACTGGCCAATCTGCGCTTCACTGGCGAGATCCTCGCTATGCCGGAAGGATCAATTGCCTTCCCCAACGAGCCGATTCTGCGTGTGACGGCCCCGTTCCGCGAGGCGCTCCTGCTAGAGGCTGGCATCCTGCAAGCCATCAACCTGGCGACGCTGATCGCCACCAAGGCCTCGCGTATTGTCTACGCCGCCCAGCAGGGCCAGCCACGTCGCGTGGCCGAGTTCGCCTTCCGTCGCGCCCAGGAGCCGATGACGGTCGCGCGCGCGGCCTACATCGGCGGCTGCGCCAGCACCTCGCTGCTGAACGCCGCCTATGAGTTCCGTCTACCGGCGACCGGCACCGTCCCCCATGCCCTGATCGAGCTGTTCGACAGCGAGGAGGAGGCCTTCGAAGCCGTCGCCCAGGCGTACAACCGCTATACGCTGCTGCTGGATACCTACGATCCGCGCCGCGCCATTCACACGGCCATCGAGGTAGCCTTGCGCGCTCAGGAGACCCTGGGCCATACCCTGGCCGCCGTACGCATCGACAGCGGCGACCTGGTGGCCGACAGTCTCTACATTCGCGAGCAGCTTGACAAAGCGGGTCTGCAGCATGTGCGCATCCTGGCCAGTGGCGACCTGGACGAGTGGAAGATTCTAGAGCTGCTGCAGGCCGGCGCAGCCATCGATGCCTTCGGCGTCGGTACCGCCCTGGGGAGCGGCGCCGGCTCGGTTGAGCGCGGGATCGCCGGCGGTTCGCTCGGAGCGGTCTACAAAGAGGTCTGGTACGTCGACGAGAACGGCACCGAGTACCCCAAGGTGAAGCTGGCCCACGAGAAATCAACCTGGCCGGGCAAAAAAGAGATCTATCGTCATCCTCAGTGGGAGGAGGACGTGGTGCAACTGGCCCATGAACCAGCCCCAGCCGGCTATCACCGCCTGCTGAAGCCGGTGATGCGCAACGGCGAGATGGTACCGGGCAGTCTGCCGCCGCTCTCGGAGATCCGCGAGCTAGCCCAGCAAAATCTGGCCGCCCTGCCCGAGAAGTACCGGGCGTTGACAGTGCAGGAGCCATATCCCGTGCACTTCAGCGAAGGGCTGCAGGTGTTGCGTCGTCAGGCGGCGCGCATCGTTGGGGTGGAGCTGGCTGAGTAGAGCAGGCCGGCGAGCCGAGAGGCAGGCAGCCCGCCCCGTCTAGGACTTGGCGGCAAGCGCTACTGCTCTCCACCTCTGGTGGAGTATAATGCAGGGGAGTTGATCCGCGCGAGGAGGCTGAGGGGGAGAAGCATAAGGCTTATTCTGAGAAGAAAAGAGGGAGAGAGCATGGCCGAGAGCGCCATCGAGCCGCCGGAGCGGGCCGCGGCTCAGTATGAGCGCCCCACCCTGCCAGAGCAGGCAACCTGCCCAGAGACGGCACCGGCCCCCTCCAGCCTGACGCCGGCTGAGGGGCCAGCAACAGAAGAAAGAGATCGGAGAAGCGAGCCAGCCGAGACGGTGCTGTGGACGCCAGGCTTCATCGTGGTTTTTGCTCTGACCCTTGGTCTGGGCCTGAGCGCTGAATGTCTCCTGACCAACGGCTGGCTGGCCCACCTCTACGGCGGCAACTGGCCCCAGCTCGCTCATCTGGCGGCCTTACTGCTGCTCTGGCTCGGACTGCTGGTTCGAGGGCGCACAGCCTGGGTGAGACTGGGAGCTATCTTCGGCTGCCTGTGGGCCTGCTTTGTGGGCCTCAATCTGCTCCTCAATCTGCGCGCCAGCTCCCAGCCGGCGGCGGTCGCCTATTTGAATGCCTCGGGGAACCTCTCCTTGCTGGGCATGTATCTCTGCTTCGCCACAGAACGGGCGCGTGCCCCCCGCTGGGACACCTGGTTCTTTGCCCTGACTCTGCTGGGAGGGTGCGGCGCCGTCCTGGCCGACTATCTGTTGACCGCCCCCGATCAGCGCTCCTTGATGACGGTCGCCGACGCCATCGCCGCCCTGGCCCTCTGGCTGGCGCTGCTGGTCTGGTGGCTGCGCCCCGCCTGCTGGCGCCTCCATCCGGGGCCGACCTTCCTTTTCGGGCTGTTTCCGCTCATCATCCTTCTCCTCTCTATTCCTGGGATCACAAACAGTTTCAACAACCTGTTCTTCCTACAAGTAGCGGACCTCTGTCTGCTCCTCGGTGGCTTGCGGATTCTGCAGGCCCAGCGCGTTCTCTCCTGAGAGGACCTGCAAGCCAGGGTCCCAATGGCGGCCCGCTCAGCCGTTTTAGAAGAAGGAAGAGGGAGCCGCGCGCGGCCATAAGCCTACAACCTTTCTGACCACGCCTGCCCGGCGGCGTGTACTCAGCAGGAGGTAATCAGGAGGTCACAGTCAACAATGCCCTCACCGTCCGAACCACAGCGCGCCAACGATCTGTACGCCACCCTGGCCATCAGCTCCGAGGAGGCCAGAACCGGCACCAGCCGCATTCTCACCCTACCCGATGGGCGCCAGCTGCCGATTACGCTGCCGGCGGGTGTTCAATCGGGCCAGCAACTGAGCTTTACTGGCCAGGGGCGGCGCCGAGACGATGGCACCTATGGTTCGCTCCAGCTTACCATCACCGTCCTGCCCGGACCACCCCCAGGTGGAGCACCCGGCCTCTCCTCCGAGGAAGCAGTCCCTACGCTACTCAGCGGCGATCGGCTCCAGTTGGCAGCACCCGCCGCGCTCGCCTCCTCTCTCCCAACGGCAGGGCAGGCGGCGCTCTCATCTTCTCAAACACCGGCTTCACTTCCGCAGACCCCCCCCTCTCCGTCACCATCCTGGCCCCGGTCAGCACCGGCTCAGCGGAAGAGCGCCAGCTCAAGGCGTCCCCTCTGGCTGGTGACGACCGCTGTGCTTCTTCTGGTAGTGATCAGCAGCGCGGCCCTGCTGGAGCAGCACCTGCAGCAGGCCCAGGGGCAGGCCAGCGCTACCGCCACCAGCGCCGCCGCTACTGCCTTCGTCGCCACCAGGCAGGCAGATGGGCAGGCCAGCGTCGTGGCTCAGGCCACAGCTGCCGCTCAGGCAACCGCGTCGGTGATCGCCGCCAATCCCAATCCCTACCCACCGGGCGGGGGCAAGCTGGTACTCTACACCCCCCTGAGCGACGCGCAGAACAGCATCGGCTGGGAAACCAGCATTCATTGTACCTTCCGCTCTGGCGCCTATCACGTCGTGAGCCAGGACCCACGCTACTTCGACCACTGCAGCAACGGCATCAGTTACAGCGACTTCACCCTCGAAGTCGAGATGACAATCGTAGCAGGGGATCAGGGCGGGCTGCTCTTCCGGGGAGCGGATATCGGTAACAACAGATATTACCTCTTCCAGATCAGCACGACCGGCATCTATACGCTGTTTGCCTACACCGGCGGCAACCAGGCCGAGGAGCTGACGCGGGGCGTCGCCCTGAACTACCAACGCGGCCTCGGCCAGACCAATCTGCTGGCGCTCGTGGCCCGCGGCCACCACCTGACGCTCTACCTCAATCACCAACAGGTGGTGGCGATCACCGATGGGCACTATCGGTCCGGACAGCTGGCTCTCCTCTCAGTGCCACTCGCCGATGGCGGGCAACCAACAGAGGTGGCCTATCGCAACCTCAAAGTCTGGGCTTTCTAAATCCCGAGTAGATGGTGTATAATACCCAGCCAGGAAAAGAGAGGGTTCCACGAAAGAGGGCTATCTGCCAGCCAGCGCAGGGTAGGCAGGTACAGGAGAGAGAAGCCGACAGAGTACGCGCTGAACAGAAGGAAGCATGCATGTAAAGCCTTGAGGCTCGGAGAGGGACGATCCATCATGACCACAACTGCCACCATTCCCAAGGGGAAGTATCACATCTGGACGGTCGGCTGTCAGATGAATCAGGCCGACTCGCAGCGCATTCAGAGCATGCTTGATGAGTTGGGGTGGGAAGAGGCAAGCCTGGAGCAGGCCAATCTGGTGGTGCTCAATACCTGCAGCGTGCGCCAGGCGCCCGAGGAGAAGGCCCACAATCTGCTGGTGCGCCTCAAGCAGATGAAGGAGCGGCGCAGCGACCTGCTGATTGCTCTGATGGGCTGCATGATCGGCAATCAGAAGACGATCGACGAGCTGACGCGGCGCTATCCCCATATCGATCTGCTCTTCAAGGTAGAGCAGGCAGATATCCTGCCGCGCTTCCTCGAAGAGCGCTGGACGCCTATCTCCGGAGCGGGCTGCCTGGATATTGAGTATCAGGACGAGAGCGGCCAGCTGCATCAGCTCCAGCCCCTGCCGTTGGAGGCAGAGGGGCACCCACAGCAGAGCCAGCCGGCGCCCACGATCGCCACCTCGCTCAACCGGAGCGGGCAGCGCACGGTCTTGCCGATGGCCATCACCCCTCGCCCAGGCGAGCGCGTAGCCCACTATCCGACCCGGATCGAGGCGCGCTACGTGGCTCCTACCGCCTGGCTACCGGTGATCCTGGGCTGCAACAAGGTGTGCACCTACTGCATTGTCCCCTACCGCCGGGGCCGCGAGCGCAGCCGCCCGCTGGAGGAGGTCTACGCCGAAGCGCAGTCCCTGGTGGCCAAGGGGGCCCGCGAGCTGACGCTTCTCGGCCAGACCATCGAGGCCTATGGTCTCGATCTGCCCGGCCAGCCCGACCTGGCCGACCTGATGGAGAAGCTGAGCGAGATCGAGGGCCTCACGCGCATCCGCTTTATGACCTCCTACCCGCGTCACATGACGGATCGCATGATCCAGCGCATGGCGGCCCTGCCCAAGGTCTGCGAGCATGTCAATATTCCTGTGCAGTCGGGCGACGACGCCGTGCTGCGTCGCATGAAGCGTGGCTATACGATCTCCGAGTACCGCGAGCTGATTGCCAAGTTGCGCGCCTGGTGGCCTGGCGTGACGCTCTCGACGGATGTCATCGTTGGCTTCTGCGGCGAGACCGAGGAGGAGTTTCAGCATACGCTCGACCTGCTGGAAGAGATCCGCTTCGACGTCGTTCACGTGGCCGCCTACTCACCTCGCCCGGGCACGGTGGCAGCCCGCTGGGCCGACGATGTGCCGCTGGCCGAGAAGAAACGCCGGCTGCATGCCGTTGAGGAACTGCAGGCCCGCATTGCGCTGGAACTGAATCAGCACTATGTGGGACGGGTGGAGGAAGTGCTGATCGAGGAGAGCAATACGCTGCATGGCCGCCGTCAGTGGAAGGGCCGCAATCGCGGCAATAAGCTGGTCTACTTCCCTCCCGCTGATGACGAAGGACATCTGTCCTTCCACGATGGACGCGAGGCGGGCGTCGATCTGGAGGCGCTGCGCCCCGGCGACCTGGTGCAGGTGCGCATCGAGCGCGCTACCGCCTGGTCCTTGCAGGGTTGCGCCGTTGCGGTATAATAGGCGGGCCAGGCCCTGGCCCGCGGCATTTCGCAGTTCGTTCGTAGATGGAGGTGGCTTCTGATGACGCAAGCGCTATCGGCGGAGGAGAAGGCCCGGCTGAAGAAACAGTGGACGGAGCTGGCCATTCAGCAAGCCCTGACCAGCCAGTGGCAGGAAGCAGTGGTCACAAACAAGAATATCTTGAGCCTCTTCCCAACTGAGGCCGAGGCCTACAATCGCCTGGGCAAGGCCTACCGCGAGCTGGGTATGTACGCCGAGGCCCGCGAGGCTTACTCACAGACGCTCAAGCTCAATCCTAATAACACGATCGCACGCAAAAATTTGGAACAGCTCGCTCTTATCCAGGAGGATCAGGCCCGTATCAACGCTGCCACAGTCGCCATCGATCCGGTGATCTTCAACGAGGAGCCAGGCAAGCGGACGACTACCGACCTGATCAACCTGGCCGAACCCCAGGTGCTGGCCCGGGTCAGCACCGGCGAGAAGGTCCAGCTGGAGCGCGATGGCCATGCGATCTACGTGCGCTCCGCTACGGGTGAGCGGATCGGCCAGATTGAGCCGCGGCTGGCCAACCGCCTGATCACCCTGATGGAGCACGGCAATCGCTACGAGGCCGCCATCTCAACGCTGGATAACAACCACGTCCGCGTGGTGATCAGCGAATCCTATCAGCATCCCAGCATGGTGGGCACGGTGAGCTTCCCGGCCCAGGCTGGTGGTGAACTCGTCAGGCCGTACACGAAGGATAGCATGCTGCGCTACGACCGCGACGAGGAGGATGAGCTGCTCAGCGAGGATGAGTACTACGAGGGCGCTGACGATAGCGATGAGTACAGCGACCTCGATTTCGAGTCGGGTAGCGATGTCGAGGAGTAGCCAGAAGAGCAGGCCGGCACCAGCCCGCCAGGGAGGGACGGCCTGGCTGCTTCTCCCAGCGCAGCGCCCGCTCTTCTCGTCTCGACCTGGCAGCCGCGCCAGGCGCCAGGATGCTTGCCGGTCAATGGCCGCTGCTGCTGCTATCTCTGATTTGCATCTCTTCTCTTATCTATTGAGCTACTCTCATCTGGAAAGAGGTTGTGCTTGCTATGAATAAGCGGAAACGAGTCGCTCTGCGCAAACATCGCATTAAGGAGAAGAAACACAGGGAGAAGCGCAAGGCTCAGCGAGCCAGCGCGAGTGCGGCTTCGAATACGGCGCGGCGGTAACGCCGCGCTTCCCTGTTGTATGGAGGCGCTGCGATGACTAGCCCGTCCCCCGCTTCAGCGGCGACGGTGCGCAACGTATTAACTCTGCTCGCTTCCCGCGATGCCCAGCTGGTAGCCGGCGCCGAGGGACTGGAGCGCCGCGTGACCTGGGCTTTACGGATGCGCGCCCGCCTGCCAGCTTTTGAGAGCATCCGAGGCGGCGAGCTGGCGCTGCTCAGCCTGACGCAGCTGCGTCGCCTCGATGAAACATTGCCACACTTGCTGCAGACGCTGCATCGGGAAGGGATCGCCGCGGTGGCGGTCGCTGCCCCTTCGATCGAGTCCCTGGGGTCGGAGGCTGAGGCCGTGGCCAACCGGCTGCACCTGCCGCTGATCTACCTGCCAGCCTCGGCCCCGCTGGAGGAGATCGTGCGCGAGGTCATTACCTTTGTGGCCAGCTTCCGCAGCGAGATCGAGCGCCGTGCTACTGAGGTGGCCCACCAGTTGATGCAGCTCAGTGTCCAGGGCGTCGGCATCCAGGGCCTCTGCGAGCATCTGGCGCGCGTGACTGGCAAATGGGTCGTGGTGCAAGAGGCGGACTACTCGCCCCGCTGGCAGGTGGCTCCTCCTTCTGTCTTGCCGGAGGGCATGCTGCCCCCCAGTCTGCCCCCTTTGCAGGACGAGGACGCTTTGCGTCAAGAGGGCCTGGCGCGTGTGGTGGTCCCGATTCTGATCCGCCACGAGATCGTCGGCTACCTCTCTTTAGTGGGCCGGGAGCAGACTTTCGATTATCAGGAGCGCCTGCTACTTGGCCAGGTCTCTCCCATTCTGGCGCTGGAGTTTGTGCGCGAGCGCGAGCGCAGCGAGGTGGAGAGCCGCTATCAGCTGGAGGCCTTCCTCGATGTGGTTCAGGGCAACTACCAGCAGCCGGAGGAGATGCAGACCCGCGCCCGCCTGTTAGGCCACGATCTGACTCCTCCCCAGGTGGTGGTGGTCTTTGAGCTGTCCCCTCAGCAGGGGACTCCGCTGGCCGGGACGATCGCCGCGGGCTGGAGCCGGCGTGTGCGCGAGGAGCTCCTGCGCTCCTGGCCTTCGGCCTGGGTGGTTACGGAGCAGCAGCGAGTGACGGCCTTGCTGCCGCTCGGCGACCTGCGCACCGGTGGCAGCGATGCGCACTCCGACCATGAGCTAGAGCAGACGCTTTTGTCACGCCTGGAACGAGTACATAGTCGTATCCTGCAGAGCACCAATTTTTTGAAGGGGGAAAGCGCCTCCGCTGGCGGCTCGCGCTCGCCGGCACGTAACGAGAGCGAGCCGCTCTACTCGGTGGGCGTCGGACGCATCGCTCAGCAGATCCAGGGCATCGGGCAGTCGATGCGGGAGGCCCAGCAGGCTCTGGAGATTGGGCGCCGCCTCTTCGGCGAGGGCCGCCTCCATTCGTTCGCTCGCCTCGGAATTTATCGCCTCCTCTTCCACCTCTATGGCCATGAGGAGCTGACGGCCTTCTACCGCGAGACGCTCGGTCCGCTACTGGAACACGATAGCCGCGGCGGCGAGTTGATCGAGACGCTGGAGTGCTTCTTCCGCTGCAATGGAAACCTGAGCGAGGCCGCGCGCGCTATGCATATGCACCGCAATTCGCTGCTCTATCGCCTGGAGCGCATCGAGGAATTGCTCGGCCAGTCCCTTGAGGATTCAGAGCTGCGCCTCTCCTTACAGATCGCCCTGAAAATCCGCTATATGCTTCAGGAACGCTGAGCTGTACCTCTCATAGATTTTCCCCACCCTGCTCTGCTTATTCTCCTGCTCGCGCTCTTCCGCGTCAGGAGCCTCTCTTCACCCCGGCAGGAATCTCAGCCATAGCCCGATAGTCTGTAATAGCTACCAGACGGCTACCGATGTGCTATCCTTTACAGAGATGTACCATTGTGAACCGCCTGACTGAGGCGCGACAGAGCAGGACCGCTGCGCCGCTGGGTTCCCAGGGTTTTTCGGAGGTACTGGTCAGACCTCCCCCAAGGTGGTGAGGAGAGAGGCAGCCCAGAACTACCCTCCTCTCGTACGTGATCGCTGTTGAGTCGAAGCTGGCACGCTGATGCGTTCTTTGGCTCTATCGGTTCTGCTTTCCGGTAAAAGAGGCGTTTTCTCTGTAAGATACTTGAGTTGACTGCAACTGAGCTACAGCGAAGAGAGGACTTCTGGCATGCGCATTGCGATTTTGTCGGATATTCATGGCAACCCGATCGCGCTGGATGCAGTGCTGGCCGATGTCCAGAGACAGGGACCCATCGATGAGTACTGGATTCTGGGCGATCTGGTCGCCATTGGCTATGATCCTGTCACCGTGCTGGAGCGGGTGACAAAACTGCCACGGGTGCGTTTTACACGTGGGAATACTGACCGCTATGTGGTGAGCGATGAGCTGCCCATCTCGATCGAGCAGATTCAGGCCCAGAGCCGCCTTGAGCTGCTGCCACAGCTGCTGAGTACGGTGAAGAGCTTTGCCTGGACAAAGGGCTATTTGACGGCCACTGGCTGGCTGGATTGGTTAGGCCGCCTGCCCCTGGAACAGCGGCTGACTTTGCCGGATGGGACGCGCTTGCTCGGGGTGCACGCCGCTCCCGGTACCGATGATGGCCCGGGCATCCATCCCCGTCTGAGCGAGGCTGAGCTGGAGGCCCTGGTGAAGGATTGTAACGCCGATCTGATCTGTGTTGGCCATACCCATATCCCGCTTGATCGTACGGTGTCAGGGATTCGGGTGGTGAACCTGGGCAGCGTGAGCAATCCGGTGACGCCGGAGCTGGTGGCCAGCTATGCAATTGTCAAGGCTAACAACAGCGGTTACCAGCTTCAGCTGCGACGCGTTCCTTATGATCGAGAGGCGGTGATGGAGGCGATCCGGCGCGCGCGCCATCCAGCAAGCGATTATTTGCAGGGTTTTATGCGCGGGGAGTTCGTGGCCAGGCAGGGCTGAGGCGGGCCAGGGTGCCTGCGACGAGCCCAGGGGAGCAAGCAGGTTGGGCGCGGAGGGGAGGCTTCTGAGTAGCTGATCACACTGTGCATGCAAGGGATAGGAGCAATGAGGGACTACAGCGGTCTGCAGTTCGGCCACTATCGCCTGGAGCACTTACTTGGGGCGGGCAGTTTTGCCCAGGTCTATCTGGCGACCCATGTGTATCTGCAGACCCAGGTCGCGGTCAAGGTGCTGCATGCGGCGCTCGGCCCCGAGGCGATCGAGCAATTCCGCCGCGAGGCGCGAACGATTGCCTCCCTGGTACACCCGCATATTGTGCGCGTGCTGGATTTCGGGCTACATGAGGGGCACCTCCCCTATCTGGTGCTGGATTATCAACCAGGCGGCTCGCTGCGCCAGCGCTATCCGCGCGGCAGCCGCCTGCCTCTGGAGTTGGCCCTGAGCTATGTGCGCCAGGCGGCGGAGGCACTGCAGTATGCTCACGAGCGGCGCATCGTCCATCGCGACGTGAAGCCGGAGAATATGCTGCTCGGTGAGGATGGTCTGTTGCGCCTGGCCGATTTCGGCATTGCGACTATCCTGGAGACAACAGGATCGCTGAGCCACGCTGTGGACGGCACGGCTGGCAGCCAGGATTTAGCTGGGACGGTGCTCTATATGGCGCCGGAGCAGATTCAGGCCCACCCACGCCCGGAGAGCGATCAGTATGCACTGGCGGTGGTGCTCTACGAGTGGCTCTGTGGAGCACCGCCTTTTACGGGCAACTTTGCTGAGGTGGCAGTGCGCCATTGCACGGTGATGCCCCCACCGCTGCGCGCTCGGGCCCCGGAGGTGCCCGCAGCAGTGGAGGAGGTCATTCTGCGGGCCTTGGCCAAGGATTGGCGCGCCCGCTTCCCTTCGGTGCGCGCTTTCGCGGAGGCGTTGGAGCAGGTCAGCGGGGTGGCGGTGCTCATGGCCGGCGCCCCACTGCCTTTGTCGGCGTCTGGGAGAGGCCCCCTCTCGGCTGGAACCGCCGCGGCCCTGCCAACAGAGCAGGCTCCCGCTGCTTTTTCGTATTATGCTGAGACGGGGACTCCTCCGCCGCGCCTGCCTCCACCTCCAATGGCCCTGAATTATTTGCCACTGGTGCGTGACGGCCTCTTTTCTCGATGGCTTTTCTGGCTGCTCGCCTATGTAAGCACGCTCATCGTTCCCTTTCTTCCGCTGCTTTTGCTGCCAGCTCCCTGGCAGACGTTGGGCCTGCCGCTCTGGCTCTATACGGCGATCGGTGGCTCGCTGGTGGGCAGCGGCACATTGCTGGCTGGAGCACTATGGGGAAGCTGGCGCGGAGCACTGGTGAATGGGGTCTATGCGCTTTTTCTGGCAACGATTAGTCTGGCAGGGCATTGGCTGTCATTTTCTCCATTTTTGCTCATGCCTCCTATAGCAGCATTGCTGACTGGCTGGATCTATGAGCACCGTACGCTGCGCGGTGTGGGACGGGCGCTCTTAGCTTTGCTGCCAGGCGCTTTGCTGCTGGTGCTGGGGCCGCTGCTGGGCAATCTGATGGGGAAGGCCGGCATGGCCGAGGTCACGCTCGCACTGCTGGTGACACTGGCAACGTTGATCCCTGGCCTGACGAATGGGCTGTTGTGGAGTGTGTTGGCGTCCCTGCTGGTGATGCTCCTGGTCGGCACAACGGTTGAGATGGCACTCCAGCGCTGGCTAGAGCGCCGACAGGGCTGAGGGAGTCGCAGTTTCTCCTTTGAGCCGGCAAAAGTTATTGCCAGCGCTGCTGACCTGTAACGCTGGCGCGCTGCTCTAAGCCTTTGATCCTGGTTCTCCTGACAGGAACCAGGACGAGAATGACCTTGTGCTCAAAAGAGCAGTCTTTACGCCTCTAATCCTCCTACTCTGACGCTTTCTATCGTCTTATTAATATTACCAAATCCATATAGTTTTCTATCGCATAGAAACAGATACGACGATAGATGATATAATCTAGCGCGGGCCACTCTCTCACAGGTCATTCCCAGGAGCCTGATCATCAGGCAGTGAGGCAGTGAGGGGCGTGATTGCTAAAGACTGGTTGTTCTTCTGGCGAGCAGGGATAGATGGTCAGGGAGCGCGGGTCAGATAGTGGCTGCCTGAAGTCTACTGAGGCTGCTATCTCGTGGTATTTCACTGAGAAACAAGCAGCTTGACAGTAAAGATGAGAAATTGTTACACTCTCCCAGAGGGAAGGATGAGGGGACTTCAACGGGAGGAAGGAGATAATGGCCGACTATAGCGGGCAGCAGCTGGAGCACTATCGTCTGGAGCGCCTCCTTGGCCAGGGTGCCTTCGCCCAGGTCTACCTGGCAACCCATCTTCATCTGGACACCAAGGTGGCGGTCAAGATTCTTCACCAGGTCACCGACCAGAGCGCCATCGAGCAATTCCGCCGCGAGGCGCGCACCATCGCTGCTTTGTTGCACCCCCATATTGTGCGTGTCCTCGACTTCGGCCTGCACGAAGGACGTATTCCCTACCTGGTCATGGACTATCTTCCCGGCGGCACGCTGCGTCAACGCCACCCTCCCGGCAGCCGTCTGCCGCTGGCCGTGGCTTTTGACTACACGCGCCAGATCGGCGAAGCGCTGCAGTATGCGCACGAGGCCCGTATCGTTCACCGCGACGTCAAACCCGAGAATATGCTGATCGGGCGCGACAACAGCGTGCTGCTCGCAGACTTTGGCGTTGCCACGATCGCGGCCAGCACTCGCCTGTCAACCGCTGAGGATCTGGCCGGTACGGTCACCTATATGGCACCCGAGCAGATCCAGGGCCATCCCCGCCCGGAGAGCGATCAGTACGCACTGGCGGTGGTGCTCTACGAGTGGCTTTGTGGAAGACCCCCTTTTAGAGGCAGCTTTGCTGAGGTGGCCGCCCAGCACTGCACCGCCGCCCCGCCCCCGCTCGGCCAGCAGGTGCCCGACCTTCACCCGGACATCGAACAGGCAATTCTACGGGCCCTGGCGAAGGATTGGCGCGCTCGCTTTCCCTCCATACGGGATTTCGCCAGTGCGCTTGTGGAGGCCACAGCTGAGACCATCAGGGTCTCCTCTGGCCCGCAGTCTGGCCCGCCCCCTTCTGCCGGGCCTCCCGGGCCTCCGTCCCCTTTGGGAAGCACGCCTATCTCCACTTCTTCTCTTAGCTCTAGCGTTCTCGATTTGACAGCCAGCGAGCCTGGCGTTCTGCCTGAGCACCACAGGTCCCAGTATGCCGTCTCCTGGGACGCAGATACCACGAGCCAGGCGCAGGAGCGGCCTCCAGCCTCTCCCAAGCGTAGCAGGACAGCAACCAGACGTCCATATTCTTCCCGAGCAGCCCAGAGGAGAAGCACCGCCAGCCGGTCTCCTTTCGCAGTCTACTCTGGCGGTTACTCCAGTCCCCAGACCACATGGCCCCCACCACCTCCCTTTCCACTAAACTACCTGCCGCTAGCACGTGGTCAACTTACAGTAAGCCAGGCCATCGCCATGCTGCTCTACCTGCTGCTGGCCCTTGGTCCTACCCTGCCACTCTTTCTGCTGGCTTATCTGATGCCTCCTACAAC
Source organism: Thermogemmatispora tikiterensis (assembly GCF_003268475.1). Lineage (GTDB taxonomy): Bacteria > Chloroflexota > Ktedonobacteria > Ktedonobacterales > Ktedonobacteraceae > Thermogemmatispora > Thermogemmatispora tikiterensis. The sequence continues at coordinate 5,386,905 of NZ_MCIF01000002.1, read as the reverse complement.
CAAGACCCTGCCGAGCTGGGCCATCATGAACCAGCTAGCCGTGTTACTGCTCTTGCCAGCCGTCCCGACTCTGGCCGGGAAGATCTTTGGAAGCTGGCGCGGAGCCCTGGTCAGCTGCATGACCATCCTGGTCCTCTGGAGCCTTAATGCTTCACTGTCAGGGCATGGCTTGTTCCCAACCACCTGGCAGAGCGCCGTCGCCCTGGCTGGCTGGCCCCTGGCCTCCGCACTCACTGGCTGGCGAGTCCGGCGTAATCCTTTTCGCTCCTTTAGACGCGCCTGGCGGCTTCACCTCGCTGGCCTGTTGATCATGCTGGCCACTCTCACGATCGGTCTTATCTACAGCACTCCCTTGAGCCAGCTGTCGCAGCCGTCGAACCAACAGTTCGAGGAGTACGCTAGCCTGTACTGTTGTCTCTTCCCCACCTGGCTGATACTCAGTTCAATCTGCGGGACGCTGGTCGAAATGCTGATTCAGAAGCTCACCGAACTTCTTCAGCCGCGGTTGCGGAAGGGTCAACTCGAATGACCCATCCACCAGCTGCGCGCCGCAGGCGGTCCTGCACTGCCAGTCCCAGGCCCACGGGTCTGAAGCTGCGACAGAGGATCACATCGACCGCCGCCGCCTCTAGCTCCCGCAGCGTGGCGAAGAGAGCCGCCGCCACCTGCTCGGGTTCCTCCAGCGAGGCCGGCGCCCGCACCAGCGCCCCGCTCTCTTCGCATGGGCGCAGGGCCTCCACATCCTCGCTGGCTGCCAGAATACCCACGCGCTCGCCGCGCTTCAGATGCCGCAGGGCTTCTGCTACAATCGCTGTCCGCTGAGCCTGATCCTCGCCCTCGAAGAGGCACAGGGGCACCGTCGGCGAATAGTGCACCAGCAATTGACCGGGTGCGCGCTGAGCCTCTCCTTCTTCGCGCTCAGACTGGCCAGGCTCGCTGGCCCGCGGAGGCTGCGGTGCTTCAATCTCTGGCAGCACCTGACGCAGGGCCTCCAGACTCGTTCCGCCGGGACGCAGGATACGCGGCACCTCTGCACAGAGATCAACAACCGTCGACTCAACGCCGACTGGCGTCGGGCCGCCATCCAGGATCAGCGGCACACGCCCGTTCAGGTCGGCCAGGGCATGCTGGGCCGTTGTCGGACTGACATGCTTGAAGCGGTTGGCACTGGGCGCCGCGATGGGCCTAGCGGCAGCGCGAATCAGGGCCTGCGCCACCGGATGGCTCGGCATGCGCACCGCCACGGTCTCCAGGCCCGCTGTGACCAGCCGCGGCACCTGCTCGCCACGCGGTAGAATCAGCGTCAACGGCCCCGGCCAGAACGCTTCGGCCAGCCTCCGTGCACGCTCCGGAACAGCGGCAGCCACCCGCTCTAGCTCTTCTACCTGTGCTATATGAACAATCAGCGGATCAGTCAACGGTCGACCCTTCGCCGCAAAGATCCGGCGGGCCGCCTCTTCCCGCAAAGCGTCGCCTCCCAGACCGTAAACGGTCTCTGTTGGGAAGACCACCAGTTCGCCTGCGCGCAGCAGCGCCGCCGCTCGCTCAATGACTGCGGCCTCGGGCCGCTGCGAATCAACAGGGACCACCTCAGTAGAGACTGCCTTGATATCGTCTGCCATGAGTACCTGAGCAACCACCTTCTTGATTAGGAGTCAGCGCTGGTCTGGCCTCATTGCAAAAAGAGGAGAGAGGACCAGCCAGACAGCCAGCCAGCACAAAGCAACGGACTCGCCAGTTGGGAAGAGCGCTCAGCCACCGACGGGAGTCTCTCCAGCGGCAGCACGCGGCCAGGACCAGAGCGATCAGGGATCAGGCAGGTTAGCATCCCTGTCCCGAAGGCAGCTCCCGCTCTGACTCTGGTCCCTGCCCATCGCTTGCTTGCCTGGCAAGAAAGCGTTCATAGTCAGCGAAGATGGACTGAGTTGCTTCGCCCAGGCGGCGCAGGGCCTCCTCACGCTCTAGCCAGAGCGGCTCACCTTCCATACTCGCCCGCAGCCGGCCACCGATCACCTCGCCACAGACGACCGCCGTCAGCGAACTCATCTGCGTCACGGAAGCACTTACCAACCAATAGCAGCCGATAATGCTCTGCGCCCGAATGCGCAGGCCGGTCTCCTCCTCACACTCGCGCACCGCCGCCTCGAAGGGCGTCTCGCGCCAGCGCATAAAACCGCCTGGAAAGCTCCAGGTGCCGCGAGCCGTGCGCACGACCAGAAAGCGCCCTTCGTTCTCAACGACCACATTGACCGCGCCAAGTGGCGGCAAATTGCCTACCAGCAGAAGATTGAGCAGATTGAAACAGACGCTCACAATGGCCTTGAGCAGGCTATAAACCACAGGTTGCCTCTCCTCTCCTCACATCAGCCAATGGGCTATGGTTCTCATTGTACTGCATGTGGGAAGAGGAGGCCCTCCCCTTCTTACTCAATCTCACCCTCAGCCCAGGGGCCACAGAGCACCACACAAGAGAATGCATGAGCGCGCTCCACAAGAACAGGAACAAGAAGAAAAAGCCCGACTGGGAAGCTTACCAGCCGGGGAAGGGACAGTTTCGCCTCCCCGCCAGCCAATCTGATCACCGATGGCAAGAGGGGCAGACGAGCAATGTAGCGCCAGCCAGGCCAGTTGGAAGGAGCGGAGTACCACCGCTGGCCGACGCTCTAGTCTAGAGTGTCGGAGAGGAGGATGAGGAGGCCGTGGAATCGGAAGCTTCCTGAGTGTCGGCCTGGTCAGTGGAGACGGTGCGCTCTTGCTGGAGCTGGCGAGCCTCTTCCCGGCTCCGGCACACAATCAGCTCGTGGTCACCAATGCGAAGCTGATCACCAGAGCGGAGCACCCGGCTTCCCCCTTGCTCCAGGCGCTGGCCGTTGACAAAAACTCCCTCGGTGTTATCCCCGTCTTGAATGAGCAACTCAGTTCCTGCCCATCGCAAAAAGGCATGGCGACGCGAGACACGGCGATCTCCCTCAAGCAGAATACCGCTATCACCAGCGCGTCCGATGCTGACCTCGGGAGCGGAAAGCTCTACAATAGTAGCTTGACGTCCAGACATTGTCGGCGGCAAGACCAGGATATAGGCCGGAGCTGCTTCAACGTGCGCTTCCTCAGCCGGAGCAGGTGCTGGTACCAGCTCAATCCGCGCTTTCACCGACTCTCCTTCCGTCCACCCACGCTCGCCCTCCTGGCTGGCCTCTCCTCGGCCATCCGTCACGGCGCTCGCCTCCTCATGAGTTGCTTCAGGCTGAGCGCCGTTAGCGCCGCGCAGTACCTGCGCAGCCTCCGCGATAGGGACTACTTCTGTTTGCGGCGTCCTCTGGGTTGCAGATACAGGGGAAGTAGATGGGCGCGTATGCAGGCCCGAAAGCACTTCGAGCAGGGAAACCTCAGCGGGCGATGTCGGCGGCAGTTCTACAGTTACAGTCTGCTGGGCCACTGCTTCGCTTTCAGAGGGGTCAGCCTGCTCCTGCCCTGCGACGATAGTCGCTGCAACCTCTGGCGCGCAAGCCGCCGGCTCACTCACTGCTGAAGAAGCTGCCTCGCTCGGGCTCTCAGGGGCCGGTACATTGGGGGGACGGGTCGCCTGGAGTAGAGCTTCAAAATAAGTCAGGGCGGAGCCAGATAGGGCGTGACCGTCTGTTTGTTTGATGGTGGCCTCTATGGCCGTCGATTCTGGATTCAGTCCTGGCTCAGGCAGGGCCGCCTCACCGCTCGCCGTCAGCAACTCCGCCGCTGGCTCGCTCTCTTCCGGGGCTGTCACCTGGTTCTGGTCACTCGCCGCTGCTTGCTGCGGCTCCGGCGCGAGTGGGGCAGAGCTTCCAGCACCGCCTGTTGCCAGCTGCTCATCGCACGCGCCCCCATCCGCCACCTGGATCTCGGCTTCAGCCGCAAGGACTGTCTCGTTGGACTGTGATCCGGCCAGCCCGGTCACAACCTCCGCATCTGCATGGATAGCTTCCTGCACTGGAGAGGCCATCAGCGCCTCTGCACTCGCTGCAGACACTTCCTCTGCTGACGGCTCAGCCTCAGCTGGCTCGTCAGGAGCAGTCTGTACAGTAGCCTGCACCTCCCCGCCTGCCACCATCACAGCCTCCGACTGCTCAGCTGCGGTTTGCTCCAGCTGGCCGCCGTCAGATGCAGGCTCCCTCTCCTCGCCGTCTGCCGGCAGAGAGATCGGACCTCCCTGGAGCGGCTCTCCCTGCGGACCGGGGAAAGCCTGCCCGGCAACGGTCACCAGGCGGGGGGCCGCTTGCTGTAGCGCCTCGGCGAAGGCAAGCACCGAAGGATAGCGATCCTCGGGATAGACCGAGAGAGCGCGGCGAATCACCCCTTCAACCTCCACAGGTATCTGTGGATTCAGCGACAGGAGGGACGGGAACGACTCACTCAGCTTCGCCTGAGCGATCTCCTCGGGTAACCCTAAATAGGGAGGGCGTCCAGTGATCCACGTATAGACAATCACCGCCAGCGCGAACTGATCGCTGGCCTGCGTCGCTCGTCCGCCGAGCTGCTCTGGAGCTGCCGTCACCGGCAAGATGGGACGCTGCAGCCGCCCGAAGCGACGCACAAAGTGAGCCAGTCCCACATCAGCCAGCATGAAGGGGGCGATAGTCCGACGCGCCTTCCACATTTGGCCCGCGCAGCACCATAATATTCGTCAGGCTCAGCCCTCCATGCAGATAGCCGGCATGATGCACATGTTGCAGCGCCTGCGCCAACTGCTGAGCGTAGCTCACCACCGCTGGCAGCTCCAGCGGTGGACTAAACCATAAGCGCCCGTCGCTGTTAAGCAGCGAGCCACTACTGAACAACCGCCGCGCAACGTACAGAGCGCCGTGCAGCTCCCCATAATCGAGCACTGGCGCCAGGTAGCGGTGAGTGAGCTGACTGATCCCCTGCATCTCGCGGAAAAACTGCCGCCGCGCTGCATCCGAGAGCGGTGCCCAGGGATGCAACAGCTTGAGTACCACCTTCCGTAGCAGCAGCGTATCCTCAGCCTCGTAGCTCTCACCGGCTACTCCGCTGCCAAGGAGTCTGATCACGCGATAGCGTTCGAACCGCTGGCCTTCTCGCAATGCCGGCATAGGCGACCTCGCTTTTTCCCCAGATAGCATCTGTCGCTATTGTAGCATGTTTCTGCTGGCAGACAGCAAAGCAGTAGTACTAAATCGGGGAACCTGCCAGGTAGCAGGAAAACCGCAGGACGATCCTCAAGCTCCTCCAAGATGGGGAGACACAAGAGAGCAGCAGCCCGCCAGCGAACTCACCAGTCCTCGCGATCGACCGCTGCCTCCCCTTCCCTTCACTGCTGAGACGTCTTCCCTTCTTCGCTTGAAGGAGGGGCATCAGGTTCGGTCCTGGCGGAGTCCGCCGAGGAGGACGAGGCGCTCTCAGCACGCTGGACAGCCGCGAGCGCTCTCTCCTGCTGCTCAACAGAAGCAGTAGCGCCGCTCTCGTGACTGTCCTCATCCTGACGACGCTGAGCAAGCGCTGGCTGCCGCTGCCTGGCCAGACGAGTACGGCGCAGGCGGTAAAGGAGCAGAGCCCCCAATCCCACTATGACCACTAGCAGCGCCCCAGTCCAACTAATGGTGCGCGCCAGGTGCTCAACAGCTGCAAAATTATCGTGAAAGACGCGTCCGGCGAAGTAGCCAAGCGATCCGAAAACGGTCGCCCAGATGATGCCACCCGCCGCATTGTAGACCAGAAATGTCCGCCAGCGCATCCGGTTCACACCAGCCAGAAAGGCCGCCCAGGCCCGTAGCACGGCTATGAAACGTCCGAAGAAAACCGTTTTGTCTCCGTGACGGGCAAAGAAGCGCTCGGCGCGCTCCAGATGCTCAGGCTTGAGGAAGATATAACGTCCGAAGCGTTCCACCAGCGGCCTGCCGCCGTGACGCCCAAGCAGATACCCCAGATTATCGCCCACAATGGCCCCCAGCGCAGCGCAGGCAATGACGAGAGGAATTTGCAACTGGTGATCGACCCCTGCCAGAAACGAGGCCAGCAAGAGCATGGTCTCCCCAGGAAAGGGAATGCCCGAGCTTTCAATCATAATAAAGAGCGCCACCGCGGGATAGCCCCAGACATGCAGCGCATCCTGCAGCGTCTGCAGCGAGATCAACGCTGCGATCACCCCAAAAAACGGAACTGACCGGCTGGCAACGCTCACCAGCACCAGGCGCGACCACCAGAACATGCACCCTCCTTCGCTTCCGCGGGTCCTCACAAATCAAGCAAGCAATCTTTTACCGGGCCAGTATACGCCCTGGCCCGGCCAAAGACAACCTCAAGAGCCAGACACAGGTAGCTGGAAACCGCCGTCGGTACGCCGCCGTCTGGTCTGCCACCAGCTTGCCAGCCAGGTCAGACCAAAAGCCAGAAGCGGAGGCCCTACGGTACTGAAACCCATCCAGCCGATCCAGCCACCCCCTGCCGGCAGGTAGCCACGTGAGAAATAAATGGCAAAGGCCGAGAGCGAGAAGACCAGCACAAAGATCTCCAAGGCATACTCCAATGCCGCCGGCTGCTGATACCGCGGCCAGGCGAGCGGAGCCAGCGCGACGAGCCAGGCCAGGTACCAGGGGAAAAACCAGGGCGTCACCAGGAAGATCGCCCCCATCGTCAGCAGCGCCCCAACCGCCCAACGTTCTAGCCGCGGTTGCTCCCAGAGCAACCACAGGGCCATGCCTAGAGTTACCAGCAGCGCCAGTCCCTGAATGAGATTCCAGGTACTGCGCCGCCCCAGGAGGGCGAGCAGCTGCCCCATCCAATCTTCCAGCGGCTGTGGATGATAGTGTCGCCACTCCTGAATAGCGCGCAGAATCGAAAACTGCCCCAGCTCGCGACTCGTCGAGGGCGGAGCCGACAGGCTGACAACGACCTGATGAGGACTGTGGCCGAGCCAGAAAGGGAGATAGGCCAGCCCCGCTACAACGATTGCGCAGCCAAGCGCCAGGAGTAGCTGCGCTAACGCCGGTCGCCAGTGCAGACGCAGCGCCAGTAGCAGGCGCTGTTGGCCGTCACCCTGAAGGGTACGGAAGAGCAGGAGACAGAGGAAGAGCGCCAGCCCAAGCAGGGCCGTAAACTTGATCAAGACAGCCAGCAGCATGAAGACCAGAGCCGGCAACCAGCAACGCACACGCTCTAAGCCTCCATCGCCAGCTTCAGCATAGCACCAGCAACCCAGCAGCATGCAGGTCATCATCAAGACATCATTATGGGCTCCCAGGGCACTTTCGAAGAGCATCAGCGGATTGAGAGCGTAGAGCATGGCCCCCAGCGTGATCACGCGCTCCGAGCGCCCCAGTACCCGGAGCAGGCGAGCGATCAGGACCATATTGAGCAGGTGAGCCATCAAGGCCAGGAGGCGAAAAGCCAGCACATAGGCTGGCGCATTGGCCCCCAGGAGCCAGCTGAGGACGGCACAGATCAGCAGCCAGACCGGACCATAGGCCGCCACCGCCGTCCTCCAGTCATCCAGCGGGGCAAGAGGATCACCCGGGAAAGCAGAGAGCGGCACAAAGTACGGATTGGCCCCATGCGCTACCATGACACGGCCATAGCCAGCGTAGACAAAGATATCGTGCGAGAGCATCCCGGGCGCCACCACGAGTATACTCCCACAGATGAGAAGTACAGCACCCGCGAGCCACAGCACCCCCCGGCGACGACCCGCCGTGGTGGCCAATCTCCAGCTCAGCCAGAGCAGGCACAGATAGAGCAGAAAAAGAAGAAAAACCATCAGGTGAAAGGAGAGATCTGCTCTATTTAAAAAAGGCAAAAATTGCCTGAAGAAGAGTACCAGTCTGGCTGGCACCCAGAAGCCAAAAGGCCCGAGAGCCTTTCCTGGGAGTTGGCTGGCGACAGGATGCCCGGCTAACTGCCCGAGCGGAGCAATGGCCGCCACGATAATGGCCAGATAACCAGCAAGCAGCAGAGCGACGCACAAGAACCCAAGACCAGCCCGCGGTGGTTTTGCACGTACTGTCTGCTTCTTGATCTGATTGTCTATGAACAGCGTTTCGGTCATAGCCTGTATCGCGTCCATCCAAATTGTAGATAGAAGGGGCGAGCATTGGCCGCCCGGGGAGAGCGCAGCGCCAGAGCGCTACGCCCCCCGGCTAGCCAATCATCCTCAGACCATCCAAAGCCCCATGATAAAAATAATGGTCAGGGTAGCCAGCAGCGGCGGGAAGATCAAAGTGATCGCTTGATGGAGGCGCCGATGCTCGCAGGCCAGCGCCGCCAGGGTCATGAAACCTGGGAACATCTCCAGGACGAAGCGCTGGTTGGAGATCAGGGAGTCGGGCTGATTGATACTCGGTTCCACTAAATAGAGCAGCAGCAGGGCCGCCATCCAGAGCGTATAGCTGAAGCGCAGACGGCGCCAACCCAGCACAGCCAGCACGATAAAGCCCAGGGTGGCGCTGAGATCGAGCACCAGATGGACCGAGAAGAGCGAGCCGACGGGCTGCAGCCAGAAGAGTTCCACCAGCGCCTTCCAGATGCCTTCCCAGGGCCAGACGGTGCGATGGGACCAGCGATACTGCACCGCCGCGAAGCTGAAAGGCGAGTGGAAGAGATGCCAGCAATAGAGACTATAGAGAGCAGTGCCTACCGGAATCAGCACTACCGGCAGCGCTCGCCAGAGAAAGGCGCGCCAGTGACTGCGTTCTGCTGGCTCGGCCAGCAGGCCCAGGTTATCGCGGGCTATCCATGCTTCCCAGAGGAAGGGTAGCACGAGTAAGATGCCCGGTGAGCGGGTCAGGGAGGCCAGCATGCCCAGCAGCCCGGCCAGCCACCAGCGTCGTCGGCGTAAGGCCAGGAAGCAGCCAGTTACCAACAGCAAAAAGAGCGATTCATTATAGGCGGCAAAGAAGAAAAAGGCCGTTGGGAAAATACAGAGGTAGAGCAGCGTGCGACGGCTGACTTGATCGCCCAGCGCCTCGCTGGCAAGCTGATAGAGCGTGAATAAAGCGCCGAGCAGAGCAAGATTGCTAATGAGCATGCCAAAGAGGAGATAACCATGATTCCCCACGAGATGGGCACAAATACTGATCAAGAGGGGAAAGAGAGGAAAGAATGCGCTATCAAAAGGGCTGCGATAGCCAAATTGAGCAATCTCTACATAGTGTATAGCATCCCAGCGCTTCCACGACATGGCCGTCGCCAGCAAGCTTACCGGTGGCGCTATATACTGCGGTGGTCGCGGTCCGTGGAGTAGCGTATACGCAAAGTAGGTCACTACAATGAGCGCGATGCGGGTTAGGATAAAGAGCCAGAGAATGTCGGCGGTTGGCGCACGTTTCATAGAAAGTGCTCTTCTCTCCTTTTGTATAGCAGATTACAGGATGAATCTTCTCCTGCTGTCTTTCTCCGCTTCCTTGCTGAGGTTCACTGGTATAACGAATGACCCATGCAGATAGTCAAACAGGAAGCCTTTCTTCCCCTGTAGGCTATGCTCAAAACCTCCCATAAGAGAGGCACTCTTGATTAAAAGAATAATGTTTCAATAGTATTGATCCTATATCGAGATGAAAATCCTTTTGCTTGCAGATTGTAAAGATCTCCTTTCTCAAATGCTTCTGCCCCACCGAGTCGCCAGAACATCGGCCTGCTCTACGCCATTAGCCGAATTTATCCTTTATCGTCCTTGTTCCTTGAGATGGACTGACAGGCAGGCAGACAGACTGGCTGACTGATCAGGTTGAGTAGAGCTAGCGAGGGAAGGGCCTGAACCCCTGCCTCTAAACGATCTCAGTCCCGCTAACTGGCAGAGAGCGGAGAAACAGTCTGGCCCGCCAACGCCAATCTACTTATAACCTGCGCCGGCTGAGCGCTAGAAACTTACGCTTCCCCCTCAGCTTTGCCGCTTCCTCTTGCGATCGTCGTCGCCGCATGCTATAGTGTATTTAACATTCCCTTAACATAAGGTTAATATAAGCTTAACACTTCCCCAGCCACAGCACAGTCGGGCAGTGCCGCCCGCGTGGGCACAGCGAGCCAGGCTATCAGACGGGCCTCAGAGCTACTGGCACCAGGCAGAGCATGCCTTCAGTGCAGAGCAGCCGGAGACAGCGACGAGCACAAGGGTCGGTCATCGCGCGCCCGTGCCGCTCCAGACAGCATCAAGTGCAGAAGGTGAGTCCACAGCCCACCTTTCGATCTGCCAGTTTATCTGCTTATCCACGCTTGCACCACCAGAGCGGCGCCTGCAAGTGTGAGCAATTGCCTGCTTCCAGGCTATGCGAGCTATCTCACTAAACTCAAGCAATGGGAGGGGAGAGAGAGCAAGCAATGGCAACGACAAGCAATCCGACAATGGTTGTGGGCCTGTTACTGGGCGGGGCCCTGTTACTGCTCTACGGCCTGCGCCTCCTGTCGGAGGCTATGCAGCGCGCAGCCGGTCCGCGCCTGCAGAAGGCCACAATGGCGCTGGCCCAGCGCCCTTTCATGGCTTTCGGCGTCGGCGTCGTCGTGACGGCCTTGACACAGAGTTCGAGCGCGACCTCCTCGCTGCTGGTGGAGCTGGTGAACGCTGAACTGGTTCCCCTGACGACGGCCTTCGTCATGATTTTGGGCACCAACGTCGGCTCCACGCTGGTCGTGCAGTTGCTTGCTTTCCATGTGACCGACTACGCCATTCCCATCGCCGGAGCGGGGGCCGCCCTGGGCCTGTTGACACAGCATAAGCCGCAGCGCAACCTCGGTCAAGCGGCTTTCGGCTTTGGGGTGATCTTGCTTGGACTGGCGGCGCTCCAGGTTGGTAGCGCCCCGATCGCAGCCAGTCCTGTTACCGCCGAGGTACTGCGCGCTTTGATGGGGGCGCCACTGGTGCTGGCGCTGCTGGGCCTGCTCCTGGCTCTGGCCTTTGCTTCGAGCGCGGCGGCCATCGGCCTGGTGCTGGTCTTGACGGCCAGTGGCGCGCTCTCGGTTTTTGCAGCTCTGGCCTTGCTCTTTGGGGCCAATATCGGCTCAACGCTGACGGCTCTGCTGACAGCCATCAGTCGCCCCTCGATCACAGGCCGCCGCCTGGCCCTGCTCCATACTGGCACTAAGTCCCTGGGGGCTGCCATTGCGCTGGCTCTACTGCCGCTCCTGACCAGCCTGCTGGCCCGGCTCGGCCTGGAACCTGTCTGGCAGGTGGCCCTGACTCACTTGACTTTTAATCTGGCCTTGGCCGCGGTCTTTGTTCCGCTGGCTGCCCCCGTTACACACCTGGTGACCTTACTCCTGCCAGAGCAGGAGAATCAGTATGAGCAGCCGCTGGGACCACGCTATCTTGATCCCGAGGCCCTGGCCTCGCCGGCGGTCGCCCTGGGTCAGGCGACGCGCGAGGTGCTGCGCATGGCCGATATTGTGACGGAGATGCTGCGCCTGTCAATGCTGGCTTTCGAGAAGCCCGATGCCCGTGTGCCGGAGCGCATCAATGAGCTGGATGACGAGCTTGATCAGCTTAATGCGGCCATTAAGCGCTATCTGACGCAGCTCGATGAGAGCCGCCTGACCCGCGAGCAGGTCCAGCGCGAGCTGGCGCTTCTCTATATTATTACCGATCTCGAGGCGATCGGCGATATCATCGATCGACAGATGATGCGCCTGGCCCGCCGCAAGCAACGCCGCCAGGTGGCTTTCTCTGAAGAGGGCTGGCAGGACCTGCTCAATTTTCACGATGAGGTGACGGAGGCCCTGGAGCAGGCTCTGGCCGCGCTGGCTTCACAGGATACCTCGCTGGCCAACGACTTCTTTGTGCGTAAGGCGGAGCTGAGTAAGATGAAGCGCCAGCTCCATCTACGCCACGTGCGCCGCTTGCAGAGCGGCCTCTCTCCTAGCTGGGAGTCGAGCGCGATCCATCTCGATCTCTTGAACGCTCTGAGTCGCGTGCTCTCCCATGCATCGAACATCGCACATGCAGTGCGCGGCGATCTCTAAAGCAGCGATCTCCTTTTTCCTTCTCTCTGGCGGGGCGGCCAGGACTCTTCTGCACGGTACAGAGCTGGCCCTGGCCGCTCCGTTGTCTCTTCCTCCGTCGCTCTGAGCCTTCTTCAGCGGCTGCGCGGTCCGCCCCAGCTCTCTTTTTCATATTCGGTTTTATAGTGTAAAACCAACCCGGGGAGCTTTACACAAGAAAGCCGCAAGGTACAAGCACACAGCCACTTTCGGCTAGCCGTTAGCAATCCGTCTATCAAAGGGGTAGACTCCCGATAGAGGGAGACGTCTTCGCATTCCACATTCATCAGAGGTTGTGAAGAAGTTCATAGCTTCTGAGGTGGCAAGGCTGTAGTGTAGGGCTTATCATCAGGGGAAGAGAGCGCAGACCCTCCTTTAAGATCCTTTGTCATAAAGTGAGTTTTAGACAATGTTAAAAGTCAAGTTTGATATCGAGGTTACGACTCCACTCTTTCTGGCAGGGGCCAACCAGGAAGAGGTAGAGCTGCGTCCCCCCTCGTTGCGGGGACCTCTGCGCTACTGGTACCGTGCGCTGATTGGAGGCATTGTCGGAGGTAACCTGGCGGAGGTGCGCCGGCGCGAGACCGAGGTGTTCGGGAGCGCTGAATATGGCTCGCCGATAAGTATCCGCATCTCTGAGGTAACGCTGCCAGAGCAAGGGTTATCTGCTTTCACGCAAGCCGATAACCAGCCTGGCAGAAACTATCTCTTCTGGTCTATGGACAAGACCAAAGATCGATCCTCCCGCCAATACTATCCGCCCGGGACGCACTTCAGGCTTATCCTCGCTGCCCACGAGAAAAATCGACAAGCCTTAAAAGAGGCCATCATCGCCCTCTGGCTGCTGACTAACCTCGGCGGACTGGGCGCACGTTCTCGCCGCTGCGCAGGCAGCCTGACGATTTGCTCATCTACGTTGCCCTCGGCCCTAGAGTTCAATCTCCCAAGGCTATCGCCAGAAGATGCCAGCAGCCTCGATGAGCTGGCTAACACTCTCACTCTGGGGCTGCAGGAGATTCAGCGCTTTTACAAGGCTGAAAAGCGATCTGAACTCCAAAATAGATCTTTTGATATCCTATCTCCGGCAACCTGTTCTATATGGGTTCTCTCCCCGAGCAATCCCTGGAAAAAAGTAAAAGAGGCATTAGAGTTCGTCGGCAGGACGTACAAGGAATACCGCCAATCTCTTTCGGACGAGCAGCGCAAGGCCCTCGGCTTGCCCTTCGGAGGGCACAAGGGCCGCCTGGCTTCGCCCCTGCACCTGCATATCACAGCTATAAAAGCCGGCTACATCTGTGTAGCCACTCTCTTCAGAAAGAATGCTCTGCTGCCTGATCGCCTAGATATCAACTCCAAATTTATAGTCAGATTTGAAAGCAATAGAGAGCTAAAGTTATGACTCCATCTTACATGCTCATCTTCACCCTGGGGCCGGTACAGTCCTTCATCGCCCAGGCACGCAAGGCGCGCGATCTCTGGCTGGGTAGCTTCCTGCTTTCGCGCCTGATGGAGGCGGCCCTTAAGGACGTGCCGAGTAAGACTCTGGTGTTCCCAACCAATCCCAGCATCGACCGTCAGCGCTGGATACCCGACCTGCCCAACCGCTACGTTGCGATTTTCTCCACGACCCAGGAGATGCCCAACCCGCAGACAAAGGCTCTCCAGACGGCAGAGCAGAGCCAGAAGGCCATCCATCAAGCCTGGGAGGAGATTTGCAGAGAAGTGTACCAGCAGCTCTTTGGCAGCAATGGCGCTGACTGGGCAAGCAACGAGGTCCTGCGTGCCATCTGGGAGCGCCAGATCAAACCTGAAAACCTCTTCGAAATCTACTGGGTCATCGTCGCCAACACCAATGGTCAGGGCGCCCCGCTGGGGTACGGGTCCTGGTTTAAACGCGCCGCGCAGGCACTCGATGCTCGCAAGAGCTTGCGCGATTTCAAGGCTCAGGATGAGCCTGGCGAGAAGAGCACCCTCTCCGGCGAGCGCGAGGCTCTGCACACCCAGGGCGCGAGCCGCCAGGAGGTCAGAGCGTTTTGGACACAGGTAGCGAACAAACCGGGGATTTCGGCCAAGGACCTTGCCCCGGATGGCTCCGAGCGCCTGGACGCCATCGACACGGTGAAGCGCTTCGCTCTGCTCTCAAAGAGCTTCCTCTCAGGTCCCGGGGACGGATCTGAGGCGCCGAAACAGGGCCTGGATTTCCCTTCAACCAGCACGATGGCCGCCGCAACCTTCATTGAGCAGCTGTTACTCCCCCAGCAATCTCGATCAGCAGCCAGCAGAGAAATTCAGGAGGCCGCGAAGCGTTGGCAAGAGATTACTGCGCCTCTGAAGAGGGAAAAGCCTCACCTGGCTCTTCCTTATCTGGAGCAGAAAGCTCAGCAGGCAAACTACTCCTGGCTCAAGGATGTTGACGGAGAGTGTGCTTTTGTCGAGACTTTTACCGCCCAGCGGCTGCGCACGAATTACCGCGCTCTGGTCGAACCGCGGCTGCAGCGCTTTCCCTGGGAATGGGTCATCGAGGAGCCAACCTATCTCGATAGGGCCCATCAGGTACTGAGAGAGCTTCACCGGCTCCTCGGCGAGCCAACCCCTTACTATGCCTTGCTGCAGATGGACGGCGATCAGATGGGCACCATTATCGGCGAGGTCCAGAGCCAGGACGATCACCGTACCATCAGTAGAGCGCTCTCGGAATTCGCCCGTACGCATGTTCCCGGCATCGTCGAGGACAAGCGTCCCGGCAAACTGATCTACGCTGGTGGCGATGATGTACTGGCCTTCGCACCGCTGGCGCATATGTTCGCTATGGCTTCAGCTCTGCAGCAGACCTATCGCAAGATCGTAGGGTCAAGCGTACAAACGGTCTCCAAGGGGACGAGAACAGCCACGGTCAGCATGGGCATCGCCGTCGCTCACCACCTAATGCCGCTGACGCTGGTACGTCGGATGGCGCGCGAGGCCGAGGAGCAGGCCAAGCAGCGCTATGGGCGCAATGCCCTGGTGGTGACGATCCTCTGGCGCTCTGGCAATACGCTCTCCGCCGGTTGCCGCTGGAACTACCCTCCCCAGGATCATGAACAGCAGGCCGGGGAAGCAACGACTGAGCCTTTTGAGATTTTCAAAGGTGTCGTGCAGCTCTTTGCGAGAGGCACGCTTTCGCCACGCTGCCTGGAGATACTGAAAAGAGAGCTGCCAGGACTGGAGGGCCTGCCACCGAAGGCCCGTAGCAGCGAGATCGGGCGCATATTAGCCCGGCAGTGGAACGTCAGTACCGCCCATCAGCCCCCCGAGACAGGACCGGAAGCTCTGGCAGACGCCCTGGTCCGTCTCGCAGCTCTCATGGAAAAGAGCCACCCTGGCGCCTTCTCCGGCCCCGACAGCTCCGGCCTGAAGGAGGTCCTGAACTGGCTGCAGATTCTGGCTTTTCTCGTGAGGGAGGCAGGAAACAATGTATCTTTTTATTGAACCACATGAGACGCTCCTCTTTCGCAGCGGGCGCCCCTTCGACGCGGGCGAGGTGGGCTTTGCTGAATCGCTCTTTCCACCTACCCCCGAAACTCTGCAGGGGTCGCTGCGGGCCTTGATCGCGAGCAACTGGGACCAGCGCAAGAGCCTGCCAGAACTCTTCCGCGATCGGGAGCTGACCGCCCTCATCGGCGACCAACAGAGCTACGGTCGCCTGCGCATCAGGCTGACCGCGCTCGCACGCCGTCAGAAGGCGCAGAACGGCACTCAGCGCTTTGAGCTGCTCTATCCTATGCCCACCCACTTGCTGTGCGGACCCGGGTCACAAGGCCAGCAAACCCGCCTACTGCGCTTGAAACCGGCCTCTCCCACCGGGATCTTGACGAACCTCCCCCAGGAGTTGCAGCTGCTCTACCCCGAAGGCCAGGAGCAAGAGCAACCGCTCGGCAAAAGCAGCCGGTTACGAGGCTGGCTGACGGCGCAGGGCCTGGAGACGGCGCTGCGCCCCGATGGTCAGCTGACCGACGCCATGTTTGTCCCCGCTAGCGAGATCTACGAGGAAGAGCCGCGCACGGGAATCGCTCGCCAGGAGCGCACACATACGACGGAGGAGGGCATGCTCTATACCATCTACGCTGTGCGCCTGCGGCCCGGCTATGGCTTTCTTGTCGATTTGCGCCTGGCTCAGACAGCCGATCCTCTCAGCGATCAGTTGCTACCTGACGAGCAAACAGCTTCGCTCTTGCGCCTACCCGCGCCCCCTGCACACTTCCCCCATACCCTGGGCGGCGAGAGGCGTCCTGTGACCGTCTGGCTGATTGATCCCAACGATACGCCGGTGCGAGCCGCCGCACCTCAGACGCCAGATCACCTAAGCGGGCAGCGGCTCCTGCTTTATCTGGCCACCCCAGCGATCTTCAGAAAGGGCTGGCAACCCGAGCACCGGCCCGCAGGTCTCAGCGCGCCCATCGCTGCGGCTATCAGCGGCTACCAGTGGATTGGCGGCTGGCAGATGAACCCCAGCCATCACGGCGGCCAGAGCAAACCAGCGCGGCGCTGCGTGCCCGCAGGCAGCATCTACTTCTTCGATAGCTCAGATACTGATCTTCAGCAAATAACAGACATCGGCCAAGAAATAGGATACGGTATGACTATTAAAGGAGCTTGGTGAAATGATTACAGCAACAAGCATGATGTACATCTATACAGAAACGCCCTTGCATGCCGGCGTGGGTAGTGGCCTGAGCAGTGTCGAGCTACCAATCCAGCGCGAGCGCCATACACAGTATCCCATGATCCAGGGCAGCAGCATCAAAGGGAAACTGCGCGCCCTGATCAGCCATCAGTATGGCAGCAACTCCGACGGACTGGTCAAGGCGCTCTTTGGTCACGAGCACGCAACTCAAGAGACAGACCAGCTTCACGCCGGGGCCTTGATTGTCAGCGATGCCCGCATCCTGCTCTTTCCGGTGCGCTCTCTCCAGGGAGTTTTCGCCTACACCACGTCTCTCGACATCCTGGAACGTTTCAGAAAGGATCTCATCCACGTCCACCAGGAGAAGGAGTTTCCGCAGCTGCCGTCGACTCGACTGAAGAATGGCGAGGCACTTGTAACTGAGCAATCAGAGGTCACCATCTCCCAAAACAGCCACGGCCACGGCTTGCTGCTGGAGGAGTTTAGCTTCGAGGTGAGGCAGGACCAAAAGGTGACCAGCGTAGCACGCTGGCTGGCAGAGCACGCCCTCCCCTTTGATGGCTATTGGGCAGAGAAGCTACAGTCTTCGCTGGTCGTCCTCGCCGACGACGATTTCCGCGACTTCGTGCTCTATTCAACTGAGGTGATTACCCGTATTGCCATCGATCAGGAGAAGAAAACGGTCAAAGAGGGCGCCCTCTGGACAGAGGAGCACCTACCAGCAGACACCTTGCTCTACGCTCCTATCTACGCTACCAACGAACGACGCCCCACTGAGAAGAGCCAAGAGCCACGCCAGGGCTTAGCACTGCTCCGAGATCTTAGCCAGAAAGCTGGCCCTTACCTGCAGCTCGGCGGCGACGAGACAGTAGGGCGAGGCTTCGTTAAGGTGCGCTGGAGCCCCCCGGCCTCGCTCACTGACTCTGCTACAGGCAGACCCTAAGCTATCGTCCTTCTTCTTAGAAGAAAGATAACAAATATAATAGGTGAATCCTATGAGCGAAGAGAAACAAACCGTACGACGTCTGCTAGAACAAGAGCGTGGTCAGTTTGCCTGGAAATGTATTAAAAAGGTAAAGAATTGTTCAGCAGAGATGCAAGCCGAATATCGCACACGGGCCTTGACCTTTAACCAGATGGTGCAGATCAACGGCCTGGGGGCCACTCTGGGCTTTCTGAATGCCAAAGCAGAAAAGGAACAGAAAGAGAAACATAAAGAGAAACAGGAGGAGCAGGCACTCAACGCCTACGGCCAACTACTGCAGCATCTGACCGAATGGATGCATCGGCGTGGTTTTGTCACTAACAAAGTCGAGGAATTTGATGCCCTGTTGTCCTGGGTACTGGAGCAGGCCAGTCGGGAAGACTACCGCCGGGCGACCACCGAATGCCTGGCCTTCGGCGACTGGCTGCGCCGTTTCGCCGAAGCCGAGCTCTCCAAAGAGGGTAGCCAACCGGCTGCCGAGCCAGGACAGCAAGAAGGGAGAGGGTAAGGCCATGAGTCAACGACCCCTGGCTCAAGCCAGGGGCTTGCCCGCAGCCTCATCGGCCCGGGCTTCAGGGCTGGTTGACGGCAGCCCACTGCCCCGTAGGACAGTACAGCAGTGTCGCTGGGTTGACCCTCCCCTCCCCGCCAGGTGAGGCGAAGCCGTTGCTGACTCACAGGCCAGTGCCTTGAGACCTCACCGAGTACAGGATAACAGGGAAGAGGCCGCCATGTCAACCCCCGGCAGAGAGCCAGAGGGAGCCGCCTTCCTCCCCTGGATGAATCCAGGGGTCCCCGGCGGCATGCCTTTGTGGAAAGGAGCATCGTCGCCCAGGGCAAGGGTCCCCCAGAAGGTCACAGCCCTCCAGCGGAAACCAGAGGCCTCCTGCAAAGAGCCACCCATCACCCTATCCTCTGCCCCAGGAGGCTGCCAGGCTGGTCCAGCAGACACTTGGCACATCTAACGTCTGTCCCAACCTGGGGCTGCAGCTTCACCGCTACATTCCCAGCGAGGTTCTTCAGCTCTCGCCAGACCCGGATAGCAAAGCGTCCCCGGCGGCGCGCCAGCAATGGCTACGAGATCTGGCCCAAGGCTACCAACCCAACCAGACCCTCGCCACAGAGGCATACCAGCGCTGGCAGAAGCTCACCCAGGCCCTGAAGGCCCTTCATTTCGAGGCCGAGATCGACTGGCGCATGGTGGTTGGCCTGGGCGGTAACTCCGTGTTGGAGACCGATCTGACCCTGCACCGCAACTATAGTCTGCCCATCATTCCCGGCAGCGCCCTCAAAGGCCTGACGCGCAGCTATGCCGAGCAAGAGAGGAAGATCTCGCGTTCCAACGAGCCGGAGAATTCCAAAGAGCTATATATAACAGAAGATGATTTGAAACGCATATTCGGCACCCTTGATCAGGCCGGCAGCGTCATCTTTTTCGACGCCATGCCACTCAACGGAGAGGCCCGGCTGGAGCTGGACGTTATGACCCCCCACTATCCCGACTATTACCAGAAGAAGAAGAGGCCGCCCAGCAACGATCAGCAGCCCGTGCCAATCGCCTTTCTCACCGTGGCCAAGACCACCTTTACCTTCGCCATTGCTCCACGCTCTTCCTCGTCCAGCGATCAGGCCGATGCGCAAAAGGCCAGAGATCTCCTAGAGCTAGCCCTGGCTGACTATGGCATCGGTGGCAAGACCAGCGCTGGCTACGGCTACTTCCGCCAGGCAGCCAAGTCTCCTGCCGCCAACAGCGCCCCCTTCCAAGAAGAGAAAGGCGAGGGCCTGGAGGAAGCGCGAGCCAAAGCCAGGGAACTGGCAGCCCTCACCCCCGAACAGCTCAAGCGTAAAGATCGCCAGGAGCTACTCAAAGAGCTAGGCTCTCTTCCATCGCTAGCCGCCAAGCGCCTGCTGGCCCGAGAGATCGAGAAGATCCACCGCCAGAAAGGGGTCGATCTACAGAGAAAAGCCCCACTTTTCCGATACATCCAAGAACTGCTACAACAGGAGAATACTAACCGATGAGCGCCACTATGACCAAGAGCCAGCTCGCTATCTACCCCTTACGCTTCACGGTTGAGGTACAAACGCCGCTCAAGCTCACCAGGCCATATGGCGCTCAGCTGCGCGGCGCCCTATACGAGGCTCTTTTGAGAAGCAGTTGTACCACTCAGCAGGCCCGCAGTAGTGGAATCTCTTCCTTCCATAAGGACTGCCTTTGCCCTGTCCATGCCCTGATGACTCCCTTGCGTGACGAAACCTTGACTAGGGGCGTCAAAGGCGGACGCGACCAGCCACGTCCCTACGTCATCCGCCCACCACAGGAGGTGCCACCCGTCTATTACCCAGGCCAGCACTTCACCTTTGAGCTGCTCCTCTTCGGTCAAAGTATCGACCTACTCCCCTACCTCATTCAAGCAATTCCTCAACTAGAGCAAGCGGGCCTTGGCGCGAGTCCAGGAGAACATCAGAACAAACGTGGCCGATTCCGCATCAGGCGCCTCGAGAGCTACCATCCCTTTACCGGCGCCCACGCCGTTCTCTACACCGAGAATAGGATCAACTGGAACGCCCAGCTAAAGGCCGTGACCAGCACGGATATCAGCCAGCGCGCCGCTCAGCTTCCCAGCGACCGGATCACCATCCATTTTCTCAGTCCTTTGCGCCTCATCGCCGACGGCCAGCTGGTTCACGAGCACCAGCTGAGTTTTGCTGTGCTGGTCCACCGCCTCTTCAAGCGCTTACGCGATCTGGAAGAAGCCTACAGCTCAGGAGCGCAGCCCGCCTTTCTGCCAGAGCATCACCCCTACCTCAAGCAGGCCGAGCAGATTGCTTGCCAGCACATTCATACTGGATGGTACGACGATTTCAGCTACTCGCGTCGGCGCGGCGCCTCCAGCCCGATCGGCGGCATCATCGGCTACGCTACCTTCACCGGAGAGCTTCAGCCCTTCCGCGAGCTGCTAACCTGGGGAGAACTTTGCCATGTGGGCCGCAGCTGTGTCAAAGGCAACGGTCATTATCGCCTGATGCCACCCCCAGATTGAGCCTCTCCAAGCGCCACAGAGCCGCTTTCCCCAGCAACGCTTCAACTGCGAACACGTCAGCCACGCCCCTGGCCGAAGCCCGGCAAGCCCACCAGGAGCGTGGCTCGAGTTTTCGAGCTAACTGGCGGAGAATCCCCCTGACTTTACAAGAAGAGGAACTACACTCAGACGGAAAAGCTGCAAGCAGCCGTGAAAAGAAAGCAAGAAAACCGTATACACATCTTGCAAACAGATTAGCTTTCTTATTTACTCACTCCCTCATTACCCCCCTCTTCCCCTTGTCCTGGCCTGTCACATACTGTAGAATGGCTCTTGTTAGTGGGTAGAGTGAGCCATGCTTTCAAATGGAGGTATAGTTTATGAGCACCAGCAGCACCCGACACGGCTCTCCTCACTTCCCCACAGTGAGTGGCAGTATAGCCCCATCCACGCAGCAGGACATGGATGAGGCCGTGCAGGCGCTGCAGGCCCACAAAGACCACTGGGTCGCAGTGCCGGTGCGCGAGCGCATTGCCATCTTAGAGCAGCTCCTCAGCAACTTCGTCGCCATCGCCCCGCGCTGGGTTGAGGCCAGCCTCAAAGCCAAAGGTCTCGCCGCTGACGAGCCTGCGGCCAGCGAAGAGTGGGGAGCGGGCGTCTTACCAGTCATCAACAACCTGCGCCAGCTTCGGCAGTCGTTGCTCGACATCGAGCGCTACGGCCATCCACGGATTCCAGGCCCGGTGCTGACCATGCCCAACGGCCAGGTGGCCGCGCGCGTCTTTCCGCAGAGTGTCTACGACCGCCTCTTTTTTATGGGCCTCACCGCAGAGATCTGGATGGAACCGGGGGTGAGCATCAGCGAGCTGCCGCGCACTCAGGCTCTCATCTACCAGGACCGCCAACACAGCGGCAAAGTGGCGCTCGTACTGGGCGCCGGCAATGTCGCCAGCATTGGGCCGATGGATATCCTCTACAAACTCTTTGTCGAAGATCAGGTTGTCCTGTTTAAAGCCAATCCGGTAAACGCCTACCTCGGTCCCTTGCTGAGCGAGGCTTTTCAACCGCTGATCGATAGAGGCTTCTTGCGTCTGGCCTATGGAGGCGCCGAAGAAGGGGCCTACCTTTGCCAGCACCCAGGCATCGAGGAGATTCACATCACTGGCTCTGACAAAACCTACGAGGCCATCGTCTTCGGCCCCGGTCCCGAGGGGGCTCGACGCAAAGCGGCCCACCAACCCCTGATCAACAAGCGCATCACTGGCGAGCTTGGCAATGTCAGCCCGCTGATCATCGTTCCCGGCCCCTGGACAGCGCGCGATCTTGCCTATCAGGCTGCCCACATTGTCAGCTCTCTCACCAACAACGCTGGCTTCAACTGCAACGCCACGCGCGTACTGATTCAGCATGCAGGCTGGGAGCAGCGGCCTGAGCTGCTCAACGCCATCCGGCGTGTCTTACAGACCGTTCCTCCACGCTTAGCCTACTACCCCGGCGCCAGCGAGCGCCAGCGCGCCTTCGTCGCCGAACATCCCGAGGCCGAGCTGTATGGACAGGGCAGCGATGGGCGGCTCCCCTGGACCCTCATCACCGGACTCGACCCCGAGCGCGAGGGCGATATCTGCTATACCACCGAGGCTTTCTGCGGCCTCTTCGCCGAGACCGCTCTCGCAGCCGAGAGCATTGCCGAGTATATCGATCGCGCCGTGGCTTTCGCTAATGAACGGCTCTGGGGCACGCTTAACGCCACCCTGATCGTCCATCCCGAGTCGCTGAAGATTCCCGCCATCGCCCACGCCGTCGAGCGCGCCGTCGCTAACCTGCGCTACGGAACTATCGGCGTCAACTACTGGGCCGGCATCGGCTTCGCCCTGGCCGCCACTACCTGGGGCGCTTTCCCCGGCCACGACAGCTACGATATCCAGTCCGGCATCGGCGTGGTCCACAACACGTTGATGTTTTCCCGCGCGCAGAAATCTGTGCTGCGCGGCCCCTTCCGTAGCACACCTACCCCGCTTTGGTTCGTGACCGAGGGACGCAAGGCACTGAAGACCTTTCCGAAATTGATCGAGTTTCTGGCCGCACCTTCACCGACGAAGCTCCCGGCCATCATGCTCGCAGCCACCGTCGGCTGAGTCACCAGAAGGCGACGGCTCCTCACCGCGCTCGCTGTGCTCGGCCAGATCAGGTCAGGCTCAGCGAGCACGTCGGGCGTGAGCTGTCGCTCTCAGCAGCGTTGCCCTTCATACTCGACAAGCTGGTTTGTCTTCTATCTACCACACTTACTGTCAGTGTTCAGAGGAGGTTAATGCCTGTTTTCTGACCAGCAATGTCACCTTTTCCTTCAGCATGACGTATCAGGAAGAGAGTGACCGTTTCATCCCGGTCCATCAAGCAGGCTCTCAGGGAAGAGAGATCTTACTGTCTGAGATGTGCCAATAACAAAAAATTCATGAAGAGGAGGTCTTTGCATGAGTAAGGCAGCAACGCTAGTGGCGCTCGCCTCGGCTCTGGAAGAAAAGGACTACCAGCAAGCCGCCGCCTATCTTGCTGACCACTTCGTGTATTACGGGACTGGCACGCAGCATCTCAGTAAGCCTCAATTTCTGGAGCTACTGCAGACGCTTCAGAGCGCTCTTCCCACCCTACGCTTCCACCTGCAACATTTGTGTGAGACGGAGAACCGCGTGACCGCCCACCTTCAGCTCGCGAGCCTGCCCGCTCGGCCTTTCTCTACCGAAGGCGGCCTGAGCCTCATAGCCGGGGCAGGCCGCAGTAAAGCGCATGATCCGCTGGAGGCCGGACTGGAGTGCACCTTTGAGGGGACTTTCATCACCAGTCTTCGAGTCAAAGCCCCACCTCAGCAGAGAGCTGAGGAGGATACGCTGCGCGCGCTAGGAGCGGCGCTTCGCCAGAGCTAAGGGGGTGCGTTGCAGGACGGTGCTGGCAACGAGAGCCACACCAGGCCACGCCAGCGGAGGAAACTGGGGCCACTGCAGTGCCGGAGCTTCCTCCGCCCCATCTAGGCCAGCCTGGCCTCGCTGCCCTGTATGTTGCTTCCCCTTCGGTTGCCCTCGCCTTTTTTCTCCGCTGGGACTCAGGCGATCCCTGCCGCCACGACCCCGCTCATCGTGCCAATGAGCAGAGTATGCCCCACCAGTGTGGGTGTGGCAAAACGCGAGGTTGGCTCAATGGAGAGACGAGCACGGACCGCCCCCGTCTGGCGATTGAGAGCGTAGAGCGCCCCCGTGCGATCGACAACGTAGACGGTATTCCCACCCACGATAGGTGAGCCGTTGATGTTCGCTGGCGCCTGCCAGCCGCGGATCAGGCGCGGACCACTGGCGACGGTCACCTGGAGCACGCCAAGTGAGCAAGGGATATACATGACATTGTCGACGCGCGCCGCTCCACCATAGGCATCACAGAGCTGCTGCTCCTGAAGCTGCCCCCCTACACCACCCAGAGCATTGGCCCGCAGTAGATAGGCAATCCCCGATTTGCCGGCGATGAAGAGCAAGCCGTTGGGCAGCAGAACCGGCCCCAAGGAGCTGAGGTCAAGATCGGCGGCGTTATCGCTGGCCCACTGCGTAGGAGCAAAGCCATCCTCAAGCTGGAGGGTGGGGGAGAGACGCAGCACCGAGTCGCTATGATCCCAGGCGCCCGAGGTAACAGCGCCATTGCCTACCGAGACATAGAGATTACCGGCGCCATCGACCGCCGGTCCAGCGGGGGCCCAGATCCCTCCTTCGCGGGGCGTGGACACGGTAAAGGTCAGCATGGGTGCCCGCGGGTTGGTGGTAGGCACTGCGACCACACGCCCACGATAATCGCCACAGTCGCCATAAAGCCCCCCATAGGCGACATAGATGCGCCCATTGGCCAGGGCCAGAGCAGCCCGCTGCTGGTGGACACGCGGATCAGCGCCCGGCGGATCAATGCCGCGACTGAATTTGAGAGCTCCGCTGTCGGCATCCACTCCGACGAGCAGATGGCGCGGCCCGCTTACCTCAGCTACGGCAAAGATCAGGTTGGTGGCTGGATCATAGACCGGCGTGCCAGTGATGCCCAGAGGATCAATGTTTCCACAAGGAAGGGTCGAGAGCGGTACGGGCGTTCCAACGCTGGTACGCCAGATCACGCTGCCTTTGTTCAGGTCAAGAGCGTAGAGAGAGTCGCCTTCGGTTGCCACGATGACCCGCCCATGCACAACGAGAGGCTCGGCATAGACCGCTCCGTCTAGATGGGCGGTCCAGAGCGAGATCAGGCGCGTCGGATCAGGCACGCTGGCTATGTAGCCGCTACGGGTGTTGTCTCGATGGTAGGTGGTCCAGTCTGTGCCTCCCCCGGTTGCCGCCGGCACTGTGGCTGTGACACCAGTGGTCGGCGTGGAAAGGGAAAGAGGCGAGGCAGTCGGCGTAGCTACACCACTCGCTGGATTCCCTCCACAGGCGACAAGCAGACCAAGGAGCAACACGCATAGCGCCAATCCCCTAGGCATCCACGGCCAGCGCCAGTGCGCCCTGACTCCGCTGCACCAGATCCTTTCTCTCATGAGTTGACAAGAATCTCTTCTTGTCACGCCAGCTCCTCTTTCCCGATCTGCGTGTGTTGTTGTGGACATAAGCCTTTCTCCTCAGTGAGAGAGTTTTTTCATGGAGCATTTCATCTTTCAAACTGTCGAAGATGTATTAATCCTTTGATTTAGAGTAGCAAACTATCTTTTGCGAAGTCCGAAATAGCAGTATATTCCAATCCATCTACCAGGCAGAGCTGGTACTTTCGAGCAGGTAGGTAGAAGCTACTCTTGACGCAGGCAAGCAAATATGCTACCATGCATAACGTATCGCAGTGCGATAGGTTGCGCGATACAGTATCACACGGCGGAATACCTGGAGTGACAGGACCTCGTCGTTCCTCTCCATCTGTATCACGCGCGGGAGTTGGCCCTTTAACGGTGCCTGGCATGGCCCCGGGCCAGGGTGCGCAACCTGGCTCGCCAGGCAATAGACCGGTAGAGGGTCGTTTTTTAACCGCTCGCGCGTGGCGCGTCGCGACACTGGCCCTTCTCAATCAGCTTGCAGCACGTCGTTTCTTCTTCAACCCCACTCCATCGCCGTCGGTGGCGATGGCAGCAAGCGTCAGACAGAAAGGACAAAGCAGTCATGAGCAACCTCGGCTTTGAGAACACCGACACCATCCTGATGGAGGAGCGGCTCTTTCCCCCATCCCCCGAAGTCGTTGAGCGGGCCAACATCATGGCCTACATGAAGTCCAAGGGCTTTGACAACTACGAGGACTTCTATCGCTGGTCGCTGGAGCATCGCGAGGAATTCTGGAACGACATGGCGCGCGAACTGCACTGGTTCCAGCCCTGGCATACCACTTTCCAGTGGACCGAGAAGCCCTTCTTCCAGTGGTTCGTTGGCGGCAAGTTCAATATCGTCTACAACTGCCTCGACCGCCACATGCAAACCGCTACGCGCCAGAAGGTGGCCTACTACTGGGAGGCCGACGATGGCTCCAGCCGCACGCTGACGTATGAGGATCTGTACGTGCTGACCAATCGCCTGGCCAAGGCCCTCCAGAACCTCGGTGTCAAGAAGGGCGATCGCGTTGCTATTTACATGCCTGTCACTCCCGAGCTGGTCGCCGCTATGCTGGCCACTACCCGCCTGGGCGCTATTCATACGGTGGTCTTCGGCGGGTTCGCCGCGAGTGCTCTGGAGGAACGCATCAACGATGCTCGTGCTAAGGTGCTCATCACCGTCGACACGGCCCATCGTGGGGGAAAGCTGATTGAGTACAAGAAGATCTGTGATGAGGCGCTTGCCAATACTCCCACGATCGAGAAGGTGATCGTCTTCAAGCGCGAGGGCACCGAGGTCCCGATGCAGGCCGGACGCGATCTCTTCGCCGATGAGCTGCTCCAGGATATCCCCAACGATACGGTGGTGCCGTGCGAGGAGATGGATAGCGAGGATCCCCTCTACATCCTCTATACGAGCGGCAGCACTGGTAAGCCCAAAGGCGTGGTCCACGTCCACGGTGGCTACGCGGTCGGCGTCTACACTACGACAAAGTTCGTCTTTGATCTTAAGCCCGACGACGTCTACTGGTGTACCGCCGACATCGGCTGGGTCACTGGCCACAGCTATATCGTCTATGGTCCCCTGCTGAATGGCGCTACCGGCGTCCTCTTCGAGAGCACCCCGCAGTATCCCGCCCCCGATCGCTACTGGAGCGTGGTCGAGAAGTATAAGGTGACCATCATCTACACTTCGCCCACAGCGATCCGTGGCCTGATGCGTTTCGGCGAGGAGTGGCCCGCCAAGCATGACCTGTCCAGTCTGCGTATCCTGGGCACAGTCGGCGAGCCGATCAATCCCGAAGCCTGGATGTGGTACCGCCACAACATCGGGCATGATGCCTTGCCTGTCATGGACACCTGGTGGCAGACAGAGACGGGCATGATCCTGATCAGCCCGACAGTGATTCTGCCGCTGAAGCCGGGCAGCGCCACCCGTCCGCTGCCGACCATCGATGCGGCGGTGGTCGATAAGGACGGCAATCCCATCGAGACGGGCAAGGGTGGTTTCCTGATCATCCGCCATCCCTGGCCATCGATGATGCGCACGATCTACGGCGATCCGGCCCGCTATCGCACCTACTGGGAGACAATCCCCGATGTCTACTTCGCGGGCGATGCGGCCACGATCGATGAGATCGGCTACTTCCGCATCCAGGGCCGCGTTGACGATGTGATCAAGGTGGCTGGCCATCGCCTGGGTTCGATGGAGATCGAGTCAAGCCTGGTAAGCCATCCGGCTGTGGCCGAGGCCGCCGCGATCGGCAAGCCCGATCCAGTCAAGGGCGAGCATATCAAGGTTTTTGTGATCTTGAAGGCCGGCAATGAGCCGTCGGAGGCGATGGTTCAGGAACTGAAGCAGCACGTCCGCACGAACGTCGGCCCCATCGCCACACCAGATGAGATCGAGTTTGTGACCGCGCTGCCGAAGACCCGCTCCGGCAAGATTATGCGCCGCGTCCTGCGCGCCCGCGAGCTGGGCCAGCCGCTGGGCGACGTGACAACGCTGGAGGCCTAGCCTCCCCACTCCGCCTGTACATCTGCTGGCAACCCATGCAGCAAAGTAAGAGCGGCCGGGTAGAGTCATTCCCCTGCCCGGTCGTTCCTTCTGTTCCTGTCTGCAATGGTGAGCCTGCTTAATCTGCACCAGGGAGTTCGGGGACGCCCAGCCCCGGCGCTCTCAGCTCAGAGGTAGTGGCTTCGGGATAGTAACGCTGCAGGAGTTCCAGGCCGATACTGGCCCGCCGCACACGCTCGCGTGAGAGGGCGACGACGGTGGCTTCCAGATGACTGCCGCTGGGGTAGACATCGGGGGCGTTGCGCAGGCCAAATTTGAGGTAGACCGGGGCGGCAACCCGCACCAGCTCAGCGATTTCATAGTGACGCACGAAGCCGCCGAAGTCGTCGGGAGCTTCGACGTAGACATCAAGCGGCATGTCGGTCGCTTGCCTGATGGCCGCCAGCTGCGCCAGCGAGAGATCGGTGGGGGTATTCAGGGTGCTGCCCCCAAGCTGCTCCATGACACGCGCTGCCGCCGGGTTGGCCGTGCCGACCTGGACGGAGAGCTTGAAGACGAAGTTCGACGGTAGCTCGCCGGCTTTCTTCATTTCGCTGGCAACCCACAGAAGTCCCTCGTCGGCCACCAGTACCGAGCGAATGCCCAATTCAGCGGCGCGACGGATATCCTCCAGGGCATAGAGAAGCTGATCCATGCCGCGCTGCCTGGCTCCCAGGTTGCGCCCTGAGCGGCTCCAGAACTGGGCGCCTGTATCCCAGCCGGCGCGCGGACCGACAAAGAGGCTGACTTCAATACCCATC
Organism: Thermogemmatispora tikiterensis; assembly: GCF_003268475.1. Taxonomy (GTDB): domain Bacteria; phylum Chloroflexota; class Ktedonobacteria; order Ktedonobacterales; family Ktedonobacteraceae; genus Thermogemmatispora; species Thermogemmatispora tikiterensis. Next base: position 5,358,376 of record NZ_MCIF01000002.1, on the reverse strand, counting down.
TCGTGCCCCAGACGAGCCATCGCTTGAATTTCATCGCGGCGCAGCAACATGATGCCGCTGCCTTGAGAGACGCGATGGAGACGTACACCATATTCACGCGCCGCTTCACGCACGGCTTCCAGGGCTGCCGGCCCCTCCACACTGGGAATCTCGACGCGATACTGGGCTCCATCGGGGAAACGCTTGGGAGAGGTGGGCAGATCGTGCGCGTCCCCCGTCGGCAAACCCAGCCGCTGCAGGAAGGCACGCGTCTCCTGCATCAGCTCAGCCATTGTTTTGCGCTCCTGTCCTCATTACTCGGGCTGTATCACATGAGATCGCTTTTTTTATTTATTTGCTTGCTATACGCGGCCCTACTGTCTCAGCCTATTCGGACATGCCGCGTAGGGGGAGACCCTCCCAGGCACGGCGCAGCTCGCCACCAGGATCATCTTCGACACGACAATGCAGATCGAAGATCATGGTGGCCCGCCTCTCGCGTGTATAGGGTGGCCAGTCCGGCAGGTCAGGAGCCGCCGGCACACCGCGGCGAGCGAAGGCCAGCCAGGCGCCGCTCATCCTGGCGGCCAGCTCCTGTAGCTCCGGCGTGAGACCAGCAGTTGCCCCCAGAAAGCGCCGCGCCGGCTCCAGGTTGTCGAAGACAAAGGGGATCTCCAGGGCATGACAGGATTTGAGCTTGCCATCGAGGATCGGCGTCTCCCAGGTGAAGAGGTACATGTAAACGGGCGCTGCCCCCTGGGCAGCTTTGCGCTCGGCCAGGCGAATGGAGTTGATGCGCATCATGGCATCGCTCACAAGGGCCGCATAGCGCTCCGCCGGCGTCCGGTCGGGATAGGTACGTGCATAAGCCGTCAGCAAGCGCTCAGCAGCATCGCTCTCTCTGAGCAGGGCCTGGGTCCGCTTACGTAGACCCTCCTCGTCAAGCGTGCTGAGCTGCGGATCGCTCAGCAGGAAGAGGGTGGCTTCATCTTTGTTGGTGCCAATGATAAGCGGGACCTGCGCGGAGATGGCCGGCGCCTGGGGATCAAAGGGATGCTGCGGAAGAATCTGGCCATCGACGACCGGCCCCCAGGGGCCAAGAGCATTGGGGTTGACAGCGTCGTTGACTTCGATGATGCGCTGCGTTGGGATCTCGTGCAACTGCCCTCTATTGGCGTGGGAGATGCCCAGGGCTTGAAGCAGGCGTTCGGCGCGCTCGCTGGCCTTTTCGCGCGTGGCCACGCGCAGGGCAGGCCCGCTTTGGACAATGACGCGCCGAAAGAGACCAGCGGCGGAGGGCATAGCCATCAAGACGCTGACCTTGGCACCGCCGCCCGACTCACCGAAGATGGTGACGTTCTGTGGATCTCCACCAAAGGCTTCGATGTTGTCACGCACCCACTCTAGAGCTGCGACGAGATCGAGCATGCCTACGTTGCCGGACTCGGCATAGTCGTCGCCGAAGAGGTCGGCCAGGTGCAGGTAGCCAAACGGCCCTAGACGGTGATTGACAGTGACGACAACGACGTCGCCACGCCGCGCAAGGTTGGTGCCGCGATAGAAGGCTGCCGAGCCAGAACCCATGCTGAAGCCCCCACCGTGACACCAGAAGAGGACGGGACGCTTGCGTCCATCGGCGATCGCCGGTGTCCAGACGTTGAGGAAGAGGCAGTCCTCGCTTTCTTCTTCGCGCCCTGCCTCGCCAATGATGGCCCGGAGACGCTTCATTCCTTCGGGCGGCTGCGGACAGGCCGGACCATACTTGAGGGCATCGCGGACCCCAGCCCAGGGTTCCGGCTTCGTCGGCGGGCGGAAGCGGTTGCGCCCCCCCGTCGGTCCACCATAGGGAATGCCCTTGAAGGTGGCGATATCGTGGATGGTGGTCCCTCTGACTTTGCCAGCAGAGGTTTCGACGATGAGATCAGCCATCGCTTAATTGCTTCCTTTCGTTCGACATCGTGCTCTACCGATCTGCCTCTTTTCTCCCTTCCTTATGTTCCGAGAGGAATCAGACTGGCTCTCCTCATTCTTCTTTCCACCGACGGGCCGACCATGCCGCTAGTGGCCCCAGAGCAGGGCGGGAGCCGGGCCGCAAGCGATCGAGGCCGTGTGCTCGTTTGAGGGGGCTGATTGGGTAAGAGGTAGTGGGGACGAATGCATTGAGTAGCGGCACTTGTCTGATGTACCATTAGAACATGCCGACCTCTCATCTTCTGGCACCTGTCAGGTCAGGCGGTGGCCCTGCCACAGCAACTATACGTTACGTGGCCATTGAACGTCAAGCCGCGTCAAGAAATGGAGGAAGGTCATGGAGATTGTACCTGGCATTTATCGCCAGGAAGCCTACATCGGCAAGAAGCTGATGGCCCATCACTTGATTGTTGGCGAGCGCTCGCTGCTGGTCGATGCGGGCACGCCCGAGCTGGCGCGCGAGGTGCTGATCCCCTGGCTTGCGGAACAGTTGGGCGACCCCGCCCACCTGGATATGATCCTGGTGACGCATGGCGATGTCGACCACTTCGGCGGCCTGGAGACGCTGCGCGCCGCCTGCCCGCGCGCGTTGACGCTGGTGCCGGCTCTTGATCGGCGCTGGATCGAGGACGCAGAGGCGATCTTCCGCGAGCGTTACGATGCCTATCATGCCGATCATGGCCTGACCTATGTCCCGGAGATGACCCAGATGCTGCGCTCCTGGCAAGGGAATCCGATCCCGACAGCGCTCGGCCTGACCGGCGGCGAGGATATCCGTTGCGGGCCGGAGCTGGTGCTCCAGGTGCTCCACGTGCCCGGCCATACGCCAGGCCACCTGATGCTGTGGGAACCCCGCCAGCGCGTAGCGATTATCGGCGATGCTCTCAACGGCGCTACCCAGATCGATCGCGATGGCGCTCCAACGGCTCCTCCTCCCTATACCGACCGCGATATCTATCTCACCTCGATCCAGACGATCGCTTCGCTGCAGCCAGCAATCCTGCTCACCGGCCATTTCCCCATCATGCGCGATCAGGAGGTGACCACCTTCCTACAGGCCAGCCGCGATTTCGTCTTGCGCACCGATGCCGTGCTGGCCCGCCTGCTGGCCGAGGCCACAGAGCCGTTGACGCTCGCTCGTTTGATTGAGCTGACCGATCCTTTGCTCGGCCCCTTTGGCTTTCCACCCGATCTGGAGTATGCCCTGGAGGCGCATATGCGCTGGCTGGAGCGCTACGGGCGCGTGCGCCGCCTTCAGCGCGAAGGGATTGTAGCCTGGGAGGCCGTCCGAGGCTGAGCTTCAGGCTTTAGCCTTGTTTTTCGTCGGCTCTACTTCCCCCTGCCGCTTGACAGAGAGGCCAGAGAGAGCGAGGCAATCACCCCGCTGGAGACTCATCAGCGAGGGCAAAGGCGAGCCTGGGCCAGGCTCGCCAGGTGAGTCCACCAGTCGGCCTGTGTTATTGACTCGCAGGCAGCCAAGGACAACGAGGTCGCAGTCCAAACTCCCCGCCAGGGGAAAGGAAGAGGAGCGAAGCTATGGGAATGCTTTCCGGTCGCCTGGCGTTAGTCACCGGTGCCGGCATGGGCATCGGCCAGGGTATTGCCGTTGAGCTGGCGCGCCAGGGCGCTAGCGTTGGTATTCACTACGCGCACAGCGAAGAGGGTGCCCGCGAAACGCTGGCACGCATTGAAGCTCTGGGTGGCAAAGCGGTCGCTGTCAAGGGCAATCTGGCCCACGTGGCCGAGTGCCGTCGCGTCGTCGACGAGGTTGCTGAGGCCCTGGGCGGTCTGGATATCCTGGTCAATAACGCTGGGGTCACCCGCGCCGATGATTTTCTCAAAATCAGCGAAGAGACCTATAACGAAGTCTTCGACCTCAATATGCGCGGCTATTTCTTCTGCGCTCAGCAAGCGGTACCCTACATGCTGAAGCGCGGCGGCGGCTCGATCATCAATATTACCTCGATTCATGGCTACGCCGGCTTTCCGCGCCACTCGGCCTATGCTGCCACCAAGGGGGCCATCATAGCTTTCACACGCGAGCTGGCCATCGAGCTGGCCCCGCAGCGCATCCGCGTAAACGCCGTCGGCCCCGGCATTATCGAGGTACCGCGCTATTTCGCCATTCCAGGCTACACCCGCGAGCTGGGCAATACCCTCGTGCCCTGGGGACGCGTCGGCCACCCTGAAGATATTGGGCCGGCGGTCGCTTTTCTCGTTTCAGATGCCGCCGAGTTTATTACGGGCCAGGTGCTCTTTGTCGATGGCGGCACCACCGCCCGCATGGGTCTGTGGTGGGATCAGGGAGATACCCCTCAGTAGCTGGGCGTTCAGCGCTGACACCTCGGGCCGCGTTGCACCAGGTGCCAGCGCTGAAGGATAGCAAGCAAGGAGTCGGGATATCTCTTCTGCTCCACTCATCTCTTCCCGATCAGCCTCTTTGCCTTGTCCGCCTCTGGTCCCGCTGGTCACCCCCTGGTCATCAGCAATGTGATAAAGCAAGCCCGCCACGCTCTTCGAGGGCAAGCAGACCCATGCTCCTGCTTTTGAACGCAAGATTGATGGGATGGCATTTTTACAAAAAGTGACCTATAGTTCATAGATAGGGGGAGAAAGAGAGCCAGCGCACCTTGCTGACCCGTTCAGTGTAACAGTAGTCTGGCACTTCTACCCCAGCGTGACCGTGACCTACCTACTGATCATCACAGGATAGCAGGAGAGACAGGAGAGCATGACCCGTAACAACACAGGGCCGCTGCCAGCCCCCCAGCTGGAGCAGCGGCAGGCTGCGACTGAGATGTCAGCAACCGCAGCACGCTCCGTTGATGCTCAAGCTGCAACCATTATTGGCTGGATTCTACAGGGCGGCGTCCTGGTGAGCGCCGCCATTATTTTGATCGGTGTCGCTTGGCTCTTTCTGCAGCCTGGCGGCCCAGGGACGACGAGTGTAGCCCGGTTTCCTCACTCGCTTCCCGATCTGCTGGCTGGTTTGCTCCAATGGCAAGCCCCAGCGCTCATTGTGCTCGGCCTGGTGGTGCTGATCGCTACTCCAGTGCTGCGCGTCGCTACCTCGATCGTCGCTTTCGCTTTAGAGCGCGACGTCCGCTATGTACTGATTACGCTGGCCGTCCTCCTGATTTTGCTCTATAGCCTCTTCTTCGGCGACCGGGGCACCAGCAGCGCCCATCTCAGTGGCCTGGCCCACTTCCAGTTTTCCGCCCTCGTCTTCGCTCTGATTTTCTGCGGCTCGGTGGTTGCCGGTCTTCTCGGCTCCCTGATCGGCCTGGGCGGCGGCGTCTTGATCGTGCCTCTGCTGACACTGGCTTTCGGGCTGCCAATCAGCTTCGCTATCGGTGCCAGCATCATCTCGGTGATCGCCACCTCCAGCGGCGCGGCTGCAGCTTACGTGCGCGACCGCATCACGAATATGCGTGTCGGCATGTTCTTGGAGTTGGCCACCACCACAGGAGCCATCAGCGGCGCTTTCCTGGCCGGGCTGCTCGCTCCAGGTGTCCTGGGAATCATCTTCGGCATCATTCTGTTGCTATCGGCCTTGCCCACGCTCTTCAAAATAGGTGAAGAGCTGCCCTCTGGCGTGCAGAACGATTGGCTGGCAGCCCACTTGAATCTGGCAAGTAGCTATCCCGATGAGCATCTCGGGCGTGAGGTAAGCTATCAGGTGACGCGCACTCCCCTGGGCCTGCTCCTCATGTTCCTGGCTGGGGTCATCTCGGGCCTGCTGGGCATTGGTAGCGGCGCTTTCAAGGTGCTGGCGATGGATGTGGCAATGCGCCTGCCCCTGAAGGTCTCGACGACAACGAGCAACTTTATGATCGGCGTGACAGCTGCGGCCAGCGCCGGCATCTACTTCGCCCGCGGCGATATTCCCCCCCTGGTGGCCGCTCCGGTCGCGCTGGGGATTCTCCTCGGAGCCTTGATCGGCTCTCGCTTGCTCTCGCGCTTGAGCAACCGCGTTATCCGCCTGGTCTTTTTACCGGTGATTGTGGCGACTGCGGTGGAGATGATTCTCCACGGTCTGGGAATCGGAGGCATCTAGCCACAATCGCACAGGTTCACCACCGCACAGGGGCAACAGTCAGGATCTCAGCCCAGCCCAGCCCAGGCCGAGCGCCTTGCCTGAGCTGGGCCTTTGATTCTCAGCCAGGTCCACTGATGCGCTGATTGGGGATTAGCAGGGTCGCCATTAACTGTAGACCATGCTGGCAAGGCGCTCTCCGCCTGCAGATTTGCTGAGCTTCCACTGCTGGTAGCGCAAGTAATGGTCTTGCGTCTCCCTATGTTGTATGCTGTTTTACAAGCAATGAGGACTGAGGAAAGGTCACTGTGCAGGTTTCTTCCAGATCTTCGACAAGCCAGCGCCGCAGCAGACAGAGCCTGGCGGGCCTGGCCCCACTTGGAGCCTCGTGCCTCTGGGGAGGCATGTACGTTGTGAGTCGTGCCAGCTTTGGCGCTATTCCTCCCGTCACGTTAGGGCTGTTGCGCCTTCTGTTGGGAGGAGCTGCTCTCTGGCTGGTACTGCGTCTCAGCGGCCCTCGGGAGCCTCTCCCTCGTGAGGAACGCTGGCGCCTTCCCTTGCTTGGCTTATGCATCGCCGCTACTATCACGACGCAGTTCATTGGGACCGATCTGGCCAGCGCCCATGATGGAGCGCTGCTGACCACGATCACGCCGCTTTTCATCGTACCTCTGGCCTGGCTCCTGCTCGGCGAGCGCCCACGCTGGCGCGTTGTCGCCGGTACCCTGCTGGCGTTAGCTGGCGTGGTGATCATTGTCGGTAGTGAGCAGGGGAGCGGCTTGAGTGCGCAGGCCCGCTCGCTGCTCATTGGTGATGGGCTGCTGATTATCTCGGCCTTCTTCTGGGCCTTGTTCACTGTGCTCGGGACGCCGCTGGCACGCAAGCACTCAGCCCTGGTGGTCACGACCTATGGGACACTCTGGAGCCTGGTCTTTTTTTGCTCCCCTGGCCCTCTGGGAGCTGGCTCAGCGCCCTGCTCTTTCTCTCTCCCCCACCTCGCTGGCGAGCGTGCTTTACCTGGGACTGGGCGCGACAGCCCTCGCCTGGTTTCTCTGGTACCGCGGCGTGGAGCGGCTGCCCGCCGGGGTGGCTGCAATTTTCTTCTTCGCGCAACCACTGGTCGGCGGCTTGCTGAGCGCACTCTTGCTGCAGGAAGGCCTGGGACCAGGCTTCTGGCTCGGGGGCCTGGTGCTGGCATTGGGGATCATACTGGCTTCGCTCTGAGTGAGGAGGCCTGGGAGCCTCCTCGCGCTAGGGGCCTTTGCCCACTCACAACTGCTCGAAAGGGAGGAGCGCCTGCTATGGTCACCAGCAGGAAGCTCCTCCTCAATGTACGCCAGCTCAGGGATATATCACCATATATAGAAATAAAGAGTAGGCAGAACTAATCGGCCTGCCCTGCCTGCCGCGCATTGAGTAAAGTGGTGATTTGGGCTAAAGCATCCATAATGCGTGTCTCCAATGCTGCTATCTCTCCCCTGATGCGCTTCTCCATCGTCTCCATCTCTCCCCTGATGCGCTTCTCCATCGTCTCCATCTCTCCCCTGATGCGCTTCTCCATCGTCTCCATCTCTCCCTTGAGACGCGCCTCCAATGCAGCCATCTCTTCTTTGGTGACCATCTTCTCTTCAAGAGAGGCGATGCGCCCCTCTAAAGCTTCCAGGCGTTCCTCTACCTTCTCCATGCGTGTCTCTAGACGGCCCACGCGCATCTCCAGGCGCTCCACGCGCATCTCCAGACGCTCCACACGCCCTTCTAGCGCCTCCAGCCTCCCCTCTAAAGCCTCCAGCCGCTCTTCCATCCTCTCCATGCGCCCTTCCAGACGCTCTACACGCCCTTCTAGCGCCTCCAGCCTCTCCTCCAGCGCTTCCAGCCTCCCCTCCACCTTCCCCATGCGCCCTTCCAGCCCTCCCATCCGCCCTTCGAGGCTGACCATGCGGCTCTCCAGGCCGCCAGTGCGCATCTCTAGCAGAGCCGTTCGCTCCCGCACAACACGTACTTCATCATAGGTCGCCGCCACCAGCGCCTCCAGACGCTGCAAACGGCCCTCGACCTGACGCTCGCTGCGTAACTGATATTCTGCCAGCTGCCGAAAACTCATCTGCATGTCGGCAGCTAGCCCTTTGACTTCTGCACCGAGCACGGCAATGGCATGCTCCTGGGCACTGACGCGATTGGCCAGCCAGGACAGCTCTAGCGACATCCTCTGTCTAACTCCCTTCTCTCAAAGTAGATGGCCTGGTAACTGCGCCAGTCCTGGTCAGCACCACAACAATACCGACCAGGGCCACGAGAAGAGCATAACAGAGCCGAACACCAAAAGCAAGTTCTCCAAAAGGATATATTCATGCCTCTTTCTCATGTACAAGAAAGAGCGATAAGAACTCAAACATAGCCTGCTTGCTTTCATGAGAAGCGGTCGGTGTAACTGAATTCTTTCCGCATTAGAGGAGCAGCCAGCAGTCAAGGCTAAGCCAGAACGACCTCGATCCCCAGCTCGCGCAGACGAGTCAGCGTCTCGCTATCCAGCCCACTATCCGTGATAATGGTATCGATAGCATTCAGAGGCGCCACCGTCGTCAGCATCACCTTACCGAACTTGCTATGATCGGCCACCACAATGCGCCTCCGCGCCCGCTCAATCATTGCCTGCTTCGTGCCGGCCTCCTCAAAATTGAACTCAGTCAGCCCATGTTCGATCGTAATCCCACCGACTGCGATAAAAGCCTTATCCACCTGAAAACTGCGCAGCGTTCGCTCAGCCAGATGGCCCACCAGCGACAGCTCGCTCGGGCGTAGCTTTCCCCCCACTACGATCACCTGAATCGCAGACTGATTCGCCAGTTCCAAAGCGGCCCGCAGATTTGTCACCAGCACCGTCAGATTGCGCTTTCCTTTGAGTGCCCGCGCGATCTCCAACGTTGTCGTCCCCACATCAAGGATCAGACTCTCCCCATCGTTGACCAGCTCCACCGCCCGCGCTGCGATGCGCCGCTTCTCCTCAGCATGCTCGGCCTCACGCGCACTAAATGGCGGTTCATAGCTGGCCCCTCGCAAGCTGATGGCCCCCCCATGTACTCGCCTGATCAAGCCCTGCTCTTCCAGCTCCTGTAAATCTCTGACCACCGTAATGCTAGAGACGGTAAAGCGCTGCGCCAGATCGCGCACCGAGACAACCCCACTGGACTCAATAATTTCAAATATCTTCCTTCTGCGTTCTTGAGCAATAATCTTGTTTTCCTTCTTCATTCAGTACACACTCCCTGAGTTTGCTCACCACCGCCCCGCACGCCCACTGGGCAGGCTGACAGGCCAGGCCAGGCCTCACCCCCACTCCCTGTCTACGCCTGATCTCCTTCACATGCCCTATCGAGCATTGTATCATGTCCTGCGTCGACACCAGACACTGTCATGCCAGGGCCCCCCTGAACGATGACCATCAACGTGCCCATCCTTCTTCTAGCAAGAGCAGCATCAAGAGGAAAAACGGCCAGAGCGCTACCCTTACCTAGAGTCACGCCTCGCAACGTCTTTAGAGCAGAGTACCAATCGCCGGCTGTCAAGAGAGATCCGGCGAAGTGCGTACTACTCCGCTAAACTGCTGAGTTGAGACGAGGAGAAGCTATGGCTAAAGTTGATATTCATGAGACGACAAAAGCTGCTCGTGATATGCAAGAGCAGTATTTTCGGACCACCGATCGTCTACCTGGCGAGATGTGGTACTGGGCTGCTCTGGTCTCGATCATTACCTCTGCAATGCTTTTCCTAAGCGGTAAGCGCGATTGGGGACTGTTCGTCGGCCAGTGGCCGCCGGCGTTCCTGCTCTTCGGCATTTTCCACAAGCTGTTGCGCCCTGGGCGCAGCCAGTTCTAAGCCCAAGCGGTCAGTCTACCTGTAATACTCCATCGCCCTCACCCCATCGGTAGCGGGCGGAAGAAGGAGAGAGCACCTGCGACCATCGCGGTCGGCAGCCAGCTCCTCTGGAGCTGGCCACGGCCCCCCCACTGGTTGCGCTGCTCTTCCTTCTTCCATCCCCTGTTACGATGCATCAGGCACTTGCTCAGCCCCAGCCCAGCGACTAGCGCAAGACCCGCCGCCCAAAGCGGCGCAGGCGCAGGGCATTCCCAACCACAGAGACAGAGGAGAGGGCCATCGCCGCCGCCGCAAAGATCGGCGCTTGCTCCTTGAGGAAAGGAATCATTGGCGAGAGAATCGCTGTCGGAATGAGCACAACGTTATAAGCAAAGGCCCAGAACAGGTTTTGTTTGATAGTACGCAGTGTCGCCCGAGACAAGGCCAGAGCGGTGGCCAGGCTACGGAGATTCCCCTTCACCAGGACAATATCAGCCGTCTCCAGGGCAATATCGCTGCCGTTACCCATCGCAATCCCAACATCGGCCTGGGCCAGCGCTGGCGCATCATTGATGCCATCGCCTGCGAAAGCTACAGTCAGCCCCTGCTGCTGAAGGCGGCGCACTTGCTCGGCCTTCTCTGCTGGCAAGAGGCCGGCGAGCACGTGCTCGCTGGGAATATCGACCTGGGCCGCGATCGCCTGGGCCGTGCGTGGATGATCGCCGCTGACAAGCCAGAGCTGCAACCCCTGGGCCTGCAGTTGGCGCACCGCCTCAGCCGAGCCTGGTTTCAAGGTATCAGCCAGCGCCAGCAGACCTGCCAGCCGCCCGGCAACGGCCACCAGCATCACGGTGTTCCCCTGCTGCTCCAGACGCTCCAGCTCGACACGCACCTCCTCCAGTCCCAAGCCACGCTCCTCCAGCAGGCGTGGCCCACCGATCAGCACCTCTTGCCCCGCCAGTACAGCCTCCAGGCCGCGACCGGGCAAAGCCGTCAGTCGCTCCGGCCTGCGTTCCAAAGACAGGCCACGCTGATGCGCCGCCTCCACCACTGCGCGCGCGAGCGGATGCTCTGAGCCTTGCTCAACCTCGGCGGCCAGACGCAACAAGCCGGTTTCGTCCCACGGAGCCAGCGCCACCAGTCCAGTGAGCTGGGGCCTGCCACGCGTTAAGGTCCCCGTCTTATCAAAGAGCACCGCCTGCACTGCCTGAATACGTTCCAGGCTCTCGCCTCCCTTGATCAGAATACCCTGCTCGGCCCCCATACCGGTGCCCACAATGATCGCCGTAGGCGTTGCCAGTCCCAAGGCACAGGGACAGGCCACCACCAGGACGGCCACCGCCGCAATTAAGGCTCTGATCCAGCCAGCAGCCCCCATGCCACTCATGGCTCCCATCAGCCCCCAACCGAGGAAAGTCAGAAGGGCAATCACCAGCACCACCGGTACGAACACGCCCGCCACCTGATCCGCCAGGCGCTGCACCGGCGCCTTGCTACCCTGGGCCTGCTCAACGAGACGAATGATATTGGCCAGCAGGGTGTCGGCTCCGACGCGCGTGGCCCGCATGGTCAGTAGCCCATCCTGATTCAGGGTAGCCCCAATCAGCGGCTCCCCTTCCCCTTTCTCTACGGGCAGGCTCTCCCCGGTGACCATTGACTCATCGACCGTCGAGTGACCGGCCACTACGAGGCCATCAACGGGTATCTGCTCGCCGGGACGCACGATGAGCAGGTCGCCCGGCTTGACCTCGGCAATCGGAACCTCGCGTTCCTGACCCTCGCGCAGCACATGAGCACTGCGCGGCTGCAAACCGATCAGGCGCCTGATGGCCTGCCCGGCCTCACCCTTGGCTCGCGCCTCCAGGTAGCGCCCCAGGTAGATAAGCGTGATGATCAGGGCCGCGGTGTCGTAGAAAGTCGGCTCGTCAGCCAGCTGCGGCAAGATCGTAGCCAGCAAGCTCAGCAGATACGCCGCCGTCGAGCCAGCCGAGATGAGCGTATCCATCGTGGCCGCCCCGTGCCGCAGATTCTTGAGGGCGTTGCGGTGAAATTCCCAACCAACTACTGCCCAGATCGGCGTGGTCAGCAGCAGCAGCAGGTAGTTCTCCCCAGGGAAACGGTCCATGAAGAAGATGCTGAGCACAACGACGGGCAGCGAGAGCGCGATCGCCATCAGCAGGAGCCACAGTCGGCGCCGAGCCGCCCGCCGCTGAGCTTCAGCCAGGCCCGAGACCGCCGCTAGCTCCTGGCCTCCCTCACCCTGAACCAGGGAACTCGCTGCTCCAGGACGAGCCTCCAGCCGCTCTGCAGCCTCAGCCCCCCTTGCCACCTGCGTCAGGAGCGGCAGCGCCTCATAGCCTAGCTGCTCCACCTTCTCAACCATCAGCGCCGGGTTCACCAGCGCGGGATCATACACAACGGTGGCCTGTTCGGTGGCAAAGTTGACACTGGCCTCCTTGATGCCCGGCAGGCGCTGCAAACCACGCTCAATACGCCTGGCACAGGAGGCGCAGCTCATGCCCTCCAGCGCAAGCGTGATCGCAGTCAGCGCTTCAGGCTCAGGTTGATCTATAGTGCGCTGCTGCCCATCAGGACCAGACAGATGCGTTGTCATGTTACCTCCCTCCTCTTGCCTGGCACTAACTAACCCATACCCCCCCGGTGGGGGTCTAATAGAAAGGATAACGCAAGAAGCAACGCTTGTCAAATGGGCCGTACCCGCCCCCCATCCGCCAGGTCCGCTCAGCCAGCTCTGTGCTATAATGAGAGAGCGATAAGCAAGCCAAGCGTATCCAAGCAAGAGAGAGAGGAGCATGACCGCCCCCTCCCCTACACCCAGCCAGGCCAGGGCAGGGCGTCGGATTCTTCGACGCTTCCGTGGCCTGCAGGCCCATCTACAACCGGACGAAGAGCTACTAGGGAGTCGGCCTGTCATCTGGAGCAGTCAGCAGCATGGCAGGGTCGCCTGTGATGTCATCCTCACCAACAGGCGTCTGCTCGGCTATTATCAGGTCCGGTTCCCACGCCCGCGCCTTTTCCTGGAGGCTATTCCTCTTACGGAGATCACCGCTATCACCCTGCGCACGCCCCAGGGCAGGGCCCTTCTACACGAACTGCTGATCAGCTTTGGGGAAGGAAGTGTCTTGCTGCGTGCTCCGCAGCGCACGATCGATTATCTCTATGAGACCCTGCACCATCTAAGCGAGGGGAGCCGTCAGGAGCCAGGCCCAATGGTGGCAGAGCAGGAGCCGTCGCCAAGTCGTGGCGCCAGCAGCCAGGAAGAGCCTGGCCGTGGACAATCTCCACACTTTGCCCGGCGGCAGCTTGCCGGCACCGCCGAGCGTTCGCCCACGGCCATTGCGGCGATCTTCGCCTGCGGCCTCATCCTTGAAATCTTCGCTGTCTACCTCTGGCTCACCACCGGTAGTCTGGCCACCAGCCTGCCGCCCTTTGGTGCTGGCCTGCTGGCGGTGCTTACGGCCATCCTCGTCTATCGTCAGCGTTAAGGCAGGTCAGCGCGGGAGCACTTCCTGCCTTTGCTCCCTTTGTTAGCTGGGAGAGCTTTGGCCGTTAGCTAGCAACGTTGACACGTTCTTTTTGCGACAGGTACAATACAAAGGGCCTGGTAAATACAGCGATTGGCCTGCTCGTTCTATCCAAAGCGAGAGAATCTGTGCAGACGTAAGGCGCCCGGGGCAGTCCTCTCTTCTGACGAACGCAGACAGCACACGGCCCTTTTCCGACGGAGAATGGCAAAGAAGGCGCTGCCGTTCTTCTTTGCTGAGAAGGAGCCATTTTACGCAGGTGTAGGCTGTCTTGTGTCTTGCGCCTTTGCTCGCACATAGGTAAGATGAGGCAACAACGCAATGAAGATCTTCGTCTGTGTAAAGCAGATTCCAGACCCCAACACCGTCGAAAGCAAGCTTGACCCTGCTACCAAACGACTGGTGCGCACCGGGGTCTCGCTGGTGCTTGACCCGGGAGACGAGACAACGATTGCAGCAGCAATCAAGCTGCGCGATAGTCTCGGCAACAGCGAGCTGACGGCGATCAGCATGGGTCCAGCCAGCGCCCAGGAGGCCCTGCGGCGCGCCCTGGCGATGGGCGTTGATCGCGCGATCCTCATCAGCGATCCGGCCCTGGCTGGCTCGGATGTGCTGGGCACGGCACGGACGCTGGCCGCCGCTCTTAAGCGCGAGAATCCCGATCTCATCTTCTGTTCGACCGAGAGCACCGATGGCTACACCGGCATGGTACCCGGGGCGATTGCCGAGTTTCTGGGCCTGCCCCAGCTCACCTTCGCACGCGAGATCAACGTCGAGGGGACCAAGGCCGTCATCAAGCGCGTCACGCAGACCGGCTACGAGGTGGTGGAGAGTCCCTTGCCGGCAGTGGTGACCATCGCCAGCGGCTCTTTCGAGGCGATCTATCCGACGATGAAGGGCATCATGAGCGCACGTAAGAAGCCCTTCAGCCAGCTGAGCCTGAGCGACCTCGGGCTGGACCCATCGCAGGTCGGAGAGGCCGGCGCACGCGAGCAGGTCCTCTCGATTGGCAAGGCAGAGGCCCGCGCCGCCGGGCAGATCATTAAGGACGAGGGCAACGCTGCCGAGATCATTGCCGACTTCTTGCAGCGTCACCAGTTGCTCTAGGAGGAGTGCAGGTTATGGCAAAAACGATCTGGGTCCTGGTCGAAATTGAGGATGGCCGGCCAGCTCGCTCGTCTCTAGAGGTGCTGAGTAAGGCCGCCCATCTGGGTCGCGCCGAGGCCATTGTGCTCGGCTCCGCCGCCGCAACGGTGGCCCCCTCTCTGGGTGAGTTCGGCGCCGAAAAGGTCTATGTCCACGCCGATCCCACCTACGATACCTACCTGACGCTCCCCGCCGTCGATACCCTAAGTGACCTGCTGCAGCGGCAGCAGCCCGACCTTCTACTCTTCCCCACCACCTACGATGTCCGCGATATCGCCGCCCGCTTGAGCGCCCGCCATAATCTGGGCCTGATCACCGATGCCACCGACCTCCGTTACGACGAGAGCGAGCGCCTGGAGGTGACGGTTCCTTGGGGCGGTGAGAACGTCGTGGTCGCAACGCATCCTTACCAGGGAACGGGGATCGTGCTGGCCCGACCGAAAGCTTTCTCGGTGGAGCGCTTCGAGGGCCGTCAGGCTGAGATTGAGCAGCTTTCGGTGACACTGCGGCCCGAGTCGCAGCAGATGAAGATTCTTGACCGCGTCGAGGTCCAGAGCGAAGGTCCGGCCCTGGAGGATGCCAGTATCATTGTGAGCGGTGGCCGCGGTCTGGGGAAACCCGAGAATTATCGCCTGGTCGAAGAGCTGGCGACAGTGCTCGGTGGAGCGCCGGGCGCCACACGCGCCATCGTCGATGCTGGCTGGCTCCCCTACAGCTACCAGATCGGCCAGACCGGCAAGACGGTCAAGCCAACCCTCTATATTGCTTGCGGCATCAGCGGCGCAATCCAGCATCTGGCTGGCATGAAAGGCTCGAAATATATCGTCGCCATCAATAAAGATGAGCATGCGCCGATCTTTTCGGTAGCCGATTTGGGCATCGTCGGCGATGTGTTGACGGTCCTGCCCCAGCTGATCGAGGAAGTGAAGCGACGCAAAGCCCAGCTCTAGCTGGCTCACGCTCGCTCGTTCTCGCTGACGCATAAGCAGGCAAGAAGCAGCATACTACTGCGGTGGGGCACGGCTGCCGCTGCGAAGTAGCAAGCAGGCAGATAGGCAGGGCGACGGGGCCCCGCCGCCTTTAAGGGAGGTTGTCATGGCACCCCCTGCCATTTCTCCAACCGGTGGGTGGATCGGGACGACCATCTTCGTGGTCATTTTCCTGGCGGCGCTGACAGTCTTCGGCCTGCGCGTCGGACAGCTGGTGACGCTGCTGGCCAAGGCTCGCCGCGAGGATCGCACCGACCATCTGGAGGAGCGCATCGGCGATTTCCTGCTGGTGGTGCTCGGTCAGAGCGGCGTCCTGCGCGATCCGATCCCCGGCCTGGCACACTTTTTTACGTTCTGGGGCTTCATCATTATTCAGTTCGGGCTGCTGAATCTGATCCTGGGAGCCTTCAACGGCTCGCTTCTGCTGATCGGCCACGATCATACGTTCGCAGCCCTGCTCGACCTCTTTGTCCTTTTCGTGCTGGTCTCGCTGATTGTCTTCGCGGTCCGGCGCGGCATCGTGCGCCCCCGGCAGCTATCGAGCCGCCTGCATGGCCCGTGGGACGGCTTCATTATCTTGGGCCTCATTTTCCTGGTTCTGCTGACTCTGGCCCTGGTTGAGACCTTCGGCTTCGCCGCCAGCCACGGCGAAGAGTGGTCGCTGCTCGGTTCCTGGTTCGGCCCCTCTTTCTACGGTCTGGGCACGGCAACCAATGTGGCCCTCTACCGCGTCTTCTGGTGGGCCCATATTCTGACGGTGCTGAGCTTCCTGGTCTATCTACCAGGCTCGAAGCATCTGCACCTGATGGCTACCCCCTTCAATGTCTTCTTCCGCAACTACGGCCCCCGCGGCGCGCTGCCGCTGCTGGAGAATCTGGAGGAGCGCGAGGACTACGGCGTTTCCAAGGCGGAGCAGTTTACCTGGAAGCAGCTGCTGGACGGCTACGCTTGCACGGAGTGCGGACGCTGCAATACGGTCTGCCCGGCGACAAATACCGGTAAGCCACTGCTGCCCAAGGAGATTATCCTCGGCGTCAAGGAGTCGCTACTGGACCGCCGCCATGAGATTGTGGGCGAACCAAACCTCTTCCAGAAGCTGCCGCTGGCCGATGTGCGCGGCAATGGCCATGAGGAGATTCAGCCGCTCGTGGGCGGGGTGATCAGCAAAGAGGCTCTCTGGGCCTGTACAACCTGCGGCGCCTGCATGGAAATCTGCCCGGTCTCCATTGAACATGTGCCCAAGATTGTGGATATGCGACGCTCCCTGGTCATGGAGGAGAGCGATTTTCCACCCGAGGTAACGTCGCTGTTCAACAATATTGAGCGCAATGGGAATCCGTGGGAGATCAGTAACGATCGCCGCGCGGAGTGGGCCGCCGGCCTGGGTGTGCCGCTGATGGCGGAGAACCCCGAGGCCGAGGTGCTCTATTGGGTCGGCTGCATGGGTTCTTTCGATCAGCGTAACCGCAAGGTGGCCACAGCGCTGGTGAAGATCTTGAAGGCCGCCGGGGTCAATTTCGCCATCCTCGGCCCCGAGGAGTCCTGTACGGGCGACCCGGCTCGCCGCATCGGCAATGAGTACCTCTGGCAGATGATGGCTCAGCAGAATATCGAGGTGCTCAATAGCTACGGCTTTAATACGGCCCAGGCAGAGACGGCAACTGCCCAGCATGGCCACGGTCACAACGGCCAGACCAGCCGCGCGCGTACGATCATTACGGCCTGCCCACACTGCTTCAATACGATTAAAAATGAGTATCCGCAGCTCGGCGGCCACTATGAGGTGATCCACCATAGCGTTTTCATCGACCGCTTGATCAGCGAGGGCCGCCTGCAGCTCCCCTCCGGCTTCGACCACCGCAAGCTGACTTACCACGACCCTTGCTACGTTGGCCGCTATAATGGGGTCTACGACGAGCCACGTCGAGTGTTGGCGGTGCTCAATAGCAATGGGGTGACGGAGATGCGTCGCAACCGTAACAGGAGTTTCTGTTGCGGCGGCGGCGGCGGTCGCGCCTGGATGGAGGAGCGCATCGGCAAGCGGGTCAATCAGACACGCGTGAATGAGGCCCTGGAGACCGAGGCCGAGGTGCTGGCCGCCGCCTGCCCGTTCTGCATCATGATGTTTGAGGACGGCGTGAAGGGCGTGGAGGCAGAGGAACGCCTCCAGGTCGAGGATATCGCCGAGATCGTGGCCCGCGCCCTGGAGGAGGCCGCTACCCCGAGCGCCACCCGCGCCGGTCAGTAGTTCTCGTCTCGACCCTGTTCGATCTCTCTCCTCCATTTGGATGTGCCGCCTTCCTCCGCTGGCTTTATCCAGGAGAGGAAGGCGGCACCCTCTTGCTCTCTCCTGGCATCCTTTGCCTGTAGTGTAGAGCTAAAGGCACTGACCTGTTGCTCAGCGACGGCTTCGCCCTATCTCATGCAGGGGAGGGAGAACGAACGGGTCAATCCCACTGTGCTGTCCTGCGGGACAACGGGCAGCCGTCAACCAGGCCCAAAGCCCGGCTCGATGAGGCTGCAGGCAAGCCCCTGGCCCAAGCCACAAGCCAGGGGTCGTTGACTGTCTCTCTCCCAAAGCGCCCCGGTTGATTGGACCGGGGCGCTGCCTTTTCTCTTCCTAGATGGAGACGACTGTTAGAGTTGTGTTAGAAGATTGTCAGAAAACCGTTATATGACTTGACATTTTTTGTGAGATGAGCTATACTATGGCTGGACGAACGAAAGAGCGGGTGCCGGCGGACGCTGGAGGTGGTTGCCGGGCGGTGAACGGGCTGAGCTGGCGCGCCGGCGCCGTCTGGCAGGTGACGGTCGGTGGGATGGTCGCGGTCTGGGAAGTTGCAGGTCTCTTTTTCAGCATGAGGAAGCGGACGCGGATCAGTACGGAGGTGTAAGCGATGGCAACGCTGCTGCCGTTTGATCCTTTCCGGGAGGCACTGAGCCTGCGGAAGGCAATTGACCAGCTCTTTGAGCAGAGTTTTGTCCGTACGGGTTGGTCACTGGCTGGTCGCCAGAGTCCAAGCGCACTGTTGGATGCTTACGAGACGGAGCAGGGTTATCGGGTACGCTTTCTGGTGCCTGGTGTGAAGCCAGAGGATCTGGATGTGAGCATTCAGCAGAATACGCTGACAGTCAAAGGCCAGCTGCCGGCCTTCGTTGGTTCCGATGAGCAGGTGCGCTGGCTGGCTCAGGAGATTACTCCTGGCCACTTTGAGCGCAGCATCATCTTCCCCAAGCCCATCGATGCCGATCAGGTGGAATGCACCTATGAGCACGGTGTGCTGACGCTCTGGTTGCCAATTAGAGAGGAGAGTCGTCCGAAGCACATCAGTGTACGCAGCGGCTCCGGTCAGCCGCTGACGGTCGAGTCAAGCCTCGCCCGCTGATCGCTCGTTCACTCACTGGCAGTGCTGAGTGCAGGGGCTACCTCCGAACGTTGAGCACCGCCCCTGCACCCCGCTGCCCGGCTTCAGATGCTACGGTTTCAATAGGGACAGCCCTTGCCCAACGTGACGGCTTTGGTCAGGCTGCTTGCCTGTCCATCGTCTCTCATTGGCCTTTGCTCTCCAGCAGACTGGCCAGCTGGCGGAGTGCGGTCACTCCTTGCGCTCCGGCCTGCAGGCGGTACCGCTCCGGGTCGGCTAAGCGGGAAGCAAACTGGCCAAACTGGCTTTCGCCAGACAGTCTGCCTGGTCTGATTTGACGTAAACTGGACGTCTAAGGAAAGGAGGAGAGGACCATGAACGCACTTCTTGCCACCGGTCTCTTGCTGTTGCGTCTGACGCTTGGTCTCATCATTATGGCTCACGGTGCTCAGAAGCTGTTCGGTCTGTTTGGCGGTCATGGGCTGCGTGGCACACAGGAGATGATGAACAGGCTGGGTCTGCAGCCGGCTCCCTTCTGGGCCTGGGTTGTGGCCCTGGGCGAGTTTGGTGGCGGCTTGCTGGTGGCGTTGGGTCTGCTGACGCCTCTGGCGGTCTTGCTCCCGATGGGTTCGATGCTGGTGGCGATCGCCAGGGTGCACTGGGCTAAGGGCTTCTGGAATAGCCAGGGCGGCTTTGAGTTCAATCTGGCCCTGCTGATGATGGGCGTGGTGCTCGGACTGACGGGCGCTGGTAGCTTCTCGCTCGACCAGGTGCTCAACTTCGCTCCGCCTCAGCCGCTGACCTTCCTGATTGGACTGGTTGTTCTGATCGTGCTGCTGCTGATCCTGATCCCACTGGGCAATATGCTGGCCCGACGTTCGCAGGAGCCGGCACAGGGCACAGCCCACTCCTGATCAGGACGGATCGGCAAGCCGCGAGCCTCTGAGAGTCTGCCGGGCAGACGATGATAGCCAGCTGTCCTGTCTGCCCGGCATCTTCTTCTTTGTGCCGAGAAACAGGAGGCCTCACCGGGTCAGCTCTAGGGGTCAGCCCTAGCCGGTGAGGCACCTTTTGTTTTTGATCGACAGCCCGAATCGCAGCAGCGATGCTGCTCGCCCCCGCCTGTCTATCTGTCTGCCTACTCCTGGCGTTCGGAGGCTGTGGGCTGTAGCGGTGTGCTGGCAAGACCCGTCAGCTGTGGCCCTTTGCCAGCCCGTACCAGTGAGCAGGCCATAGCCAGCAGACAGATCAGGGCTGAGGCGAGGAAGGCGTGATCCATCGCGGCAGTGAAGGCCTGGGCAATGGAGGGCGCCAGATGCCCGACGGTACCCAGAAAGACGCTGGCAACGAGGGCCGGTGGCAGAGAGACCGCGGCCACGTCCAGAGCGACGGCAAAGCTGAAGATCATGCCTACGTTGCGCAAGGTGTTCAGGGTAGCTGAGGCAACGCTCAGGTGGCTGCGCGGGGCGGCGCTCATGGTGGTGCTGGTGTTAGGCGACCAGAAGAAGGAGCCGCCGATGCCCATCAAGGCCAGGATAAGGGCCAGTTGCCAGTAGGGCGTGGTCGGCGTCAGCAGCCCAAGTAGCAGCAGGGCGAGAGCTTGAAGAGCCAGACCGACGGTGGCCGGGATGGTCCCGCCAACGCGATCAGCCCAGCGCCCTCCCAGCGGTCCTACGAGCGAGATAAAGAGAGGTAGCGGGAGAATGAGCAGGGCCGCAACTAGCGGCGAGTAGCCACGCACACCTTGTAAATAGAAGATGACCAGGAAGTTGACGGCGAAGACGGCCAGCGATTGAAGCATGGCCGCCAGAACCGAGAAAGCGTAGACACGGTTGCTGAACAGATGCAGGTTTAGCATGGGATAGGCATAGTGGCGCTCACGCCAGAGGAAGGCCAGCAGGGCGACAAGGCCAATGAGGAGCAGAGCCACAATAAGGGGCGAGCGCCAACCAACGCTGATACCTTCCAGAAGACCAAAGAGGAGACCCACCAGACCGACGCAGAAGAGGAGGGCGCCGAGGATGTCGAAACGCTCCCGCTGCTGACGCGGGGCGATTTCGTGCAGGAGAAAATAGGCGGCAAGCATCCCAACCAGACCGACGGGCAGGTTGACAAGGAAGATCCAGCGCCAGCTGGTCAGCGAGAGAATGAGGCCGCCAAGAACGGGGCCAAGGACGCTACCGGCCCCCCAGGTGATGGAGTTAAAGCCCATCGCCGTGCCGCGCTCGCCCGGGGGAAAGACTTCGGTGATGATAGCCATCGCGTTGGCATTAAGCATGGCTCCTCCAGCCCCCTGCAGGACACGGGCCGCAATCAGAAAGAGATCGTTGGGAGCCAGGCCGCAGAGCACAGAGCCAATGGTGAAGACCAGAAAGCCCAGGTTATAGAGGCGAACGCGGCCAAACATGTCGGCCATTCTGCCAAAGGAGAGCAGCAGAACAGTGCTGATCAGCAAATAGCTGGTGATCACCCAGGTCATACGCACCAGGTCAGAATGGAGGTCCTGCAACATAGCCGGCAGGGCAAGGATGACGATGGTCGAGTCAATGGCGACCATCAATGAGCCGAGGGTGACAACCGACAGCGCGATCCATTTGTATTCCAGCTTCTTCATGATGCGGTGCCCATCTCCAATCAGGTCTGCCAATCAGGCACAGGCGGGCCACTGGGACAATCCCGCCGCAGGCAGCCGTGTCCTTGCTTCTGGCTGCTTGCTTCATGAGCCTAGCTTTCTGGCGATCGGCTACTTTGCTCGCAGGTGATAGCTGCTGGCGGTATGCCCACTTTGCTGCTCGCCCGATGCCAGGTGCGGCGGAGAGCATCAGTTTGGCATCGGTGGCCAGCTCCCCTCGCATCTCCTTTCATGATAGCACAAAGCGATCGAAGATCGCCGATACTTGGGCTCGTGTTGGGGGATTTGCATGAGGTACTGTTTGCCAGAAGATTGGGGGATTTTCTCTAGTTATACAGCTCTGTTATTCCCAAGCCATTACAGAGACGCTGCAGTAAGAGAGTTCTGTCCCTGGCCCCTTCGCCGGGAGAGGCGCAACCCTAGGTTAGGCCAGGCTGCCACAATCCTGTGGCACTGTGGCAGCTGCGCCTCTCGCCAGCCAAAAGCAGGCGGGCGACGATCGCCCGCTTATTCACGGCTCCAGCCTCACGGTCTTACTCAGGCCGAAGCTCGCGCCAGCAACTCGCGCGCAATTACCAGACGCTGAATTTGATTGGTTCCTTCATAGATCTGGGTAATCTTGGCATCGCGGAGCATTCGCTCTGCCGGATACTCCTTCATGTACCCATAGCCGCCCAGGATCTGGATAGCGTCGCTGGTCACCTGCATCGCGATATCCGAGGCGAACATCTTGGCCATCGATGAGTACATTGTAAAGCGCTCCTCGCCACGATCGATCATCTCCGCCACATTATAGACCAGCAGGCGCGCCGCCTCGACCTTGGTGGCCATGTCGGCCAGCATAAACTGAATGCCCTGGTTTTCAGCGATCGGACGCCCGAACTGTACCCGCTGCTTGGAATAGGAGACAGCCAGATCCAGCGCTCCCTGAGCGATGCCCACGGCCTGGGCCCCGATGCCGGGCCGCGTGCGATCCAGGGTGCGCATGGCAATGCGGAAGCCATCGCCCTCGCGCCCGATCAGGTTCTCCACTGGCACCTCACAATCATTAAAGATCAGCTCCGCCGTCTGCGATCCTTTGATCCCCATTTTATCCTCAATACGCCCCACGGCGAAGCCAGGAAAATCTCGCTCCACGATGAAGGCGCTGATACCATGTGTCCCCGCCTGCGGATCGGTCAGAGCAAAGACCGTATTGACCTGAGCCAGACCCCCATTGGTAATGAAGCGCTTCGAGCCGTTGAGAATGTAGCGATCCCCTTTGCGCACCGCCACTGTACGCATGGCCGCCGCATCCGAACCAGAACCGGCCTCGGTCAGGCCGAAGGCTGCCAGCCACTCGCCACGCGCCAGCGGTGGTAAATACTTGCGCTTCTGCTCTTCGCTGCCAGCCAGCAAGATCGGCATAGCCCCCAGCTGCTGCACTGCCAGCAGCAGGCCCGTCGTCGCACAGCAGCGCGACAACTCCTCAATAGCACGGACCACCGCCAGCTTCGTTGAGCCGAGACCCCCATACTCCACGGGGAAGGGCATGGCATAGATATCCTGCTGCGCCAGCAGCTCTTTCATATCCCAGGGGAATTCCCTGTGCGATCTATCTCCGCCGCGCGCGGCGCCACACGCCCGGTTGCAATTTCGCGAATAGCCGCAATCAGCTCCTCTTCTTCGGGAGAGAGATGAGAAACCGCCATAGACGACGCTCCTTTGCTGGATATCGATCAGAAACAAAGCACAGGACACAACCATTGTGTTTTGGAATATACCACAGAGAGGCCGCCCTCGTGCCAGGTAGACAAACTCCCTCTCCCGCCGAAGGAAGAGGAGGGCCGCAGCGGGAGATCCGGCGCAGCGCGCGGCTCAGCTCTCACGGCGCGCCCGCTGCTGTAGCTCGTAGAGCTTGCTGATGGCCTCGATCGGGGTCAGACTCTCGATATCCAGGGTCTTCAGCTCCTCAAGGATTGGATGCGGCTCCGCGGCGAAGAGCGTCATCTGCCAGCCCAAGGGCATAGTCATATCTTTCATAGCCTTACGTCGTGCCTGAGCCTCGCCCTTGCGCTCCAATTCCGCCAGAATCTCCTGTGCCCGATGGATGACCGGGCGTGGAATGCCGGCCAGCTCGGCCACGTGCACCCCATAGCTGCGATCGGCCCCGCCCGGGACGATCTTGCGTAGAAAGAGGATACGGCCCTCCTCCTCACTGACCGCTACATTAAAGCAGCGGATGCGCGGCAGGACGCGCGCTACCTCTACCAATTCGTGATAATGGGTAGCGAAGAGCGTCCGTGCTCCACAGCGCTTATTGTTATGCAGATACTCGACCACCGCCCGGGCGATCGCCAGGCCATCGTAGGTGCTGGTGCCGCGTCCAATCTCATCGAGGATGACCAGACTGCGCGGGGTAGCATGGTGCAGAATATTGGCCGTCTCTACCATTTCGACCATAAAGGTGCTCTGGCCCGTCGCCAGGTCGTCCTGGGCTCCAATGCGTGTAAAGATGCGGTCCACAATGCCAATGGTGGCCGCCTGGGCCGGCACATAGCTGCCGATCTGGGCCATCAGGGTGATCAGCGCCACCTGGCGCAGATAGGTCGACTTCCCCGCCATATTCGGCCCGGTAATAATGAGAATCTGCGCCTCGTGATTCGACAGCTCTGTATCGTTAGGAACGAAAGGCACCTCGGGCTGAGCCTGCTCCACAACCGGATGGCGCCCGGCAATGATGCGAATGGTATCCCCGTCGTTCAGCTCAGGGCGACAATAGTTATTGCGCGCCGCTACCTCGGCCAGGCTCAGATAGACGTCGATCTCGGCCAGAGCGTGGGCTGTAGCTAGCACTCGCTCAGCGCCTTGCGCGGCGATCTCCGTCCGAATCTGGGCAAACAGCTCGCTCTCCAGCTTGTTGATGCGCTCGCGCGCATTGAGAATGGTCGCCTCGTACTCCTTCAACTCTGGCGTCACAAAGCGCTCGCTGTTGGTCAGAGTCTGACGCCGCTGATAGTCGGCAGGCACACGCTGCTTGTGAGCATTGGAGACCTCAATGAAATAGCCGGTGTTTTTGTTGTAGCCTACCTTGAGGGAGCTGATGCCAGTTCGGGCCCGCTCGCGCTGCTCCAGACGCTCTAACCAGCGCTGCCCATCCTGCGAGAGCGCGCGCAACTGATCAAGTTCTTCGTTGAAACCGGGCCGGATGATCCCCCCCTCGGAGGTGCTTGCCGGCGGCTCCGGTACAATGGCGCGCTCAATCAGCGTAACGACGTCTTCGGTATCAGCCAACCGTTGCAGCAAGGTCGCCAGTGAGGGCATCGTGCGCAGCGCTGCCGCCCCTTCCTTATCAGCCGCCAGATCGGCACGGATCTCCGCAGCTCCGCGCAGGCTGCTGGCCAGGGCGATGAGATCGCGCGGACCGGCGATGCGCTGGCGCACGCGATTGATCAGGCGCTCGACATCACCAATTTTTTTGAGGATCTCGCCCAGCCGCGCCCGCACCAGCGGGTCGGCTAACAGTTCGGCAATCACCTCCTGGCGCTGACGCAGGGCCGTAATATCCAGGAGCGGCTGACCAAGCCAGCGGCGCAACAAGCGTCCACCCATTGGAGTGCGCGTACGATCGAGCACCCAAAGCAGCGAACCTTTGAGGGTACCACTGCGTCCACTCTCGAAGAGCTCCAGATTGCGCCGAGTATGGGGGTCAAGGGTCATAAAGCTAGCGGTCGAGTAGGTCTCCAGAGCGGCGAGCTGGGGCACAATCTCCTTCTGCGTCTCTTGCACATAGGCCAGAACAGCTCCGGCGGCGCGGATGGCGAGCGGTAGCTTTTCGCAGCCAAAGCCCTCCAGAGAGACGACGCCAAAGTGAGTCTGCAGGCGATGGCGTGCATCCGCCTCGCTGAAGAAGCGGGCATCGTAGGGGGTCACATGGCCGGCCAGCCCTTTAAAGAGGCGCGCCAGCGGAGCGTAATCCTCATCATCGTCCTCCTCCAGCTCGCTCTCTTCCCCCAAGAAGGCCGCCGCCCCTTCAGGGTCGCCATTGCTTCCGAGGCGGGGAAGCGGCTTCTCGCTCATCAGCGCTGCCAGCCAGCGCCGCTTGCGATTGCTTGACTGCCCATAGTGGGCCTCCACCAGAACCTCCGCTGGGGCAATGCGCGCTATCTCCTGCTGTAAAGTCAGTTCCGGCTCGCCCGTTGTAATCTGCGTCGTGGCAAATTCGCCCGTTGTAATGTCCACATAGGCCACGCCGACGGCGTTGCGTCCCATCACCGCCGCCGCCAGAAAGTTATTGCGCTTGGCAGCCAGCATGGCCGGCTCAACTACCGTTCCCGGCGTCACAATGCGCGTCACCTCGCGCTCTACCAGCCCCCGCGAGAGGGCCGGATCGCTGACCTGCTCGCAGACGGCCACGCGGTAGCCCTTACTTACCAGGCGAGCAATGTAGCTTTCAGCAGCCTGATGCGGCACCCCGGCCATTGGAGCCTTCTCTCCGCGCCCAAAATCGCGCCGCGTCAGGGCGATCTCCAGCTCCCGCGCCACGATCTCGGCGTCTTCGTCAAACATCTCATAGAAGTCGCCCATACGGAAAAAGAGAATGGTGTCGGGATAGCGCTCCTTGATGGCAAGATACTGAGACCGGATCGGACTATGGTTGCTCTGCTGACCTCTCTCGTACTCCTCAAATAGCACGGTTCACCTCTCCCAGAGACTCTTGGCGTGATGCTTAGTTTACCCCGAATCCACCGCTTTGTAAAAGCGTTCTAGCCATCCTGCCGCTCGTCAGCACCGCTAGCTGTTCAGTCCTACTCGGTTGCCAGTACGATTAGCTTTTGCATATACTTTGAACATCCCCGTGTGGGCTGGAGGAACCACGTCGCGAGGCCCGGCTCTTCCTGGCGCGGTCTCTTCCTCCTATCTCGCTCGTAAGGTAAGCTCACGCATGAGCGTCGAGACGCCGGCACTACATGTAGCAATAAGCACGCATCGATAGATCTGCTGTTGAACGGTGCACCATGATGACTGCAAACGGGTCTCCATTGAGCGACGTTGAGCTGTCACTCTTCTCCTGGCACCTCCATATTCCTCTTCCGGTAGGGGTGCTGCTTTTGCTTTCGTTCCTCTTGGGCGCACTGGTTTTCTATGTGATCGCGGTTCTGGCCTCGCTCAGGGACCGGCGAGAGCTGGAACGACTGCGCCAGCGTGTGGAAGAACTTGAGCGGGAGAAGGCGGCAGCCCTGCAGGCTGCGCAGGTGGCACGCATTCCTTCCGGCCCGCTTCCGCAGATGCCGCCGGTTGTCCCCATGCCCGGTATCCCGGGCATGCCCGGTCCCAGCACCCCCCCAGGCCATCATCCCGGCCCTCCCACCGGTTATCCGCCTGGAGGCTATTAAGGCGAGAGCAGTTCCGCCTCGCCTCCTCTCTGCTCCGAGGCAGATCATGCTCTCTCCTCTTCGGTGAAACTGGGCGGGCCGCCGGATGCTTGGTCCGAGTCGATCAGTGAAGTGAGCAGTTACGGCTCAGCCAGCTCCATGAGCGCATGAACAGCTGACATAAGAAAAGGACGGGTTGGCGCTTCCCGTCCCAAGGGTGGCTTTTCCTCACAGCCTCCTTCTTTCCTTTGCTTGTCCGCTTGAGGAGGAAGGGTAGTGGGTCACCCCATACGTCAGCCAGTCAATCGAGTTCGACGCCATGCCGGCCAAAAATGCGCTGCCAGAAACGCAGCTCTGCCGCCGTATCCTCATCATCTTCCCGCACGCGAATCGCCTCGCCAGCGATGGTCGTCGTTTCGCTGGAATCGCTGGTTTCCTCACTCCTGGCTGGCTCTTGCGCAGACTGCTCTTCCTCTTCCTGCGGCTGCTCGGCCAGCTCAGCGAGAGCCGCGGTCTCCGCTTCAGCCGGGGCGTCGCTCTGGACCTGAGCCGCAGCAGCGAGCTGAGAGACATCTGCCGTGTCTCCACCGTTTTCATCACCTTCCAGCTCGGCGCTGGCAGCATCCTCCTCTGCCGAGAAGAGCAGGTTCTCCTCTTCGGGCCAGATCACTTCCGCCGCTGTCGAGACGACTTCGGGGGAGCCAGCAGGGCTAAACTCGTAGAAAGCCCCTCCAGGAGAGGACGCCATCTTCTCCTGCTCTCCCGAGGGAAGGTGTCTCTCGGCCTTATCTGCGCTCTCTAGCCCCTGGTTTGCTTCTGACTCAGGGACCAGCCTTGCCTCAGGCGTGGCGCCGCTGGCATACTCAGGCATGGCCGGCTCTACCAGGGAGGAGAAAGGTTGCTCAAGTCCAGCTTCGGAGGCCAGCGTCTCAGCAGCATCACCGGACTGCGGTCCCTCGCCAGTCCTCTCCAGTGTCTCCGCCTCTGTCGCTCCATCGCTCTGGTCACCGGGCGCCTCTGCTATCGCAGCCTCGCTCGCCAGCTCGGCCTCGGTCGCCCGGAGCACCTCTTCCTCAGACAGCGGAACTACCTCAGCGGGAGCGGCTTGCTCGGGTGTCGCAGGAGACGCCACGCCTACAGGCTCAGAGCCGTCGACCAGTACCACCTCCGCTGGTGCAATGGCGGGCAGGCTGCCAGCAGTGGCCTCTTCACGCAGCAAGCGGCGCAAGAACTCATCTTCTGTTAGCTCGTCTTCAGCCGCATCTTCTTCGCACGCCGCAAGCGCAGCGCTCTCAGCCGGGGCCAGCATCTCAGCAGCCGGGGCTGTGCCCTCCTCGATCGAATCGAGCCAGTCATAGGCTCCCTCCAGAGCGTGCTCACACCAGCGCGTATAATCGCCATCAAAGAGGCCCAGCTGACGACAGGTATCGAGCCGGTGAAACATCGCCTGTAACCATTCTTCACCTCGCTCGCAGAGGCGATCGAGCAAGACGACATCGCTGACACCCCACTCGCGTAGAGCAGCCAGCAGGTTCACCACTCCCTCGGGCGGTTGAAGCTGACGCAGACGCTCCGCGTTCTGCTCAATCTGCTGACGCAGAGCCTGGATCTCCGCCTGCAACACAGCCAGGCGCTGCTCGGCTAACCAGAGCTGATAGCCAGCATAGAACTCCTCTATGTCGCGCCGGCTCAGGCGGCTGTAGAGACGCTGCAACTGCTCGCTGTTGTTCATCTCAGTATCCTCAAGCAGAGCATAGGGCCAGTCAGTCGGCAGGAGCCTTCACTCCTACTCCTGGGTTGGGCCCTCTCCCAAGGCGGGGGATTGGGGCGAAGATGGCGAGGGGGAAATGCGCCCCCAGCGCTCCAACCAGCGCTGTACCAGGCGATTGGTGCGTATCCGCTCTTCATCGATGGGACCGGGGCGCCGATCTTTACCCGAGGAGATGGTCAGACGATGGAGCCACTCAGGTAGCTCAAGCTCCTGCAACTTCACCGGCCATCCCAGCTGAGCCAGGCTCTCCTGGTGAGGAGCAGGAAGACTACTAGCGCGCTGCTCAGCCCCTATGGCGGGCAATGGTGTCCGCGCAGGAGCGGGGCCAAAGCTCCCAGTAGCCTCGCTCGTTTGGCGCCTTGGTAAGGCTCCAGAACCACTGGAGGAGGACGGCGAGAGATTCACACGCGCCTGCTGCTGACCCTGCTGCTGCCCTTCCCCCTCCAATACGCTCAGCAGAAGACGCACCAGCTGATTCTCTGGCCGCGGCTGCGCTCTCTCTAGCTGGCTGAGCTGCTCTAACAAGGAGGCTTGCTCAGCTTCCAGCGCCTCCAGTTTCCGTCTCAGGCTCTGATCAGTCTCCTGACAGAGTAGCCATTGCTGGTACTGGCCCATTGTACTTGCTCTGCCCAAAGCAGTCGCTTGAATGGCACGCGGCTCCCTTCTGCCAAAGTATACCATGCCTGGCCCCCACGAACAAGCGGCACTTTACACGAGACCGTATACTATGTTTAGGTATTTATGCCTATCTCTAGGCATAAATACCGGTGCTGGTCCCATTCCAACAGGACCAGGGCGTGGATAGTACTCAGATCACGGCGGGGGTACCTTTTCAGATGACATACCCAGCAAGTCCTCTAGCTCAAGGCTATACAAAAGAATCGCGGATGACGGAGCCTGCATCAGGATCATTACCCGTCTTCTTCGTGCTGCTGCTAGGGATGGCCCTGATAGTCCTTGGCCTCATCCTTCCCCTGCGCGCACTCTACTTTTACCAGGCATTTCCCGGCTCGTGGGTGGAGCACTGGCTACTCCTGCCAACGCACCTTCTCTTTCCCCACCAGCCACTCGTCTCATCGCGGCATCCCCTTGACAACCAGGCCCTGCACAATGTTCCGCTGAACTGGCACGACCTGCTCCTGCTCGGCGGCGGGCTGGCTCTGGTCTGTCTGCTCTATCTGCTAGCCCTGCGCGCCTTGCCTCCTCTGATCTCCTACCGCTTTATCCTCTTATCAACCGCTTTCCTCGGTTTCATTTTAGTATTATATCCTGCTCTGACTTCACAAGACGTTTTTTCTTACATTACCTACGCTCGCATAGGCGTAATTTACCATCTCAATCCCCTGACCACTCTGCCCATTGCTATCTCTCATGATCCCATCTACCAATACATCTTTTGGACAACTCAGCCCTCGGCCTATGGCCCAACCTGGATTGCCTGCACCAGCCTGCTCCAGTGGCTGGCTCTGCAGCTTCACCACAGCAGTGTCTGGAGCATGGTCCTTCTCCTGCGTCTTTTCGGTCTGACCATGCACCTCGGCGCCACCATCCTTCTCTGGAGCAGCAGCGGCCTGGCCCTTACGCCGCAGGAGGCCCCGTCCCCGCGCCTCCGTCTGGTTCGCCTCACCGCCACCCTGGCTCTGGCCTGGAATCCCTTGCTCCTCCTGGAGGCCTGCGTCAATGCCCACAACGACGCCACTATTCTCTTCCTCATCCTGTTGGCCTGCTGGCTCCTCTTCCACTGGCAGCGTCGTCAGCAGCTGCCCTGGCTGCTGGCTGCCACGCTGGTTCTGGCCCTGGCTGCCTGTCTCAAAATTACCTTTATTGTCATCTTCCCCGGTCTGTTGCTCTTCCTCCTGGCTTGTGAGGAGCGGCGTCCCTTCTGGCAGCGTCTGCGCCTACCAGCTGCCATGCTGCTCGCTTACACTGGCTGTATTGTGCTGCTCTACTGGCCATTCTGGCAGCACGGGGCAGTCCTGCGCCTGTTCCGGGTCAACCCCAGTGCCTCGATGGCTCGCAACACCCCATATGAATTTCTCGTACATCTTTATGCGACGATTGCCCAGATTCGCTTGATTCAGATTGATCCAAATACGGGTTCCTATCCTGAGATTGTCGCCCACGCTATCGCCAGCCTGCTCTTCGTTCTCGCTTACGGTGGCCTCTGCCTCTACACCTGGCGACGGCCTGCCTCTATCCGTTCGCTTCCGGCCCTCTTTGGCTGGATGGCCCTGGCCTGGCTTCTCTTCTGCTTCGTCGGCTCAACCTGGTTCTGGCCGTGGTATCTGGTGAGCTGGGTTGGCTTAAGCCTGCTCATGCTGGCAAGCGACAAGAGCTGGCAGTCCTTGCTCCGCTCGCGAGCCTTTGCCGTTACTACGGCCTTCACCGCCTTCTGTATGCTCTCAATTTACGCCGGCTATGTCTGGGGAATGGAGCGCACAGGGCTTCCCTTCTTCCCAGGCCTGCAGATCAGCTGGTTGCGCGGCCTGTGGGGCTGGTCCTTCCTGCTCCTGCTCATCCCGCTCGTACTGGCCCAGCGCCGGCGTCAGCGAACCTGGTCAACGCTAGCAGCGCAACCGCTGCCGCTGGCGAGCCGCGGACAGGGACGCGACCCACAACGGCAGGGGCGCCTGCCAGTCTCCTGAGCGAGTGTCGTGGCAGAGGCAATCAATGGGCGAGACAGGCAACTTCCTCCACGGAAGCAAGCCAGAGTCCCGGCGCGTCACCTGTGCCCTGATCAGACGGCGCGCCGGCTTTGGCTCAGTTTATGTGCCTGGAGCCACCGAGGGCAGAGTAGTGGCAGCTAAGCCAGCCCTTCACGCTCCAGGGCAGTATTATGAGAGATGCGCAGGAGGAGACCGATAATGATATAGTTAGCGATCACCGAGCTACCACCATAGCTCAGGAAGGGCAGGGGAATACCAGTGAGGGGAAGCAGCTTGATATTGCCAGCGGCAATAATGAGGGTCTGCAGCGCAAAGATGGAGGTCAGGCCCGCCGCCAGCAGCTGATTAAAGGGATCACGGGCCTCCATAGCAATGCGATAGCCGCGGTAGATCAGCAGCAGGTAGAGGCCGATGAGGGCCAATAAGCCCGCCAGCCCTAACTCTTCGCCGAAGGCCGTCAGGACCATATCCGACTCCACTACCGGAACGATCGTCGGATGCCCCAGACCAAGGCCGGCCCCAAGAATGCCACCGCTAGAGAGCGTAATCAGCCCTTGGACGATCTGGAAGCCCTGATTCTCGGCAAAGTTGGTCTGGGCGGCGGTCCAGTGCTGCCAGTTGACCACATCAAAGCCAACTACCGCGAAGCGGTTGCGCACATAGCTGAAGAGTGAGTAGCCAATGAGGGCCAGCAGGGCAAAGAGCAGCAACCCAAAGAAGACATACGACTTCTTCTGCGAGCTGAGGTAGATCATGCAGAGAAAGAGGCCGTAGATCAACAGGGCCAGCCCTAACTCGCGGACCACCAGGAAGAGCAGCAAGGCAATGCCCAGCATCATAAAGACAGGGCCGAGCTGGCGCAATGGTGGCAGACGGAAGGGACCAAAGCGCGGGCCTTTGCCAGCCAGAATATCGCGATTCTCGCTCAGGTAGGCCGCAAAGAAAATGACAATGCAGATCTTGAGCAACTCCGAGGGCTGGAAGGCAAAAGGACCCAGCTTGAGCTGGTCATGTGTCGGGCTGTCCAGATTCTTCACATGGAGAGTATTGACCAGGGTGACACAGACCAGAAAGAGGCCCAGCACGGCCCAGGTGTATTTGTAGCGCTCCAGCCACTGCATACGACGCAGGCCGAAGAGTGTGACCATGCACATGATAATGCCCAGGATCACCCAGATCAGCTGCTGCGTCCCCAGCGTAGGGCGATTGATATCGGGACCGATGCGCATCGCCATCAGGACCCCCAGGCCGCTGAGTAATCCCACCAGCGGCAGGAGCATCTGATCAGCTCGCGAGAAAAAGAAGCTCAGCACGATGTTGACCGTCACAAACAGGGCGATCAGCCCCAGGATAGGGATGAGGCCCTGGATCGGCGGCAAATTGCGCGTGCTCAGCGAGGAGGTCTGATCACGATTAGCCAGCAAAAGCTGGGACATGCCCAGCAGCAGAATCAGGAATGGGATAATGAACAATCCCAGTTCTTTCCAGCGATAGCGAAACGTCATTGCAGCCAGACCTTTCACTGTCAGCGAGTCTTGGCAAACCGGGGCGCGCCGAGCCATACCCCCAAACCCTAGCGAGCGCCTGAAGAGAGACCGAACCGAACCCAAGCAGCCACGCCGCAGCCTACCAGCGCGCCCCTCAACCGACCAAACGAGCCAGTGAGCGAGTCAGAGAGATCGGGAAGGGAAGAGCAGGCTCTGCGAGCTAGGGCGTGAGCTTAAAAGAGACCGGCCCGATCTGGATCAGATCACCGGGCCGGGCGGGTAATGGCTCACGAGCCGGTTTGCTATTCAGGAAGGTACCATTGACGCTACCGGCATCCTGGACATACCAGACACCATTGCGATACCAGAGCCGCGTATGCTCGGCGGAAATAAAAGGGTAGGGCAACTGGATCGTGTTGGTAGGACCACGCCCAATCGTTGTTTGTGGCATCAGGTCAAAGCGCGTCCCCGGCAGCAGATTGCTGGGACCACTATCGACCACTACCAGATGCCCGACCACCGGCGGCGTGCGCACATTCATCTCGCTTCCCAGCGCCGCCGTCCTGCGCAGATCGCGGGAGATCGTCAGCACAACTTGCATCAAAAAGAGGTAGAGAAGGATGAGCAGCAAGATCCTTAATATCAATAAAAAGACATCCAAAGGCATGAGTCAGTGTCCCTACCTTCGCTCAAAGTAGAAATCGTAGCTTCCAATGGTGAAACGATCGCCGCTGCGCAGGGTATGCTGCCGTACCCCGGGCATCCCATTCACTGTGATTCCGTTCGTGCTACCGAGATCGAAGAGCATAAACTGGCCATTAGGCTGATATTTGATTTGAGCATGGTAGCGCGAGACACGCTTATCTTCGACAATAATATCGTTATTGAGCTGTCTCCCGATATTGACGACCGGCTTCTCGATACGATAGATCTGTTGACCCTGTGGCACGCGAATGGTCAGCCAGGCTTGCGGCATAGGGGGAGCGGGGCGGACGGTAGCCAGGCCACTCATCGAGGAGCCGGCGGGCACATCGATGCCGGGCAAGAGCTGGCCAGACTGCAACTGGGCCCGCAGCTGCGCGAGCTGCTCGGCGCTCAGGGCCTGGGTCTCCATCACCTCGCCATCGACGCTGGGATCGCCGGTGCGATGCTGCCGGTCAACCAGTTCGGCCTCGATGCGAACCAGGCCAGGACGCAAGCTGCTGTCGGCGTGCAGGCGCAGCACCGGATTGGAGCGCAGGGTATAGTGTCGTTGGCGGGCCAGATTCACGAGATCTTCCTGCCACTCTCGGACCAGAATCGCCTGGCTGGGGGAGAAACGCTGATGGTCCTTGATGCTCAAATAAATATCGTAGACGTTTGGTGCCAGCAGGCGATCCACCCCCTGGAAAACGTTATCTTCCATCGCCCGCTCCAGCTTGCGGGCCACCTCCACCGGCTCCAGTCTCGAAGGAAAGAGAAACGCAAACGGCCCCTCGATCAGCCGCTGCATAAAGGCTTCAAACCGTGAGAGTGGATTCTGGCGCGTTTTCACCCTGACTCACGCTCCCTTTACAGAATCTGCCGAACCTGCTCCACATCGGCGGCCATCTGCTCCTTCAAGGCATCTATACTGTCAAAACGCTGCTCATCGCGTAATCGTGCGATGAATTCTACCAGAATGCGCTTGCCGTAGAGATCAAGCTCGACATCCAGCAGGTACGCCTCCACCAGTGGGCGCTTGCTGGGAAAATTAGGACGAATCCCGACGTTTACCGCACTCTTATAGACGTGAGGAGAAGAAAACACGTCACTCATTCCCGCCTCCTCCACCGCCACCCGCGCCGCGTAGATGCCGTTGGCCGGCAGTAGGCGAAACGGCTCTGGCACAATATTGGCTGTTGGGAAACCCAACAGCCTGCCACGATGATCGCCGTGAACGACGATGCCGCTCAAGAGCAAGGGATGTCCGAGCAGATCGGCAGCCTCGGCGATTCGGCCTGCACTGACGAGCGCGCGAATCTCTGTACTACTCACGCGTACTCCGCGAATCTCCTCCAGTGGGAGCGCGCGGACCACCAGCCCATGCTCTGCGCCATAGCCTTGCAGGAAGGCGATGTTGCCCTCGCGATTATGCCCCAGGCTGAAGTTCTCGCCTACCACAAGCCCTTTCAGGTCAAAAGCCGCCCGCAGCTCATCCAGAAACTGGCGAGCCGACATGGCCGCGACCTGTGGCGTAAACTGTATGACGATATAGTCCTCGACCCCGCCATAGCGCCGCGCCAGCGCCAGTTTCTCCTCCAACGAGGTCAGGCACTGCAGTGGCACATGGGGCCGTACGACCGCCAGCGTATGCGGCTCAAAGGTCAGCAGCACTGGTTTACAGCCCAGGGTCACCGCCAATGCTCGCAGCTCATGGAGCAGGCGCTGGTGCCCTCTATGAATGCCATCGAAGTTCCCGATGGTGATGACAATTGGTTCCTGCGCGGTTACGGTGGTTTGATAGTTCATAATGAATAGTGGTGGCCCTTTACGTTCTGCTCAGTGTCGCACCCGCAGCGGGCGTTTTAATAGTATCACAGCTCTAGTGGTCAGGCAACAATCGCGCCTTTTCTTAACCAGCCTGGGGGAATTGCTCGCCGTTGCCGTCCCGCTCAGGAGCCTCTTTCAGGTCCAAAGACTCGCATCGGCTGCCAGAGGCGCTGCTCTGGCTTCCAGACAGCTAAGGCCCAGGTCCGGCCCTGCTCGTCGCAGACGCGCGCCAGCTGGGGCTGTTCTCCCGGGTGGGGGCCGTCCTTTCCCCTGCCGGGAGCTGGGGCGAAGGTCAGGCTCTCTGACTCCGGGCCGGGAGCGCGGAAGCTGTTCCCATGCAGGACCCGCTGCAGAGTTTTAGCATCGACGACAAGCGCCGGGTAATGCTGGAGAGCAATATCCAGCGGCAGCAGATAACGCTCAAGGTTGCCGCTTGCCAGCGCCTCGTCCAACTGCTCCAGCGTGATGCTCTCCTGCAGCGTCAATGGCCCGCTGCGTGTACGCAGCAAAGCGCTCAGATAAGCTCCACAACCGAGGCGCTGGCCCAGGTCATGGGCCAGCGAGCGAATGTAGGTTCCCTTACTGCACTCGATCTCTAGCTGTAGCCGCGGCTTCTCCCAGGCGAGGAGGACCAGGCGCTCAATCACGACCGGGCGGGCCTCCAGCTTGAGGCTCTCACCGGCCCGGGCGCGACGATAGGCCGGCTCCCCCTGCAGCTTGATCGCTGAGTAGGGCGGAGGCACCTGCAGCTGTGGCCCGATAAAGGTGCGCAGGAGGCTCTCAATTTGCTCACGGCTAACATCTGGGACCGGCTGCGTGTTCAGAACCTGCCCCTCGCGGTCATAGGTGTCGGTCTCTACCCCCAGGACAATCTCGGCCTGATAGGCTTTGCCACTCTCGCTCAGATAGTCGGCAACGCGCGTGGCGAGACCGACGCAGACGGGCAGAACGCCGCTGGCGAGCGGGTCCAGCGTCCCAGCGTGGCCCACACGCTGCTGACGCAGCAGACGGCGCACACGCGCGACGACATCGTGCGAGGTGAGACCTACGGGTTTGTTGATGTTGAGGATGCCGTCCATTGCTCCTCTCCCCGCCGTAGCTCAGCCTCCAGCCTGGCTACTACAAAAGGAATCGCCTGCTCCAACGGTAGATCAAGCGTGGCCCCCGCGGCGCGGGCATGGCCGCCGCCGCGCCCCAGGCGCTGGCAGATCTCGGCGGCGTTATAGGGAGCCGCACAGCGCAGGCTCAGACGCGTCGTGCCGGGTGTACCATAGCTCTTGAAGAAGGCCGCAATCTTCACTCCTTCGATATCACGGAGCAGGCCGGACAGATTATCATCCATCTCCGGCAAGGCTCCAGTCTCGGCCAGCGTGGCATCATTGGCCCACGACCAGATCAGTTGCCCATCGCAGGCCGTCTGCGCCTGTAGCAGGACCCTGGCCCGCAGGCGCTCCTGGGCCAGCGGGCGCGTACGAAAGACGGCCTGGGCGATTGGCTCGGGCGAGGCTCCGGCCTGCAGCAGCAGAGCGGCTGCCTCCAGCGTGCGAGCGGTCGTGCTGGGAAACTGGAACGAGCCAGTATCGGTCATCAAGCCTGTCAGCAAGCAGAGGGCCGCCTCTGGCGTCAGCGGCAGCCGGGCCTGCTGTTGGAAGAGGACCAGCAGCTCCGCTGTAGCCGCTGCTGTTGGATCAATGATCGTCACCTGCCCACAGCCTGCACTGCTGATATGGTGATCAATATTGAGCAACGGCACCTGCTCCAGGAAGGAGCGGTGACCCTCATAGAGGCGGCCAAAGCGCGGCAGCTCTCCTGCATCGAGCGCAACCACCAGATCGAAATCCTCATCTCCCAGATCCTGCTGAAAGCGCTCCTGCGCTGGAAGAAAGGAATAAGCACGCGGCGGCGGGTCGGCACAACAGGGCACCGCTACCTTGCCCAAGGCCCAGAGCATATGCGCCAAGCCCAGGGCGGAGCCAAGACAGTCTCCATCGGGATGCTCATGGGCCAGCAGGGCCACGCGCCGGGCCGGACCTAGCAAGGCCAGGGCACGCTCCACCTGGTCCACTGGTAGCTGAGCCGCCAGGGCAGTCGCAGATGCGTTCATTCCGCCTCCGTTGAATCAGTGGTCTGACCTCGCTCTTCCTCCGCGCCCGGCTGAGCAGGCAGGCCAGCCTGAGATTCCTGCTGCTGAGCATGTTCTTGCTCGATCTGCTTGATCAGCTCCATGACCTGGGCCCCTTTCTCTAGCGAGAGGTCCAGCTTGAAGACCAGCTCAGGCACATGTCGCAGCACCAGACGGCCCGCCAACTCATGGCGTAGAAAGCCAGTAGCCCGTTTGAGGGCCGCCATCGTATTGCGGCGCTCCTCATCGCTGCCCAGTACACTGACATAGACCTTGGCGTGGGCCAGATCACCGCTGACCTCTACCCGCGTAATGCTGACAAAGCCAATGCGCGGGTCTTTCATGCGCGTGCGTAGCAGATCGCTAAGCTCCTCGGCAATCAACTCACCCAGCTTTTCCTGGCGATACAGGTTTGGCATGATCCATCCCCTTCCTGGGCCTCAATCCTTTTCCTGCCTGAAGGCTTCAATTATATCGCCAACCTGCACGTTACTGAAGCCTTCAATGATCATACCACATTCATAACCGGCGGCCACTTCACGCACATCATCTTTGCCTCGCCGCAATGAGGCCACACGACTCTCGTGCACCTTCGTTCCGTTACGCAGCACACGCACCTGCGAAGTGCGGGTAATCTTGCCATCCGTGACCCGGCAGCCGGCGATCACGGTGTTCTTGCCGCTGCGGAAGAGCTGCAGCACCTCGGCATGGCCCTCGACCACCTCGTGATAGGTCGGCTCCAGGAGGCCCTTGAGGGCGGCCTCGATGTCCTCGATCAGCTGATAGATCACATCATAATAGCGGATTTCGACGCCCTCTTTCTGAGCCTGACGCAGAGCTGCGTTATCGGCCTTAACGTTGAAGCCGATAATGATGGCTCCGGAAGCGGCGGCCAGATGGACATCGGTCTCGGTGATGTTGCCAACGCCCTCGTGAATGAGATGCAGCTTGATCTTCTCCTCGCCCAGCTTGAGCAAGGCATTCTTGATGGCCTCGACCGTTCCCTGAACATCGCCCTTGAGGACGATATTCAACTCTTTGGTCTTTCCTTCCTGCATCTGCATGTAGAGGGTATCGAGACTGACATGACCCGGCAAGCTGCTCTCGGCACGGCGCTGCTCGGCAATCTCTGCAGCGCGCTGCTTGGCAGTGCGCTCATCAGGCACTACTTCGAGGCGATCGCCAGGCTGAGGTACCTCAGGCAGACCAAGGATGCTCACCGGCGTGCTGGGAGGCGCCTTTTGGATGCGCTTGCCCCGGTCGTTGAACATAGCGCGCACCTTGCCCGCCAATGGCCCGACGACAATGTGGTCGCCCATCTTGAGGGTTCCTTCCTGGACCAGGATGGTGGCCATCGGGCCGGTGTTCTTCTCCAGCTTGGCTTCGATGACCACGCCGACAGCTGGACGATTCGGGTTGGCCCGCAGATCCTGCATCTCGGCGACCAGCAGGATCATCTCCAGCAGCTCGTCGATGCCAGCCCCGGTGCGGGCCGAGATGGGTACACAGACCGTGTCTCCGCCGTAGTCCTCGACGATCACACCGATCTCGGCCAGCTGCTGTTTGACCAGCTCAGGATTGGCCGTCGGCTTGTCGATCTTGTTGATGGCGATGATGATCGGCACATTGGCAGCGCGAGCGTGATCAATAGCCTCGCGCGTCTGCGGCATCACCCCGTCATCGGCGGCCACTACGATGACAGCAATGTGTGTGACCTGCGCTCCACGCGCACGCATGGCGGTGAAAGCCTCATGGCCAGGCGTATCGAGGAAGGTGATCTTCTTCCCCTTGACCTCCACCTGGTAGGCTCCGATGTGCTGAGTGATTCCTCCAGCCTCTTCAGCGGCCACACGGGTCTTACGGATCATGTCGAGCAAGGTGGTCTTACCGTGATCGACATGGCCCATAATGGTGACCACCGGCGGAATAGGCACGGTATCTTTGTCGTCGCGCGCCGCCTCCAACACAGCGCTGGTCGGCAACGCCCCCCGCTGCAGGCTGGCGCTGGTCGGCGAGAAAACCTGCGGCGTCGGCTCAAAGCCAAGATCGCGCGCTACCAGGGCCGCCTGCTCGTAATCGACCACCTGGTTAATGCTGGCAAAGATGTGATGTTTGA
Organism: Thermogemmatispora tikiterensis; assembly: GCF_003268475.1. GTDB lineage: Bacteria > Chloroflexota > Ktedonobacteria > Ktedonobacterales > Ktedonobacteraceae > Thermogemmatispora > Thermogemmatispora tikiterensis. The sequence goes on along the minus strand of NZ_MCIF01000002.1, from coordinate 5,318,834 downwards.
TCAGATGACGAATGATCTCCGTAGGCGTCGCGTGCAGTAGCTCGGCCAGGTCCCTGACGACAATCTGCGGCGGAATAGCCACGGGACCGGTCGGGGGTTTCTCCCTGACCAGGCTGCTATGCCGCTCATGGCTGCGCTGAGACGAGGAGCCAGGTCGTCCTCCCCCAGGACGGGGACGAGCCGCAGGCCGCGAGGACGCTGAGGTCGGCACCGGGGCATGGGCACTGGCACCACCTCCCCCCGAGGGACCCGTCCCACCGTGTCCACCGCTACGAGTGACGGTGGCGCTCCCAGAGGTTCCACCGCTGAAAGGCCCGCCTCCCGCTGTCGATCTGCTCGCTCCCCCACCAGCGGGCGAGGCAGAGCGCTGGGACTGAGGCCCTCCTCCGGGCCGCTGACCCCGCTGACCGCTCCCCGGTCCCGGACGCTGGGATTGAACGGAGGTTACACCCGCTCCACTCTGCTGCGACGGCTGGCCAGCTCCGCCGCCATGCTGATGTGGTTGATACTGCTGGTGCTGCTGGTGCTGCTGGTGCTGCTGGTGCTGCGGCTGACTGCGCGCCGGAGGCGCACCCGCCGGCGGCGCACTGCGGCGCTGTGCACCTTGAGCGCCTGGCTTGGTCGAACGTTCCTGACCGCCCTGTGTGGCGTTCTCAGTTTTCGGGCGAGTGCCGGTACGGCTGCGCGTCGTCGCTGCCTTCGCCTGCTCGTTGGTGTTCGTGGTTGATTCAGATGTATTTCTCATGAAGAAGACTCCCTTCTATCGAGAATGATGCGCCACAATTGGCGGTGGAGACCTCTCTTCACAGCCACAACAAAGGACTGTCACCTTCCCTTCCAACAAAGGCAGGCGCCATTCAGGTGAAGGGAGGAGACAGCCCTCGCTAATGCAGGCCAGGCATGTTTGTCTCAGTCTGCGCACTCTGGCGTAGTCGCTGCTATGGTTATCCTAGCATAGCCCTTGCTCCGCAAACATTGGCGCACCACGTCTGCCCTGTAGACGAGGGGCTGTGTCTCTGTAAAGAAGAGTCAAGATCGCGTGACACATACGACAATAACAACAAGGAAAGCGCCCACTCGCTTCCTATTCCTCGGCCCTGGACAGGGTAACAAAGGATTCAGGAAGCTGCGAACTTTTCTCCAGTATAGCCTACTCGCTGGACCCTTGCAACCCGCTATAGTTGAGCCTGTAGCCAATTTTCTCCCCGGTCCCACCGCTCTGCGCCACCACGGCTCAGATTGGGAAGGACATGGAGAGCGGGAGAGCCACGAGCATCGGTCTACCCTCTGGCAGCCGCATGCAAGAGCGCTCCGCTCGCCCAGGTTAGCACGCGCCTAGGTGGTCACGGGCCTGGCCAGGCCCGTGGGAGGCTGCTCCTCTCGCGGCAAGGTGGCCAGGTATTCCTCCAGCGCTGCACGGTCCTCGGCGGAGAGCGACAGCTCAAACTCGTGCTCTAACAGACAGCGATCACCTGCCTTTTTGACCTTGAGCGCCTTTTGCCAGCAGGAATAGCGAGCGCAGAGATAAGCTCCGCGCCCGGACTTCTTGCTGGTTGGGTCGAGTAGAACCCGTCCCTCGGGCGTGCGCACAATGCGCAGCAGCTCGCGCTTTGGCCTGGTTTCGCGGCAGGCAATACAGGTACGCAGCGGAACGTGTTTCTGGCGCCCTCCCTTAGCGGCTTTGGCCATCATGAGGTACTCCTGCCCTTTCTTCTCGATATGCTTCTGGACGGGTGCCAGTCAGTCCCAGCCATAGCCAAGCCTCTTGCTGGTCACGTGGCCCGGGACTGGCTCGCCGCAGTTCGTCCCCGCCTCCTGACCCACCCCTATAGCCACCCGGTGAAAGGCAACACCTGCTGCCTGCCGGGAACTGGAGGAGAGAAGGCCGAGAGCCACACGATCTACTCGTGCCACGCCACTGGCCCGCCTAGCGGGCGCGGGCCAGGAAGCAGAGGTGAATCAGCGACTTCCTGGGCCAGCAGGCAGCGAGCAAACTTGCAGAGGCCGACAGACAGGCGAAGGTGCTGCGGATAAACGAGCAGTCCTTTAGCGATATTTCCCGCTGCGTGACGAGGTGGAGCGCCTGCCACCATCATGACGCCCACGCTCACGGCGAGCGCTCACCGACGAGATGGCCTCCTCTACAGGTTCCTCATAGACCTCGCCCTCGGCAGGCTTGACCACATCGACCCGCCAGCCGGTGAGCTTTGCAGCCAGGCGCGCGTTCTGTCCATCCTTACCAATGGCGAGCGAGAGCTGCTTCTCGGCGACCACCACCTGGGCAGTACGCTCGGCCTCCCGCAGCTCGACACGCAGAGGCTTAACGGGGCTGAGAGCATTCGCCACAAATGTCGCCGGGTCGGGGCTCCACAAGATGATATCGATCTTCTCATCGTTCAGCTCGCGCACAATATTATTGATGCGCGATCCCCGCACCCCAACACAGGAGCCGATGGGGTCAAGGCCCTCCTGGTGAGCAACCACCGCCACCTTGGTCCGGCTACCCGGCTCACGAGCAATAGCCTTGATCTCGACCGTGCCCTCGTAGATCTCGGGCACCTCGGCTTCAAAGAGCCGCCGCACCAGGTCGCGATGGGAACGCGAGGCCACAATCTGCAACAGCCGCCCCTGGACACGACGCACATCGACAATATAGACACGCAATCGCTGGCCGACCCGATAGTGCTCGCTAGGCACCTCTTCGCTGAAAGGTATCAGCCCCTCGACCTTGTCGACACGCTCAAGGTCAAAGTCGAGCAGCCACCCGCGCGCCGGATCACGGCGCGTGATCGTGCCCAGCCGGATCTCCCCCACCCACTCTTTGAGCTGCTCGTAGAGATGCTCATGCTCGGCCTCACGAATGCGCTGCAGAATCACCTGCTTGGCCGTCTGGGTAGGAATGCGCTCGAAGATATGCGATGAATCCACTTCAATCGTTTGCCCCAGGGCGGCCTTCGGCATGAGACGCTGTGCCTCCGCCAGCGAGATTTCCTCGTTGGGATCTTTGACCTGGGCAACCACTCGCTTGGTGGTCCAGACGTGGACCTCGCCGTTCTTGTCCACCTCGATGCGCACGTTGTCCCCGCCCCCGAAGCTCTTGCGGTAGGCAGATAAGAGGGCATTGGCCACGGTCTCCATCACCACTTCGCGGGGCAATCCTTTTTCGGCAATCAACTGCGCAATAGCAGCCTGAAATTCACTTCTCATGATGCCTTCTCCCTCCCGCTCGCTGGTCGCCCAGTAAACACTTACTGCAAGTTGTTCGAGTGCAAAGAAAAAGTCCCTGGCAAGCAGAAAAGTGGGGGGGCCCCACTTTTCTCAAGGTTCCTCTATGTTCTAAGGTATTATATCATGTCATCTTTTTCAACGCAAGGCAGGGCGAAGAGCTTGCGATTCGTTTTCCCTCCCCTTGATTTTTCTCTCAGGACAGGCTATACTCTAAATGACCATTTAGTGTAGATTTAACACTTTCTGTATAGCCAGGCGAGCGCCCGGCTGGCCAATGGGAGGGGCGGCCTCTTTCCTCCCTTCACCCTACGGGCAGGACTCGCCCCGCGCTCGCTGCGTCGCCGTTCTCGACGCGCGCGGGCAGGCAGGCCCAGAGAGAGCAGGAGCTGGCCAGGCTTAGGCTACCTCTTTCCTGGCCACGGCTCCCGAGTCCGCGCTCTTCTGCGTGGCTTCTGCCCCGCGGCGTTGGTCTGGATGAGGGAGTCTACTATGAGTGCACGATCTCTGGCTCCAGCAAGTTTTGATCCGCAGGATGCCTTCAGAGGCCCTTACGCCGCCCGTATCGCAGAGTTCAGTGAGGCCGGGCGTCAGGCGGGCCTCGCTCCCGCCAGCACGGACCGCGAGCGCATCGCGCTGGTGCTGGTCGACTATCAGCATGATTTTGTCGATCCCAGCGGCACGCTCTCTGTCCCAGGCGCCCAAGAGGATGTTGGGCGCTTGCTGACCTGGTTCTATGCCCACGCCGATCGGATTACGGCGATCTACGCCTCGCTCGACACGCATTTGCCTTTCCAGATCTTCTATCCTACCTGGTGGCAGAACCCTCAAACGGGCGAGCACCCGGCTCCGTTTACAACGATCACCGTCGAAGATGTCCAGGAAGGTCGCTGGCTCCCCCTCCGGGAGCCAGAGTGGTCACGCCACTATGTGCAGGCGCTGCGTCAGCAGGCCCGCAAGGAGCTGATGATCTGGCCTTATCATACGATGCAGGGCACGCTGGGCCATATGCTGGTGGCCCCCATCAGCGAGGCCCTGGCCTGGCACAGCGCGGCTCGCCAGACGCAGCCTCACTATATTGTGAAGGGCCTGACTCCACGGACGGAGTTCTACGGCATCTTCGGCGCCGAGGTGCCCGATCCTTCAGATCCTGCTAGCCAGCTCAATACAGCCTTGCTTGAGACGATTATGCAGCACGATCGCGTCTTCCTGGCGGGCGAGGCAAAGTCTCACTGCGTGCTGGAGAGCGGTCGCCAGCTTGTTCAGTACTTCAGTCAACGACCCGCTGTGCTTCAACGCCTCTATGTACTACGCGATTGCATCAGCTCTGTCCAGCACCCAACGATCAACTTCGATGCCCTGGCTGAGGAGGAGCTGGCGCGTTGGGAACGCCTGGGTGTCCACCTGGTGCGCAGTAGCGACGGGTTACCTGCGTGAGAAAAGAGGGAGCCGAGTAAGGAGGCAAAGACCAGATCGATGGTCGAGCTTAGCTGCTGTTGCCAACAGACGAGCTGAGACGCAGGCCCTCCTTCCTGGCTCGCTCACGCACCTCTTGGCACTCCGGTGTGGCTAGGCATGACCAGGCCTGACCAGGCACGGCTCACCACTGCTGGTCTCCGCTAGTCTCGCCCGCCCCCACGCTCTGGCGGCCCTGGCTCTTTTCTCTCTTTCTCCCGATGCATCCTCAGAATCTTGATCATGTACTGCTCGGAGTTCAAATAGTAGGGATTGCGCCGGATGAATTTGCCTACGACGGAGATAGGATGAAGCTTGAGCATCTCCACCACAAGGCTGGGCAGCAATTTCCCGTAATCGTAATGCATCAGGGCAATGATGGGCCGGTTCTGAAAGGTAAAGACCGCATCACAGAGGGCCTCGTATTTTAAGAGCTGCTCGGGCGTGGCTAGCTCTCCGGCCAACCAGGTCATATCGATCGAGATCCTCACTGCTTTCCAGCCATCACGCAGCGCCTGCGTAATAAAGGTCTGATGCGTGGACAATAAAAAATAAGGATCAAACCGCTTCCCGTTGGAGAGAAACGGCTCCCGCTCGCTGGAGAGAATGAGCTGCCCTTTGGCAATTAAGGCGTCTACATCAAGCTGCAGCTTCACCAGTTCTTCCCGCAACTCCTGCACCTGCGCTGGCGCCGCCGCGAACAGGCACTTCTCCGATGCGACAATCCCCGCACGCAATAGCCGGGCCGTGACCCCGGCAATCTCTGTCACTTTGCTGTACAGCTGACAGATGTGCGAGCTGTATGGAATACGCTCTGACTTGCCATCAACACTCAGGTCCATGCCTATCTCCACACAATGCCGATTCTTAACCAGCTTGCCACCATTAAGCATATCACACCGGAGCGGGATTAGCACATATAGAAGCGTCCACTATTCAGCCAAGAGTAGGAAAGCTCTCCCCAACCCCTCCTGTCCTCTTCTTCTCTGCTTGCTTGCTACTCCCGCCCGATGCCCTTGGCCTTTCTCCTGAAATATTGTACGCAGACCTGCGACCAGTTGCAGCAGTGGAGCGCTTTCGTCCCGGGCCTGTCGCCGTTGGAGCAGGGCAGCCTTTCCTGACCGCCTGCTCCGGCTCCCTCATTGATTTCATACTTTATACTATTGGGTGAATGCTTGCCCCGCTCCTCTGCCTGGTCAGAGACGCGAGGTATAGCGTCTGTTCTCGCCTTCTCTTCTCTCGCTTCTATTTTCGCTGGACCTGGTGAAAGGAAGACGACTACCATGCAAGGCACGATTCGTAAGTACCGTATCGATAGCGGCAAGGTGATTACCGTGACCCGGCGCATTCAGGAGGATCTGATCCCTCTGGTGCGCCGCTTGCCCGGTTTCATGGGCTTCTATGTCTTGAACCGCGAGGATCAGCTGGTGACGATCAATCTCTCTGCTGACCCGCGCCAGCTCCGCGAGGCCGATGAGGTGGCCACTACCTGGATGGGGACGTTGGGCAGCTCCGTGGTGCTCGTCTCGCAAGAGGTGATTAGCGGCCCCGTGGTGGTTGAGGCTGCCGCTGACTGAGTAGTTGATGAAGGCGGAGCGCGGAGTGCGACGCGTGGGCTTCCCCTGAGCGAGTAAGACGGCTCCGCGAGAGGATGGGCAGCCCGCCATCCGGCTGCCGCCGGGCCAGGCAGCGCTTTGGCTGGCATGTGTGGCTGCCCCTCTGTTTTCGCTTCGGCAGGTCCTGGCTCAACTCAATCCAGCTCAATCCAGCCCTGGTCCCGGAACTCTACCATGCTCTGCATGGGGACCTGTGTGCGCTGTTGCCTGTGGGCTGCCTCTTTCGTTTGAGACTATGACTTGTGCTGTCGTTCCTGCTTTTGCTTCAGAGGGAGGCGGCCATGTATATGAGGCCCCCGCTACTCTCGCAGCCGCTAAGCTGCCACCCATTGGCCCGGTCCCCAAGCTGGCTCTCAGGTCGCTTCAGCCCGCTTCTTTCTTTTCGCCATGCAGAGCCGCCGCCATGGCTGGCCCGCGCCTGGCAAACAGGCCAGTTCCGTTCTGCACAAGCGCAGTCGAGAGCGCTAAGGTTGGCAGGCGGGATGGCTTGCTCGCAGTCGGAGGCATCTTCTGCTCCTGCCCCCCGTCCTCTCGACGGCCCGCCAGTGCCTACCGCTACGGCCTCTGCCGGCGACCGCGGGCAGACAGGTCCACCGCCAGTCTCCTCTCTAAGAGGGACCTACCGGAGGCGCAGGCCACCCTTTGGACACCGGGCAGCTCAGGCTCTGCTGACTGTGTTGACGCTGCTTGGCCTCCTGCTCTCGCTCACACCCTGGGGTCGGGCCAGCCTGCGCACAGGGCTACTGCTCCCGGCTCTGCTGAGCGTTTCTCAAGGACCCGCTTTCAGGCTCTTCGGCGAGCCGATCCACTTTACTCGTACGACGCTCTCCTCTGCTGCCACTGGTCTGGTATATCTAGACCTTTATGCCCCCACTGACTCCGCCCCTCTGGTTCCAGGGCGCCGTCAGGCCGTGGTGGTCATTGCCGGCCTGGGTGATAACCGCGCCGATGTTCAGCTGGTGAACTTTGCGCGCTCGCTGGCGAGCGATGGGATGGTGGTGGCCATCGTCGGGACACCAGCGCTCTTTGATTTCGTGCTGCGTCGGACGGATAGTGCCGCGGTGGTGCAGGTCTTTGAGCTGCTGGCCCGGCGTCCCGATGTCGACCCTTCACGGATTGGCCTGGTGGGCTTCAGCGCTGGCAATGCTCTCGCCTGCTTTGCCGCTGCCGATCCGCGCATCCGCCATCAGGTGGCGTTCGTACTCTCTTTCGGTGGCTTTTTTGAGGCTACAACGCTGTTACAGGCCATCGCTACTCATCAGTTACAGGTTGACGGGCACACCCAGACCTGGATTCCTTACTATGTGCCACTCCAGGCGCTGGCTCACACGCTGGGTACTATCCTCCCTTCCCACGAGGCGGCTCTTTTGCGCGCCGCTTTCGCCCAGAACGGCAGGCCGTTGACGAGGGCGGAGTTGAACCTCCTTTCTCCCAGTACACGCGCGGCTTACCATCTGCTGGCCGGCGACCAGCCCGGGCAGGTGGCAGCTAATCTGGCAGCTCTGTCTCCTCAGATGCGCGCGTTGCTGGCGCAACTCTCGCCAGCGAGCGTGGTGACCGAGATCGAGGCCCCCATCTTCTTGCTACATGACCGCAGTGACGCCTATGTTCCGTTTACGGAGACCCTGGCGTTTGCGGCGGCCCTCCAGCGCCTGCACCATCCTTACGATCTGGCCGAGTTTGGCATTTTTCAACACGTTGAGGTACGGAGCGGACTCAGTCCGCTGCAAGTGCTCGGCGATAGCAGCCGCCTGGCGGCTATTGTCTGGAAGATTATGCTCGTTGGCTCTTGAGGGGCTGACAAGCAAGGGAGGTCTGCAATGACGCTTTCGCTGGCCCTGGCTTTGACTGGCCTCTGGCTCCTGATCGGCCTGTTCTGCGGCCTCCTGGGCGGCGCGGCTCACCCGCGTTGGCGCCAGGCTGGCTGGCGCGCCTGGCTTCTGCTTCTGGGGTTGGCAATGGCGGGAGCAGTGCTTTCGGCCTGGCCAGCGGTCTGGCTGCTGGGAAAGCTGGCGGCTGGCGCGCTGGCCCTCGGCTGTGCGGCTCTGGTAACGCTGGTGGTGCCGCCTTGCTTGGCAACTCGCTTGACGGTCGCCGCTCCTCCCCAACAAGGAGATGGGCCGGCTGGTTAGAGATGGAGGGAGCGGGCGACGAGAAGCCCTGTCCGGCGCTCCTCTCCTGCCAGGTCGCCCGCTCAGCTCGTCTTCTCTTTCTTCTGCGCGCTCCCTAAAACGGTCATATGGCGCCTATCCTTCTCCTCCCCGCTCTCAGCGCAGTTACAAGACGCTGCCGCCGGCGGGCGGCCACCAGGCTCAGCTTCTCCACCCACCGAATGGATGCGCTATAATAGGCTGCAGCGATAGAGAAGGAGTGATCAGGAGCGTGACTGAAACTGCAGAGAGCAAGGCCGCCCGGCCTTTCCAGGCTGTGCTTTTTGATTGGGATGGGACCATTGCCGATTCAACCCGCGGTATGATGGCGGCTATGCAGTTTGCCTATAAGCAACATACAGGGCGCATCTTTCCGCGGAACATGGAGGAATTCCGCCAGCTTTCGCCGCTGCGTCTGGCTGAAAGTACGGCGCGCTACGCTGGTCCCCATGCTGAAGAGGTGGCTGCCTCTTACCTCTGGTACTACACCCACGAAGGCTATCGCTCGACCTGCCTCTACCCCGGGGTGCGCGCTCTGCTGGAGGAATTGCGCCGCCGTGGCTATCCGTTAGCGGTGGTAACTAATACCGGGCCAGAGCGCCTCTCGACTGATCTGCGCCATCTGGAGCTGAGCGCGCTGCTGACGGTCACCGTGACCTCCCAGGATACCGCGGAGCGTAAGCCCCATCCCGCTCCGCTCTGGAAGGCGCGCGAGAAGCTGATTGCGGCTGGCCTGATCGCGGCTGAGACCCCAGCGGAGACGCTGGCCTATGTGGGCGACCATCCCGGAGACATGGCCGCCGCTCACGCCGCAGGGATGGTGGCCGTCGCCGCTTTCTGGGGAGGTATCTTCTCCCCAGAAAGTCTGCTCGCCGAGCGACCTGAGCATTGGGCACACCAACCAGCGGAGCTGCTGACGCTCTTCCCATGAGCTGGCCCTCACGCTGGCGTGACGCGCCCAATGCCAACGGTCGCCTCGCTTCAGCTTTGGGCCTCTATTGCCACCAGCCAGTAGCAGGTACCGTCGCGCGTCCGCTCTAAGAAGCGATATTCACACAGCGCGCGACGCAGGGCTGCGCTATCGTTGATCACGCTATGCTGGTCCAGAATGGCATTTACCTCTTGCTCGCTGTAGCGCCGTCCCGCTTCAAAGAAGGAGGCCAGATAGCTGAGAACGAGCTGCTTATCGCCCAGCTTGGCCGGCGGCCAGAGGCAGAGCCGCCCCTGCCGATCGAGGAAGCGACGCACATCGGGAGCATGCGATCCGCCACGATGCGCCTCTTCGTCAGCACTGCGCTGCCCCACTGGCAGGCTGATCAACTCTTTCAGGGCGCGAGCGGTCCGCACGAAGTAGGGCGCGCTGAGGCGATAGGCTTTCGCAGCTCCACTGGCGCGACTTTCGTAGAGATAACCAAGCGAGACCAGCTGCTTGAGGTGGCGCGAGACATTCGACTGACTCAGGCCCAGAGCCGTAATCAGCTCCTGAGCAGTCAGTTCATCACGCTCAGCCAGTAGCTCGATCAGGCGCAGGCGCGTCTCATCCGCCAGCGCCGCCAGACGCGCGCGCAGCTCAGCCTGCCCCACGGGAGCGGTGAGCAAAGCCACATCGTAGTTGGGCGGCTCGCTGAAAAAGAGATAGAGCGCTTCCTCATGCTCCCAGCAGCTAACATGACGCCCCATATGCCAGGACGGCACCAGAACCAGCCGCTCCACTCCGATAGTACGCTCCTCGATAGCCGTGGGCAGCTCACGCCCAGTGAGGGCCAGAAACAGATCAGCTGCTACCTCTTCCTCTGCTGATTCTTGATAGTGACTGAATTGCTCAACCTGCCAGCGTAGGATGGGCTGTACTCGCCGCCACTCGGCCTCAAGGAGCTTCTGCCAGAGTGTACGGAGATGCTGCACGACCAGCTCTTGCATGGCTGTCGGCTGATTGAGCCAGCGATGCGCTTCACGCAGCAAGGCTGGTTCAGCCACCGCGGTAGCATCGTCGGCATAGGCAGCACAGGCAAGGTAGGTCTCTGGTTCGGCGAGTAGGCGCGCGGGCGACGGCACTGGTGCGGGTCCTTCAGCATCTGTGGCGGAGAGACGACGCTCGCAACGCGCGCGCAGATGCTGGAGCGCCCGATCGCGTAAATCCTCTGGATCAATACCAGCCAGCTCTTCCAGGTAGGTGGCAAAATCAGCGAATGAAGCAGCGGCTACCCCAGCCACGAGTACATCGCGTAACCCGCTAAAGATAAGTTTGTGCGTCTGCCGCTGCTCAGCAGTCAGGCGCTGGGCACTACGCTCCACCCAGGCGTTGAGACCGCGTAGCCGTCCGGCTTCGCAGAGAAGCGCCAGGCTGTTGAGGACATTGTAGACAGGCGCTAGAGCAATCTCTAGCCGCCCATCTGACCCCACTACTGGCTTGTGATCCACAGGTAAGTTGCTCCTTTCAATTCTATGCAATTATGTGCATAATTCTCTTTAGAGAATAGCATTACAGAGACGAGAAAGCAAGCTTTCCTGCAGTGCAGCTGAATGTGAACAAAAAGCGGGGAGAATGAGAAGTTCGTTCTCCCCGCTGGCTAGAGGCAGGCGCTGGATCAGGATTGCTCGCCTTTGTAGGTGAGGATGCGGCCCCAGACGCTCTTCGTGCCCCAGATACCTGAGCGCAGGCACTCCAGCTGTACGATCTGGCTGTGATCGACGAAGAGATTGACCTCGGGACCGTAGTTCTTGATGTACCAGGTAAAGACCTCGGGGTCGGCGGCCTCGAACATCACTTTTTCCAGGCCAAGCTCGGCGATGATCCTGGCCACCGCATCGGTACGCCAGGTCTTGACGTTCTCCGTGATTCCTTCGGACTCGATCATGATCATGTAGGCGCCGGCCTCCAGGAAGCGCCTGGCCTGAGCAATGGCCCAACCTACATCGCGCGTCCCCTCGGCCTCCAACTCCTCAACGCTGGTCGCGCCACCAGCACCGAACTGAATACCGACTTCAGGCTTGGCTTTCAGACCCTCCTTCTGCACCTTCTCCACCAGGCGCAGCCAGTCATCGATAGGGATCGTGATAAAGCCGCTAGAGATCTCGATAATGTCGAAGCCCAGATCGCGACACTCCTTAACATAGCGATCAACGGCCTGCGCACCTTGAGTGAGGACATACTCGATGAAACCGCCAGTCGAGACCAGCACATTGTAGCGGTGGGCGGTCTCGTTCAGCTCGCGTACGGCTTTGGGCGGCATCAGCGTGAAAGAGCCGCCAGCGTACTTGAGCGAGTCAACGTATTCGCCCATCGTCTCGAGCACGTCCTCCAGGTAGCGCTTTCCCATCGCCGTGTAGTAGGGGCCGCGAATCTCGGTAATACCGCGTGTTCGCGGCTTGCTCTGCCGCTCATTCATGCGTAGGAAGGTAAAGCCACGCTCTGCCATTGTCTCCCTCCTTGTCTGATCGCCCGTTTACTATCTCCCGCCAGGTCCACTATCCGAACTGGCAGGCCGCAGGACCCACGCGCCGCTCTGCCGCTCGGGGGGCTGCGACCTGCCCACCCCCCTCTTGCTCTAGAGGGCAGGCCCGCCAGCGGCTGGCAGGCGCACCTGGGCCAGCAAGGCCGTGAGCTGGCGCACCGGCACCTCATCCAGATGCTGCACTGTCTCGGCGATGGCGCGCCGCAGCTCGCCGTCAGTGTAGGGAGCCGTCAGACTCTCGAACTTCTCTAGTGCCTGCTCCCAGCTCAGCGGGCGGCTATAGAAGCCCGGATAGTCGGCAATCTCCAGATCATAGCGCCGCCCATCGGTCAGCAGGACCCGGATGCGACAGGGCATCTCGACAGGGAAGCGGGCACTGAGATCGTCGGCGGGCCGCACCTCGACCTTGCGGAGCAAGGCCTGCACATCGCTGGCCACGATGCGCTCGGGCCGATATTGTTCGGGGGTCACCTTGCCATCGAGCAGGGCCACCGCCACCATGTAGTGGAGACTATGATCGGCCTCCTCCTTGGTGCGCACAATGCGCTTGTCTCCCTCTTCTCCTCCACCGATAATATGATAGGCGACATCGAAGGTATCGATCTCAATACGCTCAATCTGATCGGCACGTAGCTGGTGCTGCTCGCGCAGCTGCAGAATGCCCTCCAGAGTCGGCTGAGAGTGGAACTCAGCGTTGTACTTTTTGATGCTGGTGCGCCGAACAATCTCCAGATTCTCGCGCGACCAGTCGATGGTAAAGCGTCCGGCGATGCTCTCCATGAAGCCCTTATTGCCCTCGAAGACTTCGATCGGCCCGGTCATGCCACGCATGGCCAGGAAGGTGGCATGAGTACCAGCGTGGGCCACCGCCGGGTAGGCCATCCCTTTCCAGTGGGAGATGCTGCCGGTGCGGGTGACGCGCAGGGCGTTATAGGCGGTACCGCTGATGGCGATGGCGTTAGCTGTGCGCTGGGCATCCAGGCCCAGAGCGCGCGAGACGCCAGCCGCCACAGCGTACGTGCCCTCAACGGTATGGTCAAAGCCCCTGGCCCGTACCGGGGCCACCTCCGATAGCCGGCACTGCACCTGATAGGCCACGGCCAGGGCAGTCAGGAGATCCTTGCCGTTGCGATCAGCATACTCGCTGGCTGCCAGGACAGCGCCCAGATTATCGCTGGGATGGCAGCTTTCCCCTTTAGCAATGAAGGTATCGTTATAGTCGAGATAGCGCACCAGGGCAGAGTTGTAGAAAGCCGCACGGTCTGGCGCCGTTTGACCTCCAGCAATCAAGGTCGACAGCGGATTGCCCCCAAAGTCTTTGATCTGCTCACGCAAAATAGCCAGAGGTCGCCCCTCTAAGGCTCCAATGGCACACCCCAGCGAATCGAGCACGCGAATCTTTAACTCACGGCGCGCCTCTGCCGAGAGATCCTCATAGCTGCTGCGTACCACAAAGTTTGCTAGCTCTTCAACGAGCGTCATGATTGCTGACCTCCTTCCCAATGCCAGTACTCCCGAGAGGAGTAGCTGGTTTCACATGCGCCTTCATTTGCTCAAGGCATGGGCGGCTCAGCGCCGACACCGTCGTGGCGCTGATGGCGCTGCTCTTGCCGCTCTGAGCCTGCCGCGCCAGCAAGGCTGGCGGCACTGGCGGTATGACCCATGTCGTAGGAGGCACGGCGCGCGGCCTGACAGACGAGGGGGATAGCGCGCGCCCGTTGCTCCGGCCCAAGACGAGCAGCGGGCGCGACGAGCGTGAGAGCTGCCGCTACCTGGCCCCTGCTATCAAAGATAGGCGCGGCCAGCCCTGCCACTCCAGCAACCCGCTCGCCTTCACTGTAGGCCCATCCCTGACGCCGCACCCTCTCCAGCTCGGCCAAAAAGCTCCCTTCATCCCAATTCCGTTCTCCAGCCACCTGCTCACTGTCAAAGCGCTCACGGCTGGCCCGGGCCAGAGCCAGGCGCTCTTCGCCAGCGAGCCAGGCCAGTAAGACCTTGCCAGCAGCGCCTCGATGCAGCGGCAGCGGGGCCCCGATCTCGGCAAAGGGACGCAAATTGTGGGGGCTGCGCACGACCTCGATGACAACCCTGGTCTCGTGCTGGCGAATGTGTAGCTCGGCGTTTTCTCCCGTCTGGCCGTTGAGCCAGGTGAGATGAGGCAGAGCCTGCCTGCGTACGTCAATGCTCTCGGCTACCAGCAAACCAAGACGCAGGAGGGTCAGCCCTAAACGAAAGCGCGAGCCTTCTTTCATCAGCAGCCCATGCTCGGCAAGAGCCTGAGCCAGCCGATAGACTGTCGGGAGCGGTAGCCCGGTCCTCTCGGCAATTTCCTGGGGCAGAAGAGCACTCTCCCCCCGCGGGAAGGCCTCTAGAATGGCCATCGCCTTGTCCAGGACCCCCACCCGCGTCGCACGCGCCTCCTCCGAGGGCATTACTTCAGCGCCTCCTTTCCACATAGTGGAATATCATCCACATAATGGACACCTTAGTATAGCACAGGAGAGCTGGCCTGTCAAATGGGCCGCTGCACCGACCCTGTCTCGACGCCAGCGTCGCCCCTTTGCTATAATGAGGGCCGGTGAGGGCAGAGCTGAGAGGTACTATCGCCCGCGAGCAGCAGAAGGAGCGTATTGATGAGTATTTTAGAAAGCATCCAGCATGGCCTGGAAAAGGCAGCCCAGCAGGCGGCTCGTCTGGCCCGTATGCAGCACCTGCAGATCGTGCTGAATGACCTGAGCTACAAGGCCAGTCTGGAGCACCGGACACTCTCCAACAAAGTCATGGAGTTGTATTGCAATGGGAGACTCAGCCAGAGCGAGCTGCTGCCACTCTGTCAGAATCTCGCCACCCTTGAGCAGCATATCAAAGAAATCCAGCAGGAGCTGGAGCGTCTGCATGGCGAAGGACAGGAGCAGGCCAGTGCCCCGCCAGCAGCGGCGTCAGGTCCCTTGCCTGCTCAGCCATCGGTCAGTGGTGCGGCTGCTCCTCCTGCGGCCTATCCAGCTTATCCCCCTTCGTTTCCCTCTGTAGCAGCCTATCCCGCTGGCGGCCCGATCGCCTACCCACCGCCATTTGCCATGCCAATGCCACCAGGGCCTGCTCTCAGCCCAGGCTACGCCCCTCCGGGCTATGTTCCCCCACCGGCGGGCTCCCCTGCCGTCACAGTCACACCCACCAGCGACGGGACCACCGTCGTCGCACCGCCGCCAGCTCCTGAGAGCACCCCTACAGCGGCCTCTGGCCCAGATCCCGCTACCGCTACAGCTCCCGCTGGCGTGCAGCAGGAGGCTGTTTCCACTGCAGCCGGCACCGGAGAGCCTCCCACGCCTCCGGCAGACGTCCCACCGTTGGGAGCCTTGCCAGAAAGCGCCCTGGACGCAGCCGCACCAGGGCAGTCCTGGTCCACCCTGGCCGCTAACCCAGAGGAGGCCAGCAGGCGTAGCGCTCCCCGGGGAGAACCGGGTCAGCCGTAGTCGGTGCTCCAGGTGACCAGCTGATCCGACGAGACAGCGTCGGCGCCGGCCTCGCGCCCCTGGCCAGTCAGAGACCAACCCTGGTCCTCATGTCGCCTGCCCTTGCGCGTGAGGCCGGCCCGCGCTACACTCTCAGAGTGAGAATGTCCTGCTCTCTCCCAGCAGCGAGAGCAGGCAGGACGGCGAGCAGCCTTCAAGTGAGCAAGGAACAGGAGCATGTCCAGCGCAGCGATCCCCAGCTTACCAGCACAAGAGGAGCTGATTGTCGAGGCCATTGACCTGCACAAGGACTACGGCGCCGGGACGCTCAAGGTCCAGGCGCTACGCGGCGTCAGCCTCCAAATCCGGCGCGGCGAGGTTGTAGCGATCATGGGACCAAGCGGCTGCGGTAAGACTACGTTGCTGAACTGCCTCAGCGGTCTGGACCGGGCGACGTCGGGGACAATTCGCATTGCAGGCCAGGATATTCAGGAACTAACCGATAACGAGCTAACAACCTTCCGCGCTCGTTCAATGGGTTTCATCTTCCAAAACTACAATCTATTGCCAGTGTTGACGGCTCTGGAAAATATCGAACTGCCGCTACTGGTGAGTGGCGTGCCACCTCGCGAAGCGCGCGAGCGAGCCCTTGCCAGCATCGAGCAGGTCGGATTGAGCCGTTGGGCTCGCCACCGCCCAGCAGAGATGAGCGGCGGACAGTGCCAACGAGTGGCTATTGCCCGCGCCCTGGCTACTCGCCCTGCTATCGTCTGGGCCGATGAGCCAACCGGGGCTCTGGATAGCGAGGCCAGCCAGGAGATCCTCGACCTGATGCTGGCACTCAATCGCGAGCAGGGACTGACCTTTGTCTGGGTCTCGCACGCCCTGGAGGTCGCACGCCGGGCACAGCGTTTGATCACTATGCGCGATGGACGCATCGAGGACGATCGCTCTCTCGTCGCTTCCCCTGCAGACGGAGCCTAGCGTTGCAATCAACCCGGCAGGCACAGCATTTACATCTCGCGCTTCTGTACCCTATAATAGAGATATCTTTCAACACGCAGGCAGGCCGGCAAGCGGCCACAGGGATTGAGGGGGTCCTTCTATGGGTAGAGTCATTGTTCTTGGCAGCCTGATGACCGACCTGGTAGCCCGCGCACCTCGCTTCCCTTTCCCCGGGGAGTCCTTGATCGGCGAAGAGTTTGCGATGTTCATCGGCGGCAAAGGCTTCAATCAGGCGGTGACTGCCGCCCGCCTCGGCGCCCAGACGAGTCTGATCGGCAATGTCGGTCAAGACACCTTTGGCGATGCCTTCTTCCCTGCGCTGGCCGCCGAGGGCGTCGATTGTACCTACGTTAGCCGCGATGCCACGGCTGGTACGGGCGTAGGCTGCGTGACGATAGCAACTGAGATCGGGCAAAATGCCATTGTTGCTCTGCCACGCGCGAATCTGACCTTGTCGGCAGAGACGGTACGCCGGGCAATGGAGGAGCTGCTCGGCTCGCAACAGAGACCCGCTATGACCCCACCCGGCGTTTTTCTGACCCAGTGCGAGACAGGTATCGAGACTATCGCCACCGCCCTGCACCAGGCACGCCAGGCCGGTTTCCTGACGATTCTCAACGCTGCCCCGATCCCCCAGGAGACGCTCCCTGCCGAGCTTTTCAGGCTGGTGGATATCCTGGTGGTGAATGAGATTGAGGCGAGTTTCCTGGCCGGCCTGACCATTGATACGGCCATGACGGCCAAAACCGCCGCCGAGCGGTTGCTGGAGCGCGGCCCCCAGCATGTGATTATTACGCTGGGAGCGCTGGGCGCGACGTGGTGCACTCATGGCGAGAACGGCGCTCCGCCTTTCCATCGCTGGCAGCGCGCTTTCAATGTGCAGCAGGTCGATCCAACCGGCGCCGGCGACGCTTTCTGCGGCGCTTTGGCCGCTCGCCTTTCAATGGGTGCCCCCCTTGAGGAGGCGCTCCGCTGGGCCAACGCCGCAGGAGCCATCACCGTTACGCGCAAGGGCGCTTTGCCTTCTCTACCTACACGCACTGAGGTGGAAGCCCTGCTCTAGCTTTGACCCTCCAATCCTTTCCCCTTAGCCTTGCGGCCAGCCTGCGAGCCTGATGACTCGCTCCACCCCTGGCCAGGCCCGGACTCATATTCGCTTTACTTTCCCTTTTCTCTCCTCCTTCCCCATTCTTCTCTCATCTTTTCTCTTCTATCCAATTTCATCGATATTTGATAGCGACCTTCTCATATCGAAAAAGTTGATTTCACAATCACAAAGGAGTGCGGTACAATACCCCTACACATCGCAACTATTGTCTACATCAATCTCAGCGTAGCGGGGAGAAGAAGCAGATGGGCAAAGGTGGTAGTGGCTATGGAGGTTATGGATACCTGCGTTGGGTGGCAGTGGCTCTGATCTGGCTGCTGAGTGTGCTGCCGTCGGCCCCGGTTGTGGGATCGGCCAGCCCCCTTTCGCTGTCAGCCCAGGCACAGAGCTGGCAGCGCGGAGAGGGCAGAGCGTGGTCGTGTTCCCCTTCACCAGCAACCGGGGCGCCGCTACGACAGCTACGTGGGGTCTGGATCGCCACGGTGGCCAATCTGGACTGGCCCTCACGCCCGGGCCTGCCCGCCGCCGTGCAGCAGGAAGAAGGGCGGCGCTTGCTCGACCAGGTGAGGGCCTTGGGCTTCAATGCAGTCTTTGTACAGGTACGCCCGTTGGGGGATGCCTTCTATCCGTCGCACTACGCTCCCTGGTCGGCCTACCTGAGCGGCGTCCAGGGGCGCAGTCCAGGTTATGACCCGCTGGCGTTCCTGCTGAACGAGGCTCACCGGCGCAACCTGGAGTTTCATGCCTGGTTGAACCCCTTTCGCATTAGCTTCCACGACAATCTCGCCGCCCTGGCGCCGACGAATCCCGCGCGGCAGCATCCCGCGTGGGTAGTGCACTATGGCGGGGCCCTCTACCTGAATCCGGGCCTGCCCGCCGTACGCCGGCTCCTGGCGGCCACAGTTGAGGAGCTGCTGCGTCGCTACGATGTCGATGGAATTCACCTGGATGATTACTTCTACCCCTATCCAGTGGGAAAGCTGCCGTTTCCAGATAGCGAGACCTATCGCCAGTACGGCGCCAGCCACTATCGCTCGATCGCCGATTGGCGACGGGCGAACGTGAATGAGCTGATAGCGACCCTGGCTCAGACGATCCACCGCCTGCGCCCAACCGTCAAGTTCGGTGTGAGTCCCTTCGGGGTCTGGCGCAACCGCCGCAGCGATCCCTCAGGCTCGGCCACCGCGGCAGCGGTGACAAGCTACGATTCGCTCTATGCAGATACACGCACCTGGATCAGACACCACTGGCTGGATTATATCGCCCCGCAACTGTATTGGCCCATCGGCTTCAGGCCCGCCGATTATACGACGCTCGTGCACTGGTGGGTCCATGAGGTGCAGGGCTGGCCGATCCATCTCTACATTGGACAGGCAGCCTATAAGATCGGGAGCGGCGGACCCTGGAATGACGCCGAGGAGATGCCACGCCATCTGCGTTTGGATCTGCGCTTTGCGGCGATAAAGGGCGAAGTCTTCTTCCGCTTGAAGTCCTTACTGGCCGATCCCCTCGGCTTTGCCCGGCGTTTGCGCACGGCTCTCTATCGCCATCCTGCGCTGATTCCAGTGATGCCCTGGTTGGGTGGGGGCTCGCCGCCGACACCCAGGGCCTTGCAGGCCCAATTGCAGCCCCAGGCAACGCACAGCTGGACGGTGACGCTGCGCTGGCAGGATGGCGCTGGTGGGCAGGCTCAGACAGCCGCTTATGCTCTCTACCGCCTGGACGGCTCCGCTCCCCCTGACCTGTGCGCGCTGAAGACTTCTACCGCCCTGCTGGCGACCCAGCGACACTTTGGAGCAGGCTGGCAGGTTTTCGTCGACCAGCTCGCACCCCAGGGCGCACTCTATACGTACTATGTGACCGCGCTGGACCGTCTATACCATGAAAGCTCCCCCAGCTCAGCCCTGGTTGTGCATCTTCCATGAGTAGCAGCAGGCTGGTCGCGCTGATTTGCCTCTCTGCCTCGCCCCAATGAGAGGCGCGAGGCGGACACGGCCCCGACATACAAGGCTGTGCCGCCCCACGCTCAGAGACGGCCCCTCTCCGGTAAGAGCCGGCCTGCAAGCCGCTGACAGTGACAAGCCAGCACCGGCACAAAGGCAGATCGCGAGCGCTAATGAGAACGCCGGGTCATCAAGCTGTGAGCGCGTTGGAGCAGATTGTTGCCTTTTGCTACAAGGGTAGCCGTGCGAGCCGGGGTGAGCTTCGCCGCGGCTTGCTGTCCGCTGCCACCGAACTCGGCTCCCTCCAGGATGGTCAGAAGCTCGTCGGCCAGGGCGTTGCGCTGCGCGGTCAGCAGCTGAAGCTGGGAAGCCATCCGGGTATAGGTGCTATCGTTGTCGGGGCTACCGCTCTCCAGCGCCAGGGTGGAGATGCGCAGGGTGCTCAGGGCAAGGTCACCTACGGGCGCATCGATACGCTTGAGGAGTTGACCAAGCTGGAGGAGCAAGCCGCGACTGCGCCTCACCGTGGGCGGAAGCGCGCTGTCGTCCAGCGCTTCGATTAGAACCCGTCCGTCATGACGGTAGTCGTCTTTGAGGCCGAGTAGCTCCATCATCGTGGGACGAATGTCGGCGTGATCGGCCCAGATGCTGTCGTTGCGACCAAGATGGCGCACGCCAGGCCCAACCAGCCCCAGCCAGGTGCGGTTGATGTCGGGGGCAATATCGCCGTGGTTCCAGGCATAGGTAGGCACAACCTGGACACAGGGTGCGTTGCAGTTGGCCGGCCCGGCATAGATGTAGTAGTCGGGATTGGCAAACCAGACAAAGGTAGGTGTACGAGCCGGATCGGCGGTGACCATGTGCAGCAGCTTCATTTCGACGGGATCGGCCATGTATTGGGTGAGCTGCTCTGTCTTGCCGGTGATGGGGTTGACGGCAGTGAGCTTGCCGGTGGCTCGCTCAAACGCTCGCGTTACTGGATCGGTGCGCCCCGGATTGCCGGTGATGTAGATCGCCGGGGCCGAGTCGGCATGCAACTGGAAAGGGGTAGTAACGCCTTGCTGAGTGGCAAGCAAGCCCGTCAGGTTGACGTTGATTTCGCCAATCACGCTGTAGCTACAAGGCACATTGACGCCATCGCAGTCCACCGGAGTCGGGGGCCCGCCGACAAAATGGTCCCCTTCGTCAGCGGTGATGACAAAGAGCGTGTTGGCTGGCGTGATGCCATCTTGCTCCAGCCGTTGGAAGAAACGAGCGAAGGCCTGATCATAGGCACGGAGGGCAGCAACGTAGCCCTCCTGACCAGGCCCAAAGGCCGGCCCGCCCGGGTGTTTGTCATGGGCATCGGAGATGTAGGCGTATGTGACAGGGACACCGTGCTCTTGCATGGCGGCCACATAGGCCAGGCTGACACTGGCTTCCATGCCATCAAAGCCGGGGAAGCCGATGTGTCCCTGGGAATCCTGGATGATGTGCCCGTCGAGGTCAGTAAGCGGCCCGTCGGGACTGATCTGGGGGACAACGTATTTGTGACCGAAGAGGGCCTGGTAGCCTTCATAGCCCCCAGGTTCGTCGGGCAGAAGATCAGGTTTGCCGTTATGCTCAGAGGAGCAGAGCGGGTTGTTGAGGGCACAATGAATGCTGATGCCGACGAAATCGGCATAAGCCTGGCCAGGATTGGCTTTGACTTCACGGGCTTCCGGCGAGTCGGCCCCGAAGACCGTGGGAATGTCAGTCCCGGTGTTCTCCAGGACCATGTTGGCAGCACCAACACCTCCAACGTTACAGCCAGCCCGGGTATAGGGCACCCACGGCGCCGGGGCGTTGACCCCCAGCTCGTTGAGCATGTTGTAGGTGGTATCAGTCGGCGTCGAATTGGTGGGGTCGTAGATGGGATCGGTCCAGTAGGCAAAGGCTGAGGCTGGGCTACTGGTCCCGTCTGGATTGAAATAGCGATAGCTGTTGCTGACCGCTACTCCGTGACGATCCGGGTAAACACCAGTAAGTGAGGTGAGGATGTTGGTCCCGGTGTGGGCAATTAGCGGCGTGTGGTTGTTGGAGAGCATGACGCCATTGCCTTCAATGAAGTCGAGGAGATGGGGCATCTGCTCTAGATCAGAGGGGACGTTGGGGTTGTCCCTCATCAGATGCACATTGTCAAACTGAATGTAGATGACGTGCTTGATGCCATTTTTGAGATGGCAGGTTGCGCTGCCCTCGCTCATTGCAGCAGCACCACCAGGCTTCACCGCCGGCAGCAGAATACCAATGATGAGAAACAGCAGGCAGCTCGTCCCGATGAGATGGAAGCGCCCCCCCACGGGGTCGCGTTGGGACCAGGGGCGATGACGCATAGGTTCCTCCTTTATCGCTGCAGGTCCACTGGTTGGGTTGATCGACTGGTGCACAAGGAACAGCATGGTCACGGCTCGCTCGCACTGCCCAGAGCCTTGCAGGCAACTACTGCTCCCGAACAGGGGGCTTTCCCCCTGCTCTGCCGCGGAAAAACTGCGCGCATGCGTGAGGTCCTCTTCCTGCGGACAGCGCCTGTAACCCGGAAGTTGACTCCCCTCAGCGCGTTCCGCCCTGCTCTGCCCTTGCGCGCCGATCTTGCTAGCCTGTCAGCTGGCACTCCTGACAGGGAGGCCTCCCTGAGTCGCGTCCCTCTCGACTCTCCAGGGAGATGCAATTAGAGTATAGCATTGTATTGAATAGATATCAATGATCTAAAGGGCAAAGTGTTAAGAATATGTAAAATAGAGATGTTAATGCAAACGCCTGGGAGGGGAAGGGAAGCTACGGCCTGGCAAGCCCGAGCCGACGAATAGCTCCCTCAGGCTCGGATCGTACTCATTTTGCTGGTCACGACGCCTGACCAGCCAGGGTCAGGGCCGCAGGGCCGAGAGTTTACGCCGAGACTGCACAAGCTGCTTCTGCGAGAGCTGAGGCGCACCAGCGAGGAAGCTGGCCCCTCTTTGCTCAGGCTCGCTCTGATTCTGGTCGGGGCTTAGAGCCTGAAGGGGAGCCAGCGCAGAGGGGGAAAGACCTGTTCGACGATCGAAAAATGATCGTAGTAGTCGCTCTGACGCAGAATCAGGCCATTTCTGACCAGGAAGATGCTGACACCATCGACTTGAAACGGTCGAGAAAGCCAGGACTGTCTCAGGAGACGCGGCGTTTCGCCGGAGGCAATCCAGCAGACTGCCGCCTGCTCATCCCCAAAGAAGCGGCGCGTCGGCGTATACTGGATGGTCGGCATACTGGTGAAGCGCTGACTAAACCAGCGCGCGATCTCTTGACGGCCTCGACGCGCGTGACGCATGCCCGTGTCAAAGAGTTCGGCACTGGCGTGATAGAGGGCCACTAGCTCGTCAACGTTGTGAGCGTTAAAAGCGACAATCCAGCGATTGATGAGAATGGGCAGCTCCATGCCTGCAGGAGCGGAGCCACTTTGCTCAAAGCTGTCTCGGTTGGTTCGCACGCCACTTTCTCCTCTGCTTCTGCTGCTCTCCAATAGGGGCATCCTCGTGCTCTGTATTGTAGCGCAGGAGTGCAGCAAGCACAAATGCTATGGTCGGTTGAGCCACCTTGCTCCAGGAGATTGGCCTTTTTTACCCGGACCACGGTTACCAGTTTACACAGGCAATAACGTCCTCCTCATGAGGAACGTTTCTGGCGGGCCTCGGAAGCGGAGACCG
Organism: Thermogemmatispora tikiterensis; assembly: GCF_003268475.1. Lineage (GTDB taxonomy): Bacteria > Chloroflexota > Ktedonobacteria > Ktedonobacterales > Ktedonobacteraceae > Thermogemmatispora > Thermogemmatispora tikiterensis. The sequence goes on along the minus strand of NZ_MCIF01000002.1, from coordinate 5,295,727 downwards.
CGGCCTCCAGGAAAAACGTTCCTCTCTTTGACTTACCTTGGGATTGGCCCTTGTCGACTGCGCCGGGGCGCCGGGCAGAAGCATCAAGCAGCCAGGAGAAAGAGTATGAGTGCGCTTCTTCGACAGACTGGGAGATAACCGGAAGCCCCAGATAGAAGGGGGAACAACATCTGTGATCTTGCACACTGGCATCCCTGCCTCAGTAATGAGACACGTAGCCCTGATTCCGCTGGGGCCTTCCTTCAGGGCCATGCAGAAGAAGTGCGCGGTAGCGAGCCGGTGGAGAAGCAAGACCAGGGCAGGGATGCGCTCCGTCGCCTGCGCAGGTCAATACACCCTTTGGAGGAGCGGCTCTGATGAGAGTCTGGAGCCAGGCGTGGTCACCTTTGACCACGAGTCATCAGCAGCAGTCGTTCGCGTACCAGGGGGAGAAAACTCTACTCCAGTCCAGCGCCGCTTCTCCCAAGAGCAGACGAGTCGCTCCACCTGAGTTGGGAGACGCAACACCGGCTGCCAAGATCCTGGAGAGAATCGCGACGGATCTGGTACTGATAGCGGCAAGAGCTGTAGCGTAGCAGTGACAGCGATCTGCGAGGGACCAGGCCAGGCAGAGGACCCGCCGCCCGCTAGTTAACGGTCCTCTCTTATTTGCCGGTCCTCCACCTTGCTGCATACAATGCCTGTCAAGGGGAGAGTCTCAATCACTGGTAGGCACAGCCGTCTGACCTCCCCTCCAGCCGTGAGCCAGAGCGCTCCACAGCAAGCCGACTGGTTCTTTCTTCCGCAGCGTCTTCATCAGAAGAAGAGGCTGATCTGATTGTAGACAGTGCGAATGTTCTGCGGCGTACCGGCATATTCCTGGGCCCCCGTTGTTGAAGCGATAGATTTGAGAGCCTTGACATCGGCATCATCGCCATAGGCAATGGTGAAGACCTTGATGCCCCGGCCAGCGTCTTCCCCGCGCGGCACAATCCGCGAGAGCAGGTCAGTCAGTGAAAGCTGGCTGGCATTATCCTGTCCATCTGTCAGAACGACGACAGCCTTGATATCAGTGGTAACAAAGCTGTTAAGCGCCTGGACCTGCTCGGCAATAGTATCGAAGAGGCGAGTGCTGCCGCTGGCTGTAATGTTCCCGATCTGCTGGAGAACCTGTCGACGTTTAGGTCCGACCAGCGAAAGTGGACTGATAACCCTGGCTTGATCGCTGAAGATAGTTAGCCCAAGTACGTCATCGTCGCTCATGAGCCGCACAAAGTCGCTGAGGCCCTGCCGCGCAGCGTCGATCTTGCTCATCCCGTTGAAGTCATCGTTCATGCTCCCCGAGGTGTCCAGAATGAGCATGGCGGCCACCCGGCGTTTCTGGGCCTGCCAGGTGCTCTCAATGGCATTGATGACGTCCACCGAGGGAACTTGGAGGATGGTCCGCGGCTGCTCAGGGTCGACACCGTGGGCACTGTCAATGGGAGCGCCAACCGTTACTGAGGGTACGGCGGGGCGGAAGCCGTAGCGCAGGGCCTTGGCTTGCTGTTGGGGCGCCAGGAGGAAGGCGCGGAGGACCTCAGCAGCGCTCTCTTTGGCCGGAGTCAGCCAGCTGCCGTGGAGAATGGCATAGGGGTGATCGCTGTAGAAGGTGCCCTCTTTGGGGTAGATGGCTACCACGGGAAAGGGAAGATGGGGATAGCTGTGGCCGTCATTGGCTTCGACGACCAGGTTTTCGTACATGACTGCCGCGCTGAGAAAGCTGGGTCCTTTGTTGAACATTTCGTCGGCAAAGAAGCCGGTGCTGTCTCCGTAGTGAATGACCGCTTCTTCAATGTCGCCGATGAAGCTGCGGACGCGAGGATCGCTGATATCTGCTGCGGTAAGCCCGCGCTGTTTGCCCAGAGCGGCGTAGCTCATGGCAATGATGGCATCGAGTCCGGAGTTGGAGTATGCTGGATGGGTGTGACCGAATTTGAAGCTGCCTGCCTCGGGATGCCCATAGGCGGCCCACCCCTGCGGATTGCTGCTTAGGCGCGCGATGTCGCTCCAGCCAATGGCACGCTGCGGCCAGCCAAGCGCTTCAGCTAGCGGTTTCCACATGGCAATGACGACAGGACTGCTGACCAGCGAGGGGGTGGCGCTGGCTCCCATGTCAATGAGATTCTGCCCGGTCTTCTGATGCCAGCGGGCATTGAGGAGGCTGAGCCAGACGCTGCCCGCCGGACTCCAGACGTCGGGCCTGATATTGCCATTGAGGATCTGCTGCAGAGAGTCGCCGGAGCCAATGGGAATGGCGTTGACAGTGATGAGGCCATCGCAGGCTGCGTAATGGTGGTTGTTGAAGTCCGCAATGACGTCGCTCATCCAGGCTTCTTTCTCGGAGCCGTAGTAGAGGGTCAGCGTCACCGGGTCGCTCGAGTGGTGTTGACAGTTCACTGGATAGGGGGCCGGCGTGGGCGTCGGGGAAGCGGTGGCGCTCCAGGGCGTCTCACAGCTTACCAGAAATGTGAAGAGCATCAATAAAGCAGAAAAAGAGCAGAAGAGGCCGATCCAGGGCGCTCTTCCTCTTCGCCAGCTGAGGATCTCATTTGCTCTCAGCATTGTCTTCGCCTATCCTTTCCTGTCGAAAGCATGAGCATCGTGGTCGTGGCAGCATCAAGGATCAAGGGGATTTGGAGGCCACCCCTCTCGGAGGTGGGTGGTGCCTCCGCTTCTGTTCTTTCTGGCTTATCTTCCTCCCATCGGGCCGGCTAACTGGTGGCGGTGGCGCTATTGCCGTAGGCGCTAAGCCACGCTTGAAGCAGGGCATCGGTCACAGGGCCGGCTGGTGGCTGTGCCTCGGGGCCAAGCTGCGCTGGTATCTTGAGGCTACTCGCCAGGCTGGGAAAAGGGTTGCCCGCAAGGCGGTCATAGATGGTGACTGCGGCGTTGGTGGGTCGGAAGCCGCTTTTGAGGGCTTCGCGCTGCTGCTCCTCGCCAAGGAGGAAGTCGCGAAAGAGGCGCGCCGCTTCTTGCTGCTCACTGGTGACCCATTCGGCGTCAAGGATGGCAAAGGGGTGATCGCTCAGCAGATTGAGGCTCGGATAGAAGGGGAGCAGGGCCATGCCCTGGCGTTGGTGCGCCTCCGCCTGATAGGTCAGCACGAGGTTTTCGTAGGTAAAGGCCAGATCATAGGAAGAAGGCCCTTTGAGAATGACTTCACGCTCTAGATAGGTGCCACTGCTGCGCCCGAATTGAGTGACGGCTCCCTCAATATCGTTGAGGTAGTGCAGAAAACCCTTGTCACGTACCTGGTCGCTGGTAAGGCCTCGCTGTTGATGGAAGTAGGCATAGGCCAGCAGGGTAATGCTCAGTAGGCCACTATTCGACTGATCGGGGCGAGTCTGGGCCAGCTTGATCTGACCCCAGTCGCCAGGCCCTCCCAGGTCCTGCCAGCCATTTTTGAGGAGAACGGCGCTGTGAATGGCCTCCCAGTCGATGACGCGGTAATGCTGAAGCAGGAGGCGCGCGCGCTCTTCCCAGACAGCAAAGACCAGGGGGCTGAAGACGAGCGAGCGTGGTGATAGGTCTGCTGAGGAGGCCACGATCTCTTTGCCCCCGTGTGCGGCCTTCCAGGCATCATTAAGCTGGTTGAGTTCCAGTGTGCTGGCCGGACTCCAGATGATGGGCCGCAGTTGGCCATTGAGAATGCGGTCACGGGCATCGAGCGAGCCACGCTCTTCGGCTTGCGGCAGGGAGATGCGTTTGCCGCCCAGGGTCAGGCCGCGCTGGTTGAAGGCTGCGACGGCGGCGCTGATCCAGCTTTCTTTTTCGGTGCTGTAGACAAAGCTGAGGGTGATCTGCCCGGCCACTCCCGTTCCTCCGCTACGCTGGCGTGAGAAGAAGAAAGGGAGGCTGAGCAGGCCAGCGCCCGCGACAAGGCTCACTGCACCTGCGGTCAGCAGCAGGCGACGCGAGATGCGCCTCCCTCCTTGAACGGCAAGCTGCGCCTGGGGTCCCTGGCCCGGCGTTACGGGTAAGGGTGTTACCGGCGTCGGTGGACTGCCAGCAGGCAGCGGGGTCACGGGCAGAGCGTTCACCGGTGGCGAGGTTACCGGCGAGGCTGGGCGGCCAGCCGCGGCGGCATTGGGCAGGCCTGGAAGGGTGCCTCTCGCGGCGCCCGGGGAGCTGAAGCCGGCAGCCAGGATTGCCATGTACATGGCAGCGGCAGTTTGATAGCGCTGCGCTGGATCTTCGGCCATCGCTGTCAGGATGATCTCCTCGCTGGCGGCAGAGATGTGCGGGTTCAAGGCGCGCGGGGCCTGAAAGAGACCAGGATTGAGGCGTCTGGTCGGGGCGTCGAAGGGGTAGCTCGCCGGTGAGGAGCTCGTAGAGCGTGGCCCCCAGGGCGTAGATGTCCGAGCGCGCATCACTTTGACTGCGCCCGTACTGCTCTAGCGGGGCATAGCCCTGAGAGCCAAGGAGGGTGGTGTCGCGTGTGACCTGGCTCTTAAAGATGCGGGCAATGCCGAAATCGATGAGCTTGAGCTGGCCATCTGGGGTGAGCATGACGTTGGCCGGCTTCATGTCACGGAAGATGATCGCCTGGGAACGCGTGTGCAGGTAGTGCAGGACAGCACATAGCTCCAGACCCCAGCCCATGACGGTCGCTTCGTCGAGCGGTCCGCCGTGTTCTTCGAGGATCTTCGCCAGCGTTTTGCCTTCGATGAATTCCATGACAAGGTAGGCTTTGCCCGCTTCTTCGAAGAAGTCGCTGACATTGGGTAGGTTGGGATGCTGGAGCTGAACCAGGAGATCTGCCTCTTGGCGAAAGTCGGCCAGGGCACGCGCTTTCTCGCTGGGGGTGAGCAGGGCGTCGCCCATCTCTTTGATGGCGACCTGCCGGCGAGCCGAGAAGCGCAAGTCCAGGGCTTTGTAGACAGCTCCAAAGCCTCCTTTGCCGACAAGGGCGACAATGCGGTAGCGTCCGCTGAGTAGGACGCCAGGACTAAGGGCCCCAGTAAGCCGTCGACCTCCTCCGGTGACCGCTGGCGAGGAGGCTACGGCAGCATATACACCGGTTGGCGGTCCGGCCAGGGTGTAACCACAGTTGATACAGAATTGTTCACCGGGCGCGTTCGGGGTGCCACAGTGGCCACAGGTGAGGAATCCTCCAGTATGACTCTGCAAGGTTTGTCACTTCCTCGTGAATAGGACGTACAAGCACGTATGGCTCTCGGCCTTTGATCGGTCGTGATGAGTCGCGCACTCGTGATGCTCATGTTCTGCTTATCCATTTGCCACGCTGGGAGTATGTCGCCAGAGCTTTATCTCTGCTTTACGGCTCTGTTATGGGAATGTAAAGGATCAATTAAGAAATAGGGAGACTGCCGCCCAGGCCGATGCTGCTCTGTCATGGGAACAAAGAGGGTGAGCACGGCCAACGCTATCGGAGCGGCAGCCCTGGGACCGCAGTTCGCGGGGTGTGTGCTTCAGGCTATTTTGAAGGATATGCTATCTCTTATCGCCTGGTGAAGCTGTGGGAGGTGGCAGCAGAGGATCTGCTGCGTCTCGATCTGCCAGGCATCTGGTCACTGGCCCTCTTTTACTTGCACCTTATCCGCTTGCTCTTCTTTTCTACCCGTCCGCCAGTATCGTGATCTCGCTCTCTTCAGCATTGAGGCCCTCCGGTCGCATAAAAATCAAGACCTCCAGCGGCTTAATATCCGTACCGGTGGCAATTATATCGACCGTCACCACAATCCGCGGCGTCAGCCGGTTGCGGAAGGCCGTGATCAGATCTTCAGGTCTCGCCCCTGTCGTCCGACAGGTAATCTTTCGCACGTAATCATTAGCGCTGCAGCCCTCACGCAGAATCTCCGGCATGAACTCCTCGCGCGCAATCTCCACAATCGTATCGGCATGACTATCATCCTTGGCAAAGATCAGCGTCTTGGGCACCTTCGTGCGCTCCGGGAAGAGCTGGCGGTAGCTATCGCGATAGGCACGAATAATGGTACGGATCGGGTCCAGTGAGACCACCTCGCGATCAAGTTGCTCTGGATAGTAAACCAGCTCATCTTCAAGTTGCTCCCAGCGCACGGCGCGCGTCCGCCGATCGCGCAGGCCCACCACTAAGGATCGAGTAGAGGCGCTGGATGGTGGTAATACAGACGCTGGCCGCCCGATCGATAGCGTTATGCGTGAGCAGCTGCACATTGTACAGCTCACCAAACCTGCGCTTGCTGTCAGGAGTCACATACTGCAAAAACTCATTGAGGGCCTGACGCCCCAGATTCGCGCGATCAACCAGAAAGAGGACACGCCGCGCCCCACCGAACTTGAGCAGACGGTAAATGCTCGCGACGGCGGTGTAGGTCTTGCCACTGCCAGTCGCCATCTGGATCAGCGCCCGCGGACGGTTATCGGCAAAGGAGCGCTCCAGGTTAGTGATAGCCTCATACTGGCAATTGCGCAGGCCAGTGCGGGCTAAAGGCGGGAGGCGCCGCAGCCGCGCGCGCAGCGTCTCGTTCTCCTGCTCCGGCTCCCCCTCGGGGGCCTGTTCCAACCAGTCTGCCAGCGTCTCGGGCCGATGAAAAGCAAAGACTTGCCGACTGCTGGCCACAGGCTCCAGATAGTTGGTAAAGCGCGTCTCGACCCCGGTAGACTCGTAGACGAAAGGAAGGGGCTGGCGCGCTGCCGGCAGATCAGAAGGAGCCCAACAGGAGCAGGCCCGACTGAAGGTGGTGCCTGCCATCAAACTGCTGTGGGTGGTAGATCAGGCGAAGAGAAAGCCGGGTCGGGCATGGAGCAAACAGAGAGGCAAGGCTGCCCAAACAAGATCTTGCATCGCCCGCCGTCGAGCACGGCCAGCTTGCGCCCCAGGATCTCCACCGCTTGACAGCCTGACGATAACATAGCAGCACAGGTAAGATAATGCAGCATAGCACAGAACTGGCACAACAGTCAACGGGCAGCGAGTTACTAGCAGCCCCAGGAGGTTTCCCCGGGTGAGGGGTCCCCACAATGAGGTGGGTCCCCCTCATTTACACAGCTCCCCCTCGACACAGTACGCCCGGTCTCAGAGACGTCCGCGAGGCCGGCAAGCGCGATCAACGGCCCTCGCTCCTGTGAGGGTTCCCCTCCCAGGCCACAATGCAAACGAGGTAGGTAGCCTTGCGCTTGTCCTCTTGACACAGCGATGGGTAGAATTACTTATGGCGAAATCGCGCCACGTCTGCAGGAAAGCGGAGTGTTTTTTTTAGTGCATCGACCTCAACAGAGATAAGGAGCCAAAGAAGTATGGCAATAGAGGAGAGGTCTTCAGCGATCAACGCGAGCGCCCTGCAGGCGAATCTGCGCGGGCAAGTGATCCAGCCAGGCGAGGCCGCCTATGAGGCCACGCGCCGCGTCTACAACGCCATGATCGATAAGCGGCCAGCCCTCATCGTACGCTGCGCCGACGTGGCCGACGTGATCACTGCCGTCAACTTCGCCCGCGATCATGGGCTGCCGCTGTCGATCCGCAGCGGCGGCCACAACGCCAGCGGATTGGGAATCTGCGACGATGGATTGGTGATCGATCTATCCCTTCTGCGCTACACCCACGTCGATCCCGACCGACACACAGCGCGCGTTGGCGCTGGCTGCACCTGGGGCGACGTCGATCACGCCACTCATGCCTTCGGCCTGGCCGTGCCAGCGGGGATCATCTCGACCACCGGCGTCGGGGGCCTGACGCTCGGCGGCGGCCTGGGCCACCTGACACGCTCCTATGGCCTGACGATCGACAATTTGCTTGAAGCCACAGTTGTGCTGGCAGACGGCAGCGTGGTGGTGACCAGCGAGCAGCAGCAGCCTGATCTCTTCTGGGCCTTGCGTGGCGGCGGCGGCAATTTCGGCGTTGTCACTTCGTTCCTGTTTCGCACCCAGCCAGTCGACACGGTTTACGCCGGCCCCATGCTCTGGGAGTTAGAGAAGGCGCCCGAGATTCTCCGCTGGTACCAGAACCTGATTACGACCGCCCCCGAGGATCTCAACGGCTTCTTCGCCTTCCTGACTGTGCCGCCAGGCCCACCGTTCCCAGAGCATTTGCACAATAAGAAGCTCTGCGGCGTGGTCTGGTGCTACACAGGTCCACTGGACAGGGCAGAACAGACCTTCCAGCCGATCCGCCAGTTCCGTCAGCCAGCACTGGATCTTGTAGGGCCACTCCCCTTCCCCGCGCTGCAAAGCATGTTCGACGCGCTCTATCCACCTGGCCTGCAGTGGTATTGGAAAGCGGACTTTGTGAAAGAGCTGAGCGACGAAGCGATTGGCCTGCACACGCAGCATGGCTCTCAGCTCCCAACACTGCAGTCGACGATGCATCTCTACCCGGTGAATGGGGCCGCCAGCCACGTGAGCAATAACGCCACTTCCTGGAGCTACCGCGATGCCACCTGGGCCGAGGTGATTGTGGGAGTCAGCCCCGACCCTGGCCAGAAGGAGACGATTACTAGTTGGGCACGCGCCTACTGGACAGCTCTGCATCCCTACGCCGAGAGCGGAGCCTATGTCAATTTCATGATGGAGGGAGAGGGCAATGAGCGTGTCCGCGCCGCCTATCGCGAGAACTACGAGCGACTCAGCCAGGTGAAGCGGCACTACGATCCGGCTAACTTGTTCCGCATCAATCAGAATATCCAGCCTGCTGTCTAGGCCAATCTTCCTGCAGACCTGGGACCTGAGATCAGCATCAGTCAAAAGCGGCGCGCAGGCCAGGCGAGTAGCATTCTCGGACTGCACGTCGCTTGTCATTGACTTTTCCCCCCTACTTCTCCGCTTAGCGAGCGTGAAACCTGCAGATCAGATCAGACTGGCGCCCCACTCACAGCAAGAGCCAATCCCCCCCGTCTGCCCCCCATTGGCTGTAGCCAATCGACCCCCGGGCAGATAAAATTTCCACAGGCACTCTTGCCAGCGATCCCGATCGGACTCGGTCACCCGCTCTTCACCTCCGATCCAGCCAGATAGACCAGCAGCAACTACGCCACGGAGCGACCTATCCCGCCCTGTGACGCCAGACAATTTAATTCACTGTTGTATCGTCTTGTTCACCTTTTACTTTATCAGCATATTTAAAGAGCTATGCAGAGAAAACAGGCAAACACTTTTGTGAGTGAAGATCATCTCGCTATCGCCAGTGACTCTGGCGGGTCAGGCCCAGCAGCAGCCCGGCAGCGCCCGGGCAGCCTGCGCCCTGTCGATCGGCTGGGCATCATCCTGGCCCTGCTCGCCCTCTACATTATCTGGGGGTCCACCTACCTGGGCATGCGCCAGGCGCTGACCAGCTTCCCGCCCTTCCTCATGGGTGGTCTGCGCTTCGTCTGCGCCGGCACCCTGCTCTATCTTTTCCTGCGCCTGCGCGGCGAGCCGCGGCCCAGCCCGCGCCAGTGGCTGGCTGGAGCCGGCATCGGCGTGCTCATGCTGGTCGGCAGCAACGGTATGGTTGCCTTTGCTGAACAGTGGGTCGCCAGTGGCCTGGCCGCCATTGCCCTGGCAGCCGTCCCTCTGTGGACAGCGCTCTTCGCCGGTCTTAGCGGGCGCTGGCCGCGACGCCTCGAATGGCTCGGCCTGCTCATCGGATTCGCCGGCGTCATCCTGCTCAACCTGCAGAGCGGCCTGCGAGCCAATCCCCAGGGGGCCATCGCCCTCCTGATCGCCCCCATCTGCTGGTCCCTCGGCTCCGTCTGGAGCGCACGCCTGCCACTGGCCTCCGGCCTGATGGCCAGCGCCACCCAGATGCTGGCTGGCGGCCTGGCCCAGCTCACCATCGGCCTGCTGCTGGGCGAACGCCCCAGCCTGCCACCCGCTCCCGGAGCGCTGCTGGCGCTCATCTATCTTGTCGGCGCCGGCTCTCTACTCGGCTATTGCGCGTACGGCTACCTGCTGCGGCGCGTCCGGCCCGCTCTCGCCACCAGCTACGCCTATGTCAATCCTCTGGTGGCCGTTTTCCTGGGCACCCTGTTCGGAGGCGAACAGGTCTCGCCCCTCGAACTGCTGGCTATGCTCATCATCCTCGGCAGCGTAGCCCTCATCTCTCTACAGCCGCGCCCGGCTCCTGCCACCGGCCACAACAGCGCCACCATCGCCAGCCAGGACGAGCCACGGCAGCTCAGTTCCCTGCGGACCGATGGCTAGCAGAGAGCCAAGAGCCAGAACCATACATAAGAGAGGAGAGAGGAGGAGGCCAGGGAAATAAGACGGGGATCAAACGGGGATCAAACGAAGATAGCTCTGAATGAGGGCCAACGGCGAGCGAGGCCGGCCTGGCCTCGCTGCCGGGAGAGGCCTCTCCTCAGCAAGGGGTCAGTCAGGGATTGGCGCGCAGGAAATTCTCGATCTCCTCCAGGTCGTTCGGCGAGAGACGGAACTCCGCCGCGCCGATTAGCTCGCTGATCTGCTCAGGTCGGCGCGCCCCCACAATCGCTCCGGTCACCGCCGGATGGCGCAGTGTCCAGGCAACAGCCACCTCACCCGCCGTGCGCCCATAGCGATAGCCGATGTCGCCCAGGAGCTTGGCCAGAGCGAGATTGCGCGACAGACGTGGCTCCTGGAAATCGGGATGGTGCTTACGCCAGTCGTTGTCGGGCAGAGCCGCTACCCGCTCCCTGGTCATGCGCCCCGTCAGCAGACCGGAGGCCATTGGTGAATAGACAATCACCCCAATATTATGCTGCTGGCAATAGGGTAGAATCTCCGCCTCAATCTCGCGATGAATCAACGAGTAGGGCGGCTGCAGCGAGCTGATCGGGGCAATGGCCCGCGCCCGTTCCATCTGAGCCACGTTGAAGTTCGAGACTCCAATGTAGCGCACCTTGCCGGCGCGCTGCAGATCAGCGAGCGTACTCCAGCCCTCCTCGATATCCTCATCGGGCACCGGCCAGTGAATCTGGTAGAGATCGATCACCTCGACCCCCAGGCGGCGCAGGCTGGCCTCGGCTTCACGGCGAATCGAATCGGCCTTGAGCACATTGCGCACCTGCCCATTGCTGGTCTCATCCCAGACAAGCGAACACTTGGTAAAAATGTACGGGCGCTCGTTGGGAGCACGCTCGCGCACGGCGCGCCCGACAATCTCTTCCGAGTGTCCCAGACCATAGGCGGCTGCTGTATCGATCCAGTTGATTCCCAGGTCCAGAGCCTTATGAATCGCCGCCAACGAGTCCGCATCATCCTGTGGACCCCAGCCAAAGCTCCAGTTGCCGCCCCCAATCGCCCACGTCCCCAGCCCCAGCGGCGTGATTTCCATATCAGTGTTCCCTAAGCGTCGCTTCTGCATAGACACTCCTTCCGCAACCTGTTCACCATCTCAACTGCTTTGTGGTCGGTGCTCAGGAGGCCCTCACAGCCCCTGGCCTTCTCATCTTATGCCAAAGGAAGCCCAAAACGCAAACTCAGGCAAAGAGCCTGTTTGTAGGGAATGGAATACGCCGGGAACACGGCCAGCCGTGGGCCAGCGAGCGAGAGCCTGGCCCTATCAGGAGGGCAACAACCCAGCCCAGCAGCCGTTTGCTTGAAAGGCAGAAAGCGGAGTCGGCGCGTACTCAGGCGAATGAATGAGCACATGGGTAGTAAGCGAGGGGGCGAGGGAACGAGTGAGCGTGGCAGGAGGAAGCAGGAGCACGACCTCGGCTGCACTCCTCCTGGCCTGGCCTCACTCCTGCAAGTCCGGTAATGGCAGCCCCAGCAGCTCCTCCTCTAGCTGCTGCCAGACCAGCAGCTCCGCCTGCGTTACTTTCAGTGGGCGGTCGTTCAACGCCGCCTCACGCATCAGGGCCGCCACCCGTCGCTGGAAATGCTTGAAATGTTCCTCTTGAACATGCTCAGGAGGCATGGTCTGCAGGTCAATCAGCTGCAGCTCATAGAACTCATGCGGCTCAAAGGCCAGCGCCAGGAGATCTGCATACTCCTGGACCAGCCGACTGCGCCCAGGCGAGAAGAAGTCAGGTCGCGTGCTGGAGACCAGCAGGCCCCCAGCCACACAGCTGGAGCGCAGAATAGGGGCAATAGCACAGCCCACCTCTCCCTCGATCGGGCGCGCCGGATAGTAGCCCTGATCGCGCATCAGGTCCTGAATCACGATCAGCCTCCCCTGGGCCACTGTATAGCCGGCGAGCGACTCCGCTCCCAAAAAGCCCGCTTTCTGCTCGACACTGCTCTGCCAGGGACCAGTGCCTATGCCCACCCTCTTGCGCAGGCTGCGCACCTTGCCAGCTGGACCAGAGGGCGGCATGCATTGCACCACCGTAATCGCAATGCCAACCTGATGGGGATCAAGCTGCCCAATCGCCTGCTGGAGAATCAGGCTGGCGATGGACCAGAAGCGCAGCATGGCCAGCGCCGTGGCATGCGTATTGAGGACACGAGCATAGAAGGCCGAGGGGATCTCTTCCTCTTCCAGCTCCAGCATCGGCTCCCCCAGATTGGCAAGGCCAAACTCTTCACCGAACGCTTGCTGTAGCTCCGCCCGATACTGTGGGAGAGCTTCAGCCAACAACCTCAGATTCTGAGGACGGGGCTGCGACTCTCCTTCAGCCCAGCGTGTCAAGGTCAGCGGTGTGACTCCCAACTTGTTGGCCAGCGTCTGTTTCTGCCGCGGGTCACTAATGAGGCTTGCCAGCAGTTCCCGCCAGTTTCGGCTCTGTTGCATCTAACTACCTTGATCCTTTGAAATAGTGGGTGGATACTGATTGCGCTCTTGCCTGATAGCAAAAACTGAGATCCTTCGGATAAGGTGCCAGTGGTAAAACAATCCCCTCTCGCAGCGGCTCCGCGTGGTCAGAAATATTGACAGCGGTTGTAATTATACCACAATTCGCCCAGGGGAGAACGATAGTTGTGAAGACTCAAGGTCTGAAAAGCGGCATTTAGGCTATCTAAACAGCGAGAAGAGGCTGGGAGAACCGCTGCCCAGCGGAGAGGAAGCGAGCAAGCAAACGGGCCAGCAGGCTCAGCCATCCCCAAAACCAGGGACCTTTGCGCTGCTGGACAGGGACCCAACCACGCTACGCCGACATGCCTTGCTGATCCGGGTGGATCGCTCGCCAGCCTCCGCGCTATCGACGCAATGGGCCAGGTCCCTGGCCAGCTCACTCAGGCCCCAGGGCTTCCAGTAACATATCGCCTTCTTCAGGAGAGAGCCGCCCCTCAGCGATCATGCGCAAAATCGCCTCACGCTCTCGTTCAGGCTCGGCGGCAGTTGCAGCGGGATCAGACGAGGACTCGACGGCTGGCTGGGACTGCGCTGCTGGATGCAAACCGGACTGCTCTGGCGGCTGCTCAGCAGAAGCAGTCGGTTGCTGCGGCGCTGTTTCGGAAGCAGGCTCCGCAGACTGAGTGGCAGACATTTCCTCCTTTGACGCAGTTGCGGGCCTCCGTGAGGCGCGCCAGCGCTCTTCAGTTGATGAGGCCAGGCCCAGGTTGCGCAGAGCGCGCTCGACAGCCTCCATCGCCCCCGCCACCCCTTCCGCCGCCGCCCTCTGGGCCTGATCGAGCATGCGATAAAGACGCTCGGGGTCCATTTGCCACTCACGTTCCTGGAAACGCAGACGTACTCGCGGCCCGCCATCCTGGGGCCAGAAGCGGGCAAAGCGGCGCTCCCAGGCTGCGGCCCGCTCCTGCGCACGCCGCGTTTGCTCTTCCAACATGCGCAACACCTCTTCAGACCAGCGCACGCTAGACTCCCCTCCAGCCTCAGCCAGCTCGCGGGCCAGGTCCTGAGCCAGGCGCGTCATCTCGCGGGCCAATTCCTGACCCAGGGTTGTCATGGTTCGACCGAATGCTTTCATCTCTTGCTCGAAGTCCTCCCAGGACCAGACGCGGGAGTCAAAAGCTCCCTCACTCGTGCGGGGATGATCTCCCCCCTGGAGACGCAGGTCTTGAGCGACCCGCAGGTCCACCAGCGCGTCGCCCGAGCCATAAACCAGCGAGAGCAGGCGCGTCTCACCCAGTTCCTGGCCGAGACCGGCGCCACTGACGCTGCCGCCGACCACAGCTCGCAGCGTGAGATTGGCCTGTGCCGGCAGCGAAAGCACTGCATCGCCATTCACATTCAAACGCGTTGCTGAGCCTGGTGGGAAATCCGCCTGCAACGAAAGATCTCCCTCCACGGTCCCAATCTCTAGAGAAGCATGGACCCTTTTTAGGACGGCATCAGCCAGCACGTGACTCACCCTCAGCTGGCCTGCCACCTCGCGACAATCGAGATCGCCACCGACACGCCCGAGTTCTACCCCACCGTTGATATCGCGTAGCACCGCGTCTCCCTCAACGCTGCCTACGTAGACCTGAGCAGCGCCGAGCAGCTCCAGGTCGCCCTTGATCTGGCCAAGTACCACCCCGGTATCGCCGCCTCCCTGCACCAGGGCATCACCTCCGACCCGTCCACAACGTAACGAAGCAGCAACAGCAGGCAAACGCAGATCACCGCCGACGGAGCCAAGCAAGACCGTGCCCCCCCCTTCCACAACAAGGTCGCCAACCACCGCGGAGGCCTCCAGCCGCTCGACATCTCTGACCCGCCCCTCGCCCCTGATCTCACCGCGGACTTGCACCAAGGGCACCGCCCGCACTCTCAGATCACCAGCCAGACGACCAAGTATCAGGGCTTCAGTCAGACGCTCTACTACCAGATCCTGGAGCGCCTCCTCCAGCTCACAGCGGCGAATGCCCTGAACGTTTCCGTCACCAGCAAGCCGGCTCACCGAGAGGACAGCGTCTGCCGGCAACCAGAGCTTCAGATCGCCGCGACAATCGCCTATCACCAGACTTTCCTCGTCTTCATGCGCCAGCCTTGTCTCCAGGGCGTTGTCGCTCTCGATAAGTACACGCTGAAACGTATCAGGACGCACAACCAGATCGCCGCTGATGCGGCCCACCCTGATCCGTGGCTGGGGGCCAACATTCACTGTTTGTCGCATAAGGCAGCCTCCTTAAGGCGAACAAAACCCTCCCTCATGAGCGGAGCAGCAGCCCATCAGCCAGCAAGAGGACCGAGTCTCCGCTCATTGCATTCAGATCATCCTGCGTCTAGCCAGCTGGTACCCAGGGCCTGATCAGCTCAGCCAGGCGCTGCCTTGCCTGGCTGCACGGCGCACACCCCTTTAGCGTTCCTCCAGGAAAATCTCTACACGCTCATTCTCCTCTAGATCCTGGAAGTCGAGCAGACGCCCAGTGGAGGCCTGAGCGATGGCATGCAGGAGTTGCTCCAGCGCACTGCCGCTAATCTGAGGAGCCAGGCGGGTTGCCAAGCGCAGGCCCACCTCGATAAGCTCCACCGGGATCGTCACACTCGTCCGGGGACGGTTCAGGAGCAGATCGGTCACGCGAATATGTACCAGGCGTTGACGCGCCCTGGCCCGAAGGGGAGGCGCGGTCTCCGCCGGCGAAGCCAGGGCATCAAGCAGGCGCGCAGCTTCAGCGGCGCTGACCTGACCAGCCTCAACCAGACGTAGAATACGATCACGCTCCTCAGCGGGAACTGGCATCTGACTGACCTCGCAGCAGGCGCATTGCTTCCTCAACGGTGATCTCACGCGCGGCCAGGCGATCGAGAATCGCGCGCCGATCGATACTGGGACGCGGTTCACTCTCAGGCGGTCCACCAAGAGCAGTCACAATCTCATCCAGGCGGTTACGCGCCGTATTGTAGGCAATATCCAGCTCACTGGCCAGCTTCTGAATATTGCCGCGATTCTTGACCAGGCGCTCTACAAAATCAAGCTGCTCGGGAGTCAGGCGCCCGATCCAGCCAAGGCTAAAGCGTCCCTCGATCACCACACCGCTCTCGGGGCACTCCAGTCGCGTCACAATCAGCTCTCCGCCGCTCACAGGGTCTCTGGTTATCAGCCTGTGCATGCTTCTCTCTTCTTCACCGGGGCGATCATCTCCCCCCGGGCCTCCTAATCCAATTTCCCACGTGGACAACGTGGACCAGGAACAGACCACCGGTCCACCCCACAGGCCGGCTTGCCCACCTCCGCTTATGCATCGCGTCGATCGACCGGCCCGCTGTGGGAATGGCTGTGCGTTTCTGACAGTGATTTTAGCACAATCGCTCAATTTCGTCAATGTCTATGGCAAAAATACTCCTAACACTGGAGATATATACCATTATTGATGCCATCTCTACCAGGCTCGCCCTCTAAGATGAGCAGAGAAGTGATAATTACGCATTTATACTGATGCCACGAGCGTTACTGCCTCCCGCTCAGCCCGTCACAATTCAGCGAAGCCGCCCGGCAGAGTCGGGTGAAAGCGGCCCCGCCTATTCTCCGGTGTAACCTTCTCCCCCGTCCAACCAGGCGACTAGCTCTCTCATCAGGAGCACCGTTATGGAAGACACCTGTTTTTCTCATCCTAAATCCTTCTCAAGGACTTCTACTACTGAAAGTATTTCTATCGCGAATCCATCCGATAAGCGAACCGGCTATTCGCTTATCGAGAGTCTCTCTCTCTACCGGCCTCTGTTGAGAGGTGAGGGGGCCAGGGTCACGTTGCTGGCCCTGGTGGCTCTGGCCCTGGGTCTGTACCATCTTGGTACGCCCAGCCTCTGGTTCGACGAACTGCTCTCGGTTTCACGGGCCTCGCAGCCGCTGCCAACGCTCTGGCACATCATTACCACCAGCCAGCCCAATATGATGCTCTACTATCTGCTGCTGCATGTCTGGCTCCGGCTGACAGCCTTGATGGGTTTCCTCCCAACGGAAGCCATTGTGCGCCTCCCCTCGGCCTGGTGTGCCGCCGTGGCTGTCGCGCTCGTTTATCTGTTGGCCCGGCGTTTCTTCAGCCCTTTCCTGGCCTGCTGCGCTGCTCTACTCTATCTCGTCAGCAACCTCCAACTCTTCTACGCCCAGGACGCCCGCGCCTATGGCCTTCAGCTGCTTCTTCTGACGCTCGGCTGGTACGCGCTGCTCACGACGCTGCAGCGACCAGAGCGCTGGCGGCGCTGGCTGCTCTGCTATGTTGTGGCGATGACCCTGGCCGTTTATACCCATTTCTTCAGTTTGTTAATTTTGTGTGCTCAAGGGATCGCGCTGCTTGGTTTGCTCGTACTGCCAACGCCCTGGCGCACGCCAACACGCCACCTGCTGGGTCCACTGGCACTAAGCCTGGCTACTATTACGCTGTTAGTGACACCGATGCTGATCCTGAGCCGGGTGGGAGCGCAGACGGAGTGGATTCCCATTCCGGGGCCACGCGACCTGCTGCACCTCTTCCAGACTTTCGCTGATCATGGCCGCGTCTATCTGGCCTTGTTGATAACGCTGAGCCTGTTGGGCCTGGGAATCGGGGTCACCAGTCTCTCGGGCCGCGGGCAGGCTTTACTGCTGAGACTGGCATTACTGTTTCGCTCCAGCTCCGGGCAGAGGGCTGCGCAGGCCAGACAGCAAGTGCAAGACGATCAGCAGTTGGCCGCCTTTGGCTTTGTTTTGCTATGCTGGCTGCTTATCCCCACAGTGCTGAGCTACGCGATCACCCAGGTCTCTATTCATCTCTTTCTCGATCGCTATCTGGTCTCGGTGCTGGCGGCCTTCTTCCTGCTGGCAGTGGCGGGCCTGAGCATGCTCCCCTGGCGACTGCTGCGCACAGCCCTGGCCCTGCTGTTGCTGGCGCTCGCGCTCTATCATATGCCTTACTATTATGCCCACGCCGAGCAGGAGAGCTGGCGCCCTGCCGCTTTGTGGGTAGCCGCCCACTATCAGGAGGGCGACGGACTGGTCTGCTATGATAACGGCCAGGGCTGCGCTCTGGCTTTCGAGTACTATTTCTCGCTGACGCCAACGCTGGCCCACTTCGATAGCGATTCGCCCGGCGCCTTTCACTGGGTGGATTACGATCTTTTGCCCTACAACGTCGCTCGCGTGACCCTGGGGACCGATAAGGCCAGCCAAGCGACCGATCCTTCCGCGCTGGCGGCTTACGCCAGGCACCATGCACGCCTCTTTTATGTCGCCGCACGCTTACCAGACGCGGCAGCCGTTCAGCGCGCCCAGGCCAGCGTCGCCTGGCTCTCCACCCACTACCACCTGCTGGCCTCTTTTGCCACCAGCACCGCTCATGTCTACCTCTTTGAGACGGCAAGCCAGGGCGCAAGATGCGTGACGACCCGCCAGCTCACGTCAAACTGGCCTTGACAGGCCGTCACAACGGGCCGTATAATTAGAGGAGCAAATCCGAGTGTTAGAGTAAGGATTAATCGAGGTGGCGCTGTTTCCTCATGTGTGAGGCAGGGGTCTCGACGCCACACTGAGGTGATGTGACATGAGCACGCAAGAAATCTTCGGTACAGCCGAGCCGAGCTACACCGCTGGCTTCCATGTACCTGAAAATTACGCCTTCAAGTCGAAGAAGGGGCTGAGCCGCGAGGTCGTTGAGCAGATCTCGGAGATGAAGGGTGAGCCTGAGTGGATGCGCCGCTTCCGTCTCAAGAGCCTCGACCTCTTTCTGAAGCGGCCTCTGCCTACCTGGGGTGCAGACCTCTCGGGGATCAACTTCGACGATATCTACTACTACATTAAGCCCGTCAGGGAACAGGGCCGCTCGTGGGACGAGGTACCGCCCGAGATTAAGGAGACCTTCGATCGCCTGGGCATTCCAGAGGCGGAGCGCAAGTATCTGGCCGGCGTGACGGCCCAGTACGAGAGCGAGGCGGTCTATCATAAGGTCCGCGAGGATCTGGAGAAGATGGGCGTGATCTTTATGGATATGGATAGCGCCCTGCGCCTCTACCCAGACCTGGTGAAGGAGTACTTCGGCACCATCGTTCCGCCCTCCGATAATAAGTTCGCTTCGCTCAATAGCGCGGTCTGGAGCGGCGGCAGCTTTGTCTATGTGCCGGAGAATGTGCGCGTGGAGATTCCTCTCCAGGCCTACTTCCGCATCAATGCCCAGAATATGGGCCAGTTCGAACGCACGCTGATTATCGCGGAACCCGGCTCGTATGTCCACTACGTGGAGGGCTGCACGGCTCCGGTCTATTCGACGGATAGCCTGCATAGCGCTGTGGTGGAGATCATCGTGAAGCGCGGCGCTCGCGTGCGCTATACGACGATCCAGAACTGGTCGAAGAACGTCTACAATCTGGTGACGAAGCGCGCCGCCGCCTACGCCGACGCGACGATGGAGTGGGTCGACGGCAACCTGGGTTCGAAGGTCACGATGAAGTACCCCGCCGTCCTGCTGATGGAGCCGGGCGCACGCGGCGATATTCTGTCAGTGGCCTTCGCCGGCGACGGGCAGCATCAGGACGCTGGCGCGAAGGTGACCCACCTGGCCCCCTACACAACTTCGCAGATCCTCTCGAAGTCGGTCTCGAAGGGCACAGGCCGCGCCTCCTACCGCGGGCTGGTGCGCGTGAACCCGGAGGCCCACCATACGAAGTGCAGCGTGCGCTGCGACGCCCTGCTGCTGGACGAGCGGGCACGCACCGATACCTATCCGACGATGCGTATCGAGAATAATGAGACGGAGATCGGCCACGAGGCTACCGTCTCGAAGGTCGGTGAGGATCAGCTCTTCTACTTGATGAGCCGCGGTCTGGACGAGTCGGAGGCTTATTCGCTGATCGTGAACGGCTTCATCGAGCCGATCACGAAGGAGCTGCCGATGGAGTACGCGGTGGAGCTGAACCGCCTGATCCAGCTGGAGATGTCGGGCAGCGTCGGTTGATACCATCTGCTCAGCTCACCTCGCGCCCGGCGCGTGGCAGAAGCTGTCGGTCGAGGGCCATCGCCCACCCGCGGCGATGGCCTTTTTCTCTGGTTCGTTCCCCTCTACAGGGCCAGACTCTCCTGAGCAGGCGGCGAACGAAGCGCAGGCCAGGCGCCAGAAGCAAGCAAGCAAGGTCGCGATCTAGGGGGCGATGCCCTCAAAGACAGCATCGATGAGCCGCTCGATGATTTCCTCGTTGAGGGGTTGCGGCTGCGACGGCGCCAGAGGACCAAGCATGAGGTGGTAGAAGAGGGGACCGGCCACCAGATCGATGACGAGCCAGGGGTCAAGGTCGCGACGCACTTCGCCGCGCTCCTGGGCCTGCTTGATCAGTTCGATAAACTGCTGCAGGCGCGGCACAAAGAGACGCTCAACAAAGGCACAATAGATCTCGGGGTTGATGTGGACCTCGCCAAGGGCCCGGAAGAGCAGCCGTTGCAGAAACGGATTCTGTTGGATAGCCCGATAGGCCAGGGTGTAGATGGCAATGAAGTCGCGCCGCAGATGACCGGTGTTGATGACCGGAATGTCGGTGCAGATGCGATGGGCGGCTTCCATGACCAGCTCTTCCTTCGAGGACCAGCGGCGGTAGATGGTGGCTTTGCTGACGCCAGCGCGGGCCGCGACGCCTTCGATGGTCATGCCCTGATAGCCCTCTTCGGCTAGCTCTTCTAGAGTGGCCTGGAGGATTGCCATGTGTGCCTGGGCGCTCCGTGGCCGCCCAGGCCGCCGTTGTACAGACTCGGACTCAGATTCGGGTACGATCATGAGACGGCTGCCCCTCCCTCGCTTCCATTGTATTAGGTGACTCGCAGAGCGTCAAGCCTGCCCCTGGTACTGACTCTCCAGATCCCGACACGCCACACCGCCGCGCTGCTGATCCAGCAGCAAGCCATTCACCTTGTCCAGGCGTTGACCCTCGCTTTCAATTTAGATACGAAATAGCATCGTTTCGTTATTAGCCTCGCACAGTGGAGGGCAACAGGCAATAGTTCCATATCCCTGGCGAGGAAAGTGGATGGCCAGCCTTCTCTGTCTCTCAGCTGCGACTGATCTCTGCTATTCGCTCAACCGACTTTAGAAAGCGCTTGCGGCCCATACTATTGCTGAGCGTCATGCCGGGTAGCAGCGCGTGTGAGACAAAGGCGCGTGGCCTGCCGGCGGCATCCACTTTATAGACGCCTGTGTAGCGACTCCAGCAGAATGGGGCGATGTTTCCCAGGATTATTTCGAACACCAGCGGCGGAACAGCCAGATCTAGCTGATGCGCCAGCAGGAAGATCAGAGCGAGTACTCCCACTACTGTTTGCACCAGCATACCCAGCAGCAGATACAGGTGAACAGCACAACCAAGCAGCTCACCATCGCGCACCCAGTAGCGATAGACAACGAGCCGACGATCGTTTACCGGTTGCAGCATAGCTTTTCCTGCCCTCCTGCTCTTTCTATGCCCAGAGGGAGCGCCCACGCTGGCATCAGCCTTTGAGTGATCAGCCTGGGCACTCCCTGGCTCCTCCTGGTAGGTAATAAACGCGCTGGGAGTCACCGGCTCCAATTCTCCTCTCGCGCCGACAACGACGAGCAAGCAGTGCACCGTTGACTGAGAGCAGGGCGCTTACCAGAGAAAGGAGGCAGAGCACAATGCTGGGGCCGACAGCCCTGCTACCATTCCGCCAGCGGCCTCGCCTCCGAGAGGAGGAAAGGATGGACCTCAGCCCCAAAGTAGCGACGGAGGCCATTTGTCATCTCCTCCAGTACCGCCTGCGCTATTTGTGGGCCGACCTCGCCCAGGGACTCGGAAACGAGGAAGACACGGCGCGTCTCAGGGGTGATGAGCGCAGTGCGCGACTGGCGCCAGACAAAGTGACGGGTGAGAATGGTCTGGCCATCGGTATAGGCTACTTCACCGACCTGCACCGGTTGCGGCTCCTCTTCGCCCAGGGCGATGAACTGATCCCCTTCGCGCGTCAGACGCAGCTCCAGCGGTCCGCGCACCTCTTTCAGGTCGAAGCCGCCGACAGGGAGAACGTAGCGCAAGGAGATGGCGTTATAGAAGTCAACCAGGCCGTTGATGCTAAACGGCTCTCCGCCCTTGAGGGCACGCCGCAGCAGGGCCTCAATTGAGCTGGGGAACTTACTGGAGACGCCGATTGCCCGCAGACGCTCGCGCCAGGGCTGTACATGAGGATGCGACTGGGCGTTGCCATAGGCGGCAGCCTCCTGGCCAGCTCTGATCCAGGCAAGCCGCCATTCCTCACTGACCGCTGGCGGTATGCGGCTGTTATCCAGGCCATCGGCGACAACGACAGCCAGGGAGAGGCCGGGGAAATGGGCAAAGATGTCGCTGTGAATCCTGAATTGCAAGAGTCAACACCTCGTCTAGTCAAGAAAATCCTGGGGCAAAGATTATAGACCTCTCTGGCCAAGAGGGCAAGCACCGGGCCATGCCCAAGGAGAGGAGCAAGCTGACAGGCAGAATTATCCTTGGAGGGGCAGGAATCAGCGACGTCTATCATGATGGGAGGCTCTCTGCGAGCCAGCAGGAGCACAGATCAGAAAGCTGTCTCAATAGAGCAGCGGAAGGCTGTTTTCCCAGCTTAACGAGAGAGAAGGGAGAAGACATGACATTCTGGATCAACATTGTCCTCGCCCTTGTGGGCATACTGATAGCGCTCATCTCCCTGCTCCTTGGACGGCATGCTGCTCCAGTGCGCACCCCCGAGGAGTGCGCGCTCATACGCGAGCAGCTGATCGCCTCCGGCATCTCACCCCGCGTGGCCGAATACGTCGCCCAAGGGAAGCGTCTTGAAGCTATCAAGGCTTATCGCGAGGAGACGGGCCAGGGCCTGAAGGAAGCCGTTCGCTATATCGACCAGCTCTTCAAGTAAGTAAGAGGGCAGGCTGAGCTGGCGACTGGGGAGCCAGCCCCGCAGCACCCCATACCGACGCTAGCCAGGAAGCCAGACTATCGATCATCTCATCTGACTTTGGCGATAGGGCAGCAGCCTGCCATTGTCCTGACAGGCCAGGCGGTCTGTCTGTAAAGTTGAGATGCCCTGGCTGACCTTGCCATTCGGCAGAGAGGACAGTCCAGTCAGGCCAGCACCAGTGCTGAATGAGGCCGGATCAGTACTTGTCTCTCCTCGATAGGAGAGCAGGCAAGGCAACTTGCAGAGAACGTCGGCGTAGATATATAGTGAAGAGCAAACAGCCCAGCACAGAGCACAGCGCAGACGACAATCGTGCTTCAGGAAGTGGCTCACTGAGCGATCTGCGCAGTGTCTTTCATCGGCTCAGTCAGCTCGGCCCGGGCGAAAGGAAGCATGGTGGCTCGTTGTCTCAATCCACGTGGAGGACACGACAATCCCGAGAGCGCCGTCTCCTGCCGTCGCTGCGAGTTTCTTATCGAGGGAGCGCGCGTCGGCAACTACCAGATTACGGCCTTCATTGGTTCGGGCAGCTACGGTCATGTCTACCAGGTGCGCGAATCGGAGCCGCTCAGCCGCACGCTGGCCCTCAAGGTCCTGCGCTTTGACCAGCTCAACGACAAGGCCCTCGGTAGCTTCTTTGACGAGGCGCGGCGCATCGCTACCCTGCAGCATCCCAACATTCTCCCCGTCTACAGCTTCGGCCAGCTAGAGGACGAGCGCCCCTATCTGGTAATGGAGTACGCGCCGCAGACCATCTACGATCTCTTCCGCAAGGCCGACGGCAGCCGGCGCCCTGCCTTCGCCGAGGAGCTGCTCCCTTATGTAGAGCAGGCAGCCCAGGCCCTTTACTACGTGCACCAGAATGGACTGATTCACCAGGACGTCAAGCCAGGCAACCTGCTCATCGGACGCAATGGGCAACTCTTGCTCTCAGATTTCGGTACCACTTTCTACCTGGGCATGCAAACCCACGCCTCGCTCGGCGAGGTGACCGGTACCGCCGCCTACATGGCCCCCGAGCAGTGGCAGGGCAACCCGCGCCGCGAGAGCGACCAGTACGCCCTGGCCATCTGCTGCTACGAGTTGCTCACGGGGCGTCTGCCCTTTGCCTTTAGCCGTCTGGAAGAGATGTGGCGCGCCCACCTGCACGAGCCGCCGCCGCCGCCACAGCAGTGGAATCCGCGCCTGCCCGCCGAGGTCGCCGCCGTTCTCCTGCGGGCCCTGTCCAAGGATTATCATCAACGCTACCATGACACGCAGCAATTCGCCAGCGCCTACGCCGAGGCCGTCGCGACCGCCTTGCAGCGCTATGTCTGCGAGCGCTGCGGGTTCCAGAACCGCAGCGGTGCTCAGCGCTGTAGCAACTGCGGCGCCGACTACGACGACCGCACCTGTCCCTACTGCCATGCCCCGGTGCGCTTCGGCCAGCGCTGCTGCTCGGCCTGCGGGCGCCTGACCATTCCACCGACGCTCGTCCGCCACAGTCCTTTACTCGGCATCAGTATCCGCCAGGGACGCTACGACATCAAGCGCGTCCTCAAAAGCCGCGAGGAGACGCGCGTCACCACAATGGTCGCCACCGATAACCAGGCCAATGGTGCAGAGGTAGTGCTCAAGCGCTGGGAATGCACCGACTTCCCGCTGGCCCGGCGCGCCCAGGAGCTGGCCTACTACGACCGCGCCAGCGAGGCCCTGGCCCGTCTGCGCCACCCGCTCGTACCCCAGGTGCGCGAGCGCTTCGCCGAGGGCCGCCACTACTATCTGGTCCTGACCTACATCGACGGCGAGAGCCTGGAGGAGCGCCTGCAGAAGTTGCTGCGTCCCCTGCCCGAGCGCGAAGCGGTGACCTGGCTCTATAGCGTGCTCAATATTCTGGCCGCTCTGGAGCAGCAGCAGCCACCACTCTATCACTTCGATATCTCGCCCGCGAACATCATCATCGAGCGCCAACGCAGGCGCACCATGCTCACCGGCTTCCAGATCCCACCTCCACCGCTCGACAGCCCACCCGGTAGCCGCAGTCAGCATCGCACGACGCGCAAGCTGGCGCTCTCACCCTACCTGCCGATCAAGGATCGGCGCTACGACCGGCGTACCTGCATCTACATGCTGGCGGCCAGCATCCACCACGTTCTTACCAACCAGGGGCCGCCGCACTATCCGGCCTACCCACCGGTGCGCCAGCTCAATCCCGCGGTCTCGCCAGAGCTGGAGGCGATTCTGGCGCGAGCCTTACAGGAGGAGCCTGCTGCTCGCTACCAGACCTATCAAGAGATGCAGCGCGCGCTGAAGCCTCTGCTGCCCTAGAGCGAGAGCAGCATCGGCACCCAGCCCACGCGCTGCCCTGAGACTGCCCTGCGGCCTCACCTGCGCCGCTAGTAGGCCACGGTGAAGCGCTGGCGCACAAAGCGAGGCTGCTCCACTTCGTCGAGCAGCGCCACCGCGTAATCCTCCATTGAGATGCGGCTCTCGCCCTTCTCATTAGTTACCAGCTGCTCGGTTCCCACGCGATAGCGTCCCGTGCGCTGGCCCGGCTCGATAAAGGCCGCCGGACTGAAGTAGGTCCAGTCGAGATCAGCCCCCTGCTGGCGATAGATCTCCAGAGCCTCGGCAGCGGCGGAAGCAATGGGACGCCAGCCCGGTGGGAAGTCAGGCGTGTCCATCAGGCGCACACCGGGCGCCACCTCCAGGCTGCCAGCACCACCCACTACCACTAAGCGCTTGACACCCGCTCGCTTCAGCCCCTCGATGAGAGCCTGAGCCGCCTGCACGACCATACGCGGGTCTTCCTCTCGATCACGTGCCGGTCCCACCGCACTGATCACCACGTCGTGGCCGCGGACCAGCCGCGCCACATCGGCAGGGTCAAGAACGTTGCCCGCCTCAAAGCTGAGGCGTGGATGACTTAGAGCGAAACGCTCGGGGCGACGCGCCACCCCTTTGACTTCGTGACCTCGGTTGAGGGCCTCCTGGACGATACGCTGACCAATGTTACCAGTTGCCCCAAAGACAACGATCTTCATGAAAAGGTCGCTCCTTTCAGTGGCTGAAGAACCCTGCGCCACTCCCGTGGAGCTGCAGGGTTGCGCTCTGGCTTGCTCAATCTGTAACTGTGATAGTTCTCAATGCAAGCATAAAAAAGGACTCCACTAGGCCGGCGACGACAGCTCCCCTTCCTGAGCGGTCTCCAGCACCTGGGCGATAGTCTGGCGCGCCAGCACGTCCTTGAAAGCAGCCTCCGCCTCGCCGAAGTAGTTCAGCAGAGTGCGCTGAATATTGCGACCGATGAGGCAGTCGGGATTCGGCATGCGATGATGCAAAGCCAGCAGAGGACCAGCTCCAACGGCCTCATAGACATCCAGCAAGCTGATGCTGGCGGCATCGCGTCGCAGGCGCCAGCCACCACCGACTCCCGGCTGCGAGGCCACCAATCCGGCCCGGCTGAGCAGACCCAGAATGCGGCGAATAAAGACCGGGTTCGTATTGACACTGCCGGCAATGCGCTCGGACGTCAGCGGATCTGCCTCGCTTTGCTGAGCGAGCAAGGTCAGAATATGGACAGCAACGGCCAGACGTGTATCTCGCGTAGTCGCCCTTCCTCCTAGTGACAGCCTATCCGTAACTAGTATAGTTGCGGACAAGTGCCCCTGTCAAGGCCAGGCCCGGCTTCTCCGATCTGGCCTGGCAGAACGGCCCGGAAAGGGGAGAAAGGCCAGTGTCACCCGCCTGACCGGCGCTCCCCAAACAAAAGAAAAGGGAGCAATCTGCCTGCTAGCGACTGCTCCCACTGGGACAGTAGTGCGTGCGGACCCTGCTTGCGACGCGCCGAAGATTGGCGAGCACCCAGGTGTCCGCCTGGCTCGCTTAGCTTACTTGAGCCTGCTCGCGCTGCTCGATTGGTACATAGGGGACATCTTTGGGACCGACGTACTCACCGCGTGGGCGGATCAGGCGGTTGTTGGCGTACTGCTCCATGACGTGGGCCGTCCAGCCAACGACGCGGCTGCAGGCGAAGACGGGTGTATCCAGATCGACGGGAATACCCAGCAAGTAGTAGACCGTGGCCGAGTAGAAATCGACGTTGGCGTGCAGGCCCTTCTGCTCTTTGACATAGGATTCGATGACGCGCGACATCTCCACCCAGCGTGTGTCACCCTTGCGCCGGCTCAGCTCCACGGCGAAGGCATCCATATGCTTGCCGCGCGGGTCCTCGGTGCGATAGACGCGGTGGCCAAAGCCCATGATGCGCTCCTTGCGCTCCAACATGCCACGGATATACTCCTGAGCGCGGCTCACATCACCGATGCGCTGGAACATGCGCATCACCTGCTCGTTGGCGCCACCATGCAGCGGACCGGAGAGCGTGCCTATCGCCGCCGTGATTGCCGCGTACATATCGGCGAGCGTGCTCGCTGCCACGCGGGCGGAAAAGGTCGAGGCGTTCAGCTCATGGTCGGCATGCAGGATCAACGCCACATCCAGCACATGGGCATCATATGAATCGGGCCGCTCCCCCTTGAGCATATAGAGGAAGTTCTCCGCCAGGCTCCCATCCTCCAGCGGCGCTACCGGCTCTCTCCCATTGCGAATATGATCCCAGCTGGCAACGATCGAGGGCAGAAGCGCTGTCAGGCGCACCGCTCGCCGTAGATTGGCTTCCTGGGAGCGATCACTCAGATCGGGGTCGGTGGTGGAGAGCGCGGAAACGACGGTTCGGAGGACATCCATCGGGGGCGTCGAGGGAGGCAGTAAGCGCATCAGATCGATCAGCCGTCCTGGCAAGGTGCGGTTCGCACGCAGTTCCGCACTGAGCGCCTCCAGTTGTGCGCGGGTCGGCAGCGCTCCATGCCAGAGTAGATATGCTGTTTCTTCGAACGAGGAATGAGCGGCCAGGTCGTGAACGTCGACACCGTAATATGTCAGTTTGCCGCGCTGACCATCCAGATTACAGATACGGGTATGTGCGGCAACGACATCTTCGAGACCTTCGGTGGTAGGCATAGAAGCTCCTTTTGGGGACGTATGCTTCGCTTGAGCAGTAGGCGGAGCTCAACGTCCGACGTGTCGGGCAACCGCTGCTTCCACAGCGAAGCAGACTACTTCGCCACAACAAATCATATGGGTTGTGTAAAGTATTATAATCTTGCCTTCCCATCAGTGTCAACGTAAATCGAGCTAGCAGGCGCTGGCTCGTCTTGCTGTCCACCAGGCAAGCTGGCCTGACCGTAGAGCTGAAGCCGGTCCAGTCGGGGGCTGGCGGCCTTAGCCAGCTCAGTGAACGGGGGGCGAGCTATGCCGATAAGCGGGAAGAGCAGCCAGATGGCTGGCTGCTCTTCCTGGCACTAACGCCTGTGCGAGCTGGTTAGCTCCTGCCCTTGCCTGGGAGCCAGCATCTGGACACCCCCACCGCCTCCTCTCAACCGGCGCTGAGCGAGCTTGAGAAAAGGACGCTCGACGAGCAGGTACGAGAGGAAGGCCAGCGGCAGCACCGTCACCAACACCCATAGCCAGTAGCAGCCGTAGATCAACCAGTGATTGAGTCCGGTGAGCCACGGCTGGATATGGACGCTAAAGTAGGTGATCAGTGGCAGATGCCAGATGTAGAGACTATAGGATACCAGGCCGAGCCAGCGCAGGTAGCGCCAGGAGAAGATGGAGCGCAGCAAGGACGGCCCGAAGAGCAGACCAGTCAGACATGAGCCGTAGGCCAGGGCAAAGCCAAGCTCGCTCAGGGTATCGTAGAGGGGTAGGAGGCTATCCAGCCAGGGGAAGGCCCCTACATCATGGTTGAGATGCCAGATGGCCATACCCATCAGCAGGATCAGCCCCAAAGCCCAGAGCGCCAGACTCCAGCGCCGCAAGCCCCTCATCAAGAGACCAGCGGGCTGGATCATGCACCCATAGGTGTAGCAAGTGGCAATCAGCATCCCGATGGCAAAGTCCTCCAGGAACTTGCCGCTCATGCCGTAGACAAAGAAGAGAACCACGTTGAGGACCGTGCGCGGCACCAGCGGCAGGCTGGCCTTGGGATGATGGACGTAATAGCCACCCCAGTGTCGCACCAGCAGGGCGTAGACGATGACCAGAGCCAGCGTGAGGCAGATCAATGGAAAGCGCCGATGCTGCGGCAGGCGCCTGAGCAGGAGCGAGGCCCCCAGCGCCAGCAAGGGCAGCAGCAAATAAAACTGCCATTCGATGGCCAGCGTCCAGTAGGGACCATTGATCTGGCGAAAGGTCTCCGGAGTCGAGTCCATGAAGAAGGTTATGAACAGCAGCAACTCGCGCCAGTGAGTCGGCTGCCAGTATTGTGGGTGCCAGAGCGTGATCAAGATAAAGAGCGACACATAGTAGGCCGGCCAGATACGCAAAGCCCGCCGCAGATAGAAGCGGCGCCCCGAGGGCCACGGTCGCTCTTCACTCAACAACGCTCCAACATAGGGCAGGAACAGCAGAAAGCCCGACAGAATAAAGAAGAGAGTCACCCCTGTGCTGCCGACCAGCAATAAGGAACCCACCAGCGGATAGCGCAGCGGCTGCCAGAGATGCTGATGATAGGTCGTCCAGTTGACATGAAAGACGAGCACTGCCAGGCAGGCCAGCGCCCGCACACCGTCGAGCACTGGAATGGTATTGCCGCGGAGATCACTCTCTAGTAGCACCGGCAGGTTGTGAAGAAGACGCAGCAGCCAGCCAGCAGCAGCCCGTAACCAGCGCCAGGGAGGAGACTGACCGATCACTTCCAACACCATAGATAAAGCCCCCATTGTTCTCACGTAATAGGACAACGGAGCCAGGGCACTGATGGTGACAGGTATCAGTACATTTTCCTATTCCTACATTGTGAGGTAGGTTGAGCTCTTGACAAGAGCCAGTGAGCAAGGGCAACCGGATCACGCTTGACTGACTGCAAGAGCGGGTGATTAGCTGTCGTCGGCGACGCTGAACCAGGGCGCAGGCTGAGATCCTGACGGAGCTGAGCCCATCGACGAGCGATCTCCGGCCAGTGCGCACTGCCAAGGAGGTTTGACGATGTCTCTCAATCTGCCACGTTTACTGATCGCCGGTACCGCCAGCGGCGTCGGCAAGACCTTGATCAGCTACCTGCTGATCGCCGAGTTGCGAGCGCGGGGCTGGCGCGTGCAGCCATTTAAGGTCGGCCCTGACTATTTGGACGCTTCACATCTCGCCCAGGCCGCCGGACGGCCCTGCTACAATCTCGACACCTGGTTGATGCCGCCTGCCCGCCTGGAGGCCATTGTTGCCTCGGCCTGCCGCGATGCCGATCTGGCCATTATCGAGGGCATGATGGGCCTCTACGACGGGCGTGAGGCCCACAGCGATGCAGGCAGCGCCGCGGAGATAGCCCGCCTGCTGCAGACGCCGGTCATCCTGGTGCTGGACGCCTGGGCCCAGGCGCGCAGCGCTGCAGCGGTCGTGCTGGGCTTCCAGCAGTTCGCTCCGCAGCTGGCGTTCGTTGGGGTGATCGCCAATCGCGTGGCGGGTCCGGGACATGCGCGCCTGCTGCGTGAGGCCCTGGCCTCCTCCTCCGGCTTGCCCTTGCTGGCGGCCTTCCCCGCGCTGAGCGAGGCCCCCTGGTCCGAGCGCCACCTTGGCTTGCTGCCAGCCAGCGAGCAGGCGCTCAGCGGAGAACGCCTCAACTCCCTGCTGTCACTCTGGCGCCAGTCTTGCGAGCTGGAACAGGTCTTGGCCCTGGCAAGACAGGCGCCTCCTCTGGCGACGAGCGAGGCCCAGGCCGAGCTGATCACTACCCCAAACGAGAAGCGGGTACGTCTGGCCCTGGCCTATGATGAAGCTTTCAGCTTCTATTATCCTGACACACTCGATCTGCTACGCCAGGCTGGGGCCGAGCTGGTGCCCTTCAGTCCGCTGCGCGATCACCAGCTACCAGCGGGTTGCTCCGGTCTCTATCTGGGTGGCGGCTTTCCCGAGGAGCACGCCGCGCCCCTGGCCGCCAACGAAAGGCTGCGCCGCCAGCTCGGAGAGCTGTTGGCGGCAGGCTTACCCTGCTATGCCGAATGTGGAGGGCTGATGTACCTCTGTCGTCACATTCGCACAGCCAGCGGCGAAAGCTACCCCATGCTGGGAGTTATCGAGCGCGAGAGCATCCTTGCCGGCAACAGCACGGATCTGCGGATCGGCTATCGTCTGGCCCAGGCGCAGCGTGAGAGCCTGCTGCTGCCGCGCGGGGTCCAGGTACGCGGGCATGAGTTTCATTACTCTCGTCTGGATGCAGACCCGACGCCCGAGGAGGCCGCCTATATGCTCAGCTCGCCCGACGGTCAGCATCAGCAGCTTGAAGGGTTCGCCCGCGACAACCTGCTGGCCAGCTATCTGCACCTCTCCTTTAGCGGCTACCCCGAGGCGGCCCAGCGCTTCGTAGCTGCCGCTCGTCGCTGGCGGCAGGCCACTTAGCCTCGTCAGCAAGAGAGGGCCGACAGGCCACTGCCCACAGGCAGTAGCTGCCGGCCCTCCCCTTCAGACACTCACTCGCTCACTTCGGACCGAAAACCCCGAACTGATCGGCGTTCTGGGCCGTCACCAGGATACAATCGATCGACTGCTTCTCCGGTTGTCCTGTAGAACCAGTCTTGAGGTACTTATCGGCCTCATCCACGGCAAGTTGCGCAATATGAACCGCAGGCTGCAACACCGTCGCTTTGATGCCTCCCTGCTTGATGGAGGCGATCACATCGGGGCTGCCATCGAAGCCTACCACGATGACATTCGTCTTATGGGCCGCCTGCAGCGCCGCCCAGGCACCCAGCGCCATCGTATCGTTGCCCGAAATCACGCCCTTAATGTCGGGGTGCGCCTGCAGAATGGTCTGCATCTTCTGGAAGGCCTCCGTCTGATCCCAGTCGGCGCTCTGCTGGGCGACCATCTTCATGCGCGGATACTGATCGATGACATCGTGATAGCCGCGCGAGCGGATGGCCGCGTTCGTATCTGACTGCTTGCCGAGCAGCTCCACATAGTTGCCCTCTTCGCCCATCAGCTTCACGAACTCCTGAGCCCCCAGGGTCGCCCCCTGGTAGTTATTGGAGACGATTTGAGCTACGGCCACGCCCGTGGCATTCATCTCGCGATCAATGAGGAAGACAGGCACGCCAGCATTCTTAGCCTTGCGCACCGCGGCCACGGTGGCATCCGCGCCCGCGTTGTCCAGAATGATGGCCGCCGCATGACGGGCGATGGCGGTGTCGATCAGCTGATTCTGCTTGTTGACATCATCATCGTGCGTGGCAGCCACCGTATCGTAGCCGAGCGCCTTGGCGCGGGCCACAGCGGCATCGGCCTCCGCTTTGAAGAAAATATTGTCGTAGGCCGGGGTAATAACGAAGATCAGTTTTTTCCCCCCGGAGCTGCCAGAAGTTGTCGACGATGACTGGCCCGAACTGCCACAGGCAGCCAGGCTGAAGCTGACCAGCATCAGCACTGTCAGCAGATAAAGCATTCGTCGAAGCATAGTCGTTTCCCTTCCTTTCGGCACTCTTCTTTGAGAGATCCAGTCAGCTGCTCCCGTTAGGCCTCGTTTCCAGGCGAGTGGGGCGGGAGCAACCCCTTCCTGGCCGGGTGAGCCACACAGCGCGTCATCATGCGGGACAAAGGAGAGGGCGCCCGCTGCCTTGCCTTCTGGTCAGGCAGCTTCCTTTGCCCCCGGCTGCAGAGGCCGCACGGCCTGACGTTATCTCTGGCTGATCCCCTGCGGTGTGGGAACCTGCCCTGCTCTCCCTCCTTCCCAGGGCCTTCTTTCGCACCAGCCTACCGCTGCACTGACCGTTGCTTCAGGCCAGGGCGGCACGCTTCTGCCATCGCTGTTGAAGCTGGTCGATGATGACCGCCAGCACAATCACGGCCCCCTTGATGACCATCTGCCAGAACTCAGAGACGCCGATCAGCACCAGGCCATCGCTGAGGACGCCGATCACAAACGCGCCGATGATGCTGCCTAGGATCCGTCCCCCGCCCTCCGAAGAGCGAGGTGCCTCCCAACACTACCGCCGCGATGGCATTCAATTCATAGCTCTCGCCCGTCGCCGGCTGGGCCGCCTGCAGCTGGGAGGCAATGACCAGGCCCGTCATGGCGGCGCAGAAGCCGGAGATCACATAGACCAGCAGCTTGACGCGGTTGACCCGAATACCCGAGAGCTGGGCCGCACGCTCGTTGCCCCCGATGGCGTAGACCTGACGTCCGAACGGTGTGCGACTGGCCACAAAGGAGGCGACCACGCCGAACAGGATCATCAACCAGATCGGCATCGGCACCCCCAGGATGTTCCCCGTTCCCAGGAAGGGAAAGCCCGTGTTGCCCAGCGAGGGATCGCCTCCCAGGTCGGGGAAGGTCGCCCCATTGGAGGTCAGCAAGGCCAGGCCACGGGCCGCATAGAGCATCCCCAGCGTGGCAATAAAGGGGGCCACGCTCAGGCGCGTGATGACCAGCCCATTGACCAGGCCCAGGACGATCCCTACCAGCAAGCTGATCAGGATCACCACCCAGACGTTGAAGTAGACCACCACGCCAAACATGGGCAGCGGCAGCCCCTGACTGATCAAATAGCCGGCTACCATCGCCGTGAGTCCCACGATCGAGCCAACCGAGAGGTCGATCCCCGCTGTCAGGATGACGAACGACTGCCCAATGGCCAGAAGCGCATTGATCGAGACATGCTCAGCCACGATGGTCAGGTCGTTGAGCGTCAGGAAGTCGGGCGAGAGAATCGAGAAAATGATCACCAGGATGATGAGCGCCACAAAGGCGCGCAACTGAAAGAGTAAGGTCTGAATCTGCCGCCGCTGCAGGGTGAAGCTGCGGCGGGCCGCCAGCTCACGGCTGGCCACAGATGACGGATTGCGCATGGTCTCCCTCTTCTAGGCTTGTGGGCGCGGCTGATCGCGCCGTTCTTTCGAGGCCGAGGCAGCGGGCGTGGCGATCTGGCTGCCACCAGCGGCCCCCGTCTGCAGCGTGCCACTGGCTGACCACTCGCCGGTTTCTTCTTTCTCAGAGGCTGGCCCCTGACCTAACGAGGCAGCGGCCACCAGCGCCTCTTCGCTGGCTTCCTCACGGCGGAACTCGCCAGTCAGGCGTCCGCGGGCCAGGACCAGGATACGGTCAGCGACGCTCATGACTTCCCGTAGCTCGGAGGAGACGAAGAGAACGCCCAGCCCCTCGCTGGCCAGACGATTCATGAGGCGGAAGAGATCGGCCTTGGCCCCGATATCAATGCCCCGCGTTGGCTCATCGAGGAGGAGGACCCGCGGCTCCGTCAACAGCCCCCGGGCCACGACGACCTTCTGCTGATTGCCCCCACTGAGAGCCTCGATCAGCGTCTGCGGCGAGGGGGCCTTAATGCCCAGGTCACTAATCAGGCGACGGACCGCCGTTAGCTCCTTCTTGCGCGAGAGAGCCAGGCCACTCAGATAGCGACGCAGGCTCGCCAGGACCATGTTGTGGGCCACCGAGAGCGTAGGCACCAGGCCCTCGCGCTGGCGATCCTCGGGCACCAGTACCAGCCCTTCGGCGATGCGCTCACCAACCGTGCGCCCGCGCACCGGCTGGCCGGCGACCCACAGCGCGCCACTGGCTTCAGGGTGGAGGCCTATCAGGCACTCCAGCAGCTCGCTACGACCCGCCCCCAGCAAGCCGTAGAGCGCCACAATTTCACCAGCACGCACCTGGAACGAGACATCGTCCAGCAGCAGCCCCCCACCAGGCCGCGGCAGGCTCAGATGCTCGACCCGCAGCAGCTCCCGACCAGGCGTGCGCTCCTGATGGACATAGGTTTCGCTGACGCTGCGCCCAATCATCTGCTCTACAATCCAATTGACATCGATGGCACTGACGGGCGCCTCAGCCACGCGATGACTATCGCGCAGGATCGTCACATAGTCGCCAATGCGCAGCAGCTCCTCTAGCTTGTGCGAGATGTAGATGATCGAGACGCCCTGTTCCTTCAGCTCACGGATAACCCGAAAGAGGATCTCCACCTCAGCGGTGGTAAGGGCCGAGGTCGGTTCATCCATGATCAGAATGCGCACGTCGCGCGCCAGCGCCTTGGCAATCTCGACAATCTGCTGCTGCCCTAAACGCAGATTCCCCACCAACGCCTGGGGATCAATGGGTTGCTCCAGCCGCTCCAGCAGGCGCCTGGCCGCTTCCTGTTGGCGGCGTCGATCGACCAGGAAGCCACGGCGACGCATGGCCTCATGATCGAGAAAGATATTTTCGGCCACGCTCAGGTTGGGAAAGAGGTTCAGCTCCTGATAGATCATGCCAATGCCAGCGCGGGCGGCCTCGCGCGGTGACTTGAAATGGACTGGCTGTCCTTCCAGGAGCAGGCGACCACGGGTGGCAGTCTCGGCCCCCGCGATGATCTTCATTAAGGTCGACTTGCCCGCCCCGTTTTCGCCGATCAGGACGTTGACCTTGCCGCGATAGACGGTGAAGTCGACGTTGTCAAGGGCCACCGTGCCACCGTAGACCTTGGTGATGCCCTCGGCCCGCAGCACCACATCGGGGGCCATCTCACGATCAGCTGCACTCATGAGCCGGAACCCTCCACCTGGAGTTTGACCGGAGCCACCAGAATGAATTGCGGATCAGTCAGGGCAAAGATGCCATAGAACTGGATGAGCTTCCCCTTGAGCTGGGTGGGGTGGATGCTCTGCGCCACCTGGACAGCCCGGGCGTTGAGGGCATCGGCCACCTGGGCATACTGGATCTGGTTGACGAACTGGCTGAAGTGGATAAAACCGACGCCGTCGCGGATGGCTGTGCCCAGAATGACCGGCCCGATCTGCAGCGAGAGGTCGGCCTTGCCATCGTAGGGAGGCAGATCCAGGTCAAGCGTGCCGTTGCGCGAGGAGGTATTGATGCTGACGACGCGCCCGACGCCTTTGACCATGAAGGTATATGGGCCGTCACCTTCCTGATGGCCATAGCGCTGCTGGGCCACCTGCTGGTTCGCCTTGAGAGCGGCCAGCACTTCGCTGGCATCGTGAGCCCGCTGCACGACGGTCGGCACGATCCGACTGTCCCAGATCTGGTTGACATAGCTAGTGGGGTCAAAGGTCTGCGGGCCGCCGCTACCGGCGTTGTCGCCGGAGGCGTTCAGCGGGCGCACCGTGTAGAGGCTGCAGGCCGACAGGAGCAGACAGACCAGGAAGGTCAGCCCACCCCACAGCAACAGCAGCCCGCCACGGCTGCACCCTCTGGCGGCCATCCGTGGCCAGTTGTCCTGCTTCGTGCGGCTCACTCTCTGAGCATGGTCGTACATAGAGTCCTCCCAACCGGGCAATGGTCGGTCGTTGTTGGGTTCGCGTTCCTGCACGCATGGCAGGTCGCCTGCCCTCGCTCTGGTCTATTTAGGGCGCGGCAGCACTGGCTCCTCCGCTGCTCTCAGAGGCAGCTGTCCGCTCTTGTCTCTGCTCCACCAGCCAGCGCGCCGTCAGATGATCGGTGATCAGCACATTGATCCAGCGTCCTTCGAGGGCCCCTCGAATGGCCGCATGCTTCCGCTCGCCGCCAGCGACCCCAACCGCATACTTGACGCGCTGCAGTTGCTCCAGGCGCATCCCTATCACTCGCTCGTCAAGCGGTGTTACAACCGGACGCCCCTGGGCGTCGAAGAAGCGCAGCACGATGTCGCCAACGGCTCCGTGCTCACGGAGTATGTGTAGCTCTTCAAGCGAAAAGATGTTGCCGCTGCTGGCCAGCAGGGCCGAAGGTTCGACAGCGCCGATTCCAACCAGCGCCACCGTGACGCTGTCGAAGAGCTGATAGGCCTCGCGCACAAATGGATCTTCAAAGAAGATCTGGCGGGCCTCCGGCGAGCTGACGACGCCCGGCGCTGGCAGAAAGACGGCCTCTCCGTGCAGG
The DNA here is from genome assembly GCF_003268475.1 of Thermogemmatispora tikiterensis. Taxonomy (GTDB): domain Bacteria; phylum Chloroflexota; class Ktedonobacteria; order Ktedonobacterales; family Ktedonobacteraceae; genus Thermogemmatispora; species Thermogemmatispora tikiterensis. Next base: position 5,259,184 of record NZ_MCIF01000002.1, on the reverse strand, counting down.
AGTTCCGCCAGACGACGCGTCAGCTGGGTGGCATGGACTTCCGCCGCCGGGTTGCCAATGCCGCCCAGGATCTGAACAACTTTGGCCCGCGAGGGCTGCGCCAGCGGATGCATGGCGTCTACCATCGCCAGCAGCGAGGCGCTCCAGGAGGAGATCCCGACGACCTCTCCCGGCGTGATTTTGGACTCCAGCCAGAAGGCCGCCGCTCCTCCAATAGCCTGAAGTATTTGTTCGTTGCTGGCATCTTCCGGGCAATCTACAACAATAGCCTCTTTGATACCATAGAGCGCCTCAAGCTGGTTTTCAAGGTCAGTATAGACCCCTCGCGGCATGCTCACCGTAATACGCACAATCTGCTCTTGCTGGGCCCGCTTGAGCAGGCGTGAGACGTTGGACTGCGAGAGCTGCAGCCGCTCGGCAATTTCTACTTGCGAGAGGCCACGCTCATAGTAGAGACTGGCAACCTTGGCCATCAAGCGCAGATCGTCAATGCGAGCCATAACGTGCGTTACTCCCTACGCCGGATAAGATCCTTCCTCCCGGCGCCCCGCGGATCGGTGCAGCGTGGCGCGCGCGACCGCCTCCTGCCAGCCACTGTAGTGGGCCTCGCGCTCCTCTGCCGACAGGGTCGGCGTGAAGCGCTGACGGGGACGCGGCAGGGCCGCGATCTCCTCCTCGCTCGCCCAGAGGCCCACCGCCAGGCCGGCCAGATAGGCGGCTCCCAGCGCGGAAACATCAGCCGATTCACAGCGCAGCACCGGTTTGCCAATGATGTCGGCCTGAAATTGCATGAGCAGGTCGTTACGAGTGGCACCACCATCGGCAAGCAATACCTGGAGTTCAACGCCCGCTTCGGCCTGCATGGCGTCAAAGACGGCACGCACCTGATAGGCAATGGCCTCGACGGTGGCCCGTGCCAGCTGCGGCAGGGTACTGGCCTGGGTCAGACCACAGATGAGGCCGCGCGCCTCTTTGTCCCAGTAGGGCGCTCCCAAGCCGCTAAGGGCAGGGACGAAGTAGAGGCCACCGCTGTCGGGCACGCGGTCGGCCAGGGCCGCTAACTCGACGACGGGATCGCTGAGGCCAAGGAAGCGCCCTAGCCACTCGACAGCAGCTCCGGTGACGTAAATATTGCCTTCGAGGGCATAGGTGACACGCTCTCCAATGGCCCAGGCGATCGTGGCTGAGAGGCCGCTCTGCGAGAGGCGCAGCTCTGGAATTGGCGTCATGAGCGATGAACCAGTACCATAGGTGGCTTTGACGGCGCCCGGCAGGAAGCCGGCCTGGCCAAAGAGGGCAGCGTGGGAGTCGCCGATCAGGGAGGCTAGCGGGAGACCCGCCGGGATGGCTCCACAGGCCACAGTGCGAGCGTGAATGGCCGCCGACGGCTCAACCACAGGCAGAATGGCCGCCGGTACACCCAGCAGCTGCAGCAGATCCTCGTCCCAGTCACGCCGCTGCAGATTGAAGAGCTGCGTACGCGAGGCGTTGGTCATGTCGCAGACATGAGCCGCCCCCCCGCTGAGCTGCCAGCAGAGCCAGCTATCGATAGTGCCCGCGCACAGCTCGCCAGCCTCAGCCCGCGCCAGGAGGCCCTGCTCTTCCAACAGCCAGCGGATCTTTGTCCCGGAGAACATGGGATCAATGGTGAGGCCGCTGCGCTCGCGAATGAATGGCTCCAACCCCCGATCCTGCAGGGACTGGCAGAGCTGACGCGAGCGCTGACATTGCCAGCTCACACATGGCCCCAGGGGCCGACCGTTGGCCCGCTCCCAGAGCAAGACCGACTCGCGCTGGTTGCTGATGGCCACGGCCACCAGCTCTACGTCGGAACCGCCCTGCTCCAGACAGGCCGCACTGGCCTCCAGCACACTCTGCCAGAGTTCCAGCGGGTCCTGCTCGACCCAGGCTGGACGCGGGTAGCGCCGTTGTACAGGACGGCTGGCCCGCGCGAGCACGTTGCCCGCTGCACCGACGAGCAAAGCTTTGGTATTGGTAGTTCCCTGATCAATGGCCAGGATTGCCGTCTGCTTCATTGCTCTGCTCTCGCCTTGAGAAGCTCTAACGCTGCGGCCCGAATGCCAGCAGGCGTCAGGCCGAAATGTTCTAAGAGGTACTCAGGCGAGCCGGTGGGCGCGAAGACGCCGGGCACGCCCAGGATACGCATGGGAACGGGATGGGTGGTTACCACAACCTCGGCGACCGCTCCCCCCAGCCCGCCGTAGACGGTATGCTCTTCCACGGTGACGATGGCGCCGCTGCGCCGCGCGGCCTCGATCACCGCCTCGCGGTCCAGTGGACGAATGGTCGCCATGTTGATCACTGCCGCTTCAATGCCGTCGTTGGTCAGCAGCGTGGCAGCCTCCAGGGCACGAGCTACCATTACCCCAGTGGCGATAATCGCGACATCACTCCCTTGCCGCAGCCAGCTCGCTTTGCCGAGGCGGAAGCGATAGTCCGCCGGATGAACCTGCGGCACCGGCATGCGGCTGATGCGCAGGAAGAAGGGGCCGGAGAGGCGAGCCACTTCGTGTACAGCCTGAGCGGTCTCCCGCGGATCGGCAGGCACGATGACGGAGAGGTTGGCGATGGCACGCGTCCAGGCCAGGTCTTCGATCGAGTGATGGGTCGGTCCCAGTTCGCCATAGGCCAGGCCGCTGCTCATGCCGCAGAGCTTGACGTTGGCCTGAGAGTAGGCAAGATCGACTTTGATCTGTTCGAGGGCGCGCGCGGTCAGAAAGGGCGAGGCCCCGCTGACAAAGGGGATCTTGCCGCCGTTGGCGAGGCCAGCCGCTACCCCGACCATGTTCTGCTCGGCAATGCCTACGTTGACCAGCCGCTGCGGGAAGGCCGCCTTGAAGCCTTTCAGCTTGCTGGAGCCGAGGGAATCATTGATGACGACGACAATACGCGGGTCATTGCGCGCCGCCTCTTCGAGCGCCTGGGCAAAGGCATCACGACAGTCGTAGAGCTGGCTCATCCGTGCACCGCCTCCCGTAGCTCCTGTAAAGCCCGCTCGGCCTCTTCGGGCGTCGGTACGCGATGGTGCCAGTCAACATTGTCGCACATAAAGGAAACCCCTTGACCTTTGTGTGTGTAGGCAATCAGGCAGCGCGGACGCCCAGGCTCCCAGCTCTCGCTCTGTAGCATCTCCAGCAGTGCCGCGTAGTCGTGCCCGTCAACCTCACGCACCGCCCAACCGAAGGCACGCCATTTGTCGGCCAGCGGCTCCAGCCGGATAGTGTCCTCGGTTGGCGCTCCTTGCTGCAGTCGGTTACGATCGATGATGACGGTGAGATTGTCCAGTCCGTAGTGAGCCGCGGCCATCGCCGCCTCCCAGTTGCTGCCCTCCTGCAGCTCTCCGTCCCCGGTGAGCACATAGGTACGCCAGGCGGCCCCGTCAAGCCTGGCCGCCAGGGCTGCCCCCACCCCAATAGGGAGGCCATGACCTAGTGGGCCAGTGCTGGCCTCAACCCCCGGCACCTTGGTGCGATCCGGGTGACCGTTGAGACGCGAGAGGGGCTTCATGAAGGTCTCTAGCTCGCTCGTTGGGAAGAAGCCCACTTCGGCAATGGTGTTGTAGAGGGCCCCAGCACAATGCCCTTTGCTCAGGATGAAGCGATCACGATCAGGAGCATCGGGATGCTGCGGGTCCACGCGCAGAACGACAAAGTAGAGTGTGACCAGGATGTCGAGCGCGGAGAAGTCGCCGCCGATGTGCCCCATGCCAGCGCGCTGGATCATCACAAGGTCTCGCTGCCGTAAAAGATTGGCTTTCCTGCGCAAGGCCGCAAGCTGGTCCTCACGATCCTGAGCCATGCTTACTCTTCGCCTCCGTCCAGTCCTAGCAGGGCCGCAAAGATGAGCTGCTGCGCCTGCAAGGCGTCTTGCTTCTCTTGAGCCTCCTTGAGGGCCGCCTGGTCGAGCCGCTGGCGCAGGCGCTCAAGAGCCTGGATGCGCTTGATGCTGACACGAGCCGCCTCGACAGGATCCTCGCGGAAGGGGAACTGATCCAGCAGGATAGGACGCTGCCAGCCAATACGCTCGACTGCTTGTAAAAATTCAATTGTTTCGATGAGGTGAATGGAGGCAACGGCCAGGTCGTCGTCCCATTCGCGCCAGTTGTCATTGACTTCGATGCTTGTCAGTTTGCCATGACGTGCGATCAACTGGAGCGCTTCCGCCGGCGTCTCCTTGGCGAAGAGGGAATGGCCAAGGTCCATGACGATGCCGACATTATTGACCCCCATCTCTTGAATAGCCAGCAGGGTACGGGCCGAGGAGCTGAGGACAAGATGGACCCGCGGCTCTTTGGCTTTGTATTCGATGGCATATTGCATGTCGGGGTTGGCCTCGGCAACCGCTCGAATGCCGTTGACGGTGAAGTCCCAGAGCTGCAGATGATCAGCCTGGAAGGGATAGTCGTAGCCGTCCTGCCCAGGCCAGAATTTGACATAATCGGCGCCAAGGGCACGCGCGACGTCGGTGGCTTGCTTGCCCAGCTCAATAGCCTGCTGCCGCACTGCGGGATCAGGGTGGGTAAAGCTGCCGCGCGCGAAACGCTGGTCATAGATGACTGGGGTCACGGCAATCGCGCGCAGACCGTTGCGCTCCAGCGCCTCTTTGACCTGTTCCAGGCTCAGGTCCTCTTCGGGAAAGGGATAGTTGATGTCTAGTCCGACCAGCCCCCCAACACGTCCGGCCCGCTCGATGGCCTCAAGGGTGCCAACCGGTGGCCCGTAAGCGTTGGTGGCATAACGGTCGATAAACTGGCCGAAGAGCCAGATGCCTGCGCCAAACTGGAGGCCGCTGCTCATGGTCGCTATCTCCTCGTCTCTGAATAATTATTCATCACTGAAAAAATATTCATCACGCTGATAAGTGTACCGGGACAGAGCCATTCTGTCAAGGGGCTGGCGCCAGCAATTTCTGATCGGTTGCAGAGCGAGCGATCCATTCGGCTATGGCCGGCCCCGGCTCCGCTGGCGCGGCCCGGCGATGTAGGGAAAGGCAGCGCGCTGTCTGGCAGAAGGAGATGTAGCCGCTGTTGCCTTTTTATGCTACACTAGAGGAGATCTGACCAGGAAGAGAGGCTGCTCGATGCACGCACGGCCAGACACAGATGAGGCGGCGCTGCTCGCCCGGAGTCAGAGCGGCGATGTGAACGCCTTTAACGAGTTGGTCCTGCGCTATCAGTCCAGCGTCTATAATGTGGCTCTGCGCATGCTGGGCGATGCGGACCTTGCCGCCGATATCACGCAGGACACCTTTCTTTCGGCTTTCCGCCATCTGGCGACTTTCCGCGGCGGGACGGCTTTTCGCTCCTGGCTGTTGCGTATCACCACCAACCTGGTCTACGATCACTGGCGCCGCCAACGCCGTCACCCCGATGAGTCGTTGGAGGCGGCCCGTGACGAGGATGATCTGCAGTCACCGGCCACCCTGGCTCAGCTGGCATCACCGACTCTGGAGGCCAACCCCGAGCTGTACTTGCTCCATCAGGAGCTACAGGAGCTAATCCAGCGCGGCCTGGCCGAGCTTCCCCCCGAGCAACGCCTGGCGGTGATCCTCTGCGATATCGAGGGACTCCCCTACGAGGAGATCGCGGCGGTAACGCATACGACGCTCGGGACGGTACGCTCGCGTATCGCGCGAGGGCGCGCCCGTCTGCGGACCTATCTGGCTCGCTATCAGGAACTTTTGCCGCGCCAGTTTCGTTCACCCTAAGAGGTGCTGTCTCTAGATGACGTCCCGGCAGGTGTGCTGGTTGCTGAGGAGAAGAGGAAGGGACAGCGCCACTGCGAGGCAGGCTTGTCCGCAGAGGGGCATTCTTCTGGCACTGGAGTGAGAGAGTCGTGGCACAGGATTATCAGGAGCATCCGACACTTGAGCAGCTTTCGGCCTATCTAGACGGGGCCCTCTCTGCCGAGGAAGAGGCGTTCTGCGCTGCTCACCTGCCCCACTGTGCGTCATGCCGCTCAGAGTTGGCAAGCCTGCGCCTGACGCGCGATCTACTGCGAGCGCTGCCGCGCGCCACGCCACCGCGCGCTTTTACTTTGACTCCTGAGCTGTTGCGCACCTCCTCCAGGCCCGAAGGACCGGAGAGCGTCGCTGCTGATGCTGGTGCGTCAGCAGAGGAGCCTGTCGCGCTCTTAGCTCCCTCACCCTCAGCGCTCTCGCCTCAGACACATCAGGTACGGCCCACAGGCGGAGCTGGCGCGAGACGCCAGCATCTGCGCCGTTTTGTACAGGTCCTCAGCGCTCTGGCGGCGGTGATCGCGCTGGTGCTGCTGCTCTCTGGAGCACTGACCTGGTTGAGGGAAGGCCCTTCGAGCACTATGAGCACAGCAGTCCAGAGGGCGGCGGAGGCCTCCGTTACGCCACCTTTCGCTCAGCAAGAAGGCCCCGTTCGTACGCCTGCCGCTGCGACGGAGGAGTCGCGCGGGGTGCGACCAGGCTTGACGGCGACACCCGCATCCGCCAGCTCCACTGCCGAGAAGCAGCCGGATCGCCACCTCTCCGCTCTCCTGGGAGCGGCACTGAGCGCACCTGTGGAGCGCCTGCTGCTGGGAGGCCTGCTGTTGATCGTCGCTCTGGTCGGCCTGCTGATGACGCGTAAGGCCCGCTCGCCCTCCTGGCCCGGCCACGACCAAGATGAGGCCAACAGACAGGCAGCTCATTAGAGAGAGACTCGGGCTTCAGGGAAGCTGAACCCCGATGTCGGCCAGGCCCTGGCGCAGACTCTGCTCGGTGAGTTCGGTAATGGCTACGGCCCGGACGATGCCCTGGCGATCAATAAAGTAGGTAGTTGGGATGGCTGTGATATGGTAGGCGGCGTTAACGTTGCCGCCGGCGTCGAAGAGCAAGGGATAGGTGACCTTGAAGGCTCTCCCAAAGCTGGCAATGTCTTCTTTGGGATCAGCCTGGTTGATGCCTAACAGGACAAAGGCGCCGTGCGCTCCATATTGTTCATAGGTGCGCTGGAGTAGCGGCACTTCGCGCCGACAGGGATCGCAGGATTCCGACCAGAAGTTGATGACGACTGGATGGCCACGCAGGGCTTTGAGACTGACGGTCGGGCCACCGCTCCCACCATAGACGGGCAGGGTGAAGTCCGGCGCCGGCTGCCCAACGGCAATGCCCGGAGTCGGCGTCTGGGCCGGGGCAGGCAGGAGAGTCAGGACAATGTAGCCTCCAGCCAGCAGGACCACCAGGATCAGCACACCCATAAAAATCAGACGCCGCCGGTCGCGTGGCCTCCCCACCTGTCGCTCATAGTGAGCGGCTAGCTCGGCTTCAAATTCCCGTCGCTGCTCGCGCACCAGCTGTCTCTCTGTCTGCTCTTTGCTAAGAACTCCTCGTTTCTGTGCCATGCCTTTGCTCGTGAGGGGATGGAATGCACTCCGCGCAGGCGGATCTGCCTCCTCGATCTCTCCCATACTATAGGCCGGGCTCCCCCTCTCGTGCAAGTCCTGACCTCAGCATCAGGCTCTTCCTACCCCCCTCGCCATCCGCTCACTCCTGCGGCGGGTCCGGCACTTCTTCGTAGAGATCGGAAACGCGCACTCCCAGCGCTTTGGCAATTTGTTCCAGTGTATGCAGGGTTGGTGTGCTTGTCGGGTCGTTACAAATCCGATTAATGGTGCTAAAGGAAATATCCGACATCCGCGAGAGCTTGCTCATGCTGATGCCACGCTGCGCCAGGATCTCTTTGACTTTCAGACGAACCATAGGGCCTTTCTCTTGCGCTAATCTGCCTTGATTATACAGACCAACCCCCTTGACTGCCTTTGTTAAAAATGTTATAGTTATTTCACGATACTAAATATAGTAGTTCTTTTTTAAGAGAGGGAGACCACCAATGCCCAGGAGCGAAGCCGAGGGCCTGGCGGAGCGCATCCGGCAGGACCAGGCGGCCAACGTTCGCGTCCACAGCATCGAAGAGGAGCCATATCAACCGGGGAACTACTATCTGGTTTGCTGCTATGAGAACGGCCTGCCCTTTGTTGTCCGTCATGAAGCCATGTGGCAAGAGCGGCGCCTCTACGGAGTCATGCGGCACCCGCTGGCCACGACGCCTCTGGGGACGGAGCAAGCGCGTTTGCAGATTCTCTAGCAGAGCAGAGAGCCTCTGATGGCGAAGGTCGCGGGAGGGCGCCCGAGCGGGGCCAGGCCATTGGAGCCTCTCTTACTGATCGATCATTGTCGTCGTGCCTTGATGCAGGCTTTCTCGCAAGAAAGGAGCGCCTTGATGCTCAGAAGAACCATGCTCGTGGCTTCGCCCTTCCTGGCCTCAGCGCTGACGGCTCCTGGGACCAGCGAGGACCCCACGCTGATCCTGGCCAGCAGCGATGTCGAAAGCTCGGCCCGTCTCCTGATCCGGGCAGCGACCCTGGCCCAGAGGGCTGGTCGTCTTAACGAAGCGTTGCGCCTGGCGCATGCTGCACGGGAGCTGGCTCGTGGTTTCCCCTACGAAGAAATCGCCTGCGCCTATCTGGCGGTGCTCTGGGGCGAACGCGCCCTGTTGCGCCAGGACCGCGGCGCCCTGGAGGAGGCCCAAGAGCTGGCGCGCCATCTGCGCGGGCGCCTGCTGCGCGATGGAGATCTGCAGCAGCTCCGCCTCCAGCTCGCTCTCTTCACCACCCCTGGCGCCTCCAGTCGGCTCAGTCAATTGACTCTGGAGGTCTGGCAGCGCCCCGAGCTGATTCTCCTCGACGGGAGCTGGCACTGGGCCCGGAGCGGCTTCATTGTCAAGAGCCTGGAGGCTCTCATCCTCACGACCTACCTTGCCCAGGCCAGAGAACTCTTTCGCGCCTTCGAGCGCGAAGTCGCCAGCTTCCAGCTCTACGAGGCCCTGCGCTGGGAGTGGAACGCCATCCGCCTCAGACTCTTCGCTCCCCTGGAAGAGCGGCGCACCTTTCGCCGGCTGGCCTGCGCCCGCGGCTATCTCCGCCAGGCCATCATTGCCCTCTGAGGAGGGCAGCCAGGCAGTGCGTGAGGAGCGCACGCCAGCATCACAGCCAGCTCACAGGCGGTTGACGGGGAGACCAGCCAGCGAGGAGAGAGGGCGGCAGGCAGTGCAAGTTTGCATAGGTTTTTGTATAATCTACACGATCCGATCAAGCTTTTGCAGGGTTCACCGCTCTCAATGGGGCACTGCCTGCGGGAGGCCATCTATGGAGACAGTTCTTCTAGTAAGCTTTGCCATCGTTAATGTCATCGTCACCGCCGCCTTTGCTGGCGTCGTCCTTGCCCAATATCTGCAACGTCATCGGCCCCATCAGCTCTACTGGTCCCTGGCGCTGGCGATGGCCTTCGTAGCCACGCTGGCCTACGTCCTCATGATTCCCGCGCAGCCGACGAGCGTACTGGGGATCATCCTCTTCCGTATCTACTACATTCTCGGCGCCGCCCTTACCTCAGCCTGGCTTGGCCTGGGCAGCATCGCCCTGGTCGGTGGACGGCGCGTGACCCTGGCCAGCCTGATCGCGCTGGCCCTCGTCAGCGTGCTGGCCATTATCTCGATCGCCACGGCGAGCGTTGACCAGCAAGCCCTCAGCCATGTGGTTGGCAGCTCTGGGCGCGGCGTTCTCCAGCTCGGGGTGGGCGTCGCTACCATTATCATCCTGAACACCGCTGGCGTCGTGGCTGTCGTCGGCGTGCTGCTTTACTCGCTCTGGAAGCTGCTACGGCGCCAGCCTTCGATCCGCGGCCTGCAGACCAGCAACATCTTTTGGGGCAACATCCTGATACTGGTCGGGGAGCTGTTCAACGCCGCCGCTGGCAGCTTCGCGCGCTTCATGGGGCTGGAAAGCACTTTCTGGCTCTTTATGGCCCTGGGCTGGATCATCTTCTTCTGCGGCGTCCTGCTCACCGGGCGCCGACCCCGTCAGCCAGCGCCGGCCAGCACTGCCCCACCTGAAGTCCCGGTCTCCAGTCAGCAGCCAGTCTCATCTTAGCGTAGCGCCTCGGCCAACTCGTCACCGATTTGTCTGCTCTTGATGAGCAACCAAAACACCGCGAGGGAGCAAGCGAGAGAGAGGCTCTCAACCTCTCGCCTGCTCCCTACCGTCTGCACTCACTCCACAGGATGGCTGCCGAGCCGGGGAGGAGCATTAGCCCGGCCCGGGAACCAGATGGGGCCGCAGCTCAGCCAGCTCAGCCTAGCTGCCGGCCTGCAGCTCGCCCAGGGTCACGGTGACAGTGAGCTGCTGGGTGCCGCGGTAGACCGTTACCTTGGCGGTCTGGCCAGGACTCTTGTTGACCAGGATATCGCTGAGCGTTTGGTTATCGGTGACTTTCTGGCCATCGATAGCGACGATGATATCGCCCGCCCGCAGGCCTGCGCGGGCCGCCGGCCCATTGGCCGTGACTGAGACGATCAAGGAGCCATAGTCAACGGGCAGATTATCCTGAGCGGCCAACTGGGGTGTGACTGAGGCCACCCGCACGCCCAGGGCCGCCCGCCCCGTATGCGTCACCTGCCCTGTTGCAATAATCTGCTGCACAATGAAACGCACCCGATTCGAGGGAATAGCAAACCCCACGCCGTTGGCCGGTGTGTTGAACTCGGGATCAATAGCCGCCACCGTTGGGATACCAATGACATTGCCCGAGAGATCGACCAGCGCTCCGCCGCTATTGCCCGGGTTGATCGGGGCATCGGTCTGAATAGCGTTGGCGATCACTGCTGTTCCCTGGCCCTCCTCAGAGACTGTGCGACCCAGCGCGCTGATGATGCCGTGGGTCACCGTCTGCGTCTCGCCGAGAGGGTTCCCGATAGCAAGCACTTCCTGCCCCACCTGCAACTTCGAAGAGTCGCCCAGGGTGGCAACGGTGATGTTGCTTGGCGGATTGATCTTGACTACCGCCAGATCGTCGGCGGGATCAGTGCCGGCCACCTGGGCTGTCAGGTGGGTGCCATCGGCCATCACGACCTCAATCTGCTGGGCGCTCTCCACCACATGGTAGTTGGTCACGATATAGCCGCGCTTGTCAATGATGACACCGGAGCCGATACCCGAGGCGCCCGAGGCCGTCGAGACGTTGATCTGCACCACAGCAGGCTGGACCTTGGCAATGGCGGCCTCTCGTGCCTGCTCGTCGGTCGTCACCACCTTGGTGGTCGTAGCGCTGTTACTGTTGCCCGTCTGCAACGTCGCCGAGGCAACACCGTTGGCATTGCCAAACTGCCAGCCGGCGGCGAAGAGCAGTCCACCGAAAACCACGGCCAGGACCAGGGTGATCAGCACGGCGCGGAACGAGGAACCGCGCCGAGGCGGCGACGCCGGTGGCACGAGCGGTCCGCCTCCTCCATAATACGGGCTGCCCGTTCCCGCTGCGCTCTCACTCGGATGATATTGAGCAGCCACTAGCTGCTGATTGTAGGGATCGGTCATCCCTGCTTCGTCTTCTGCGTGCGGATTATACATGAGCCTGCAACCTCCGTCGATACTCTCTCCCGACACTGCTTTCTATAATACTACTAAAGAGAAGGTCCCCGGCGAGACAGTGGGCAGGCACAACAGGGCACGAAGCTTGCTCGTTCCTCGCTTCGTGCGCACCAGGCCGTCTATCAGGCGGTCCCCGGCCACGCTGCCTCTGCTATGTACTCTAAAGAGGATGATATCGAACACAACCGGGTTCACACCTTTGTGTTTCTGCCTGTACTATAGCGGGAGATCGTCAGAGATTCCTCAGAGATGTGTAAAGGATTTGTAAGCCGGCAGCAGGATTAGAGCGCAAGCAGCGACGGAGACCCCTCTTGCCCGGACGCTCCTTCTCATGAGATAATGGCACCTACAGATAGCGAGGCTGCGCACTCTGCTTGCAGGACAGAGAAGAGGCAGCCTCCAAGGCAGAAAAGGAATGGCAGAGAAGCAAACACCCCAAGAGGGACAAAGGCATTCAACAGTCGAGGACCTCTGCTATGAGGCCAGAGAACAGCTCCAGCGCCGTAACTGGCAGGCCGCCGCTGCCAGCTATCAGCAACTGCTGGCGCTCAACCCAGAAGATGAGGAGGCCTTAGCCGGGCTGGCCCTCGCCCTCGATGGCAGCGGAGCCTATGAGCAGATGCTGGCCGTCAGCGAGCAGGCCCTGGAGCTACAGCCTCATTCCGCCCTGGCCCTGGCATGCAAGGCGCGTGCTCTGCAAAAGCTGGAGCGCCTCTCCGAGGCCACGATCGCCAATGATCAGGCCCTGCTGCTCAATCATCACCTGGCGCTTGCCTGGCTCAACCGCAGCGGCCTGCAAATCCTCCAGCAGCGCTTTCCCGAGGCCCTGCGCAGCGCCGAGCGCGCGCTGGAGCTTGATCCCAATGACGCCCGCGCCTGGGCCAACAAGGGCACGGCCCTGCTCAATCTCAATCGGCTCTCCGAGGCCCTCGAAGCCTTCAACCAGAGCCTGGCCCGCGACCCCGACTATCTCTTCGTTCTTCAGATGAAAGGCGAGCTGCTACGGCGCCTGGGCCGCCCCCAGGAAGTGCGCGAACTGATGCACCGCGCTCTGCAGCTCGCTCCGAATGATCCTCTCTCGTTGTCGTTGCTGGCTCAGGCCCTGCGCGCCCTCGGCGAGATGGAAGAGCTGTTCGCGGTCACCAGCCAGTTGACACACCTGACCCCCGGCAGTCTGCTGGCCTGGGAGATGCACATGCGGGCCTTGCGTAGCCTGGGACGTTTCGAGGAAGCCATTGAGGCCATCGAGCGTGTGCTGGAGCTTGATCCGCACAATGTGCGCTTCTGGACCATCAAGGCCGATAATCTTTATCGCCTGGGACGCTACCGCGAGGCGGCGCGCGTCGCCAGCTACGCCTTGCAGCTGGCCCCCGATTATCGCCCGGCCCAGCGCATTCATGAAAAAGCCGTCCGCCTGATGTACCAGCACAAGGAGCGTCGCCTGCGCTGAGGACGCGCGTCCTCCCGGCTCCGGCCACGCCAGGCCCGATCGGGCAGGCAGGTCGCGGCTGTTTCCGGCTCTCAGTGCAGGCCAGGCGCCCCCGCTGCTCAGGCCGCTCCTCCTCGACTACATCGCCAGCAGTCGCTGCAGCAGGGGGAGCAGCAAATCCTGGCGATGAGCGCGCAGCGGCGCTCGCAGACGCTCGGGTACCAGCACCCGAATGCGCCGCTGATGTAGCTCGTAGCGCGCCAGGTCATCTGGCTGCAGGCCCGTCGCCTCAACCCAGGTCGCCAGGGCCTCCATTCCCACCGGCGGATTGGCGAACCAGACCCAGACATCCATTTCCCAATTGACCGGGCGCGGGATATCGATCAGCACCTCATAGTCGGCGATGTCTGTCTCCAAAGCTCGCGCTAACTCTGCTGCCAGAGCCTGCTCAACGCGCCGCCGGCGCTGAGCATCCCAGTAGAGGGCGTCCAGACGCTGGAAGAGCTGGCCCGCCGGGCGGCTGATCTCCAGCGCATCTTTATAGGGTCGACGCAGTTCGAGAGCTTCCGTCAGTGCCCGCGAGGCTGGCGGCATCTGTGGCTCAGCCAGCAGAGTCAGCAGGGAGGCGTCGTCTAGCCCGGTCAACCGCTCGGCGCTCAGTGCCCCCGCCAGGAGCGCCTCCTGCACGGCCCGCATCAGCATGACCTGAAAGGCGCGATTGGTATGATGCCAATAGATATTGTCAAACATCTCCTGACGGGCGTGCAGCAACGAATGCAGTGGACTAATCCCCTTATGCGTCACCACGATGCGCCGCTGTCCCTGAACATTGGGATGGACACGCAGCGCCCCCTGCAGCCGCGCCACATCGACGCCTCCATAGGGCACGTTGCAGGCCCGCGCATCTCGTGGCAGATAGTCCAGCTTGTCGACATCCAGGGCCCCGCTCAGCAGACTGCGTAGCAGCTCGTCATCCTCGGGCAAGCGCCTGCCCGGTGGCGGATCAATAAAGTCCGCCACACGCTCGGGAGAGAGCTGGTACTCTTCTTCCAGGATCGCGGCGATCTCGCTATTCTCAATAATCGAGCGCCCGACGCGCTCATGGGCAATGATCGGATGACCCAGCTCCTCAATGACGTGCGAAAACGGATAGTGTCCGATATCGTGAAGCAGGGCCGCCACAATGAGCGTCTGCACACTCTTGAGGGAGACGCCGTAGAGACCACCGTTGCTGCCGCGCTGAAGCAGTGCCCGCACGGCGCGCACGGCCAGATGGTAGCAACCCAGGCTGTGCTCATAGCGTGTATGCGTCGCCCCCGGCCAGATGCGATAGACAAAGCCCAACTGCTTGACCTTCTGTAGACGCAAGAAGGGCGCGCTGCCAATCAGCTTGATTTCGCGCGGACCGAGAGGGATCAGATCATAGAGGCTATCGCGCACGGTGCTGACGGGTTCTTCGTCGGGTAGGAGCGGTAGGCCACGGCGATCGCGCCAGGGCTGCCACATGCCCGGCTGCGCCACCGCCGGCCCCTCCAGCGGCTTCGCCGCTTCCTCCGCCTCCGCCAGCGCTCCTTGACGCTCACGTGCGAGCGAATCTGTTGCTTGCTCCTTCGTGCTCATGCTTCGATTCTACCAGCTTCCTGGCCAGGAGAGCCAGCCTCACCTTACCCTGGCATAGTCTGCCTCGCTCCAGCTGGCTGGCTATGCGCCTGGCAGGATCGGTAAAGGACCAGCCAGCCCGGCCAGCAGCGAGGGCGCGGCGACTCCGCCAGACGGGCCAGTACTCTTGCCCTAGCAATGGCCCCCTGCGCTTGCATTCCCCCAGAGCGGCGCCTATAATAGGTCTGTCTTTCAGGGAAGCCAGACAGCGTGCTGTGCAAGCGACGGGCGCTTTATTCCCGTCGCTTTCTCATTTGTGTTGCGCTTTCCTGCCCACACCCATTTTTTCTATCTGTCTCTGGAATATGTGGAAAGAGGGAGAACAAGCATTGATGACCACGCCACCAGCTCAACCGACCTGCAAGCTGCTGGTGATCGATATCGACGGCACGCTGCTGACGCCCGGGGGCGAGATTACGGAGGGGACGCGCGCCGCCATTGCCGAGGCCCGGGCTGCCGGCGTCATTGTAACCCTGGCCACTGCCCGGCGCTATGGCAACACCGCCAGCATTGCGCACGAGCTGGCCTTAGCTGCGCCACTGATCCTCTACGACGGCGCCCTGATCGTTGAGCATCCCAGCGGGCGCGTCCTCTATAGCAACCCGCTACCGGACCAGGTCGCCCAACAGGGCATCGCGCTCCTCCTGGCTGAAGGTTTGCAGCCGGTGATCCAGCCACTCGGCGACCCTCTGCACGAGGAAGTATGGACCGGCCCCGTCGAGCTGGATTCCCCCTGGCAACAGATTTACTTTACGGTCCACGCCGCCGAGTTGCGCCGGCTGCCGCGTGAGCAGCTGCTGAAGCCAGACAAAGCAGTGCTGCGCCTGGTGGCCCTGGAGGCCCCGGAGCGGCTCCGCCTGCTGGCGCCAGCCGTGGCCGCACTTGACTGCTCCTGGCTTCTCCTGGAGCGCGGCAACTACCAGTGCGGCGAGCTGACCCTGTTGCGCGCCGGCTGCTCTAAGGCCACTGCGGTGGCCGCCCTGGCCGACTTGCTGCACATCCCGCTGACCGAGGTCATGGCCATCGGCGACAACGAGAACGATATCGGCATGCTCTCGCGGGTCGGCCTTGGGATAGCGATGGGTCAGGCCAGCGCCGCAGTCAAACAGGCCGCACGCGCAACAACCACCAGCAACAGCGAGGATGGTGTGGCCCGCGCCATCGAGCGCTACTTGCTCCGCGCGGCCCGCACCAGCGATTCGAATTCGCGCAGCCGCTCGACCTGCTTGTGATTCGGGGCCGCCTGCCAGCGCCGCTGCTGCACCAGCGCCAGGGCATCGCGCGCATGCATGCCACCATCGACGAGAACGGCGCAGGCCAGCAGGGCGCTGCGGCCTACCCCATGCTCACAATGGATGAGCACACGCCCGCCGCGCTGGATGCGCTCGTTGACCCAGCGGGCCCCCTCTAGCAGCTGCTCTAGCGAGAGCGGCTGCGTATCGGGCGTGGGCAAATGGAGCAGTTCAATGCCAGCCCTGGCAAGGGCCTGGCGATCATCGACATACTCAGCACGTGTATCGACGACATGGGTGACGCCCAGACGCGCCAGCGCCTTGATGTCCTGGGGATGGATACGCCCCCCGACTGCCAGCTGATCCGTGATCCAACTCAGGTTAAGCTGATCAGGGAGCGGAATATGCAGGGCACGCGCCAGCCGCTCGCTCGGCGAGTTCTCCGGGAAGAGACGAGCCGCAATGCGCGTCCAGCGACGATAGAGGACGCGGACAACCCCGGTCAAGGCCCAACGCCAGCGCGAGAACTGGAGATGTGGGGCCTCACCGGTCGCCGGGGTCGTGGTCACCGTCGGCGCCGGCGGATCAGCGTAGACAGGATTCCCCACGAGCGGCTGCTGCGGTCTATTGCCTTCTTTTAGCTGTTCGCTCGTCTGCTTGTGCTCCATGCTCTCTATAAAAAATGCCCCCTCATCTTCATTTTCGTCCGTATCGCCTCACCCCGTCTCCTCCCACCGCAGCCCTCCTGCACGACGCCCCGGTCACCAGCGGCAGTCAGAGCCTCCACGGTACCTGACCTGGACCTGGACCAATCAGGCCAGAGGCACCGCCTGGACTAGAGCGAGGCCACTAACGGTGGCAGGTCAGCGGCCTGTCTTCGCTCTTCGGCAGCGTCGCGCTGCATAACGCGCTCTAGCGCCACGATTGCACACTCTATCATGCTATCATCAGGCTCGCGCGTCGTCAAACCCTGAAGCGCCAGGCTAGGAGTTAACAGAAAGCGTACTGGTGCCAGATGGTACCAGGCCGCCCCCAGACGCAGCAGTTCGTAGGCGACCGCCGCGATGACAGGCACAAGCAGCACGCGCGAGAGAAGCCGCAACCAGAGGGAGGGAAAGCCAAGCAGGGCAAAGACTACGATTGAGACAACGACGACCAGGAGCAGGAAACCGGTGCCGCAGCGCGTGTGTACTCGTGACGCGCTGCGTACGTGGGGCACATCGAGCGGCTCTCCCTGCTCCATCGCATTGATGGCCTTATGCTCAGCCCCGTGGTAGCCGAAAACGCGCTGAATCTCAGCCAGGCGCCCGATCAGGAGCAAATAGCCGATGAGAAGCCCCAGGCGGATCAGCCCTTCCAGCAAGAGATTAAGCCAGCTGCTCCCAGGAGGCAGCGGTACCAGACCGGCAAGAAAGACCGGTAGCAAGAAGAAAAGCGCGATGGCGAAGCCGAGCGAGATCACCAGCGTACCGGCCAGAGTCACCCCCCCAGCTCGCGCTGGCTCTTGCTCCCCAGCAGCCTCGCCATTCCCCGCCGCCCCCTCCACTCCCAGCGCTATGTTGGTCGAGAGCGCCATCATGCGCGTCCCCAGCACCAGCGTCTCCCACAGGAGCAAGAGGCCTCGCAGAAACGGAAGACGAAACAGGGGATTGCGATAGAGCCGCGGCTGCAGCGGCTCCTCGTAGAGGTAGATACTGCCGTCAGGGCGGCGCACAGCCATCGCGACCGAAGTGCGTCCGCGCATCATGACGCCCTCCATGACGGCCTGTCCACCGTAGTAAAATTTGGAGAAACTCGCTTTGAAGCGCTTGGCCATCATCTTCCCTTCACTTTGGCAGTAGCAACCTGGGTCATAGCCTGCCGCTCTTCCCAGGGACCAGGCTGGCCTGGAGGCGGCAGGTAGCTGAGAATGAGGCGGGCGATGTCAAAGGCCGCCTGCGGACGGCTCAGGCGCCGCGCGCTCTCGATTCGCTGCTGCAGAAGCGTCGATCCCGGTTCCAGCAACTCTTGCAGGGCCCGCACCAGCTGGCGCGGCTCCCGCGCCAGGACTCCAACGCCGTTGCGCTCAACGAAAGTGACGTTGCCCTCCTCTTGACCAGGAACGTAGCCGCTGAGGATGATGGGCAGGTTACAGGACAGAGCCTCGCAAATGGTGCCCGGGCCAGCCTTGGTGACAATGACATCAGAAGCATGCATCAGTTCAGGCATATTGGTGACAAAGCCCATGATTTTGGCGGGCACCTGCCACTTTCTCTGCTCTTTCTGCAGCTGCGTATAGAGACGCCGATTGCGCCCTGTGACAACCAGCAGCTGCACCGGTAGCCGCGCCTGAGAGATGGCTTCAACCGCGGTGCGCAGGCCGCCGCTGCCCTCGCCTCCGCCGACCAGCAGCACGACCGGACGTTCCGGCTCCAGTCCAAGCTGCGCCCGCAGCTCTTCACGGCTGGCCACGGGCAGGGTAAAGCGCGGGTGAATTGGCATGCCCAGGAGATGGACGCGCTCCGGGTCCAGCCCACGCGCCAGGTAGAGCTGCCTGGTCTCTTCAGTGGGGACGACGTAGGCTGTGGCACCTTCAGTAAACCAGGAATGATGAGCAGAGATGAGATCGGTGACAACGACAAGGAAGGGCACCGGGCGCGCCAGATGCCGCAGCGCGGCCACAGTGACATAGTTGAGCAAAGGATGAACTGAGACAATGACGTCAGGTCGCAGCTCGCTGAGGCGCCGCTCCAGTCCCTTGAGCATGAGAGGGCTGAGAAAGTGCTGCACTTCGTTGATGCGCCCGGGATGGTTGGAAAGATGGAAGATCAGCCCATAGAGGCCAGGCGTGTAACGACTGGCCGGGCCATACAGCCTGGCAAACTGGCGCAGGGGGAAAGCTCCACATTCCTCAAAGGCTTCAACTATCTCAAGCTTGAGCCGTGGACCAGCCTCTCCTGCGCCTGACGCGGCCCCGGCATCAGCTCCATTGCCCTGGCCTGGCCGGGCATCCGCCGTTGCTTTCGCCTCGCTTCGCTCTACTCGCCCGCTGTCTCCATTGCTCGCTGCGCGCTCCTGCAGCAGCTGAATGGCGCTGCTGATGGCCAGGGCCGCACTACGATGGCCTCCTCCCGTATCGGAGATCAGAAACACAATACAGCGTTGACTCACTGGGGCACGCTCCCCCTTCCGTTCACTGCCCGGCTCCCTGGCAGGAACCGGTAGGCCGAGTATAGCATAGCCCGGAGCAGAGAAGCAAGCAGCACTCGCTCCCGCCGCTTCTGCACGATATAACACGTGTGCACGGATAGGGCAGCAGATAGCAAAGCCGATCGCCTACCCAGGAACCGCGCGGCCCTGCTCCGTTCAGCTCAGTCTAGCTGAGCCAAATGAGACCGGAGCGCGCAACGGTAGCAGGTAAGCGATCGGCCCGTTCCATCTGCCAACTGTCCTCACTTCATGGCTGCTTCTTCTTCCTGCAGGTTAAAGCGCTTGCGGAAGCGCTCCACACGGCCAGCCGTATCGAGGATGCGCTGCTGACCCGTGAAGAACGGATGGCACTTTGAGCAGATGTCGACCTTGAGCACCGGCTTGACACTCATGGTCTGGAAGGTATTGCCACAGGAACAGACGACTGTGGCCTCGACATAGGTTGGATGAATCCCCTTCTTCATGACACAGACTCCCTAGTCGTATTGACACGTAGGATTACTGGCGAGCACACTGGTATCGCGTACGCTTGTAGCGACACGATTGTAGCGAGAGGGATGGAGTACGTCAAGGCGCGGCGGCCCCGCTCGCTCGATCTGATGGGGCCTCTCCTGCGCTAGCGAGACCGCGGCCAGCCCTTGCCAGCCCGCCCCCGCAGATGGGGAGCTTTCCCTTTCTCTCTCCTTCCCCCGGACAGGATGGGTTACCCTGTCTTGCGCCGTGGGGATGGATGCCCGGGACTATTTTATCACAGTAACACAAATCTGGCGGGATTTATGCCCGATTCTCTCGCCAGCCTCCGTCACGGCTAGCCCGTTGCTGCCAGCCCGCACTGGCTCGCTCATGTGGTACACTGCACTTGGACAAGGTGATCTATTTTCCGCCCATGAGAGCGGTTAGAAGAGGAGGCACTTGCCCAATGATCGAACGCTACACCCTGCCGGAGATGGCCGCGATCTGGTCGGACCGGCATAAAACAGATACGTGGTTACGTGTGGAGCTGCTGGTTTGCGAGGGCTGGGCGCGTGAAGGTGTGATTCCTGCCGAGGCACTGGAGAAGATCCGCCAGGCCAGTTATAATGCCGAGCGCATGCGCGAGATCGAGCGCGAGACGCACCACGACGTGATCTCCTTTCTGCGCTCGATTCAGGAGCAGCTGGGACCAGAGGGGCGCTTTATCCATCTGGGCCTGACGTCTTCGGATATCCTGGATACGACGCTGGCCGTGCAGATCAAGGAGGGCGGCGCCTTGCTGCTGGTCAGCCTCGATCGCTTGCTGGCTACGGTCGAGCAGCAGGCTCTGACCCATAAGTATACGTTGATGGTCGGGCGCACGCACGGTATCCATGCCGAGCCGCTAACCTTTGGGTTGAAGCTGGCGCTATGGGTCGATGAGCTGCGCCGCGCCCGCCAGCGCCTGGAGGCCGCGCTGGCCGAGGCCGCAGTTGGCAAGATTTCTGGTGCAGTGGGCACGCATGCAACGGTTCCTCCGCAGATCGAGGAGTTCGTGTGCGCCGAGCTGGGCATCGGGGTAGCACCAGTCTCCAGCCAGATTGTGACACGCGACCGCCATGCTCAGTTGATGACGGCAATGGCACTGGTCGGCGCTTGCCTGGAACAGATGGCCCAGGAGATCCGTCATCTGCAGCGAACCGAGGTCGGCGAGGTCTTTGAGCCATTTGCCTCGGGTCAGCAGGGATCGTCGGCGATGCCGCATAAGCGCAATCCTGAGCTATGCGAGCGCCTCTGTGGCCTGGCCCGTGTCTTGCGCGGCTTCGCGGTGACAGCGCTGGAGAATGTGGCTCTCTGGCACGAGCGCGATATCAGTCATTCTTCGACGGAGCGTATCATTCTACCAGATGCTTTTACGCTGCTGCATTATATGCTTCATATTTTCACCCAGGTGATGGCCGGCCTGGAGGTGGATACGCGCCGCATGCAGGCCAATCTCCAGATGACCGGCGGCCTGATCTTCTCGCAGCGGGTGCTGCTGGCGCTGATCGATAAGGGGGTTGGACGCCAGGAGGCCTACAAGATGGTCCAGCGCAACGCTCAGCAGGTCTGGCGCCTGGCCAGTGACGGCCCGATCCACGGCCCGGCTCTCCTGGAGGCGCTGAGCAGCGACCCCGAGGTGACACGCTACCTCTCGCCCGAGGAGCTGCAACAGGTGATGCAGATCGATTACTATCTTCCCTATATTGACACGGCCTTCCAACGTCTGGGATTATCTTAGGCAGGGAGGCACCGGGCACTTTGCTGTGTCGCGCATCGCCATCGATTTCTGCCCGGTGAAGGATCTGGCGCGTGACTAGAACATTGCTTGCCTCAACGGTCGAGCAGCCACAGGCCATCTCTCGGCGCCACTGGCCTGTGCTGCTCGGCCTCGCCCTTGTGAGTGAGGGGCTGTATGTGCTCCTCTTGCTGGCGCTGCGTCCAATTGCGGGCCTGGGACTGGTCCCGACGCCGCTGCTGGCCCTGCAATCCTGGAACAACCTGGCCCTTCCCTCTTCGCGGGTCGACGCCATAAGCCTGCTGCTGACCCTCTTGCTGGCACTGACAGCCTGCTATGCTCTGGCCGGTTGGCGGGCCCTGGCCGGCGATCGCCCGGACAGCACAGGTTCGATGCTGGGCCTGGTGCTGGGACCTTCCTTACTCTTCGGTCTCACGCTGTTGTGCTTGCCGACGCTCTTTAGCGACACGGCCTTCGCCTCTTTATTCAGTGGGCGCCTGATCGCCCTCTACGGTCTTGCCCCCTGGCAAACGACCCCGCCCGCGCTCGTCTCCGATCCATACTGGTCCTGGCTCACACCGCTCACCCGGCATAGTCCCCTGGTCTATGCCCCCCTCTGGGAATGGCTCTGTGCCCTGCTCGCCCTCCTGCCTGGGACCTCTTCGCCAGCCCTGGGCCTGCTCTTGCTCAAGGGCTTGCTGCTGCTGGCTCACTTGCTCAATACCCTCTTGATCTGGTCTCTGCTGGGACGGCTGGGAGCCTCACCGCGAGCGCGCTTTACCGGCAGCCTGCTTTACGCCTGGAATCCGCTGGCTCTCCTGGCTCTGGCTGGCGATGGACACAGCGAGGGCTTGCTGTTGACACTGCTGCTGGTCACCCTTTGGGGGCTGCTGTCCAGAGAGCAGGAAGGGCGCTCTCGGGCCGTCGCTCTGCTCGCCGAGGGAGGGGCCCTGGTGACGCTCGGTCTGGCGGTCGCCCTTAGTCCGCTGGCTCTCCCTCTGTGGCCGCTGCTGGCTGGTTTCTCGCTGTGGCAGAGAGCTGCAGCAGGCTTCAGGTGGAGCAGGTTCTGGGCCTGGACCTGGCGCTTGCTGTTACCAGCCGTCGTGGCGCTGCTGCTGGCGCTGCCTTTGTGGCACGGGGCCGACAGCTATCGCGCAGTCATGGCTGCCTCGGGCTGGTTCTCCTTTGCTCGCTCGCCGCTGGCGCTGCTGGTTCCTCTTCTTCGCCGGCTTTATACGCCTCTAGCCGTGCTGCTGGACTCGCCGCGTCACCGTCAGCCAGCTCAACCTGCCGAGCTGACGGTCAAAGGTGGGGCCCTCTTCTGCTTCGCTCTGCTCTTCATCTGGCTTCTGGCCAGTGTGTCCGCTCGGCTCCGCTCAGGCCGCGATTGCCCGCCATCGACCGCCGCACAGGCTCTATCCTCGCTTATCACCGCATGTTTGTTAGCGCTCGGAGCCTGGTTGCTGCTACTCAGCTTCAATTTCTGGCCCTGGTATGCCCTGCCCCTCCTGGGACTGGCATCCCTGCGCCGCAGGGATGCTCTGAACGGGAGCGCGCTCCTCTTCTCGCTTACTGCGCTGCTCAGCCTCGCCTTGCTGGGGATCAGCAGTGCTCTCGGGCAGGCTCTGGAGGGATTACTCATCTTTCTGCCTCCTCTCGTCTATCTGACAGGAGCTTTTTTCTGGAGAGGAAGACGAGCTATTTTCAAGGAGGCGCAAAGCAGCACATGACAGACGAGATCAAACAGCGCAAGCTCGAACATATCACCGTGGCTTTGGAGGAGGGGATTGGTGTCAGCCAGCGGGCCGGTTGGGGTGATATTCACCTGGTTCACCAGGCGCTGCCCGAGATTGACCTGCAGGAGGTCGACACAACCGCTACGTTTCTGGGGCGACGTCTGGCCTGCCCGGTGGTCATTTCCGCTCTTACCGGCGGCCATCCCGAGGCCGTGACCATCAACCGCAACCTGGCGCGGGCGGCGGAGCGCTACGGGCTGGCACTCGGGGTAGGCAGCCAGCGGGCTGCGCTGGTCAATCCTGACCTGGTCCCAACCTACGCCGTTGTCCGCGAGGAGGCACCCCAGGCCTTTGTCATCGCTAACATCGGCGCGCCGCAGCTGATCGACCAGGAACGCCACCCCGCCTTTACGCTCTCTCAGGTTGAGCAGGCCATTGCCATGATCGAGGCCGATGCCCTGGCAGTTCATATGAACGCACTCCAGGAGGCGACTCAGGTCGAAGGCGACCGGCGCATGCGCGGCGTGGCCACGGCCCTGCGGCGATTGACCGCGGAGGTCGCGGTGCCAGTGATCGCTAAGGAGACAGGAGCCGGCGTTTGCCGTGAGCAGGCCCTGCTGCTGCGCTCCTGCGGGGTGGCCGCCATCGATGTCGGCGGGGCTGGCGGTAGCAGTATGTCGGCACTGGAGGCCGCGCGGGCCCGCACCCACGGAGAGACGCAAGCCCAACAGATCGGACAGCTCTACCGCGACTGGGGGATTCCGACGCCTATTGCTCTGGTGGAAGCCGGGATAGCCGGCCTGCCGTTGATCGCTACTGGCGGCGTGCGCAGCGGCTTGGATGTGGCACGTGCCATAGCGCTGGGTGCGACGCTGGTCGGGATGGGTTTCCCGTTTCTGAAGGCGGCCAGCGAGAGCTACGAGCGCGTCTGCGAGCTGCTGGAGCAGACGCTGACGGAGCTGAAAATCGCTATGCAGCTGAGTGGAGCAGCCAATCTGGCGTCCCTGCGCCAGGTGGATGTGATCGTCACTGGCGAGACGCGCGCCTGGCTCAGCTTGCGTGGCTTTGAGGAGGAGCTGCGGGCTTTGGCCAATCGCCGCGCCAGGGCTGCCACCTACAGTCTTCCAGCGGTGGAGACAGCGTCGGAAGAGCGTCAGCGACCCTCGCCGGTCGATGGCCACAGCTGAGCGAGCCACTTTTGCGCACATCGAGACGGGATCCATCTGCCTGCGCTCTCCCCCACCTCACTGACTCACTGGCCGCGGCCCTCGCTCAGCCCAGCCGCTCTTCGAGCATCTGCCAGTCCTGGATGGTGTTAACGTTGAGGAACGAGCACAGCTCGGGGTCGAGGGGCCGCAGCTCTTCCTCGCTAAGCCAGCGCACAGGGGCGACAGTGAGCAGGCTGCGGGGATTGCGCTGGCCCCGAGCCAGCAGGGCGGCGATGGTGCTCACCAGGGAGCGAGGATAGCGGGCCAGCAAGACCTGCGGACGCTGTCCAACCAGGGGAATAGCCAGCCGCTCGTCATGAGCAGGCAGGCCGAGCAACCAGGCCAGCAACTGAGGATGAAGCAGTGGCTGGTCGACGGCCAGCGCCACAGCCTGCGGAGCCTGGATAGCAAGCAAGCCGCTATAGAGGCCCATCAAGGGACCTTGATCAGGGACAAGATCGACAACCAGACGCGCCGCCGCTGGGAGCTGGTCAGCATAGGACGCGGCACTGCTTTGATCACGTACCACGACAAGCACTTCCGGCGTTTGCGCCAGAGCCAGACGGGCCAGGCGCCCGAGAAACGTCTGGCCTTTCTCCGCAGCCGCTGGCAGCGGAAGCAGGGCTTTGTCATATCCCATGCGCTGACTGCGCCCGCCGGCCAGAATCAGGCAGGCCGAGGCTGGATGGACGGGCGCAGAGACCCGTTGAGGCGCGGCAGGACGCAGCTTTTTCATCATCAGCAGGTGGGCATAGGTCATGGCGGGTTGCTCCAGATCGGCCCGGACTCAACAGCTTTCCAGCAAAAAAGCCTCCCCTCAAGCCCACGCCCAGTCGTGGCGAGAGCACGAGGGCAGGCCCGATGCGGTGGCTTTCTATTACGCTGGCGAGCAAACTAACTTGCAAGCGAGCGAGCAAGCGAAGAAAAAAGGCGCTGGCGTTGGCCATCGCCTGGCGCAGCACCCCTCAGCGAGAGGCCGCACGCGCCTTGGCCTTGCGGCGGCTGCTCTTCGGAATGTACTGCTGGCGTTGTCGATAGGCCACAAAACTCGCCTGCTCCTGGGGGAACTTGCGCACCAGATAGACCACCCACCAGATCGCCCAGCCTACCAGCCACAGCAGCCAGAGATAGCGCCAGACACGCCAGGCAAAGAAGTACTGATCCAGGTAAGCGCGGGCAAAGATCAGTGGATAGCCAACCAGGCAGATGGCCGCAAACCAGCTCAAATAGCGGTCCAGCATATACTTGATCACGGCCTGGTTCTTAAAGAAGCGCTTGCGCCCCTCGACTGCGTAGTAGAAGCAAATCAGCAGCCCAGCGGTACAGAAAATGAGCCAGGGCACATAGAAATGGAAGGCTTCGGGGCCTCCCAGGCCAGCGTTCTGTCCCGCCGTCCAGGGATCAGTGAAGAGCCAGCTAATCAGATTGAAATTCATCGTGCTCCCTTCTGCTCCGAGCGAAGAATAAGTTCGCTGCGCTGCGTAGATATCAGGAGATATCGGGGGATATGATACCATGCTCAGACAAAGGAGTCTAGAGGTTGTCGCCGGCATTCTCCTGCCCTCTGGTCGGCTGGCTCCTTCTACAGCCCAGGCTGGCAGACAGAGAGCGCGAGAGCGCCCAGGGCGACCAGCAGCGATCTCCTCTGATATAATGGAGAGCAAGCGGTCTCAGCCCGCGCTTCTACCTACGCTAGCCTATCCTAACAACGGCAAGGAGTCCCCTTATGTCCCCGACGCGACGCATTGTGATCATGGCCGAGGGCCATTTCGAGTGGCACTATGGCAAGACAGCCACGGGCATCATCCGCTACAGCCAGGACCCGGTGGTGGCGGTGATTGACAGCACACACGCCGGAGAAGATGCCGCTCAGGCCCTGGGTGGAGACCTCGGGCGCGGCATTCCTGTGGTGCAAGACATTCGCGAAGCCTTGCGCTACCAGCCCACCACGCTCATCATCGGCGTAGCCCCAATCGGGGGTGATCTGCCGCGGGCCTGGCGCGCCCAGTTGCTCACCGCCATCGAGGCTGGCCTGGAGATCATCAGCGGCCTCCATTATTTCATCGCCGACGACCCCGAGCTGCGAGCCGCCGCCGGGCGGCGCGGCGTGACCATCTGGGATGTGCGCCGCCCGCCTGATAAGAAAGTTGTGGCTGCTTACAAGCCGCATCGCCCCGGCAGCCACACGGTGCTCACCGTTGGCTCCGACTGCGCCACTGGCAAGATGACTGTCGCTATTGAACTCGATCGCGCCGCCCGCGCCCGCGGGCTAAACAGCGCCTTCTTTGCCACCGGACAAACCGGGATCATGATCGCCGGACGCGGCCTGCCTGTCGACCGCATCATCAGCGATTTTATCGCTGGCATGGTCGAGGAAATGACGCTGGAACTGGCGGCCCAACACGATTGGGTCTTTGTGGAGGGCCAGGGATCGATCAACCACCCCGGCTACTCGCCGGTGACGCTGGGCCTGCTGCACGGCTCGCTCCCCGATGCAATGATCTTTTGTCACCAGGCCGGGGCCACCACGATCGAGGGTTATCCACATTGCCCGCTACCGCCGCTGCCGCGCCTGATTCAAATGAACGAAGAGGTAGTCAACTGGCTGCACCGTCAGCATAACAGCAAAGTGGTGGGTATCTCCCTGATTACGCGCGGCCTCTCCTTGCAGCAGGCTGAGGAGGCCATTCGCCGTACCGAAGATGAAACGGGCCTGCCAACTACCGATGTGCTGCGCTTCGGCCCGGAGAAGCTGCTCACAGCCCTGCTGCAGTACTTCGGTGCCGCAACCAGCTAAGCACGGAGCGGCACTGCCTGCCGTCTCCCTGATGCCAGCTGGCGCCGGGCAGGCCGCTGACTCAGGCGCTCAGGCTGACGATCGTCACGCCATCTCCGCCTTCGCGCGCCGGCGCCGGCTGATAGGACTTGACGAGCGGGTGCTTGGCCAGGTGCTCACGCACCGCTGAGCGCAGGGCGCCAGTCCCTTTGCCGTGGACAATACGCACCGCCACCAGGCCAGCCAGGGCAGCATCGTTGAGGTAGCTTTCCAGCTGCTCCAGTGCCTCCTCGACGCGCCAGCCACGGATGTCAAGCTGCATGGAGACCTCGGGACGATCCTCGGCGCGCGGCAGTACGATTGCCGGAGCCTGACGACGGCTCTGATGCTCAGTCGCCTGCCGTCCGCCGAGACGCCGCAGGTTCTCCAGCGGCACGCGGAAGCGCAAGGCTCCCATCTGCACTTCAGCCTCGCCTCGCTCGGGCGCCAGGCTCACCAGCTCGGCATTCTGACCGAAATTGAGCACCCGCACCAGATCGCCAACCTGCAACGGCTCCTCGCTTAGCTCCTCCCGCTCCTCTCGCGGCTGGCTCTGAGCTGGCTCGGGAAGCAGCTCCAGCTTCTCGTCCAGCTGACGCACCTGGCGCCGCGCCTGATCGAGACGCTCGCGCGTCAAATTGACGCGGTGCACATCCAGCTTGATACGCGCTAGCTGAGCCTGCACCTCCTCGACCTCACGTCGTGCGCGCGCCCGCGCCTCATTGAGGATGCGCACGCGCTCGCGCTCCAGGCGATGGCGCTCCTCTTCAAGCTGACGGCGCTGATGCTCGGCCTCAGCGCGCTCCATACTCAGACGGAAGCGCTCATCAGCCACGGCCTTGCGCTCGTGCTGCAGGCCCTCTAGCAGCGTCTCCATGCGCACGCCGGCGCTGCCCAGGAATTCCCGCGCTCGCTCGATGATCTCCTCATCGAGGCCCAGGCGACTGGCAATGGCCAGGGCATTGCTGCGGCCCGGCAGACCAATACTGAGATGGTAGGTCGGCGACAGTGTCTCGACGTCAAATTCGACCGAGGCGTTCACAGCCCCGGGCTGTTCGTGGGCGAAGGCTTTCAGCTCGGTGTAGTGCGTCGTGGCTACCGTGGTAATGCGTCGCTCCAAAAGGAAACTGAGGATGGCCCGGGCCAGGGCCGAGCCTTCACTGGGATCGGTGCCGGCCCCCACCTCGTCGAGCAGGACCAGAATGGGCGGCACCTGCTCGCTACCTCTGACGCTGCTGGCAACCAGCTCTTGCGCGCCTTTGCCGCCGATAGCAGGCCGGCTGCGCTCGTGCCAGTCCTCGATCTGGCGGACGATTTCGATGATCCGGCTCAGGTGCGAGGAGAAGGTGCTCAGGTTCTGCTCGATGCTCTGCTCGTCGCCAATGTCGGCAAAGACCTCCTCAAAAACGGCAATTTCGGAGCCGTCTTCGGCAGGGATATGCAGCCCGGCCTGAGCCATCAGCGTCAGCAGACCCACCGTTTTGAGGGCAACGGTCTTGCCGCCGGTATTCGGCCCGGTGATGACGACCATGAAGAAGTCGCGCCCGATGTGGAAGTCGATCGGGACAACACGCCCGCTGAGCAAGGGGTGACGGGCCCCACGTAGCTCGATGCGCCCCTCGTTGTTGAGGCGCGGCTCGCTACAGCGCAGCAGGCGACTGTAGCGGGCTTTGGCCAGGTGCAGGTCGAATTCGGCCAGGCGCTCGACCATCTCCGTCAAAGCCTCAGCCTCACGCCCAATCTCGTGAGAGAGCGTGCGCAAGATACGCTCGATCTCCTGCCGCTCTTCGATCTGCAACTGGCGCAGATGGTTGTTCATTTCGACGATGACCAGCGGCTCGACGAAGAGCGTGGCGCCACTGCTCGATTGGTCATGAACAATGCCCCGCACGAGGCTACGGTTTTCGACTTTGACCGGGACGACGTAGCGCTCGTTGCGAATGGTAACGATCGGCTCCTGGAGAGCGGGCGCCAGTTCGTTGACGATGGTGCGCAGCCGCTCCTGCAGGCGCTGGGTGGCGCTGCGAATGTCGAAGCGCAGGCGCCTCAGCAGAGGGCTGGCACTATCGAGGATCTCGCCGTCTTCGTTGACGGTTTCTTCGATGCGCCGGACGAGGTGAGGCCGCTCAGGAATGGCCTCCCCCAGGCTGCGCAGGAGCGGGAACTCGTCGGGATCAAGCTTCTCCAGAAGGCGCGCCACCTGGGCCGCGCTGCGCAGGGTGTTGAGCACCTCCACCAGCTCAGTGGGCGTCAGCACCCCCTCGCGGGCAGCGCGCGCAATCAGTGCCCGGATGTCACGCGCCGGCCCCACACTGGCATTGGCCTGGACGTCGAGCAGACGCACCGCTTCGCTGGTGTAGGCCTGCCGTTCCCGCACCTCTTCGAGACTGGTCGCTGGCTGCAGGGCCAGCACCAGCTCTTTGCTGGCAGAGAAACTGGCCTCCCGGGCTACTCGCTCCAGGATTTTGGGATATTCAAGCGTCTGAATACTTTTTTCGTGCATAGATGCCTGCGGTTACCAGTCAATACTCGCTGGTAATGAGTTCTCTCGATGTCGGCTCCCAGTGCACTGCTTCCCTGTTCTCCCCACCTCTGTACTGGCAGGTCAGGGTAATCAGTATTGAACCGGGGCGTCAAAAAAATAAGATGGCTTTAGCATACCATACCATACAAACACGAGGGAACGGCGAAACTATGCCCGGTACCGCAGTACCCGGCTGCCCGGCGGATTCCTCCAACGATCTTGAGCGTCTCCAGCCCAAGCCTGGAGCAGCTCACGCTCCAGCCTCTACTATAGCTCCAAGAGCGGCGGCGATAACGACTGAGCCTGGCACCTGGGCTTTATCGCCCTCCCACCCGGAGTCAGGATGCAGGGAGGGAGGGAGGGAGGTGCCTGCCCCCCTCCCGTTTGCACTGGAAAGAGGTGACCTTCTGACGTTTATAACCCTTAGAGGCTTAGCGTTTCGTCTCTCTAGCTACAGCCGGGAGAATGTAGAGAGAAGAGAGAGCGTTGCGCCATTACCGGTAGTGACAGTGCTCTGACGACAGAGCACACCGCGGAGAGGAGTATCTGTTATGATTCTTCATCTGGGCGAGGCGGTTTATTGGGGGAGCGTCGAGGTGATTTTTCTAGCCGGGACGATTACTGCTCTGGACGAGGAGCGTCAGATCGTGACGGTGCGGATTGAACGAGCAACGCCTAACGCGGCCCATCTGATCGGTCAGGAGGCCGAATTTTTTGCCGATGGCCTGGAGCCGTTGACGGCCCTGGGCGAGCTTCCCCCAGGTCTGACCGACCATCCAGTGGCCGAGCGGCAGCCATTGCCAGTCATGGATGAGGCGGAGAAGCTGCGCCGCGCCGCTGCTGCCGCCGTGCACCAGCTCTACGGCTATCACCGCCTGCCCGAAGAACAGGAGCAGGCGCTCATCGCCGAGGTGCGGGTCATGCTGGAAGCCGACCCGGCCCTGCGCGCGCGGACGCTGGCGACGATGGACGAGATTCTACGCCTGGACTTTTTGGGCAGCCGATCGACTTCTCCCCACTCTGACCAGAAGGGGGGAGAGGCCTCCTCCTAGCCCTCGTCGGTACAAACTCAATATGATATGCTCTATGCGAGAGGAGTGATGGCCAGCAGAGGAGGCGACTCGATGCGCCGTCACGCCGAATAGCGAGACGAGGTGAACACCGTGCAATGCCCGCATTGTTCCGCTCCCATCGCCCCAGCAGCGCAGTTCTGTCCCATCTGCGGCGCCGCTCTGGCCACTCCAGCCAGCCCTAAACCCGCCTTCCCTGTCCCTGGCAGCGAACCGGCTCCTGTTCGAGCGCCGCAGCAGCTGGCCAGCCGTGGCGCCGTCGCCAGTCCCGCACGCCGTCGGCATCGTGGCAGACGCTGGCTCCTCGGCTGTCTCGGCACGCTTGCTATCCTGCTCATTCTGCTCCTGGCTGCCTGGGCCTTCCTCATTCGTCCCACCTTGAACCGGCTGGCCAGGGAGCAGATCAATGCTGCCCTCGATAGCGCCGTTCAAGAGATCGACCCTACGCGTACCACCCAGCTGCCTGGCGGCCCTGTCCGTCTTAGCGAGACCTTCCTCAACAACCTGCTCACGCTGGCTCACTCGCCCAGCAGCCCTATGCAGGACGCGCACTTTACTGTTACTCCCAGCACCATCACCCTCACCTTCACACTCTATGGGCAGGCCAATAGCATTAGCGCCGTGCCCCAGGCCAGCGCTGGCCAGCTGCACGTCAGCGACCTCCACATCCAGGGTCCTATCAGCTGGATTCTCTCCGACGACGATCTCACTACGATCGTCAACCAGCACCTGGCCACAGCTCAACAGCGTCTCCGTCATCCAGTGCTGGCTGTCGTGCTCCAAAATCACGCTGTCGAGCTGCTCCTTGGTCCCCCCTCCAACGCCAATGGTTCGTCTGCCTCCATCCTCCTCGCCGCTGCCCAGGTCCGAGCATAGGCGCGGGAAAGAGCAACAGCGACAGCAGCAACTGATCTGGCTGTAGTGGCAGAGGATGCGAGGAGGCAGAGGGCCGCGTCAGCACTGCCGGTGGCAGCCGGCTGGCGCTCTGGCGCTGGTGGACCTCGGCAAAGACCGAGGAGACATCGGGCAGGAAACCATTGTTATCCTGTCCCAGGGGCCAGTAGACCAGGGCCGCGCGTCCGATGATATTCTTACGAGGTACGAACCCCCAGTCGCGCGAGTCCGAGCTGCCTGCTCGATTATCCCCTAATACAAAGTAGCTATCGGGCGGCACAACACGATTGGAAAAGGAAGGATAGGGGTTGCCCTGCCGACGCGGATCAACGTAGGTCTCATGGAGGGTCACACCGTCGACGATGACCGTTGTTCCCTGAATCGTGATCACATCGCCCGGTATGCCGATGATACGCTTTACATAATCCTGACTGGGATTGGGAGGGGCAACGAAGACGATCACATCACCGCGCGCTGGCGCATGGAAGAGGTACGACCACTTATCGACGAGGATCAGCTCTTTGTCATGGAGGTTCGGCTCCATGCTCATGCCTTCAACGTAGAAATTCTGGATGGCAAAGCGAATGATGAAGAACATCAGCCCCGTGAGGACGAGGGTCTCGATCACTTCACGGACCAGACGCCAGCGCTTCTCAAAATCAAGCTCCGGATTCATGCGAACTCCCGGCGCTAGACACGCCAGTGTGCTCAGGGTATTTCAGCCAGTACTATTATAAGGCACCGTGGTGACAAACTCTACAGCTCAGGAGCCCCTTCCCGCAAGGTAAGAGGCCGTGACAGGCCCCTGCCCGACTCTGCTCCTGCTCATCTTCCCTCCTCCTTTCGGGCTATGCCCCTGGCTGGATAGGGGGAGATCACCTCCGTGCCCGGCAGGTTGCAGACCAGAGCGGCCCGTCGTTGGTTCGTCCTTTAGCCGAGGAAGCGAAAAGATTGGAGCATTGGGACAAAGGCGCTCCCAGAGAGTTGCTGATAGCGCACCTCCGGCACGACAATGTAGATGCTGAAGAGCCTGGTTTGCGCCGAATGAGCAGGATGGTTAGTCGCCAGCAAAACGATCTCCATGCGGACCTGCTGCCCCAGGATCTGGACATCGCCCGTGGCTCCCTGCTGCTGCCAGATCTGGCCTCCTACAGTAACGGTGGGCGCCAGGCTCACTCTCTTGAAGTTCTTGTAGAGGCCGCTTTTCTCAAAGGTGTCCAGGCTCACGCTGACGGTCTCCTCCGGCGAGGTGGCTGCGTTGGGATTGGGCACAACCTGGACTGAAAGCGTCGCGCTGTCGGCCTCGTGGCTGAATTCAACGCTGCTGCCAGCGGGGCTGACCTGCCAGTCTGGCAGGTAGCCAATGCTGAAGCCGTCGCCCCGGTAGAGCCTGAGCTGCACCCCCCCAGGCACCGTGATCAGAGCAGCGGTCGGGCTGACACTGGCTCGCGCCCCTGCGCCCGGTGTGGCGGCATCGGAGCTGTTGCCCCCTCCCCCACAGGCGACTCCCATCACAGCGAGGGTTGCGAGGAGTATGAGAAGAGAGAGAGGCATAGCGCTGGCATGGCCGCGAATGAGTCGCCGTCGACAGGCAGCGCAGGCGAATCGAGACATAGCACACCCCCATTCCTCATAGAAATCACCGCCGCTTCTCTGCGTCTTCAGCGCACCAAAGCGCTGCATCTCGAAGAAGCTGGCTTGTGCGACAGGTTGCGCAACGGGCGTTATTATAGCATATCCTGCCAACCTGCAGAAGAGAATTTCTGGCTACCACCCTCGGCCCCACGTCATGCCATCAATGGCTGGGCAAGAAGAGAACTGTACCGTGAGCCAGACCGCTTCCAGGCCGCCCCTGACGAAAAACGACCAGGTCCTTCCGACTTGACGCAGCAGGTCCTGTGTTGTACCCTGATAACAATATGGAACGTTTGTCTTAGTCCAATGGCTCGTAGCCCCCGCCTGCCTGCCCAGGACCAGGACCTTATCCCCCAGGACAGGACTTCTTGAGCCAACCGCAGCACTCTCAATCTGTTGAAGATACAGTCCGGCAACTTGACATCAAAAGAGACAAGACCAAGAAAAGAAAAGAAAAGAGAAGCTTGGGGATCGCAACAGTGGATAAGATCGTTATCCGTGGCGCACGAGAACATAATCTGAAGAATATCGATCTCACGATCCCGCGCGACAAGCTGGTGGTCATCACCGGGTTGTCAGGCTCCGGCAAGAGCAGCCTGGCTTTCGATACCATCTTTGCCGAGGGCCAGCGCCGCTACGTCGAGTCGCTCTCGGCCTACGCTCGCCAGTTCCTCGATAAGATGGATAAGCCCGATGTCGACCACATCGATGGGCTGTCACCCGCGATCTCGATTGATCAGAAGGGGGCAACACACAACCCACGTTCGACGGTCGGCACGGTGACGGAGATCTATGACTATCTGCGCCTCCTCTACGCCCGCGTCGGCCATCCTCATTGCCCTCGCTGCGGGCGCGAGGTGAGCCGTCAGACCGTCCAGCAGATTGTCGACGCGATCTTACAGCTGCCCGACGGGTCGCGCATCATGTTGCTGGCTCCGTTGGTACAGGGACGCAAGGGCGAGTATAAGCATATCTTCGAAGAGATGCGCCGCTCGGGCTACGTGCGCGTCCGCGTCGATGGCACGATCTATGATCTAAGCGAGAATATCGAGCTGGATAAGCAGAAGAAACACACGATCGAGGTGGTAGTCGATCGCCTGGTTATTCGCAAGACGGGACGACGCCCCGCCTTGAGCCTGCTGACCTCCAGTCAGACAGACAGCCACCCGGATGTGCTCCCGGCTCCTTCACCAAGCGAGCGGCAGGCCCTGCGCCGCGTGGCCGAGGAAGCGGTCCCTTATGCTTTGCCTTCGCGCTCCCCTGCAGACCAGGATGGCCAGGAGGGCGAGCCAGGCCGCTTACGGGCGGCTCCTGCCGAAGAGACGGCAGCGACCCTGGCCGAGCAGGATGAGGTGGATGCGTCTTTCCGCCAGCGCCTGACCGATTCGTTAGAGACCACGCTCAAGCTGGGCAACGGCGTGGCCCTGGTCTCCATCGTCGGCGGTGAGGAGGTGCTTTTCTCGGAGCGCTTCGCCTGCGTCTACTGCGGTATCAGCTTGCCAGAGATCGAGCCGCGCACATTCAGCTTCAACAGCCCGCACGGCGCCTGTCCAGCCTGTACGGGCCTCGGCACCCAGCGCGAGCTGGACGCCGAGCTGTTGGTGACAAACCCCGACCTGACAATCCGTGAGGGCGCCATCGCCCTCTGGAGCAAGATGATCAATGGCAGCCAGTGGGAGTCGGCCAAGCTGGAGGCACTGGCAAAGCGCTTTCAGATCGATCTCGATCGTCCCTGGCGCGAGCTATCGCCCGAGCAGCAGCAACTGATTCTCTACGGCACCCAGGAGCCGCTGACGATTCGCTATACGCCCCAGCACGGCCAGACGCGCTCGTACACGGTGACCTTTGAGGGAGTGATCCCCACCTTGGAGCGCCGCTATCGTCAGACGGAGAGCGAGCTGATCCGCGAGGAGATCGAATCGTATATGTCGACACGGCTCTGCCCCGAGTGCCGGGGAGCGCGTCTGAAGCCGGAGGCGCTGGCGGTGACGGTCGGTGGACGCAATATCGTGCAGGTGACGCGCCTCTCGGTGAAGCAGGCTCAGCGCTTCTTCCTGGAGCTGGATGCCGGTCCGGCCCCTTCCCTGGGGGTGCAGCCGTTGACTGGCGGCCACAGCGAGGACGGCGAGCCGCGCGCTCCCGATCCGCTGGCCCCGATCCCTCCCAACGAGCCGCTGGTCAAGGTGCGCTTGAGCGAGCGCGAACGGTTGATTGCCCGTCAGATCCTCAAGGAGATCCGCGCCCGCCTGCAGTTCCTGGTCGACGTGGGCCTGGACTACTTGACGCTGGACCGCACAGCGATGAGCCTCTCAGGCGGCGAGGCCCAGCGTATCCGCCTGGCGACTCAGATCGGCTCTGGGCTGATGGGCGTGCTCTATATTCTGGATGAGCCAAGCATCGGCCTCCACCAGCGCGATAACCATCGTCTGATTCAGACGCTTTTGCGCCTGCGCGATCTGGGCAATACGGTACTGGTCATTGAGCACGACGAGGATACGATGCGCGCCGCCGACTACATTATCGATATCGGCCCAGGCGCAGGCGAGCACGGTGGCCAGGTTGTGGCAGCAGGCACCTTCGACGAGGTGGCCGCTCATCCGCAATCGTTGACGGGCGCTTACCTCTCGGGCCGGCGACGCATCGCCACTCCTACCCAGCGCCGGCCCGGCAATGGTCACTTTCTGACCATTGTGGGCGCTCGCGAAAATAACCTGAAGAATATTACGGTGCGCATCCCGCTGGGCAAGCTGGTAGCCATTACCGGCGTCTCCGGCTCCGGCAAAAGCTCGCTGATGATCGATATCCTTTATCGTAAGCTGGCGCAGGCGCTCAACCGTGCCCACGAGAAGCCGGGAGCCCACGACCGTATCGAGGGCATCGAATACCTGGACAAGGTGATCGACATCGATCAGTCGCCGATCGGACGCACACCGCGCTCGAATCCGGCAACCTATACGAATGCTTTCACGGGCATCCGCGACCTGTTCGCCCAGGTGCCCGAGGCACGTCTGCGTGGCTACCAGCCGGGCCGCTTCTCCTTCAACGTCAAGGGGGGGCGCTGCGAGGCCTGCAAGGGCGAGGGTATTGTGCGCATCGAGATGAACTTTCTGCCCGATGTCTATGTGCCCTGCGAGGTCTGTAAGGGAAAGCGCTATAATCGCGAGGCGCTGGAGATCCGCTATAAAGGCAAGAACATCGCCGAGGTGCTGGATATGACCGTTGAGGATGCCATGCACTTCTTTGAGCACGTGCCGACGGTCTACAGTAAGCTGAAGACGCTCTACGATGTTGGTCTGGGCTATATCCGCCTGGGGCAGCCGGCGACGACCCTCTCCGGCGGCGAGGCTCAGCGCGTGAAGCTGGCAACGGAGCTGTCGCGCCGCGCTACGGGCCGCACGCTCTACCTGCTGGATGAACCCACTACCGGTCTGCATTTCGCCGATATCGAGCGTCTGCTGAATGTCCTTCAGCGCCTGGTTGATGCCGGCAATACGGTGCTGGTGATCGAGCACAACCTGGATGTGATTAAGTGCGCGGACTGGATCATTGATCTGGGACCAGAGGGTGGCGATGCGGGCGGAGAGGTGATCGCTGAGGGTACGCCCGAGGAGGTGGCCTTGCAGGAGCGCTCTTACACCGGCCAGTTCCTCAAAGAAATCTTTGCTCGCGAGGGCCGGGAGGCCAGGGAGGCCAGGGTCTAAGCACCGAATTACCTGCTCCCCTCCCGGCTCTCACGCTACGCTTCCTCTGTTTCGCTCAGCGCTGGCTCCAGGCAGCAGATTCGCCGGAGTAGTCGATCCATTGCCTTGCCAGCTCGCTAGTGGTTACCGCTAGCTGGCCCAATGGCGCATCGGTAGTCCAGGCACGGGCGAGCGGAAGGTGGGCAGGCGCGACATCACTAGCGAGCCGATGTAGACGGTCCGCAGGTCAGGCCCTCCAAAGGTAATGCTGGTCAGGGACTGCAGCGTCTGCCCGGCGCAGGCGGCCATGTCGGCAGGGGTGGCTGTACCGCTGGCAATCTTCTCCTCGAAAGTAGCCAGGACCTCCTCATTGGCCTCTTCGAAGACGACATGATAGTCACCGTCGGTGGTGATAATGCCGAGGCCGTTGCGCAGCGGGGTCGTCACCCAGACATTGCCTTCGGCATCAAAGGCAAAGCCATCGACGACGGCCCCCACGCCGAGGCCATCGGGTCCAAAGACCTCTTTATCGGTCAGACTACCATCGGGCTGGACGCGGAAGCGCAGGATGCGGTTCTTCATGGTTTCGGCCACATAGAGAAACTCCTCTTTGGCATCCAGACGGATCTCGTTGGTGAAATAGATGCCATCGTAGACGATGCGGGGTCCCTTCTCGTCGAGCAGCACAATGTAGCCATCGGGACGTGGCTGTGCCGCAGCGGGCCACCACTGCTGTTCCCGCGTCGAGAAAGCCAGCCAGAGGCGATCTTTGCTATCGATGAAGACATAGTTAGCGCAGGTGGTGGGGACGCCATCGATCTCGGTCAGGACATCCTCGCTGTGGCCATCAGGGAAGAGACGTTGGATACGTCCATTGCCGATGTTGGCGATGTAGAGTGAGCCATCGCGCGCCAGCGCCAGGCCGTTTGGTTCGCCTCCCAGGCCACCGAAGAACTGCTGGCTCCCATCGGGGGCAATGCGCATAACGCCGCCGCGACCGTCTGAGGTCCAGAGGGTGCCGTCCGGCTGCGCGATGATCGACTCGGGGCGGACAAGGTCATGGCCAGTGTAGGTGAGATCGCTCAGCTCAAGGCGAAATTCCTTGATAGGGGGATGGCTCTCGCTCATGGTGCTTCCTCCCTTTCTTCTTTGAAGAGGGTCCTGCTACCTGGACCAGTTGATCGCCATAGATGACAGCCTTCGTGATGGCGCCGCTACTGGCCTCAGAGGCCGACAGAGGCACACAGCGGTCGCTGCCTCATTCTGTGACAGATTGTATACTACCGCGTCAGGATGATGCAATG
Organism: Thermogemmatispora tikiterensis; assembly: GCF_003268475.1. GTDB lineage: Bacteria > Chloroflexota > Ktedonobacteria > Ktedonobacterales > Ktedonobacteraceae > Thermogemmatispora > Thermogemmatispora tikiterensis. The sequence goes on along the minus strand of NZ_MCIF01000002.1, from coordinate 5,221,126 downwards.
GCATGGTGCAGGAGTGAGAGCCAGCCGGGTTTCGCCTGCGCCTGCTGGAGTTCAGCACGCGGAGAGCAGCGGGCCGCAGCACAGGTTGACTGTACCGCAGCGCAGGGCAGGACAGTGCGCCACCGCGAGGGAGGCGCTGCTAGATGCTTGAGCTGGTGCCTCTGCTCGTGCCGCTCCTTCCCAGACCCAGAAACCAGGCCGGGACGGTACAGAGCAGGGCTAGAATGACTCCAATGAGCGCCATGTTCTTGAGATCCAGCGCTATGCTAAAGGCTGGGCTGCCCTCTAGCTCGGCGAGTGGCAGCGAGAAAAGCGCCAGATGCAGCGACTGCCCCGTCAGCATCCCATAGGCCACCAATCCCGCCACTCCCAGGAGCAGCAGAAGTAGAGCCGCGAAGATCCCAAACATCAGACATTCAAACAGGCGCCTGACCAGTGTCATACAGATCACTCCTCTCCTTCTCCCTTGTGCCGGTGAGCGAATCAATCTGCTCCCCCATTAACAAGCTATAAGAAATTTCCCTGTGCTTCTCTTCCAGAGCTCGTCTGCTCCGATGGCTTGCTTCTTCAATCACGCTCGTGTTCCAGGCGAGTGGCTCCCAGCCAGAGGCTGCCTCTGTAGAGCGCCAGCACCAGCACCAGAGCAATAGCGACTTCGATCAGCATCTGCACCCAGCTGCCGCCAGGCAAGGCCGGCAGCACTCTCTGTATGGAGACGTAGAGGATCGAGAGAGGCAGATCAACGAGAAAAAGCGCTAAGCCCAGCGTCAGCATACTCAGCGGATCATCGGGGGAGTAAGGCAGCAGAATGCCCATGAGGAAGCAGAGTGGCGTCAACATGAGAGCAGGCGGCAGCCAGAACAGCAGCAGTGCAGGCAGGCCGGCCACCAGCAGTAACACCAGGGTCGCCAGTGACCAGAGCAGCAGCGTCAGCCCCAGACAGGTCCAGAACTTGGCGGAGATCAAGAGACGCAGCTCAAGCGGAGTCGCCGCCAGCAGGCGGTAGGCCCGGCGGTCGCGCCCCCATGAGGATTGGCCGAAGCCAGCCAGCAGCGGTAAGAACAAGGGCGGGACTAGCTGCGCTAGCGTCAGGTGGAAGAGGGGATTGGCCATACGTGTCAGGAGCAGGCCCACCAGTGCGGCCAGCCACATCCCAAAGATCATCACTCCGTCGATAACCAGGTAGGGAGAGCGACAGAGGCTCTTCAGCTCGTAGAGGCAGGCCGTCCACCAGAGTGGTGGTGCGAAGGGAAGCCGACGCAGGGGTGCCCACTGACCGCGTGTGCCACTGGCCAGGCGTTCGCAGCCTTCCAGAAGCAGGGCATAGAGTAGCCCAGCCAGCAATGTCGCAGCCAGTAGGAGCGCGACACCACTGAGGATGGCCCCCAGATCTGGCTCCAGAACGAGCGCCATCCAGCGGGCCGGCAAGAGCAGCGTCCAGAGCGGCAGGGCAGTCGACAGCCCCGGCAGCAGCGTGAAGAAGGGCGCTTCCAGTAGGACCAGCCCCAGGGCCAGGCTCAGGCCCAGCACGCTGAAGCGTACTCCTTGATGCTCTCCGCCGAAGAGGCGCAGCGCTCCGTAGAGCATCGCCTGATGAAAAGCCAACGTCAAGAGATTGTAGCAGAGAAGAGCCAGTACAAGCGCCAGCACCAGTTGGAAGGGGGTAATCAGGCCCAGGGTCATCAATGCGAACAAGGCTGGCCCCCAGAGCAAGCCCTGGACAACCAACAGTGTCAGTAAGCCCGGCAGCAGTAAGCCAATTCGCAGCTGCAGCGCCGAAAGCGGAAGTGGCAGCATCATGCGTCTTAGCCGCGTATCATCGGGCGAGAGCATGATAATCATAGTAAGAATGATAAACGAGAAGATGAGGAAGAAATTGCAGAGGCTCAGCGTTAACAGTGGCCGTAGCAGCTCTTCCAGGGCACCTTTTGTCAGCAAGCTCTCGCCAAGCTCGCGGAAGAAACCATACATCAGGAGGCCAGTCAGAGGCAGCACTAGTAGCAAGAGTGGGAGAAGCATCCACAGCCCGGGGAGGCGGCGCAGTAGCTGAGCCAGGCGATGGCGCCAGGTTGTGATCACCAGTCTAGAAACGTGCCAGAACACGATCAAGCTCCTTCTCCTGCTGGGCCAGCCCGAGAGCCTGCAGGAAGGCCTCTTCCAGGTTGGCAACCCCATAGTGCTCTAGTAAGGCTTGCTGGGCACCCTGGGCCACCACCTGGCCTTGATGGAGCAGGATCACCTCATCGCAAAGGTCCTGAGCCATGAGCAGGTCATGCGTGGAGATCAGCACGCCTACCCCACGCTCCCGTAGCCGGCGCAATAGACGCTTGACCAGAATGGTCATCTCGGGATCAAGGCCCGAGAGCGGCTCATCGAGCAGCAGCAGGCGCGGCTGATGAAGCAGGGCCGCAATGACCTGCAGCTTCTTGCGCTGACCGTGCGAATAGGTCTCCAGGAGATGGTGAGCCTTCTCTTCAAGCCGCAGGAGAGCCAGATAGTCCCCGACCAGATTCCACTGTTCTTCAGAGAGGCGATAAATGTGACGGAGAAACTGGAGATACTCGAGGCCGGTGAGGTGATCGACGACATCCTGGGAGTCAGGAACAAAGCCAAAGAAGGCTTTCTTGCGCGAGGGCACGCGCTGAAGCTCTTCGCCATTGAGAAGAATGGAGCCGCTCGTCGGTGGTAGCAAACCGACGAGCATTGAGAGCAGGGTGGTTTTACCTGCTCCATTGGGGCCAAGGAGGCCCACAATCTGACCTGCCGTTACCGTGAATGAGACGCGATCGACGGCTGTGAACGTACCGAAGCGCTGGCTGAGCTGGCGCACTTCGAGCAGCGATGCTTGCATCCTGCCTGTTTCCCTCCTTTATGGGAGTGAGATAAAGCTTGGTCCAGATCTGATTGGTAGCAAGGGTAGGGGAAACGCTTCCTTACGTCTGTTACGTCGCTGCCGCCTCTGGCAGGCCCAGCTCTTTAGGCAAAGTCTGCTCTCTTGAGCTTGCTCCCTACCGAGTTGTCCTGGCTCCCCCTTAGACATTTCACTCTTTTGTTTAAACGTCCCTCCTTCGCTTTTTCCAAATGCCAGTACCGGCATCCCGAAGCAGAGATCGCCAGAGCAGCCTTCTCTAAGACGATAAAATTCACTCTTTGGAAACAGCGCTTCCTCGATAATGGAATGTCCATAGAGAGGACAAAGTTGAACTATATAAGTTTATGCTTTATAATTCCCTGCAGGGTAACTGCTCTCTCTACTATGTAATTTCCGCTGCCAGACTGAGACAAGGAGGTCGTGGACGATTACTATGGACCGCGAAGGGGGCCAGCGCTGGACAGCGAACAGCGCTTTGAGAAAGGCGCGCGAAGAGCGTGGCTGGAGTCGAGAATATCTGGCCAGCATGCTTGGCACTAACGCCTTCACGATCTACCGCTGGGAAAGTGGTAGGGCCTATCCAGGCCCCTATTTCCGTCAGAAGCTCTGTGCTGTCTTCGGATACGAACCCGCTGCTCTTGGCCTCACCGGCAGAAAGCGGCATGCCACTCCTCCCTCGGGGGAGCCGGCGACCCCGCATCCGCAGCCGCCTCCTTCTTCCACGCCGCCTGCGCCTACATTTTGGCCGCATCTGCCCTTGCAGGGACGCACAGCTCTACTGAATCAGCTGCGGCACTTGCTGTGTCAGGAGGAGCCTCCGACAGAGATCGCCCTTTATGGTCTGCCGGGGGTCGGCAAAACTGCCCTCGCCTGTGCACTGAGCCGGAGCCGAGAGATTCGCCAGCACTTCAGTGCCGGCATTCTGTGGGTTTCGCTGGGCGAAACCCCGGATAGCGCGAGTCTGCTCCCCGCCTGGAGAAGCTTGCTGGAAGCTCCTCCCTCTCCCTCGCCAGTCTTTGAGCATGCAGCACTTCCAGGCCGCTCTTCAGATCATGCACAAGACTCGCATCCCTCAAGACGACGTTTTCTGCTGATCATCGATGATGTCTGGGACCTGGAGCCAGCTCTGGGCTTCCGCCTCGCCCCGCCAGGGAGTGTCTATCTTTTTACCACACGTTCACCACGCCTGGCTGCCCGTCTTGCTCCCCATCGCATTGTGCCGGTGCCGCCGCTAGAGCCGGCAGCGGCTCTGGAATTGCTACGGATGCTCGCTCCTCAAGCTGTGAACCAGGAGCCAGCTCTGGCTATGCGCTTAATTGAAGCCGTTGGTGCACTGCCTCTGGCCCTGCTGCTCCTGGGTAGCCACCTCTACGAGGAGTCGCTGCACGAGCAACCGCGCCGTATCGTGGCCGCTTTTCGCCATCTTCTCGAGCGGCCAGCCAGCTGGTTCTCGCTCTGCTTACCAGCGAGTGGCAGCCATACCGGTCTGCTCAAGGAGAGCCTGCAGCGCAGTCTTGCTCGTTTGCCTTCAGCGGTACTGGCGCTTCTCAATTCCCTAGCGGTTTTCTCTCCCCAGCCTAACAGCTTTAGCGAGGAGGCTGCCGCTGCGGTTTGTCAGTGTGAGGCGATGACCTTTACCCCTACGGCGCTCGATCTCCTCTGCGACAGCGGCCTGCTGGAATGTCGGGCCGCCCGTTATAGCTTGCATCCGGTGGTCAGGGCCTATCTTCGGCTTGATCAGGCCGAGCTTAGCGCTGCCGAGCGCCATCTGGTTGACCACTATGCCGCCCTGGCCCGGCAGCAGCTTGCCGCGGGCAGGCAGATCCCGCCCGTCGAGCGCGAGAATCTTCAGACCGCTCTGCAGCTGGCAAAGCAGTACGCGCTATGCGCAGAGCAAGATCTCCTGCAGGCGGCTCTCGAGGCCCTGGGTAACAGCGTTTCTTTCTGAGCGGCCAGGCCCGTTGAACCTTCAAGAGCAGCAGAGGGAGCAGTCTCTGCAGGCTGTCCCTCCTGCTGCTCTGGCCGCTCAGTGCAATGTCCTGCTCAGACCGTCAGGATCTGCGGCTCGTCGAGGCCAGTCCAACACTCGGTAGCTCCGCTGCTACAGCTCTCGGTCTCCAGCAGCCCGGCAGCTGCCGCTTGCAGCACCTCCAGCGCCTCCTGCAGCGCCTGGTGTCGTTGACGGCGCGCTCTCCAGGCCGCTCTACTGAGCCAGATTTCGTTAACCAGGGCTCCCAGGGTCACCAGCAGCCCTACGCTGAGCAAGGGAATTGCCACTTCCATGATCACAATTTCTTCAGGACAGAGCATCTCAGGACCCTCCTTTGAGCGTCAAGAACACCAGCAAGCTAGCAGCTAACAGAGCAATGAGTCCTCCTACGGCTCCAATCAGTTGCCCGCCGCGCTCCTGCCCGGAAGGCAGACGCCACACCCGTAACCAGAGGACCACATCACTGACGAAAAGCACCAGAAAGCAAACAAGGGCAAAAATTGTGCGAAGCACGGCTTACTTTTCCTCTACAAGGGCAGATGTAGCTCTCCCAAGCTTGTAGCCAGCAAGTTGTTGTAGGAATTTCTTCCTACAACAACCGCAAGTGACTATCAAGGCTTAACAAGCTGTACTCACCCATACTATATCACCGACCAGGTCGGTTTCATTCAAATAGGCTCCAGCACCATTACCGGCATCGTGTTCACAACGACTCCAGAAGTCGCCATGTTCGTTGAGGGCTTGCTGGCAGCTTGCGCATGAGCTAATCCAGTCGGTACCAGCGCCAGCCCTAGAACAAAGACCATGGTGAAAGCACTCATCAAGGAGGGACGGCATCGTTTTATCATTTTGCCTAAATAATTTCATAATGCCTGTTTTATTCTCTTTGCATCTATCGAGACGTATCTGAGTCAAGGATGCCTGATGCTCACCGAGAGTGCCAGCACCATCGCTAGTCTTTTTGATAGTCCTCTTCTCGAATCCTCTCCTCACTTTATGCAAGGCCGCCAGCTTCCTTCACCCTCACCGGGAAGACCCGCCACAGCTCTGTCTGGTGAAGGATAGCCAGGGGCAGATAGAAAGGGGAGCTTCCTCGCTTGCTCGTCGACCTGCCCGAATAGTTCATTACTAATTATTTTATGATTTTTCTTTCTTCAATATATCCCCAGCAGCTAAAGGCTCACCTGTTCGGCCCGCTCGCCATGCTTACCGGATCTCTCCAGCGAGGATTACGAGAGCCAGCGGCGGCCCAATGCTCAGCGTCGAGATCAACATCTCTTTTATGATCACCAGTTGTTCGAGACAGAGCCTTCCAGGCACCTCCTCTGAGCGTCAAGCTCACAAAAGCGACTTTAACGTAGTGGCTCGTTTAGCTCGGCGGCTTTTATAAGCGCATCCAGTTGCTCCGAAGTGCCCAGAGGGCCTGCCGCTGTCACCAGACCAGAAGGGGCGATGGCAAAGCCCCACGGTGTTGAGGAGACCTTGAAAAGCTGGGTCAGCTCCCATTCCTCTTGAGCCAGGATGGGAAAGTCGGCTTCCATCTTGCGTGCTAACTTCAGCATTTCACTGGGGTCGCCATTGCTTACCCCTATAATCACTCCACCCTGCTCTCGCCAACGATAGGCAAGCTCAGCGAGCTGACTCATGACACGATGACAGTGAGGGCAGGCCGGAGAAAGGAAGACAAGCAGGGCAGGACGGTGGCGTAAAAACTCCTCTGTCAAGCGTTGCTGGCCGTCAATCGTGAGAGCAGAAAAAGCCGGGACCGGATTGCCTACTATTTTTTCAAAGCGCCCATGAAACTCTGCCTTCAGATCACGTAACGCTTGCTGCAGCGAGAGGAAGCCCCTTCCGAGCACAATCGTGTAGAGAGCAAGGCTGATCATCAGTATCCAGAGACCAATGAGTGCGACCGACATAAGCAGTGCCTTCCTTTCGTCCTCTGATACCTCATTCAGAATATCGGCCCGCATTACGTCCTTCCTGCCCCAGGAGGCGGGCCAACCGCCGGCGTCCCAGCCAGCAAGCCAGTGCAGTAATACCAGCGATCAGACAAGTGGCAAGCGTGCCAGTCAATATACACACCTGGGACGAGAGAGAGGAGAGACCTACATCCCGCTGAAGCTGCGCTGGCAAGGTTGGGATGAAGAGCAAGGCGGTAATCAGGGTCACGCTGAGCAACAAGAGCACCCCGAGGATGGCCGTCGGCAGGAGAACAGGGAACGCTGATCGCTCCCCATCAGCCATCTCCACAATTCCGTCCATCAACGATAGAGCTGCAGCAGCCGCCAGGCCCAGGCCCAGCATCAGCAGGCAGATGACAATTGCCAGGGGAGAAGCTCCCAGCAGCCACCCGCCGATGAGGGAGAGGCCAAGCCAGAGCACGAGCGACGGCAGCAGGATGGCCAGCCACAAAGCCCCAAAGAGGCTACCTGCCTTGATAGACAGACTACGCCATAGCCACCGGGGCAGCAGCAGCCGCTTTATCAATCCTCTGCTTAGCACCAGCAACATGGGCAGGCTCCCCATGAGCAGGTTGAGCACCCCCAAAACAGGCCAGAAATCACGATAGAGCTGCAGCCCCCCCGGTGAGAAGAGGGTGCTGGCCATGATCCCTACCGAGATAGTCACATCGACCACAATCGTCGGCAGATCTGTCCAGCTCCACATTCCCTCACGCCAGCAGTAGCCAAGTAAGGCAGCCCAGGAAGGTGGAAGGCCCGGCAAACGCCAGGCCAGTTCCCAGAGAAGATGCCTTTCTACGGCTGCCCCCGACTGCCGGCTCCGCCTCTCACGCTGCGTCTGCAAGCCCTCCCAGATATCCTGATAGAGCCAGCTTCCCAGCCAGAGATAGCCAGTTCCCAGGGCCAGCAACAGCAACAGCCCCCCCAGCAAGACGAGGCCATCAGCCCCTGTCAGCCGTCCGGCAGGCAGGGTTAAAAGATCTCCTTCTGCCCTGAGCAGCAGCGCTGCTGGCACCTGCACCATGTCACTCCAGGCCCCCAACCAGCCCTTTCCTCCTTGAGCCGTTGCCGCCAGCCAAAGTCCGATAACCAGCAGCGCGGGAAGGCAGAGCAGCAGCGCTGCCGAGGCCACAGCGCTCCTCGCCCGCCTGACCCCCAGACACCAGGCCAGAAGCAGCAAGCCTGTAGGAGCCAGAAACGAGCACAATAGCAGCAGATAAGCGCCCGTCAGCCAGAGCTGCCCGATCAGGACTCCCGAGCCATGCGTCAGCCAGACCGCCAGTGATGGCAGCAGCAGCAGGACGATCATCGCCGCCACCATATCCCTCAGTAGCCGATAGATCGAGCGGAGCAGCAGCAAGGAACGAGGCACAGGCGCCAGTAGACACCAGATCAGCACATCGCCCTCCCAGAGCACCCCTGGCGCACGCAGCACCTGGAAGATCACGAGCAGGCAACCGGTCATCGTTATCGCTGCTGGCAGATACTCAGCGATCAGGGCCGGTGCCAGTAGCAGGACCGCGCTCAGCACAGAAGCACTCGGCCATAGCAGCAGCAACAGGCCCAGCAGGGACCCCACTCGACGCCACCAGGGAGCTTCCAGCCAGCTCTCACGCAGAAGCCAGCCTTCCAGGCGGATCAGTGCAGCCAGCTGGTTCTTCCAATGATCGCGTAAGAGCCTGGTCCTCCATCGACCTCCTGTCTGACTCTCCTCGCCCATTATTGCCGTTCTTCCTCCTTCTCCACTTCAGCCAAGGCGACCTGAGCCAGCCTGGCGAAAATCTGCTCCAGGGTCGCCTCTCCGGTCCGGGCACGCAGCTCATCGAGGCTCCCATCGGCCACGATGCGACCCTGCGCCAGAATGATCGCCCTCCCGCAGAGACGCTCAGCCACATCCAGCAGATGCGTTGCGATCAGCAGGGCATGCCCCCGCGCGCTTAAGGCGGCCAGCTCACGCTTTACCAGTATGACCCCCGAAGGGTCGATCCCATTCAACGGCTCGTCGAGCAAGAGCAGGGGTGGCTGATGCAGGAGCGTCGCACAGAGCACGAGTCGGCGTTTCATCCCCTGCGAGTAGCCGCGAATGCGCCGCTGGGTCACCTCTTCCAGGCCAAAGCGTACGAGTAGCTCGCTGGCACGTTGGCGACAGATGGCACGAGGGAAGCCACGCAGCCCACCCACAAATTCAAGAAACTCCTGGCCGGTCAATCCCGGGTAGAGAGCGGGCATCTCAGGCATATAGCCTACGAGCCTCTTCAGCTCACCTGCAGTCAGGCGCTGCCCGTGCAGGCAGATTTTTCCCCCATCCGGGGTCAGCATGCCAGCCAGCATCTGCAACGTTGTCGTCTTGCCCGCCCCATTCTCGCCAAGCAGAGCCACCAGTTCCCCAGGCCAGAGCCGAAAACTGATCTGATCCACCGCCTGGAGATATCCATAGGCTTTACTGAGTCTTTCAACCTCCAACAGGGGCCGCTCACCTGCGCTCTGCACCATCCTGCAGCTCTCTTCCCGCCTAGTGCTAGTGCAACCAGAACAGCCTGAGACCAAATAGCACCAGTGCCGCAACAAGCATGCCCCAGCCCAGGATGAGAAAATGGCTGGGGGGACTCGTACTGATACCGCTACCATCTTTCTCCGATGGCTGCCCTCCCCCACTCAGCTGCCCCCTCCCTCTCAGCCTGTGGCGGCGAACATAGCCATAGCTCAGCGCCAGCCCACCGGTGACCCCGAACAAACACGCTAATATAATCAGCGCCAGAGCCAATGAGAAGCTTGCCAGCAGGGCCAGAGCAAAAACAGCGATACCATCGAGGACCACCGCCCCAAAGAGAAGTACCGCAAGAAACTGCTCAGCTTTACTCATAAGGTCTTCCCTGCCATGCTTTCATTTCCTCAATTATCTTCCATAAAACCTTTGTGATGTAATATATTTCAATGGCGCTTCCTGCCAGGAGGAAAGCCACTATATCTTGAGCGGTTGGAAGGTGTAGTAATGGGGAAGGAGGCTGCAGAGCAGCGAAGAAGCCGCTGAGGAGAACCAGGATCGCCAGCAAACTGTTACGCAGCAAGGCCTCCTTATAGGTTACAGGTTGCCCTCGCCAGCCAAAACAGCCACATGTGAGGACGTTGCGCCGCCGTGAGACAGATCTGAGCGCTATGGAGAAGCAGCTCAGCATAGCCAGAGCCACCACAGAAGCGAAAGGCACCATCACCCCCAACAGCAAGAGCAGGCCTGTTATTAGCTCAAGCTCAGGCAGCACACAGGCCAATATCCTGGCGGCATAAGGAGGTAGCAGATCAAATTCGAGGACTATCCGAGTAAAGCTCTTTAGGCTACCGAGCTTACTTCCTCCAGCCCACAAAAAAACAAGGCCCCCAATGAGCCGAGCGGCTGTCACCAGTATCGCCATAGAAGCCTCCGATCATCTCGCGGGTTAAGGGCAGCATGCGGCCAAGAGGGCTTACCCTCTCTAAAAAAGAGGATCACCTGAGAGAGCGATCTCGCAGGCGCCATCAGGTGACCCTCAGTTGGCCCAGTTTGAAGAAGGAAGTGGCCTCCCCCTCTGATCAGCAAACGTGGAAAGCGTCGACACAGACGAGCTGGACGCAATCAAAAGTGCCGGCAATACTGCAGACAAGGCGGTAGGCCACGGCGCATAGTGAGAAGCAAAGCGGATTCTCCCCCAGAGGTAAACAGATTTCACCACAGGTAAAGACCGCCCCCAGGATAGAGCATCCTGTCCCCACAACCCCACTACAAACGGCTCGACAGAGGTTACACTGAATACTTGAGGCAGGATCAACAGCAGGTGATAGGAGGCCCTGCTCGTATTGCTGAGCTACTTGCAAAATCTGCTTGTTCCCCTGAGCATGCAGGCGGGCCGCCAGCTCAATCTGGCCGTTACTGCTAACAACGTAGCCCTCTCCTACGTGCTGTTGCCGATCAGCCAGCACAATGTCTAGACTGTATTGCTGATCCTTACGACTGTAGGTGACTGTTACGTCTTGCTGCGATCCCGATGGTTGTATATAGCTGAGTGATAGAATAGTTTCCTGCTCCCAGTGCTGCCCCGTCTGGCGATAGAGATAATAGCCTTCCAGCAAAGGATCAGAAAGCACCAATCCTCTTTGCTTCAAAAATTCCTCTACTTGAGTAAAACCTGGCGTTGATCGTAAGCGCTGCTCTTCTAGCTTAAGCAGCTTTCCTGTCAGAGCAAGCACCTTTACGCCTGGCTGATTCATCCCTAAAGAAGCAGCACTCACGCCCGGCACCTGCCCTAGTAACGGCGTTGCCGCTAAGACGCCAGCTAGCGCCCCTTTCATGGCGCGGCGACGGCTTAGCAACTTAGCAGCTGCGAGCTTCTGAAGAGCCATCGGTTCCCTCCTATTATTGGCGGAAATTTTCTGCTCTTGGGCAGGAGCGGAGACCCTTACTCTGCCGCTGCAGGTTCAAGCCTCCATCCTCTCCTGTCCCCAATCCGAGGATAACCTCCTCTGCCTTCTTAGACCAGCACAGGCTTGAGTCTTTTGGCTAGTCCTTTTTCTTGTTGTGAGGTCCACAGGGGAATCAGCCAGAGGGTGTCTGTGCATCCCTTGCACTACCTCATGGGGCATATATCAGCCTCTCCCATCTACCCCTGCAATCCGCGCGCTCAGAGTCTGCTTTATCGCAGGACCTGGTGATGATGGAGCCGAGGAAAGAACAAAGACGTCGATAAGATCGACCAAGTCTCACCAAAAACGTATCAACGTACAGGCGATGGCCTTGAGCCAGCCTGGCTGGCTCAAGGCCACTAATGCAGCTGATCTATTCCGGTCTGCAGTCGCCATTCACCTGGCTCCAGGCGAGTGGCATCCTCGCTGTTTGAGGCTGGCTGTGTCCAGCTATTGCCGCCGGTCTGATTCCTCGTTGAGGCAGGGGCTGAGGTCGAGGTCGAGGGCAGGTGTTCTGCGGGCAGTGTTGTCTCTTGCTTCTGAGTCGTCTCCGAGACAGCAGCGCCATCGGAATGGCCAGAAGGAGAAGGGTCGCCGAGCTGGAGGCGTCCCCCGCGCTGACGCTGGCGATAATCGATCCAGACGATCAGGGCCACCATAATCACCACCACCAGCAGGATACTGATAAACTTGAAGAGATGGGCATTCTGTCGATTGGCGATATCGAGCGACAAAATTGAGAGGCTAGCCGCCAGCACTCCGAAGGCAAATGTTACCCCATAAAACAGATAACAGATCTGCTTCACCGTCAACCCGGCAGCCATCAATCGATGATGCAGATGCGTCTTGTCATAGTGCCAGGGGCGCTGACCGTGGCGAACGCGATTGATCGCCACCACCGCCACATCGAGGATCGGCACCCCGAGCAGCATCAAGGCCAGGGCCAGCTTGGCCCCGCCAATCGTCGACATCACCGCCAGCCCCAGGCCCAGGAACATTGATCCTGTATCGCCCATAAAGATGCGCGCCGGATTCCAGTTATGGGGCAGAAAGCCCAGCACCGCGCCCGTGAAGATCGCCGCCAGTACCGCGATACTCTCCTGATGGAAAACCCAGCTAATCAAAGCGGTAAACAGGCCGGTGATCCCTACCACTCCTGCGGCCAACCCATCGACCCCATCGATCAGATTGACCGTATTCATCATGCCCACCATCCAGAACCAGGTAAAGCAGAGAGCGGGGATCGCCGCTAGCGTGATCGCATTATCATGCACTCCCAGATAGACTAAGCCAGGGGCAAAAGGATTATTGAAGGAGAAGAGAAAGATCCCATGAAAGCGTCCTTCCCAGGGTGCCAGGAGAATCGCCGCCGCTACCGTTTGCGCCAGCAACTTAATCAGAGGTTTCAAACCAATCAGATCATCGATGAGGTGGACCGTCACCAGGAGCAGTGAAGCCAGCAGGAAGAGCCAGTAAACCGTGCTTTCCACATACAGAGAAGTAGGAATATTGCGCGCTGGTGTATAGAAGAGGAGCGAAGCCACTACAAACGAGAGGAAAATAGCCACGCCCCCCAAACGAGGAACAGGGACCGTATGCACACGGCGCTCAGAAGGATAGTCGAGCCAACCCATGCGGAGACAGAGCGCCCGCACAGCAAAGGTCAGCAGATAGGTCAGAACAAAAGCAGCAACGCCTCCGAGCAACGGCAGCGCCAGTGGAGGAAGCCAGGAAGCCACAGGCAGAAGCGCTGCCATAGTCAACTGCAAGTCACCGGCCTGGACCATGTACCGTCTCCTGTGAGGAGCCTGTCGCTGCTCCCCACCGTGTTCTTCGTCTGCCTCTCCGTCGCTCTGGCCGGCCATCTTGCCACTTCCATCGTGGTAGGGGACCACCCAGAAGCACGACGGTAGTCCGATTATACGGACTCCTTCAAAAGGAACGCAATGAGTTCGCCGATTTATACTAGTCCAGAATGGGGGGGGGAACAAAGGGAAGAGAGGATAGGCAACATGCTCTCCCCTCCCTCACTGTTAGAGCAATCGTCTTCCCCCGCCAGCTCCCGGTTCGGCCAGTCTGCAGTAGAGAAGACACTTCAGAAGGTCAGAATGAGGAGACGCTCCTGACCCGCATAATCTCGCTGACAAGTGAGCTGCAGCGCAGGCCAGAGCTGACGCGCGAGCGCCTCTAGCGCCTCACGCTGCTGATAGCCGATCTCTAGAAAGACCTTCGCCCGATCTTTAAGCACGGGACGCTCGTGAAGCTGTCGTAGGAGACGCTCCAGGAGCGTTAAGCCACGGGGACCGGCGAAGAGAGCCTCCGCTGGCTCGAAGTCGCGCACGTCCGGGGCCAGTAGCTCTCGTTCTTCGGTGCCCACATAAGGAAGGTTGGCCACCAGTAGATCAACCGGCTCGGGCAACGGCTCCGCCAGATCGCCCTGCAGCAGACGCACGCGCTGGCTGACTCCATGCCGCTGACAGTTGAGCCGCGCCACCTCCAGCGCCGCCGCTGAGCTGTCGCAGGCATACAGATAAGGCAGATGCGGCTCGCTCACCGCCAGAGCCACGGCTATAGCCCCAGAGCCAGTGCCAATATCGGCAACGATCGGTACCTCTCCCCGGCTCAGGCGGTTCCGGGCCTCAGCAAGGACTGCCTCTACAAGGAGTTCCGTCTCCGGGCGCGGAATGAGCACGCGCCGGTCGACGAGCAGGTCCAGTCCAAAAAACTCCTTGTGACCAAGCAAATAGGCAACTGGCTCACCGCGCTGACGCCGCTCCAGCAAGGCCGTCAAGCGCTGCAGCTCCGCCTCTGTCAGCTCTCGTTCAGGATGGGCATAGAGAGCCGAGCGCTCCACACCCAGGACATGGCCAAGCAACACCTGCACATCGCGTCCAGCCTCCCGAGCGGAGCGCCCCGTCGTCTGGAGCAGACGCCGCCCCCACTCCAGAGCCTCTTTGACAGTCATGAACCTTCCTCCCCGAGTCGTTCCGTCCCGTCCCGACTCAAGAGCCTGCTTCAGGCTCCGCTCTTCCTCTACTCCTCATCCAGCGGGCGACGCCCCTGAAAGCCTGTATCGAGTGGGTGCCAATACTTGATACGCTCTTCCCCTAAATGCCAGCACAGATAGACTTCCCGCCCCTCACGCAGGCTCAAAAAGTCAACGAGACCCATATCGGGATCTTTCAACTCACAGCCCAACTCGTTTAGCTCCTCCAGCGCCTCCTGTAGCCGTCGCAGATAGAGAACCTGCTCACGCTGAATCTCCATCATAGTCTCATTAGCATTGTGACCGTTCTTCATGATACGCAGACGAATCGCATGAGCACGTTCCTCTCCCTCCCTGAGCCTGCGTCGCTGCTCCTGAATATGGCGCAGGATCGGCGAGATAACAGGTAGCAGGGCCTCGGCCTCCTCGCGCGTAAAATAATGAGGCATCCCAACCCTCCTTCTTTATAGTGCTACTGCCACTCCGGCTGTCTGTCCTGCCGCACTCTCACCCAACGTCGCGGCTAGTGACCAGCGGAGGGGGTGCTCGTGCTCACCGGGGGCGATGTCGAAGTCACCGGCGGGGAAGCCGTCGGAGACGGGGTCTCCGTTGGGCCAGCAAGATGAACGCTCAAATCGTCGAAGGTCTTAAAGACCATCACCTGCCCACCGCTATCATAATAGTCGCCTTTGACTACGTCCCCAGGCTGCACCAGCGGCAATTTCGGCGAAAGCGAGAGATTGGCCGTGAATATGTACGGCTGATCGGCAAGCTGCAGATAAAAGACCGTATTCGACCCTTCCTGCACCGAGGCGACGCGCACCACCCTACCCACCACGGCCTTGACGGTGCCGCTGGTCGGGCGCTTAGTGGCAGAAGCCTGCTGCGTCAGCCATTGCTGATAATCCTGCAGGGCACCGCTCAGCGTCGTATCGTATTGGACATTACTGCCATTGAGATTGCGTGCATCCACAATGCCCACAGCCTGAAAGATACTGCCGCTGCTGACATGTTGGACAAAGATAGCGACCCAGGTCGGTTCTCCATAGAGCTGATAGAGCTGCACACTATCAACATCGTAGCTGCGCAGGTTAGCACGCGTCGACTGAATGGTATTCTCGACATTGCTCCCGATACCAATCCCAGTCAGCGGGTAGAAGGTGCCTCGATTGGCATGGGTATCAAAGAGGACGATGCCCGTGCTGGAATTATCATTGAGAGAGGAGGAGGTCATTGGCACCAACCAGACTGGCTGATCGACGCTGTTATAGAGCAGCTGGGGTTCGCTGGCCGGCACCTGCTGATTGGCGCCCGAAGGATTGAACCAGGGGGCGGCATGGTAGAGACCCCACCACTGCAGGTACTGCGTGACGGTCGCCGCCGGCATCACACGATCCACCCAGCTCGGAACATCCTGGGGACGATAGCGCGTGATCTGGCCAGTATGGGCATCAACCAGCAGAACTTCGCTGAGCACGTCGCCGGTATAGCCACGCGAAGGCTGCATCAGGGAGATGGTCCAGTAGGGATGATACTGGTCATCCAGCTCTAACGTTGGATCAACGAGACGCCCATAGGTGTAGCCGCTCAGATAAACGTGACGCAGCAGGTCCTGATTGAGCAAGGCCCCCGGTAGATAGGCCAGAGTCTTATCTCCCCCAGTCATCAGCCGTGGCGTCGCCTCGGGATTTTCAGCATCGACAACCACGAAGCCAGGGGTATGAGCGTTGGAGAGATTGACAAAGATATTGTTGTAGGTGAGCGGTGCCACGTAGTAGAGGTGATGGTTAATGGACTGCAGCGTGTAGCTGTTAGGGTCAAGATTGTAGGTTGATCCCAGATTCTGGCCAGTGGCTCCCAGCACTTGCTGCCCCTCGTAAGCCGCCACCCCCGGACTGACAAGCACAATATGGTTGGGGTCGGTAGGCGGCAGCGTCGGCGAGTTGGCCGCTTTAATCTGGGGGATGGCTGCCAGGGCCTTGGCATTGCTGTCAAACCAGGTCGTAAAGACAACGATCAGTCCCGAAACCACCAGACCCACAATCCCTACGACCACCAGCCCGAAGAGACCAGCCGCCACGTTTCCTCGCGAGATGGCTTGGCTCTGTCCGGCGGTCTCCTCCTGCCTGGCCCCTGACCTGCCCGCCGCACTCCGTCTCCCAGCGCCTGCCACGATCTCCTCTCTAGCCCCGAAAATCGGACGCACCAGCGAAAAGAGATTCGCCAGGCTGCTGATGGCCAGCGGCCAGAGCACCCATTGCCAGCCTCCCAGTGGTCCGGTCAGAGCTGGAAGATTAAAGTAGACCAGCAGAAAGCAAAAGAGGAGATTGAAGAAGAAATATCCGCCAAACCAGCGCAGAAAGCGCCGAGTCTCAAACGGCTCCCGCCGGCCAAATCCCAGGCGCCCCGCCGTCAGTATCGCCATGACAATCAGTGTCCCGTCGACTGCCAGAAGTACCGTAATCATCGCTCGCTCCCTCCTGCCTCACCGCCAGCAGGCAACCCCTATGGTTATCTTCTACTCATCTGTGAAGCGACAAAGCTGATCAGGCCTCGACTCTGCACTGGCCGTCTCTCTCCCGACCCGCCACACTCCTTTTCCAGGCTCCCGCGGCCTGGCTCTCTCAGTCAGCTCCCTCGCTTGCACAGCCGCCCCTCTATTGTAGTGCCTGGTCGGCTAAAGCACAACACCCGCCCAGCCGCGCTCCTCCTGAGCCGCTCTCTGGCAGCGCAGGGAATTTTCCCCTGGGCGAGACTGTTATGAGTGTTGTAACATAACCAAAGGGGAAAGGAAGGCATAAGCAATTAACCGGGTAAGCCCGGGAGCCGAGACGAAGAACGTTGACCAGCTCCCAGCGCCTTGTCTGCCTGACCTTTGCCAGCTATTGCTCACCTGGAAAATCACCAGGTATAAGGAGTCCAGCAGCATGAGTCTGTTTAAACGACAGGCACCTGAAAGAGCGACCAATCCCAACGCTAAAGAGGGCCCGGGACCGGACCGGCTGCCACCCGGCCAGTACCTGACCAGGAAATGGCCAGTGCTCAGCTACGAGCGCACGCCGAGCTTCCCGCCCGACTGGCGACTCAAGATCAGCGGTGAGGTCGAACAGCCTTTTGAACTGACCTGGGAAGAGTTCCTCGCGCTGCCACGGGTGACCATTACCACCGATATCCATTGCGTCACCACCTGGAGCCGTTTTGATAATACCTGGGAGGGCGTCCACATCCGCGAGATTCTTAAGCGCGCCCGCCCGCTGCCGAGCGCCAGATACGTCATGGCCCATTCCTGGACCGGTTACACGACCAATATGCCGCTCTCCAGCCTGGACGACGATGACGTGCTGATCGCCATCAAGCACGATGGCAAGGACCTGGAGCCGGACCACGGGGGTCCGGTGCGCCTGGTCGTTCCCAAGCTCTACTTCTACAAGAGCGCGAAGTGGCTCGACGGGCTGGAGTTCATGGCCGAGGACCGCCCGGGCTTCTGGGAGATGCGCGGCTACCACAACCGTGGCGACCCGTGGGCGGAAGAGCGCTACTGGTAGCTGTCTCCTCGCTAGCAGGCAACAGAGCACAGGCCGCGCCGGTCGCCCCGTCCCGCCATTGCCAGAGCTTCACCTCAGCACGGCTGGCCGGAGCACCGGCGCGTTGGCTCAGAGAGAGCTAGGAGCGGTTCCGGCGCAGCAGGTCAATCACTACCGCGATCAAACTATAGAGCGAGTCTCCATCCCCGTAAAGACAGCGCTTCCTGGCCTTACCGCGTGGGTTCATCTTTCCTCCCCTGCCACTCTCTGGCATGAGGCTTCCCTCAAATGCCAGCGGATAAGCCTCATCCGGCTCATCGTCGCTCCAGTACAGCTCAGGAAAGGTGCGCACCGCCACCTCAGCCGTATAGTCGCCGCAGGCGATCAGCGTCGCCGGAGCGAAAACCCGAAAGCGCCATTCCGGCTCTACCTCCTCCATCAGGAGCAGCTCATCCAGCTTCTTCACGCTCTCAAAGGAGCCATCCAGATCGAGGCCGAGCGCAGTACGCGCAACCTCTATGAGGACGTTCATATTGTGCACTGCGACGGTGGTGTGCTCATCGTGAGGAAGGCGGGGATCGCGACGATCGACCCGCCGCTCCAGCTCCTCCTGCAGTATCCGATAGCCCTGATCCAACTCCCAGCTGACAGGGAAGCGGAGCAGCCAGCCCTGGGCACCCGGGCTGAAGCCCTCTGCTCGCAGCAGCTCCTCATGAGCAGCGGTTAAGGCCTCTTCCCCCAGCAGCACAACACGCAGCGAGATCCCTCTGGGCAACCCTTGTCTGTAGGGAGGCTCAGCGGTCACCGCGTACCACCGGGCATCGTAGATTACCTGACCCAGCGCGTTCGCAAAAGCCTCCTGATCGTCGTGCTGCGGTTCATAGTAGACGCGGTTCAGAATGCACTGTCCTCCCTCAGAAGAAACCATCAGATGAGGGCCAAATGGCATGGAATCCTCCTTTGCACAAAATCACCGCTCCATGCCAGGAGAGAAAGAGGAGGATCTATCAATAATGCACGCGACCCCTCAAGTGCCTGGAGGAAGTGTAAGAAAGAACACTACTGTAGGCAGCTGTATTATAGACGAGGTCTCCCCAAAAGACAAGAGCGCGGCAGCGAAATGAGCTGAGCCCCAGCCCCAGCACTTTCAACTGCCGCGCCAGCTCCTGCGCCACCGCCTGGGAAGAGGGCCGGGATGGGCCTAGCGCTCAAGCGTCGTCTTGCTATTGCGCTCACCATCGTAGGAGAGCAGAATACGCTTGCCATCGTAGACTGTCTCCAGATGGACCGGTCGACCCCAGAGCTGATGGACATACTGCAGCGTCTTCTCAGCATAGACCATATCGAGGTCCTGGCCCTCATGCAGATGGCGCAGATACAGCTCTCGGTTGCCGCGATAGTCACCATCGTCGACCACGATGTAGGGGAAGCCGAAGTTCGTCATGCTGGCTACGATGCCGTCGCGCACCTTCTCCCAGTTCTTTTCCACAATCACCCACTCATCGCCTTCCTTTTTATACAGGTAGAGATCCAGCTCCTCGACCAGCTCCTTTGTCAGATAGTTGCGCAAGAAAGACACATCGTTATCCAGCTCACGGACCTCAAAGATCTTCTGGCGGCCCATGCCTGGCTTGCGCCCGAGGCGCTCCTGCTCCTCCCTGGTTGGGTTATCCCAACGGCGCTCAATATCCTCGAAAATCTTATAACCCAGGTAGTAGGGATTGAGCGATGTGCGCGAAGGCGAGAGCACGCTCGCGTGCATGCGCGCGAACTCGACCGCCTCGGCATCAGAGAGCATGCCGCGATCGGCCATCTCACGCATGATGCGCGAATGCCAGATAGAGGCCCAACCCTCATTCATGACCTTTGTCTGCATCTGCGGCACAAAGTACAGGAACTCCTGACGCACAATCTCAATCACATCGCGCTGCCATGGCTCCAGAATAGGAGAATGACGGATCAAAAAGAGCAAGAGATCCTTCTGAGGCTTCTCAGGGAACTTTGGAGGACGACCACGGCGACGCTCGCGCTCCTCCTCGGCGCGACGCTCCTTCTCCTCGCGATCCAGCTCCCAGAGATCGTCGTACTCCGTTGAGGGCCGTGTGCGTGACACCTCGCCGCGCCTGAGCTGCTCCTCTTCCTCCGCCTCATCCTCGCCCTTCAAGAAGAGATGGTAGTCAACATGCTCCTGGATCGAGAGCACGGCGTCGAGAAAGTGCTCCACCTCCAGCTTGCCATGATCGAACTCATACCTGGCGATGCGCTCCGCATTAAGGCTGGCGCGCTCGATCATGCGACGCGACGTATGCTGGAAGTAGACATTATTCTTAAAGAAATCGGTATGCCCGAAGACATGCGCCGCCACAAAGGTATTCTGGAGCAGATCGTTCATCTCCATCAGAAAGGCGTAGCTCGGATTCGTATTGACCACCATCTCATAGATCTTGCTCAGCCCCAGATCATAGAGCATCTTCTGACGGTAATAAGCCTTTCCATGAGTCCAGTGGCTGAAGCGGCCCGGCAGGCTGTAGGAAGCAAACTCATACATAATGGTGGCCGGGACCAGCTCGAAATGAGTCGGGAAGGGGTCCAGCCCGAACTCATGGGCAATCTCCCAGGCATAGCCGATGCGATCACGCAGGCGCTCCAGATCGCTATCCGCCATAGGCATCTCTCCCTTGCAGTTGCACTTATCTGCCAGCAGGCACAGCATCGCCGCGGCGCGCGAAGAACTTGCGCAGCGCCGGATAGACTTCCTTCTTATCCGAGATCGTCACCGCCACAAACTTCTTGTCCGTGATGCGGCTATAGGCCGACATCAGCGTACTGGGAGAGCGATAGTGGCCCTCGCGGATCTCGCCGTAGCCGAAGATATTGCACAGCTCGATGAGCTGCTGCACCAGCTGCACGCAGCGATCATTATCCCAGGGAAGGTTGTCGCCATCCGAGAAATGGAAGGGGTAGATATTCCAGTCGTGGGGATTAAAGCGCTCCTTAATGATTTGCAGCGCCAGCTCATAAGCCGACGAAACCTGGGTGCCGCCGCTCTCGCCCTTGTGGAAAAACTCCTCCTCCGTCACCTCCTTGGCCTCGGTGTGGTGACTGATAAAGACGATGTGTACGTTATTATACTTTGTGCGCAGAAAGCGTACCATCCAGAAGTAGAAGCTCCTGGCGATATACTTCTCGAATTCACCCATCGAGCCGGAGACATCCATCATGGCGATCACGACGGCGTTCGACTCGTAACGAATGGTTGGCTCCCAGACCTTGAAGCGCAGATCCTCGTTCTTGATGTCCTTAAAACGCGGCTCGCCCTTGGTGGCGTTGCGCTTCATATTCTCCAGGATGGTGCGCTTCTTATCGAGATTGGTCAGCGGGCCATGCTTGCGGATATCAGTAAAGCGGACCGCGTCGGTCTGTAGCTCCTGCTGGCGTTTCTGCTCCAGATTAGGCAGCTCCAGGTCCTCGAAGATCAGCTCCGACAGCTCCTCCATGCTGATCTCGGCCTCGTAGTAGTCGTAGCCGGGATCTTTCCCAGCCTCGCCCTTCTTGCCGCGACCCGCACGTGGCTCCTGAGCGATCACATCGCCGACGCGGCTCTTCCCATCGCCCTGGCCAGCATGAGTCTGGCGACCAGGATCATAGCGGAAGCGGTACTCCTCCAGCGAACGGATCGGCACGCGCACCGTCTTCTTGCCATCGGAGAGAATGATGCTCTCTTCGCTGACAATCTCCTGCAGATTCTTTTTAATAGCCTCGCGAATCTTCTCCTTGTGGCGCTCCTGGTCAATCTGCCCCTTCCGGTGCAGCGACCAATCGTGTTGTGAGACGGACATAGCGCACACTCCTTCCTGGCTGGAAGCGGAAGCGAAAAGAGAACAGGGGATGAACCACTGGCCGGGCAGGCCGCCCGGTCCTGCCTTACCTGCCGGCCCGGCCTGGCCCGCCTCCCCATCACACGCCCTGGCTCAGATTGACCTCTGCTCTCGTCGTACCTGGTCTGGTCAGCCTGGCAGGAGCAGGCGACCGGCCAACAAGAGGCGGGCAGAAGAGCGGCGCGGCGCGATCAGCTGCTCGGCGCTGCGGCAGGCTACGACCACGCCAGGGCCTGCGTAGTTCGGCGGCTCGGCTGGTTCACCCCCTGGAAGACCGTTTCTTAGCGATTCAACAGGCTCCCGACGTAGCGCAAGATCTCATTGGCGCAGACATAGCAGTAGCCATGCTCCGTTACCAAACGCTCGACTACCTCATTGATCTTGCGCCGCTGCTCCTTATCGGGCGTGCGTGTCGAGGTTGTGATCTTGACGACATCGCGCAGATCGGCGAAGAGCTTCTTCTCGATGGCCTCCTTCAGGCGCTCGTGGCTGGTATAGTCAAAGGTCAGCCCTTTGCGCGCCAGCGACGAGATGCGGATCAGGATCTCCTCACGGAAGGCCCGCTTGGCGTTCTCCGTGATGCCGATCTGCTCCTCGATCGAGCGCATCAGCTGTTCATCGGGATCGATCTCCTCATCGGTGATAGGATCGCGCAGCTTCGTCTTGTTGCAATAGGCCTCGACGTTGTCAAGGTAGTTGTTGAGCAGCGTGCGCGCCGCCTCCTCATAAGAGTAGACAAAGGCGCGCTGCACCTCCTTCTTGGCCAGCTCGTCGTACTCCTTACGCGCCTCACTGATGAAGTTGAGGTAACGCTCGCGCTCCTCCCGGGTAATGCTCGTATGCTGATCGAGACCATCGCGCAGAGCGCGCAGTGCATCAATCGGATTGATGCAGGTCACATTCTGGCGCACCAGAGCATTTGAGAGGCGATTAATGACATAGCGCGGCGAAATGCCATCCATGCCCTCGCGCTGGGCCTCCTCTTGCAGCTCGCGAACATCCTTCTGCTTGAAATCCTCGATGTCCTCGCCATCGTAGAGGCGCAGCTTCTTCATCAGGCTCATACCGGCCTTTTTCGACGGCTCCAGGCGCGTCAGTACGGCGAAGATGCTGGCAATGCGCAGCGTGTACGGGGCAATATGGACGTTGTGCAGGGCACTCTGCTTGAGAAGCTTCTCGTAGATCTTGATCTCGTCGGAGACGCGCAGGTTGTAAGGCACCCTGACCAGAATGATGCGGTCCTGCAGCGCCTCAGACTTCTTGTTGCCGACGAAAGCCTGGTACTCATGCTCGTTGGTATGGCTGACTACCACCTCGTCAGCATAGATCATGCTGAAGCGGCCCGTCTTGATGTTCTGCTCCTGGCTGAGGGTGAGCAGCACATACAGGAACTTCTCATCAACTTTGAGCATCTCGATGAATTCCATCAGGCCGCGGTTGGCAACGTTCAACTCGCCGTCGAAGCGGTAGGCGCGGGGATCGCTCTCGACACCGACCTCACCGATGGTCGAGAGGTCGATGCCACCAACCAGCTCGCTGATGTCCTGGCTCTTGGGGTCCGACGGGGTAAAGGTGCCAATGCCGATGCGATACTTCTCGCTGAAGGCGATGCGCTGGACGGGGACATCTTCGATGCGCCCGTGATACTCGTTGTCGAGCATGTAACGGCAGCGCGGGCACAGATCGCCCTCGATGTAGAGGCCGAACTCCTTCTCGATATCGGGGCGCAGCTCCTGGGGAATGAGATGCAAAGGCTCCTCATGCATCGGGCAACCTTTGATCGCGTAGACGGCGCCGGCCTCGGTGCGCGTGTAGGCTTCCAGGCCCCGCTTGAGCAACTGCACAATGGTCGACTTGCCGCCTCCAACCGGCCCCATCAGCAACAGGATGCGCTTGCGCACCTCCAGGCGCTGGGCTGCCGAATGGAAGTAGTCGACGATCTGCTGCAGCGCCTTCTCGATGCCGAAAATCTCCTGGCTGAAGAAGTTGTATCGCAGTTCGCCGTTGCGCGTAGTCTCGACCCCCGCCTCCATGATCATGTCGTAAATGCGCTCATGCGAGAGGCGGGCGACTTTCGGCCTCTTACACGCGATCTCAAAGTATTGGGCGAACGTCCCCTCCCACGCAAGTGCTCGCTCTCGGTCCCGATATTCCTCTAACCGCTTCACCAGGTCCATAGGTTACCCTTTCTTCTTCTGTCTGCTAGGCTGCCGGCTGATTCTGCAGGCGGGACGCTTCGCCTCAGACCAGCGCCGGCGGGACGGGAAGAACGCTTACTGACTGTTACACCGGGTGTACGCCTTTGCCGAGGTTCCTTTCCTTCTATGCCTGCTATGACTACAATGACTGCTGCTCCTTCCGGCGCGAAAAACAGGTAAACTATGATATCAAAGGGCTGGTTTTCTGCTCGATCTGCATGCCAAGCTAGAGAACCAGCCCTTTCTACGTTGCAACATGCGATATAACTGTATCGGCTGCCTGCATCTTCTGCTCGCTCTCCTTCCGCATCTCCTCTCGCCCTCAATACCCTCTCGCGGCTTGCCAAGCTGCAGAGAAGATGGGCCGCTGTGCGTCTGGCCCTCGGGCCGCGCGGAGCAAGTGCTTTCCCTGCTTCCTGTTCTCTCCCCTCCTTCTCCTCGCCCCTGCGCCCCTCCCGAGAGGTTCCACCTGTTCCCCTCGCAGGGGATACCTTGCCTGGTCGAATGGCATATGCTGCTCGATTCGGACGTGTTCTAGAGTAAACAGTAACGGTAATCGTAGCATACAGTACAGACCGGCCCCTGTCAAGTGGCGAGCACCGCTTTTCAACATCCCCCATCTGGGTCATTATCTGGTCGCCAGCCCGACCCTCTGCGGACCAGCCCTCCCCCCTCTGAGCTGGTCCGCGTAGATCCTTTCTTTTTGTCGAAGGAGAAAGTGGTAAGGCCTCCTGGTCGGAGAGATAGAAGGAAGCACGGCGCTGGCTAGCCACAGTGGCCTGCGCGCGGCACAGGGCGAGGCAATAGAGACAGGTTGCACGCTCTCCGCCGTCCCAGAGGCCAGCCCAGGTCACTCCCAGCACCACCGGAGCACGCTGCCGTCGGGAGGTCAGGCTGGTTACTTACCTGGACGCCCGTTCTCCTCTCAGGAGGGATCGCGCATGACATCGCGTGGGGCTTCGATGAGAGGGATACTGAGGTCAAGCTGACAGCCTCCGCCGGCGGGCCGACAGAGACGAAGCTCGCCTCCTAGCTCGCGCACGCGCTCGCGCATGCCGATCAGACCGTAATGGCCCGGCCCCGAACCGGCGTCCGCGCGCGGCGCGAAAAGGCCGCCGCTGGCAACGGGTGCCTCGTCCCGGCTGCTGGCCGCGAGCTGGGCCTGCACCTCCAGCGGCAGGCCAACGCCGTTGTCGGCAATGGTGAGCTGGAGCCGGCCAGCTTCTGTGCCCAATCGCAGCAAGACCTGCGTGGCCTGGGCATGCTTCTCGATGTTGGTGAGGGCCTCTTGAATGATTTTGAGCAGGGCCTCAATGATTTTGAACAGGTTCTCTTGCCGGTCACCGGGCAGATGCTCCAACTCGGGGGGAAGGTCTAGCTCCAGCCTCCAGCCGCAGCGAACGGCCAGGCGCTGGGCAATGGAGGTAATCGCTTGCCGCAGGGAGCCTTGCAGCAGCACAGGCGAGCGCAGATTTGCAATGGAGGCCCGCAGCCCGCTCATGGCCTCGCGCGTGACCTGCAGCGTCTCGACAATCTCCCGCTCACAGCGCTCCGGGTCCCGACCGACAAGGCGACGCAGTACCTCTAGCTTGACGCTGACCAGGGTGAGGGCATGACCGAGAGTATCATGCATTTCGCGCGCCAGGCGCGTGCGCTCGCGCAGAACGGCCAGCTCCTGTTCCTGAGCCGCCGAGAGCGCCAGACGCCGATGGGCCTCCTCCAGCTCACTATGGGCCTGGGCCAATTCCTGTAAAAGGCGCGCATTGCGTTCCTGTTCGCTGAAGAGGCGGGCAATAGTAAAGGCCGAGATAATCGCCGAGCTGAGCGTGAGCAGCAGTCCTCCCAGCACACCCAGATCATTCAGCTCCAGCGGCCAGTGGAGAATCCCGCTGAGCAGCAGGAAGGTCAGGAGTGAGCAGAGCAGCGGCCAGGTGAGGAAAGGCAGCTCAAAGATGGCGAAGCAGAGACCAAAGACGAGCCAGTAGTTCCAGGCCAGGCCGCGGTTGATGCAGGCCAGCACCAGACAGATGAGATAGCAGCAGGCCCAGAGGATCAGAGCATAGGGACGCGCCGGGGGCCAGCGCCGCTCCCGCAGGAGCCACATACGCCCGAAATGGAAACCCTGTATGAGGAGCAAGAGCAACGAGAGCAGGATGATGGTTATGGCCCGCCAGTCATGAAAGTAACTGGGAGAAGCGTTCAGCACCACATAGTCAGCAATCACCAGGGAGGCGATGTAAAAGAGGAACCATTGCAGACCAAACAGGCGCAAGCGACGGTAGAATCGCTGCTGAGCTTCACTGGCAGCCACCATGTGGCGCGCGTTCTTGCTCGTGGTGGTCATAGTGTCCGGCTGCCCTCCCCTCCAGAGCCTTCTGAGCGAGGGTCACACGAGGCAACGGCGGCTGTCGACTCATCGCACCGGCTCGCTGGACAGAAGGGAGGTCGACCCATCCTGATGGTGCAGCCAGGATGACAAACCGCCCGTCGATGGGATGGGCCGCCTCGTGTTCTCTGGTCGTACTTTCGGTCTCTGTCTACATCGACCAGTATAGCCGCTGGCTCCGACAGGCGCCAGTGCCGAAAGAACTAGGCTTCCTCTATGACTAAAGTCACGGCCTCCCCGACGGCGATGCCCAGCGTGGCGGCAGCGCTGCCATTGCGAATGGCTACCCCAACATAGCCGGCGCTGTCGCTGTAGACAAAGGGTTCGCCCTCGCCGGCTTCACCGGCAAAGAAGGGCTGCCGACGCTCAATGGTCAAGTGACGCCCGGGTATGAGCAGGCGCACACTGGGGGCTGTGAAGAGATCGGGCACCAGGGCCAGGGGAATGCTCGTCACCAGGTTGCCAAAGTGGTCAATATAGATGACTCTGGCCTCGATGCGCCCTCCCTCACGCCGCGGCAGGCTGAGATCGAGGCGCTGCAACGAGTCAGGATCGAGCGTGGGGCCGAAGTCAGACAGCGGAACCCCACGCGCCAGATGGGCCGCCGCCGGTGCAAAGATGTCCCGCCCGTGGAAGGTCGTGCTAACTGCTGGCAGACGATAGGCCGGATTTTCCAGGGCCACAACCTGGCGCAGCGGCTGCTCGGCCAGCACATAGCTGAAGAGACCATTGTCCGGTCCGACAAAGAACCAGTCGCCGGCCTCCAGCGCAATGGCCCGCCGCTGGCTGCCAACCCCTGGATCGACGACACAGAGAAAAACGCTGCCCGCCGGGAAATAGCGATAGGCCGTTGACAGTAACCAGGCTCCAGCAGCGACGTTCTGGGCCGCGATCTCATGGCTGATGTCAATCAGCTGGGCCTGTGGCACGATGCCGGCGATGACCCCCTTCATGATGCCCACAAAGCCATCGCGCAGGCCAAAGTCGGTCATGAGGGCAATCACCGGAATAGATGGACGAACGGCAGCCTGACCACTGGCGCTGGCCGCTCGAGGCTGTTCTTCTTTTTGCACCATAATAGCTTCTCTCTTCACTTCGCTCGGCTTTGCAGTGAAGGCCGGGCGTTTTCTCCTTTCTGTGTAGTCATTCACCGGTGCGCTGTCAAGAGGGCAGGGCCGCAGAATCGCTCAATGGTACTGGCGGCTACCCTTCCTTAGCCATTGTATGCTATACTAGCCACGATATAGAGCGGTCCTGACGAGAATACAGGTAGAATAGAAGAATAGTCCAGGCAATTTCAGCTTTTCTTGAGCCTGTTCTCTCTGCGCTACGAGCGGGTGGTCTGGGTATTCCCGGCCAAAACGCAGCTTTGCAGTGAAACATTCCCTATTTGATTCATTCGCACACGATCACTACAGACAGTCGAAACTCGATGGAAAAGGAGGCGGCGCTTCTTCCCCACCTCTGCAGTCAGGGGGATGCGCTCTGCATGAGCCGATGAACGTCAGTACCGGTGGCTCGCATATCCTTATTTTTGAACGCGATCAGCAACTTGCCGCCTTGCTCAGTAGCGAGCTGCAGCTGGCAGGCTATGAGTGCCATATAGCTCGCACGGCAGTGGAAGTCTTTGACGCGATTGCACGCCATCAGGTGCGGCTGGTCTTGGTCAACCTGGCCCAGGCGGCGGCAGGGCGCCGTGAGTTCTGGGTGGCACTAGACGCTCAGCGTCGTGGGCGCGGTGTGCTGGTGCTGACCTATCGCTGCACCAACCTGGCCGGCTACGGCCCGTATGATCCCGAGGAGCATCGGCAGACTGTCGATGTGGAGGTCGATGGTATGCTCGGCATCATGCGCCTGGTCGAGGCTGTCCGGGCTCAGGTGCCGTTGCCAACCACGGCCTCGCATCCCCAGGTGCGTCTGGCCGATGTGCCAACGCAGGCGTCGCCCTCTCCTACCCTGACAAGTCTGCAGCAGACGCTGCCTCACCCGGCAGTCTTTTCACCGGGCCAGAGCCAGATCAGCGAGCTTCAGCGGCAGTCATCGCCGGCGCCGTCGGCCTATACGGCCAGTGTGCAGTCTGCCCCTTCCGCTCCCCCGGCGCCGACCTTCACCGACAAGATCCGCGCGGTAATCTACCCGGGCAGTCGCAGCTTCTCGCCGGCCCCTGCTGCCGGGCCGGCCCCTGCATCTGCGCAGGAAGCTGCCTGGGGGGCAGCCTTCGGAGCAGGCAGCTTTCAGAGTCCCGAGGGGTTCGTGACCTCCGCCTCCCCCTCCTCAGCTCATATACCTGCTGTCTCGCCGGTAGCCAATGCAGGCAGCCGCCAGCCGCCGCTGAACCAGGCTGGCCAGTTCTCGCCTGCCTCACACGCCGCGCCTTCGCCCAACCAGGCATACTATACTGCGGCAGCCCAGTCGGCGCCGCTGGAGTTCTACGCCCAGCAGCGATCTCAGCCGCTGGAGCCATTCATCCAGGGACCGGTGGAGGCTTTCTATCAGGTGCCGCGCGCGCAGACTTCGGGGCCGTTGCCTCAACCGCAGGCGGGGCTTACTCCCCAGGAGGGGCCGTCGCAGATGCCACCAATGTCCGCTATGACTCAGGCCAGTCCCTCGCCTTTTGCCTCGGCGCCACAGGCTTCACAGCCCATGCCAGCTTATCAGCCTCAGCCACTCTTGCAGGAGAGTCCCTATCAACCCAGCCAGGCCTATACGCAGTACGCGCCGCCCGAGGAGAAAGGCGAGTCGAGCCTGGCTCAGCTGACGCGCCTGCTGCGCGAGCGCACCGCGGCTTCTGCGCCCGGGGAGCGCGGGCCAGAGCCAGGCGAGGCACCAGTCTCTCCTGGTGGAGCGACGGCTCCGGCGTCAGCAGCTTCGGCCCCTCCTTCGCCGCTGAGCACAGCCTCGCTGCGAGTGGCCCCCATCCAGGGACTGCAATCGGACCAGGAGCCTGATTATCGTCCCTCGCGCACGGAGTCGCATGCCACGGCTCGCAGCCATTTGCAGGCCCTGGCGAGCGCGAGTCCGACCATCGGCGAGCTGTCGTCGCTGCGCATGGCCGCTCCCTCCTCAGCTCCTGCCCCGGCCCCAGCCCCGGCCACGAGCCAGCCGGCAACTCCTACTGCCCAGCCGCGAGCTTACACCGCTGAGCAGCCAGCGGTCGAACGGCGTCCGGTCTACAACGGCGCCAACGCAGATCGAGCTGAGCACCTCCCTGCTGGCCAGATGAGCAGCACTGGCGCCGTGGAGCGAGTCGAACGGGAGGTGCACACGGCCTCCGGCCAGCCCCTGCCCGGCGACGACCTGGCTGCCACGGCTGATGAGGAGACGA
Source organism: Thermogemmatispora tikiterensis (assembly GCF_003268475.1). Lineage (GTDB taxonomy): Bacteria > Chloroflexota > Ktedonobacteria > Ktedonobacterales > Ktedonobacteraceae > Thermogemmatispora > Thermogemmatispora tikiterensis. The sequence goes on along the minus strand of NZ_MCIF01000002.1, from coordinate 5,191,569 downwards.
AGAAGGAGATGATCCATGCTGAGGCGGCTCCGGTCGAGCCAGCGCGCCGTCCCGCGCTTGAGCGCGAGTCGATCACGTCCGATACGACCTTGCTTGATATTGTGCAAAGCCTGCCGCCAATGGAGCCACCACCGCAGCGGCAACAGCAGCAGTCGCCGCCGGTTCTCAATGGGCGGGCCACGCGCTCGCTCGGCAGCGTCCTACTGGAAGGCCATCTGGTACCACCCGAGCGCCTGGAGGTAGCGCAGAACGTTCAACGCATGCTCCGAGGGGTCGATCTCAATTATCAGTTGGGGGAGATTTTACTCATGTTCAAGTTGCTGACCCCCGATCAGCTGCTAGCGGCTAGCCTGGTGAGCTATGGCCTGCTCAATACGGCACAGATCCGCTCGCTAGGCCGCATCCGCCAGGAGCTGCATTCGATGGGTCTGGAATACGATCTTGAGAATTTACTCATCCTGTTCCGCATCCTGACTCCAGAGCAGCTGCGCGAGGTGCGCGCCAGCTGGTCGTCCTGAGCTTCTCCCTGCTCCTGGCCGGTTCCATCCAGGAGGCGTGAGGCTGATCTGCTCAACCAACAAGTGCCCAAAACAAAACAGGAAGAGGTCTGGCCCGCCACCGCGGGCCTTCCTTATTATTTATATCTGCCCGTCCGTCTGAGCTGATCCCTCCTGACCCTTCTGCCTGGTCCTGGTCGCGCGCGCTCTCTCCACAGCGGGTAAGCAGAGAAGAGATGGAGAGGCGGTCGCTCGCCTTGCTACCTCCCGGCACGCAGATTGGCTATAATGTCTGGTGCTAAGAGAGCGCATTTTCACCCTTAGCAGGAGCCATTCTCATGCCACAACAACAGCAACAACAGCAACAGTTTGCCGACTACGATCTCCTCGCTGTGTTTAGCGATGAGGAGAAAGCAAGTGCGGCAGAGGGGAAGCTACGCCGTGAGGGTTTCAAGGATGAGGAGATCTATCGTCTGAGCGCCGGGGCAGTCAAAGGAGGGGAGTTCCGCGATCACGGCCCACGCCAGGATCGCAGCACTTTCTTCTTGCAGACGACACGCAGCGGCCCCTCGCCGGCCCTGCTGCTGGTGCTGGCACTGGTGGCGGGCCTGGTGGTGGGCTTGCTGGCCTTTGCGCTGGGCTTCGCTTTTCCCGCTTCTGAGCACGGGCCGATTACGCTGATCGGGGTGGTAGTGGGCCTGGTCTGCGGCGTGGTGGTAGCCTTTGTCCGTGGAAGCCGGGTGCGCGGCGCTATCGGGCAGGATCTGTCGCGCCTCCCTCAAGCATCAGCTCCTACACGCGAGGCTCGGACGGTGATTGCTCTGCGTTTGCTCGATCCAGAGAACATCAGCCGCAAGTCCCGTGCGCGGGCGATCTTGCTCAATAACGGAGGCCGCATCGATCGGAGTGTGGGCCGCCGGGAGTGAGAAGCGGCGAGCCGGGCGCAATGGAGCGCTCTGCTCCCGCTTTTTTTCGCTTGCTAGCAATGGCGCAGCGCTCGCTGTAGTCTGCTTATCGAACAACGTCATAGCAATAATGAGGCAGGTGAGGGTCTTACCACTCTGCTGGGCAAACACTGGTAATATCTTGGTTTCTCGATTAGAATTAGAATAGATTTACAGCAAAGTATCGGCAAGCGCCGGCGGCCCTGGCAGAAGCCCAGAGGTCGCTCAGGCGGGAGAAAGAGCGTATGAAGGGGAACACTGTGCCACCAGCGAGACTGCAGGTTGATCTGGAGAAGCTCGCGCGCCTGCGCGACGCGCTCTTTCCACCGTATAAGGTCATTCTCTTCAACGATGATGAGAATACGATGGATTATGTGGTCGCTGCCCTGCTGCACGCTGTCAATAGCCTGACGCTGCCGGAGGCCGAGCGCATCATGCTGACAGCCCATGTGACAGGGAGTGCCGTGGTTGTAGTCTGTCCCAAGGAGATGGCCGAGTATTACCAGGAGCGCCTGCTCAGCTACGGTCTGACGGCGACGATCGAACCGGATTAGCCTCTGGCTGGGTCCCAGGCCCCCATAGCGGGAAGCTTCCTGACCCAACTCGCTTGCTTACTGGCTGACCGGGCTGGCCGACTGGTGGTTTGTTCGTTTGTTCGTTCGTTCGTTCGTTGGCTGATCATGATCGCTGTTGAATACCACAGAGCAAGGACTGGCAGCAGGCTTTCTGGGCAGCGCTCACTACCATTGACGCTGCCAGTCTCTTCCACTTAGAATCTGTAGAAGGGTCTGCAGGGATGCAAAGAGCAGGCTCTTTCATGCGTATGCAGAGGTGCAAGGCGCAGAGCCTGCATGAGATCCGAACGAAGATGATGCTGTTTTGTCAGATTCGAGATCGAGAAGAGGGGAGACACTATGGTTCACCTATGGCGCTCAAGAACGAAGGAGGAGGCCGAGACCACCAAGGCGCCCGGGGTCGGAGCCACCGGCGATATCGCGGTTATTGTCGAGGGGAAGAAACTGGATACGGAACTGGTCAGGCTGGCTTGCCTGATGGCCAAGCGCGCCAAACGCAAGGTTCACCTGGTCCACATTATTGAAGTTCCTCGTACCCTCCCCCTCAAGGCTGTCCTCACAGAGAAGTCAAATGCCGCCAATAAGCTGCTCTCCGAGGCCATTGCCATTGCCGAAGAGGCCGGCTGCGACGCTGTCGCCGAGATCGTCCAGGCCCGCGATGCCGGCCCGGCGATTGTGGACGAGGCCCGCGATCACGGCTGCGCTCTGATTATGCTAGGATTGGTGCGTAGCCACCGCTCCCAGAATAATCTGGGTAAGACGATCCCATACGTGCTGCTCAATGCCCCCTGCCGGGTCTGGGTAATCCAGGACCCCAATGGCACGGCTGCCGCCAGTACGCCCGCGACCGCCACAACAAGCAATAGCGATGTCAGCGTCTCAAAGGCATAACGATAGATTCGTATCTATACTGCATGCATTACGCTAGCCGCCTATGACTGCTTCAAAATACGCCGAATACGGGTGAGGCGCACGCTACACGCTGCACGCTACACGCCAGGCTCTGCTCAGTCTGGTCGAGCCGTGAGAGGCCTTCGTCCCGGCGCGTGAGACCTGCGCCGCCGCCGGGGGCTTTGCTTCTCCCGCCACTGCGTTGCGCCGCCCGGCCCTGTGGGTGCCTTCGTCCTTCACACATGGTGAGCGCTTGCGGTCGGTGCAGGTTGTTTTTTCTCTTTTCCTGCCTGCTCGCTTGCCTGCAGTGGCCGGCCTTTTGCTCATCACAGTCAGCATGCTGATATGCTATAATTAGGGTGAGCAGGATTCTTCTTTTTATTGACTCAACCGGCTATCACTAGCTCAATCCTGGGAGGAGTCTCGCCATGACGACCAGTCCACAGAATGCAGGGCCACCGCCACGCTCCCATAAGGACTACTATACCGCCCTTCATCAGGCCGCGCTGACCTTCTCTTCCAGCCTTGAGTTGGATGAGGTGCTCCACAGCGTGGCCAAAAGCATCGCCGAGGCGATGCAGGTGAAAGCCTGTGTGCTGCGTCTGTTTAACAAGCGCACAGGCCAGCTTGAGATCAGCGCCTCCTATGGGCTGAGCAGCGACTATCTCGGCAAAGGCCCGGTCGATGTCTCTCACAGCCCTATCGATCATGAAGTGCTGCAAAGTGGCCAGCCGGTCTTCATCCCCGATGTGCGCGTCGACTCCCGTTTTCAGTATCAGGAGGCCGCGCGACGCGAGGGCCTGGTCTCGCTGCTCTGTGTACCGCTGGAGGTGCGCGGCGAGGTCATCGGCGTCTTGCGTGTCTATACTGCCGAACCGACAACCTTCCACGAGGATGATGTGCAGTTCCTGACCGTTCTCGCCAGTCTGGCCGCCCTCGCCATTGAGAACGCCAGACTGTACGAGAATCTGAAGAGTTCTTACGATGGCGTGATGGATGCTCTCTGGGGGAGCAGCCTCAGTCGCCAGGCGTAAGCCGGCACGGTGGCACCCACCTCTGCCCCATTCTCAACTTTGCGCCTGCTCGTCTCTTGCTTCTCGCTTACCTCTACTCTATCCTGGCTTGACCTGGCTTTTGTCAGGCTGACTTTCCTTCGCTTCACCGAATGAGCGTGTTGGTGAGATAGGGTGAGGTGAAGGTTGTGCGTTCTCCTGCTCGTCTGCCAGGTACAGGGAAGAGCCGCGCCGCCAGTGGCTTGCGCAGACGCATGGCCAGGGCGGCCACGTCGAGGAGGAGGCCCGCAATGGTCTGCTCGGAGCTGTCACCCGGCAGAGGAATGGTGTCCAGTCCTGTGCCGCAGACGGCGGAGTAGAGCAGCAGCTGATGGACGTGCAGGCGCCCCTCTTCCCAACGTCTCCCCAAGAGGGCGTCCTCTAAGACGGGCAGCATGAGGCCACAGTAGCCGCAGGTGGGCAGCGTAGTGCTTTGGAGGCCGCGGGTAATGGCGGCAGCGACGGTCAGGGTGCCCGGATCACCGATGAGGCCATAGCCACAGGCTTCGAGGGCGGGTACGATGCTCTCTTCCCCGAGGGGGGCAGGCGAGAGGTCGAGGCCGTGGTAGTGAAGCTGGTGCTCGTCGCTGAGGGCACGCGCCAGGTCAGCCAGCGGCCCCAGTTGCTCTTCGAGCGTGCGACGAACGATGGCGCTGATGGCTTCCGGGGCCAGAGGACGGCCCCCCTCTGCCGCAGCAGCGCTGAGGGCCTGGCCGAGGAGAGACACACTCTGGAGACCGAGGCCGAGGCTGGCCGGACCACGATGGTAGGCGGCAGGAAAGAAGGGACAGCCCGGCTCGACACAGGCAAGCATGGCAAAGCGAAAGTTGCCATCGCCTTCAGGGGTCTCTCGGGCTAGACGGAGCATGAGGCGGGCTATGGCAGGGGCCGCTTCCTGGCGCAAACCCTGCGCGCTGCTGGCCAGCAGGGCACTGGCACTGAGTGCCGGACCCGCGATGAGCAGATCGGCGAGCAGGGCCAGACGCTCAAGCGGAAAGGTTGGCTGGGCGACGAGAGCTGGACCAAGCGAGCAGAAGGCAATTTCGACTTCGGTCAGCATCTCCTGTAGCTCGCGCCCGTAGCGCTCGATCTCCCGGGCCGGCCAGGTGGCCAGGTCGCTGAGCAGAGGACGGGTGGCAAGACGCAGTGTCTGCACTTCATAGCCTACCTCTTGCAGACGGACGGCAATGGCCCGCAGCTGCTGGGCCAGGCGCCGGACAATCGCAGCTGTCAGCGGATGCGGCTCGGCTACGCCCAGGGTGATGGTGCGAATGGGGACCATTGTTGCTGACTCCTTTCCTCCCTCGTTGCTATCCGTATACAATATCTCCAGGATACGCTATTTGGATGCAGGCCGCCAGCACGTCAGCCCGCGTCAGGCCATGAGCTAGCAGAGGGAGGGCCACCGGGCCGCGTACAAGGGGCCACGTCGCCTCCGACGGCAAGCTTCCAGGGAGAGAGGTAACAGCCAGGCGCTATGTCTACGACTTCAGAGACCGCGCAGCAGGCTGGCTCCTGCTTTTTGTGCTCGCTTGCTTCATCGACTCGTCCCTGCGCTGTTCCTCGCCTTGAGGGCTTCCTCCTCGCCGCCTGGGAACAAGCAGTCGGCTCCGCGGCAGGCGAGCGCTCCGGTGAACGTCTTCCCGGTCTGCTCTTAAAAAGTGCTGAGGGACTTGTCTCCCTCCTGTTGACCCGCGACTATCGGCGCCTGGTGCAGGAGCTGCGGGCCCGCGGGCGCAGCGTGCGCGGGTTGCGGCTGCGCGTCTATCACCTGCCTAAGCCGGCCCAGCGCATCGAGCAGCATGGGCGCCCTCTGCTCTCCTACCGCGCTGATCCCTGGACGCTGGTTGTGATCGAGCCAGACACACTGCTCAATATTACGGACCTGCTTTATGCCGAATACTGTCCTCGCCAGTATCTGCTTCAGCGCCTGCTCCCCAGCGAGGCAACACTGGAAACGCTGCGCGGGACACTGGTCCATGCTTGCTTTAAGGAGCTGTTGAAGGCCCATGACCGCGGCGCGCTGACGGAGGAACGAGGTCAGGCTCTGGCGCTGCTACGTCAGCAATTGCGCCAGGCTTTGGAGCGCAACCGCCTTGAGCTGGCGCTCTTGAATATCGGGGCAGAGCAGTTGGAGGCAGAGGTGGCACCCCATTTGGAGAGCCTGGCGAACTGGTTCGAGCAGCAGCGCAGTACGCTTTGGGATGTCCCTTTGCCGACGGAGGGCACCGCGGGCAGCAAGGAGGGCAGCGATCATTTGGTGCGCGCCGAAACGTTTTTGCTGGCGCCAGAGCTTGGCCTGAAGGGACGTTTAGATCTGCTCTGGCAGCAGGGAGAGCGGCGGCGCTTGCTGGAACTGAAGACGGGCGGCGCCTCGGGGCCGCTGCCGCGCCGCAATCATCGCTGGCAGGTGCACGGCTATCACGCGCTCTTGACTGTCCGCCGCCAGGCTCGCACGCAGAAGGCGCTGGCGACCCTGCTCTATAGCGGCACCCCCGGCGAGGCCCAGGCTTTTGGAATTCCCTTCTCAGTCCGCGAGCTGCAGCAGGTGAATGAGCAGCGCAATCTGCTGGCGCTCAGCCACGTCACTGGGGAGCCATGCGCTCCACCAGGGCCGGCGCGCTGCAGAAAGTGTGCGCTGTTGGAGGAGTGCCGCCTCGTCTCCTGGCTGCTGGCCTGGGAGCCGCCTGCGCTCGCTGCCACGGAAGGGTCAACGACTGACTCAGGCACGCCTGAGCCGCCACCGCTGGCCACCTCGCTCATGGAGAGCGATCGAGCTTTCTTTGCCCGCTACTATCACTTGCTCCAGGTCGAGGGACGGACCAGTGAGCAGGAACAGGCCCTGCTCTGGCAGGCACCGGTCGCTGAGCACGTGGCGCGCGGGATGGCCATCGCCGGGCTGACCCCTCTGGAGCCACCACAGCCCACTGAGCAAGGCGAGTGGGTGCAGCGCTTCCGCTGCGAGAACCGCTCGGAGCTGCGCAGCGGCGATGAGATCCTGCTCTGTGACGGCCATCCCCTGGATGGTGAGGTGGTCACAGGGACCATCCTGGAGATCGGCGCACGCGAGGTGACTGTCTGGACTCCTGAGCTGATCGCCCATCCGACCTTGATCGAGCGCCACGCCACGGATGTGGTCCATCTGCGCACGCTGCAGAATCTCTGGCGCTGGCTGCACGTGGAGCCGCGCCTGCGCGAGCTGGTCTACGGCCTGCGCCGTCCGCGCTTCAGTCGCGAGCCGGTGGTTCCACGAGGGGACTTCAATCGCGAGCAGAATCTGGCGGTAGAGCGCGCGCTCCAGATGCAGGATTATCTGCTGATCCACGGTCCACCAGGCACAGGAAAGACGGCGGTCATTGCGGAGATTGTCAAACGCCTTTGCCAGCGCGGCGAGCGGGTCTTGCTGGCGGCCTTTACGAACCAGGCGGTCGATAATATGTTGCTGCGCCTGGAGGCGGAGGGTTTCCACGATTACTTGCGCCTGGGCCATGAGCGTAGCGTGGCCGAGGGCGTTCAAGAGCATCTCCTCAAGCACCTGGCACCGCTCTCGTCGAAGTCAGCAGAGTCGCTATCAGCTCAGGAGGACGCAGGGGAAGCGATACCCGGCCTGGCGACCGCCGAGCTGCGGGCCGCCCTCCGGACGCTGCCCGTGGTGGCCTCAACCACAGCTACCTGGTCGTCTGAGCGCTATGTGCCCGAGGGAGCGCAGGAGGATGGGGCTGGCTCGCTGCTACGCTTCGATGTGGCCCTGATCGATGAGGCCGGCCAGTTGACGGTTCCAGCTCTGCTCGGAGCCTTGCGCTTTGCGCGACGCTTTATTCTGGTGGGCGATGAAAAGCAGTTGCCGCCGCTGGTGCTCAGTCGTGAGGCGGCGGAGGGAGGACTGCGCGAGTCGCTGTTTAGCCTGCTGAAGCGCCGCGATGAGGAATATCGGGCTGCGCACCCGGGAAGCGAGAGCGCCTGCGTGGCCCTGACAACTCAGTATCGGATGCATGAGCAGATCGCCGCCTTCCCTTCGCGCTCTTTCTATGGGGGAGAGCTGCGCGCCCATCCGACGGTGGCGCGGCGTCAGCTCAGCTTACGTGGTCCAGCGGCGCCGCGCCTGGGCGAGCGCCCGGCTGTTCTGCGTGCGCTGCACCCTGGCCAGCCTGTCGTCTTCCTCAACGTGACCACGCCCGAGAGCGAGGCCCGCGTGAGTCAGGCCGAGGCCCGCCTGGTACGTGAGCTGGTGACGGCTTTGCTTGGGCGCGGGGTTGGTCCATCACAGATTGGAATCATCGCGCCCTATCGCGCTCAGGTGGCGAATCTCCGCCGTCATCTCGTCTGGAAACAGTACGGCGCTCCTCATCCGGCGCTGACAATCGATACGGTCGATCGCTTCCAGGGCGGCGAGCGCGCGGTGATTATTATCTCGTTCGCTACAACGCAGCCCCCCCCACCGGGCAGCCTGCTCTACGAGTTTCTGACCGATGCCCACCGCCTCAACGTGGCTCTGACCCGCGCCCAGCGCAAACTCATCCTGGTCGGGCACGCCGCCGCGCTGGAGGGGCTGCCGATCCTGGGCGATCTTCTGAACTACTGCCGCGAGCTGGAGGCCTTTATTTCAACGGAATAGGAGCGAGCGAAACGATGGAGGAGCAGAAGCGCATTTTAGTGGTTGGCAGCCTGAATATGGACCAGGTGGTGCAGGTACCGCGCCTGCCGGTGCTCGGCGAGACGCTGCTGGGGGCCGGCTCGTTGAAGCTGGTGCCTGGGGGAAAAGGCGCCAACCAGGCGGTGGCAATGGCCCGTTTAGGGGGAGCCGTGACGATGGCTGGTCGAGTAGGCCGCGATCCCTTTGGGCAGCAACTACTGGTCGCTCTGCAGGCGGCGGGCGTCTCTACAGAACTGGTGGCCATTGATGAGGAGGAGGCCAGCGGCACGGCCTTTATTTTCCTGGTAGAGCAGGATAATGCCATCATTGTGGCAGCGGGCGCCAATGGCAGTCTCGGGCGCGACGCCGGCCACCTGACACGCATCGAAGAGGCCCTGGCCCAGGCCTCTGCCTTGGTCTTACAGCTGGAGATCCCGCTGGCAACGGTCGAGCACCTCATCACGGCAGCCCGGGCGGCGGCTGTACCGGTAGTGCTGAACGCCGCTCCGGCACAGCACTTACGTCCAGATCTGCTGCGCCAGGTCGAGCTGCTGATCGTGAACGAGCACGAGGCCCAGGCGCTGGTAACAGCCCTGGGAATGCTGTCCGCTTCTACCGTGACCAGCGCTGAGACCAGGGAGCCAGCAGCGAAGGATGTTCTGACTCAGGCGCGCGCGCTGGCTCTGCGCCTGCATGAGCATGGGGTGGCGACGGTAGTGGTCACTCTGGGAGCGGCAGGAGCGCTGTTGGTCACTCGCGGGGACCAGCCAGGAGCAGGCCCGCTCTCCCTCTACGAGCCGGCTCCGCGCGTCCAGGTGACCGATACGACGGCTGCCGGCGATTGCTTCGTGGGCGCTTTGACGGTTGCGCTGCTGGAGGGTCAGACCCCCGCCCAGGCACTGCGCTTTGCGGTCTATGCCAGCGCCCTGAAGGTGACGCGCTTCGGCGCTCAATCTGGGCTGCCGAGTCGGGCTGAGGTGATGGCCTTCCTGGCTGGAGACTCATCTCAGGCTTAGCTTCCAGGCCGGGGCCTGCCCTGGCTCGTCGGCCTTTTTTGACAAGGCTGGCGCCTTGCGCTATATTTATGTGGAGTAATCCCTACTATGATGCTTGGAATATTGGGCTATCAGCAGGGAAGGAGCAGCAGACTATGCCCCAGATCAATGAGGCCGAAGTGATCGAGGCCCTGCGGGAATGCTACGATCCAGAGATTCCTGTCAATATCTACGATCTCGGCCTGGTCTATGGGATTGATATCAATCAGGAAACAGGCCATGTGCATATTAAGATGACGCTGACATCGCTGGGCTGCCCATTGGTTGGCGACGTGATGTCCGAGGTCGAGATGCGCGTCAGCCAGGTCGAGAATGTCAAGTCATGCGATGTGGAGATGACCTTTGATCCCCCCTGGACACCCGACCGCATGAGCGAAGATGCGAAGTGGGAGCTGGGTTTGATCTAGCCTGGCCAGCGCGGAGTCGCTCCTGGCGGTCGCGGGACCAGTCTGCCTGTTGTAACCACGCCCGCTTGCCGCTGACGACCCGCGTCCCTATCCCTACCGCAGGGCTTGTCCTGACACGTGACTGTCCCCCGGTGGCGCTTCACCGCCTCTGTCCGCTTTCTGCCGCGACATTGGCCCGCTGCTCGCCGGCTGCGGTCTGTCACGTGTTATTTTTTTCCCTTTTTACTCTTCCCTTCGCCAAAGCAGTGTGTTATACTGAGTGCCGTCGATCAATACATTTATCTCCATATTATGAAAGGATGAGGAGCACCAACTTCCACTCTGGAAGAGATATCTCAAGCGTCTTCTTCCACTCCCCACGCTGCATCGCCAGCCCTGGCCTGGAAGGAGGGCAAAGGCGTCGCAGTCCGAGCCTGATGAGCTGGCGCGGCGCTCACCGACAGGACCTGAGAGCTAAGGTGCGAGGCTGAGTAGAGCACTTCAGTCTTGATCTTCCGCAAACGGCTTGCTTGAAGCGAAAGAATCCGTCGAGGGAACGGAGAGCGCTACCCAGTGCGCGCGAGCAGAGAAGCTAGAGCCTCTCCCAATGCAGATCAGGAGCCTTCCGCGCGAGCTGAGGGCGTGGTTGCAGAGGGCACAACCCGCCGCACGAGGATGCTGAAAATTGAGAGAGCAGGAGGTTTGAGAGATCTCATGGTCAGGCACTGTGAGTTTTGCTACGCAGCGGTGCCCGCGGATTATACCACGTGCCCTGTCTGCGGAGCAGCGCTACGGGTGGGCCAGGATCAGTCTGGGGCGAGTGAGCAAGCTGGTGGTCTGCCATCCTTTTCTTCGGAGACCGCGCCAGCCGCGCCCAGAGCCAGCGGAGGTAGCTGGGACGAGCCAGGTGCCGCCGTTTTGCCTGGCTCGCTGGCCGCGACGCCGACGCCACAGGGACCGCAGCGTCCCTCGCATTTTCAGGGCAGCGAGTTCTCGACAAAGGGCCGCTCTGTTCTGTCGCGCTCGCTGCGGCTCGGCTTCATCTTGATGCTCTTGCTGTTTCTGACGGGGCTTAGCCTGCTCATCTACGGTGGCATTTATCATCCGGCCCAGTTGCACGCAGAGGCCACGGCTACGGTTAGCGCCGCTTTGACGGCCCTGACCCAGAGTACCGCTCAGGCCCAGGCCCATGCTACAGCGACCGCCATCGCCCAGGCCCACGCCACAGCTACCGCTGCTGCCCAGGCGACCGCCGTCGCTGCGGCCACCGCCACTGCCGAGCAGGCTACCTATACAGCGGCTACCCAGGGGACACCCACCCTGGTCGATCCCTTGACCGGACAGAACGGCAACCAGTGGACACTGGACAGCACCCTGCGCGAGGGCTGTTCCTTCTCCGGGTCTAGCCTGCATTCGATCGTTGCCAGCGACCATGTTTTCATCCCCTGCCTGGCTCTGGCCACGAACTTCGCCAACTTCACGCTGCAGGTCCACATGCGACTGGCACGAGGCGATGGCGGCGGCCTGGTCTTCCGCGCGAATGCCGATAGCGGCACCGGCTACCTCTTTTTCGTCGGCAGTGACGGAAACTATAGCCTCATGCTCTCCGATGGTACACAGGCCAATGCCCTGGTCGGCGGCCCAACGCCAGCCATCCATACAGCAACTGGCCAGGACAACTTGCTGACAGTGATCGCCCGTGGATCATCGATACTTCTCTATATAAATAGGCAATACGTGGGAAGCGCTCAGGATACGAACTTTAGCGCCGGGCAGATTGGTGTCTTCGCCATTGATCTTGGGCATGCGACCGACGCCGCCTTTTCTCAGCTCCAGGTCTGGTCGCGCTAATCGCCTCTGCCTACCCTGCTGCAGGACCAGGAGCAGGGCAGGCCACAGGGCAGCCCCAGACCAGCGCCAGAGATAGCAGCCTGGGGCCGGGTTCGGCTTTCGTCCTCTACGCTGCCGCTCTCGGCTCGCTTCTGACAAGCAATGATGAGATCTCTTGGCATAGATTGAAAAGCATGTTATGCTGAAGATGCTTTAGGGAGTCACTACGTCCAGCCCTTGAGGAGGATCTTCTTACCTATGCAATGCCAGATTTGCAAGGCCGAGTTGCCCGCTGGGGCACGGATCTGTCCCTCCTGCGGCGCTCCTACTCCTTACAATGTGCTGGAGCCAGAGAAGGAGCAGACCCCGCCACCGAGTACGTTCGGCAGCCCGGACGATACGCTGATTCAGTCCCGCCCCGAGAGCAGGGAAGCGACCGGCGTTGAGGACAGTGAGCGCACGTTGCGCGCGCCCTATAGCGAGCCTACGCTGCGTGCGCCTTCACGCTGGCAGCAACTGCAGACACCGCCAGCCAGCTCCGAGGGGGGAGCAGCTGCTCAGCCGAGAGAGGCTCAGACGCCTGGCATGGAGAGCGAGCGCCCTCGGGCCAGTGCCGAAGCGGGCGCGCCCCCGGCGGATGGGCCTTCCAGTGGACCGGCGTCAGCTCCGACGTCCTCGCCAGCTCCCAGCCCCAGCAATTTAACGCCAGTGCTGCCTCCGCAGGAGGCGGCCACTAGCTACGGTTGGATGCCGCCTACTGGAGCCGGAGCCAGCACTCCTTCCTACCCCGGCCTGAGCACTGCCCTTCCAGCCTCGCCCGCGCCTGCGCAGCCACCAGCTCAGTTTCCGATTTCGGGGACGCTGCCCGCGCAGCCACCAGCCGCAGGTTCGCCGCCTCAGCCCCCCGGTCAGATCAGCCAGAGCGGCCTCTCAACGCCACCGGGCTATCCACCCGCGGTAGCTCCGCAACCAGGATCTTCCAGCCCCGCTGGCCCCGTCCAGCCTGGCTATCCTTTTGCATCCTTCTCGCCTGGCCTGACGCCAGGGGTGGGCACTACCAGAGAGGGTGGCGTTGCCTTCCCCCAACAGGGGCAAGCCGGCTGGCCGCCGTATCCACAGCCAGTAGCCCCAGGGGCGCCAGGACCAGGCCCGATCTTCCCTTCTGCTCCCTCCGCCCCAGGCCAGACCAGAGGAGGGAGATCTACGCTGCTGCTCATTCTGGCCATTCTATTGATCTGTGTCATGATCTTGCTGGGAAGCGTCGTCTACCTCGGAGTCATCCGCCCAGGTCAGGAGCACGCCGCCGCCACGGCCACAGCCCAGAGCGCGACAGCCCTGGCCCTCAGCCAGCAGACGGCCACTGCCGTCGCCCGAGCTCATGCCACAGCAACGGTGACTGCGCTGCAGAGCAATCCCTTGGCCTTCTATAGCTATATCACGGCGCAGACACCCCAGGTGAATGACTCGCTGGCCAGTCAGAGTGCCAGCAACTGGGACGATACACGCAATAACGACGGCAGTGGCTGCCAGTTCAGCAATGGCGCCCTGCACATTCTGACTACAACCAGTACCCCAGCCTGGGCCTGTGCGGCTAACGCCCTGACGTACCATAATCTGGCCTTCCAGGTCGATATGACGATGGTCAAGGGCGACAAGAGCGGTCTCCAGACAATGGGGGGCCTCGTCTTCCGGCTCAATGAGGGCGCGCGTAGTTTCTATAGCTTCACGATCAGCCCCAGCGGCGCCTACCTGCTGAGTAAGGTCAGCAACGGAAATGTGAGCTATCTCTCCGAGGGTGTCAGCCCTGCCATTAACGCCAGTCTCGGCGAGAGCAATACATTGACCGTCATCGCCCAGGAAGATACACTCATGCTGTTCGTGAATCAGCACTACCTCTCTACGGTCCACGATAACACGCTGACGAGCGGCATGGTCGCCCTCATTGCCCTGAACTCTGGCAACATTTCCGCCGATGCGGCCTTTCAGAACGCAAGAATCTGGCAACTGTAGGAAGCCCTCAAGGCGGGAAGAAGCAGACCAGCTGCTGAGAACAGATCAGGGCCGCAGATCCAAGTGCAGGGACGCTGGCCAACACGGGGATGGGAGACACTCTGTCCTGCCGTCTCCGAGACTGCCAGCTCTCCCGCTCTCTTCTCTCCCGCCTGGTCGTCTCCTTTTGAGGTGCGACAGAGCTTCAACCCCAACCTATCGCCGTCTTGCCAGGTTCAACCACTGGCTAGTCTTGCAAGCAGCGTCCATGCTATAGTAGCAGAGAGGAGCACAAGGAGAGGAGCTTACCGTCAAGCGAGGGAGCGCTATCTATGCCCGGAAAGCAGCAATCGAGCCACCCGCAGTTAAGCGTCAACGGTCCAGAGCCGGAGCAGCTGCCGGTTCACAGGAGGGAGCCAATGACGATGGAGGGCAGCGAGGAGTCCGCAGAAAGACCGGCAGAGGTGAAAGAGCAGGCTGAGACAACGGCGCTCGTGAAAGTGCCTGCTGCAGAGCCAGTCTCTTTCCAGCAGCGGCCTGCTGGACTCTCACGCGGCCAGTGGTGGCTCTATGGCTCGCTCGCCGCCCTGCTGCTACTGGCGAGCACGGTTCTGTTGGTGATGCTGACCACAGGGCAGGCCACGGCTGTGCTCCAAGCCCAGGCCACAGCACGCGCCCAGGCCACAGGCTATGTCCTGGCCAGCGCCAGCGCCCAGGCCGCCGGCACGGCCCAGAGTCTGGCAACCCAGCAGGCAGCTATTTATGCGACTGCCACGGCCCAGAGTCTGGCAACGGCTCAGACCAGCCAGCTCACGGCAACGGCTACCACCTACGACGAGCGCCTCAGCCAGATTACCCAGGGCCACCCAGATTTTAGCGACGATCTGAGCACTCCTGACGAGTCTCACAGCTGGGACCAGGGTTTCAGCGATGCCGGGACCGGCTGCTTCTTCAACAACGGCGCCTACGAGGCGAGGGCCGGCCATGCGGGGTTGTTACAGCCCTGCCTGGCCCACAGCACCAAGTTCAGCCAGTTTGTCTACGAGGTCCAGCTGACGATCACCAGTGGCCAGGAGGCTGGCCTGCTCTTCCGCGCCAGCGCCGATGGTCAGAGCTACTATCTGTTCCGCGTGAGTATCAATGGCTCGTTCGCCCTCGATCTCTACCAGGGCCAAACGGCCCAAACTCTGCTGACCGGCTTCAGTCCAGCGATCAGCAGCGGCCTGACGCAGACGAATATTCTGAGTGTACTGGCCAGCCAGGATACCATCGTGCTCTATGTCAATGAGCAGGCGGTGGGGAGCGTTCATGACCATACGCTCTCAGCGGGGGCGATCGGCGTGGCCGCCATCGATGATCAGCTGCCCTGTGTTGCTCAGTTCAGCAATGCCCAGGTCTGGGTCCTTCACGAGTGAGCCGCCAGCGTTATGGTCTGGGATCAGTCAGACAGGCTGTGGCCACCAGGCCGGAGCCGGAGCGCTTTGCCTGTCCACCTCGTCAACCCGACTCCCCCAGTCCCGGCATGGTTGACAGAGCTCCTGCGCCTCTGCTATCCTATCGTACCAGAAGCGGAGCAGCAACGAGCAATAACACAACCATTGAGTAAAGGCGAAGAACAGGACAAGTACCTCATGCCCGCGAGCGCGAGAGAGCTGCGGGTTGGTGCAACGCAGCGCCGGGGATGAGGGAATCCACCTGGGAGCCCACGCGATGAGCGTTTGCGGTGGCCTCCGTTAACAGGCCAAATGAGGGATGGCTCTACGCAGCCAGTCTCTGGGGTCTTTTGCCCTCTGGCTGGCCAGCAACAGAGCATCCGAACAAAGGTGGCACCACGATCGACGCAGCAACCAGCGTTGTCGTCCTTGCACAGTGGACGATAACGCTTTTTTTATTGCTGCAGGACCGTTATAGGCGGTCAGTTGCCAGGCCCGTGGCCCCTCTGGCCGGTTCTGGTCGCTCCTCACGCGTTGCAGCCAGGACGGAGCACAATGACCTGACCCGCCCGGCCAGCGAGCTGGCACGCGACCTGCTCTAGACCAAGGCCCAGGACCCAAGTTTGAGAACGAGAAGAGCAGAAGGAGGGATTTTCGTGCTGGATCTCGGCTTTATTCGCAATCATCCCGAGCTTGTCAAGGAGGCTGTACGCCTCAAGCAGAGCGATTTTGATGTCGACCAGTTTCTGGCCCTTGATCGCCAGGTCTTAGAGCTGCAACATCAGGTCGAGACGCTGCGAGCCGAACAGAACCAGCTCTCGAAACGGATCGGACAGGCAGGCAAAGATAAGGAGCTGCGCGAGTCGCTCATCGCCGAGGGCAAACAGCTGGCGGCTCGCCTCAAGGAGCTAGAGCCGCAGCTGGAGGCTCTTACCGAGCAGCGTCAGCAGCTGCTCTATCTGGTACCCCAGATTCCTGATCCCTCGGCCCCAGTCGGCACAAGTGAGGAGGATAATGTCCCGGTGCGCTATTGGGGAGAGAAGCCGCAGTTCGATTTTCCACTGCTGGACCACTACACGCTGATGCAGAAGCTGGACCTGGTCGACATGGAGCGTGCGGCCAAAATCGCTGGCTCGCGCAGCTATGTGCTCAAGGGCGACGCCGCACGCCTTGAAATGGCCCTCCTGCACTTCGCTTTCGATCGCATTGCCGCTAAGGGCTTCACGCCCCTGATCGTGCCAGCGATGGCGCGCGAGTTCTGCTTTATCGGCAACGGCCAGTTTCCGCGCGGACGGGACCAGGTCTATGCCCTGGAGGGCGAGGATACTTTCCTTGTGGGGACCGCTGAGGTCTCGATTACAGGCATGTTCAAGGACGAGATTCTCAGCTACGAGGAGCTGCCTCTGACCTTTGTTGGCTTCTGCCCCTGCTTCCGTAAGGAGGCCGGCACCTATGGCAAGGATACGCGCGGCGTCTTCCGCGTCCATCAGTTCAACAAGGTTGAACAGTATGTGATCTGCGAAGCCTCACACGAGGAGTCGGTGCGCTGGCACGAGCAGCTGATCCGCAACGCCGAGGAGCTGGTTCAGGCTCTGGAGATCCCCTATCGCGTGGTTAACGTCTGCACCGGCGACATGGGCGATGGCAAGGTCGGCATGTACGATCTGGAATGCTGGGTTCCCAGCGAGGGCCGCTATCGGGAAACACATTCTTGCTCGTACTTCCACGACTGGCAGGCGCGGCGCGTCAATATCCGCTATCGTGATCGCGATGGCAAGGTGAAGTTTGTGCACACGCTCAATAACACGGCCCTCGCCTCGCCACGCATTCTGATTCCGTTGCTAGAGAACCACCAGCAGCCCGATGGCTCGGTACGCATTCCAGCAGCCCTGCGCCCCTATCTGGGAGGACAGGAGGCGCTGCGAGCACACCGCTGATCGTCGCCACTCGGCGTGCGCCAGTTCCGCCTTTGGCGCCAGGCTGGAAGGCCGGCTAGGTGAGAGGGATGATTTCCCCGCGCGGGCTGCCGCTGGCGTCTTCAATGTAGAGGCGGCCAAGCGTACAGGCTGGCTGACTGCGCCGATCGGTAGCGCTGCCGGGATTGAAGAGCAGCAGCCCATCTTGTTGACGCAGATAGGGAACGTGGGTGTGGCCGAAGATGACGCAGCGCGCCTGCGGAAACTCGCGGCGAGCCGCTTCCAGGCGCGCCTCCTCCTCACTGCGCCGCCGGCGCGCGCTGTCTGGGCTGAGGATATGGACGACACCAATGCGACAGCCGCCGATCACCAGCTCGCGTTTGAGGGGCAGCGCCCTCCGCACTTCGTCACTCTCGACGTTGCCCTGCACGGCTACGACGGGCGCGATGGTCTCCAGCTCGTTGATAACGGAGAGCACCGAGAGGTCGCCCGCATGAATGATCAGCTCAACATCGGCAAAATGACGCCAGATGGCCTCGGGCAGGGCCTTGAAGCGCGGAATATGGGTATCCGCCAGGACACCGATGATGTGTTCCATCGGCTCTTACCTCCGTTGCAGCAGACAGGCCGGTCGGTCCATGACGAGCGGGAGCCGGGCCAGGCCAGAGACAGACAGGTCCACCTCAGGCAAGAAGCCAGCAGGTGGCAGCCAACCTGGAACCTGGCAGCTGCCTGACCCGGCAGGCAACGAATCGCCCGCTCTTGTTGCTCGCTCTAAGGAGAGGATAGCAGATTCACTATGCGCATCGCCATTATCTCCGATATTCATGGGAATCAGGCGGCCCTGGAGGCCGTGCTGGAAGACCTGCATCGCCAACCGGCGATCGATCAGCTGGTCATCGCCGGCGACCTCTGCTTGAATGGTCCCCGCCCGCGCGAGGTGCTCACCATTGTCCAGCAACTCGGCTGCCCGGTCATCAAAGGCAACGTCGATGAGGAGGTGGTGAGCGCCGCCCCCGAGAAAGGGCGCAAAAAACAGAGTACCGTCGCCTGGACGCGCGAGCAGATCGGACCGGAGGGCATCGCCTATCTACGCAACCTGCCTTTCTCATATCGCCTGGTTAATCCCAACGGCAGCGACGCCCTGGTCGTTCATGCCAACCCGCGCAATCTGGAGGACGCCATCGCCCCTAACGCCACCGATCAGGAGCTGGAGCACTTGCTCGGTGACCTGGATGAAGAGATCGGCGCCCTGGCCTTCGGCCATCTGCATATCGCTTATCAGCGACGCTGGCGGCGGCTGTTGCTCTTGGATGTAGCCAGCTGCGGCCTGCCACGCGATGGAGATCGGCGCGCCGCTTACGGTATTCTCAGCTGGCAAGGCAGCGACTGGGAGGGTGAGATTCGTCGCGTGCCCTACGACCTGGAGGCCGTCGTCACCCAAATCCGTAACAGCGGTATGCCCCATCCCGAGCGGCGCATCAAGATCCTGCTGGAAGCCCACTACTGAGGTTCTGCAGCAGCCAGCCTGGAGCAGAGACCGTCGAACATAGAGCAACGGGGCGCCGGTGGTGGTGGGGAGTCGCCACAGCCGGTGCCCCGTTGTCAAGGTGAAGCGCTGAAGCGGAGCAGCTATTTTGCTCTATAAGACATGCAATAATTGACAGAAGATACAGGTACAGGTCGCCGGATGACCAGGAGCATGCTCAAGCAGCGACTGCGGTTGCTCGTTGTGGGGCAGCTCCTGCAGCGGCATCGCCTCCTCACCGAGGTAACTGGCGGCATCGCCGATATCGACCAGCTCAAGCTCACGCATAATTTCTTTCAGCTCACTTGTAGTCGCCATGCTCAATGAACCCTCTTCTCTCGCAGAACACTCAGCCCCGGGACGCAGAGAGTCCGCACGTGTGGCGCACTCCTGCTGCAACAGAGGGTATATCTCCCATTGCATCAGGAAATGCTCAACAGAAGACCCAGATTCGATAAATTTCAATAATTAAGCGATAAAACCAGACTCTGATTGACCTCACTCCGCTCACTGAAGCGTCGAGACCGCTGCCAGCAAGGGACAAGCCAGTCAGGGTCTTTTTTCGCCGCTCGGCCAGAGAGTCGGCGTCGGTCACCGAGCAGGAAGCTTGATAGCTTCCACTTAATATATACGTGTCCGGGTTGACATTCATCGCTGCAAGTGCAAGCGAATAGACCGGTTGGGTCAGGCAAGCGAGCAAGAAGCAGGCCAGGTGAGCCGGGGACTGCTGGTCTGGAGCGCAGCGAGCACGCCTGTGTCACCAGTGGCCAGGTTGGACACAGCCGTCACGCAGTCAGCGGGCAGAAACAGGAAGAAGAAAGAGCCGGGGAGTACGGAGAGAACGGCAGAGGAGCAGCCTGTACCGGCCCAATTCAGGAGCATTGTTCAGCCGGGTTGCTCACCGGCTGCCCCTTATCCTGCGGGGCCACAGGCAGAAGGCAGCCGGTCGTCATGAGCAACCACGCACCAGGGCAGACAGGGAAGAAAAGGAGCGAGCTAGTACGCCTGGCTAGAAATGAGACTGTTGGGCGGCCACCCCGGTGAAATCCGACGAGATCGGCTTAACGCCGGCAGGCTGCGTAGCATCAACCTGATAGATCACAGAATCGCGCGTTGGCACACGCTGATCAGGCGTCGAGCCATAGTGTGCGGGCGGCAGCAGACCTCCCATATCCACTGACTGCAGCGACTCGAAGGCCCGGAAGAGGCCATCGCGCGTCAGGTCACCGTTGTCCATCGCCTTCTTCAGAATGGCGTAGGTCACATAGGACTCGGCATAGCCAAACTCGAAGTAGCCATCGGGCTGCTGCTTCGGGAAATACTTGGCCTGGTCCTGCAACATCTGCGCCATCCCCGGCACACTCGTATCGCCCCAGGCCGCTCCCTGGGACACGACCCAGGCCCGGCTGATCAGAGGCTTGAGCGCCGGCACCGCCAGGAGCTGAATCGAGAAGGCCGGGCTTTGCAGAATCCACTGCGGATTGTAGCCCAGCTTGTAGGCGGTGGCGATAATGGTCGCTGTCGCCGTCGGCAGCGTTGTCATAAAGACGTACTTTGCCCCGGAAGCCTTCAGCTGCGCCACCTGGGCCGTAAAATCGGTATCATTGACCGCAAAGGAGACCTGGGCCACGTCATGCAGGTGGTAGACACTGACCGCCTCGCGGTAGCCCGTCAGCCCATCCTGGCCGTAGTCATCGTTCTGGTAGATGATGGCCGTAGCGGGATTCTTGACCCCGAGCTTATTGACAACGTAGTCAAAAGCATTCTCCACCTGCAGACGGTAAGGTGTGCCAACGAGGATCAGATACTTTTCCCGCGCCAGCGCCGATGAGAGCGTCGCCGCCGACACCAGCATGTGATCGGCAGCCGCCAGATCCTTAATGGCAAAGGTAGGCTGCGTCCCGAGGCTGTCGGCGATCATCAGCACCTGGTTGCGAATCTGGTTATACTTCTGCACCTCCAGCTGCGGGCTGTACTGCGTATCCTGTTCAATGAACTGGACTTTGAAGCCGTTAATGCCACCGTGGTCATTGACGTGATAGAAGAAGGCTTTGACGCCATTGGCGATCGGGATGCCGACCGGCCCGGCTACCGGCCCCGAGTAGGGCGAGAGGATGCCCAGCGTGATCGTCTTCTTATTGAGATCGACGCCAGGCCCCGCCTTGAGTCCACCTGAGCTACTACTCGTGCTGCTGCCCGCACAGCCCGCAAGGATCGGTAGACCGGCCAGGAGGATGAGTATACAGGCAAACAAGAAGCGCTTTGTCACCATAAACAATTACCCCCTTATCGAGCCAAAGGCACAAGATACTGCATAAAACCCGGCTGGTTCGCTTTTACTGGCTTCCTGACTGCAGACCTGAAGGGAAGCGCAGGTGGACCACCACAGGCTGGCCGCCTGGCCAAGTGGCAGGCAAGAAGAGGGAAGCAGATGCGACGAGGCCCGTCCAGATCTCGTCAGGCGCACTCAGGAGGCGCCCGTTCCGCTACTCCCCCGCTCCTCGCCGGGGCCAGGGAGGTGCTGCTGAAGATCAACTACCTCGATGCTCTCACCCCCTTCTTTGACCGTCGCTGCGCCCGCGCTCGCCCCCGTTCCCAACCTTTGAGGGCGAGGCCCGCCCGGGCGCAGACGGCGCACCAGACCAATGACTCCGCCTGGCTCAAACAGCAGGAAGACAATGATCAGCAAGCCATAGAGGAGCGCGTTCAGATCGCCGCTGCTAAGGCCCCCACCACCAGTGCTGGGCGGCAGCAGCGAGAAATAGTCGATGACCTGGGGGAGGGCGAAGACAAAAGCCGCTCCCAGGATCGACCCCCAGACATCGGCAATGCCACCAATGATGATGGCCGCCACAAACTGGATCGACAGGCTCAGGCTCCAGTAGTCGGGGATCACATAGCGCGCATAGGAGACATAGAGCGCGCCGGCCACGCCCGCCAGGAACGAGGAGAGCACGAAGGCCCCCATCTTGACCTCGAAAAGGTTCACCCCCATGATGGCAGCGCCCACTTCGTGATCCCGCACGGCCCGCATAGCGCGACCGACGCGTGAACGACTGAGATTGTAGACGAAGAGTGCCGAGAGCAGGAGGACCACCAGGATGAGCAGGAAATATTGCTGACCCGAGGTCAGGGCGACGCCCAGGATGCTGTTCTGCTGGTCGAGCGAGAAGCCACCAAAGGCCGGCACCGGGAAATTGCGCCCCTGCGGCCCCCCGGTGATGAAATTCAGGTTGCGGAACAGATAATTGCCGATGAAGACCAGAGCGAGGGTCACAATTCCCAGATAGAAGCCACGCAGGCGTAGGGCACTCGGCCCAATGAGCGCCCCAACCAGAGCCGCCACCAGGCCCGCCGCCGGCAGCCAGATGAAAACGGGCAGGCCCAGACCCCAGGGATCAAGCGGTCCCGCGGGCGGATTGCCCCCCAGGAGCGCCGCCGTATAGCCTCCCAGGCCCATGAAGAAGGCCAGGCCCAGCGAGATCTGACCGGTATAGCCCGAGAGGAGGTTGAGCGCCAAGGTGGCAATGGCCGCAATCAGGCAGTAGTTGACAATGGTAAACCAGTCGTCGCTGGCCAGCGAGAAGAAGAGCAGCAAGGCCAGCACTCCAACCCCCAGCCAGAGCCAGCGCGCCAGGCTTCCCAGCAAGTGAGGCGGCTCGGCCTCTCGTGGCAACTCCTGACGAAGACGGCTACGGCCAGGCTCCTTCGTAGCGATCATACGCGCTCTACCTTTCTTGAGCCAAAGAGACCATAGGGACGGATCATGAGGATAAGAATCATGATCAGATAGGGCGTTACCTCGTGCAGGCCGGTGCCAACCACCGCCGGCAGGCGGCTCTCGTAGCCAGCCGTCAGGACGCTGGTCAGACCGATAATGACGCCGCCGACAACTGCGCCGCTGACCGAGTCGAGACCGCCCAAAATGATGGCCGGAAAAGCCACCAGGGCAGCATTGCCAAAGTTGGGATCAATGGCCAGACTATCGATCGCCAGCAGGACGCCACCGAGCGTCGTGATGGCCGCCGCCAGTCCCCAGGCCAGGGCATAGACATTGCGCACATCGATCCCCATAGCCAGGGCCGCCTCTTGATCCAGCGCTGTGGCCCGCATGGCCAGCCCGTAGCGCGTGTGGCGAAAGAAATAGTAGAGGGCAGCGCAGAGTACCACAGTCACGCCAAGGGTCCAGAGATCGCTACTGCCCAGATGCACGCCGGCCACATTGAAGCCGCTGGTAATGGCGAAAGGCGTGGCTGCCGGAATGGTGCGCGAACCCCAGCCCACAATGACCAGCGTACGCAGAATGATGTCCAAACCAATGGTAATCATGAGAACAGTGAAGGGAGGACGACCAATCATCCTGCGCAGTACCAGGCGTTCAAAGAGGAGGCCGATGACAATCGTGACCAGTAGTCCCAGCGGCAGCGCCAGCAAAAAGGGCAGATGCCAGTTCAGGACGGCGCTGGCCACGACATAGGTGCCGACCAGCAGCAGCTCGCCCTGGGCAAAATTGATGACCTGGCTCGCCTTGAAGATGATGCTAAAGCCCAGCCCGATCAGGGCGTAGATACACCCCTGGGCTGCGCCCGCAAAGACTAGCTGAAGGAAGTAGGCCATAGCACATAGCTCCTCCTGCACAAGCAAGCCGCAAATAGCGCGATCGAGCGATGGGTAACACCATCGGCGCCCCGGTAGGCCCAGGGCCAGAGAACACTTCTGGCATCTCAACACGAGCAAACGAGCCAGCGCACAAGCAAGTAAGCGGAGCTGTAAGCCGACCTGTCTGTCTGCCTGCCAGTCCGAGGCGGAGTTTAGTTCTCGGAGACGGCGGGCAGGTCATCGGCGGGCGCCGGCAGCTGCTCCGATTCTTCGCCCAGGTAGGCTTTGATGACCGCCGGATTGGCCTGGACCTCCGCCGGCCTGCCCTCGGCAATGACGCGGCCAAAGTCCAGCACCAGCACACGGTCAGCCAGGCCCATGACCAGCGCCATATCGTGCTCAACGAGGATCTGGGTGATGCCGAGCTGCTCCTTGATCTCCAGAATGATGGCGGCGATCTCCTCGGTCTCTTCCAGGCTCATGCCAGCCACCGGCTCATCAAGCAGCAGCAGCCGCGGCTCCATCGCCAGAGCGCGCGCCAGATCAGCTCGCTTTTGCAGGCCATAGGGCAGGCTGCCCAAAGGCCGATCGCGCACCTCTTTCAAGTTTAGCAAGTCGAGAATATGGAGACAGTAAGCGCGGTTCTCCCACTCCTCCCGGCGGGTCGGGCCGATAAACAGTCCGGCGCGCAGGATGCCACTGTGCATGCGCGTATGGCGGCCCAGCAGCAGGTAGTCCAGGACGGTCATCGTGGGGAACTGGCCCATGTTCTGGAAGGTGCGTGCGATCCCAGCCCTGGCCACCTGGTGGGGCTTCAGGCGCAGCAGGTCCTGACCGGCAAAGGTGACCCGCCCCGCCTCGGGCTGGTAGACACGCGAGAGCACATTAAACAGGGAGGTTTTGCCAGCGCCGTTGGGGCCGATGACGGCAAAGAGTTCGCCCGGCCAGACGACGAAAGAGACCTCGCTAAGCGCGCGCACCCCCGCAAAGCGAACCGAGAGCTGTTCAACACGCAGCAGCGGCTCCCTGGGGTCGATCTGGTGGTTGTCGCTGGCCCGCTTGCTGGGGTCAGGCCTCTCACTCATGACAGCCACCTCCTCTCCGCCGCGCTTGCCCGCCGCTGGCGCAGGCGCCCAAGCGCGAGCTGGCGCTCTCCCTCACGCAGGCCAAGGTAGAACTGACGGATGTTCTCTTCTTGCAAGAGGCGCGCTGCTGGAGCGGCCAGAACGACGCGTCCCGTTTCCAGCACGTAGCCGTAGTGGGCCACCGAGAGCGCCATTTGCGCGTTTTGTTCGACGAGCAGTACGGCGGTGCCTTCAGCGTTGATCTCGGCAATGATGTTGCGAATGCGCTGCACCATGAAGGGGGCCAGGCCCAGAGATGGCTCGTCGAGGAGCAGCAGGCGCGGCGAGGCCATCAGGGCGCGCCCGATGGCCAGCATCTGCTGTTCTCCGCCCGAGAGATAACCCGCACGGCTGCTGCGCCGCTCGGCAAGGACCGGGAAGAGGCTCATGACGCGATCATAGGCGCGACGGATAGCGGCGGGATTGCGCACGGTGATGGCCCCAGCCTGGAGGTTTTCATCAACGGTCAGGTCGTCAAAGATGCGGCGCCCTTCCAGGACCTGGGTGATGCCCAGCTGCACGATGCGCGTGGGGGAAAGACGATCGATGCGCTCGCCTGCCCAGAGGATGCGACCACCAACCAGGGCGCCACGATGTAATGGGAGCAGGCCGGAGACGGCCCGCAGGAGGGTGGTCTTGCCGGCTCCGTTGGTGCCCAGCAGGGCGACGACCACCTTTTCAGGGATCTCAAGCGAGACACCCCGCAATGCGGGGATGACGTTCTGATAGGTGACGGCAACGTCCTGCAGCTCTAGCATAGGCGCTTCCTCCGTCGGCAGCGATGCTGACTCTCTCTGGCCCAACTCGCTTCCCTGCTCAGGCCCGCTCGCGGATACATACTTGGTCGGCGCTACAGCCCGCTTCAGCCAGGCTCATCTCTACCCACCTGCCCTGGCCGGCCAGTACGGGCAGCCTACCTTGACTAGCCTATTCAGGCCAGTCCCTCGCCTGCCCTCCCCACCTGCCTGCACCGCTGCAGGTTCCTCTCCTGGCCGCTGGCACCGACCCTGGCGGCCACTGGCGTTTCATGCAAGCCTATTGTAAACAGGCAGCGCGATGGTATACAATGTCTCTATCTACAAATTGGCAGATGGCTATTTGTTGGCTTCCACAATGGCGAGGGCGCCACTATGCAAGAGCATTGTCCAGATCCCTGGACCCCCGTGACACATGCCCTAAAGAGCGCAGCCCTCTGCCCAGAGCAGCGCGAGGACGCGATTGCGCGCGCTCTCCAGGAGCTGTTGATACGCGTGCCTGCTGTGGCCACGGCCTTAATCTGGCCCTGCCCGCAGCGCAAGGGGCCGTGGAAGGTCCACTATGCCGGCATCCGGCGCAACGCCATGCACCGCTGGCTCGCAGCACGTCTCGATCCATCCCCCGAAATGGTGGCCAGCGTACTCGAACGCGATCTGCGCACTGGCCTCAACGATATGCCGCCAGCCCTCCTCTTGAAGCTCGCTTCCCCCGAGAGCGGTCGACATGCCTTCTGGATTCTCTGGCCCACTCCTGGCGAGGGCGGCGCTTTCACTCTGCCACCGAACGAGGGGCTGCTGCGCGTCCGTCAGACCCTGGAGGCCCTGCTGGAGGTGGAGGAGAAGGAGGAACAATATTTTGCGCCTAGCTCACCCGTGCACGATCGGTCCCTCATCGAGGCCCTGGCCCACGGCGACGCCCAGGCCCTGGCCGCTATTTTGAGCCTGGCGCGCATCGTGACTCGTGCCGATTTTACCTTCTGGGGCCGCGCCTATAACGATGTGGTGGAGATCGCCGGCCACCTGGGCGCCCGCCACAGCAATTTCGGCTTCGCCCTGGGCCTGGGTCGCGGGATCGGCGGGCGCGTCGCTGCCTACGGAACGCCGATGGGACGTGGCGATTATCGCAACTCTCCCTACCGCGACCCAAGCGTCTCAGATATTGTCGACCGCGAACAGGTGCGCTCAGGCATGGCCCTCCCAGTGCGTTCGCAGACCGTGCCCGATGGTAACGCTCACGTGGCCGCTGTCCTCTACACGACGAGACGCACTGTCGCCCCCTTCTCGCTGGCGGAATTTCTCCTCGGCCAGCGTCTCACCCGCTTGCTGGAACCACTGCCACCCGCCGAGCGCCCTACTGTGATTCACTGGCCCGGCCTGGCGCGTACTCCCGACGCCAAAACGGCCTGGTATGAGCTACTGCTGCACGCCAATCGCGTAGAGGCCGTCGAGAACTGGGCCAGCCAATTGATCAAGGGGCCGGTGATCGTGACCGATGGCAGCGGCAAGCCCTATGTCCTGGCACGCAGCGAGGAGCTGGAACAGTTGCGTGCCGAGCGCGCCCGCCGGCCAGAGAAGGTACAGGTGGTCCCGCTGGCGCTCGCCGGCCTCGATCGTGCTGGCGCGGTCTACCTCTGCCCTGCCGTGCCGTTACCGCCTCCGCACTGGCCAGACTTCCTCTACGATCTGGTGGTGGCCTGCAACCTGGTCATCACTCGCCTGGAGCAGGTGCAAGACCAGCTTGATCGCCGCCGCGAGCAGTGGCTTCGCTCGCTGCTCAAGGGCCATTCGCTGCAATACGTGGAGCAAGATGGCTACCGACTCGGCCTGCCCGTGGAGCGCGGCCAGTTCTGGGTGTTGGCCTGGCCCCAGGACAGCCTGCAGGCTATGAAATCGGCCCGCAAGCGCATGATCGTCGAGAGCGTGGTGCTGGAGTGCCTGAAGAGTCCTCTGATCTTTGTCGACGACGATACAGCCATCGTCTTGCTGGAAGGCCAGGCTCCTCAGCCGCCATCGAAGGTGCGCGATGCCTTGCTGCAACACTGCGGCGTGCAGCCACTATGGATCGTCTACGGCGGACGTTACCACTCGCTGGAAGACCTGAAGATGGGCCTGACCCACACCGTCGCCCTGGCCCAGAAGGCCCGCCGCGAGGGCTATGGCGAGTATCTGCTCGATGTCTACACCTTCGGTCTGGATAGCCTGCTAGAGAACCCGCGCCTGATCAAGGACCTGGAAGCTTTCGCCACCAAGCTGCTCAAGCCCTTGCTCGACTACGATCGCGCCACCGGCTCCCACCTGACCGAGACCTTCGTCCTGGCTCAGACGCTTGGCTCAGCTCAGGCCGTGGCCGAACGCCTCGGCGTCCATGTCAATACAATCCGTTATCGCCTCCACCGCGCCCAGGATCTGTTGGGCAGCGATGAGCATACCCCCAAGGAACAAACGGCGATGGCCCTGGCGGCCTTCATCTGGCAGCGCAGCCATGCGGGCGAGGGCCTCAGCCCCGCAGACTCCTAATCCTCACTCGCAGAGGGAGGGAGGGAGGCCCCATTCCCCCCGCCCTGACGCCGCCCCGGCCAGCTCTCCCCTCACTGAGAGCCGCCCCCGGACGGCGTAGCTTCCTGTCTCTTGCCACAAAGAAGCGGCCTCGAATTTGTCGGTCAAAACATTGCCTTCCCCTGTTGCTCTCCTCATACAATAGCACTGTACCCGGACCAGGCGTCCTGATCAGTCAGTCCTGCCTGCCGCTCGCTGACCGGCTCGCTGACCGGCTCGCTGACCGGCTCGCTACCGGCTGTTCCTCCGCCTGGAGGTGCCCAGGCCCACCCTTTGCCGGCAAGTCTGCCGTTGCTCACACGCAGAGCGGGCACGTGTCGGTCAGGCATCGCCCTGCAGGCAGGCAAAGAAGCAGCAGCCTGCAACCAACGAGGAGGAGAACTTTGGATTTCCGCCTGACAGAAGAACAGAAGATGATCCAGGAGACGGTGCGCGCCTTCGTCAAGAGGGAGCTGATGCCACTGGAAGGCGAGGTCTTGCGCAACGAACGAGAGGGACGCCCCGGCTTAGACCGCGCCAGGCTCCGCGAGCTTCAGCTGAAGGCCCGAGAACTAGGCTTCTGGGGCATCAACACGCCCGAGGAGTATGGCGGGGCCAACCTTGGCCCGATTATGACAGCGGTCATCACCATTGAACTCTACCGCACCTTCGTGCCCTTCACCTTCGGCGGCTCCGCCGATAACATTCTCTATAGCTGCAATGAGGAGCAGAAGCAGCGCTATCTGCTCCCAACCATTAACGGCGAACGACGCTCTTGCTTTGCCCTGACCGAGCCGGGGGCTGGTTCCGACGTCTCCAATCTCAAGATGCGGGCTGTCAAGGACGGCCACGAGTGGGTTCTCAACGGCGAAAAGATCTTCATTACCAACGGCAACGAGGCCGATTTTGCCATGGTCTTCGCCCTCACCGACCCCGAGAAGGGCGTCCACGAGGGTCTGACCTGCTTCCTGGTAGACCGCGAGATGGGCTGGCGCTCCAGCTATATTCCGACGATGGGTTCCTGGGGGCCGGCTGCCCTCTATTTCGAGAACGTGCGCGTCCCTGAGGAGAATATCCTGGGCGAGTTGAATAAGGGCTATCAGCTCGCGATGAAATGGATCGGGGCCGGTCGCTGGCACATCGCTGCCCGCGCCGTCGGCGCCGCCGAGCGCCTGCTAGAGATGGCCATCGAGTACGCCCGAACACGCGTGACCTTTGGTAAACCCATCGCCGAACGCCAGGCCATCCAGTGGATGATCGCCGACTCCTACGTAGAGATCGAGGCCGCCCGCTGGCTGACGCTCTTCGCCGCCTGGCAGGCAGAGCAGCAGATGGATAATCGCCAGTCCGCCTCGGTGGCCAAGCTCTACGGCGCCAATATGGCCAATCGCGTCGTGGACCGCGTCCTGCAGATTCATGGCGGCATGGGTTACACCAAAGAGCTACCAATCGAACGCTGGTATCGCGAGATGCGCGTCTGGCGCATCTTCGAGGGCACCGATGAGATTCAGCGCTTTATCATTGCCCGCAACCTGCTCCGCGGCCACGTCAAGGTCGGCGAGACATTCTAAGCCGCCCCGACTCCCAGGCCGGTCATCGTCCATCCGCTGACCCCACAGGGATGAGCAAGCCAGAGAAAGAAAGAAAGAAAGAAAGATGGGCTTTCGCTGGCAGGCAAGGACAGCCAGATCTCGCCTAGGGATGGGTGGGAGAGCAGAGAGGTGTCAGTTGCTGTGAAGTGTAGTAGGAAGAGAGAAAGAAGGAGCTGGCTATGTCCGCATCCGAAGAGCAGCCCAGTCGAGACGGGTCCGAGGTGGCCCGCCTGCTGGCCCAAATCCAGGCCGAGTATGAGGCAGCAGAGCGAGGCTTGCAAGGTCTGGCCCTGGGAGTAAGTCGCCATTGCTTTATCACGCGACGCATGGAGCGCATGGGAGAGATTCATGCCCAGTTGCGGGCCCTGGTCGGCGAACAGGCCATGATCTTGATCGCCCGCCACCTCGATGGCCCTCAGCAGAGATAAGCTCATTTCCCTCTCCATCCACATGCTCAGCCCGCACGAGCCAGCAGTTGGCCCCGCTTCAGCTGCAGCCCCCTGTCGGGAGCGCAGAGACGGCGGGGCCAGCTGGCCGCCTGTTTATTGTTGCTGAGTACAATTTCTCTCCGCCAATTTGTCCTTCTAAACATTGCCTGCCAGCCACTTTTTCTCTACAATGGCTCTGCATATGTTGCTCTCTCGCCATGCGGCCTGAGTGGATAACACAGGCACAGAGACGAGCATCCTAATGTTTTCTCTTTTTCCTTACAAGGGAGGCTGCCAGGGCATCAGAGAAAGGATTTTCTCTTTCTAATGGAAAACAGCTGATTTCCCAGACGTAGAAGCAATAGGAGTGCAGCATGTCAGCTCACACGAGCAGGGTCGTCTTACCTGGCCAGAAGAAATCGCGCATCGCGGCGGCGATCATCGCCCGGCAGGACCGCATTCCGGTCTGGGCCTTACCTCGAACAGTGCTGTTGGTGATTGGTCTGGGGCTGCTCTTCACGTTCTACGATATTGGTGACATCAACGTCTCCTTCATTCAAACCTGCACGCAAATTGTGGTTGGCTGCCTTCCGCTGACGGCCAGCCAGTATCTGGGCTTCCCTGTCCTGATGAATCTCCTGGGTTACGTCCTGGGGGCATTGGTCTTTAGCCCTCTGGCGGACCGCTACGGGCGCCGTGACATGATGGTGGTGACAATGGCCATCACCGGCCTCGGCTCCCTCTACACGGCCTTTGTGGCCGACTACACGCATTTTGTGCTGGCGCGGACCATGACCGGCATCGGGATTGGGGCCGATCTGGCGTTGGTGAATACCTATGTTAATGAGCTGGCGCCCCGGGGGGCGCGCGCTCGCTACACCGCCCTCACCTTTATCCTGTCCTCGATCGGCGGTTCGCTCGGGGTCTGGCTCGGCTTCTATCTGACGACGCCGCCGGAACCCTTCCCCTATGGACTGCCCATTGCCCTGGCCGGTCCTCAGTTTACCTTCGGCTGGCGCGTCGTCTACGCCATCGGTGCCTCTCTGGCCTTTATCGGCCTGCTCCTGCGCTTCCAGCTGCCAGAATCACCACGCTGGCTGATTACCAAGGGCCGCATCTACGAGGCCGAGCGCGTGGTCGAGCGCATGGAAGACCACGCCCGCCAGCGCCTGGCTGGTGAGCTGCCACCACCAGAGCCGGAGCTACAGGTGCCGATCTACGATCGGCGCACTGGCTACAAGGAGATCTTCAGTAATACGCTCTATTTCAAGCGCACTATTCTGCTGCTGGTCATCTGGCTGCTGGCCTATATCACGGTCTATTCCAATATTTCAGGCATGACTACCCTGCTAGTGGCCCTGCACTATCCAGTGGCCGAGGCCGGCCTGATCACCTCGTTCGGCATCATCGGCAGCACGATCTGCGCCCTCTCGGCCTACCTGCTTGGCGAATATGTGGAGCGCAAGGTCTGGCTACTGATCGCAGCCCTGCTGACGATGCTGGGAGAGGTCACCGTCGCTTTGAGCGGCAATAGCTTTGGGCTGGCGGCTCTCGGCACCATCGTGCTGGGAATGGGCTGCTATATCTGGCTGCCGATGGTCTACGCCTGGTCAACGGAGAGTTACCCAACGCGGGCCCGCGCCAGCGGCTTCGCCCTGGTTGACGGGATCGGCCATGTGGGTGGGGGGATCGGCGTCAGCTACGTCACTTCGTTGGTGACACGCCTGGGGCCCGGCGGTACCTTTGTGCTCATCGGTAGCTTTCTCTTGCTGGCCGCCCTGCTGGCACAGTTTGGTCCGTCCACCCGGCAGAAGCGCCTGGATGAGGTCTCGCCCTAGGGAGGGAATTCTCTTTCGGATGCGCTGACAGAGCCACTTCCCTGCCACCGTCGGCTCCCGCTCTCCTTCCTTAGTAGCGGAGCTTTACTCATAGCTGCCTGTCGCACGCGGTCCGCTTGCTCAAAGATGAGCCGCCTGTCTTCTCTGCCTGACTGACAATAGCGACGCTGAGACGCGCCTGTTGGGCGCCCTACTTACTCATTGCGCAGCTTAGCTTGCTTGTAAGACACCACGCACCATCGTTTCTCACTCAGTGAACCAGGGTATATGAGACGAGAAGGAAAAAACGAAGTTGTTAGCTGTTCATCTGGCTCGGAGGCCAGAAAAGGAGAGGTAGCGTATGCGGTGTCCACGTTGCGCATACGAGGGAATGTTCTTTGATGGTCGTTGTCCGCGCTGTGGCTACCAGGCGGCGATGGCGCCGCCCAGCACGGGAGCGCTGCTGGGATTACCCCAACCTCAGCAATATCTGCTGATGCGCGGTGACAGCCTGGCCAAGGGTCGATACCGCATCCTGGGTCCTGTACCGCTGCCGGAGACTCAACGTCGTCAGGGTCGGGCCTGGTCGGCTATTGACCAGGAGATGGGGCGTCGTCAGGTTCTGATACGCGAGGTTCTCATGCCCCCAGAGCTGCTCCAGCGCACCAGCGCCAATCAGGTGATCGCTCAGGTGATGGAGCGACAGCAGCGTCTGGGTCAGCATCAGGGTTTTCCGCAGGTGGTGGAGGGTTTCAGCGAGCGTGGCAGCTATTTCCTGGTTCTGACTCACCCGGAAGGTGAGACGCTGGGCACGCTCCTCAAGCGCCAGGGGGGAGCCCTGCCCGAATCTCAAGTGGTGCACTATGGTTACCAATTGTGTGGCCTGCTGACGATTCTAGCCGAGCAGCAGCCACCGATCGTGCACGGCTCAATCAATCCGGAGACCATCGTGATCAACGCGGCCCAGCAGACAGTCTGGCTGATCCATATTCCCCTTTTTCCACCCGATCCCCCCGTCGAGAAAGGAGACGCGGTAGCGGCTGGCTACTACGCCCCAGAGGAGGTGCGTGGCGAGCTTGATCCTTCTGCCGACCTTTACAGTCTAGCGGCCACGCTACATCACGCCGTCACCGGCTATGATCCCAACGAGCGTCTGGTTTTCTTTCACCCACCGGCGCGCCGTCTCAATCCTGCCGTCAGTCCGCAGATGGAGATGATTCTTGTGCGCCAGCTCAGTCTGTCGCGTGCCCAGCGCTATCCGCATCCCAGCGCCATGCAACGGGACCTGGAAGCCCTGTTGGAGCGCTACCTTGAGCGACAAGATGACGAGATGGCGGGCAGCCCATTAGCCAGCCCGCTGCAGCTACCGTCGGAGCAGTTTCGCGAGCAGGCGCGCAGCAACATGCTGCTCAACGCTGGCGTCTTTGCCGCCATCGGGGTGCTGTTGCTTCTGGGCGTGCTGCTGGTCCTGCTACGTCCTTAAGTTGCAGCGAGGCCGCCCGCTCCGCCGGAGAGGGAGCAACCTTTGTTGTTTGCTGTCGCGCTCCCCACCCACCCATTGCTGAGCCAGTGGGGCGGACAGGCGGAAAGGAAGAGAGCAGGCTGCTGGTCGCGCTCTCCAGAACGTGCTATACTGACTGAGGTACCCACAACGCAAATGGGTTGCAGGAGAGAAGTTCCATGACCAGTAGCCACTATGATGTAGTTGTGATTGGCGCCGGCCCGGGCGGGTACGTGGCAGCTATTCGGGCGGCCCAGCTCGGCGCCCGTGTTGCCATTGTCGAGAAGCAGTATCTTGGCGGGACCTGCCTCAACGTTGGCTGCATCCCCTCCAAGGCTATGCTGCACGTTGCAGAGAGCCTCCACCGCCTCGAATCGCTGGCGGAGCTGGGCATCACTCTGCCGCAGCCGCCCACCTTTGACATGCGGCGCGCCATGACCTTTAAGGATAAGGTAGTCAAACGCATGACAAACGGCGTGGGGACGCTGCTGAAGGGCAACAATGTGACGATCTACGAGGGACTGGGCAGCGTTGAGGCCAATCGCACGGTGACGGTGACAAAGAGCGACGGCAGCCGCGAGCAGTTCAGCGCTGAGAAGGTGATTCTGGCCAACGGCTCGGTGCCACTGATGCCGCCGTTTCCTGGCATCGATGGGCGCAATGTCATCAATAGTGATACCTGCTGGAACCTGACTGAGGTGCCCGAGAGCGTGGTCTGCGTGGGCGGCGGCGTGATCGGCGTCGAGCTGGCTTGCATGTTCCAGGCCCTCGGCTCACGCGTGACCATCGTCGAGATGCTGCCCGATATTTTGGCGCCCGTTGATGAAGAGGTGCGCCGCCTGCTAGTGCGCATCCTGAGCCGCCGCGGCATTACCATCGCCACCGGGGCCAGGGTTGAGGCCATCGAGGACGACGGCGAGCAGAAGAAGGTCATCGCCCGCGGCGAGCAGGGTGAGCAGATCTTCCACGGCGCCTATGTGCTGGTGGCGGTCAGCCGTCGCCCCAATACGAGCGGCCTGGAGCAGTTGTTTGAGCAGGGCCTGGACCATGACCGCGGCAGGGTGCGCGTCAATGAGCAGATGGAGACGAACCTGCCCGGCATCTACGCCATCGGCGATCTGGTACACGGGGCCGGGCTGGCGCATGTGGCCTCGATGGAGGGCGAGGTGGCCGCCGAAAATGCTCTCGGCCATGCATCCAGGATGGACTATAGTGTGGTGCCTAACCCAATCTACACCTTCCCCGAGGTGGCCTTCGTCGGCCTGACTGAGGCCCAGGCCCGCGAGCAGCACGGCCAGGAGGTGCGCGTGGAGCGCTTCCCCTGGAGCGCCATCGGCAAGGCGGTGGCCATCGGCGAGACCGACGGCTTCACCAAGGTTATTCTGGGCAAGTATAACGAGATTCTCGGCGCCCATATCATCGGCCCCGATGCGACAAACCTGATCAGCGAGTATTCGGTGGCAATGCGCGGTGAGTTGACCGGCGACGAAATCATCGAGACCATCCATCCGCATCCGTCCCTGAGCGAGGGACTGCGCGAGGCCATCCTGGCAGCCGAGGGGCGTCCGCTGCACATCCCACCCAAGACCCCCAAGGCGGCTGCCCGCAGTCGCTAGGCTACCTGCCTTTGCTCACGCTCCCATCGCTGGCCTGCCGGCTTCGGCCTGGCAGGCTATTTTTCTCCCCCAGCCCAGATTTCCTTTCCACGGCTGCACCCGGCTCTGCCCGACTTCTCTCCCACCTGTCTCCCGGTTCTACTTCGAGTCGAGCAAGGCCCCCGAGGGGCGTAACAGCGATTAATGGATGCTGCGATTGCTGCGGTACGCCAGTGAGGGACTCTGTCCAAAATTTTCGGGGAACCTGTCCTGTAAAGCCTTCTCAAAAAAAGCCCCTCCTTCCTTAGCTGGCGCATACACTTGCAGCAGAGGCCAGCGAGCCAGACTGAAGGTCCCCCTCTCAGCAGTGAAGCGAAGGCGGATGGATGGCGCTCGCTGCCTGTTCCTGTTGATTGACTGCGGCCAGAGAGAGACAGGAGGGTCTGCCTTGAAACCTTTTCGCTTTGAGCAACCAACGCGCCCCGGTCCAGCGACCGGTAGCAACAGCAGTTACACTAGCGGCAGCAACAGCAGCGGGGGCCTGCAGCCGCTCAGCCCTTTACCCACAACCCGCCCGCTTGGCCAATTCGGTAGCGGGGGACCACGACGCCGGCCCTGGCTCCCGACCATCATCGTTGGCCTGGCCCTGGTGGCCTCGCTGGTGGTCCTGCTGGTCAGCGGGGGCCTGAATCTGCTGCCCTTTGCCCACAGCAGCGGTACGAAGTCCCAGCCGGCAGGGGCTGGCGCCACAAGCGACATCATTGGTCATGTCTTCTTCTTGAGCAGTGGTCAGGTCAATGTAAGTACCAGTCAGGGTATCGCTGATCAGGTGCAAGTTGACCTGAGCAAGGTTCCACCGCCAGCGCCCGGCAAAGCTTACTATGCCTGGCTCCAGAGCGACAACTCTGTCGAAAGTCAGTCGATTCTCTTGGGTAAGCTTACCCTGAGCCAGGGCACCGCTCACCTCTTCTACAAGGGCGACCCACAGCACACCAATCTGCTGGCCATCGCCAGCCGTTTTCTGGTTACTGAGGAGGATGCTGCAACGACGCCAACAGTGCCCTCGCTCGATCGCAGCACCTGGCGCTATCTGGCAGTTATTCCGAATACACCCGATCCCCAGGACAGCGAGCATCACTACAGCCTGCTGGATCACCTGCGCCATCTGTTAGCGCTTGACCCCACCCTGCAGAAGCTGGGCCTGCCCGGCGGTCTGGATATCTGGCTCTTCCGCAACGGGCAAAAGATCCTTGAGTGGGCTGGGGCGGCACGCGATGACTGGAACCACGGCAGCACCGACCTGATGCATCGCCAGTTTATTCGTATCCTCGACTATCTCGATGGCATCGAGTTTCTGGGCACTGACGTTCCTGCCGGCTCGCCAGTGCTGGTGGACCCCCATATCGGGCGCGTGGGACTCTTGCAGTTCGACGCTAACCAGCAGCCGCCCGGCTACCTCCACCATATTGGCATCCATCTGGAGGGCGTGGTGCAGTCGCCTGGCTCGACCCGCGAGCAGCAGGAGCTGGCCCAGCAGATCACCGAGGCCCTCAACAAAGTCCAGAGCCTCTACCAGCAGATCCGCCAGGATGCTATTCAGCTTGTCCACATGAGCAGCAGCCAGCTGCGTCAGCCGGCGGCCCTGGCTCTGTTGGACACATTGGTCAAGCAGGCCCAGGATGCCTTCGTGGGTCAATTCGATCCGCAGACGGGCGAGCTGCAGGATGGCGTGACCCAGATCCACTATGCCATTGAGCGACTGGCCACGCTGGACGTGACCCCGCTCAACAATTCATCATCAGCAACTCAACAATGAAGTCCTTGCGCTGAGGCCAGGCTATGGGAAGGAAAGCAGCACTAAAAGTTGAAGAGAGGAGTAGAAAACAGCTATGGCGCGCGATCCTGACTACTATGTCCATATGATTACAAGAGGAGTGCGCGAGGCACGCACCGCGACCCAGGGACAGAGTCACAGTCCGGAAGCCAACCAGGGCAGCGCGCTTAGTCAGCGCCGCACCGATGAGCTGAGCGGCCCGCTGAACGCTGGCGCGTCGCTGGCCGAACGTATTGCCCGTTTTGTCAACAGCCAGCAGCGGGCGCCGCTCCCTTCCTACTATCGGCCCCGCATCGGTGTGCTTTCTTCCAGCGGCTGCCTGCGCGACGGCGGCTGGCCCGTGTACGCTGGCGATGCCGCCACGATCAACGCCATCTTCGAGAGCGGTGGGGAGCCGCTGGTCTTGCCGACGCTGCCCATGCTGCAGAGTTGCGATCCCTTCGACATCCTGGGCAGCGAGGATCTTTTCGAGGAGGTCTTCCGCATTATCTGGCCGGTGGTGCGCAACGTCGACGGGTTGGTCTTTGCCGGCGGTGGCGATTTCTATTCCTGCCTCTACGGTGATGTGCTGCACCCTCAGACCCAGAGCCCAGAGCTGTGGCGCGACATTTGGGAGCGCTACTGTGCCCTGCTGGCCTGGCTGCTCTGCATTCCAACGCTGGGTATTTGCCGCGGCATGCAGGTCATGAACGTGGTACGCGGCGGTGGCCTCTATCAAGATCTCCGCTCGCAGTGGCCGCGGAATATGCCGCCGCTGGTGCCCCATCGCGCCCGGGGCCGCATCACCGCCGACAACTGGGTCGAGCATCCAATCGCCGTCAATCCGCGCAGCCGCCTGGCTCGCATCCTGCGCGGACCGGAGGCGCGCGGCCCACAACGTAACTATATCGACGCTGTCCTCTCCATGCATCACCAGATGGTGGGCTACGTGACCCCCGAAGGCGAGCTGATTGGTTATCTGGCCCCGGGCCAAACTGTGGCAGCGACCGCTCCCGACGGTGTCATCGAGGCCATCGAGGATAGCGATCCACGCCGCTTCTGGCTGGCTGTGCAGTTCCATCCAGAATGGGTGGTCTACCTGGGTTGGGCCCATAGTCTCTTTTCCGCTCACGTGGACGCCTGCTACCGCTACGCCTCGCTGCCTCTGGAGGAACTGGACCGCTTCCTGCCTGAGATCCGCGCCTGGCTGCGGGAGTGCGATCAGGCCCTGCTCTACCGCCAGGAACCGCCACTGCTGGTCACAACAGTCACCAGCGAGGAGCCGGAGATGGTCCCGCCCGAAAGTCTGAACAGGCGCTTGCGCACCCGCCTGCAGCCGGTGCAGGAGTCAGAGCCTTTTCCCTCACCTTCGCCGGCTCTGTGATACCCACTCAGGCCCAAGGCCGACCGCTGGTCGATTGTCTTCACCACACACAATATGCATGCAAAGAGACTTGCACTTGATGAACAATGATATCTGGTCAGAGAAAAGCAACAAAAGCTGTTCTGTTCGCTGAGCGACGCCTGGACGCGGTGATCGGCGGGCGCCTCTTAAATGCCGGCTGGCTCAGTGGCAGCCTGGGATTGAGTGTCCTGCAGATGCGTCTCCTGGCCCAGAGCTGGTCACAAGGCAGGGAGGCACTGGCGACAGCCCTGGTGGCGGCAGTCTGGCTGGCCAGCTCGCTGCTGGCCGCCACATTGCTCACCGGACGCCGGCGCAGCGCGGCCCGCTACTGGGGAACTGGCCTGCTCCTCTGTATACTGCCGCAATTGGCTCTTCCTGTGCTGCGACCACTGCCCGTCTCGCTCTGGCCAGCTACGCTCGAACTAGGGCTGCTCAGCGCTTTTTCCTCTCTTCTCGGCAATGCCTGGCTGCTCCAGCGCCGCCCCTGGCCAGCGGTCGACGAGCGCATTGCCCTGATGCGGGCCGCCCTCGGGACAATGTTCGGGTTGAGCCTGGTCTGGCTGCTGCCCGCCTGGTCGGGCCTGCTCGCTATTCTCTGCCTGCTTCCACTACTTGCCCTTGACTACTGGCCCGAGGCTCGCGCCCCTCTGCCGACGCCCGGGCGCATGGTCGACAACTGGTTTGACCTGACAGAGGGGGCACGCCGCTGGCGCCTGCAGCTGACCCTCGACTGGCTGCTGCAAGGAGGCTGGTGGCGCTATCTGACACGCCGTCGACAGCTGGGGCTGGTTCTGCTAGCCAGCGGCCTGGCCATCGTGCTCGGCAGCATCTGGAACGCTGTGCCCACTCCCTTTGCGGCTATCCTGCAGGAGCAGGGGACGCTGCCCACCTTGCTCTGGCTGCTCCTGGCACAGGCCCTGGCCCTGGGACTGGCCTTCGCCCTCCAGCTGCCCCTCCGCGGCCTGCTTGGTCCGTCCGACCGCCTGATTCCCGAGCGCTGGCGGCCCTGGTGCCAGGCGGTGGCGCTCTGTCAGCCCTTCGTGATGGCCATCAGCCTGCTGGCCCTCGGCCTGCCTGGCTTGCAAGCACCAGTCTGGCTGGCCATCAGCCTTGGCCTCTATACCCTCGCCGCCACCGCCTGGGGCATCTTGCTCCCACGGCTGAGGCCCAGCCTGAGTACAGTGATCTTCTCTCAGCGCCATCTGCTGCCACCCGGCCTCTCCCTCGACCAGGGACAGCTGGCCTACGAGCGCGCACAGGAGGAGCACGTCAATCGCTTTCTCTTCGTCGCTGAGGGACTGCTCACGCTGCTCTTGACTCCGGTGGCCGGCTGGCTCACTGGACGCTGGACCGTCGACGGGCTGCTCATCTTTACCGGGCGCACGCTCCTGATCGCGCTGGTACTCCTGGTTAGCCTGGTTGGATTATGGCAACTGATCGGGTATAGAGCAGAAGAGAGCCAGTCTGCTCTCTTCCGGCCTACACCCTGGGAGCAGCCAGGGTTCCAGAGGGGCCAGGCTTCCCCACCAGGAGCCGTCGCCCAGGAGCCAACTTCACTCATAGATGAAATAGAACATTTCTTGCAAAAGAGGCACCATGAATAGTGGCGAACGCAAGCAGTGGTTTGCTCCAGGCTCAGCCCCTGGTGACGACCGCCAGGAGGTCACCACCATTAGCGGCACGATTACCGAGCCGCAGCCGCTCCGCCTGGGTCGTCAGAGGCAGCCGGAGGACAGGGCGAGGCGCCCGCCCGAGGAAGCGGCAGGGGGCAGAGCGGCTGCGGCCCCCAAGGAGCGCGAAGTGTCACGTCCTGCTCCTGCGCTCAGAGAGAGCGACAGCGCAGCCGAGAAAGCTGAGGCGGAGGCGACAGCCAGGCCATCGAGCGAGGGGGGCGTTCTGCTCTTAGCGGGGCTGCTCGTGCTCACGGTGCTCTTTTCCTTGATCTTGCTCCCCCCGATCGAAGCGGCGCTTCAGCTCCCTCCGTCCACCGCTCAGTCAAGGCCATCTACCAACCAGGCCGGTCCAGCCAACCAGGCGGTTACACCCTCGGCCTCAAGCGGGTCGCCGGTGCCGGCCTCTCCCACAGCGCTGCCCGCAGGCATGAGTTTGCTGGCGGCAGATACCTTTCAGCGTCCCGATCAACGCAGCTGGGGGACAGCCTCCGACGGCCATCCCTGGCAAGGCGATGCACGCCTGAGCGCCATTTTCGCGATCAGCCATCGACAGGGCCAGCTTAGCAACGGCCAGGGGGCCTACAACGCCATCTTAGGGCCACCCTTCAGCGATGGCGAGATCTTCTTCACAGGGGCCATCAACCGCTTTCAGCAGGCCAACCTCGGCGCGGTTCTGCGCTGGATGGACACCAATAACTGGTATAAAGCCTACATTGACGGCAGCCAGCTCGTGCTCCTCAAAAGCAGCGGCGGTATGCAGACGCGCCTGGCCTCCGTTCCTTTTTCTGCCCAGGCTCAGCGCTTCTACTGCCTGCGCTTCCGCATCCAGGGAGACAGGCTGCAGGCACGAGCCTGGCTGGCGGGCACACCCGAGCCGAGCCAGTGGCAGGTGAGCGCGCGCGACGATACCTTCCAGAGCGGCTTTGGCGGCCTGCGTCTGGTGCTGGCTCCAGGAAGCGTGATCACCCTCAGCGCCTTCCAGGAGCTGGCCCTGACCGCCTCATCCTCCGCTGCCAGGCCCTCTCAGCGGCCTGCGACACAGGTCACATGAACAGTACTTTTTAGCTACGCATGCTGCCCCTTC
The DNA here is from genome assembly GCF_003268475.1 of Thermogemmatispora tikiterensis. Taxonomy (GTDB): domain Bacteria; phylum Chloroflexota; class Ktedonobacteria; order Ktedonobacterales; family Ktedonobacteraceae; genus Thermogemmatispora; species Thermogemmatispora tikiterensis. The sequence goes on along the minus strand of NZ_MCIF01000002.1, from coordinate 5,150,919 downwards.
CTTCGGCGCATCACAGTGCTCAAGCCCACTCAGCCGGCACACAGCTCGCCAGCTTTTCTGAGGCACTGAGTAATATCATGGGCGGAAGGAGCCAGTGTCGAGGCAATCCATGCTCACTGCGCGTCCCGAGTTTGCCGAACATCCCTTCTCTCGTGGTCAGCAAGCATAAGCAGCTTTGCTGACGACAGTTGTAGAGAAGGGGAGAAGGAGGAGAAGGGCTATGCGTATGCAACAGGAGCGAGGCGGATTCGAAGCCAGCGACACCGGGGGCAGCCGTCAGAGCACCCCCTCCCTGGTCGAGAGTGAGGCAGAGCAGGCGGAAGGGGAGCGGGAAGCCTGGAAGGCGGTCTTGCCATCGGAAAGCTACGTTCCGCGCGTCATGCCCCGTTTGCTGAGTACGGGAGACATGATTGCCACCTTTCTGATGATCGTCTTTTTCATCACCAACGCCACCACTGCCGTTGCAGGCGGGGCTGCCGCCTTCACCTACTGGGCGATTGGCGCTCTGGCCTTCTTCATTCCGGGGGTCATTGCCACCGCTCAGCTTGGCGTGATCTTTCCGCACGAAGGCTCACTATACAACTGGACCCACAAAGCTTTCGGCGGCTACTGGAGCTTCTTCGCGGCTTTCTGTGCCTGGTTTCCCGGCGTTCTGGTCATCATCAGCGCAGGCGACGTCATCGTCTCTTATTTGCAGGGGCTTAACCCTGGCTGGCTGACCGAGCCGTGGCAGCAGGGTCTCTTTATCATCGCCCTCATCGGCCTGACCAGCGCTCTGGCCATCCAGCGCTACAGTGCTGTCCAGAAGCTCGTCAACCTGGTTGTCGGGCTGACCATGCTGGCGGTGGCGCTGCTTGGCCTCTCCGGGCTGATCTGGCTCCTGGGCGGTCATCCTGCGGCCACCAGCTTCAGCCATCTCTCTGACTGGAGCATTCGCTTTGACAAGAACAACGGCAATCTCTACCTTTTCGGCCTGATCACTCTGGCCTACCTGGGAACAGAGGTACCGCTCAACATGGGCGGCGAGGTTACCCGGCTGCGAGTAATCACCCGTCATCTTTTCTGGGGGGCCTTGCTGGTCATCGCCGGCTATGGTATCGCCACCTTCGCCTTGCTGGTCATCGCCGGTCCCCAGGATGGCGCTGCGCCCTTCGCCCTGGTGCACGTGGTCGATCTGGCTTTGGGCAAATTCATGGGCAACGTTGCCGCCTTCTGCCTGATGAGCTTCTTCGTCATGGCAATGGTCGTCTACAACTATGCCTATGCCCGCCTGCTGATGGTTGCTGGCATCGACCAGCGCCTGCCAGTGAAGGTGGCCCGCCTCAATCGTCAGCGCGTGCCGGCCAACGCCATCTTCTTCCAGGCGGCAGTGGCCATTGTGGTGACGGCCTTCGTCTTCCTGCTGGCCCCCTACACAGTCAAGGTGACAACGCCGGCCAATCTCTCGACCGAGGTCTATAATGTGATGCTGGCCTCCTCGACGCTCGTCTGGGCCTTCTCGGCGGGCTTCCTCTTCTTCAACCTGATCCGGCTCCACGGCATGCGCCATCCTCTGCTGCGGGAGCGGCGCATTGTACCGGCCCCGATCCTGTGGGGCTGCGTCTTCTGCGGTTCGGTCGCTTGCTTCCTGGCCATCATCGGCACGCTCTTCTACTCGTGGACCAGTCTGATCAGCAATACGCAGTGGTTCATCATCATCAGCGTGCTGACCTTTGCCTATCTGGTGATCGCCGCCATCGGCAGCATGTTCGCTAACAGCGAAGCCAACTGGGAGAGCGCCCGGCTCTAGTCTGGCTACAGAGCTGGGCCGGTTGGGGAAGCGCGTTCTCGCCCCAGGTGATTGAGGGGCCACGGGGGAAGCGTGGCCCTCAATCTTTGGAGCGTGGGTCAAAGGCATCGCGCAGACCATCTCCGAGGAAGGAAAAGGCCAGCACGATCAGAGCGAGGACAGTTGTCGGGACCAGGATTTCCCAGGGATGCGTATTGATGTAGGGCGTGGCATCGGAGATCATCAGGCCCAGACTGGAGCCGGGCGCCTGGACCCCCAGGCCAAGGAGGCTGATGCCGGCCTCGCCAATGATGGTGTTCGAAATGTTGAGCGTCGAGGCCACCACCACGATACTCATCAGGTTGGGGATGATGTGGCGAAAGATGATACGCAGATCACTGCTGCCAGAAGTACGCGCCGCTTCGATAAATTGCTGCTCCTTGAGCTGCAGCGTTTGCCCGCGCACGTAGCGCGCCATGAGCGGCCAGACGGTGATTGCCAGCGCCAGCGAGACCAGGAGCAGACGCCCGTTACCGTTGGGGCCGATGATCGGTAGCTTGGCCAGAGCATCGGAGGCCCCTGGACCAATGATGCCGGTCAGCATGATGGCAAAGAGCAGCCCCGGGAAGGCAAACATCAGATCGGTGAAGCGCGCCAGCAACTGATCGATCCAGCCCCCGAAGTAGCCGGCCAGCACGCCCACTATCAGGCCCAGCACAATGTCAACGACCTCAACAAGGGTGGCGACAATGATAGAAACCAGCATCCCCTGCATGAGCCGCGCCAGAATGTCGCGCCCCAGGTCGTCAGTTCCCAGCCAGTACTGGGCCGAAGGCCCTTCATCCTGGCGGATTAGCTCCTCATGATAGTAACTGTGATAGACGCTGGCGGGCACTGGTCCATTTTGAGGACTCTGGTAAATGCTACCGATGTGCTGGTAGATAGGGGGACCGAAGAAGGCAACCAGTACAAAGAAGATGATCAATCCCAGGCTGACCATCGCTCGCCTGTCACGGCGTAAGCGACGCAATGACTCCCGCAAGGGAGAAGGCGCGCGCCGCTCTTGCAGTACCTCCTCTTCGCCGAGAGGCGCGGCACGTGGAGGCGTTTCACTCACCCCGGCAGCTAATTCCAGCAGCTCAGCCGGCGGAGGCTGCAGGCCCGCATCGGGCTTCACAAAGCTCTCACCGGCGGCCTCAGATGGTCTCTGGTGTGCGTCCATAGACATACTGCTTCTCTCCTCTCCCCCTACTCAAGCCGAATGCGCGGATCGACGATCGTGTAGAGAATGTCGGAAATCAGGTTACCAACCACAACGCCGACCGCCAGCAGGACAACAGTGGCCTGGATGACGGGGTAGTCAAGGTCGATGACGGACTGCAGGGAGATACGCCCGATGCCCGGGATGTTGAAAATCTGCTCGATAAAGAAGGTGCCGGCCACCAGCAGGCCAATGGCCACCCCAAGGACAGTCACCAGCGGGATGAGGGCGTTGCGCAGGGCGTGCCAGTAGATGACGACCCGCTCGCGCAGACCTTTGGCTCGGGCCGTGCGCACGTAGTCCTGACGCAGCACCTCCAGCATGGTTGTCCGTGCTAAACGGGCAAAATAGGCGTAGCCGGCAGCTCCATAGACGAGGATGGGAACGATCTTCGGCTGCAGGTCAGCCCAGTCATATTGCCAGGGAGCTCCCCAGGATGAAGAAGGCCAGCTGGCCCCGGTCTTGCTGTCGATCCAGACGATGATCACCTGGGCCAGGATGGCGATAACAAAAGGCGGCAGGGCATAAATAATCAGGGCCACCCCCATATTGAGGGTATCGATCCAGCTGTTGGCGCGGATAGCCGAGAGAATGCCGACAGGAATGCCCAGCAGCAGCTCGACGATGAGGCCCCAGAAGGCCAGCTCTAGCGAGACCGGCACGCCATCCTTGAGGATGTCCCAGACCGGTCGGTTCTGGTACTTGAAGGAGATGCCAAAGTCAAGATGGGCAAGATGCACTAAGTAGTTGTAGTACTGTTGATACCATGGCAGATCCAGCCCATAGGCATGACGCAGCATCAGCCAGGTGTGATAGTCAAAATGGTCTCCCATCTGGGCCCGAATAGGATCACCCGGGGCCAGATAGCCCATGATGAAGGTGATGAAGGTGATGCCCACAATCACAAAAATAAGCCCGATCAGGCGCTTCACCAGGAATTGGAGCATCGATAGACTCCCACTCTCCGTTGCTTGCGCGCCCCAGGTCCAGCGCCACCGCCACTGGCTGGCGGCGGGTACGGGACTCTCAGAGCGCTGGCTGCCAGAACCATATCCATGACAAGAGTATGCCCGACCAGGCAGGAAACAGACAGGCCTGGTAACAGGCAAAACCTGGCATTCTGAACCCGCCGACCCACACCCGCCCAGAGGGCCTGCAGTGCGGGCCGAGAGTGCAGAATGCCAGGCTTACTCAGCAGCGCCTCAAGTGCGCTGCCGGCCTGCTCAGCGCTTCGCCAGCAGCCGGCCAGCGCGCAGTCTCAGACGGTGAAGTAGATGTTGGCCCAGTCGTCGGGTGGAATGATCGACAGGCCATTGTAGACAATGCCGTGCAGCTTCGTGCTCTGCATGAGCTGGATCTTGTTCTGATAGATGGGAATCCAGCCCACATCATCGACGATCTGCTGCTCAGCCTGATTGTACTGCTGCATGCGCTGCGTCTGATTCAGATTGACATCGGCCTCTTCGAGAAGCTTTTGAACCTGCTGCTGCTGCGCAGCATCGCTCGAGTTGTTCTGACCGTAGTTCATCTGGTTGTAACCAGAGCCTTTGTCGAAGAAGACCGACAGGAAGTCCTGCGGATCAGGATAGTCTGCCAACCAGCCAGAGATCCAGACCTGCAGGCCATTGGGGTTGTTAACGGTGGCGTTCTCCAGGGTGATAAGCTTTTCGTAGGTGGTGCCGACCAGCTTGACGTTAGCCCCGAGGACAGTCTGCCACATCTGAGCAATGGCCTGGGAGGCGTCAACGATGGCCTTGACGTCGGTGTAATAGTTGAAAGTGATGGTCGGCAGCGAGGTCATGTGCTCTTCCTGCAGGCCCTGCTGCAAGAGCTGCTTGGCCTTGGCTTTATCGCCAGACAGGCTGCTGACGCCCGCCGGGCCGACCAGGTTGGGGTTGTAGCCCGGCATGCCCTTGGGAACAATGTGGTTGGTGGCCTCCACGGTGTTCCTAAAGACGGTCTGCTGTAGCAGCACTTTGTCAATGGCCAGGGCGAAAGCCTGGCGAATGTGGATGTTGTCAAAGGGCTTCACCAGGTAGTTCATGGTGATGTACCTGATGCGGAAGTTCACGTATTCGTGAAACTCCGGCGAGCTGCGTACAGCGTCGATCTGAGCCGGTGGGACGCCCACAACACCGGTATAGTCGAACTGATGCGACTGGTAGGCGCGGAAGGTGGTGTCCTGGTCGCCAGAGATCAGGTACTCCAGCTTCTGGATCTTGGGCTGGGGTCCGTAATAGTTGGGATTGGGCACCAGGACAATGCCCTTGGTGTGGTCGTAGCTCTGGACCTTAAACGGCCCGTCACCACCACCTTCGGTCAGGTGGTCGGTCCATTTGCTGCCGTACTTATCGATCAGCTTCTTCTCGACCACGTAGGAACAGGGATAGGTCAGGGCCTGCAGGAAATAGGCCGCAGGTTTGCTGATCTTGATGACAACCGTGTTGGGATCGGGCGCCAGCAGGCTATCGCCGATCAGGGTCGGGATCTTACCGCTGGTGATCTTGTCGTAGTCCTTGATCAGATTGAGATAGTAGGCAACCTGCGACTTGGTGGCCGGTTGCAGGGTGCGATCGATGCTATAAATAACGTCCTGCGAGGTGAGCGGCGTGCCGTCACTGAATTTGAGGTTGGACCGCAGATGGAAGGTATAGGTGAGGCCATCAGATGAGACCTCATGAGACTGAGCTAGCTGGTCACGAAGCTGAATGTTATGGTCCCACTCGACCAGGCCAGTCCAGATAGCCTGAATGGTGTCGGCGTCGACAGCAAGCTGTACCAGGGCCGGGTCCAGCGTGCCAAAATCGGTTGCGCCGATGGGGATGCGCAGCACCTGCTTGTCAGGCGGCGCAATCTGTGTACTGCTGGTGCTGCTCTGACCACCACCACAGGCCACGAGCAGCGCAATAAGGCAGAGCAAGGCCGGAATCAAGGCCAAAGGGAATGGTCTGCTCTTACGCACGGGTAACCTCTCTTCTGGCTTCTGTCCTGTCAGGACGGAGAAAATGGTAATGAGTGGCTTTTTACCAGCCGGCACCGACTGGTAACATAGAGAAGATGCTTCCTGCTACGCGTGCCCCCGAGGATGGTGACGTTTCTTCTTGTGCATCATTGCCTCCTTTCGATCGCTGAAACGTCCGCCTGGCCGCCTTCCTTAGTAGCAGGCTGAGCTGTATAGATATTACGTCCATTCTGAGAGAAATCTCTCAACAATATAAGCCTGCTTACTTTCCCTCGTGCACTTTCACTGCTCCCCGCTTACAGCTATCTGCCGCCTTCCATCACCTGCATCGCATTCGAGCCTTGACCGCCTTTGCTGTATCCACACAGATCTCTCGCCCTTTTCCTGTCATGACCACCTGCCACTAAAATTGAACTTTAACTTTTAATATCTTTTTACTTAAATGGCACTTCTGTCACTATCCAGCCGCTCGCCTCCTCTCTCCCGGCCAAGCAAGACTATAAGACAGGCATAACAGAACACCCAAAACGCCAGAGGCACGAGCCTGCTGACGCAGCGCGGGCTGTCTGTCAAACGATCAGGCTCATGCCCTCCTGGGGAAAGCTGATCGGCTCCGCCGGATCAAAACAGGGTTTTGAGCAAGCCGGCGAGGCGAGGAAGATAAGGGCTAATGTTCAGGGAGATGGATACGCAGAATCTCTCCCTGCCCAGGGGCGTAGCCGTAGCCCTTGTTCGAAACATAGAGATCGCCATCCGGCCCGAAGGTCATAGCGGTTGGGAAACTGAGGCCCGAGGCCACCAGTACCTGACGTCCGCGCTCGCTGATGCGCACAATCATACCAGTACCGGGCACCGGGCCAGCATTGTTAGCAGTAGTTGTCTCCAGAACATAGAGTCGCCCGCGCCAATCAAAGGCCAGGCCAACCACCGCCGTCAACCCGCTCATCAGGACACGCACATGGCCACGCGGCGTGATCGCCAGCAGTTTCTCTGTTCCCACATGGACCGGAAAGGTGCCCAGGTTGGCCACATAGAAGAGGCCGCGATGGAAGGCCACCGCCGTCGGCACAATGTGGCCCTGGCTGGCCGAGATATCGGCCACGCGCTGGATCTCACTCCCTGTATGCCGGTCATGCTGCCAAGGCGGGGTGATCCGATCCAGCTCACCGTGATTCGGCTCCAGCGCATAGAGGCTCCCATCGACCGCCACCATACTATACCAGGTTCCATCAGGCTCAAAGTCTTCCGGCTCAGGATTCTTGACCGGATGAGTCTGCAGGAAATGGCTGAGGTCGGCAATGTAGACGACGCGATGACGCTCCGGCTCAAAGCGGAAAATAGCGTTGGGCACCTGGGGTACGCCGTGCGAGCAGCCAGCGCCGGCAAGCAGGCCGTAGAGCGTGTGGCCAATAAAGCTGAGATCAGAGACGCCGCTGATCTCGCTTCCACTGGCCGGACTGGTCTGGCTGGAAGGCAGATGATCGATCAAGGTGACACGCTTGCCGTGACGGTCAATGCGCGAGATGCGCGCGCTGAAGCCGCCCGTGTACGGTCCAATCGGCGACGGCACCTGCTGACAGCGACCCACCGTAGATTGCTTGCCGCCAAGGCCACCTTCAGCAACATAGAGCTGCCCGTCAGGACCGAAGTGCAGGCCACGCGGGTTGTTTAGCCCAGTCGCAAAGACGCTGATCTTGCCGATCGGCCCGGCCTGGGGCAGAGCACGCGCCCGCGGCGGAGCTACCACCAGCGATGCTGGCACGATCAGCCCGATGGCCACGGCCCACACGAGGAGTCTTCGGAGGCGCGTTATATTCATTTTCTCCTCTCTGCTATCATTACTATGTTATTCCAAAACCGGATATATAATCTTCGATGGTTATATATCCGTATGTTCTGCTACTACTATAGAGAGGAGACTGAAACACAAGCAGGCGTGCGTGGGAGAGACAGCCAGCCAGCAGCGACCGTCTCTTCCCATTTCGACCAGCATCTCAGCGCATCAGGGGAACCAGGGTTTTGACGTGACTCAGCTCGTCGCGCCGGCGTTGACAATAGCCCAGGTAGTCATCGAGAACACGAAGCGACTGGCGATCCATGCGTTGTCGCAGCTCCTCCTCTGTGAGCCAGCACGGGCGGCCCTCCATTCCCGGACGCAGAAGCCCACCGCGCACATGCGCGTGATAGACAAAACTGATCGTACTCATAGCCCGCCAGTCGGTCGTCACCAGTGAGTAAAAATTGATTAGATCATCGGCTTCCAGCAGTAACCCCGTTTCTTCGCGTCCCTCACGCTCCGCCGCCTCGCGCGGGTGCTCTCGCCAGGTCATAAAGCCGCCAGGGAAGACCGCCCGCCCGCTGGGAAGGAGCAGCACCAGGTAGCGCCCCTGCTCCTCGACGACCACCGCTGCGCTCCCGAAGGGCGGCAGCTTCCCACCAAGCAGGAGATTCAGTAGATTAAAGCAGTAACTGACGCAGCGCTTCAAACACGTATAGAGTGCTGTCTTTATCGCATTCATAGGCATGCTCTGTTTCCTCTTTTCCAGATTCTGGCCTGAGAACCTGGCCCCCGAGAGAGCCGACAGGCTGTTTGCCTATCTGCCTGCAGGAGCGAGGGCCTCGGTACAGGAGAGAGTATAGTCAGTCGCTGTTGCAAGGAAGGCAGAGTCCTGTCTCAAGCCTGTCGCAACCTCATCATCGACCTTTCTCCAGCCCAACCAGGAGCAGACAGCCATTGGCCTCCTATGCTATGCTCTGAAGCAGATACGGCCCTCCGGCTTTGGCGTTGCGTTGGATCTCATACGCTGAGTGAGCAGCTCTGGAGTCAACCAGGCAGGTCCCAAGAGAGCGAAGGAGGAGGCGCGACGAGAGCCTGGAGAAGCCAGCCCGCAGCAATCAAGACCCCAAGGAGAGCAAGGAGCAGCCAATCATGCAGCTAGAGACTCGCCCATTGCAGCTCAGACTCAGTACGCCCTTCCGCATCTCGCGTGGCGTCGAAGAGGTCGCCGACAATCTGCTTGTCACCATCACTCACGATGGTCTCAGCGGCTACGGCGAAGCCGCCCCCTCTGCCTACTATGGCGACACCTTTGCCACTACTCGCGCCTGCCTGGAGCGCTTTGCTGAGGAGCTTGGAGATGACCCGTTCCTCATCGAGGACATTCTTGCGCGCCTCGACCAGGCCATCGGGCGCAGTCCCGCCGCTAAAGCCGCTATTGACATGGCCCTCTACGACCTCGTTGGGAAGCGGCTCAACCTGCCGCTCTATCGTCTGCTCGGCCTCAATCCTGAGCGCAGCGCCCTCACCTCCTTCACCATCGGCCTCGATACGCCTGAGCGCATGGCCGAGAAGGCAGCTCGCGCCCGCGATTATCCCATTCTCAAGATCAAAGTAGGCACCAGGCAGGACGTTGAGAACGTGCGGGCCATCCGCGCTGTCTCGCAGGCCACTCTGCGCGTTGACGCCAATGCCGGCTGGACCGTCAAGGAAGCCATTCGCACCATCAACGCCCTGGCCGAGTACGGCATCGAGTTTGTTGAGCAGCCCATCGCCCCCGGCGACCTGGAGGGCCTGCGCCTCCTTCGTCAGCAGGTCCCCGTCCCAATCATCGTTGATGAAAGCTGCGTCTCCCTGGAAGACATTCCACGCCTTGTCGGCTGTGTCGACGGCATCAACATTAAACTGATGAAATGTGGTGGCATCAATCGGGCCCTGAAGCTGATCCACGCAGCCCGCGCCCACCACCTCCAGGTCATGCTGGGCTGCATGATCGAAAGCTCGCTGGCGATTACCGCTGCCGCCCACCTGACGCCGCTTGTAGACTACGCCGATCTCGACGGCAACCTGCTCGTTGGCAACGACCCCTGCAGCGGCGTACGAGTCGTCCAGGGCAAGCTGGTCCTGCCCGAGGCTCCCGGCCTGGGAGTGACGCTGCGCGCCTAGTCCACGGGCGAGCCCGAGTCAGCTGCCGGAGATTCAGGCGTCGGGGCCAGATCTCAACAAGAGGAGAAAGACAAGTAAGAGAGGTATTTCTTCAACCAGGAGAAGAGAGGGGAGCTTCTATAGAAAAAAGGGGAGATGGGAAGATGTCACCGCCGGAAGGGAGATACCCCAGCGGCGAGGAGGGAGCGCCAGACGGGTTCCACTCCTCAATGAGTCACTCCCCTCTCCCATACCCATAGAGGAACAGCTTGAACGGCAATCACCGGTAGGCGGCAGCCAGCACCCTGTTGTGGGTCTGGCGCCATCCTCAACCACGGCGCGAACGACGAAGTTTACGACGCAGGTTGGCCGCCTTGCGTTTGCGGCGGTCCTGCGGACTCTCATAGCGCGCGCGACGGCGGGCCTCAGAGAGAATGCCATCCTGCTGCACGCGGCGGTTAAACTTTTTCAGGGCGACGTCAAACGGCTCGCCCGGATTAACCTTAATCTCGCTCATCGAGAAAACCAGCCCCTATCTAGATCTGCCGCTACCCGCAGCGGCCCACATGCAGCCCGCCGTCGGTAACAGGCATACAATAGAAGGATGAGACATGCTGTAATGATCTTTACTCCCGAGGAGCGCGGGGCCAATGCTGCTCTGCAACGAGCTGAGCGCGCCGCGCCCATCTCGATTGCTCCCAGTATAGCATACTTTGCGCGTGGGGCGCTATCCTTTCCCTGCTTTTCTCACAGGCCGATGGCAGCAGGCCATACGCCGTGACGGGAGACCTGTGCTATAATGGAAACTCCCAGGACACTCGCCTGAGAGAAACGAGAGCAACTGGAGAAAACGTGCATATGCCAACTCGTGATGATGCTTATCGTCTGATGACCGAGCACGTGAAAAATCTGAATCTGCAGCGTCATATGTTAGCTGTCGAGGCCGCCATGCGCTTCTATGCGCGCAAATACGGCGAGGACGAAGAGCTGTGGGGCATTACTGGTCTGCTGCACGACTGCGACTACGAGGAGTATCCTGACCTGCAGCAGCACACCCGCGTGCTGGCCGGCTGGCTGCGCGAGGCCGGCTACGACGAGCGCATTATCTATGCCATTCTGGCCCATAACGACCTCAATGCAGAGACCCATCCACGGAGCGATCTGCTCTCCAAAGCACTCTATGCCTGTGATGAGATCACTGGCCTCATTACTGCGACTGCGCTCGTGCGACCCAACAAGAGTATTCTTGGACTGGAGGTCTCGTCGGTACGCAAGAAGATGAAAACGAAAGGCTTCGCCGCCGGTGTCAACCGCGATGATATCGTCCGCGGAGCCGCTGAGCTGGGCGTTGACCTTGACGAGCACATTGCCAATGTCATCACGGCCATGTCGGGCATCGCCGCTGAGCTAGGGCTGGCCGGTACCAGTCCCAGCTCCGAGACCAGCGAGGCGAAGCAGCCCGCCCGCAGCGAATAAGACCAGCGCCGGTTACGGCGGGCAGGAAGGCCGTCAGGTCGCCGCTGTGGAGGAGCCTCCATGCAGCCAGAGCAACGCCAGCCGCGAGGGAAAGAAAAGTCCAAACGCTATTTTACCGCCAGCGAAGTGGCAGCCTTCGAATACTGTCCGCTCGCCTGGTGGCACGAGCAATACGAGCCAGCCGCCCAGGCAGATACAGAAGAGCTATTCGCACGAATGGTCGAGCTGGAGCACGAGCATGGCCCCCAGGCCACGGCGCTCCCGGAGTATCAGCTGCACGAGCGTCTCTTGTTGCGGCGGGGCGCCTTCGATACCGGGCAGGAGCAACATCGAGAACATGCGGAGGCGCTGGAAGACGTCTACGATGAAGCGCGCGCTCTGCCCTTCTCCGGCTGCAGCCGTCGGCTCACCCTGGTCGCCATTGTGCTCTTGATCGGCGCCATCGTGCTCATCGCCGCCGCCGTCTTCCTGCACTGACTGGCCGGCTGAGGGCGTGCGCTCGCTCCGCTCGCTCAGCGCAGCCAATGTCCCGCCGGGCCGAGCGTGAGTGAGCGGCGCACGCCGTGAGCAACAGAGAGCGGCTGCACGAAGAAATGAACCATGCTCAATAGCATCTTGCTTTCGCTTGGCCTTGCCGTTCTGCTCATTGCCATCGCGCTCTTGCTCCTGCTTCGCAATGAGCGCGCTGCTCAGCGTGCCCGTCTGTTGGCAGAGCGCCAGCGTGCTCTGGGTCTGCCCGAGGGCACCCTTGTCTACGAGGACGCCGACGGCCAGGGGGAGCCGCTGATATCGAGCAGCTATCCGCTGGTCGGTAAGCCTGATTATGTCGTCGAGCTGCCAGATGGGCGCCCTGTACCTGTCGAGCTGAAGCTGCAGGTACAGAATGCTACTGTGCCTTATAGCAACCATGTAGTCCAGATCGGCGCCTACTGCCTGATCCTGGAGGACTACTTTGCTGTTCCCCCAACGCACGGCATCCTGCGCTACGCAGACAACGAGTTTACCATCGAATACACGCCGGCGCTGCGACGCAAGGTGATTCGTCTGCTCGAAGAGATGCAGCGCTGCAGCGCCGAGCAGCCGCCCATACTCGCCCGGCAGAAAGCGGCCAAATGCCGGGCCTGTCCCTTCCAAACTATCTGCCCTATTGGACGACGCTGGTAGCCATCACTGCGGCGGCCCTGGCCAGCGCCAGGAGTTGACAGCCATGCCTGGGCGCACTAAACTGGACCCAGAACAGCGCGCGGGGCCACAGGTGGGCAACGGAGTCGCCTCTTTTCCTCTCTGTTCCGTCCTTGCCCTGTTACTTACACAACGCCCAAGCAGCAGGCAGTGCTTGAGCGTTCCATCTTGTTTGGTCTGGGGGAAGCGTCATTCTCATGGCGAGCGAAATTATCGAACTCAGTGGACATATCATTGACTCCTGGACATTGCCGCGCGCCTGGGACATCATCATGGATCGCGGCGGTGACTTCCTGATTCAGGAGATTCAGGTCGGTAAGCATAAGAGCGAGCCGAGCTATGTGCGCATGGAGATCAAAGCCGATGACGAGCAGACGCTCGATCTGATCCTCTCGGAGCTGCAGCAGCTCGGGGCCATGCTCGTCAATGGTCACGATGTGCGTACAGCACGTGTGGAACAGCGGGGAGTGCTCCCCGAGGGCTTCTATTCGACGACGAACCTGCCGACACAGGTCCGGCTCGGGGGCCAGTGGGTCGATGTGGAGCAGATTGAGATGGATGTGGCCATCGTCATTGATCGTGAGCACCGCCGTGCCTACTGCAAGCCGATGCATGAGGTCGAGGTCGGCGACGAGGTGGTGGTTGGCCACGAAGGTATCCGGGTACAGTCCTTTGAGCGCGCCCGCGAGCGCGAGATCTTTGCCTTTATGCAGAGCGATGTCTCTTCTGAGAAAGCGAAGATCTTGATGATCCAGCATATCGCGCGCCAGATGCAGGAGACCCGGGCCCGCGGTGGAAAGATTCTCTTTGTGCTCGGCCCGGCAGTGATCCACACGGGGGCGGGCCGCTATGTGGCGGAGCTGATCCGGCGCGGCTACGTGCAGGTCATTTTCGGAGGGAACGCCATTGTGACCCACGATGTGGAGGCGGCCCTCTTCGGTACCTCGCTCGGGGTCGATCTGCGCACGGGTGAACAGGTAGAAGGCGGCCATCGCAATCACTTGCGGGCGATCAATGCGATTCGGGCGGTTGGTTCGCTAGAGAAGGCGGTCGAGGTCGGTCTGCTCCGCGAAGGGTTGATCTATGAGGCAATCAAGCACCAGGTGCCGCTGGTGTTGGCCGGCTCGATCCGCGACGATGGCCCCATGCCGGGCGTGATTACCGATATGCAGGAGGCGCAGCGCCAGATGCGCCGCGCTTTGCAAGGGGTGGAGATGGCGATTATGGTGGCTTCGATGCTGCACGCCATTGCCACCGGCAACCTGCTGCCGGCCACAGTGCGCACGGTGGTGGTGGATATCAACCCAGCAGTGGTGACGAAGCTGGCCGATCGCGGCAGTTTCCAGGCGGCTGGCCTGGTCACCGATGCCGAGCTATTCCTGCGCGAGCTGGTCGAGGCTTTGCGGCGAGAGGCCGCTCTTCCCAACGCGGCAAGCTTGCAGACCGAAGCCGGCCACACTCAGAGGTAGAGGAAGGAGCCGAGTCTCTTTCTTCTGCACCGCTTCTCGCCTATCCCCGCCTCTCCGCCCACTGTGGGCTGACGAGGCGGGGCTTTTTGTGTTAGACTGATGGCTGGCTGACTGGCTGCCGGTCATCCCGGCTCTACCAGGTCAGCCCTGCCGAGCTGACTTCGTCTACCCCTGCGCCGTTGTGCTGCTTGCTTGGGCAGCTGGGGAGAGGAGAGGGGCAGCAACAACCTTGTTTGATGGACAATGGGAACCATAGGCATAGGCTCGCGGTCCCCCTGGAAAGGTACCTGTCTCACGACCATGACTCCACAAGAGAAGCTCACTACTGCAGCGGAACAGCCCAGGCTGGTTTCTTCTACCTCTGCTTCTGAAGGAGCATCCCCGGCGAGAGGACTCTGGTGGCGTTTGCGCATCGATGGGTTGCTTCTGGTAGTGACGATGATCTGGGGCAGTACGTTCCTGGTGACGAAGTATGCTATCCACTTTGTCGGTCTCTTTACTTACTTAGGGTATAACTTTGGCATCGGAGCGCTGACGTTGGCGCTGCTCTTTCGCCGCCACTTACGCCGGTTGACAGGAGCGGAGCTGCGCAGAGGGATGATCCTCGGTGTCTTGCTCTTTAGTGGTTATGCGCTGCAGACGTTGGGCTTGCAGTACACGATCACGAGCAAGGCGGGCTTTATTACGGGCCTGTATATCCCGCTGGTGCCGTTCTTTGCTGTGTTGTTGCTTCGCCAGCGCCCTTCGTTGGAGGCAGGTCTCGGATTTGTCTTCTCTCTGCTGGGCCTGACGCTGCTCTCGGTCAATAAGAATTTCAACCTGAGCTTTGGCCTGGGCGAAGCCCTGATTCTGGGCTGTGCGGTTGCTTTCGCCTTGCATATCGTCTGCATCAGTAAGTTTGTGGCGGGGGCCGATGCCCTCAACCTGGCGATTGTCCAGCTAGCTACGACTTCACTGCTGAGTTTCGCGACGGCATTGTCGACGCACCAGGAGCTGCTGCTACCGGGCAATGGGACCATTTGGGGAGCTGTGCTTTTTATGGGAGTGGTGGATATCGGCTTTTGCCTGGGGGCCATGAACTGGGCGCAGCAGTATATCAGTAGCACGCATGCGGCGCTGATCTATGCCTGTGAGCCGGTGTGGGCTGGCATCTTTGGGACGCTGGCAGGCCAGACCTTGAGCGGCCTGGCCTGGGTGGGCGGCGCCTGTATCTGTTTGGGTATGATCATGAGTGAGGTGCGCCTGGGAACGCTGCTGAAGGGCCGGCGACGCTCGGATTAGGAAGAGAGCGGCCCCGTCTTCACCCTTCAGCAGCACGAAAGGTCATCAATTAGCACAGCTAACAGCTGCCTACTGCCCCAATTGATCGACTTTGCTGTTAGATGGACGACGATGCCCGCTGGCCTGCTCCAGTAGCCGCTGGCGCAGCTGCTCGCCTTCCTGCACCAGGCCAACGCTCACCACCAGCTCGGTCAAGGCCGCTGGCTCGCTGATGCCGGCAGCAACTTCCCTGGCCAGCTCACCAAGCTCAGGAAAGCGGGCAGATACCATGGCTACCAGCATGCGCCGCAATTCGCTCAGGCGCTCGGCCCGTTCTTGCTGACGTCCTTCTTTCAGTCCTTCCTTGAGGCCTTTCTCTCGTCCTTCCTTCAGTCCTTTCTCTCGCCCCTCCTTCAGTCCTTCCTCCAGAATCATCTGATAGATGTCTGTCTGTTTCAGCTCCTGAATAAAATCGGCCAACATGGTAAACTGCTCCTTTAGCCACTGACGCTCACTGGCGGGCGCCCCAGCCCAGGCCAGGGCAGCGATTAAGAAGCCGATAGCCAGCAGGTCATAGCGCCTGGCCTGCTCCAGACGCCGCTTCATCTCCACAATTAGCTCACGACGTTGCCCCTCGCGTGTCAACGGCAGTAGCGGCAACATGCCCCAGCGTGCTGACTGCAGCAGATCCGCTGCCGGCATGTCCCAGAGTTTGAGCACCAGGAAATGAAACTCATGTACTTTCTTCTTGTTAGGTAACTCACGCTGGTAGGGCGTAAGTGGCGCAGCGCAACGGCGGAGATAAACCACACACGACCAGACTGGACACCGATAGCGTTGGTCCGCAAGAACATTATACAACAGCAGACGCTCCGCCATCCGTGCATCAGGACCACTTTGAAACTCAAAATGCACCATTACTGGCTGGCCTGTCAATTCACAGGCACTGATCACATCGGCTCGCAGCGCCCCTAGCTCTTTGAAGAGCGGAATATCGGCGAGCACAAACTCGCCAGAGACATCGCGCTGATAACGCGCCTCGGGCAAAACAAGCTCCACAAAATCCTGAGCTGCCAGCTCAAAGAGCCGCTTCAGCGCCAGATCCCAGGATGACCCCATCGCCCTCTTTGCCTGTCACTCCTCCCACATAAGATTGATGAATTGATTATAACAGATATCATTTCTAATGGCAACTGTTTTATATCTATTTTTATTACACAAGAATCTCTTTATAAACAAGCAAGCATTATTAAAAGCAAGATCGACGGTCGGTCGGCATAGACGCGGTCAGCTGCCGCTATCTTACACCCTTCCTCCGGGGTCGCCCTTTACATTCGGAGACAGGTATGCTACACTTAGAGCCATTGAGATTACCAATTCTGGCGTCACGGCGCGAGACAACAGCGAAACTCAGCGTCTTCAAGGACAAAAGAACTTCAGTCACAGCGGCGATCACGCGAGACATGTCCCCTCCGCAGGGCACTCAGAGAGGCAACGCCAGCGGCTGCAAGCGTGCCTGCCCGAGGGAGATCCGCCTCCGAGCCAGCCTGGTCATTCTGCTGGCCCTCTACCAGTGTGCGAGAATGAGCGCCAGCAAGCCGGTTTGCTCGGGAAAGCAGCGCGGAAGTGGGATACCCCTCGCCAGCCTGTACCGAGCCAGTAAGGTACACGCCTCGACCCCGTTAGCGGTCGCGCGAGCGCAGGTCTTGGCTCGCCTGCCAGTGCCATCGTATTGGCCCTGGTTGGGGTTGCGTTTCCTTACTGGGAGATGCATACCCCGCTCAGGATGAGCGCCTGCGGAAGATGGGTGGAACCACGGAAGCGTATTCAGCCTTTCGTCCCTCGTGGGATGAAAGGCTTTTTTGTTGTTGATCCTGTTGTCGGACGACACCACGAACGAGCGTGTCCATGAATAGGCCAGACAGGGAGGTATTAGGAAAGTATGTCAGCCGAATCTGTCGAAGCTGAACTTCAAGAAACGGTCAATTATACGCCGCTCCAGCGCATGCGCCATTCCGCGGCCCACGTCATGGCTGAGGCCATCCAGGAGATGTTTCCCGAGGCCCGCTTCGCCATCGGGCCAGCCATCGAAGATGGCTTCTACTATGATTTCGAGCTGCCGCGCCCGCTCACGCCCGAGGACTTCCCCGAGATCGAGCGTCGCATGCGGCGCATTATTGAGGCCAGGTATCCTTTTCTTCACGAGCGCTGGCCGCGCGAAAAGGCCCTGGAGTACTTCCGCAATAAGGGCCAGGTCTATAAAGTCGAGATTATTGAGAACCTGCCCGATAAAGAGGTCGGCATCTATAAGCAGGGGAACTTTCTCGACCTCTGCCGCGGCCCCCACGTGGAGCACACGGGGCAGATTGGTCCCTTCAAGCTGATGCGGGTCGCCGGTGCCTACTGGCGCGGCGATGAGCACCGGCCTATGCTGCAGCGCCTCTATGGAACGGCCTGGTTCACGCAGGAAGAGCTTGACCACTATCTCTGGCGCCTTGAAGAGGCGCAGAAGCGCGACCATCGCAAGCTGGGCCGCGAGCTGAAACTCTTCCTGATGAGCGAAGATGTCCCCGCCGGAGTGCCGCTTTTCCTGCCTCATGGCGAGATGCTGCGCCATCTGATGGAGTCCTATGTGCGCGAGACGCAGGAGCGCTACGGCTATCAGCATGTCTGGACGGGCCATCTCGGTAAAGTGCGGCTCTATAAGACATCCAAGCACTGGTACACGTATCGCGAAAATATGTTCCCGGTCATGCAGAGTGAGGAGGAGCTATCGGAGGACGACGCCTACGTCCTGAAGCCGATGAACTGCCCTCATCATATCTTGCTCTACAAGTCACAGCTGCACAGCTACCGGGAGCTGCCGATCCGCTACGCCGAGTTTGCAACGCTCTATCGCTATGAAAAGCCCGGTGTACTGACGGGCCTGGCACGCGTGCGCAGCGTGACGCAGGACGATGCCCACGTCTTCCTGCGCCCCGACCAGATTCAAGAGGAGTTCGATCGCGCCGTCAATCTGACGCTGGAGGTCTTCAATACGTACGGCCTCAACGATTACTGGATTCGCCTCTCGCTGCGCGATCCAAATAAGAAGGAGGACTACGTCGGCAGCGACGAGGTCTGGGAGCTAGCCGAAAGTTCACTGCGGGCCGCCCTGGAGCACCGCGGCCTCGAGTACCGCGAGGGCATCGGCGAGGCGGCTTTCTATGGTCCGAAGATGGACTTTATGGTCCGCGATGCTCTGGGGCGTGAGTGGCAGTGCGCGACGATCCAGCTCGATTTCGTGCAGCCAGAAAACTTTGAGCTGGAGTATATCGGCGAGGATGGTCAGCCCCACCGCCCGGTGATGATCCATCGCGCGGTGACAGGCTCGACGGAGCGCTTTATGGCCATGCTCATCGAGCATTTCGCCGGCGCTTTCCCGGTCTGGCTGGCACCGGTCCAGGCTGTGGTGATTCCGATCGCCGACCGCCATCTGGAGTACGCTCAGAAGGTGCTGGCTGCTCTCAAGGACGCCGGCGTGCGCGCCGAGCTGGATGCACGCAACGAGCGCATGAATGCCAAGATTCGCGACGCTCAGTTGCAGAAGATCCCGTATATGCTGGTGGTAGGCGATAAGGAGGCGGCCAGCGAGAGCGTGGCGGTGCGCCTGCGAACGAATGAGAACCGTGGCGCGATGCCGCTGGCGGAGTTTGTGGCCCATATCACGGAGGTTATCCGCACGCGCAGCCGTGATCTCTAGCAATGGTCCGACGGATAGTCAGGCCCAGGCCGTCCAGGGGAAAGCCTTCCAGCTCCTTGCCCCTGGCCTGGGCCTTGGACTAGCCCGCCCGCCTTGCCCGCAGCCACAGGGGAAGGTAAGAGCTAAAGGAAAGGAGCCTGTTGTTTGATGCTAGTAGCCTTGGAAGGGATCGATGGGGCTGGCAAGACGACGCAGCTGCGCCTGCTGGAGGAGCGGGCGCGTCGCCAGGGGCTGCGCGTGGCCAGTCTCTCGTTCCCTCGCTACACTGAGACCGTTTTCGGGCGCTGTGTGGCCGCCTACTTGCGTGGCGACTTTGGCCCTCTGACCGAGGTGCCGCCGCGCTCAGCCGCCCTGCTCTTCGCCGGCGACCGCCTGGAAAGTTTGGAGCTGCTTTCTCGCCTGGCGACGGAAAGCGATCTCCTGCTGCTGGATCGCTACGTGGCCTCTAACCTGGCCCACCAAGGGGCACGCCTCACTGGCGCAGAGCGGGAGGCTTTCCTGACCTGGTTGGCGCACCTGGAGTATGACGTCTTCGGTCTACCGCGCCCCACGCTCACGCTCTATCTGCGCCTGCCGGTGGCAGTGGCCACCAGGCTGCTGGCTACACGCGCCCAGCAGCAGAACCAAAGGGGTACACGCGATATCCACGAGGAGGACGCTGTCTATCTGGCACGCTGCGCCGAGGTCTATGAGCAGCTCGCCAGCACCCGCGCCGATGGTCCTTGGGAGACCATTGCTTGCGCCGATGAGCAGGAAAGATTGCGCCCACCGGCGGAGATCGCGGCGCAGATCTGGTCGTTGCTGGAAAGGTATGGTGCCATATGAGCCGCCGCGTCGTGCTGGTCGATTACGATCCCCAGTGGCCGCTGGAGTACGCCGCCGAGCGCCAGCGGCTGCTTGCGGCCATCGGCCCCTGGCTGGTGGCTATCGAGCATATCGGCAGTACCTCTGTGCCTGGCCTGGCCGCCAAGCCCATTATCGATATTATGGCAGCAGTAGCCCAGCTCTCGCATGCTACCTCCTGCATCGAGCCGCTGCGCGCCCTCGGCTATGAGTACCTGCCAGAGGTTGAGCGCTTTATCCCTGAGCGACGCTACTTTCGCAAGCTCCACGGCGAGGAACATACCCACCATCTGCACATGGTGGAGTACAACAGTCCTTTCTGGCAGCGCCATCTGCTCTTTCGCGATTACCTGCGCGCCCATCCGGCTACAGCCCAGGAGTACGCTCGCCTGAAGCGGGCGCTGGCGGTACGTTTCCCCAACGACGTCGCTGCTTATACCGATGCCAAAACCGCTTTCATCAGGGGTATCGAAGCCCAGGCCGCTCACTGGTCAGCTCAGGGGCGACCAGCGCCAGTCGATGACGCGTAAGCGCGTGTGACAAGGGCGCTGCGCTGCTGCCCCCAAAACAAAGCGAGAGAAGGGATCTTCTCCCTTCCCCCGCATCTATCGGCAGGCCCATCAATCGATGAGCTCGTACGCCGGCAGTGTCAGAAACTCGGTAAACTCGCGGTTGGCGATAATGCCATCGAGGAGATTGTAGGCTTGCTCGTAGCGGCGCGACTGATAGGTCTGCTCACCGACGGCGGCCTTGATCTTCTCCAGCTCCTCGCGCGCCAGCTGGCGCACCAGCTCCAGTGTCACTTTGCGCCCATCGTCCAGAATGCCGCGCGGATGATGCACCCACTGCCAGATCTGGGAGCGTGAGATCTCGACCGTGGCGGCATCCTCCATCAGGTTATTGATCGGGACACAGCCCAGGCCGCCAAGCCAGGCCTCCAGATACTGCGTCCCTACGCTGATGTTCGTTCGCAGGCCGCCCTCGGTGATGGTCCCCTCGGGCACGCGCAGCAAGTCGGCGGCGCTCACCTGCACATCCTCGCGCTTGCGCTCGATCTGGTTCGGCTGCGGCATGACGCGATCGAATTCCTCCTGAGCCACCTGCACCAGCCCGGGATGAGCCACCCAGGTGCCGTCATGGCCGTCGGTCGCCTCGCGCCGCTTATCGGCGCGCACGCGCTCCATCGCCTCCTCGTTGGCCGCCGGATTATTCTTGATGGGGATCTGGGCCGCCATGCCGCCGATGGCGTGGGCATTGCGCCGATGGCAGGTTTTAATGGTCAGCAGCGTATAGGCCCGCATAAAGGGCGTGGTCATCGTCACCTGGGCCCGATCGGGATAGAGGAATTGCTCGTGATTGCGGAATTTCTTAATGGCGCTGAAAATGTAATCCCAGCGTCCGCAGTTGAGGCCCGACGAGTGCTCGCGCAGCTCGTAGAGGATCTCATCCATTTCGAAGGCGGCCAGGATCGTTTCGATCAGCACCGTGGCCTTGATCGTCCCGCGCGGGATGCCGAGCTGCTCCTGGGCCAGCAGGAAGACATCGTTCCACAGGCGCGCCTCCAGATGGCTCTCCATCTTCGGCAGGTAGAAGTAGGGGCCAGTGCCGCGCTCAAGCAGGGCGCGCGCGTTGTGGAAGAAATACAGCCCAAAGTCGAAGAGGCTGCCGGAAATGGGTTTGCCATCGAGCAGAACATGCTTCTCTGGCAGGTGCCAGCCACGGGGACGGACCACCAGCGTGGCGATCTGTTCGTTGAGGCGGTAGTGCTTGCCCTCGGGGCTGACATAGCTGATGGTGCGCCGGACGGCGTCGCGCAGGTTGATCTGCCCCTGCACAAGGTTGGCCCAGGTTGGGCTGAGGGCATCCTCAAAGTCGGCCATGTAAACCTTGGCCCCTGAGTTGAGTGCGTTGATGATCATCTTGCGCTCAGCGGGACCAGTGATCTCCACGCGCCGATCTTGCAGGTCGGCAGGGACGGGGTTGATCGTCCAGTCTGCTTCACGAATATGGGCCGTCTCTGGCAGGAAGTCGGGGAGCTTGCCGGCATCGATCTCGGCCTGCCGCTCGACACGCTTGCGCAGCAGCTCCTCGCGACGCCCCCCGAATTCGCGCACCAGCGTCACCACAAAGTGCAATGCCTCTGGCGTCAGTATCTCTGCGTATTCGGGCGGAACCGGTGCTTTGATCTCAAGCCCGTCTGGATAGCTCTGCTTCGTCATCTGCTTCGCTTCGCCTTTCTGCCTGACACAATGGGGGCACGCCTGATACGCCTGACGCGCCTGAACGCGCCCACCAGCCTTTGTCGTTTTCCCCCCATTGTACGACATCGGAGCAGGCACGCTCAAGCGCGTCGGCGTTCGCCGCTACCCGTCAGGAGTGACCAGAAGATGGATGGAAGGATATCAATGGAATTGTTCTGCTTCGGTCGAACCAGCCAGGGCCACAGTCGAGGCCTGGCCGCCAGAGATAACCATCGCTACCTCGTCGAAGTAGCCGGTGCCAACCTCACGCTGATGGCGCGTGGCCGTGTAGCCCTCGCGCTCCAGAGCAAACTCTTCTTCTTGCAGGTCGGCGTAGGCCGCCATGCCGCGCTGACGATAGCCCAGCGCCAGCTTGAACATGCTCTGATTGAGGGCGTGGAAGCCGGCCAGGGTCACAAACTGGAACTTGTAGCCCATCTTGCCCAGCTCGTCCTGGAAGGTGGCAATGGTGTGAGCGTCGAGCTTCTTCTTCCAGTTGAACGAAGGCGAGCAGTTGTAGGCCAGCAGCTTGCCAGGATACTTCTCGTGGATGGCCTCGGCAAAGCGCCGCGCCTCGTCCAGATTCGGCTCAGAGGTCTCGCACCAGATGAGATCGGCATAGGGAGCATAAGCCAGCCCTCGGGCAATGGCCGCCTCCAGCCCGTGGCGCGTGCGGAAGTACCCCTCGGGGGTGCGCTCACCGGTGAGGAAGGGATGATCAGCCGGGTCGACATCGCTGGTGATAAGGGTGGCCGCGTTGGCATCGGTGCGCGCAATGAGAATGGTCGGCACCCCCATGACGTCCGCCGCCAACCGGGCAGCAATCAGGTTGCGAATGGCCAGGCGCGTGGGAATCAGGACCTTGCCACCCAGATGGCCACACTTCTTCTCTGAGGCGAGCTGATCTTCAAAGTGCACGCCCGCCGCGCCAGCCTCGATCATGGCTTTGGTCAGTTCATAGACGTTGAGCGGTCCGCCAAAGCCCGCCTCTCCATCGGCCACAATCGGGGCAAACCAGTAGATGTCTCCTTTTCCTTCGGCCTGCTGAATCTGGTCAGCCCGCTGCAGTGCCTGGTTGATGCGCTTGACGACGTGCGGCACGCTGTTGGAGGGGTAGAGACTTTGGTCAGGATACATCTGCCCCGCCAGATTGGCATCGGCAGCCACCTGCCAGCCGCTTAGATAGATAGCCTTGAGACCAGCTTTGACTTGTTGAACAGCCTGGTTACCCGTGAGCGCGCCGAGCGCCGCCACATATGGCTCTCTGTGCAGCAGCTCCCAGAGCCGCTCAGCTCCCAGACGCGCTAAGGTGTATTCTATCTGAATGGAGCCGCGCAGACGCACGACGTCCTGTCCGCTATAGGGCCGCTTGATGCCCTGCCAGCGCGGATCTTCGCGCCAGGAACGCTCCAGCTCTTCGGCGCTGGGGCCACTATAGGGCGTCTGCCGCTTTCCATGTGCGCCATTGCCATTCATAGTATATTGACTGCTCATTATGATCTCTGCTCCTCTCTCCAGAAGCGCTTTGATAAGCTTTGACCTATAGATCTGCGGGGCCTGCTCGCTCCATAACAAGGATAACACACGAACAGGCGAAGTTGCTATGAAATAAGTTAAAAGCTGGTAAGCTTTACGATAACTAAATGCTTATAGGTTGCCAACGCAAAGATGGGGAGCCAGTTCGTTTCTGCTGAGGTGAACTGGCTCCCCACCTTCAATGATGACTGATCCAGGCCTGGCCTAGGCACCGTGACACTTCTTGTACTTTTTGCCGCTGCCGCAGTAGCAGAGGTCGTTGCGCCCGATCTTGCGCGGGGGGGCTGCTGGCTGCGTCACGGAGGGGCTGGCGACTGCTGTGCCGCCGCGGGCCGCGCGCCGTCCGCCGCTGCTACGCGGGCGGGCGCCGTTGCCGTCGCTCTTGGCCTGACCGCTCAGACGCGCAATCTCGTCGACGTTGGTGCGCAGGTTGCGCGGCAGTTGACGCGGCTTCGGCTGCGGGCGTTGGACGGTCACGGTGATCTCGCCGCGCAGCATCTTGAGCAGTTCATCGACGATGTAATGCTGGATGGCGCGCTTCAGCTCCTCAAACATGCGATAGGCTTCGTTCTTGAATTCGGTCAGCGGATCACGCTGGCCGACGGCCCGGAACTGGATGCCGGAGCGCATTACATCGAGGGCATCGATGTGATCCATCCAGAGACGGTCGACGACTTGCAGCGTGATGGAGTGCTCCAGGTCGCCCAGAGTGGGTACACCCTGACCCAGGTGCTCCTCGGCCAGCTCAGCAAGGCGGCGCCCCTGGGCTTCGTAATGCTCGATGACCAGCTCGCTCAGGCGCTCCTTCAGCTCGTCTTTGCGCAGAGCATGCAGGTTCTCCGGCAGGAAGTCCTCGGGGACATGGACCCAGCGCTCGATTTGGGTGAAGAGCAGCTCTAGCTCGCCCTCATCGTTGATGGCCTGCCCGGGAATGCAGCGATCAACGAGAGCCGCAATCTCGTTGCGGATCATCTCCAGGACACGCTCGTGCATGTCGGCTCGTTCGAGGACGGCTCGCCGATCGGCATAGATAACCTCGCGCTGCCTGGCGATGACGTCGTCGTATTCGACAACATGCTTGCGGATGTCGAAGTTGTAGCCTTCGACGCGAGCCTGGGTCTGCTCGATAAAGCGTGAGACGAGGCTGCTCTCCAGCGGAGTGTCATCGTCCATGCCCGCCATCTTCATAAAATTCGAGGCCCGATCAGCCCCAAAGCGGCGCATGAGGTCGTCCTCGAGCGAGAGGTAGAAGCGCGAGGAGCCGGGATCACCCTGGCGCCCGGCGCGGCCACGTAGCTGGTTGTCGATGCGCCGCGACTCATGACGCTCGGTACCGATGACGTGCAGGCCGCCTAGCTCTACAACCCGCTGGTGATCCTCCTCACACTGGCGAATCAGGTCCTGGAGGATCTCGTTCTTCTCCTCCTCAGTCATGCCCTCGATATACTGTCGGATAGCCTCTTCTTTCTCTTCACGCTCCTCCGGCGTATTCTCAGGCATTTCGCGAATGTAGTCGACGTGCTCGGCATGCTTGCGCAACACGAGGTCAAAGTAGCTGGCAGGGTTGCCGCCCAGGAGGATGTCGGTACCACGTCCAGCCATGTTGGTGGCGATCGTCACCGCTCCGCTGCGTCCGGCCTGAGCGATGATCTGGGCCTCGCGCTCGTGGTGCTTGGCATTGAGCACGTTGTGAGGAATGCCCTCTAGCGAGAGCAGGTGCGAGAGATGCTCAGATTTCTCAACCGAGGTCGTGCCAACCAGCACCGGCTGCCCGCGCTCGTGGCGCTCTTTGATCTCTCGGACCACGGCACGCCACTTGGCCTCTTCGGTCCGATAGATGAGGTCTGGCAGGTCCTGGCGGATCATCGGCTTGTTGGGCGGGATGACGATCACATCCAGCTTGTAGATCTTATGGAACTCTTCCGCCTCGGTAATGGCCGTGCCAGTCATACCTGCCAGCTTGCGGTAGAGGCGAAAGTAGTTCTGAAAGGTGATCGTGGCATAGGTATGGTTCTCGCGCTGAACCTGCACCCCCTCCTTGGCCTCGATCGCCTGGTGCAATCCCTCGCTATAGCGCCGGCCCGGCAGTAAACGCCCGGTGAACTCGTCGACGATGATCACCTGGCCATCTTTGACAAGGTAGTCCCGATCACGCTTAAAGAGGACGTGCGCCTTGAGGGCATTCTCCATATAGCGCGCCAGATCAAGGTGTTCCTCGGCATAGAGGTTCTGGGTGCCGAGCATGCGCTCCATCTTTTCGATGCCCTCGTCAGTCAGCATGACCGTGCGCGACTTCTCGTCGACGGTATAGTCAATCTCAGGCTTGAGTCGCGGGACCAGGCGCGCAAACTTGACGTAGAGGTCTGTCGATTCAGGGCCAGGACCAGAAATGATGAGCGGCGTGCGCGCTTCGTCGATCAGGATGTTGTCGACCTCATCAACGATGGCGTAGTTCAGCTCACGCTGGACCATCTGGCTGAGGTCGGTGACCATGTTGTCGCGGAGATAGTCGAAGCCGAATTCGTTATTGGTGCCGTAGGTGATGTCGGCAGCATAGGCGGCGCGTCGCTCGGGACTTTGCGGCTCGACGGCGTTGACGATGACGCCTACGCTCATGCCCAGGAAGCGGTAGATCTTCCCCATCCACTCGGCATCACGGCGCGCCAGGTAATCATTGACGGTCACGACATGGACGCCCTTGCCGGTGAGGGCGTTGAGATAGACGGGCAAGGTGGCCACCAGGGTTTTTCCTTCACCGGTCTTCATCTCGGCGATCTTGCCCTGATGGAGCACGACACCGCCGATGAGCTGGACATCGAAATGGCGCATGTTGAGCACGCGCCGCGCCACTTCGCGCACGACCGCAAAGGCCTCGGGCAGAAGATCGTCAAGGGTCTTGCCTTTCTGGCGATAGCGCCGCGCCATGTCCTCGCTCAGCGACTGCATAGCCTCGGCTTTGTAGGCGACCAGCTCCGGCTGCAGATGGGTGAGAATGCGGCTCAGGAGCCGCTCTAAACGCTCGTCAGCCCCCTCATCGGGATTACGGGCCTGGCGGCGTTCCTCTTCGAAGATGGCCCAGGCTTTGGCGAAAGCGCGCCGACGCTCCTCCTCTGGCAGCTGCGCCAGGTCAGGTTCTACCTCCTGGAGCAAGCCCATGATGGCCTCTTCAGGGTTGGGCTCCTCCTCCGGCCACAGCTGCCGCTCTTCTACCAGGTCCATGACGGCTTCGACGCGCAAGGCGTTGAAGGTGGGATTGAGCCGCTCGTAGCCAGCGGCAAAGAGCTCGTCTAAAACATCGGCCAGCTGATTGCGCAGGACCTCCTCCTCGTCGCGTCGCCGGTCAAGCTTCTGACAGTAGCCGGTAATGGCGGCCCGAAGCTGCTCATCGCTGCAGCGCTCGGCCAGAGGCTCAACGCTGGTGATCGCCTCACGGAAGAGCTTGAGCAGCTCGTCCTCCAGGACACGCCCCCCCTTGAGATACAGGGCGAGCTGCGCGCGGAATTCTGCTGTTTTGCCCGCCAGTTCTTCGTCGCTCAGCTTCTGAATTTCAGGTTCTAAGGCATTGATCCGATCAATGATCGGCTGGATGCGTTTCAGTTCGCGCTGATTGGGATCTCCCAGAATCTTCGTTAGCAGTTGCATGTCGCTCTCTTCTCCTGCAGCCCGGCTGGCATGGTCGCCCGCATCCCTGGCTGGCGCTGGTCGGTGGGTGCCCTCTTATGGTGATGACGCCAGTTGACCGGCCCATGTTCTCATTCATTATATCACACCTCGTCTCCACCGGGCGCGCAGGCCAATCACGCACGGTGCATCTTGACAGGTGACAGCCGGTAATGCCACACTCTATAGTAATAAGGCTTTATGACAGGGAGGGAAGGAACGGCCAGAGTAAGCCGCTCATTGCTCTCTTGAAAAGCTCAGCCGCTTCGCGCCTCTTCTCAAGACGAAGCGGTGCCAGCAGCCCCAAGAGGAGAACAGGGTGGGTCACCGACAGGCAACCCCATCAGACGGGCCACTGATGGCTTGCCGCCTCCTGGTTGGCTAAGTAAGGCCATCTCGCCATAGGCACAGGGCCTGCTCCTGTAGTTCCTCTCCCCTCGTTGTCGGCTATGCCTACCCCAAACGACGTCTCCAGCGCAGCGCCTGGCGCGTTGCAGCGCTGTCGCCTTGTCGCTTTCGGGCGAGCTACCTACCGCAAGGCGACGGCGGCGACGGCCCCAATGAAAGGAGGCGATGGCCCGGTCCGGTCGCTACTCGCACCCGTTCATATCCGTCCACCCTTATACACTCATCAGCGCTCTAGCCAAGCCACGAGCGAGGTGGCTATTCTTTCTGCTTACCTCAGCAACGTGAGGCGCGCTCTCTTTGTCTCTGGCACAGGCCACTGGCAGCGAGCCAGCCAGCTCAGTTCAGCTCGTCAAGCAGGTCAGGCAGGGCAGAGCAGGACAGGACAGGACAGGCAGGGAGCGCAGCGGGGCAGGCCGAATAGTCCGGTCCCTTGTTCTCCTCTGCCAGGCGCTCGCCCCTGGGTTCAGCGGGCAGTTTCTGCTTTGCTCTGCTCTGCGCGGCGATGATGCCCAGGCAGATGCATCTGATCTGGTCCGGTACCGCTGACAGCCGCCCGCCGGCCTGTCCCTTGAGCATGGCGTTCGCGCTGAGGCGGACGCGGTTACAGGCACGGAGAGCGCAACCAGGATACCGTAGTCTGGACGCAAGGAGCCAAACAGCGATGTTTCACCAGTTACTGACTCCCGTTGCTAATAACCTCTTTCTCTCCTTCCTTGTAGGGATTATTCCCATCGCCGTCGTCCTGATCCTGCTGGGAGTGATCCGTCTGCCGGCCTGGCTCTCAGCCCTGATCGGGCTGATCGTCGGCTTGTTGATCGCCGTTTTCGTCTGGCAAATGCCCTTTCAGCTGGCGGCCAGCTCGACGCTCAACGGCATGGTCTTCGCCCTCTGGCCGGTGATGTGGATCGTCTGGAACGCGATGTGGCTCTACAACGTGGCGGTGCGCACGGGGAAATTCGAGCTATTTCGCCGCTGGATGGTCCATAATGTGCCGGCGGACCGCCGCATTCTGCTGCTCATCATCGGTTTCAGCTTCGGGGCGCTGATGGAAGGGATCTCGGGCTTCGGAACACCGGTGGCAATCTGCAGCGCGCTCCTGATGGGCCTTGGCTTTGAGCCGCTGGATGCCATTGTGATGACCCTGATTTTCAATACCACGCCGGTGGCCTTTGGGGCGCTCGGTGTGCCGATTACGACCTTGCACGGCGTGACCAACCTGCCAACAGGGGCCCTGTCAGCAATGGTTGGGCGCCAGCTTCCTATCTTTAGTCTCTTGCTGCCGTTCTATGCCCTGGTGGTCTATGCTGGCGTGCGCAGCCTGCGCACCTGCTGGCCGGCAGCGCTGGTGGCAGGTCTCTCGTTCGCCTTGACCCAGTTCGCGGTCTCTAATTTCATCGGTCCGGAATTGCCCGACGTCCTGGCCTCGCTGGTGTCGCTGCTGTGCGTGATCCTCTTTGTACAGATCTGGCAGCCACGCGATACGGCGGAGTATATGGCAGCTTTTGCGAATGCCAGCTCCAGCGCCCGTGGCGCGGGCGGAACGAGCCAGTCGACCACCGAGCGCCCGACCCTGGGGGAGACGCTCCTGGCCTGGTTGCCCTGGCTGCTGGTGAGCGCAGTGGTGATTATCTGGACCTTCGCCGGCGTGGCGAAGATCGGCCAGATCAACGTGCCCTGGCCCAACCTGCATAACGCGATTTATCTGACCCTTTACAAGAAGCCCTATGCCGCGATCTATAGCTTCCAGCCCCTGGGCACAGGGACGGCTATTCTGCTGGCCATGTTGCTGACGGCAGCAGTGATGATCGCCGCCGGGGCACGCCCGGTTATTCTCTGGCAGGCGCTGACCGACACCTGGCGCCAGTTGCGCTACGCCATTCTCACTGTGATGTTCATCGTGGGTCTGGCCTATCTCTTTAACTACTCAGGCATCTCCTATACCATCGGCCTGGCCATATCCTCGCTGGGCGTGGTCTTCCCCTTCTTCTCCGTCTTCCTGGGCTGGATCGCCTGCTTCCTGAGCGGCAGCGATACGTCGTCGAACGCCCTCTTCGGCAATCTGCAGGTGGTGGCGGCCCAGCAGTTGAAGCTGAGTCCGATCTTGATGGCGGCCACCAATTCCAGCGGGGCAGTGATGTCAAAGATGATCTCGCCGCAGAATCTGACAACGGGCGCCTCGACCATTGGTTTGACCGGCAAGGAGGGCCTGGTGGTACGCCGCACATTCTGGCACAGTATCATCCTGGCCTGCATTCTGGGAGTGATTGTCATGGTCCAGCAGTACCTGGTACCTGGCATTATTCCCCAGTAAGCTACGCCGCTCTACTCTCCGTCGAGGAAGGTCTGCCAAGACAGGGGCGTGAGCACGTCTGCTTGCTGAAGCTGCGTACGCTACGCCCCTCACAAGGGCAGGAGCAGTCTGGCCCCTCTTTCTGCTCAGCCAGCTCTCCTGCTCTGCTCTCCGTCGTCCGCGCTGCTGGAGAGGAGGCGCCCCTGTGTCCCCAGCTCACAGTTGAATGATAACCAATTATTGACCAGAATGTGTCGATCTCTCAACTTGACTTTAATACAATTTTCATTGACACTATGTGTAGTGCCTGCTATGGTAATATTGTGACCTTGGGCCTTGTGCGAGTATGCGAGTATGCAAGTATAGGGGTCCCGCCATCTTCACCGCCCAAGGGCTGGCAGCCGCCATCTTCGCTGAAGAGAGTTGGTCCAAAAGAGAAAATTTTCCCCTTTCCTGGCGTTCTGAAGAAGAGGCGGAAGGAGCTAGCTGTGACCGCCGGAGCTGGTTAACTAGGTTAGATCGTCACCTGAACGCAGAGGTTTTTTTGCTCATGAGCAGCCAGTACCCTCAAGGCAGAGCCGGTTCACCTGACGCACGACGGCAACAGTTTGTAATGATGAATCTCCTCCTGCGCGCTGTTGCCGCTATGTATACGATCGATGAACTTTTTCAGTGGCTCTGTTATGCTTTTATCGAGCACTTCCAGATCGAGTTGATCGAGTTTTGGACACCGCTCCTCACACCAGCCCGTACCTCCGTGCTCCATCTGCGCACGATGCTTCCCCGCGACCCCAACCTGCCGGAGCAGATCACCTACAATGAGCAGATGCTGCTCATTGCCCAGCGCTTTGCCTTTGAGCAACGTCCGGTCCAGACCTTCTCCATTGAGATGCTCTTTCCTCCGCAGCAGGTGGGCCTGTTGCACCAGTACGCTTGCCACTACTGTCTTGGCGGCTTCATGAGCAGTCCCGTGCTGCTCCCCGCCCCGCCTGCCACGCCGGGTCCCCAGGAGCCGCTCCCTTTTGCACTGACCTACCTGTTCTTCGTAGGTTACCAGCCCCAAACTGATCTTCAGCAGGCAATTACGATGCTGCTGCGTCAGGCAATCGGTCTGGCAACTCAGCGTGGCCTGCTCCTCCCGCTACCGGCACCAGGTTCCCCCCTCTCCAGGCCCGGGTCGACGACAGTGGCCGCTGGCCCACCAGGGACCTCAACCAGGACCCCAGGCCCAGGCCCAGGCCCAGGCCGCCAATCGCAGCCAGTTCCTTTGACCGCCCTGATCCCACGACGCAAGGAGGATGCAGAACTGCTGACTTCAGAAAATCCTTTTGCACGCTCCGCCGCCATCGCCGATAAACGCGCCCGCCGCCTTCATGGCGCTATCGATGGCGAGCAGAGCATCGCGGAGCTGGTCCAGAGCACAGGCATGGAGCTGGCCGATGTCCTGGCCGCTCTGCAGATCCTGGTGAAGATGCGGCGCGTGGAATTAGTTGATCCCGACGGGCACCCCGTCAGCGCTGAACGGCTCTTTGAGTCGTGAGTCAGCCAGGAAGGGATCTGTCAAGGCGCCCTGGATCGCTGTGCTCCTTTTCTTTCATTTATTCTTTCTTTAGCTATTTTCCAGATTTTCTGCTAGCTCTGGCTCGCTAGGAAGGAGACCGACGTGGGTTTCAGTTGGATGCCCATCGTGCTCGCGATTATTCTGATTGCGATTACGCTCTTTGTGACCTTACGCGTGGCGGTTGCCTATCCCCAGGTGCGCAGCACACGCCTGCTGACGCTGGGAATCTCGATGGGGATGATCGCCCTCACTGGCCTGGCCGATCTGCTGTCGATGCTGGTGACGAGCGTCACCCTCCACACGGACTGGTTTCTTTATCTGGGTCAAGCCTGCGCCTGTCTGTTTATCCTGCTCAGCCTGCTCAATAATTCTGATCAGTATTTGAACGTCTTGCTCCGCTTGCAGATCATCTGCTCGCTGGTGGCCCTCTGTGTCGGGCTGCTATCCCCTATTCTGCCGGACCTGCCCAACGTGGGCCTCCGCGCTACCTTGAGCGGTTCTCGCGCCCTCCTTTGCCTGGGCATTTTCTATCTGTATACCACGGCCCTGCTGAAGAAGCCCACGCGCTTCGCTTTCCTGATGGGCACAGCCTTCCTCTTCCTTGGCCTGGGCTATCTGATGATCTTCCAGAAGTATTTCTTTGTGAACTCTCTGCTGGTTGACAATATCGGCGATGGCTTGCGCATCATCGGCCTGCTGGCAATGCTGGTGGCGGTGCTGGGCAGCTGAGCCAGGGTCGCCAGGCCAGGCTTCGGCCAGTAAGAGAGAAGGAAGCTGGCTTCAACCTGGCCTGGCCTGGCTCAGGCTTCGGTGGCACTCCCACGCCGGGCGCTCAACCAGGCTCGCAGAGCGTTGGTATGATCTACCAGGTGCTCACAAGCCTCGCCATAGATCAGCTCTCCAAGGGGCCTGGCCTGCCAATTCACCACCAGCCGGGCTGTCTCCTGCAGGAGTCTGTCATCGAGCGCCTTAGCCTCATCGTAGAGACGACGCCAGGTCGTGTGAAAGTTCGTCAGCACCTCAACCAGCGTTTGTCCCTGACGCTCGCGGTGGAAACGCTGGTTGAGTTCCTCCAGTTCTTCCTCGCTCATGGTGTCAAAGCATAGCAGCGGCTCCCGCCCCTCACGGGCAGCGGAGATATCACTGAAGGCCAGCTCCAGCCAGGCAGTAAGATGGGCGATCACATCTTTCACAGACCAAGCGCCCGCCACCCCTGGCAGAAACAGCTCTTCCGAGGTCAAAGTGGCCAGCAGGCTATTCCATTCCTGATAGCAACGCTGCATCTCACTGAGCAGTCGGGCTTTTTCCACAGATGACTTCTCCTTTTCTTCTCTGATCCGCGGCTCCCTCGGCAGAAGCCAATTTCTCTACGAGCACTGTACCTCTATCAGTGTTACACACTCTCTTGAGCATAGCAGCGAAAGCGGTTATACTTCGTCCTAATTCGTTGATGCTGATCTGATCATCGGGCGCAGATGGAGAAAGCGAGGTCGCTATGTACTTTCCCACGACGCGCGTGCTCACGGTGCTGGAGCTGCTCCAGGCCCGTGGGCGGATGAGTGGGGCCGAGCTGGCGGCGCGCCTGGAGGTAAGTCCGCGGACGGTGCGTCGCTATATCACCATGTTGCAGGACCTTGGTATCCCGGTGGAGGCGGAGCATGGCCGCTACGGAGCCTACTTTCTGCGCCCGGGCTTTCGCCTACCGCCTCTGATCTTTAGCGACGAGGAGGCCCTGGCTCTGACTCTGGGTCTGCTGCTGACACGACGTCTGAATCTCATTGGCGATCAGAGCGCTGTCGAGGGGGCTTTGGCCAAGATTGAGCGTGTGCTCCCCGGACCGCTGCGCGAGCGCCTGCAGGCGGTGCAGGAGACTCTGCTCTTCGACCTGCCACAGGCCAGTCAGCGACCTGCCGCCGGAGTGCTGCTGACCGTCAGCCGCTGCACGCAGCAGAGCCAGCGTCTCTGGCTGCGCTATCGCTCCTGGGGTGGAGCCGAGAGCGAGCGCGAGGTTGATCCTTATGGGCTGGCCTATTGCTTCGGCAGCTGGTATCTGGCGGGCTACTGCCACCTGCGTCAGGCACTGCGCGTCTTCCGGCTCGATCGCATCCTGCTGGCCGAGGAACTTCCCGCTACGTTTGCGCGACCAGTCGATTTTGACTGTCTGGGAGCGATTCAACGCGCCATCGCGCTCACACCGGCCCCCTGGCAGATCGAGGTGGTCCTGGAGTTGCCACTCTCCGAGGTGCAACAGCGACTACCACCTGCCCTGGCGGTATTAGAGCCACTGCCTGAGAATGAGCAGACGACCCTACTGCGCTGCTCAACGCATAATCTGGACTGGGCCGCCCATGTGCTGGTCGGACTGGACTGCCGCCTGCGGGTGCGCCATCCTCCCGAGCTGTCCACGGCCCTTCAGGCCCTGGCGCGGCGCATCAGTGAGCAGGTGGCCTGGCCTGAGAGAGACCCTTGATCCCCCCCACCGCAGCAGAGTCAGTCAACCATCTGGCTTCTCCGAGACCTGAGCCAGGGGTAGCGCGAACCAGAAGGTGGCTCCCTGGCCAGGCTGACTCTCCAGGCCCACCTCACCGCCGTGAAGCTGGATAATGGTGCGACAGATATGCAGGCCCAGCCCCAGGCCAACCGGCGAGCCTTCCTGCACGGGGATGCCCGGCGCGCGATAGAAGCGCTCCCAGATGCGCTGTTGCAGCTCAGGCGGTACTCCCGGTCCCTCGTCGCGCACCAGCACCCGCGCCCGCTGCCCTTCGACGCGGAGACGGACCTCGATAGGACGGTCGGGCGGCGCATAGCGAATGGCGTTGAGCAGATAATTGGTCAGCACCTGACTGATACGTGCGGCGTCAACCTCAACCGGCACCTCGCCAGCACTCTCGACGCTGAGGCGAATGTCGCGCCCCGGGTGGACCTGCTGCTGACTCTGCACCACGTCACGCACGATAGCGACCAGGTCCAGACGTCGACGGACTAGCTGCAAGGTCTCTGATTGGATACGCGAGAAGTCAAGCAGGTCCCCGACGAGACGGTCCAGTAAGTCAACCTGAGCAATCGAGCGATCAAGGAGCTCGGGAATAGTGGCCAGGCGTTGGAGGACAGGCTGGGCCTGGAGCGTGGACTGAGCGGCGCTGCCTCCGCTGGAGCCGCCGCGACCGAGATCGCGACCGAGGGCGCTGGCCTTTTGCAGGAGCCGCTTGATGAGCTGGGCATTGGCCTTGAGAACGGTCAGGGGGGCCCGCAGCTCATGGCTGGCAAAGCTGATGAACTCGTCCATGCGACGATTGGCTTCGCGCAGCGCCAGGACGCTGGCCCGCGCCTCAGCCCGCTCTTCTAGCAGATGCTCGCGTTCCAGGACGAGGGTGGCCATGCGCGCCACCGCCGCCGCGAGCGCTAACTCATCGGGACTGTAGCTGTGCTCTTCGGGGCCATAGTCAACGGTGAAGATGCCAATAAGCCGCTCGCGCAGGCACATGGGAATCACAAGCAAGGCCCGCACTGAGTAGCTGCGGACCTGACGGCGCAGGTGACCGAACTCGGGCGCCTCCAGGTCGATGAGCAGGCTTTCGCCAGCACGCAGCCGCTCCAGCAGGGCCGCACTAAGGAAGGCGCTCAGGGGAGCCCCGAGGACGATTTCCTGCCAGCGACGCTCTTGCTGAGGAGTGACGCCCGTGACCGCTACATGCTGAACGCGCTCGGTTTCGCGCTCCAGTCCAAGCATGGCAACGCGCCGACAGCCAAGTACCTGGCGCGTCAGCTCGCCGAGCCGCAACATGATCAGACGCGTCTGCCCTTCACTCTGGGACTCCTGCAGAGGAAGCGGCTCATCGTCGACCTGGACGAGCGCTTCGGCCATCGCCAGCAGGGCGCTGAGCGCGGTATGAGCACGCTGCTCCAGCCGCCGCCGTGCAGTGACTTCGCGCCCGATGATGATGGCCCCAATGATCTGCCCGCGGCTGCTGCGTACGGGCGCGCCGCTGAAGCTGAAGATGGCTTCCTCTCCTCCAGCCAGCTTGATGCTGATATCAACCGCCTGCTCGCCAGCAATGGCATATCCCTGCTGGAGAATACGCTGCAGCGGCGCAGCGGTGGGGGTATCGGCGAGCAGTAGCGCCTCCGCCGTCTCTCCAGTCTCTACCGCTCCACCCTGGTCGTTCACGCCCGCACTGGCCAGGGCCGCCCGACGGGCATGATCCGGTAGCAAGAGGGGGAGAAGCCGACGGGCCACAGCGTTTACATAGACCAGGCGCCCGCGATGATCATACAGCAGAACGCTATCGCCAATGGCCTCTAATACGGCCCGCAGCCGGCGACGGTACAGCTCAAGCTCGTGCCTGAAGACAGCTTCGTCCGTGCAGGAGCCGAGCCGCTCTAGCAGCGAACGCAGATGCTCCTGCTCCTCGGACTCACAACCTTGCAGGAGCCGTAGCAAGTACTGCCGCGCCTGCTCGTCGGCAACGTGCGCCCGCTCTGGATAGGCAATGATCCAGAGATGACAGGCCTGGACAAAGGCCAGAAAGGCCTGAAGCGATGCATAGGTGCTCGACGGCAACAGGCGCCGCAGCTCCAGGCGAGCCTGCTCCGTCTGCTCGCCCGGTAAGAGCAGCGCCACAGCAGCCCAGAGCAGAGCCTGCTCCAGCGCTGAGGCTGGCTCGGGCCAGCTCCGAAGGGGCTCTGTCTGAGCCGCCAATAGCTCAAGCTGGATGGTTCGCTCCTCGTCGTTCGCCGGCTCCTGGAGGAGAGCGGCGATGGCCGCGGCCCTTTGACCCTGGCTGAGGAGCCGGGCGAGTAAGTAATGAAGACAGTAGGGCACATGCCGCTGGTAGGTAAGAAGGGTAAAGAGCCGAACGCGGAAGGGCGCCGGTAGCAGACTGGTATCGCTAATGATCTGCTCCTGCTGGCGCAACTGCTCGAAGTGCAATGGCTCAGCGCCGGCAGCGGCCAGATAGGGAGGTAGTAGCTTAAACGAGTCTGCACTAGGATTAGTAAACGATTCGCTGCTCTGCATGGATCACCAACGTAGCGGATGGCGCAGATGTGACATGAAGAAGGCCGGGCCGTCAGCCTTCTCGCTCGCTCCTTCTCACTATAGTAGAGGGATACAAGTCGAGGAACAAAGGCGGGAAGCATCACCATCTCGTCAGCTTCCCCGCACGCTATGCCAGGCGCGCGGTCTACCTCAGCCCTGACCCTGGCGAGCAGGGAGAGATCGGCTCGCAGTGGCCTCTGCCTTGCAGCAGGTTCCTCTCGGCCTCACCTTCTATCCATCAGTTTGCCTGCACTCTCATCAGTCATGGTTCGCTGACCCCCGAGCTTCCTCCGGCAATCCTGCCGCCTGTGGAACTAACTAACGTTCAACCGGGCAGCTGCCCAAAAGACCGCCACAAACAGCCAGACAAGAGAACCACTGGCCACAGTGATACAGCGGCTGGCCACCGGGCGCGCGTTGATTCACCATGTATAGCACAAACCCCCTGCTGGGATATCCTTCCCTCGCTTGCGACGGTCGCATCAATTCTAAAGGCAACTGCCTTTTATACAGCAGGAACCTTCAATCATACGAACCACTTGACATCTCTGCATCACAAGTGTAAACTCAACCTCAAACACTCGTGACTGCCTCTCGGCCATATCTCTAGTCTACCTGCTCTACCCACAACAATCAAGCAGAAGCAGGAAGGGGGTCGAACGGTGCTCAGAGGAAGGAGAGCACTGGCCAGCCAGGTGCGCCAGCGGCTGCGCATCCTGATCAGCACGGGCCTTTATCCCCCCGGTTCCCGCCTCCCGAACGAGGAAGAGCTTTCTGAGACGTTAGGAGTCAGTCGCACAACGCTACGCGAGGCGCTTCAGGCATTGGCCGAGGAAGGGCTGATTCTGCGCCGGCATGGTCACGGGACCTTTGTGAACCAGCATCCGCAGCAAGTGCAGGGCAGCCTTGACCGCAACCTTGACATCAGCGAGCTGATTCGGGCCTCTGGGCACCTGCCCGGCACGCGTGACGTCGTCATTCAGACGATGCCAGCCGGGTCCGAGGTGGCCATCCGGCTCTCGCTGGCTCCCACGGACGAGGTGATGGTGATCGAGCGTGTGCGCCTGGCCGATCAGCGTCCTGTGGTCTTCTCGATCGATTTTTTGCCGACGGCCCTGCTGAAGGCAGCCAGTTACGAACTGACCGACCTTTACAGGAACTCGCTCTCCGAGTTTCTTGTCCAGCGTCTTGGCCTCACCATCCACCACGCCCTTGCCCGGCTCCGGCCCGTACTGGCCGAAGTCTGGCTGGCGCAGAAGCTCGGCCTCTCCCCTGGCGCGCCTGTGCTCTATATCGAGCAAGTTGACTATACGCTGGAGCAGCGGCCTGTGCTCTTCTCACAGGGATATCACGTTCCTGACGCGTTCGAGTTCGTTCTTTATCGTCGCGGCCCCGGCGAGAGCTGACCCGGGTGAGCGATCCGATCTTCTCACTCACTCGCTTCCTCGTCACGATGGTATATAATAGGGGTTGTGGGCGCGGCGCGACCAGCGCCGCCTGCTCAATCACGCCTGGAGCTTGCAAGCATGAGTACATCCGCGTCCTCCTTTACCAGGTACCGGGTCGCCGCTATCCAGTACGAACCCACGCCGGGCCAAAAGGAGCAGAACATCGGCGACCTGTTGCGTCTCGTCGAGGAGGCCGCCCGTCACGGCGCGCGACTGATCGTCTTACCAGAGCTGGCCACGACCGGCTACTGCTGGGAGTCGCGCGAGGAGATCGCCCCCTACGTCGAGCCTGTCCCCGGCCCTACCTGCCTGCGCTTCGCCGAGCTGGCCGCCGCCTACGGCTGCTATATCGCGCTGAGCCTGGCCGAGGTCGACCCCGAAAGCGATGTCTATTACAATACGACGGCTCTGCTCGGCCCCCAGGGCCTGCTCGGCAAGTATCGTAAGCTGCACTCATACATTGCTGAACCACGTTGGGCCCGCGATGGCGATCTGGGCCTGCCGGTCTGGGATACGCCGCTGGGACGCCTGGCGATCCTGGTATGCATGGACGCGATGTATTTCGAGGCCGCACGCCTGGCCGCTGTTCGCGGGGCCGAGATCTTGCTCTTCCCCTGTGGCTGGCTAGACGAAAAGTGCCCCAGCAGCTGGTGGATGCTGCGCGCCTTCGAAAACGGCGTCTACCTGATCGCCGCCAACCGCTACGGGCGCGAGCGCGGGGTGCAGTTCAGCGGCGGGAGCTGCATTCTGAATCCCGACGGCTCGATCCAGGCTTACCGCGACGATGGCGAGGGTATTGTCTACGGCGAGGTCGATCTGGAGCGCTGCCGCGACAAGCAGTGGGGACCTGCCGGCGAAGAGCCGCTGGGCGATCGCCTGGCGGATCGTCGCCCCCGTGACTATGTCTCGCTGGTGCACAATACCTATCTGTGGGAGCCGCTGCGCTTCCATGGCCTCTATCAATCCCACGAGCTGCCGCCCGGCCAGCTCTCCTGCGCCGCTTTTGTTCAGCTTGAGCTACGTGAGATGCTCGCCGCGCCCGAAGAGGAGCAAACAGCAACTACTGCTACTGTCTCGAACGAGGAGCGCCTGGAACGTCTCCGGTCTCTGGTGCGTTCGCTACTGCGCGTCCATGAACCTGCCTATCCAGATGTGCTGGTATTGCCCGAGCTGGCGCTGCCAGGACCATCCGACCCCTCCCATCCCGATTTCGCGGCCCGGATACGCGCCGGCGCTATCCGCGTGCCCGGCCCCGAGATCGAGGCCCTGGTAGCTCTGGCCACAGAGTTCCAGCTCAGCATTGTGCTGGGGGTCGCTGAATGCGCATATGCTGATGGAAAGGCTGAGCCAGTCTACTATAATACGGTGCTGTTGCTCGACCCCGAGGGAGTTCACGGGATCTATCGCAAGCTGCATCTCACGCGCGCCGACCGGCGCTGGGCCAGTCCAGGCAACCTGGGCCTGCCCACCTTCGATAGCCCCGTAGGACGTATCGGCCTGGCCACAGGCTACGACGTGCTTTTCCCGGAGACGCTGCGTGTGTTGGCAGGCAAGGGCTGCGATCTCGTCTGCGCCCCGACCTTGCTCAATTTTCCCAACCCCAGCGGACTGGGGCCGACGGCGATCCCTTTCGGCCCGCACGTGGCCCCCGAGGGCTACGATCCCTTGCATTACTTACCCTGGCGCATTCGCGCTGCTGAGCATCATGTCTACCTGACCATTGCCAACTGGAGCGGCGAGGCCAGGGGCGTTCGCGCCAATGGCTTAAGTGGCATTTACTCGCCTTCTTGCTCCAGCTACCCCTGGCGTGAGGTAATCGCCGAGGAGGGCGAGTCAACGCTGATGCTGATGACAATCGATACGCGTGAGCAGCGCACTGGTCGACGCTCGACGACGCTTTCACCAACCTATATGCCCGGTGATGTGGCCGGCTCCTTGACCGGCGAGCTGGCCTACGATATCCGTGAGACCATCCCCGGCAACGTGGTCCGCTCCAAGCCACTCCTGCGCAAGCGCCAGCCGCTGTGGTATCTGGACCTGGTGCGTGCGGCTGCCGGTGTGGCCTTTTCCGCTCCGGCAGAATCGCCCGCCACGCCAGCCGCACGCTGACTGGTGAGGGCCGGAGCAGCACCTGCCTGGGTGTATCATTGCCTTCGGCCTACTACCCTACGGCGCATCCAGCAGCGCGGTCGCTGGCGACGAGCCAGGTCTCACTGCTGGCGCGCCGTTTTTCTTGTTGCAGGCACCAGCCTGAGTGATCGCTGCTATCTGCTGAAATTCTCTGGTTACACGAATGAAGAGTTCAGCTTTGTTCGCTCAGTTTCAGAGCCGTCTGAGCGCTGCCGGCGGCGTAGCCCACTGGGCCGAGGACCTGGCTCAGGCCGCTGAGATCATCGCTACCCATCCCGCGCTCGCTGAACAGCGGTTGATTGTCCCACCTGCTTTTGCGGCTTGCCAACCCTGGGGGGCACTCCTGCCGCTTTTGAGCGCGCGCGGCATTCGTCTGGAGGAGGCCATGACCCCCGAGCACGTCGCCGATGCCCCGGCTGGCCTCTCTTGCGCCTCCCTGGCCATCGCCGAGACTGGCTCGGTCTTCCTGGCTGACAATGCCCTGGCGGCGCGCATCGTGGGCATGCTGACACTGACCCACTTTGTTCTCGTCTCCGCTGGACAGCTGGTTCCACTCCTCGATGAGGCAGCTACCTTGCTTCAGACCTTGACTCGCCCGGGTCCCCAGCAACAGCACTATATTTCTCTGGTCACCGGTCCCAGCCGCACCGCCGACATCGAACGTACGCTGACGATCGGCGTGCAGGGACCACGCGCGCTCTGCGTGATTGTCGTCGCTACTCCTGCGAGTGACCCATCTCTCTTCTCTAGCGAGGAAGCAAAGGACAGGGACAATGAGCAATAAGGAGCATGCACAGGCAAACGAGGCGCAGACCCTGATCTCCCGC
Organism: Thermogemmatispora tikiterensis; assembly: GCF_003268475.1. Taxonomy (GTDB): domain Bacteria; phylum Chloroflexota; class Ktedonobacteria; order Ktedonobacterales; family Ktedonobacteraceae; genus Thermogemmatispora; species Thermogemmatispora tikiterensis. The sequence goes on along the minus strand of NZ_MCIF01000002.1, from coordinate 5,109,896 downwards.
CCAGGCATTGCCGGGCCAATCCCGGCTGTTCACGATATGCCCCCGTTTGCGGAGCGCCTGCAGCGAGGCCTGGAGGATGAGAACATGCACCGCGCCCTGGAGCGCTTCGCGCCCAGCTGGCGTCAGTCGCGCCAGGCCCTCTTCGAGGCCACAGCGGCAGAATATGGTTCCGACTATAGCTTCGTCGCCCTGCGCCAGCGCCTGCGCGCCGCCAAGGACGAGGCCATTGCCCACCAGCAGGAGTTGGTGGCTCGCTTCAAGGAGCAGGCCACAGCCGCCGGCGCCGTGGTCTATGAGGCCCGCAGCGCCGAGGACGCCAACCGCTATATTTACGAACTCTGCCGCCGCAAGGGCATCACGCTGGTCGTCAAGTCCAAGACGATGGTCAGCGAAGAGATCGAGCTGAACCACTATCTGGAGGAACGAGGGATCAAGGCCGTCGAGACCGACCTGGGCGAGTGGGTAGCGCAGCTTGACCATGAACGCCCTTCGCATATGGTGATGCCCATTATTCACAAGACCCGCCAGCAAGTGGGCGAGGTCCTCAGCCGCGCCACCGGACGCGAGATTTCGCGCGAGAATGTGGCCGAGCAGGTGGCGGTTATCCGCCGCGAGCACCGCCAGGCGTTCCTGACCGCCGGCATGGGCATCAGCGGCGCCAACGCCCTCATTGCCGAGAGCGGCACAGTGATGCTCAATACCAACGAGGGCAATGGGCGCATGGTCACCTCGCTACCGCCAGTGCATGTGGTGCTGGCCGGCTACGATAAGCTGCTGCCCACCTTCGCCGATGCCATGACGCAGATCCGCTTGCTGGCCCGCAGCGCTACCGGCCAGCCCATGACCAGCTATACGACCTTTATTACGGGACCGGACCGGCCCGGTAAGGAGGTGCACATTGTCCTGCTGGACAATGGACGCAGCGCCATGCGCGCCGACCCACGCTTCAAGGAGGCCCTGCGCTGCATTCGCTGCGCCGCCTGCGCCAACATCTGCCCGCCCTATCAGCAGGTCGGCGGCCACGCTTTCGGTTATATCTACAGTGGAGCCATCGGTCTGGTCGTGACGCCCTTCCATCATGGCCTGGAGGCCGCCGCCGGTCCCCAGAGCCTCTGCGTGAGCTGCAACGCCTGTGAGACCGTCTGTCCGGTGGAAATCCCTCTGCCTTCCCTGATCCTGGATGTGCGCAGCCGCGTAGTGGCCAGCGAGGGCCTGCCGTGGCTCAAACGCCTCATTTTCGGGGTTTTGGCCCGTCCACGCCTCTTCGATCTCTTCACACGCCTGGCCGCTCTCGGCCAGTGGCCGGCCACCAGGGGTACGCCCTATGTGCGCTATCGCTACCTGCGCCTCTTCGAGGGCCTGCCAGGCCTGCGCCCGCTGGCCCGGTTGACACGCTGGCGCAGCCTGCCAGCGTTTGCGCGCCGCCCCCTGCGCGATCGCATTGGGGCCCGCGCCAATCTGGCCGCCGCTCGCCAGGAGGGACGCCGCCCCGATGAGATGACGGTCTGCTATTTTGCCGGCTGTATGACCGACCGCCTCTATCCCGAGATGGGCGAGGCCGTCATCCAGATCCTGGAGCGCTGCGGCCTGCGCGTGGTCTTCCCGCGCGCCCAGCACTGCTGCGGCCTGCCAGCTCTCAATTCAGGCGACCGCCAGCATGGCCTGGCAATGGCCAGGCAGACGGTGCGCATGCTGGAGCGTGCCCTCGACGAGAGCGGGGCAGACTACATTGTCTGCGCCTCCACCAGCTGTGTTGTTACCCTCATCCAGGATTACCTGCGCCTCTTTGAAGACCTCCAGCTGCAGAGCTGGCTCAACCGCACCCGCGCCCTGGCCGGGCGCATCATGGATTTCACCAGCTTCCTGCTGCGGGTCCTGGTAGCCCAGCAGCGACTGCCAGCGCTGCGCCGTCTCAGGCCCGGCGAGACGGCGCCTGTCGTGACTTATCACGATTCCTGTCAGTCGTGCAACTGCCTGGGCCTGCGCACAGAAGCACGCCAGGTCATTCGCGACGTGCTTGGCCTGGAGCTGCGCGAGATGAGAGACTCCGACGTCTGCTGCGGCTTCGGCGGCTCTACCTCGATCGAGCACCCAGAGATTGCCGAGCGCCTGCTGGAGAGAAAGCTGAGGCACGCCGAAGAGACCGGGGCCACGCTGCTGGTCTCCGACAATCCCGGCTGCCTGATGCACTTGCGCGGCGGCGTTGACGCCAATGGCCGCCCTCTGCGTGTGCTGCACCTGGCGCAACTGGTGGCGGAGTACCTCGCCTAGCCGCTTCAAGCGGGAGAAGAAGAAGAAGAAGAGCACTCAGGCCCTCCCCCTGGCCGGCAAGCGCTTGCCAGCGGGGACGGCCTTGATAGTCTTGTGCCTCGCGCCCAATTGCATTACAACGAGCTGCAGAGTATACTGTTAATGCATCGGGGCGAGGGCCGTCACTCCTCTGCTCAAGCCGGCTCTCTCCTCATCAGAACAGCAACTATTTTTCAGCGAAATTGGAACGCAACGCCTGACCAGACTGGCGTTGTGGGAAAGGCGGTCAGCCGTGAGCTGCATCTTCTGTGAGATGATCAGCGGAAAAGTGGAGGCCAACTTTGTCTATCAGAGCGATGAGGTGGTGGCCTTTTTGAGCGAAGAGCAGCCCAATCCCTACAAAGTGGTGGTCGCTCCGCGCAAGCATATTGAGACCATCTACGATCTGGATGATCAGCTTGCCGCGTGTATCTTCCAGGCTACCGTTCACGTGGCTCGCGCCATCCGTCGTGCCAGCAACTGCCCTGGGCTAAGCCTGGTTCAGGCGAATGGCCACGCTGCTCAGCAGCGCGTGCGCCATTTCCATCTCCACCTGCTGCCTCGCTTCCCTCACGATACCGCCCTGGGCCGCGTCTTCCTGCGCTGGGAGGGCTGCCCGGCGGAGCGCAGCGAGCTGGAACGGCTGGCAGCAGATCTTCATGCCCAGCTCTCTCATCAGAGCCATTCCTGCTAACCAGGCTCACTGAGCGACGTGATTGCGCCCCTGCCCGGCATCCATGCCGTTGGAGCTGGGCAGGCCGAATCAAGCTCACGTTCGCACTCTACCGTTTCTTCTCTGGCAAGACTGCTTTTTCAAGCAGAGCGATCAACCATCGCTTTCCTCTCTCCTTGCTATCTTTTTCCCACAATAGATCGTTATTGGCCAGGAGACTGGCAGAACCGTAAATAACCCGATCAGTTGTTCCTCTGTTGGCGCAATATTCCCTCATCCTTTTCGAAAAAATGCTCCACTTAAATTGATCTATGATATACTATGTTCATCCCTACTCTCTACCCCGGCCTGCCACGCGCAAGCAGAAGCCTTTCGCGCTCAGCCTCCTGGTCGGCAGGGCCGGCCAGCCCACAGGAGAGCACGTCGGCTGGCAAGATCGGACGAGAACTAGCAAGCCAGGATGGTGGGGACAAGCGATGAGAACGGTTGTCACGAAGCGCCTGACGCCTAGCTATCTTCAACGGCTCTATCGCGAAAGCAGCCTGGAAGCCGGAGCAGCGGCCCTCACTGTCTTCCTGAGCCTCCTCTGGATGGCCCTGCGCCTGGGAGGCAGCCAGGCTACCGCCCTTTTTGCTGATGTCATGTACTGCCTCTGCGCCCTGGGCGCCGCCGCTCAGGCCGCCCTTACCGTCTGGCGCAGCCGCTATGGCCCTTTGCGCCTGACTGTTCGCTATCAGGCTGCCTGGTCGCTCGTCAGCATCGCTCTGCTGCTCGACGCCCTCGGCGGTTCGCTCTACTTCTATCGCGATTGGATAGGACAGGCCAACGCTCTTCCTTCCCTGGCCGACCTCGCCTTCCTGCTCAACTATCCGCTGATAATCAGCAGCCAGCTACTCATCTTGAGCGATTTCAAACTGAACCGCACTGTTCTCCTGATCTTGCTGGACTCGCTGATCACAACACTCTGCCTGCTGGGAGCAATCTGGTTCTTTCTCGTCGGCCCCTCCTATGCTTCTCTGCGCCAGAGCGGTATCGATCCGGCCACGTTGGGGATCAGCCTCAGCTATCCCTTCCTCGATCTGCAGGTCGTGCTCGCCAGCGCCATGCTTCTGACACTAGTCCGTGTGGAGCGACCTCTGCGCCCCTCGCTGCTGCTCCTCATCGTCGGCGCCTGCTCTCTGCTCTGGTCCGATAGCTGGTATTGCTACCTGGTGCTACACCAGGCTTACGTTTCAGGAACGCCCTATGTCGATACTGGCTGGTTGCTCTTCTTTACTGCGCTGGGGCTGACCGCCTCCTGGCAATACGCTACGCTCGCCCGGCATGCCTACCGCCAGCAGGTCCCGCTCCGTGAGCTTAGCCAGGTCCTAGAAACGGCCAGTCGCGCCAGGGGCGACGAGGAGTCGCCGGCGAACGAGTATCCTTCCGATCATGTGCTGCTCTTCCAGAGCCTGCTGATCTATCTACCGTTCGCTATCGAGATCGTGCTGACGCTCTATTCCAGCCTCATCCACGATGGTGTCCGGGCCGCCTTCCTCGATACGTTGACGGCAGCGGTGGCCATCTGCCTCTTTCTCCGCTATCTGCTGACCGATCGTCAGAACAGTGCACTGCTGCGCGAGCGTGAAGAGCGCCGTCAGGAGGCCGAGCGTCTGCGCCTGCTAACGGCCCAGCTCAGCGAGATTTTGGAGCTGAATCCTCTACTGGAGCGCATCGTGAGCCTGGCCCCCACAGCTCTGGGTTGTGAGGCAGCGCTGCTTTTCATCCAGGAGAAAGCTCCCTTTCCAGAGATGCCGGCCAGCGTGAAGGTCTATGTGGCTGCTCCACCCGCCGGGCCAGTGATTCTCTGGCGCTTTGAGGGACAGCACCTCGACGTCTGCACGATTCTACAGCCACGCGAGCTGGAGGTGCGCTGGCCTGTAATGACGCCCGAGCATCTCCCCGCGGAGCTTGTGGCCTGGTATACCCACATGGATATCCGTACGAGCCTGGTCATCCCCCTGCTGTATCAAGAGAAACACCTGGCCAATTTGATCTTCTGTAGCCGCTCAGACCGCCCGTTCTCGCCAACGCAGAAGACGATGGCGCGCACTTTCGCCGAGCAGGCCGCCACCGCGCTCGAACATGCCTTTCTGTACCAGGAGGCCCGCGAGCAGGAGGCTTTCGCCCAGGCCCTGGCCAATATCGCCACCCGTCTCAATTCAGCCATTGTCGAGCCGACGGAGATCCATCAGATCATCTGTCGCGAGGGAGCCAATGCGCTCGATGCTGACTATGTTCTGCTCTATACTCCCGACCAGCATGGCTGCCTCCTCCCCCAGGCCATTGTGGCCAGCGCCGGCGAGCCATCCAGCGAGCTGAGCGAGTGGCCGGTGATCTACGAGCACGAGTACGAGGCCCAGGCCCTGGCCTCGCCCCAACCTACGCTGATCCCCTTGACTCACTTCTACCAGCTTGACCCGCCGCAGCCACCAGCGCCGGTAACGCTGCAGGCCCAGGCCCGGGCTGTCGCCGTGGGGGCGACGGTCTGGTCACCGCATCCGCCACGGCGGCAACGCATGCATCGCGCCCTTTCGCTGCGCGAGCTGCTCGCCAGACGCTACGTACCGACAGCCATCCTGGCCCCTCTTTTCTCACACAATGTCGCCGTCGGCTTGCTGGTCCTGGCCCGCTCGCTGCGTCCAGGCACCCAGGAGCGCCAGCCGCTGGGCCTGCCCGATCTGCCACGCGCTCAGGGCTTCGCCGAGCAGGCCGCCGTCGCCTATACCAATGCCACGCTCTATCAGCAGCTCCGTACAGCTCATCAGCAGCTGCAGGAACTGGACCAGCTCAAGGACCAGTTCATGATCACAGCCTCCCATGAGCTGCGCACCCCCCTGACCGCTGTTCAGGGCTATCTGGAGCTGCTGGCCCAGTACGATGAGATCCTCTCCCCCGAGCAGCGCCACGAGTTCTTGCATAAGACGCGCCTGGCCTGCGACGAGTTGGTGCTCCTGCTCAATAACGTCATGGACGCCAGCCGCCTGGAGGTCGATGCTGGCATTCGCCCGGCCCATATTGAGACGGTGGCCGTGGAGGACATCGTGCAGAGCGTCGTCGATATGATGGAGCCGCAGCTCACCCAGGAGGAACGGATCGTCTATCTGGACATCCCCCCCGATCTGGCAGTGCAGGCCGATCCGGTGCGCTTGCGCCAGATCCTGCGCAATCTGGCCATGAATGCGCTCAAGTACTCACCGCCAGGGACGCCGATCACCTTCCGCGCCCGCGCTTCGCTAGATAGCACTTCACTACGGCCCTGCGCCTTGATCAGTGTCAGCGACCGTGGCAAGGGTATCCGTCCCGAAGACCAACCGAAGCTGTTCCAGCGCTTTGTGCGCCTGGAGAGCGATGTCAACAGTCCCGTCCGTGGCTCTGGCCTGGGTCTCTACATCTCGCGCCGCCTGGTAGAGGCGATGAGGGGGAAAATCTGGGTGGAGAGTAGCGGCGTACCGGGGGAAGGAGCGACTTTCACTATTGAGCTACCCCTGATGGGCAACGGCCTCAGCTAGCCAGCGGAGGAGCCTGGAGCAGCCGCGAGGTTCCATCAGTACTTCTTCTATCGGCGCAACCTCAGCGCCCATCACTCGATCTGATACTGGCAGGCCAGGGCCAGGGAGGCATGGGCAGGCAGCGGAGAGTAGAGAGGGCAGCGGGGAGGGGGAGAGACAATCACCTCTCTTTCTGCCCTTCCGCCTTTCACCTGATCATCCGATCCACTTATCTGGCCGCTTGCCCCACTCGCCCGCCCGCACCACACCAGCCTCAGGCACTCGCTTACTTTTTCTGCTCTTCCCTGGCGGCAGTGGCTTCTGCTTGCCTTTTCACCAGAGGGGGCACATGCTGCTCACAGAAGCGGAAGGTCCGCCCGCCGGAGAGCAGCTGAGCATAGGCTGCCGGCTCGCCGCAGGTATCGCAGCGGCCCACATGTGTTTTCACTGCTTTCATGAGAAAAAAAGAGAACCTCCTTACCGCGGTCTATAGGCAGGTACCGACGCCACTCGCTGCGCAATCTCAGCGTGAGCGAGGAGGGCCAACGTGTACCGATCTTCAGAGAGGATTCGCCATCCTATATGATACCACACCAGCGCACCCTCCGCTTCTCTAGAAGGAAGCTCAGCCAGAATCTTGTCTTATGTAAGAGCGCCCTAATCTTCTCTAGTCGGACCAGGTCGCGGGCGGCTGCAAGGCAAGGAGCAGAGAGAGACAAAGCGAGCAAGTTGAGCAGCAGCGCGCAGCAAAAAGTGTGAGAACCTGGTCCAAGAACGAACTTCCGAGCAGGCTGGGGCGCTAGTGAGAGGAAAGTGAGCATGAAGTGGGCGGGAGTAAACTAGAGATAGTGGTGTCGGGTCACCTGTGGTGATCGTCTGGGTGCCAGCGTGCTCGTTGAGCCGGGCGCCTTCAGGCCAGCATGCCCGTGTGCTCCGAACCGGAGGCCGTTGAGCCGCGCCGCGCCGCGGCGCCCGGGGAGTCCAGGACAGGCTCCGGTTGCGCTCTGTTGCGTGCCACAGCAGAGGGTCCGTTGAGCCTGACCCTGCGCGAGGCTGCAGCGCAGAGTTCCGACCCTGGCTCGTTGAGCCGGGCGCAGCCCTGCAGGCCAAGCTGACTGGCTCCGAGCCGTTAGACGATCACCACACCACGCCCACCCTGGCCGAGCCGTGACCACCCACCTGCGCCGGCCAGCGCGTCCGAGACGCTCGTCGCCTGCCATCGTTGGATCTCCTGTGCCAGTACCCTCTTCTCTCTTCTTTCTTTTTCTCTGATCGTTCCCCACGGCTCGCGCCAGCCATCAGGGCGGCCTGGAGAGAGGATCAAGAGTCGGGGTAAGCGGTGGCATCGGCCTCGAGCGCCATCTCTTCTGAGGTCGAGGCGGCGGGCGTCGGTGTCGGGGCCAGTAACGGCTCCTCACCCGGTTCGCGCACACTGATCTCCAGGCGGCCCTCAATCGCCGTCACATGCACCACGCCCGGCTTAGGAATGTTCCCCATCAAAATGCGCAAACTGAGCGGCACGGTCAGCAAGCGCTCGATGGCCCGACGCAGAGGACGGGCCCCCTGGGTGCGGCTAAAACCCTCTTTACAGAGCAGATCGATAGCGCTCTCATCGGCTTGCAAGGTCAATCCCTGCTCCAGCAAGCGCGAGGCCAGCTCATTCATCTGCAGACGAGTAATTGCCCGCGCATGCTCCTGGGTCAAGGGGTGGAAGATGACCACCTCATCGATACGGCTGAGAAACTCGGGGCGGAAGGTCTGACGCAGGCGCTCCATCAGCTGCTCACGCTGCATCTCTTCCAGCGAGGTCTTGCTGGCGGCGCGGAAGCCGCTGGGTAGGGAGCGTCCCAGCATTTCGGTACCTACGTTGGAGGTCATGATCCAGATGGCATGCTGAGCGTCGACCGTATGTCCCTGAGCATCGGTCAGGCGCCCGGCATCGAAGACCTGCAGGAAGAGATCGAAGACCTCGGGATGAGCCTTCTCCACTTCGTCCAACAAGACCACGCAGTGGGGACGGCGGCGCAGCTTGCCGGTAAGCTGTCCCTCCTGGTCGTAACCGATGTAGCCCGGCGGCGCGCCGACCATACGCGAGACGGCATGTTTCTCCATGTACTCCGACATATCCACACGGATTAGATATTCATCGGAGCCAAAGACCTCGGCAGCCAAAGCCCGCGCCAGCTCGGTCTTGCCCACGCCCGTCGGCCCCAAGAAGAGAAAGACCCCCGCGGGGCGATTGCGCGGCTTCAAGCCGGCCCGCGCCACTTGAATCGCCTGGGTCACGCGCCGAATGGCCTCGTCCTGGCCGATGACGCGCGCCTTCAGCCGGCTCTCCAGATTGAGCAGACGATCGCGCTCCTCGCGGCCCGGCGCATTGACCGGGATACCGGTGCGCGCCGAGATCACTTCGGCCACGGTGGCCGCTGTGATCACCGGCTCCTCGCCTAATTCATCGCGATTGTCTTGCTCGACCGATTCATCCTCCACCCAGAAGACCCGGGCCTGCGAGCAGGCTTCATCGAGGACACTGCAGGCTTTGTCAGGCAGGCGCAAATTGGGCAGATACTGGACCGAGAGATGGACCGCGGCCTGGAGGGCTTCCTCGGTAATGCTGACATGGTGATGCTGCTCGTAGAGTGCCCGCATCCCCCGCAGAACCTGCAGCGCCTCCTCCGGCGATGGCTCTTCGATGATGATCGGGCGCAGGCGACGCTCCATCGCCGCGTCTTTCTCGATCATGCGGTACTCTTGCGGGGTGGTAGCCCCGATACAGCGCAGACGGCCCCCGGCCAGCGCTGGCTTGAGAATGCCGGCGGCGTCGATACTCCCATCGGCAGCTCGCCCAGTGCCGATCAGCAGGTGCATCTCATCGATAAAGAGAATGATATTGCCGCTGTTCTCGGCCTCTTCCAGCACCTTGAGCAGCCGCTCCTCGAATTCACCGCGGTACTTTGTGCCGGCCACCAGCGAGCTGGCCGACAGCTCGATGAGGCGCTTGCCGCGCAGCTCTGGCGGTACCCGGCCCTCGACAATGCGCTGGGCCAGGCCCCCGACGATAGTCGTCTTCCCCACGCCCGAGTCGCCGATCAGAATCGGATTGTTGCGATCCTTGAGCATCATCGTTTGCATGAGCAGACGCAGCTCTTTCTCGCGTCCGATGAGCGGGGGTAGCTGCTTCAGACTGGCCTGGCGCGTCAGATCGCGGCCCAGACGCTCCAGAAGCGAGTTACCGGCCCGCGGCGCCGGCTCGGCCAGGCTGAAGCCCGCGGGCATCTCCACCGCTGGCGGCTGATGCGGCTCCGCGGAAGGGGCCAGTTCCAGCAAGGCATGGGCCTCACTGGCCATGATTAACTCGATCAGTTGCTCGGGATTGATGCCGATCTGCGTCAGCAGGTTGTGGGTCACCCCATCGCCCTCGCTGAGTACGGCGCGCGCAATGGCACGCTCGTCGATCATGCTGGCCCCGGCACTGATGGCATTGCGCTCGGCGGTCAGCAGAATCTCCTTGCAGCGCCGCGTCGGCAGGATCGGTGTGTCACTGGTGGCCTTGCCGCTGCCCAGGGCGCTGCGAATGACATCGCGCACCTGCTTGGGCGAGAAATTGAGACTCCGCAGAGCATCCTGGGTACAGCCTCCATCAAGCTTGGTCAGGGCGATGAAGAGATGGGGCGTTCCCAGATAATCCTTGCGCATGCGCCGCGCCTCCGCCAGAGCGATGCTGAGCACCTCCTCCAGAAAGCGCCGGTCGAGAGCGTGCGACGAAGATGGCAGCGAGGGGATCAGTGGCTCTTCCTCCTCTTCAAAGATATCGACATAGTCGGCGGGATTGCGCTCGGGCAGCCCAAAGCTCAAACGCAGCAGCGGGTCACCGTAAAGCTGGAAGGAAATCCAGGCCGCCTGCTCAGGCCGACGTTGGGCCAGCACGGCGCGACTACGCCTGACCGCCTCGCCAATGGCGACCCCATCGCTTAACTCCTGATAGAGCAGGACGGCGAACTCGCGAACGCGCGCGGTCGACAAAGGCCAACGCAGGACCACGACTGCCCCCGCGCCGGCCTCGATCAGGCGTCGGGCCAGGCGCTGCAGCAGCTCCTCTCGCTCCGGCTGGCTGGCCGTCCCCGCTCCCATCATCGGCGCGGGCAGTCCGCTGCCGCCGCGTCCTCCTGAGCGCTCGCTTTCGTAGTGACTGACAAAGACCAGGGGACGCCGCGGTAAGAGCTGAAAGAGCTGGGCCGCCGCCTCGCCATCGAGGCGCGAGCTGCCCGCCAGGGCCAGCGCCGGCTCGCCTGCCACTAGCAACGGCCCCGCCCCGGCATAGTGAATGATCTGCGGCGGCTCGCTGCTGATGCGCATGCGCATGTCCAGCTGATTGGCCTGCTGACGATAGAGGATCGTGCGCCCAATCGCTTCGGGCAGGGCAGTGCAGAGCGCAGCCACCTCTTCTTCTGCTGCGCTGCGCTCACCTGTCGGATTGACAAGGAAGAGGACCGAGAGACCCACCTGATCGCGCCTTCCCATTTTGCGCTGCATCCGCTCCGTCAGCGGCGCCAGGCGCTCTTGCCGCGCCTCGCCCGCTAAGCGGCTCACGCTCAGCCGCTGACAGAGAAAGGAGCTTGGGCGGATGCTCCCATCAAAGCAAAGCTCCCAGGGGATTTCAGGAGTGTTGGTGTCAAGCACGAGGGGGAGATCAAGATGCCGCAGCGCCTCCTGCAGCGGCAACGGCAACAGCTGCTCAAAGAGAAAGCGCCCCAGAGCCTGTACCGAATCGTTAACCGCGCCCAGCTTCATTGTCTGGCGCTTGCTCTCGGCCAGAGCCTGCGTCTGCATGTATTGAGTCACGGCCTGCAAACTGCGCCTGAGCCGCTCTTTGAGCTCAGGGGTGATCTCCGTGACATAGTCGCGCCCTTCCTTGCTACCTTCCCTGGCAGAATACTCAGGCAGGTCAAGCCGGAAACGATAGACGCTTTCAGTGCGTATGATACTCAAGAGCGCCGGCAGTTCCATGAGTTCTTCTCTTCTACTATCTTCCCAGATTAGCTAGCCCTGAGAATACAACCTACTGCAAGAGCAGTATATCCCAAGCATGAGTCGCTGGCAACAGTAGCTTTCTTCGCCCTCTCACCACATAAATACAGGCACTCTGCTACATCTGTAGAACGAGCATACTACAAGCTGCATGATTGGTCAAGCATTTCAGCGTTTTAGAGACGTTACGGTGATCAAGGCTTACTCATCGGCAGGTCGACCTCAGCCGTGGTCAGGACAGCGTTCGCCATGCCGGTGAGCAAGCCTCTAGAGTGGGCCGGGCAACGAGCGGCTAAACGCCGACGCGGGGGTAGCAGCTGCTCTGCGTGCTCGCAGCCTGTCCCTGGCCCTGGCTGCCACCAGTGGACAGGCTACGTGGCGTGATGAGCAGGTCGCTGCTCAGGAGGGTATCCACATGGGTCCCGGCGAGATTGAGCTGGCTGCAGGGGTCAGGCGGCAGAATGGTGACATCCAGCTCCGGGTAGGTGCCCGCCTGGCGCTGGACCAGCAGGGCATAGTGTCCCTTGTTGAGGGGAGGCACATACCAGGAGAGAGTGACGGTAATGGTGCAGTTCTTGGGCACCACTACCCAGCCGCCGAACATGGCCCGCCCCGCCACATCGCTGACGGTATTGGTCGGTGGCCCAACGCTGTCCAGCGGATGCCAGTCACCCGGGTTCTCATCGCTCAGGGTCGGCGAGGCCGCCCCCGGCTGATACTGCCCCGGCGGACACATCAGTTCGTCGTGCGGATAGACTACGGTCGCATTGCAGGCAGGTAGTGGCCCCCCACAGAGAGGGGTCCCGCTGTCAAAGCCGTCGCCACTCAAGAACTTGCTGTTCGGTGGGACATAGATGCGTACGTAGTCGCGATAGGTATCGTAGCCGTAAACCGGCCCGGTATCGGTATAGGCCAGGCGGAGCTGCAGATAGTGGGTGGCTCCGCCGTTGGCGTCCAGCGTGACGACATCGTGAATGAGCGTCCGCACATACTGCGAGGCCTTGGTCGCGTTGAGGTTGGCCTGCACAACATAGAGGCCATCGTGGCTGGTCGAGCGGTCCATCTGGGCACCATAGCCGTATTGGATGAGCAGCTGCTCGACACGTGGATCGGTGACATAGATTTCGATGTCTTTGGTTTTAAGGTCGTAAAGGGCCTCATGAGCAATGGCCAGGATCTCGTCAGGAGGAGCATGACGCACACGATCCAGCAGGGTCTGGGCCAGGCGCGAGGTGAAGAGTTTGCGGGCCTGACTGGAATCGTCAACATGCTGGACGATCTGCTGCTTGCGCACTCCCTCGCTGTCGAGCTGGTAGAAGTGGAGGCGATCTTCGAGATTGAGGGCCGTGATGGTCTCATTGTAGCCCGGCACGGTAATCGGGCCAATGATCTGCAAAACGTGTTCGATGAAGAAGGGGGTTAAGGCGATGACGCCATCGACGTGGCGCCCCGTCTCATGCTGGTAGGCCTGGATGGCCAGCTGCCCGGTGGTGGGAAAGTCCGCCGAGAGGTTGGAGTCGCGCAACCCCCAGTTGGCGAAGGGCCACCAGGAGCGATAAGGCTCGGGAGCAAGCTGGCCCAGCGTTGGGCTGCTGGCGGTGTATTCGACAAAAGAGATGTCTTTGAGCGAGAAGGGCGCGATGCGGCCCGCGTTGATGGTCAGCTCGCCATACTGACCAGTGAAGCCGCCAGCTGGTCGCAGCTCAGAGCGGTCCATCGTCTGCACCAGATAGGTGCGCGGTTTGTCTACTCCCAACAACCAGCCTGCAGCGTCCAGGAGCTGGCGCGCCTGGCTCAGGCTCTGCTGGAGCACCGGGAGCATCTGCAGCACCTGCTGCACCTGCTGCCGCTGGCTACTGCTGAGGGGCAGGGCTGCCAGCGAGAGATTCTGACTCTGCGTCTCGATGTCCCGCAATGAGGGCATGATATTGTCGATAGTCGTTCCCAGCAGGTTGAGCATGTCCTGAGTGACCAGCGGCTTGCTCGAATTGCTGAGAAGGGGTCCCTGGAAGTGTGGGGCCAGGCTCCTGGCCGCCGGGATCAGCTTGAGGCCGATGACACTGACGTCAACGCCGATCTGGGTCGCAGCCCGCGCCGAGCTGACCTGCAGCCGATATTGCGGAAGGAGAGCAATAACGGTATGGATGAGAGCGGAGTGGTCAATGATGTCTCGCGCCTCGGCGAAGGATTGTTGAGCCTGCTGCAGCTCCTGGGCGGCCTGGTTCAGCTTGTCTGCTTCGAAGAGACTGGAGGGATGGGCTTTGGCGCCGTTGAAAATAGTCTTGAGGGCGAGCAGGTGCTCAACGCCGGCGGAGGCCTGCCCGCGAAGGGTGCTATAGGTCAGATAGGCCTGCAATCCTACGGCCAGCCCGCTGACGATGGGCAGACCGATGCCCAGCAAGAGGATAGCGAGGAGCACCAGCGCCTTGAGACGTTGCCGCCCTGTGCCATAACGCGCCTGCTTCCAAAGGCGTCCTGGCCACTGAGGAGGACGGAGACGACGGGCGGAGCGACGCCGTGTACTCGCACTCTGCCGGGCCGCGCTCTTCTGTTGGTGATCCGCCGTCTGCTCACGGTGGGCAGCAGGCGCTTGGGCCACCAGCTGCGGGGCCTGCTGCTCACCTTGCCCGATAGCCACACCTGGAGTAGCCAGGGGCAACGTTTCGGCTTCGGCCAGGGGAGAGGTGGAGGTCGCAGCGGTCAGTGTGGCGGGGGCACTGGCCAAAGGCAGGGTCTCGGCTTCGCTGAAGGCGGCCTTGCGCCCCTCTTCGACAGGCTCTTCGGGTTTGCTCTCGGGGGCCGTCGGCTCTGGCCCCGGCTGGTCGGCAGAGGCTGGGACCGCTGTGGGGAAGGTTACCGGCGCCGGTCCAGCACGCAGCAGAGAGGACCAGGCCGCTGCCGCGCGTTCGATGGCGGCCCGGGCCTCATCGCTGGCACGCTGCTCCACAGCTCTGGCCGCGGCCATGCTTTGAAGCTTGATCGTGTCTTCGTCCGCCAGGCTGCTCGCCTCCGCCTCTACTGGCGCGCCTTCTCCTTTCGCTGCTTCCTCGGACGAAACGCGGCTGGTCAGGGCTGGCTCCTCTTGCGGGTTACCTTGACCCGCTGCTTCCTCACGCTTTGGATGGTTGCTATTTATAAGCATATCAGACATGGATTACCTCAGAAGAACCCCGGGCAGCTTGATCTCAATATATACAAAATCTATTATCATGTACCGGTGATGGTTTTTTGGGACAGCCTGATCAGAAAGGTAAGAGAGCCTCCTCTCTCCCTGAGTATAACGTATGGTGAACAGGCATTGTTGCTTTTTCAATCAGGGGTCCTGTTCGGCCAGGGGAACTGCCCAGGACACTGGAGCTGAGTCGCCTCACTCTGACGGAGTGAAACCTCTGGTCACACCTGACGCTCGCCATTGAGTCTACGGGTGCTCAGATCCAGACGCCGCGTTGGTCTGCCGCGCGCCCGGGCCGCGGGCGGGTAGTAAGGAGTGGCAGCAGCGATGATGTCGCCGATACGCGCCAGTACCTGCAGGTAGCATGTGCCAGAGCGATGATAATGGGCGAAGAGCATCAGCAAATGATGGATCAGAATATCGGCCTCATCGGTATGACGCTCCAGGGTGATCTGTCCGCCGATGGCCTCCTCGCCCTCGCGCAGCATGGCCTCCTCACCTTGTTCGTCCAACAGCAGGCGGCGGGTATCGCGGCGCGGGCGGGCTGGCCAGAGAAGCAAGGCAACTACCCGCCCCTTGAGGCGCTGCTCTCGCAGGCGTCCGGCTAGATAGCTGCCCAGCTTGTGGATCGCCGCACAGGTTTCGTCAGCGTCGGCAGCATGCTGGAAGCGAATGCGCGCATTCTGGCTCAGCGGCGGTGCATCGGGGATCACCAGGCTGTAGTCCTCACCCTGAGCCAGCTGATGGAGCCAGCGCCCGAGGCGGCCCAGACGCCGCTCTAATCCCTCGGGAGCCAGGGGGGCCACCTGCGCAAAGGTCGTGATGCCGAAGTCGCGCAGGTGAGCAACCAGCTCGGCCAGTTCTTCAAGATCAAAGCGCTCCGCCCGGCCCTCCAGCTCGGCAGCCCCCGAACGCAGGCCGGTTCCTTCGCTCTCACCCTCGCGCCCCCCCAGGGCGCCAGGTTCGCTGCCATGCAGCTGTAACAGCAGTGAGAGGGGCAGCGACTGGACGAAGGAGGCCTCGCGACCCGGCGGGATATAGAGGATGCCCTGGCGCCCATCTTTGCGACTCATGAGCGCGGCTAGCTCGGCGATGGTTTTGCCGTTGGCGATACCGATCAGGGCGGTTAGACCAAGGGCGGCGATGTCGCTGCTGAGCTGCTGCGCCAGGAGGATCGGTGAGGTAACGGGCTGCGGGCTGCCGCTCAGATCGATAAAGGCATCGGCCAGGGGCACCGACTCGACGATGTGCGAACAGACGCGATAGCGCTCACGCAAGCGCTGCAGAATCGGTTGATAGCGATCGTAGGAGGCTGGCAGGAAGAGCGTGCGCGGGGCAAGACGGTAGGCTCGACGCAAGGGCATGCCAGGGACGATGCCCAGGCGCACCGCGGCAGGGGAGGCGTCAATGACTCGACCTGGCTCGTTCGGGCGCCCCGTACCGGTCCCTACGACAAACGGCAGGCCATGTAACGAGGGATTGGCCATTTCCTCCAGCGTACAGTAGAAGTGTCGAATGCGGACATGCATGATCCCCTGACGCAGGAGCGCCTGCTCTGAGGCCGCTCCCCGCTCTGCCGACACCGGCCTCCCCACAGGTGCACGTGGAGAACGCAGCGCTGCTGGCTCCCCAAGGATTGACGGATTCAACGTCCCTGACTGATCTTGCTCCATAGTAGCCTTCTGCTCAAACTAACCTCTCCCAGTTTAGATTATACGCTACAAACGGGCTATTTCCAGCCCATCTCTCCAGCCGGGTTGATCTGCACAGGCTCCCTGACAGGCCTCGGCCTTGACAAGCTCTTCTTCGGAACCACCGAAGCGAGCAGCTGGTGCGCTTCAAGAGTCGCCGCCTCACCCCGTTCAGCTCCGCCAGAAAATATGGTAAGCTGTTCGTGGGGCGGATTCGCCCAGACCAGGCAGCCCACCTGTCTCCTGCCTCACCAGCAGCGAGCGCTGGCGCTGACAGTTTCACAGACGCGGTAGAGCGCGCACGCTCAGATTGGAGGGTAAGACACGATGTCCATGCTTCAGAACGAGACGTTCAGCAAAGTGGGAAGAGAGGCGAGAGCGACCTTGGGCGGTTTCAAAGCTTTTATCTTGCGCGGTAATGTGGTTGATCTGGCCGTTGGTATCGTCATCGGCGCTGCTTTCACCAACCTGGTCAACGCCATCGTTAGCGGACTGATTACTCCCCTGATCGGCCTCTTCGGCGGCTTCGATTTTTCGCGCCTGAATGCAGGCCGCTTTGCCTTCGGTACGGTCATCAATAGCGCTGTCAGCTTCCTTATTGTGGCGGCAGTGCTCTATTTCCTGATTGTTTTGCCAGTCAGCAAGCTGATGGCTCACCATAAGAAGGGCGTGCCGGAGGAGAGCGCCACGCGCGAGTGCCCCTATTGTCTGAGCAGCATTCCAGCGGGGGCCAGCCGCTGCGCTTACTGCACCTCGGACCTGGGCCAAGGCGAGCCTTCTTCGGCTCCGGCGGCTGGCGCTTGAGGCCCTTTTCCTGCCCGCCTGTCCAACGAGCCAGCGTCTGAGCTGGATCTTCCTTTGCCCTGGTTGAGAGGGGAGTATTTTCTGTCTCCTTCCTCGCCTGGCAGGAGATTCGTGCTATACTAATCTACGGAATCTGAGGGCAATGCAAAGCGGGTGATCAGGTGAACGCCGGGTCAGAGACAGGGCAGAGCCAGAGCCGCACACCTGAGCCAGTGGTAGCTCAGCCACGGCCTGGCCGAGAGCAGCCTGATCTGCTCTGCTCTCTTTCTGCACCGCGTACGGAGGACCGGCGTGGCCTGGTCACTTCTGTGCTAGGCCGGTCATGGATTCGCCAGACCCACAAGCCCCTGGAGAGGCGGCCTGACTTAGTTCTTTGTTGAGGAAGGAAACGGAGCGCTTAGGATGTCATCGTCATCTGCGTCGGGGCCACTACGGCTGGAAGACTGGATTAGAGATATTCCCGATTTCCCCCAGAAGGGCGTTCTCTTCCGCGATATCACGCCCCTTCTGCAAAATCCCGAGGCTTTCCGCGCCGCCATTGATCGCCTGGCAGCCCATTACTCCGGTGCGGGCATTCAGACTGTCGTTGGCGTCGAATCCCGAGGCTTTATTTTCGCTGCCCCCCTGGCCTACTTGCTCGGCTGTGGCTTCGTCCCAGTGCGCAAGTTCGGTAAACTGCCAGCGAAGACGGTCAGCGTGGAGTACGCTCTGGAATACGGTACCAATATTGTAGAGATGCATACCGACGCCATCAAACCAGGCGAGCGGGTGCTGATCGTCGACGACTTGCTGGCCACCGGTGGTACGGTCTCGGCGGCGATGGAGCTGGTCGAGAAGCTGGGTGGCCATATCGCTGGCATTGCTTTCCTGGTCGAGCTGACCTATCTGAAGGGCCGTGAGCGCCTCAAGGGCTACGATGTCTTCGCTCTGATTAAGTATTAAGGCGGCGAGCCAGCCGGGCTGGAGCGGAGAGGAGTAGACAAGACCGGCAGACAAGCAGGCCAGGGGCGGCAGGTTCGTCTTCTCTCCCTCCGCCATGCTTCAAGGCCGCCGGACGCGGGGGAAACCAGGGCGCTTGCCGGTGGTCCCTCTCTGCTCCCGCATCGCAGTGAAGCGACCTCTCTCCTCACAGATCTTGCCTCTATCTAGCTGCCTGCTTGTCTGGCTGTATGGCTGGTTTGGCATCCTCCACCGCCAACGGCTGCGCTCACCGCGTTTCACTGGTGGCTATTATCAGTTAGATGGAGCGCCTCCCTCCGGCAATGAGTTCAACGAGGAGCAAGAGGAGCGAGGCCCCAAGAAAGGCGACCAGCGTCGTTCCGAGAAAGTGAAATGTCTCGTTGATGCCCAGCAAGCTCATCAGAAAGCCCCCGATGACGGCCCCTACCAGCCCAACGCAGATGTCGAGCAGACACCCCAATCCTTGCCCACGTACCAGCTTTGCCGCTAGAAAGCCCGCTATCAGTCCGACCAATAGCCAGGCAAGTAGCTCGCCTGGATAGAGGTGGACGTGACCCAGGCCCGGGTGAAAGCTAATTCCATCCATCATGAAAGGCCCTTTCTCTCCTTCTGCTGATGTCTTGCGCTGCCAGGTGCCGGAGGCAGTACGGGAGCACAGCCGGGAGAAGGCACGGCCTGCCCTCCCCGCCAGCTGGTGCGACCCACCGGCCCAGGCAACGGTTGCCACGCCTCTGGCGGATATGATACCCTACGAAGGCATGGCTCTTTCCTTCGCTTTTCTCCACTTCGCTCTACGTATGAGGACGACAGGAGTCGCAGACGATGTCTTCCAGGCCCGCTCTCTCTCAGGACGCTGCTCGCTCTGCCAGTAGGCCGGGAGACGGGCCGCCGGGAAACCCGCAGGGGGACCGTGGCAGCAGACAGAAGCTCTTGAGCTGGTTGCAGCTTCCTCGCGATGTCTATCTGCTGCTGTTCTATACCCTCGGTAAGGGTTTCCAGCTGACAATTGGGACGCTTGATATCAATTACTATGCCCATAGTCTGGGCTATCAGCCGGACTTTATCGGGCTGCTGAGCGCGCTGCCGGCCCTCGGCTCGCTGATCAGCGCGGTGCCTAGCGGCATGCTGGCTGATCGATTAGGCTATAAGCCGGTGCTGCTGGCTTCGGCTTTATCAATGCCTTTCTTTCTGGCAATGATTGGCCTGACCTCGGCGGCACCGCTGATGCTGCTGGCAGCCTTTTTCCAGGGGGTAGCTTCGGCGGCTTACTGGGTGACAAACGTTCCTCTGCTGATTGAGAAGACCAGTGAGGAGCGGCGAGTGGGCGTGCTGGCTCTCAATAGCTTTGTGCTGCTGGGCGTAGGCTCTTTGGGCAATCTGCTCGGCGGGGCTATCCCCGAGCTGGTGGCCCGCCTGTTGCAGGTGAGCGCTAATAGCGTTCTGGCTCTGCGCTGGGGTGTGCTGAGCGCTTCGCTGGTGAGTCTGCTCTTCGGGCTGCCTCTCTGGTGGCTGCGATCTGCGCCTCCACGGGCTTCCCACGCCGGAACGGCCCAGGTGGCTAAGGCCCCTCCACCTCCCGAGAGCGCCGGCTCTTCATCTTCAGCAACCAGAGGGCGCTTTCCTCTGGCCGTGTTCGTCAAGCTGCTGGTGCCCGATCTGATTTTCAATATGGGTGAGGGGGCAGTCATTGCCCTGATCCAGCTGTTTTTTGTCTTACGCTTCTCTCTGCTGCCGGGGCCGCTCGGGTTGATTTTCACGATCTCTGGCCTGGCCGGCGGCCTCTTTTCTCTCACGGCCCCCCTCTTCGTGCACCGCTGGCGTAAGATCAAGATCATCACGACGGTGATGTATGCCAGCGCGCCGTTGATGTTGCTGATCGGCTATTCGCCAATCCTGTTAGTCGCTGTGCTCGGCGAGTACACGCGCTCCTTCCTGCGCCTGCTGATTGAACCGGTCTATACGGCCTTCGCAATGGAGCAGGTTTCTGAGCGCTATCGCGGGCGGCTGAGCGGCTTCTACTCGGTGACCTGGAGCGTTGGCTATAGCCTGGGACCAACGGTGGCCGGCTGGCTCCAGACCTATGTGAATCTCTCTGCCGCCTTTCTCTTCGCCGCCATTTGCCTGGTGATCTCCGCTAGCCTGCTACTGGCGGCCTTCGGTCGCCGGCCTGTGAGCGCATCTGAGTCGCGATGAGCTGCGATGAGTAGTGAAGGCCACCCAGACGGACGGGGAAGAGACCGGCGTAGAGGGAGACCAGGCGCGGCCAGAGAGAGTTTCTTCCTGCTGCGCTGCGGCTAACGGTGACAGGAACGCCAATTTTGGGGTATCATTAGGAGAGGTTAATCGAAGGACTGGAACCTGCAGTATGCAGGTACCTTTCTCATTCCTTGCTGCTTGCATGAGCAATGCTCTCTCTTTCCTCTGGCCCGGATAGAGGGTAGCAGAGAGGTATGGAGTCTTCTGGGGGAAGAAGGCTTATGCCATCGGCAGCCATCGAGGCCTTGGCTGATCGAGCCGGGATAGCGTTCGTTGGGACAGGAGCCACTTCTGATGAAACCAGGTCAGGCCACTTCTTCTCCAGCTGTAGAGGCTGCTCACCAGAGTGAGCATCGGGGAACGAGGACAGAGGCGAGGAGGGAGGCCGAGGTCAATGGCTCCCGTCCAGCGGTGGCAGAGACAGCCACGGTCGCCGGGCAGGTTGCCCTTCTTACGCCATTGCCAGCTCGCTCCTCCAGGCTCGCCCTGGTGCCGGCGGAGGGCTGGCTGCCATTAGGACTGGTGGCGATCGCTCTCTCAGCTCTGGTGGTGGCGATCATCTCGGCCAATTGGGTAACCGGGACCTGGATTCTACTCTGGAGCGCTCCTCTGGGCCTGCTGGCCGGCTTTTTCGTGGCGAAGAGCCGCTCTCTGTCTCAGCCACTGCTCCATCTTGCGGCCTTTTTCTTCGGCTATTGGGTAGCTTTTGCGCTGACGGCGGGCGCTGCCCTGCACATCTCCTGGACAACGCTGCTCTCTGATCTGCAGGCAATGGCGAGCAGCGGCGCTGGCCCTGGCCTGGCGGTGGTCTCCAGCGAGCATATTTTTCTGCTTTACCTCTGCTTCCTCAGCTTCTTTCTAGGCTACCTGGGAAGCTGGTTAACGTATCGCGCACGCCTGCCCTGGCTGGTGGCATTGACCTATTGCTCGATTATGCTGGTCAATCTCCAGTACAGCCGCCAGGCTTCGCCCCTGCTGCTGCCAGTCATGCTCGGCGCGCTCCTGCTGCTGATTGGCCGCCTGCATCTGGCGACGCTGCTCGACGACTGGCATAGCCTGGGCCTCTCCGCCGATCGTTCCTGGTTGCGTTCTCTGCTTGGGCGCAATCTGGCATTGACCTCCCTGCTCATGCTGTTCTCCCTGCTGCCTGCGCTGCTTCTTCCTCCGCTGATGCAACCAGGCTGGGGAAGTCGTTTCTGGGAGGATCTGAATACGTTCGCCAGCACCCTGCTGCATCAACGCCTGACTGGCTCAGCTCCGTCGGCGCAGGCACCCTCGCTGGACAGCACGGTTTTCTTCGGCGATCGGCTGACGGTCAGCGGTTCGGTCTCTCTACCAGTGGGGAGCGTGCTGGAATATAGCGGAAGTGCGGCTCCGGCCTATCTGGAAGCTGTGACCTATAACCAGTTCGATGGCCATAGCTGGACGTCGACAACGCAGACCACGGTCACTCGCTTTGCGGCGGGGCAGCCGCTTCCCCCTGATACGGTCTCCGGCCACTATCGAGAGGTCAGCGCGCAGATCCACCTGCTCCAGGTTCCCCAAAGCAAGCACAACTATTTGTTCGCGCCTCCTCAGCCGGCCCGCTTCAGCGTCCCGGCCATGACCTACGGCGATGGCCTGATCAGCGCCTGGGCTCAGCAGACGCCGCTGCATTCCGGTGAGCGCTATACGGTGCTGGCGCGAGTGCCAACGATCGATGCAGCCGCGCTGGCTCGCATCCCTTTGCTCTCAGCGAACCCACGCTTCTGGCAAAGCGATCCGGCCCTGCCTGTTCTGGAACGCGACTATCTGCAGTTGCCGGCCAGCCTGCCCCACAAATTGATGCAGACGGCGCTGGAGTGGACACGGGGGGCAAGCAATGCCTTTGAGGCTATGCAGCTGCTGGTGAGTCATCTGAGCGATCCGCGCCAGTTTAGCTATTCGATCAACAATCCGTCGATCCCCGCGGACACCGATGTGGTGAGCTGGCTGCTGCAGACGCACACTGGCTATTGTACCTACTATGCAAGCGCAATGGTGGTGATGGCCCGCTTGTTGGGGATGCCAGCACGCATTGTAGTGGGCTTTAGCCAGGGCCACTTCGATGCTGGACGCCAGGTGTGGGTGGTCAATGGCAGCGATGCCCACAGCTGGGTTCAGATCTATTTTGCTGGCCAGGGCTGGATCGATTTTGATCCAACTCCCGGCTTCACTCTCGGGCCGGCCTTTTCGGGAACGCCAGCCCCTTCATCTTCACCCTCGGTCTCCCATAGCTCCACTGCCACAGCGGGCAGCCAGCCCGGCCAGGACGGCTCTTTCACCCCTCCAGCGCCCGATCAGCGCGCTGAGACTCCTCGCGGCCCGCTCCAGCGGGTCCTGTCATCCCCCTGGCTGCTGCTGACGCTGCTGGCCTCAACGGGCCTGGGTCTGTTGCTGGTGCTGGCCATCGGGGCGAGCCTCAGAAGACGTCAGCTTGATCGCCAGTTGAGTCCAGTGGCACGGCTCTTCTGGCGCTTGTGCCGCCTGGCGAGCCTGGCCGGTTTCCGACCACGCTCCTGGCAGACGCCATACGAGTATAGCGCACGGCTGAGCCGCGCCATGCCGGAGGCCTCCCTGCCGCTGCGTCGATTGACCGAGCTATTTGTGCGCGAGCGCTGGGCCCCTCCCTATGAGCTAGCCAGCAGCGCCGACAGGTCCGAGCTGGAACGCCTCTGGCCGCCGCTGCGCCGCAGTCTCTGGCGCCTCTGGCTGCGCCGCTTCAGCTGAGACCAGCCTTCTTTCCTTTCCTGCCTGTAAACTCAGCGATCGATAGATGTAAAGTTATCGCCACGTGTTACCAAAGATCTCTTGAAACGTTCTCTCAGATAGAAAGTGCTTTGAAAGCAACAGCAACGAGAACGGTGGGTGAGGAAGAGGACGTGGAAGTGGAGAAGAGGTCTGAGCGAGGCAGAAATCAGATCGACGCCGCCGAGTGGGCGGAGCATCCTCTGTCTTTGCCAATTGTGGAAGGAACGTGTGGTTGGGGCCGACTCTTCCAGCTCTACCCCGATCACCTGCGGGTTCACGGGGCCGTTTATGAGCTGCGCCACCTGACCCAGATTCGCCCGATCTATCGCTCCCTGCTGGGCCTACCTTCGGCCCGTCTGGAGTTGACCTTTGGTCAGCAGCGCGTGATTCTGCGTGGAATTGCCGCGGTGGAGGATGTGCGCAAGATGGTTGACTATCTGCTGCGCACCTGCCCGCAGGCACGCTTGCTGGCGGTCCCTGGCCATGAACCGGCGCCCACCGACTCCGAGAGAACCAGCGCTGACCCGGCAGAGACGGCTGCCCCGCCGACCGAAAGAGAAACGCCGACAGCCCTGATGCGCGCGCTGGCGCCGACAGGCTGGCAGATGGCTCGCCGGGAGCTGCTGCAGCGTCGCCAGGCCCGCCTTCAGGAGGAGCGTGAGCGTCGCCAGGAGATTACGCTCTCTCGACAACGTGGACGGCGCTCCCCATTGAAGGACCCGCTACCACCTGTCCAGGTCCCCGTTCGCCTGGCCTTCGGCGAGCGCGCTTACTATTGCTGCCAGGCAACACTCTGCAATGAGCAGCTCCGACCCTTCGCCCCCCCAGAGGAGGCCGTGCGCGACCACGGTCTACTCATTCTGACCGATCGCCGTCTGATCTATCTGGGGCGCCGCTGTCAGATCCTGCTTGGCTACGACCATGTACTGCAGGTGATCCGCCAGCGCAACGGGGTGGCCTTCCTGGCCGATCACTGGCGGCGCCGCGAGCTGTTCACGATGCGCCGTCCTCTGGAATGCGTACTTTGCCTGGAGAAGCTGCTGTGGCGCTTTCAGCAAGAGCGCCAGCTCTCAACGTTGATGAGCGTTGAGTTGGAGGAGCATGGTGAGGGAGAGGCCGGCCCCAGTCATGAGGCCAGCCAGCGAGAGCGCCGCGTCGGCAGCGAGCCGGTGACACGCTAGCCTGGCGGGCGGTGAGCGGTGGAGAAGAGGCGAGGAGAGGAGCAGGCATCAGCATGCTGGATACGGTGATGGCGCTGTGGAACCGCGGCTGTGCTTTGCGCTTTCTGCTGCTCACCCTGTTGGCGCTAGCAGCCCTCCTGAGCTTCGGCCTGCCGATCTGGCTGGGCAGCCAGTCGAGTCGGCCTGTCTCCTCCCAATCAGAGGGAGCACTGGCGGCCCAGACGCAGGAGCGCATTGCCGAAAGCACCATGACGGTTCCCCTACCGCCTAGTCTGACGCCGCCGAGCCAGGGTGGTCCCTCTCAGTCAGGAAGCAGCCTGAGCTTTCCACCCTTCCCGCCCTGCGGGAGTCCTCTGACCATGCCGCAGCCGGGACCAACGGCCCTGCCTGTGGTCACGCCGACGGTACGTCCTCAGCCGCATCCCACGCCACGGCCCCAGCCCTCCCCGTCGCCCTCACCTCAACCTCAGCCCTCCCCGACACCGGCCCCCACGCTGACCCCCACACCAACACCTACGCCTGCCCCTTCTCCTACACCCTTACCGACGCCGACCCCAACACCAGCACCTTCTCCCACCCCCACCCCAACACCAACCCCTGCACCGTCACCTACACCCGTTCCCTCCCCCTCACCTCCTGCCCCCACAGCCACGCCTCTAGCCACGCCTACCCCCCCACCAGACCCTGATCCGACCGAGGCCCCTTTCCTGCCTCCCCGCCCCCTCAGCCCGCACCACTCCAGCCACCCCACCAAAGCGCGCCTCGCTCACAGATGAGGAAGAGATAGATCGGCAGCGGCAGGCCGACAGGAACTTATCAGACCAGGCCCCGAAGCATCACCCGAGCAACCTGCCCCGCAGGGTCCAGTGACCTTCCAAAAAAACGCGGGACGAATGGGAGCACCATTCATCCCGCAACTCTGAGCTTTCTCTTTTGATCGCGGCAGGGATCATCTCCCTCACCGGTTCAAGATGGCGGAGGAGGTGGGATTCGAACCCACGGGGGCTGTTAACCCCACACGATTTCCAGTCGTGCTCACTAGGCCACTATGAGACTCCTCCGTATAGTACAACCACCATGTTAATCACCGGCTGCCACTGCTCTCTCTCACGCACACAGCGGCATGACCAGGAAGACTAACATGGGAGTGACCCGCTGCGCCGAGATGAGCGTTAGCGAGTCACTATTTCTGGCGGAGAGAGTGGGATTCGAACCCACGAGGGTCTTTCGGACCCTACCGCTTTTCGAGAGCGGCTCAATCAACCACTCTGACATCTCTCCGGCGCATAGTATATCACATTCCCCGGGCGGCTGACAAGGGGGTGTAAAACAGCCCTCACAAACATTGGCAGCAGTGAGTGCGTTTGCACGAACCTCCAGCCATCCGGCCAATAGTCTCCTCAGTCAGGTTGCCCGGCGCAAAGCAGAGAACAAGACAGGAAGAGGTTATCAGGTACCGGGGAGGGCTTGCCAGAAAGAAAGACACCAGTGACCAGGGGCAGCTTTCCAGCAGGAGCACGCTCCTCCCCTGCCGAGGAAGCTGCCCGCGATGCGTCCTGCTCTATCCTGGCCGAAGCAGGAACCAATCACTGCCGGGCGTTGTCTCCGCTCGCAGGGTCAGGAGGCTTCCTCTTGCGATTCAGAAAATTCGCCGATAGCTCCATGCTCATAGAGCCAGCGAGCGAACTGCAGATGCGGGTCGCCGCTGAGATAGGGCGGGATCTCACCGCTCTTCTGTACGCGGCGGCGCAGCTGTAGCAGGCGTTGAATCTCCTCTGGGAGAAAACCAGCTTCGCGCAAGGAGTCGAGGGCTTCCGCCTCTGGCAGCGTCTGCTCGTTGGCCTCCAGAGGCAGGTGTAGCTGCTCCATCGGAGAGCGCTCCTCGTCGCAGGCAGGTTCCTGCTCATGTTGATTCTCATACTCTCGTCTATCCATAGGACGCTGTCTCCTCTCAATGCAAAGCTGCCATCAGCTCAGCTTGTCTATCTCCATCTGTATGCTTGCTCTGTTACTTGACCTGCTCATTCACTGGGGAAGCTACTGACTATCCCCAGCCGATCCGCTCACCGGCACCGCGCATCAGCCCGCCCAAAAAGCAGCTGCGTCCGGCTGCTGAGTCAGAGCCGGGCGCGAACACTCTCGCTCTGGCAAGCGGAGGGGGATTCCCCATCTCCCTTATCTTTCTCTATAGAACATCCCTATCGGCAAAAAAATGCCGGCGATTAGACCCCTCCCTTTTCTCAGCCAAAGAATTGCAGGGCAGAAAGAATTTCAGGACCTTTGGCATAGCAAGGAAGCGACCTCCGTCAGTAGCTCAACAGCAAGCACTCTCGTACACTCTAGCTAGACAAGGGAGCAGATAAACTCAACCAGCCCAGCTGGCAAAGTTAGCCAGCGACGGGCCACCGGACCAGCGCCATGAAGCGCCCCAGGCAACTGCCAGCCCAGACATCAGCATCCTCCCAGCCTGTCAGCCGATCAAGCAGCCAGTCACCCAGGCCAACCAGGCACACCCTGTCAGGGAGAGTCAGCCCAGCCAGCAATACATCACAAGCCAGAGGGGAGTGGGCTGGATAGAGAGGGCAGGCAGTCCAGCCGATGAGCCGTGAGGGCCAGAAATACGAGGAGAGGAGAGCAAGTCAGCAGGGCGAGACCTCAGTCCGGCAAGGAGATGTCTATCGATGACCAGTTCCGCGCACCTGGAAGAGATCTGGGCCGAGTTCATGCGCACCCACAGTCAGGCACAGCGCCGCCTGTTGATCGAGGCCTATGTACCGCTGGTGAAAGTCACCGTCGATCGGTTAGGCATTCCGACACGCAGCCTGCTGGAAGTCGATGATCTGATCGGTTACGGCATGCTTGGCCTCATCAACGCCATCGATCGCTACGATCCTACGCGCGGGATCAGCTTCGAAGCCTTTGCCAGCCCGCGCATCCGGGGAGCGGTAATCGATCAGCTGCGCGCCCTCAACTGGTTCTCGCGCTCGGCCCTGCAGCGCATCAAGCAGGTCGAGCAGACGATGGCCGAGTTAGAGCGACGGCTGGGGCGACCAGCGCGCGACGAGGAGATGGCCACGGCGCTCGGAGTCTCACTGCGCCGCTATCGCCGTATGCTCCAGGAGGTGGGTACGGTCATTCTCTCGCTGGATAGCCCCCTTCACGCGCCTGAGAGCGATGGCGACCATTACTCCCTCGGCGATGCTCTGGAAGACCATGCCACCCCCGAGCCGGCCAGTGCCGTCGAGCGCCGTGAGCTGCTGCAAGCCCTCAGCCAGGCCATCGAGCACCTCCCTCGCCGCGAGCGCCTCTTACTCGCTCTCTACTATGTTGAGGGCCTCAGCATGAGCGAGATCGGCAAGATACTCGGCATCTCGCAGTCACGCGTGAGCCAGCTGCACACTCAGACGCTGCTTCACTTGCGTATCAGCCTCGGGCTACACGAACCACAGCACAAGCGTGGTAGTTACACAAGTACTCGTTCTACATCAACACACGAACACGCCCGGCAAATCGATTCGCTCGCCCATCAGCAAGTCCCCACTGTACCATAGCCTGGATCGTATAGTATCATAAACAGAGTATTATTACGATCCCTGGTTTCCCTGTTGATCGTGAGCGACCTGTTGACGACGATAAGGGAGCAGGCTTCCTCGGCAGGAAAGCCAGCCCCGGTGTCACACCTTTCAGGGGAGGGTACCCAGGTGCAGATCAGGGCTCCGCATCACTCTCAACGACCACGGCGGCTTCGGCCACAGCAGCAGGGCCGCTCAGCGCTGAGACGATGGCCAAGGCGCTGCGGCCCGTCAACAGGGATAGACCCCCACTGCGCGCAACGCCCGGGGAAACAGTGGTTGCTGAAGCACGGTGTACAATCTACAGAGAGGGTAGTTTTATCGCCAGCGCGAGTGCGCACGCAGGTCTGCGAGATCGAACCTCGCTTGCTTGTGCGGAAAATCCTGGCGCTGAATCGTCTTTTTGACAAAGAGCGCACATTGAATCTGCACAAGGCGCTCACAGACCAGCGGTTTGTTGTGCTCCGTGCCAGTGACCGGAAACGGCCTACCCGTTTCCGTCACCAGCAACGTCCAGTGTGAGCAGGAAGCCCACTCGCTGCTCGGCATCTCGTCTGTGTTCGGCTTGAAGAGACGCCTGTAAGGTGTCATCTGCAGCGCAGGGACGTCTCGGAAATGCTTCTGGGGAAGGGAGCCTTACATGCTTGTTTTGAGACGCAAAGTTGGTGAAAGCATCATTCTCGGTGGGGTCATTAGCATCTCGGTCCTCGCGGTCGAGGGGGAGCGCGTCAAAATCGGGATCAGCGCTCCGCCAGAGGTGACCATTGTACGCGAGGAGCTGTTACGCTCGGGGCAGGACCAGCACCAGCAAGCAGCAGCTAATGCTTCGACCGTGACGAATGCTCCAAGCGTACAGCGCTCGTAGCGGTTCATCTATCATCCAGCACATCTCTCGTCCAAAGAAAGGCCAGGTTCCCGGGCAGGCAGTGCCAGCGCCTGTCTGGGAACCTGGCTTGCTCTCTTGACGATGAGCAGGAGGCGCGAGGCTAGCATCAGGCTTGACCGCTCGTTGTCAGCACCAGCACCTCTCTCCTCGTGTGAGCTCTTCGCATCTGCTGACGTGGTTATTCGCTGGGAGCCTCGACTTTGTAGCCGTTACTCGGCTCCACAGCCTCCGTACGCGCAGAGGCGGCCTCTGGCTCCTCGCCCCGGATAAAGGCCTCGGTCATGGCGCGCGCGACATCATCAGGATACTGCACTGGCGGCGACTTCATGAGGTAGGCGCTCGGTCCAATCAGGGTACCGCTCAGGCCACGGTCCAACGCGAGCTTGGCCATGCGCACCGCGTCAATGACGACGCCGGCAGAGTTGGGCGAGTCCCAAACCTCTAGCTTCAGCTCCAGGTTGAGCGGCACATCACCGAAGGTACGCCCCTCCAGACGGATGTAGGCCCACTTGCGATCTTGCAGCCAGGCTACGTAGTCCGATGGCCCAATGTGGACATTCTCCGGTGACAGCTCGTAGTCCAGCTGGCTGGTGACGGCATTGGTCTTGCTGATCTTCTTGGACTCCAGTCGCTCGCGCTCTAGCATGTTGTAGAAGTCGGTGTTGCCGCCAACGTTGAGCTGCATGGTGCGCTCCAGGCGCACACCACGGTCACGGAAGAGCTTGGCAAGCACACGGTGAACAATGGTGGCGCCGACCTGGCTCTTGATGTCGTCTCCAATCATCGGCAGCCCGGCCTCTTTAAAGCGCTCCTGCCAGTATTGCTCACGCGCGATGAAGACTGGGATGCAGTTGACGAAGGCAACACCAGCCTGTAGCACCTGCTCGACATACCACTTGGTGGCCGTTTCAGAACCAACTGGCAGGTAGTTGACCAGGACGTCGGTCCCGGTGTCCTTGAGAATGCGCACGACATCGTCGGTCTTGCCCGGCGCTTTGGTGATGACTTGCGAGAGGTATTTGCCCAGCCCGTCGTGGGTCATGCCTCGATAGACTTTGACTCCCAGCGGCGGAACGTCGGCAAAGCGGTAGGTGTTGTTGGGGGCAGCATAGATGGCCTCAGCAAGATCCTTGCCAACTTTGTTCTGGTCAATATCGAAAGCTGCTGAAAATTCAATGTCGCTGATATGATAGCCCCCCAGGGTGACGTGCATCAGCCCCGGCACGAAGTCGTCCGGCCTGGCGTTGCGATAATAGTAGACACCTTGCACAAGCGAACTGGCACAGTTGCCAACGCCCACAATGGCTACGCGAACTTTCTTCGATCCTGGCATGATCGTTCCCTTCCTCCTACTAAATTAGCTAGCTAATCAATATAGTGGCATTCGCCGCGTGACTACTGCGCTGCGTAAAACACGCAAAATATCCCTTTCACCCTTCAAACAACCCACGCTACGCTGGAGTTGATCCAATTCGTCTGCTCGCTGAATGCAACCCTGGCTCTGGCAGTCGACGACGCTGTTGCCGCCAGAAAAAAAGATGGTGCGGAGAAGAGTGCGAGGATTCCTTTCTCTGGAGGTAGGACTGCTTCCGATTCCCTCTCTGCCAGATGCATGCACCTCCTCACAAATTAGCAGGCTGTCAATATTATACTATTATCTCTGGGCAGGAGAGCAAGCAGCTAGCTCTGCCTCGCGGATCGCTCTCACTGTCGCTGGTCAGCCGCCGCATCAGCCTACGGCTCTCGCTCGCGCTCTCCTCCGTCGCCCTTCCCCCTCACCACATCCCCACGCGCTGGCTTCTGCATCATCACACTTCGCCTCACCTCGCTGCGCCTCACCCAGCACAGCGCCACCCGCGGCAGACGCTTCCCCTCGACCGCGCTCTGCACGACGCGCCGATCTGAGGGAATCCTCTCTGAGGTTTCTGGTGTAAACGGGCTTTCCCATGTTTTTAAACAGTGCAGGCAGGCTGTCTATTCCCGTAGATTCCATAAAAACGTGCCGCCGGGGACCCCTGGATTCATCCAGGGGAGGAAGGCGGCTCTGCTGGTGTTGGTCTGTGTTGGCAGCCGGGGTTGTTTGTCTTGGTGCCCTGAGCTGGCCAGCAGGTTTGATCTTCATGACCGTTGGCCTGAGTGCGTGTCAGCTCAGTTCTGAGGCGGCTTCGTTGCCCGTATCGGAAACTTATGCGAGTGCGGAGTGATGGCAGTTCAGAGCTGTTTCCACCTTCCTTGGAGAGGCTCGCGTAGTCTTGGTCAGATCTCGCAAAGAACGCTGAGGTAGACCTCCAAACCATCGGACGAATGGAAAGGAAAGAGCCTGTTTGTTGTCATTGAGCTACTCAGGTCGCTAAGGCTTTGAGCCAGGCTTGAGGAGAAAGTATTACTGTTGAGCGGCTTTGGCGTGAGGGGGTGAAAATGGTCAGACTACCTACTCCACTGATATACTGGTAGAACTGGCGAGATTGTTCTTTCACCCCTTTCACAAGGAGCCTGCCCCCGCCGCTTGGCAGTGAGCCAGTGCAGCTAGAAACTCTGGAGTGCTAACGGCTGGCCTTCATGAACTCCCGAATCCGCTCCAGATCGGGCTTAAGGATATACGTTCTTCGGTCGAAGGGGAATTTGTGTCTCTGAATCCCTAAGAAATTCAGGTAGTTGTACAAGGTAGTCCGACTGATCTTGAGATCCAAGGCAGCATCGTCTACCGTGACGCATTCTTCTTTGTGGATTCTGTCCATTGAGACCTCTGCTTCTCCAGACATGCCCAGCATAGTTATGCAGGGAGCTATTTAATTTTTAACACTCTTGCGGATCTTTGTCAACTGACCCTTGACAGTCTGTGGGTTGTCATGTTATATTATTTACAGTTAAAAGTCAAGTGTTCATTAACTGTAAAGATAGTTTTCGGTTTACCCTCTGATTCACCTGATTGGGCAAGCCGTGTTGCACGAGACATGGCCAAGATGCTGGTTTCTGTGTACTTGTCGGCTTGACTGCCAGGATTGTGAGTCCCGTCCCGACCTCATATGCCTCAGCAGGCCCGGACAGTTCCCATCTTGGGGAAAAACGAAAAGGAGGAAGACCATCATGGCCGAGCTGTCTTGTCCTACGGGGTCCCCTGATCCCCAACAGTCTCTAGAGGCCGTCCTGTTTGCCGACCGCGCGGGGTTCCCACCTGCGCCGTCTGGTGAGCGTGCTGCTGTCACTACCTCGCCCGCTGAGTCCGTCCCCATATCGTCGTTCCCAGCGCCGGAGCCAGCCCCTGCGGCGGCTTCCCCTGCGATGACCCCCGTGCCGTCGCCTCGCTGCGCCATGCACCTGCCCGTGAACCGGCGGGCGCCCTTCGAGGTGATCCATACCCCCTTCATCGAAGTGCAGGACCCGGCCTTCGTCGACGGCTACCAGGCCGGGACAGACGCTTTCTTCCAACAGCTCTGGGATGAGCAGCAGCATCGCCTGGGCCGGCTGCTCACGGACCAGGACCTCATCGCTGAGCTGGAGCACACCCTGCTTGAGGCTCAGTGGAAGGCTGAGGAGCAGGCCCCTGCCGCCGAGCGGGCCCAGTGGCTGGCCTGGACCGCCGGGTATCTGACCGGGCTGATCTCGGCGCGCATCCCCTCGTCGCTGCCCCTCTACGGCAATTGCGGCAGGTGTCATCAGCCCGTGCGGGCCTGTGGCCATTGCCCCCGCTGTGAAACCTGCACCTGTCTGCCTCCTCTGACCAGCGATCCCACCGTCACCCATTAGGGTGTGCTGCTGCCAGGGTCCTTTCTGCCGGCCAGCCCGAGAGGACCCTTGGCAGCAACCTGCGATCAGCAAGGGCATGAACGAACAGCGGAAGGAGGAAGGCATGGCCCAGGTGCAGCGCACGATCCCGCTGCTGCTGCCAGCCGATGAGGACCTGCGTCAGACGCTGGCGGTCTTCCAGGCAGTGCAGCAGCAGCTCTCAGCCCCCTGCTTCAACGGGGGCCAGCCCCTCTCTGCCGTGGCGCTGCACCGGGCCTGCTACCGGCAGGTCAAGGGCCAGCTCAATGCCCAGATGACCTGTAGCGCCATCCGCCTGGTGGCTGCCGCCTACCAGAGTGCCCAGAGCAACCGCCGTCCGCCACAGCGTCCGTTCCAGTTCCGACGCCGACGGGCGCTGTTTCTGATCGGGCCACGAGGACGCGATGCCTCCCTACGCCCCGACGGCACCCTCTCCATCTGGACCGTGGCCGGACGCAAGCAGCTTCCCTACCGGGTGCCGGAGGCGTTTCAGCAGCGACTGGCGCAGGCCAAGACGATGGACAGTCTCACGGTGCTGGAACGGGCTGGGCAGCTCGTCGGGCGACTCACCCTCACGCTGGAGGCGCCTGACCCCCAGCCACTGCCGGCAGCAGAGGAGACAGCGGGAAGTCGTCAGGTCGTGGGGATTGATCTGAACGAGACGAATGCGCTGGTGGCGGTGGATGGCCAGGAGCGGGTGCTCTTTGTGAGCGGGAAGGCGGTGAAGGTGCGCAATCGGCGCACGGCGAAGACGCGGGCGCGGTTGCAGCGGAAGCTGGCGGCCCGTAAGGCACAGCACCGGGACACGCGCAGTGTCCGGCGGGTGCTGAAACGGCTTGGTCGCAAGCAACGGCACCGCACCCAGACGTTTGCCCAGACGGTGGCAAAGCGCCTGGGAGAGTGGGCACCTCCACAGGCGGTCCTGGTCTTTGAGCGGCTGCAGCTCCCCCCACCGCAGCACGGGCAGATCCGGGGGCGAGCGTTGCGACGCCGGCTCGCGCTGTGGCAGCGGGGACTGATCCGGCGCTGGGCCGAGCAGCAGGCGCAGGAGCGAGGGCTGCGTGTGGTGGAGGTGAACCCGGCCTACACGAGCCAGCTCTGTTCCCACTGTGGGCAGCGAGGAAC
Organism: Thermogemmatispora tikiterensis; assembly: GCF_003268475.1. Taxonomy (GTDB): domain Bacteria; phylum Chloroflexota; class Ktedonobacteria; order Ktedonobacterales; family Ktedonobacteraceae; genus Thermogemmatispora; species Thermogemmatispora tikiterensis. The sequence goes on along the minus strand of NZ_MCIF01000002.1, from coordinate 5,076,195 downwards.
CCGTCGCCGGCATCGCTTCACCTGCCCACACTGCGGGGCCGAGGAGCATGCCGACATCAATGCAGCGCGGAATATTCGAGCGCGTGCACGCTGTACTGTCCTGCGGGGCAGTGGGCTGTTGTCAACCAGCCCCGAAGCCCGGGCCGCTGCGGCTGCGGGCAAGCCCCTGGCTTGAGCCGGGGGTCGTTGACGCACCAAATTCCTCGCTGCCAGACGTTCCGTCTGCATCAATCTGCTCTCTTACGCTTGCTGAAGCTTGTGGCGATGCTGTGGGTACAACGCTGGAGTTCCGCCCTCCTGGCTCATTTGCCCCGCTGACGGATATGGTTGGTGGGGGACCTTTTGGGCTGCAGGCCGGTCAGTGGACCGATGATACCTCGATGGCCCTCTGCCTGGCGACCAGCCTGGTGGAACGCCAGGGCTTTGATGTGCGCGATCAGATGAAGCGCTATGTGCGCTGGCGCGATGAGGGCTATCTGTCGAGTACGGGTTATTGCTTCGATATCGGGGGCACGGTGGCCAGGGCTTTGAGGCGCTTTGACGAGACGGGGAACCCGCTGGCCGGCTCCTCCGACCCGCGCTACGCGGGCAACGGCTCACTGATGCGCCTGGCTCCTGTGCCGCTCTGCTACGCACGCCATCCGCGGGCTGCGCTGGAGAAGGCCGCTCTTAGCTCGCGTACGACGCACGCAACGGCGACAGCGGTGGATGCCTGCCGCTATATGGCCGGGCTGATTGTTGGAGCGCTGGAGGGAGCCAGTAAGGAGGAGTTGCTGGCACCTTTCTATACGCCGGTGCCCGACCCCTGGGAGGAGCAGCCGCTGACGCCAGAGATTGCCGAGGTGGCGGCTGGCTCGTTTAAAGTGCGTCAGCCGCCGGAGATCCGGGGCCTCGGCTATGTGGTGAAGACGCTGGAGGCGGCCCTGTGGGCTTTCTACCACAGTACCTCGTTCCGCGAGGGCTGCCTGTTGGTGGTGAACCTGGGCGACGATGCCGATTCGACTGGGGCGGTTTATGGCCAGTTGGCGGGCGCCTTCTACGGCGAGGAAGCGATCCCCGCTGAGTGGCGCGCCAAGCTGGCGAAGCGCGAGCTGATTGAGTCGCTGGCCGACGCTCTCTATGAGCTGGCCGAGCGTATCCTACCGGAATCCTGAAGCCCGCAGAGAAAAGGAGAGAGGAAAGGCCCGAGTGCGATCGCTCAGAATCGGAACGGAGGGGAGACTGATGCACCGTATGGATCGCTTGACTGCCATCGTGCTGCTCTTGCAGCGCGGTAAATGGACCGCCGCGTCTCTCGCGCGGCATTTCGAGGTCTCGCGCCGCACGATTCTGCGCGATATCGAGGCGCTGAGTGAACCCCATGCCTAAAGGCAGGGGCTTGCATCTCGCTCCGAAGAGCGGACACGATAGGCCTTTGCCTTCTTGATCTTCCAGGTTAAGGCCGATGTGACGGCTTCCGTTGCTTTGACACGAGCTGAACACACCAGTTGAGCAGGAAGATCAGGATACTGGGCACCAAGCGGGTAGTACGTCCGTTTATGCAACTCGACTCCGTTGCTGCAATCAGTGGTAAATCCCTCCTGAGCAACAGTATTCAAGCAGGCGGTGTATTGCTCAAGCGTTGTCTTGAGGCTGCGCGCCTGCTCTGGCGTCGGATTGAGTTGGACAACGATCGTTCTACCCATGCAAATGGTATCTCATATAGACCAAGATCTTGTCCACAAGAGCAAGGAGAACGGCGCATTCCTCCCCACGCTTGAAAGCGGGGGTCTCCTGCGCTTTTGTGGATGAGTTGCTGCGCAAGAGAGCAGAAAGGAGTCTCTCATGGCCCAACGGAGCATTATTCATCTTGAGTTGCCAACACGCGACCGCGACGCCAGCGCCACCTTTTACCAGGCGGTCTTCGGCTGGCAAATTAGGCACAACAGCACATACGACTATTTGTACTTTGAGACCCAGGACGGGATACACGGGGGCTTTCCCGGCCCCGACGGCCAGAGCCAACGCGAGGGAGAGCCGCTGATCTATCTGGCCAGCGAGGATATCGAGGCGACGCTGGCTGCGATCGAGGCCCACGGCGGACGCTGCTTGATACCAAAGACGGAGATCCCCGGCCTTGGATGGTGGGCCCTTTTCCGCGATCCCGCCGGCAACCGCCTCGGCCTCTTTACTCCTGCGCCGCCTGCGCCGGGCAAATGAGCCGCGCCAGCGTTGCATTCCCCTCCCGCCCGAGTCTGGCCCTAGGCACGGGCCTGGCTCTGGCGGAAGAATTCAACCGTTTGGCGGATACCTTCTTCCAGCGAGACTTGCGGCTGCCAGCCGAGTAGCCGCGTTGCTTTGCTATAGTCGAAGTAGGCAAGCCGGATGTCGCCCGGTCGTTTGGGAGCGCGCTGGATGGGAGCCTCAAAGCCGGTCAGTTTGACAAGCTGGTGGTAGATCTCGTTGACCGAGGTAGGCCGCCCAGTGGCAATGCAGAAGACGTCGTTGTCACCCCGCTCCAGCGCCAGCAAGTTGGCGCGAGCGACATCGCTGACAAAGACGTAATCTTTGGCCTGCTCTCCATCCCAGTCGATGCGCACCCCTTCCCCATTGAGAAAACGGCGGGCAAAAATGGCAATGACGCCCGCCTCGCCATTAGGGTCCTGGCGTGGTCCGTAGACGTTGCCATAGCGTAGGATGGTATAAGTCAGGCCGTGGGCCTCATGCCAGTAGCGCAGGTAATGCTCACCAACCATCTTGGTAATGCCGTAGGGCGACTCGGGCCGCTGCGGTGTCTCTTCGGTGACGGGCAGCTGCGGCGGCGTGCCATAGGTTGCAGCCGAAGAAGCGAAGATGATTTTGCGCACGCCGACCTGCGTGCAGTTCTGCAGGATGGTGAGCAGGCCGAGGACGTTAACGCGGGCATCGAGAAGAGGATCACGAGCCGAGACGGCGACGCTATGCTGGGCGGCGTGATGGCTGACGACCTCGGGCCGCACCTGGGCGAAGAGATCGCGCATGGCTTCGGCATCGGTAATATCAGCGCGGAAGAAGCGGGCTTGGGGGGAGATATTGGCCGGATTGCCGCCCCCTTCGCTCCAGAGATTGTCGACGATGAAAACCTCATGACCAGCCGCCAGATAGGTATCGACCAGATGGGAGCCGATGAAGCCTGCGCCTCCTGTGACAAGAATCTTCATGCTGAGCTAGATACAGGCGCCGCGCTCTTCCCTGTCCTGGTCAGCTACGTAGGTAAGACTGAGGACCAGGACCAGGCCAGCGCCTTTCCTCCTTCTGTGATCACACATGCAGCTGTAAAGCTCGACTGATACAACTGCCTCACCTCCTGGCCCGCCGGCCATCAGGAGGACTGAGAGGACCCCAGGCAAGGCTTGACAAACAACGCAAGCCACTGCGGTGGCCAGCATCCAGCCAGCCGCCAGGTCACGCGCTGCGGTGACGGCAGTTTTCTCTATCTTAGCAAGCGCGAGACGGGGCGTCAAACGCCGCAGAGGTAACCCCCCCTGCCTGCGCTGCCAGGTAACCCATCCAGACCAGAGGGGATAGCAGCGTTGCCAACCAGCTGCTAGCGTCTTTTATGCGAGGAGGAGGTTGTGCTCAGGCGTTCCAGGGCCTGTTGGAGTTCGTGGGCAGGAGTCAGAACCGGGAAGATCTGCAGGCCCGTTTCACGCTCCAGGCGCTCCAGGATGGCTCGATGATTGCGACTATCGGCCAGGGCCACGGTCAGCGTCTTACGGGCGCGCCCGATAGGGCAACAGTGGAGTTCGTGCGCCAGATGAGGGCTGATTGCCTGTCGGACGCTGGCCGAAACGCGCCTGGGCAAAGGTGCGAGATAGGGAATCCCCAGCCGACGCGCCTCAGCTAATAGCTCCTCCCCAGGTGCCGAGGAGAGCGATAACTGAACACCTGGGACCAGGCGCTGATCTTGCTTTGGAGGTAGAGCCTGAGCCAACTCCTGGGTCGGCCCTGGACCGCGCTCCTGACCTGGCTTCCCTTCGCTATCGGCCTCACTGTCAGCGACAGGCTCAGCGAGGCCTAGAGGAGCGTTCAGCACCCGTCGTGGACGAGCCGCCTCACGAAGCACGCTCAGCAGGTTCTGGCTGTCGGCACGCTCAAGCATGCGCCCTCCCACAGCCAGGGCCGTGAGGTCCGCCAGTTCACGAGTCTGTAGCGAGCGGACCCGTGAGCAGAGCGCCCACCAGAGGCGCTCCTCGACCGCCATTCGGCCAGGCTCATCGCAGTCAGGCAAGACAACATAGCCTCGGTTGCCAAGGACAAAAACGCGGTCCGTTCTACGCACCAACGAGCGTAGGGCCGCTAGCAGACGACAGGTGGCTTGAGCGCGCCTCTCTACCAGGGCGGGCGAGCGCTGGCCCGCAAAGGTCAGGGTGATTACCACCACCCCCAGTCGCTCCCCCCTGGCGTTCAACAGCTGTTTCAGCTCAGCAGCGAGGATGCGCAGGCTATCGACCTGCACATAGGTTGCTCCGCTGCTCGCCGCTCCCTGCCAGACCGGTAAAACCACGCGGGTGCTCATCTCTCTCTGCTCCTCTGCCTGCCAGGCCGCCGGCAGCTGGCAAAGCAGGCCCCTCCTGGCTGTTACTGCCATACCGCTTTTGGGTCGCAAGCAAGAGCAGCCAGCCTGAATGGAACTCAGACCGGCCCTCGCCTGCGCCCCTCTCCCTCAATCGAGCGCTATGGATGCTCTGGCTATTACTGTACTCTGTATTCAGCAGAAACGAGACATCGATCCGGTTGCGTTCCTGTTAAGACTGCGCCCCTGTGGTTAAGATCAGTATTCTGCCTCCTTGCTGAGGCCGGTCAGCAGGAGAGAGGCAGCCAGCAGATCAGCATAGCAGGACTGCCCACTCCTCTGCCCTCACCCCACTTCAGCACTTCAGCCTTGCTGGTCCTGGGGAGAGCCTCTCTGCTCGCTCTTGCGATAGCTACCAATGAGGTGCACGCGGGCCCCACGCAGCGGCCCCCAGTCGAGCATCTTCTCAAGCAGACAGGCAAAGGCAAAGAGCGGGCGGTTAAAGCTAATATAGCTTGGGTCCCCGTTCAGGAGCAATCGCTCTCGCTCCAGGCCAACAGCCCGCGCCAGACGCTCGATCCGGCCCGGCGAGTTGCATCGATAGTAGACGCGATAGGTATCCTGGGGCTGTCGCCCATAGAGCTTCTGTGTGAGTGGGGCATGGAAGCGATGGGGAACGCTCCGAATAATCCAGACGTTGTAGTTCCAGACGTTAGGCGTCAGGAAAAGGAAGTGGCCTCCAGGTTTGAGGACACGCGCGATCTCGCGAAAGGCCGACTCAGGCTGCTCCAGGTGCTCCAGCACCCAGGCGCACGTCACCAGATCGAAGGTGTCATTAGCAAACGGTAGAGCTTCCGCCCGGCCTACCACTTTGTGGCGAATGATAGTGTTCGCAGCCAGAGCTGGGGCATCGGGATCAAGGCCGTAGGTATGCGGTGTGCGCTCATAGACGGCGCGCAGGACATCACTGTGACCACAGCCAATATCGAGGACCCAGGTCTCAGGTCCCACAACGCGCTCAACCAGCTCAACATAGAGGCTGAGACTATCTCGCCAGCCTGGTTTGCACAAGCGATACTTGGCTCGATAGCGTTCCTGCCGATTGGGGAAACCTCCTGTCTTGAGCGCCTCCTCTTGCGGAACGAGTACCACGCCAGGTCGCCACCCTTCTTGCGGTTTTATTTTTTATGGATGCTCTTTGACGCTTTCGCTCATCACTGAGCGCTACCTGGGGATAGATCGTCCTTGCTTTCTGGCCTGGCCGCAGGATGCAGGCCAGCGCTCTGCCCGGACAGATACTTCCCATGAAAGGGTAATGACCTTTAACGGGAAATGATCGCACTGCTTCAGGCTGTATTCCTCCCCTTGTGCTCCCTCGTCTGCAGAGCATAGAGCAGGGCATCGACGCCAAAGGCCTCGCTAATCGTGCTGAGTGGCTCCCAGAGACCATCGAGTATCAGCTGCATCTGCTCCCCATGCTGAGTCACGTCTATCAGAAAAAGGGCCAGCTCTCGCGCGGCGCTCTCGCTCCCCTTCTGTTGCGTCAGACCTGGCAGCAGCTCGCCAAAAACGGCCCCCGCCTCTTCGAGCAGCAAGGCGAAGGCCCGATCGAGGCGGGCCGAACTCTCCAGCGCGACCTCGGCAGGCAGCGAGCCAGGACGACCAAACTGGAGAGCAAAAGGCGGGAGATGCTGATAGTCCTGTTGCCAGCTGGTGAGCTGTTGCCTGAGCCATAGCGGACAGCAGCCCGCAGGAGGGGTTGAGGCGATGAGAGGCAAAGGGGGCAGAGGAGAAGCCATCGCGGCGGGATCAGAGGCGGAGCGGCGATCGAGCAGGTCCAGCAGACTGCCACTGGCGCTTGTGAGCAACTTACAGAAGAGATCGCACTGCAGCAGATTGTCGCTAACTTCGCGCAGGGCCAGCCAGATAGCGTGACGCGTTGGTAGATAGTCCGGGGGAACCAGTCCATCCATGAGTGGGCGCGTGGTTGCTCCGAGGGCCGGCAAGCGCCGCTGATACAGGGTGGCGAGCTGGTGGAAAAGATGGCGCAGACCAAAAAGCAGCGGCTCCTGGACCCCGGTCCTCTGCAAGCCTTGCTCCAGGCGAGCGCTCAAGACTGCGAGAAGAGCAGACAGCCCCGTCTCCCGTTCTTCGTCCTCCAGCTTCTCGTCCCACTGGTAGCGCTCAGCAGCCGGCCAGGGTGTAGCCGCAAGTAGCTCTTTTTCCCTCTTGAGTCTGGCCTGGTGACCTCCCATCGTTCCCAGGTCCTCCCTTGGCAGTAACATGGCGCACGATCCCATATATATTGTATGATTCGCCGCTACAGCCAGGGTTCGCTTTGCTCTGGCAGAGGCGGCTCAACAGGCAGAGACAGCCTCTCAGCTGCTAGCTTTCCTATGGAGGCCCCCGCCTTCGCTCCGCCTGCCGCCGCCAAACCTGGGGGAGCGAGCGGAGGAAGAGCGGCCGCGCTGCCGGCGGCCCCCGCTAACTGGCGTGGTGGCTCGGCAAACTGGCGCAAACCTGTTATGGCCAGCAGGCGCTCAATCTGCGGTACCCCTTCACAAGAGGCAGGGATAATGAGCGGTTCGCCGGCAGGGCAGCGCTCTAGAGCGGCACAGAGATCTTCCAGCGCTCTTCGCAAGAGCTGGTTGTGCTCATTCCACAGCTCCAGGCGCATCTCGCGGTCGGCCAGCTGGTTCAGGCTGAGCGCCAGGGGCCGAAGCTCCTCGTCTGTGGCCGTCGGGTCAAGACGCGCCGCCAGATCGCCGGCAGCCAGACGCGCCAGCACATCCTTGAGACGGGTCAGCTGTGCTTCGAGAGCATTGCTGCGCCGGCTGGCGTTGTAGAGCTGAACCTCCAGGTGCTCTAGCTCCTCCTGATAGCTCCTAAAGAGGAGGCGACGCAGCCAGCGATTCTCACCCACAGTCAGCAGGAGACGCAGACAGGCCACCAGCAGGGCCAGACTGAGGATAAGCAGCTCCGCAACGAACGGCGGCGGCCCGCTTTGCCAGGCTCTCCAGCTCAGGACAGCACAGCAGGCAATGAGCAGCAATGAGGGCAGACAGAGAGGCAGAAACCAGAACAGGCGGCGGCTGGAACTCCAGACCACACGCGCGCTGAGCTGACGAAGAAGCGTCTCTTCACCGGGGAGAGGCTCTTCCTCGGCTGCGCCAGTAGGGCCAAACATGACAACTCGTCTGAGATAGGCCGCCAGACCACAGAGCAGCAGGCCCACGTCCATCATCGTCGCCAGCTCTTTTTGTGGCGCCGCCGCTGGTCCAAGCCAGGGCCAGGCCGAGACGCGACGGAGCAGGAGATCGGCCAAAGCGTAGAGCAGGAGACCAGCGACCAGGCAGAGCAGACTGACACGGCGCGGAGAACGGCCATAGGTCGAGTCGCTGGCTGTTGCCAGGCGCAGCAACAGCCAGACAGCGGCCCCGACCAGGAGGAGATCGGCCAGAGGGATGATCAACGTCTCCCAGGGAGGAGGTTCGAAGGCGAGGGGCCAGCTGAGCGCCGCCAGGACTCCCAGATTCCGGGCCAGGCCTACCATGGCCAGCAGGGCGAGCAGGACGTCGAGAGCCAGGAGCAGACGCCCCCGTCCGGCACTGGCAGCGGGCCAGAGAAAGAAAGAGAAGAAGAGCAGCAGGGGGAAGAGCAGCAGGCTCAGCTGCGGCATGAGCTGCTGCACTGATATCGGTAGCGCACTGGCCAGGTGGCCCAGGCCGGCAGAGGGGATCATGATCGTACCCATTAGCTGCCAGCCGATGCCCACAGCCCGGAGGAGTAGCCCGCCCGCCACGCACAACCAGGCCGCTCGTTCGTGCCCACTCCAGGGCTGGTACCTCCTCTCCGAAGCGGTCCGCTCAGGGAAAAGAGCTGCACCCAGGCTGAGCAGACCCGCCAGCAGGGTCACTGACAGCGCCACGGCGGAGGTCGATACAGCAAAGGGCAAGAGAGGCGGCGGCAGCCACAGCATCGCTACCACGATCAGGCTCAGGCCGACTAGCGCTACAGTGCCAATGCGCCCTGGAGGACTCATAGCTCACCACCAGTTTCAAATAGCGGGAAGATCGCACGCATTCTATCTGGTTGCTCTATATATTCTGCTTGATTGTAACATGACAAAAGCGCTGCTTTCGTGATGAATAGTCCTTTTGCCTTAGTCAGGAGGGGAGATCCAGCGAAGAGATGAAGGATCAGAAGAGGACCATTCTCTCGGCCAGAAAGAGAGAACACGAGGCCCGGCACCAGTGACCAGGGCCAGGGGAGAGGCGGAGGCGCTCTTCCTTCGCCTGGAAAGGGAGAAGAGAGAAGATTAGCGGTGTGCTGTGCAGCGAGCACAGCGCCCAAAGAGGGTAATGGAGTGACCTTCGATGGCAAAACCGGTCTGCTGCCCAATAGCCTTGAATTGTTCAGCGGGCAGACAGATATCAACCTCGACCACGCGATGGCACTGCGTACAGGTCAAATGATGGTGGTGACGTTCGCCACAGATCCGGTAATGGTGCCTGCCATCGGCGAATTCTATGCGATCAAGCAGGCCAGCATTGACCAGAATCTCCACTGAACGATAGACCGTGGCCCTCCCCAGACGCGGCTCTTTCTGGCGAAGCGACTGCCAGAGATCGTCGACTGTGAAGTCGGCGCCCGCGGTTGCAAGCTCGATCAAGCGCTCTTCTACGAGACGAAGAGGCGCCGTCCGCCGTTGACGGGCCTCGTTAAACGCAGCGCGGATCTTCTCGGCTAACAAAAAGCTTCCTCCTCAGCGTCTACTAGCATGTAGTGTACCACTTCCGTTGGCTTTTATCCAGTCTCCAGAGGCTTAGCTGTCAGGCTGTAATCAGGCTCGTGAGAAGGATACCCTCCTCTCGGGAGAGGGGAAAACAGATCTTCCACGATGCCGTGTCGTGGATCGTGTCAGCAAGCAGACGATGCTTCCGGGCGTGCTTGCGAAGGGCCTTGCAAGCTGCTACAATGTGAGCTATTGCAGCAGCTGCCTATTCACCAGGCTTTCCAACAGCCTGGCACGGGCATGCCGAAGGAGACGGCACGGATCTAGGACTGACCAATCAGGCAGAGGAAACAGGAAGGGGATGCCAGATCTATGCTAGAGGAGCGGGCGCTTGCTGCCCTCACCACCCTTCTCTCGCCGGATCAAGTCTTCACCGACGCCACCGCGCTGATTGCCTATGAAGGAGATGGCGGCCTTGATCGCGGGCGACCCGAGGCCGTTGTCTTCCCCCGCAACACTGAGGAGGTCGTGCGCCTGGTACGCTGGGCCAACGAGTATGGCGTACCGCTGGTAGCGCGTGGAGCAGGCACGGGTCTCTCTGGAGGAGCCGTCGCCGATCGCGGGGGAGTGCAGGTAGCCTTTTCGCAGATGCAAGCCATTCTTGAAGTCGACCCGCTCGGGCGCCGTGCCCTGGCGCAGCCAGCGGTGATTAATCTGGCTCTCGATGAGCAGGTCAAAACCAGCGATCTCTATTTTCCGCCCGATCCCTCCAGTCAACGCGTCTCAACCCTGGGCGGCAATGTGGCCGAAAACTCTGGTGGGCCGCACTGCTTTAAGTACGGCGTCATGACCAACTACCTGACGAGCCTGGAGGTCGTGCTTGCCGATGGGCGTCGGCAGCTCCTCGGTGGCCCGGCATGTGACTATCCGCTCAGCGATCTCTGCGGCCTGCTGTGCGGGAGCGAAGGCACGCTGGCCTTGATCACGGCCATTGGGGTGCGCCTGGTGCGCCGTCCGCCCGCTGTCCAGACGCTGCTGGCAACCTTCGATTCGGTGGAGCAGGCCGGCCAGGCGGTCTCGGCCATCATCGCCGCTGGCCTGATCCCGGCGACGATGGAGATGATGGATCGGCAGATCATCCAGATGATTGAGCCGTTTGCTCACGCCGGTCTGCCTCTGGAAGCGGGTGCCGCTCTGATCGTCGAGGTCGATGGCTATCCGGCCAGCCTGAGCGGGCAGATGGAGGAGATCAGTCGCATTCTCCTGGCCTATGGTGGGCGCGATCTGCGCTTAGCGCGCGATGAGGAGGAGCGGGCGCGCATCTGGCTGGCGCGCAAGAGCGCCGCCGGCGCGGTTACTCGCCTGGCTCCGGCCTACTATACCGTCGACATCACGGTGCCACGCAGTCGCTTGGCAGAGATGCTGGAGCGTGTGAATGTGATCTGCCAGCGCTATGACCTGCGTACCGGCCACGTCTTCCATGCTGGCGACGGCAACCTGCACCCAATGCTCTTGATCCCCGATCCCGAGGATGCCTCGCTGCTGGAGCGCGTGCGCGAGGCTGGACGCGAGATTGTACGCGCCTGTGTGGCCTTCAACGGTAGCCTGACCGGCGAGCACGGCGTTGGGATTGAGAAACGCGAGTTTATGCCCCTGATGCACTCGCCCGCCGAGCTGAGCGCCATGTGGGATGTGAAGCAGGTCTTCGATCCCCAAAATCTGCTGAATCCTGGCAAGATCTTCCCACAGCACGAGGCCAATAGCCGGGTAGAGCAGCCCCCACGGGTGAGGATGCCAGCGGCAGAGGACCCCTTGCCGCTCCAACCAGGTGAGCTACTGGCCCCCGAGAGCGATGAAGAGGCAGCGCAGCTGCTGGCCCAGTGCACGGCCCGAAACCGGCCTGTCCTGCTCATGGGAGGAAGCAAGCAGGCTCAGGCTCCTTTCCCTTTGCCCGATGGCGACGGCCTCTTGCTCAGTACGGCGCGCCTGCGTGGCATTCGCGAAGATGCTCCAGAGGACCTGTTTATCACGGTCGGCGCCGGGACGCCGCTGGCAGAGGTTCAGGACTGGCTGGGACGGCGTCGACAGCAGCTGGCTTTGATCTCGCCCTGGCCAGAGGCTACCCTGGGAGGGCTGGTAGCAGCCAATATCAATGGGCCACGACGTCTGCGCTATGGCGCCCTGCGCGAGCAGGTACTCTGTCTGACCGTGGCCCTGGCCGATGGGCGCCTGATCCGCACCGGGCGTCCGCTGACTAAGAATGTGGCCGGCTACGACCTGACTAAGGTGTTCATCGGCTCCTATGGAACGCTGGGCCTGCTGACAAGGGTCACCTTAAAGTGTTGGCCCCAGCCTCGCCTGCGCCGTAGCTTGCTGGTACCGGTCGAGGACTTGCGCCACGGCCTGCTCTGGGCCCGGCAGCTGTTCCCACTGACCCTGGTGGCCTCGGCCCTCCTGCTCTGCCGCGGCAGTCAGCTTGCTGGCCGCTACAGCCAGCAGTTGCGCGCCGCTCCCTATGTGCTTGTCTATACCGCGGAAGGTCTGGCCGCCGATGTGGAGAGCGAACTGGCAGCCGTTGCCTCCACGCTGCAGCGCGTCCAGGCCCCGGAGCCAGTGGCCTGCGAGGAGCTGAGCGGCGATGACCTCTGGTGCGAACTGTTACGCGGCGAGGGTGAGAACGGTCATAGAGCACGAGAGAGGTACACTGCTCGCCAGGCCATACCCGTGGTGGTGCGCCTCGGCCTGGCCGCCCGTGACTTGCCACGCTGGCTGATCGATCAGCAGCAGCTCCTGGCAGGCTGCGATCTCGTGGTCGACGTGGGGGCCGGCCTGCTCTATGTCGTGATTCCGCCGGAGACGGCTCAGACTGCAACCTTGCTGGAGAACCTGCGCGCAGCAGTGCCAGCGGACGAGGGCTATGTGGTGGTCATGGATCAGCCCCGCCCCTCCGCCGCTTTCGAGGTCTTCGGCTCTCCGCCGCCGTCCCTGGAATTGATGCTTGGCCTCAAGCAGCGCTGGGACCCACAGGCGATCTTGAACCGCGGCGTTCTACTCCCACCCCGCCGCTAAGCCGGCAGAACGCCCAGGCGCGATCTGATGTGTTCAGAACGCAGGTGGTGGAAGGTAGCCAGAGGAGAAGAGGGAAGGAATGGCACCAGCGCCTCTTTCCTTCTTCCCCCCCGACTGGCTGTAGATGAAGACAAATGCAGACAGTCCTTTACTTTTCTGGTCCGACCTGGCAGACAAATATGTAACAGCGTCGGCAGCGAGTTTGAAGATATCAATGTACTGTCAGAGGAAGTAGATTTGGGATGGAGGAATAGACTGTTGATCTGAGAAGCAGCACTCGCAAGCCTGAAGAGAATCGGGAGGAAATCAACCCTTATGGTGAAACCGCCACTATCCGTAGCAGAATTAGCCGAAGCTGAGGCCACCCCAGCCCGCCGGCCTGTGGCACCCTGGTGGAAACAGGCCATGCTCTATGTCCTGGCCGGGCTGCGCATCTGCCGGCGCGACATTGCCGGGATCATTACCCTGGTGGGACTCTTCTCGCTGCCGTCGCTGGCGGCGGTAGTGGTCGGCAGCTATCCAGGCACCCTGGCCTACTGGATCGGCACCGCCCTGCCCTGGATCACGATTACTCTGGGTAATATCTCGATGGTGCTGGCGATCGAGGCCCTGGACGCCGGTCAGCCGATTGTTCCCGCCCAGATTCTCCCCGCTGCCATCCGCTGGTTTCCACGCTACATTGTGACGAATGGCATCACGACCTTCCTGTTCTGGGGGATCTTTACCCCGCTGCAGTGGCTGCTCGGGCAGGAGACGATCCGTCTGAACTGGCCTCCCTACGCACCCCTTCTGCTATTGATTATCCCAATGCTCATCTGGCATGTTCACCTGGTTTTCGCCACCTATGCCGCCATTGTTGATAATCATCCCGGGCTGCGCTCGGTGATCATCAGCATTTCAATGACGCGGCGACGCTGGCTGATGGTGGTCGCCGCTTTCGTCGGCTCAGTGCTGGTCGAGGCGCCAGTCGTGGGGCCGCTTTACCTGCTGATTATGCATGTGACCAATCCAGTCGTGGCTACTGGCTTTACCTGGATGCTCGTTATGTTTATGCGCCCACTATTCATTGCCACGCTTCATGAAATCTATGAGGATTTCCGTCCCTTACCGCCTCCGCACCTGCAGCTTCCGTTGCCGCTGATGCGCTTCTTCTCACGCCAGAATATCCTGAAGTTCAGGCCCAGGAGCCGCAGCTCTGGCAAGGAGGCCAGACAGCCACTGGTACCAGCGGGCGAGCGCGTCCACGGGCATCTGATTCAGCTGACAACGCTGGTCAGTCGCTACGGACGTCGGCTATAATACACAGCGTGGCGCCTGCCCCGCCGGCGTTCTTCCCCGGTTCCTGGCCAGAGCCGCCAAAGAGCAGCCTGGAGCCAACGGGCACCGTGCTGGCTGGCAGGGCAGCGACACGACCAGTCTCTCTGCTGCGTTGCCCGGGAGACAGTCCTGCAGCGTGGCGTTACTACTGAGCCAGAGCCGTCCTGAGCTTTGGACCGATTGCCCTGATTTGTCTCTCTGGACTTTTTGTGTGCGCCGGAAGGAGCATGGCCAAGAAGGAAGAGCAAGAAGCCCTGCTGACAACGAGGGATGGAATCACCCTCTCTGTTCACAGCTGGAAGACGGAGCAGCCCAACTGTCTTCTTCTTTGCATTCAGGGTCTGGGCGGCCACGGTGGCTACTACGATGTTCTGGCCCAGGCCCCCGAGCTAGCCACCGTCCAGATTGTCGCGCCAGATCTGCGCGGTCATGGTCGATCACAGGGCCGGCGGGGAGACATCGCCAGCTTCCGTCTCTATTTAGAGGACGTTGATAGTACCATAGCCTGGGCCCGCCGTTGCTGGCCTTCCTTGCCGCTGATCCTGCTTGGTGAGAGCATGGGGGCTTCGATCGCCATCCATTACCTCAGCAGCCACCTGCCCCATGTCCAGGAAGTCAGCGGGCTGATCCTCATCTCGCCTGTGCTGAGCGCCTCTATTACGCCGCGGCCTGGCGAGGTCCTGCGCTACCTCCGGCTCCTGCTGACGGCGCCGACCCAGCCTGCTATGCCGATCACAGGCCGGGAAGAGCTAGGCTGTCGTGACGCCTCCTTCAACGAGCGGCTGCGCAACGACCCGCTCTTTGTGCGCCTGGTCAGCGTGCGCTTTCTCAACCTGCTCAGTTTGTGGCTGTCCAGCGCCCGGCGCCGGGCGCCCGCCATTCGCCTGCCTTTGCTGCTTCTGCGTGGCAGCTGTGACTACATCGCCCGCGAGCGGGGCACGCGCGCTTTTCTGCGGCGGATTGGGAGCCGCGACGTGGAAGCAATCACCTTGACCGGGGGCTACCATTCGCTGCTACACGATCCGGCCACTCCGGCCCTCTTGGAGGCAATGCACAGCTGGCTTCAGCGCCATCTGTCCCTGGGCCTGAGCACAGGGGCCACAGAAGCCGGGCAACCCTCCCCTTCTGGTTACTTCGACAGGCAACCAGCCAGCTATAACTGAGCGGTCCGGCCTCTGGGCCTCTGATTCGTCGAGCAGCCCGTCCGGCGCCCTGGTCAGCGCTCCCTCGCAAGACTGGCTTCTACCAGAGCAGAGCACCCCTCATTCGCCGGGTACCAGGAGAGGAGGTCAGGGTACCGGCAGCTGCTCCTGAGCCTCGGACTGTTGCCTGCGCCCGCCAGAGGAGCGATCGTGGTTGCTGCGGGTTAAGGCGCGCGCCGCTGTTAGCAGGGCAGCCAGTATGCAGGAGCCAGCTAGCAGGTAAGTGACAGGAACAATGCCCAGCCAGTCGGTCAAGGCCCCCATAAAGAGCATGACCGGAATAGCCCCGCCGTTAAAGAGAACCTGAAAGAGGGCCAGTACACGCCCGCGCATTTCGTCCGGCGAGCGCCGCTGCATCAGCGTCTGCGCCGGCACCACCACCAGATCGAGGCCAAAGCCAACGGCAGCCGTCAGCAGAGCCAGGGCCAGCAGAAAGAGGGGATGAGTAGCCCAGTGGGGGGCGAGGAGGAGGCGCGCCAGCCACTGCAAAGGGGGGATGAGCGCGATGCCCAGACCGGTTCCGAGCATCCCCACCAGCATCGTGCGCAGCGTGCCAAGACGGGCCACGACCGCTGGCACTAGCAAAGAGCCGGCCACAAGACCAATTCCCGCCGGTGCAAAGATGACCGTTGTGTTACTGGCCGGCAATCCCAGCAGTCGCTGCACAAACGTTGTTGCCAGCTCAGCAATGGTAAGCATTACCAGCCCACCAAAGCAGGACTGAAAGAGGGCATCTAATAAGACGCCATCGTTGCGCACCAGACGCCAACCGTCTTCCAAATCCTGACGCAGTCGCTGCCAGCCCGAAAGCAAGGCTCCGGCTTCCTCAGAGAGCAGCCCATAGGGGCGCGTGCGCTCATCTTCTGTGGTTGCCGCCGCAGACGGAGACAACGACGAGCCTGCACTCTTGTTCTGGGGTCCAGTGCGAGTTTGACGTGGCAAGGTGGCCGTCAGTACGGTCGCCAGCAGGTAGAGAGCAGAGATGAGCAGGAAGAGCGTCTCAACAGGTCTTAGCTCGATCCTGACGCCTAAGAGTGAGAGTGAGAACGGCGGCAGCAAATTGAGCATCAGGGGACCGAGGATGAGGAGACCGATCGCCTGGCTAGTATTGAGCGTCAGATTATAGAGGGAGAGCGCGGGTAGAAGCTCCTCTTCTTCTACCAGGCTCGGGATAATCGCCCCTTCAGCAGGTGAGAAGAAGAGACCGACCAGGGAGAAGAAAAAAGCCAGGATATAGATAAAAATATATTGATGAGGACTGAGCAAGAGAGCGAGCACGAAGAGAAGCGTGGCAAAGGCCCGCACGACATTGCTCACCCAGAGCACGGTGCGACGATCGAGGCGATCAACGAGGGCGCCAGCAGGAGCGCCGAAGAGCACCAGCGGGAGGCTGAGAGCAATGATCACCAGTCCAACCATGACCGCCGAATGGGTTTCATTGGTGATGAGGACGATCATCGCATAGCTTGCTGTAAATTGCACACTCAGATAGATCACCTGGGCCAGCCACAAGCGTAGCAGAGCGGGATGGCGCAGCACGCGGAGGACGGCCAGACCCTCTAGTAGTTTCTTCATGCAAACCCCCTCGGACCCGATGTCGTCAGGATTCCCTCCCCGGCCCGCCGCCACCAGCCCCAGCAGGCAACGCCGGCTTGCCAGCTGCTCGCCCGGCTAACCAGCATGGGGAATCCTCCGACCGGATCGCGCGACAACGCCAGGCCACCCACTCCTGCGAGCGGGTGAGGAAGGCTCGATCTGACTTCACTACCAAAACGGACGAAGCCCAGAGCTGGTCGCACTCCGTCCGCTGCCATCATGATTAGCCTGCCAGGACGGGCAGCGTCCTGCCCTGACAACGGTAGAACTGCCAATAGTCTAGCGCAGACTCTCAAGGAAAGCAATGAGAGTAGAAAGGGCATAGAGACTTAAAAAGCACGGCAGGAAGATGGGGCCAGAGGCGCAGGCCCCTGACCCCCTGAGAGTAGCGGAGAGAAGCTGCTGAAGCAGCTTCTGCCTGGGCCAGGAGTGCAACGATGGGGGCTAACCGCAGTTCGTCAGCACCGTACCATGCAGACCAACAGCCCAGATCTGCTTCGTATTGGGCACAGCGGCGGCTCCGAGCAGCATATGCTGACGGCCATCGGCGGCATTGGGAGCCTGGATCAGGTTCCAATGAGCGCCATCCCAATGTTCGAGCAGGGAGCTAAAGTGGCTGCCGCTGAAGGCTCCACCCACAGCCCAGACGTTGCCCGGAGAGACTGCGGCGACGCCGGTCAGGTAGCTGGCAAACGCATCGGGGGCATCGGAGCTGGGCACCACGCTCCACTGCGAGCCATTCCAGTGCTCAACCAGGGTCTTGGCCCGCAGGCCATTCAGCAGGGACCCCTGGAAGGCCGAGCCTACCACCCAGACGTTATCGGGCGCCAGGGCGCTCACTCCGGTGAGCATGACCATCTGAGTCGAGGGACCCTGGCCGCTGACAGTCTTCCAGCTGTTGCCATCCCAATGGACGATGACGCCGGAGCCCATCGAACTCATGTTCAGATTGACCCCGTAGCCCTGGAAGTTGTAGTTCACCTTGAGGCTGGTTCCAACCGCCCAGATGTCATGTGCGCTGCTGGCCGCGACCGCGAGCAGGGAATCACCCTGACCGGCCAGATTGGCCTGCAGGGCCACGCTCCAGCTCTTGCCATCCCAGTGCTCGATCAGGGCCTGGCTGTTCGAGGTGCCAACCGCCCAGACATCGTTGCGCGCCAGCGCCACGACGCCGTTGAGCTGGCCGCTGCCGACGGCGTCGGACATAATGCTCCAGCTCTTACCATCCCAGTGCTCGACCAGGGTATGATTCGGCGTATTGGTGGTGCTGCCCACGGCCCAAATATCGTCGGGGGCGCTACCTGAGATGCTCTTGAGCAACGCTGGCTCGCTCGGGGCCGGACTGGGAACGATGCTCCAGGCTTTGCCGTTCCAGTGCTCGATGAGGGGCACCGATCCCTGGCTGCCGACGATCCAGGCGTTGTCGGGGGCGAAGGCGGTGACTCCCACTAAGGCCCCCTCGGCGGCTTCCGGGACGCGACGCCAGGCTCCACAGGTGAGTGCGGGCGCCTTCGAGGCCGCCGCCACCGTCGACGTCAGGTGGGCTGTGCCTGCGCTCGCTCGTGAGATCAGGAGCGTGACCAGGGCCATCAGCGCGCAGGAGAGTAGAACCGCTCCAGAACGTTTGAGCATTCCACCCAACATAGTCTACACCATCCCTTTCCACGTCTTCCCTGACAAAACAGCAAACCAGCAGCCTCCTGCTGCTGTATCCACCCTTTTGGCTGCTCACCTGCTCTCTCCACAGGTCGCCATTTCTGGCATGCCGCCTGCCACCAGCATGGGACCGCCGGACGGAACGGACGCCCCACAACGTCGGCCATTGTGGATTGGATTGCCCAGGCCCGAGCCGGCACTGCACCTGCTCGTGGCCATCGCTTCCGTCCACCCATCAGGCCATGCCGGGTCCGGGAGACAGGCAGGCCTTTATGGAGGCAGATGCGCAGTCTTGAGCGTTGATTTGGTTCAACAGAAGAAGATACGGTCAGTAGAGCAAGTTAGTCTTCTTGTCTCTATCAGGCCGTCTTCTTCATGATACAGTGTAGCAAAGGATAAGAAGAGGTCTTTCTCTAGAAAAACTACCATAGCAAAAAAGTTATAGCCTTTGGTGTATATAGCTATCTTCGTATGCTGATTATTAGATGTTGCCTGGCTATCCTGCGTGCGGCCCTGGCTCACGGACGCCGGCTAACCTCCGGTCTCCAGGCGGCGGCAGCATGTGATAGAGTAATACCACAAACGATAAGCAGATCTCTGCCATCAGCATAGATCGCTCCTGGAGCAACATCATGCCACGTATTGCAATCGTTGGGGCCGGCATCGCTGGCCTGGTGGCCGCCCTTACCTTACAGGAGGCAGGCCTGGCCTGTGCTCTCTATGAGGCCTCCGATCGTATTGGTGGGCGTATCCGTTCCGACGCGCGCACCTGGCAGTCTGGGGCGGTCAGCGAGGGCTGCGGCGAATTCATCGATGCCGATCATGAGCTGATGCACCAGCTGATCCGGCGCTTCGGCCTCGCGACGATCAGTCTCGATCGAGGCCGGGCTCCCAGGCTGCTCTACTTCTCCAACCGCTACTATCGCGAGGATGAGCTGACAGAGCCGCTGCGGGCTGTTGCCGCTCTGCTGCACGAGCAGCTGCAGGAGATCGGGCCCGTGACCACCTGCAGGCAGTATACGGCTGCGGGCTACCGCTTTGACCATCTGAGCGCTTACGACTGGATCGAGCGCTTTGTGGCAGATGGTCATCGCTCTCCGGTGGGCCGGTTGCTCGACCTCATGTGTAGCGGCTATTATGGTCTGGATACCAGCGAGCAGAGCGCTCTCAACTTGATTTATATGTTTGCCCCTCGCGACCTGGCTCGGGGCTCTACCACTGGTGGGCCGCAGCTAGAGAGCTGTAAGATTCGGGGAGGCAATGAGCAGCTGGTGCAGGCCATCGCGCGTAGCCTCCCCGAGGGAAGCATCTATCTGCAGCACCGCCTGGTCGCTATCGAGCGGCGGAACGAGCGGGAGGTCGTCTTGACTTTTGTCACGCCCTCGGGGCCTGTGGAGGTGCGTTGCGAGCATGCCCTGTTAACGCTGCCTTTCAGTACGCTCAGGCAGGTCGATTATCGTCGCGCTGCTTTCAGTCCTCTAAAGCAGCAGGCCATTGCGGAGCTTGGCTACGGCACGGTCTCTAAGCTCTTTCTGGAATTCGACCAGCCGTACTGGTACCAGGAAGGTCCCTGGCCCCATCCTCACAATGGCTTCATCGTGACTGATCTGGAGCTGCAAACCCTCTGGGATGTCTCCTATGGCCAGGGAGTCTCAGGCGGTCTGCTGCTCTCTTACAGGAGTGGCAGCAGAGGGGCTGCTCTGACCTCTCCAGCTCCTTATGCGACCTCGCTTGACTCGGAGGCCGTGAGGCAAGCCGCTGCCTCTTGCCTTCAGCAATTGGAGTGCCTGCTGCCCGGTATCAGCGCCCACTACACGGGCAGAGCCGCTTTGAGCTATTCAACAGGTGACCCCTATCTACTCGGAAGCTACTCTTGCTGGCGCGTTGGACAATATACGCTCTTCAGCGGGTATGAGAGAGTGCGCGAGGGGCCGATCCACTTTGCTGGAGAACATTGCTCGGTCGAGTTTCAGGGCTTCATGGAAGGCGCAGCCCGCGAGGGAGTACGCGCTGCTCAGGAGATCCTCGAAGACTACTGAGCAGACAGCCTCCGCCCGGTCTACCCGCCAGGCGACGGTCAGAAGACTGGCCTTCTGCGCAACGTGAGCTGATCGCTCTTTGCCCGCGGAAGGCCGCTTTTTGTTCCTTTCTCGGGAGCCGCTCGCATACTGCTCACTGTCCCGCCCGCTAATCATTTCCAGATTGCTCCCCTCGATCAAGAAATATTCGTGTGCGAGCTTCCTCTTCACCTACAGTAGCAGCAGAAAGCCTGATAGGGTTTCATTGCTGTTTCAGAGGGCAATCTTCAGAGAAAGGAGCAGTAGATATGGCTACCATCACCGATGTTTTTCCCTGCGTTAAGTGAAAAACATCACAGCGTATTTCCCAAAGGCTTGATAACATGAACGCAGCAAGTAGATATCGGTCTCAGGCTGAGGTGCCACACAACCGCTTAAGCATCTGTGGGGCAGTCAGCGCAGGAATGAGTTGTGGTGAAGGCGCGTACACTGAGCAGGTCAGGAACTGGAATGGTGAGTTTCTGCTTGCTTGATGTAGTAATTAATTACAGGTGCTATGCCTGATAATCTTGGATGGATCTTGCCGCTGGCGCTGTTCTGGCTGATTTGTAGTATAGACACTTTCACGTTGCTATTCTTTGCAAGACAGTTTGTCATCCACCAGGAGGTATTCTGTATGTATGTGATCGTTTATGGCTATCGCACCAGACAGTGGCTGATGGGGCGCATGCCTGCCGTGTGCCAGCGCTGCCAGCGTACGAGCCAGCAGCAAATAGTCCGCTTACAGCGCAAGCTGACGCTCTTCTGGATTCCTCTCTTTCCTATCATGACCAGAACCTTCCTGGTCTGTACGCTCTGCGGCCATCAGATGCGTGTCGATAACAAGCAGGCCGATGCCTGGGTCAAGTCGCCTGCTGTGCCCCCCTCTCCTCAGCCAGGGCAATCTGCTTTGCCGGGCGCGCCCGAAGCTGGAGGCCCGGCGATGACGCCCCAGCCTGGCAATCCCTGGCAGCCTGGCGGTCCTCCACCTGCCATGTGAGCAACGGTCACTCTCGATATGGCGCCTGAAAGCTGGTTGGCAAGAGGACGAGACAATTCCGGGATAGCACTTTTGTCCTCAGAAGGAGGCTGGGACCCTGGCCCAATCCTCACGAGCAGGCTGCTTGCCGGTAGGCCAGAGTAAGATAGACAGCGTCAGACAGGCAGGAGGGAAGGGCCACAGAGCAAAGCAGGTGGTCAGGCCAGCTAGCCAGGTGAGGTAGCGGATCACAGACCAGGACGCTCGGTGACTTCGCTCCTTTCCTGCCCTGCGCACGGATGAGTCCGGGAGAGCTGAGGGGGTGTGATGGATCAGATGCTTGCACCATCACACCCCCTCTCTATGCGTCGCATGCGTCTGATGAGAGGCTGACCCAAGGACAAGGAGGCTGCCCGGGAGAGAAGCCCTGTGATGAGTCAGGCAACGACGCGACGCGTGGTGCGCGGCGGGCGAGCGGGCGGCGGAGGAGGCAAGGATACCAGGCCAGGCTGCCCCTCCCCGATGAGCGCCGCTGACTGCTACCCCGGCCCGCTCTTGCCCCTGACCGTCGTGCTCAGGAGAAGACATCCGCTACGTAGCGCGTTCTGGTGCGCTCTATTTCGCGCGCCCAGGCTTCAGCCTCTTCGGGTGAGCAATGCATTGCATCCTGATAGATGCGCACAAACGTTGCTCGCACCGCCGGAGCCATCTGCTGCCCGTCACCACAGACGTATATCCGCGCATTGCGCTTGAACAGATCGACGATCTCCTCTCTGTCATGCCAGAGACGATCTTGCACGTAGCGGATCTGGCCGTTTGGACACCGGGAAAAGGCCGGTCGTAGTTGCACGATGCCAGCTTGCTCCCACTGCTCCAGCTCCTCACGATAGAGATAGTCGACCTCGGGATGATCGCAGCCGAAGAAGAGGAGGGCCGGCGCCAGCGTCTGCCCATGAGAGGCGAGAATAGCACGTTCCTGCAGGAAGCCGCGAAAGGGGGCAATGCCCGTTCCGGCGCAAACCATGATGAGCGGAGTATCGAGTGTGCTCGGCAAGTGAAAGGCTTCCTGTGAGGGCCGGACTGCGACCGAGACACTTGCGCCGGGCTGCGCAGCAGCCAGGTACGTTGAGGCTACCCCCAGATAGGTGCCCTGGCCTGAGAAGGCCGGCGCCTGCAGCACGGAGAAGGTAATCGTGCAGTGATCTGCTCGCCAGAGCGGCGAGGATGAGATCGAGTAGAGCCGCACGTGCATGGGAGGTAACATCTCTAAGAAGGCTCCGAGGGAGAGTGCGCAGGAGGGCGTCTGCTCAAGCAGATCAAGGACGCTGAGCCGCCGATGAAGGACCTCCTGCTCATAGCGATCCGTCTGCGCCAGGGCCTCAAGCCGCGCTCTCTCCTCGGGCTGGCCTGTTTCTGCTGCCAGCGCAGCTACCTGCTTACGTGTAGCTGGTTGTGCTAACTCAACATAGTTGGCCAGCAGCTCTCGTACGCTGATGGGGTAACCTGTCGGCAGCGAGGTCTGACTATCGGCGCTGGCCTTATGCAGGACAATCTGCGTGTCGGGAGCCAGGCCAAAGCGGCGCAGCGCGCGTTCGACGTTGATCTCGGGATTTGTAGGTAAGACAGCCAGGTAGTCTCCGGCTCGATAGCTCATTCCTTCTGGCAAAGCGATCTCCACCTCGCGCTTCGAGCGTCCGAGTGGAGAGGCGAGATTGACCAGCTCGCGATTGGCGACGACGGTACCGCGCTGCATATCTCCCTGGCGTAGCAGCGCTGGGCGCGCCGAGGGTACAATCTCTACCTCATAGGTTCGACGACTGGCCACCGGCTGCAGGTGCTTGCCAAAGACGGGGGCCAGGCTCGACCAGAAGGTATCGTACCAGCGATCGAAGTCGCCGAAGAAATCGCCACGAGCATCCGCCTCACCCCGCTCTTTGAGTCGTGTGGCCCCTGCCGCGGCCAGGGCGGTATCGATGCGCTTGGGAATGGCCTGATAGGTGCGCAGCCAGTCGCGGTTACCACAGCCAAAGACGGCGTAGCGCACCCCCTGGAGATCGCCGGCTTTGAGGGTTTCCAGCCAGGCCACAAACTGTCTGGCCTGATCAGGGGGCTGCCCCTCGTAGGAGGAGGTGACGATGACAACGGCGCCCTCGGTCGGCAGCCGCCCGACATACTCATCGAGGGGGGCGACGCTGGCACTGTAGCCCTGGACGCCGGCATCAGTGGCAATGCGTCGAGCGAAGGCTTCCGATGAACCGCCATTCGAGCCGAAGAGCACCAGCAGGGGTGTCAGTGCCTCCGCTGGCTGTCTGACAGGGATAGTGGCAGTCTGCGTCTGTGGTTGCGGATGGGTGGACCTGGCCCGCTCCCAGGTGACCACTGGGGAGCAAGGTCGGCCTGCTCTGCGTCTGGCGCGGATGAAAAAGCCTTCGGGCTTGAGTGTCAGCGTCTCGCGAATACGCAGCTGATAGCTGGGATCGTGCTCGATCAGGTCAAAGCGCTGCAGAATCATGGCGAGAACCAGGGTCGCTTCCTGTAAGGCAAAGGGGCGGCCAATACAGGAGCGCTGGCCATTGCCGAAGGGTTTCCAGGCATTGGCGGGCACCTGTGCATAGCGCGCTGGCTCGAAACGATCGGGATCGAAGCACTCCACATCTTCGCCCCAGGCCCGGGGATCGCGGTGCAACATAGGAATGAGAACCAGGATGGTCTCGCCTTTGGTAAGCGGATAGGTGCCGGCGAGCAGGGTGTCCTCGTAGGGCTGCAAGGCGATAGCAGGGGCTGTCGGCCAGAGGCGCAGCGTCTCTTTCAAGATGTGATCGATATAGGTGAGCTGGGCCAGGTGCTCGAAGCGCGGGATTGCGTCGCCCAGCACCTCATCAACGTGGGCGCGGGCACGGGCCAGTACATGAGGGTTCTTAAGCAGCTCATAGAGGGCGAAAGAGAGCAGGCCGCTGGTAGTCTCGTGTCCCGCGATGAGGAAGGTAACCAGCTGGTAGCGGATATTTTCGTCATCGAGACCTTCGCCGGTGATCGGGTCGCGTCCTTGGAGCATGCGACTGAGTAGGTCATGCCGATTGGCCGCCTCGGGATCAAGCCGGCGATGGGCGATGATCTCGTCGGCGAACTGGTGCATGGAGCGGATGTCTTGCTCATAGCGGCGTCTGGTGAGGAGCATCAGCTGGTTCTGGATGGGAAGACGCCGCGCCTGGGCCCCGGATTCGATCAGTGCCTCTACCATCGCATGCACAAAGGGGTGCATATCCTGCCGGTAGAAGCTGTTCAGCCGCTCGCCGAAGGCGCAGAGGGCGATGGTATCCAGGGTCAGGCGTGTCATGTTATCAGATACATCGATGACCGCCTGGGGTCCGAAGCGCTCCCAACGCAGTAGCATCTGTTCGGCGATGTCAAGCATCGGCTCGAACATCTCGCGCATCGCTGCCGGCCCAAAGGCGGGCATGAGGATGCGGTGAGCTTTCGCCCAGTTCGGCTCTTGCGTGTAGGCGGTGAAGAGGCCGTCGCCGGCAAAGGCGCGAATGTGTTCCAGGGGCGCGTGAACCTTCTTATCAAACCGCTGTTCATCACACAGCTCGTCAACGAGGGCCTGCGAGCTGACGACTAGCATCTCTCTGCCTGGCAGCTGGAGGCGAAAAATGGGGCCATAGAGACGTGCCAGTCGCATCAGACTCTGGACAGGTCTGTCAGGGTCGAGATCTTTGAGATTTTTGAGCAGCGGATCTGGCTTAGGCTGCGGAATCGTGGCGAATGGAGATGATAATGACACAGCTCCTCCTCTTGAGGTGCCTTTCTCCTCTCGTCCGACCTGGTCTGCTCTCCACTGGGTGGCGCAGCGATTGTCAGCTCCTGCCCCAGTGTCGTAACGAGAGGGAGACAAACAGCCTTTGATCTCTGGCGTCTCAAGGCTGCTCTCCTGTTTGGAGATTGAGCACATCCTTGACACTGCATATTTTATTAGACATATTGTCTAGTAAGAACTGTAGGGCTAGGGGTCCCGGTCTGTCAAGAGGCAGGGCAGGGAGATAGAGATCCTGGACACATTGTGTCTATTAGTAGACAGCGATTTCGATAAAGGAGAGGAGCGTATGGAGGATCGGCGTGTTCAGCGTACTCGTCAGTTACTGGAGCGCGCTTTGCTGGAGCTGATCGAGGAGCGCAACTATGAGAGTATTACTATCCAGCAGATCACCGATCGTGCTAATGTGGGGCGCGCTACTTTCTATTTGCACTATCGGGATAAGGAGCAGCTGCTCCTGGCGACTATTCAGCGTTTGCAGGAGGACCTGGCCCGGCAGTTGGAGCCGTTACGTCCTGCGGATTTTCTTCAGGAGAGGCCGGCGCTCAATGAGCAGATTTTCCGTCATGTCGAGCGTTATCGCCATCTCTATGAGGTGCTTCTCAGCGAGAGGGGGGCGGCATTGGCCAGGCACCGTCTTATGGCTTACCTCACGAGCCAGGTAGAGTATTTTCTTCTGAGGCCGCTGCTGGCTCTTGTTGGAGAGCCGGCAGTTCCCATCAGCTTGCTGGCCAGCTACGTCAGCGGGACTCTCTACACGGCGATCACCTGGTGGCTCGAACATCCGCGCGAGAAGACGCCGGAGGAGATGGGGCAACTGGTGCGCAAGCTCACGCTGCCAGCGATCTTTGCGGTTTTGGGTGTGGCCCCGGAGCAGCTTGTTTCACAGGGAAGGCGGGCAGAGCAGGGATCTGGGAGCTGAGCCAGGAGGAGCAGGTCGAGGATGGTAGGAGACAGCAAGACATGGTCTTGCTTTTTGTCGATGAGAGGTTCCCTCGTGGAGGGAGCGAGGTTGTTCCTTGGTAGGGCGCCTGTGCCGGGTGGGGCCAGTGGGTGACCGTCTGCACTGCACGTGGCGCAGCCGGGTAGCCTTATGGGGGAGTCTCTGCCTTCCGAGGAGCGGCGCCATATGGGAGGCTGCTGGTCGAGCCGGGTGGCCTCTCCCAATGATGGTGGGGAATAAAGCCAGAGCCGTGCTAAAACTCCATCCAGCCTTCTTCTCCGTCTTGCGCCTGCTGAACGGAATACTTGCATTCAACAAACCAGAGGTCTGCTGGTGAGAGGATACAGGTGTGAGGGAAGTTGGCAGGCTTGTCCTGCTTTCTGATTACTTGCAGGCCCAGACGATCTATCACTTTCCTTCTCTCGGCTTCAACCCCTTTTAATCCCTCTCAATCCCACAACGGGCTTGCGATGCTTTTTGACCTGCCGTCAGGGTGGTCCCCATCAGCTTTCTTCCGTCGTTTCAATCCCACAACGGGCTTGCGATGCTTTTTGACGCGAAAGAGTCCGACTCACCGCTGCTCAAGCTGCTCGTTTCAATCCCACAACGGGCTTGCGATGCTTTTTGACGCGGTCAGAGCCACCTGGCCAAGGGACAAAGCGAAAGTTTCAATCCCACAACGGGCTTGCGATGCTTTTTGACTGACCACATCGGGATTGTGCCGATGTCGAATGGGGACGTTTCAATCCCACAACGGGCTTGCGATGCTTTTTGACGACAGTTCCGCAGTTTGATGAGTCTCGGGGTGTTTCTGTTTCAATCCCACAACGGGCTTGCGATGCTTTTTGACTCCTGGATCTGACGGCAGGCCGGTTATATAGCCGTTAGTTTCAATCCCACAACGGGCTTGCGATGCTTTTTGACTCCCCGCGAATCAGACAATCGTCGAGATCGATCATGTTTCAATCCCACAACGGGCTTGCGATGCTTTTTGACGGCACCCCCTCTAAGATAGCATGAGAAGCGGCCTCCGTCAAGGGTTTTCGATGATCCCAAAAAAGCGGTCATTAGCAACCGCTCTTGTGCGGTAATGATGCCAGGCCATATGGCCCTCAGCCGCCTTCAAAAGCCATTCGAGGATCGCTGCGTGAGAGAGCGGGAGCCGAGATCCTCGAAGTGAACGGCATCAGCGTCAAAAAAGGCTTCTGCTGCTCGTAGTAGGAAGAGGTACTAACTGGAAGGCCTCAGTGCCTGTACGGCAAGCAGCTCCTGATCGCCACCGGCTCGTGTCCCGTGGTGCTCACGCCGCCTGTGCGAGAGCAAGCCCCCGTTTTGACCGGCGATCTGCTCGGCTCGGCAACGCCGATGATCCCTGGCAGACGTCCCCACGCAGCAGCCCCGCATTCGTTGCTAGTCCTGGGTAGCGAGGCGATTCCCCTGGAGTTGGATTAGCGCGGCGCCGCTCCTGCCTGGTGCAGAGCCGGAGCTGGCGCGGGCGCTCTCCGAGCTGCTGCAAGGGGAAGAGCTGCAGTTGCTGACCCGGGCCAGGCACAGGCAGCGACCCCAGCCCGGGCGCCAGAGGACCAAGGGAGACTTTCCTTTCGGATAGCGATCAACCGGCCCAAAATCAGCGCCCGAGTTTGACCCAGCAGTCTATCCAGGCGTACGCCTGATGGACGAGTTGCATATGCAAGGCGCCCCTGGAGGAAGCGATTGAGGCAGGCGAGCAAATGCCAGAGATGGCAGCCCTGTGGGAGATGGCCACGATACTGCTAGAGCCAGAGGGGCTGTACGACGATCTGGAGAATAAGATGATTGCAACAAGTAAAACCCCGTCCAGCCTTTCTGCCCATCTTGCACATGCTGGACGGGGCACTGAGTACATTGACAAGCCACTGGTACAAACGGAACCGACGGGATTCGAACCCGCGATCTCCTGCGTGACAGGCAGGCGTGTTAGGCCACTACACTACGGCTCCTCAACCATCGAGCTGAGTCTTGTCAGCCTCGCTCGTGGCAATGGCTATCATACCAGAAGAGAGTACACTCTGTCAAGCATTTCTTTTGCTCTTCCTGGCCTGCCGGTCTCACAAAGCACCACCCCAGCCGGCAGCGCCCAACAACGAGACGCAGAGAGGGATTTCACCACTCTGGTCAGCCGATGGCAGCTACATCAGTCAGGCAAGCACTGGCATCCCGCTCAGAGAGCACTTGTGTATTAGACATCGCAAACATTGATAATAACAGCAGAGCACAAGAAAAGGCTCCGCATCTTGCTTATCTCACCTCGTCTCGGCGTGTCACGCACCCGTCTGTGAAGCAAGGTGGTGCGAGCGGAACCGACGGGCGTCGGTCTCTCTCTTGACCACTGAGCGTGACGGCACAGAAGAGCTACCGACAGGCCTCGCCATTCCCCGTAAGGACCGAGAGCACGCACGCTCACTCATACCTTCCACGACCAGTCAGGGCCAGCCTCGGCCTCGGGGAGGCTCAATACGGGTAGCAGGCAGGGCTGTATTGCTCTCTCCCTCCCTCCTCCCACCTCAACCGCCCTCCAGCTCATTGAGCAGAGCCTCGAAGGCCCGTTCCTCCTCTTCTTCCATACGATAGCTTTCGCCCTCGCTCGGAAAGGCCCCAGAGCGCACATCGGCAAAGAAGGACTGGAGAGCGCTCACCGCTGCCTCGCCAAGTCGGGCATATTGCCGCACGAATTTAGCCTTGCGCCTATCGAGATGCCACCCGAGAAGATCGTGAAAAACCAGAACCTGCCCATCACAGTGCGGTCCTGCCCCAATGCCAATAGTAGGCACAGGCACCAGCCTGGTAATGGCTCTGGCCACAATGGTAGGCACCCCCTCTAGCACGATGGCAAAGACGCCCGCCGCAGCCAGAGCACGCGCATCCTCGACGAGCGCCCGCGCCGCTTCCAGACGCCGACCCTGCACACGGTACCCCCCCATGACGCGCACGGACTGGGGAGTGAGACCCAAATGCCCCATCACCGGAATCTCCGCCGCCAGCAGCGCCTCGATAACCGGCAAACGCTTGCGTCCCCCCTCTAGCTTGACCGCCTCAGCCTGCCCCTCCCGTATGAGTCGGCCCGCATTGCGTACGCTCTCTTCGAGCGAAATATGATAGCTCAACCAGGGCATGTCACCAATGATCATAGCTCGTGGCCGGGCCCGCGCCACAGCAGCAGTGTGATGAATCATGATCTCTACCGTGGCGGAGAGAGTATCGGAAAAGCCAAGAACATTATCCGCCACCGAGTCGCCGACGAGGATCAGGTCCACGCCAGCCCGATCGGCTATGGTGGCCATAACAGTATCGTAAGCGGTGACCATCGTCAGGGGCGGCCCGCCTTTGCGAGCCTGCACGGTGGCAACGGTAATTTTCTCTCCCATATTCCTCGCTCGCTGCTCACTCGCGTTCGACCAACTGCCTGCGCTCAATCAGGAGGACGAGACGATGAGACCAGTCTCCCAACTTCCGTCAGGACGCAGAAGGATATTGTCAATCAGCCGCGCCGCCTCAACAAAGGCCGCAATCAGTAAGAGCGCAGGCGCACGCAACGTCTCTAGCGGCTGGAAGGTCTCGGGATCACGCACATCAGCATACTCCAGACGCGCTAACGGTTCACTGGCTACAACGTCTCGCATCACCCGTATCACGCCAGCAGGACCATCGCTTACCCCTTGCTCGCAGGCAGCCTTGCCCGCCAACAAGGCCCTGTAAAGAACGGTCGCCGCCCGCCGCCCCTCCGGCGAGAGATAGCTGTTGCGGCTACTCATGGCCAGCCCGTCTGGCTCACGCACCGTCGGCATGATGCTTAACTCAACCGGCAGATTGAGATCGGCCACCAGCGCCTTGATAACAGCAACCTGCTGGGCATCCTTCTGCCCAAAATAGGCCCGCTGCGGCTGCACAATATTGAAGAGCTTGAGCACAACGGTCGCCACACCACGAAAGTGGCCCGGACGACTGGCCCCCTCGGCCTCGCTGGACAACGGCCCACTCGGCTCGACATAGGTGATGAAGGTCGGCGGATACATCTCACTCGCCGTCGGCACCAGGACCGCATCAACACCACTCTCTTCGAGGAGATGGAGATCTCGGGGCAGATCACGAGGATAGCGCTCAAGATCCTCGTGCGCCCCAAACTGAATCGGATTAACAAAGATACTGACGACTACTTTATCGTTTTCAGCACGCGCCCGACGCACCAGCGACAGATGCCCCTCGTGCAGATAACCCATTGTCGGTACAAGCCCGACGCTACTCAGGGCCGGCCAGCTGCTCCGCAGGCGACGCATCTCACGCACCGTCGTGATGATGTCCATTGCCTCCCCTACCAGTGGTCTCTTTCAGACTGCTGCGGCCTTCCATAGCACAAAGGCAATGGAAGACATCGATCGAGACAAAAACTATCAGGCGGTTTTTCGGTAGTATATCAGAGGCCGGCTGTCAGCATCAAGCACGATCCACCGCTCTGGCCCGGCATGCCGGGCCAGAGCAGCGAGCCGATAAGCGACCGCTACCAGCGCAATGGCGCCCCTATCGGTCTACTACCAGCGGTCATGGACCAGCGGCTTGATGCGCCGCTCGTACAGCTCACGCACACGTTGCATGGTCTCGTCGCTGAGAGGCGGCAGCTCAGCGGCGCGGCTGTTCTCCTCGGCCTGCTGCGGATTCTTAGCTCCGGGGATCACGGTGGAGACCTGGGAGAACATCAGTATCCAGCGCAAAGCAAACTGGGCCATTGTCATCCCTGCGGGGACGAGAGGACGCAGTTCTTCAACCGCCTGCAGGCCAATTTCGTAGTCGACCCCTGCGAAGGTCTCTCCCTGATCGAAGGCCTCGCCATGACGGTTGTAATTCCGATGATCATTGGAAGCAAACTGGCTATCGCGGCGCAATTTGCCACTCAGCAGCCCACTGGCCAGCGGCACGCGCACAATGATACCCACCTGTCGCTCCTGGGCCGCCGCAAAGAATTGCTCCGCAGGCTTATGACGGAAGATATTGAAGATGATCTGGACGCTCTGCACGTTGGGGTAGCGAATGGCCTTGAGAGCTTCCTCAACTTTCTCAACGCTGACGCCATAGTAGCGGATCTTGCCCTGCTGGACGAGATCGTCCAGAATGCCAAAGACTTCAGGTCGGTCATAGACTTCAGTGGGGGGACAGTGGAGCTGCAGCAGATCGATGGTCTCAGTCTCCAGATTGCGCAGACTGCGCTCGACGA
Source organism: Thermogemmatispora tikiterensis (assembly GCF_003268475.1). Lineage (GTDB taxonomy): Bacteria > Chloroflexota > Ktedonobacteria > Ktedonobacterales > Ktedonobacteraceae > Thermogemmatispora > Thermogemmatispora tikiterensis. The sequence continues at coordinate 5,045,048 of NZ_MCIF01000002.1, read as the reverse complement.
AGGCCGTCAGATTCTGCCGATTGTAACCATCAGCAGTGTGTGGACTGAGACGCCGCCCGGCCTTGGTCGCAATATAGAGCGGCTCATGCCTCTCCTGGCGTACACGAGCGATGAGCTGCTCGGAGTGCCCGTCGCCGTAGACGTCGGCAGTATCGATAAAGTTGACGCCCAGGTCGATGGCTCGATGCAGAGCCGCCAGCGCCTCACGATCATCGGTCGGTCCCCAGGCGTCTCCCCCAATAGCCCAGGCCCCAAAGCCTATAGCCGATACCTGCCAGCCTGTTCGTCCCAGCGGTCGATACTCCATCTTTCTCGCCTTACTCTCCTTCCTGATGGGATCTTCTACGCCAATGGGTGGTTGGATACTAGCCTCTTGATTGTATCGCATGCATCGAGCCATGCGCCATTAGCCGGGCAGGCTGCGGTCGGTCAGCCTGCCCGGACCTGATCCAACAGAGAAGACCCCAAGCTCCGCAGAAACCTCGTGCAGATCGGGACTCCGCAGGCGGAAGCGGATGTGACTTTTTTGAACCCTTGCCGTCTAAAGGGGACGTGCACAGCGATAGCGATCGCCAGGCAGCCGCTCCGTTCCATCGCGATGGGAAGGCGCCTCGCTCAACTGCCTGGCGTCTCGGGAGTCTCTACCAAGAGACCTTAGCCTCTGTGATGAACTCTTTGTGAGAAGGGGGAAAGGAAAGACATGCCAGTCGTCAACAACATTGGTCAGGCCTTTTTGACCTCGCTAGCCAACGCTTTGAACCTGGTCCTCACCTTTATTCCGAAGTTTCTCGGCTTCTTGGTCATCCTGCTTATTGGCTGGATCGTCGCCAGCGTGCTGAGCCGCACGGTGACCTTCATCCTGCGCCGCATCGGCTTCGAGCGCCTGGGTGCCCGCATCGGCCTGGCGCGCCTGGAGCAGAATACCGGGATGCGCTTCGACGTGGTAGCCATCCTGGGCACCATCGTCTACTGGTTCATTTTCCTCATTTTCCTGGTCCCCGCTGTCGACGCGCTGGGATTGAGCACCGTGAGCAACATCCTCAACGAGCTGATCGCCTATATTCCCAATGTGTTCGTGGCCGTGCTGGTGCTCTTCCTGGGACTGCTGGCCGCGAGCGTGGTCAGCGATATTGTGCGTGGGGTGACAGCGACGACGCGTGTGGGGAATCCGGCGCTGTTCGCTGCCGTGGCCCGCTACGCGCTCATCGGTTTTGCCGGGCTGATCGCCCTGGAACAGCTGCAGATTGCGCCTTCGCTGCTCAATATCCTCTTCACGGCGGTGGTCGGCGGCACGGCTCTGGCCTTCGGTCTGGCCTTCGGTCTCGGCGGCCAGGATGCGGCGCGTCGCCTGTTGAACCGCGGCACTTTCCTGGAGACACCAGGCCCAAGCGGGCAGCCGCTTCCCAGTGCAGAGAGCGCCCGAACCACTGAGACGGTGCCTGCTCAGACAGCGACTCCCGCTTCCCAGCCGCAGCCGGAAGCTGGTAGCTAGTCTAGCCCAATGCCAGGCGGGAGACGCGCCTGCTTGCCGCTGACTCGCTCTGGCTTGCTCACCAGTCAGTACCCTACCCGGGAGGCCCCCTTTGCTCCCTTCTTCAGCCAGCCAGCAAAGGGAGGGCCTCTTTCCGGCGCGATCAGGCTTTCTCCCTCTCATCACTGGTCGCGGCCTGAGCCTCTGTGGCCACCGCCAGCAGCCTCTCCTGCCAGCCCGTGCTCCGTCTGCTCTGTCATGCCAACGGCTACCAATTTACAACCGCTGGATACACATGACTGTTACGAAGCAGTGATATAGTTGCATTGATTGCTTCTAGAGAAAAACAGCTACTGGCTCTATCGTGGAAACACCGCAGAGAGGCAAGTGCATGACAAGGCACGCTGTCCCAGATCACTGGAAGACCACTTCTCAAATTCAACCGGTCACAGGCCTCACCCTCTTCTTTTTCGTGTTGCTGACTGCGCTCGCTGCCTGCACTCCTCCCTGGAGTACGGCCACACCGTCCAATGCCGCCGTACAAGCAACAGCTTCTCCTTCGCCAACACAGTTGCCGGGCCAGCAACGCTGGAAAGACGGGGTCTCCTCGCTGCTCTTCGGCACGAACGATACGCAGGAGTGGAGCGAGAACAATATTGAGACGAATCCTGCTTTCCAGACAGATCTGAAGGCAGCTCACTTTACGCTCATGCGCACTTTTTTCTTCGACCACAGCCTGGCCGATAATCATCCGACCAGTGACGCAGAGCTTGAGCAGCGCCTGCGCACGGTCGAGCAGAGCGGGATGACCTGCCTGGGGGTACTGTTCAACATTTTTGACGTGGCGTTTCTGAAACATGTGGTGAGCTACGCCGGCTCACGCTGCCTGCTCTACGAGTTCGGCAATGAGCCGGATTACAACGGGATCTCCAGTGCCAGCTATCTGAAACAGTGGAACAGTGTGATCCCCCAGCTGCGCCAGTTGAATCCGCGCGCCCGCTTCGTTGGACCGGTCGTCAGCCAGCCCAGCGCCACCGAGTTTCTGCGCGCCTTTTTGCAGGGAGTGCGCTCTTCGGGCGTGCTGCCCGACGCGATCAGTTTCCACTGGTATCCGTGCTGGCAGGACAGCGAGAGCAACTGTCTGAAGCTGGCCGACAGCGCCGCCGAGGCAGTCCAGAGCGTGCGCTCTTTGACGCGCCAGATTTTGGGGCGTGATCTCCCTGTCGGGATTACGGAGTGGAATTTCGATCCTGGCAATCCTCCCCCAGCCTATGGGGAGAAGAGCGACTTTATCTCGGCCTTTACAACCCGCGCCCTGCAGGCGATGATTCGCGCAGGCCTAACCTTCGCCTGCCAGTTCGATGCGGCGAGCTACGCGGGCTACGGTCACCTGGATCTGTTCGACGTGGATACCAATACCCCGCGACCACAATACTACGCGATGAAGAATTTCATCGCCCAGTATTATCCCGGCACTACCGGGTCACAACCGACGCCCGCTCAAGCGCGCGCCAGTCCGCTGATCTCGCGCGGCAAACCCGTCTTTTGCTCGGCTCATGACGATGGCCCGGGCGGGCCAGCAGCTCTTGTCGATGGCCACTACGGGAACTGGGCTTTCTGGCACGGAACTCAACGCTCCCTCCCCGCCTGGTGCGCGATCCATGTGGGCAGCGGCCCCTCACGCCTGCTGCTCGTCTGGGCCAGCGACTACGTCTTCGATTATCTCAGTGATAATGGCTCCGCTCCCCGCTCCTATACCCTCGCCGTCTCCGCCAATAGTACCAATGGCACCGATGGCTCCTGGAAGACCCTGGTGACGGTCAGTGCTAATCGGGCGCGTAACCGCGAGCATCTGCTCCCTTTCACCGGAATGTCCTGGGTCAAGATGACGGTGACCGGCGTTCAGCCGGGCAATAGCGAGCACGAGTTTCTGATCGATGAGATCGATCTCTTTGATGCCTCCAGCCAGGCCGCTCTCAACGATACCTTCTTCTGCATGGGAACATCGATCACGGCTCTGGCCTTCAATCGCTTCGACGAGAATCGGCCTGCCCTGCCCGATCTGGTCCAGGCAGCCTACCCCGGCGACTTCCCCGCGCTGGTCAACGGAGGCATCGGCGGCCAGACGAGCGAGGGGATGCTCCAGCAGCTCGATACGTTCCTGGCGCTCAACCCCGACATGCACTACTGGCTGATCGAAGTCGGCACTAACGATGCTTTCGGCCAGGTTGATCCAGCCACCTATCGCCTGACGCTGCAGCGCCTGGTGACACGCATTAAGCAGGCCGGCCATGTACCGATTCTGGCCCTGGCTCCAGCGAGCAACAGGTCGGGCGATGGTGATGCCTTGAACGCGGAGCTGGAGCGCCTCAACAGCGTTATTTTAGAGATTACCCAGAGCGCTGGACTGATGAAAGGGCCAGACCTTTATACCCTTTTCCGCACGCATCCAGCCTACCTGAGCGAGGATGGCATTCATCCCAACTCCGCCGGCATCATTGCTATTAACCGCGCCTGGTTCGACGCCCTGCGCCCCTACGGCCTCTGGCAGTAGCCATAGCTTTGGCGTGCTCGTTCCTGGTTTCACTTCACTGGCGAGCATCCGGCTCTTTTTCTCTATGATGACCTTCCAGGCGTCAGGCCGGCCTTTGGCAAAGAAAGAACAGAGCAGAGCAGAGCAGGCCGGAATCAGTCGCGTTGGCCAGACAGAAGGGATCGCACGCAGGGCCATAGGGCAAGCACCACCCTCATTCACCCCCTACTAGCGCGCCGCATCTTGTTCCGCCCATCTCATTCCTTAGGGCGGGTCCTTCTCGCTCATGGTCAGCCAGGCCAGGCGAGGCCACTTTGCTCGCTCAACAGCTTCAGGGAAGCCTGGCCGGTCTCCGGTCCCTTTGCTGCCAGGCGTCGGACCACTGGCAGCCGATCCGTCTCTTCGTCATCCTCAACCGGAACAATAGCCTCACCGGCCACTGCCTCCGCCACAGGCGTTAGCGGCGCCTGGCTGGTCTCTGGCCCCTTTGCCGCCAGGCGTCGGACCACTGGCAGCCGATCCGTCTCTTCATCATCCTGAGCCGGAACAACAGCCTCACCGGCCACTGCCTCCTTCTTCTGTTCACCCTCTGCCTTTACCAGAGCCTCTGGAGCCAGCAGCACCTCCGCCACCGGCTTTTCCCCGTCTCTGCTGCGACGACGGAGCACCGCCTCAACGAGCGCCCCTAAATCGGAGCGCGGGATCGTTCGCAGCACGGTTGCCGCCGCGAGATAGACAAGCATCGCCACTGGTAAGAGGGCCAGAATTGACCATTGGCGCAAGAGCCAGACCACCAGAGCCATGACCAGGCTGGCACCCAGGGCCTTCAGAGCCACCTGCAGGCTGGCCCGTGGCCACAAGGCACGGGGGATAAAGGCCAGGAACGGCCCGATAAAGAGGAGTTCCGTCAGCGAGGTCACCAGGGCCGCCCCATTCTGCTGGTAGAGCGGGATCAGCACCAGGTTGAGGGATAGATTAAAGACCAGGGCCACCCCAGCCATCAGCGTCATCTTGCGCTCCTGGTGAATGCTCACCAGGACGGTGCTGAGAACCATATTCACATAGAGAAAGACCAGGCCGGGGGCCAGCAGCTGGAGGACAACAAACGAATGGATAAACTCAGGGCGATGGTAGAGGAAGCCGATAATGTTAGAGGCGGCCACCACCATCAGCGTTGCAGTCGGAATGCTACAGAAGAGGAGGAAATTCAGGGATTTTTCGATTGCCAGACGCAGAGAATCTTGCGATTGCACAGCCAGCTTGGAAAAAACGGGGTACATAATGGCGGCGATTACCAGACTGGGCAGGAAATTCAAGGTATCGAAGAGGCGATAGCCAGCCCCATACCAGCCGACCATAGCTTCGTTGCCCAAGAAGGAGAGCAGGACCACGTCGAGGCGATAGTAGAGGACCCCCAGCACGCCGTAGATCAGGAAAGGCAGGCTGGAGCGCAACAGCAGGCGGATCGTTGCCCCATCCCAGAGCGGACGGAAGCCGATCCAGCGAAAGAAGCAGAGGGCCTGCCAGAGCATATTTAGCAGCGAGCCACCGCAGAGGACCCAGGCCATCGCCATCACCCCGGCTCCATTCTTAAGGAGGAGATAGCCAAGGAGGGCCGACGAAGCCTTCTCCAGGATCGTGCCCACCACTGGAGCCACATTGCGTTCAAAGGCATAGTGCGCGGCGGCAAAGGCCGTTCCCATACCGGTCCAGAGCAACGTCAGCCCGCTGATCATCACCAGCAGGCGCACCTCGCGATCGTAGTGCAGCAACCAGGGGATGAGCAGGAGCAAGGCATAGAGCAGGCCCCAGGCAACGGCCTTGATGAGCAGAGTATTCGCCAGATAGCGCACAGCCCTCCCCGGCTCCTGGGCGACATCGCGCGTTAGCTGCTGGTTAAAGCCCTGTTCCATCGGGAAGCCGACCAGGAGGGCGAGCGTCGTCGCGAAATACAGCTCTCCAAACTTGACATCGCCCAGAAAGCGCCCGTAAGCGATCGTCAGCAGCAAGGTTGAGGTCCAGGTGATGACCTGGCCCCCCAGGGAGATCAGGGTATTATAGACCACACGGCGCAAGCGCTGCATACCCAAACACCTTTCAACGCCTCTCTTCAGGCACACTCTGACCACGCGAGCGACGCGCTCTACACGCGGCTATCTTAAGGTATAGCAGTCTGGGGTGATGATGAGATAACGATGAGGGTAGAGAAGGGGTGATCTTCGGTCCTGGTTTCAGGCTTTAGATCCTGAGTCGCCAGCTAACAGAGCGAGATAGCAGGGGGCGGATCAAACCGGGCCAGGCTGGACTGATCAGCCGCACCCAACCGCCATTACTGGACAGGAGTGTGGCAGCTCTCTATAATGAAGCACGCCTGGCTGCAGAGTAAACGGCCTGAGCTGGGGAAAGCGATACGCCAGGGAAGAGTGACCGACTGGTCTCAGCCGCTCTGTGCGCATGAGAGAGCGGTACGGGAGATGAAACTGACAGCGGCCCTATTGCACGCCAGAAGTGGAAGAAGCTGCTCAGCCAATTCGCTCGATCTCGCCTGATAAGGTACGCCTTTGTTAGTCCACCTTTGCTTGAGTGCCGGACAATGCCAATCGATGTTTTAGAACGAGAGACAACGCTCTCGGATGAGGCGCTGGTGCGGCGCTGCAAGGAGGAGCTTCCCCAGATCACCAGCAGCTTTGAACTGCTGGTAGCCCGCCACATGCAGCGCGTCTATACACTCGTCTATAAGATCGTCAACAACAATGAGGAAGCCGAGGACCTGACCCAGGAGGTCTTTCTCAAGGTCTACCGCGCGCTGCCACGCTTCGATATGCAATGTGCCTTTACGACCTGGCTCTACCGCATTGCCACGAATACCGCTCTGGAGGCCCTGGAACGCACACAGCGGCAGCGTCAGCAGACGATCCAGATCAGTCGTGCTCGCGCCCGCTCCCAGGCATCAGGAGAGGCCGGCGAGATCAACCTCAGCGAGCTGCCAGCGCCAGGGCCAGCGCCGGAGGAAGTGGTGCTGCGGCGCGAGCTGCGCGACTGCATCAATCGCGTTCTGCGTCGCCTGGATCGCGAGCAGGTGCGGGTCCTGTTGCTGCGCGATCTGGAGGATATGAGCTATGAGGAGCTGGCTCAGGTCTTGCAGGCCAAGTTGAGTGCGGTAAAAATGCGTGTTCACCGCGCGCGCCTGGCTTTTAAAGAACTCTTCGGCGAACTTTGCGGCAAGATCTATCAGGTCCTATCTTCAACCCAGAAGCAGAAGAATCGTCACCAAAAGCGAGAGGAGTAACACCTGTTATGAACTGTGAAGAGCTATCGCGGCTGCTGCCGGACCTCGTGGAGGGGACGCTGCCACCAGCGCTGCAAGCTGAGGCCGAGGCCGCTCTGCCTGACTGCCCAGAGTGCCAGCACGAGCTAGAGCTTGCGCGTCAGGTGAGGACCTTACTGAGCGCACTTCAGGCAGAATATGCCGGTCTGCGCCTTCCACCTGATTTCGAGCGGCGCCTGCTGGCGCGCATTCACACGGAGCAGAGCGGGCTGGAATTGCTCGACCTCTCTTCTCAGATGCTACTACAATGGCTGATCGACCTGATCAACTTGCTTGGGGCCTTGCTCGATCCAACGACAGGCGCTCTGCGCCTGCAAACACAGTCCGCGTGATGGTGCACAGTAGAGGCGGTGGTTTTCTATGAGCTTGCAACCGTTACTGCAGTCACTGCTGAGCGTGGGCACCAGCCTGCTGGCCTTCATTCCTCGCCTGGTGAACGGTCTCATCGTTTTGCTGGTTGGCTATCTGCTGAGCTGGCTGGTGCGCTGGCTTTTGCGCTTCCTGTTCCGCCAGATGCGCCTGGAGGTGCTCTTTGAACGTATCGGGCTGAGGCGCTCGCTGGCAGCACTTGGCATCCGCATTCCTCTGAGCGAGCTGCTGGCTCAGCTGGTCTTTTTCTTTTTGTTGCTGAGCTTCTCGATCCAGGCCGTGGAGCTGATGGGACTGACCCCGGTGGCGGCCCTCCTCCAGGCCGTTCTGCTCTTCCTCCCCCGGGCGATCAGCGCCGCTCTCTTGCTCTTGCTCGGCTCTCTGCTGGCCCGCTTGCTGGGGAATACAGTGACAGCGGTGGCGCGCAATGTGAATATTACTTACGCGAGCGCGCTGGGCAGGCTGATCGAGTATACGGTGGTGGCCTTCCTGTGCGTGCTGGCTCTGGCGACTCTCGGCGTTGAGACAACGCTGCTGACCACGAGCCTGACGATCATTGTGGCCGCGGCGGGCCTGGCCATTGCGCTCACTTTCGCATTTGGGACGCGTGAGGTGGCCCGCCATGTGATCGCCGGCTACTATGTACGCCAGCAGTTTCGACGTGGTCAGCGGCTGACGCTGGGTGACTATAGCGGTACGCTGCAGATGACGAGCGGGGCCTATACGACGCTAGAGATCCAGACCGAGGATGGCAGCCGACGTCTGCTTGCTTTGCCCAATGCCTTGCTGCTGCAGGGCGTGACCATCAGCGAGGAACCGCCACCAGCCCGAACGGCCACACCGGCCCCCCCAGGCCCGGGCGAGGCTCCGGCTGCAGGCCAGGCGCCCTCTCCCTCTGCGCCCGAGGGCGAACAAGGCCCTGAGCCAGCGCCTGGGCCTGGCTCAGACCAGAGCTGAGCGAACCGGTCCGCTCGACAGGTTCGGCTTTCGTGGGCGCAGCGGACCTGCCGAGCGCGCAGTCATCGTGAGTGCCCCATGAAAGGAAGAAAGGAGAGACAAGCAAACTATGCACTTCGGGGTAATTGTCCCACAGGGTTGGCGTCTGGACCTGGTGGATGTCCCTGATCCCGTGAATGCCTATGAGGCTATGACGCGAGTCGCCCGTGAGGCGGAAACCCTCGGTTTTCGCTCGATCTGGCTCTACGACCACTTTCATACGGTACCTGTCCCCACACAAGAAGTAACCTTCGAAGCGTGGATGTCTACCGCCGCCCTGGCGCGCGATACGCAGCGTGTCCGTATTGGACAGATTGTGACCTGCAATAGCTACCGCCATCCAGCTCTGTTGGCCAAGATGGCCAGTACGGTTGATGTACTGAGTCACGGACGCTTGATCCTGGGGCTTGGGGCTGGCTGGTATGAGCAGGAGTATCACGCCTACGGCTATGAGTTCCCTCCCACTGCCGAGCGCCTGGCTCGCCTGGGCGAGGCGCTCCAGGTGCTCCTGGCTATGTGGACCCAGGAAGAGGCCTCTTTCGAGGGCCGCTACTATCAGGTCCGTGGGGCCATTAATCAGCCTAAAGGTGTACAGCAGCCTCATATCCCAATCTTGATCGGCGGTAGCGGTGAGAAGGTGACGCTGCGCCTGGTGGCCCTCTACGGCGATGCCTGCAATTTGGGTGGCGATGTGGAAACGGTCCGCCACAAGCTCGCGGTACTGCGTCAGCACTGCGAGGCCGTGGGACGCGATTATGAGAGTATCTGGCGCACGGTCATCATCGACGAGTGCGCCATTGCTGAGAGCGAGGCGGAGGCGGTGGCCAAGCTGCGCCCCGAGCAGCGCGCCAATCTGGAGCACCTGCGTCGCACACAGCTGATTGGGACACCGGAGACTATCCGCGCACGCATTGCAGAGTACGAAGCCCTGGGAGTACAGGAACTGATTATTCGCTTCGTCGATGCCGCCACCAATCCTGAGTCACTTCAGCTCTTCGCCAGGACGTGTCTGCCACCCTCGACATAGGTTTCTCTGGTAGTATGATGCCTGCCGACTCGCTATTTCTCTAATACGATTCCTCACATCGCCGAGTTTTTGCTGCCCAACACGGATAGCTAGAAGAACTCGGCGATCTTCTCTGTCGTCTTCCGCTACCATTGAAGATGGAGAATGCTATCGCCTGGTGAGGGTCTGGCCAGCAATGTCTGTTGACAAAGAAATGATTCGAAGATTTTGCACTCTTGCCTTCGAAAGCATACTTTCTCCTCACTGCATTGACAAAGCAGCAAGCAGATGATATTATCAAAAAACACTACTGATGCTTACCGCGATGGAAGGGCAGACGCCAGCGAGCTGCTCAAAGCGGAACGGGTAGTGTCTTGGCGCCTTCGTGGCAGATCGCCCGGCTGTCTTGTCGTCGTGGGGAAGGTATCTCTGTTGTCTCTCCACACTCACTTTGCTCCCCCACCCACAGCCAGAGCGCGCCACATACACTTTAGATCGACAAAATACGATTTTTATGTCTTTCTAGCTTTTCTTCTTCAGCTGACAGATTGCTGGAATCGAGAGATGCAGAAAATGCTTGCCAAGGAAGTGTGATCATGTTGTGTACTCATTGTGGCGCTGCTAATGTCGAAGAAGCATCTTACTGTCAGCAGTGTGGTCAGCCCCTGGCTGCTGCCACACCAGCCTCAAACACTACTCCCCCTATCGCTGTGGCCAGCGAGAGCGAGCAGACCTCACCATCGTCCGCCAGCCAGGAGGCTGCGAATCGGGCAGATCGGAAACTGACCTCAGAGGCAACGCCCTCTCATCAGTCGCAGCCCCCTGCTTCGCTCACGAGTGGCCCTGGCACTGGTATCCCCAGGCCGCCAGCCGGGTCAGCGACTACCGCCAGGAGCCAGATGGTTTCTGGTCCTGCTCGTACGCAGCCTGAGTGGCCACTCAGGACTCTGGTCGCCCACGGCATCATGCCCTTGCGGCGTGATCAGGCGAGTATGGTGATGATTGGGGGCTGTGCGGCCTGCCTGCTCGGCTTTTTCTTGCCCTGGATTGAGTTGCAAGGGTTTGAGCCTCTCTTGCCATCGCTGTTTGCCGTGAGTGGCGCACAGATTGGGCTTATGACCTGGTTGCCATTCCTGGCGCTGGTATTGCAGGCGGCACTCCTCGCCGGCGAGCCGTGGCTGCTGAAGAATAATCCGCGCCTGATTGTCTGGTTGCCGGCGCTTCCCCTGATCACGGGCGCATTCGCTCTGGCGATCGCTGTCTATACTCTGGGCATCTGTTTCCGCCTGGATGGGTTGCTTCCCTCTGGAGATCTGCTTGGGACCTCCCCGACGAATGCAGAGTTAGCAATTGTGGCCGGACCAGGCACCTATCTGACCCTGATCGGCAGCCTGATGGTGCTGGCAGCAGGGTCCTACCGGCTGGTTCAGCTGCTGCTGCGGGCCCGCTTCTCACAATAAGGGCCTCTCACCCCGAGCAGGCAACGGAGAGCCGGGGCGGCCTGGCCTGAGCCGATCTGGCTGGGCTAGCCAGTCAGGAAGGCTCCAGGATCTCTACTTCAGCCCGCTCAGCTTCAGCTTCAGGGGAGAGAAAGGCCAGCAGGCGCTCACCTTCGGCTACAAGTTCATCGCGCTGACCCGCCGCTAACGAGACAAACGGGGTGATGAGGAGCTTGTGCCGGTCACGCTGGTGTTGAAGACTCCAGGTGCCGGCGACGAAGCCGTCGACAAGAATAGTAGGCAAAACGCGCCCGGGTGGTAAGAGGACAGCCCGGCGATAGGCAGCGGGCAGGATACGCTCGCGATTGGCATGAGCGAGCAGCAGATTATCGAATTCAGGCAGGAAGCGTAGCGGGGCAGGCAGGTCCTCCGGCGGCAATGGCTGGTCTGGGAGATCAAAGAGTTCCTGGCCCTGCTCATCGCGGTAGCAGCAGAGATCGGCGCGCAGTGAGCGGACCAGCGGGGCCAGGCCCGTCAGACCCGACCAGGTCTGCAGGTCGTTGAGGCTGGCTGGCCCAAAGGCCGCCAGGTAACGCCGCACAAGAAGGCGCAGTCCTTCTTCAGGTGGCCACGGCGCTCCTTCTTCGCGGAGCCAGTCGAAGGCGTCGGCATAGCGTGGGTGAGTACTGAAGCCCCACGGCTCATGATCAGCGACCTGAACAAGCGGAAGTTGCATGCGCACGAGATAGGCGATGTAGGCAGGCTCCAGCTCAGGAAAACGCTCGGCCAGACGCTGACGGAGCACCGTGAAGGTAGAGGGGCCTTCTTGCAGAAGGCTGCGCGCCGCCTCCAGGACAGCGTCCTGGACTGCAGGATCGCCTCCACGACGAAAGAAGGACTGCAATGAGCGCGCGAGGGCCGGCTGCAAAGCCGGACGGAAGCGCATATAGTCGGCAGCACTGACCAGATGCAAGGTGGCCCGCATCAGGGTGGCACGGACGATCTTCCTCTGGTGGAGGAGATCCAGCAGGGCGCGTCGACGAAAATGATGCAGACGCGTCCAGAGTCCTATAAAAGGTGGCGCAGGCAGCTGGGCCTGCAGGCCAATCAGGTGCTCGCTGGCCTCCAACGGCGAAACCTCAACCCGCTCCAGTAGCCACTGACGAGCCAGCGTGGCGCGATTGAGCCGGCGCCGATTCAGGACAGGCTCAGTCATTGACCGACAAGATCCTCCTCTTTTCCCTCTTTCTGAGATCATTCTTTCCCATTCTCCTTCAGGAGGAAAGAGTGTATCAGGCCAGGCCGGCTCTTGAGGCCCCCAGGGGGAGAGCATTGCCTCCAACCCTCGCTCTATGCTATCCTGCAAACAAGACCTGGTGAGGCAATGAGATGAGCGCTTATCGCTTCTTCATCCCAGGCTTTTGAGAGAAACGACAATCACAGAGAGGATACGCAGGAAGAGCAGAGCAAGACGAGAGGAAAAACTGTGCGCCCGGGAAAAGCCCATGTTCTTACCATTTATCTCGGCGAATCGGATCAGTGGCACGGGCAGCCGCTCTACGTCGCCATGCTGCAGCTGCTGCGCGAGGAGGGCTGTGCCGGGGCCACGGCCATGCGCGCGGTAGCTGGCTATGGGGCCAGTGCGCGTCTGCATGCCAGCCAGGGTCTACGCTGGTCCTCGGATGCAACGATCGTGATTCAGGTAATCGATCAACCAGCGCGCCTTGAGCGCCTTCTCCCACGCCTGAGCGCCATGCTGCGCGGCGGGCTGATCACCCTGCACGAGACCGAGGTGATTCAGGCAACGCCACCCCTGCTAGCGGGCTTACCGGCCCATCGCCCGGTGCGCCAGGCGATGGTCACCGGTCTGATTACCGTCGAACCGGAAACGCCCTTGGCCCAGGTGCTCGCGCTCTTATTGAGGGCACCTTTCCGCGCCCTGCCAGTGGTCGACCGGGAGCGGCATCTCCTCGGCCTCATTACCACGGGTGACCTGATCAGGTCGGGCGCCCTGCCGCTGCGTCGCGGTCTGGTGCGCACGGCGCTCGCCCTCGACGAGGCAACTGCCCAGCAGATGCGCACCCCTTTGACGCAGGCCGAGCAGAGCGCGCGCACGGCAGCAGACGTCATGAATCGTCAGGTGCGTACGGTGCGCCCAGAGCAATCGCTGCGTGAGGCGGCGCGTCTCATGGTGGAGACAGGCTTGCGTCGCTTGCCGGTCGTGGACCGCGATCAGCGCCTGGTTGGCATGCTTTCGCGCACCGACTTGCTGCGCGCGGTGACCCCCAGTCCCCTGGCGAGCGAAGCCGAGGAGAGGGAACCAGAGCCTGGAGACAGCGTAGCAATGGCAGAGGGCAGCTCGGCGGCCTCGGCATCGATCAAGGACTATCTACGACCCGCTGTGGCCACGGTGCACGAAGATACCTCGCTGGCGGAGGTACTTGAGGCCCTCCTGCAGTCTCCGCTCAAGCGCGTAGTGGTCGTTGACGATGGAAACCACGTCCGGGGAATCATCAGCGATGTCGATGTGCTGGCACACTTGCAGGAAGAGCTACGTCCCCGCCTCCTGGCCTGGCTGAGCGGACTGGCGCGAGGCCGAGAGCAGCAGGCCTCTGGTGCTCCTTTGGGTCCTCAGATGCCTCGTAGCGGGCGCGCGGGGGATGTCATGAACCGCACTGTGGTCACCGTGCCTGCCACAGCGACGGTCTCAGAAGCTATTGCTCTGATGATGAGAACGGGTCGGAAGGTGCTTCCGGTTGTGGAAGACGACGGGCGCCTTGTTGGGATCGTGGGTCGCTCTGATCTGCTGCGTGTCCTGCTGGAAGATGGGAACGATGGTGTATAACGGTTCCGGTTTCGGAACAGCTCATGAGCAGCCGCCCACGAGGGCCGGGAAACGGCTGCGGATCTTTGTGGGTGAGGCCGAGGAGTGGCAGGGCCGGCCTCTCTATCGAGCCATCCTGGAAGCGGCCCAGCGTCATCAGCTGGCTGGGGCCACCGTCTTGCGTGGCATTGAAGGCTTTGGGCCGGATCATCACCTGGTCAGCGAGCGCCTGCCCGATATTGCCGATAATCTGCCTCTCTTAATAGAGCTGGTGGACAGTGAGGAGCAGATCGAGCGCTTCTTGCCTGTGCTCCAGGACATGGTGGCCCGTGGTCTGATGACGCTGACGCCGGTGACGATGGTCTTCCCGCCGGCCTGGCAGGAGCAGCCACGATGACCCTGGCAGTCTTTGGGCAGTTGGTGGCCACGGGACTGGCGGGAGCTTTGGGGGCGCTGAGCCGTTATGTGCTCGGGCGCTTTATTGCTGAGCGGGTGGCGACGGCTTTTCCGCTGGGAACACTGGTGATCAATCTGACGGGAGCTTTTGCTATTGGGCTGGTATTCGGACTGGCAGCGGCACATGTGATCAGTACGGCCCTACAGGGTGTGCTGGCTACTGGCTTTCTGGGAGGCTACACCACCTTCAGTACAATGAGCTGGGAAGGGGTTGAGCTGCTGCGCGGCGGCAGTAGCTGGCTGGGCCTGCTCTATCTGATTGGCAGTGTCTTGCTGGGCCTGCTGGCCGCGGCCCTCGGCCTGGCCCTGGGGAGGTGGCTCTAGTGGCGCAAGTGCTTTCAAGGCGCCGGCGTCTGGGAGCGGTTATGCTGGGAGGCTTCTGTGGAACACTGGCGCGGGCCTGGCTCAGTCCCCTCCTGCAAGCCTGGTTTGGCAAGAGCTGGCCGTACGATATTTTGCTGATCAACCTGAGCGGCGCTCTCGCCCTGGCGCTGGCAACGGTGCTGGCAGAGGCCACTTTTCTGATCGGGCCGACCCGCCGCCTGCTGATCACAGTCGGCTTCCTGGGTGCCTATACAACCTTCAGCAGCCTGGCGCTGGGGGACATCTTGCTTTTGAGTGCCGGGCGCTGGCTGGCGGCGGTGTTCTATCTGCTCCTGAGCCTGGGCGGTGGCATCGTGGCGATATGGCTCGGTACCTGGCTGGGCGAGCGCTGTCTGAGCGTACGGCGCTGGTGGCATCAGCGCCAGCCGCGGGCCAGGCCCTCTACTGGCCAGCCGTCAGCAGCAGGACAGCTGCAGCCCAGATCGCCAGCCTCCAGAGCCGCAACTGAGCAGGCTACGCTATCTTCAAGGGTCGAGGCCAGACCTGGCCAGCGAGACAAGTCCTCGTAAGCGGGAGCGGAGCCAGATGCTGCCGGGGCCGCGATGGTCAGATTGAAGGTCGCGCTGACATCGTCGAAGCCAAGGCGCCTGACGATCAGCGTGAGCCGCCAGTGGCCGCTGCCCGCGCCCAGGCCCGGGCCTTGCCTTCGTCCGGCCTGAGACGGCGAGCGCTTCGACGCAGCGCCCGCAGTCGAGCGCGCTCGAGGCAGGGAGTGACGGCCACCTGCTGTTTCTGGGAGTCGGCAGAGAAGAGCATAGGGCAAAGGGGGGCATGTGTGTATTGGGAACCGGCTCTATGTCTGGCGGCAGGAGGTCTACGGCCTTTTCTCAGAGGGTGGAGGGCTTTGCCAGGATGCTTCTGGTCCTCTGCCAGCATTCTCCTGGAGGGAAGATTACCAGGGCGATCTGGACGCGGCTCAGCAGAGCAGCTCTGGCTGTCCTGTCGGTCTATCCTCAGCTCTGGCGGCCCTCAGCCTCTGTCGCGTGAGGGTGAGGAGTGGCAACCGCTCCCGTGAGGACGAAATCAACCAGGTGTTCGAGGTAGCGATCAAGCTGCTGCAGCATCTCTTGATAGAGATGGTGCGGCGTGGCAAGCAGATGATTGAGGACCGCCCCAGCAATGATGTCCGTCAGCAGGGTGGCCGAGGTACCAGCTGGCAGTTCGCCCCGCTCAATGGCACGCCGGACAATGGCCCGCGCGGCTAGAATGTCTTTGGCAAAGTGCTCTTGCATGGGACCCAGCAGTTCGGGATACTCCCGCGCCTCTAACGCCACACGCAGCAGAAGCCAGCCATCCGGGCCGAGATAGATAGCCGCCATTTGGCGAGCAAAGCTAAGCAGGTCCTGACGGACAGAACCAGTGTCCGTTAGCTGCAATGGAAGCGTACGCGCCGCCAGAGCATCAAGCAAGAGCTTTTCCTTGGTAGGCCAACGCAGATAAAGGGCCGATTTGCCAACGCTGGCACGCCGGGCAATCGCATCGTAGGTCAGGCCAGGCCAGCCAGCTTCATTATAGACTTCCAGGACAGCCGCGTAGACTCGATTCTCTAGCTCTGGGTCGCGCGGTCTCCCAACAGCATGTGTCTTCTCTACTTTCATGGCGACTATTTTAACATACCATCCCTTGTAGAAACGCGTCTGCTCTATGCTACCCCACCCCCGAAGGATCTCTCCACAGGCAACTTGACAGCAGCGCTTCCCTCATGCTAAAATACGGACCAAAATCGTCCGTATTTTGCCCCTGGCGGGGGCTAAGGGCCTATTTTGAGTGATGGTCGCCCACCGGCAAGGAAGCCAGGAAGAGCAGGCAGGCAGACAGACAGACAGACAGATGATCTTTCCTTCTTGCCAGGCACACCTCTTACAAAGGAGTCACTTGCAATGACGCCCAAAGCTATTGACACAACAGAAGTGCGCTATCCTCCTCATCGATTGCACAGCCTCTTGAACCCCACAAGCATCGCGGTCGTCGGAGCTTCAGAGAAATCCTCCTGGTCCTGGACTTTACATCAAGTGCTGCACGATGGGCACTTCAGCGGGCCAGTCTATTACGTGAATCCCCAGGGTGGGATCATTCACGGTCAACCAGCCTATCGGCGCCTCGCAGAGATCGGCTCACCGGTTGACCTGGCCTTGCTGATTGTCCCTGCTCGGGCTGTCCTCAGTGTTTTACAGGAGATGGACGAGGCAGGCGTACGCAATGGGGTCATCGTCACTTCGGGCTTTGCCGAGCTAGGGGCCGAAGGGAAAGCTCTGCAAGAGCAGCTAGCAGCTTTCGCCCATACGCACGACTTGGCCTTACTCGGGCCCAACTGTTTGGGGTACATTAATGTTATCAGCGGGATTCCCGCGATGCCCAGTCCCTACCCTCCTGTCATCAAAGGGAAAGTGGCCCTGATCTCGCAGAGTGGCGCCCTCTCCAGCACCCTCTTTAGCTATGCCTATCTCCAGCATATTGGCCTGAGTGCACTGGTAAGCACGGGCAACGAGGCCGTGATCTCCATCACCGAGCTGATGGACTACTACGTCGAAGATGACGCCACTCGTGTCATCGCCCTCTTCTTAGAGAGTGTGCGATCCCCCGAGCGCTTCCGTCACATTGCCCAGAAAGCGCTAGCAAGGGGCAAGCCCATTGTAGCGCTGAAGATAGGACGGAGCGAGCGCACTGCCCGCATTGCCCAGGCCCACACTGGCGCCCTGATCGGCGATGACCGGATCTACGACGCGCTTTTGCGCCAGCTTGGGATCATCCGCGTCAGCTCTATTGAGGACTTACTGATCACAGCTGGAACGCTAGCCCAAACAGGTCCTCTGCCTGGAAAGCGGTTGGCCTTTGTTGCTCTGTCGGGAGGTGCCTGCGACCTTGCCGCCGACTATAGTGAACAATACGGTATGGAGCTGCCTGAGTTCACTGAAACCACCAAACAGGCCTTGCATAACCTCTTGCCGGCACAGGAAGCAGTGCATAACCCGCTGGACACAACCGGCGTTGTCGTGAATCAGCCCCAGATCTTCGAGCAGATTCTACAGCAGGTTGGGGCCGACCCAGGCATCGATCTGCTCGTCTGTGCTCAGGCCTTGCCTACAGAGGAGCAGGACGAGCAGACGCGCGCCTTCAGCGTGAAGCTACTCCAGCACATCGCCGCTGGACTAAGCAGCAGCCCCCATCCAACGTTTCTGCTCGATTTCGTCAGCAACGATGTCAGCAGGCCAGCACGGGAAGCCGCGGAGCGTTACGGCTGGCCACTCATACCTGGAGGGATTGAGCGCGGGCTACAGGCCCTGGCCAAAGCCATATGCTGGTCAGAGAGGCAGCGGCTCTTTGCACAGCAGATCCCGGCAGAGCCGCCAGCTCAGTCGCAGGCGCCTGTGGTCTCACCTGAGACCGCCGTGGGGAGCTGGTCAGAATGGCAGGTGCGTCAGTTGCTGGAGCAGCACGGCATTCCCCTTATACCAGCATACCTGGTTGATAGCGCCAGTGCAGCCGTTGCCGCCGTCCAGCAAATTGGCCTGCCAGTTGCCCTGAAGATTGCCTCTCCTGATATTCCGCACAAAAGCGATATTGGCGGCGTACGACTTAACCTGCGTAGTGAGCAGGAAGTTACGGCAGCCTTCGAGGAGATCCTCAGCGCTGTTCATAGTGCCGCTCCCGCAGCCCGTATCGAAGGCGTCCTTGTCAGCCCGATGCGCAGTGGTGGGCTAGAACTCCTCGTAGGAATCGTGCATGATTCTGTTTGGGGCCAGGTGCTAGCTGTAGGTCTTGGTGGCCTCTGGGTCGAGGTCCTGAAGGATACCAGCCTGCGCGTTCTCCCAGTTTCACGCGAGGATATTCGCCTGATGCTGACCGAGTTACAGGGACAGGCCCTACTCATGGGAGCCCGCGGCACCACAGCGGCTGATCTGGAGCAGCTTGTGGAGGTAATCTATCGTCTCTGCCAGCTAGCTCAGGCCCTGGGCAGCCAGCTGGAGGCCCTAGAAATTAACCCGCTGCGCGTGCAGGGACAGGAGATCGAAGTCCTCGACGCGCTACTGAGCTGGCGCTAGGACACCAGACAGCAGATCTGCCTGGCCGGCCCTACTCAGCTTCTCCTGCAAAGGAGAGAAGCGGATTTGATGCAGAGGAGTCATGAGCGAATGACAGAACGGCATCAGACAAAGGGAGAGAGCAGTCCCTCCCCTACCCCATCCAAGCCCATTCCCATCCCAGACGAGGCTTCGCGCCCCTTCTTTGCCGGGGCCAGAGAGCGACAGCTCATGCTGCAGCGCTGCAGTGCCTGTGGTCGCTGGCTCTGGCCTGTCAAGGCGCGCTGCCCCGAGTGCTGGAGCCCGGCCCTGAACTGGACGCCGGCCAGCGGCAAGGGCACCCTCTACAGCTTCGCCCTCATGCACCAGCTCTACCATCCTGCCTTCGCCAGCGAGCTGCCCTACATCATTGCCGCCATCGATCTGGCCGAGGGTGTGCGCATCACCAGTACCATCGTCGGTTGTCCACCAGACGAGCTGCGCATCGGCATGCCTCTGGAGGTCACCTTTGAACAGCTCAGTGAGGAGATCACGCTCCCCAAGTTCCGGCCCGCTGCCAGACCGCACGGCGATCATTAGGCCCGCGAGTCCTTTCGCAGGTCAGTCGACCCTTTTTGAGGCGAGGAGGCACCTGTGACAAACTATCAATATGTGCTCTACGAGAAGAAAGATCATATTGCTTACATTACCATTAACCGCCCCGAGGTGATGAACGCCCTTCACGCCGCGGCCAACCAGGAGCTGACGGCGGTCTTCCGCGACTTTGTGGCCGATGAAGGGGCCTGGGTGGCCATCCTGACCGGAGCGGGCGAGCGCGCTTTCTGCGCCGGCAACGACCTGAAGGCGACGGCGGAGGCCACCGCCCGCGGCGAGGCGCCCCTGACGAGCCGCCAAAATCAGAACGGGGAGCCGGTCTACTTCGGTGGCCTGATTGGGCTGCATTGCCCGAAGCCGATCATCGCCGCCGTCAACGGCGTGGCTGCTGGTGGCGGCTTCGAGCTGGCCCTGGCCTGCGACCTGATCATCGCCGCCGAGCAGGCCCGCTTTGCCCTGCCGGAGCCGCGCGTTGGCCTGATCGCCGCCGCCGGCGGCATGCACCGCTTGCCGCAGCAGCTTCCGCTCAAGATCGCGATGGGCCTGCTTCTGACGGGCAAGTGGCTCTCCGCCCAGGAAGCCGCTCACTACGGCCTGGTGAATGAGGTCGTGCCGCTGGGGCGCCTGCGCGAGACGGCGGAGCGCTGGGCCGCTGAGATCCTGGAGTGCTCTCCCTTGAGCGTGCGCCTGACCAAAGAGTCCGTGCTGGCCGGCCTGGGACGCCCGATCGAGGAGGCAATGGCCGCCGATCAGGAGCGACTGCGCCTCCTGCTGGCCTCCGAGGATTTCCGCGAGGGGCCGCGCGCCTTCGTTGAGAAGCGGAAGCCGCAATGGAAGGGTCGCTAGGAGCCAACGACCAGAGTCAGCTGAGAGAAAGTGATTCTCATCACGCAAGCAGAAAGAGGCTGGAGCATATCTTTTATGAGCATTAAAGGCAAATGCGCCATCGTTGGTCTGGGAATGACGGCAATGGGCAAAATCTACGGGCGCAGCGCCAGCGACTTCGCCGTCGAAGCCGTTGAGCTGGCCCTGCAGGACGCCGGCCTGACGAAGGCCGATGTTGACGGCCTCCTGATCAATGCCAATCTCTCGCGCGAGATGCATCATGGACTACAGACGGCGCTGGGTCTGGAGAATCTGCGCCTGCTCAACGTGATGAACGCCTATGGAGCCACCGCAGGCACGATGATCCAGTATGCGGCGATGGCCATCATCCACGGACTGGCCAATGTCGTGGTGCTGGTTTTTGCCGACGCCCCCCTCAAGCCGACACGGGGCGCCGGTGCCGCCTATGGGGCCGATCTGCTCTCGCTGAGGGGCATGGAGGGTCTGCAGGCCGCCTACGGCATCTTCGGTCCCATTCCGGGCTACGCCCTGGCTGCGCGGCGCCACATGCATCTCTTTGGCACGACCAGCGAGCAGCTTGGCGCCATCGCTATCGCTCAACGGCGTTGGGCCCAGATGAATCCAGCCGCTCAGATGCGGACCCCTTTGACGATGGAGGACTATCTAGCTTCGCGCTATGTCGTGGAGCCTTTGCGCCTCTACGACTGCTGCCTGGTCTCTAACGGCGGCATTGCCGTGGTGATCACCTCTGCCGAACGCGCTCGCCAGCTGCGCCAGCCCCCGGTTTATATTCTCGGTCTGGGCCAGGCCGCTCCGGGGGGAGATGAGCGGGCCGACCGCGAGCCTGGCATCTATACGGGGGCCAGGCAGTCGGGCGAGACGGCCCTGCACATGGCAGGCATCGAGCTGAATGATATCGATATCTGCGAAATCTACGATTGCTACACCTATACGGTGCTGGTGACGCTGGAGGACTACGGCTTCTGCGCTAAAGGCGAGGGCGGGGCCTTTGTGGCCGATGGCAAGCTGGGGCCTGGCGGCTCGCTGCCGACGAACACAGGTGGCGGCCAACTCTCGGCGTACTATATGTGGGGCTTCACGCCGCTCTCAGAGGCCATCATCCAGGCGCGAGGCCAGGCCGGTGAGCGCCAGGTACCTAAACACGATCTGATCCTGGTCAGCGGCAACGGTGGCATCTTGCAGTATCACTCGACGACCATCCTGGGCACGCAGCCCGGCTAAGCAAGCGGGAAAGGCTTGCAAGCCCGCCCGCCCACCTGGACGATGAGGTACAATTGAGGAGGGCACTCAGAGTGGCGAGCGCAGTGTCGTGCTCACTGGGACGCTTGCCCTCTTCTTTCCTTCTCTCAATGGGGGCCATCCGTCCGCCCGGTTAGTGTTGACCGCTCAGAGCACGCGGCAAAGATGGCGTTCGCTCCATGTCGTCAGTTGATGCCCTGCGCTGAACCAGCGCGGGGCCAGTGAGGACCTCAGCGAGGATCGCGAGAAAGTGGAGACCCAAAGATGGATCTGACCCGTGTCTACGACCCTGAATTGTTGCCTCCCCTGGAGATCTTTCTCTCTCAGCCGCAATTGAACTGGGAGAACCTGCCAGCTTCGCGCGCGTTGCTGCAGGAGGCAATGCAGCAGGTCAAGGCCAGCTTCCCCGATTCGCCCAATATTTTGAAAGAAGACCACCAGGTCCCAGGCCCAGAGGGGGCGCCCGCGGTACCCGTGCGCCTCTACCGTCCCAAGGGCGAGCCAGCTCCTCTGCCTGGCCTGCTCTGGATTCATGGCGGCGGCTACGTGATCGGGAGCATCGAGCAGGATGATTTGCTGGCCCAGCACCTGGCCGAGAGCGTCGGCTGCCTGGTGGCTTCGGTCGACTATCGCCTGGCCCCCGAGCATCCTTTTCCGGCAGGAGTAGAGGACTGCTATGCGGCCCTGAAATGGCTGGCCTCGCACGCCGATGAGCTGGGCGTGGATCGGACGCGCCTGGCCATCGCTGGCGCCAGCGCCGGCGGTGGCCTGACCGCAGCTCTGGCCTTGCTCACCCGTGATCGCGGCGAGGTGCCGCTGGTCTTCCAATTGCTGATTTACCCGATGCTCGATGATCGCGATGCAACGCGCTCGACGGAGCTGTTCGCTGAGGCCCCCATCTGGAACCGCGAGGATAACCGCCGCGGCTGGCGGGCCTACCTGGGCGAGGCAGCTGGTGGTCCCGAGGTTTCGCCCTACGCGGCGGCGGCCCGCGCCCAGGACCTGCGTGGTCTGCCTCCGGCGTTTATGGCCGTTGGCGCAGCCGAGATCTTCCTCGACGAGGATGTTGACTATGCGCTGCGCCTGGCCCACGCCGGCGTCCCCGTCGAGCTGCAGGTCTATCCACGCGCTTACCACGCCTGGGATGGCATCGCCCCCGCCTCGCGCCTGGCCCGGCAGTTTGCCGCTAACCGCGATCGGGTCTTGCGCGAGGCGCTGCATCCGCAGGGCCAGGCCAGCGCTCAGGAAGGCTGACCAGGCCAGGCACCGTGCTGCTCCTCCCATCTGAGTGGGACCAGCGCGGTGCCTCCTTCACAGCTCTTCAGCCGTTCAGATGGAGCTGGCAGGTGCCATCAGCGGCCACTTCAAGCGTATAGGCTTCCAGGGAAGGTTCGCCGGCAGCAAGCCACTGCTCGCGCAGCTGCAGAATATGCGACCAGAGGGGGTGCTGGCCATAGACCTCGATGTGCCAGTGGGCAGGTCGTGGCCCCTCGGCAGCGGGCACCAGGAGCAGGAGGCTCTCTTGCCAGTGCAGGCCCGTTCCGAGGCCTCGCCCGGGCACCGGGTAGAGGCGGCGCTCAACGCCTGGCAGGTGACGCTCGAGCCAGAGGGCGAAGGCCGACTCGTAGAGCAGCTCGTAGCTCTCCAGGTCGGTCTCTGCCTCCTCGCGGCGCGGCTGCTCGCGCCAGGAGGCCAGCTCTCTCACGCGGTGAGCCGTGGGCCGCGTCGGCTCTTCCCCACGCAACTGCATAAAGAAGGCCGGCGTCCGCAGCAGGTGCCCCTCCAGGCGATCGGGAGCAACCTTGACCAGGCGAAAGAGCGGCGTCGTCAGCGGGCGCAGCAGATCGCCCACGATGACCCCGTGCAGGGCCAGCTGCTCACGCCAGGCTGGCGGGATGCGCGGATAGCTACCTGTTGCGATGAGGCGATCATAGGGGGCAGCGGGGGCATACCCCTGCAGCCCATCGGCGGTCACCACCTGGACCTGCTCGCCGTAGCCGGCCAGCCGCAGGCGCTCGGCAGCCAGGGCCGTGATTTCCTCATCAATATCGAGCGTCACCACCTGGCCGCCGGGAGCCACAAGCTCGGCCAGCAGGGCAGCGTTGTAGCCGGTGCCGGTCCCAATCTCCAAGACGCGCATTCCCGGCTGTAGCGCCAGGGCTTCCAGCATGGCGGCCATAATCGATGGCATGCTGGAGGAGGAGATCGGGCGCCCCAGCTCGTCGACCTTGGTCACCAGGGCCTGATCACGGTAGACAAGAGACCGCGCCTCTCGCCACGTCCAAACGCCGGGCTGCTCTTGCCGACAGTAGAGCGGGACAAAGTGGGCCCGCGAGACCTTGAGGAGCGCGCGGCGCACGGCTGGCGCCAGAGGATAGCCGCGCGTCTCCTCAATGCTGCTCACTAGCTCTCGACGCTCCTCGTCTTCAGTCGTTGCCGCAATAAGATCATCCACCAGAAAACTCCTTCCATCCGTACCTGCTACGACGGGTCTGCTCATTGTAACTGCATCAGTGGCCCCTCGCAGGGAAGGGCAAGGCCCTCCTTGCCAGAGCTGAGCACCTGGGCAATGGTCGCCGCAAAAGGCAGGCCCGTCTCCACCTCCAGCCATTCCCACTGCCCACCCGGATTACACTCCAGAAAGATGTAGTCGCCCTCGGGGGTCACGATCAGATCGAGCGCCCCAAAGACCAGCCCCAGGCGCTGCACCAGGGCAACGCAGCGCCTGGCCACGGCCTCGGGCAGGCTGTAGGGCCGATAGCGCACCTGATAGCAGGCTGCCCTCCAGTCGAGCCGGGCCGCCTCCAGCTCTTGCGAGTCAATGCGGACAGCCAGAACCGCCTGTCCGATGATAGTGGCGCGCACCTCGTAGGCTTTCTCGATGAGTGGCTGGAAGAGATGGGCCGTCAGGCGCACCTGCTCCAGTTCGGCCAACCGCTCGCGCCCGACACGACTGGTAAAAATCAGATGATAGCGGTCGCCACCGCCGGGCAGAAAGTTGCCATGCAGGGTCTTGTAGATCATCTGCTCCTGGCAGACCTCGAAGAAGAAGCTGCGCACGGCGTCGGGATCGTTGGTAATGAGGGTTGCCGGTACACGCAGGCCGACCTCCTGGGCGAGCTTGAGCTGAAGGGGTTTGAAGCTGGCACGCCGCTGGGCGTCCAGGGAGTTGACCCACAGGCAGTCAAGGCTGCGTAGCACGCCTCCGAAGCCACGATAGGCTTCATTCTCAAGGAAGAGCTGGATCAGCTCGGGAAAGTCCTCACGCACCTGGTAGTGATGGGGACGGCGCACATAGATGCTACGAATGGCTTCCAGGTCATAGCGCTTGCCCTGGTAGCAAAAGGAGCCGCTCCAGCTGGCATCACGCAAGAGGGCGGTCAGGGTGACTGCCTGGGGGAAGGCCGCCGTATCGAGCACGAGAGTCGCGCAGCCGCAGCGCTGTAAGGCATGTTGAACGCGTCGGGCGCTGCTGTCGCCTGGGTAGCTAAGGATAAGGACGTATGGTTCCATCTAGTCGTCGTACTCCATGTCGAACTCCTCGTTGTGTAAGGGATTGGGCGACGAGGAGTCATGACCGGTCGTGTGGTAGAAGGTGATCGATGGCTCGGGCTTGCCCCCTTTGCCGCCGCCTTCTTCTTCTTCGCCCCCGCCGTCGCCGACGAGGGGAATGCGACGCTCCTGAGCAAAGAAGAAGGCAAAGGGGCCGTTGGCTGGCAGGGCCAGCGCCTCAGCGGGAAGGGGCAGCTGTCTGGAAGCTTCAAGTGGTCGTTTCAGCATCCTGGATTTGCCTGCCTTTCGTCTCGTTGCCGCTACGGCACGAGTACACGCATGCCTACGCAGTACCAGTACCAGTCAGCCGGTGCATTCTGACCAGCCAGCAGACCACCCCGTTCCGATGGGACGGGCAAGGATGGCCTGGCTCGCACCGTGATGTACCGGGCTGGTCAACTTACTATGTTTCCTGCATTCTATTGTAGCATAACGGCAGGGAGGTTCTTTCTCACTCAAAGCCTGATATAGAGCCACATTATGAAGCAAGCTCTGTTTCAGAGATCGGATAAGAAGTGTGCCAGAAATTCACACTGGACAGGCAGGGAGCCAGGGATGAGGCGTACACAGGATGACCTACTCGGGGGAGGCACATTGACAGCAGACAGGCAGAGAAGATCAGATTTCGGAAGGGGCTTTCACAAGAGGAGCGAGAGCCAGCTATGATCAAGGTCACAACCACGCGCCTGCGCTCCCTGCAAGCGATCTCTGAACAGCGCTTGCCCGCTCTCTCACGTAATGATTGCTTTGTCCTGGCTCAGGCCCAGGCACTGCGGGTCTTTTCTCTCTGCGGCAGCCTGCTCATCACTGACACTGCCGCAGAGAAAAGGGGTTCTCGGGAGCTGAGCCTGGCCTCCTTCCTGGATCTGGTGGCCCAGGAAGTCGATTCAATCTGGCAACAAGTCAGGGCGGACAGGCCAGAGACCGCCACCGCCCCCGCTCGCTTACCGGCAGCCCCCGCCATAGCCCCCACCCGCCTACGCCACCCCCACTCTCAACAGCCAGACGCTCAGCCGCAACCTCTTCCCTGGCCCCTCCAGGATTTTTTCGACAGTCTGGACGGTAAAGCGGGAAATTCCTGACTGCGAACTGATATCAAACGGGGTTCTCGTTCGTTCTATATATAGACCCGAAAGGAAGCGGGGGTGGCCGCGAGCAAGCAGATCCACCTCGACGAGCAGCTTGTAGCGCTACCCGTTTCCTGTGCAGCCTTCTCCCCATGAGGCTGCACCCGCCCTTTCAGGGATCTCCCGGTAGCAGAAGCTTCTGGGTAATAAGGGGGAGACGAGCTGGCACCCCGTCTTCCCCTTATTCTTTTGCCGGCCTCCACCCACCCGCTCACTCACTCTCACCCAATCGTACCCTCGCTGTTCTCTCGGTTTTACTACTCCAAAAGTATTCTTTCTCCAAAACAAAAGATCAAATGTGCAAGAAGTATCAGATGCCAGCTGTGCGCGATCTCTTCCCTTTGATGGCGCCGTACGCTATACTCTCTGCGGGACGATGAGCCGCAGCTTTCCTCGATCCCCTCTTTCGTCGAGAGACAAACCCAGCATCGCTGTACTGACTCCCAGCGAGCGAACAAGCAAACAAACTGAGATAGCGACACAACAAACAAATAGTCACTCGGTCGAGCAAAGGAGGCCATGATGCCATTTTGGGGTCTACTGCGTCGCAAGCGGCCCACGACGCCGGCCCGCGCTCTCCATGCCCCGACACTGGCCCAGCCGCCGGCGGAGCAGGAGAGTGCTGCTCGGTTCCAGCGCCGCTACCTGGAAGACGTCCCCTACCTGCTGCCTAAGGATGAGGCAGAGATCGATCGTCTCAACTTTCAGCACTATGCCCTGATGAGCGTTCAGAAGGTTCACATCGTCACACCGCTGGAAAAGTATCCCCAGGCAATCCTCGATGTCGGCTGCGGTACCGGCCTCTGGGCGCGCGAAGTCGGCAATCGCTTCCCCGCCTGCCGCGTTATCGGGGTTGATGTGGAGCCGCCGGAGCGACTGCCCACAACGCCCATCAATGTGCAGTTTCTCTACAGCGATGTGCTCAAGGGGCTGCCCTTTGACGACAACTCGTTCGATCTGGTGCATCAGCGCTTGCTGATCTCGGCTATCCCCGCCCGTTCGTGGTCAGCAGTGGTACGCGAGCTGGTGCGCGTGACCAGGCCAGGCGGCTGGCTACAGTTGACGGAGACCGGCGGCTACTACCACCGTCCAGGCCCGTTCTCGCTGCGAGTCAGCGGCCTCCTGGACCGCGCTTTCGAGCGCTGGGGCTTTGATCCCTATATCGCCGAGCATCTGCCGATGTACCTGCAACAGGCCGGGGCGGTTGAGGTGGAGAAGTATGTGTACAGCGTTGTCTTGGGCGAAGGGGGTGGCCAGGGCGGGCGCCTCCTGCAGAAGGATCTGCTGGCGCTGCTCCATGCTTTGAGCGAGCGCATGGCCTCTCTGATCGCCCGCGAGGAGTGGCAACGGATGCTGGAAGCCCTCCCGGCTGAGTGGGCTTCCCATCAGACCGCTTTCCAGTTCCATGTGACAGTCGGTCGCAAGCCGCCGGCTTCTTAACGGCTGCTGCTGCGCAACGCTCTGGCGCAGTCCGAGGGGAAAGAACTGGGGGCACACGCCTGGCCTGGTCTGGCTCCGCTTCACCCTCTTTCCCCTCCCACACGGCTTCATGCATCATGCACAAAACCCTCGTCCCCTTATGCGTTAAATTGGCCATAGCTTCCTCTACTCTTTGGCCCTATACTGATCTACAGAGGCCGCAACGGCGCGCTCTCTGTGCATTTTATATAAAGCAACGCGAAGCGCTTCCCCTCCGGTGGCTCGCGGTAACCAGGGACGGTGCGAGCTGGTGCGTCGCGCCGAGGCTCCTCTCATAGGCGAGGTCGCTGCTTCTCTCCGCTGCCGCTCTGACGGCGCGGCACCTGCGAGGCTGCGGGCCATGCGCTGCATCGCGCGCGCAGCGCTCTCCGGGCGCCCTGGTCGTTAGCCAGTTGGTCGGTTGGTTCAGATTACCCGGCCATCGCTCTGGTTTGTCGGTCGCGCGCCCGCTGTCGACCCGTTATGTCAGCTGCCAGCAGATGAGGAGGCTTCTGCGCATGCTTGAAGAAACGGAAGCAACACCAGTCGCCGCTACCGCTCTCTCTACCGCTGATCAACCGAAGCGTCGTTTCAATTTGTTAGTGAACAATCCAGTTCTGGAGGACTATTCGCTGCGCTATGCGCCGCGCTCCTTCCGTAAGTGGGGAACGCTGGCGGTGGCGAGCGCCGCCCTGGGAGGGATCGCTTATCTGGCCGACTTTGCCATCGGGGCCGACATTATTATCGCCCACGGCTTCAGTAACGCGGTGGCCGCTATTCTGCTGGCCGCTGTGGTGATTTTCTTAACGGGCATCCCGATCGCTTATTATTCGGCTCGCTATAACATCGATATGGATCTGCTGACGCGCGGGGCCGGTTTCGGCTATCTTGGCTCAACGCTGACGTCGCTGATCTATGCGAGCTTTACCTTTATCTTTTTCGCCCTGGAAGGCTCGATTATGGCCCAGGCCCTGCATCTCTATACGGGCCTGCCGCTGCCGTGGGCCTATCTGGTGTGCGCGCTGCTGATTATTCCGCTGGTGGTCTTCGGGATGACGCTGCTGGCGAAGTTGCAGACCTGGACGCAGCCGCTGTGGCTGGTGCTCTATGTGCTGCCCTTCCTGGCGATCCTGTGGAAGGACCCGGGGGCCTTCGCGGCCTGGACGCACTTCGGCGGTCTCTCTCCGACGGGCGCCAGCCTGGTGCCGCTGGAGGTGGGAGCTGGCGCCGGCGTGGCGCTGTCGCTGATTGCCCAGATCGGGGAACAGGCCGATTATCTGCGCTTTATGCCGGATAAGACGCGCGAGAATAGCGGTCGCTGGTGGCTGGCGGTGTTGAGCGCTGGCCCGGGCTGGGTGATCCTGGGGGCGCTGAAGCAGCTGGCCGGGGCCTTTCTGGCCTTCTATATCTTCGCCGAGGTGGGGGCCCAGCTGGCCGATCAGCCAATTCAGCAGCTGCTGAAGGGCTTCAGTGTGCTGATCCCCAATCCGTGGCTGGCCTTGACGGTGGCGACCTTCTTCGTGCTGCTCTCCCAGGTGAAGATCAATGTGACGAACGCTTATTCCGGCTCGCTGTCGTGGTCGAATTTCTTTTCGCGGATCTTGCACCGTCACCCGGGGCGCGTGGTCTGGCTCTTTCTCAATGTGAGCATCGCCCTCTTGCTGATGGAGCTGAATATGTTCGCCTTCTTGAATACGATCCTGGGCTTCTATTCGAATGTGGCCATCGCCTGGATCGGGGCCGTGGTGGCGGACCTGGTGATTAATAAGCCGCTGCTGAAGCTGAGTCCTCCCTATATCGAGTTTAAGCGCGCGCACCTGTATACGATTAATCCGGTGGGCTTCGGGTCGACGCTGGTGGCTTCGGTGCTGTCGGTGCTGGCTTTCTTCGGGCTGTTCGGGCCGGTGGCGCAGGCGTTCTCGCCCTTCCTGGCCCTGGTGATCGCTTTCGTGCTCTCGCCACTGCTGGCGGTGCTGACGCGCGGGAAGTACTATATCGCGCGCGAGAACGCCGCGGCCCATACGAGCACGAGCAGTCAAGGGGAGCTGCCGCTGCTGCAGTGCTCGGTCTGCGCCGATGCCTATGAGGCGCCCGATACAACGTTCTGTCCATTCCACGAGGGGACGATCTGTTCGCTGTGCTGCACTTTGGAGAAGGATTGTCACGATCTGTGTAAGGCGACGGCCTAGCTTCGCTATTCCGCGGGAGGGAAAGCAAAGGACTGGTATGACGGTCAGCCAGTCAGTCAGTCGGTCGCCTGGTCTGTCTCTCGGTCGTTGCGTTGGCTGCCAGGCCGACTGGACTGGCTGACCGCCTGCCAGTGGGTCGGTTTTTGGGGGACTGGCGTAGCATAGAAGAGAGGTGGGATGTGCTTGCTGTGAGGCCGCGTGGTGAACCGCGCTGAACTGACCTGCCCACTCCTCCCCAATGGCATGCTCCGACCGCATCCCGCCTCTCTATTTGTTGTTGATAGATGGGCCTGCTCTGCGTTGTGGCCCTGAGAGTAAGGAGACGAAAGGAGGTGCGTCAATGGCCGCTTTGCTGGGTGAGCCGCCGCTAGCGGGGCCACCCCGCGATGGGTTGCGTCTGGACCTGGAGCCGTTGCAGGTCTTGCAGTTGCTGCAGCTGTGCGATAGCGCGCTGCCTGTGGGGGGCAGCGCGCACTCGTTTGGTCTGGAGACGCTGGTGGCTGAGGAGCTGCTGACGGTGGAGACCTTAGAGGAGTTTTTGCAGGCTTATTTGACGGAGGCCGGCCTGCTGGAGGGGGTCTTTTTCGGGCGCGGGCACCGCCTGGCACAGGTGACCGAGCCGGGGGAGTTCCAGGTACGCTGGCGGGCGCTGAACGCGGAGCTGAGCGCGCTCAAGCTGGCTCGCGAGAGCCGCCAGGCGAGCATCATGATGGGGCGCCGCCTGCTGCACTTGGTGCAGGGCTGGTTTAGCGAGGAGCGTTTGACGCTGGCTCAGCAGATGGCGCTGCGCGAGGATGGCGTGAGTCATTATGCGCTGGCCGCTGGTCTGCTCTGCGGCTTGCTGGGAATCAATGAGCGTGTGGCCCTGGCCGCCTTTTTGCAGCAACAATTAGCCGCCCTGCTGGCGGCGTGTCAGCGCCTGTTGCCTCTGGGCCAGCGACGGGCGATGTCGCTGTTGTGGCAACTGAAGCCGACGCTGTTGGCAGTGACAGGGCAGGCACTGGGCTATTTGGAGCAGGGTGAGGAGCCGTGGCAATGGACGCCTCTGGTGGAGCTGGGCAGTCTGCGCCATCCGTATTTGGAGACGCGCCTCTTTATTAGCTAGGGGCACCATCCCGCCTGGCCCGCGCGGGCAGCCGGGTCGGGCATTGAACAAGGCGGCGGGTTGAGGAGAGAGGAGATGGTAGACACAGCAATGGTCAGGTCAGGAAGGAGCGAGGATTTGGATGCAGGCGCTGGGAAGTGAGCCGCGCGAGGAGGCCACTGAGGAGGAACCGGCAGCAGAATCTGATGAGCGAGAAGGCCAGGAGCAGCCTGACACGCCAGGATATCGCCAGGCTGTGGCTGGCTGGCTGCGGCTGGGGTTCGGCTACGAGCGGGCGACGGGCCGGTCGCGGCTTCTCGTTCAAGAGCAGCGACCGCCGCTGCAGGTGGTGCGCGCTTTCTCGACGGACGAGGGTGGGGCACTGGTACATGTGCACAATCTCTCGGGCGGTGTCCTGGGCGGCGATCGCTGCGAGCTGGCGATCGAGGTCGGGCCTGGGGCCCGGGCAATGCTCACGTCGACAGGGGCGACGCGCCTCTATCGTCCGCGCGCCGCTGATTGCCCGGCTCTGCAGCGCTGGCAGGTCCAGGTCGGCGCCGGGGCTTTATTGGAGCATCTGCCCGATGCCTTGATCCCTTTTGCTGGGGCGCGCTATCGCCAGGAGGTGACGATTGCGCTGGCGGAGGATGCCGGCCTGTTCTGGTGGGAAATTGTGGCGCCGGGTCGTGTGGCGCGCGGCGAGTGCTTTACTTATGAGTGGCTTGAGCTGCTGCTGACAATCACGAGCGCCGGGTGTCCGCTGGCGATCGAGCGTTTCCGCCTGGAGCCGACCGCCAGGCCGCCGCTCTCGCTGGCGCGTCTGGGACCGTACCGCTACTGTGCGAGCCTCTACGTGTGCCGCACAGGTCAGCCGCCGCAGCGCTGGGCCGACCTGGAAGCAGAGCTGGCGGCGCTGGCACAGGAGCTGAGTCGGCCCGGCTGCTGCGTTTGGGGTGTGAGCCGTCTGCCGGCTGATGGGCTGGTGGTGCGCGGGCTGGCCCAGGAGGGGCTGACGCTCGGTCACCAGCTGCCGGAGTTCTGGCGCCTGGCGCGGCTGCGCCTCTATGGGAGCGCGGTGCCGTTGCCGCGCAAGATCTACTGATGATGGCTGCGGGCTGCCCTGGAGGGCAGTCCGGGGTGATAGGCGATATGACGGGCATCTGCCTGAGCTGAGCAAGGCAAGGAGGAAGGAGGTTTGTCGCTCGATGTATTTGACGCTGCGCGAACAGGAGAAGCTCTTGATTGTGGTGGCGGCTGAGCTGGCACGCAAGCGGCGGGCGCGCGGTCTGAAGCTCAACTATCCCGAGGCGGTGGCCTTGCTGGCCGCCGAGATGATGGAGGCGGCGCGCGATGGGCGCAGCGTGGCCGAGATTATGACGCTGGGCACGACTGTGCTGACGCGCGACGATGTGATGGAGGGTGTGCCTGAGATGATCCAGGAGGTGCAGATCGAGGCCACCTTTCCCGATGGGACGAAGCTGGTGACGGTTCACGATCCAATCCGCTAGCGCTGGTTACCAGCCGGGAGGGAGAAAGGAGGTCTCGCAATGGGAGCTGCTGAAGACGGTGAGGTTCGGCCAGGGTCAGGACCGTCGGGGCTGGAGGGCCTGGCGCCCGGGGCCTATCTGTTGGCCGACGGGGAGGTCGTGCTCAATGCTGGTCGGCGCACGGCCCGACTGCGGGTGCGCAATAGCGGCGACCGTCCGGTACAGGTTGGAAGTCACTACCACTTTTTCGAGGTCAATCCGGCCCTGCAGTTCGAGCGCGCCGCCGCCTATGGGATGCGCCTCAATATTGCCGCCGGGACGGCGGTGCGCTTCGAGCCGGGCGAGGAGAAAGAGGTGACACTGGTAGCCTTCGGGGGCCGGCGGGCGATCTACGGGCATCGCGGCCAGGTCAATGGGCCCCTGGAAGCAAGGCCGCCGGCGCCGGCAGGGGAGGCCGCCGACGCCGAGGGGCAGCGGTCTGGCGAGGAGGGCAGGCTATGAGTTTATCGCTGCCACGTCGCACCTATGCTGATCTCTATGGGCCGACGGTCGGCGATCGCGTGCGTCTGGCCGATACGGCCTTGTTGATAGAGATTGAGCGCGATTATACGGTCTATGGCGATGAGGTGACTTTTGGTGGCGGGAAGGTGATCCGCGATGGAATGGGGCAGAGCAGCCAGGCGCTGCGCGAGGCGGGGCCAGGCCAGGCGAGGGCGCTGGATCTGGTGATCACGAATGCCATTGTGCTCGACCATTGGGGGATCGTGAAGGGCGATATTGGCATCAGGGATGGGCGCATTGTGAAGGTGGGCAAGGCGGGCAATCCCGATACGATGGAGGGGGTTGATCCCGAGCTGGTGATCGGGGCCAGTACGGAGGTGATCGCCGGCGAGCACCTGATCGTGACGCCGGGCGGCATCGATAGTCACATTCACTTCATCTCGCCGCAGCAGGTCTATGAGGCGCTGGCCAATGGGATCACGACGATGATCGGCGGGGGCACAGGCCCGGCGACGGGGACGAATGCGACGACCTGTACGCCGGGGGCCTGGTATCTGGCGCGCATGTTGCAGGCCGCTGAGCACTGGCCGCTGAATTTCGGCTTCCTGGGCAAGGGCAATGCCGCCGCGGAGGGGCCGCTGCTGGAGCAGATTCGGGCGGGGGCCTGCGGGCTGAAGTTGCATGAGGACTGGGGCAGTACGCCGGCGGCCATCGATGCCTGCTTGCGGGTGGCTGAGATCTGCGATGTGCAGGTGGCGATCCATACGGATACGATGAATGAGAGTGGCTTCGTGGAGGAGACGATCGCGGCCATTGCCGGGCGGACGATCCATACCTACCATACGGAAGGGGCTGGCGGCGGCCATGCGCCCGATATTATTCGCGTGGCGGGCCTGCCGCATGTGCTGCCGTCATCGACGAATCCGACGCGGCCTTATACGGTCAATACGCTGGCTGAGCATCTGGATATGTTGATGGTCTGCCATCATCTGAATCCCCAGGTGCCGGAGGATGTGGCCTTTGCCGAGAGCCGCATTCGTCCGGAGACGATCGCGGCGGAGGATATTCTGCACGATCTGGGAGTGATCAGTATGATGTCGAGCGATTCGCAGGCGATGGGGCGCATCGGCGAGGTGGTGCTGCGTACCTGGCAGACGGCCCACAAGATGAAGGTGCAGCGCGGGCCGCTGCCCGAGGACTCGGGACGCAACGATAATTTCCGGATCAAGCGCTATCTGGCGAAGTATACGATTAATCCGGCGGTTACGCACGGGGTGGCGCGAGAGATCGGGTCGATCGAGCCGGGGAAGCTGGCTGATCTGGTCTTGTGGAAGCCGGCCTTTTTCGGGGTGCGGCCCGAGATGGTGATTAAGGGTGGCTTCATTGCCTGGAGCGTGATGGGCGATCCCAATGCCTCGATTCCGACGCCGCAGCCGGCTCTGTATCGTCCGATGTTTGGCTCGTTTGGCTCGGCGGTGGCGGCGACGAGTCTGACCTTTGTTTCGCGGGCGGCCTTGGAGGACGGGGTGCCGCAGCGCCTGGGCCTGCGCAAGCGGGCGGTGGCCGTTGAGGGCTGCCGCGCCATTGGCAAGCGGGATATGGTGCACAATACGGCGACGCCGCGGATCGAGGTGGACCCTGAGACGTATGAGGTGCGCGCCGATGGGGAGCTGTTGACCTGCGAGCCGGCGCGTGTCTTGCCGCTGGCGCAGCGCTACTTTTTGTTCTGATGGTGATCTCTTATTGTGGGGGCTATGTGTCTGTCTGGTGTCTAGCCACGGAATGCAGCAAAGGAGGGAGCAGCGATGAGTCAGTCACTTGAGCCGATGAGGCGAGCTTTTCGGGTGGGCATTGCTGGACCGGTTGGTAGCGGTAAGACGGCGCTGGTGGATTGCCTGAGTCGGCGCCTGCGCGAGCGCTATAATCTGGCGGTGGTGACGAACGATATTTATACGCGCGAGGATGCGGAGTTTTTGCTGCGGCAGGGGGCGTTGCCGGCGGAGCGGGTGCGCGGTGTAGAGACGGGTTGCTGCCCGCATACGGCGATCCGTGATGATGTGTCGATGAACGAGGAGGCGATCGCCGATCTGGAGGCGAGCCTGCCGGGGTTGGAGCTGGTATTGATCGAGAGCGGTGGGGATAATCTGGCGGCGTCTTTCAGTCCCGATCTGGTGGATGTCTGGATCTATGTGATCGATGTGGCTGAGGGGGAGAAGATGCCGCGCAAGGGTGGGCCGGGGATTCTGCGTTCGGATCTGCTGCTGATCAATAAGATTGATCTGGCGCCGTATGTGGGGGCGTCGCTGGAGGTGATGGAGCGTGATACGCGGCGCCAGCGCGGTGAGCGTCCTTTTGTTTTTACGAACCTGCGCAGCGGCGAGGGGCTGGATGCGGTGGTCGGTTGGCTGGAGGAGCAGCTGGCGCGGGCGCGCGGGTCACAGCGCCATCTTCTTTCAGAACGGTAGTTCCCCTTCCTCTGTCAGCTCGGTTGGTCTGCTGGAACGGGAGCCAGAGCGAGGCCGCGGCGGGTGCCACGGTGGTCTTGCTCTGGCTCTTTCTTCCTCTGCCTGGTTCCTTTCAGTATCCTCGTTTCAGTATTCCTCAAGCGGATCGACTCCCCTGCCACCGCAGCCAGCGAAGCAGGGTCGGGGATACTTCTCTCTTATCTTATAACGAACGAGGCCCCATTTTTGGCATCTGAGAGCCTCGTTGTTTCCCTGAAGATAACTGGCGTCCAGTGATCGCCAACGATGTCGACGGCCCCGGCTCGC
Organism: Thermogemmatispora tikiterensis; assembly: GCF_003268475.1. GTDB lineage: Bacteria > Chloroflexota > Ktedonobacteria > Ktedonobacterales > Ktedonobacteraceae > Thermogemmatispora > Thermogemmatispora tikiterensis. Next base: position 5,009,351 of record NZ_MCIF01000002.1, on the reverse strand, counting down.
TGCCACTGCGCCTCGACGGCGAGTATCCCAACCTGGGCCACCTGGGCGCCAGCCGACGCGTGGCGCGCACCCTCTACCTGGGCACCGCGCCTACTGTCCACAGCCCCAACCGCGGCCTGACGGTCAGCGAAATCAAGCTTGGCTGCGTCATGCCCGGCGAAAATATCCCGGCCTTCAGCGACGCCCTGGGCCACCTCTCCAACCGCTCAACCCACCTCTGGTACGATGGCCAGCGCTACTGGTACGACACGCGCGTCAGTATCACGCGTCTGGCCCACGATCGCGCCCGCCAGGTGCAGGACTATGAGATCACCCAGGAGCTTGAGCAGCGCCTTGGAGCGCTCAACAGTCCCAAGCAGCGCGGCGCCTTCGCCCGTATCCACGTCTTCCCCACCAGCAGCGCCAATGTCCCCGACGAGAACAACGGCGTCGCCCTGGTCATCCTGGGACCAAATTGCACCCACGGCGCCAAAGATTCCCAGAGCAGAGCCTATCAAGAGGCTTACCGCCTGCTGCAGGAGCACGGCAACGGGCGCCGCCAGTATTGCAACACGCTGGTCTTCCTGGCCGCCGATCGCCACCGTATCGACGACCTCAAGGAGGGCATTCGCGAGTTCCTGGCCTGGAAAGGCATTTGCGACGATAGCGAGAGCCTCAACCTGGACCTCGCCCAGCTCAACCAGGCTCAGGGCAAGCAGCAGGAGGCCAATCGGACGGTTAACCTGCGCATTCCCGAAAGCTACTGCTGGCTGCTCACCCCCGAACAGAGCAACGCCCGCGATAGTGGCAGCATCCACCTGGATGAGCGTCAGCTGAAGATGACCGGGCAGGAGCCGAAGCAGATCGCCCAGACCGTGAGCGCCACCCTGCGCGACAGCGAGCAGCTTGTCGAGCGCTACGCCCCGACCTGGCTGCGCCGAGAACTGGACAGCATTCCGCTCTGGCGCGGCAACCACGTCAGCGTCAGGGAGCTGCTGGACTTCTACGGGCGCTATCTCTACCTGAAGCGCCTCAAGAGTCCCGAGGTCCTGCGGCAGGCCATCGCAGAGGGCGTGGCCCTGGTACAGTGGCGCGACGAGAGCTTTGCCTATGCCGATAGCTGGGATGAGAGCCGTGAGCGCTACCTGGGGCTGCGCGCCGGTCAGCCCATGAGCAAGGAGCAGGTGCAGCCTTCCGGCCTGCTGGTCAAGGCGGAGGTGGCCGCCGCCCAGCTAGAGGCCGAGGCGCGGGCCAGAGCCGAAGCCGAGCGCGCGCGCCTGGCCCAGACGGCGGCCAGTACGCTGAGCGCGCCCGCGACCGCTGGCGGTACGCCCTCGGTGGTTCAGGCCTCTCCCGCAGTCCGCGAGCAGAGCCTGCCCGGGAGCACGACCTACACCCCCACAACCGTCGGCGGCGCAGCGTCGCCGGCCCCCGAACCAGAAGCGCAACGCTTCCACGGGGCCGTCTCGCTTGATCCCCGGCATCTCTCCAGCGGCGCCAGCACCATCGCCACGGAGGTCATCCAGCATCTGCTGAGCCTGCCCGGAGCCAGAGTCGAGGTGACCCTGGAGATACAGGCGACCTTCCCCGACGGCTTCCCGTCCCACAAGCGCCAGATCGTCGAGGAGAACTGTCGCACGCTCAAATTCTCAGACTTCGGCTTCGAGAGCGAATAGTCTACCCAGCAGAACAGTCAGCCAACCAGTCACCTGGCTAGCTAGCCAGACTGGGACGCCAGCCCGCCTCAGCTCAACGTCACTCAATGAGACGAGGCAAGCCACCGAGACGGCGCGTCCTGGGGTCCTGGTCTGGCATGGCCTCCTCCTCGCGCGAGGTACGGGCATCGGGTGGGCCGTCTGTGGTCTGCAGCAGAGCGAAGGCCGGCGCCTCATCTTCAGCAGCTTCATCCGGTGAGGCTGCCAGAGCCAGAGCGGCCAGCTCGCGGCGGAAGGGCCAGAGGAGGATCTGCCAGGCCCGCGCCGGCGGCAGTCCTGCCAGATGGGTCCGCGCCGCCGCGATGGCCTGCCAGACCTCGCGTACATGCTCCATTGCCTCGGCCTGCTCCTCGCTCTGACCCAGGGTCGCGACCGCCTCCTCCAGATGCCGCCAGGTTGCCGGCGACTCGCCCTGTCTGGCGGAGGTGGGCGTCAGTGTCGGCCCCTGCTCCTGTATGCGCCGCACCAGCTCAAGGCCGGGCGTTGAGCGCTGGCGGATCTTCATGTTCGGTTTCCTCCTTTGTGCTTGATACCTCCTCTCCGGTTGAGCAATCTGCCTGGGCCTGCCGGCCCAGACGGCCTGGCTCGTTCTGGCACCAGGCGAGTAGATCGGGCGGGCACTGCTCCCAGGGGACATGCGCCAATGGGTCGCAGTGGCGGGAGAGGCAGAGACGCTGGCGCAGCAGGGAGAGGTGAACGGCGACGGTGTGAGGTGCGAGGCCCAGGTGAGCGGCAACGGCCTGGCGGGAGAGACCGCGGCGCAGCAAGAGGACGATCTGCCACTGGCGCATGGTTAGAGGTCGTCGCTGCTGGTCGTCGGCCCTGGGTCGGCAGATAAGAGCCATAAGGTGTCTTCCTCCTTCAGCGAGTGAATACAGGTAGTAATGAACATCATCTTGTCGGGATGATCAAGCAAGCTGTCTATGATGAAGGGAAGAACGAGGGTGGGGAAAGTGGCCAGGGAGCCGGGGGGAGAGGTGGAGCGGAAGGGGGGACCGACGAGGGAGGCAGGTGAGAAGGGGCGAGGGTGAGAAGGTGCTGGACGGTGGCGAGCAGGTCGGCGATGGTGAAGGGCTTGGGGAGGAAGGCGGAGGCGCCGGCCAGGCGGGCCTTAAGGCGGTCGAGGGTGCTGTGACGGCAGCTCAGCATCAGAATGGGCAGGCGAGACAACTGGGGATAGCGGGTCTGGTGGCGCAGGAGCCAGGTCAATTGCAAACCGGAGAGGTGGGGCAGGAGCCAGTCGAGCAGGAGCAGATCGGGCGGGGGTGCTCCGGGGCTGGCCAGCGTCGAGAGGGCGCTGAGGCCGTCGCTGCACGTTTGGACCTGGTAGCCGGCGCGGCTGAGGGCCACGCGCAGCACGGTCCGACAGACCGGCGAATCGTCAACTACGAGAATGGTGGGTCCTGGGCGCATGATGTCCACGCCTCCTTCCACTTATCGCTAAGCAAGCGTACTATATTTGATTGCATTTCTTTACAGTGCTACATCTAACATAGTGCAATCTAAGTGAGGAGTAAATCGGTGCCTGCCCAAAAAGGAAAATTCCTTTCCTTCTTACCTCATTGCATGATTGAAATTGTTGCCCGGAGTAGCTATACTGTGCTCAGGAGGTGCTTCTATCTGGAAGACAGGCGAGTTGTATGGAACAACCATACTACTGGTGGTATGTGTATGGGCGATTTAGTCCAGGGGAGAATAATCTGCCCTGTACGGGGGAAGTCATTGCCTATTATTTCGCGCTCAGCGGACTCTCGAAAGAGGAATTAGCACGCCGATTACAGTGCACAGAGAGATACGTCACCATGCTTAAGAGTCCGAAGAATAAGACAATGCCAGAGCTGCTTTCTCGCCGCATCCTGCTGGCCAAAGTGCTCCAGATCCCGCCCGTTCTGCTTGGCCTGTCTTCCGTCACGCTCGCCAGCGGCGATGGAACCCTCAAACTGGCCTCTTCTTCCGTGGGGATCGAGTCACTGGCCAGCGGTCAGATGATGCAGTCCTACGAAAGCCTGCTGGCTCTCTCCTGGGAACTCTACTACACCAGCAGCATCCAGAAGGCCGCCCAGAGCATTCAGCAGGCACTCGGACAGCTCAACAGCGACTTTGCCCACGCCAGCGGCCTCAAGCGGGATCAATACGATGCACTCCGCTGCCGCTTCTATCAGCTTGCATCGGTCGTGGCTCGTGACCGCCAGGACCGGGCCCAGGCTCTAGAGTGGGCTACCCAGGCTGTCGAGATTGCCAATCGGCTCAACCATCCTGAATTGCTGGCGGCAGCGTATCTACGGCGTGCTCGGGTCTACATAGGACTGCAACGCTACGAGTCTGCCTGGCAGGACGCTGCTGCCGCCTTACCGTATGCCGACCTCGCGCGTGACCCCCTCAAAGGCAAGTGCCTCCAGATGGCTGGGGAGGCTCTCAGCTATGTCGCCGGAGCAGATCGGGGCCGGCAACAGCAGAGCCTGCGCTACTTCGAGGAGGCTGCCCGCATTGCACGCAAAGGGAACCTGACCCCAGACGGCAGCTTCGTGAGAACAGATCTGACCAGCATCGCCATCGAGAAGGCCCAGGCCCTCACGCTGTTTGGTCGGCACGATGAGGCACTGGCAGCTCTCGGTGTGGCGCGCAAACATCTGCAACCAGGTATGACACGCTGGCAGTTGAATTTGCTGCTGGCAGAGGCTGATACTTACTCTGCTCAGGGGGACCTGGAAAGCTGCTGTTACGTTCTCACAGACGCCCTGCGCATCGCCCGCGCGCTCAACCTGCCTACCAAGGAGGAGCGTATCAAGCGCTTGTATCAGCAGTGTCAGGGAAAGGCGCCACTGCATGCTCTGCGCGATTTAGAGCAGTTACTCAGCCGCCCTGTTTGAGAGCACGCAGTCTTGACGGGCCCAACCAGGATCTTGCTGCCGTTGGGCTTTCTGAGGGGTATATGGGATGAGGGGGGAATCTATGTCACCCGCCGAAGAGAAGATTCATCACGTTCTTGAAGCCAATGCCTGGCGCCTCCGAACGGAAGGGCCGGATGTCGTTCGCTGGCTGACCGGCGGCAGCGAACCAGATGCCTATGTGCTTTTGGAACGCGAGCCTGCCGTAGACCGGCTGACGGCTCGCTGTGCTTCCTGTCGGCAGGTGCTGCAGTCGCTGACCCTGGTCGACGGGCATCTGGTTGCTGAAGAGCTATTAGCAGTGCGGCGGCGCTTTGCTGGCCATACCTGTGCCAGAGCAGACGCCTGATCAGGGCTAAACCCGTTCCCTCTGGGGCCTGGCTGAGCGGCTGCTCCTTTTGAGAGAGTGTTAGCGGGAGGCGCTGGCCATCGGGGTCCAGCCTCTGGCTGATGCGGAGGGGCCACGGTGCTGAGGAGCTCCCTCCGACAGGCTCTGGCCAGGGCAGCCAGCGTCTGCCTTTTTGTTTCTCTGCCGACTCACAGCAGGCCGCCCAGACGCTGAGGCCGTCGCTGCACGTTTGGACCTGGTAGCCGGCGCGGCTGAGGGCCACGCGCAGCACGGTCCGACAGACCGCGAATATGGCTTTCCTTGCCTCCTCATCTTGTGGCTCCTTGCTCCCAGGGTGGGGGTAAGCGCGGGTAGGACCTGGCCTGCGCGCTTTTTGTTTTTGGGAGAGATAGAGGGAGGAAAGGGAGCCTGGCCAAAAAATGGCCCATTTGAGAGGCCGATTCGAAACTCTCCGAGAGTACCACCCTAATGCGGTCAGAATCTGACCGCATTAGGTCAGAATCGCACATCTTCTGCTGCTTTTATGATGAGAAATCTGTTGTTGCTTTCTCGAAACTCGCCCCTTGCGGCTTGCAAAAAACGAGTTTCGAGAAAGGTCGTGATACGATAGATGTTGGTGGCTGGAGGAGGGAAATAACGAGGCTCTCAGATGCCAAAAATGGGGCCTCGTTCGTTATAAGATATGTGAGAAGTATCTCCGACCCTGCTTCGCTGGCTGCGGTGGCAGGGGGGTCGATCCGCTTGGGGATACTGAAAGTACCCTACTCCCACTTTTGAGATAGAGATATATATCATGTGGCAGGGGGGTCGATCCGCTTGGGGATACTGAAAGTGCAAAACGGCGACAGTCAAGTAAGAAGTTCTCTAGGTGGCAGGGGGGTCGATCCGCTTGGGGATACTGAAAGCATGTTCCAGGCTCCGGGGCCGTCTGATGCATTCACCGTGGCAGGGGGGTCGATCCGCTTGGGGATACTGAAAGCGCCAAGGGCCTTGATGCCCATCGCAGCGAACCCCAGTGGCAGGGGGGTCGATCCGCTTGGGGATACTGAAAGGACGGGACGGATCTGGCTGAGCCGGGGACATTCGGTGGCAGGGGGGTCGATCCGCTTGGGGATACTGAAAGGAAGCCGACCGCGACTACTACACAGCCAGGTGGCAGGGGGGTCGATCCGCTTGAGGATACTGAAAGGGATGGAGTGAGCGGGTTGTGTGGGCGGTTGGTGTTACAGGTGGCAGGGGGGTCGATCCGCTTGAGGATACTGAAAGGTTCTGCAGAGTCCCCGGCCTCCAATGGGAGCGGCTGTGGCAGGGGGGTCGATCCGCTTGAGGATACTGAAAGTGAAGCGAGAAGCACTGGCTGAGCCGATCCGTTTTGTGGCAGGGGGGTCGATCCGCTTGAGGATACTGAAAGGCTGTATATCTATCGCGCTACTGCGCAAAATGTCAGTGGCAGGGGGTCGATCCGCTTGAGGATACTGAAAGTCACCACTAGATGAGCCTGGCTGACCTGGCTGACCGTGGCAGGGGGGTCGATCCGCTTGAGGATACTGAAAGTTGTCTTTTGGCGCTGGGCTGCTCTGGAGAGTTGAAGGTGGCAGGGGGGTCGATCCGCTTGAGGATACTGAAAGACAGGCAGTATAGCATCTCCAGGCACTACGCCAGGTTGCCAGGAGCGCTGAGCAGCAGGTCAGCCCCTCATCAGTGGCCATACTCGCTGCTCTGACGCCCAGCCGAGGCCGGAGGCACTGCGAGTATGGCCACAATGGTCCATTCCCCGCAGTACTTCCCTTCTCTCACGCCCGGCAAAGCGCTATGTGGGGCACTCTCTGATGAAGTGGAGGCGAGAATCGCGCCACTATTCCTTGACGTGGTTGCAGCAATCTGCTATACAGGTATCTAGCAACACCGTTGCAGGTAGAGAAGAAAACAGGCAGTCACGGGAGCTCGGGAGAGCCGGGCTGAGAGGGTGACCAGCCGCTGCACTCCGGCAGATGGCACCGTCACCGACCGCCAGAACCTGATCTGGGTAATGCCAGCGCAGGGAGCGTGCTTCTTGCCGCCAGGCAGCATCGAAGCAGCAGAGCCATCCCCGGGGTGCTGGCGCTCTCTTGGCCAGCACCCCGTTGTCGTGAGACGAGCCGCGACCGCTCCCTGCGTAGGTCTCGGTCCCAGGGCCTTGACCACTGACCAGGGCAGCTGGAGGCGCCTCAAGTCCACTCACCCAAGCCGGCCCGGCCCTTGCCTTCCGGCCTCCCGTGCCAGCCCACGTCAGCCACATCCAGAGAAGGAGCGAACAGCATGGAACAGCCGGACAGCAGCATTCTGCAGGTAAGAGGCGTAGAAGCCGATGATTTTCTCAAAGTCGAGCGCCACGGCATGGAGCCGATCCCCGAAGCCGACCGCCACGGCAGCGCCCGCGAGCTGACGCTTGTCTGGGCCGGAGCAATGGCCAATTATCTATCGCTCCTCACCGGCGCCCTGGCCATCGGTGCCCCGCTCGTCCTGGGCCTGAGCCAGGGACAGCTTGGCCTGCTCGATAGCGCCATCGCCATCATCATCGGCTCTGCCCTGGCCGCCGTCCTGCACGGCCTGACCAGTGCCACCGGCGCCCGCACCGGCACCCCGCAAATGGTCTTTGCCCGCGCCGTCTTCGGGCACCGTGGTGCCTACGTGGGCGCCTTCCTCACCTGGCTGATGGCCGTCGGCTGGTTCGCCGTCGACTGCGTCATCGGCGGCTGGGCCCTCGTGCAGCTCGCCAGCCTGATCGGCATCCCCAGAACGCCGCAGACCGCCCTCATCGCCATCGGCCTCGTCCTCATCGCCTCCGTGATCGTCGCCGTCTACGGGCACCAGACCGTCCACGTCTTCGAAAAGTACGGGGCCATCGTCTTCATGGCCTTCTGCCTCTTACTCTTCATTGTCCTCTTCCCGCGCATCAACTGGAGCCTGCCGACCACAGTTCACGGGCCGGCGCGCCTGGCGGCCATCGTCACCGGCGGCGGCTTCATCTACGCCCTCATCGCCTCCTGGATACCCTTTGCCTCCGACTACTCGCGCTACCTGCCCTCGCGCACGCGTCCCGGGCCTATCGCCTGGTGGGCCGGCCTGGGCATCGGTCTGCCCACGGCCCTCCTGGGCATCCTGGGCGTCGCCCTGGCCACCATCAACCCGGCCAATCCCGATCTCTTAAGCGTCATCACCGGGGCTGCGCCGCGCTGGCTGCTGGTCCCCTTTCTGCTCTTCGTGGTCCTGGGCGAAATCTGGGCCAACTACTTCGACGTCTACACCGCCGGCCTGGTCGCCCTGGCGATGGACATCCCCCTGCGGCGCTGGTGGTCGGCTCTCCTCTGCGGCATCGTCGGAGCGCTGGGTGTCTTCTGGATCGGCCTCTTCTCTCATTTCAGCTTCAGCGAGGCCCAGACCTACAGCGAGCTGGTCAATCGCTTCCTCAATGTCTACATCGACTTCCTGCTGCTGACCTACCTGTGGGTGCCGGCCTGGGCCGCTGTGCTCCTGATCGATTTCTTCTTGCTGCGCCGCGGGCGCTACGCTGCCGAAGAGCTGACGCGCGGGCGAGCCGGGCGCTACTGGTATCGCGGCGGTGTGGCCTGGCGAGCCGTTCTCTCCTGGCTGGTGGGCTTCGCCGCTACCATCCCCTTCATCGGCTCGGCCACCCTGCCCTGGCTAAGCCAGCCCTGGCAGGGGCCATTCGCCCACCTGCTAGGCGGCATGGACCTGAGTGGCATCATTGGGGCCGTTGTCAGCGGCCTGCTCTACCTCCTGCTGAACCTGCCCCATCTGCGCCAGCAGCCCGCCGCTGGCACCGCCGAGACGGCAGCAGTCAGCTAAGTAAGCTCACGACCAGCCAGAGGCGGTGGCCCCGTCCGCACTGCTCCGACCCGACCGGAACGGATCGGGCCGAACGAACCGGACTGGGCCACCGTCTTCTTCAGGAGGGCTATTTACTCCTCGCCTTCGTCTTCGCCTTCCTCGCCGCTTCTCTCTGCGGCCTCAGCCTCGGAGGTTAGCCACGTGCGTAGCTCAGCTGGGCGGAGCGGCAACGTATACTCTTCGAGCTGGCGCGCCAGGTGGAGTGGCAGGGGCAAGATCATTGGCGATCCAAACTGAACGGCCATCTGGGCGCGCAGCTCGTGGGCGACGACTGCACACATTAGTACGTCATCAGGGCGCTGCTCATGGCCCTGGCGGGCTATGGTCAATTCCACGATGCGCGGATTCCAGGCCATTCCCCCAGGAGCGTCGAAAGGCTGATGCGCACTCCGTTCCGTAGCCAATTTCTCAAACGGGCGCAGTGAGAGCTTCGAGCTATATTTGCTCTGGTGCGCCGTGGGCGGCTTTTCCTGCACACTATAGAAGACAGTGGGATTCGTCGCGTCGCGGAACAGCCCCTGCGAGAGCAGGTACGGATCTTTGCCCAGAGCCTGCCGCTTTGCGTTAAAGGCATACCACTCGGGCACTTCGGGCGAGGCACTGCGTACGCGGACAATGCGCAACTGCGGAAAGCGCTCTAGCTCTGGCGGCAGACTGGCTGTGATGCGCTCGTTCCCCAACCAGGGCCAGGACTGACGCAGGTTACAGGCATCGCAGAAGAGGATGGTCTCCCCGCGCGTCGGCAGGAGCGTATGCAGCGTCTTGAACAGGAACTGACGCACGGCCTCGCGATCGCGCTGGCTGGCCTGCTCCAGGCAGGCGAGCTGCAGGGCAGCCTCGCGATAGGGCAGCCAGTCCTCAAAGCCAGGCGCGCGTACCAGCACAAGCCGGCTATCGGAGCGCAGGTAGACCACGACAGGCAGATACTGGGGCAGATGGGTTTCGCTGCCGCGCCGATTGCGGTGAATGACCCAGGCGGCCAGGTAGTGCAGCGGCTCAGGAATCTGGAAAGGCAGCTTGTGGACCCTGGCCTTGGGGAGCAGCCGCGGCGGCACACCGAGAACGCCACACTGCCGCAGAAGATCACGGACGGCAGATCTGGCCCGCTCCTGCAGCGTCTCCTTAGAGGTTTCTTCTTCCCTGTCAGAGGTCGGCGACGTCAAAAACTGCGTCAGGTAGCCCTTGCGGGCGAAGCCCAAACGTAGGGCGGCCTTGGGATCTCCATCGTGACGGAAGAAGTAGGCATCAGGCAGCTCGATGATGACCCCATAGGGACCAGCCGCCTCTGGTAAGGTCTGCGCTATAGCCTCAGCTCGCTCTTGAATCTTCAGACGCCAGTGCTCGGCAGCCTGCCCCCGCGAACGCTCCTTGATTCCCAGCGCCCTCCCGATCTCGCCCAGCGGCTCATAGCGCACCGTGAGCGTCAGCTCTGGTGTTGTCCAGACCGTTCCCTCAGCTGTCTCCAGAGGATAGCCCAGCACCTCATACAAAGCCAGCCGCACAGCCTGCAGCACCTCCGCGGTCTGGTAGCGCACAAGAATGGTCATGGCCTGCCCGTCCCCAAGTGCTTCCGCCACAGCCTGCCGACGCTCAGCGCAGACCTTCATCTGGGCCATCGGCTCCCGATCTTGCTTCTCTTGAGGGAAGAAAGGATTGGACGGGTGCGTAATGAAGCGCCGCGCCCCATAGCGCTCTAGCGGCGAGCGCAGTACGAAATCCGGGGCCAGCAGCTCAGCGATCTGCTCCACCATGAAACAACGATCGCTGAGAGAGAAGCCCGCTCCCTCCCCATGATCCGGCCTCATGCCGGTCCGAAAGACAAGCGCAGCCTGCGGGCTTCTACCCGTCAGAGCCCGCTCTAACCATTCGGTCGGCTGCTGGATGAGCTGCTGCGGATCAGGCAGCAGCTCGGCCCAGTGCAGATCGTTGAGCAGGGCAACCAGCGAATCGGCCCACCTATATTCGGCAATCCAACCGTTGCCATTCTCGGGCGTCTCCCCAGCCTTGCGATTGCGCCTGACAATCGGCGCTACCTGAAAGCACTGCCGCTGCTGGTCGGCGGCGAGCCAGGGCAGGCTATCCAGCAGATAGGCGCTGATGGTCTCAGCCGGCGTGTATTTCAGCGGCTGCGAGACCCAACGTCGAACGCCCAGGTTGATATGTAGCTGGGGATAGCTTTGAAAGGGCACCGTCTGGAGGGTCACCGTGATCACGATGGACCAATACCAGGTCTGGGACCCCCTGCTCTCCTGCTGCGGCGGCCAGGAAATCAGCTCGCAGCCATGTCGGCCCGGCGCCAGGGGCGCCCGCTTGAAACGAAAGCGTCGCGTGTGGTCACCTGCCAGCTCTAAGGCCGAGAGTCTGGTAGCCACCAGATCGGGCATGAGCACAAAGCCATTTTGAATGCAGCGCTGGTCAACCTGGCGGTACGGTCGAGCCGTCCCATTCGGGGCCTGCGACCAGTAGCAAAGGTCGATCTCTTCCCGCTTCCAGCCGAGAGGCAAGGTCTGCACCTTCTGGAGCAGATCCATGAGAGCGGGCGATGGGAAGAGAGGACGAAAGACGGTGCGCAGCCAGGCACTGAGCAGCGCCTGCAGCAGAACGCCCTCTATTGGCGGCTCCGCAGGCCGCTCCTGGTCGACAAAACCATAGAGCCAGGGCTGCACACCACTATCGGTGATACGGCTGGTAATCGAGATCAAGTCAGGAATCAGCAGGCGCGCTGCCTGATTCAGGACCACATGGGGAGGAGTGCTTTCCTCCGGCGCACGCCCGACGATCTGACTCTGGACCTCACGCAGGCGGCGCTTGAGGTCCTCGGGGAACTCCAACACCCAGAAAGGATGAGAAGCCAGCCGCTCTCTGACGGCGGCGTTGTCGCTCGCCAGGCAAAAGGCTATCGGCTGCAATACTGTGTCATTGGCCATCAATAGTGCTCCCTCTCTTCAATGCCCTTCAAGCCATAATAAAGGGGTCCATAGAGAATCTGAGCCAGATGCCTCTCACGAGGAGGAATAGCCTGTGTGTCATCTGGCTCAAAGTAAGGACGGAGTACCTCTTGCATGCCCTTGATGAGGCTGGTATGTTCGTAGTCGCTCTCGCCCGTGGCCGCCTGGCGCGGGGCAAAGCGCGCATCGCAGAAAAAGATGCGGGCCGGACAGCCGCCACGCACCAGGCGCCCGATGACCTGCCAGAGCGAGACCAGCAGCGTCCAGGTCAGAGCCTGACGCTCCTCCTTCGGCAGGGAACTGTAGCGCAGGCGCAGATGCAAGAGGTGCTGCCAGCGCGCAAAGGCTCGCTGACGGAAGCGCTTGCCGAGTGTCTCTAGATCCGCTGGCTCGGAACCGCAGAGCCGGCGCAGCCAGTTGGTATCGGCACAGCGCTCGATCGCCCAGCGGTTCATGCTATGCAACAGGTAGTGAATGTCATCGGGCCGCGGGTGCGGGCGCACGAGGAAGCAGACGGCCCCGAGCGCAGCTTTCCCCTCGTCGTTCAGGATGTTGTGGCCCCGCTCAATCGCCTGGAGAGGCGCAATGAGCAACCAGGCGTCGCGTTTGCTCAACTCGCTCACCAGGCCACGGGGCAGCCGATCATCGCTTTGCCACGACCATTGACTTTCGAAGATGGCATCGTCGGGGACAAGGTAGACAGCTTCACCCGGGGCTATCAATCCCTGGTTGAGCAGGTAGTGATAGGCATGCCGGGCCTCCGCGTAGCTGCCCACGACCAGGAGAATGCGCTGCCGTCCTTCGGGCAGCTCAGCCCGCAGCCGATCCAGCGAGCTCGGCAGCCGCTCCTTAGCAAGATGCTCGTGTCGCGCCAGATCTCGGAGCACGATCTCTAGATGCCTGAGACGCTCCTCTCCCTGAAAGCCCGAGACCGCAGCCGCCTCCATTGATTCCTCCAGGCGCGCGAAGCGATAGACAAAGTCACTCTTTTCGATGGCCAGGCGTTCCTCCTCCGGTGGTAGCAGGATCGCCTGGACCGGTAGCTGCAGATGATAGATCGGCGAGGTGCCCGCCCAGCTTGTCCCCGAGAGCAGCAGGCTGTGAGGACCCGCCAGCCCATCAGCAGCCAGAAAGTCATGCAGGTGCAGCAAGAGCCAGCGCCCGACGCCCATGCAGCGGAAAAAGCGCAGCTCCCCCGGCTCTGAGGCGCGCTCGGATGAGCGTACATATTGAAATCCAAGGATGTTGCCCATTGGGGCATCTGGTAACAGGGGAGCGTAATCGGGCGGTGGGCTGTAGAAGAGCGTCGCGCTGCTGCCTTCGAGGCCAAAGAGAGCCTCCATCTCCCTCCAATCGTGGATCAGGGCATCCAGGCTATCGGCCAGGACCTCCAGCAAGAGGGCAAACTGCAGACGCACAGTCCAGATCTCTAGACCCTGCTCGTCTAGACAGACGAACGGCTGCCGCTGGAGCCAGCGCCGCAGCTGCTCGCGCACTCGTTCATCGTCTGGCAGACTGATGACCTGGCGCGTTAGAGCCGCGAGCTCATGCTCGCCGCGCTCCCCTAGCGGATCGTCGAGGAAGCGGGCCAGCGGCGGCCAGAACTCCTTATAGCGTCTCTCCTGCTCAGCCTGATCCAGAGCTCTTGAGATACCACAGACAGCAACAGTCAGTTTTTCGAGAAGCGTGAGGCTGCTAAAGTAGCTGCCCTGTCTGGTGATCCATTCCATGAGTGCCCGCTCGCGCAGGAGCAGGCCATAGATGCTCACCGCCGCCTCGTTGGCTCGATGGAGGCGCCTGACCCAGGCTTGCACGCTCTCATCGCGCACCTGTCCCAGCCCCTCGCGGTAGAGCGCCGCCGGCACCTTGTTGAGCAAGGTTCCGAGCCAGGAATCGCCCCCCTTACTTACCAGGGTCAACGCCGGGCTGAACAGCTCATCAAGCTGCACCTGGACGCGATCAGCCTCATCGACGACCACCAGGTCGCAGAGGCGATAGACCAGCTCCAGGAAACGCAGATGGGGAGGACAGAGCTGCGGGTCAACGCTGGTGTAGATCAGGCTCTGGGGAGTGGCGACCCAGATGGCCGCCTCAACCAGTTCGCGCTGCCCAAGATGGGAGGGGCAGGCGCCATAGAAAGGGCAGGCATAGCTGCGACCTCGCTGGCCCTCTCCCAGCTGGACCAGCTCATCCTCTTCTGCGCCGGCATGGGCCCGGTCCTCTTCGCCTTCTCCGTCTGGCTCCGGCTCTTCCTCCTCCGCCGTTCGCAGCGTCAGACAGGGCGGGGCATCGGTGTCCAGTGGCGGCGACGCCTCGCTACATAGCCCATTGAGCAGGCAGGCGCTGCTGGTGTAATCAAAGCCCATATGCTCCTGTTCTATGGGGTGCTCGCTATAGACAGATGAGAGCATTTGATGCAGCTGCCTCCGGTGCTTGACACGGTTTGTCGCCCCCAGCACGGGCGACGCGCTCAGGCCCAGGCTGCGAAAGTACTGGACCCGCTCCAGCAGGCTCGTTACATCTCCGACAACCAGGGTGATGCGCTTGCCTCGCCGCGCCGCCCAAACCGCGAGCACGTCCATCAAGGTGGTCTTGCCAGTCCCTACCATACCTACCATGTGGAGGGCTCCCTCCAGTCGCAGGACATCCGCCGCTTGAAATTCGCTGTTCTCATCGGGGGCCAGATAGAGCTGAATACGCTCTAGCGCGCGGCGCCACTGCCGCGGCGCGAGCTGATGCAGTGCTTCCTGCTCATCGAGCCACTCCGCAGTCTCCAGGAGCTCGGCCCAGGGAATCGCAAGCGCTTCGTGCTGGCGCCGCTCGGGAAGTCGATGGCCCGGCGGCCAGGAAGAAGGCAGCGCTAGATCCGGCGGGATGATGACCGTTGTACGTCGACGTCCGCTTCTGCAGAGGTAGCGCCCAGCCGGGGCCAGGCGCAGCTTGCGCTCGCGATGGGGCAGCGGCTGGCGGCAGAGCTGCTGATAGAGCGCCAGCCGCTCGGGATAGAGGCTGACCGGACGCCGGCTATAGCGCCCGGTCTGGAGATCCACATCGTACAGGCGCAGCAGCTCGCTGACCCTGGTATAGTCCGCTAAGGCCCGCTCCCAGTGCCGGGCATTTTTATAGGCCAGCAATAGATGGCGAGCTACACCGATCATCTGTACATGCTCTTGATGAGAAGAGTGGAGTTCAGGCAAGGCGAATGAGTAGCCAGTCAGAAGCACCCATAGGGCCCGGGCAGAGGCCGCCGGCGCTACCTCGCTCAACAGGGTCAGGCCCAGCTCCACCTCGGCCAGGCGACGGGCATCGACCATCAACGGGGCTGCTGCTCCGTCTTCTTCGGCAGCTTGCGCGAGCTGGCTCAGCTTCGACAGCGCTTCCCGCAGCTTCTTCTCTACCATCTTCCATTGTTTCGAAAGATCGCGCATTGTCATCTTCCCTCGTCAACACATCTCCAAAACTTCTCTGAGAAAGTCATCCTCAAAAGCCACCTTGATGCCGCTTGCGGCCAGCGAAGGACCGCGGAGGGTATCGTAGGCCGCCGTAAAGGCGCGTACATAGTCTGGCTGGAGGCTCCGACGCTCCTGGGGGAAGACGTAGTAGAATTGGTCACCCGCTTCAGCCGGCCAGCCATTCTGCTTGACATGTCGCGCCAGCAGATAAGGGTTGCTCCAATCCTTGACATCGACGGCCAGAGTCGCCCGCGCTACCACGACGCGCAGATCGTAGCGATCGTAATCGGGCCACAGCTCCACCTTGATCCCTTGCTCGCGTAAGCGGCGCTCTAGTCGCAACTCTGCACGGCCAGGCCACATCACAAACCACAGCAACCCGCGCTTGAGGCAGCGCACCTGCTCTAGAGGGTCAAGCCGGCGCAGCGACAGGCCCCCCGACTCGGTAACGGTCTGGAGGGGAAGCGAGCGTTGACCACAGCGATCAATCACACAAACCAGGCTCCTCCCGCGCTGATCTGGCTGCAGCAAGGCCCCACAGTTGGGGCAGCAATAAAAGTGATTGTGATACATGGCTTCATAGGGAGCTTCTACGTACGCCTCGCGGAGCAGCTCCCGGAGCGGCTCCATGACCGGCGAGGCAGCTCCCCATTCGAGCAGCTCCTTCCCGGTAACCACCGGATGCTCAATCAACCAGCGCCGGAAGCAGACATAGGCCTCCGGGCTCTGATAGAGACGGCAACGGGCCAGGATACGCCCGATGAAATCCCGCTCCATCAGATCCGCTTCGACGTCGTCGGTCGAGCAGGCCAGCTCAAGACAGAGCTGCGATGGCCAGCGCCCATGCAATAGTACCTCCTGGTCCATCAGCTTCCAGCCGGGAGCCGCCCGATCCAGATCGAGCGACCACTCGGAGAGCGGCCTGCGACACCAGGCCAGCAGATCGACCACGCTCTTGATGAGCGGCAGGCCCCGCCGATAACGCAGCACGTTGAGCAAGTCTAGTCCCCTTTGCAGCGGCTTGGGGTAGCTGCCGTCTACGACAACCAGCCCGCCGGGACCAGCGCTACATTGCTCCTGATAGCGCACAATTCCGGTGGCAATCAGATGCAGGATGAGCAGCTCATGGGGCAAAGCTTCTGAGATACCGGCTTCCCCCGCTTGTCCTGCCTCTTCCATAGTCATTAGCTCCTTTCCTCTTCTACGGGTCCCGTCGCCATAGCGACTGAGTCGCACTCTGCGTAGAGTGTCCGCCCTGGCTACCCTTCCCCATCTCTCTCCTCACCACAAAAGGGGAAGCGCTTACCAGAAAGTCCTCTCCGATCAGATGCTGCCAGGCCCGTCTTGCCAACCGCTTGGCTTGCTCTGCCTATCGGTCCATTTGACCTCAAGGCCCATCCTATCGGGGTTGCAGTATTTTTTACTGCAAAAATATTTAGTATCTCAGGATGCGTTCTAAGAATAGCATATGCGACTCACAGAGTAAAGACTCTTTTTCATCCATTTATATCTTGTGCAACAAACAACGGCACTGGCTCCTGCGCCCTCCCCTACGGCCTCCGCGCAAGAGCCAGTAGTAGAGCAGCCGGACCGATTGACAGACCAGAGAAAATCTAGCCAGGAGGGCAAACCAGACTCGCTGCACTGGTTTCAGCCGACGACCTTCTCCTGCTCTGCCCTGCTCTGCCGTCGCGGCGGGCACGTCGCCGGCCAGACAGCAAGAGTGGCAGAACAGCCCCGTAGCACGGCCTACAAGACCGGGAAACATCAGCGAGGGAGGAAACGGACAGGCTTCTGACGATGTTAGTCATGGAGATCTATCGCTCGATCCAGGGTGAGGGCAGCCTGATGGGGGTACCGACAACCTTCGTGCGCTTCTTCGCCTGCAACTTGCGCTGCTCGTGGTGCGATACCAAGTATTCATGGAGCGTGCGCGAGGGCGGCAGCTGGGAAACGCTCTCGCCCGCAACGGTGGCGGAGCGCGTGGCCGCCCTGGGCGCCCGCCACGTGGTACTGACCGGCGGTGAGCCAACGCTACAGAAGGAGCTGCCGCAGCTAGCGACCCTGCTGAAAGCCCAAGGCTACCATCTGACGGTCGAGACGAACGCCACGATCTTTCCAGCGCTGGCCGTGCCGTTGATCGACCTGTGGAGCCTCTCGCCCAAGCTGCCCAGCGCCGGGAGCGGCGCAAACTATCTGCGCCATCCAGTCATTGAGCAGTTTTTACACAGCCTGGAGCCTGAGCACCAACAGTGGAAGTTCGTCGTGCGCGACGCCCACGACGAGCAGGCCCTGCGCTCCTTGCTGGAAGCTCATCCGCTCTTCAAAGAGCGTCGCTTGCCAATTATCGTGCAGCCGGAGGGCGATGCCGCCCTGTCAGACTATCCCGCGGCCCTGGCCTGGCTGGCTGAGCGTGTGCGTGATCCCTTCTGGGATCAGTACAACGTGCGCGTGCTGCCGCAGCTGCACGTCTTGATCTGGGGACGCCGCCGCCTGGTCTAATCTCCGCCGGCAGACCGCTCAGTTCTGGTTCCTGCACAGACATGCACAGGAGCGAGCCGCGCACCACACACGGCTATCTCCTCTGCCGCGGTTGGCCCTGACCGGCTGGGAGCGAGCAGGGAAGCATCCTTCCTGGCTCCCGGCGGGCAGGGCCAGCTCTGCACATTGGTGCTCCTTACGGAACGGACCCCGCCCACCCTTGTCCTGGCCACCAGCCAGCGCGCCAGTGAGTGAAGAGCAGACCTAGCTCAACGGCTGCGGCGTGAGAGGCACAACAATCACTTCAACGCTGACACACTCGGGCAGAGGTGTAATCGGACCCTCCCCGGAGAGGCAGATGAGCGGCTGGTAGGTGCCAGCCTTAGCGTAGCTGTGAGCAGCAACCAGCTCTACCGGCGGAACTGGACAGGCAGCCGCGCATACAGGATACTTGGAGAGGCTACCATCCCCCCAGTCCACAATTACGATGGGAGAGGGGATCGCTGGATAGCAGGAGACCGTAATGACAATGTGGGCGGGCTGTCCTACCGCGACTTGCTGCTTCGATGGCGCCGCCGCCAGACAACCAGAGGCGACGGGAACGGTTGCCTCGGGGGCTCCCGAGGCGGCGTGCACTGGAGCCGCACCAAGTAGCACGGTAAGCGCCAGGGAGAGCAACAGACAACAGACTGCTGAGAGCGAGAGCAGCAGGGCTGAAATCCTTTTCATTGACCAGTGCTCCTTTCAACCTCAATCTGAGTTGGCGTCGCGATCGTCTCGTCAGTGGCGGAGAGAGAAGAGAAGATCGCAGAAGACACGGAGACGCCGCTGGTGAGCTGCTTTCTCTAAACAGGCTTCCCTGCTCAGCTATAAGTGTACCTGATCTACGCGAAAAGTCAACTACAGTCCAGTTGCTCGGAATCAACGGCGCCCCCTCGGCGGGACAGGCCCGGCCCTCTTCACCTGCTCCGCCAGTCTCTGCTCTAGAGAAGAGCGTTGCCTAGACCCTGTCTGTAAACTGCCCTTCTTCTGCCTAGCCGTCCCCTTGACAGGATGAAGCTGGGGAGGCTATATCTCTATTGATCGTCTTTCATCTTAAATAGAAATTCACTGTGATGATCAATCCCAGCATTCTGAAAATTTTCAAGCTCTCTCAACCTTTTGAAAATTTTCAGAATGGAAAATGATCAGAAAATTTTCAAGCAGGAAACCAAGGACAGCCAGGTAATGCCCGTTTCCTTTGCAGGGGAAGACGTGACATTCCCTGGTACCTGGTGTAGCTGAAGTGGCGATCGCCACTTCAGCTACACCAGCAGCCCTTCGGCACTTCAAGGAGGAAACGCCATGTCGTTCAAGCAGCCGGCAGGGAGAGCCGGTATGATCCTCATCAGCGCACTGCTGCTCGCGGCCCTCGCGGCGAGCGTGATCCTCTCCTTTTCACCGCACACGGCCTACGCCGCCTCAACGATTAGCGTGAACGGGGCGACCCGCTATCAGACGATCGACGGCTTCGGCTTCTCTGGCGCCTTCGGTCCCGCTCAAGAGCTGGAGCAGTCTTCCAGCAGCATGCAGCGTCAAATTCTAGACCTGCTCTTCAGCACCACCAGCGGAGCCGGCTTCTCAATTCTGCGCAACTTGCTGCCCTCGGATCAGGCCCATACCATCGAGCCGAATAGTCCCGGCAGCCCGAATGCTACCCCCACCTACGTCTGGGATCACGATAGCTGGGGCCAGGTCTGGCTTTCCAAGCAGGCCCAGAGCTATGGCGTCACCCAGTTCTATGGCGACGCCTGGAGCGCACCCGGCTTCATGAAGACCAATGGCAATGAAGCCAACGGCGGCGCCCTCTGCGGCTCCCCGGGCGCCAGCTGCAGCAGCGGCGACTGGCGTCAGGCTTATGCCAATTACCTGCTGCAGTACTACCGCGACTATCTCAGCGATGGCATTCGGCTGACGCAGATTGGCGCCTTCAACGAGCCGAATCTCTCGACCTACTATTCGAGCATGGTCATGAATCCCACCCAGACCGCCGATTTTGTGGCCATCCTGGGGCCAACGCTGCGAGCGGCGGGAGTGACCGCCCAGGTGGTCTGCTGCGACGGCGAGGGGTGGGACAGCGCCCAGAGCTATGCTAACGGCATTCTGGCCAATCCAACGGCCAATAGCTACCTTGACCTCTTCTCCAGCCACGGCTATACCGCGCCTCCCACGACACCGATCACGGGACTGGGCAGCCGCCATGTCTGGCAAAGCGAATGGGCCAAGTTCGATGCGGCAGACTACAGCTGGGACGACGGCGGCGACGGCTCCGGCTTCTACTGGGCACAGCAGATCTATACAGGCTTGACGGCTGCTAACCTGAACGCCTTCTTCTACTGGTGGGGCGTAAACTTCAACGCCAGCGATAACGGCTATCTGATCAATGTCGTCAATGGGACGGTGACGCCGGCCAAGCGCCTCTGGAGCTTCGCCAACTATAGCCGCTTTGTGCGCCCCAGCGCGACCCGCATCGGCGCCACCAGCAGCGATAGCACGCTAGAGGTGACAGCTTTCCTCAATAGCAATGGGACCCTGGCCATTGTGGTCCTCAATACCTCCTACAGCCCTGTGCCGGTGACGCTTTCGCTGCAGGGCCTCGCGCTGCCCACCAACGCGAGCGCCGTGCCCTATGTAACTGATGCCAGCCATAATACAGAGGCCCAGGCACCTCTGACCGTCCAGAACAATAGCTTCAGCGCGACAATTGCCGCCCGCCAACTGGTGACCTATGTGATCAGCGGCACCGGCGGAGGAACCGGCTCGCCTACACCTTCGCCCTCGCCTTCACCTACGGCAGGCGCCTCTCCCACTCCTTCGCCTACCGCAGTGCCGACGCCGACCGCTGTTCCTGCTCCTACACCTTCGCCGACACCTGCTCCAACCCCGGTGACAGGTGCAAGCTGCACGGTGCATTATGTAGTGAACTCGCAGTGGCCCGGGGGCTTCAGCGCCCTGATCCAGCTGACCAACACGGGCACCACGCCAATTAACGGCTGGCAGCTTCAGTTCACCTTCCCCAACGGGCAGACGATCACCCAGGGCTGGAACGGCTCCTTTAGCCAGAGCGGCAGCACGGTCACGGTGACCAATCTTTCCTACAACGCCAGTATCCCGGCAGGCACCACGCTGGGAGCCTCGCCCGGCTTCAATGGGACCTGGAACGGCAGCAATAACCCGCCTACAGGGTTCAGGTTGAACGGCGTCACCTGCACGACCACTTAGCGAGCGCTGCACTCAGGGGAGACTGGTCGGCAGAGCAGGCCGCAGCGGACCGGCCTGTCTCCCCCGACGCGCTGAGGCCAGACTCGCGCGCTTCTCTCCGTCTCCCAGACAGGGAGACAGGACGCGGGTCCGGCGGATGCATCCCTCCTCATCTGGCTCGCCCGGCGGCGCTGTCCTGCGCGCTGGTCGCCGTGATCGCTCTGGCGCCCGGTCCGTCCAGAGCCTGACGGCGGTGCGCAGGGCAGCGCTGGCCTGCTCTCTGGTATGGCTAGCTCCCTCCGCGGCGGCCCTGACAGATCCCCATTCCCAAGCCCCAGAGAGCGGCCCGCTCCCATTGCTCCGCTTCCAGGCTTTCTGCTATCATAGAAGCAGCCATGTTGGTCGACCTCCTGGCACCCGACAAGCTGCGTTTGTGATACCACTGATAGACCTTGCGGGCGGCAGGATGTCCCGCGCATGTCCCCGAAGGGAGACTCTCTTGAGGCAGGAATCCACCGGGCGCCTTGCCGCCGGCCTCTGCCTGATCATCGTTGCTATTGCTCTCCCGCTCGTGCTCTGGTTCGCCGCCGGCGGACGAGCCGTTGTTGTCGGCCTCACTGGTAGCCTGCTTGCATTGATCTTCGGCATCTTCCTGCTCGTAGGCATCTTCCCGCCACGCGCCAGGAGCTGAACTGCGCCAGCGAGAGCGCAGCCTGCTCACTCTGGCCTCCCGCGATCTGCCGCGGCGCCATCTCAGGTGAGAGGACCCTACCCGACTGGATCTTAGCAAGCGTCCTCTGTCTGAAGTGAGTGTCTTCCGGTCAGAACCCAAAGGAGGGAGAGGCACATGGCATCCACGCCTGTTCCGGTTCCCTACGAGGACCAGGAAGCGGTCATTTTGGGAGACAGCTTCGCCCGGGAGCTGGCCCGTTACGGCTGGCAGGTGCAGCAGGCACGTCCGCCCTATACTGATCCTCTGGTTCTCCGGCAGCGCTGGCTGCGCTGTCCCAATGGAAGTGAGTACAGCCATCGGCAGCTCTATACGTTCCTCCTGAACACTCCTTGTCGTCATGCCCTGCGTCGCCTGCTGGAACGGCTCCCCTGCCTCTATGGCGATCTCCTTGCTGCCGGCCCTGGCGAGCTGCCCGGCGGCCCTTTCTTAAAGTTGCTCATCGATCAAGAGCTGCTTTTGCAGCAGGAGATTCATCTCCTGGCGGGGCCCGACCTGCTACGCCTGCATGATCTGGGCCACACCTTCGAATGGCTGGTCGCCGAGTGGCTGCGCCTCTATGGCATCGCTTATTACAAGCGTCTGGTCCCAGTCCGCCATAGCGTGAGTCTGGCCGCGCCAGCTCTACCGGGCGATATAGATGTGCTGGCCTTTCTCGATGAGGGGCCTGTGCTGGTCGAGTGCAAAACGCGCACCAGGACCATCGAGGAGGCTCACTTTGCGCGCTTTGTCGAGCGAGCGCGCCTGCTCCGGCCCTTCGCGGCCATCTTCCTCATCGATAGTGAAAATCCGCTCCCCGAGGAGCGCGTCAGTCAGTGTGCGCGCGCCCTGCAGCAGACTGGGGCTGCCCCCCTGCACGGTTCAGGTGGCTTCTACTTCACCGCTGAGCGCATCTATCTGATGAATACCTCGCTAAGCTTCCAGCATCGCCTCACCGAGGCGCTGGCGGACGCTCGCCGTCGCTGGCGCGGGCAACCGCGAGCCGCCTAAAGGCTGCCCTGGCTCCTGCTTGTCTGCGAACCAGCAAGGGCGACTCTCTCTGAGAGCAGTTCGGGCCACACCTCTCCTGTCTTTTCTTTCCGCTCCTCACGTGTTCACTGCTTCCTGGTAGCACTGTCCTTCTGCCCCCTGCAGACGACCACCCATATGGGCTATGCTCGCCGCATCCTCTGCCAGTTCGGGCCAGACGGATCACAGGAGATAGTAGAGGCGCATCGGGCATCCTGGCTGATGCCTGAATCACGCCGCTCAGGGGTGGAAAGGGCCTGATATAGGGTTCTTAACTTTCCAAAGAAGGAGCGCATAATGAACAAAATTGTTGATAACGCTCCTGAACGAATCACTCAGCGGGTCCCGGATCGGCAGAGGATTGGCCTGTGGGCGCCGCTGACTGGCTCTGCTCGCCTGCTCTCCGCGCGAGAGTGCGGAGGAACCAGCGAGTCCGCCATGACAGGGATGCATGGTAACGAGCGGGGATGGGAGACCCTTCCTGCTGTGGTTGTAGGGGGCGTTCTGCAGTTTTCTTACTTTTCTCTATTCATTGAGGCTTGTCAAGTAGCAGATGAGGAGTTTGCCAAACGATGGAGCAGGATGATCTTTCGCCAGAGATTGAAGCAGAGCTAGTCAGCCTGCGCCCCGCCCTGGAACGCTTTTTCCAGCGGCACCTCCACGACTCCTCAGTAGTGGATGACTGCGTGGACGAGACCTATGCCCGCGCCTATCAGAGTTTACGTCAGCGAGCTTTGCCCCTTCATCACCCTCGCGCCTGGCTGTTTAAGATTGCGCGGCGCGTCTGGGCCCAGCACTGCGCAGAGGAGCAGAAGCACAGACGCACGGGTCAGATCCACTATTACTCGACAGCTGATGGCGAGCTGCGCTCAGAGATAGACGATCTGGCCGATGACGCCGATCAGCAGCCGGAGGTTCTGGTAGAGCGGCGTGATCAGGCTCGCCTGCTCACACTCGGCCTTCAGGCTCTGCCCCCTTATCAGCAAACGGCAGTGATGTTACATTTTTCGGGCCAGTCGGCGCGGCAGATCGCTGCCCAGACGGGCCGTCCGCGGCGGACGGTCAATGACGACATTCGCCGGGGGATCGACCGTTTACGCCGTCTGGTTGACAATATCGACTGAGGTTCCTATGGATCGCCTTGATGTTTGTCTGAGACCAGCAAAGCGCTCACAATCGCTCGCCTCGACGGGCTGCCGGCGCCAGGAGATGTCAGCCGCATCAGAGACGAGCGTGGGGAGAGATGAGCATCTTTGAGAAATAAGCAGGGGAGGATTCGCTTCATGTATCAGAACAGCGCTGAACCTTGCACGGGGCCGCTGCGCGCCAAGGAGCTGCTCCCTCAGCCGCACGACAGCTTGCGACGCTCGCTCCGCCCGGTACATCAGCCGGCGATCCGCCCGCTCCATCTGGTGCCCACTGGCGGAGATGGTCAGGCCCTGACTACTGACACTGAGGCTCATGCTGTCCACCCTCTCACAGACTCCGAGGCAGAGGCAGGAGAAGAGGACCCTCAACAGGACGCAGTTGCAGGGACAGCCCAAGGAGCAGCTGCCCTCTTGCGCTCGTTGCCCGAGGACGGCGAGGCACTCGTGAGCAAGCTGGCACAGGCCCTGGAGCAACGGACAGGTCTGCCACGTGGCCCGCTCTTGTTGGCTCTGGCGCACTCTTCCTGGCGTGTGCGCGCTGAGGCGGCGCGCTTGCTCGGTCTGAGCGGTGAGCC
Organism: Thermogemmatispora tikiterensis; assembly: GCF_003268475.1. Classification (GTDB taxonomy): domain Bacteria; phylum Chloroflexota; class Ktedonobacteria; order Ktedonobacterales; family Ktedonobacteraceae; genus Thermogemmatispora; species Thermogemmatispora tikiterensis. The sequence goes on along the minus strand of NZ_MCIF01000002.1, from coordinate 4,984,947 downwards.
ACTGATCGAGCTGTTGCTCACCATACTGGAGCGAGAAGCTCACGAGGGGGTACGCGAGGCCATCGTCTGGTCGCTCGGGCGCCTGATCCCCACCTTCCTGGCCGATGAGCAGCTATGCAGCGCCTGGTTGGCGCGCCTGCGGGCAACCCTGATCGCGCTGCTGCAGGCTGACGATTGCTGGCTGGTGCGTGAGGCCGCCGCCTGGGCCTTGGGTCGCTTAGGCCGGGCCGCCCCCCTGGAAGCACTGCGCCAGGCGCTCCTGAACGATGGCGACGAGGAGGTCTGCGCGGCTGCCGCCCAGGCTCTGGCCTTATCAGGCAAGCGCCTGGCTCGTGCCTATCTGCTGGAGGCACTGGAGAAGATCGAGATGCCTTTCTTACAGGAGACAATCCGAGAGGCTTTGTCGGAACTTAACGAGGCCCTGGCCCGCGCAGAGTTACAGGCAAAGGCAAGGCAGACACCGCGGACGGACTCACCGCTGCGTCAGATCCTGCTGGCCTTGCGTGACTTCCTGGAGGACCGCCGCGGCTCTCTGGAAGAGCCACGCCTCCTGCTCACAGAAAAAGGGCCGGTCCTGATCCTTTGGTGCAGCTATCAGGCGAAGGAGCGACGGCTGCAGGAGGTGCTCAATGCCCTGTCCCTGGACGAGCGAACAAGGACTTCGATCGCGCCGCTGGAGGCAGCCCAGTGCTCAGGCGATGGTACGCTGCGCCTCCTGGGTCAGCGCCTGGTCCAGCACTGCCGGAAGGAAGCTTCTTGCCAGGAGGTGCTGATGCTCTCGACAACGATCTGCCACCAGGCTCAGGTTAAGCCAGCACCGCCGGAGCAGGGCTGTACTTGCCTGCGCGTCATCATCATTGGGGTCAGCAAGTCACAGGTGGACGGCGACAAACCACCCGTGCTGCGCGAGCTGGCCCGGGCCTGGCAAGCGACCACGCAGGAGGCACCTCTCTGCGAGCAGGACCCGTGCGACCTGCATCTCTGGTATCAGCCCTGCCACGGTCAGGCTGGCCAGGGCTAACAGGTGACCAGTGCCCTCGACTGCGCCCTTTGGGCTACCTTCACGCCTGCACTCACTCCCTCCTTTGCGGCTGTCTCAGCTTCATCCCCAGGCGAGCGATCTGCTGCGCCAATCAGGGATGAGGTTGAGATGGCACCCGCTCGCTGGTTGCCCGCAGCCCTCGCTAGCCCTGCTAGGCCCGGGTCACGTGGATGCTGCGCATGAGCCAGATGGTGATAGGACCAGTAAGGGCAGCAGCCAGATCGCTGGGGCCACAGGCGCTCTCCATTGCCAGCTCAGCCAGCCCAGGACGATGATCAACAGCGCGACCAGGATGCCAACAGTGAGCATGCGCTTGAGCCGCCCACGCGCGTGTTGCAGGGCATCCCTCCATTTGTCCCAACGCGCCCAGAGGATGAAGGCCAGCGGCAGACCGATCACTACCATTACCAGAAGGAGCAGCAGAAGAGATGGTATTGCTTCAAGAGGAGACATTGTCTTGATCCAATCCTACATAAAGATCAGGTATATGACGTAGCGAGCAGGCAACAGTCACCGTCAAGAGCGCATTGTACAGGGCCTGGGGCAGGCTCAGCCATCGCCGTTTGCTCCTATTAGTACTATACGAAAACCAAAGGAGGAGAAGAGCCGGTCAGGTTGGTCATCGGCAAGGAAAAGACGCGAGATCGCCAAGTGGGCGACCTCTGGCATCAGTGCAGATGGCCAAGCAGCTCGCCGAGGAAGGTGACAATCGCCTCGAGTACCTCTGAGACCACTTCCTCGCCCGCGAGGCTGCGCCGCCGCGGGGCCGGGCCGCTCTCTTCTTGTCCCAGGAGCAGGATGTAGGGGCTAAGGGCCACCAGCAGTGGCAGCTCCGTCAGGCCCTCGGCGGCGGGAAAGAGCTGGAGCTGACAGTCCTTCAAGCGGGCACGACTAGGCTGCCAGGCCGGCATGTGAATACGTAGCAGGACCGGCCCCTGGGTCGAGAGCATCTGACAGGTACAGCTGGCCAGCGCGGTGCTGCGCCGCCAGACCCAGCAGTAGCAGCGCCCATCGGCGAGAAGCAGGCGCAACTCAGGGAAACGGCTCTCGCTATCAAGCCAGGCCAGTGGCTGAGCGTCTGCCGCCCTATCGCGGGCAGGGCCAGGATAGATCTTGACTGCAGGATCAAAGAGCTGCTGGCCCAGCAAGAGCCAGCTCTCGCTTCCGAAGGTCAGCAGGATCTGCGTCGGCCTCTGCTGATCTCGCTCAAAGGTGGCCAGTTCGACGCTCCCTTTGCGCAGGACCAGGTAGCTCCGTCTACGCTCGGGTTGTAGCCACAGCAGCGGCTGCCCACTGCTATCATCGGATGCTTGCATCTGGTTCCCTCCGTAGCTGGATGGTGTTTGCCTGCTCTCCTTTCGTGAGGAGCTGACACTCTTCAAGAGGGGGAGAGCTAGCGAATCAGTGCTAACAGACGCGAGAACATAGGCCCGAAGAGCGCACGCAGGTGCTTGTCCGCAGAGGCTGGCTGCTGCTGCAAGGTTCGCAGCTCTTCATAGCGCTCGCTCGCTTCGTCGAGGCGGCCTAGAAGAGCCAGCAGGAGAATCTGACAACAGCGAGGTACAGGATCGCCGGGCAGCGCCAGAGCAAGGCGCTCATAGACGGCGAGAGCTTCCTCTCCCCGGCCCAGGCCGCTCAAGAGGAGCGCCTGCAGATAGAGGGTCTGGCGATCGTCAGGGTGGCGCCGTAGTCGCCGCTGGCAGGCCGCTCGCTCCTTTTCGGCGCGCTGGCGGAGGATTGGCTGCTGCTCTGTCTCCAGCGGGAGCAGCGATGAGGGAGAGGAAGCAGCCCGCCAGTGGAGGCGCAGCGCCTGCAGCAGCGTTCCCAGGGCCTCGCTATAGCGGCCCAGATCTACCAGCACACAGCTCTTCTGCAGGACCAGCCTGGCATTCTCAGGCTGGAGCTGGCAGGCATAGTCATAGGCAGCCAGCGCCTCGCGATAGCGCAGGAGCTTGGCCAGGACGCCGGCCTTGTTGGAGGCCGCCCAACGATGGCCTGGATCAAGCCGCAAGGCCTCCTCATAGGCCTCCAGCGCCTCCTTATAGCGGCCCATCGATGCTAAAACCGCCCCTTTGCCATTGGCGGCAGTCGCATAGTCTGGTTTGAGCCGCAAGGCCTCCTCATAGGCCTCCAGCGCTTCCCTATAGCGCTTCAGTTGATGCAGGACATAGCCCTTGCTCACCCACATACGGGCATAGTCAGGGTCCAATCGCAGCGCCTCTTCATAGGCGGCCAGCGCTTCCTCATAACGTTGCAGCCGCTCGAGAGCGCGGCCATAGTAATAGGAGGAGTTGGCCAGGTCTGGCCAGCAGTGCCGGGCGTGCGCAGCAAGCTGCAAGCACTCCTCGGGACGCCCCAGCGTGAGTAACAACTCACACTTGAAGAAAGAAAAGCTGGCCTCCTTCTTAGGATCGAGACGTCGGGCCTCTGCGCACACAGTCAGGGCCTCTTCGCAGGCAGCCAGGGCCTCTTCATCGCGTGCCAGGCGCCATAGAGCCTCTACCCGTACATACCATAGCTCAGCATCCTCACGATCGCGTTGCAGCCCCTGGTCCACCGCCTGCAGAGTCTCCTCTGCGCGTTGCAATCTCAGGAGGACCTGAGCTTTCTCGAGCCAGGGAGCGCTTTCCGGGTCAAGCTCGCAGGCCCGTTCGTAGGCGGCCAGCGCCTCCTCACCACGGTCCAGTTGCTTCAGTACATGACCCTTCTCTGCCCAGGTCCAGGCATCTTCAGGATCCAGTCGCAGCGCCTCCTCAAGAGCCGCCAGCGCCTCCTCGTAGCGCTCTAATGCTGCCAGGGCTTGCGCGCGATTACGCCACAATGCGACATCCTCTTGGTCAAGCTGTAGCCCCTGCTCTACCGTCTGGAGCGCCTCCTCGGTACGCTCTAGCATCAGTAAGATACGGGCCTTCTGATGCCAGAAGTAGGCCGTGTCTGGCTGCAGCTGAAGAGCTTGCTCGCAGGCGGTCAGGGCCTCCTCATAACGCTCCCGTGCCTCGTATATCTCGCTCTTACTGCTCCAGGCCCAAGCCTGCTCGGGATCAAGGCGTAGTGCTTCCTCATAGGCCTGCAGCGCCTCCTCGTAGCGTTCCAGATTTTGTAAGGCCCAGCCGCGTGCCCGGTGCAAGCTGGGATCAGAGTCGTCAAGGAGCAAGCCCTGATCAGCCGCCTGCAGGGCTTCCTTAGCTCGCTGGAGACAGATCAGCGCTATAGCCTTGTTCCAAAAGAGCGCTGAGGCTGGTTTCAGCTGAATGGCCCGCTCGCAGGCCGTCAACGCTTCCTCATAGCGCTCCAAAGCTATCAGCGCCCTGCTTTTGCTTTCCCAGCAGAAGAGATCGGTCGGACAGAGATCCAGGGCCTTGTCACAGGCTGTCAGCGCCTCCTCATAGCGCTCCAAAGCTATCAGTGCCTCTCCACGGACCTCCCACAGCCAGAGATATTCATTATCGATGCGCAAGCCTTGATCGCAGGCCTCCAGGGCTTCGCTATATTGCTCGAATTGCAGCAAGCAGTCGCCCTTTGCCGACCAGGCAGTGGCATCAGTGGGATCAAGTCGCAGGGCCATCTCATAGGCCGCCAGGGCTTCAGCTGTTCGTCCGAGTTCCTGCAGCACGAACCCCTTCCCCAACCAGCTCTTCGCCTCCCGGGGATTCCTCTGCAATACTTCTTCATAAAGGGCTAAGGCCCGATCATAGGCGGCTACAGCCTCGTCACTTCTGCCTAGCCTGTCGAGTGTCACGCCAAGGTGATAGGAACACTTGGCCTGACGCTCCATACTCTCTGGCAACAGCCGGCTCAATCTCTCAAAGGCCTCCAGCGCCTCCTGATAGCGCTCCAGCTCGCGCAGTGCTCTCCCTTTCAGGAGCCAGAGATCCCAGGCCGCTTCTTCATCCACGCTGCCCAGCTTCAGAGCCTGCGCTACCACCTCCAGAGCTTCCTGGCAGTGGCCCCTCCTCATCCAACGTTCTCCCCGCTCCAGATCGCTCCGCCAGCTCGGCGATTCTTCATCCTGTCCCACTGTCTCGGCATTCTTCATTTGCCCGTTTCCTTTCTTCTCTAGAGAAGAGACCATTATAGATTTATGCTTATCGATACAACAATCAAAAGCTGTCACGCCTGGGGGTGATCTATCCTCCGTGTGTCACTACCGTCATCCGAGCCTGCGTCTGTATCTGCTGACCGTCGGTCAGGCTTCCCCAGTCATTTTCAAGCGGTCCAGCTAAGCCAGAGAGCTGGTGAGAGCTGAGCCTGCCTGTGGGCCTTCCCCTTCCCGTCACTGGCTCTCATGCACAAGGGAGAGGAGATCGCGGACAGCGATCTCCTCTCTCCTGTCTGGCTCCTTATTCAGTTTGTCAGAACCGGCTTCCAGTATTCTCCCTCCTTCACGGGCAACGGTAGCACTATCTTCCATTGCTCCTGCCCGCTCTCCTTGTCCAGAGCATGCAGTACAAAACGTTCTTTTCCATCCGGTGATGCTGTAAACAGATAGACCTCACTCTTGCCCACCAGCAGGCGGCTAGGAAGCAGGCCCCCCCCTTCGCGGGTGGCTGGCTGTTTCTGCCAGAGCACTCGTCTGCTTTGCCCATCCAGCGCCGTCACCATTCCTTGCACATCCAGCAGATAGAGGACCTTTCCGTCTAAAACCCCTTGCATCCCATCTGAGTCGAACATTCCTGGCAGTTCAATCGACCAGCTTTCCTCTCCATCCGCCAGCCTCACCGCGCTCACCTGCCACTTCTGGTTCCTCACCACCTCCTTCGCTACATAAAGCCAGCCCTGCCCGGCGGCAAGCAGCCAATAGCTGAACATATGCCATCGCGATCCGCTCGCCTGCCACAGCACTCGCCCGTCGCTAGCGTCTACTGCGACAACCCCATTTTCCAGATCCAGGCACAGCACCCCATTCCCCAGCACCATAGCTCGCGGTGATTGAAAGCTCCCTTCTGGAAAGCTTCTTTGCCAGTGCGGCTGCCCTGTGCGTGCATCCAGCGCCACCACCAGAGCAGATCTCTCGGGCACCGTCATTAGATCATCTCCTACGACATAGACCCCTCCCTCCCCTACCAATGGCATCAGGCTGACACTCGTCGTCGCCCGGCTAGTATCCTTCTGAGGTAGTTGGTAGGTCCAACGGCTCTGCCCATCGCTCCCTGCCAGCGCCGTCACCGTCTTTACATCTTTCTGATAGACCTGCCCAGTCGCCTTGTCCACCGCTGGCACCCCCCGGACGTCATCTAGATCAAGGGCCTCTAAATCTTCCGCTCCCCAGCGAACCGCACCGTTCTGCGCGTTCAGCGCCAACAGATAGGCATCTGCGGTATTGGCATATAGATCCTGCCCGACGCGAGTGATTGTTATAAATCCTAACAGATCCTCATGGGAAGTGCCATTCCAGCGCAGCATTCGGCACCAGCGCGGGCGCCCACTGTTGGCATCCAGCGCATAGAGCCACGTAGTCAGCCCTACATAGAGGGTAGTCATTGCTGGCTCGCTCTCACCAGGATGCTCAGCCAGCTTGCTGAACTGCACCTGCCACTGAGCGGCAGGACAGGGCACCGCCTCCATCTGCACGGTCGGCGGCGTCTGGCAACCCAGCAGACTCGCCAGCAGCCAGACACTTCCTAAGAGCAGCTTCCACAAGGTGCGTGCAAACTTCTGCCATCGCTTGCTCACGAGCGCATACTCCCTCTTTTCTGACCCTGACCCTTCTAAGACGAAGACGCCAATTTGCCTCAAGCTTCCCGTCATCCGATCTACGCGCTGCACCCATCGAGTACGATCATGTTTCTTTGGTCCCAGGAAGAGGGGCCGGAGGAGCGCTCTCCTCCCCCGGGTTCTCCTGCTCTCAGCTCGCCAGGACTGGTATCGGCCAGCCCTGGCCTACGGGTAACGGTAGCGCCACATTCCATTCCTCCTGTCCGTTCTCCTTTGCCAGGGCATGTAGGGCAAAATGTTCCTCTTCGCCAGGGAGCGCCATAAACACATAGACGTTGCTCTCCCCCACTACCAGGCGGCTCGGGATGCCTCCCCCATTACGGCGGCTTTCTAGCTGTTTCTGCCAGAGTACTTGCCCGTTCTGCCCATCCAGTGCCGCCACCCATCCTTGTCCATCGACCAGATACAGCATCTTTCCATCTAAAACCCCCTGCAATGGCGCAGTCACCCGCTCAAACCCTCCGGTCAGCTCAACCGACCAGCCCTCCCGTCCATCCGTCAGCTGCAGCGCACTCACCCGTATCTTTCCTGCCTGCTTTGCCTTCTCGGCTATATAGAGCCTGCCCTGGCCTAGTGCAAGCGGCTGGTAATCCAGATCCCAATCTTGCCATTGCGAACGGCTCACTTGCCACAGTAGTCGCCCATCGCTGGCCCTTACCCCCATGATCTTGCCTTCGGAGTCCAAACAAAGCACTCCATTCCCCAGTAGCATCGCCCGTGGCTGCGAATCAAGACTATGGTTTTCAGACATGCCCAATTGCCAGCGCAGTCGCCCTGTGCGCGCATCCAGTCCTACCACTTCCGCCTCTTCCCCGTGCTCGGTCACCCCAGACTCACTCGCAACATAGACCATTCCCTCCCCCACCACAGGCATGAGATAAATGCCATCATTCCCTGGAAACGCATAGCTCCATCGCCCTTGCCCACTGTTCATGTCTAGGGCCTCTACCCTCCTCAGAGCGACCCGATAGACCTGTCTGAGCGTCTCATCCACAGCTGGCATCATCCAGGATTCCCCGCTGAAAGCTATCAATTTCATCTCTGCTTGCCAGCGGATTTCGCCATTCTGCGCCTTCAGCGCCAGCAGATAGCCATCCGAGGTATTCGCGTAGAGAGCCTGCCCAACACGCGCGATCGGCTCGAAACCTGAGAGGGCATGGAGAGGAGTGCTCTTCCAGCGCAGCAGCCGGCACCAGCGTGGGAGTCCACTGCTGCTATCTACCGCATACAGCCAGGTCCCCAGCCCTACATAGAGCGTCGCCGCTTCTGAAGCGCTCTTGGCTGGCGCCGAGCTGAGCCGGCTGACCTGCACCTGCAGCTGAGCCGCGGGACAAGGAACCGTCTCCAACGATGGATTCGACTCCCCCAGCTGACAACCCAGCAGACTCGCCAGCAGCCACAGACACCCTACGAGCAACATCCCCGCATAAGCCTTGAACTCGTGCCGCTTCGCTCTCATGATATCTACTTCGCTCCTTTCTCATCACAATCCTTTAGAGACGTCAATGAGGAGAGGTGTCAAAAGTTCTATCATGAGGACGCAGTTCCGATTATTCCAACGGGGTTCGAACTCTCTTGCATCGCCCTCCGTTAGCTCACTTGCAACAGCACGCCGTATCTCTCTCTTCACCTCCTCAGCTCGAGACAAACGCTGTACTGCTTTGAGCAGTACAGCCCCAGGCATCTCTCGATAGCCACGGCTACACCCTCGCAATTGCCTCTCATACTATCGAGACGTATATCTGTAGAAATCTTTCAATACCAGTAGGCCGCGCTCTCATTCATCGGAGCACGCACTGTATATAAGTATTGGATAATATCTATGTATAGTTTTCCTATCAGCAGGGCCGCTACTGCTAATGGCCCTGACACATTACTCTACCCAATGTTTCCCCTCCTTGTGTACAAAAGCGCCCAAGGAAGACAGCCAGTACGCCCCTGCCAGTGATCCTCATTGTGGTGGAGGTAGCAGTATCGCCCTTTACATCCCTGCTCATGTCATCATTTGGCAGTCTTCCCTCGACAGCGATGCCATCTGCGAGTCAGCAACGGCTGCGCCTCATCTGGCGGGGGCGGGAGGGTCAACCCAGCCACACCGCTGTCCTGTCCTATGGGGCAGTGGGCTGCCGTCGAAGTGGCCCCAAAGCGCGGGCCGACGAGGCTGCGGGCAAGCCCCTGGCTTGAGCCAGGGGTCGTTGACCGTAGAGGTAATCCACCGAGGAGCTGGGCGCTGTCGGCATATTCTGCCAATGCACCAGCCTCCCCTCTGCGTCATAGCTCAGCTGCTGCCCAGTGGGAGCGCTACCGCCGCAGGTCACCGAGCTGTTGGGCGCCCGGCAAATCCTGTTCCCTGCCGCATCATAGCTGGCACTGAAGCCACTGCTGGTGCTCGTGACCGCATGCGGGTGCGCGCTATCCCCATAGGTGTAGCTCCCAGCCGGCCCCGTCGTCAGGCGCCCCTCCGCATCGTAGCTATAGCCCTGCTGGTACTGCGCCGCCGTCAGCGTTCCCGCGTTCAGCGTGCTCCCACAAGGCGGCGTCCCACTCGCCCCCGCCCACGTCAGCCGATTGAGGGCATCGTAGCAGAAAGCCTGCACGTCCGTATCCCCCGTCGGCATGGTCGTGGTGGCCGCCACGACGTTGTTGGCGGCATCGTACTGCGGCTGCTCCTGATAGAGCACCGCTCCACTGCTCTGATTCTTGTAGACCAGGCTGGTCACTCGCAGCCCCGCGTCAAAGCTACACGCGAAGCTATAGCGGCTGTTCCCCAGGAGCAGGGCTGTGGCTTTCCCCGCCGCACCAGCATTCCCCTGGTACTGGATGGCCGAAGCCAGCACCGTGGCGGTGGTGTTCTGGGTGGTGGTTAGACCGATCAGCCAGCCGCTGGCCTCATAGCCTGGCCGCGCTGGCGCCGAATCCGGGTCCGGCTGCTGGATGGCTCGCCCCAGATCATCGTAGGTGGCGACCAGACTACCATCGGGCGAGCGTGTGGCAATCCAATCTGTTGACTAGACAGGCCTGCTGACCCCAGCAGCGCAAAAAGAGCCATGTCGTAGTTCTTACGGAAGACAGGAGAGCCTCTACACTGGTATAATAGAGCCATGCGGAGGCTCCTCCGCGGGCGGTGTTCTCCCTGGCGGGTCGCAACGCTTCTGAGAGAACACCGCTTCCTCCTTCGTCGCATCTATCTACCACACGGGCAGGCTATTTCTCTGGATTGGCGGCTTCTCCCTGATCCCCCGGCCCTGGCTCAAGCATATGCGCGGGCCAAAACAAGCCAACGTAGAGGGGAATAGGGAGGAACAAGATCTTCTGAAGACCGTCGTACCTGGCTTGCGCTGGTAACCAGAGCCTCTTTCTGATCCCCTAAAGAGGCAGGCAAGCTTTGACCTCCTCCCCGGACTGAAGTCCGGGGATTCCTGGGGCGATCCCCCAGGCTGGTTAGCCCTACCTCAGCCTCAAGCATTTCTGCTTCGGCTTCATCGGTGGAGCCATAAGGGCCGGGTCATCGGCCCGCCCCGGCTGCGTTCCGTCAGGTATGCCTGACGTTACCGCACCGGGCGGCGGTCCTCGGACGGCAGCTACGCTGCCCCGGCCAGACCGCTAATCGCTCTGCTGATGTTCAGCGCACCCACCGCATCGGCATGTCCGCGGTAGCCACACGATCGACATTGGAACCAGATACCATTCCGGTTCTCCTTCGCGCAGTGTCCGCACCGCGGACAGGTACGGCTCGTGTCCTTTGGCTCCACCCACTCCACCCTGATTCCTGCCAGCCGCGCTTTATAGGCGATAAACTGCTGAAGGCGGTAGAACGACCAGGAGTGCAGGGACCGGCCACGGTCCCGGCGGTCACGCCGCCGACGATTCCGGATGCCCTCCAGTTTCTCCATGCGGATGGTGCCAACGCCGCGGGCGAGGCACCAGTTCACGATAGCGCGGCTGATTTTGTGGTCCTGGTCGCGCATCCACCGCGCTTCCGTGTCCTTCATCCGGCGGATGGCATCCAACGCTTTTGCTTTGCCCATCCTGCGCCGCAAAGCGTTGAACCGACGGCGGACATACGCAGCGCGGTTGCCCTGAAAGAACAGGGTCTCGCCTTCGCAGTTCACCACGGCCAAGGAGCGCAGGCCCATGTCGATCCCCGCGATGCGGTCCCCGGCACACGGTGCCACGGGAACCGTCACCGACAGGGCCAGATACCATCGGCCACGCTTGCAGTACAGCTTTGCCGCCCCTTGCTTAACGGTCGTGCCCAACTGTTCAAGGATACGCTCTTGCCGCTCTGTTGTGGCGAGCGGAACCCTGATACGGCCTTCGTGAGTCGGGAAACTGGCCGTCCAGAAGTTGCCCACCTTCCGCAAGCGCAAGTTCTGGTTGTTGAAGCAAGGTGGTAGTACCCTGAACCGCTCAACTTTCTGGTCAGCAGCAACTTCGCGAAGAACCTGGTTAACCACCGCCGCGGGGATAGGGGCAGGCAGGTACTGCGCGGCAGTCCTGCTGGTCAAACCCTTCGGTCTGCCAGCAGCCACAAGGTTGTTTGCCAAAGTGGTTGTGCATTCGGTCAGCTCGCGGTAGATGCGCTCCTTGGCATGAGTGGGGCGGTGGAGCCGAAGACGCAGTGTGATGGTCTGCAACTACTCACCCCCTTTCTTACGCTGTTCCTCGATATCCCGACGGATGGTCTCTGCGGAAACGTTGCCAGCCGTAGCGATGAAGGAGGATGGTGCCCAGAGCGTTCCCCTGCCAGTACTGCGCTGAAGATGTGGGAACTCCATGAGCAACCTCCGGGCACTCACGCCCTTGAACACCTTCACCACATCGGCGGGCTTTCCACTCGGCGGGGCAGATGCAAAAAGGTGGACGTGATCCGGCATCACCTCCAACGCGATCACGTCCCATCCCCGCTCCACGGCAGTTTCCAGAAGAATCTCCTTCAGACGTGCGGCAATTTCGCCGCTAAGAATAACCCGCCGGTACTTCGGTATCCAGACCATGTGATACATTAGGAGGTGTCTTGAGTGCCGACTAGACTTGATATCCACCACGCTTTCATACTACCATGTGCATACCGAACACACAATCGGCTTCATCCCCGGAATGAATTCCGGGGCTTTCGCCGATGGCATCTGTAATTAAGTCAGCGCTCCTTCCCGTTGGCTTCTCTCGACAGCAGGAGGCGAAGAGAGAAACAACACCTGAGAGAGGGAGGGACCGGGGCAGGGGGCCAGATCTCAGGAACGACTGGCACTCAACGGAAATACAGGACTCACTGCAAACAACGTCGCTCAGCCTGGCACCGACAGCCTCAACGCAGTTCGCATGGAGAAAGATACTACAGGGACAGAGTTGCTTCCATGCGTCCTGTTTTGATCGCTCTCCCCTGAAAGGCTCCTGCTGACTAAGCAGTGTAACAAGAATAGATCCGCCTGTCAAGTGTTTTCGACTGTCCTTTCAGTTGAGAGGAACAGGAGAAGAAAACAAACGATGTGGGCCGGGACGACTTAACGCTCAGCCCCCCCTGCTGCTCCTCTCCTTGGGGCGCTCCCTGGCAGTATCTCAGGAAAGATACGGGTGGATTTTCTGCGCACCTATAGCGTATACTCTCTATAGAGAGACTTATTATCGTTTGGTTGCTTTAGTGATGCTTAAGGAGGTGAGAGAGGTAAGTGAGCGACCACACGCATAGCGAGCCAGCATTGAGCCAGCGAAAGCATGCGCACCCCGCTTCGGCTGCCAGCCGCTGGTGACGGCAACGAGGCCGGGCCTCCTGTCCGCTCGTTTTATGCGCCGATGTTATCTCGTCCCGAACAGAGAGGTACTCAGCGACCGCTGTAGCGCTTGTCTTGTCGTTGCCTTTCTCTGGAGAGGAGTTCAAGAGCCATATGCAGACCGTGCAAACCCGCCTACCTGCGTCTTATCTGCTCAAGGGCAACGCGGCTGGCGCCCGCGACTGTAGCTGCCCTTGTAACCCCTGCGACTGCAACCCTTGCGAGTGCCCTGGAGCCAGCCGCTGGCCAGGCTGGCGCCTGAGTCTCTATCAGCTCGTCGAGGGTCACTTTGAGAGAATCTCCCTCTATGGACATGAGATGCTCCTGCTCTGTCTGGCGCTGCCTCAGCGGGAGGCCGAGCCCACTTCGTGGCAAGAGGTAATCCTGTGTGAGGCTACCGCCAACCCGGCCACCGTGCTCAAGCTGCTGGAGGGCATTGAGGAGTATCTGGAGGCGCTCCCTGCCGAGGTGCAAGGAACAGTCCGCCGGCCCACCCGACGAGCCGTTTACGCTGTGCCCCTGGCCTATCAACAAGAGGGGACCACGCCGCTGCTGCGCGTCGATTTCGCCCCTTCGACAGCCCGACTGCTGCGCGCCGCCGAGCCGGAGCCGGCATGGACGCCACCCGCCTGGTCCTACAACGGTCCGGTAGCGCCGCGTGGCCCCTTCGCCTGGCAGTCTCCACTGCGCTAAGCCAGGCCAGGCTGGGCAGCGCTCCATGAGGAAAGCGATCGAGGCGACAGCCGGCGTGGCCTGTCGCCTCTCTTCACCAGTGACTAGCCATCGAGGCCGTTAGCGCTCTGCTCTCCCGCCACGTGGCCAGCCTCCCTCAGCTCACCCGGCACATGGCCACAGGCCCGTACAACCTCAACGATCCGCTCTGGTTCCAGCTGCTGCCGTGCGTAGCGCAGGGTCACGGTCCTGGTCGGTAGAGCGGCGGTAAGCACCTCCAGGCCAGGCAAGGCTCGGAGCGCCTCCGTGACGCGCTTGAGACACCCCCCACAGCGCAGACTTGGGATATGCAGCACCACCGTAGTCAGCTGCTGTCCCAGCACGTCCACTCTCTCTTCCTCCTTCTTCATCTCCTTCACCATCCCTTCATGAGCAAGCTTACTGGCGGCTGCGAGAGGCCACGATGGCCCCAGCTGCCGCCGTCTTGACTATACAAGAGCGCATTCTCTGCTGTCATGAGGCTTCTCCCGTATTTTTCTCTCAGGTCTTTTCCCGAGGGGACCGCGACCCGCTCAGCTCATCTGTCGCCCGGCCCCTCGGCTAAGGACCAGCCTGGCAGCTCACCATGCATAGCGCTGGGGATCGGATCGAGAGCAGTGAAGCATGGCCGCGAGATGCCCAATCACCAGCTTGCCAGCCAGGAGAGGAGCAGGATTCCAACCTCCAGCTGAGGCGAAGAGCTAGCTGAATAGTATGACTATAGGAGGCTCTCAACAGCCGAGGAGCAAAGACAGCGACGGTTGTCGCCGTCAGAAAGAAGATAAGACAACTCGACTCAACGGCCTTCAAGTCGTCTGGCTTCTCCCGTCTTGCGCCCCTTTCCTGGTCAGCTTCTTTTGACAGCTGGCCTATATGTCCATATAATTCTACCCGTAGGAGAGTGATGCGCGAATGGCTCATGTGAGACAGCCATCTCGATCACCTGCTCGTCTGAGAAACCCTAATCATCAATGGAGAGAAAGCAGAGGTAGGACATGCTAAGGTGGTTTCGTCGCAAATCTGCGCAATCCCGCCCACCCACCGCCAATACCTACGATTACGCCAATCGACCCGTCAGCCTAGCTGAGGATAACGTGCCCGTTCCTTATATGCTGCCCAAGGACGACCGCGAGGTCAACCGCCTGGATTTCCAGCATTACATGCTACGCTACGCCTTGCGCAGCAACTATCTGGCGCCCATTGTAGAGCCGAAGCGCATTCTCGATGTAGGCTGTGGCACCGGGCGCTGGCTGGCTGAAATGGCGCAGCTCTTCCCCGAAGCTCATCTGATCGGTTTCGACCTCAACCTGCCACCTGCCTCACCATCGTTTCCACCGAACTGCACCTTCCGTCAGGGAAACCTGCTGGACGGCCTTCCCTTCGCTGCTGGCAGCTTCGACTTTGTCCATCAACGCCTGCTCGTCTTCGCTCTACCGGCAGATCGCTGGCCGCTCGTGATCCAGGATCTGGTGCGCGTGACGCGCCCAGGCGGCTGGCTGGAGCTGGTTGAGGTTGATCCCCTCTTCCAGCGCAGCGGCCCGGCGACAACGCGCATGCTCCAGCTGATCGTAGCCGCCTGCCAGAGCCGCGGCATCGATCTGAAGATGGCCCTGCGCCTGGAGCCAATGCTGCGCGAGGCCGGTTTGCTGCACGTTACTTCCCAGGTCATTTCCATTCCTATCGGTGACTGGGGGGGACGTCTGGGCAACATGGCGCGCACGGACTTCGCCGCCGGTAACCAGACGATTGCCCCGCTGGTGGCGGCTACCACCGGCGCCAGCATCGAGGAATACCAGCAGCTCGCCACCGCCTGGCTGCATGAGTGCGAACAGTACCGTAGCTACTGTAATTTCTATGTCATTTACGGCCAGCGTCCTCAGTAAGGGAGAGCACGCGCTCACTGACTCGCTCTAGCCCTTTGCCTTGCGTCATGGTTGTTCCCGCTGCTATCGTAAAAGAGAGAAGAGAAGCAGGCAAAGAAGCTGTCTGTTCAGCGTCGGCGGCTGGCAAGACAGCAAGTGTGGCAACGGGAGGAGCCGATGCATTTCGAGAGCGCGCTGCTGGTCGCATCGCTGCTATTACTCTTGAGCGTGCTGGCCTGGAAGATCGCCGGTAGGCTGGGGATTCCGGCCCTGCTGCTCTTTCTGGGCCTGGGAATGCTCGCCGGTTCGGACGGTCCGGGCGGTATTTATTTCGACGATGCCCAACTGGCCCAGGCGGTGGGTATCGTAGCGTTAGTGTTGATTCTGTTCGCCGGGGGACTAGAGACGCGCTGGTCAGCGGTGCGGCCTGCCCTCGGCGGGGCCCTCCTCCTCTCGACGCTTGGCGTGCTGCTGAGTGCTCTTGTGGTGGCCCTGTTCGCAGTCTGGCTGCTCCATGCTTCGCTCCTGGATGGCCTCCTTCTGGGGGCACTGATCTCGGCCACGGATGCGGCAGCGGTTTTCAGTGTGCTGGCAGCACGCAATCTGCGCCTGAGCAGCCAGCTGCTCCCTCTGCTAGAGCTGGAATCTGGCACGAACGACCCGATGGCAGTCTTTTTGACACTCGGCCTGATCCGTCTCCTGAGCGAGCCAGAGACCCCACCTTTGAGCATACTGCTGCTCTTTGTCCAGCAGATGGGGATCGGCCTGGCGCTGGGGCTGGTGATTGGAGGTCTGGCGATCTGGCTGATCGGACGGCTGCATCTGGACGTGGAGGGCCTCTATCGGGTACTGACGATCGCGCTGGCGCTCTTTACCTACGCGGTTACGGCGCTGTTGGGCGGCAGTGGCTTCCTGGCGGTTTATCTGGTCGGGCTGCTGCTGGGCAATAGCCGGGTGGAGGGCATTGAACGCATCGGGCGCTTTCACAATAGCCTGGCCTGGCTGATGCAGATCGCCATGTTTCTGATCCTGGGCCTGCTGGTCTTCCCGTCGCGTCTGCCAGCGGTGGCCCTCGCCGGTGTGCTGATTACGCTGGTGAGTGTCTTTGTGGCTCGCCCGCTGGCAGTTCTGCTGGCTCTGCTGCCTCTGCGGCGTATGCCGCTGCGGGAGAAGCTCTTTGTGGCCTGGGTCGGACTGCGCGGGGCCGTGCCGATTGTGCTGGCGACCTTTCCTTTGCTGGCCGGGCTGCCGCGCGCTGGACTGCTTTTCGATCTGGTCTTTTTTGTGGTGCTGGCCTCGGTGCTGTTGCAGGGGACGACGGTGTCGCTGGTGGCGCGCTGGCTGGGCGTGGCCAGACCAGCTCTCGCTTCGGTGTCAGACGCTCCCGCTGCCGAGGCTTCTCCGTCAGCATCGGACTAGCCCGCGCCCGGCCTGCCCGCTTCAGGCCCGGTCAAGGGCGGCCTTGAACTCTTCTCCGTTGAGGAGGCCGCCAGTCTGGTGGATGATCAGTTCGCTCCTTTGATCATCTCCTTGCGGCAGGTGCCGCGGATTGTAGAGGAGGCGGCTGACACGCAAACGGAAGTCGGTGCGTCGAAAGTTCCCTCCCGTTAACGTCTGCTAGCGCGCAGCACGATCAGAGAAGATTATGGCCGGGCCAGCCTGTGCAGTCACGGCAGTAGCCAGAGGGTGAGCATGGCCACCAGGAGGCAAATGAGGCTGCTGAGGGTCAAGATCCAGCTGAGCGAGTCGGGGACTCTGCTGCTGGCGAGGTAGTAGGAGCAGCAGAGGAGGAGCAGGACCAGGGTGAGCCAGAGAGCGAGACGATCACGGGCGCTGAGAGTAGGAGCACCCCAGACGGTGCTCAGATAGCAGCAGAAGAGAGCCACCAGACCGCGTGGCAAGCTGACCAGCTGCCCCAGGCCCACCAGGAGAGAGAGGACTACCAGGAGAGTCGTGGCTTGCAGGATGACGCGCGTGATGATCAGGCGCCTGTCATCCTCCAGGCATGGGAGACGCCAGACCAGCAGGATAGCCGGGATGCCGAGAAGGAGGCCCACAAGTGGAGGCTGCCACCAGCGCGCCAGCAGATCGGCCAGCACAATCATGACGAGAACGACCACCAGTCTTAAAGCTCTGAAGCTGCCCGCCACAGCAGCTTGAGGCGTCGGCATCGAAGCCCAGCGGCTGAGCAGGACAAAGGCCAGGGGACAGATAAACAGGGGCCAGCTCTGGGTGACAAGGGCAGTCTGCAGAGCCGCCAGATAGAAAGCCGCAGTGATGAGCAGGGCTACGAGGTAGGAGCCGAGTGGGGCGCTGGTTCCAATGAGTTGAACACAGAGCGCGAGGAGCAGGGAGAGGGTGACTTGCTGGGCGCTATCGAGGGCCAGTCTGGGCACAAGCGGGCTGAGGTAGGCAGAAAGGACAACCAGGCCGCCGCTGACAGGAATCACCATCAGCATGAGGCTGGCTAGCAGGCGTAGGCTACTCTCGTGCCTGGTCGCTCGCGCTGGATCGGGCTGCATCACTGGCCCTGGTTCTTCTTCTTCGCCGACGCGCTACGCTGGTTGCTCCGCCAGACCAGGCTCTAACCTGGTCCTCTACCAGCGA
The DNA here is from genome assembly GCF_003268475.1 of Thermogemmatispora tikiterensis. Lineage (GTDB taxonomy): Bacteria > Chloroflexota > Ktedonobacteria > Ktedonobacterales > Ktedonobacteraceae > Thermogemmatispora > Thermogemmatispora tikiterensis. Next base: position 4,967,239 of record NZ_MCIF01000002.1, on the reverse strand, counting down.
GTGTAACAAGGGAGAACCGTTCTGTCAACTCTGCTTTTCACTCACCCGTTCGCTCGCTCGTCACCCATATATTAAGGAAGGAAGGAAAGTGGGTCAGGCCAGGAAGAGAGGGCAGGCGGTCCGACCCTGGCCCTGGTCCTACCCAGGCCACAGCAGAGCAAACATCTCACCTGCCTGACATCTCCCCGACCTTTAGTAGCGACGCCACGGCTCGGCAAGAGGGGTAGCGGTGCCACCCTGGGCTGGTGGCCTGACCGTCACCGCCGTGCCCGTGCCAGTCCCCCACGCTCCCGGCCTCTGGAACTGGGGCGGCACCATCGTCTGAGCCGGCTGCATCTGGGCCTGCTGGGCCTGCAGCCGCGTCTGTAGCTGGGTCCGCTCTTGTCTGCTGCGGCGCGCGACCTGCACCCGCCTCCAGAGCAGCCAGCCAACCGCCCACAGGCTGCCACCATAGAGGGCCACCGCCCACCAGCTCTGGCTATCGCTGCCGCTGCCCAGCCCATGCAGGGTGGCCAGAGCGAAGAGCAGCAAGGTAAGCAGGTGCAAGCGACGCCACCAGCGATAGCCGATATGGGGACGCAGCAAGGTGCTGATGCCGATGGCGATCCCCAGGTAGAGGGCGCAGATACCGAGCGCCATCCAGATGGGCCGATAGTGACTGGCCAGAGGAATCAGGATCTCATTCCAGCCAAAATGTGTAAAGGGGTCAACCCAGACGGCCAGGACATGCAGGCCGACAAAGATGGTTGCCAGCAGGGTCAGAAAATTGTGCAGCTCATTGTTGACCAGCCGTGGCCAGCGCGCCGGCGACTGCAACTGCGCCGAGAGCGCCAGCCCGGCGCAGACCGCCAGCGTCAGCAGGAGGTAGGCTGTCAGACCACCCGCCCGCGCCACATTCCAGGTTACGCTTTGCCAGATCGTCGACATAGACATTCTCTTTCTTTATAGAGAGGGGAAGTGCGTTCCTTTTTTCATTCTTCAGCGGATGAGTGACCGCCGCGCCGCTATCTCGCATCGATGGCCCATGCAGACAGCGCTCACACTCCTCGCTATAGCTGCCTTTGTTCCGCTGCTGGCAGTCCGGCTTCCTCCTGCCAGGCGGTCATGAGATGAGTCGGCCAGGGTGCGACGCTCTGCCAGCTTCCATCTTCGTGGATAAAGAGGCCAGCGAGATTGTGGCGGCGCAGGAAGGCCGGGCCTTCCTCGGGGCCGAGAATAAAAGCCACTTTGGCGGCCACCTCGGCCTGCTCACAGCGGTCGGCGACGACAGTAACCGACCAGAGGTCGTTAGCGACGGGCAGCCCCGTGCGTGGATCGAGCAGATGATGACGCAGGCTACCGTCTCGCCACCAGCGACGGCGAGCAATGCCGGAGGTGGCCACGGCGCCACGGCGCAGGGGAACGGTCCAGCCACCGTGGCGTCCCGGGATGGCAATGGCCCAGTGCTCGCCAGCGGGGGGCAGGCCGGCCACGGCCAGGTCGCCGCCAGCGTTGACCAGGGCTGGCCCCAGACCACGGCGGCGCAAGGCCCCCAGAGCTGTATCGACGGCCATCCCTTTCGCAATGCCACCAAAGTCCAGCTGCACCCCAGCTGGCAGGCGCACCCGCCGCATCACCGGATCAACCTCAATACGACGCCAGGCCCCGCCAGGCAAACTCTCCAAAGGCTCGCCCCTCCGGGTGCTCATCTCCTCCTCTTGCTCAGCGCGCGCTGCCTCCCCCGCCTGCTCCAGCAGTTCAAAGCTGCGATCGTAGCCCAGTTGCAGGAGCTGCGGCAGCAGCGTTGGATCGTAGAGGCCATCGCTGGCTGCCGCGGCCTCTAAAGCCCGCGTAAGCACTACGTAGAGGAGTTCACTCACCTCAACCCACTGGCCAGCGCTGCGGTTAAGACGCGTCAGCTCGCTCTGAGGGCGAAAGCGGCTCAGAATGGCTTCCCAGCGGGCAAAGAGGTCGGCAATCAGCTCAGCTCCTTGCTCGCTCCCCTCAAGAGGCAGCAGGTAGCTGACGGTGGTTCCCATCGCCTGAAAGCTGCCGCGCAGCATCCCCGGCGGTGTCACATACTGAGGCTCAGGAGACGCCGCTGCCACTGTGGCCCTGCCCGAAAGTCGGCTGGCTGCCAAAGTTATCCCCTCCTTGTTGATTGAAGAAGCCATTGCTGTCCTGACTTGAGCTGCTGCCCGTCGAGCTGGAAGACTGGGCAGACGAGCCAGATGAGGATGAGCTGGCACCATTGCTATTGGCATTAGTCGACGATGACGATGATGACGACGAGCTATTACCACTGGATGGCGTGTTGACCTGCGATTGTGAGCCGGAGGACGAGGAGCTATTGACGTTGGTCTGAGAGGCGCTGGCGCTGGCGCTGGCCTGGTGGAAGGCTACCAGAGCGCTAAAAGTGCCGAAACCCGCCACAGCGAGCGCCACAGCCCAGCGCTTCAGCCGCTGCGCCAGGCGCTGAGCCTGCTCTTTGGGCATGCTGGCCCGCTTTTTCGAGGACGCCGCTCCGGCACCAGCAGCTCTTGTAGCCGACGGCTTCCGTGCCGGGGGCGTGAGCTTCTCGGCTCCCGGCATGCTGCGGCTGTAGAGCGGCTGCTGCCAGGCGCTGCCTGCTGCGGGCATGGGCATCGTCTCCCAGCCTGTTCTTCTCTCCTGGCCAACCCCGTAGGGAGGATAATAGGAAGGCAAGTAGGGAGTACCTGCCGCTCCTGTCCCCCCAGGATAGCCAGGGGAGATGTCAGGGATGGCGTTGGGGCGGGCGGTGAGACCGCCGTCAGCTCCATAGCTGCCATAGGTCCCATAGGCTCCACTGCTGTAGATGCCTCCACCATAAGCCCCACCATTGCTTCCTCTGGCCCCGGTGTTTCGATCATTTCTCTCATCGTGCATGGTTTCACCTCTCGTGTGTAGAGCGCCTCGCGAAAGTAAAGCATCAGACTTGACAACCTCTAGCTTACCAACCGTTTCTTGGGCCTTCATTGGAGAAAGATGAGAAGCTTCTCACTCAGACGCTCGCCTCAGCTATTCTTCGCAGGGAGGCCCGGCTGTCCGGTCGACCTCTACCGTATCAACGTTCTATGACTCATCCTTAGCTATGCCACGCCATGATGAGAATTGCATTGGAAGAAGATGAGAAACCTCTCACCAGCTTCTAAGAGAGGGCCGTCCGAGACCAGAGGAGTCCCAACAGGAGTGCGCGAGGAGGGACACGAAGAGGCTCAGGCCAGGCCCGGCGCTGCGGCGAGGACGAAGGAAGGAAGGCAAGGAACCACACCGGCACGGGGGCCAGCTCTGCCGATGCGGTTGCGCTCAACTGACTGCCAGTCAGAAGCGGCGCCACACTACGCTGCTGCTGCTCTTTCTCTGGCACTGCTCCTTTGCTGCCGCGCTGCAGCTGTAGCGGTAGCGGTAGCGGGCTGCTGCGACAGCCTGGACCGGGACCAGGCTGCTCGAAGGGAAGAGCGTTGAGACACGGATGGACAACTGGCTGGCACTTACTCAGGCCAGGCTGCAGCTCACTCCGTTGACGCTAAAGGACGTCGGCTTGCTATTGGCGGTCGTCCAGGTTCCGTTGAAGCCGGGCGCCGGGTTGACGCTCGCAGCGGGCGCCACGCTCCCGTTATAGGAGGCATTGGTTACCGTCACCGTGCTGCCCGACTGGCTGAAGGTTGCGTTCCACCCCTGGGTCACCGTCTGCCCAGACGGGAAGGTAAAGGTCAGCCGCCAACCGTTCCAGGCTGTCGTGCCCGTGTTGGTGATTGTCAGGCTGGCTGTGAAGCCGCCTGGCCACTGGGCCGTCACCGCATAGCTGACACGGCAGGCTGTACCAGCGGAGGCCGTCGGGGTCGGCGTCGGTGTGCGCGTTGCTGCTGCCGTTGGCGTCGGCGTCGGGGTTGGTGTGCGCGTCGCGCTCGCTGTCGGCGTTGGCGTCGCACCGCCGCTGGAGCCGTTGCCGCTCACCGACCCCCACACCGGAGTAGGTCGTCACCTCGTTGATGACATCACTGACCGGATCAAGGGTGTAATTGTAGGGAGCCGTTGTAAAGGTTCCAACCTGGGTAATGTCGACCGTCGCGCCGCCGTAGTCGTTGCCACGCGCGTTGGTGAAGCCATCCTGGGGGCTATCGCCGGTCGTTGTCAGAGCCACATCGACGTTGCGGAAGACGTTATTCTCAACCAGTACCTGGGCTCCCATGCGCGAATGGATGGCGCTGTCATCCACGTTCTGGTAGTAGTTGTTGTAGATGTGGCCAGTGCCAAAGCGCAGGCTGGGCAGGCGCGAATTGACGTTATAGAACCAGTTGTGATGGTAGGTGACATGGAGATGGCCTGTGTCTTCCGCGGCATTCGAGTCGGAATGGCCCACCAGCGAGACCTTGTAGTGGTCGTGCAGGCGATTCCAGGAGACCGTGATGTAGTCGGCGGCGTGGGTGATATCGATCAGCCCATCGTAGTAGTCCTTACCGTGGTCCATATCGGAGAAGAGATTGTTGTGATCAACCCAGATATATTGAGAGTGCTCGATATGGATGGCATCCCCGCTGGTGTTGCCGTCGGCGCGCACAAAGGAGATGCTCAGGTTGCGAATGATAACGTTGCTGACATCCTTAATGGAGAGGCTAATGCCGACCAGCGAGGCCGTGGAGCCGACGCCAATGATGCTGGTGTTGGAGCCGACGTCGACATCGGTGTCGCCCGTGATCGTACCACTCACGTAGACGATCTTGGGCGAGGACCCCTTGACAGCGTTCTGCAGAGCAGAGAGCGTGCTGACAGTGGTGACGCTCCCGCCGGCGCCGCCAGTGGTACCGGCTCCATAGCCGACGAGCTGGTCGACGGGCGCCGCCGCCGCCGTGTGTGTCCCCAAGAACACGGGCACTAAGGCTAGCCCACCTCCCACGAGGACGAGCAGCGTGATCATTACTACCCAGAATAGCTTCCTGCTGAGAATACGCCTCATGCGTATCTTCCTCCTTGACAGGTAGTTGCTGAATAGGAGCCTTCCACTCCTCGCTGCAGCACAGGACGCTATCAGGGCTACTAATCGGGCACCGCGGTTAATCAGTACATCAAGAATATTGAGGCTCTCGCCCTTGTGCTACAGCATAGACAAAATCAAATGTGCTATCTCACAATAACAAATCTTTCCGTGTTCGTCAAGATTATCACCCTCACTGCTTCCAAAGCAGGTAGTCTTGATACAGATACCCATCCTGTGAGTCCAGTTCTGGACTTTTTTCTTAAGAAAAAGCTCATCTATTTTCAGAGAGTGCCATAAAGTACCATAGCAGGTAATGGCGCCTGAAACAAAGACAATGAGATAGGTCCAGGAGAGTACAGGGGGAGAAGAAGGAGGGGCCTGCCCTGCTGCCAGCGCAGGAAGAGCAGGCCCGTTGGAACGAGGTAGGACAGGACAGGTGAATGGGAGCGCGAGACGGGGCGCCCGTCGGCAGGCCCGAGCAGAGGGCCAGGCCGAACGCCCTGCCTCGCGGGTTATCTGCTATGTTTAGCTGCCGGTGTACTCGTAAAGCTGGGTCCCACCGAAGCTGCCGGTGTACTCGTAAAGCTGGGTCCCACCGAAGCTGCCGGTGCTCGTGCTGCCGGTGCTAGAGGACTCCCAGGCGCTGCTCGGTACCTCTTTACAGTGCTGGGTAATCCAGCTAATCAGGTCGCTCTGGCCACCGCCGCCGAAGCCGCGCCCGCTGCCACTGATGAGGAAGAAGCGCACCTGGCCGCTCTCTACCAATTGGGCCAGTTTGGCCGGCGTCAGGATCGGATCGCTGCCAGAGAAGCCGCCCATCGCCATCACCGGCTGATTGGTGGCCAGAATGATCGAATCGGCCTCGTTCGAACTCATGACCGCCACCAGGTACTTGGCGCCATTGCGGTGGGCCTCCAGGTAGTTGATGAGGGCCGTATTGACGGTCACCCCCCCGTCTCCGCCGTTAGGACCCTGCCCATTGGCCGGCAAGGCACCGCTTCCATTCTGTCCGCTGGCAGCGCGCTCAAAGTCTCCAAAGTAGGAGCGGAAGCGCGCGGCATCGTTGCCATTGCCCCTATCGAAGGCCGAGAAGCCGCCAGCACCAAGGCCGCCGAACTGGTTGCCGGGGCCAGCAGTTGGCAGGCTGGCCGCCTCGCCGCGCAGGACAGGAATGAAGGACCAGACCGCCGGCGTGAGCTGCAACGCGATCAGGGCCACCACCAGGGCGGGCACCAGTACCTGCGCGCGCTCACGCAGGAAGGGGATGAAGCGCGCCATGAAGAGAACCAGGGCCGCCAGGGCGCAAGGCACGGCGATCAGGGGAATGAGCCAGGTGCCCCAGGCCGGATTGCTGGTGATGATGTGCAGCTGCTCCAGGGCTGTTAGCAGCAGAGCCAGCGGCAGCAGCCAGCCACGCCAGCCGCGGCGACGGTAATCGTGCCACATGACTACAACGCCGATGCCAAAGAGGGCGGCGACCGCCGGGGCCATCGTCGTCAGGTAGTACTGATGGAAGAAGCCCGCCACCGAGAAGAAGACCGCCGTGGTCAGCAGCCAGACGCCCCACAGGACCAGCCCTTGCTGCTCAGGGTCGCCCCGGAAGCGCGGGCGCCGCTGCCAGGCGACGGCCACGATGCCCAGCAGGGCCAGCGGGAGCAGCCAGACGATCTGCCCGCCAAGTGGCTCGTTGAAGAGGCGGAAAGGACCAGGCGTGCCAGTGCCGAACATGCCGCCACCGCCGGCGTTGCCACCGGCGTTGCGCGCGCCCTGGAAGCCCTCGGGCACCTGCCCAGGGGTGCCAGCTGCATTCCCGTTGCCTGTGCCATTGTTGTAGCCCGGGGTAGCGCTCGCTTCAGTAGCCGGCGCGCTACCGTTACTATTGTTGCTGCCAGGCTGGAAGTAGTTGCTCGCTGGCGACGGTGGATTAGTGCCGTTATTGCCACTATTATTATTTGCACTACTAGAGCTGCTGCTATTCGTGCCATTGATGCTGCGCTCGAAGGCCGAGAAATTACCTCGGGCTCCGGGACCAAAGCCGAATTGCCCCAGGAGACGCTCAATGCCGTTGTAGCCCAGGGCCAGGCTGATCTCCGAGTTGTCCTGGCTGGAGCCGACGTAGGGGCGGGCTGAGGCCGGGGTCAGGTCGACGGCCAGGGCCCAGGAGAAGGAGACGGCCAGCAGGACGACGAGGGCCAGGGCCAGATGGCCGATGCGGACCCAAATGCGCCGCGGGGCGGCCAGCAGGTAGAGCAGACCATAGGCTGGCACAACCAGGTAGGCTTCGAGCATCTTGATGTTGAAGCCCAGCCCGATACAGAGAGCACACAGCAGTAGCCAGCGCAGCTTGCCGGTCTCGGCGGCCCGCATGACAGCCCAGGCGCCGAGCAGCATGACAAAGACCAGTGTGCTGTCGATGGTGTTGTTGCGGTTGGTGACGACGCTGATCGGGCTGATGGCCAGGGCCAGGGCTGCCAGCAGACCGGCGGTGGTGCCGAAATGTCTCCTCACCAGGTGGTAGAGCAGCAGGACAGAGAGGACACCCGCCAGGGCCTGGGGCAGCAGGATGCTGAAGGCCGTGAAGCCGAAGATTTTGGCGCTGGCAACCTGCAGCCAGAAGCCCAGGGGCGGTTTGTCGATGGTGACGAAGCCGCCAGGATCAAAGGAGACGAAGAAAAAGTTGTGCCAGTTATCGAGCATGCTGCGCACGCCCGCGGCGTAGTAGAGGTTGCCAAAGCCGTTGGCGCCGAGCTGGTAGAAGTTGAGAAAAACTGACAGCAGGGCAATGGCCGCTAAGGCAAGGCGTCGCCAGAGCGGTGGCCAGTCCCACTTTGTTCTCGCTGTTGGTGTTGTATCGGGGGCCAGCGGCTGCTCGACCTCCGGGAGCGCCGGAGTCGGAGCCGGGGTCGGTATTCCCATCATAGCGTTTCGGGTCCTTTCCTCTTCGACAGGGTTTGATAAGCGTGCGGTGTTAGAGGTGTTGGACCGTGGCCCTCGGCGGGCGACGGTCCCCTTTGTGAGCAACGCCGTTGCCCGACTGAAAGATGCATGCCTGTCACACTTTGGCCAGGGCGGCGCTGGACGAAGACCCAGAGCCGTAAACCCAGGTAGGAGATGAGAGCCGTGCCGCCGATGGCGATGATTTTGGCGGCGTTGGTCCATAGCGTCGGGTTAACCAGGATATGCTCTAGGCCCAGGCCGGCCAGCCAGAGGATGCCACTGCTCCAGAGGCTGCCGCTGATGGTGATGAGGGCGAAGCGCAGGAGCTCGCCGCTCGTGACTGGCTCACGCTTGCCAAAGGTCCAGTATTTGTTGAGGATAAAGCTGTTGATGGCTCCAACACAGTAGGCGACGATGTTGCAGGCCAGCAGCAGTGGCGTGCTTCTGACGGCCAGGAGCCAGACGAGAAGGTTGAGGACAAGGATATCAACCAGGGTGTTGAGGCCGCCCGTGATGGCGAAGCGCAGGAGCTGACCTACGTTCCAGTTCGAGCGGCGCCGATCACCGCTTGCCCTGGTCTGACTTTGGTTCGCCTGCTCCTGGTTGACGATGAGTTCTTCATCCTGATCGGCTGGCAGGAGAGCCAGGGAAATGGCTCTTCCTAGCCCTGGCTGCGGCTGCGTGAGCCGGTAGAGCCGCGTGGGCCGCAGGGACTGGATGGTCCGGGATCGCCGGGACTGCTCTGCCTGTGGCTGGCACTGGCCGGCCCGCGGACGGCTGGCTATGGTCACTCGTGGCTCAGGTATAAGACGCGCGCTCTCTCTGCTCCGCGCCGGGTTTATGCTCTGCTGAGCAGGGCCGCTGGTGGGTTCACCGGCTGGCCGTTCTAGCAGGATCAATGGTGTCTCTCCTCTTTCTTGTTCGGTTGTTCCCTGCTTCGTGTGCTTCGCTTCTTTTGCTTACTTAGCTTGATTGCTGTTTTGATCTATGTCTGATGCGGTCTTCGCGTGCTCGCTTCGTTGCTGCAACTGTGCCATCCAGGCGTCGGAGCACCTCGGCGAGGTTGCTCCGACGATGGATGGCTGGGGATAGGGTTGCCACCCGCCTGGGCACCTCTCTCTATCGGCGCCTGCCCCCAGGTCTATCTATCGCCTTTAGCATAGGAGCCTTCTTTTGAAAAAAGATTGGAGAAAGATGAGAATTTTCTCATGAAAGGCGGCGATCCGCTGCCCCGCCGCTTGTGCTCTGCCTCAACACAGGCCCGATCTGACTTCTCCGGCCTACTTGATCAGTAGAGGCCAATATAGTACAATTGGCGGCAGGCGAAATGGTTGTGATGCATAGGATGTCCTGCAAGGAGCAACCCCTTGAGTGATACGGGCAGTGGCCCTGGTAACCCCAATGCCTTCGGCTCTGGGAAACGTCGCTGGCTCCGACGGCGAGGCTGGACACAGGAAGAGCTGGCAAAACGGTTTGCTTCTCATCCTGATCTTGTGCAACGCATTCAGGAAGGACTCTTTCCTCTGTCGCCAGAGCTGCGCCAACAGCTCATTGAGTGGTACGGTCCCCATCGCCTTCCTTCTAGCCCAGAGGTCCTAGCCCCTCTAGACCAACCCTTTCAGGAGAGGCCGCCTGACTTCACTGCCGACCCGGAGGTAGTGCGGACCCTGGTGGAGGGTGAACGGCTCTCGCATGCCTATCTTTTCAATCCGACCTTCGCCGCCGAGGTGGCCCTGATCGACCCCCTCCCTCACCAGCGGCTCGCTGTCTATGAGCATATGCTGCCGCAGCCGCGCCTGCGCTTTCTGCTGGCGGACGATGCCGGCGCCGGGAAGACGATCATGACGGGCCTCTATATCCGTGAAATGCTCAGTCGCCGCCTGATCAGGCGGGTCCTGATCGTGCCGCCGGCGGGCCTGGTTGGAAACTGGGAGCGCGAGCTGCGCACGCTCTTCAATCTGCCCTTCCGCATTGTCATGGGCAGTGAGGCGCGCGGGGGCAATCCTTTCCTGGGATCAGGGAGCGATCTGCTGATCGTGAGCGTCGATACGCTGGCTGGCGAGCGTCTCTTTGGGCGGCTCCAGGAGCCGGAGGTCGAGCCGTACGATCTGGTGGTCTTCGATGAGGCCCACAAGCTCAGCGCGAGCTTCGATAGCGATGGGCATTTGAGAGCAACGGACCGCTATCGCCTGGCTGAGGCGCTGGCCGGTATTCCGTCAGACGAGCCGCGCTGGTCGCTGTCCTGGAGCTGCCATCATCTCCTGCTGTTGACGGCGACGCCCCATATGGGAAAGGCGGACGCTTACTACTGCCTCTGGCGCCTGTTGGAGCCAGAGCTATTGTCGACGATGCAGGCGTTTGAGCAGTATCCGCCCAAGGCTCGTCAGCAGCATTTCCTGCGCCGCGTCAAGGAGGAGCTGGTGACGCTCGATGGGCGCCCGCTCTATCCGCCGCGCATGGCGACAACGCTGCGCTACGAGCTGACTCCCGCTGAGCAGGAGCTGTATGAGGCGACGACCGAGTATATCCGCACGACCTATAACCGTGCTCAGTTGCTGAACCGCGAGGCGGCGCGCCTGGCGATGAGCGTTTTTCAGCGGCGGCTGGCCAGTTCGACCTATGCCCTGCTGCGCTCGCTGGAGCGGCGGCTGGCGCGTCTCGATGAGCTGATCGAGCGGGTGCGCCGGGGCGAGCTGCTGACGGCGCACCTGAGCCAGCTCCAGAAGCAGGCCGCCTCGGCCCATCTGAGCGATCCGTTGGAGACGAAGACCGCCGATGAGGAGGAGAGCGCTGCGGGCCAGGAGGAGCACGAGCAGGTAGAGCAGGAGATTCTGCGCCTGGTGCTGACCTCGTCGCTGCAGGAGCTGGAGGCGGAGCGCGCGCAGGTGGTTGCGCTGCTGGAGCAGGCTCGCCGAGTCTATGAGCGCGGCTCAGAGGCGAAGTTTGAGAAGCTGCGCGAGGTGCTGCGCGATCCGCGCTTTGCCGGGGAGAAGCTGATTATCTTTACGGAGCATCGCGATACGCTGGAGTTTCTGCAGCGGCGTCTGGAGGCGCTGGGCTTCACCGGCCAGCTGGCGGTGATTCACGGCGGTATGGACTATCAGCAGCGTGAGCAGGCGGTGGCCTTTTTCCGCAGGCCAGTGGAGGAGGGCGGGGCGCGCTATCTGCTGGCGACGGACGCCGCCGGCGAGGGTGTCAATCTCCAGGTGGCCTGGCTGCTGGTGAACTACGATCTCCCGTGGAACCCGGCCCGCCTGGAGCAGCGCATGGGGCGCACTCATCGCTATGGCCAGCGTCACGATTCGGTGCATATTGTCAATCTGGTGGCCGCCAATACGCGCGAGGGCCGGGTGATGGAGCGCCTGCTGGAGAAGCTGGAGGCGATCCGCCAGGAGCTGGGGAGCGATAAGGTTTTTGATGTGATCGGGCGGCTGCTAGAGGGGGTGTCGCTGCGCGAGTATATGGAGCAGGTGGTGCTGGGGCCGGCGGAGGCGACGGAGGAGATCGGGCGACGGCTGGAGGAATCGCTGACGGCGCAGCGGGTACGGGCTGAGCAGGAGGAGGAGCGCCGGCTTTATGGGCTGAGTGGTTCGGCAGGCGAGGCGATCAGGCGCGAGCTGCCGCGTGTGCGCCAGGAGCTGGAGCGTGAGCGCTATCGTCGTCTGCTGCCGGGCTATGTGCGGGCTTTTGTGGAGCGGGCGGCTCCGTTGCTGGGGTTGCGCGTGGAGGATAACGGCGATGGGACGTTCAGGCTGTGCGAGCAGGTGCCAGGCTCTGGCGCCTTGACCAGGCTGGAGCGCTATCCAGCCGCTCGCCGCGGACGGCTGACGGTCTATCCGCCGGGCGAGGGCGAGGAGGCGATCTTTCTCTATCCGGGGGAGCCGGTCTTTGATCAGCTGTATCATTTGCTCTGGGTCCGCTACGGCGAGCTGGCCGAGCGCGGGGCGGTCTTCGTTGATCCGACGGCGCGCCGTCCGTATGTCTTCTCTTTGCTGCGCCTGGAGGTGCTGCGTGAGGCCGATGCCAGTCTGCGAGCTTTGCAGCGGCCCGAGCGGGTGCAGGTACAGCTGGTTGGCCTGCGTTGGGAGGAAGATGGGACGCTGCAGGAGTGCCCGGCGGAGCAGCTGCTGCTCTTGCGCGCGGGGAGGAGCGAGCAGGCGCCGGAGGCTCAGCGGGTCTGGCGCTCGCTGCTGCCGCGCTGGCCGCAGTATGTGGAGGCGCTGGAGGCTTTTGTACAGGAGACGGTGGGAAGGCGCCTGGTCGAGGAGCGGCGTGCGGCTCTGCTGGGAACGCTGAAGGAGCGGCAGGTCTTCCTGGAGCGCGCTTTTACCTACCAGGAGGGGGAGCTGGCTGAGCGCCGCCGCCGCTTGTATGAGAAGGCGCAGGCCGGCAATGCCCGGGCGAAGGCTGAGTTGACGCGCGTGCGGGCGCTGCAGCAGTCGCTGCAGGCGCGACGGGCGGCGGCGTTGGCGGCGCTGAGCCGCGAGCCGGAGCTGTTGACGCTGAGTGAGGTGACGGTTGTGGCGCAGGCGCTGGTCTTGCCGTCTGCCGATCCCGAGGATCAGCAGCGCTATGCTGCAGAGGTGGAGGAGATCGCCATGCGGGTGGCGCGCGCCTATGAGGAGGAGCGTGGGGCCAGGGTCTGGGATGTGTCGACGCCGGAGAAGGCGCGGGCCGCCGGGTTGGAGCCGTGGCCAGGCTTCGATTTGCTTTCGCGGCGCCCTGCGGGCGAGGAGCGAGCAATCGAGGTGAAGGGGCGCGTCGGGCTTGGTCCAATTGAGATGACGGAAAATGAATACCGGCGCGCGCAGAATCTGGGTGCAAAATACTGGCTCTACTGCGTTTTCGAGTGTGAGAAGGCGGCTCCGGTGCTGCGGCGCGTGCAGAATCCCTGCGCGAAGCTGATCCCTTACCCGAAAGGGAGCGTGCAGTTTGCGCCGGCGGATATTCAGCGCGCCGCCGAGGAGTGAGTGATCTTCCCCTATTTTGTTTCATTTTTTTATTTCTTATCCTCTAGATTGCTGTCAGAGAATATGGTTATGCATGAAGAGAGTCGCTTGATTGAGGTCGATTTTCCGTTAAAGCAGACGTCGCTGGATGCGGTGCATGAGAAGAATGTGCGCCACGGGCACCTGTCAACGCTGCACATCTGGCCGGCGCGCCGTCCGCTGGCGGCCTGCCGGGCGGCCTTGTTGTCGGCTTTGCTGCCGGCTCCAGCCACAGAGCTGCAGCGGCGTCAGTTGCTGGAGCGGATCGCCGGGCGCCTGAAAGATCCGGTGCGGCGGAAGCGCTCGGCTGGCAGGCTGCAGGATGAGCATGCCGAGGAGACGGAAGGTGGGGTACTGCACTGGGGGCGCGAGACGGATGAGGCGCTGGCCCCGTTTCGCCAGGAGATTCGCGCGGCCTTCGGCGGACGGGCGCCGCGGGTGCTTGATCCCTTCGCCGGTGGGGGAGCTATTCCGCTGGAGGCGATGCGCCTGGGCTGCGAGGTGACGGCGATCGACCTGAATCCGGTGGCCTGGTTCTTGCTGAAATGCACGCTGGAATATCCCTGGCGCCTGGCCGGGGAGCGGCGCCCGCTGCCGGGCTTTGTCTTAGGCTCTCACGCCTTTATGAAGGACTATCTGCAGGCCCAGGGCATGAAAGGGGCGGCGCTGAAGGCTGAGCTGGCCCGCCTGGGGCTGAATGGAGAGGGCAGGCATGGCGAGAAGATGGATGAGCTGCAGCAGCAGGCGCTGACGGGGCTGATGGAGAAGATCAGTCTGGAGGCCGACCTGTCCTGGCACGTGCGCGCCTGGGGTGAGGAGGTGCTGCGCCGGGCGCGCGCCGCGCTGGCGCGCTACTACCCGACCCCAGAGGGCAAGACGACGGTGGCCTATCTGTGGGCGCGGACGATGCGCTGTAAGAATTGTCGGGCGACGGTGCCGCTGCTCAAGACGCGCTGGCTGGCGCGGACGGAGCGCCAGCGGGTGGCGCTGAAGCTGGAGCCGAATGCTGAGCGGACAGGGGTGGTCTTCGCGATCTGGGAGGACGTGCCGAAGCCAACGGGGACGGCGCAGGAGCGGCGCGCTTTCGAGCGCCGTGTGGGTGGGGGGACGATGTCGCGCACGGGGGTGACCTGTCCCTGCTGCGGGACGGTGATCAAGATGGAGGATATCCGCTTTGAGGGGATGGCGGGCCGCCTGGGGACGACGCTGACGGCGGTGGTGGTCGAGGGCGAACAGAGAAAAGAGTATCGCTTGCCGACGGAGGAGGAGCGCCGCCTGGCTGAGGAGGCCGCCAGCGCTTTGCCCGCTGTGTTCGAGGCGATTCCTTTCGGCCTCCCGAGCGAGCCGTTGCCTAGTAAGGAGACGCTGGGCATTCGCGTCCCTCTCTACGGCTTCGAGAGCTGGCAGCAGCTGTTTACGCCGCGCCAGTTGCTGGCCCTGGGGACGTTCGTGCGCGAGACGCGCGCCGTGCGCGAGGAGCTGCGCGCTCAGGGCTACCCTCCAGACTGGGTGGAGGCGATCGGCGCCTATCTGGCGCTGGCGATCGACCGCCTGGCGGATAGAGGGAGCACTATGTGCACATGGGTAAGCAGCAGAGATACAGTCGGTCATACTTTTGTTCGCTTTTCGTTACCTATAACATGGGACTTTGCCGAGTGCGTCCCGTTTGAAGACAGCTCGGGCGGCTATCCCGGAGCCATAGAGTGGCTGGCCCGCTACCTTGAGCATGCTCTGGCAGCCTGCCGGCATAGCCCGACTGCGCCACGCATTCTGCGGCATTCCGCTACCCAGGTAAGCATAGAGCCGGTCGACCTCATCGTCACCGACCCGCCCTACTACGATGCCATTCCCTATGCCGATCTGATGGACTTCTTCTACGTCTGGCTGCGGCGCAGCCTGCACGGCCTCAGCCCTGAGATCGACGCCGTGTTCGCCGCGCCCCTCTCACCCAAATGGGATCACGACCAGAACGACGGCGAGCTGATCGACGATGCCAGCCGCTTCGGCGGCGACAGCCAGCGCTCGCGCGCCGTCTACGAGGACGGCATGTTCCGCGCCTTCCAGGCCAGCTATCGTGCCCTGCGGCCCGATGGACGCCTGGTCATCGTCTTCGCCCACAAGCAGCCCGAAGCCTGGGAGACCCTCGTCTCGGCCCTCATCCGCGCCGGCTTTGTCGTCGTTGCCTCCTGGCCTATCCAGACCGAACGAGAGAACCGCACACGCGCCCTCGCCTCCGCCGCTCTGGCCTCCTCCATCTGGCTGGTCTGTCGCCGGCGGCCCGAGAGCGCCCGGCCCGGCTGGGATAAAACCGTCCTCAACGAGATGCGCCAGAACATCACCAGCCGCCTGCATCACTTCTGGGACGCCGGCATTCGCGGCCCCGACTTCATCTGGGCCGCCACCGGTCCGGCTCTGGAGATCTACAGCCGCTACCCCGTTGTCAAAAAGGCCAACGAGCCGGGAAAGCTCATGAGCGTCAGCGAATTCCTGCGTCAGGTCCGGCGCATCGTCGTCGACTTCATGGTCGGGCGCGTCCTCAGCCAGAGCGGCGAGAGCATCAGCGAGCTGGACGATGTCACCGCCTACTACCTGTTGCACCGCTACAGCTTCGGCTTCAAGGCCGTCCCAAGCGGCACCTGCATTCTCTACGCCATCTCCTGCGGCCTCAGCGATCGCGACCTGGTGCAGCGCTACGACCTGCTCAGCCGCGGTGGTAACCTGAGCCAGCCGAACGGCAATGGCCGTCACAACGGAACTGCTCCCGTGGACGACGAGGCCCTGCCCGAGGAAGAGGCGGACGACGACAGCGAAAGCGAAGCGAGCAATAGCAGTCTGCGCCTCAAAAGCTGGCAGCAGCGCCGTCAGCCGCACCTGGGCCAGAGCGTCAGTGGCCGAGACGGTGAGCCGCCCCCGCTCATCGACCAGGTTCATCACCTCATGCATCTCTGGAAGGCCGGCGACGTCCGTCCCGTCAACGACTATCTCGACCGCCAGATGCTCGATCACAAGCCGCTCTTCCGCTCGCTGCTGCAGGCCCTCATCGAGCTGGCCCCCGAGGGCAGTGAAGAGCGCTCGCTGCTAGAGAGCATCAGCAATCATCTTGCCATGCGCAAAGGCTTGCCGAGCCTGCGTCTGCCGTTCAGCCAGGTCTGAGCCTCCAGCGCTGCACATGGGAAGCCTGGCCCTGGCCTGAAGGCCGTCTATCCAGTCCGCTTTCATCCCTACATGGGGCAATTCAGGTCAGGCGCAGGCGCCAGCGAGGCAGTCCAGCACAGCGACAGTGATCAGTCTCATCCAGCAAGCTAGTGAGCAGGAAGGAAGGGAGAGAGGAGATCGATCATGAGCACCGGCACCCCTAAATGGCGCCCCTGGCATGAGATCGTCCGCCTGCGCGACGAGCTGCTGAGCGGCGATCTCAGCCTGGCCAGTTTCGCCGCTGATCTCTACGACGTCGTCATGCAGCGAGGCAACTCGCTCTACCGCGAGCCAGACGAATTCTTCTCCTTGACCTACCCGACGGCAAACATGCGCCGCCTGGCGCGCGAGGTCATGCAGCGCTTGGCCGGGCGCAGCGACCGCGCCGTCTACCAGCTTGAGCTGTACTATGGCGGGGGCAAGACCCATACCCTCATCACCCTCTACCACCTGGCTCGTCGGCCCGAGCGGCTCCCCAAGCTGCCCGCCGTCGATGAGTTTCTGGCCGCCATCAGCCTGAGCGCCCTCCCGCGGGCGCGCATCGCCGTCCTGGCCTTCGACAAGCTTGACCCCGAGAAGGGGCTAGAAATCCCGGGGCCTGGCGGAGAGCGACGCCTGCTGCGTCATCCCTGGAGCATCCTCGCCTATCAACTGGCCGGCAGCGAGGGGCTGCGCCTGATCCACAGCGACGGTGAGGACGCCGAGCGTGAGACACCGCCGGCGGAGGAGCTGCTCACTCAGCTGCTCTCTCTGCCAGCGCGTCAGGGCGATGCCACCCTTGTCCTCATGGACGAAGTGCTCATCTACGTCCGCGAGAAAGTGAGCCTCGACTCCGTCTGGCGCTGGCGCATGAGCGACTTTTTCCAGTACCTGACGCAGGCTGCCAACAAAGTTCCGACCTGTGCCGTGGTCGTCTCACTGCTGGCCAGCGATCCGCGCAAGCGCGACGAGCTGGGGCGCGAGCTGAGCAACGAGCTGCAAGAGATTCTCGGGCGCCAGCGTGAACCGGTTTTTCAGCCCGTCGAAAAAGATGACGTCGCCGAGGTGCTGCGCCGGCGCTTCTTCACGCCTGACTCCATCCGCAATCGCGACCTCTTTCGTTCCCAGGCCATCTTTGCCGTCAATGGGATCGCCTCACTGGTCGAAGAGGTAGCACGCCAGCGCCACCAGCTGGAAGAGCGCGTTGCCGCCAGCTATCCCTTCCATCCCGACCTGATCGACCTCTTCTACGGCAAATGGACCGACCTGCAGAGCTTTCAGGGGACCCGCGGCACCCTGCGCAACTTTGCCCTGGCCCTGCGAGACGCTGCCCGTTGGGACGCCTGTCCGCTGGTCTCCGTCAACGCCTTTCTTGGTCCACCCAATAGCGCCGCCCTCTCGGAGGTCGCCCTGGAGCTAGCCACCACCGCCGAAAACGAGTCCTACGAGGGCCGGCGCCAGGCCTGGAGCGCCATCCTGGAGAGCGAGCTAGCGAAGGCGCGTCAGATCCAGCGTGACTTTCCCGCGCTGCGCTTCCGCGAAATCGAGCAGGCGGTCTTTGCCACCTTCCTGCACTCGCAGCCGGTCGGCAGAAGCGCCAACCTGCATGAGCTGCTGCGCCTCATCGGCCAGATGAGTCCCGATCGCATTGCCCTGGTGGAGGCATTGAAGCGCTGGACCGAGGTTTCCTGGTTCCTGGATGAGAGCACCTGGCGTGAGCGGGAGACTCTGGAGGAGCAAGGCCAGCCCCTGCCGAAGGTCTGGCGCCTGGGGGCCAGGCCCAACCTGCGCCAGATGCACTATGACGCCTGCCAGAACATCAGTCCCGAGGCCATCGAGAGCTACCTGCGGCAAGAGATCGAGAGCTGTTCCTATCTTGCCCCGTCCAGGGCCAGCTACCCGCCCTCGGTGCATATCCACAAGCTCCCCCGAGAGCCGCGCGACGTTGACGACGATGGCGATCTGCGCCTGGTTATCCTGGGACCCGAGGGGGCCTGTCGTCCCGAGCGTCCCTCGGAGCTGGCCCTGCGCTTCCTCAACGAGAAAAGCGGCCCCGAGGCGCCGCGCGTCTACCGCAACGCCATCATCGTGGTGGCCCCCCATTCACGCGGGCTGGATGGCGCACGCGAGGCCATCCGCAGCTATCTGGGCTGGTGCGACGTTGAGGAGCGACTGAAGCGCGAAGAGCAGGAGATCGATAGCAATCGTCAGGTGCTGCTGGAGCGCGAGAAGAAAGAGAGTGAGATGCGCCTCAAGGAGCTGGTGCGCGAGAGCTACTGTATTGTGGTGGCTTTCTCGGCCAGCAACGTAGCGGAGGCGTTCCAGATCAAGCCTGGGAGCAATCTTTACGCCTCGCTCAGGGCCGATGAGCGTGTGCGCCTCTCCGAGCAGCCAATCGAGGCGGAGGCCCTGCTGCCGGGTGGCCCTTACGAGCTGTGGCGAGAGGGAGAGACGGCGCGGCGCTACAAGGACTTGCTGGATGCCTTCGCCCAGTTTGTGCATCTGCCGCGCATCGTCGATCGCAATGCGATCAAGCAGACGCTGATCAATGGTGGTCTGCAGGGGCAGTTTGTCTTTCGCCAGCCGCGGCCCGATCGCAGCTATCGCACTTGCTGGCGTCAGCGCCCTGATGAGGAGGTGCTGCGCGATCCAGCACTAGAGGTGGTCCTTGCGGAGGAGGCCAGCCTGACCTCGCTGGCGCCCGAGCTGTTGCAGCCTGGGGCTTTGCCAGGCCTGTGGGAGGGGGACGAGCTGCCGCTGAGTCGGCTCTACGCCTACTTTGCCGGCGGCCATGTTGTTGAAGAGCAGCGCGATGGCTACAGTGAAACGCTGATCATTCCGCGCGCTGAGTCGGCTGCGATCAGGCAGGCGGTACGGGAGGCAGTGCGCGGGCGACAGCTCTGGCTGCTGAGCGGGCGCAGTAGCTTTTTGGGCGAAGAGGTGGCCGACGATGTGCTGAGCGAGCAGGCGCGTTTGCGGCGTCCGCGGGACCCGCTGGCGGCCAGTGAGATTCTGCCGGAGAACCTGCCGGCGGCCTGGCAGGGTGAGCAGACGACGGCGCGGGCGATCGCCGATGCGCTGGCTGAGCGTTTTGGGGTGCCACTGCCCTGGCTGAGCGTGCAGGCCGCCATTGAGGATGCTTTTCAGCAGCGCCTCTTAGAGCGCAGCCTTGACTCTGGTCCCTGGCCCTGTGACTATGCTGGGGCGCGAGCGGTTAAGATTCTGGTTGTGCACCCGGAGGCGGTGCATGCCGGACTGCAGAGCACGCTTATGGGGGCGGCGAGCGCGAGCACTCTCCGCGAGCGGCCTCTGACTTATGCGCCGCTGGTGCGGGCCGAGGCTCCGGTTGATAGTGAGGCAATCCAGAGTCTGGCTGAGGTATTGCCTGAGCTGTTCAGGATCTGTGGAGACAACAACCTGACGCCGAGCTTTCAGCTGGCTATTGAGATTGAGCCGGCCAGCCGTGTGACTGGCGAGGTGTTGGAACGGCTGAATGCTCTGCTGACGAGCAAAGTTTCGTCTAAGCTGACGTTTCGACCGCCGTCAGAGTGAAGTGAGCGGCAGGATCTTGTTGTCCGCTGCGCTGCATCTTGGGCGAGCGCCGGGCGCGATGCCCGGCGCTTTGCTGTTCAATATCCTCGCGCGGATCGACTCCCCAGCAACCGACGCCAGCAGAGCAGGGGCGGAGACACTTCTCACCTATCTTAGACTGATCGCAGTCCCGTTTTTGGCTTTTGAGAGCCTACTGTCTTCTCACTCCCCTTTCAACAATCTAGCGACTCACACAACCTTGCTCGAAACTCGCCCTGGTGGCTTGTAGCACACTGGTCTCAAGAAGGAGCAGATAACTCTTTCTTCCCAAGGCAACAAAAGACGCAGCATTCCGACCTCACGCGCTCAGACGATGGCCCCACAAAAAAACAGGAGCGCGCTTGAAACAGCGTCCGCGCGCTCCCGTTACGGTTGCTTCCTAGCTGCTCGGATGATCATCCTGTAGTGCTGCCTGCTCCTGGTTCGGAGGAGTCAACTCAGTCTCAGTACCCATAAGCGCATACGTCTGCTCAAAGATCTCGCGATCCACTGGCCAGCTCCCTTCCTCAGAGATGACCAGATAGTCGCCCGCCTTTCCTTGCATGCCATCGATCACGAACGCCTCCGGTAGGGCCGCCGCCCAGACCGTATCAGTGCGCTGATAGAGCGCAAAGCCCTCTTCGTCTGCCGGCGTCAGCTGGCGATAGCGCCGCTCCAGGGTGCGGCGCCAGATCGGCCACTCACCTTTCGCGTCGCGCGCCAGATAGTCGCCCGGGCTGAAACGCAGCAGGCCCTCGGGCGCCTGGATCAGTCCCCCACGCTCCTGATAATCTTGCTCTGTCAGCACACGCGCCCTCGTGGGGGCCACTTTCCGGTAGCGTCGAAAGACGATCATACTTCTTCCTCTGACTGCTTTTTACATTTGTTCTCCTCTTCTAGCTCTTCTACCCATTGTTTGATAGCCTGCACAGTAGGGAAACGTTGGCGTAGCTCTTCAGCCAAGCGGCGCGCTCGACTTTGCATCTGAGGCGACTCCAGCTCCCTGGCCCGTGTCGCAAACAGGCGGCCCTCGGCCAGGCTGCCCTCCACCTCTCGGCACATCATCAGTGCTCTAGCCCAATCAACACGAATCCAGGCTTCCAGGCGGTGATTCCCATCACGCTGGATCTGGTCGCTAATGGTACGCTGCAGTGCCAGCGTTTTCTCTGGTTGTCCCAGCTCAAGCCAGCCAAAGCTTTCCTCCGCGAGAATGCCGCTGAGGGGATGATAGACAAAATCGGTCCCATCTCCATACGAAGATGGAGCCAGCCTCAGAGCCGTCCCAATAGCGCGCTCGAAACGAGAGCAGTCCCCTATAGCGCTATAGACGCGCGCGAGATAGGCATGTACATATGCTGCCACAGATCGGCTGGACTGAAAACTATAATCACGTGCCCCTTCTAAATGCTGAAGAGCCTCTTGCATTGTCGCAGACCATGATGAAGCATGCGCCTGCCGTTGAAAATAAGCTGCGCGATGGTACTCGATCCCGCTCCCTACTAGCGCATGAGCCAGCCAGGTAGCTTCTCCCAACTGTTCAGCTACCCTACGCATCTCGCGGAAACAGGTCAGTGCCTGTTCATACCGCTCATATCCTATCAAGACCACAGCATCGATAATGAGGCTCTGAGCGTAGAGTCGCAAGAAACGCTGCTCCTGGCGAGCCGCTGGAGGTTGATGTTCTTTGATGAATGCAAAGAGCTGATGCACCGCTCTGGCATCGGCGGCAGCCACTGGGAGCGGCACACGGCGGTAGATGGCTTCAAACCTCTGAATGGTATATTCAGCCAAATCCAGTGTTTGATCGAGCAGACATCTGCCACGGGGATGCCAGGTCGGATCTTGAGGATCGAAATCGGATAAGCCCAATTGCCAGGGTTCAAGACCAAGGAGATCACAGAGTCCGCGCTTAGTGCGCTCACTCCGCACAGATTTTTTGCCTGCCTCGACCATCTGGACGAATCCCAGACTGACGCCGACTCCTCCATCATCTCGCGGCCAACATGCAGCCAGCTCAGCCTGGGTCATTCGCAGCCGCTGACGAGCCTGTTTGATCAAGCTGCCATAGTGGAATGCGCTCACACGACCGCTCCTTCTTCAAAAACTTGACAGACCTACCGCATGGTTTAGCCGTTGTCCTATCTCAATCCGTCAAAGACATCACCTGCTAGAGTGTTCTCTGCCGCCTTGTAATAAGGTACACTCTCTTATAAGAAGTGGCTGCTGATAGTTAAATTATAGATCATTTCTCTAATGATCGCAATATTACACAAGCAATAGAGGTACCAACACCTCCTTTGCAGAAGGGAGGGATGAAACTCTGATCCTGACTGCGCATGGCCCTGAAGCAGGTGCGCGTCGTGTCCATTGGCGATGAGAAGTCGGCCTAGTGCCGATCGTCGCTGGCCAAGCCATAGTGATCTTCGGCCACGCTCTCGGCTGGCAGGCTGCAAGCCAATTTCTCCAGCTCTTCCGAGAGCAAGCGCACACTGGCTGTCTCGTAGCGTTCCAGCAGGCGCTTGTGTCGAAAAGCCCGGCTAATCATGTGCGGTGATCCCAATGCCAGACTGTGCTGCAGAAAGTCGCGCAGCTCCTGGACACTGGCCTCAACTTCGCCCAACAACAGCCAGGCCCGGGCCCAGTCGAGCGGAATCCAGGCCCGCAGCCAGCTATTGCGCTCAGCCGCAATCTGCTGCAACAGGCGCGGTTTAAGCGCCAGCGCCTGCCGCGGCTGCTGCAGGTCGAGCAGCCCATAGCTCTGCTCCGCCAGCACCCCGCTGAGCGGCTGAAAGACAAAGGCTTCTCCCTGCTCAGCGCCATAGGCCGAACTGGCCAGGCACAGCGCCCGCTCGATCGCGCGCCCGAAATGCCGCTCGTCATGAACGCTGGCATAGGCCCGCGCCAGATAGGCGCTCACCAGGCGTTCAACAGCCCGGCTCGCGCGCGTGGCCAGTCGGCTGGCCGCCTCCAGGGCCTCCACTGCTTCCGGGAGCCGATTTGCTCGCTCCAGTTCGGTCCCGATCCCCATCAGAGCAATGGCCAGCGTATCCGGCTCACCGAGCTGCTGGGCCGTCGCGTACATCCGCTGGAAATGGGCCAGGGCCTGCGGATAGCGCTTCTGCTCGACCGCCAGCACGGCCTCCAGCCGCTCGACCTGGGCCGCCAGACGCAGAAAGCGCGGCTCACCCAGAGCACGATAGCGCTCGATGAGCATCCTCGGCAGGGCCACAGCCTGCTCAATGACTGGCAAAGGGGCCGAGCATCGCACCTGCCAGGCATGGCGGATGAGCGGCTCCAAAAGGGCGAGCAGGTGCGGCCCGCTGAGGGCCCCGGTATCGGGATCATATTCGTCCAGGCCAAATAGCCAGAGAGGAATGCCCAGCAAAGCGCTAAGGCGACGCAGGACCTGGGGATCGCGCAGGCGGCGCTGACCGGCCTCGACTTCCTGTACGTAGCGCACCGAGACGCCACAGCCTGGCCCATGCCACTGCGCAGCTAGCTCCGCCTGCGTCAGGCCACAGCGCTCACGATAGGTTTTGATCAGACGACCAGGATGATCCATCGGCTTCCTCCTTTCAGGAACCATCATACTACATGGGCGCCTGAGCAGGAGAAACGAATCAACAGGTTCGTGTTGCCTGGTACTCGTCTGATATAAGCTAGGGGACAGGATAAGTACCGACTGAAGATCGTAAGGCCATGATGAAGATTGGCTAACAGTGGATACCAGTCTAATGAGCCAGCGCCTCTTGTACCATATCAACACCGTAGAGATGAAAAAGCACCTGGAGCAGACGCATGCGTGACGTCGGATGCCAGCGTCTCTTACCCCTCAACTCCTGAACAGCAGTCCTCAGCGTCAGTGGCAACGCACTCAATCGCGCAGCCTCATCACGATCAGCCGCTTGCAAGAGCCAGCGCATACGCACCTCATCCGCCGGAACACGCAAGCGAATCACTACCACCACAGCAACCGCCAGCAGCCAGTACTCAAGATTCAACGAAAGAATCCTGATCTCCTCAATTGCCTCTGGGCCTAGTCCGAACTCCTCCCTGATCCCACGACACGCACAGGCGAAGAAATCGCTATCACCCGAGCGCTCACGTCCCCGTGGGTCCAGGCCCGGCGCATTCATCGTCTCTTCAAACGAGACCGACCAGCATCCAGGATAGAACGCTACCGCCGCCGAGCGCTGCATGAGTATCACCCGCTGATCACTGGTCACTATCACCCCCTGAACGCTGACCGGCATAGGCAGCGCCGGATGCGTCGCTGGCAGATAGTGGAAAGCGGTCACGCCATACTTCTGGCGCAGGCTACACGGGCCGGTTGGTCCCTCCAATAATGGCTCATCCAGAGCGCACGCCAGCGGATAATAGTCATGGAAGCCGATGGGTGCTAGCGTCACCTCCAGTCCCTGGCGATCACTGAAGGCCGGTGTATAAGTCACCAGACGATAATGAGATGAATTGGTGAAATGAGCGGCCACACGAGGCAAATAGCGCTGTCGACATTGCTCGACCTCCTCGGGAACCGGCAGCGGCCCTGCGAGCCTCCGCGTCAGAATATCGGCAGGCAGCCAGCCACGAAAGGCCGGACTGCTGGTGAGCACGATCAGCCCATCCACCGCCAGGCTGTCAATCCCGGCCTCTTGCATCAACTGCGTGGCCTCCGGCGCCTCCAGATCTGCAAGTGAGGCCACATTGTCCAACTGCGACGTCCCTTCTCCCCCATAGGCCGCTCCAACGATCGGCCTCACCTCCTGCTCATCAAGAGTCGGGCTATACGTCTCTGCAAGCTCAGCCTCCCGAGACAAGCCTGACACGCGCCCCCTTCCCCCAATTGCCGCCGCCACAGCATCCAGCCCATAGCGCCCAATGAGCCATTGGAGCAGACGCATGCGTGACGTCGGATGCCACAGGCGAGGCTCGAAGAGCGCGGCCACTACCTCAGCAAGCTCACAGGAGATGCTGGTGACCTGCAGCGCCTCATCACGATCGCGCGCGCTGATGAGCCAGCGCTCCTTGACAGCAGCAAAGGGCAACGCTAGCTTGATCAATATAAAGACGTCAACCGAGAGCGTTGGATATTCCACATTCAATGACAGTGCTTTCATCTCCTCAACGGCCTCAGCGGGCAGGCCAAACTCCTCTTCCAGGCCGCGATAAGCGGCGTCAAAGAAATGCGCATCGCCAGACTGAAAGTGCCCGGCGACTTGCCCCGGCGCATTCATCGTCTCCTCGAACGAAGCCGACCAGCACCGCGGGTAGAAGGCCACAGCCGCTGAACGCTGTACCAGCACCAGACGCTCATCTTGCGTTTGAAGTAGACATTGAATGCTCACCGGCGCCGGAATCAAGGCCGCGTTGCCGTAGGAAAAGCGAGCGTACAAAGCAGCGCTGCCGTACTTTTCACGAATACTAAGCGAGCGACCATCATGAGAGGATAGCAGTGGTTCATCAAGGACCGGAAGCAATGCCGCATAGTCGTTGAAACGGAGCGGGGCCAGGACAAGCTTTAAGCAATCAAGGTCACTCCAGGCGGGCGTCATCGCGACCAGCTGATAGTGAGGGGCATTGAGAGCATGCTCATCTAGTACCGTCTGTTGCTTGGTCAGGATAGCAGCCAGATCATCGGGAAGGGGCCACGGCTTCGCTAGCGTCGTAATTTGTATTTGTCTCCTTTCCCATCCTTTGAAGCCTTCACTTGCGCTGAGGACAATACAATCGTCAACAGCAAATCGTTCGACGCCTGCCTGCTCCATTAGCCAGCGGGCTTTCTCCGAGGCCAGGGCAAAGAGACCAGGGGCCGATAAGATCTTTGATTGCTCATGAAGGGGAAGCCTGCCAGTTTGCATATTCAGGCCCTGATCTGGCTGGCTCCGGGTCAGTTGCTGTTCCAGCTCTTCAAGCAGCGCGCGATAGCGAGCGGCCTTTCGACGCAGCTGCAGGCTCGCCTGCTCTGCCTGCTGGACTGCTGGCTCACGCATCCATGCCTCCAGTTGTCTCAATACTCGCTCCACCTCCTCCCTGCTCTGCTCCAGATCCTCCCAGGACAGCAGGTGAGCGCTCTTAGTATTAGACGATGCTGGTGGCCAGAGACCCAGTTTGATCAGATCTTCAAAGCCAAGCAAGCCAGGGTCAATCGAAGCCAGCGAGAGTACGCGATCCCGCTCGCTGGCAGCACTACAGAGCACAAGCGCCAGCGCAATGAGAAGCATACGGTTTTTGCCACGCGCAGGAAGAGGCATCTGGCCATTCTCCAAACGGCAGAGTGTACTCTTGCTGCTGCCTACTAAGCTGGCTAACGTCTCCAGAGAAAGACCGATCCGAGCACGCAGGCTTGCAACAAACAGCCCCAAATCACGTGCCTGCTGCACGCTTCCCTTCATCATGGCCAATCCTCCCGATCTTCGTCAGTCTAAGATGAGTCGATGTTTCTGCTATTTCAAGAAGATGATTGCTTTCCCATTTTTCCCAGCTACACTATCTTCAGACGTGAGCCCCGCGACCAGGGGGAACAGAGGCTAGCAAGGAGCAATCACAAGTGATCCTTGTGCTATTGAGCATATATTGAGTGTAAAGGAAAATCAATCCATGCACAAGAGTGACCGAAGCTATTCCACAATAAAAGATGAGCTGCTCCAAAAAGGCGAGCAGGTGCGGCCCACTGAGGGCCCCGGACCTGGGTAGTGGGATCATATTCGTCGAGGCCCAATAGCCAGACCGGCTTCCTCCTTTCAGGAACCATCATACTACATGGGCGCCTGAGCAGGAGAGACGAACCAACAGGTTCGTGTTGCCTGGTACTCGTCTGATATAAGCTAGGGGACAGGATAAGTACCGACTGAAGATCGTAAGGCCATGATGAAGATTGGCTAACAGCGGATACCAGAAGGAGGAGATAGCGGCGCAAAGACGAACACGAGATCAGCGCCTAGACCAACAATGGGGCCAGGGTGACGACCGCCCGAGGACTCCAGGTCTGTGAGCCTTCCCAGTCTCTTCCCTGAGCCCCGCTCGGCTAACGTTCCTGTTCCCGGAAAGGTTCGGGAATGTCTTCAGGGGAGAGAGGAAACGAATACTGCAGGCGATAGAGATCAGCGCGGTTGGTCAGAAAATCGACGCTCAGCGGCTCGCCGGAACGGTCAAAGACGCGCCGCGTCAGTTTGAGCAGAGGACAGGGGTCATTTGGCGAGAGACCAAAGATGACCCGTTCCAGACTGCTGGCGTGCACAACATCCACCGCTTCTTTGCACCAGGAGGGCTGCTTGCCCAGGCGCCGCATCAGCAGGTAGAGGTCACAGTCCGGGGCCTCCAGCTCAGGCAACAGCTCGGCCATCCAGAACGGTAGATAGGTCTCACGCAGGGCCATGAGCGTCTCGGCATCGAGCCATTGCCGCTGGCGGTAGATGATCGCCTTCTCGCCCGGGGAGAGGGCCAGCAATCTGGCGACTTCCTCATCGGCGTAGACCACTCTGATCTCTTCGACCTCGATACGCAGCTGCTGCCCCTGGCGTCGCAGGTCGCTGACAAAGTCCCCCTGGCGGGTCGATAGCAGGCGCGTACGCCTATCCAGTGCAGCGACATGATACTCATCCTGGGCGGCATTGTAGGGCCAGCGATGCTCTTTGATGGGCACAATCTTGATCAGCCCCTCGCTGGCCAGGCGCAGCAGGATGAGCTGCACGCTGGTATTATTAAGCTGGTAGCGTTCGGCAATGGCACGCGGCACAAGCTGCTGACCGGGCTGGTAGGCACCGCGGAGTATCTGCTCTCGCAGGTCGAGATAGGCCTGATCGGTTTTGCTACTCGCACGCAGTCGCGGCGGCTGACTGCGTAGCAACTGCTCGGGTGTCGGTCCTCTCACGCTCGCTGCTCCATGAGGCTCAGAAGATGCTGAAGCTGCTGACTCAGCTGCTCGATGGTGCGCTCCAGGATTGCCCGTCCGCGTTCCTGGCGCGCCTGCTGAGGAGCGCCGATGACGCCACTGGTGCTCAGGGCACGCACACCCAGCACCTGCAGCGCGGCCTGATTCCTCCTTGCTTAGTATATCGTAAACAGGCAAGGCTCTGATAACCAGAATCAGCAGCCCGGCCCCTTGGCAGCGGACCTGATGCCTGCTACATTTGTCACTGGATCTGATTATCATAATCAAATTAGAAAAAGAAGAGCAACGGGGAGGAAGAGAGAAGCCAGAGAGCTGGCTGAGGCTCGTCAAACTGCTATCCTCCATGTCAGCGACCCCTTGTGTTTGACAGCGTGGTTCGGGAAGAAAGGAGAGTCATGATGCATAGTACATGCCCAGCAGCGCCTACCATCCTTATCGTTGACGATTCGCCGGTCTGCCGCACCGTCCTGCGCATAGCCCTCAGTCGCGCCGGCTACCACGTCCAGACCTGCTGCGACGGCCTCAGCGCCCTCTCCACCCTCGCTCACCTCGCCTCCAAGGCCGCCGCTCCCGATCTGCTCATCCTCGACTGGCTCCTGCCCCACCTCTCCGGCCTCCAGCTCGCCTCTCTGCTGCGCCACCAGACCCGCTTTCCCCAGTTGAACCATCTGCCCATTCTGATGCTGAGCTGCCGTCACGGCGCCCTCGACCGCCTCAAGGCCCGCCTGGCCGGCGCCTCCGCCTTCCTCCCCAAACCCTTCACCATCGCCGACCTGCTCGCCATTGTCCGCGCCCTCCTATCCTCTTCGTCTGGTCCACTCCTCACCTCGCTCTCTCCCCCGCCTGCGCTTCCCCCGGTCCCTACCGCCCAGTCCCTGCCGCCCCCCTCCTTTTTCCCTTGATCATAGATAGCCTGCTCGCTCATCCTGATAGCTATTCGTCCAGTCTTACACTCGCTCGTTAGCCCGGCCACCGGCAGGAGGCCCGCCAGCTCCCTGGTTGGCTGCTTGTCGGCAGGCCAGGCTATATGATGCTTCAGTCAGAAGGAGGATCATGCCATGACTTTTCCCTCACCACACTCTGGATCAGCAAGTCGGCGGCTCCGACGCCCTCTCACCCGTCGCCAGTGGCAGATCGTCCTCTTGCTGCGCCTGGGCCACTCGCGCCGGGCCATCGCCTCTCAGCTCGGCCTCTCTCCCGGCACCATCACCGTCCAGCTCGCCCTCCTGCGCCAGCGTCTGGGCCTGCCTCGTCGCTGCAACCTGCTCCCTCATATCCCCTGGGATCGCTGTCCTGCCGAGTTGCTCCCTCCCGAGGGGCTGCCTCCACTCCCACCCGTCCCGCCAGCGGCCCTCAGCCTTCGCCGTCAGCCCGGTCCGCCTCCGCTGCTGCGCGGACAACGACGCTGGCAGGTGCTCCTCTTGCTGCGCGCCGGACTGACGCCCTCCCAGGTGGCCAGGCAGCTGGGACTGAGCCGCAATACGATCTACGCCCATCTGCGGCAGGTCCATGAGCGCCTTGATCTGCCGCTCGACGTGCCAGCTTCGGCGGTGTTAGACTATGTCCCCTGGGAAGAGTGCCCGCCCGATCTGCTCCTCTGGCTGGAGCAGGCAGCGCCTGCCTCACCATCCCAACGGCCAGAGTCCCCAGCCAGAGCACTGCCCTGAGCGAGCAACCAATCGACTGGCCAGTCTCGGTACGAGATACTCGTGCCGAGCCTTATCGCTTGCTTGATCCCTCTCCCTGCGCTATACTCATCATCAGTCATGCAGGGTCATACTCTGCTCGAAAGATAGGAGAGAGCAAAGGGGTCCGTCTGGCTACCGTCCTGCGTCCCTAGGGGCCAGAGCAGTGCCCGAGGCGCTAGTGCGACTCATCGCCGCGCTCGTCTCCCTCGCTCCCCAGGAGCGTCCGGCCTCTGCAGAGGAGGTGCGCCGCCAACTCGCCTCGTTCCTGCGTCGGCCTGGTCTGAGTCAGCCCGAGACAACGGCGCCCGTCACAGGAGTAGTTGCCCCCACGGCCCCGTCTCCCACCCTGAAACGCCGCCGGCTCCTGCGCCTCGGTCTCGGGACAGCGGTGGTCACAGCCGCCGTCGGCAGTGTCCCGTTAGGAAGGCGGCTCTGGTCGCAGCTCCTGCCAGGGCAGGGAGACAATACTCCCCTGGCCGTCCAGCCGATCGATGCCATCCAGGCCCTGGCCTGGTCGCCCGACGGCACTCACATTGTCGCCGGCCAGTGGCCGATAGAGGAGGGAGGCGTCGCCTTTATCTGGAGCACCGACCTGCATGAGACGCTGCTCACCTACAATGGTCATCACGGCGGCGTCCTGTCCGTAGCCTGGTCCCCCAATAGCAGCCAGATCGCCTCCGGCAGCAGCGATCACAGCGTCCAGGTTTGGGATGCCAGCAACGGTAGCACTCTTCTCATCTACCAGGGCCACCGCGATAGCGTGCCGGGCGTGGCCTGGTCCCCCAATGGCCGCTGGATCGCCTCGGGCGGCGCGGACAACCTCCAGATCTGGGAGGCCCCGAGCGGGCACCGGCTGCGCAGCTACCCTCACGAAAGCGAAGGTATCCGGGTCCTGGCCTGGTCGCCGGATAGTCAGCGTCTCATCATGGCCGGAATCAGAATTGTGAAGCTGTGGCAGGTCAGCCTCTGATCCCCCCACTCACGCGCATACGCAAGGGACGCCCGCCGGACGGACTCGGAAAGCTCCCACGCGCGATCTGCTTCCTCTTGCGCTCAGCCGTCTGAAAGATGCTTTCAGTATCCTCTAGCGGATCGACTCCTCTACCACGCTGTAGCTCAACCCTTTCAGTATCCTCTAGCGGATCGACTCCTCTGCCACGCTGACGTATTCTTCCGATGACCATAACTGAGAACAGGGCTTTCAGTATCCTCTAGCGGATCGACTCCTCTGCCACTTTCCGCGCGTTTGTGCGCGTGGCGCCCTTTTACACGCTTTCAGTATCCTCTAGCGGATCGACTCCTCTGCCACCGCAGCCAGCGAAACAGGGTCGGGGATACTTCTCACATATCTTATAACGATCGAGGCCCCGTTTTTGGCAGCTCAGCGCCGCGTTTTCTTCTGCCCCCACCCCCCAAAATCTATCGCATCACGACCTTTCTCGAAACTCGTTTTTTGCAAGCCGCAAGGGGCGAGTTTCGAGAAAGCAAAAGCATATTTTCAATAGCAAAAGGAGCAAAAGATGTGCGCTCCCAGGGAAATGCGGTCAGATTCTGACCGCATTTCCGAGGTGTGCCCGGAGAGTTTCGAATCAGCCCCTCAAAAGGGCCTTTCTACACCACCCCTGATCGTCCCCCACTCCGCTCCCCCCAGTCACAACGAAGGCGGGGACAGCAGAGAGCCAGGCTATCCGCTCTCATCTGTCCCCGCCCAGCCAGTCCGGTCCGATCCAGTCCAGTCCAGCCATCAACGGCAAACAGCATCAGAGGTGCATCCACCGTATCCCCCTTGACTTGACACCGGGCCTCTCGTCTCAGCTACAGCGGCGGCTCCCCATCGTAAATCAGCGCATCCTGCATACGCCGCGCCTGCACTATAAAGGAATGGGCATCCAGCTCCACATCATCGTAGGTCAGCGTCTGACCGCGCGCCACCGGACGGCGCACCCGCGCCCGCGCTGTCAGCCCCAATGGCAGCAGGCGCTGCGCCCGCGCCACCTCGACCCGCTCAATATTGCCATAGAGAGACGTTCCACCCAACCCCTCCAACACCTCACCCTCCTGCAGATCGCGCTTCGCCACCGCCGTCGTCTCCGCCACAGGCGGCCCCGCCGGCGCCAGCGTCGCCTGTCGATACAACACCGCCTGAGCAATCGAACGCGGCGTCTCCAGATTGGCCAGATGATATGGACGATAGAGCGCCCAGTATGGTCCCTCCCCCAGGCGCAAATAGCGCAAATCCTCAATCACCTTCGGCTGCTGAGTCGTAATCACCAGAAAGACCCCCGGCGCCACACTTCCCAGCGCATAATCAACCACTCCCCGCCGTCCCAGAATACCCCCATCCTCGCGCGGACAAAAAACCTGCGCCAGCGTCTCCGGCGTCGCCTGCGGCCCATGCATCCCACTGACATCCGGCACCAACCCCGTCGCATTGGCCACCGCCGTCATCTCCACCATCGTCTTCGTCCCATCGACAAACGACGTCAGCATATGCGGACTCATATGCCGGCTCCGCGCCTGCTCAGCCAACTGCTCCGGCGTCGCACTGCGGTCCAGCGGATTATTTTTCCCCTTACCAGCCGCTACAATTTCAAAGCCGAGCGAGCGCGCAAAATCATACAACTCCAGGATCGCCCCCGGCTCATCGCCCGCCGAGGTCGTATAGACCACGCCTGCCGCATCGGCCATACGCTTCAGCAAATAACCGATCGTAGCATCGGTCTCCACATTGAGCATGATGATGTGACGGCGCGCCAGAATCGTCCGATAGGCCACCAGCGCCCCCACCGCAGGCACGCCCGTGGCCTCCACCACGGCATCCAACGAGGCAATATCAGGGACCAACGTCGCCCGCGCCGTCACCACCCGCTTGCCAGCCCGCACCGCCTCATCGGCCTCACGGCTGCTGGCCCCCGGCGGCAAGAGCAGCACCTCCTCCTCACTATAGCCACAGGCGCGGAAGGCAGCCACAGCTCGCTCCGTCTCAATATCGGCAGCCGCCACTACCTCCATGCCCTGCATCTGACTGACCTGGGCAATCAGACCCGCCCCCATCTGACCAACCCCCACCAGCCCCACACGGATCGGACGCCCCTCGCGCTCACGCGCCTCAAGTTCCGCAACCAGATTCATAGGTCGTGGCAATCCTCCAGTCTGAGCAATTCCAGAATGGTCCCCACCGGGGGCAAATGAAGCAGCGCCGGCGCCACCGAGATCGTCCCTGGCAGAGCCGCCTCCAGCGCCCCATCGAAATGCACCACCAGATGACCCAGCTCCGCCAGATTGGCACTGGCCACCTCGCCAACCGCCGTCACCCGGTAGCTGAGCACCCGGCCCGTCTCGCTCCCCTCGCCAGGCGGCTCGCGGAAGCAGAGCCAGTCACCGACCTCGATCGCCCCCTGCAATGTCGCCCCCGTATGGACGAGCGAGACCTCGCGCAGCTCCGCCGGCGCCTGCGGACCAAAGAAAATCAAGATGCCATGCGGCAGGAACTCCGGCACCTGCGGCCCAATCTCCTCAATCATGGCCCGGTACTTGAGCAGAACCCGCGTGCCCGCCCGAGCGCTGACCTCCATCCCCTCGACCTCTATCCCCTCACCGGCAGCCCCCGCTCCCTCGGCGCCAGCCATTCCCGCCCCCGGAAAGTGATTGAAACGCAGCAGAGACATCGCCGTCTCTCCTCCTCCCTCCTGCAGCAAGCGACCCGGCAACCTGGCCGCCTGCTCTAGACAACTATCTGCCAGTCAACCAGCCGTGCCCCCCCCTGCGCTGGCCTTCCCCACCCTCACCACCGCCCGCGGCGAACACCAGCGCAGAGCAAGGCCAAGCCGCACCAGCCTCTTCACAGCAAACCACCTACCACCGTCACGACTCCTCAAGCAGCTGCACATCCTCGGGACGCACCCCCGACACAAAGAGCTGCTCCGTGATGAACTTCATCAGCGGCCCCGAGGGCGAGCTGGGCTTGACATCGATGGTCAGAATCTTCTTCATCGGATAGACCCCGATGCGCGCCGTTCCACCGCAGTCGATGACCACACAGGCGATCTGCTTCTCAGGGGCCGAAGAACGAAAGCCATCGAAGGCCCGCCCCCCGGTCAGCTCGGCAATGCGCTGCGCCACCGGATGAATACCCCCGCCGGTGACACAGTAGATCAGGTCCTTCCCCGGCTCGGGCTTGACAACCAGCGGCCCGCCCCAGCCACCGCGTCCTCGCGAAATCTTGACAGCACGATAAGGCATCGTCGCACACTCCTTTCTCTCCTCACTCAGTAGCTCAAGGCTCGGCTCAGGCCAGATCTCAGGTCAGGTCAACCAACCAGCTCCAGCAGCAGAGCAGGCAGAACAGATCAGCCGGTCCACGATCTCCGTGGCCGTCACCCCACCTGGCCCGAGCCGCAGCCCAACCCGCCGCGCGTCCGCTCTCTTTTGCTCAACCAGCCTCAGTGGCCGGCATACATCCCAAAGCTGGCCAGATAGGCAATCACGACCGCCAGCGGACCCGTGATCAGGCGCGACATCAGAACTGCCGGCACCCCAATCTCGGTCGTCTCCGGCTCGGCCTCTCCCAGAGCCAGCCCAACCGGAATGAAGTCGCACCCGACCTGGGGATTAATGGCAAAGAGCGCCGGCAGCGCATACTGCGGCGGAATATGGCCCAGACCGATCTCCACACCCAGCAGCGTCCCCACCACCTGAGCGATCACCGCCCCAGGACCCAGCAACGGCGAAAGAATCGGGATGGCACAGATCACCGACATCAACAACAGCCCGAAAATATTCGAGGCCAGCGGCGACAGGGTATGAGCAATAATGTTGCCAATCCCCGTGTAGAGAATGATGCCGATGATCATGCTGATGAAGGCCATGAAGGGCAGAATATTGCGAATCACCTGGTCAATGGTGTCGCGGCCAGCCTGATAGAGAATGCCGACCACATTGCCAACGGCCCGCCCAATGGCCTCCAGACCACGCGCCACAGCTTGCATGACTACGCCTCCTCTCCGCTAGCGAAAGCCGCTCCGCCGGTCTCAACGGCAGGAGCTGCCTCAGTTGCCGACGTTGCTTCTTCACCCTGGCCTTCCGGCGCCGAGCGCCGCGCCCACATGATGGCCGTGATGCGCTCAGTCACCAGCCCGCGAATAAAGATCACCAGCAGGCCCACCAGGAAATAGCGAATCGCCAGATCTCCCAGCCCCAGCCCGAGCTTCGTAAT
Source organism: Thermogemmatispora tikiterensis (assembly GCF_003268475.1). GTDB lineage: Bacteria > Chloroflexota > Ktedonobacteria > Ktedonobacterales > Ktedonobacteraceae > Thermogemmatispora > Thermogemmatispora tikiterensis. The sequence goes on along the minus strand of NZ_MCIF01000002.1, from coordinate 4,932,798 downwards.
GCCGGCGGCAATACCGGCCCAGACAAAGATCTCACCTGGGTTGGCATGGGGAAAGAGACCAAGAATGGGATGGACAAAGGATACCGCCGCATCATAGAAGGCCGGCTTCTGCTTCTCCGGCAGGAAGCGCCCCATCGTATAGGCCATCGGATTGGTCAGGAAGAAGACGGCCAGGAAGGGCAAGACCAGATAGCGCAGCAAGACGTTGCGGCTACTGATCATAGCCACTTTGTCGATACGCTCGGGGCCAATGAGGCGTACCAGAGCATTGACGGCGGTCATCAGCACGATCAGCAGGGGGATAATGCCCGTGACCAGACCGACGAACTGGGTCCCCCCTCTTTGGAACATGCCGATGAAACCCTCGGCAATACGGGCTGCGATCTCCACAAGATCACCTCCAGACAAAAGGACAATGTGACGATCTTTTGTCCTCTCAGGTCACCACACAGGACAGCAGGCCGCAGCCAGAGCCAGGCAGCACCCAGCGAGGACCGCTCAGCTTTCCCAGCGAGCGAGTAAGTCGGCAATTGAGCGAGTGAGCGACAACCCTCCTCTCAGACCAACGGTTGCAGCGACCGGCGCGGCGCGACCACGCCCCCGTCAGCCTCAGCCGCTGCATCCGCCTTTCGGCGTTCGAACGCCTCCAGGAGCGTGTTGGCAGCAGTTCCGATCGCCTCGGCCAGACGCGGGGCCAGGCCAGCTGCGCTGAGCCTCTCGGGCGAGAGCAGCTCGTCCAGATGCCACCCCTCAAGCTGGGGCAGGGGACGGAGCCGCGCAAAGACGGTGAAGCCACGAAGCTGCCGGGCCGCGAGAATGGTGCGCTGCTGGGGATGGGCAACAAGCACTACGTAGGTGCGCCCACGATAGCGCCCCCCAGCCATCGCAGTGGCACAAGGCCCCAGCCGACGCAGGCGGCTCACCTCGCGGTAGAAGCGCCTCGCCTGCCAGTAGGCCAGAGCCAGCTGCAAGCACCAGGCCACCAGGGCAACGAGGGCAACTTGCTCGATCATACGAACCTCCTGATGTCATACTCTAACGCGGCAGGCACATGGCCAGAGAGAGCCACAATCAGCTTAGCTCCTACAGACAGACCTCGGCCAGCTCGCGGGAAAGCTCGATCGGTTTGTTGACCACGCGCCGGGGCAAGCTGGAGACGAAGAGCAGTGGATCGGCCTGCGCCTCATGCTTTAGGCGACGCGCGAGGGCGGTAGCACGCCAGGGGAGATCACGGCAATATTGACGGAGTAAGACAGCCGCTGGCTTTTCAACGGCGTGGGCGCAACGATGGCAGACGATCCTTTTAATATAGAGCGAGGCATAAAAGACCGTGTGCACCGTCGGACGACCGCAGTAGAGGCAGTCCAGTTCAGTCTGGCAGGCTATCATAGCGAGCGACGCCCCCTCTTTCCTCGACGATCGATCAGCGATGGAGAGGAACAGGACAGCTCAGGCAGGAGCAGCCGCTCAAGGCGCTCTCGCCAGCCCAGCCCAGCCCAGCCCACCCGGCCAGGGCCTGCCCTCCATCACGCATTGCCAGCAAGGCGAAGTTCAGCGACGTAAACAGATAGATGGACGACTCAACGCTCAAGAAATAGGTAATAGACCAGAACCTGAAGCCCCTTCCGCAGGGCGCCCCCTCCTTCCCTGGCAGCAGCGCCAGACTTGACCCACCTAGAGGCCGCGATGGCGACAGAGCCGCTCGGCCTGTAACAGGTCGTAAGCAGTGGTGATCTTCAGATTACTCTGATCGCTTTCGACAACGGCCACCGGATAGCCAAGGCGCTCCAGAGAGGCCGCCGTGTCAGTCCCCTCAAACTGGTCCTGGCGCGCCCGATCGTAGGCCGCCAGCAACCAGGCAGCGCGGAAAGCCTGGGGCGTCTGGGCCCGCCAGGCCCGCTGACCGGCGAAGCGGCGACAGATAGCCTGCTGCTCGTCAACCTCGACGATCAGCTCCTCCTCCTGCAGCGGCATGGCCAGAATGGCCCCACCACAGGCATGCGCCGTCTCGACAAGCTGCTGGATGCGCTCGGGGAGCACAAAGGGACGGGCTCCATCGTGGATCAGAATCAGGTCGATCTCGCCGCTTTCGATGCGCGGGCGCAGAGCCTCCAGCGCACATTGCTCAGAGGCGTGCCGCGTCGGACCACCCTGGACGATGCGCCTGACTTTCTGACAGTGAGCCGCTTGCGTCAGCTTGGCAAGCTGCTCCTCCTCGCCAGCGGCAGCAACGAGCATGACTTCGTCAATCACTGGACAGCGCTCAAAGGCTTCCAGCGTGTAGATGATGACCGGCTTGCCGTGAATCGGCAGGAAAATCTTGTTGATCGGCAGCCCCATGCGCCTGCCCTGACCTGCCGCCAGGACAACGGCCACAACGTGCCTCGCTGCACTCCGCTGGTCGAACACCGTTTCACCTTTGTGCACATTCGATATTTTGTGCATAGTATACCTTGCCCTGTGGCGAATGTCAAGCGGGCGGCATAGGGAAAACCGCCCAGTCGTTGCCCCGCGAAACACCTCACCCTGGCCACTACTCAGCCCTCCAGCGCGCACAAGCGGCATTTCCTTGCCCGGGAGAGCGACAGTGAACAATTGTCCACTTATGCACAAGGGTTGACAACGGTCGTCACCATCAGGTACCATAGAAACAACCGCAATGGAGCAGTTTATAGTAGGGGCGCAACTTTACAGATCGATCGATGGACTATTTTATTAACAACAGATGCGTCCCCTGAAAGGAGGGGAGAAAAAGAGAAGAGGAGTAGCTGGCCCCTTGCGATTTCGCGGGGCAAGGCCAGACGAGGCATCAGCCTTCTTGCCTGATCCATTCAAGGCAGAGTCGTCGCCCTCTCGCTTTTCCTACGTGGTAGTAGGCAAGCAAGCCAGGGGGCACTACACAGAGCTGTGACCAGTTGCCAGGAGGTTTTTCCGCCCATGTCCGATCTACGCATCCTCGTCAGTTGCGGTACCGGGATCGCCACCTCGACCCTGGCCGCCGATAAACTCAAGCGCCTGCTCAAGAGCCGCGGCCTCAGTGTTACGACCACCTCGTGTAAAGCCGCCGAAGTCGCCGGCAAAGTCTCCACCTTCCGACCACACGCTATCGTCTCGACAACCCAGGTCGCCGTTAAGGTGCCCATCAAGGTCTTTAATGGCCTGCCACTCATCAGCGGCGTGGGCGCCGAGCAGCTCGCCGACGAGATTGCCGCCTATCTCAAGACCCTCAGCGCCAGCTGAGCTAAGATGCTCCAACAAGGAAGGCCCCTGGCAAGTGCGTAGAGGATAGGCAGGCAAAACGGCAGCTACAGCCGGCGATCAACGCAAAGTAAGCGAACAGGCGTACATCGCGAGCGAGAGGACAGATGTACGCAGAGGTCGGTTTTTGATCCTCACACGGGTAGGAGGAACCAGCCATGTCCGCTGTTATGACCGTTATCAACTATATCTTGAATCTCGGCCCCAGCGTTATGATGCCCATCATCATCTTCATTCTGTGCATGATCTTTCGCATGCCGCTTGGGCGCTCGCTGCGGGCCGCTATTACTATCGGCGTTGGCTTCATCGCCATCAACCTCGTCATCGGCCTGCTCGTCAACACCCTGGGGCCGGCGGCGCAGGCGATGGTCAACAATCTCGGCATTCATCTCGACGTGATCGACGTTGGCTGGCCGGTGGCCGCCGCTATCTCCTTTGGCACCGTCTCCGTCGTTCCCTGGGTTTTCATTCTGGGCATCCTGCTCAACCTCCTGTTGATCGTCGTGCGCTTCGTCAAGACGCTCGACATCGACATGTGGAACTACTGGCACTTCATCTTTACCGCCGCCTTCGTCTACGTTATCACCGGGAATTTCTTCATCGCTCTGGCGCTGGCTCTGCTCACCGAGCTATTCATCCTCAAGCTGGCCGATCTCTCAGCGCCCATCGTTCAGGACTACTACGGCCTGCCCGGTATCTCGTTGCCGCACAGCAGTACCGTCGACTGGTCCCCGGTCGGCTGGGTTCTCAACAAGCTGCTGGACCGCATTCCCGGTCTCAATAAGCTGCACGCCGATACGGGCACCATTCAGGAGCGCTTCGGCATCATCGGCGAGCCGATGATCATCGGCCTGGTCCTGGGCCTGCTCATCGGTCTCCTGGCCTATTTCCCGGGCCTGGGCAGCGACTTCGGCGGCTCCTTCGCCAAGATCCTGACGACCGGTATTACGCTGGGCGCCGTGATGCTGGTCCTGCCGCGCATGGTGGCCATTCTGATGGAGGGCCTGGTTCCCCTCTCAGAGGGCGCGCAGACGTTTATCAGCCAGCGCTTCCCGGGTCGGGAACTCTACATCGGCCTGGACGCCGCTATTGTGATCGGCTTTGCTAACAATATGACGGTCGCGCTGCTGATGGTGCCCATTACGCTCATCCTGGCGATCGTCCTCAGCTTCCTTGGCCTGAATCATGTGCTGCCCTTCACCGATCTGGCGGTGCTGCCCTTCCTGGTCATCTGGGCCACGACCTGGTCGCGCGGCAACGTGATCCGCGGGGTGATCATCGCCACGATTTTTATGGCCGGCATTCTGTCGGTGGGCACCTTCCTGGCCCCGATGACGGTGGTGTTGGCCAAAGGCGCTCACTTTGCTATCCCCAAAGGGGCGATCTCGATCTCTAGCCTCGACTCGGGCGCGCATTTGATCTCGTTCGCCCTGGTCTTCTTCTTCGCCCTGAACGAGGTCGGTTCCTACGGGCCGGTCTTTCTGGCCTGGTCGGCGCTGTGGGTGGCCTTTACGGTAGCCTGCTATATCGCCTACTTTCTCTATTGCCGCTCGCATGTGCCAGGCATCGATGATAAGGCTCTCTATGTGCGCGAGGAGGCCGCTGCGGAGACAATGGAGGGCGAGGCCGAGGGCGCTGGCGGCCAGGCGATCGCTGGCCAGGGCTAGGCACAGCGCCAGGCTGTCGGGACAGCAAGGGTAAATCAATGGCCAGCGGGCGGCCCGCTCCGGTTCATCAGGGTTCGAGCCTAGCCTGGGCGCTTCGCCCGCCTGGCCTTGTGCTGAGCCTGGCTGCGCCACCAGCGCGGCAAAGGATGGAGAGTAAGCAGAAGGGAGCCAACGATGATCGGCGTGCTGGTCGACTATTTGATGGGACCTCTGGGGCGCGCTCTGGAAAGCGCCTATTTGACGCATTCTTTGCCGATCGGCCTGCTCTTACTGGTCTGGATGGGCGTGGTCTGCTGGGGCCTGCGGGGGGTGATCCGCCTGCGCCAGCAGCTGCGGCGGTGGGTGCAGGAGCTGCTACCGGCCTACGATCCCGCTCAGCCGGAGACGCCTCAGCAACTCCTGCAGGCTTTAGAGCCGCGCTGGCAGGAGGCGGCGGCGCGCGTGCGCTTTATGCCAACACACCACGGCCTCTGGATACGGCGAGCCACTCCCGAGGCCCTGCGCGCTGAAGTGGGCTTTACTACAGAGGGCCTGGCCCGTTTGCTGGCTCGCCTGGCGCCTCGGTCGGCAGCGCCGCGTCAGCCACACCCGCCAGTGCGACGCCTCCGACCCGCCAGCGCCACCAATCGCGCGCGGCGTTGAGAGCCTGGTCAGTGGGCCAAGCCGCCCGGCTAACCAGGTGATAGACAGGAGAAGAAAGGAAGCGATCGACTACGCGAGGAGAGAGTATTGCTCAGGCAATGGAACCGATCGAGCTAGAGCTGACGCTCAACGGGGTCACGATGCCAGTGCTGGTCTTGTGGGGCCTGACGGTCAGGAGCAAGGAGGAGCTGTTTGCCCGTGTGCATGAGGAGCTGCTGCGACGCGGCCAGGTGCGCCCGAGCTATCTGCAGGGCGTCCAGGAGCGCGAGCGGCAGTATCCAACAGGACTGGACTTCGGCGATTTCGCCGTGGCCCTGCCCCACGTCGACTTCGAGCACGTCTTGCGTCCAGCGCTGGTCGTGGCTCTGCTCAGCGAGGCCCTGCCTTTTCAGGCAATGGATGACCCCACACGGCAGCATCTCTGCCAGCTGGCTATTTTCCCTGTGCTGACTTCGGGCGATACACAGCTGGCTTTCCTCCAGGCCGTGACCTGCGCTCTGCAGCAACCCGGTTTCTACGCACGCCTTATCTCCCTGCAGACGCCCCAGGAGATCAGTGCCTGCCTGCAAAGCATGCTGCAGATCGCCGTGAACGAGGGGTAGCAAGAGACCGGTCCTGCTGGCGACAGGCCAGCACTCCTCTCCCAGCAGGACCCCGGTCTCCCGGCAATGCCGCCTTTCACTCAGCGCTTCCTTAGCAGAGAAAATAGCCTCATAGTGAAAGCTCTCCCAGAGCATCTTGGTCATGCTCTCTCTATAAAAACTCGGTTTGGAGAGAAACACGCGGCCTCCTGCCCCGCCTATTGACAGGCTCTCCCTCTCATGGTACATTGAATATGTGTGCATCTTTGAATATTTGTGCAACACAGCAGGAGACGCCAGCTATGTCTGAAGCGGTTCCCGCCCTCTCCCCCGAGCAGATGCGCAGCCTGCTGCAGACCATGTACCGCATTCGCGCCTTCGAAGAGAAGGTGGACGAACTCTTCATGCGCGGCGAGGTCCACGGCACGACCCATCTTTCCATCGGAGAAGAGGCCACCGCCGCCGGGGCTTTACAGGCCCTGCGGCCCGATGACTATATCACCAGCACCCACCGCGGTCACGGCCATTGCATCAGCAAAGGGGCAGACCTCAAGCTGATGATGGCCGAGCTGCTTGGCAAGGAGACCGGTTACTGCCGCGGGCGCGGCGGTTCGATGCACATCGCCGACGTGGCCTCCGGTAACCTTGGAGCCAACGGCGTGGTCGGTGGCGGCATTCCCATTGCGACCGGCGTCGGCCTCAGCATCAAGATGCAGGGTCTTGACCGCGTCTGTCTCTGCTTCTTTGGCGATGGCGCCGCCAACGAAGGCACCTTTCACGAGTCGATCAACCTGGCCTCTATCTGGGACCTGCCCGTGATCTTCCTCTGCGAGAATAACCAGTACGGCATGTCGATGTCCGTGCGGAAGGCCATGCGCTGCGAGACCATTGCTCAGCGCGCTGTGGCCTACGGCATCCCCGGCGAGCGCGTCGATGGCAACGATGTCTTCGCCGTCTACGAAGCCGTCGCGCACGCCGCTGCCCGTGCCCGCGCCGGCCAGGGGCCGACCCTGATCGAGGCCGTCACCTACCGTTACAAAGGCCACTCCAAGAGCGATCAGAACCGCTACCGCACGCGCGATGAGATCCGCGCCTGGCAGGAGCGTGATCCCATCAAGCGGCTGACTGCCTATCTGCGCGAGCACAGCCTGATGACTCAAGAAGAGATCGAGCGCGAGGAAGCCGCGGCCTACCAGGCTATCGAGGAAGCCTATCAGTTCGCCCTGGCCAGCCCCGAACCCGATCCCGACTCTCTCCTGGAAGGAGTGTACGCATGAGCGGTCCTTCTTCTCTCCCGACAACCGTCGCCACCGGCGCGCCCCAGCAAGCAGAAGCGGCCCAGAGCCAGGTCCAGGAGATGACCTATGCTGAGGCGATCCGTGAGGCCCTGCGCGAGGAGATGCGCCGCGATCCGCGCGTCTTCCTCATGGGCGAGGATATCGGTATCTACGGCGGGGCCTTCGGCGTGACCTACGGCCTCATTGATGAGTTTGGTGAGGAGCGCGTGCGCGACACGCCGATCTCGGAGGCGGCTCTGGCCGGCTGTGCCATCGGGGCCGCCCTCACCGGCATGCGCCCGGTAGCCGAATTCCAGTTCAGCGATTTCATGGCCATCGGCATGGACCAGATCGTCAACCAGGGTGCCAAATTGCGCTTTATGTTCGGCGGCAAGGCACAGGTGCCGGTGGTCTTCCGCGCCCCGCTCGGCTCGGGCACCGGCGCGGCAGCTCAGCACTCGCAGAGCCTGGAAGCCTGGTTTGCCCATGTGCCCGGCCTCAAGGTGGTGCTGCCTTCGACGCCCGCCGACGTCAAGGGGCTGCTGCTCTCGGCCATCCGCGACCCCAATCCGGTGATCTTCCTCGAACACAAGCTGCTCTATCGCTATAAAGGGCCCGTGCCTCGTGGCGAATGGACAGTCCCCATCGGGCAAGCCGAGGTGAAACGCCCCGGCAAGGATTTGACGATCATCGCCCTCTCGATTATGGTGCCGCGCGCTCTGGCCGTGGCCGAGCGCCTGGCCGAGGAGGGCATCGAGGCCGAGGTGGTCGATCCGCGCACGCTGCGCCCGCTGGACGAGGAGACCCTGATCGCGTCGGCGCGCAAGACCGGGCGCGTTCTGATCGTCCATGAGGCCGTGCTGACCGGCGGTTTCGGCGGCGAGATCGCGGCCCGCATCGCCGCGAGTGAGGCCTTCTATTATCTCGATGCTCCCATTCTGCGCCTGGGCGGGGCCGAGACGCCGATTCCTTATAACCGTACGCTGGAGCGGCGCGCCACTCCCCAGGAAGAGGATATCTATCAGGCCGCCAGGCGCCTGCTGCAGCGGAGGCCGCTGTGAGCTGGTCCAGCCCAGCCGCCAGGCGATCCCAGGTAATCAGACAAGGCAGAGGTGACGGCGCGATGCAGACGCAGCACGAGCAACGTACGCTGACAATGCCCAAGCTGGGCATGACGATGACCGAAGGCACGGTAGTGCGCTGGCTTCTCAGCGAGGGTGCGCGCTTCGAGAAAGGGGAGCCGTTGGTCGAGGTAATGACCGATAAGGTCAATCTGGAGGTCGAAGCTCCCTGCACGGGCCAGCTTCTGCAAATTCTGGCCGGCGAAGGGGAAACCCTGGAGGTAGGCGCCCCCCTGGCCCTCTTGCTGGCCGAGGGCCGCGATCCGGCTGCCGCTGCTGCCGCTGCCACCTCGGCTGCTGCTTCGGCCCTGGCCGCCGCCCAGCGCGAGAGCTCTCCTTCTTCCTCTTCCACCCCTACAACCGTCGCAGTTCCACCTCCCACGGCTGCCTCCGCTCCATCCAGCGGACAAGAGGCCGCTTCGGAGGACGCCCGCATTGCGAGTACGCCGGCGGCCAAACGCGAGGCGGCCTTGCACGCCATTGATTTGCGTGCCGTGGTAGCGGCTGGTTTTGAGCCTCCACTGACGCGTGACGATGTCCTGGCCTTCATGGCGAGTCAGTCGGCGCCTGCGACTGCAGAGCGCCCAGACGTGCGGGCCACCCCTCTGGCGCGCAAGATGGCTCGCGACCATCAGCTGGATCTGGCCGCCCTGGCCGTGCAGAAGAGGGGCGAGAAGGTGACGCGCGCCGACGTCGAGACAGCTCTGGCGCTCCGCCAGCAGCAGGAGGCGGTCCAGAGTACCCTGGTCGATGGGGCCACGGCCAGCGTGGCTGCAACGTCAACCCGGCCACAGGCTTCTGCAGCGCCCACGCCTGTGGTCACTTCGGCAGAGAGCGAGGAGGCCGAGGTCATTCCTCTCTCGCCGGCGCGGCGCCTCATCGGGCAGCGCATGCTGGCCAGCGTCACTACCATGCCCCATATCTATCTCGACCTGGAGATCGATATGAGCGAGGCCGAGCGCTGTCGCCAGCACCTGGCCGCCAGCCTCTCGGCCCAGGGCGACGAGGTCCCTTCGCTAACAGCCATCATCATCCGCGCCGTGGCTGCCGCCCTGCGCGCCTCTCCCGAGGTCAATGCCACGCTCGACGATAGTCTCGGCCCAGGCAAGGAGGTTATTCGCCGCTGGCGCGCGGTTCACATTGGCGTGGCCGTCGATACCGGCCAGTCACTGCTGACGCCCGTCCTCCGCCACGCCGACCGCCAGAGCCTGCCTGAGCTGGCCCGCAATCTGCGCCGTCTTGTTGAGGGAGCGCGCGCCGGCAAGCTCTCGCCCGACGACCTTAGCGGAGCCACCTTCACCATCTCTAACCTGGGCATGTACGGCATTGATACCTTCCACGCCATCATTCCCCCGGGCCAGAGCGCTATCCTCGCCGTCGGCAAGGTGACGCGGCGCGGCGTGGTCGTCGAAGAGCGCAAGGACGGCCCAGCCGAGCCAACGGCCCATCTGGAGATCCGTCCCGTGATGAAGGTCTCGCTCTCCGCCGACCACCGCGTCCTCGATGGGGCCACGGGTAGCCGCTTCCTGCAGCGCTGCAAGCAGCTACTTGAAAATCCCTATCTACTGCTCTAAGCGCAGCTGCGGTCTGGCTGGTCCAGGAGTCTTTGTCGAAGGCGCGGCGGCGCTCTTGGCGAGCGGACGGAACAGAGGTACCATCTGGTCACTCCCCCCGTTCAGCAACAGGAGTGGGCACCGGTGCCGGGCCTTCATCCGCCAGCAGGTGGGGTGAACGGCCCTCATCGGTGCCCACGGCATGGGCCGCTCGCTGGTTGCTCCGGCGCTGGCCCCAGCGAGGCGACAGAGAGCGGCGGAGATGGTACACTGTCCTCTGGAGCAGAGTGCTCTACCATCGACTGAAGGAGAGAGGTGCATGCAGCAAGCAAAAACCATTGTGCGCAATGAGGTTGGCCTGCACGCCCGCCCTGCAGCGCAATTCGTCAGGCTGGCCAATCAGTTCAAGAGCAAGATCACCATCAGCAGCAAAGGCAAGAGCGTCAACGCCAAGAGCCTGGTTTTGATTCTGACGCTGGCCGTGGGGAAGAATACCGAGGTGGAGATCACCGCCGAAGGCGAAGACGAGCAGCAGGCCGTTGCGGCCCTGGTCGACCTGATCGAGCGCGACTTTGCCGAGGAAGCTCTGCCCCCTTCTTCATAGGAGGAGACAGAGCGGTACTCTGAACGGAGGAGGGGACGGACGACAGGCTGATCGAGTACGGTGCGGGTCTGGCACCCACCCGCCGCGCTCGACGGCGTGGCCCCGTCCCCTGGTTTTTCTCCGCAGTCCGGCACCTGGCTTAGCCGGGGAGGTGAGCCAGCTCCTGGCTAGAGGCAAGTTGCAGCAGGGCCCGCGCCCCCGGTTCATCAGTGATCAGCACTTTGACCACGCCGGTCCGCAAGGCTCCAAACATGGCCTCTTTCTTGGCTGCGCCCGCCGCTACGGCGATGACCAGCGGGACCTTGCGCAATGTCTCAAACGAGACCGTTACTGTACGACAAAGCAGCTCCTGGGCGCAGAGGCGGCCCTCAATATCAAAGTAGCAGCCGCAGATATCGCCGACGGCTCCCTGACTGCGAATCACCTGCAGCTCTTCCTCATCCAGGTAGCCAGCGCGGAAGAGACCAGAGGCCTCCGGGCGTGCGCCACCGATGCCCACCAGCGCCATGTCCATCTGCTCCATCATCTGGAACGAGCGGCGCAGACTGCGCTCCTTGAGCAGACCCTCGCGCACCGTGGCATCGGCCACCAGCAGGGGCGCATGCAGATAGTAACAGCGCCCACCGTAGGCATCCGCCAGGCGACGGGCGATCTCCGGTCCATCGATGTCGGGCCGGGCGGAGGTGTCGACGCTGCCCATGAGCTGGATGACATTGAGCGGCAGGCGCCGCCGGGGACGCAATGCTTTGAGCATCTCCAGCATTGAGGTTCCCCATGAAATGCCGACCGTGCGAATGGGCCGCTTCCCCTCTGCGTGCGATTCCTGGATGCGCCGGTCAACGTAGCGCGCCGCCAGCGCCCCAACGCGGTCCAGCGCCACTCCTTCCGCTTCCGCTGCCTCCAGCACCTGCGCATCCTGCAGACCAAAGCGCGCCATCAGCTCCTCTTGCAGGGCGGCGGAGGTGCGCAGCACCTGATGGACATGAATGTCAACCAGACCCAGCTCCCGTGAGCGGCTCAGCAAGCGGGAAACGCCGGAGCGCGAGATGCCGATCATTTTGGCTATCTGCTCCTGCGTGTAGTTCTCTTCATAGTAGAGGCTGGCCACCTCGGTCAGGAGATAAATGTCATCGCTTTCCTGAGTCATACCGTTGTGCCCTTTCCCTGAGCAACAGAGATCGTTCGCACGCCCGTTTCGGCACAAACGCCGATCTTTGCACCAACGTGCAACCTTGAAAAGTATTGTAAAAGGCAGGTACTCCCCTTGTCAACCGCGTGAGCCTCCGCCACACAGACCCGGCAGGGCGGAGCAGGCTCACGCCTGGCAGCCAGGCCGCTGACGCCTTAAGTCTCAACAGTTGCCCCTGACGGCGTCGCGGCAGCGCTCGCCGCTTCGGCCTCGTCCTGGCTGCGCTCGACAACGAGCAGGCCGCCCGCGCACTCCTCGCACCAGTAGCGTCCTCCTGGTCCTCCCCAGCGCTCCAGACAGCGCTTCCCCAGCGCCTCCAGGGTGGCCGGCGAGAAGACCCGCTGATGCCCATAGACCGGCTCAGGCTGCTCTTCATAGGGGACGGCGATTACCAGGAGGCGCCTGGTGGCCGCCAGCAGGTTGTTCAGGACCTGCTCACCTTCCTCGGGACTGAAATGCTCCAGGACGTGCAGGGCCACAACCGTGTCGAACCTCCCAAGCGGAGCCAGCTCACCGGCCACCCGCAGGTCGGCCTGCACAAAACGCACCTGCGGCCAACCGCGTTCAGCAGCCAGCTGACGAGCCACGAGAAAGGCGTCGGGGAGCAGATCGAGGCCGACAATCTCCCTCAGTTCAGGAGAAGCTTCGGCGAGCAGCAAGGGGAGGAAACCGAAGGAGCAGCCAGCATCGAGCAGGGTGCCGGCGGCAGTGACACGCTCTCGCCCGATGAGGGCCACAACACGACGATAGAGGCTGGAGAAGACGGCAATGGGCGAGACCGGTCGAGGCAGCTCCTGCGGCTGAGCGCTCTGCAGGAGAAGACGATAGCGCTGGAGGGTATTTTCGCCGTAGCGTCGCCAGGCCAGAGCCGGATCACGCGGGGAACAGGAACCAATGACTCCAGCGAAGAGCTGAGCCAGGTCAGCAGGGGTCGTCAGCCAGCCGGCAGGGCGCAACTCTTCGAGAAAGCAGGCCCCAAGATCGGCATCCAGCTCCTGACGTGCGAAAAAGTGCACGAGCAGGCGCCGCGGCTCCTTGGCCCGCTCCGCCATGAGAAAGTGGGGTGTATGCTGCAGCCGATAGCCCCCCGCCTGCAAGCGCTCGGCCAGCGCCTGACGTCGGGTGCGATGACCGTCGATGACGATCAGGTCGCCGACGCGCAAGGCTCGCTCACGAACCGGCACCAGGACGCGATGCCGCTTCTCGCCGCTCTCTGCTGCTTCGCTCACGTCCGGTGCCTCCTTTCTTCACACATCACACGGGAGAAGTCCTTTGCTATTATAGCACCACTGCCATCACCTGGGGCGCCCATCTTACTCGTTCTCTTGCTCAAGTCTTGCCAGGACAACCGTACCTTTTGCTCTGTTTCATCCGTCCCGGTTATGCTGCTCCCTTGCAATACAGCTTTACCGATGTTATGCTGATGCTATACATCTGTGACGTAGCAGATACTAGCAGGATGTCCGGGATAGTTGCAGGTTGTAAAGAAGAGAAAAAGAGGCTTTTCTCATTGCCGCAAGAAGAAGCTCAAACCCTGCCCGTGCAGCGCTGTCGCTCTCTAACGGCGAAGCCGCGCATTGCCGTCTCTTCCAAGATGCCCACCAAGAAGGAGCAGTGATCGTATGAGCGAGCACGAAGCCCAGAGGCAGTCTCTGACCAACAGAGCAGCGAGCAGCCAGCCACAGTCAGCCCCCGAGCGGGGGCCACTTCCCGGCGCCACTTACCCTTTCAATGCCGAGGATGAGGCCGAGCTGAACCGTCTGGCTCATCAGGATCAACTGATTACCGCCGGCATGGGGGGCCTCCTGCCAGAAGAAGGGCAAACCCTACCGGCTGGCGGGCGCGTGCTTGATCTGGCCTGTGGCCCCGGCGGCTGGGCCATTGGGGTCGCCGCCGCCTTTCCCGCCGTTGAGGTGGTAGGCATCGATCTCAGCGCGCGGGCCGTCGAGCGAGCCACCGCCCGCGCCAGGGAGCGCGGCCTGAGCAACGTGCGTTTTCAGAGCATGAACATCATGGAGGCGCTGGCCTTCCCCAACGCCAGCTTCGATCTCATTAATGGGCGCTTCATGGCCAGCTTCATGTTACCGGCATCCTGGCCGCGCCTGCTGGCTGAGTGCCGACGTCTACTCAAGCCCGATGGCACCATTCGCCTGACCGAGACCGAGGGACCGCTCACCAATAGCCTGGCCTTCGAGCAGCTCATGGCCCTGGCCACAGCGGGTCTCAAACAGGCCGGCCAGAGCTTCTCAGCCGATGGCCGACACGGCGGCATGACCCCCATGCTGGCACCTCTTCTGCGCCGGGCCGGCTTCCAGGACGTGCGATTGCGAGCCAGCGCCATCGACTGGTCCTATGGTACTCCGGCCCATGAGAGCGTCTTCCAGGATGCCATCATGACCCTGGAGCTGGGTCGCTCCTTCTACCTCAAGCTAGGGTTGGCCAGCGAGGCCGAGCTAAGCCGTCTCTACCAGCAGGCCATCGCTGACATGCAGCAAGAAGATTTCTGCGGCCTCTGGACCGTGCTAACGGCCTGGGGCCGGCAGCCGGAAACGGACTCTGCCCCGTCAGCTCCTTCCTGACGAAGCCCCGCCTCTGGCTCGGCCTGCCCAGCTGAGCCAGACAGCCGGCGAGCCAGCCTCAGACCTGCCCGCTGGTTGGGAACCTTACTGTTCTCCTTCCTGCACATAGCGCGCCCGCAGCTCTGCCTTGAGTACCTTGCCCATCGCATTGCGCGGCAGGGCCTCGGCAAAGATGATCTGCTTGGGAATCTTGTAGCGGGCCAGGCGCTCACCACAGAAGGCCAGCAGCTCTTCAGGACGCAGGACGCCGGGCGCGCGCGGCACCACAATCGCCAGGCCCACCTCGCCCCAGCGCGGGTCGGGTCTGCCGATCACTGCCGCCTCGGCCACGCCCGGATGGGAGAGCAGCACCGCCTCCACCTCAGCAGGATAGACATTCTCTCCGCCCGAAATGAAGAGGTCCTTCTTGCGCCCTACAATGTAGTAGTAGCCCTCTTCATCGCAGCGCGCCAGATCGCCGGTATGCCACCAGCCACCGCGCGCCGCCTCCGCCGTCTCCGCCGGGCGCCGCCAGTAGCCTGAGCAGACATGTGGCCCCGCCAGCACCAGCTCCCCCACCTCGCCGGGCGCCACATCCTGATCGCGCTCGTCGACAATACGCGCCCGCGAATGGAAGACCGGGCGCCCCACCGAGCCGGCCTTGCGCAGGGCATCCTCGGGCGCCAGACTGAAACAGTTGACGCCAACTTCGGTCAGACCATAGCCCTGGCGCAGCAGGACACCGCGCTCCCCATAGCCCCGAATCACCGGCAGCGGACACGAAGAGCCGCCCGTCACACAGAAGCGTAGCGATGACAGGTCCGTGGTAGCAAAAGCCGGGTGTTCTAGCATCGATTGAAAGACGGTCGGCACAGCAAAGACCACCGTGCAGCGCTCGGCCTCGATCGTGCGCAAGATCAAAGCTGGATCAGAGGAGCGCAGCAGAACCACCGTGCCGCCGCAGTGATAGAGCGGCGTCGTCAACACATTCAGGCCGCCAGCATGAAAGAAGGGGGCAAAGGTCGGCGTGATATCGTCATCGCGCAGCCCCCAGCTGATTTGCGTATTGATGGCATTCCAGGTAATCATGCGATGCGAGAGCATCGCCCCCTTGGGCACGCCCGTGGTGCCAGAGGTATAGAGAATGAGCACCGGCTCCTCACCGTCGGCACTCGCGAAAGGACGCGCTCGCGCCGCCAGGCGCTGATCCTCCCCTGGAAAGGCCGCCCAGGAGAGTAAGCGTGGCGCCGGGCCCGCAGATCCAGCGGTAGAGGTCAGCGCCGTCACCAGCTCGCTGGCCCGCTGACTGTGCTCCTCATCGTGCAGGAGCAGGCGCGGCTCGCAATCACGCATAATCGTCAGCAGCTCATGAATCGTCAGACGCCAGTTGAGGGGCACGAGAATAGCCCCGAGCAGAGCCACAGCGAAGAGGGCATCCAGATACTCGGGCGCATTGTAGGCCAGCACCGCCACGCGCTCGCCCGGGCCGACGCCGTAGTCCTCGCTGAGCAGCACCGCCAGCGCCAGCGCCCGCTCGTTCAAGGCGCGATAGCTCAGCCGGACCCCGCTCTCAACATCGACCAGGCCAATCTTCTCAGGCGTCAGCTGGGCACGGCGCTCCAGCCATTCGCCCAGACCAAGAAAGGTTTTCTCCATCCAGGACCTCCTCACAGAGGGAACTCTCGCGGCTCGCACCAGCGCCAGCCGCGACTCGGCTACCCAGGTTCTTGGCCGATATGCTAAAATATGATACGTGAATCATATATCATGTAGCTAACTGTACCCGAGGCCGGGCCGAAAATCAAGCTCAGAGGGTGCCAGCAGGCTCCCGATCCCCGGAGACATCCCACCGCCAGCCCAGCGCTGCCATTTCCGCACCAGAGCAAGGAAGCGACAGAGCGACGGCCAGGGGCGATAACAGGGACTGGACACGAAGCGCCCGGTATGTGACCATAGAGAAAGGAGGCCATGTGAGGCCCGTTAGAAGAATGGCTAGGAGGAAGAGTCAACAGCACATGATGGACGAAACAGCTCAAGTTCAGCCCAGTGCCCCAGAGAATGAGCGCGCCACCCCGGCCAGAGAGAAAGAGAGCCTGAGCACCCCAGCTCTCTCGCGAGGTGAGATCACGCGTCAACGCATTCTGGAGGCTGCCGAAGCCGTCTTTGGCGAGCTGGGGTACTATGAGGCCAGCATCTCAGAAATCACGCGGCGCGCCGGCGTTGCCCAGGGCACGTTTTACATCTATTTTCGTACTAAGCGCGATATTTTTGTCGAGCTGGTCAGGGACCTGGGTCGGCGCCTGCGCGAAGCCTCGGCGGCGGCCACCGCCGGTCTTACCGACCGTCTAGAGATCGAGCGGCAGGGCTTTATCGCCTTCTTCCGCTTTGCCGCCGCCCATTGCAGTATCTATCGCATCGTCGAAGAGGCTGAGCGCGTCGCCCCTGAAGCCGCACAGGAGTACTACCAGAGCATCAGTCGGGGCTATGCCCGCGGCCTGCGCGCCGCAATGGAGGCCGGCCAGGTTCGCCCGATGGACGCGGAAACGCTAGCCTATGCCCTCATGGGCATCGGCCACTTCCTTGCCTTGCGCTGGATCGTCTGGCCCCAGTTATCAGCCACCGCCGGGCCTGCAGTCGAGGCAAGCGCAGCGGCCCGCCAGAGCGATCAGAGCGCCGAGCAGGTGCTTCCTCCCCAGGTCTTCGAGACCCTCATGGAATTCATCACCCACGGTCTGGCCCCCACCTTGCCCAGCTCCTCGCCCAGCACCCGCGATCGGGCAGGCTCGTCTCCAGCAGAGCGGGGGCAGGAGGCCAATCCGCCAGAGCCACAGCCCTGATCGACTGTGGCCTGGCGCATACGTACGGCCCCTGTCTCGCTTCGGCCCGACTACTGCGCCGTCCAGCCGCAGTCGATCACCTGAGCGCTCCCGGTGATGCCCGCCGCCGCCTCGCTACAAAGATAGCTCACCAACTGAGCCACTTCCTCCGGCTCCAGCAGGCGGCGAATCGCGCTGCGCGCCGTCATCACCTCCGCCACTACGCGCTCTTCGGGAATACCATGCTGGCGCGCCAGGGCCGGAATCTGGCCCTCGACCAGCGGCGTGCGCACATAGGACGGGCAGACGGCGTTACAGGTGACGCCGTGGGGCGCCCCCTCCAGGGCCGTCACGCGCGTCAGCCCCAGCAGACCATGTTTGGCGCTGACATAGGCTGCCTTGAGAGCCGAGGCTCGCAGGGCATGCACCGAAGCGACATTGACAATCCGTCCCCAGCCACGTTCGTACATGCCGGGCAGCACGGCCCGTGTCAGCAGAAAGGGAGCCGTCAGCATCAGATCGATCATCTGGCGCCACTTCTCGACCGGAAACTGCTCCAGCGGCGCCACATGCTGGAAGCCAGCATTATTGACCAGAATATCGATGCGCCCCTCAGCGGCCAGTGTTGTGGCGACGAGGCGCTCAATGTCGGCCTCGCGCGTCAGATCCGCCGCCACAAAGCGCGCCTGTGGCAGGGTCGCCGCCACCTTCTCCCCCTGGGTGGCATTGACATCGCACAGCGTTACACGCACCCCATGCCCGGCCAGATCACGCGCAATCGCCAAACCAATACCCGAGGCGGCGCCCGTGACCAGCGCCACCTTGCCTGTCAAACCTTCCATTGCTTGCTCACTCCTCTCCTCTTGCTTCCTTGTTCAGGCCCCCGCGCACCAGAGAGCGCGCGTCAAGGTTTTCCTCATCCGGTCCCCCAGCCTTCGCCTCGCCACCCAAATAGAGATGCTGTATAGCCGGGCTGGCTGCCAGATCATCTGGCCGGCCCTGCAGGACAATGCTGCCGCTCTGGAGCACGTAGGCCAAACTGGCCACCTTAAGCGCTTTGCGCGCATTCTGCTCGACCAGCAGGATGGTCAGCCCCTCGTCGCGATTGAGGCGCACCAGCACGGCGAGCACGCTTTCGACGATGGCCGGCGCCAGGCCCTGAGACAGCTCGTCGATGAGGAGCAGACGAGGCCGGCTCATCAAGGCTCGTCCGATGGCCAGCATCTGGCTCTCACCGCCGCTCAGGCTGGCCGCCGGCAAAGCCAGCCGCTCTTTGAGGCGCGGAAAGCAGGTCAGGACACGCTCGATATCGGCCTCGATGGCCGCGCGCCCGCGGCGCGTGAAGGCCCCCATGAGAAGATTCTCACGCACACTCAAGGATGGGAACAACTCGCGTCCTTCGGGCACCAGTCCCAACCCAAGGCGCACCCGTCGCTCAACGCTGGCACGCTCTACCTCCTGGCCAGCAAACAGGATGCGCCCGCTGCGCGCCGGTAGCAGACCCAGCAGCGTGCGCATCAGGGTTGTCTTTCCCGCACCGTTGGCCCCCAGTAGCGCCACCAGGCTCCCCGCTGGGACCTCCAGCGAGACGCCATGAAGAATCTCCAGCGGCCCATAGCCAGCGCGCAGGCCCTCAACCTGCAGCATGATCGCTCACCTCCCATTCCTCACGAGCGTCGATCTCCTCCTCGCGCCCGAGGTAGGCTTCCAGGACGGCAGGCTCGCGCAGCACCGTCGCCGGCTCGCCTTCGGCCAGCTTGCGCCCGTAGTTGAGTACGCAGATGCGCTGTGCCACCGCCTGCACTACCTCCATGTTGTGCTCAATCAGCAGCAGGGTCAGACCCAGCTCCGCCTTCCAGCGCCGTAGCTGGTCGGCCAGGGCCGCTACTTCGCGCAGAGGCACTCCCGCCGCCGGCTCATCCAGCAAGAGCAGGCGTGGCTCTCCGGCCAGGGCCCGCGCTACGCCAATCAGCTTCTGCAGGCCCGCCGGCAGCGTTGCCACCAGACGATCGGCGTAGCTCTCCAGCCCCAGCCAGGTCAGGATCTCCCTTGCCCGCTGACGCGCGGCTGCCTCTTCGCGCCTGGCCGGGCCAATGGGAAGCAGGCTCTGAAAGAGACCAGCACGCAGCCGGCTATGGCGCCCCACCAACAGATTTTCCAGGACCGTCATGCTGCTGAACAGCTGTCCATTTTGAAAGGTCCGTCCGATTCCAAGGGCTGCCCGGCGCTCCGCGCCCAGGGCGAGCAGATCCTGCCCGGCCAGGCGAATGCTGCCGCTGCTCGGCCTGACGAAGCCGCTGATGCAATTGAGGACCGTCGTCTTGCCGGCCCCATTCGGGCCGACCAGGGCAAAGATTTCGCCTTCCTCGACACGCAGATCAAGATCGGCCACCGCTACCAGGCCGCCAAAGCGCACGGTCAGCCCCTGCACCTCCAGCAAGGTCCTGCACTGGCGCCCCTCCTGCGGGGCCGTCTGCCGCTCAGCACTCATGGCTTCCCTCCCTCTCCCTGAACCAGGCGCCCGCCTCGGCTAAAGACTGAGCTCAGGCCGCCGGGGAAGAAAATCAAGGCCAGCAGTAGCAGCACGCCGTAGATGCCTGTGGTCAGCGTGGCAATTGGGAGCTGCAGCGGCCCCAGCGTCAGCGGATCGGGTAGCTCGCCTAAGAGCAGGGGCACAAGGCCGACGAAGAGCGCCCCGAGCAAGGAACCGGACAGGGAGCCGGCCCCGCCGACGACGATCATCGTCAGAAAGGCGATGGTCTGGTCAACGCTGGACATACTCGCCGTGGCCGTCGTGCCCCAGGTCGCATAGAGGACGCCCGCCAGCCCGGTCAGGACGGCGCTCACCACAAAGGCCAGCAGCTTGTAGCGCGTCAGAGCCACTCCACAGGCTGCCGCCGCAACCTCGCTATCGCGCAGGGCGATCCAGGCCCGCCCGATGCGCGAGCGCAGCAGGTGGAAGGCGCAAAAGAAGACAAGCGCTGTCAGGGCCAGCACCAGATAATAGAGGACGCGATCATCGCCCAGGGCCTCGGGTAGGGCCGTCAGCTCGTAACTCTGGCGCCCGGCGCTGGTATCCCACAGCGTCAACAGGGAGCCGGTCAAGACAACCAGGCCCAGGGTGGCAATGGCCAGATGGGCTCCCGAGACGCTGAGCGCCGGGCCACCGACGATCAGGCCGAGGAGGGCACAGGCGAGCAGCGCGACCAGCACCGCCAGCCAGTAGGGCTGCTGCAGGTCGCTATTCAGCCAGGCCAGCAGATAGGCGCTGACGCCAAAGAAGGCGGCGTTGCCCAGCGATGGCTGGGCCGCATAGCCGGTGAGCAGGTTCTGGGCCAGGGCGGCGATCGCCAGGATCAGGATCAACGTGACACGGTGCAGCTGAAAATCGGCGCTGTCGCCAAAGAGCAGATCGAAGAGCGATGGCAGCAGGATCAGGGCGATGAGTCCCAGGAGCGGCGCCGTCACTCGCGGCCAGACGTGACGCTCGCCCCCCGACGCTCTCTCTGCTCGTCCGCCGGTGGTCAGGGGCGTCGCCCCTATGGGGGCATCCTGCGAGACCTGGCCCCTCTTCAGGGGCGAGACAATGCGTTTCATGGCCACTCATCTTCCTCCGCACTAGACGCGCCGCAGGGCAGCCCCGCCAAAGAGGCCGCGAGGACGCAGTAGCAGTAAGAGCACAAAGCCAGCGAAGATCAGGGCCTCGCGGATGCCTGGATTCCCCAGGTCCAGGGCGCCCAGACTGTGGCCGGCCAGCAGCAGAGCCAGCACATTCTCCGCCAGACCCACGAGCACCCCCCCGAGTACGGCGCCCTCCAGGCGGTCGAGGCCGCCTAACACGGCGCCGATAAAGGCCAGTAAGAGCACCGGGTCCATGAACTGCACGTCGATCACCGTCTGCCGCGCGGCAATCAAGAAGCCAGCGATGGCCGCCAGGAGGCTGGTCAGCATCCAGACCAGCAGGAAGATCAGCCCGACCGGTATCCCCATCAGACGCGCGGCCTCAAGGCCGTCGGCTGTCGCCCGCATGGCGATGCCCAGGCGCGTGCGCAGCAGAAAGAGCTGCAATACGATGAGGAGCAGGGCCGTTATCAGGAGCACCAGGCCATCGGTCAGTGAGAGATAGAAGCCGCCGAGGCGCAGCGCATGGCCCTCGAAGGGGGTCGGGAAATGCACCGGCGTTGTCAGTTGCGGCCAGAGCGCCTGGACGACCGTTTGGAGCACCAGAGCCAGGGCCAGGGTGGCAATGGCCTTGGTTAGAATGGGGGCCGCCAGCAGTGGACGCGCAAAGGCGCGCTCGACAACAGCGCCGAGCAGGAGGGCAAAGAACAGGCTGAGCAGGACGGCCAGCCAGAAGGGAAGCCGCGGCCCCGTGAGCAAGATATACAGTAAGCAGGTCGAGGCGGCAGCCAGCGCTCCGTAGGCGAAGTTGAGCACGCCCGTCGTGCGATAGATCAGGACAATGCCCAGCGCCAGCAAGCCGTAGAGGCTGCCGGTGACCAGCCCCGACAGCAGGACCTGGAGCAGTGCAAGCACAAGGTGCCTCCTCTCTTCGTCAGCCAAGACGAGCCAGTCAGCAAACAAGCAGAACGACAGCCAGAGCCTGAGACCGCCGACGCCCTTATTATTTATTAAGGAAGGCCACAGCAGCCAGCGGCGATGGCTGTCGAGTTGCAGGCGGCAGGCGAGCGCCGTCGCTCACCTCACGCCTATCGAGAGAGCAGGCTCTAGGGCCAGACGGCGCTGGCTTTGATGAACGAGCTGACAGGCGTGAGCTGCCCTTGCTTGATCTGGAAGAACATGAAGTCGCTCACGCCGCCATGACGCTCCGGCGTCCAGGTCAGCGTCGGCCCAAAGCCAGTATCGTAGTTGACGAAATCGTGGTCGAGGGCGTCGCGCAGACTGGCGCGCGTGGGACTGCTGCCGGCCTTGCGCAGGGCATCGACCATGATCTTGGCGTTGATGTAGCCGTAGAACTTGTAGGCGCTAAAGACGGGATCGCTGCGGGTGGCCTGCAAATATTGCTGC
Organism: Thermogemmatispora tikiterensis; assembly: GCF_003268475.1. Taxonomy (GTDB): domain Bacteria; phylum Chloroflexota; class Ktedonobacteria; order Ktedonobacterales; family Ktedonobacteraceae; genus Thermogemmatispora; species Thermogemmatispora tikiterensis. The sequence continues at coordinate 4,910,504 of NZ_MCIF01000002.1, read as the reverse complement.
GCAACGGGTGTATCCATGCTGGTATAGCCGCTGACGTAGATGCCTTCGCCGGCAGCACCCAGAACCTTGGCCCAGGAGTTGTCAGCCATCGGATAGTTGGCCAGGTAGCCCAGCCGCGGACGATAGCCCTGGGCGGCTGCGGTGGCGACAAAGCGCGCTGTGGGACTGGGCAGGCCGTTGAGGACGATCAGGTCGGGCGCAGCGGCCTTGAGAGTCTGGAGAGCCGCCGAAAAGTCGGTCTGGGTGGCGTTGTAGCCAACGGAGGCCACGAGCCTGCTGCCGTACTTTTGCAGCGCCTCAGCTAGGGTGGTCTTCTGCTGCAGGCCCAAGACGTCGTCCTCATAGAGCAGGCCGACGCTGTGGGCTTTGAGAGTGGTGGCGGCGTAATAGCCAATGACGTGCCCTTCGTCCCCGTAGTTGGGCTGGGTCATCCAGACCCAGGGCAGGGCCTTGCCGTTCTGGTCGGTGTATTTGGAGCCGCCCCCAATGGGATCAATAAAAGGAATGCCACGCGGGACGGTGTAGCTCTCGGCGACGTTGGCATTGCCGGAGCCGCAGACCTGGAAGATGGCGAAGACGTGGTCTTGCTCGACGAGCTGACGCACGGCATCGCGCGTGCGCGTGGAGTCGCCGTTGTCGCTGACCTGGATGAATTTGATCTTGCGCCCATTGATGCCACCGGCAGCGTTCACCTGGTTAAAATAGAGCTGGTCCCCCTGCAGAATGGGAGCACAGATGACTTTGATGGGGCCGGTGGTGTCAAGCACACCTCCAATAGTGATGGTGTCAGCGCTGACTCCAGGTGCGCTGGAGCTGCTTCCCCCGCCTCCGCCACTGCTGGTGCTCCCGCAGGCGCTCAAGAGGAGCAGGAACAGGAGTACGCCGGGAAGAAGCAGGCCCACACCGGAACCGCCGCGTCTGCGCTGCTCCACTGGAGCTGGTGGTCGCTGAAGCCTCATGGTCTCGCTTTCCTCCTTCCGCTGGTGACAGCCTCGTTGCTTAGCAGCCACACCGATCGCTGTGCTGGGCTATGCGTGGGCTATCGCAGTGATCAGCCGAGTGAATCATGAGTCACTCATCATATGACACATGATTCATGTATCATGATAGTCGGAAAACCGCCATTGTCAAGGGGGAATTCTCCACCTTCTACCCTTGACAGGATCAGGCGAAATATGATACATGAATCATGTGTCATGTTCGCTCCTCCGGTCAGCCGAGGCAGGCCCGACCCGTCGCGGAGCCGTCAGACTCGTGGTCGAGCTGGGGTGCTCACGAAACGAACGGCTCGGGGCTGGCCGGAGGCGGCGAGCGCAGGATGGCGACAGCGCTGCGCCGTTCTGTCCAGACAACCTGTTGAGGTCTGTCAGCAGACAGACCGAGGCCTCGCGATGCCACGAAGGCATCCATGAGCAAGCAAGGGAGATTGCCGTATGCCGAACCCGATGTCCCCTGGTCGTCTTCCTCGCACTCCTTGGCTGCTCGTCAGCGTGCTTACTCTTTCGCTGATGAGCCTTCTTATCTTGCCGCAGCCGGTAGCTCATGCCAGCGGCGGCACCTTTGTCCAGTACATCTACAGCGGACCAGCGGGGAGCCGTCCTTACTATGTCTACACCCCTGCCGGCTACCATGTCGGCACTGCTGTGCCTTTAATTGTGATGCTTCATGGCTGCCTGCAGACGCCGACCGACTTCGCCGCTGGTACACAGATGAACGCTCTGGCTGATCAGCAACAGTTCATCGTGGTCTATCCCCAGCAAACAACGCTCTACAACATCTCTGCCTGCTGGAACTGGTTCCTGCCGGGCAACCAGGTGCGCGGCTATGGCGAGCCGGCCATCATCGCCGGCATTGTCCAGACGGTCGAGCAGAACACTTCCCAATGGACGATCGATCGCAAGCGTGTCTACGTGGCCGGGCTTTCAGCCGGAGCGGCGATGAGCGTGATCCTGGGTGCCACCTATCCTGATCTGTTCGCAGCGATCGGTGTGGCTTCGGGCCTGGAATATCAGGCAGCCACTTCGGCCTACACCGCGCCGCTGGCCCAGCTCTATGGCGGTCCTGATCCCCAGCAGCAGGGACAGCTTGCCTATCAGGCAATGGGGAGCCGGGCGCGGGTCGTGCCGACCATTGTCTTCCACGGCCAGAGCGATTACGTGGTCTACCCCATCAATGGCGATCAGGTGGTGCAGCAGTGGATGACGACCGACCGCCTGGCCTCGGGCGGCAGTTACAATGCCAGCTTTGGCAGCCCATCGAGCAGCAGCAACGGTCAGGTCCCTGGGGGACACGCCTATACGGTCCAGACCTGGACCGATAGCAGCGGGAGAGAGATCCAGGAATACTGGAAGGTCTACGGTATGGGCCATGCCTGGTCGGGTGGCAGCAGCAGCGGCAGCTATACCGATCCCGCCGGACCGAGCGCGACCAACGCCATGTACACCTTCTTTATGAATCACCCCATGTCCTGATTATTCCCCACCTTGTGGCTTCCTGCCCTGGCAGCAGCAGGCCAGCAGCCCGGCTGTTGAGTTGACACGGGACCGGTCCGGGCGGCGCGACGCCCTTGCACGTCGTCGTCACCCGGACCGGTGGCAGGATCAGAAGACGGGGGAGAGCAGTCGGTCGCTCCCGACTCGCTCTCCCCAACCTGAGCAGGCCAGAGGGTTAAGAGAGCAAACGAACACTCGCAGAGCGGATCGGAAAGGGGTCTGCTGTCAGGCCAGACGCTGCCGCGGTCTGGGCGCTGGCGGGCGCGTCGGTCTGGTCCTGGCCCAGGCGATAGCGGTGCAGGCGGCGCCGGATGCGGGCCGGCAGAAATTCGCGCTCAGCGCGCTCGAAGCGCGGCGTGAGAACCATCACGGCGACCGGGTCGTCGCCCAGGGAGCCATAGGGACGGCAGGCACGTCCCGAGGCCACCAGCCGACGGCGATAATCTTTCTCTTTGCGGCGAGCGATCGCCTTATAGACGGCCATCGTGGTGGGCTGGCTCTCTTCTGCGCTCTCCTGAGCAGTGATCATTGCATCGAACCTCCTCCAGGCATTCCTTTTATATTTTTAGAGAGCAACCACGGCTTGACGAACGTAGCCGCAACAGCAGGCCTGGCGGCGGAAGGCCCGACGCTCAGCCAAACTGCCGTAGAGGCGGGTGCGAATGGCAGCCCATTCCCAGCGCAGGGCCTCGTAGGCGGTGAACGTCTGCGGATGGCGGGCGAAATAGTCGACCAGCTCGCGGGCCTGAGCCGGGTAGCCGTTCAAGATCAGGGCCTCCAGCGACTTCACCACGAAGCCCCCGCGCGCCCAGTGCCAGGTACCGTCGTTGAGCATCAGCTCGGGGCGCCACCAGACGTCGAGGGTAAGGCGGGCCAGCTCAGTGGCGGCCCGCGGGGTCGTCAGGAGGGCAAGCTGCAGACGGAGCTGGGCCAGGTCGCCATCGTGCAGGAGCGTGCCGCGGAGCTTGCGCGCCAGGCTGTGGGCCGTCTCCAGCATGGGGGCGTCACGATGCTGGCGCGCATATTCGCCACAGAGGACCGCCAGGTAGGCGACGGGGATCTCAGCATAGCAGGTCGTGCTGCGCCGGGCCAGTTCATAGGCGCTCTGCGTCAGGCGCAGGGCCTCGACAAGCCTGCCGCTGCGCCCGGCCAGGGTCGCCGCTCGCATCAGCAGACGTGCCTGACACTCGTCCTTATCCAGCGCCAGGACCACGGTCGGATCGTCACAGGCGTCGGCATCTTGCGCAGTAGTTCCGGTCTCGGTCAGAGCCAGGGCCAGCGTGGGTGAGCCGAGCAAGAGGGTGCGTCGTAACATCAGGCCACTCTCCACTTCTTCAGCAAAGTAACAGGGCCAACTCCACGGAATAGCAAGCCATCGCATCAGACAAGGCGAGGCAAGCCAAGGCAGGCCGCCCTCACCACCTCACAAGGCACTATCGAAGTGCGACAACGGTTCCCACCTCTCTTTCTCCAGAGCGAGCCTGGTCAGGGGATGGCCCTCTAGCGCGTGTTGGCGCTGGCGCTGCCAGTCCTGCTCTTTGGTAACCAGGAAACAGAGACCATTGGCATGGGCACAGAGCAGGTGATAGCTGCCTGGCGGCTCGCGCTGCTCTTGAATGCGCAGGACCGTGACCCGCGCTTCTCGATCGTTGCGAATACGCTCGGCCAGCGCTTCGGCCTCCTGACGCGTCATTGTGCACGCTCCTTTCTTGCGATAGACATCCTTGGAGTCTTCGACAGTAGTACCAGATCAAGTATACTATATCAGAGAACTCTTATCAAGGCCATTTTATAAGAGCGCTCTAAAATTTGTGGACTCTAATGAAGTGCACTACTTTAGACTCCCTCTATCAGAGTGCTCTGATAAGAGGAGTTCTATCACTAGTAAGTGATCTGTATACTCAGAACAAGAAAGCCAGGGAGAATCTGAGTGCTATTCCTATGCTACGTTTGCGTGTCAGAGAAATCCTGCAGGAGAGAGGGATCAGCCAAGGTCGCCTTTCTCGCGAAGCCAACGTCCCTATCAACCTCGTTCGGCGTCTGGTGAATGACAAGCACTACATGCCGAGTTCGCTGACGTTGTGGAAAGTAGCGCGTTATCTCAAGGTGCCGATGGAAGAGCTGCTCGAAGAGGTTGAGGGGCCGGACGAGGAGACGGCGAACGGGCACCAGGACGAGGCAGAGTGAGCTTTCCTCGGCTCACGCCCTGCCGCGCTCAAGCAGTGCGGTGGTTGGATTGATCCGCGCCTGCTGATTCGTTGATTCCCCATCAATCGCCGTCTCCAGCGTCGCAGCCTCCCGGATGGTCTGTTTGATCTACGATCATCAATACAGACCAGGTCGGGCGGTGTCAGCCTGGCCGTGGTCAGGTCCCATCTGATCAGCAGATTCCTTGTCTCTACCCTTGTCCCTGTCCTCTCTCTGGGTCTCGCTCCTGTATTGTCTCTGCCCACATTGCTCCTGTGCCGGGCGGGCCAGCCAGTGATCGCGCCTGGGCATTGGTAGATGCTCTGGTGCTGGCACGAGAGGATCTATTAAATATCGCTTGCTTGTTTATAAATGATCACTTCTATTCTGGGAGATCTTTCGATCAAATGCTCTTGATCTATATCTCCAAATCTGTTATACTTGCCACAGCTTAGCGAAGGAGGTTCGGCACCTCGTTCTATGACCTCGTCCTGGGATTTGAGCATGAAGCGGCTCTTCGCCCTGGCCGCGCAGGACCTGATCACCTTTGTCTTGCCGGGCGCCTGTCATGTTCAGCAGGCTTCTGGCGAATTTGTTCTATCCATCGAGCCACCGCTCACTGAGCTAGGGGCCTTGTATGCCGATGCCCTGAGCACCTGCACGCTAGCCGGCAAACCTCTGCTCATTCATCTGGAGTTTCAGAGCCGGGCCGACACCAGCATGCCCCAGCGCCTGCTGATGTATAATATCCTTGCAGACCGGCGCTTCGGGTACCCGGTGCTTTCGTGCGTCATCTACCTGCGTCGCTGCGGTGTCCCTGTGACACCTTATCAGCGGTTTTTACCTGATGACTCGCCTGTGCACGAGTTCTACTTTCGCATCATCAAGCTTTGGGAATTTCCTGCACAGGAGTTGCTGGCGCGGCAGCTGCCAGGATTGTTGCCGCTGCTGCCGCTCTCGCGCGACGGGCGCAGCCGCCAGGTCATTCGCACCATGATCGAGCGGCTCCAGCAGACCCGCCAGTATGAGTTACTCGAAGTTGGCTTGTTGTTAGCTTCGCTGGCCTGGGCCGACGCTTCTGCCAGCGAGCGCCAGTGGCTTCAGGAGCAGTTCACAATGCTGACTGAGTTTCTTCAAGAATTGAAACAGACCGACGCGGCCCGCGCTCTCATTGAAGAAGGCCTCCAGCAGGGTCGTCAGGAGGGCCTCCAGCAAGGTCTCCAGCAAGGTCTCCAGCAGGGTCGTGAGGACCTGATCGCAGGGGTCCGCAGCCGCTTTCCCCAGCTAGAGCCGCTCGCCAGGACCGTCGCCCCTCACCTCCACTCGCTGCGCACTATCCATCAGCTCCTGCTGGCTGTCGGCCTGGCCTCCGACGCGGAGCAGCTGCGCGCTCTCCTGCTGGCTCACCTGTCCGACAGCGGCGGCCAGCCGCCGACTGCGCCAACCGCGAACGGCTCCCAACCCTAGCCAGCTAAGCCAGATCCTTTTTCCGTACCATCCCACTTCCACCAAAGCCGATGCCGGCTGCTCTGCTTCGGTGGTCAGCTCTGGTTCAGCCGGAGCTGACTACCTGCAGGCAGCTTCCCAGCTCTTCACTATCAGGAGCGACAATGTCACTCGACGAATTGCTTGCTGAACTCAAACAGACCGACGCGGCCCGCGCTCTCATTGAAGAAGGCCTCCAGCAAGGTCGTCAGGAGGGTCTCCAGCAAGGTCTCCAGCAGGG
>NZ_MCIF01000002.1:4755660-4902265 GCF_003268475.1 Thermogemmatispora tikiterensis | reverse complement strand
CCCTAGCCAGCTAAGCCAGATCCTTTTTCCGTACCATCCCACTTCCACCAAAGCCGGAGCTGGTTTCGCTCCTCCCCTAGTCAGCCCCATCTCAACCGGGGGTGGGGCTGACCCCCATACCTACCACACACCAAAGCTGGTGTTACCATGTCACTCGACGAACTGATCGCTGAACTCCAACAGATCGGCGCCGCATCCACTCGCTCTCATCCAAGAAGACCGCAAGGCTCTCCTGGCCCACATCCACGCGCGGCAACCCTCAGCTCTACTACCAGCTGGCAGATCACGCCAGTGCTCAGCTGAGCGACGTTGATACGCTCCTGTCCCTCCTGGAGCAGGTCTACAGCGCTTCCGACGCCGAACACCTGCGCGCTCCTGCTTCCCTATCTACCTGCCAGCGAAGGCCGCTTCGAAGGCGCATTCCCAGGCAGGGAGCAGCGCCTAAAGCCAGCGTCGGGTCGGCCTCCTCAGACTCCCGCAGCGATAAAAAAAGTGCCCGCTCTATCGGCCAGGACAGAGCGGGCGCCTTGTCTTCCATCTTTCAGCCTTGCAGCCGCAGGCTGGCCACCCAAGTCCAATGGAACGGTCTGATCTAGCCCTCAGCGCTCCCCACTCCCTGGCGTCTCGCCACACACCGGAGCCGGCTCCACCTCTCCCAACGCCTCAGGCCCATGCTCCTCGATCTCAAAACCCAGATCGCGAATCATCTGCCATGTCTCCTCATAGTGCTGCCCAGGCGTCGTCAGATAGCCCGAGACAAAGACCGAATTGGCCACATAGAGCGCCAATGGCTGCAAAGAACGCAGATGCACCTCTCGCCCCGCCGAGACGCGAATCTCCTGCTTCGGATTGGTCAGGCGCATCAGGCAGAGAATGCGTAAACAGTCATAGGGACGTAAATAGCGCGTGTTCTCCAGCGGCGTTCCCGGAATCGGTAACAGGAAATTCACTGGGATCGACTGCGGCTCCAGCTCGCGCAAGGCCAGCGCCACATCAATAATATCCTCCAGCGACTCACCCTGACCAAAGATCGCCCCACTACAGAGATGCAGGCCCGCCCGCCGCGCCGCCTGCAGCGTCTGCCAGCGATCCTCATAGGTGTGCGTTGTACAGATAGACGGATAGTAGCGCTCGCTGGTGTTCAAGTTGTGGTTGAGCTGCTCCACTCCCGCCTCATACAGCTGGCGGGCCTTCTCCTCCGAGATCAGGCCAACGCTGCAGCAGATAGCAATATCTACCTCTTCCTTGATGCGCCGCACAGCCCGCACCAGAAAGTCGATCTCTCGATTGTTGGCCCCACGCCCACTAATGACTATACAGTAGCGTCGACAGCGCGCCTCTTTCGCCCGGCGCGCCCCCTCTAACAGGCGTTCCAGACTGACCAGCGGATAGCGCTCGATGGCCGCCCGCGAAATACTCGACTGCGAACAGTAATGGCAATCCTCGGGACAAATCCCGCTCTTGGCGTTGATGAGCATGTGGAGATGCACACGCCGACCGCAGAAAGTGCGCCGCACCCGATAGGCGGCTGCCAGTAGCTCTAACACCTGCTCATCCGGGCAGGTCAGCACAGCACGACACTCCTCGCGCGTGAGCACCTCCCCATCGATGGCCTTATCAGCCAGGTGCTGGAAATCGACGAGCATTGATTGTCTCTCCTCCCCAAACGGCTTGCTGATCATCAGGCGCCCGCATCATTGAGCGGCTCGGTTGGAATCCCCTCCCCCGCCGCGGCTGCCGCTTCTGCAGCGATTCCCTCGCCCTCGGCGATGTCAAGCGCCATGCCCTCTAGCAATTTGGCAGATAGCAGCCGACTGCCAGCTGCCGTCAGGGCCTCCTCGCTCAGGTCGGCGAGATGGGGCAAGGGACCATACAACGGCACCGGACACCAGCGCCGCAAGGCGTCGGCATTGCGGCGGACCGCTGGATCACTTTCGTCGAGCGGGACCGGATGATTGAGGACAACGCCCAGCACGCGCGTCCGTCGGCTGGCTACCGCTACGGTCAGGCAGCTGTGATTGATGACGCCAAGGACGTTGCGAGCAACGACCAGCAGCGGGAGTTCCAACGTGACAGCCAGATCAAGCATGGTCTGCTGGGCCGTCAGCGGCACCAACAGGCCGCCAGCTCCCTCGACAAGCACCACGTCATGGGTCTCCAGCAGCTCCCGATAGCAGCGGACGATCTCGGCCAGCTCGATAGTGACCCCAGCCTCTTCCGCCGAGAGGGCCGGCGCCAGCGGCAGCGGCAAGGCATAGGGTACCACCAGCTCCAGCGGGGCCGTACAGCGCGCCGCCCAACGCAACAACTGGGCATCGTGCGCGCCTTCACGCCCCTGCTCCGGGGGACAATCGGTCTCCGCCGGCTTCATCACCCCAACGCGCAGCCCGCGCTGCACCAGGGCTGCGGCCAGAGCCGCCGTGACAATGGTCTTGCCAACTCCTGTATCGGTGCCAGTGATAAAGCAGGCCCATTTCATGAGAGCACTTCCTCCGCAACTTTCTCTATAGCAGCATAGGTGATGTCCAATAAGCGCACTAGCTCGGGATGCGAAATCGCCAGCGGCGGCATGATCACCAGAACATCGCCAAGCGGGCGCAAGATCAGACCACGCTTCCGCGCCTCCTTGATAACGCGCACGGCCACCCGCTGCTCGGGCGGGAAAGGCGTCTTCGTCTTCCTGTCCCGGACCAGCTCGATCCCAACCATAAAACCGCATTGGCGAATGTCCCCCACAATTGGCAGGGCGCGGAAAGAGCGTAGCCACTCCTCCATCAGGGCGATGCGCAGCTCCAGCCGCTGCAGCGTCTCCTCCTGCTCGAAGACTTTCAGGTTGGCCAGGGCTGCTGCACAGGCCAACGGATTGCCGGTATAGGTGTGGCCGTGGTAGAAGGTGCGCCCGGGACCAAGGAAGGCGCGATAGACCTCTTCCGTGGTCAGAGTCGCAGCCAGCGGTAGATAGCCCCCGGTCAGGCCCTTGCCGATGGCCATCAGGTCTGGCTCAATACCCTCATGCTCGCAGGCGAACATCTTGCCGGTGCGCCCGAAGCCAGTGGCGACTTCGTCAGCGATGAAGAGGAGGCCGTGGCGCTTGGCGATCTCCCAGACGGCACGCGTGTAGCCCTTGGGATAGACATAGATACCCGCCGCCGCCTGGACCAGCGGCTCCATGATGACCGCCGCCAGCTCGTGTGCATGGGTGCTGATGACCCGCTCCACCTCTTCGAGACAGGCCATCCGACATGACGGATAGGTCTTCTGCAGATGACAACGGTAGCAGTAGGCGCTGCGGGCCTCAACGTGAGGGAAGAGCAAGGATAGATAGGAATGGCGATACATTTCGATGCCGCCGACGCTCATAGCGCCGACGGTGTCGCCGTGATAGGCGCTGTGCAGGGCGAAAAATTTGGTGCGCTGCGGCTGTGGTGAAGGACACTGCTGCCAATACTGAATAGCCATCTTCAGGGCGATCTCGACTGCGGCGGCCCCGGTGTCGGAGTAAAAGACGCGCTGCAGGCGCCCTGGCGCGAGATCGACGAGCCGCTGCGCCAGTTCGATGCCAGGCGGATGGGTCAGGCCGAGAAAGGTGGTATGGGCGACGCGCTCTAGCTGCTCGCGAATGGCCTGATCAATGGTCGGGTGACGATGCCCGTGGATGTTGACCCACAGCGATGAGACGCCGTCAAGATAGGGATTGTTATCGCTGTCGATGAGATAGCAACCATCGGCGCGCTCGATGACAAGCTGGGTTTCCGCCTCCCAGTCGCTTTGCTGGGTGAAGGGGTGCCAGAGGACGCTTTTGTCGAGATTCTGCCAGCGAATGCTCTCGCTGTGAGAGGCCATAGCTTCTCCTTTCTCCTCCGTAGTATCTCTTTCCATCTCTCTGCCGGCACGTGCAGACTTCCACCTCTCCTGCGCTCTGGCCTGCTTCGGGCTGCTCAGGCAGAGCCTGCTTCAGCTCTGCTGTGCCTTACGCTCTCAGCGGAGCAGCTCCAGCTCGTGCCCGACACGCTCGAAGGCTTCGAGGGCAAAATCGAGGTCGCTGCGCTCGTGCACAGCCATGACGCTGGCCCGGATACGCGCCATGCCCGCTGGCACCGTCGGCGGACGGATGGCAACGGCGAGGACGCCATAATCTTGCAGGCGCGCCGCCATCTTGAGGGCCAGCCCGGCATCGCCGACGAGCACCGGCACAATATGGGTGCTGGAGGTCAGGGTGTTAAAGCCGAGGGCTTGCAGTCCCCGACGCAGGTAGGCGGCGTTGGCCTGAAGGCGCTCGACGAGCACGGGTTGCTCTTCAAGGAGAGTGAGGGCGGCCAGGGAGGCGGCGATGACCGGCGGCGGCAGGGCAGTGGTGAAGATGAAGGGGCGCGCGACGTTGACCAGGTAGTCGGTGAGCAGGGCGGGGCCAGCCACGAAGGCGCCGAAGCTGCCCAGGGCCTTGCTGAGAGTGCCAACGGCGATGACGCCCTCGTCGTCGCAGGCGACGGCAGCCAGCAGCCCGCGCCCGCCCGGTCCCAGGCAGCCGGTGGCGTGGGCTTCGTCGACGAGCAGCAGAGCGCCGTACTGACGACAGAGGGCGATCAGGTCCCCCAGGGGAGCGATGTCGCCATCCATGCTGAAGACGGAGTCGGTGACGACGAGGATCGTGCGATACTGCCCGCTGCTCCGCGCCTCGGCCAGCAGGCGCGCGACGGTATCGCTGTCGTTGTGCGGGTAGACTTTGCAGGTGGCACGGCTGAGGCGGCAGCCGTCGATGATGCTGGCGTGGTTGAGGGCATCGCTGAGGATGAGGTCGCCAGGGCCAACCAGGGCGGTGATGACGCCGACGTTGGCGACGTAGCCGCTGTTGAAGAGGAGGGCGCTTTCGCTGCCTTTGAAGTGGGCAAGGCGCCGCTCTAGTTCGGCGTGGAGGTCGCTACTGCCGGCGATGAGCCGCGAGGAGCCGGAGCCGCAGCCGTAGCGCTCGCTGGCCTGGCTGGCGGCGGCCTTGAGGGCCGGATGGGTGGCCAGGCCAAGGTAGTTGTTGGAGCTGAGATTGAGCAGGCGGCGCCCATCGCGCTCTAGCCAGGGTTCACTGCTCCCCAGCTCTGGGCGCAGCCGCCGATGGAGTTGGGCTTCGCGCAGGGCCTGCAGGCGCGCGCGCATGAAGTCCAGGGGCCTGCCCTCTTGCATCATTCTACCTGTCCCCCTCGATCACCTGCTGTGTTGTCTCTGGCTTGCTCTGCCTCGTGGCCCCGGTTGCGCTGCGCTGGCGAAGGCGAGGCGCTGAGGCGACACGGTTGGTCCTATTGTAGCGGAGCCGGACCCAGCCTGGCAAGGGTACTTTTGGCAGCCGCGTCAGTTAAGGCTCTCGCGCCGCGGCTGATCGCGCAGGGTTCTCCCAAGGCGCCGCAGCAGGCTGCGCCCAACGCGCAGCTCGAGGGGCAGGTCTCTGGCTTTCAGGCCCCGGCAGGAGCGTCTCAGAAAGCTCTCGACCAGGCCCAGCAGCCAGCGGATCTGATGAATCTCCGGCTCTGTGAAATAGACCAGGAGGGTCGCCTGACTGGCCATCGCTTGCTGACAGCGCCTCTCTAGAAGCCTGAGCACCTCCTCTATTTCTCGCATGCCGCACAGGGTCCCCTGCTCGCTTTCGCTGAGCTGCCGGGCCATGCGACCTTGCAGCCAGAGCACTTCTTGTGTCTGGAGCCAATGCTCCCAGCAGGCTTGTCCGCTAGGGGAGAGCATGGCAAAGAGCTGCTCCTGCAGTTCGGCTAGCAGGCGCCCGGCAAGAACCCATTCAACCAGGGTGGCCAGTGGAAACTGTGGCATGCCGGCCAGCAGCGAACGGCGGCGCGGGCGTCTCGGCTGGCGCCCTTGAGGAGATGGACGACGCCGGCTCATGGTTTGCGCCCCCAGACGGCTATTCCTCCGCTGCTGGTGCGCAGGCGCTCCCATTCCTGGGGCAGGGCGGCGAGCGTCTCGGCCACCTGCTCGCGAGAGAGATGGTTGACGGCGGCAAGCTGCGGCCCCAGGGTCCGCAAAGCGCTCAGGATATCTTCGCGGAAGAGGGGAGCGCCCTGCCGGCGTCCAAAGAGGGGCATCTGGAAGCGTAGGGTGTGTGGCTGTAGGCCGCGCTCGTGCAGCCAGTGAGGCAGGTTCAGGGCCGCATCCAGGCGCAGGCCACGCCGTTCCAGGAGGGCGCTGAACCAGGCGCGGACCTGCTGGTGAAGCGCTCCTTCGTTGCAGGTATCACCAGTAGCTTCGATCAGTTCAAGCCAGCCACCGGGCCTGGTGATGCGCAGCAGGTCGTCGAGGATGCCGGGCCAGGCGGTGAGGGGAATGGCGGTTGCCAGAAAGCGCTGATGAACGTAGTCAAAGTGGGCTTCGGGGAAGGGCAGGCCGGCCAGCAGATCAGCCTGAACTGGCTGGCAGCGGGGAGGGAGCGGCTGACGCAACAGGGAGAGGTCTTTGTCGAGGGCAACGAGTCGGGCGTGGGGCCAGCGGCGAGCGGCTTCGCGCAGCCAGACGCCGGTTCCACTGCCGACGTCCAGGATCACGCCCGGCTGCTCAATGGGCGCCAGGAAGTGGGTGCCGAGCAGTTGGCGCAGGGCGAAGTGTTGCAGCTCAAGGCGGGCCTGTTCCCGGCGCGAGCGCGGCAGGGCATAGGTCTCGGCGGGACCGGGGCCGGCGGCGTTAGCGCCAGTTGCGGCGACGGCAGGGGGGCTGGCGGCCCCCAGCAGATGGGTGAGCCAGGTCCAGATCATGCCTGCCCCTCCTCCCGCTCGGAGAGCAACCGACGCAGGATGGTGGCCCACGACGCTCGCTCGCTACGCGGCAAGACGATCGGCTGCTTGAGACAGAGACTGCGGCAGAGGCAACGCTCGCAGGGCGGCTGTTTGGGTGCTCCGCTTGAGAGACGGGGCTGGGGCGCGGTGGCCATACTGCAGTTTCCTCCTTTCTTTGACTGACCTCTTGCTCCAGAGTAAGTCGTACCTCCGGTTGATCAGATATACGTAACCTTGCTTCTTTGCAGCTGACTCGTGTTATACTAAGCGAAGAACACCATCGAGAGCGCCTGATCTGGTGAACGACCTGGCAGTACGCCAGCGCCGGCCATCCCGCCAGGATACGCTGCGATCTGCCTCCGCCAGCTGGATCATCCTCTCTGAGGATACGCGCGACCCGTCGCCTGGCAACAGGCACAGCTTGCGTTCTCTCTTGTGCAGCATGGAGATCGATCAGGAGGAAGCACCCGTGAAGCCACCCCGTCAGCCTGTCTCGCTCGCTGGCCAGTTCCTCAAGCGCTATCGGCAGCAGCACCATCTCACTCAGGAACAACTGGCCGCCCTCTTGCACGTCGAACCTCGCACGATCCGCGCCTATGAGACGGGCGAGCGCCAGCTCAGCAATATTCACGAGTTGCGACGCATCGCTGACTGGCTCGGTGTCCCTCCCGAGGCACTGGGCCTGGCTCCTCAGCCACTCCCTCGCTCCCCCTACGAGCTGGCCGATCTCCTTCAGCACGCTGTACAGCTCATCGATGTGGCAGAGGCGGCTCGCGCCCGTGCTGTGATTGAGCAGGTACTCTCTACCCTTTCCCTCCCAGAGCAGCACGATCCTTCTTCACTCCAGATGCTTGCCCGCACCTACTACGTCGCCGCCTTCGTTCTGCTCAGAACGACCACCACTCGCGAATGGGAGCGCGTCTTAGAGCTTTATCAGCAAGTAGAAGCGATTGCGCGCCAGCTCCAGGAGCCGACCCTCCTTCATTTAGCGCTGACCTACCAGGGAGATATCGAGCGACGTCGAGGAAGGCTTGTGCAGGCCGCACAGTATCTGGAAGCCGCCCAGACGTTACCAAACGTTCCCGATCCTGTGCGAGGCAACGGCCTCCAATTACTGGCGCGCGTCTATCTGCGTCGCCAGGATCTGCAGGCTTTCGACTCCGCCATGAAGCAGGCCGAAGCCCTCGCACCTGCGCAGCTCACCCAAACGCTCTTCGATCTTCCTCTCCGCTATAGCCGTGGCACCGTCTACGAAGAGTACGCGCGTAGCTGCGCTGACCTCGGGCAATCTCAGCTCGCCTTCCACTACCTCGACCTTGCTCAGCACTCCTTGCCCGCTACCCGCTTCTGGGAGCTGATGCTGCTCACCGCCCGCATCATCGTCCTCGTCAAGGCCCACGAGTTCGACGCTGGCACCTCCCTCGCCCTTGATCTCCTCCCCGAACTCAAACAGAAAGGCCTCCAGCGCTTCCTTGACCGTCTCCACTTCGTTCAGCGCTACCTCGACCAGCTTCAGCAGCAGGCCGGACGCGCCAGCCGCTCTCTCGCCGACGCCCTGGCCGAGTCTGCCCCCGATTACTGACGCCGCAGAGAGGAGCCTGCCGCCATGGTATCTGAGCACATCTTCGGCCACCTCATCTGCACCTACCGTCGCCTCCGCGGCTGGAGTCAGACCGACCTGGCCCAACGTTTCGACAGCGCTCGCAGGGCGGCTGCTTGCGCGCTACGTTTGAGAGACAGGGCTGGGGCGCGGTGGCCATACTGCAGTCTCCTCCTTTCTACTTGTCACTATCTTCCTCGAACGACTATACTGTCCATCGAGATAGTCAGATGCTTTTCTGACTTATATCATAGCAGGAATATCAGGATAGCAACGGTACTACATGTTCCTTGCGACGGCACACTATGCTACCTGTCAGAAGCGGAGGAAGCCTTCGTGATGTTACCCAAGAATACGTTCGGCCACCTCATCCGTACCTACCGCCGCCTCCGCGGCTGGAGTCAGGCCGACCTGGCCCAACGCTGGGGCTACAGCCGTGAATATGTCTCCCAGATCGAGCGTGGCCAACGCAAGCTCGACAGCCTCCAGCAGGTCCTGCGCCTCGCCGACCTCCTCGGCATCCCTCAAGACCAGCTCGACGCCATCGGACGTGGCATCCCTCGCCGCTCCATCCCGATCCAGCGCCCCGAACAAGCTGATAGCGCCATCCTTCAGATGCTCCTTGCCCCAAGCCGCGACATGGTCCAGCTCTCTTACCTGCTCTGGATCGCCGATCAAGCCCCCTCTCTCGAAGACAAGCTCCACGACCTCGTCTCTCAGCTCGACCAGGCCCTCATCTCCTACCACGGCGACCTCCTCAAACCCGCTCAGCAGCTCCTCGCCTACGCTCACCAGATGCTCGGACGTATGGCCGTCGACCGCCTCGACCTGGCTGCCGCCGCCGGCCACTTCTCCGAAGCCGTCGCCCTCGGTGAGGAGCTTCGCGACCCCGACCTGCTCACCATCGGCATGGTCTATCAAGGCAGCCTCCTGCGCAAGCGCGGACGCTTCTCCACTGCCATCCGCTGCTTCGAGGCCGCTCACCAGTATCTGCAAGGGGCCAGCACCGCCACCCAGGGCATGTACTATGTCAACTTCTCGACCGTCTACGCCGATAGCGGCCAACACGAGCCATTTCTGCGTTGCATCGACCAAGCCCTCGATCTGGCCACGACCCACAAGGAGAGCATCGCAGGACTGGCCAACGACTTCAGCCTCGATGACGTTCTCTGGGCCAAGGCCGGTGGCCTGGCCGAACTCTGGAAGCCCGCTGAAGCCCTTAAGATCTATGAGCAAACGGATAAATTGCGTCCATTCAGACCACTGCGAGAACTTGGTGCATATCTGATCGATAAGGGAGAGGCTTTCTTACGTCTGGGAGAACTAGATGAGGGAATCTCTCTGTCCTTGAAAGGGATAGAACTAGCCACCTCCTATCAGTCAAGACGTCAGCTAGGCTGGATCGAAAAAACGTATCAGCGTTTGCGCGTCCTCCCCATCGGGAAGGATAAACGTCTTGATACTTTGAAAGACGCCTTGTCTGAGGCCAGGAAGAAGCTAGAATAACCAGGAGGATACGCGCGATCCGTCGCCTGGCAACAGGCACAGCTTGCGTTCTCTCTTGTGCAGCATGCAGACCCATCAGGAGGAAGCACCCGTGAAGCCGCCCCGTCAGCCTGTCTCTCTCGCCGGCCAGTTCCTCAAGCGCTATCGGCAACAGCACCATCTCACCCAGGAGCAACTGGCCGCCCTCTTGCACGTCGAACCTCGTACGATCCGCGCCTATGAGACGGGCGAGCGCCAGCTCAGCAATATCCACGAGCTGCGACGCATCGCTGACTGGCTCGGTGTCCCTCCCGAGGCACTGGGCCTGGCTCCCCAGCCACTCCCTCGCTCCCCCCACGAACTGGCTGCTCTCCTTCAGCACGCCTGGCAATTGATGGAAGCAGCAGAGGTGGCTCGCGCTCGTGCCGTGATTGAGCAGGTACTCTCTACCCTTTCCCTCCCAGAGCAGCACAATGTCCTCTCTTTACAGGAACTGGCCAGCGCCTACTTCACTGCTGGCTACATTCTGCTCCGAGCGGCTCCTGTCGAGGAGTGGCATCGTGTACTCTCCATCTACAGAGAAGTAGAGGCAATCGCACAGCAGATACAGGCTCCTTCCCTCCTGAATTTGGCCCTGACCTATCAAGGGGATCTTTATCGACGGCTCGGTCGGCTGGATCAGGCGGCTGACCTCCTGCAAGCTGCTCTAGAGATCGCCAACGTGACCCCGGTAGCGCAAGGCAACAGCCTGCAGTTGCTGGCGCGCGTCTATCTGCGTCGTCAGGACCTGCAGGCTTTCGACTCCGCCATGAAGCAGGCCGAAGCCCTCGCACCCGAACGCTTTCGCCCCACAGTCTCCGGCCTCCCACTCTTCTACAACCGCGGGACTGTCTATGAAGAGTACGCGCGTAGCTGCGCTGATCTCGGGCAATCTCAGCTCGCCTTCCACTACCTCGACCTCGCTCAGCACTCCTTGCCTGCTACCCGCTTCTGGGAGCTGATGCTGCTCACCGCCCGCGTCATCGTCCTCGTCAAGGCCCACGAGTTCGACGCCGGCACCTCCCTCGCTCTCGATCTCCTCCCCGAACTCAAACAGAAAGGCCTCCAGCGCTTCCTTGATCGTCTCCACTTCGTTCAGCGCTACCTCGACCAGCTCCAGCAGCAGGCCGGACGCGCCAGCCGCTCCCTCGCTGACGCCCTGGCCGAGTCTGCCCCCGATTACTGACGCCGCAGAGAGGAGCCTGCCACCATGTTATCTCCGCATACCTTCGGCCACCTCATCCGCACCTACCGCCTCCAACGCGGCTGGAGCCAGGAAGAACTGGCCCAGCGCTGGGGCTACAGCCGCGAATACGTCTCCCAAATCGAACGCGGCCAACGCAAGCTTGATAGCCTCCAGCAGGTCCTGCGCCTCGCCGACCTCCTCGACATCCCTCAAGACCAGCTCGACGCCATCGGTCGCGGCATCCCACGCCGCTCCATCCACCCCCAACGCCCCGAACAAGCCGACAGCGCCATCCTTCAGATGCTCCTCGCCCCTGGCCGTGATATGGTCCAGCTCTCTTACCTGCTCTGGATCGCCGATCAAGCTCCCTCCCTCGAAGACAAGCTTCACGAGCTGGTCTCTCAGCTCGACTCCGCCCTCATCTCCTACCACGGCGACCTCCTCCGGCCCGCTCAGCAGCTGCTCGCCTACGCCCACCAGATGCTCGGTCGCATGGCCGTCGACCACCTCGACCTGGCCGCCGCCTCCGGCCATTTCTCCGAAGCCATCGCCCTGGCTGAGGAACTCCAGGACCCCGACCTGCTCACCATCGGCATGGTCTATCAAGGCAGCCTCCTGCGCAAGCGCGGACGCTTCTCCACTGCCATCCGCTGCTTCGAGGCCGCTCACCAGTATCTGCAAGGGGCCAGCACCGCCACCCAGGGCATGTACTATGTCAATTTCTCGACCGTCTACGCCGATCGCGGCCAACACGAGCCATTTCTGCGTTGCATCGACCAAGCCCTCGATCTGGCCACGACCCACAAGGAGAGCATCGCAGGACTGGCCAACGACTTCAGCCTCGATGACGTCCTCTGGGCCAAGGCCGGTGGCCTGGCCGAACTCTGGAAGCCCGCCGAAGCTGTCAAAGTGTTTGAGGAGACCGATCGACTCCGGCAATTCAGACCCCTGCGAGAACTTGGCGCTTATACTATTAATAAAGGCAAAGCCTACTTTCGGCTTGGAGAACTTGATGAGGGTCTTCAGCTTGTCTTGAAAGGTCTAGAGCTAGCAACCGAATATCGCTCAGCACGTCAAATTGGCTGGGTAGAGCGTATCTATATGCAAATGAGGACCCTCCCTATTGGGAAGGACAAACGACTTGATGCCCTGAGAGAGGCTTTGCTTGAAGCCAGGAACAAGCTAGGATAACGGGGCCAGGGTCGCTCAGGACGAGGGACGGGGCAGGCGCTGCCGGCAGTCTCCGCCGCACAGCAGTCCTTGCCCTGCGCCTTGATGAACCCTGCCGCACGGAATGCAACCGGTCCTCTCAGTCAGCAGCTTCGCTTGCGCGCATCGTTCGACCAGGCTGCTGCCTGGTTGTCTGTCGTCTTCCTGTTCTTCGCCGCCCTACTGCTTTATCTGCATGCCCTGGGATCTCCAAGCCTCTGGTTCGACGAAGCCTTCTCAGTCGAACTGGCGCGTCAGCCGCTGCCACGGCTCTGGCAAGCCATCTGGGGCCCCGAGCCGAACATGGAACTGTACTATCTCCTACTGCATTTCTGGCTGCAGCTCACGGGCGCCCTCGGACCGGCTCCCACCGAATTCATCCTACGTCTACCCTCGGCCCTCTGCGCCGCTCTGCTCTACCTGCTCAACTATTCGATCCTGATCTACGCCCAGCAAACGCGGGCCTACGCCCATCAACATCCGCGCCTCTTCTCCATCGTCGAGCGTGTCCCTGATAGCCAGGCCGCCCAGCAGGTCAGCGCCGTCGAGACCTGGCCAGACCAACACTATCAGCTCCTCGCCTCCATGAGCAGCGCCGGA
This sequence comes from Thermogemmatispora tikiterensis, assembly GCF_003268475.1. GTDB lineage: Bacteria > Chloroflexota > Ktedonobacteria > Ktedonobacterales > Ktedonobacteraceae > Thermogemmatispora > Thermogemmatispora tikiterensis. Next base: position 4,889,379 of record NZ_MCIF01000002.1, on the reverse strand, counting down.
GGCATCAGCGTGCACCTCTATGCCGTTGTTCCCAGCTCGGCCCTGCACAGGACCAATCAGGGCGCTGACTGGAGTTGAGCCGACTCACCATGAGGAACAGCTCCGGCCAGTCAAGCATACAGCAGAGAACCAGCCAAAAACAGGGTGCCCCACCACCTGCCGCTGAAGACGGTGAGGCACCCATCACGATCCAGCCCGGCGCAGCATAGGCCCGTCCGTTCTCAGTCAGCTGGTCAGCCGATCACAGCTGATCAGAGCTGGTCAGCGTCTCTCAGCGGAACGGCCCTGCACATCACGATGCGTGACGCTCAAGTAGGCCACAAAGAGGACCAGCAGGATCAGCAAGACCAGCGAGACCTTACCATCACCCAGACCGAGGCCACCCAGATAGGGCTTGCCGAGCCAGTCGGCAATCGAAGCCCCCAGGGGCCTGGTCACAATATAAGCCCACCAGAAGGCCGCAATTGCATTGAAACGTAGCAACCAGTATCCCAGCGCGGGCAGTGCAAAAAGGACCGCGAAGAGGAGGATCGAGGGGAAGTAACCAAGATTGAGCGTAGCCGCCGTCAGATCGCCCGCCGCCGTTCCCAGGGCAAAGGTGGCAATCACCGCCGCCCAGTAGAACAGCTCGCGGCGCCCGCGATAGACACTGTGGATCGAGAGCGTGTGCTCGCACAGATACCAGACCACGAAGATCACCGCCAGGGCCGCTGAGAAAAAGGTCGTCGAAACCACATACGAGATGCCGAGCACCACATGCAGCACATCAGCGGCCATCGTCCCAAAGACCGCCACCATCAAGGCCGTTAGCCAGTAGACCCAGGCGATATAGCGCCGCAGCGAGAGCTGCAAGAGCAAAGCCGCCACCAGGCCAAAGCAGCCCAAGCCCACCGCCACATATGGATTGATCTGGTAGACCAGAAAATCTGAGGTCGATTCACCCAAAGCCGTCGTCAGGAGCTTGATCACCCAGAAGTAGACCGTGATCTCCGGCACCTTGACCAGCAGCGGCTGCCATTGCTGGGGCGAGAGCGCAGGAGAGGGCGGCCCCTGCCTCGCAGGATGGACGCCCAACGGGGAAGGACGCATATCAGACATGGCCGCCTCCTTTCGATCCCCACCCCGACAGCGCCCGTCGCCTCAGATCCCAGAGCCAGCGAGCACCAGAGTCCCAGAGAAAAGCCAGAAAAGCCTCAATTGGCTCTCCCTGCCTTACCGGTCCAGCGAGAGCCACCAGTAGAGGAGTGTGCATCGCGTCGATCTGTCCCTCCGTGCAGGATGCAATCAATGTCCAGCAGAGCAGCCAGGAGGCCAATCTCTGCCGAGAGCAACGAGAAGTGTGACAGCGGCCCCACACTTCTCGTGCACCATCACTGCTCTACCAGAACGATGGAGATCCTCACCCGGCCACGAAGAGAGAAAGGAAGCCCGTGTTCCCAGCCCTCGCCCAATACCCTCCAGCTCGCCCGCTCTCCATACCCCAGGCCGCCACTCATCCCACCTCCTCCAGGGGCGACGGCCCGGCGTTGCCCACACCAAAAAAATTCCCCCGCGCCGTGTACCGACGCAGCAGGAGGACCACAACAACGGAAGCAAGGCACCGTTCAGGACAGGGCAGGAAAAGAGCAGACCGATTACTCCCCCAGCCCAGGAGAGAAGCCGGCTGACTACAGCCGCTTCTGCGCCAGCCGGGCCATCATCAGGCGGATCGCCATCGCCTCGCGGAAATGCTGGCGAGCCAGACGCTCGGCCTCATCCTCATCCTGCCGCACAATGGCCTCAAAAAGCGCCTCGTGCTCTGGCAGAGCCGCCTGCTGGCGCTCCGGCCTATCCAGCGTCGTCTTCTGTAAGCGCTCAATCAGGTCGCGCAGATTCGTCAGCTCACGGAACAGATAGCGATTGCGCGCCGCCTGCCAGATGGTCTCGTGAAAGGCGTGGTTGAGCACTACCAGCCGCTCAACATCGCGCTGCTGCGTCGCCTCCCGATACTCCTCCAGAATACGCCGCAAACTAGCCACCTCCAGCTCTGAACGCAAACGCGCCGCCAGCCGCGAAGCCATCCCCTCCAGCGTCTCACGCACCGCGCACAATTCCTCTAACTCCTCTGGCGAGGTGGTTCCTACCACAATCCCCTGACCAGTGTCCCTCACCAGATTGTCCGCTTCCAACTTGCGCAACGCCTCCCGCACCGGCGTGCGACTGACTGAGGCTAGCGCGGCGATATTCTCTTCAACAAGCCGCTCATTCGGCTCTAAGGTTCCGTCAAGAATAGCATTGCGCAGAAATTCATACAGTTCCTGGGCACGGGAGCGCTCACCCGGGAGCTGGATTCGAGAGAGAGGCATGTGCTTCACCCGCTTTCCTGAGAGAGAAGTGTGATGGAGAGCTTTCCTTGCCCTCCATAATTGTATACATCCGTATGCAAGACACTGTCAAGAGAGCCGGAAATTCCTGAGAGGGAGCAGATACCGCTTCTACCCTCTCTAGCAGCGGCCCAACGAACACGTTTCTGCCAGCAACCTCCCCCTTGACAAGGCCCTCTCGCCAGTGTATATAACTGTTGTACAACTGTATACGACTGTATACAGTGACAGGTTTGTGATGTGGCGAGCCAGGTTTCTGACAATCAAGCACGGCGTAGCAGCCCTGGCTGCGGCCCCTTCGAGGATCAGCTCAGCATCAGCAGATTGGCTGAGGCACTCCCGCCCACCTGGCTCAGGAGAGGAGACGAGGCTGATTGGCGCAAGAGCCAATCGTTCTATGGTGCTTGTACATACAGCAGTATGCCCTATTGGGCATACAAGAGGACGAGCGGGAAAGCGCCCATCATGGCAAGGAGATGCATCTGAGGACGATCAAGTCGTGCTCGGCGGATCGCTCTACCGATCCTTTACTCCCTGCCCTGTCCACTTCCGCTCTTCTGGGGTGTGGCAGAGCAGCCTGCGCCTACTCGTCTAGCGTCTAGCAAGCAAGCTTGCCTGTCCCGCGGCAGCGAGCGCCACGCCGGCAGCACGATCTGTCAAGGTCGGGCCTTGACAGAAGTGCAGGAGGAAAGAGCCTCCAGCTCTATCGAACGGACGAACGCATGAACCAAGGCGGCCCTATCCAATCATCACAAGGAGGTGTCTCGACATGGCACTATTTCAGCGATTGCGCGCGCCCCGTCGTCCCATCGGCCATGCCCTCATCGCTTGCCTGCTATTGATCGCCCTGGCGCTTTCGGCCTGCGCCTCCTCCACCTCCGGCGGCGGTGCTTCGAGCTCGGCCCCGATCCGCATCGGCTTCTCCATTACAGAAACCGGGCCGCAATCCGCCCCGGCCAAGTTTGATCTGCAGGGCTACCAGCTTGGCGCCGACGCCATCAACGCCCAAGGGGGACTACTGGGGCGCAAAGTGCAGCTGGTCTACTATGATGATCAGGGCAGCGCCTCGACCGCTGTGCAGCTCTACCAGCGCCTCATCACCAGTGACAAAGTAGACCTGCTGGTTGGGCCTTACCAGACCGACTTGACCTCGGCCATCGCCCCTCTGGTGACGCGCTACAAGATGGCCATGCCCGCAATGGCCGCCAACCTGGAGCCATTCAGCGGACGCTACCCCTACCTGGTGCAGTCGATTACCCAGACCCCTCGCTACATGATTCCCGTCATCGACCTGGCGGCCACCAAAGGCTACAAGACGCTGGCCCTGCTGATCCAGGATACCGCCTTTCCACTTGAGCTGGCCCAGGGCATCAAGCAAGAGGCTGCAGCGCGCGGCATTCGCGTGGTTTTCGAAGCAACCTATCCCGCCGACACCAATGACTTCACCGCCCTTGTTCTCAAGGCCGGCGCCGCCAAGCCGGACATGATCATCGGTGCCACCTATCTGGCTGACGCCGAAGGCATCATCCGCGCCGCCCGCGCCTCCAACGTCAACGCCAAGCTCTTCGCCTTCAGTATCGGGCCGGTCGAGCCGGAATTTGGCAGCGCTCTGGGCAACGCTGCCAATGGCATCCTGGGGACAACGCTCTGGTTCCCGACGCTCAAGACCGCCGGCAACGCCGAGTTCGTCCAGAACTTCCGTGCCCGCTTTGGGCGCGACCCCGACTATCATGCGGCAATGGCCTACGCCACGATGCAGGCCCTGGCGGCAGCCGTCAAAATGGCCGGCAGCCTCGATCAGACCAAGATCCGCGATGCCTACCTCAAGCTCGACTTGCAGACAGTGGCCGGCGAGTTCAAGCTGAACAACCTTGGTCAGCAGCTGGGTTATCAGTCCTACGTGCTGCAGTGGCAGAACGGTAAGCAGGAACTGGTCTGGCCGCCAGCGGTGGCTACCAGCCCGGTGCAGTTGCCGCATCCGAACTGGTAAATGCTGGAGTAGAGCCGGCACTATGTCGCTCCGCGCGGGGCAGACAGGCACATCTGAGCCAGAAACAGGGGGAAACGCTAACGATGCTCCAGCTCCAGACCTATCTGTTGCTCCTGCTCACCGGCATCATGTGGGGCGGAGTCTACCTGCTGATGGCCTCCGGCCTCAATCTGATCTACGGCGTCATGAAGGTCGTCAATCTGGCCCACGGCGACTTCATTGTCGTGGCCGGTTTGCTGGCCGTGACCCTCTATGGCGCCTTTCGGGCCGGGCCAGCCCTGGCTATCCCTGTGGCCACTCTCCTCTTCCTGCTCGTCGGCGGCCTGGTCTACCGTGGCCTGCTGGCCCGGGTAGAGACAACGGCTCCACAGGGTGAGCTGCGTACGCTGCTCATTACCTTCGGCCTCTCCTCAATCATCTCGAACATCGCCCTGCTCATCTGGGGCGGTCAGTACCAGTCGGTCCCGTTCTTTCAATCGGCGGTGCACCTGGGGGCGCTCTTCTTCCCGGAGTCCTTGCTGGTCTCATCGCTGCTGGCCTTTGCCCTGGCCTTCGCTGTCCAGCTCTGGCTGACACGCACACGCTCAGGGCGGCTGGTACGGGCCACCGCTCAGTCGGAGCTGGGAGCGGCAAGCTGTGGCCTGAACACGGGACGCATTCGCCTGCTGACCTTTGCCCTGGGGGCGGCGATGGCTGGCGCCGCCGGCGCTCTGACAGTGGTCCTGATCCCAGTGCAGGCTGCTTCTGGCGGCTTCATGACGGTCCAGGCTTTTACCCTGATCGCCCTCGGTGGCCTCGGCAATTACCTGGGCGCCCTCCTGGCCGCCATTCTCCTGGGAGTGATCGAGGTGAGCAGCAGCTACTTTCTGGGCGCCAGCGCCGCCTCAGCGGTGATCTACGTGATCTTTATTCTGGTGCTGATTGTGCGACCGCAGGGCCTGCTTGGCCAAAGGGGGCGCATATGAGACGGAGGCACATCAGGCCGACCTTTCCCGGGTGGCGAGCCACAGGACTCTTCAAGCAAGAAGGCGCCTGGCTGATTTTCGGGGTGGCCGTCGTTGCCGGGGTTCTGATTGCGCTCTTCGGGAACGGCGATCAGGCCCAGCTCCTCTTCTCCACCTGCCTGTTCGTGGTCCTGGCCTATGCCTGGAATATTATCAGCGGGCTGAGCGGCTACGTCTCCTTCGGCCAGGTGGGCTTCTTCGGCATCGGGGCCTATGTGGCCGCAACCTGCCAGATCGCCTGGCAGTGGGATTGGTACCTGGCGGCGCTGGGGGCGGTCCTGGCGGCAGTGCTCCTGGCCCTGCCGCTGGGGACGGTGATGCTGCGCCTGCAGGGCATCTTTTTCGCCCTGGGGATGTTCGGGCTGAGCCACATCGGGGCCTTGATCGCCACCTCGACGCCACTGGTAGGCGGGAGCATGGGCGAGCCAGTGCCCATCGTGGGTAGCACCCAGGAGACCGCCCTGGTCATGCTGGCCTGCGCAGTGGGGTCCGTTCTGCTGACGGCCTGGCTGCTGCGTTCGCCGCTGGGGCTACGCCTGCTGGCCTTGCGCGACGACGAGAAGGCCGCCGAGGCTTCGGGGATCAATACCAACGCGAGCAAGGTGGTGGCTTTCTGCCTGAGCGCCGGCCTGGCCGCCCTGGCGGGCGCGCTCTATGTGTGGAACGTGGGCTTCATCGATCCCGGCAGCGCCTTCAACAACACCTATGAGCTGCAGACGATCCTGATGGTGCTCTTCGGCGGGATTGGCACGCTCTGGGGGCCGCTGCTGGGCGCAGTGGTCATTTCGTTGATCAGCAATGCCCTCTGGGCCCAGTTCCCACAGCAGCAGCAAATTATTCTGGGGGCCTTGATCTTGATCGCCGTGCTCTGGATGCCGGGCGGCCTGGTCTCGCTCTTCCAGCGTTTCGGCTGGCTGCGACGCCGTCCGGTATGGGGGCCGCCTCCAATGATAGAGGCTGAGGCGCGGCGGGCACTTTTCCCCGCCGCGGTCAGCAGGACAGGAGAGCCGGCGCTGCGCTGCGAGGAGATTACCCGGCGCTTCGGTGGCCTGACAGCCCTCAACCGGGTCAATCTGGAAGCTCGCAGCGGGCAGATCGTCGCCGTGATTGGTCCCAACGGGGCCGGCAAGACCACCCTCTTTAACCTGATCACGGGCTTCGACCGCTGCAACGGCGGGACCATTCGCTTTGGTGAGACGCTCCTCAACCGTCTGGCTCCCTATCGCATTGCGCGGGCCGGCATCGCGCGTACCTTCCAGACCTGTCGGCCTTTCCCTTCGTTGACGGCCTGGGAGACCCTGCTGTTGCCGGCTCTGGCGGCGGGCATCCCGAAGGAGGAGACCATCAGGACGGCTACCCAGATGCTAGAGCGCCTGGCCCTGCGCGAGCAGTGGGATGCCTCGCCCGAGGGCCTGCCGCCGGGTCAGCTCCGTTTCCTGGAGATCGGACGGGCCTTGATGCTGCGTCCGCGCGTGTTGCTCCTCGATGAGGTGATGGCCGGGATGTCGCCCGAGGAGATCCATCTCGTGCATGCGCTGCTGCGCGAGGCGGTAGCGGCGGGCTGCGCCGTAGTGGCGATTGAGCATGTGGTGCCCGCCATTATGCCCATTGCCGATCATGTCTATGTACTCGACTTCGGCACCACTATCGCCCAGGGCCGCCCTGACGAAGTTCTGCGCAATCCCGCGGTGATCGAGGCCTACCTGGGCACGGGAGAGGAGGCGCCGGTCAATGCCTGAGTTGCTTCAGTTACAGCAGGTCTCGGGCGGCTATCATGGTCGCACCGTCGTCCATGAGGTCAGTCTGAGCATCGCCGAGGGCGAGGCAGTGGCCGCGGTCGGCGCCAATGGAGCTGGCAAGACGACCCTGCTGCGCCTGATCATGGGCCAGCTGCCGCTGAGCGGCGGCCAGGTCTTCTTTGCAGGTCGCGATCTGGCCCGCCTGCCACCTTTTGAGCGCGTACGCCTGGGCATCGGTTACGTACCCGAGGGGCGCGCACTCTTTCCCGAGATGACCGTCGAGGAGAACCTGGAGATTGGCGCCTACCGCGCCAGCAGGGCTGACCTTCGCCAGCGCCTGGCCTACATCTACCAGATCTTTCCCAAGCTGCAGCGCCTGCGCCAGACTCGCTGTCGACTGCTCTCCGGTGGCGAGCAGCAGATGGTCACGGTTGGACGGGCTTTGATGACCCATCCGCGGCTGCTGATCCTTGACGAGCCATCGACCGGTCTGGCCCCGCGGGTGGTTGGCGAGCTGTACCAGGCCCTGCGGGCCTTACATGCCGGCGGCCTGACGGTCTTTGTGGTCGAGCAGAATGCCTACGCGGCCCTGCGCTTCGCCCAGCGTGGCTATGTCTTCGAGGATGGCCACATTACGCGCGTGGCCCCCGCCGCCGAGCTGCTGCATGACCCACGCCTGGTAGAGTCCTACGTCGGGCGGGCCAGCCCAATGGCGAGCAGCTAAGGCCCCGGCCTGATTGAAGCAGAACCGGCCGAGCGCGTCTGAGCGAGCACCCCAGCCGCAGCAGAGCAGCCGGCAGTTCATCATTCCATCAGCAGGAGGAGGGTTGATTATCAATGGCAGCGATCAAGGGGGCGGAACTGATCGTTGATTTTCTGATCAGGCGCGGCGTCCCCTATGTCTTTGGTCTCTGTGGTCACGGCATCCTCGGCTTTCTGGATGCCGTCTATGACCGCCGGGACGAGCTGAAAGCTATCTCTGTGCACCATGAGGCCTGCGCCGCCTTCATGGCCGACGCCTACTTCCGCGTGGCCCAGAGGCCGGTTGCGACTTTCACATCCTGCGGCCCCGGCTCTACCAACCTGGTGCCGGCGATCGCTTCGGCCTTCATGGATTCGTCGGCCTTCCTGGCCATCACTGGCAACGTTCCCACCTCACAGTGGAACCGTGGCCCCTTTCAGGAGAGCGGTCGCTATTTCCAGGGGGAGTTTGTCAACGTACTGCGCCCCTACGTCAAGCGCAGCTTTCAGCCGACGCGGGCCGACATGCTACCGCTGGCACTGCGCCAGGCTTATACGCTGATGCTGAGCGGGCGCCCGGGGCCGGTCCACCTCGATGTACCGCTCAATGTCTTTGTGGAGACCGTGGAGCGCGAGGAGGCTGAGCGCGAGCTATGGGACTGCCCCATTGCTTCGCGCGCCGGGGCTGATCCCGCCGATCTGCAGGAAGCCCTGCGTCTCTTGCTCTCTGCCCAGCGCCCGGTGATTGTGGCGGGACACGGTGTCGAGCTAAGCCAGGCCGAGTCGGAGCTGCTGCGCCTGGCCGAGCAGTTGTCGATTCCGGTGGTCACCACTCCACTCGGCAAGGGCGTCATCGATGCGCGCCATCGGCTGAGCTTGGGAGCCACAGGACGCAACGGGAGCTATCCGGCCAATGCGGCCACCCGCCACGCCGATGTCATTCTGGCCCTGGGGACACGCTTCGACGATCGCTCGACCAGCTCCTGGCTGCCGGGCTTTACTTACCGCATTCCGCCTACCAGGCTGATCCATGTCGATATCGATCCCAGCGAGATCGGCAGAAACTATCAGCCGACAGTCGGTATTGTCGGCGACATCAGGACGGTGCTGCGCCAGCTGCTGGAGGCCCTGTCAGCGTGTGCTACCACGGCGTTGGAGACGAGAGCTGCGGCGCGCCGCAGCTGGCTGGAGAAGATTGGGGAGTGGCAACGCAAATGGGAGGCGCACGTCAATGAGCCGCGCCGCTCGGAGGCAGTCCCTCTGCGACCCGAGCGCGTCATCAGTGAGCTGCGCGCCGCCCTGCCCGAGGACGCTATCGTTGTCTCCGATGTGGGGGTGCACCATAACTGGCTGGTCTCAGCTTTTCCGGCCTATCGCTCGCGCACCCTGTTGCAGAGCTTCGGTTTCGCCTCGATGGGCTTTGGCGTCGCCGGAGCTTTGGGGGCCAAGCTGGCCGCTCCGGAGCGCAGCGTTGTCAGTGTCTGTGGCGACGGCGGCTTCTTGATGTGGCCGGGCACAGTCGCCACGGCAGTTGAATACGCCATTCCGGTGGTCTGGCTGGTCTGGAACAACTATGGCTATTGCTCGATCCGCGATCAGCAGCTCGGCTACTTTGGCAGCGGGCGCGAGCTGGTGACAAGCTTCGTCGAGGAGCAGAGCGGGCGCCTCTTCTCGGCAGATTTTGCGGCCCTGGCGCGGGCTATGGGGGCCGATGGCTATCTGGTCGAGCGTCCCGGCGACCTGGGCGATCTCCTGCATCAGGCTCTGACGAGCGGGCGCCCGACGGTGCTCGATGTACGCGTCGATCGCGAGGTCAGGCCGCCAGCCACGGCCAGCTGGGAGCTGCCACCGCTGCCCCACCCGCTGCCCAATTTTGGCTGGCAGGAGGATCAGCTATGAGTGCCTCGCCGTCCTTTGAGCCGCGGCCCTCGTCGATCCCCAAGGAGGTCGACGAGGTGCGCCCGGTCCGCGCCGAAGAGCTGGTCTGGGTCGAGCCGCCGCAGCACCATGAAGCCTACTCTAAGCTGCTGGTGAACCCGGACAACAGCCGGACGCGCTACTTTGATTTTCGGCTCTCGCTCTATCAGCCGCGCGGCTACGCCGAGAATCACGTCCACGAAGAGGCTGAGCACGTCTACTACATTCTCAAGGGGCGTGGCCTGATGCGCCTGGGCGAGCGCCAATATGTGGTTGAGCCGCATACGGCCATTTTCATTCCGCCCGGGGTGGTGCATTCTCTGGCCAATACGGGCCTGGAGGACCTGCTCTTCATCGTGGTGACGGTGCCCGCCGGCGAGCTGGAGCGGCGCGACCGCCGCGAGGATGAGATCAACCATCCCGACGAATCTGCCAGCCCTGGCGTCTGACTGTCGCCGCGCTGGCATGCAGTGGAGATGTGACGTCTATCAGTGCCACGGCCAGCGGGGAGCGGGCCGGCTGCTCCAGGCTCGGCCCGCCGCCTCCCGCCTGACTGCCTGTTCATCTGTCCACCTGGCGCTGTGGCAGGCGACAGGCCGTCCATCGAGAGAAGCAGTCTTTAGAAAGGAGTTGGACACCATCATGGGAGAGCGTTTGAAGGAGCGCATTGCTGTGATCACTGGTGCGGCGCGCGGCAACGGACGGGCCATTGCCGAGGCCTATGCCCGCGAAGGGGCTTCCGTGGTGATTGCTGACATCATGGAGGAGGCAGCCCGCCAGACCGCCGCCGAGCTTGCTCAGGCGACAGGTCAACGGGTTGTCGGAAAGCATCTCGACGTCACCAATGCGACGGAGGTCAATGAGCTGGCCACCTGGACGGTCCGCGAATTCGGGCGGGTCGATATTCTGGTCAACAATGCCGGCGTCATCGGACGTTACGATTTTCTGGAGATCACGGAAGCTGAATGGGATCGGGTGCTGGACATCAATCTGAAAGGAACCTTCCTGTGCGGGCAGGCTTTCGCCCGCCGCATGAAAGAGCAGGGCGGCGGCGTGATCATCAATATCGCCTCGGTCAATGCCGAGAGCGTCAACCCGACGACCGTGCATTACTGCACCAGCAAAGGCGGGGTACGCACCCTGACCAAAGCGATGGCCCTGGCGCTGGTCAAGGCCAATATTCGCGTCAACGCTATCGGCCCCGGCCCGATCTATACGGAGCTGAGCAAGGACCGGCTGGACGATCCGCAATCTTTAGCGGCAACGCTGGCTCATATTCCGATGGGGCGCGTGGGGCAGCCGAGCGATCTGGCGGGGGCGGCGGTCTTCCTGGCCTCCGACGAGTCGGCCTATATCACGGGGATCACGCTCTATGTCGATGGTGGCTGGCTAACCATGTAGCGAGGCAGGTCGGTGGGGGGATCACGGCCCCACCTCCCAGCGCCTTTCATGGCAGGCGAGGAGAAAGGAGGGACACAGCAAGGTGATACGCCATATCTTTCTTGGCAAGGCCCGCGCAGAGGCGACGCCGGAGCAGCTAGAGGAGTTGTGCGCCGCCTGGCGCTCGCTCGTCGGGCAGGTGCCAGGCTTGCGCAGCCTGGTAGCCGGGCGCAACATCAGTCCGCGCGATCAACAGTACACCGTAGCGCTGGTGGCTGATCTCGACGATATGGAGGCCTGGGAGCGCTATATGCAGCATCCCGCTCATGTGGCGATCAGCCAGCGTCTGACGTCCAAACTGATTCAGAGCGATGGGCGCGCAATGGTACAACTGGTAATGGAGGGCCAATGACAGAGTATTACGATGTCATCGTGGTCGGCGGCGGCAACGCCGGCCTCAGCGCTGCGCATGCGGCGCGCGAGCAGGTGGACAAGGTGTTAGTGCTGGAAAAGGCCGGCAGCGACTGGGCAGGCGGCAACAGCTATTTCACAGCGGGCGCCTTCCGCACCACCTTCTCCAGTCTGGAGGAACTGCTGCCGCTCCTGGACGAGCGCGACGAGGCTTTTCTGCAGCGGACCGCGCTCCCCCCCTACACGCCTGAGCAGTTCCTGCAGGATATGCAGCGCACCACCAAAGGTCGCTGTGATCCTGAGTTGACGGCGATCCTGGTGCAGGAGGCCGCTGAGACCATTCGCTGGCTGCATCAGAAAGGACTGCGCTTCCGCCTGATGTACGATCGCCAGTCGTTCCAGGTTGATGGCGAGTTCCGTTTCTGGGGCGGGCTGGCCCTGGGCACGGTCAACGGCGGCAAGGGATTGATCGAGCAGCATCTGCAGGCGGCGGCAGCCAGCGGCATCGAGGTGCGCTTCAACAGCCCGGTTGTTGATCTGGAATGCGACATGACGGGAGCAGTCTGCGGTGTGATTTGCTCTCCACCAGGCAGAGAGCGGCAGCGTATTCGGGCCGGTGCCGTGGTCCTGGCGGCGGGCGGCTTCGAGGCCAATCCGCAGCTTCGTACCTGCTACCTGGGGCCTGGCTGGGATCTGGCCCGTGTGCGTGGCACGCCCTACAATACGGGCGAGGTCCTCTTTGCCGCTCTGGCGCTGGGAGCGCAGTCCTATGGCCACTGGAGCGGCTGTCACTCGGTGGCCTGGGACGTCGCCGCTCCTCCCCACGGTGATCGCTTCTTGACCAACCTGCTGACCAAGCAGTCCTATCCGCTGGGGATTGTGGTCAATAGTCAGGGCAAGCGCTTCCTCGATGAGGGGGCCGACTTCCGCAACTACACCTACGCTCGCTATGGCGCCGAGATCATGAAGCAACCCGATGGCATCGCTTTCCAGCTCTTCGATGCCAAAACTGAGCCGCTTCTGCGCAAGGATGAGTACACTGCCCCCGGCGTCTCGCGCTTCGAGGCTCTGACGATTCGCGAGCTGGCGCAGAAGGCGGGAATCGATGCCGATGGCCTGGAGGAGACGGTCACCACCTTCAACGCTGCGGTGATGCGCGATGTGAAGTTTAATCCAGCCATCAAGGACGGCAAGGGCACGGTCGGCATCACCCCCAGAAAATCAAACTGGGCCCAGCCGCTGGATACGCCGCCCTACTACGCCTTCGCGGTCACCTGCGGTATTACGTTCACCTTCGGGGGGCTACGCATTGACCCCAATGGGCGCGTACTGGACCGGCTCAATCTGCCAATGCCCGGTCTGTACGCTGCCGGCGAGCTGGTCGGTGGCCTCTTCTACCATAACTACCCGGGCGGTGCCGGTCTGATGGCCGGCTCGGTCTTTGGACGCCGCGCCGGACGGGCCGCCGGTCAGTGGTCCCGAGAGCGGCGCGCCCTTGATAGGGCCAGCTAGTTCGCCGCTCTCGCTCTTCGCTTCGCCCCTCTGGCCGGGCCGGTCGCCAGCTCGCCCGGCGCCCGTCCGCCTGCCTGTCGGGCTGGTCAGCGAGACAGAGAGAGCGCCCACCGGGTAGCCGGGATCAACTGGTTTCGGCCAAAGCGGACGCGGAGAGCACTAGGAAGGAAAGAAGGAACGAAGGAAGGATGAGCACGATGAGTCAGTCATCGGCTGCCGCCAGGGCGGTTATTGTGCGCGACAAGTGGAGTGGCGAGGTCATCGGCGAGCTGCCGCGGGCCGGCGAGCGCGAGATCGAGCAGGCGCTGCAGGCGGCAGAGCAGGCCAGGCGGCGCCCGTGGCCGGCGCGCGAACGGGCGGCGGTCCTGCAGCGGGCGGTGGCGCTGCTTGAAGAGCGCCGCACCGCAGTGCTGGAGACCATGCGCCGCGAAACGGGCTTCTCGCGCAAGGATGTCGAACAGGAATTTGCGCGGGCCGTGGTCACGCTGACCCTCTGCGCGCAGGAGGCTCTACGCCTGGGTGGCGAAGTGGTGCCTCTGGACGCCAGCCCCGGCTTCGAGCAGCGTCTGGCCTTGACCATCCGTGTGCCAGTGGGCATCGTCCTGGCCATTACGCCCTTCAATGCCCCGCTCAATACGGTCTGTCACAAGATCGGGCCGGCCCTGGCCGCCGGCAACGCCGTCATCCTTAAGCCGGCGGAGTTGACGCCGCTGACAGCCGCGCTACTGGCCCAGATCCTCGACGAGGCCGGGCTACCCGAGGGCCGTCTGCAGGTCCTCTATGGCTCCGGCTCCGAGGTCGGTCTGCGGCTCCTGCGCGATCCGCGTATTGGCTTTACCACCTTCACCGGTTCAACCGAGGTGGGAGCGATCGTCAAGCGCGAGACGGGTCTGCGTCCAGTCTCGCTGGAGCTGGGCAGCGTCTCAGCGACCATCATCTGCGCCGATGCCGATCTGGAGCGGGCGGCCCGCGACGTGGCCCACGCCGGCTATCGCAAAGCCGGCCAGGTCTGCACGTCAGTCCAGTCGCTCTTTGTCCATACCTCAGTGGAGCGCGAGTTTGTGGAGCGCCTGAGCGCGCAGGTAGCGGCCCTTAAGAGCGGCGACCCCGCCGATCCGGCGACAGAGGTCGGGCCACTGATCAGCGAGAGCGCGGCAGCGCGCGCCTGCGCCTTGGTGGAGGAAGCTCTGCGCTCAGGGGCACGCGTGCTGGTCGGCGGCACCTGTACAGGAACGCTCTTTCAGCCGACACTGCTGCATGAGGTCGCGCCACCAATGCGCATCACGCGTGAAGAGATCTTCGCTCCTGTGGTTAGCATTGTGCGCTTTGAGCGGCTGGATGAGGCGATCGAGGCGGCCAACGCCAGCCGCTACGGCTTGCAGGCCGGGGTCTACACTTCCTCGCTGGCAACAGCTCTGGAGCTGGCTCGCCGTCTGGAGGTGGGTGGAGTGATTATCAATGGTACTTCCAGTACGCGCGCCGACGGCATGCCCTACGGCGGTATGAAAGATAGCGGCTTCGGCAAGGAAGGCCCCGCCTACGCCATCCGCGAGATGACGGTTGAGCGTCTGGTGATGCTGGGACCTTGAGTTGAGCCAGCGCTCCTCAGCCAGCTCGGGTCACGCGGGCGCCTCTTGACGCAGCGGGGTCGCGCGTGCTGCTGCGCTGGCGTGCACACGGCGCCCACGCGGCAGTGTGCGCCCTTGCCCCTACCCCCCGCTGCGTGAGGAGGTGGGCAGCTCGCCTTTCGACGACGGCAGGCGTTCGGAGGCGTGAGCTGCCCGCCGCGCTTGCACAGCTACCCACCAGCGGCGTACCATAGGCAGCAGGAGCGAGCAGAGAGAGCAAGACAGAGACTTCACCGGGGCCTGTTGAGGCCAGCTCCTGGCTTCAGCAGCCCGTTTCTCCTGGGGCCAGAAAAGCGCGCAGCACGCGTCTTACTCAGAAGAGAGGCCTGGCGAGAGACCTTCCTCGCCCCTGGTGTGCCTCTACTGTTATGATGGTGCATCTCTTGCATCTTCGGGAGAAATCGGCAATGACCTACGCTGGCTTTCTGCTCCTCTTCCTGCTTGCGCCCATCGGCTCGCTGATACTGCTGCTGGGCCGGCGCCTGCTCTGCCGTCGCTACTGGCTGACGACTGCCCTGCTTGCGGCGATCGTCCTGCTGGCTATGGCCCCCTGGGATCACGCCGCCGTCGCTCGCGGCATCTGGAACTGGTCGCCCGCCCAGACCTGGGGCCTGCGTCTCTGGCTCATTCCCCTCGAAGAATATCTCTTCGCTCTGCTGGAAACCCTGCTGACTACCTTGCTGCTCTACGCCCTCCTGCGCTCTGGTCCCACTCCCGTGCCTCCTCTCCCAGGGGAAGAGATTACCACCAGGAAAGGGGTCTGAGCGAATATGGCGCACGCTACCTATCTGCTTTTCCTGCTGGCCTGGGCCTTGCCTATCCTGGGCCTGCAATGGCTCGTCGGCTGGCGCAAGCTCTGGATCTGGCGTCGACGCTGGCCCTGGGCGGTGCTTCTGGTCGGCAGCTACCTGACCCTGACCGATAGCCTGGCCATCGCTCAACATATCTGGTTCTTCCAGCCCACGCTGATCCTGGGCCTCACCCTCGGCAATGTTCCCCTGGAGGAAGCCCTGTTCTACTTCCTGACGGCGGCCATGATTGCACAGGGCTACGTCTTGCTGCTCCCATCCCTCACTATTTCCTCTGGCTCTGGCACTGGCTCGCCACCCGGGCCATCCTCCAGCGGATCGCACAAGAGGAGAGGCGGCCAGCTCCGCAGATAGGGCTGCGGCGGTACCCGCCTCTCCGTCGCTCCCTCTCCATGAGGAAGCTGAGCCAGTCTGATCAGGCCGGACTTACTGCACCTGAGTCGTTAGCCTGGTTTCTTCACCTCCCACATCCTCCACGGCAGCCTGACCGGCCAGTTCGCGCCCGAGCAGGGCTGTCGAGATGAAGGAGACCACGGCCATGAAGATAATGAAGACGGCAATCAGCGTATAGGACGGCGTCCCGCTCCCCAGCCATGTATGCGTATTGGCTACCAGCCAGGTCGCCAGGATTGGGGCTGGGCCACCCGCCGTAATCGAGGCCAGCTGGTAGCCCAGCGAAGCCCCGCTGTAGCGCAGCCGCGTTCCAAAGCGCTCCGAAATCAAGGCCGCCTGCGGACCGTAGAGCCAGTCATGGCAGAAGCTGATCGAGAGGATCATCGCCAGCAGGACCACCACCGGCAGGCGCGTCTCCAGCAACAGGAAGTACGGGAAAGCGTAGAGGGCCATCAAGACGCAGCCGATCATGTACCAGCGCTTGCGCCCGAAGCGATCTGAGAGATGGCTCCAGGTCGGCATTAGGATCAGGCTGCAGACTGCCGAGATAATCAGGCCAGCATAGAGGACACTGGAGTCAACTTTGAGTGTCTTGGAGCCATAGGAGAGGATGAAGGTCGTGAACAGGTAGAACGGCGCCTGCTCAGCCGAGCGCACCAGAGCCGAGAGGATGATCTCACGCCAGTAATGCCGGAAAACCTCCACCAGCGGCACATGAGCGATGCGCCCCGTCTCCTTGACACGACGAAAGGCCGGCGTCTCCAGAATGCGCAGACGGATGTAGAGGCCGACCAGGATCAGCAGCAGGCTCAGCAGGAAGGGAATGCGCCAGCCGATCGACAGGAAAGCCTCACCAGGGAAAATGGCCTGAAAGCTCAGGACAGCAATGGCCGCCAGCGCCAGCCCCAGCGGCACACCGGTCTGTGGCCAGCTCATCCAGAAGCCGCGACGGCGATTGTCGCCATACTCCATCGAGAGCAGGACTGAGCCCCCCCACTCGCCACCGACGCCAGCCCCCTGCAAGAAGCGCAGCACAGAAAGGATCAGGGGCGCCGCCAGACCAATCTGAGCATGACCTGGTAGAAGGCCCATCAGCGCTGTGGCGATCCCCATCAGCAACAGCGTCGCAATCAGCGTCGACTTCCGCCCCACGCGATCACCAAACCAGCCGAAGAAGGCCCCACCCAGTGGACGCGCAAAGAAGCCCACAAAGTTGGTCGTAAAGGAAGCGATCGTCCCAGCAACCGGATCCAGCTCCGGGAAGAAGAGCTTGGGAAAGACCGTCGCCGAGAGGAAACCGTAGAGGAAGAAATCGTACCACTCGATGGCCGTTCCGACGGTGCTCGCCGCCAGAATGGGGACCATACGGCGTACAGTGACGGGACTCGTCTCTGAGACCGTTGCCATGCATTCCTCCTTGAAGCGAAGTCAGGATCAATTGCGACGTTCCCGCATCGAGGAATACTGAAGCTGCAGAGCGCAGTCCGACAAGCGAGGACTCACAGAGGGACAGACGTCCTGCGCCCCCGGGCACTCTCCAGAGCAGTGGCCTCACCTTCGCGGTACCAAACGACAGGGCAGGCGGCAGCGTTGCTGGCCCGACGAGGCAACGGCTTGCTTCTCATTCGTTTGTCGCTTGCAATGCCTCTTTCAGCATGAATGGACGGCAGTGAGGCAGTCATCGCCCTCACCGCCCAGATCTCCCTCAACAGAGAGGAGCAGGTCAGTCCGGTAGATGGACTTATGTCCGGTCTTGCCTCTTCTTACCGATCTGGTCAAGCTGCATGAGCGAACTGCTACCTCGCTCGCTGTCTGAGGGGCATGCCTTCCCGAAGGTATGCAATTAGTTATAGTATAACTGCACAGCTGGACTCTGTCCAGAGCCATAGCTTGATGCCAGCGGGGAAGCAGATGCCCGGATAGAGTATCCTTCCCCGCTGTCTTCCTTCACTCATGAGCTGGTCCGTCTGCTGCAACAGCTCGCAAGCCACCAAAGAGCCGCGGCGGCTCTCCCGGACGCCATAGCACAGCTCCCGCACGCTGCGGGGCTACTGCCAGCGTCAGGCCCTCCTCTGCCAGCGAGAGGCGCTGCTCGTCGCCGGCCTCGGAAGCCACCAGCAAGAGTCTTCCCTCTTTGAGCGGACGACGCACCAACAGCCAGGGCCGACGCCATCCTTCAGGCAGCGGCTCCAGCGGCGTCTTCCCCAGCGCTCGCTGATAGAGACGCGCCAATGGCTCCAGTTCGCCAGCCAGCTCCACTGGCAGCCCCGCCCAGAGCAGGCGCCCGGCTCCCATCTGCAGCTCCCGTAACTCGTTGTGAGCCTTGCGCACGTAACCTGTCTTTTCTTGTGTAAAGCTCAACTGATAGCGACTGCCATCCTCAAGCCGCAGCACCTCATAGGGAGCCACCGGCTCTGGTGCGGGCAGTCCGGCACCATAGTTCAGATGTGGATTGAAAGGCAGATTGTGCATATCGCGTCCAACGACGCCGCTCACCAGGGCCGTTCCACCGCGCTGGACATAATCAAGCACAGCGAACCAGGCCGCCGGCTCGCAGAGCTGCAGAGCAGGCAAGATGATCAGCTGGGGCCGATGCCCTGTCCTCTCCAGCTCGGAGGCCAGGCGCTGCTCCCCAATGAGCTGCGGGATCACGCCCAGCTCATAGGCCAAAGCTCGCACCGCCTGGCGCGTTGGCAGGGCACCCAGGTCCGGGCGCACGAACCACTGGCTATACGGGATCACCAGCCAGACCGGCGGAGGCTCCGGCGCCTCCTGCAGCTGATCCGCCAGTGCTTCCGCCAGGCGACAGAACTCGCGCATCACCAGCAGCTCCGGCTTGGCGCTGCCATCGGCGCGGACCAGGCCGATGCTATTCTCGTTCTCGCTGGTCATGTAGGCATTGGTATGCCAGAGCCACTGGATCAGGCCAGCCCCATTGGCCATCAGGCCCATGATCAGCTTGCGCTCCAGCAGCCAGGCATTGGCCTGCTCCGTACGCCAGGGACGGCCATCGACGTCGCGCACCAGCATCACACCCGTCTCCTGGATCAGATTGGGCCGCTCCGGCGTCTTGTCGAGCAGCATGTCCCAGAGCAGATCATCAACATTCCACCAGGGATGCGTCGTCGTATAATCGACAGCCGTGGCATAGAACTGCGGAGCGATGCGGGCCCCCGCCTCATCCTGGCCCACGCCGATCAAGGTCTGACTACCAGCGGCCCGAATGGCGCGATACATGCGCCGCGCCCAGGTCACAAACATCTCCTGCGAAAAACGCGTATAGTCGGCCACCTTCAGCATGGCGCGCGCCGTCGTATCGCGCACCGAGGTCGAATAGTCGGCCTCGCGCGGCAGGCGCAGCTGCTCCCAGGAAGATAGCTCTGCCGGCGTCTCGCGCCAGCGCAGCTGCAGCTGCTCCAGCGTGTAGCGCTCCTTGAGCCACTGTACAAAAGCCTGCTGCTCGTAGCGATCATAATTGGGCAACGGACGCTGAGCGAAGGCCCGAGCCGGATCGCCAAAGCTCGGCTCATTGATCAAGTCCCACGACAGCAACTCCACCTGTGCATAGCGGCGGGCTAGCAGTGAGAGAAAGCGCTCCTGAGCCTCCAGCGAGCGCGGATCGAGCCAGGGGTTCAGGCCATCGAAGAGAGGGGGAAAGAAGGCAAAGAAGGTAAAGATGACCTGCAGCTCTTGGCGGCAGGCTGTCAGCACAAAGGCATCGAGCGCGCGCAGAAAAGACTCCGTTGGCACCCCGGCCACCGGCAGCACGTCGCGCCAGGCTGTCCAGAGGCCAGTACGCAGTAGATTGATGCCGGCAGCCTTCATCTCGGCCATCTCGCGCTCCCAGCGGGCCGGATTCGGCAGGCGCCAGTACTTGCGCTGCACGCGGCTATCCATATAGGTTGTTCCGCAGACCAGAAAGAGGCGCTCGCCCTGATAAAAATAGTCACGCCCAGCCACCAGGCGCTTGCCGCGTGTCGCCGCAATCAGCGCCTCATCCCAGATCCAGAAGCCTGTCTCCTGGCTCAGCCACTGGCCGCCCACGGGCCGATACTCGGTGTGCACGCGATAGAGGCCGGCTTTGGGCGGCAGCGCCATCTGCAGATAGCGCTCGGAATGCACCGGTGAGGCCGGAGCTGCGAAATCCCAGCGACGCAGAACCTGGCCATCATCGGCCTGCGTCACCGTGATACGCAGCTCCAGATCCAGCCGCTCAGGCAGCGTCACCACCAGCGCTGGCGCCTCTTCAGGTCGATAACAGGCTAGCACTGGGCGAACGGCGCAGCAGAGCGGATCTTCCAGTGCCAGGGCCAGCAGACGCTGAATAGGTTCAGCCAGGGCCAGCCAGTCCTCTGCAGTCTCAGGCTCCCACAGCGAGAGCAGCCAGCGCCCTCCCTGGAAGCGCCCCCCCAGCTGATCAAGTACAAAAGCCGGCGTCGCCAGCCGTTCCTCGCCATAGGGCGTTGTCGCGACAGCGAAGAGCAGTGGCCGCAGCAGCGTATCGAACGGTCCCGCCGAGCCAATCTCTTCAGGGTAGTCGGACGTCTGCGTCAAACGTGGATAACAGGCCCAGAAGCGTCCTGGGCGCTCAGAAGATAGTGGAAGAGCACAATCACGCAGGAAGAGTGCTTCCGGGGCAGCGACCAGACGGAGCGAAGCAGGTTGGGCCCCGCTCGCCGCCAGATCGACCGGAAAGAACGGTCCCAGGCAGAGCTGACGCGCATAGACATCCTGCTCCGGTTCCACCTCGCCAGCAGCGGTAACAGGCCGGGCAAAAGGCATACCACCGAAGACGGCCAGGTTGCCCCCGCGCTCCAGAAAGCGCAGCAGAGCATTCCAGGCGGCTTTTGGGAAATAGGGGCCGTGAAATGAGACCAGGAGACGCGGAGCGTCCTCCAGAGCCTGGGCCAGGTGGGACGCATCGCTGACCTCAAAGGGGCCGGGCAGTAGCTTGCGCAGGAGAGCCTGACTGCAAGCTCGTGGATAGGCCGGATCAGCGAAGACCAGCACGCGATCTGAGCGAATCAATGAGACCATCGTTCCTCACACAAAAGCATCCAGACAAACAACGCACTTCCGCCCTGGCAAAGGGCGCAAAGGCTGGATCAGCCGACACGTCAAACAAGCCAGGTTCAGGATGCAGCGACCCAGACAGAGCATCGGCCAGAAGAGGGGTGGCGGGCAGCATCCCTGCTCAGCTCAGGGACGAACCACAGCGCTTCCTTCTCAGCCTGCCGGGAGCGAGCCAGGTTCAGTGGCGGACAGAGGCAGGAGGAGCACAAGCTGACTCGCGTTTCACCAGCTCTACGTCTAGCATAGAGACCACGTGCACGGGGTCGGGATGACTGATCAAGGCGAGCAGCCGCCGCAAGGCCACGGCGCCCAGAGCCTCCTTATTGACGCGCACCGTCGTCAGAGCCGGCGTCAGGTGTTCTACCATATCGATGTCATCGAAGCCCACTATAGAGATATCCTCGGGCAGACGTAGCCCGGCCTCGCGCAGGGCCTTCATGGCTCCTACAGCCATCTCATCGTTGGCACAGAAAATCGCGCTGAACTGCTCGCCGCGCTCCAGCAGCCGCTTGCAGGCCAGATAGCCCCCTTCCATCGACAAGCCCCCATCCTCGTACAGCTCTGGCACAATGGGCAGGCCAGCCTCCAGCAGGGCCAGACGATACCCCTGAGCACGGCGCTCAATCGTGTAGACGCGATTTCTCGGCGGTCGCTGCCTATGCTGCTCCGCTTCCTGGCCTGTCTTCTCCACAAAAGGACCACCCATGAAGGCGATGCGGCGATGGCCCAGACTGATCAGATATTCAACGGCCTGGCGCGCGCCATCCAGGTTATTCCCCAAGACGGCATCGGTCTGGGGAACGTAATTGTCAACGAGGACCAGCGGCGTGCCTGCCTGCTGGATGGTCTGCACGGTGACGGCCTCCGCCGGACCGACCAGCAAGATGCCCCCGAGACGCATGTCATAGATAGTGGTCAGCAGGCGATCAGGGTCCTCCTGGATCTCGCTAATGGCGCGATAGGTCACTTTGACATTGGCCCGCCGCGCCTCACTCTCGACACCGTGCAGGATATGCGACCAGAATGGATTGGTGGAAACCGTGGTCTTGGGCAGAAAGGAGCAGAAGAGAAAGCCGATCTCTCTGACAACGCGCCCTTCAACAGGTGGCCGCTCTTCGTCCCCCACTCCCTGCCTCACCCCGCTAAAGTAGCCGAGCCGCGAGGCCGCGCGTAGCACGCGCTGGCGCGTCTCTTCGGTCACGTTACCGTGGTTGTTGAGGACTCGCGAAACGGTGCCGACTGAGACTCCCGCCTCCCTCGCGATGTCTCTCAAGGTGACAGTGTTTGCCAACGCCGATTCCTCCAAGGCTGTGAAACGTTCACGAAAAAGATAACATCAATATTGATATCTGTCAATCTTAAGGCCGGCTCGTGGTCATCAGAATGATGCTCAACCATGAGAAGGGGCACCTATTGACAGAATGGTCGGTAAGATGGTACCATTCTTCCGTGTAACGGTTCATTGAAAAATTTGCATTGTTCATTGAACCATCTGGAGCGCAGCCACTCATCCAGGAAGGAGCAGAGCATATGCAGGATGCACATGCTGAGACCCCGCGACCACAAGCGAGCAGGAGAGCTTTTCTGGAAGCTATAGCCGCCGCTGGTCTGAGCTTCTGGGCGGCGGGTACGGGCTTGGGTGCGGGAACGGCTTTTGCGCGCCCCAGTGCCGATGCGGCATCATCCTCTCGTTTCACGGCGGCCAGCCTGCGGCAGCAACGCAACAGTTTCGTGAGCCGGCGCGGGCCTTTCTTCATTCTGGACGGCCAGCCTTTCTATTTCGCTGGCACCAACAACTATTATATGCATTATCAATCTCACTTTATGATCGACGACGTCCTCAAGGATGTCGCCGCTATGGGCCTGCCAGTCTTACGTATCTGGGGTTTTCTCGACGGGCAGCCGCACAATGGTTTTGTCATGCAGCCTGAGCCAGGCGTCTATCCTGAAGATGGCTACGAGCGTTTCGACTACACCGTCTGGCGTGCGGGGCAGCTTGGCATCAAGCTGGTGGTACCGTTCGTCAACAACTGGGACGACTTCGGCGGCATGAATCAGTACGTGGCCTGGTTCGGGGCCAGCGGTCATGATGACTTCTACACCAATCCCCAGATCAAGGCCGCCTACAAAGCCTACGTGCGTCACTTCATCCACCGCGTGAACCGTTACACAGGCAAACCGCTCTATCTCGATCCGACCATCATGACCTGGGAGCTGGCGAACGAGCCGCGCTGTCAGTCGGACCCCAGCGGCCAGACCCTGACGGCCTGGGTTCATGAAATGAGCGCCTTCATCAAGAGCATGGATGGCCTCCATCTGGTGGCGGTCGGTGACGAAGGCTGGTACAACGAGCCGGGCAACTCCGACTGGGCCTATAACGGCAGTCAGGGCGTGGACTGGAAGCGCCTGGTCGCTCTTCCCACAGTGGACTACGGGACGTTACACCTGTACCCGGACTACTGGGGCAAAGACAACGCCTGGTCATTGCAGTGGATCGCCGATCATATTCACGATGGCCATGCGCTGGGCAAGCCGGTAGTTCTGGAAGAGTATGGCTGGCTGGACATGGCTACGCGCGATGATATCTATCGGCAGTGGACCGACCAGGTCTATCGCTTGAACGGCAACGGTGATCAGTTCTGGATTCTGACGGGCCTGCAGGACGACGGCACGCTCTACCCGAACTATGATGGTTTCCGCGTGACGTATCCGAGCAGCACGGCCACGGTGATCGCCCAACATGAGGCCCAGATGCGGGCTAAATCCGAGCGGTCTGGGCGTGGCCCTCGGGTCGGAACGTAGCGCCGGAATGGCGTGAGCGTGCGTAGAGCACGCTCGATGAGCAAGCAGATCGCTACCATCAACCACCACACTCACACCCTCACGCCCTGGGTTTCCTGCTTGTTGTGACACTGGACTGCCTGGATCGCCCGGTCCAGGCAGTCACTTTTGAGGATGCCTGGACCGCCACTACCATCTGCTCTCGCACCCTTCTCACCTGAACAAGAAAGAGGCAACAGAGCCTTCTAAGGCCGAGAGGCTTGGGAGAATCTCTTGACAAAGGAGAGAAAATAGAGCTGACCCAGCTGCTGCGCAAGCCCAGTGACTTGCATGATCGCTGGACAAGCGTGAAAGAGAGATTTCTCTAAGAGTCCCTTCCTTTTCCTGGAGGAAGACAGCAAGCATGGTTCCGCTACCTAGACACCCCCTGGCAGAAGTCTTTGGTTTCCCCACCACGAATTTCTCTGCAGAGGCAGAGCGCCACCGACAACTCAAGCTTTGCCCTTTCCATAACCATGTGCCCACGTGTACGAAAGACAAAGCCGAACAGCCTCTTGGGGTATGCAGCGTTTTCGAGGGAAGTAACATTGTCATCACCTGTCCCATACGTTTTCGAGAAAACTGGCTTGCTATCAGAGATGCCGCCACGTTCTTCTTCCCCCCGGGAGCGCAGTGGACAGTGCTTTCAGAGGTTCGTCTGAACGATCGCTTTGGGCAGTCAGCAGGTAACCTCGACTTCGTCCTTGCCGCGTACGATCATCTGGGTAAGATTATTGATTTTGGTGCATTGGAAGTACAGGCTGTGTATATTTCTGGCAATGTTCGCGCTCCTTTTGAGCAGTATATGGCCGATCCTCAGCAACGAGCCAATATGGACTGGTCACGGCAGCGCTTCTATCCTCGGCCCGACTATCTTTCATCTTCTCGTAAACGTCTAGCTCCGCAGCTATTGTATAAAGGGGCAATTCTCTCGTCTTGGGGGAAAAAGATGGCAGTTGCTGTTGAAAGCAATTTTTTTGCCACTTTGCCACAGATGGAAGAGACCGCTCCTGAGTATGCAGAAATTGCCTGGTTGATCTACGATCTCCAGTATCGGGAGCAGGAAAACCGCTATCATCTTACACGCACAAGAACTGTTTACACTGCTTTCCAGACAGCCCTTACAAAAATTATTACAGCGGAGCCAGGCCATCTAGGCGATTTCTTGCAATTGCTCCAGAGCCGGCTTGACTCCAAGCGGGAAAACGGAGATCGGCAGAAAAGCCTCTTTCAGCTTTCGGAGCCGCATGAGTGGGAGGAGGATTGAGTGGCTTCAAAAGAACAACCCTTCTCGTTGATGGTCCCTCTCTTTGCTGATGGCCCCGTGGTCAGCAGCTCCAGCAGCCCTATCCCCAGCCAGGGGGAACTGGCACGGCCCATCAATGTAGCCAGCGTGCCCCAACGTAGCCCCTTTCGCTATCCAGGTGGCAAGACCTGGCTTGTCCCTTACATACGCCGCTGGCTCTCTCCCGCGAGCAGAGCGGCCCGTGGTCTGTCGCCAGCGCGCCCGACTGTGCTGCTAGAACCCTTCGCCGGTGGCGGCAGCGTCAGCCTGACAGCAGTGGCAGAGGGCCTGGTCGAACGGGCGCTGATGGTAGAGCTGGACGAGGATGTAGCAGCGGTCTGGCAAGCACTCTTGCAAGAGAGTGCACGCACTCAGCTTCTGCAGCTTCTGCACTCTTTCGAGCTGACACCTGCAGGAGTGGAGGACTGGCTGGCCCGCGAGCGCCACTCTCTTGCCCTCGCCGAGCACGCTTTTCAGACCTTGCTCCGCAACCGCGTCAGCCACGGCGGTATTCTGGCCCCGGGCGCCGGTCTTCTCAAGCACGGCGAAGGTGGACGCGGCTTGCGCTCGCGCTGGTATCCAGCCACGCTGCGGCGGCGCATCGAGGAGATCGCCCGCCTGAGTCCACGCCTCACCTTCAGACAAGGCGACGGCCTGGAGTTGCTGCGCCACTACCTGGAACGCCATGACGTGGTCAGCTTTATTGACCCTCCCTATACCCTCACCGGCAAGAGAGCCGGGCGCCGTCTCTACCGCTACGCTGAGCTTGATCACGAGGCCCTCTTTAGGCTGGTGAGCCGCCTCGCGGGCGATTTTCTGGTTACGTACGACGACACACCAGAGGTACGCGCACTGGCCAGGCGCTACGCTCTGACCCTGGCCGCCGTGCCTATGCGGACAACCCATCACACGCAGCAGATGGAGCTGCTCATCGGGCGTGACCTGCGCTGGTTAGAGACATCATGGCCATCATAGAGAGAAGGGCCTTGTTTGCCTGCCGGTCTTTTTGGGGAGCAGACAAGACCCTTCTCCTGAGAGCCTGGCTCTCATACTCTACGCTGTCCTCTCAGCAAGGAAGGCAGAGGAGGCCCCTTCGCTTCCTCCTCTTTCCAGTTCGATAGCTCTGTCTCCCCATTTGGCGTCGATCTAGGGCCTGCGATAGGAGAAGGACGGACGCGCCAGCCAGACACCCAGGATCAGCCCACACAGCAGACAGAGCAGAGCAATCGTACAGAGCAGCCAGACATCTAGCGTCACCATGTGCAACCTCCTGCTTATTATTGACATTCAATATATCCAGAATATAATTTATATAGAAAGCCGTCATATCTCGCTCTAAGCATAGCACGCCCCTGGGACGCCAGGAACCTCCAGCAAGGAGCCAGCGCAGGAGCAGCAACGGGGCCAGGAGCATACAGGACAGGGGCCAACAGGGGGCCAGCTAGATTTTCTCCATCTTCTGCCCGAAATACCCTTGAAAGGTGGTCCCTCCCTGAGTAAACTGAAAGTGAGAGCAGCGATGAGCGACGGGGCCAGAGAAGCACCTTCAACCAGGAAGGCCAATCAGCTGCTCAGGCGTGCACGCGAGCTGCGCGGCTGGTCACGCCAGCGACTGGTTTTGGAGCTGCAGCAGCGCTTTCCCGGCGTGGCGGTTACCGCTAAGGACATCGCTCGCTGGGAGCGGGGGAAACGCAGGCCAGGCCCATACTATCGAGAGAAACTCTGTCTGATCTTTGAGCTGACCGCAGAGCAACTTGGCTTTATCGAATCGTCGCCCGCCGCAACAACGGCAGAGCCTTATGTCAGCCCCCTCGCCTTTGCCCAAGCCCGAGCCACGCGCTCAGCCTGCTCATGGGATACTGTTGGCTTCGCCCCCGGCCAGGCAGGACTCAGAGCCGGGCGATCTCGCTACCTGGCTCGGCCTCAAGCTGGCGCAGATCGTGCGGATGATCAGCACCTGGCAGGGCCACGCTCTCGCCTGTGAAGAGGTACAGGCGCTGATCGATCAGGAGCTAGTCATGATCGACGATACGTTGCAGCACTACAGCAGGCACGAAGAGTTAGAGCTATCGCGGCGCGAGGCGCTCGTCACTATTGCCGCCCTCCCCACGATCTTGCTCTCCTGGCGCCGCCCCGAGTGGACGAACGAGATGCTGGCCGAAGAGTTCCTTCCCCAGTGCTCCGCCAGCCTGGCAGCCTGCTGGCATCTGCTCAAGGGCAATGGCCTGACCACCGTCCAGGAGATTCTCCCCCGCTTCGCCCCAACACTCATCCTGATGGCCCGCCAGGCGACGCGCTACCAGCGAGTGGCGGCGCGCCTGGCCACGCAAGCCGCCATTCTCCAGGCCATCCTGGCGATGCACCGCCTGGACATCGCCGGGCGGGAACGCTCCTGCCTGGAGGCCCTCCGCTGCAGCCGTGCGGCTGCCGATGAGCGCCTGGAGTGCGCGGCGCTAATGTACCTGGGCTATACCTATTCGTTTTGTTACCGCCCGCGTCAGCCCCGCAAGGCGATCGCGGTCTTTGAGGAGGCGCTGCGTGTGCTGGGAAGCCAGGATTCGCTTCTGCGCAGCGATGTGGCAATGGGACTGGCCGAGGCTTATGCTCAGTGTGGCGACGAGCGTCAGGCGCTCCACTATATGACGCTCGCTCAGGACGCTTTCCCTACTCGCCCGGAACTCGACCCTAGCTTCGCCTATGCCGAATGCGGCCTGAACGTACTCTACCAGTGGGAAGGAAAGATGTGCCTGGAGCTGAGCGCTCACTTCCCCGACTTTGGCTATCAGCAGCGTGGCTGGCAGGCCATTGAGCTGAGCCTTGCCACCCCGTCGATCTCAGAGCGCGCCAGCAATGAGTCTCTTATTTATCAGGCCGACGCCGCCCGTCTGATCGGTGAGCTGGATCTCTTCGCCCGCTATGTACGCCAGGGGGCCGAGCTGGCCCTGACACTGCACAGCCAGAAACGCTATAATGAGGTCCGCGAAGTCTTTCAGCGGGCGCCGCGCTCCTGGCAGCATGAGCCACAGATCCAGCGGCTGGCCCGTGATTTCTTCAAGCCGTTGCCTAGCTCAGGTTGAAGGAAGGATGACGCAGACAATGGCAGAGTTTCTTGAGGTACGCACAACCATCGATTCGGAGGAGGGCGCACGCCGGATCGCCCAGCAGCTCGTCGAGCAGCGCCTGGCCGCCTGCGTGCAGATCTCCGGTCCTATCCAGAGCGTCTACTGGTGGCAGGGAGCCATCGAGCAGGCCCAGGAATGGCTCTGTAGCGCCAAGACGCGCGCCGATCTCTACAGCGCTGTCGAGCAGGCCATCCGCGCAGCCCATTCTTACGAGGAGCCGGAGATCATCGCCGTGCCGCTCGCCGCCGGCAGCGAGGGCTACCTGCGCTGGCTGACGGCTGAGACGACTCGCCCCACGAGCGACAACCCACAGTGAGCCAGCGCTGAGTAGACAGCGGACAGGAGCGGAGCCTGTTCCCCTCCTGTCCGCCGCTTTTCTGGCGTGACGCGACTTGACGGAAAGCCAGGCAAGGATCGCCGGCAAAAACAACTCCCCCGTTGATCCTCTCATCATGAGATCAGACTAACTTGCACATCCTGCCAGCTTCTCATCAGTCAGGCAATCTTTGGATCATCGACCTCCCAGCACCAGCTATCGCCCCGCCAACGGTGACCAACCCTTGCCGAAAAGGGAAGCTCCTCAGCCAGGGTTTTGCAGCGAAGAGAAGAGTGTTTCTCTTGATTGTGGCTCCTTCTTTGGAGTATAGTAACTCTCATCAATGGGGCTGCGTCGGGAAAGAGAGGTGTCCGCGATGGCCGCGGGTGCCTCCACTAGTCGATCTTGCCTGATAGCCAGGCTGTAGATCAGTTCACCTCTTCCTGGTGGGAGAAGGCCCACCAGCGAAGAGGCCTATTTCTCCCAAGGCCAGGTAATTGCGGTGGGTGGTTGCCATAAGCAGCCCGCGAGATGGTGGGAGCACGCTGATGGCTAAGCTCTTTCTGGCGAAGGACGAGAGCCACTACTATATTGTCGCAGGCAAGAGTCAGGGCACCTTTCAGCTCTCGCTGGCGGGCCTCTTCTGGCTGGCTCAGATGCAGACTCCATTCCCCCGCCCTGGTAGACAGAGAGATGAGGGCGTCCCGCTCACATGGGGTACATTTCGTAAGCTGAGAGACGAAGGCTACCTGTTTACGAAAGGCCCCTCTCTCTCAGCCACTACCAGCCGGCCTGGCCACCACAAACACGACGATGACGATCAGGAGCAGGATACAGACGAGGCCCCTGTACCGGCAGGGCTTCCTTTGCTGCTGCGCACGGAAGGAGAAGGCCCCGACGAGCACTGGCAGCTCTTTCTCGATCTCTCCGACCTGAGCGAGGAGACCTGGCAGGAGCTGCAACAGCTCGCTGGCTCGACAGCTGGTGCTCGCTTGCTGGCCGGTCGAAAGGAGCTGGCCAGCAGCGAATCACTCAGGCATCTCTTCTTTTCTCCTCTTCTACCGGTCCATCCCCAAGCCGAAGCCTATCAGCTCTGCTGTCAGCTACCAGATGGATACTACGAGCTGGGGGCAGCACCCCGGACGCCTGGTCTCAGCCCGACCTGGCAGGGCACGCTCTTTTACCAGGAGGAGGAGGCCGAGCTGCCTCGGCGCCTGCTCCGCGGCGAACGCATCAAGCTCTATGCCGGAATACGGCTCTACTGGCTTGTACAAAACACTCATGACGTTCAGCGCGGACTGCTCCGGAACTGGCCAGGCTCGGCGCGCCCGCTTGGCCCACCCGTCGCTGACTGGCAGCTGTGGGAACTGGAGCTGACGCCCTCAACCCTGGCCACCCAGGATGCAGAGGCCCGGCTTGAGCGCTGGCTGAACTACAGCGAACTGAAGTTGCAGCAGCCGAGCTGGTCGCTGATGCTGCTCAGTCCGCCCCTGCTGCTCCCGAAGGCGGGATCACCCGTGCTAGGTCCTCACTCTAAGGTGATCATCGGCTGCAGACCACCCGCTACCAGCCTGGCCCCTCTCCAGTCAGGGCGAGCTGTCGCCATGACGTTGGATCTGCGTCTTTCTAAAGAGGGCAATGGTCCACCTCTAGAGCGGCGGTTTTCACTGACCGGAGAGGCCAGCATGGTTTACGTGGCACTGGACAGTTTGGAGCCAGGGACATATCAGCTCGGGCAGGGGAACCTGCCGGATCGCTTGACCTTCACTCTTGATCCCTGCGCCGCGCAGGCCGGGACTGATCCCTTGCCGCCGGAATTGCTGGCGGGCTTGCGCTGCACTGCGGTGACCGAGGGCGACGCCCGGCAGGAGTTCGCCGCCTTCAGCCCCACGGCAGAGGAGGCAGCGGGAGCCACAGAGTCACGCCGCCTTCTGTTGAAGAGCGCAGAGGAGGGAGCCACGCTGGTATGGGAGCTGGCTCCGTCGGGCCTGCCGGTCAGCGTTTCCTGGCGCTGGTGCACTGCAGAAGCGTTCTGGGACCAGGGCCGTGCCTTCTCTCCGGTGACCACGGGCGAGAAGCTGACAGCCCTCTGGCAGCAGCAGATCTGGCCGGCGCTCGCCAGGGCCAGCCAGGCCCGTCTGATCTTCGACGGGGGTGCCCTGGGCTGCCTGGAGATCTCT
The DNA here is from genome assembly GCF_003268475.1 of Thermogemmatispora tikiterensis. Taxonomy (GTDB): domain Bacteria; phylum Chloroflexota; class Ktedonobacteria; order Ktedonobacterales; family Ktedonobacteraceae; genus Thermogemmatispora; species Thermogemmatispora tikiterensis. The sequence goes on along the minus strand of NZ_MCIF01000002.1, from coordinate 4,858,696 downwards.
CTAGAGCCTGCACCCAGACCGGTCGCTGCATCACTACGGATCAGGACTGCCCAACGCGCGCAGTTGCTCTGGCTGGGCAACTGTCTCACCGCCCTGCCAAGGGCTGAGCTTGCCCATACGCCAGGGCTTCCGGTCGCTCTGCAGCAGCGGCTGCGCGCTCTGGAGCAGGCCGCCCGTCAGGATGATCCGCCGCTGGCCCTGGCGCTGCGGCGCCTCCTGACTGCTCGCTTGCAGCCCTGGATAGTGGCCCGCCTAATGGCCGTCTTCCAGGAGCACTAGCACGATCATTCGGCACACTCTTTGCTCTGCTCGCCTCGCTGTTCCCTTCGGATCGGAAAGGCTTCAACCATGATCGACGTAGAAAGCTATCAATGGATTGGAATTATTCATCAGGACAATTTAAAGGAAAATGTTGCTTTTCTTACCCCTCTAGCGTTCTTCGATGATGAATCCCGGACCTGGGAGCCTCTCACCTGGCAGGCTCACAAAAGCTGCTTTCCCAACGCCGGTAAGGTTGCCTGGCCACGCGGGCCGAGTGAATGGAGATCAGAGCTGCTCTATAGCTTTCGCGTTGAACCGGCGCAGGGTCGCGAGGAGTTCAAAGATTCACCGACCTACTCATACTACCGCATCGCTGGTTCCCCCTGGCCCTCGCCCGAGGGACTGGCCCAAGTCCTCGACTGGAGCACTACCCCGAGGGAGCGGCTCGTTGCCAGGCTGAGCGAATCTTTCACCAGGCCATGCTATACGAAAACCATCTATATCCAGCATGGGCGCCAGCTCTATGGACCCATCCCGCTAGACAGCGAGCGGCTGCGTCCTCTCGCCTACAGCAACGGCACTACGGAGCAGACGCTGCATGTCAGCGTCTGCGACCCTCCCCAGGATGAGCAGGCTATCCTTACCTTTCAGCTTGACAATGGCGAAGAGCTGCGCCTTCTGGCGGTCGAGCCTCGCGCTGGCACCGAGCAGCAGGACTGGTCGCCTCCAGGCGTCATTATCAAACAGCTCATCAAAGCCCATCGCATGCTGTCCCAGGTCGGAGATGACGATCTGGGGCAGATGCGGTACGTTCTCAAAGCCTTCAAGCATGCCCTCAGCACCCAGGAGCCGTCAGTGTGCCCACTACTGCCGGATACCGTCGCACGCGCCTGCCTCCTACTTCAGGAGGAAGAGCAGGCTATCGCCTCCCTGGCAGAGTTCAGCGACTTCCTGCTCCAATTGCCCACCGTCCAGCGCCAACTGAAAGCAGCCTGCGAAGAGGCCAGCCAGCAAGCCTATGAGGCAGCTCTGCAGCAGGTCCGCCAGGAGCTGACCCTGTTCCGTCACAAGCAGGAGGAGTCAATCGCGCGCGAGCTGGAGGCCCGCTTTGCCGAACAGCGCCAGCAGCTCGCCGCGGGTCAGAGACAGCTTGATAGGCTGACACACTCTCTGAAAGAAGCCTCCGATGAGCTTGAACTCTATGAAGAGGAAATAATCAATAAAAAGAAAGAGATAGAAACACAAAAGCGCTTGCTTCAGAAAGAAGAGGCCCAGCTTCAAGCCTTCGAAGCCCACTTCCGACAGCGGCTGGAAGAGTTACAGCAGCAGCCGCTAGAAGCGCTGAGCCAGGTGCTTGCGGATCACTGGCTCCTGGCGGCCAGCGCCGGTAGAGACAGTAGGCCAGGCAGCAGTAGCGACATGGGTAGCGGCAGAGGTACAGGCCCCGCCCACCCTCAGAGCGCCGAGCAGCTCTGGCCAGAGCTGGCCAAAGCCGGGTCGGGTAAGTTCATTCCCGATCCTTCTACCCTGCTTGATCTGGTGACCGTCCGTCAGGCGGCCCGGCAACACGGCGCCAAGCCGGCGGCTGTGCGCCTCTGTATCCTTGCCCTCCTGGCGGGTCTCATTCCCACGCTCAGCGGCCCCGTCGCTCTCGCCACACTGGAAGCCCTTAGCCTGGTGCTCAGCGCCGGACGCCTCTGCCGGGTCGCCATCCCGCTGACAGCAATGCAGCCGCTCGACCTCTTCGGCCAGCTCAGGCCCACAGAGCGCCTTTTCCTACCCGCCAGCTCATCGCTGGCCGATACCGTACTCTGGGCCGCTGAGCATCCCGAGCAACTGGCCATCGTTGTTCTCGAAGGGCTGGACCGTCTTCCCGGCGCTCCAGTCTACGTGCCGCTGCTACAGCAATACATCGCCCTGCAACAGCGTCCTGCAGCCAGGCCGACACCGGTGCCGCTCTTCCATCCCCAGGCACTCCCCTCTGACGATCCCTACCGCTCACTGGCGGCCTTTCGCTGGCCAGGTAATCTGCTGCTGACCGCGACCTGCGATGACGATCTGCACAGCCTGCCGCTACCCAAGATCACCAGGGGCTGGCTGGTCCACCTTGATCCCAGCCAGCTTACGCTCAACCGCAATCAGCAGCAGCTTAACGGTCGCCAGGAGCGGAGCGAGATCGCCGCCACGGACTGGCACCGCTGGCGCCTGACCGTCAATCAAGCGCTCGTGAGCGCAGCCAGCAACGAGGCAAGTGCCAGCGCGTCCTCTCCCATCGTGGGTCTGCTCAAGCAAACTGCCAGCTGCTTCGATTGTTCCTTCGATGAGCATCTTCTCAGCAAGGCGGCCCTTGATCCCAGCACCGGGCCTGCTGCTTCCCTGGAGGAGGTGGACTAAGGCCATGACCGTCGATATCGAGCTGCTCCAGGGCGAACAGGCCAGATACTTCGTCACTTCCTCGCTGCTGGGAGCTATCCAGGCCGCGCCGGCGGCACTGCAGGCCGAAGCCGTACGCGCAGTTCTCTGGGCCTTGTGCCGGGGAGGCACCAACTCCTTGGGCGGCGACACTCCCGTGTCGACACGCACCCTGCTCTATCACGCACGCCGCCTGCTGCTGCCTTTCCTGGAACCACAGCCTGCTTCCCTCAGCGCCGACCAGGGCCAGCCTGACGGCTCCGGCTTCGCTTCCACACAGGCCAGAGAGCAGATCGATCGCCGGCTCCTGGAGCGCCTTGCCGAGCAAGGCGATCTCCTCCAGATCAGACACACAGAGTGGCATTGGCTACCGGCCCCTCCGCGTCTCGTTCCGCTGGGCAGCCGCTATCTGCTCGCCGGTGGTCTCCCCCTGCATGCGCTGCCCGGGACGCTCCAGAAGCAGATCACGCTGCGCACCACTCTGCGCCTGCTCCGGCTCGCTGCAGATAAGGACTGGCCCTACACCTACCAGAGCCTGGCGAGCTGGCTCGGCCCTCAGCCACCCAGCCTGCGCGAGCTACAGAGCGCTTTCCTGCAGACCCCGCTCGCTCCCGTGGAGAGAACCCCAACGGCGAGCGACCAGATCGAGGTCTATCTACCCCAGGGTCACGGCCCCCAGGAAGAACGCTGGCAGCCGCTGATACGCGCGGTCACGGCGTCGGGGCGCTACCTGCTGCGCAGGCCAGGCTACTGGTCACCTGGACGCTTCCACTACAGCATCGTGCTGCTGCGGCAGGGGCAGATTCTGCAGGAATCCCCGCTTGAAGATCAGGACATTACCCGCCTCTGCTACGCCCTCGATCAGGCTGCTGGCAGACGCACAATAGCCCACTGGTATGGCCAGGCCGGCGGCCAGACACTGGAGCTGCACCTCGAAAGCCGCCTGCCCCGACGCGAGTACCGCCTGTTGCTGGCCCTGAGCGCACGGCTCACTACCGAGCGCAGCACCCCTCTCCGCTATCGCTGGCAGGGCATCGCCGTCGAAGATAGGCCCCGCCTCGAGGAAGCGCTGCGACCCCTGGGCCTGACCTTCGCTGAACATTTCAGCCGCTGAGTCGAGACCCGTCGCCAGCGCGCGTCAGGCCCACTTCAGGGCCGCGGCTTGCGGCCAATGGTGACGTGAAACTGGAACTCGGTGCCGTAGTTGCGCCACTCCTCCGGCAGCGAGGCCAGCAGCTCACGCCATTCTTCTACCGGCATAAAGGATGCCACGCGCTCGGTGAGCGCCGACATCACAGCCAGCATATCTTTCTCCAGCAGGCGCCCACCCTGGCCGCCAGCCTCACCCATCATCACACCATAGGTCCGCTTCTCGACGGCGATCGCCCCCGCCTGCGTCAAGAGGGTCGGCATATTGAGGGCAATCAGCGGATCAAAGCCCCAGCCCGCAATCGCCCGATTGACCAGATCGCGCAGATGGGCCGAGCGCGGCCCCGGATGATTGAAATACATGCCAGCCTCCGTCAACTGCAACCAGCCGCCAGGACGCGCCAGGCGCAACAGCTCGCGCAGCACCTGCGGCCAGGCCGAGGCCGGCACCGCCAGAATCAGCAAACGCTGATGGACCAGATCAAAGCTGTTCTCAGGCAAGGGCAGCCCCTTGAGGACGTCGCCATAGACATAGTCAACGTTGGCCGGCACCGTCGGCAAGCGCTCCGGCGGCTCAACGTCCACCCCCACCACCTGACAAAGCGGATAACGCTGCCCTACCTCGCGGGCCCATAGTCCCGTGCCACATCCCACATCGAGAATCGCCCGCGGATAATCGTCGAGCGGCGCAATAATGTGCTGCTTCTGCACGCTCATGAGCGCGTAATGCTGAAAGTTGAGGCGATCGATCTCGGCCTCATCCTTCGGTAAGGCATAGGGGACATCCTGGAGATAGCGGCGCTGCCACTGCTGCTCTTCCTCTGCCCGCGCATCCTGTCCACGTGGCGTCAGCTCCCCCGTCTTGATCGCCGGCAGTCGCCGCGTCCTCCTAAACAGGCCCCATAAAGGCATCCTGGCCTCCTTCTCATGATGAAATACCTATACCTGGCTCTCTCCGTCCGTCCCCTGGTGAAGATTAGCACGCTTGCCCCGTGCGCTAGAGGCCATCACACATGGAGACTGCCGCCCATCCAGGCGGCACAGGTTCGCCAACCTGCCAGGCTGGACAAGAGGCAAAGAGAGCGCCTTGTTCTCATCGTTCAGAAGAGAGTATACCTGGTCATCGTCCAAAAATGGAAGGATCTACTTGAACAGCAGATCGCTTATTCGATTGCTTCGCGCTTCCTCACAGCACAGTGAGCGATTGCAGCAATAATATCCGGCAACCGACCCCCCCAAAAAAAGGGGCGCCGGCAGCCTTGACCAGGTGGCAGCCGCGCCCGTCTGTGATGGCCTGTCACGGCCTGCGTTCTTCCAGGGTCGGGGGAGCACGCACAGCCAGCAAGCTCTAGGCCAGCACCCCAATCATCTCTAGCTGTACCAGCAGCTCAAGGCCCGAACGCAACGGCAAGCGCTCCGTCTGCGGCAGGGCTTGCAGCGCCTTCGCCGTCTCCTCCAGGTGAGCCAGGGTATGTGCACCGTCGAAGAGCGAGAGCAGCACCTCCTCACCAGGATGCAGGTCCAGATAGCGCCCCGTCTGCCGATTAAGCACACGCCGCGTCTGGCGCACCGCTCCCTGATAGTAGTAGAGGCCCTCGCTCAGCTCCACCTCCTTGAGACGCAACGGGCGCCCGGCGTACTGGGCGACCAGCTCCTCGCGGCAATAGGGTGCGCCAAAGAGGCCATTGACCAGCTGCTGCGCCTCATGCAGGGGGTAGCTGCCGAAGAGACTCAGCGACTCCGCTCGCGTCGCATAGCCCGAGGCCAGGCGCGTAAAAGCCTGGCGATCCGAGAGGTTCAGCTCACTGCCGCTGCGCGCCAGAATGCGCCGCGCCTGCCAGAACCAGCTTTCCAGCGAAAAGTTATTGCTATACCAAAACGCCGCCATATCGCGATAGGCTTGCAAATAGGTGCGATAGGTCTGGGCATAAAATTCCCAATAGCGGCGGACCTCCTCATCGTTGCTGCAGGCAAAGCTCGACACCAGAGTGTAGGCCGCCTTCTGCCCCAGCTCATGGGCCAGCATCACACCCGACGAGAGGATCGGATCGACAAAGCCCGCCGCATCGCCAACCATCGCCCACCCGGGTCCGGCCATCTGGCGGCTGCGGTACGACCAGTCCTGAATAGCGCAGACATCGCGCCGCTGATCGGCAGCAATGCGCGTCAGATGGGCCTCCTTGAGCAGATCGCGCACCTCATCACAGGCCTGCAACTCCTCCAGATAGAGCTGATCCGGTCCCGCGGGCAGTTGTTTGAGCGTCTGGCGATGGGTCACAAAGCCCACGCTCATGACATCGCGTTTCAAAGGAATATACCAGATCCAGCCACGCGGCGTCGTGATGATGCAGATGCGCGTCAGCTCCGGGTAGCCGGTATACTCATAGAGCCACTTCGCCCCCTGCCAGTAGGCAAAGAGGGCATAGTTGTTCATCTGAGCATCGTACTCACGCAGTTTGAGGGCGTGGCCGAGCAGGGCCTGCTGTCCGCTGCAATCGAGAACCCAATCGCAGTAGACCGTCTGCGGGCCACGCTCATCGATAAACTCGACGCCGATGGCCCGCGGCGCCGCCCCAGGCTGGCCGCCTGAGCCGTCGGCCCCCTCCTCGCTCGCCGATTGCTCAGGGGCGCGATCCCAGAGCACGCGCGTCACCCGCGCCCGCTGACGCACGTCGACCCCCAGGCTGGCGGCGTGGCGCAGCAGCAGATCATCGTACTCAGCACGCCGCACCTGCCAGGCCCGCGTGTAGAGTCGCGGCAGGCGCTTGCCCTGAGCCACGAGTTGCGAGATCAGCTCATCGAATTCGAAGCCCCACGGCTCGCGGCTGCGCCCCCAAATAAAGGTCGCCCCCAGCTTCTCCAAAAAGCCCGCGTTGGCCACCTTCTCATAGGCGCCCATCTCCTCCAAGACGGGCGAGGCCCCCGCCAGCAGCGACTCCCCCACATGGTGGCGGGGAAAAGCCTCTTTTTCGAGCAATAGTAGACGCAACTGCGGTGCATAGCGGCGGGTCAGGGCTGCCACCGTGCTGCCCGCCGGCCCGCCGCCGATAATGACGACATCGTAGCGCCTGGTCATCGTTGGTGCCTCCTTTCCCTAGAGGCGACGCAGACAGACCACTCCTCCGCTGAGCAAGGCCACGAGCCATGTTGACGTACAGGCAATATCGGCAATCCGCACCAGCGGCAGCCCCTCATGCTGAGCCTGCCAGCTCTGGCCCAGATCATCCGAGCGGAAGATGCCGCCGCCCGCCAGCACGAAGAGCAGACGCTGCCCGGCTCGCTCGCAGGACACTATCCGCCGAATACCACCGCCACCGTGGCCGACCGCACTGCGGCGCCAGTTGCCGTCGGGTCCCGCCAGGAGCAGGATATTGCCGACACCCAGCGCCAGCGGCTCAGCGCAGCTAGCTACCAGCGGCCAGTTGGTATCGGCCTCCAGTCCGCGTATCCAGTTGCTCCCATCATCGGTTGAATACCAGAGGCAGACATGGTACTGCCGTGGATCATAGGTCGCCGCCACCAGATGCTCGGGGGTGGCCTGCAGGGCCGCCAGGAGCGTCACCCCAAACGGCGGCGTCAACTGGCGCCAGCTTGCGCCATCGTTAGCGCTGTGCCAGAGGTGGCGGCCATCGCCGCTGGCCACCCAGAGATGACGGTTCGGAGCGCTACCGGCCCAGGTGATCAGCGTATTGCCCTCCAGCGGCTCCCTCAGCAAGAGCTGATGCTCACCGCTGGCCGGCCAGAGGCGCAGCAGGCCCTCGGGTCCCGCCAAGAGCAGCGTTTCGTCGTCGACGGCGGCGCAGCCGGTCAACGGCAGGCTCAGCCCTTGCAGGCGCTGCCATTCCGCCGTCTCGCCCGCCTCCTCCTCTGTCAGCCTGGCCTGCAGCGGGGCCGTATGTGTCCCCAGCAACCACAGACGCTCACTCTGGGGCTGCAGACGCAGCAGATCATGCAGCGGCGGCGCTGGAAGAGCACGCCAGCTGTGACCATCGTCGTCGCTGACCAGCACCCCTTCAGCAGTGCCCGCATAGAGCCGGTCCTGGCCGCGGCCCTGGCGACAGATATGCACCATCCGCCCGTCGACCGTCTGCCAGCTCCTGCCGCCATCGGTCGAGCGGAGCAGGCCGCGCTGCGTTCCCAGCAAGAGCGTGCCGGCCTCCGTCGTGAAGAGCGACAGAGGATGGACCCCTTCCAGGTCCACCACCGCCTGTAGGGATTGCCAGCGCTCGCCTTCGGCATCAGCCTGTAGCAGAGTGCCATCCTCCAGCACCGCCAGCACCTCCCCACCCGGCAGGCGCGTCAAGACCTCGACCGCTCCCTCACTGCTCTCCAGGACCCGTCGCCAGCCGCGGCCACCGTCGCGCGAGCGATAGATCCCCTCATCGGTGGCCGCCAGGACCGCCAGCCGGTCCAGCCAGAGGAGATCGGTGATCTCCTGACTGTGCAGACCAAAGGAGACGTTGCGCCAGGTGCGCCCGCCATCGCTGCTGCGCAGGAGGCCATTAGCCAGCGTCCCGGCCAGCAAGGTATTGTCGCTGCCAAAAGTCGGCGAGGGCGCCAGCACCGTCACCCCAACGCTTCCGTCCTCGATCTCGGCTCGCTGCCAACCTGCGCCACCCGTGAGCGAATATGCCAGACCACCGTTCCCCCCGGCCAGCAGGAGATTGCCATAGGCCAGCAGGACCGTGACCGGAGCCGGCGGCAAGAGCACCGGCCCCGGCTCCCACGTTCCAGCCTCTACCTCTCCCGGCTTCTCGGAAGCCGCTCGATAGCAGGCGATACCTCCCAGACCACCGGCCCACAAGCGCCCCGGCGCCGGGGCCAGGGCATAGACTGGCGTCGGCAAGGCCGGCACCTCCAGCTCACGCCACGTCTGCCTGTCTGACTCTGATCCTCTCCCCGTGGTCATGCTCAAAAGCAAACACCTCCTTCCTCATTGCTTACGGCACAGCTTCAGTTTCAGCGCCCAGCCCAGCAGGCGCCGCACCGTCAGCCTCTTGTCATTATCGCAGAAAGCCGCAAGCGCGCCCGTTCCCTCACCGTTCAGCGGCCACAGAGTCACAGCCCAGGCCCTGTCGAGCAGCAGACCTTCTCGCCTGCGCCGGCTCAGCTCAGATCGCTGACCTGCTCGCAGCTCACCCGTGAAAAACCACCGCATCGGTCGTCACCAGCATCGTCGCCAGGCTGACTGCCGCTCGCAATGCCCCACGTACAATGCTGCAGCAGTCCAGGATGCCCCGCTCCCACATCGAGACCACCTCACCACGCAGGGCATCAAAGCCATAGTCGGCCCCCCGGCGACGCACCTCCTCTAACACCAGCGGTGGATGCACAGCTCCATAATTGCGCACAATCTGCAAAAAAGGCTCCTGCAGCGCAGCCTCCAGCAGCGCTACCCCTTGACATTCGTCAGCGTCGGCACAGGAGGCACGCGCCCCCTCCAGAGCTGGCAGACAATTGAGGAGGGCCACTCCTCCACCAGGCACCAGGCCACCCTCGTAGGCCGCTTCCAAGACGCGCAGCGCCTTTTCCGCCTGCTCTTTTCTCAGCTCCAGCTCATGCTCGCTGACAGCTCCAATCTTGAGAATGCCAATCCCGCCCGTCAGACGCGCCAGACGCAGGCGCAGAAACCCCCACTCGCTCTGTTTCCCGCGCGCGGCCTCGCGCAGCTCGGCCCGCACCGCCGCCAGGCGCCGCTGAATATCGCGCGTCCGTCCCTGACCGCCGATGAGCGTCACCCCTGTGGGGGTGAGGATCGCCTGCTGCGCGCGGCCAAGGTGCTCGCGCCGCAGATGACGGCAAAGCGTACCAGTCAGCTCCGAGAGCACCGTACCACCGGTCAGGGCCGCCATATCGGCCAGATCATCGTGCACCAGGGTCGCACCGCTGGAGAGGACCAGCAGGCCGAGCGTCACCAGGCCGCGCACGTGATTGGCCGTCAGCATGGTCAGGGCCGGCCCGCGAATGGCGCGGGCGACCACCAGCAGAGGGGGCCGGGCTGGCTCGGCCAGCACCAGCTCCAGCATGGGCAGCACCTGCTCAACTTCGCGCAGCTCCTCATCGGCGAGCACAATCCAGGGCTGGCGCAGGATCAGCCCGGCCTCACCCTCCGGCAGGAGGGCACGCGCCGGGATGTAGCCATCCCACTTGCCACCACGAATGTACTCGTGGTCGAGACCGGGCCTGGGCAGCTCTTCAGTGACAATGGTCGAGCACGGCCCCAGCACCTCGAACATGCGCGCCAGCACCTCGCTCAGTTCCACATCGCCCGTCGCCCCCAAAACCAGAGCCTGCACCTCCCGGCAGCTCCCCAACGGACGAGCCTGACTCTCCAGAGCCGCCTCCGCCGCCTCGACGGCCCGCTGCAGTCCACGCACCAGGGCCGGCGGACTGGCCCCCGCCGCCAGCCGGCGACAGGCCTCGTGCACCAGGGACCGCACCATGACCGCTGCCAGCGCTACCCCATCGCCATAGCGCTCGTGTAGCTCCAGCGCCATCTTGCGCAACAACATCGCCCCCAGATTGTCGCTGCGACTGCGCAGGGCGATCACGCGCCGCGCAATGGTGCTGGCGTCGGCCAGGACCTCGCACTCGCTGCGGGTGCGTTCGTTGAGAACCAGGGTACGCGCCGGTCCCAGGGTCAAGGCCAGGGGCCGGGCCAGCAGATCGATGCCTCGCACCAGGAGGCGCAAGGCTCGCGGCAAGAGGATCAGTGAGGGCTGCTGCGCCACCCGCCGCAGCTCCGCAATCAGCCGTCGCGCCTCCGCCAGCCGATAGCCGGTCGTGACGTCACGCGGATTACGCGGCCTCATCGTTGTCATGGCACGCCTACCTTCAACTCACCGCGACGCGCCAGCAGCACCAGCGCCCGCCTCCATAGCAGCAGGGCCGCCAGAACCGGTGCAATCAGGAAGAAGCCGGCGATCGAGAGATAGCCGACAAGCATCACCGCCAGGGCCAGCAAGAGCGATCCAGCGGTCGGCAACGGATAGCGCCAGGCCAGGCGCAGCGCCTGCCAGAGCAGCGACCAGGCTCCCTGCCCCGGCTCCACCAGGAAGAGCGGCCCCCAGTAGACAGCGCTGAAGCCCAAAATCAGCAGTAACAGACGCAACAGCACATCAAGCGGCAAGAGCTGCAGCGGACCGACCACAACGATCAGCAGACAGAGAAGGCCACAGAGGCCCGGCAGCGGCGCCAGCGTGCGCAGGCTCGGCAGGAGCAAACGACCCAGCTCGTCGCGCACCGTCGCCAGGTCCAGCGGCTCCTGACGGTTGAGGCGAGCTACGCCGCTAAAGAGCACGGCTGTCGCCGGCATCAGGGCCAGGGCGCTGTAGAGCACCAGGGGCAGGCGCAGCGCCAGCGGGAGCACCGGCCAGGCCAGAGCCACCAGCGCTGGTACCAGCTGTACGGCCCAGCCCACGTTGAGAGCCACCAGCCGCTCTAACTGATCGCGCAACAGGGCAAAGGCGCCCCAGATTGGACGGCGCAGGGTCCCCTCTGGAAGGACATCGGCCTCGAACTCTTCAAAGAACGGCATCGTCTCTGTTCTCCCTGTGCCCGGAAAGCACAACAGAACCCAATAAATATGTCACAAATGCGTTAAAATGCATGGCAGACAGCACCGGCACGGCGGGCAGGTATGCAGACGCGCTGTCTGTCGCTTCTACCCGCCGTGCCCCGCGGTACCCGTTGATGTCGTCGGCCAGCCGAATGCTCGCCGACGCCTGCCCAGACGAGTCGGCTGGCCACCCAGGCGAGACGGAAGCGGGCCTACTTCAGGCCCTGGATACGCACACCGCGCAGTAGATACTCACGGCAGAGAATAAACATGATAAAGATCGGAAAGGTCTGCAGAAGGGCCAGCACCATCAGGCCATTCCACGAGAGGCCCGCCGCCAGGGCCGAGCGCATGGCCGCCGACTGGCTCAGGGCCGTAGCGCGGTCCATCACGCCCGAATTGATAAAATTGTTCATGACCGTGTATATGGCCAGGGCCGTCGGAGCCTTATCGTTGCTCTGAATCACCAGCTGCGGCCACAGGAAGCTGTCCCAGACGGCATAGAACTGAATCCAGGCCACTACCGAGTAGACCGGGACGCTCATCGGGAAGACAATGCGGCGGAAGATGTTGAACTCCGAGCCACCATCGACGCGCGCCGCCTGCAGCACCGAGTCGGGGATCGTGTCGAAGTAGCCCTTGAAGATCAGGTAATTGTAGGCATTGAAGATACCCGGCACAATAATGGCCCAGGGCGTATCGTAGAGCGAGAGCGTCGGAAAAGGCTGATCGGTGCCCGGCAGATTGGGAATGGAGGCCCCCGGTAGAGCGAAAGGGAAATTGAGCGTCAGGAAGAGCATCGGTATCAACAGCACCGCCAGCGGAATCATCAGGGTGCCGATAAAGAAGAGGAAGGTCCAGCGTGCGCGCCGTCCACGCAGCAGTTTGCTGGTAGCATAAGCGGCCATCGAGGTCACCGGCAGCGAGATCAGCAGAGTCACGGAGGTCATGAAGAACGAGTTCCAGAAATAGACCCAGAACGGTTCTCCCGCCGATCCGGCCAGCAAAGCCCCGGAGCCGCTGTTCTGGGCCCACTGGATCACCAGCTTCCAGGCCGCCAGCGTGGGATGCAGCGGCCAGAGCACGGGCGTCGTCGATAGCGTGTCCTGCGCTGGCGTGATCGAGGTCACGATCATGATATAGAACGGCACCAGGTGGGTCAGGACGCCCAGGGACAACAGGATCACCATCAACCACCAGCCCAGCCTGAGCAAGGGCTGCTTTCTGCCAACCTTTGGGAAAAGCATAGACACAACAAACACACTCCTTCTGCTACCTGACTGACTTGCGCGCTCGTGCCCGGTCAGGCATCCGGGTCCTCCTTGAAGAAGGTGCGGAAGAGCACCACGATGGCAAAGATCACCAGGAAGAGATAGATCGAGAGCGCAGTGGCATCGGCGTAGCGCTGGTTCTGGATATAGGAGAAGAGGTAGAGCATCACCGTGCGACTGGCCCCCTCGGGCTGGCCGCCCGTGAGAATCTGCGGCCAGGTATAGTCTTGCAGCCCCTGGATGATGCCGTAGACCAGCATGACAGCGATCACTGGACGCAGGCGCGGCAGGGAGACGGTCCAGATCTTGCGCCAGAAGCCGGCCCCCTCGATCTCCGCCGCCTCAAAGTAGGAGCGCGGGATGCCCTGCAGAGCCGCCATATAGGCCAGGCCGGCGACGCCCGGTCCCGCCACGACCACCGCCGGGAAGACCAGCCAGAAGAGCACCTGATGGGGATCGTTGAGAAATGGCTGGTGCGGCAGATGGAGGATCTCGGTGGCAATGTACTCCAGCAGACCGTACTGCTCATTGTAGAGGTAGCGCCATAGGATGCTGTTGGCGATGACGCTGATCGGCAGAAACCAGAGGATCATCATCCAGCGCATCAGGCGAGGCGGCAGCTCCATCAGGAAGATGGCAATCAGCAACGGGAAGATGAAAGTCAGGGCTACCAGCATGCTGCCGTAGAAGAAGGTGACGCGAAAGGCTTGCCCAACCAGGGGATCGTTCCAGACCCGAAGATAGCTCGCCAGTCCGGTAAAATGGCTGGGCAGCATCGGCTGGGCGTCGGTGAAGCTGATGAGAAAGGCCATCAGCAGCGGATACCAGCCCCAGACAAGCTGAAAGAGGGCCGCCGGCAACAGAAAGAGCCAGGTCTCTAGCCGGCTGCGCCGCCGCAGGCGCTGAGCCTGGGCCGGCTGCTCCGCTTCGCTCGCGCTCGCTGGAACCGCTACTTCGGTGAGCGGCTCAGACATTGCTCTCGTACTTCCTTCCATAGAGGGCCACTTGCTTCCATTTCTATTACCCTCACCGACCCGACCGGCCTGTGCACTGTGCCTGGCTCTGAATACGGCCCGGGCCGTGCTCAATCCAGGAGGGCGCCCGCCGCTGCGCCAGCTTCGCCAGGGCGCTATCTTCCCTGGCCAGAAGCGCGTCGGGGGAGCGCAGGGCGCCAGAAGGGCGGACTGGCCAGGGCTGGCGGGTCCGTCGGGGCCCGGCTCGCCAGCCCTGCCAGCCAGTACAGCGACACTGGCCCTGCGCAGGAGGCCGGGGAGGGTACGTCTGCTTCGGTAGGAGACCGCCAGGCTCAGCCTCCCAGAGCCGGCAGAACCTTCTGCACATACCAGGGGTGGAAGAGTTCCGCCGAGTAGAGCGGGGCGTACCTGGCCCAGAAGGCATCGAGATCGGCAAAGAACTTCTTCGCACTGGCAATGAAGGTATCCTTCGACACGCTGGAGGACAGCGAGGCGAACTGCGCGTTCTGGACGTTCTGCAGCTTCATGAGCACCGCCGGGATGCTGTCCTGGGTGTAGGCCAGGCCAGAGTTGGCATCGTTCCAGGCGTCGCCCGTCGGACCCGGATTCTGCTCCGCCGGGAAGTAGAGGCCAGGGTCGGGGAGCTGCGGGATGGCAGCGGCGGCGTTGACGGCCTGCATCGTCAGCTTGCCCCAGGCCTGTTCAGCCGTGCCATTGATGCCGTAGTTGATCTGCAGCTTCGACATCGGCGGCACCTCCAGGAAGACATCCTTGAGGTCATGCGTGACCTTGTAGATCTCCTGACGCTGCTTGACCAGCTCCTCGCCGATGATAAACTGCACCAGGAAGTCGAAGGCTTTGGCCAGGGCCGGCTTGTTGCGCTGCAGATGGGGATCGATGGAGCCGATGGCTGAGCCGGCCTGCGTGGCTCCGAAGGAGCCGAGGTAGCCGATGGGGTGCGAGATCCAGCCGACGACCTCCTCAAAGGGCTTACCCACTTTGACGGCAATGTTGATGGCGCTCGTCGGGTCGGTCACCGGGCGCGTGAAGAAACCCGTATTGTTGGCCATCATGGCTACGTCGCCACGGGCAAAGGCCTGGGCCACGTCGCTGTCGCCGGTCGAGAGCGAGGAGGTAATCGATTTGTCCGTGAAGTACATGCCGCGCCAGTTCTCGATGACCTGCTCGTACTGGCTCAGCCAGGGCGTGAGGTTGTAGCGCCAGGGCCAGGCGTTGGAGGGCGTCGGCTCCAGGCCCAGGCCGCCGTAGCCGGTGGCGCCAGAGTTGAGGCCATTGGCCTGCAGGCTCTGGTCGAAGACGTAGAACTGGAGGGCCGCCCCTTTCATGTTGGCGCTGGTCAGGGCCTTGGCCAGCTTGCGGAAGTCGCTCCAGGTCCAGCCCGGCGTCGGCTCAACCAGCCCGTTCTGCTGGATCAGGTCACGGCGGAAATACATGCCGTCGCCGGCTCCATAACCGCCTGGGGTACCGTAGTAGCGCCCGTTGACCTTCCAGCTACGGTAGACGGGCAGGTAAATATCGGTGAGCTGGCTCTCTAGCCTGGTGCTGACCACCAGGTCGGTGACGTCCGCCGCCAGGCCACGCGCAAAGGCGCTGCGCACGACGTTGTTGATGAAAGAGCCAAGGATGTTGCCTTCAAACCAGGTCGGGGCCGTGCCGGCAGCGATGGCCTGGGTGACCGCGGACTGACTCCAGATGTTGGTGTCAGTGTGCTTGATCTTGACGCCGGGATTCTTCTTGAGCCAGTCGGCCAGGGCGTCAGCGTAGGCTTTGAGGGTGATGTTGCCTTTCTGCTGATCAGCGGTGGGCATGGCATCGCCCGGCCAGCCATTGGTCAGAAACGTGACGTTGACAACGGTGTTGGAGCTGCTCCCTCCACAGGCGGCCAGTAAGGCCCCACCCGCCAGGGCTACGCTCCCCGCAGCCGCAGCGCGCAGAAGCTGCCGGCGCGTCAGGGTCCCCTCAGACGCGAGCAGCGGCTCTAGAAGGGTGCGCGTCTCGTCATCCATGATGTCATCTCCTTCTTTGGAAGCTGTTGAATGGTCTGGGTCCATCCTGTCGTCCTGCATCTGAAACCCTTTGCTTTGTCTCGTCCTTGTCGGTCTGGCCTCCGTTACGTAACGCGCTGCCTGTCTGCTTGTTCGCCTGCGTTCCTTCCTTCCAGTACTCTGCGCGCCTGCCGTCGACGCCGTCTGTCTTAGCTGTACATCAGTTCAACCGCGTGTGCGGAGAAGCATAGCTCCGCTTCATAGTGGCTCTCACTCAAGTTTCAGTCTTGGGATCGCTCCCACAAATCTAGTGCTAGTGTACCTGACAAAAGGATAACTGTCAAGCTTGCTACGACATAACTCTACTCAGTTTGCAAAGCCTGCTCGGAGTGCGGATCGAATAGCATCAGACGCTGTGGATCAAGGCCAATCTGCAGCTCCGTCCCCTCTTCCGGCAGATCGGTCAGCTCCTCCGGCTCCGGCCAGACCGCCACCAGGTGCGGGGCCGGTCCCTGGCTTGCTGGCAGCTCCAGGGTGACCTCGACTTCACCGATCAGGGCTTCGACCGTCAGGGCGCGCGCCGGGCAGCGACAGAGCGGGGCCGTCGCCTCGGCCTGCTCCAGCTCCCAGGGCGGTACGATCTCACGCGGGCGCAGGCCGACGATGATCCGCGGCTCCTGACGCGCGGCCAGCACGCTCTGCCAGGCGGCGGCGAGGGGGAGGCGTAGCGCGCCAAGCTGGCAGAGATAGCGCCCCTCTTCGCTGACGATCGCTCCCTCTAGCAGGTTCATCGGGGGGTTGCCCAGGAAGCGGGCCACGAAGAGGTTGGCGGGGCGCTCCAGGAGCTCGTTGGGGCTGCCGACCTGTTGCAGGCGTCCTGCGGCCATGATGGCCAGGCGGTCGGCCAGAGCCAGGGCCTCGCTCTGGTCGTGGGTGACGTAGAGGCTGGGGACGCCGCGCAGGCGGTGCACGGCCAGGACGTCACGCCGCGCTTGATGGCGCAGGCGCGCGTCGAGGTTGGCCAGCGGCTCATCGTAGAGAAAGACATTGGCGTCGCGGGCCAGGATGCGGGCCAGAGCCACGCGCTGCTGCTCGCCGCCGCTTAAGGTGTCGATGCCACGGCGCAGCAAGGGGGTGAGCTGCAGCTTCTCGGCTGCCTCCAGGACGCGGCGCCGGATTTCGTCCCGCGGCAGGCGCTGGTTCTCCAGGCCGTAGGCAATGTTGCCGTAGACGTCCATGCTTGGGTAGAGGCCGTAGTCTTGAAAGACCATGCCAACGTTGCGCTGACGCGGGCTGAGGCGGGTGACGTCTTCGCCCCCTAGCAGGACGCGCCCTTCGTCGGGCTGCTCCAGGCCACAGATGATGCGCAGGACAGTGGTCTTGCCGCTGCCCGATGGCCCGAGCAGGACGAAGAATTCTCCGTCTTCGACGCGAAAGCTGACGTGGTCGACAATGCTGCGCCCGTCATAGCGCTTGACGAGATCCTGTACTTCGAGTGTGCTCACGCTTGCTCTTCCCTCTGTGTGCTGGCTTCGCTCGTCTCTCGTTCGCTCGCTGGCTGCTCCGCCGGACCGTCCGTCGGCCCTCCTGACGGGCTGACTGTCACCCTGACGGGCCGGTCACCGGTGGCGATGGGACCGTGGAGCAGTGCTTGCCCATCTTCGGGGTCAAAGAGATGGATCTTGCGCAGGTTGACGGCCAGCGGCACTTCACGCCCGAGATAGCTGCCGGGCAGGCGCGCTTTGAGGGTGGCCACGAAGTCGCGCGGCGTCGGCTCCAGCGTACTCAGGTAGACGGTGCAGCCGCTGACGGTCGGTTCGATGACGTTGACCAGGCCGCGAATGGTGCTGTCTTCGCTGACGGCGAAGTCGGCGCGGCGCGGGGGCTGCAGGTGCTCGGGCCGGATGCCCAGGTTGAGACGCCGGCCCGTGTAGGGGGCAACACGCGCCTGAAATTCTTCGGGCACGGGCAGGCGAAAGGCCGCATGGACCAGGCGCAGGCTCCCGTCCTGGTCGGGACGTACCTCGACCTCGAAGAGGTTGATGCCCGGCGAGCCGATGAAGAAGGCGACGAACTGGTTGCAGGGCCGCTCGTAGAGGTCCAGGCCGCTGCCGACTTGCTGGAGCTTACCGTCGCGCATGACGGCAATGCGGTCGCCAAGGGCCATCGCCTCGGCCTGGTCGTGGGTGACGTAGACCGCTGGCTGCCCTTTCTGTCGGTGCAGGGTCAGGATGTCTTCACGGGCCTGATGGCGAAGTTGGGCGTCCAGGTTGGCCAGCGGCTCATCGTAGAGATAGAGGGCGGCGTCGCGCACCAGCGCCCGCGCCAGGGCAACGCGCTGCCGCTCGCCACCACTGAGTTGGCGCGGCTTGCGCCTCAGCAGGTGCTCGATGCGGAAGAGACGGGCCGCGTTCGCTACACGCTCGCGGATCAGGTCGCGGGGCGCATGGCGAGCACGCAGGCCGTAGGCGATGTTCTCGAAGACGGTCAGGTGCGGAAAGATAGCGTAGTCTTGAAAGACCAGGGCGACGTTGCGGTCGCGCGGGCGGATGTCGTTGACCAGGCGCTCGCCGAAGTAGATGCGCCCGTCGCTGACCGGCTCCAGTCCGGCCAGCAGGCGCAGGGTGGTGGTTTTGCCACAGCCGGAGGGACCGACGAGGACGAAGAGTTCTCCCGGCTGGATGTGCAGGTTGAGGTCATCGACGACGGCCCGTTCACCAAAGCGTTTGACGAGATGCTCGATGACGATGCCTCCGCTGGCCAGACCCATAGGCTTCTCCTTCTGCTGTTCCTCTCTGTGTACTCCTTGCACGTTATCTGCTCTTCCGGTTGCTGTCTTGATGTCCGCCGCGGCTCTCGCCGCCACTGGCCGGCGCGCTGGCGGCTGGCTCCTTCCCTCCAGAGGCTACCGCGCCTGGCCTAGAAGAGCGCGGGCGGGCCAGGACTGTAGAGGAGATGCTCGTCATCGGCGGCAAAGTAAAGGAGCTGCTCCCAGTCGGGCCGCAGGCGCTGCAGGCCACGGCTGTCGTCGGCCTCCTCCAGCGGCAGGGAGACGATGACGCGCTGCCCCAGCCAGTGACCGTGTACGAGGGCGATGCGCTCGGTGGGGATGCGCTCGCTATGGCTGATCTCCAGCGGCAGGCCGTCCGGCTGGTCGCGCAGCCAGTGCTCGGCGCGCACGCCCAGACGCAGGGGGCCTGATGGCAGGTGCCCGGCTAGCTCCTCGGGCAGCGGCCAGCTCTGCCCGGCGATGTGCAGGCGGCCCTCGCTGAGGGCGGCTGGCAGGACAGTGAGGGGCGGGCTGCCGATGAAGGTGGCCACGAAGAGGTTGACCGGCGCATAGTAGAGGTCGTCAAAGCTACCCACCTGCTCAATGCGCCCCGCGCGCATGACGGCCAGGCGATCGCCCATGAAGATGGCTTCTTGCTGGTCATGGGTGACGTAGAGCGTGGTGACGCGGAAGGTGCGCAGTAGCTTTTTGATCTCGATGCGCGTCTGCTCACGCCGCTTGGCGTCCAGATTGACGATCGGTTCGTCCATGAGAAAGATGGTGGGGTCGCGCACGATGCAGCGGGCGATGGCGACGCGCTGCTGCTCGCCGCCGCTGAGGGTCTCGGGGAAGCGGCCAAGCAGGTGCTGGAAGTCAACGCCCATCAGTTCGGCGGTGCGCCGGACGCGCTCCTCCATCTGCTCGTGGGTGTAGGCATGGTGCTCGAAATAGTAGGCGAGATTCCCTTTGCTCTTCATGGCAGGGTAGAGGGCGTAGTCCTGAAAGACCATGCCCACGCCGCGGTCCTGGGGCTTGATCTCGGTCATGTCAAGGTCGCCGTAGTAGATGCGTCCGTGGGTGGGGAATTCAAGGCCGGCGACCACTTTGAGAAGGGTGCTTTTGCCACAGCCGGAGGGGCCGACAATGGCCAGGGCCTCGCCGTCACCTACTTCTAGCGAGATGTCGCGTAGGGCCGGCTGGCGTCCCCCGGGGCCGTCGTAGTCCTTGACGATGTGTTCGAGCCGCAGGCTGGTCATGCCTGTGTTCCTTCCTCCCTGAGCTACCCGGTGGCCGGCCCGGCCCGGCGCTGACCGCGCTCTGGTCTGCCCCGCCATGATGGCCGACTCCCGGCGATTCCTTTCCGTTCTGTCCTGTTCTGTGGTCACAGATACGCTGCTGCTGCGCTCGCTTTGCCTGGCCTGGCCTGACTTGCTCTCCTTCGGTTCGGCTTCCTTGCGCTCCCGCTCAACCCCTTCCGGCTACCTGAGATTCTGTATTCTGTATTCTCTGTGCGCGGCTGGCACTTGCCAGCCCTGGCCACTCTCGCTGGCTCCCTCTCGCTGGCGTGGGTCTGATCGTCCCGCCCTGCCTGCCCTTCAGTTCAGCTGGCGCGCTGCTCGTCGTCCAGGGCGGCGGTCGCGCTCTCGGCTGGGGGGCTGAGATGCGCGCTTCGGCGGCGATAACCGCAGGACTCGCGGATGATGAGGGTGGTGGGCAGGATGATCTGCGCACGCTCGCGGCGGTTATGCTCCAACTGATCAAGGAGCAGCTCGGCGGCACGCATGCCCATTTCCACGCAGGGCTGACGGATGGTCGTCAGCTCGGGAAAGATCATCGTTGTCTGCAGGAGGTCGTCGAAACCGACGATGGCCAGATCGTCGGGCACGTTGAGGCCGCGCTCCTGAACGGCGCGCACTACTCCGGCGACCATCATGTCGTTGGACGAGAAGAGGGCGGTCGGCGGCTCCGGCAGGTCGAGAAAGCGCCGCGTCCAGGCGTAGCCACTGGCCGGGGTCCAATCGCCGTCTCCGACGAGGGCCTCGTCGAAGGGGATGCCGGCGGCGGCCAGGGCCTGACGGTAGCCTTCGAGGCGGGCATGGGTACAGACATCTTTGGCCAGCCCTTTGAGCATGGCGATGCGCCGATGCCCCAGGGCGATCAGGTGCTCGACGGCTACGCGCGCCGCGGCGACGTTATCGACGTCTACGTATTGCAGGTCCTGGTCGTCCTCGGGATCGTGCCCGACACGCACGTAGGGCATGCCAGCCTCGCGCAGCATGGCAGCGCTGCGGTCCTGGCGGTCGCTGCTGATGAGGAGGACACCGTCGAAGTGGCGCCCCCGCAGGAGACTGAAGAAGGTAGCCTCGTCCATGTCTTGCCGCCCGATGAAGAGCATCGGGGTATAGCCTCGCTGAGCACAGACCTGGCTCATGCCGCGCGCAATCTCGGCAAAGATAGGGTTGCCAAAAAGATGATGGGCGTTGTCCGGTAGGATCAGTCCGATCAGACGCGTCTTGCGCATGACGAGCTGCCGCGCCGCCGCCTGCGGCGCATAGCCGTAGCTGTTGATGACTTCCTGCACGCGGTCTCTGACGCTCGGTCTGACGTTCGGTTGCCCATTGAGCACTCGCGAGACTGTTGAGCGAGATACTCCGGCAATGCGCGCGATATCCTCGATCGTTAATTGCGACATGAGCCAACCTGCGCGCCTTCAGGGCGGTTACACATTTACTTTTGGCTGAAGTATCGTGTACAATACCTCGTGGGATCGCTCCCACGGCGTTGCTATGTGCAAGCTTACCCGATCCTCCTCCTTCCTGTCAAGGGGTGAGGTGCCCGCTCTGTCGCCTGTCACTTTCAGGCCCGGCCCAGACCAGCACCGCTCAGGCGGGCAGAGACGGGGACAGCTCGGGCGGGCTGAGGACAGGATGTCGGTACTATCGGACAAAGCAATTACGCATGGAAGGAGTCTTTTCATGGCAGAGCCGGTTCCTTTGCTTCCGTACAACCTGTACATGACTGAGCCGCCGCGCTTGCCGGTGCGGGGGCCAGAGGATACGGATGGTCCCGATTATGTGGTGGAGGCAACGCTGCTGGAGTGCAGCGAGCGGGCTGCCCGGCTCCAGGGGCGTACGCTCAGCGGTGGGACGGTCCTGATCACTCTGAGCCTGGTGGCTGATGGCATCGTGCGCGTCGTGCTGGAGGAGGAGCCTGATCCGACGCGCGTCCGCCTGGCGCACGAGCTGCCCCCTCCCCCGGCAGACGCTCCGCTGCTGGTCCAGGAGCAGGCGACGGGCCTGGCTCTGCTCTCCCCTGCGCTGCGCCTGGAGGTCACGCTACGTCCCTTCGGCCTGCGCTTCCTGGATGCCGCTGGCCGCACGCTGCTGGCCCAAAACTATAGCGAGCTGACCAACGTGCGCATGAAGCTGACGATTCTCCCCTTCGGGCTGAGCCGCGTCAACGGTCAGCGGGTGGCCTTCCACGATACCTTTACGGCGGAACCCGATGAGCATTTCTTTGGGCTGGGCGAGAAGTTTACGGATTTCGATAAGCGCGGCCAGCGCATCACGACCTGGAACTGCGATTGTGGCGGGGCCTTCAGTGAGCGCGCCTATAAGAACGTGCCTTTCGTGGTTAGTTCGCGCAAGTACGGGATCTTCGTCGATAGCCCCTGCGCGGTCGATTTCGATCTGGTGGCCAGCAATACGGCGACGTTTACGCTGATCAGCCGCGATAGCGCTCTCGATTATTATGTGATCGCCGGGCCGGATCTGAAGACGATTATTACGCGCTATGCCTCGCTGGTGGGCTTTCCGATTCTGCCACCGAAGTGGGCCTTGGGCACCTGGATCTCTTCGGGCTTCCAGCGCGATAGTCAGGCCGAGGTGCTGGAGCGGGCCCGCTTGATCCGCGAGCATGAGATTCCCTGCGATGTGCTGCACCTCGATTGCTACTGGCAGCGCTTCGGACGCTGGTCTGAAGTGCGCTGGGATGAGGAGCGCTTTCCCGCTCCGGCGGATCTGATCGCTCAGCTCAAGGCTGAGGGCTTTAAGGTGTGCCTGTGGATTCATCCGTATCTGGGAACGGCCAGCGAGCGCTTTGCCGAGGGGGCGGCGCGCGGCTACTTTCTGAAGAATGCCGCCGGCGAGCCGTATGTGGCTGATCTGTGGGGCGGCTTTCATCCGCCGGTGGCCATGCTGGATGTGACGCACCCGGAGGCGGTGGCCTGGTTTCAGGGACTGTTGCGCGAGCAGTTGCGCCTGGGTGTGGATGTCTTTAAGACGGACTTCGGGGAGGGCATCCCGACGGATGTGGTGGCCTATAGCGGGATTACCGGCGAGCGTTTGCATAACCTGTACGCTTTGCTCTATAACGATGCGGTGGCCGAGGTGACGGCGCGGGAGACGGGCCGCGCGGGCCTGGTCTGGGGACGCTCCAGCTACGCCGGCGGCCAGCGCCATGCGGCGCAGTGGAGCGGCGACCCTAATGCCACTTTCACGGCGCTGGCTTCGACCTTGCGCGGCGGGCTGAGTATCGGGATGTGCGGCCACGCCTTCTGGAGCCACGATATCGGCGGCTTCACCGGCCAGCCTTCTCCAGAGCTGTATATCCGCTGGGCCCAGTTCGGTTTCTTCTCTCCTCTGACGCGCGCTCACGGCAATAGCTCGCGCCTCCCCTGGGACTTCGGTCCGCAGGCCCTGGAGATCTTCCGCTCGTATGCCCGCCTGCGCTATCGCTTGCTGCCCTATATCTATACGTACGCCTGCATCGCGGCCCGCACGAGTCTGCCGCTACTGCGGGCAATGGTGCTGGAGTTCCCCGATGATCCGGCGACGTATACGCTGGATCTGCAGTATATGTTTGGCGCGGAGCTGCTGGTGGCCCCGCTGTATCGCGCCGGCGGCCAGCGCCCGGTCTATCTGCCCGCCGGGACGTGGGTCGATTTCTGGAGCCGGACCGTGCTGCAGGGGCCGACGACTTTGCAGGTACAGGCACCGCTGGAGCAGCTTCCGCTCTATGTGCGGGCCAATGCCCTGATTCCGACGACGGAGCCGGCGCCGTTCGTGCGCGAGGAGCCGTTTGCAACAGTGGTCTTCGAGGCCTATCTGCTGCCGGAAGGGACCGGCAGCTTCACGCTCTGCGATCTGGACGGGGAGACGACGGTGTCGGCTCGCCGGCAGGGGACGACGCTGGCGATCGAGGTGACGGGGGCGAAACGCCGCCTGGGGCTGCATCTGCTGCCGTTGAGCGGGCTGGCCGGGCTGCCGCCCGTTGAGACGGTGCTGCTCAATGGCCGCCCGTGCGAGCGCTGGATGGGCGAGACGGCCCCGGCTCTGGCTCAGGCCAGGGCTTCGGGCTGGTTCCCCTTACCCGATGGAGGGATGCAGGTGACGATGGTCCTCTGAGATTCGTCCTGTCTGGCATCATACCCAGGAGGAGAAGCATGGAGGCCTTTCCACCGCTGAATCCGCGTGCTCCTTTTATCTGGTACGGTGGCGACTATAATCCCGAGCAGTGGCCGCGCGCGATCTGGGATGAAGATCTGCGCCTGATGCAGGAGTGCCGCTTTCGCGTGGCGACGGTCGGCGTCTTTAGCTGGACGGCGCTGCAGCCGGCGGAGGAGCGCTTTACCTTCGGCTGGCTCGATCAGGTGCTCGATAAGCTGGCGGCGGCGGGCTGCCGGGTCTGTCTGGCGACGCCGAGCGCGGCGCAGCCGGCCTGGTTGTCGCAGCGCTATCCCGAGGTGTTGCGCGCCGATCCGACGGGACGCCGCCGCCACCACGGCTGGCGCGTGAATTATTGCCCCACGTCGCCGCTCTATCGCCGCCTGGCCGCGCAGATGGCGGCGAAGCTGGCCGAGCGCTATCATGCACATCCGGCGCTGGTGGCCTGGCATGTCTCCAATGAGTATGCCCCGGCCTGCTACTGCGAGCAGTGCGCGGCGGCTTTCCGCGAGTGGCTGCGTCGGCGCTATGGCAGTCTCGATGAACTCAATCGCCGCTGGTGGACGCGCTTCTGGAGCCATACGTATACGGATTGGTCGCAGATTGAGCCTCCTTATGCCAACGGTGAGGGTTCGATTCATGCGCTCACGCTGGATTACCGCCGCTTCCAGAATGAGATGTTGCTGGAGTGCTTTAAGCTGGAGCGCGAGGCGATCCGCCAGTTCTCGCCCGATGTGCCGATTACGACCAATCTGATGCGCTTCTATCGCGACCTCGATTATCGCCTCTGGGCGCGTGAGATGGATGTGGTGGCCTGGGACTGCTATCCTTCCGTTGAGGATGAGCCGCTCGATATTGCGCTGGCTCACGATCTGATGCGCAGTCTGCGCGATGGGCAGCCGTTCTTGCTGATGGAGCAGTCGCCCAGTAGCCAGAACTGGCAGCCGTACAATACGTTGAAGCGGCCCGGGGAGCTGCGTCTGCAGAGCTATCAGGCGCTGGCCCACGGGGCGGAGTCGGTGATGTTCTTCCAGTGGCGGCGCAGTCGCGGCGGCATCGAAAAGCTGCACGGGGCGGTGATCGAGCACAGTGGGCGCAGCGATACGCGCGTCTTTGCGGAGGTGCGGGCGCTGGGCCAGGAGCTGGAGCGCCTGGGCGCGCGCACGCTGGGCGGGGTGACGCCGGCTCAGGTGGGGCTGCTCTTCGATTGGGAAAACTGGTGGGCACTGGAGGATTGCAGCGGCCCAACGCGCGAGAAGCGCTATCTGGAGACGTTGCGTGCCCATTATGCCCCGTTCTGGCGGCGCAATGTGGCGCTCGATCTGGTCTTTAGCGATTCGGAGCTGGGGCGCTATCGCCTGCTGGTGGCGCCCCTCCTCTATCTGCTTAAGGAGGGGCTGGCCGAGCGCCTGGCGGCCTTCGTGCAGGATGGGGGAACACTGGTGACGACCTATCTGTCTGGGATGGTGGATGAGTGCGATCTGGCGTTTGAGGATGGCTATCCGGGGCCGCTGCGCCATCTGCTGGGGATCTGGAACGAGGAGATCGATGCGCTGCCGCCGGGACGAACGAACCGCCTGGTGTTGAACGATGGGCGCAGCTTTGCCTGCGGCCATCTGTGTGCGCTGATCCAGAGCGAGGGGGCGGAGGTGCTGGGGCGCTACGGCGAGGATTTCTATGCCGGGCGCCCGGCCCTGACGCGCCATCGCGTGGGGCGTGGCCAGGCGTTCTATCTGGCCTGCGAGCCGGAGCCAGCCTTTCTGGAGCACTTCTACGGGGAGCTGCTGGGAGAGCTGGAGATCGCGCCGGTGCTGGAGACGCCGCCAGGCGTGGAGGCGACGCTGCGTCAGACGGCCCGCGAGCGCCTGGTGTTCGTGCTCAATCATGGGCGCGCGCCGGCGACGGTGATGCTGCCGCCGGGGCGCACGTTTGAGGAGCTGCTGACGGGGCGGTCGCTGAGCGGCTCGCTGACGCTGGCCGGGCAGGAAGTGGCCATTCTGGCGGAGCCGCTCGCTTCTGAGTCTAGCCGGCGGGCAGGATCTTGAGGACGCCGCCGCGCTCGCCTGGCGGGGTGGTGGGTAGCGTGATGTGCAGGCCCTGGTCGTCGCGCTGCCAGGGCAGGGGGGCGTCGCCGCCGAGCAGGTGGACGGCGCCGACCTCCTGCGGGTAGTGAGGGCTGGCGGCGGCCAGGGCCTGGATGCTGATTCGGCCCTCCTGCGGCCAGACGGGCAGTAGCACGTAGAGGATCTGGCCGCGGCGGGTGAAGCGCAGGTCTTGCCCGGTAAAGGCGGCCTGCTGCCCTTCGCTGAAGGCGCCGGCGGCGCTGGCGGTGGGGCCTTCGCCGTGGAGGTGCCAGGGCTGGCTGTCGTAGATGGCTTCGCCGTTGATGGCCAGCCAGCGCCCCAGGCGACGCAGCAGGTCAATCTCTGGCTCGGGAATGCTGCCGTCGGGGCGCGGGCCGATGTTGAGCAGGAAGACGCCATTCTTGCTGACGGTGTCGATGAGGTCGTCGAGCAGGGCGCCGAAGGGCTTGTAGTCCTGGGCGGTGGTGTAGCCCCAGGAGTTGCGGGCGACGCTGGTGTCGGCCTGCCAGATGCGTGGGCTGATAGCGGGACGGCGTCCGCGTTCGATGTCTTCGACGGCGCTGGCTTCGTCAAAGGCGCCTTCTTTGTAGGTGATGACGACTTCCTGCCCCCAGTGGGCGGCGCGGTTGTAGTAGTAGGCGGCGAAGCGGGCCAGGTAGGGGCGGAAGACGGGCCGTGAGATCCACCAGTCGAAGTAGATGAGGGCGGGCCGGTAGCGTTCGACTAGCTCGTAGAGCCGGGCCAGCCAGTCGTCGAGAAAGGCGCCGTCGGGCGGCTCATCGTCGGGCCGCGCGGGTCCGTAGAGGTCGGCGTACTGGGGGTCCTGGACGTCGCTGGGGATGGTTCTGCCGCCGTTGAAGAACCACCAGTGCTCGGCGCGGTGCGAGGAGAGGCCGAAGGTGAGGCCGGCAGCCCGCACGGCGGCGGCCAGTTCGCCCAGGATGTCGCGCCGCGGCCCCATGTCGACGGCGTTCCAGCGCGAGAAGGAGCAGCGGTACATGGCGAAGCCGTCATGATGCTCGGCGACGGGGACGACGAAGCGGGCGCCAGCTTCTTTGCAGAGGGCGGCCCAGGCGGCGGGATCGAAGCGCTCGGCCCGGAAGCGGGGGATGAAGTCTTTGTAGCCGAAGTGCTCCGGCGGGCCGTAGGTGGCCAGATGGTGACGGTGGGCCGGCGTGGCGGGCAGGTACATGTTGCGCGGGTACCATTCGTTGTCGTAGGCCGGGACGGCGTAGACGCCCCAATGGATGAAGATGCCGAAGCGCGCGGCGGCGTACCAGGCCGGCACGCGGTAAGCGCGCAGCGATTGCCAGTCGGGGAGAAATGGCCCGGCAGCGGCCAGGCGCTCGATCTCGCTGAGCGCTTCCTGCTGCTCATACCGCTCTTGCGGCTGCACGGAGAGGCTCCTCCTTTCCGTTCCGTTCCGTTCCGTTGCTGCTTCTTTTGTTGCTGGGCCTGCCGATTGTCGGCGAGCCGGGTGGGCCAGGCCGGGCCGGCTAGAGGCGCACCTCCAGGGTCTGGCCGGCTTCGATGAGGAGCGGCTCATCGAAGTGCCAGTTCGCTCCTTCGCGGCGGCCTGCGATAGGGACAGCGGCCAGCCAGACGGCCTGTTCGCCCGGGGCCTGACGCGGCGTGGCGGCCTCGGCGGGCAGGGTCAGCCGGCGCAGGCTGAGCTGCCCCTCCTGGATGTGGAGCAGGAGGCGCCCTTCACCGGCGCGGTACTCGATGTTGCCCCAGGCGCCGGGCAAGACCAGCGGCTGCCGCCAGTGGCCGTCGGCGGGCTGCAGGCGCGGCTGCAGGCTCAGGGCCTGGCGCGGGGCATCGTAGCTGAGGCCGCCGAGGGCCGGCCAGGCCAGCCAGATGCTCAGCGCTCGATAGTAGTGGCCGCCGCACTCTTGATGGTCCCAGGTCTGGCCGGCGCGCTCGTAGCGCGTGTACACCTCGTGGATCACGCTCAATCCTTCGCTGACGAGGCCCTCGAGCAGCATCTGGACGGCGACGGCGTATTCGGTCCCCGACCAGACGGTCTCGGCCTGATGGCGCGGGTCGCCGAGGGTCCAGTGATCGGGCCGGTCGGCGCGCCTGCCGGCTGGGAGCATGCCGTTGACCAGGCCGCGCCCGGGCACAAAGTTGTAGCGATAGATGGCGCGCAGGGCCGACAGGATGTGCTCACGTGGCAGAATATCCCCCAGGCCGAGCAGGGTGGCATAGAGCTGGCCGCTGAGCTGATCGGCCATACAGGACTCGTTGCGCCGTCCGCTGCGCGGATCGACCCACAGGTTGTAATACTCCCCGTTCCAGAGCAGGCGCTCCATGCTGGCCTGGCTCTCGGCAAACTGGCGCTCCAGGTCGCGGGCGTAGTCCTCGTCACCGAGCAGGCGGGCCATCTGGGCGCTGGCCTTGAGGGCCGCCAGCCAGATTGACGAGACGTAGGCCGAGTAGCCGATGAAGTCCCAGGTATCGTACGTCTGGGAGGAGATGGCCGTCTCCGAGGGGGCGTGGTCGTAGTGGTAGGGCAGGCCGACCTTGAATTCGTCGATGCGGCGGGCGTGCTCCATCGCCGCCTTGACCGCCGGCCAGAGCCGTTCCAGGGCCGGGCGGTTCGCCGTCCACAGGTAGTCGCGCCAGACCTGCAGGGCGAACTTGGGCATCAGGTCGACCATGTGGTAGGCGTCGACGACGGCGAAGCTGCCAGGGAAGAGGTGCGGGATGCGCCCGCTGGCATCCAGGCCGGTTTCGGCGGCCACTGCGCGATAGAGGGCCTGGCGGCGCTGGGGATCACGGGCCAGCTCCGGTTCGCGCTCGATGCGCTGCCAGACGCGCTCACGGTTAGGGGCGAAGGCTAAGAAATAGTCGTCGTAGCGCGGCGAGTCGGGCGTAAGCTGGAAGTCGGCGGTCATCTGGAGC
The DNA here is from genome assembly GCF_003268475.1 of Thermogemmatispora tikiterensis. GTDB lineage: Bacteria > Chloroflexota > Ktedonobacteria > Ktedonobacterales > Ktedonobacteraceae > Thermogemmatispora > Thermogemmatispora tikiterensis. The sequence continues at coordinate 4,829,860 of NZ_MCIF01000002.1, read as the reverse complement.
TGGCGCTCCTCCAGCTCGGGGAAAAGGAGGGCCACGGCGTGGGAGCCGTAGTACGAGACGTCGAGGGTCTGCAGGCCGCAGCAGCCCAGGCCCTCCCAGATGCCGAAGCGCCCGTCGCGCACCAGCCAGGAGGATTTGACCAGGGTGGTGAGCTGGGCGTTGATGGCGTCGGCCAGCCAGTCGGGGACGGAGGCGCCGTACTGCAGATCGTGGAAGGCGCGCGTGCGGGTGTAGAGGGCCGCTCGGGCCTCGGCGACGTAGCGGGCGACATCGAGGGCGTCGCTGAACCAGGTTTCGTAGCGATGGCCGAGGTCGTCGCCGACGTTCTCGCCGCGGTGGTTGGGAAAGTACCAGGTCAGGATAAAGGTCAGATCGCGCTCGCTCCAGGGGGCCAGCTCCAGCACCGGGCTGCTGATGACGCCGTGGGTGCGGCGACTGGCACGGGCGTTGAAGAGCTTCGGGGCCTGCTCGCCGAGAAGGCGCGCCAGGGCCCCCAACTCGCTGAGGCGGGCGCTGGCCTGGACGGGGTCGCGCTGCAGCTCGGGCCGCGCCTGGCGCTCCTGCTCGTACTGGGCGCGCTCTTCGGGCGTCAGGTTGAGTTCGAGCAGTAAGGCCCAGCGCCAGCGCGTATCTTGATAGCGGATGGGATCGGCGGCGATGCGCTCCTGCAGCTCTCGCCGGTCGGGGACGAGAGCACTGTCGACCATGCCGCGCAGCAGGCTGGGCAGTTGCCCGTAGGCGCTGGCCGGGTCGAGTCCTTCGCGGACGATGCGCTCGAGCAGGGCGCGCAGGGGGTCGCCGCCCACCGGATCAGGGACAAACTGGCCGCCACCGGCCCAGCTCTGCCAGGCATTGAGGTCGCCGACGTCGCGCAGCTCGGCCACCAGCTCGGCCCCGTCCTCTAGCAGGGCGAAGACGAGCGAGCCGCGCGCCAGCGGATGGTCGGCGGGCAGCCCGGCAGCGCTGAAGACGAGGGCGCTCAGCCCGGGCGCCCGCTCGCGGCGCGTCTGGGGCTGGCCGTGGCCGCCGCTGAGAGCCTCCAGGCTAAAGACCTGCGGGAGGAGGCCGAGCAGAGAGACCTCGATGGCTGTGGGACTGGGATTGCTGAGGTGGAAGGTGAAGAAGGCCGCCGGCAAGGCCGAATGCTTGACATCCCCCGGCACGAAGCTCGACCAGGCTTCGAGGCTGACGGCCAGCGGCAGGGCCGGGTCGCGATAGTCCAGCCAGGCAAAGGGGAATTCGCCACTGAAGTGGATCTCCTGGACGCTTTCGACATATGACAGGGTGTAGGTGAAGCGCGCTTCGCTCTCGCTGCGCTCGCGCAGGATGCGCACCACTGCCGGCTCTGCCGCCTGGCCCTCAGCCGGGGAGCGCTTGCGTCGGGCACGGATGGCGAAGAGGGTGTCGCCGGGCCGCACGGGCGAGGTGATCGGCGGACTCCAGGGGGCGCCGCGCCCACTCCAGGGCGGATTATTGAAGATCTGCCATTCGTGCAGGGCGCCATCAGCGCGGATCTCGATGCTGCCGGTGCCCAGCCCTCCCAGGGGGATGCCGGAGAGCGGGGCCACGCCCCGCCTGCTTCGCGTGCGAGCTACTTTCATGGCTCCGTCCGTTTGCTCCTGTGTCTTGCTCCTGTGGGGCTGACTGTGACACGTCTGGGACCGGTGGCCGCTGGAGCGCGCGCCCGGCGCGGTTCGGCCTGCGGGCGCTGCCGACTGACAACGGCCCCGGTGGGTTGGGTTGCGTTGGGCTGCCGTTGGGCGCCGGTTGGGTCGCCAGGCCAGCGATCTGCCTCTGCCGGGTCAGGTCAGGGTCCAGCTCTATGCTGGCTGGCGCCCGGCCCAAAACGGTAGTGCGGCTGGGGCGGCGCCGGCTGGAAGGCGCTCAGCTCCTCAATTTCGGCCCGCAGTCCAGCAGGAGCCGCCTCCAGGACGGCGCGCACGTGCTTTTCGAGAACGGCGGGCGCACAGTCGACGCGCGCGTTGAGCAGCCAGATGGCCTCTTCGGGCGGCAGATGGACGCTGCGCGCGTCCCAACTGATGGCCGCCGGCTTGGGACCGCAGAGGCTGGCTTTGATCAGCCGCTCGTGGAGCGGCCCCTGCTCGCTGTCCGCCGCGGCACCCGAGAGCTGGCGCTCGTCCGGTTCCTCGCTGAGGAGGTGCCGCAGGGCCTGCGGGGCTACCAGCAGATTGATATGAGCGATAGCCAGCCCGGCGCGCGCCAGCCGCTCCTGAAGCTGGCTGAGCAGGGCCGCGGCCCAGGCCAGCACCTGGCCCGCCTCGCCATCGATGGCCCCGATCGGACGAGAGGGCTGCAGACGACCGCGGGCGTTGAGCCAGCCCAGACGCGCCTCAGCTCGCGCATAGCGCGCGTAGTCGAGGTCGTCTAGGCGATGGGCTTCGGCCTCGCTGATGCTGGCCGCGTTGACGTCCTGCAGCAGATTATCAAGCCAGAGGGCGACGCTCTCGCGCCGGCGCGCCGTCATGGAGAGGACCGGCACCCCGGGACAATAGGCCCGCAGCCAGTTGCACAAAAAGAGCTGCTCGTCGCTGCCGAGCAGGTCGCTTTTGTTGATCAGGAGCAGGTCCCCCTCTTCGATCTGGCGCGCAAAGAGATAGGCGACATCGTCGTTGAGCAGGCTCAGGTCGCCATGCCGGATCAGGTGGGAGAGGCGCGGACCATCGACGACGATGCTCAGACAGGCTGGACGGTAACGCTCGCGGTAGAGGTGTAGGAGGGGCAGGATGACGGTGGCCTGCAGGTCGGTGCAGCTCCCAACCGGCTCGGCCAGAATAACGTGCGGCTCAAGGCGCCTCTCCAGGTCGGTGATGGCTTCTAACAGGTCGCTGAAACGGCAGCAGAAACAGCCCGCGGTGACCTCGGCGACGGCCTCGCCCGGCCAGGTGGCGGCGGCTCCGCTTTCGCTTGCGTCGGGAGCGAGAGCGGCGGCGGCCAGGGCGGTGTCGACGAGTTCGCGCCCCTGGTCGTTGGTGATCAGGGCGATGCGCAGGCCGCGCTGACGCAGGATGGCGGCAGCCTGGAGCAGCAGGGTGGTCTTGCCCGCCCCCAGAAAGCCACCGGCGATGATCAGCTTGGGCCTGGTTTGCAGCACTACGCTCCTCTTTCGTTGGTTAAGCGGCAGCTACTCCCTGCGCTGGACGCGGAGCCTCGCCCCTGTCCAGGCGCAGACGCGCGCTCAACGCTGGCCGGCAGATCACCCGCCATCGTGCGCGCTCTACAGGAAAGGGTAACAGAGGCACCTTCGCCCTGTCAAGCGAGAACGCTCTCAGGCCCGGCGCGGCCTCACGCGCTGCTACCACCCACCCCATAACCAACCGGAAGCCAGCCAGCCAGAGAGGGGAGTGACGATGACGGGCCAGGAGGAAGAAGCGGGCCTTCCAAAAAGGACACAGCGACAGGCCCGGGAGGGCGTCGTGAAGGGGGTTACGACGCCAACCCGGCACCTGTCGCCGCGCCCGGATCAGAAGAGGGCGCTACAAAGAAGGGCAAAACACTGAAACAGGAGAGAGGTATCTGGTAAAAGAACCGCTCACAGCTTGTGTATGCGCACGAGGCGCAGCGAGGTATGACCAGACCTCGCCTGATATGAGCCGGGGCGCCCGGACTCGTCCGGTCACGTCACGCTCAACTGCGCCTTCCTCGCTTCCTCGCTTCCTCGCTCAGAGAATGCACCACGGCTCGCCGTCGAGCTGCGGGTAGTCGCGCTGATGGATGCGCTCCGCGCAGGGAGCACAGCAGGCGGCGAAGGTGATCGATGCATATTCGAGCACCTTGTGCAGACAGAGATCGCTGGCGATGCGCAACTGCCATTTTTCCGGCAAATAGCAATACTCGCGGGCCACGTAGTCGCGCAGCTCCTGGGCCAGCCGGGCGGGCATGCGCAGGCCGTAGCGATGCTCCGTCAGGCGGCCACAAATACAGCGGGCGCAGAAGCGCGGATCGAGAGAGGAGGTCGCGGCATCCTGGGAAGATGGCTGGCCGGTGGTGTCGACGAGCGCGGCGCTCTCACTCTGCTCTGACATCGTCTGCTTGCTCCTTCTTGCTTGCTTGCTTGGTTTTTGCTTGCTTGTTTGCTTACTTGCTCTCTCTCTCCTGGCGCACAGCTTCACAACGAGGCGGGCAAGCCTGGCTGGGCTGGTAAGGGGGACGGCGCCGGCCAGACCGACATCTGGCGTCTGACGTCCTGGTGCCCCAACTCCCGAGAACCAGGGAGCACCACACTGGCGCCCCACGCCCTGATGCCTGACTGCCGGGCCGGGCCGGCCCCCGCCCTGCCTCCCTGCTTCTTCTCCTGCTCTTCCTCCTGCGTCCCTGATGCTGCGGGCAGCGGATCTGGTCGGCCCGGTACCGCCTCCTCCTGGGCGCGGGGAGCTGCCGCAAGTTGCCCTGCTCCGCTCTGTGCTGCGCCCGCTGTCGCGGCGCCGGTGCCAGGGCTAGGGATCAGGGCCGGCGCTGGACAGCGAGCCAGTCAGCCATTCACAGGGCTACCACGCGGCCCCAACGGCCCGCCCGCATGAAACGCGAGAGGCGAGCGGGCCGGGGGTGATGGCTCGCAGGAAAGGAGCGTCGGTACGCGACCACGATCCGCCCGGTATCCCTCCGGGCCTGTCGCTGGCTACGCCTTACGCCGCTCGCACCCACACGAACGGCCTCGGGGCAGACCGCTGACTCGCCCGCCCCGGCCTGGCCGGGCTCGGTTCACTGCAGCCAGGACCGGGACGTAGCGACACGACGGGGCCACCCCTGCGGGCCGCCTCAAGGGCAAGCCGGCTACAGGTGCATCCAGTTGAGCAAGGAAGAATCTCAAGGAAAGGCAATGAACCGGGAACGTCCCCCCCGCGCTGACGGGTGGGTGGGCGCAACGTCCCGCCTGCTTGTCACTCCCTGGCGCACCACCGCGGCAGCCGCCGGCGAGAGCGAGGACGGCAAGAGGCGAAAGCGATAGAGAAGATCGCGCTCGCCGTTGCTTGCTTCCCGGTACCAAATCTGCACCTCCACTGGCTCAATCACGAAACGCTTCAGCCGCCGGCAGTGCGCGAGTAACTGGTAAGGCCAGCGATATGCTCCCACCAGCGCCGCTGGCTGGCCAAAGCTCTTCCGTCGCGGATAGACGATCTCTAGTTCGTATCCCATAATTCACGGTGCTCTTAAGTTCATTGTACTCGCGGGCCAATAGCAATGAATCAGTGTTTGTTCTGCGTCTTTAGTCGCTATAACGGCTCATAAAGACCCTGACCATCCTCTCCAGGTTCCGTCTCCACCGCCTTCCCCTCCAGAGGTCGCAGCATGCGCCGCGCCCCAAAACGCAGGATCTCCCGCCCCTCCCGCTCAACGACAATGGTGAAAGGATCAAAGAGCGGCTCCGCGCTGAGCTGCTCCAAAACACGCCGCAAACAACGCTCACAGGCCGCAGGCAGCAGGAACATGTCCCCGCCTTCCTCACGATAGCAGATCACCAGGTACGGCGCCTTCCCCTTCCCCTCCCCAACCGGCGGCAGGTTCATCGCTCACCTCCGAGTTCTTTCAAGACGTGAAAGCCTGTTTTCCTCTACAAGATTAACATCTATCTTTAGACATTTCCAGTATCTAATTAAGTGACTCACATAGATAATTCAAAAAAGTCACGCAGTTGCGTGACTTGATCAGGATACTCCCCACAGGTCCATCCGCTCCGCTATACTCCTAAGCAAATCTCATCAATGAAGCTTATTCGCGAGTGAGGATATGTTTAGATTAAGAGTTAAAGAGGTAATTAAGAATCAAGGCAAGACAGTAGGATGGGTCGCAAGAAAGGCAGGCTTGTCTCATTCAGTAGTCAGGAGAATGGTCAAAGATCCTAACTACACCCCGCAAGCTTCGACTCTACTGAAGGTAGCGAGAGTCTTAAAGTGCAGCTTAGAGGATCTTATAGAATATATACCTGAAGAGGAACAAGAGGCATAAGATCCTCGACACCTCCTAAGCCCTGTCCATCACTCCGCGCTTTCTTTCTCCTCCTGAGAAGGGAAGCCAGACCGCTAAAATCGTTGTCAGCTCAGTAGAGGAGCGGCCTGGCTGCCCTTCCTTACACCTATCTGATCAGATTGATCCAAAGACATATATCTATTTATGCTTATCACTAAGAACAGGTATTACTGAGCGGCTTCTTTTACATCTAGGTATATACCTATAATTGATCTAGTGGAGCAAACAGAGCAGATAGCTCACTCCATCCAATTGCATCCCCTTAATTCAGTCTCCCCTATTGAGGGTCAGAGAGGGATTGCTTGCCCTCAAAAGGAGGCCATTTCTGGGGGTGTTAATTACACAAGAAGGGCAATGAACAGGAAGGAGCAGAGAATGTACCGTTTACGAGTCAAGGAGGTCCTTCAACAGAAGGGCGTCACTCAGACATGGCTCGCACGGCACACCGCATTGACTGAAGCAATGGTAAGGCGACTGGTACGTGATCCCTCGTATCTCCCCTCAATAGCCACGATGGCCCAGGTAGCGAAAGCGCTGCAGGTGCACATCGACGATCTGATCGAAGAGATCCCTGACCCATCGCCATTTGCTCCCAGGTCCTCAGAGCCTGCACTCTCCTCCCAGCAGCAGCAGCCAGATCAGACAAGGCAAACCAACCAGGAGTCGCGCATCAACTGACGTGCGCAGCTAGAGCAATCAGGTTGTCTGGATGAGCAGGAGTCTTGGCCTGTTTTTGTCAGGGCTCGCCAGGCGAGGAGAGACAGGAAGTGTATCGTAATCGACTGCACAAAGCCTTGAGGGAGAGAAGAATGAGTCCCGAGCGTCTGGCACAGCTCGCCTCGGTGCCAGAGACAACGATTAGCCGCATGATCAAAGATCCCGCTTATATGCCTCCTGCATCGACGCTTGCCAAAATCGCCCGCGCCTTACAGGTTCCTATGAGAGATCTTCTCGAAGAAATTCCTGATCGCTAGTTCTCCTGAACGGCAAGGATAGACGGGACAATAGCAGCGCGCCTGGCCTGCGGCTCACATCCGCTGACCAGGCGCGCCATATGCAAAACTCGGAGGTAACCGCATATAGGATAAAGCAAAGCGCTGTGGCTGTCAAGCCGGGGGGTCTGATCTCCTGGCTCAACGCGCTTCCCTCCCTGGCGAAGGCATTAAGCGGGCTTCATCGCTGCGGATTGATGACCGTGATCACCTGTACACGGCGCCCGCCTCGCTCACGACGGCGAGCGAGAGCGCTGCCACAGGTAGGCGAGGAGTGCCAGCACCAGGCCCACCACCAGGCCAATCCAGGCCGCCGGCCTGATAAACGGCTCCTGCCTCGCCTGCAGCAGCGTGACCTCCAGCAAGCCGGAGCCGACATAGAGAAAGACGGCCAGCACCAGCAAAGCCAGGCCCAGGCCCAGCACCACCGGCAGCAGCCGGCGTCGATCAGACATCGTTTTTGCTCCTTTGGCCCTCGCGCCGCGCACGCAGCGTACGTGGCGCGTCACCCTATCAAGACAACGGGCCAGATTCCGCCGTTCGTCACCTTTTCTGCTATTTATTTGTCTATATAATACCAGCCAGCCCGGAGGGCCGCAAGGAGGAGCCGGGGCTGGGGCCGGCCCCGGAGAGAGCGCCGTCGAGCACGCCCCTCGCACCAGTCCCCCTTTGCGCTGCTGCCGCTTCTCCTTCCCAGAGCGCGTCTGGAAGAGCGCGCCCGAACTTTGATATACTTGGGGGGAGGCAGGAAGCCCCGGCCCGCCCCAACGCAGCAGCGAGCAGCAGAGGAAGACCGCCGCCAGCCGAGGGGAACAGATTTTGTTGCTATTGTGGTTATTGGGAGCATCCTGGGCCGGGACCTGCGCCGGGCCTGACGAGCGGCCCGCGCCGTCCCAGGTTCAGGGGAGGAGAGGACACCTTGCACAGCGGCGAATCTGCAACCCCACCACCGTCAACAACTCACACCGCGATCGAGATTGTCTGGTTACCCAAACAAGAGGAGTACGTCCTGCGTATCAAAGCGGACGGCGCGCTTGCCCCTCTGCCGCGTCAACCGGAGGAGTGGCGAGCCTGGCTAGAGAGCCAGAGCGCCTTCACCTTCAGAGGGCAGCGGGGTCGACTGACCCTGCGCCGCGAGACCCGTAAAGGGCGTCCCATCTACTGGTACGCCTTTCGTCACTGCCTGCACCGCACCTTTAAGCAGTACGCTGGCAAAACCGAGTCCCTCACGCTCGAGCGCCTGGAGGAAGTCGCCGCCAGGCTAGAGCTTAGCTGTCGCCGCCTGCGCGACTACATGCGGGCCCGTCACGAGCCGGGACTGCGCGATGGCCGAGGGCCGCTGCTGCAGACCAGGCTCAGGCCGCCGGCCCTGCCTGGCGACCTCATCCGTCGCGAGCACCTGCTGGCCCGCCTCGACCGTGGACGCGAGCGGCGGCTGATCCTGCTCTGTGCCCCGGCGGGCAGCGGCAAAAGCAGCCTGGTGTGCCAGTGGCTGGCCCATCTCGCCGAAGAGGCCGACGCAGAAGGCGCCCCACCCGTGGCCTGGCTCACCCTCGACGCCGCAGACAACGAGCCGTCGCACTTCTGGCGCTACCTCGTTGCCGCCTGCGCACGCTGGCTCTCGCCCGAAGAGAGCCAGCGCCTCACCCCAACGCCAGCCAGCTCCCTGGCCACCAGCCTGGCCGGACTGGCCCCCGTCGGCGTCGCCCCCAGTGCCGTCAGCGAGACCCTGGCCGACCAGCTCGTCTTGCTGCTCAATTTCCTCAGCCAGCATGAGGCCCGTGGCCTGCTCATCCTGGAGAACTACCACCTCATCAAGGCCGAGGCCATCCACCAGGCGCTGGCCTTCCTCGTCGGCCACCTGCCCGCCGGCCTCTGCCTCGTCCTGCTCACACGCGAAGAGCCGCCACTACCACTGGCCAGCTTGCGCGCCGCCGGCGCTCTGCTGGAGCTACGTGGCCCTGATCTCCGCTTCTCCCAGGCCGAGAGCGCTGCCTTCCTGCGTCCCTATGGTCTGGCCCCCGGGCAGCTAGAGCAGATCGACCAGCTCATCGCCGGCTGGCCGGCTGGCCTGCGCCTGCTTTCCCTCCTCTTAGAGAGCGCCAGGCTGGCCGGCGAGCGCGACGGCAGAGCGTTGGCCCCCACCGCCCTGGAGCGCCTCCTGAGCGACTTCCGCGGCAGTCAGCGCCCGCTCTTCGACTACTTCAGCAGCGAAGTGCTCCAGAATCTGCCGCCGCACCTGCAACACTTCCTCCTGCGCACCTGCTGGCTTCCGCGCCTGCAGCCCGACCTCTGCTGCGCCGTCAGCCCCCACAACCTTCACGGAAGCGCCGCCTTGCTGGAGGAGCTAGAGCGCAGAAACCTCTTTATCGAGCCGCTTGACCCTCCGCGCAGGATTTACCGCTATTACCCGCTCTTTGCCGAAGCCCTGCAGCACGAGGCGCGGCGTCGGCTGCCGCGCGAAGAAGTGCGCCTGATCCACTACCAGGCCAGCCGCTGGTACGCCAATCGCGGCCAGCTCGAAGAGGCCATTGAGCTGGCGCTGCAGTCCGGCGTCAACCCGTGGGTCGCCGAACTCATCGAGCGCTTCACTATCCCCCTGCGTTTCCTGAGTTGGGGTGACCACAACGCCTTACAGCGCCTGCAGTGCTGGCTGGAGGCCGTGCCCGAGCCACTCATCTGGAGCCGGCCCCAGCTCTGCCTGCTCGGCGCCCTGGTCATTCACTCCTCCCTACGCGACCAGCGAGCCAGCTTCGACCCGGCGCACCAGCCAGCGCAGGCCCATATCACACGCATCAATGATCTGCTGCAGCGCGCCGAAGAGCTATGGCGCCAGAGCGACGATCGGGCCGGCCTGGGGCGGCTCTATGCCTGTCGCATGCTGACGCTGGAGTACCTGCCGACCTCGCCCAGGCAGCCCGGCCAGCGAGCCTATCAGAGCGCGGTCTACGCGCGGGCCGCCCTGGAGTACCTGCCCCCCGAAGAAAGCGACTGGCGCCTGCTCTGCCTGGGCTACCTCTTTGGCTACTACCTGCAGAGCGGCAACCTCAAAGAGGCCGAGACGATCAGCCGCGACATCGAAAGCCTCATGCAGGTCAGCGCGATCGAGCAGCTCGCTCCCCCCAGCGAAGAATGGTTGAGCGGCTTCAGCAGCCTGCGCGCCTTTCTAGCTACCCTGGCCGGCAAGTTGCAGACCGCGGCCTACCATTACCGTTACCTGGCCAGCGCCAGCCCGCCGCAGCGCCCCCACGCTCTCATGGCCTTGATGGGGCAGGCCCAGATCCTCTACGATTGGAACGACCTGGCCGGAGCCGAAGAGCAGCTAGATCTTCTGGAAGAGCGCCTGAGCACCCTGCCAGCCGGTGGCAGCGACGAACACGACACTTTTCTCTTCTCCCTGCTCAGCCTGGACGCCCGTCAACTGCGCGCGCTCATCAGCCAGGCCCGCGGCCAGCTCGACGCCGCCCGTGAGAGCCTTCGCCTCCTGCTGCTGCAGATCAGCGCCACCTTCCCTCACCCAGGCTACAACCACTATCCGCGCGCCGAGCTACTCACCCGGCTGGCGCGTCTCGACCTTGCCCGCGGCGACCTTGAGGCCGCCCGCGAGAGCGTTGAGGAGCTGGGGCGGCTGCCTGGCCTGGAAGGCCACTACGAGCTGGCGGCCAGCGCGGACGGGTCGCAGCCTTTGCTGGCGATGGCAGCCAGTCCGGACCCCGCCGCCGGGGGGAGCGCGGGGACGACTTCGCTGGCAGCAGCGACCCCCGCCGTCTCAATCCCCATCGAGAGCCAGGGCACCCAGCTCGTCGCCGGCGACCAGACTCCCAACGGCCTGGTGCAAGAACAATACCGGCTGCTCGTGGCCCGCCTGCTGCTGGCCAACGGTCAGGCCCGTCAGGCCATCCCCCTCCTGGAGAATATCCATGAGCAGGCGCGGCAAAGCGGGCGCGGGCGTGGCCTGCTGCAGGCGCGCCTCCTGCTCGCCCGGGCCTACGCCCAGGAGCACGACCCGGTGCTGGCCGGCACCTTCCTCGGCAGCGCCCTCGAACAGGGGCAGATTGAAGGGCATCGACGCATCTTCCTGGACGAAGGCGAGCCGCTGGCCGCCCTGCTGCGCGAGCTGCTCCCGCGCGTGCGCGGGCAAACCCTGCGCGCCTATGCCGAGAGCCTCCTGCAGGACTTCGCCGCCGCGTCCAGCCAGCAGCCGCCTATCATCACCCCCGTCGAAGTCCCTCTCCCTGAGCCACTCTCGGCCCAGGAGCTGCGCATCCTGCGTCTGCTGGCCGCCGGCTACAGCAACGCCGAGATCGCTGAGGAACTCATCGTCTCGGTCAACACCGTGCGCACCCACATCCAGCACCTCTACCAGAAACTCAACGTCCACAACCGCCATCGCGCCATCGCCACTGCCCGCCGCTACGGTCTTCTCTAAGCGGCTGGCCGGCCCGTCCGCCTCTCAGGCCAGCCCCCCCCAGGAGGCTGGTCGCCGCGCGGACGGCACAATCATCCAGCCTATCATCCAGAAGGATGATGCCCCCTTTCTGGGCATGGGTTACACTACCATCGGCAGCACAACAGTTCACACCTCCGGGGAAGGCCAGATCAGTGCCGCAACGTCTGGCAGGACTGGGCTGGCCTTTCCCCACTCAGCGAGCGACGGCAGACCAGCCCAGGGGCGCGCGCCGACGAGTGCGAGAACAGCACCCAGTTCAGACAACATCGATGGCGCGCCTGCTGCAACGAGGTGCAATGAGTGGACGACGAGCCAGTCTTGTACCTGATGAGATGAGGGGAATCACGCCACAGCAAAGAAAGAAGGGACCACAGCCATGCAAACCGCCGTCACCGACGAGCACCGGCCCCGCCAGCCGGAGCAGACCACTGTCGAGCCTGTTATCCAGGTTGAGAACCTGGTCAAATGCTATAAAAAAGCCCGGCGCAACGCCGTGGATGGTGTCAGCTTCAGCGTGCCCGCCGGTAGCCTCTTCGCTCTGCTCGGGCCGAACGGGGCCGGCAAAACCACCGTCATCTCTATCCTGACCACCACCCTCAGCCCGACAGCGGGCCGCGTGCGCATTGCCGGCTATGATCTGGAGACGCAGTCGCCCCAGATCCGCCGCAACATCGGCATTGTCTTCCAGAAACCAAGCCTGGATCAGAACCTGACCGCCGAAGAGAACGTCCGCCTGCACGCGGCCCTCTACGGCATCTATCCCTATCGCCCGGGCTTTCGCCTCATGCCCGCCGCCTATCGCCAGCAGGTCGAGGCCCTGGCCGAGCTGCTCGGCATTAGCGAGAGCCTCTTCAAACCGGTCAAAACATTCTCCGGCGGCATGAAGCGCAAGCTGGAGATCCTGCGCGGCCTGCTGCACCGGCCCGCTGTTCTCTTCCTCGACGAGCCGACGACCGGGCTTGATCCCGAGAGCCGTCACAGCCTGTGGGACTACCTGCGCCGCGTGCGCGCCACTGGACGGACAACCATCTTCCTGACCACCCACTATCTCGAAGAAGTCGAAGAGGCCGATGCTGTCTGCATCATGAGCCGCGGCAAGATTGTGGCCGCCGGCACCCCCGAGCAGCTCAAGACCAACCTGACGCAGGCCAGCCTCCTGCTGGATTCGCCCGAGCGCGCGCGCCTGCGCCAGGAGCTGCAGCAGCTCGGGGTTCCCTTTCAGGAGGGAACCGTCTTTGAACTGCCTGTTGCCGGCCCCCAGGTGCAGCACCTGCTGAAGAGACTGGAGACGCCGCTCAGCCTGGTGCAGACGCGCACGCCATCCCTGGAAGAGGCCTATCTGCAGATTATTGGCCAGCACATGCTGGAAAATGAGGAGGAGTAAATCGCTATGTCCGCGCTCTCTCGTCCCGCTGCCACCGTGCGCGTGGCCTCCGCCACAGAGAGCCAACACGACGAGCTGCTGCGCCTCATCATGGAGGCGCCGACGCAGCGCCCACTGCATGTCACCTGGAACAGCTTTGTGACCATTGCCGCCCGTGAGGTCACACGTTTCCTACACGACCCCACGCAGCTCGTGTTTGCCCTGGTCATGCCCGTCCTCCTGATTCTAGGGCTGGACGGGCCGCTACAGAGCAGCTTCGGCAGGGCCGCTGGCTACAACCTGATGGGCTTCGCCATCACCGGCATGCTGGCCCTGTCCTTCTATCAGCACACCCTGATAGGCATTCTTTCGCTTCTGGAAGACCGCGAGAACGACTTCACCCAGGAGCTGCTCATCGCCCCCATCTCGCGCTACGCCCTGATCTTCGGCAAGATCGTCGGGGCCTCGGTAGTCGCGCTGCTGCAGGGGGTCCTGATCACCCTGCTGGGGATCCTCTTCTTCCATTTCCCGGTCTCGCTGCCGGGCCTGCCCCTGCTCGTGCCGGTAGCCCTGCTGATCTGCTTCTCGGGCGGCGCCTTTGGCGTGCTGCTCATCTCGCTCTTCAGCAGCCAGCGCAGTGCCAGCCAGGTCCTTCCGCTGCTGCTCTTCCCGCAGTTCTTCCTGGGCGGGGTCTTCATCCCCATGCACAACCTGCCCTGGTATCTGGATCTCCTGTCGAAGATCACGCCCCTGCTCTACGCCGCCGACCTGCTGCGCAGCGTCGTCTACAGCGGCCAGCCCGAGTACCGCCAGGTCGTCTTACAAGAGCCGCTTATCAACCTGGTGGTTGTCTGCGCCCTGACGCTGCTCTCTCTGGTCGTGGGCACGATCCTCTTTGTCCGCAGCGAGCGCGAGCGCTAATGAAGGGAGCGTCCCGCGTGCCCGCCCCGCGTGCCAATGTCACGCCAGCTCGATCCAGCACAGAGGGAGGCAGAGGCCGATGGTCACCTGGGCCAGGAGGAGAGGCCGATGACAGCTTACCAACAGCGACCGCCAGCCCTGACCTCACGGAGGAGAGATACGATAAAATGAAGAGAATCACACTGCCGGACGAAGGCCGAATACAGATATACACTATTGTCATCAGCGAGAGCCAGACCACACGCTCGCGTTGAGGAGAGCAGCCCAGCCAGATTGAGGCGAGAACTCGCTCGCTCACGCTCCCGGGGCGCCGCGCTGCTCAATCTGGTGCAGAGGCGCACCAGCAGCGCCAGCATACCGGGCCTGGTAGATGCCTGGCTGTTACCTCTCGGTCAGCACACCTGCAACAGTGAGGAGGAATCACGTTCTTTATGTCCGCCATTACCCAACCGTCGTCTGCGCTCAGCCCGCGCTCCGCTGCTGAAGGCAAGCGCCACGACGAGCTGCTGCGCCTCATCATGGAGGCGCCGACGCAGCGCCCACTGAATGTCACCTGGAACGCCATTGTGACCATCGCTGCCCGCGAGGTCACGCGTTTCCTGCGCGATCGCATGCAGCTCGTGTTTGCCCTGGTCATGCCCGTCCTTCTGATTCTAGGGCTGGACGGGCCGCTACAGAGCAGCTTCGGCAGGGCCGCTGGCTACAACCTGATGAGCTTCGCTGTCACTGGCATGCTGGCCATCACGCTCTACCAGTACACTATGAGCGGCATTCTTTCGCTCCTGGAAGATCGTGAGAACGACTTCACCCAGGAGCTGCTCATCGCCCCCATCTCGCGCTACGCCCTGATCTTCGGCAAGATCCTGGGGGCGGCCCTGACCTCCCTCTTGCAGGGGGTTCTGATCACCGTGCTGGGCATCCTCTTCTTCCATTTCCCGGTCTCGCTGCCGGGCCTGCTCCTGCTCGTGCCGGTAGCCCTGCTGATCTGCTTCTCGGGCGGCGCCTTTGGCGTGCTGCTCATCTCGCTCTTCAGCAGCCAGCGCAGCGCCAACCAGATCTTTCCGCTGCTGCTCTTCCCGCAGTTCTTCCTGGGCGGGGTCTTCGTTCCCATACGCAACCTGCCCTGGTATCTGGATCTTCTGTCGAAGATCACGCCCCTGCGCTATGCCGCCGACCTGCTGCGCAACGTCGTCTACAGCGGCCAGCCCGAGTACAACCAGATCGTTCTGGAGGGGCCGTTTGTCAATCTGGTGGTTGTCTGCGCCCTGACGCTGCTCTGTCTGGTCGTGGGCACGATCCTCTTTGTCCGCAGTGAGCGCGAGCGCTGAGGGAGGGCCAGGCCGTCCGAGCGGCGTGAGGTCCCCACGCCGAGCGGCCCCGTGCCGGGCCTTGCCGCTCGGCGTGCCGGCACGCGGTTAGAACAGAGCTGGCGGGCACGTCTGAAGATGCTCCGTAAACAGGTAGACATCGACCGTCACCGTGCTCTGATCCTGGCCCAGCGTATAGAGCGGATCGTAGAAAGAGGTACAGGTAAAGGCAAAATGCTCCTGGCTGCCCATCTGAGCGAGCAGGCTCATCACCTTGCGTGACACATCGAGGGAGGTGCCGATGGCGTCCACCGTCGGCGCACCGTCATAGACGATGACGAGGCCCGCCGTGCGCCCAACGAGAAAGGACTGCGCCCGCACCTGACGCTTGAAAGCCGCCACAGCCCCGGCGTCGTTGGTCAGCAAGCCGTTGGCATCGACTGTCACCGTAAAACGGTGATGGTGCAATTCCAGGCGCGGCAGCACCGTCGGCGAGGGGGTGACCGCCAGCCTGGTCGGCGTTGGGGTCGCCGGCGGCGGCACCTTCGCATAGGTATTGGCGGCCAGAAAGATCACCGCCAGGCCGAGCAGCAGATCGGCGAAGAGCCAGCCGGCCAGCAAGGTGCTCTCACGCACGCGGGGAGGACGAGGAAAGCTGGACATCGTTAGACGCTCCTCCTGGCTTCGCTTCTGACAGGGCCTCGCAGCCCCCCAGCGCCCGCCCTGATCCGCCCTTCTCTATCGCCCTCGGCGAGCAGCGGGCAGCAACGGCGAGAGAGGCAGAAGAGGCCGCTTCTTCGTTCAGGGCTGCCGTTCGCCAGCGCCGGCCTGGGGAGGCAGCGTCACAACGGGAGCCAGAGTGCGGAAAGCCCTGGCCACCTCGCTGATCAGCGTTGCCGCCTGCTGCAGCTCGCCGGCCCCCTGGCGCAGGGTCTGCACGGCCTCGCTCAGGCTGCCGGGCGCGCCCGGCGCGGGCAGGCGTCCATCTTGAACCGCCGCCGCTTGCAGGCGCAGCGTATCTTGCATATCGACGGCGATGCTGCGCAGGTAGATGGCTCCCTGGCCCAGGGCTCCGATGGCGTCCTGCAGGTTGGTCAGGGCCTCGCCCAGACGCAGCGCCATCTGCTCCTGCGCCTGGCGCTCCTGAGAGAGCGTGTTCAGAAAGCCCCTCCAGGTCTGGGCAGTGTTCTCCAGAGTGGTGGCCAGGCTGGCCAACTGACCCACCGCCAGATCGAGCGTATCGATGCTGTTCATCAGACGCTGCCAGTCCCGAGCCAGCGGCGTCAGCGAGTTCGAGACCTTCTCAAGCCGATCATTGGCGTCGACGAACTCCTCAAGCAGGCGCGCATGATGCTTATCCAGGCGCTGCACCGGCTCGCTGATCTTCTGCAGCCCATCGGCAATGGCCTCGCTGGCCTCCCACAAGGTCCTGGCAGCCTGCAGCAGCTCATCAGCCAGGCGCCCGCTGCCGTCGAGCAGCTTCGCCAGGTGCTCAAGCTGCTTCTGGCCAAGATCGAATTGCTGAGCGAAGCGCTGATTGATAGTCTCGACGGAACGCAGCAGTTCATCAGCCACCGCCTTGAGCTGGTCACTGGCCTGCCCGAAGCGCCGTTCCAGCTCCTGGGCGATGTTCTCGAAGCGCTGCCCGATGCGCGTGGCCAGACGGTCAAAACTGGCGAGCACATCGCCGGCCATCTGGTCGATGCGCAGGGCCACGTCGGCCAGATTCTCGCCCGGCGTGAGGGCCAGGCGTTGACTGTGCAGCACCAGGGCCGCTTCGCTGACCGCATGGGTCAGCCGGCCCTCAAAGAGGATTGCACTCCATTCCCGCCGCCGCTCGCCGCGCCGCTCTAACAGCAGGACAGAGAGAGTCAGCAGAAAGACCAGGAGCAGGAGCGAGGCGTCGATGAAGCCGACGCTGCTCAGGCTCCACAGCGGAGCCAGGCGCCCGTCAAAACCTTGCTGCCAGAGATAGAGAAAGGGCTGACCAGCGTCGGGCGGGCAGAGGCTCCGCTGCTGCAGACAGGGCCGCAGCAGATCATGATAGGCGTTGCTGGCCTGGGCGATGCCGTACCAGGTGACCATGATCGGTACGAAGACGAGGACGTTGCGCAACCCCTCCAGCACCCGCAGCAGGGGCCGATCAGGTCGCTGCTGCTGGCGATAGGCCGCTGCGATCAGGCCAGGAGCGATATAGGAGTGCAGATCGACGCCGCTCCAGGCCGAGGGCGAAGCCTGCCCCGTCAGCGCCGCCTGCACAGCGGCCAGACGATCAGCGCCGGCCTCGTCGAACGTTCTGATTTCATCTTCCAGATCCCTTAACTCGACCTGAATTTTCTGTAGATCAGGCATAAATGACCTCTATAATCAAGAAGAAAACGTCAGCATAGCCAGATGGTTGAGATGATGACTCGCCGCTAAAGGCACCGATCCTCAGACGCGGCCTGCCCGCTTCGTTTCAGGAGCGTCGACGTAGGCCACGTCGCCGGGCAAAGAGACCGGTTCTTTTGAGCAAAGGGAGGCCAAAGGAGCGCCGCTTAGGCAGACCCTCGGGTTTCAGCGGACCAAGAATAGACAGGACAGTTTCATCTTTTACCTTTTTCTCCTTCAGACTCTTCGAAAGTTTCAACGCGCTCAACAGCTCTTTATAAAGCGCGGCATAGGGCGCGGGATCGAGCGTCCGCTTGAGATGACGGAGAGCCTTGTCAAGATTGGGCACTGTCCGACGCTGCTCCAGAGCGGTGGCGACATACAGCCAGCTCCGGGCCAA
This sequence comes from Thermogemmatispora tikiterensis, assembly GCF_003268475.1. Classification (GTDB taxonomy): domain Bacteria; phylum Chloroflexota; class Ktedonobacteria; order Ktedonobacterales; family Ktedonobacteraceae; genus Thermogemmatispora; species Thermogemmatispora tikiterensis. The sequence continues at coordinate 4,812,072 of NZ_MCIF01000002.1, read as the reverse complement.
AGAGATCAGGAGCGGGGGAAGCGCCACCTTGGGAATGGCCAGCGTCTCCAGGAGCCTCTTCGTCTCCGGCTTCCGCAGGTCTGCAGGTTCGAGGTTCAGCAGATAGAGGCTGGCCAGGTTAGCCAGCTGCCAGCACTGGGTATAGTCGGGATGCAAGAGATAGAGATGACCATAGCGCTCCAGCAGCACAGCACTTTCTGGAGGCGTCAGCTCGCTATAGGCCAGCAGCGCTTGCAGATCGAGAGGATCCAGCTGACGTTCCAACCAGGTGGCCAGCAACTGCAGCTTCTCCTCGCGCGTCAGCACCTTACAGACGGCCTGATGATAGAAGAACAGGCCCAGGCGCGTGCGCAAGAAAAAGGGGTCGCCTTTGCTGGCGCAGCTCCGTATCAGATCGGTCACGGCCCTGACCTCCGTCGCCGGCCAGATCAGCAGCAAGCGTTCGCGCAGAGCATTGGAAGCATAAGAGAAAAGCAGTGACAGCAGCTCCTCTCTAGATACCTCGGACGAGAAAGAGAGCAGAAGAAAGAGGCGCAGACAGAGTGCCTCCAGCGATGGCAGGCGCGTCTGTAGATAGAGGGCGGCCTGCAGCAGGAGCTGCTCGGCATAGTAGCGGAGGCGCTCCTGGCGATAGTCACGGGCGGCGCGTCCCAGTTCCAGCTCACTCAACTCTTTTAACAGGGCCGAGTCTCGGAGCAGCTCCTGCATCTCGCTCTCGGTGGGCAGAGGACTGAGCTGGCAGCAGAGAGTCAGCAAGTGAAAAGCTGGCGCCACCTGGTCCCTCAGCAGCACTGCCGCCAGATTGAGCACCTCATCGCGCTCGCCTGCGCTGAGAGCCTGGCTTAAGAGTCGCAGCAGCTGACTCCAGTCGCCTTCGCCAAGCGGCAACGGCTTGCCGCCGCTGGCTGCCACCGGGTCCGTCAGCACACGCCGGAAGAGGCGCAAGCACTGGCCCCGCCAGGCGCCCGGTAAGTCCAGCCACAGCAGGGAGCGGCAAGCGTCCCAGTTGCGGTAACCCGTCAGCAGCTCGCCGACCACCTCGCGATAGCGCTCCGCCTCGCTCCTGGAGAGCAAGCGGGCCGCACAGGCCAGCACTCCGCTACAGCGGCCCGGCCTCTCCCGCAGGGCGCTACGGGCCAGCGGATCATCCAGCACGCTTCTGACCACCTCCCCTAGCAGACCGCGCTCCATTCTCAGGGCCTCGAGCGCCAGCAGCAGGCGCACACGCGCCGCCGCCGAGAGCCTGGTACTTCGCCAGAGATCGTGCGCCTCATTCTCGAAGCGCACCAGGGCCTGATCAAGCCGGGCCTCCTGCCGGCGCCGCTCTGCCAGTGCGCGCAAATCAGCCAGCATCTGATCAAGCAGCGCCTCGCCCTGGTGATCATCGCAGAGGTACTGCAACACCTGGCGGCGCACCATCAGCTGAGACCAGTCCTGGGGGTGATAGCGAGCGATCTCGACGATCCTGTCAGACGTCAGTAAGCTCTGATTGCTTCTCCAACGCCGATACTCCTGTAAGAAACTGTGGACATTGGTGACGCCCCCTTCCAGATCGCGATGGAGCTGCTCAACCGGGCGCAGATCGCCCCCACGGAAGGCGGCGCAGGCCAGCTCGACAAAATCCCGGGCCCCTGGCAGCTCGCGCAGAGCAGGTGAAGCAGGCAGGCCGGTAAAGAGATTGAAGGTCCAGGCTTCGCGATAGAGGCGCTCGCTCAAGCAGGTAGCCGCCTGCTCTGGCCGCCCCGGGCAGGTGGTCACCAGGGCAAACGCCTGCCGGATGACGCGCGAATCGCTCAGGTCGCTGCTCTGCTCATAGGTGCTGAAGGTCAGTCGCTGGCCCAGAGCGGGCGGCAGGAGCTGGATCAAGGCCCATACCAGCCAGGCGGCCTGGTCGGGAGTGGCGATCAGATAGATGGGAGGGACGCCAGCCTCAGCCTGGCCCTCGCCAGCCAGGGCCTCTCTACCGCCGCGCCTGAGCTGGGAGGCAGCTTTCGCCGCCTCGCGCTGGGCCTGGGCGCTATCGCAGCGCTCTTGCTGGTCGAAGAAGGCCAGCAGCAGCCAGGGCAAGAACTCCAGGGCCACGCTGCGCTCACTCTCGCTCAGCAGGATAAAGTCGGGTCCGCGCGGCGCGACGCCGGGTCCGTAAGCCAGTCGCCAGCGCGCCCGCAGACGCTCCTCCAACTCGCTACGCGGGATCGCCGGGAGCGTGATCTCCTGTCTGGGGTCATCGCTGGTTTGCCAGAGCAGGTCATCGTGATAACGCCAGAGGCAAATGGCGCGGTCGGCGCTGAAGGTGGGCTCCAGGCCAGCCAGCAGATGGACAAAATAGTTGCCGGGGCGCCCGGCGCCGTCGCGTCCCGCATAGACTTTGTGGAGCAGCAGGCGCTCATTGCCGCTCTGAATGAGCGCCAGCGCCCGCGGTGCCTCCTCGATCTTGAGGCTGGTCAGGTTCGTATCGGCAGGCAACTGATATCTGAGATAGGGTCGCAGCTGCTCCAGGCGTCCCCCGCTGCTCAACCCGGGCGAGCAGGCCCGCACGCGATAGCCGGCGGCGAGGGCACTCTCCAGGCCCCGATCAGACCAGGTATACCAGAGCTGCTCAATCTGTTGCAAACTCGCTGCTTGCTGGTTCATCGTCCGCTCCTCCGTGCTTGATGGGACGGCGCTGTCTTGTCCGCTTGCCTTGCCCCGCCTTGCCTTGCGGTCCGCCGCGCCGACCACTCCCACTCGCCCGCCCCCCTGCGCTCACGGCCAGTTGAGACGCTGCCCGGGCTGAGCGCCCTGCCAGGGAGTGGCTGGAGTCACGGGGTAAGCCGGGGTCAGGGGAAAGGCTGGAGTCTGGACCGTCGCGCTGCCGTGAAGGGCGGGGCCGAGGCCGCTTGCGCTCCTGGCACGGGCCGGCAGCAGGCCCAGCTCGTGCAGTACCCAGAGGAAAGGATCAAGACAACGCCAGGGACTGACCGTTGGAATGCTTCCTTGCTCGTCCGGGGTATAGCCAAGGGCCGAGACCGCAGTATAGCAGACAGGAGCAAAGAGCTGCCCCTGATAAAACTCGACTGTCGCCAGGAAGCGCCCTAGATCATATTCATAGAGCAATTGCCGCACTTCCTGATCGACGCTGGCCAGATCATTCAGGTCAAGACCGCCGCTGTAGTCCGGTGCACGCTTGAGAAAGCCATATTGCTGGCCAACAGGCCGCAGCTTCTTGAGCAGGTCCGCTTTGGAGAGAGTGATCGCCAGGGGGCGCGGCCTCCGCGCCCGAGCCTGGACCAGCGGCTGAACGATCTTCGAAAAGCTATCGAGTGGATGCCCCAAGGCCAGGTTGTGGCCGTAGCGAAAATGGGGATCGTTCGGCAGACTGGCGCGCATCTGAGGAATAGCCACTGGATCGAGCATAAAGATGATAGCGTCGGCATTGAGCACGTAGGGCGCATACTGGACCTGCCTGGCCTGAATGACATAATCCTCTCCCGAGGTATCATAGATGACCAGATTAAAGCGCACAGGAGGGAGATCCGGCTCCAGGCGCAGGCCAATCTCATAAATGATGGGCTGATGAGTGGTATCGATGGCGCGCGGCGTGCCCCGTGGCACCATCCGGTCGATAAAGAGCGGCTTGCCGTAGTCGCGCTCGTAGCGTTCGCGGGCCTCGGGCGTCAGACAGGGCAGCTTGGCCGGCAGGTCACGGGGGAGAAAGGCCCCCTGCTCCAGCAAACGCAGGAGTACGGCGATGTAGACGCTCTTGCCCGAGCTGACATCGCCAATGATGGCAATGGTCACCTGGCGCGTGCGCTCGATATTGTAGGGCAGGGGATATTGACAGTGGGGACAGATACGTACCGCTTGCTTCCTGGTAAATTGCTCGCTCATCAGCGAGGTGGGAAAGAGAATAGAGAAGAAGCGCCGCAGGCCGCGAGGCGACTCCCGGAGCGGGACGAGGGTGGCCAGCGACTGCGACTGGAGTTCCGCGAGGCTGACAATGGCGCAGGCCCCGGGATAGATGCGCTCGCAGCACGAGGGGCAGAGAACGCTGCGCCCGTGATAGAGCAGCGTGCTCAACTTGCTTCCGAGAAAGCCTGTTGCCTCTCGCAGAATCTGCCTCAAGCTCATATGGCACTGCTCCGTCTCATAAGAATGGGCTTGATGCGCGCTCACGCCACGCTGCAGCCAGGGCCGGCCCAGGACCGGCTCAGGCCAGATCGTCAGTGCCAGCACCTTGCTTTGCGCGCTCGGTCAGCTGAGAGCCACCTCGCTTCCGAGCGCCAGGGAAGCACCGAGGGCGCGCCCCAGCCACCAGGGCCTGTCTGCTGCCTGCCAATCGGATAGGTGCCCATCCTGCTCCACGAACCTGCCGTTGGCGCCCTGCCCCCAGTCTTCGGGAAGAAGAGCACAGACGACCACATGGAGCAGAGTGCAGGAGCCGACTGTCAGGTTGAGCGAGGCTGTACCCTGGCCGGCTGGCTCGGGATGGCTCACGATCCGATAGTGACCTATTTGCTCTAATTGGCCCGGGTAGAGCGGCTGCGGTAGGGGCGGCAGCGCCTGCGTGTGCCAGCAGACCAGGACATGGCGCAGCAAGGGATCGGTGGTCCAGCGCCAGGAGACGATCAGACGATTGCCATCGATGGCCGGACGCAGGGCCAGCAGTACGCCTGGTAGCTGCAGCATCTCCGCCAGGCGCCGGGCCGCGACCCGCAGCTGCAGGCCATAGCGTTCCAGCGCCTGCGGCTGTGGGATAGTCCTGGCGATCAGCAGCATGCGCCGGTAATCGCAAGCGCGCCAGGCCCGCTGCAGCTCCTTCAAGAGCAAGACCCTCTCCAGACGCTGGCGTTGGACACTATTCAGCAGGGAAGGGAACGCCTCCAGCAGCTCCGGCGTATAGACCGCAGCCAACTGCTCATCTGGGGCGTCCTGCTTCAGGAGATAAAGCAGCTCCAGAGCCTGGCGCGCCTGCGTCAGAGACCGTTGGTGAGCCGCTGTCAGGCGCTCAAGGAGAGCCGACGGCAGCTCGTTATAGGCTGCCAGCAGCCGCCGCGGTCCCTCTTCGCCAGGCTCCTCCGGAGTCATTATCAGCGCCTGCTCAAAGAGTCGCCAGCGTTTTTCACGCTCCCAGAGCGCTGTGAGACGCTCCTGCTCCTCGGCGCTAAACAGGAAAAAGGTGCTTTGCCTGGCGGTCTGCAGATGTTCATAGAAGGCGACCAGGCGGCGATCATCCTCGTAGGCAGCCACGAACTCCTGAGCCAGCTCCAACAGCGTCCGTTCGTCGGCGCTGAGCTGCATCTCGGCGAGCAGTGGATGCGCGGCGGCGGCGATCAGCCGCGGCTGGCGCGAATGCAGGGCGGACAGGAAGCGCTGATAGACCCGCCAGCGTTCGCGCGCCAGCTCCAGCCGCTCCCGCTCTTCAGCCGTGAGCAAGAGGCCCGTACTGGTCGCAGCCTCCTCCTCTAGCTGCTCGCCCAGCATGACGAGCGTGGCATCGTCGTCGGCATCGAGGGCTGCGCAGAAGCGGCGCGCCAGCTCCAGCCGCTCCCGCTCTGCGGGCGTCAGGGCCGTGCTCTCTTCCAGCAGTGGATCGTCGGCCTCAGCCACCGCCCGCAGACGGCGACTGCGCAGGGCCATACGCAGGCGGGCCAGGGCGGCCAGGCGCCGCTCGGCCAGCTCCGCCCGCTGTTGCTGCTCGGCGCTCATCCGCAGCTCCGCGGCCAGGGGTGAGAGGGCAATGGCCTCGTAGGCCTCAAGCAGAGCCTCGTCAGCGGCGCCGGGATCGGTCGCCAGCGTCCAGAAACGCGTCGCCAGCGAGCCTAGCCGCTCTTCTTCTGGTGGCAGCGAGAGACCGGCCTGCTGCAGCTGAGTGTAGGCCCGGACGACCGCCGCGATCTCCTTCGACCGGCGTGCCTCCTTCCAGGCTTGCCGTGCCTGCTGACGCTGACGGGCAGCCTGCAGTCGGGCCTGCTCCTCGGAGGAGAGCATTGTCAGCCCATAGTGCTGACTGAGTGCGGCAGCAGCCTCAAGCAGGGTCTCGTCGTCCTGCGCAGCCAGGGCCTGCAGAAAACGCTCTCCCTCTGCGAGCAGGCAGCGCTCGCCAGGCGTGAGGGCGCGGGAGTCATCGAGGACAGTATCATAGCTGGCCAGAATGGCTCTCAGCGAGGCACGGCTGCTGAGCGCTTCGCGAAAGCGCTGCCGCGCGGCCAGACGCCGGCGGGCCAGCTCCACGCGCGGTAGCTCAGGCTGAGCCGGCCTATACTGCTCCAGGAGCGGCAGCCAGGCGCGGGCAATCGCCTCATCGTCGTCGCTCGCGATGGCCTCTTGCAGTCGCTTGAGCGCCTCCCTACGCTCGTAGTCGGGATCGAGCAGGGCCAAGGGGAAGTGCACCTGAGCGACCGGCTGCTCACAGGCCGCCCGCAGCTCCTGGGCAAGCCGGCGCACGAACGGGTCGCGCGCGCTCAGCAGCTCCTGAAAGAGGCGCGAGTTCCGCGGATCGGCGAAGTCCTCAGCGATAAAGAGCAGAGACTCGGGTGGATTGCCGCGCTCATCGAGGCGGGCGTAGCGTCGCCAGAGGGTAGGATCGCAGGCCAGGGCGCTCAGGGCCGTGGTTATTACCAGGGCCGAGAAGGCGTCGGTCTCCTCATTGAAAGGGCGCTGGCGCATCTGAGGATGCTGGTAGTCCTCTTGTCCGGCCAGCACCGGTGGATAGCCAGCGAGCGGCGGAATATAGACACCGTCGTAGTCGACCAGCACCAGGCGCCCATCTTCGCGCACCAGCACATTGCTGCCGGCCAGGTCGCCATGCGCCATACGTGCCTCACGCATGGTCAGAACTAGCTTCTGCCAGCGCTGGCTCAGCTCCCTGAGCGCCCCACGGTTACCCTGGTTACAATAGAGATGGACCGCCTCGCAGAGGGTACGCCCCTCCACCCACTCCATCGCGATTAGCGGGCAGACCTCGCCGCGACCCTGCTCCTTCACCACAATCCCCTCACGATAGTAGGTGAAAGGCACCGTCACGGCCTGCAGTGCCGGCTGCGCGGCGAAATAAGTGGCGATCTGGCGATAGCGCTCTTCGGTATCGGGTTTCATGTCTACATGAAAGCAGCGCAGCGCACGCGCCTGCCCGCTGCGCGTGCGAAACTTGTAGACAACAGCAAAGCCCCCCTCCAGGCCCCAGGGACGTCGGATCAGGCCCCGGCGGGTCTTGATTTCAACCATCTCGACCTGTCCCTCGCGCAGCTCAGGGTCCGGCACCAGCAGGCGGCTGCGCGGAAACTGCATCGCCTCATCGAAGGCCAGACGTCCCGGCATAGGCGCTATTCCGTCCTTTCTCCCCGGACGGGCCTCTCACCCGGCTGAGCCTCTTCACTCTCCCCGATCTCAACCGCGACCCCAGGCACGCCCAGGGCCGCCAGCGTCCGCCGCAGCGAGGCAGCGCACGGCTCGGCAGCCAGGAGCGGGGCATAGCGCTGCCAGAGCAGAGCCGCCTGCTCAGCCGCATCGGCACGATTGAGCAGGGGACGTAGCTGCCAGAGCAGCTCATCGAGCGCCTCGGCTACACAGCGCGCCAGCTCGATCTCGCCAGGGAAGATGACCAGATCCTGCTCCTGGAAAGCAGTTCCGTCACCGTAGAGCACGGCCATCCGGCGACGGTCTCCCGCGCGGCGCGCCTCCTCAAAGGCGCGGCGACGTTCCTGCTGCAGTGCTGCCTGATACGACTGCGTTGTTCCCAGTAGAATAGCGCGCTCGCTCAGCGTACGGCGGCAGGTCAGGACCACCGCAGTGCAATCGTCATCGGCCAGCCCTCGCAACGCACGGCCCTCCTCGACGAAGGCCTCCCACGAAGACGGCACCTGCCGGGCCACCAGCTCAAAGCACTGATTGGGGGTCAGACTGCCATCGCCGCCGGCCAGAATCCAGCGCGCCAGTGCATCAGTGGCCAGCATGACGCAATCGTTCGGCCTGAGCCTCAGCCACTGCTCCTGCAGGCGATGGAAAGAGCGTCGGAAGAGGGCCGCCTGCGAAGGCAGGCAGAGCGGTGGCCTGGCAAACTCAGCCGGAGAACGCAGCGGGAAGGATTCCACCACCTCGCCGCCCGCCGGGCGCCAGAGCAGGCAACTATCGCCGATCGCCAGCAGTTTGACTAGCGCATACTCCGGCTCCGACTCGACGACCCGCAGCGCCGCCAGTGTTGCCTGGCTGCCCTCACGCCGCCATTTCTGGCGCACCGCCGGCGGCAGCCGCTCGGGTGCAGGCAGCCCCTCCGTATAGCGCGCGCGGGCCAGACCAAGCCACCAGTCCAGTTCGAAGGGATCGGCGCTCAGCAACGGGCAGGACACAAAGAGTTCCACCAGCGCCATAGCCCACTGGCGTGCAAAGAGCGTCGTTCCGGCGCCATCGGCCACAGCGAAGAGTCCACGCCCGGCATCGAGAGCGCAGGCATCCTCCAGCGTATTGAGGTCGTGCTCCGACTTCCAGTATTCCAGAATTGAGATCTCGGCAAACATTGGCTGATCGCCTCCTCAGCCCCCCGCCGGCATGGCGCAGAGAGCGCATCCTGGTCAGTTTGCCAGCTCGTCACCCAGAGCCTGGCCCCTCTTCAGCGATTCGGATCAAGGAGCTGGGTCGCCGGAATACTGGCGAAATTGAACATCAGACGCACCGAGACAGCATCGCCGTTGAAGATCAGGCCGCGCGCCCCCGGGCTGAGATCGCGATGCAGCATCGCTGAGAGCTGCGCCAGGCTGGTCTCAGGCACCGGGCTGGTGATGCGAAAGAGCAATTGCGCATAGGGATCGTTGGGCAGCTCGCTCTCCGTGGCCGGATACTCTACCGGCGCACTGTTGAGATTTGTCAGGTGGACCGTAAACAGCAGGGCCTGACCGTCAGCAGTGGCTACACGACATAAATCCTGGGCGATGGCAGTCGGATCTCCATCGGTGGACATGCCATCGGTCACATTGATCACTACCGGCGGATAGCTCTGGGGATTGGCCGCGGCCCAGCGCTGGGCCAGTTCGGCTGCGCGCCGCAGGGCCGCGCACATCGGCGTTCCCTGCCCGGCGACCGGCTTCACCCAGATCGGGAAGGAGACCTCGACCTCGTAGACGGTCCCCGTTTCATCTAGCTCGCGCTTCTTGCGCCGCTCTACCGCCAGGGGCTGATCTTGTAGCTCACCCAGGGTCACAAACTCCTTACGCCCCAGCCCACCTTTGAGGGCCGACGTCACGCTGGTTCCGCTGTACCCAAGGATGGCCACCTCCGCGCGCGGACGCACCTCGGGCATGCCGTTCTTGTCGATGACCGTGTTGGCCGTGATCAGCTCGTTGAGGAAACCGTTGACGACCGTCGCCAACATCTCGCATTTGCGTCGCCCACCGCCGGCCTGTTGCAGACCAAACGGCTCGTCCATCGACCCCGATTGGTCCAGCAGCAGGATAAGGCAGCCTGGCTGACGACTATTCCACGGCTGGCTATAGGGCATAACTCTCCTGCTCCTCTCTCACCGCAGATAGCTGACGCTTGATCTCCTACCGGGAGAACGCCATCTAAGCGATAAATTTGCGTATCTTTACCTAGATCAAGATGCGGAGCAACGCGAGCACTGGCCGAGCGCAGACTGGGCCGTGCTCCTCCATCCCTCACCAGCGCAGGCGTTGCACTCCATAGCGATGGATGCTATAGAGCGCGGCGCCGCAGGCAGCCAGGGCTGGCAGCAGCGCCACCAGGGAGAGGAGCGGCAGCCTGGGCCCGAGTCGCGCAATCAGCCATATACAGAGCTGCCCACAACTCACAGCATAATAGAGAGCCACAGGTAACGCCAGCAATTGCATCGCCAGGGGCTTACGACGACTAATCGACAGGTAAAAGAGAGCGATCATTAGAGGGATCGAGAGCAGAATCAGAGGCCACAGTTGCGGCAGCGTGACCAGGAAAAGCAGTCCGGCCAGGACGATGAGCAGACAATGGGTAAAGCGGAATAGTCTGAAATCAGGTAGAAGAAGAAAAGAACGGTGACCGCTGAAGAAATGCGCAGGCTTGACCGCCGGCGGCACCAGTGAGAAGGCGGGTTCCTTGAGGAAGCCAGGGGAGAACGCGGGGAGCGTGCCCGAGACAGCGCCGGCGCCCGGGAGGGAGAACTGGCTTCTGAGGAAGATCGCTGGCGATGGTGAGACAGGCATTGAGGCCGGTGTTGAGGTCGGCATGGGAGCAGGCGTCGAAAGAGGTGTGGGGGGCGGCGGAGAGAGAGGCGGAGGGGGAGCGACAGGCGTAGGCATAGGCGCGGGGATAGGCGCGGGGATAGGCGCGGGCCTGGCACTGAACTGCGACGGGCGGCTCTGGGCGACAGCCTGCTCCAGGGCCTCGGCGAACGCCTTGACCGATGGATAGCGCAGATCGGGTTCCTTGGCCAGAGCCTTAAAGATCACGGCCTCAACCGCCGGGGGAATATCGCCAAAGCGAGCTGTCAGCGACGGCGGTGGCTGCGTCCGCTGGAGCCGCATCAGTTCCTGCTGGCGAGCCAGCAGGTCCGGGGCACTGCTGCTGAAGGGTGGAGCGCCAGCCAGCCATTCGTAGCAGGTCACAGCCAGCGCATACTGATCGCTGGCGCGGCGGCGCTGACCATCAAATCGCTCGGGCGCCATGTATTCGGGCGAGCCCCACACCTCTTCCTCGGCGAGCAAGGCCTGAGCAGCCGCTTGCGGATCAGCGGCTCGCAGCGTCTTATGTCCGATGATGGCAATACCGAAATCGCTCAGCCAGATCTGGCCGCGCTCCCCGACGAGCATGTTCGCTGGCTTGACGTCAAGGTGCAGAACAGCATTCGCCCGTCCATCAGGCTCGCGGAAGTCGTGAGCATACTGCAGAGCTGCGGCCACCTGCTGGACGTAGGTCACCACCTGCTCCAGCGGGAGGCGCTGGCCACGGGGAATGAGTTGACGCAGGCTGCCACCGGGGGCCAGCGGCATCACCAGGTAGGGGAGGGCTAGCTGTTGGCCGCGCAGCTCCACCTCATAGATGCCATAGTCGAGGAGTCTGATAATGTTGGGATGATTGAGACGCGAAACGATGCGCACCTCGCGCTCGAAGTCCGAGCGGCTCTCTGGCGAATCCAGCGAGCGCCGGCTGATCTTGAGCGCGACCTCCTGGCCTGCTCCCCACTGGCCACGATAGACGCAGGCAAAACCACCACTCCCAAGGACCTCGACCAGCTGGTAGTGGCCGACGCGCTGGCCGAGCAGATCTGAACACTTAATCTCGATGCTCATAGGCCCCCCCTTGCTCAGGAGCGCTTACCAGGCTTGTCCAGGGCCGCTTTTCAGCAACACATAGCAACGGAAACAGAATGAAAGCGCAGTTATATTTAACAAATTGATTCCTGTGGAGAGGATAGCACATCAAAATCTTCCTGGCAAGAGAGGCCGCTTCTCAGGATAGCACCCCGGTGAGCAGCGGCAATCAGTGGGAGGCAAAACGGATCAAGGCCAGGGTCAGGAGGCTGAAGTGAAGTCAGCCTCCCGGGAGCCATCTCCAGGCAGACAATTAACTGGAGCAAGTCAGGTGCAGCGTGCGGCGCCGTGGTCCATCCAGCTCAACCAGCACGACGCGCTGCCAGGTACCCAGCAGCAGGCGGCTCCGGGCGTAGGGCACCACGAGCGATGGCCCGATCAGGGTCGCCAGAATATGGTCGGGCGCATGGGCCGGATCGTGCGGGTGCCGGTAGCGGATCGGCGGCAGCAGGCGGCGCAAGGCATCTAGAAAATCGAGGTCGGTGCCCGGGTCAAGGTCCATCGCCGCCACCGCGCAGGTCGTATGCGGCACAAAGATGGTGCACAGGCCATTCTCTTGCTGCACGTTACGCAGATGTTGCTCAATTGTATCGGTGATATCGATGACTTGATCCTTGTCACGGGTTTCGACGGCCAGAATCTTCATTTCAGCCATAGCTTGATCCTCCAGTGTTCAGCAATAGCGTCTCTCCATCTTGCCAGGCCCGACCAGAGCCGCCCGCGCCGGGGCGGGAGTCTGCTCTATCCGGGGCTGGCAGATCTCAGCGCGCGACCTCTACCGGCAGGCACCCAAGTTGCTAGCTGGGCTTGCGTCCACAGATGGTCAGGGCGTAGCAGAGGCCAACATGGTCTTCGCTCAGCATTTCCAACAGCATCCGTTCATAGAGGGCATCAAACTCGGCTTCGCTCAGAGAGGCGAAGCGTAACAAGAATGGCTTCGTCAGAGCGAAAGCCACCTCTGCATCTTTCACGCTGATAGCATACATCTCGCTGCCATAGGAGCCATCGACAACATACGGCGCCTTGCGGATGGCCACAAAGCCGGCCTCCGACAGCAGCTTGCCGAGCATATAGGGCACGCCGCTGGTATGGCCATCGACCGAAAAGGTACGCTTCAGGCGAGCCAGGGCCGTGTAGAGATGGCCCATCATCTCCTGAAAGGCCGGGCTATTCGTCACCGTCAATTCAGGCTCTGAGAGGCGCAGCAGTCCACCAGGGCGCAGCAGGCGCCAGCACTCAGCAATCAGTGAGCGCCAGCTCTCCTGATCCATAAAGGCGAAGATCCAGCGGGCATTGATCAGATCAAACGAGGCGTCGTGAAAGGCCAGAGGCTGGCGGGCATCCATCACTTCGAAAGAGACGTTCGTCAGGCCGCGCACGCGTGCCTGAGCAAAGGCGTAGCGGATCATCGTCTCGCTGATATCGAAGCCGACGATCTCCATCGAGGGATAGGCAGCCGCCAGCGCCAGCGCCCAGCCACCGGGGCCGCAGCCGATATCAAGAACCCGGCGCACGCTGCTGAGTTCCTCGGCTGTCAACTCGGGCAGCAAGCCCCCCATAGCCTGCGTCAGCAGCTGGTCCTGCATCATCAGGCGTGAGGTTTCGGCAGCATCCTCAGCATCGATCGTATACTGACTCTGGGCAGTAGGCTCAGGAGAGGGGGCAGGATGATCAGAGGTAGCCATTGCGTTTCTGTTCCGTCCTTTCTCTGAACTTCCAGCGAACGGTAGGCCAGGCGCATCCAGGGCGGGCAGGCAAGCCGGGAAGCAGTCGCCAGAGGAGCTACTCAGCGCTGTCGATTGCGCTCACGCTACTGGTCTGTGTCGGCATAGCAGGCAAAGACCTACACATCAGCGATGATCAAGCTCTCGTGGGCACGGCAGACGGCAGTTCTTCCTTCTTGCGTGCGGCCAACCCACAGGGACACGCTCCAGGATAGACCATCAGGGATGGCACGTCAAGCAGGAAGATGCAGCGTAGTAGCCTGGCTCAGTTGAGCAGCGTCCAGGGGTGCCAGCTGCCATCAAACCACAGGTGCTGCAGAGCATTTGTGTCAGTGCGCGCGAATACATCGATATAGGCAGGTCCCCAGGAGATGGCGGTCGGCGACGAGACCAGATGTCCACCAAATGATTCCCAGGAGTGCCAGCTGCCGTCGTAGGCCAGGTGCAGGAGTGAGCCGGCGGGCGAGCAGGCGAAGACATCCAGACGGTGACTCCCCCAGGAGGCCGCGGTAGGATCGTAGATGAAGCTGCCGCCGAGGGACTCCCACGGGCCCCAGCTGTTGTCAAAGGCGCGGTGCCAGAGGGCATTATCGCCGCCGCGGGCGAAGACATCCAGGCGGCCCGGGCCCCAGGAGACGGCTGCCGGGGCCGAGGTGATCACGCCGCCCAGCGACTCCCAGTCATGCCAGAGGCCGTCGTACCACTTGTGCCAGAGGGCGTTATCAACGCCGCGGGCGAAGACATCCAGGCGTCCGGCCCCCCAGGAGGCCACTGCAGGATTCGAGGTGAGCGAGCCGCCCAGGCTCTCCCAGTTGTGCCAGGAGCCATCAAACCAGCAATGCAGCAGGCTATTGTCGACGCCGCGCACAAAGAGATCGAAGCGCTCAGGACCCCAGGCTACCGCCACGGGATCGAAGGCCAGCGAGCCGTTGAGTCGCTCCCAGCTCTGCCAGTGCCCGTCGAAATGGCGATGCCAGAGCGTATTGTCGACAGCGCGGATAAAGAGATCGAGCTGGCGCACGCCCCAGGAGGCCAGGGCAGGACGGCTGTTAATGCCCATGATGAGGGCCTGAGCGGTCGCCTGGGCCTGTGGCGTTGGGCTGGCCGGACGCTCCGCAGGCGAGGGTGAGGGCCTGGCCCGGGCGGTGGCCGTGGGACGCGGGTGAGAGGCTGGGGCCGGAGGCTGACCCAGGCCACGCAGCGAAGCCAGCTGCTCCTCCAGAGTGGTTACGGCGAGATCGCAGGTAGCGGCGCTGAGCAGGGCCAGGGCCCCGATTCTGACCAGGGCCTGGCGGCGTGAGAGCGGCTGCGCGGGGGTGAGTGGTCTCCCCAGGGGCAGGGCCTCCAGGGCCGGACGCAGCCAGCGGAGCCAGCGTCGTGGTAGCTGAGAGGGGGGCGCGGGGGTCACCGGCATCGCCGGGAGCGCGAGCGGCGCTGAGCGCGGCCTGCTGGCGTTGGCTCCGGCGGTGTCAGCTTCGGTGCCAGCATAGGACGGCGCTGCTGGGGCCGCTTCCGCAGAGTCGACAGAGAGCGCTTCGGCGGATGACTCTGCGCTCTCCGGGCGTTCGGCGCGCGCCACCAGAGCGGCGGGCTGAGCTGGCTGGCGTCCTGTTTCAGTCGCTGGGGCCAGGCGCGCGGGTAAGAGGAGCGGCCTGCCTGGACGCCAGGCCTCCGCCTCTGGTGCGGCGGGAGCGGCAACCGCCAGCCGGGCCGCGGGGACCTCAACGGTCGGCTCATCGGCGGCCTGAGCGAAGGCAGCTTCCAGGGCACGGGCAAAGTCGGCGACGCTGGCAAAGCGCTCGCGCGGGTCTTTGGCCAGGGCCTTAAGGACCACCATCTCGATGGCTGGCGAGATGGTGGGCTGTTTCTCACGCAACGACGGCGGGGAGGCCTGCAGATGCTGCAGGGCGACCAGCATCTCCCCGCCAACAAAGGGTGGACTGCCGCAGAGCCACTCGTAGACGACCACGCCCAGGGCATACTGATCGCTAGCCGGCGTCGGTGCTCCGTCGATCTGCTCCGGCGCCATATAGGTTGTCGTGCCGGCGGCGTTGGGCGGCGCGTAGGGCGTACGCGTCACGCCAGCCCCCGGGGCGCGCATGGCAATGCCAAAGTCGCTCAGCAGCAGAACGAAATTATCGCCGAGCAGCATATTCTCAGGCTTGACATCGCGATGGATAATCTGGCGCTCGTGCGCATACTGCAGAGCCGCTGCCATCTGGCGCACATAGGAGAGCACTCGCCCCGGTGTCAGAACACTGCCGGCAGGATGACGCTGGCGCAGTGAGCCGTAGGGGGCGTAGTTCATCACCAGATAGGGTGTCTCGTCCTGAATGCCAAATTCCAATACGCGGATGATGTTCGGATGCGAGAGACGCGCAATCGTGCGCGCCTCAGCCAGAAATTGATTGAGGGCATCCTGCGTCAGGCGCGTCTGTAGCACCTTGATCGCTGCTGGCGTTTTGAGATAGATGTGCTCGCCCAGGTAGACGCGGGCAAAGCCGCCGCTGCCAAGCACCTTGAGCAGACGGTAGTTACCGAGTCGTTGCCCTGCATAGTCTATCATCGGCCCGTCTCGACCCTGTCCTATGGTTGCATTGCATGCTTTGTGTGCTATGCTGTGCTTCGCTGTGTCTCACCGTGGTGCGCTTCGCTGGCGCAACCGCCTTCCCGCCCTCCTCGGGCTTATTATAGCGTACGCTCCCTTTTTTCGGGACAAAAGTCCCATTGAACGGGAGAAAATAGTACTGATGGCGTTGCTTTCTTCGCTTGTCTGACTGTCAGCTTGATTGCCTGTTGCCGGCACCTGCAGCCACCCGGTATACTGAAGCGTGCCAGCCAGTTGGCTACTGATCCGAGGCCCTGGCCAGGGATCGGCGGCCACTCGACTGGTAGCCTGCAGCTAGCTTGTGAGGTAAGAAGGGAGCAACGAGCACGGCCCTATGTTGAATGACCCCGTTTTGCTCAACGATTGGCATGTGGTAGCCTACGCGCCGGCTTTACCTGAGCGCCAGCCGGTGGCGGCGCGCTTACTCGATGAGGACCTGGTGCTGTGGAAGGTTGACGGGCGTGTCCACGTCTGGCGCGATCTCTGTGTGCATCGCGGCGCGCGCCTCTCGCTGGGGCGTGTCGAAGACGGCTGCTTGATTTGTCCGTATCACGGCTGGACCTACGATGAGGAGGGGCATTGCGTGCGCTTCCCGGCCCATCCTGAGCAGAAGCCGCCAGCGACGGCCCATGCGCGCGTCTACCGGAGTTGCCTGCGCTACGATTGGGTCTGGGTGACGCTGGGCGAGCCTCAGCATGAGGTGCCAGCTTTTCCCGAGTGGGATGATGCCAGTTTCCGCAAGGTGCATACCGGCCCATACTCTGTTGAGACCAGTGGACCGCGCGCGATCGAGAATTTTCTCGATGTGGCGCATTTTCCTTACGTTCATGCGGGCCTCCTGGGCGATCCGTCCCATGCGGCCATCAATGATTATACAGTGGAGACGGGCGAGGATGGTATTACGGCCCGCGATATTACGGTCTGGCAGCCGAATCCCGATGGCAGCGGCCAGGGCGCTGAGGTGACCTATACGTACCGCGTGCTGCGCCCGCTGACGGCGTATTTTGTGAAGACGTCGCAGGGGCCGCGCTTCGCGATGTTCTTTACGGTGACGCCGGTGAGCGAGCGCCGCTGTATCGCCTGGCAGTATGTGGCCCTAAACTACGGGGAGCAGAGCGAGGAGGAGATCCGCCGCTTCGAGGATATGGTAATGCAGCAGGATATCCGGGTGATTGAGTCGCAGCGCCCCGAGCTGCTGCCGCTGGATCTGCAGGCGGAGCTGCACCTGCGCTCGGATCGCACGGCCATCGCTTACCGCCGCTGGCTGCGCCGCCTGGGCGTGACCTTCGGGACAGCCTAGGCCGGTGTCTCTCGTCCTTTTTACTTGTGTAACAGGAAGAAGCCGGTAGATACTGTTACTACCAGTCTTGTTATTCGTTCCCTACAATAAGAAGAAGGCACACAAAGAAGGGCAACCCATGAGCACGGCCTCTCACCCGCCCGAGATCACGCACCTGGCTTCGTATCGCCGCTGCGTGGAGCGCATTCGCAGCGCCTGGCCGGCTTTTCTGGAGCGCCAGCGCCAGCGCCTGGCCGAGCAGGAGCGCTATGGCAAGGCATCGGAGAAGGTGGCCGAGAATATCTTAGAGGATCTCTTTACGCTGGTGCTCGATTGGGAGCTGACCGATCTCAATCATCAGGTACAATATGCGGATCTGGTGCTGACGCGCCACGGCATTAAGTATCTGCTGGTGGAGGTGAAGCGTCCGGGAGCGCTGGCCTGGAACCGCTATGCGGTCGAGCGGGCCCTGGAGCAGGCGCAACGCTACGCGGAGGAGCAACACGTGAAGTGCATCGCTATCAGCGATGGGGTGATGCTCTATGCGGCGCATCCGCGTCATGGCGGATTGGAGGATCGGGCCTTTGTCTCGCTGACGGCTGTGGAGCCGCCGCTTGACCTGTGGTGGCTGAGTATCCACGGGATCTATCGCCCGCGTCCGGCGGCCCTCTCTCCAGCGGGCACGACGGAGCCGCTACGGCTGTTGCCGGAGACGGCGCCGGCCCTGACACTGGAGGCCGAAGCGACGGAGCTGCTCCATCCGAAATATCGGCTGCCGGCAGCCTGCTTTGCCTATGTGGGGAGTCCGAGCCGCCCTGAGACCTGGAAGCTGCCCTATCGTCTGGCCGACGGTTCTGTTGACGAGCGCCGTTTACCGAAGGCCATCCAGGCGATTCTGAGCAATTACCGCGGGACGAAGGTGAGCGGGATTCCCGAGAGCGATATTCCGGCGGTGCTCTTGCGCCTGGCGGAGGCGGCCACCAGTCTGGGACGCATGCCTCATCAGCGCGGCGATGCGGCGGAGATCTATCGCCAGCTTGCTGATGCGCTGGAGCAGTTGGGCTATGTTCCTGGCGAGCAGGGACAGAGCCAGGGGTTGTTGATGGCTGAGCGGTCTTCTCCGTTGCCGGCTCGCCAGTCCTCTCGGGAGCGGCGGGCGGGTCGCCGTCTTCTTTCAAAGGATCAGGAGCGTTCTTCCTGAGCGAGGGCGCGCCCTGGCTGAGCGCGCTCTTGCTCTCCTCAGCTACTTTCTACTCGCAGCTCGTCCTTTTGCAATGCGAGGGGAGAAGGGCCAGAGCGGTGCCGGGCGTGGCCTTATGGCCGGGCCGACAGCCATCCGCTCTGGCCGCTTTTTTTTCGTCGTCGGCCCCGGCCTTACTCTTCCCCTCCTCTCTTCTTCAGACCTGCCTTGCTTGCTCAATAGCCGCCGGGCAGCTAGTCTAGTCTCGCTGCCACCAGTGTACTCGTTAACGCTTGCAGGAAAGCGGCCTCTACCGGTACAATGATAGAAAACATGGCCTGTGAGGCTGCACAGCGCCGACGGTCTCCATGAACAGCAGAATGAACAGAACAGAGCTGGACTTATGACCAATCCCAAGCCATCGTTAGATCACAACAACGACAGGGCCGTCCGCGCGACCAGAGCAGCTCAGCCACAGGCGCCCGTTTGTTGTGCTGGCCGGGCCTGATCTGGGCCCGCACTGGCCAGCCCAGCCATCACGGCGACGCAACGCAATGCAGCAGCAGGAGAGAGGAGGTCCGCGAACCTGTGAGCAGTCCTCTCATCAGTGAAGTCCGCAGCCATGCCCGTCGCAGACGCGCTCGGGGCAGCCGCTTCAGACAGGGCCGATCGACCCGCTATGTGCGCTATGTCCGCTATCTCGGCTCGCTGGGCCGCGCCAGCCGGCGAGCCGTCCAGGTGACACGCCAACGCGCCCCCGCCTGGCGGCACTCCGCTTTCTCACGCTATGTCCTCGCCTGGCTTGCCGCCTATCTCTATGGCTCGCTGCCGCTTGTCTACTGGCTCGGACGGCGCAGCGGCGTCAACCTGCGCAAAAGCGGCTCGGGCAATGTCGGCGTCTCCAATCTGCTCAGCAGCGGCAAGCGGGGACGGCGCTGGGCAGTGCCCGCAGCGCTCTTCGACGCCTCCAAAGGGTACCTGCCGATTAGCATCTGCCGCCGCCTGGGCTATCCACGCGAGGTAGCTGAACTGGCCGGCGTCTGCGGCGTCATGGGCCAGTGCTGGCCGCTCTTCTTGCGCTTCAACGGCGGACGCGGCCTGAGCGCCTTTTTCGGGGCCGCGCTGCAGATCAACCGCCGCGCCGGCGTCCTGGCCCTCTCAACTCTGGCCAGCGGTGTCCTCTGGCGCCTCGGCTCGCTGCTCTCCCACCATCGTGCCCCCATGCAGGCCGCCCGCTGGTCCTGGGCCGGCTCTGGCTACGCCACGGCCCGCAGCAAGGTGGTACCTCTTAGCGGCCTGGCCGCTATCCTGCTCTTCACGCTCGTCTGCCTGCGCGAGCATGAGCGCACACAGCGCCAGCAACTCATTCCTCCCCTGCTGGCCGCTCTGCTCCTGCTGCGCCGCCTGACCGCTCCCTTGCCCGACGATGCCGAGCACGGCCCGACACGCCAGCCCTCGGCCCTGCTCTACCGCCTGCTCTACGACCGCAATACGCCCGATTAAATTAAAGGTCGAACAGAGAGCGCCAGCAGACAGGCCCAGTCAGCCTGGAGCAGGCCAGGCACGCCGGCCAGATCGGAGAAGATGAGCGATCGGATCAGCAGGCCGCCACAAAGCCTGAAGGAGCTGAGAAGAGGCGAGCAGAAACAATGATAGGGGTCATCACCGATAGCACGGTGGGACTGCCTGCGGGTTTGGCCGCGTCCCTCGGCATCACCATCGTGCCGCTGGTCATTCTCTTCGACCAGGAAGCTGTTCTAGACGGTATCGATCTCGACAGCGCCGCCCTCTTCCGCCGTCTAGAAGCGGCGCCGGTCTTTCCTCATACCTCTCAGCCCTCGCCCGCCGCTTTTGCCCAGGCCTACAGCCGCCTGGTCGCCGCGGGGGCCGAGGGCATTCTGGTCATTGTGCTCTCCGCGCGTCTCAGCGGCACCTACCAGAGCGCCCAGCTGGCCCGCGAGCTGCTACCCAGCGAGCTACGCCGGGTGCCAATCGAGATCATCGACTCGCAGAGCGCCGCCATCGGCATGCTGCCTGCCGTGCTGCAGGCCGCTGAGGAGGCCCGCCAGGGGCGTACGCTGGCCGAGATCCGCGCCCATGCTCAGGAAGTCCTCGCTCGCACTCACTTCCTGGGTGTACTGGAGACGCTGGAGTTCGTACGCCGCAATGGACGCCTTAATGGTGTCCTGGCCACCCTGGGCGATCTGCTTGACCTGAAGCCGATCCTGGTCCTGGAGCGAGGCAACATCGTCGCCGCGGGCCTGGCTCGCAGCCGGCGACGCGCCTGCCGTCAGATCGCCCAGCTGATCAGAACGATGCGTCCCATCGAGCGCATCATCCTGGGCGAGTCCAGTCCCGGGGCCGCCGACGACCTGCGCCACGAGCTGCAGACCATCTATCCAGGCGAGCTGCCCATTTACTCACTGGGGGCCGCTCTGGCCCTCAATACCGGCCCGGGGACCGCCGCCGTGGCCGTCGTCAGCCGCTCGCCGCTAACGCTGGGCTGGAGCGCAGAGGATGAGCCGCCAGCCTGACGCCGATGGCAGCTCATCCTCTGCCTCAGCAGCGTTCTTTGATCAGGCAGCCCCATACCTGTTCGATCTGGGTATGGCCTGCCTGGTCCAGATGAAGCAAGAGCACCGGCTTGTTGAGGACGTTGCCGTCGCTGCCAAAGGCAATGACCCCCGTGATGCCCTGCCAGGCCTGCTGGCCCTTCATCTGCAGCAGAGCCTGCTGGAGGTGCGCCCCTGTCAAAGGCTGACGCTGCTGGAAGAGGCGATAGCAGGCTTCCGCCAGGACGGAGACAGCATCATAGGCCAGCATGCTATCGGCATCAGGCCGGGTGTAGCCGTATGGACTGCGGCCTGCTGGCGTCGGTCCGAAGCTGGCTGCGTAGGTCTCCAGGAATGTCTCCATTTGCGGTAGGGGCTGCCCCTGCCATTCATCAGGGAAGGCGAAGGCTGTAAAGTAGAGACGTCCGCTGTGAAAGGAGGGCCGCGCCTCCTGGGCGTAGTTCCCATAAATGTAGAGGGCATCGCCTCCCAGTACCAGCGGACACATCGTTGTCGCCAGTGCGGTCACAGGCTGGCAGGGCGGCAAAGCAGCCAGCAGCACGCTGACATCGGCAGAATAGCCTGCGAAGTAGATCAGGTCCGGCTGAGTACGCAGCGCGTCCTGCAGGAGCTGGGGCAGGTTGTCAGGCTGGCCAACGTGATATTCTTCGGTAACCGTGATGTGATGGCTGGCATCTTCGAAGGCCAGACGAAAGGAGGAGGCCAGGCTCTGACTGTACTTGTCGCGCGGGTCTTCGAAGAGAGCAACTCGCCGGGCCTCCAGTGTCTGTCGAGCGTAGAGAGCGGCATCCTCACCCTGAAGGGCATCCGGTGGAGCGATGCGCGCGAAGTAGGGCAGGTTGCGCAGATCATTGCCGGAGGCGGTCGGCGAGAGCATCGGCAGGTGGGCCTGATCAACCAGGGTCACACTCTCGCTGACATCCTGGCTTAGCTCCCAGCCAACGATCCCCACAATGGGCGCACTGGCAGAGGAGACCGCTGCAGCCTGAATGATCTGACAGGTGACCTGAACTACTCCGCCACTGCCGGCATTGGCCAGCAGCAGGCGCAGGCGCAGCGTGTGGCTATCGTTAAAAACGCGCTGAGCTACATAGGCTCCTTGCAGGATATCGCGCGCCCCACCAAGATAGTGCGGCGTGAAGCGCGTTGCCACCACCAGGGTGATGCTGGGCAGGCCACTCTGCTCAACGGCGACGTTTTCCGCATAGATGTGCGCTTCGGCATCGTTAGTTACCTGCTCGACAGCGTTTTGCCAGAGCGACTGCGCCTCAGACAAGTTGCCAGCACTATATTGCTGCGCCGCCTCCTGCTTGCGCGCCAGGTCGGGCTGGCTGGTATCCAAGACCACGGAGCCATCGCTGATGCCGACCAGTTCTCCAGTGGGAGTCTTCATCACACCCAGATAGGCCGAGGAGGCGAGGTTGTTGCGCGGCAGACTGCAGCTCGTCGCCGCGGGGACATGCGGCCAGACGCGCGGTACGATATTCCAGCCGAGAAAGACCAGCAAGAGCACGCACGTGAGCATCACCCAGAAGCGCGTCTTCGCCACCAGCGTGGCCAGATCCTCCCCAAGGGCCTTCAGCAGGCGAATGAAACCCATGCGCGCCTCATGAAACTGCAGGACAACTCCTACGACGCCGATCAAAAGCCCGATGAAAGCAGTCAGCTGAGCGGAGCCGCTCGCTTTGTAGCAGAGCCAACAGAGGATAATAATGCACAGGAGCAGAAAGCCCAATTGGGCCAGACGTCTGCTCATGCTGGTCCCCTCCTTCCTTTCCTGGAAGGAACGTTCAGGACTAATAAACCTCTCCTGATGTAGATAGACGCAGCGGAAGACGGCGGCTTGCTGCTCATTATAGCCTATCGAGCAGTGTCTGCCTATTGTGCCTTTCTCTCCCGGCGAGACCGCACCGAGTCAGCTTGGCACAGAGGAACGGCCTGTACTATGATAAAAGCATAGCGGCCCGGGCCTGAAGGTGAAAGCAGCGCCGCGAGGAGGATCATCTCATCCCCCAGCGCGGCAGCGCCACCATGCTCTCACCCCGCTCGTTCCGTTCGCTCGCCAGCAGGCAAGGAGGCCAGAGAGGGTCAGGCCACCGTCGCCGGAAGGAACGCTGGCGACTGAGTCCGGCAGAGCGGAAGGAAGGGAAAGATCATCGAGGAGCAACAAGGAAGCAATGCAGCACAGTGTGTCACTGACAGGCGGGCAGGCAGTGGTAGCCAGCCTGCGCGCCCACCATATTGAGGTCGTTTTTGGCATTCCGGGGGTACATAATCTGCCTATCTACGATGCCCTCTACGATGAGCCGGGGATACGTCATGTCCTGGCACGCCACGAGCAGGGCGCGGGCTACATGGCCAACGGCTACGCGCGCATCGCCGGGCGTCCTGGCGTGGCCCTGGTGATTACGGGACCGGGCGTGACCAATATTGCTACGCCGCTGGCCGATGCCTATGCCGATTCGCTGCCGCTGCTGGTCATCGCCACCAGCCTGCCGGGCGAGACTGGCGGGCGCTCCTGGGGCCGTCTGCACGAGCTTAAGGACCAGCTCGGTCTGGCGCAGGCTCTGGTTGGCTGGAGCCACGAAGTGCAGCGCGTGGCGGAGATTCCTGAAGCCATTGCTGAGGCTCTGCGCCAGATGCGCACAGGTCGGCCCCGCGGCGCCTTTCTGCAGATTCCACTGGACGTGCTTGAAGCGCAAGAGACGATAGCCCTGCCCGCGCTGGAAGAGGAAGAAGCGCCAGCGGTGGCGCCCAATGAGGAGGCAGTTCAGGCGGCCCTGGAGCTGCTGCGAGCCGCGCGCCGACCTGTGATTATCGCCGGGGCCGGGGTGAGCGCCGCCGGCGCGAATCATGAGCTGCTGCGCCTGGCCGAGCTGCTGCAGGCCCCAGTCTTGCTTGGCGGCAAAAGTCACGACGTCTTACCCAACGATCACCCGCTGGTCATCACAACCCGGGGCGCCCCGTCGCGTACGCTTGGCCCACTGCTGAGCCGCTCCGATCTGGCGCTGGTCGTTGGCAGCAAGCTAGGGATGCAACGCACGACGCTGCCCGCCCTGGAGCGTAACCGCAGCGGCCAGGCCCAGGCAGAGACGGGCCGTCTCCCTTTGCCAGAGAAGCTGATCCACGTCGATCTCGATGCCGGCGAGATTGGCCAGCGCTATCCGGCCAGCGTTGCCCTGGTTGGTGATGCTCGCCTGGCCCTGAGCGCCCTCCTGGCAGGACTGGAGGAAAGGGCAGGGCAGTATGAGGATCGCCGCGAGGAGGTGGCCGCTGTGCGCGCTGCTTTGCGCGAGCGAGCGCAGCAGATTTATGGCGAGGTGATGCCCTGGCTGGAGGCCCTGCGGACAGCCCTGCCGCGCGAGGGGATCGTGGTGGCCGATATGACGATGGCTGGCTATGCCGCCGCCCAGGCGTTTCCAGTCTATGAGCCACACAGCTTTATCCATGCCTCCGAGCTCTGTTCCATTGGAACGGGCCTGCCGCTGGCGCTGGGGGCACAGCTGGCTGCACCACAGCGTCCAGTGGTAGCGCTCTGCGGCGATGGAGGCTTTTTGCAGAATGTGGGTGAGCTGGCCACGGCAGCGCAGGAGCGTATTCCGGTCGTCACCATTGTCTTCAATGATGCCAGCTATACGGCAGTGAAAAACGATCAGCTGCAACGCTTTCCCGGACGCAGCATCGCAACAACGCTGGAGCCGCCTGACTTCGTGAGCCTGGCCCACGCTTTCCACATCGAGGGCCAGCGCGTTGAGGCCCCCGCTGAGCTGGCCAGGCTGCTGCGTGCGCGGCTGGCCTTGCCGCTGGAGGAGGCGCGCCCGCTGCTGATCGAAGTGCCGCTGACACAGCGTTGAGGCAAGCCAGCAGAGCCAGCGTCACTGAGGTCTGTCAGAGACTGGCGCTGCGGGCACATCCTTCTTGCCTTAGTTAGACCAGTAACCAATAAACCTGCAAGGCAACGGTTGCATCTATGGCCAGAGCGAGCTGAGAGCCTGCTCTTCACCCGCGTCTACGATACGAGTCGGACCTGCACGACCTCTCTTTCACGCTGGCCGCTTCTTGCGCGGGCCGGGGAACTCATAGCTCCAGTCGCGCTGGCCTGCACCAGTTTGTCGGGCCACTCAAGGCCAGCCTCGCCCGGCGCTGAGCTGCTGGTAGCGCACTGCCGCCGCCCCCCAGTCGGCGGGCCAGCAGGCGAGAGCAAGGCGTCAGCTAGGCTACCGCGAGGCCAGGTCCCAACCCAACCGGGCAGCTCAGGGCCAGATCCGACGCCTTCCCAATCTTGACTAGTCTGCTCATCAGCACCTACGCTCCTCCTGGTTTCCGACAGCCATCAATCAAGCCAGAGCCAGGTGGCGGCGAGCACCGGATCTTATCAACAAGCGCTGGCCACAGTCCGGCCAACGTCCATCTGTACGGCAGGCCGCTCCTTCTTCTGGCCTGTCCCTGCTTAGAGATCAGCCGCCCGCCCTGTCTCTAGCACGAGATAGGCGCGAGCAGAGCCGGTTCACCTGAGCCTGACAGAGAGTCAGGCGCTAACAGATTTCTAACGTTCCTCCCACACTCTTCTAACACAGCCTATGGCATCATATGTACCGTGGAGAGGTGTACCACCGCAGAGCGGAACAGGCCACAGTAGACGACTCGCTACGACTACGACCGACACGACGTATCTCGCTTCCCAGGGGATTTGCGTAGCTAACATGGAGGTGTGCCATGCCAGTTGAAACCCATAAAGAAAAGCTGGGCTTTCAGGCAGAAGTCAAGCAATTGCTTGACATCATGATCCATTCACTCTATAGCAATAAAGAGATCTTTCTACGCGAGCTTATCTCTAACGCATCAGATGCCATCGATCGCCTGCGCTTTGACGCCCTCTCGAATCCCGACCTCTACGAGCGCGATGCCGACTTCAAGATTCGCGTCTCTTACGACCGCGATGCGCGCACCATCACTGTCAGCGACAACGGCATCGGCATGTCGCGCGAGGAGGTCATTCAGAACATTGGGACCATCGCCAAGTCGGGCACGCGCGAATTCTTCCAGTCGTTGACCGGCGACCAGCGCAAAGATGCCATGCTCATCGGTCAGTTCGGCGTCGGCTTCTACTCTTCGTTCGTGGTAGCCGATCGTGTCACCCTGCTGACGCGCCGCGCCGGCCTGCCCGCCGATCAGGGAGTGCGCTGGGAGTCCGATGGCCAGGGCGAGTATACCATCGAGACCATCGAGAAGCCAACTCGCGGCACCGACGTCATTCTGCATCTGCGCGAGGGCGAGGACGAGCTGCTCAACGGCTACCGTCTGCGCTCGATCATCCGCAAGTACTCGGATCACATTCAGCTGCCCATTGTCATGAAAGTTGAGGGGAAGGACGAGGAGGAGGTCGTTAACAAGGCTTCGGCCCTCTGGGCCCGCCCCAAGAGCGAGATCAGCGAGCAGGAATACAAGGACTTCTATAAGTATATCTCGCACGACTTCGCCGATCCGCTGGCCTGGGTCCACAGCCACATGGAGGGCACCCACGAGTACACGCTCTTGCTCTTCATTCCTTCTCAGGCACCCTTCGATCTGTGGCTGCGCGAGCGCCATCACGGCGTCAAGCTGTATGTGCGCCGCGTCTATATCATGGACGATATCGAGAATAAGCTGCTGCCGCGTTATCTGCGCTTCGTGCGTGGCGTCATCGACTCCGATGACCTGCCCCTCAACGTCTCGCGCGAGATGCTGCAGCAGAACCGCCTCATCGATACGATGCGCGCCACGGCGACCAAGAAGATCCTGGGCCTGCTTAGCGATATGGCTGAGAAGGAGCCGGGCAAGTACGCTATCTTCTGGCGCGAGTTCGGGCGTGTGCTCAAAGAGGGCCTGGTCGAGGATAAGGCCAACCGTGACCTGATCGCCCGCCTCCTGCGCTTCGCGTCGACGCTCAGTGGCCCCGAGCAGAATGTCTCTCTGGAGACCTACGTCTCGCGCAAGAAGGAGGGCCAGGATAAGATCTACTATCTGCTGGCCGAAAGCTACGAGGCCGCCAAGGATAGCCCGCTGCTGGAGATCTTTAAGCAGAAGGGCATCGAGGTCTTGATCTGGACCGATCCCATCGACCACTTCGTACAGCACGAGTTGCAAGAGTATGGCGGTCTGGCCTTCCAGTCGATTGCGCGCGGCGAGGTCGACCTGAGCAAGCTAGAGGATAAGCAGGAGCAGGAAGAGCGCCAAAAGAGCGCTGACGAGGTACGCGACCTGCTGGAGCGCTTCAAGAAGGTCCTCAGCGAGAAGGTCAAGGATGTGCGCACGACGAGCCGCTTGACAACCTCGCCGGCCTGCCTGGTGGTCGACGAGGGCGGCATCGATCCCAACCTGAAGCGCCTGCTGCAGGCCGCCGGCCAGGCCGTGCCCGCCGACAAGCCGATCATGGAGATTAATCCGCAGCACCCGATCATCCAGCGCTTGCGTCAGGAACAGGACGAGGCACGCTTCAACGACTGGGCCTGGGTGCTCTTCGACCAGGCTGTGCTCAGCAGCGGCGACCAGCTGGAGAACCCGATCAGCTTCGTCAACCGTCTGAACAATCTGCTGACACGTCTGGGAACAGAGTGAAGTCGCAGCTCACTTCTGTCTCGCCCGCAACCGTTGTCCCAAGCCAGGAGGGCGCTACCCTGGCCGGTGCTCCGTCGAGAGGACAGCGGGGCGGGCGAGCTGGTTTCTCCTGACCCCCTGATGCCGCTCTCCCCCAGGCTACGCCCGCTCGCTCTCTTGCCTTTGCTGGAGAAGCTGCTCTATCTGGAGCAAGGTCTTCCAGCTACGTCCTGTGACAGGACAGCCAAGGGCACGCTCAAGGGCCAGAGTCGTCAGCTTTGAGCGTCCGATGCCTCCAGCATACCAGACATACAGCTCCTGACCACGCGCCGAGAGCTGCAGCTGCTCGGGTCCCGCAGTCGCCAGTCCCTGCAAAGCTGTGTTTGCCTCTGGCAACGGGGTTGCAACCAGGAATAGCACGACGAGACGCTCAGGCGCCTGCTCGGCCTCTCGCAGGAAGGGATTCGCCCGCATGGTCTCCTCCAGATCAGCGGCACTGCGCAGGGCGACCCGGCTGGCAAAGCCAAATTCCTGGAGGAAGCGCTCCTCAATCTGACGAGCCAGACTCAGGGCGTCACCTTCGTCGCTGGTGAAGAGCACGTTGCCCGTCTGGATATACGTACTGACTGCCTGCAGTCCCAGGGCCTCATGCATCCTCCTCAGAGCTGGCATGGAGACCACCCCGTGCCCGCCCACATTGAGCGCGCGAAAAAAGGCCACATAGCTTGTCATCTCTCTGAAGCTCCCTTCATTTCTGCTCGCTGGCTGGCCGCTCAGCCAGTACAGCAGCACGCTTGAGCTAACTAGAGGATCAGCCCGCTCCGCCTGGCTCTGCCACGCTGGCGCTAGAGAGTAGCCAGCTTTTTTATATGTTCTGCTTCTGCTCCCAGAGATAGGAAGAGAGATGATTACCTGGATATACTTAGGCAAAAAGAGTGATAGAGATTGTCTATCTAGCAATTACCGAGTATATTTGCTGGCAGCAACGACAGAAGAAAAGGTCAAGCGAGGGGATGGCCCGCATGCTGTCAGCAGGAAGCGAGATCGCTCCGGCGCCACAGCAGACCTGGAGCAGATCGCCAGGCCAGCAGACCCTGACCCGGCTTCAGGAAAAGGGCCGGAGCCTGGCAAGGAACTGGCCACTCTGGCTTTGTCTGGCGCTGGCCCTGGCTGTGCGCCTCTTTCTGGCTATTCGTCATAACCCGGTCATTGAAGGAGACGAGGCCCTCACCGGCATTCAGGCGGAGAACATTCTGCGCGGCGAATGGCCGATCTATTACTATGGCCAGGCCTATATGGGAAGCCTGGAGGCCTACATCCTTGCCCTTTTCTTCGCCGTCGCCGGGCCATCGGTGCTGGTCCTGCGCATCGCGATGAGCTGTACTTCGCTGCTCCTCGTCTGGCTCACCTGGCGCTGCGGCGAAGCCCTCGCCTGCGAGGCGGGCCTCCGCGCAGGCCCGCGCCGGCTCTTCCTAATAGTGGCGACAGCCATCGCTGCTCTGCCCCCTCTTTACGATGCCGTGCTGGAACTACGCTCCTACGGCGGCTATACCGAGGCCATGATCGTGATGCTCTGGCTGCTCTGGGCCACCCTGCGCCTGACACAGCGCTGGCACCAGGGCGCCAGCCGGCGTGAGCTGGCCTGGCGCTGGGCAGGCATCGGCCTGCTGGTCGGCCTGGGCCTCTGGATCGATCCCTTGATCGCCTACGCTCTGGCCACAATGGCCCTCTGGCTCGCCGGCTTCCTCTGGCAGGAGTGGCCGCGGCAGCACAAGCAGAGCGGCGAGGGAGGCCAGAGCAAGAGCAGTCAATGGA
This sequence comes from Thermogemmatispora tikiterensis, assembly GCF_003268475.1. Lineage (GTDB taxonomy): Bacteria > Chloroflexota > Ktedonobacteria > Ktedonobacterales > Ktedonobacteraceae > Thermogemmatispora > Thermogemmatispora tikiterensis. The sequence goes on along the minus strand of NZ_MCIF01000002.1, from coordinate 4,783,041 downwards.
CCCGACTAAAGGCGGGCTTCTTTGCTGCGCCAGCGGCCCTACCGTCACTGCTGCTGGGATTGGGGCCGGCGCTCATCTACGGCGCACAGCATAGTTGGGAGAATTTCCTTTATATGCTGCACGGCGGGCATCCTATCGCGGCCCCGGGCAGCCGTCTCCATATCCTGCGCGAAGTTGTGACTTTCTATGCACGTTGTATAGCTCCGCGCGTCATCGGCGGCACCTTACCAACTGAGCCATATGTGACACAAAACCATCCTGCGATTCTGACGCCAGGGCTGGTCATCAATGGCCTGGCAATGATGCTGGCCGCTGGTGCCCTGCTCCTCTCATGGATCTGGCCCCGGCCAATATTGCTCTGCCTGCGCCGCCTGACAGTCTTGCCTCTCCTCTTCGCGCTCTGCCTGACGCTGATCTACTGCCTCGATCCGCTGGCAGTGGCCAGCGTTTACTCCGGCTGTGGGCCCTGGGATCTGACCGGGCGCTATGTGGTGCCGCTGGTCATCGTGCTGCCTTTCTTCCTGGCGGCAGCCGTGACCCTCTGCTGGTATGGCTCTGCCGCCACCGATGGCGAGACCTCGGCTGTCTGGTCAGCTCCGTCTCCCGCGGGACAAGGAACCACATGGCCTCGGCCCAAGCCGAGCAAGCAGCCCGTCGTCTGGCGGTCGCTGCTGCGTCCCACGCTCCTGGTGCTGCTGCTTCTCTGTTACTTCAGCACGCAGTTCTCGGCCTACGCGATGGCCAACACCCATAATACCTTCGAGACCTCCGGTTGCGTTCAGGCGCCCGGTGACTATACGCCCATCATCACCTATCTGCGCCAGCAGCACATCAGCTACGCCCTGGCGACCGCCTGGGTCGGCAACCCCATCACCTTTGTCACCAATCAGCAGATCCTGGTGACCGAGCCGCGTGCGCGTGTACCGGCCTATAGCCAGAAGGTGCTCCATGCAGCTCACTATGCCCTGCTACTACTCGTCCATCAGGATCAGAGCACGCCAGCCATCGTGCAGGCACTGCAGCACAAGCACTGGCGTTATACGCTGAAACGCTTCCCAACGATGCCCGGCTGGGAACTGATGGTCGTGATCACTCCGGACCACAATATCTCACCGGCTGATCCCGCCTTTCGCCCGGCACTCACCCAGATCTACAATCGCTGCGATGCCTGAGAGCTTGCCTTTAGGTCGCCCGCCGACCCGGGACAGCCCGGGCGGTCAGCATAGTCCTGTTTGCCAGGCTCACCCCCTTCCAGCAACACCTGCCGCTCGCAGGCAGGAGTACTGCCCTGCCACCTCACAGGTCCGTCACCAAATTGCCGCAGCGGTGGCCGGTCCAGCTATTTCCGTCCCGGGACAGGAATGCCGCCCGGTTGTATTTACGGGCAAGTGATGTTAAACTGAACACTGAACAGACAGGGAAACCGCTGAGCTGAGCAGGTCAGTCAGAAGGAAGACGTCGCTTGCTGCGCAAAGATCGCGTCTTTGAAATCTTGCGCGCCATGTGTGCGGAGGCCGCCGCTGCCCCCGAAGGCACGGCGCTCAGGCGCAAGCGAGGGTTCAGCGCCGAAGAAGTCGCGGAACGCGCCGCTATCGATCGCACCAATGCCAGCCGTGACCTTAATCAGTTAGCACAGGAGGGGAAGGTCGAGCGTATTCCTGGTCGTCCTGTCCTGTTTGCCGTCAGGAGCCTCTCCCCCCAACCGCCACTGTCGCCGGTCGGGTCACAGCCACTGCCGGTCAGGGAGTCGCAGCAGAAGCAGATCCAGCAGACCCAGGCCCCGGCGGCTACCCGCCCGCCTGATCTGCCGAAGCTGGTCAGACCCGAGGCTCCCAACAAGCTGCCAGTGGTGGTGGCCTCCATGCAGAGTGGAGCCATAGTTACCAGCTTTGAAACGCTGGTCGGGAGCGACGAAGGACTGAAGGTCGCTATTCAGCAGGCGAAGGCGGCCATGCTCTACCCCCCGCACGGGCTGCACACGCTCATCTGCGGCCCCAGTGGTGTGGGCAAGACCACCTTTGCGCGCCTGATGCATGCCTTTGCCATCGAATTCGGGGCTTTACCTCCCAACGCCCCCTTCGTCTCCTTCAACTGCGCCGACTACGCCGGCAATCCACAGCTGCTCATGGCCCACCTCTTTGGCGTCGTTCGCGGGGCCTACACCGGCGCCGAGCGCGACCGCCCGGGCCTCGTCGAGCAGGCCAGCGGCGGTATCCTCTTCCTCGACGAAGTGCACCGCCTCCCTCCCGAGGGACAGGAGATGCTCTTCTATCTGATGGACCGCGAGCGCTTCCGTCGCCTGGGCGACGTCGAGGAGCGGCAGGCCAGCATCTTACTCATTGCCGCCACCACCGAGGACCCCAACATCACCTTGCTGCCAACCTTCCGCCGGCGCATTCCTATGCTCATCACGCTGCCTGGTCTGGCCGAGCGCTCGATGCAGGAGCGCTACGCCCTCATCCGCGCCTTCTTCACCACCGAATGCAGCAGCATCGGCGCCAACATCCACGTTGAACCGCAGGTCATTCAGGCCCTCCTGCTCTACGAGTGTCCCGGCAACATCGGGCAACTGCGCACCGACATCCAGCTGCTGTGCGCCCGGGCCTATCTGGATTACCGCACGCGCAATCTCAGCGAGCTGCACGTTGACGTCAGCAACCTGCCCGACCACGTGCGCCGTGGCCTCCTGCGCACCGCCGAGCTGCAGCGCTCGCTGGAGCCGCTGCTCGACGTCCTCAAGGTCAGCCACATCTTCACTCCGACCGGCCTCAGCCTCGATGTCCTGCCCCACTCGGCCCGCGACCTCTACGAGACCATCAGCCAGGAGGTGCGCACGCTGCGGCGCAGCGGCCTCACCGACAGCGAAGTCAATCGGTTATTGCAGCTAGAGATCCAACACTACTTCCAGCGCTTCGCCGACGAGGTCACGCGCGCCCGCCAGGAAGCGGTTCCGCATCTGGTCGACGAGCAGGTTGCCGCCGCCTGCAGCTCCGTAGTCGACTTCGCCGCCCAGCGCCTGGAGCGCGACCTGCCCGAGAAGCTGGCCCTCGTCCTGGCCATGCACGTCACCAGTACACTGGAGCACCTGGCCCGCGGCCATCAAGTTCCCACTTCCGTTATCGAATCCGTGGCCGAAACTTATCCGCGCGAATATGAGGTAGCGCGCGCCGCTCTGGCTCAGCTCCGTAACGCCCTGCAGGCCCCGCTCCCCGAGAGCGAGGTTGATGTACTGGCCGTGCTCCTGGCTCATGCCGATAGCCTGCTTAGCAGCGAGCAGCCCGGCGTCGGTATTGTAGTCGCCGCCCACGGGCGCGGCATCGCCGCTGGCCTGGCCGAGCTGGCCAATACCCTGGTCGGCGTCAAGACCGTGCGCTGGGTCGAGCTGTCACTGGAGCAGTCGCCCGACGAGCTGGTGGCCCAGGTCGCCAGTTGGGTACGCGTGGCCGACCAGGGGGCCGGCGTCCTGCTCCTCGTTGACTTCGTCTCCCTGCTCTCCCTGAACGAGCTGGTCGAACAACAGACCGGCGTCCGTGTGCGCACGGTCTCCGACGTTAGCGCACCCCTGGTGATCGAGGCAGTGCGCCGCGCCCAGCGCTCGCGTGACCTGAGCCTCGACCAACTGGCCGAGAGCCTGACCCTGACGCGCTCGATCAGTAACCGCAGCGGCGGTCGTGAGCGCCACACAGAGCCATTGCCCACCCCAGGCTTTGGAGACCCCGGCCCCAGTCGCGAGGCCGGGCGCGTCATTCTCTCAGTGTGCCTGACGGGCCTTGGCAGCGCCGCGAAGATCGCCGAGCTGATCAACGAGGCCCTGCCCGGTCTGCACGAGCAGGGGATCAAGATCTTATGCATGGATATTACTCTCTCTTACAAGACACGCGAGGACATCCAGCAGCTCGTCGGTAACCGCCAGGTGATCGCCGTCGTGGGCACCATTAACCCCCACCTGGACGACTATCCTTTTATTCCCTTGACGGATTTGCTCTTCGGCGATGGTCTGGCCCGCCTGCGCACGCTGCTCGGCGAGACGCTCATCGATCCAGCTCTGCTGCAGGCCGGGCGCGAGCAGGGACCAGGGGCGGCGCCCCCCCTGACGCTGCCTCTGGCCAGCACGGTGGCCACGGGTCACTTCCCCCCAGGGGAAGCGCTTAGCGATGGCAATGGGGTCCAGCGGGAGCAGGTACAGCTGTTCTCCCGCCGCGCCGATCTGGTGCGCCAGCTCACGGAGACGCTCAGCCAGCGCATGATTTTTCTCAATCCGGCGCGCGTCATGCCCCTGCTCGATCGCGTAATCGAACTGATCGAGGTCGAGGTCGGCGAGAGCTTTCCAATGGAAGTGCTGGCCGGCTTGATGCTGCATCTGGCCTGCATTTTGGAACGGGGCGTTCCCTACAAAGGGATGCTGGTGAGTGAGGCAGTACGCCGCCTGGTCGAGCAGCAGTTTGCCCGCGACCTCTCCATCTGTCGCCATGCTCTGCAGCTACTAGGAGAACAGGTCGGACGCTTCCTACCTGACGAAGAGGCCTACAATATCGTTTGCATTCTGCGCCAGCTCGATATCTTCGCCGCCCGCTCTTGACGCCGTCTGGCGCCTTTTCTCCTCCACTTTCGACATGGCAGAGTAGGGCTGCGTCATCTCCCGCCCGGCTACGTATAATAAAGGCAAAAGGAAGTCCAGAGCACCCTTAGTCAAGCGAGCGACATTTCTCAAAGGAGCCGGGGGCGCGCCTGGCTTGTGGCCATTTCTGCCAGCGATGCAGTCGTCCAGAGCCATCCAACCTGGTCTGGCCCAGTCGGACAGACCCAAGCCCATCCCCTGCCATCCAAGCAGCAGAGTAGCGACGAGCGCGTCCCTTCAGTGTGCTATCTGTGCTACACACATTTCTGGCATAGTTCTTGCTAGAAGAGAAGAGTGACCCCGCAGCGCGGTGGTAGCCTTGACCTTCTCCTCGCCCCGGTGGCTGGTCTGGTCGGAGCCGGGATAGAGGAGGGCCAGACCGGGAACAGGCAGGCGAGGGAAGCGGAGGCGAGCCAGCGTGCGGCGGGAAGGAGCGAGCATGATCCGAGTCCTGATTGTCTGCAGCTGGGGCATGTCCACCAGCCTGCTGGTGGAAAGCATGCTCGAAGCGGCAGCGGCACGCAACTACACACTCAGCGTTGAGGCTTTGAGCGCCGGTGAATACATGGACCGGCTGGACGAGTGCGATGTAGTGCTCATTGCTCCGCAGATTCGCCATCTGCGCAAGAGCATCGAGAAGCTGGCGCAGGAAGCCGGCAAGCCCGTGGCCTTGATTGAGCCATTTCACTATGCGACGATGAACGGCGAGGCCGTGCTGGAGCAAGTGCTCTTGCTCCTGCAAGAGACGCAGGAAGGTCAGGCACAGCCATGAATGCGATGATCGAAAAGAGTAGCGCCTGGTTTGAGCGCTATCTGGTACCGCCGCTGAGCGCGATCGCCAGCAACATCTACCTGCAGGCGATTCGCGACGCCTTCATCATCTTCACGCTCCCGCTGATCATCGCGGGTAGCATCTTTCTGATCATCGCCAATCCGCCAATTCCAGCCCTGGCTCAATTTCTCCAGGCCCATCCTGGCATTCAGAACGCCATTTTGGTGCCTTTCAACCTGTCCTTTGGGCTAATGGCGCTCTTCCTGGCCTTCGGCGTGGCCTACAGCGTCGCCCAGTACCGGCGCACAGAGCCGGTACAGCCGGGCGTCCTGGCGATGGTCCTCTTCCTCGTCGCCAGCATGCCGGTCACCAACCTTAACAGCCTGACGCTGGGCACCATCCTGCCCTACCTCGGCGGTCAGGGCCTGCTCATCGCAATCCTGATCGGCATCCTCACCAGTGAGGTTATGCGCTGGTTCCGCAGCTCCCGTTTCACCATTCGCCTGCCGAAGAGCGTGCCCGCCAATGTCAAGCGCGCCTTCGAGGCGCTGGTGCCTGCCGTGCTGCTCATCACGGCGATCTGGCTGCTGGAGTGGTTCGTCAGCTCGCATACGGTGACGACGACCGACAGCAGCGGCCATCGTGTGACGTTGCAATTGACGCTGCCGATCCTGCTGATGAAGGTCTTTGAGCCGCTGGTGGTGGTGCAGGACAGCTATCCAGCAGCCCTGCTGGAGATCATCCTGATGATGCTGCTCTGGTCGGTGGGCATCCACGGGATGAATATCGTCACGGCGATCGCGGCCCCATTCTGGTTCAGCACGCTGGCCGCCAACGCCGCCGCCGGCCCGGCTCATGCCCACGGCATCGTCACTGAGCCGTTTTTCCATATTTTCGCTCACCTGGGCGGCTCAGGTGCGACCTGGCCACTGGTGATTTATATGCTACGCTCGCGCTCGGCCCAGTTGCGTACCGTTGGCAAGGTCGCCCTGGGGCCGGCGATTTTCAATATCAATGAACCGGTCACGTTCGGGGTCCCTATGGCGCTCAACCCGCTGATGATGATCCCCTTCGTGCTGGTTCCCGTCACCATCGTCACCATCAATTACCTGGCCTTCTCCTTCGGCCTGGTCCACGTGCCGATGGTGATGCAGCCCTTTACCGTTCCCGTCGGAATCAGCGGCTTCGTGGCTACGGGGGGCGACATTCGTGGCAGCCTCCTGCAGTTCTTCGATCTCGCTGTTTCCGCTGTGCTCTATTATCCCTTCTTCAAAGCCTGGGAACGCATCTTGATCGCTCGCGAAGAGGCGGCGGCCCGCGGCGAAAGCGAGCGCGCTACGGCCACCAAAGCCGTGGCGTCGGTCAGCAGCGGCGCCGGTCGGGGGGCACTGAGCCGCTAACCAAACCAGGGCCAATGGCTCCCAGAGCGGCTGGAGCCTGGCCGCTCCGTTTCCGAGCGCAGGCAAGGTGACAGAAAGGAGGTAGATAGCTCTCCCGGCGGGAGAGGGTAGCTGGAGTTCCCTTCCCTCCCTGACCGACTCCGTCAATGGCAAGCACTGGGCCTCACGCGGCTGAAGACAGACATACGAGCGAACAAACGGACAAACGCATGAGCGCTGTGCTCTTGCTCATGCACCTGGCAGAGCGCCCGCCACTGACCGGCCTCGGACAATCGAGCAGGAGCGCTGCAGCCAGAGCCGATGTCGGCCCGCTTCGCTTACCCCTTCGGGGGGAGCGAGGAGTCATCTTCAGTGAGACAGGCAGCACTCGTAGCGTAACTTTCACCCGCGGCCTGTCTTGCGACCAGGCAATGCCTGCTGTCTAGCTCATTGCACAGAGTTCTCTACGAAAGGATAGGGTGCGAACAATGACGTTATTTATCCGACAGCGCAGATTTGCTGCCATAGCGATCACGCTGCTCTTATCTCTCCTTCTAGCCGCCTGTGGCAGCAGTGGTAGCACAGGTGGGACCTCGTCGTCTGGAGCAGCGAATGGCAAAGGATGCATGAAGATTGGCATCCTCCTGCCGGAGACGGCCACCTCGGAGCGCTGGGATGCCAAGGACAGGCCGGCGCTGATTAACGGCATCAAGGCGGCCCTGCCCGGGGCGACTGTCGACTATAACAACGCTGAGGGCAACAAGGACGAGCAGCTCAACCAGGCCGAGGCCGACCTGACACGCGGCGACTGCATCCTGGTGGTGGGTGCTGTCGATAGCGATGCCGCTGCCGCCATCGTTCTCAAGGCCAAGCAGCAAGGCGTTCCCGTTATCGCTTACGACCGCCTGATCCAGTCCAAGGACCTGGCCTACTACGTCTCCTTCGATAACGTGCGCGTCGGTTACCTGCAGGGCGAGTACATTGTGCAGCATCATCACAAGGGCGACCGTGTGGTGATGATCAACGGCTCTCAGACCGATAACAACGCCATCCTCTTCCGCCAGGGCGCGCACCAGGCGCTTGATCCGCTCTTCCAGAGTGGCGAGCTGAAGCTGGTCTACGAGACCTATACGCCTGGCTGGGATAACGACACGGCGCGCACCGAGATGGATCAGGCCCTGACGGCCAACCAGAACAATATCCAGATCGCCTATGTGGCCAACGATGGGATGGCCAACTCGGTGATCGCTGCCCTCAAGGCTCAGCACCTGGATAAGAAGGTGCTGGTCACCGGTCAGGATGCCACCGTCGCCGGTATCCAGAATATTCTGACGGGCGAGCAGGCGATGACGGTCTACAAGGCCATCACCAAGGAGGCTAACGCGACCGCCCAGCTGGTGGCAGCCATCAGCAAAGGGGAAGACACCTCGAAGCTGATCAACGGCCAGACCAAGACCAAGGACGGCGGCAACATTCCATCGGTCCTGGAGACACCGGTGGCTGTCGATAAGTCGAATATCGCTTCGACGGTCCTGGCCGACGGCTTCGTGACCAAAGAGCAGATCTGTCAGGGCCTCCCGCCAGGGACCGGAGGCATCTGCTAAGCTAAGCCCCTTCTCCCTGGCCACCTGCCGCTGTGTGGTTCCGCCTCGGGCTGCTCTCGATCTCGCCACTGCTATATAATAGCAGTACAGATCGCGACAGCAGCTGTGAATCACCGGCAGGCGAAACGGGCATGATTACCAGCTCATCGGCGAGCAGGGCGCCCGCCCGGTCAGTCGGCCATCTGGCCTGTCTGCCTCTCCCATTGCTCGCCGATGAGCCATGTGTGTCATTAGTTCGCTCATTGTGGAGGCCACATGGCAGACAGTTCTATCAGTACACCCACCGCTCCTTCTCGGCCCGGCCAGACGGGCGTGGCTGAGCCACGTCTGCGCCTGACCGGTATCAGTAAGGCGTTTGGGGCCGTGCAGGCCCTCTCGAATGTCGACTTTGAGGTCTACGCCGGCGAAGTTGTCGGCCTCGTGGGCGACAATGGCGCCGGCAAATCGACGCTGGTCAAGATAATCTCCGGCGTCGAGCAGGCCGACAGCGGCGAGATCTTCCTGGAGGGCACCCCGGTGAAGATCACTGGTCCCAGCGTGGCGACACGCCTGGGGATCGAGACCGTCTATCAGGACCTGGCGCTCTGCGATAATCTCGATGTGGTCGCTAATCTCTTCCTCGGCCACGAGGAACTTGATATCTGGCCCGTGCTCTCTGAGGTGTCTATGGAGCGCGAGGCCCTGCGCGTGCTCAGCGTGCTCGATGTCAAGATCCCTTCGGTGCGCGTGCCGGTCTCGCTGCTCTCGGGTGGCCAACGCCAGTCCATCGCGGTCGCCAAGACCATTCTGCGTCAGGCCCGTGTGGTGCTCCTGGACGAGCCGACGGCGGCCCTGGGCGTGGCGCAGACGCGCCAGGTACTCAATCTGATCAAGCGCCTGCGCGAGCAAGGCCTGGCGGTTGTGGTGATCTCGCATAATCTGGCCGATGTTTTTGAGGTCGTGGACCGCGTGATTGTGCTACGCCTGGGGCGACGCGTGGCTACTTTCGATGTGAAGTCGGCGACGCCTGAGCGCGTGGTAGCGGCCATCACTGGCGCGGAGTTCGGCGCTGAGGTGGACGCGAATGGCGCGAATGGAGGAGGTCTGCAGTCATGAGTGAAGCTGTGAAGCAGAAGCAACCAGCTCCGACAACCAGCGTTGAGGTGCCCTCCAGGCTGCCGCGTCCCACGGTGGGCCAGCTCCTGCGCACCGATCTGGGCTTTGTGCCCGTGTTACTGACGTTGCTGGTCATTGCCGCCTACTTTGCTTTGACAACCGGCGGCCTCTTTTTGACACCGCGTAACCTTTCGAATCTGGTGCTTCAGATTACGCAGATCGGCGTGTTGGCCCTGGGCAGTACACTGGTGCTGCTGCTGGGCGAGATCGATCTGTCGGTGGCGGCAGTAAGTACGCTCTGTTCCGTGGTGATGGGTGTGCTGACCGAGCGCCACGGAGTGTCTGCCGGTTGGGCGATTCTGGCCGCCCTTGTGACGGGTGCCCTCACCGGACTCATTAACGGCTTGCTGGTCGCCTTCATTCGCATTCCTTCCTTCATTGTGACGTTGGCGGCCTCTATCGGCTACTCTGGCCTCTTACTGTACCTGCTCGCCGGACAGAGTACGCTGATTATCCACGATACCTTCATCGTCTCGCTGGCGAATAATTACTTGCCGGATGCGCTGGGCATCGGCTTGCCAACACTGGCGCTCTTGCTCTATATTGGGTTTGTGGTCTTCAACTATATGCGTCGCAAGCGCACCGGCCTGCGTACACAACCGCTGCCGCGCTTGCTGCTGCAGATCGTGATCGTGACGGTGATTGTCGAGGGCGCAGTAGCTCTCTTCGAGTCCTACCTGGGCGTGCCTCAGTCGGTGATTTTCCTGACCGGGCTGATCCTGCTCTGCTGGCTCCTGCTGACGAAGACGCCCTTTGGCCGCTATGTCTACGCCGTGGGTGGGAACGCCGAGGCGGCGCGCCGCGCGGGCATCAATGTGCCGCTGATTCGCGTGGCGGTCTTTACGATGTGCTCGACGCTGGCGGCCATCGGCGGCGTGCTGGCGGCTTCGCGCGGTCTGGCGGTGGCCAGTCAGATTGACCCGACGCTGCTGCTCGATTCGATCGCAGCGGCAGTGATCGGCGGCGTGAGCCTCTTCGGCGGCAAAGGCTCGGTCTGGACCCTGATCCTTGGCGCGCTGATCATTGGCAGCCTGGAGAACGGCCTCGACCTGAAGAGCCAGGGTACCGATGTGAAGGAGATGGTGGAGGGCGTGGTTCTGGTGATCGCCGTGGCTGCCGATGCCCTGATTCGCCGCGCTCAGGCTCGTCGGGGCCGCTAGGTTGTCCGTCCGCTTGCCGCCCTGGCCCTGGCTGCTCAGCGCAGCGCAGCGGTAGTTGCCTCGCTGCGCTGGTCGACCAGCGGTCGATCTCAATCCTGGCCCAGCCCAGCGGTGAGGCCTACGCCTCGCTTGTCCGCCCGCTCCGACTCCAAGGCGAGGCACTGGCCTGGGGCGGGATCATGGGCGGGCTGGAAGGATTGGTCGGATCGGCGTCTCGTACGTCGCTCGCCATGCTGATCGCTAGAGAAGGAGGAAGAGCCAGGCGTGCTGCAAGGCCTCTCACAGCCGTTCTCAGAATCTGGTATGGAGTCCCCGGCCCCGGCTATGTCCCTGCTGGCTCCCCTTCTGGCCGAGGATGCAGAGCGCGCAACGGCTGAGGAGACGCTGTTGCGTGCGGCGACAGAGTGGCGCCTCTGGCTCAGCGAGGGCCTGGTACGCTGTAATGCAATCCTGACACCCGACGATCTGAACCGCGCCGTGCAGCTGCTGCTGGCGCGCCTGCTCTTTCTACGTTTTTGTGAGGAGCGCGGCCTGGAGCCACCAGGCAGCCTGCTCCGGCTGAGCGAGCAGCGGATGATCTATGCGCGTTTGCTGCGGCGCTTTCAGGCGGCAGGACGGCGTTACACCGCCGATCTCTTCTGCGCCAGGACCCCGGTCACAGGGAGCAGCACGCTGGCTGGCCTGCCCGGCGCTCCCCATCCCCACACGATGACAGAGGGGCTGCTCTCAAGGCTAAGACTGGACGATGAGACCTTGCGCAGGCTGCTGCAGGCTCTCTATCCTCCCCTGGCTCCCTGCGATTTTGCCTGTCTTTCACCTTCGGTGCTCGGTCGCCTCTATGAGCATTTTCTAGAGAAGAGCCTGACGACGGATGCCACAGGCCGCCTGGTCCTGAGCGAGGAACGAGCTGCGAAGAAGGCCGACGGCATCTATTATACGCCTCCCGCGGTTGTCGATTATATCCTCACCCATAGCGTGGTAGCCTTGCTTGAGAGGGAGAGGGAGGTGACGCGCGCCGCCCGGCTGCGCGTGCTCGACCCCTGCTGTGGTGCTGGCTCCTTCTTGATACGCCTCTACCGCCTGCTCCTGCACTGGTTCCGCGAGCGGTATGTGGCCGAGGGAGCGGAACGCTTTCCCCAGGCACTGCGACATGATGGTCAGGGCCACTGGCGCCTGACTCTGGCCGAGGGCCGGCGCATTCTCCTGGAGCAGATCTATGGGGTTGACCTCGATCGCTGCGCTGTGGAGGTAACACGCCTGTCGCTCTTCTTGCTCCTCCTGGAGGAGTGCACGAGTAGCGCTCGCGAGCGGGCCCAGGCCGCCAGGGTGCTGCCACGCCTGGAGATGACGATCCGCTGTGGCAACGCTCTGGGCAGCCCTCTGGGTCCAGAGGTCGCCCCATTCCACTGGCAGATGGCCTTTCCGCAGGTTTTCAAGAGGCAGACCCAGGGCGGGACGGGGGGCTTTGATGCGGTGATTGGCAATCCACCCTACCTGTTCGGCGAGCAGCGCCCGCAGACGGCGCGTCCCTATCTGGAGGCGGCCTTCACCCTGGCGCGTCGCCAGTACGATGCCTGCTGGCTCTTTATCGAGCAGGGCCTCAAGTTGACCCGCCGCGGTGGGCGCTTTGCTTTCGTGGTGCCCGACGCCCTGCTGGCACGCGACGAGGCTCGCCAGGCCCGCGCTACTTTGCTACGCGAGGGGCTGCTCCGCGTTTACCATTGCGGCCCTGTCTTCCGCGCCTGCGTCTCCGCCGCCGTGCTGGTCGTCGAGCGCGGCGCTCAGCCATCGACGATCGCCTGCGATGTACCAGCGCCAGCGGCAGCCTCCCCCGCCAGCCAGGGCCTGCCAACGCTGCCGGTGTATACACGTGCCCTCTGCAGCCGGCAGCGCTTTCTGGACGACGCCGGCCACCGCCTGCTGGTGCACGTGAGCGATGAGGAGGCAGCCCTGCTGGCTCGCCTGGAGCGCGAGGGCGAGCCGCTCGGCCAGCGGGTACACATCTCGCGCGGCGAGGAGATCGGCAAGCGGCACGTCGGAGAGGCTGGCCCGCTGCCGATCCTGGCCGGCGATAATGTGACCCGCTACTATATCGCCCCCCCAACGCGCTTTGTCTATACTCTGACCAAGCCCGCCAGCTTCTACCAGGCGCCCAAAATCGTGGTGGTTAAAACGGGCCGGTGCTGCGTGGCCGCGCTGGAGACCGCCGGCCTGGCGACGATGCAGTCGCTCTATAACCTGCATCTGCTCGATGAGCGCCTCGCCTATGAGGCTTTGCTCGCGATTCTCAACAGCCGTCTGATCGATTATTACCTCTACAAGACATTTACAGCCTACAAGCGCTTATTTCCTCAGCTCAATCAGACAACGCTGGCCGCCATTCCTCTGCCGCGACATCTGGCGGCGCATCAGGAGCCGCTGATCGCCGCCGCGCGCGCCATGATGGCCCTTCAGGAGCGCCTGGCCTCCAGCACCAGGCCGGAGGAGCGCCAGACCCTCTACCAGCAACGTCAGGCGCTGGAGGCCCAGGTCAACGCCCTGGTCTTTCGCCTCTACGGCCTCAGCGAGGCTGAAACGCGTCTGCTTGAAAGCGCGGTATAAAATAAGAGGGTAACGTCGGCGAGAGCGGGGAGAGGAGCGGACAGGGGGCCTGTCTATCCACCTCGCCAGGGGACTGACCCCGTTCCAGCTCAGGGCTTGCCGTCTGGGTGATGCTTGCGCCTGGGAGGTATCTCGCCCAGGCAGAGACGAGAGCCAGCCAGCTCGGCAGAAGGGGGGCAGCCCGAAGGCGTTGAACCGTCATGGTACAGCTTGCAGCAACTTGACAGAAGAGCAGATTTTCACGTACAACGTTAGGAGTCAGGGCTTTTTTTGCGCCTGCCAGTCAGGACGCAGGGCGGTCGGATCGGTCAGTGCAACGAGCCGAAACAGCGCGTCATCATGGACACGAAGGAGGAGCCATGTTAGAAGAGCAGATCACAGAGATCCCTCCCGAGAATGAGGGAGGCAAGATCGATCCCAGGAAATGCTACGTGTGTGGGGCCAAGGCGACAGCTCTATGTGCGCGCTGCCAGATGCCCGTGTGCCCTGAGCATCAGCAGTCTACTCGCGACTACATCACCAAGATAGCGACGATCCTCTGCGACGACTGTGCAGACTACTATGAGGCCCTGATCAAGCCTTGAGCGCGCAGCGCAAGCCACGCGTATCTAGGTAGTCTCGCCTGGTCTGAGAGAGCGCGCTCATCAAGAGAGACGCAAGCCAGTACGGCAATCTCGCGCCTGAATCGTGATCGGACTTGACTGACTGCGACCGGTCCGCGTCCAGCAGCGACGATCGCTGTGTGGCAGCTAAGCATGGCAACTCTGGAGCCACGAGGGCCAGCCTGGCTAGCCTCTTATCCTTTGCCAGCAGCCTGGGGACTGCTGGCAGAGAGCACACGACAGAATGGCGTCTGTCTGGCCCGCTTCTGCTTCGCTGAAGCTCTGACCTTCCGTCAAGCCACCCACTCATTGCAGAGCGAACAGGGAACGGAACGAACGAAGGTAGGAAGCACCCCTGTCGGCATGACCGGCTACGCCCGCCATGCCTGCCAGGTGTAGACAGCTCCCATCAGTCGGCTGATCACAAGGCTTGATCGTCTGGCACACCTGTCTGGCGGTCTGAGCTGATCAGCCGGCAGGAGATCGACCCAGACTAATCGTGCCTGCCTTGCTCCGGGCCATCACCGTCGAGCGGCCAACCCAGCCAATTGCTCGCGCTGCGCTGCGCTGCAGCCTGGTGGTGGGCAACGGCCTTCTTTGGGCCTCGCCCAGGCGCTGCGAGCGGAAAGGGCAGCAGAGCAGACAGGCGATCTGGACGACTTGAACAAGATGGTCCAGCGCCCAGGGAGGAAGCACGAGCAACTGCCCACTCAGCATTTCCTCGTCGCCTCCCTCCCCTGGGCGCTGGACCTTTCTCTACCTGGACTGCAGTGAGCTGGTCCGAGTCGCCTGAGCCTTCACCGACTCAGCTACAGCCTGACCGGTTCACAACAGCCTGGCTGGCTCACAGCGGAGGATTCTGGCAGCTCGGATTGAGCACTGCCTGCACCTTGGGATCGTTCAGATTGGCCTTGGTGAGGATCGTCACCCCCGTATCTTCGCTCTGGACGGTGGCATGCTGACGCAGGATACGCACCATTGCGTTGACGCTGTCATAGCCCATCCTAAAGGGGTTCTGCACCACCAGGGCCGAAATCGTTCCCTGCTGCACTCCCTTGACCTCGTCGGGGGCGGCATCCCAGCCGATGATTGTGATCTTGCCTGCTTTGCCAATGCGGCGCACCGCCTCCGCCGCTCCGAGCACGCTTGGCTCATTGGCGGCAAAGATCCCGTTCAGGTCGGGGTGAGCCGTCAGGATATCCTCGGCCACACTCAGCGCCTGGTTGTAGTCGCTGTGGCTGGACTGGTCAGCGACGAGCTGAATGCCAGGATACCTGGCCAGCTCTTGCTTGAAACCCTGGACACGCTGATCATTGGTGGCGCTGCCCGGCTGGAACTCAATCAGGGCGACCTTACCATGACCGTTGAGCTGCTGGGCCAGCAGATCGGCAGCCTTGCGCGCTGAGGCGATGTTATCAGTGGCAAAGAGCGGCACGTTGGACGGCTGCGGATAGGTACCCGAGTCGATATTGACCACGGGGATGTTGGCCTTGAGGGCCTGCTGCGTCACCTGGTAGAGGGCGCGCGCATCGGTAGCAGCGTAGATCAGGCCATTGACACGCTGCGTAATATAGTTGGTCAGCAGGTCGATCTGCCCGGTCACGTCGGTCTCAGCGGTAACGCCGTTCCAGATCACCGAGACCTGCTGCTGCTTCGAAGCGGCGCACTCCGCCCCTTTGTGCACCTGCTCCCAGAAGTCGAAGCCGATGGCTTTGGGAATGACCGCAATCCTGAGCGGTCCAGAGGCAGTAGTGTTGTTATTACTGCCTGATGACTGTACAGTGACGCTGCCACAGGCACTTACCAGGCCGGCCACCAGCAGTAGCCAGAGAGGAAAGAAGATATCCCGCACCAGTCTGCGCAGAAGTTGTCGCATCAGAACAGCCTCCTTTGCCTTTGACCGCGGTGCACCGCGGTCGTCTGTTTCCTCACTGAAGCGGCGGGCCTCGCCAACCCAGGCCGCGCCGATCGCTCATCATCCTTGATGCCATATCTTCTCTGTCTGCGCCTCATGCGGCAGTTGCCAATCGCAGATCATAACCGCCAGCTCAACCTGTCCACTAGTGAGCGAGCGGGCAGGCTCGCCAGAAGAGCTGGCAGCCTGTCAGAGATGTCTCAGAGATGTGAGAGAGCATGTGCGAGAAGAGAGCCACCCCCTTTCTCTGGTCGACAATGTCGTGTACGTGTAGAGCGTCCTGAGCCAGCACAGCCGCTGGCTGGCGAGCGCGCGGCGCGACGCGGGTTGGATCGCGCTTAGCGGGTGCTTTCCGCAAAGCGGCGGCGGCGGAACTGGTCCCAAATCACCGCCAGCCAGATAATGACGCCGATGATGACGCTCTGCGTAAAGGTATCGATATTGAGCAGGACTGCGCCGTTGCGGATCACCGCCATCAAGAAGGCGCCGATCAGGGTGCCCAGAATGGTGCCCTGGCCGCCGAAGAGGCTGCAGCCTCCGATGACAGCGGCGGCGATCACATCCAGCTCCAGGCCATCGCCAAAGTTGGGCTGGCCCGAGGCCACACGCGACATGGCCACCATGCCACCAAAGCCGGCCAGCAGGCCCTGGAGCACATAGACGGCCACCAGATAGGCACCAACGCGAATGCCTGCCAGACGGGCCGCCTCCTCATTGGAGCCGATGGCATAGGTGTAGCGTCCCAGGCGTGTGCGACTCAAGAGCAGGTGGGCCGCCACAGCCAGCACTATCAGCGTAATCAAGGGGATGGGCACGCCGTCGATCATGCCCTGGCCGAGCAGACGGAAGGAATCGGGGACGCCGAAGACGGCTGTTGCTCCGGTGATAATGTTCACCAGGCCGCGGGCCACGCTCATCATGCCCAGGGTGGCGATGAAGGGCGCCAGGCGCGCCCGGGTAATCAGCAGGCCATTGGCCAGGCCGGCCAGGCCGCCGACCAGGGTGCCGCCGAGGACCGCTAGCGGCCAGCTCAGACCCAGATCGACCATCATTTTGACGCCCAACACGCCAGCCAGAGCCGCTACCGAGCCGACCGAGAGGTCGATGCCGGCGGTGATGATGACGAAGGTCATGCCCAGGGCGATAATGGCCGTGACGGCGGTCTGCGAGACAATATTGAAGAGGTTGTAGAGGGTGAGAAAGACCGGCGATGCGATGGAGAGCGCGATACAGATGATGATCAGCGCACCCGCCGCAGCGAATTGCGAAATAAGGTCGGAGATCTGGGTCGGCAACAGCCGGCGCCAGGAGAGGCCGGCCTCCGCGCCCGGCTCGTCCGTGATGTTCCTGCTCAGAGATTCCTTCATGGGATGGTCACCTCACTGGCCCCAGTCGCCAGGGCAATGATGCGCTCTTCGCTGAACTGTCCTCGCGAGAGCGTGCCGACGATGCGCCCCTCGCGCATCACTGCAATACGATCGCACATGTTGAGCAGCTCGGGAAGATAGGAGGAGATGAGCACGATGGCCCGCCCCTCGCTCGCCAGCCTGCCGATGAGAGCGAACATCTCAGCTTTGGCACCAACATCGATGCCGCGCGCTGGCTCGTCGAAAAAGATGACTCTGGCCTGCGTCTCCAGCCAGCGCGCGACGACAACCTTCTGCTGGTTGCCGCCCGAGAGGAGGCGCACCTTGCGACGTACCGAAGGGGTGCGGATGTTGAGGCGCTGGCAGGCGTGCAGCGCTACGCTGCGTTCGCGACGCAAGAGCAGCAACCCCAGGCGGACAGGCAGACTGGCCAGGGTAATGTTCTGATCAACGCCCAGATCAAGGGCCAACCCCTCACGCTTGCGATCTTCGGTGACGTAGGCCAGTCCAGCACGAATGGCGTCGGCGGGACGGCGAATGTGCAGTTCCTGGCCGTCGAGGAGGATGCGCCCGCTATCGATTGGGTCAGCCCCACAGACGGCGCGCGCCAGCTCGCTCCGTCCCGCGCCAATCAGCCCGGCCAGGCCCAGGATTTCGCCAGCATGCACCTCGAATGAGCAGTCGTGCAGCAGGCCGCGCCGGCTCAGTCCTTCGACGCGCAGCAGGACAGGACCCGGATGGGTCTCGGGCCGCGGGTAGAGGTTGGTGATGGCGCGCCCGACCATGAGCTGGACCAGCTTCTGCTCGCTGAGTTCGGCCCGCGGGAGGGTGGCAACAACGCGCCCATCGCGCATGACAGTAACGCGGTCAGCGATCTGGAAGATTTCATCGAGGCGATGGGAAATATACAGGACGGCCACGCCCTGAGCCGTGAGCTGGCGAATGACCTCGAAGAGGCGGGCAATCTCTTGCTCAGTGAGGGTGGCGGTCGGCTCGTCAAGGATGAGGACGCGCGCATTGAAGCTGATGGCCCGAGCGATCTCAACAAGCTGCTGCTCGGCCACGGAGAGCGAGGCCACCAGGCGACGCGGGTCCAGGTTGAGACCAACCTGCTCCAGCAGGTGGCGCGCCTCGGCCAGCTCGCGACGCCGGCGGATGAAGCCGAAGCGCAGCGGCTCGCGCCCGAGAAAGAGGTTTTCGGCGACGGAGAGGTGTGGTGCAAGGGCAAATTCCTGGTGCACCATAGCGATGCCGAGCGCGCGGGCATAGTGCGGCCCGTGAAAACTAAGAGGCTCGCCGTTGAGATAGATCTGACCGGCGTCGGGACGCTCCACTTGATAGAGTATTTTCATGAGCGTCGATTTACCCGCCCCGTTTTCGCCAGCCACGACGTGAACTTCCCCGGGATAGATGTCGAGGTCAACCTCGGCGACGGCGGTGACGCCCGGAAAGCGCCTGGTGATCTTGCGCAGGCGAATGATCGGTGACTGCTCCGTCTCCATCGAAGTCGAAGGCATGACGACCTCCCTGCGAGTGTGGCAGCGGCTTCATAGCCCCGCCCGCTCTCCTTGTGCCCTGCTTCTACCCTGCCTCCCCGATCTTCCTTCATCCAGCCTCTCGCCCTACCTCTCCCTCCCTGTTTCTGGCTCTGCCGATTGCCAGGCAGCGCACTCACTGCCCGGTTTCGGAAGAGCTTTACCAGCCATCCAGCATTGGCCTGGGCCGGCTGCTCCATCTGGCCGCTGGCCGGACGCTGCGCAGGCACTGCACAGGCACTGTGCAGGCACTGCGACGCGACACGACGCGGCCCCTGTCCCCCTCTGACTGGCTAGAAGGGGGCTTGACTCTCTTCGGCAAAGATATCGGCAAGCACTCCCTCTTTGGAGTGGCGGATGTGGGCCGCTAACAGGTTGGCAGCCTCGTCGGGCTTGCCGGCGAGTAAGGCCCGCAGGATCTGCTCATGGTCGTTGAGCGCGATCTCGATGCGGCGCGGGTAGAAACTATCACGCATCTGGAACATGCAGAGCTGACTGCGCAGCTCCGAGAGACAGTGAATGAGGCGCCCGTTGCGCGAGGCCCGCGTGATCAGGAGATGAAAGAGTAGATCAACCTTGAGAAAGCGCAGGAAGGGATTGCTCGCTAGCTCTGCGCGAATGGCCTCCAGCTCATCAAGCTGAGCCTGCAGCTCTTCGCGCTTCAGGTGCGGAGCCGCTAAGCGCAGCGCGAGCACCTCCAGCGCCTCGCGCAGGTCGTAGATCTCGTGGATGTCCTGGGCGGTGAAGGTGCGCGTCCAGTAGCCCCGCCGCGGATCGGAGCGCACCAGCCCCTCCTGGACGAGCCGCTCCAGGGCCTGGCGCACAGGCGTGCGGCTGACGCCCAGTTGCTCGGCAAGAGCCACGTCAGAAAGGCGCTGCTCTTCGCTACCACCAAGCAGGATGACTCGCTTCCAGAGCTGTTCGTAGGCGTAGTCGGCGACGGTAGGGGTGGCGGTGCGCTCTTGCCCCCAGAGCAGGTCAAAGAGTTCGCTGACAAAACGCTCGTCAACAACGTCGGCAACCGCTGCCGTTGTCCCCTGCCGATGATCGGTTTCCGCTTCAGATTGCCTCATACCTGCTCGCTCCTGTCTTGCTTGCTGGTCTCACCAGATCCTCCTCTCGCTTCGCTCCCGGCTCTCTTCCATCGGCCAGGGCCGAGATTCGGACCCGCTACGCCCCGCGGCTCCAGCGGCCCACCTGTGCCTCACCTCCGTGGCTTGCTCCGAACGGTCTGGCTCCGAGCCTGCCCGCGGTGCGCTCCTCTATTTTGACGCGCCCGCCCGACTTTGTAAAGAGTGTGCTGTATTCAGAATACAGAATATAGTATACCCAGAAGGACCGCCAAGGTCAAGGCAGCCGCCGCCCGTTCCAGCCCCTTCAACGTGCAACCTGGAGATGCCTGTGACGCGCCGGTGAGCATGGTGGCCCTGCGTGCTCATGAGGCAACTCAGCCCAGGGCAAAATGCGGGTAAGAGATGCTCTGTATGATAGAGCAGGAAAATAGCCCATTGGGTTGCGAGACATTATTATCTGTATGCCCAGGTTACACAACTTTCGCTTGTCTTGAACGTATACCTTAGCAAGGTAGAGCGCCAGGTGGCTGCAAACAGCGTAGTAGGAGGATGACGCAGTAAAAAGTCGCCGGGTCGCCAGCTCGGCGCCGCGCCGGGCGATCGTGGCCCGGGGCGTTGGCTTTGCGCGGCCAGCCGGTGAGAGAAGCTCTTTGCTCTCCTGTCAGTTAGTCAAGAGAAAGGGAGGCTTGGCCCATGCAAGTAGTGTTCACTCCGCTCCCCCTGATTGTGCTCCTCATCGTTGCTGGAGCAGTATTCGCTATCTGGAAGATCGCTCATCGCCTCTAGCACGCCAGGTCTAGCAGAGAGGCCAGTCGTCATGCCCCTCGCCGACCGCTTTGGCTCTGTCCTGATTGGTCTGAGGCATGCTAAAGGAAAGGCTGCCATGCGATGCAGCGGGTCTCTCCAATCCGCTGCATCTCTTTAGTGCCTCGCCCTTCGCTGCTTTCACTGCTCTGGCCTGCTTGACTTTGCCGCAGGCTGTACTGTATTCTGAATACAGAATATAGTATACCTTCAGGTGGCGCAGCGTCAAGCAGGCGCTCGCACCTCCGCCACCGGCGAGCCATGAAGCGGGAGAGGCCCAGGCTCTCCCCGACAGGTCAGGCAAGTGCTGGGGTCGTGGGAGAGGCTGGGGACCTCGGGATCTTCAGCCAAGGAGAGAGGGGGAGCAGCCGGGTTCAGGACAAGGCGGCCAGTTCGCCTGTCTGCTCTGGCGGAGGGGCAGCGCGTTGCCAGCCAGGTAAAAAGGAGTGGTGTATTGACAGTAACCATCGTTGATGTCCGGGCCTACGACATTCGTTTCCCCACCTCACGCACGCTGGCCGGCTCTGACGCCATGAATGCCGATCCCGACTACTCGGCGGCTTACGTGATCCTGCGGACCGATCATCCCAACGGGCTAGAGGGGCATGGCTTTACCTTCACCATCGGGCGCGGCAACGAGGTCTGTGTAGCTGCTATTCGGGCCCTGGCGCCGCTGGTGCGTGGGCACACGCTGGAGGAGTTTACCGCCGACATGCGCGCTTTCTGGCGCCACATGACGGGCGACAGTCAGCTACGCTGGATCGGGCCGGAGAAGGGGGTCATTCACATGGCCACGGCGGCTCTGGTCAATGCAGTCTGGGATCTGTGGGCCAAGGTCGAGGGGAAGCCGCTCTGGAAGCTGCTGGTGGACATGTCGCCCGAGCAGCTGGTGGCCTGTATCGATTTCCGCTATCTGAGCGACGTGCTCTCGCCCGCCGAGGCTCTGGAGCTGCTACAGCGTCTGGCGCCGACGCGCGCTGAGCGAGAGGCGGAGCTGCTGCGTCTTGGCTATCCTGCCTATACGACCGGGGCCGGCTGGTCGGGCTACAGCGACGAGCAGTTGCGGCTCCTCTGCCGTCAGGCCCTGGCCGAGGGCTGGCGCCATTTCAAGCTCAAGGTCGGCCTCGGCCTGGAGCGGGATCGCCAGCGCGCCCGCATCATGCGCGAGGAGATCGGCCCCGGCTGCACGCTGATGATGGACGCCAACCAGGTGTGGGAGGTGGGAGAGGCCATTGCCGTTATGCAGGAGCTGGCGGAGTTTCAGCCGCTCTGGATTGAGGAGCCAACCAGCCCCGATGATATTCTCGGCCATGCCGCCATCGCCCGCGCCATTGCTCCTGTGCGGGTGGCGACGGGTGAGCATGTGCAGAACCGCATCATCTTCAAGCAACTCTTTCAGGCTCAGGCCATCGGCTTCTGTCAGATCGACGCCTGTCGCCTGGGTGGCGTCAACGAGGTGCTGGCCGTGCTCTTGCTGGCCGCTAAATATGGGATACCGGTCTGCCCCCATGCTGGCGGTGTGGGCCTCTCTGAGTATGTGCAGCACCTGGCGATCTTCGATTACATCGCTGTCAGCGGCTCATTGGAGGGGCGCATGATCGAGTATACGCCGCACCTGCACGAGCATTTTGTTCACCCGGTGGTGATGCGCAACGGGCGCTACCTGCCGCCGTTGGCCCCAGGCTACAGCGCGACAATGCACGCCGACTCGATCGCGGCCTACTCTTTTCCCGATGGGCCGGTCTGGGCGGAGATGCAGCGCAGCGAGGCCGAGGAGCTGAGCGAGTGAGGCTTGATCGGCGACCAAGTGCGGCGCCGCGGCGTGGAGCCTTGACCGAACAGGGATAGGCTTTCCATCTGCCTGCCGCGCGCGCTACAATAACAGGAGGATTGCCAGCCATGCGCAGAGTTGGACAGATCATTGGCCTCAAGCCAGACGCTATTGAGACCTATGAGCGCTTGCACGCCGCTGTCTGGCCGGAGGTGCTGGCGACCATTCACGCCTGCAATATCCGCAACTATACGATTTTCCGTCACGGAACGCTGCTCTTCGCCTATTTCGAGTACGTCGGCGAGGACTACGAGGCCGACATGGCGAAGATGGCCGCCGACCCGAAAACACAGGAGTGGTGGAAGCTGACCGATCCCCTGCAGGAGCCTGTGGAGTCGCGCGCGCCCGGCGAGTGGTGGGCGATGATGCGCGAGGTCTTCCACACGGACTAGCACCTATCCAGCGAGCGTCGAGGATGGCGGCTTGCCTCCCTCCGCTGCGGCGGGAAGGGAGCCTCACCAATAGACAGGACCGGAACGGAAAGGAGGAGCAAGCGTGGTCTTTCGTCTGGATGGGAAGGTGGCATTGATCACCGGCGCCGGCTCGGGGATCGGAGAGCAGATTGCGCTGCTCTTCGCGCGCCAGGGGGCGCGGGTGGTGGTGGCCGATGTGCGCCCGGAGGCGGCGCAGCGCGTGACGGAGGCGATTGTGACCGCTGGCGGCCAGGCCCGCGCCCAGACGCTGGATGTGGCTGAGGAGGATCAGGTGCGGGCGGCAGTGGCAGAGGTGGCCTCTCGCGAGGGCCGGTTAGACATTCTGGTCAATAATGCTGGCGTCAGCCACGTGGGCACTGTTTTGGAGGCGTCGCTGGAGGATTGGGAGCGTGTGATGCGCGTCAATGCCCGCGGCGTCTTTCTCTGTGCTCGCGAGGGGGTGCGCCAGATGCTGGCCCAACAGCCGCCTGGCGGGGTGATCATCAATATGGCCTCGGTGGCAGCGATGATCGGTGTGGAGCGCCGCCTGGTCTATAGCGCGAGCAAAGGGGCGGTGCTGGCGCTGACGCGCACTATTGCCGCCGATTATGTGAAACAGGGTATTCGCTGCAACGCTATCTGCCCGGGCACGGTGCACACGCCGTTTGTGGAGGGCTACCTGGCGCGCGATTTCGCCGGTCGCGAGGATGAGGTACGCCAGCAGCTCCATGCGCGCCAGCCACTGGGACGCATGGGGCGACCCGAGGAGATCGCGGCGGCAGCCCTCTATCTGGCCTCAGATGAGGCGGCCTTTGTGACCGGCTCTGCGCTGGTGATCGACGGTGGCTGGACGGCCATCTGATGGCGCTCAGGCTGCGCTGTGTGGAGCAGCGGACGCGCGACAGTCAACTGTCCCGAGAGTGGCCTGAGTGGCCAGGTCAGCCGCTGGCTGAGCCGAGCCGTCCAGGCGCTGCCACCCCTGTTCCTGAAGGAGCGAACGCAGAGGAGGTATGTTGTAGCCATGACGTCTGAAATGGGGACTGCGGCCCCGCTGCCGCGGCGAGCGCTGGGCCAGACTGGTCTGCAGGTGACGCCGATCTGCATCGGCTGTGCCCCACTGGGTAATATGCCGGAGACCTTTGCTTACGAGGTGCCCGAGGAGCGGGCTTTAGCCACGATCCGCGCCGTCTTTGCCAGTCCGATCAATTTCCTTGATACGGCGGCGGCCTATGGCGACGGCGAGAGCGAGCGCCGCATTGGCAGCGTGCTGCGCGAGCTGGGCGGCCTGCCGCCTGGCTTCGTCCTGGCGACTAAGGCCGACCGCAATCTGCAGACGGGCGAGTTCAGCGGTCCGCAAATGCGCCGCAGCGTGGAGCGCAGCCTGCGCTTGCTGGGTCTGGAGCGGCTGCAGCTGGTCTACCTGCACGATCCTGAGTATATTCCTGATCCGACACAGGACCCGTTCGAGGTGATGATGGCCCCGGGCGGCCCGGTCGAGGTCCTGCTCCAGTTGAAGGAGGAGGGCCTGATCGAGCATCTGGGCATCGCCGGCGGCCCGATCGAGATGATGACGCGCTTTGTGGAGACGGGTCTCTTCGAGGCGGCCATCTCTCACAACCGCTATACGCTGCTCAATCGCGAGGCCGACCGCTTCTGGGACCTGTGCCGGAGCCGCGGGGTGGCTGCAGTGAATGCTGCTCCTTACGGCAGCGGGCTGCTGGCCAAGGGACCGGACGCCTATCCGCGCTACATGTACGGCGAGGCCAGCGCGGAGCTGTTGGAGAAGGCCCGGCGTATGCAGGCCGCCTGCGCGCGTTATGGGGTGCCGCTGGCGGCGGCGGCTCTGCAGTTCTCGCTGCGCGATGAGCGCATTGCCTCGACCATTGTTGGCGTGACGCGGCCCGAGCGGGTCGCTGAGACACTGGCCCTGGCTCAGCAGCCGATTCCGGCGGAGCTGTGGGATGAGCTGGAGGCCATCTATCAGGCTTCGTAATGCGAGGCGAGTGAGGCGGCGCCAGGCCAGTCGGCCAGCTCTGGCTGCCGGGGAGAGAGGGCCGGCATTGCAGGCCAGGCGCATCGGCACCAAGCCAGGGGAGTCCTTCCCTGCGCAGAGAGGCACAGAAAGGAGCGAGGGCCGCCATGCGCGATGTTTCTCTCTCTTCCTCCGTGGGAGCAGACGAGCTGCTCCCAGTCATTGATGCCCATGTCCACTTTTGGGACCCGCAGCGCTTTCGCATGCCCTGGCTGGAGGCGCATCCGCAGCTCAAGCGTGCCTTTGGACCGGAGGACTACCGGCGGGAGACGCAGGGTCTGCCGATCGAGGCACTGGTCTACGTCGAGGTGGTGGTGGCACCCGAGGAGGCGCTGCGGGAAGCAGCCTGGATCGTTGAGGTAGCGCGGGAGGAGCCGCGGCTGAAGGCCATTGTCGCCGCGGCCCCCCTGGAGCAGGGCCTGGCGGTGCGCGCGCATCTGGAGGCGCTGCGAGCACTCTCGCCTTTGATTAAGGGGGTACGGCGCAACATCGAGAACGAGGCGGAAGACGATTTCTGCCTGCGCCCGGCCTTCATCGACGGCGTGCGTTTGCTCGCCGACTATGGTCTGTCCTGCGATGTGTGCGTACGCCACCAGCAGCTGGCCAGCGTGGTCGAGCTGGTGCGGCGCTGCCCCGACACAAATTTCATCCTGGATCACCTGGGTAAGCCGCCGATTCGTAGAGGAGAGCGCGAGCCGTGGCGGGAGCACATTCACGCTCTGGGCGAGCTGCCAAACGTGGTCTGCAAAGTCAGCGGCATGGTGACGGAGGCCGACCACGAGCGATGGAGCGCCTACGACCTGGTCCCCTATCTGGGGACAGTGATGGCGGCCTTTGGTCCCGAGCGCCTGCTGTTCGGCGGCGATTGGCCTGTGGTTTTGCTGGCTTCCAGCTACCGACGCTGGTATGAGGCGCTGCGGGCCATGCTGAGCGCCTACCCGCTCTACGAGCAGCGCCTCCTGTGGTCGGAGACCGCGCGCCGCGTCTATCGCCTTGAGGACGGCACGCCGGGTCATTCGCCAGCCTGATCTGGCCAGGAGGATCAGCATCGGCAGCACTTCACCGGCCATCTCGACAACGATGGCGTTGGCATCTCCATAGGGGAGCAGGCCCGCCAGGGAGCCGCGTCCGGCCATGCGGTAGCGGCCCGAGTTGTAGATGATGATCAGGTCAACGCCGCCGGCCTCAGCGCACTTGGCCGACAGGCCGGTCCCTGCGCCTGCGCCGATCATCACTCCTCCTTGCTTGACGGTTTCTCGCAATCGCGCAAGTGCCTCTGCTCGATTCATGAGACTGCTCCTCCTTCGCTGGGCGCTTGAGTTTGTTGAGTCTGCGCCTGCCCACTGTCTGTCTGCTCGCTGGCGGGAGGCCGCTGCTGCTGGATCAGCTCATCGAGGCGACGAGCCATTGCCTGGGCGAAGCGCGGATCGTTGATGTCCATGTCCAGCTCATGGACCTCGATATGGGGCCGCAGATCGGCTTTGAGCGCACTGATGAGGGCCTGGTCGGCAGCGGGATCGTAGAACGGTTGTCCCTCGGTATCGATGAGCGAGACGCCACGCAGCGGGATGAAGAGAGCAACCGGGCCACGCGCCTGGTTGAGCTTGCGGGCGATGATGTGGCCGAGGGCGGCGCATTCTTCGGGCGTGGTGCGCATCAAGGTGACGGTTGGATTGTGCTTGTAGAGGCGACGCGAACGGAATTTCTCGGGGACCGTCTCTATGGGGCCAAAGTTGACCATATCGAGGGCGCCGCCCACCAGCTCGTCGGCCAGCTCGGTCGTGGTGATGTCGAGAACACCGGCCAGGAAACCGCCCCGGACCAGGGCTTCAAGCGACTGGCCGCCGGTGCCGGTGGCTTGGAAGACCAGCACCTCGTAGCCGCGCCCTTCAAGGTAGCGTCGGGCCTCCGTCACACAGGGCGTGGTGACGCCAAACATGGTGGCGCCGATGAGGAGACGGCTGCTTGGCGTCGGCTGGAAAGAGGCATAGGTGCGGGCCATGCCGGCGATGGCGGCGGCGGCGTTGCTCAGGATGCGCTCCGAGAGGCGGTTGATACCGGCGATATCAACGCGTCGTTGAGTGAAGTGATGGCGAAGGTGCGCGGGACAAGCTGGCGATGTTCTTTTTATATTTTCTTTTGCCAGAAATACCGTTCGAATGAAGAATATATTTCTGGTGCCTGTCGCTTCGAGGATCTCGGCTCCCGACTTTCCACGCAGCGATCCTCGAATGGCTTTTGAAGCGGTCCGAGGGCCAACGTGGCTGGCAACATAGCCGCACGAATGCGGTCACTGATGACCGATTTTTTGGGATCATCGAAAAGCCTTGACAGAGGCCGCTCCAGATGCTATCTTAGAAGGGGTACCGTCCGAACACCGCTTAAGCCCGTTTAGGGATTGGAACTTCTCTAATATGATATAATTGGAATATGAGAAAACCATGTCCGAACACCGCTTAAGCCCGTTTAGGGATTGGAACCTTGCCCTACCCTCGATCTATCCCTTGTCGGCATGGCCTG
>NZ_MCIF01000002.1:4600884-4754809 GCF_003268475.1 Thermogemmatispora tikiterensis | reverse complement strand
TCCTCTGTTTAGTTACTTGCATTCTCGTTCTCAGGTCCGAACACCGCTTAAGCCCGTTTCGGGATTGAAACAGCGCGGCCCGTGGCTATTGGCAAGCACTCGCGGACGTTCGAACACCGCTTAAGCCCGTTTCGGGATTGAAACCTTCGGGCGAGGGGCCTGTCGGGGCCTGCTTCCTCGATCTGGAGTCCGAACACCGCTTAAGCCCGTTTCGGGATTGAAACTCAAGGGGAAGCAGTGTCAGCCACTCTCTGCTCAGCGTGGGTCCGAACACCGCTTAAGCCCGTTTCGGGATTGGAATAGGGATTGGAATTAAGCCCCAAAAAAAGAGCCAAGCCCCTTCCCCCTGGTTGGCGGGGGAAGGGGCGACAAGCTTCAGGGAGTCTCCTTGAGGTATCCAGAGCGGAAGCGCTAGAGCTATAGACAGCTCATCTGCTAGAGACGACTAGTACTCAGGAGCCGGCGCTGCTGGGGCCTTCTCCTTCTCTGGAATATCGGTGACGAGGGCCTCCGTCGTCAGGATCATGGCGGCGATGCTGGCCGCATTCTGCAGGGCCGAGCGGGTCACCTTGGCCGGGTCGATGATACCGGCGGCGACCATATCCTCGTAGCGATCGGTCAGCACGTTGTAGCCAACGTTCTCGTTCTTCTGCTCCTGCTGCGCGCGGCGCACGCCCTCGACCACCACCGAGCCATCGCGGCCCGCGTTGATGGCCAGCTGGCGCATTGGCTCCTCCAGAGCGCGGCGCAGGATCGACACGCCCGTGGCCGCGTCGCCCTCCAGCTTCACGTTATCGAGGGCCTTGATGGCATTGAGCAGGGCCACGCCACCGCCGGGGACGATACCCTCTTCGACCGCGGCGCGCGTCGCCGACAGGGCGTCCTCCACGCGCGTCTTGCGATACTTCAGCTCGACCTCGGTACCGGCGCCAACCTTAATCAGGGCCACGCCACCGGCCAGCTTCGCCAGGCGCTCCTGCAGCTTCTCGCGATCGTAGTCGCTGGTGGTCTCCTCGATCTGAGCCTTGATCTGGCGAATGCGGGCCTGGATGTCAGCCGGATTGCCACGGCCCTCAACGATGGTCATATTGTCCTTGGTCGCCACCACGCGGCGGGCCTGACCCAGATCGGCCACGGTCGCGCTATCCAGGCGGCGGCCCATCTCCTCGCTGATCACCTGGCCACCAGTCAGGATGGCCATGTCGCGCAGCATCTCCTTGCGGCGATCACCGAAGCCCGGGGCCTTGACGGCCAGCACATTCAGCACGCCGCGCAGCTTGTTGACTACCAGGGTCGCCAGGGCCTCGCCATCGACGTCCTCCGCCACGATGACGATCTCGCGCTTGCCCTGCTGGGTCAGCTGCTCCAGAACAGGCAGGATATCCTGGACGGCGCTGATCTTCTTATCGGTGATCAAGATGTACGGCTCGTCGATGACGGCCTCCATCTTCTCGGAGTTCGTCACGAAGTAGGGGGAGATATAGCCGCGGTCAATCTGCATACCCTCGACATACTCGGTCTCGAAGTTGATGCCGCGGGACTCTTCGACGGTGATGACGCCGTCCTTACCGACCTTCTCCATGACCTCGGCGATCAGGTTGCCGATGGTCTCATCAGCGGCGGAGATTGTGGCGACCTGGGCGATTTCCTTCTTGCCCTCGACGGGGATAGCCTTGGAGCGGATATATTCGACAACGGCCTCGGTACCCTTGTCGATGCCGAGCTTGAGCTGCATCGGGTTGGCACCAGCGGCCAGGTTCTTCAGACCCTCAGTGACGATGGCCTGCGCCAGCACGGTGGCGGTCGTCGTACCATCGCCGGCGACATCGTTGGTCTTGGTGGCCGCTTCTTTCAGGAGCTGGGCCCCCATGTTCTCAAAGGGGTCCTCCAGCTGGATCTCCTTGGCGACGGTGACGCCATCGTGGGTGACGCTGGGCGCGCCAAACTTCTTATCCAGCGCGACGTTGCGCCCCTTGGGGCCAAGTGTAACCTTGACGGCCTCCGCCAATACGTCAATACCCTTCTTCAAAGCGTGACGCGCCTGCTCGTCAAAGATCAGCTGCTTCGCCATCGCTGTACTCCACCTCGCTTTCAAACTACTACTACTACTACTACTGCGTCTTCTTGTGCGCTTGCTTGCGTATCCCGTCAGCCTTCTCTTCTCACTAGCAGCCTGCCTCGGCCAGACCGGGCGGCCCGCGCGGCCTTGGCAAGCGCTTCCTCAAGACAAGCGGTAAGAAGTAACGATGTGGTTCAGTTCATTCACCAAAGTAGATAATACAGATGAGAAGAGAGATGAGCGCGATCTCGCGCGGCCCCGTTCAGGACGGTTCAGCTCAGCACGGCCAGAATATCGCTCTCTTTGAGGACCAGATACTCCTCGTTGTCGAGCTTGAACTCGGTGCCGCCGTACTTGGCAAACAAGACGTGATCGCCCTCGCGCACCTCGATGGGCACCCGGTCCCCGTTATCGAGCAGGCGCCCGCTGCCGACGGCGATCACTGTGCCCTCCTGCGGCTTCTCCTTAGCTGTATCGGGGATGACGATCCCGCTCTTGGTCACTTCCTCCTTCGGAAGCGGCTTGACCACGACGCGGTCGCCTACAGGACGAATCTTCGCCATGCGCACACACTCCCTTCGCTGTTCGTTCGTTCCGTTCGTTCCGCTGGTCGGTCGATCGATCGGTTGTGAACTCCGGCCAGGGGAAGAAGCAGGCTCACAAAAGGACGGCTGGCGCAGTCTCGCCTCCTGCCCGCCGCCCGCTCCAGCTAGATTTCGCCCGTCCGTCCATCCGTCCCTGCACCGGGCCGGTCTGGGACGGCCTGACTCCGCTCAGTGCGACACGGCAAGGCGCGAGGCGCTGACCGCTGCTCACCGTCCGTTACTCGACCTCGACCGTTTAGTGACTCTCTTCTTGGCTTGCTGTCCTGTCCTGGGTTCTCTCCGCCTATACTAGATGCCACATCCGCCGTTAGAACAACACAAGAGAAGCGTTAGAGTTCCGTAGGAATTGTGTTAGAGGAATGTTAGAATCATGGGCGCGGCCCCAGCGACCAGCGGTCAGCGGCATTGCCCCGCTCCTGGCTTCCCCGCAGCTCGTCATGATATACTGCCGGCAGAACCGGATGAGCGGCCTGATTCGGCAACCTACCTGGACAGGCAGGCCAACGGGAAAGACTGAAAGACCTGCAGAAGGCAGGCGAAAGGGGGAATTGTGCGATGCCTGGGCCAGAGGAGTCTTCGGCTCAGCTGAGCCACGTGGACGCTGGCGGCCATGTGCGCATGGTCGATGTGAGCGAGAAGGCGGAAACCCTGCGTGAGGCCACTGCCCGGGCCCGTGTGCGCCTGCAGCCGCAGACGCTGGCGCTCATCGAGCGGAACCAGATTGCCAAGGGCAACGTGCTGGAGGTGGCGCGCATCGCGGCTATTATGGCTGCCAAGGCAACGCCGCAGCTGATTCCGCTCTGCCATCCGCTGCCGCTGACGCACGTCGGCGTCAGCTTTGAGCTGCAGCGCGAGCAGGGGCTGATTCTGATCGAGACGAGCGCGCGCACGACCTACAAGACGGGCGTTGAGGTGGAGGCGCTGACGGCGGCGACGGTGGCCGCTTTGACAATCTACGATATGTGCAAGGCGGTCGACCACACGATTACGCTGGAGCAGGCTTACGTGGCGCGCAAGAGTGGGGGCCAGCACGGCCTGGTCGAGTTCTCGCCGGAGTCGGAGGCGCCCACTCCTTGAGCGGCGGGTCGGTCCGGCCTGCCTGCCTGCCCTCTCCGCGCCTGCTGGCGAAACGGGAGCGACAGACCGGACCGGGCTGCCGGGCCGCTCAGGTCAGCAGGCGCTGATTCTGACGATAACGGATCTGCAAGGCGCCGTCAGGCTGAGCCTCGATGTCGATGGCCTCGCCATACTCGGGTTCGCCCGGGTCGACGCCGTCAAAGAGGTAGTGGCGCAGGAAGGCGCGCAGGAGCGGCGAATGGGAGACGCAGAGGTAGCGCCGCGGCTGGCGATGCGGGCCGTCGGCCAGGCTGCGCGCGAAGGTCCAGAGGCGCCGCGCCGCGCACAGCGAGTTTTCGCCCGGCGGATCAGCCAGCCTGACCCAGTAGCCGATGCGGTCGGGCGTGCTCCAGAAGCCCTGCCAGAAGGGATGACGGGCGACGTCCTCGGCGCTGAGGCCGCACCAGGATGGCAGTTGCTCCACGAGGGCGGCAGCGCTGCTGACCATCTCGACGCGCGTGCCAGCCAGGTAGAGGTCGGGCGTGCGCAGAGCATCGTTGCGCCGTGGCTCGTGGATGACGATGCGCTCCTCCGGTCTGGCTGCCTCGCTGGCGCGGGCGGTACAGGCGCGACTGAGAACCTCGTAGAGGACTTGAGCGGTCTCGCTGGCGCGTCGGGGCGCGGCGTGCAAGATGATTATCTCTTCGCCGGGCTGCAGGCGTTCGGCCAGCGCTTCGGCCAGGCGTGCGATCTCTTGCCTGCCCTCCTCGGTCACGGGGACATCGCCGCGATGCGAGGCGACGCGCCCGTGTCGCAGGAGCTGGATCACTAGCGGCGCGGGCCGCTCGCTCATGGCTGCTCCTCCGGGATGAGGGCGAAGGCGCGCGCCGGGGCGCTGTCGATGCCGGCAAAGTGATAGAAGGGGGCGAAGAACTGGCAGCGCGGCGGCAACTGCGCCAGGTTGACCAGCCCCTCAATGAGGGGAATACCCGCCCCGAGAATGGTGCGATGGACCACGAACTGATCGGCGGTCCAGCCCTGCTCACGGGCCGCCGGCTCCTCGAAGAAGTCGCAGCCGATGCTCTTGGGCTGCTTCGCGACCAGCCAGTGGGCCGCCGCTTCGGTCAGGGCCGGCGAGCGCGGGAAGTAGCGCGGCGTACCGATGGCGCGCTGGGCCCAGTCGCTGCGCAAGAGCAGGATGTCGCCCGGGCGCAGCTCTTCGCCGTGAGCGCGCAGGCGCTCGACTGCCCGCTCCAGCAGCGGGACGTCGATGAGCATGCGCTCCTCAACGGGCGTGAGGTCGAGGACGACGGCGCTGCCGATGACGCGCTCAAGGGCGACCTGGTCGATGGCCTCGCCGCCTTCGAAGCAGTGCAGGGCCGACTCGACATGACAGCCCGTATGCAGGCTCATGGTCACCTGGCCCGATTGCCAGTAGGGCCGCTCGCCTCTGGCCCCTTCGCCAACTTTGGTGCGCACTTCGAAGTGAACGCCGATGTTGGTCGACGGAGGTCCCTTGAAGCCCTCGGGGACCGCCGGCGTAAGATCGACAATTCTGGTCATAGCCTTGCCTTCGTTCTGTTCAATGGATTCCTTAATAGTATGTAATGGGATGGGCTGCAGGCCAGCCCGCCGGGCGGGTGAGCCAGCCTGCAGGTGGGCGCTGCTTCCTCTCCGCGCGGACGCGGCACATCAGAGCGTCCAGAAAAAGTGGCGCTCGCGGCTCTCCAGATTGGGAATGGCCTCGCCCTTGACATATTGTTCGAAATGGGGAGTGGCCATATGGGCCTCGTAGGCCGCCTCGTCAGCGTATTGCTCATAGATGAAGAAGAGGCGCGGGTCGTCGGGCGAGCGATGCGGTTGGTAGAAGAGACAACCAGGCTCCTGGAGCGACAGGGGCGTCATGATCTCCAGCACGCGGCGGATGGTCTCCTCCTGACCCGGCTTGGCGCGCCAATAGGCAGCAACAATGTAGGCCATAGCTTGCGTTACGCTCCTCTCTTCTGCTGTTTTTTGCCGATGCGGTTCCGCAGAACGCCGATCCCTTCGATCTCCAGCTCGACCACGTCGCCCTCGCGCAGCCAGCGATCCAGCTCCAGACCGGAGCCGCCGGCGGCGGTGCCGGAGCCAAAGACCTCGCCGGGATAGAGGGTCTGGGCCTGGGAGGCATAGGCGATCATGTCGGCAAAGGTATGGTGCATGTGGCCCGAGTTGTCCTCGCCCCAGACCTCGCCGTTAACGCGCACGACCATGCGCAGGTTGCCCGGATCGATCTCATCGGCGGTAACGATGCAGGGTCCCAGCACGTTGGAGCCATCCCAATCCTTGGCCTTGCAGGGTCCCATGTTGACGGGCAGCTCGCGCGTCTGCACATCGCGGGCCGACACATCGTTCCAGATGGTGTAGCCAAAGATGTAGTGCATGGCCTCCTCTTTGGGGATGTCCTTGCCGCGCCGCCCGATGATGGCGGCCAGCTCCAGCTCGTGGTCGAGGCGCTCGGTGTAGGCCGGCCAGGGGATCTCTTCCTCGGGACCGATGACCGTATCGGGCAGCCCTTTGTAGTAGGCCGGCACCGTGTACCATTCGGGGGCGATGGGTCGTCCGAGGCGCCCCATCGCGTTCTTGAGGTGGCCCTCGAAGGCCAGAAAATCGCGCAGGGAACGAGGGCGCAGCGGCGCCAGCAGACGCGCCCCGCTGACAGGCTCCCGCCGGGCAATGGGGGCCCCGGCTTCGATGAAGGCCACCATGTCGCCCGTGAAGCCCACATCAAAGATCTGCTCTCCTTCGAGCAGGCCGACGCGCGGCCCCTGGCCAGCATCGTAGGTTACAAATTTCATGGTAGGCGACTCCTGATCCTCTCTCTTCTTCTCTAAGAAGGATAACACGGCGGCATTACGAGATAGAGGCTGGCCCCGGCTGCGGCTGGCGCTGCCGTTCTTCGGCCAGCAGGGCCGCGGCGCGCTGGGCGGCCTGGATGATCTTGAGATAGCAGCCACAGCGGCAGAGATTGCCCCCGAGCGCGCGCCTGATCGTCTCCTCATCCGGCTCCGGCTGCTCCTCCAGCAGGGCCTTGATGGTCAGGATCATGCCCGGGGTGCAGTAGCCGCACTGGAAAGCCTGCACTTCTTCAAAGGCGCGCTGGACCGGATGACGACCGCCGAGGCCCTCCACAGTAGTGATCTCGCAGCCCTCGGCCAGCGGCGCCAGCAGGATACAGGTCGAGATGGGCTGACCGTTGAGCAGGGCCGTGCAGGCGCCGCAGATGCCCAGGCCACAGGTCTCGCGCACGCTGCGCAGGCCCAGCTCGCGGCGCAGGACCTCCAGCAGCATTTCGTCCGGCTCGGCCTGCACCGTCACCGGCTGGCCGTTCAGCGTGAAATGGATCTCCATTGCAGCCATGATGGCGCTCCTTCCCTTGCTTCTCCCCCTCCGTCCTGACTCAGACCGGCGCGGCCCGGCGGCGCTCGCTCGCTTCGAGGACGCGCTCAGGCGTGAGCGGCAGGTCGCGTACATGAATGCCGAGCGAGAAGAGGGCATTGCCGATGGCGGCGGGCACCGGCGGCAAGGCCGTCTCGCCCAGCCCGTGGATCTCGGCGCCCGGTCGCTCGATCAGCTCGTAGGTCAGGCGTGGCAGATCGTCCGCCGCCGGAATGTTGTAGTCGGAGAGATTGGCGTTGGTGACCTGGCCCTCGCTAAAGGTGATCTCCTCGAAGAGGGCGCTCCCGAGGCCCATGATCATCGAGCCTTCGTTTTGCAACTGGGCCGCCGGCGGATTGACGACGCGCCCGGCGTAGATAGCCGTGTGTAGGTGGACGACCTCCAGCTTGCCGGTCTCCTCGTCGACACGCACTTCGGCGGCAGCGGCCCCCTGATGCCAGTGGGTCGAGGCGATGCCCTGGCCGGTATCGGGATCGAGACCGCCCTCGTTGACGCACTCGCCGTAGCCCAGCTCGCCGTTTTCCTTGAGCTGGCGCACGGCCTCCACCAATGCCCGCCCCATCATGTAGGTTGAGCGGCTGGAGGTGGTGCGAGTATCGTAGGGCACGATGTCGGTGTCCGGTACGGGGAAGTGCACGCGCTCCACCGGTACACCGAGCTGCTCGGCGGCCAGCATGCGGATGGCGCGCCAGGCTCCCTGGCCCATCTCGGCGGTCGCGCAGTGGACGGTGTAGCTGCCGTCCTCGTTGGCCTCGACGACGATCGAGGCCCGGCTTGGCGTCTGCATGCCCTTGAGGAGCACGGCCAGGCCCTTGCCGCGGCGCCCGCCTTGCCAGCCGATCTGCTCGGCCACCGCCTTGAGGCAGTCGGCGAAATGGACATCGTGCATGACCTCGCCCGTGCAGTAGCGGTCGCCGTCAACCAGGACATTCTTGAGGCGCAGCTCAAGGGGGTCCAGGCCCAGGCGCTCGGCCAGCAGGTCCATCGTGCGCTCCGAAGCCCAGACGGCTTGCGTGGCCCCGTAGCCGCGGAAGGCGCCGTTAGACGGCAAGTTGGTGTAGATGCAGTAGGAGTCGACCCAGACATGGGGGATGCGATAGGGACCGGGCG
The DNA here is from genome assembly GCF_003268475.1 of Thermogemmatispora tikiterensis. Classification (GTDB taxonomy): domain Bacteria; phylum Chloroflexota; class Ktedonobacteria; order Ktedonobacterales; family Ktedonobacteraceae; genus Thermogemmatispora; species Thermogemmatispora tikiterensis. Next base: position 4,746,541 of record NZ_MCIF01000002.1, on the reverse strand, counting down.
AGGCGAAGCCCATTTTCTGGGCGACGCCGGGGCCGCAGTCGGCGTAAGCGCCGGTGTTGACCCAGCAGGTGACCTGCTTGGCGACCAGGGTGCCATCGCGTTTGGCTCCAAGCTTGACGTGGATGGTCGCCGGATGGCGGTTGAGCGTCAGCCATTCCTCGTCACGCCGCAGGACGAGCTTGACGGGCCGACCGGCTTTGCGCGCCAGGCAGGCGACAATGGCCTCGTAGCGCACAAAGGTCTTGGCCCCGAAGGCGCCGCCCATCGGCGGGGCGATGATGCGAATATGCTCCTGGGGCAGGCCGAAGATGCCGGCCAGGTCCATGCGCAGGTTAAAGGGCGTCTGCGTTCCCGTCCAGACCTCTAGCCGCCCCTCGGGGGTCCAATGTGCCAGGCAGGCATGCGGCTCCATCGGGACGTGCTGGGCGCTGGGTGTGCGATAGGTCCCTTCGACGATGACCTCGGCCTCGGCAAAGCCCTGCTCGACGTCGCCGTGGCGGATGCGAAAGTGATGGCAGACGTTGCGCTGCGGCTCGGGACGCATGCCGAAGTAGGCGGCGTCGTTGTCGGAGATGGCCAGATCTTCATGAAGCAGGGGCGCCCCCGGCTGGATGGCCTCGACGGCGTCGAAGACCGCCGGCAGCTCTTCGTAGTCGACCTCGATCAGTTCGGCGGCTTCGCGCGCGGCCCGCGGAGTGGCAGCGGCCACGGCGGCCACGGGATCGCCAATGTAGAGGGCGCGCTCAACGGCCAGCACCTGTTGATCTTTGATCTGGCAGCCATAGAGGCCGAGAGAGCGCACGTCGTCCGGGGTCAGGGCGACGACGTCGGCGGGCAGGGCCGAGGTGTCGACGCGCAGCACCCGCGCATGAGCGTAGGGCGAGCGCACAACACAGGCATAGAGCATATCGGGTAGCTCGACATCCTGGGCGTAGCGGATGGCCCCGGTTACGCGCGGATCAGGCTCAGCATAATGGGTGTTGTCGCCTGGCTCAGGCATGGCTCTGGCTCCCTCCTCTCGCTGCGATGATCCGGTTGAGATCTTCCAGGGCCCGGCGTACTTCGACGGCGATGACGCGCCGGCGGTAGTGGGCGGAGCCGCGGGCATCGCTGAGGGGATCAATGGCGGCGGCGTAGCGCTCGCCGATCTCGCGCGCCAGCTCTGGTTCGATCGTTGGCTGGCCTGCCGCCAGAGCGCAGATCTCGGGAAAATACTGCGGGCGCTCGGCGACGGCGCCGACGGCGATGCGCAGGCGCCCCTCGCGACGCACGGCAGCGACGGCCACGCAGGGGCGGTCTTCGCTGGAGCGTGAACGGAATTTGCGGTAGACGGCCCCTTCGAGGCCTCCGGGAACCTGGATTTCGGTGAGTAGCTCGTCGGGGCGCAGGCTGGTTTCGTAGTGGCCGACGATCAGCTCTTCGACGGGAATCAGGCGCTGCCCCTGGGGACTGCGCGCGACGACGCTGGCGCCCAGAGCATGGAGCAGGGCCGGCGGGTCGGAGGCGTAGTCAGCGTCGGCCAGGACGCCCCCAACGGTGGCCTGGTTGCGGACGCGCGGACTGGCGACCAGGGCGAAGGTGCTGGCCAGCACCGGCCAGCCGCGCTGGACCAGCGGCGAGCGCTCCAGGGCGCGGTGAGTGGTCATGGCGCCGATGCGCAGCAGGGGCCGGCCTGCGGCGTTGGCATCCTCGACGCGGAGATAGGCCAGTTCCCTGACCCGGCGCAGGGCCAGGAGGGCCGCCGGCTGCAGCAGACCCTGATTGATCAGGATGCCGACAAAGGTGCCGCCGGCCACCACGATCGCCTCCTCACCATAGCGGGCGCGCAGCTCCAGAGCCTCCTCCAGGGAGGTCGGGGCAAGCCACGCAGGAATTGGTCTGGCCATAGGGCTTCCAGCTTCTTTCTAGTTCGCTCGCTAGCTCTCGCGCTCTCTCTTACTTACTTGCTTGTACGTTCGTTGGCCGACAGGCGGCGCATCGCTGCCTCTCTGCCGGGGTGGGTCAGCGCCAGCCGTTCCACCCACTCGCCCGCCCCGTCCAGAGCCGGCCTCACCCCTATGAGTGGGGCCGCCGCGGCAGGGCGGGCGAGCCTGGCAAGGAAGAAGAAGAAAAAGAAGAAGCAGCGCACCGCCGCTCAAAGGGTGGTAATGGGCCGCGACTGGAGCAGGTAGAGCTGTCCATGTTCGATGGCCCATTCAATATCTTGGGGCTGGCCGAACAGCTCCATCAGGTGCAGGCCCAGCTCCGTCAGGCGGCGAATCTCCTCCGGCTCCAGCACGCGCTGTGCGCCGACGATCTGCTCGCGCTTGATGGTGCCGGCGCGGTCAACGACGTAGTGATCGGGCGTGACCTCGCCCGAAACGACCTGCTCGCCGAGGCCAAAAACCGCCTCGATGATCAGGCGATCGCGGCGCCGGTTGACCGGGTCAACGGTGAAGAGGACGCCGGATTTCTCGGGGGCCAGCATCTTCTGGACGACGACGGCCATGCCGAGGTCGTGCAGCGAGCCTTTGCGCGCCCGGTAGAAGATGGCCCGCTCGCTGAAGAAGGAGGCCCAGCAGTCGACGACGCGGCGACAGACCTCCTCGGCTCCGCGCACATTGAGGTAGGTCTCCTGTTGGCCGGCGTAGCTGGCCGCTTCGGAGTCTTCGGCGCAGGCCGAGGAGCGCACGGCGACCAGGCCGTTGCCGGGCGCCAGGCGCTCGTAGGCAGCGCTGATGGCGGCGCGCGGCGGTTCGGCCTGGCGGACCAGGGCCTGGGCCTCGGCGTGGCGCTGGGCCAGGGTCAGCTCTAGCAGCCGCTCGCGCTCGACGGATTGCTCCAGGATCGAGGCCGGGATGACGAAGCCTGGCGGTACTGGCAGGCCCTGGGCGGTCATGGTCGCCAGGCTGGCCCCTTTGCCGCCGGCCTGGCGCACGTCACAGCAGGCCGCTTCGTCGAACCAGAGAATGGCCCCCTGCTGCACTTGCTGTCGCATGATGCTCTCCTTCTCTCGTCTCCGTGTTGGATGGATGCAGGCCCTGGCAGCTGCGCCCGGGCTGTCGGCTCAGGCTAGCTCTCATCTTCGATGATGCCGACGGCGCGCACAGGGGCGCCGGTCGTGCCGACCCATTTGATGGGGAAGACGGCGACCTTGAAGTTGCAGGGCGGCAGCTGATCAAGGTTGACCAGGTTCTCCAGGTGCCAGTAGTCTTCTTCTTTCATGACCAGGTGGGCCTCCCAGAACTGTTTGCGCTCGAACATGGCCCAGACGGGCGGGTCAAAGGTGGGGGCATCGGTGCCCATCATGCGCACGCCCTGCGAGATCAGGTAGCGGGTGGCCTCGGCGGTCATGCCGCAGTGGTCGGTGAGATAGCGCGGCTCGGTGTTGTAGGCTGAGGCGCCGGTCTGGATCAGGACGATGTCGCGCGGCTTGAGGGTGTAGTTGATTCTGGCGAGGGCCTCCTCAATGTCGGCGCGCGTGATGCCGTAGCCGTAGGGCTTGTCACGGAAGTCGAGGACGACGCCGTCGGAGTAGCAGTATTCCAGAGGGATGCCCTCGGGACCGGGCGCCTCGGGGCCGCGCACGTGCTTGAGGGCGTCGCAGTGGGTGCCGATGTGGTCGCCCTGGATGACGAGGTAGGAGGCCGTGAGCCAGGTGGCGCCGTACTGGGCGGCGCCGATGCCCTCGGCGAATTCCTGCCAGGTCTCGTACATCAGCAGGGCCGGCGGCACGACCCGAGGAAAGGTCATCATGCCTTTGTGCACCGGCATCGAGAGATCGACAAGGCGAGTCATGCGTGTTCTCCTTTCAGGACCAGTTCCCCGAAGAATTCGACATGCTGGCGCAACAGGCGGCCTGCCAGCTCGCCATCGCCGGCGCGCAGCGCCTCCAGAATGGGACGGTGCATGTCGGCCAGCTGGTGCGGCTCGATTTCGGTTTTGACGACGCTGATGAGGGTGCGGGCCTCGATGCGCAGTGAGCGCCAGACTTCCTGCAGGACGCGGTTGCCGCAGGCTTCGACGATCAGGCGGTGAAAGGCGACGTCGTGACAGACCTGGGCGTAGAGGTCGCCGTCGTCGGCGGCGCGGTGCATGGCGGCGATCTCGGCCTCCAGGGCGCTGACGTCGCCGGCCAGGCGGGCCGCCGCCGCCCGGGCCGCCACCTCTTCGATGGCGGCGCGGACGGGGTAGACTTCGGCCAGCTCCTGCTGCGAGACGGCGCGAACGCGCGCCCCGCGGTAGGGGATCGACTCGACGAAGCCCAGCGCCTCTAGCTCGCGCAGGGATTCGCGCACCGGCGCCTGACTGGTGCCGAATTCCTGCGCGATCTGCAGCTCGATCAGGCGGTCGCCGGGCTGGTACTCGCCCTGCAGGATGCGCGTCAGCAGGATCTCTTTGATCTGCTGGCGCAGGCTCTTGCGTGTCAGCGTCAAGCAAGGACCTCCACTACGCCGGTGGCACCGTTGACGCGGATGCGGTCGCCCGTCTTGATGCGCTGGGTGGCGTCGGAGGTGCCGACCACTGCCGGAATGCCGAATTCGCGCGAGACGACCGCCGGGTGCGAGGTGACGCCGCCGGCGTCGGTGACGAGGCCGACGATGCGCGTGAAGAGGACGACCCAGGCGGGATTTGTCATGCGGCAGACCAGAATGTCGCCTTCGCGCACCTGGTCGAATTGCTCCAGCGAGAGGACGACGCGCGCCGGGCCTTCGACGACGCCGGGCGAGGCGGCCAGGCCGCGGATCTCGTCGCTCTTCTGGGCCGGCTGTTTGTAGAACTTCTCCGGGAAGCCCCAGAGGGCGTTGTAGGGGAAAGCCAGGGCCGTCTTGGTGGCTGTGCCGACCCATTCGCGCGGGCGAATCTGATAGGCGCGCTCGCGTTCGTCGCGCCGCTGTGAGACCAGCTCGCGGGCGGGCACGGCGCCGGGATTGGTCATGAGCAGGCGCAGCTCGTTGTAGCGCAGATACATGACGTCCTCGGGGTCGTCGAGCAGCCTGGCCTGGACCAGCTTCTTGCCGATGGCGATGAGCACCAGGCGCAGGCGGGCGTTGGTCCCCTGGTCGATGTAGAAGTGGTGATCAGGGGTGAGCGGGTTCATGCGCAGCGAGAGGTCGAGGGCCTGCTGCAGGCGCTCGCGCCCTTCGCCCGGTGGGACGTCGTCCATCAGTTCGTGAATGGCGCGGTCGAGGTCTTCGCGTACGCCCTGGATGGTGCGCGGATAGTCGTAGTCGGTCTCCAGGTAGCCGCGCAGGATTTCGATGATCGGGGTGGCCTGCTCCTTCCAGGTGGGGAAGGCGAATTCATGGGACCAGATCGATTTGTAGCCGAATTCTTGCTGATAGGGTTCGATGCGCTCGCGAATGAGCTGCTGGCCGCGCGAGGATTGTTGCAGGGCACGCCAGATGTCGGCGGCGGTTTCGCCGCGCTTGAAGAGCTGGCGCAGGTCGTCGTCGGCCTTGATCTCTTCTTTGATGCGCCAGAGGGCCTCGATGGAGTCCCAGTTACGGTCGGCCAGCGAGCTTTGCAGGCGCCCCATCAGGTTGGGATCGACTGCGCCTTTGATTTCCTGAATGAGGGCGTTGAGGTTGAGGGTCGAAGAGAACTGGGCAAAGTTGAGCATCCAGTGGATTTTCCAGTGTCGGTCGTGGATGTCGATGGCGTCCTCCAGGAGGACGGCCAGTTCGACGAGGCTGGCATGCTCGGTATCGTAGTTGTCGAGATAGGCAAAGTTGCGCTCCATTTCGGGGCGCAGCCGTGTCTGCCACCAGTCGAGGAAGTTGTGAGCGTAGTGCGGCAGGACGGCGTTCATGTAGGCGCCGATTTTCTGGGGATAGTCGGGATCGCGCGGGACGCGCGGGACGTAGCGCGCCTGGTATTCGGTGGCTTCGGCGTGCAGTGAGGAGTCGGCGGGCACGGCGGCGGTGTAGACGTAGCCGTTGATGTTTTTGGCGATCCAGTCGCAGGCGAAGGGGGTGCCGAAGCGCCGGAACATGTGGTCACAGGTGAGCCACCAGCCGCCGATGTCGAAGAACATGGGCGAGACGGGGTTAGGAATGTGCAGGTCGTCGTAGATCCAGAACAGTTCCTGCTCGCCCTCTTCCCAGGTGATGGGAAAGCTCTCGTCGCCGTAGAATGTGCCCAGGACTTCGTCGTTGCTGCTCATAAAATAAGCCTTCCTCTCTGAAAACGGGTCCCGACCGGACCGCGGGCACGGCGGTGGTGCGCTGCGGCCCTGCTTGGCGGGCCGGTGATCTGGCCGGCCCTGGTCGGGTGTAAGCGTTCCTCGCGCTGAACGCTGGCCGCGACCGTGTGGCGCGTGCACACGGCGGGCGCACGTGGCAGCAAGCCAGTAAGAGCAGGTCCCGGCTAGCCAGGCTGGCAGGCACATGTCTCTGTGCCGCTGCTCTCTACCAATCAAGAATAAATTATCGATAAACGAAAGTCAAGCGGGGAGAAGGAGGGAGCCGAGCAGAGGAGGGGCGAGCGTGCGGGCTGGCTGGCGCTGATGGCCGGAATGGGCCTGCGACCGCTTGACGGGCCCAGCTCGGGATGGTACCGCTGAGGGCGGGCCGGGCGGTCTCGCTTTGAGCAGCCCACGTGGTTGGAAACAGCGTCTGCCTTCAGGAAGTATCTGGCACCATTGCAAGAGGAGATTGCGATGCTCAAAGCTGAGCTGGGCAAAGTCGATCTCCTGTTCGAGCGCCAGGAGAAGGGCCTGATCTGCTGCCGAGGAAGAGACCTGCTGCTCCTCTGGCGGGCCGGGGTATCTGAGCGCTGAGGGACGGCGTCGTTGAGTGAAGTGATGGCGAAGGTGCTCGGGACAAGCTGGCGGTCTTCTTTTTATATTTTCTTTTGCCAGAAATACCGTTCGAATGAAGAATATATTTCTGGTGCCTGTCGCTTCGAGGATCTCGGCTCCCGACTTTCCACGCAGCGATCCTCGAATGGCTTTTGAAGCGGTCCGAGGGCCAACGTGGCTGGCAACATAGCCGCACGAATGCGGTCACTGATGACCGATTTTTTGGGATCATCGAAAAGCCTTGACAGAGGCCGCTCCAGATGCTATCTTAGAAGGGGTACCGTCCGAACACCGCTTAAGCCCGTTTCGGGATTGGAACCAGACGTCAAATATTTTTTGAATGCTGTTCAAAAAGAGTCCGAACACCGCTTAAGCCCGTTTCGGGATTGGAACTAGCCAAGGATCATCTCGTCCGCTTTGGACTCTGCTGGTCCGAACACCGCTTAAGCCCGTTTCGGGATTGGAACCTTCAATTATCGGAGCACCGCCATGACCAGCCGGCGTCCGAACACCGCTTAAGCCCGTTTCGGGATTGGAACCGATCCAGGCCGCCACCTCCAGATTCCGATCATCAGCGTCCGAACACCGCTTAAGCCCGTTTCGGGATTGGAAGGAACCATCTTGAGTGGTCCTCACTCGTCAATTGATGCAGCGTCCGAACACCGCTTAAGCCCGTTTCGGGATTGAAACGGGCCAGCTCCCTGCAGCAGGAGACATTGCGTCCGAACACCGCTTAAGCCCGTTTCGGGATTGGAACCAAGGGATAGAGGAGGCTTTTGGCGGCCAGACGCAAAGCCAGAACACCGCTTAAGCCCGTTTCGGGATTGGAACGAGATCTGCCTCGCTGAGGCTTATTCCCTACTGTCCGAACACCGCTTAAGCCCGTTTCGGGATTGGAACAAACAGGTTGGGGTGCGGTGGCCATTGTCTCTTTTGTCCGAACACCGCTTAAGCCCGTTTCGGGATTGAAACCCGATAAGCGGCTCCAGAAGTGGCTTGCCTCCTGGCGTCCGAACACCGCTTAAGCCCGTTTCGGGATTGGAACGCAGGGCCTCTACCTGAGCAGGGGCGCCGCCAAAGTAGAGATCTTGCAGGGCCCTGATGCCTCGCTGATAGGCAGCCAGCAGGTCTTGAGCGCAAAGCTGGGCGAGTGGCGGCAACTCCTGGCCGGCAGGAGCCATCAACACACGCAGATCCTCAGCCAGAGCACGGCCAGAGCCTTCCTCGGCTGGCAAGCCCAAGAGACCCAACGCTTCGGGCGAGGCCTCAAGGCAGCGACTCAAACGCTGGATGCTATCAATGCGGATCGCCTCGCCGCGTTCAGCCCGCTCGACCGTCGAGAGCGAGACCCCCGCAAAATCGGCCAGCTCGCGCTGACTCCACCCGCGACGCTTGCGCGCCAGGCACAACGCTTCATTTTTCAGTAGATTTGCCGACATTACTCGCTGCACAACTTCACGTAATGTATAAGACGGAGTCTGACCAGAAACTGATCAAAGTAAAGGCGCCGTTGAATCTCTCTGGCTTGCAGGCATCTTTAAGCGCAGATCTGCAAAGGCCAGCCTCTCACCTGCTCCTCTTCCCTCACCTGTCGACATCCATCTGCACACCAGTCTACTGGCCCCGTGTTCTAACAGATTGAGGACCTAATTGTAGCAGCCCAGAGCAATCCCCAAACGCTCGATTTGAGGCTGCCTCTGACCCGCCTTCTGGCCGAGCCTACTATACAGCCGCTTCAGCTCCCCCTCGTATTTGCACGATCCCATCTGACGCGCCGCCTCCAAGGCGTTCATTCCGGCCTGCGCACTCGCTTCCAAATCTCCGGCTGCCAGTTCAATCTGCGCCTCTGTCAGCGCAAAGTGCACCTGCCACACTTGCAGTTCAGGAGTGAAGTGCTTCCAGGACGCCGCCATTTCCTGCCGCGCATCTCGCAGCAGCTCCCCACGGGGTCGCTGCTGATAGAGCAACAGCAGCAATTTAGCTCGGTCGTGATGCACCCCTGCCAGATTGAGCTTGAGATAGGACCCATCTGGCTCGATCTTCCGCTTATAGACCAGCGTGAGGGCCTGGTCCTGCCAACGCCGAACCTGGCGCTCATCCTGTTGATCGCTAATGCCTGCCGCAGCCACTGTAGCAGCAGCCATCAGCAAGAGATTACCTTGCAAGGGTGGCTGAGTATGCTCCAGGTACTGCAGCGAAGCCAGAGCCAACTGTTTGGCCAAACCACGGCGCCCCTGCTCGTGCTGGATATCAGCACGCATCGACAATACGTGGGCCTGAAGAGCAGGGAGATCCAACGCCTGTGCCAGGCGAAGAGCCTGAGCATTCAAGCGCAGAGCCGCCTGCCGGTGGGTTTCGTCCAAGCCGCGGTGACGCTCAAATTGTACTGCTAACAAATAGTAACGAGCCAACAGCTCCCGCCACGCCTCCTGCTCAGGTCCCACAGGCCAACGCTCCACAATCGCCTCTAGCTTGCGCAGCCGTCGCTCTACCCGATCTGCAACCACCAACAATCGCCCTTCGTAAAATAGCTCCCAGGCCAGCGCCAGCGTGTCCTCAAAATGATAATAGCTGTCCGCCTCTAGACGCTCGGCTGCACTCAGTAGCCCCGCCTCATATTCCTGATGGTCCTGCTCTCCATAGACCTGATACCTGGTCAGCCCCAGCAACACGGGCGGAATCTTGAGCACCTTCGCCAAAAAAATGCGCCGTCCAATGTCGTTGATCACGTCGGTCATCTCCCATTCTCGGACTGTACGCCAACTGACGCCGATGGCTTCCGCGAAAGCCTGCTGCGTCCAGTGTCGTCGTTTTCGGTAATCCGCCAATACATCGCCCATGTGTGGCGAGTTGTACGGTCCTGACGTATACCGCCCGTAGCGGTACCACCACGGCTGCTCATGCATACTACGACCTTCCTTCCCTTGCCCTACAGACTAGTCCATTGTAGCATCCGTCTTCACAGAGCATCAAGCGCCACCTGGAACACCACTCGCCTACTCCTGGCACTGCCGGCAAAGAGACGTTGCTTACTACCTCACAACAACGTACTCTCTCTCCGAAGAGTTCACGGCTTATGATACCCAATTGAACTAGTTGTATGCAAGCAAGGAGACGATCTTAGATGGCCCTATTTCCGCAACCAGTGAGCGTCAACGACCTCCAGGCCGGCCACGTCCCTGCGGAGGAGGTGTAGGCATGAACTGGCACTGGCTCATCCGCCTGCGCGGCTCCCCCTCGGCCCAGGCAGCCCGGGGATCGCTGGCTCCCAGCGGTCCCGACGAGACCTACGTCCTGCCCCGCTCGCGCCAGGAACAGGACCGCCTCGACCTGCAACACTTCGCCCTGCGCCAACTGCTCGGCACCCACTTCCTCGCCCCTGTCCAGAACCCGCAGGCCATCCTCGACGTCGGCAGCGGTACCGGCATCTGGCTGCGCGAGGCCGCCCGGCACTGGCGCCAGGCCCAGCTCATCGCCCTCGACAAAGACCTCTCCCTCCTGCGTACTCCCCTGCCCCCACGCTGCCAATCCATTCAGGCCGACCTCCTCAGCGGTCTCCCCTTCCCCGACGCCTCCTTCGACTACGTCCATCAGCGCCTCCTCGCCGCCGCCATCCCCCTCACCGCCTGGCCCGGCGTCCTCGCCGACCTGCTGCGCGTCACCCGCCCCGGCGGCTGGCTCGAACTCGTCGAAGCCACCAACGAAGTCTTCCACGAAGGTTCACGCCATGCCCAGGTCCGCACCTGGTTCGAAGCCCTGGCCGCCCGCCGCGGCCTGCACCTGGCCGCTCCCCTGCAGCTCCCCGACTGGCTGCGCAGCCTCGGCCTCGACCCGATCGTGCGCCACTGGGAGGCCCCCCTCGCAGGCAAAGCCTGCGGCGCCCCCCTCTTCCGACAGGACCTGCTCGCCTCCCTGCACAGCGTCGCCCCCGCCCTGGCCAGCGTCAACCAGCTCCCCCTGCAGCAGATCGAGGAGACCCTGGCCGCCCTGCCCGCCGAATGGGAACAATACGGCACGCGCTGCGGCCTTCTGACCGTCTGGGGGTGCAAGCCATGAGCCGCCATAAACGTCGCCAGCCATCCAGGCGCCAGCGCCCTCGACCGCTCCTGGCTAACTCGCAGCTTTTCCCTCTACCAGGGCTCCTGGAGTGGGTCCTCGCCGGGCGCACCCTCGAAGACCTCCAGACAGTGGCCTTCCAGCTGCTCTCACCAGGCGCCCAGAAGCACTGGCAGCGCTGGGAAGAAACCCAGGAGACCAGCGAGCTGGAAATCCTCCTTTCCCCAAGATATAGCGCCGACCACAACACGCTAGAGATCCTGGCCGAACTAGAGCGAGGAATCAAACTCCTGCAGACCCGCACTCAGGAGGTTCTGGAACACGCCCCCGACTCCTTGCTCTATTTCAGTGAACCGGAGATCCGCCAGCTCCGCTGGCTGCTGGGCTTGAGCGAAAATGCTCTGGGCCGGCTGCAGACCTGCCGCAGCCTCCAGCCGTTCCCTCTGGAGCTACGCATGGGGCGACGCCTCATCCGCTACCTCGCCCGCATCCTACGCTACTACCCGCGGCGCGAGAGCCTCAATTGAGCGCTCTCGTTCCGCCCAGGCCGGCTAGCAAGATCGCTGACAAGACCGAGGTAGAGACACCCAGAGCAGCAGAGAAGAGTAGCAACTCAACGAAGAGAGGAGGCCAGCCCTCGCCATGTTCCTGTCCCACTTCGACAGAAGCAAGCCGCAGGAGCCTTCCCGGTCTGAACCGGACCAGAAGCCCAGACAGCCAACACAGGAGCGACCAACCGGCGTGGCCGCGCCGATGGGACCCAGTCAGAGCGACGGCTCTTCACCCGGCGCCACAGCGTTGTCCCCTTCCTCAGCAGCCAGCCGCCGATCAACCTCCTCTAGACGGGCTTTGACCAAAGCCAGAGCCAGGGCCTCCCCTAGCATCTGGCTCAGCTCAGCCTGCCAGGCTGTCACCGCCCGCAAATGCGCCTCAACTAAAGCCCGGCGGCTGTAGTCGCACGAGGCTCGCGCCAAACTTCGACGCGCCGCCTCGTACTCAGCAGCTAGCTGCTGCAAGAGAGAGGTCACCCGCTCGGCTTGCGGCTCAGGGCCATCATGGGGCGCTCTCGGTGGACAATCACTTTCCATCTCTTCCTCTCTTTGCCTCTGGCCGGCCCGACACAGCCGTGTGGGCCAGAGGGCCATGATCGGCAATGAAACAATAATTCATAATTTAGTGAGAGATCATAAATCGACCTCTCTCAACAATTATAAGTCAGAAATGACGTGCTCACAATACCCAGAAAATGTCACTGGAGAAGTGAGCATCATAAGTACCGTCTTTTCAATTGAAAAGATTGCGGTTATACTGCTTACAGTGAAGGGAGGAGGCCCAGAAAGATGATCACTGGCACGTACTGGTGGTCTCGCTACGGCGACTTCCCGCCCGGCGATTTCAACCAGCCGCATCACGGTGCGGTCATCAGCTGCTACCGTAAGCGACGTGGATGGACGCAGCAAGACCTGGCCATCGCCGCCGGCGTCGAGTGGCGCACGGTGCGCGAATGGGAGGCGATTGCCATGCTCAACGATACCGCGCGTCGGATCTTCCTGGCAAAGCTCCTGCGCATTCCGCCAGCCCTGCTCGGCCTCGACTGGCGTCTCCTTGGTTACCAGGACGCCCACGGCACCCCCACCGCCCAGGAATCGCTCAGCGAGCTGGCCGCCGAAGACGCCTACTACCACTACGAAGACATCCTGACCCTGGCCTGGCAGGCCCGGCGACAGGGCACCCTCGTCAGCTACCTCTACCGTCTGAAACGCTGCCTGAGCCGTCTGGAGCTGGCCACCCGGCAAGCGCCATCCCACGACCGCGAAGCCTGGCAGGCACTCCTCTGCCGCTACTACCGGCTGGCCGCCGAAATCGAGCGCGATCAGGGAGCCAGTGATCCCCATGCCCGCCAGCGCGTACTCGACTACTACGCCTCGGCTCTGCGCCTGGCTGAGGAGCTGGAGGACCCCCAGCTGGCCGGCGCCACCTGGATGAGCCTGACCGAAGCGCAGCTAGAGTATGGCAACCCCGCCGAGGCTAAGCGGGCTGCTGAAGGCGCCTTACAGTACAGCGAGCGCGTTCAGCCGGTGCTCCGGGGCAACATCTATCTGGTGAGCGCCGCCGCCCACGCCCCCTTTGCCGTCGAGGACGAGACGCTGCGCAGCCAATGCCGGCGCTGGCAGGAGCAGGCCACCACCCTGGCCTATCGCCGGCCTCCCGAAGACGACGGCTCCTTTCTGAAGCTGAACCTGGCCGGCGTCCACCACGAGCGCGCCAAAACCCTGCTGGTCTTCGGAGAGCAGCAGGGCGACCCTCTGCTCCTGCAGCAGGCGCGCGAGGAGCTGGCCCTGGCCTGGCAAGCCCTGACGCCAGACCTGGTGCTCTGGCAGCTCTATTTCTCTCTGACCGAGGCCCGCCTGCACCTGGCGGCCAACGAACTGGAAGCCAGCGCCCACAGCGCCAAGGAAGCCCTGGGACTGGCCCGCTTTATGCAATCTCGACAGGGAAAGGAGCAGGTGCAACAGCTCTACGAGCGCTTACAGGAGCGGGATAGCAATAATCCCCATGTGCTCCATCTCGGGGTCGAGCTGGGGCTGTTCTCATAGGAGGTGGCTACGGCCCCCCTGACACGCGCCGGGCCGGCTCTGCAAGACCCACGCCTGAGACCGACAAGTCAGATCCCTCTCCCTACAGGCACCACCGGCCTTGGTGCTGCATGCGGTGCTCTCTGTGCACACGGGCACCCCGTCCTCTGCTCTCACCGCAACGAGGCGGTCGAGAGAGAGGCGGGGCGCTCACACTCTTCTTCGGCGACGAAACCGCCCTTGGCCTTGGCCTGGCCTTCCAGGCAGCCCACCCGCAGGCAGACCTATTCCGCCCAGTCATTGAGGTCAGTGCCTCCGAACATCCAGACGTCAGTACCTTATTTCCTCAGCTGACCATCATCCCACGCCTTGACGGCCAGCCTGGGGCCGCTCACCTGCACTGGCTTGAGCATGAGCAAGAGGGAATCAATCTGGCAGAGCAGACCTTCTACCTGGTCGGTCACGCCCAGAGCATTCAAGCCATCCGCCAAGTCCTGATGCAGCGCTACCACCTCGAACGGCAGCGCCTCAAAACGAAACCCTACTGGGCGGACGGCAAGCGAGGTCTGTAAGGACGAGGTGAAATCAGCGAGCAGAAAAACCTCCACCACCTCAATCTGCGTGCCCCTTACTCTGCAGCTTCGTGAGCGCGGCGTCCACTCGATCAGTGGGCGTCGCGCTCATCATCCTTTATCCCCGATGAATCAGTCAGCCAGGAAGCCGGCTGCCAGGCAGGAGGCGTCAGGGAAAGCAGTCGCCAGCTTCCCTGGCCGTCCTGCTCGACCACGGCCCGATAGCTGCGCAAGACAAAGAGCTGGAAGCGGAAGGCCATGATCACCGTTGCCCCAGTCGGCAGGCGGCGCCCAGGGGGCGGCTCCAACAAGCACTGATAATCGATGAACTGCGGCGGCGGGAAGCGCACCGCCACGGGCGCGCGCTCCTCCAGCTCCTCTGGACTCTCACCGACCAGAGCCTGGCGGGCATGGGCCCGAGCGTAGAGGCCGCCGCCGTAGGCCAGGGCCTGCCCCCCAGGAAGCTGGGCCGAGACCTCGCTGACGTAGACCACCGCCGGCTCCTCTTCGCTGCTCCCAAGGCTCTGCTCAGGCGTCGTGCCGGTCAGGGCATGGCCCGGCTCCCCGTGGCTGGCCCCATACTGCGCCAGCAGCGGCAGCACACTCAGCGAGGTATTGCCTGGAGCATTGATCTGTTCGATAGCAAACCCCGCGCTCCGCAGCCTCTCAGCAGAGGCGATCAGGGCCTCCAGGTTAGCCGTCGGGCGATAGCAGGCCGCCCCTTCGTCCCAGGTGAAACAGGGATAGCTAGTCACCCCACTCAGACGCAGGCCGGGCAAGCGCGCAACGGCCTGCGCCACCGTTAGCACCTCCTCCGGCGCGAAACCGCCCTCCTGGCCGGGAAAGAAGTCGCCGCCGTTGACGCGTAACAGCACCGGCTGCACCCGCCCCAAGGCCAGCGCCGCCCTGTTGATGGTCGCCGCCGCCTCCAGATCGAGGAGCGTCCAGACTTCGGGCCGCGCCTGAGTCATCAGGGTCGGCACCAGGCGCAGAGGCACTGGCACCAGATGGCCCACGTGTCGCACCGTCGCCCCCTGAGCCAGCAGCGCTTCGGCCCCCATCCAGTCGACCGCTACCGCCCCCGCAATAGAGGCGCGGATGGCCGCCACCAGCTGGGCATCGTAGGCGATCTGCTTGGCCATGTAGTAGAGACCCAGCCCCAGCGTTGCCGCCCGCGCCGCCAGGCGCTCCGCATTACGCCGCACTGCGCCGCGGTCGAAGACAAAGGTATTGGGGGGGATCACGCCGCTGCGATGCAGCAGGGCCGCGAAGCGCAGCAGCCCGGGATTGCGCCGGCGCACAGCGTCGAGAAACATACAGTCATACCTCGCTCAGTGCCTCTTCCAGAATGGCAAGCACGGTCTCGGGGCCGGCCCGCATGGGATTGATGCGCAGCCAGTGCTGCGCCTCTTCCGCCCCCAGGCTCGCGCTCATCGTGCCCGAGATGCGATAAAAGAGGGGCGCCAGCTCGTAGCGCGCCATCGCCCCCACAGGGAAAGGCGCAGCCCCACGAGCGGCGGCGCGCATGACAACCCTCTCCGCCAGGGGCTGGCGCAGGCGCACGAGCACTACCGGCGACTGCAGACTGGCCACATGCGCCTCAACAACGTGACGGGCACAGGCCGGCGGCGGCGCGGTGCGCAGGCGCTCCACCACGGCCTCGGCGCTCTCCTGAGTCAGGGCATTGGCCACGAAGGCCAGGGCCAGCCCCATCAAGACCTCCTGAGCCTGAAACCCTTGCACGCGGCTGCCGCCCGAGTACATGTCGGCCCGGATCGCCCGCGCCAGCGGCTGCGAGCAGAGCACAACCCCGATCCCCTCTGGCCCAAGCAGTTTGTAGGCGGAGAAGGCGCTGACATCGGCCCCCAACTCAACGCCGATGCGCGGCGTGTTGGCGACGGCGTAGTTGTCGTCCACAACGATCGGCAGCTCTGGCCTGACGGCCCGCACCTCGGCGATGACCGCCCCCAGATCATAGTGATCGTCCGGGCGCTGGCGCGCGTGCTGCAGATAGACGGCTTGCAAGGCTGCGTCGCCGAGCACCTGGCGCAGCCGCTCTCGATCGTGCAGGTCGACGGACACGGGCACGTAGCCGGCGGCGCGGAAGGTGACCGCCGTGGTAGCGTAAAGCGGCGCCTCGTGTACCAGAATGCGGCTCAGCGGCGGCAGGAGGGCGAAGAGGGCCGCGCGAATGGCTCCCGTGCCGGCCCCGGTCACCAGTACAGCCTCTTCACTGCCGAAGAAGGCCGCCAGCACCCGCTCGACATGGCGCGTGAAGCGGCTGCCCTCGCCATCGACACCGACGCCCAGCTCACCCCGTGTCAGCCACTCCTGGCCGGGGAAGTGACGACGCAGCGTCTCGATCAGACGAAACTGCAGGCGCCGCGCCTCCTCCAGCCTCAACGGCGGCAGGCGCACCCCCGCATGCACCACGCTCACGCCTGCCTCCTTTCCAGGGCGGCGGCCAGAAAGCGCCGCGGATTCCGCACGACCAGCCCCTCGATGGTAGCCGCCGGCAGACCCGCCACCTGTAAGCGCGGCAGAAAGTCGCGCACGAGATAGGTGTAGCCCTGCCCGCCGAGGCGCTGTAGATAGCTGTTGCGAGAGATATCGCAGGAGAGCAGCAGGCGCTCCGCCAGCCCGGCCTGACAGAGGGCCAGAATCCAGGCCAGACGCCGCTCATCGGGAGCATAGCGCTCCTTGCCGACGGTATCGAAGCCCACATAGGCCCCCTGGCGCGCCACAGCAAGCACCTCCTCCAGCGAGGGCGCCAGATCCAGGTGACCGATCAGAACGCGCGCCGGCTCCAGCCCTTCCTCACAGAGAATCTGGAGCTGGCGCAGTCCCCCCTGCCCTAAATGGGCATGCGTCGCCACGACGACCGCCTGCTGTCTGGCGACCCGGGCCACGGCGCGCAGGACTTTCTCTTCGTCAGGATGGAGCACGCTCCCTGAGCCGCCGATCTCTCCCAGTACCAGCGGACGCACCCCGGTGCCGTCGAGACCCGTGCCTAGCTCTTCCTCCAGCAGGGCCGCAATCTCGTCCACACTCAGACGCGCCAGCTCCGGCGGGTGAAAGCGCTGATGATAGAAACCGGTGCTTGGAATGATCTGCACGCCGCTGGCAAGCTGCAGCTGGCGCAAGCGTCCGACGTCGCGCCCCATGCCACGACAGGTCTGCTCGATCAGCGCGGCGACTCCCAGCCGCTTCAGCTCGCTCAGCTCCTCGGCAATCAGATCCAGGCGGTCCAGCTTGCCCGCCGGGTCCTCGGGCGTCGACAGGTCGAGCCAGAGGTGCTCGTGGGCATAGATGAGGCCATCGGCCAGCGGCTGCACCCCGGCAGCCGTCGGCACCAGCAGCCGCTCAGGCACTCCTGCAGAGGCACTGGCTACAGACAATGACCGCTCCTTTCCTCAGAGAGAAGACTCAGACTCCCGTTGCCCGGGTTTTGGCATGGCGCTTCAGAAACCGGCCAGGCCAGCAACCCGGGCCAACAGGCAGCCCCGATCGCTCGATCCTACTTGATCGGGATCGGCGTAAAGAGATGGGCATAGGCCAGCAGGTTCAGAGCGATGCCGGCGATGATAACGCCGACTGGCCCCGCTGCCATACGCACCACCGGGCGCCCAAGAACCTCGTTGAGGGCATAGAGGCCACCCACAATGGCAATCCCCAGGCCGCTGGCCATTGCATTGCCCGCCGCCAGCGAGCCGAAGAGAATGGCCACCTCCAGCGTCAGATTGATGGCATTGCGAATGTTATCGGAAGCATCGCGGATCGTATGCAGGGCCGCAATGCCTTTGGCGATATAGCTCAAGATAAAGACCTCGATGCCGAAGAGCAAAGCGCCGGCAATGGCCGCCAGGATCGGGTTGGGCAGCAGATAGGCCACCGGGTAGATCAAGGTGAAGCCCACGATCTGGAAGGCCCCAGAGGCTACCGCCGTCGTCACAATCAGAGGAATGAAACCAAGAGCGCGATAAAAGTCGATCTGGGCCGCATTGGCAAACTGGCCTTTGGCAATAACGTAGCTGGTCGCCTCGCCGCCGGCGAACATGTGGGTATTCACCAGCACCCCGAGCAGGAGACCCATGATCATAAAATAGGGGGCGTGGCGACGCAGGCGCGCCGCGTTGGCCGCAAAGATCGAGGAGGTCTCATCATCGGCAGCGCTGGCCAGGGCACTGGCCGAGGCCGGCGGATCATCTTCCTCAGCCGACGCTGCTCCCGGCGAGGCCGCCTCTGTGGCCTGAAGCGCCTGGGCCTTCTGTCGCTCGCTGCGCGCGCGCGTCACCTCCTCAGCGACGGCGAAGGCCACCAGCAGAATGACGCCGATCGCCATCGTGGTTGCTCCAGGGAAAACCGAGGGCAGCCACTTCATGGTGAATAACATTACAAAGATGCTCACCACAAAGGTGATAATCCCCCGCAGGCGCCCGAATTGCATCGTCACGGCCACCGCCGGGAAGAAGGAGAAGAGATAGAGGATGGGCGTCGACATCTGCTGCATGGCCGTCAGGAAGTTGACCGGCAGGCTGTTGGCAGCGGTGGTAGCGGCACTGAGGCCGAAGACCACGACCGCGCCCCAGGCTGCGCCTAGGATGGGGGCAATCCACTTGCGCGGCGAGAGGATGCCAAGGATGTCCGACGGCAGAAAGAGGACCCAGGGATTGAGCACGCCAGAGGAGAAGGCGACGGGAACGCCAAGACCAAAGATGAAGCCCGCCGAGAGGCCGAAGGCAATGGCTGTCATCTGGGGACGCGCCAGCTCGCCACGATAAAAGTCGAGCAGGAAGGGCCGTACGCCGTCGTTGAAGACGGCCAGGGCCATCTGCGAGAGGAGCGCGGCAAAGGCCGTTGCTAGAATGGTAAAGACAATGACCAGGGGCGTCAGATGCAGACTCATAGCGGTCCTTTCCTTTCACGACGTCCGACGGCCTGCGCTCCCCGCCTGGCGCCAGCACCAGGCAGAGCAGGCGCGAGGTGACGCGGCGTCGTTTTCTATCTGCGCTTCGGGGAGCAAGCTGCCGCCGCTGCGCTTGGCTTGCTGCATTCGCTTGATCGCTGTCAGTGCTGGCAGAGACTGGAGACTGGAGATAGAAGGCTGGGCGCCGCGGAGCTACGAGCGGGGTGGCTGGTAACTCTGGATGGCCTCGACCAGCACGGGGACAACGGTATTGATCTGGTCAACGGAGACGCCAAAGGCGCGAATACCTGCCGCGAGCAGCTTTTGCACTTCCTCGACGCTGACCCGCGCCTGCCTCCCAAAGGTGTGGCAGCGCTGCCGCCCAAGGAAGGCCATCAGGGCACCCAGCGAGCCACCTGCCCCGGTGTGGCAGGTGCCGATGTAGTAGGCGTCGCTGCGGCGCTTGAGGAGCTGCCCGGCTTCCAGATCGTTGCTGACAACAACGTTGAGGGTGGGGTCGCGGCGTTGTTCGAGCAGGCGCTTGAGATCGGCCTTGCCTACACCGCCAATGTAGATGGTTGCCATCGTTCGCGCACCTCCTGCCTCTCTGATGGCACGCCTGACCGGCAGGCCCGTGCCAGGCTTTACTGTCGTCCGGTCATGTCGTTGATCGACTGAGTTACCTGCTGATTATGGGTTACTCTTCTCACCTCCCTGTCGGGCCTGTTTTGGAGTCAGCAGCCCATCTATCGGATCAGGCCGGGCGCTCTACGGCTCCTGACCGCGGAGCACCAAAGCCCCGAGATGAAGCAGGAGAAAATCTTCCTCCTCGGCGGGCAGGCGCAGATCAAGCTGCTGGAGAGCCTGCGCGCGGATCTGTCCCGCCCAGTCCTGCAGGTGGGGCAAGACCGTGAGGGTGCTGGCCTCCTCGTGCACGAGCGGACTCCAGGCTGAGCCGAGATCTTCGCCGCGCCGCACCCGCTCCAGGGCCAGCAGCAGGTGACTGGCCAGCGGCCCCATGTGCTCCTCATCGCCGGGGCACTGCGCTTCCCGCTCCAGCCACTCCAGGATCTGGCGCACAAAGGCCACAATCGCCGGAGCGGCCAGGCCCTCGCGCTCAAAGATGACCAGGCGCTGCTCAAGATCTTGCTCCATTTCTTGCTCCTTCCTCGATCAGGCCACAGGATCGGATCACGTCCTGCCAGCGGGCGGGGAGCGCTCATATCTGCTCTGCGCCTCTCTACCAGCCGGCCAGGTCTCCGATCAGCGACTTCAATAGCGGGGCAGGCGCCGCTGATCGAGAACCTCCCGCTGAGCCGTGGTGATCTCCTCGGGCGCGAAGATGCTGGTGAGCACCTGGTAGACGGGAGCCTCGCGCAGAGCCACAATGGCGGCTTGCGTGGCCAGGATGCGCAGACGTTCCTCGCCTTGCAGCGGCAGCAGCTGCAGGGTGGGGGGCAGGCTGCCCACACCCTCGCGGTTCCAGATGATGGCGTCAAACTGCCCTTCGCGCAGCAAATCGAGGACCTGCAGGCGCGTGGCCGGCACACTCTCCCAGTCCTGGCGAGCGCGGAACTCCTCGGCAGTGAGCAGGATCTCATCGAGGGAGGTCTGATCAATGCCAACACGGCGGATCTGCTCGCGCGGCAGGCGGCTGATGAGGATATGCTCGCTGACGTAGGAACCTGGGGGCAAGCTGGTGACAATGGCCAGCTCAGGATAACGCTCAACCAGGTGCTCGGCGGCCAGCAGCGACATGACGGCGTAGTGGTAATGCCCCTGGCGCACCATCTCGGCCCGCGAGAGCGAGCCGCGCTGATAAGTCATATTGAACGGCAGGCCCGAGGCCTCCAACCGATCGTAGAGGGCCGTGGCCAGCCCTTCGTAGCGCAGCGTATAGGGCAAAGGCATCGAGCCAATGATCCATTCGTTGCCGGCATAGCGCCAGAGCAGCGGATAGTTGACCTGCTCCAGAATGGAGCCTTGGGCGCCATGCGCGGCTACGACAATGGCCCCCGCTCGCGTCAGATAGCTGAAGGCTTCCTGAACGGTCCCATTCCCCGAGCGCAGGCGGCGCGCGACGTCGACCATGCGCGGCAGCCGCTCGCCCTGACGATAGCGCAACAGCAGACGCGCCAAGCCAATGGTCACTTTGCCCGTCTGGGAGAGGAAGTCTTCGGTGTCTGGCAGGGCCATCGCGCTGGCGCTCTCCTTCGCTCTGCTCACCTTGCTCGCTCAATATCCAGAATACTGGATAGAGTATAACTGACCAGCGACCACCTTGTCAAGCCGCCGCATATCAGCCAGCAGCAGGGACTGCAGCACCGTGGCTGAGGGCATCGAGGGGGAAGAAGCTCATGCCGAGCCAGGAAAAGAAAAGGGGAAGGCCGTGGCAGGGGACGGCACGCCGCAGGCAGCGCGCAAGGGACGGAACGCAGAACGCACTGACTGACAGCGAACGCAGAGGTAGGGGCAGAAGCAGAGCCGCCCGCTCACGACCTTCCCGTCTGCTAAGCGGAGAGACGTGCGCGCCGGGTCCTCAGTACGTAGCGGAGGAGCGGCGTGGCTGCGGGAGCCAGCCGGGTGGCTCGGGCTGGCCGATGCGATTGCGCAACACGCCCAGGCCGCCGATCTCCAGCTCGACCACGGCTCCCGGTTGCAGAGAGCGCCCATGCTCGGCGCCGCTCCCTGTGCCGACGGTGCCCGAGCCGAGTAGCTCGCCCGGCCAGAGGGTCTCACCGCAGGCGGCGTAAGCCACCAGCTCCTCGACCTTCCAGGTCAGGCTAGCGCTTGAGCCGCGCGACCACTCCTCTCCATTGACGCGCGCCACCATCGTCAGGTCGTCGAGATCAAGCTCATCGCAGGTCGCAAT
The DNA here is from genome assembly GCF_003268475.1 of Thermogemmatispora tikiterensis. Taxonomy (GTDB): domain Bacteria; phylum Chloroflexota; class Ktedonobacteria; order Ktedonobacterales; family Ktedonobacteraceae; genus Thermogemmatispora; species Thermogemmatispora tikiterensis. Next base: position 4,724,778 of record NZ_MCIF01000002.1, on the reverse strand, counting down.
CCAGGGGCCGAGCGCAGTCGCGAAGTCTTTGCCCTTGGCCGGACCAAAGCCGCTGCTCATCTCGGGTCCCTGGACATCGCGCGCACTGAAATCGTTCAGGATGGTGACCCCGAAGAGCAGGCTCCGGGCCTCCTCGGGGGAGACATTGCGGCCCTGCCTGCCGATGACCAGTCCGATTTCCAGCTCGTAGTCCAGGTGGTGAGTGTAGTGCGGCCAGGGTACCTCGGCCTCGGGGGCCACGATGGTCAGGGGATTAATCTTAAAGTACGGTGGGCGCTGGTAAAATTCTGGGAAGACGCTTCCTCCCTGGCGCGCAGCCATATTGCGCACGTGCTGCTCAAAGGCAGTAAAGTCGCGAATCGTGGGAGGATCGAGGGGCGGCAGCCAGCGCACGCTTTCCAGGGGGTGCACGGCCTCCTCCGCTGGGGCGGCGCTCGCCTCGGCAGCCGCCTCGCGAAAGGTCTCGCCCAGGGCAATGGCAGCGCTCATGCTGGCCGGAAAGAGCGCTGCGGCCAGGCGGCGCGCCGCTTCGCGCGTGGCTCCCCGCCTTTCGAGCCGCAGGCGCCAGGCCGTGGCCAGATCGATGACGCGCTGGGCCTCTGGCTGCACCACGACCAGGCGCGCCTCCTCTCCATCAACACCAGTGACAGCAATACGAGCGAATTTCACGACGACCTCTCTCCTCTCTATCTCTCTTGGCCTGATTGAATCCGCACCCGCTGCGCCAACCAGACAGCCAGTCAGGCTAGCCCTCGCCCAGCCTTGACCGTCCTCCGACGGCCTCCTGGGCGCCCAGGGCGGTCACAGCCTGCTTGCTGTGGGCGAAGCGGCTCACGAAGATCTCGCCCAGGCGGCGCCCGAGCTTGAGGGCCAGTGGCCAGAGTCCTTCGGGTGCCAGGCGAATAATCAGGATCAGCAGCAGACCAGTCAGCAGGCTGCTGAGGGCCTGCGAATTCTGCAGCACCTGCTGCAAGGTAAAGAAGACGACCGCTCCCACTAGTGGCCCCGTTGAGGTAGCGATGCCGCCGATGATCGTAATAATGATCATCGTAATCACCCAGTTCATGCTGAAGGCCGAGTCCGGCTCGATCTCCAGCTTGTTGAGGGCGATCAGCCCGCCAGCCAGCCCGACAAAAAAGGCACTGATAGCAAAGGTCACCAGCTTCACCGGGAAACTATTGACCCCCAGCTCGGCGGCGGCCTCCTGATCGTCACGGATGGCCATCAGACGCAGGCCGAAGGGACTGCGCACCAGCAGCACGATGGTCAGGGTGGTCGCGACCAGCAAGCCGAGGGCCAGATAGTAGAGCGTGGAATAGTCCAGGGTCGCAGCGGGTGGCAGATTGAGGCCGCTGGTGGCGCCGGTGAAGGACCAGTTGAGCATCCAGGTCAGGGCGGCCATCGCCAGCCCGAGCGAGCCGATCGAGAAATAGGCCTCGCGCAGGCGCATCAGCAAGAGGGCCGCCAGCGTTGCCAGAGCCGCCGCCAGCAGGCCGCTCAGCACGAGATCCAGCAGCAGCGGCAGCCCGGTGTGCAGCAGCAGCACGGCAATAGTATAGGAGCCGGCCCCCACAAAGAGCGAGTGGCCCAGCGAGAACTGACCGCCGTAGCCGCCCAACAGGTTCCAGGACTGGGCCATCGTCATATAGTTGAAGAGCGTAAAGGCCAGCACCAGATCGAAAGCGCTCAAGTAGAGTGGTCCCAGGGCCGCCAGGAGGACCAGCACCCCCAGCACGCTCCAGCCAAGCCAGGGAGCCAGGTGGCGCAGGGGCTGGCGTCTGGCGACAGACGGAGCAAGCTGGTCGGAGGAAGCGGGTTGCGTCTTCATTTGGCCACCCCCACGCGCTGACCAAAGAAGCCCTCGGGCCGCACAATCAAGACAATCACCAGGAAGGCGAAGACAATCAAATCGCGAAACTGCGGACCGACAATGCTGGCGGCCACCTCCTCCAGCACGCCAATGAGCAGGCCGCCGAGGAGTGTGCCCCACAGCGATCCCATGCCGCCCAGCACGATCACCGTAAAGCTACGTAGCAACCAGCTAGAGCCGGTAGTTGGGCCAAAGCCAAAGGAGAGGCCGATCAGCGTGCCGCCCACGGCAGAAATAGCCGCCGCCAGGCCGAAGGTGATCCCATAGACCAGCGGCACATTGATGCCAATGGAGGCCGCCGCCCCTGGATCTTCCGCCGCCGCCCGAATAGCCTTCCCCAGCGGCAGGTAGCTCAGCAGCAGATGGGTTCCCACCACCAGGAGCAGGGCGGCCACCAGGGCGATCACGTAGACAGTGCGCACGGTATCGCCAAAGATGTTGAGGCCCGTCAGGGTATAGGAAGCGCTCAACGAGAGCGTGTTATTGCCATAGATCAGCCCAAACAGTGTCTCGGCCACCAGCAGCAGGCCGAAAGTCGCCACCAGCAGGGTCTCCTGTCCGCGGGGAATGAGCGGATTGAGCAGGAGGCGCTGCACCAGGTAGCCGATGACAAACATGATGGGGGCCACCAGCAGCAGGCAGAGCAGCGGGTCCAGATGGGTGAGGCTTGATAGCGTATAGGTGAGGTAGGCGGAGCCGATCAGGACCTCGCCTTGAGCCAGATTGACGGTATTCATGACGCCAAAGACCAGCGTCAGCCCCAGGGCGATGGTCACGTAGAGGCCGCCCAGAAAAAAGCCATCGATCAGATGGTAGAACAACATAGGGGTCCCTCTCCTTCCCTCTACAAACAGCGAGCGGCACGGCATGGAGCAGCATCACAGCGGCGGCAGACGGGACCAGGCTTGATCAGGCTCGATCAGGCCCGGCCCCGCTGACCTTCGCACAACTCAATGGTAAGGCAACAGAGCACTGTGGGCGCATCTGCTCAGGCTCACTCGCCGCGTCCGCGCGTTCGTCCGCCGGTCGGTCGTCTGACGTGGTCTGCTCAGGCCAGACCTTTGGCGGGCGCCTCCAGGCTTACACCCGAGACCGGTGGATAGACCTGGACCGTGTCACCATTCTGCCATTGGAGCATAATGGCCTGCACGGGATCGGCGTGGTTGCTGCCGAAGTGGATCGGGCCAACCGGATAGGTCTTGTTGGTCTGGCCGATGGCCCGGTTAATGGCATCGGGATCGGTTGAGCCGGCGCGCTTGATGGCATCGAAGAGCACCTCAGTGATCGAGTAGCCCATGATGTAGCCGGCCTGCTCGATGGTAGCCTTGATGCCGGCCTTCTCGGCCCGCGCCGCCAATTCCTGGCTGCCTGGATAGGTAAAGGAGCGCGACCAGAAGTTGGCAATGAGGGCGCCCTCGCCGACGTTGCCCAGGGCCTGCATCCAGGTAGTGGTCGACGATCCTTTCTCGCTCTCGGCCACAATCGGATGGTAGCCCAGGGCCTTCATCTGCTTCCAGAGGGCCATCGCATCGGGCGGCGTCATCTGGGTAATCAGCACCTCGGCGTTGGCGGCCTTGGCAGCAGCGATCTGGCTAGAGAAATTGGTGGTGCCGACGGGGAAAATCGCCCGATAGGCAATGGTATAGCCGAACTGCGGCGCCTCCTCGGTCCAGAGCTTGCCCATCGTCACCCCGTCCTCCTCGTTATCGGTGAAGAGGGCCACGCGCTTGTTCGTCTTCACCATGTTAGCCACCTGGAAGCTCATACTGGTCTGCTGCTTCTCATCGAAGAAGACATCCCAGGAATATTGCCAGCCAGAGGGGCGAGCCGAGAGCCAGGCCTCGATGGGGGCCGTGGTCGAAATCAGCGGGCGCTTGACGCGCTCGGCCACCTGCGAGACCGGGATGACCAGCGGCGGCGTGAATGGCCCCAGGAGAGCCACGGCGTTATTCTGCAAATAGAGGGTTGTCGCCTGGTTGCTGGCGGTATTGGGATCGGAGGTGTTATCGAGAATGATCAGGTTGACGTGATACTTTTGCCCGTTGACCTCCAGTCCCCCGGCGGCATTGATATCGTCGACGGCGGCCTGATAGCCGGCCTTCAGCAGGACGCCGACAGCGGCCAGAGATCCCGTTAAGGGCAGCGTTGCCCCAATCACAATTGTCTGGTTGCCGGAGCCGCCCGTGCCACCACAGGCGACCATGCTCAGGGCCAGCATGGCCATCAGAAATAAGGACCGCGCTGCCTTAGAGACTGTGCTCATGTACTTCTCCTCCTCTGCAGTGTCTGTCTCTCGACCGGAGACGTTCGCCACTGAACGCTGGCGACCTTCTCTGCTCGCGTGGGCGCTCGTTTGCTCGTGCGTTCGTCTGTTGCCGATGCTCTTGGAGAGCCAAAGCAGGCGCAGCATGGCCTGCCGGGCGTGGTCTGGCTCAGGTTCCCGAGACGGGATGCTGTTCTTGCTCGCTGACTGCCGGCGAGTCGGCAGGGGTGGCAGGGGCCGCCGCGACGCCCAGATAGGCTTGCTGCAGCGCCGGGTGGGCGCGCACCTGGTCCGGCGTACCGCAGAAGACGACGCGTCCCCGCTCCAGAACGTAGACACGGTCGGCCACTGCCAGCGAGCGCTGGATATGCTGCTCGATGAGAACGACGCTGATCCCCCAGGCCAGGATTCGTGGCAGGGCCGCGAAGAGCTGGTCGACGACCGCTGGCGCCAGGCCCAGCGATAGCTCATCAAGCAGGAGCAGACGCGGCTCCGCCATCAGCGCCCGCCCGATGGCGACCATCTGCTGCTGCCCGCCTGAGAGGCGTCCAGCCTGGCTGCTCGCGCGCTCGCGCAGCACCGGAAAGAGGTCGTAGACGCGCTCCAGGCGCTGAGCGAAGGTGGTGGTTGCCCCGCGGGTGGCATAGGCGGCTCCCAGCTCCAGGTTCTCGCGGACCGTCTGCTCGCGGAAGAGCCGCCTTCCCTCGTGACAGAGGGCGATTCCCAGGCGAGCGCGCTGGTGGGCCGGCACGCGTGTAATCTCCCGGCCAGCAAAGAGGACGCGGCCCTCGCTGACGGGCACCAGGCCACTGATCGCCTGGGTCAGGGTGGTTTTGCCGGCTCCGTTGGCTCCCACGACCGCCACAATTTCACCCTCCCCAACACTGAAGTCCAGGGAGCGCAGAGCGCGCAGCTTACCGTAGTCGACGCTGAGGTTCTGCACGTCGAGCAGCGGCGGCGGGGAAGGCCGAACCGCCGCTGTCGACATGGCTCGGGCAGAAGGGAGAGAATGTCTGCTGCTAGTGCTGGCGTTCACCTCGGCTCCTGTCGCCGCCTGCTCGTCTACAGCCTGGTGGATCGCTGCCGGGGTCGACGGCTGCTCTCCTTGCTCGCTGCCCAGGTAGACAGCGATGACTTCGGGATGGCGAGCGATCTCATCAGGCGTCCCTTCGGCAATCTTGCGCCCCCAGTCCAGCACAATGACGCGCCTGGCCAGGGACCGGACCACAGCCTGGACGTGTTCGACGAGGAGAATGGTGACGCCACGGGCATGGATAGAAGCGATCAGCCGGGTGATCTCCTCGATCTCCTGGCCGACCAGACCGGCGGCCACCTCGTCCAGCAGCAGCAGCCGTGGCTTCAGCGCCAGAGCGCGCGCCAGTTCCAGGCGCTTGAGATCCAGGAGGGTGAGAGAGCCGGCCTGACGATCTTTGCGGTCGAGCAGGCCGCAGAGGCGCAGGATCTCCTCGGCATCGTCGCTGAGGCTTCGCCGGCCCGGGGCCTCGTTCTTCCGGGCATGCACGGGGATCAAGACGTTCTGCAGAACGGTCATGCGCCCAAAGGGGCGGGGAATCTGATGGGCGCGCCCGATGCCGAGGCGGGCGATCGCGTGCGCGGGCAGCCGATCGAGGCGCTGCCCGGCAAAGAGGATCTCCCCCTCGCTAACGCGCTGGGCCCCAGAAATGAGGCTCAGGAGGGTGCTTTTGCCCGCTCCATTGGGTCCAATGACGCCGAGCAGCTCGCCGCTGCGCACTTCAAAGCTGATATCGTTGAGGGCCGTGACGCCCCCGAAGCGCCTGGTCACATGACGCAACACCAGCAGCGGGGCCTCATCGGTCCGCTGCGGTTCCCCTCCCACAGTGGAAGCTGCTTGCATCATGCCCCTCCCTCTCTTTTGAGCTTACTTGCTGTCTAGCTCGATGGTATTCTGGTCTGCCTGCCTGATCGTGGCGATCCGCCATTGCTGACTGGCTGGCTGTTTGCTTTTGCGGCTCACTCAGGCTGGCCCGATAGGCGGGCCGCTCTGGTCGCTCTCTGGGGCTAGAACGCGCTGGCCCCACCGTCGACGGCGAAGTCGGCCCCCGTGACCCACGAGGCTTCGTCGGAGGCCAGGTAGATGGCGCAGAAAACCACGTCCTCGGGCGTACCGATACGCTTGAGCATCAGCTTGCGCATGATGCCGTCGAGAGCGCCGGAGCTGATCGCCCATTCGGTTTGTGGTGTGCGAATGAGGGCCGGCGAAATAGTGTTGGCCCGAATGCCGTATTTGCCTCCCTCGGCGGCTAGCTGGCGCGTCATGGCGATAACGGCGCCTTTGCTGGCGGCATGAGCCAGACCGGGGACATCCTCGCTGCCGAACTTGGCAGAGACAGAGCCGACGTTGATGATGGAGCCGCCGCCACGGGCAATGAGGTGCGGCCAGGCGGCCTTACACATGTAGTAGACGGTATCTAGCTCGCTGCGCAGGGTATCGTGCCACATGCGCGTCGTCATCTGCTCGATTGGCGCGATCCAGGCTGTGCCGGCGTTGTTGTAGAGGATGTCGAAGCCGCCGTAGGTCTTGACGGCCAGCTCTACGACTTGCTGGGCCTGCTCGGGATCGCTCAGGTTGCAAGGCTGTAGCGAGACCATCTCTCCGCCGGCCTCGCGTACAAGGCGCACGGTCTCCTCGGCTCCTGCAACGTTCAGGTCGCAGCCGACAATTTTGCAGCCTTCGGCGGCAAAGCGCAGGGCTGCAACGCGCCCCTGGCCGCTGGCTGTTCCCGTAATGATGGCTACTTTTCCTTGAAGTCGCCCACTCATCGTTGCGCTCTTCCTTCCAGGCACATGCTCGCCCGCTCGCTGTCTCGACACGCCTGACCCTGTCGGTCAGCGGACCGCCAGGCAGCAAGCATCACCGACTGCGACGGACGGGCCGCCAGACAGGTCAGGGCAGGCGGCTCGACTACCCTGAGCCAGGCAGAGCGGTCACCGACTGGCGTCGGTCGAGGACTGCGCTTGCTGACCTGTGGACCTGTGACCTGCCTGTGACTCTGTCTTTCCTGCAGTGTAGGGGAGGCGTAGGACAAAATCACTACCACTCGCTTCCGTTTTTCCTTTCCGGTCGCTTCCGGTTGAGCACGCCGCACGACCAGGGTCATCGCCAGCCAGGCGGTGCCCTCCGCCAGAGCAGCCGGCTCCGCTCTTCGTCAGGCGCTGCTCGCTACTACTGCCTCGGGCGGGAGCTGACCGTCGGGGCCACAGGTGGCGCCCCGCGCTCAGTTAGTCGCGGGAAGCGAGCGGAAGAGAAAGTCGGAAGCAAGTGGTAGTGATTTCCCGGGCCAGACTAGCTACACTGCATGACTGAGGGCAGACGAGAGAGCTTGCTTGTGCGGCTGCGCACGCCTCTCCCCTTCCCCTGGTGCGGGCTTACTCCTCTCCCCGCATGGGAGAAGCTGGTAAGAGGGAGGAAGGCCGTGCGCAGCTCGGCAGGTGGCGCCCGTCTGCCCCAGCCAGCGCTGTTCTAAAGACAGCCTCTCCAGGACACATCTGGATGAACAAACACCACACAAAGAAGCAAGGACAAGCGTAAGGGTGAGGAGTCGAGAGGAGCGCACGCCATCATGATCGGACTCTATTTTTGGAGGATAGCCGTGAGAGCCGCCAGTCAGACGAGCGTACACCCAGAAAGGCGGTGGGCATGAGCGAGCACAATCGATGGAGACCCGGCAGCACGCCGGAGACGCTGCAGGGCTGCCTTTTTTGGCGGGGCGAGAGCGGCTACGAAGAGGCGCGCTGCGGGCGCATTTTCAATGGGCGCCGACCTGAGCGCTATCCCGCCGCCATTTTGCTGGCCACCAGCGAGGATGATGTGGTGGCAGGGGTGCGTCTGGCACGTGCGCACGGCCTGAAGGTCTCCGTGCGCGCCGGCGGCCATAGCTGGGCCGCCTGGAGCCTGCGCGACGAAGCTCTGCTGATCGACCTGGGCGGCCTGCGTCAGATCGAGCTGGACCGCGAGGCCGGTATTGTGCGCGTCAGTCCGGCGGTCACCGGCAGCGAGTTGAATGGCTTGCTGACGCAGCAGGGTCTGATGTTCCCCGGCGGTCACTGTCCCGATGTCGGTCTGGGCGGCTTCTTACTGCAGGGCGGCATGGGCTGGAACTGCCGCGGCTGGGGCTGGGCCTGTCAGCGCGTTATGGCTATCGATGCCGTGACCGCCGACGGCGAGCTGGTTCACGCTGACGAGGAGCATCATCCTGATCTGCTCTGGGCGGCTCGCGGCGCCGGCCCGGGCTTCTTTGCCATTGTCACGCGCTTCTATCTGCGGGTGCGTCCCCTGCCGGGAGCCTTGACACGTAGCAGCTTCTTCTATCCCGCTGCCCTCTTTGATGAGGTCATGGGCTGGCTCTACGAGGAGCATCCACGGCTAGCCCCCAGCGTCGAAGTAGTAGCTGTAGGCATGGGCAGCGGCGGCGACCTGACAGCCAGCGCAGCCCCGGTCTTGCTGGTCCAGGGCCTGAGTTTTGCCGAGACGCCCACCGAGGCGCGCGAGGCCCTGGCTCCCTTCGAGCGCTGTCCGGCGCGCTCGCGCGCCCTGCTGGAGCAGGTGCTGGTTCCCACAACCCTGGCCGCGGAATACGTCGAGCAGCGGCGCGCCAATCCCAAGGAGCACCGCTACGCCGTCGATAATGCCTGGCTCAACGCGCCAGCGACGACGGCCATTCCGGCCCTGCGGGAGGCCTTCGTTAGCCTGCCCACCGCGCAATCGTTCTCGCTCTGGTTCGGCATGGCCCCCCTGCATCCGCTGCCGGATATGGCCCTCTCGCTGCAAGCCGATGTCTATTTCGCCAGCTACGTGATCTGGAAACAGCCCGCGGATGACGCTCGCTGCCGCCGCTGGCTGGCCGAGCAGATGCGCCGCATCGAGCCGCTCAGCGAGGGTCTCTTTCTGGCCGATTCGGATTTTACCACGCGCCCAGCACGCTTTATGGACGAGAGCCACTGGCAGCGTCTGCAGGCAGTGCGCGCCCGCTACGATCCCACGGGCCTCTTCCATTCCTATCTGATCAATCCCGAGACCCCCATCAACGTCAATCCCTGGAGCCAGCCCGGAGCTTAGACAGCATCCACCTCACACGGGTCCTTTCTCCATCCAGAGCCGGCTGGGGCTGGTCGCGGTCCCTTCGGGCAGCCTACCCCGTCCGTCCCGACCAGCCCTCTCTCACTGTTCCTTTGCCTGGTCAGGCCAGAGCGGCGGACAGCGGGCCCCAGCAATGGCGAGCGGACGGCGCGGCTCAGTCAGGAAGGCAAGTCGCCCGCCCGCGGCGGGTTGGTCTCCTGACGCAGCCGTTCACCGTCCGCTGAGGACCAGAAGGAGAAAGGGAGTCTGCAGCTCGCCCACAGCCAGTCAGGGCGCGCGGGGAAGCAGATCGGCGTGGCCGCTCAAGATCTGCTGGCGCACCTGTGGCGCCAGCTCTGCCCCAAAGAGAGCCGTTGGCGCGCGCGTTCCCATGTCGAAAGGCAGGTCCGTGCCGAGCACCACGCGCTCCGCTCCCAGCAGCGTCACCAGGTAACGCAGCGGCTCAGCGCCATGCACCAGTGAATCAACATAGATACGGCGCAGCAGATCGAGCGGTGTTTCACGTAGATGGGATAATTCAGGTCGCACGCGCGCCCCATGCTGCCAGCGTCCCACCACAAAGGGGGCCACACCTCCGCCGTGGGCCGCCACAAAGCGGATCTGCGGATAGCGCTCCACCACACCGCCGAAGAGCAGCGAAGCCAGGGCAAAGGCCGTCTCCGCCGGGTTGCCCAGGAGATTGCGCAGGTAGTAGCGCGTTAGCCGCTCGGCCCCCAGAACCTCCAGCGGATGGATCAGCACCAGAGCCTGGCGGGCGTCCAGGGCCTGCCAGACCGGTTCCAGCTCGGGCGCATCCAGGTTCCAGGCATTGACACGCGTCAGAATCTCGATCCCTGCCAGGTGGAGCTGATCCATCAGATAGGCAATCTCTTCCACGGCCCGCTCCGGCTCCTGCAGTGGGGCCAGGCCCAGGCCGTGAAAGGAATGTGGATAGCGGCCTACCACCGCGGCGATCGCCTCGTTCTGTTCACGCAAGAGGGAGGCCGCTTCTGCGCCCGGCAGCTCGTAGAAAGCCATGAAAGGCGGCGGCGACAGCACCTGCAGATCGACACCCGCCGTCGCCAGTAGCTCCAGGCGCGCATCGAGATCGTAGAACTCCTCGGGTCGGCAGGCGCTGCCCAGAGGGATACCGCCGGTCTCCAGTATGGCCGCCTGGCCTTCCCCTCGCCAGCGGGCCCCCAGGATGCGCCCGTCGGGGGCGCGGGCATGCATCTGGAGATGCTCACGCGCCAGATAATGGGCATGAAAATCGATAATCATAGCGTAGAGCCTCTGTCTGCGGTCACTGTTGGCACGACGGTCTCGGCTGCCTGGCCTGGTGCGGACAGACAGGTAGCAGGCAGACTGGCAGGTCAGCGGCGATTGCCCTGGCCCAGGCAAGGACAGCGGAGCCGCCAGGCCCTCAGCGCGGGCCGGTGCCAGTGGTCGGCGGCTCGCCCCTCAGATAGGGGTCGCGGCAATCTCGAACGAGCGGCGCGTCAGGCCCTCCACGTCGGCATCGGGCGTCTGATCGCGCTCCCACTGGCTCAGCTGTGATGAGATCTCGACCAGGGCCTTGCAGCGCTCGTAGCGACGCTGCATGAAGCGGTCCAGAGCCTGTGGAAGCGGGTCGCCGCTCTCCAGCTCCTCGGCCAGGACGATCGCATCCTCGATGGCCATCGCCGCCCCCTGGGCCACATGGGCCGTCATGGCGTGGGCCGCATCGCCGATCAGCAGCACGCGCCCACGATACCAGGGCGAGGGCAGCAAGAGCGTCTCGAAAGGACGATAGATAACCTCGGACTCATCGGTAATGTAGCGATCGCGCACCAGAGCCACCGGTCCCCCGAAAGGAGCAAGCCGCTCGCGATAGGCCGCCGGTAAGCATTCGCGCGGGAAGCGCGGCGGTGGCCCCGGAGGAGGCGTCTCCACCAGCAGGATGTACATCAAATCGGGAGCCAGCGGAATAAAACCAGCTTTGCCGTGGGGGCCGCCATCGAAGAGCCAGCCAGTGGTGACGTCGGGCAGACGCGGCACATTGCAGCGCCAGCAGACCTGGCCCACGTAGGTCGGCTGGTACTCGGAGCCGAAGACCAGGCGGCGCACCAGCGACTTCAGGCCATCGGCCCCCACGACCAGATCGTAGCTGGCAAAGGAGCCGTCGGAGAAGGTCACCGAGACCTCGCTCTCGGACTGCGCCAGGGTCGCCACCGTCAGGCCCAGGCGGATCGTCGCGCCGGACTGCCGCACGGCATCCTGCAGAATGGCGTGCAGACGGGAGCGCGTCAGGCCGTTCCCTGGGGGATAGTGCGGCCCTGCAATCGGAGGCTGGGGCACCTCGAAGAGAAAGGTCCCCTGAAGATCGTAGAAGCGAACACCCCCCATCGGGTGCCCGGCAGCAATGCACTTCTCGGCCAGGCCGATGCGATCGAGGGCCCGCAGGGCGTTGCCTTGCTGGATAATGCCTACCCCGTAGACCGACCACTGGGGATTCAGCTCAACGACCTCGACCTCGCGGCCGATCTGGCGCAGCGCCACTGCCGCCGTCAGGCCGGCGATGCCGCCGCCGACAATCAATATCTTCTGCGCGCTTTTGTCCATCGTAGGACACTCCATCTTTCGCTGAGGATTCTCCCACCGCCCGAGCGAGCTGGTTAGCCACGCCCGCGCCGACGGAAAGGATTGACCAGATCAGGATCGATCTGCGTACCCCCGGTGGCCGCCGGCTCGGGGAAGGAGCCACCCGGCGCCAGCGGGAAGGATTCCGTCATCGAGTCGGGCATGGCAGCATTGCGATACATGGTGTTCGATCCCTGCGAGGGCACCCAGCGCACCGGCTCCCAGTCCGGAATGTAGTTGCGATAGCCGCCCGAGTTTAGCTCGATACGCATGCCGCCGGGCTCGCGGAAGTAGAGATAGTATTGCTCGCCCATCCCATGCTGCCCGGGGCCGTACTCCATGCTCAGCCCGGCCTCCAGCAGGATATCGGTAGCCCGCAGCAGGTCCTTGATCTCCGGCAGGAAGAAGGCCACGTGATTGACACGGCCCGGAATGCCTGAGAAGTCGGCGACAAAGCCCAGATCGTGCGACTTCTCGTTGGTGGTGATCTGCGTGAAGACGACGATGTCCGGCATTTCGTCAGGAACGGTATATTCCATGAAGCGGAAGCCGAGGGTATCGCAGTACCAGTGCGTGTCTCGCATGACATCGAGCGAGGCGACGGTGACGTGATCGATTTGACGTGGAGCCACACCCCGCCCGGTGAAGCGCTGCGGGCGGGCGGGATAGGTTGAGCGCAGTTCGGGCGGCGCGCTGTAGCGATCTACCTCCCAGAAGACTTCGTTGAGGTGGCCGCCGGGCCCGCGGAAGCGATAGGCCGGACCGTGCCCCGGTCCGCGTTCGATCCACTGGCCCTGCTGGCCAGCGGCTTCGATTTCTTTGACGGCCTGCTCTAGCTCTTCCGGTCCCCAGGTACGCCAGCCAATGTGGCCCAGGGCTGGTTGCTCACCAGCGGTGAGCACCAGGCTGTGGTGGTAGAATTCTCCCCAGCAGCGCAGGTAGCAGGAGTCCCCGACACGCTCGCTCAGCTCCATCCCCATCACCTCCGTGAAGAAGCGCAGCGAATCCTCCAGGGCTGGCGTGATGATCTCCACATGGGCCAGGTGGGCAAGCAGGTGTTTGCTCATGGTCTCGTTCTCTCCTCATTGGGTGATCGATAGCACCAACAGCGGTAGCAGCAGCAGCGTGCCGTCTGGCGTGGCGCCTTCGCCCCCGCTGGCATCGCCGATCCGACCGGCGCCGGCCCACACTGGCGCCCGGCAGCGCGGGCTTCAATAAGGCGCCTCTCTGGTGGTGGCAGGCCGATACCAGGCCAATCCCAGCCACTTAGCAATCATACAAGCAAGCAGAGAGAGGGGCACCGCTCTTGATTGACGCTCAGCCAGTTCTGTGCTACCATAACAGCCAGGACGCTGCTGAGTGCCCGTCATGCCTCTCACAACGCTGTGAAAGGGCCTGGCCTGCTTCCTTCCCGTTTGCAAGCGACGGGCATCGAGCTTGGCGCCTCGTCTGACCGAAGGCTGTGCCTGGTGGAGCGATCTGTTCGTTCCTCTCTCCCGTTCGCCAGACTCGCTCACAGTGTAGCGAAGGGCGGGGGAAAGATCACTACCACTCGCTTCCGCTTTTCTCTTTCCGGTTGCTTCCGGTGAAGGAAAGCACCCGCTGCGCTCTGTCCACAAGAGGATACTGAAAGTGGGCTATCACCGTCGATACAAGCTCAAAGATGACCGCTTCGGTCTGCTGGCACTCACGCTGCGCGAGAAGGCCGGCTTGACACAGACTGAGATCGCGACCATGCTCGGAGTGTCGGAGCGCACGATCCGCCACTGGGAGGGCGGCACGGCCTTCCCCACAAGCGAGAATCTGAAGAAGCTCATCGAGATTTACTGGCAGTACGGTGCTTTCCATGAGGAGCACGCGCGCGACGAGGCTCGTACGCTCTGGCATCAGGCCGCTGAGAGCGCGGCCCGGCGCTCGATCCCCTTCGATGAGCTATGGTTTGAGGAGCTGCTTCAGACACAGCGCCGCTCGCCTGCTCACGTCCGTTCCTCTTCTTCTTCTGTATTGACCCCAGCTTTGATCTCCTCTTCGCAGGAGCCGGCGACCGCCGCCACCGGACCCCTGCCGGCCCAGTCGGCGCACCCCTCTCCTGCTTCGGCTCCAGCGACCACCACTCACGCCGAGTGGGGCGAGGCTCCCGACGCATCTGCGTTCTATGGCCGTCAGCAGGAGCTGGCTACCCTGGAGCGCTGGCTGCTCTCTGATCATTGCCGCCTGGTCGTTGTCCTCGGCATGGGCGGCATCGGTAAGACGACCCTGGCGGTGCGCTTTGCCCAGCAGGTGGCGCACCGCTTCGAGTTTGTCCTCTGGCGCTCGCTGCGCAACGCTCCGCCGCTTGATGAGTTGCTGGCCGACTGCATCCAGACCCTGGCTCAGCAGCAGGGCCTGACGCTGCCAGGGCAGCTCGAAGGACGCATGACCTTGCTGCTCGATCTGCTGCGCAAGCGACGCTGCCTGCTGGTCTTCGATAACGTGGAGACCCTGCTGCAGCCCGGCAGCTTCGAGGGACGCTATCGCGAGGGCTATGAGGGCTATGGCCGCCTGCTCCGCCACGTGGCGGAGTGTACGCATCAGAGCTGCCTGCTGCTAACCAGTCGCGAGCTGCCCGGCGAGCTGGAGCCGCTGGAAGGGCCACTCTCGCCGGTGCGCGCCCTGAAGCTGTTCGGATTGGAGCGCGAGGCTATCCAGCAGCTGCTAGAGGAGCGTCGCCTCTCAGGCACGCCGCACGCCTGGGATGAGCTGGTACGCCACTATGCCGGCAATCCTCTGGCGCTGAAAATCGCCGCTGCTACTGTGCAGGAGGTCTTTGGCGGCCAGATCGAGGCCTTCTTGCGCGAAGGGCCAATGCTGCTTCACACCGTGCGTCAGCTGCTCGACTACCAGTTTGAGCGCCTCTCTTCCCTGGAGAGCGATCTGATGTACTGGCTGGCGATCGAGCGCGAGATGGTCCCTCTGGAGGAGCTGAGTCAGGACTTGCTGGGGGCGGTCTCGCGTCGCGAGGTGCTGGCGGCTCTCAAGTCGCTGCGCTGGCGCTGCCTGGTAGAGCGCGCTGAGCAGGGGGCCATCTTCACCCTGCAGCCGGTGGTGATGGAGTATGTGAGCGAGCGGCTGGTCGAGGAGGTCTGCAGCGAGATCTTGCAGGAGCGCCCGCGGCTCTTACTCTCACACGCGCTCATGAAGGCTAACAGCCAGGACTATATCCGTGAGAGTCAGATTCGTATGCTACTGCAGCCGCTGCTGGAGTGCCTGCTCTCCTTCTGCGGCGATGAGGAGCGGCTGGAGGAGCGGCTGATGGCTCTGGCGAGCAGCCTGCGCGGCCTGCCCTACACGGCCCAGGGCTATGGTGGCGGCAATCTGGTCAATTTAGTGGCCACGCTCAATGGCCATGTCCGCGACAAGGATTTTTCTGGCCTGGCTGTGCGTCAGGCTTATCTACAGGGCATAGAGGCCCAGCGGGCCAGCTTCGCTTCAGCCTGGTTGAGTGACTCGCTCTTCACGGAGCCGGTCGAGAGCATCGCCTCGCTCACGCTCAGCCCCGACGGGCACCTGCTGGCTGTGGGCAGCTTCAGCGGGCAGATTCGCCTCTGGCACCTGACGGAAGGGAGCCCGCTCTTGACGCTGCGTGGTCACAGCCGCATGGCCTGGGCCTTGGCTTTTAGCCCCGATGGGCGCCTGCTCGCCAGCGGCGGCTACGATCGCAGCGTAAAGCTCTGGCATGTGAGCGGCGAGGAGCGGGGGCAATGTTTTCGCCTCTTCCAGGGCCATGAGAAATGGGTGCGGGCCGTGGCCTTTAGCCCCGACGGGCGCCTGCTCGCCAGCAGCGGCATGGATCAGACGATTCGCCTCTGGGAGATTGAGACGGGCCGCTGCCTGAAGGTGCTCTACGGCCACATCGGACCCGTCTGGGATCTGGCTTTCAGCCCCGATGGCCGCTTTCTGGTGAGCAGCGGCAATGATGAGACAGTGCGCCTCTGGGAGCTTCAGTCGGGCGCCTGCCTGCGCATCCTGCGTGGCCACAGCGGCGATATCATGGCGGTCGCTTTCCATCCCCAGGGCGAACTCTTCGCCAGCGGTGGCGAAGATGGCCTGGTCAATCTCTGGGACATGGCCAGCGGGCATCTCCTGGCCACGCTGCGCCTGCACACAACGCGCGCGGCCACCATCGCTTTCAATCCCGAGGGCACTTTGCTGGCCAGTGGCTGCGACGATGGGGCGGTCGAGATCTGGCAACTCAGCGGCGAGGCTCAGCGGCTGCGCATTCTGCATGGTCATTCGACGTTCGTCAGCGCCGTGGCCTTCGGTCCCGCCGGCCTGCTGATCAGCGTCTCCTACAGCGGCAAGGTCAAGCTCTGGGATGTGGAGAGTGGCAAGTGTCTGCGCATACTGCAGGGCCACAGCAGCGTGGCTCGCTCAATGGCTTTCAGCCCCGACGGGCGCTATCTGGTGCATGGAGATGATAACGGCCTGCTGCGCCTCTGGCTGCTGGAGCCTGGTGGCCAGGCCCGCTGCCTGTACGCCTTCCAGGGCCATGCCGGTCCGATCTGGTCGATTCTCTTCCGCGACAGCCAGACCTTTATCAGCAGCGGTGACGACCAGGCGATCCGCCTCTGGTCCCTGAGCGAGCAGGAGGGGACCACACGCTGCCTGCAAACCTGGCACGGCCACAGCGCCGTCATCTGGTCTCTGGCTCTCGCCCCCGACGGCCAGCGGCTCGCCAGCGGGAGCCACGATCGCACCGTCCAGCTCTGGGACCTGCGCCGCGAGGGCCAGGCGGCCTGTCTGAAGACCCTCCACGGCCATAGCTCGATGGTCTGGTCGCTGGCCTTTAGTCCCGATGGCAGCCTGCTCGCCAGCGGCGACAACGACGGAGAGATCAAGCTCTGGGAGGTCGAAAGCGGGCGCTGCCTGCGGACGCTCCAGGGCGAGGCCAGCCCTATCGGAGCCCTGACTTTCAGCCCCGATGGTCGCTTCCTGCTGAGCAGCAGCAACGATGGCAGTCTGAGCCTCTGGGAGGTGAGCAGCGGCTACCGCTGCCAGCGCTGGCCTGGTCACGGCGCGCTCACCTGGTTCCGGGCCATCGCCTTCAGCCCCGATGGCAGCCTGCTCGCCAGCGGCGATGAGCATAGCCTGCGCCTGGGTCAGATCGACGGCCTGAGCTACCACCTCTGCGAGCAGACCTTTGCCAGCCACCGGGGCCAGGTCTGGTCGGTGGCCTTCAGCGCCGACGGCGAGCTGCTCGCCAGTGGCGACGACGCTGGCGTGATTTTCGTCTCTCAGGCCAGAACCGGGGCCTGCCTCTACGTCCTGCAAAGCGAGCGCCCCTACGAGGGGATGAACATCCGCCACGTGCGTGGCCTCAGCGAGGCGCAGAAAGCCTCGCTTAAAGCCCTGGGCGCCTGCGAGGGGAGCGAGACAACGCCAATTGCTCCTTCCCTTCCAGCTAAGTCATAGACGGCCTCCGCCTCCAAGCGCTGGTCTCTCTTTGCTTTGCCCTCTCTCCTTTCTTCCTTCCCCGCGGCGGGCCTCGCAACTGAGCTGGAGGAGCGGACCGGAAGCAACCGGAAAAGTGAAAACGGAAGCGAACGGTAGTGAACTCTGGTTCCGGTCCAGCTACACTGAAGTATGGAGTGGAGGAACAGATGGCTGGTGCTACGCTGCGCTGTGCCCGGGCCTGCGCTGCTTTGTGGGCCTCCCATCGCCGTCGGTTGCGCTCCTGCCGCTCCCGCTCCCCTGGAGCGGCCCCGTTCGTTGGCTTCCTGGACGCCTCTCCCCTGTTGGCCAGCGCGTCAGGCGCCCGCGGTCGGCACACCGCCAGCGATCGGGCACAGCGCACAGCACTGGCCAGCAGAGACCGCCATCTCATCAGCAAAGCGGTAGGCAGCAGAGGAGGAATAGAGCGAGCATGGCCCAAGAACGCTTTCTTGTCACCGGGGCCCTGGGCTGTATCGGGGCCTGGACCGTGCGCAACCTTGTGCGCGAAGGCACCCCCGTGGTCGCCTTTGACCTGGGCCAGGACACACGGCGACTCAAGCTGATCATGGCGCCCGCGGAGCTGGCCCAGGTCACCTTCGTTCAAGGCGACCTCAGCGAGCTGGCAGCCGTGGAGCAGGTCATTGACCAGTACGGGATCACCCACGTCATCCATCTGGCCGCGCTCCAGATGCCTTCCGTACGCGCCAATCCCTCGCTGGGGGCACGCGTCAACGTCGTCGGCACCGTCAATGTCTTCGAGGCCAGCCGGCGTCGAGCGGACCAGGTCAGGCGTATTGTCTATGCCTCCTCTGTGGCCGTCTACGACCCCGGGGCCGGCGGGCCAGGTGGGATCGTCCAGCACGATACGCCACTGCGCCCTCACTCGCTCTACGGCGTCTTCAAACAAGCCAACGAGGGCACGGCGCGCATCTACTGGCAGGAGCATGGCCTTACCAGTATCGGCCTGCGCCCAGCCACCGTCTATGGCCCGGGCCGCGACCAGGGCCTGACCTCCGCCCCTACACGGGCCATGCTGGCCGCCGTACTGGGGCGACCCTTCCACATCCCCTTTGGGGGACGGGGCGAGTTCCAATACGCCGATGATGTGGCCAAAACCTTCCTTGCCTGCACACGCGCGCCCTTCGAAGGGGCCGAGGTCTTCAATCTGCACGGCGCCGTCGCCCACATGAGCGAAATTGTGGCCCTCATCGAGGAGCTGCTCCCAGAGAGCCGCGGCCTGATCACCTTCGCCGAGCCTGCCTTTCCTTCGCCCGAAGCCTATTCCTCCGAGGCCCTGAGCCGCGTCATCGGAACACCGCCACAGACGCCGCTGCACGAGGGTATCGCCGCCACTCTTGCCCTCTTCCGCGAACGGGTCGCGCGCGGCGAGCTGAACGAGCGCGCACTGCAAGAGGGCAGCGCCGGCAGCTAAACAGGGTCGCCGCTGCTCTCCAGCAGCCCAAGCCAGCGCGGCTCTCGTCCACGCGCTCTGTTCCAGGCCGCAGACGAAGATGATGCTCCCCCTGCCCACATCGGCGCAATCTGCGCCTTTCTGTGACCAACCAGGACAGGGAGCAGCGGGCCTGCATACGATCAGTCAGTAGGAAGCAGAAGAGAAAGGAAAGAGAAGAGCCAATGATTGTGCTCGTGGCACGTTACTACGGCAAGCCGGGTCAGGGCGACGCCATCGAGGCCGCTCTCAAACAGATGGCGCCCCGCGTCGCCGCCAGCGAGCCTGGCTGTTTGCTTTATCACGCCTGTCGCTCGCAGGAGCACCCCGATCAGTTCTTACTCTATGAGCACTACGTCGACGAGGCCGCCCTGCAGCACCATCGTGAAACGCCGCACTATCGCCAGTTTGTCGAAGAGACCATTCTGCCGCTGCTAGAGAAGCGCGAGCGCGATCTCTACACGCTGGTCGTTGGTCAGCCACCAGCCTCCACAAAGCAGAGAGCAGGCGAGTAGCAGATGAGTACCCGATTCTTTGCCCTTGGCACCTTTTCCGTAGCTGGCTGCCCGCCCTTTGCGGGCCTGGTTCTGGACGAGCGCGTGATCGCCGTCCACGCCCTGCAACCGCTCTGCGAGCGCCTCGGCCTGCCGCTGAGCGCAGACGAGAGCGTCCTTGGCCTGCTGCAGCAGTGGGAACGCAACGAGGCCGCCCTGCAGCGCGCCGTCGACGCCCTGGCGGAGCCAGCCGCCGCCACAGCCACAGCCGACCAGAGCTGGCTACCTCTGGAAGCCGTGCATGTTCACGCGCCGATATTGTATCCGCGCCAGATCTTCTGCGCCGGTGCCAACTATCGTCAGCACGTCATCGAGCTGGCCACCGCCCAGGGACACGGCGCCCACGACGCCCGCGACGAGGCCGAACGCCGCGCCCTGGCCGAGCGCATCATGGATGCCCGCATCGCCAACGGCATCCCCTACGTCTTCACCAAAATCCCATCGGCCATCACTGGCCCTTACGATCCCATCCCTTTGCCTGCCGACAGCACGCAACCGGACTGGGAGCTAGAGCTAGGCGTCGTGATCGGACGACCAGCACGCCGCGTCAAGCGCGAGGAGGCGCTGAGCTACGTCGCCGGCTACACCATCGTCAACGATCTGACCTGTCGAGATCGCGTCTACCGTCCCGATCTGGAGGCCATCGGCAGCGACTGGCTGCGCAGCAAATGCCCGCCGGGCTTCCTTCCGACTGGGCCTTTCCTCGTGCCAGCCAGCTTCGTGCCCGATCCCCAACAGCTCCACCTGACCCTCAAACTGAACGGCCAGGTCATGCAGGACGAGGGGACCAATGACATGATCTTCGGCGTCGCCCGCCTGATCGAGTACATCTCTCACTACGTGCAGCTCTGGCCCGGCGACCTGATCTGCACCGGCTCGCCGCGCGGCAATGGCATGCACTACCGGCGCTTCCTCCAGCCCGGCGACGTGCTGGAAGGGAGCATCAGCGGCCTCGGCACCCAGCGCAACCGCTGCATTGCCGAGGAGGAGCGCGACAGCTAAAGACCGCCAGACCAGACCCAGGCAAAGGAGAGCAGCAGCATGGTGTCCTCAGCCAACCCACTCAAAGACTGGCAGGTCGATCGCCGCAGCATCCGCACTATTGGCCACGATCTGCAGCGCCCGGAGTGCATTCTGGCCGAGCGCGATGGCACCCTCTGGGTCGCTGATGCCCGTGGCGGCGTCATGCGCATCAACGCCGACGGCAGTCAGCAACTGATCTTGCCCGTGGTCGAGCGTGAACCAGGCACGGGGCCGACCCCAGAGAGCGGCGCCAGCTTCGAAGAGCGCTATGTCCAGGCCCAGGGATCGCTGCCCAACGGCCTGGCCTTCGCCGAGAACGGCGATCTCATCATTGCCAACTGGGGGACCGACGCCGTCGAGATCATGACGCGCGACGGACGCCTGCGCACCCTCTACCGCGAGATCGACGGCCAGCCGCTGGGTAAGGCCAATTTCGTCCTGCGCGACAGCAAAAATCGTATCTGGCTCAGCGTCAACACCCGCGAGCATCCCTGGACCAACCAGCTGAACACACGCACCGCCGATG
Organism: Thermogemmatispora tikiterensis; assembly: GCF_003268475.1. Taxonomy (GTDB): domain Bacteria; phylum Chloroflexota; class Ktedonobacteria; order Ktedonobacterales; family Ktedonobacteraceae; genus Thermogemmatispora; species Thermogemmatispora tikiterensis. The sequence goes on along the minus strand of NZ_MCIF01000002.1, from coordinate 4,703,903 downwards.
GCTACATCGCCCTCATCGACGAGCGCGGCATTCGCATCGTCGCCGAGGGCTTCTGCGGCACCAATGAAATCCGCTTCGACGCGCGCGAAGAGTGGCTCTACGTTGTCGAAAGCACAGCCTGGCGCATCAGCCGCCTGCGCCTCCAACCCGACGGCTCCCTGACCGATCGCGAGATCTATGGCCCTGCGCGCCTGCCCGGTTTTCCCGACGGCTTCGCCTTCGATGCCTACGGCAACCTCTGGGTGACGCTGATCTTTACCGACCAGCTCATCGCCATCACTCCAGAGGGCGAGGTCCTGACCCTGCTCGACGATAGCAATCCCGAGACGCAGGCCCGCCTCTTCGCTCACTACGAGAGCCATACGCTGACGCCCGAGATCCTGGCCGCCACCCACGGCACTATCGCCCCCTGGCTGGCCAGCCTGACCTTCGGCGGGCCAGACCTGCGCACCGTCTATCTCGGCAGCCTGCGCGGAACGACCATTCCCTATTTCCGCAGCCCAGTTCCTGGTCAGCCAATGATCCATTGGCACTGAGCCCGGCCATCGTCATAGCGCGCAGAGGAGCCTGAGAAGGCCGCCGGAAGCCAGGTCGGCCTCTGGCCTGGCCCGGCAGCCGACCTGGCTTTCCACCAGGACAAAGAAGCATACGAACACAAAAGCTAAACCACTACCACTTACCACCACCATCGCCATCATCTTGATCACAAGGAAGAGAGGCCAAACGCTTATGTCCAGGCAGCAAAAACCGTCTTCTCTCGCCGCCCTGACAGCAGCTGGTGCACGCTGGTTCCAGGTCGCCTACGCCGTCAACGATCTCGCCGAGGCCCAGCGCTTCTTTCAAGAGACGCTCGGCGTGCCCCGCTTCTTCGTCATCGAAGATATTCAGTTCCGCGCCTATACCTATCGCGGGCAGCCGGCGTTCTGTCGTCAGAACGTGGCCTTCGGCTACGCTGGCCCGCTGCAGATCGAGCTGATGCAGCCGCTAGAAGGAGAGAACAGCCTGACCGCTTTCCTGCGCCAGCGCGGTCCAGGCGTGCATCATCTGGGGCTGGAAGTTGATGATCTTGAGCAGGTTCTGCAAGCGCTCCAGGCAGGATCGGAGCCATCAGGAACGGGGAGTGTAACTATTATTGAGAGCGGGATCGCTGGCCAGGGCACCCGCTTCGCCTTCCTCGATACGCTGACCAGCAGCGGCACCTATCTTGAGCTGGTCGCCCTCGACGAAGAGAATCGCGCCCTCTTTGAACGCATCCGCCGCGGCGACTTTTAGCCAGACCGCACCGGACGACGCCAGCCCACAGCCAGCCGGCCAGACGGCCAGATAGCGAGGAAAGGAGGGGAGATAGACAGCCCCCTCCCCTGTAGGGAGCAGCCCAACCAAACGCCGCCGCGGCGTGGGCGGCTGCTCGCTCCCGGCCAGCCCCGCATAGATAAGGCTGCCAGACACGCGGACCTCCTACGCGGCGGCGACGCCACCGGTCGGACCACTCCCCCTGGTCTTCCGCAACAGGACGAGTTGCCGGCGCGGACCAGGTGGCGCTATTTCTTACTCGCACCAGGTAGAATGCGGTTCAGGCGCGTGCCACAGACGGGACAAGTGCCCTGCAGCGCCGCCCGACCGTTCTTCATCGTCACCTGATGCGCGTCCTTGATCTCCCGCTTCTCTTTGCACTTGACGCAATACGCCATGTCTGCCATAACTTACATTCCTTTCCGTCTAAAGCTTATGTACACGACAAACGACCGTCAGTCACGGTAGTTAATCGTGCCCTGCCCCTCGTACTTCACGAAGGACAGAGGCTATCTAGGTACACGACAATATTACTCTCTCTGGTTCATTTCCCGAAAGCATAGGGCTGGATTGGCTATGCAAGGTGTCTCTCCTCCTGTGCTATAGTAAAATCCAGAGCCTTGCCGCCCGCCTGCCACAGCAGAAAGAAAGGTGCAATGCCCTTCATATCAAGAAGAATAGAGAAGATATGCATCACCAATAAAAGCGGCGACAAGTGACTCTACTGTTACTGTCGGCAAGATACGAGGAATGTCTGTGAGGGATCTCGACCCAGAACGAGGCGCATCTGATGCCTCTAGTGACGCGCAGGCTCGCCACGATCCCTATCGGGCCCTGCGCTACCGTAACTTTCGCCTGCTCTTTATTGGCATCTTTCTCTCGTCAATCGGCGAGCAGATGGTCACGGTGGCCATTGGCTGGGAGCTATACGACCGCACCCACTCGGCGCTGGCCCTGGGGCTGGTCGGCCTGGTGCAGGTGTTGCCAGTGCTCTGCTTCTCGCTACTGGCCGGCCACCTGGCGGACCGCCTGAATCGGCGCCGCATGGTTATGCTGGCTCAGACCATTCTTGCCCTTTGCTCCCTGGGGCTGATGCTTCTCTCCTGGCAGCGCGGCCCGCTCTGGCTCATCTACGGCTGCCTGCTGCTCATAGGCACAGCCACCGCCTTCAACGAGCCGGCGAGCGCCGCGCTCCTGCCCCAGACCCTGCCAGCGGCCCTCTACGCCAACGCCGCCACCTGGGAGAGCAGTGCCTGGCAGCTCGCATCAGTCGTCGGGCCGGCCCTGGGTGGTTTCCTGGTGGCCCTCTTCCGTGGGGCCACGCCTGTCTATGGCCTCAATGCCCTGGCCATTGTTCTCTATCTGCTGCTGCTGGCCCTGCTGCGCCTGCATCCGGCGCCAGCGGCCCCATCTCGAAGCGACGAGCAGGGCAAGGAGGGGACCCTGCGCTCGCTGGCTGAGGGCCTGCACTTCTTGCGGCGCACCCAGGTCATCCTGGCGGCCATTACACTCGATCTCTTCGCCGTCCTCTTCGGCGGCGCCACCACCCTGCTGCCAATCTACGCGCGTGACATCCTGCAGGTCGGCCCCACCGGTCTGGGCTGGCTCCAGGCCGCGCCCTCTATTGGGGCCGTCTGTGTCGCCTTCCTGCTGGCTCACCTGCCGCCCTTCAAGCGAGCCGGACGTACTCTGCTGCTGGCAGTGGCCGGCTTCGGTCTGGCCACCATCGTCTTTGGCCTCTCGCGCTCCTTCTGGCTCTCGCTGCTCATGCTCTTCATTCTGGGCGGACTTGACAACATCAGCGTGGTTATTCGCGGCACCCTGCTGATGACACGCACCCCGGACCACATGCGCGGGCGCGTGGCGGCGGTCAACACTATTTTCATCGCCACCTCCAACAAGCTCGGTGGCTTTGAGTCGGGCCTGGCGGCTCAGCTCTTCGGTCCCGTGCCGGCAGTTGTCGGCGGTGGCCTCGGCACCATCCTGGTGGTGCTCTGCGTAGCCCTCATCTGGCCCGAGATGCGCCGCCTGGGAACGCTTGCGCCTGCAGGCCCGAGCCAGGCAACCGGGCAGCTCGCTGGCCAGATCGCCGCAGAGGTACGGGAAGAGACCGCTGCCCAGCGCCAGCTCTGACGAAGCACGACAGAATCAGCGGACAGGCCAGCCTCCTCCGCGGCACTTTCCCAGAGGAGGGTGAACCTGTCCGCTGAGCCAGGCCGGAGCTTTGGCAGCGCTCTGACTGGCCTGGCCTCACTCCTGCTCTTGCTCTTCCTCGGAAGGCGGCACCGCCTGCAGCCATTCGCCAGCTTCCTCGATATGGCGCCGCATCACCTGCTCAGCCCGCTGCGGATCACGGTCTCGCAGGGCCTCAATGATGACCTGATGGCGCTCGGCCAGCTCCTGGGGTGTGCGTTGCGCCATCGCCACCGTCACAAAGGTCGTCGTGTAGAGCTGCATGCTGTCCCAGTACTGCAGCAGCAGGCGATTGCCCGCCGCCTGCACAATCAGACGGTGGAAAGCAATATTGGCCGCCGTTTGGGCATGCAGCTCATTGCGTGCAGCCGCATCGCGCATCTCGGCGAGCAGCTCCTCTAGCTGTTGCAGCGTCGCCTCGTCGATGCGGATCGCAGCCGCGCGCGCCGCCACTCCCTCCAGGGCGGCGCGAATGGGATAGAGTTCCAGTAGATCACGCCGTGAGACCTTGCGCACCTGCGTGCCGCGATAGGGCGAGCTGACGACGAAGCCGAGCAGCTCCAGGTCGCGCAGCGCCTCGCGTACTGGCCCCTGGCTCACCCCCAGCTCCTGCGCCACACGGCTCTCCACGATGCGCTCCCCTGGCCGGTAGTGGCCCTTGACGATGGCATCGATAAGAAATTCTTTGATATCCTCGCGCAGAACGCGTCTGCCAAGAATAGGTGTACGTATATTCATCGGTGTCGAAAATCCCGCAGAAATTGGCCCCGTATTCCGGGACACTGCTCCTCACCTACAAAGAGGCACAATCGATTATTGATTAGTATAGGTCAGGGAGAAAAAGGGCGTCAAGGCAGAGATGAAGGGAAGAGAGCGAGCAGAGCCTGACGCCCTTGGTGTAGAAGCGCATCAATCGGTGTGGCGATACTGAGCCACCATGCGCGCCGCCTGCTGATTGGCAGTGGAAGCAGCGCCCTTTTTGAGCAGGATATAGCCGTCCTGCATATCGATCACGCCATATTCGCCGCTGCTGAGTATGGCGTCGACCGCATGTTCGTAGTCAGCATAGGTCTTGAAGGGATAATAGTAGCCTGGGGCATTCAGCAGGATATAGTCGGCATAGCCCGCCCCATAGGGAAAGAGATAGATGCTACGCCGTTCACTCAGATGGGGGACCAGCATTGTCTGTGTCGAGACCGAGGCGGTAGGCGGGATCTCTTGCAGAAAATGATAGGCGAGGCGGTCATGAGCATCCTGAGAGGGCCAGATAAAGCCGGTTGCATAGGGCATGGCACTATAGACATCGTAGCGCGCAGTGGCCCTGACCACCTGCCCCATCACATAGCTCAGCAGGAGCAGCAGGAAGAGGGCCCGCAGGATGGGCCAGAGCCGTCCACCAGCCAACGGGGCAGGCTGTCTTCCGAACCAGCCTCCTGCCGACGACAACGAGGACCAGGCGGGGCGCTCCTTCCCCTGGTCCCCGGCAGCGACAGGCAAGACGCTAAGGGCGGGACCTCTCATCTGAGCAAGCCAGGCCTGGCCCAGTCGCAGGCAGCGGCGCAGCAACCAGAGCAGCAGCACCGTCGCCTCAATGGTGGCAAAGATCAGGATCGGCACGATCTCCGCATTGTACTGATAGCGGCCACTGTACATGTTGGGCGAGGAACTGAGCAGGTTGAGGGCCAGCGTCGGCGAGGCCAGGACCAGGACCCAGGGGGCCAGCAGCGGCAGGTAGCCCGCCGGAGCAAGCAGTTTCCGCAGGTAGAGCTGATGTTGCGGCTCCAGCACATGCTGGTCGATCACCTGCAGGGGATGCAGCAGGATGTTCAGCGCCACCTCCACGGGCGAGTCCCCATACTCTGACCAGCGGGAGGCCAGCAGCGAGTGACCAATCGGACTGGCGTAGTGGACGATCAGCAGGCCGATGGCAGTCCAGCCGACCGCCAGTCCGAAGACAATCAGGCCAATGCGCCAGCGCCGCTGGAAGATGGCCATCCACAGGCCCAGCAGGGCAATGATGCCGGCAATCTCCTCTTTGCAGGCCAGCGAGAGAATCGCAAAGGCCAGAAACCAGCCATTGCGCTGAGTATACATAAAGTACAGGGTAAAGAGGAGCAAGGCCAGCGTCAGCGTCACGGCGTGGAAATCATAGTCGACGGCATACTGCTGCGCAGGATAGAGCAGATAGAGCAGGGCAAAGGGAACCGCAGCCAGGTCGCTGCGCAGGCGCAGGCGGGCTAGCCAGAAGGCTGGCAGCGCCCCCGTGGCCACTACCAGGACCTGAAGAATCAGCAACGTTTTCGGATCAGCCCAAAAAATATAAAGGGGCACAATTAAAAAAAGAATCGGCTCATAGTGAATGGCGAAGCGATTGATGCCCTCCAGCCCATAGCAATTCGTATCGGTCAGCACATTACAGATCGTCTGATGCAGAAGGGCGCCGTGCAGCGTATTCCAGATCGCCTGGTCCATAATGCCCAGGTCTTCGCCGTTGGTGGCAAAAGCATCCTGCTTGCTGGTCACAAAGATGACGAAGTAGACGCTGTAGGCGAGCATCGCCAACACGACCAGGCCCAGGGCCAGCCAGAAAGCACGTCCCCGGGGTAGCGGTTCAGGGGGGGGATAGAGTTCCTTCCCACAGGCCACCCTCCAGCGCCGCCATGTCAGATGGAGCCACTTGCCAATTTTGTTCATAATCCAGGACTCTCAAGGGGATCAAAACGAGGCCCCGTGCAACGAATGCGAGCCGACTGGGAAAGGCCTCTTTCTCCAGACGATTGGCTCTGTTATGATAGCATGAATCCTTTCTAACAGGCCAGTCTCCAGGACGTTTGGCTAATGCTCCCTGAGACCTGCCAGACGATCTCATATGTCCTTCATCTCGGTCACCCTCCTGTCCCTGTCAATCTATTGATCATGATTGAGATACTGATTTTCATTTTGTGTCTTGAGTATCATAAGTAATGGAAGCAGCGCATAAGCTGCTCTGAGTTTGTGAGGGAAGTAAGCCGGCGTACGGGCCGTGATGCAGCAAACAACCACAGATTGTAGAGGCCCAAAATCGCCTCCAGCAAGGGGTTGACACGACGCAAGTTGAAGCAAGGAAGAAGGAAGCAAGCACGAGGAGAGGAAGAGCTGCTACTCCGTTCCTGATCGCCGACGGGCAGTAGACGCCATGCCCCTGCTTGCTTATCACTGCAGTGGTGAAGGAGACGTGATGATCAACCTCTCTCGCTTGTTGCCCCGAGTAGCGGCAGCACTGCCCCTGCTGCTACTCGGGGGCCTGCTCTTTTCCTCCTGGCTACCTGGCGGAACCGGCAGAGCGCTGGCCTGGAAGCCCTCTTCCGACCAGCAGGCCGCGGGCCGCGGGTCCCAACCTGCCGCCTACGCTGCCCCCGCGAGCGGTACCGCCGTGCTGACCTTCAAGTACAATAACCGGCACAGCGGCCACAACCCCGCGGAGGTGCTGCTGACAACGAGCAATGTCAACGTCAGTACCTTCGGGAAGCGTCTGACGCTGGCGGTCGATGGCCAGGTCTACGCCCAGCCCCTCTATGTGCCCAGTCTGCCGATTCAGGGTCGGGTGCGCAATGTGGTCTTCGTGGCAACCGAGCACGACAGCGTCTATGCCTTCGACGCCGATGCCACCAGGCCCGAGCGGGCCTTGCTCTGGCGGACAAGTTTCCTGGGACGCGGTGTGCAGGTCCCGACAAACCACGATGTAGCCTGCAATGACCTGGTGCCCGAGATCGGCATCACCGGTACGCCGGTCATCGATGCCGCCACTCGTACGCTCTACGTGGTGGCCTTCACCAAAGAGAGCGGTCGCCTGCTCTATCGCCTCCATGCGCTGGATATCACCACCGGCCAGGAGCGCAAGGGCAGTCCGGTGACGATCCAGGCCAGTGTGCGCGGCACAGGCGCCGGCAGTCGCCGTGGCCTGCTCACTTTTGATCCCCGCTTCCAGCGCCAGCGCGCTGCTCTGGTGCTGGCCAATGGCCGGATCTATATCGCCTGGGGCTCGTTCTGCGATAATATGCCGTACCACGGCTGGATCATGAGCTACCAGTATAACGGCAGCGCCTTCCGCCAGATGGCCGTCTTTAACGATACGCCCGATGGCGCACGGGCCGGTATCTGGGGTTCTGGCGGCGCCCTGACCGCCGATGAGCAGGGCTTTCTCTATTTTACGAGCGGCAATGGCTCCTTTAATCTCCATCTGAACGGTCGTAACGCCGGTGATTCGGTGGGGAAGCTCTCGCCCGATCTGCGTCTGGTCGACTATTTCACGCCCTTCAATGAGCGTTGTCTGGACGATGCCGATGCCGACCTCGGCTCCGCCGCTCCTTTGTTGCTGCCGACGGTCGGAGAGCTGATCGCCTCGGGCAAAGAGGGACGGATCTATGTCCTGGCCCGCAATCACCTGGGCCGCTACCACACCATTCCTGACGCCTGCAACCACCAGGCGCGTAACGATGTGGATCAGATCGTGCAGGAGTTTCCGCCGACGACGATCGGCGGCCTCTTCAGTACACCCGCCTACTGGAACGGACCCGATGGCGACTATGTCTATTTCGCCAGTGTGAACCGTCCAGTGGTGGCCTATCGTCTGATCAATGGCCGCCTCTCGTCTCAGCCGCTCTCGGCTACGCCCGAGGAGCTGCCTTTCCCAGGTGCCAACGTGGTGGTGACTTCTAGCGGCAATCAGGCTGGGACAGGTATTCTCTGGCTGGTTGATCCGCGCGGGGTGCTGCGGGCCTACGACGCCAGCAATCTGGCGCGTGAACTGTACAGCAGCGATCAGAGCCCCGAGCGCGATGCCCTACCGGGGTATGTGAAATTCAGTGTGCCGACGGTGGCTGACGGGCGGGTTTTTGTGCCGAGCGGGAAGGCATTGGTAATCTATGGCCTGCTCCCGACAGTGCATCTCTCGCCGTTCCCAGGTCAGACGCAGGGGAGTCCTCAGCAGCCGGAGCCGCATCCGGTTCAGCCGCTGCGCCTGCCCCATCCTGGGCCACAGACACAGCCTGGTCCTCAAAATCGACCCGGTCCGCAATCGGAGCCGGGACCGGATCAGCGCCCGGCCAGCGATCTAAGAGCAGGTCCGCGTTCGCTGAGCGCACTGCCAGCCAGTGGCTCGGGGGCTGCCGCCGCGATGCCAGTGCCGACTGCAGCTGCTCGCCCGTCACCGGCTCCCGGTGTGGGCCAGTCTGAGCAGGCGCCCCGCGAGAGCGCACGCAGCGGTTCGTCAGCTTCCGGCCCGGCTCAGGCCGGTCCGCGCACGACCCCCGCTTACAACAACGTGGGGGTCAGCAACGACGAGCGTCCGACGACGGCCAACTTTGATCAGGGAGGCAATAGCTACTCGGCCCAGGCCCTTCAGCGGGCCGGCGTCAATCCCGGCGACCATGTCTTTGCAGGTGGCTTCGTCTTCGTCTGGCCCAATGCGCTTTCAGGCGAGCCGGATAACTATGTGGCGGCGGGGCAGACGCTGCCAGTAGAGCACCAGCCACGCGCGAAGTTGCTCGGTCTGCTCGGGGCCGCCGATCATGGCCTGGCACGCGGCCAGCTTTTGATCACCTTTACCGATGGGACAACGCAGACCGTGCCCATCGCCTTCAGCGACTGGACTCTGGACGGCGGCGGCTCACGTCCCCTGCCGGGCAGTCCCCAGGCCGTGAGCATGCCCTACTTCAATAGTCCCAACGGTCCGGTTCAGATGAAGTGCTATCTGTTCTATGTGAGCATCGCCCTGCCACAGGGAAAGACCGTGAAAAGTGTGACCTTGCCGGCAGCGGTGAGCGGCGGCAGGATGCATGTCTTCGCCGTCGCTTTGCAATAGCGCCTGGCCCGAGTCGAGGCTAGCAGTTCACTTAGCAGACCCACCTCATAGCGAGCGTCGTTCACCCCGGCAGGAAGGGTAGCGGGGAGGAGCCAGCAAGGAGGCTGCTCCCCTCGTTACCCTTCCTGGCGTTTTGCTCCCCCGTCCTCTCCCATCCTGTTCCTCTCTGGGAAGGCCCCATCCAGGGGGTCGCTCGCAGCTTCCGCTCCCGAAAGCTGCTTCGGGACCGCATAGCGGCCCACGAGCTGCACCAGGTAGCGCCCGAGAATGTCGCTTTCCAGGTTGAGGAGGCTGCCCGGACGCAGCCGGCCCAGGTTGGTGTGGGCTCGCGTATAGGGGATAAGAGCCACGGAAAAGCGATCGTCTTGACAGGAGACCACGGTGAGGCTGACGCCGTTGAGAGCGACAAAGCCTTTGGGGACAATATAGGGGCGCAGGGCAACAGGCAGGGTCATCTCACAGACAAGCGAGTTGCCCTCTTCCCGTGTGCTCAGCACAGCGACCACAGCTTCGATATGCCCCTGGACGATGTGCCCTCCGAAGCGGCCTCCCACTGGCAGCGAGCGCTCTAGATTAACAGCGCGTTCGTCTTGATCAGGCCCTTCTCCCATGAGCAGGGCGGCGAAGCGCGTGCGGCGCAGGGTCTCGGGCATGAGTTCAACACGCAGCCAGTCCTCGCCGCGCGTGACGACGGTGAGACAGGCCCCGTCAACGGCGATGCTGTCACCGAGTTTGACGTCGGACCAGGTGGCCGGGATGGCAATGTCCAGGGTGGTGGCGCCGGTCGCCAGGACGCTGCCAACTTCTTCGACGATGCCGGTAAACATGAGGACTTAGCTGCTCCTTTCGCTGGTGCTCACCATATCTTGTTGATCGTGCCGGCAGACGTGCATCGCGCCTGGATGACGGACGCGCCGCAGGGTAGAGACTAGCTCGATGGCAGCCAGGGCACACTCGGCGGCGCGGGGAATGCGCTCCTGGGCCTGGAGACGATTGGCGGCACAGATGACGCCGAAGATCACCGGCAGGCCGCTGTCGAGGGCAACGCGCTGGATGCCCTGAGCGGCGGCGTCACCGACCAGAACGTCGTGACGCGTCTCGCCTTTCATGACGCAGCCCAGGCAGATGATGGCGTCGTAGCGCCGGCTGGCAGCCAGCGTCTGAGCCAGAAGAGGAAGCTCGAAGGAGCCAGGGGCCTGCCAGATGTCAATGTCCTCTTCGGCGACACCGTGGGCGATCAGGCTCCGCCGCGCCGTCTCTTGCATGGCGCCGGTGATCTGCGGATGGTAACGGGCCACGGCCAGAGCAATGCGCAGCCCTCTGCCATCAGGCCGCTCTTCAGCGCTGATAGCTTCTGACATGACGCTCCACCTCCTCTGTTCGCCTTGCATGGTGGCTGGCCGCCTGGCTGACGGCCCCGATGGCTTCTTCAATGGCGCCTGGATCTGGCTCTGTCGAGGCGCTAAGAAGATGGCCCAGGCGCCGGCGACGAGTGTCGAGATAGGCACGGTTCTCTGGACTGGCAGCGATCTCCAGTGCTACACGCTCAACCTGGAGGTCGGCGTTTTGCAGAGCCTGGAGCTTGGCCGGATTGTTAGTGAGCAGGCGCAGGCGACGCAGGCCCAGCTCCGCCAGAATGGCGACAGCATCGTCGTAGGAGCGGGCATCGGCGGGGTAGCCAAGACGCTCGTTGGCCTCGACAGTATCGTAGCCGTTGTCCTGGAGGCGATAGGCATGCAGTTTGCCTGCCAGGCCGATGCCACGCCCCTCTTGGGGAAGATAGAGCAGCAGGCCACGCCCTTCGCGTCCAATGAGAGCCAGGGCCTTCCTGAGCTGAGCCTGGCAGTCGCAGCGCTGTGAGCCAAAGACCTCGCCGGTGGTGCAGGCCGAATGGAGACGCACCAGCGGCGGCAGGTCGCCCCAATCAAGCTCCCCCAAAATGAGAGCCAGGTAGTCGCGCCCCTGGCGCGTGTCGCGATAGTGGCGGAGATGGAAGTCGCCTTCAGGTAGCGGCAGGCGCGTCTCGTTGACCAGGATGACACGCTGTTCTCGCCGAAAGCGGGCAATGGCGTCCACAGTAATGAGGCCCAGGCCGTGACGCTGAGCAAAGCGTAGCAGAGTGGCCCCACGCGCCGGCTCGCCTTCTTCATCGAGCACTTCGCAGATGACGGCCCCTGGCTCCAGACCGGCCAGACGCATCAGGTCGACCGCTCCCTCGGTGTGGCCGCGGCGGCCCAGGGTACCGGCAGGATGGGCCCGCAGCGGAAAGAGGTGGCCCGGGCGCGCGAAGTCCTCTGGCTGTGCGGTTGGGTCGACAAGCAGACGAGCGGTTAGGGCGCGGTCGCGCGCGGAGACGCCAGTAGTAGTGCCGCGGCGGGCGTCGACGGAGGCCGTAAAGGCGGTGTCCTGCAGGGGAGCGTTAGCGCGCTCGGCCAGGGGAATGCCCAGAGCATCAAGCCGCTCGCCGGCCAGGGCCACACAGAGCAGGCCGCGCGCCTGCTGCAGCATAAAGTTGATACGTTCAGGGGTAGCGAACTGGGCCGCCAGGCAGAGGTCGGCCTCGTGCTCGCGCGTCTCATCGTCGCAGAGTAAAACCATCTGGCCGGCCTGCAGTCGGCGTACGGCAGCAGGCACTGAGAGCCACAGGTCGTTTGTCTCTAATAGCTGGTTGATTGACATCACCTGGTTTCTCACTTTCTGGTCAGGTTCTTCGCTCCCTCCGCCGCTTCGCCAGCGACGGATGAAGAAGGGTGATAGCGGACCTCACCTTCGATCAGCAGGTCGTCGCCCAGAGTCTGCGTGCGCTGATCATCCAATGTAGCCGCCAGGCTCAAGCGGGGCAGACCCTGGCCGGCAAGCGGAATCGGAGCACCGGCCCCTCCGATCAGCCGGGGCGCGACGATGACTGCGACATGGTCAATGCAGCGACAGTCGAAGGCGCTGCCCGTGAGGGCTGCCCCACCCTCCAGAAGAATATGCATCAGGCCCTCGGCGGCCAGACGCTGCAAAGCCTGGCGGAGATCAACGCGCCCCGTCGGCTCGCAAGGCACCTCGATGAGACGCACCCCCGGACGGGCCAGAAGCGTGCGTCGCTCTGCGGGAACCCGCTCGCCAATCAGCAGCCAGGTCTCTCCGGCCTCGGGCGTCGTCAGCAGCCGCAGCTCTGACGGGAGCTGGCCGCTGCTGGTAATAACTAGCCGCCGCGGCGGCTGAAGGCGGGGCCGGCGCGCGTCAGTGGTCAGGCGCACGGTGAGCAAGGGATCGTCGCGGCGCGCCGTGCCAGCCCCGACCAGGATGCCATCGACGCGATCGCGCAGCTGGTGAGCCCAGGCACGGGCCTGCGGTCCGCTGATCCAGAAGGCGTCTCCCGTGTACGCGGCCATCTTGCCATCCAGGGTCATCGCCCACTTGGCGGTGACGTAGGGCCGGTTGCCACGCACAAGGGTGGCAAAGGGACGTAGCAGCTCGCGAGCCTGCCGGGCCAGGGGATCATCTTCGTCCAGGAGCGCAACCTCTATCCCAGCCTGCCGCAGCCGCTGCAGCCCGCGCCCATCGACATGAGGATTGGGATCACGAGCGGCTACCACCACTCGCCGGATGCCCGCAGCGATGAGGGCCTCGGTACAGGGTGGCGTGTGCAGGGCAATGCAGCACGGTTCCAGCGTCACATAGAGATCGGCCCCCTGAGCATGGGAACCGGCTTCGCGCAGGGCCTCCACCTCGGCATGTGGCCCATAGGGTGGGGCCGTCGCCCCCTGACCTACCATCTGCCCGTCACGCACAAGCACAGCCCCCACTGGTGGGCGTGGGCTGGTGCGCCCCTCGACAGCCCGCGCCAGCTCCAGCGCTCGCTGCATTATCTGGCGCTCCTGTTCGCTCAGCACGATCGTTGCCTCTTCAGGCATGGGCATGGCACTCCTCCAGCGCAGGCAGCGCCAGCGGCTCCTCCTCGCTGGCAGCGGGAACCGGCGCTACTCCTTGTATCAGCGCAGCCTTCACATCGCTCCCAGGAACCTCAGCAGTGGGCAGCAGCGTCTCTAGCAGGGGCTGCACAGAGCCACTTCGGGCCGCCAGCAGGAAGCTATTCAGGAGAGCACGATGCTCCTCGGGCTTTACGCTAAAGCGCGCACGGGCCTGGGCGAGACGCAGCCGGGTGCGGGCTCGATGCAGGAGCTGGCGACAGGCGCTGGCGCTGCTGTTGAGCAGGCGAGCGATCTCTTCGTAGGGACAGGCAAAGGCTTCGTGGAGAAGAAAGACAGCCCGCTCGGCGGGGCTGAGCCGCTCCTGAAGCAGCCAGAGCGCATGCGCCAGGGCCTCTCGCTGTTCAAGGCTCTCGACAACCAGCTCTTCTGGCTCTGGTGCCACCGTCGGCCCTCCCCCCGGAGCCGGCGGCCAGAGGCCAAGGGGCTGCTCGCGCTGCACGCGGGCTGATTTGAGGCGATCCAGGCAGAGGCGCGTCACAATGGTCAGGAGATAGGCGCGTAGCGAGCCTATCTGCTGCGCCGCTGCCGTAGCATAGCGGATATAGCTTTCCTGGACAACATCCTCGATCTCATCGCAGCTGCCCAGCAGGCTACGCGCAGTAGCGAAGAGTAGAGGATAATAACGATCGAACTCTTCCAATCGTCAGTCTTCTCCTATCGGACTATACCGTCGGCCCTGGAACTTCCCCAGGTCATGCCCTCACGCTGCCATGCGACAGCGAGCGCAAGGGCGTACGGGCTATACCGCCGATCGGGAATTGGGAGAGACCGTCGCCCCTGTTGTTGAGCGCCGGCCCGTCTCCCTCACCCTGCCCCGAAGACAGCGTTCTGTTTTTTCTTCGTCCTATTAGAGGAGACGAGTCAGACCTCTGTTCTGTGACAGCTTTCCGTCCTTCGGTCCAGAGGGCCACCACGCCATCGCGGCACGGCAGCAAGACGCTTGATTTCCCCAGGGCGACAATGCTACGATTGAACTGAGCTTCAGAAGAGGAGAGCGCTGCCTATCGCCTTCCCGCGTCGCGTCGCGCCTCGCCTCGCTTCGCCTCGCCGGCACAAGGAGGAACCGCCAATGACAGAGCCTCAGTCTCCTCAGATCGAGCCATCCCTGCCAACAACCAGCCTGGAGCAGCCTTCTGCCAGGCCCGATACCAGCAACGGTGACAGTGCCGCCTTCTCGGCCAGCATGCCTGAGAGCCGCGCTGCGCAGGCGCAAGCTATGCTCCGCGACTACCAGTATTACCGCGAGATTTTCCGTGGGCGCCCACTGCCCTTTGCCTATGTAGACCTGGACCTGTTGGAGGAGAACATTCGTCTGACACGCGAGCGCGCCGGCGGCACGCGGGTGCGCATTGCCTCCAAGTCGCTGCGCAGCGTTGCCATTATCAAGCGTATTCTGGCCGCCGAGCCGACCTTTCAGGGCATTATGGCCTTCACAGCTCGCGAGGCCGTCTATCTGGCCCGCCAGGGCCTGGACGATCTACTGATTGGCTACCCAACCTGGCACGCAGAGGACATCGCCGCCGTGGCACGCGCTACCGCGGACGGGGCCCACATCACGCTGATGATCGATAGCCAGGCTCACGTAGAACAGATCGAGAGCGTTGCCCGCCGCTACGGTGTGCGCCTGCCGCTCTGCCTTGATATTGACATGGCCGTCGACTTCCCTGGTCTACACTTCGGCGTCTGGCGCTCGCCGCTGCGCACGGCGGAACAGGTGCGCCCGGTCATCGAGCGGATCATGTCCTCGCCCCATGTCTGGCTGGACGGCCTCATGGGCTATGAGGCCCAGATCGCCGGCGTGGGAGATCGCTATCCTGGCCAGGCGCTCAAGAACGCTCTGGTGACCTGGCTCAAGCGCCGCTCGTTGGGCGAGATCGCCGCGCGCCGCGCAGCCCTGGTGGCCCTGATCAAGGAGTACGCCCCCCAGGTGCGCTTCGTCAACGGCGGCGGGACCGGCAGCGTACATACAACACGCCTGGAAACGAGCGTCACCGAGATCACCGTCGGCTCAGCCTTCTATGGCCCTGCCCTCTTCGATCACTATCGCGATTTCCGCTATCAGCCAGCGGCAGGCTTCGCCATTGAGATTGTCCGCCGCCCACATCCGCAGATCTATACCTGCCTCGGCGGAGGCTACGTTGCCTCTGGCGCCGCGGGCCCCGACAAGCTGCCGCAGCCTTATCTGCCCCAGGGCGCGCAGCTCATCACTACCGAGGGCGCCGGCGAGGTCCAGACTCCTATCCGCTACAGCGGTCCCGTGGCACTCTCCCTGGGCGATCCGATCTTTCTGCGCCACGCCAAGGCCGGGGAGCTGTGCGAACGCTTCACTCACCTGCTGCTGGTGAGCAAGGGCACCATCGTTGACGAGGTCACCACCTACCGCGGCGATGGCCAGTGCTTTCTCTGAGCATCAGCTAGCAGACATCGCCCACAAAAGGCCGGCAGCCACCAGCCCGTGGAGGCCGCCCCCGGTCCTGGCCCCTGCCAGTCCCGGCCTTTCTAAACTATAGGAAATTCCCACACTCAGGCAGTGATCGAGGAGCAGAGAAGCCGGGAAGACGGCCAGAAAGCGAGAGAGCAGAGAAGCAAGAAGGAAGGAGCAGGTATGATTGCTGGAGAGAAAGAGAGCTGGCAGAACTGGTCAGGTACAGTTGCCTGTCGACCGGAGATCATCCAACCAGCGAGCCTGGAAGAGCTAGCCAGTAGCGTCGCCGAGTGTGCGCGCGCCGGGCGCCGCCTGCGCGTCGCCGGGGCCGGCCATTCGTTCACCCCTCTTGTCGAGAGCGATGACGTTCTGCTCTCCCTGGATCACTTGCAGGGCCTGGAGAAGGTTGACCGCGAGCGCGGTACGGCAGTCGTGCTGGCCGGCACACGTCTTGGGCGCCTGGGTGAGCTGCTGCTTGCCCACGGCCTGGCCCAGGAGAACCTGGGCGACATCGATGTGCAGAGCATTGCCGGCGCCATCAGCACGGGTACCCACGGCACGGGCATCCAGTTTGGCTCACTCTCCACGCAGGCTGTGGCCCTGACACTGCTCACCGCCAGCGGCGATCTCATCGAGTGCTCCGAAGAGGAGAACCGCGACCTCTTTAAAGCGGCCCAGGTCTCGCTCGGCACCCTGGGCGTCATCGCCAAGGTCACCCTGCGCGTCGTGCCGGCCCGTCCCCTGCATTACGTTGGGCGCCGCGCCTCGCTGGAGGATTGCCTGAACAATCTGGAGCGCTATCGCCAGGAAAACGAGCATTTCGAGTTCTTCTGGTTCCCCTATACCCCTTGGGTCCAGGCCAAGTCAACTACCCCTGGCTGGAGCCAGAGGTTTGCCCGCAGCCTCAGCGGCCCGGGCTTCAGGGCTGGTTGACAACAGCCCACTGCCCCGCAGGACAGTACAGCGTGCACGCGTTCGAATGTTGCGCGCGGCATTGATATCGGCATGCTCCTCGGCCCCGCAGTGTGGGCAGGTGAAGCGATGCCGGCGACGCGTTCCTCGCTGCCCACAGTGGGAACAGATCTGACTGGTGTAGGCCGGGTTCACCTCTACCACGCGCAACCCCTGCTCCTGCGCCTGCTGTTCGGCCCAGCGCCGGATCAGTCCCCGCTGCCACAGCGCGAGCCGGCGTCGCAACGCCCGCCCCCGGATCTGCTCTTGCTGAGGCGGAGGGACCTGCAGCCGCTCAAAGACCAGGACCGCCTGTGGAGGTGCCCAGTCCACCAGGCGCTTTGCCACCGTCTGGGCAAAGGTCTGGGTGCGGTGCCGTTGCCGGCGACCAAGCCGTTTCAGCACCCGCCGGACACTGCGCGTGTCCCGGTGCTGTGCCTTATGGGCCGCCAGCTTCCGCTGCAACCGCGCCCGCGTCTTCGCCGTGCGCCGGTTGCGTACCTTCACCGCTTTCCCGCTCACAAAGAGCACCCGCTCCTCTCCATCCACCGCCACTAGCGCATTCGTCTCGTTTAGATCAATCCCCACGATGGCCTCGGTCTCTGGGCATGCCGCTGGGGGATCAGGCACCTCCAGCGTGAGGGTGAGGCGCCCGATGAGCTGCCCAGCCCGTTCCAGCACCATGAGACTGTCGATGGTCTTGGCCTGCGCCAGCCGCTGCTGAAACGCCTCCGGCACCCGGTAGGGGAGCTGCTTGCGTCCGGCCACGGTCCAGATCGAGAGAGAGCCATCGGGGCGCAGGGAGGCATCGCGTCCTCGTGGCCCGATCAGAAACAACGCCCGTCGGCGCCGAAACTGGAACGGGTGTCGCGGCGGGCGGCGGTTGCTCTGGGCACTCTGGTAGGCGGCAGCCACCAGCCGGATGGCCGTGCAGGTCATCTGGGCGTTGAGCTGGCCCCTGACCTCCTGATAGCAGGCCCGGTGCAACCTCACCGCAGAGAGCGGTCTGCCCCCGTTGAAGCAAGGGGCTGAGAGTTGCTGCTGCACCGCCTGGAAGACCGCCAGGGTCTGACGCAGGTCCTCATCAGCAGGCAAGAGAATCGGGATCGTGCGCTGCACCTGGGCCATGCCTTCCTCCTTCCGCTGTTCGTTCATGCCCTTTCTGATCGCCGGTTACTTTACTGCCAGGGTCCTCTCGGGCTGGCCGGCAGGAAGGACCCTGGCAGCAGCAGCGTGGCCTAGTGGGCAACGCCTGGATCGCTGGTCCGAGGAGGCAGACAGGTGCAGGGATCGTCGCAGCGGGGGCAATGCCCACAGGCCCGCACGGGCTGATGACACGCCTCACAGTTGCCGTAGAGCGGCAGCAACGAGGGGATGCGGGCCGAGATCAGCCCGGCCATGAACCCGGCGGTCCAGGCAGCCCACTCCTGCCAACTACTCCCATCGGGCGGCTCCTCATAGGCTTCGCCTTCGGAGAAGATTTGCAGGAATTCCTCGATGAGGGCTTGATCCGTCAAGACACGGTGGGAGTCATCTTCCCGATAGCCGTCGATAAAGTAGTACAGAGTCCCGTAGTAGTACCCCCTCACGAACTCGGGATCGCTGACCTCGATGAAGGGGACGTGAACCAGCTCCGGGGGTTTTCCCTGCGCCACCGTGACGAGCATCGCGCAGCGAGGCAACGGCACGGGGGCCATCGCCGGGGAAGCCGCCGCAGGAGCGGTCTCCTGCGCTGGGAGCGACGGCAGGGGGACGGACTCAGCGGGCGAGGCAGTGACAGCAGCACACTCACCAGACGGCGCAGGTGGGAACCCCGCGCGGTCGGCAACCAGGACCGGGTCCAGGGGCTGCTGTGGATCAGGGGACCCTGTAGGACAAGACAGCTCGGCCATGATGGTCTTCCTCCTTGCTTGCTTGTTTGCCAGTCGTTCCACGAACGGGACAGACAGGCAGGCACAACACAGAACGCGGGAACCTCTGGCCTGCTGGGACGCGCGGGGTCTTGACAAGACAGCCCGACCCCGGCAGCCAGCAAGCGACCAACGATACAACAGCGGACAGACCAGAAAGACCGCTGATCGCGCTTGACAGCCGGGGTCAGACGTGGCATACTACATCCAGACCTCGCTGTCTCGATAGACTGTGTACCGACTACCCCCTAGGCAAGATCGGTACATAGCGCAAGCGGCCAGCGAGCCTCACCGAAGCGCTCAAGGTGTGAGCTTGAGCGCTTCTACTTCTAAGATTACCTCTTAGAGATCACAATACCATCGAGATCCTCAGCACGAAGAACAATCCCTTCACCTTGCCTAGCCAACTCTTTATTCAAGGCCCTTACAACTTTAGAGACAATATGCTTCCGGACAGGCTCACCCCTCTCAAGGCGCCTTAGCGTTGTAGGCGAAATGTCAGCAATCCTTACCAAATCCATCTGGGTCATGCCCAGATAATCAATCCATTCCTGGACAGTCACAAGGACACCCCCTCGGATCATCTCCTACCACCCTACCACAAACTGAAGAGACCTATCACCCTTTTCACCTGTACTATATCACACAGATAGCTACCTGTCAACACCTAGCATGTAAACACCCGTCTATGGCGTACTATGCCTGATAGAGATGGTTGAGTCGTGGGAAACCCTGCCTTCTACCTCTGGATTCATCCAGGGCCTCAGCAAGACGTCTTGATGGATCAATACCACGGAGGAGGCTGTCCGCCAGAACAGCCGCTGGGGCCGCCTGTGGAGCAACCTGAACCAGCTCGTACTGGAGAACGGCGTCTTCTGGCTGCTATCGGAGGCTAATCGCCTGGTGCCGGCTCTTTCAGCGACGGTCAGCCGCATTTCAGCCCTGGGCGTGGCCAGCGTCGACGAAATTGACTATCCTCATCGCATCTTCGCCACGCCGCGCCTGGTGCGCTTCGTCGAGATGGAGTACAGTATCCCCGCCGACCAGCTGCGACCCGTGCTTGAGGAGATCCGTGCCTGCATCGAGGAGCAGCGCTTTAAGGTGCATTTTCCGGTCGAGTGCCGCTTTGTGAAGGGAGACGATATCTGGCTCAGCCCGGCTTATGGGCGCGACTCGGCTTATGTGGCCGTGCACATGTACAAGGGGATGGAATATAAGCCCTATTTCCGCCACGTGGAGGCCATTTTCCGACGCTACGAAGGGCGCCCACATTGGGGCAAGATCCACACGCGCCGCGCCGAGGAATTGGCGACCCTCTATCCCCGCTGGCACGACTTCCGCCGCCTGCGCGCCCAGCTTGATCCCCAGGGCGTCTTTCTGAACCCTTATCTGCGCGAGCTATTCGCCGCCGATGAACCGATCCCCGTATCGGCCAGCCAGCCAGATCCAGATGGCCTCTAGCCAGCCATGACAGGAGAAGAGAGGAGCCAGTAGTGTGATCCAGTTCACAGTCTGACTGTGAGCTGCTCCATTGCTGGCTCCCGGCTCCAACAGGCATACTTCTTTAAGGAAGCAAGCACTTATCAGGCCAGGGTCGTACAGCGCCAGGTCCGTCGCGGCCTGCTCCACTCGCCCGGTCGAGGCAGGAGCGATCTCTCATCCATCTCTTGTTTTGTCATGTATACTCTCTTTTAAAGCATCTCTCAAAACTTAAAAAGGTTAAAAAGTGAATGATTAGAAAGATAGCCAAAAGACGCCCTGTCTCGGCCCGCCTGCTGTTTCTGGTTCTGAGTGTCCTCAGCCTGGCGCTGGCGGCCTGGCTGCTGCCAACCAGTGGAGCTGGTCATTCCCAAAGCCAGGCCAATGCTGCCCCGATGGTGCAGGGTCAGCCGGTCAGCACCTCCCAACCAGGAGGTTACCCGATCAAGGTCTTCTTCTCGCGCTACCCTGTCTCTGTCACGAGTGATCCAACTGCTGTCTCGCCGGTAGAGCGCATCTCACCAACGCTTTCTGTAGGCACCTTTGCTTTGCAGATGCTGATCGCCGGACCGACCCCCAGCGAGCGCAGCGCTGGCCTCTTCAGCGAGCTGAATACGCTGCTCAGTGGCCCCTCGAACTGTACGGCCCCGCTGCCGGTTGGTGGTCCCGATTTCACGCTCACCCTGAACCAGCGTGGCAGCCACAGCGAGCCTGGCACGGCCACTGTGCGCTTCTGCCGTCAACTCAACTCGCCTGGCATTGGCGCAGATGCGCGCGTGCGGGCTGAGATCACGGCAACCCTGACGCAGTTCTCTAGTATTCGGAGGGTCGTCATTCTGACGCGCGATGGTCACTGTTTTGGTGACGGCAGTGGACTTGATCGCTGTCTGAGTTAGTCTCTGAGATCAGGCCGCGCGGCTCACTTCGCCCTGACCGGCAAGGAGCTGTCCGCCCGCCCGCCAGCAGGAGAGATGCGCCGCACAGGCACCGTCGCAGATTGCTTCATCTCTCCACGCTGTGCTCCTTTCCTGTCTTGTACAGGGGGATTGCTTCCTTACGCAACGCAGCGGAGCCGTCTCATCCCGCGTGGATGGGACGGCTCCGCGTTCTCTGTACCTGTACAGGATAGGGTGGGATTCTGCTGGCGAGAGGGGGAGCAGGCGCCCCTCAGCCCTCGGACCGGGGTTCCGAGCCGAGGAGCGCCTCTATGACCCCCGTAGGAAAGGACGACCCGAAGGAAGAAGCACAGCTAAGGGATGACGATATCTTGCAAGACCACCGGCTGATGGCGCGTATAGTCCAGCTCGTCGGCCTGCTGCACCCCGGGCGGCGTCAGCGTATCCATCACCTTCGGTACCGTACCTGGATCAACAGTGCAGTGCGGGTCACTGCTGGCCGTGGCGCAGACACCAAAGGTATAGGGGCCAGGCGTGCTGGTGAAAGCCCGCGCCTGATCTGGCTGAAAGCCATCCTGGCCGGTCAGGGTGACCGTGAAGCCCCAGCCGGGTCCGGGCTGGCCAAGGCTGGCCTTCGGGACGCTGAAGGTGATAAAGTGCGAGATGCTGTTTGCGCTGATGCTGACGCTACCCAGGGTTGTGCCGTGGGCATCGATATAGCGCTGCCCAAAGCCTTGCACCTCGATGAGCCGGCTCCAGGCCGCCGTAGCGGCAATGGTATAGTTGCGCTGCGGGAACGACGCTGCCGTCGAGGTGTCAGCGGGAGCAGCGTTCGGATCGTGCACGTAGACATCGATGAGCTGGGCCCCCAGCGGACTGCCGAAGGTCGGCGTCAAATCACCCACCTTGAGTTTGAAGACAATCGTGTCGCCGCTGTCGATAACGCGAAATTCCAGGATGTCGAAGGCGCCAGCATGGAAATCGGCAGCGGTCGGATAGGCGTAATTGCCAGGTCCATTGTCATCTCCGGCGGGATCGCTGACGTCGAGCAGCACGGTGCCAGGGGTGTAGTCCCAGACAATAGTGCGCGTGGCGTGGGCTGTGGCCCCCTGGGGGCTGACAGCGACCACAGAGATGACGGTGGTGCCGCCAGTGATGGGCAACTGGACGCTGAAGGTACCATCCGCCGCGGCCACGGTGCTCACCAGCGTTGTCTGGCTGTTGTTATCGGTATTGGTGCCGGCTACGTAGATCCGATTGCCCGGGGCCGAGCTGCCGCGCACGGTGACGGGCGAGCCATCGACCGCCGCCAGATCGCCGGGGACGGCGATGCTCAGTGTGGTCTGACCCGGGTGCTGGAGCACATAGCGGGCGTAGGTTGCGGCGGGCCGCTCCAGCAGCGTGCGGGCCCCCAGGTCGAGGAAGAGGCGCACAAAGGCCCCTTCGGCCCAGGTCAGCGGCGAGGCCGAGCCTGCAGGATGGCCATTCTGGAAGCCGATGGAGGCCACGGTCGGGTCGGTACCATAGGGCGAGGGGGCCAGATCGGGCAGCTCCCAGTCCTGTTCAGGGATGAGGCCCACCCCCGAAGCAAAGCGCTGCATGGTGGCCAGTAGTTCGCTTGCCGTGCTCACATCGCCATTGGCCAGGGCGTACTCGCCGCGCTCCTCGTCAAGCACTGGCCAGACATGGCCCGTCCCCACTCCCGAAGGCGCCCAGGGATGCCCATTGCTGGCCGCATCTCCGTAGCCGTCGCCGTTATAGCGGTGCCAGCCCGGGCCGCTGCTCGTCTGACTCTTGATGGTGGCGTCAACGACCGGCAGCGATTCGGCGATCACAGGATCGTTGGCCGGCTTCAGGCCCAGGCGCACCAGCTCCAGGAAACCGGCGTCGATGACGCTGCGCTGATCGAGGGTCGGACCGCCGTTGCCCAGGTTATAGCTTATGGCCGCATTGGGATCACCCGTTTTCGACAGGCGGATATAGTAGGGATGATTGGCCAGCGGCCCATTGGTGGTCACGGTCCAGTGCTCCAGCGAGCGCTGCCAGTCGTCGGCGACTCCCAGCCAGAGCCTCGCATTGGCCTCATCGCCATTGGCTCGTGCGAGCTGAGCCGCCGCCACCAGGCCGGCGATCTCGGCGGCAATGGTCGAGGGCGAGTAGCCGCTCTGCTCCTCCCAGCGCTCTACACCGTAGGCCGGGCCGTGGCTCATCACAAAATAGGCTGCCGGCTTAATGTGATGCTGATAGAGATCGGCATCGGTCATCTGGAGCTGATAGGCCATCAGGATCGGATAGCTGGTCTCATCGAGCTGGGTGCCAAAGGAATCGGGAGCCAGCTGCCCATTGAGCAGGCTATTGCGCGGCATGGAGCCGTCGGGGCGCTGCTGATGGTAGAAAAGGAAGGCGACGGCATCGCGCGCTGTCTGCAGGTCGCCATCCAGGAGCAGGCCGGTCCAGGCTTCGTAGAGGTCGCGCGCAAAGACCTCACGGTAGGAGCCGAAGAAGAGATTGGTGGGATCGCCGGCTGAGACGGCTTGACCCCAGGGCGAGGCCAGGCTGGCGACAATGGCCCCGGGGAAGGTCTTGTCTTCGGATGCTTTGATCACATTGGCGCTCAGATAGTATTCGCGCCGCAGCGTCTGCCACTGGGCCTCATCGAGACCCGGCAGGCGCGGAGCCGGACGCAGCGCGGCATCATAGCGCAGCCAGCCGGCAGCATAGTCGGCACGCAGGCGCGCGAAGGGAACAGTCAACGAGCCGCGCGCCGCCTGCAGGGCTGCTGTGCGTGTGGTGCCAAAGCCCAGGACGACCGTTAGTTCGGCGCCGTGGCTCAGGTCCAGTTGCACCGTCTGCACCACATTGCCGTTGTCAGCCTCGTCGTAGACCTGCGTTAGGGTGTGGGCCTGCTCAAGCTGTACCAGGCCGTCGCTGGCCGCCCCGAGGAAACCGTTACTCACCTGCAAGAAGGGTCGCGAGGCGGCGAGGGCCGCATAGACCGGCACAGCATAGCTGCGATTGGTGGCGTTACTGTGGGTGTTGGTGTCGAAGGCCACAGGCAGCGGCTGGCCGGTCGAGGTATCGGTCAGGACACTGTCAGCTCCGCCATTACCGGAGCCGCCGCCTCCGTTACCGTTGATGGTTGGATCGAAATACAGGTAGAGATGATAGTCGCTCAGGCTGCCAGCCAGGGGCGTAAAGCGCAGGTGCATCACGACGCTGTTGCGTTGGGGATCGGTGACATAATCTGTGACGATGCGATAGCGACCGCTGCGGGCCGTCGTGATGACGCGGCAATCGAGAGCCGCCCCATCGAGCAGCTGCACACTATAGGTGGTATCGCGCTCCTGCAGGTCGGTAAAGGTGCGCCCATCGGTCACAATATACTGCAGGGTCTTGACATTGGTGTTATCGATGGTTGGGAAATAGACGTCGCTGAGCACGCCGTCGGCCAGGGTAAACCAGACCTTGGAGGTGGTATTGCGGGCCGTGCCGACGCAGTCCTTGCGCGCCAGGTCGAAATAGGAGAGCGCGCCCGGTCCATCGGTGGCTACACGATAGGGCTGCCGCGCCTGGGCGCTGGCCGAGCCACCCGGGAGGACCAGCAACAGCGCACAGCAGAGTAGCGCGAGGATCAGGCGCATCGGCGCTGGCTGCCTCAGCCAGGCACCATAGCCGGAACTGGCGTTCTGGCTCCTTCCATGCATCAGACGCTGCATGCGTTGAACCTCTTCGGCAATCATAGCAGCTTTCACCCTCTAACGGAGGCGGGAGGTGCATCATCCAGGTGCGCCTCTCTCCTCGTGGCCGTTCTTTCCTCCGCCTTGTCCTTCCCTGCTCCCCACTGAGGCAGTTTCCTGCTGGAAAGACATAGTTGCAAGAATCGTGCCCACTTCTGTGCTACACACAGCACACAAATGGAGCTGCCTAGAAGGCAGGCCGCTCTCTGACAGCGCGACAAACCAGCCGGGCGGCGAACGCACTGACGCCACTGGCTCTCAAGACAGTTTTTTCATGCTTATTACTTCTTACTATAAATATTCTTCATCTCTACAATAACTAGATAAAAATACTTATATTCTATTCATTGACAATTGCCAATATATCGAACATATATATGTTTGTCACCGTTGTGCTAGGCAGAGCGAATGGTAGAGGAATTGTCGTGCGAGCACTTCCGCGGAGAGGAGAACAAGCATGCAATCGTGGCCGACGGCAGGAGCAGCGTATCCGCCGGAAGGATCTGGCGCGACGGGGCACGCTCCCTGGCAGCAGTTGCCGCAGCGAGGCGGGTGGCTACTGCTGCTCAGCTTGCTGTATGGGCTAGCCGCCCTGCTGGCTCTAGCGGCGAGTCTGTTCACTGTCACACTAGGCCGAGAGGCCAGCCTCAGCATTATTCTTTTTGGCCTCCTGAGTCTACTCCTTTTTCTGCTCGTGAACATCCTGCTACTAGTCACCGATGGAGCCCGTTTCTGGAGTGTAGGAGGAGAATCAGCGTGGACAGCCCGCAGTTGGGGGCGCCGGCTGCTGACAGGAGTGCTCTATGTGCTCCTCGTGGTCATGCCTCTGGTCTATCTGCGCCAGGCCATGCGCCACTATCTTGATGCAGGCGAGGCCACCCAGGGGAGAGCGCAGCTGCAAGTCTGGCGTGGCTGGGGAGCGAGGCAGCGTCTGGCCTTCGGAGTAGGGGGGAGCATACTACTACTCATCTGCGCCTTCTGCTCTTGCATAGCGGGCATGCTGAGTCAGAGTTTCATCCAGGCGAGCATGCCCGCGGCCTCGCCCACGGTTCCGCCGGAGAACCGCGCTGTCTCTCTGGCCGCTTCACCGACTGCTGCCAGCGCTGTTGCCGCCGGCAGCACGACGCCAACCCCAACAGCACGCAAGCCGGGCGCAACCGTTGCTCCGACCCGTGCGCCAACACCAACGCCAACACCCAGACCGACCCCAACACCTTCGCCTACACCAACTCCTACACCTACACCTTCGCCTACACCTACACCTTCGCCTACACCCTCACCCGTCCCTACGCCTTCACCAACCGAGAAGCCGACGCCCACGCCTACGCCTACCCCTACCGAGGCGCCTGCACCCACACCGACCCCCTGCCCCGGTGTCGATTGCAATCCCTGGGGCTACAACTTCGATCCCACCAATGGCAGTCTCATCTACTCGCCTCCCGCCGATTTTTGCAGTTACTTCAACTGCATCGCCAGTTTCTGGAACGGCAGAGGCTACGTAGTTGAATGCAGCGACGGCATGTACAGCAAATCAGGCGGTCTCTCTGGTGCCTGTTCAAGCCACGGCGGCGCCTGGCGCCCGCTCTATGCTCATTAAAGAGTCAGGGGGACGCGAAGCGATCTCCGCCAGAGCCTTCGAAGCCGGCGGCTAGGCCACGCTAGCCGTCGGCTTTTTCTACCGAAAGGCTGCTCCTCCAGATGGCAAAAGCCGGCTCTGCCCCAGCTCACAGGCCGCTAGGCGGGCAGCCGTTGGCAGGGCCGCCTGTAAAGTCTGTATGGGGCCGTTTTCCGTTTTCCTCGCACACGCCAAGATCTATATATTGAAATTAAGTAGATTTATATGACAGAATATTATTCCCCTGAGAAAGCAAGGGAGCATATTCACTGTAAAGCGAGGAGAAAGACAGCATGAAGCCATCAGCCGAAGCAACTCCTGTGGTTCCCGGTGGTCCAGGAGGCCGGCGCAGGGTATTATTATTGCTTGCTTTACTATTGGCCTATTTCTTTTTTATATTTCTCATTTGCATCCATGTTGCGATTCACAGCGACGTTAGCTCTTACGCCACAGCCACTGGTCTGGAGCCTTTAGGGGTCTTTGACACGCTTTTACTGCTGCTCGTGCTGTTCACACTCATCATCAGCGAAGGTCGTCGCCTGTTCAATCTGGAGGGGCGGATCAGCTGGAAGCGGCTCAGCCGTTGGCAAAAGGTGCTCCTGGTGCTGGGGTATCTTTACACTATCATTGTGCCGATCTACCTCGTCCTGGCCCTGCGGTCGCAGCTGCGGCGTCAACAACAAAGCCTGGGTCAATTCCTGCGGGACGAGTGGCAGCGCTATCGCCAGCGCTCCCAACGCAGCCAGCTTGTGTTAGCGCTGAGCTGCATCTCGCTGGTGTTCGTCTGCTCTTTCTGCACGAGCGCGGCGGCGTTTAGCGAGCGTCAGGCCCTGCTCAACAGCCTCACGCCCACGGCGGGTAGCGCCGTCCAGGGGACCTCACTCGCCCATCAACCAACCGTTAGCGCCGTGGTCCATGGCACGCAGCTCTCCCAGACGACGCAGGAGCCTGCTATGTCCAGCGCAACGCCAACGCGAGCGCCGTCGCCGACTCCCAGCCCTACGCCAATGCCACGCCCGCAACCGACGCCGACGCCCAGACCAAAGCCCACTCCTCCCCCCGCGTCTACGCCACCTCCCTGCCCTGGCGTCAACTGCAACCCCTGGGGCTACAACTTCGAGCCGGGCGCTCTGATCTACTCGCCTCCAGCCAGCTTCTGCGCCTACTTCTCTTGCATCAGCAACTTCTGGAACGGCAGGGGCTACGTAGTTGAATGCAGCGACGGCATGTACAGCAAATCAGGCGGCATTCGCGGCGCCTGCTCCTATCACGGCGGCGTCTGGCGCCCGCTCTATGCTCATTAGGCTGTCAGGCTGCTCGCTCTGCTCGTCGCGTCGGCAGACTGGGGCTGGGTCAGACTCAGCCTCAGTCGCCGATACGGCAGCCCTCTGCTGCGCTGGCTCCCACCGCAGTGGCCGTGTCGGGTGCGGCGGCAGACCGCTGCTCCCCACTGCCAGCAGGAAGCTTGCCGCGTGTATTCACCAGTAAGACCCCGGCAATGACCACCAGTCCCCCGAGCACTTCGAGGAGCGTCGGCACTTCATGCAGCCAGAGCCAGGAGATCGCCAGGGCCAGCAGCGGAGAAATATTCAAAAAGCTTGTGGCCAGCGAGGCCGGCAGGCGAGCCAGAGTGAAGGCCCAGGTGCCGTAAGCGATGGCCGCTGGGAAGAGGCCCAGATAGACCACCGCCAGCGTCGCCGCCGATGTGGCCTGGGGCCAGTCGTGTAGCAAAGCTGGTGCGAAAGGCAGCATAAAGAGGGTTCCAGCCCACATCGTGTAGGCCGTCATCTCGCTGCTGCTGTAGCGCTGCATGTAGCGTTTCTGAACGATAAAGTAGACGCTTTCGCAGAGCGAGGCCAGCAGCACCAGCAGGGCGCCGGGGGTGAAGTGGAGGCCCTCCTTGCCACCAAGTGAGATAATGGTGACGCCCACGACGCTGATGGCGATGCCCAGCCAGCCCCAGAGCGTCAGGCGTTCGCGCAGTACGAGTAGAGCCAGCAGGGCCGTGAAGCAAGGGACCGAAGATACGAGGAAGCTGGCCGTGCCGGCGTTGACGGTCAGCTCACCGAAGGTCAGGCCGGCATGGTAACCGGTGATGCCGATGAGTCCGAGCAAGAGCAGGCCGGGCAGATCGCGCCAGGCGGGCAGGCGCATGCGCGTGAGCAGAGCATAGAGAGCCAGGGCCAGCGAGGCCACAAGGAAACGTAGCAGGATGAGGGCGCCGGGCGAGTAGCTCTGCAGGCCAGCGCGAATGCCGGCGAAGGCCGAAGCCCACAGCAGCAGCGTGACGATCAGCGAGAGTGCGGCGCGGGCATCGCCTGGTTTGGTCGAATGCATCGTTGCAACCTCCATTTCCAACAGGGGATAGTATAGCCCAGGCGAGCAGCCCTTTCACCAGCCAGCTCCTGACGCAGAGACCGGCCAATCGTGCTGCACAGCGTTGCACAGTCACCGGAACAAGGTTGCAGGAGAAGCGCGAAGGATCGGGCAAGAGCACCCTGTTGTTCATACTTTGCAGCAGGTTTAGTGGCAAGCAGGGGCAGGTATGGCGATGGGCATCGACAACTGAGATGTTTGCTACTCTGCGCAAATGAGGTAATCCGTTTGCATAACCTCTGCGTATCCTTCTCATGAGGCGGAGGCGGGTGGCCAGGGAAAGCATTGCCGCTCTGGTTTCTCAGCAGTGACGGCCCATCCCGGTTCGGTGAACGGGCGCACGCCGTTCCCCTTCCTGGCCATCGCGCGCCGCCTTGCTGTTGGGAAAGACCAGCCCAAGAGTCAATGCGTCAGCCAACCGGTGGTGTTGCACCCTCGACCCACAGTAAGCCCTCATGCAGGGGGACACGATGTTTCCGATTCTGCCATTTGACATTGCGAGCACGCAGTGGCTCAAAGCGCCAGGAGCGGAAGCCGCTGGCCAGGGCCAGCCTGCCAAGCCACTCCTCCACCGGCACATGAACGCCATAGGGAGCGGAGTCGCCGATCACCAGGCAGATCAGCCCTCCTGTCGCCGTGACGCGCCGCAGGGCTTGCCAGCAGCGAGCCATATCCAGGAAATAGGCAGCGATCATGGTATGGTACGCCTTCCTGCCCCCATGCTGCAGTCGCTCCTGCTCTAAGCGCGCGCAGACAGCCGGCAGCTCTGGCTGCAATGGGGACAGCAACGGATCGGCCAGCAAGCTATTGGTCTCCTTCACCAGGTTGCTGACGTGTTGAGTACAGGAGCGGATCAGGTGGCAACGTACCGCCTGCTGCAGATCGCGCCAGCGCTCGATCTCGCCAAAAAAGCAGAGTTCCAGACGGGTGGCATCGGCGTAGTCATAGTTGTTGGCGTAAGGCGGCGAGGTAACGACCAGCTCGGCCCAGCCGGCAGGCACTCCTTCGCAGGTACGTGCGTCACCTTGCCGAATCTCAGCTTTTCCAGAGCGCGCCTGGCGCTGCCAGTAGCGCATGTCATCTGCCATCAGCTCACTTCTGGCCAGGAAGGCATCAAAAGGATCAGCAACCTGGGCTTTTGTCTTAGAAGGCAGTACATATTGCCACTGGGCCGTTCCTACCGAGGAACAGGGGCGCAAAATGGCTGCCAGCACCAGCCAGGTGAGCTCGGACAGTGCGGCTGGCCAGACAAGCACCTGCTCCAACCAGGCACGTTGCAACTGGATCAGCTTCTGAAGCGTCTCAGGCTGATAACACCTGACCAACAGCTCAGGTACCTCCTCCACGGTCGCCGGCAGCTCGCGAGCCATTGCCACAAGCTCAGCGGCAGCTCGTGGCAACAAGGAGGCATCTGCCCGCCAGTGCAGTTTCGCCCTGGCGACCTGAACCAGGAAGGGATGGGCCTCCAGCCCAAGGGCTTCCAGGCCCGTATACTCAGCCTCCAGCAGGACAGTTCCGGTGCCACAGAAAGGGTCAAGCACGCGCCTGCGCCCCTGGCTTTGCTCGCGCTGCAGGAGCTGACGCACCCAGAGGGCAGAGAATCCTGCTGGATAACGGAACCAGCGATGCACAGGCAGGCTCAGATTGTCGGCAAAGGTGCCGCTGCGTTCAGGCCGTACCTCTACGGGCAGTGACTCCAGCTCTGGAAAAAGTGTATCAGAGAAATAGCGCTCTTGTACCACAGCTCTCACGACGGCCTCCCAGGTCGGTGGCGACCACCTTCACACCAGCCCTGGTCAGCATTGCTCCTCTCTAAGATCCAACATGCGTGCAGCTCGTCCTTAGTCTACCACAGAGAGGTCTCGCCACCGGCCCGCTCCGATCCAACAGTACTGCGACTGCCTTATGCGGGGCCGAGGCTGTGACCCGGAGCAGGCCAGCAGGCTCGCCTTCCTTCCCCCCTTCCTCCGGCGGGGCCAGCCCGGTGACCGGGCACCGGACCAGACCATCTGCCGCCGGCAGGCCAGCAAGACCAGCACCGACCAGACTAGGAGGGTCCCAGACCTCCACCCCCGAGCACAGACAAGACGAAGCGGGCCGCATTCTCGGCAGCACGGCGCTGGTTCTCCTCTTTGTTCTCGCTCTTGTGACCGTCGCCCCAATCGCAAATGGCCTTGACCACGATCCACTCGCAGTGCTCACGCATGGCTGCCGCATAGAGACCAGCCCCCTCCATCTCGCCACCGATGGCCTCGGGTTCAATGGCCAGCAACTGCCTGAGCAGGTCAGGATGATCGACAAGCTTCTCGCCACTGAGAAGCAGACCGAAATGTGCCCTGGCTCCCGGCCAGTCCAGCGCTCCATCGCGGAAGCGCGCGAGCAGGCGCGGCGAGGCGGTGGCGCGGTCTCCACGCGGCACCGAAACCATTTCGCCGTGGGCACCGGAGCCGACGCGCTGCGGCTCGTAGCTCATGAGCTGCCGCGAGACCAGAATGTCGCCAAGTTGCTGCTCGTCGGGTCGCAGGCCGAAGGCGATCCCCACCATGATCACCGCCGCCGGCTTGAGAGCGTGAATGGCCCCACTGATCGCCAGTGTCGCCCCGCTGGCGCCCTGAGTCCCCATCTCAGTGCGTAGCAGCCAGGTGGCAGCTCCACCGATCTCGCCTAAAAAGTAGTAGGTCTCGACCGGGCCACGCTGGCGCTCGAAACGCGCCCCCCACTCCTTTTGAGCAATATCACGTACGGCTTTCACCTCAACATCGGTGGCCGTCACGAGCAGGACGTCACAGCGCTGAGCGGAGGACGGCGAGGCGCTGCGACGACTCTCAGCCGTTTGGCTCCCGCCAGCCTGGGAGACGGAGGCAGGCCCCAAAGAGGTAGCTGCAGGCGCCGCCGCTGGCCCAGGTCTCTCTCGCCCTCCTTCACCGGCAGCCAGCTCCTCAGCCAGCTTGCGAACCTGTATGACCAGATTTGTCAGCTCCTTCTCGCGCTGCGGTGGCGTGAGGGCGTGCAGCGATCGCCCATTGGGAGGGAAAATGACCAGATCGGCAAATGGCTCCAGCTCGTAAGGGCCTTCTCGCAGCTTCACAGGAAAGAGGCGCACACGCTCAGGCTCACGCTGATGACGCTCCCAGGCAAGCTGTAGCAACTCCGGGTAGAGCGGATCATTGAGCAGATTGGGGCTGAGGAGAATCAAGACAATCTGCGCTTCGCTCAGACGCCGGCGCAGCTCCTCGCGAATCGGCTGCCCGGCGCGGAGCTGCCGCCGCTCCCAGTCGTCGATCAGCCCGGCTTTGCGCAGCGGGCCGAGAAAGTTCTTGACCTGATCAAGCAGGCGCTCATCTTCATCGCTGCGCGCGCAGAGATAGAAGAGGTTGACAGACACGAATCACCTCGTTTTCTTCTTTTCCTTTTCACAGAGAGCCTTCATCAAGATAACTACAGTATAGCTAGAAGGTTATCGCGCGGCAACACGGGCAGAGAGAGCAGACAACGGCCAGGGTTCAGGTGACTAGATTCCACAGCCTGCCCTGGAACTGCCCGGTTCCCCTCGCAGCTAGCTCCTTCGCCTAGAATATTGTACGCAAAAGACGATCCATTTTAAATCTATAGCCTGTTTGTCAGTAGCGCCCAATCTCCGCCCAAAAATACAGCTTGCTTGCTAACTATAATGAATAGTTTCCAAGAGTAAGAATTGATGGGCAACGCCATTTACAATAGAGCAAGCAGGATGCTATTTTAGAGAAAAGGGCTACCGATGAATGGCTCTATGAAAGAAGGGAGGTGGTATTTTTCATAAAATACACAAATACTACCCACAGCAAGAGCAAAGTAAGTTATCCTAGAAACGATAGACAACAAGAGATTTATCAGATATGCACAATGGTGCAGAAAGGACTGCATCATGTCATGTCAAGAGAAACAGCAGCAGCGGCGAAGGGTGCTGATAGTAACGCCACTCAGCTTAGAGATGAGGGCTGTCCAGCGATACGCTCGCTCTCTTCAGCGCTGGAGTCCCTCCACGGCCAGCACCAATGACTACGAGGTCGGCGAGTTCAAGACGAGTGGCACACACTGGGAGATTGTTTTCAAGGAGAGCGGCCAGCGCAATACAGTCTGCTCGGTGGTGACCCAGCAGGCCCTCACTGATACGCAGCCGGAGCTAGCGATGCTGGTGGGGATTGCCGGCGGTCTGCGCGATGTAGTGCCTGGCGATGTGGTGATACCCGAGCTGATCTACGACTACGCTTCGGGAAAAGCCGGCGAGCAGTTTCAGCCACGACCACGTACGTTCGCTCTCGACCCGATTCTGCTCGAACAGGCACGTAGATTGGCCCGAGACACGACCTGGCAGCAGTGGCTGCCAGCTCCGCCGGAGCGCAACCCCTCCGTCATGTGCAAGCCTCTGGCTGCAGGAGATATTCTGATGCATTCGCGCCGTGCCTCAGTCTATCGTTTTATTCGCACTCATTACGATGATGCCGTCGCCGTGGCAATGGAGGACGCCGGCTTCATGGAAGCCGCTCATTATAACCGGACCCCGGCAATCGTGGTGCGCGCGATCTCCGACCTTCTTGATGATAAACCAGAGCGAGATGCTCAGGGCTACCAGGAGCAGGCTGCCAACCACGCGAGCGCTTTCGCCTTTGCTTTACTCGCTTCCGGCCTCCCGCCATTGGGCAAAGCGTGCGCCAACAGCAGCGCACCTCGACCGGTACCAGCTTCAGACCGCGCAGGGCTTGCTCTCCTGCAGGAAGACCTGCCCCACTATGAGGAAAAGCTAAAGGCAGCTTCGAGCCTGTTCTCAACTGCCAAAACGATTTACCCAGATCAGTGCCGCCACTACAAAGAGTGGCTTGATAGGTTCGCTACCGCGGTCCGGCAAGCCCTTGGCAGGCCGCTCGACGACTACGCTCTCTTTTTGCGCCTTGCCAATCTGGAAGAGGCTCTGCAGCAGCTCCAGCAGGCCGCTGAGCGCTTGCGCCAGTGCTGTCCCCCCGGCGAATCGTCACAGGAACAGCGCGCTTACCAGCAGGCTCTTCAGCAAATCTGTCAGGCCCTTCAGAAAGCCCTGACCTGCCTGGAGCACCTGCACGAGTCCCTGGATAGACGTCCTCCTTGACCTTGAGTAACAGACCCTCCTGGACTATAATGAGGCCCGTGGCCCTGGCGTGGGGTGGCCCACACTGGCCCTGGCTCGCGAGGGTTATCCTCGGGAGACTCAGCTTCGGTGAAATTTTCATGGTAAATGAGTCGGATCTCATCTTTGCTCGAGGCCAAGAGGATGTAGAAGAGCGGACGCGCCGTCACCTGCGCGGAGTGAGGGGTTGTATCGAAGAAATGCGCGCGGTCTTCCTCTATAGGGTGAATCTCCATGAGATCGGTATCACCACTCTGCAGCGCTTCGAACAGGAGCTGCGCGGTATCCATGAGCAGCTTGACACGGATACCACTCTGAAGGCCGCTCTCCATAATGTCGACGCCATTATCGCCGCTATCCAAGATGCTAAGACCAGCATCTATCTCGCCATCGACCTGCAAAATATGCGCCAGACGTATGAGAATCGTAAGCGGCTCTACAGCGAATATAGAAATATCGCTCATGCACTCACTCGCGCTCTCGAACACCTCCTGGCCATTCCCCCACGTTGATTTGAATGTTTGTTCAAATATTTTTTATGCCTTCTTTATGTCCCCTTGTGCTAATATAACAGTGACTATGGCCTTCGCTGTGTCGATAAAGCAAGCATGCTGAGAACAAAGCGTGACCTGGGGCACGAGATTCTTCTCTTTCGGAGAGAGACCGAAGAGAAAATGGCAGATTTCTGCGTCTATATGAGTGATGCGATAAGCCCGCTCAGGAAGGGTCAATCTGAAGCAACTGGATAGGTTCCTCTCCCGTCACCCCTACCTAACCAAGCAGAAGATCTCAGTCACGAGAGGAGGGAGGTTCGCTTTGAATGATACTGTTGGCAGGCCAGCGGAGCTGTTCGCCGCCCCAACAACGAGGCACTCGCTCGACCAGTTCCGCCAGACCCTGAATCATTATTTCGCTGTGATTGGACAGCAACAAGAGGCACTTTCGTTAGAGTATCTTGCTCTGCGGAGTCAGGCGTGCCTCCGACTGGATCAGTGCCTGCATCTGCAGCGCCTGCTGGGCCAGTATCACGAGCAGCTTCTATCGTTCCGTGGCTTGTTGGAGCAGCCTCAGCAGCTCCCCGATGAGATCGTTCCTCGCCGCTATCTGCCCCTGCTCTTCCTACACAATGCCGAGGGCCAGACGTGCCATCTGCTCGATCTACTCATGGCGCTCCCGCCCGCTGAGCAAGAGCGCGCTCCAGCCCGACAGCGCCAGCGTCAACTACAGACCTTCCTGCAGAGCTGGGAGCAGCTGCTTCACTATTATGAGGAGCTGGTTTTTCACACGCGCGCTCTCTCCGATCAGACCCGCTTCCTGCTGCGCCGTCTCAGCTGCGAAGCGAGGAAGGATACTGCCCCCCAGCCGGCTGACGGCGATCAGGTCGCTTCAGATCGATCAGACGCCGCTCATTCTTCAGATCAGTCTGCTGAGCCATCCTCATCCGTTCCACCTGACCAGTACGAGCGCCAGTCTGGCCCGGATACTCAAGGTCGCTAAGCGCCAGGGCCTGCCCTTGCATTGAGGGATGCGACGCGCGACAATAAGAAGTATGGAGTACCGCACACTTGGACGAACCGGCTTGAAGGTCTCGCGCCTCTGTCTGGGCACCATGCAGTGGGGCTGGACGGTCGATGAGCCGACAGCCTTCGCTATCATGGATGCTTTTGTTGAGCGCGGAGGCAATTTCTTCGACACCGCCGACTTCTACGCGCGCTGGATTCCAGGCAAGCGCGGCGGCGAATCTGAGGAGATCATTGGGCGCTGGCTGCGTGCACGCGGCAACCGCAGTCAGGTGGTGATTGCCACCAAGGTCTATCATCCGATGGGCGAGGGACCAAACGAGCGCGGCCTCTCGCGTAAGCATATCATAGAGGCCGTTGAGGCTTCGCTGCGCCGCCTGCAGACGGACTATCTCGATCTCTATCTGGCTCATGCTTTCGATGCGGAGACGCCGATTGAGGAGACGCTGCGCGCTTTCGACGACCTCCAGCGCAGCGGCAAGGTGCGCTACATTGGCGCTTCGAATTACCCCGCCTGGCGGCTGGTCGAGGCGCTCTGGTGCGCGCGCTATGAGTGCACAGCCCGCTATGAGGTGCTGGAGCCACACTATAATCTGGTGCACCGGGCTGAGTTTGAGCAGGAGCTGCAGACCATCTGCCTGCAGTATGGCCTGGGGGTGATCCCCTACAGTCCTCTGGCCAGTGGCTTCCTCGGCGGCAGCTACCGCCGCGGTGAGGGCCGCCAGAGTGCGCGCGCCGCCGCTGTGCTGGGACGCTACGATCAAGAGCAGGCCTGGCGCACTCTGGAGGCGGTGCAGGCCGTCGCCGAGGAGACCCAGGCTACGCCCGCGGCAGTAGCCCTGGCCTGGCTCCTGGCCCAGCCGGCGGTGACCGCTCCCATCATCGGTGCCAGCCAGCCAGCCCATCTGGAGGATGGCTTTGCCGCCCTGGGGCTGCAGCTCACCCCAGAGCAGCTAGCCCGCCTCAGTGCCGCCTCGCAGGGTCTCTAGTCAGCCCTCAACTGCGCGCCTCCAGTCAGCCAGAACAGTCAGCAGGTCACACTGCTTCAGCAAAGAGGCCGCCGTCTCTCATCCATTGCCTGCCCGTTCAGCAGTTCGTCATCAGGCTGGGAGCCAGCCACGAACGGGAGGGAGGGAGCAAGCAAGTACAAGAGCAAGACGGCGGCCTTCCCTATTTGACTGTGACTGCCTCTCTTCTTTATTTAAGGTAGAGAGAGATAGACGGTTCCCCCTGGACTGGAAAAGGTTTTTCAAACCTTCTTTGGCTTCTCAGCAGTGCACCGGGATGGCTTTCCCTGCCCTTCCGCGCCCCCTATTCTGCTTGATTGGATCTTAACCGCGACCGACGCCGCTGCTGGCCACAAAGGGTACGCGCTGTTCGACGCCAGCGTCTTCGGTGCTGACCTCATGGTAGCGGTAGCTGTTCCCTTCGGTGGGGCTGAGGTAGCCGGCGTCTTGCACGACCTGGGGAGCATCGGCGACGCTGGCGATCAGTACCGGGGTGAAGGCCCAGTTATCGGCAGGGCGCAGGCCACCGATGACTCGCCCCAGGGCACGATGCTCGGCCTCAATACAGGCAATCTGCCCGGCAACCTGAGCGAGATCAGGCCGCCCCATCGCGGCAAACTCTTTGATGGCCGCCAGGAAAGCGGAATCAAAGACTCCCTCTAGCTGCTGCTGGGTCTCGATAAAGGTCTTGAGGTCGCTGAAGGTCTGGGACCCTTTGGGGAAACTAAAGGTGTCAGCCAGCGATTGGCCACCGTTGGCTGTGAAAAACTGCTGGTGAATCTGCTCTTCGACCAGAGCTGCCTTGAGATAGGCCAGGTCATCGCCGCTGATGCCCAGCGCCTCGGCGTTAGCGATGCCGTTGCTGTAGAAGGTGACGGCTAGCTGCTCCGCCGTACGCGCGATCGAGAGAATCTGCGTGACGGCATCATCGAGGGTAACGAGCCGCTCAGTCAGCGCTCCCTGGGCGCGCACCACCAGCGGCCTGGCGCCGCTTCCAAGCAGGGTGAGACCACCAGTAGCCAGCCCCAGGCCCGCAGTGGCCCTCTGGAGAAAGCGCCGCCGCCCCTGCTGCTTGCGCGAAGAGCTGCGATTGATATAGGTCTTCATGGCGATGGATTGATCCTTTCTGTGCTCTTCCTATTAGAGCTTGCTTGCTTTCCGGGTTCCCCTCACACTCCACCGCCTTCCGTCCTCACAGTTCCACTCTAGCAAGCTCTCTAAGAAAAGGATCTACATCCACCGATGCCAGCCAGGAGCGCAGGGCGCGAGGTCCGGTCAGGGGCGCGGTGGCAGCTCGCGCTCGTCGCCGTAGAAGAGGGCCAGCGTCAGGCCAAAGGCCAGATGGCGCAGGAGGTTCTGCCCAAAGGAGGACCAGGTCGCCAGGCGCGGGAGCTGGCCGCGGCGAATGAGCGGATGCACACGGTCGGCCAGGGGCGTGAGCCACCAGACTGAGGCCAGAAAGCCTTCGCCGAAGAGGAGTCCCTTGAGCCAGATCGGGCCGGGCAGACGCGGTCTGACCAGGGCGGCATAGATTTCGCCCAGCAGGACCCCATTGAGCAGATGGAGGCCCCAGGCCAGGAGACGGCGACCGTCAGGCTGTCTTGTTCCTCCCCCGAGCAGGCCCTCGATGAAGCGCACGTCGCTGAAGTGGTTGCCGCTGAGGCGCTGGTCGAGAGCCATGACGAGGCTATAGACGCCCGTGGCCAGGAGGCCAGCCAGCGCCGCCCGCCCAGGACGCCAGGTCGGTGGACGACGTTCAACAAGCTCTTGCATCGTTTCTCGCTCCTTCTTCTCACCCGGCAGGGCGCAGCCACTCCCGCTGGTCGGCGAGCACCAGCCGCGCTGTATGCGCTCCACTGCTGAGGGCGCCGTGGATGCTGCTCGAATGCAGGTATTCGCCGGTTAGATAGAGGCCCGGCTCCCCACTGCGCGCCCCCGGCAGATGGGCGAAGATGCCCGGCGGCTGGGCGAACTGCGCAAAGGGAAGACGATAGACGGCCAGAAGACGCCAGCGCTGCAGGTCATGCTCTGGGAACCAGGAGGCCAGCTCCTGTAGAGCGCGCTGAGCCAGCCGCTCATCGTCTTCTTCAGCCTGGGCCGCTGCATCCAGGATGGTGACCGAGAGCAGGTGCTGCCCCGATGGAGCGTACTGCGGAACAATATTGGTGAGCTGCACAGCATGGTTCACCAGTCCGTCAGGCTGACAGTTGAGCAGCAGGGCTGGCTCATCGTACAGCGGCTGAGGGCCAGCGAAGTAGAGGCAGGTGCAGCCGCGGCCTGCGGTTGGCAAGGACAGGCCGGTAAGACGGGCCGCCGTCGGGCTATCGGTGGCAATCACGACGGCTTCGGCCCGCAGCTCCTCACCGCTCTCCAGACGCACGCCCGAGACTCGTCCGTCCTCACGCAGCAAGGCCTCGACGCGCGCTCCCAGACGCAGGCTGTTCTCTGGCAGAGAGGCCGCTAGCTGGGCAGTGATCGCTCCCATGCCCTGCTCCGGTAAGACGATATCGCCGCTCGCCAGCATGCGCCAGACAAAGCGGAGCATGCGCGCGCTGGTCTGCAGCTCTCGATCGAGGAAGATGCCGCCGAAGAAGGGACGAGCGAAGTGAGCGATGAAGCCCTTGCGGCTAAAGCCCCAATGGCGCAGGTACAGCTCGCTGGTCTCGTCAAGCGTGGCCACGGGCCAGGCCGCCGGGCTTTCCACAGAGACCGTCTGCAGGATCGTGCGCGTCAGGCGCAGGACGCGCCACTTGTCGGTCAGCGGAATGAGGGGGTTGCTGGCAGAGGCAGTCAGCCAGCCTGGCTGGCGTCGCGGATCAGCTAGCGGATAGCGCCGGCCCCCTTTGACCAGCAAGGCCCCAGGCAGGAAACGTCTCGGTCTGAGTGCAGCGAGATCAAGCTCGCGCTGCACGGCGGGATAGGCAGTAAACAAGACCTGGAAGCCCCGGTCGAGTAGGAAGCCCTCGGGATGGCGATCGGTGCTGACGCGGCCTCCGGGCCGGTCGCCGGCCTCCAGTACCAGGACGCTCAGCCCGGCGCGACTCAGGTGGCGGGCGCAGGTCAGGCCGGCCAGACCGGCACCGACAACGATGATCATGGTGACGCCTCTCTCTCCTTTCTGCATCAACAGGCAGCGCGATCGCTGCTTTACCTCACCTGAATTAAGCACGTGAAGGCGCCCGGATACGAGTCACCTCAGCCTCAGCCTTGATGATCGCTGCCCTCACCGGCTCCGGGCAGGGGTCCGGCAGCGATCAGGCCCAGCTCCTGACGCAGGCGCAACAGGGCCAGGTCCTTGGCTTTGCACTCAAGCATGACGTCATAGTCAGACCAGGGAACAGCAGTGAGAAAGGCCCGGAAGCGGTCGGCATTGATGTACTCGCTGTGAGCGCCGGGACGCTTACCAGGGTCCTGCTCAGCGTAGTGCAGCTTGGGCCGGAGCCGGCCCCAGGTTGTCAGGATACGTTCCCAGGGCAGGCGCTCCAGCGGGGTCTCCGCGCCACCGTTGAGGGTATGATGCAGGTTGTCAACCACAAGCGGCAGGCCACTCGCCTCGCAAATCGGCAGGAGCTGGCTCACCGACCAGCAGCGCTCATCATTCTCCAGGCGCAGCCGCCGGCGCACACTCTCCGGTAGCTCATCGATGTGAGTCAGGATACGCCGCAGCGTGGCAGCACGGTCGCCGTAGACACCACCACCATGCAGGATGATATCACCTTCGAGGCCGAGTCGTTCCATGACCTCTGCATGATAGCAGAGGTCGCGATAGCTGCTCTTCCAGACAGGACCATCGGCAGAGATCAGCGTATATTGACCAGGGTGCATCGACAGGCGCATCCTACCCGCGCGAGCCAGCTGCCTCACTTCGGCAACCCGAGCCGGATCAAAGCGGATCTGCTCTAGCGCCACCTCGGGATGAGAGCCAAGCGGCACCAGATCTGAGGAGATGCGGAAGACGCTGATACCCTGGGCCAGGTTCCAGCGCAGGATGGCCACGAGTAGCGCCAGGTTCTCATCGACGAGGGCCTGCAGATAGGCAAGGCCGCGCTCGCGCAGGGTGGCCAGGCGCAGACTGCGCATCTTCCCCCCCAGCGAGAGATTCACACAGGCATAGCCAAGTCTCATGCCGCTCCCTTTCCTCCCCCCACGTGCGGGCCATCAGGCTGACAGCGCTCCTTCAGGCACGGCATGCCAGGTCCTCCCGCACAAGACGAGCCGTAATGGCGGCGGAGAGCAGGACGCCCGGGATGCCCGCCCCGGGATGGGTACCGGCACCCACAAAGTAGAGGCCCCCAACCTGGGCAGCGCGGTTGTGTGGACGGAAGTAGGCCGATTGGAACAGCGTCGGCTCCAGCGAGAAGGCCGCACCCAGATGGCTGCGCAGCTCGTCGGCGAAGTCGAGGGGCGTAAAGCGCTGCTCGTAGACGATGCTGGCGCGCAGTCCGTGCAGGCCCGCCTGCTCTTCGAGATAGCGCAGAATGCGCTCGCGAAAAGGCAGCGTCTCGCGCTGCCAGTCGACGCCGTGCCCCAAATGCGGCACCGGCGCCAGCACGTAGAGGCTCTCACCACCAGGTGGGGCCAGCGTGGCATCGGTGCGGGTCGGCGTGTGCAGATAGAGCGCCAGATCAGCCGGCAGGCCCTGGCCGTCAAAGAGCTGCCGGATCAACCCCCGATAGTCGTGGGGCATAAAGATGGAGTGATGGCGCAACTGCGGATATTGCCGCTTCAGTCCCAGGTAGAGCAAGAAGCAGCTCATCGAGTAGTGGGCCCGCTCCAGGCGACGCACCAGCCCACGGGGGCGCACTTCGGCGGGGAGCAGGCGCAGATAGGTGGTGGCAACGTCGCTATTGGCCACCACCGCCTCGGCCTGCAGGAGAGCGCCGTCGGCCAGCAAGACGCCCCAGACCTGCCCGGAGCGCACCAGGATGCGCTCAACGGGCTGGCCGCAGCGCAGCTCGCCGCCCAGCGCGGTAAAGAGGCGGGTCATAGCCTCGACGAGCGCATACATTCCCCCAGGGATGAAATGGACGCCACCCAGACGCTCCAGATAGGGGACAATGCTGTAGATCGCGCTGGCCCGGAAAGGGTTCCCGCCGATGAAGAGGGGATGGAACGAGAAGACCATCCGCAGTTGCGGATGGCGGAAGTAGCGCGAGACAAAGCGGTAGACGCTACGGTGGGCGCCCAGGCGCACCAGCTCTGGAGCCACGCGCAGGAAATCGCTCAGGCGCAAGAACGGCTCTCCGGCCAGCTCGGCAAAGGCTCGCTGGTAGATGCGTTCCGTCGCCGCCAGGAAGGCGCGGTAGCCGGCAACGTCGCGCGCATCAAAGCGGGCGATCTCGGCCTCGTCAGCGGCGGGGTCACCCCAGTAGTCGAAGTGATTGCCGTCGGCAAAGCCAATGCGATAGAAGGGCCGCAACGGCACCAGGGTCACGTCTTCGTCCAGATGGCGCCCGGCGGCCTGCCAGAGATCCTGCAGGAGCCAGGGCGCGGTCAGCAGACTTGGCCCCATGTCGAACGTGAAGCCCTCGGCTTTGAGCTGGTAGGCCCGGCCCCCAGGCTGGGAACGCGCCTCGATCAAGATGACCTGGGCCCCGGCGGCCTGCAGACGAATGGCCGCCGCCAGCCCGCCGAAACCGGCCCCTATGACAATCACCCGCGGGCGCACGCCGCTTCCTCCTGCCGGCAGCCTGTTGGCAGCAGATGTGACGCTAGAGCGACTGCTCATGAGTGCAGCATCTCCTTTCCAGGAAAGAGGCTCAGGCTCAGGCCCTGGTCGTGATCAAGCCCTGAGAGCGCCCGCACGCAACTCTCGAGCGCACTCATGAATTGGGCAGTGTCGGCGTAGAGGCGACGGAAGAGGGGCGCCCCCAGACGCAGGGTCAGCAACGGCGGGCGCGTCTCGCTCCAGATGATGCCCGCTGGCACCACCGGAATGCTGGTTCCACTCGCACGCTCGGCCAGCTCCACCAGGCGGGCCAGGCCGGGCCGGAATGGGAGCAGGGCTTGCTCCGGGGAGCGCGGTGAGGGCTGAGGATCAACCACGGGATAGCCCTCGGGGAAGATGACCAGCAGGTCGCCGCGACAGAGCAGGGTCCGGGCCTGACGTAAGGCTCGACGTAGATAGGGGGCGACCTCGCCCAGACGGTAGGCACTGACGGAAGCCCCTGTCTCTTCGGGGCGCAGGCGCTCAGGGCGCAAGATAACCGGCCAGCCAGCCAGAGCACAAAGCAGCTCCATGAGCCGACGCTGCCAGCGGCTGCGCGCCCAGTCGAGGGCAACCAAAATGTGCACCGGACGTGGGATCACTCGCAAGAACAGGCAACCATCGTAGAGATGGTGATAGTGGCGAGCGGCGACAATGACCGGGCCATAGGCTGGCAGATGCTCGCGTCCCTCAACGATGATGCGCAGCCGGCGGCGCCAGAGCAAGATGCCCGCCCCGACGCGCATGACCAGACGGGCAATCCTCTGCAACAGGGCCTGCCCCTCTGCCCGGCTCTGCGCTTCAAGCCCACGGCTCCCCTGTTGGGCCTGGGCCAGATCCGGAGCCAGCTCAGCCCGCTCCGAGAGCGTCGGCACAGGGCGGCCACTCCCGCGCTCACCCCCCTCGCTGCCATCACGGCGTAGCACCAGGGCCGCCGGCAGTATACCCAGCAAGAGGCCCAGCAGTGGTGGCAGCCAGAGACCAACGCTCAGATCGAGGACAATGGCAAAGAGGGTATTGGCCGCATAGACGCCAAAGGGCAGCCAGGCCACGCCCTGCAGGCGGCGCTCTTCGAGATCGCTGCGCCAGAGCAGCCGACTGACGCCCATATAGAGCAAGCCAGTGACCGACCAGCCAACTAGATTTTGGACAGGCATGCCGAAGTAGGCTCCGCTTACTCCCCACTGCCAGAAGTGCAGAGGCAGCCGCTCGCTGGCCATCGCTGGATCAAGCGTCAGGTCCCAGACGGTCAGCAGGTAGGCACCCAGCAGCACGGTCCACAGGCCACGCCCCCGCTGGCCGACGCCTTGGCCACGACGGGTCAGAAGCAGATGGGCCAGCAGAAAGGAGGAGAAGCCCATGTAGAACCAGGAGAGCGGGATCGAATAGGGAACGTGATCAAGGATCTTGAAGCCCAGGAAACTGTTGTAGGAGTAGGGACCGAAGGGAAAGCCGGTCGAGGTTCCAAGCAGCTCTATGCTGAGCGAGATCAACGTCGAGGCGGCGAAGAAGATCAGGGTGCGGCGTACCCCCACCACCCGTAGCCCAAAAAGGAGCACCGTGGCCGCCCCAAAGAGGATGTGCAGCGAACCGGCATAGTTGATGCCGAAGCTGAAGACCGAGACCAGCAGCGGGCTAAAACTCCACAGTTCGGGATGGGGCAGGGCGATCAACAGCCCGGCAAGACCGAAGATGAGCGCCGCCAGATGGCAAATAAAGAGCACCTTTACGGCTTTCATGCAATACCTCCAGGAGCGTTTCCACGGATGATGAGGCGTCCGCGCCAGCGATGACGACGCCGCAGGGCCTGCCGGCCCAGCTGCAGCGTCACCGCCAGGTCGCAGAGCGGAGAGAGCCAGTAGGTCCAGGGAGGACGACGATAAGCGCGACGCATACCTACCAGGGTCCCGAGACGGAGCAGCAGCAGCCCGGCATTCAGGCCCAGCATGGCGACGAGCAGCCAGAGTGAAGCCTGCCGCCAGCGCCTCCGCCCGGCGATCAGCGCGCCCGCGAGCAGGCTGAGCAGGGGGAGAGGCAGAGCCTGA
This sequence comes from Thermogemmatispora tikiterensis, assembly GCF_003268475.1. Classification (GTDB taxonomy): domain Bacteria; phylum Chloroflexota; class Ktedonobacteria; order Ktedonobacterales; family Ktedonobacteraceae; genus Thermogemmatispora; species Thermogemmatispora tikiterensis. The sequence continues at coordinate 4,659,784 of NZ_MCIF01000002.1, read as the reverse complement.
ACCAGTAAGACCTCCAGCCAGCCGAGGCAGGTACGCCAGGCGGGACTGAGATGATCATGCAGCGGCAGGGAGCGCGTCCAGTTCTGCCAGGCTTCGCGCGCCGTGCGATACATCTCGACAGAGGCCAGGCTCCCCCCTTCGACGAAGGCCAGGCGTCGACCGTCCTGCACCAGCAGGCGCGCTAAGGTAATGTCCTCGCAGAGCGAGTGACGCAAAGGGGCAAAGCCACCGCAGGCAGCCAGGGCCTCGCGCTGCACCAGAAAGCATTGGCCATTGGCCTGTACGCGCAGCCTATCGACCGGTCCCTCATAAACCACGCCGGGCAGGCCGTAGCGGTAGACGAGGGTGGCCAGTAGCGAGGGATGGAGCAAGCCCAAGAGCGGCGCCGGCGGCAGCTCCTGCTCTGTGGCCAGGCTGAGGGCCGCCAGCCTGTCGCGGCTGGCGCGGGCCAGCAGCGCGCTCACCAGGCCCGGCCCTGGTCGCACGTCGGCATCAATGGTCAGCACCCAGGGGAAGGTAGACGGAAGTGCGCGCCAGCCGGCTTCCAGACCCCAGACCTTGCCATTCCAGCCGTCAGGAATCGGGGCCGCGGAGAGCAGGCGCAGACGGCGATCGCGGCGAGCATAGGCAGAGACCAGCTCGTCCGTCCCATCCTCGGAGCCGCCGTCAATGACCAGGATCAGCCCGACCTCCGGTCCTTGAGTGAGCAGGCCCTCCAGACAGGGGGACAGACGTTCGCGCTCGTTGAGCACAGGCACCAGCACCGCCACGCTGGCTTGCGTGGCGGCATCAGCATGAGGCAAAGAGAGAGCCGACAGGCGCTGGCCGCCAGTGCTGCGCAACCAGCGGAGGATCACGCGCAGGGCCAAGACCAGCTGCCCTGCTGAGAACGCGCCCAGCCAGCCCATCCATAGTAGCTTACGGCTCATCCTCAAGGCTCACCTCCAACCCGAAAGCCCCGAGCTGCTCACCACGGCGCCAGAGGCGATCGAGGGTCAGAGCAAGCATGGCCTCGCGCAGCTTCTCCGTCAGGGTTGTATGGGCACGCGCGCGCAGCACATCGTAGTCATGCTGCTCAATGGCGTGCAAGATGCGCCGGTAGAGACGCCCGGCCAGGAGAATCGGCAGGCGGCGATCGGGTGGCAGGAGCCAGACGCCGGGCAGGCTCTGAGCATAGCAGAGATGGGTCCGTGTCACCTCGTAGCGCATGAGATCTCGGAAGGCCGCATCTGGCCCCTGACCAGTATCGAGCAGTTGCAGCAAATGAGAGCGAGAGAGACCGAAACGGGCCAGGTCCTCCAGAGGCAGATAGAGGCGTCCTTTGCGCAGGTCCCCCCCGACATCGCGCAGGATATTAGTCAGCTGCATGGCGATCCCGAGGCCCTCCGCCGCCGCCAGCGCCCCCCCGGAAGTCGCGCCGAGCACGTGGGCCAGGGCCAGCCCAACGGTGCCGGCCACGCGATAGCAATAGGCCCGCAAACGGGAGAAGCTGGCGAATTCGCGCGGCCACAGATCCCAGTGCAGCCCCTCCAGAAAATCCAGGAAGAGCGTGCCTGGTACTCCATAGCGCTCTACCACCTGCGTCAGGCGGCTCCCGAGCGGCTCGCGCGGAGCCGTTCCCTGGCGGTCGGCCAGGAACCAGGCCCGCCAGGCACGCAACTCTTCGGCGATGGCGCGCGGCTCCTCCTCTGGCCTACGCTCGTCGACCAGATCGTCGAGCGTGCGGAAAAAGGCATACAGAGTCACAAACGAGGGACGTAACTCCCCAGGCAGGAAGCGAGCCGCGAAATGGAAGGTTCTCCCGTGGTGTGCAAGCAGGGCCTCCTCTTGGGCTTCACTCGCTGCAGCGGCGGGGACAGAACAGAGTGAGGAAGCGCTCACAAGCTCCTCTGGAGGTCCAGCTGAAGCTGAAGATGCCCCCTCTCTCTGAAAGCTCGGTTTAACCACGCGCATAGCGGCTATCTGCTCCTCTCCAGCAGGCCCGCCCTGGCTCAGCCGACAGATGGCAGAGCAGCCGAGGGGCTTCTTTCCAGACCTGTCAGGCAGGGTAGAGATTGGCAGCAGAGAGAGCACAACTCACGCCTGCCCCTGCTCTGTTGGCTACAGCGAGGGAAAAGGCACGATAGCCTGGGGAAGTCCACAACGGCGTCAGGCCAGGCAAGCATCATGGGCATAGCGAGCGACATACGCTCCAGGTCCTTTCCATATGACGCTCCGTCCGGCCTCTTCTAGTAACGGCTCTTTGGCGCAGTGAGCCGGGGTGTACGCCGGAGCCGGCCAGCAGACTGGGCGAGAACGCTCCCCAGAAGAGTGGGAGCAGAGAGCCAGCAGATTTTCCCGGTTCAGCCTCATCAGGCGCTGGGAGAGCGGGGAGCAGCTGGCACCGGCGCTAACAGCTGCAGCGTACGCTGGCCGCTGGCCGCTACGTGGACAATCAGCAGACGCCCATCGCGCAACCAGAACGGGAAGAGCTGGCGAGCACCGGCCTCGGGTTGCGGCAGCACGATAGGCGAACCAGCGAAGATGTGGACGTGGAGACGCCCGTCGTCGCTGTAGACCAGGGCGCGCCCATCGGGCGACCAGCTCCAGCCATCAAGCTCTCCCTGCAGAGGGAGACTGAGCAGCGGGCGCCCGTCGGGGATCGCCAGCGTTGTCAGCAGGGTGTGACCTGCCGCGTCGCGCCGCGCATAGGTGAGCCGCTGGCCATCGGGCGACCAGCCAAAGCTGGTGATGGTGAAGTCGCCGAAGGGTACCAGGACTGTCACCTGGCCACTCACGTGATCCATGAGATAGATGGCGCGGCCTGGGCCATTCAAGCCCTCGTTGCTGACGAGCAAGGCCAGATAGCGCCCATCGGGAGACCAGGCCAGGTGCTGGACAGTCAGGCGCAGGTTCATGGTGGCCAGAAGCTGCGTCGGATGCCCGCCGCGCGTCGTCTGCCAGAGCTGAGTTTGCCCGTTCGCCCCTGTGACATAAGTGATGGTCGTACTGCCCGCACCAGGGGTCCAGGTGGCGGCCAGAGCAGCCTCGCCCAGTGGATACATGTACTGCCCATAGGGCACGAGCGCCAGCAGCGGCTGCGCGGCCCCGGGCGGCGTCACCACGGTGACCAGGGCTGTGCCATCAGGCGACCAGGCGGCGTCGTGGGCCTCGCGCATCGCCAGAAGCTGGCTGCCAACGGGATCGCTCAGGCTGGCAGTATACATCACCCCTGGATCGCGCCCATCCTGGATCACCAGATGGCGCCCCGTGGGATCAACGGCTACCAGGCGCCCGCCCTGGGCTAGCGCTGGTGGCACTGCCAGCACCTGCGCCACCTGGTAACGTACCCCATTGGCCAGCGGCGGCCCCGAAGGCGCCTGCGGCAAGAACAGCAGGAGCAGGAGCACAAGACAGAGGAGCAGCGTCAAGGTCGCTGCCAGGGCCAGAGCCAGGCGCGAGCGGCGGCTGAGCTGGCTGCGGCGCTCAGAAGTACGAGGGGGCAGCCCGCTGAGGATGCGCGCACGGAGCTCGGGAGAGAAGTGAATACGGGCCGCCTGCTCCTGCAGGGCGCGCCGAATGACCTCCTCCAACAAAACATCGTCCACAGGGGCGCGATGGTTGACTTGCTCCCGCTCCTCGGCCCCCTGCCACCCACGGCGCTCTGCCGACCGTGCGGGCTGACCCGTCGGCAGCTCCTCGCTTGGCTGCGGCTCGTGAGGCGCATCACTCATGCTGTTCCTCCCTCCCTGAAGCGATCTGAGACGGGGGCTGATCGGCGCCGGCTGCCTCTTCCTGTGCCGCTGGCCGTTCCTGGGGTCTAATCTGCAGGAGGCGGCGCATCTTCTTGAGCGCCAGCTGCAGGCGCTTGCGCAGGGTGTTCTCGGCTACCCCGAGCATGGCGGCGATCTCCGGCATGGTCAGCCGATGATAGTAGAAGAGGACCAGCACCACCCGCTGTTTGACGGGAAGACGCTGCAAAGCCGCCACCACATCGAGCCAGTCCTCTACCCGCCCCTCGCGCAGCGACGTCTTCGGTAACAATTGCTCTTGTTCTTCGCCTGCGAGCCGCTCGCGCAAGAGGGTAGCCTGCCGGGCAAGCTGGCGCTTGAGGCTGATCGCCTGGTTCACCAGGATCTTGAGCAGCCAGGAGCGCAAAAGCGCCGGGTCGCGCAAGGTTGTCATGTTTTTCCAGGCGAGAAAGAAGGTCTCCTGGACCAGATCCTTTGCCCCTTCCTCATCCTTGATTAACAAATACGCTGTACGCAAAAGCAGTCCCCCATAGGTATCAACGATACGCGCAAAGGCCTCTTCGTCACCAGTCAGGCAGCGCGCAACCAGCTCTTTTTCCCAGGAGGAGTCTCGAGCATTTTCTGTGCTATCTGCCCGATTCGCTCGCTCCGCTTGCGACGGCGCTTCTACTCCTTCCGACCCCGTCTCTCCAGCAGGAGACCTCCATCGGCTGTCTCTTTCCACTCCAGATGGTTCCTGTGACACAATGCGTACCTCTCGTTCCTCACATGGCGGCTCCCCGGCCCCATGCTTGTCTTCCTCTTCGGTGGCTTCTCTGATCCAGGTGTTCCATTCTCAGGACGTGCAGAAGATGGCGAATGGGTAATCAGGCAGAGATGTTAGATACTGGTACCATTTTGATAGAGACCTGACGTCTCCTGGGTTGGATCTTGCAATTCCGGGTACCTCTCTGTTCACGGCCTTCCTGGATCAGGGACGATCGCACATTTGTCCTGTTGTCTCGTCATCCTGCCTTCTCACCAGGATGAGGTGGCCACAGGAGCGGTGGCTCTCGTGACTGGTGCGCGCCGGGCCGCCTTGGCCTTGGCACGTGCCAGTCGCCGCCGGCCTATCTTTAACAAGGAGGATACTTGATGCGTAGCAAAACTCTCTTGGCATTCGTGAAAGCGGTCTCCATCTTTTCAGCCGCGCTGGCGTTGATCCTCTGGCTGCTACCTGTGGGGCAAGCTGCCGCTCAGGGCAACGCTCTCGTACGCGTCGTTCATGCCTCACCGGCAGCCGGCAACGTCGATGTCTTTGTTGACGGTGGCAAGCTCTTGAGCAACTTCGCCTTTGGTACGGTCACTGATTATGTCTCGGTGGCAGCAGGGCCGCACCGTATCCAGGTGGCTCCGGCAGGCAAGGGCATCGATGCAGCGGTCATCAACGAGACCGTCTCGGTTGATGCCGATATGGCCTACACGGTGGCCGCCATCGGCGATAGCGCTGCGAATCTGGGCCTGCAGGCGTTTGTCGATAACAACCAGCTCAGCAGCGGCATGGCCAAGGTACGGGTCTATCATCTCTCGCCCAACGCCGGCCCGGTCGATATCGCTACTGGCGGCAAGACGGTCATTAGTGGGCTGACGTATAAGAACGCCAGCGACTATTTGAGTGTGCCGCCCGGCTCCTATACCTTCAATGTGACGGCCACGCAGGCCAATGCCACCGTGCCGGTCTCAGCAACCTTGCAGAGCGGCATGGTCTATAGCGTTTTCGCCGTTGGTCTCTACAAAGGGACGCCGGAGCTGAAGTTTGTGGTGGCCGCGGTGAGCGGTGTGCCAGGCATGCCCAATACGGGCAGCGATCCCAATGCCATGCCTCAGTCGATGGCCACCCCGACGGCCCAGCTCTGGCTCTTCGGTCTGATTTCCTTGCTGGCCCTGGCTGGTCTGGGCATCGGAGCACGGGAGATCGTTGGTCGCAGGCGTCGCTCAGCGTAGCGGGGCCCCAGGACGTTGGTTTTGGGCAGGGCCAGAACCGGAGAACCACCTGCCCTTAATCAGGCACAAGATACTTCGGCACTCTCTCCCCTCCTCCGACAGCGGGTGCAGCTCAGCGATCCTTCCTCCTGAGCTGCGCCCGCCTCTTCTCTACGAAGGAGCCTGGTCTGTGCAAGGAAAGGCAAAGCCTACACATCACGACCCCGGCCAGCCAGGTTTTGGTAGTGGCGGTGTGCGCCACTGGCTGCTCTTGCTGCTGCCAATCCTGCTGGTCAGCAGTGGGCTGCTAGTGACAGGTTGTGGCGCGGTCAGTCCGCCAGTAGTGGATGGGGGCCAAGGCGTGGAGCGCCAGCCTCCGGCTCCGGTGACGGCGACAGCGACAGCTCCTGCCACGGTGCTCAGCCCGGCACCGCCGACCCAGCTCCTCATTCCAGCGATTGGCGTAGCGGCTCCTGTCGAGCGCGTCGGCCTGGGTGCCGACGGGACGCTGGTCACGCCCCAACGGCATCCCTGGGATGATGTCGGCTGGTATCGCTTCGGGCCTTTGCCAGGGCAGCAAGGAAGCGCAGTGATAGCGGGACATCTCGACCGGCCCGGCGGCTACCCAGCGGTCTTCTGGAACCTGCACCTGCTACGGCCAGGAACGACCCTTACCGTCATTGACGAGCGCGGGCAGCGCTGGCACTTTCGCGTCACTGCCGTCGCCTCTTATCCACCCCAGCGGGCGCCGCTGCTGCAGATTTTCGCTGATCGCTCGGGGCACTATCTGAATCTGATCACCTGCGCCGGCTCCTGGGTTCCCAGCGAGCACCAGACAACGGAGCGCCTGGTTGTCTACAGTGTGCTCCAGGGAAGCTAGCTTCCCTGGGCACCGCTGGCCGGTGCTGCGGCAGGGGCCGAGGCCGAGGCTGGACCGGCCCCTTCCTCAGCAGCAGCCCGGGCCGTGGCCAGACGCGTCCGTCCAGGCAGGGTCAAGGCCAGGACAGCAACCGCCAGCGCCAGCCAGAAGGTCACAATATAGGCGTCGTTGATGCTCTGCATGAACTGCTGTGGCACCAGTGAGCCGAGCAGCTGCCCGGCGGCGGCCTTCTGGGCTGCTGCTGCCGGCAGGCCACGCATTTGCAGCACCTGTACGAGCTGCAGGAAGCGCTGACCCAGGGAAGTGGCCGCGTTATACAAGTCATTGCGGGCTGCATCCTGATAAGCCGTGAGCTGATGGGTAACGATGGTACCCAGCATAGCGATGCCAAAGGACTGAAAGACGTTGCGCGTGGCATTGAGGAGCGAGCTGGCTCGCGGTAGCTGGGCCGGCTTGAGACCAGTCAGGGCCACGGTCAGTGTCGTCTGCAGTGTTAAACCGAGGGCCACGCCGCGAATAGCCACCAGCACCATGATCTCGTTATAGGAGGCAACCAGCGTCAGATGAGCGAAGCCCCAGGTGTTGACCGCCAGAAGCAGGCTGCCGGCCAGGATCAGCCAGCGCGGACCGATGCGGTTGTAGAGCGCGCCGGCCAGGGGGGTGACGATTCCCGAGCTGATGGCCAGCGGCAGGACCAGCAGGCCGGCCTGCAGGGGTGTGCGTCCGCGCAGGCTCTGGAGGTAGATCGGCAGCAGGAACTCGGCGCCGAAGAGGGCGATGGTGCTCACCCAGCCGATGACGCTGGCCACCGTAAAGGTGCGGCGCGTGAAGAGGCGCAGATCGAGCAGGGGATCGCGCCGGAATAGCTCTACGACCACAAAGACGGCGAAGGTCAGCAGACCGACGGAGAGCAGGGTCAGGATACGGGCCGAGGTCCAGCCTTCGCTTGAGCCGCGCTGGATCGCGTAGAGCAGGGTGCCAAAGCTGATCACCGAGAGCAGAATGCCAGGCAGGTCGAGACGGGCGGCGGTGCCGCGCCGGCTTTCGCGCAGCCAGAAGAAGCCGAGCAGCAGGCCGGCCAAGCCGACCGGGATATTGATGAAGAAGATGTAGCGCCAGTCGAGGTACTCCACAAAGTAGCCACCGAGCACGGGACCGCTGGCCGGAGCGACAACCAGCGGGATGCCGTAGAGGCCAAAGGCCAGGCCGCGCTGCTTTTCCGGGAAAGCCCCAAAGAGGAGCGAGATGCCCAGAGGGCCAAGCATGCCACCACCCAGTCCTTGCAGGGCGCGGAAGGCTACCAGCCACGGCAGCGAGGGGGCGAAGGCACAGAGTACCGAGCCGAGCACGAAGAGAAAGAGCGAGATCAGGTACATGCGCTTGATGCCGAAGCGCTCGGCCAGGTAGCCGGCCAAAGGTGTGATGATGCCCAGGGCCAGGACATAGGCCGTAAGGACGCCGTCAACCTGGTCAACGGGCGCCTTAAAGACATGCTGGAGGGTGGGCAGAGCTACATTGACGGCAGTGGCATCCAGAATCACCATGAAGGTGCCGAAGACGACCGAGAAAAGGACTTTCCAGCGATAGTTTGGGTCAGCCGGAGCCACTTCAGCGGGCGCGGCGGGTGCTGTCGATGCCTGCCGCTGCTCTTCTGGCTGTGACTGACCCCCCAGGGTCATATCGGACTCCATTGTGGAGACCTCCTTCTACTTATCAAGTGATAAATTCTTGCGACAAAAAAAGAGGACGCTCAGCGTGCCAGGCCGTAGAGGAGGACGTGCACGAGCAGGGCGGCCTGCTCGCTGGCGAGGGTCTCGCGACGGCTCTCGGCCACGGCGGGCAGGGTTTCGCGTCCCCAGACGACGAAGCGCGACATCAGGCTCATAAAGAGATAGGCGGCCATCTTGGGATCGACGCCGCCTTCGCTGGGCGAGCGCAGCAGGCCCTGCTCCAGACCGTCGCTGAAGACTGTGGCGATGGGTGCGATCAGGCTCTCTTCGAAAAGGGTGTGGAGCTGCGCGCGCACCTCGGCTGAGAGCTCGTAGCGGATATCGTGTAGCATCAGCGCCAGGTCGTGGCGGGTCGTCGTGAGCAGATAGCTGGCGAGGCGGCGCAGGCGCTCGGCTAGAGGCTCGCTGCGGCGAGCGATGCGCTCCAGGACCGCTTTGAGGCGGGCCAGCTCTTCACGAGCCATCGCCAGATAGAGGGCCTCTTTGTCGGCAAAGTAGTGATAGAGAGCTGGCTGCGTCAGGCCGCAGGCATCGGCGATCTGCCGCGTGGTGACGGCCCGATAGCCGTATTCCATAAAGAGCTGTTGGGCGACCTGCAGGATGAGGCGCCGGGTCTCTTCGCTCTCTTCTTCTCTGGCTCTGGCACTGTGCGGCTGCTCTCTGTGGGCGCCGCGCCGCGCTGGCTTTTTCATGCTGGCCCGTTACCTGGCTGTGCCTTTCTCGATGATGTTATTTCCTTATCAACTGATAAGGATTATATCCCGCAAGAGGGAGAAAGTCAAGGGCAGGTCAAGGCAGACAAGGAAAGAGGTCATAGTTCGCTATTGTCCACGCTGATCATCGCGCTATCATGAGGATGGGAAAGCAGCTCCTTCTGTGGCTACGGGGTCAGCGGATGGCTCGATGAGGGATGAGACACCAGTTGCAAGCAAGAGAGGGCGCTGTTTTGCTCGTGCCGCTTTCACCGTCTTCTCTGCCTGCTCTGCTCCACCTTCGTCAGTAGACGGTAAAACTCTCACCTCCAGGGAGTGTGCTCCGCTCAACTGGCGTCTCTGCCTGCCTGTAGCTGCGGCACCTCTCGCCGGTCAGTCTCGCTTCCAGCTCCTCCAGCTCCTCCTCGCTGGCTGGCTCTCCAAAGCGAAAGCCCGCTTCCCAGCGGTAACCCCCTGCCCCTGCTAGGAGTCGCAGCCGCCCTCGCTCGTCCAGGCTCTCCCGCAGCGCTCGCATCAGCTGCCTCGGATCATACCGCTCGCGATACTCCTCAATCCGCTTGCTCGGCTCCATCACTCTCCTCCTGCTGCTTCGCTTCTGATCCGCTCTTCTGCCCCGTAGCTCCCCGGACTCTCCTGACGCAGGCCACCCCTCGGCACTCTCGAAATTCTTTCTTGCCGCCCTCTCCCAAAACGGTTCTGCCTCCCTGATCACCGCTCCTCTACCCCTTCAGCTCCCCAGCTCCCCCAGCTCACTCTGCTCCAGGATCAGTCGATAGCGCCTCAGCTCCTCCTTCGGCAGCCTTCCTAGCAACCGCCGCGCCACTTCTCCCTCTTCCCTCTGCGGGTACCTCCTCACAACCTCCACCAAGCCCGGCGCCATCCACGACTCGACCCCTGCCCGCTCCAGCACCCTCAGCCACAGCACACTCTCTCGCTCCAGTACTGTTCTCGACCACCTCTCCCTTCCCTGCTGCTCCTCCTCCTGCGCCAGCGGGTCCAGCTCCCTCCTCCTCCGCTCTTCCAGCTCCCACGCCAGCAGATAGTACACCACCGCCCTGCATCCCTCCACCACACTGTCCTCCAGCTCCCCTCGCTCCAGCAGCCTCCCTATCTGCTCCCTCCTTCTCTCCTCGCCAGCCCCCTCTGGCTCCAGCAACGCCTCCACCACGTAGGGCACCTGCTCCTCCCCGGCGATCCCCCGCAGCTCCTCCCTCACCTCCTCGCCCTCCTCCTCCACCCCGCTCTCCAGCTTCCACAGCCGCTCAGCCTCCTGCCCTCCTGGCTCCTGCTCCTGCCTCCCGACCAGCTCCCCCAGTCCCGCCCGCCGCAAGAGCAACCCATACGGCCTCAGCTCCTCCTTCGGCAGCCTCCCCAGCAACTGCCGCGCTACCTCCCCCTTCCACGCCTTCGGCCACTGCCTCGCCACCTCCACCAACGCTGGCGCCATCCACGGCTGCACCCCCGCTCTCTCCAGCACCCTCAGCCACCCTTCCACCCCCGCAGACCCGTCCTCCGCCACCCTTTGGTCCTCTCTCTCCACCCGCCTCCTGCGCCACTGCTCCACTTCATAGCTCAACAAGTAGAAGGCCACTGGCCCACATCGCTCCACCAGCTCCCGCTCCGTCTCCGGCTCCCTCAGCCATCCCGCCAGCCCCCCATACACATCCAGCACCCAGTAGTCATAGCTCGACAGCCCACAGCCTGCCGCCTCTCCCACCTCCCGCTCATCTCCCTCCCAATGATACGGGCGCCCCGGCACCAGCAGCGCCGCCAGCAGCTGCGGGAGTAGCTCCTCCACCGGGACCCCCCACAAGAGGGTAAACACGCTACGCTCATGCTCGGGATCTCCCACCAGACGCAGCACCCCCGCCAGCGCCTTCGCATTCCACGGATACCCCAGTTCCTGCAACAGCACCAAGATCGGGGTCATCCTCTCCGTCTGGGTCCGGTCCCCCAGCAATGCCGCCAGCACCTCCACCGCCCGCTCCCCCTCCTCCCGAAGGCGCTCCTTCAGCTCCTGCAACCTCCCCTTCTCCCGCTCACCGCCATGCCACCACCACTCACCATAGGCCTCCACATAGTCTTCCACCAGCGCTCCCAGCTCTCCCCACTCCTCCCCTTTCCTCCTCCTGGCCCTCTCCTCTTCCTGCCTCCGCTCTGCCACCCCTTCCCACCGCCCCCCCGCTGACCAAGGAGCCTCCTCCTCGTCCGCCAGCTCCCCCAGCCCCATCAACCGCAGCACCTCCCGATAGCGCCTCAGCTCCTCCTTCGGCAGCCCTCCCAGCAACCCCCGCGCCAGCTCTCCCTCCTCCCTCTGCCGATACCTCCTCACGACCTCCACCAACGCTGGCGCCATCCACGGCTCCACTCCCACTCGCTCCAGCACCCTCAACCACCCCCCCAGCTCCCGACCCCCTCGCCCCTCCTGCTCCGCCACTGGCTCCCCCTCTCTCATCCTCTCCTCCTCCAACTCCCACACCACCCCGACATACACCAGTCCCGCCCCTCTCTCCCTCCCCACAGCCCCCAGCTCTCTCGCTATCTCCTCCACCTCCCTCTCCTCCCCAGACCCTCTCGGTCCTCGTACCACCTCCTGCAATCTCACCAGCAACTCCTCCTGCCAGTCCCCCCCTTCCGCTCCCTCATTCCCCCCTCGCTCTTCAGAGCTCACCCCGACAAGCTCACCCTCCCCCACCCCTTCGAGCAGCCCTCGATACCCCCTCCGCTCCTCCTTCGGCAGCTCCCTCAACAGCCGTCTCGCTCGCTCCAACTCCTCCGCCCCCGGGTAATGCTTCATCACCCCGATGAGTCCCGGCACCATCCATCCCTGTACCCCCGCCCGCTCCAGCAACCGCAGCTGCGTCTCCAGCCAATACAGCCGCTCCCCCTCCCTCCAGCTCTGCGACCGGCACGTCCGTAGATCATGGCACAGCAGCTGGTAGTAGATCACCTCCACACATCCCCGGACCACCCCCCGATCCGTCCCGGGCAGCCACAGCAGATTGTGTATCCCATAGACATCCCCCTTCCAGGTCGTCTCCCCCGTCGTATATCGCCCGTGATACGGCTCCCACGGCCACAGCAGGGCTGCAATCACGTGCGGCACCACCTCCTCCACTGGCACGCGCTGCAGAAAGGTCGCCGCATCAATCCAGGCCCAACCATTGCGATCGCCCACGTAGTTGAGCGCCACTGGCAGCGCCTCCACCTGCGCCGGCAAGCCCATCTCCTGCAGTAGCTCAAAGGCCACACTCGCTGAGCCCTGCCGTGGTGGCGCGGCCAGCGTCTCCAGCAGCACCGGCAGCAGCTCCTCCTCCTGAGCCAGCAGGCACGCCCGCAGCCTCCTCGCGCGGGCTGCCAGCCGCTCCCTGCCCACCACCAGCTCCTGATGCGACACCAGGTCGTAGCGATCAAAACGCGCTCGTATCGCGCTCATCTCTGCACCTCTCTCAGATTCTAAGCACTTCTCTTGCCTCGCACACCGCACACACCGCCACCACCCCGTCCCCTCTGCCCCGACAGGGTCCCTACTCACGAAGGAGAGCACTGTTCCCTCCAGTCCCCAGCACACACCTAGACCCTGATATAGAGGTCAATTAATCCCTGCAGCGCTTGATAGTACTCTTCCTCCGTCATTGTCTTATTCGCAGGAGCGATCGAAATGTGGTAGGCCCCCCATGAACGCCACGAGTACTTGAAAACCAGGCCAGCTGGCGCTTCAGTGCCCTTCGGAAGCTTATAGTAAGGCCCTTCAAGAAATGAGACTGGGCGATCAAAGTGGGAAAGACCTTCAATTCTTCCCTTGTCGAAATCTCGCGGTTTCAAGGTGAGGCTAAGCTGCTTTGTCTCCTGGTCTACAGCACGGTAAGCGTCTGTTACCAACGTCGTCGTCGTGAACTTTTTTTGCCCCAGGTACGGCTGAGGGGTGGTAGAGCCTTCCTCCCCCCCACCAGCCGGCCCTGCCCGAACCGGCTGATCAGGAGGCAACCCCGGGTCTACTCCTCCACCATCCGCGAAGAAAATGACTCTACCATTATCCCGCTCCTCTGCACTCCCTCCTTCCTTGCCACTCTCACCGCTCTCTCCATCCACGCAGACCATCATCGACGTCGTCATACAGTGCTGGCCAACGATATCCACCGTGCCCGTGATCCCTATGGACCCGCAGCTTATCCCCACATGTATAGAGACGCCAGTCAGCACATCCCCCATAGCCAGCGAGCAACTCAGCGGAAGCTGGCCCCCCACTGCCCCCCTCAGCGAGACCTGACTGATCAGCTTAGTGCAGCCTACCACATCGTTGTAATAGGTCTCCATACATGGGGCTGGCGCTTCCCCCTGGCCACCGCCACCCCCCGTCCGCGGAACCCTGACCGGGACACACCAGAGACAACCGCCTCCACCAGCAGCGACCCCAACCATCCCACCATCCGCATGCCCTACCCCCCCCCCTCCTTCGCTGCACTCGATCCACCTCCACCACACCCCCCTAACCCAGGGCAGACATACATCAGCCCCGAGGGATCGTTGAACGTCTCTGGGTTCCCCGCAACATAGGCGTAGGGGTTCAGCCCCTGCGCATTCCCCTGCACCGGGTCCGCCGACACAAACAGCCCAACCTGCGGGTCATAATAACGCGCCCCATAGTAGTCCAGCCCGCTGACATCATCCCCATACTGGCCCGTGAACCCACGCGCCGTTCCCATATCGCCCGCCCGGTAGCGCTGGTTCCCATACGGCCCATAGCCCTGATTCCCGACCAGGGCCGCCGCCCCATCCGCATTGCTGAAGGTCGCAACCACACTACCCACCTGGTCCGTCAAGAAGAGCTGTGTATTGCCCGGCTGGCTCCCCACACCGCTCAGCTCGCCCAGCAACTGGCCCCCCAGGTCATAGTAGTGCGTCGTGCTCAGCAGGCGCCCATCACCGGTGTAGCAATGCTCCTCCAGGCCGAAGGCATAGACCGTCAGCGTCGTCGACCCCGGCGTCACCGAGCGACGTAGCACCCGCTCGCCAGCAGCATCGTAGACATACCACTCCTCCACCGCAGCCGTCGGATTCTGCCAGTGCACCAGCTCATCCAGGGGATCATAGTCCAGCGTCTGCGATGTCCCGTTGAGACTGCGCGTGGTCATGTTCCCCCAGAGGTCGTAGCTCGCCGCGTAGGACGCCACCACGCCGCCAACGCCTGAACAGGTCGTCCCGGCAGGGTACAGACCCGTCAACTGGTGCGGGTGCGAGCTGTCGCAGTAGAGGTACTGTAAGGCTGGCCCATTGCCATTGAGCGGCCCCTGCCACAGCTGACCAAGATTGGTGTAGCTAAAACTGCTGCTATAGCCCGCCCCGCTGATGGTATTGGAAGGCGTGGCAGTCCCACAGAGACCATTGCCCGCCGCCGGCGGCGTCCCCAGGTTGCCCGCCCAGACAAGGCGCTCCTGCGCGTCATAGCAGAAGACCTGCGTCTCGCTCCCGCCGGAGTTCGCCACACCCGGCACACTGCTCTGCTGCGTGGTCAGGGTGAGCACGTTGCCAGCAGCATCGTAGCTGCGCGTCTGGCTGAAGATGCTACCACTCTGCCCGCTGCCACTGCCCCAGAGCGCCTGCACCGCCACCGGACGCAGGTCAGCATCGTAGCTAAATTGCTCCGTGGCCGCTGGAGCACTGCCACTGGCCGTCTGGATCGTCACCGTGTCTGGCAGAGCGCGCGCGTTGTAAGTCACGCTCGCCAGCAACGGACTGCTCCCCGTCGTGGGACTGAGACCGACCAGCGTACCAGCGGTGGGATCATAGACCTGCGTGAAACTGTAGCCCGGGTCACCAGATACACTGGTGCTGGTCGTGGTGGTCGTGACCTGATCAGCATCGTTGTAGCTGATCTGCTGCTGATAGGTCGGTAGCGGCGTCGTCACGTTCCAGGAGGCCGGCAACCCCAGCGCCAGCGTACTGGTCGTCAGGCGCCCACGCTGATCATACTGGAAGCGCCTAGTGACCGTCGCCGAGCTGCCATCGGGATACCAGGTCGTGGCAACGCTCTGCGTGAGGCGACCAACGGGGAAGTCGCTGTTTCCCTGGCTGCCCAGGGTGCTCGTGTCGTAGGTGTTCTGGACAAAGGGATGGGCCCCACTGCTACAGGCCCCCGCCACGCTCTGAGCTGGGGCCGCGTCTTGCATACAGACCAGCCGCCCCAGCAGGTCATAGATGTAGCCCAGCGTGCGCGAACCGGAGACATCGGTCACCAGGTGCCCATCGGGATCATAGCTGTAGTCGTGGGGACCACGATCGGGATCGAAGAGGTGCACGAGCCGGCCCAGATCATCGTAGCTCATACTCGTGCTGACGCTGGTGATGGTCTGCCCAGCCTGCGGCGCCAGATCGGTCACGGTCACGACGGTCGGCTCATCGAGAGCGTTGTACTGCACCGCCCGCTGAGCGGCTACGTTGCTGCTGATCGCTGAGGCCGATGGGCTGGCCACGCCATTGTAAGTCTGACTGTAACGAGTGCGCCCCAGGGCATCGCTGAAGCCGACCGTCATGTGATTGTCAGCATCGATGCTCTGAACGTAGCTGTAGAGCGTGCTGTCTCCGACCGGGCTCCCCAGGCCGTAGTTGACACAAGCGGTGTAGGTCCCGCTGAGGACTGCCGAGCAGGCAATCCCCGGCTCCTGGCTGGAGCCGTAGTTTGGATCACGCTCAGCAATGACTCGCCCGAGCGCGTCGTAGAAGGTGACAGTACCGCCAGGCGCCTGACCGTTGATGTCAACGGCGCCGTTGGGATCAACCCAGCCGCTGCCGCTCGCAACCTGGAACGGCACGCTCTGGAAAACACTGTTGGTGCTGTCGTCGTAGACCGTGAAGACGATTGTGTCCTGACCCGGCGTGGGACCCGGCGTGCGCGTCTCGACAGCCCGTCCCAGGGCATCGTAGAAGGTGCGACTGACAGCGTTGGGGTAGAGGCTGCTGACCGTGTCAACTTCGTAGCAGGGCAGACTGCTGCTGGCGGTACAAGCCGAGGGATTGACGGTCTCTTGATCCGTGTAGCTGGCCGTCTCCAGCGGCAGCGTGACACTGGTGGTCGTATTGGCGCCATTGTAGCTCACGCTCTGACCGGTAGTCTGGCCATTGGCATCGGTCGTACTACGCAGGAGGCCGCCTTGAGTATAGTCATAGGCCAGGGTCACCGTCTGCCCCAGGGCATTCGTTTCCCTGACGGGACGAGCTTGAAAGCTGTCGTAGGTGGTGCAAGCGGTATAGTGACCAGCGGTCCAGGCAGAGGACATGAAGGAGGGGGCGCTGCTCAGGCTACAGCCCGCATTCGCGTAGAGGCTGGGGGTGGCAGCGCCAACGGCATCCACACTTGCCAGCAGATTACCATCGGCATCGTAACCGTAATAGGTGGTCAGAGCCGTCTGGCTGGGGTTGGTGCAGTCGCTGTAGGTCGTGACAGTGGTGGGCCAGCCGGCAGCCGGGCGCGGCACCCCCGAGGCCGCCCCTTCATCGTAGGTCGTGTCCTGGCAGAGCCAGACATGACCGCTACTGTCGGTGAGCTGGCTATGCACAACCGAGCGCAGATTGTGATAGACCCAGCCGTTGATGGTGGTGTCGGTGGGCCGATAGGTCCAGCTGCGCGTGATGGTGGGAGCGTTTGAGGCCGTGATCTGCTGCGAAAGCAGGTTCTGATACTGGCTCTGATCGATGCCATTGGTGGAACTGTAGCCCGCGTAGGTATTGCTGACCTGGACCCAGGGGGCATTACTGTTGCCCGTCCCCTCGTAGAAGGTGGTCTTGCTGGTCAGCAAGAGCACAGCACAAGGGACGTAGGTGAGATCGTAGCGCCCATCGCAGGCGTTGTGCATGCCGTTGCCGGCGTAGACATTCCTGGTCTGCTTGAGCAGCGGGCTGCTGGTGCTGTTGCCTTGATAGATGTCCTCCTCATAGAGGCTGCCCGCCGTGTAGTTGCCACTGTCGCCAGCCTGCGAACCCCAGCCGTTGGTTGTGGCATAGGCTCGCGCAATCAGGTTGCCAGCAGGGGTCGTAATGTAGACCCATTGGAAGCCGCGAAACTCCTGATGGTAGAAATCCATCCAGTCGCCTTCACTGGGGGGAGCCCAGCTATCAGCCATACAGTCGCTGTCGCCCTGGGAGTCTTGAGGGCAGCCGGTGCCTACAACCTTAAGCCGATAGTGGAAAACGTAGGTGGCTTCGGGAATGGCCGAGGCACTGCTATCTGTGCCCAGAGCGGTGATACGGGTGACGACCTGGACACCCCACTGCTTATCATCGGGATGAGCAAAGGTCCCCGTGCAGTCGCTGTGTGTACTGCAATAGAGCGGATCGTGGCGATCATCACCGGTGGAGCTGTCATAGGGCGTGCCGTGAGCGTTCGCCGTGGCTGTGGCATAACTGATGCTGGCCCCCTCACCGGTCTGCTCATCAACTACCCGGGTCAGGTAGCGCCAGTAGGTGATCTGGGTGTAGTGCTGCTGGCCATTCTGAATGGAATGACTCAGATCAATATAGCCATCAGCCAGCCCATCCGAGGTATAGGTTAAGATCAGCGGCTTTAGATCATGCGGAGCACCATTCTGGTAGACCGTCGGCGTAACCTGGGTGAGCAGGTGATTGCCCGTGTGATAGATCTGGATCTGGGTATAGTCGTCCCAGGCCTGGACAAAAGGATCATCATGGTAGGTGAATTGATAGCTGTAGGCTTTATGGGAGGCGCTGCTGTCGTCACCAATGTAGCTGACAATCTGCTGCAGGCTGAAGGTGCTCATCACGAGCGGGGCTGGCAGACCATTGGGGTGATCCAGGGGATCATCGCAGCGCAGCGTGGTATTGACGGGCGGTGCCTGGCTGCAGTTGTAGTTTGTTCCGTAGCTGGTGACATAGGGCGCGCTGCTGAAGGGAGCACGGTAGTAGAAGTCAATCGTGCCGGCAACACCAGAGGCATCGCCATAGACAATCTGGCGCGGTGCGGTACTACGCACCCCCTGCGAGGTCTTGTCTTGAAAGTAGGTGATGTTGATGTAACGCCCCGAGGTCCCCGGCCCTTCGTTGGCCAGGGTGACTCGATTCAGGTCCCACTCATAGTTCTTGCGCGTCCCATCGCTCTCAATGACATATTGCAATGAGTCGCTGGTACAGCCGAAGGTGTAGTCATTTCCAACATCGTCCCACACCTGGAAACAGGGCGTGCTGGTATTGGCATTCATCATCTGAATGCGGTAGCCATTAAGGTGCTGTGGAACGAAGCTCGTGGTGCTTCCGGGATCAGGAACAAGGCGATCGCTGGCACCGGCGCCATCGAGGAAGTACCAGGTACCCGCTTTGGCGCTGCCACTGGGATAGTCATCAGCAGTGATCGCTCCCAGACCGGAGAGGGACCAGCCTTCTCCCAACATGCCACTGGGAGCCGAGGCATTGTGATGCTCGTTAGTGCTCTCGCTGGAGTAGACCAGGGCCAGGGCCGGCGTCGTGCCCGGCGGGCCAGCAACGACCGAGAGCGGGTAGCTATAGGAGAACTGCCCTGAGTTGCCTTGCACAGCATCTAGCAGAGGAGTAGGTGGTACACCACTCTGGGAGGGGCCACTCACCGCCATGGTGCCGCTAGCCAGGGCAGTCAGTTGAGCAGAGAGGGTGTGCGTCTGGGGGTCGTTCTGGAGAGGAGCCTGATACTGGGAGAAGGGTTGTCCGGCAGCACGCGCTGCGGCGATGGCATCCGGCCAGGTGAGCCACAGCGTACCTGGGTCGAGATCCAGGCGGGCTAAATCATCCGGTTGGTAGTGATAGAGCACCGTGACGGGCTGTTGCAGGCGAATGCCGCTCACTGCCCGCCCCTGGCTGTCAGTCACCTGAACCTGGTACATCCCCAGCACACTGACCGCACCAGGGAAGAGGCCGTGGAGCTGGGTCACATTCAATGAGAATGGAGGCGTCGGTGTGCCCGTCGGTGGTGGCGTGGGTGAGGGAGTGGGTATCGGCGACGCCGCAGGTGAGGGAGTAGGCGTCGGAGAGGTTACAGGAATGGGAGTAAGCTGCGGGGAGGGAGAGCTAACGCTTGCGCTGGAAGCGCTAGTGTTGACAACCTGCGCCTGCGAAAAGTCAAGTGATCCTGCAGGAATCTGGATCTCCAGACGTCCATCGCTTCCCTGGAGGTCAAGGGCGCTGCCACCTGCCGAGCCGCTCAACAAGGCCGGACTCAGGCTCTGTGCAAGAGGCTTCATGGTCGCCGGCTGAGCGCTGGGGAGCGTGGCCAGCTGGGTCGGCTCGCTATCGACAGGCAGAGCAGGCACCTTCGCCGGGAAGCTGAACGAGTCCAGGTTATTGGCCGGCTGACGCTGCTGCAGAAACTGGGCAAAGGTCAGCTGCGCTGGCGCCAAGGCCGGCGGCAATGATTGAGCATGCGCTACCGGCGCGATAAGTGTCCACTCCTGCCCCAGCAGATACCATATGAGCAGACATATGCCAGCCAAAAATAAAAACGGGTTTTTCCCGTTCCTACGATAAGAAATATTTTTAACTGTATGATGAAAAAGATGGTCCGAGTCATTATGAGGAGCATCCGAAGGCATAAAAATACCCTCCTGATAATGTGGACCACTATAAGAGTAGGCTGCAGCTAGACAGTACGTGTATATGAGAAGGGATCGGGACAGATCAGAGTTTGATCCGAAGAATGCTTCTCCTATATATACTGTCTTGTATATGATATAACCTAATCAATGATGATTGTCAATATATGGACGCTTCACTTGATTGAATTTACGAACATGGCTCTTGAGTGAGAAACGGGCCAGACCATCTGCTTTCCGATCTCTGAGGCTTCTCCGGCCTGAGAAGCCGATGGTAAGGTGACAGAGCCTCACCTATACGTAGTAGGGGCAGCAGCGGAGTCCAGGACAGCCTGCGATGATGTATACTAAACCAACAATAGATAGACCAGCATAACTGGCCTGCCGCCTGCCCACTGCATTCGCTGCCGCAGCGGTAGCGCTCAGCCTGGGCCCAGCAAGAGCGAGGAAGGCGCCTGGCTCTCTTTTAAGCCTGGGCTGGGACAGCCCAGTTGTCAGGCGTCCGACTAATACAACAGGCAGCGTCACACATGGAGCGGGATCGCCAGCCAGGGCGCCCACTCCTACCAAGCAGGCAGTGATGCTGGTTCTCGCCGGTTGCCTATTTGGATCAGCTAAATCACTGGAGAAGGCTCTGTCTGCAAAGCAGGAGTTCTGTTTCCCTCCCAGCACGCGAGAGGGGGAGCAGAAAGGAGGAGAGCTTGTATGGCCGCCCATGCCAGGGTCTATCGTACTGAGCTGACGCCGGTCAGCTTTTTGGAGCGCAGCGCCCTCGTCTTCCCCAATAAGGTGGCTGTTGTCCACGGCGAACGCCGCTATACCTACCGCCAGTTTGCCGAGCGCGTCTGGCGCCTGGCCAACCAGCTGCGTAGCACCGGCCTGCGCAAACACGATCGCGTCGCCTTCCTCAGTCCCAACACACCGGCTCTGCTGGAGGCCCACTTTGGTGTACCCGCCGCCGGCGGCATCCTGGTGGCCATTAATACGCGCCTGACCAGCAAGGAGATCGACTATATTTTGAAGCATTCCGGCTCGCGCTTCCTCTTCGTCGATGCCGAGCTGCTGCCACTGGTGGCGTCCTTAGAGCTGCCCGGCGTCGAGATAGTGCGCATCGACGATACGGGGCAGCCAGACGATCCCTACGAGCAGTTTCTGGCCGCCGGTTCGCCCGAGCCACCCGAGAGCTGGCTTGAGGACGAAGAGGAGACGATTTCGATCAATTATACGTCGGGAACGACGGGCAACCCGAAAGGTGTGATGTACACCTACCGCGGCGCTTACCTGAATGCCCTGGGCGAGGTCATCGAGACGGGCATGAGCAGTAGCAGCGTCTATCTATGGACGCTGCCGATGTTCCACTGCAACGGCTGGTGTTTCCCCTGGGCAGTGACCGCCGTGGGAGCGCGCCATGTCTGCCTGCGCAAGGTCGATCCTGGCCTGGTCTGGGAGCTGCTGGAGCAGGAAGGGGTGACGCACTACAACGGAGCGCCGACGGTGCACATCTTTATTGTGAACCATCCGCAGGCTCACCGCATCGAGCGCGGGGTAACGGTGACGGTGGCCGGGGCCCCGCCTTCGCCAACGCTGCTGGCCCAGATGCGCCGCTTGAATATGCGCCCGATCCACGTCTACGGGTTGACCGAGACCTACGGACCATATACGGTCTGCGAGTGGCACGAGGAATGGAGCGCGCTGCCCGAAGAGGAGCAGGCCCGCTTGCTGGCACGCCAGGGCCAGGGCTACGTTGTCGCCGAGCGGGCGCGTGTGGTTGACAGCGAGATGCATGATGTGCCTTGGGATGGGCAGACGATGGGCGAGGTGCTGATGCGGGGCAATAATGTGGCTAAGGGCTATTATGAGAACCCCGAGGCGACGGACAGGGCTTTTGCCGGTGGCTGGTTCCATTCGGGCGATATCGCGGTCTGGCACCCCGATGGCTATATCGAGCTGCGCGATCGCGCCAAGGATATCATTATCTCAGGCGGCGAGAATATCTCGACAATCGAGGTGGAGCAGGTGGTGGCACGCCATCCTGCGGTGCTGGAGTGCGCAGTGATCGGCATCCCCGACCCAACCTGGGGCGAGCGCCCAAAGGCCTTTGTGACGCTCAAGCCGGGCCACAGTGCGTCAGCGCAGGAGATCATCGAGTTCTGCCGCCAGCACCTGGCCCATTTCAAGTGCCCGGTGGCGGTCACATTCGGCAACCTGCCGAAGACGTCAACAGGCAAGATTCAGAAGTTTGTGCTCCGTGAACGCGAGTGGGCTGGCCGCGAGAAGCGCATTAACTAGGGTGATGGCTGGCAACCACGCTTTGCACGGGCGCCCCAGGCTCTTCCGCCAGGGGCGCTCTTCTTTGCCCGGCTGATGCCAACGGCACAACTCGAGCAGTAGACGCTATCTTATGCCTTCGCTGTTCCTCTTGCTTTTTTCTGCACTTTCCCATATACTGGTTGGCAGCTGGAGGCTTTGTGAGATTGCCCAGTGCTGCGCTCTGAGGTCGCAGCACCAGCAGGAGGGCCAACGATGGAGATAGGCCACCCGGTCAGTATTTTCTGCTCCTGGTCCGGGACTGGGACCGATGCACCCTGGCGCGAGCGCGTGCTGACGGCGCTGAGACCACTGGCCGCCCAGGGATTGATCGCGCTTCGGGATGATGGCCCCCTCTCTATAGAGGGTGCCGTCGAGCAAGAGCCAGTACGTGGTCCCTCCGGTGCCGCTCTTTTCCTGGCCCTGCTCAGTCCCGATTATCTGCTCTCGTCAGCGTGCCTCGCCGAGCTAGAGCGGGGCCGACGGCGCCATGATGCCGGTGAGGTGCTGCTCATTCCGCTTGTGCTGCGAGCCTGCGCCTGGCAACAGAGCGCGGTCGGCGATCTGCAGCCCTGGCCTTCCGATGGGCTGGCGCTTGCCAGTCGCGACGATCCCGAGGAGGGGCTGCGCCAGGTTGAGCAGGGCCTACAGCAGGTTCTGGGCCGCTTGCTCTTTGAGGGGGTTCGCCAGCGCGACGCCTCCGCTGCTGAGCTGCTGTGCTTCTGCGCTTGCCTGGCGCCCGCCCCCATTCCAGAAGCGCTGGTGACGCAGGGACTGGCCCGGCTACCGCATTCGCTGGCTGTGACTGCTGCTGATCCGTCCACTTTGACCGCTGTCCAGGCAACGCTGGAGGCTGAGGCTCTCTTGATCCGTGATCCGAAGAGCGGCGGTCTGCAGGTTCATGAGCTGCTGCGGGCGGCGCTGCCTGAGCAATTGCCCGCAGAGGAGCAGGCGCTCTGGAAGCGGCTGGCGCTGGAGGCCCTGGCGACACTGGCAATCGCTTACCCTGCCGGGGAGCCGGAACACTGGCCCCTCTATGAGGGTCTGCTGCCGCACACGCTGCACTGCGCCGCCTGGATCAGGATGGAGCCAGCTCTGCAGACGGCGCCCACCGCCAGGCTGCTGGAGCAAGTCAGCCTTTATCGCCGACTACATGGGAGCTATCAGGAGGCCGCTTCCTTAAGCGAGTGGGCACTGGCTATCCGCGAGCAGGTGCTTGGTCCCGATCACCTTGAGACGGCTGCCTCTCTTCACGATCTGGCTTTCCTGTATCACTTTCTGGGCCGCTCTGTTGAGGCGCTGCCTTTGCTTGAGCGTGCGCTAGCCATCCGTGAGCAGGCGCTCGGCCCCGCTCACTCTCTTACTGTTTCTACACTTGAGTACCTGGCTTTCCTCTCTCTGAGCATGAGCCGTTTCAATGAAGCTTTTCCTCTCTTCGAGCGTCTGGCTCCGCTTGCGGAGGAGATTTTCGGTCCCCATTCCCCTAAGACGATTTCTGCTTTGAACATGCTGGCGCTCTGCTACCAGCGCCAGGGCCGTGTTGCAGAGGCGTGCACACTCTTCGAGCGCGCTCTGCTGTTCAGCGAGCAGGCTCCTCATTCGGTCCCGAACCTTACTGGCGCTATTCTGCAGAATCTGGCACTCCTCTATCGCTCTCTGGGGCGCCGCGCTGAGGCCCTTGCGCTGCTCGAGCGCTCTCTTGCGATCGGCGAGCAGACCTTTGGTCCGACTCACCGTCGTGTTGCCATCACGCTCTATCATCTGGCCCTTCTCTATAGGGATCTGGGTCGCCCACAGGAGGCCCTGCCACTGCTTGAGCGCGCGCTGGCGATTTGCCAGCGCGCAGTCGGCCCCGACCATCCTCTCACTCGCCGGCTACGCGAGACCCACCGCCACTTCCAGCAGGCTCACGCTGAACAGTGATAGCCCCTTTCCTGTCGCTCGATCCTTCCGACCACTCAAACCATCCGCGACCACCACGAGCAGCGACTACGCCTACTCCCGCCTGAAGCAGACCGACTGACCATCCCTCACTCTCACTCACTTAGCAGCCTTCCCTTGCCACAAGCAAGCGGACCGGCACCGCAGTGCTCACGCTGCAACACCGGTCCACCTCTCGCCTGCTTTCTTCCCGCCTCCCCACCTTCCCATCTCCCTCCTCCACTAAGCTATAAGAAAGCCCCACGCGCCTCCTCATTTCCCAGATGAAAGTAGATACAAGCAATCGCCAGGAAAAAGAGGCTTGTAATCAGCAGTGCATTGCGAATAGCCACCTCGAACTGCCAGCCCAGCCAGACCACCAACAGCGTCACCACCAGGCACAGCACCCCCAATGCGCGATAGAGTCCCACACTGCGGTAGACCATCAGATCAGACTCCCCCCTTTCTGAGGACGCTTCTCTCAATTCTGGCTTACAGTCTGCCATGCCCGTCTGCCTGCCACAACAGAGAGAGGGATCAAGCCCGGACGCGGACGGCCAGCAAGGCGGACAGGCAGCCAGCAATCGCATTCCTCTCTATAGCACGAGCGCCGCCGAAAGGCAAGAGGTCCTACCCGCTCGCCAACAGACCCCACCCACCCACCTACCCACATCTCGCCCCAGTCGCATCAGACCCACATCGACTGTAAAAGCATCGCCGCCCGCAAGGCCCCATAGACCGGCGCATCGCTTCCAAGCTGCGAGGCCACCAACGGCGTCTGCCGTACGCTTGGCGACCCGTAGCGCTGCAATCCCTCGCGCAAGACCGGCGCAAACAGATCGAACGCTCCCGTCAACGCCCCCCCAAAGATCAGCACCTCGGGATCAAAAACGCTGGCCAGGCCCGCCAGAGCAATACTCAGCATCGCCGCACAATCGTTCACCAGCTTCACACAGGCCGCCTGCCCCTCGCGCGCCCTGGCAATGATCTCCTCCGGCGACAGCGGTGGATCAAGCAAGCGCCCTTGCGAGGCCAGCATCGAGAGCGAGGCATAACGATCAAGATAGCCATGCTCAGAATCAAGCGCCGGCTGCCGATCCAACACCAGCCAGCCCAGGGCGCCAGCACTCCCATGCGCCCCATGCACAATGCGCCCCCCAAGCATCAGCGCCCCACTGACACCCACTCCCACACTCATCAGCGCCGCACTCTGCCGATCGCGCGCCGCCCCGCGCCAGACCTCCCCCAGCAAGGCTAACTGTGCATCGCTCGCCAACATCACCGAGACGCCAAGCCGTGCCCGCAGGTCATCCGCCAGATCACGCCCATTCAGATAAGGCAACGACGGCACCCAGATCACCCGCCGCTCAGTACAGTTGCCTGGAATGCCCACCCCCACGCGCCGAATGGCCTCACCAAGGCGCGAAACCTCCTGCACCTGCTGCACCAGCGCCTCCAGCAACTCCTCATAGCTGGCCGGCACCGCCACCGACGGCGTCAGCACAACCTCCTTCTGCTGAAAGTAGGCTCCACGAAGGGTCTCTTCTCCAATATCGATGCCGAGATACATAGCTTCATTCACCCCCTGTCGTCGCCTGGCTGCCGCTCGCCGGCGCAGAGCAAACGCCACGCGGGGCGACGCTCCTTTCATTTCCGCTCAACCACCCTCCCACCGCCCTCGTCACTGTTCACCAAATCATGCGACGCCGGAAGCCCCGGCGTTTACGCCTGGGAAGGAGGCGTCGCGCCCCCCTTTCGTATACCCGTATCCATCTGCCCGCTGAAGCATGATCCAAAGGACCATCCGCCCTCTCTTCCCGGCGCCCAACCGCCACCCCAGTGACCTTGCTCCCTGGATCGAACTTCAGCCCGTCGGGCTGCAGCACCCTCCCCTCAAGGAGCCGGTCTTTGAGCCTCATCGTGAACGGATGGAGCCGGTGGACGACAGCGCGTCCGCGTTCCAGTAACAATCGTGCTCGCTTCTCCGAGCAAGGCATGAGCGGCTTCCTCGCCTTGTCCTTCGGCTCAACCGCCTGGGCTGGTCATAGACGGGCTGGTCGGGTCATCCCCGCAAGCCCCCACCTAAAGGCGGGGGGCTATGACTGTAATCTTACCGCATCAACCCACCAGCGGCACAGACACCAACAGCGAAGCCCCCCTACCACTTCTATAACGCAGCAACCCCAGCCGATCGCTCCAGCCAACAGCAAACCCAGCCTGCATCTCACGCCCCACTCACCACCCAACCAGTCACAGCAGCCGGCGACAGCCACAGCCGCCAGCCAGCAGAGAGAACGCCAACAGTACAGCATAAACACGGGGGGAGAAGCCAGAGAAGTAGGTAGGTAGGTAGGTAGGTAGGTAGGTAGGTAGGTAGGTAGGTAGGTAGGTAGGTAGGTAGGTAGGTAGGTAGGTAGGTAGGTAGGCAGGCAGGCAGGCAGGCAGGCAGGCAGGCAGGCAGGCAGGCAGGCAGCGGCTGCCAACGGGCAGGCGGCTCGCACCGCACGGCCCACGACAGCCCGCTACCCTCACTGCGCCGGGAATAGATACAATCAGACAAGCAAGAAAGAAAGAAGGAGGGAAGTAGTCAGGCGCCAGGCCAAGCCCTACTGCTTGACCAGCTTCGCCTGCAGACGAATCTCCGTGGCAGCCAGCGCCTTCGAGACCGGACAATTCTGCTTGGCGTCGTTCGCCAGCTCCTGGAACCTGGCTTCATCGATCCCAGGCACCACCGCCGTGGTCTCCAGCTCGATCGGGCCAATGGCATACCCCTGACCCGTGGCATTGAAGTGCACACGCGCATTCGTCTTGACGCTCGTCGGCGTAAAGCCGGCGCGCGCCAGCCCCGCCGAGAGAGCCATCGAGAAGCAGGCCGCATGCGCTGCCGCAATCAGCTCCTCGGGATTGGTCCCCGACGTATCATCACCCATGCGCGTCTTAAACGAATACTGACCCTCAAAGGCGCCCGTGCCCAGCTTCAGCTGACCCTGGCCGCTCTGCAGATCACCTTTCCATTCCGCCTCAGCGGTGCGAACTGGCATATCGCTATCCTCCTCAAGTCAAGTACAACAGCTGCTTGCTGTCACTCCTGAGACTCAGCCATAAACAGGCAACAGAGCCTCTCTCAAGATAATAGCACACAGGGAGCAACGCGCCGGAAGAGACTCAGGTCACACTTCCCCCGTCTCCGCGGCGCCTGCCCCCACAGGTCTGCTCTGCATACCAGCCCGCAGCCCCCTCGGACTGCGCCACTCAGTCCCTACTCGCCCGAAGCGGTCGAGAAGGCCGGACGCCCATCAAAGGTATAGAGATGCTCCGTCTGAATGAAGTCGAAACCAGCCTCGGCCAGGCGATGCAACAGGGCAATAACCTGCTGCGGACGCAAAGCCTGCCCATTGCTGGCCAGGAAACGACAGCGCCAGTGATCGGTACAGAAGGTTTCCGGCAGGCCATTAGGCCAGACCTTGGCCCCCCGATTGGTAATCATCGTCAGCTGCAGTCCATCGCCTTCCAGACGCTTGATGGCCTCCCCCAGCTGATCAGGGCCGCCATCGCGCCACTCCAGAAAGACATCCACCCCCACCAGTTCCTTCGTCTCCAACGGCTCCTGAAGGGCACGCTGAACGCTGGCCAGCTTCGGCGCCGATGTATAGTTCACCGGCTTGAGCGTCTGCGGCATCTGACCGAGGCGCTCAATGATCGCCTGCGCAAACTCCTTCGTCCCAACCTTCTGCTTGCTGACCTTCTCGCTGTAGATGTCATAGGTATGGATGCCGTCCTCCAGGGTGCGCAGCCAGGCATTGTGTACGCGCGTCGCTACCTCCGGCTGCCCAATATGGACAAGCATCAGCACAGCTCCCAGCAACAGCCCCGAGGGATTGGCCACGTTCTGACCAGCACGCCGCGGCGCCGAGCCATGAATGGCCTCAAACATGGCACACTGGTCACCGATGTTGGCCGAGCCGGCCATGCCGACCGAACCTGCAATCTGGGCCGCCACATCCGAGAGAATGTCGCCGTAGAGGTTGGGCAGCACCACGACATCAAAAGCCTCGGGCGTGTCCGCCAGCTTGGCCGAGCCAATGTCGACAATCCAGGTCTCGTTCTGAATGTCGGGATACTCGGCAGCCACCCGCTCAAAGATCTTGTGGAAGAGGCCGTCCGTCTGCTTCATGATGTTGTCTTTGACGAAGCAGGTGACTTTCTTGCGGTTATAAGCCCGCGCATACTCGAAGGCGTAGCGAATGATCTTCTCGCTACCCGGACGGCTGATGAGCTTGAGGCTCTGCACCATGTCGTGCGTCTGCCGGTACTCGATGCCGGTGTAGAGGTCCTCCTCGTTCTCGCGGATGATGACGACATCCATCCCCGGATACTTGGTATCCACGAAAGGATAGTAGGCAACACAGGGGCGGACATTGGCGTAGAGGCCGAACATCGTGCGAATGGTGACGTTCAGGCTCTTGTAGCCCCCTCCTTGTGGCGTGGTAATGGGCGCTTTGAGAAAGACCTTGGTACGCCGCAGCGACTCCCAGGCGCTCGGCTCAATGCCCGAGGGCACACCGCGCAAGTAGACTTTCTCCCCGACCTCGATCTCTTCAACGTCGATCCGCGCCCCAGCGGCCTTGATCACTTCCAGGGTGGCCGCCATAATCTCCGGGCCAATGCCATCCCCATACGCAACGGTAATGGGCGTATTCTGTGACATGGATCTTTGTACCTCTGTTGCGTCACTAGTGGTGACTTGCGTTCTCTGGCTAACGAACCAGTGGGTTCTCAGTGGAGATTGCCACTTAAGTATAGCACACGACTAGCTCAACAGGAGCAGCCTCTCCCCCAAGCCGGTCCTGCCGCTGGGAATAAAGCAGTGGATGTTGCTGGTTGTCATTAAACAAATGCAGCACTATGACCTGGTCATTGTTGGCGCTGGCCTGGTGGGACTGGCAACGGCGCGCGAGTATCTGCGGCGTCGACCGGGCCTGCGCCTGCTCGTGGTGGAGAAAGAGCCGCGCATCGCCGCCCATCAATCGGGACACAACAGCGGCGTGCTGCACACGGGCATCTACTATACCCCCGGCTCGCTGAAGGCTCGCGCCTGCGTGACTGGCCACCGGGCCATGCTGGCCTTCTGTCGCGAGCACGGCATTCCCTTCCAGCTCTGCGGCAAGGTGATCGTGGCCCTGACTGAGGAGGAGCTTCCGCGCCTGCAGGCCCTCTACGAGCGCGGTCAGCGCAACGGCGTCCAGGGGCTGGAGTTGATCGGTCCCGAGCGCCTGCGCGAGATCGAGCCGGCGGCAGCGGGACGACGGGCCATTTACTCGCCCAATACAGGGATCGTCGATTTTACGCGCGTGGCCGCCGCCCTGGCCGAAGAGATCACCGCCCACGGCGCGGATCTGCGCCTGAGCTGCCAGGTGGTAGGTCTCTTGCCACGCGCCGCTGAGATAGTGGTCCAGATGCGCTCTCACCCTCCCACGGCAGCAAGCCAGAGCGGCAGTTGCGAGGAAGAGCTGACGGCGCGAGCGGTCATCACCTGCGCTGGCCTCTATTCCGATCGCCTGGCGCGTCTGACCGGCGACGACGGCGGGCTGCGCATCGTGCCGTTCCGCGGCGACTACTACGTGCTGCGCCCCGAAAAGCGTCAGCTGGTGCGCGGCCTGATCTATCCTGTCCCCGATCCGCGCTTTCCTTTCCTGGGGGTTCATCTGACGCTGCGACCCAACGGCGAGGTCTGGGTCGGACCAAATGCTGTGCTGGCTCTGGCGCGCGAGGGCTATGGCCGCTGGCAGCTTCACCCGCGAGAGCTATGGGAAACCCTCAGCTACGGCGGCTTTTGGCGCCTGGCGCGGCGCTACTGGCGCATGGGCCTGGCCGAACTCTATCGTGACTACGTGAAGCGCGCCTATGTGCGTCAGGTGCAGCGCTACGTACCAGCTCTGGAAGCTGAGGATCTGCTCCCGGGTCCCAGCGGCGTCCGCGCCCAGGCACTGGCCCCCGATGGTAGCCTGGTTGATGACTTTGTGATTCGCCGCGGGCAGCGTGTACTGCATGTGCAGAACGCGCCGTCGCCAGCGGCCACCTCCTCGCTGGTCATTGCCCAGATGATCGTCGACGAGGCCCAGGCGCAGTTTGCACTCTAGCGCTCTCCCACGTCATCCGCAGTCTACCTCAACAGCAAGGGCTGCCAATTGAGGTGGCATTGATGCTTGAAAAGATCCCCTGGTTCACGTTCTCCTGTAGAGATATCGAGCAGCGAACAGACGCAGGAGGATCGCGATGGTCACCCTCAATTCCCCAGAGTCGGCCTCGACTTTCAGCGAACAGATCCAGAGTGCTACAGATCAAGCGCTTGCCGACCAGCAAGCAGCAGCCTGTAAGGGCATGCTGGCAGCACTCCAGGAGATAGAAAGCCAGCTTCTCCATGTCGAACAGCTCCTGCGCGCAGTCAAGGGGCAGCTTGCAGAGGCACAGGCCGCCTGGCAGGGAGAGCTGGCAGATCTGGAAAGCAGGCTCCATCCCTTCAGCGAAGGAGGAGGAGCCGAGCACCTCCATGCGGTCGGCCCTTTAGCACGCATCGCTGATCCCCAGCCTGGTGCCAGCACCCGGGGAGCTGCACCGCCGGAGCTGGCCATTATTCCCTTGCAAACCCATCCTCGCTATCTTCCGTCCGCCGAGGCCGGCACAACAACCACCCTTCTCCCACTCTACATCACCTGCTTCGGACGCTTCACCGTTCGACGCCTCCACGCCGAAGGACCACTGATCCGGCTCTGCCGCAACAGTAAGGGGCAGGCTATTCTGCGTTATCTCCTGGCCCAACCCCAGCAACAGGCCAGCATCGATATGCTAATGGCTGATCTCTGGTCGGATGAAGAACGGGAGACCAGTCGCCACAAGCTGCAGATCGCCGTCAGTGCTCTGCGCGCCTCCCTCAACAGTGAGCAGGTCCAGCCCCAGCCTGGTGGCAGCTATATCCTCTACAAAGAGCAAACCTATCTGCTCAATCCTGTCGCCAGTTTCACCACCGACGTTACAGAGTTTCGACGCCTCTTTGCCACCGGCAGCCAGGCCAACGACAGCGACGTCACCGCCCACTGCTATGAGCAGGCGTGCAAACTCTATACCGGCCCTTTCCTCGTTGAGGACCTCTACGCCGAATGGTCATTTCTGCAGCGCGAGGAACTGGCCCGGCTTCACCATCGTATGAGTACCTGGCTGGCCGAGTACGCCCTCCAACGCGGCGAAGCAGAGGTCGCCCTGACCTGGGCGAACCTCCTGCTGAAACTGGACCGTTACGATGAAGAGGCTTACCGCAAGGCGATGCGCGCCCATAGTCTCAGCGGCAGACGCAACGAGGTGCTCCGCTGCTACCAGCAGTGCTGCCGGACCCTGGGGGAAGAGCTGGGCATCGAGCCGCTCCCCGAGACACGGCGGCTCTTTGAGCAATTGATGGGGTTCCATACCTCTCCCTCCCTGCCACAGCAGCGGTAATCACCCCATTTCTCAGCGAGCCGGACCCGCATTCCATCTGCTCGCGCCCTCCGTCTAGTTCAAGCGCTGGATCTCATTGGCCGCGGCAGCACAGACGAACATCGGGAAAAAGTGGCCCGGCTGCTGCGTCCCCACGACAACGTCAGAAGGAGCCGCCCCCACATGGGCCACCGAATGAAGGAGCGTCGGATTGTCAACCAGGCTGATATACCAGACTTCATTAGTAGGGGAGCGCTCTGGAACGAGGATGGCCGTCTGCAGGCTATTGGCCCAGTGCAGGAAGAAGAAAGGCGCTCCCTGGCTATGGGCAAGCTGCGTACGCGTGCCTATCGTCAGGTTGAACCTGCTCAGAGTGCTGCTGCCGTCCGGCTGCTGCTCGGTCACGTAGAGTGTCTGGTGATCAGAAGCCATCAGGACCCCGATGGGATGCTCCAGATTGGAGAGCACCGTCGTGACTGTCCCGCTGCTGAGGTCAACTTTGACCACGCTGCCCAGCGGCCCACTGTCGTTGAAGAGGGCTATGTAGGCCACGGAGCCATCCAGAGCGATTTGCTGCGGCGCCGCCAGCCCGGAGGCCACCACAGTCGCCTGACTGCGATTCGCTCCCACTGCCAGGTCCACGCGGTAGAGCGTCCCTCCACGCTCGGTCAGGTAGAGTGTCTGTCCATCAGGAGCAACGGCAACGTCCTCCAGCTGGCTGTAGCCAGTGCCTAGTACCGAGTACGCAGGACTGCTCCCCGAGGCGTTAGCCAGCAGCGAGACCTTACCCCCATACTCGACGAAGAAGAGTCGATCACCTGCACTGACATATTGGGCCCCAATGGGAGCGGATAGACCCGTGACCAGTGTCGTGGCTGCTTGCGCCTGCGGTGGCGGAGGATTGGCCAGAGCAGTGGCCGTGGCATTGGCCTGGGCCGTCGCGGTGGCATTGGCCTGCGTCGCCGCCGTCGCCTGGTTGCTATTCTGCGCCGCTGCGGTGGCATTGGCCTGCGCCGTCGCCGTCGCCTGGCTGCTCACTGCGGCCACCGTGGCTGTGCTGGCTCCTGTCTGTACCAGGGCCGTCAGGGTAGCTGCCACATTGGGAGCGGGAGTAGAGGCCACCGCCCCCGGCTTGCCCGGCAGCGGCACCAGCCCCCGAGCCAGGGCCAGCGCCCCCCCAGCGATCAGGACCACAGCCAGCAGGGCCGGAACAATCCAGGGCGGCAGTAGCGCCTTGTTGATAAACTCGCCCGCGGTACTCTGACTACGCTGCTCCCCCAATGCTTTCAGATGCACCTGGAAAGGAATGCGCTCCTCGCGCCCTATCAGGCGTCGCCGCTCCTGCACGGTTAGTCCGACTCGCGCTTCTCGTCCAGTATCCAGCTCCAGCGGGTTCACCCGGAACAGATAGCGCAGCCGCTGCTCATCGTCCTCTCCCTCCAGTTGATAGCGGGCCGCTGCATTGCCAGCGTTGGTCACCGCCAGGGTGTAGGAGGCCCGACCACGGCCACCGGCGCGCCGCGGCTCCAGCCGCAGCGTCTCCTCACTGAAGGGCTGTACAGTCCACAAACAGGTCGTCTGGCTATATTCTTGAGGCTGCTCGCGCGAGCGCGCGCGAATCAAGACATGGTACTGACCAGCCCGGTGCGAGGGACGACGCGCTACATTGATGGTCAGCATGACCGTCTCTTGCATGCCAGGATTGAGCTGCACTTCCTGCCCGGCACCATGCAACCATTCGGCAGGCACCCCCTCAACTGTTGGGGTGAACCAGTCAACGATGCTCCCCATGTTGGTCAGGGTGAGCTGCACGGTGGCCGCCTGACCGGGCACCAGCGCCAGCGTTTTGGGCGAGACCGCCAGGCCAATGCGCTCCGAGGCCAGCGAGGTCGGCCCCTGGCTGCTTGCAACGGTGGGCGCGGCATAATTGGCATAGGTGCTGCTTCCCATCCCCACAGGCCGCGCAGCCCCAGAAGGAGGGGCCGGCCCCACGTTCGAACGGACAACGGTTACTGGCGAACTGGAACCTTCGAGACGCAGCCAGAAGGGGCCAAGACGCACCATCTGCCGCTCCTGCCAGACCTGGCTGACCTGCGGCATGAGGCGCACCCCCTCCAGCAGAGTGCCATTGCTCGATCCCAGATCCAGGACCCGCACCTCTTTGCCATCCCAGGTGATGCGCAGGTGCTGGCGCGAGACCTGCTTCGAGAGCAGGACTATGTCGCTTCCTTCCTGCCGGCCTACGATGATGCCCGCTGGCTTGACTTCAACAATCTGTAGCGTACGCCCGCTTTCATCGATGACGCGCACCCGCGGCACATCACTGTAGCCCGGCATGGTGGAGACCGTGGGAGGCGCCGGCAACGCCGTCGGGGAGGCTGGCGCCTCCAGGGTGGTGCGCGTCTGTAAGCTCGCCTGCTGCAGCCCCGGCCCCGAGGCTGATACTGGGACCGCGGCCCCCTCACCACTCCCCCCTAGCACGTTTTGCAGGGCATTCGCCAGCGCTTGCCCATTGGCAAAACGCTCCTCCGGCTTCTTGGCCAGGCAGCACATGACGATCTCTTCAAGGATAGAGGGAAGCTCAGGCCGCAGCTCGCGCGGACGCGGTGGCATGACATTGACGTGCTTGTAGATGGCGTCGGCTACACCGCTGATCTGAAAAGGTAGGGAGCCGGTGAGTATCTCGTATAAGACGACTCCCAGTGCATAGAGATCGCTGCGCCCATCGATAGTCTTGGCACCAAGGCATTGCTCAGGCGACATGTAGGCCAGTGTCCCCATTGGCGTGCCAGTGACTGTCTCAACCCCTCCTTCTACCAGACGCGCTAGCCCGAAATCGCTGATCTTGACCAGATAGTGCTCACGCCCCGGCTCCGAGCCGGCCAGATGCCGCAACAGGAGATTGGCCGGCTTGATGTCACGGTGCACCATCTGGAGCGCATGGGCCGCGGCCAATCCCTGCGCCACCTGGATGCCCAGCATGAGCACTTGCGGCAGCGGTAAACGCTTCGTGGCCTGCCGCTTGAGCAGAGTGCTGAGCGCACCGTCCTCCATGTATTCCATCACCATGTAAAGCAGGCCATTCTCATCACCATAGTCGTAGACCTCGACGATGTTGGGATGATGCAGAGCCGCCACCGCTTTGGCCTCCTGCAGAAAGCGCGCACGAAAGTCCGGACGCGCGGCAAAGCTGGGTAGCATAACCTTGATGGCCGCCGGACGCTCCAGGAGCTGATGCACACCACGAAAAACCTGGCCCATGCCACCTGCTCCCAGCACCGCTTCAATCCGATACTGCCCGACGATCCGGCCTATGTACTCTTCGTTCATCACGGGATGACCTCCAGTATGTACCCGGCATGCGCTGGCTTGTGTAACTGAATCAGCTCTTCAAGAAAGGCGCGATCAACCACCTCACCGTCTGCCGCCGGGTCCAACCTGACACGCACATGAAAGATAAATGGCTCTTCCGGCTTCTCAAAGATGTCAGGCTGTAAGCCAGTGCAGATCTCGATCATACGCTTGAGCCCATACAGCGTACCTCGCCAGCTATAGAGTTCCCAGGCTTCAGCCAGCAGACGCCGCTGGCGTGCTTCTGGCCAGTGCGGATTAAGCGGGATATCCAGCCAGCTCGCCAGCCAGGGCAGGAAGCGCGTCGGACAGGTACGTGGATCAAAGTACATCTCGATATGATCCTGGCGCTGCTCCAAAGGCTCCCAGATGTCTTCAAAAATGTGAAGGAAACGCTGTAGAAAGTCGCTTTCCTGATAAATGTCAGGGAGATAGCGCAGATAGAGACCGCCGATACTCGGCCCCGCTGGAGAGCTTACCGGCGTGGCAGGACGCACTGGCCTGGCAGCGGCAGGCGCGGCAGGCACACGCGGCCTCTCCCCAACCAGTCTCGCGGGAGGGGTCGCAGCTCGCTCCGGCACTGGCCCCTTCTCTCCCCCGCCCGGCCTGGGAGTAACAGGGGCCGCGAGTCGCTCCTCCTCCGCTCGCTTCGCCCCCTCATCTGGCCCCACACTGGTGGTCTGGGCCTGAGCCGGCAGGCGCGCCGCCGTTCCCGCCTCCGCTTCATAGGTGATCAGATAGGGGCCAATCTGAAAACTTGCCCCATCGCGCAGCAGATAAGGCTGATGCGGCAACAAGCGCTGCTGACCCACAAGCGTCCCGTTCGAGCTGCCCAGGTCCGTCAGAATGCAACCCTGGGGCGTCAGGCGCAGCTCAGCATGATGGCGCGAAATGATCTGATGATCAAGCATCAGGTCGCTCTCTGGCCCTCGCCCGATGCGCAACACCGGGGCTGTCAGCGACACTGTCTTGATAACCTCGCCCTGCAGGCGGACAACGATCTGTGGTGTGGCCATCTCTTTCAGCGTACCTTTATTTGATGCTGGCCAGAACAGATGAGACCGTGACGGGGAATCTGCACCGTCTGCTGATTCGCCGGCAGGGGCTTCTCCGCTCCCGTCGCCTCACCGACGCTGATGACCAGATTCTCCACATACTCCACATGCTCAATACGCTGCAAAAGACCATATAGCTCAGAGCGGTTGAGCGCGCGCCCAAAGGGCCAGCCGTTAGCGCGCGGCCCTCCAATATAGGGATTGAGATAGCGACGTAGAGCCTCCAGGGCCTCTTGCTGGACCGCCTCGATGAGGGCCGGGTCGCTGTGCTCTGGGACGCGCAGCTCGGCCTGCACTGAGACGCTGACATACTGGGGCTGATGAACCTCCAGCGCGGTACCGAGCAAGCGCCGAGGCTGCAGGTAGGAGAGGACCGCACTGCGCAGCTCGGCGGAGAGCGCCAGCTGTTCTGGCGCTAGCTTCCCCTCGGGATCATCGACCTGGGGCAGGACAATGACAAAGACCTGGCCTGGACGTGGATCGCCGCGCCCGCCGGGCTGGGCACCTGGGGCCAGGCAGCGCGCGCGGGCCACCCCGGGCACCTGGCAGGCCAGAAACTCGTAATCATCGGCGGTCACGGCCCGCGTACGCGCGCGTAACTTCTGGGGTGCACGCAACCTGGCCTCTTCCAGGCTCTGGGCGTCACGCCCTCCGACGGCGGCCTCGCGATTGGTAACGTGAGCTACATAGGGGATCGCCGACTTGAGAACCGTCAGGGTCCCACGGGCAACATTGCCGACGACCCCTCCTCCGTAGCGATAGCGCTTGAAGACCAGCAGGCTCCCCTTCTCCGGCACACTGCCAAAGCGGTAGACGGTGCCGTCAGGCTGCAGGAGGGCCGGCCCAAATGTCAGCGTGCCGTCGAGCTTATCAAGGGTGAAATGACGATCTTGCGGCCCCGATTCGGCAAAGTCTTCGACCGCTTGCCAGCTCTGGGGCTTGCCGCCCGGTGCTTCGCTGACCAGGTACTCTTGTTGCGGATCAAGGGCCAGGATGGGGGTATGCTGCAACCGGAACACCTGGCCCGGGGTGCCGTCGCTGACGCCAAGTACCTCGTCTTTGACCGTAATGGCATGGCGCGCGCTGACAGTCCCCCCACGGGCCTCGACGCGCAGACGGCGCAAGACCGGAGACACCTGGTAGGAACCAGGCCCGGTCTGGGCCTCGGTCAGCCGGCAGCGCAGCCAGTAGCCGGTCACGCCCACGAATTCGGACCGGACCATCTCCGGTAGATGGAGGATGATCTCACCGGCTTCGTTGAAGCCACCCGTGCCGTCATATTCCAGCTCGCAGTTCACCCAACGCGCGGCCCGCCCCTGCCAGACCTGCCAGATCAGGGGCGGCTTCGTCGGATCAACACCCGCCCCCCCGGCGCGCTCGCAGTCTACTATCAGGGCCAGCAGGTGATTGCTCAGGTCGTTCTCAAAAGCAAGCAAAAAGGCGTCACCCGGGGCCGGCTTCTGAGGAAAGAGGGCAACGCGCTTCTCTCGTCCGCGCGCTCCCTCCGGCGGTAGGTTATGGCGCAGCCAGTTGCTCCCCTGGCTGGCATTGCGGGTAAAGGTGTCGATCAGGCGTGGTGGCTGAATGGTCAGGGGCTGCTCTGTAGTAAAGATGATGGCCGGGCTGCTCTCAGTACGCACGGTGGCCACTTCGGTGTCGGCGGGAATGGTGACCGCCGTCGGCTGTGCAGCGGAAAGGTAAAATGTAATGGGGGCCGTCGCCGCTCTCGGTGGTTCCAGCTGCATACCAATCAGTTCGAGGAATTTAATGTAGTTCTTGTCCGGTACCTGGTTGACTCGATAGAGCAGCATATCGGTCATCCAGGCAAAAAGCTCGATGAGGGTCACGCCTGGATCACTGACGTTGTGATCGGTCCACTCGCGGCAATAGTGGGGAATGAGCAGTTTGGCCTGATCGACGATGTCTTGAAAGCGGCGATCGTCCAGCTTCGGCGCAGGCAGTGACATGGCTAGCTCCCCCTCCGGCCAGGTGCCTCCGCCGACTCGCCCTCTCCCTCACCAGGAATACGGTAGAAGGGGAAGACCAGCGAGCGGCGGTCATGGGTGGCCTTGATTTCGTATTCGATGTCGATGAGCAGGCGCCCCGCCTCCACAGGATCGGGACGCGCCTCCACGCTGATGAGGCGAATGCGTGGCTCCCACATGCCCAGAGCTTCCTCTACATAGTAGGCAGCCAGACCACAGGTGGTGGCGTTGTTGGGCGCAAACAGCAGCTCATGAATCTGACAGCCAAACTCAGGCCGCATGACGCGCTGCCCTTTGGGGGTCAGCAGAATAATGCGTATGGCCTCCTCGATATCGCGCTCCTGACGCGCCAGCGCGATGCGCCCGTGGGCATCGATGTGAATCGGGAACGCCCAGCCGCTTCCGAGAAAATCGCGCATAGTGCTTTTTCCTCTCTTTTAATGTCAATCTGCTCTGCTCTGTTGTGTTCGCTCTTCTGGCGCCGGCGGAGCAGCATGGGTTGCCGCCTCCGCTGATCTGGCTGGCCCCGACCCTGGTCTCCTAGCCGATAAGCACGGTACCAACGGCCACCACGGTCCCCACTGGCAGGTCAGCCGGGTCGTTGCAGGTCATGGCGCTGTCGCCGTTGCGCGCTGCCGGTTTGCCATTGATCAGGACAGAGGCGCTGCCGGTGATAATCAGGCCCCGGTTGCTCGGAGGGCGCTGAAAGGGGCCGCCCTGGGGAATGTGAGGCGGCAGATTGTCGGCGGTACTCCCCTGGGTGGCTGCTGGCAGGCCCATGATCATGACGTTCGGGCTGAGATTGCCATTGATGGTACCCGTAAAGGGATGCGGCAAGGGCGTTGGCACCGCTCCCCCGGGCGAGGGGATCAGGACGATGTGCGTGTCAACGGCGGTGATCTGGTCGCCCTGTTTCGCTGCCGGCTGCCCCATGCTGGTCGCTCCTCCTCTTTATTTGCTCTCTTCTCTGTTCCTGGCTTGCGCTGTCTTCAGGAAAACGCGCCACTGCTTCACAATTTCGGCATGCTTTTGCTGGGGACAGGCTGCACTACAAACGC
This sequence comes from Thermogemmatispora tikiterensis, assembly GCF_003268475.1. Classification (GTDB taxonomy): domain Bacteria; phylum Chloroflexota; class Ktedonobacteria; order Ktedonobacterales; family Ktedonobacteraceae; genus Thermogemmatispora; species Thermogemmatispora tikiterensis. Next base: position 4,621,051 of record NZ_MCIF01000002.1, on the reverse strand, counting down.
GCGCCTTCCCGCTCGCTGCTCTTCGCTCAGTTCAGATTAATCGTTGTGCCTTTGATGGTGACGACGCCGGCGCCTCCATCGATGGTGACGCCCTGCCCTTTGACCTGGACCTGCCCCTGAGCCTCCAGAGATAGGGACCCCCGAGCCTTCAGGCTGATGTTGCCCTGGACGCTGATCTGCAGGCCATTGGAGGCGGTGTCGATCTTGATGCTGTTCCCCGCGCTGTCGGCGATGGTGATACCGCCGCCGCCCTCGCTGTCGTCGAGGGTGATGAGGTGCCCGCTGCGTGAGCGCAGGAGGCGCTTTGTGACCCGGCCCCCACTGCTGGCCTGCGGCTCCGGCGGCTTGTCCTGGCCATTCCACAGGCCGCCCAGGATGTAGGGGTGTTGGATATCGCCCTCCAGGAAGCCAACCAGGACTTCATCGTTGATCTCGGGCAGGAACTGGATGCCACGCTGCGCACCGCCGCCCGGCACAACGACGCGCGCCCAGCCGCTGGCATGCTCTTCGGAGAGGGCTGGATATTTGACTTTCACTCGCCCCCAGCCGGCAGGATCATCGTTGTCGGTGACGATGCCGATGACCAGGCCCAGGCCCGAGGAGAGGAGGCCAGCGGGCGTGGCTGCCGGCAAAGCCTGGCGCTGATCTCCGCTGAGCAGATTGAGCAGCGTTGCGGGCTGATAGCCACTGACGCTGAAACGGGTGGTGTAGCCGCGGCGGGCGCTGTAGCTATGGAGGGTGCTGGTGACGAAGTAGGTGCCGCTGAAGCGGGTGCCCACGGCTTTGATCTTTACGCTCACCCCCGCGACCAGGGCGGGCAGGCCGCTGCAGGCCCCCTCGGCTTCGATAAAGCGCCCGGCGGCGCGGTCGGCCACCGCCTGCGCCAGACGCTCCGCCTCAGCCTGGGTGCGCACCGACCCCGCGGCGACGAGCGCTTCCGCTGTCAGCTGGAAGGCCTGCTGAAGAAGATCGCCTCCGCTCTGCTCTTGTCCAACCTGCGGCGCCCCCTTGCCGTTCTGCGTCTGGCTGACGACTGCGCGCCGCTGCCCCGGGTCCCAGCCACGCACGGTGACCTTGCTGAGCTGGCCCAGAGTGGTCAGGCGCGGCGCAAATTCGTGCAGGTTGACACCCCATTCAAGTTCAAGCTGGCTTCCGCCACTCTTGAGCGGCTCCATATGCAACGTCTTCCCCTGGACGAAGAGCAGGCAGCCCAGGGCCGCCGCTCTGCGTTGCAGGAACTCCAGGTTGCTCTCGTTGTTTTGAAAGATGTGCTCATGGATCTGCCCGCTGATCCCTATCTGGACCTCCAGCCCGGCCTCGGCGGCCAGCTTCTTGATCAGGTCTTCGTCGCTGACGTTGACAAAGGAGCGCACCCGGCTGCCCCGCCCGAGACGGTGCAGACGATCGAAGGCGCGAATGACCAGTTGCTGGTTGCTGGCGTCAAAGGATGGCTCGATTTCGACAATCTCACCATCGAAGAGCAGCTTCGTTTGCCGCCCGCTGTGCGCTTCGATCTGCACGCTCTTGCCCGGCAGGAGGCTATTGTCATCGATCCAGTGCAGCCGCGTGTCGTGCAGGACGATGGTGGCGACGTCTGGCAGGTGGAGGCTGTTTTCAATGGTGACCTCCAGCAGGTCGCTCATGAAGTCCGGCGAGACGTCGGCGCCTCCAATCTTGATGGAGAGCAGGCTGAGCAGGTTTTCATTCTGTGGCATTGGGGATCTCCAGCAGCAGGCCCGGCGTGAGCTGCCGCACACGGGTCAGGCGGTTGGCTTCGGCGACCAGGCGCCAGAGGTTGGGGTCGCCGTACTCTTTGTAGGCAATCCAGGCCAGGGTGTCGCCTTCGCAAACGCGCCAGACGCGCTCTCCCCCGACACCGCCCGACGTGGGGTTGGTCGCCGGGTAGTCGTCTTTGTCCTGCACTTGCTGAAAGGTGACGTCCAGGGTGGAGCGCACCGGCGTGCCATCAGGCAGGAAGAGGGTGAAGCGCTCGCGGATGTTGGTGATGACGGCTTTGAAGCTCCAGACGGCCCCCCACTGGAAGCTGACAACCGGAGGCCGCCCTTTCTTGTGTTTGGCGCCTCCTCCTCGGCCTCCCAGCGGCCCAAGCGCCGGATCAACTTTCATCATGTTCCAGATTTTTTCGGTGTACGCTTTGCGTACGTCTTTGGAACCACTCCCCTGACCGTTGCTTTTGATGTTGGTGTAGGTGTCAAAGAAGAGCTGCATCTGCAGCGTGGTGGGCTGGCCGCTACCAAATTCCAGGCGGGCGATGTTAGTACCCTTGCTCTCTTTGGCGGTCCAGGAGTTCTGTTTGCTAAAGGTGTATTCCTTGGGATTAAACATGCATTCGACGCTGCTGCCGTGGTCGTGATCGACAATGGTGGCCAGCGCCAGCGGACTGCTTTGCATAGGCTGCTCTCCTTCCCTCTCTGGCTGCTTGCGTTTATGAGAGCAGACGACGCTGCTCGGCGCTCAGACGACGCTTGAGGAGGGTATAGACCTGACGCGCCAGGGCATCCAGATCCGCCTCCGGGGCACGGACCTCAGAGGTGGCCGGCGGCGCCTGGCCTTCGTCACTCACTGGCGTGGCCAGGTTGCGCTCAACCCCGGCGCGCCTGCTGCCACTCTGCTCCCCCGGGAGAGTGCTCCCGTTGGCTGAGACAGGGAGCGGCTGGCCGGGCGTGATCGCCGGGGGCGACGGCGCGAGCGGTGCCGAAGAAAGGCTTGCACCAGACGCGATCTCGCTCGCGGGTAGGCCGCTGGAAGAAGCCGGCGCGGTCAGCCAGGCGGGCAGCGGCTCCCAGGGTGCTGGTAGCTTGCCCCAGATGCCTCGCTCGCTCTGGTGGCCAGGCCCGGCCTCGGGCGCCTGGCCCACGCTGGCAGTGGGCGGCTCGTTCGCGGCCACGGGCGCAGCCGCTTCCGGCGCTGGCAGGACTGCCTGTTCTGGTTGAGTCACCGGAGCGGTCGCCGCGAAGGCTACCCGCGCTTGTTGGCGGACCTGGCGTTCGACGCTGATGGCGAGCTGCTCCTCATCGCCCTGCGCCGCTAGTTCGGTCTCTTCCCCCACATTGGACAGAGAGACCGGGCGCACAATCGGCGGCAGAAAGCGCGGCTGGCGGTGACGCATGGCGTGTGTCAGCTCATGGGCCAGCAGGCCCAGGCCCTCTGGCGAGGCTTGTTCCTGCTGAGGAGCCAGCTCGATGGTCGCGGCATCGCTGAGCGCCGCCGCGGCGCGGGCCTCCGTGGCGCGAGCGGCCTGAGCATCCTGGTAGAGCGTCATCCCAGTCAGGTCGACGCCCAGCAGCGGCTTGAGGAAGCGGCGGGCGGTAAGGCTGGGCGGCTCTGGGCTGCGCGCAGCAGCAGCAGCAGCGGCAGACGCGCTATCTCCTGCGTCCGCTGCCTGGTCCCGCTCTGCCACGAGCAGCGGTGACACCGGCCTCAGAGCGGGCGTACTGCCGCTCTCCCTCCCTCTACGCACCCTGTCCGCTGCCGTTTGAGGCGCTGGCTCCTGCTCACTGGCTCCGCCTGGTATGCTCTCCGGGAAACCTGGAGAGCCTGAGACTGGCGCTGGCCTGGCTATCGACGGCCCCTGCTCGCGCCGGGCCTGCTCCACCAGGCGCCTGAACCAGCTCTGTGGCGAGCGTTCAGCCTCGTCTTGATGCGGCCTGAATAGCCGCGCCGCCTCATTGGGCACTTCCGGCGCTGCAGCCACCTCGGAGACAGAGGCTGACTCAGGGGACGCTGGCAGCCTCTGGCTGATCCCGGCGAGGTCACTTTCGGGTGCATCCAGGGCAATAGTATCATACGGTGTACTTGCGACACCCAGCTCGATCACGCGCGCGTGGCCTGGCCGAGACACCGTCGGCGGCGGCGGCGAGGCGACAGGCCCGGCTTGCGATCGCTCGCCCTCCGGGCTGGTCATCGCCTTCTGCTGTTCTTGGTCGGCGGCCTCAGTCTCCCAGCGCAGGTCTTCGTCTCGGCCCCGCTCGGCTTCTACCGGTGTTGACGGTTCCTCAGCGGGGGCTGGCGGCTCTGGACGGGTTACCCATAGCGCCAGTTCTTCAGCGATGGGTTGCGGGACAGCGGGCAGCTGCGGACGCCGCAGCGGCTGCGCTGTCGGCAGCGGGTACGAGTACGGATGGCTGTCGCCGCTGGCCGGGCGCGCCAGGCCGAGGGCGGCAGCCAGGGTATGACGCCGCGCCAGGGAGCGCAGGAGTGGCGAGGCCGGCACGAAACTGAGCAGCCGCTGTCGGCGGTGGTGATAGGTCAGCAGCAGATGTCGACGCACAATAGTCCCTCCTCCCTCTCTCCCAGTTGCCTGCTCAGCCGAGGGTCACGCCCTCGTGAGCCAGCTCCAGGGTTTCGATAGCCGCCGTATTGTCCGGCGCGCGCAACTGGGGGCCGACCCACTTCACCGGGTAGGCATTGAGAAAGTTCCAGCGCATCAGCTCTTTGCCCGCTACGTCGTACATGACAACCGAGATATGGCGACGCTTGAGGCGCCCACTGGCCACATCGGCTAGCCAGCGATAAAACTCGTTGGAGGTTGTCAGACCGCGCTTGAGCGTCAGATTGCTCACCTTGGTGAAGCCAGGCAGGCGATAGACAAAGCCATTGTTGCCGCCTTCCTGGTACTCCAGGACATCCATTTCGACTTGCAGGCCGCTGACCTCGGTAAAGACCCCCTGGGCCTGGCCCTCAAAGAGGACATAGAAACGGCAGCCCGGATAGGCTTCGGTGGCCATCGGCTCTTCACCTCCCGCGTCTTAGAGGACGCCCCGTCCCTCGTTGCCCACGGGCCACGGAGAGGCGTACCTCCTGACACAGCAATTGATAGACCTTCTCCGCCAGTTGCTCAACGTCAATGGCAGCGCCAGCGCTCCCGCCCCCAGGCCGGTCAGCAGCGCTGGCGCTGGCAGCCTGCTGATCAGAGGCCGGCTGATGCATCATTAATGTCACCACCTTCTGTCAGGTCGAGTGAGAAGCGCAGGCCGCAGCGGGGACACTGCGTCTCGAACAGGGTTGTGCCGACCTCGTTGATCTGCACATAGAGCCGCTGCAGATAGGCGAGATCGGCAGAAAAGAGTCCTTCGATCACACGCACATCGACGGGATGCAGGTCCCCCAGGCGCGTCACAACGCGGCTGAGCACCAGGATCGTCAGGTACGCTTCGTTGGCACGCACTCGCGCATCTTGCAGCGGCTCGATCTCGTCGAGGGCGGTCGCCAGGCGCATGGTTCCCTGCCGGTGGAGATTGCCGCGCGCGTCGACGTAGCCGCAGGGTAAGGTAAAGGGAAACTCGGTCTGCAACATCGTCGTCTCAGCTCCCCAAGCCTCCTACGGGGCCTTAGCTCACACGCTCGTAGCCCTCGTGGGTAATCTCCAGCTCTTCGATGGCTACCTCATTATTGTTGGCGTTGGCGCTGGGGCCGGTCAGTTTGCTCGGCCAGGCATTGATGAAGTTCCAGCGCGCCACCGGCTCGCCCTGCTGATTGTACATGGTAATGGTTCCGTTCTTGCGCGCCTCATCGATCTTGCCTTGCTCGACAAGCTTACGCCACTGCCACATGTCCATCGAGTCGGTGATGCCGCGCTTGAGGGTGATGTTGTTCCACTTGAGACGGCCCGGTACTTTTTTGATGACAAACTCGCCACGTGGCCCGCTGGCTTTGTACTCGACGACCTCGTTTTCGCTGCCCAGGCCGGTGCACTCGCGAAAGGCGCCCACAACCTGGCCCTGAAACTCGACGCCAAACCATGATGAGACCAATGGATCTTTCTCTGCCATGCGTTCCTCCTTCTGCCCTCATGCATGTCACATGAGATGCGAATTCGATCACTTGACGAACGGATAGCTTGATCAGGCACCGCCGCCAGCCCATTGGCGCAGGCGGAAGACGACGAACTCGGCAGGCTTGACGGGTGCCAGGCCGATATCGATGAAGAGCATCCCGCGATCGCGTACATCAGGCGGGTTGATCTCCTCGTCGCATTTGACAAAGAAAGCCTCTTCGGGCGAGCGACCGAAGAGCATGCCGTCGCGCCAGACCCCCGTGAGGAAGGCCGTGATGTCGCGCTTGACGCGTGCCCAGAGGTCGACATCGTTGGGTTCGAAGACCACCCATTGGGTGCCACGCTCGATCGATTTTTCGATATAGTTGAAGAGGCGGCGCACGTTGACGTAGCGCCAGGCCGAGTCACTGCTGAGGGTGCGTGCTCCCCAGACGCGCAGGCCGCGCCCGGTAAAGGAGCGGATGCAGTTGATGCCGCTTGGATTGAGAGTATCCTGCTCGCCTTTGGTGACCTGGATGACGCCCTCCAGAGCGCCGCGGACGACCTCGTTAGCGGGGGCCTTGTGGACGCCGCGCTCGTTATCGCTGCGGGCATAGATGCCAGCGATGTGGCCGGAGGGCGGCACGGCCAGAGGGCGGCCATCGGGGCCGGAGACCTTGATCCAGGGATAGTAGAGGGCGGCAAATTTGGAGTCGTAGGCGGTCTCGGCCTCGCGCCAGATCTTGACCTGCTGCGGCGCGAGGTCCGGCAGGGGGTCCAGAATGGCGAGGCGGTCGCCCATGCCCTCGCAGTGGGCAATCATGGCGAGCTGAACAGCTTTAACGCCCTCGCGGCTGATCAAGCCAGCCTGGTAAGCGGCCATCAGGTCGGGGCAGCAGACCATTGTGACGTCCTCAGCGACCTCCAGCCCTTCGAAGCCGCTGCGCTCGGCGGCGCTGCCGGCGAAGTGGTCGGGCTGGACCTGAGGCAGGGCCAGCTGTGCCGGCGCTCTGAGGACGTAAGTACCCGGCTCGGGCGCGCGTTCGACGGCGCTGCCGCTGGTCTTCGGCTCGACCAGACGGATGAGCTGGCTGAGCTGGTTGACTGTCTCAACGGCGGATTTGACCCCGGCTCCACTGCTGCCAACGCTCAGGTTTTCAAAGTATTCTTCTTCGTCGCCCATGCTCACTTTGAGGGTGAAGAGACCGCGGTTGCCTGCTGTCGCGGGAGGTGTGGCCTCGGCCTCCTTTTGCTCGCCTTCGCTTGAGGCGGGCGCCGGCGGGGGCGGCAGGGTCTTGCTGGGCGGCAAGACTTCGATCTGAATGTCCTGCTCAGGCACGTTTTTGGGATGGATGATCAGTGAGGGTACGGCTTTGGAGGCCCGACTTGGCAGGAGCAGCGGCGCGGGCTTGTCTTTCTTCGTCCCGCTGCTGACGAGGCGGGTGACGTAGCAGCGCCCGCCTCCGTTGAGGAAGTAGCCATAGACGGCGTGGGAGAGGTAGGAGCCGGGCAGGTGGGGGTTACGGACGCCGCCCTCTTCCAGGCTGCCGAAGGTGGTGACATACTGCGACCAGTTAGTGATGAGCACCGGTCGATTGGCCGGCCCGGCTGGGGCAAAGCCCACAAAGGCGGCGGTGGCAGTCCCGACGCCTTCAATGGGCCGCGGTCCGCTGTCGACTTCTTGAATGTAGACGCCAGGTGAGAGATATTCGGGCATGGTCCCTGGTCCTCCTTCTTAACTTCTTCATGTCAGGATAGTCGTCAGACTGGCTCATGCTCAGCATGGCCGTGCAGGTCAGGTCTCTGGCGCAGGTAGGGTCTCCAGGATGATTTCATAGGAGAGGGAACCGTGTGCGCCCGGCTGGTCGGCAGCCGGGTCGTCACCGTAGTTGAGGATCAGGCGCCGGGTCGGTCCCGCAGGTGGCGTGAGGCGCAGAACGGCTCGTCGCGGCGGCAGCTGGTTCAGGACGAAGCGACCGCTTTCGTCAGTGATGCTCTCTTGGCCCCGTCCCTCCAGAGCAACGCGCACGCCAGCGAGAGCTTCGCCTTGCTGGTTGCGTACCACGCCTCCGAGAAGCAGGCTGCTTTCGCTGATGAGCGCCTCTCTCGGCGCCAGGCGGCGATAGCGGACGGTGCGCTGCAGGACCAGCGGAGCCTCACCAACGGGCGCCAGCTCCACGGGTACAGTGATGGTGTAGGCCAGGGCGGGCCGCGGTGGACCGCCCAGACTACTCCAGAGCGAGAGCAGGGCAGGCTGCTCTTCTTCGCGGCCTACGTGCGCTACCAGGGGAATGCCCAGGGAGCGCACTTCTTCCGGGATCAGGGCCTCTGGCAACTGTGGATGGCGCACCAGGGTGGTGAGGACACGCCAGAGTAGTTGCTGCTCGTCTTCGATCTGGCTGCTGATGGCACTGACCATGTAGCGCAGGTCGAAGCGCCGTGGCAGGGGCCGGCGCTCGGCGCGTCCGTTAGCGGCGACGGTCTGATAGCTGCTCTGACGAAGCTCGACGTTCTCCTGAATGGCGTAGAGGAAGAGGCTGATCGTCGGCTGCCAGAGGCCCTCGATGCGCTCAAGCGTCGGCGCCTCAAAGATGATGTCGACTTCGCGCTCGTTGATCTGGCCGCGTTCATAGAGCAGACGGAGCAAGATGTGCTGCATGGTCAGTAACATGGCTCTTTACCCTCACTTCAAGGCGGCGCCAAGCAAGGAGCCGCCCACGAGGCCACCGAGGCCTCCGAAGAAGGCGCCCACTGGGCCGCCGACCAGAAAGCCACCGACTGCGCCCCCGATTCCTCCCAGCCAGGCCCCAAGCATTCCGTGTGGCGCCCCCTCGCCGCGGCGCACCCTGTCAATATAGGGCTGCAGCGTGGAGAGGTCCTTATAGTCCTGAGCAGTGGCCGTGCCGTCCCGGGTGCGCCGCAAGGCGCGGTTATAGTCTTCGATCGCCTCGGCCTGCTGCTCGGGATTCCACTCTTCCCAGGGCGTCCCGGCCTGAATCGCCGCGCGCCAGTCATAGGCAGCGTTGCGGCTCCCGCCTCCTACGGCGCCCCGGATCTGGGCGATCAGGCTCTCCGGGATGTAGGCCAGGCCGCCGTGTTGGTATTGCCAGACGTGCCCCATCTCATGGATAAGGATCAGTCTGCCTTCCGGGGTCAAATTGAGCGTATCGCCGTCGTAGTAGACATCCTCAAGATTGATGGTGTTGCCGACCGTACGGGAGGCGCCCGAGGAGAGGATGCTATGCTTCGTGATCGTGATCGCCGAGTAGTCGAGGCTATCGGCGTAGATTTCGCGAGCGTAGGCGATCTCATCGGGCGTGAGTGAGCGGCGCTGCTGCGAGAGCCGGTCACCTGCGGCAGCCCCACCTAGCAGGCCGGCAACGCCGCCGATCACTGCCCCAGCCGGGCCGCCCACGAAGAAGCCGCCGACCGCCCCCACGACAGCCCCCCCGATTCCTCCGAGCACACTCCCCAGCCAGGAGCGCCGAATGACCTGCGCTGGGGCCGCGGAGAGGCCGCCGGCTACCTCTGTCGCCGTGGGAGCCGCCATGACCCGGGCTGCCACCTGCTCGGCTTCGCGCTCATAGTGATCGTCAACGGGTCCGACAACCAGGGGAGTTCCAGGCGCGATCTCGCCTGGCTGCTGCACCACGTGGCTCAATTCGTGAGCCAGCAAGCGCCGCCCTTCGTCCGTCTGCGGCGTGTAGGCCCCCGGGCCGAAAAAGATGTTCTGGCCAACGGTGTAGGCCCGCGCGTTGAGGGCCTGCGCCGTCTGGGCTGCCCCAGCATCGGCGTAGATACGTACTTGACTGAAGTCGTGGCCGAAACGCGGCTCCATGTAGGCCCGTACCGCCTCTGGCAGTGGCTCCCCCGCCACAGCACTCGCCGTCGGATTCGTAGCGGTGAGCTGCTCTGGCATAGGTGCCAGGCGACTGGTCTCGCTCTCTAGCGCGGCGTTCGCCGGCAGAGCCTGCCGCTTTCGCTCTCTGTTCACAGTCATCATGTTCCTCCCTCTAACAGAGGAGACAGGCGAGGCAGTGACGTCTTCCTCCAACGCTACTTGCTCTGCCTCAGGGGACTAGCGCAGCGTCAGCACGACCTGGCCATTCAGCAAGACCTCCACCTTGCGCCAGGCCTGGTCTTCGCGCTGATCGGGCGAGCCGGCTTGCAGGGCGGCTGTCTTTCCATGACCAATCACGCTGATCTGGCGGTCGGGAAGAGCCAGCGCTGGACCGAGCACATCGCGAATGGCCTGCAGCGTGTTCTGTGCGCGCAGCTCGGAGAGGCGCTGATTGCGCGCCACCGTTCCGGTGGTGCTGGTATAGCCGTCGATGCTCAGGCGACTCTCGGGATTCATGAGGGCCGCCCGCTGCTCGGCACACATCTGGCGAATGGCCTGCCAGCCCTCGTCGGTCAGGCTGGGATCGTCGACCGCAAAGTGTACCGTCGCCTCGCTCTGATAGCCGGCCTGCGCCGTGAGCGCATGCTGCTCCCGAGCGGCGCGGATGGCCTCCTCGCGTCCGCCAAACATATAGCCTGCATACATCGAGACAGTTGCTCCCGCAGAGAGGCCATAGACGGCGGCCAAGCCGCTGGCATCGCCCGTCAGCACTGGAAAGGTGCCATCGCCATAGAAGTTGATAAAGGCCGCTGGCGTATAGCTGAGGCCGACCACTGCCGTGCCGCCAGCTGAGCCCCCCGTGACCAGATAGGGGCCGCGGAAGTTGCCGCTGGTCCAGGCAAAAGGCGTCTGTATCTCGCTCCAGGCTGTAGTTTGACCGACAGTGGTACCCGCAGAGAAGCCCCCAGCAGCCGTGCCCATCAGGGTGAAGTATTGGGCCGTCCAGGTATCGGGTGCCAGCTTCTCGACGATGAAGACACCGAGAAAGCCGCCCAGTCCAACCCCCAGGTCGACATCAGCACCTACCACACTGAAGCGCCAGCGATACTTATGCTGAGGAGCATTGGGGTCCGACGGCCCGTGAGGCGAGATTTCCAGCAACCGCTGAATATCTGTGGTGTAGCTCGGCTCGGCGGAGACGATGATCTGCAGCCAATCCCAGTAGGGGCGGGTGGTCTCTCCGCTCTGCAGAGTAGGATTGACCAGATATTCGCGCAGGCGGCGAATGACGAGCGGCATCTGCTGAGGGGCATAATAGCCCATGAGTGTTCTGATGTAGTCGTTCAGCACAGCGGCTCTGGCCGAACGCACCACACTCTCGCGCGTTGCGTCCAGATACTGGCGAATGAGTGACTGGATCTGGGTCCCCCCATCCGCGAGGCGCTGCTCTTCGGCGCGGTCCAGCGGCGCATTCTCGGTCGCCTGGACCAGGGCGCGTGTCTCCTGGGGGAAGGCCTGAATGGCCTGGTCGGAGAGATGCACCCCCGTTGCGGTGCGCTCAAACTGATGCGACCAGCCGCCGAGCACGAGATTGCCCTGCTCATCACGCTCAATGGTGTCGCCGCCCTCGTGCATCCACATACGTACAGAGGGGCCGCTCCGACTCACGGTCAGGGTGCCCGCATAGGCCGTCCCGCCAGAGGAGATGCGCCGATAAGCGAAAGTGACGTGATCGCCGCCGTCTTCCGTCAGATCGCCCGAGAGGCGCATGGCTGTCAGATGGGCGCCGCTGCTGCTCCTGTAGCTCCGCAACTGCCACCAGCCCTCAATATGGCGACCGGCCTGATTCAACTCCACGGTGATGCGGTTGGCCCCCCCTGGATCGAGTGCCTCATAGCTGCCGGTCACATCGAGGGCTGTCATCTCAGGCCGGGGAGCGTCAGGCTGGGTGGCATGCGCCTCGCGCTGGACGAGCGGCGCCCCTAGGCGGCTCACCGCTCGCGGCGCTCCCACCGGCCCACCCGCCACTATCACCTCCTGCGCCACCCGCCGCGCCTCCTGCTCGCTGCTCTCCCATCGCTCGCTCACTCCCTGCACGCCCCCGCTCGTCCCCTGCTGCTGCAGCGTATGCGTCAGCTCGTGCGCCAGCAAGTGCCGCCCTTCGTCCGTCTGCGGCGCGTAGGCTCCCGGGCCGAAAAAGATATCCTGGCCGACGGTGTAGGCCCGCGCGTTGAGGGCCTGCGCTGCCTCAGCTGCCTCCTCATCGGTATGAATGCGCACCTGACTAAAGTCGTGGCCGAAACGCGGCTCCATAAAGGCGCGCGTGGCCGCATCCAGGCTCTCCTCGGTGCTGGTGGCAGTCTGGATCTCCTGCTCAGGCAGCGCCTGCCTCGGTCGACAGTCCGCATAGCGGTCAGTAAGCTTTCTCATGGCCAGCCTCCGATCTCCGCCTCGGTCAGCGGCTTCTCCAGCTTGGCATACTCAACGGCGGCGGCGCGCAAGAGATGGCTCATGTGCAGCGACTCGCCAGCTTCCGCCGCCAGGAAGGCCCCGTAGAGGGCGATATTGCGGATGTTGCCACCGGCCACGTGCAAGCGGGCCAGCTTCTCCAGGTCGAGATTCTCGCGTGGCAGGTCCGGCGGAAAGATGCGCCGCCAGATCTCCAGGCGCATGGCTACATCTGGAAAGGGGAAGTGGACGATGAAGCGCAGGCGACGCAGAAAGGCCGGGTCGAGGGCATGCTTGAGGTTAGTGGTGAGGATGGCCAGGCCACGGTAGGTCTCCATGCGCTGCAATAGATAGCCAACTTCAATGTTGGCGTAGCGGTCGTGGCTATCTTTGACTTCGCTGCGCTTGCCAAAGAGGGCGTCGGCTTCGTCGAAGAGCAGGACGGCGCCACCCGCTTCGGCGGCATCGAAGATGCGGCGCAGGTTCTTTTCGGTTTCGCCAATGTATTTGCTGACGACGGCGGAGAGGTCGATGCGATAGAGGTCGAGCTGTAGCTCGTGGGCGATGATTTCGGCTGCCAGGGTCTTGCCAGTGCCGCTGCTGCCGGCAAAGAGGGCGCTGATGCCCAGGCCACGCGCTCCCTGACGCCCGAAGCCCCAGCGTTCGTAGACGGTTGCCCGCTGACGCACATGGGCGACGATCTCATGCAGTAGACGCTGCTGCTCGTCGGGCAAGACAAGCTGTTCCCAATCCGCGGTTGGGGTGAGACGCTGGGCCAGATCGTCCAGGGCCGGGCGAGCCTGCAGGCGGCAGACATGCCAGAGCCGCTGCGCTACCTCGTCGGCGGACAATTCCAGGGGCGCGGGTTCGGGCAGGAGCTGGGCGCAGACGCGCTCGATGGCAGCCTCTCCAAGGGGGAATTGCATGGCCAGCGAGTCGATATGACCGTTGAGGTCGACGGCCACTGACAGGGCGCTCAGGGCGCGTCGCCAGAGCTGCTCTTGCTCTGCCAGGGGTAGCGGCTCTAGCTCAATGCTGACCAGAGAGGTCGGCGCCAGGGCGAGTCGGAGGGTGGCGGCCTCGCGACAGCTCAGGATCAGCGGCGTCTGCAGGAGGCGGGCCAGATGCCCAATCGCTTGCCGGGTGGAACGATCTTCGGCTGTGAGCCGGTTGCAGTCGAGCAGCAGGGCGCTGCCGGTCAGCATGGCCTGGCGCTCCCAGAGACGCGCCCACTGCTCCAGTTCGCTCAGGGTCCCAGGGAGGTCCGTAGCCGTCAGAGCGGAGAGGCGCAGGCCCAGTTCCTGGCAGGCTCGCGCCGCCAGCCGTAGCCCATCCTGCTCTTGGGGGACGGCCAGGATGATGAGCGGCCAGCGCTGCTGCCCGGGTCCAGACCAGGGGGAGGAGGATGCACGTTGCTCGCTCCAGGCGGCGCGCAGACGGACGCAGGCCCGCTGCTGCGAGGGGAGCAGCTCACCTGCCACGGGGACCACAGGCGTCAGCAGACTCAGGCGCGGGTCATGGTAGGGGAGGCCGATCAGGTAATGGAGGATTGGCTCATCGATGCGCAAGGGAGTCATGGTGAGGATGGGGCCGCCGCCGAGGACAAGCAGTTGCCAACGGCGTAGGGGTGCCTCGGGCGTGATGGCGTCCCAGTGGGCGTCTGGGAGAGCGGCCAGCGCCAGGCTGAAGGTGGGCAGCGCCGCTTGACTGCGGTCGCTCGCGGGTTGCCCCATTGCCTGGGCGCAGAGACCGGCGAAGCTGCTGTCTAGCTCGACTCCGGCGCAGAGGAGCAGCAGGTCGCGCTCAAAAGACGAGAGGCCGAAGGCCGAACAGAGTCGCTGCAGCGGGGCTGGTCCTGGCAGGGCAGAGGCCGCGGCGGTCAGAGATTGCTCCAGGCGCGAGGGATCGCTCTCCTGCTGCTGCAAGGCTGGCTCTTCTTCTCCGCGGCAGCGTGCGCAGTGACGCACGAGGGCCTGACGCACGAGGGCCAGCGCGGCCAGGAGGTGACGGTGCTCGGCGGCTGCTCTTTGGCTGGCTGAAGCAAATGCTGATTCCTGGCTCATTCCTGTCATGATGGCTGCCCCGGGTTATGCTTGTCCCCGGCAGACATGCGCCGGCCTGGCCCGGCTTTGGCGGTCGGCGCTGCTTCCTTGAGCAGGGCCGTGACTTCATAGGTCATGGCCAGACGGGCGTGGGCTTGCCAGGCGCTCCAGAGCCTGGTCTGCTCTTCCATGCCGAGAAATTCGGGTCGAATGCGCAGCTCCTGCAGCGGTGCCGCGCTCACGAGGCGGGCCAGAACGTTGGCGCGCGCTCGCCCGGAGCCATCGGCACTCAGGGCCTGCAGCAGCGCCTGCAGTCGCTCGCCGGCGAGCAGAGCCGCTTGTTGCAGGCAATCGATGGCCAGTCCAAGGAGCAGCTCGCCCTGTCCGTCGCGTTCTCCGTAGGAGCTGAGCAGGTAGTGGAATTTGAGTGCAAGCGGCTGCCAGCCGGCTTCCCCAGGTTCGGAGTCTGCTGAGCCGGCTCTTGCCGGGGCCGGGGCCGGGCTTTGGCGCCAGCTTGAGTCGGGAGTCAGGCGATAGAGATAGAGGTTGAGCTGAGGCCGCTCCTCAGTTCCCAGGGCGATACGATCCGGCGGTAGGGCGGTGACAAGTACTTCTCCCAGACCCGCCGGCCCCGCCTGCTCGATCAGGGTGTTCTCCAGCAGCCTTTTGAGAATGAAGGTGACTGCCGCCATGCTCCAGGCACTGCGCATGCTGTTCTCCCCTGCACTCGGCTAGCTCGCTGCAGTTCGCTCTCTCCCGGCCTGCCGCCTTCGGGCGCTGCTCCTTTCCAGCACCGGGGCAAGCCTGGCTGTCTCCGGCTGAAATGGATCTCAACCGTGAGACTCGCTTAACGTTAGCATAAGGCGCTCTTTTTTCGCTCTATTTGTGCTCTACACCGACACTGACTCAGCCGCCAGGGTCAAATAGGGAAACTGCAGCCCCCCTCAGCTTCCTCGCTTGCTGGCCTGGCAATAGAGCCTTGCTCTCCTCTGACTCAGCTCTGTTACGTTGTCTGCTTCGCTTCGTTTCTACCTGTTGGTAATCCTCTCCTGCGATCAGGTCGTTAGATCCCGGAGGAACAGTATGCACCAATTGTCTTCCTCAGACGAATCTTCTGCGACCAACGTAGCTGTGCCTTCCCCCGCACGAGCACTGTCGCCCAGGGCGACGGAGCTGCAGCTCTGGCTGACCGCGCTGCGAGCAGCTTTGCCTGCTTACCTGCTGAGCCACACCCTCTTCGCTCTGCTGACCTATCTGGCTCCGCTCTTCATGTTGCCGAATTTCAGTCCGCTGGTTCTGCCCCTCAGCAGCCTGGTTCATAACTGGCATCACTGGGACGCTGCTCACTATACAACGATCGCTCAGACAGGCTATACGCAATGGTGGCAGACGGCCTTTTTCCCGCTCTTTCCTCTGCTAGAACATCTCGGCGCGCCAGCAGCGCTCGGCAGCCCTCATGTGGCCGGCCTGGTGATTGCTAATCTGGCCGGCCTGACCATGTTGACTGTCTTCTATCGCTTACTGGCCGAGGATTTCTCGGCGGCTCTGGCTCGCAGGGTGCTGCTCTACTTTGCGCTTTTTCCCAGCGCCTTTTTCCTGGCCGCCGCTTATCCTGAGTCGCTCTTTCTCTTGTGGTCTTTGCTGTGCTTCTATGGCCTGCGCCATCAGCGCTGGTGGCTGGCCGGCCTCTGTGGTCTGCTGGCCGCTCTGACACGCCCCGCCGGCCTCTTGCTGGTGGTGCTCTTCGTCTACGAGTATGGCAGCCGCTGCGGCTGGCAGTTGCTGCGGCTGCGCCTGAGTGCACTGGCCGCCGGCCTGATCCCGCTGGGAACAGGACTCTTCGCGCTTTACTGCCTGCTGCGCTTCGGTGATCCTCTGGCCTTCTCGCACGCGCAGGCACGCTGGAATCGCTATCTGGAGCTGCCCGGCTTGAGCGTCTTGAAAACTATTCTATCGTTTTTCAAGTTTCACTTTGTTTCTTTTGATGCCATTCACAATGCTTTCGATCTGGTCTGCGTCCTGTTTATCGTCCTACTGGTGATACTCTGCTGGGTCGGCCCCTGGCGCTTGCCGGCAGAGCGACGCGGCTATGCGCTCTATGCGTTGCTCTTTTGTCTCTTCGGCCTGCTCTGGCCGACGCGCAGTGGTGCGCCGCTCAATGCTTTTCCGCGCTATCTGCTGGAGGCGGCGCCGGCGTTCGTGGTGCTGGGGCTGCTGATGGAGGATACAAGCGGGCGCTGGTCTCGTCTGCGCTCGGTGTTGGGCTACTATCCGATCTACGCGACGGCCCTCCTGAGCTTCGCGCTGCTGCAGTTTCTGACGGGGCGATGGATGGTCTAGCGCGCTGTGGCACGTAGGGGACGGCGCAACGTTGAGTTATGGGTTACATCAGGAGTATAATACAGGCAGTACATTAAGGGAGGCTGCTCTATGGCTTTTGATCCCCGGCACCGCAGTCGAGTGCTGATCGATGGGCGCGAGCGGGCCGCGGCTCGTGCCATGCTGAAGGCTATCGGTTTCCGCGATGAGGATCTGCAGCGGCCCTTGATCGGCGTGGCAAATACGTGGATCGAGACGATGCCTTGTAATTTCCACCTGCGCCGCCTGGCTGAACACGTCAAGGCGGGCATCCGCGCCGCTGGCGGAACACCGATGGAGTTCAATACGATCGCAGTCAGCGATGGTATTTCTATGGGCACTGAGGGCATGAAGGCCTCGCTGATTAGCCGCGAGGTGATCGCCGATTCGATCGAGCTGGTCAGTCAGGGCCAGATGTTTGATGCGGTGATCGCGCTGGCCGCCTGCGATAAGACGCTGCCCGGGACGGCAATGGCGCTGATCCGCTTGAATGTGCCCGGCCTGGTGCTCTATGGCGGCTCGATCGCTCCCGGCAAGTTCCGCGGCCAGGATGTGACGATCCTGGATGTCTTCGAGGCTATCGGGGCGACCGCCGCCGGTCGGATGAGCGAGACGGATCTGCACGAGCTGGAGAACGTGGCCTGCCCCGGCCCTGGCGCCTGCGGCGGCCAGTATACGGCCAATACGATGGCGATGGCGCTGGAATTTCTGGGCCTCTCGCCGCTGGGGACGGCCAGTGTGGGGGCGACCGATCCGCGTAAGGAGCAGGTGGCCGAGCGCTGTGGTCGCCTGGTCGTGGAGATGCTCCATCGCGGTCTGACGCCTCGCGATATTTTGACGCGCAAGTCGTTCGAGAATGCGATCGCCGGCGTGGCCGCCTCGGGTGGCTCGACCAATGCCGTGCTGCATCTGCTGGCGCTGGCGCGCGAGGCCGGTATTGCGCTGACGATCGATGATTTCGATGAGATCAGTCGCCGTACGCCGCTGATCGCCAGTCTGAAGCCGGGCGGGCGCTATGTGGCGCTGGATCTGGATCGCGCCGGCGGGACGCCGCTGCTGGCCAGGCGTCTGATCGAGGCCGGCCTGATGCACGGCGATCAATTGACGCCGACAGGCCGGACGATCGGTGAGGAGGCGGCTCAGGCTCAGGAGACCCCCGGTCAGGAGGTGGTGCGTACGGTGGAGAATCCGATTAAGCCGAATGGGGGCCTGGTCATTCTGAAGGGAAACCTGGCGCCGGAGGGCTGCGTGGTGAAGATCGCCGGCCATGAGCGCCTCTATCATCGCGGTCCGGCTCGCGTCTTCAATCGCGAGGAGGATGCGATGCAGGCGGTGATCGGGCGCCAGATTCAGCCGGGCGATGTGGTGGTGATCCGCTATGAGGGGCCGCGCGGCGGTCCGGGGATGCGCGAGATGCTCGGGGTGACGAGCGCCATCGTGGGCGAGGGCCTGGGGGAGACGGTGGCCCTGCTGACCGATGGGCGCTTTAGTGGGGCGACGCGCGGGTTGATGGTCGGCCATATCGCTCCCGAGGCGGCGGTTGGTGGTCCGCTGGCCGCGCTGCGCGATGGCGATACGATTGTGATCGATATTGAGAAGCGCACGGTGAGTGTGGAGCTGCCGGAGGAGGAGCTAAAGGCTCGCCTGGCGAGCTGGCAGCCGCCGGCTCCACGCTATACGAGTGGGGTCTTTGCGAAGTACGCGGCACTGGTCTCGTCGGCTGCGGAAGGGGCCATTACGCGCCCGCCGCAGACGGCTCCTTCGGCCTGAGTGCGCAAGGTTCGCATCCCGGTGCGGCGAGTCGGGGGAGATCCTCCCACGGCTCGCTTCTTTTTTTATTGCTCTCGCATCAGAGGTCCAGGCCACTACGCTCAAGGGCCTCCTCTAGCTGGGGCAGGCCATCTTTGCTACAGAAGACCAGCCTCTTGTAATGCTTGCTCCAGCAGGTCCCCTACCTGGAGCGCGATGGCCTGCGCTCTTAGATAGGCCAGGTCTAGCTGAGACCCCTGGGTCCGCAAGATCCCAAGAATGTCATTCCACTGCCTGACGGAACTACGCCCCCCCAGGACATACCACTCGAGTTTCTGCAGGACGATGACCTCGGGCGGGGCGATAGGGAAAAGACGCTCTCCCCCGTGCTCCAGGGGCCGATAGCGAGCCAGGGCGAAGGCATCGCGGTCGAGGGCGCGGTGCTGGGGGAAAAAGATGTCAACTTTGGTGTATGTTTTGAGCGAGATAATGCTGAAACTTCTTCTATAGCGAAAAGCCTGCCGAAAAGCGTCTTCGTCGATATAGTAGAAAGGGGCAACTTGCCTGACAAGGGCTTTGATCTGCTGGGGGTCAAGTAGCTCAATGACTATGTCCAAGTCGGCTGTTTGGCGTGGTTCGCCATAAAGCGAGCTGGCGACAGAACCGCCTACTACGTAGCGAATACCGAGCGCATCCAGAGCCTCGGCCAGCGGTAATAAGGTCTCTTCGAGCGGAGGAGGAGGAGAAGAAGACACCCACTGACTCCTTCCTTGTTCAGAACTCCAAACCAGTCCGAGCAAGGGCCTCCTCTAGCTGGGGCAGGCACTGCAAGTCCCTGGCCAGCGTCCTGAGCAGCTCCAGGTTCAGCCCAGACGGCTGCTGCATTTTCAGGATGCCCAGGAAATCATACCAGCGCTCATCACTGGTCGCGCTCTGCTCACCCTGCCAGGCAAGCAGATAGAGAAGGAGAGGCTCGGGAGCGGGTACAGCGCAAGGTGGAGCATTTTCCAGCAGCGGCGCCTCGCGGCGGCTGTCAAGCAGGCGCTGCAGGAGGGGGGCATTTTTTCCGCGGTCGGCGGGCCAGAGCCAGACAGGCAGCAGGCTTTGCAGCTCGATCAGGCGCAGACCCGGCCCGTCCTCGCTCGTTTCGTCGAGCCAGAAACGCGCTGGCAACCGCTGCTGCAGGGCCTGGCGCGCTGGCAGGCGCTCAACGGCCAGGGAGATGTCGCCCAGGGACCGGTGGACCCCATAGAAGGGGATCGCCAGCGAGAGGGGGACCGCAGTGATCTGCAGCGCCTCCAGCGCGGAGAGGAGCGGCCAGAGGACCTCTGGCAGCGAGGGGAAGCGATTCGCTTCCACCTCCGATAGACGGCGGCGGCGTTCCTCAGCGAGGTGCACAATGGCGGCCCCGTAACGGAAGCGTGCACGGCTCAGGGCGGCCTCATGGGCATCGAGGTCGGGTCTCTCGCTCATTACGGCCAGGCGTCCGATGTTGATCGCAGAGCCTGTCAGGTCCCAGGCCATCGCGACCCGCCTGGCGGGTGGCAATGTACGCAGCATGCCCAGCCAGATTTTCTCAACCTTTAGCGATGTATCGGCGGAAAGCAGGGCTTCCACGTTTGCGCTCCCTCCCTCTTGTTCCTCTTTCGTCCTTCAATCCCTTTCAATCCCAAACGGGCTTTTCCTCTCTTTCTGAGGATGGCAGGACGCGCTCCGGCACGCGGATTGCATTGGTTTCAATCCCAAACGGGCTTTTCCTCTCTTTCTGAGTGAGCCATCGTTATCCCCTCGGCTATGGTTGGGGGGAGTTTCAATCCCAAACGGGCTTTTCCTCTCTTTCAGAGGCAGGCGCAGACTCTTGCGCCGCTCGTAGCGCGAGACGTTTCAATCCCAAACGGGCTTTTCCTCTCTTTCAGAGGCAAAGGGAAACCTTCTCTCGGCCCCTTAATCTGG
>NZ_MCIF01000002.1:4579457-4600013 GCF_003268475.1 Thermogemmatispora tikiterensis | reverse complement strand
CGGCTGGTCAGCGCCACGTACAAGAAGCTGCTGATGTTTCAATCCCAAACGGGCTTTTCCTCTCTTTCAGAGTGAGCGGGTACGCGACGTGCTCAGTATCCTCTTGAGTTTCAATCCCAAACGGGCTTTTCCTCTCTTTCAGAGGGTACCCCCTCTAGAGTAGCATCTGGAGCCGCCTCCGTCAAGCTTTTTCGATGATCCCAAAAAAGCGGTCATCAGTGACCGCTCTAGCACGGCTATGATGCCAGGCACTTTGCCCCTCCGAGCGCTTCTCAAGCCTTTCGAGGATCGCTGCATGAGAAAGCGGGTGCCGAGATCCTCGAAGTGAACGGCATAACAGACATTAACAACATCACATCTTCAATCAGGACAAAACTTCTGCTATCAAGATAGAGGGCAAATACTACAGCGAGCGCACCAGCAAAAGCACGCTGCCCGACAGTATGAAGAAGGATCAGGAGGACGAGGAGGATCAGGTCGAAAAAAGAGGAACAATCAGGAGTCTTTCGCTACCTGCTCCTCCTCTAGCGGCGGCTCAAGCTCAATCAACTCAGATGGATCAACGCGCAGCGCTCGCGACAGCTTCTCTAAGGTTGCTAAGGTGATATTGGCGTAGGGGTCTCTATAGAGGCGCTGGATCATATGGATATCCATATCGGCTAAGCGCGAAAGACGTGATTGCCCTATTCCCTTCTTTTGTGCAATTTCTCGGATCTTGATACGTATCGGCATGGCTCCAATCGTACCATGACCTCTCTCATTAGTGGAGACCGCACAAATAAAGCCCCTATATATAGACCCTTTATATTTAACTGCTGTATTGACATAGCCTTCTTAAAAGAGGTATACTTTTATAGTCAGTATAGCCGTAGCCCCCAAGGGCGCGGGCGAGAGCCGTCTGAGAAGGGTTCTTCTTCTGAGAGACAGTCAACGGATTGTCATGTTGTGCAACTGAGTGAGGAGAATGTTATGTTGCTGAGTCGGCGCACCATCTGTCAATCGCTGCCCATCCTCGCCACAGCCTGCAGCAGTGCAGACGACCCCACCCTTGTCCTGCGGGCCCTCAGCGAGCCGGAGTTGTCGGCGCGGCTGCTCATGCGCAGCGCCGTCGTCCCCGAGCGCGCGGGCCGCTACCTCGAAGCCCTGGGCCTCGTCCAGACCGCCCTGACGCTCGTCCGGGGGCGGGCCTACGCCGAAATCTGCCACGCCTACCGGGCCGTCCTCCTTGGAGAATACTCCCGCGAAAGAGGCGACCCCGGCGCCCTGGCCGAAGCCGTCCGCGAGGCCCGCAGCCTCCGCGGCCAGATCCTCCACGACGGCGACCTCAAGCAGCTGCGCTATCAGCTCGCCTGCCTGGAGGGCCGCGAAGAGGCCGCGCCCGCCCTCGTGCGCCTCTCGCTCGACGTCTGGCAGCAGCCCGGCCAGATGCTCACCGACGGAACCTGGCACTGGGCCCGCGGCGGCTTCATCGTCAAGAGCCTCGAAACGCTGATCCTCAGCCAGCACCGGCGCGAGGCCGACCAGCTCGCACAGGAATTCCTGCCGATCGAAAACAAAACCTTCCACGCCTATCGCGCGCTTGAATGGGAGTGGGAGGCCATCAAGACCAAACTCTACGCCTCGCCGGAGCAACAGCGCGCCTTCCGCCGGCGGGCCTGCCAGGCCGGCTACGTCCGCCAGGCCGTCATCGCCCTATAAGAGCACAAGCGCCATCCCTTGAGCGCCAAATCACGAGAGAGAGGAGGCTACCCGCATGCCGCCACACTCGCTGGTCGGTCAGCGCGTCCGCTACTACCTGCCTGGCGTGCGCCCGGGCATCTGGTCGGGCCGCGTGCTGGCCGTCGACGAAAAGACCGCTCGTTTGCGCGTCACCCTGGAAGAGCCGGGCTACGAGGTAGAGATCCCGCTCCACGCCCTGCGCAGCATCTACGATGCCGAGCGCGCCATCTGGAAAGAGATTCCCCTTTTAAGCAGGCTGTCGCGGGTTCGAGTCCCGTCTCTCGCTTCCTCTTCCCAAGCCACGTGGGTGCCCCCCCCCATCACGAGAGGGTCGCCGTTTGTTCTCAAGACAGCTATTCTGACAGCTCTGTTCCCTGTTCTCCCTGCTCTTCCTGCTCTCCCTCTAACGCTAACAGCCGTCCCATTCTTTGTAAAGCCTCCTCTTGCATCCCCGGTAACACATGCCCATAAATACCGAGCGTGATATTCACGTGGCTGTGGCCAAGCAACTCCTGGACCACCTTGATGTTGACTCCCAGCGCGAGCAGGATGGTCGCCGTGCTATGCCTCAGATCGTGAAAGTGGATGCGCGGCAATCCGGCCTGCTCCAGGAGCCGGTAATACTGGCGGCGCACGAAGCTATCGATGAGAAAATTTCCGTTCCGTGTGCAGAAAACCAAATCCATCTCCTTCCAGCGATCGCCTGCCTTGCTGCGTGCCTCCAGTTGCCGGGCCTGGTGCGCTTTCAAGGTCTCAATGACGGGCGGGAGGAGGACGATGGAGCGCTTTCCCTTGCGGGTCTTGGTCTCGGTCTCTATAAAGCCATAGCCAGCCTTATAGCTGACGGTGCGCCGTACCTGGAGGTGCCCCCGCTCCAGATCGATATCCTGCCAGCGCAGGGCTAACAGTTCTCCCAGCCGCATCCCTGTCATGACCGCCAGCAGAATCAACGCTTCCAAGGAATGCTCTTTGACCTTCCTGATGAGGCGAACTGCCTGTTCCGGCGTCAGAACAGGTCGCTCAGGAGAAGTGGCTCTGGGGGCCTTAACCATCTCCAGGATATTGCGTCCCACCTTATTGCGCCGCACGGCGTCTCTGAGGGCAGTGTGCAGCAGACTGTGCATGCTACTAATCGTCTTGGCAGCCAGGCCCTCCTCGCGCTTGGCCGCATACAGGCGCTCAATCTGCTCAGGCTTCAGCCGCCGCAAGGGAATGTCTCCAAGGGCAGGGATAATATGTTTGTGAAGGATGCGCCGATAGAGAATATACGTTGTCACGCGAATAGAGGGCTTCTGAATATACTCCAGCCAGTGCTCCAGGTAGTCTCGCACTGACTGATCGCGTCCCAGCAGGACGGTTCCCTGCTCTAGTTCGTTGAGAGCCTTGCGCAGGGCCACCTGTGCTTCCTGCCGTGTCCGAAAGTACCCCACTGTTTTCTTCTTCCCTGTCTCCAGCGTCACCTGGGCCACCCAGGGCTTCTTCCGGGATTTTCGGTCGCTCTTGCGCTCAAAGATCGACCCTTCTCCGTGTCCCCGGCGCTTTTTTCTTCTTCCCTGAGAAGACTCAGAGGGCTGACTGTCTGGCTGCTCATCATGATGAGCCATGACGACCACCTCTCTGTTCATGTTGTTCCAAGATAAGGCGTGCTCTTCCTGGTTGACCCGTGCTCCTGGGTGGCTGGAGAGAGCTACAAGATCGCTGGTTGCCAACTGCAGGCAACGGCCTGTGTCCCGCTCGCCACTCCAGGGCAGCAGACGCACCCCCTCTCTGGGGTGCGTCTGCTCAGGCCGCCCCACCAGACCAGGGGAACCCCTGTTCCATGACGCTGCCAAGGCAGCCCACCGCTGCATCTGACTCAGAGACTGTCTTTCCGCGCAGCAAGCCACTGGTTGAGATCGTGCTCATCGACCTTCACGTTCCTCCGGCTGACATAAATGACGGGAAGACCCTGAGCGCGATAACGATACAGGGTGGTATAGTGAACTCCCAATCTCTCAGCAACTTGCTTCAAAGAAAGCAAGTTTCCCACAGGTGGTGGGGGCGGTGATGGCTGCCCAGATGGTGGTTGATGACTCCGACGCATACTTCTTCTCCTTCTCTAGCTGCAACTCCATGATCTGCAGCATCGTGACATAGATGGCAAGCCCCTGGGGAGGCAGCAGCTTCCCTCTGAGCTGCGCGGCTGCTAGCTTGCACGCGAGGACTGCATCCAGCAGCTGCAATACTGCCCACAGATCGTCTTCAGAACCAGGATCAGTGCTGCAAGCTGTCGCTGATCAGCCTCACCCTGGTACCAATAGTCCAGCGAAAATTGCAGAGCATAGCGTTTCATAGGCCCTCCTTCTGCCAGCCCGCTGGCGCCGAGCAGCGCGCCAGTCAAGGCCGCAGGAACGTCAGCACGTGCTCGATCTGTAGGCGTCGGTGCAGCCCGGCCTGGTGAGCGGTGCGAGGCGGTGGCAGGGAGCGACGGTTGGGAGGCAGTTCCCGCTCGACCCAGCGCTCTAGTTGGAACCCCTGCCGCTGTGCCAGCAGCCAGAACCAGCGGACAGTCTGCAGGCTGACCCCCCGCAGGCAGGAATTGCCTAGCACCACAATGGCGCGTCCGCCCGGGCGTAGCACGCGTCGCATCTCTGCGAGCAGCGCCTCCAGATCGAGCAGGTAGCGCTGCAGCATCCCCCGCTCGCGGCTGGGCAGCTGCTGGAGCGTCTGCTGGCAGGCATCGATCTCCTGCAAGGCCGCCAGGCCAGCGGTGCTTTCTGGCCCACGCTCGGCCCCGATACTGGCCGCGCGGATGGCGCGCAGCTCCCGCAGGCGGTAGCCGAGCCAGACCAGGGCCAGCCGATGCCCGCGCAGATAATCGATGGCATTGAGGTACGGCGGCGAGGTCAACACGACGTCGACGCTGTGATCGGCCAGCGAGGCCAGATGGCGGGCATCCTCCAGCGCCACCTCTGCCGCGCCGGCCTGGGGCGGCTGCGCTTCCAGGCGGCTGGCGATCCGCTCCACGGCGCGGAGGAAGCCGTCCCGGACGGAGAAGGGGGTGCTCAGACGCGTGCGGTGCGGACGGCTGTGGGAGACGTCGCGCGCCAGGGAAGCCCCCTGCTCTTTGGTGATGATGATGCGGCTCAGGGCCAGCCGCAAGGCATCGCCGAGGGGGCCGCGCTCGTCGAGCAAGGCGGCGCTGAGCAGACGCAAGTCGCGTTGCTGTGGTTCAGCAAACCAGTAGTGGACGAAGGCGGCGGTCTCGGGATCATCGTCGATCCAGGGCAGCGGGGCTGGCGCTGCGGCCCCACCGAGCAGGGCCGCCAGCTGGTTGGCGCGCCGGCGCAGCTGCCGGGTGTCGAGGGGGGTGATCCAGACCCGGGCCATCAGGACGGCCAGCGGGTCGAGGTCGCGGCCAAGGGCGCGAAGGCCGTAGTGGAGGGCCGCTCTCAGGACGGTGCCCGAGCCCATCATGGGGTCGAGGACGGTGCTGCCCGCCGGGACCCGAGCCAGCTCCCGCAGGGCGATCTCGGGGGCCATCCGCGCGGGAAAGGGATGAATCGGGGGGAACGGCTCTGGGCATTCGGCCCGGGCACGCCTGTGGGGAACCCGCATGGTGAGCATGGTGAGCATCTCCTTTCTTCCTGATCCTGCCGGCCTGGGCAGGCGCGCTGCTGCCTCTTGCATACCAGGCCGGCAGGGAAACAGGCGGGAACGAACCGGGAACCTGACGGGAAGACGAGGGGAAGGAGAGAGCACAGCACCCCTCCGGCTCCGGCAAGGCGAGCGGGAGGGGTGCCCACCTGGTCTCAGCTTCCCCCTGTCCGCCGGGCTGCCTCCAGCTGGGCCCGCAGGCGATAGCTGATGTGGCAGGCGCAGGGCATGCTGCTGATCACTCCGGCTTTGAGGAACTGCAGCGCCTCCCGCGGGTCCGCCTTGCAGGGGGTGGTCTGCACCTGCCCGAGATCGTAGCGCTCCAGGAGCAGCCGCACCCAGCGATAGAGCCGCTGCTGCCGCACCGCCGACGGACGATACTTGTGGGCCACCACCTCTGGCTCCAACTGACTGAGCAGGGGCCCCACCTGCTCCTCGGGCAAGCTTGCCCTGAGCACCTGCGGCATCTGCGGCGAGAAGCGCAGGATGTCCACCGTCATCCGCTTGAGTCGCGGCCCCAGAACGTCGCGGATCTGGGCAAACAACTCGTGGTAGGCCGCGCGATAGCCCGCCACGGGAATGATCGGCCCCAGCCGGATCGTATGGTCCAGGGCCCCGTGGTCAATGGCCCAGGCCAGCCCACGCAGCCGCGCCTCCGGCGGGGCCCCGCCCGGTTCAAACTGCGCCGAGATCGCTGCCGGGTTCAGGCTGATCGCCACGAGCGCCAGGCGCCCCTCCAGCTGCAGGTAGGGTTCGTAGACCCCCTTGGTCAGGAAGAAGGAGACGATCCCACGCGCACTGGCCAGATCCAGGATGGTCTGCACCAGCGAGCCGCGCCCCTGCGCATCCACAAACCAGGGATCTTCCTCGACAGGGCCACCCAGCTCGGCCCAGTTGACCACGCTGCCGCGGGGCAACTGCTCCAGTTCAGGCACCACGTCCTCCAGGTTGAGGGCCACGCTCTTGAGGCCCATCCCCTGCAGGCCGCGCAGATAACAGAAACTGCACTCGACCGGGCAGACTCCCTGGGCATAGTTGCCGCGCAGGAAGCCGCGGATCGGTTCGGCGCCGCGCTCCTCCTCGCGGGGCCGGGTGCCGGCGATCCAGGTCTGACGGCCCCGGCGGTAGGCGACAATCGGGGTCCAGGCCCCGCAGGTGGTGCCTGCGCCGCCGACAAAGGGCGCGATGAACTGCGGGCGACCCGCGCCGCCGCGGCGGATCAGCAGCAGGAGGCGGGCTTTGCGCTGGGCCTCGTCTTGCTCCGGCCAGAGCTGTCGATGCAGGGTCAGCGCCTCGTGGGCCACCGCGGTCCGACTGGGCAGCCGTCGCAGGTGGACGGCTGCGACCAGCGGAGCCAGCTGGGCCGCTGCCTGCTGGGCTTGCTCCGCTTCTTGGGGGGTGTGAGCATGGAGGAGCAGATGCGCGGGCCGCGCTGCCGCGAGCCGCTGCCGGTTGGCGAGCAGACGCCTGGCCCGCTCGCCCGCCGCGCCCGTTGCGACCGCGGCATCCAGCGCTACCAGATCCATCTCTGCCAGGTGCTGGAGCATCATGGCTCCTGCTCCTTCGAGCGCCGCCGGCGGGCGACCCGGAGAGAGGCAAGAGCATCGGCCTTCCCGATCCCATCCGCGGTGTCTGAGTGGTCCAGGTCTGCATCATCGAGCAGATCCCACTGCCGATACCGCTCCTCTCTGTCCTGAACAGCCTTCTGGTACTGGCGCCAGTGGCGCCATGAAGCCACAACATACCAGGTGAAAACGCCCAGGGACAGCGCAAGCAGGCCCCCCAGGATGGGGAAGAAAAAAGCGTCGTGCATGCATTGGCTCCTTTCATGTGCTTCGCAGCAAGCAAGCAAGCAGGAAGTGGCTGGGAGGATCAGCAGCGGTCGAGAGGGATCACCCCCTCCTCCTGCCAGCTCCGGGGTCAGGACACGGCTCCGGCCCGCCTGGGAAGCAACCGGTAGTCCGGCCCTCCCAATTCCAGGATGCGAGCCGCGCCCAGCAGCCGAGAGACACCCGCGGCCCCCAGCCAGGCCAGGAGCTGATCGGGAGGATGGTTGGCCGTCACGACCGTGGCTCGCCCGCTTTGGAACCGCTGGTCCAGCAGCCGATAGTACACTTCTTCTCGAAAGTCACTGGGCTTGGGCTTGTCCAGATCGTCCAATACCAGGAGGGGAACCTGCGCCGCTTTCTGCAAGAGGCGCAGATAGTCCTCGTCCTGGCGCAGCAGCACCTGGATCTGTTCAAAGAGGGCCACGGTGCATGCGAACAGACAGGGGGTTCCAGTCTCTACTGAGGCTCGGGCAATGGCCGCAGCCAGATGGGTCTTGCCCACCCCGGGGGGACCGACCAGGAGCAACGTGCCCTGGGGATCTTGGGCAAACCGCTGCGCTTCCTGCAAGGCGAGCTGGCGCTGCCGCACGGTCTGGGGCGTATCTCCCGGGCGCGCCTCCAGCCGAAATGACTCGAAGCGCCCGGGTGGCCCCTGGGCCAATTGTGCCGGTGCCAGCCAGCCAAAAAGCTGGCTCGCCAGCAGCTCCCGTCGCTGCTGCGCCAGGAGGGCGCGCTGGCGCTCCTGCTGCTGCTGGGCGCTCGCTTGCATTTCACACTGGCAGCGCAGCCGCAGCCAGCGCCCATCATCCAGCCGCAGCGGCTGCACCTGGGTGCCACAGGCGGGACAGGTCCAGCACGCCGCTGCCTGTGTCTCGACGATGCGCTCCGGGAAGCGGCTCACCGCCAGCCTTGCCGGGACGCGGAGCGCTGTTCCGAGCCGGCTGAGGCCCATCTAACTCCCTCCTTGGGCGCAGCGGCTGCCTGCTGCTTGCTCCTCTGCCCACGTCGCTTCCCACTGTCGTCGCTGCGCTTCCAGATAGGCGCCCACGTAGGCGCGATATTGCGCCATTGGATCAGCGCTCCAGACCGGCTCAGGAACACGGTCCCGCCGCCTGGGGCTGGCCGTGCCGCTGCTCCGATCGCCGGCGCTGCTCTGCCGCTCGGGTGCCGCTGCCTCCAGGGCTGCTCGTGGAGGGGCAGCCGCGCGTTTGAGCCAGCGGCGGAAAAAGCCGGGGGTCAGGCGTTGCTGCCTCTGATTGCGCCTCGGGTCCCTGGCATATTCGGCGCATTCAATCGCCTCGCCTCGCAGCGCTGACCAGCCCATCGAAGCAAATTCTTCCAGCACCTGGCAGAGCTGGCGTGAGCATGGCAGCCCTAAGATGTCTGCAATCTCCTGGAGAGAGATCTTGTCGGCGGCGGCGCTGTCGGCAGGAGGGGATGTCGGGCCGGGGAACGGCACAATCTTCGGCAAGGCGGTGGTCGAGACCACGGCAGCTGGCTGCTTCGTCACCAGGGATTCTTTCTCTTTCTCTTTCTCTTCCTCTTCCCTTTCCCCTTCCCCTTCCCCTTCCTCTTCTTCTTCTGACCGGGCTTTTCCGGGTTTTCCTGGATTTCCCGAGGAAGCCCCGGAAAACCCAGGCGCTGCTGACGTCGAGGCCTGCGCTCCCTCAGCCTCATCCGCACCCCATGCTGGCGGTGGTGGCAACTGGGAGGGCGTCGGCTTGCTCAGCGACTGCCACTGCCTCCAGATCAGCCACTGATAGTACTGCTGACGACCCACCTGGTAGCGCAGCAGGAGCCCCCGCTCGACCAACTGCCTGAGGGCTTCCTCCACGGCGGCCTCGCTGACGTTGAACAGGCGCGCCAGCAGGCCCTGATGAGCTCGCCCGCGCCCCTCGTCATCGGCCTCCAGGATGAGGCCGATAAATACCACGCGGGCCTCAGCAGACAATTCAAAGAAATCTGGCTCCTTCAAGAGGGCCACTGGAATACTACGACTGCGGGCCATGATGGTTCTCGCTTCCGATCTCTGATTGGGTGAGCAGGGCTCGCACCCACGGCAACGGCACTTGAAAGAAGGAGAGCACCGACCCCGCCGGGTCACGGACCAGCAGGTCCCGATCCCCGTAGTGCTGCCACTGGAACCCGCTGATCTGTTCCTCTTGGGTCTCGGTCAACTCCAGAGGCAGCTGTTCGCGGGATGAGAGCACCAGCTTTTCGAACATGGGTCGATGCAGTTGTGGATCCAGCTTGAGCAGGCGCCGCTCTGGACAGCCAGCCGTCGGCTCCAGCCTCAGGTACCCTTCCGCATCCGGCTGATCACTCCGGCTCCAGCCCGTCTCTGTCAGCCAGCAGCAGTCACCTCCCTCGGTCAAAACCGCACCCCGGACATAGTGGACCCGGTAGAGCGTGAGCGGGGTCTCCTTGGGCCAGGGACAGACACGCGCCAGCACCTCCGCCTGCCGCTCTGCCAGCTCGGCTCGCGCCGCCTGATCTTCCGTTTCCAGCTCTTGCCACCGGGCGTGCATCCTCCGTGACACCTCTAACCGGAAGAGCAGGAGGTCCCGAAGGCGCTCCGGCTCAATCCAGCCTGCGCGGTTGCAGCTGAAGGGCACCCGCTCGCAGGCGCAGGAGACATACCAGTTCTGGGCGGCCAGGTCCCCGGCTGCTGCTGCCGGATGCAAGGTCCAGGTGCAGTGTGCGCACCCAAAGGGCTCCGGCGGGTACAGCTGCAGACAGAGGCCACCCGGCTGGCCAGGATGGCGGTGCATCCAGGCGCAGAGCTCCGCTGGCAGGCCGAGACGCTCCTCTAAGACGGTGAGCGCCTGCCCGAAGCGCTCCTGAGCCTGGCGCTCCGCCTGGCGCCGCTCTGCTTCCTCGGCAGCCTGGGCCGCTTGCCGGGCCTGACGCTGGCGCTCTTCTTCTTCCTCATAGACCGCTCTGGCCCGTTGGGCCAGAGCCTCTCTCTCCTCCGTGTGCATGGACTGCTCCTTCGTGGTTTCTTCCGACACAGTCAGACAGACGTGCAGAGGTGCAGGGCAGGCTGCTGCCTGTCCTGCACCCCTCTCTAAAAGGGCTGGGTCTCATCCATATCTTCCAGGGTCGGCTCCGACTCCAGCCCAAGCCGCCCTTCGGCCATCGCGCTCAGGACAGCCAGCTGCCCGCGCGCGCGATCCGGAGCCGTGGCCGGCTGCGGGAGGGGAGCACCGATGAGCCGGCAGAGGGTGGGCAAGCCTGCGTAGGGCTGGGAGAAAAAGGTCCGCGCCGGCTCCTGGAGGTCGATCCCCAACAGGACCGGTGCTCCCAATCCGAGCCGGCGGCTGGCCCGGCGCAACTGGTCCTGATCCCATTCCCAATTCCAACTCACCAGGAGCCGCCCCTGCGCCTGCTGCGCGAAACTGGGCCAGACCGTTGACAGGGCTGGGGCCTGCTCCAGCTGTGCGGGCGTCAGCCCATTGTAGGTCAGCGACGCCTGGTCGTACCCCTGCTGGGGACGCAAGATCTGATCGAAGACCGTCTGTCCGTCGCTGGGGCGCACCAGCACCAGCCGGAGCAGCTCCGCAGCGCTTCCCAGGCGGGTCGTGTCCACTTCCAGGATCAGGCTGGTGGGAAGGGCCAGCAGCGCCTGGGCCCAGGCCATGCCCTCGGGGTCAGGCAACGCCGGGAGCTCGTTGACCGCCTGCTCCAGCTCGCGCAGCAGCGCCTGCAGCTGCTGACGGTGTGCCAGGCGATGCTCCACCTCGGCAACGGAGAGCGGGCGAGGCAGCGGCTCCAGGACGGTGGCACTCAGCTGCTCGATCTGGTGCAGGAGAGTCGTGAGGTGGTACAGAGAGTCCATATCGCTCCTTTCTGGACCCATCGCATGGGCGCGATGGGTCCTGTGTGGGTGGAATAAAGAGGGGCACGTGGTCTGAGGAAGCCTTCAGGAAGTGGGCCGTAGGGGATTCGCCTGCGCCGTCACGGGCCGCCAGTCCAGGCCCCAGGCCTGGCGCAGGCGGATCAGGATCTGCTCGGCCCGCTCCGGCGCCCGCCGCGCGGCATACACCCAGAACCGACTGCGGTGCTCCGGGGCCGTCGGGTCCTGCTCGCGCGCCTCCGGGTCCTGGCCCGAGAGCCAGATGACTTCGGTGCCTGCTGCATCCGTGTAGTGATACTGTGCCGGCAGCCAGCTATGACGGCGCCGACACGCTGGCAGGTGAAAAGCGAGCCGAAAGCCTTGCCGCTCCAGCAGCGCGTTCACGTGCGTTCTGACGAGACGCGTCTGGACAAAGGCTGTCCAGCCCACCTCGGTGACGGGCTGGCTCCCTCGTGGGGGAGAAGTCGAGGGGGTAGTCATGGCTGGTTGCTCCAGTGCTGCATCAGGGTGACCACATCCGAAATGTAGGCTGCCGGGTCGTTGTTGTCCCCTGCGGGGGCGTACACCGGCAGGATCTGCTCCACGGTCACCAGTCCCCGTGGAAAGTATTCTCGCGTCATTAAAACGGCAAAATCCTCGTAGCTGGCCGGCCAGTCAGGATACCACCGGTAGCCGTCCAGGCAGCGGGACCAGCCCGCACAGCGAATATTGCCAAGCGAGTGGGTGGCTCGCGCCACCCCCAGACGGCCAAACCGGGACTCATGCCAAAACACTGCCAGCGCAAAGGCCGGATTGATGCCGGCCTGCGCCATGTCGTCATAGAGAGCTGTTCCCGTACCACAGGCCGGACTCTGCTGCTGACAGAGCAGCCGATCAACCTGCGCCCGCCCAATCGTGGGCGGTCCCTGCACGCGATGGAGTGCGGAAGTGCTGGCGGGGGTGCCAGGGAC
The DNA here is from genome assembly GCF_003268475.1 of Thermogemmatispora tikiterensis. Lineage (GTDB taxonomy): Bacteria > Chloroflexota > Ktedonobacteria > Ktedonobacterales > Ktedonobacteraceae > Thermogemmatispora > Thermogemmatispora tikiterensis. The sequence continues at coordinate 4,588,023 of NZ_MCIF01000002.1, read as the reverse complement.
GCGCCCGGGGGCCTGGGAGCCTGCTGAGGGGGGAGCGCTGGCGCCAGCCAGACCCACCAGACCCAGCCGACCAGGCCAGCTGAGGACCAGCGCCATCCCTCCCCAGAGCATCAGGAACAGGAGCAGGAACAGCGTGAGACGCTTGCAGACCTGCATCGTTGCTCACCGCCGCGTTGCGTCGGCGATCCCTTCCAGGACGCCAACGACCCAGGCCAGCTTGGCTGGCTCGTTTTTGCTAACAGGCGCTTGCTTGAGGGCAGCGACTACCTGCTCCAGCAAGGCCTCGGCAGGAAGCTGCGCCCAGTCCGCCCGCTCCCTGCCGACCGCATAGCCCATCTCATATGCAACATCACATGTCGCACGCATCGAAGTCCTCCTTGCTTCGCTTGACTACATCTTGACTACATCCAGGAGGCGAGCCAGAGCGCGCCGATCAGGAGCAAGGCCCCCACCAGCCAGAGCCGTTGCTGCCGCCACCAGGTCAGCAGCAGCCAGCCCCCGAGCAGAGCGCCGGCGACCAGTTCATCGAGGCCCCAGGCCAGCCATGATGGCGGCGGCTGCCAGCCCTTTGCCAGGGCCAGCCCGTTGACGACCAGCGCCAGCACCCAGAGCAGCACGCTCCAGCTTCCACTGACGCTGATCCCGCGCTCGCTCCAGGGGCACCCGTCGACAGGATCCGACGCCCTTGGGCGGGTCTGCACGCGCACGCCGGCGCCGACGCCCGACGTCGCTGGGGGCACGGCCCGCTCTCCCTCCAGCCGGCCTGTCTCCTCATGGAACCAGAGCCTTCCTGAGGACAACTCCATAAGGAGCCAGCCGTCTTCCGTTTCCGAGGATGCCTCGGGAAGCGGATGGCTGACCAGATAGCTCGCCTCCTCTGGCTGCGCGAGGATCTGTCCGCCAGCCTCCTCGATGAGAAGGCGCGCCTCCGGCGTGATCTCCCGCACCAGGTAGGTAGGAAAGGACTGCGCTTGGGGCATGGGTCACCTCAACACCAGGAGAGGAAGCCGTCGGACCGACAGGCCGCCAGTGGGGAGATGGACCCATTCCGGCCAGCTCCCTGCCCAGTCCGACCAGGCGCGCGTCTTACAGGCGCTCCCGCTTCCTCCCTTCGCAGAACATCCATCCATACAAGATCACAAATCCACTGAGAAACGCGGCAATCAGCGCCAGATCAACCAGCGCTTCGGGCCAGGACATGCGTGTCCTCCTTTCTTTCTTTCAGCACTGGCAGCACTGGAGTGAGAGAACGAGGGGGAATGAGAGAGGGGGAGCGTCTTCGAGGCCGCACTGGAGCATGGGCGAACCACCGCCCAGGGAGCAAGCGCGTCGGGCAGACTAGGAGAGGGCCAGCGGGCGCCCCCGCCGGCGCAGGCGCAGCCGCTTCAGTTCGGCCAGAATCCGCCGGCGGGTTGATGCCGGCAATCGCCAGAGCCGCTCGAAAGCATCCGCTCGCCCGCAGAGCAGCCCACTCAGCAGGAGCCGATGCCCAAAATGGGTCTTGCGCACCCGCTCGGGAAAGAGTTGCTCCGAGAAACCCTGGATGCGTGCCCGGCCCGCCGGATACCATCGCTCTTCATCCAGCGCAATCACGGGAACGTCCACGACCGCATCGTGGACCCCTGCGATGATGGCTGTTGCTGGGTGCTCGTAGCAATGAAGCGAGTACCAATACCAGTCACTGCTGCGCGCCAGCACCACTGCGTGATAGGCCTGCAAGGAGGCCGCTGCCATCACCCGCACCCGCACGAGCCGACTGCGATTGATCAAGCCCTCGATCTGGACCTGGTAGCTGGCACCCTCTGTCGGGCCCGCCCCCGCTAGCTGGAGGGACCCGCAGGCCAGCCGCGCCAGCGCATCCTCCACACGAAAGCCGCTGTAGCGCCGCTCCCTCGACATCGCGCGTCACTCCTTCTGTCTGCTTGGCCTGCCCCCAGCGGTAGCCCTGGGGGAGAGGGGGAGGCCCCTACGCTCCCAGCTGCTCCGTCTTGGGCTCCTGCTCCAGTGCGGGCGCCGGGATCGCCCCCGAAGACGCAGACGACTGCAACTGTTGCAACTGGGCCCGCTCCAACTCCATGAACCGCCGCTGTCTCTCCAGCGTCTGTTGCATCTGGAGCTGCTGCCACTGGGCCACAAAGTCCATCTCTTGCTCCTCTCGCTCGATGGCGAGCTCCACGCGGCGGATCGCCTGTCGCGCCTCCGCCTCCTTGAGGAGCCGCTCACGATCCACGGCGGCCAGCCGCGCCTCGCCTTCGACGATCTGCTGCTGCCGGCGCAATTCCCGCTCCAGCGTCGGCTCCGCCTCCAGCAGAAAGAAGGCGGTGTAGCTGTCTCCCAGGATCACGCCCCCCACGCGCACCAGGATGAAGACCCACAGCCCCACCGTCGCCGGGTCCGTGAGCTGATAGCCCGCATGGGTCACGTAGGCCAGAAACGCGATCTGACCCGTGATGTTGACCAGGGCCAATCCTATCCAGCACCACAGGGCCAGCCGATCCCCTGGCTGGATGGCGGGCTGGCCCTGCGCCCGCCGCTCCTGCTGCCGTGCCCGCCGCTCCGCCTGATCGTAGGTCGCCATCGTAAAGGGCACCTCGATCAGCAGGGAGATGCCCCACAGCAGCACCTCGCTCCAGAGCGTCGGTGTCGGCAGAAAATGCTGAAGAAAGTAATAGACTTCACTGATCGTGAATATCACAAAGGCCACCGGCCCGACGATCCGCCAGAGATTTTTGATGGCGGTCAGGAACCGCCGATGCGCTGGCAGATCCAGCTGGATCTGGGCTAAAATGGCTCGGCGTCGGGCCTCCAGGGAAGCGGCCACCTCCTCGCCCTCAGGCCAGGCCGGCACTGCCTCGGGCCGCAGCGGCACCGGCGAGCCGGCCTGCTCCGGCTTCGACGCCTGTCGGGTTCGACGCGTTCGACGCGCCCGTGCCTCCTGCTGCTGCTGGCGATACCGCTCATAGAGCGTGCACGCCTCCTCATAGCGCGCCAGCTCCGCACGCGCCTGCTGGAGTTCCTGTCCGAGCAGCCTCCAGTATCGCTCTAATTCTTCCGTGTTCCACCCAAACAGGGCACACAGCTCCTGGGGACGAAGCGGTCGCCCCAGGCGTCGCTCTTCCTCCAGGATCATGCTGATCTGCGGGCGCATCAGCGGGGGGCGAGGTTCCTCCCCCCGCAGTGCATCAAACCGGATCTTCACCCGGCTCAACAGCGATGCCATGTCACCTCCTTGATCTCGCGGCTCCTCTCCCGCGGAGCCCAACGCCCGCGGAAGGAGCCTGCAACGCTCCTGCAACCGTCCTGCAACCATCCTGCAAGTGGGGGACGCTGCGCCTTCCTGGGAGGCGGGAGCGGACCTCCATCTGCTCACGGTGGGATCAGGCCCAGCTCACGGCGGGATCAGGCCCAGCTCACGGCGGGACCGAGCGCGGGCCGCAGGTCTTAGCGCCCTTGCGTCGCTTTGCGCAGCGCCCGGAGCTGCTCTTTGCGCTCACGCACCTGCTGGCGGCGCTGCTTGCGCTCCAGGCGGATGACGGCAGTGCTGGCGCGCTCCAGCGACGTTTCTACCGCCTTGAGCAATCGCTCATAATGCTGAAACATGAATTCTCCGCGGGCGGCTAACTGCTTCTGCTGGAAATCTGCCTTTTCTTTCTGGAGGGTTTGGTACTCCTCCGGGGTGATACTGTTGGAGAAATCAAAGCCCTGGTCGCGACCAGGCTGCCCGGGTTGAGGTGAGGGAGATCGGGGCGTTTGGGTCATCACAACCTCCTTGAGAGATCCAGACAACAACAGTCGAGCGCAGCCCCACCGGCTGGCTCCCTGCTGGCGGTGACCCGTCCCTGCCGCTGCGTCGCGTCAGAGACGACCACCGCCAGCCGGCAACCAGCCCGTTGAAGGAGTGTGCAGCTGCGCTACCGCAGCAGCGCCCAGGCGAACCCAACGACAAGGAACGCGAATAATACCCACCAGTGGGCCGCCCGCCGCCAGAGCGCCAGCCCCAGCACGAACTGCAGCGCCGCTGCCGCCAGCAGGGCGATCACCAGATCAGCCCGCAGAGACCAGCTCAGCTGTGGTAGCGCTCGCACCAGCAGGACACCGCCCACCAGCTCAGGGAGCACGAGCATCACCAGCCAGATCCCCCACCGGCGCGCCGGGCGAGGCGGGCGCGCCGGCAGCGGCATGACGGGCAGCGGGGCTATCATCCAGGGAGAGAGCTTGTCACGGGGGGAAAAATGAGGTAGCATGGAAATGCTCCTTTCTGGGGTCACTGCTGCTGTCAGGGAAGGCAGCGACCCCATTGACCACCTATAACGACAAAGGGAGAAGACTCGTGGCCCGCCTCGCCCGGCGTTCGCTCACCTGCCGGGCCAGGTCCTGGGCCACAAGCTTTCAGCAAGCTAGAGACTCTCGAGGGGAACTACGAGACGATCCGGGCCCGCTCCAATATCAGCGTCACCCCGAAATAGCGCCGTTGCTCGCCTTCCAGCACCACGCAGACGCTGCCCTCTTCGGAGATCGAGGCAACCACGCCGCGCGCGCCCTTCCTCTGCGGCGCGGGCGGGAAGCGGCGGCGATCAGGCAGGAGAAGATCCTCCGGGATCTCAATGAGATGTCCACAAAGCATGCGGCGCGCCCGGGCGACAATCTCCTCGTAGCGTGGCGTGCGCCGGCGGCAGGTGCGCCGGCGGGCAGGATTGACGAGAGGGATGGGCATAGCTGCCCTCCTTTCTCCTTTTTAAAGAGAGGAATACAAGGGGAAGAATGAGGGGAAAGAACGCCAGGGATCGTGGCCGAGCGCCTCCGCTGCAGCGCTGCCCTCAATCCCTTGATCTTCTGATCAAGGGAGAGAGCAGCGGCCCGCCCGCAGCGGCCTCTCTCGCGGGCTGTCTCCTCCGCCCTTCCCTGTGGCCGCGGGCGCCGGCCCTGGCTGGCCGATGCCGTATTCGGTTGTCAGGGTGCTGATCGGGACCTTGTAGGCCCACGCCCGCTCGGGGCGACCGGGTGCCGGCGGGAGGCATAATCGGCACAGAGGGCCTGGGACTTGCGGAGACCTGCCTGAGGAGATATAATTGAGGCAGGATCATCGCAGGTCATGATGCCCATCCTTCAGAGGGAGCATCATGACTATGGCTTCGGTCCCGATTGACCTGATGTGTGCCAGCACATCAGGTCCTTTTTTATTATGGCCCGAATATGAGGAGCAGGCATCATCATTTCATCGTCAACTCCTCGTCATATTCTATGATATCCAGGAAAAATAAGAATGTCAAGGGAATTCTAGGACAAATTTGCCTGACTAGGACAACCTTGCCAAGAAAGACAGAGCATGATAGAATAAAGAGGGAGGCGGAACATGATCGACAATGACTCAGGCATCCTGGATGCTGCTGAGGTAGGGCGAATTCTGAAGATTCATCGTCGGACTGTCGTCAGGCTTGCTAAATTAAAGAAGCTTCCGGGCTTCAGAGTAGGCAACCAGTGGCGTTTTAGACGCGCAGCAATTGAGGAATATATCCGCTGCCAAGAACAGGAAGCCCAGTCGTCGGAGCAATATAAGGAGAACCATGAATGAACGCCTGCGCCGCGAGCGAGAGCTGAGGGGATGGTCTTTAGATCGGGCGGCTGATGAGCTATTCAAATTATGCCCTGATCGACGAAAACGAGGCGATATCAATGGAAATATGATCCATCGATGGGAATTAGGTATCCATCTTCCCTCTCCTTATTATCGGGAGAAATTATGTCAGCTGTATGGAAAAAATGCCGCAGAGCTGGGTCTTATCGAGGATCGATCCGGGAAAAATGCTGCAGAGCTGGAACTTATCAAGGATCAATCCAATCTCTTATTGCAGCAAGGTCAACCAGGGGATCTTTTTCAATTTGGCCCCATCTCTTCAAGTTTCCTGATTCTCGATGGGGATGGACATCACGAATTCTCTCCCAGTAATATTCGATGCCATTTTCAGCCTATTTTCCAGGATCTCCCTCCTGATCTGGAAGCCCGTCGGAGGAAAATTCAGCGGGAGCAGGATCAAGCTCGGAGTGAGGGAAGGTCATTTTACTGGAACGGGAAGCGGTTTTACCTGGATCGCTTTATAATCAGCCGCGAGGGGCCAGACGAGAATTTGGCCCTCGATCTCTGGTTTGGCCCTTCCGATTATTATACTTTTCTGGCAACGAATATGAGCCTTGACGATCCTGCGATCCGATCTCGCTATATAAGTGAAGAGTGGGATCAGCCTCCTCGGTTCTTCTCAAATGCCTTTGGAATATATTTACTCGTAGTTACTCGTAGTAATGAGGTAATCCTGACGCGTAGGGGAGTGTTCTTGGGCAGTAGACCGCTTGAATTCAATGTTTCAATGTGCGAAGGTCTTTCTGCTTCTGACGCAGATCCTTCCGGCGTTCCAGATCTATATCATTGTGCCACTCGGGGACTGACAGAGGAGCTGGGCCTGATGGCCCCCTTGGATTTCTCCTCTCAAGATATTCGTTTCCTTTCATTTGGAATTGACATCAGATATGCCCAATTCTGCCTTCTCGGAGTTATTAAAGTCCCTTGCAGAGCAGATGATCTCATCCGTCGTCGCCGAATGGGGGTAAAGGATCGAATGGAAAATAAGCAGATCTATGTCCTTCGATTTGATCCCCAGTCTCTTGCCTCTTTCGTTGTCTCTCATAGTCCCTGGGCTCCAGCAGGCCTCGCTTGCCTTTACCACTGCCTGGTCTATGAGTTTGGGAGAGATAAAGTTGACCATTGCCTTGCAGCTCTCTAGAGAGCATCTGGAGCGGCCTTCCGTCAAGGCTTTTCGATGATCCCCACAAAGCGGTCCGCAGTGACCGCTACGATGCGGCCATGATGCCAGGCCCTCTTGCCTTCAGACGGCTTCAGCAGCCCTTCGATGATCGCTGTGCGGGATGTCGGGAGCTGAGATCCTCGCAGCGAACGGTAGGAGCGGCCTCTCACGCGGTTCCAATCCCTGAACGGGCTTGAGCGGCATTCTAACCAACGCCTGGTGAATGACGCGCTTGCCCATATCATGTTCCAATCCCTCAACGGGCTTGAGCGGTGTTTTGACGGTACCCCTTCTAGGGTAGCATCTGGAGCGGCCTCCGTCAAGGCTTTTCGATGATCCCCCAAAAGCGGTCAGGAGTGGCCGCTACGATGCGGCCATGATGCCAGGCCATATGGCCTTCAGACGGCTTCAACAGCCCTTCGAGGATCGCTGCGTGGAATGCCGGGAGCCGAGATGCTCGAAGCGAACGGCAGGGGCAGCAGCAAGAAAGATCGCCTCGGGGGTGGACGGTGACGATGGGGGAGCGCGGGGGCAGGGAAGGCTAGGAGGGAGGCTGTAACAGAGACAGGATCTGGCCCATCTGCTGCTCCAGCCGATCTAAGCGCTGGTCCATCTGGCGGAGCTGGTCGGTCACAGCAGCAATGCTACGGACCTGATCGGTCACGAGTCCTTTGACAATAGTGAGTTCGTAGACGACGTCTCTCAGGACGGGCCGGTATTCGGCGACAGTTTGCTCCAGCAGACTGAGTCGCTCCTCTTGGGTTGGCATCTTCTTTCTCCTTTTCGTTTCGTTGCAATCCCAGAACGGGCTGGAGCGGTGTTTTGACGTGGTGGATGGCCACACCATGCCGCTGCTTTATTTCTTCGTTCCAATCCCAGAACGGGCTGGAGCGGTGTTTTGACTCCATCTCCGAAGAGGGCAGCGTCTGCGTCGTTATGGGTTCCAATCCCTCAGCGGGCTTGAGCGGTGTTTTGACGGCCCCAGACCGCCGCGGACCAATGAGGCTGGTAAGTTCCAATCCCTCAGCGGGCTTGAGCGGTGTTTTGACTCTCCGCCATCGCTATGGAGCGAAGCTTATTTTCCAATCCCAGAACGGGCTTGAGCGGTGGTTTGACTCAGACGACGGTCAATAACATCTCTCCCAGTTCCAATCCCGAAACGGGCTTGAGCGGTGGTTTGACGTTCACTCCAATTTTACCAAATCTTACAAATCTTAGGTTCCAATCCCGAAACGGGCTGAAGCGGTGTTTTGACGGTACCCCTTCTAGGGTAGCATCTGGAGCGGCCTCCGTCAAGCCTTTTCGATGATCTCAAAAAGCGGTTAGCAGTGACCGCTCTCCTGCGACTATGATGCCAGGCCCTCTCGCCTTCAGACGGCTTCAACAGCCCTTCGAGGATCGCTGCGAGGAATGCCGGGAGCCGAGATGCTCGAAGCGAACGGCAGGGGCGGCAGGAGGGGCAGCAAGAGGGACCGCGTCGGAAAAGGTTGACGGCGGCGGCGCGAGATGGTATGGTAGAGGCGACATGGTGCTGATGTTCCCAGGAGGGCACGATGGAGAATGGATCGCTGGAGCAGCGCTTTGCGGCGTTCGAAGCGAAGGTGAGCGGGCAGCTGACCGATATCATTGGCCTACTGCAGCAATTGGTCGGCGAGGTGCGGGATCAGGGGCACCGATTGAACGCCGTCGAGATCCGCATGAACATCTTTGAGCAACGGATGGCGGGCTTCGAGCAGCGGCTCAGTGCGCTGGAGGCGCGGCTCAACGAG
>NZ_MCIF01000002.1:4574864-4577624 GCF_003268475.1 Thermogemmatispora tikiterensis | reverse complement strand
GAGCGCTTTGCCCAGATGGATGAGCGCTTTGCCCAGATGGATGAGCGCTTTGCCCAGATGGATCAACGCTTTGCCCAGATGGATGAGCGCTTTGCCCAGGTGGATCAACGCTTTGCCCAGATGGATCAACGCTTTGATCGGTTAGAGCAACAGGTGAGCCACATCTTGGTGTTGTTGCAGCGGCAGCAAGGCCGCTAGCGCAGATAGTGGCGCAGGGCCACAACCGTATGGATGTGGTTCTGCGCCACAGCCACCTGTTCCACTGCGACCCGATTGTAGTCGACGGGTTGCAGCCGATAGAGCGCCTGAGCATCCTCGCGCCGGAGGGCGTGCACGTCCAGGTGAGAAGGGATGCGCGCAAAGATCCGCTCCTCTGGCTGGCGCCCCCGTCGCAGCCGCTGCAGCAGCTCCTCCACGCCCGGCAGGACGGGGACCAGGCGTCTCCGTCCGCCTTTGCCTCGGCGCACCAGGACCACCCCCGCAGCCTCGTTGAGATCTCCTACGCGCAGCGCCGCCACTTCACGCCGGCGCAAGCCTGTTGCCCGCAGAAAATCAATCAGTCCCTGCCAATGATCGGGGTTCAGTTCGCGGTCCTGTGCCACCGGACCCCGCGAGCGGCGGATGTCCTCCCGACGGCGCGGAGGCAGTGGCACCGCGGCAGCCAGCGCCCGATCGCCGAAGAAGAGCCGGAGCGCTGAGCGCGTGGTGGCCAGCGTCCAGGCTGACCATCCTACCTGCATCCCGTGCTGCAGATAGGCCGTGGCCAGCTCCTCGGCGTGGGCCTCCACCTCGGCCAGCCGGCGCAGCCCAGAGGAAGCCCGCGCCCACTTCAGGAAGCGGATCGTCTGCTCCTGGTAAACGGAGCGAGTCTTATAGGAATGAATGCGCCCCGTTGAGTAGGTCCAGTCGGGCTGCCCCTGCTGGCGAGCTGTCTGCTTAGCCGACAGCCGGCTCTCGCCGATGGCCATCAGGCGATCAAGCCGCTCGATGGCCTCGCGGATCAGACTGTTACGATGCCTGCTCATGATCGTGCTCCTGGCTCTGCGCTCCGCCGTGCCTCCCATTTCCATCCCAGGGGTTCAACGATGTCCGTCCCCCGGGCTGATGCCCTGGGCTGCCAGCATCCCTACGGCAGCGAGCGGGGAAGGGACGAGTCCCCGTTCTTGCTGTGTCGCTGTTTAGACCGCGCAGCGCGGTCTTGGGAGAGCGGGATGCGGTCCCTGACATCCCTGGCGAGGGAGACCCTGACCCGGCGGGAGCAGCACTCAACCAGCGCGGCGGGACGCTCACAGGCGCTTGCAAGCAGGGCGTGAGGTGCGCACATGCACAGGCGAACTGTCCCCCTGCTGCGACAGCGTCTTGTCTCCGTTGGAGCCTTCACATTTCAATCCCAGAACGGGCTCAAGCTGCATTCTGACTGGAGAGCCATTTGTTCTCTGGGCAGGCCGGCAGCAGCCGTTTCAATCCCAGAACGGGCTCAAGCTGCATTCTGACCCAACGGGGGCCGGCAAAACCATTATCTTCTGTAGGTTTCAATCCCAGAACGGGCTCAAGCTGCATTCTGACCTCAAGAATGGCGTACCGAGCGGGCGCGGCTGTGCGGTTTCAATCCCAGAACGGGCTCAAGCTGCATTCTGACAGGGAGATCGCTCTTTGGCAGAGATCTTGTTGCTCAGTTTCAATCCCAGAACGGGCTCAAGCTGCATTCTGACTTCGAAACGCTGCACCGCCTCGCGCAGGAGGCTGAAGTTTCAATCCCAGAACGGGCTCAAGCTGCATTCTGACTTGGCGTCTGGCGAGGCCCCACGGGCGTCCTGCACTAGTTTCAATCCCAGAACGGGCTCAAGCTGCATTCTGACGCTGAGCTACGCGCTCGGCCACAGAAATCGGAGCACGTTTCAATCCCAGAACGGGCTCAAGCTGCATTCTGACACGAGAGACCTGACAGGTCTGGTTGCAGTCCTGGTGTTTCAATCCCAGAACGGTCTCAAGCTGCATTCTGACGCGGGGAGACACGAGCGGGCGACGCTGCTGCACCCGGTTTCAATCCCAGAACGGGCTCAAGCTGCATTCTGACGTCGCCATCGCCGAGGCGGCGCAGCGGAATATCCGGTTTCAATCCCAGAACGGGCTCAAGCTGCATTCTGACGCCGCCGGCCCCCCAGGGAGTGGTGGCGTTGGACAATGTTTCAATCCCAGAACGGGCTCAAGCTGCATTCTGACGCAATCGTGTGATCACAGTCATCGCTCAGAGCTACTGTTTCAATCCCAGAACGGGCTCAAGCTGCATTCTGACCCAATTCGCTTCACTGAACTGCTCAAGGAGGCATTCCGTTTCAATCCCAGAACGGGCTCAAGCTGCATTCTGACGTGCTGCGCGTGAGCGGGTTGGCGCGCGTGTGTCTGCTGTTTCAATCCCAGAACGGGCTCAAGCTGCATTCTGACTAACAGTACCAGCAGTTGCCTGCAGGCGTATGAGGAAAGTTTCAATCCCAGAACGGGCTCAAGCTGCATTCTGACCGGGGGGGCACACCCTCGCCAGAGCGATTTTGTGAGGTGTTTCAATCCCAGAACGGGCTCAAGCTGCATTCTGACCAGAGCATACTGCCAGTCACCGGCAGGCTGCGCTGCGGTTTCAATCCCAGAACGGGCTCAAGCTGCATTCTGACGCAGAACATCATGCAAATGGTGGCTGAGCAGGCGGCAGGTTTCAATCCCAGAACGGGCTCAAGCTGCATTCTGACGGTACCCCTTCTAAGA
>NZ_MCIF01000002.1:4515249-4573960 GCF_003268475.1 Thermogemmatispora tikiterensis | reverse complement strand
CAACGCTTTGCCCAGGTGGATGAGCGCTTTGCCCAGATGGATCAGCGCTTTGATCGGTTAGAGCAACAGGTGAGCCACATCTTGGTGTTGTTGCAGCGGCAGCAAGGCCGCTAGCGCAGATAGTGGCGCAGGACCACATCCAGGCGGTTGTGGCCCTGGGCCACAGCCACCTGGGTCACTGCGACCTGATCGTAGTCTGAAGGGCGCAGCCGGCCCGTCGCCGGCGGCAGCTCCCGGCGCGACAGCAGCCGATAGAGCGCCTGAGCATCCTCGCGCCGGAGGGCGTGCACGTCCAGGTGAGAAGGGATGCGCGCAAAGATCCGCTCCTCTGGCTGGCGCCCCCGTCGCAGCCGCTGCAGCAGCTCCTCTACGCTCGGCAGGACGGGGGCCAGGCGTCTCCGTCCGCCTGTGCCGCGACGCACCAGGACCATCCCCGCAGCCTTGTTGAGATCCCCTGCGCGCAGCTCCTGCCAGTGGGCCGGGCTCAGTTCGCGGTCCTGCGCCACCGGACCCCGCGCGCAGCTCCCTCACCTCGCGGCAGCGCGGGGGGAGTGTCACCGCGGCAGCCAGCGCCCGATCGCGTGGTAGCCAGTATCCAGGCAGACCCGCCCGCCAGCCTTCCCCTGCACCAACTCTCATGTCTCTTCTTCCAGCCCGGCGAGCACTCGCAACAACGCCAGGGTCGAACGCGCGTCCAGCTCTGCAGTGTGCCAGCCTGCAGGAATTCCCTCGTGCGCACAGGCGCGCTCCAGGGAGACATCCCAATCCCATCCCATCCACTCCCGGTAGAGGCTCATGGCACACCGCCATCTCTCAGCGGCGACCAGCCAGGTTGGCAGTGTCAGCTGATACCGTCGCGCACTGGCAACGAGTGCCAGCCGGTCAAAATCTGCATTGTATCCCCAGATCGCTTCCTTCCCTTCCAGCAGCCTGATGAGTCTGTCCCATGTCAACGACCCCTGGCTCAAGCCAGGGGCTTGCCCGCAGCCTCGTCGGCCCGGGCTTCGGGGCTGGTTGACGGCAGCCCACTGCCCCGTAGGACAGTACAGCAGTGTCACTGGATTGACCCTCCTGCCCCCCGCCAGGTGAGGCGAAGCCGTTGCTGACTCACAGGTCAGTGCCTTGAGGCCTCACTGAGCACAGGATAACAGGGAAGAGGCCGCCATGTCAACCCCCGGCAGAGAGCCAGAGGGGGCCGCCTTCCTCCCCTGGATGAATCCAGGGGTCCCCGGCGCCACACCTTTATGGAAGAGCAGCCTTCCATCGGTGACAGCGATGACAGCAATCTCTACGACTTGAAAACCTGGGTCAGAGGGCAATCCGGTGGTCTCCGTGTCAAGCACGACGATGTCCCGGGCCAATTCTTCCCGCAGCCAGGCCCGCAGTTCCTGACGCCGCGCGCGCACCCGCTGCGCCTCCTCACAGGCCCAACAGATCCGGAGCCGCCGCCGGCGGCGCTCAGGCTCGATCGTTTCCCCGCAGCTTGAGCAGACGAGTCGTTGGCGCCAGCCCTCCCTCGCCCGCTGAAGCGCCTGCTGTTGCGCCTTCGTCAGCCTCCGCGCTGGCTGCGCTTCCTCTATCCAGTAGAGGAGTACCTGCCGTGGTCGCCCAGCAGCTCGCTCGTAGCAGCCCGCGGGCTGCTGGCCAGGAGAGAGGCGCAGACCGCGTCGGCGCAGGCTGGAGGCGGTCGCCAGCCGCGTCCAGTCAATCTGAGCATAGTTGAACACGCGCAGTCCCACGCAGCTCGTCCGAGGCCTGGTTTGCCATGTTTTCTGACAGACGGTACAACGGTACCATCTGTTGGCAAGCTGCTCTAGCCGATGTGCTTGCTGCGGCAGATATTTTGCCATCCTGGTCCTCTCCGTTCTGGGAGTGACCCCGGCGCCGTGCTCCCACAGGTGTTGGGAGCGGCGTACATCGGACCTCGGGAGCGGCAGCGCGCAGGGGTGGCAGGGGATCGCTGTCATGAGTCTGGTCTGCCTTCTCTTTCCCTCCTTCGAGAGACAGTCAAAGTGACAGCAAACCAAGACCATCACCTTCTAGACAAGACAATCTATTCCTCCTAGAGCTACAAGGCGGGAAGAGGAGGGAGCGCTCTTGGCATCTGGGAAAGTAAAGCGAAATGCTTTCAAGGAACGTCCCTGCCTCCCGAACAGCTCCGCCATTAGGTAGGAGATTCCCTTTCCAGAGAGGAAGACCGAATGAGCGGACGTCTCGATCGCCGTCTGCTGCGGCGCCTCCTCCATCCTGGACTGCCACCCAGCCCGGGCCGGGCCAGTCCCTGGAAAGGAGCAGCGCCCGCCGTGTCGCACTTCGACTAACTCAGCCAGGACGCGAGCAGATTTCTTCTACTTCCAGCCAACACCCTTCTTCTGCCAGTGCGTGCCTAGCTGTTGCATCGGCCAGCGGTAGGAGGAGCCGGCGCCTCCCCCAGAGGGCGGGCGTCGTGCGCGCCCACCCTCCGCCGCTGGCCTCTTGGTTGCAGTGTGGGTCGCAGCTGCCACGCAGCCGCCAGAGCCAGGCGGTCCCCAATCGCGCACCCGCGCGCTACTTCGCCAGATCGCGCGGATCGAACTCGCGCGGCTTCTTCGGCCCCCGCCACAGCCACGGATTGCTCAACTGGCGGCCCAGCAGGCGATAAGCCTTCTCCGTAGAGATCGGCTCTTCGCCCGGTACACGACCCCGGTGCAGCAGCAACAGATCCAGCACCAGCGGCCCCAGCAAAGCCCAGGCCAGAAAGGCAAAGCCGATCAGCAAGAGCCAGGTCGCCACTGGCCAATGATCATCGTAGAAGCCGCGGGGAGAGGTGCGGTAGTCCGCCGTTGTAAAGGTGTACGGCTGGCCCTCTTCGGTCACCAGCGAAAAGGCCACCACGCGGTAGCCGCTGCCCGTCAGGCGCTCGCCGTTCTGCAGATTCAGCTCTACCGACTGCTGCGCATCGCTCTCATAGACCAGCGAGAGCAGCCTGGGCCGCGTATCCGCAAAGACCCCGCCGGGATAGGGCGAAAAATCGGCATCCTTGATCACGTAGAACTGCTGGCCGTGATTGATCTGCAGATAATCGTAGCCCTCGTCAGAAGAATAGTCCTGAAACCAGGCAATCGCGGGGGCATCCTGAAAGTGGACCTGATGGGAGGTCACGCCCCACAGAAAGCCGCTGATCAGCAGGCCCGCGGCAGCCAACAGATTGCCTACGCGCGTTGAGAGCAGGAACCAGAGCAGGCGCAGCAGCGCCATCATCAGATTGATCAGGCCGGCTAGCATTTTGAAACCTCCTTGCTTTCTTTCTTTATCTCGTCCCGCCTCGTCTCACCTCGCCTCGCGAGGAAACTGGCGAGCGAGTCGCAAGCGTTACCCACCGGGGAGACCTGACCCATCGGAGGAGAGTGTGGGCAGTCGGTCCAGCCATTGGCGAGAGCGCCGCCCCGTCCCGGCAATGCCACGCTGAGCAGCACAACGCTGAGAAGGAAAGGCGAATCACCATTGATCACGTACACAAGAGAAGAAACACCCTGTCACACTCAAGTGACATCAAGGTCAGCAAAGAAGCAAGCGGTATACTTTCTTCTCCACCCCCTTTTAGTCTAAGGTCTTGCAAATTTCCATAAAAGGATACATAAATAGAAGTGGGATACAACTTCTGCGACGCGCCTTAGAGACAAGAACGGTTCAGGTCCAGATCACAATAACGGTACATTCGGGAATCCTCATCGAGAACTCTCTTACCTGCGAGACGTACCATATCACAGGAGAGACAAGCAGACAGAGAAATCTGGTTTAGTCAAACCCAGGCGGGGGGCAGTATGTATGCAACACCACACATCGCTGCACTGTGAGCCGACGCTGAGTGAACGCCTGCCGTTAACCATTGGTCTGGTGGGAGGGGCCATCACCGCAGCGGGTCAATTTCTGCTACTCTTCACGCTCTTCTTCGACCAGCTCGGGCTGGCGTGGGCGCCGGAGCTACGGCTGCTCATGCTCCTGGGCCTCTGGCTGGGTCTACCTGGCAGCCTGGCCCTCTTGCTGGCGAGTCTCATCGCGCGCTGCACCGGGGTGCGCGATGACGGTTACACTGTCGGGGGAACGACCGGCTGCATCGCCGCCCTGCTGACCACCGTCGGCAGCGGCGTCTGGCTGGTCATCACCATCGTCTCCATGTTGCCCGCGACCCGGTCACCCCTCATCGACCAGAGCGCCAGCAGCGTCTCCGTCTTCATGCCCAGCACTCAGCTTCTGGAGTTCTACATCGTCCTCATCTTCATCAATCTACTCTCGTTCCTGCTCGCCCTGCTCGGCGGCATCATCGGCGGCCACCTCGGATCAACGCATGCCGACGCCGCCTCGCCGAGCTAGCCTCGCCGGCGGGCGCCTCTCCTCTCCACTCAGTCAGTGAGCCTGCCAGCAGTCTGCCTGCAGGCGAGGGGAGAGAGCCACCGCCCGGCGCTCAGGCCAGGCGCCGGGCAGGCGAGCAGAAAGGCGGGATAGAGAAAAGCGAGCTGGTTGAGCGCAGGCCGACCCGGCGGCCACCTCAACCAGCTCCAGCCCTGTCCAGCTCAGGCATGGCCATCTCACCTCAGCGCCCCGCCGTCCGTCCCAGCACATGGATCGCCTGCCCAAGGGCCTCCTCGGCGCTCTCCAGCAGTCCCTCGCTCAGCGAAGGATGAGCATAGAGCAGCTCGGCCAGATCGGTCAGCGTCGCCCCCATCTCGATCGCCAGCACCCCAGCCATGATCAGTTCGCCGGCGCGCGGCCCCACGATGGTCACCCCAAGAATCGTCTCATCCTCGGCATTCGCCACCACCAGAGCCGTTCCCGTCTCGCCGCCCAGCATCAGCGCGCGCCCGTTGGCCCCCAGCGGAAAGCGCCCCGTCTTCACGCGGTAGCCGGCGCGCTCGGCCTCTTGAGCCGAGTAGCCCACAGTCGCCAGTTCCGGCGACGACAGGACCACGCGCGGCAACGCCAGCGGCGCGAACTGGACCCGGCGCCCGCAGAGCGCCTCAGCCGCCACCTTGCCCTGCTTGATGGCCACACTCGCCAGCGGCGGCGCCCCCGTCGCCGCACAATCGCCAG
Source organism: Thermogemmatispora tikiterensis (assembly GCF_003268475.1). Lineage (GTDB taxonomy): Bacteria > Chloroflexota > Ktedonobacteria > Ktedonobacterales > Ktedonobacteraceae > Thermogemmatispora > Thermogemmatispora tikiterensis. Next base: position 4,568,890 of record NZ_MCIF01000002.1, on the reverse strand, counting down.
CGGCATAGATGCGCGCAGCGCTGCTCTGCAGCGATGGCGAGACCAGAACGGCTCCGCGTTCATCGGTCTGTACGCCCGCCGCCTCCAACTGCAGCCCCGCCGTACGCGGACGCAGCTCGCCGCAGACCACCAGTGGGCGCTCTTCCACCTGTTCAGGCGGCTGCCCGCTGCTCACCTGGACCCCAAGCTGACGCAGCCCGGCCTGCACCAGGCGCAGGGCCGCCGCCTCCACGCCCGAGAGCAGCTCCTCGCCCGTCAGACAGAGCCGCACGCGCACCCCCAGACGCGCAAAGAGCGTCGCCAGCTCCAGCGCCAGATAATCGGCCCCGGCCACCGTCAGTCTCTCTGGCAGCTCCGGCAGACTCAGGGCCTGCTCCGGCGTCAGCAGCGTCCGCCCATCGTAGTCCAGGCCCGGCGGTGGCACGGTCTCCGCCCCGACAGCGATCAGGCAGTGCTCGAACTTGAAGCGCTCGCCCTGCTCGCTCTCGACGCGCACCTCCTCGGGACCGAGAAACCAGGCCCGGCCCGCCACATACTGCACGCGATTGCCGGCCAGCAAGCGCCGCACGCCCTCGGCCAGGCGTGCCACAATGCTGGACTTCCAGGCTTGCAGGCGGCCCCAATCGAAAGTCACCCCCGTTAGCGTTATGCCCAGCGGCTCCAGCGTCTCGCGCCGCAGCCCGGCATAGCGCTCACTGGCGGTCAGCAGCGCCTTCAGTGGGATGCAGCCCCGATGCAAACACGTCCCCCCGGGCGGCACCGGATCAACCAGCGTCACCTGACGCCCCAACTGCGCGGCCCGAATAGCGGCCACATAGCCCGCCGGTCCCCCGCCGAGGACCAGGACATCGACCGCGGTGGTCACATCGCCCACAACCATAGCTTCCGTTCTCCTCTCGGTACAGCACTCTTGCCTCTCTGCGCTCTCGCCGCTCCCGGCTCCCAGACGCGCCCGCTCTGGAGAAGGAGAAACAACGGGCCGCTGACCTCCCTGTCTCGGCCCGTTTTCCCCTCCCAAGCAGCGCACGCCTGCTGGTCAACGCCGACCAGAGCAACCAGGCGCTCGCAGCAACTCAGCCGGAGCGCTCTTCGGCCAGTACCTCATCGACCAGGCGCCAGCCATACTCGGTCAGGGTATGCCGCCCATGCTCGACGCGACGGAAGACATCCTTGAAGCGAGGACCCACCTTCAAGGGATGGCTGGCATTCTCCACCCGACGCGGGCGCGCTGTTCCATACTTGATCTTCGAGACACCATCTGAGCGCATCATCTGAAAGATCCCGGTATAGCTGCGCTCCCAGGTCGGGCGATCAACCCCGAGCTGGCGACGAATATCCTCGCGGCTAAAAATCTCCTTGCCCTCTTGTTTTACCAGAACGGCGACAGCCTTAATAATCTCCTCGGCAGTTGCCACGGTCGGCCTCCTTCCGACACGCTTGCCCCAGGAGGGTCGGGCCGCACAGTCCCCTTCCCCGTCCGTGCCGCACGGGCCGGCCCTCCTGACCAGATCTTGAGTTAGTCAATTGTTGCGATTACACCAAATCAAGCAGCAATTGCTGCGGATTCTCGACCAGCTCCTTGAAACGCGCCAGAAAGGCACCCGCCTGGGCCCCATCGATGAGCCGATGATCGAAGGAGAGGGCCAGCGGCAGGACTGGACGCGCCACCAGGGAGCCGTTGCGAACCACGGCCTTCTCCTGGAGCCGGCCCACGGCCAGAATGGCCGCCTCGGGATAATTGATAATGGGGGTGCCAGAGCTACCGCCGAAGCTCCCCACGTTGTTGAGCGTGAAGGTACTGCCCGTCAGCTCGTGCAAGCCCAGCGTGCGCCGGCGTCCGCCCTCGACGAGGCGCTCCAGCTCGCTGGCAACCTGCGCCAGGCTGAGCCGATCGGCATGGCGCAGCACCGGCACAAGCAAACCCTCGGGCGAGGCGGTAGCAATACCAATGTGGTAGACGCGCTTATAGACAATCTCGCGCCGCTCCTCATCGAGACTGGCATTGAAAATGGGGAATTCCTTGAGGACGGGGATAAGTAGCTTGACCAGGAGAGGTAAATAGGTGAGGCGCAACCCACGCCGCTCGGCCACGGGCAAGAGGGCCTCGCGTAGGGCCACCAGGGCGCCGCCATCGGCCTCGTCGAAGGCCGTGGCATGGGGAATGCTGCGCCAGGAGCGTTCCATCCGCTCGGCAATGCGGCGGCGCAGCCCTGTCAGAGCCTGGCGCTCCTCCTCTGGCGCGGGAGCCGCCCCGGGCTGCGGCTGCGCACCGTTAGCAGGGGCCGGCGCCACCGTCCCCGACGGCTGAGCCGTCTCGGGCCTGGGGCCGGCGGTGGCCGTTCGCTGGCGCTCGGCGAAGGCCCGCACATCGGCCAGCGTCACGCGCCCCTCGGGTGTCGACGGTGGGACCTGCTCCAGATCGACCCCCAGCTCAAAAGCCAGCTTGCGTACCGCCGGAGCCGCCAACACGCGGCGCCGTCCGCCGCTCGCCGCCCCCGTCGCGGGAGCCACCGCCGTAGCGACGCCCGCCCCAGTCTGGGCCGTTGATCCACCCGAGGCCAGCGTCGCCTCAGTCGTTGCAGCCGTCGCTGTTGTTGCAGCCGTCACCGGCGACGACTGCGCGCGCTCTCCCGCCGGCGTGGCGGCCTCCTCCTCAAAGACGACCAGCACCTCGCCCTTGCGCGCTCGCGCCCCCTCACCGACGCGAATCTCCGCCACCCGGCCCGTCACCGGCGACGTAATCTCTGTCACCGCCTTATCGGTCTCCACCTCCGCAATCGCCTGATAAGCCGTCACGCGCTCACCAACGCGCACCAGCCAGCGGCGAATCTCCGCCTCCTCCATCCCTTCGCCCAGATCGGGTAATCTGAACTCAACCATAGGAAACCTCTTCCGGCGCGGGTCCGGCCCTGCCGCAGAGGCCAATACCTCCCTTGCGGAGCGGCCAGCAGCATCGCCCGCTCCGCCCAGGCAGCCCAGACCGCGACCTTCGTCTCTTCTCGTGCTCTGCGTCTACTAGATACCTTGCCAGCCAGCCAGCAAGCAAGCAAGCAACGTCGCATAGGCTTGCCGGCTTCGCCCTGAGCGCAGAGAGAGCCGCCTCTCAGCTCGCTCACTCAGGGTTCCATCACCTGGCGCAGCGCCGCCAGCACCTTCGCTGGCGTTGGCAGATAATAGTCTTCCACCCCGGGCACCGGATAGGGCGTATCGTAGCCCGTCACGCGCGCCACCGGTTTCAGCAGCGAATAGAGGCAGTGCTCATTAATAATCGCCGTCACCTCGGCCCCAATGCCGCCGGCGCGCGGCGCCTCATGGACCACCACGGCGCGCCCCGTCTTTTCCACCGAGGAGACAATAGCCTCCTCATCGAGCGGCCAGACGGTGCGCAGATCGATCACCTCCACACTGATCCCCAGCTCCCGTTGTGCCTGCTGGGCCGCCTCCAGCGCCACCGGCACCATCGCCCCATAGGCGAAGAGGCTGACATCCTCGCCCGCCTGCACCGTCTTGGCCTTCCCCAGCGGCACCGTATAGTACTCCTCCGGCGTCTCCTGACGGAAGGAGCGATAGAGCTTAATATTCTCCAGAAAGAGGACAGGATCGGGATCGGCCACCGCCGCCGCCAGCAGGCCCTTGGCATCGTAGGGATTGGAGGGAATGACCACCTTGAGGCCCGGCGTCTGCAAAAAGACCCCTTCCAGACTATCCGAATGCAGCTCGGGCGTACGCACTCCTCCGCCGTAGGGCGAACGAACCACCAGCGGGCAACTAAAGGCCCCGCCGCTGCGGAAGCGCATGCGCGCCGCCTGGGTCACCAACTGGCTCATACAGAGGAAGAGAAAGCCGGCAAACTGAATCTCCGCGATCGGGCGCAGCCCATAGACCGCCATCCCGACCGAGGTCCCGATAATGGCCGACTCCGCCAGCGGCGTATCGAAAACGCGCCGCTCGCCAAAGCGGCGCTGCAGCTGATCGGTCACGCGGAAAACCCCGCCATTGAGGCCGATATCCTGTCCGAGCAAGACCACCCGCTCATCGCGCTCCAGCTCCAAAGCCAGCGCCTGATTGAGCGCCTCAATCATCGTCATGGGACGCAACGCCATTGCGCTCACCTCCCTCCCTTCCTCAGTGCCGCTCGCCCGGCTGCTGCGAGGGCGTCACAAAGCGCAGCAGCTCGGCGCGCTGCTCCTGCAGGCGCGGCGGCAGTGACGCACTGACATAGTCAAAGAAACTGTCGGGAGCCATCGGCGGCATGGCCTCAGCCTCGCGCACCGCCGCATCGATCTCCGCCAGCACGGAGGCCCCAATCTCCTCATCCTGCTCCTCACTGAGCAGATCGCGGCGCCGCAAAAACTTCTGCAGGCGGGCAATGGGGTCCCTGGCACGCCAGGCCTCGACCTCGGCAGGATCACGATAGCGATTGGCATCGTCGGCGGTCGTATGCGAGCCGAGGCGATAGGTGAGCAACTCGATCAGGGTCGGCCCATCGCCAGCGCGCGCCCGCTCCACGGCCTGACGCACCGTCTCATAGACCGCCAGAATATCGTTGCCATCGACCAGAGCTGAGGGCACGCCGAAGCCGATGCCGCGGGCCGCCAGCGTCGGCGCCGCCGACTGCCGATGGCGCGGCACACTGATGGCCCAGCCATTGTTTTGCACAATGATCACCACCGGGGCGCGGAAGACCCCGGCAAAGTTGAGGGCCTCGTTAAAGTCGCCCTCGGAGGTCGCCCCGTCGCCGCAGACGCCAACCGCCACCACCGGATCACCAACGATCTTGGCCGCCATCGCCAGGCCTACCGCATGGGGGATCTGCGTCCCAATCACAATCTGATAGGGGAGACAGCGCGTCTCAGCGGGCCAATTGGGAGGAGTATAGCCCCGGAAGGAATAGACGAGGGTACTCAGCGGAACACCCTTGACGATCAACGAGGCAATCTCACGGTAGGAGGTCGCCAGCCAGTCCTGGGGCTGCAAAGGCGCGGCCAGCCCCACGGTGGCCGCTTCCTGACCAGTCAGGGAGCCGAAGGTCGTGGCCCGCCCCTGACGCTGCAGAGCAATGATGCGGTCCGAGAAGGCCCGCGCCAGGCGCATCATCCGATAGAAATAGAGTAGGCGCTCCGGCGAGAGAGCAGGCATCTCTCCCACCAGGTTGCCCTCGGGATCAAGAATCTGAAAAGGGACCAGACCGGGATCAATCTGGTGAATCGCCACTTTGCGCTCCTTTTCTTGGATATTCGCCCCGCGCGGAGGCGGGCCGCAGCCTGACGCTCGCTGGCCGCACCCACATCCGCGGCGGAGTGACCGGTCTGCTGACGTCCTTGCTCGCAGCCGCGCCGCTCTGCTCCGTCATATCCTCCTGACTGGCCTTGCCTGGCCAATCGAGCGGCCACAGACAGCCCGGCGGCGGAAGGCGGGACAGAGGGCGGCGCAGCCGAGACCACAACGGAAGAGTGACACCCTTGTCACTTCAAGCTGAAGACCCAGGGAGCTTCTTGCTGCCGACGCTCCTCAAAAGCACGGATCTCATCGAGATGCGAGAGCGTCCAGCCGATATTGTCGAGGCCCTGCAGCATGGCCTGCTTGCGGAAAGCATCGATCGGGAACTGGAAGACACGCCCGTCGGGCGTCGTCACCGTCTGGGCCTCCAGATCGACCTCCAGGGTATAGCCCTCGGTCGCCTCGACCTCCTTGAACAGCTCCAGCACCGTTGGCTCGGGGAGCGTCACCGGCAGAATGCCATTGTTGAAGCAGTTATTGTAGAAGATATCGGCGAAGCTGGGCGCGATCACGCAGCGGAAGCCATACTCGCGGATCGCCCAGGGGGCATGTTCGCGCGAAGAGCCGCAGCCGAAATTATCGCCGGCCAGCAGGATCGTCGCCCCCTGATAGCGGGGCTGATTGAGGACGAAATCGGGGTTGGGCGTCTGATCGTCGCCCAGGTAGCGCCAGTTAGCAAACAGGGCCTGGGCGAAGCCGGTGCGGCTAATCGTCTTCAAGAAGCGGGCCGGCGTAATCTCATCCGTATTGACGTTCGTTCGATTCAGCGGGGCGACCAGCCCCTTCAGGCGGGTAAAGGGTTCCATTGTCTTGCTCTGCCTCCTTCTGCAAGGCGCTCTCTCTTTGCGCTCGTCGCTATCTCTGTCCGCGCTGCTGGTCAGGTCCAGACCAGAGCCGTTGATCCTAGAAATCGCGGATATCGACAAAGTGGCCCGCGATTGCGGCGGCGGCGGCCATTGGAGGACTCACCAGATGGGTGCGTCCACCCTTGCCCTGCCTGCCTTCGAAATTGCGGTTGCTGGTGGAGGCACAGCGCTCGCCCTCGCTCAAGCGGTCGCCATTCATGGCGATGCACATGCTACAGCCGGAGGCGCGCCACTCGAAACCGGCCTCGCGGAAAATATCGGCCAGGCCCTCCTCCTCAGCCATGCGCCGCACCTGCATCGAACCGGGCACCACCAGGGCCCGCACGCCCGGCGCCACATGGCGGCCCTTGACCATCTGCGCCGCCAGGCGCAGGTCTTCCAGGCGCGAGTTCGTGCAGGAGCCAATAAAGACCGTATCGACGCGGATATCAGTAATCTTCTGGCCTGGCTCCAGACCCATATACTCCAGGGCGCGCTCATAGGCACGGCGCTTCTGCGGATCAGATTCATCGGCGGGATCGGGCACCCGACCGGTCACATCGACCACCATCCCCGGATTGGTGCCCCAGGTCACTTGCGGGGCCAGCCCATCGATCGAGATCTCGTGCACCGTATCGAAGTGGGCACCGGGATCGCTCGGCAACTGCTTCCAGGCCTCGACCGCCTTCTCGAAGAGGGCGCCTTTGGGAGCGAAGGGGCGGCCTTTCAGATACGCAAAGGTTGTCTCATCGGGGGCCACCATGCCAGCCCGCGCACCCGCCTCAATGGCCATGTTACAGAGCGTCATGCGGCCCTCCATCGAGAGACTGCGCACCGCCGAGCCGCTGAACTCGACCACATGGCCCGTGCCCACGCCCGTGCCCAGGCGCCCAATCATATAGAGCGCGATATCCTTGGCGGTAATGCCCGGGCCAAGGCTCCCCTCGATGCGGATATTCATCGAGCGCGGCTTCTTCTGCAACAGGCACTGCGTCGCCAGCACATGCTCGATCTCGCTGGTGCCGATGCCAAAGGCCAGCGCGCCTACTGCCCCATGCGTCGAGGTGTGCGAATCGCCACAGACGATGGTCATCCCGGGAAGCGTCAGGCCCTGCTCGGGGCCGATAATGTGCACGATCCCCTGACGCTCGTCGTTCATATCGAAGAGCGTAATGCCGAACTCGCGGGCGTGCTGCTCCATCGTCGTGATGCAGAGCGCGCTCGCCTGGTCCACAAGCTCCAGCACCCGCCTGCCGCGCACCTGGAGGGTCGGTACATTGTGGTCAAGCACAGCAATCGTGGCATCGGGGCGCCTGACCTTGCGTCCCGCCGCCTTGAGGCCAGCGAAGGCTTGCGGCGAGGTCGCCTCATGCACCAGGTGACGGTCGATATAGAGAATAGTTGACTCTCCGGGAACGTCGCGCACAACATGCGCCTCCCAGATCTTCTCAAACATGGACTTTGGCATACTTCTCTCTCCAGTTCCTGTCTGAGTCTGGCTGCGGGCCGCTCTGCTCGCTCAACAAGCCTGCCCCAACGCGGGCTTGTCTGCGCGGCGGGCCTGCCTGAACGCATAGCCTCTGCTCGCTATGCAGGAAAAAGCAGGATAAAACAAAAACGTTGGGAAAGCAGCAGGCAATGGTGTTTCCGCCCTCTATCTGTTCCTCTATTTTACCTCATATGGTGAGTTACTCACAATAGCACGAGCCCCATTGACGCCCGGGGCGGCGAGGCCGCCGAGCCGCCAATGGGGGAGAGAGACAAGGCGGTTCGCGCGAGCCGGCCTGGCCGGAGTGAGCGGCCCAGCGCCGGAGCGCGACGCCCAGTCCGCTCAGGGGAGGGCGATGATATCACCAGCGCTATCAATGCGGATCGAGACGCTACTCAGTGGCGCGGGGGCCGGCCCACTCACCACGCGCGCCCCCTGGGCGGGATCATAAGTAGCACCGTGACAGGGGCAAATCAGCAACTGACTGGAAGGATCATATTCAACCTGGCAGCCCGCATGCGTGCAGACAGCGTCGTAGGCAACAAACTGATCTGAGGGCAGATGGACAAGAATGCCAGGATCGCCTGTGCTGGGAACCGTAAAGGAAAGAGCACTGTTGCTGGCCAAAGACGCCTTACGGGCAATGATCGTGCCGCCGCTCGTGCCTGCACCACTTCCCGCGTTCGCCGTGGCCGTAGAGGCTCCGCTCGACGAGGAAGTCGCCGACGCACCGCCCCGCACCAGAGGAGCGCGCACCGGCCCCTGCCGCCCGGCCAGAAAGCTGCGCACAAAGAGCAGGCTGCTGCCCAGCCCCAGCACAATCGTGGCCAGGCCCCCAGCGGCCAGGCCCAGGATAAAACTGCGCCGGACCTCGCGCTGATGCTGCCACTGAACAGACCGCCGCACCTGGCCCTGTGGGCGAGCCGCTACCGCAGCCGCCGAAGACGGGGAGAGCCAGGCCTCTAGCTCGTGTGCGTTGTTGACTCCCAGCACGATCAGAAGCACCTGGGCAAAGATGGATCGGGGCCAGTGTCCATCTTCAGGCCCAAAGAGCTGCAGCAGATAGCCATCGACGCTCGGCAGCCCGCTGTGTAGTGGCCCGACCAGGAGCAGCGTAATCCAGCAAAAGACGAACACGATGTCCGATCCATAAAAATAGGGATAGACATGCCAGCTTGCCGTCAAGAAGAAGATCAGGCTGAGCAACAAGCCACCGAACGCCGCGGGGCGCAGCAGCAAGCCGAGCAGCGTGCCAATGCCAATGGCGATCTCTCCCACGGCCACCAGCAAGCCGACCGCCGTGGCATGTGGTAGCGCGACATAAATCAGGACATTATGGAGAGGCGAGCCGCGGGCAAAGTTGATAAGCTGGTTACCGATGTAGCCAGGGGTACCGGGATGAAAAAACTGTGGATCGCTGAACTTCTGCAGGCCCGCATAGAGAAAGGTGATCCCCAGAAAGAGGCGCAGGGGCAGCAGCGCCACATTCGGAAAGCCCCATCGCCCGCTGCTTTTGCCGCTTCCGGGTTGAGCCGCGGCTGGCAGCTTCTGGGTCGGTTCCAGATAGGCGGGCCGCTTCTTCGAAGACGAACCTGATGTCATGGTCTCCTTCCACCCTTGCAGGCTTAAAAACATCTTCCTGGCTGGCTGGCCGACAAGCACCATTGCTCTCCGCTCTCCGCCTGACCGCGCCAGCCAGCTGCCTTCCGTGCGGATCGCTTTCGCCCCTACCTTACTGAGGAGAGATCAAGCAACTGACAAAAAAATGTAAAGTTTCTGTGAACTACCCTCCTGGACGGCTCAGATTCAGCGAATTTTTAGCAAGCCTGTGCCCAAATTTCAGACAGCAGTGGCATGCTTGGAGGGAAAGGAAAGGAGTTAGATCTCATCACTATGACTGTGACAGGCTTGCGGACCGATACCGGTCTTGCCTTTGAGCCAGAGCGTCTGCGTCGCTACGGCGATCTGGTTCTCGACGAGTTAGAGCGCTACCTCAGCGGTATCGAGGAGCGCCCTGTCTGGCAGCCTCTGCCTGCTGAAATACGCCAGCAGATCAGTGGGCAGGGCCTGCCCGAGGAGGGACAGCCCTTCGAGGAGACCCTGACACTGCTGCGCGAGCAGATTCTGCCCTATCCCCAGGGCAACGGCCATCCGCGCTTCGCCGGCTGGATCAACTCGGCCCCCTCCCATGCCAGCATTCTGCTCAAACCGCTGGCGGCAGCTATGAACCCCAACTGTGGCATCGGCGACCACGCCGGCCAGGAGCTGGAGCGCTGCGCCGTGCGCTGGATGATGGAGCTGGCCGGCCTCCCGACGGAAGGCAGCGCCGGCGTCTTCGTCAGCGGCAGCTCCGAGGCCAACTTTACCTGTCTGCAGGCCGCGCGCTACTGGGCCGCCGAACAAGACGGCTGGAACGTGCGCCGCGAGGGCCTGCAAGGCCACCATCCACCATTTGTGCTCTACCAGTCCGACCAGGGCCACTTCAGCATTCGCCGCTCGGTCGAAGCAATGGGCCTGGGCAGCTCCTCGATTCACATCGTGCCCTCGACCCCTGACTACCGCATGGATCTGGCGGCCCTGGAGCGCCGTATCCACGAGGACCGGGCCGCCGGGCTGCGTCCTTTCTGTGTGGCGGCCACCGCTGGCACCGTCGAGACGGGCGCCATCGATCCCCTGCAGGAGCTGGCCGAACTCTGCCACGCCGAGGGCCTCTGGCTGCACGTCGACGGAGCCTACGGCGCCTTCGGCATCCTCGACGAGCGGGTCGCTCCGCTTTACCGCGGCATCGACCAGGTTGACTCACTGGCCACCGACCAGCATAAGTGGCTCTCGGTCCCCATCGACTGCGGCTGCGCCCTTGTGCGCCACGGCTCCGCCCTCCACGACGCTTTCCGCCTGACCCAGAGCGACGACGAGGACGATGCCAACTGGATGTCTGAATATACCTTACAGCGCACGCGCCGTTTCCGCGCCCTCGATGCCTGGGCCACGGTGCGCACAGCAGGCCGCGCCGGGCTGGCCCGCGCCATCAGCAACAATATCAGTATGGCCCGCCTGCTCGCCCATGAGGTCGCGGCCCAGCCCGAGCTTGAGCTGATCTCAGGCGGTCCCCTGAGCATCGTACGCTTCCGCTACGCGCCGCCCACCCTGCGCGACGAGCCGACGCTGCTCAACCGCCTCAATCGGCAACTGGCGCGCGAGATCCAGCGTCGCGGACGCGTCTTTCTGACCAGCACACGCCTGCGCGGCCAGGAGCTGCTGCGCGCCTGCCTGGTGCACTACGCCACAACCGCCGCCGACATCCAGGCAATGGTCGACGAGGTGCTGACCGTCGGCAGGGCGCTCTGCGATCTCTGAGCCGGGCGCCCTTGAAAGGAGGGAATATCTTCTACCATGTATTACAGCAGCATTCTAGAGACAGTGGGTAATACACCCTTAATCGAGCTGAAGAGTTTCAGCCCGCGTCCGCGCGTGCGCATCTTCGCCAAGATGGAAGGGGCCAATCCCTCGGGGAGCATCAAGGATCGCATCGCCCTCAAGATGATCGAGGAGGCCGAGGCCCGTGGCCTGCTCAAGCCCGATTCCATTCTGCTGGAGCCAACCAGCGGCAACACGGGCGTGGCCCTGGCCCTGATCGCCACCATGAAAGGCTACCGCTTCACAGCGGTGGTCTCGGAGAAGGGGACACAGGATAAGCGGCGCATGCTGGAACTCTACGGGGCCACGGTGATCACCTCGCCGGGCGCGGCGGGCAGCAACGGCGCCATTCGCCTGGCTCAGGAGATCGCGCGAGATGATCCGCGCTATGTGATGCTTTTCCAATATGGGAACGAAGCCAATCCCGCCGCCCATTACGAGACAACCGGGGCGGAGCTGCTGCGTGACCTGCCCGACGTCAGCGTGGTGGTGGCCGGCCTCGGCTCCGGCGGCACCCTGACTGGCATCGGCCGCCGCCTCAAGGAGCATAACCCGGCCATCCGCATTATTGGGGCCGAACCAGTTCAGGGTGACAGCATCCAGGGTTTGCGCAACCTGGCCGATGGCTTCGTCCCCCCGGTGCTGGATCTGCGCGTCATCGACGAGCGCCTGCTGGTCTCCAGTCAACAAGCCTGGGAGCGCACGCTGCAGCTCAAGGAGCAAGAAGGGATCTTTGCCGGTCCGTCGAGCGGGGCCGTGTTGGACGTCGCCCTGCGCGTGGCGGAGCGCATGGAAGAAGGCAAGATTGTGATCATCCTGGCCGACGGCGGCTGGAAGTACCTGAGCGAGCCGCGCTGGCTCGTGCAGCCAGCGGGGCAGAGCGAGCACACTGCCACAGCTACCCTGCAACCTTCACTCTGCTAAGGCGGGACGCCCTCCCCTGGCGTCCCCCTCCCTCCCTTTTCTTTTTCCCGCTGCTCTCCCTCACCCGCCCCCCTGTCTCTTCGACGAGCACGAGCAGAGCCGACCGACCGACCTGGTCTCACGACGGGCGGCTGCCAGGCTGCGACAGGCTGCGATTGCGCACCGTCTCCTCACCGCGCGCCGCGGCGCGTCCATCAACAGCGGCGGGGAAGAGAATCGTGACCGTGGTCCCTTCGCCCAGCCGGCTATCGAGGCGGATCTTGCCGCCCTGGGCCTCCACCAGCTCACGAGTGATGGCCAGCCCCAGGCCGCTGCCACCGGGCCGCCTCCCCAGCCGGCTGCGGGCCGGGTCGGCGCGGAAGAAACGTTCAAAGACATGTGGCAGGGCCTCGGGCGGAATCCCCTCGCCCGTATCGCGCACGCTGAGCATGACCAGACCACCGCTGGCCGGACTGGCCTGCAGCTCGACCGTTCCCTCGGCAGGTGTATATTTCAAGGCATTATCGACAATATTGAGCAGAGCCTGGCGCAGACGGTCCTTATCGCCCAGCAGGGCCGGTGTTCCCGGGGCTACGCTCCAGCGCAGCGTCTGGCCATGCGCCAGGTGCTCCGCCTGCTCACAGACCGTTGCCAGAATGTCATCGGCTCTGATCAACTCACGCCGCATCTCCAGGCGACCCGCATCGAGGCGCGTCAGCACCAGCAAATCTTCCACCATGCGCTGTAGACGCTGCACCTCAGTATACATGCCACGCGCCAGGCGTCGCGCCGCCTCCAGGTCACCACGATCGGCCCCCAGTAGCAACATCTCCAGACTCCCGCTGAGAGCCGTCAGCGGCGTGCGCAGCTCATGGGAGACATCTGAAACAAAGCGCTTCTGGCGCTGGAAAGCCTCCTCCAGCCGCGCCACCATGCGATTAAAGGAGTGAGCCAGACGCCCGATCTCATCATCCGTTGGCGGTGGCTCGATACGCATCGACAGCTCGCCCTGAGCAATGCGCTGGCTGGTACGCTCGATCTCGACCAGCGGATGCAGAGCTACGCTCACCAACGGATAGATCAGGGCCGTGGCCAGGCCCAGCAGGACCACCACCCCCATGAAGAGCGTCAGATGCAGCGTTGTCAGGAAATCATCGATCGGCGTCGTCGAGGTGCTGATCTGGAGAATGCCCAGCGTGTGATCGCGGAAGGTATCGACCAGGGGCAGGAAGACGACCAGCTGCGGCTGCCCATTGGCCCCCTTGAGCACCAGATAGGGGGGGCGCTGGTCATCGCGCTGCAGGGCCTGTTGCACCTGCGCAGGCGGCACATCGATAGGTTGCAAGGCAAAGGGGGAGCTGCTGCCCGGCACCAGTACACTACCGTCGGTGGCCAAAATGGCGGCATTGGTGCTGGGACTCACGAGGCGAAAAGCCAGCGTCGAGGCGGTATAGAGAAAGTCCGTCGAAGGCTTTTCCGGCGGCAAAAAGGTGTACGAGAGGCGGAAAGGGTGATCCTGGTTGCCTTTCATGATGCCTTTGATGGCCACCTGGGCCTCGTTGCAGAGGACGTCGACCTGATTAGAGAGCAGGTCTTGTTCGGCAATCAGGGAGATGATCACTCCGAGCGAGCCGAGCAGGAGGGTCAAGAGGCCAAGAGAGACCAGCACCAGGCGCCAGCGGATCGGCACGTGGCGTAAGAGTCGCGACAGACGATTGGCGCGCTTCTTCATGCTTTAGCCTCGCAGGGTATAGCCAATACCCCGCACCGTTTGCAGCAAGCGTGGCGGATTGTCGTGCAGCTTCTCGCGCAGATGGCGGACGTAAACCTCGACAATGTTGTCGTCTCCGACGTAGTCATAGCCCCAGACGCGCGAGAGAATGGTGTCGCGCGAGAGGACCTGACGCGGATGCATCAGGAACAGCTCTAGCAGGCTGAACTCGCGCGGCGTCAGCTCGACTGGCTCACCGCGCAGGGTGACGGTATGAGTGCCCCGGTCAAGCGTAATGTCCTGGAACGAGAGTATGTCGGCGACGTTGTTGCCGTGACGGCGCAGCACGGCCCGCGTGCGCGCCATCAGCTCGCGAAAGGCGAAGGGCTTGGTCAGGTAGTCGTCGGCGCCGCAGTCCAGCCCGGCCACGCGGTCGTCAACCTCGTCGCGGGCCGTGAGCATGATAATCGGGATATCGTGACTGCGCCGTAGCTGGCGCGTGACCTCCAGGCCATCGCAGCCGGGCAGCATGATATCCAGAATGATGATATCCGGCTGATGCTGCGTGGCCATGCGCACCGCCTCCGGCCCACTGGTGGCCACCAGCACCTGAAAGCCTTCGTAGACAAACCCCATCTGGAGAAAGTCTATGATCTGCGGCTCATCATCGACAATCAGGACCGATGGTTGCTTGCTCTTGCTACCGTTATGCTCCTTATTGCTCGCCAGCATGCTGAAATCCTGTGCCCTATCTTATACAAGTGCCAAAGCAGACGCTCTCTTCTTCCTATACGCTCAGGGGGGCCTGAAGTGGCAAACCTGCCAGCCCCCAGGGATAGTGAACAATACCTGCATGGTATATAGCAAGCCCGGCTGAAAATTCGCTGAATCCCCCCTTTTCCCTTCCTTTCATCCCCCTGCAGCGGGTGCGCCGCCCATTTTTCTTACGGCCAGCCTCAGCGACGAGAGCGCTTGTAGAGCTGCCAGCGACGCCATTTCAGCGAATTTTCAGGCTCGCTGCGGCCTTTTTTCAGCCCCAGGTGGCAAGATGAATGGCAGTTTCAAAAGACAATGCTTGTGCTACTCAAAAGCTGTGCTCACTATGGTGTCAATCCAGCTGCCCTATCTCAGGCAAAGCAAAGCAACGTGATTCGCTTGCAGGTTGTCTGTCTGATTGCAGCAACGCAGAGATAATCTCTCTCAGGAACGGATACGTCTATGACTACTATCAGCCTACCACCAACGAGAAATATCGGGCCAACGCCCCTCTCGCGGACTGTACTCACGCCTGGTCGTCTCCTGGCCAGCCTGCAGCACGGCGCCCGTCAGACGCCGAACAAGGTCCTACTCATCGAGGCCGAGAGCGGCAAAGAGCTGAGCTACAGCCAGGCGCTGGCGGGACTGGCCCTTCTGCGTCAGCTCTTCGGTCCGCCACCCCAGCGCATCATGCTCGCCCTGCCGGGCAGTCTGCTCAGCGGTTTGATCTGGCTGACAGCCCTCAGCAGCGGCTATGACCTGATCCCCGTTCCACCGGCGGCCAGCGCTGACGAGGCCCGGCGCCTGCTGGCGCGTCAGCATCCGAGCCTGCTCTGTGCCGCCGATGAAGGAGAGAGCGCCTGGAGCGCCCGGCTCCTGCCCTCCAGCGCACGTCTCTTCACGGCCTCCCAACTCACCGCCCTCGTCAGCCATGCTCCAGAGCCAGCTCGGCCTCTGCCGGTACGCGAGGGACGCGTCTACCTGAGTACCTCCGGCAGCACAGGAGAGCCGAAGTGGCTGGCCCTCAGCGAGCGCCAGATCACCTGGACCGCCGAGCAGGTGCGCCGCAGTCACGCCCTGACCAGCGCCGATCGCGGCCTGACCACCCTGCCATTCTTCCATATCAACGCGCCCGTCGTCAGCCTCTGTGCCTCGCTGCTGGCCGGCGCCTCGCTCATCGTGGCCCCGCGCTTCAGCCGGCGACGCTTCTGGTCCTGGGTCGAGCGCTACGAAGCCACCTGGATCAGCGTCGTGCCCACCATTGTGGCCTTGCTGCTCGAAAGCGAGGAGTGCCCGGCCTTTCTGCCAGGCCGGCTGCGCTTCGCGCGCAGCGCCTCGGCCCCGCTGCCGCCGGCCAACCTGCGTGCCTTCGAAGAGCGCTTTGGCATTCCTCTGATCGAGACCTACGGACTGTCGGAGGCCGGCAGCCAGGTCGCGGCGAATCCCTTGCCGCCCGCGCTGCATAAGGCCGGCTCGGTGGGCCGTCCGACCGGTGTGGCCATGCGCATCTGCCTGCCGCGCGGCGACGCTCGCAGCCAGAGTCAGGAAGACGAAGAGCTGTACGATCTACCGCCTGGCGAGGTGGGCGAGATCTGCATCTCCGGCCCCAACGTCATCCGCGCCTACGAGGATGGCGCCGGTGCTTCCTCTTTCCAGAACGGCTGGTTCCGCACCGGTGATCTGGGCTACTTCGACGAGGACGGCTATCTCTTCATCAAGGGGCGGCTGCGCGAGGTCATCAACCGCGGCGGCGAGAACATCGCCCCACGCGAGATCGAGGAGACCCTGCAGGAACACCCGGCGGTGCGCGAGGTCGCCGTCGTTGGACGACCCGACCCGCTCTACGGAGAGGTCGTCGTGGCATACCTGAGCCTGCAAGAAGGCCGCCAGCTCAGCGTCGAGGAGCTGCGCAGCTATGCCCGCCAGCGCCTCAGTCCACCGCGCGTCCCCGTCGACTACCTGATCCTGCCCGAGTTGCCGCGCAATGCCACTGGCAAGATCGACCGCCGCCTGCTGCGCACCCGTGAGCAAGCGCGGCGCGAGCTACAGCAGATCGCCAGGGAGGAGGTCAGGAGTTAGCTTTGAGTCAGACCAGTATCAGCCTCAGCAGTAGCAGCAGTAGCGCTCGTCGCCCCAGCGACGGTCATAGCTCCAGCTCGCCAGCCGGTAGCGGCAAGCGACCGCATGTCTATGAGCTTGATCCCTTGCGCGCCTGCACCGCCCTCAGTGTCATCGCGGTGCATGTCCTGGCAGCCACTGCCTTCCTTAATGGGAGCGGCGTGGGCTACGCCATCCAGAACGCCCTGCTGGTCTCATTCCACTTCACGCGCGAGATCTTCATGTTCGTCACGGCCTTCGCCCTCGTCTACGTCTACAACGGGCGCCGTTTTCCAGTTGGGCAGTTCTGGAAGAAGCGCAGCCTGGGGGTCATCTTTCCTTATGTCTTCTGGAGTCTGGTCTACGTCGTCGTTAACACGCACCCCAGCTCCTGGAGTACCTTTCTCAAGACGGCCCTCTTCGATGTGGCGACGGGCAACGCCTCCTATCAGCTCTACTATATTCTGCTCACCATCCAGTTCTACGTGATCTTCCCGCTCTTCATGGGCCTGCTCAAACGCTGGGATCGCCATCCCTGGCTCCTGCTCCTCGGCAGCTTCGTGCTGCAGGTCCTGCTCTTCTACGTCGACTACCATACCGTGCAGCGCAGCGGCAACGCTTTCTGGCACACGGTGGCCGTCTATCAAGATCGCTTCGTTCTGATGTATCAGTTCTACTTTGTGCTGGGTGGACTGGCGGCCCTCCATTTCGAGCAGGTACGTCGTTTTGTCTTGCGGCACGCGCGCCTGATCATGGGCCTCTTCGCCCTGACTTTGCTGGCCCTCTGGGTCCACTTTGCCCAGCAGATCAGCGTCTATCACGAGTCAATGGGCTACGCTACTTCTGTCTTGCAGCCAAGTATGGTATTCTATAGCGTAGCGGTTATCGGCCTGGCCCTTTGGCTTTGCGCCCGTTGGGCAAGAGGACTGGCAGGTCTGCCCAGTCAGGAGATCAACAAGCGCCTGAGCGTGCGCCTCTGGAGCCTCTGCTCGGACGCCTCCTTCGGTGTTTACCTGATCCATGTCTTGATTCTCAACCAACTGCTTGGCCGCTTGCTACCCCTGCTACCAGGCAGCTGGCCTGTTGCCCTGCGTGTGGTCCTGCTCTGGTGTGCCGTTGCCGCGCTCTCGCTGGCGGTCAGTAGTGCGCTTATGTACACACCCTGGCTCAGCCGTCTGGTAGGGCGTGCGGGGCCGCGGCCTCACGCCCGCGCCGCTGGCGGCCATCAGAGTCAGAGGGAGGAGAGCAAAGCCGAGGCCCTGCCCGACGCCGGCAGAAGGCAGCCGGCTCCAGCAGCAAAAGCAACCATCGCCCTCGTGCCGGCAGTCTCGCAGACCGGCCCCACAGATACCGCTGGCGTTTCCGCGCCTCAAGATCTCCGGTCTGGAGCACTGGCCCGCTATGAGCAAGCGCACAAAAACCATAGTCTTGATAGTGCTGGCCCTGGCCTGTCTGATGAGCGCCACGCTCTATAGCCTGCGCGGCCCCCTCGGCCTGCGCCGCAGCGTTGCCTCACCGCTGGCAATCCAGTCTCATCGCGATGAGCAGCAGGAGCCGCTGACGAGTCGGCGCCTGACGCCGGCTCCTACAGCGAGCGCCTCTCTGCTCTCCCCAGCCCTGCCTGGCCTCAACTACCTGGGCTTCACTGCGCACATCTTCTCGCAAGGGGGCAACAGCCTGGTCTACTACCTGTATGTGCCCCAGCCGCTCAATCCCCAGCAACGGTACCCGCTGGTCCTACTCCTCCACGGCGGAGGCGAGCGCAGTCTACCCTACTATACCGCTGCTCAGAATGAGCAACTTCTGCTCAATCAGTCCTACGTGCGTGTCTGGAGCAGCGACTACCAGGGGCCGGCCAACCCACACATCCAGCAGCGCTGGCCCTGCTTCGTCCTGGTTCCACAAATGAAACAGGGGCAGCAATGGGTCAACGTCCCCATCAACGGCGGCTCCTATCATCAGCCAGCTCAGCCAAGTATCCCGCTCCAGCTCACCAAAGCCCTGCTCGATCGAGTACTCCAGGCGTACGCTAACAACATCGATCGCACGCGCCTCTATGTCACGGGCCTCTCGAACGGCGGCTACGGCACCTGGGACGCCATTGAGCGCTGGCCTGACCTCTTTGCCGCTGCCGCCCCCATCGCCGGCGCCGGCGATCCCTCGCTGGCCGCGCGCATCAAGGACCTGCCGATCTGGGCCTTCCACGGCTCCGCCGATCCAGTGGTGCCCGTCAGCGGCTCGCGCGACATGATCGCGGCCCTGCGCGCCGTTGGCGGCCATCCTCGCTATACCGAGTTCGCCGGGGCCGGACACGGCGTCTGGGGCTACGTCTACTCGCTGGAAAATAGCCCCCTGCGTGTCAGCGACTTCTTTCCCTGGCTCTTCTCGCAGCACCGCTGAGCGGAGGAGGCAGGTAGGCAGGCAGCCGCTTCTCAGGTATCTATGGGTAAGGGGCGAGACGAGTATCTATGGGTAAGGGGCGAGACGAGACGCCGCCGCTCTGCCCGGCCCGGTTCCCGCTGGACAGAGCGGCGCTTGCCTCCCCTTCAAGGAGAGGCATATAATGTCTACAGATGACAGGGAGACCGGCAAATAGCAGAAGCTGAGGAAGAGCGAGGAAGGGAGGGCAAGGGTGGGTCCACATGGGCGCAGGCGGAGTTGAGCGAGCGTCTCCTGTCTTGCTTCTCGCGTGTTCACTCGCTGCTCTGCGCAAGGGCGCGCAGGCAGTGTGTTACATTGCAGTAAGGAGAGAACAATGACGACCCAGCCACAGCGACCGCAACCACGCATCGTCAAATTCTATGAAACCACCCTGCGCGATGGCGAACAGACCCCCGGCGTCAATTACTTCCCCGAAGAGAAGCTAGAGATCGCCCGGGCTTTGGCCGACATGGGCTTCGATACCCTGGATGTCGGCTTTCCGGTCTCCTCACCGAGCGAATTCGAGGCCGTGCGCCTGATCGCCTCGCAGGTCGAGAACGCTGAGATCTGCGCCATTGCCCGCGCCGTCAGGGGCGACATTGAGGCCGCCTGGGAGGCCGTCAAAGTGGCCGCCCATCCGGTGATCGAGCCATTCATCAGCGTCTCCCCCATCCATCGCCAGGTCAAGCTGGGCAAGAGCCGCCAGGAAGTGCTGGAGATGGCCCGCACCGCCGTGGCCTACGCCCGCACCCTGACCGACACCGTCGATTTCGCCCTCGAAGATACGACGCGCACCGAGCACGATTTCATTCTGGAAGTCTGCGAAGCCATCCTCAAGGAGGGCGTGCGCTTCGTCACCATCTGCGACACCGTGGGCTACGCCCTGCCCTGGGAGTTCGGCCAGCTGATCGCTGACCTCAAGCGCGAGTTTCCGACGATCCGCATCTCGGCTCACTGCCACAACGATCTCGGTCTGGCCGTGGCCAACGCCCTGGAGGGCCTGCGCAACGGCGCGGAGCGCGTCGATACCTCTTTCAACGGCCTGGGAGAGCGCGCCGGCAATGCCGCTACCGAGGAGGTGGTGATGGCCATCCGCACACGCTCGGCAGACCTGGGCCTGGATGTGCGCGTCGATACCACTAAGATTATTCCTACCAGCCGCCTGATCGCCAAATACTCGGGCATGCAGCCCCAGTGGACCAAGGCCATCGTGGGTCAGAACGCCTTCAGCCACGGCGGCGGCATCCATCAGGATGGGGTGCTCAAGGATGCCCGCACCTACGAGATCATGACCCCTGAGTCAATCGGCCTGAGCCCCACCGAGCGCCGCATTCGCATGGGGAAGCTCTCGGGCCGCGCCGCCCTCGCCGCCCAGATGCGCGAGCTGGGCTATACCCTCGAACAGGAGCAGCTCAATCGCGCCTTCGAGATGGCCAAGCTGCTGCTCGGGAAGAAGCGCGAACTGGAGGAGCTGGACCTGCGCTACATCGCCGAAACAGCAATGAAGTAGTGCTCGCTACGGCGCCGCCTGTCCTGGCGGCGCTTTTCTCCTCTTGCATATTGTTGATTTTCTGGATAAACTAAATCATGTAATGGGTTGTAGGAACGAACGCCGACGGGCCTGAGCTTGATCAGCCAGCCAGGGCGCCCGGCCCGCCGGCCTGGAAGAGGTCAAGCCGGAGGAGAGAATCATGAGTGCTGGAGAACATCACGAGCATGCCCACCATCCAGCAGAGCATGAGCATCATGAGCACCATGAGCACAACGGTGCTGCCTGTGGGCCGGGTTATGCCTCGCCTGAAGAGGCTACCCGAGGGCCGCGCGAGAAGGTGCTCTATACCATTGCCCTGCACGTTGGCACCGGCGTTGAAGCTCCCGACTACCTGGCCACCGTTGACGTTGATCCCGACTCGCCCACCTATTCGCAGGTGATTCATCGCACCGTCATGCCCTACGTCGGCGATGAGCTGCATCACTTCGGCTGGAACGCCTGTAGCTCCTGCCACGGCGACGCCCACAAGTCGCGGCGCTTCCTGGTCATCCCGGGCAATCGCTCCAGCCGTATCTACATCGTCGACGCTCAGGACGAGCGGGCCCCCAGGTTGCACAAAGTCATTGAGCCGGAGGAGATCAAGGCCAAGACCAACCTGAGCGCCCCTCATACCGTGCACTGTTTGCCCGACGGACACGTTATGATTTCGATGCTGGGCGACGGCGAGGGTAACGGCCCTGGCGGCTTTCTGCTCCTCGACGAGGAGTTTCGCATCGCCGGGCGCTGGGAGCAGAAGGCCGACGGTATGCGCTACAACTACGACTTCTGGTATCAGCCGCGGCACAACGTCATGGTCAGCAGCGAGTGGGGGGCGCCGAAGACCTACTTCGACGGTTTCAATCTAGAGGATGTCCAGGCCGGCAAATACGGGCGCCAGATCCATTTCTGGGACTGGCAGCGTCATGAGATCGTTCAGAGCGTCGACCTGGGCGACAAAGGGCTGATCCCGCTGGAGGTGCGCTTCCACCACAATCCCGACAGCACGCATGGCTTTGTCGGCGCCGCCCTCAGCAGCGTCATCTGGCACTGGGAGCGCGCCAATGGGAGCTGGCAAGTGCAGCCGGTGATCGAGGTTCCCTCGGTCGAACTGGAGGGCTGGCCCTTCCCGGTCCCCTCGCTCATCACCGACCTGCTGGTCTCAATGGACGACCGCTACCTGTATTTCTCGAACTGGCTGCACGGCGATATCCGCCAGTACGACATCAGCGATCCGGCCCATCCACGCCTGACTGGCCAGGTCTGGTGCGGCGGCCTGCTCGGCAAGGCCCAGCCGGTCAAAGGCCACGAGCTGGTCGGCGGACCGCAGATGCTGCAGCTGAGCCTGGACGGACGGCGGCTCTACGTGACAAACTCGCTCTACAGCAGTTGGGACAATCAATTCTATCCCGAGTTGGCCAGGCGTGGCTCCTACCTGCTGCAGATCGACTGCGATCCCGAGCACGGCGGCATGCAGATCAACGAGAACTTCTACGTCGACTTCGGTCAGGAGCCAGCGGGGCCAGCGCGCGCCCATGAGATGCGCTATCCCGGCGGCGACTGCACCTCAGACATCTGGATCTAGCTCGCCCAAGGCGGTCACTGTCCTTGCAGCACTCCCTTCCTCTGTCACGAGGCGGACCCGGGTGGGACAAGGAAAGGAACTCCACTCCACGCAGGTCCGCCTCGCTAGACTTTGTCACGCCTCTCTCAGGGCGCTAGTGCAGCTCACGCCAGAGCGAGGCGGCCAGAATCACGGGTAGGGCCACTACCAGGAGCACCGCATGGAGTGGGGCCAGGCCCACCGGCAGCAGCAAAAGCAGGACGAAGAGCAGAACCACCCCACTGAGAATGAGCGGATCGCCCACGAGAAACTGGTACAAGGCCCGCAGCGGCCTGAGCAGTCGCGGCAGCATCAGCGGCCTCCTCTCTCAGGCAGACTGGCGGAGCTGAAGCCCGGAGCGACACGCCGACGGGCCTGGTCCTTGAGCCAGAGCACCAGCAGGGCGGAGCAAAGCAAATAGAAGGCGGCCAGCACCAGCAGAAAAGCATCCTCTAGCGGCCAGTTGATACCCAAACCCTCGCCGCTCCAGAAGGTGCCGAAGGTCGTCAGCATGATGCCGACCAGAAACTTGAGCGTATTCTCCGGGACACGCTTGAGCGGGGCCTGCAGCAGCAGGCCAACGAGCACCACCAACAGCCCGGCAGCGCTGGCGCCGAGGGCCGCCGTGCCAAGGGCGCAGCTGGCGCTGCAGCTGGGAGTGATGGCGCTACTGCCAAAGGAGATCACGATAAAAGCCACCTCCAGCCCCTCTAGCAAGACGGTCTTGTAGGAGAGAGCCACGCCAAACGGCTCCAGACGCGGGCGTGGCTGCTCGCCGCGCGCCCGCAGGGTCGCCATCTGTTCCTCAAAGATAGCCTCCTCGTCGTGCAGCGGCTTGAGGCCACTATAGCGTAGAATAGCCTTCTTGAGCCATTTGAGGCCAAAGAGAATAAGCAGGATGCCGATCACGAGACGCAGCAGGGCCAGCGGAATCCAGTAGACGAGAGCCAAACCCAGGGCCCCCACCAGCAAGGCCAGCGTGGCAGCGGCGGCGACAGTTCCGACCAGCGAGCTGCGCCAGTTGATAGTCAATCCCACAACGAGCACAATGGTGAAGGCTTCGACAAATTCGACCGCCGAGGCCAGGAAGGCAGCAGTCAGAATCGCCCAGGCCATAGAGAGCTGTTCCCCTTTCTGTCTAAACAAGGATGAGAGCCACCCCTAACGCGCTCTGGCAAGGCAGAGCCGCCTCACAGGCAGCCACCGATCACACGGGATAGCCCCGCGCTGAGCGAAGCGACAGGGGCGCACATGAGAAGAGGAGACGAAGAGACGGACGCGCCGCTGAGCAAGTTTTTCTCCCTGATTATAGGCATAATACGACTGCTCTGGCAAGCAAAGGGATGAGCAATTGTAGTAGACGCAACCTATAACGTTATGTTATCATTGAGAAGCCTGTATCCATTCATCTGATGGATTGATTGATCTCTTGTGAGAAGCTGGAAAGGAGCTTACATCGATGAGTTGGGACCCCAACCAGGGAGGGCAAGTGCCACAGCAGCCTACACCGCCACCTAACCCCTATGAGACACCTGCCTCACCCACACCACCACCCGCTAATCCCTATGGGCCGCCAGTCAATCCCTATGGGCAGCCGCCGGTGAACCCCTATATGCCACCGACCTACTATGGCGGGCAGCCCGGCCCCTATCCACCGGTCATGGCCACGCCGCTACCGTTGGAGCAGGCCCTGCGCGAGCTACCACGTCAGTACATGCGCGTGATCTCGCATCCGTCGGCAGAGACCTTTGCCCAAGAGCTGGGGAAGGCTTCCTGGGATATCATTTGGGTACAGCTGCTGGGACTCTCAGTACTGTATGCCATCATTACCTTCTTTACCAGGCTGGCCTCCAGTGCCTTGCTGGCGAGCATCTTACCCAGCGCCTACAGAGCACTGGCGAGTTCGGCCAGCGTCGCTGGCTCTCTTCTCTCTTCGCTCATTTCCCTTATCTTGCTGGTCGGCAGCTTCTTTATTCTTCAAGGGCTGATCTATTTGCTGGCCAGGGCCTTCAAGGGACAGGGCAGTTTTCTGCAGCAATGCTACAGCAGCATGCTCATCTACGGGCCACTGCTAACTCTCTTCATCATCTGCAGCATCATCGGGATCATCCCCTTCGTGAGCATTCTCGGCTTGATTGTGGAGATCATCGCCCTCATCTATGCCCTTGTTCTGCTCGTCTTTGCCACGATGGGCAGCCAGCGCCTGCAGGGCGGTCCGGCAAGCGCCGCGGTGCTGATCCCCACTGGCGGTCTCTTGCTGCTGGCCTGCTGCGGCGCCACCATCCTGGCAGCCATGATTGCCGCCTCACTTAACTCCACCTACTAACTAAGTGGCAGGCGGGTAGGAAGGCCAGCCGAAGAGGAGGAGAGAGTGACGAGCGTGACCAGATCGTTTCTCTAGAATCGCTCAAGATCGGTAGACCAGGTCCCCGATCGGGCCAGCAGCGGTCGACAGGCAGCCCGGCTCATGCTATTATGCCAGGATGGGCTGTTCTGCTGTGGGCAGAGCCAGCATATCGGCAAGTGAGTAAGTCAGAGATGGGTTCCCTCGCGGGTGGACCGTCTCCTGGCTGGCCAACCTGTTACTTACGCGCGCTCTGCCCGCTCCCTGGATGAGATGCAGTCCCGCTAAGCGAACGCTTGACGAGCAGGAGAGACAAAGGCAGTGGATACACTGATCGGCTCAGTGATCGGGGGATACACCATCAAGCAGTTTATCGGCAGCGGCGGTATGGGCACCGTTTACCTGGCCGAGGACCCCATGATTGGTCAGCAGGTCGCCATTAAGGTGGTACGCGCCGAGGCCGGCGACTTCCCCGAGGCCGAGAAAGCACTGGAGCGCTTTAAACAGGAAGCGCGCGCCGTAGCAAGCCTGGATCATTTGCATATTCTGCCGCTCTATCGCTATGGAGAGGAAGAGACCGAGCTGGGTCGGCGCGCCTATATGGTCATGCAGTATCGCCCGGAAGGCTCGCTCTGGGACTGGCTGCGCCGCCGCGCGGGTATGGCCTCCCAGCAGTCGCTCAGCCAGGTTCCTCCTTTGCCCCCAGGTCTGCCCTCGGCCTGGCCTCTCACTCTGAGCGAGGCCGAAGACTACCTTCAGCAAGCAGCTTCCGCCCTGCAGTACGCTCACGATCGCGGCATTGTCCACCGCGATATCAAACCAGCCAATTTCTTGTTGCGCATCGAGGCCGGGCCGCGCGTGCATCTGCTGCTCTCAGATTTCGGTCTGGCCAAGTTTTTTTCTTTTAGCTCAGCTACCAGCCACATTTTTGGGACGCCTCTCTATATGGCGCCTGAGCAGTTCGGCGGCGAGGCGCGCCCCGAAAGCGATCAGTACGCCCTGGCGGTCATGCTCTATTTGCTGCTGACCGGGCGCACGCCCTTCGAAGGCGATCCCGCGCAGTTGATGCATCAGCATCTACATCGGGAGCCGCCTCCGCTGCGCTCCTTCAACCCGGCGCTGCCGGCAGAGTTGGAGCCGGTCTTTGCCCGCGCTCTGGCTAAAAGTCCACAGGAGCGCTATCCTTCGGTTGGAGCTTTTGCTGCGGCCTTCGCCCATGCTGCTCATAGTCGCCCGTCGCCATTGCAGCCACTCTTTGGGCTGCCAACGAAGGGGGAGCCAGCAGGCGACACCGAGACAGCGAGCACCATGCTGCTGCGGGAGCCGCCAGATTCCGCCTTGCCCGCCACCAGGCCCGCAGCGGAGAAGATTGAGCAGTTGAAGTTGCCGCGCGGCGGCCAGCCGCTGACTCTCGGTGGCTCTCCAGGAGCAGCACCCCCATCTCTGAGCCTGCAGCAACGTCAGGAAGCGGCCTCTGCCCCGACCGTTTTCGCTCCTTCAGCTTTGCCAGCCACTTCTCCAGACTTTGGGCAGCTCAGTCCGCCCCTGCTGGCACAGCCCCAGCCGTTGCCAGGGACAGCTCCAGGCCAGAGGGTCCAGCCCCCCCTGCGCCCCCCACAGCCACCGGCCCGGCCAGAGCCAGGCCGTGGAGGGAAGATGAGCCGGCGAAGCGCCCTGGCCTTGATGGCAGCAGGAGTGGTCGGCGTGGGTGCTGTGGGCACCGGCCTCTACTTCTTCCTAAACAGGCGCCCGGCCCAGGCTCTGGCCGTGCTGCAAGGGCATCAAGATAGCGTCACCAGCCTGGCCTGGTCTCCCGATGGGACGCACCTGGTCTCAGGCTCACGCGATCAGACAGCGCGCCTCTGGCTGGCGAGCGAGGCCCGTGCCCTGCTGACCTACAGCCAGCAAGCCACCCCTATTCTGGCAGTGGCCTGGAGCACCGACGGAACCCTCCTGGCTTCAGGGGGAGAGAATCACTCAGTGCAGGTCTGGACAACCAGCGGGGCCTTGCAGCAGACCTTCAATGATCTGGGGGCACCTGTTAGCGCCCTGACCTGGACCGAGAGACGAGATGTGTTGCTGGCTGGCACGCTCGGCAATGGCGGCCATGAGCTGCTTTTGAGCGGCATGACAACGCGCAGCCTGCTGAAGGCCCGCATTCGGGCTTTGGCCCTGGCTCCCGGCGGCGAAACGCTGGCTGTGGCGCTCGATAGCGGCCTGGTGACGACGCTGAGCCTGAGCAGCCGACGCCTGTTGCAAAGTTACTACCGTCACCGCGGCGCCGCCTTGAGCGTGGCCTGGTCCCCTGACGGGACGCAGCTGGCCTCGGGCGGAGCAGATCACCAGGTGGTGATCTGGGACAGCGCCTCGGGCGTCGTTCAAGAGCGTCTGAGCCATCCAGCGGCGGTCAATGGGCTGGCCTGGGACCCGACAACGCCAGGCCGCCTGGCGACAGCGTGCAGCGACGAACGCGTGCGGGTTTGGACATTAGGTAGTAACGGCTCTGCAGCCCGGGCAACGGCCTATAGCGGCCATCACGGCAGCGTTACCGCGGTGGCCTGGAGCCAGCAGGGGCTGGCCTCCGCTTCAACAGATCACACCATCATTCTCTGGCGCCTCACTGGCTCTTCCTAGCTGCCAGCTGCTCAGGCCAGTCCATCAGCTGGGGAAGCGAGGTAAGCGCAGAATCGCTCTGGTCAGGCTCTGGGGCCTGGTTGGCTTGGCCGCCTTCACCGTCCTTCCCCAGGCCCCACCCGGCCATGAGTGAGAGACAGATCCAGTCCTGCTATCCAGGAGCGGAGCCTTTGAGCCTGGCATCGTTGGATAATCCAGATCTCTAGATGAAGCAAAACACTGCGTAGCTATATATATAGCAATGGCTCATAGATGGCATAATTCATGTAGGTCAGACGGCTATAACGATAGCCGCGTGCTATGCGCTGCTGAAGTCTTAGATCTTGAGGAGAACCGACAGGGAAGACATAGCATGGAAGAGCAGGGGCCGCCTGGACCAGGGAGCTATAGGGCGGATAACGATTCAGACCAGGCTGCAACCCGGCATCGAGCACACTGCATATAATGCGTTCCGTGCTCTGAAAGGCTATCCGGTCACAGGTCCAATAGTCGGTATAGATACGTGTAGCGCCCCTTTTCAGAAGAAAGTTGATTAAAGCCTGCTGCTCCTTATTCAACACCTGAACCCCAGGGGCCTGGGCCAGGAGCTGACCACTCCCCAGCCACCAGGTAGCGATCGCCATCACCACTGCTACCATTGATCCCAATCGAGCCACCGGCAAAGGAAGTCCGCAGCGCAGGCGTTGCGAGGACGAGCAGGCAAGACACCAGAGGGGGAAGAGCACCGCCGGGATGCTGATGATCAGTCCTACCAGGTAGCGAGAGGAAGGCCAGGGGGTAAGCGCCGCTGGAGGGAACAGGCAATAGAGAAAAAGGGTGCCACCAGCTCCCCCGAGCACCATCAACCTGGCTCCCTGTCTGGCATGCTCAAGCGCACAGGACCTCTCGTCGGACTCAGGGTTGGGATCTCGTCGTCGCCAGGGCCACCAGGCTTTCAAGGCCAGCCCCGCTGCCAGAAACCAGAGAACAAGGTAGCCAAGAGACCAGGCACCATGCAGCACCGTGCATAACTGCGTCTGAGGGTCTCCCCGAGGTGGCCAGGCCTGGCCAGACCCCAGGGTACAGATGGCGTTGCCTCCCGTCGCTAAGGGCAGGCTGACGAGCAACGCTCCAGCAATCTGCAGCATTGGCGAAGCCTGGATCGCCATCCCGGTCCCTGTCGCTCCCGCTCCACTGCTCGCCGTAACGGGAGGATAGGCAGGCTCATGATAGCCCGGACCGAGCAGAGCTAACCTGGTCGGCGAAGGCGGAACCGTCACTTTGTAGATGATTTCCGGCGCCAGGCCCACCAGCAGGCCCGCCAGAAGGATCAAGAGCAGGGCTAGCTTGAGCTGGCGGCGATAGCTCTCTAGCAGCAATAAGAAAGCCATGCCAACGAAAGGGAGCACGAGCGGATCACTCCAGATGCTGACGCCAGCCAACAGGCCCCAACCTCCCAAAGCCAGCCCATCCCACAGCCCAGCCTGCTCCTGCACCGCGAGCCGCTGCTGCCTGCTCAAGACGATCTTGCAAGTGACCAGGAGCAGACAGGAGCAGAAGAAGAGGACATCCGGTGATCCTCCAGCAGCCTCAAGCTCCCGAAAGACTACCTCGCCAGGACCTGCCCCCACGATGAGCAAAGTGCAGAGCGCCAGCGGTTTATTATAGACCAGACTAGTCAATAAATAGATCTGTATCAGAAAAAAGCAAAAGAGAAGCAATACACTCAGGCGCAGGGTGACAACTGAGGGACCCCAGATGAGGAAAAAGAAGGCCGCCAGATAGGCATCGATGGGAGCTAAGTAGTCCTGACCGTAGAAGACAAGCGGGTGAGCACCCTGATAGGCAATGTGCAGAGCCATCAGCCCCATTGTTCCCTCGTCGCTATCAAGAGATGGCCAGCCCAGGAGGATCAGCGAAAAACGCAGCAGAGAAGAAAGTAGAATAATAATCAACGCAAATACATCATATTTATCAAAAATTCTCCATACCTTCAATGCTGTGCCTCCGATGTTACTACAGCCCTTACTGGAGGGGGAAGAGGAGTAGCCAGAGCAATCTAAATAGATAAACGCCAATCCACACCTCAAAATCTCTGAGTTCACTCCTTATCTGCAAGGAACGCAACTACTGAAGGACCCTCTTATACTTTCCAATATTTATATATGAGTATGTATTAGAGACATGCATAGAACCAGTCATTTTTCAGCTCCACCAGTCTGAGCGGTTCCAGTGATGTTATTTGAGCAGAGGCGCCGCGATCATCATGCAGGGCGAATACTCCCTGCTCGGCTTGCTCCAATCTCTAACCACCCGAAAGCTGGTCAGCCTGAGCGACCAGAATC
Organism: Thermogemmatispora tikiterensis; assembly: GCF_003268475.1. Taxonomy (GTDB): domain Bacteria; phylum Chloroflexota; class Ktedonobacteria; order Ktedonobacterales; family Ktedonobacteraceae; genus Thermogemmatispora; species Thermogemmatispora tikiterensis. Next base: position 4,539,538 of record NZ_MCIF01000002.1, on the reverse strand, counting down.
ATCCACTCGTGTCCCGGTCCTCTTGTGGTACTTCCTAGCCTCTGGATTGAAGCGACTTCATACAGGGGATATACTGATCGTGTTGAGGAAGATTCCTGACACCTCCCTGCCAGCCCCCGGTGCCTCTATCACGCCGTGTGGGCTGAGCAGGGCCAGACTTTCTTGCGAGGAAGGTTTCGAGACCGCGATGGAAATCACGGGCAGTCAGCAGATCAAGGCCCCGCGCCAGCGCGTCTTTGACGCCCTGTTTGATCCACAGGTGCTCAAAGAGAGCATTCCCGGCTGCGAGAGCGCCGAGTACGTTGAGAACCCGGATGGGCGCACGGGACGTGAGCTGAAGCTGGTTATTTCTCCCAACGTCCCCGGTCTGAAGGGGCCTTATACCGTTTACGTGCGCACCGGCGAGGTTGTGGCCCCCGAGCGCGTTGTACTGCTGAGCGAGCCATATAACGCCCTGGGCCGCATCAAGGCCAGCTGCACTATCACGCTCGCCGAGGATGGCGCCGCCACCACCAACCTGAGCTACGCCGCCGAGGCCACTCTCGAAGGCAAGATCGCCGCCACTCCCGAGATCGTGATGAAAAATACCCTCAAGCTGGCCCTCGACCAGTTCTTCAAGAACTTCGAGAAGCAGGTCGGCGCCATCACGGCCTGACTGAGTGCGCACGCGTGCGAAAAACAACTCCTATCCACTTGCTCCCTGCGCAGCGCCTGTCAGTCTTCTTGAGGCGCTACGCAGGGGGCACATCTCTGCATCACCTGCAATCATCTCAAGCCACGCTCAGGCCACCACCCTGACCCGCGGTATCCCCAGCCCGATAAAGTGCGCCAGCAGCAGCCGAGCAAGCCGCCGTCGCACCAGCCAGCGGAACCAGGCCGGCACGCGAAAGCGCTCCCCCTCCTTCGCCAGACTAGAGGCAATGATCCGCCTCTGGATCTGCTCCTGGACACGCTGCATCAGCCGCGTCGGCCAGAGGCGCGCCCGCTGCACGCGCGCCAAATCCTTCGTGCTCACACTCCCCTGCTTCAGAGCACTGCTGAGGATATTGGCCGCTACTACGGCATCCTGAATGGCATAGTTAATGCCTACTCCAGCCACCGGCGACATGACATGCGCCGCATCGCCAATGAGCAGCAGCCCCGGGCGGTACCAGCGCCTGAGATAGCTGGACTCAACCGTGAGGACCGCGATCTGCCTCCATTCCTGGAGGGTTTCCAGGCGGGCCGCCAGTTCTGGAGGAAGAAAGCTCGCCAGCTCCTGACGGAGAGCGGCCAGTCCCGCCTGATGGATACGCTGATAGCCTCCTTTGGGAATAAGATAGCCAAGCTGATAATAGCTACCGCGTTCAAGCACGACGACAGCCCTCCCACGCAGGAAGCGACCGCCCGAGCTGAGCTGATCCTCCGGCTGGCGTGGCAACCGGAACCAGAGGACGTCCATCGGTGGCGAGGTCTTCACCGGTAGCAAACCGGCAAGCTGGCGCACCCGTGAGAAGCGACCATCAGCGGCGACCGTCAGCAGCGCTCGCACTTCGCGCCAGCCCTCGCGCGTCCGATAGCGCACGCCCACGACACGCCCTTCTCGCTCTAGCAGCTCTTCGACACGCGCCCCCATCTCCAGCTGGAAGGCTGGCCAGCGCCGGGCCTCGCCTGCCAGAAATGTCAGAAAGTCGACCTGGGGCACCAGCATGATGTAGGGATAGCGCGTCGGGAGCAGGCGAAAATCGCTCAGCTCCAGCCACCCGTCCTCGGTCTGCAGGCCAAACTGCTGCACACGGCTATGGGACAACGCCAGCAGCCTCTCACTCAGGCCGAGCTGATCAATGATCTCCAGCACCGAGGGATGAAGCGTATCCCCCCGAAAATCGCGGTCGAAATCCCCATGCGCCTCCAGTACTCGCACAGAGATGCCCTGACGCGCCAGCAGCAAGCCAAGCATCAATCCGGCAGGGCCTCCCCCAACAATGCAGCAGGCCACTTCCTGCCCCGCCGGAGGCCCGGCCTTCTCCTTTCCTTCAGCAGCTGCCAGCCGCGGGACACCACTCGCTTCTAACATGGGCAAACCCTCCTTTCTGATCTGATCCGACACGGCTTTTCTTTGTGCATCAGGCAACCTGACGCCTCACGGTCACCGCGCTCAGCCCAATCATCAGCAACATGAAGACCAGCAACGCCGCCAGCTGCGGAGCAATCTGAGCGAAGTCGCTTCCTTTGAGCATCACGTCGCGCAGGGCCTCATTGGCATAGGTCAAAGGGAGGAGATAGGAAACGGGCTGCAGCCAGGCAGGAAGTTGCGCTACAGGCCAGAAAATCCCCGAGAGCAGGACCTGCAACCCAAAGACCAAAGGGATAAATTGGATGATCTGAAACTCATTCTGGGCAAACGTCGAGAGAAAGATGCCCAGGTTCACGCCGCTCACTGTCAGCAGGATCGCCACCAGAAAGACCAGACCGAGATTCCCCTGATAGTGCACTCGCAACACAAAGATCACGAAGAGCAGAACGACAACGGCCTGCACCAGGGCGAAGAGGGTGAAGCCGCAGACATAGCCCATGACCAGCTCGCCGCGGCGCAGGGGCGAGGCCAGCACCCGCTCAATCGTCCCCTGGGAACGCTCGCGCAGGAAAGCTACCGAGGTGAGCAGAAAGACGAAGAAGAAGGAGAAGACTCCGATAAAGACAGGAGCCAGAGCGTCGTTAAAGGTATAGTCCGGGCCACCATGCAGGTAGCGCGGCGTCGCCAAGGTCAGCACTGAGGTCGCCGGCACATTGACGGCAGGCACCGGTCCCTGCTGCCCCTGACCCCTCTGACTCTGGGCCTGCACCAACGCCACATCGAGCTGACGAACCAGAGCCGTCACGCTCTCACGCATGGCCGCGGCGACCGTGGGATCAGACCCCTCAAGCACAAGCTGCAGCCTGGGATGCTCGCCGTGCGCCAGTTGGGCGGCGAGATCCGTCGGGAAGATCAGCGCAGCGTCGGCCTCGCCCTTGTTGAGGACGCTCTCCACCTCATCGGCAGCGATCGTCATTGTCTTCAGGCGCGAGGCCGGTGGCAGCAGGCGATCGATGAGGAGATTGAGGGCCTCGCTCCCCGTCCCGGTGGGGCGCACCAGGGCCAGCCTGGGTACAGCGCCGCTGCTTCCTGTGAGCACGACATACAACACGCTCATCACCAGCAAGGGCACGAGAAAGACCAGGGCCAGCGTGCGGCGATCGCGCACGATCTGCCGCATAATGCGCGTTGTCAAGGCTAGAATACGCGTTCCACTCATGCTGTGACCTCTTCCTGCCGTCCACGAGCGGCGTAGTAGAGAAAAGCCGTCTCCATATCGCTGGTGCCAGCCCCCGCCAGCAGCTCCTGGGGCGTACCGCAGGCCAGCAGCTTGCCGAAACGTAACAGTCCCAGTCGACTGCAGCGCGCCGCCTCATCGAGGTGATGCGTTGAGACCACAATAGTCGTTCCCTCGCCATTGAGCTGGGCGAAGTAGTCCCAGAAAGCACGTCGCAGTTCGGGGTCAACTCCAACCGTCGGCTCATCCAACAGGGCCAGCCGCGGGCGATGCACGAGTGCGCAGGCCAGAGAGAGGCGCTGGCGCATACCACCGCTGAAGGTCGCCACCACGCGATCAGCATTGGCACTCAGCTCGACCCGTTCCAGGATCTCATTGATGCGCCGCTCTCGCTCCTGACCGCGCAGGCCATAGATACTGCAAAAGAAGCGCAGGTTCTCGCGGGCCGTCAGGTCAAGATAGAGCGCGCTGAGCTGGGTCATGTAGCCGATCGAAGCGGCAACCGCCGGATCGGGCAGACACCGCCCAAGCACGCGCACACCGCCCGCCGTCGGACGCACCAGACCGGCCAGCATACGCATCAGCGTTGTCTTGCCGGAGCCATTGGGTCCCACCAGCCCGAAGGTCTCGCCCGTTCCAATGGTCAGGTTGAGGCCATCGAGTACGCGCAGCTTGCCAAAGACCTTGACTACCCCCTCGCAGACAACCAGCGGCTCACCAGCACCCGTTGCTAGCGAGTGCGACCCCGTTTGGCTGCTCTCAGCCATGTTGCTTCCTCCTTCGTATTAACTGATTGATTAATTAATAAGTAGGACCAAAAAAGAGCTTAGCCGCCCGACGGCAGCAGGCCCGGCAGAATGGTTCTCAGGACGAGTGACACCAGCTCCCCGTGTGAATAACGCAACACACTGGCGTCGCGTAATATCTGGCGGCGCATTACCAGCCCCATCATCGCGCTCAGCAAGACCTGGGCCGCCTCTTCGGTCGACATCGCCGGGCGTAGAGCGCCTTTCGCCTGCTGCAGCCGCAGGTAGCGCTGCAGAACATCGATGATGCGCGGCAGGAACAGCCCTGGTAGGAGCGGGATCTCCTCGCCGTGGAGCAGCTCCGAGAGGACTGTACGGATCAGGCTAATGACCTGCTCGCTCTCGATAATCTCCAGGGCCTGGAGCAGGATTGCGCGCAGAAACTCGGCAGGGGGCGCATCCCACTGGGCCGGCTCCAGCTGCTCAAAGAGGCGCAGCGGTGAGCGGCTCTCAATCACCGCTTGCAAGAGGGCCTCCTTATCGGCAAAATAGTAGTAGATCAGCCCTGGCGTAATACCCGCCTCGCGAGCGATGTCCTTATTGGTCGCCCGCGCGAAGCCCTTGCGCGCAAAGACCCGCAAGGCCGCATCGATAATCTGCTCGCGGCGATCCTCTGTTCCTTCCGTCTTAGGCCGACGTGCCATCTCTCCCTATTCCATTATTTAACTGACTGATTAATTAAGATGATATACTGGGGAAGAGGGGTTGTCAAGGCTGCCCGCACGGGTGAGCGGAGTGGCCAGCATGATCAGGGATCGACGGTTGGGGGAGCCGTATAGCTGATGCGATAGATATAGCCGCCCTTATCGTCGCTCACGTAGAGGGAGCCTTGAGGATCGACGGCCAGGCCCACGGGGCGCCCGGTGGCGTCGTTATTATTCAGCAGCCAGCCGGTAGCGAAATCCTCGACCGGGCCAGCGACCGCGCCGTGGGCATCGAGCGGGATAAAGACCACCTTATAGCCTGTTGGCACTGTGCGGTTCCACGAGCCGTGGAAGGCCACAAAGAGGCCGTGGTAGTGAGCGGGAAACTGGTTGGCTGTATAGAAGACCAGACCCAGCGGAGCCGAGTGGGCCTGCATCTTCACCAGCGGCTGTACCACGCCGCGGCAATCGCCGGGGTGACCATAGTCGGGATCGATAATATCGCCGGCCTGGCAGCGCGGCCAGCCATAGTTACCGCCCTCCTGGAGGGCATAGATTGTCTCCGGCGGCGTATTATCGCCCATGAGATCGCGGCCATTATTGGTCACCCAGATCTGGTTATTCCACGGATTGATAGCCATGCCGACGGCATTGCGCAGGCCGCGGGCGTAGATCCTGCCGCCGCTGCCATCGAGGTTAAAGACCATGACTGTAGCGCGGCGGGGGTCCGACTCGATACACACATTGCAAGAGGAGCCAATCGAGACATAGAGGCGACCATCGGGGCCGATCAAGACCGTGCGCGTCACATGGTTGCCGCCCGTAGGCAGGTTGGGCACAATCACCTTGCGACTCGTCACATGGAAAGAGGCATCCAGTGTAAAGCGTGTCACGCGTGAAGCCTCGCCCACGTAGAGGGCGCCCTGATAGAAAACCAGACTGGTTGGATCGTTGAGGCCCGAGACCACAACCACGCGGCGGGCAGCTTTCCCGCTGTGCGTTGGATCGGGCAAAGCCACAATGCTCCCGGTGCCGCGCTCGGCCACAAAGAGCGTGCCATCAGGGCTGAAGGTAATAAAGCGGGGAGCAGACAGACCCTGGGCAAAGACCGTAGCGCTGAAGCCGGGGGGAAGATGCAGAGAGGCGATGGAGGCATTGCCGCCCACGAAATGCGAGCCAGTCAACAAGCTACGCACCAGCGCCCGCTGACTATAGAGCAGGGCGGCCAGGATCACCAACACGGCCACCAGGAGCGAGAGAACTATCACCAGGCGCCGCCGTCCGCGGCGGCGCGTCGGCTGTACTGGCTGACCACTTGTGACCGGCAGGCGTTCCTCTTCGTCCGACATAACATTCTCGCTCTGGTCAGGGCCTGCACTGAGCTGTCAGCTGCCCACAGGGCCGTGGCCGTGCAAGCAAGCAAGCAAGCACAAAGCCGTATGACGCTTCTCAAAAGAGTACAGAACCGTGAAATAACGGCAGGCTCCTCAGCCGCCAGCCAACCCGTCCGCCTGGCCTGCCAGCCGGACTGGCTAGGAGACCAGCTCCAGCTGCGAGATCTCCAAAACACGCGCTAAGAGACGAACGTGATAAGGCTGAGGCTCCTCGCGCCCGTCCTCCAGGTGAGCGATCGTCGTCCGACGCAGCCCAGTCATATCGGCTAATTGACCGATGCTGAGACCACGACGCTGTCGCCAGAGACGGAGGTTGGGGAGACCGCGCCGCCGAGACTGTGCCTTCCTTTGCGTAGCCTGTGCCTTCATAGACCCTCTCCTTTGAGGATAAGCTCCTTCCTCCTGGCGCCGCTCAGCGTCGTTGCAGAGTGAAGCGCCGTCGTGAGCAGGATCGCGCCGCTGCTCTTCCCGTGCGAGCAAGCTAGCGCGCGCGAAATGAGCAGCGCTACAATCGTGCTCCTCCTCTTAGAGGATACCAGATCAGCCCGGCCCTTGTCCAGAGAGGAACCACGCCAGAAAACCAGTTCAGATTAAGACCCGCGCAGAGCCGCGAGATAGCCAGGCCAGAACAGGAGAGGCTGGCCCGCCCGGCGCTCCGCTAGGAATGATGCTGGCTCGTCTGGGAAGAAACAGCCGTCGTATGGCCGCCGGCACTCTGATGACTCTGGACCGGTGAGCCATGAGACGACGAGATCTTGGCCTGGCCCAAGCTATCGGCAGGCTGATCCGGGCCAACCAGACGGAGATAAGGGCTATCCAGGCTGCTATCGAGCGAGAGCGAGAGGATCACGCCATCGAAGGGACCAGGCAGGTAGCGATTCAGAGCGGTCGCTGAGACCAGCGAGACGCCGGTATGCAGCAGATGCTGTACCAGCAGCACCTGCAAGGAATTTGCGACAGAGAGCAAAGCCTCCACATTGAGGCCTGTCTGCGGCGAGCACTGGCCAGCAATCCAGAAAACGACGCCATCGCGCTGAGTAAGCAGCTCGCAATGACCGTTGTAGATCCAGCGACGTGCGTAGGTATTAATGGTCACCCACTGACCTTCAATATAGATGGCCGCCGCGCGTCCCTGGCTATCGACCTGGAGAGGGTGAATGGCATCGGCCTCCACCACCTGATAAACCTGGCCCTGGGGCTTAAACTCGCGGATCGCCAGCTCGCTCGCATCATGCCAGGGGGAACCAGGTGCCATTAAGGAGTAGCGGAACTCCACCATCGGCCCGTCAGTCCACACGGGCCAGTCGCGCACGTGATCGCTGTAGAGATAAATGTTGCGTAACACATAGTGATCAGGAACCTCTGCTGGCCAATAGAGAGGGAAATGCAGCTCGCGTTGAACGGCCAGTAAGCTCACCTGATCGTTGTGGCCTGTGGTCGCATTGAGAGGAGAGCTGACCACAGGTCTCGTCAACGGACCATGCACCGGATAGACGCCACTCTGGACCCCCTGCAGCAGAATCACCAGCCCAGAGGCGAACGATGGGGCAGTAATGACCATCGTCAGAATCATGAAGAGCAGGAGCGAGGCGCTGGCCAGCAGCAGACGTCGGCTCAGGCCCACCCCGCGCACCAGCTCTTTCCAGAGACGTCTCTCCTCCAGGTTAAAAAGACGACGTTGCAGCTTCAGACGTTGAAAGACGCGGGCACGTATTCTTTGCTCAAAACCGGAATCGACCGGTGCAAAACGCGGATCTTCAGACTCAAGTAAGGTATGCACAAAGTATGGCGGAATCTCCTCCTCGGGGAGAGAGAAGAGCGTATCCAGCTCTTGGGCGAAGGCCACTTCCTCCTCACTGAAATCGGGAGGAAGCGTCACCCTGCGGCCACCGAATGAGAAAGAGACAGCATCGCGACATTCCCTGTTCTCTGCCTGCTCCTCAAATTCGCTCATACTCATGTGCATACTCCTTGAGCGCCTCGCGCAAGCTCTTCCGCGCTCGCCACAGGCGGGTATCGATCGCGTGGCGAGTGAGACCTGTTCTGGCCGCCAGTTCTTCCGTGCTGGCGAACCGGAAATAGCGTTGATAGATCAGGTAGCGGTCAAGCTCAGGCAACGTCGCCAAGGCCAGGCGCAACTCTTCGCGCCTTTCATTCTGTTCCAGCAGCAGCTCCATGCTGGTATCAGGATGAGGAGGCAAAGGAACGCGATTCTCCGCTTCCTGGCCACCCCATCGGTTCCCTTTTCGCCCACCGCTGCCATCGGCAGCAGCCCACTGGCCATTTTCCTCCGCCGGCTGGACAGCGTGCACCTGTCGTCGACAGAGCTGACGGCGTCGGTCCAGCGCAATGTACTTCGCGCGCATCGTCAGCCAGGTACGGAGCGTACCACGACTGGCATCGAAGGTCTCGATCTCCTGCCAGGCAGCCACAAAGAGATCGTTGACGCATTCCTCCGCATCCTGGACCACCCCCACGCCATTGAGAATCAGCCGAATAAAATAATAAATCTCGCGCGAGTAACGCGCAATGAGGGTTTCCAGGGCATCGGGATTGCGCTCCTTCAACTGCTGAACGAGGTCTTCATCCGACCAGTCCTGTCGCACCATGCTCGCTCCTTGGGATATCAGGTATATCCTCCCACAAACAGGACCTGCTTGCCGACCACCTCTTCAGCAAGTCGTGCGGCGTCACCGCACACCGCGGCAGCGCCCCTGGCCGGGGGATATACCGAGTGGTGGTGCTGCGCCATCATCCAACAACATACTACGCCCCGCCTTGCAGGGCTTCTCACATACTCAGCCGCTGCGGACCCCGCCCGTCCTCCCTTCACCTTCTCTGGCCCGCTCACCTATCAGGTCTCGTAGGCGAATCCGGTGCTTGCTCCCTTATCTCCCTTAGACCCAGGCTGCTTCCCTGCATCTTCTCTGGCGTGTGGGCTTCTTACTCCCTTCTCCCGCGCGTGAGTACTGCTGCTTGTTGCTTGCTGTTGCCAGTGATGGCGTTTTTTCCATTGTGACGGAAAGCTTGCTGAAAGTCAAGGCCGCCAGTGCCCCGGAAGCCAGTGGTGAAGATTCCTCTCCCGACTCCCCTCCTCCCTCGTTCATCGCCCCTCCCCCACCCCTCGCTTTTCCTGGCGATTCTGTATCAGCGCTCGCTTACTTCCAGCAGCTGGGCATGTTATAATACCTCAACATCACAGCTCAACCAACCCAACCAGCTTCACGTAAGGGGTGCCTGAAGATGACCTTCTCCATCGTTGCCCGTGATCCGCAGACGGGTGAACTGGGCGTTGCCGTCCAGTCGAAGTTTTTGGCCGTGGGAGCCGTCGTTCCCTGGGCCAAAGCTGGCGTCGGAGCCATCGCCACCCAATCCTGGGCCAACACCACCTACGGCCCACGCGGTCTAGAGCTGCTGGCCCGTGGTCTTTCGGCTGCTGAGACCCTGGAGCAGCTGCTGGCGGACGACGCCGAGCGCGCCAAGCGCCAGGTGGGCATTGTGCCCGCCAGCGGCGCGCCGGTCACCTATACCGGTAGCGAATGCTTTCCCTGGGCCGGTGGGCGCGTCGGCGAGCATTATGCCTGCCAGGGCAATATTTTGGTGAGTGAGGAAACGGTAAACGCGATGGCGCGCACTTTTGAAGAGACGTCGGGCCAGCTCTGCGATCGCCTGCTGGCAGCCTTAGCCGCAGGTCAGGAAGCTGGCGGCGATAGTCGTGGCCAGCAGTCAGCGGCTCTGCTGGTGGTGCGCGAGAAGGGTGGCTACGGGGGTTTCAACGATCGCTTCATTGACCTGCGTGTCGATGATCATGCTCGTCCGATTGAGGAGCTGGCTCGCCTCTTGCGATTGCACAAACTCTATCTCTTTCCCCCTGATCCCCAGGATATCCTGCCGATCGATGGGGCAATCGCACGCGAGCTGCAGGAACTACTGACGCGCAGCGGTGACTATCACGGCCCGCTCTCGGGTGTCTTTGACGAGCAGACACGTGAGGCTTTCTGGCACTTCTGTGGGCGCGAGAATCTGGAAGAGCGCTGGCTGGAAGGGGAGCGCATCGATCGCGTGGTGCTGACCTTTATGCGCGAGCGTCTGGGCAGTTAGCGTAACGGCATGGGTCCGTCTGAGGTGGACGCGGGGGCCCGCTTTTTGCCATCCGGCGGGCGGCCCGCCACCTCACAGTGCGCTACTGAGAGAGAGGGGGAGCCGCCTGTTTTCTGGGCCGCTCCCCCTCTCTCTTTACTTGCTCTTCTGTGTCCGGCAGCGCTATCAGGCTGAGCTGAGCCGAGCTGAGCGCTGCACCAGCCTCTAGCCTAGCGTCTGGCGTTGGCCTGGCCGCGGTTGAGCACCGGGATCTTGGAGACGGTCCAGCGGTCGTTGGGGCTGGCGACCTCGAACTGCACCATCGAGATGGCGTCGGTCGGACAGCGCACGATGCACAGGCCACAGCGGATGCACTTCTCCTCGTCGATAATCATGTCGGCACCGCCCTGCCAGGTCTCGGCCAGCTGATGGAGGGGATCGCCCTTGACCACCCGCGAGAGGCCTTCCATGCTGATGCAGTCGTACGGACAGATGTCGACGCAGCCCGAGCAGAGGATACAGATCGAGGGATCGATCATGATGTTGAGCTGGCACTGCAGGCAGCGCCGTGCTTGAATGACTGCCTGCTCGGGAGTATAGCCGGTCTCGGTCTCGCGGGTATAGCTATAGCGCTCCTTGACGGGCAGCGATGGTATATTCTCATGCGGGATCGACTCGTAGTCATCGACCATGCCGCGGCGGTAGTCGGGCAGCTCGATCTCTTCAGGTGGCTCCGCCGGCTTATCCTGCCCGCCGAGATAGCGGTTGATGGCAATGGCGGCATCGCGTCCGTCGGCGATGGCCGAGATCAGGTTACGCGAGCCTTCGGTGAAGTCACCGCCAGCGAAGAGGCCGGGATAGCTGGTCATCCAGGTCTCGCGATCGATCAGCGGCACGCCAGTGCGGCGATTGACCTCCAGATTCAGCTCCTTGGCCGGAATCCAGGAGGAATCGCTATACTGACCGAAGGCGGCGATCACCATGTCGATGTCGTCGAGAACAAACTCGCTGCCTGGGATGGGAATCGGACGGCGACGTCCGCTGGAGTCAGGATCGCCGAGCTTGTTGCGCACAAACTTGATGCCGCTGACGTGGACGCCATCCTTGCTCAGAATTTCGGTCTGCGTGACCAGATACTGGAACTCGACGTTTTCGCGAATCGCTTCATCAACTTCGTACTCGTCGGCTGGTTGCTCCTCTTTGGAGCGGCGGTACATGACGTAGACTTTCTCAGCGCCGAAGCGGATGGCGGTACGGCAGCAGTCCATCGCGGTGAAGCCGGAGCCGAGGACGACGACGCGCTTGCCGACAAAGACCGGTTCACCATAGTTGGTCTTGGCTAGAAACTCGATGCCGTTCATGACGCCGACAAGATCGGCGCCGGGGACGACCTTCCCGTCTGGTCCGGTAATCGGGTTGGAGATATAGCAGCCGGCAGCCAGGAAGACGGCATCGTACTGCTTGAGCAGGTCGGTGAGCTGGATGTCGCGCCCAACGCGCGTGTTGTAGACCACCTCGACCCCGAGGTCATCCATGTACTCGTTGCACTCTTCGTAGGTGACGCTGCGCGGCAGACGCCAGATTGGGATACCGTTGACCATGACGCCGCCCGCTACGGGGTCGGCTTCGTAGATGGTCACTGGATAGCCCATCTCGCGCAGATCGCGGGCGCAGGCGAGGCCGGCAGCGCCGGCTCCAACGATGGCAACCTTCTTGTCTCTGGTGATCGGGGGCCGCTCGGCGCGATGGCGGAACTGGCGATGATCGGCGGCGGCACGCTTGAGCCAGCAGATGGCAATGGGTTTGCCATCGATCTTGTTGCGCCGACACACCGGCTCACAGGGACGCGCGCAGGTGCGCCCCAGGACGCCCGGCACGACGTTGGCCTTGCGGTTCAGCAGGTAGGCCTCGTCAAAGCGCGCCTGCGAGATGAGGCCGATGTAGGTTGAGACGTCGGTATGCGCCGGACAGCCTACCTGGCACGGTATATTGGTTTGATACCAGTCAGGGCTGGCCAGGAAGGACTGGTATCGGGGTTCCAGTTCGCGATCAGGATCAATCATAGCGGGAGAATCCTTTCCTGAGCATCCGGTTACTTGCTCTCGTCGCCCGGAGTCACGTTTCGGCTCTGCCTGAACGAATGGGTGGAAGCCAACGCGGGCCGCGGGGCGCTCGCCTCTCTTTATCCTTCTTCCTTACTCTGGCTGGGTATTCGCCTGATCAGTCTGCTTTGCTGGCGGCCTTTCCTTTTGCCTGGTGAGGGGCTACCCCTCTCGGCAGCCTCGTCAGGCTTCCCCTTCCCTCTCCGGTCTTCCGGTCAATGCACAGGTTCGCTTGCTTTGCTTTGTTCGCTGTTGCTAGCGTTGGCTATTGACGAGACTGGACCGCTTTGCGGGGCGGTGTATTTCTTCCGTCCGTCAGATTATAGCATAGCGCATGGAGAGGAACAAGGCGCAAAGGGGCCAGAGCCTGGCTGTCAGGCTGCCTGAAATTGCCTGGATTGAGCGGCTACGCTGCCGAAGCTGCTGCCGGGCTGCTCTGACTCTGAGCCTGGTTGGCGCTGTCGCCCCTCAGTTTTCCACCTGCTGTTGGCCGCATTTAGTGCAGGCGATGGATGACAGTGGCTTCTTCGGCTCCGGCTTCGACAGGCGGCGGCGAGGCGATGAGACCAGCCAGGAGGGCGGCGCGCGGCGGCACGCTGTCCAGTAACAGATATTCATCAGGACTGTGGTCGTTGCCCCCAATGGGACCAAGACCGTCGAGGGCTGGTACTCCATAGAGGGCGGCGTAGCTGGCATCAGAGGCGCCGCCGGTCAGGACATGCTCCAGGGGAAAGCCCAGGAGGGCGGCAATAGCCTGGGCCTGCTCTGCCATGCAGCGCGCAGCAGGGGTACAGACCAGGGGATGCTTGAGATGGGGATCTTCTTCTAGCTCCAGGCGCACGCCGGGGACGCGTTGCTGCTGGAGTAGTCTCAGCCAGCGCTCTTCGGTGGCCTCTTTATCCTCAAGGTGCAGGAAGCGCAGGTCAAAGCGCGCTTCGGCGTAGTCCGGGACGACATTGGTGGCGCTGCCGCCGCTGATGAGGCCCGGTGTGATGGTGAGGCCCTCGCGCCAGCCGGAGAGGCCGGCAAATTGGAGAACCTGATGGGCCAGTTCAACGATGGCGTTGCGGCCTTTTTCGGGTTCGACCCCGGCATGGGCGGCTCTGCCGTAAGCACGCAGGGTGTAGCCGGCGTTGCCCTTGCGCGCGCTGACAATAGCGCCGTTGGCACGGGCAGCCTCCAGTACCAGGGCCCGGTGGGCGTCGTGGAGGACCTGCTCCATGAGGTCATCGCAGTGGCGAACGTTGATTTCTTCGTCGGAGACACAGAGGAAACGCAGCTCGCCGAAGGGACGGTAGCAGAGAGACTGCATGGCCTCCAGAGCGTAGAGCGCGGCCAGGATGCAACCTTTCATATCGCAGACACCGGGGGCATAGAGACGGTTACCTTCCCGACGCAGGGGGCGAGCCGCCGCGGTGCCGACAGGATAGACAGTGTCGCTGTGGGCCAGGAGGACCACAACATCGTCGCTGTCGCCCTGGCCGCGCAGCCTGCCTAGCAGATCGTTGCCCCATTCCTGACGTTCGACAATGGTGACTTCCAGGCCGAGGGCCTGCAAGCGAGTGGCCAGCCAGTCTGTCGCCTGATCTATGCCAGCTTTATGAAAGGTGAAGGTTTCGAAAGCGCAGAAGGTGCTCAGGTCATCAATATAGCGCGCCAGTCGCTGGCGGACGTATTCCTGAACATTGAGTACAAGTGTACGTAGATCCATGACTGCCTCCCCACGAGCCAGGGCTGGTTTCTTGTAATTGAACGAGAGGATAGACGAGATGTGTGCTCTTGTCAAGAGTTTGGAGGACATTTGTCTCTCATTTGGCAGCACATCGCTCTATCATAGGCCCTCAGTCTGTCTCGCCGCCGCTATACCGGCAGTGAGGGAAGAGCCGAGCATCCCGTACCTAACCGCACTACGCTGGACGGCACTTTCATGTACTTGCTGCCCTCCGTTGAAGAGCGGTGACAGAATCCCGGCGATGAAGTTGCGAGCTACCATTGCCCTCTTTGTACCACCATTCAGATCTGCAATAATCGTTTCTTCACGATGATACAGAGTGCTCAGGAACATGTGCCTCTTTCTTACTGATCAGTTAATAATAGTTAAATCATGTTATATACAAAATTTCCAATATTAAAAGATATATTACTGAACAGGCTTGCAGATCTAGTGATAAGGAGAGGCAAGCATCATGGCAGCTAGCTCTTCTGGTCCAGAAGATAAGGGACTGGTGCAGGTGTCACCATCGAGCCTGCAGAGCATCTCTCATCCTTTTGATATGACAGCTAAGCAAATCTCAGATTGGACTGGCTCTTCAGCGCATAGGCTTCAACCTGGGCCTGACAGGCTTGATCTTTGAGGGACTGGATCTGCAGCTCTAGCAGCGATGTGAAGAGATGATTTTCCCTGGTTTTGAGCCTGATTTCGAGCCGAACGGCGCTGTTTGCAGACCGCAGCTGAGTGGTCTGATGCCAGGACAGGAGCATCCTGGTCTGACCACGGATCAGAAGGGATGGTCGCCTGGCGCTATCTCCTCGCACAGTGACAACCAATTCCTTCCAGACGCCCACCACCGGTAGTTTTGAGCCAGATCCAACCTCGACGCCAGAGGCGATTTTCACGGCCATTGCTCAGGAGAATATTGCCCATAACGAGCAGAACAGTCCTTCACTGCAACAGAAGCAGCAAGATTCTGGTTTGCAGACTGGTTCTCCATCGCCATCCTCGTTTACTCCCAACACTGGAGGCATACCTTAGCATAGCTGGCAGTCGTAGCCTCAGCCCCAGCGAGAGCCAGAGGGATCGGGATGGCAAATCGGACCGGGCATCAGCTTTCAGCTCCCTTCTTCTGAGGAGGTGCCTTGATAGATAGTTGCTGGCTGGCGGTCAGGAGCAAGAATCGCTACCTGGCAGTTTCCTGACCACCCCTGACCGTTCTATGCGAGTCCGCAGGCTTTTCCTGCACTGCGATCATCGCTGGAGCTGAGCAGATTTCCGACGCCCTGCGGCCTCAGCCTTGGTAGACAGACAGACGGTGCGTATTGCTAGAGCATGCTCATGAGAGAAGATACATGTCAACGTTACTGTCGAGGTCTGCGCTCAGCCCCCTGTCAGATCCCCCACGTACTGCCGTCCAGCAGTCGCTCGTCTGGCACATCCTGCAGCACTTCTATCACTTCCAGACCATCTCCCGCGATGTCCACTGGCTCCTCAACCTCCGGCTCCCCTAACGCCAAGGGCTACCCTTCTGCTCGCCCGGCAGGCCCTCAGCCCCACCATCGGGTGACCACGCAGGGGGGCTTGCTCCCTCCCAGGCTCAGACCTCCCGTGTCAGGCGACAGGGCCCCGCGTGACTCTCCCCACCTTTCACCAGCCAGAGAGAGATTGTATAACATAAGCGGGGCACCACCCCGCGTCAAGCAGTTTTTCCCGATCCGAACCTGCAGGAACTGATCAATCTGGAAGGAAAGGAAGAAGGACAGCATGTCGCAGCACGAGCACTCAGGCCCGGCAAGGCAGCCGGGCACCAGTGGACCGCGCACCGTCCGCGCCCCGCGAGGCACGCAGCTCTCCTGCAAAGGCTGGCAGCAAGAGGCAGCCATGCGCATGCTCATGAATAATCTCGACCCAGAGGTTGCCGAGCGGCCCGACGAGCTGGTCGTCTACGGCGGCTCGGGACGCGCCGCCCGCTCATGGGAGGCCTTCGACGCCATCGTCCGCGCTCTCAAAGAGCTGGAAGATGACGAAACCCTGCTTGTCCAGTCAGGCAAGCCCGTTGGCATCTTCCGCACCCAGCGCGACGCGCCACGCGTCCTCATCGCCAACGCCAACCTCGTCCCCCATTGGGCCACCTGGGACGAATTTCGCCGCCTTGAAGCCCTGGGACTGACGATGTACGGCCAGATGACCGCCGGCTCCTGGATCTATATCGGCTCTCAAGGCATCGTCCAGGGGACCTACGAGACCTTTGCTGAGGCCGCACGCCAGCACTTTGGCGGCACCCTGCGGGGGAAATTCGTCCTCACCGCCGGCCTCGGTGGCATGGGCGGCGCCCAACCGCTGGCGATCACCATGAATGAAGGCATCTGCCTGGCAGTCGAGGTAGACCCGCAGCGCATCCAACGACGCCTACAGACTGGCTACTGCGACGAGATGGCCAGCACCCTCGACGAGGCTCTGGCACAGATCCGCGAGGCCCGCGATAACGGTCAACCGCTCTCCATCGGCCTCATCGGCAACGCCGCCGAAGTCTACAGCGAGCTGGTCCGTCGCAACCTCATTCCCGACCTGGTCACCGACCAGACCGCGGCTCACGACCTCCTGAACGGCTATATTCCCGCTGGCCTCTCGCTGGAGGAAGCCAACGACCTGCGACGGCGTGACCCGCAGGAATACATCGAGCGCGCTCGTCAGTCGCTCGTCAGCCAGGTACGCGCCATGCTGGAAATGCAGCGGCGCGGCGCCATCGTCTTCGACTACGGCAACAACCTGCGTGGCCAGGCCCTGGCAGCAGGCGAGCCGCACGCGATGGACTTTCCCGGCTTCGTCTCTGCTTTCATCCGCCCTCTCTTCTGCCGGGGCAAAGGACCGTTCCGCTGGGTGGCCCTCTCAGGCGATCCCGAGGATATCTATCGCACCGACGAGACCATCCTCGAACTCTTCCCCGAGGACCAGGCCCTCCGCCGCTGGATCACCCTCGCCCGCGAGAAGATCCACTTCCAGGGTCTGCCCGCCCGCATCTGCTGGCTCGGCTACGGCGAACGCGCCAAAGCCGGCCTGGCCTTCAACGAGCTGGTTGCGCGTGGCCTGGTCAAGGCCCCTATCGTCATCGGGCGTGACCACCTGGACAGCGGATCAGTCGCCTCGCCCTATCGCGAGACCGAGGGCATGAAGGACGGTAGCGATGCCATTGCCGATTGGCCCATTCTTAATGCCCTCCTCAATACGGCCTCGGGCGCTACCTGGGTCTCCTTCCACCACGGCGGCGGCGTTGGCATCGGCTACTCGCTCCACGCCGGCCAGGTGATCGTCGCCGACGGTACCCCCGAGGCGGTGCGACGCCTGGAACGGGTGCTGACGAACGACCCCGGCATCGGCGTCGTTCGCCACGTCGACGCTGGCTATGAGGAAGCCCTGACCTGCGCTCGCCAGTGGGGCCTGAAGCTGCCGATGTCTCCACCGTCATCCACACAATAATCATCGCCCCCATCACCGACCGTAATAACATCAGGCTGGGGTCCCCTCCGAGAGACGAAGGGGACCCCAGCCTGTCTAAGTGACCCAGCCTCGGCCTCAATCAGGTCTGCACCTGATTGCCGTTCGTCTGTGGGGCCCGATCGATCTTCCAGGTCCCGTTTTCGCGCACAAAGTTCATTGTGCCCGTCACTATGCGCGGACTTCGCTGGAAGGCCAACGATAGCTGTGCAGTGGCATGGTCCCCATTCTGCTGAAAATTGGTGGCCGAGCAACTGGTAACTGGTCCCACGAGAGTCGTGATAGTCTGAAAAGCTTGAGTAAACTGCTGCTCGCTCTCACTAGCCTGCAGCGTGGATGAAAATTGCCCATAGGCCGTATGATAGTCACTCTTCTTCAGAGCGCTGCAGAAGGTGTCAACTGTCTTCTGAGGCGAGGAAGCAAGCAAGCCGAGAGGGCCAGGAAAATTGAGAGGGTTAAAGAGCACTACAACCAAAACAAGCAACAAAAGCACCAACACCAGGAGACCGGCGATCAGGCAACCTGCGCGTCCGCCGCGCCGCGCTGGCGGTTGCGGCTGCGGTGGGAACTGCGGATAGCCTGGCGCCTGACCGGGGAAGGATGGCGCCCCCTGGGGAGGTGGACCATAGGGTGCCGGCTGTACGGGGTAGCCCGGCGGGGCTGCCGGTGGCTGTTGACCATAGCCCTGGGGAGCCGGCCCTCCATAGGGCTGAGCCTGCCAGCCTCCTTGCTGGGCATACCCTTGCCCCTGGAGGGGAGAGGCAGCAGCAGGGGGCGACTGATATGCTGACTGAGGATAGGAGGGCGCTGCCGGAGAGGGCTGGAACTGATCGGGTGAACCAGCCACCACCGTACGCTCCTCGGCCTCGCTCCCAGCACCAGCAACCTCATAGGTAAAGACTGTCTCGCCAAAACGAATGCGATCGCCCGAGTGCAGTCGCCAGGGAACCTGACTGGTCAGGCGCTGATCATTGACAAAAGTGCCATTGGTACTGCCTCGATCAACCAGGCTGTACCCTCCGTCCTCAGCCCGAAATTCCGCATGGTGTGACGAAACCTGTTGATCGTTCAACCGAATCTGATTATCGGGCGCACGTCCCACACTCGTCACGCCTGGCCCCAGGGTGATACGCCCCTGTGGGCCGTTCAAGCTGGCTTCCACAAGAGAACTCCTTCTTCCTTATCGAGGTCTACGTCCTTCCCGCTTGTCTGCTTAGAGCCATTCACCCGACCAGACCACCTTGGTCACAGTGGACCAGACCGCTCTGCCTGGTGACTGTACCACTGATTACTACGCAAGCGAAGCTGATGTGGCTTCGACACGCCATTCACTGACTTGAGCCTGCCCCTGGCCGGCCTGCGATTGCCTCACGGCTAGCAGCCTTTTTCTTCTTGGTCAGCCTCGCTCGCTCACTTCAAACAAGAAGTGGTTGGAGCATTTAGAGTGACAAACAATCGGCTTGAGGTGTTCCGGCAGCCCAATCTTCGCTATACCCCAGAGGAAACTCCCGCTTTGCCTGGCACAGTTCACCCTTTCCTATCCCTTTCCAAAAAACGCAGCAAGCGTCCTTTTTTCAAGGAGAGCTATGCCCAGAGCTGGACCATGCCCTGTCAAAGGTACTCAGGAGAGAGAATTGAGGCGCCAGAGGTCGGCCTCCAGCACCAGCTCATCCTCATCCGTTTCCGTTTTGCCATTGGCATAGGTAATGACTCCATCCACCATGAACCGATCAGCTCTTTTCTGTACCGCTCCCACGGAGCAGCTCTTGATCCCCCCATTGCTCTTGATTACCGGACTCACTATGTTGACAAACTGACGCAGGCTGCCAAAGTGGGCCTGGAAGTCCAGGCTGAGTAGTTCATAGGCGATGCTATAAGTGCCCTGCTGCAATGCCTTGCAGAAACTCAAGAGGGAGCGCTCCGGCGTCGACAAAGACGACAGAGCATCGATCAACCAGTCATCCATTGCAGGTACCAGCAGGGCCGTGCCCTGCTCCGGCTGGGCCTCCAGCTGGTAGCGTACCACGACCAGGGCCTTGGCCTGGGTGGGGGCCACCCTCTCAAGCTGTGAGGAGCAGGAGGTGATACCATCCACGAGCAAACGGAAAAGCCCAAGAGAGACATGACGCTGAAAAAGCGGGGTCAACTTTGCGTAAGCGGCTTCAGCTTTGCCTTTTTCCAATCCTGAACACAGGGCGCTGAGCGAGCGCGGCAGCGCTGTGAGCGTCTCGTCCTCGCTAATCAGCCAGATTCCGCCCTGCTCGTTCAGGCTGACCTGCTGGGTCTGCAGCTGACCAGCCCTGGTGAGTCGCAGCACTGCTGTTGCTGTTGTTCCCCGCACATGCAAGGCCTCATAGCTACAGCGCTCGGTCTTGCCCAACACGCCAGAGAAGACCAGAAAAGAAGCCTGACGCTGCAAAGCTGAGTCCAGATAGCGATAGGCCGAGCCGGGATCACCCTGGCTCAGAGCAGAACAAAAAGCGGCTAATGACTTTTCTGGGGTCGAATGGAGCGCAGAGCCGTAGTAGAAGGCCGCCCCAGCGATCAGTGCCAGCAGCAGAGTTGCGGCCAGGGCGACCAGGAGCAGCCGTCGACGCGCGCGCCGACGCCCTCCACTGGCTGGTGGCGCTGGCGGTGACCAGCTCGACTTGTCAGCTGTCACAGTCCACGGCGGCTCAGGGCTGCCATAAGCTATCTGACCATTGGCATGACCGTTGGAACCGGCGTGCAGATCTGGCAAACGCCCATTATCAGGATCAATAGACCACATTGGTGCCTCTTTTCCTTCCGTCCCTCCGCCCTCCCGTCCCCTCCCATCAGGCAAAGTCAACATCCTTTCCTCGCTTCTTACCCTGCCTCTCAGCCGGTCACCGACCAGGATGTCAAAGGCGCGAGCCAGCAGAGCAACCTTCCCTTGTGTTGAGCAACAGGGCAGGACGGCAATAGAGCCATACAGGCTACTGGCCAGCTACTTGCCAGCACAGGGCAAACAGGGCATACTAAAGAGACAGCAAGAGCGCCATAGCAGCAGAGGAACCAAAGCCAGCCAGCGACTGGCTCCGGCGCGAGATCGACGCCGACCTTTCACTCCCCGCGCGTGCCGCAGGCTGAAGTATCCAGCAAAGCTGACCCAACTGGCCTTCAGGGGCGAGCACGCCACAAGGAGCAAAGCATGAACGACATCATGCTCACCGAAGAAGATGACATCATCATCAGCACCACCAGACTCACAAAGGCCTTTGGCAACCTCGTGGCAGTCAACGATCTGAATCTGCGCGTGATGCGAGGCGACGTCTTCGGCTTTCTCGGCCCCAACGGCTCGGGCAAAACCACCACCATTCGGATGCTGCTGGGGCTGATCCGTCCCACAGCGGGGCGCGCCTTTATCTTTGGCATGGACACCCACTATCAGCTGCCGCGCATCCTGCGGCGCATCGGTGCTGTCGTTGAAACGCCCGTCTTCTATCCCTACCTCTCTGGGCGAGACAATCTGCGCATCATCGCCGCGGCCTCAGACATGGCGCGGCATCCTCTCACCGACAAGCGCATCGAAGAGATCCTTGAACTGGTCGAATTGCGCTCCCAGGCCGGGTTAGCCTATCACAAATACTCGCTCGGTATGAAGCAGCGGCTCGGCATCGCCGCAGCTCTCCTGACCGACCCCGAGCTGATCCTCCTGGATGAACCAACCAACGGCCTGGACCCGGTCGGCATGGTTGAGATTCGCCAGCTAATCGTGCGTCTGGCCCAGCAAGGAAAGACCATCTTTCTCTCCAGCCACATTTTACACGAAGTTCAGCAGGTCTGTAACCGCGTAGCCATTCTGCACCGGGGCAATCTGATCAAGCAAGGTGACGTCAGCGCCCTCCTGCGCCAGAGCGAGCACATTCTGATCCGTATGAACAGCGCTGCCGAGGCCCGGGCGGCCCTGCAGGCCTTGCAGGAGGCACGTGAGCGCGGAGCCAGCTGGATCAAAGCCATTGTAGCGGTGGGAGTTGGCCCCAGCGAGCAGCCTGGAAAAGCGAGCGAGGCCAGCGGGGAGGTGGCGACAACACTGCGTGTCGAGGCGCCGGCGGAGCGCTCTGCAGAGATTAATGCCTTACTGGCTCAGCGGAACCTTTTCGCGGCAGCAATCCATCCCCAGGAGGGTAGCCTGGAAGAGGCCTTCCTGGAACTCACGGCAGCTGCGCAACTCCACGGGGCAGCGGCCTCTGGCCTCGGCGGCCTTCCTGCCCCTGCGCCATATGGCAGAATCGTGCCGGGAGAAGGAAAACGTCAGTAAGCGAAAGGAGCAAGGAGAAACAGAGCCTATGCATCCCATAGACACAGGTCTTTCTACGTCGGCTAGAGAGGGCCAGCCGCTAGCCGAGCAGTTTGCCAGCGCGCCGGTCCTCCTGGGTCGGCGCGACTACCTGAGTGTTCTGCTGCGTCTGACCGCGATGGAACTCTACAAGCTTCGCCGCCGTCCGCTGACGCGGATCTCAGCCCTGATCGCCTTGCTAACCACCCTGCTCGTTTTTTTTGCCCTCTTCCTCTTCTCGACAGGAGACGGGAGTGGCCAGGTAGTCAGGCTGCTCCTGCCTCCCACCTCTCTCAATATTGCCGTGCAAACAGCCCTTACACCTTTTACCATTTTAATTATTATTATCGCGGGAAGCACAGCTGGAGGCGAGTACACTCAGGGAACGATTCGCCTGCTCTTCACCCGGGGGCCTACACGCACGCAGTTTCTGCTTGCCAAGGTGGGGGCCATGCTCATCTGCTGCATCGTGGGCATCAGCGTTCTGAGCATCAGCGGCCTGGTGATTGGCTACTTGCTCAGTCTTCTCAGGCAGGCGCCGAGTCCAGCTCCTTTTCTCACGACGAGCTGGCTGCTCCATACTGGCCTTTTTCTGCTTCTGGCTATTTTCAACTGGTTCATCTTCGCTGTCATTGCTCTTTTCTTCGGCATCCTGGGCCGCTCCAGTGCTGCAGGTATTGGAGGAGGCATCGTCTGGTATCTGCTAGAGCCGATCATTGGGCAAATCTGCCAGCTGAGCAGCGAGCTGGTACAAGGTCCAGTCAGCGCCTTCCTGCGCGCTCTTCCCGACTATCTGATTGGTAACAATCTCGCTACCTTGATGGCTCACCAGGGATATTATATCTTTGGGAGTAGTAGTATCTCTACACTGCCCGATGCGGAAGCCCTTACAGTGCTGCTCGCCTACATCGTGCTCCTCTTGAGCATTGCTGGCTGGCTGAACCATAGGCGAGACATCACCAACTGACCTTGACTGAAACAGAATCGAGCGAGGCCTAGCCATGAAAATGCTCGATGCCGCCCCAATCAAAGCATATGGCTATGAATTGGGCTTTGACCTCGTGCAGATCACAGGGGCAGAAGCTTTCCCCGAGACCGAGCGCGTCATCAAGGAGCGTATTGCAGCGGGTCTCATGGACGGCCTCCCCTGGTTCACCAGCGAGCGAGCGGAAGTCTCTTGCCATCCCGACGCCCTCCTGCCGGAGGCTCGTTCGATCATCGCCCTGGCCATGTCTTACCTCAGCGAGCCGCCGGAGGAGCCAGAGGATGACCAGCCACGGGGCCGTATCTCGCGCTACGCCTGGGGTGAGGACTATCATGAGATCATCAAGCCCAAGCTGAAGCAGTTTGCCGACTGGCTGCGGGAATATGCGCGTCGTGAGGCCGGGCAAGAGCTAGAAGCACGACTATTCGTCGACACCGGGCGCATGGTTGACCGCGCTGTCGCCCAGCGTGCTGGCATCGGCTGGTATGGCAAAAATACAACCATTCTCACACGCGGCTGGGGTTCCTGGGTCTTTCTTGCCGAGATTGTGACAAACCTGCCACTTCCTGCAGACGAGCCTTTGCAGGCCAACTGCGGCAAGTGTGAACGCTGCCTACACGCCTGCCCTACGGGAGCTTTACCCGCTCCCTATGTGCTGGACAACCGGCGCTGCATCTCCTATCTCACGATCGAGCTACGCGGTAGCATCCCGCTAGAGCTGCGTCCTCTCATGGGGAACCTGATCTTCGGCTGCGACATCTGCCAGGAGGTCTGTCCCGTCAATCAGGTTGTGGAGAAGCGTCTCGGGCTGCGTCAGGCCGAACGAGCAGTGGAGCAGGCCGGCGATGGGAAGACGGAAGCAGCAACGGTGAGGTCCAAACAGCGACCGCAGATGTGGCTGAGGAGGCGCGATGAGTTCCGCCCGCGGCCCCAGGTTGGCGGCGTACCCGAGCTGATCCCGCTGCTGGCCCTCAGCGAAGAGGAGTTCCGCGCCCGCTTTCGTCATACACCTATCTGGCGGGCCAAGCGACGCGGTTTGCTGCGTAACGTCTGTGTAGCGCTGGGAAATCTCGGCGACAGGCGGGCCGTACCGGCCCTGATTCAAGCCCTCTGGGATGCAGAGGCCCTTGTGCGCGGGCATGCAGCCTGGGCACTGGGGTGCATCGGGGGAGAGGAGGCTCGGCGGGCGCTCACAGAGCGGCTTGAACAGGAAGAAGATCCAGAGGTTCGTCAAGAGATCCTGCAGGCACTGACCATGCTGGATGGCAAGAATTAAGGAAATAAAAAAAGGCGTTGATCACGCCTTTTCCCATGTAAAGCAGCAGCTACCGACCGCCCTTCATTGAGCGGCGAGAGACAACTGATCGCGAGACACTTGCCTCAATTTTGCCGAGAGAAAGCAGACAACAGCTACAAGCCGGTCAGCGACATTTGGCCAACAAGAACGCAGCGCCATGAAGTGCATAGGAAGGAAGG
>NZ_MCIF01000002.1:4346691-4512302 GCF_003268475.1 Thermogemmatispora tikiterensis | reverse complement strand
GTCATCCTACGACACCGAAGCACAACGTTCTGTGTTAGCTCTGTCGCGTTGCACTCGGCCTGCAGACATGCTGTCTGCTTTTTCAGGCTCTCAGCAAAATTGAAGCAAGTATCACTAACGCGATTCAGTTGTCAAGGTGCATCATTAGCGTGGCGCTTTAGCAGCGTCGCAGTCATCCCGCGTGGGCCAGCGACTGGTCCAGCCTGGTTATAACCGGGCAGGAGAGTGACTGGTCAGGCGAGGACGACCGCCCATCTGAGCGGACACCGCGATCTCAGCTATCTTCTGCAGAGAGAGCATCCGCTGCCAGCCAGCCGGCTTGTTCCCTGGCTCAACCACTGGGGCCGTGCGGCTGGGCCGCAGTACCTGCGGCGTCTTTAAGTATTCCACACCAGGCGACTCTTGTCAAGAGGGTACTGGGACCAGATCGTCTGACTGGGTCACCGGAAGCGGAAGGGCTATTGGCTTGCGCATCCGCCCGAATGCCGGACGATGCCTTGATCCCTGATCCTCCCTCTGCCAGTCGTCACCAGGCCGACTTGTTGAAGCCGGGCCGCGGTGCGGTGCCTGCATACTATGGCACAGGGGAAGGGGTTTTGTCAATACCTCAGCTTTGGAGCTTCGGGGAAGAAGTGAAAATTAGCCAGAATCTCCCAGAGAGGATTGACGGATTTCTTTGCGCTGACGTACGCTTTGCTACGTGATAGTACGAGGGGTCACCATATCATTGCGGAAGGGGAGTCTCTTTGATGAAATATTTTTTCTGGATAGCATTCGCCGTATTCCTGGCGGCCTCTATTCCACATGTTGCTTACTTCTTTGCATCGTTTGAGCCATCATCGGGTCCAGAGGGGATCTGGTGGTGGGGTGTAAGCTATGCTATAGCGATCAGCATTGACGTTACCATTTATCTGCTGTCCTGGACGGCCTTTCAGCGTTATCGGCGCTATCGGACCCCTAAGGCAGTCTGGCAGCATTGGCTTCTCATTATTATCTGCACAGGCTTCTCATGGGCGGTAAACTGGGCCTATGCCAAGCAGTTTCACAGCCCGCAGATGCTGAGCGCGGCGGAGCACGCGGCGCCCTGGCTGACCAACGTTTTCCCCTTCATGGCCAGTGCCTTCCCGCTGCTGGGCATCGTCTATACTATGATGGCTGAGACCATCAGCGAGACGGAGGCGGAGGAGAAGAAGGCGCGGCAGCAGCAGCTGACGGCGCTCTCCGAGCTTGCCAAACAGGTCCAACTCCCCATGTCAACCCTGCGCCGCGCCCTGACGACCGGCTCGCGGCTGAACCCCGCCAGCCTGCTGCCGATTGTCAATCAGGAGCGCACAACCGAGGTGGCCCCAGTTGCCAGCGCCGCAGGCAATGGGACAGTGCGCGAAAGCAGTCAAGATCTCTCGCGTCCGATCACCGGCCAGATTGTGGCAGTGGGCAATGAAGGCCCCAATGGCGAGCAGAATACCAACCCGGCTATGCTGGCCGCCTCGGCTGAGGGCAACCCCGATAAGCTCCAAATGACGATCGAGGTCCTGAAGTCGAACCCCTCCATCACCGATGAGGCTCTGGCCCAGTACCTCGCTCTGAAACGCCCTGCCAGTGCTCGTTTTTGGCGTCTGAAGGCACTGGAGATTCTCAACGCCAATGGAAACGGAGCCGGACAGGCCAACCATCTCAAGAACTCAGTCAGCGATACAGGCGTCTGGGCCACACGCGAAGTCGCCAATGGCTCGCTTGGCCGACGTTAGCTCTCCCTGGCTACCGCATAGCCGCAGGAGAGAGCTGCCCGGCTCCCATCCCCTCCCTTTGCTTACTACCAGGCAGCCAGGGAGCCGGGCGCCTCTCCGCTCACTACCTTGACGTCCGTTGCAACGATATGATAGACTAACCAAGAGCAGTGGAGAAACTTTCTGACCTGTCTTGATGTATACAGTGACAGCGCCGTCAATCTGTGCGCTACAGGTTTCCCATATTGCCACTATCTTAGGGAGGGATCAATGCCGACCACTTTCAGCTACGCGCGTATCCTCTACGCCGTAGGCCAGGTGCTGGACCAGATCGGGGTGAAAAGCATCGCTCTCCGCGAGGAGGAGGATGGCCTCTTCGTCGAGGGCTATAATAGCAACGGTCAGCTCCAGGTCCAGCTGCGTTACGATATCCCCGGCCTCTACGAACTGCTAACGCGCGTAGAAGAGCAAGAGAATGGGCGGGAGCTGCCGCAAACAGCAGAGGTGGAGGGGCTGTTGCGCCGCTTCTTGACAGAACATGACCGCGAGTTGGTTGGTATTTCTCGCTAGTATCTGAATAGCGTTCACCGGAGGAACCGGGGAGTGTCCCCGGTTCTTGTGTATCAAGGAAGCTCTCTGGCTGGCAGTACTGGCACGCAACGCCCTCGTCGCTCGCGGTTTTCCACGCCCGGGCCTACCCCGGTTAGCCTGTCCAGGCGGATCGGCAGAGCAGACAAGAGCCGCCGAGCAGGAGACGCTACGCTGTACCATAGATAGCCGGTCTGGAGCAAATGGCCTGGCTGCCGCCTGTACCCCGCACCTAGCCCGCTCTATCAGGCACAGAGGCTGGTCGAGAAGAGAGGCTGCGGTCAGCTCGCTAAGCGAGAAGAAGGATACCAATCTGCCTCGCCCGCACAGCGGCCTGTAAGCCGCCGAGCTGCCTAGAGCCGAGAGGTAATCTCGACCACAGGGTTAGCGAGCTGGTTTCCTGCATGCTTGTTTTCACCTGACCTCTCGGCTGCTATTATTGATGGGCAGGTCAGTGTCTGCTCGCCTGCCAGCAGCTCGAGTAACATCCTGCCAGGCGCAGGCTAAAAGCAGAAGAGACAGAGATTCGGAGCCGGTAAATATGACCGATCGCTTGCTGCCTTTCTGTCCTGGTGATGGGCGGAGACGAACAGCACGCGGTTTGCAGGGCAAGCCAAGTCTCTCCCGCCTCGATCAGAGTCAGGGAAGAGCATCCTGTTTTGACCGCTCCGGCCTGTGACCGCGCCACCAGGCTGGCTCTTAACAGGCAGCTGCTCGCCCAGTGGTGGGGGTTTGCCTCACAATCAGCCAGCGTCTCTGCTTGATCGCTTTCGCCTGATCCGGTGGAATTGGCGAGCAGAGCGGCTCTCTAGCGAAGAGGTGCGGCCAACCAACAGGAGCGAGAACACTGACCAACGCAGGTCGATCAGATCGAGGTGATCGCATGCCAACGATGCCTTAGTATTTGCTCTTCACCCTCTGATAAGCTGTCCGGTAGCTATCTTAATGAGAGACTATATCATAAGTAGTTCTGAAAAGTAAAGCGCAGACCACTCGACTTCGCCAATAAAGTATGATATGCTCATAGTTGTAGGATTGCATAGCAGGCAATCCGAGCACCTGAACAATCAGCAATCCTGGTCTGCGCGGTTTCTCCCCATGAGAGGAGAAGATTGTGCCAGAAGAGATCGCTTTATTCATTGACTTTGAGAACATTCGCTACAGTATGCTGAATATCCAGCGGCGAGAGCCTGATCCGCAGGAGCTGATTGCCGTCGCCCGCCGTTATGGAACTGTCATGGTGGCCCGCGCTTATGCGGACTGGTCGCGTCAGCCGGAGCTGTTCAAGGGCAGCCTGACTGCGGCGATGATTGACCGCGTAGATTGCCCGGCCAAGCAGCGTGACCGTATCCGCATTGGGACGATTCATTATCCTCCAGGGAATCCCTCAACAGGCGCGCTCGGAGTGCCAGGCTACGCTTCTGAAGGTCCGTATCAGCGCCAGTGGTCTGCGGGAGGCACTACCCACAGTGGCTACACAGGCCCCTTCCCCGCAGTGCAGCCCAACCAGGAGAACGGCTGGTCCGGCTATCAGCAGGATCAAGGGCCGCGCCAGGATACGGAGATCCGCTCTCCCAGTGAGGAGGATACCGCTTATCAACAGGTACCTCGCCAGGGCCTCCCCTATAGTTACCCCCACGGCCAGCCCCCCAGTGGCCCCCTCTCCCACCATCATGGCGGCTCTGGGTCTGGTCCTCTGGGATATTCCCATCAGCAGCATAGCGGCGGTACTGGCCATTTGCCTGCCATCGGGCCCGGCACCAACGCGATCGTGCAAAGTACGATCGTCCAGAGTACCGTCGATCTGAATATGCTGATGGACATCATCGAGACGGTCTTCGACCGCCCTTCGATCTCTACCTTTGTCCTGATGACGGGCGATAAGGATTTTACCCGCATCTGCGCTCGCTTGAAGTTACGTCTAAATAAAACGGTGATTGTTGTTGGGATACCGGGAACCGTCAGCCGGGATCTGATTAGCAGCGCCAACCAGTTTGTTCCTCTGGTCCCAGGCATCGCTTCGGCTTCGTCGACGAATACTGGCAGTGGCTATGTCCCGGCTGTCTCGTCGGGCAGCACGGGTCACATGCCTGCCGTGCACCCGGGGACGAATCCCCACATGCCAGCAGTGAATCCGCAGCCGCCGATCGATGTGCTGGACCCGCAATTCTTGCAGTTCCTCGATTACATCGATCGCAACTGGTCCTGGCGCACAGTCATGGGCGTGGCGAATTTCATCGGCGATCCGCTGAATCCGAAGAATCGCTTCCGCGGTCGCCTGACACGCGAATCGGCGCGCGAGTTGCTCCATACCTGCATCCAGCGAGGGATCTTGCTGGTCCAGACCGATGCCAGCGGAGCTGAGGATCTCCGCCTCAACCGCTCCCACCCCGAGGTGGAAGAGGTGCTGAAGCAGTTCGTGCGTTGACATCAAGCAGGGAAGAAAAGCTCAGGGAGGTCCGTGTTGCTGAGCGCTGCCCTCTCGCCACTAATCCGCGCCCTCGTCGCGCGGCCTATTCGCTTCGCCCAAGGTCCAGGCGCCTGGTAGCTGTAAAGCGCCAGGCGCTTTCATTTCTGTTTTGTGTCTTCTCTTCGGCTTATGCTGGTTCTCACTGCTGTTTGCGATGGAGTCTGCTTGTATGGAAGAAGAGTCTCACCTCTCTCTGCTCGAAGAGCTGATTGAACGGCCCAGTCCCTCGGGTTTTGAACAACCCGTTCAGGAGGTGGTGCGCCGCGAGTGCGCCCGCTATGCTGATCAGGTGACCACCGACGTGCATGGGAATGTGATCGCAGCCTTGCACCCCGAAGGCCGCCCTCGCCTGATGCTGACGGCTCACTGCGACGAGTTGGGCTTAATGGTGCGTTATATCGATGAGCAGGGCTTTCTGTACTTCGCCCCGATCGGAAGCTTCGATCCAGCAACGCTGCCCGGCGAACGGGTGCTGCTTCATACGGCTTCAGGCCCCGTGCCTGGCGTCATCGGGGTGAAGCCGATTCATCTGCAAGAGGAAGAGGAGCGAGGCAAGGCCCCCGCTCTGAAACAGCTCTGGATCGATATCGGGGCGAGCAGTAAGAAGGAGGCCGAGGAAATCGCCCCTCCGGGGACCGTGGCCACTCGAGCGGCCCGACTCCAACCGCTGCGTGGTCGGCTGGTAACAGCGCGCGGCCTGGATGATAAGGCCGGCCTCTATGCGGTGTTGGAGACCCTGCGCCAGGTCTCTGCGCAGCGCGAGCAGCTGCAGACCGCCCTCTACGTGGTTTCGGCAGTGCAGGAGGAAATTGGCTTCCGCGGCGTACGTACCAGCGCTTACGAGGTGCAGCCGGAGCTGGCTATCGTGGTCGATGTGATGCCAACAGCTGATCATCCCCAGACGTCCAGGCAGGAGATTGGAGATGTCCGGATCGGAGCCGGTCCAGCGCTGACGATCGGCGCCCACGTGAATCCACGCGTCTATGAGCTGCTGGTGCAGGCGGCCCGCGAGGCTGGGCTGCGCTATCAACTCGATCCTACTCCAGGCCGAACCTCGACCGACGTGGATCTGCTCCAGGTGAGCCGCAGCGGGGTAGCAACAGGTCTGGTCAATATTCCTTGCCGCTATCTTCATACAGGCTCCGAGGTTGTTTCTCTGGAGGATGTCGAGGCAACGGCGACCCTGCTGACTCGTTTTGCTCTGGCTTTGAATGCTGAGGTCAACCTGATTCCGTAGCGTTCCTGAGCGTTCCTGATATGGCGTCCAGTACGGCTCTCTGTCTGGCGGGCAGAGGGAAGGGAAGCATCAAGTGTCCTGCTCAAGCGGGTCAATTGACAAAAGGATGTCCCTAGGGGAAGCCGAGGGCCGCTTCCGCCCTCTCCCTGGCCTGTGGTTGGCTGACGAGCAAGTCACTCAGGGTCAGGTCAGGGCTTGACCTGACGCTTCCTGGTCCAGCCGGGACCAGCCTGGCTGACACACCCTTCAGTGCGCGCTCATTGGCCGAGGCGCTCGGCTGAGTGCGCACAATATTTCCTAATATAGCTATCTAGCTGTTATGCCCGCCCAAGGCTGTTAACGTAGACTCGGGTCAGCACATGCTGCTCGCTCGTCCGGCGGTCTCCTCGCGAGACGCCCGCTCATGCTGCCTGGGTGCTCGCCTCGCTAGCACGGAGACGGCGGCGGGGCACACACAAAGGAAGAATGCAGAGGATGGAAGCCAGGCGCCAGGCGAACTGGCTCAGGCTGGCGTTGCTTACCCTTTTGGTCAGGGCCACGGCGACGCCAGCACTCCCTGTTTGCTTGCCAGCAGATGCAGTCGTGGGCTGCGCTCTACCCAAGCGTCAGCACTTTGCTTATAATGTGAGTACCCAACGCCGTAAGGAGACCGCTGGATTATGCAGCATGTTCCCAATCTACTGAGCCTCAGCCGGATTGCCAGCACTTTGCTCATCTTCATCCTGGTGCTGCTCAATCAGCACTGGGCTTTTTTCGTGGCCACGGTTTTCTTTGTGTTGGCCTCCATCACTGACCTGCTCGACGGTTACCTGGCACGCCGCTATCATCTGGTCTCATCGCTAGGCGTTTTCCTGGATCTGACAGCTGACAAGGTTTTTGTTTCGAGCATTCTCATCGCCCTGGTGCAGATCGGGCTGGTGCCAGCCTGGATTGTCGTGATCATTGTCGCCCGCGAATTTCTGGTCACAGGTCTGCGCTCCATGGTCGCGGCTCAAGGTACCGTGATCGCTGCAGGACGCTGGGGAAAGCAAAAAACCTTTATCACTTTGCTCGCCATCGGCGGTATCCTCCTGGCCCACGGACTTGGCGATCCTCGCCTGGCGCTCTTTCCCACTCCCGTGTTGACGCCCTCGCCTGTGGCCTGGAGTCCGAGCAGCCTGCTCCATTTGCTGGCCGATATCGCTCTTGTGTTGGCCACCTTCTGGACAATCATGTCAGGAGTAGAGTACGTGCTGCGCGCCTTGCCGCTCCTGCAGGGTAAAAAGGATCACCTGCGCGCCTAGTGCGGAGCCTTCCCTTCGCCGCAACTCAGAGCACAGCAGGGACCGGACTGGCTGGGATCGCTGCCAGAGACCCAGGCGCCCGGCCTTTGGCTTTGCTCGCTGACTCGCCCGTTAGCTCAGCGAGAGGAAGCCGCCCCACCGGGCGAGGCCACCACCTCCTTCTGCCCGAGCTTGCGCTCTTTCCCGGCAAGAAGCCGCTCAATGTTGTCAGAGTGGAAGATGATCACGAGCAGAGGGGCCATAATCATGAAAAGCATGGCCGGCACCGGGAGCCAGCCGAGGAGGCCGAAGACAAGGCCACAGATCATGACCGTGACACAGCCCACCAGGGAGCCCAGGGAGACATAGCGGGAGAGAGCAATAGTGCTAATGGTCAAGACCGCCCCGATGCCAAAGATAAGGAAGGAGACAGGGGGAGCAACGAAGAGCAATGAGCCAGCCCCAGTGAGGACGCCTCTGCCACCCTGGAAGCCAATAAAGATAGGGTGGCGATGGCCGATCAGTGCCGCTAATCCGGCCAGCAGGGGCCCCCAGCCCAGCACATGAAAGAAGGGCACATAGACGGCCAACAGCATCGGCAAAATACCTTTGGAAAGGTCGAGAACCATGACAATGATGGCCGGCCCCAGCCCGAGAACGCGGTTGACATTAGTCGCCCCCGTCTTGCGACTGCCATAGTTGCGAATATCAAAGTCACGTCCGCGCAGGATCTTGCCCATCCAGTAGCCTGGCGGCAGCGACCCCCAGAGATAGCCGATGATGGCCACGAGCAAGAGCCTGAGTGCGATAAAAATGGGTTGATCAGCGGTAAGCGGCATAGGAGCCTCCTTCGTTGACTCGGTGAAGTCGGAGCTAGCTAGCACCTGTTGACGGCGCGTCGTAGCGCGCCCTTATTATAGGCCACAATGTCCGCCGGATTCCAGCCAGCCAGTTCCAATAGAATCCCTTCCTGCTCTCCTTCCACGCTTTTGCGCGCATCTGCTCGCTTACTCCCTTTCCGGGACGTCTCTCGCGGAGAACAAGCCAGCACCATATGGCAAGGTGAGCACAAGCAAGGGCGCCAGATTCTTTCCTGCATCAGTAGATTCCAGATCCAGACCAGACCAGGCCGGATCGGATTGGACTGGGGGGCCGGGCCCCGCAGGAGAATCACTTTCTTGTCCTGACTGCCTCCTGGCAACAGACAGCAGTACAAGACCACAGTTGACTTTAGCCGGCGGCTGGCCGCTCCTGCGACCAGAGCAGACTATCAAGCAGACGGACGCCGCCGATACGGACCGCCGCCAGGAGGAGCGCCCGCTCCTCAAGCCCAGCCAGAGCCGCCAGTGAATCTGGATCGCACAGCGCGACATACTCCAGCGTCGCCAGAGGCTCAGCCTTAATGACCTGCTCCATCGCCTGGGTGACCGCCTCTGGCCGCCGCTCACCAGCAAGCAACAATCCCAAACCGGTTAATAAGGAGCTGTAGACAACACGAGCAACAAGGCGCTCATCCGCAGTTAACAGAGAATAATTTTCACTATACGCCAGCCCCCCGGCGTCTCGTTGCTCAGGCAGGACAGAGATATTCACGTCGATATTGAGGTCGCGCACCAGGCGACGCATGAGCGCAACCGTATACACCTCGCTGCGCAAGACGTAGGCGATATCTGGACGGACAAGCAGCAGCAGCTTGCAGGCAGTGGTGGCAATGGCCTGCAAACGCTGCGGATAGAGCCGGGCCTCGATGCACTCGGCCAATGCCCCAGCAGGGGTGACATAGGTGGCAAAGTCCGCCGGATACATCGCCTCGCGCTCCGGCGCAAAGACCACATCAACCCCCAGCCGCTCCAGCAGTCGCAGCTTATGCTCGTTGCCCCCTTGCTCGTGCGCATGGCGCGCCAGCTCTTCGGGCGAGGTGAACTGGAGAGGATCGGCAAAGAAGCTGACGACACAGATCTCACATTCCCGCCTGGCTGTCTCGATGAGCGCCAGGTGCCCCGGGTGGAGACTGCCCTGCGTTGGAACGAGGGCCACGGTTCCCCCAGATAGCCAGCCACGCGCCGTCTCAGTCATCTCCCACAGTTCATGAATCACGCGCATACTTTCTCCCTGGGCTGTGCCCATTTGTATAAAAATGTATCTCTATTATTCATTATGTGCGCGTATTGTAGTTGCTCGGTGGTGTGGCGTCAACTCACCTACCATGCTATACTACTGAGTGAAGAAGCCCGCCTTCACCCTCCGCGCCTCCTATGGCTCTGGCGCGATCCTGGGCTGGCCATCATTGCCCATCAGCGCCGTAGCCACTCGCTGCGCAGCCAGTGATGCTCTGGATGAGGGTCTCCCGCTGGCGCTCCGTGAAGTAGCGCCTCCTCGCCTCTCATGCTATACTACTCAGCGAGGAGGTCTGCGTCTCACCCATGAAGAACGCTTTGCCCCGCCTGAAATGGCTGTTGCGCCTGGGCGCCGCCGCCAGCCTCTTAGCGGGTCTGGGGGCTGCCCTGGCCGTTGTCTGGCACCGCCTCCTGACACCACAGCTGCTAGAGAGCACGCTGCCGGGTCAGCCACGGCTCTACCGCTGGCGACATGGCCACATCTTCTACACGCTGGCCGGTCCCGAGCAAGGGCCGCCGCTCGTGCTCTGGCACGCGCCCGGGCTGGCAGCCTCTGCCTATGAGCTGCGCGAGCTGGCGGCCTTCCTGCGAGAACACTATCGGGTCTACGCCCCTGACCTGCTGGGTTTCGGCCTCTCCGACCGGCCTGCCCTCCCCTATAGTGGTCCGCTCTATGTCGAGCTGCTGAGCGATTTCCTGCGCGAGGTAGTCGGGCAACCAGCCCTGCTCATAGCTCAGGGGATCAGCTGCCAGCACGCACTGGACGTGGCCAGGCGCGAGCCTGAGTTCTGCCGCGGCCTGGTTCTGCTCTGGCCAGAGCATGATGCGGGATGCTGGCGGGAACGTTTCCCCTGGCTCAGATCGCTGCTTGCCTTCCTGGCTCGCACTCCGCTGCTGGGGTCGCTCACCTATTGCTTGCTGACGACGCGGCTCGCCTTACGCGCTCTCGCGGCGCCGGGGCAGAGAGAGAGCAATCTAGACTATAGCTATGCCACGACCCACCAGTTCGGCGCGGAACACGCCGTACGAGCCTGGCTGGCTGATCGGCTCTGCCTGGAGACGGACAGCGTCCGGCCTCCAGCGAACTCTCTCCCCTGCCCCGTCCTGCTCGTGCGGGCCGACTCAGAGGAGAGCAAGGTCCACAGCTGGCCCGGGCTTCAGGACCCGGGGGTGGCGGTCGAGCAGCTCTGGATCGAGACCCGGGACTGCACAGTCGATCACCAGGTCGCGGCCTTGCTCAGCGCTCGCCTGAGCAGCTGGCCGGCTCTCGCCACGCCGGCAGAGGAGGTCTCCACGGCGACCTCTGACACCGGCGAGGCTCAAGAGGCGCCCCAGGCCATCGAGAGCGAGCCGGCGCAGTCCGCCCCCGCATCTGTGGTGGCGCAGACCCGGCCTCAGTTAGCAGCCAGGTCAGAGCCTGCTCTTGAAGCGTATTGCGTCAGATGCAGGCAGAAAAGTCCGATGCTCGCTGTATCAGAAACAACCCTGAAGAACGGGCGTCCGGCCCTGCAAGGTACCTGTGCGCGCTGCGGTGCACGTATGTATCGTATCGTTCGTCGCTGAGCAGCCCAGGCCACGGGGCGAAGGAAGCGCAGACTGGTAGGCCGCCCGTCGCTCTGACAGGAAGGGCCTTCGCCCCGCCACGGGTGGGCGGAACAGAATCAGCCCTGTTCGTCGTTTTAACCTTAAGAAGGGAGGCAACAGCAGCGAGGGAAGGAAGCCAGGCGAGAAGCCGGACGGCGGTCACATCATGAGTGGTGTGCTGGCCTGGTGCGCCGTTGCGTTGCGCTGCATTGCGTTGGAGCGCACCAGGGCGAACAGGTCTGAGCCTGGTCAGCCCAACACCATAGCAAAAATGGCTAGCTGATTTGACTTGACGTCCGGTTTTTGAGACCGTATAATCTCTGTCATGTGTTGCGCACCTGGCGTAGCGCCTGCTGCGCGCTGAGCAGCTCTTGAGGGAACCCTGACGGATAACCACGTGGCAGTATTGCCCCAAACTCTGCACGGATGCATGCGCAGCGGATCATGATCGCCGAGTCGCGCCCAAGCAGAGCGTGGCCCAGCGATCACTTGCAACAGAAGCATGCCTGTTCTCTTCCCCGGTTTTAGCAACCCACCGGGGCTGCCTGGTGGGAGGGGCTATGGATTCGCCTTCTGACACTCCCAGCCCCTGGCAGCCATCCACGCCGTGGCGCCTGGCAATGGCCAGGGCCAGACAAGGGACAAGAAAAGCAGGCATCCGGGACACCCCGGGCCTCCCGGCCCAAGCGCTGCGTTGCGCCGAGCAACCGGCCCCAGTGAGGGGTGAGCCGCCAGGATGCCATTCCATCAAAGGGACCGAAAGGCCGCCCAGTCGCGCCCAGAGCAGGCGAGGCACCCGTCAAGTCGCAGCGGTGGTCCTCAGCCTGACTGTGAGGGCCAGCCAGAGCAGCGTTCAAACGGACCGGACCGATGACAAGCTAGAGCTAGCGATCGCGAAGATCTGGGAGAGGCAACCGCGAACGAATCACGCTTCGATCACGAGCCTTAAGACCAGAGAGGAGTAGGAGTCTACATATGAGTATTGGTGGACAGAGCGATGTAACACCCGAGCGCAAGGTCTACTTTCTAACCCCTGAAGGATATCGCAAGAAGAAAGAGCGCCTGGAATACCTGCGCACGGTCAAGCGCCAGGAGGTCGCTGACTTTATTCACGATGCCAAGGAAGCCGGCGACATCAGCGAAAGCGGCGCCTACGAGGAGGCCAAGCGCCAGCAGGCTGCGGTAGAAGGCGAGATTCTGGAGCTGGAGAAGTTGCTGGCCTCTTCCGAGATCATGACCGCCGATATGCACAGCGATCTCGAGGGTCCTCCGGTCGTGCGTATCGGGATGCAGGTAGAGGTTGAGACAGAGAGCGGCGCAACACGCACATTCAAGATCGTAGAGACCTACGAAGCCGATCCCAAGTCCGGTTTGATCTCCGACCAGTCTCCGGTCGGCAAGGCTCTGCTCGGCCATAAGGCGGGCGACGTCGTGAGTGTTTCGACGCCGGGTGGCGTGACAACTTACAAGATCCTATCGGTGCGCCCAATGCTCTGAGCAAGAGGGCATCAGCAGCCTGGCCGCTGCAGCAGCACAGGCTGACGCCCTTCTAGCGAACAGGAAGAAGACAGCAGGGTGGCTCCGCCGCCTCGCGCTGCAGGCTCGCACGCGAGTGCCGGCGTCGATTGCCACCCTGCCTGTTTTGTTCGCCCGGCCAGCTCTTCGCCGCAGCGTCAGCAGACCAGGCTGGGAACTGGCTGAGCCGGCTAGCAGCCGTGCCAATTAGACCACAAAGTGGCCATCCTTGTAGAAGAGCAGGCCATCGACACGAATCTCACTCTCCTGGCGCATATCACATACCAGGTCCCAGTGGATAGCCGACTGATTGCCGCCACCCGTCTCGGGATAGGAGGCCCCCAGGGCCAGGTGGATGGTACCCCCAAACTTCTCATCAAAAAGCGGATGCTTGGTAATGCGCTGAATACGGTAGTTATTGCCAAGAGCGAATTCTCCCAGCCGGCGCGCCCCCTCATCGATGGCCAGCATGCGCTCCAGATACGGTTGACCCTGGGCCGCCTGGGCCTCTACCACGACACCGTCTTCCAGGCGGAGGCGCACATCCTCAACCGACACCCCCTGACTGCTGCAGGGAAAACGAAAGCGAATCCAACCGTTGGCCGAGGTCTCTAGCGGACTGGTGAAGATCTCCCCGCCGGGGAGATTGTAGCGGCCATCGTCGCTGATGAAGCGTCGTCCCTTGTAGGAGAGGGTCAGCTCGACGTCCGGTCCACGCAGCTCAACGTTAGCTTCCTCACGCGCGCTGAGCCACTCCACCAGGCGCTCTTGCTGCTGGTGCAGCTCCCCCCAGCGTGCCACCGGGTCCTCATCATCCAGAAAGCAGGCACTGTAGAGGAAGTCCTCGAAATCGCTCAGGGACATGCCCGTGTTCTGAGCATAGGCGGGCGTCGGGAACATGGTCGCTGTCCAACGCAGCGACTGCGGATCATGCCGCCGACCAGGTTGGGTACGCTTGATGGCGATCTCACGCATCACACTGGCAGCTTGCTGTGCAAGCGCCAGACGAGCCGGATCGACGCCGCTCAGCTCCGAGGTGTTTTCCTCTGACTCGATATTGAGGAGGGCTTCATACTCCTCCCAGATCAAACGCTGCAACGGCGATACAAAGGTCAGCTGCTCTTCGCTGGCCTCTTTGAAGATGATTTCAGCGAGGCCTGGCAGCTGCAAGAGAGGGGAAACGTGGGCGCCGGCGCGCACCGCTTCCCGCACAACTTCGCGAATGAGGGGCGCCGCCAGGGGAGTGGCGAGAATCGCCAGACGATCTCCCCGGCGCAATTCCAGGGAATGGTAGACGAGAACGCGCGCCATGCGCTGCACACGCGGGTCGGACATAGTCTTGTCTCTGCCTCCCTCAACATTAGGCCTGCGCCGGCTGCTGCTCTGAACCTGGCTCAGGCTCAGGTCTCGAAGGCACAGCGACAGGCTCGATTCTGGCTGGCAAGCCGAACCAGCCGACGAGACCGGCCAACACCGTCAGCCAGCCTCCCACAATAAACAGAATATACACCGGAATGAATTGAGCAAGATAGCCCCCGAGGGCGATCGAGAGCACGCTGGCAATAAACATGCTGGTCTGAATGACGGCCTCCACCCGCCCGATGAGCGTGCGCGGCGAGCTGATGAGGACCAGCGCCATATAGCCGACTTCGATGCCGCCCTGGAGCAGGCCCGTGAGGCAGTAGAAGAACAAGGCCAGGGGGAACCAGACCTGAAAGCCGAAGACGACAATGCCCAGGCCCGTCAGAAAGACGCTCCCAGTCAGTAAGGAGCGCGGCGAGAGCTTCTTGCTCAAGACCCCCGCGATAAGGGAGCCAATGAGGAGACCAACGCCGCTACCAGTGGCCATCGGCCCATAGAGTTCAGGACTGACATGGAGACGCTGGCTGATGAAGACGATGTCCAGGGCATTGAGAGCGCCCACCCCAAACCAGTTGATCACCAGCAGGAGCATGACCACGCCAAGGACCCGTGAGCCGAGGACAAAGCGGAAGCCGTCTACTAGCTCGGTCAGCACCGCGCGCACGGCCCCAGTCCGCCCCTCACCAGCTGCCACCTCGGCCCGACGCTGCGCACCCGGCTGCAGGGCCTGAGCCGAGACACGCATGGCCAGGATACAGAGGGCCGAGACCAGAAAGGAAAGGGCATTGAGAATGGTCCCAAGGTAGGGGCCCACCAGAAAGTAGAGACCCGCTCCCAGACTTGGACCAGCAACGACGGCGAAGGCAAAGCTGGACTGCAGGATCGAGGCCGCTCGCGGCTGGTCCTGCTCGGCAAGAATGACTTGCATGACTCCCGAGCGGGCCGGCGAGAAGAAGCGGCCCAGGCTGCCAATCAGGAAGACCGCCAGATAGATGGCCGGCAAGCGCAACGCCGGCGGCACCAACAGAGGCCACAGGGCAATAAAGCAGCGCAGCAGGTCGGAGACGATCATGATCTGACGGCGATTCCAGCGATCGACAAAGACGCCGGCAAGCGGCCCCACCAGCACATAGGGGAGATATTGCGCTGCCCAGATGCCACTTACCGAGGCAGCATTGGGCACCAGGGAATAGGCCCAGATCTGCAAGGTTGTACTGTAAATGAAATCTCCCAGATAGGAGATGATCTGGCCACCGGTCAAAAAGAGAAAATTACGATTGCGCAGCAGGCCCACGGGAGGAGCCTCTCCCGCCGATTGCGCCGCTGTCTGGGGGGTAGTAGGTTGCTGCGAATCCAACGACATGCAGAACTTCCTTTCTCTGTCGCAGTAAACTGCCAAGTGCATCCAGTGCATCCAGGACAAGCGAAGCGGAACCAGAGCATGGTCAACGCCCCAGGCCACTGTTGCCGTGCAGCCTCCGGCCAAACAAGCCAGCAGGCGCATAGACGGCCTACCCTGGCCCAAAAGCCGGGTCTGAGATGAAAGCGAGAGCCTGGGAAGGTGGCACCCCAGCCAGACAGGCAGCCGCAGACAATGGCCTCCCCCAGTCAGGCCGGCTGGCTCATGCTCATTCTTCGGCGTTCCGCCCGGCTTTGCAGCTCGACCAGCCGGCATCTGGTCTTTGCCAAACGGGCCGTCTCAGGAGCAGGCTCATGGCAGCACTTTCCCTGGAGCCTGCTTCTTTTCTTAGCAGAACAACAGCCGCAAAGCGACAATCACGTAGATCTGGCAGAGCCTTTTAGCTATCTACCAGTTGCAATACTCAGGCATTGACCTATTCTTATTGATCGATACTAGCAATCATGCAAAAAGATAATAGACAGATGGCCATGTTGTCAAGGCATTTATCGCAAGATCATCAGCTGGCTGGTCTGGCAAGAATAGTCCATGATCTCTGCAATTCGGGAGGAAAAAGAAGGCTGGCTGATAGCTATCGAGACATGCTACAATAGAGGGGTAACCACTGCGGGGATTGCCAGCCACAGTGGTTCTGTGGCTTCTAAGAGGGGGGAAACCATTCATGACAGAGAGCGCAGCGGCAGCGAGAAGGCCGAATCGGAGCGGCCCGCCGATTGATGTGGACATCTACAGCGGCTCAGCGACCCCGGAACTGGCGCAAGCGGTGGCAAGCTGTCTGGGGCGCCCCCTGGGGAGGCGGGAGCTGCACCGCTTTGCCGATGGCGAATGTCATGTGCAGATCCAGGAGAGCGTCCGCGGCAGGGACATCTATATCGTGCAATCGACCTGCCACCCGGTCAACGAGCACCTGATGGAACTGCTCGTGATGATTGATGCCTTCCGCCGCGCCTCGGCGGCGCGGGTCACGGCGATCATCCCCTACTATGGCTACGCCCGCCAGGAGAAGAAAACCACGGGGCGCGAGCCGATTACCGCCAAGCTTGTGGCCAACCTGCTATCGACCGCCGGGGCCGATCGCGTTGTATCTGTTGACCTGCACTCGCCAGCCATCCAGGGCTTCTTTGACATTGGCATGGACCATCTCACGGCCATTCCGCTGCTGGGCGAGTACCTGCGCCAGCACATGGACCTGAGCGATGCCGTGGTCGTGACGCCGGACACCGGGCGGGTGAAGGTGGCCGACGTCTACGCCAACATGCTTAATATTCCGCTGGTCGTGATGCACAAGCGGCGCGGAGGAAACCATGCCCAGGACGTTGAAGTGCGCGCCATCGTCGGCGAGGTGGCCAACAAGCGGCCCATCATTGTGGACGACATCATCTCGACTGGGGGGACAATCGTCACCTGCACCCAGGCCCTGCTGGAGGCCGGAGCCAAACCGGACATCACCGTGGTGGCGACCCATGCCGTGCTGACCCCGCCGGCGGAGGAGCGGCTCTGCATGCCAGAGATCACGCGCGTGGTCACTACCGATACTATCCCCCTGGGCAACAAGACCCTCGGCGGCAAGGTCGTGGTGATCTCCGTCGCCTCCCTGCTGGCGGAAACAATCGAGCGTCTGCACGAGGGACGTTCGATCAGTGCCCTCTTCCGCGACTGGCGTGAGAGCTATCCTGTCTAATATTGACACATCCTATCGGGAACGCTCATAATATAGAGGCATCTTATCATGGGTGCCACGGGCATACTTGCCCCAACCAGGGGCAGCAAGGAGCGTTTCATGCTAACCTTTGAAGATGTGACCGGTTTCTTCCTGAAGGCGGCTGCGGAGGTCGGGCTTACGGC
Organism: Thermogemmatispora tikiterensis; assembly: GCF_003268475.1. GTDB lineage: Bacteria > Chloroflexota > Ktedonobacteria > Ktedonobacterales > Ktedonobacteraceae > Thermogemmatispora > Thermogemmatispora tikiterensis. The sequence continues at coordinate 4,495,175 of NZ_MCIF01000002.1, read as the reverse complement.
ACATCCCGAATACTGGATCAACTCCCGCACCATGGAACGTGAATTTGCCTGCACCTGTCACATCGGAAGCTGCGAACAGGTCGAAAACTCCAGCATCTGCACCGTCTCCTTTAGCTGGGGTAGTCTGGATACCGCGCTTTCCCTCGAAGGGCCCAGGGGAGTCTGCGATTTCTTCCACGAGCCTCATGCCGATTGTCCGCACCTGCGCACTCGCGAGATCCCTGCGCTGGTGCTGGACCTCTCCTACTCGCTCTCCCTCAAAGGCACCACCTTCTCGGAAGAGTCGCTCCTCTCTCTGACCCAGATGCTCAGGCTGCGCGCCAGTGAGCACAGCAGCCGCACGATCGAGACCCGGCCCGGCGTCACGCTGACTCTCCAGGACCATCGCCTCGCCCCGGAGTCACTGACGCTCCAGCAGCGCGTGGAACTCCCGATCTGGCACCCAGAGGGTCTGCGTGGCCTGCACGAGAGTTCTCCTTACCAGTACAGCGGGGGTCAGACACTCAGTCCAGACTGGAGTCATCGCTACAACTACGAGGAGGAGGAAGAAGGCGAGGCGGAGATTGTGGCCGATGACCCGCATCCCGAAGAATGGCTGCCTCGGGTCATGGTCGATGTCTGCCAGGACATTGTTCATGTGCTTGAAGCCTTAAGCGCGGTCTGCTCTCTTCCCGACTAGGCAAGGGGGAGAGCAGATCGCCCGCTCCATCTGCCCTCGTTGCCAGGGTCGCTCGGGCTTCCTCTTTCTCCTTCGTTCTGCCTTCCAATCAGTGGAGGCCTCTTTCCCGTTCTAGTATCCTGAGAGCTGGCTTATCTGCCGCTACCCTCCCCGGCTCTCCTCTCGTTCCTCCTGTACTGTAACTGTAACTGGACTCCTTCCTCCTTCTTCACCAAGGCGGCTCAGGCTCAAGCGAGCTTCAATTAGTAGCGGCGCAGTGGCCGTCGGCGCCGCTCCGGCGGCAGCAGGACGTCGATAGCATCGTCAATGGTGACAATTCCCTGGAGAGCGCCTTCGTCGTTGACTACCGGGACGGCCAAGAGATTGTATTTGGCGATAGTCTCGGCGACGTTGAGGGCGTCAGCCTCGGGCCGCACCGTGACCAGGTCGCGATGCATCAGCTCTTGCAGAGTCTGCTCCGGCGAGGCCACCAGCAGATTCCAGATCGAGACGACGCCGAGCAGGTGCGGCTCATCGCGCTCCTCGTCATCAACGACGTAGATGTAAACGGCGTGGCCGCCCTGATCGAGGATATGACGACGCAGGGCCTCCAGAGCCTCGGCGCTGCTCCGGCTGCCGCTCAGGGCCAGGTAGTCGGTGGTCATCAGGCCGCCGGCGGAGTTTTCGGCGTACTCTAGCAGCTCACGGACGTCCTCCGATTCCTCGGGCGTCAGCAGGCGCAATAGCTCCTGGGCCCGCTCTTCTGGCAGGCGAGCCAGGAGATCGGCGACTTCGTCCGGCTCCATCGCGCGCAGAATGGCGGCGGCCCGCGCGGCACTGAGCTTCTCCAGGATATAGGTCTGGCGTTCAGTGTCTACCTCCTGGAGAATGTCAGCGGCGGTTTCGTCGTCGAGGCCCTCCAGCAAGCGCGCCCCCTGGGCTGGCGTGAGCTGGTGAATGATATCGGCGATGTCGGCGGGACGCAGCTCGGCCAGGGGACCGCTCGGCGGACGCCTCAGCTCCTCATATGCCCGCCCCTCCGGCCTGCCTGCTCCTCCCCTTCCTTTCCCTTCCAGGCCCTCCTCTGGGGTCGGCTCCCCCTCGCGCAGCAGCTCCAGCCGCTCCCAGGGGATGAGGCTGCCCGGCGCCTCGCGCCCCCTGGCTCCTAACAGCCAGGCAGGCATCAGGCGCCGCAGCAACCCCCAGGTACTGGTATCGATCCCCACAACGCGCCAGTCCGGCTCTAAACAGACGTCGTTGACGCGCACCGGGCGCCGCCTCTCCAGATCAACCGCCTGCTTGTCAAGGACCTCGTGCGCCAGGCTGATCTCGTTCTCGACCGCCGCCGGCGGCGGTAGCTCGGGCAGGGCCATGCGCAGGACCAGCGTGTGATCACGTACCTGGACCGCCAGCGGCGTGACACGCCAGCGGTGCCCATCCTGACCTTCTACCAGCAGAGCACTGGCATAGGTGGGACCGCCTGGCTCTTCGCGCGCCTGCGCGGGAGCCACCAGCACATCGGTGAGTTTTCCAACGCGCGTACCTTGCGCGTCCTCTACAGATGCCCCGAGTAGATGACTCAAATATAACATCTTGCCTTTATTTCGACATTTCGAGTCGCGAATCCGAAGCGACGCCCTCGGGGGTGCGCGTGATCCCGACGCGGGCTACACTCTCGCCTGGCTCCGAGCTGCTCGCGCTCAGGCCAGCGTGCCGCTTGCAGGCGGCGATGAAGTCGCGGAAGAGCGGATGGGGGCGGTTCGGGCGGCTCTTAAACTCTGGGTGGAACTGTGAAGCGACAAACCAGGGATGATCGGCCAGTTCGATGATTTCGACCAGGCTATTGTCGGCGGAGCGACCGCTGATGACCAGGCCGTGGGCTTCCATGCGCTTGCGGTACTCATTGTTGAACTCGTAGCGGTGGCGGTGGCGCTCGAAGACGATGGCTTCTCCGTAAGCCTGGTAGGCGCGTGTGCCGGGGATCAGGCAACAGACCCAGTTGCCCAGGCGCATGGTGCCACCTTTCTCCGAGATATGGCGCTGGGTCGGCATCAGGTCGATGACGGGATGAGGCGAATGCGGATCGAACTCTGAGCTATTGGCGCCTTCGAGGCCGAGCACATTGCGGGCGAATTCGATGACGCTGACCTGCATGCCCAGACAGAGACCCAGGTAGGGCGTATGAGTACGGCGCGCATAGCCGGCGGCCTTGATCTTGCCCTCGACCCCGCGGGGGCCGAAGCCGCCGGGCACGATGATGCCATGGACATCTTCGAGGGCCTCGGTATAGGCCTCGCCCATCTTTTCCAGGGCCTCCGAATTGATCCACTTGATCTGGACATCGACGTCATGGTACCAGCCGGCGTGGCGCAGCGCCTCGGCCACCGAGAGATAGGCATCGTGCAGCTCGACGTACTTGCCCACGAGGCCGACGGTGAGAGCCGGGCGCGGCTTCTTGATCTTCTCCACCAGGGCGCGCCACTCCTCCATCCGAGGCGGATGGGCCGGCAGCGAGAGGGCCTGCACCAGGTAGTCGCCGAGGCCAGCCTCTTCCAGGATCAGGGGGATCTCATAGATGGTCTCGACCGTTAACAGGGGGACTACGGCGCGGGTTTCGACGTTGCAGAAGAGGGCAATCTTCTCGCGCAGCTCCTCGCTCACAGGGTAGTCCGAACGGCAGAGAATGACATCGGGCTGAATACCGACGCGCAGCAGCTCCTTGACGCTGTGCTGCGTAGGTTTGGTCTTCAGCTCACGAGTCGCGCCCAGATAGGGCAGCAGGGTCACGTGCAGGTAGAGCACATTGGCCCGCCCCACATCCTTGCGCATCTGGCGGATGGCCTCCAAAAATGGTTCGCCCTCGATATCGCCGACTGTGCCACCCACCTCGACAATGACGACATCGGCGTCCGAGCGGCGCGCTACATTATGGATGCGCTCTTTGATCTCATTGGTAATATGGGGAATCACCTGAATCGTGCCCCCCAGGTACTCGCCACGCCGCTCCTTGCTGATCACGGTGGCGTAGACCTGGCCGGTGGTGACGTTGTTGGCTTGGTAAGCTGGTTCATCGGTAAAGCGTTCGTAGTGGCCCAGATCGAGGTCGGTCTCTGCTCCATCGTCTGTGACAAAGACCTCGCCATGCTGATAGGGGGACATGGTGCCGGGGTCAACGTTGATGTAGGGGTCGAGCTTCATGATGGAGACGGAGATGCCCCGATTCTTGAGCAGACGCCCGATGGAGGCAACGCTAATACCCTTGCCCACAGACGATGCCACACCGCCGGTCACAAAGATAAATTTTGACATAAGAACTCCTCCTCGTGTGGAGCCTTCACCATCGCGTATGAGACCGTCTTCATTCGCTCAGTCAGTCAGTCAGTCACCTGCTCACAGGCCGCCTGGCACTGGCCACCACTTGCCGCACCGCACGCCAGCAAGCACCGCTTGCTGTCGACGCGCGGCGCGCGCTTTCAACGAAGCACTGCCTGGCCAGGCCAGAGAATAGCCGAGACCATGCTCACCAGACCTGCCACCTCAACCAGCATGCTCGTTCGCTGGCCAGGAGCCATCTCCAGGGAGAGGAACCGCTCTGCGGCTCTGGGAGCCAGCCTTTACGCAGGCGCTTCCGTTCGTTCAGCTCAGACTGCGGCAGGAGAGGATCACGACCTGCGTCTCTGTTGGCAGGTTGCTTTGTGAGATCACGAGCCTGGGCTGGGGATTGATCGCCTCCACGCCCATCTCGCGGCAAAAGGTCACCAGCGCGTCAGGCAGCGACTGCGAGCCGTCGGCTGCCAGAGGATAGTAGTGCATGGGAATCACGATGCGCGGCACCACCTGGCTGATCACTTCAGCCGCCTGCGAGGCGTTGAGGGTGTGCTCGCCACCGATGGGCACCAGCAGGATGTCAGCATCGGCGACCTCCTCAAGCTGCTCTTCCTGCAGGGTATGGCCCAGATCGCCGAGATGACAGACAACGATGCCATCTATGTGGATGACATAGATCGTATTGCGTCCACGTTCGCGCCCCCGCTGATTGTCATGATAGGAGGCCACGCCAGTGATCAGTACGTCGCTGATCTCGTACTCGCCCGGCCCGCGCACAATACGGGGATTCCCCTGCACAGCGCGGACATAGTTGTGATTGGGATGCTCGTGACTGATGGTGACAATCGAGGCGCTGACCTTACCCAGGCGCAGAGGCTCCTTCTGCTGCGGGGCGACTTCCGTCTGGGGAGCGAACGGGTCCGTGATGAGCGTGACTTGTTTTCCTCGCAACTGAAAACAGGAGTGGCCGAGCCAGGAAATCTCCATTGCAAAATGTGAGGACACCCGGAGGTGTCCGCTCCCGCTAAATTCAAGAAGAGGGCAGCCGTCAGTCACGCGCTCATGCCTGGCAGACTCCCCTCGTGTTGCCTTACTGGTCGACTGTTCGAAGTCAACGACCCCAGGCTGAAGCCAGGGGCTTGCCCGCAGCCTCGTCGGCCCGGGCTTCAGGGCTGGTTGACGGCAGCCCACTGCCCCGTAGGACAGTACAGTGCGCGGATATTTCTGGCCGCGTTGATGTCAGCATGCTCCTGGAACCCACAGTGGGGGCAGGTGAAGTGATGCCGGCGACGGATTCCGCGCTGGCCGCAGTGGGAACAGCGCTGGCTCGTGGAGGCCGGGTTTACCTCTGCCACGCGCAACCCCTGCTCCTGCGCCTGCTGCTCGGCCCAGCGGCGGATCAGTCCCCGCTGCCACAGCGCGAGCCGGCGCCGCAGGGCTCGCCCCCGGATGTGTTCTTGCTGCGGCTGAGGGACCTGCAGCCGTTCAAAGACCAGCACCGCCTGCGGTGGTGCCCACTCCACCAGGCGCTTGGCCACCGTCTGGGCAAAGGTCTGGGTCCGGTGCCGTTGCTTGCGGCCAAGCCGTTTCAGCACCCGTCGGACACTGCGCGTGTCCCGATGCTGTGCCTTACGGGCCGCCAGCTTCCGCTGCAGTCTCGCCCGCGTCTTCGCCGTGCGTCGATTGCGCACCTTCACCGCTTTTCCACTCACAAAGAGGACCCGCTTCTGTCCATCCACCGCCACCAGGGCATTCGTCTCATTCAGATCGATCCCCACGACGGCCTCGGTCTCTGGGCCTGCCGCTGGGGGATCAGGGACCTCCAGCGTGAGGGTGAGGCGCCCGATGAGCTGCCCACCCCGTTCCAGCACCGTGAGACTGTCGATGGTCTTGGCCTGCGCCAGCCGCTGCTGAAACGCCTCCGGTACTTGGGAGGGAAGCTGCTTGCGTCCGGCCACGGTCCAGAGCGAGAGGGTGCCATCAGGGCGCAGGGAGGCATCGCGTCCTCGTGGCCCGATCAGAAACAGCGCCCGCCGGCGTCGGAACTGGAACGGGCGTCGCGGCGGACGGCGGTTGCTCTGGGCGCTCTGGTAGGCGGCAGCGACCAGCCGGATGGCGCTACAGGTCATCTGGGCATTGAGCTGGCCCTTGACCTGCTGGTAACAGGCCCGGTGCAGCGCTACGGCAGAGAGCGGCCTGCCCCCGTTGAAGCAGGGGGCTGAGAGCTGCTGCTCGACTGCCTGGAAGACCGCCAGCGTCTGACGCAGATCCTCATCGGCTGGCAAGAGCAGCGGGATCGTGCGCTGCACCTGGGCCATGCCTTCCTCCTTCCGCTGTTCATTCATGCCCTTGCTGATCGCCGGTTGCTGCCAGGGTCCTCTCGGGCTGGCCGGCAGAAAGGACCCTCCTCCCCTCCCCGCCAGGTGAGGCGAATTCCTCACAGGTCAGTGCCTTGAGGCCTCACTGAGTGCAGGGTAACAGGGAAGAGGCCGCTATGTCAACCCTCGGCAGAGAGCCAAAGGGAGCCGCCTTCCTCCCCTGGATGAATCCAGGGGTCCCCGGCGGCATGCCTTTATGGAAAACATAAGTTCGGGCGGGGACTGCAGTCCTCGCCCGGATTACATTGTACCACAGGGATAGGTCTTCTACAAGGGAAGCTCTCACCAACCAGGCTTTTTTGCTTAGTCCGCTCCGGCCCGTCGCTCACTCCTCCGCGGCCCTCGCCGCACTCCGGCCTCTGAGGCCTGGCGCTTCAGGGCCGGCTTGCTTGACGGGGCCTGGGCCCGCGGTTTATACTGCTGCGATAAGCGCGCTTCTTCCTTCCGCTCAGCGGCTGCTCTGCAGACCCGCTCGTGAGCTTGCAGCCTAGCACAGCCAGCCATATGGCACAAGACCCGGACGGGCAGCGGCTCCAACGGCGGCAATGGACAGGCAGAGGTCTGCGCTATGGCTCGTGCGAAGTATGGATGAGATGACCTTATGCGCCTGGAGGAACATGTAGCCTTTTCAACGGCGGCGGCCCTGGTGGCTCTGCCGTGGCTGAAAGAGGAGGTCTGGCTGCCCTATGCGGCCAGTATTCTGATCGATGTCGACCACTATCTGGAGTTTGTGGCAGCTCGCCGGCGCCTGAGCCTGCGCGAAGCACTGCGCTATCTGCGCACTCCTCAGCGCCAGCGCGGCCCTCTGCCGAAACCACTGCACCAACCGTGGACGTTGACCGCTCTGGCAGCGCTGGCCGCCCTTACTCGCCAGCGCTGGCTGTGGCTGGTGCTGGCCGGTATGCTCTTCCATGTGGGCCTGGATGCCTGCAATAATCAGCTGGTGCGCCACATTCAGGGGCAGCTCCAGCAGGAGGCCGCCGGACGCTGCCCACGCTGCGCTCGCGAGACGACCAGGCTGGAACTGCATGCCCGCCGCCCGCTGCGGACTCTGCTGGCTCGCTATCGACGGGCCAATTATGTGGTGCTTTGCCCGGAGTGCCATCGCCTGGTCCATCAGCAGCGGCAGAGACTGATCACGACCTCCAAGCCTGCCCGTCTGGCCCCGGCTCAGTAGGGATCAGGCGGCGAGCGCACTGAGGCCAGGCCAGGCCAGGCCAGGCCAGCCCTCACCTCACCTCACCTCACCTCGCCTGGCCTGGAGGTCTGGGATAGAGAGAAGTCGGCTCGCTCCTGCTTCCTGGCTCTCGTCTCGACGGAGCGAGGCTTCTGTGATATAATCGCCTCGAAGGTTTTGGCCAATGGATGGCCTGCGATGAAAGCGAGGGTGGACCTTGAATACCTTGCAAGCCTGGGCCCCGGCTCTCCGGGTGATTCAGATCATTCTGTCCGTGGCTGTGATTCTCTTTATCTTGCTACAGGCGCGTAGCGCCGGCCTGGGCAGCATCTTCGGCGGAACCAGCGCCGGCTCGGTCTTTAAGACACGCCGCGGCGTGGAGCGCCTGATCTTTAATTTGACGGTGATCTTTGTGGTGCTCTTCGCGCTGGTCTCGGTGGTAATGATGCTGCTGCCCGCCTAGATCAGTCGCCTCGGCCAGCTAGGGGCGCATGGGGAGGCCGCTCTGCGCCTGCGCACGCTCAATAAGGCTGCTCCGCGCCCCGCCCGGTACTCCCGGCTCCAGTCCTGCCTGCTCCTCTACCAGACCCACATAGGCCGCAGTCTGGATTCCCCCGGCTATTTTTTGCGCTCTTTTCGCCCCCACTCTGCCAGCTTCTCCTCCCCCTGGGTAGCCGGGCCTGCTCCCGCCCCGCCAGTACCCCCAAGCTACGGCTGTGTTTTTCCTGAGCCATAAATAAGCATAAATGGATTTATAGATGTAGCGCTATCCAGAATCTCTGGAATCGGTAGCGATTCGATGCACTTCTCAGGCTGCTTGTTTCCGCGTGAGCACATTGACATGTTCCATGAGCGCTATCTACAATCATAGCAGGCAAGCAAGGAGCAGGAGACGAGTATGATGGAGCAACCGCTGAGTTTCTCGACTGAGGCGGACCAGGGCGGGCAGGCCTCCAGTGGCGGTACGCCTGGAGAGAGGGGGCAATGGCTACCGCTGGAGGCCCTCCCTGAACTGGGCCGTTACCGCCTGGTGCGTCTGCTGGGCCGTGGAGGCTTTGCTGAGGTCTATCTGGGTGAGCATCGCTATCTGGGGACCGAAGTGGCCATTAAGTTGCTGCAGACTCATCTGGAGCCAGAGGTGCTGCAGCGCTTCTGCGCGGAGGCGCGCATTGCGGCTCGTCTGCATCACCCTCATATCGTGAGGATCTTCGATTTCGTGCTGCTGGAGGAGCAGGGAACAGCTTTTCTGGTGATGGAGTATGCCCCGGGGGGCACCCTGCGTCAGCGCCATCCCCGCGGCAGCCGCTTGCATCCGGCGACGATTCTGCTCTATTTGCAGCAGATCGGGGCAGCCCTGGACTACGCCCATCGTCAGCAGTGCATTCATTGCGATATTAAGCCGGAGAATATGTTGATTGGGCGCGACGGCTCGCTGCTGTTGAGCGATTTCGGTATTGCCTCTTTGAGCGGCCAGAAGCAGAGGGGCTGGCAGCAGGAGGAGGCCATTGCGGGAACGCTGGCCTATATGGCGCCGGAACAGCTGGCTGGTCAGCCGCAGTTCGCCAGCGATCAGTATGCGCTGGGGGTGGTGGTCTATGAATGGCTGTGCGGGGAGCGCCCTTTCCGCGGTTCGCCCGCTGAGGTGCTGGCTCAGCATGTGCACACGCCACCGCCACCGTTGCGTCAGCGCGTGCCGACGCTGCCGCCGGGACTGGTTGCCGTGGTGGAGCGGGCGCTGGCCAAGCAGCCGGAGGCGCGCTTCGCGACGGTGCTGGAGTTCGTGCGAGCTTATGAACAGGCGCTGGGCCGGGCTTTGCGTCCCCGCACCCCTTCCCAGCCATCACAGCGACAGGTCGAGCGCCCGACGCGACGGGCCTTGATGGTGGGGATGACCAGCCTGGCAGCCAGCGGCTTGCTCGGCGGCGGTCTGACCTGGCTGGCTTTTTCTCCCCAGCTCCGCCCCAGTCGCCCGGCGCTGCCCGGCTGCCCGCTGCCGCTGAGTCAGCCAACAGGGCACCCGCTTGAGGTACCAGCGCAGGCGACGCCGGTCACCCCCCCACCTCAGAAGCATGAGGGGCAGGACCAGCTTCCTTCTTCTTCCTCTTCTCTGCTGCCCCGAGCGCTGCCCACCCCGCGCTCACGATCTTCTGCGCCGTCTCGCCTCTGAAGGCTCCGCGCGCCTTGACAGGCCGCCTGCCGCCTTGACAGGCCGCCTGCGCCTGTGTTACTATTCACGACCGTGATGGCTACACTTCTGTGCTCTGCTGCCAGCGTTGAACGGCGCACGGCTTCGCTGCGCAGCGAGGCTATTCGCCCGACCTATATCGCGCATGCTTCAGCCGCATAGGCCTGGCGCAGCTTATGCGGCAGAAGAGAGGAGCAGCGCCACCAGGGTAAGCAAGTAAGCAGGACAGCGTTCTGCTGACGGGTGCTTTTTGCACAGCGCGTCGTCTGCACTTGCTGGCGCGCGGCTGAGGAAGCCAGTTGCTACGATCGGTGCTGTAGAGCACAGCTCTCCTCTTCCGTCCTTCTCTCTCCTCCGACTGCTCTCCCACACTCCCAGAAGCCTCTCTACCTTGCCCGGGTTTTCATTCCAGCTCAGGACCGGCGAGGACCTTCTCCTGCGGGCTGCCGCGCCAGGCCGCTTCCTTTCAGGTGAGCGTCCACTACGGACGCAATGGCTTGTAAGAGTAGGTGATGTTGTAGAACGAAAGGAACGCTCTGAATCATGGAGAAGCGGATTGAGTGCCAGGGCCAGGAAGCACTGCCCGCAAAACCTCTGGCACGCGGCGCCCGCCTGCGGCTCTTATTGGCCTATGATGGCTATAATCTGGCCACGAATGCGTCTTTGAGTAGCGCGGTCTGGATGATCTATCTGGCACGCCACGGCTATAGCCCGCTGGTCATCGGCTTGCTGGAGATGACCCTGCATGTGACGAAGCTGTGCGCAGAGATTCCAACGGGGATCTACGCGGATTTGCTGGGACGACGTCGCAGCCTTTTTGTATACTGTAGCCTGTCAGCTGCGGCAATGCTCTTTTTATCGCTTCCGATCTGGCCATCGATCGTCTTGAGTTTTGTGCTCTGGGGCCTGGCCTTTGCTTTCCGCGGCGGCGCCGAGGAGGCGCTGCTCTGGGGTCTGGCGCGGCGCCTGGTCGCTCACGAGGGGCAGCACCAGGGCTACTATAGCCGCCTGATCAGCCGCATGTATTTGCTGGCCCTGGTGGCGGAGGCAGCCAGCACGAGCGTCGGCGGGCTGCTCGGCCAGATACAGGAGGCACTGCCGTTCCTGGTTCAAGCCGCCCTGGCAGTGCTCGCGATGCTGCCCCTGCTGGCGCTGCCCGAGGAGCGCGGAACCAGCGAGCGACAGCCGCTACGGCATCTGCTGCAGGGATTGCGCGCGGTGCGAGGCGACAGAGTGCTGATCGGTCTGCTTTTGCTGGCGGGCCTGGTCGAGGGCTGCGGGCTGACCATTTATTACTATCATCAGCTCTATCTGAGCAGCCTGGGGCTGACGCTGGCACAGGTGGGCCTGGTGATCGCCGCCAGCCAGGTGATCAGCTTCGGCTGTACGGCCCTGGCACCCGCGCTGTTGGCCCATCTGAGACGCAGCTATCTGCTGGCCGGGCTGCTGCTGGCGCTGGCCGGCGGGCTGCTGCTGATGAGTCTGCCGCTGGTGCCACTCAGCCTGGTCGGCTTCTTGATGCTCTTCCAGGGGGCCTATGCCCTCTGGCAGCCAGTGGCAAGTACCTGGCTCAATGAGCGCAGTCCCGAGGCCCAGCGGGCCACGGTGCTCTCTCTGCAGACGGGCCTCTTTAGTGCGGCGATGGTGACGCTCTTTCCGCTCTTCGGGCTGGGTCTGGGAGAAATGAGCTATCGCTCGCTCTATCGCGCGCTCGCGCTTCTGGCGGGCTGCGGCTTGTTGATGGCCAGCCTGCGCTTCCTCTGGAGCCGCTGGCGAGGGAGCCAGCGCTAGGGCGAGGAGCACGGGGTGAGGCAGCCAGTGCACAGCCCGCGCGCCGCTCTGGTCCAGCTACGGGGGCGCCGGGCGGCCCTGGCCTGCCATTTTTTTATGCACAACTCACAAATTTTTAGCTAGTCGTCAGCAGCTATCTTGTACGACATGAGGTTACCGACACGTGGCCGCGCTAGAACTGAGCAGCAGGCACTTTCAGAGTCTTACGAGTACTTGACGAGCTTTCTCCTCTCTCCTACAATAAGTATGCTGGTAGATTGGTAGCCAGCAGCCAACCAGGGCCAGCATTTGCCAGACAGGCCGCGTAAGATGGGGACGTCCGCCCAACACAGGGCTTGCAAGCACAGGCAAGAGAACAGGCACGATGGTTGATCATTCGGGGAGACAGCTCGATAATTATTTCCTCCTCCGCTTGCTTGGGCAAGGGAACTATGGCCAGGTCTACCTGGGCGAGCATACTCAGCGCAAGCATCTGGTGGCGGTGAAGGTACTACACACCGGTCTAAACTATGAGGCGCTGCGCCACCTGGTCAATGAGGCCCGCCTCTTCCGCCTGCGGCATCCGCATATTGTGGCGGTCCAGGATTTCGGTGTCGAGCAGGCGCTCGGGGTGCCTTTCATTGTGATGGACTACGCTCCCAACGGTACCCTGCGCCAGCGCCATCCCCAGGGAACGCGTGTGCCGCTGGAGCTGGTGCTGCACTATGTGCATCAGCTCGCCGATGCTCTGCAGTATGCCCACGATGAAAATGTGATTCACCGCGACCTGAAGCCGGAAAATATGCTGCTGGACCAGGAGGACCGCCTCCTGCTGACCGACTTCGGGATCTCGGTGATCGTGCAGACGCCTCCGGGCCAGACCCCTCTGGAGCAGCAGAACGCCGGCATCGCCGGGACGCCCCATTATATGGCCCCGGAGCAGTTTATGGGACGCACCAGCCGCGCCAGCGATCAGTATGCGCTGGCGGTGATCGTCTATGAATGGCTCTGCGGCGATCCTCCTTTTGATGGAACCTTCTATGAGCTGTATGCCCAGCATTCTCAAGCTTCTCCTCCCTCTCTGTTGGAGCGCGTGCCAGACCTCTCGCCCGAGATCGAGTATGTCATTATGCGCGCGCTTGCGAAGGACCCCAAGGGCCGCTTCGCCAGTGTGAGCGAGTTCGCTCATGAGCTGGAACGCGCCGCCCGCTCCCTGCTGGTGCTCAATTATGTGCCGCGCATCCAGCCGCGCAGCCGCCAGGAGTGCTTTGACGATGGGGTGGCTTTTTATTTTCAGGGCCGCTATCGGGAGGCGGCTGAGGCTTTCTCTGAGGCTATCGCCCTGGACCCCTCCTACGCCGATGCCTATGTGAACCGCGGTAGCTGCTATTTGCAGCTCCAGGAGCCTGAGAAGGCTATCACCGATTTCGATCGCGCCCTGGAGCTGAATCCGCAGCAGGCTATCGCCTATAACGGACGCGGTTACGCCCGCTGCGCTCTGGGCGATGATCGCCGGGCCATCGCCGATTTCGATCGCGCTCTGGAGCTGGACCCGACTTATCTGGAAGCCTATTTTAACCGGGGCCGCGCTTACCGCCGCCTCCAGGAGTATGAGAAGGCCATCGCTGACTATAGCCGCGTGCTGCAGCTCGACCCTTCCCATGTCGATGCCTATAATAATCGCGGCAATGCCTACTGCTGCCTGGGCAATTTCGAGCAGGCTATCGCCGATTTCAGTCAGGCCATCCGCCTCAATCCCGAGTATACGCTGGCCTATAATAACCGCGGCAATGCCTACGACGCGCTGGGCAAGCACGAGATGGCCCTCGCCGATCTGACGCGCGCTATTGAGCTGGATGCTTTCTATGCCAACGCCTATAATAACCGCGGAACAGTATATCGCAATATGCAAGAGTATGAGCAGGCCCTGGAGGATTATCAGCACGCGCTCGAGCTTCAACCCGATTATGCGCTGGTTTACTACAATCGCGGCCTGACGTGCTATGAGCTGCAGGAGTACGAGCAGGCCATCCAGGATTTCGAGCGCGCTCTGGAGCTTGATCCGGGCTATGTGGAGGCCTATATCAGGCGCGGCATGGCCTACGATGCCTTGCAGGAGTACGAGCAGGCCATTGCGGATTTCAATCGGGCGGTGGAGCTGGCTCCGTGCCTGGCACGCACTTACGTTTACCGCGGTCTGGCTTACGCCGGCCTGGGCAACTACCGCCGCGCGATTTTGGACTACGATCGCGCTCTGGAGCTGCGCCCCGACGATCCCGAGAGCTATCGCCACCGGGGTGTGGCCTACTTCCGCCTGGGAGACTACCAGCGGGCGATTCTGGACTACGATCGCGCGCTGCAATTGGATCCGAGCAATCGGCTGGTGCGCGCCAGCCGCGAGGAGGCCCTCTATCGGCTGCGCCAGGAGCGGCGGCGCGAGGCTCGCTGAATCCCTTCTTGCTCGTGCTCCCGCGCTCTGACCGGCCCCGGCCAGATAGTCCAGCCGACCGGCTTCCGAGCGCCCCGCTCGCCCAGTCATCCGGTCGGCCCCTGGCTTCCTTCTCCCCCGCCTCTCTGGCCCGGAGACCAGGCCCGCGCCCCAGCCAGCTACCCTGGCTGCGCGCTGATGATGGCCTCCAGGGACGGTCGTGGCTCTTAGGCGTCTCACACGTCTCATATTCAGGCGAACCGGGAGAGTGCAGGGCTACGACGGGGGCCGGCGCCAATGGCTCCGCGGCGCAGCTTAGGCGGCGCCAGCGTCCTCCGACCGAGCAGGCAGGGCGGAGCTGGCTGGTCGTGATCTCCGGCTGAGACGCTTGTTGTTCTGCGGGCAGCGGCTATCTTTCTATGCAGTGAGCAGCGAACGGCGAAGACGGTACAGTTTTGTATAAGGTAATGGGGGAGTAGATGATGAGTCGCTTTGACAGGCGTCCAGGCAGCGGTTCAGCAATGATGAGGAGAAGATATGTCAGAGCTGCTGCCCGAGGAGCTGCGCGGGCTGTACAGTCGCCACAGGGCCAGCGGGTTCGGCGTCGGCGCGGCCTGTCTGCAGCACGGCCTCCGCTCCTGCGAGTAGAGCGCTCTGCTGGGGGACCTGGCCGCGCTCAACTTCCCCAACGCCGCGGCCTTTTCCAGCCCTGGTATGCGCTTTCTTGAGCTGGGCATAGCGGGGAAGGCCCTGCCCGGCTCAACTTGTTCTACTGTGGCGATGTGCTGATGTACTGGCTATAGCCGAGGAAAGGATGCCGGCATCATGCCAATCCGACAGAGAGGAGGAAGCCACAGTGAGACTGCCTTTCTCTAAGAAGGGTTCTTCGGATCAGGGACAGGAGCAGCCCCAGCAGCACCAGCACTCTTCTTCAGCGCTGGACGAGCAGATCGCTGCTTTGACCCAGGCCATTCGCCTCAATCCCCAGGATCGAGAGAGCTATCTACGCCGCGGCAGCCTTTATCTGCAGCAGGGCGCTCTGCCAGAGGCTTTGGCTGACTTCTCTGAGGCCATCCGTCTCGATCCCAACGAAGCCAGCTCTTATCGGGCTCGCGCCCTGGTCTATGCCTATCGGGGCGAGCTGCCACAGGCCCTGACCGACTACAGTGAGGCTATCCGTCTCGACCCAACGGAGGCCTCGGCCTACAGCAACCGCGGAGACATCTACAAACGTTTGGGCGCTCTCGCCCGGGCTCTGGCCGATTTCAATGTGGCCCTCCGTCTCAATTCAGCCAGTGCAGTTACCTTGACGAATCGCGGCGATATCTACTTTGAGCAGGGCGACCTTCAGCGCGCGCTGGCCGACTACAGCGAGGCCATCCGTCTCGATCCCGGCTTTGCCCCGGCTTATACGAATCGGGGCGAGACACGGCTGCGCCTGGGCGATCGCCAGGGAGCGTGGAGCGACTTCACTGAGGCGATCCGCTTGCGTCCAGGCTACGCGCGCGCGCTCTTCTTGCGCGGGCAGCTCGCCAGCGAGTTGCAGGATTTTCAGCAGGCGCTGGCCGATTTCAACGAGGTGATTCGCTGCTGGCCCCATTACGCGCCGGCTTACGTGCATCGCGGGATGGTTCAGGGCCTGCTCGGCAACCTGGGCGCCGCACTGGCCGATGTGGAGCAGGCCCATCGACTCAGGCCCGACGATCCTGAGATCAAGCGGGCACTGGCGATGGTGCGCGAGGCCATGCGCCGCCGGCAACCCTGAGTCAGCGGCTTCGCGCTCCGGCTCTTCTTGCCTCAATCCAGCGGCTTTCTCTATACTATCGGCTATACTACTATACTGGTGGGGAATGCGCCAGGGCCGGCCAGGACCCCCGGTCGGCAGCAGCGCCAGCGAGCGTATCAGCGCAGGAGAGAGGAAAGGAGAGGTCAGACGATGCAGGATCTGACAGGAGCAGAGTTTGAGGGCTATCGGTTGGTGGGCCTGCTCGGTAGGGGTAGCCTGGGCCAGGTCTATCTGGCCCGCAGGACGAGTGAGGAGGCCGAGGGAAGAGCTTCGCCGCCGCTGGCCCTCAAGACGCTCAACAGTCTCTCGCTCAGCGAGGCGGCGCTGCCGGCCTGGCTCGCCGCCCTGCGGGCTTTGCGCCAACTGCACCATGAGCAGCTACTGCCGCTGTTGGACTATGGCTACGAGCGCGCGCGGCGGCTGCCCTTTGTGGTCATGCCCTACGTCGCCGCCGGCTCGCTGCGCGCGCGCCATCCCCGCGGGTCCCGCCTGCCCCTGGTGATGGTGGTCCGCTATGTGACGCAGCTTGCCTCGGCGCTGCAGGCCGCCCACGAGGCCGGCTGGCTGCATGCCAATCTGAAGCCGGAGAACGTGTTGCTGGGAGAGAACGAGCAGCTCTGGCTGAGCGAGGTGGGCCTCTGGTCGCTGGCGCAGCGCCTGACGAGCGGAGCCGGATCGTCGTCCGATGGGCTGGACGGCCCGGCTGGGCTGGCAGCCTCTCCCTATCAGGCTCCCGAGCAGCAGGCTGGTCAGCCTGTGGCGGCCAGCGATCAGTATGCCCTGGCGGCTCTGGGCTACGAGTGGCTGACGGGCGCTCCACCGCGGCGCCCGGAGGAGAGCGGAGCGCTTCAGCCGCTGCGGGCGAGCGCGCCGGAGTTGAGTACGGCGGTTGAGCAGGTGCTGATGCAGGCCCTGGAGGCTGATCCTGCTCAGCGCTTTCCTTCCGTGCAGGCTTTTGCCGAGGCCCTCAGCCGGGCGGCCTCGGTGCTGGAGGTGGCCGTGCCCAATGAGCGCGAGCTGGTCCAGGTCTGGGTTGAGCAGGGCAACGAGCACGCGCGCTACGGCAGATGGCAGGAGGCGCTGACCGCCTTCAGCGAAGCCCTGCGTCTCGATCCACGCAATGTCTACGCCCATAACCGGCGGGGCCAGGTCTACGCCGAACTGGGGCGCTATGAGGAGGCCCTGGCCGACTTCAATGCCGCTATCCGTCTGGCGCCCGACGATCCGACGGCCTATCATCATCGCGGCTTCCTGGCGCTGCAACAGGACCGGCTGGAGCAGGCGCTGGAGGACTATACGACGGTGCTGCGCCTGGAGCCGGGACGGGCGGTGAGCTATAACAATCGCGGGCGCATCTATCTGGAGCTTGGCCGCCCCAGAGAGGCCCTGGCCGATCTCAATGAGGCCCTTCGCCTCGATCCCAGCTATGCCCCAGCCTACTTCAATCGCGGCAACGCTTACGAGGAGCTGGGAGAGCCAGAGCGAGCGATCGCCGACTATACGGAAGCGTTGCGCCTCGATCCCTCGCATGCTCCGGCCTGGTTCCATCGCGGTGCGCTCTATCAACAACAGGGTGACCTTGAACGGGCGCTGGCTGATCTGAACGCGGCCATCCGCCTCGACCCCAGCGATGCCGCCGCCGCTCTGGTGCGCGGCGAAGTCTACGCGGCTCTGGGCCAGCCTGCTCAGGCGCGCGCCGATTTCGATCAGGCCATCCGTCTTGATCCGCAGCAGGCTGAGGCTTATCTGCAGCGCGCTCTGCTGCTGCGGCGCCAGGGAGAGGAGGCGCAGGCCCTGGCCGATCTGAGCGAGGCCATTCGTCTGGCGCCGACCGATCCTCTGGCCTATCGCGAGCGCGCCAGTCTGTATGAGGAGCGGGGCGACTTTGATCGGGCGCTGGCCGATCTCGACGAGGCCATCCGCCTGGCCCCCACCGAGGCGCTCAGCTACGCCCATCGCGGGAACCTGCGCCGGCAACGGGGCGAGTTTGAGGAGGCTCTGGCCGATTTCGAGCAAGCGCTGCGCCTCGATCCCGCGCTGGTAGTGGCCTACCTCGATCGGGCCGTGCTCTACGCAGAGCTGGGCGAGCTGGAGCCAGCGCTGGCCGATCTCGACGAGGCCATCCGCCTGGCCCCCGAGACAGCCGAGGCCCACTATTATCGCGGCCTGCTCTACGCCGACCTGGGCCAGCTCCAGACGGCCATCGCCGACCTGAGCGAGGCCATTCGCCTCCGCCCCAATGATGCTGCCTTCTATCGAGAACGGGCCCGCCTCTACGAATTACAGGGGAGACCTCAGTACGCCCTGGCCGATCTGGAACGCGCCCGACGCTATGCGCCGGAGGACGAGGAGATCTGGCAGGCCCTGCAGCGGGTGCGCCAGCTCTTGCACTCTGCCGATGGGGACTAAGCTCCTTGCTCTGCTCACTCTCTTGACTGATCGAGAGCCGCCCGGTCTAGACTTTCTCTTCGCCTCCTCTCCCTTCCGCGGCCCTCTCCTGGAAGCAGCCGGCGCCGACCTGGGAGCGGTCCTCCGCCTCAACTCCGCCAATCCGGAGAGCGCCAGAGGCACGGCAGCCCGGCCTTGCCTCAGCAGGAAGACAATGTTATACTGTTAGATGCGGAGAGTATGACCTTTGTGACGCTGAATCGCCGCCAGAGTGCCGACAGCCAGAAGATGAGGCTGCCCACTGCGAGCTGGCCGGCGAGAAGAGTAAAAACGTATACGAGAAGCATGGCCAAACCACACGAGTCGGCGCCCTCAGCGTCGTCCTCAACTTCTTCACGGTCTCACCAACAGCAGCAACAGCAGCAACAGCAGCAGAAGCAGAGTAGCCGGCTCTGCCCCCGCTACGAGCATGCAATGCAGATCCTCGGCAAGCGCTGGACGGGCCTGCTGATCGCTTCGTTGCTTGACGGCCCGCGCCGCTTCTGCGAGTTGACCGCCACTGTCGGCGGCCTCTCGGACCGCGTGCTCTCCGAACGCCTGCGCGAGCTGGAACAGGAGGGCCTCGTTGAGCGCGTCGTCTATCCGCAGATTCCGGTGCGCGTTGAATACCAGCTGACAGAGAAGGGCCGCGCGCTGCAGCCGGTGATCGATGCCATCCATGCCTGGGCCGAGCAGTGGATCGAGCTGCCCTGTCCCCCATCTTCGCCTGCGCCTGCAGCGGCGGAGACGGCGGCCACCTCTGCCTGCGGCGAGGGGGAGCACTGCGAGAGCAATGCCTGACCTCGCCCCGCTCGCGCCCCCCTTGACTGGCACTTGCGCTCCCGACAGATAGATTGACCTTCCTCTTTTCCTCCTGCTATACTCGTCTTCGCCCAGGCAAGCAGGTGCAGCTCATTTGTCGCCTGCGCTGCCCTTGCCCTGCTCCTTCTTATCCAGATTCAGCAAGGAGAACTGCGCGCATGGAAAATTTATGGGCTCCCTGGCGCATGGCGTACATTACGCCAAAGGACCAACAGGCGAAGTCCGATGAGTGCATCTTTTGTAGCAAGCCCGCCGCCCACGACGATGCTCGCAACCATATCGTCTACCGCGGCGAGCGCTGCTTTATGATGCTCAATCTCTATCCTTACAATAACGGCCATCTGATGATCGCCCCTTACCGCCACGTGCCCAGCATTACAGAGCTGGAGGCGGAGACGCTCGGCGAGCTGATGGCTCAGGCCCAACTGGCTCTGCGCGCGCTGCGCAAGCTGATGGCCCCCGATGGCTTCAATCTGGGGATCAATGAGGGGAAGGTGGCCGGCGCCGGCTTCGCCGACCATATGCATCTGCACGTGGTGCCGCGCTGGCTCGGCGATACGAATTTTATGCCGGTGATCGCCGATGTGAAGGTGATCCCCGAGCATCTCGATAATGTCTATCGTCAGCTCAAGGAGACGCTCGCTACCCTTCAGGGAACGTGAACAAGGGCAGGGCCAGCACCCGGGCACCCGGCGCGCTCGCGGCTCGCGGCGCTGCACGCTGGCGCTTCCTGACCGCCTCCGGCCTAAGATTCGCGACCAGAGCAGCGCCTCCCGCCGCCGGCTTCTTGCCCTCACGCTTCTGTTGTGCTATAGTAACGTACTAAGCCGCATACCTTAGCTGGTCAGCGAGGTGGCCTCTCCGTCGTTAGTTCCGAACAAGAGGGGGTCTGGTCAGGTGCCCGAGGCAAGGCAGTTGCCGCTGATCGCTCGCCATAATAATCAGCGCCTCTTCTCCGACTACTTCCTCGATGAGGTGCTTCCCAATCAGCCCGAGTGGCAGGCGCTGATCCCCAGGGCGGAGCGCGTGCAACAAGAACTGCGCCAGCGCTATGAGCGTTTCCGCCCGCTGCAGAAGACAGCCAACGAGGCTCAGACGGAACATGAATGGATTCAGCCGGTGCTGGAGGCGCTGGGCCATATCTTTACGGTGCAGCCGTCGCTCCAGGTGCCCGGCGGCGTGCAGAAACCTGACTATGTCTTTTTTGCTTCGGAAACCGCACGCGTGGCCTGCCAGGGCCTCCCTCTCGATGAACAGGCCTCGGAGCGCGGGGCGCTCGCCGTCGGCGATGCCAAGTATTGGGACCGCCCCCTCGATCAGATGGCCCGCTCAGCTTCAGAGGCCTTCTCGAATAAAAATCCTTCCTGGCAGATCTTCTTTTATATGCTGCATAGCGGCCTGCCCTGGGGCCTGCTGACCAATGGTCGCAAATGGCGCCTCTACCATCGCTCAACCGCCCATAAGCTGGATGTCTTCTACGAGGTCGACCTGCCCGAGCTTCTGGAGAATGGTGACCCTCAGCAGTTCCTCTATTTCTACGCGTTCTTCCGCGCAGAGGCATTCAACCCTCTCTCGCCCCTCTCGCTGGATCAGCTGCTGACGGCCAGCAGCGAGTCGGCCCAGCGCGTGCGCGAGAATCTGCGCGAGCAGGTCTACGATGCCCTGCGCCTGATCGCTCAAGGCCTCTTCCAGTTTCCGCGCAATGAGCTGGCCCCAACGCCGGAGAACCGCCGCCTGGTCTATGAGCATGCGCTGATCCTGCTCTACCGCCTGCTCTTTATCTTCTATGCGGAGGCCCGCCAGTTGCTGCCGGTGGAGAGCGGCACGATCTATAGCAGGCGCTTCAGCCTGCGGATGCTGGCACAGCAGGCCTCGCGCCTGCTGCAGGAGAAGACGGCGCTCTCCAATGTGGCCCTGGTCTGGGCCCATTTGAAGACGCTCTTCGAGAGCCTGCATGCGGGCAATCGCCTGATGGGGGTCAGTGTCTTCGATGGTGGCCTCTTCGATCCGCAGAAGGCGCCTTTCCTGCAGCAGTACGCGGTCGGCGACGAGGCCCTCTGTCAGGCCCTGGAGCTGCTGGCCTATGCGCCCGATCCACACGATCGCAGCCGCAAGGTGCCGATCGATTACCGCGATCTGTCGGAGCGCCACCTGGGGACGATCTACGAGGGGCTGCTGGAGTATACGCTCTATGTGGCCGAGGAGCCAATGGCCGAGCTGCAGGCGACGAGCGAGGTGGTGCCGCTCTCTCAGGTCAATGGCCGCGCCGTCGCCCGCCGCTATGAGCCGGGCGAAGTCTATCTGGTGACCGATAGCGGCCAGCGGAAGCTGACGGGCAGCTACTATACGCCGGATTTTGTGGTCAAGTATATGGTGGAGCGCACGCTGCAGCCGGTTCTCGATGAGGCGCTGCGCGGGGCACGCTCGCAGGAGGAGCGCATCGCGGCAGTGCTGGGGATCAATGTGCTCGATCCGGCGATGGGCAGCGGCCATTTTCTGGTGGAGGCGCTGGAGTTTCTGGCGCGCTCGCTGGTGGAGCTGGGCGCCGTGCCAGAGGAGAAGACGGGCGAGACGGATGTGGTCTATTGGAAGCGGCGCGTGGTGCAGCAGTGCCTCTATGGGGTGGATCTGAATCCGCTGGCGGTGGAGCTGGCGAAGCTGTCGCTCTGGCTGGCGACGGCGGCCCGCGAGTATCCGCTGAGCTTTCTGGACCACCACCTGCGCCCGGGCAATGCCCTGGTGGGGTCATGGCTGGCCGAGGCGGCGGCGGGACGCCATCCACTGGCAGGCCGCCTGGAGGAGCCGGCAGGCGCTGAGTCGAGCGCCAATGGCCGCCGGGGCCGCAGCCGCCCGGGGAATGGGCAGGCCCGGAGCACGCCGGCACCAGCCTCCAGCGCGGGCAACGCGGCAGGCTCGAACGGCGAGGCTGGCACGGGGTCAGCCGGGGAGGAGCCGCAGCCGCTGCAGCTGGTGCTGCTGGAAGACGAGGAGTTCCGCACAGGAGTGGGGGAGGCGCTGCAGTGGATCAGCGAGATCGAGGGGACTGAGGGGCGCTCGCTGGCCGAGGTGCGCCGTCAGGAGGAGGTCTACGAGCGCCTGCGCAGCCACTTTATTGCGAAGTATCAGGGGATTCTGGATCTGGCGACGGCCCTCTTCTATGGGGTGGAGGTTAAGGAAGGCTGGTGGGGCTGGCTGACGGCCTATGCGGTGGGGAAGCCAGAAGCCTATGAGTATGAGCGGCAGGCGCTGGAATTGCTGGATGCCGCCCATACCCTGAGCCAGCGCCGCCTCTTCTTCCATTGGGAGCTGGAGTTTCCCGAGGTCTTCTTTGCTCCCGATGGCCGCCCGCTGGGCGAGCAGGCCGGTTTCGATGTGGTGATCGGCAATCCTCCCTATGTGCGTCAGGAGAAGCTGGGAGAGGATAAGCCCTTCTTCCAGGCGCATTATCCCGTCTACCACGGGCAGGCCGATCTCTTTGTCTATTTCTTTGCGCAGGGCCTGCGCCTGCTGCGTCCGGGGGGCCGTCTGGCCTATATCAGTAGCAATAGCTGGCTGCGCGCCAATTATGCAACGGCCCTGCGCCAGTTCCTGCGGACGCAGACGACGGTCGAGGAGCTGATCGATCTGGGCAATACGCGCATCTTCGCCGATGCACCGGACCTCAGCCCGGCCATCCAGATGGTGCGCAAGGCGCCGCCGCCGCCAGGGAGCCAGGCCCAGGTGGCGGTCTTCACGCGCAGCGAGGGGGTCAGGGATTTCGCCCGCCGCCTGGAGGAGCTGCGCTTTGCGGTGACGATCGGCGATCAGCCCGATAGCGGCTGGCAGCTCCGCAGCGATGCCTCGCGCCGCCTCTTCGAACGCCTGCTGACCAGCGGGAGGCCGCTGAAGGAGGTGGTGGCCGGACGCATGTATCGCGGGGTGGTGACGGGCCTGAACGAGGCCTTCATTGTGGATACGGCGACGCGCGAGCGCCTGGTGCAGGCCGATCCGGCCAGCGCGGCCCTGCTCAAGCCGCTGGTGCGCGGCGAGGACCTGCGCCCCTGGTACCAGGAGAACGAGGGCCGCTGGCTGATTTTCGCTCGCCGCGGCATCGACATCGATGCGTATCCAGCCATCAAGGCTCACCTGGAGCAGTTCCGCGAGCGGCTGGAGCCACGTCCGGCAGACTGGGACCCGCGTCGCCCCTGGCCGGGCCGTAAGCCAGGCTCATACCGGTGGTATGAGATACAAGATGCGATTGATTACTATCAGGAATTTGAGACGACGAAAGTCTTCTGGCCTGACATGGCCAAGTACCCGCGTTTCTCCTGGGATGAGAAGGGCTACTTCTGCAATGATAAAGGCTTTATCCTGGAAGCTATAGATTTCTCGCTTCTGGGCCTTCTCCAATCACGCGTGATCTGGTTCTGTATCTCAAATCTCTGCGCTCCACTCGCCGAGCGAGAAGGGCTGATGATTTACCAGCAAAAGATACAATACATTGAGCGCCTGCCCATTCCCGAGCTGAGCGAGGAGCAGCGCCAGAGGATCGGCGCCCTGGCCCGGCAGCTCACCGAGGTGGCCCAACAGCGCTATAGCCTGCGGCGCCGCACCACCCAACGTATCATCCAAGACCTGGGCGCCGGCCAGACCAGGCTGAGCGAGCGCCTCCAGGAGTGGTGGACGCTCCCCTTCGACACCTTCCGCGAAGAGCTGCGCCGCAGCTTCAAACGCGACATCCCCCTCAAGGATCGCGACGAGTGGGAGGAGCTGCTCTCCGAGCGCCGCCAGGCAATCGAACAGCTCACCGCCGAGATCGTCCACCTGGAGACCGCTCTCAACAACGCCGTCTACGACGCCTTCGCCCTCGATCAGCCAGAACGCACCCTGATCGAAGAAGAAACCCGCTATCGCTACGGCGAGTGGTGAGAGCTGCTTAGCTGATCAGACAGCATCAAGCATCATCTTGCTCAGGGAGGCTGCTGTTGCTCCTCCCCCTTGAGCCAGTGCTGCGACGGCGACGTGGCTGCCAAATTTGCCGCTGCGTTTCGATATAGTGGTCCAGGTCCTTCTTTGTAAAGCGATACTCCTGCGCACCAACAGGCACTACTGGAATGAGACCCTTTTTGACCCAATCGCGGATTGTACGCACGCTCACCCGCATGTAATCGGCAGCCTCTTTTGCAGTCATTAAACCTTCACACATGTATGACCCTCTACCTCTTGAGACAGTCAGAAAGCCTCTCATATCCGCGCCTGATCTCCAGGCAATGCAGAGAGCCTCTCATCATGACAGGCAGACAGCGCGTTTTCTGAAACAGTGTGAAGACCCTTGGCCTGAGCAATAGGACAGTGGTACTCCCATCCTCAGTATTGCGGTCTCCATAGTTGGCCAAGGTTCTACTCGTCCCTCGGAATCCCGTGACTACATGCACGTACATGCACTAACATTCCGCTCTCTGCACGCTTGTGCACTCTTCAATACTTCCCTAAGTATAGGCCACGAAGGCGCTTCAAAACAAGCGTTACCGTTTGCTTGCCTATTCCTTCCTGGTTAATTCTCTTCATTTCTAGTCATCTCTAAGCATTGCAAAAATCTCAAAGATGTTCTATACTAAGAGCTGGAACTGAAAAAAAGAGGGTAGCCCGCAAGGGTCAGTGAATGACAAGGCAAGCCAAGAAAAGAGAAAGGAGAAGCACTTGCGAGATGGTGAGTGAAGTAGCGGAGCTGCGCAAGCGGCTGGAAGAGGAGTACATTGCCGGGCGGCGAGCGCTCTACGCGCCGGCGATCGGCTGGTCGAAGCATGCCTTTATCGAGGCTCGCCTGCGCAACATGGAGCGTTATCATCAGCGGCTCTGCGAGCTGGTGGGGCCGGAGCAGGCGCTGGAGCTGGTCTTTGAGGTCTTTGAGCGTGGCGAGAGCCTGCTGCCGGAGCGAGCGGGAAGCCAGGGGCAGGGGCAGGACCAGAGCCAGGACCAGAGCCAGGGGCAGGCCCCAGCGGCAGCGGAGGAAGCGGCGGCGGCGACTATAGCCGCCCCCTCAACAGAGGCGGTGCGTCTGGAGCAGGCTGGTCACCCCCTGGCGCTGCGCAGCGAGGAAGGCGGGGAGACGGAGCCGCTGCCGGCCATTCAGGAGCGTGGAGCGCGTGACGAGGACGAGCCGGATGAGTCCAAGACACTCTGGCTGCTGGCCAGCAGCGCCGGATCGACCTCCGACCTGCTCTATCTCTTCTATGCCGCCGACGAGCAAGAAGCGCAGGCCCTGGCCCAGGAGTGGTTACGCCAACTGGCGCCCTGGGTCAAATTGCGGACCTTGCAGCCTCTGCCCACGGGCCTGACCCTCGTTCATGGCCACTATCGTGGCCTCATCCATGTCCGTCCCGATGGCAGCCTGGTCGAGGGCCAGTATTTCCTGGCGGCGGAGAGCCTGGCCAGTCAAGAGAGCGAGCCAGTGGGTCAGGCCGCCAGTTCCTAGCAGATTGTTCATTCCTTTCCTTTTCGATTCCGCGGGTGATCTCGTCCCTGGACCTCTCTATCCCTTGAGCCGAGGGCGATGGGCAGCGGCTACGCACCAGCCGTCTCCTCCCATCGCCCTTTCTCATCGCCCCATCATCAGCAGAGGCTGATCGCCGCCGGCCACCAGGATCGCCGCCCCGCCCCGTCAGCCAGGATGAACCGACAGAGGAAGGAGGCGGGCCACACACCAGCAAAGAGCGCCTGCAGAGCGTCAAGCCAGCCAGCAATCAGGCAAGCCTGACGCAGTGACGCTCCGCCTGGCTGCGATGACCCGGCTCATCCACAACAGCCACACAGTCAGTCAGACTCAGCCCACCCGAGCCTGAGACGTCGACGGCAGCCCGGCCAGCGCCGCGCGCAATGTCTCCTCCACCACCGCCGCCAGCGCCGCAATAAAGTGCGGCTCTACATTCAGCGACTCGATGCGCGCGAACTGCAGTCCGGCCTGCTCGGCCTGCTCCCGCGCTCCCACATCGATATCGTAGAGGATCTCCAGATGGTCAGCCAGAAACTGCACCGGCGCCATCAAAACATGCGTATGGCCCGCCGCCTTCAGCTCCGGCATCACATCGGCGAAATCCGGCTTCAGCCACTCCTCCGGCGTATGCCCGGCGCTCTGGTAGCAGAAGAGCCAGCGCTCAGACGGCAGACCCACCCGCTCGGCCACGGCTGCCGCCGTCTCCTTGAGGGCCGCAATGTAGCCCGGCTCGCCATCCACCACGCGCTTCGGCATACTATGGGCCGTAAAGAGCACCGGCACCCGCGCACGCACCTCCGGCGGGAAGCGATCCAGCGCCTGGCGCACCCGTCCCGCCAGCGCCTCGATAAAATCAGGCTGCAGATGCCAGTCCTCAGCCACCTTCACCAGCAGATCAGAGCGCCCCAGGCGCGCCGCCGCCTCCGTGAGCGCCTGAATATAGCCGCCCATAATAATCGGCGAATACTGCGGCGACATGATCAGGCCGATCAGCGCCTGAGCGTCCGCCGCCGCCTCGGGCACCACATCGGCCACAAACGGCGGCGAGAAGCGCATCCCCGCCACCACCTGAAAGCGCGGCCCCGCCGGATGGCGCCGATTCAGCTCCTCCTCCAGGGCCGCCGCCTGCTGCTGCGTAATGCGAATCAGCGGCGAACCTCCGATCAGCTCGTAGCGGCGCCGAAACTCCTCAACCAGCTCCGGCTCGGGCTTGCGCCCTCCACGCACATTCGTCATATAGGTCTCAACATCATCGAGAGTGGCCGGCGAGCCATAGGTCATCAAGACCACGCCGACACGCTTGACGCTCTCCATCGCAGTCTATCCCTCACTCTTCTCTTGAGATCAGTCTCAGCTCTCTCATCATTCAGTGCCGGCCTCAGACAGTCGGGAGCCTTGAGCGACCTCTTGCCGCAGCGCTCATCAGCCGACTGTCGACCGGGAAACCAGGAGCGCGACCAGTGGGAAGTGAGCCGCTGAACCTCTGCCCCCAGGCGGCAGCGCCCGGGTCGGTCAGATCAGGTCAGGTCAGGTTCTCGTCAGCGGCGACGCGTCTCCTCATGCACAAAATCGACGAGCCGGCGCAGTACAGAGGGATCGGCCTCCGCCGGCACGCCATGCCCCAGATTAAAAATGTGGCCAGGCCGGCCAGCGGCCCGACGCAGCACGTCGCGCGCCCCCTCTTCAAGAATCTCCCAGGGCGCCAGGAGCAGCACCGGATCAAGATTGCCCTGGATACCGCGCTCGTAGCCAATGCGCTCCCAGGCTGCATCAAGATTGACCCGCCAGTCCACGCTGATCACATCGCCACCCGCCTCGGCCAGCAGCTCCAACAGCGCGGCGTTGCCCGTCCCGAAATGAATGCTCGGCGTACCCGTCTCCTTGACTGCCGCAAAGATGCGCTGGCTGTACGGGAGCACATAGCGCCGATAGGCCTCTGGCCCGAGCGCTCCCACCCAGCTATCGAAGAGCTGGACCGCCGTCACCCCGGCGCGGATCTGCCCGAGCAGATAGCGCGTCACCACCTCGGTCAGCTTCTCCATCAAGGCATGCCAGAGGGCCGGCTGCCCGTACATCACCGCCTTGGCCTGGGTATAGTCGCGCGACGGGCGCCCCTCGATCAAATAACAGGCCAGGGTAAAGGGCGCTCCCGAGAAGCCGATCACCGCCTTCTTCCCCTCCAGCTCGCGCCGCACCAGGCGCACCGCCTCCAGAACAAAGGGCGTGGCCTCCTCCGGCTCGCGCACCTGCAGGGCCGCCACATCGCTCAGCGTGCGAATCGGGTGATGAATAATGGGGCCAATCTCAGGCTGAATCTCCAGCGAGACCCCCATGCCCTCCATCGGCAGCATAATGTCGGCATAGAGGACCGCCGCATCAACGCCGAGCTGCTCGACCGGCATCAGGGTCACCTGCGCACACAGCTCGGGCGTCTTGGCCATCGTGAGGATATCGTAGCGCTTGCGCAGCTCACGGTACTCGGCGAGGCAGCGCCCGGCCTGACGCATAAACCAGACCGGGGTCGCGTCCGGCTGCTCTCTGCGACAGGCAGCCAGGAAGCGAGCCAGGCCCGTCGCAGCCGCCGGCCCTGCGCCTTCCACCTGCGAGTGATGCTCTTGTTCAGTCTGCATAGAACGCTATCCAGAAAAAAAGGAGTCCTTTCTTGTGAGGATGAGGCGAGGAGGTCCTTGCCTCTGCGCCATGTCATATGATAGCGTGGAAGGCAGGGCGGCGGCAAATTTTGCAAAAATCTCTACCGCTTTCTACCAGATTGTGAGATTTTTGTAACTCCTCCCCCAGGAGAAAGCCAGCTCAGCCCGCGGCGTCGCAGGGCCGGCCCCAGGTGATCGTAGCAACCACCTCGAAGCTGAGCAGGCCATCCCGTGCAAAGGGCGTCAGCAGCGTGCGCATCTCCTGCTCAAAGTCAGCCCGCTGCTCGCTATCCAGCCCTGCCAGTGAACTGTAGGCATACTGCGCGGCAATGTAATCCTCGACCGTTTGCTGCATCGGCAGCGGCGCCGTCTGGCGCTCGCCAAGCAGGCGAAACAGTCCACGCTGCGCCATTGCAGCAACCAGATTCAGGCCCGGCGCTGGCCGCCCGTCGGCGAAGCGCCGGCGGATCTGCTGGTACGCCTGCCGCCAGGGCATGGACTGCTGCAGGTTGAGAATAGCCAGCAGGCCCCGCGGCGTCAGCATATGGGCCAGGCGAGGCAAAACCTGCCCCCAATCCATCCAATGGAGGCACATACCCGCCGTCACCAGGGCATAGGGCGGCGTCAAGGCCACATCCTCAGCCCGCCCGTGAATCCAGCGAATTGTCGGCGCATCACCCCCCGGCAGCTCCCTGGCCCGCTCCAGCATAGCCAGCGAGACATCGACAGCATCGATGCGTTCCACCGCCGCCGAGGCAGCCAGCGGACGGGCCACATTGCCGGTGCCACAGCCCAGATCAAGCACCACGCGCGGCTCATCCACCATCAACTCCTCAAGAATGACAAAGGTCTCCGGCGGATAGAAAGGGCGCAAATGGTAATGGCTGACCAGTTCGTGATCCTGAAAGCGCCTCAGACGCTTCTGATTTGGCACAAAGCGCTTCTCCATCAAAGTGGCTCCTGCAGGAGTAGATACTATCCTTTCTCGTCTGTCTCCGGTGAAGCAGCGCCGGATCGCGGCAGGACGCGCTCCAGCAAGCGCAGCCAGTTTCCTCCCATGATGCGCACAATATCCTCCTGGGCATAGCCAGCCGCCGCCAGCGCCTCCGCCAGGCGCGGGAAATCGGCCACCGTCTCCAGCTCCTCCGGCGTCTCATCGCGCCCAAAGCCGCCATCGAGATCGCTGCCGATCCCCACATGGCTGGCGCTCCCCGTCAACTGACAGACATGATCAATGTGCTCCACCACGCGCCGCAGCGAGACCGCAAAAGGCTGGCTCCGCTTCCAGTCCGCGTAGAGGAAAGGATTGATCGGAGCGATGCCAATGACGCCGCCGCGCTCCGCAATGGCGCGAATCATGGCATCGCTGAGATGACGGGGCGTATCAACCAACGCCCGGCAGTTGCTATGACTGGCGATCACCGTTCCCTCGAACTGCTCCAAAGCCTGCCAGAAACTCTCTTCGGCCAGGTGACTGGTATCGAGCACCAGGCCGAGGCGCTGCATATGGCGCAAGAGGCTGCGCCCCTCTGACGTCAAAGGACCGGGCCGCCCATTGCCACCGCAGTAGCGCGAGCCATGCGCCCAGGCCAGACCCAGCACACGCAGACCCGCCGCAAACCAGTCCTCCGCCTCCTCGGGCCGGCGCACCGCGTCGGCTCCCTCCATCAAAGGCACAATACCAAAGGGACGCTGTGGATCATCTGCATTGCTCTGCGACCAGGCTTCGATGAAGCGCTCCAGATCCTCCTGGGTGAGCAGCAACCAGACACCGGCCTCCTGTGCCAGCCGGCGATAGTAGTCCAGTTGCGCCCGCGCCACCCGCCAGGCTCCCTCTGGATCACGATAGCTCTGGGTGAGCCGATAGCGCGGATTGACGCCTTTGCCCACCCCGAGCAGGGGATAGGCGAAGAGGGTCCCAAAGACAATAGCCACCCCCCCACGGCGCAGCTCCGGCAGCCCCACCATGCAGATACCCCCCTGGGCATCCTCGCGGCAGTAATCGGGGTGCTCGCGCGCCTCCAGCGCCCGCGTCTCGGCCACCGCTCGCCGCAGATCACGCCCCCACTCCAGAGCATTGTAGGCAATGTCTTGATGCGCATCGACAATGAACATGACTCGCTTTCGCTTCCTCTCCAGTTTAGCAAGCTGGCCGACCAGTCCAGCACCTGTGCGCCTCCCGCAAGGACCCGACCCTCTTGCGAGGGGCAGCGCCCAGGACAGGATAGGATCGTTCTCGGCCACGTCCTCATGATATGCTACACGCGCCAGCGCTGTCGAGAAGCAAGCCTGGCCCACAGCAGAGCGACGCCGCCCTGACGCTGGCGCGACTGCTCTCGTCCATCTGCTCATCCGCCTCTCCTGCTACAGCGCTCGCTTGTTGAGACGTTATCTCATTGACAGCGCTCTCTTCATTGTGGTATGCTCCTCAGTAAGAGAGATGCTGTATCAATAACGCCGCAAGCTCGCCGAGGGCTTGTGGTGAGGGAGGAGCAAGCGGCATGTATCAGACCACGAGCCGGACGGCGCGTTTCCTGCTCGCCGTAGGACTATTTCTACTTGTCAGCCTGCTGGGGAGCGCCTGCAGCGCAGGCAGCCTTAGCGCTGGCAGCACCGGGGACAGCGCGGGCAAGCTTGCCATCGTGGCGGCGGAGAACTTCTACGGCGATATTGCGCGCCAGCTTGGCGGCGATCATGTCGCCGTCACCAGCATTCTGAGCGATCCCAACATTGACCCGCACGAATACGAAAGCAACGTCCAGAACGCCGTTGCCGTGGCGCAGGCCAGGCTTGTCATTGCCAACGGTGGCGGCTACGACAGCTGGATCGATCACCTGCTGGCGGCGGCCCCTCAAGAGGGGCGCATCGTCCTCAAGGGGTACGAGCTGGCCCCCGTCAGGCTGGAGGACAACGAGCACGTCTGGTACAGTCCTGCCGACATCGGCGCCATCGCGCGCGCCATCAGCCAGGCCCTGCAGAAACTTGACCCGGCCCACGCCGGCGACTATCAGCAAAACCTGCAGCGTTTCCTCAGCTCGCTAGAGCAGATCACCAACAAGCTCGCCGAGATCAAAGCGCGCTACGCCGGCACCCCGGTTGGGCTAACCGAAACCCTTTTTCTCTATCAGACCACCCTCATGGGGCTGAACGTGCTCACCCCCTTCGACTTCCAGAAAGCCATTGCCGAGGGCAACGATCCCCCGGCCAGCAGCGTGGTCACCGTCGAGAACCAGATCCAGCAGCATCGCATCAACGTTTTGATTTATAATGAGCAGACCGCCACAGCCATCACCGCGAAGCTGCGCAGCGAAGCCC
Source organism: Thermogemmatispora tikiterensis (assembly GCF_003268475.1). GTDB lineage: Bacteria > Chloroflexota > Ktedonobacteria > Ktedonobacterales > Ktedonobacteraceae > Thermogemmatispora > Thermogemmatispora tikiterensis. The sequence goes on along the minus strand of NZ_MCIF01000002.1, from coordinate 4,463,779 downwards.
TGGCCCATCAGATTCCAGTGATCCCGGTGAGCGAGACCATGCCGCCGGGCAAAACGTATCAGACGTGGATGCTGGACCAGCTCAATGCCCTGGAGACAGCTCTGCAAAAGGCCCAGGCAGCTTGAGCGAGAGAGAGAGAAGAGAGACCGGACCTCAGCGCGCCAGTCAGCCTGAGCCGGGCCAATCGAGGCGGCCTGGCACATAGCTGGCGCGCGGGAGCAGTCAAGCGAGCAAGGAAGTAGTAGATCAGACAAGGCAGCACAGTACTCACAGCACAGCACAGTACCCACAGCACAGTACACAGAGCAGAGGACAGAAAAGGAGCACGCCCAGTGAGCACCAAGCACGACCAGCGCCTCGCTCCTTCCGGAGCGGCGCCTCAAGCTTCTTCCTTGAGGGGCCCGGGTCAGGAGGCGACCCCAATTTCAGAGCCAGTCATCGAGCTAGAGGGAGTCAGCGTCTGCCTGGGAGGCAGGACCATTCTGCAGGAAGTCAGCTTCACCATCAACCCGGGTGAATTCATTGCCGTGCTGGGGCCAAACGGGGCCGGCAAGAGCACCCTTCTCAAGGTGCTGCTCGGGCTGATCCGGCCCAGCGCAGGCACTGTGCGCCTCTTTGGGCAGGCGCCGCGCCGCGGCAACCGGCTGATCGGTTATGCCCCCCAGCACCGCACGCTGGAGGGCGCCCTCAGTTTGCGCGCGCGCGATCTCGTCGGCTTCGGTCTCGATGGCCATCGCTGGGGACCGGGCTGGTTCGTCTCCGGCGGACGCCGGCGCCAGGCCATCATCGAGGAAGCCCTGGCCGAGGTCGATGCCCTGGCGCTGGCCGACATGCCCGTCGCCCACCTGTCGGGCGGCGAACAGCAGCGCCTGCTCATCGCCCAGGCCCTGCTCAGTCAGCCGCGTCTGCTCCTGCTCGACGAACCGCTCTCCAACCTGGACATCAGCCATGAGCAGGAGATCATCGCCCTCATCGCCCGGCTCTGTCGCACGCACGGCATGACCGTCTTGCTCGTCTCTCACGACGTCAATCCCCTGCTGCCGGTCATCGACCGCGTCCTCTATCTGGCGCGCGGGCATGCCGCCATTGGCAAACCGGAGCAGGTCATCACCAGCGCCACCCTGAGCGCCCTCTACGGCGCCCCCGTTGAAGTCGTCGAGGCCCTGGGGCGGCTCTTTGTCGTCGGCGTCGATATTTAATTTAAGCAGCCAGCCCCCAAGAGGATGGAAGAAAGGAGCGGAGGCGCCATGATCAATCTGTTGAGTTATCCCTTTATCCAAAATGCGTTTCTGGCCGGGACCTGCATCGCCATTGTGGCCGCTGTCACCGGCTACTTCCTGCTGCTGCGTGGCCTGACCTTTGCCGGCCATGCCCTGCCCAACATTGGTTTCGCGGGCGCCGCCGGCGCCGTCCTGCTCGGCCTCGACCCGCTCTTCGGCCTGCTGGCCTTCACCATCGGGGCCGCCGTTGGCATCGGACTCCTCGGGCGCAACCTGCGCGAGCGCGACCTGGCCATCGGCATCCTCATGACCTTCGCCCTCGCCCTGGGCCTGCTCTTCCTCTCCCTCTACAGCGGCTACGCCGAGCGCGTCTACAGCATCCTCTTCGGCACCATCCTTGGCATCAGCCGTCTCGACGTCCTGCTCAGTTTTGGCGTCAGCCTGCTGATCCTGATCAGCATCCTGCTCCTCTTTCGTCCCCTCCTCTTCAGCTCCTACGATCCCGAGGTGGCCGAGGCGCGCGGTGTCCCTGTGCGCCTGCTAGCTGTCGTCTTCCTCGTGCTGGTGGCCCTGACCATCGCCATCGCCGTTCAAATTGTCGGGGCCTTGCTTGTCTTCACCCTGCTGGTCGGGCCGGCGGCCACCGCCGGGCGACTGGCCCTGCGTCCGGGGGCGGTCATCCTGCTGGCCATAGCCCTGGGGCTGCTCTACACCTGGCTGGGCATCCTGCTGGCCGTCCTCAGCGGCACCATCCCGGTCAGCTTCTTCATCGCCTTCCTCTCCTTCATCGTTTATCTTCCCGCGCGCCTCATCGCCCCGCGCTGGCAGCGACGGCCACCGCAGCCAGGCGCGCTACCAGCCGCTGGCGCGGGCCTCTCACAGCAGGCCAGCGCGAGGTAAAGCCCTATCCCGATCGTCCAAGAGAGGAGCATCAGGAACATGAACATTGGCACGCTCTGGCAGCACGAATTTATCCAGAACGCCTTCCTGGCCGGCGGCTGTGTCGCCATCGCCGCCGCCCTGGTTGGCTATTTTGTGGTCCTGCGCGCCCAAACCTTCGCCGGTGAGGCCCTGACCGACATCGGCTTCACCGGAGCCACCGGGGCCGCCCTGCTTGGTCTCAGTCCCCTGCCCGGCATGCTCGTCCTCAGCCTGCTGGCGGCCTGCACCATCGGCCTGCTCGGCGAGCGTCTGCGCGGACGCGACATTGAGATCGGCATGGTGCTCTCCTTCGCCCTGGGCCTGGGCGTCCTCTTTCTCAGCCTCTACGCCGCCAGCAGCGCTAGCCATGCCAGCGCCGGCATTGGCATTCTCTTCGGCTCCATCCTCAGCGTCAGCCGTGGAGACGTCTGGCTGAGCCTGGCCTGTGCTCTTGGCTGCAGCCTGGCCCTGCTCATCCTCTACCGACCGCTGCTCTTCGCCTCTATCGATCCCGAGGTGGCCGCGGCGCGCGGCGTCCCCGTGCGCCTGCTCTCCGTCATTTTCCTGCTCCTCCTCGCGCTTGCCACGGCCATCTCCGTACTCGTCATCGGCGTCCTGCTCGTCTTTGCCCTCCTGGTCGCCCCAGCAGCCGCCGCCGCGCGCCTCAGTCCCTCGCCGGCCCGCGCGCTCCTGTTGGCCGTCCTGCTGGGCCTGGGCAGCACCTGGGGCGGACTGCTCATCGCCTTCCTGGGACCTGGGCAGCACCTGCCCGCCAGCTTTTGCATCGCCACTCTGGCCACGCTCTGCTACGCTGCTGCCACCCTCAGCGCCCACTGGCGCCAACGTCGCCCGCCACAGGTGCCGGCCCAGCCCGCTCATCCCTGCAAAGGGCGACGCACCGCCGCCTGACCCTGACTGACGCAGCAGATCAGCCAGTCAGCCAACCAGCCCGGCCCGGAAAGAAGAAAAGAGAAGAGAAGAAAGGAAGAGAAAAGAGCCATGCCAGATCGTCTCGTCTACAGCACCGACGGTGGACGAGTTACCCATTGTCCCGTCTGCCACCAGCCCTATCGCCATTGCCGCTGTGAGAGCGGAGGCAAGCTAGGCAAGCCAGCCTCGACCAGCGCCCCCGGAGGGGGAGGCATCCGTGTCAGCCGCGAGCGGGCCCAGCGCGGCGGCAAAACGGTCACCGTAATTCGCGGCCTGCCTATCAGCCAGGCCGAACTGGAGACGCTCGCCCGCAACCTCAAGCGTCTCTGTGGAGCGGGAGGCACCGTCAAAGAGGGTACCATCGAAATTCAGGGCGACCACTGCGATAAGATCCTGGCACACCTGCAGCAGCTCGGCTACCGCGCCAAACGGGCCGGCGGCTAAGCTCCCCCTGCCCCGCACGGGGAGAGCCTCCCCATCTCACGGCCTCTCGCTCCCCCGCCCGTGTCGCCAGCCAGTCAGTCAGCCAGTCAGCCAGCCAGTCAGCCAGTCAGAACCTGCGTCAAAAGACCAGGCAAGCAGACAAGCAGGCAGACAGGCAGCGCTTCACCCTTCCAGAGAGCAGCGTCTCTCTCTGAGCGAGTTCCGTTTTTGGGTACCCCTGAGAGAAAAAGAGAGTAAGCAAGGCGGCCTGCGCCAGGAGAGAGAGCCAGAGAGAACAGCAGAGAGCAGACAGTCAGGCCGCTGCGCCCAAGGACGCCAGAGCGCGCCATTGGCGAACGAGTATGCTGCAAAGAGGAAGGGGAAGCGCAACCATGAACATTCACGAACAGCTGGAGAGTTTGCTGGCTAACCTAGGAGTGACTATGGAACAGCAGCAACCGGAGCCTTACGAAGAGCCCGAAGGGGCGGAGAACGAGGTGCCCGAAGTCTCCATCTTCCAGGCATCGCGCGAGCACTATGGCGTCTTCTATCGCCTGGACATCATCGAGCACGAGCCGCAGCTGCGCATCACCATCCCCGTCGAATACGGGGCCTTGAAGATGGAAGTCTACCTGGTGCGCCTGAGCGAGCGAACGGGCATCAACACCTGGTTCCGCAGCCTCGCCAGCTACCGTGGCAGCGCTCCCTTTGAGCGCAATCGCGAGGCCAGCCTGCAGCACCTCCTCTATGCCGTAGCCGAGATCATGAAGCAACTCTTCTGGGCCGGCGACCTGGACCAGATGCGATTTCCACCGGAGATCGAGGTAATGCGCCTGGTCTAGCCTGCCTGGCCGCTCCCTGAAGGCGGGCAGTTCGCGCCCTGGTCAGAGCAGCGTAGCGCAGCGAGAGAGCGAGAGCCGTAGCCTGAGAGAGCAAAAAATCCCACTCGCCTGGCAACAAAGGCGGGATGAGTGGGATTTTTTGCTGTCTGCAACCATAAGAAGATGCCAGGCATATTGATCTATGGTACACTGGCAATATTCGAAAAGAGGTCAGCAAAGGTACACGCCATGATCGAGAACCTTGAGAGCCTTGGTCAGGAAGCGCTCGACTATCTCAACCAGAAAAACACCGCGCGTGAGCAAGCGCTGCCGCGTGCACGCACCTTGATCCGCTACTGTGCCAACAGCATTCGTGCGGCCCACCGGCGGGACTTCGCCGCTGCCGAGGAGCTACTTGCCAGGGCGGCGGAGCTGCTTGCCCAGATCGGGGCAGACTTGCGTGAGCAGCCAGATGTCTTCTACGCCGGCTTCGTGCAGGACGCCCAGAAAGAATATGCTGAGGCAGCGGCCTTTCTGGCCCTGGTCCAGGGGAGAGCCTTGCCCCACCCCCAGAGCCTTCATATCGATTGGGCGCCCTATCTCAATGGCCTGGGGGAGGCCGTCGGCGAGCTGCGGCGCTACGTCCTCGACCGCCTGCGCCACGGCTGGCTCGCCGAATGCGAGCAGCTCCTGCAGCACATGGACGACATCTACGCCCTGCTCATCACCATTGACTTCCCCGATGCCATCACCGGTGGCCTGCGCCGTACCACCGACACAGCACGGGCAATCCTGGAGAAGACGCGCGGCGACCTCACCGTCGCAGTGCGACAGGCGCAGCTTGAGGGAAAGATCAGCGAGCTGCTGACCGCGCTCAACGAGAAAGGCGCGGCGCCTTCGTGATGTGCCGATTGGCCGGCAGGTTGTATACTAACAGTGACGAAGGCGTTACCAGCTCAGTTTACAGGCTGCGTTCCAGCCTGTAGCAAGCAAGCAGAGATACCAGGAGCAGTCATCTTCTATAGCATCTTTGATCGTCTACTGTCTCTCTATCTTCTCAACATTATGAAGGGACCCAATGGTGCGCCGCCGGAGCCAGCGGCAAGTGCGCAGCGAAAGGGGGGCATATGTCGCAGCAAGAGCTTACGAACAAAGAGCAGCCTGCCAAAGAGTTAGAGATTGCAGAGCATAGCGATACTATCAGCAATGGCAAAGGGAAGAAACAAGGCGAGAGCGAAATCAAAGCCAGTTCGCAGATCGTGACTGCCGAGTCGGTGCAGGCGGAGGAAGTTCCAACCATTCCCCTGGGGTCGCTCCAGACCCTCAGCACCCTGCAGCCCGAGGTCTCGGTGCACTCGGTCGAAGCCAGTGAAGCGGTTAGCACGCCGACCCCGCTGGTGGCCCAGCCGGCGGAGTATCGGCGCAGCGTGAGCGAGTGGTCGCGCATCTGGTGGGAAGGCATGCGGCCACGCTATCTCATCCTAAGCGCCATGCCGTTCCTGCTGGGGAGCGTTCTTGCTCTGGTGCATATCCTCAGCCTACGCGGGCCTCTGGGGCTGGGGCAGTGGCACCCTCAGCGTTTTCTGGTGGGGCTGCTGGCCGTCGTGCTCCTGCAGCTTGGGGCCAATCTCATCAATGACTACTACGACTACCTGCGCGGGATTGACACCAGCAACACCCTGGGGCCGGGCAAGCTCATTCAGCAGGGCCTGATCAAGCCCACGCATGTCCTGGCCTTTGGCCTGGTCCTGCTGGCCGGCGGCTCGCTGCTGGGCCTGCTGCTCGCCCTTGCTGCCGGCTGGCCGCTGCTCCTCTTTGGACTGCTGGGGCTGCTGGCTGCCTACTTCTACAGCGCCACGCGGCGAGCGCTCTCCTCACTCATGCTCGGCTTGCCGGTTGCTTTCTGCGTCTACGGGCCGCTCATCACTGTGGGGGCCTACTACCTGCAGCAGGCCCAGCTGAGCGGGCAGGTACTGCTCTACAGCCTCATGCCGGGCCTGCTGGCTACCGCTTTCGTGCACGTCAATGACATGCGCGACGTTGAGGACGATGCCCAGGCCGGCAAGCGCACGCTGGCCAACACCCTGGGGCTGGGCCTCAACCGGGTCCTTTTTCTGGCCCTGCTGGGAGGCGCCTACCTTGTCCTGCTCATCATCGGTCTACCGCACAATGCGCCTCATCTCGCGCTCATCGCCCTCTGGACCCTGCCCACGCTGGTCGTCGTCGTGAGCGGCATCGTTCGCACCGATCTCGCCTCCGGCCTCCATCTTGTGCTGCGCGAGACGCTCAAGTTAGAGGCCTGGTTTATCGCCCTGCTCGTCGTGGGCCTGCTGCTCTCGGCGATCCTCCCCATTCTCCCCCAGGTGCCTTCCCTGGCCTTGCCCTGAGCCGACCCGCGGCGCCGGGTTCTACCCCGGGGGAACCCGGCGCCGACCCGCTCCCCTCTCCTTCTGTAGAGAAGAGCAGGCAGCCGTCGTCTTCACCAGCCCAGCCGTCCCATCGGCAATTGCCCTGTTCTACCGTCCCAGCCAGCGCGTCGTCATAACAATGGCCGGGCAGGAGGAGGAGCATCCTGCCAGCCGGGCCGGCGCAGCCAGGTAACCAGCGCGAAGAAGCACGCTCCTCCCAGGCACGGCACGCGAGTGTCTCAGCCCATTCGACCCATTTACAGGGATGGTACACTGTGCTACACTTTGGATGTGTCAAGGACGTCCTGGCGGTTATTTCAGAAGGAGGTATCACATGGCTGGCTGGGAACAAGAACTAGCCGAGCTACTGCGTGAGCTGGGGGTCACACTCGAAGGCGCAGCAGCAGACTCCCCTACTCACCTCCAGGCCAAACAACGTGCGAGCTACAGCGATGCCAGACAGGACGAAGAGGAGAGCAAGACCCTGCCGGTCCCCCCATGGGGCGACGATGCTCCCCCACCCGCCGACGAGGATGCCTGGTTAACAGAACTCCGTCTGATGCGCCGTGAAGTCGACTCGATTGTGGCCCAGGTAATCCGCCTGATGCAGAGCGGGGATCTTGATGCCTCCTTGAAGGAAGACGTCATGGTTGTGCTCCGGGCCTTACGCCGACGCGCCTCACCTGGTCCTCACGCCGCTCCCAGCGATGAGACCTATCTGGAGTTCGCCGCGGCAATGCTCCATTTCTGCCGCCTGGTCCTGCGCCTCAGCGAGACAGCCATCGAAGACTGACGACCAGGCTCAGCCCAAGAAAGCACGCGACCGCTTTGCCAGGCCGCCAACCCAGGCAGGGAACGAGGCCCACCCTCGAATGCAGACCTCCTCTCTCCGAGAGCTGACAAAGCGATCGCCACACCATCCTGTTTACTCGTTCACGGCCCGTCTCGCTGGCTGAAGAGGCTCAGCGCAGGCACCCGCTCGCCGATCGTTGCCATCCATCGGCGTTGGCAGCCCTCCGCTTCCCCCTGGCATCAGCGAGCACCGAGCAGGCAGCAGCCTGTCGCTGACTGCCCTGGAGTCCTGAATGCGGATGTGGATGGAACCAGAGTGATCGATAGCGCCACCCACCGCCACCAGCGCTGGAGGGAAAGAGAAGCCTCCTCCTCTACCCTTTGACCTGATGTAGAGCCGCCTTCCCCCCCTCCTGACCACCGGCTTTCTCCGCCGCCCCTATCGACCAGGCGCAAGCAGGCAGGTGGACAGACAGGCTGCACCCTGGCCGAGCCGAGCCGAGCCGAGTCGAGCCAGGGCGGGAGAGCCAGGCCGCCGCCTCCTGTCATCGCGCTACCCCTGGCGCAGAGAGGTGGGAGCAGATCCGGCTCAGGGAAGACGACGATACTGCTCTGGGAGATCCTCCTGCTCGAAGCCCTCATTAACCAGGCCGCGCCTGACCAGATAGCGCAGGAACTCCAGACGGCGCTGCTGGAGGAGGGTCGCCGGCGAAGAGTCGCTCGCCTCACTGGCCGCCGCGCTCTCCCCTGCCTCCGCTTGCGCGGCGGCCTCGCCAGACGAGAGGAGATCATTGTCCCGCATCCAGCGGATACGCTCGCTCAGAGAGCGGTTGGGATCAGCCAGAGAACCGGGGAAGCCTTGCGGGCTGCGATCGAGGAACGGCAACCCACCGGGGGCACCAGGCGGAGCTGTCAGCTTCGGCGGCAAGAAGAGATCGTGGCTTTCCAGAAGGAACGAGTAGCGAGAAGCAGGGCCGGCTTGCGAAGCCAGACCACTGGCCGGCGTCGCGGGAGAAGTGGAGGTGGGCGTCGCCGGAGAAGTAGACGGGGGCAGGCCCGGCAGAGGAGGTTGACGTGGCGCCAGTGCATGAGCGCCGGAGGCCCCACTCGCTTCCGCCTCCACCGACTGGGAGCGCCGCTTTCTTCCGGGCCACCATGCAAACAATCGAGCCAGCCATTGAGAGAGTGTTCGCGCGATCATGGGAGTGCCCTCTATTCATATCAGGGCGCTGGCCGCGCCCGGCTAACCAACCAGGAAAGACGCGCCTGATAGCTGCTGAGTTGCCCGCTAACCTTTTGAAAACGCACGAAAAATAAATGAAGCCCAAGAGACATAGTAGCATATCGCCATGAAGACGTCAAACCACCTTGCAATTTTCGCGCCCGCATGCCATAATCAAAAAGGCCAGGCGGCCAACAGGGCGGCCCTGGCCTGCAGATGGGAAGGCACGCCTGCCCATACGCAACGCACACACTCCGCTCCCGTGAGAGGGTCAGGCCAAGAGCGCAGAGCCAAGCCGACAGCTATGCGCCACATAGCCCTGGCCCACGCTGCTACCGGGTGATTGTGACCTTTGAAGCAGAAAGAAAGGCATGTGTCGGTCATGCAGGAAGACATCCTTGGGACCAGAAGGACTGCAATATCGGATACATATGTCAACTGCTCCAGGTGCAATAAGGCAACACGTCTGCGCTACGCGCGCATCATCCAGAGCGACGTCCTCTCAGAGAGCCATTCAGAATACGAATACCTCTGCCCGGAGTGTCAGAAGGCGCTGGCCAGCGGCGAAAAAGATCTTCCTCTGCTGTAGTCAGCCCGTGTAGCATCCACGGGGCTGGACGGAACGTCTTCGCTCCCCCAACTCCATCTACCTCGCCTGAGAGAGCGCCGCAGAGCAGATTGCAGGAAAGAAAAAAAGAAGAAGCAGAGGCCGGGCGGAAGGAAGACCCGGCCAGCAGCGCCCTACACCAGGGGAGGAGAGAAGGCAAGGGGAAGCGAGCGGGCAGGGCAGGGCAGGACAGGGTCTGAGCGGGAAGCCAGATCTTCCGGCTCTGGAACGAGGGCAGGCCAGTAAGACAAAGCAACAGGCCGGAGGGCAGGCGAGACTGAGCCAGACCCGTCAGGGTCCAGTCCAGTCCAGTCCGGTCCAGCCCAGCCGGAGCGGTGTGGTTTTGTCTGTCTGTTTGCCTGGCTTGCCTGTTGTGCCTGTCTGCCGGCCTGTGGCCGACCGTTCGTTCGTGTGGCTCGCTTTATCCTTCTAGCAGACCAGTTATCGACTCGTCAGCGACTCGCAAGCTCAGGGAGAGAGCACTCAAGCAAACCGGGAGTCAGCCAGGTATGGAGGGAGCCAGACCAGGGCAGGCGGCCAGATCGATCGACCAGATCGATCGACAGCCCGACAGCGTTCAGCAGGCCAGCGGTCATCAACGAAACGAGCAGGGAAGCTGCATGTAGGTCACGCCTCACGATCCGTTTGAGGAGAGTGAAACGAGGTAAGCCAGTATGCGGATGCGCTACCGCTCTGTGACCTATCGCTATATCGATGGGTCGGGGCAACAACTGCAACGCCACTATCGTCAGTTGTTGCAGGAAGTTCTCTGGCAGAGTCAGCAGGCGCTCCTCCAACACTCGGAGGTCTGGCGTCCTCCCGCCGATATACGCGAATCGGCGGAGCAGGTCGTCGTGAAGATAGAGCTTGCAGGCATGTCAGAGGATGAGATCAATGTCACACTCTACGAAGACGCGCTGGTAGTCAGCGGCGAGCGGCGAGATGACAATGAGGACCGCGAGAACCTCTACTATCAGGAGGCGCAGATCCGCTATGGACCTTTTCGCGTTGAGGTCTTCATTCCCTCGCCCATCGATCGCGAGGCAGTGACGGCACGCTACGAAAACGGCTTTCTCTGGGTCACGTTGCCCAAGCTGCCCGCGACCCGCAGCGAGCCTCAGCGCGTCCAGGTTCGGCAGAGTGCCACGGAGAAGTAGCTATTAGCGAATGAACCGAACGAACTACTGACTGAGAAAGGTTTATGGAAAAGGATCAGAAGAAGCGCGGGCTTATGCCTGAGCAGGCGGTCGGAGAAGAAGAAGAGGAAGAACAGGTTCAGGGGAAACGAGATGAAGAGGAGACTCAGGCGAAAAGTGCTCCTGCGCGGCGGCGCCCGGCGCGTGGCGGGCGAGCGGCCACCGCTAGCTCACCCTCAACACGTCAGAAGCCGCGGCGGCGTCAGCGGCGCGCGGTCGATGAGGATCCCGAACCGTCCCGAGAAGAACGCTCCCACCATCACCATCATCACTACTCCGAGGAGCGGGAGGAAGACGACGAGGAACGGTTCTCGATCCCCGAAATCCTGCCGGTCCTTCCCCTCAAAGATGTCGTGGTCTATCCTTTCGCCATGCAGCCGCTGGCGGTTGGTCAGGAGCGCTCGATTCGCCTGATCAATGATATCATGCCAGGCAATCGCCTGGTCGTGCTGGTAGCCCAGCGCTCGGCGGAGATCGAGCAGGCCGGGCCGGACGACATCTTTAAGATCGGTACGGTCTCGCGCGTGGAACGCATGATTCGCATGCCCGATGGCACGATCCATATCATTGTCAAAGGGCTGGAGCGTGTGACCATCGGCGAGTTCGTTCAGGAAAAGCCCTACCTGAAGGCGCGCGTGACCCTGCGACCTGACATCCAGGAGAGCGACACCGAGACCGAAGCCATCAAGCGCAACGTGGTGAGCTATTTCCAGCGCATGGTCGCTCTGGTCCAGAATGTGCCAGAGGCCGCAGCTGCCGCTAACCTCAACCTGGAGGAGCCGCGCCAGGTAGTCTACCTGATCGCGACCTTCGTCCAGATGGACCTGCAGCTGCGCCAGAAGCTGCTGGAGCTTGACTCGGTGCGCGCAAAGCTCAAGGAACTCAGCAGCTTCCTGGCCCACGAGCTGGAGATCTTCGAACTGGGCCGCAAGATCCAGAGCCGCGCCCAGGAAGAAATGAACAAGATGCAGCGCGAGTACCTCCTGCGTGAGCAGCTGAAGGCTATCCAGCGTGAACTGGGCGAGGAGAGCGAAGAGCAGGCTACGATCAACGAGCTGCGCGCCAAAATCGAAGAGGCCAGGATGCCCGAGGAGGTCCTCAAGGAGGCCAACCGCGAGCTGTCGCGCCTGGAGAAGCTGCCCACGGTCTCGCCTGAGTACAGCATTATCCGTACCTACCTTGAGCTACTGGTCAGCCTCCCCTGGAGCAAGAGCACCGGTCAAACGATCGATGTCCAGAAGGCGCGTCAGGTTCTCGATGAGGACCACTACGACCTGGAGAAGATCAAGGAGCGCATTCTGGAATACCTGGCTGTGCGCCGCCTGAAGGAGGAGCGCATGGCCGAGCGGGCCAGGCGCGAGGAGGAGGCCGCCGAGGCCGCGGCAGAGGGAGAGGCCGATAAGCGCCGCCCGACGCAGCCGTTGCACTCGGACGAGGCCAATCGCCAGCTCAACCGCGAGCCGATCCTCTGCTTCGTTGGCCCACCGGGCGTCGGTAAGACCTCGCTGGGCCAGTCGATCGCTCGGGCTCTGGGGCGTAAGTTCGCGCGCATGTCCCTGGGCGGCATCCGTGACGAGGCCGAGATCCGCGGCCATCGCCGCACCTATATCGGGGCCATGCCCGGGCGCATCATCCAGACCCTGCGGCGCGTCGAAACCAACGATCCTGTGATTATGCTCGACGAGGTCGATAAGGTCGGGGCCGACTGGCGCGGCGACCCTTCTTCCGCTCTGTTGGAGGTGCTTGACCCGGAGCAGAACTACAACTTCCGCGATAACTACCTGGACCTGCCTTTCGATCTGTCGAAGGTCTTCTTCATCGCGACAGCGAACTCTCTGGAGCCAATCCCGGCGCCGCTGCGGGACCGCATGGAGATTCTGGAGCTTTCGGGCTACACCGAGGAACAGAAGATGCACATCGCCCGCAACTATCTGCTGCCGAAGCAGATCGCGGCCAACGGGCTGCGCCCGGATGAGCTGATCGTCGACGATGAGGTGATCCGTCACATTATTCGTGGCTACACGCGCGAGGCGGGCGTGCGCAATCTGGAGCGCGAGATCGGTACGCTTTGCCGCAAGGCAGCGCGCCAGATTGCCGAGGGGCGCCAGGCGCCGATCCATATCACAACGGAGCAGCTGACCGAGTACCTGGGGCGCTGGCGCTTCTTCGAGGAGGCCGCCGAGCGCATCGATCGCCCCGGCATCGCCACTGGCCTGAGCTGGACCCCCGTCGGCGGCGAGATCATCTTTGTTGAGGCGGCGGTCATGCCCAGCAAGGAGAGTCAGCTGATCCTGACGGGACAGCTGGGCGACGTGATGAAGGAGTCGGCTATGGCGGCTCTCAGTTACGTGCGCTCGAACGCCGCCGCCCTGGGTCTCCCGCCGAATGTTTTCGAAAACCAGACCGTGCACATTCACGTTCCCGCGGGAGCTATCCCCAAGGATGGACCGTCGGCGGGCGTGACGATGGTGACCGTGCTGGTCTCCCTGGCCAGCGGGCGTAAGGTGCGCTCCGATGTGGCCATGACGGGCGAGATTACCCTGCGCGGGCGCGTCATGCCCATCGGCGGCGTCAAGGAGAAGGTGCTGGCCGCCTACCGCTCCGGCATCCATACGGTGATTCTGCCGCGCAAGAACGAGCAGGACCTGCTGGAGGACCTGCCGCGCGAGCTGCGCGAGCAGATGGAGTTCGTCTTCGTCGATGATATCAAGCAGGTGCTGGATACAGCCCTGGAGGGCGGCCTGCCCTCCCCCCGCTCTGAGAGTGCCGCCGGCGAGGGAGATCAGGACCGCAGCCAGGACCAGACTGGCCCACAAGCGGCGGCGGAGGCGGTCGTCCGCGCCAGCTGAGTGTTTTCGCTGTCAAATGGAGCCAGGGACGGCTGCGATGGGACTGGGGGAGGAAGGTCTTCCTTCCCTGGCTCCTTCTGGACACTCCCCATCGCAGCCGCTCTGTCTTCTCCTTCCTTCTTGCCTCGCCTCGCCTTGCCTCGCCTCGCCTCACCCCAATCCCGGCCTGGGCTTCTCTCCTCTGCCAGGTCGCTCGCTTCCCTCCCTCTTCCCAGGGGCGTCGGCCTGGCCGGCAGGCCGCCCGCCCGCACCTGGCTGGTCAGCGCTACCAACGGAGCTGCTCCTTCAGGCTCACATAGCGCTGCTTGCCAATCACCAGATGATCGATTAGCTCGGTATCAAGGAGGTGCCCGGCGGCCACCAGCTGCTCGGTAACGGCGATGTCCTCCGGCGAAGGCGTCGGGTCTCCACTCGGGTGATTGTGGCAAATGAGAATACTCGGACAATTGCGCAGGATGGCAGGCCGAAAAACTTCGGCTGCACGCAGAACCGAGCTGTTGACCGTCCCTTTGTAACGCTTCTCGATGGCCACCACCTGATTCTTGGTATCCAGCAGCAGAATCCACATTTCCTCATGCTCCAGATAGGCCATCTCCATCATGACCAGGCGCGCCGCATCAGCCGGCGAGGTGATGCGATAGCGAGCCTCCGGCTGCTCTAGCTGCAAACGTCGACCCAGCTCCAGCGCCGCCTTGAGCTGGGCCGCCTTAGCAGCGCCCAGCCTATGCTCACGGCAGAGCTTGGCCAGATCTGCCCCCATGAGGCCGCCAAGCCCACCGTACAGCACCAGGAGTTTCGCCGCCAGCTCCACAACATTGTTGCGCCTCGTCCCAGTGCGCAGCACGATGGCTAACAGCTCGGCAGTCGAGAGAGCCTGCGGCCCGTAGGACAGCAGACGCTCGCGCGGGCGTTCGCTGCTGGGCATATCATGAATAGTAATATGGTACGCTATTCGCTCGCCACTTTTCTCCTCTTTGAAGCGCCTTTTCTCCATCAGTTTTTGCGACCAGGGTCCTTTCTCAATCTGTTGACAAAGCTATAAGAATAAAAAGGCTTATCTATGATAGATGATTCTATTTACCCAGACAATAGCCATATTTGGAAGCAGGCGGTATTTGAGATGCAACATCTGGCTGCTTGCTTACTACGAATGGAAAGGCGACAACTGGCATGCTGACTGGGATGATGTTCCCCCTCCTGATCTGGAGAGTGACGATGATGGGCGATCGACGAAAGGATCACTGTTTTTCTTGAGCCTGTTGATTGAGCTGCTCGGCCTTGCAGGAGTAGCCTATCTGGGTGGTTATTCCTTCCCTGGCTCCGATCCTTCTTGCTTCTGGGGGTTCATTCTTTTGCTGCTTTGCGGCTCCCTGGGAGCGGTAGTGATAGATAGAGCAGCGGAATGAATAGGGGCCGCTAAGACCAGTGCCGCTCTGTTCCCCGACTGGCGCGGAGCGAGCGGAGCGGCTCAGGGGAGGCGCTCCAGGCGTGCATAATCCAGGCTCAGACGCTTCTTGCCATGCTTCCCCTGAAACTGCACCTCGACAAACTCAGAGCCGCTTTCCAGCTCACTCTTGAGCACAATGCCCTGACCAAAGAGATGGTGCAGCACGCGATCGCCGGGCTGGAAGCGCGGGGCTGCTGGTGTCGACGAGACGTCGGCGGATGACGGGGCGAAGGTCGTGTCGGCAGGCACGGAGCGGCGCGGGCGGGAAGCAGCGCCGCCATAGACCCGGCGAGAGCCATAGTCTTCGTGGTCGTGATCATAGCTCTCGTAGCGGCCTCCCCGCTCCCAGGTTGAAGACTGGCGCAGCGACCCAGAGCCGGGACTGGAGGCAAAGAGATCGGGAGGGATATCCGCCAGAAAGCGCGACGGCTCCGTATAGACCACATCGCCGAAATACGAGCGGCGGCGGGCGCGCACCAGATAGAGACGACGCATAGCGCGCGTGAAACCGACATAGGCCAGGCGACGCTCTTCCTCCAGCTGCTCGGGCGCATCGATGGAGCGCCCATGTGGGAGAATGCCCTCGTCGAGACCTACAATGAAGACCACCGGAAACTCCAGACCCTTGGCCGCATGCAAGGTAATCAGCGTCACGGCATCCTGATCCTCTTCGTGGAGGAGGGTGCCCTCTTCGCCTGTCTGAGCCACGTCGGCCCCGCCGACCAGAGCCACATTCTCTAGAAACAGCTCCAGGGCCAGCGAAGTTTCAATCTCAGCGTAATCCTCAGCCACGCGACGCAGTTCCAGGATGTTACTCCAGCGCTCCTCCCCCTCGGGAGAGGCACGCAGCTCGGGACCATAGCCCGTGCGCTCCGCTACACGGTCCAGCAGCTCTGGCAGGCGCAGCTCGGCCACCGAGGCGCGTAGCTCTTCCAGGAGCTGAGCAAACTGCTGGAGGGCGTTTTTGGCGGCGCGCCCCAGAGTGGGATGCTCCTCGCTGCGCTGCAGGGCATCGTAGAGCGAATGCTGCTCCTCGCGCGCCCAGCGCTGCAGCTCGCCCAGCGACTTCGGACCGATCTTCCGGTTGGGGACATTGATGATGCGCTGCAGGCTCAGGTCGTCGTGGGGATTGAGCAGCAGGCGCAGGTAGGCCAGCATGTCCTTGACTTCTTTGCGCTCGTAGAACTTGCGGCTACCGATGACTTTATAAGGAATATTGGCCCGCAAGAATTGCTCTTCGAGAGCACGTGACTGGGCATTGGTACGATACATCACGGCAATCTCGCCGCGATGAGCCACCTCGCCGCGCGCCAGCAGCTTCAGAATCTCATCGGCCACGTATAGCCCCTCGGCCTCGTCGTTATAAGCCTCATGGTAGATCAACTTCTCACCCTGGCCGAGAGCGGTCCACAGGCGCTTCTCCTTGCGGGCCGTGTTGCGCCGGACGACGCACTGAGCGGCATCGAGAATGTGCTGCGTCGAGCGATAGTTTTGCTCAAGCAGGATGATACGGGCCTCGGGGAAATCGCGCTCGAAGGCCTGGACGTTTTCGGCACTGGCGCCGCGCCAGCTATAGATCATCTGGTCGTCATCGCCAACCACGCAGACATTGCCGCTGCCGCCGGGCCGCTCGTAGCTGCCCCGCCCCAGCAGGCGGATCAGCTTATACTGCGGCACATTGCAGTCCTGGAACTCGTCGACATGGATATACTGCCAGCGCTGTTGGTAACGCTCCAGGACCTCGGATTCTGTACGCCAGAGCTGCTCGGTGAGCATCAGCAGATCATCGAAATCGACGCTATTGTTGGCGCGCAGCAGCTGCTGATAGCGACGATAGACCCGCGCAGCGACCTCTTCGGTATAGCGGCGAGCCTGCTCGGCCATCTGGTACGGGGAGAGCATAGCGTTCTTGGCGCGCGAGATCAAGGCATGGATCAGCGAGACGCGATACTGCTTCTCATCGAGATCGAGGTCGCGCAGGGCCTGCTTGATGAGGGCGGCCTGGTCATCAGTATCGAGGATGACAAAGGAGCGCGTCAGGCCGAGCGGGGCCAGTAGATCCGCCTCGGCGCGCAGCACACGGGCGCAGATAGCGTGGAAGGTGCCAATATACATCTCGCGGGCCTCGTTCAGACCCACCAGCTTTTCCAGACGCTCCTGCATCTCGCGCGCGGCCTTATTGGTAAAGGTCACGGCCAGAATATGCCAGGGCCGCACGCCACGGCAGCGCACCAGATAGGCGATGCGATGGGTGATGACGCGCGTCTTGCCGCTGCCGGGACCCGCCAGGATCAGCAGCGGCCCCTCGGTAGTAGTGACGGCCTCCCGCTGCGGTCCGTTGAGGCCGGCCAATAGCTCCTGTTCCAGGTCTGTATGCTCAGGCATCAGTATGGTCCAGCTCTGTCGTGCAGATGAGTTTGCCGTGATCGACGGGCACGGATTGTGAGCGCCTTGGCCACACTTCACGAGCGCCACGACTGGCACCCGCCCGGCCCAGTGAATATCAGCGCATCGGGCTTTTATTGTAGCGCATTCTGCCCGGCGGTACAAGCATAGCCAGAACCCCTGTGACTTCTGGCCCTGGCCTCCGCCTCACCCCTTGCTCCCCTGGCTGCAAGCCGGTGCTTGATCCTGGCCCTGACCACCATGCAAGCCACTATCAATATACTCGCGAGAGCCTGAGACCGTAGCGTGAGCCATCAGATCAGGTCAGGGCCGGCCCCTCTCAGAGGAGGCGCAACGCCTCTGGACAGAGACCGACTCCTCGCTCCTCCTCGCGGCAAGACCACAACGGGCCAGGTGACTGGTTGACAGAGGAAGCCCTGCCTTGAGGGCGGGAAACGTCATTGAATAGTGGCGTCCAGGATCAAGGAGAAGGTACCGTCAACCCCACAGGAAACCAGGCGCAAGGCCCCACGTAGACCTTCCACCCTGTCACAGAGAGAGGTCGTGGAGCTGGAGACCTTCTGAAGAGTCTCTGAGACCCGGCAGCTGGCAGCCTCAACGGTCAGGGTCCGCATGGTCCGCTGCTGATCCTGCCGGAGCAGTCTATCCTGGTCGACGTAGACCAGGGTCGCCGCCTGGCATTGCTGGTAGGCATGCAGGAAACAGCTCCCGGCACGCATGGCCTGCCCGGTTTCTGAGGCGTTCTTGCTCAAGGCCTGCGTACTCGTGACAGTACCACAAGCAAGCGACGATGTTGGACTCCGCGGCGGCTGCCCACATGCCGAGATCAAGATGCAGATAAGCGCTAACGCAAGTAAGAGCGTGAAGGGGCCAAACGCCGGGCTGTCGGCGACCCCTGTCGCCGGGAATGGGCGATCTTGCTGCTGCATAAAAGCACCTCCTTTCGTGCTGGTGCCTCGTAGCTGCACGAGCCACGAGAGCATCATGGACCAGGCTTGTTCCAGCTTCCTCGACCTCAACATTTTTACCAGCCTGGAGGCGCGACGGGGAAGGCTCTAAGCCGGAAACAGCCTCATCGCTCCTCCGCGTTAGCCCACTGGTGAGCCCTTGTCGGTCGTTAGCTGGCGGCCTTCGTTATATAGAGACCGATCTAGCTCGCGATGAGTTCCCCAATGATCCTTCCAGCTGCGTCCGCAGGGGTGCACGCTCCTCACACTTTGCCCCTTGACAGCTTCCAGAAACTGTATTATCAATATATTTGATAGTAAAAATATTAGTCAGTAAAAAGGAAGGGAGCGAGTCGAGTCATGGCCAGCGAACGCCTGGTAGAAGATCTGCTGGCCTTGTGGCGGCTGCTGAGGCGCAGCACTCACCCGGTCAGGCGGGCAGAGATGACGCCGGAGCAGTACTGGCTGCTCAAAAACCTGAGCCGGCGGGGGAGCTGTAGCGTCGGCGAGCTGGCGACCGCCCTCGGACTGAGCGGTAGCTCTGTGACCAGCGCCTGTAAGCGGCTGGAGAAGGCGGGCCTTGTGCGGCGGGTGCGTCAGGGCGATGGCGGCGACGAGCGAGTGGTGCTGGTTGAGCTGACGGCGCGCGGTATTGAGCAGGTAGCGGCCTGGCAACGAGAACGGCGCGCGGTGCTCTCGCGTATGCTGGAGCCGTTAACCCCTGCAGAGCAGGATGAGCTACAGCGACTCATTGAGCGTGTGCTGGAGGCAGCCGAGGCCGCAGGGGACGGGGCCGAAGGCAGGCACGACGAAGAACCCGGGCAAGAACAAGACAACCCTGGTCAAGCTCAGGTTCCCAACGAGCAGGAGAGCGGGGGCCGCGGCTCCAGTCCGCTGGCCACTGCCACCCCTGCAGGAGAGGGAGGTCAGGCCGAATGAGGCCAATGATTGAAGTCGAAGATCTTGTCAAGCGTTTCGGCGATAAAGTCGCCGTTGATCACATCACGTTCTCTATTCAGGAGGGCGAAGCCTTTGGCCTGCTTGGCCCCAATGGGGCCGGCAAGACTACAACTATTCGCATGCTCATCACATTGATTCCGCCGACCAGCGGCCAGATGCGCATCGCGGGACTGGACGTCCAACGCCATAAGATGGTCATTCGGCGGCTGCTGGGGTATGTCTCGCAGTCGCTGTCGGCGGACAGCACGCTGACCGGCTATGAGAATTTGCTGGTGGTGGCCAAGTTACTGGGTTTTCCACGCCAGGAGCGTGAGCGGCGCATCTGGGAGGTGCTGGAGCTGCTCAATCTGCGCGACGCGGCCCACAGCCTGGTGCGCACCTACTCGGGCGGCATGGTCCGGCGCCTGGAGATCGGTCAGGCCATTCTCCATCGCCCACGTATTCTGATCCTGGACGAGCCGACCATCGGTCTTGATCCGACGGCGCGACGCTCGGTCTGGGAGGCATTGGAGCTGCTGCGCAATCAGGAGCAGATCACCCTGCTGGTGACTACCCACTATATGGAGGAGGCGGATGCCTACTGCCAGCGCGTGGCCATTATGGATCAGGGGCGCATTGCGGCGATCGGTGAGCCGGCGGCTTTGAAGGCCAGCCTGAATCGGCCCGGTGCTACGCTTGAGGACGTGTTTACGTCAGTGACAGGCAATACTCTGGAATCGGGAGGCAGTTATCGTGAAGTCAGACAGTTACGTCGGCGCGCTCAGCGTTTCGGATAAACCCCAGCGAGAAGGAGCCGCCCTGGAGGCATTGCTGCGCCCGCCCTCGCCCTGGGAGATGGTCGTCACCTATATACGGTGCGTGCTGGTTGTGGCAGAGATCGAGCTGCGCAAGCTGCGTCACGATCCGACGGAATTGCTGACGCGCGCCGTGCAGCCAGCCCTGTGGCTGGTGATCTTCGGAGAAGCCTTCTCGCGCTTGCGCGCTATCCCTACTGGCTCGGTGAGCTACTTGACCTTTATGACACCGGGCATTCTGGCACAGTCGTTGATGTTCGTCTCGATCTTTTACGGGCTGAGCATCATCTGGGAGCGCGATGCGGGTATCCTGCAAAAGTTTCTGGTCTTGCCGGTGCCGCGCGCTAGCTTTGTGACCGGCAAGGGACTGGGAGCCGCTGTGCGCTCGCTCAGCCAGGCAGTCATCATCTTCCTGCTGGCTCTGTTGCTGGGCGTCCACCTGCAGTGGAGCCTGATCGGCGTCATCGGCAGCCTGTTGGCGGTCCTGATCGCCGCCAGCTTCTTTTCGACGCTGTCGATGTTGATCGCCATTCTGGTGAAGACGCGCGAGCGCTTCATGGGCATCGGCCAGGTTTTGACAATGCCGCTCTTTTTCGCCAGCAATGCCATTTATCCGTTGGCCATCATGCCCGACTGGCTGCGGGTTCTGGCGCAGATTAATCCTCTGAGCTATACTGTGGACTTGTTGCGCGGCTTCTTGGTGGTGGGCGCGGTTCCCGATGCCCTGCTGGATTGGGGCGTGTTGCTGTTGGCGGTGATTGTGGCACAGGCGCTGGCAGCTTCAACCTATCAATCGATTGTGCTCTAAGGGCGCCTTTTCCCTCTTGCGATGTGGCCCACTCTGGTGTATGATAGTAGCCGGTTCGCACTCTCTTCGTGAGAGTGCTAATCGGCTGGGCGCCACGCTGCCAGGTCGAGACGAGGCAGGGGCAGACGTGGCGGCTCTGTTTGTTGTTGCCGTCTCATGTTATCTGTCTGTGCAAGGGAGGTAGAGTCTATGTCCACCGCAGGTGAGAAGGTTCGCCCACTAGCTGATCGTGTGCTGGTAAAGCCTGTCACGCGCGAGTCGGTGACGAAGACCGGTATCGTGCTCCCCGATACGGCCAAGGAGAAGCCGCAGCAGGGCCTGGTCCTGGCCGTTGGCCCGGGCAAGCTGCTCGATAACGGCCAGCGCGTGAAGCCCGAGGTGAATGTCGGCGATCATGTGCTCTTCTCAAAGTATTCTGGCACTGAGATCAAGGTCGACGATGAGGAGCTGCTGATCCTGCGTGAAAGCGATGTGATGGGCGTGGTCGAGGAGTAGGTGACTGGCGGTCTCTCTCGCTCTACTCCTCTTTATTACTTCCTCTCCCGCTGCTTTCTTTCTTTCTTTCTTTTATTCTACCTCGATATGCCGATCATAGACGACGATTCCAGTGCCTATGAGCGCGTATGGCACTGGAATTTTTTCATTCCCGCTGGCTTGTGCCAGGTGACAGGGCAGCCCAGGCCAGTCAGCCTGGCTCACGCACGAGACGGCGAGATGAGTCGTCTGGCCCCCCTTCAGGCTATCAAGCTCACAGCCGCAGGCACCACAAGCAAAAAGCTGGTGGACCGTGTTCTCTGTCTTGCGATCCACCAGCTGGTTGCTTCGCCATATATATCAGGAGGGCCAGAGCCACCACCCCCAAAACGGACCGTGCCGCCCTGGCGCAGTAGCCCCATTCCCTTGTTGCACCGTCATCAGTGCTACAGCGTCCCAGCGGCCTTCAGCGCCAGATCGACCAGCCAGAAAGGCAGCACCGTTCCAAGCGCCAGCGCCCCCAGCGCCGCCAGCCCCAGGCCCAGCCAGGTTGTCCAGCTCAGTGAGCTACCTGCCAGCGCTCCCTCCTCAGTGGCCTGCTCACGCGTCTCAGGGGCCTGTTGGGCTGCCGGAGCACGCTTCGTCGTCGCCTGGGCCGCCGTCTTCACCGCCACCGCCGCGCCAGCCGTGCCAGTACCGGCCCCACCAGTGCGCGTCGACGCCGCCCGCCCCAAAGGTCCAGAGACCCGCGGGGCCACGCCTGCGCTCGCTCCCGCGCCCGCCACCGCCAGCGCCAGGCTCACCTCTAGCGCCTCCTCCTGCGCCTCACGTGCTGGCTCCATGAACATCGCCGCAATCAGGCGCAGGTAATAATACATTCCCAGCACACTGGTCAACACACCGATCAGCAACAGCTCAGGATGGCCGCCCTGCAGCGCCGCAAAGAATAGATAGTACTTGGCCGCGAACCCGGCCATCGGCGGGAAGCCCGCCAGCCCCAGCAGGAAGAAGGCCAGAAAACCCGCCAGCCAGGGCCGTCGGAACCACAGCCCGCGCAGATCCTCTCTATCACAGCCACTGTTATCGAGCCTCTCCAGAGCGCTCAGCGCCCCAAAGGCCCCCGCATTCAGGAAAGCATAGCAGAGCAGATAGAAGAGGATAGCAGCTAGACCGGTCGCGCCCCCTACCACCACACCGATCAGCAGATAGCCGGCATGAGCCACACTTGAGTAAGCCAGCAAGCGCTTGGCATTGCGCTGCACCAGGGCCAGCAGATTGCCGCCAACCATTGTCAGCACCGCCAGCACCCAGACCACCGCCTGCCAGTCCGCCGCCACCGGCGCCAGTACCACCGCGAAGACCCGTGCAAAGGCGACCAGCGCCGCCGCCTTTGTCCCCACGGACATAAAGGCCGTCACCGGCGCCGGCGCTCCCTCATAGACATCCGGTGTCCACATCTGGAACGGAATGGCCGACACCTTAAAGGCAAAACCCACCGTCAGCAGCCCGATCCCGATGAGCAACAGCGTGGTACTCTGCGGATGGACCTGCAAAAACTGCAGTACACCAGGAAAAGCGCTCGTTCCCCGCGCACCGAAGCGCGTCGTCCCCGTGGCCCCATAGATCAGCGCCACCCCATAAAGCAGGAAGGCCGAGGCGAAGGAACTCAGCAAAAAGTACTTCATCCCAGCTTCCTGTGAGCTTTGCCGGCGCGTCACAAAGCCACAGAGGATATAGAGCGCCAGCGACAGCGTCTCCAGCCCCAGGAACAGGGTCATGAAGCTGGTCGCCGCCGCCAGCAGCATCATCCCAAGCGTCGCTGCCAGGAAGAGCGCATAGTACTCGCCCTGATGCACCAGCTTCAGACGCTTCAGGTAGGCGGGAGAGAAGATAATACCTAAACCGGCAGCGCTCAAGATCGCCAGATAGGCGTAGAGCGATCCCCAATCAGAGCCGACCAGGCCAAAGAACGCTCGCTGGCCATCGCCAACCACGAAGAGCACGATCGTGGCCGCCAGTGCGCCGAGCACCCCAAGCAAGGCCAGCAGGGGCAGCACAAAGAAGTTGGCCGCTCCTCGCTCGCGGGGCACAGCCCCCGTCTGCGGCAAGAGCAGATCAACCAACAGGATCAGCAGCGCTACCCCAGCCAGCACCAGCTCAGGCGCAATGCGTGCCCAGTCGGCAGCCGATGCGATGTACGTAAACGACATAGCAGAACCTCGCGACAAAACCTGTTCCCGCTCCCTTCCGCCGCCGCCCTTCCTGGCTCCCTCACTCCTCAGCTACACTAATGCTCCACGAAGAACGTCAGCGGCAGCGGATGCACACCGATATAGAAGATCAACACCAGCAACGGCAGCAGTACCAGGAATTCACCAATATCCAGATCAGGCAGACCTCCCTTGCGCTCAGCCGCCACCACAGGGCCGCCAGCCGGACGCACACCCATCATTGCATTCTGCACCAGCCGGATCATATACCAGGCCGCCGGCACTACCACCAGCGTTCCCAGTACCCCGAAGATCGCATTATTGCGGAAGACCCCCAACAGGGCCAGGAACTCACCGGCGAAACTATTCAGGCCGGGCAGACCCAGCGAAGAGAGGCAGGCGATCATCAAGACACTGGCCATAATCGGCAGGCGACGCGCCATCCCGCCGTAGTCCTCCAGGCGACGCGTCCCCGTGCGCGCCTCCAGGAAGCCCACGATCAGGAAGAGCGCCGTGATCGTAATACCATGATTGACCATCTGCAACACAGCGCCGTCAATACCCTGCTGACTGGCCAACCCCTGCGCACTGAGGGCAAAGATCCCCAGCGTGATCACTCCCAGATGGCTGATGCTCGAATAGGCCAGCAGCCGCTTCATGTCGCTCTGCACCAGGGCCATCAGGGCACAATAGAGAATACCGATCACCGCCAGCGTGCTGATCAGCGGCGCCAGCCGATGGGCCGCATCGGGGAAGAGGGTCAGGCAGTAGCGCAGGAAGCCATAGGCTCCAGCCTTGGCCATCGCCCCAGCCAGCATAGCCGTCACCGGCGCCGGCGCCTCGCTATAGGCATCCGGCAGCCAGCTATGGAAGGGGACCAGCGGCACCTTGACAGCAAAGGCTGCAGCAAAGGCCAGGAAGAGCCAGAGTTGAACCGTGCTGTTCAGATGCGTCGAGCTATTCAAAATGGTCGTCAGATCGAGTGTATAGTGCCCGCCCGTGCGATAATAGTAGCCCAGGGCAATGATCCCGGCCAGCATCAGAAAGCTGCCCACCGCCGTATAGAGCACAAACTTAATAGCCGCATAGACGCGCCGTGGACCACCCCAGCCGCCAACCAGGAAGTAGGCCGGGATCAGCATCAGCTCCCAGAAGACATAGAACAGGAAGAGATTGGTCGCCAGAAAGACCCCCAGCAGACCACTCTCTAACAGGAGCATGAAGGCCAGGTAGGTACGTAGCTTCTGCTCCACGCGGAACGAGGCCGCAATACAGACCACCGTCAGCAGCGTGGTCAGGGTCATCAGCAGTACACTGACGCCGTCCACTCCCAGGCTATAATTGATGCCCAGGGCCGGCAGCCAGCTCAGATGCTCCTGCAAGAGGAAGGTGACGCTGGCCACTGTCGGCGAGGCTTCCCCCACAACCAGCGGGACTGTGCCGACAGTGATGGCAGTCGGATGCGGCTGGGCATAGGCCAGCATCACGCCAAGCGCCAGGAGCAGATCCAGCCAGGCCACCCCCAGCGCCGTCCAGCGAATCACATTGACGCGCTCGCGGGGGAGCAGCAGCACGACAATGCCGCCCAGCAGCGGGAGAAAGATAATCGTTGATAACATCGGGAACATGCCGGCTTACCCCCTCACGACATAGTAGAGAATTATCAGTACCACGCCGATCAAGATCGCCAGCGCATAGTTACGCACATAGCCAGTCTGCAGGCGGCGTCCACCTGCACTCACCAGGCTGAAAGCTCTTCCCACCAGCCGGCTGCCCCCATCCAGCAGCCCACCCTCCAACAGGGCCGAAGCCTGACGCCCCAGCCACAGCAAGGGATTGATCAGAAGCGCAATGCCGATCTCGTCAACATAGTACTTGTTGTAGGCCAGGCGATAGAAAGGATTGCGGCTCTCCTTGTAGACAAAGCCCTGACCGTAGCGTCGCCAGGCGATCAGCAGCCCAAGCAGAGCAAAGATCAGGCTGGCCCCAGTCGAGAGCCAGAGCAAAGGTAGATTGCCTTCCGGAGCGCTACCGAGCACCGGCGCTAAAAAGGCGTTCAGCGGCTGCCAGCGGCTGTAATCGAAGAGCGCAAAGGAACCGACCAGGCCACCGATCGTCGACAGAATCGCCAGAATGATCAGAGGCACGGTCATCACCGCTGGCACCTCATAGATCTCATAGAGGGCTGACTCTCCGCGGCGGCGCCGTCCTACTGTTGTGAGCGCCTCTTCCTCCTCCTCTTCCTCAGAGCCAGCATGCCCGTGCTTCAACGGGCCCGCCCCGCGGTAGCTCCCCATGAAGATCCCATAGAAGAGGCGGAACATATAGAGAGCCGTCAGGCCAGCGGTCAGTACGCCCAGGCCCCACAGGCCGTAGTACAGGTAGCGCGCAGCCCCGCCCACGCTGGTCGCCTGGGTCAAGAGGGCACCTAGAATATCATCTTTGCTCCAGAAGCCGGCAAAGGGTGGAATCCCACTGATCGCCAGCACGGCAATCAGGAAGGTCCAGAAGGTAATGCGCATGCGGTAGCGCAGGCCCCCCATCTCGCGCATATCCTGCTCGCCGCCCAGCGCATGAATCACGGCCCCCGCTCCCAGGAAGAGCAGGGCCTTGAAATAGGCATGGGTCGTCAAGTGGAATATGCCCGCGCTATAGCTTCCCGCACTCTCACCCATGAACATATAGCCGAGCTGGCTGATCGTTGAATAGGCCAGCACCCGCTTGATATCGAGCTGCGTCAGGGCAATGGTCGCCGCAAAGAGGGCCGTCAGGCCTCCGATCGCGCCCACAATCGGCAGGGCATAAGGAGAGAGCGTAAAGAGCACATGCGTGCGCGCCACCAGATAGACGCCGGCGGTCACCATCGTCGCCGCATGGATCAAGGCGCTGACCGGCGTTGGGCCTTCCATCGCATCCGGCAGCCACATATAGAGCGGCAACTGGGCTGACTTCGCCGCGCAGGCCACAAAGAGCAGCAGAGGAATCGCCAGCGAGACCAGCGAGCCAAGCTGCTGGCAGGAGGCCGCCGTCAGCACCCCGTAGCCGCTGGTGCCCGGAATGCAGTTCGGGCCGCCGTAGCCATAGTCGACCGTATTGAGGTGCTTGAACAGCAAGAAGATGGCCAGCATCAGGCCGAAGTCGCCGATCACATTGATCACCAGCGCCTTGCGCGCGGCAGCCGTTGCCGCCGGACGCTGGTACCAGAAGCCGATTAACAGGAAGGAAGCCAGGCCCACCAGGCCCCAACCCACCAGCAGGAAAAGCAGATTATCCGCGCTCACCAGCAACGTCATCGCAAAGATGAAGAAGTTCATATAAGAGAAGAAGCGCCAGAAGCCCGGATCATCCGCCATATAACCCGCCGAATAAATATGGATCAAGAGGCCGACCCCGGTGATCACCAGCAGCATCGTTGCCGAGAGCGGATCAAGCAAGAGGCCAAAGTGGACCTGCAGGTCGCCGGCGATTGCCCAGGTATAGACCGATACATCGCTCACGCGCTGGCTATCCGGGTGGACACCCAGCAGCGACAGAAAGGCGCTCAAAGCGAACAGGAAAGAGAGGGCGACCGTGCCCCAGGCCACGGTCAGAATCGCCGAGCGCGGCAAGGTCCTGCCAAGTAGCCCCAGGATGATGAAGCCCAGCAGCGGCGGGATCAGCACCCAGAGAAGAAGACTTGCCATCGCGTTACCCTCGCAGCAGGTTCATCTCGTCCACGTCGATATTACGCCGTGTTCGGAAGATCGAGACGATGATCGCCAGCCCGACCACCACCTCAGCGGCGGCCACCGTGAGCACGATAAAGACAAAAACCTGGCCATCCGCCGAATCCAGATAGCTTGAGAGCGTGACAAAGGCCAGATTGACCGCGTTAAGCATGAGTTCTATCGACATAAAGATAATGAGCGGATTGCGCCGCACCAGAACGCCAATGGTGCCAATGGTGAAGAGCAATGCGCTCACAATCAGATACCAGGATACCGGTATCGTTGTCATCGTTGTCAGCCTCCTCGCCGCGCCGCGCCTTCTTCTCTTCTCATCAGGCCTTCCGACCAAGGACCAGAGCCCCCAGGATCGCCACGACGATGACCAGGCTGGTCACCTCGAAGGCGAAGGAGAAGCCGTGGAAGAGCGCCTGGCCGAAGGCTTGAATATTGCCCTGCTGAGCCACAACCTGCGAGAGCGCCTCGGAGCCATGCGCGCGCGCCGCCTCATTGAGCGGCGTTCCGCTGAGCAGCAGATAGCTCAGCGCCCCCACCAGGACCAGGCCCAGCACCGCCGCCACTCCCCGCTGCCAGGGCAGCCGGTCCTGGAGATCGGGGTCACGCGGGTCAGCGGCCAGCATCGTCACCACGAAGAGGAAGAGCACCATAATGGCGCCGGCATAAATCAAGATCTGCACAATAGCGATAAACATGGCCCCGAGCTGCAGATAGAACATGGCCAGAAAGAGCAGAGTTAAAATCAGGCTCAGGGCACTGTAGACCGCGTTGCGGAAGAGAATCACGCCCAGGGCCGAGGCCACGCTCGCCACGGCCAGCACAAAAAAGGAGATGATCAGCGCCGGTCCGCTCATGCTCGCCTCTCCTCCTCGTGCAAGAACTTGCGCCGATCTTCGTCCTGCTCCTCATTGCGCAGCAAAACCTCCGGGTCCGTCTGGCTATCGCCCAGGCCCACTGCCGCCGCGCTGGCCTGCAATCCATCAAAGACGTGGGTTTGCTGCGGCACCGGCTGTGGGGCCTCTTCCGCAGGCGGTGGCGGATCAAACCAGTAGGCTGCTGAACCCACTGTTGCCTGCCCAGGCGGCTCCAGTAGCTGCTCCTTGTGGTAGACCATATCCTCGGGATAGTAGGCCGCCAGCTTGTACTGGCGCTCCAGTGTGATGGCTCCCGTCGGACAGGCAGCCTCGCAGTAGCCACAGAAGATACAGCGCAGCAGGTTAACGTCAAACACCTTAGCATAGCGCTCGCCTGGTGAGACGCGATGCTCTTCGGTGTTCTCTTCAGCCTCGATGTAGATGGCATCGGCGGGACAGGCGCCCGCGCAGAGGAAGCAGCCGACACAACGCTCCAGCCCGTTCGGATAGCGGTGCAAAACATGGCGCCCGCGAAAGCGCGGCGGTAGCTCGCGCTCTTGCTCCGGGAAGGAGACCGTAGTCGGCTTACGCCCCATATTTTTCAGGGTGGTGGCTAACCCTTTGAGAATATCTAGCGACATGATTTCTCTCGCTGCCTCCGTGAGACGTCTTTGCCTCGTCTCTTCACTCTCTCACTCTCTCACTCTCGCTCGCAGGCCTCGAAGGAGCTGCCAGACTCCCCTATCGCCTGCCTCTTTCAGCTCGTCTCCTCAACACCCTCCCCCCTTCACGCCTGGCAGCTCCCGAACTCCTCTCTGCTCTTCTTAGCGGGTCGGCCTGCTGCCCGCCGCTTCAGACCTGGACGCGGCCATCCTGCAGCAGGGCCTGTTGTCTCTCAACGCCCGCCACCGCCGCCTCGCCGCCATTGACCAGTCCCAGTTCAGGCTCGATCGACTTCACCAGGCGCACCGAAGGAGGCAACAGCTCAGCCCCGGTTTTGCTAATGGCAAAGCGCGTCTGGCGACTGCGCTGCCAGGTAATAGCCAGCACAGCCACAATGATCGCCAGGCCGATCAGGCCATTGACCCACCACGGCAGACCCAGAGCCACGCAGGCTGCGGTCACCACCGCGTTCAGGACCGCCAGCGGTAGCAGAAACTGCCAGCCCAGGCGCATCAAGCGGTCGTAGCGAATGCGCGGCAGCGTGGCGCGCAACCAGATAAAGAGGAAGAGGAAAAAGGCCACCTTGACCGCGAAGATCACGATCGAAAGTCCCGGAATGCGCTCCAGTCCGAAGAAGCTCCAGCCACCAAAGAAGAGGGTTGTCGCCACCGAGCTGACCGTGATCATATTGATATACTCGGCCATCTGATAGAGGCTCCAGCGCAGGCCGCTGTACTCTGTCAGGTAGCCGGCGGTCAGCTCCTGCTCGGCCTCTGGCAGATCGAACGGGGCCCGGTTGACCTCAGCTACGGCGGCAATGATGTAGATCAGGAAGCCAAGGGGCTGAGCCACAATGAACCAGATCCCCTGACCCTGCAGCGTCTGCTGCCGGACAATACTGACCATGCTCAGGGTGCCGGCCCACATCAGTGTACCACTGAGAGCAAGCCCCAGGCTGGTCTCATAGGAAATCATCTGAGCAGCGCTGCGCAGCGAGCCGAGCAGCGAATAGCGGTTGCCCGAGGACCAGCCGCCGAGCACGATGCCGTAGACTGCCAGCGAGGAGATCGAGAGAATCCAGAGCAGGCCCACGTTGATATCGCCAACCCACGGGTCCCAGACACTTGGGTGGCCTGGCGTCCAGCTATTGCCGATCGGCACCACGGCGAAAGCGCTGAGGGCCACCACGACCGAGATCACCGGTGCGATCAAGTAGATGGCCTTGTATGCCTGGGCCGGAATGATCTGCTCCTTGAAGGCCATCTTGATAGCGTCGGCCAGCGGCTGCAAGGCCCCAAAGGGGCCGGCGCGATTCGGCCCCAGGCGTCCCTGAATACGCGCTACGACCCGTCGCTCGATCCACGTCATGTAGGCGAAGATCGTCAACAGGATGACAATTAGAATGGCACTCTTGACAAGCGAGGCGACAACGAGCAGCCAGGTAGGGGTAGTATCAGGCATGGGCCACCTCCACTTCGCCCGTGCGCACACCCTGCAGGCCCAGACTCTCCCAGGTCAGGCCCTGGTAGAGCGGATGCTGGGCCGCAATCTCCAGGAGCACATCCTCTGGCCCCTCATAGCTCCAGGGGTGACCAAGCAGAGCCGCCAGATCCATCAGGATCTCCCAGTCGGCCCGTGCTCCCGGCAGAGGTCGCAAAGCCCGGCGAATGGCCTGCACATGGTGGTCAACGTTGGTCATGCTGCCGTCCTTCTCGGCGTAGGTCAGGGCCGGCAGGACCACATCGGCCTGCTGAGCCGTCTCGGTCAGCAGGATCTCCTGGACGACGATGAACTCCTTACCCCGGCGCAGATTGCCATCGGCCAGATGGCGGGCCGGATTGGCTCCCATGATGTAGAGAGCTTTGACCGCATCGCTGGTGAGCATCTCCTGATAGCTCAAACCCGCCGGCGAGGCCGGGCGATAGCCAGGCAGACTATCGGGTAGCAGACCCATGTCGCGCGCCCCCAGCGAATTGGCATCTTCGAAGAGCGGTCCCACACCGGCGCCAGGCCGGTCGATATTGCCAGTCACCACCGCCAGGGCCTGCAGGTCGGGGGCCAGATTGGCGCAGCCAGGAGCCAGCGTAGCCATCTCATCGTAGAGGATGAGAGCTGCCGGCGCCGCCGCGATCTCGCGCGCCAGCTCGCGCAGGGCAGCGGTCGTCTCGGCGCCACAAAGCGCCTCGGCCTGTCGCGTCTCCTGGAACGTGCCCAGAACGCGGGCCCGCACTTCCTCGCGCGGGTTGCGCAGATTCTCCTGGCGCAGAGCGGCCTCCAGCAGCAGGCGCGCCGCCGCTCCCGCTCCGTGCTGCGGCAGACGAATGACTCGCGTCGCCAGGCGATCCAGCTCGGTCGAGCTTTCGTTGACAACGTAAATTCTGGCTCCGGCCTTGAGGGCCTTCTTGATGCGCAGGTTCAGAATGGGCTGGCGCTCGTAGGGATCGGAGGCCACGAGCACGATATGTGAGGCCCGTTCAAAGTCGGCGATGGCCGTCGTCAGCATCCAGGGGCGCCCGGTGAGCGGATCGCGCAGACCTGGGAAGAAGCCATGATGATGATCGACGTTGGGCGTGCCCAGAGCCTCGCGCAGCAGCTTCTGGAAGAGATAGGCCTCCTCGTTAGTGGTGCGCGTCGAGCCGATGCCGCCGATCGCAGCCGCTCCATAGCGCTCCTTGACGGCGCGCAGTCGCTCGGCGATCAGTCCCAGGGCCTCACCCCAGCCCGCCGGCTCCAGGGCACCACCCGGCTGCCGCCGCACCAGCGGCGTGCGCAGACGCTGCACATCGTTGACATAATCGAAGTCCCAGCGCCCGCGGTCGCACAACCAGCCATCGTCAATGTCATCGTTGCAGCGCGACATCTGGCGCATGATCTTGTCAACGCGCACATCGATGCGCACGTTGCAGCCCACGCTGCAGTTATTGCAGATACTGGGGATGCGCTTCAGCTCCCAGGGGCGGGCCTTAAAGCGATACTTTGCCGAGGTCAGGGCGCCGACCGGACAGATCTCCACAGTGTTGCCCGAGAAGATCGAATCGAAGGCCTCACCCGGGGCCGTACCGACCTCCATGCGATAGCCGCGGTTGATCATGACCAGTCCGTTATCCATCGAGATCTCGGAGCAGAAGCGCGTACAGCGCTGGCAGAGAATACAGCGCTCGCGATCGAGCAGCATGCGATCGCTGACTGGAATCGGCTTCGGATAATGACGCTTGCGTAGATCGAAGCGCGTCGCCCCCGGACCGTGGCGCAGGGTGAAATCCTGCAGATCGCACTCGCCGCCCTTATCGCAGATCGGGCAGTCCAGCGGGTGGTTGATCAGCAGAAACTCCAGCGTACCACGACGCGCCTTGAGCACTTTCTCCGTCTTCGTATGGACGACCATGCCCTCGCTGACCGGCGTCGTGCAGGCCGTCTGCGGGGGCTTGGGCATCTTCTCGATCTCGACAAAGCACATGCGACAGGCACCGAGCGGGGGCATCTTGGGATGATAACAATAGATAGGAATTTCGATGCCCGCCTGCTTGGCCGCCGCCCAGACCAGCGTCCCGGGGGGGACGGCCACCGGGATACCATCGATGGTCAGATGGACAAGTCCGTCGTTTTTTGCCTCTTCAGCCATAGCTTTTTCTATCCTTCACGCAGGAACGCCGCCTACAAGCCACTGCCAGCCACGCCAGCCTAGAGCGCGGCAGCAGCCGGCTTGCGCGCCTTCGGTCCTACCATGCAGCATCCCTCGCGCACGTGATATTCGTACTCCTCGCGGAACAGCTTGATACTGCTCGTGATCGAAGAGGTCGCCGCATCGCCCAGCGGGCAGAACGACTTGCCGCTGATGTTATCACAAATATCCAGCAAGAGATCGATATCGCTCATTTTACCATGACCGTGCTCGATGCGTTCCAGCAACTGCACCAGCCAATAGGTGCCCTCGCGGCAGGGTGTGCACTTCCCGCAGGACTCATCACGATAGAACTCGGTCATGCGCAGGACGGCATCGACGATGCAGGTATCCTCATGCATCACAATGACGCCGCCGGAGCCGAGCATGGAGCCAGCTGCAGCCACCGACTCGAAGTCCAGGGGGGTATCGACCTTATCGGCTCCCAGGATGAAGGTTGAGGAGCCGCCGGGGATGACCGCCTTGAGCTTCTTGTCACCGAGGATGCCCCCGCCGTATTGCTCGTCGTAGATCAGGGTGCGTAGCGGCGTCCCCAGGGGCAGCTCATAGTTGCCCGGCTTCTTGACATGGCCGCTCAGGCAGAAGATGCGCGTCCCCTTGCTCTTCTCCGTACCGAAGGAGGCGTACCAGTCGGCTCCGTTGCGCACGATGGCGGGCACCGTCGAGAGTGTCTCACAGTTATTGATAACCGTTGGCCCGCCGTAGAGGCCGACCGCCGCCGGGAAGGGCGGCTTGAGACGAGGATAGCCGCGGCGCCCCTCCAGCGACTCCATCAGTGCGCTCTCCTCTCCGCAGATATAGGCCCCTGCTCCGCGGTGGACAATCACGTCCAGGCTATAGCCGCTGCCCAGGATATTCTTGCCGATGTAGCCGGCGGCATAAGCTTCATCGACCGCCCGCTGCACCTGGCGGGCAGCGTAGGCCAGCTCGCCGCGCACATAGATAAAGGCCGTCGAGACGCGGCAGGCGTAGCTGGTAATAATGACTCCCTCGACCAGCTGATGGGGATTCTTCTCCATCAGCATGCGATCCTTGAAGGTGCCTGGCTCGCTCTCATCGCAGTTGCAGCAGAGATAGCGCGGCTCGTTCTTGGCCAGAAAGCCCCACTTCATGCCGGTTGGGAAACCAGCTCCGCCGCGTCCACGCAGACCGGATTTCTTGACCAGCTCAACGATCTCCTCGGGCTGGTACTCGCGCAGCGCCTTTTCCAGGGCTTCATAGCCACCGTACTGGCGGTAGACGCTGAGGCGATCGATACCGGGTACATCGATATGTTTCGTGATAATCAGCTCTGGCATAGCACGCTTCCTTCACTCCAGCACGACATAGGCCAGCACGTCCGTCAGCAGCCGCCGGCGCCTGCCGGGCTCCGACCCTGGCTCTGGCCCTCAGCCTGAAACTCAGCTTCCCACTGATCCACGAGGCGATCGACCAGCTCGGGCGTTAGATTCTCAACGAACTCATCGTTGACCTGGAGCACCGGGGCCGTGCCACAGGAGGCCAGGCACTCCGTCGTCAACAGGGTATAGCGGCCATCTGGACTGGTCTCACCTCGTTTGATACGCAGGCGGCGCTCGAGCTGCTCGATCAGCGCGTCGCAGCCACGCAGGTAGCAGGAAATGCTATTGCAGACCTTGATGACCTTCTTGCCGGGCGGACGCTGATAGTACATTGTATAGAAGGTCGCGACGCTCTCGACATCGTCGACCGTCATATTCAAGACTTCCGCCACCGCCTCCAGGGCCGCGCGGGAGACGTAGCCTTCCTCGGCCTGGGCAATGTAGAGCGCTGGCATCACGGCGGAGCGGGCCACCGGATAGCGAGCTGCCAGCTCGCGCATGCGCTGCTTCGCCTGTTCTGAAATCATCGATCAACCTCACCGAGCACAATATCGATGCTCCCGATGGCAGCCACCACGTCCGAGAGCAGGTTTCCCTGAATCATCTTTGGCAGCGCCTGCAGATTCGCAAAGGAAGGTGCGCGCACATGCATGCGGTAGGGTCGGGCCGAACCATCGCTGACGATAAAGAAACCCAGCTCGCCCTTGGGCGACTCTGTGCGCACATAGACCTCGCCGGCGGGCGGACGATAGCCCTCGGTGTAAAGTTTGAAGTGATGGATCAGCGCCTCCATGCTGCCGGTGATCTGCCACTTGGGCGGCGGCGCCACCTTCGGATTGGCCACGCGATAGCGACCGGGCGGCATGCCCTCCAGAGCCTGATTGACAATGCGCAGGCTCTGCTCCATCTCCAGCATACGCACCATGTAGCGGTCGTAAACGTCGCCGTTGCTGCCGACCGGGATCTCAAAGTCGAACTGGTCGTAGCCGCTGTAGGGAAAGGCTTTGCGGATGTCCCAGGCGATGCCGCTGCCGCGCAGGGTTGGGCCGCTAGTGGCATAGGCGATGGCATCCTCCTTGCTCAAGACTGCCACCCCTTTGGTACGCTCCAGCCAGAGCGGGTTATTGGTCAGCAGGTCGTGATACTCGGCCAGACGATCGGGGAAGACGCGCGTGAAGGCACGGACCTTCTCGTCGAAGCCACGCGGCAAATCGGCCTGCAGGCCGCCAGGGCAGATATAGCTGGTCATCATGCGTACGCCCGAGACATACTCAAAGACATCCAGGATCAGCTCGCGCTCGCGGAAGCAGTAGAGGAAGACGCTCATCGCTCCCAGGTCGAGCGCACTCGTGCCCAGCCAGACCAGGTGGCTGGCGATGCGCTGCAGCTCGGCCAGCAGTACGCGTGCATATTTAATTTTATCGGTGATTTCGTCCTCGATCCCCAGCAACTTCTCCACCGCCAGCGAATAGCCCAGGTTATTGCACAGCGGGGCCAGATAGTCCATGCGATCTGTCAGCACCAGGGCCTGATGGTAGGACTTCGACTCGGCGGTCTTCTCGATGCCGGTATGCAAATAACCAATATCCGGCTCGGCCTTGACCACCGTTTCGCCCTCGATGGTCAGCAGCAGGCGGAGCACACCGTGCGTACTCGGGTGCTGCGGCCCCATATTGATGGTCATGGTATCCTGGCGCTGACCGCTCTCGGTTACCTGGCCTTCTTCGATGGTATAGCGCGTTTCTAGCTCCTGTTGCATAAGCAAGCCCTCATCGCTGCATGTCAGCCGTTGCACTTCTGAAGCGAGCGGATCAACCAGCAAAAGCGCGCCCAGATCCTGCCCTGCTTGCACTGCACCAACCAGCTCAGGCCCTGCCTGAAACCGGGGCAGCGCTCGCTCTCTGCCGCTCTCGTCGCTTGCGCGGCTCTGACCGACCAGAGCCGTCGCTATCCTGCTTCATCGTTCCGTATTGGCCGTCCCCCTTCCGCCTGTGCGCTCGCTCAGGCAGAGGCCCCGACGCTGCACTGCACAGCACAGCAGCTCGCCCTGCGATCGTCCCTGCGCCTGGTAAGCAGCGCCCAGCGATCAAACTGACAGAAGAGAAGGCGAGCCGAAGCAGGTCAGGCCCGTCCCAGTGCGCATTCAGCAGGCAAGAAGGCAAGCAGACTACAGCTTCCCCGCCCATACGGTTCCCGTGGCTGAGGGGCGGGAAGCCAGCGTTGTTGCTCCCTCTTCTCTCTTCTATCCATCCATCCATCCACCCACTCCCACGTCCGGCGGACGGAGGAAGAGCGGACCAGCCAGGCAGGCAGAGCAGCAGAGCAGATCAGGCAAAAGCAGCCGCTAAAGTGCTCACGCTCGCGGGGTACCCGGCTCTGGGTTCGTAGTAAAGGCGCTGCGACTCTCGTTCAGCTCGCGGCCCTGGGGGGTACGGAGGGTCTGGCGGCCAACGCCGGGGTCCACGTCGTAGGGAACCTGACCGCCCCAGTGTGGTTCAGGCAGATCGAAGCCGGTCAGCGGATAATCCTTGCGCAACGGGTGAGTGGTCCAGTTGCTCGGCATCAGAATGCGGCGCAGGTCGGGATGATGAGTAAAGATGATGCCAAACAGATCATAGACCTCGCGCTCATACCAGTTCGCCGCCGGCCAGACGCCGGTCACCGATGGCACCTGGGGATGCTCCTCGCGCTTGCCACCCACGCGCACCTTGAGCGCGAGCGTACTGCGCCGCGGCAGCGAGAGCAACTGATACACCACATCGTAGCGGGGCACGCGCTCCAGCCAGTCGACAGCGGTGATTGTTGAGAGAAAGGTATACTGATGGTGCCGCTTAAGATAGTCACAGACAGCGACCAGGTGCTCGGTGGTCAGGACGACCGTCAGCTCACCACGGTGCTCGACGGTTTCCACCACCGCCTGGGGGAAACGCTCGCGTAGGGCTGCTACGGCAGCCTCGGCAAATGTATCCATGATCGTTCTTTCTTTCGCCTCGCTTTCCCCGCGCTGCTCCCATTCTCCCGCTCCCCCCCTCTACCTGCGCGCCTTGCTCTCTTCCTCGCCCTCGCGGCGCTCCCGCCGGCTCCGAGCTGGCGGGCAAGTAGCGAGCGAGCAGCGAACCAGGGAGGAGCGGTCTCCCTCTCTCAGCCTGGCCGCTCCTCGGTGGGGCCAAGCAGTTTCAGGCCGCTCTCCTTGAGCGGGTCGGGAGGATTCGGGATGCCTTCGCGAATCTTACGCTGCAGCTCGTTAAAGCCATAGAGCAGCATATCGGGCGTGGGCGGGCAGCCCGGGATGTAGACATCGACCGGGACAATCTTATCCACACCCTGGACAATAGCATAGTTGTTGAAGACGCCGCCGCAGGAAGCACAGGCCCCCATCGCAATCACCCACTTGGGTTCGGGCATCTGATCGTAGATCTGGCGCAGCACAGGGGCCATCTTGATCGAGCAGCGGCCCGCCACAATCATCAGGTCGGCCTGGCGCGGCGAGGCTCGATAGACCTCGGCCCCAAAGCGCGCAATGTCAAAGCGGTCGGCGCTGGTGGCCATCATCTCGATGGCGCAGCAGGCCAGCCCGAAAAGCGCCGGCCACAGCGATGAGCTTCGCCCCCACTCGATTAGTTTGCTGACCTGCGTCGTCAGAATGCCAAATTCGCCAGTGCGCATCGGCAACTGGCGCGGACGACGCGGCGTCTGCGTGTTGGAAAAGGTCTGTACCGGTTCCCAGGGATTGGTTATTCCCATGTGAATGCCCCTTTTCGCCAGACGTAAATGTAGCCGATCATCAGGATCACGAAGAAGATGAGCAGCTCGATCAGGCCCAGCGTCTTCAGCTGATCCTTTAAGAGGACGGCCAGGGGATACAATGAGACAATTTCAATATCAAAGGCAATAAAAAGCATCCCTGTCAGGAGATATTTGACAGGAAAGCGCCGCTTCGGCGCCTGAATCTCCTGTATGCCGCATTCATAGGGCGCCAGCTTCTCCGGTGTCGGCTTCTTCGGCCCCAGAATCGCTGTAGCCGCCATAACCAGCAGGCCAAAGAGGAGCGCCAGCGCCACCATGAGAAAAATGGGGAGAGGATCGCCCATCGTGGATATCCTTTATTTTCGGTAAATACTCTGCGCGTTGTCACGGGTACCGGCGCTGGTACCTGGTGTCATTTATACACTACTTCAGTTTGTATGGTAGCACAGCATGTCCAGGCTGTCAAACACTTAGACCGGTGCTGGCCGGCTCGCTGCGCCGCGCTCGCTCCCGCTGCCACTTCTCCCCATTGCTATGATGACAGAAGGAACAATAAGTGGATGGAAAGACTTTTCCTCTCTCAATCGAGGGCCAAGGGAGACGAGGAGAGGCAACGGAGAAGAGCAAAAGGGGGGCCGCGGTGAGACCGCCGCCTGGCGGAGACGGACGAACCCCCACGGCCCCGGCTCTGGATACAGGAGGGACGTGTGTTAGCTGTTTGTCTGGCCTTATTTTTCGATGGGCACGCCGATCAGGCTCCCCCACTCGGTCCAGGAACCATCATAGTTGCGCACGTTGGGATAGCCCAGCAGGTAACGTAGAGCAAACCAGGTGTGGCTGCTGCGCTCACCAATGCGGCAATAAGCAATAACTTCTTTGTCCCCAGTGATGCCCTGACTTTCGTAGATGGCGCGCAGTTCGTCGGCAGACTTAAAGGTACCGTCCTCGCGCACCGCGCTGGCCCAGGGGATGTTTTTGGCGCCCGGAATATGTCCACCGCGCTGGGCCCCCTCCTGGGGCAGGTTGGGCGGCGCCAGCAGCTCACCCTTGTATTCGCCAGGGGAACGCACATCAACCAGGGCCACGTGGCTGTTCCCCAGTTTGCTAAGGACCTCATCGCGCAAGGCCCGGACCTCGCGATGCGGCTCCTCGGCCCGATACTCAGTACGCGGATAGCTCGGCACTTCGGTGGTCAGGGGCCGCCTGTCGGCTACCCACTTGGCTCGCCCTCCGTCCAGCAGGCGCACATCTTTGTGCCCGTAGTATGTGAGCAGCCAGAAGGCCCAGGCCGCAAACCAGTTGTTGTTATCTCCGTAAAGCACAATCGTGGTGTCGTTACTGACGCCCGCCCGGCTGAGCAGCTCCTCCAGCTGCTCCTTATTAATGGGCGCACGAATGACCTGGTCCTGCAGCTCCTTCTGCCAGTTGAAGCCAACGGCGCCGGGAATGTGACCCTGCTCATAAGCGCTGGTGTCAACATCCACTTCAATGAGGCGTACTTTGGGATCGTTGAGATGCGCCTCAACCCAGTCAGCATCTACCAGCACTTCTGGATGGGCATAGCCTTTGTTTTCTGCCATCAATCTCCTCCATGTTGCTGCCTGAAATATTTTTGATTTTGTTGAGCGACATACTCAACAAAGTCTCTTCTCTTATTAGTAACGGTCGAGGTGGCCTGTTTTATTCCAACCAATAGGGCAATCTGGTGCTACTCGGGGAGGAAGAGCTGACGGCTAGCGACTACAAGCAGCTGAGCAGGCAGGAGAGTAATGGACAGACAGGGTAGGGCCTGCCGGCCAGGCCGGGAGAGGAGTAAGGCCGCTGGCGCCGCTCCTCTCCTCTCCTCGTGGATCAGTCGAGAGGGTCCCTTACTTGTCAGGTGAGCAGCACTTTGACGAGAGTGCCTGTGGCGATCGAGCCATCGGCCTGGCTCGGCGTGGAGAGCATGAGCAAGCCCTCCTGGGCCCCAGCACTGAAGTCAGTCGTGTAGGTGAGGCTGGTCGAGAAGGTCGTGGAGCCATTACCACTGGCGCCACGCACCTGGGCCTGACCCACCTGGTTGTAGAGATGATCCAGCAGGCGTAAGCTACCAATGACGCCCTCAAAGGCGTCGCCTCTCCCCGTAACAGTCGTGGGACTATGCAGCCGGGCCAGGGCGGCAGGGGCGCTGATAGAGAGCGTGGGGCTGCTGACCTCGGTCACTTCCCAGATGCCCCCGTTGGTGTTGGACTCCAGCCGGCTCATGCTGACGCGGATGGTGCCTCCACCAGGATGGGGACTCTTGACCTCGACGACGGCGTTGAGATCGTGCTGGCCACCGCCACTAATGAGGCGGGCCGGGGCATCCGCTCCCCAGTTGAAGAAGGCGGATGAGGCAGCCAGAGCCTGAGCTACTTTGACGGCGTCAAGCTTCCAGGGATCATGCCCCTGATTGACTGCAGCCTGATCGGCTTCAGCCTGATAGCGCGTCAGATCGGGGAAGAAGCCCGGAAAGGCGATTTGGACCAGGGTTTGCTGAGCATCAGACCATTTGAATTCTCGGAAGAGGTCACGCTGGTAGTTGCCCGGGCTGCGCCCCCGGTTGAGAGCCGAGTTCTGGTCGACTTCGGCGGTGAGCACAGTATTGTAGCCGCTGATGACCGCATCGCCGTCATAGAGGTTGAGCAGTTCAAAGATCTGCTGTGGGTTGGGGTTGGCAATGTCGGTGTAGACGTGGACGTCAACAGCGTGCCCTCCCTGATGGGCAACGGTGACCAGGGCCTGCAGCTGCGGCGTGCCCATGAGGTTGCCACATTGGACGCGCGCGACGCTGGTAACGCCAGCAACGGCGTGGACGATGCCGCTCCAGTAAGCGGGCGACTGCACTGCTGTGGGACAGGGACGGGGACCAAGGAGGACCACCGGCGAGGCAGTGGGGGTCACATCCCCGGCTGCCGGGGTCCCGGCTCCAGCGGTCGGCCTGGTCTGGCTCCCTCCACCAAAAGGCGAGGCACAAGCCGCCAGACTGAGACAGAACAACAGCAGAACGATGCTAAAGGCCCTGCTTCGATGGCAATGAGGCCTGGGTGATTGCTTCAGATCTCTGGGCCGCTTGGGCAGATGAAAGCGCTTCAGCATGGGCTTTCTCCTCGTGTAAGGGACTGCGCTCGTCCCCACTGCAGGATTAGCATAACATGGCTCGACAAGAACAGCTGTGAGATAGCTCATATGAGCCATGTGAAGCTCTGGGAAGTGAAGCTCTGGGCAATCGAAACCACCGCCGGCCTCCGCTGGCCAGCTGCCCCACTGGCTGCTCCCCCTCACTCCCCCCTCTTTCTTTTGTCCCTCTTACCCGGTACCTTTCTCCCAATACCAGCCCCCCTGCTGAATTACAGCCAAAATAGCCCTCCATAATAAGTTGAGAAACACTTGCTCAGCGAGCCACTGAAGCCAGAACAGTAGAGCCGTGACTCTACTAATAAAAAGATCGCTGCTCGCCCTTTTGTTCATCATCGAACTGCCGCGCTAAAACGCACTGTAAAAAACCCTCCGTCTGCTATAGGATTCCCCCATCAAGATACCAAGTTGTCGTTTTCATGTGACAATTTGGTATCCACAATGTGAACAGTTTTGTCATCAGGATGGTAAACATAATGTTGGGCTGAAACATATGTTTTGGCCATCCCCCACTCTGTATTCATTTTATTTCAACATTGGTATTTGTAATTTTTACCTCCATAAGGAGGGAAACATGACGAATACAAAAGACATACTGAAGCGCTTTGGCCAACGACTGCGGCAAAAGCGCCAGGAGCGTGGTTTCACCCGCGAGGCATTGGTCGATCAGATGGACAAGTTTGCCAGTGAAAGTGGCCAGAGTCGGAAGGCACCGGATGTCAGCACCGTCGCTCGCTGGGAGCGGGGAGAGCAATGCCCGCGAGAATCCCACCTGCAGTTGGTCTGCGGGGTGCTCCAGGTGACGCCGGAAGAGCTTGGCTATCCCAAACCCATCAGGCATCGGCCCTAGGGTCTCTCTCTTTCGGTGGCCATAACAAAGCGGGAAGGGGCTGTTTGGCCCCTTCCCGCGAAGAGCGAGGGGAGCGTCCTGGGGGATCGGATCGGGCTGGTCGAGAGACGCGGGAGGCACAGGTTCAGGAGAGGAGAGAAGTGGCAGCGGCACACCGGACACTTCGGACGCTCCCCCTCTCTACTTTTCATTATCGGCTCATCTT
Source organism: Thermogemmatispora tikiterensis (assembly GCF_003268475.1). Lineage (GTDB taxonomy): Bacteria > Chloroflexota > Ktedonobacteria > Ktedonobacterales > Ktedonobacteraceae > Thermogemmatispora > Thermogemmatispora tikiterensis. The sequence continues at coordinate 4,422,125 of NZ_MCIF01000002.1, read as the reverse complement.
CTCATTACAATAGGGCCATTCTTATCGATTTTCTTCGTTGAACCAGGAGAAAGTCAGTATTGTGTCTCACACTACATTCATCTCCTGAAACCTTCCCTGCCAGAGGGTCTGGCCTCCCACTCCGCCCAACCCGCGTTCTCCGCTCTGCCCGCCGAGAACAAGGGGGCTGAAGGCTTGCAGAACAGCAGACCCTGGCCTATACTTACCTACAGGTATGTTGACCGCTACGTTCGAGGCTGATCTCGCGGGCCAGCCAGGCCGGCGCTCATCATCAGAGCAGGCCAGCCACTTTCACCTGCAGCTCACCTTGCACGCGGAGGCTGGCCGCACCACTGTCTTACTCGGCGAGAGCGGGGCCGGCAAATCGACGGTTCTGCGCCTGCTGGCCGGCCTGCTGCGTCCTGCACGTGGGCAGATGATCCTTGACGGCGTCTGCTACTTCGACGGCGAGCGCGATATTTTTGTCCCTCCCCAGGAGCGGCCTATTGGCTATGTCTTCCAGGACTACCTGCTCTTTCCGCACCTGACGGTCTTTGAAAACATCGCCTTCGGCCTGCGAGCCCAGGGCCTGCGCGGTCAGGAAGTGCGTCGGCGCACGGAAGCCGCCATCGAGCAGATGCGCCTCAGCGGCCTGGCTGCGCGCCGTCCAGCCCAGCTCTCGGGCGGACAACAACAGCGGGTTGCCCTGGCTCGCGCCCTCGTGCTGCAGCCACGCCTGCTCTTGCTCGACGAACCACTGGCCGCCCTCGATGTACAGACTCAGCGCGAGGTGCGCCAGGAGTTGCGCCGTCTGCTGGGCGAGATCGGCATTACGACTATCTTTGTGACCCATAACCACCTGGAGGCCCTGCTCTTCGGCGACCAGATTCTGGTCCTTGACAACGGCCAGGTCATCCAGCAAGGTAGTCGACGCGAGCTGTTGGAGCGTCCGCGCTCGGCCTACATCGCTGAGCTGGTGGGACTGAATTTCTTGCGCGGGCACCTGGTGGCCCGGGAGGCCAGCTCCCTCTGTACACTGGCCATCAACAGCGGCAGCCACCCCCTGCTGGTGAGCGCCGTTCTGGACGAGGGTGAGGTAGCACGCGCCAGCGATGCTCAGGAGGTGTGCGTGGTCATCGACCCCCGCAGTATTACGCTCTATCGCACGCCACCCGAAGGCTCAGCCCGCAACATCTTCTCCGGCGCAATTGTGCAGATCTTGCCTCTGAGCACCGGCCTTGGCCCGACTCACGATGGACGCGTGCGCGTGAGCATCGAGATCGATCCCACTCTCCCCCCTCTCACTGCAGAGATCACAGAAGAGTCGCTCCAGCGCCTGGAGCTGCACGAGGGGAGCCAGATCTACGCCGGCTTCAAAGCGACCGAGGCCCGCGCGTATTTGTGATCTGGGTGGGCCGCCTCGGCAGCGCCAGGCCAGGACCCGCGAGCCTGAAACGCTCCCCCCTCCCCGTTCGTTGATAATCCAGGTTTTTCCTGCCCCTTAGCTTCTGCATAAATAGTCGGCCCATCATCTATAGTCTCCCCATCATTCTTCCGCATGCTTGCTTTAGCACTACAATAGCCAGTTTTGGCTATGTTTCAAATTGTATTTGCATGTTCCAATTTAGCTCATGCTATCATATGCGTGTTCCCGCGTCGGTCGGCTGCTTCCCACAGGGAGCATCTTTGTGACTTGCGGGAACGCCAGAGCTTCCGGCGGGTTGCCGAGCTGGCCTGCTTCGTCTGCTCGCCCTGATGGAGAGCAAGACACGAGTCTGGTCGGTCATAGTGGCTATCTAGCCTGTCGGAGGCCGCTGTTTGGGGAGACTTGTAGGTTTAGTCAGAAGGGGTTACATGCAGTTACTACATACGGACATTCGTAAGTGCGAACAGCAGAACAACGGAGGTCGTCTCTTCAAGAAGTTTGCCGCCAGCCTTATGCTGGCCCTGGCGCTGGCTGGTGCCCTGTTCACCCTGAGCAGCCAGGGGGCGCATGCCCAGGCAGCCAGCGGCTGCTACACTGTTGTCTCAGGCGACACTTTGAGTGGGATCGCCCTGCGTTACGGAACCAGCTGGCAGACGCTTGCTTCCTATAACCACATTCCCAACCCGAACCTGATCTTCCCGGGGCAGCAAGTATGCATTCCCGGACAGGGGAGCAGCAACGCGACCGCGGTGAGCGTCCAGAGCCAGGCCTCTCAGAGCAACCAGGCCTCGACCGCCTCGCAGAGTGTCAGCGGCTCGATCCCGCAGATGATCTATCAGGTCTTCGGTTCCTATGGGGCGCAGGCTCTGAGCGTCGCCCAGTGTGAGTCGAGCTTGAACCCGTATGCCACCAACAGCTCATCTGGAGCGGCGGGTCTCTTCCAGTTCCTGCCGAGCACCTGGGCCACCACCTCGCAGGCGGCCTATTCGCCCTACAACGCGGCGGCTAACATCCGCGCTGCTTACGAGGTCTTCGCGCGTGACGGGTTCACCTGGCGTGAATGGTCTTGCCAGCCCTAATCGGGTCCAGGCCGACGCCTAACTCAGCTCGACAGGCAGCACAGAGATAGGCTGCATAGAGATAGGCATAAGAGAGGACCTGGAGGCCCTACCGCCGGCCCGCTGAGCTAGCCGCCCGCGTTGCAGCGCAAGGCGGTCTGATCAGCCGGAGAGCAAAAGGAAAAAGAGGTAGAGGCCAGGCCGAGAGAAGCAAGGATTAGGATTCGTCCGTCTCCCAAACAGAGCGCTCACAACAAGAGGAGTATCTTTGACAGGCGAGGCGTGCTCGCCTGGCAGGCTGGCCCTTCCCCGACCTGAAAGGGGGAGCAAAGGGATGCCGTGCCCCCCAGCCCCGCCACGGCCTGAGCTGCGCCCGCCTCCTCAACATGCACGAGGCAGAGCGACGGAGACACGCCAGTTCAGTGAGAGTCTGAGAGAGTCTGACTGGCATTGTCTCCGTCGCTGCTTTCTTTTACTGATCTTGTTTTGTCGCCAGCCTTTTTTATTAGCCAGGGTCAGCGCTTCCGCCACTGGCCGGCGCCACCAGCGCAGCGTAGGCCAGAGAGAGGCAAGGCTGGCTAGACCGCGACATTGGTTGAACGGCTGTAGGGCTTATCGGGGTCAATCAGCACATTGATGCAGGCCGGCAAGCCCGAGGCGAAAGCCCGCTCTAAGGCCGGGCGGATCTCCTCGGGGCGCTCCACCAGCTCGCCGTAGCCGCCCAACGCCTCCACCATCCTATCGTAGCGGATACCCGGTGCCAGCTCCGCCGCTGTGGCGTGGCCAATCAGCGCCTTCTGGGGATGTTTGATCTGGCCCCAGGCCCCATCGTTGCCAATCACCGAGACCACAGGCAGCTTGTGGCGCACCATGCTCTCGAACTCCATGCCATTCAAGCCGAAAGCCCCGTCTCCATGCAGGATCAGCACGCGCTTGCCTGGGCGCGCCAGCTGAGCCGCTATAGCGAAGCCGGTGCCGGTGCCGAGCGTGCCCATGGGGCCGGCATCCAGCCAATAGCCAGGGCGATAGACGTTGATCACCCGTCCGCCATAGCTGACGATGTCGCCTCCATCGCCGATGACCGTGGTCTCCTCGTCGATGAAGTCACGGATCTCCTTACAGAGGCGCATCGGATGAATGGGCACCGCGTCGGAGTTGAGGGCCGCCGCGTCGCGCTCCCAGGCTCGGGCTTCCTCTTCGCGAATGAAGCGCAGCCAGGCGCGCTCACCATTGTACGGCTTGCTGGCCGCCGCCACCTGACGCATGGCTATGCCGACATCGCCCACCAGCCCCACTTCGGCCCCGCGATTGACCCCGATATCCTCGCCCGCGAGGTCGAACCAGATCAAACGTGCCTCGGCGGGGATGAGCGGCGGTCGTCCATGATTGAGGCGGAAGTCCATACGCGTCCCAATGGCGAGAATCGTGTCGGCGCCCTCCAGAGCCTTGCGTCGCGAGGCGCTGAAGAAGAGCGGATGAGTGGGCGGCAGGCATCCCCGTCCGGCCCCATTGAGATAGACCGGGGCCTGAATGCGTTCGGCCAGCTCACGCAAGGCTTCGGCGCCATCGCACCACCAGACGGCGCTCCCTGCCATGATGACCGGGCGCTCAGCCTGCTCCAGGAGAGCAGCAGCTCTCTCCACCTGGTCCGGTGTAGGCTGCACGGGACCAGCCGGGCGGTAACTGCCTGGCTCGCCGGGATCGGTCACATTGTCGGTGTCGGCCAGGTTGTTGAGCACATCCATTGGGATCTCTAGAAAGACCGGGCCAGGCTTGCCGTTAAGCATCTGGCGAAAGGCGGCGGCCACATACTCCGCAATGCGACCGGTTTCATGGACGGTGCGCGCCCATTTGGTAATGGGGCGTAGCAGGTCAATCTGGTTCATCTCTTGCAGGGCACCGCGATCCCACAGGCCCAGCGGCGCCGCTCCGCCGATAACCAGCACAGGGCTGCCCGCCAGATAGGCATTGGCCACACCAGTCACTCCATCGGTGACCCCAGGACCGGCAGTTAATAAGGCTACTCCTGGCCGACGCGTGCACTTGGCCCAGCCCTCGGCAGCATGGACTGCCGCTTGCTCGTGACGGGTATCGACGACGCGAATGCCTTCACGGACACAGCCATCGTAGATGGCCGCGATATGCCCCCCACTCAGCGTGAAGACTACTTCAACGCCCTCGCGCTTGAGGATTCTGGCAACCAGCCAGCCACCATGCGTGATACTCACGTTTCGCCTCCTTTGTCTTGAGCAACCTTGCTCAGTTGCTTCTCTCCGTCAGCGGAAGCTATCAGCCAGCCCCCGACTTGCCTGAGTCCGATCTCGCCGCCCCGCTGGATAGCTGTATAGACAGAAAAGCAAGAAAGAACGCCAGATCCCCGGCGAGCGGAAGGGAAAAGCCTCCCCTACACGAGACGAAAGTGCACGACACTGGACGGAAAGACCGACTGACACCCCATACTGCTGACAGAACAGTCACGGACGCGGCTTCGCTCGCTTGCGCTGCTATGATGAATGATAGCGCCCGCTTACTCACCTGACAATGTAGCACGCTAACAGCTCCTCGCGCCCGAAGAGCGGTGCCCGATCTGGAGAGCAGCAGGCTGAGCAGTCCAGGCCGCTTGTTCGCCGAAGCGGGCAGAGACCGACCAACCGACCACTGGGATCAGGAGCAGGAAGCAAGAGGCGCGTCAGGCCCAGATGCCAGCTTAAGGCAAGAGGCAGGGCCAGCCAGACGATAGCAACCTGAAGGGGAAAACTGTAAGGAGAACAAGGAGAGTGGGCGACAAGGGACTCGAACCCCTGACCTACTGCGTGTAAAGCAGCCGCTCTACCCAACTGAGCTAGTCGCCCATGAGGCTCGTCTCTACCGAGCTGAGCCGACAAGGAAGGCGGAAGAGGCGGACCAGTCTCGTCGCCTCTTCCGACCACCATCATTGCGGTGCCCTCGAGTGGACTCGAACCACCACGCCCTTACGGGCACAGGCCCTCAACCTGCTGCGTATACCATTCCGCCACGAGGGCATCGTTGTGCCTGCTTTTTCAGCAGTCAAGCAAGTAAGAAAGAAGAGAAAAAGAGAGAAGGAAGCTCAGCATCCGCCGGCGAGCGGCGCCGCTCAATCTTGTGCCGCTCGCCAGGCGGATATGAGCAGCGCTCATGAGGGTGCCCTCGAGTGGACTCGAACCACCACGCCCTTACGGGCACAGGCCCTCAACCTGCTGCGTATACCATTCCGCCACGAGGGCATCTCTCATAGATTCCGCATTGTATTGTATACTGACCCCTGAGATTTGTCAACGGTCAGTCGTGCTTTTTCGTACGCACAATCAAGGTACCTTGTGCCGTAAAGAGCAGCTGGCCGTTAGCATCGCGCCCTTCGGTCTCCAGAATCACAAAGGTCATGGGGCCGGAGCGCCCACTACGCTCGCGCACATCGGCCACGCGGGCCACGCAGGTCACCTGCTCCCCAATGCGCAGACGTCGCTGATAGCTATAGCTCTGCTCGCCATGCAGCAACTGCATCTGCGAGGGATCGATCTGCAGCTCTGGCGGGCGGACCCGGAACGTTGTCGGGAAGGTTGGAGGGGCATAGACGAGCGGCGTCTGGCGCTCCAACGCTGGATCGCCGGTCGCTTCCATAAAGCGTCGCACCGCTTCCTCGGTCACTGCGAAGGTCTGGGGAGCCGAGGCTTTGCCGATCAGGCTCGGATCGATCGCCATGAGTGAAGCGCTCCTTTCTGCTCTCTCTGCTTGTAAGTGTTGCTTCCTGCTTGAGTCTGGTCCCGGCAGTTGACGAGGCCCCCCGGCCTCCGGCACGGCATGGCCGGCTTAGGCAGTTTCGGCACGTCCTGGAACGCCAGGCCTGGCCCAGCGCTGCGATTGCTGCCGGGCAGGTCCGCGTCAGCAGGTGTACTGCTTCTGTCCGTCGTCAGACCGTGCCGGACCCTGGTGGCTCTTCTATGTATTATATCCCCAGGTTGGAGGCAAGAGCTTCCCACTTTTATCTCGGCGTTCGCGCCCCGGCCTTGACTTCACAGGACTCCCCTGCTCCTCCTGGTTAGGAGCCAACGGCAGGGTAAAGCGAATGCATGTTCCCTTACCCGGCGTGCTCTCGGCGGCCACCGTTCCACCGTGGGCCGTCACAATGGCCTTCACAATGGTCAAGCCCAGGCCACTCCCCCCACGTCCTCCGCTGCGTGCCCGATCGGCGCGATAGAAGCGCTCAAAAATGTGAGGCAGGTCGATCGGATCGATGCCCACGCCCGTATCACGTATCCAGACCTCCAGCATGCGCCCCAGGCGCCTGGCTCCCACTGTGATCGTTCCTCCAGCAGGCGTATGGCGACGCGCATTATCGATGAGATTGAGCAGTACCTGGGTAATGCGGTCGCTATCGGCCAGGACCGGCGGCGTCCGCGGGTCAATCGTGTTCTGCAGCGTAATGCCAGCCTGGGTGCACTCAGGCTCGATAACTGCCAGCGTCTCATCGACAAGCACCGCCAGGTCGAGCGGCGCCAGATCGAGACGCGCCCGCCCCGATTCCAGCAAGGTCATATGCTGAATATCGGCCACCAGGCGACGCAAGCGCTGAACCTCGCGCGCGATCAGCTGCGCTGTATCCTTGCGTGCGCTTGGCTCCTGAATGACCTCATCGGCCAGGGCCTCGCTGAAGCCCTGAATGGCCGTCAGCGGCGTAGCCAGATCATGAGCGATATTGGCAATCATATCGCGCCGGATCTGGTCCTGACGGCGTAGCTCTGCCACATCGGCCTCAATACGATCGGCCATCGCATTGAAGGTCTGAGCCAGACGTCCCAGCTCATCTTGAGCCGGGGGCGGATCAACGCGCTGCGAGTAGTCGCCCTCCTTCATGCGCTCTACCGCGGCAGTCAACGACTCCAGCGGACGGGTCAAGCGGCGCGCCAGCAGCAGGCTGAAGAGGACGACGGCGACCCCAATGAGCAGGCCAGCCAGCAGGATGGCCTGCGTCACATTGCTGAGAAAGCGCTGCGGCGAGGCTTCCGGCTGGGCAATCAGCAAGGCTCCAATGAGCTGATGATTGCCGTTCACGTCGTAGAGCGGGACACTGACATACAATCCCTTGAAACCGCTGCTCTCCAGATGCCCGTCGACCTCGTTGCCCTGCAGAGCCTGGGCCGCCGACTGAGCGATGGCCGTCTCAGAGCAGAACTGGCTATTAAAGCCGGCAGGCGGATTACAGAGGAGCTGATGGCCATTCTGGTCAACAATGACCAGGAGCGCTGGTACGGGGAAACGCAGCGAAAAGGGACCCCAGTGCCCACCGAGCTGGTAGGTGTAGAAGTCCTCAATGCCGCGGGCATAGGTCTGAGCAGCATCCTGCAACTGCCGAATCTGGGACGTGTAGTAGTAGTTATAAACAGCCGCAATAACGGCAATGGCGAGCACGACGATCGCCCCCAGAGCGACCGCCAGGTAGCTGAGCACCAGCTTGCTGCGCAGACTCAAGGGGGGTAGCACGCTGGCCGCTCGCTCCGGCTGAGCCGCAGGAGGTAGCTGAGCAGGGCTGGTCGCCGGTTCATTCATGCGGGCGCCTCTGGTTCGAACTTGTAGCCAACTCCCCAAACAGTTTTGATGTTGCGCGGTGCCCCGGGTACCGCCTCGATCTTCTTGCGCAGCGTGCCAATATGGACATCGACCGTGCGCCCATCGCCCAGGTAGTCATAGCCCCAGACTTTGTTGAGCAAGACCTCACGCGTGAAGACGCGCTCCGGCGAGGAGGCGAGAACGACCAACAGGTCAAACTCTTTGACCGTCAGGGCGACACGCTGTCCGTTGACCTCGACACGCCGCGCCGGGATGTTGATGACCAGCCCCGGGAAGCGCAGCTCTTCTCGCTCGCTGCCCTGCCGGGGGTGTTCATTGACACTCCCTTCGCTGCTGTTCCCTCCTGCAACCCCAGCTCGATGGGCCCCAGCCAGGGCAGTGCGTCGCAAGATGGCTCGCACCCGGCTGACGACCTCGCGCGGGCTGAACGGTTTGACCAGGTAGTCATCGGCTCCCAGCTCCAGCCCGGCAATGCGATCCTCTTCTCCCTGCCGTGCCGTCAGCATCAGGATAGGTGTGTCCGCCCAGGCCCGGATGCGCCGACAGACCTCCATCCCGTCAAGGGCCGGCAGCATCAGGTCCAGGATCACCAGATCGGGCTTCTCGCGCGCGTGCAGTTCCAACCCCGCCGCCCCATCTCCGGCGATGACTACCTCATAGCCGGCCTGCTCCAGATAAAGGCGGATGAGTTGTGCAATATTATTTTCGTCTTCTATAATCAGGATCTTCATGACCCACCTGTCCTGTCCTGTCCTTCTATTAACAGGTAGGAAGTATCCACCTAGTTATAGCATATAGAGCATAGCGCCAGACGGTGAGAAAAGCTGCAATCTTTTGTAAAGATTTTGTAAGGCGAGGCGTCAGGCGGAGCCAGCCCATAAGACAGGCCAGGGCCATGCTGAGAGTCTGGCCTGTCTGGCCAGGCTCTCGTGGCGGCGTGGTTAGTTAGTTAGTTAGAAGGAGGCGCGTAGATAGCCCAGGCGTTCCAGAGCCATGTAGGCGGCGGCAATCTGGCCCTGGACGGCAAACTGTCCGCTATGGATGAGAGCGAGCAGCTCGCGCGGGGTAACGAGCAAGTTCTCTATGATCTCGCGGGGGTCCACCTTCTGCTCGCCAGTCTTTGCGACATCGCGCGCCAGATACCACCAGATGCGTGTCCGAGCCCCGGTGGGATTGGCATACATATGCGCCAGCAGTTCGATCTTCTCAGCGGCTACACTATAGCCCGTCTCCTCCATCAGCTCGCGATGGGCCGTGAGCAAAGGGTCCTCTTCGTGAGGATCAATGGCGCCCGCGGGAAACTCCAGCACCTCCAGCCCTATGCCATGTTTGTACTGTCGATTGAGCAAGAAGCGCCCATCGGCGGTCAGGGGCACAATACCCACCCAGCCCCGATTCTCGATAATGTAGTAGTCGGGTATCAGGGTGCCATCCGGCAGCAGCACCTCCTCGCGCCGCACTTTGAGATAGGGAGTGTCTAATACACGCTCGGCGGCCCGCGTCACCCAGGGTCGCAGCCCTGATGAACTCTGCTGCCGGGCAGCGTGGTGATCTGTGGTTATGCTCTCTCGCTCTCCCATCAGTTGTTACTCCTGGTCGTGTTGCCACCGCGGCGCCCGTTTCTCCAGGAAGGCGCGCAGACCCTCTTGAGCATCCGTCGAGCGCGACACCTCGCTGAGATAGAAGCTGTTGACGCGGCGGAGCGCCTCCAGGCGCGCGCGGCTCTCGCGCAGACAGCGGGCCTCTTCATCTTCATCCTCAGTGGGCAGTGGCAGGGAGAAGCTACCCGGCTCTAACCAGGGCGAGGAAGGCAGGCCCTCGACAGGCGGGAGAGAGCGCAGCGCCAGACGCACCGCGGTCTTGGCCTGGCGCAGGGCAGTGGCACTGTTCCGACGCAGCAGGGCCAGCACCCCCTCCAGCTGCCTGTCAAGCTGACGAGCTGGCGTACACCAGGTGACCTGGCCCAGGCGCAGAGCCTGTTCACCAGACAGGCGCTCGGGAGTACGCACACCGCCGACCTGGACCGGGGCCACAAAGCTGGCCTCTCGCGCGATCAGAACCAGGTCGGCAGCCCGCGCCAGCACCGAGGCCGCCTCCGATAGCGACTCACGTACCACAGCCAGGACCGGCTGCGGCACCGCTCGTACAAGCGCAGCCGCACGCTCAGCTTCATTGCGCAGCTTCGCCGCCTCTCCTCCACCCGGGCGGCAGCCCGCCCCACTGAGAGCTATCCCAGCCTCGGTCTGCCGCGGAGAGACCCCAAAATCGAGAATCACGCAGGTCAGGCCAGCGCTCCCGCTCTGCAGAGCCGTACAGGCACTCGCCAGCTCGTCCAGCAGCAGCGCACAAGGCTCGGGCGTCACCATCAGGCGCACCGTTTGCGCCTCGGCCAGAATACGTAGCGCACGATAAGCCTGTTGCACTCTTCCCTCCGTGGTAGGTACGGTAGATAGGCCGTCGGCCCAGGCCAGCCCAGCCCACTGCCGACGGCCTCGACCTCAATGCCTCAACTCGGACGAACGGCGCTGCCCCTGCTCTCCCCGCCACTCAGGATAACTCACGAGAGAGGAGCGGTCTCCCCCGTCTCCCGCAGCTTGAAGCGCTGGATCTTGCCGGTCGCTGTCTTGGGCAGCTCCGAGACAAAAACCACCCAGCGGGGATACTTGAACGGCGCCAGCCGGCCCTTGACAAAGTTTTGTAGCTCGCTGACTAGCGACTCGGAAGCCTCCTGGCCGGGCTTGAGCACGACAAAGGCTTTGGGCTTAACCAGACGATCGCTATCGTAGGCCCCAACGACCGCCGCCTCCAGGACAGCGGGATGCTCGATCAGCACGTTCTCAACTTCCACGGGCGAGACCCACTGACCACTGACCTTGAGCATGTCGTCCGCACGTCCGCAGTACCAATAGTAGCCCTCGTTATCTACATAATACTTGTCGCCGGTATGAATCCAGTGACCGGTGATGGTGTCCTTGGTCTTCTCGTGCTTGTTCCAATAGTAGGCAGCAATACTGTCTCCCCGAATGAGCAGGTTGCCGATCTCGCCTGGACTCACCGGCTGACCATCTTCATCGACAATCTTCGCTTCATAGCCCGGCACAAGCTTGCCCGAGCTACCCGGCTTGATGTCGCCGAGACGGTTGCTGATAAAGATGTGCAGGATCTCGGTGCTCCCAATCCCATCCAGAATAGGGACCTTAAATTTCTCTTCCCAGCGACGCAAAATATCCGCCGGCAGAGACTCACCCGCCGATACGCAGACGCGCACCGATGAGAAGTCGAAGCGCTTCTCAGCTTCGGGAACGCTGAGCATGTTGGCATAGAGCGTAGGAACACCGTAGAAGATGGTGGGCCGGTAGCGCTCTACAACCTTGAACATGTCTTCAGCCAGGGGACGCCCGGGATAGAGCACGGTGCTGGCGCCGACACCGAAGGGGAAATAGAGAGCATTGCCCAGTCCGTAGGCGAAGAAGAGCTTCGCCGCAGAAAAGGTGATGTCGTCCTTAGTGATACCTAAAACTGGTCTGGCGTAACACTCCAGACAGAACGTCATATCGTGCTGGAGATGCACGCAGCCCTTGGGGAAACCTGTGCTGCCCGAGCTGTAGAGCCAGAAGGCGCTGTCATCTTTGCTGGTAGGAGCAGGACTGAGCGAGGGCGAGGCGTGGGCAATCCAGCTTTCGAAATCGTGCAGGGTCACGCGCTGACGGCCCGCCAGCAGCGTCGTCCCGGCAGCTTCTGCTTCCAGACCGACTACAACGACATGCCGCAAAAAGCGCAGCTGGGGTAATACCTGACGCAGCGGTGGCCAGAGGGCAGCATGGATCAGCAGAACCTTGGCCCGGCTGTCGTTGAGCATGTAGACGTAGTCTTCAGGGCGCAGCATGGTGTTCATCGGAATGGGAACTGCGCCTATCTTGATGGCTCCGAAGAAAGAGGCCGCAAACTGCGGGGAATCGAGCAGTAAGAGGGCTACGCGCTGCTCCATCTCGACGCCGAGTTCCAGCAATCCGTTGCCAACACGGTTGGCCATCTCGGCCACCTGGGCATAGGTAAAGGTCTGATCTTCATAATAGATGGCCACTTTGCCACCGCGCCCTTGTGCGAGATTCGCGTCGAGAAAGGCGCTGGCTGCATTGAACTGGTCGGGCACGCTGACCGTTGGAATCTCCATGATCTTCCCTCTTTTCTCGCCTGTAGACGGCGCCTGGCTGACCCCGGCTGACGCACCCCGTCCGTGTCTCGTCTCTTCTGGCCTCTTCGTCTGATCTCTCCTCCCGCCTCCCCCCGGCTCGCTTTCTCCCACCTTTTGTCTGTTGGCCTGCCTTGCTCTGGCACGCTCCTTTGCGCGCGCGAGCACGATCGTGTTCAGCCACGTGACCGAGACGATGAAGGCCCGCCAAGAGGAGCAGGCTGGCGCGTCACCCCAGGGACGGTCTACCTCTACCTTGCTGTTATTGTACCAGACTGCGGCCCGACCTTCCCAGTCTGTTGGCTTCGCCTCCGGGCAAGCAGCCCCAGTTGACGGCGTTCCCTCGCCATGCAAGCCAGCTCGCTTCCCCTCCGCCTTCCTGCTGCTCACCTGGCACCACCCGCTAACGCTCTCCCTCCACCTCTACAAGCAGAGGGCGGGTCATCGGAAGAGCACGGCTCTCGGCGGGCCTTCCTTTGCCTCGCCAGTGGGAGTGTCCACAGAACTTCGCTGTCTGTGCCCTCCTTTGCTTATGGAAGAGCAAGATACATCAGAAATTCTTTGTTGCCTTCTCTACCGGCAATGGGAGACTCGATCACCCCGCGCAGCTGCAGCGGCGTGTACTCGGGAATCCAGGCCGACAGCTCGCGTAAGACACGCTCGTGGACCCGCGGGTCGCGGATAACGCCCTCGCCACGATCAGCCTCCTCTTTGCCGGCCTCAAACTGCGGCTTGACCAGGGCCACCACCCAGGCGCCAGGAGCCAGCAAGCGCGCCACCGACGGGAGAACCAGACGCAGCGAGATAAAGGAGACATCGATGGTCGCGCACTGCGGCCTCTCCGGCAGCGTCTCCAGGTAACGGATGTTGACCCCCTCCATGACGACGACGCGCGCATCGCTGCGCAGCTTCCAGGCGAGCTGTCCATGCCCAACGTCGACAGCATAGACGCGAGCAGCTCCCCGCTGCAGCAGGCAATCGGTAAAGCCGCCAGTCGAGGCGCCAACATCCAGGGCGACCAACCCTCGCGGATCAAGTTCGAAGACCGCAAGGGCCTTTTCGAGCTTCAAGCCGCCACGGCTGACGTAGCGCAGTTCGGGCGCGGCCAGGTCAAGGCGGATCTCGGCATCATCGGGCACCTGGGCGCCGGGCTTCTCCAGGCGTCGCTCACCTACATAGACGCGCCCCGCCATGATCAGAGCCTGTGCTCGCTCCCGGCTGGCTACCAGGCCGCGACGTACCATTGCGACGTCGAGACGTTCCTTTTTCTTTGTCACCATGTTCCGTCTGTTTGTTTCGTTCCTGCCTGGCCTTTCCTCCACTCACCGGCTCGCTGGCAGCGACCAGCCCAGACCGGCAGAGGGATCAGCCATGATAGTAGATCAGGGTACCGGCCCCGATCAGCCCGACATTGGGGCCAAGTTGCGCCAGCTCAATGCTCACGATCGAGCGTGGGGCCTTCATGGCGCGCTGCTCGACAATGTCGAGGGCCGGCCCAAGAATCAGGTCGCCAAGCTGCATGACGCCGCCCCCCAGAATAATTTTACGCGGATTAAAGATATGGATCACGTTGACGAGGCCCACGCCCAGCCCCCGCGCCGCTTCACCGAGGATCTGCCGCGCCAGGGCGATACCGGCCCGTGCCGCTTCGCCGACAGTGCGGGCATTGACACGCTCGATGCTCTCCTTCTCCGTGCCAGCAGGCAGATGCAGCTGGCGCGCCGTCTGCTCGTCGAGCGAGCGCGCGAAGGCGAGCAACTCCGCCCCCTGGCCGGCAGCAATAGCTTCATTGGCTCGCCGCGCAATGGCTGTCCCCGAGGCAATGGCCTCTAAACAGCCGATGTTGCCACAGTTACAGCGGGGACCGTGAAGATCGATGGTCATATGCCCCAGTTCGCCAGCGGTCCCCCCTGCTCCTTCTAGCAGGCGGCCCTTGCAGATGATGCCGCCGCCGATCCCTGTGCTAACGGTCATGTAGACCATGTCTTCGCTGCCACGCCCGGCCCCAAACATGTATTCGCCCAGAGCCGCGCAATGGGCATCGTTCTCGATGTAGATCGGCACCGGGAACTCTTTCTGCAGGATGTCGCGAATGGGGACGTTTTCCCATCCCGGTAAGTTGGGCGGCGAGTAGATGATACCGCTCTGGCTGTTGAGCGGGCCAGGGGCTCCTAAACCAATACCGGCCACCTGCCCTAGCTCAACCCGCGCCTCCGCGAGCGCCTGACGAATTGCGTCGCAAATGCGCGGGATCAGACGCTCAGGCGTCGCATCTTCGCCGGTCAGCAGGCCCACGCGCGAAAGCAGGGTGGCCCCGCGCAGCACCGCTACCCGTAGCTGCGTTCCTCCCAGATCAACGCCGACGGCCAGGGGGAGATGCGCAGTGTCTATCGTCGCTGCTGTCGTCGTAGCTGTGATCACTTGGTCTTCTGGCATAAGTCTCGGCTTCCTCGCAGATGGTCTTTTACTAATGGCGTCCCTTCCTCCGGGACGCAAGAGAGGGGCGACTGCCGATTGTGTGCGCTCCGGCGCCTCCAATCAGCCAGCGAGCGGGACGCACGCTACACTTCGAAAGCGGCCTCAGAAGGCAAGGGGAGCGCTATTCGGCATAGATGATACTCCATTTGCAGGCAAGCAACAAGTGACCGTTCTCCTGAGCTTGCTTTCCCTCTGTACCCCATCGTTTGAGCCTCTAGCCCTTCTCAGCGGATAGACCGGCCATACGCCTGTCAATGGGGCCTTGCTCGCACGTGTAGCATTGATGATGTGGCCTGACGTACAATAAAAGGCAGGGTCCATGAAGATGACGCGGAGATGATCGAGCGGGGCAAGCTCAGCTCACTCTCTTCTTTTTCTCTTGCCGTTGCTTGCTGTGTGCGCCCCTCCTTCCACGCCCGCGCTAGAAAGGGCTGTTTCGTCAACAATGGCTTCGCCTGAGACCTCTTCGCCTCCGAAACCTTCTGCCCAGGAGTCTTTGGTTGCCGGCGGCGGTGCCGGTCTGCTGGCCGGACTCGCCTCCTCGGGCTGCATGCTTTTGCTGAATGCCTTTGCCCACGGTGTGTCTCTGCCGGAGCAGGTCGGAGCGACCATCACGGCACTGATGCCCCTGTCGCTTTTTCAATTTCTCCAGCAATTGATCGGCGACGAAGCGAAGCGCTATTTACTGGTTTGTGTGATCCTGGGCCAGTGCCTGGTTTTTGCCGCCAGCGGCAGCCTGTATATGCTGGCACGTCGGCGCTTCTTGTTCAAGCCTGGTCTCGGGCCACGGCTCGGGGACGGTTTCGTGCTGGCGGCCCTGCTCTGGCTCTTTGCCGGTCTGGTGGTGCTGCCGCTGACTGGGGCCGGCCTCTTCGGCGCCACACTGAGCATTGGCTGGTTCAATAGCATGTGGAGCCTGGCCGTCAGCGGCCTGGTCTTCGCCTTGCTCTTCCCGCTCGCCTACCACTGGCTGACAGCCAGTCGCATCCGTGAGGAGCAGCGCCGAGCCGAGGTGCGCGAGCGGCGCCAGACCTTGCTGCGCCGTGGCCTGATCCTGGGCGGCGTGGGCCTCCTGGCCGCCTTCGCCTTCCGCTTTATTACTCAGGGCGCCCACGCCCCGACAGTCACCCTGCGCGGTTTCAAGAGCCGCATCGTGCCGCCGCCCCAGCCCAACTACGGCCCCATCGTGCCCGTCCCTCATCTTTCATCAGAAATCACGCCTAACGATCAATACTACGTGGTCTCAAAGAATCTGCTGGCCGACCCTGTGGTCAACGGCCAGAGCTGGAGCCTCACGATCGGCGGCCAGGTTGAGCAGCCCTACACGCTGACCTATGCGGAGCTGCTGACGCTGCCAAGGCGTCGCCAGTATGAGTCGATGATGTGCATCAGCAATGAGGTCGGCGGCCCCTACATGAGCAACGCCCTCTGGGAAGGGATACCGCTGAACGTTCTCCTGCAGCGCGCGCGTCCCAAGCCGGGGGCCACGAAGGTGGTCTTCTCTTGCGCCGATGACTACAGCGACAGTATTCATCTCACTAAGGCCCTGGAGCCGACAACCTTGCTCGCCGTGCGCATGAACGGCCAGACCTTGCCGGAGCGCCACGGCTATCCGCTGCGCCTGCTGGTTCCTGGCATTTATGGCATGAAGCACGCCAAGTGGATCACACGCATCCAGGTCGTAAACTACGATTACCAGGGCTACTGGCAGCAGCGCGGCTGGAGCGACGAGGCCCAGATCCGCATGACGACGCGCATCGATACCCCTCTTGATGGGAGCCGTCTGCAGGCCGGCAGCCTGACCTATATTGCAGGCGTGGCCTTTTCGGGGGAGCGCGGCATCAGCGAGGTCGATGTGAGTTTCGACCTGGGGCAGAGCTGGCAACGCGCTACCCTCAAGCGCCCTCTGTCAGCGCTCACCTGGGTGCTGTGGGAACTCCCCTGGCGTGTGCCGTCCCAGGCCGGCAGCTACACCATCACGGCGCGCGCCATCGATCTGCAGGGAAATGTCCAGGACCCCCGTCCGGCTCCGCCGCTGCCCGATGGCGCCTCGGGCTACCATACGATTACCATTGTCGTTGCCTGATCTCAGGCGCCTGGAGCGCTCGCCTCCCGCTCTTGCAGGAAGTTGAGCAGCAGGCGATTGACTTGCTCGGGCTGCTCCTGCTGGACCCAGTGACCGCTTTCGGGCAGGTAGACAACACGCAGCTGCTTGACGTATGGCTCCAGGTCGTAGGTTAGCTCGACGCTGAGGGCGATATCCTGCAGGCCCCAGAGCAGCAGAGTCGGGGCCAGAATACGGGGCCAGGCCCGCAGCTGACGACGCCAGAGGGAGCGCGGCAGGTCGCGCACAAACTGCCGATAGTAGGCGAGAGCCGCCGGCAAGGCTCCAGGCTTGCTCATGGCAGCCTGATAATGGGCGGTGACGGAGCGCGGGAAAGCATCCTTCTGGACGGCGCTGCCGCGCAGCATCCTGCCGATCTCGTTCGCCCCGTTGCGCCCCAGCATGTACTCCGGCAGCCAGGGCAGCTGGAAGGCGAAAATATACCAGCTCATGCGGAGCTGCTTCAGGGAACGCAACTCGCGCAGCATGGCCGCCGGATGGGGGGCATTCATAATCACCAGGCGCTCAACCAGCTCGGGATAGCGCATTGCCACCTGCCAGGCAATGACGCCACCCCAGTCGTGACCCATGACGATCGCCCGCTCGTACCCCAGCGCCACAATCAGGGCCGCCACATCGCGCGCCAGGGTGCGCAGATCATAGCCCCAACGCGGCTTCTCGCTCTCGTTGTAGCCGCGCAGGTCGGGAGCGACAACGCAATAACCGGCTCCGGCCAGAACAGGAATCTGATGGCGCCAGGAATACCAGAACTCGGGGAAGCCGTGGAGTAAGAGCACCAGCGGTCCCTCTCCCTGGGTCACATAGTGGAGCCGAATACCGTTGGCTGTGATAAAGCGATGCTCCCAGGAGCTTCGTTCTTCTCCAGTCATCGCAGGGGGCATAGCGTCAGCACTCCTCGCTAGCTCGGCGCTAGCGCCTTTATACCAGACAGGCACCCCGGCCTCCAGCCCGGCAGGCCGAGAAGCAGAGGGGGTAGCAGAGCCTCCCTTCACCATAAAGCGGCCCAGCTCGGACGGCCCGAGGGCGGCTGGCCCCGGTACCTGCCGGGCTGGGCGCCTGGCGCTGGCCCTCTTTCGTCCCTCGCCCTCAGCCCCAGCGCCCTCCGCCGGAGAGCACGACGAAGTGAAGCGAAGTGAAGCGAAGCGATTTCGCACCCAGCGCTACCGTAGTTGCTCAGTCAATATTGCGATCGCCGTAGACAATGGCGCGCTTCACCTGCTCGATCAGATCGGTGACCGGAATGCCACGCGGACAGGCATCGGAGCAATTAAAGATCGTACGGCAACGCCAGACACCGTTACGCTGCCCGAGGATCGCCAGCCGCTCCGCCGTGCCCTGATCGCGGCTATCGAAGATGAAGCGGTGCGCGTTGACGATGGCCGCTGGCCCAACCCAGTCGGGATTGCCCCAGATCGAGGGGCACGAGCCAGTACAGGCCCCACAGAGAATGCACTTCGTCCCCTCATCGTAGCGCGCCCGCTCTTCGGGACTCTGCAGCCGCTCGGTCCCCGGCTCATTATCGTAGGTGATCAGATAGGGCTTGACCGATTCGTACTTGCGGAAGAAGGGGTCCATATCGACCACCAGATCTTTGATCACCGGGAAGCCGAGCATCGGCTCAACTGTCACCTTCTCGCCCACATCGCGGATCAGCACCTTGCAGGCCAGGCGATTGCGCCCGTTGATGCGCATGGCATCCGAGCCGCAGACACCATGCGCGCAGGAGCGTCGGAAGGTCAGGGTGCCGTCGATCGTCCACTTAATGGTATTGAGCGCGTCCAGCAAGCGGTCGACGGGGCTGGCCTCAACCGTATACTCGGCCCAGTAGGGCTTCGCATCCTTATCGGGGTCGAAGCGCTTAATGCGCAGGGTAACTTTCATAGCACCTCACCTGTCTTAGAGCGTCTCCCTGAAGCTGGGACGCGCCTAGTACTTGCGTTCCTTGGGCTTAAAGATCGGGTCATCGATCAGGATGACATCCTTATAGTCGAGACGGGCTTCACAGGCCCCATCACCTTTATAGATCAACGTATGCTTGAGCCAGTTGACATCGTCACGCTCGGGATAATCGAGGCGATAGTGAGCGCCACGACTCTCCTTGCGAGCGAGAGCACCATGAACGGTGGCCGCCGCGCAGTCCAGCAGGAAGCCCAGTTCGATGGCCTCGACCAGCTCCGTGTTGAAGGTCTTGCCTTTATCTTGAAGCTGGACCTTCTTATACGCCTCCTGGAGGCCAGCGATGGTGTCCATAGCATGCTGCAGGCCCTTCTCCTGGCGCTCGACAAAGACATTCTCCAGCATCTCGCCCTGCAGCTCATTGCGAATGCGCGCCGCTGACTCGCCCCCTTTCGAGGTCAGGAGATGGTCGACCATCTCACGAGCAAAGTCTTCGTGATGCGACGGCAGAGGAACGTGATCGTTCTCCGCAATGAACCTGGCCATGTGCTTACCGGCGCGGCGCCCGAAGACGATCAGATCGACCAGCGAATTCGTGCCCAGGCGATTGGCTCCGTGCACCGAGACGCAGGCCACCTCCCCAGCGGCATAGAAGCCCGGCAGTGGCGTCCACTTCGAATCGATGACCACGCGCCCATCGTTGTCGGTCGGGATGCCGCCCATCGCATAATGGGCCGTCGGCTGGATCGGCACCGGCTCGCGAATCGGCTCCACGCCCAGGTAATTGCGCGCGAACTCGGTGATATCAGGCAGCTTCTCCGTGATCACCTTCTCGCCCAGGTGGCGCAGGTCAAGATAGACATAATCTTCGCCATTGACGCCGCGCCCCTCCTTGATCTCTTTAATGATGCAACGGGAGACAATATCGCGCGGCGCCAGGTCCTTGAGGGTGGGCATGTAGCGCTCCATAAAATACTCGCCCTTGCCGTTCAGCAGGCGCGCTCCCTCGCCGCGGGCGCCCTCGCTCAGCAGCACCCCCACCTTATAGAGGCCCGTAGGATGGAACTGATACATCTCCATATCTTCCAGGGGAATGCCGCGACGATAGGCGATCGCCATGCCATCACCCATACAGGCAAAAGCATTGCTGGTCACCCGCCAGGCACGACCATAGCCACCAGTGGCAAAGAGGACCGCCTTGGCATGGAAGGTATGAATCTCACCCGTACGAATCTCCAGGGCCACCACGCCACAGACGCGGCCTTCGTTGATCAGCAGATCCAGGGCCAGAAACTCATTAAAGAAGCGCACCTGGTTCTTGATGGCGTTCTGGTACATGGTCTGGAGCAGCATATGCCCCGTGCGATCGGCGGCGTAGCATGAGCGGCGTACTGGCGCTTCGCCGTAGTTGCGCGTATGGCCACCAAAGCGGCGCTGATCGATGCGCCCGTCCGGCGTGCGATTAAAGGGTAGCCCCCGATGCTCCAGCTCATAGATCGCGTCGATGGCATCGCGCGCCAGGATCTCCGCCGCTGGCTGGTCGACCAGATAGTCGCCGCCCTTGACGGTATCGTACATATGCCACTTCCAGTGGTCTTCCTCAAGATTGCCCAGCGCTGCCGCCACTCCTCCCTGGGCTGCACCCGTATGGGAGCGCGTGGGATAGACCTTCGAGAGGACGGCCACGCTGGCGTTGGGAAGCTGCATCGCTGCCATCAGCCCGGCGCCGCCAGCGCCGACGATGACCACATCAAATTTCTGGTACATAACGATTCCCCTCTCTCTAGTGGGTCACACAGGAAGCACCCTGCAATGCACTGGCCACAGGCTGGAAGGTCACAATCGTAATCGTTCCGAGCAAGAAGAACGCCAGCGTCGCCAGCCCTACCAGCGAGAGCAAGAACAGGCGCCAGCCACGACTGCGAACATAGTCATCGATAACAACGCGCAAACCATTCATACCATGCAACAGCGCCAGCGTCAGCAGCAGCCAGTCATAGAGGCGCCAGTAAGGATTTTGATAGCGATGGGCTACAAACTGATAGCTGGTGCAGGCTACATCAGTAGTGACGTGCATGAGAATCAGATGGATGATCGCCAGAAAAATAAGTGCGACCCCTGAGACACGGAAGAAGTACCAGGAAAAGGTCTCAAAGCCGCCGCCCGTAGGACGCGGGCCATAGCCACTGGAAATACGTAACATAGCTACAGCACTCCTCTTCACGAGAGCAAGATCGTCATCATAGCAGGCAGGCGCGACAGTGGGCCGCAGGAGCCGACTGGTCAGCAAGTCCTCGTCTCCGCTGCTGCTCTTCTTTGTTCGACCTCCCCTTCTTCCTTCAGCGACCGCGTCTCCCGCAGGTCTTCCAGCAAAGCAGGATTGATCGAGAGAGAGCTGATGCTCACTGACCTTTCCGCGGCACTCAGTCGCCGCCGCGCTCACCAGGGAGTTGTCGGGGAGCCAGGCTGACTGCGCGGGATGCACTCCCTCGCTGGTTCGCTCGCTCGCTGGCAGGCAGGGCAGAGTGGGCAGTCAGCAGGCGAGGCGCAGGGCACAGGCCCAGGGCGCGATGCCCTGTCTCCTTATCGTCCTCGCCGCCTACTCCTCTCACATCGGCAGCGCCACGGCAGAGGTACCGGGCTGGAAAATGGGCGCCACCACAAAATAGGCCATCGGCAGGAAGCAGAGAATCGTGATGATCATCACTACCGCAAACATGATCCCCTGGTAGCGAGCACCCCGTGGCCAGAAATCAATGAGCATAATGCGCACGCCGTTGAAGGCATGGTAGAGCACGGAGGCGATCAGCCCGAGCGAGATGACGCGCACAATGCCAGTGCTAAAGAGGGCAATGCCTTCGTTGTAGACATCGGGGCCAAAGGAGAGCAATCCAATATCGACGATGTGCACAAGCAGGAAGAGAAGAACCGCCAGTCCTGTCACGCGATGCAGCAGCCAGGACCACATTCCAGATTGTCCTTTATACATGCCGCTCCTCGATTCTCATCAGGCGGAGGCGGGGGAAAAGCGCTGCACGGACGGGCCGGGAGATATTGAAGTCGTTGAAGCCGGGAGCTGTCTCTTCTTTTCCCTTCCTCCTTCCCCCCATCTCGCTTGCATGGCGTACCAGGCGCGGCCCCGCGCTTCACTATCCCCTAGCCTCGGGATGTCTAGCAACGTCGTACCTGCTTGCTGATCTTTGATAGGAAGGCCATCCAGGACAACCTCTTCGAGTGCACTCACCCACCGCTCCCGCCTCTGATGTAGTCGTAATGTTGTGCTGTTGCTTTGCTGGCTTTGCTTCTGTTGATAGCGCTGAACGAGACGCGCCGCTCAGCGCTCAGTCAGACAGCCAGGGTGTGTCGTGTCGTTTTCGCTCTCTGCCTGTCGATACCTCCCCGGTCAGCCCGGAGAGAGCGCACGGGAGGATCAGGCGCGCATCCCTGGCGCTTCGTTCGGTGGCCCAGCAAGCCGATCAGTTGGCGTTCTCTTGCTTGCTTTGCCTGGCCGCCTCTCCTCATGACGCGCTTTCCTTCGCGCCGCAGTGCTCCCCGCGGCGCCCCTCACTGGGTGGGTGCGCCGACGCTCCTGCTGCATTGCCTATTATACTGCAGTTGCCATCGTCACGCAAACCTGGCGCGCCTCAGCTTCCGCTACTCGCTCGCTTGCCCCAACCCAGGGGAACCCTCTTATCTTACTGTAACCCGCTGACGTAATAGGTAGGTGGCTATCTGAGATAGACTGTAACTGATCGACGTAGCTGTTGGGCCTCGGCCTGTGCGCAGGCAGGGCGAGGAGGGCCAATGTGAATACCGCACGCCAGAGCAAACAGGAGCGAAACCTTGCAACAGGACAGGATGCCGTGGATGTGCAAGCATTTCAACGCTTCTATGAGGATAATCTTCATCTCATCTATCGCTATGTCTACAGCAAAGTGGGCAATCGTGAAGAGGCCGAGGACCTGACCTCGCAGATCTTCATGAAAGCCGTGCGCCTGCTAAGCAGCGAGCGCGGCACTGGCAGCCCGAGCTGGCAGCGCTGGCTCTTCCAGGTCGCCAGGACCACTCTGGCCGACTACTGGCGCAGTCATTATCGCTTTCCTCTTGATTCTCTTGAGGAGCTGCTCGATGCCGGCTGGCAGGGGCCAAGCGAGGAAGTGTCGCTCTCCTGCCCTGACGAGCGACCAGCCGAGCGCGTCCAGCGTATCCTGCAGGCCCTTCCCGCCCATTACCGCGAGGTGTTGATCTGCCGTTTTCTTTTGAATCTCTCGATCAAGGAGACCGCCCTCCGTCTAGGGTTGAGCGAGGCCAATGTGAAGGTCCTTCAGTTCCGGGCGCTCAAGCGCGCCGCCGAATTGGAGAGCGTTGTGACAGGCTAACGAGAATGGAGGCATCCGGTGAAGGTAACGGACCGGAAGGGAGGCGAGGTTTATGCCCGAGGGAGACCAGGAACGCTTTGAGGACTATCTGGAGCTAGAGCGCTATCTTGCAGCGTTGCAGGAGGATCGCAGGCCACCGCTGTCCGCGGAGCTGACGCCAGCGCAGGCGCGTCTCTATCGCCTGGCAGCTCTCTTGCGCGCAGCGGCTCCCGGCGCCGCGGAGCCTCGCCCGGAGTTCGTGGCCGAGCTGCGCGCGCGCCTGGAGCGTGAGCTGGCCACCCAGGAAGAAGAGCCGGGCGAGTCGGCGGAGGCCGTCGGGTCGAGTACGGCGAGCGCATCCCCCACCGGGGAACCGCTGATCTTGCCCGCCGTTTCTCCTCCCACCACCTCCTCTCCGTCCCCCGCCGCGAGACGTTCTCGGCTCTCGCGTCGTCGTCTGTTGGCAGGTAGCGCGGTGGCTGCCGCCTCGCTGGTGGCCGGCGCCGGGCTTGATCGCGCCCTCCAAGAGGCCAGTGGCCGGCCTCAGGGGGGGGCAGGCCAGGCCACCCCAGCTCCCACGCCGACGAGCACGGGGCCAGGTGCTCCTCCGGCCTACCCAGCCCTGATCGGGGCCAATGTGCCTTCGCGCTGGCACTTTGTCGCTGAGGTCTCGGCCCTGGGTCAGCAGCCGGTGCGCTTTGTCACCGAGACGATTGCTGGCTTTGTGATCCGTCAGGAGCGCAGCCCTGGCAGCAGTAGCGAGTATGGATCAGGGGCCTGGTCTGGCGGCAATGAGTCTGCGACCGCGACCTCTGGCGAGGAGATCATCGCTTTTTCAGCGGCCTGCACACATATGGGATGCCTGGTCGAGTGGCAGGAGAGCGATGGCAAGTTCCATTGCCCCTGCCACGGCGGCGTCTTCACCGCCAGCGGGGCGGCAGACCCGACCGCCGGACGCCTGCGCTACCTGGCTCCCCTGCCGCGGCTTGACATCCGCATCGAGGATGGTAAGATCTACGTGAGAATTCCCGCCACCACATCATCTTCTTAAGAGTAAAAACAGAATGAGACGCAATTTACTCGTTATACTGCTCGGCCTGCTCTTTCTGGCCCTGCTGACCTGGCTGGGGGGCTTGGTGGCCAACCTCCCACCAGCCTCCTCGGAGTCAGGGCAACAGCAGGTACGTGCCGGCCCCTATGAGGTCACCCTCCAGCTGAGTCCCGACCCGCCTCTCAGCACGCAACCCGCCACCATCGTGTTGCGCATTGCCGAGGTCGCCAGCGGTACGCTGATCAACGATGCGCACGTTCAGGTAGAAAGCACAATGCCAGAGATGGATATGGACCTGCCCACGGTCTCCGCCCTCCCCAGCAGCGACGGCCTCTATCGCGCCCGGGTGCAATTTGTCATGGCTGGCCTCTGGCAACTGCATGTGACCATCCAGCGCTCCGCCCACCCTGATACGTCGCTTCTTTTTCAGGTCACTGCTCACTAATGCTCGTAGCCTCTCCGCCTGCCCTGCCCGTCAGCTCCCTGCTCTCTCTTTCCTACCTCCTTGCCCTTGGGACCCCACCAGCGTAGAATAGGAAGGCATCTTTACGATGCTTCTCTCTGTAGTCTAAAAATTTTGACTTGCATATCCTGATGTAAAGATGTGCCATTCTGCAACGGAGAGGCCCTCTATGTCTACCCTCACTAGAAGATGCTGCTATTCTCTTGCTCTCTCGCTTATGATGCTGCTCCTGTTGGTAGCCTGCAACAGTGGCCAGGCCCAACAGCAGACGCCCGCCAGTACCAGCGGTGCTAATGCTCAACAGCTGTTACAGCAAAGCGAGCAGCAGCTGACGGCAGCACGGACACTGCACGCGGTGGTAACTATTCAAATTGACGGCGAAACCTATCAGGGAGCATTAACAAGTGAGATCTGGAAAGCGGCCCCTGCCAGAAGCCGCAGCCTGATTCTGCGCTCGACTCTGAGTGACTTTCCCGTTGGCGAGCTGACGGTCAGCAACGGGGAGAAGCTCTGGATCTATAATCCCGCGCGGCACATTGTCTACGCCGGAAGCATCAATAGCCAGGGCGGCTCGGCGCTTTTCGGCAGCAGCTCCAACCCGGTCAATCAGTTGACACTCAACTTGATCGATCCCATCTTCAGCCAGAGCCAGGCCACGCTGGCCTCGCAGACGGTGACTGTCGACGGCCATAGTGCCACTGTCGTCCATGTCACCTCTCAGCAATCCGCCGCCTCCGGTCCCGACTATAGCGGCGATGTCTACCTGGATCGCAGCAACGATCTGCCCATCAAGCTGGTTCTCAATCTGCAGGGTTTCGCCCAGGTGACCCTGCAGCTGCCCACGCTGGAGCTGAATCGCTCTCTGGCCGACAGTCTCTTTAGCTTCACCCCACCCGCCAATGCCCAGGTGGCCCCGCTGCTGCAAGCCAGCGCCACCCCCACCAGCGGCACGCTGACCCTTGGCCAGGCGGAGCAGCTGGCCGGCTACCATCTGCTGAGCATCCCCTCCTCGCAGAGCGATTACCAGCTTGAGGGTGTCGATGTGCTCTCGACCGCCAGTGGACAGGTCTTTGTGCTCCACTATCTGAAAGGCGACCAGAGCTTTTCGATCCTCGAAGGCAAGGCTCTGGCCAATGAGCCGTTGCCCAGCGGCACGACGCTCACCCTGCGCGGCACTACAGCGACCTATTCAACAGGCAGCGATAACCCCACCCTGGCCTGGAAAGAGCAGGGTCTGGGCATTCGCATCAGCGGCGATCTCGACGAGCAGGAGGCCATTGCCATCGCCAACCAGCTCAGTTGAATGGGGCTGAGCGCGACGATCCTGGCCTCCTCCCTCCACTCAGGCTTTGACAGCGACGAGCAGGTCGCGCTTTTTGATGACACGATCCACCGTGTGCGCAAATTGCGTGTATGGTGGATCGTTGCGCGTCTGCAGACCGCTGTAGCGTTCAACAAGAGCGCAGATGTCGTGGCGTGGGAGGCGCGTGGCGTTCCAGGCGAGGGCTAGCGTCCCTCCAGGCAGCAGCAGCTCGCTCCAGGCCGGGAGGGCCTGCTGCAGAAGTGCACCGACCTCGCCGAGATGCTGAATGCCATAGGGGAGATCGCCGACAATGGCATGAACGCGCGGTCCTCCGGGAATGTTGCGCAGATGTAGCGGGGCCTCGCTGCTATCGCCATGCACCAGAATCAGCAGGCGCGCCTCGCCGCCCTTGCCCGCCGGCCTGACCTCAAACTGGTAACGCTTGCCGCTGCGACGACGCTCGCAGATCTCTTTAAAGGTAATCCCCTCGCCAGTGAGGTACTGGCGCAGAAAGACCGCCGTCGTCTCGACATCCTGACGCTTCTGCTCGATGCCGAAGGCGTCGTAGCCAGCAGCCAGGGCCACAAAGAGGGTCGTCCTCCGCCGGCCAGGGGATCAAGAATGCGCAGGCGCTCGCGGCTGGTAGCATAGGCTCCGGCGAAGAGGGCCACGTTCAGCAGGACGCGGGTGAAGATTTCGTTGGTCTTGCCCTTGTAACGCCGTACCTCAGCGATCTCCGGCGAGATGAACGGTTGCCAGGGCCAGGCAAGGGGGCGAAGAAAGGGACCCTCGACGCCGCCGACCTCGGCAAAGTATTCGTAAATCTCGCTAATGGTTCCCAGGTGAGCCAGCAGACGTAAACACTCCTCACGGTCGAGCCGCCCCTCTTCTATCCTCGCCAGCAGATAACTCTGCCCACCCAGTACGATGCGCTGCAGCTCCTCGATGGCCGGGCCGAGGGGACTGGCGCGTAGCTCTGGCTCGGCGAGGGTCTCGACCATGTTGCTGTACTGATTGCTTCGCTGCGGCCTGATCTTGAGTGCCAGTCTCATGGAGTGGAGTATAGCAGGTCAGGTGGCCTTTGTCGCGCCTCTTTGAGGTGTATTATTCGCTGTCTCTCTCTGCCTTGCCGGCCGATCCTCACCAGGAAGCCCCCTGAGCTGGCGTGACAGGGCCAGAGCCACCATGTAGAATAAAGAACAGAAAGCAGGGAGAGGAGAACTATGCATATCGTTGACGTTGCCCGCATGCGCGAACTGGAGATGCGGGCGGATCAAGAATACGGGCTGAACACCTCCATCTTAATGGAGAATGCCGGTCGCAGCGCCGCCGAGCTGCTGGCCCGCTATATTCGTGAGCGACAGCGGCGTTCGCTGAGCGAGTGCGAGCTACTCTTTCTGATTGGTCCTGGTAACAACGGCGGCGATGGCCAGGTCATGGCCCGGCATCTGGAGGCCGAGGGAGCGCATATCAATCTCTACCGCTGGAAGGAGCGGCGGCTGACGCGCGAGGGCCGAGAAGTGCCAGCAGAGCAGGTGGAGGCTGAGCTAAACGCCCTGCTCCAGCGCGTCGGCTATGTCGTCGATGCCTTGCTGGGCACCGGGCGCTCGCGTCCCCTGCCCGAGGACATGCGCGCTCTCCTGGCCCGCGTTGAGCAGGAGCGAGCCCGTCGTCCCGGCGAGCTGCTCGTTGTGGCAATCGACCTGCCGACCGGCGTCAACGCCGACACTGGCGAAGTTGATCCTGGCAGTATCCGCGCCGACCTCACCATCACCCTGGCCTGCCCCAAACAGGGCTTTTTCTTCTTTCCCGCTCGCTCCTATCTCGGCGAGCTGTTCGTCGGCAGTATTGGCCTGCCCGAGGAGCTGGAGCGTGACCTCAGCGATGAGATGCTGGATGCCACCCTGGCACGGACGCTGCTGCCGCCACGTCCTCTAGAAAGCAATAAAGGCACCTTTGGACGGGTGATGCTCTTCTGCGGCTCGCCCCCCTATCCAGGCTCGGCTTACCTGGCCGGCAGCGCCGTTCTGCGGGTCGGCGCAGGCTTAGTCACACTGGCCGTCACACCCGACCTGCTGCCCATCTACGCCTCCTCGCTGCATGAGGCCACCTACGTTCTGCTGCCAGCTGGCGAGCCGGGCGAACAACGCGGCCAGGAGCAGGCTCGGACGCTCTTAGAGCACCTGAGCGGCTACCGGGCGCTGCTGATCGGCCCAGGCCTTGGTCGAGCACCAGCCACGCGCAGCGCCATCCTGGCCTTGCTCGACGCTCTGCGCAGCCTGCCCGAGGACGAGCGTCCGGCGCTGGTCATCGATGCCGACGGCCTCAATAACCTGGCCGACGTTGAAAACTGGTGGCAACGGCTGCCGCCGGGCACCGTCATCACTCCTCACCCGGGCGAGATGAGCCGCTTGCTGGGAGAGACCAGGGTCTCAGGCGGTGGTATCGATCGGCTGCAGGTGGCACGCCATTGCGCCCAGGCCTGGAACGTCATCCTTGTCCTCAAAGGGGCCTGTACGCTGATCAGCGAACCAGCGGGACGCCTGCGCATCAACTGGGAAAGCAACCCGGCCCTTGCCAGCGCCGGTACGGGCGATGTCCTGGCGGGCATGATCGCAGGCTACCTGGCGCAACGCCTCACCCCCTTTGACGCTGCCAGCCTGGCCGTCTACTTACACGTGGCCGCTTCCAAGCTGGTCAGCCAGCACTGCGGCGACGCTGGTCTGCTGGCCTCAGATCTGCTGCCACAGATCCCCGCCGCTCGCCTGCGACTGCTCCAGCCTACCTCCACCTGAGTGGCCCGCGCATCGCATCGCGGGTCGCCACTGCGGTGCGGGCCAGCCCACAGCTCTGCTCAGGGCTGGCTCTCACCCCGCTGCGCCGATTCGTAGGCTTCTTTGAGCAGGGGCACCGTCTCATAGCGCTCCAGCTCAGCCGGAGGAATCCAGCGCATGGTCACTGCTTCCCAATCGGTCCGAATAGCCTCGGGGGCCAAGACCTCAAAGAGGAAGGGGTGAATAATCCAGTGGCGGCCCAGCTCCTGATCACGATGCTCAACAACCGCGCCACGTTTGAGCAGGCGCACCTGCTGCGGCCCCAAACCAGTCTCTTCGCGGATCTCCGTGTAGGCCTGCTCCTCGGGACTGACCCCCGGCTCGATAAAGCCACTGATGCCGGCCCAACGTCCTTGATAGCTGCCAACCCGCTGGCTGCGCTGGACGATCAGCAGCTGGGGGCCCCCAGGCTGGTCGAAACGCAGGAGGAAGCTGGTGACCACGGGCGTGGGACGCAGGGGAGCAGTGGACTCCGCTGGTTGCTGTGTCATGATGTAACTCCCGTAGAGATTGATTGCAGCAAACTAGAAAAGGCTGCGAACCTGCTAGAGAAACAATCGATCTTCTCAATTGAGCGTTCTTGACAGCCCCTCAACGCTCTTATATAGTATGCTTGGCGTACTATACGCCTTCTATATAGTATACTTAGCATATACCGTCTCTCGATACGATGGAACACAGCACTCGGTCATCACAAGCCCGGCGGGCGGGTCTGTTTGCCCTTTTATCACTCTGGAGGTAGGCTAACGTGACGCCGACCATCATCGCCATCCTCGCAGCGGGCATTATCCTGGCGGCGCTCCTTGGAGCCGGGATCGCACTTGTCATCGGATACCGCTTAGGGGAGGCCCGAAATAAAAGCAAGTTTGAGGAGCGTCTCCGTCTTGAAAAAGAGGCCAGTGAGCGTCTTCTTCTGGAAATGCAGCAGCAACAGCGTGAGGCTCTGCATGAGGCCCGTGAAGAGACAGCGCGCTTCCGCGCCACCATTGAGAGAGAAAACGCTGAGCGGCGTGCTGAGCTGCAGCGTCAAGAGCGTCGACTGCAGCAGAAGGAAGAGAGTCTGGAGCGGAAGATCGAAGCCCTGGAGCAACGTGAGCGTCGGCTACAGGCACGCGAGCGGGCTGTTGAGGAGCTGCGTCAGGAAGTCGAAGAGCTGAAGCGCCAGCAGCAGAGCGAGCTAGAACGCATCTCCCACCTGAGCGAAGAGGAGGCGCGCGAGCTTCTCTTGAGTCGCATGGAGGCCCTGGTCCGGGCCGAAGCCTCGCGGCGGGCGCGCATCATCGAAGAGGAAGCGCGCGAGGAGGCTGAGGCGAGGGCGCGTGAGATCATCACGCTGGCTATCCAGCGCTGCGCCTCCGACCAGGTCTCTGAGGCTGTAGTCTCGGTCGTCCCTCTGCCCAATGAGGAGATGAAAGGCCGCATCATTGGCCGGGAAGGTCGCAATATTCGGGCCTTGGAGGCCGCGACCGGTGTTGACCTGATCATCGACGACACACCGGAAGCGGTCATTCTTTCGGGTTTTGACCCAGTGCGTCGCGAAGTGGCGCGCCTGGCCCTCAACCGCTTGATTCTTGATGGGCGTATCCACCCCACGCGCATTGAAGACGTGGTAGCCAAGGCCCAGCAGGAGGTCGACAGCATCATCCGTGAGGCCGGAGAGCGGGCGGCGATGGAGGCCAATGTCCACGGCCTGCAGCCCGAGCTGCTCAAGATCCTGGGGCGGCTCCATTTCCGCACCAGCTACGGTCAGAATGTGCTGGCTCACTCCGTCGAAGTGGCTATTCTCGCGGGCACCATCGCCCATGAGCTGGGAGCCGATGTGAACGTCTGCAAGACCGCCGCCCTGCTGCATGACATCGGCAAGGCCATTGATCAGGAGGTCGAGGGGCCGCATGCCGTCGTTGGCGGCGAGATTGCCCGTCGTTTTGGCAAGTCGCCCAAGATTATTCATGCGATGGTAGCTCATCACGCCAGCGAGATGGAACCGCAGAGCCTGGAGGCCGCCATTGTCCAGGCCGCCGATGCCATCTCCGCTGCCCGGCCTGGGGCGCGGCGCGAGACCATCGATCTCTATCTCAAGCGCCTCGAAGCCCTGGAGAGCATCGCCAACTCTTTCCCCGGCGTCGAGAAGTCCTTTGCTATCCAGGCCGGGCGCGAGGTGCGGATCATCGTCAAGCCCGATGAGATCGATGAGTACGGCGCCAATCGCCTGGCCAGCGAGATCGCCCATAAGATCGAGGAGAGCCTTGACTACCCCGGCCAGATCAAAGTCTGCGTGGTGCGCGAGACGCGCGCCGTTGACTATGCCAGATAAGTGGCCTGGCTCGCGCGGAACCCGGAGACAGGAGAGAGGAACGCGCCTGATGTGGCCAGCAGTGGGCGAAAACACAGCCATAGCTCGCTCACTGCCTCAATCCATCCCAGCGATCACGCCGGGTCAATCAGGCTGGAGGAGATATGACCGATTACGCCATTGATCTGCACACGCACTCGACCGCTTCGGACGGCCTCTATGCGCCGCAGGTTCTGGTCCAGAAAGCCTACGAGGCGGGGGTGCGTGTGCTGGCCCTTACCGATCACGACAGCACCGAAGGAGTGGCGGAGGCCGCTGAGGCCGCCACCCAGCTAGGCATCGATTTTATCCCAGGCATCGAGATCAACACCGAAACTTCCGCTGGCGAAGTGCACATGCTTGGCTATTTTCTACACTACCAGCAGGAGGCTTTTCAGCAGGCTCTGCGTACACTGCGCGACGCACGCCAGCGCCGTGGCCAGCGGATGGTCGAGCTGCTCAACGAGCAGGGCATCGCCATCAGGTGGGAGCGTGTGCGCGAGCTGGCTCAGGGAGCAGTGGGACGGCCTCATGTGGCTCAGGCCCTGGTCGAGGCTGGCTATGCGCAGAGCATCGAGGAGGCCTTTGCGCGCTACCTGAGCAAAGGGTGCCCAGCCTACGTACCGCGTTACAAGCTCTCGCCCCAGGACGCGGTGCGTCTCATTGTTAGCGCCAGGGGCCTGCCAGTGATCGCCCACCCTCTGGAATTACCAGGCCCTGAGATCCTGCGGCAGTGGCTCCCCGAGTTATGTGCCCTGGGACTGGCGGGCCTGGAGGTCTACTATGGTCCTTATACCGCTGAGCAGGAGACGCTGCTGCTCACCCTGGCGCGCCAGTTCGACCTCATCCCCACGGGCGGCAGCGACTATCATGGTCCTGGCATCCATCCGACGCCCTTGGGGGGCCACCCTGTTCCGGCTGAGAGCGTGACGCGTTTGCAAGAAGCAGCGGCGGCTCGCAGCCACCAGACGCCGCCTCCATTCACGCTTCCAGAACCGGCTGCCGAGTAAGCTCAGCTGTCGATATGCCAACACCGCCGGTAGAGACCGCTCTTTATGAGCGGGCCAGGGAAGAAGGGGCCTCCATCGGCAATGCTTCTTCCAAACAGATCGTCGAGCACTGACCCTAAGATAGAATAGGAGGCAAGGCAAGGGTTTTGAGCGCAAAACCAGAGAAAGAGGAGAGGGGCCACCGGCTCCTGCGTGACATCCTGGAAACGGTAGCATTGACGCTACTGTTGCTCCTCGTGGTACGCCTGACAGTCCAGCATTACTATATCGATGGGCCAAGCATGGAGCCGACGCTGCATAACCAGGAATATATCCTTGTCGATCGGCTCGCTTACCTTTTTCATCCGCCACAACGCGGTGATATTATTGTCTTCCACTATCCACGCGACCCGAGTGTAGACTATGTGAAGCGCATTATTGCTGTTCCCGGTGACACCATCACCGTCATCGGCCAAACGGTCATTGTCGATGGGGTCACCCTGCATGAACCGTATACCAATCCCAACGACCCGGCCAGCCTGGCCGTCTACCCGCCGATCCGCAACCTGGTTATCGGCCCTGATCAGTACTTTGTGATGGGCGATAATCGCGGCGACAGCTCTGATTCGCGTCAATGGGGCACCGTCCCCAAACAAGATATCGTCGGCAAGGCCACCCTGGTCTACTGGCCGCTGGGAGCCAATAACTTTGGCCTGCTACCCGACGAGAGCAGCGTTTTCGCCGGTATTAAATGATTACTACCCAGGAGGCAGCGGGCCAGGATGGGCCCCCAGGCAGAGGAGTGAGCAAGCTCTGCCCCCAATGGCAGCAGGGCTTCTTCTCCTCTGCCGCTTGCTTTCCTGATGATCAACTAACTGGCCCCCTTCCTCCGCTCCCTTCAGGACAGGCTATAGCGAGCATGAGAGAATCTAGCCAACAGCTAGCTAGATAGATAGAAACATGACATCATAAATCAGCAAAAGAGGCACGAAGGCCAGAGGCGCGAGAGCTTGCCAGAAGGGAGGAGAGGCCGCCACCAGCCGCCAGCTCAGAGAGCACCCTATGAGGGGAGAACGCTTGCTGGAAGCGCCCTTTTCGGCTATCGTTAATACAGTGTAGCGCAGGCAGTGATTCGCCCACCTCTGCCGCCAGCAGAGCGGAGCGGAGTGGCAGAGCCTTATTGCTTCTTACCCCCATGCTGTCCGCGCCACGCATCTAGGAAAAAGAGGGTAATCTCTCACAAGAGAGTTTCAAAATCGCCCAGGGTGGAGTACACTACCTTGGGAGTCTTTTGTCAGGTTGTTCCAGGTCTCATTGACGTTTGCCCATACATCAACAACAGGCTGGCAACGGCAAGGTCCATTCCTTTAAGCAATACAGAGATCATTGCGTACCTTCTTAGAGGGGGCGAGAGCTGTCATGAGAGCAATTACGCGCATGCCTATTTTTCTCCGGCTCTTCCTGGCCTTCGCGCTGGCTGCGATTATTCCCGCCATCGTGATTATCGTGCTGGGAACCTTCTTTCTGAACACGCTGACCGTTCACGGCCAGGCAATGCAAGTAGCCAACCAGGCGACGACGATCTCCATGCAGGCCATGTCTGATCTCGAGCGCATGAACGCACTGCTGGGCGAGTACCACTCGACGCTCTATGCTAACGATGGCCCCTACGGCCTCAATAGTGGTGCTATGACTCGCATGGCCACCTCTGCCGAGACGGAGATCCTCGACCTGGAGCACAGCTTCGGCAACGAGTTGAGCACCTACCAGCAAAATTTCCTGCTGGGATCGTCCCCGAATATGGACAGTGTGCGCCGGAGCCTTCCGGGCGATATCAATAGCCTGGCCTCCAATCAGGCCCAGGTCTTCCGCACGGCCAGTCAGCAGTGGTCGGATTATAAGCAGGCCCAGGACGCTGAGCTGACAGCGCTGAAGGCCAATCTCCCGCACAGCCAGACCCATAGCCTCCTCGAACAGGCCAACACCAAGTACGCCTCGCTCCTCACAAGCTGGCAGCAGCTTGTGACTACGACCCAAACGATCAGCAACGAGGTGACCTCCATCGGCTCTAACCAGATCGGGATGATCACCCTCGGCACGGTCATCGCCATCCTGGCCACAGCAATGGTGGTGATCACCATTGGCTATATCATTAACCTGACCATCACCCGCCCCCTGCGCCAGCTCGCCAACCTGACCAAGCGCATCAGCAAGGGCGATACGACAGCCCGTGTCAAGATCAACAGCCGCGATGAGATCTACATCGTGGCGAACTCGATGAACAATATGCTCGATAACATCGTGCGCTTGATTCAGGAGACCCAGGCGCAGCGCGATAACCTGCAGGCCCAGGTGGAGAAGCTGGTGAGCGAGGTCAGCGGCGTCGGTGAGGGCGACCTGCGCGTGCAGGCTGAGGTGACAGCTGATGCCCTCGGTGTGCTCGCGGACTCCTTTAACTACATGGTCGAGGAGCTGGGGAATCTGGTGATCCGCGTTAAGACGGTGGCCCGCGAGGTGGAGCAGACCACAAGCCAGCTGATCGATGGCATGACCCAACTGGTGGAAGAGGACGACATGCAGATCCGCCAGATCAGCGAGGCCGCGGTCGAGGTCGAGCAGATGGCCGAGGCCAGCCGCCGCGTGGCTGAGCGCGCTCAGCTGCTGCACAACGTGGCCGTCGAGGCGCGTAAAGATGCGCAGGGGGGCCGCGAGGCTGTGGAGATGGCCGTCGCCGGGATGGGCCGCATCCATGAGAACGTGCAAGCGACTGCTAAGAAGGTCCAGGTGCTCGGCGACCGCTCGCGTGAGATCAATAATATCGTAGAGGCGATCTCCAGCATCGCTCATCAGACCAATCGTCTGGCTCTCGACGCCGCTATCCAGGCCGCCATGGCCGGTGAGCATGGCAAGGGCTTCGGCGCCGTCGCCGCCGATATCCGCCGCCTGGCCGAGCGCGCCAAGGAGCAGGCCAGCAACGTGACGCGCATTGTCCGCAGCGTTCGCGAGGATATCGGGGCTGTGGCTGTGGCTATGCAGGATACGGAGCGCGAGACGGAGGCTGGAGCACGCCTGACCCAGGAGGCCGGTAGCGCCCTGGAGACAGTCTTTGCGGTGATCGAGCAACAGGCCCACGAGATCGAAACGATCAACCAGATGGCTAACCAGCAGCTGGAGTCATCCAGCTCTGTGGTGCAGATTATGCACAGCGTCTCGGAGGCAACCCAGCGCAGCAGTACGACGACACGCGAGGCCGCCCAGGCTATGGGGCGCCTGGCTCGCCTGGTGGAGCGCTTGCGCGCTTCGGTAGAGGCGTTCAAGCTGAATGAGGATCAGAGCTACCTGTCGACTACGGGCTTCACCGATGCCCTGACGGTCCAAGACGGCGTGGAGGGTCAGCAGTCCCTGAGCGGCGCTTTCCGTACAGTCACGGCCACCGCTCAGGCCCAGCCGACACCAACCCATGCTGGCATGTATAATGCTCTCCCCCCGGCCCGCCAGCCAGGCGCTGGCCCAAGTCCCGAGGGTTTCTCGCCCTTCCAGCCGCTCTCGCCCTCTCCCTCCTCCACCGGTAACAGCGAGTGGAGTCAGCCGCTGCCTTCAATGCCAGCAGGAGGCAGTGGCCCGCAGCCGGGCTGGCCCTACTCACCACCAGCGACTGGCTTCCCCACTACGCCAACTCCCAAGGCGGCACCCTTCGAGCAGTCTCCGTATGACCCCTGGAATCCCGGGATGCCCGGCAACGGCAGCGGCCTCCCATAAAGACCGCTCGCCAGGCCAATGGCTCCCAATTTAATGGAGCTACCAGGCTGGGCAGGCTAGCAGGCGGATGCATGGAAGGCCGGACGAACAGGTAAACCGACAGAGGGAGCGGGAGCCAGTCCCCTCAGAGCTGCGCCTCGGGGGATTGGTCCCCGCTCTTTTTCGCCAAGGCCAGCTGGCGCCTGCCAGCCAACTCAGAGGCGGGTTCTTCTTCGCTTGACCCGGCCCACCTGGCGTTGCCCTCCGGCCTCCTTCCCTACTATAACCTTTTTGTTATAGATAGTATCTGCAACCTCTATCTTGTTTCATAGACAAGCGTCTAATTCCTCTGTTAGACTGATGATGTAGGTTATAGTTAGCGAGAGCCGGCAGACTGCCGACCACCTCTTGCAGACTACTTCTTCTCTGGCTAACGACACTGCCCCCTCTTACCCGCAGAAGCGGCAGGGCTTACGACGAGCGTCGGCGCCGTAGGTCCTGCCGTCTCTGTTATCTCTCCGGTCGTCATTGCTTCTCAGTGGAACGACGCTGGCGCTGCTGACGCACGGCTTCGTAGAGCAGGATGCCGGTAGCCATTGCCGCATTGAGCGACTCAACCCCGTTGGCGAGGGGAATGCTCAACTGGCTGGTGGCCAGGGCGCGAGCCGCCGCTGAGGGGCCGTGAGCCTCATTGCCAATAATGAGGGCAAACGGCTGACATAGGTCCTGCTCGTAATACAGCTGCGGCGCTCCTGCCTCAGCCAGAAAGACCCGCAGCTGCGGACCGCAGTGCTCTCTCACCCGTCGCCCAATTTCGTCCCACTGCTGTTCCTCAGCGAGCGGCAAGGCCAGATGGGCCCCGGCAGCCGCCCGCACGACCTTGGGACTGAAGGCGTCCACACAGCCCGGCGTCAGCAGAACCGCGGCGACATCCGCCGCCAGGGCCGTGCGCAGGATTGTGCCAAGGTTGCCCGGATCAGCCAGCCGATCGAGGATCAGCAGGGTGGGCCGCAACGCGGGAGGCCGGCGTGCCGCTACCTCCTCATAGCTGAAGGCCGCGAGCGGCAGTACGGCCACTACCCCCTGTGAAGTCTGCGCGTCTCCTAAAGCCTCTATGACACGCACACTGACCTGGATCAGGGCCTGCTTTGCCACAGCCCCGGTGAGTAGCCGCTCTAACAGCGCCTGCCCCTCAGCCGTGCGCGCCAGCAAGTCGGGCTGATAGTAGACTTCGAGAGGTAAGACAGCCCGGTCGAGTAGCTCCTTGAGCAAATGCGGCCCTTCCATCAGAAAGAGGCCGTGCTTCTTACGTCCGCGCGGCGTGTGCAGCTCACGCAGGAGCGCGACTCGGGGATTGAGCGGACTGCTAATTACCGGCATGGGAGAGCCACCTCCCTGAAACATGCAGAAGGGGCGACCGCCGGAGCAGTCGCCCCTTACACCGCTTCTGCACTGCACTGTCCCGCCTGGCAACATGAGAGGCAACCTCAGCTTTGCCAGATAGATAGGACAGCCCGAGCAGAATACCAGCCTTGTTGCTAGCCTTGAGGTTGATTCTGACTCTGCGCCGCGGCCAGGGCCGTTTTGACCAGCTCGGCAAAGGCAGGCCGATCGTTGACCGCCATCTCAGCCAGAATCTTGCGATCAACACTGATGTTGGCCACGCGAATCGCATGCATCAACTGGCTGTAGGTCACACCGAACATGCGAGCGGCAGCGTTGATGCGTGTGATCCAGAGCCGACGCATATCGCGCTTGCGGTTACGCCGATCACGATAGGCATAGGCCAGGGCGTGCATCATGGACTCACGCGCCCTCTTGATCAGACGGCGGCGTGTGCCACGATGGCCCTCCACAAACTGCAATACCTTTTTATGCTTCTGACGCGCCGTAACGCCTCGCTTTACTCTTGGCATGGCGTCTTTGTCCTTCCCTCTTCTTCTTCTTTCTGCTTACGAAGTCGACGAAAACGTGCGATCAGGGTGCCCACCTCACTCAGAGCCGACGAGCCGGCAGCAAGGGGGCCAGGCCCTACCGACCAGCATAGGGGAGCAGGCGACGAACGCGACGGGCATCTCCCCGCGCCAGGGCAAAGGCCTTATCAGCCGCACGAACCGAGCGAGAAGCCTTGTTACGGCGCAGGTGGCTGATCGCAACTTTGCGGCGCAAAAGCTTACCGGTGCCTGTGATCTTAATACGTTTGGAGATGGCTTTATGTGTCTTAAGTTTCTGCTTCATGAGATACACACTCTCTTTCTTTCTTCTCGTGCGGGGCGGTGGGCAACACAGCACTTGACCTCTCCCTGACGGCCCTCCCGCCAGGAATAAAAGGAGGGAGACCGCGACCAGCGAAAGACGAGGCTGTCGGCTCACAAGAGAGAGGAGCTTGTATGCCCGGCGCAAGCTGGACTGGCGGGCTGGGCCTGTCAGCCAGCTCTTAGTGCGCGCGTGACAGTGTCATAGAGAAGAATAGCTCCATCGAAGGCGCAGAGAAGCCTTTTTCAAGAGCAAAGAAGCCCCGCATGCCGTCTGCGAGTATAGCACAGATTGCCCCCGCTGTCCAGTAGGGGGCGGCCCCTCTCTCATCTCACGCCTTCGGCGATCAGATTAGCAGGGCAGTGCCTTGCAGCCTGTCCGACCGACTGCGCGCCCGGATCTGAAGGGAACGGCGCGTAGCCCGCAGGCGTTACGGTGAGCAGTCAGGGGCAGTGAACAGGGTCGCAACATTTCCACCTCAGCAAGCAGCGCCAAGAATAGAAGAGCAGGAGAGAGAGATCAGCAGGGGGCAAAGCGCCGGGCCGAACGAAAGTCCGCCCTGGCCCTGGCCGTGGCTCTCGCTCTGGCGAATAGGAAACGGCCTTCTCCCGTTCCTTAGCTCCGTCCTGCCCCATCCCGTCAGCACGCCGGTTCACCGGAGGACGGGGCGGGGTGGGCCAGCCGCTCAGCAAGATGGGCCTTCTCTTGTCAGACAGGGAGGACAATGCTATAATAGCGGGGCACTGTACCGACTCTCTCAACAGCCATAGATCACGCCTGCCCGCCAAACGTGCAGAGAGCAAGAGTGGTTGGCAAGAGTAAGAGCAAGAGAGGTCAAAAGACAGCGGCAGAGCGGATGGCGAAGATAGAGATCGCCATACTCCACCTGCTCCGGCAGCAAGACGA
The DNA here is from genome assembly GCF_003268475.1 of Thermogemmatispora tikiterensis. Classification (GTDB taxonomy): domain Bacteria; phylum Chloroflexota; class Ktedonobacteria; order Ktedonobacterales; family Ktedonobacteraceae; genus Thermogemmatispora; species Thermogemmatispora tikiterensis. The sequence goes on along the minus strand of NZ_MCIF01000002.1, from coordinate 4,383,155 downwards.
GTCCAGATAACCGCGACTGACCGCGAGCAAACCCAGAGGAAGGAGGTGGCTTCGTGAGGAGAGACTACGAGCTTGGCTTTATTCTCCATCCCGAAGTCAGTGAAGAGCGAACACGTACTATTCTTGAACGGATCGAGCAGATCGTAACCGCCCATGACGGCCAGGTTGTCAGGGTGAATTACTGGGGGCGGCGACGGTTGGCCTACCCCATCGAGCATCACCGCGATGGCATTTATGTCTTTGTCGATATGAGTGTCTCCCCTGAGACCCTCCCGGAACTGGACCGTACCCTCAAGGTATCTGAGGAAGTGCTGCGGCACCTGATCAAACGACGCGATCCGCGGGTGGTACAGAAGGAGCGCGAGGCCTACGCCGCCGCCAGCGCCGCCGGGGCTACCCCAGCCCCTGCCCCTGCCAGCGTCGCGAGCGAGGAGCTTGCCGGCGCCAGTGCGGAGGCCGAGGTCGCTGCAGCAGGCAGTGCCCCCGAAGCCGAAGCGGAAGCTGAGGCCCCTGCCGAGGCCCCTGAAGCAGCTGCCCTGTCAGAATCATCGGAATCAGAGTCATCGGAATCAGCAGTAGGAGATCAAGAGGCGCCCGCCGTCTCGCATGAGGAGATGGAGAGTGCCCCTCCCGCGCTCGATGAGCAGCCAGCCCCAGCCTCCGAGGCTGAGCAGGCTTAGGCGCTTTAGCGATCGGTTCGGGAATGAGCACACAACAAACGAGACAATGGTTCGCTCAGACAGAACGCCAGTGAGTAGCAAGCCAGTCAGGAGTGGGCCAGCCAGCCCTGCTCCCATCTGACTTCAGCGAAGGATGGTGCGGCGTCTCCCAGTGCGACGAAAGGATCTAAGCGATGCTGAACAAAATCATGCTGATCGGCAACCTGGGCCGTAATCCGGAAATGTCCTATACCGATAATGGGACAGCTGTCACTCGCTTTTCGCTGGCAGTCAGCCGTACCTATAAGACCCCCAGCGGCGAGAAGCGCGAGGAAACTGAATGGTTCAACGTGGTCGCCTGGCGCTCGCTGGCCGAGCGCTGCTATCAGTACCTGCGCAAAGGCAGCAAGGTCTATGTGGAAGGGCGGGTCGCACAGCGCAAGTATACCGATAAGAACGGTGTCGAACGCACCGCTTTCGACGTGATCGCTACTGATCTGCGCTTCCTCTCGCCTAAGCCACAAGAGGCCGATGTCTCGGATGAGTTCCCGACCGATAGCGGCGATTTCCTTGAAGATCTGGACGATTCTCAGCCCTTCTAATTGCCACCAGGCAGCAGAGCTGGCGAATCGCCCTCTCAACGAGACGTACCCTGTCGTGTGTTCGAAGGAGGAGAGGACAGTCCGTGCAAAAACGTAACGAAGCGGCCAATCAGCCAACAGCATCAGCCGCCCAGCAGGCTACTCAGAGCCAGGGCCAGTCAACGCCAGCCGGCAGCGCCAGCGCTCAAGCCCCAGGCCAGGGCCAAAACCAGGGCCAGGCGCCCGCTCAGCCCCAGACCACTGCTCGCCAGGGCCGCCGCGAGGGCGTCCGTGGCCCCCGGCGCAAGGTCTGCCAGTTCTGCCACGACCGCGTGCGGGAGATCGATTATAAAGATGCCGCCCGCTTTCTGAAACGCTACATCTCCGATCGCGGCAAGATCGAGCCTCGCCGCAAGACAGGCACTTGCGCCAAGCACCAGCGCGCACTGAGCCGCGCGCTCAAGCAGGCCCGTTTTATGGCCCTGCTGCCCTATACCGCAGAGCATATGCGCAGCATGTAGCGGCAAGCTAGATCTTCAGCTCAGCTTAGCACAAGAGGCACGCTTCGCTGCCGGCAATGGCAACGGCTGCGCCGCTCGCCCGGGCGGCAGACAGATAGACAGATAGACAGACAGACAGACAGACAGGCAAGAAGAAGAGAGGTGGAGGCACCCAGGCACACATTAAGGGAGACGAGGGACGGGACAGGAATCGCCCTCACAGGCCAGAAGCAGCCACTCCTGTGATGTCCCGCTCTGCAGCGTTTTGTGCCGCCTGCGCCTCCATCTCTCACCCGCTCCTGCTACGGGCAGGAGTCCCAGCAGCTGATCTCTGTTCGGTCTTCGCTTGGCTCTGGCCACACCACAGATGATCAGGCTGGGATAGTAGACCAGGCCAGCAGGGAAGAGAAGAGAAGAGAAGAGAAGAGACTGACAGAGGCCAGCGTAATCAGGCCGGCCTCTGCTGGAGGAGAGCCTGTAACACAAGGAGGAACTGGCTCATCCATCAGGCCGAGCAGGCCAGGTCAGAACAGGTAAGAGATGAGCTATGGCTCCACGCACGCCTCCTTCTTTTCTAGGCCAGGAGAGCAGTACATGGATTGCTCGCTCGTCTCCCTGGCTTGTTCTGACGTTGGTCGACGCTTGCCCTCTTGTCTCATAGGCCATTCCTGTGTATCATGGAGCCATGAGCAGCCATTGCTGAAGGCAGGAAAGGGTTCTTCCACTATGACGAGTCAAACAGCGCGTGCACCCCAAAACCAGCGGTCAACGCGAGCAAGCCGCCCGGAGAAGGCCAAGCCCCGGCGCTATGTCCGCCAGACTGCCCTTGTGGCAGCCCGACGAGATGGCAAACCCCTGATCTTCGGTTGGGGCAGCCACCTCTCTCAGAGCGAGAAAAACCGTATCCGCGTTCGGGCTACCTGGGCCCTCACCATCCTTATCTTGTTAACCATCGTCGGCGTTCTCATCGGTTTCTGGATCAACATCAACGTGATTGTGCCAAGTCTGCCGATCACGTCGGTCAATGGCCACGACATCCCCCAGTCCGAGTACCACAAGCTGGTGGTCCTGCAGACACAGCTGGAGATCAATAAGCTCTACGGGCCCAATGGCCTCTTCGCCCAGCGCACGAACCTCGAAAAGGCCGTCGCCCAGCAACAGCAGGCGATGAATAACGCCTCCAAGCAGATCGACGATCTCAATCAACAGCTCAGCAAGCTACCCGCTGGTCCCAGCCCCCAGCGCACCCAGCTCACCAAGGAGCTGAACGCCGCCAAGCAGACCTACGCCAACGCTCAGTCGCAGCACGATAAGCTGCAGTCTCAGCTGAACAATCTGACCCAAAATACCATTCCTTTCGAGCAGGAAGGTCCTTTCACACAATCCCAGATCGGCAACGATAGCGCGACCTGGCTCCAGGATGATGAACTGATCCGCGAATGGCTTCAGACGCAGCCCGCTTCGGTCCGCGCCCGCATCGAGCCGACCCCCGCTCAGGTCGAGCGCGCGCTCAACGACCTGAAGGCCAATATGCCAAAATCGGGCCAATATGCGCGCACCTATCAGCAGATGCTCGCGCAGGACGGCGTCACTGATGCCGATATGCACGAGATGATGGCCCTGAAGCTGCGCCGCGACAATATGCAGAATTACCTGGCCTCGCAGATTAAGTCGCCCACCTACCAGGTGCTGGCTCGTACGATGACGCTCAGTACCAAGGCCGACGCACAGAAGATTCTGGATCAGCTGAAGAAGGGCGCCGATTTCGCCACCCTGGCTCGTCAGAAGTCGGTCGATACGACGACGAATACAAAGGGCGGTTACCTCGGTTGGCTGGCTCGCGGCCAGTATGCCCACCAGGAGGGCCAGGCCTACGTGGATAACTGGCTCTTTGACCCCGCCCGGACGATCAACGAGATCAGCCCGATCATTATGGAGAATGGCGCTTATCACATCGTCCAGATCCTCGGGATCGATCCGTCTCGTCCCCTGGACCAAAGTACACTCCAGACCCTGAAGGATAATGCTCTCTCCGACTGGTCTCTTGAGATCCGAGCTTTGCCAACGACGCATATCACACCCGCCGATCAGAATCGGCTCTTTGATCCAATCAATATGCCGACTGAGCTGCCTGTGAGCGGTCCTTCTCAGAACAGCGGCGGCTTGACGGCACCGAACCAGTAGTCGCCCCAGAGGCTGTATCATCTAGTGAGGGAGGGAGCTGGCCAGCTTCGGCCCCTGCTCCTCGGCCTGGCTCAACTCAGGCCGCCAGGCAGGGAGGATAAGGCCGCCAGCTCCTTCCCACTCCTTCCCTCAACGGTGGGGCAAGCAGGAGCGTGGCAGGGCAATGGCTATCCTTGTCTCGCTCTTTCTCTCTCAAGTAGGCAGGAAAGTATGTCAACTACTCTCAGCAGCGCTCCTTACACAGTGTTCTTCGATGAGCCGCTCTCAGCTTTGCTAGAGAGCGTTTCACTTTACTTGCATGTCCCTTTCTGCCATACGCGCTGCTACTATTGTGATTTCAACACGTATGCGGGCCTGCTGTCGCTGCGCGAGCCATACGTGCGCGCCTTGTTGACCGAGATCGAGCTGGCAGGAGAAATGGCCCGCACTGCCGCAGGCGCCCCGCGCCGCGCTCGCACTATCTACTTCGGTGGCGGTACCCCCAGCCTCCTGAGCGCTGAGCAGATTCGCCGCCTGCTAGATGCCTGCCGAGCAGCCTTTGCCGTTGATCCAGAAGTGGAAATCTCGCTGGAAGCCAATCCAGGCAGGCTGTCCCGCGCGCATTTGCAGGCCCTGCGCGCAGCGGGAGTGAATCGTCTGAGCCTGGGGGCGCAGAGCTTCGATCCTCACTTGCTGAAGCTCCTTGGACGCACCCACTCTCCCGAGGATGTAGCGCAGGCCGTGCGAGCGGCACGCAGCGCCGGCTTCGATTCCCTCAATCTGGACTTGATGTTCGGCCTGCCAGAGCAGACGATGACTCAATGGCGCGAGACTCTGCTGCGCGCGCTTGAGCTGGGTCCTGATCATCTTTCGCTCTATTCGTTGATTGTGGAGGAGGGAACGCCCTTCTTTACCTGGGTGCAAGAGGGGCGACTGGTTCCCGCCGATGAGGATCTCTGCGCTGAGATGTACGAGTATGCCGACGCGCTGCTACAGGAGGCAGGCTATGCGAATTACGAGATCTCGAACTGGGCGCGCCCCGGCCACGAGTGCCGTCATAATCTGACTTACTGGCTCAATCTCCCTTACCTGGGCCTGGGCGCCGGCGCCCATTCCTGCTTCGCTGGACGGCGCTTTTCCAATGTGCGCGAGCCACGCCAGTATCTGCGTCTCCTTGCCTCCCGTCAACGTCCAGAGGCGGAGAGCGAGACGCTCTCTTTCGAGACGCAGATGGCCGAGACGGCCATTCTGGCTCTGCGCACCGCCCGCGGCCTGCATTTGCCGTCTTTCCGCGAGCGCTTCGGCCTGGATTTCTGGCAGTTTGCCGGGCAGCGCTTACGACATGTCTCTGAGGCCGGTCTGTTGGAGTACGATGGAACCTGGCTGCGCCTGAGCAAACGCGGGCGCCTGCTAGGCAACGAGGTCTTTCTATGTCTGCTTCCCGACGAAGACTAGCTGCGAGCAGAAGAAGGATACACCTGTGGAGCCGGAGAGAGCATCGCCCCTAAGCTGGCGTGTCTGTGAGCTGTTGAGCGCCAGTCAGTTTCGGCGCTTCCGCGCGGCGGGCATCGAGCCTTTGCATGCCCAGCTGCTTTATAATCGGGGCCTGCGCACACCAGAGGAGATGAAAGCCTTTCTGGAGGCGCGCTACGAGCAGACACCTGATCCCCTGACTTTGATCGATCTGCCGCGCGCTCTGGAGCGCATTCGCCGCGCGCTGCTGGCTGGCGAGCATATCACGGTCTACGGCGACTTCGATGCCGATGGGGTGACTGCCACAGCTCTCCTGATGCGGGCTTTGCGCCGGTTGAAGCGTGCCGAGGCCCCCCTCGATTACTATATTCCGTCGCGCATCGATGAGGGGTGCGGTCTCAACGTCGGGGCCCTCGACTGGCTCAAGCGCCAGGGCACGTCGTTGCTTATTACTACCGATTGCGCCAGCTCAGACGTGGCCCAGGTGCGTTATGCCCACGAAACGCTTGGCATCGAGGTGATTATTACCGATCACCATCGTCCCCCGGATGAGCTGCCACCAGCCTACGCTCTGGTCAACCCGTGGCGTCCCGACTCGACGTATCCCGAACGAGTGCTGTGTGGGGTCGGGGTGGCCTTTAAGCTGGTGCAGGCGCTCTACCGCTCTTTTGGTCTACCGCGCGAGGAAGAGCTGGCCCTGCTCGATCTGGTGGCCATCGGCACGATCGCCGATGTGGCGGAGCTGCTTGGCGAGAATCACACACTGGTACGGCTGGGTCTGGAACGCTTGAATCAGACCACCAGCCCGGGCTTGCTGGCCTTGATGCAGAGCGCCGGACTGCAGCCTGGCCAGCTGCGCGAGCGCGACGTGGCCTTTGTGTTGGGGCCACGCCTCAACGCCGCCGGACGTATGGAAGATGCGCGCCTGGCCTGCGAGCTGCTGATGACGGACGACCCAGCTGAAGCTCAGAGCTATGCCGCCCACCTGGAGCGCCTGAATCACCTGCGCCAGGTCCAGACAGAGGAGCTGATGAATCTGGCGCGCGAGGAGGCCTCACGCCACCCGGACGACGCCGTGGTGCTGGTCAGTGGCGATAACTGGCCCGAAGGAATCATCGGTCTGGTGGCCAGCAAGCTGGCCGAGGAGATTCGCCGCCCTGTGCTGGTCTTGAGCCGTGGCAAAGACTTCAGCCGCGGCTCAGCGCGGAGTCGCGAGGGCTTCAATATGATCGCCGCTCTGCGCGGCTGCGCCCATTTGTTCGAGCGCTACGGCGGTCATGCTCAGGCGGCTGGCTTTACCATCGCCAATCACTACGTTGCAGAACTGCATCAGCATCTGTTGAGCTGGCACGATAGCCAGGGTAATGGCGCGGAGCCAGCGCTGCTACCGATCGAGGCCAGCGCCTCGCCCGGTGAGCAGGAAAGTGTGATCCTGCCCCCTGCCAATACCCTCATGGTCGATCTGGTGCTGCGCCGTCCTGAATATTTCCAGTATCAAACCTACAGTCGCATCCGTCAGCTCAGTCCTTTCGGAGCCGCTAATCCTGAACCGGTCTTCAAAGCCGAGAAAATGCGCCTGCTCAACTACTGGAGCAGTGGGCCGGCAGGACGCAACTTGCGCGTGCGCCTCGGCATCGGCAATGTGCAGGTCATGGGGACTTTCGTGCGTGGAGCTGCCCACATGAGCGCTCTCAACGGCGCTTCACACGTCGACGTGATTTTCCGCATTGAACCAGCCTGGAGTCCCCAGGAGGGCGAGAGCACGCGCGAGATCACGCTCAAGATTCTTGCTATCGCACCCTCACCCTCAGTCTGAGTTGCCAGGATCGAACGGACGAGCTGGCCAGTCAGTTAGTTAGTCACCCAGCCAGCTAGTCAGCCAGACCCAAGGGTCCCTCCTGCCCCTCCAGCTCAGGGATAGATACCACGTGCTTCGGTGGCCTCGGCGACGCGCGCCACAGCCAGCAAGTAGGCCCCCATGCGCAGGCTGGTGCGCTGGCGCTCAGCCCGGTCTTGCACTGCCTGGAACGAACGCACCATGATCCGCTCCAGGCGCTGATTGATCTCGTCCTCCGACCAGAAGAAGCGCTGCAAGTCCTGGACCCATTCGAAATAGCTGACAGTCACACCGCCAGCATTGGCCAGGATATCGGGTACCACCGTGATGCCGCGGTCCTGGAAGATGCGGTCGGCCTCGGGCGTCGTCGGTCCATTGGCAGCCTCAACGATCAGACGCGCTTTGACACGCGAGGCGTTCTGAGCCGTTAGCTGATTTTCCAAGGCCGCCGGGATCAGGACATCGCAGGGCAGTTCCAACAGCTCCTGATTGGTCACCTGCTCACTGTCGGGCAGGCCGCGCAGACCACCATGTTCCTGCGAGTAACGCAGCGCGCGCATGACATCAATACCGTTGGGATTATAGACGCCGCCGCTGATGTCGCTCAGGCCGACAATCTTGCAGCCGAGAGACTGCAGCAGGCGGGCCGAATTGCCTCCCACGTTGCCAAAGCCCTGGATGACGACCCTGGCCCCTTCTACCTGCATGCCCAGACTCAGCAGGGCCTCGCACGTCACCACCTGCACGCCGCGCGCTGTCGCTTCCAGGCGCCCCTCGCTACCGCCGATCGAAAGCGGCTTCCCTGTGACGACCTCGGGGACCGAATAGCCGCGATGCATGGAATAGGTATCCATGATCCAGGCCATAATCTGCGGGTTCGTGTTCATGTCGGGGGCTGGAATATCGCTATTGGGACCAATCAGGATGGAGATCTCGGTTGCGTAGCGCCTCGTGAGCCGCTCCAGCTCGTTGCGCGAGAGCTTATGCGGATCACAGACTACTCCCCCCTTGGCGCCGCCAAAGGGGATGCCCACCACCGCACACTTCCACGTCATCCACATGGCCAGGGCTCGCACCTCATCCAGAGAGACATCAGGACTGAAGCGAATGCCGCCTTTCGCCGGGCCACGATTGATGTTGTGCTGCACACGGTAGCCAGTGAACATCTGCACGTCGCCGTTATCCATGCGCACGGGGAAATTGACGATGAGTTCTCGTTTGGGCTTACGCAGAATGGCGCGCATGGCCTGCGAGAGGCCAAGCATTTCGGCTGCTTCATCAAACTGAGCGACCGCTACTTCATAGGGATTGAGGATATCAACAGCCATCGAGTCTAGAACCTCCTCTGAAATGCACCTGACCAGGAGAGAGACCGCGGCTCGTCAGTCAGACTAGCCAGCCTGCCCGCGCTGCGCCGGGCATCTTCCCTTCCGTCCCTCCATGCCATTCACAGCGACCTACCTCGTCCAGGCCAGGCCCGTATGCCTCGCTGCATACTAACAAGACATGCCTCGCATGGAAGCGTCTTCGCTTCCCGCCCCCCGGCAGCGGGAGAACAAGAGGTTCTCCAAAGGGAGCCTTGACAACCCGACTCGGGCCGACTCAGATCGACCGGGATCGACAGATCCCTGCAGGTTGTAGGACAGGAGTCGAGACAGCCCCCGACTGCCACACAATAAAGCCCGCCGAGGGCGGCGGGCGACACGATTGGCGGGCGATGCGCCCTGCTTGCGTTCAAGCATATAAGCACGATGATGAACGTTGTAGCTCTATTATACCATCGCAGCGTGGCGGCCTTCAAGACGGTGACTGCCGCGCTGGCTCTTGCTCAGGTTCTACCCACCCTGGCCTGGTCGGCACCTTCTAATGCTGGAGCAGATAGACAGCCGACCAATCGCCAAAGTAGAGGCCCAGGCCGTTGAGCGTCACGCCATGCAGCCAGGGCGGAATGACCGCCGCCAGCGCCTGATGGTCCAGCGGCAACCACCCCACATCTTCGATTGCCACACGCTCCGCCTCATTGTAGGTACGCAAACGCGCCTCCCCGCTTTCCTGATCGGCCTGCGCCACCAGCCGATCAAACTGCGGATTGCTCCACTCACCGTTGTTATTGGGGGAGCCACTGGTGAGGTTAAGGGTCAGCCAGTCGTAGGGATCGGGGAAATCCGCGGTCCACTGAATAAAACCCATCTGCACCAGATGCTTCGACAGCTCATCGTTGTAGGTCGTCAAGTCCATACCCTGTAGCCTGACCTGGAGGCCGAGGGCGCTCTGCCACATCTGCTGCAAGGCCGCCGCCTCGCTCTGCGAGACCTGAGATGAGGGGTAGGTGAAGACCACAGGTGGCATTGTACGGATATCGGGATAAACCGACTGCAGCAGACGACGCGCTTCGGCCCGATCATAGGGAATGCCGGCGTAATTGGCCTGGTAACCCGGCATGCCAGGAGGAATAATAGTATTGGCCGGCAGCACCGCATCTTTAAAGATAGCGTGCGCCAGCGTCTTCTTATCAATGGCATAGGCAAAAGCCTGCCGCACCGCGGTCTTATCGAAAGGCGGCTTGCGTGTATAGAAGAAGAGCAGATCGGTCTGCAGCAGCGCACGCTGGATGAAGCCCGGCATCTGACGAGCACGCACCAGCTCGTCGGGTGGAATATTCCAGATAAAGCTGTACTGATGCGCTTCATAGGCTTTAAAGGCCGTGGCCGGATCGCTCACAAAGAGCATATCGACCTCGCGCAGCCGTGGCCTCGGACCATAGTAGTGAGGATTGGGCACCAGAACCATCTTGACAGCATGGAGCCAGCTCTTGACCATGAATGGCCCCGAGCCAATGGCATTGCCCGCCGCCTGGCTTGCCCAATTGACCTGACCATACTTTTGGATCAGAGCAGGATTCAAGGGATCAAAGAGCGGATTGGTCAGCACCTCCAGAAAGAAAGGAGTAGGCCGGGTCAGCGTGATCTGCAGCGTCTGATTATCCAGCGCCCGGACCCCGCTCAGCGTCCGGCTTTTGCCGGCGGCCACCTCCGCCGCGCCTTCGATAAAGCCCTCAAAGAAGGAGGCGATCGGCGACTTGACTTCCGGCAGGAGCTGCCGCGTCAGCGTAAAGACATAGGTCTGGGCGGTGATCGGCGTCCCATCGGAGAAGGTAATACCAGGCTTGAGGTGGAAAGTGTAAACCCGTTGATCGGGCGAGACCTGCCAGGTCGCCTGATCGGGCACCACGCTCAAATCGGCGGTCGTACGAACCAGGCCGCTGTAGAGCATGCTGACGGCCAGCGCCGAATTAGCGTCCGGTCCCTGGGCCGGGTCAAGAGTACTAATATCCTTTGTGCCCACGTTCGGGAAGATCAGTACCTGCTGCGCTGCGGCCAGCGGCTGCTGACTGTTGGAGGATGGTGAAGAACTGCCGCCGCAGGCAGCCAACAGTATCACCAGTACCCAGAGCGCAGCGCCCGGCCACAAGCGTTTCGGCCAGCAGGAGGAAGCCGACCTCCTTGTCGGCAGCCGGGTTGAAGCCGCCACCTCTCCCTGATGGCGGCCAGCGTAGAGAGACTGCAACCAGCGAGACACGACAAGCGCCTCCTTCCTTGCAGAAAGAAAGGTCGAACCTTCCTTTCCGCTGCTCTCGTTGGCAATGCCAGTCCACCACCGTGCAAACCTGGCGGACAGAGGTAATAGCACCAGGTCAGGTAGCCTCTATTGTATAGCGCCCCTCGCTCCAGCGGCAAGGAGCGAGGAACAAGCCGCCAACTCGCCTAACCGTCACCTCCCTTTCCCTCCGCCCTCACCCCGCACCAGGTCCAGGTCAAATTCAGCCTCGCTGGTCTCGTTCGAGCGGTATGCAATGGCTTCCCTCGGCCCGCGACTCTGGGAGCAATTGGCTGATGGACAAGGTCCTGGCCCAGGGCTATAATGGAAGGGAAAAGATCACACTGTTCAACGGCGAACAGGAGGGTAAGCGAACAGATGCAGATTCGTGTGATTGGCGTGCCGATGGATCTGGGGGCAGATCGACGCGGCGTGGATATCGGGGTGAGTGCTATCCGCTATGCCGGCCTTCACGAGAAACTCCGTGCACTTGGCCACAGCGTTAAAGACATCGGTAATCTGCACGTCCCCCTTCCTGAAAACCAGCCAGCCGGTGATCCACATGTCAAATACCTGGAACCGATTATTCAGGTTGCCGAAGAGCTAGCAGCAGCCGTCAGCGAGGCATTGCAAGCGGGAGACCTGCCGCTCGTGCTGGGTGGAGACCACAGTATCGCCCTTGGCTCTATTACGGGCGTTGCCAGCTTCTACAATGACATCGGCGTTATCTGGATCGACGCCCACGGCGACTTCAATACGCCAGAGACGACGCCCTCTGGCAATATCCACGGTATGGTGCTGGCCGCCCTGGCCGGTCTGGGTCACGAGCGCCTCGTCCATCTGGCTGGCCGCGTTCCCAAGGTCAACCCCCAGAACATTGCAATCGTCGGCGTGCGCGACCTCGATCCCGGTGAGCGTGAACTGCTGCGCGCCAATCGCATCCATGTCTTTACGATGACCGACATCGACCGCCGCGGCATCTCAGCCATCATGGAAGAAGCCATCACCGTGGCCGGGCACAATGGCAGACGTATCCATCTGAGCCTCGATCTGGACGCCCTTGATCCCAGCGAGGCGCCCGGTGTAGGAACCCCAGTGCGTGGCGGCCTCAGCTATCGCGAGGCCCATCTCTCAATGGAGCTGCTTGCCGCCTGCGGTCAGATCTGTTCCATAGATGTGGTCGAGGTCAACCCGATCCTGGACCGCGAGAACGCAACCGCCTCGCTCGCCGTCGGGCTGGTGCTCTCCGCTCTGGGAAAAACTATTCTCTAGCCAGCGCTAGCCAGCTGGCTGGCAATCTGCCAGTTCGCCACGCCGGCCTGGTTTGCCTTTCTTTCCAGACGCGGACCGGCTCGCTTCAGCAGTCCAGCGAGCGAACCTGTGCTGTGCTGTGCTGGGCTGGGCTGGGCTGCGCCAGGCCGGGCTGAGCAGGTCACAGAGAACCAAGCAAGAGCTTATTCTGAAGAAGGAGGGAAGGCAGAGAGCAATGGAGCTTTCTGCCACAACAGCGATGGAAGCCCAGGAACTCTTCATGAACGGTGAGTTCATTCCCGTCGAGCGCGGGGTGATCTCTGTACGCACGCACGGCTTTGCCTATGGCACTGGCTGCTTCGAGGGTATCCGCGGCTACTGGAATGAACAGGATCAGCAGCTCTATCTCTTCCGGGCCCGCGAGCACTACGAGCGTCTGCTACGCTCTTGCAAAACGCTGCAAATCAGTCTGCCCTACACCGTTGAGCAACTGCTAGAGATCACAGTCGAGCTGGTACGGCGCAACAACCAGCGTCAGGACATCTACATCCGGCCCGTCGCCTACAAGAACGATCAAACGATCGGTGTGCGTCTGCATGGCATCAGCGACAGCTTCCTGATCACCACGGAACCGTTCGGGGACTACGTGGCCACTACTGGTCTGCGCTGCTGCGTCTCAAGCTGGAGGCGGATCGATGACAACGCCATTCCCGCGCGTGCCAAAGTTTGCGGCGCGTATGTCAACTCAGCGCTGGCCAAAAGCGAGGCCCTGCAGAATGGCTACGACGAGGCCATCATGCTCACCCACGAGGGCCACGTCTCCGAAGGCAGCGCCGAAAACATCTTTTTGGTGCTCAACGGCGAACTGGTCACGCCGGCCCCCACCGAAAACATCCTGCTCGGGATCACCCGCGACACTGTAATGGAGCTGGCCCGTCGCGAGCTGGGACGCATTACCCGCGAGCGCAGCATCGATCGCACCGAGCTGTACAACGCCGAGGAGATCTTCCTCTGCGGCACAGGAGCCCAGATCGCCCCCGTGGTCGAGGTCGATCACCGCCCTGTCGGCAGCGGCCAGATTGGCCCCATCAGCAAGGCGCTTCAGGACCTCTACTTCGAGGTCGTGCGCGGCAAGCGCCCAGAGTACCGGGCGCGCTGGTGCACACCTGTTTACAGCAGCGTCCCCGCCAGCGCCAGCTAGGGCCATCTTCCACTGGGATCAGTGACCAACCCACCTGGCAGCAGACCTGGCTCAGGCGCATAAAAAAACAGGTGCGGGGTAGTCATCTTCCCCACGCCTGTTTTTTTTATCTGTGTTGCCTCCGTACCCGTCGTCCGCCAGCAAGGCGGGCCGGATCAGCAACTGGGTGCTCGCTTGCTTGTCTCCCTCTCCCCCTCTCCCGACCTCGCCTGTGGTCATTCATCCATCTGCCCTCCTAAGAAAAGCAGATAGAAGAAGCAGGCGAAGCCAACAGCAGGAGTGGAGCCAGACAGAGCCAGACTTAACGCTTGGTGTACTGTGGCGCCTTGCGTGCGCGCTTCAGACCTGGCTTCTTGCGTTCCTTCATGCGAGGATCGCGTGTCAAGAAGCCAGCCTTACGCAAGGTATTCTTCCAGTCGGGATTGACGCGTAGCAAAGCCCGCGCCAGAGCATGGCGAATAGCGCCGGCCTGGCCACTCAGTCCGCCGCCAAGCACACGCACCGAGATATCATAAGCGCTGGTCAGGTCCAGCAGGCGGAGCGGCGCCAGGGCGGTTGCTACCACCGATTCGCGGTTGCCAAAGTAGTTCTGAAACTCACGCCCATTGACAATAATTCTACCGCTCCCATTGGGATAAAGACGCACGCGAGCCACAGACGTCTTGCGTCGTCCCATCCCGTAGTAGTACTCCCCTTTAGGCAGCTCCAGTTTGGTGCTTTCAGCCAAGGTCCGTACTCCTCTCCCTTCCTTGTCTCATCTCATCTCGATCGGTAAGGTCAGCAAGTAACAACGAGAAGAAGCGATAGCTCCTCATTTACTTTTACTTTTCGCCAGAGGTCGACGGCTGCTCCGAGAGATACTCGTCCAGCAGCGCCTGTGGCCCACGCCAGGGAACAGGCTTTTGAGCCTGATGCGGATGGGTTGGGCCAGCATAGACCTTCAGCCGCCGCATCAACTGGTTGCCCAGGCTATTGTGCATTACCATACCGCGCACCGCATGAATCAAGGCGCGTTCAGGGTGAGGACCCTCCAGCACCTGGCGGAGCGTCTGCAGCTTCACGCCGCCCGGGTACTGGGTATGGCGGAAGTAGACCTTCTTATCGAGGCGCCCGCGCGTTACGGCGATCTTATCGGCATTGACCACGATCACATAATCGCCGCAGGGCATATGTGGAGTGAACGTCGGTTTATGCTTGCCGCGGAGAATGGTTGCGATCTGCGACGCCAGCCGGCCCAGCACCTGCCCCTCGGCATCAATCACATACCATTGCGGGCGCAGGTCAGCAGCCCTGGCGCTATAAGTCTTTCTCATAGGACACATCTCCCAAAACGCAATCTTGCTTGCTCACTTACTCACACAGCTTCACAGCGCGGAGCACCGGGGCAAGGTGCTTCCTCCCTAGCCGTCCATCTTCGCGCTCCACGCTTGCCGCCCAGTCCAGTAAGGAACAGGTGAGCCGGGCCTGTTTATCAGGCTGGCGGGCCTTCATCAGAGACTGGCTCAGCTCCAACGCCCGCCAGTGCGGGCCAAACAGCAGAGGCCAGGGTGGTCGTAGTCGCCGACGATCCTGGCAGGCCGAGTTCCCTGGGGTAGGAGACCCCGACCAGGCACAGCCCACGCGCCGGCACCGCTACCCCTGGATGAGAACGGTCAGCGCGCTGGACAATAGCCGCGAACTCCTCCACGCTGAGCCGCCGCTGACCGACCAGCAGCAGTGTACCCACAATACGGCGCACCATGCCTGTGAGAAAGGCATTGGCCGTAAAGTCACAAAAGATACAGGCGCCGTGGCGGACGCAGGAGGCCACCAGCATCGTACGGATACAGTGATGTGGGCCAGCCTCATCGGGATGAGAGGCATCCTCGGGACTATGCCCAAAGGCCCCGAAGTCCTTCGTTCCCAGCAGACACCTGCAAGCCTCAGCCATGAGATCGACCGCCAGTGGCTGAGCGCGATGGTATGTGAAGCGAGCCAGGAGCGCCGTCGGAATCGCATCATTCCAAATCGTATAACGATAAGAGCGACTGATAGCGCTGAAACGAGCATGGAAGCGCTCTGGCACCTCACGCGCCCAGCGCACGACTACCGTCGCTGGCAAGGTAGCATTCAAGGCCCGCACCCAGGTCTCGGGAGCTAGTCGCGCCTTCGTATGGAAGTTGATCACCTGGCCCGAGGCATGAACGCCCGCATCAGTGCGCCCGGCACCGTGCACCACAACCCGCTCACCAGCAATGCGCGCGATAGCGGTCTCCAGCACCCCCTGGATCGTAGGGCCGTGAGCCGCCGGCTGGCGCTGGAAGCCATGATAGTCCGTGCCATCGTACTCAATGCCACAGGCAATATTCATGCGATCTCGTCTATCCGCCTATCCCTATCCGTCTAGCGCCTCATCGCCTAACCGCAGGCAACCCCTTCCAGAGTGTGAGCTACCTACCTCACGCGAGCTGAGCGAGGTAGAGAGCCCGCCCCCGGCCCTCCTGGCTCGTTCACCCATCCAGTGGCCGAGACTGGTGACCAGTCACGCGCCCGCTGAGGGGTCGAGGTAGCGCCAGAGCCGCCAGGCCCGAGGGAAAAGCAGAGGCGTCCGCCTCCTCTTCTTCCTTTCTCGCCGCCCGCAGACCCTAGACCAGAGCGATCTGAGCGACCTCGGCGGCATCGCCCTTGCGCCGCCCCAGCTTCGTAATGCGTGTATAGCCACCGGGACGGCCCATATAACGGGGCACCAGCTCATCGAAGAGGCGACGCACCACCAGCTCATCGGGTAGATGGCTCAGCACATAGCGGCGGGCACGCAGCTCAATCACCAGTGCCTCATAAGCGGCGCGCAAAGCCCGCTCCGCCTCGTCTTCCTTGGGAATAATGCGCAGGAGCTCCGTACGGCGCTCCTTCAGCTTATTCTCCAAGAACTTACGGCCCTGCTCCGTCAGCGGGGGCATGCCCATAGCCGCGCGCTCCTCGTTCGTCGCCACCTCATCATGGAGCGAGAAGCGGCCACGGCGCGCAAAGGCCAGCAGCTTGGCCGCCTTCTCCTCATCGGGAACCACCTGCGCCAGATGGCGCTGAGCCGCGGCGCGGCCCTCGACGGCGGTCGCGATCAGCCGCTCGACCTCGCCGCGAATCGCGCGGGCGCGGGCCAGGGTGGTATTGATCCGATCGTAGCGGAGCAAACCAGCCATCAGGCTGCGGCGGACAGCACGACGGCGGTGCTCCGGCATTCCCAGCTTGTTACCGGCAACACGATGCCTCAACTTAACTAGCCCTCCCTTTCGTGATCGCCGTTCATCTCGGCCCCGACCGTGCTGGCGCGCAGATTCGTCGGGAGGAAGTTGCGCGCAATCAAGCGATCGCGCAACTCCTGCAAGCTCTTCTCGCCAAAGTTGCGCACGCCCAGCAGATCTTCCTCATTCATCGAGAGGATCTGGCCGACCTTCGTAATATTGCTGCGCTTCAAGCAGTTATAAGCGCGCACCGAGAGATCAAGCTCCTCGATGGGCGTATCGTAGATTTTCTGAGGAATCGGCAGACTGCTTAGCGGCGGTTTCTCCTGCTCGGTCGTCAGGGTCGTATGATAGTTGGCGAGCTGCGAGAAGAGACGCACCAGGATATCGGCCCCCTGCCGCAGAGCCTCCTCGGGCGTAATCGTGCCATCGGTCCAGATTTCCAGGACCACCTTTTCATAGTTGGTCATCTGGCCGACGCGCGTATGCTCCACGGTGAAGTTCACTTTCTCGACTGGGGAGTAGATGGCATCGACCGGGATGACTCCAATCGGCTGGTCCTCCTTCGAATCGGCGGGGACATAGCCGCGCCCGGTCTCGACCACCATCTCCATATCGAGGCGCGCATTCTCGTTATCCAGCGTCGCAATGTAGAGATCAGGGTTGACGATCTCCACCGTGCTTGGCGCCGTGATGTCCGCCGCCGTCACCACGCGCTCACCGGAGACGTTCAGGTGCATCGTCACCGGGTGGTCCGAGAAGCAGCGCAACCGCAGCTTCTTGATGTTGAGCACGATATCCGTCACGTCCTCCATGACGTTGGGGATATCCTGAAACTCGTGCTGCACCCCCTCGATGCGAATCGACGTCACCGCCGCGCCCGGCAACGACGACAGGAGCACGCGCCGCAGGGCGTTGCCTACCGTGACGCCGTACCCCGCCTCCAGCGGCTCGATGTCGAAGCACCCGTAATTGCCCTGGGTTTTCGTATTC
Source organism: Thermogemmatispora tikiterensis (assembly GCF_003268475.1). Classification (GTDB taxonomy): domain Bacteria; phylum Chloroflexota; class Ktedonobacteria; order Ktedonobacterales; family Ktedonobacteraceae; genus Thermogemmatispora; species Thermogemmatispora tikiterensis. The sequence continues at coordinate 4,365,679 of NZ_MCIF01000002.1, read as the reverse complement.
CTGATGCGCGAAGGCAGAGTGATGTCTTGCAAGGTTCTAACCTGCCTTTCTTGTACTACCACCGCCTACAACAGCTTTGCTTTGCTTCTTCTGGCTAACGAACCTGATAATACTCAACCACCATTTGCTCTTCAAAAGGCAGTTCGAGATCGGTGCGCGACGGCAGCGAGAGCACACGCCCGCTCATGTTCGCGATGTCCAGACTGAGCCAGCCTGGCACAGCCTTCTGCGAAAGCTGGAGCGCGCGCGTCTTAAAGTACTCCAGACTCTTACTGCGCTCACGCACAGTGATCACATCCCCGGGCTTAGCCACAAACGAGGGGATATCCGTCTTGCGGCCATTGACCTCAAAATGGCCATGCGAGACCAGCTGACGCGCCTGCGCCCGCGAATCGGCAAAGCCCAGGCGATAGACCAGATTGTCCAGGCGCATCTCCAGAATCTGGAGCAGATTCTCACCCGTGCGGCCCGGACGGCGCAGCGCCTCATTATAGTGACGGCGGAACTGGCGCTCCAGCACGCCGTAGGTGCGGCGAATCTTCTGCTTCTCGCGCAGCTGCGCTCCATAGCCCGAAAGCTTACGCTGGCGGCTGCCTCCATGTTGACCGGGCCGGGTGTTGCGCCGCTCCAGGGTACAATTCGTCAGGCACTTCTCGCCCTTTAGAAACAGCTTGACCCCCTCACGTCTGCACAGCTTGCAAACAGGGCCTGTATAGCGTGCCATCTTTAGCTCATCCTCCTCACACGTCCAATCGCACAGCGCCCCTACACACGACGCCTCTTCGGCGGGCGGCAGCCATTGTGCGGAATCGGCGTGACATCAGTGATCGAAACGACGTTGAGACCGGCGGCCTGCAGCGAGCGGATCGCCGCCTCGCGGCCAGAGCCTGGCCCCTTAACATAGACCTCGACCTGGCGCATGCCATGCTCCATCGCTTTCCGGGCCGCAGCCTCTGCCGCGACCTGGGCCGCGTAGGGAGTGCTCTTGCGCGATCCCTTGAAGCCCTGCGAACCGGCACTGCTCCAGGCCACGACATTCCCATTCGGGTCGGTCACGGTCACAATCGTATTATTAAAGGTCGCTTGAATGTGCGCCTGGCCACGCGGCACCGATTTCCGTTCACGCCGGCGCGGCTTACCCGCCTGCTTCTTTTTCTCGGCCATGTTCTCTTTCTCTCTACCTCCGATGAGACGTCTGCTTGTCAGGAATTACCTGCAGCTCTATCCTATTGTTCAAGCTTTTCAGGAATACTCACCGGCTAACCGGTTCAGCGTACGCAAAAGACCGCGAGCAGCCAGCTCACTCAGCCCTTCTCCTCGCCCGCGCCCGGCCCGCCGGCTGGCCAGCGCCACCGTGAGGGCTGGAGCTGACGACAACCAGAGCAGAGCGCTCGGCCAGGAAGAGAGGAAGCCGCCGCTGAGGCAGCCATGCTTACTTCTTGGCTGTAGCCTTCTTCTTGCCGGCCACCGTCTTCCGCGGTCCGCGGCGAGTACGCGCATTCGTTCGTGTTCGCTGGCCACGCACCGGCAGATTGCGGCGATGGCGCAGGCCGCGATAGCAGCCGATCTCAATCAGGCGCTTGATATTCTGCTCGACCTCGCGCCGCAGATCGCCCTCGACCTTGTATTCGCGGTCAATGACCTCGCGAATACGGTTGACCTCGTCCTCGGTCAGATCCTTGACCCGCTTGGAGGGATTGACATGGGTCTTCTCCAGGATCTGCCGGCTGGTCGTAGGGCCAATCCCATAGATATAGCGCAGCGAGATCTCGACCGGTTTCTCGCGTGGGATATCGACTCCGGCAATTCTAGCCATCTTCTCCTCCAGATCAGACAGGCCGGGGCCTTGGGCCTGGCCTCTGCCCCGCCTTTCTTCTCCTCGCCTGAGCTTTTCTACTCACACCGTTGACTGATAGGGAATTCGCGCGATCGCTTCCGGGATCTGGTGATCAAGGCGCCTGACAACTCCAGTTCTCAGTCCCGTGCCTGACCACTACTGACAGAGCATACTGGTAGTGCTTGTTCCACCGTCTCCCAGACCTTGCCGCGCGCGCTCGTTGATCAGCAGGCTCGCCGGGGGAGGAGAGGCTTCCCGTCAGCGGGCCTGTCGTGAGAGACGACACGGACCAACGAACAAAGATAAGACCAACACAGGCCCAGAGCGGCGATCGCTGATGGACAAGCGGGCAACAGTCAGCTGCTCTTCGCCGCCTGCCCAGCCTGATCCGGCAGCCAGGCCAGCCAGGCCGCCCAATGCCTGTCGGCTACCATTACCGCTACGGCGCAGCCCTTCCCCGAGCATGCTCTAGCCCTGACGCTGCTTATGCTTCGGGTTCTTGGTACAAATCACGATCACCACGCGATTGCGGCGAATGACCTTGCAGTGCTCGCAGCGTGGTTTCACCGAGGCGCGTACCTTCACGGCTCCCTCCTTCCTTCGTTTCTGCTCTTCACTTTGCCATTGTTAAAGGTTGTCGTGTTGCGCCGAAGCGCTCATCTGCAGCATCTAGTCATGTCGAGCCAAGCGAGAGAAACGAGGCCGCAGCAGCGCAGAGTCAGACCAGCCTGACTGGAGCAGGCAATTGAAGACGAAAGGGCGAGTGCCGACGCGCCACAGGCGCTGGCTCTCTCCCGACCTGCTCCTGCCCTCGCCCCGCCGGGCCTGGCGCTGGAGCCGTCCGCTTGCTCAGATTGTCATGGACGGGCAGCCGCCAGTCTGGCTTCACCTGCCCCACGCGCAGCGGGGGCCAGGGGCAGGGGAGCGCGGGAGCTATCCCTGACGATGCAGAAGCTGCACAGACGAATCTGAGCTGTGACATGGGAGCGAGGCGCCGGGGCCAACGGGCTGTGGGCCAGCCGAGCCACGTCATAGCAGGCTCCGGCCCAAGGCTATCTGCTCTCTGTCTGCTCTCTGCTGATGCTGAATAGCTCGCTCGCCTTGCCATAGTAGGAAGCGGCGCCACAACCAGGCCGGTTCTGTCTTAGCTGCCTCTGCGGCTGGGCGGCTGGGCGGCTGGGCGGCTGCGGCGATCCAGGGAGCCGCTTCGGTCAGGGCTTGACGCGCCAGGTGATGCGGCCCCGTGTCAGGTCATAGGGCGAGAGCACCACTTTCACGCGGTCGCCGGGGACGATGCGCACGAAATTCATGCGGATGCGTCCCGACAGCGTGGCCAGAACCTCATGGTTCTCGTCGACCTTGACCCTGAACATCGCATTTGGGAGGGCTTCGGTCACCTCGCCCTCCACCTCGATCTCATCCTTTTTCGGCATAGCACCCTTTCGTCGTCACCTGTTGCAGTGGCTCATCGAAGCGTTCCAACAGCAGGTTGTGCGCAAACGGTCCACTTCACTCACCCACTCTACTCTGCCGCCGTCTTCCTCTCCTCTCCTCTCCCTCGCTTCCTGCTGGCGGTGGCTGGCTCGTTGGCTGACCGGCGGATAAGGATTCCTCACACGAGACTGCCGGGCCGACCTGCCTTGCTGTGGGCCTCGCCACGGACCTGCCCAGCCAGGCCGGGAGGCGGATAGACAGGTCACCCACTCCTGTACTACGCCACATATGAGGAAACAAGGCGAGTTCGCTCTCTATGAGAAGGTCGTTTGTCCCTACGACTTGTGTGCTTTTCCAGAGTGGCAAAAAGCAGCAGGGAAGACTGCTGCGACCAACTGCGAATTATAGCACAAACCTTCGGGAAAGTCGAGGGGCAGACCCTCTTTCTACCAGAACTGGATCTCTTCTTCCCCGGCCCGGCCGGGTTAGCCAGTCGTCACCTCGCTGTAGCACCTGGCTGTTGGTCATCGCCTGCTCGTTCGTTTGGTTGCTCGCCTGCTTCATTGTGGTGAAACGGAACGAGCCAGCCCTGTTGGTCTCGTTATGTCTGTGTGCTACTTGTCACTCTCTCAGAGAGTCAAGATCTCGGCATCGCCTTCCGTGATAGCAACGGTATGCTCGAAATGCGCAGAGTAGCTATGATCAGCCGTAACCACGGTCCAGCGATCGGGGAGGACGCGTGTCTCCTTCCCGCCCATATTGACCATTGGCTCGATCGCCAGCACCATCCCGGGCCGCAGAGCCGGATTGGGTAGCCCAGGTTCGACGTAGTTCAGCACCTGGGGATCTTCATGCATACTGCGCCCAACGCCGTGGCCGCCCCACTGACGCACCAGCGAGAAGCCGGCGCTCTCCACGAACTGCTGAATAGCGCGGCTGATATCCAGCAGGCGATTGCCGGCCCGAGCCGCGGCAATCCCGCGATAGAGGGCATCCTCGGTCACTTTGAGCAGGCGTTTCAGTTCGGGGCTAATCTCGCCCACGCCGATGGTGATAGCGGCATCGGCATGCCAGCCCTGATAGTTAGCGGCGAGGTCGAGGCTGATAATATCGCCTTCCTGGAGCACGCGCTTACCCGGGATTCCATGCACCACCTCATCGTTGACCGACGTACACAGGTGGCCAGGGTAGCCGTGGTAGCCAAGCGAGCTTGACTTTGCTCCATAGCGCTGGAGCGCCTCCGCCGCCAGGCGGTCCAGGTCGCCAGTAGTGATCCCGGGGCGAACGGCGCTGCGTAGCTCGGCCAGAACCGCGGCGACAATCCGGCCCGTCTCCCGAATCCGCTCGCGCTCTTCCTTTGATTTTATGATAATCGCCACAATCAACTCTCCTCATGGGTGGCCGGGCTGGGGCGAGCCAGAGCCAAAGCCCGCACCGCCAGCCCTCCAGGCCCGCCTGCGGTGGGCAGGCGACGAGGCGACGGATCAGGCCGACCCATGCTGACCTTGTTCATAGCCTTTGATAGTCGAGAGCAACTCCTGATGAACCTCGTCGATGCTCTGATTGCCATTGACCTTCACCAGCTTCCCCTGGGTCGCGTAGTAGTCGAGCAGGCGGATTGTCTCCTTAAAGAAGATATCCAGTCGCCGTTCGACTGCCTCGCCGACATCGTCGGAGCGCTGGTAGAGTTCGCTTCCATCGATATCGCAGACACCCGGAACCTTAGGTGGCTTGCTATAGATGTTGTAGACATGCTGGCAGGCGCGACAGATATAGCGACCCGCCAGCCGCCGCACTAGTTCCTCACGTGGTACCTCCAGATAAACGGCCAGATCGACCTGCCTCTGAACGGCTTGCAGCCCTTTATCCAGAGCCTCCGCCTGGGGAATGGTTCGCGGGAAGCCATCCAGCAAGGCCCCCCTGGCACAATCGGGACGGGCCAGTCGACCCAGGATCATTGTGATGGTCAGCTCGTCAGGGACCAGCTCACCGCGATCCAGATAGTCTTTGGCTTTCAGGCCCAGCTCAGTGCCTTCAGCGACTTCCTTACGAAACAGATCTCCGCTGGCAACGTGCGGAATCCCAAGTTCCTGAGAGAGCGCTTTCGCCTGGGTCCCTTTGCCCGACCCTTGAGCGCCAATGAGAATGATCAGCACCGTTTCTCCTCCGATGGAAGCGGACGAGGCGCACCATCGCGCCTCGCCGACCTACGACAGGAAACCCGAGTAATTGCGCATGACAACTTGTGCTTCAAGCTGTCTGATGGTATCCAACGCCACCGCCACTACGACCAGTAGGGCGGTCGAGCTGAGCATCTGGGTTCTGGCCAGATAGGGCAGGACCGCCAGCACGCCCAGGAAGAGCGCGCCGCCGAGCGTCACCCGTCTCAGCAGCGTTTTCAAGTAGACGCGTGTCTGCTCGCCTGGGCGATAGCCAGGAATGTGAGCGCCCTGCTTCTGCAGATTCTCGGCGATATTCTGCTGGTCCCAGACCAGATCGGCGTAGAAGTAGGTGAAGAGGACCACCAGCACAAAGTAGAACAGCCAGTACCAGGGCAGCGTTGTATTGAGCGCGGTACTGCTGAGCCAACTCGCTGCCGTCGTGAGCCAGCTGGCATTGCTGCTGGCCAGATACTGGGAGATCACGGTCGGGAAGAGCAAGACCGAGTTGGCGAAGATCAGCGGAATCATGCCGGCGCTATTGACCATCATGGGAATATAGGTGGTCTGTGCCGAGCCGACCAGCATCCCTCGTCCGACGATGCGCTTGGTAGGATACTGAATCGGAATACGTCGCTGTCCCAGGTAGATATAGACGATGCCGGCAATGGTGATCACGGTGATCAGCCCGAGCGCGACCAGGTTGAGAATGCTGCTGCTCGTGCCGCCCGTCGTGGTGCTGGAGAGGTAGCCCTGCTGCACCAGGGTCGGCAGGCGGGTCACAATGTTCCCCAGGATGATGATCGAGATGCCATTACCGACGCCATACTCCGTGATCAGCTCGCCGAACCAGACCAGGATCATCGTCCCCGTGGTCAGCGAGAGCAGAATAGCCAGCGTCTGCAGCCAGTTGGGGCCAAAGAGGTTGAAGGTGCTGGCATCGAGAACCCCCACCCTCACAAAGATGGCCGCGCTACCCAGCGCCTGGAGAAAGGCCAGAGGGACCGTGATGATGCGCGTGATCTGGCTGAACTTGAGCCGTCCGGCCTCGCCCTCTTCCATGAGGCGATGGAGCGCCGGAATGATCGGTGAGAGCAGCTGCATCACGATGGTCGCCGTGACGTAGGGGTAGACGCTCATGGCGATGATCGAGTAGGTCTGGAGCGATCCCCCTGAAAAGATGTCCAGAAGGCCGAGTAACTGGCCCAGATTCTGATTTTGACCGCTCGTGAAGAGGCTGGCCAGCGTTTGCTCCTGCTGGTGGGTCAAGGGGACTGTGATGTGCGCCAGTACCCGCATGAGCAGCAGGATGATCAGCGTAAAGATAATTTTCTTGCGCAGGTCGGGAATAGACCAGACACTGAGCAGCCGTCCTAACATGGATGGCTCCTTTCACAATAAGCAAGCGTCACGCGGATAAGCAGCTTCCTGGCCCTGGCCCAGGACCTGGGGTCCTTCCCTTCCCGGCCAACAGTAGCCCTGGCCGCGCTGATCGTTGGGTCTTTCTTGCCCTCATCGTACTCATCAGCAGAGAGAGATACACCGCCTGGCCGGCTGCTGCTTACCGCGTCAGACCAGGCTGGCCGACCAGCGATCTGCGATCTTGGTTGACCCGCCTGGATGGAAGACAGGAAAAACCGGCTCAGGCAGGTACCAGGCTTAAGCCTGGGCCTGCGCCCCCTGAGCCAGCTTCCCCTGATCTTTGCGGCGCTTCGTCTTCTCGTAGACCTTGACCGGGATCACTTCGATTCTGCCACCGGCGGCCTCGATCTTGGCCCGCGCGCTTTCTGAAAACTTGTGGGCCCGGACTGTCAGCGGGCGATGCAGCTCGCCATCGCCCAGGATCTTGACCAGGCCGCGGCTCTCGGTAGACGAGAGCAGGTGCTTCTCGGCCAGGGTTTCTGGTGTAACCTGGGCCCCTGGCTCAAAGAAGCGCTCCAGGCTCTCGATATTAACAATGGCGTATTCCTTCCGGAAAGGAGCGTTGCTATTGCCAATGCCTCGCAGGAACGGCAGGCGCTGCGACAGCGGCGTCTGACCTCCTCCAAAAGCCTGGCTGACCTTTCCACCGGTGCGCGCCTTCTGACCCTTGGTACCGCGGCCTGCCGTCTTGCCACGTCCCGAGCCATGTCCTCGCCCAACTCGTCTTGACCGCTTATGCGAACCAGGAGCTGGTCGCAGATCAGACAGTTTCATTATGCTATCTCCTCCACCTTGACCAGGTGTCTCACCTTCTGAATCATACCGCGAGTCGTGGGCGTATCCTCGCGCACCACTTCCTGCTGGAGCTTGCGCAGTCCGAGCGAGCGGATAGTCTCCCGCTGATCCTGCGCGTAGCCAATCGTACTCTTCACCCACTTAATGCGCAGCTTTGCCATAACAGTCTCTCTCCTCAACACTCTGGCGCTCATCTTGCCCTGCTCAGCATCGCTCTGCTCTCCCCCACCTCCGTCTCCCTCCAGGGCCACAAGACAAGCTGCAGCATCTGCAGCGTCTGCAGCGTCACCGGGTCAAGCCGAGTCGGGCTGGGCTGAGCCGGGCTGAGCTGAAGCGAGCGAGAGCAAGCGAGTGGGGTCTGTCTAGCGACGGCGTTCCCCACGACGTTCCGCGCGCTCGGCGCGTTCGCGGGCGGCACGGCGCAGAGCGCGCTGCTCACGCGCCTCCTCCTCGCGGGCAGCGCGGAGGGCCGCCGCCTGCTCGGCAGCGCTTGCCGCCGCTGCCGCCAGGCGCTCAGCACGGCGCCGTCCCAGCAGCTCGACCACTGTCTTACCGCGCAGGGCCGCCACTTCCTCGGGCGAGCGCAGCTCCTTGAGGGCCTCAATGCAGGCGCCGACGGTATTGGCGCGGTTGGAGCTGCCAATGACCTTCGTCAGGATATCGCGAATACCAGCCAGCTCCACCACGGCGCGCACCGCCGCCCCAGCGATGACCCCGGTACCGGGCGCGGCGGGTTTGAGCATCACCTGCGAGGCTCCAAAGGTCGTCTTGACCATGAAGGGGATGGTCGTACCAGTCAATGGCACATGAATCAGATGCTTTTTGGCATCCTCAGCGGCCTTGCGAATCGCTTCGGTATACTCGGCGGCCTTCCCCATGCCATAGCCAACGTGGCCATTGCGGTCCCCAACTACCACGAGCGCCCGGATGCTGAAGCGGCGCCCGCCCTTAACGACCTTGGAGACGCGGGTGACTTCGACCACGATCTCTTCCAGGTTCAGCTTCGACGCATCTATTCTCGGCATGTTCCTCCTCGTGCTCGTGCCTACCAACGTGACCTAGAACTGGAGGCCGCCTTCACGCGCCCCTTCGGCAAGGGCGGCTACGCGTCCGTGATAGGCATAGCCCCCACGGTCAAAGACGACCTTCTCGATCCCCTTCTCTTTCGCGCGCTGCGCGAGCAACCTGCCAACCTCACGCGCAATAGCGACTTTGCGATTGTAGGCAATAGCCGCTAACGCCTCGACGGGCGTTTTCTTCTCGCCTTTTTGAGCGCTGGGTAGAACAGTCTTGACCTGCGTCGGCGGGCGACCCCGTTGCTGCTGACTACCTTTACCGCCTCGGGCCTGCTGGCTCTGGGCCTGGGTCCGCGCTGCAGCTCGTGCCGCCCGGCGTGAAGGCGCAGCCTCCGCCGCGCTTTCGACGACTACCTCCTCCTCTGGAGCGGCTTCCGCCTGGGGGGCCACCGACTCAGGAGGCGGCGCCGGCTGGAAATCGCGCAGAGCTGCCTCCAACGAGGAGGCCGAGACAAGTGTCTGACCCAGGGTATCGTCGATAATCTGAGCATAGATATGACGAGCGCTGCGGAACACATTCAAACGTGGTCGTTCCGCTGTGCCCTTGACTCGGCGACGTATCCGCTGGTGCCGACGCAGCCGCGCCTTGTTCGCATTGAACGTCTTGATCATGAGAACGTGCCCCTGTTCTTCTCTATAAGAGTAATAAAGAAAGATGAACCGACGCTGCAAGGGACGTGATCGGCACTACGTCCCTCCTTATCGCAGATGTGCTTGTTTGCTTACTTGCCTGCGCCAGTGATAGACCGATTGATTGATTGATTGATTGATCGATCGATCGATCGATCAATCGGCTCCAGTGAGCTGGCCCGTCTAGAGGCCAGCCAGGGGTAAGACCAACCCAACTGGCTTGCCAGCAGATGGCCGCCGTTACTTCTTCTTACCGCCGCCGGCCTTGCCCGTCTTGCCGGCCTTACCGGCCTTACGCCGGATCTCCTCGCCAGCGTAGCGGATGCCTTTGCCCTTGTACGGCTCCGGCTCGCGAATGCGGCGAATGATGGCCGCCATCTCGCCTACCTTCTGCTTATCGATCCCGACCACACTGACCTTGGTGGCCTTGGTCACAGGGTCAACCCCGTCGACCGTGAAGGAGATGCCTGGCGGCGGCGGCACCTCAACCGGGTGGGAATAGCCCACCATGATCACCAGGTTATCGCCCACCTTGGTGGCACGGTAACCAGTACCGTGAATCTCTAGCTGCTTGCTGTAGCCCTGGGTCACGCCGACCACCATGTTATTGATCAGCGTGCGGTAAAGGCCATGCTGAGAGCGATGCAGCTTATTATCGGACTGGCGCGCCACCTTGAGCGTGCCATTCTCCAGGGTCAGCGAGAGAGACGAGGGGATCTTGAGGGACAGCTCGCCCTTTGGGCCTTTGACAGTCACCAGATTGTCCTCGTTCCAGCTGACCTCGACCTTCGGCGGGATCGGGATCGGCATACGCCCTATACGCGACACGTGTCTACCTCCCGTCTACCAGACGTGACAGATAACCTCGCCCCCAAGACCGAGCTGATAGGCTTTGCGTCCCGTCATCACGCCCTTGGGAGTGGACAGAATGGCAACCCCCAGCCCACCCCGCACCAGGGGAATATCCTTGCGCTTGGTATAGACACGCCGCCCGGGCTTACTCACACGCTCCAGCTGGGACAGCACCGGCTTCTTATCGACATAGCGCAAGGTGATGCGAATCGTCCCCTGGGGATTATCCTTGATCACTTCGATATCTTTGATGTAGCCCTCTTCCTTGAGCACACGCGCAATGGCCAACTTCATCTTGGAGGCCGGAATCGAGACCCGCGTGTGCCGCGCGATGATCGCATTGCGGATGCGGGTGAGCATATCCGCGATGGGATCGGTCATGTTCATAGTACAACACCTCCACGATCATGAAAGAACGAGCGTTCGTCGGTCACTGACACTCTCACCCAGTTCATTCATTCGTTCGTTCGTTCGTTCGACCGTCTAGCCCAGCAGTCGCGGGCAGGCATCTTACCTGCTGGAGCCAGGCAGCCCAGCGGCCCGCCCCGTCGCAGCCAGCCCGTACGCACATGCGCGCTCGCTCTTTCACACTGCCGACCTGGGCGATTGCTGAACCTACCAGCTTGATTTCGTCACACCGGGCAGCTCACCACGCAAGGCCCGCTCACGGAAACAGATGCGGCACAGGCCAAACTTGCGCATGTAGGCACGCGGGCGACCGCAGACCCGACAGCGGTTGTGCTGGCGCACCTTAAAACGGGGCTTGCGCTGAGCCTTGACGATCATCGAGATCTTGGCCATCGATCCTACCTCCTGAAAGGCATCCCGAGCAGGCTGAGCAGACGCCGCCCTTCCTCATCGCTGCGTGCCGTGGTCACAATGCTGACCTCCATGCCCCGGACCTTATCGATCTTGTCATAGTCAATCTCGGGAAAGACGAGCTGCTCACGCAAGCCTAGCGTATAGTTGCCACGCCCGTCGAAGGAATCCGGAGAGACTCCCTGGAAATCGCGCAGACGGGGCAGAGCGACATTCATGAGCTTATCAAGAAAGTAATACATGCGCTCGCCCCGCAGCGTCACCATGCAGCCGATCTGCATGCCCTTACGCACCTTGAACGAGGCCACCGAGCGCCGCGCATGGGTAATGACCGGGCGCTGACCGGTAATGAGCGAGAGATCGTTCACCGCCGCTTCCATCGCCTTGGCGTTCTGAATGGCCTCGCCCATCCCAATATTAATGACCACCTTGTGGATGCGCGGCACCTGCATCGGATTCCTGTAATTGAACTCCTTCTGCAGGGCCGGTACCACCTCCTTGAGATACTTCTCCTTCAAGCGTGCTGCCATAATCTCTACGCACTCCTCGTCCGATCAGCAATGACCTTGCCACATTTCTTGCAGATACGCACCGGGCGGAGCTTTTGATCAGCTCCCATCGGACGACGCTCATGGGCCACGCGCGTTGGCTGACCGCACTCTGTGCAGATCAGCATGGTGTTAGAGACATGGATGGGCAGGGCTTTCTCAATGATGCCTCCCTGACGCAGCTGCCCCTGTGGCTTCTGGTGCCGCTTCACAAGGTTGACTCCCTCGACGATGACCTTGTTGAGCTGCGGCAGCGCCCTGACCACGGTCCCCTGCTTGCCTCGATCCTTGCCCGCGATGACCAGCACTGTGTCGCCCTTCTTGATGTTCATTTTGGCCCGGTGCAGAGGCCGCTTCTCTTCCTTCGCTTTTGTCTTGACAGCCATCGTCTCTACCTTCTTTCCTCACCTTCCCTCAGAGCACTTCTGGCGCGAGCGAGAGGATACGAACATAGTTTTTCTCGCGCAGCTCGCGGGCCACCGGACCAAAGATACGTGTTCCTCGGGGGTTGTTGCCAGCGCCAATCAGAACGGCGGCATTATCGTCAAAACGAATGTGGGAGCCGTCCGGACGCGCGTACTCCTTGGCGACGCGCACCACTACCGCGGTGACCACCTCGCCTTTTTTAACCTGACCGTTGGGAGCGGCACTTTTGACGCTGGCCTTGATGACGTCACCTACCGTGGCATACTTCTTGTTTGAGGTGCCAAGGACACGGATGCACATGATCTCCTTGGCCCCCGTGTTGTCGGCAACCTTGAGACGAGTCTGGGGCTGGATCATTCGGCTCCCTCCTCTGCTTGCTGCTCACGCTGCCCGCCCAGCGCCACCTGGCCAGCACCCTGCTGGACCCGCTCCAACTCACTGGTGATCTCCTGGCCCAGCACCTGCTCAACCGGGACAACACCGCTGCCGCGCTTGATCACCTCGATCAGGCGCCAACGCTTGAGCTTGCTCAGCGGGCGGCATTCCTCGATGCGCACGATATCCCCAATCTGACAGATGTTGTTCTCATCATGCGCATAGAAATGTTTTGTCTGACGATAGGTTTTCTTGTAGAGCGGATGCATCTTGAGCCGCTCTACAGCAACGACGATGGTCTTATCCATCTTGTTGCTGATCACCAGCCCCACCTTCTGCGGGCGCCGGCGCAGCGGACGCCCTCCGGTTGAGCTGAGCGTGGCCGCATTCTGCTCGGTCGTTCTCTGGGTCATTGCTCAGCCTCCAGCTCTGAGATATGGTGAAGCAGGCGAGCGATATCTTTACGAGTCTGAGCGAAGATGCGCGTGTTTTTGACTTCCCCGCGCTGCTTCTGCAGGCGCAGATTGAAGAGCTTGGTACGCAGCTCTTTCAGCTCGCGCTGGGCTTCTGGCAGCGACATCTCGCGAATCTGCTGGCGACGCTCCTTAAGCTTCGGCACGCTCCGCCTCCCCTTTGACTACAAAGCGTGTGGCGATTGGCAACTTATGACTTGCCAGGCGTGCGGCTTCCCTGGCGACCTCCTCGCTCACACCACTGATCTCGAAGATCATATGTCCGGGCTTGACCACCGCTACCCAGTGGTCGAGGGCGCCTTTCCCCTTGCCCATGCGCGTCTCCGCAGGCTTCGCGGTCACGGGCTTATCGGGAAAGACACGAATCCAGACCTTGCCGCCGCGCTTCATGAAGCGCGTAATGGCAATACGAGCGGCCTCGATCTGGCGCGCTTCCAGCCAGCAGGGTTCCAGGGCCTGCAGGCCATAATCGCCGAAAGCGATCGTATTGCCGCGATGAGCGGTCCCCTTCAGGCGACCGCGATGCTGTTTGCGATACTTTGGACGTCTCGGTGCCAGTAACATGGCTGCCTTTTCTCCTCTTTGCCACAGGTAGCCCCGCCTCTTGATCTGCCTGCTGTTGCGGCCCGGGCCGGTCGGGGCTGATGCGTCTGCTCTCCTCGTCTGTCGCTAGCTACGCCAGCTTACTCTCCGCTGGACCTGGCTCGTTCGCTCGGAGACGCTGGCCTACCTGTCCACCGCGTGCCCTGATCCAGCCTGCTTACTCCTCAGCACCGCCCGCAGAAGACTGCTCGCCGCCCCGTGGCTGCTCAGCGGCAGTCGGTGGGGCTGCCTGCTCAGAAGGAGCAGTCGGTGTCGGCGCCGGGCCCTGGACAGACTGCTGCTGCTGTTGTTGCTGTTGTTGCTGGTGCTGATGATGCTGCTGTCTTTGCTGATGCTGCTGGTGCTGAGCCGACGGCTGCGACTCGGGCTGCTGGGCCTGGCGTCCCTGCTCGCCACCGCGCTGACCCTGATCAGCCCGTGGTGGACGAGGCGGACGCTGCGGACGACCCTGGCGCCCCTGCCCCTGCTGGCCCTCGCGCTCGCCGCGTGGCGGACGCTGACCTCGCTCACGCTCCCCCTGAGCCTGACCCTGCTGACCACCCTGAGCCTGGCCGCGCTCACGCCCAGGACGTCCCTGAGCGTGCTCAGGCCGCGGACGCGGGCCGCGCTGCTCGGGTCGCTCGCGGCGGTCGGGTCGCTCGCGGCGGTCGGGCATGCGCCGCTCGCCCACGCCGACCTCACGCGGCAACAGCGCTGGCTGCGGGGCAGCCTCCTGTCCCTCGGGACCCGGGCCTTTGCCGGGGAGCACGTCCCCCTTGTAGATCCAGACCTTGACCCCAATCACACCATAGGTCGTGTGGGCCTCCGTCTGTCCATAGTCGATATCGGCGCGCAAGGTATGCAGGGGAACCTTCCCCTCGACCTCTTTCTCGCTACGTGCGATCTCCGCACCTCCGAGGCGCCCGCTCACAATGACCTTGATCCCTTTGGCATTGGCGCGCATGGCCTTCTGCACAGCCTGCTTCATTGCGCGCCGGAACGAGACACGCTTCTCAAGCTGCTCAGCGATCGTGCGACCAACCAGGTAGGCATCCAGCTCCGGCTGACGAATCTCCACAATGTTGAGGCGCACTCGCTTATGGATCTTCGACTCCAGCAGATTGCGCAGCCGGTCCACTTTCTCGCCATTCTTACCGATCACGATGCCCGGCCTGGCGGTATGAATAGTCACCGATACCTGCGTCGCCGCCGCACGCTCGATCTCAATGCGCGAGACCGCCGCGTTGGCCAGCTCGCGATTGATCGTCTCGCGGATCAGCATGTCCTCCGCGAGCAGGTCTTTGTAGTCACGCTCAGCATACCAGCGAGAAAGCCAGGTTTTGATAATGCCGAGCCTGAACCCTGTGGGATGAACCTTCTGTCCCACTGACGTGCTCCTCCTTCACTGCACTTCGCTCGCTCAATTCGTTAGCGTCCCAGGTCGGCTCGATCATCCGAAACGATGACTGTGACATGACTGGAGCGGCGGATGATGTACGACAATCGTCCGTGTGAGCGGGCCTTGAAGCGCCTCTGACGCGGCCCTTCGTCTGTCACAATGTTAAGAATGTAGAGCTGGTCGGGATCGAGATTGTAGTTGTTCTCTGCGTTCGCTACCGCCGACTGGATCACCTTCTTGACCGGCCTGGCCCCGGCGTTGGGCAGGAAATCAAGAACCGGCAGCGCCTCGCTGACGCGCAGTCCCTTGACCGCATCGGTGACCAGGCGCAACTTACGCGGCGAAATGCCTATGTTTCTCGCAATAGCCCTGACTTGCATCTCCTACTCCATCAAAGACGGCTCCGCTGGCCTTCCGCCAGGGGCGGGAGGAGAGAGCAGGCTAGCGAACCGAGGTGGTCCGCTCGCTCTTTCCCCCCGAGTGACCGCGGAAGTGCCGCGTGGGAGCGAATTCTCCCAGCTTATGGCCTACCATGTTTTCGGTGATATAGATCGGCACATGGGTTTTGCCATTGTGCACGCCGATGGTCAAGCCAACCATCTCGGGGAAGATGGTTGAGGCACGCGACCAGGTCTTGATCAGGCGGCGCTCACCGCTGCGCCGCATCGCCAGGACCTTCTTCCTCAGCGATTCGTGAATGTATGGACCCTTCTTACGCGAGCGCGACATGCTTTCTTTCTCCTCCTCCTACCTGTGCCTGTCTGGCCAACTCACTCGCTAGCGTCGACCAGCGTTGCGCCGACGGACAATGAAGCGATCAGTCCGCTTGTTGCGCCGCGTTTTGACACCGAGGGCGGGCTTGCCCCAGGGTGTCTGCGGCTGGCCGCCGCGCGGCGCGCGTCCTTCGCCACCGCCGTGCGGATGGTCACAGGGGTTCATGGCCGCGCCGCGCACCGCAGGCCGTCGGCCCATGTGGCGGGAACGGCCCGCCTTGCCGATGGTGATGTTCTCATGGTCGGGATTGCCGACCTGACCAACGGTGGCCATGCAGCGGCTGTGCACGTAGCGCAGCTCGCCCGACGGCAGGCGAATGAGAGCGTACTCACCCTCCTTAGCCATCAGCTGCGCCCCCACGCCAGCGCTGCGCACCAGTTGGCCCCCGCGCCCGGGCACCAGCTCAATGTTATGAATGGTGGTGCCAACCGGAATGTTCTTGAGCGGCAGGGCATTGCCCGGCTTGATGTCGGCCTCTGGCCCCGCCATCAGGTAGTCACCCACCTTCAGCCCGAGCGGAGCAATGATGTAGCGCTTCTCACCGTCAACATAGTGCAGGAGGGCTATGCGAGCCGAGCGATTAGGGTCGTACTCGATCGCGGCCACTTTGGCCGGCACGCCCAGCTTGTTGCGCTTGAAGTCGATGATCCGGTAGGCTCGCTTCGCACCTCCGCCTCGATGGCGAGTGGTGATCCGGCCCTGGTTGTTGCGACCGGCATGCTTTTTGAGCGGCTTGATCAGCGACTTCTCTGGCTCCGTCTTCGTGATCTCTTCGAAGGTCGAAACCGTCATGCCGCGCCGCCCGGGTGTCGTTGGCTTATACTGCTTTACTGGCATTGTTTTCCCCTTATGCCTTCAACGCCTCAATGGTCTGACCCGGCTGGATGGTCACGATGGCCTTTTTCCAGCGCTGCCCGTGGATGACGCGTGGCAGGGCCCCCCGCCGGCGCAGGACGCGCTTCTTGCCGGGCACGTTGATGATGTTGACCTTGAGCACCTTCACATTGAAGAGCTGCTCGACGGCGCGGCGCACGTCGATCTTCGTGGCCTCTGGCGCCACCTTAAAGGTATACTGGTTGTGCTGCTCCTGGAGTTTGACCGATTTTTCCGTGATGATTCCGTGACGCAGAACCTCGGTGATCTCCACGGCCTACCCCTCCTCGCTGTCGCCGGCGGCCTCAGCGTCGGCACTGGCCTCGCTCTGAAGCTCTTCCTGCGCCGCAGCCTCCGCCTGGGCCTCGACCTCGCCCTCGGCTTCGGCAATTCGTTGGCTGGCCTCCTCGGCGCTCAGTCCTTCACCGAAGACGTATTCCAGCCAGCGCACAGCCGGCACCGGCATGATGACACTGTCGTGCTTCAGCAGCTCTACGACATTGATGGCACAGACATGCTCAACCTTGGTGCCTGGAATATTGCGCGCCGAGAGCAAGACGTTCTCATCGCGCTGCGGCAGCATCAGCAGCACGCGCTTGCTGTCGCCGACAGGCAGCTTGCTGAGCACCTCTAGCATATCCTTGGTGCGGGGCCGCTCCAGCTGGAGCCGGTCCACGACAATCAGGCGATTGTTAGCCACTTTATCCGAGAGCACCGAGCGAATCGCTAGGCGCCGCATCTTGCGTGGCACGTCGTGATGATAGATGCGAGGCCGCGGTCCAAAGACCACGCCACCGTGGCGGAAGTGGGGCGCGCGAATGCTTCCCTGGCGCGCCCGACCGGTTCTTTTCTGCTGGTACGGCTTCTTGTTTCCTCCCGAGACCTCGCCACGGCGCTTGGTGGAGACGGTGCCCTGGCGGCGGTTGACCAGCTGGGCGGTGACCACCTGGTGGAGCACCGGGATATGGGGCGTGATCCCGAAGACCTGCTCGTTTAGCTCAAGCTCTCCCACGGCCTCGCCGGCCATGTTATAAACTGTTGTCGAGGGCATCGCCGTTACCTACCTCTTATGCTTCCTAATCATGAGCAGGCCGCCATTCGCACCGGGCACCGAACCTTTGACTACCAGCAGATTGCGCTCCGGGTCGGCCTGAATGACTCGTAGCCGTTTGACTGTGACGCGCGCATTGCCCATGTGGCCGGCCATGCGCAGGCCCTTGAGCACGCGCCCGGGGGTGGTACCGGAGCCAATGGAGCCGGGTGCACGATGACGATCCGACTGTCCATGCGTCTTGGGGCCGCCAGCAA
Source organism: Thermogemmatispora tikiterensis (assembly GCF_003268475.1). Lineage (GTDB taxonomy): Bacteria > Chloroflexota > Ktedonobacteria > Ktedonobacterales > Ktedonobacteraceae > Thermogemmatispora > Thermogemmatispora tikiterensis. The sequence goes on along the minus strand of NZ_MCIF01000002.1, from coordinate 4,347,897 downwards.
AGCCGTGGCGCTTGACGCCGCCCTGGAACCCCTTTCCTTTGGAGGTGCCGATCACATCCACGAATTCACCGACCTTAAAGAGGCTGACGTCAAAACGGGCGCCCAGCTCTAGTTTGTCGGGCGAAGCCCCTTCCTCAAGTTTGACCTCACGCAGAATGCGGAAAGGTCCCAGCTCCGGTCCCGGACGGCGCTGGCGGTTCTCCTGCAAGGCCAGGAGCTTCTGAATCTGCTTGTCTGGCTTCTTTTCCTCGGACGTCTGCGCTGCGCTCCCGCTCTTGGCCCCTTCTTCCTGGTCGCGGGCTTTGGCGCGCTGCTCCTGCTGATACTGCTGCAGACGGCGGCGCTGGGCTCTTAAGAGCGGCAGCCGGTGACCAAGGTGCCCAAGTAGCGGGCGCGTCGTACGCTTGACGGGGATCGGCTCAAAGCCAATCTGGACTGCTTCGTAGCCATCACGGGCAGTGGTCTTGATCTGGGTAACGATGCACGGGCCTGCTTCAATGACGGTTACGGGGATGGCATTGCCATCCGGCCCGAACACCTGCGTCATGCCCACTTTCCTGCCCAACAATCCATTGAGCATACTCTCTACCTACTCTCCTCTGTAGGGAGGGATGGAACCAGACGAAGGCTCCTCGCTCTGACCCGCATCAGTCCGCCTGACCTGGTGCAAGATCATCTCCCCTCTTATTAAGGAGAGTGAACGGGACTGAGCGACCCGCGCGACCGCTTGCGGTGCTGCCGTTCTGTCCCGTTCGCTTGCGCTCTCCTGGCAGGCTGACGGCCAGAGGCGAAGTTGCTTTCCTTCCGGCCTATCCACCTACAGCTTGATCTCGATGTCGACACCTGCGGGCAGATTCAACCGCGTGAGCGCTTCGACCGTCTTGTTGGTTGGGTCGACGATGTCGATCAGGCGTTTGTGAGTGCGAATCTCAAACTGCTCACGCGAGTCTTTATCAATAAAGGGCGAACGGATCACGGTGAATTTCTGGATCTCCGTGGGCAGCGGTACAGGCCCAGAGACGCGCGCTCCGGTCTGCTGCGCTGTGTCGACGATCTGCATCGCCGACTGATCCAGAATGCGATGGTCGTAGGCCTTCAAGCGAATGCGAATGCGCTGTTTCGCTCCGGTAGCCATTGTCTCTTGCCTCCTTTTTGGCCTGGCCTTTGCCTCTGATCGAGTGAGCCTCTGGCTCTGCCGCTTATTCG
>NZ_MCIF01000002.1:4228150-4345324 GCF_003268475.1 Thermogemmatispora tikiterensis | reverse complement strand
GTTCATCCTCACTTCTTAGTGCTCACATGCTCAGTGCAACAGACATACGATAATGTGCCCAGGGGGTGCACCTTGCAACGGCCTTGTCTCACGATTACCAGCCAAGATAGGGTAGAGCAGCACGCACTCGCCTGGTGCGAGTCAAGCTGCGTGCGGTGCGGGCGCTTTCGGGAAGCGAGCGCCGCACGACGCGACCAGAGATAGAGTTAGCGGTCCGTTCCTTGCCCGAGGAGGGACCGGGCGAGAGCTGGGCCAGCCTTGCAGCAGATGGGTGGGTGCGGTTCTGCAAACCCCATTTGCTGCCTGAGCACAGCGCTCGCTCAGAACGGTGCCCTGGGAGGCCGTCCCCTGGCATCGGCTCCAGGGCTGGTGATTGAGAGCTGGACCGGCACAGCTCTGCTCTTGTGGAGCGGAGCGATCCCGCCCGCCCAGCCACCGGCGTGAGTGAGAGGTGCGGCGCAGACGCGGTTTCTTCTTCTCCCCGACTAGCTGTGCAGGGGAGAGGGCAGGGCACCGGACCTCCAGGCACGCCCATCCCACAGCGGGAAAGGAGGCGCTGCCAGCCGCAACAGGCGATCTTTCTAGCTGGCAGCCGCCTTAGCGATAATTTCGTCCGCGATATTGCGCGGCACTGGTTCGTAGTGGTCAAACTGCATCGAATAGCTGGCGCGTCCACTGGTCAAGGAGCGGAGATCATTGACATAGCCGAACATTTCGGCCAGAGGGACATGGGCCCGCACCACATAGACGGTGCCACGGCTCTCCATGCCCAGGATCACGCCACGGCGACGGTTGAGATCACCAATGATGTCGCCGTAGAACTCCTCGGACGTGGTTACCTCGACCAGCATCACCGGCTCCAGCAAGATGGGGCCGGCCTTGCGCGCCGCCTCTTTGATTGCCAGCGATCCGGCAGTCTTAAAGGCCATCTCGCTCGAATCGACCTCGTGATAGGAGCCGTCGAAGAGGGTGACCTTGACATCGATCATCGGATAGCCAGCGATGATGCCGTTCTCCAGCGTCTCCCGGATACCAACCTCGACCGGCTTGATATATTCCTTGGGGATGACGCCGCCGACAATGGCATTGATAAACTCGAAGCCCTTGCCGGGATTGGGTTCGACGCGAATCCAGACATCGCCGTACTGGCCTCGACCACCGGTCTGGCGAACATAGCGGCCCTGGGCAGTCGCTTCGCGTGTAATGGTCTCGCGATAGGCCACCTGGGGGCGCCCGATATTGGCCTCGACCTTGAACTCGCGGAAGAGGCGGTCGACGATCACCTCCAGATGCAACTCACCCATGCCGCGGATGATCGTCTGGCCGCTTTCAGGGTCGGTGCGCACCTGGAAAGTGGGATCTTCCTCAGCAAGCTTGCTGAGGGCGATCGTCATTTTGTCCTGATCGCCGCGCGTCTTTGGCTCGATGGCGATCTCGATCACCGGCTCCGGGAAGGAGATCGATTCGAGGATCACCGGGTGCTGCGGATCACACAGGGTGTCGCCGGTGAAGGTATTACGCAGCCCGACGGCGGCACAAATATCGCCGGCGCGGATCTCGTCGATATCCTCACGATGGTTAGCGTGCATGCGCAGCAAGCGACCGATGCGCTCTGTTTTGCCTTTGGTTGTATTTTCGACCGAAGAGCCTTTCGTGAGGGTGCCGGAATAGACGCGCAGATAGGCCAGGCGACCCACGAAGGGGTCGGAGACAATTTTGAAGGCCAGGGCGCTGAACGGGGCATCGTCTGCAACCGTTAGCGTGACCTGCTCACCAGTATTGGGATCAATGCCGACGGGAGGAGGGATATCGAGAGGGGAAGGAAGATAGGCAACCACCGCATCCAGCAAAGCCTGTACGCCCTTATTGCGCAGGGAAGAGCCACAAAGTACCGGCACCAGAGTGCCGGCAATTGTTGCTTTGCGGAGGGCGGCGCGGATCTCGTCCTTGGTAATTTCCTCGCCCTCAAGGTATTTCAGGGTCAACTCCTCGTCGGTCTCGGCGACGCGCTCAATGAGTGCGTCGCGATGACGCTTGGCCTCTTCCTCCAGTTCAGCAGGGATGGGCGTTGGCTCGGGCCGCGTGCCCAGCTCGTCGAGGAAAATGACAGCATGCTGCTCGATAAGATCGATGAAGCCCTTAAAGTCGCTCTCCGCACCGATCGGCAGCTGGATCGGAAGAGGATTGGCCCCCAGACGGTCACGGATCATCTGGATGGTGCGCCAGAAATCAGCTCCGACGCGATCCATCTTGTTGACAAAGCAGATACGCGGGACATTGTACTTGTTGGCCTGGCGCCAGACGGTCTCAGACTGAGGTTCGACGCCGGCGACGGCGTCGAAGATGACAATGCCCCCATCGAGGACGCGCAGCGAGCGCTCGACCTCGGCAGTAAAGTCGACGTGACCGGGCGTATCGATGATGTTGATGCGATGGTCGAGCCAGAAGCAGGTAGTAGCGGCGGCGGTGATAGTGATGCCACGCTCCTGCTCCTGCACCATCCAGTCCATCGTCGCAGCCCCTTCGTGCACCTCACCCATGCGGTGAATCTTCTTAGTGTAGAAGAGGATGCGCTCGGTCGTCGTCGTTTTTCCCGCGTCAATATGGGCGATGATACCGATATTCCGCGTTCTTTCGAGTGAGTATTCTCTAGACATGATTAAGTATTACCAGCGATAATGGATGAAAGCCTTGTTGGACTCTGCCATCCTGTGGGTTTCCTCCCGTTTCTTGATGGTCGCACCCTGTCCGGAGGCAGCGTCCATGATCTCGCTCGCCAGCTTCTCCACCATGCTCTTGCCGGTACGAGCGCGAGCAGAGCGGATGAGCCAGCGCATGGCGAGGGAGAGGCCGCGCTCTTTGCGGACATCGACGGGCACCTGGTAGGTCGAGCCACCGACACGGCGGGGCTTGACCTCGACCGTTGGCGTGGCGTTCCTGATGGCCTGCTCGAAGACCTCCAGCGCCGGGCGCTTCTGCCGCTGCTCAATTAAGGCGAAAGCCTGATAGAGAATGCGCTCGGCCAGGCTCTTCTTGCCATCGACCATCAGCTTGCCGATGAAGCTCGCGACGTTGCGGCTCTGGTACTTGGGGTCCACGACTTCGAGCCGACGCACTCCACGCCGATACTCGTACTTCTTGGTTTCCTTGCTATGCTTGTCTGACTCTGACCGACGGCTAACACGTTTGCGTCTTGGCAAGGTCTCTTCTCCTCCCTTTCGCTTCGCGGTCAACACACATGCTCGCCGCCGCTCCTGCTGCCGGCCTGGGCCGACAAGCGTGGCCGCAGTCCGCTTACGCGCGCAGACGAGCATCTACGCTACGTACGTATGATACCTGCCTTGTGCAAAGCACCAGAAAAGGCGTCGCTTCGATTGTAGCTGACACCTGCGCTTGCACTTCTGGTCGTCCTGGCCCCACGCTCTCCCCTACCACACCCGCCAGGCTCAGCGGGCAGGCAGGAGGACAAACGCCAGGCCGCCCGGCTGGCGGGTCTGCCGAGGCCGCCGCCCCGCGGGCAGGGCACCCACCCATCGCGTTAGAGGAATGCGCTTCTGCTTCTGCTGCTCGTCGATGAGAACGGAAGCTACAATCGGATACGGACGCCTACAGCATCACCAACGATGGTTGCCGCACCAATCGCGGGCCGCCTCACACGCTTCTGACTGAATCCATACTGTAATCGAGTGAACGCTGGCGCAGGTCCAGCGGCGGAGGCCTCTTCTCATCAGCGGACTGGCGCGGGTCCCTTCCCACATGTTCGGGCAGAGCAGCGGATCTGCTGCCGCGAACGTCGCTGTCTTCCTCGCTGGCCGCTCTTCCTTTCTCCTCCCTTACTCTCCAACCACTACGGGCAGTCCGTCAGACCTCTCTGCTTGTTTGTTTGTTTGCTTGCTTGCTTACTAGCTTTTCTCAGCCAGCGCTCTTGCTGATACGGTGAGCGTTTTCTTCCTTGCTCGCTACCTCAGCTGGCCAGAGGCGAGCGGAAGGCGGGCTGGCTAGCCCGGCCCTGCTGGGGGAGTACCTATCACCTTATCCTTCCCAGCAGACACAGAGACAGACAGACCCGCAGTCACCTTGCTGGCTGGGTAGCTGAGCCGGCGGTGACCGTGGTAGCCTCCGCGGCCCGGTCCCATTCGCCAGAACAACAGCCAGTCAGGTAACAGGCTGTCTCGCGCTGCTCCAGCCTGGCTTCTGGAGCGATCCGCCTCTTCGAGCGCTTGCGCGTCCTTGTGCAGGCTTTTGCTGTTGAGCGCTCTGGCCCAGCCTCCATCTGCCGACCCGCCCGGCGTGAGGCGCTAGCAGTTCTCCTTGACAACCTTCACTTCACCACAGGCTGCAGCGAGGATTGGTTCTGTTTGTTTGTTTGTTTGTTTGTTTGCTGGCTTGAGATATGAGGCCAGGGGTGGCAGCCAGTCAGTCAAGCCAGTCAGCCAGACGATGGCGACTACGGCACTGCCTGCCGTCTTAGCTTAGCCCTGACCCGCTTACCCTGCGGCGACGATAGCGCGCGGCACGGGCAAGCGAACAGGCAAACAAACGAGCGTCTCTTTCCACGTGACACGCCAGAGCGAGCGCACTCTTTAGTTGTTGCCTGCCTGGCAGAGGGACAGACGTGGAGGACACCCGACACTCATCGAGCGTGAAGAACGCCGATGGGCGCGTGATCGAAAGTGATGCACGACCTGTAAACCGACCTACCTGAACGCTCTCAGGCGGTATCGGGCAGGGAAGCGGGGAATGTGGCGGGTCGGATGGCTATGCTTTTTGCATGCTTCTGCGCTTCAGCAGCCGCCCACGCGCTACTTCTTACCACCCCTGGCGGCTGGAGTGGCCGCCGCCTGCCCAGGCTTGGGCCGTTTGGCTCCGTACTTTGAGCGACCGCGACGACGCTTAGCGACCCCATCGCTATCGAGCGTACCGCGGATGATATGGTAGCGCACACTGGGCAGATCCTTAACGCGCCCACCGCGGATCAACACCACCGAGTGCTCCTGGAGGTTATGGCCCTCGCCAGGGATATAGGCCGTGACCTCCATCAAGTTACTCAAGCGCACGCGCGCGATCTTGCGCATGGCCGAGTTCGGCTTTTTAGGGGTCATCGTACGGATCTGCGTGCACACGCCGCGCTTCTGCGGCGCGCCCTGCATGCGCATGACACGATTCTTCAGCGCGTTGTAGGAATACAACAGCGCCGGAGCCTTCGAGCGTCTGACCTTCTTGGAACGGCCCTTTCGGACCAGCTGATTGATCGTTGGCAACGAGCAATCCTCCCCTAACTGTCCTCTAAAGGGGCGCGCACCAGCGCGCCCCTTCTCAATCTATGCGCGGTTGTATATGGTATCACTCATCACTCAGGCTGTCAAGAGCCACGCCGGGGGTACCGCTATTGTGGCCGTTGCTGCCAGAGTTCCCACCCAGGCCCGCGCCCACTCCGGCTACGCTGGGGGTGCCTGTCAGGCGCTGCTGCGCCTGTTGCTGGCGCGCCAGCTGTTCACGGCGTCGCTGTAAGAAGCCGGAGCCAGCCGGAATGAGCTTGCCGATGATGACGTTCTCCTTGAGGCCCACCAGATGGTCGGTCTGGCCCTGAATGGCCGCCTCGGTCAGCACGCGCGTGGTCTCCTGGAACGAGGCCGCTGCCAGGAAGCTGTCGGTGTTGAGCGAAGCTTTGGTGACGCCCAGCAACACAGTCTGGGCGCGAGCCGGCTCGCCGCCCTCGGCCAGGACGCGCGCGTTGGTCTCGGCGAAGGCGAAGCGGTCGACCAGGTCGTTAGGCAGCATGTCGGTATCGCCCGGCTCCTCGACGCGCACGCGGCGCAGCATCTGCCGGATGATGATTTCGATGTGCTTGTCGTTGATGCGCACACCAGTGTTGCGGTAGATGCGCTGCACCTCCTTGACGAGGTACATCTGGACCGCTTCGCGTCCGAGGATGCGCAGGACATCCTGCGGGTCGAGATGGCCGCTGGTGATGGGGGTCCCGGCTTTGATGTACTGCCCCTGAGCGACGGCCAGGCTGCGGGCTGCCGGCACCGGATAGCTGCGCTCGTCGCGCTCCTCGGAGCGGATGGTCAGCACGCCGTTCGCGTTGAAGAGCACTTCACCGCTGGTGCGGGCCCGTACTTCGCGCGGCTCGCTGCCGTTCTGCGGCGGCTCCAGGGCCAGCAGCTGGTCCTTCTGCACCTGGTCATGCTCGTTGACGAGGATTTCAGCCCCGGGCGGCAGGCGGTACTCGTCGAAGATGGTATTCGTCGAGACGACGCGCACGGTGCGGCTGCCCGTGTTCTCATCTTTGATGATCTCGACGACGCCATCGATCTCGCTGATCTCCGCCTTATCTTTGGGCACGCGCGCCTCGAACAGCTCTTCGATGCGCGGCAGACCCTGGGTGATGTCGCCCTGGGCGCCAGCGATGCCGCCGGTGTGGAAGGTACGCATGGTCAGCTGCGTGCCTGGCTCACCGATGGACTGGGCGGCGATGATGCCGACGGCCTGGCCCAGCCGCACCAGGCTGTTCTCCGCCAGGTCGCGGCCATAGCACTTGCGGCAGACGCCGCGGCGGGTCTGGCAGCCCAGCACGGAGCGGACACGCACCTGCTTGACACCCGCCGCCACCAGGGCATCGGCGATGTCTTCGGTGATCTCGTCGCCGACTTCGATGAGATGCTCGAAGCCGGGGATTGGCTCCAACAGGATGCGCCCGATGATGCGCTGGCGGATGTCAGGCAGCATCATCTCCTTGCTGTCTTCATCGGTGATGAGAATGCCCTCGGTGGTCTGACAGTCCTCTTCGGTGACAATGACATCCTGGGCGACGTCGATCAGGCGCCGCGTCAGATAGCCCGACTCGGCGGTGCGCAGAGCGGTGTCCGCCAGTCCTTTGCGCGCGCCATGACTGCTGATAAAGTACTCCAGCACGCTTAGCCCTTCGCGGAAGTTGCCGCGGATGGGCACGTCGATGATCTTACCAGACGGGCTGGCCATCAGGCCGCGCATACCGGAGAGCTGGCGGATCTGCTGGAAACGGGCCTTGGTCGCGCCAGACTTGGCAATGGTGAAGATGGCACCGTAGGGGTCCAGCGTCTGCTCGACCATCTTGGTGATGTTCTCGGTGACTTCGTTCCAGATGTCGATGGTCTGCTGGTATTTCTCGAAGTCGGTGATGAGACCCTCACGGTACTGCTCTTCCAGGGCGGCAATCTTGGCGTCGGCCTTGGCCAGCTCCTCGGCTTTGCCCTCGGGCACCTTGATGTCGCTGACGGCAATGGTGGCGCCAGCCTTGGTGGCATACGAGAAGCCCAGGCGTTTGATTTCGTCAGCCAACTCGCAGGTCTTGACGCGCCCGTACTCCTTGTAGCACTCGGAGATGAGAGCGCGCAGGTCGTCCTTCCTCATCGGATAGTTCTTGAAGCGCATGCGCTCGGGCAGCGATTCGTTGAAGATGATGCGCCCGACAGTGGTGGTGATCAGCTGGCGCTGCGCATACATGGTCGGCCCTGCCGGCGGCGGCTCATCGAAAATCTGGATGCCATCCATGCGCACCTTGATGAGGGCCTGCAGGTCGATGACGCCGTGATGGTAGGCTAGCAGGGCTTCGGTCGGATCGGAGAAGACGCGCCCCTCTCCCTTCTTGCCCGGGCGATCCTGCGTCAGGTAGAAGCAGCCAAGGACCATGTCGCCGGTGGCCCCGATCGACGGCTCGCCAGTGGCTGGCAGCAGCAGGTTGCGGGTGGACATCATGTACTGCCGCGCCTCATCCTGGGCTTTCTCGGACAGCGGGACGTGAACGGCCATCTGGTCACCATCGAAGTCGGCGTTGAAGGCCGAGCAGACCAGCGGATGCAATTGGATGGCACTGCCTTCGACTAGTACGGCCTCGAAGGCTTGCAAGCCCAGGCGGTGCAGGGTCGGCGCACGGTTGAGCAGGACGGGATGGTCCTTGATGACTTCCTCCAGGACATCCCAGACCTCGGGCCGGACGCGCTCGACGAAGCGCTTGGCACTCTTGATGTTGTGAGCGTCGCCGCGCTCAACGAGCTTACGCATGACGAAGGGCTTGAACAGCTCCAGGGCCATGCGCTTGGGCAGACCACACTGGTGCAGCTTCAGCTCAGGACCGACAACGATCACCGAGCGGCCAGAGTAGTCGACGCGCTTTCCAAGCAGGTTCTGGCGGAAGCGTCCCTGCTTTCCTTTGAGCATGTCAGAGAGGCTCTTGAGCTTGTGGTTGCCCGAGCCGGCTACCGCTCGCCCGCGGCGCCCGTTGTCGATGAGGGCGTCGCACGCCTCCTGCAGCATGCGCTTCTCGTTGCGAATGATGATCTCCGGCGCGCTCAGCTCCAGCAATCTCTTGAGACGGTTGTTGCGGTTGATGACGCGGCGATAGAGATCGTTGAGGTCCGAGGTGGCGAAGCGCCCGCCATCCAGCTGGACCATTGGACGCAGCTCAGGCGGCAAGACTGGCAGCACTGTCAGGATCATCCACTCGGGACGATTGCCCGACTTGCGGAAGGCCTCAACGACCTTGAGGCGCTTGGTGGCCTTCTTACGCCGCTGGCCCACGGTCGAGCTGATCTCCTGGCGCAGCTCCATTGCCAGTTTGTCAAGATCGATATCGGCGATCAGCTCGCGTACGGCCTCAGCGCCCATGCCGGCGCGGAAGACGTTGCCGAAGGCTTCCTTCAGCTCACGATAGCGGTTCTCCTGGAGCAGGTCCATCTTCTTGAGGTTGACCAGGTCGCGACGCAGCTGCTCCAGACGATGGCGCCGATCGGTGCGCTGCGACTCCAGCTGCGACTGCAGCAGGTCGATCTGGCCCTGGTAGTCCAGGTTGAGGCGCTCGGCCTCGCGCTCGCTCTCGGCGCGCACGGCCTCCAGGGCATGGCGAGCCTGCTCGGCGATATCGTTGCGGCAGGTCTCGGCCACCTGCTCCAGCAGCTCGATGTGCTTGAGCGTGACGACCTCGCCGCGCGGGACAATGATCTGGCCGGTCGGTTCGTAGACAATATCGTCCTCCGCCGGCTTGCCGCGCTGGGCGCGCAGTTCAGCCAGGGTCTCGCTCTCAGCCTGGCGGGCCCGCTCCAGATCGCGCTCACGCTCCTCTTGAATCTGGCGGATGCGAGCCGCCAGGCGGGCACGTTCGTCCTGAATCTCGCTGTCGCGCTGCTCCTTGAGGCTGTCGACACGCTCAACAACCTCCTCTTCGGTCGTCTGCTGAAGATTGGCCAGTTCGCGATCCAGCTCCATCAGGGCCTTCTGACGCGCCTCTTCGTCGATGTGGGTGACCACGTAGAGCGCGAAGTAGAGGATGCGCTCCAGGTTGCGCGGCGACAGATCGAGCAAGAGGCCGATGCGGCTGGGAATGCCCTTAAAGTACCAGATATGGCTGACCGGCGAAGCCAGCTCGATATGGCCCATGCGTTCGCGGCGCACCTTTGAGCGCGCGACCTCGACGCCACATTTGTCGCAGACGATGCCCTTGAAACGGACGCGCTTGTATTTACCACAATAGCACTCCCAGTCCTTGGTGGGGCCGAAGATACGCTCGCAGAAGAGACCGTCCTTCTCTGGTCTGAGAGTGCGGTAGTTGATGGTCTCCGGTTTCGTGACCTCGCCGTAGCTCCAGCTGCGAATCTGCTCGGGGCTGGCGAGACTGATGCGAATTGCGTTGAAATCGTTGACTTCGAGCATGCTGCCTCCTGATGGGAAAGGGAAAGGCCCCGGCCATCTCCTCGACGCTCTCTTGTTTTCTCTTCTTCTACCACTCCAGTGCCGGCCTTGCCTTACTGTGGGCTGCTCCGCTCTCGGCTGCGCTGGGCGCTCTCCCCAGCTCACTTCAGCTCAGCTCAGCTCATTCCAGCGCATCCGGCCTGCTGCTCTCTGGCCTGGACGTGGGCGCTGATGACAGGCAGGACGGCAGGCAGCCGGCAAGCCAGCCATGAACGACGATCAGCACGGCAGGCTTGCCGACCAGAGAGCAGGCGGACGACGGGCGACGGCACAACCCAAGACGGTAGGGGAGCCGGGGAGGGAACAGCGACCGATCCGATCGCAGGCTGATGGCGCGGGACGCCTCCGCCGGTTCCCTTACTGATCTCCCTCGAAACCGGACAGATTGATGCCTAGCTCGGGCATGACGTCATTCGAGCTGTCCTCAACGAACTGGATCTTCTGATCGTCCTCGTTGAGAACCTCTACGTTGATCCCCAGGCTCTGCAGTTCTTTGACCAGGACCTTGAAGGACTCCGGCACGCCCGGCTCGATAATGTTTTCGCCTTTGACGATGGCCTCGTAGGTCTTGACGCGGCCCACCACGTCATCAGACTTGACGGTGAGGATCTCCTGCAGGATATAGGCCGCGCCGTAGGCTTCGAGCGCCCAGACCTCCATTTCGCCGAAGCGCTGGCCACCAAACTGGGCTTTACCACCCAGCGGCTGCTGCGTGATCAGGCTGTAGGGGCCGGTCGAGCGGGCATGGACCTTGTCTTCGACCAGGTGGGCCAGCTTGAGCATGTAGGTGTAGCCCACGGTGATCGGCTGGTCGAACGGCTCGCCGGTGCGTCCATCGAAGAGCTGGATCTTGCCACTCTCCGGCAGATTAGCACGACGCAGCAGCTCGGTGACGTCGGCCTCGGTGGCACCATCGAAGACAGGGGTTGCGATCTTGATGCCCAGCGCCGTGGCGGCCCAGCCCAGATGCGTCTCCAGGATCTGCCCCAGGTTCATACGGTGCGGCACGCCCAACGGGTTGAGGATAATGTCGACCGGTGTACCATCAGGCAGGAATGGCATGTCTTCGATGGGCAGGACACGTGAGATGACGCCCTTGTTGCCGTGGCGCCCAGCCATCTTGTCACCGGCCCCGATTTTGCGCTTCTGGGCAATGCTGACACGCACCAGCTGATTGACCCCGGGCGGCAGCTCGTCGCCGTTCTCGCGCGAGAAGACCTTGACCTCGACCACCTTGCCGCGCTCGCCATGCGGGACGCGCAGCGAGGTATCCTTGACCTCGCGCGCCTTCTCACCGAAGATGGCGCGCAGTAGCTTCTCCTCGGCGGTCAGCTCGGTCTCGCCCTTGGGTGTGATCTTGCCCACCAGGATATCCTGCGGCCCGACTTCGGCGCCGACGTAGATGATGCCGCGCTCGTCGAGGTTGCGCAGGCCCTCCTCACCAACGTTCGGGATATCACGGGTAATTTCTTCAGGACCGAGCTTGGTATCGCGCGCATCCACCTCGTACTTCTCGATATGGATCGAGGTGAAGAGGTCCTCACGCACAATGCGCTCGCTGATCAGAATGGCGTCCTCGAAGTTGCCACCCTCCCAGCTCATGAAGGCCACCAGAATATTCTGCCCGAGGGCCAGCTCGCCATCCTGGGTCGAGGAGCTGTCTGCGATGACCTGCCCGGCGCGCACGCGGTCACGCTTGCGCACGATAGGCCGCTGGTTGATGCAGGTGCCGGCGTTGGAGCGCATGAACTTGCGCAGGCGATAGGTATGGATTTCGCCCTGGTTGTCCATGATCTCGATGACGCGCGCCGTCGATTTGACGACCTCGCCATCGACCTCACTGACGATTACCTGACCGGAGTCAATGGCCACCTGACGCTCGATGCCGGTACCACAGACTGGCGCCTGCGGTCGCAGCAAAGGTACCGCCTGACGCTGCATGTTGGCGCCCATCAGCGCGCGGTTGACGTCGTCGTGCTCCAGGAAGGGGATCAGCGCGGTTGCGACGCTCACCGCCTGACGCGGCGAGACGTCCATGAAGTCCATGTTGTCCGTGCTGTCCATGATAAATTCGCCCTGGTAGCGAGCCAGCGTGCGCTCTTCGGCGAACTCACCGTTCTCCAACAGCGGCGCGTTCACCTGGGCGATCTTGTAATTCTCCTCGTCGTCGGCGGTCAGATACTGTACCTCATCGGTGACAAAGGCGCGGACATGCACCCAGGCGTCGCCGAGCAGCTTTGACAGTTTCAAGAAGAGGTCTTCATCGACGCGCACGCGCTCGTGCGCCTTGACCAGCACCTGGCCGTTCTCGTCGAGAACATCCTCCCGCTCGTGCCCGACTACGCCGCGAAACTCACGCCCGATCAGGCGCGGATCATTGGCCCGCAGGCGACGGTAGACTTTGCGATAGGGGGTTTCGATGAAGCCGTAGGGATTGACTTGTCCGTACGTGGCCAGGTAGCCAATCAGACCGATATTGGGACCTTCCGGCGTCTCGATGGGACAGATACGCCCGTAGTGAGAGCGATGGACGTCGCGCACATCCAGACCGGCGCGCTCGCGCGAGAGACCGCCAGGGCCGAGGGCCGAGAGGCGGCGCTTGTGGCCAATCTCCGCCAGAGCATTGGTCTGCTCCATAAACTGCGAGAGCTGGCTGCCACTGAAGAACTCGCGCATGGCCGCCACCACCGGGCGAATGTTGATCAGGGCATTGGGCGTGGCCTGGCCCGGCTCCTGGATGCTCATGCGCTCCTTGACCACGCGCTCCATGCGCAGCAGGCCAACGCGGAACTGCGACTGAATCAGCTCGCCCACGCAGCGCACGCGACGGTTGCCCAGATGGTCGATGTCATCCTTGCGCCCGTGACCGTTGTTCAGGCGGATCAGACGGCGGATAATATGGACCAGATCGTCCAGCGTCAAGACGCGGATATGCTGCGGCACCGCCAGCTCCAGCTTGCGGTTGAGCTTGTAGCGGCCCACATTGCCCAGGTCATAGCGCCGTGGGTTGAAGAAGAGGTTACGCACCAGCGAGCGCGCGTTATCAAGGGTGGCGGGATCGCCAGGGCGCAGCTTCTTGTAGAGTTCGAGCAGGGCCTCCTCCTCGCGCTTGACCGGATCACGATCCAGCGTCGTCTGGATGTAGCGCACGTTGGGATCGTCATCGGCCTCGCTGAAGGCCTGAATCATGCCCTGATCCGTCGTCAGATCGACGTCCTCGGTATGCCACTGCTCGCGGGCAATGCTGGCGACAGCGCGCAGCAGGGTAGTGACAGGCAGCTTGCGCTTGCGATCAATCTTGACGGAGAGGAGATTCTTATTGCTTGTTTCAAACTCCAGCCAGGCACCGCGGTTCGGGATCAACTTGGCGGCGAAGAGCCTGCGCCCGGTGCTGGCATCCTCTTCGGCGGTAAAGTAGACCCCCGGCGAGCGCACAAGCTGGCTGACCACGACGCGCTCGACGCCGTTGATGATAAAGGTGCCCTGCTTGGTCATCAGGGGGAAGTCCCCCATGAAGATATCTTTCTCGATAACCTCGCCCGTCTCCTTATTGATGAGGCGAGCCTTGACCGTCAGCGGGGCGGCATAGGTGGCATCGCGGTCGCGACACTCATCCTCGCTGTATTTGGGCTTGCCGAACGGCTCGGGCGGGACAATAAACTCCAGACTGAGATTTTTGCCAGTGAAATCTTCAATAGGAGAGATCTCTTCAAAAACCTCGCGCAGGCCCTCTCGCTTGAACCACTCAAAGGAGTCGAGCTGGATCTGGATCAGGCCCGGCATTGGCCGTATATCCGGAATACGCGCGAAAGAAACACGCTCCGGGAGCGCAACGGCCTTGCTGCTCACTGTCATGTGTGATATTCTCCTCTCACTAGAGCTTCACGGAGGAAAACCTTCCTTGCGCGACAGATGGCCTCACCTTACATGGCCCAGCTCCCTGTCTTGCCCATGCAGATAGACCAAACCAGGTCAGGCGGTTGCTGCTGTTGGTTAGTCAGGCTACAAAGGGAAAGGCAGTCACCAGGGAGGGCCTATCTGCCCGCCAGGTCACATCTGCGTCTGCTGTCGTGAAGGGAAAGTTGTCCCGAGAGGCGCCTCGGCGCACCTCTCCGGAGGATCGTGAAATCGATGATTGTTGCTGTTGTCTACGGTTGCTGATAATTCCAGTGTCGGTCGGGAGCATTGCATGACAAGAAAAGTAACCGCTTCGTGCTCCCACAAGCGGTTACTCGGAATTGCTTTGTCGTCTTCGTTTAGTTGGTCGCTGGATCACCCACATGCACGGCCCTACACACTGACTCAGAGAAAAAAACATGCTGCGTGCCGACCCTTTTCTCCCAGGGTTGCACCCAGTCACTCCTTGTCAATTGGCAATTTCAAAGTATATCCCCTACCGACGACTTTGTCAAGTCCTTTAAGGGGGGAATTTTGGAACTATCCCATTTTTCCTTCTCCTTCCCTCCCTCCCCCCCCCATCAGGCTTAGCCGGTGCCCCTCCTCTGCGCCCCTGGCTCAGGCAGGCAGACAGACAGACAGACAGGTGGGGCTGCAGCGCAGCTGAATGAGGCAGAGATGAGGCTCAGGCGGAAAGGGCCAGCTGTTTTTGATGCTGAACTTCGGCGAGGGCTGCCTCGATTTCCTCGCCCAGCGCTGGATTCCAGGGCCGATCGGCATCTATCCAGCGTTTGCGCAACAGGGCCAGCAGGCGCTGCTGATCAGCGCTGGAGAGCAGCTGCAGCTCGAGCAGGGACTCCGGCTCACCAGGTGAGAGAATAGAGAGCATAAAGTCATGAATCCAGAGCGAGGTATGGCTATCGAGCCGGTAGGTCCGCGGCGCCCCCATCTGACGACAGAGCGAGAAGCAGCTAACCAAAATGCACGCCAGCAGCACCAGCATTCCTATGGTCAGCGCTAACCCGGGCAGCGTGAGTAGCAGGAGCAGAGCGGTACCCAGGGTTGTCAGGACGGGATCGGCCCAGGTCTGCACCCAGCCCAGCAGGATCAGCGGGATCAGGCCCCCCAGAACCACCAGAAAGCAGAGCAGGGTCGTACCGATCATCCAGAAGATGCTGCCCAGGTTCTTATGCGATAAATCACGCACCGTCAGGCTGTGCTCGTCAATGAGCAGCATTTCCCGACGGTAGCCCATCTGCAGAGCATAGAGATAGCGCAGGCTCGTGAGGCAGCCGGCCAGGGCGCTCAGGGTGAGGTAGACCACCAACGCCAGCAGGGCATCCTGCCACTTCAGATAGGGCGTGAAGGTATGCCCATAGCTTCCCCAGAGCCAGCGTCCCCCCCCTACCAACCCCACCGCCACCAGCAGGAAGGTCACCGCCGTCAAGAGAGCGAGCAGGCTGTTGCGCACATAGGCGGAGCGCTTCAGATGAAAGCGTTGGACCTCTGTCCCGCTTTGATATTGACCAATTGTTGACATCGCGCGTACCATCCCTCCCCATGTGCAGCAAAAACATCTCGGCTGGCCAGCGTTGCAGATCTGCCGTCAGGTCGGCGCCGCTCCTGCTTCAGGTCGAGAGGCCAGGCAAGAGGCGGCGGCCCGCCAGGGCTTTCCTGACGAGTCACGCTGAGTCGACCTGGTGCTTCCTGGCAATCGCCTGGAGGCTGGTCACAGCCGCTATGGTTTAAGACGAATCAGGCGGGACTTCGGTCTCATGAGCAGGCAGTTGACAGAGCTGATCGGGAGCGATCTTAGTGCATCCGCTTTGCTGAGGCTGCCTCACTCTGTGTCACGCGCCGCCAGCATCGTTCAGGGGCCTCCCTATCCAGCCAGTGCTCCCGCTGAAGCCGGAAAGCGGCGCTGTTAGACGCGCAGATCGTCGAAGAGGATCGTATGCAGATAGCGCTCGGCGGCGCTGGGGAAGATGGTCACGATGACCTTGCCCTCGTTCTCTTGCTTGCGAGCCTCCTGGAGGGCAGCCCAGGCGACAGCCCCGCTGCTGATGCCGACAGAGAGGCCTTCTTGCTCCATGATGGTGCGCGCGGTGGCCACGGCATCATGATCGCTGACGGGAATGACGCGATCGATCAGATCGACGCGCAGGGTGTCGGGGACGAAACCCGCTCCAAGGCCCTCAATGCGATGCGGCCCGGGACGCCCACCCGAGAGAATGGCGCAGGCCGCCGGCTCGACGGCTACCACCTCTACCGTTGGCTTGCGAGCACGCAGACCTTCAGCGACCCCGGTCAGGGTGCCACCAGTGCCGACGCCAATCACTACCATATCAACGGCCCCGCCGGTGTCTTCCCAGATCTCAACGGCAGTGCCCTCGCGGTGAGCACGGGGGTTGGCTTGATTATAAAACTGCTGGGGATACCAGGCATTTGACAGGGAGGTACGCAGCTCGATCACTTTGTTGATGGCGCCACGCATCCCCTGGTTGCCTGGCGTGAGAATCACCTGGGCCCCAAGGCGACGCAGGAGCAGACGACGCTCCAGGCTGATGGTATCGGGCATGGTAAGGATGCAGCGATAGCCACGGGCGGCGGCGATCCAGGCCAGGGAGATGCCCATATTCCCGCTCGTTGGCTCGGTGATGACCCCCCCAGGGCGCAAGAGACCCTGCGTCTCCGCCTCGCAGATCATCTTGAGGGCTGGACGATCCTTGAGGCTGCCACCAGGGCTGAACATCTCTAGCTTGGCCAATACAGTGGCACCGCAGGAAGCAGCAAAACGCTTTAGCTCAACCAGCGGGGTGCGACCGACCAGCTCTGTTGCATCCTTGGGCCAGCGCGCCATGTTCACCTACCTGCTTGCTTGCCTGTTTCACCTAGTCTTCTGCTGGCTCGGCTTGCTCCGGCTCCTCGGCGAGCAGGGCGCGCATGAGAAAGAGGAGTTCTTGCACGCTGAAGGGTTTGCGCAGCATCAAACCCGTATGCAAGCCCATGCGATGCAGCTCCCACTCGTAGCTACCGGTGATGACAATAATTGGTATATGCCTGGTTTGACTATGGCCGCGCAAGATCCTGTAGAGGGAGACGCCGTCGAGGTTGGGCAAACCTACATCGAGTAGGATCAAATCGGCCCCAATGTTGGGCAAATGCTCACGAGCCTCCTGCCCATCGGGGAAAACGTGCAGCTGCCAGGAACTAACGGTCGTGATGACCGCCTGAACCATCTCGATGAGGCGCGGATCGTCCTCTACCAGAGCGATTACCTTCGTCTTCTTCGCTTTTTGCACGGGAACAACCACGTCTTACTACCCTTCCCCTTCAGGCCAGCGGACAACTGCCGCCGCCTGCTGCTGCGCATCCCCAGTCCGGGCCACCAATCTGCTCCTCCACCCACCACTCATCAGCCTGCCACTCCCAGAAGCGACAGCTCGCCCCGCCTGGACTGGCTAGATATAGTACATGGTCTCTGCAGCGGCGCCAGTGCGATGGCGCTGCGCCAGCTCCTCGATGGTCGTCGAGAGCAGAATTTGCCAGGTCATTTCGTCGATTTTCTGCCAGACCTCGCGCAAAGCACAGCCTGGTGACAGCTCACAGACACCAGGCGAAGGCAAACATTTCATCGGCGGCACGTAGCCCTCCAGGGCCCGCACGACCTCGGCCATGGTAATCTGAGAGGGCGGCCTTGCCAGCATATGCCCACCCTTGGGACCGCGCACACTCTTGACCAGCCCTTCCTTGCGGAGCGCCATCAGGATCTGATCAAGGTAATGCTCAGGAATATACTGCCGACTGGCAATATCCGCACTTTCAACCGGTCCCTGTCCATAGTAGGCCGCCATGTCAAGCATGGCCCGTAGTCCGTAGTCGCCTTTCATCGTGAGCTTCATACGCTTGTTCCTTTCTTGCTTGCAGCATCCTCTTGCGGATGGACAGGGCTACGAACCTTGTGACCCCTGCTGCTTGCTCTTGCCTCTGTGTTGCAGGACAAGGACGTGTTTCTAACGCTAGGATATATCAATTGTGAATCACTGTCAATGGCCGCTTCTATCAGCGCTGTCCCCCTGAACGCCGTCCCCAAGCCCTGGCATTTACTGCTTGCTTGATAAGGCATGGGAGGGGCGTGTCTCCTCGGGCGCTCGCTCACCCTGCTCCTGGCGGGCTGCTGAGGCCCGGGCCTCGCGTGCGATGCCCAGGAGATCGGTACGGATGTTGGTGAAGTGTTCGCGCAGGGCTGCCATTTCGACCTGGTCGCCGCGGATGCGCAGCCAGATGCGTCGCTGCGGGAAGTAGAAGGTGATACACAGGCTGAGCACCAGGACAACGGCAATCGGCCAGACGAGCGGAGACCCGGCGTCGCGCGTGACCAGCAAGACGGTGGCGTCGCTGGCGGCGTCAAGCCTGATGGTCCACTGACCGTCGACGCTCTTGCCGCTCTGTCCGGGCGAGAGACGCAGCAGAGCTTTGTCCTCGTTATTGCTGGTGCCCGGTGTGCCAATGGCGATGAGCAGCACGGGATGGGCAATCTGGGACAAATGTTGCCCATCTGCATGAATGAAGAAGACCCCCATCGTGTAGTTGGTCCCACCAATGGGGATACCGCGCGCATAGTCGACGACGCCGTTGCCCGAGGGCAGGGTGCTGCTGCTATCGAGGATGACGGCATCGTGATAGAGGACATTGCCCTGGGCATCGGTGATGGTGATGACCGCTGAGGCTACCAGTGAGGATTGATGGAAGGTGATGCCGTCGTAGGTCAGCGGGTCGTTGACACGCAGATGGTCGCTATGGGCCACCAGCTCGCCATCACGGTAGACGCTCAGGTCGGTCACGTAATCGATGGGCTGGCCAGTCTGAGGATCAAAGCGCGCGGTGAAATGGTTGACGCGAAAGCTGATGTTGTGAGGGGTGCCGCGCGGGTAGACGACGGCGCTCTCACCGGTCGGCAAAGCCTGATCAAAGCTGAAGCCGGCCAGGGCGTCGCTGAGGCTGATGATAGGAGCCGGCAGGATGCGCCGCGCCGGGCTGTTGAGCGGGAAGCCATGCCATTGGCTGATCATGCCCGCCAGTAAGAGGGCCACGAGCGAGGCGTGGAAGACGAAGGTGGAAAGGGTGGCCCAGGTGTTCTTGTTGGCGTAGAGATAGGTGACTTCGCAGTTGTCTACGCTGTCGCTCTCGCTGCGCACACGATAGCCGCGACGCCGCAGGGCGGCGCTGGTCCAGGCCACGGCCTCGGGATGGCTGAAGCTGGCTCGCTCCAGGGCGTTTTGATAAAAGCGGTCGCTGCGCCGGATGAGCGGATGGGCAAAGTTTTGCCAGATGGCCGGGGCGCGATTGAGGGTACAGACAACGATGCTGAGCGCCAGTATGCCCAGCAGAAGCATAAAGTACCAGCTTGAGAAGATGGTGAAGAAATGGAGCCAGTCGTAGATGGGCGTCAGCGAGCCATACTGCGGCAGGGCGTTCTGCTGCAGCCAGGCTTGATAGGCCGTCGGGTCATTGAGCACTTCGCCCGGCGCCTGCGGAAAGTAGATGCCCAGGATGCAAACGACGATGATACAGACAATCAAAAAAATAGCTGTGCGCACCGAGCTGAGCCAGCCCCAGAGAGCATCAAGAGGATGCTTCATCGCGTAGGCCAGACGCTTCTTGAGGCGCTGGCCAGGGCTGAGTCGGGGCGCGGCAGGCCGTTTCTTGTTCGAGGAGGGCCGCGTTCGACGGGACGCGGCGCCACGCTGTGGTTGCTTGAGCAGTGTCGCCATGAGAATCTATGGTCTTTCCTTCCTGCCTGCTGGCTGAAATGGAACGGTCCTTGCTCGTCTGCAGAGTGCCACCGGTTGCGTCTCGCGTTCTTGTAGTATGATAGAGCAAGGGCGGTATTCTGGCAAGCGTCCGCCCACTGTATCGCTCCTAAAGAGAGCATCCACGCACGGCCCTGCAGCACTCCGTCCCCATAAGTAGGAACCTCAACGGACGCCGCGCTGGTGCAGAAATTCTATACTACTTGTTGTTGAGCAGATGAGACAGGGCAAGCTGGCAACCGCACCTACACGACCCCTCGCTGCGCGCAGAGGGGCCTGCACGTCATCGTATCTTGGGGAGAGCTATGCTTGAGCACTGCTGCGCCCGCCCCTCACCGTTGCCAGTTTTCCGGCTTGAGGTATGCTGATTCTTGTCTAATAGAACAGAGAGGAGTTCTTTTCATGGCCGACGAACGTCATCAGAAGCTGGCTCAGGTGCTTGTCCACTACTCGCTGGAGCTGAAAGCCGGCGATCGATTGCTGATCCAGGCTCCTACCGCAGCCTTTCCGCTGACACGCGAGGTTTTTCGCGAGGCGATCCGCACTGGCGCCTATGTGGTGGCGGTGGAGACGCTGCAGCCGGAGTTGACCGAGCTGCTGCTACGCGAGGGTAGCGACGAGCAGCTGACCTATGTCTCCGAGCTGGACCGCTTGCGCGTCGAGCAATATACGGCCCGCCTCTACGTTTGGGGCGAAGAGAATACGCGCGCCTTGTCCTCGGTCGATCCCAAGCGCCTGGCTCTCTACCAGCGAGCGCGTCAGGCGTTATTGAGTCGCAGGCTGGAGCGTGAGGCCAGCGGAGAGGCCCGCTGGTGCGGTACGCTCTTTCCAACGCACGCTTATGCGCAGGACGCCGGCATGTCTCTGAGCTCCTATGAGGAATTTGTCTTTACGGCAGGCATGCTGGATATGCCTGATCCGATCGGGGCCTGGCGCCGGGTCTACGAGGAGCAGCAGCGCATCGCGGCCTTTCTGGGACAGCACGATGAGTTGCACATTGTGGCCCCAGGAACCGATCTACGGCTGCGCGTGGGGGGCCGCCAGTGGATTAACTGCGCCGGTAAGGCCAATTTCCCCGACGGCGAGGTCTTTACCGGCCCGATTGAGGATTCGGTCTCGGGTACCATTCGCTTTAGCTATCCGGCCTTCTATCAAGGCTACGCGGTCGAGGGGCTGAGCCTGACCTTCGAAGAGGGGCGTGTGGTGAAGGCTACGGCCCGTACGAACCAGGCTTTTCTGGAGGCTATGCTCGATGTCGATCCAGGCGCCCGCACCGTTGGTGAGGTGGCTTTCGGATTGAATTACAATATTCAGCGCTTTACCTGTAATACGCTATTTGATGAGAAGATTGGGGGGACAATGCACCTGGCCCTGGGGGCCTCGCTGCCAGAGAGCGGCGGACGGAATCAGTCGACGATCCACTGGGATATGGTGAACGATCTTCGCGAGGGCCGCGTGTATGCCGACGGCCAGCTCTGCTATGAAAATGGACGCTTCTTGATCTGAGCCAGAGCAGAGAGGCGAGCCAGGCCAGCAGCAAGCCGATCATGGGCAGCAACCCTGGTCCGGGGCCGGCTCACTTCCTTCCTTCCTTCCTTCCTGCCTGGCTCGCCTCTGGAGGTTGAGATAGGGGTCCTGGCCTGGTCTGGCCGGATGCTAGGCCGGATGCTACTCGCCTTTGCGCCCGTGCCAGAGGGTCCAGCACTCCTGAGCGATAATCTCGCCACCGGCCTGCTCGTGCTGGGCCAGGTGCTCTTCAAGAAAGGCGATGTAGGCGAGCAACTCGTTGACCTCCTCTTCACTCATTTCGTAAAGGGGGGCGTTAAGCACGTAGCTCACCAGCTCTTCGGCCAGGGCGCTGCTGTTGGGATAGACACCGCGCGTCTCCCAAAGCGCGCGCTGCTGAACGTCGCGAAAGCCGACGTCTTGCATGATCTGACGCACCTCTTCGCGCTGGCAGCGTGCCAGGACACGCTGGTCGACTAGACGTGGATAGCGGGCAAAGAGATAGCCCCAGATATGGGTTTTGCTGCCCGGCTCCAGGAGATCCTCGGGGGTCTGGTCCTGGACGAGCAGGCTACCACCGGGCTTGAGCAGGCGATAGGCTTCGATGAAGCAGGGGCGCAGCTCCGTCGGGCGCAGATCGCGCAGCAGAGCGCGCATCAAGACGATGTCGTAGCGCTCGGCCAGCAGGCCGGTGGCCAGGGCGTTCCCGCGCAGAAATTCGATGTTGCGATAGCTCGCGCAGCGCTGACGCGCCTGCTCTAGCTGCTCTTCAGCGCTGTCGAGGCCGATAACATAGGCAGCCCCCAGATCAGCCAGGGCCTGGGTGTAGAGACCATTGCCGCAGCCAAGATCGAGCACAAGTTTGCCGCCGGGCGGGATGAGGGTGGTGACCGCCTCCAGCCAGGCGGGATCGGGGCGGTCGCTGGTTTGCAGCAGCCCTCTTTTCTCTGGGTAGACTCGGGTCGCCATTGTTCCCGCTCCTTCCTGTCTGACGCACACCAGCTCGGCGCGCACCGCTCGACGCTCAGGTGAGATGCCGGGGGGAGCTTAGTCCATTCTTGATGTAGGCTTTAACCCCTTCCGGCCCGCGAATGCGTAGCCAGAGCGGCCCGCGCTGCGGTGCAAACTGCAACTCAAAGGTAAGCAGGGGAGCACACTCGCGCTCAATGCTGATGAGCGCCAGAATGGCCGTGAGCCGCTCTCGCGTGTCGCTGAAGCGAAAGGCATAGCCGTCGCTGAGCTCGTTGACCTCCTCGGCCTCTCGGAAGAGGTCGAGATTGCTTTCACGGCGGCGCATGATGCGCTCCTGCCCCCTGCTGGCATCTTCGCTGAACATGGTTGATTCTCGCACGCTCGTTTCCGGAATGACTGTGACTCAGGTCCCGTTGTTGCTACTGTTGAGCTAATCTACATCTATGTCTATGATATGTATCAGTGTATCACTGGCAGAAGCAATTTGCCTACCCTTGGGGGACCAGGCAAGACAGCGAATCCAACGCTGGTGCTCGCCGTAGCTGAGCAGAGTGGCCCCGCTGCTGGCCCGCCAGAGTAGGAGAGAGCAGTCGTCGCCAGCGGAGGCGAGGAGCTGGCCGTCCGGCGACCAGGCCAGCGCTTTCAGGGGACGATGGTGGTCACGGTAGATGGTGATGAGTTGGGGACTGGGCGTCTGCGGTCGCCAGACCAGCACCCGGTTGTCGGCTCCGCCCGAGGCGATCAGCTGACCATCCGGCGACCAGGCGGCGCAGTAGATGGGTCGGCCATGCTCGCTGAAGCGCAGGGAACGCTCGGCCCGGAGCGAGGAGGTGGAAGCGCCGGCGTCGACGGTCCAGATATCTACGTAGCCGTCAAAGCTGGCGCTGAGCAGCCGCTCCCCACTGGGGGACCAGCCGACGGCAAAGAGCCGGTATTGTTGACGATCGCAGAACAGGCAGCGCCCGCTGCGGCTCTCCCAGAGCTGGAGGCTGCTGTCACCGTAGTCGCCGCCCGAGATGAGATAGTCGCCGCTGGGAGACCAGGCCAGGGAGCGCACAAAGCGACGATGTCCACGGTAGATGAGCAGGCAACGGTGAGGCGAGGCGACTTCCCACAGGTGGACGGCTCCAGCGGTGTCACCCGAGGCAAGCAGACGGCCATCGGGGGACCAGGCCAGGGAGAGAATACACTGTCCGTGGCCTGTGTAGGCGGCAATGGGTTCAAGTGCGCCATCGTTGGACGACTGCCAGAGGCGCACGCTTCCATCACGTCCAGCCGAGGCGAGAAGCTGGCCATCCGGTGACCAGGCCAGGGCAAAGATGGCATCGCAGTGACCGGGGTAGTGTCTGGCTCTTGCCCGCATGACTGATGTCTCTATTTTTTTCCCTGGTGACTGCCGAGCCGCGGCTTTCTCCATCCCCTCCCTGGGCAGGCGCTCCGAGGGCGAGCGCTCAGCAGCGCCGTCGGCCCGCCCCTCACTACCAGCCGGGGCGACATACCGCCCTGAGTCTCGCTCGCTCCCTTGCCCAGGCAGACGACGGCTGGAGCGAGCAGCCTTGATCAACAGGTTAGCCAGCGGGCACGCTCGCTGCTACGGCTAGTGTTCGCTGGGGCCGCCGGTCAGCAGATTGATCGCATGCGGCAGAACGGGCAGGATTGTCTCCAGGCATTCCTGAACGGCCTTGGGACTGCCTGGCAGGTTCACGATAAGCGTCTGCCCACGCGTACCGGCGATTCCCCGCGAGAGCATGCCAAAGGGCGTATGTTGCAGGCTGGCGGCACGCATGGCCTCGGCCAGGCCCGGAGCCTCACGCTCTATGACGGCCCTGGTGGCCTCGGGGGTCACATCGCGCGGAGCCAGGCCGGTGCCGCCGGTTGTCAGGATTAAGTTCAGCCGTTGCTCGTCGCACCAGGAGCGCAGCACGGCCTCGATCTGCTCGCGCTCATCGGGGACAATAGCGGTCACACTTACCACTGCCTCGGGCAGTTGCGCCACGAGAGAGCGAATGGTCTGGCCGCTTGTATCCTGGCGCGTCCCGTGGAAGGCACCATCGCTGATCGTCAGGACACCAACCGTAATCATTGTCCTTCGTCACCCCCTGGGGGCCAACGCGCGCATAATGGCTCCGATCTGGCGGCGCGGCCCATAGAGCCAAACCGTGTAGGTTTCTCCCTGCTCCTCCTCTTCCACAATGCACTGCATCTCACGTGCCAGGCGTCGGGCAATGTCAAACATCTGGCCACGTTGAGCGGTGCTGCGGCTTTGGGTGCGCAGGGCAATTTTGCCAAGACGCTCATCCTGGCTCAGGCCGGCATTGATCAGGAGGGCTAGCTGATCCAGGCCAAAAATCACCTGCAGGGGCGGGATCTCCCCGCTCGCCCCCCGCACAGCGGCGGCGGCCAGGGAAGCGGCCATCTCTCCCTCATCTGGCGTCTCCGCTCCTTGTTCCACACCTGAGCCCGGCCCTTTCCCCGGCTCCCCTGGCTGCTGAGCTACGCGCTCGTAGACGTCGCGCAATTTGGCCTCGATCAGCTCGCGCCCTTCTCGCGGCACGTTGTCGCGAGGATGGACATAGGCAAGCAGGTGATTGGGCGGATCGGAGTAGACGAAGGGTCGTCGCGCCTGAGCGCGCCGCCCACAGGCGGGGCAGGTGACTACGTTGAGGCGACCCGCCAGGATAGCATAGCGCAGCTGGGGGTCACGCGCGACGTTGACATATTCATAGACCTGGCACTCAAAGCTATGGCCACAGCGACAGGTCAGCTTGTAGCTGGCTGTCCGCGATGCTAGTTGCGACATAGATGATAGCGCTTCGAAAATGACATCCTCTCCTGCGAAATGAACCACACAAGCACTAAACATCTCTATCATATCACATCGATGCCGACCCGCTGGGGCCAAGCCAGGATCGAGCAGGCCAGGCAGCAGATTCGCCACAAGTCCCACTTGCTCCTCAGAGTGACAGCGCCACTCAGCGCCGGCGGCTCTTGCTCAGGGCCTTGGAGGAGAAGGTGAAGCTCAGGCCCTGACCCTCGATAAATTGCTGGAAATGCGCATAGAACTCGTTACGGTCCTGAAGAGTAATGACGGCGACAGCGTCGGCAGTCTCGATGGCATAGGGATAGCCCTGGCCCCCGGCGATGATCTCGGCTCGCACGACATCGACGACGGGATCAAGCAGGCCCTCGTCGACGATCCAGCGCGGGAATTCCAGGCGGGCTGGCGGGCGCTGGCTCACAGCCTGCAGATAGCAAAAGGCGATGCGCTCGCGATAGGGTCCATAGTGGTCGAGAACATCACCACGGGCACAGATCATGGCCGGGGTGCGATCGCCCCAATGCAGGCGCCCTTGCCAGAGCAGGGCATCGTGAATGCGCTTGGTCTCGCGCAGCAGCGGCTGGGGCTGCATAGCGTCGAGGCGCAAGAGCATGGTGATGATGTCGCGCGCGTAGCTGGTGTCGACGTAGCCAATCAAGGGTACGCGGAAGCGCTCGGAAGCCTGCAGCAGGGAAACAGCGCCGGCGATGTAGCGCTCGCGGTAGGGACTGGGCATGGTCAGGGCGAAGGAAACGACCAGGGAACCATCGAAGAAGACGACCGGGCTGTGAGCGGGTTCGTCAGGCCGACGCTGACGGGCCAGCTGCTCCATCTGGCTGCAGAGCGTTTCGACTTCGAGCTGGAAGCGGCGCAGCGAGACCTGCAGTTCCGAGTAGGGGTAGCCACTGGGATCGGCGCTTTCGCTGGGTGCCTCTTCCAGGATCTCATCGGGTGTCAGCACTTCGAGGCGCACGTCTTTGACGTAGGGACGTCCGCGCTGGTGGGGATTGACAAACAGGCCGACCTGGACCAGGGCGACGGGGATCGAGGCATCGCGCCAGGGCTGAAGCTGGCTGCCGTCAACGGCCAGCGTTGTAATCCCTTCGATGCACTCCGCCCACTGCCGCGCCTGCTCGTGGTTGGCGAAGCGTTCGGAGAAGCGAAAGACGGGACCGTGATAGTCCTCCTGAGTGGCCTGGACCAGCCAGCGATCGAATTCGATCGTCGGACGCGCACCAGCCGCTGGCAGACCCTGCCCGTCAGGTGGCAGGTGCTGCTCTAGATGAGCACTTGAGCGGTAGCGGCGATAAAGGGTCTCTAGCACATGACGATAGGCCCCCAACTGATCGCTGTAGGTCCCGCCATAGAGCATGAACTGGTCTCGTTTACTGGCCAGCGCGGCCAGGAGCCTGCCCTTATGGAGCATGAGCGTGTTCCTCCTCCTCCTCAAAGGCTGCCTGCCACTCTTCGTCACTGACCAGGCGTGTCTCGCCGTTTTCTTTGCGCAGGCGGATCAGGCTATCCAGACCCTGCTCAAAAGTATCGTCATGGCTGATGACGATGAGCTGGTCAAAGCCGCGGACGCGTCGAATCTGCTCGGCGAGATTGCTGCGGCGGGTGCTGTCCATATTCTGAGTCGGTTCATCGAAGAAGGCAATGGTCAGGTTGGAGAGCTTTTTGAGCAGAGCCAGGCGCACGGCCAGAGCGGCACTCATCTGCTCACCACCGCTGAGCTGAGCAAAGGTGCGCGTGGCGCTGCGATTGCGAACGACAATCTCGTAGTCGTCCTGCCAGCTCAATTGCGCGCTGCGATCGCCCATGATCTCGCCAAAGATGCGATTGGCCTCGGCGGAGATCTCAGCCAGGCGGGCCCGCAAGATTTGCGGAGCGGCTTCTTTGAGCAGCTGGCGAAAGAGGTCAGTCATGCCGGTCAGCTCTTCGAGGGTGCGATATTCCTGCTGCGCAGCCTCCAGAGCGGTGAGCAACGCCTCAGCCTGGCGGATGCGCGCCTCCAGTTCGGCGATACGACTGCGCGTATGCTGGAGGGCGGTGGTATAGCCTTTGAGGTCCGCCCTGAGCTTCTTGATCTCTTCGTCAGTACGCTGGAACTCAGCTTCATCAAAGGCGATCTGGGCCTGGCGATAGGCGCGCTCGGCCTGCTGCAGTTCCTGTTCGGCCCCCTGATAGTCGACGGTGGCTCGCTCGTAGGCTTGCTGACGCTGCGGCAACTGACGCGCTCCCTGCTCATGGGCCAGATAGGTTTGATAGCCAGTCTGAGCACGCTGACGCCGGCTCTCCTGCTCAGCAAGGCGCTCGTCGAGATCTTGATATGCCGCCAGGCGCTCAGTCAGCGCCTCTAGCTCTCGCTCCAGACTGATCTCCTGCTGGATTAGCTCAGCAAGCTGCTCGCGCAGGTGCGGCTCACGTTCAATGGCGGTCAAGAGGCCGCGAATCTGGCCAGCGGGATCATCCAGCTCTGTCAGTTGGGCCTCAACTTCTTTGAGGCGCTCGCGAACACCCTGCAGCTGCTGCACCTGTTGTCGGCGCTCCACCAGCTGCTCCTCCAGCAGCTTTAGCTGCTCCTCAAGCTGTTCCACTTTCGTCCGTAGGGCCGGCAAAGCCCGCACGCGCTGATCTGCCAGTTCGCTTTCGCGCCGCGCCTGCTCGGCCTGAGCGATCTCCTGACCCAGGTTTTGCAGCTCAGCGAGGTCCTGTCGGAGGCCGTCGACATCGCGCTGCAAGCGTAGCAGCTCACCTGCCAGCTGGCGCAGGCGCTCCGCACATTCGCTCTGCTGCGCCCGATAGTGGCCCAGGCGCTCGTATTCCTGAGCATAGACAGTGAGCCTGGCAATCTGCTCCTCCAGTTCCTGCTGTTGGTGGCGCAGGTCGACAAGCTGGGCCTCGTCGCCGGCGATGAGCTGTTCGAAATAGGATTCCAGGCTAGCCAGACCCTTCTGGCGAATATTGAGGCAGGGCTCATGGAGCAGAGGACAGAGACCACCGCGCGAGCGATTGTATGACTCGCGATAGCCATCAATGTTACCCTCCAGACGATAGCGCCGGGCCGTTAGCTGGGCCTGCTCTGCGCGCAAGGCGGGCAGAGTCGCCACCTCCTCGCGATGGGCTTCGACCGCGGTGATCGTCTCCTCCAGGCTTCGCAGGCGCTCAGCGGTTTTGGCGCGCTCCTCTTCCTTCTGACGCAGGGTCTCCAGCTTCTCTTGGAGCTGAAGCTGCTTCTGGCTGCGCTCCGAAAGGCGTGCCTGAAGCCGGGTCAGGAGAGTGATGCGTTCAGGAAGCCGGCCAGCCAGCTCTTGCAACGGCTCGATCTCGCTCAGTTGATGCTGCACGTCTTGCAATCGCTTCAGCTGCTGTTCCTGTTGACGGCGCAGGCTGCGCCCCTCCTCTACCAGCTCATCATAGCGCTGAACCTGCTGGCGCAGCTCCTCACGCCGGCGCTCCAGCTCGCGCTGACGGTCCGCCAGGGGTGACAGCTCGATGACACGCTGGCGCGCCTGCTCGATCTCCTTGAGGGCGGCCTCCACATGAGCCTTGTTGGCGCTCAGGCCAGCCTGGCGACGCTGCAGGGCCGCCTGCTGCTGGCGTAGGGTGTTACGCTGGCGCTCGGCCTGGCGCAGCTCTTGGAGGGCGGCTTCCGCTTCCTGATAGGCCAGATAGGCCGTACGGTTGGCCTCGACCTGCGCTTGCGCCTGACGAGCCAGCGCCAGCTCTTGCTCACACTGGCGCAAATGCTGGCGGGCGGCCTCGCGCCTCAAGTGGGCCTGCTCGAAGCGGTGGCGCAGGTCGAGCAGCTCGTCGCGCTGGCGCTGCAAGAGAGCGTAGTGGTTCTCCGCCTCCTCCAACCGGCGCGTGCCAGTGGCAATCAGCTCCGTCTGGCGCTGCTCCTCCTGGCGGGCCTGGGCCAGCTCCTGCCGCCACTGATCCAGGTCGCGTGTCTCAAAGCTGAGGCGCTGAATCTCTTGCTGTTGCTGCTGCATCTGATCCTTATAGTAATTCTGGACCTCGCGCAGATAGTCGGAGGCGAGGCGATAGTCTTCGATCTGCAGCAGCTCGTCGAAGGTCTTCTTGCGCTTGGCCGGCGTCTCCAGAAAGACCGCTGTGAAGGTTCCCTGGGGCACGCCAAGGGCATCTTGAAAGAGGGTCTGCAGGGGGCGCTCGTGCTCAATGCCGAACAGCTCGTGTAGCTTATCGAGCACGTCGGTGCGTTGCTCCAGGCGATAGTCGGCCTCGCAATCGTAGAGCTGCCAATAGGCGCCGGCGCCGCAGCGGCGTTCGACAATATAGCGTCGTTCATCGTTGCCCACCAGATGGACGCGGATCAGACCATATTTTTCGCCCTCACGCACAAACTGGCTATGCTGCTTATAGGGCAGGGCATCGAAGAGGGCAAAGCCAATGGCCTCGACCAGCGTCGTCTTACCGGCCCCATTCGCTCCCTGAATAGCCGTCGTCCCACGTCGGAACTCGACGGCCAGACGATGATAGCTTTTGATGTTTTCCAGCTCAAGACGAGTAATCAACATGCCGCTAGCCTTCTGCTCTGCTCTTCTTCCAACAAGTTTGCAGCCGTCTTCTCTCCCGCTCTCCCCCTCCTGCCGGCGAGGTGCGCCTTTCATTTCCCTCACTAGAGAACGGCGGAGAGAGGCGAAGAATGTCCAACGAAGGAATAAAAACCCTGCTCAGGAACAAGTTTATGGTTGTTGTTTCTCCCTTGCGAGGCCGAAAGCGGTAGCTCCCAGGCGCATTATACCATGCCCGCGCTTGAAACACAGCATCACCTTACCGCGTGTCAGGGGAAGGAAGACGAGAGAAGATGCACCGCGGGCTTCTGCTCCCGACGAGGCAGCAGGCGGCTTCGCCAGCAGGCTCGCGGGAAGCAGCAGTACCACTCTGCCCTATAGAAGAACAGGACAGCACAGACAGAGGAGTCTTTTATGCGGCACCTTCCATCTCTTTTCAACAAGAGCGGACGAACTCGCAGAGGAATAGCGAGTCTCCTGGTCCTGGGAATGAGCCTGGCCCTGGTTCTCAGCGCCTGCCAGGTGAGCCTGACGCCGGTGCAGCAGGGTGGCCTGCTGCCTGTCGGTCAGGTCTTGCAGAAGAGCAGCCAGGCCATGCAGAAGCTGAAGAGCTTCGCCTTTAATCTCACAGCCAGCGGCACGCTGCAGGGCACCGCTCAGGGGACGGCCACCGCCGTCAGCGGTGCAACGCCAGCGCCAGCGACCGCCACGCCCTCAGCCACGGCCAGCACCACCCCCACGGTCAGCCTGAGCTTCAATCTCACCGGCAACGGACAGCAATCGCTGGCCGATGGCAAGCAGGCCCTGAATCTAACGCTCAACCAGAGCACCAGGCTGGCAGAGATCATCATCGGCCAGCAGATCTACCTGCAGAATCCGCGCGGCCAGTGGTACGTCATTGACGCCTCTCGACTGGAGACAGCCAGCGGCAACCTCCTGACTGGCTGGAAGCTAGACACCAATTCCCTCCTGGGGCTGGCGCTGCACAGCAGCATCGCAGACCACGGAGACGAGACCCTCAACGGCCAGAGTCTGCGTCACATCAGCGCGCCCCTCAACAGAGAGGGCTTGCGCCAGCTGCTCACAAGCAACACCCAGCTCAGCAACCTGCTGGGAAGCCAAAACCTCAATAGCCTGGTCGATCATACGCGCAGCTTCCAGGCCGCGCTCGATCTCTGGATCGACGAAACGCAGTTCTACCTGCACCGCGTGCAGCTCAAGCTCGCCATGAACGCCGACACCAGCGGCCTGCTGACCCCGGTCGCCGGCGTGGCAACCACCCTACTGCCTCCTACCTTGCTGGTGAATCTCAGCAGCACAGCCGACCTCAGTAAGTTCAACCAGCCCGTGACGATCACGGCCCCGGCTAACGCCACGCCAACCGACGACCCCCGCGCCGTCTTTGAGATGAGCTAAGGGCTAACTGCCCCTTCACTGGACCGGGTGCCGAAGGCAAAAACGGTCACGCCCAGCTGACAGGCGGCCCATGAAGAGGCCTCGCTCGCAGGCTGCGCGTGGCTTTGTCTTCTTGTTGCCTCTTTCAGTACAGCCCACAACGTTACGGCTGCAGCATGGCAAGGCTCGCAGCGCGGGAACCAGATCACCGGATTGCTGCTTCTGATAGGGAAGATTTGACAAGGAAGAGGAGAGTGCGTCTATCTCCTCCCAGAAGAACAGAACACAGTACGAAAGGAGCTTGCCATGCTCATCCGCCGGCTATCGACCAGCTCGCTTCTCGCCGCTTTGCTCGGCCTGACGCTTCTGCTCAGTGCCTGCGGGGGTGCCAGCGTTAGTAGCAACAGCAGCAAAACTATCACAGCTGGACAGGTTCTGCAGAATTCTGTCACAAGCATGCAGAAGTTGAAGACAGTGCATATGGATTTTTCTGTCACGGAAAATCTCCAGACGCAAAGTCAGGGAACAGCTACGCCAACCAGTCAGAGTAGTACCACGCCCAACAACCTGGCCCTGTCAATGCAAGGCAGTGGCGACGAGATCTTTCCAGATCAGACCTCTTCTCAGATGAAGCTAAGCGTACCAGGCCTCGGCACGGACCTGCAGCTGAACGAGATCATCAAAGATGGGAAGGTCTACATCCAGAACAAGCAGGGCCAGTGGTACGTTCTGGAGCAGAGCAGCCTGACCGGCACGAGCAGCTTCCTGGGAGCAGCCAGCAGCGACCAGTACAGCCGGCTGCTCACCCTGGCGCAGAAGGCCCAGCTTACCGACCACGGTGATCAGAGCCTCCACGGCCAGAACCTGCGCCACATCAGCGTCACCTTTGGCAAGGATGCCCTCAAGGACCTGCTCAACTCCTTTGAACAGCTGCCCAGCGGCCTCAGCCAGAGCGACCTACAGCAGATTGAGCAGGCCACGACCCTGCGACAGGCCGGGTTAGAACTCTGGATCGATGAACAGAACTTCTACGTTCACGAACTGGGGCTTAACCTGAAGATGGACCTCGATCTGAACAAGCTGGTACAGGCCACGCCGACCACCAGCAGCTCCGGCCTCAGCGGCGTTTTCTCGATTCAGACCAATGCCACCGTGGACTACAGCAAGTTCAACCAGCCCGTCACCATTAACGCGCCAGCCAACGCCACGCCTACTGACAATCCCTTGATCATCTTCCAGCAGTAGGAACAGCCAGGCCAGGGAGCCAGGCCCGCATCAGCCGCCACCGACAGCGAGGCGGCCCTTCTTGAAGGAAACGAGGGCAGAGCTAGTTAATGCCAGCTCTGCCCTCACACTGTCTCGCCCAGCCGTCGCTTCCGCGCCTGGTCCCTCGCTATCCCTCTTTGCTGCTGCAGCATGAGCAGCATGAAGAGAGCGAGGCCCCGACTGACACGGCTACTCGCGACCTGGACGCTCCAACTCAGTCTGATCGGCATACTGCGGCGCATAGGCTCGCATTCGCTGCCGCTGCTCGCGAATCAGCTCGGCCCGCTGGCGCAGCGCCCGCGCCGCCCGCGCGGCATCAAAGCTGACCAGGCGGCTTAGCTCAGGATCGTTCGCCACCGTCTCAAAGCGCGCCGCAATTGAGGCAATCGTCTCAGGATCGGTAATGCGCCCTTCGCGGACAGCATTATAGGTGTTGACCAGGATCTCCTCTTTCAACGTCTTGGGAGAGAGCGGGGCCGCAGCAGCATTGCCGCCTGACTCAGAGGCTTTGCCCGGACTGGGGCTGGGATCAGCCGCGCGAGCGGTAGCTGCCAGGCTCATACCAGCGTCGTCCCCGGCCCGGGATGCACCCGACCCGTTCGCCGCTTCAGTTTTGCTGGCCTTCACCGTCTCCATCGCGTCTGTATCGGGCGGCAGCGAGCCGCGCGGCACCACCGCCACATCATGAATATGCACCCAGTGGATCTGCACTCCCCAGATCGCCACCTGATCCTGCATACGCTCAGCCAGCTCGCTGTTGATCACCTCCCAGCTGTTAGCCCCCTCCTCATAAGGCGAGGCCCCGTAGACAGGCGAGCGACGCGCCAGGAAATAACCCACACTGAAGGTCGAAACCACAGCCTGGATCGTCGTCAGCAAGAGCTGCTGGAGACTGGCCTCCCAATCATTGACCTCGGTCACCGCCAGATAGGCATCTTCTGGCAGCAGCTGGTAACAGATCGTCGCCGAGAGATAGACATCCTCATCGGGGGTCAGATGCACCACCTGGGACGGACAGGTCCATTGCGTGCGCCGCGTATTCAGGCGCTGAGCCACCCGCTCCCAGGGCAGGAGCACATTCGGCCCTGGGAAGAGGGTGCGTCGATACTGCCCAAAGGCGAAAACCAGGTCGACATAACCCTCGGGGACGGGATGGAGCAGATAGCGTAGCAGGAGGACTCCGCCCACGACCACCAGCACCAAGAGGATCAGGCTGACCAGCGGACCGAAGAGCGCAAAGGAGCCAGCCACGAGGAATAACCCTACGCCACAAGCCAGCGCCAGCGACCATAGCACCACGTTATCGGCGGCATAATACAACATGACGCCATGCAGAATGGCAATTGCCAGCAAGATCAGCGCCGCCGGTAACAGGCCAGCATGTGACAGGTAGGCTTTTCCATGCAGAGCCGCTGGCGTCAGCAGCAAGAAAGTCACAGAGCCAAATAACAGGGGAAGGAATAGCGGGGAAAACTGCTTGAGTACCAGCCACAGCCTTTCAAAGCGCGAGGAAGGATAGCCATCATCGGCTAGCCCTTCGGTGTCCGCCTCTGTCTCAGGCAGAGCGGAAACGGATGTTGAGGCATCAGGGGTAAGTGGACTCTGGCGGGCGGCGGAAGCCGCCTGCGCCTGCGGTTCTTGAGCCGGGGCTGTCCAGATCGCGCTGGCCACGGGATCATCAGCCTGGCCCGAGTCCATCCATTGTGAAGACATAGACGCGCCTCCCTCTCTCAGCACCTGAAGAAGTTAATCCGCCCGTTGCTGATTGATAGTTGCATTGCTGGTGCTGCAGCCTGACTTGCACCCACCCTGGGAGCCACAACGCGGACAAGGGCCGGCGCCCGAGCTACCACAGCTACAGCCGGCACTAGCGCTGGAAGTCGCAGGCTCCTCCTGACGGTGAGGATTCAGTCGGCAGGTCTGGCAACAACCGCCACCTACGGATGAGGCACGCCCTGGACCTGGGCCAGGGTCTGGCTCTTGCTGCTGGGGGACAGGAACCTGGATCGTCGCTCCGCTTTCCAGCATGACCTCGACCGTCTCCTTGGGCACATTGATTGAAACCACCTTGCCGGGTCCACTGGGCGTCTCCAGGATTGTCCCAATCTGCGGCATACGCTTCTTGGCCTGAATATAGTTCTCATTCTCGTAGGACAGGCAACAGAGCAAACGGCCACAGACTCCAGAAATCTTGGCCGGATTAAGGGGCAGCCCCTGCTCCTTGGCCATCTTGATCGAGATGATGCCGAAATCACTGATCCAGGAGCTGCAGCAGAGCGTCTTGCCGCAGGGACCGACGCCGCCCTGAAGCTTGGCCTGATCGCGCGCACCGATCTGACGCAGTTCGATGCGCGTGCGAAAGGTAGCTGCCAGATCGCGTACCAGGGCACGAAAGTCGACGCGCTCATCCGAGGTGAAATAGAACGTCAAACGGCTCCCATCAAAAGTATACTCCGCCTCCACCAATTTCATAGGAAGCTTGTGCTGAGCAATACGCTGCGCACAGCGGACCAGCGCCTCCTTCTCCTTACTCTTGTAGGAGAGCATCATGCGCAGCTCTTCCTCGGTTGCCAGGCGGAGCACAGGTTTCAGGGGGTCGCTCAGCTCGCTTTCTGCCACCTTTTTTGCGGGGATCACTACGCGGCCCGCCTCCACCCCACGTACCGTCTCCACAATCACATATTGGCCTGTGCGATAGGTTTGTCCCTGGGGATCGAAATAATAAATGCGCCCGGCGGGACGGAACCGGATACCGACAACCGTCACAACGTTCTCAGTAGCAGAAACTGTCGGCTGCATCGCTCCCGTCTGATGCCCTTCTTCTCTTTCCTTTTATCTCAGCTGCTTCTGCTTCTCTCCCTCTCGCTCTCGCCTTGCCGACGCGGCGCGCCTCGCCCGGCGCCCTGGCCCCGGAGGGAGAAGGCGGACGGGACAAACAGCTGGCTCTCCCTACACCGACGCGACCTCACGGGACGCGCAACGAGGACAATCCAGAGGGAAAGGGGACGGCGGCAGTGCCGCCCCCGACTAGAGCCTTCTCTGTTCGCTCTGCTCTCATACCTCTTCTGCCAGCTCGCTCGCTTGCTGCTCTCTACAGGCAGCGCAAAGCCAGCCGCACGCTACCACCAGCACGATTGGCGCCAGCCTGCAGATCAGGCCAGCCAGCAAGCAGCTCGACTGGCAGACCAGGCTACATCTCGTTGATTTCGTTCGTCAGCAGGATAGCCTCCGCAACCTCGCGCATCGACTTGCGGTTGTTCATGCTGGCTTTCTGGATCTTGCGGAAAGCCTCCGACTCGCTCAGGCCATAGCGCTGCATCAGGAGACCCTTGGCCCGCTCCACTACTTTGCGCGTCTCCAGCTGCTCGCTCAGCTCCTTCGCCTTCCCTTCCATCGCGCGGAACTCGTTGTAGCGGGCGAGTGCCACCTCGATGGCCGGGGCCACCTCGCTCTCGCGGAGCGGCTTGACTATATAATTCACGACACCAGCCTGCTTCGCACGCTCGACCAGCGGTTGATCGCCAAAGGCGGTCAGCAGCAGCACCGGCGCGATGCGTTCCTGCGTCAGAATCTCGGCGGCAGCGATGCCGTCCATATCGGGCATGCGAATATCCATGATCACCAGGTCCGGGCGCAATTCGCGAGCCAGGTTCACAGCGCTCTGCCCGTCACCGGCCTCACCAATGACCAGGTAGCCCTGCTTGGTGAGGACATCCTTCAGGTCCATGCGTTGAATGGGTTCATCATCGGCAATGATCACACGTGTTGGCATGCTCGTATCCTGTCCGTATGACTTCAAACAAACCAGACTTGCAACTTCTCAAACGACATATTCGACCTGGCCGCTAGCACAGACGCAATGGCCGTCCCCCGGTCTTTGCTCTGTGCTCTCTGGCTTGTAACAAAGAGTATACCACAGGTGTTTGATGAGAGTCGAGATAGAGTTTTCTGCCAGTTCTTTGCACTCCCAGTCTTCCGCCAACTTTTCCCCATCCGCTCAGCCGCATCTGTCCCCCTCTGCTTCGCCGGCTCACGCCTGATAAAAAAAGGGCGCCTCATCGCACCCCTATGCTCGGCAGCTCCTGCCACAGACTGCCGTCCGAGGCGGCCCTGCTCTTTCTCCCCTCCTTGCTCGCGCTGGCGGCATCGCCATTGGAGGTGGTTGCTGCCCTGTGCCCGACGGCTTGTCAGGCCACCTGCGATAGCCTGTCGGCGTCCTGCATGATCTGGACCATCAGACGCGCCTCGTGGACAATGGTGCGCAGCTCAGCCGGCGTGATGGACTGGCGACCGTCGCAGAGAGCACTGTTCGGGTCGGGGTGGACCTCCAGGATCAGGCCCTCAGCGCCGGCGGCGATACCCGCCCGGGCCATTGTGGGCACCAGTTCGCGCCGCCCGGTGGCATGGCTGGGATCGACGATCACTGGCAGGTGAGTCAGCTCGTGCAGCAACGGGACACAGGCGAGGTCGAGCAGGTTGCGCGTCTGCGGGTCAAAGCTACGCACGCCGCGCTCGCAGAGGATGACGTTGGGATTGCCAGCAGCGACAATGTATTCGGCGGCTAGCAGCCATTCATCAATGGTGGCGGAGAGGCCGCGCTTGAGCATCACTGGTTTGCCTCGCCCTCGCCGGCCCACGGCCTGCAACAAGGGGAAGTTCTGCATGTTGCGGGCTCCGATCTGCAGGATGTCGGCATAGTCCGCCACGACCTCCACCATCTCCGGCTCCATGACCTCAGTAATCACTGGCAGGCCGGTCTCCTGACGGGCCTCAGCCAGCAGCCGCAGGCCCTCGATGCCGAGTCCCTGGAACTGATAGGGCGAGGTGCGCGGTTTGAAGGCCCCGCCACGCAGGACCGTCGCACCGGCTTCCTTGACGGCCCGCGCAGTCTCCAGCAGCTGCTCGCGGCTCTCGACGGCGCAGGGTCCGGCCATGATGACCGGCATGGCCTGCTCCCCACCGATAACGACGGGATCACAATGGCGGGCATCTCCTACGACAATGCTGCTGGGGCTGGCTTTGAAGTGACGGCTGACGAGCTGGTAGGGAGTGGTGGGGGTAAGGATCTGAGCGACAGCGGGTTGGCAACGGATGGCTTCCAGGGCCTGGGTGTCGAGGACGGCCTGGTCGATGGCGATGACCTCGCTCTCCCCAATACAGGTGGTGGCCACAGGCCGCCGTTGACCAGCGACCTGCTCTACAAGCGCCAATAAGGCGGCACGTTCATCCTGGTTGGCCTGTGCATCAATGACGATGATCATATAGCTGTCCGTTCCTTTCTCCTGAACTCCTGACTGCATGCTCCCAGACAGGGCAAGATTCCAGGGAAATAAAAAAGCAGAGGTTTTTCGCCTCTGCTTACTCCAGCATGCTGGGGATCTGCACGGATTAGGTGGCTCTGCTCAGCTCAGCCTGAAGCGGCCCACCAGCATGCTGGAGGGCTAAAGTAAAAGTAGTAATAAAAAGCACAGGCAACCACAGCACGCTGGCTCTGCCAGAAGCGCGCCTCTGCAGACTGCTGAAGTTGCAGTTGTGGTTGCCAGGGCTTGCTGAGCATCAGATCGTCTATCCTTCTTCTGCTTCTCGCTCTGCTGCCACGCCGCGCGCCTGGCGACGCGCTCACGTGCCATACAGAGCTTCTCTTTGTGGCACACTCCCGCGCCACTTCCCGAGAATCAGGCCGAGGGCGGATCTCCGCCGCCACTCGCATAGTCTTCTGTAGGAGAAGTATAGGCACAATTAGCCCGGCTGTCAAGGCCAGTGCCCAAAGGTCCGACCAGACCAGAGGCCAACGATCCTCAGCGGCGACGAACACGGTCAGGGCTAGCGCTTGCGCGCTCGCCGCCGCAGGTAACGCCGCAGATCACGATAGTCTTCGTAGAGGTGATCATGCTCTCCTTTACTGGTCTCTTTCCCCCTGGCTCCGGCGGCCTTGCTCCGACTGCTGCTCCCCTGGGAGGCGCTCCTTCGGCGCTCCTCTGCTGTCCGGCCAAAGGAGGGCAACAGGTCGAATTGGTTTAAAACAACCAGCAGGGCAACGAGCAAGACCAGATAGATTACAAGAGCATAAGTAATGACTACCGGAAAGTTGGCGATTGAGAACTGAAGCAGTACCTGGTTCAGATGCAAGATCGG
The DNA here is from genome assembly GCF_003268475.1 of Thermogemmatispora tikiterensis. Classification (GTDB taxonomy): domain Bacteria; phylum Chloroflexota; class Ktedonobacteria; order Ktedonobacterales; family Ktedonobacteraceae; genus Thermogemmatispora; species Thermogemmatispora tikiterensis. Next base: position 4,307,255 of record NZ_MCIF01000002.1, on the reverse strand, counting down.
CGAGAGATAAGCCAGCGGTATCTGCAGTAGGGTGGCAGCAAAGATGTAGATGAAAAGGCCCAGAAAGTGGCGTGATTTCAGCAGCGGGCGATTTGTCTGAGCAGTTGTGCTGCTTGCTGACTGCCCGCCGCTTCTGCCCGCGGCACCGCGAGCGGCGGTAGCCGTCTCCGACGGAGTCGGCGTCTTTGTCATATTCCGAACGACCTTCTGCTGCTGCCCCTTGGTCGCTGTCTCACCAGCCTTCTTGCTGACACGCTCGGCGCCGCCAGACTCGCCTTCGGGGCGCTCTCCCTGGCGCAGGCGCAAAGCTCGCCAGAGGCGCATTTTGCCCGCATCAGTCGGCGATGGCTGGCGCTCCGACTGCCCCTGCTCACTGGCAGTTTGCGTGACCGAGGCGAAAAAGCCGGGCTGGCGTCGGGCACTGCTCGCGCTCGCTGCGCCCTCCGCCCTGGAGGCAGCAGAGGAAGAAGAAGTCTGCTCCTCTGCCCGAGCCGATGTCTGTTGAGTCTCTCCCTCGGCTGGCTGGCCGGACTGTCGGTCAGCGGCAGTACTGGAGCTACTGGAGATTACCAGCAGCGGGCGCTGCCGCCGGGGATTAGCCGGGCGCTGGTCGGCATCACGGGTCATGAGGGACCTCCCGCAAGGTGTTTCCGCAAGGTCGCATCATCGCTCTGTGGAATCTGTTCACTGCGCTGCCCACCTGGCTCATTCTCACTGGCAGCCTGCTGTCCAGCAGGCTGCTCATGCAAAGCATAGTCGGCAGCGTTGGCCGCGCCAGCCAGCTCCTGGATAGCGTTGACTGAGCTAGGTGTACTGGCTGGGTAGGCCAGGGAAGGTTGCAGGAATTGAGCTGGGGGAGCGGCTCCAGCCGGCTGGAACTGAGGCTGTGGCTGGGGCTGCGGAGCAAGCGCGGGAGCCAGAGCTTCCAGGGCTGCCAGACCGGCACGCGCAATTTCGTCATCGCGCCCCGGCGCATTGCCCCCACTGATCCCTATCCCTCCAATGGTGGCTCCTCCAAGACGAATCGGCCAGCCACCAGCTGCCATGATAAAGCGTCCCTGAGTCATCGCCGCCAGGCTGGAGGCAAAACCCGGAATGGCCGATCCCCACTGGGCAACAGCGTCTGTCGGCTGATTGAACATCACTGCCGTAGTAGCTTTGGCTATGCTGATGTTGGCTGTGGCCCAGCCATACGGCGCCATCATGCGCTCAAACAGGACTAAATGTCCGCCAGCATCGACAATCGCTATGCTGACAGGACTGCGTAATTCTCTGGCGCGCTGCTTGCAGGCTTCCGCAATTCGGCGCGCAATCTCAACTGACATGCTCACGCGGTTTGCTCCTCCTTGACACCAGCAGGCCGGCTCTCTTCGTCCGCCAGCAGCCTCCGTCTGTTCCCAGTATATCCTCTGGTGCCCATTCTGCTGCTTTAGCCGGGACCATCCCCAGTCTCCATTGCATTGCGCTCATTGTATCGCACTCGTTTAGACGGTGCAATAGATAGAAATTTACAGCTCCTTTGGCGCGCCGCCTCCCAGCCTCCGGCGCCGCCATCCTGCCCAGCACGCCGCCCTCCGTCTGGACCAGACTTACTATAATAAAGTAAGTCTGTCCCGTACGCTTGCTAATGCTAAGGAGGTAGCAACAGATATGCGTTTGGGTCTCCAGGTACCGAACTTTACCTGGCCAACAGAACAAGGTGCTCTCGGCGATACTTTTGCCCTGATTGCCGAACGAGCCGAGCGCGCTGGCCTCTATAGCCTCTGGGTCATGGATCATTTCTTCCAGATTCCAGTGGTAGGGCCAGCCGAACATGAGATGCTGGAGGGCTGGTCGGCCCTGGCTTTCGCCGCCGGTCGGACGAACCGTATCCGCCTGGGGACGCTGGTTACCGGCGTGACCTACCGCCATCCCGGTCTTTTGGTGAAGACGGCCACAACGCTGGATGTGCTTTCGCATGGGCGCAGCTATTTCGGCATCGGCGCCGCCTGGTATGAGGAGGAGCATCGCGGCCTGGGAGTGCCTTTCCCGCCCCTGGCCGAGCGCTTCGAGCGCCTGGAGGAGACGCTGCAGATCGCGCTCCAGATGTGGGCCGGCGATGAGCGTCCGTTTCGGGGGAAACACTACCAGCTCGAACGCCCCCTGAATGCGCCACGCCCGGTCCAGCAGCCTCACCCGCCAATCCTGATCGGTGGCGGCGGTGAGCGCAAGACACTGCGCCTGGTGGCTCGCTACGCCGATGCCTGCAATCTATTCGCCTATGGTGGCAGAGAGCAGCTGCAGCATAAGCTAGCGGTGCTGCGCGAGCACTGCGAGACTATTGGGCGCCCTTATGAGCAGATCGAGAAGACGACTCTGAGCAGTCTGCGCCTGTCCCGCGATGGGCGCAATGGCACGCTCTCGCCCGCCGCTGCCGTGGACTTCTTCGGCGGCTTAGCCGAGCTGGGCATCGATCAGGCAATCTTTAGCCTGCCCAATGTCTACGAGCTGGAGCCATTTGAGCTGCTGGCCACCGAGATTGTGCCCCAGGTAGAGAAAATTGCGGTGGCTGGTCGCTGACAGCGGCTACCTTTCTGTCCCAGGTCACGCCCTGGGCAGACAGGCCCGCTGCCGATACAGAGCGCATAATAGAGGAGATCGTAAACGGAGAGAGGAGAGAGAAAGCACTCTATGAGTAAACGCGCCGCACTGACGGAAGAGGAGCGACGCTTCGTGCTCGAGCAGCGAGTGGCGCGCCTGGCCACAGCAGATGCAGCTGGCCACCCTCATCTCGTGCCGGTCTGCTACGCCTTCGATGGCCGCTGTTTCTACACGCCGCTCGATGAGAAACCGAAGCGGGTGGCAGCCACAGCGCTGCGTCGAGTGCGCAATATCGAGGCGCGACCCGAGGCGGCGCTGCTGATCGACCACTACGAGGAGGACTGGTCGCGCCTTGGGTATGTGCTGGTCGAAGGGGAGGCTCAGCTGTTGCCGCCAGGCGATGAGCGGCAGCAGCTGGCTGTGGCGCTGCTGCGCGCACGCTATCCCCAGTACCAGCGGATGGCTCTGGAGCAGTTGCCAGTGATTATGCTGACGCCGCGCGCGGTGACCTCCTGGGGGTCAGGGCTGGCCTCGACTGCCAGCTCTGCCGAGCCGGCCCAGTCCTGAGCAGGAGCAGGTTGGCGGCGCTCAGGAGGTCGAGCGTTCTGCATGAGCCACCGGCAGGGTGAAAAAGAAGGTACTGCCCTGGCCAACGGTGCTTTCGGCAAAGATGCGTCCGCCGTGGGCCTCGACAATGTGACGGGCAATGGCCAGACCCAGACCGCTACCGCCACCGCCTGCGCCAACATAGTCGAACTTGGAGCGCGAGCGATCGACCTTGTAGAAGCGCTCAAAGATACGTGGCAGGTCCTCGGGCCGAATGCCCACCCCCGTATCACGCACAAAGAAGCGCTGGCTGCAGCCATCCGGCTCGGCAAAGGTCCCAACGACGACCTCGCCTCCCGAGGGCGTGAATTTGATAGCGTTGTGAATGAGGTTGACAAGCACGCGCCCGATCTGCTTGCTGTCGGCAGCCACCAGCACCTGCCCGTCGCGAATCTCTGTCCTCAGCCTGACACGATGGCGCTGGGCTTGAGGTAACAGACGCGCCATGCCCTCGCGCACCAGCTGCTGTGCTTCAACCGGCTCGATGACCATCGGCAGCTGGCCCGACTCGATGCGCGATAACTCCAGCAGCTCGGAGACGAGCGAGGTGAGATACTGGACCTCTTTTTCGATGCGCTCGACGAAGACCTGCGCCTGCTCAGGGTCCGTCTCAATGGTGTCCTCCAGCGTCTCAGCCAGCAGCCGCACCGAGGCGAGCGGCGTGCGCAGCTCGTGCGAGATGTTGGCGACGAAGTCGCGGCGGACGCGCTCCAGGCGCCGTAGCTCGGTGAGGTCCTCGATCGCCACGGCAAAGTAGTGGTACTCACGCAGCCGCTCCTGGCCCACCGGAGGCTTGTGATGCTCCAGGGGCGTGACCGAGACTTTCCAGCAGGGGCCGGAGGGACCTTCGTTGAATTCAGCGCTCTGGGGCCGCTGACTGGCTATGCTCTCGCGCACCAGCTGGATCATGGCGGCGCTGGTGATGAGCTGATCAAGCTTGACCTTCTGCAGCGGCCCCGTGACCCCAAAGAGACTGCAGACGTGGCGGTTGTAATAGCGGATCGTCAGCGCACGATCAATGACGAGTACTGGCCAGGGTGCAGCCTCTAGCAGCTGCAGGAAGAAATGACGATAGTTGATGCCTGTTGCTTTCTCGGCTGTCGTGTGCTCTGTCAAGGCTCTCCCCTCGCTTCGCAGCATCACCCAACCAATCAACCACCAGGGCTGGTTGGCTATGGACCTCGTTGGCCGGGCGCCGTGCCGTCTTGCTCATCCGTCTGCACCCTGGCGCTCTGGACTGCCTTACGCCAAAGGCTGGTCCGCTTCGCCCGCGCTTGCCCCGCTCTTACTCTCAGGGCCTGGCTTGGTGGCAACGTGCACGGCAACAATGCCGCCGTTCAGGCGATGAAAGCGCACCTCGCTCCAGCCCACCTCTTCCATAATGGCCTTGAGAGCCGGCGCATCAGGGAAGTGCGTCAGCGAGCGTGGCAGATAGCGATACTCTTCGGCAGCTTTGCCGATGATGGCGCCAAAGAGGGGCGCGATGCGATAAAAGTATAAGTGAAAGAGTGCGCCGAGCAGCTTGCCGGGCGGATGACTGATTTCCAGACAGACCATGCGCCCGCCAGGTCGCACGACGCGCAGCATCTCACGCAGGGCCTGACGTAGATCGGTGACGTTACGCATCATGAAGGCGGAGCAGCAGCCATCGACACTATTGTCCGGTAGATCGATGTGCTCGGCATCACCTACACGCAGCTCGATGCGATCCTGCAACCCCAGGCGCACCAGCTTGCGCCGCCCCAGATCGAGCATTTCGGGTGTGATGTCCATGCCGATCATGCGCGCCCCTGGCCCGGCCTGACGGATGACGGCAATGGCCAGATCCGCCGTGCCTGCCCCCAGGTCCAGCCCGATCTCGCCCGGCCCCAACGCCAGACAGCGAGCGGCAAAGGCTCGCCAGCGGCGGTCCAGGCCCAGGCTCATGAGACGGTTGAGGAGATCGTAGACGCGTGCGATGCGCGCAAAGAGACGCTGGACATAGGTGCGTTTTCCTCCAGCGCGCCTGAAGGACTCTTCCAGAACGGTATCTCCCGTCACAGGTTTTTCCATGCCTTCCTCATCTCCAATCCAGGGCGGCAGCAGCTACCCCGTCCTTCCTTCCTTCGCTCCGACCCACCTTAGAGACCAAGCGGGCGCAGCAACGCTGCGGCGGTGATCCCCAGGGCCAGCAGCAGGCCAAACTGCAGATGCAAAGCGGCAGTGCGCTTGAAACCAACAATAAAGGCGGCGCGTTCGCGCGCGCTGAGCACGGAGCGTACATTGATAAAAGCCAGCGGGAAACTGACCCAGACGATCAGGGTGTGCAGCGGCAGCAGGCCAGCCAGAGCGAAGAGGCTCACAGCCAGATAGCTGCCAACTACGAGCACGGCGTGATAGCGGCGAGCGAAGGTCTGGCCCAGGCGTACAGGTAGGGTCAGCTTGCGCACGGCCCGATCCTCTTCGTAATCGCGGATGTTGTTCATATTGAGAATGGCCGTGACCAGAAAGCCCACCGGCACACTTGCAGCAAAGGCCGCCCACGACCAGCGCGGGATTTGCACGTAGTAGGCGCCCCAGGTCATTAGAAAGCCCATTGCAATGTAGACCAGCGGATCACCCAGGCCACGCGCTGCCAGCTGAAACGGTCTGGCACTGTAAAAATAGGCGATGACCATCCCAATGAGGCCGAAGAGCAGGATAGCTGGTCCGCAGAGGACAACAAGCGCCAGACCGAGCAAGGCGGCCAGCACAAAACAGGCAATGCCGCCACCCAAGACCTGGCCCGCCGTCATCTCGCCGCGAAAGATGACGGTACTGGCACCGAGCGATTGCGGGCTATCGAGACCATAGCGATAGTCAAAATATTCATTAAAGTAGTTTGTGCCGATCTGCAGGAACAGGCCCGCCAGCAGAGCCAGCACGAAAGGCCCGGGGCGAAAGGTGCCCTCATAAGCGGCCACCGCCGTGCCGACCAGCAGCGGACTCACGGTAGCCGTCAGCGAAAAAGGGCGAGCGTTCTTCACCCAGATCTTCCAGTCTTTCCAGGAGGCTGGCACGTCGTGTTTCCCCCCTTGTATGGCTCTCAGCCTGGTTACCTCCGTCCCTCCTCTCCTGATCCTCTCTCGCTGACTCTCTCCTGCTCCAACCCAGCCGGAGCAAGAAGAGAGATAGCCACCAGATCAGCGCAGGGCATGACAGCCGAACCCGAAGGCGCCTGACGGAATGAGGCAGAGGCAGGCAGTTTTCTTCAGCTCATCCTCATAATTAAGGATAGTGCGCCAGCAGGAAAACGTCAAACAGTTTTCAGCCAGGCTGAAGCGGGACAGGGCCGGGAAGAACGGGCCAGCGAAATTTCCCGATCCTGACTGATCAGGCCCGCTTCCGAGGTGGTACGGGCCTTCCTTCTGTTACGCCCAGCCAGGGGGCAGAGGGGGAGAAGGGCATAAGCGGGTTCGAGCAGGCAGCGGCGGCAATTGTGGTCGCGGGGAAGCTGTCACCAGCATGACCCCGCGACCCCTCAAGCACTCAGGCGCGTCTCTTCGGCGGCAAGCTGGCGTTCGACCTCCTGACGATAGGCCTCTTTGAGGCGCTGCACCTGATCAGAGGACCAGCCATGCTCGCGTGCCATCAGCGAGGCGACCGTCTCCAGGGCCTGCAGGCCACGCTGTCGGTCCTCCAGGATCAGCGAGGTGCGACGGGCCAGTACATCGGCAGGTGTCATAGCCATCTCATAACGGCAAGCGTAGACAACCTCGGCGCGGATATAGGGCAGATCAGCCACCAGGCGCTGGGCCAGCGTCGGCTCATCTGCCATCAGCTCCAGAATCTTGCCTGTCTCGGTGCCATAGCTCTGCAACAGGTGAGCGATAATATCGTCCGCCAGGCCAGCAGCTGCCGCCTGCCGTTTAAGCTCAGGCCGCGCCAGAGACCAGTCCTCGCTGCCGGCCAGGCGCAGGTGCAGCGTTGGATGGCGGAGCTGGCGGCCCTCGCGCTCGTCGAGGCGATCCACCGTATCCTGAGCCATACGACGATAGGTCGTCAGCTTGCCTCCCACAATCGTCACCAGCCCAGCCTCGTTTTCCAGCACGGCATGCGTCCGTGAGAGGCGCGCCGTGTCGCTGCCGCCCTGCTCGCGCGGCTTGAAGAGCGGACGATAGCCGGCATAGCTGCTGATGATCTGCTCTCGCGTCAACCGGAGCGACAGGTAGCGGTTGAGATGCTTCAGCAGGTAGGAGATATCAGAGGTGTCCGGCAAGGGATGATCGAGGTCGCCGGAGCCAGTATCAGTAGTCCCGACGATAACACGCGACTGCCAGGGGACAACGAAGAGAATGCGGCGATCTTCAGTCTCGGGCAGCACAATGGCGGCCTCGCCCACGTGGAGATCCTCGCGCGAAAAGATCAGATGGACGCCCTTGCTTGGCTCGATGCTGACCTGCGGCCTCAGCCCACAGAGGGCCTCGACGCGCTCAGCGAAGACACCCGCGGCGTTGACCACATGGCGCGCCTGAACCGTAATCTCGTCCCCCTCCAAGACATCGCGTACACATGCCCCGCAGACGCGCCCCTGCTCCAGCTGGAGGCCCACCACCTCACAGTAGTTGGCAATGACCGCTCCATAGCGGGCGGCGGTACGAATAAGGGTCATGGTCAGACGGGCATCATTGGTCTGGGCATCGTAGTACAGGAAACCGCCTTTGAGACTGGCGCTCACCAGGTCAGGAGCATAGCGCAGCACCTCCTGACGGCTCAAGCGCCGATGACGCGCGATACCGTAACGGCCCGCCATCAGATCATAGAGCGTCAGGCCGACGTCGAGCACAGCGCTCAGACCCACCCCTCCAGGGGTGGTGAAGGGAATACCTACCGGATGGCGGTCTCCGCGATAGAGCGGCAGCACAAAGGCCAGCGGCTGCACCAGAAAGGGGGCATTGTGCAGCAGCAGGCCACGCTCAACCAGGCTTTCGTGCACCAGCGGGAAATCAAAATTGGGCAGATAGCGTATTCCGCCGTGAACCAGTTTGGTCGATTTGCTGCTGGTGCCGCCGGCAAAGTCGGCCTTCTCGACCAGGGCAACGCGGTAGCCGCGCACTGCCGCCTCCAGAGCGACACCGGCACCGGTCACTCCGCCCCCAATGACCAGGACGTCGAAACGCTCCTGCTGCAATGCGTTGAGGTTTTGACGGCGTGTGGTTGCTGATAGCAATTGCATGGCTCCCATCTGTAGAGATCTGGCCAGCGCCGGCCTGGGGCCGAGCCACGTCCGCTGCTGGCGGCGCTTGCCCAGATGGCCACCATGCCACCTGAACAGGATCAGCCCCCAGCGCCCAGCCAGCGTACGCACATTGCCCCACCAGCCCGCTTGCAAGCGAGCCAGTGGGGGCCGTCAAAGATGGACCGACCGACTTCAGGCGACTCCACTCTAGGCTGTTCCTGCCGTCGCCTTCGCTGCCAGGAGACAGGTACACTGCCCTGAGTCAGGCCCCTTCGGCTCTCTCACCCACCACCATAGAGAGACCTCTGTCTCCTGCCTCCAGCAGGCGAGCGAGCCGCTTGCTCAGCCAACCAGCGGCTGGCAGGGTCTTCAGGATGTAGAGTAGACTGCTCATCATGATGCCATTCCGGGCTGACCTGACAGGCCAGGCTACGCCAGCCCTGCCCTGCTTTGCAAGAAGCCCCTTCGCTTGCGGACGCCGTGCAGCCCTCCTCTCTGGCCGGTATATGCTGGCAGAGCGGAGTGGAGCAAGCGTACTATCTCGCTGGCTCCGGCGACGGCAGCGAGCACCCTTCCATGCTGAGTCGAGCCGATCGATCCGATCTATGTCTTGGGTCAGACATCCAGCCAGCAGGTGGCGCAAGCGAATCAGCAAGCGAGCGAGGAGGAAGAGATGGGCCGAGCAAGCGTCTATCTCGCTCGACCAACCCACCTCAGTGCGTTTCCGCCGACGAGCTACAGGCGCTGAGCACGGGTAACCACTGATCGAGACGAGTCACTGCCACCGCCCGGACCCCGCTGGCCAGCACGGCGCGCAACTGATTCGCCCCATAGAGCAAGCCCGATGCCATGTACGGCAGATCAAGGGTTGGTCTGAGCGCAGGCATAATGTAAGGCACCACATGCGCCGGGGTGAAGTCCAGCATATCCACCACAGCACGATCCACCGACTCCAGAGCCATCTCCAGCCCAGTCGAATCGACCGCGAAGATGCGCTGGATGGCCTCCAGTCCCAGCTCATGAGCCAGCACCATCACTTTGGGGTGACTGGAAATGACGCCCCGGATGTGAAAGTGAGTCGCAAGGTGGCGCAGGCCCGCGTAATCGGCATTGACACCATCGATGTGATCCATATTCACATAGAGGGCATAGCCGTTGCGATGGGCGCGCTCAACCAGTGCCTTGAATTCAAACAGGTTGCAGTGTCTGAGCAGAATAGCCCGCACTGCCGGCGTCTCCAGCGCTTGCACAAAGCGCGGGCGGGTTTCCACAACCGGCACCAGCACGCTGGAGGCCGGTAGGTTGAGCAGTGATACACCGGACTGCATACGCATCACCCATCTCGCACGTGCCTGGGACAAACGCCTGAAAAACAATAAAGTCCTGAGCCTGCCACATCTGTGGCAGCGCCAGGACTTCTCAAGTCTCTGTCCGGACGATATTCGCGATGATCAATCACACCGGGGAGAAGGACCCTCCTCCCCGCTGCGCTGTACCTGCTGGTTAGGACAGCCTTTACAGGAGTAATCATACCTGTCCCAGGTACTTTCTGTCAAGTGGCAGCCGTACCCTGGTAGGCGCCACGCTTTCTTTGCTACAATGAGAGCGAAATGACCAGAGAGGAGTTTCTCAGGTTGGCTCGCGTCCATCCGGTGGCCGCGGCCATCAAGGCAGAGGAGGACTGGTCTCCGGCCCTGGAAAGCCGGGCCTGCCTGCTCTTTGCCCAGTACGGCGATGCCTTCGCACTGGAGCCACTGGTTGAGCAGGCTCATGCCCGAGGGAAGGGTGTTGTTGCGCATCTCGACTGGCTGGCTGGTATCGGTAAGGATCGCGCCGGCCTCGCTTATTTGCGCCAGATCGGCCTTGACGCGGTGATTACCAGCCGCGCCTCACTGGTGGGCGCTGCCAGAGCCGAGGGCCTGCTGACTATCCAGCCCCTCTTATTGACCGAAGAGTCGGCTCTGGCTAGCTGCGTCCGCCAGATCGTGCAGGCTCAGCCCGACCTGATCGAGGTGCTCCCGGGAATCATCTTCCCCGACTTCGCCCGCACCCTGCGCGCGCTCCTCCCCGGCCCCTTCATCGCCGGCGGCTTCATCCGTACCCACCAGGAGGTGGCTCGCCTGCTGGCGACCGGCTGCGTGCTGATCAGCAGCAGCGCCCGCCAGCTCTGGCAAGCTGCCGCCTAGGCCGGTGTCTCGCTTGAGATGCCAGTAGTGCTCTCGCCCTGGGGCCTGTCCGCTTCTTCTTCCTCGTCGAAGTTGCGCTGGACCAGCTCCTCGATAGAACGCACCGCCTCCTCAGCGTCCTCTCCCTCCGCGCGCAAATGAATCGTGCTCCCACAACGCGCTCCTAGTCGGAGCACTCCCACAATGCTCTTGGCATTGACCGTCTGCGCTCCATACTGAAGCAAAATCTGCGACTGAAAGAGGGCGGCAGTCTGCACTAGCAAGCGGGCCGGACGGGCATGCAGACCAACTTTGTTGGTAATGACGAGATTGCGTTCGACAATGGGCATAATCGTCTCTTTCTCCCTTCCTCTCACCTCTGCCCAGTGAGTGCTTTTCTCAGCGCGGCCTGGTACCTCAGGCCACGTCGCAGCTCTTTCAGAGAAACGCTGCTTTTCTTCTCTGCTGCTCGTGGAACTCTCCACCATCAGGTAAGCCGGCCTTCATGTCCTGTCCTCAGTGGTCCTATCTTCGGGGGCCGCCTCCTCGGCTGTCTGGCCTTCCGTTGCAGGCAATTTCGGCAGGGTGGTGGCTGCCGCCGCCGCCTCGGCCACAGCCTGCAACGGGCTGCCGATCGAGGCTTCTACGGCAGCCACTACCGCCCCTTCCACCAGGGGAGCGCTGCTAATCATCACCGGGCAATCATGATCTTGCTTGAAGAGTTCCAGAGCCATCTCGGCAGCCATGCCAGCGCTGCCGAGATCCAGCAAGACCAGGACCCCCTCGGAGCTGGCCGCCTGCCGCAGGGCCTGGAGGATTTTGTCGACCGAGGTGCCGAGTCCTCCCTCAGCAGTGCCTCCTGCTGGCGCAATCACAACCCTACCCTGCGCCATCTGGCCCGCCAGCTCCGCTACGCCCTCGGCCAGACGTGCACTATGCGAGACAATCACTAAGCCAACCGTCATCGGATACTCTCCTCGCCATGAGCAACAGAGGAGGGCCAGCTCTGGGCCGTCTGCCACAGTTCCGAAGCGCCGTCAGCCCAGCCTGACCTGGCCTGGCCACTGAGCGGGTCGGCACTACCCTCAAGGCCGACTAAGACCTTTCCTCACTCGCCTTGTGCCAGTGAGGCTCTCTCTCACTCTCACATGCTTCTCGTATCTTCTCTGCCACCTGTCTCCTGTCAGTCCGCTCCAGTCCCTCTTGCACCGAGAGACAGGTGGCAGAGAGACAGGCCAGCAGGCAGACAGACAGCGATGCCTATTAAGCAGACGGGGAGGCTCTGGCTCAGTCAGCAACCTCGGCCAGCGTCTTCAGTAGCAGCCAGCTGGAGGTCGCACCTGGGTCCTGATGCCCGATGCTGCGTTCGCCCAGGTAGCTGGCCCTGCCCTTGGTAGCCAGCATGGGGATCGTCGCCTTCATGCCTTCCTCCGCAGCTTCAGCGGCGCGGCGCAGCAGCACGGCCAGGCTCTCATGTTGCTCCTGTGCCTTGCGGGCCGCTGCCAGTGCAGGCTCCAGTGCATCGACCATCGTCTTCTCACCCGTATGAGCCTTGCCGCGTGCTTTGATCCCGTCCAGAGCCGCCTGCAGCATCTCAATCACGTCCGCTTCGTCTAGCTCATGCTTCCCAGCAGTCACCATCCCGGCACGCAGAAAGGCCGTTCCGTAGAGCGGACCACTGGCGCCACCGACCGTCGAGACCAGCGTTGTCCCAACGGTCTTCAAGATGGAGCCGATATCCATGCCGCTCAGTGAGGGTAGTTTGTCGAGAACGGCGCGGAAACCGCGATCCATGTTGACGCCATGATCAGCGTCGCCGATCGGCGCGTCAAGCTGGGTGAGATAATCACGCTGCTCGTGAAAAACCTGGGCCGCTTGCGTTATCCAGCGTAAGACATCCTCTGTTGTGATTGGCATAGCCTGCTCTCCTCCGTAGTCTTGGGGTGCGGGTGCGGGTCGCCCTGACAGCGCGAGCGTCATTCACTAAATAGGGTAATGGAATGGCGAGCGTGACGGACGTGCTGCCTTGCCTGATCCTCTGCCTGCCCTTCTTAGACTCCTGGCCAGGCCGACGACGGACGGGGTGAAGCCGCTGGCGGCAGCGACAGAATGAGGCCCAGAGCAAGGCAAGGGGTGGGCGCTGGTAAGTGACCCTTGCCCTGCTCTTGCCTGTCAGCTTCGCCAGGCCAGCCTGCCTGGACGGACGAAGAAGTGAGGCAAGTCAACGCATGAAGGCAGGGCGACCGTCAGCTTCGGCCCGGCTCAGATCCCCCAGCGCAGGGCTGGAGTCAGCACAGGGGCATCCCAATAGCGCAGCATCTCGTCATCGACGCGCAGCAGTGTAATGGAGCAGCCAGCCATCTCTAACGAGGTGATATAGCTGCCTACCAGGGAGCGGGCGATGGTGATGTTGCGCCCCTTGAGGATACGCGCCAGTTCGCGAGCGACGATGTAGAGCTCGATCAGAGGCGTGCCTCCCATGCCATTGACAAAGGCCAGCACGCGCTCGCCGGCCTTCAGGCCGAGGTCTTCAATGATAGGATTGGCCAGCATCTCCACGATGTCGGCAGCCGGGGCCAGTTTGACACGGCGGCGCCCTGGCTCACCGTGGATGCCAATGCCGATCTCCATCTCATCTTCGCCCAGCTCAAAGGTGGGCGTACCCTTGGCGGGAACTGTGCAGGAGGTCAGGGCCATGCCCATGCTGCGCCCCTGCTCGTTGACACGCCTGGCCAGGGCCGCCACCTGCTCCAGCGAGGCACCGCTCTCGGCCAGCCCCCCTACGATCTTCTCCAGAAGTACGGTGACTCCAACACCACGCCGACCAGCGGTGTAGAGGCTGTCCTCGACGGCCACGTCATCGTTGGTGATGACGCTGGCGACTTCGATGCCTTCAGCCTGGGCCAGCTCCGCCGCCATTTCAAAGTTGAGGACGTCACCAGTGTAGTTCTTGATGATCTGGAAGACACCAGCTCCACCATTGACGGCCCGCATGGCCGCCAGAATCTGGTCGGGAACCGGCGAAGTGAAGATGGCACCAGGACAGGCTGCATCAAGCATGCCTCTCCCCACAAATCCCCCATGCATCGGCTCATGACCGCTGCCCCCTCCCGAGACAACGCCTACTTTGCCGCGCACCGGTGCGTCTGCCCGCACAATGATCTGATTCTCCAGATCAACGCGGATCAGCTCGGGATGCATGGCAGCCATGCCCTCTAGCGCTTCTTTGACGACCGTCTCTGGACTGTTGATGAGCTTCTTCATGCTGCCTCCTTTTCCCAGAAGTCGAGGGCCGCTCCGTTGCCCTCCTCTGACCTCAAACAGCGGCTCTGCCCCTTGCCCCGCTCACACTCCTCTCACTCCAGAGCCGCCCGCCGGCCCACCATCGCCCACGGAGATCTTCCTCCGCCTCCGATGGCCTCGTTCAGCATATCCGCTCGGCCCGGCAGGCGCCCGCGCCCGCCTGCCCCCCGCTCGCTACAGATGAGAGCCTCTGGCTTTGCCTGTCTACTCTCTATGACATGCAAGATTCGTGCCAGCCTCGCCTCGCGTAACGGCAGGGGCTTCCAACAGGCCACCGCACGCCCACTTCCCCCCCGCCGCTTCTCAGATGGTGTTGCACCATTGCAACATCTCTCCAGCCTGGTTTCATTACTGAAACATACTTTGTTTCATTATGGCAACGTCTCGCTCGGGCCAGAGGACAGGAACGAGGAGGCGCGGGGCGTGGGACGCAGGCCATAGCGCACCATCTTGCGCCACAGGGTCGTGCGGCTAATGCCTAGCAGGCGTGCTGCTTCGCCCGGGTGCCCATGACAGTGCTCCAGCGCTTGCAGGATGGCGCTCGCCTCGGTCGAGCGATTGTGCTCCTTGAGCGGATGCAGCCCTGGCATGACTGGCTCCCCTTGCCAACCATTCCCGCCTGCCTGATCGTGGTCCGACTGCTCCATAAGAGACGGCTCCTCCGACGCCGCAGAGGAGGCCGTACTGGCCGGCTCTGTCTCGGCAGCCTGGCGGATCTCTGGCGGCAGGTCCTGCACGGTAATAGTATCGGAACGCGCCAGGTAGGTGAGGCGCTCCAGGAGGTTTTCCAGCTCGCGCACATTGCCTGGCCAGCTATAGCGCTCCATCAGGGCCAGAGCCTCCGGCGTGATGCCAAAGGAGCGGCCCAGGGTCCGACTCTGCCGCTGGAGAAAATGCTCAACCAGCAGGGGCAGATCCTCCAGGCGCTCGCGCAGGGACGGGATATGAATAGAGAGGACATTGAGGCGATAGTAGAGATCGGAACGGAAGGTTCCGCGCCGGACCTCTTCCCGCAGGTCCTTATGGGTCGCTGCGATGATGCGCACGTCGACGGGGATAACGCGCTGTCCCCCGATGCGCACGATGGTCCGCGTCTCAATGGCCCGCAGCAGGGTTGTCTGCAGGTCCAGGGGCATGTCGCCGATTTCATCGAGGAAGAGCGTGCCGCCGTGCGCCTGCTCAAACTTGCCTGAGCGCCCCTGGCGGTCGGCGCCGGTGAAGGAGCCGCCTTCGTAGCCGAAGAGTTCGGTGTTGATCAGCTCGCGTGGAATGGCGGCGCAGTTGATGGCAACGAAAGGGCCGTCGGCCCGGGGGCTGTTGTTGTGAATGCTCTGAGCAAAGATTTCTTTGCCAACGCCGGTCTCGCCATGCAAGAGAACCGTGGAATTGCTATGCGAGGCCAGGCGCGCCAGGCGCAGGGCTTCTTGCAGCGGGGCACTGCGCCCTACGACGTTGGCAAAGGTCAGACGCGCCCGCGCTCCGGTCATTCTGTTCACCAGCTTCTGCACGCGCTCGATGCTGCGCAGGATCAGCACGAAGCCGTCGGAGATCAGCGGCCCACCAGACGCGCCGCCTACCGTCAGACGCCCAAGGGCCGGCTCAGGTTCGCCCGCCGTGAGCGCGATGGGCTTGAGCGAACAGAGGCAGGTCACCCGGCCCCGCGTTGTCTCAAAGACGATTTCTTCCTCGTTCAAGGGCTGCTGACAGGCGAGCGCTTGCTGGAGCAGGGCGGGCAGCGGCAGTACGTCGCGCAGGCGTCGCCCCATCACTCGCGCTGGCACCAGTCCCAGCAAGGTACCAGCAGGTCCGTTCATCTGGGAGATCACGCCGTCGCGCCGTAGCAACAGGATGCCCTCCGGCAGGCTTTGCAGAATAATTTTCAGCTCGGCGAGCAGCTCGTTGGTGTTGCCCAGCCAGACCTGCATCTGAAGCTGACCGCTGATGACCTGGGCCGCGGCGGCTACCATTCCAAGGGTATGGGCATGGCTGCGCTCACAGGGACCAGCCACCGCCAGAACACCGACCGCTTGCCCAAGGGGATCATGGACCGGCGCAGCAGCGGTGTAGAGGGCGTGCAGGGCGGCGCGGTAGTGCATGGCACCCTCTAGCTGAATGGGAAAGGATTCCTGTAGGGCCAGGGCCAGGGCATTGGCCCCCTGTTGCTCTTCGCCCCACAGCGTCCCGATCCGCATTCCTAACGGCTCAAGTCGAGTGCGCGCTTCCGGGTCGCCAATCAACTCGATGATGCGCGCTTCGGCGTTGGCAAAGATGACCAGCGAGTCCGATCCTTCGATGAATTGATAGAGGTCCTCCATCGCTGGCCGAATGAGAGCCAGCAGGCGGCGCGAGAGCGGTTGCGAGGCCGTGGAACCGGGGTCAGGCGCTGGTGGCTGGCCATAGGGATCGAGTCCCAACGCCGCGCAGCGCCGCCAGGATTGCGCCAGCGCCGGCGGCAGGAGTTCCTCGGGCAAACGACCCTGCAGAACGAATTGCTCCCAGATCGCGCGGTAATCTTGGGCGCTGCTGAGCATGTTCCCTCCATCTCCGGGCAGTTGTCGCTGCCGCTGTATTGCTCGCCTTCACCAGCCAGTGATCAGCTGGCAACAGAGCGAGCGAGAGATAGGGCAGTCCGCAACTTCGGCTGGCCTGGATAGTACAGTATAGCACAGCGCTGGCCCCACCAGGGTTCTGCCCCAGCAGAGCCAGCGAGCGCCTTATACTCAGCCGCGCGATAGCACAGCGCTCTGCTCTCCCTTTGCGCCTTGCTTGACCAACCCGGCCAGGGCTAGTAGCCGCCGTACTCGCCTTTTGCCGTCACCTTCCCCCAGAAGAGCCGGTAGGTAAAGACGAAGTAAATCACAGCCAGGACAATGCCGATGAGCCACCAGACCAGGCCAACCGTCAGCCCGTAGGGGCTGCCGGAGGCGTTGTCAACGGTCAGGCTATGAGCTGGATTAACGGCGGGCAGCACATCGGGATAGAGACCGAAAGCTGAGCTGGCCAGCATGCCAGCGATGAAGGCGCAGGACGAGAAGAAGGCCGCCAGATCTCGATTGCGGAAGGCGAAATGACCCACTCCCAGCAGACCGATGAAGGCCACCAGGGGGAAGATGGCTCCCCAGGGGCGGGCATTGAAGCTGGCGTAGATTTGCGGCTGTACCGCGAAGGTGGCGATCGTGCTCACCACGGTCAGCAGAATGGTAATCGGCCAGCTGATACGCAGGATACGCCGTGCGCGCTCGTTGAGGACGCCATCGGTCTTGCGCGCGATGTAGGCCGATCCATGCATGGTCAGGGTACTGGCAGCCATCAGGCCGATCAGGATGGTGTACCAGTCCAGGATGCCGGGCGTCTTGCTAAAGGGGTTGAAATCGGTCCACAGTGGCTCAAAGAAGACGCCATGTTCATCCAGGGGCACACCTCGGATCACGTTTGCCAGGGCGGCGCCATAGAAGATGGCCAGCAACGTGCTGCCGAGAAAGAACATTCCGTCCCAGAAAGAGGCCCAGACGGGACTGGGCACGCGCGAGCGCAACTCGATGGAGACGCCACGCCACATTAGCAGCCAGAGCACAATACAGAGCGGCAGATAGAAGCCGCTGAAGCTGGAGGCATAGAGCACCGGGAAGGTGAAGAAGAGGGTACCGCCAGCGGCGATAATCCAGACCTCGTTGCCGTCCCAGACCGGGCCAATGGCGCGCAGAATCAGGCGCCTCTCCTGGTCGGTGCGGGCGGCCATCAAGTGAATGATGCCGGCGCCCAGGTCGAAACCGTCCAGCAGGACATACATCGTCAACATAAATGCGACGAGAATAAACCAGAGTGTTGCCATCAGCCTTGACCTCCCTCACTCAGCTCAACCTTCCGCCACCGTACCGGTGGCCAGGCCGGGCAGACCGCCCTCCTCGACGACCTCGGCCTCCTCGCCTTCGCCGCTCTCAGGCCCCTTGAGGGCTTCTGTGACCGAGAGCACCACATAGAGCAGACCGAGCAACAGGTACATGCCGGCAAAGCCGAGCAGGGTAAAGAGCACATTGCCCGCCGAAAGGTTGGCCGACGAGCCTTGCGCCGTGGGTAACAGCCCGTAGATGATCCACGGCTGGCGGCCCAACTCGGTCGTGAACCATCCTGCGGTATTGGCAATGATCGGGAACGGCGTCGCCAGCATCAAGATCCACAGCATCCAGCGCGTCGTGAAGAGACGCCGCTTCCAGAGCCAGAGCAGGCAGGCTACTCCCATGATCGGGATGAAGAAGGTGCCCAGGCCGACCATGATGTGATAGCTGTAGTAGAGGAGCTCGATCGAATCGGGGCGCTGATTCGGCGGAAAAGCGTCCAGACCCTTGACTACCGCCTCCCAACGGCGATAGGTCAGGAAGCTGAGCACTTTGGGCACAATCAGCGGGTTGTCAAGCTGGCCGGTCGCTGTATTGGGCTGACCGAGAATGACAATCCCGGCCCCCTGCTCGGTATGAAAGAGACCTTCGAAGGCCGCCAGCTTGGCCGGCTGGTATTTCGCCACCTGCTGGCCCTCCAGGTCGCCGCTGGGATAGAGCTGGATGACGCTGGCAATGAGGCCGACGATGACGCCCAGGGTCACAAAGATGCGCCCGTAGTCAACGTGGCTCCTGGCCAGCAGATAGTAGGCTCCCAGGCCGGCCATGATGAAGGCCCCGGTAATGACCGCCCCGCTCATGGTGTGCAGGTACTGGGGGAAGATCCAGGGATTGAGCAGCACCTCCCAGTAGTTGGAGATGTGCAGACGGTTGCCGGCAATGGTGTAGCCAACGGGGTGCTGCATCCAGGCATTGGAGGCCACAATGAAGGCCCCAGAGGCCCAGGTGCCCAACCAGACCATGACGGCTGCCAGCCAGTGCACTCTCTGCCCGAAAACCTTCTCGCCGAAGAGAAAGACGCCGAGAAAGGCCGACTCCAGGAAGAAGGCAAAGGCCCCCTCCATCGCCAGGGTCTGGGCAATGATGTCACCGGCGTAGGCGGAGAAGCGCGCCCAGTTGGTGCCAAACTGGAACTCCATCGGAATGCCGGTGACCACGCCCAGCACAAAGCTGGTGGCAAAAATCTTGGCCCAGAAGCGAGCGCTGATATTGTAGCGCTCGTCCTTCTTGATCAAGTAGAGCGTCTTTAAGAGCACGATCAAGAAGGCTAACCCCATCGTGATCTGGGGAAAGATATAGTGATAGCCTACGGTGAAGGCGAATTGTACGCGCGATAAGATGGTCGATAGGTCCATATGCAGACCAAACCTCCCACGAACTAACCGAAACGCCACCGCTGCGGTGCTGTGGCCTCCAACCAGGATTGAGTACTGCTCACTCAGGCCACAGGTAGCAGAGCGTTTTGCACTTCCCACAAACGTCGATAGAGGCCGCCAAGCGCCAGCAGTTGCTCGTGCCTGCCCCGCTCAACAATGCGTCCTCCATCTACGACCAGAATTTCATCCATCCGCTCCATGTGCAGGAGACGATGGGTCACGAGCAGCGTCGTGCGACCTTGCATCAACATATCCAGTGCCTCAAATAGCGCCTGCTCGGTAAGACGGTCCAGGTTCGCGGTAACTTCATCGAGCAAGAGCAGCGGCGCATCCTTGAGCAGGGCGCGAGCGATGGCCAGGCGCTGGCGCTCGCCGCCAGAGAGCTTGAGGCCCTGCTCGCCGATCCAGGTGTCGAGGCCGGCGGGCAACTGGCGTACGAAGTCGTCAAGCTGGGCCAGTTCCAGGGCGCGCCAGAGCTGCCCTTCTGTGGCGGAGGGTGCCGCCAGACGGAGATTGCCGCGAATGGTGTCGTTAAAAAGATAGGTATCTTGCGTTACTACACCCATCAGGCTGCGCAGATCAGCCAGCGCAAAGGAACGAATGTCCTGGCCCGCCAGCAGGATGCGCCCCTCCTGTGGGTCCCAGAAGCGCATAGCCAGGCGAAGCAGGGTGCTTTTGCCGGCCCCGCTCGGGCCGACGATCGCCACGCGTGCTCCAGCCGGAACGTGGAAGGAGATGTTCGCCAGGGTGACCTGACGTCCCTCTTCTTCATAGCGGAAGGTGACGTCCTCAAAGGTCAGCTCCAGCGACCTGGTGGCCGGGATGGGCGCCGGCTGCTCTGGATCGCTGACGGCAGGCGCAGTGTCGATAATGCTAAAGAGGCGCTCGCCCGCAGCCAGCGAGTGGCCAAGCTGAGCGAAGGCCTGAGCCAGGGGAGCGATGGCTTCAAAGGCCGCCAGCACGAGCATGGCCAGAAAACCCAGGTAGATGCTGTTGATCTGCCTGGTCGCCGCCAGAGGAATGGCGAGCAGCAAGATCGACCAGACCGCCAGGCCCGTCAGCAGCTCTTGCAGTCCCTCCTGCAACCCCCCAGCCAGAGCCAGCCGACGCTGGAGACGGTCGAGCCGCTGCTCCCAGGAAGCCAGCTGCTCACGCCGTCGCGCCGCCTGTCCGTAGGCCAGCAGGTCGCTCATTCCCTGCAGGCTCTCGACGATGTGCACGTTGACCCGGCCACGCAGTGCCAACTGCTGACGTCCCAGGCCGCGCGTCAGGCGGAGAGCTAGCAGCGGCAGCCCCAGTCCAGTGATGAGCAGGAAGAAGAGGGCCGCCAGGGCCAGAACCGTGTTGAAAATGGCCAGGAGCCAGCAGGTGATGACCGTGATCAGCACCGCCACCAGCACCGGCGCCACCACACGCAGGTAGAGATTTTGGAGTTCATCGACGTCGGAGACCAGGCGCGCCAGCAGGTCGCCGCTGCGCAACTGGAAGAGGCGCGCCGGGGCCAGGGGAGCCAGTCGGCGATAGACAGTCACGCGGATATGCGCCAGCAGACGGAAGGTGACATTATGCGAGAGCAAACGCTCGCCATAGCGGGCCGCGGCTCGCACCAGGCCCATCAGGCGTACGATCGTAATGGGAATGCTCAGCAAGACGATCATGGTCACAATGGCCGCCCCGGCGATCAGGTAGGAGGCCATGCTCAACAAGAGCATGTTGGCCACGACCATGACGCCGCCCAAGAGTACCGTCACGATGATCTGAGGAGTAAAAGGACGGAGAAAGGCCAGCAGACGCCAGGCCGTTCTCATTGATGGTCGCTTGGTGGTCATAAAGCCTCGGCCTCCTTCCCGGGCACGGCCCCAGCCTCCTGCAGGCGGGCCGTCATTAATTGCGCATAGGCGCTCGTGGGTTGTTGCAACAGAGCCGCCGGAGGGCCGGACTCGATCAGACGCCCACCGTCGAGTACCAGCACCTGATCGGCAGCGGCCACCGTGTTGAGGCGATGGGCAATGACCAGAACCGTGCACTGACGGCGCAGGCGAGCCAGAGCCGCACTCAACAGCGCCTCACTCTCGGGATCAAGGCTAGAGCTTGGCTCGTCCAGGATCAGCAGCGGCGCCTGCTTTAAGAAGGCCCGCGCCAGAGCGAGACGCTGAAGCTGACCGGCGCTCAGTCGCAGACCTTGCTCGCCTACCTCAGTGTCATAGCCCGCCGGCAGCTCACGGATGAAGTCCGCCGCCCCCGCCAGCTCGGCGGCGCGCTCTACTTCTTCGTCGCTGGCCCCAGGACGCGCCAGGCGAATGTTGTCGCGCACACTGCCACTAAAGAGGTAGGGACGCTGCGGCACCAGCGCTACGTACTCCCGCCAGAGATCCGCTGGCAGACGATCCAGGGGCAGCCCGTTGACCAAAATGGCCCCACTCTCGACCTCCATGAAGCGCAGCAGCAGATTGACGAGCGTGCTTTTGCCCGCTCCGCTGCGCCCGACCAGCGCCGTGCAGGAGCCCGCGGACAGGGTAAAGCTCACATTGTGCAGCGCCGGGCGCTCGCTGTCGGGATAGCGACAGGTCACTTGCTCGCAAGTGAGCGTCAAAGGGGCCGCTGGTAGCGACCGCGACGCCTCCCGCGGTTCGCGAACCGGCGGGAGGCTGGCCAGGATCTCTAGCATGCGCTGGGCCGCAACACGTCCCTCCATGCCAGCATGATACTGCGTGCCCAACTCTCGCAACGGGCGATAGAATTCGGGTATAAGCAATAAGACCAGAAAGGCTTGCTCAAAGGGTAGCTCGCGGTTGATGAGGCGCACACCCAGGAAGACAGCGATCAGACCAATGGCCAGCATGGTCATGAATTCCAGGACCGCGCCAGAGAGGAAGGCGTAGCGCAGCACTCTGAGGGTGCGACGGCGATATTCATCGCTCAGGCGGGCCACGTGCGCTTCCTGGGCGCCGCTGCGCCCAAAGAGATGGAGCGTCACCAGGCCCTGGATGGTATCAAGAAAGTGCGCGCTCAGCCGCGCCAGCGTTGCCCATTGACGCTGGATGTGTTTCTGGGAATAGCTGCCCACCGCAATCATTAGAACAGGAATGACAGGGCCAGTGATCAGCAACAGGATGGCGCTGAGATGGTCAAGCGGCCAGATAATGACCAGCAAGAGGAGCGGAATAACCAGGCTCCAGACGGCCTGTGGCAGGTAACGAGCCACGTACGTCTCCAGGCGCTCACAACCCTCATTCAGCGTGGCAATCAGCTCGCCGCTGCGCTCGCCACGCACGAAGAGAGGACCGAGAAGCAAAAGATGCTCAAAGAGACGGCGTCGCAACTCACTCTTGACCCGATTGCCGGCCCGACGCGCGCTGAATTCGCGCAGCCAGACCAGGCCAGCCCGCAAGCCAATGATCACCAGCAGGACTGCGAGGGCTAACCCGACCTGCTGCAGATCAGCATGGCCAAGAAAGACGCGCGCGATGACCCAACTGAGCAAGGCCATCTGCCCAACGGTAGCCAGCAGCGCCAGCAGACCCGCCAGCACACTTAACGCTAACGGCCAGCGCGCCGCAGTACAGTAGTGCAATATCTGCTTCTCCATCGCACTCCTCTTGGCAAAATCAGCTATCTGATCTCTCAGGTCTCTCAGGTGTGCTCTCAACACCCTCTACTCTAGCGTAATCCCAGGACGCTGCAATCGGGGGAGAACCTGAACTTTTTTGCGGAGAATACCGTATCCGCTCCGTCCTGAGAAATAGTAGAACACCTGAGAGGCGAAGTTGCAACGCCGCCAGGCCGCTAAGACAGCCTTCAAGCCCTCGCGTGACAGGATCGTGAGGTCAACCCAGTACTGAGCAGGGCAGAGAGAGATGTCGATGAAGATGGCCACCTCTGCAGCGTTAGCCGCATGACAGGCTGACTGTGGAATCGCTCCTGGTTCGACGGGGCGCCGATCAGTATAACTACTGACACCTGGTTCTTTTCAGGAATTCGCAGAGAACTGCCGATAAGAGGAGCAGCTGCAAAAGGAGAAGCCATAGATGTTCGACTGGTACCACCTGGTGCTGTTCCTACACATCGTAGGCGCGCTTGGTTTCTTCATGGGGGTGGCCGTTCAGCTGACAGCTATGGTTGGGGCGCGCCAGGCGAGAACTGTTGAGGCTGTGCGAGCCTGGTGCGCACTCAACAGGCCATTGGCCATTTTGATGCCAATTACCTCATGGCTCATTTTCCTGGCGGGCCTGGCCCTGCTGCTGGGCGCCTGGGGTTGGCATCACGCCTGGCTCAATATGTCGCTGATCCTCTTCCTTCTCATTAGCCTGGTCACTTCCCAGGTCAACCGGGCGCATGGACGTCGCCTTGGCGCCTTACTGGCGCATGCCAGCGCGGGGCCTGTCAACCTGGAGTTACGCCAGGCGCTGCTGTCTCCGCTGCACTGGACCGCTGTCATCACAACGTCGCTGCTGATCCTGGCATCGTCTTCCTGATGACTATCAAGCCTGACCTGACTGGCACGCTGATCCCCATCGTCGCTGCCCCGGCCCTTGGCGTCATCGGTTCCTGGCTCGTGATCCGCAGCCGGGGCGCTAATGCGACGACGACCAGCCATAGCCGTCAGCCGTCTGCGACCTTACCAATCATTCGCTAGCAGCGAAAGCCCGCTGCCAGACAGACTGCTGGTTGCCAACGACCGCTCCCACCATTCTGCGCGCTGGAAGTCTGCCGAGGGCCTGCTGGCCTGGGCGACAGGCCAGCTGCTGACAACAGCTCACCTCGCCCGGCTGCCCCAGCCAGATCGAACTGCCTTGGCCAGACTCTCCAACACCAGAAAAAAGGTGTTGACTAATGCGGGCGTCCGCGTTATAATAATGTCGCAAGCCGTTGTGAGAGTCCTATTCCTCGATAGCTCAACGGTAGAGCAACCGGCTGTTAACCGGTGGGTTGCAGGTTCGAATCCTGCTCGAGGAGCCTTGCAAGAAGAGAGCCACAGAGTATAACTTCTGTGGCTCTTCTTCTTTTTTATTATCGACTGTGGTCCAGGCTTCGCTCTCCTTATGCTCTGCCGTGTCTCTTCTTCCTTCTACCCTCGCCCTACCTTTGCCCCTGAGCACTCCGCTCATCCTTCGGCAGGCTCAGCGGGGTCCGCGCCGGGGCCGACCACGCCTGTGCCCTGACGGCCTTCCTCGTCGCTCGTCGATGGGAGCGTGGTCTCGGCAAAAATGGGGCGCAGCTCGCTAATGGCCGGTGGACGACTTCCACCGCCCCCGCGACGCTGCAGGCAGAGCCGATAGCTCACGCGGTCGGGTCGATAGTAGCGTTCCTGTATATAGACAGGGGCATTTCCTCCGGTGCAGGAGAGGCGACGAATCAGCAACAGAGCGGTGCCTACCGGCACCTCTAGCAGGTGAGCCTGTTCGGGCGTCGCATTGGCCGCCGTGATCTCAAAGGTGCCTGCCTCAATGGGGATGCCGTAGCGCGACTCCAGCAGATGAAAAATCGTCTCGCGGCTTAGCTCCTCCTCGGGCAGGAGCACGCCGAAGCGCATCGGCAGCCAGGTGACATCGAAGGCAATAGGCCGGCCATTGGCCAGGCGCAGACGATCAAGGCGCATCACCTCCTCACCCTCATGCAGACCCAGGGCAGCGGCCACCGCCGGACTGGCTGTCTCGCGCTGGAAGGCGAGCACACGCGAGGATGGTTCAAGGCCAGCCAGCTCCATGTCCTCGACAAAATCGGTCAGACGGACAAGGCTCTGCTCGATGCGCTTCTCGGCTACATAGGTACCTTTACCATGACGCCGCACGACCAGACCCTCGTCTTCCAGTTCGTTGAGAGCCTGACGTACCGTAATGCGACTGACTCCGTAGGTCTGCATCAACTCCTGCTCGGTCGGCAGGCGATCGCCAGGACGATAGACGCCGCGCTCAATCTCGCCACGCAGAATCTGCTCAAGCTGGTGATAGAGCGGCGTCGGCCCAGGCATCAATTGCTGTGGTGTTGGCATACTCCTCCTCAGCCTGGCCCAGTTCGCTTCCGTTCGCTTCCGCAACTATGGTTATGATGATATGTTCACTGCGGAACACTGCCCCTCATTATAGGATACCAGAGCACGCGCGACAAGCCATTATGCGGAAGTGGCATTGAGTGGGGCAAGCGCAGCAAGAGCACGCTGCAGCCGTGCACGCGCCTCCTGAGCGATCTGTTCAAGCTGGGGATTGCCGCTTACCGCCAGCATGGCCTGGGGATCGGCTATCTCGACACGGCTGCCGTCAGCGACGGCACGCACTACGACGTTGCAGGGCAGCAGGAGGCCGATCTCTGGCTCGAGTTCCAACGCCCGATGAGCCAGGTGGGGATTACAGGCTCCCAGAATCACGTAGGGAGCAGTCTCCAGCCCGAGCTTGTCATGCAGCGTGCGCCGTACATCAATTTCAGTCAGGACCCCAAAGCCTTCCGCCTTGAGGGCTTCCTTGATACGTTCGATAGCCTGCTCATAGGGTAGAGCCAGCGTGGTGCCAAAACCGTAGGTTACCATTGGTTTTCTCCCTCCTTCTTTGCACTACTCTCCTGGCAGAGACTGGAGCCTCCTCCAGTCTGCTGCTCGTCTGTTTGCTACGACAGATCACTATGGCCAAAACCACAAGAGGGGCGCTTTTCTGCTCACTCGTGGCCACGCGGGTGAGCGAACGCAGGCGAAGACTGGGCCGCAGGCGAGAGGAGAGGGCGCACCGCGCTGCGTTGGCAGCGAGCACGCGCCCTACTGGCGGGGCCCCGCTCCGCTGATCTCGCTCTCTTCTACTGGCGGCAGATCCTCCAGGGCCATCGCTGAGCCGAGCTGGAGAGTCTGCGCCAGCGTGGTAAAGCGCTCCTGAACACCAGCGCAGACGATGTCGCACAGGGTCAGGACGCTGGGGTCGGCCAGGGTATAGTAAATGCTGGTGCCAGCCTTGCGCCGCTTGACAAGTCCTCCCTGCATGAGGGCTGCCAGATGCTTCGAGACATTCGGCTGACTGGCCCCCGTCAGAGCGACCAGCTCGCCAACACTGCGCTCACCGCCCGTGAGAGCCGCCAGTAGCTTGAGACGCAGTGGCTCCCCCAGGAGACGGAAGCGCGCCGCAATCAGCTCGAGCAGCGGATCAGGAAAGCCCCCTTCGCTGCTGATCTGCTTCCAGCGCGTCGCGCTCTCTGGATCAAGCGGCTGCCGCTCCCCCCTGTCTTGAACCGGCTGGAGTCTCTCCTTTGTCAAGATGCTCTCCTTTCTCCCTCTGAGTAGTGGTCAATGGGTGAATGTCCATCATCACCACTTGACTTCATGACTATATAGTAATATAATTAGAAAGGAAAGTCAAGGAGAGCGAGCCGGCCCGCGCAAGGCGGGCGGCTCCTCCGTCAGATAAGCGAAAGAGAGAGCAAGGCTCATGTTTGGACGATTTCTACGACGCCCAGAAGAAGCCCAGGCTGTTGCCACAATCGATGTCCGCCAGGCCTGGGAGCGCCTGTCTCGCGCGGACAGCGAAGCCGTTCTGATCGATGTGCGTGAACCGTGGGAATATCGCAGCGGCCACGCGCCGCGCGCCGTCAATATTCCCCTTGGACAGCTCGCCACTCGCGTCGACGAGGTACCGCGCGATCGCGAGGTGCTGCTGATCTGCTTGAGCGGTCATCGCAGCGCCCAGGCAGCCAGGCTGCTCCAACGTTTGGGTCTCTCGCGCGTAGTCAATGTCAAAGGTGGGATCACGAGCTGGCGCCTGCACGGGCTGCCCGTCGAATAGCTCCTTACCTTAGATGGCCAGGAGCGCCGGGACAGCCGCAGCTTTCATCCTGTGGCGCGGGAAGGTCAGTGCCATCCGTTTTTTTAGCAGTTCAGTAGTTATATCGACATAACGTATCAAGATGATATACTCATAGAGGCCAGCCGCTCCAGCGGTTGAAGGACGAGCGAACGAGCGGCCCAGCCTTGGGCGAGCGCCACCCCCCCGA
Source organism: Thermogemmatispora tikiterensis (assembly GCF_003268475.1). Classification (GTDB taxonomy): domain Bacteria; phylum Chloroflexota; class Ktedonobacteria; order Ktedonobacterales; family Ktedonobacteraceae; genus Thermogemmatispora; species Thermogemmatispora tikiterensis. The sequence continues at coordinate 4,280,164 of NZ_MCIF01000002.1, read as the reverse complement.
GGCTGGCAGCAGGCGGGTGGCTGTGAGGTGAGAACCATGCAAATCGAGCAGTTCTTCATTGAAGGTCTGGGGCACCAATCCTACTTTGTCAGCGACGGGCGCAGCGGTCAGGCGGCGGTGGTCGATCCACGTCGCGACGTCGACGTTTACCTGGAGGCCGCAGCGCGCTCGCAGGCGCGCATCACCCACATTCTGGAGACGCACATTCACAACGACTACGTCACCGGCGGGCGCGAGCTTGCGGCGCGCACAGGGGCCACGATTGTCGCCAGTGCTGATGCCCACCTGCTTTATCCTCACCAACCGGTGCGCGATGGCGACCGCTTCGGCGTGGGTGAGCTGACTTTCCAGGCCCTGGCGACCCCGGGCCATACGCCGGAGCATACGAGCTACCTGCTTTACCAAGCGGAGAGCAGCCAGCCCTATGCCCTCTTCAGTGGTGGCAGCATGCTCGTCGGTAGCGCAGGCCGCACCGACCTGCTCGGCCCCGAGCTGACCCTGACCCTGACGCGTCAGCAATACCACTCGCTGCTACGTCTCTTGCAGATGTTGCCCGATAGCGTGCTGGTCTACCCGACCCACGGCGCCGGCTCCTTCTGTGTGGCGAGCGCTGTTGGCGCCAAGCGCAGCACTACCATTGGTCAAGAGCGCCTGGCCAACCCCGTGGTGCAGGCGCGCGACGAAGTCGACTTTGTGCGCCGCCAGCTTGCCAGCTACACTGCCTACCCGCACTATTACCGCTACATGCATGATATCAACCAGCAAGGGCCGCGCATTCTGGGTGGGCTACCGGAGCTGCCACCGCGCTCGCCGCAGGAGGTGCAGCGCTGGTTGCAGCAGGGCCTGCCGCTGGTCGACGGTCGCCCGCGCACAGAGTTCGCTCGTGAACATATTCCCGGCTCCTTGAATATCGAGCTGGACAGCTCCTTCGCCACCTACGTCGGCTGGCTGCTGCCTTTCAATACACCGCTCTTGCTCCTGATCGAGGATGAGGAGGGCCGACGTGAGGCGGTGGTGCAGCTGATCCGCATTGGTTACGAACAGGCTCAAGGCTACCTGGCTGGCGGCATCGCGGCCTGGAAGGCTGCCGCTCTGCCCACGAGCAGCTTCGAGCGCATCGATATTGACACCCTCTATCGGCGCTGGAAAGGCCAGCCCTCACTGACCGTGCTGGACGTGCGCCGCGATGATGAGTGGCGGCAAGGCCATATCCCAGGCGCGCTTCACCTGCACATCGGCGATTTACCTCAGCACCTGGAGAGCCTGCCACGCCATACGCCTCTGGCGGTCATCTGCCACTCCGGTCACCGCGCCTCGATCGCTGCCAGCATCGTGGCGGCCACAGGACGCGAGGTCGTGGCTGTCGATGGTGGCGTGCCCGATTGGCAGGAGCGTGGTCTGCCGCTGGTGAGCGAGCCGGCAGAGGAACCCACCCTGCCGACGGCAGAGGATCTGGCAACGCACGCCCATCCGTGATGGTGAGGCCAGTGAGGTGATCGCAGACACTATCACAGGCAGAGTGCGAGCTGGCCAGTTGCCCGCTCCCTCTGCCCGACGCCTTCGCGGCGATATGGCTGTGCATGCAAGGTGCTACTGCGCGCGGTAGAATGTGGCGGGTCTCTCCCCTCTGGGGACGGGACTCGCCCGGCAGCGCGCAACAGGGTAGGAGAGTAACGCTTAGTCTCAGGAAAAGAAAAGAAGGTGATACAATGGCTTTAATTGAAGCGAGCGATCGTGAAAAGATTCGCGAGCTTTTCAAGGATCTGGATGGTGAGGTGACGATCACCTACTTCACGCAGCGCGAGTCGCCCCTGCTGATTCCAGGCCATGAATGCCAGTTCTGTAAGGAGACACGCGAGATTCTGGAGGAGGTGGCCAGCCTCTCGGAGAAGATCCATCTCGTGGTGAAGGATTTTTATCGCGATGAGGCCGAAGCCAGACAGCGCCAGATTGAGCGTATTCCGGCCTTCATCCTGGAGGGCAAGGCCAGGGGGCGTCTGCGCTTCTTCGGTATTCCAGCAGGCTACGAGTTCAGTACGCTGATCGAGGATATCCGCCGGCTGTCGCGTGGCGAAACGATGCTCAGTCCGCAGACACAGCAGCAATTGCAGTCGCTGCAGCAAGACCTGCACATTCAGGTGTTTGTCACGCCAACCTGCCCTTACTGCCCACGCATGGCCCTGCTGGCTCATGAGCTGGCGATGGCCAGCGAGCGGGTGACGGCGGATGTCGTCGAGGTTTCCGAATTCGTCGATCTGGCCCAGCGCTACCGCGTCCAGGGTGTACCTAAGACGGTGATCAACGACCGCCTGGAGATTCTGGGAGCGGTGCCAGAGACGCGGCTGATGCAGCAGATCATCGAGGCTTTTGCCCCTGCGGCTGCCCAATCTTCTCAGCCCTCTCAGCCACAGCAATGAGGCAGGCCAAAGAGGGACCAGAGCACAAGGCTTTCCTCCCCAGGGAAGGGCCTCCCAGAGCCAGAAATGAGCAAGCCAGCCTTTGTCTGGCAGATTGCTTATCGGCTTGACATTTGCTACGCGATCCGCTACACTAGAAACAATCCGAACAAAGGCGCATGCTACGCGCTCTAGAGAGTGACACAGACGTTGAACAGGAGGAGTAAGCGCTCTGGCCCCGGCAGAGAGGGAAGATCGCCGGCTGCAAGTCTTCCCCGGATGGCAAGCGCTGAAGGTCGCCTGGGAGTCTGAGTAAGGGAGCTTGTCGCGGTCCCGGCAGAGCTGAGCAAGGGAGAGAACAATCGCAGCAGGAGCGTTTCGCTCCGCCCCCTCCCTACTCGCTCGTCAGCAGCTGAGAGCCTGGACGCGCGAGCTGCTGCGGTGTGCCCGTTAGCGCACGAATGAGGGTCAATCGTCTCCTGCCAGGAGCAGGGGAGGAGAGCAGTGTCGTTGCCCAAGATCACGGTCTTGACTGGTCGGTAGGGGCGCCCGAGCGTCAGCGTGAGCGCAGGACGATTGACTGAAGCAAGGTGGTACCACGAGTATGAACCCTTCTCGTCCTTGACGGCGGGAAGGGTTTTCTGTTAGAACCGTTATCCAGCCGCATCCCTGCGTTGGGACACGGGGCTCCCTGGTTAGCCCGCACGCAGCCTGGCCTCGCCTGCTCTCAGGGCCGCAGTCTGAGCTGACAAGAGGTGGGTGGCCTGGCCGCGTCTGTCTGATTGACCTGAGTAAAGTATGCTTTGAGCCACCATCGTTCTCATCATCATTGTTGCAGTCGTTCATCATAGCAGCCAGGGCAGTCCAGCCAGGCGGTGACAGCAAAGTTCACCCACTACCGCAGGAGGGAACATGATTGAACAGGAGAAGATAGCCAGTATCGAGGAGAAAAAGCAGTTGCTTGCGGCCCTGCCCAAAGCCTATGAGCCGCAGGCGGTCGAGGGAAAATGGTATCGCTTCTGGGAGGAAGGAGGCTACTTCAAGCCGCGCCCGAATCCGCAGCGGCCCTCCTTTGTGATCAGCATGCCACCGCCCAACGTGACCGGTGTCTTGCACATCGGCCATGCCCTCACAGCAACCATTGAGGACATCATGATCCGCTACCACCGGATGCGTGGCGATGAAACGCTGTGGGTGCCCGGTGAGGACCACGCTGGCATCGCCACACAGGCGGTGGTAGAGCGCGAGCTCGCCAAAGAAGGGACCAACCGCCACCAGCTTGGTCGTGAAGCTTTTCTCGAGCGCGTCTGGCAATGGGTCCATCACCATCGCCACTACATCCAGGATCAGCATCGCCGGCTCGGTGCCTCCTGCGACTGGTCGCGCGCCCGCTTCACGCTTGACGATGGCCTCTCGCAGGCCGTGCGCGAGGTCTTTGCGCGCCTCTACGAGGAGGGCCTGATCTACCGGGGTGAGCGCATCATCAACTGGTGCCCACGCTGCATGAGCGCCATCTCCGATCTGGAGGTGGAGCATGAGGATACCCCTGGCAAGCTGACCTACGTGCGCTATCCGCTCAAACCCGAGGCCGGGAGCAACGCCGAGACAACGGAGTATATCAGCGTGGCCACCACGCGCCCGGAGACGATCCTCGGCGATACGGCGGTGGCCGTCAACCCGCGCGATGAGCGCTATCGGCATCTGGTGGGCCGCCTGGCCATCCTGCCGGTCATTGGGCGCGAGATCCCGATCATCGCCGATGAGGCTGTGGAAATGGGCTTCGGCACCGGCGCGGTCAAGGTGACGCCCTTCCACGATCCAACCGACTTCGAGATTGGCCAGCGCCACGGTCTGCCGCGTGTGCAGGTCATCGGCTTCGATGGCAAGATGACCCCCGAGGCCGGTCCTTACGCCGGTTTGGATCGCTTTGAGGCGCGCAAGAAGCTCGTCGAGCAGCTCCAGCAGGAGGGCCTGATCGTCAAGATCGAGGATTATACGGTCCCCCTGGGCCACTGCCAGCGCTGCAATACGGTGATTGAGCCGTTGGTCTCGAAACAGTGGTTCGTGCGCATGAAGCCGCTGGCCACGCCGGCCCTCAACGCTGTGAAGTACGGGCAGATACGCATCCTCCCCGAGCGCTTCACGAAAATCTACTGCGACTGGCTGGAGAACATCCACGACTGGACGATCTCGCGCCAGCTCTGGTGGGGCCATCGTATTCCCGTCTGGTACTGCGATGATTGCGGCGAGATGATCGTCAGCCGCCAGGATGTGACGCGCTGCCCACACTGCGAAGGGAGCAGCCTGCGCCAGGATGAGGACGTGCTCGATACCTGGTTCTCTTCCTGGCTGTGGCCCTTCAGTACCCTCGGCTGGCCCGAGGATACGCCCGATCTGCGGCGCTACTATCCGACCTCGGTGATGGAGACGGGCTACGACATCATCTTCTTCTGGGTGGCGCGCATGGTGATGGCCGGTATTCATTTCATGGGGACGATCCCCTTCCGCGTCATCTACCTGCACGGCATGGTGCGCGACGCCAAGGGCGAGAAGATGAGCAAGTCGAAGAATAACGTCGTCGATCCAATCGAGGTCATGGATCAGTACGGCACCGACGCCCTGCGCTTCACGCTGGCTACGAGCAGCACGCCAGGCAACGATATGAAGCTGGTGCCCGAGCGCATCGTGGGCAACCGCAATTTCGCCAATAAGATCTGGAACGCCTCGCGCTTTGTCTTGACAGCGACCGCAGAGATCGAGGGCGGCGTGCCTCCTCTGGAGACCCTTCAGCCCCGTACGCTGGCCGATCGCTGGATCGTGAGCCGCATCTCACAGCTGATCAGCGACGTGACGCAATTGATTGAGGAGTTCCAGTTTGGCGAAGCCGGTCGCCGCATCCACGAGTTCTTCTGGACCGAATACTGCGACTGGTACCTGGAGATCGCCAAGGTGCAGCTCCAGGGTGACGCCGCGACCCGCGAGACGACGGCAGCAATCCTGCGTGCGGTGCTCGATGCCTCGCTGCGCCTTCTCCATCCATTCATGCCCTTTGTGACAGAGGAGGTGTGGCAGCATCTCTACCGCTTCAGCGAGCCGGCGCCAGAGCGCTGGCCGGCCCCTGCCCTGATCGTGGCCCCCTGGCCGCAGGCTGTGCCAGCCGCTAAAGACGAGGAGGCCGAGGAGGACTTCGCCCTCTTGCAGGAGCTGATCTCGCGCATCCGCGACGCGCGCAATCAGCTCGGCGTGGAGCCAGCCCGTCGCATTCAGGTGCTGCTGGCTGCTGGCCCGAAGCTCGCCCTCCTCAGCGAGCAGGCGCCCTTGATCGAGTTTCTGGCGCGCACAGAGACGCCGCGCTTCTATGAGCGTCTGGAGCCCAAGCCACAAGGGGCGATGGGCCTGCTGGCTGGGCCGGTGGAGATCTACCTGCCACTGGCCGGGATGTTCGACGTGGAGAAGGAGCTGGCGCGCCTCGATAAGGAGATCGCTCGTACGGAGCAGGAGATTGCCCGTTTCCAGGCGCGGCTGGCCAACGAGGAGTTCGTCAAGCGGGCCAAACCCGAAGTGGTGGAGCGCGAGCGCGAGCGCCTCAGCGAGCAAGAGGAGCGGCTGGCCAAGCTGCGTGAGCGCCGCGCAGCTTTGAGCAGCTAAACGCCAGCGCTTGCCATCAGGGCAGGAACCAGGCTGGCTCAGGTCGAGTCACCACGGCCAGCCTGCTCCGCTCAGCCGGAGAGGGAGAGCAGACAGGTACTCCCATGTTCCTCCTTTTTCGCGCGCACAGGCAGGGAGCGGCCCATCGCAGCAGGCGATGGGCCGCTCCTTTTCCAGACACGCCACCGACAAGGAGAGAAGCTATCTGCTCACCTGATAGCTGAAGCCAGCCAGCCAGCCAGCCAGGACTTAGCTGAGCTGCTGCCAGCTTTGACCGGCGTCGTTCGTCCTCAGAATATGGGTTTGCGCCGGAGGCGCCAGGCACAAGGCCCAGCCCGTGCTGGCCGTCAGAAAATCCAGTTGAATGACGTCCGCGAAAGGACCAGTGGGTAGCTGCTGGCTCCAATGCTGTCCTCCGTCGTGCGTCACATAGAGCGTCGTGCGGTCGGTCGCATAGCCAATATTGGCCGAGACAAAGGACCAGGCGATGACCGAAGCCGGCAGCGCCTGGCCAAAGCGCCAGCTTTTGCCACCGTCGTGGGTGACGTAGAAATAGAGGCTCGCCTTGCCAGCGGCATAGACATTGACGGGCAAGAGGCCATCGCGATCGGAGAAGAAGCGCGGCGGCAGGGTGGCAATTTGGGCCTTCTCGCTTCCAGTGGGAAGTGGCAGAGACTGAGGCTGCCAGCTCTGGCCACCGTCGTGCGTTACATAGAGCCAGGCTCGATTGAGGGCCGGCTCACTGCCAGTGGCCCAGCCAGTGGTCGTATTGAGAAAAGCCAGACCGGACTTGCTGCCGCTGTAGGGAAGGGTCGTTGAGCTTTGCGCCGTGCGAGCCTGGGCCGCGGAGACCTGCATGATGCGCTGCCAATGGCTGCCCCCATCGGTGGTGCGCCAGATGGCAACGGCCTCGGCATTGGTGGCAATACCCAGATTGACCAGCAGCCAGCCGTGGAGAGCGTCGACGAAGGTCAGTTGTACAACGCCGATGCCTGGAGCCGGCACATCTGTCCGCTGCCAGCTCCGGCCCCCATCGCTCGTATGATAGATCGGCGTGGTCGATCCACCCTGGAAAATGAGGGCCACCCAGGCAGTTTGAGCATTCAGGTAGGCAGCGACAATACGCTCAACGGGTTCCCGAGGGACCGAGCCAGCCTCGGGCTGAGGCGTAACATCTTGCCAGTGTACTCCGCCATCGCTGGTGCGCAGGACAGAGCGCTGGGTTGAGGCCCAGCCATGCCGCTCGTCGCACATCAGCAGCGCCTGCATCTGCTGCGCCGCCGCATTGAGTGCCGGCGAGGTCGGAGAGGGCGGTGTCCCCCCCAAAGGGAGACAGCCGCTACCAAGAGCCAGGAGGAACAGGGCCGCCAGTACCAGCCACTGCGGAGAAACCTGCCACCGCTGCGGACCTTGCCGCCGCTGAACATCGCCATATGCTGCTGCTTCCGCCATCAGGCAGACCTTCCTTGTCGCGCTTGCTCGCCAACAGGCGACGGGTCCATAGCCCATGAACTGCTTTCGCCAGGTATCGTTTGCATGCACTCTGCAGAAGAGAGAGCTGGCCCAGTGAGACAATCAGCCCCAGACGAGGCCGCCACTACCGGTCGTCAGCACCTGGGGGCCATCCTCGGTCAGGGCAATGGTATGCTCGAAATGGGCACTGAGCGAGCCGTCGGCTGTCACAATGGTCCAGTGGTCGGGAAGGATACGAATCTCTTTGCTCCCCATGCCCACCATTGGCTCTACGGCAATGACCAGGCCAGGTTGGAGGGGGAAATCCATCTCGCGACGATAAAAATTTGGCACCTGCGGCGGTTCCCACATCTCCCGTCCAATGCCGTGCCCGACCAGTTGCTCAAAGACGGTAAAGCCAGCCTGACGAATGGTTCGCTCCATGACCTGGGCTACCTCGGCCCAACGCGATTTGCGCCCAAGTAGCTCAATAGCCAGATGAAGAGCGCCCTCAGTCACCTGGAGCAAACGCCTGGCCTGATCATTAACCCCTCCCACGGCATGGGTTACTGCGGCGTCACCGCACCAGCCATCGAGACGACAGCCGATGTCGATGCTCACCAGATCCCCTTCCTGGAGACGCCGCTTGCCAGGAATGCCGTGCACGATTTGCTCATTGAGTGAGATACAGGTAGCTGCTGGATAAGGCACCGGACCGGGGACTCCTTTGAAAAGCGGAGCCGCCCCCTGCTCGGCCAGAAAGGTTTCGACGGCCTCGTTGATCTCAGCAGTGCTCACCCCCGGCTTGACCAGCGAGGCCGCCACCTGATGAGCCCGCCAGACAATTTCTCCTGCCGCCCGCATGGCCTCAATCTCAGCGCGCGACTTCAGGCGATAGGTCACTCCCTTGCTGCTCATGGCTCATGCTCACTCTCAGCTCAGTCCAGTTCGGTCAGTCTCCAGCCCGGCAGATCAATTGCTGACCTGTCTGCCAATGCCGCCTTCCTTCCCCTCGCTCCGCGCTCGTCCCCATCCCCAGTGTTCTCTGGTTGCACCGTCCCAGATTAACAGTCCGCGGTCTCAGTGGGCCGCACTCATTCCTCCGTAGGTAAAGATGTGATGGAAGGAGAAATTGTAAATCAGGACCAGGAAAATAGCGATGGCCTGCGACAGGAGCGCCGGCACATGCGCCAGGCTGGTCAGACCTAGCTCAATGCAGAAATTCAACAGGCTGCCGACAATGGCCGTGAGGTGAAAGCGCAGGCAGCGCTGCACCCACGAGCGCTGATGGCCAGGAAGATGACGGAAGGTAAAGTAATCGTTAGCCAGGAAATTGGCAATGATTGAGATTTCAGCGGCAGTAATATTAGCAATGGCATTGTGCAGCGTACTATTGACCGATATAGACATGCGGTAGAACATAATATAGAAAACAACCATATTGACGACAGCAGCTGCACCACCGATGAAAAGGTAAGTGAAGAGCCGCTGAAACCAGCCAGCCTTGCCGCCAGTGAGATCATCAACGAAGGCAAGGAAGCGGTTCACCAGCGCCAGCGAGGTTGGCTGATAGCTCGGCAGGCCGGGAGCCGAGCCTTGAGCGGCGGCCCCAGCCCCACTGGCAGAGACTGCCGGCTGTGGCTGCGTGCTGTGTTCAACCAGGGCAATCAGATCCAGTAGGTCATCCTGACGATCTTGCGTGATAGTATTCTTCATGCGTTCTCCGTGCCTACAATGGCCAATCAAAATTGTTACATTGGCACAAGCGAGTGAGAGATCGACAAAGTAACAGCCTTGTTTCCATCCAGGGATGTTAGTACCAGGCTGGTCCTGGTCACCCTGGCTAGTGTTCATGGGTGGCCATTCAAGGCTGACTGACTGACTGACTGACGGTATCCCTCCCTGGCCAGTCCCGGCCCAGGATCGCGACCCTCGTGCGCTTCTGAGCGGGCTGGCTCTGGCTCGCTGGCCTGAACTCAGTGGCTGAGGTTCTCTTTTTCAGCATAGGTGTCGCATCTAATGATGAGCAGCAATCTGGCCTCTTCCGCAGGATTACGGTAGACAGGGGTGGAGAAAATAGGCTTAACTACTGGGAGACTGGGGCTGCCTGTTCAGGCTCTCGCCTGACCCACGGAGCCACGCATGGGGAGCGGCCCCAGTGAGCTGCATGGGAAGGAGCGCTTATGTCGCGCTGGTTCTATAGTCTCTTGCTCTTCGCGGTTCTGGCCGTAGCCCTGGAGTGGCTGCGGGTAGAGATTCCTCCACTGCTGCGCTTTGGGTGTGCCGCCCTGGGTATTCTACCGCTGGCGGCGCTGATTGGGCGGGCTGTCGAGGCCGTGGCTGAGCATACAGGCGAGCGCATCGGGGGGTTACTGTTTGCAACCTTTGGGAATGTGACCGAGCTGATTATCGGCCTCTTTGCTCTAAGCGAAGGGCTGGTGGATGTGGTGCGCGCTTCGATCATCGGCTCTATTCTGGGCAATATCCTCCTGGTGCTTGGTGTGGCCACGATGGTCGGCTGCCTTAAGCATGGGCGGCTGCGCTTTGAGACGCGCCCGGCCAGCCAGTACGCATCATTACTAGCGCTCTGCATCGCGGGCCTCTTGCTGCCAGCGGTTGCCGAGCTGCTGGCTTCGCGCGCCGGTCAGAGCCATATTGTCGAACGCGGCATCCAGCTCTCCGACTTCATTGCCATTTTGCTGCTCCTCGGCTACCTGGCCTCCCTTCTCTTCAGTGTCTTCCGCTGGCGCGACCACCCTGCGGAGGGAGAGGAGGCAAGCGGCGATAGCTTTGAGCCGGTCTTAGGGGCGCGCTCCGAGGCGGCCATCTTACGTTTGCTCAGCTATCGTCAGCGTTTGGTCCATAGCAATCTGCCGAACAAGAGCGGCGTGCTGCGCGAGCTGGACCGCACCCTGCAGGCGATGGTCTCTGCGGAGCGGGTGGAAGCGACTCCAGGAGCCTCCACCGGAACGCCGCCGACAATGCCGAGCGCCAGCGGCACACCTGGCGAGCAGCGGCAGCCGGAGGCCGTCCCGACCGGTGGGCAGGCCCCGCGCGGGCAGGGAGAGCCGAAGCCTGCGCCTGCCTCAGAGGCCGTGGAGGAGAAAAAGCCTAATCTCTGGCTGGCTTTGCTCCTGCTGGCCGCCGCTACCGCCGGAGTGGCTGTGGTCTCGGACATCCTGGTCGCCTCAATTGAGCCGTTTACGCAGCTGCTTGGCTGGAATCCGGCCTTTGTCGGCCTGGTCTTCCTCCCGCTCATTGGCGGTCTGCCCGAATATTTCAACACCATCAATATGGCGCTGGATAAGCGGATGGGCATGGTACTGGCCGCCTCCGCCGGCTCGTCTATTCAGATCGCGCTGCTGGTGGCACCGATTCTGGTGCTGTGCAGCCTGCTGGCGCCTCAGCGTCTGGACCTGGTCTTCAGCATCGTAGAGATCGCAGTTTTGGCTCTGGGGGCTTTCCTCTTTAGCGAGATTACGCACGATGGTGAGCTGGTCTGGCTGGAAGGGCTGCTATTGATCCTGCTCTACGCTATTATGGGTGGCACCGTCTTTCTCTTCGGCGCTTGAAGCACGCTCAGTGAGCGGCTGGGTGCCCAGCCAAAGGCGGAAGACGAGGAGGGAGGGAGAGAGGGAGGGAGGAGAAGCCAGAGGTAACCTGGCCAGGCCAGAGAGACAAGATAGAGAACGAGGAGCAACGGCGCTCCTCGTTGCTGCCTGGACCCTCCCTTTCTGCAAGGAGTGAGGTGGTGGCAGCCAGGTCGGGCTGGGGAGCGACTGCGGCGTCGCCCGGATGGCCAGCCAGGGGCCGTCTAGTTAGTTTTAGTCAGTTTAGTAGGGAATAGGCAGGGCTTGCAGGCCCTCCTGACCGGGACGCACCAGCGGCGACACCAGGATTTCAAGGGCAAAGGGCTTTTCGTAGAGCGGGCGCCGGTGCTCGTCGGTAAAGACGAGGTGCAGGCGCTCACGTCGTCCCCCTCGCCCTTTCAGTGGCGGCGGCATGGGGATAGTCACTTCGGCCACATAGCCCCGGGCCGGCACCATGATGACCGCTCGCTGCACAACGAAGGCGTAGCGCTGGTAAATGGCTGAACGAACCTCGATATGGACGCGCTCGCCATGCGTGAGGGCGCTCAAGCCCACGGGCCGGCTGCCAGCCCGCGAGCCCGGTGGCGGCAGCGCGCGATCTCTCCCCATCAGCCGTACCCGAATGGCAAAGCGCTGACCAGGTTGCAGACGCAGGGGAGCCTCGATAATGGCAGCGGCTGCGGTGCCACGCTGTTGCTCACCGACAATGAAGCGTTGGATTTGACGCAGCAATGAGCGCTCTTGCAGGCTCTCGGTTGGACTGGCCTTCACCAGGGCGGTGCTGTTCGATCTGCCAGCAGGCAAGAGTTTGCCTTGCAGAGCCGGCAAGATGCCCGTAATGCGCTTCTGCAGCTGCTGCGTTAAGCGCCGCGCCACTTCACCGATTTCCTCTAACTCGGAGCGGCGGCGGGCCAGGATATAGGTGGGCAGGGCGGCGATATCCTCTTCCTGCGACGGCACTGCTGACCGGGCCTGGTCCCTGGTTGCAGTAACGCCGGCTTCTCCACTCCTCCCCTCCGCTTCGCTGGCGGCAGAGGCCACACCGGCGACAGGCGCTTGCTGATCCTGACTGGCGCCAGCGATTGGCCCGGTGCGACCGGTGAGCCATCCGGAGCGCCTCCTACCGCGCTCGCCAGTACCATCCTGCCTATCATGAGTGGCAGTCCGCTCCCCCAGAGAGGCAGTCGTTGTCGGACGCGGATAGCGCGCCACCTGCGTGCTGATGTAGGGGTTGGCCAGCGACTCGGCCAGGGAGGCGGCGCTCTGGAAACGCTCGGAGCGCTCGAAGGAGAGGGCCCGCATGACTACTGCCTCAATCTCCGGCTTCACTCGCGGATTCAGCTCGCGCAGTGAGCGCAGGTGTGGCGCCGGCGCGGCGGGCGGCGTGCCAGTCAGCAAGAGATAGAGCAAGGCCCCCAGGCTGTAGACGTCGGAACGGGCTTCAACCTTGCCCTGTTGGACTTCGGGAGCCGTGAAGGGACCGGGCTTGAAGGGACGCGTCGCCCCAGTTAGAACCGGCAAGAGGGTACGAATATAAACCGGGAGCCAGCAGAGCAATAGGGCCGGATGACCGCGGTAATCCAGGCTGCTCAGGACCAGGGCCTGGGGATCTAGCTCACCGATCACGATCTGATGGCCGTGGAGACGATCCACCGTCTCGCACAGCTCCTGAATCCACTGCACAGCCACCTGCTCATCAGGCAGCCCGATCCCACTCTGTAGAACGCTTTCCAGCGTATAGAGCCGCCCGTCTTCATCAGCGCTGGCCTGCTTTCCCTCACCCTGAGCCTGGAGAGCTGCTCCGTCATTGCCAGCCTCGCGCGTTTGAGCGAAGGGATTGCCGGCAATCACGTAGATATGGCCCTGATCGTATACTTGCTGCAGTATCGGCGTCAGATGAGGGATGGCATGACGACGCAGCAGGTCGTACTCGCGCCTGACAAGCTGCGCCGCGCGCTGGCGGGCCTCGTCATCCAGCGTACTGATATCGACATCGCTGATGATCACCGTCTGCTGCGTACTGGCATCGGTAGCCAAGAATAGGCTGATGTAGGGACGGCGGCGCACCAGCGAGGTAATGCGATAGCGTTGACGAAACTCGGCCTCGGCCTCCGCCGGGCGGGGTGAGGCTGCTCCCTCAATGCGCCTCCCGCAGGCGCCACAGAAAGCCGCGTGAGGCGGCACAACAGCGTTACACTGGGGACAGCGCTGCGTTTCGGGAGAATCCCGCCTGCTGGTCGTCTGTGTCATGCTCATGGACAGGTGCCTTGCCGTGTGTTATTGCGCAGATTCTTTCTTGCGAGAGAAATGACCACCAAAAGATTATAGCATAGCGAATGGGCGGTGCGTAGCTGAATTGGCCCCAACTCCGTCAGAATTCAGTGGAAAGCCCGCCCTCGCTCGTCGCTTTCTCCCCACCGCTCCTGATTTCAGGATAGTCCAGCCTGGAACAAGCTCGCTTCCAACCCAACCACGCCGGGCCAGTCAGGGCCAGGAAGGTTTCTGCCCTTGTCACCTCGTCAGGCTTTTGTTAGAATCTGACGGGAAACAGCGAGGAGTTGCTCACGTCGCACATACGCACGCACGCAAGAAACGAGACAAGAACAGGGCAGATAGATCCACCGCTTCAACGCCGGTCTACCCTGCTACAATGGGAGGGAGGGAGTATGCAGGGCGATAGAGAGGCCACTGGCTCGTTTCACACGAACCTGCTCTTGACCTGATTGATGCCTTCGCGCCGAGCATCGTGCTGTCTCCGCTTCGCCCCTCTCTCCCACACTCTGGCCGGCCTGCTGGCAGACCTGGTCAGTGAGGACAAGGCTTGCCGGACGGTGCTCTCAGTGCCCGCTCGATGGAGGACATTTTTTTTATGGACTTAGCCAGCCTGATCTTTTGGATCATCGCCGTTGTGCTGGTTGCTGCGGCGCTGGTCGTCGTGGGCCAGCGAAATATTGTGCATAGCGCGCTGGCGCTGGTGGTGGTCTTTGCAATGGCTTCCGGCATCTTCCTCCTGCTCAATGCCGAGTTCATTGCAATCGTGCAGATCCTCATCTACGCCGGCGCGGTGACGATCTTGATCCTGTTCGCGCTGATGCTGACACGCATCGCCGGGCAACGGGTAACCAATCCCAATGCTCGCCCGCTGGCGATGGCCGTGGCGCTGGTGGTCTCGGCCCTCGTCGGCCTGGGGATTATCTTCGCTGCGACGGTCAGTCAGTTCGCTCAGTCAGCTCCCGCCGCCCAGTTGCTTCAGGGAACGGTCTGCTCGCTCCCCTCCAATAATGTGATTGCGATCGGCCAGCTCCTCTATAGCCCCTCCTGCTATAGCTACGTGCTGCCGTTCGAAATCGCGACGGTGGTGCTGCTGGTAGCCATCGTGGGCGCGATCGTGATCAGCCGCGAGGAGGAGTAAGTTGCTATGGGCCTGACTCTGACACATTTTGTGGTGCTTGGCGCGGTCCTTTTCTGTATCGGCCTCTACGGCGCGCTCACTAAGCGCAATGCGATCGCTATTCTGATGAGCATCGAGATTATGCTCAATGCCGTCAATATCACGCTGATCGCTTTCTCTTTCTTTAACCACGTCAAGCCCTACTCGAATCTGTTGACAGGACAGATCTTCGCCATCTTCATCATTACTGTCGCTGCGGCGGAGGCGGCGCTCGCACTGGCGATGATTATCGCGATCTATCGCAAGCGCCAGACGGTGGATGTTGGCGAAATCGATATGCTGAAGTGGTGATTTGCTATGTACGGTCTGTATGAGTACGCCTGGCTCATTCTGGCCGCTCCGCTGGCGTCGTTCGTGGTGATCGTCTTTGGGACACGCATGGCCGATCTGTGGAGCCGCCATCATGGGCAGACGGCGCAGGACTACGCGGCCTACCTGCGCGAGGCGGACCCGGCCTTTGCCGCCTGGGAGGCAACCCGCGGCGCCGGCGGACATGCCGAGCAGCAGCACGCGGCTCAGGCGGCAGGGCCCGCTGAGGGCACGGCGCACGTGGGACATGGGGGAGAGGCAGAACACCAGGAACACCACGGCGATCCCTACGATGATGATCCGACGGTGCCGTATTTGACTCCCTGGGCGAAGTTGAGCGGCTATGTAGGTATCGTTTTGATGCTCTTCGCCTGTCTCTATTCCTGGCTGCTGCTCTTCGCTTCGCTCGGTCTGCTCCCCGGTACTCCACGCCTGCCCGAGGGAGGGATCACGCTCTTCTCCTATACCTGGGGCAGCGATGCCGCCTTCCAACCCTATACCATTGCTTTCCACCTGGATAATCTGGCCCTGGCGATGACGGTGGTGGTGACAACCGTCTCACTGCTGGTGCAGTTCTATTCCCAGGGCTATATGGCAAGCTCCGCTGGCTACGCTCGCTTCTTCGCTTACCTGTCGCTCTTCGCTTTCTCGATGCTGACCATTGTCTTCGCGGCGAATTTCCTGGTGATTTTCGTCGGCTGGGAGCTGGTCGGCTTGAGTTCTTACCTGCTGATCGGTTTCTGGATCAATAAGCGGGCCAAGCCCGCTGAGGAGCGCCCTGCTCCCGCCAGCGCCGCCCTGCAAGCCTTCGTCATGAACCGTATCGGTGATGTGGGCTTTATTCTCGGCATTATGATCCTGTTCGCGACGACGGGGACCTTCGATTTCGCGACGCTGGCCGGTAGCGGTCCCCACGGGGTGGCCCAGGCTTTCGCCGGTAATCAGGCCCTGCTGACGCTGGCGATGATCCTGGTCTTCTGCGGCGCGATCGGTAAGTCGGCCCAGGTGCCGCTGCATACCTGGCTGCCATCGGCAATGGAAGGCCCGACCCCGGTGAGCGCCTTGATCCATGCGGCGACGATGGTGGCCGCCGGCGTCTATATGGTGGCGCGAACGTTCGCGCTCTTCTCCGCCGCCGGCCCGCAGGCTTTCGGGGTGGTGGCCTGGATCGGCGGGATTACGGCCATCTTCGCGGCGACCATCGGCCTGACGCAGACGGACTTTAAGCGGGTGCTGGCTTTTTCGACGATCAGCCAGCTCGGCTATATGTTCGTGGGCCTCGGGGTGGCCGGCACGGAGATCGGCCCGGGCGCCGGTATGTTCCATCTGTTCACGCACGCTTTCTTTAAGGCTCTGCTCTTCTTGGGCGCCGGTAGCGTGCTGCATGCGCTTCATCATGCCATGCATCGCGAGGTCCAGGATATGCGCTTGATGGGCGGCCTGGCTCGCTTTATGCCGATTACCGCCGCTACCTGGCTGATCGCTGGTCTGTCGATCTCTGGCTTCCCCTTCTTGTCCGGTTTCTATAGCAAGGAGACGCTGATTTCGCTGGCTTTCGAGCATGGCGACTATGCGCTGTGGGCGATTACGCTGGTGACTGCCGGGCTAACGGCCTTCTATATGTTCCGCGCCTTCTTCCTGGCCTTTGGCGGTAAGGGTGGCGCGCTCGGTGGCATCTGGGGCGGCCCCTATCGGGGCGAGGGAACGCCGCATGAGTCGCCGGTGACGATGACGCTGCCGCTGGTGATTCTGGCGGTCTTCTCGATTTTCGCCGGTTACTGGGTGGGCTTCTTCCAGTATCTGGACCCCCATGCGCCGCTGCTGGATCTGGGCAAGCTCTTTAGCGATGGCCTGACCTGGCTGGGTGTGGCGCTCTCGCTGCTGGGCATCGCCTGGGCCTATGTGCTCTATTGCGCAGTCGGCTGGGAGCGCGTGCATAAGGTGGTGGAGGCGAATGCGGTTCTGCGTTTCTTCCATCGCTTGCTGCTGCACCGCTATTATGTGGATACGCTCTATGACTGGATTGTACGCTATGTGGTGCTGGGTCTCTGCCATGTGGCGGCGGCCTTCGATCGCTTCGTGGTGGATGGCGTCGTGAATGGGGTGGCCAGCCTGGTCATGGAGCTGGGAAGTGGGCTGCGACGGGCGGAGACCGGCAAGGTGCAGGCGTATATGACGGTCTTTTTCGGTGGGATCGCGGTTTTTGCCGTGGTTGTCTTTGTGCTGGCTACGCTCAGATAGAGGGGAGGAAGCGCTGTGATCTTTGCCTACGATCTCACCTGGATCCTCTTGCTGCCGACGCTCGGTGGAGTGCTGGCAATGGTGGCGCCGGTCCGCCTCTCGCGCTGGCTGGCGCTGGCTTTTAGTGCGGCGACGCTGGTCCTCTCGCTCTGGATCTTTCTGCGGATCGCTGTGGCTACCGGCTACCATTTCGGCTCGGTGACGGACCCGAAGGCCGATCCGGCTTCGATCGATGTGGTTCAGCTCCCCTGGATTCAGTTCCAGCTCGGGTCGGTGGCGTTCCGTATCGATTACTATCTGGGCGTGGATGGCCTGAGCCTGCCACTGGTGATCTTGAATGCTTTGCTGACGGTGCTGGCGGTGATCGGTGGCTGGGAGAAGCCGCGGGTGAAGGAGTATATGGCCCTCTTGCTGCTGCTGGAGGCGGGAGTAATGGGGGTCTTTATGGCCCTGGATCTGCTGCTCTTCTTCCTGTTCTGGGAGGTGGAGCTGGCGCCGATGTTCTTGCTGATCGGGATCTGGGGTAGCGAGACGGAGAAGCATGGGATGCCGGGCCGCATTTATTCGGCCTGGAAGTTCCTGCTGTATACCTTCTTCGGCAGTATCTTTATGCTGGCTGGAATCTTGCTGGTCTATTTCCAGGCCGGCCAGAATACGGCCAGTCTGCCGGTCTTGATGCAGCATCTGCTGCCAGCCAGCACAGGGGTGACGCTTCCTCTGCTCGGGGTGACGATGGGGTCCCAGTTGCTGGCCTTCTTGCTGGTCTTTGTGGCCTTCGCCGTCAAGATCCCGATGTTCCCCCTGCATACCTGGCTGCCAGATGCGCATACAGATGCCCCCACTGAGGTGAGCGTGATTCTGGCGGGCGTGCTGCTGAAGATGGGCGCCTATGGGCTGATCCGCATTTGCCTGGGCCTCTTCCCGGATGGCTTGCAGCAGTTCGCTCCGCTGCTGGTGGTGCTGGCGGTGATCAATATTCTGTACGGCGCGGCGATCTGCCTGGTGCAGAAGGATATGAAGCGTCTGGTGGCTTACTCCAGTGTGAGCCATATGGGGGTGATTCTGCTGGGTGTGGCGGCGGCGGCGATGGCGATCCACACGAGTAATCCCGATGTGGCCCGCTTCGGAACGGCGGCTTTGATGGGGGCGACGGTGCAGATGATCAGCCACGGGCTGATCACAAGCCTGCTCTTCTTCTGCGTGGGTGTGATCTACGATCGGGCCCATACACGCGAGATTGAGATCTTCGGCGGGGTGGCAAAGCGGATGCCGCTGTGGGCAACGCTCTTTACGTTCGCTGGTCTGGCGTCGCTCGGTCTGCCAGGGCTGGCGGGCTTTGTGGCAGAGTACATGGTCTTTACGAGTAGCTACCGCATCTGGCCCGTGCCGACGGCAATCGCGGTCTTTACGATGATTCTGACGGCAGCTTATCTGCTGTGGATGCTGAAGCGGGTCTTGTTCGGCCCCTTCAATCTGCGCTGGAATTGGCTGCCCGATGCTTCGTGGCGCGAGGCGATCCCTCTGGTGACGCTGGCGGCCTTCATTGTGCTGGTCGGGGTCTACCCGGGGTTCTTGCTGGATGTGATCGTGCCGGCGCTGCATCATCTGCTGCCGGTGGCTACAACAGCGCTGGGTCGCTAGGTAGGAGGCACGCGCTATGGCTACGGGTTTTAAGGTTGCTGATCTCTACTTGCTCTCGCCGGAGCTGAGCCTGACGCTGCTGGCCTTGGTGGTGATAGCGGTCGATCTGTTTGTGAAGCGCCGCGCAGTGACGGCAACGGTGGCGCTGGTGGGCCTGCTGGTGCCGGCTTTCTTTACGATCTCTCTTATTCTGACAAATACCGGTTCGGCCCGCCATGCTTTCTTTAATATGCTGGTGGTCGATAACTACGCCTTGTTCTTCAAGGTGGTCTTCCTGTTGATTGCAGCGGTGATGATCCTGTCTTCGTACTCGTACGTTTCGAAGTACGTGCGGGGCGCGGGCGAGTTCTATACGCTGCTGCTCTTTTCGACGACCGGCATGATGTTGATGGCCAGCACCGGTGAGCTGATTTCTCTGTATATCTCGCTGGAGCTGACAAGCTTCCCGCTGTATGTGATGGCCGGGCTGCTGCGCACCGATCAGCGTTCGGCTGAGGCGGCGGTGAAGTATGTGCTGCTGGGGGCGATGTCGTCGGCGATCTTGCTCTATGGGCTGGCGCTGCTCTATGGGCTGACGGGAACGACGGATCTGTTGAGTATTGCCGGGACGTTCGCTAAGGGCCTGCAGGATGGGAATCTGTTGGTGATCGTGGCCGATATTCTGATCCTGGCTGGCTTCGGCTTTAAGATTTCGGCGGTGCCCTTCCATATGTGGGCGCCCGATATCTATGAGGGGGCGCCGACGCCGGCGACAGCTTTCTTCTCGGTCGGTTCGAAGGCGGCGGGCTTCGCCGGCTTGCTGCGCATTTTCTTCTACGGTGGGCTGAATCTGCGCGATCTGCCTCAGCTGGTGGTGGTGGTGGCGATTATGGCCATCTTGACGATGACGCTGGGCAATGTGGTGGCGGCTGTGCAGGCGAATGTGAAGCGTATGATGGCCTATTCGAGCATTGCTCAGGCGGGTTATCTGCTGGTGGGCTTCTGCGCAAGCCTGGCAACGGGTCGCCCGGAGGGCAATGCGGCTGTGCTCTTCTTTATCCTGGTCTATGTGCTGACGAATCTGGGGGCCTTCGCGGGGATCATCGCCCTGGCCAATGCGACGGGTGGGGAGCGAATCGAGGACTTCCGCGGCCTGGCTCGTCGCGAGCCGCTGGTGAGTCTGGGTACGGCGCTCTGCCTGTTGTCGCTGGCGGGGATTCCGCCGGTGGCCGGTTTCTGGAGCAAGGTCTTTCTCTTCAGCGCGGCCTGGAGCCAGGGGGTGGAGATGAATCAGCCCTGGCTGCAGTGGCTGGTGATCATTGCTTTGCTGAATAGTGTGGTGTCGCTGGTCTACTATGGGCGCATTGTGAAGGCGATGTACTTCGATGCGCCGCCCAAGGAGGACCGCCTGTCGACGCCGCTGGGCTTGAGTTCGTCGATTGTGCTGGCAACGGCGGCTTTGCTGGTGCTGATCGTGGTGGCGCAGGTGGTGCTGAATTGGGCTTTGCCAGCGGCGTCGATGCTCTTCGCTTCGGCACAGGGCGTGCTGACGGCATTGGGCCATTAGAGATCTTGCGCAGAGCCGTCGGCTCTAGCTAGACGGCTATAGCCAGATAGACAGCTCAACAAAGGAGGACGGTTCGTGAGAGCGAGCCGTCCTCTTTTGCTGCGCGCTTGGTTTGAGCGCGCTTTTCCCGGCGATGAGGCAGGCTTTCCATCTGTGTGTTCTCTGAAGCGTATGGGCCGCAGTCGAGCCTGCTCCTGCTGATTGCACCTCTAGCAGATACCCAGTTCGAGGCCGAGCCGCTGCACGCTGGCATTGGTCACCGCCTTCCTGCTCAGGCTCGCGTACAACGCTCTCAGCTCCGGCTCCACCTTCACCGACCCCATCTCTTGCGCCGCCCCCCACGCCTTCACCCCCAGCCAGGCACTCTGCTCTACATCCCCTTGCGCCAGAAACAGCTTCGCCTCCGTCACATCCAGGTACATCTGCCATAAGCCTACGTCACTCCCCAACGCCGAGCGCGCCTGCAGCAGCTCCCGATACGCCTCACTCAGCCTCTTGCGCTCCCCCTGCCGCTGCGCCTGCGTCAGCAACAGCTTCGCCCCCTCATGATGCACCGCCGCCCGGTTCAGCTTCAATAGCGAGCTGTCCTCTTCTCCTCCTTCCACTCGCTCCACCAGCCGGTGCGCCTCCTCCTGCCAGCCTCTCCACTGCCGCTCGTCCCCCTCTCCTACCTGCGCCAGCACCGTCGCCGCCCGCAGGTATAGATTGCCCCCCCAACGCCGGCCCGACCCGCTTCACCCAGCGCAACCCCTCCCAGGCCGCAGCACCGGCAGACGTACGATCCCCCACTTCCAGATGACGGTGAGCCAGGTGGAAGAAGGCCAGGCCAGTCAATGTCGGATCATCCAGCTCGCGCGCCAATCCAAGGAGCTCCAGCGTCAGGTTCAGCGCCGAGCGTGTCTGAGCAGCTTCTGGCTGATGGCTGGCTAGCCAGGCGGTCATATGGAGATACAGACCCTGCAGCCAGAGCCAGGCATCGCGCTCGCTGGCTGGCGCTTCTTTCACTTTCTGCCGCAGCTTCCCCAGCCAGCGTGGCATTCTCTCCGCCAGCCAACGCAGCTGGCCTGCATATTGCAGCTGGTTCGCGAGCACAAATAGATCTTCGAAGTGATAATAGCCTTCGAGGCTGACCACCTCGGCCAGCCGCTCATAGCTAGCGCCTGGCTCTCCCTCCCTGCTCACAAACACCACCTGCTCCCAGGCCAGCCCCAACAACGCCGGCGGGATCTGCAACAATCTCGCCAGCAAGATGCGCCGCTCCGGATCTGCCAAATACATCGTCGCCTCCCAGTAGCTCACTGTCTGCTGCTTCACTTCCAATGCTTGCGCTACTTCTGCTCGACTGTAACCGCGCCGCTGCCGATACTCGCTCAGCACCGCCCCCATATGCGGCAAGTTATGTCTCCCCGGCGGATAATCCCCATAGCGCCGCCACCAGCGCACATCGCTCATCTCATGCCTCCTTTGTCTGGCAGGAACCCCGCACGCTGCATCTATGCTGCCTCTAGACAACACCGAGGGTGAGGCCGAGCCGCTGTACGCTGGCATTGGTCGCCGCCTTCCCGCTCAGGCTCGCGTACAGCGCTCTCAGCTCCGGCTCCACCTTCACCGACCCCATCTCTTGCGCCGCCTCCCACGCCTTCACCCCCAGCCAGGCACTCTGCTCTACATCCCCCTGCGCCAGAAACAGCTTCGCCTCCGTCACATCCAGGTACATCCTCCAGGCGCCCACATCACTTCCCAACGCCGAGCGCGCCTGCAGCAGCTCCCGATACGCCTCACTCAGCCTCTTGCGCTCCCCCTGCCGCTGCGCCTGCATCAGCAACAGCTTCGCCCCCTCATGATGTACCGCCGCCCGGTTCAACTTCAATAGCGAGCTGTCCTCTTCTCCTCCTTCCACTCGCTCCACCAGCCTGAGCGCCTCCTCCTGCCAGCCTCTCCACTGCCGCTCGTCCCCCTCTCCTACCTGCGCCAGCACCGTCGCCGCCCGCAGGTACAGATTGCCCCCCAGCGCCGGCCCAACCCGCTTCACCCAACTCAGTCCCCCCTGCGCCGCATCTCTGGTCTGTCCAGTGGCCCCCATTTGTCGATAGAGGTCCATCAGACGATAAAAGGCCAGGCCAATGAGCGTCGGCTCATCCT
This sequence comes from Thermogemmatispora tikiterensis, assembly GCF_003268475.1. Taxonomy (GTDB): domain Bacteria; phylum Chloroflexota; class Ktedonobacteria; order Ktedonobacterales; family Ktedonobacteraceae; genus Thermogemmatispora; species Thermogemmatispora tikiterensis. The sequence continues at coordinate 4,257,748 of NZ_MCIF01000002.1, read as the reverse complement.
GCTCCTGACCTAGCCGGAGTAATTCGCTGGCCAGACTCAAGGCTACGTTGCGCTGGTGATCCCCTTGCGAGTGCCTGGCGACGGAGCTGGCCCGCAACAGATAATGCCCCAGCAGCCAGAGCCAGGCATCGCGCTCGCTGGCCGGCGCTTCCTTCACTTTCTGCCGCAGCTTCCCCAGCCAGCGTGGCATTCTCTCCGCCAGCACGCGAATCTGACCGGCATACAGTAGCCGACTCACCAACACTAGCAGATCTTCGTACTGATAGTAGCTCTCCAGGCTGACCACCTCGGCCAGCCGCTCATAGCTAGCGCCTGGCTCTCCCTCCTTGCCCACAAACACCACCTGCTCCCAGGCCAGCCCCAACAACGCCGGCGGGATCTGCAACAATCTCGCCAGCAAGATGCGCCGCTCCGGATCTGCTAAATACATCGTCGCCTCCCAGTAGCTCACTGTCTGCTGCTTCACTTCCAATGCCCGCGCTACTTCTGCTCGACTGTAACCGCGCCGCTGCCGATACTCGCTCAGCACCGCCCCCATATGCGGCAAGTTGTGTTTCCCCGGCGGATAATCCCCATAGCGCCGCCACCAGCGCACACCGCTCATCTCTTGCCTCCTTTGTCTATCAAGAGGGCAAAGAACATTTCCTACCAGGGAGTGTAGCATTCAGTTCAGCTCTTTTCAATGGATTGAATCCCGTAGTTTTCGCTACACAATTTTGCTTTTGGCAAGCTTTTGAGCGACGATCTGGGGGAAGGGATGACAAGGAGGTTCAGAGGGCCTCAGCTCTGCTCAGGCCCTCTGGCCAAACAAGGCCCGAATCTGAGAGGCAGCCTCCTCAAGCGAAATCTGGCGATCCTGCACGCGCCGCAGAATGTCCTCCAGCGCCGGCGTTCCCTCTCCAACGGCTTCAGCAGCGGTCGCAGCGGTCGTCGATGGCGTCGCCTCTGGTCCTGCTCCAGACCTGGCGGACGGCCCTGGCGCTGGTAAAGAGGAACTCAGGTTCGCAAGCACTCCACTGCGCCGCGCCTGCCAGAGATAGAAGGCCAGCACGATCAGTCCGACCAGCAACCCTACCACACTCTCCTGCGTCAGCCGTGGCCAGTTCTCTACAGGGGAGCCAAGCGCTAGAGTACCCAGCGAGAAAAGAAGGACCGCCCCACCGACAGTTGTCGCCAGCACCCCACCGATCAGCGCAGCCAGAATAAAGCCCTGGCACGGTAGCAGAGCACGCTCCGGCTCCTCTCGATAGCGCCGCATCAGGAGCAGATTCAGCGGCAGCGTGCCCAGACCAAGCAGGAGCGGCGCCACCCCATCGATCCAGTCGCCAAGCTGGGGCAAGGGTCCTGTTGGGAACAGCGTGAAAAGAAGAGCCAGCAACAAACGCCCGCTCCCAGTCCAGAACAACAGCGCCAGCAAGGCCGCCGCCCCAGCCAGCAGACTGTAGCGTAGCACAACCCGCGCCCGCGGCGGATCGGACAGCTGCTTCACCTCACTCTGCAGCCAGAGCCAGGCGAAGCCAGCCACCAGCAAGCCGACCAGCACCATACCGGAAGGCAGCGACAAAAGCAAGGTCCCAGGCGGCGACAGCAGAGCCGTTGCCTGGATCTTCTCCCCCGCCAGGAAGCGCAGGAGTAGATCCAGAAGAGCAGCACACTCATCGAGAGTTAAGAACAGACCATAGGCCAGCACCCCACCATAGAACAGGCGTCGCAACCACGAGCCAGGGTCATGACGATTGAAATAGCCATAGACAAACCAGGCCAGCACGAGCCAGAGCGCCGTCGCTAATGGACCTCTCAGATCGGCATGACCATTCACGACAGCGGATGGCGCAACGTGCCCGCCGCCGAGCAGGTAGGAATCAAGCGCCAGCGAGAGAACATAGTTACAGGCGCTCACCAGCGGGAAGAGAAGGATGAGCTGAACGCCGTAGACATGAAGACGCTGAAAAAAGCGCGCCAGCCCGGGGCCGACTGGCAGACGCCGCCGCTCCCACTCCAGAACCAGCAGTCCAGCAAGCGTCGCCAGGCCAGTGGCCGCATAGCCACTTTGGAACTGGGTGAGCACCTGACCTAACGAGAAGATCGCGATCGGAGCCAGCACCAGCTCGCTCAAATTGAGAAAAAAAGCGTGCACAGCTCCACTGCCAGCCGCCGGGTCTTGACTCAGATCACGACGCAGCAACCAGTAATGCAGACCTCCCAGGGCGACGACGAAGAGAAGCACCGTCACAGCAAAAACCAGCGTCTGTACCACCTCAGCACGACCAGGGACCGCCTCATAGCCGGGTCGCAGCGGGGTCAGGCGCCAGAGCGGATCAAGCAGGCCGGCGAGTGCATAGATGGCGAGAGCGAGCAGGAGAAGCAGGATCACATACAGATAACTGCGGTAGAGGTTGCGAGCCACGGTGTACGCTCCTTTCCCAGGCTGCAGATGGACAAACCTGGACTTACAGGCACAGCGGGTCTCTCTTGCTGTTGAGCTAAGCATACACGATAGCCGAGCGGACGGCAATGAACCGTTTTACCGTCGACTCATTGCCGCCTCGCCTGGCTTCCAGCTAGCCCGTGGCGCGCTTCGCTCTCCCCTTAGACTCCTGCCAGCAGATCCAGCGGCTCGATCGGCTTCAGACCGGCCTCGATCCGCGCCCGGTACGGCTCCAAAAACGGCGGCAGCGAGAGGCGCTCGCCCAGATGCTCCGGGTCCTCGTCGACCGCGAAGCCCGGCAGATCTGTCGCCAGCTCGAAGAGCACCCCGCCAGGCTCGCGGAAGTAGATCGAATGGAAGTAGAAGCGGTCGATGATCGGCGTCACTGTGCGATTGACCGCCGCCACGCGCTCGCGCCAGGCCCGATGCTCCTCGTCCGTGGGCACGCGGAAGGCCACATGGTGGACGCCCCCAATGCCGACGAAACGATGGAAGGGCGCATCTGGCTGGATCTCTACATGCACCTGGGCGCCAGGGCCACCTGGACCAACCTCAAAGGCCGCCACCTCGTAGCCATTGCCCTGCTGATAGCTCCCCACCTGACGGAAGCCCAGCACCTCGGTCAGGAAACGCGCCGATGGGGCCAACGCGCGCAAGGTCAGCTGTACCCCATAGAAGCCCCGAATCGCGTACTCAGCAGGCACAGGACTGCGGCGCCAGGCTACGCCCTGCAGCCGCCCACCGTCGTCGACCAGCTCCAGGCGCTGGCCCTCGGGATCGCGGAACGGCAGGCTAAGCACCCCGTCTGGACCACGGCGCCGCAGCTCATCATGCTCCACACGCAAGCGTGCAAAACGCTCCTGCCACCAGCGCAGCGCCTCCTCACCACTGACTCCCAGCATGATCGTCGAAATGGTGCCCGCTCCGTGGCGATGACGCTCCAGCTCCGGCCAGTCGAAAAACGTTAGCTCGGTGCCGGGATGGCCCAGCTCATCGCCATAGAAGAGATGATAGGCCGAAACATCATCCTGGTTGACCGTCTTCTTGACCAGGCGCATCCCCAGCACCTGCGTATAAAAGGCCACATTCAGCGAAGCGTTACCCGTCACTGCTGTCACATGATGAATACCTTGCAATTGCATTAGACTTGCTCCCTTCCTTACTCCTGCCTCCGGCTCACTACCTCAGCTGGCTCTCATCTCACGCCTTGCGTCCCACAGAGAAGAGCAAAGGGCCAGCCAACGCGCGCAAGCTCCGGCATCATCTTAACCCAATAAGCATCTGATCCGACCAGCAGCATCAGGCCCGCAATCTCCTCTGCTAGCTCGTCCCATTCGCCAGATAGTCTACTATAGGAAACACGCTGGCCTGCCCAGAACTTCCCAGCCCCCTAACGATCCAGGCCAACAGCCCCACCGATCTCCCTTGCACGGACGCAAAACAACAGCGGTGCATGGACCACCAGGTGGCGGTCCATGCACCGTACCGGCCAGAGAGTTCAGAAGGAAGCGTGTATGACTAATAGATCTCCAGATACTCCTCGCGCTCCCAATCGGTCACATGGGCCTTGAAGCGCGCCAGCTCGCTGCGCTTGGCTCGCGTAAAGACCTCCACAAACTCATCGCCCAGCAACTGGCGAAACTCATCGTCGCGCTCCAACGCATCCAGGGCCTCATCGAGCGTCGTCGGCAAAGGCGGAAACTCACTATGCTCCTCGGCCAGACCCGAGACCGCCGCTGGCGGCAGCTCCTGGTCGCGCAGGCCCAGCACACCCGCCGCAATCACCGCAGCAATCGATAGATAGGGATTGCTCAAAGCAGTAGGCAGACGATTCTCCAGATGCGTGCGCTCATCACGGCTATTCTTCGCCCGAATCATCGCCGAGCGATCCTCGGGTCCCCAACTGATGTTAGAGGGCGCAAAATGGTGCGGCACGAAACGATGGTAGCAGTTAGGAGTTGGCGCCATCAGGGCCATCGCCGCATTGGCATGCTTCAGCATCCCCTGCGTAAAATAGTAGGCCGTAGGCGACAGCCCATGCGGATCATCGGCATCGAGAAAGGCATTCTGGCCTGTTGCCTTCGAGACCAGGCTGACATGCGTATGGGCACCACTGGCCGACTGATCGCTGAAGGGCTTGGTCATGAAAGTCGCATGATAGCCGAGCTGGCGCGCGATCATCTTGACCCCATTCTTGAAGGTGAAGCCCAGATCGGCGGCGTGCAAGGCAGAATGGGCCCCATAGTTGATCTCGAACTGGCCAGGGCCGTACTCACAGTTAGCCGTGATGATATCGATGCCGATCTGCGGCATCAGCTCGACGATGCGCTCCGTCACCGGCACCGCCAGGTTGCGCGACGTATTGAAGATATGCAGGCCATTGAAGACCGGGGTCATGGTCATCGGATCAAGCAGATAAAACTCATATTCCAGACCAATGACCGCCTCGTAGCCGAGCTTGTCCAACTCGGCCAGGACACGACGCAGCACATGGCGTGGCGCCGCGTGGAGCGGAGTACCATCCTGCCAGTAGGCATCGCAGATCAGGCGCGCCGTACCGCTCAGCCAGGGCACCACGGCAGCCGTCGATAGGTCAGGAATGAGCATCTGGTCAGCGTAATTCTTCTCCTCATTGTACCGGGTGCCGGGTACGACAAACGAGCGACTATCGAGGGCAACGGTGCCGCCATACATATTCAGGCCCTTCTCAGCATAGCCACGCACCTTATTCAGAGGGATCAGCTTGGAGCGGGCCACGCCATGCATGTCGGGCAGCTCAAAGAGTACAGTGCGAATACCCTGCTCCTCCCAATCGGCCAGAAGCTGATCCAGAGAAATGGCGGTGCTCTGGCCCTTGTGCGTGATCGTCATCGCGCAAACCTCCATTCAGAGCAGCTGAACTGCTGAACACTGATGAATCGCCGGCTGGCCCCTCACTCAACCACCAGACCAGAATGATGACTACAATGCAGTGTAGCTGATGAGAGAGGCTCACCAGGCTGGATGCTGTCACGACGCGCGGGGACAGCAGTCCCTGTCTTCCCGCTTACACGGTAGTCTACTCAAGGGACAGGCAAATTGCAGGTTTGCCGCTCTCAGATGGCACAATGGGGTAGTTACGGAGAGAGGAGGCCAGCCAGGGCGCCAGGGCCGAGGACCTCAGCCAGCCTACGCCAGCCGCTCGTTGAGCAGCCAGCGCAGGGGCAGGACAGCATCGCTGCAAACGAGAGCTACGACCCGCCCCAGGCTGCTCTTCAGGAGGCAAGCACTCCCGTCCAGGTACCTGGGGCTGAGGGCAGATAGTCCGTGGCCCCATGATCACACTGCAGCGACATATAGGGGGCGTGGTAGTTTCCACTGGCAAGCTGACTAGAGGTAAAGTCTCCCACCAGCATCATCGCCTCAAACGAGGACGGCGCCCTGCAGGTAATTGTCGTATTGTCCTTGGTGAAAACATAGCTATCCTCTAGCATCAGGCGCGTGTAACGAATGTGCCCTTGCCGGTAGGTGCCGGAGCACCGTGCAACCCAGCGCTGATGGTAGGGCACCCCTTGAACGCTACCATCATAGGTATGAGCGAGCTGGTCATCATCACTGGTACAGACGGTGCCACCAGCCGGATCAGGTTGCCCCGTCACAGCGAGCCGCAAGCTGTACGAGATCATCTGACCGTCGCTATCCTTGCCCCGGATCAGAGCATTGAGCTGAAAGGAGGCATTGTCTGGAGGCGCGCCGTGCGGCCCCGGAGTATGGGCCTGACCCTGCTGGACAATGTCAATTGTGACAGCTTCGGTCTTCTTGTTTGTGCTCGTATCAATGGCGGCGAGTCGGTGAGTACCTAGCGGCCAGAGGTTATTTACATCCAGATAGAGGGCCAGCTCTCCCTGGCTATCGCTCTTGCCCCGAAAGCCTTGACCAGTCATTACCTGCCCATCGAGGGCAAACTCGACCGTTGCGGAGAGGGCAAAATACTGACCAGAGACGTAGAGCTGGGTTCCACTGGAGGCAGCTGGCGTACTGCCAACAGAGTAGCGGCTCTCGACCCTGATAGTCGGCTGCTTAAAGAGGACCGCCGAGGTCGCTCCCAGGTAGAGAAAGGCGGCAAGGCAGACGACAGGCGCCACTACCAGAATCAGCACCAGGCCGCTAATGAGCGCGACCACCAGTAGCCCCGATCGGCGCCCAGGACGCTCCGGCCCCCTGGCAGAAAAGGGAGGAGGAAAAGCCCGGTTGGGACCGGAGAACATCGTCGAAGCTGGATGTCCATAAGACCAGCCAGAGGGAGGCGGTGGCGGTGTCATGGCTGGGGACGGGCCTGCTGGACTGGCTGGCACTCCCCGGGGCAACCGGACTCGGGACGGTGCTTCCAGTGACAGCCGCAGGCCCGCTACCGATGCGCGCCTGCCCACACTGGGGGCAGATCAGGGTCCCAGTCACCAGCTGGGACCCACAAACAGTGCAGTGTTCCATTCCTATGCTTCCCTTTACTCTCTGTCACAGCCTCATTGTTCCAAGCCCAAGGCCATCCTCCCCTTATGCTGTCTCCCGCTAACCAGACCATCGGCAGGTACAGCACCGAAAAGCAATGATAGCATGAAACGATGCTCTTCTATTGACAAACGTGAATCATAGCACGGAAAACCTCCTCTGTACAGGGTCTGGTTCGCGAGTTTCGCGCAGCAATGCGCCTCGCAGTCTCCCCCTGCCGCCACTGGCCGTAGTGCCAGCCATGGCAGATCACACCCTGCAGTAGAGGCGAGTCCATCCACGTCTCTTGAGTGCGCTGGATAGCGCGAGCAAGCACTGCGTTCCCGCTCATTGGTTACCATGTGGGCTTACAAGAAAGAAACCCTTGAAGTTGCGGCAAAGAGTTGATCACTTATGGTAAAAGAGTTACCGAGTGCTCCGGCGGGTGTCGCTCCCACACGATAAGGGCTGCTGAGATGCAAATTCGGTTTCGGCAAGACCTGGCAGGAAAGGAGCGAGAGGGCAGCGCCCTCCGGACTGAGAACGCCCCCCTTTAGGGCAAGCGCCCCGATAGGGCAAGCGATCCGGGAGAGCCCGCCTCTACGCCCGCGTTGACCAGAGCACAGCGCCAGCGAGCGGACGAACGAAGAATCCCCCGTCTTTTCGGCGGCGGAGCGCCAATAAGCAGGGTTCAACAGAGACCAGGGCCGAAGCGCTACGCGAGGAGCTGGCCCTCCCAGGTTCCCGTTACCGCCTGCGTCTGAGAGGAATTCCCATTATCACAGCTATAGGAGTAGGCTGGTCCGCTCAAAGTCCCCTTCACATGCGTGGCATCGACAAAGCTCCCATCGGCCTGGGCCGTATGCGGAGCAGCGGAGCAGGTCACATTGCCCAGGGATGTCTGAAAGACCACCTGATCCTGGCTATAGATTTCCTTGTAGATGATTTTGCCACCGCGATAGGTTCCCTGACAGGTCGCCACCAGCGTCTCCTGATAGCGGATACCACTGGAGGTCACCCCGCTCAGGGTGTGCGGCTGCCCATCGTCCTGCATCCCATCGGCATAGCTCGCGCAGACCGTGCCTCCGGCAGGGTCGGGATGCCCCGTGACCGTGAACGTGCCGCTCTGGGTCGACGAGCCGTTGGAAGCAGTAAAAGCGATCTTGAAGCTGGCATCGTCGGATGGGGCCCCGTTGGGACCGGGCGTATGCGCCTGCCCCTGCGGCACGATCACCACCGTTACCCCTTGCTGCACGCGGTTGTTGCTGGCATCCGCCGCCGTCAGCGTATGCTGACCCAGCTTCCAGCCGCTCGTCACGCTCAGATTCACTTTCAAAGCTCCGTTGTCATCAGTTTTAGCGCTCACTCCTGGAAGGGACTGACCATCCAGATAAAAGGACACCTGCGAGTCAGAGGCAAACTGCTGCCCACTCACCTGTAAGCTCGTTCCCGTCGCCCCCGCCGGCAGGCTGCCCACATGATAGGCACTGCTCACCCTGAGCTGCGGCTGCCCTTGACCCAGATGAAGAAGGTTGACAGCAGCTACCACCCCACCCACGACCAGCACCACTACCACCACCACTACCCCAATGAGCATCAGTGGCCGCCGCTGAGGCGGAGGCTGGTTTCGGCTTCCAGGAGGGACAGGATAGAGAGGTGGATATTCGAACGAGGAAAGTGGCGGAGGTGGTGGTGTGAAAAGGTCCCCCCTCGCAGGCTCTCCCGTCTCCGGTCCTATCCCATGGGGGGGAGTCGCATATCTGGTCGCCTCATAAGGATCAGCTCCCGCCGGCGTTGTCGCCTGGTATGGCCCAGGGGGCACTGACCCGGCCTGACGCGTCGAGTCCAGGGTCGGCCCTGGACTGCGGGCACCAGCGTCAGCCCGCTCTGTCGGTTCGTGAGGTCTGGCTCCATAGACCGGTAAGCCGCATTGCCCGCAGTAATGAGAATCGGCGGGCAGAGTGGCCCCACAATGAGGACACCGCTGCATGATGGCAGACCCTCCCAATCGGTTTTCTATTCATCTCTCAGTCTGCAAGAAAACACAACACATCACAAGGTAATACCTCACTTACACCGAGCCCCTACCCTGCAAGCCAGTTACATTCGTTGCTCACCCACCTGAGTGGCAAGGCAATCTTCTCGCTAGTTAAACGCAACCAGGAGCCGATTCTCCAGCCCCAAAACAGGAGTTTCTGGATGCGCAGCTTCGACTTAGTCGCCGCCGTTCGCCTTCTTTGACAGTAATGAAGCCACTTTTGACCTAATCAAAAACATTTGCTATGCCGAGTATACTTACTAGATAGAAGCGATAGCAGATTATAATGGCCATGTTGCGCTGCTCAAAAAGAGATATTCTATCGAATAACGCTTCTCACTAGAAATATGGAGGAGCGAATAAATCATGTCAGCGCAGCATAGCCATTCGCTTGCGACACGACCTGTTCTGTCGCCTGGAACTGGAAAGGAGCAGGAATGACCTCAGTGATCTCGCCTGCGAGAACGCACCAGCAGCGGTCGGAGGAGGAGGTGCCACAGCGATGACCGACTACGCGGAAGCCATCCCGATGTATGTGGATCGTTCGCGGGTCTTCATCGATGCCAACAATCCGAAATGGATCGTGATCCATAAGACCGCGGGCTTTCACACGGCGCAGGAAGTGGCGAACTACTTTGCCACCAATGCAGAGATGACCAGCACCCATTATGTGGTCGGGCAAGATGGGACCGTGGTGCAGTGTGTGCGTGAGCAGGACGGCGCCGGGGGGAACTGCTGTCTGGAGCAGGGCCATGCCGCCTTTTTACCCGAGGGCATCAATCTGAACCTCGTCACCATCAGCATTGAGCATGTGGACCCGGCCCTCGATAACTCCACGCCGCTCACCGATGCCCAGAAACGCGCCTCGTTCCGCCTGATTGCAGACATCTGCGCGCGCCACGGCATCCCCGCGCGGCATGGCGATGCCAACGGCGGCATCATCGGCCATTTTGAGCTGGACCCCATTTCGCGCGCGCGCTGCCCGGGCAATTACCCCTGGAATGAGTTGTGGGCATTTCTTGAGCAAGGAGGGTTTATGCTGGATATCACGGCGACTCGCGGCTACTTTACGGATCTCGGCAATAACGTCTGGCGCTGTACCAAAACCGGCTACGTGGTCGGTCATGGCATCCTCGACTTCTACCGCCGCTACGGTGGCGATGCCCTCTATGGACTCACCTACCTCGGCCTGCCACTCTCCAACGAGACGGCTGTCACTGGCTATCAGGGCGTGGTCTTCCAACGCTTTGAGCGCGGCGTCGTCTGCTGGGACCCCGGCCATCAGGTCGACAACCCTCCCGGCTCTGGCCCCGCCTACCTCATGCACCTTGACCGCGGCCCCGGCCAGGACCCGCGCATCGCGACGCTCCAACAGCAGGTGACCACCTTGCAGCAGCAGGTGAATACGCTGAAACAGGAGGTCGATACACTCAAGCAGGAATTGGATGCCCAGGAGCTTGGCTCCAGTCCATCCGCTAAACCAGTAAGCTAGTCCGTCCATCAGCCGGCGAAGTTGCCAACAGGCCCCCCTGACGATAGCAGCGCGGACCCTTCTCGCCCCTCTGCCCGGGGCAGGGTCCGCGTCTTCGATCTTGCCTGCCTGTCTTCTCATCCTCCTTCCCCGCCTGCGCCCACGCTTTTTTGATCCGGCCAGGCTGGCAGCCATCAAGCTACTGGGGCCGGGCTGGCACTCTTTCCTTCCTATGAGATATCATAGTATAGTAATTATTCCAACCCAATCGCTTCGCTCATCCGTATTACCGTATAAAATACAGAGGCAGCGACCGCACCTGATCGCCTGGCTGCCCCTGGCCAGCGAGCCAGTCAGCCGATGCGGCGATCCCGTCGAGCAGAAAGCAGGTCTGAACAAGATGGAAGCTCAGGCTTTACATACCTATGAACGCGGCCCCGATGGCCCTTCTCAGGGTGGGCCTCCGCGCTTGAATACTCCTCCCAGTCCCAATGGCAACAGCAACAACAATAATAACCGCAATAATGAAAGCCTGTCCTCGTTGCTGCTGCGCTCCCTGGTGATTGTGGGGATCTTGCTGCTGGGTTGGTGGGCCCTTCAGTCTTTCATCCAGGGCGGCACAAGCAGCAGTAACCAAAACGCTATTGAGATCCCATATAGCACCTTCTACGCAGAAGTAGAGAAAGATAACGTCAAGACGGCGGTTTTTCAGGGGCAGGACGTGACCGGCGAGTTCAAGGACCCTGTCGCTGACCCCAATAACCCCGGTAAGACGTCAATATACTATCATTTCACGCAGCTCGCCAGCGGAGACCCCAAGCTGATCCAGCTGCTGCTGCAGCACAATGTCTCAGTCACCGCCAAGCCGACCAGCGATGGCAGCCTGTGGCTGAACATCCTCTTTAATGCCCTGCCCTGGGTCTTCCTGGGAGTGCTCTTCTTGTTCATCATCAGGCGCGCCACACAGGGCCAGCAGAATATCTTCAGCTTCGGCAAGAGCCGCGCCCGCCTGATTATGGAAGACCGGCCCAGCACGACCTTCGCCGATGTGGCCGGCGTCGATGAGGCGAAAAGCGATCTGGTCGAGATCGTCGAGTTTTTGAAGACGCCCCAGAAGTTCCAGCGCCTGGGCGGCAAGATCCCCCGCGGCGTCTTGCTGGTTGGCCCCCCAGGTACAGGCAAAACCCTGCTGGCGCGGGCTGTGGCTGGTGAGGCCGGCGTCCCCTTCTTCTCGATGTCCGGCTCCGAGTTCGTTGAGGTCCTGGTGGGTGTAGGTGCCAGCCGCGTGCGCGATCTCTTCGACCAGGCCAAGAAGGCCGCCCCCAGCATCATCTTCATCGATGAGATCGATGCCGTCGGACGCCAGCGCGGCGCCAGCATCAATAGCAACGATGAACGCGAGCAGACGCTGAACCAGCTGCTGGTTGAGATGGATGGCTTCGATGTGCGTCAGGCGGTGGTGGTGCTGGCGGCAACCAACCGCCCCGAGGGACTCGACAAGGCCCTGCTGCGCCCCGGTCGCTTCGATCGCCGCGTGACGGTGGATCGGCCCGACTGGAAAGGCCGCCTGGCGATTCTCCAAATCCATACGCGCAAGGTGCCACTGGCCCCAGATGTGGACCTGGAGGCCATTGCGCGGGCGACTCCGGGCATGGTGGGCGCCGACCTGGCCAACCTGGTCAATGAGGCAGCTCTGCTGGCCGCGCGCCGCAATCTGGACGCCGTCAATCAGAACTGCTTCCTGGAGGCGCTGGATAAGATCGTCCTGGGCGCCGAGCGTCCGCTGGTTCTCAGCGAGGAAGATCTGAAGGTGGTGGCTTACCATGAGGGCGGCCACGCCCTGACCGCGCTCCTGACTGAGCACGTCGACCCGGTCGGTAAGGTCACCATCGTGCCACGCGGCCAGGCCCTGGGCGTGACGCGCTATCTGCCGCTCGATGACCGCCACAACTACAGTCGCGAGTATCTGGAGGCTCGCCTGGTGACCGCCCTCGGCGGACGCGCCGCTGAGGAGGTGGCCATTGGCCGCATTACGACCGGCGCGGAGAACGATCTGCAGCAGGTAACGCAAATCGCCCGCCATATGGTCACTAACTGGGGCATGAGCGACCGGATCGGCCCGCTTTTCTTCCAGGAGCGCGAAGACCCGCTGGAGCGGGCCGCTTTCGGACGCCGCGACTACAGTGAGAAAACGGCCTCGCTGATCGATAAAGAGGTCGATCGCATCGTGAAGGCGGCCTATAATCGCGCCCAGAGCCTGCTGCGCGAGCATCGCGTGACGCTGGACCGCATCGCCCAGGCCCTGCGCCTCTACGAGACACTCGATACTCAGCAGCTGCGTCAGATCATGATCGAGACCGGCGCGATTAAGGCTGCCGCCACCTACTATCGCGAATAGAGGGAGAGGCAGCGGTCGGCAGCCAGTTTCTCCACCAGCCAGCCGTTAAAAAAGAGGCTCCCCTTCTCGATCTGGTCAGGGAAGGGGAGCCTTCTTGTTCTGGCGGTGATTTTACAGCTCCGCTGTGCCGACACCACCTACGGAGCTGGGGGCTTTTCGCTCAGCACAGCCCCAATGGTGTCTAGCAGCAGTTCAGGAGGCGAAGGCTTGATCAAATAGGCTTGAGCCCCCAGATCCTGGGCTGAGCGACGATGCTTCTCCGAAGAGCGCGCAGTGAGCATGATGATCTTGAGCGAAGCAAAGCGTGAGCTGGCCCGGATCATGCTGAGCAGCTCATAGCCGTTCAAATGGGGCATCTCTATGTCGAGCAGCAAGACGTCTGGCGGCTGCTCTAGCAACAGCTCCCAGGCTTCCATACCGTCGCGCGCCTGCACCACGCGATAGCCGGCTCGCTGCAACGTCTGCTGCAACGACTGGCGAATATAGACCGAATCGTCGGCGATCATCACTGTCCGCCCGACACCGGTAGCCATCTGTTCAGGGCTGCCGACCAGTGGCTCGCGCTGCGCTTTGGCCTTCTCCGCATCGAGAGCCTCCGGAGGAGGCACGAGACGCATCAAATCCAGGACGAGCAAGACATTGCCCTGGCCGTCAATGGCGGCCCCCATGATCCCTGGGCGCCGCAGATAGGAGGCCACAGGCCGAACGACCAGCTCAACGCCCCCCAGGACTTCGTCCACTTCGACCACCTCATAGGGCAGGCCCTCCTGCAATAGGAGCAGGGGACGCGCCTCCTCCGCGGAAACAGGCGGACTGCCACCACCGTTCACGTCTGGCAGCCCCAGCAAGCGAGAGAGCGGTACAGCAGAGCGCCCGTCCTTCGGGAAGCAGGCAGGAGAGACCTGGCCCTCCTCCTCCAAGGCAGAGCGTTCCACCACAATGCGGCGTACCTGGGAGAACGGCACCACCAGGCGCTGGCCCGCAGTGCGTACCAGCAAGCCATGCATGGCCCCGTGCAAGCGGGGCAGCGTCAGGTAGAAGGTCACGCCGCCCAGGGCATTACGTTGAGCGGTCACCGTCCCCTGCAGCTGCTGAATAGGTCCCTGGACCAGCTCTAGCGCTCCCGCCCGCACCGGCGTTGAGAAGCCCAGTTCCAGCGATACCTCATTGCCAACAGCATGGGCATAGAACCAGACTCGCCGCTCCTGCTCCTCCTCCGCTCCATCTTCAGCCTGGACGCTGCCCCAATTAGTGATCATACCGTAGCGCACTAGCTGCAGCAGCGGACGGGCCAGAGCTTCTAAAATATCCTGATCCACCTCGGTCGTTTCGCCGCGAGCTTCAAAGCGGACACGCTGACGCTGAGCGTCGGCACTCATCCTGATGGCCCGCCGGATGCGCGGCAGCAAAACAGCCAGCGGCGCCGAGCGCAACAAGAGCGTCTCGCCACGCACTCGATTGGCAAGGTCCATATGGCGACGCAGTACACGATCAAGACGAGTAAAGGCCGCGCGGACCTGGGCTGAAGCCGTGCTGACATCGGCGATGGCCTCGGCAAAGGCGCGTAAGAGGACATCGCTCTCGGTATAGCGATCAACCTCCATTTCGTCCCAAGAGGTCGTCTCACGCGCTTTGAGCGCCAGGGCGCTCAGGCGTTGGCGCTGCTGAGCATGAGTCGGTAGATGGCGTCCAGCTTGCTCCGCCTCCTCCAGGATACGCCTAACCAGCGATGACATTGGCTGCTGAGGAAGTGCCCGCAGGGGCAAAGGAGGAACCTGACCCGTCTCGCTGAGCGAGAGGGGATTAAGCGAGAGCAGTGTCTCCAGATACTGCAAGCGAGCCTGGGCGGAGTACAGTTCCTGTAAGGCAGCCTCCAACTCGCGCCGCGCGTTCTCCAGAGGCTCACGCTGTTCGGCCAGGTGCTCGCTATGAAGGATGAGTCGCTTCAGACGTTCAGCATCCACCAGCACTGAAGGCAGCGGCGAGCCGGACTCACGCGGCGTGCGGGTGCGGAGATGGAAACGGGCGATCTCCTCGCGCAGCGGCGAGCGGGGGGCCAGTTCTTCTTCTTCCAGCAGGAGAGCCTCATCGGCAGCGGTGAGAGCCATCAGGCTTTCCGAGGGCGTGCGGCGCACACTGCCGAACTCATTCAGGGCCTCATAATCGGCCTCCAACTCGGTGAGCGGCGCGCTACTCTCCTGTCCTGTCTCAACGATGCTTTGCAGGGTCGCCTCCAGCGCACGCATGGCCTGCACCAGGGCCATCAGGCCGATCATCATTGGCACCGAGCCATCGCGCAGCGAGCCGACGAGCATCTCGATATAGTAGGCGATCGTCGACATCGACGGGCAGCCAACGGCGCCCGCGGTCCCCTTCAGCTTATGAGCGCAGCGGCGCAGGGCCTCCAGATGGCCCTCGTCAAGTCGATCCTCTTGCTCCAACTGGGTCAGAGCCTGACGCATTGAGGCAATATCTTCATCGGCCTCAGCAACAAAGAGCGCCAGCATATCGTCGAGGCCGGTATCAGCCGACGACAAGCCAGCTCGCGCCTCTTCTCCTCCAGTGGAGGTAGCCGCGGCTTCATCAGACAAACCGACGTCCCCGCCAGCTGTGACCGCCGCTTCAGCAAGGCTTACTGGAGGCTCCAGGTCCTCCATCAGGCGAAAGGCCTCAATGATCGCCAGATCCTCGGGCGTCAGCCCAGACGCTCCCTCCGGCAATTCCGGTTCCGGCAGATCACCCTGGAGAGCATCCTCTGGCTCAGCCATAGGTCACCGCCCTCTCTATCTCGCGCACGATCTCGGCCAGCAAAGCTGGCACATCCAGTACGGGATCGGTGCCACGCAGGCCACGCAGCAGTTCACGGCTCACGGGAAGCGCCTCACACTCTTCCAGGGGCGTATATTCCAGGGAGAGGATCGAGCCAATGGCGGGGACCAGCAGGCCGATCGGTTGATCAGGATGATCGGCAACCAGGAGCATACCCTCGCCCGCGGAGGCAGTGGGAGAACCACAGAGAAAGCCGGGGAGATCAATAGCAGCGATCACTTCGCCACGCCAGGCTACCAGGCCAAGCAACCAGGCAGGGGAAGCGGGCAAAACAGCAAAGCGATGAGGAGGAGGCACCACTTCACACAGTGCCTTGAGTGAAACAAAACAGCAGCCCTGCCCTAGCGACAGGCTGCATTCCAGATACTCCTCGGGATGAGCGGCAGTCGGAACCATACGAGCCAGCTCACGCGCATAGTTCCAGAACTCCTCATCGCTCAAGGTCTCTAGCGACCTGGAGAGAAACCCTCCCGCACGTGGTACAACCATCTTCTCTTCCGCTCGCGCCGCCACGGGCAGCACTGCCCTCATTCGTTCTGCTCGTTCGTCAGTGATGAGCGAGGCGCTCCTTGCGTGATTGGACTGACCGAGGCGGTTGATTGATCGAGCGAGCAAGGTCCAACCAACCAATCAACCAATCAATCAAACGCCCGGCAGACGAAGCCAGACTGGCTAGCTATAGGTTGGCGTTGGGCTACCCAGATGGGCCTGCACAACCGAAATGACATCCTGCGTCCGAAATGGCTTGGTGAGGTAATCCTTGGCTCCCGCCAGACGTCCCTTGAGACGATCAATCACCCCATCGCGACCCGAGAGCATGACGATGACAGTATTACCGAACTGGGGCTTCGTTCGCAAAATGCGGGCAATCTCGTAGCCATCCATCTTTGGCAGGCCGATGTCGAGGATCACCAGGTCAGGAACGCGGTGTTTATGCTTCGTGAGAGCCTCCAGCGCCTGAATCCCATCAGGATAGCTGACGTAATCGAAGCCCTCACGTCTCAGGCTGGTCTCGATGATCTTGCGCACGGTCAGCGAATCATCTATCACCATGACGAGTTTGCTCATAGTGTCTCCCTCTCTCTGCTTCCACACTACTACCATCCTTCAATCCGCCAACATACAACAGTCTGTATGTATCGGATGGCCCCCTGCGCTCCCTTCATCCTGAAGGTCGCGCTGGTAGAGCTGTCGCTTCGACTTCCCCGTGCTGCTCTCAGGACCATTCCCTGATAAAACGTCGAAACACCCAGTCTACTCAGGTGACATAGTGGGGCTGTAGCAATAGTACCATAGGCGTCCGCAAAGTGCAATACAAGGGCATAAAAAACTGATTAAGATTTTTATCATGGTCAAATATGGCCCACAGCCCCTACAGCCCGCCGCCCGGCGCCTCGCCAGCACCTTATGTGGTAATCTAGTAGCAACAGGCAAGCCGCCTGCAACGCGCCCGGAAGAAGAGCAGGCCACCGCTCTTCCCGCGCGATCAGGAACCAACAAACTAATACGTAATCACGCTAGCCGAGAGCGAAGCAGAGGAGGCTTTTTTGATGGCTGATGCCCCTTTTCGCGAGCACGTGGTGCTTATCACGGGTGCTTCGCGCGGCATCGGTGAGCAGCTGGCCTACCAGCTGGCGGAGCAGGGCGCCTGGCTGGCCCTGGCCGCACGCAGCAGCGAGGCGCTGGAGGCCGTGGCTGCCGCTTGTCGGACTCGTGGCGCCCGCGCCCTGGCCGTTCCGACCGACTTGCGCGATGAGGCCCAGTGTCGACACCTGGTCGAGCATACGGTCAGTGAGTACGGTCGCCTCGATATGTTGATCAATAACGCCGGCATGGGCTTTCCACGCCGCTTCGAAGCCCTCAGCGATCTCTCAACCATACGCGCCGAGATTGAGCTGAACTATTTGGGCACGGTCTACTGCACCTACTACGCGCTGCCATATTTGAAGCGCAGTCGCGGGCGCATCGTGGGCGTCAACAGCTTCGGCGGCCTGCTCGGTCTACCGGGTACCGCCGGTTACAATGCCTCGAAGCATGCCATGCGCGGCTTCTTGAACACGCTGCGCACGGAGCTGCACGGCAGCGGGGTCAGCGTCTCAATTACCTACCTGAGCGCCGTGCGCACAGCACGCCTGCAGGAGGTGATGGGCGAGCAGGCCAGGAAGGTGCCCGCACTCGACCCGGCTCGCTGCGCCAGCCTGATCCTGCGACAGGCCGCCCGCCGTCGCCGCGAGCAGGTGCTGACGCTCTCCGGCAAGACTCTGGTCTGGCTGAACGGCTGGGCCCCCGCCCTGGTCGAGCGCCTGCTGGCCTCCACGGCCCTGATCTCTTATCGCGAGTGAGCTGAGCGAGCTGCCCGCAGCTGCGGCTGGCCACACCGGGCCAGCCCTCGCACGCATCGTCCCAGCGCTCGCCAGCCCTGGTCTGGCTCACTGAGCCGGGCCTCAGATCTCCTCTCAGGAGGCTGATGCTGTGACAACTCTGGAGCCTGTTCCTCTCTCCCAACGCCGCCTTGACTGGCTGTTGATCGCTTTCTTCGTGATCAATCTGCTCTTCGTGTCTTATTTGATCGATATTGAACAGATTATCATTCCCGATCCCTGGCATTTCAGCTATCCGCTCTGGCCCCCGCGCCCGGTGGTCGACCTGATCCACTGGTGGGGCCAGCACTTTGACCCGCTGCTGATGGCCCGCCCAGTCTTCT
Source organism: Thermogemmatispora tikiterensis (assembly GCF_003268475.1). Taxonomy (GTDB): domain Bacteria; phylum Chloroflexota; class Ktedonobacteria; order Ktedonobacterales; family Ktedonobacteraceae; genus Thermogemmatispora; species Thermogemmatispora tikiterensis. Next base: position 4,239,413 of record NZ_MCIF01000002.1, on the reverse strand, counting down.
TCAAGGTGACTATCTGGCTCGACGATCTGCTCTACGGTCCGTTCTACCTGGTGGCCATCTATGCCTACGCGAAGGGCCGCGAGTGGATTCGCCTGCCAAGCATTATCTACGCCGTGGCCATGATCGAGGGCGTGGTGATCATCCTGAGCGAGGAGGCTTTCGGCGCCTACCGCTCGCCCCACCTGGGCCTGGTTATCGCCGCCAATGCTTCGTGGATCATCTTTCCGCTCGTGATTCTCTTCCGCATGGGATTACGCGAGCATCCCTTCAGCCGCCCAGTGGCTCTGAGCAAGCCAGTCTTAACGGAGGAAGGAGTCCGAGGATGAAGCGCGCCTTCGCTATAGTGACCCTGGCCTATGTGCTGGCGCTGGGGGTGGCCTGGGTAACCCTCCGGCTCCTTCAGCAAAGCTGGCCGCCGCTGGCTGTGCTGGCGGTCGCCGACGCGGTGGCGACCATCGTGGTCTTCGTCTTCAGCGTACTGACCAACAATTCGAGCCTCTACGATCCTTACTGGAGCGTGGCCCCCATCCCGATCGCGCTCTTCTGGCTGCTCCAGCCCGGCTCGGACGGTCTGGCCAATGCGCGTCACGTCCTCATCTTTGTCCTGCTCTGCCTGTGGGCACTGCGCCTGACGCTGAACTGGGCCAGGCGCTGGCACGGCCTGGAACATGAAGACTGGCGCTACGTGGATATCCGTAAGAGTACGGGGCGTTGGTACTGGCCAGTTAGCCTGCTCGGCATTCATCTGATGCCGACAGTCCTGGTCTTCCTGGGCTGTCTGAGCTTATGGCCCAACCTGAGCGATCGCGGGACCCCCCTCGTGCTGGCCGATGGGCTGGCGGCCCTGGTGACACTGGCTGCCGTGACCATCGAGGCTCTGGCCGATCAGCAGATGGAGCACTTCCGAACCCGGCCCGCCGCCGAGCGTGGCCCTCTGCCGCCGGGCCTCTGGTCCTGGTCGCGCCATCCCAACTATTTCGGCGAAGTCCTCTTCTGGTGGGGCCTCTATCTTTTCGTGCTGGCAGCTCATCCGGCTTTCTGGTGGACGATCATCGGGCCGCTGGCAATGCTGGCGCTCTTCCTGGGGGTGAGCATTCCGCTGATGGAGCGCCACCTGCTGGCAAAGTACCCGGCCAGCTATGCCGAGTACCAGCGGCGCGTCTCGCCGTTTTTTCCCTGGCCGCCTCACCCCCTCCCACAGCAGCGGGCAGAGCTGGACCATTGAGCCAGGCCATGTGCTATAGTGTCTTTGCCCTGACAACATAGCTCTCGGGCTAAAGGCAATTCAGACTATCGGGCCAGGCTTTGAGGAGCGAGAGGATACAATCGCTAGAACAGGAGGAGAACGATGGCAGTTTATATCATCGCCAGCATTGATATCACCGATCCTGACGATTATCAGGAGTATGCCCGCCAGGCCGGCGCTACCGTGGCTCAATATGGCGGCAGATACCTGGCTCGTGGGAACCAGATTGAGACCATCGAAGGCGACTGGAAGCCTGGACGCATCGCTTTGGTAGAGTTTCCGACAGCCGAACAAGCCTGGGCCTGGTACAATTCGCCCGAGTACAGCGCTATCCGCGGCATCCGCCAGCGCGCCTCTCATTCGCGTTTAATCCTCGTTCACGGCCTCCCCGAGCAGCCAGCCTGAGCGCGAGAGGCACGCTTACTTACACGCCTCGCCTCATGAGCCAGAGGGTCCATCAGCCGCTCTCTGCTCGCTCATGAGGCGCTTTGCTTTGATGCTCAAGAGAGCCGTGCTCATGCGCGTGGGATGCCCCGGATGGCTCGGGCGCAGGCCGGTTCATCATAGCAAGCATGGCCGGGCCCCCGGTACGCAGAAAGCGGATGACGAGCACGGCGGCCAGCAGGAGAGCCAGCAGATTGAGCACGGTGGTATAGTTCCACTGCAAACCTTCGCTAACGGCAGCCACCGTACGCTGCGTAGGAATAAGGCCCAGCAGGCTAAAGAGCAGCTCCACCAGGTAGCCAGCCAGGGCCATTGTGACGTAGAAGGTCAGCAGCAGATAGCCGGCCATTTTCCAGCCGTAATACTTGCGATAGATGTCAAGAATAGGGAGGACGATCAGGTCAGCGAAGATGAAGCTCACCAGGCCGCCGAAGCTGATGCCACCACGCCAGAGCACCGCCGCCAGGGGCACATTGCCCACCGAGCAGACAAAGCTGATGATGGCTACCAGCGGACCCAGCAGCGGCCCCTCGATGGCGGCGAGCGTGGGGTTGCCGCTCAGGAAGAAGGCCCGCCAGAAGCTGTCAGGTACCCAGGCCGCCAAGGCCCCGGCGATAAGCAGCCCCAGGAGCACGTCGGTCCAGACCGACGCCCAGTCCATCACGAAATAATGGCTGATGGCTGTGAAGGCTCGCCCACTCCAAAGGCGGCGCCAAAATGGACCGCTGGCCTCGACGCTCATGTCCATCGCCGCATGGCCCTCCATACGCCCGCTGAGGCCACGCTCCGCCTGCTCTCTGGCTCGGGCCACCAGCTGGCGACTGAGCGTGAGGCGGAAGATGAGCGCCAGCAGAATGACCATAAGGAGGCCACCGAGATACTGCGCCAGCATGAAGGGCCAGCCCAGTAAGACGAGCAAGATCAGGCCCAGCTCAATCACTAGATTGGTCGAGGCCAGTTCAAAGACCATCGCCGCCGCGAAACTGGCCCCCTTGCGAAAGAGCGAGCGCGCCAGGGCAACCGCCGCATAGGAGCAGGAGCTGGAGGCGATGCCGAAAAGGGTGGCCAGCGCCAGGTGTCGGGGAGACTCGCCCCCCAGGAGACGGGCCAGCGTTCTTCGGGAAACGACCGCCTGCACCAGTGCCGAGAGGGCAAAGCCTAAGACAAGCGGCCAGAGAATTTCCCAGAACATGCTGAAGGCGCTCAGCAGCGCCTGGACCAGAAACATAGTGCCCTTCCTGCTCTTCCTTCTTTGGCCCGCCCCACTATCTCATTTCAGCCCTGACCTGCACATGATCAGCAGGAGACCGGAGATAGGAGCGGGTTGGTCAGCAAAGACTTCCCGAACAGCATAGGCCGCACTCGTCACCCATGTCAAGCTCAGCGAGAGGTACCGGACTGACCAGCGCCAGGCCGAGATTGCTCCTGACAGCGACAGTACACTAGAGGGAAGAGGCCCTGGTGTCGCTCGGCGCCTGCCGCTCCGCTTCAGCTTCCAGGGTCAGAGACCAGCTGCGGTGCAGTTGGGGATGGATCAGATTGGCGCGCACCAGCAGGGCACGATCGCGCAAGATCTCCTCTGGCTGCCCGTCGGCCAGAATGCGTCGCTCCTCGCCCAGCACAATCACCCGACGCGCAATCAATGGCACAATCTCCAGCTCGTGGGTGGTCGTCACCATCGTCTTACCCTGCTCACCCAGGCGACGAATGAGATTGATCAGCACCCACTTGGTGCGCGGATCAAGCGAGGCCGTCGGCTCGTCCAGCAGAATGACCTCCGGCTGCAGTGAGAGCACCGAGGCGATGGCCGCCCGCTTCTTCTCGCCGCCCGACAGCCCAAAGGGGGCCCGGTCGGCCAGATGGCTGATCTCCATCAGCTCCAGGGCCTCCTGACAGCGCCGCTTGACCTCTTCGCGCGGCAGGCCGAGCTGCAGCGGACCAAAGGCCACGTCATCAAAGACTGTGGCGCTAAAGAGCTGCACATCGGATCTTGAAAGACTAGCCCAACCTGGCGATGAAAGGTAAAGGTCTCCTGCCCCACCGCCACCGCCTTGATGGCGCGGCCCAAGGCCCGCATGCTTCCCTCCTCTGGTGCCAGCAGACCATCGAGGAGCTTCAGCAGGGTCGATTTGCCACTCCCGTTGACCCCCAAGAGCGCAATCTGCTCGCCGTGGCTGATCTCCAGATCGATGCCGTCAAGGGCCAGATGTCGACCTTGATAGCGATAGCGCACCCCGCGCAGCCGATAGATGACAGTATCCGGCTGGAGTGTTGAAGCATGCCATGTATCATACTCATAGCAGCGCTCTCCCTAAGAAAAAGAGGCCGACCGCCAGCAGTAGCGCACCCAACAGCGCCAGGACCTCCCCACGCTGCAGGCGATAATCGCTATAGCTGCGAATCGTCCCCGTGAAGCCGCGCGCACACATGGCCGCATAGACCTCATTGCTCATCTGAAAGGAGCAATTCATCAATGTCACCAGAGCGGTCACGATCCAGGCTCGCCGTTCGCCTCCACTGGTAAAGCCAGCCGTGCGGCTCTTGCGGGCCTCGAAGAAGCCATTGACCGTATGCAAAAACCAGCACAATCAGCAGCATGATTCCCCCATCCGGCCAGCTCACCTGCGACCAATCGGCCCCAAAGAGATGATACAGACGCTCCCCACCAGTAATCAGGCCCGCGATAAAGAGCAGAACCAACGCCAGAGGGGCAGAGCCTGCGCCTCACCAGTGGGAACCTCACCGCCGCTGGCGACTTCCCCCAGGGCCGTGAGCAAGGTCTGATGGTGCTTCTGGATGTAGGCAAAGCCAGGGGCCGTAATCAAGGCTTCAACCAGCGAAGCCCCAAAGGCATGCGAGAGCAACATCGCCGGAATGGCCACCCCAAGCGGATAGGGACAATAGAGCGGGTGCCCGTTCTGCTGGAAGAGCACTGGCTGCAGCCCCAGCTCGATCCAACCGCCAGAGCCGCCGCGGTAATCCCACATAGGAGCCACTGGCCGCCGCCCAGATGCGCCGCGTCGAGAGCACCGGCGAGCGCCCCGCTATCAACCGAACAGAGAGTCGCCGCCCAGGGACCCAGCACAATGGCGATCAAGGTGCCACCGACTCCGTGGGCCGTCGTCCCCCCAGGCACCGGCACATTAAACATCATGATGGTAAAGGAGAGAGCCTGAAAAGATGGCCATCAGCGGTACAGTGCGCCGATTAAGAACATCGCGCACCTTATGGGTGACCACCGCCCAGGTAGGAATGGTCACAGCGCCGGAGCCGAGGGAGAAGACAGGTGAGAGATAACCGTCGGGTATGTGCATGGCAGGAATCTCCGTAGCCCGCTCAGAAGCCAGAGCACTGCCCAGGTGCCGAGGAAAGGCCGCGGATGCCCGTTGCTGCAGGCGCAGCCAGCTCTGACCGACAGCCGGTCAGAGCTGCTTCTCAGATGCAATTGCAAATCTTTCTCAATAACTACTGGTTAGTATAGGGAACCGGCAAGCTGCCTGTCAAGGGCAAAGGTGAGACGCGCGCTGCCTTCAGGAGTGACCTGATCGCGGTGGAAGCGGCACCAACGGGACTGGTCAGCCGAGAGGGAGAGAAGCGTTGAGGGAGAGAGGAAGGGCGAGGCCAGCAGAGCAGGTGCTCCGCCGCCCCGCCCTTCCTCCAGGGTGGGTGCTCGTGCTCGTTCGTATCCAGCAGGGGCGCTCGTTATCTGTTAGAGCTGTCTGTCTGCCTGCTCACTGCAGTGGAACCGACGAGAGCGCGGGCTGTGCTGGCCCTGCCTCACTGCGGCGCTGGCAACGGACCCGTCGAGCCACACTGACCGCTGCCGCTCCCAGCAGGCACCGCCAGCGGGCCGGTCTCGATAAAGCAGAGGAAGCTATATTCCTTGGTTGGATTGGCCAGACCATTGTACTGGCCATTGAGCAGGCCATAGCTATCCTCACCATTCAGCGCCCAGTAGGTCCAGTTCAGATTACTCACGGCCACACCTGAGCCTCCGCCGCCATAACTGCTCTTGATAAAGTTGACCAGGTCCGTGAACCACTGGCCTTGCGAGCCGGCGCCGCTGGAGACCAGATCACTGGCGCTATTGCCGGTGCCAAACTCGCCGATCCAGACCGGAGCCGAGCTATAAGGCTGAGCCCCGGTATTACTCCAGGGATAGCTGCTATGGCCTGGCCAGGTTGGATTGATGCCGTTTGGCGTTGCAATGTAGGCCCAGTTGCTCGTCCAGACATCCACCAGGCTGGAGCCAGAGCAGCCACTCTTATAACAGGTGCTACTATTGAACCAGCTCTGCGGATAGAGCGTCGGACCATACTCATGCGCTGAGTAGACCACCTGATTATTGACCGCCGGACCCAGGCTGCTGGCATTGCCGCCGGCGTTGAGCACGATCGGCGCCCCCGCGTTGTTACTATTGCCATTGACGCCCTGCAGGCTGCCGCCCCACCAGGTGCTGGAGTAGGGACCGTTGGCCTGCGTGCCAGAGGCTGTCGGATAGGCCGAGACCCCTTCGACAAAGATCAAGGGATAGCTCCAACCGTGCGCCTGAGCATCGCCAAGCAGCGTATCAGCTGCGCGCTCTGCTGCCAGGCGCCAATCGTGGCAGGACGAGGTTGCCACACAGGCCGGGGCAAACGGATTCGGATTCGGGTTGGTCGCCGGATCAATACCATCGCCCGAACCCCACTGAGCCCCGCTGGCGTATTGGTTGGGATAGGTCCCCTCTACATGCGGCTCATTGCGCAGATCATAGCCCAAGACGATCGGCCAGCCATCAGAGGCCAGGTAGTTCACCGTTACCGTATCGGTCGCCCCCAAGGTCTGGGGAATACCATGCACCCAGCGCTGCACACTCACCCAGTCGTTGATCCAACTGCTCTCGGGATAGGCCGAGGTATACCACAGTCCGCTCTGCTCGGCGGACTCGCCTGCCTCCGAGCGGTGGTCATCCAGGATCACATGCAGGCCAATCGAGCCAGCGTAATTGATGATCTTGGCCAGGATATCACGCGCATGCAGCCCCACACACGAGGGACAGCCAACGTCATTCTGCGGCACCGGGTCGGACTCCCACATCTGATTAGAGAAGGGGATGCGCAGCGTATTGTAGCCATAGCTCTTGACCAGGTTGAGAATCGTCGAGATATCGTACGACCAGAGACCGTGCGCCACATAGTCGGGAGTCTCGAAGCCGTACCAGTTGATGCCGCTGATCACGAATTGACTGCCATTGGGAGCCAGAATCTTCGTGCCGCTGGTCGTCCAGCCACCACTTGTGCTACCTCCACCCACGCCAGGCGTGGGAGTCAGCGTCGGCACGCTCGTCGGAGTAGGCGAGGGCGTCGGCGTCGGCGTCGGACTGGCCCCGCCTGGCTCGGTCCCCCAGACCAGCTGCCCGTTGAGATAGAGCGTCACCTGGCTCCACGGGGCATAGCTCGTCTGCGTCGCACTCCATGAATAATCGTTGGTCTGGTTATAGTTGCTCCAATCGCTCTTATTGAAGCGCACCTGGATCTCGCCACTATTGCCACCAGGCCCAATGCTCCCCGCTGCACTACTGAAGCTGATCTGAAGATAGGTGTCAGCGGTCGCCGTTGGGGCACTCATCTGGACAAATGAGCCGGAAAGATTGCTGCAACCAACCGCCGCATAGTCACACCAGAACTGCTGCGACTGGCTACCATCCTCGGTATACCAATAGCGGATCGTCAGGCTGCTGAGGGCGACACTGGAGCTGGTGTTGTTCACGATCTCAAAGTGGGGACGAGGCGTATTGGTCGTGGCGCTGGTATTAGCATCGGCATATTCGAGGACCAGCCCGGCGGGCACCGACTGCGCATGGCTGCTGCGAGCCGTGCCCAGCGCCAACCCCGCCGAGCAGAGCAATAACACGCCAATCAGTAGCGCTCTGAACATCCAGCGTCCCTGCCATGGTCGCAGACGCGAGCGCGAGAAGAAGGATGGCTTCATGCCCAATGCCTCCTTAGATGCGTCCAGAGCCTGTGTGTGGTTCTCGCCAGTAATGCGATGGAGAGGCGAGACGGAAGGAAGATGGTCAAGAGGAGCGGCCAGGAGAGCGGTGGAGGGCGGGCCGATGACGGACAGTCAGGCCCACTCAGACGAGCGCCTTCCTCTCCGCCTGCCTCGACCCAACGCCTCCACTAACCTGCCCAGCTCCGCCCGCCTCTCCTACGCTTGCCCTAGCCGCTTACACGGCTCATCTATGGACATACCAGCAGGCGCGTCCTTGCGGTAATAGCCATCCCTGACCTGCTGCTGGTATCAAGGCTGCCAGGTCAGATGACGCTGCAGCTGACGCCATTAAGGGTGAAACTTGTCGGGGCAGGATTGCTGCCATTCCAGCTGGCCAGGAAACCTGGCGGTGAGCTAAGTGTGCCGCCCGCCGGGATCTGAGCATTGTAGGAGGCGTTGGTGACCGTCACCTGGGCCCCTTGCTGCGTATAGCTCCCGTTCCAGAGCTGAGTGATCTGCTGACCAGCTGTGAAGCTGAAGCTCAAGGTCCAGCCGTTGATGGGACTGCTGCCCGTGTTGGTGATGCTGATGCTAGCCTGGAAGCCGCCCGGCCATTGACTCACCACGCTATAGTGCACCTGACACGAGGCGCCCGCACCTGGCGTGGGCGACGGCGTCGGCGATGGGGTAGCCGTCGGCGTCACTGTCGGTCGCGGTGTAGGAGTTGGGGTCGGCGATGGCGCCGTGGTCGGCGTGGGGGATGGGGTCGGCGACGGCGTCGGCGTGCTGCCACCACCGCTGCTGGCCAGAGCAATGAGGTGATCATGCAGGCCCTGCCCATAGGCCGTGGGCGTGCCATTGTAATTGCTAATGAGCGCTGGGAAGGAGCTGCAGTCATAGGTGTCCCAGGCCCAGCCAAGATAGCTGATACCGTGCTGATCGAACCAGGCCATAGCGGTGTCAATGAACCCGTGAGCACAGTCGTTCTCGCCGATCTCACCGGCGATCACCGGCACCTGAGCCGCTACTGGAGCCACCTGAGAGTTCCAGCAGCTCGTGCTGCTGCAGGCATTGAAGTTGTAGAGATGGAAAGAGGCCACCAGGTTATTGAGAGGATCGGTCGGCTTGTACTGCAGCCATTGCGAGAGATCGTTGGCGTAAGCCAGACCTCCCAGCATAATTACATTGGTGGCGCCCGTGGCTCGCACCGTATTGACAAGCGTCTGCATGCCGGCTACGGCGAAACCAACATCGCTACAGGGGCTGGCATTGGCCGCCGTGCTGCCGTCACGCCAGCAGGCCCAGCTGCTGGTGTATGGCTCGTTGTAGAGATCGAAGATAACTGAACTGTTGTTCTTGAAGGTGTTGGCTACGGAGGTCCAGAAGGCCGGCGCATGATCGAGGTCGGGCATCGGCTGCTGCCCGTTGGCCTGCTGGGTACCCGGCGCATTCCAGTGCAGGTCGAGAATGACGATGAGATTATCAGTTGTCAATGCATTGACAAAATTGATGACTTGCTGCTGATAGGTCGCAGCAGAGTACTGAGCAGCGGGATAACCGTTAATGCCAAGCCAGCAGTCCTCATTCAGGGGAATGCGCACGGCGGTGATGTCCCAGCTCAGCATAGCGTTGATGGCGTTGGTGTCGACCGGCCCGTCAAAGACAGTGGTGGCAGTGCTGCTACGACACATGTACTCCGCCCCAGAGCGGTCAACTCCCAGCGCACGCACTACCTGGTTCTGCCCGTTGAGTAGCTGGTTCCCAGAAACGTGCAGGCCAGTGACGGAAGGCGCTGCATGGGCACGTAAAGCCTGCGATCTGACGCCTAGATAGGTGGCTAGAGAGAAGGACGCCAGAACAAGCAGGAGAGAGAGCGCCGCGTACCTCAGTCGAGGCCAACGATACGCGGATGGTGTGACCATAGTTCCCCCCCTTTTGATAGATCAAAGAGGTAGCTTCCTTGCTTACCGGGATCGCGCATCCCTGCACCAGAGATAGCCCTGCGCCCGGCTCGCTCGCTGTGGTCGCTTTATCCCGCGGCTCCTGTTCTACCACAGCTTCGTAAACGGTATCGTAAACGATACCGTAAACGTTTACGAAAGTAACTATACCTGCCAGTTCTGGCCTTTGTCAAGCGCCGCCTACCTTCTTGACCCGGGGCAACCCCCGGACGAACCAGCTGCTAACGGGCACCGGTGGGCACCAACAAGCCAACAGTTTTCCCGGCTGGATAGGAAAAAATGGGGGCAAGCTGGCAACGGTTACCAGCCTGCCCCCTCGGGCAAAATGCACTGTTACCCTTACCTCGAGCCGGAATCGCCTGCTACCTTCCGCGATTAAAGGGATTACCTATACTTTATGACTCAATAGATTTTTGATGCTATATATCCTTTAATTTACCTCTACTACTGATGAGTATCTATCCATTATTGAAGAGCTTTGCTGCTAAAGCAGATAATTGACAGAGAAAGCGCTCACTATTATAATTTATGTAATCGTTAACGGTATCGATAACGACAACGTTTACAAAGGCTTTCGCTCGCATAGAAAGGGAAGAAGGGCCCGACTTGAGCACAAGATCAAGTTGGCAGGGAAGCAGAAGGGCCAGCTCAGAGCAGCTCGAGCTTAAACGGAGAAGCTGGGGATCGAGCACTGTGCGCGCCAGATCGAGCGTCTCGTCGCGCAAGGAGTGACTGGAGGACTTGCCCGGTGATCGCGGCCTGCGTGCCGATCCGTGGCAGGGTCGTCTGCTCCATCTGCTAGACCATCAGACAAGACAAGGAGGCACTATGCACGCAAGGCATCTGCCGCTGCTCTCAGCAGGCCCGCGTCGGGGCGCGCTGGGGGCACCAGCCATGTTACTACTGCTGCTCCTGGGTGCACTCTTCCTGGCTGCCTGCGGGGGGTCAACCCAACCTGCGGCCTCCCAGACAGATACGCTCAGGGTCTTGCCGGCGCCTAACGGCCCCAATGCTGACCTTTTCAACCCATTCTTCAACTACAATACTCCCGCTGCCTGGGGTGCGCAGGGCCTGCTCTACGAGGTGCTCTACTCCACGGACTTCTCCACGGGTCTCTACCATCCCTGGTTGGCGACCAGCTATGAGTTTTCCAGCGACAGTAGCCAGTTGACCTTCCACCTGCGCCCTAACGTCAAGTGGAACGACGGCCAGCCCTTCACCAGCGCCGATGTCAAGTTCACCTTCGATCTCATGAAAGCCCACCCGGCCCTCGACCAGGGAGGAGTCATAGCTCTCATCAAAAATATCACCGTCCCTGACAGTCAGACGGTGACCTTCACCTTGACCGGCCCCAACAGCACCGCTCTCTTCTATATCGGCCAGACCTACATCGTCCCTCAGCACGTCTGGTCCAGCATTAGCAGCGATCCCGCCAAGTTCACCAACGACAAGAACCCTGTCGGCACTGGCCCCTACAAGCTGCGCAGCTTCTCTCCCGACCTGATCATCTACGACGCCAACCCCTCCTACTGGGGCAGCCAGCCCGCCGTCAAACATATCCTCGTCTACTCCGCCAGAGACAACACCACCGCCATCACCAACATGATCCAGGGCAAGTACGACTGGCTTGGGAGCG
>NZ_MCIF01000002.1:4224374-4227637 GCF_003268475.1 Thermogemmatispora tikiterensis | reverse complement strand
CTGCCATCGGCTGGACCGACAAGGGTCCCACCCCCTACTACCCCTATCGCGATATGCTCAGCAGCAGCAACTCCGCCCCGCCGGGTAAGTCGGTCTCTGGAACCAACTTCGGTCGCTGGGATACGCACACCGCTGGGGCGCTGGCCACCCAGGTCGACCAGCTGCTGAAGCAGTACATGACGTCGACCGATCTCAATGTCCAGAAGCAGGCCATTCAGGGGATCGAGAAGATCATGGTCGAGCAGCTGCCGGCCATCCCGCTGACGGTCAATGTGGACTGGGACGAGCACACCACCAGGCATTGGACCGGCTGGCCTGATGATAGCAACCCCAATATTGTTGTGCCTACGTACCAGATGCCCGATGCGGTCAGCGTGATCCTCCATCTCAAACCCGCTTCTTGATGGCCCCCAACAGATTGAACAACGGATGATCGATCGCAGACTGGCGCCTCTTGGTCGGAGGAGGCGCCAGTCTTTCTCTGGGCGGGCCACGCTGCTTGCGGTCTACCCCGGCAAGGTGAGCAGGCATGGCCGACTGGTGACGCCGCATTTCTTTCATAGATGACGTGCAGGGCGCTGCTCTCCCTACGGTCTATTTTCTGGTTGTCCGGTTTGTCGCGAAGTTAGGAAAAAAAGGGGATGGATTTATCGTGCAGGTAAGGCTTATCATACTATTCAGATGATTGTGGTAGAGGAGGCAGGGAGAGTTAGTAAAGTCTCCAAAGCAAGCCAGGTATGGATGGCCTGGAGATAGTCTTCTTAAAAGAAAGGCAAAAGAGAAGGATCTCTGGCGATTTAGGCCCCACAGCGACAGAGCGAACCCGAGCTTTGTTGGCATTTTATATCGTGAGCCACCACCTATTGACAAGGTGGGGTTCTTCGGTTACAATTTTCGTAATCGTTTACGGTATCGATCTCGTGAACGGTTACAACCTATTTCGGGGAGGCCCTCAGAGGAATGGAGGGAGGGCCTGCGCGTAAGCGTGAGAAGGATTGCTATGGCCGAGAAGCTGACGATTCGGGACATTGCCCGCCTGGCGGGAGTTTCCAAAGCGACAGTCTCGCGAGTACTCAATCAGAAGCCGGATGTGGACCCTGCGACCCGTGAGCGTATTTTACGCGTCATGGAGGAGCAAGGCTTTGTGCCCAACATCGCCGCTTCCGGTCTGGCAGGTGGGCGCAGTCGGCTACTGGGCGCCCTCATTCCTTCTCTCACCTGGCCGCTCATCCCGGAGCTGATGAGAGGCGTCGGAGAGGTTGTTGGGGCGACCCCTTACGAGCTGATTCTCTACAGTATTAACGATGTCAATCACGAGAAGGACCGCAGCGACATCATCAGCCGCATTGTTCGTACACGGCTGGTGAGCGGGCTGTTGGCCGTCTTCCCTGGTCCGTCGGCCAAGTATCTGGCGGCGCTCCATTCACGTTCCTTCCCCGTGCTGCTCATTGATGATCAGGGCATCCCGCCAGAGAACACGCCCTGGATCAGCGTGGACAACCGTGTAGGGGCCTATGAGGCCACCCGTCATCTCATTCGCCTCGGGCATCGGCGCATTGCCCATATCCAGGGACCGCTCAAGTACCAGGTCTCGCACGATCGCTATCGGGGCTACTGCGATGCCCTGGAAGAAGCGGGCATCCCTCTTGATCCGGCGCTGGTGCTGGAAGGTGACTTCATGCCGCAGACGGGGCGTGCCTGCGCCAATGCCTTTTTCGATCTGCCTCCCGAGAGGCGGCCAACTGCTATTTTCGCCGGTAGCGATTACATGGCCTATGGAGCTATTGCTGCCGCGGAGCAGCGTGGCCTGCGGGTGCCGGATGACGTAGCTGTCGTTGGCTTCGACGACAATCCGTCCTCGGCTCACATGGAACCACCGCTGACGACGGTGCGCCAGCCCTTCTACGAGATGGGGCGCCGCGCCGCGGAGATGCTCCTGGCCTTTGTAGAGGCTTCCCGCATGATGCATCACCCGAGCCAGAATGGTCAGTTCGCTGGCGTCACTCCCTCGACGGCGGTCTTCGACCCGCCCGTGCGGGTAAAGATGCCCACGAGCCTGATCATCCGCGCCTCCTGCGGGGCCTCGCGTCATCTTCATTCCTCACCTGAGCAAGGAGGTGGTGATCGCTCTCGCTGAGCAGAGCTGAGCCAGTTTGGCTCAGCGTGGCAGGAAGTTACCTGTCCCTGTGCTTCCTACTGCTTCAGCCAGAGCAGCGCCTGCTAGCGAATCAGCAGGGAAGCATACCTGCCAACAGGTTCCAGCAGCACAGCTTGCCTGGACAGTATTTACCGACTCGATATCTGGTCTGGGAGCAGCAGCGATTGCCGGTTTGCTGTCCTGTAAACCGGTCGATCTGTTGTCTGGTTGGCATTTTGTCCCTTTCTGGCACCCGAACATTGTCGCCTGTAGGGAAAATGGTCCAAATAATCGCCTGATTTCTACTCTTGGTTTCAGGAGGTTCTATGCGTTCGTATCTGGCATCGTCACCACGTCGGCATCGCTTTGCCTTCGGGCTGGTGTCGCTGCTGCTCCTGCTCGGTCTGGTGCTGACCGCCTGCGGCGGTGGCGGAACCAGCTCAACGACGGCGTCTAAGACAGACACGCTCAACGTGCTGCCGGCGCCTAATGGCCCCAACGTCGACAACTTTAACCCGTTCTTCAACTACAATACCCCTGCCGCCTGGGGCTCTCAGGGTCTGCTCTACGAGGGATTGTATCGGACCAATCTCTATACGGGCAACTATGAGCCGTGGCTGGCGACCAGCTATGAGTTTTCCAGCGACGGTAGCCAGCTGACCTTCCACCTGCGCCCTAACGTCAAGTGGAACGACGGCCAGCCCTTCACCAGCGCCGATGTCAAGTTCACCTTCGATCTCTTGAAGGCCCACCCGGCCCTCGACCAGGGCGGCGTGCTGCCGCTAGTCAAGGATGTCGCAACGCCTGACGACCAGACGGTGACCTTCACCCTGACCGGCCCCAACAGCACCGCTCTCTTCTACATCGGCCAGACCTACATCGTCCCTCAGCACGTCTGGTCCACCATCAGCGGTGATCTCACCAAGTTCACCAACGACAAGAACCCTGTCGGCACTGGCCCCTACAAGCTGCGCAGCTTCTCTCCCGACCTGATCATCTACGACGTCAACCCCTCCTACTGGGGCAGCCAGCCCGCCGTCAAGCACATCTACGTCTACTCCGCCAAGGATAACACTACCGCTGTTACCAACATGATCCAGGGCAAGTACGACTGGATGGGCACGGG
>NZ_MCIF01000002.1:4033743-4223529 GCF_003268475.1 Thermogemmatispora tikiterensis | reverse complement strand
CCGCCATCAGCTGGACTGACAAGGGTCCCACCCCCTACTACCCCTATCGCGATATGCTCAGCAGCAGCAACTCCGGCCCGATCGGGAAGTCAGTCTCCGGCTCGAACTTTGAGCGCTGGGATACGCACACCGCTGGGGCGCTGGCCACCCAGGTCGACCAGCTGCTGAAGCAGTACATGACGTCGACCGATCCCAATGTCCAGAAGCAGGCCATTCAGGGGATCGAGAAGATCATGGTCGAGCAGCTGCCGGCCATCCCGCTGACGGTCAATGTGGACTGGGACGAGTACACCACCAAGCATTGGACCGGCTGGCCTGATGATAGCAATCCGTACGATGTTGGTCCGCCATATCAGTTGCCCGATGCAGCAAACGTCATCCTGCATCTGAAGCCAGCCTCCTGATCGTAGCGTTGCTTCTGGCCTGTCCTTTCGTAGTGCGTTCTTCCAGGACGTCCTTCCACCCCCAATAGCGGGGGTGGAAGGACGGTACTCTCTGCGCACTCTGGCCACTGTCCAGGTAGGCTCCTTTCCTGCTCAGCCGGTCAGCGTCAGCCTCTCTCTTCACTCTGGAGGAATGCAGCACTGTTCCTATCCTGTCCTGACTTTCGGTCAAAGGAGTGATGTATGCGCTACCTGTTGAGGCGCGCAGGCTTCTACCTGATTGCTCTTTGGGCTGCCGTTACCTTTAACTTTGTTATTCCGCGCCTGATGCCTGGTGATCCGCTGCAGAACTATATCGCCAAGTTGCAGAACCAGGGACTGACTCCGGCGACAATTGCAGCCCTGCGTAAAGAGTTCGGCGCCGACCCTTCAGTTCCACTCTGGCATCAGTACCTGGATTACCTGAATGCGCTGCTCCACGGTCAGCTCGGGACCTCGACTTCGGAATTTCCCACCCCTGTCGCCCAGATCCTTGCTCAGAGTTTGCCCTGGACGATCTGCCTGGTGGGAGCTGCTGTGTTACTGAGCTTTATTATCGGAACTTTGCTCGGGGTTCTGTTCGCCTGGCGCCGTGGCTCCTGGTACGATACAACGCTGCCGCCGGCCCTGACCTTCCTGTCCGCTATCCCCTACTTCTGGATGGCGTTGGCTCTGCTCTATGTTTTCGGCATGATGCTGGGCTGGTTTCCAACCAGCGATGCCTATGATCTGAGCAGTTTTCCTAATGGGCCGGAGTGGAGTCTTGATTTCATCCTCAGCATGGTACAACACGCAGCCTTGCCGGTGATCACGCTGATCATTGGGTCGCTGGCCCAATGGGTGCTGACTATGCGTAACGCCATGGTGACCACGCTCTCAGAGGACTACCTGCTGATGGCCCAGGCCAAGGGGCTGCCCGCATTGCGGGTGGTCTTTGCCTATGCAGCTCGCAATGCGATCCTGCCCAGCATCACGAGCTTCTCAATTTCGCTGGGCCTGGTGGTCAGTGGTTCCCTGCTGACAGAAATCGTCTTCAATTATCCAGGCATCGGCTACCATCTGTTCCGCGGTGCCTCGGAAAGCGATTACGCTTTGGTCGAAGGTGGTTTCCTGGTAGTAGCTCTGACGGTGCTGGCGGCGAATTTCCTGGCTGAGCTGGTCTACAGCGTGCTTGATCCACGCATCCGACATGGGAGGGCTTAGCGATGCAAGTGACCAATCTTGGGGAGTCTCCAGTCGATACAGCGGCGTTGATCGAGCAGGCCGATCAACGTCATCGTGGGCCATTCCTCAATGCTCTGCGTTTGCTTTACCGCAATCCCAAGATTGCGGCGGGCCTGGGAATCTTGCTGCTCTTTGTGCTGATGGCCCTGGCCGCCCCTCTGTTGACGCCCTATCCGCCGGATGGTCCTCAAAGCCAGGTAGCCCAGGGTGCTCAGCCGCCCAGCCCTGAGCATATTCTGGGGACCACGAGCCTGGGGCAGGACATGTTTTCGCAGATTGCCTATGGGGCCCGTGTCTCGCTGCTGATCGGCTTTGTGGCCGCTACCGGCTCCACCCTATTGCAGGTGATCTTTGGCCTCAGCTCCGCCTACTTCGGCGGCCTGATCGATGAGGCGCTCTCGCTGCTGATCAATGTTTTCCTGGTACTGCCCGGCCTGCCGCTGGCCATTGTGCTGGCCTCGCTTGCCAATGCCAGTGGCGTGGGTAAGAATGAGTTTGTGATCGCCATGGTGCTGCTCTTCACCTCGTGGGCCTACGGGGCACGCGTGCTGCGCTCACAGACGCTCTCGCTGAAGGAGCGCGAGTTTGTGACGGCAGCGCGCTCAATGGGTGAGGTAACCTGGCGCACGATCTTCCTGGAGATCCTGCCCAACGAGATCGCGCTGGTCGCTTCTACCTACGTCGGTACCTTCGTCTACGCCCTTGGCGCGGAGGTAGCCCTGGAGTTTCTCGGCCTGGGCGATGTCTCGCATGCCAGCTGGGGTTCGATCCTCTTCTGGGCCCAGTTGAATGGGGCCCTGATCACGGGCCAGTGGTGGCTGTTTGTGCCAGCCGGTGTCTGCGTGGCCCTTGTCTGCGGCGCGTTGACGCTAGTCAACTTCGGCATCGATGAGCTAGCCAACCCAAGCCTGCGCCAGGCTATGCCGCGTAAGCTGCGCAAACTGCTCAAGACCAGAGCTGTGGTTGCCTGACTGATCTCTTCACCCAGCTTCATCTGGAGCATGCAATTTATCATTTATCGCTCTTTCTTCTTGTCACTATTCATGCAGGTATGAATGGATGCATCTATTCATCCAGGGATGGAAGCATATAGATTCAGGTGGCAGGTCAGACAGGAGGTAGGAGAGGAGGCTGAGCTACCTCCAGCTGCCACCTCTATTAAGGAGGATCAATGAGCATTACCGGTCGTCCACAGGACCATCGTAGTTTCCCCGCCTCTCTGGCAGGGGGCAGTGACCTGGCTGGCGGCTTCCCGCCCGGTTTTCTCTGGGGAGCCGCCACGTCGGCTTATCAGATCGAGGGCGCGGCGCGCGAGGATGGACGCGCCCCTTCTATCTGGGATCGCTTTGTGGCCCGGCCAGGAGCGATCTTCCAGGGCCAGACTGGCGAGGTGGCCGCCGACCACTATCACCATATGGAGGAAGATGTGGCGCTGATGGCTCGCCTGAATCTGCGCGCTTACCGCTTTTCGATCTCCTGGCCGCGGGTCCTGCCCCAGGGAACCGGCCCCGTCAATGAGCGGGGCCTTGCTTTCTACGAGCGTCTGGTGGATACCTTGCTCGCCCGGGGTATTGAGCCGCTGGTTACGCTCTATCATTGGGACTTGCCCGCCGCTCTTGAGGACCGCGGCGGCTGGCTCGTGCGCGACACTGCTCAGGCCTTCGCCGAGTATGCCGAGGTGGTAGCCCGCCGCCTGGGCGATCGCGTCCGCTGGTGGCTCACGCATAATGAGCCGTGGTGCAGTTCCTATTTGGGCTATGCTCTGGGTATCCATGCCCCCGGCATGCATGATAAGCAGCTCGCTATCCACGCCGGCCATCATATTCTGCTCTCTCACGGCCTGGCTGCACAGTGCCTGCGCTCGCTGCTTCCGCGCGAGGCGCAGATCGGTATCGCCCTCGATTTCTACCCGGTCTATGCCGCGGATGAGCGTCCCGAGACGCTGGCCGCCGTCCAGCAGGCGGACGCTTTCCGCAATCGCTGGTTTCTTGATCCACTATTTCATGCCGAGTATCCCGAGTTGCTCTTCAGTACGCTGGATGTGACGCCTCCTTTGATCCAGGCGGACGATCTGGCGGTGATCGCGACCCCGCTGGATTTCCTGGGCGTCAATTACTATAGTCGCATGCTTGTGCGCGGCGCAGGACCCGGGTCCGCCGCCACTCCTTCGGGGAATGTCAGCTATGAGGTGGTCGAGCGCATTCCCGGAGCTTCGTATACCGCTATGGGCTGGGAGATCTTTCCTGAAGGACTGGAAGTGATTCTGACACGCCTCCACCGTGAGTATGCTCCCAAGGCCCTGGTGGTGACAGAAAATGGCGCGGCCTTCGAGGATCACTGGCACACCGGCGAGGGCGTTCACGATTGGCAGCGGATTCATTATCTGCAGTTGCATATCGAGGCGCTGAGCCGCGTGCTCGCTCAGCAGGTGCCACTCAAGGGCTATATGGTCTGGTCCTTGCTGGACAACTTTGAGTGGGCTTTCGGCTACAGCAAGCGCTTCGGGCTGGTCTACGTCGATTATCCTAGCCAGCGGCGCATTATTAAGGATAGCGGCCAGTGGTATGCTTCGTTCATCGCCGCGCAGCGCCGCTAGCGCCTTGTCTGCGCCGGCCCCGGCCCCGGCCCGGTGCAAGGGCAGGCGAGCCGTTCGCCGCTGAGCATGGGCGAGCAGCCCGACGCCACCAGCTCCCCGCCTGCTGACTCCTCGCTGGTTGGTCAACAGCTGGCTATGCTCTGATTGAGCAGGCCACTGCTTCAGGCCAGGACCGATGGCAGCGCCGGCTCTCTTCTTCTCTCCCCCTCTCCTGCCTGAGAGGTGCTGCTTCTGTCTTCTCTTTCGCTCCGGCCCGCCCGGCCCGCCCTTTGCCCCCATCGCTGCCCGCCTGGAGGTTGCCTTCCGAGGCGAAATAGATTATCCTTTCAAGCGGGCAGCTTCACTGTTGCATGGGGCTGTCCTCAGTGCTGGCGTGGACAGGCAGCCGATAGAAGCTCTGCTCTGCCCCTTAGCCTGTCGCGTCGGGTGCCTCTCTGCGCCCTGATATCAGGAGGTTGCACTTGGAGCCAGAGAAAAGCGGTCTTCGCCGTGAATTGTCGTTTTTGGAGAGCATCGCGCTCTCTATCGGTATTATGGCGCCCACTGCGGCGATGGCGCTCAATGGCTCGCTGGCCGCCGGGATTACCGGTAGCGCTGTACCGCTGGCTTTCTTAATCGCCACTATCGCCGTTGGTCTGGCCAGCTTCTCGTTTATCCAGTTCAGCCGTTATCTGGCACACAGCGGCTCGGTCTATGCCTTTAATGGCATCGCTTTGGGGCCGCGCGTCGGCTTTTTTTCGGGCTGGGCCTTGCTTGGCACCTACCTCGCTTTTACTGGTGCTTCAACGGCTGAGGTCGGTAATTTCGCTCAGGCGTTCCTGGCTGGCCTGGGCTGGAGCGTGAGCTGGCTCCCGCTCGCTCTGGTAGCGGGCCTGCTGATCTGGTTCTTTGCCTACAGCCGCATCACGATCTCGACGCGCCTGACACTGGCAATGGAGGGTATTTCGGTGCTGCTGATCGTGGCGCTGGTGGTAGTGATTCTGGTTCGCCTGGGCAGTCTTGGCCAGCTCTCGCTGGCTCCCTTTACGCCCTCTGCAGAGCCACTCAATAGCGTGGCTCTGGCGGCGGTCTTCGGCTTCCTCTCCTTTGCGGGCTTCGAGGGAGCGGCTACGCTCGGCGAGGAGACGCGCAATCCGCGCCGCAACATTCCCCTGGCGATCCTGGCTGCGGTCTTTGGAACGGGTCTTTTTTACATTGTCGTGACCTATGCTCAGACGGTGGGCTTTGGTCTGAGTCGGGCAGGGATCGCCAGTTTTGCTCAGTCGGCGGCTCCGCTCGATGATCTGGCGCGCCACTACGTTGGGCGCCTGATGGCTGTCTTGCTCGATTTCGGGGCGACGATCAGCGCTTTTGCCAGCGCTCTGGGAACGGCCAATGCCGGGGCGCGTATCCTCTATGCGATGGGGCGCGACGGCTTCATCACGGAGCGCCTGGGAACGACCAGCCGACGCAGTGGCTCGCCAGCCCTGGCGGTGGCGGTCATCATGCTCTTTGATTTTGCAGTGGTGAGCATCTGGGGCCTGGCCCCGGGAATGACGGGGGCGACGCTCTTCGGCTATCTGGGCACCATCGGGGTCTTTCTGATCCTGGTGGCCTATGTGTTGACGAACGTAGGGGCTATCTGGTTCTTCTTTCTGCGTCGACGTGTGTGGAGCTGGCAGTGGCTGATCCCGCTGCTCGCTATTGTCTTCTTGGGCTACACGCTCTACAGCAATATTTACCCGGTCCCGGCTCCGCCGTACAATATCTTTCCGTATGTGGCCCTGGCCTGGCTCCTGCTCGGACTGCTCTGCATCATCGCCAGCCCCGGTCTGGCCCAGCGCATCGGTCTGCATCTGGAGGAGAGCGAGGGCCTACATACAGAGACAGCTGCGGAGGCGACCGCTCTCAGACAGCCTCAGTAGATCAGCGGCACGGCGCCGGCTTGAGCTGCCACCAGGCCAGCTCAGGCACTTTATGAAGGGCATGGTTCAGCTTCAGTGAAGACCTGGCCGAACCGAACTGAACCGAACCCAACTGAACGTACGACTACGGCCAAAGAAAGGAGCTTGCTACCGGCCATGACGACAGACATTCCAAAAGCAGGGCGCACGATCCATATTCGGCGCGATCAGTGGCATCTGGCCTGGGATCACAGTATCCCGCCTATTGCTCGCATTAGCTCGGGCGAGGTGGTGGAGTTCGATATGCTGGAAGCTTCTTGCGGCCAGATCCAGGCCAATAGCACGGTTGAGGCCATTGGCTCGCTCGATTTCTCGCGCGTGGATCAGGTGCACGGCCCGATCTATGTGGAGGGGGCCGAGCCAGGGGACACGCTGGAGGTGGAGTTTCTTGATTTGCAGCCAGCCGAGTGGGGTTGGACGGGAGTGATTCCCGGCTTCGGCCTGCTGGCCGATGAGTTCCCCGAGCCGGCTCTCAAGATCTGGCATCTGGAGGGCGGCGCCGATGGCTGGGCCGAGTTCGCGCCCGGCATTCGTATTCCGCTGGCGCCCTTCTGTGGCGAGATCGGGGTGGCGCCGGGCCAGCCAGGGGCTTTGCCGACGATTCCGCCCTATCGCCACGGCGGCAATATGGACACACGCCATCTGACGAAGGGGACCCGCCTCTACCTGCCAGTGGAGGTGCCCGGCGCGCTTTTCTCGATGGGCGATGGCCATGCCGCCCAGGGCGATGGCGAGGTCTGTGGTACCGCCATCGAGACGCCGATGCACGCAGTCGTACGCCTGACGGTGCATAAGGATCGTTCCGTACCAGAGCCACAGTATTTGACGGGCGGCCCGCTTATCCAGCGCACTAATACGGCCCCGTACTATGTGACCGACGGCATCGGCCCCGATCTGATGGAGGCCACGCGCAACGCGATCCGCCATATGATCGATCATCTGCAGCGCAACTATGGCCTGTCGCGCAGCGACGCTTATATGCTCTGCAGTGTGGCGGTGGATCTGAAGATCTGCGAGGTGGTGGATGCACCTCACTGGGTCGTCGGGGCCTTCTTACCGACGAGCATTTTCACGAAGTGAGATCGAATCGCTGCGCTAAGCCGCCAGCCCACAGGGAAGATTAAGGCCAGGAGTAAAGATGAGCCGCCGGCCCTCCTTTTCTTTCTCTCAGGGGGAAGAGGAGGGCCGGTCTCTTTAAGCGAGGAGCGCCAGCGACCACAGCCGGCAGGATGGCCCCCGGCCTGGCTGAGAGAGGCGCTAGCGACGCCGCCAGGCGATGACAAGCGCGGGTGCCGCGGCGAGCTGGGCCAGCAGCAGGCTGGCTGTCGCGGATGAGGCCGCCGCTACCGTAGAGCTGCTCTGAGCGCTGGCGCTCGAGGCAGCTTTAGGAGCAGTTTTCGTCGCAGTTTGTGGTCCCTTGAGCGTGATCACCTGGTCCTTGTGGATGTCGCTGTGATAGTGCAGGGTGCTGACGCCCTTCAGATGCAGGGCTGTGGCGTCGATGGTAATGTCGACGGTCGGCACCATGCCGCCTTGCTTGCCCACCAGGACGCTGTAGATGTCAGCCGGATTTTTCAGGTTGATATGGGCATGCGGTACATACCACGAGAGCCGGATGTAGGAAGTACAGTTTTTCGGGGTGACCGTCAGTCCTCCCCACATGGCCCGCCCGGGCAGGTCACTCTGCAGGGCCGTTGGCGGTCCGACGCTGTCAACGGGAGGATTCTGGTAACGCGGCCCCAGGGCGTAGTTGCCGCTCGGACAATAGCGCGAGCCGTCGGGTGGGATGTAGTTGTAGCTATCGCATTTGCTGCCCGTGGCTGGCGGCTTTGAGGAGGTGGAAGTGGTGCCAGTGGTCGCTTTAGGAAGACCAGTGCTGGCGCTGCAGACAGGCTGACCGGAATCGAAACCTCCTCCGTCGAGGAGCTGGGCACCCTCTGGGGCATAGACGCGGATGTAGTCGGTGTAGGCGTCGAAGCCGTAGACGGGGCCGCGCTGGTCATACTCCAGGATGATGGTCAGATCATGGGTGGCGCCTCCCTGGGCATCGAGCGTAATGTTGTCCTGGAAGGTGCTATGGACGTATTGACTGGCTTTGTTGACGCTGATGTTGGCCTGCACAACGTGGAAGCCGTCGACGCTCTTGAAGCTGTTGATTGCTCCAGAGTAGCCCTGTTGGACCAGCCAGGCTTCGACAGCGGGATTGGTAAAGTACAGCTCCAGATCGCGGGCCTGGATGTCCCGGACCGCCCCTTTGACGATGTCCAGCAGCTTGCTGACTGGCAGATGGCGCACCTTGTCCAGGAGCAACTTGGCGACCAGCGAGGTGAAGGCTTTGCGGGCGTCGTGCAAACCCTGGCCGGTGACTTGCTCTTGCCGCGCAATACCGGCGGGGTCCTGCTGATAGTAATGCAGGCGATCGGCCAGGTTCTGCGAGGTAATAGTCTCGCCGTAGTCCTTGACCACGATCGGCCCGGTCACATCAAGAATGTGAGCGATGAAAGTGGGCGTGAAGGCGATATCTCCATCGACAGGACCGCCTCCTTCATCCTGGAAGACCTGAATGTTGATGCGCGCCGTGGTGGGGTAGTCACCGGAGACGTTGGAGTCGCGCAGGCCGAAGTTACCCATATGCATCCAGCTATAGCCCGGAGGGGCCTGCCGGCCCATCTGGAAGCCATTGCCGGCATAGTCCAGCTTGGCAACATCACGTAGGGCCAGCGCCCCAACGACACCATTCTGCACATCGACAACCCCATACTGACCGGTAAAGCCACCTCCGGGGCGCAGCTCGGCGTTGTCCATCGTCTGTAGCAGATAGCGACGATGTCCGTCAACTCCCAACAGCCAGGAGGCCAGAGGAATGAGCTGCTGCACCTGGTTGATCTGCTTCTGGGCCGTGGGAAGGACTTTGACGATGCCGGCGATTTGCTCGCGCTGGTGGGCGTTGAGCATGGGAAGCTGCTTGAGATCGACGGAGCGCATCTGCTGCTCAATGTCGTCAATATAGTAGAGTGCGTGCACCAGCGCCCCCTGGACGGTGGCCACGTCCTGGGCGGTGAGCAGCGGTTTGGCATTGCTACTGGTGGTGAGCGGCGAGCCGTGGATGATGCTGGCGGCGAGCAGCCCGACACCGCTCATCTCATCGCCCATGCGCGAGACGTCGAGGGCTACCTGCACGAGGTGCCGCGCCATGTCGAGGCTGGAAGCATACTCAGGGGCGAAGCGCTGAATCGCTTCACGTACGTCGTCGCGATCGACAAGCTGCTGGAGCTGGAGAAAGTCGCTGCCCGCTAGACGAAATTCTTGCTGGGCGCGCTGGAGCTTGTCGGCTTCTAAGGCTGCCAGGGGATTGTTTTTGTCCAGCGTGAGGAGATCCTTGACATTCATGAGGTGCTTGACGCCATCTTCAGCCAGACTTTTGACGTTGCTGTAGGCGCTGTACGCGGCCAAAGCCGCGCCTACCGGAGGAAGCAGGCCAATGATAAGAGCCACCAGGATGGCCAGGGTGACATAGGTTCGAAAGCGATAACGCTTGCGTTGTACCTGAGTACGCTCCCGGCGACGCCCGCGAAGGCGACGCAGCTGCTGGGTGAGGCGCCGCGCTGCTATCCCCGGAGGCAGCCGTTTCTTATCTCTGGCCTGGCCTGGGGCTAGCGGCAGAACTGTAGTCGGGACAGCGGCCAGATCGACCAGCTCGCGCTCACAGCCTGGGAACAGGGCAATTTCAGCCTCTTCCTGCAGGGGAGCTGGCAGCATCCGCTCATCGAGCAGGGTGGTGGGCAGCTCGTCGATCTCTGGGGAGAGTTTTTCTTCGCTGGCTACTCTTCCGGCCTCAGTTCCACGTTGCGGCTCCTGCTCCTTGCCTGCTGTCGTTTCTGGGGCCTGGGCTATCTCTGCCTCCAAACTGCGCGTCGGTGCTTCGGCCAGACCTCGCGCGCTGACATCGCCCCGAGCTGGGACCGGCTCTTCTGGAGCCTGCTCACCCTCCAGAGGGAGAGTGGGGGTTTCTTCTTCCTCCTCTGGCCCTTCTAGAGAAATAGTCGGGGTTTGCTCCTCCTCCTCCCCTGCTTCAGCTCTTCTTTCTTGAGCGCCCTCTGCCTCCTCTCCTTCTTCTGCGGCAGTCTGCCCGTGATTAGCTCGCTCAGCGGGGCGAGGATGGTTGTCGCCTTCTGCTTCTGCAGAGGCCGGTGGCTCTTCTTCGCTCAGGGAGATTGGGCGTCGCTTGTGCCCGTTTTGATCTTGATCGACAGGGTGCGCTTCGCCCTGGCCAGCGGCGATCGCCTCAAGAGTATCCGACTGTCTCTGGATGCGCCCCCCTCGAACGACCTCTAATCTGACTGTCGGTTCTTCTCCTTCAGCCAGTTCGTCTGCGCTCGTCGCCTCCCCCTCTACCGCTGCCGATGGGGTCCGGCCCGTATCATTGGTGCACTGTTCCCCCTCACTCTGCTCTTCTGACGGCTTTTCCTGGCCGCCATGCGCCGGGGCTGGCACGCTGGTCAGCGGAGCCTCGACACTCTCTTCAACCAGGCTTCCTGGAAGAAGGGCACGGAAGCCCCAGAGGCGCCCATCTGGGTGGCGCTTGAGACATTTTTCAAGCAGCCGCTCTAAGGTTTGCCAGGAGAGGCGATATTGCCGGGTGATCTCTTCAATAGACTTGTCAGTGGTATAATAGTCGACTACAGCATTTTTGCGTTGTTCGTAACGTTGCTTTTCTCGCTCTCCAAGGGAGGAGAGGTCGGCCTCGGCCCAGGCCGCGAGATCGTCGCGACGTGGCCGTGGTGGAGAAGATACAGCGCGTACCCCAGGCAAGGTTTTCCCTCCATGCTTTTGCAGATCCACTAGCCTATTCAGAATTGGCAACAGTCTTTATAAAGATCAGAGATAAGATGAGCCTTGAAGGCCAGCCTTTCTTTCCCTTTCTTTAGGAAGGAAAAGATCAGAGAGAAAGACATATGGTAAATGCTCGCCATCGGCGAGTTGCAGAGATGATCTTTTGATTGAATCCGCCAGCAACTTTTCGCAATCATGGACTATTGCGTAGTCAGCGGTTCTCCCCCTCTACTATACAGGACGCTTGAACCCCCACAGACGTTGCACGTGCCGCTTATTATATCGGAGCTTGTGCATATAACGAGGCAACGGTAGCATTTTTGGATAGGGAGTAAGGAAGCAAAAGAGCCGCCCAGCCAGGAAAAGGCTGCCCCTGCCTTAGACTCTGGGCGGCTCGTCCGTATCCAGTCCAACTACACCGGTGGATTACTCTCCGCGTTCTAGCTCGTTCTTTCCTGAGTGAGGCGCGTCTCCAATGAGGCAAGCTGCTCCCTGAGATGGCGGTTCTCCTCACGCAGCGTCTCCAGATCCTGACGCAGCTGACCGAGCTGCTCCTCCGTCTGTCCTGCGCTGCGCAGCACATAGAGCGCCGCGCGCATGCTGCGCAGCACACGCGTCTCCAGTTCTCGCGCGGCGGCTCGTTCCAGAGCGGGCACGGCTCGGCGCTCGCCGAAGAGCAGGAGGGCGAGCGCTGCCCCCTGGCGCACAGCCTCCCAGGGATCATGCTCGACTGCCTCGCAGAGACGAGTCACCGCCTGCTGCCAGGCAGCCTCACGATAGAGATGACGCTCGCGGGCCAGCGCTTGCAGACCATGTGTCGCGGCCAGTCGCCACAGCGGCGGTTGACGGCTGGCATCGAGATAGTCTAAGAGGAAGGGGATAGCCCGTTCATCTCCGCAGCAGGCCAGACCCTTAAAGATGCCCTGCTGCACATAGGCTTGCCACGATGGGCGTGTGATGGCCTGCTGCAGCACGTCAAAGACCCCGGCCACCCGTGTCCGGCCAAGGGCTTCCGCCGCCGCCCGCTCGACGAGGTAGCTGACGTCGCCTTCGCTGACCAGTGGTCGCAGAGCCTCTGCCGCCCGCTGCGCCAGCGCGCTCTGCTGCGGCTCCTGATAACCACCCAGGGCCCGCGCGGCAGCGGCCCGCACGCGCGACCACTGCCGCGCCTCTAACTCATGCAAGGCCCGCAGGAGGGCGGCCTGCGCTGCCTCTGTTCCCAATTCGCCCAGAGCCTTGGCCGCGGCACAGCGCACGCCCCAGAAGGGATCAGTGAAGAGTGCCTCCTCAAGAGCCCGACGGCTGGCCTCATCTCCCTGCTTCGCCAGAGCCTCTGCCGCCTCGATGCGTCCCAGGATGTCGGGATCATGGGCCAGCTGGTAGCGCAGCATGGAGGCAGGCCGCTCGAATTCGAGGGTCTTCAGCAGCCAGCCGTCGGGATCAAAGCGCACCATCACCGGCTCGCGCTCCAGTGGCACAAAGAAAGTCTGCGTGGTCTCACCGTTTTCACCAACGACCACCTGCAGCTTGACGGCGCGAGTTTCGTTGCTGCCATCAGCCACAGGCACGCTGAAAGCCAGGTCAACCGGTGTCACAAAACAGGGCGTGAGATCATCGATGGCCTGGGTCTGCCTGATCGTCACTTTGGCCAGATGCCGCTCGCCATCCCAGGCATAGCTAACGGAGAAGGCAGGATAACCCGCCTGATAGAGCCACTGCTGGAAGAACTGCGCCAGACTACGCCCGGTAACCTCCTCAAAGGTGCGCTCCAGGTCGGCAGTGATCACTTCGCGACCGCGGTAGCGCTCCAGATAGGCATGCAGGCCCCGGCGAAAGGCCGCGTCACCAAGCTGGTGGCGCAGCATATGCAACACCCAGGCCCCCTTGTTGTAGAGGTGACGGTCGAACAGTTCGAAACCATCGCGGTAGTAGCCACGATAGACAATCGGACGCCGATAGTGCTTGTCCTCCTCAAAGTAGAGCTGAGCCGCCTCCATCATCATCCACTTGAACACATCGCTGCCACGATCGTGCTCGACCCACAGATGTTCTAAATAGGTGGCGAAGCCTTCGTTGAGCCACCCTTCGGACCAGTCGCGGCAGGTCAGCAGATCGCCGAACCACTGATGCGCCAATTCGTGAGCAACTGTGGTTACGGGACCATCCTCACCCACATCGAGAGCGGCCTTTTGATCGAAGAGGAGCATGAAGCTGTGGGTGGTAGCCGTCGTATGCTCCATCGCCCCCCGATAGACCTCGATGACGCTCTGGGCATATTTGCGATAAGGGTAGGGATAGTTGAGGTAGCGGCTGAAAAAGTCGATCATGGCCGGCGTCTTGCCCATCAGCAGGCGAGCATCTTCGCGGCGGTCGGGCCGCACATAGTAGCTGACGGGCAGCTCGCCGTAGCGATCTTCGATGACGGCGAAATCGCCAACCACGAGTGAGATCAGATAAGCGGGATGGGGGACGTCATGGCGCCAGTGATGGGTTTTGGTACCATCGCCATTGTCGCGCACGTTGAGCAGCTCGCCGTTAGAGAGGGTCACGAACTGCGCTGGCACAGTCACAATGATCTCGCTGGTAGCGCGGTCGTTGGGTACCCAGTGGCAGGGAAACCAGTGGCGATGGTACCAGGTCTGGCTGAAGGTCCAGGCCTGGACGGGCCGCGTCGGATCATCGGACGTGGGCTTATTGAAGTGCAAGCCGATGCGCGGCTGCGCCCAGTAGCGTACGCCAACAGTGAACGACTCGCCGTAGTGATACGGACGATCCAGGGTGACGATGAGACGCTCCGGTTCAATGCTGTAGCTCAGCGCGGTCCCATTGTCGAGCATCACATGCTCGATTTGCAAGTCAACGGCGTCAAAAGCGATGTTGCGTACTTCGTCATAGAGAGCAGTAAAAGAGGTCCAGGCGGTGCCGCTGACCGTCTCATGCTCGAAGTCAAGACGGATCTCCAGCTTGACATGGGTGATATCGGCGGGACGATCGGGAGCATAGTGGACACGGTCGCCCGGCAGCTCGAAGCCCCGCGCCCTGGGAGGCGGCCCCGCCAGAGCCTGCAGAGCGCTGCGAGTTGCTTCCAGCACACTCCACTCTTCAGCGTCGGCTACCGCAAAAGCTGCTCCACAACACTTTCTCATAGAGAAGCTCCTCTCCTATTATCTGCTTCATTTAACAGAATGAGAACGTTTTTTCTCTACTTATTGGTCTGGTAGTACTATGACGTGCCTGCTGGTCAGCGGCAGGAAGGGTGGTCTCAGCCGTGAAGCCACGGGCAGTAGAGGCCAGGGCGAAAACCATCCAGCTTGATGATGACCTGACGAGCTAACCAGTCCGGTCAGGGGCGATGAGTGAGGGAGGAAGAGCGCTCGCTGGCACCCGCTGCTCTCTCTGACTCACCTTTGCCCAGAGCCAGAGCAGGAAGCCCCCAGAAGAAGGCGGGGAGGTGAGCGGGAGGCGCTGGCCTGTCCCCTCTCTTCAACTGCTTCCCTGGGCACGGCGTAGATATCTGTGTTATTGTACCTGGAGAGAGGTTTTCACTGGTAGTATGCGTCACAGACCTACACGGATCAATAGGCTAGCCCAGGTGGCGCGTTTCTTACGCGTCGCCCGTCTCTTATTGTGGACCATCTGGGTGATTTACCGCGAGCGTCGGCGAGTGATTCGGGCCCACCAGCGCGGTCACTACGAGGTTCAGCCTAACATCGAAGTCCTGATCAAGGTCTTAACGGCTTTCCGCGAGACGGCCATCAAGCTCGGCGTCCTGATGATCAAGCTGGGTCAGTTTCTGAGCGCGCGCGCCGACCTGCTGCCGGAGCAGGCCCTGCAAGTGCTCGGGAGTCTGCAAGACGAGGTGCCGCCGGCCCCTTTCAGCCATGTTGTCTCGGTCATCGAGGCCGACCTCGGCAAGCCGGTGGAGCAGGTCTTTAGCATGCTGGAGCGCAAGGCGACCGCCGCCGCCTCTCTCGGCCAGGTGCATCGCGCCACGCTCGCCGGCAGTGGCGAAACGGTAGCGGTCAAGGTGCAGCGTCCGCATATCGAGGAGCTGGTCAATACCGACCTGAGCACGATCCGCTTTGTCATCTGGGTCATCACACGCTTTGTTGACACCAGCGAGTTCATCGACCTGATGGCCGTCTATCGTGAGTTTCGCCGCACGGTCTACGAGGAGATCGACTATCTGACCGAGGCCGCCAATGCTCGCCGTTTTCGTGAGCTTTTCCGCGATCAGCCCCAGATCTATATTCCACGCGTCTATGAGGAATACAGCTCGAAGCGGGTTCTGGTCCTGGAATGGATCGATGGCATCAAGATCAACGATTATGCTGCTTTGGAGGCCGCCGGCTACAATCGGCTGGAGATCGCCCGCCGTACGGTCGAAGCCTATTTCTTCCAGTTCTTCGAAGCTGGCTTCTTTCACGCCGATCCCCATCCGGGCAACATCTTTGTCAAGCGTGGCTCCCCGCCGGATGACCCCGTCATCGCCTTCGTCGACTTCGGCATGGTCGGCACTCTTACGAAGAGTATGAAGAAGGCCATGCGCGATCTCTTCCTGGCCTTTGTGGCCCGCGACTCGCAGGCGCTGGTCAATGCCCTGGGCCGCCTTGGCTTTCTGGGAGAAAACGCCAATCTGACGGCCATTGAGCACGGCCTGGAGCTGATGCTCAACCAGTACTACGGTTTGACGCTGGGAGAGGCACGCGAGCTGGACCTGTCGGATGTTGCTCAGGATATCGAGCAGCTATTGTACGGGCAACCTTTTCAGATTCCAGCTCAGTTCGCCTTTACAGGACGCGCCATTAGTGTACTGGCTGGCGTGGCAACTGGCCTGGCACCGGAGTTTAACCTGATCGATGTGGCCACTCCCTACGCGCGCAAGTTTCTCGGCCTCAGCACCGATCGCCTGGGAGAGAACCTGCAGGAGCTGCTGCGCCAGCTGCTGGAGAATGGGCGCGCGCTGTTGACCCTGCCCCGCTCCCTGGAGCGCATCATTACCCGTTTCGAGAGCGGCCAGATTGAGATTCGCCTGGCCGATTCCCCGACCAATGGACGGAATCGACGTGCGCGCTCCGGAGCCGGGCGCGGCGCCAACGGTAGCGAGAGACGCGGCGGCACACTCTCGCTGACGCTTGTAAGCCTGAGCGCCCTGGCCGCCAGCGTCTATCTGCTGACCAGCGTTCACCTGCTTAGCGCCGGCTGGTTTTGCCTTGGCCTGGCCGCTGTGGCCGTTCTGGGCCTGCTCCTGCGTCGCTAGAGCCGCTCCGGCTCTCTCTCCAGGAGAAAGAACAGCGCTGGCGCCAAGGCCGGGCAGCCAGCGCTCGCCAGGCGAGACAGAGCGGATAAGGTCCCCTTCGAGCAGCAGGCGAGCGGAGCTGACTTAGCGCCCTAACAGCCAGCGCTCGCTAGCGTGACGGTGAACACGCCCTTCCTGCTCTAGCTTGAGCAGATGAGCTGTCAGAGACTGAGCAGCCAGGGCGTGAAGAGACGGTGAGACGTCGGCATAGACAAGCGGCACGAGGTCACCGACGGTTGCCCCCTGGGGGAACTGGCCGAGGGCTGTGATCACCTGCTGCTCACGCAGGAGGCGATGCTCGATGTATTCGGCCAGCTTGCGAGCTGGATCAAGAATGAGCGGGCCGTGAGCAGGGACAATGTGGCGCAACTCCAGACTCTGGAGACGCCGCAGCGAGGTCAGATACGCCCCCATATCGCCCTCCGGTGGAGCGATCACTACGGTGCCCACTCCTGCCAGCAGGTCCCCGGCAAACAGGATGCCAGCCCGCTCTAAGAGGAAGCAGAGATGGTCGAAGCGATGCCCCGGCGTGTGGATGGCTCGCAGGGTATCGTCGCCAGCAGCCAGGCGCGCCCCATCCTTCAGCTCCTCATCGGCCAGGGCCACCCCCTGGCGGCTAAAGGCCAGTACCGGTGCCCCCAGCCGGGTCCGCAGAGCCGCCGCACCGCCGCAGTGGTCAGGATGGCCGTGGGTAATCAAAATGCGCCGGATGCCGCCACGGGCCTCCCCAGCGGCAATGATCTGCTCCAGATAGGCCGGCTCGTCGACCGCTGGATCAATGACAAGCGCTCCCGTGGTCCCTTCACCAACCACGATCGTATTGGTCCCTGGCCCCGTCATCACCGAGGGATTGGGAGCCAGCACCAGCGTATAAGGCTGCGCTTCCTCTTGTGGCTTCTGCTCCTGTTCCATAATGCTCCTCTCTCTCACGCGCTTCTCCAGCAGACCAGACAGTGTCACGGCCTACAGCTCAGCCCTGGGTCATATGAGGTGGCACCTCCCAACCCTGTTCATCGCCAGGGAGGTAGATGCGATAGCCATCGCCCTCCTGCACCAGGCGTGGCTGCTTGAGAGCCACATAATGCGAGGCGGCGAAGGCCAGGGCCTCCTCGGCGCTGGCAAAGGCCGCTAACTCTTCGAGCTGGCGCAAGGTGGCAAAGACCAGGGGGAAGCTACCCTCCTGATAACGGGCCAGGGCTTCGGCGGGCCTGATCCAGAGGCCGTCACTGGTCTCCAGGTGGTCGTAGACAGCCTGCTGCTCGCCAGGAGCCAGGGCGAGAAAGAAGTGGGTATCGAAGCGGCGCGGCATGCCTTCCGGCGTCAGCCAGTGAGCAAAGTAGTGGAGCCGGTCGGTGGCTAGCTGCAACCCCTCACGCTGGGCCAGCTCGACCAGTGAGCCTCGTCGCTCATGAAAGGCACGGCGATAGT
This sequence comes from Thermogemmatispora tikiterensis, assembly GCF_003268475.1. Lineage (GTDB taxonomy): Bacteria > Chloroflexota > Ktedonobacteria > Ktedonobacterales > Ktedonobacteraceae > Thermogemmatispora > Thermogemmatispora tikiterensis. Next base: position 4,205,784 of record NZ_MCIF01000002.1, on the reverse strand, counting down.
CGGCGAAGCGCGCCCTCTCGGCCTCATTCTCCGTCAGGGCCAGCAGCGAGCCATTGCGATAAGCCAGCAAGACCCCAGCTTCCTCAAATAGCTCGCGAATGGCCGCCACTCGTGCTCCCGTGCCCAGGGCTGTCTGCCCCTCGGGGTCGGCCACAGTTTCACGGGCGGGAACAGGGGCGCAGAGCTGAGCGCTCTCCTCGACGGCGCGGTCATCAGCCTTGATGGAGCCACCGGGAAAGACGTAGACATCAGGCATAAATTCGCTTTGGACAACACGCCGAACCATAAAGACCTCCATTCCGGTTCCAGCGTGTCCGTTCCTCAGCAGCATCACCGCTGAGGCCAGGCGGGGCACAACTGCCATAGGTTCTCTCCATCTCCCTTGAGGAAAGTTTCTGTTGACCTGGACATGATACTGTTATAGTACCATATGTGCAGCATCCCCGCAGGCACTGCTCGCCCCCTTTACGGAGGCCACGGCCTGTGGTACGCTGAACATGTTCATGCTCTTTGTGACAGCGATAAACAGGATGCACCCGGCAGAGTAGGATCTATCAGCTCTCGACCGAAGGCAAAGCAGGGCCGAAAAAGTAACTATGGATGCAGAAGCACCAGTGATTAAGCAGTTGCAGAATCGGCACAGTCGTTTCCGCCTGGGCCTGATCGGCGATCCCGTGGCGCATTCGCTCTCGCCGCGCATGCAGCAGGCGGCTCTCGATGCCCTGGGTATCGATGCGGTCTATGAGCTATGGCAAACGCCCGCCGATGAGTTGGCCGCCTGTGTCGCCCGCCTGCTCGATCCGCTCTATCTGGGGGCCAATGTGACTATTCCGCACAAGCAGGCAGTGCTCCCTCTGCTTGACATCGTCGATCCGCTGGCGGCGCGGATCGGGGCGGTCAACACGATTGTGCCGCGTGATGGCTACCTGCATGGCTATAATACCGACGCGCCTGGTCTCTTACATGCCCTACAGGAGCTAGGTGTTGGTAAGCCAAGCGAGAGCACAACGATCTCGCTGACGGGCTATACAGCTATCATCTTAGGAGCGGGCGGCGCGGCGCGGGCGGCAGCTTTCGCCCTGGCCAGCACCGGCGTCGAACGATTGATCATCGTCAATCGCCATCTGGAGCGCGCCCAACATCTGGCGGCAGAGGTCGGCGACTTTCTGACGGCCCAGCGTCAGGAGCTGAGCGTCCCCCAGGTCTTCAGTCTCAGTGATCCCGAGTTCCTGATCCCGCACCCGCTCTCGCTCATTATCAACGCCACCCCGGTCGGTATGCACGAGGATCTCAGTCCGCTCCCCGGCGAAGTGCTGGCGCGTTTTGGCAACGAAACCTTTGTCTTCGACATGATCTACAACCCGGCGGAAACAAAGCTGCTCTGTCAGGCGCGGACCCTGGGAATGCGGGCATCCAATGGTTTGCCGATGCTGCTCCATCAAGGGGCCCTGGCCTTCACGCTCTGGACCGGCCAGCCTGCGCCGCTGGAGGTCATGCGCACTGCCCTCACCGCCGAGTAGAGCCTGGAGCCGCGTGCGCATCAGACAGACCACCCTCCGCATCCTCTTCTTTCCTTGAGCGCTCCCTGAATGGCCGCAGGTTGCCGGGCCCAAGCCAGGCCTGGGCAGGGCAGGGCAGGGCAGTTCCCCAGTGCTGCCAGCAGGAATGGAGCCGCCTAGCACCTTGCCTTTTCCTGTTGGGGGACATACTATTATGCAAGAGGGATCCACCAGCCAGAATAAGGGAGGAACCATCATTGAAACTGGCAAGCTTTTCAACACCTGATAACCCGCGTGTACGCGTGGGTCTGGTGCTCAACGACGAGATTGTCGATGCCGCTCAAGGAGCGCGTGCCCTTGGCTTCAGTGTCCCTGACCAGATGCAGACCCTCATCGAGCAGTATGGGCAGGCGGAGCGGGGTTTGCGGGCCCTGCTAGAGCAGGCCCAACAAGCCAACGGGCGTTTGAGTGCGATTCCCGCTCTGCAGGGAAGTGGCCTCGTGCAGCCACTCTCCGCCGTCCAGCTCGCGGCCCCGATCCCTCGTCCGCGCAAAAATATCATGTGCCTGGGACTGAACTACGCCGAGCACGCCCGCGAATCCGCCGCAGCCCGCGGGCGCGAGGCTCAGCTTCCGCAGCATCCCGTTATTTTCACCAAGGCTCCCACTACGGTCAACGGGCCTTACAGCGACGTGGTCATCGATCCCATCGTCTCGACGCAGATCGACTGGGAAGTTGAGCTGGCCGTCATTCTCGGCAAGGGAGGCAAGCACATCCGCGAAGACGAGGCCCTCAGTTACGTCTTCGGTTACACTGTGCTCAACGATATCTCGGCTCGTGACCTGCAGGCCCAGCACCAGCAGTACTTTCGCGGCAAAAGCATCGACGGCTACTGTCCGATGGGTCCCTGGATCGTCACCGCCGATGAGATCCCCGACCCCCAGCGGCTTACCCTGCGCCTGCGCGTCAACGGGGTCACCAAGCAAGAGGCCACCACTGACCAGATGATCTTCTCTATCCCCCGCATCATCGCCGTGCTCTCCAACGGGATGACGTTGGAGCCTGGCGACATCATCGCCACCGGTACACCGAGCGGTGTGGGCTTCGCCCGCACGCCGCCCGAATTTTTGCGCCCCGGCGACATCATGGAGACCGAGATCGCCGAGATCGGCGTTATGAGAAACCGCATTGTCGGTGTCTCAGAGGCTCGCTAACGCATATTGAGCCTGCCTTTGCCCTACTGCTGAGGCCGACGCTGGTGAGGCCGACGCTGGCGTCAGCGTTGGCCACGTTGGCCATGCCCCAAAAACGCGACGAGGCGACGGATCACGAGAATCCGTCACCTCGTCCGGCCAGGGAGAGGGTTAGCTCTTCTACTTAGTTACCCGACTCAACCTGGCCAATCAACTCACCAGCTTCGCCGCCTTCCCTATCTGCCCGGCGTTCGTACTCCTGGACACTTCTCTACGCCGCCTCCTCATTGCTCCTACCCAGACCAGGAAGGACCACGGTTGGACAGCAGGACGATGAGGGAAGATCAGACTGAGACCTCTTCTTTAATCCAGGGCGGCAGCGTCCCCCAGAGATTGAGCGCGCGAGGGCGAGCATGCCAGAGGCGCGGCGGCGTCGTCACATCTTGATCATAGTACTGCTCCAGCTCGGCAGATAGCTCAACGTGGCAGCCCTCCGGATCGGCGAAGCGCAGGAAGAGATCGTGACCAGCGCCGTGGCGCCCGGGTCCCCAGAGAACGGGTGTCTCCTGGCGGCTGAGATAATCGGCCCAGGCCAGCAGATCGAGGCCGCTGTCGATGCGGAAACCGATGTGATCAACATCGGGGCGCCCCTGGATCAGCACCAGGGTATGATGATCGGTATTGCAGCGCAGCCAGGCCCACTCGCGCAGCAACCAGTCTGAGATATCAAAGCCCAGAGCCTCGGTATAGAACTCGACCATCGTCTCCAGATGTGGCGTCTGCAGGGCCAGGTGCTGGAGAGCCAGGGGGCGCAGACGCGCCTGCCGACGTCCGCTAGCGGCGGCGTACTGCGAGAAGGCCTCATCGGACGCCACCGAGATCTCAATACGGTTGCCATCGGGATCGCGGAACCAGAGCGTATCGCCGCGCTCGCTCTCGCCGTCGCGCGGCTCGAAAGCTAGCTCCACGCCGAGCATATTCAGGCGAGCAGCCAGGGCCGCCAGCTCCGCCTCCGTATCCACCTCGAAGGTCATGTGATGCAGTCGACTCTGAGGCAGCGCAAAACGGCTATCGGCTTTCCCAGGACGGGAATCGCGGGTATCGGCGAAGAGAGCCAAGCAGTGATGTTCATCGCCCAAAGCAAGGAAAGCGCTGGCCGCCTCCACCTCCATCTCCTGTCCCACGGTACGGATCTCGCTTGAGCGCAGATCAAGGCCCACCACCTGGCGATAGAAGCGGGCCTGTGTTGCCACATCGCTGGACCAGAGGCCCACATGCGCTAAGCGTCTGACTTTTACCTTCTGAATCTGCTGCTCGCTCACTGCTGCCTCCAGGGAAAGGAACTGCTGCCGACTGCTGCCGGTGGACCTGCCTGCCGGCTGGTCTAGCTCTTGAGCACCAGCCAGACGGCCAAGGCTCTCTTTTTCTGGGGAATCATACCCAGTATGAGCGAGCCAGGTCAACAGATCTCCCCCAAAGGTCATAGCTTCTCGCCCTCCCCCTCCTCACCTTTACTCTCCACGGCGGCAGAGGGAGCACCCCCCGGCTCGTCTTGTCCGTTGGCCTCAGAGCTAGCGAAGGGCCGCGTCACGGGGATCTCCCCCGGTTGGCCGCTGGCGGACCTGGGAGGCTGTGGCTGGTCAGGCAGAGCGCGCCCCGGCAGCCCAGGCTGCGAGTTACCGCCGGCGCGAGTTGGGCCAAAGCCGAATGCGGCGAGCGGCATAGAGGGGGCGGCCAATGGAGAGGAGCCAGGTCCAGCCGGCGCACCAGCAGAGGAGCAGGGCAGCCTGTCTGGCAAAGGAGCCACGGAAGTAGCCCCGCTGGAGGAAGCGCGCTCATCCCAATCGGAGCGCGCCCCGGCAGCAGGCGAGGGCGGCCAGGAGACCTCAGTCAGGGCCGGCTCCAGTTCGCCGCGCGAGAGGTCGAAAGTCTCCAGCACTCGCACAAGCGAGGGCGGATCTGGCATCGGGGTCTCCGGCGCTCCCAACTGACCAGGCAGGCTCTTCCAGGGCACGCCAGCCGAAGAGGAGGCAGGGAGGGAGGAATCCATCACCGTCTGCTGCGAGAGGGGCACGGAAGGAAAATTAGCGGGCCAGCGCGATCTGAGCGCGAGCAGAGAGACGGCGAGAGCGAGCGCGGCACACAACGGCAGAAACCAGAGATGCCAGAGCACAGCGAGCACAAGCGTCCCCCCGCTCAGCATGGAGGACGCCACGAGCGCGGCCAAAAAGAGGCGCGGCAGCCATTGCGGCAGAGCCGCAGGCAGCGCCGGCGGCAACGACGAACGACGCCGCATCAAGCGGGCGCGGCGGCGCTGAGCGGCCCGACTGGTCTCTACCAGCCGCCGCGCCGTAGCAGGCCAGAGCGCGCGACTCACCCCACGAGAGAGGTTACTCGCGCGCTCAACCAGAATATAGATCTTCTTGTCGCTCTTGCTGTCTTCACTCATCACACATCCACCCCTGTGTAAAGAACAGGGCCACCACCCAGTCCCCCAGAGAGATGACAGCCAGATGATCGATCCTTCCTGTCGCGATACTGAAGTGCCGGCAGGAAGCCGGTGACACCCCAGTGCCTCCGCGAGGGACACGTATGGAGACAGAGGCACGCACCACACCACACATCATCCCTTGCTATATACGATGATACGCCGGGTACCAAAAGGAGATACTGGCCGGACGGTAGTCCATCGTACGAGTCCGCTACGAGAATCGTACACCACAACCAACGAACAACAACCCCACCATCGCGGGAGACCCCCTCACGGGCGGCCTTGAGCCGGCCCTTCCCGAGGCGGGCGGCATCGTCACCCCACCACCACATAGCTACCCCCTGCCGGCCTGCCTGCCTTTGCACGCACGCATCCGGCAGGCGGAGGCAACCCGCCCCGAGTCGGACCATGCTTTCCCGCACCGTCCGCGCCTTAGCTGCAGCCCGGCGGCACCGTATATAGCAGCGCCGCCGCGGTGCGCTTCGGTTCGCGCAGTGGACAACGTGCCCGTACCTCCACGCACCGCTAACGACGCGCCACCACCGAGAGGCCAGAACATGACACACTTCCAGGCACTGGCCGCAGCGAAAGCCAGTTCCTGGCCGCGCACACTCCACATCCAGACCTCTCCGCGTCTGCTCGTGCCCGCGCATTGGCACTTCACTACCGCGACAGGAACACGCTCGTGCGCGCTCCTGCACCGTAGTCAGTCAGAAGGAGCACGCTCCTTCTCTCATACCACCCCCGCTTCTTCAGCTTCAAACAAGCTCGGATCTGAGATCACGCTTTTATTGTACCTCTTTATGCTTCTTCAACGGTTACGATGCTATGAAATTTGAGTTAAGAAACAAAAGTGTGTATCGCAGATTTCTTAACTTTTCAATAGATTTATTATATTTTGCAAAAATATCGTATGGAAAGGCCTCATTGCTAAGCCAGCACGCCAGCACGGCCAGGGAGGTAGTTGGACAGAGCGTTTGCCGGGAAGGAACGAGCAAGCTGGGGAGAAGAGGCAGAGCGGCTTGAGAGAGCAGGTACTCAGAGCGAGAGCCGGACAGGAGTCAGCGCGGCGGGGCGGGCGCGGCGATCGGCAGGCAGGCAGGCAGGGAGACAAAGAGCAGAAGCAGCTAGAGAAATAGGAGAGGAAGGCAGTCAGCAGTCAGAAGAGCGGGCCAGGGCCTGGCAAGTGTGACCAGCTGGGGCAAACGATGGCACCCCATAGCCGCGAAGCGCACAACTGGACCGGGGCCGGGAGAGGACAGCAGGCTCCTTGCGCATGCCCTGCCAGCAGAGCGATGGGCATCAGGAAGGAGCGCCAGCCCTGAACACTCCAGAGAGCACCAACGCCGGCAATCTCAAGCGAGAAAGCAATGCCGGCGCAGTTTTCGCCCTCTCTCTGCCAGAGCAGGTGACGACCTCCATCGCTCTCGCATTACCTACCTGCTATGACGATGGTTCCTCGCGCTCAACCTCCACCTGGAGCGGCCCCTGCAGCCCCTCGGCAGACGGCCCATAGTAGGGTGGGTCCCATTCAAACGTAATCTTCTGACGCTTGATCGGGACAGCGGCCTGCAACTTATCCCAACGGTCTTCACGGGTCATCGTAATTTCCACATGCTGCTCATCGACCTCCAGGCGTTCGGAGATCACCCGCAGCAGATCGGCTTTGATCTGCTCCAGCAGCTCCGGGTTGACCTTCACCCGGTCCTGGACCAGGACCACCTTCAGGCGTTCCTTCGCCAGCTCGCCGGGCCTGGGCCGCTTGCGACTGGCCATAAAATCAAGCATACTCATGCACCATCGCCTCCTTGATCAGGACGGCCAGGACCGTGTGCGCTTCCCAATGACAGCGGGGCCAAAACCCACCAGGCGGCGCAAACGCTCCATCAGCGTTGGCGCCTCCATCAGCTCCTCAAGAGGGATCTCCTCACCCAGAATGCGCAGCGCAGCATTCATAAATGCCTGACCGGCACGCGAGCGCTTATCGTAGACCACCGGCTCGCCCTTATTGGTGGCCACAATAATCAACTCATCTTCGGGAACAATACCCAGCAGATCGATCCCTAGCACCTCTAACACATCCGCCACATCCATCATATCACCGCGTCGCACCATATCCGGGCGCAGGCGGTTGAGAATCAAGCGCGGCTCCGGCTTGCCCGCCGCCTCGACCAGCCCGATGATGCGATCGGCATCGCGCACCGAGGCCATCTCGGGGTTGGTCACAATGATGATCTCATCGGCGCCCACGATGGCATTCCGAAAGCCCTGCTCAATCCCCGCGGGCGAATCGATGAGCACGAACTCGAACTCCTGGCGCAGCTGCTGGCAGAGCTGCACCATCTGCACACTGTTAATGGCGTTTTTATCACGCGTCTGAGCAGCGGGCAATAGATAGAGCTCGGGCAAACGCTTATCCTTAATCAGCGCCTGACGCAGGCGACACTGTCCCTCGACCACATCGACCAGATCGTAGACGATGCGGTTCTCCAGTCCCAACACAGCATCGAGATTGCGCAGCCCGATATCCGAGTCTACTACCACCACCTTCTTACCCTGCATCGCCAGGGCTGTTCCCAGGTTCGCCGTTGTCGTTGTCTTGCCAACGCCGCCCTTTCCCGAAGTAATCGTGATCACCCGGCTATCCATGCGCATGCTCCCTGTCGATTCGGAAAACACCGTTCTTTTCGCACACCTAGCAAAATATTACAGCATCGATCAGTCGCCAGTCAGCCACTCACCTCAGTCAACAGCCAGCCAGAGCAGCAAGCAGCAATTCCGACTCGTCTCGCTTAACTCGTTCTGCGGGCCACTGCTGGGCTTCTTCTACTCTCACCACGGATTCCAGCCGGCTCAGGGAGACGCCTCATCGCCACCCACCCCGACCAGTTTCATCGCGACCAACCAGCAGCGTGGCAGAGAGACTGGCTGGCGAGTGAGAGCGAGCGCAGCCTGACCAGGGGGCCAGAGCAGCGACGCGATGCAACCGCGGATGGAACTGTACCAGCGAACGCCAACGCCCGCCTTAGCGCGGCCTCGCGTCTCACTTCAGGCCCGCCCCGCTCTGCCTGCCTTCTCTCCCTACTTACGCGGCGGGCGACCGTTGAGCCAGGTTTCGACCACAATCTGCCCCTGGCGGATCGAGGCCACCTCGGGACGCGGCTGCACCTCCAGCCCCTCGGGTGGGCGAGAGAGCAAATGGGCGATACGCAGCTGGACCGGCGCCAGGAGAAGCGCGCAGACCAGCGCCTGCTCATTATCGGGATAGCCGGCATGGACCATACCGCGCAAGACCCCCCAGACGATCACATCACCACCCGCCACCACCTCCGCTCCAGGATTGACATCGCCCAGGACCACAATATTGCTGTGGTGGTGAATCGCCTGGCCGGAACGCACCGTCCGACGCAAAAAAAGCGTATCATCTGACTCACGCGGATCACGTTGACCCGTCGTCAGCCCCAGGTCCACAGTCACAGCCCCTGCTCCTGTCCTCTCATAGGGCGAGTATGACGCATATGGCCCGGTAGCGGTATAGGCAGGCCCTCCGTTCACACCCAGCCCCAGCCTGGCCCCCCCGCCCAGACCACCCCGGCGCAGACCGGCAACCTGCTCCAGTGAAGCAATCGACATCCGATAATGCGCCAGCAAATTTTCGAGCTGAACCCGCTCGCTGGCCTGGAGCATCCGCTGCCGGGTATCAACCGTCAGCGTGGCCCCGCGAAAAAAATCAGGGGCCTCGGCCAGCCGCTCGGCCAGAGCCTGCAGCAGCTCACTAAAGGGCGTATCCGGCTCCAGGGTTAAGAGCAGACCGTGACGCGTCCCCTTGATCGCAATCTGTCCCTGCACAGACGGCCTCTCCTCCCTCCGCTCCACCTCACCCGCTACGAACCACGACGGAGCCTCGCCGCCCGTCCTCTTCAGCCGGTCACGCGCACTCGACGTCGCCTGCTCGGCAGAACCCTGCGCACTCATTTCGTTCGCCGCTTTTCTTGTATCAGATTCTTCTTTCTTCATTCAAGCAGGAATTTATCTTCTTTTCCCAGCACTACTCTTTTACTTCTTCTGCCTCACTATCCCCTTCGGGGTGGCCGCCCGCAGTCGAACGGGCCATCTGTTACAAAGAACCACCTTCTGACGCTATCAGGTTACAGTATAAACGCCAGAGCAACAAAACGCAATAGGAGCAGCTTCTTTGCCTCTCTTCGCCAGCCGGCGTTTCTCCTTAGTTCAGGCGATAGCGCGCACCCCCGCCCTCGACTTGCCGCTTGAGAGGTACCTTTGATTGAGGCAAATATTACTTCATTCCTATCTATATATTACGGACTAGACGCCAGCCCTCAGCTCATCTATTATAGTGATATATTCTCCCCGTTTTCCTATCCGTGCGTCCAGGATAGGGGAAGTGATTCACAACTTCTATCAGAAGGCCAGGAGTTCTTTCACTGCAGAGATCACGCTTGCTATTCGGCATGGTCATTGTTCTTGCTGCCTCGGCCAAGGTCAAGGAGGCAACCAGTCAGCCAGCGATGCGCTGACCGCCGCGATCTCTTCGGTTCGCCGGTACCCGGATGGCCATCCAGCGACGCTGTGCCGGCTCTGGCCCTGGCTCTGGACGATCTGAACCTTCAGGAGTTCATCACAATGGCTTTAGAAGCTTTGCAGCGTCTGGATCAGCAAAAGGGCGACCTCCCCTCCCAAAGTTACGTTCCACGAACAATGCCCCAGGCTCTCGGCATGTTCGACATGATGATGATCTTCATGATGATCATGCTCTTCATCAATAATCCAGTAAGTACAATAGGAGCGGGACCTGCCGCCTTTACTTACTGGCTGCTGGGAGCCGTGGTCTTTTTCATCCCTTGCGTGATTGGTGTCGCTCAACTGGGTGTTCTCTACCCCCACGAAGGCTCTACCTACGTCTGGACTCATCGCGCTCTGGGGAATTTCTGGGGCTTCTTCGCTAGCTTGATTTTCTGGATGCCGGGTCTGCTGGCAATGGTTGCCAGCCTGAGCATCGGCATCGCCTTCATTCAGGGCCTCAACTCCTCCTGGCTGACGCAGCCCTGGCAGCAGGGCTTGCTCTGCATCGCCTTGCTGATCATCTCCACCGTGCTGGCACTGCAGCCGATGAGCACCCTGCGCCTGGTGATCAATACGATTACGCTTTTGACCTACGCAGTGGTGGTCTTACTCGGTGGCGCGGCCCTGATCTGGCTGGCAACTGGTCATCGTCCGGCGACGCCCTTCAACGATCTCCATTCCTGGGGCATCGATCCCTCCAACTTCGTGCTTTACGGAAGCGTGGTGCTGGCTTACCTCGGCGCCGATGTTTCGATGATTCTTGGCGGCGAAATGGCCAGCGAGCGTATCGCCTCCCGGCATGTCTCCTGGGGAGCGTTCTTTGTCATTCTCAGCTATCTGGTGATCACCTTCGCTCTCCTGGTCGTCCTCGGTCCCGCTGCTGCCAGTCAGGGGCCTTTTGCGGTGATCAGCGTCATCGATCAGGTCTTTGGGAAGTTCCTGGGCAATGTGGCCGCGGTCTGCGTCATTGCCTATTTCCCAATCTTCACTACCCTTTTGAATGTGGCCTTCGCCCGCCTGCTGATGGTGGCCAGCATCGACCGCTTCTTGCCGCTAGGGCTGAGCCGCTTGAACCGCAATCGCCAGCCCGCGAATGCCATCGTCTTCCAGACAGTGGTGGCTTGCCTGTGCGCCGCCTTGATCTTCCTGCTGCCTTATCTCTTGCCTTTGGGACAGCCCACCGACCTGGCGACAGTGGTCTTTACGGTGACGCTCTCGGTGTTGACTCTGGTCTGGGCTTTCTCGTCGATCTTTATCTTCGTCGACCTGGCGGTCTTCTATTTCCGCCAGCGTGAGCGCTTCCTGCGCCTGCTGGTGGTGCCACTCCCGGTGCTGTGGCTCTGTATTATCATCGCGCCTCTTGCCTGCTTAATGGCAATGATTGTAACATTATTGTACTCGCCGATCCCACAACAGATTAGCAATGGCCAGTGGTGGTACATTGTGGGCGGCTTGACTATGATTTGCCTGGTGGTCTGCGGCATCGCCAGTATGTTCGCTATTAGCCAGGCTGCCTGGCAGGACCAGAGCTTCGAAGCGTGAACGGACCTTGTTTGCTTCCGCTCCAGGGTGCCGGAGCGGTCGTCTCCTTCGCTCTTGCCGCTGGCTAGGCGCAGTTTCGCGACGCGACCCGGCCTGGATCGACCCGATCTGCCACGCACCAGGCTCGAGGTCCGCTCGCTGCGCCCTCTGATTCCTGCCACGCTGCTGCCCCGTCCCGGTGGGGCCACAGCCTCTCTCGCGCACGAGCAGCGAATTGCAATGCTGCCCATTTGCAGTTATTTTGTTGTTTGTAAAGGAGTGGATCGCCATGACGCTTAAGTCTAGCGCACCAACCGAGGAGCAGGGCAACCTGCGATCCGGGACGATCGGCTTGCCCGGTGTGCTCTTCCAGTCGATTACGACAATGGCGCCGGCTTCCGCGGTTTCTTTTAGTTTGAGCGCCGCGGTGCCTTTCTCCGGAGCCGCTCTCCCCCTGGCGGTGACGATTACGCTGGTGGTTAGCGTCTTGATCGCTTTGAATATCGGGGAGCTGGCACGCCACTTGCCTTCCGCTGGCGGCTTCTTTACTTATATCAGCCGCTCGCTCGGTTCGGTGCCCGGCTGGGTGACCGGCTGGATCTTCGATCTGGCTTATCTGTTGATTGTTCCTCTGCAGCTGCTGGTTCTGGGGCCAGTCGCCGCTTCGATTGTGCCTCTGGGTCCCTACGGATGGGCAATCTGGGCTGTCATCTTCGCAGTGGTGATTTTCGCGCTGACTTATTTCGGCATCAAGGTCTCTGCTGATGTGGGCGTGGTGCTGGGCTGTATCGAGATCGGGGTCTTCTTGCTGCTGGCTCTGTGGCTGATTGTGACTGCCGGGAACAATAATACGCTGGCAACCTTCAATCCGGCTTCCAGTGCACAGTCGGGCTTTGGCGGCTGGCAGGGCGTGCTGCTAGGAATGATTTTCACGGTGCTGGCTTTTGCCGGTTATGAGTCATCAGCTCCTCTGGCAGAGGAGACGCGCAATCCGCGCCGTACTGTGCCTCTGGCAATTGTGTTAGCCGCCCTCTTGATCGGTCTTTTCTATGTCTTTTGCTCTTATGCTGCCGTGGTCGGCTGGGGTCCGGCCAAGATCGCCGCTTATGCCAGCGATCCAAACCCCTGGGGGACGATGGCGCAGCGCGTCTGGGGCGGCTTCAGCCTCATTGTGAACCTGGCGATTCTGAATAGCGCGCTGGCGAACTCGAATGCCGGCGTGAATGCCGTGTCGCGCGTGCTCTATGCTATGGGTCGTGTGCGCGCTCTGCCGGGAGTGCTGGCTCATCTGAACCGTTTTGCTTCGCCCGATGTGGCCATTGTTTTCACTATGGTGGTAGGCATTGTACTGACGGTGGCGCTCGGTCTCGCCTTCGGGACAGCGACAGCGTTCGCCCTGATCGGTACGATTATTGTGCTGCCCATTATTCTGGTCTACCTGGCAACCTGCGTGGCGGTGCCGGTCTTTTACCTGCGCGAGCACCCCAGTGAGTTTAATGTCTTCCGCCACATCGTGCTGCCGCTGATCCCAACGGTGGTGCTGCTGATCGTGCTCTGGTTCCAGGCAACGCAGCAGTACGAGGCTCCGTTGACATGGGCCTTCCCCCTGGCAGTGGTCTGGCTGGTGCTCGGAATCATCATCGCTCTGGTGCTGCGCTTCCGCGCTCCAGAGGTGCTGGAAGCGAGCAGCAAGGTCTACGTGGAGGCCGAGTAAGTTCCTCTCTCTGGAAGAGGTCTCCCGCTTGTCGTTAGAGATGCGACGGAGAGGCGGGCCGCCCAACGGCGCCGCCTCTCTTTTTTGTGGTGAGCGGGGGGCGCCTCGCCCTCCGACGCCAACCGTGCCTGAGCTTGCTTTGGCCGCCGCTGCTTTTTACAATAGCGACTAGAGACTCTTTCTCTGGAGATGTCTGGCTGATGAGTTCTTCTCTGCTTCCCCACGATTTTCTGCGTTTTCCGACAGAGCGCGAGCTGGTGCTACGCGATCAGGGGACGCTGGTGGGGGTGATCCCTGAGATCTGCCTGGTTTCGCATTTCCAGGTTGGGAACTGGGAGGTGCTCTATCGCCCCCTGACCACCGGCAATGTGCGCCGCTGGGGCCTGCCACTGATGATCCCGAATTTTTCGCGCCTGCGCAATGGCTTGTTTGTGGAGAAAGGGACCACCTTGCCGATCCATGGCTTCGGTCGCCTGCTGCCCTGGACCCTGCTGGCGGCGGACGAGCATCAGGCTCAGTTGCAGTTGCAGAGTAGCGAGGTGACGCGCGTCTGCTATCCCTATGAGTTTACTTTTACGGTGACGGTGGCGGTGGCGTCCGGCAGGCTGACCTATACGCTGGAAATGGCGAATCGCAGCGCTGAGACGATGCCGATTGCGCCAGGTTTCCATCCGTATTTTGCGGTGGCTCAGGCCGATAAGCCGCGCTTGCAGGTGCAGGGCCTGGCTGGCTTCGAGGCGGCGGCGATCGACTGGGAGCGCCAGCCGCCAGATACGCCTTACCCTTTCTCCGGCGAGGTGACGATCACTTTTCCTGAGCAGGGAACGCTGTCCATTGTAGAGCTGCCCCAGAACGGTCGCTACGCTTTGCATAATATGCAGGTGTGGACGGAGTTGCCGACGCGTCCTGATCATGCCTTTGTCTGCTTTGAGCCAACGGTCGGTAGTGAGGATGCGCTGAATCGGCCCGGCGATCGTTTGGAGATCGCGCCTGGGACCACAGCCTCAATTGTGCTGCAGCTGCACGCCCAGGCACAGGCATGATCAAGACGGCAAGGCACCCTGATCATGCCTGCCTCTCGTGCACAGCTGCCGCTTGCTTGCCACTACTGCCGGGCTGCTGGCTGCGCTCCTGCTCGGCTCTGCTCTGGCTTGTGCTGTCGCCGGAAGGCAGCCCCGGCTAAGCTGATGGCCTGTGCGCGCGAATGCTGGCGCTGAGCCAGCGGCCCTCAAGACGATGGCGCTCTTCCTGGTTGACAAATGGCGGCCAGTCCCAGTCGCCAGGCCCCAGCTCGATGACAATGTCACGGAAGCCAATGGCCGTTAGCAGCTCACGGTAGGCCTCCACGCTGATAGCCCCAGTCAGGCAGGCCGCCCAGGCCCGCGGCTCACGACGGAGATTGAGCGGTAGCTGCCCTTCAAGAACTGGATCGGCCAGGATCAGCCTGCCACCTGGTTTGAGGAGACGGTAGGCTTCGCGTAAGACGCGCTCTTTGTCTGGCACCAGGTTGATGACACAGTTGGAGATGATGATGTCGATGCTTTCCGACGGTAGGGGAACGGCTTCGATGATCCCTCGGAGGAAGCGCACGTTTTCCAGACCGAGCTGGCGCCGATATTGTTCGGCCTTCTCCAGGGCGACCTCGTTCATGTCAATACCGTAGGCCACTCCGCCGGGCTGTAACTGCGGAGCGGCCAGCAGCAGATCAAGGCCCGTGCCGCAGCCCAGGTCGACCAGGCTTTCCCCGGCTTTCAGTCTGGCTTGCTTGAGAGGATTACCGCAGCAGCAGGCACTGGCCAGCAGCTCTGCGGGCAACTCCTTGAGCTGCTCAGGAGCAGAGCAGGCACACTGGCTGGAGGCCCGCTCCTGCTTCCGATCCTCGCAACAGCAGGCCGTCGCAGCATTCAATATGTTTTCTTGATAGTAACGTTGAACGAATGATCGTAGCTCTTCTTCTGATGTAAAAGGCATATCTGCCATGATGGGGCTTTCCTCCTTCCGACTGGTTGGCGCTGGCGCTGGACCAGCGTAGCTTTTTCTTTGTCTGGAAGAGAAGACGCCCTTCCCGCGAAAAGGACGCAGCCAGCCAGACGGTAAGGCGATCCAGGCGAGGGGACAGCGGGAAAGTTAGCGACCGGAGGCTGCAGCACAGGCGCTCTCATTGGGGCAAGCGCCGCCACCTTGCTCGCTTTCCTCGAGTCGCAGACAACAGGAGGTCAGTGGTTGGTAGCCGATGACTCGCCCCAGACGATCAAATTCAAACTGGCAGCAGGCCTGTAGAAGCTGGCGGAGCCGCTCACGCGCCCGTTGGACGCGCGATTTGGCCCCAGAGAAGGAGAGTCCCAGGCGGCGGGCCAGTTCGCGCTGCGAGAGTCCCTCATACTCGGTAAGGATCAATGCTTCGCGATAGGGTGCAGGCAGGCAGCGGATTAGCTCTTGCAAGGATCGCTTGATGGCTGCCCGCGCGACCTCGCTGGCTTGCTCTTGCTCAGAACGCAGCAGAATCTCGCTCGTGACCGCCTGGCTCTGAGGCTGATCCTCTAGCGGTAGAAGATTGCGACGCCGACGGTAGTAATCGCAGACCAGGTGACGGGCGATGCGATAGGCCCAGTGCTCTAGTTTCTCATTAGAACGCAGCTCTTGGGAGTGTTGGTGAATACGGAGAAAAATTTCTTGTAAGAGGTCGTCTACGCTCTCTTCGTCAGGCAGTCGACGACGGAGAAAGAGACGCAGCGGCTCATGCAAGGCAACCCAGGCTCGTTCAGTCACGCTGGACATTGGTGCGGCCTCCTCGTGCACAGACTTTTCTTTTAGAAGACGCGGCTTCGCCTGAAAGGACGCAGAGCCTCTTCTCCTCAAGCGCAGGCGGGGATCAGTCTACGTCCGTACAGCGTCCTCTGCCTGCTGCTCCAGAGCAGCAAGACGGGCCGCGAGGGCTTGAGATCAGCCGCAGCGTAGCACCATGACGGTGGCCGTCTGAGGACAGGCCTCCCTCCACTCTGCTGAGGCGTGCAGGGCCACTGGTACGTCGCCACGAGCGATGGGCTGGAAGCCCAGCCGCTCAAAGAAGGACTCGGCCCCTGCGGTCAAGAGATAGATCTCTCGGATAGCCAGCGCCTGCGCTTCCCGCACTACCGCACGGACAAGCTGACTGCCAATTCCTTGCTGGCGCCAGGGAGGAGCTACCGCTACCGAGCGCAGTAAGACTCGCTCGCCATAGCGTTCCAGACCGGCGCAGGCGACTGGGGTTCCGTCTTTCCAGGCCAGCCAGGCCCGCCAGAGGTCGCGCTCCAGCCCCGCGAGTGGAAGATGGCTTTCACGCAAGAGATGTTGTATAATCGTCAGCTGCTCGCCAGTGGCAGGGACGATCTGCCCAGCTGTAGATTCATCCGTAGTCATCGGCCAGGCCCCCGGGTGATCTCCGTTGATGGTTTTAGCTGGCACGAGCAGGCCAGCACCTGCCTTGATTGTAGACCGCCTTGCCCGGACAGAGCAAGCCCCTGGCCAGCCGCTTGGGGGACAGAAGGTCACCTTCGCTTGCACCTCTACCGAGACTCGTTCGTAAATATCTTTTGAAACGATGGAAAGGGAGTCAGACCAGCGATGCGGATCTCCACTGGGCTGGGCAGCCTGGCAACTGCCGATCTGTCTGGCCGACTGGACTGGTTACTCTCCCGCGCGCTGCGTCTCTCTTGCCAGTGTGCAATTTCCCTTTGTGTGGGATATAATAGGATAGTTATAGGGAGCACCTGAAAGCGTCACGCCAGTGCCAGGGAGCGGGGTAGACGCCGCTCTCAGCCAAAGACGGCGCAACCAGAAAACAGGAACGTCTCGCAATGGAAAAAGAGCCATTATCTGGTCTGTACCACGCGCAACAGCAAAGCAACCATCAAAATAACAATACGCCGCCGCCCCCGTTGCTACCGGTGCCGCCGCGCCAGTCGCAGCGACAGCAGTCATCGCCTAACCAGTCGCGCGGCCCCTCTGGGCAGCCGCCGCGTTCCTCAAACCTGAATTTCTGGCTGCTGCTGGTAGTACTGCTGGTACTGGGGTTGTACTTATATAGCTATATCAGTAACGCCAATAGCAGTTCCTCTCCTCAACGGGAGGAGTTGACATATACTCAGTTCTATCAGGAGATCAACGCCGGCAACATCAAGACGGCGACCTTCATTGGACAGACAGACATCGTCGGCGATTTCCGCCAGCCGGTGGACGGCCATCAACAGTACCACGTCTACCAATTGCCACAGCCACAGACCGATCCGCAGCTGATCCCGCTGCTGCTGTCCAAAGGAGTGACTGTGATTAATCAGGCCCCGCCGGACAACAGCTTTTGGATCAACTTGCTGATAACGGTGCTTCCCTGGGCTTTCCTGCTGGGATTGT
Organism: Thermogemmatispora tikiterensis; assembly: GCF_003268475.1. Lineage (GTDB taxonomy): Bacteria > Chloroflexota > Ktedonobacteria > Ktedonobacterales > Ktedonobacteraceae > Thermogemmatispora > Thermogemmatispora tikiterensis. The sequence goes on along the minus strand of NZ_MCIF01000002.1, from coordinate 4,188,393 downwards.
TCTTCTTTGTTACTCGTCGAGCGACCCAGGGGCAGCAGGGCATTTTTAACTTTGGCCGCAGCCGTGCGCGCCTGATCCTGGAGGATCGGCCCAGTACGACCTTCGCCGATGTGGCCGGCGTCGATGAGGCTAAGTACGAGCTGCAGGAGGTCGTCGAGTTTCTGAAGACGCCCCAGAAGTTCCAGCGCCTGGGCGGCAAGATCCCCCGTGGTATCCTCCTGGTTGGCCCTCCGGGTACCGGTAAGACTTTGCTGGCGCGGGCCGTGGCCGGTGAGGCCGGCGTCCCCTTCTTCTCGATGTCTGGCTCCGAGTTCGTCGAGGTCCTGGTGGGCGTGGGCGCCAGCCGCGTGCGCGATCTCTTCGATCAGGCTAAGAAGGCCGCCCCCAGCATTATCTTCATCGATGAGATCGACGCCGTCGGACGCCAGCGCGGCGCCAGCATCAATACCAATGAGGAGCGCGAGCAGACGCTGAATCAGCTGCTGGTTGAGATGGATGGCTTCGAGTCGCATCAGGCGGTGGTGGTGCTGGCAGCAACCAACCGTCCCGATGGTCTGGACCAGGCCCTGCTGCGCCCCGGTCGCTTCGATCGCCGTGTGACGGTGGACCGCCCCGATTGGAGCGGACGCCTGGCTATCCTGCGCATCCATACGCGCAATCTGCCACTGGCCCCGGATGTGGACCTGGAGGCCATTGCGCGGGCGACCCCGGGCATGGTGGGCGCCGACCTGGCCAATCTGGCGAATGAGGCGGCCCTGCTGGCGGCTCGCCGCAACCTCGACTACATCGATCGCCGTTGCTTCGAAGATGCCCTTGACAAGATCCTGCTGGGCGCCGAGCGCCCGCTGGTGCTCAATGAGGAAGACTTGCGCGTGACGGCCTACCATGAGGGCGGTCATGCGCTGGTGGGCCTGCTCACACCTCACTCCGATCCGGTCACGAAGGTGACCATCGTGCCGCGCGGCCAGGCGTTGGGTGTGACGATGTCAACTCCCCTGGATGATCGCTATAACTATCCAAAGGAGTATCTGCTGGCGCAGATCACCTACGCTCTCGGGGGCCAGGCCGCTGAGCGAGTCGTCTTCGGCACTATTACGACAGGCGCCCAAAGCGACCTGATGAAGGCGACGGCCCTCGCTCGCCAGATGGTGACGCGCTGGGGTATGAGCGAACGCCTGGGAACGATTTCCTACAGCGAGCGCCCCAGCCCCTTCTCGGGCGTCTCCGAAATGGAGGTCGGCCAGCCCTACGACTATAGCGAGGAGACTGCGCAGCTGATCGATGAAGAGGTTGAGCGCATCGTGCGCTCTTGCTACCAGCAGGCAATCGATCTGCTAACCAGCCATCGCCGCACGCTTGACCGCATCGCGGAGGAGCTGCGCCGCCACGAGACGCTCGACGGCGAGCAGCTGCGCGCTATTCTGGCCGAGACTGGCGCCACAGCGGCCCCCGACGAGCGGGCTCCTCTGGGTACCCCCCAGGTAATCGCTCCACCGGAGCTGACCTCTGCGCCGGTTCCTCCCGAGGTTGGCACCAGCCGCAACGAGTCGGAGCCGCCTGCCTCCGCTGCGCCTGGTAACGATAGCCGTCTCTTATGAGAAAGCGCCGGGCCGGCTTCTCTCCCTTCGGTTCTAGCCAGGCCAGAGCGTCTCAGGGAGGCTGCCTTCTTCGCCAGTGGGAGGTCGACGCCCGGCTCGCTCCTTCGCCAGGCTACCAGGAGGCGGGCAGCACAGCGGGCCTGCCTCCCTCCGCTGGACCAATTGTCAGGCTCGCTGGCTGCTCTGATGACACTCTTTGACTGGCTGCTCTCTCCCATCGTGAAGCTGACTGACAGCGCGCCAGGCTCTGGCTATCGCCTCGCTCAGCGTTCATTCCTCTAGCTCTCCAGTGAAGAACTGCCGCAGCCCTGGATAGTCGCGCATGAGTGTGTCGACAAAGGCTTCCGGCAGCGGTAAAAAGATGCCCTGCGCCTCTGCCAGCGGCGTGCTTTCGTCGCTGGCCAGCGTCAGCACCCCCTGAGCCTGCAGCATCGTGCGCCGCTCTTTGAGCAGCCAGGCGCGCACTCGCAATAATGGCCCATAAGGGACGTAGCGCCGATAGCGCACCTCCAGCTTGCCCGTCATGGTCCACTGAGGCTGTTGAGCGAGCAGCGAGGCCCGTCCCAAGGTCTCGTCCAGGACGGAAGCCACAATGCCGCCGTGAATGACGCCAGGAAAGCCCTGGTGCTCCTCGCGCGGTTGAAAATCGGCGACGATGCTCTGGTCTTCACGACGAAAAACCAGCTGCAGCCCGTAGGGGTTGCGCTGGCCACAGACAAAACAACGCTGATAGTCAGTATCGTCGTTGAGCTTCATAGAACGAGCAGAGGGCGTCCTTCCGTGGAGAATTTTCGCCGGTGGCGCTTGAACGGGGAGTCCCTGGACCTGCCTGCAGCAGGCCCAGGCAGAACGTGCCGGGAAGGCTCTCTTGCGCTCCTCACACCACCGGTCCAGGCTGAGTGTATCACAGCCCGGCGATCAGAGGCAAGCGCTCCACCAGCCGCCTTGAATCTGGCCTGGCATCGGCGCCCGCCCGCGCACCTCCACCAGCCCTCTCTGCCCCTTTCCCTCAAGATTGGTCCCGACCGCGCCAGGAAGCCGAAGAACCAGACTTCGCTTCCTCTTCTTGCGGCAGGGGCTTCTTGTGCAAGTTGACCGGGGTCAGCAGGCCACGCTCCCGCAGGCGGAGGTAGAGAAGCAGCCAGAGGCTCAGCCAGACGCCACCAAGGAGATAGCCGCCAAGGACATCGTTGGCCCAATGGTCTCCGAGATAGATACGCGATGGCCCCACCATAACAATGAAAAAGCCTGAGAGGAGCAGAAGCAGGATACGCCACCAGCTCCGGCCTTGGAAGAGAATGAGGCCATAGGAGAACAACAAGCCCCAGTAGGCCACATAGGCCATGACGTGCCCGCTTGGGAAGCTAGCTCCTCTGGCCGCTTGCAAAACCTCAACCAGCGTGGGCGAGGGACGCGGACGCGCGACCAGCAGCTTGACGCTATGATTGAGTAGCTCGCTGCTCAGACAGTTACCAAGCAGAATCAAAGCTTCCAGGCGCAGGCGTACGAGCCAGAGCAGAATGGCCGTGGCCAACACCAGCCCCGCCGCCAGCAATGGCACACTGCCGATGAAGCTGATTGCCAGCATCAGCGTGCGCAGCCAGGGACTGTGCTCCTCCTGGAATTCGCGCGTAATAGCCACGTCAATGGTCAGTACCGGGTGGACATGAACCCACCAGGCCAGTAGCGCGAACAGACCGAGCAGCAGCGTGTAGAGAGCCAACAAGACTTGACCTCGATGGAATGCCCGATACCAGGGGAGCCGCTCCCTCTGAATCTCTCGCTGCATTTCCTGTAAAGGAGTTTCTCTTTCGCTCCCTTTGATCGCCTGACGCACTTCCCTCTGTTGCCTGGTCCAAGAAGGGCGCTCCGCCATCCTGACCTGCTTCCTCCTCTTGAGCGAGTGGAGGTGCTCGCAACCCAGGCGAGTCGCCTCTTTGTTGTATTATATCTGATGGAGAACCGCAGCCAGTGAACAGGCAGGCATTATCCTGGCTTGAAGAGGGGAAGGAGAGCAAGCAGGATGGCAACGTTCGAGGTACGTTCCGCGCGTCCAGAGGATCGTGAGACGGTGCTCGCTTTTTGCGCTCATACCTGGGAGTGGGGGGACTACATTGCCGAGGCCTGGGATGCCTGGTTAGGGGACCAGCAAGGGAGGCTACTGGTGGCCGCCAGCGACGGGCGAGCCGTAGGTCTACTCCATTTGCGCATGCTCAATGAGTACGAAGCCTGGCTGGAAGGTCTACGCGTTGACCCGGCCTATCGCCGTCAGGGAGTGGCGACCGCTTTGCATCAGGCCGCGCTGGCTGAGGCTATGCGCCTGGGAGCAAGGACGGTGCGCCTGCTCACCGAGGCCAGCAACAGCGCCGCCATCGCTCTGGCCAGGAAAAGTCGTATGCACGAGATCGGTAGCTTTTTCCCTTTTCAGGCTCCCCCTTTGCCAGAACTGCCACAGCGCCTGGCCTCTCTCCCCCGACCAGAGCCGGCACGCGTCGAGGACCTGGAGGAGATCATTGACTACCTCAATGTCTCGAATATCTTCCCTTTGACTGGTGGCCTCTACTACTCGGGGTTTATCGCCTATAGTATTAGCGACCGCTTGCTGAAGGCGAAGATCAACGCTGGCGAGATCTATCTCTTGCGCCGTTGGGAGCGCCTTGATGGGCTGATGATGGTTGAGCAGCGCGAGGGACGCCACGGCAAATACCTGTTCATTGGCTATATCGACGGTACGACTGCCGACACCATCGGCCAGCTCGCCTATGTCCTGCGTCATCTGACGGCGCAGCGTAACCTGGAGGCAGTACGCGCTCACGTTCCCGACCTGCTGATGGTACGCGATACCTTCGCCGGGGCCGAATACCAGGTCGCCGACAGTCCTTACGTCACCTACGAGCGCACGCTGACCTGACTCGCATACACCCGCCGCCTTTATCTCTCAGCGCCAATCAAGCTAACCGCTGTTTTCCCTGGCTCTGGCCAGGTTCCTAGCAGCAAAGCCAGAACAGAGAGAGGCACGCAGAGGGGCCAGGGACAGAAGCAGCAACAGGAAGCGGGACGGAGGGCGCCGATCAGCTACCGCGGACCCAGCAGACCGCCCCGTCTCGCTGGCGAGGAGCGTTTCTCTTCCTACTTACTCAATTCGGCGCGGAGAGACTACTGATGCTGTAGCGGCTTCATGACCGCGCGAGGATTCTTCAGCGCCCGATAGCGCACCAGCCAGCAGCCGTAGTGCATACCACCGCCAACCGCAGGCAACGCCAGCCACTGGCCGTCTTTTAGCTGGTCATGATAGATCAGCTCGGCCATTGCCGCAGCGATGCTTGCATTCGAGAGATTGCCATAATAGCGGAAATTATCAACCAGCTTCTCCATTGTTGAAGCCGGCCAGCCATAATCGTGAATCAGCAGTTCGCCGAGGCGACGCGTGATACGAGAGTTGGCCTGATGGGGGATAATGTAGGCAACCTCGTCATAGGGGAGGCCAGCATGGCGTACGCAAGCATCGACCGCTTCCGCCATAGCGCGCGGGGCTTCGCGGAAGACCTCCTTGCCGTTCATTTTGGTATAGCCCACCAGATTCTGTGAGAGCAGCTGCGCCAGCTCTTTACCTTTCCCCTCGCGATAGAGCTGAAGAATCTTCATGTCGACCTCGGCCATCTCGATGGAATCCTTGCGCAGCGGCGTCTGATAAAACAGAGCCGGGGCCTGGCCAGCATCATAACCACTGATGGCGTAGGTCTCATCTCCCTCCTCGCCGCGCTCCAGCAAGAAGGCCGCGGCGCCTTCGCCGAAAAGCGAGCTGATCTTCCAATCCAGAATGTGCATAATATTAGGCAGCAGGCCCTCCGCCGTCACCAACAACACCAGACGCGCCGTGCTACAAGAAAGGGCCTCGGCACAGACCTGAAAAGCCTCAGTCTGGGAGGCGCAGGCGCCACGCAGCATGGTGGCGCGAATGGGCTTGAGGCCGAGGCGATGCTGGACCTGCCCGGCGATCGTCGGGAAAGCATCGTTATCAGAGGAGGAAGCGCCAATAATCATATCGATCTCGGAAGCTGAGCGACCGGCGCTTTCGAGGGCCCGCTGCGCTGCCACGACGGCCATATCGACCAGCGACTCATCGCGCGGGGCATCGGGACTGTCGATCAGGCCGGGTGCCTCATCACCGGCCATCCGGCGGCACAGCTCCAGTGTGCTCGCGCGCACATGGCGGGTAATGAGACCTGTCACCCGCTCCAGATCCTCGGCCTTGCGCGGATCGCCCAGGCGAGTCGAAATATAGGCAAAAAAATCATTGGTGATGATTCCAGCAGGTGCATAGGTGCCCAGGCCAATCAGGCGCACTCTGGCGCGGGTGTAGATCTCAGGCACAATGTAGGTATACTGCGGCCATGATCCATCTGTAGGGAAGGATGTCATTGCTTGATGAACTCCCTCAATGAGGTTCCATGATCAGGCATAAGACCGATTATTCCAAGTATACCACATTGCCGCTGCTCCCGTCCTTAGCACCGATCTTCTAGCCACCACTCTGAGTAAGAGAGACAGCGGCAACATAGCCTGATGGCTCCGTCCTCACTTGACCTGAGTGATAGGATAGGAAAGGCAGCTATCGCGCTATCAGAGGAGAGAGACGCATGACTGCTATTTCGCCCGGCCAGGAAGCCCCGACCCGGACCGCCCAGAAGCTTCGCCAGGTGCATACGATCACCGACCGCTTTGGCATGCTCAATACCTACCTGATCGACGATGACGGCCTGGTGGTCGTCGATCCTCGCTCCTCCTTAAATGGACAGTTGATCCTGTATTACATCGAGCGCTTTTTGAAGCGCTCACCCGCCGATATCGATCTGATCGTGCTGACCAGCCTGGAGACAAACCAAAGCGGGGGTATCGAGACGCTGCGTCAGCGCTGTGCGGCGCCAGTCGCCGCGCTCTCCAAGATGAGGCGCCGTGCTTCCTCCCTGGGCGAGGAAGGCCGAGGGAACGAAGGCGGAAATCTGAGCATTTCTCTACCCTTTCGCACCGGTGAGCTATTCTCGTTCGACGCCTTGCTCGCTCTCACCACCCCCCATCTACGCCAGATCAGTATCTGGCTACAAGATGTCGGCGGCCTGCCACGCCACGAGGATTGGCGCGTGATCGCCACCAGTGGAGCGGCGCGCGGCCATTTCTGCCTCTATAATCCTTTTTCCTGGGAGTTAATCGGAGGGGCCGCGATCAGCACGACCGAGGGAGGGATGCCCATCCTCCACGCCAGCAGCGACCAGCGGGGCCAGCAGGAGACGCTGCGCGTGCTGCGTGATCTGCAGATTTACTATCTCTACCCGGGTCAGGGCAAGCCGCTGCTCGCTCGCAACGCCGCCGCCCAGATCCGCCTGGATTGGTAGGGCGGAGCGGACGCCAGCAAGACTCAATGTTCTGGGGGCCAGAACGGCTGTGCTTGCGGCTGCACCGGTGACTGTAGCTGCGGCTGGGCCGCAGAAAAGAGCGATTCATTGGAGGCGGAGGCTCCCGCACTCGGGCCCGCTACTGGCGAGCTGACCAGGGGTCTGTATTGAAGCAACACGGCCCCTAACTGCAACAGATCACCACTTTCCAGCAAGCGTGGCCCGCTGAGCGGCTCACCATTCACCAGCGTCGCACCATCGGTCAGATCCTGGAGATAGAGGCTCTCAGAGCGTACCAGCAAGAGAGCGTGACGCGGGGCCAGGGAAGGATCTGGGAGGCAGACCTCGCAGCCCGGATCAGCACCGATCACCAGGGCCGGCCCGTTACACACGAAGCTGCGGCCCACCAGGGTCCCATTGCAGATGAGCAAGAGATGGGTCACCGTGCGCATCGCCGGCAGAGCCTCCGAGGGTGTGGTGACGGTCTGGGGGGCCTCTGAGAACGAGGGCAGCGGCGTCTGCCGGAGCGAGGTTTGCAGCTCGTCGAGCGCGGGCCCGGCCTCAAATGGAGGCTCCCAGGCCGTGGTTAGCATTGGGGGCGTCACCGGCGGCGCTGTGACTGGCGAAGCGGCCTCGCTCTTGCGCAGGCGCACCGGACGCAGTGGATGAGGATGGCGCAACAAAGGATCATCATCAGTCGGGGCCGCCGCGCGCGGCGGCGTGGCCACTTCAAAGAGGAAGCGCAGGGAGCCGATCTCCAGCATATCGCCCGAGTGCACGGGGGCAGAACCAGAGACGCGCTGTCCATTGAGAAAGACACCGTTCAGGCTGTGGCAGTCAACCACATACACCTGGCCATTATCCCAGATCAGTTCGGCGTGATAGCGCGAGGCCAGATCATCATCGAGCCAGATATCGTTTTCTTCTCCGCGCCCCAGACGTACAAAAGCGCGCGTCAGAGCCAACCGCTGACCCTGCAAGCGGCCATTGCGATGTTCCAGCCACCCCCAAGGGGTGTCGGCATTGAAGACAAAAGGAGCAGTCACGCCAGGCGGATGAGGCGCGTAGGGAGCCGGAGATGCAGCCATCTGGGGAGCACTCAGGTTGCGCGTCAAGGCGCGGGTCCCTTGGAGCGCGACGGAAAGAGGGGTCGCGAAGAGGCCGTATCCCAGGGCCGTGGTCAGAGGCAGCCCCCAACCACACAAGGCCACATAGGCCAGCATGGCCGCTACCTCGGCGGGCGGGAGTACTGGTTGCAGAGGTATAAAACGCAGATAAAACCAGATAAGGGCGGGAGCAATCAACAGAGCAGATAACACCCCCACCAGCAGCGCTCCAGCAAGCTGGCGTCTCGTTCCGCGGCGGCCCAGCAGCTTATAGGCGACCTCTCCGGCCATCGTCAACAAGCAACAGAGGAGGCCACCGTAGCAACCGAAGCTAAACCATTCAGGGAAAGCAATGCTACTCGTAGCACTCCCTCCTTACACACGCCCCATCGCTCTAGAGCATCGGCTCAACGCCGGCATGGCGAGCCTCAGAAATCAGAATCCTGTCGATGACAGCATCCTGCTTCTCTTCCTTAGCATAGAGCGCATCGCTGGCAATATTCACGGCATCGCCTGTCATAGCAGCGCTTAGCTGACTTGCATCCCAGTAACCAAAACCCTGTTCATCGGGGGAGAGCGCTACCCCGAGTAAAGTGCGATCGGGCAGCACTACAATGACAGCATGCAGGCCAATACTTTCCACCGCCGAAGCCAGCAAGAGAGTTACCTCGATATCCGAGCCACTACCCTGCTGGAGGATCTCGGAAGGAAGGCGAATGGCCTGAGTTGCCGAGGCTGTGCTCTCCGGTCCAGCATAGGGGACACCCTGGCGCTGACAACGCAGGCCATAGTCAAGTCGTAGGGCATCGAAGATGGCATCGACCTGATCAAGCACCTGGCGCAGAATCGTCCCCGAGTAGCCCGTCATCGCCAGGGGAGCCGGCGGCGGTTGCTGAGGAAGATAGGCCATCGCGCGCGTTACCAGCTCCTCGACCGCGGAAGCAGTCGGCGTTATCCAGGCCGCGATGCGTAAGCGATTGGCCGCCGACCAGGCCATCAGGCGCCGCGAATGGAGCTGCAAGGGGATGGCATTGCTGTAATAGCGCGTACCGCGCACATCGGCGACCGTCACCTGCACCTGGGCCTGACGATCACTGGTCAGCCTTTGCAAGACCCCATCCAGCAGCGGTGGCACAAAACCAGCGCTCTGCATCCGCTCTACCGCACTCACCGTGCGTGTCTCCGTCTGTGAAAAGCCCGCGATGGCTACGCTGATACGCAGTGGCTGCGGGCCAGCCAGGCTGCTGAAGAGTACCTCCACGACAGGGCTCCCGGTGTGCAGGTAAGAGGGATAAAAGGCGGAAAACACTTCCTGGGGAGCATTCACGCAAATACGTACCGGGAGCTGGCCACCACAGTGTTGGCGATCCGCCAGACTCGCCTGCTGATAGTGGGCATAGCTCTGCAAGCCGCCCCAGACATAGCCCAGCCCCAGGCCCGCCAGTCCGCTGACTGCCAGCAACAGCACGATGATCTTTCTGGCCATTGCCTTTTTTCTCGCCCCTTGCTTGCTTTGCACCAGGAGAATGTGCTGTGAGATGAGGGCATTATATCAAAGCGTGTCAGAGCGGACAAAGGGCATAGGACTTGTTGGGGACCTCCTTGCAGAGCGGGCCTGGGCGGGCCTGGCTCCCACCCCCCCAGACCCTCCGCGCTCTCCCTCACCACGAGGAGAGCACGGAGCGGAACTGGAAGGCCCGGATGAGCAGCAGGACGCCAAAGACAATGGCGTAGAGACCAATCAGCCAGACCAGTGCCAGTAAGCCAGCCGCAGGACTCACAGCCAGGGCAATCCCTAAGAGAATGGAGGCCACGCCACCCAGGACCAGCGTCCATTCCAGGCCGAACGCACGTCGGAAACTCAGGGCCGCCGCCACCTCAATCACGCCCGTGAAGATGGCCCAGATGGCTATCAGGGTGAGCAAGACCAGGGCTGTAATGCCCGGCCAGAAGAAGGCCAGCAGGCCCACCACAATGCCGGCCAGCCCTTCAATCAGCAGAATCCACCAGTGGCCAACAATGTTGCGCTCCTGGAGCGCCACCGCCACGGCGACAAGACCATCAACAAGGGCATAGGCACCGAAGAGGTAAATCAATACCAGAAGAGTCAGATGAGGCCAGAGCAGAGCTGCAATACCGAAGAGAATGGCTGCTACTCCGCGTATGGCCAGTATCCACCACGAGTGCTGCGAGATCTGATAACCGGTCATCATACCTGTCACGCTCCTTTTCCTGTGCCACACCGGTCACTCTGTTTCTCCTCCTCATGGGGAAGACGTTGCAGATTTTTCTTTCCCATTAAGGATAACCGCAGCAGAGCCTATCTTGCATCCATTGATTCATAGGGAACACGCAAAAAAGAGGCTCCTGGAGACAACAGCCTGGCTCAACAGACGCGGTTTGAGCAGGCTGTTGTCTCTGCTCCCAGTCGGCTGGCCGCGATAGATACGGTGAGGGCGTGAGGGGACAGCTACGAGCACACAGGGGCGACACGCGCTGACCAGCGCTCTCATTTGCTCAGTCAGGGGAAGCGGATAAAGGCCGGCGGAATGGCATCGGCCAGCCAGACCTGGTCGTTCCCCTGGTAGAAACGGATACCATGTTCGCTGGCCTCACGCGCGCGCACTTCCAGCACCACAGGCTGCGCTGTTCGGCGCCCACTAACCTGTCTGGCGGTAGCGATATCTGCGGAGAGAGATGCACATATTGCCGGCGCATCGGTTTGAGTCCCTCACGTTGGATGGCGGGGAGCACCGCCGGCGAGGTTCCGTGATAGAGGATCTCTGGCGGGATGGCTTCTTGTTTGGGCAGACGACGCGGCAGCGAATGCCCGTAGAGGGCCCGTATCTTGCCATCGCGCAGTTCGTAGCGCTGCTTCTCCGCACTGGCTATCATGATCTCTAGATCTTCCTCTCGCACGTCGCGCCAGCTCGCCCGGTGCTGGCGCAAGGCCCGCAGCAGCTCAGCGACCGGGACCCAGCCCTCTTCATCTAGCTGGAGTCCATAAAGGTATGCCGCCGGGGCCCCCTGGATTCATCCAGGGGAGGAAGGCGGCTCCCTCCTGGCTCTTTGCCGGGGGTCGAGATAGCAGCCTCTCTCCTGGTATCCTTGTGCTATGAGGCTTCAAGGCACTGACCTGTGAGTCAGCAACGGCTTCGCCCCACCTGGCGGGGGGAGGGTCAACCCAGTCACAAGGCTTTGCTGTCCTACGGGGCAGTGGGCTGTTGTCAACCAGCCCTGAAGCCCGGGCCGCTGCGGCTGCGGGCAAGCCTCTGGCTTGAGCCGGGGGGTCGTTGACACAGTGCCGGCTGATGGCGCAGGGCATGCGCCACCGTCCGGCTCAGACTGCGATAATCGAGAGACCTCTCCCCTCTCTGCTTCATGAAATGATCCCAGCTCCTTTCCAGCTCTCTCTGTGCTCTCAATGATTCCCCAGAAGCCAAAGCGCCTTCTTTGGATGAGGATAAGCTTATGAAGCAGGTCAACGTCTCTCTACGCCCTTCTACCCTTTACCTGGCCTGACATTCTTCTCACCTCCTGCCAGCCGCGAGTCTTTTGATGTATACTTTTCTATGTACAGGGAGAAGGACTAGAAAGGGCCAGAACAGGCCCCTCCTCAACTTCAGGGAGCCTTGGTTAACCGCGTTACGCCTGCTTTTCAGGATGAAAGCAGTCTGCCTCAGAAAGGAATCGCAACATGTCCAGACGCAGGCTTTGTCTCATGCTCCTCCCGGGCGCGCTCTCCAGTTTGCTGATCCTTGTTCTCGTTGCAGGTTTGGGCCTCGTAATGCCCGCGTTGCAGGGAGAGCCGGCCCGCGCCGCTTCACCCGTGACCCTCAGTGTTTCCGGCATGACTGCCACAATCAGTAATGGCATCTTTACGATCAAATTTAACAGTTCGGGGACGGGCTATTCGCTGGTCTGGCAGGGCAAGGAGCTGATTGGGCCAGCCAAGGGCTTTTACAGCTCGATCAACGGCGGCACGGGCTTCAGTCCCACCCAGCTCACTGTCGTGACCAATACCTCTAGCATGGTCGATATCGCCTACATCAGTAGCTGGGGTGAGCTGCACTACGTGGTCCGCAGTGGCGTTAGTGGCCTCTACTCCTACTTTCTGGCCACCGGCATCGGGACCGTCGGCGAGTTTCGCACGCTCTACCGTGTCGACGGCTCGATCTTTCGCACAGGCTACAACGGCGTTGAGACCGCGATCGCCTTCCCCACGCTCAGCCAGATTCAGTCGGCTACCGAGCTGCAGGACTCCACCTATCAGCTCAGTGATGGTACCATCTATACGAAATACGATGCGGCCACCTACTTGATGAGTCAAGATTTGCTCCACGGTGTCTATGGCAACGGCTACGGGGTCTGGCTGATCTCTCCCAGTCATGAGTACAACAACGGAGGGCCGCTGAAGCAGGATCTGACGGTTCACGTCGATAGCAGTACTGGCGATGCCGTCGTTCTGAATATGCTCATCAGTGCACATTTTGGCACACCAGAGGTGACGATCCCCAGCGGCAAGCTCTTCGGTCCCTGGCTTGTCTACTTTAACAATGGCAGCATCAGCGATGCCCAGACCCAGGCCGCGCTCCAGCAGCAGCAGTGGCCCTATAGCTGGCTCTCCAATCCGGCTTATCCGCTCACCCGGACCACGGTGACGGGTACCCTGCACCTGGCCGATGGGCGTCCCGCCGCCGGCGCTCAGATTACGCTGGCCCAACCCGGCGGCGATGTCTACGCCCAGGGCGCTGGCTACATCTTTACGACAGTGGCCGATAGCGCTGGCAACTTCACCCTTCGCCAGGTGCGTCCTGGCAGCTATAGTCTCTATGCCTGGGCCAACGGTGGCAGTATCGGGGATATCACCGATCAGTACGAGCTGGATAATGTGAACGTCAGCGGTACGAGTACCAACCTGGGAACCCTGACCTGGACGCCAGTGCGCTACAGCACCCTCCTCTGGCAAATCGGTACCGCGGACCGCAAGGCGGCGGAGTTCCGTCTGGGCAATCTGCCGCGCCAGTATGGTCTTTGGAACCAGGTCCCAGCAAATCTGACCTACACTATCGGCTCCAGCACGCCAGCAAACGACTGGTATTATGCTCAGACGGCGGTCGGGACCTGGAATGTCAACTTCTCTTTGAGCCAAAGCTACAGCGGCGACGCTCATCTGACGGTGGCGCTGGCCGGCATGACACGCACCGCCGCTGTGACGATCCGTGTCAACGGGACAGCCATCGGCAGCTATCCCGCTTACACTAATGATGCGGCAATTTACCGCAGCGCTAACCAGAGCGGCTACTACCATTTGATGGTCTTTAGCTTCCCGGCCTCGCTGCTGAAGGTCGGCAGCAATACGGTGGCCTTCGTAATGACTTCGGTCAGCAGCGGCGGTGGCGCTATGTATGATACGCTCAAGCTGGAGGTGGGACCCCAGGTGACCGGTGGTGGCACGACGACTACTCCTACGCCTGCGCCCACCTCAACACCGACAGCGCAGCCTACAACAACGCCCACCCCTACGCCGACAGCGACAACGACGGGCAACGCCTGCCGCGTGAGCTATAGCGTCACCAGCCAGTGGCCCGGTGGCTTCACGGCCAGCATCACCTTGACGAACAGCGGGACAACCACAATCAACGGCTGGACGCTGACCTTTGTCTTCAGTGCCGGCCAAACGGTCACTCAGGGCTGGAATGCTACCTTCAGCCAGCAGGGGAACCTGGTGAGCGCTAGCAGCCTGAGCTATAATGCGGTTCTGGCTCCAGGTACCGCGACAACGCTGGGCTTCAATGGAAGCTGGACCACCAGTAACCCTGCGCCAGGTTCATTCACCTTGAACGGCCAGAGCTGCACGCTCACCTGAAGCCATAGAATCTTTTCCCCTCCTCCTTTGGACAAGGCGCCTGGGGTCAGAGACTGACTGCAGGCGCCTCTCTTGATCTCTCTTCTCCTCACTCCTGACCAGCAAGACAGCGCTCCGCCGAACCTTTTTTGGCTCTCGCTCCGCCGCTTCCCCGGCTTGAAGGCTCGCGGTGCTAGCCTTTTCGTTTATCAATGCAATACTTAACCAGCCTTCTCCGTTACTGCGGGTAAAATGATCACAGACCGGCTCTGATGAGCCGAGGTTTTGTCTATGCTCAGATATCAAGAGGCACAGCAGCTACAGACACTCATTCAACAGGAAGCTCCAAAGGTGGAGGCACGTATCTTGTCCGAGGTAGGGCAACCTGACTACTACTGTCTGGCCATCTATCTGCATGGCCAGCCACGCTTCGTGGTCCGCTCGCTCGATCAATGGAACCAGCGCAAAAAGATGCTGAAACCTTGACAGATCGGGCCTTGCCTGGCAAGCCAGGGCCTTGAGTGATAAGAGGCACACCAGGAGGCCTGTCCTGGGCCAGAGCAGGTCACAGAGCAGGTCAGTGCTCACCAGGAGCAAGTGCCTTTACTTTTTTCTCCGCGTAGAGAGACGGCTCGCCAGTCGAGAGAGCGGCCTTCAGACTGACAGGCAGAGAGACCAGCCAGGCAGCAGCACGGCCAGTTGAGGCTAGCATGCGCTATAATTTCAGCATAGCAGCAAATTCTACCAATGGAGGTACGCAGGCATGAGCGTTGATCCCACGCCTGCAGCGACGAGGGCTTATCGCAGCCGTGTGGGGCTGGTGGCTGACTCGCCGCAATTCCCTGGAGCCTGGAACGAGATCGTCGAGAAGGTCAAGATTGCCGATGAGCTGGGCTTCGACTCTGTCTGGCTGGGCGAGTCCTGGGGCTACGAACTCTTTACTTCGCTGGCCGACCTGGCTCGTGTGACCAGGCGTATCAAGCTTGGCGCCGGCATTGCCAATATCTACTCACGTACTCCGGCCCTGATCGCCAGCACCGTGGCCACGCTAGATGAGCGCTCTGGGGGGCGTATGATCCTCGGTCTCGGCCCCTCGGGCGCCAATGTCATTGAGCACTGGCATGGCGTGCCTTTCGAAAAGCCTCTGCAGCGCACGCGCGAGTATGTCGAGATCATCAGGATGATCCTGCGTCACGAGAAGCTGGTCTATCACGGACAGTTCTTCAAGCTGGAGCGCGGCTTTAAGCTGCGTTTCACGCCGCTGCGCGCGGATGTACCGATCTACGTGGCGGCTATGGGGCCGAAAAATGTCATTCAAACCGGAGAGATCGCCGACGGGGTGCTGCCGGTCTATTGGCCCGGCCATAAGTGGCAGGAGCTGCGTCAGCAGTTGGACGAGGGTGCACAGCGAGCCGGACGCCCCCCTCACAGTGCCTTGATTGCGCCGTATATCACCAGCGTGATTCTGCCCGAGAACGCCGATGAGCAGATGCGCCAGGCGGCTCGCTACCAGGCTGCCGCCCCCCTGGCCTACTATATTGGGAAGATGGGAGTCTATTACGCCGAGATGCTGACTCGCCACGGCTATGGCCCCCAGGTCCAGGCTGTCATCGAGGGCTGGAAGCAAGGCATGAAGAGCGCTATCGAGGCTGTCGATCCAGAAATGCTGGATGCTGTGAGCATTGTGGGAACGCCACGCGAAATCGTGGCCAAGCTGGATCTATGGGCCGAACGCGGCGTGGATCAACCGCTGCTCAACATACCAGGCGGCTCGGTAGACGAGGCCGGCCAGCTTCTGAGCGCTCTGATGGAGGCCCTGCGCTCCTGAGCTTGAGCTGATCTGGCAGAGCTTGCTTGACGCTACCAGGGGGCAGACGGCCCAGGCCACGGACGCGCTGCTCGCGCTCTTCGGCAGCCACGTCCCTGGCCTGGACGCAGTCCTGCTCTCCACTCATCCGCTCCTGCCGCCCGGTCTCGCGCGGTCCTGGCGAGGAGGTCAGCGCCTGGCCAGGTTCAGGTTGTCGCGACCCTGACGGTGTGCAAAGGCCGCGGCATGTTCCAGCCGACGTTTGATCGAGGGATGGTCGTGAAAGAGAATCTCGACGAGCGGGGCCGGTTCAGCCTCGGCGAGGTTCTGGTTCGCCAGACGCGTCATCATGCTCTGAAAGGCCTCGCTTTTGCCCGTCGTCAGCAGGGCATATTCGTCGGCCTGGTATTCGAGATAGCGGCTGATGGCGTTCCCCAGAGGCATGAAGATCAGGCCGACGGCAGCACTGACCAGAGCAATCAGCGGCAGAGTCGCCGGATCGGCCAGGCCATGATAGCCGAGCTGCGGCGTGGCCAGCCAGTGCAGCGTGACATTGATCAGATAGAGGGCAACCAGGGTCAAAAGCGACTGGCTGGCGATGAGCTTCCAGATGTCTCCGTGGACATGGTGGCCCAACTCATGAGCCAGGACGACTTCGATCTCGTCGGCTGTGTACTGATCGAGTAGCGTATCGCCGATGACGATGCGGCGTGTGTTCCCCAGCCCCATCAGGGCCGCATTGGCTGCGGTAGTTTTGCTGCTCATGTGCATAGTGAAGACGCCGCGTACGCGCGTGCGGGCACGCTCGGCCAGGGCCAGCAGGCGCATTTTCAGCTCGCCGTCAGGCAGAGGGGTGAAGCGATAGAAGAGCGGCAGAACCAGGATGGGGGCCAGATTGGCCAGCACCACCGAGAAGAGGAGCATCACCAGCGCTACCCAGAGCCACCAGGTCAGCGGCTGCCTGGCCAGTAGCAGATAGATGAGTTCCAGGGCCGCCAGTTCCAAAACGATGCTCAATAGCAAGCCCTTGAGCAGGTCGCCTAGCCAGGCCCCCAGCGTCTGCACGGAGAGGCCGTAGCGCCGCGGCAGGATGTAGCCGCGATAGACGGTGAGAGGGGCACTGATCAGCTCGTATACCAGCAGTAAGACCAGGAAGTAGCCAGCCACCTGCAGCGGATACCAGCCAGCCAGTGGTTGCCAGACCAGCGGCTGCAAGAGGTCGCGCAGCCAGAGGTCGAGCCGGAAGAGAAAGAGCGCCACCAGACCGACGGCGGCGATGGCTAAGCCCACAAGCCAGAGGCGCCGCCGGATGCGCGCATACTCACGCGCCTGCTGCTGGCGCTGGGGATCAAGCTGGACAGTCGCAGCTGGCTTCTCTTCTCTCTGCTGCTCTGATTGTGTAGACTGCTCTCGTTCCATAAGCGCTACCTTCCTCCACGTGATGGTCAGCGGCAGTGCTCTCCCAGGCTAGCACGTTTCAACTTGTTCCGCTTTATCTTAACCCACAGACTCCTGCCAGGGCAAGTCAGCCCCAGCAGCCTGCTCTTGCCGCTGAAGCCTGAGAAGATCGATCTGGTCCAGGCGTTTCACTAAGGACGGGTAACCGCGGTTCCTGGGTCGTTCCGTCCGCCCCCCCAGCGCACGCCCGGGAGTGAGGTTTGCCAGGCGAATCATCGCCCTCTGGTAGGCTCGCATATCCCCAGTTTGCTCCAGAGCGAATCTGTCCGCACGCATCTCCTGACGATAGACGATGGAATTAAGAAGAAGTCTGTAGTACAGCCAGAAAGCAAAAAGCGCCATGATCAGCGCAGCCAGACCAGGCTCGCTGCTCAAGGGGAATTGAGAGACAATCATGAGTTGCCAGAAGAGCAGCCAGGCCAGGTATAAGAGGAGGCTGAGGGCAAGACGCCATAGCAGGTCGCCATGAAGATGATGAGCAAACTCATGAGCAACGATCACCTCTATCTCATCGGGCTGGAAGCGTTTGAGCAGGCTATCCGTCAGCCAGATGCGGCGTTTTGGCCCCCAGCCGGTGGCATAAGCGTTGGCTATAGCCAGTTGCTTCTCAGTCTCATAGACGTAAATGCCCTCCAGCCTGAGCTTCTGGCGCTGCAAGAGATTGGAGCAGCGCCGCTGAATTTCACCCGGAGGCAGGGGATAGTAGGCTCCGGGCAACAGCCCAGCCGGTTTGCCTGCCCAGAAGCACGAGAGAAGGTAACAGGCGGCGATAAGCAGCCAAACAGGTAGCCACCACCAGGCCGGACTGGCCACCTGCAGTAAGGAGGCCAGTCCTACAAGCAGAGTCCAAGCCAGCGTCAGGCCCAGCCAGCGAGCACACTGGAAGCGAAGCCAGCCCTTTGGCGAAGAACGCAGGAGATCGAAGGCCCTGATCTGCTGGAGCAGCAGAAGATGCAGCGGGACCAAGACTAGCAGGCTGACGAGAAGCCATATGCCCAGAAAGACCGCCAGGGTACCTAAGAGACGCCAGGCCAGATAAGCCAGCAACGAGCCGCCGCCTAACCAGGAGAAAGATACCTGTATCGAGATCAAGTGCAGGGGACGGAGCCAGACGAAGGCCAGTAATAAGCACCCGATGCTGGCCAGCCAGAGCCTTATTTGGCTGCTGAGGGAGCGCTGGACGGCCAAGGCTTTCTGCTGATGCGCCATGTCTATGAGGACGACCTCCGGCTCAGGCTGTTTATGCTGATCAGCCCCCGCTTCGTGCTGGAAGAGGATCGCCAGTCTCTGCCGGATAAGCTGGCGCGCTCGCTCCACAGCATCGGGCCCCGCCAGGTAGTAAGAGAGCGGGGGGAGTTGGCACACAATTAACCCTAGCAACAGATGCAGCTCCTCAATCTTTTCATGATCGAGAAACCCGGCTTCAGTGGCGGCTGCCGCCAGAGCGTGACGCGCCGTTTCACTGATCCCGCCTTCGACACCAACCTCTTTGTCAAGCCCGATACTGTAGAAAAGGACTTCTAGCAGATGCTGGCGCAGGGCATCAAGATCGATCCCCAGTTGGACCAACGAGGCGCCCACCTCTCCCTGGGAATCGGCTAACAGCCCAGCCAGAAGGCCAGGTCCCGTCAGCCAGGACCGTCCTGCTTGCAACTCCATCTTGCAAGCTCTTACCAGCACCTCCTTCGCTCTATAACTATAGCGCTCATAGCCGGGGATGTACTGCTCCATATGCATGGTGCTCAGATGGCTCACCTCTCTTCTCTTTCCACCGAGAAGGCAACTGCTTGCCTCCCCTGGTAACCTTGCTGGATGAGGAACAGATCGGCTCTCTTGAGGCGCTCCAGGAAGGGAGTAAAGAGAGCGCCACTGGCTAACTGGCCATTGATATTGATTAACCGGACAAGGGCATTTTTAAAGGCCAGGACATTACCCGTTAGTTGAAGGGCCTGCCTGTCACAGGCATACGTACCCCCGATCCGCAGCAGGCGGTAAGTCAGAAGACAGAGTAAACCTACACCAAGCGCCAGGAAGCAACCCGGGAGAGAGAACAACTGGAGAAGCTCAACGCCCAGCGGACCAGGAGCGAGAAACCAGCCTACCAGGCCAACGACCGCCAGCAACGGTAGCCAATGCAGGGAAAAGAGTAAGGGGCGGCGCAGGGCCAGGCCACGCGCAGTGTAGGGTGCTACTGCTATGGCCAGCAGGATCTCGACCTCCTCGGGAGGGAAGGCCTGCAGCAACGTCTCCGAAAGATAGATGGTCAGACGTCCGGCCCACCCCGTGGCCAGGAGGATAGCCGCAGGGAGCAGCACTGATGAGCCCAAGACGCAGAAGCGCGCTCGTAGCTGCCGGCGTGCTAGCAGATCAGCACAGCGCTGAACGACCTCACCTGACGGCCACTGCTGAACGGGCCAACCGTTCCAGGGGAAAGGTCGCTTGCCCCAGGCAGCCTGTCCCAGATTGAAGCAGACAAAAAGCAGCCAGAGCAGCAGCCACCACCAGAATGGCAGCAGCGCTTTGAGCAGTGAGGCCAGGATGACCCCTACCAGATAGACGCCCGTCCAGGCAAGGACAGCCTGCCCCCAAGCGCGCCAGAAGAGATCTCGCCGCTGCCCGAGGATGCCCTCAATGGTCAGTGTTTGGAAGCTAGCGAGCATAACTAGCAGGAGGGTCAACACAACCAGCAGGAGCCAGACCCCTAGCAGCACGGTCACCGAAAACAGCGGCTGCCAACCAGGGAGAGGCTGCCAGGCCAAAGGCCCGCCGCGCTCTAGCGCAGCGAACCAGTTGGACAGATCGAAGGGCAGAGGCACCCCTAAAGCATTGTTGCTATTGAGAATAAGTAGCCCGAAAACCGACAGCGCTCCTATCAGCAATCTCCACAGGAGCAGGTGTCCGCTCGCCTGCTGTAGCTCTATCTTGAGCTGGACCTGGCGCTCCAGGTCCAGGAGCACCAGCTCAGGCTCAACGCTCTGCCCAGCGAGCTGGCCAGTCGTGGCCGCTGGCTGCAGGGTGGCCCAGACCTGGGCGCGCGCCAGACTGAGGGCTACCTCTGGAGCTGGCAGGACGCTCATCAACGGATTGAGGCGGCAGGCCAGGACGCCAAGGAAGAGATGGCCCGGTTCAATTCGCGTGTGCTGGAGCGAATCAGCCTCCGCCACAGCGGCTCTCAGGATCTGCCGCGCTAGAGGAGTAAGCCCTTCATGAATCTGGTCGACCTCCCACATGCTCGCCTCCGCTTGCTGGCCCTGGCCCAGCACTTGTGCCAGACGGGCGCGATCCACTCCCAACCGCAGGAGCAGGCTTCCAATCACCTCCCCCGGCTCGTCGAGCAAGCTCAAGAGCAGGTCGTGGCCATCAAGCCATACTCTTCCCGCTCTTAATGCATGATACGTCGCAGCAGCCAGGGTCGCCTTGGCCCGATAGCTATAGCGTCCAAACGCGGGAATCCGCCTTGCCCCCCAGTCATTGCCTCTTTCTGACTTCTGCTGCATTGTCCCCTTCTCTCACTCTTTGCAAAATCTGTAGATGTACATCTATTATAGACGGTATTTCTCTCCTGGCAAGAGGCTTGTATGAGGTAAGACGAGGAGAGATGCACATCTCAAGTTCAGACGAAAGAGATTACTGCCACCAAAAGAGCAGATCAGGGGACCTTTTAGGAGAAGCTCCTACACGAGGTGAGAGATAGTTTGCGGCGGGGGAGAGCCGTCGGAGAGCGCCAGTGTCCGGCCTGCGCGGCTCTCCCCGGTACGCCTGCCAGTCAGGCAGACCAGACCGGGGAGAAGCAGCCATGAATGCTCTTAGAGCCTGTGAAAAGTGCAGTTGACCTTACCGAAGTGAAGCGAGTCGCCATCGTTGAGAGGAGTGGCCTTATCCGGCTCCAGACGGCGCCCATTGACGCGGGTAGCATTCGTACTGTTCAGGTCCGTTAGCGTAAAGGTGCTGCCGATATGCTCCAAAAGCGCATGAACGCGTGAGACCGTATCGGCATGCTCCATAGGACTCAGATCGATATCAGGCTTCAAGCCACCCAGATCGTGATCATAGCGTCCTACAACCAGGCGCTCACCAGTCAGAACGACTTCGCGGCCATCGCTAAAGATCAGCCGTCCCCAGGGAGCGTTGGGATCGGGGCGTGGCTCACTGGCCGGACGAGCCTTGATCGGCTGGGGAGGGCCTGGTGGCGGCGGCACAGGAGCAGCAGGGGCCGCTGGTGCTGGCGGCTGATAGGCCGGTATCTGACTGGCGGGCATAGTAGAGGCCGCAATGGTCGGCTCGGCATTAGAGTCGGCGCCAGCCTTCGTACTTCCTCCCTGGGTACCAGGCCCGGGGATAAAGGTCACCGTTGGCTTTGGAATCACCGGAGGCTGGGCCGGTACCTGGGAAGCGTAGGGCTGGATCGGCGGCTTCGCTGGCGATGCAGGAGGAGGGGCGGCTGGCGGCTTCGCCGGTGCTGGAGACGGAGCCGGCTGAGCAGGCGGCTGGGCGCTCCGCGCTCCTGGACCCTGGGGCTGGAAGGTGGAAGCTCCACACTTCGGGCAGAAGGCCGCATTAGGCTTTAGCTCCGTCTTGCAATTGGGACAGAGCTGCTTGAGCGCTCGCCCGCAGCCCGAGCAGAAGGTATCGCCCGGCTCATAGGGTGTATTGCACTGGGGACAGCGCAGACCGGCGCCGGGCCTGGCCACGGGCGCCACAGGGGCCGCCTGAGCTGGCGCGGGCGGAACGTAGGGCGGCACATAGGACGGCGAACCCGGTGGCGGCGTCGGCACCGCTCCATAGGGACCTGTCGACATCGCTGGCCCTCCCCACTGCTGCTGAACCTGCGGCAGAAGAGAGGGTGGGATGGGACCAATCTGCACCTCGGGACGCTGCTGACGCACCAGGCCATCAACGATATTGAGCACCTCATTGGCCAGGCTCGCCTGGCGCACGGCCCCAACACCAGCCGTAATAGCCAGTGGCAGCAGCACAGGGATCACCATCGCCCCCACGGCGCCAATCGTCCCCACCGCCGCTTTATCCATCCAGCGCTGCTGGCCGATCATCGCCAGCACTCCCCCCGAGACCCGTTGCAGCGTCACCGAGAGAGCGGCCTGCATCCCGAGCACCGCTTCGAAGTCGCCTCCCTTCTTCAACTGCACCAGCGCCTGATCGGGATTACTAAACTGCTGCGTCTGATACCCCCTGGCGCGATAGACATTTTCCAGGTCGGTAGCCAGACGCGGTATATCGATTTCTTGCGATGTATAAAATCGGGCATCCATTGGTCTCTCCTCTTCTGCGGTAGCGAGGCGCTTCTTACTTGCCCTGTCGGTTCAGCAGTAACCGCTGCCCTCCTCGCACCTCACTGCCAGAGAGTAGCAGCACAGGGCACAGGCCCAACCAGAGCAAGGGAGGGCCGCGCCGTACCCCACCGGCTCTAGCAACGGCGCGGCCTCACCTAACTCACCAGCAGGTAGATCTGGAGCGATTCGACAGAAGGTATGCCAACACTATCAGCTTCGCAGAGCCTCCTCCTGTCTACTGAGCAGGCTCTGCGGGCGGAGGAGGCGACTGCGGTCCAGACGGCGCAGGAGGAGGCTGTGGCGGCTGCCAGCCAGGGAAGCCAAAACCAGGCGCAGGTGGCCAGCTCTGCACCCCCGGCTGCTGCTGCCGAATCAGACCGTCGACAATCCAGAGCACTTCATTGCTCAGCGCCGCCTGGCGCACGGCCCCAATGCCCGCTGTAAAGAGCAAAGGCCATAGCGGTGGAATGGCCATGCCAGCCACTCCCACCACCGCCTTCTCGGCCCACTGCTGCTGACCCGTGGTAACAGAGATCCCCCCAGCCGTGCGTTGGATCACCACGGCCAGCGCGGCCTGTAAGCCCAGGAGCCGCTCAAAGTCGCCTCCCTTTCTCAACTGTACCACTTTGTGATCGCTGTTGCCAAATTGCTGCGTCTGATAGCCCTTCGCCTGCAAGATACTCTCCAGATCATGGGCCAGACGCTCCAGATCGATATCTCCAGTGTTGTAGAAACGGGTACTCATATACTCTCCTATTCTGCTTTGTCTCAGCCTAGCTGCTTCCCTGGATGAGGTCCCTGCCACGGAATCGCCGCCAGCTCCCGCCGGCACTTCCTTTCCACCAAGCGGAAGGTTTGCTTGCTTCGTAAAGATATACGACTCGAAGAAAGAGAGGTTAAAAATTTGACCATGATCTGGGCTGGGTTCCGAACCCCCGAGGGAGTGCCGCCTGCTTCCCCGCCTTCTCTTCTGTCTGACGCTGTGAACAATGCTATAATAGTAAAATGCGATGGCTTCCCACGGCGGTCCCTGGCCGCCACCATTGCCAGCACATTGCCCTACTTATTTGCTTGCTTGCTTGCTCTGGCAGTGAGGCCAGAGCCATATCATCAGCTTAGCTGGAGAAGAGAAGAGAAGAGAAGAGGCCCTATGGTTGAAGGACTATCCCACTCGGCTTATGAAGAAGAGGAAGGGGAAGAGGAGGTTCCCCCCAGTTCGCTCGCTTCGCGCAATACCCTCCGCTACATTATCCTGGGATTGCTCGGTACGCGGCCCATGACAGGCTACGACATCAAACAGGCTTTCGATCGAGCCATTGCCAGTTACTGGAACGCGGGCAGCAGTCAGATTTATACGACGCTCAAAAGCCTCAGACACGAAGGTCTGGTCGAGGTTGAGGTCATTGAGCAGAAGAGCCGCCCCAATCGCAAACTCTACCGCCTGACGCCACGGGGACAGGCCGAGCTAGATCGCTGGCTTAGTGAGCCGATCCCCGAGCGCTTCACCAAGGACGAATTTCTGACCAAGCTCTTTTTCTGCGGCGAGACCTCCGACGCCACGGCCCTTCAGCATCTTCTCCAACATCGTGAAAGCCTGCTCCGGCAACTGCAGCACATGGAATGGGCGCGTCAACAATATGCCAACCGGCCTACACGCCGCCCTCGCCTGCTAGAGTATCAGATGCTCGTGCGTGAGTACAAAGAGGCAGTTTTGCGCGCCGGCCTGGAGGTCACCGAGCGCGCTATTGCACACCTGAAGCAACGCCTGTCAGATCACGGCTAGTCCGATCACTATCTCCAAACAGCTACCTCTTACACGAGAGCCTGTCCCCCAATAAGGCTACTTTCCTCTCCTCCCTGGTAGCCAGCAACGAACCTGTGTTATCCTTGGAGAGGAATCTCGCATCCTGCACATTTCGGGCCCTCCTAAGGCAGGAACAGGACTGAGCCAGGCGAGAGGTGCCATGAGAGATATAGGTCCTGGTCACGGTCTCTCTTGTAGAGCTTTCCCAGTCCCTATGCCATGTGAACCACGATGAGCATCGTGTGTCAGGTGAATGCCTGCATGTGAGGCACACGCATACAAGACCGGACGAAGAGAAGCAGGGGAAGCCAGAGCAAGCTGTCACAAGACCAGCACCAGCCACGCGCACCCTGTTCGAGCCCAGCAAAGGTCTTTGGAGCAGTCTGAGCCTTCCCGCACTATCAGGTTCGCAAGGCACAAAGGAGCATCAATGAGACCATCAACAGTCACCCTCGAGTCAGCAGGAGAAGCAGAACAGGAGCTTCCCTCGGAAAGCTACGTACCCAAGGCCATGCCGCCTGTGCTAGGGACCTTTGATCTCACAGCGGTCTGCGTTTTGGGCATGCTGTATCTGACAAACTCAACCACCGCCGCCAGCAGCGGTGCGGCGTCCTTGCTTCTCTGGCTACTTGGAGGCGTCTTCTACTTCCTGCCGTCCGTGATCGTCTCTGCTCAACTCGGCGTGCTGTTTCCACACGATGGCAGCCTTTATAACTGGACCCACCATGCCCTCGGTCGCTATTGGAGCTTTCTCATCGGCTTCTGCTGGTGGTTACCCGGTCCTCTGCTCATCGTGACTTCCGCCGCTACGATGATCAGCTATCTCCAGGGGCTGAACCACAGCTGGTTGACCGAGCCCTGGCAACAAGGGCTAGCGATTCTGGCTCTGATCTTACTGTCGGGCTTGCTCGCCAGTCGCCGCCTGCGTACCGCGCAACACCTGGTCAATGTCGGCTTCTGTGCCAGCTTGCTCAGCATCGTTCTCATCAGCGGTGCTGGGGCCATCTGGCCGTTGCGCGGTCACCAACCAGCTACCAGCTTCCGCACCTTTTCCGACTGGACCCCCACGCTAGAGCGCCTGAGTCTCTTCGGCCTGATCTGTGGAGCCTATGGAGGGGCCGCTATGCCTCTGAATATGGGGGGGGAAATCTACGAGCACGAGGCCATTCCGGGCTATCTGCGCTGGAGCACCCTGGTTGTGCTCTTCGGCTATCTGGCCAGCACTCTGACCCTCTTGCTTGTGCAGGGAGCCGCGGCAACCTCCAATCCGTTCGCCCTGATCTCAGTGGTGGACAGCGTTCTAGGGAAGGTGGCCGGCAACATTACCGTGGTGGCCCTGCTCTTTGCTTACTTAATGGCCGCTACGGCTTACAATTACTCGTTCGCCCGCGTGCTCTTAGTGGGAAGCATCGACCAGCGCCTGCCTGGGCGCCTCGGGCAGCTCAACCGCGAGCGTGTGCCAACCAGCGCCATTGCTCTCCAGACGACGATCGCAGCGCTGCTGGCCTTGCTGATCTTTCTGGCCATCCCCTATATCCTCTTCTTTGCCGACGCCCGCAATTTCTCGCTGATCTTCTACAACGTCAGCATCGCTTCGGTGGGAACAGTCTGGCAGACAATCCTGGTCTTCATCTATATCGACCTTGCGCACCTGCTCCTGAAACAGCGGGAGCAGGTGGAGTCCAGATTGATTATGCCACGCTGGCTGCTCTGGCCAGCCATTGTCATCGGCCCGCTTGCCTCGCTCGTCTCGGTCGTCTCCTCACTGCTGGTCTCCTGGATTCCCCAGCAGCTCGACAATGCCCACTGGCAATACAGTGTCATCGCCCTGACGAGTATCATGCTCGTTGCCGCCCTCATAGGCAGCCTCTACGCGAGCAGTCAGACAAGCTGGCAGCGCATGAGGATGACCGGGCCCTAGATCGGGCAGCCCTGTCCTGCCGTTCACAGGCGCCCGATCACCTGACCTGTCTGGCCATTTTGCCAGCCTGGGTGGTCAGGCGCCTATTTCTCCCGCCGTTCTGCTTCGCTGCCCTTCGCCCGGCCATACGGAGCGAGAGGCCGGGCGCCTCCTCGCAGACAAGGGCCGTTGCGCTGAATGGGAAGGAGAGGCCAGACTGGCGACACGCAGCACGGCTCATCGAGGCAGAGCAGGCTCCAGGCGCTTATTCGGAGCGCTCACCAGGACGCTGAAAGCGCGGAGGCCGCTTCTCCAGAAAGGCTCGCATCCCTTCCTGAGCATCGGGCAGCTGTGAGCTTGCTGCCATCACCTCCAGCGCGTAGGCATAAGCCTGGGGTTGCGGCAGATCAATCTGCGCATAGAAAGCCTGCTTGCCCAGGCCCTTAGAGATAAAGCTGCCGCGCGTCGCCGCCTCTAACAAGCGCTGGGCCTCCTCCACCAGGCACTCGGGCGGCACCACCCGATTCACCAGCCCCCACTCATATGCTGTCTGAGCATCGATCGGCTCGCCGGTCAGCAGCATCTCCAGGGCGCGCTTGCGTCCAATATTGCGACTGACCGCCACCATAGGTGTGGTGCAGAACCAGCCCCCTTTTCCGCCTGGGGTGGCAAACTTCGCCTCGGTCGAGGCCACCGCCAGATCGCAGGTGGCCACAAGCTGGCAGCCTGCGGCGGTCGCAATGGCATGTACGCGGGCCAGCACGGGTTGAGGAATGGCCTGAATCGTATTCATCAAGTGAGTACAGACCTGCAAGAGGCGGCGCATCGCCACCAGGTCCTGACCTACCATGTCGGCGAAGTCATGGCCGGCGCTGAAGGCCGGACCATTGGCGGCCAGGATCACCCCCAGCACAGGACTCTCCCCCACCTCATTAAAGGCCGCTGTCAGCTCCTCCATCATCTTGAGCGAGAGAGCATTGCGCCGCTGAGGATGATTCAGCGTGATGGTGGCATAGTCGCCCTCATAACGTACCTCGACCAGTTCATACTGCATGGTACAGACTCCTTTCGTCGCACTGGCTCCCATTGACAGAAGTGACAATTGTCAACGACAATGCAGCCCTCATCTGCACGGCGCCGGAGCGAGCAGGTAAAGGATCAGCAGAAAGTAGAGTGCAGAGCCGCTCGCTCGCCCGTGCGACTCAGGCCGGCAACTGGCCTGCCAGCGCCTGCACATAACGCTCAGCCGAGCGCATGACTGCCGCGTGGGCCTCGGACAAGACCACGCGCTCAAACCAGGCCCCGTAGAGGCGCTCGAAGCGATACGGGGCAATGGCGGCGCGGATACGCTCCACCTCGAAAGCAGGCAGCGGAATCAGATTGGGGTAGCTGTACATAAAGCTGACCCAGCGTCGGTCGGCCACCACCTGGATGATATCGCCACTGAGCAGCGCCCCCCGACCCTCGGCCCCATCAGGCCAGTAGAGGACCGTGCCCCCAGGGAAATGGCCTCCCAGGCGTATGAGCGTCAGCCCGCCGAACAGATCAAGCCGCTCCCCCGACCAGAAGAGCAGACGCACGGAGGGACGCATCACCCAGCGTTGGTCGGCGGCATGCAGGTAGACAGGAACCGAGAAGCGCTCGGCCCACTCCACCATACTGCTATAGTAGTGCGGATGCGAGATAGCAATGGCCCGTAAACCGCCAAGAGCCTGAACCCGCTCAACCGTCTCCTCATCAAGGAAGGAAATGCAGTCCCAGAGAAGATTGCCTTCGGTGCTCTGCACCAGCAAGGCGCGCTGACCAATGGCAAAAGCTGGCTCGCTGCCAATGCCGATCAGGCGCGGCTCATGCTCCTTAAAAACGTTACGCAGGCCGCTGGCCCGCAGCTCAGCCAGGGTCGTCCAGCGCTGGCCCTCATGGCCCACGTATTGTCGCTGATCAAGACAGATGGGGCACTCAGGGGGTGGCTCCTCACTGGGAGCGAACTGGGTACCACAGGTGACACAGATCCAAAGCTCCATGGCTCTCGTGCCTCCTCGAACCAGCCGGGCCGGTGGTCAACAAGATGGGCCACCAACACTAACAACTTCCCGGGGGCAACCAGACAGGCACTGCTTCCCCACTGGCGCAGGCCAGGCATGGATACAGCCCAAACTGCGGGGCGTGTGCCTGGTGTACCTGGTCACCTGGCCAGCAACATCATATCACCCGTGGAGCTGGACTTCCAGGCAGGGCAGGGACCTGGGGAGAGGCAACGGGCGGCGACAGCACAGCAGGGAAAAGGGAGTTTTGCAGTGGGATTATGCTTCAGTGAGATGCAATGTTATTCCACTCTAAAAATTAGCCAGGGCGATAACCAGCGATCAGCTGCAGGCACTGCAGGCAGAGGATCGCTGGCCCCGCCCTGATTACACGCTCGCGCGCCGGCGAGCGAGAATCTCGTAATCACATGTGCGTGCTGTGAGCACCGCGCTGGCACTACCGCGGCCCTGGCAGCAACGAGAGGGCAGAGGCCGCCGGTCGTGCAGCACCGGCCAGACACCAGGGCTTGCGCTACACGTTGGTCGAGTTCATGACCTTATTGAGCGTAGTTCGCTTGATGCGATAGCAGTGGCGACGACCCTTATGGGGCAGCAACACAGCATCAAGGACACCATGTTTTACCCAACGGCGCACGGTAGTCGCATCAACGCGCAAGACTCTGGCAACCTCGCTAATGGTCAGTAGTTCCTCCATGATCTGTCCTTTCTTTGTAGAATGTCGTGCCGGGTGCCCGAGAGCTTCTCTCCCCCTTACCCCCTCGGGCACAGCGTACCCCTCTTCTGGTATCGGCAGGGGTGCTACTCTTGCAGGCACTTCCTGCTTTGCTGAATATACCATTCCCCATTTACAATTGTCAATACCAATTGCATAGTCTGTAGGGAGAAATTTCTGTACAGAAGTCACATAATTCACTCGCGGAGAGTGGACAGGATCGACAAGGCGGGGGAGAGTAGGCTATAATTGGATGGCAGTCTCTCTAAAATGGGGCAGAAGCCATGCAAGAACCCAGAACCTGGCGCGAGTTCCTCGCTGCTGTTATTCGGGATACCAAAGAGAAACAGCGCATAGCCAACGAAATGGGCGTTGACCCGGTCACGCTCACCCGCTGGGCGACGCACGAATCGTCTCCGCGGCCACGCTCGCTGCTCAATCGCCTGGTTGAGGCGCTACCGCCCCATCGCGAGCAGCTGATCCAGCTGATCCGCCAGGAGTTCCCGGACGCGCTGGAGGATGACCCCGGCTCGGTTTTCATCGACCCGGTGGTGAAGGATGTACCGCCGGTGCTCTATGCGCGTATCCTCGAAGCCCACGCGACGGTCGTGGAGAGCCTGCGCTCCTGGACGATTATGAACCTGGTGATGCAGCAGCTGATTCGCCAGCTCGATCCGCAGCATATCGGTATTGCCGCCAGCATTGCCCAGTGTCAACGTCCGCTTCCTCCCCAGCAGAAGGTGACCTGTCTCCGGGAGGTCTTTCTGGAGAAGAGTCAGGCCCTGACAAGCATCGCCCGCCGTGGCTACTTTCTGGGGGCCGAGTCGCTGGTCGGCTACGCAGTCATCCAATGCCGCCCGATCGTGGTGCAGAATCTGCAGGAGGCCTCCGACTTTGTCATTCCCCAGGCTCTAGTCAGCGAGGCCCGCAGTGCCGCCGCTTACCCCCTGCAGCGCGCGGGCCAGGTGGCCGGTGCCTTACTGATCATCAGTACGCAGCGCGACTACTTCTTGCACGGACGGCAGGCGCTCATCCAAAACTACGCCTATCTGCTGAGCCTGGCTTTTCGTGATGATGAGTTCTATGATATCAAAGACATTGAGCTGCGCCTGATGCCCTCTGAATCTGTCCAGAATGCCTATATGGCAACCTTCAATCAACGCGTGAATGAACTGCTGAGTCAGGCCGAGCGACGGGGCCAGCCGTTGACACGTCGCGAGGCTGAGGAGCAGGTGATGGCGGCGTTCTTGGCCACTCCTGTGCAGTCGCCGACGGAGCAGGCCCCTGAGTGAGCACAGTCAGCTCAGCGCATGCCACGCTCCAGGGAAGAAAAGAAAGGATCGCATGGGCTATGTTGACCGGTCTCCAGCAGGTTGAGACCCTCTTGAACAGCAGCGGCACCTATATTATCGACGCGGAAAATACGGCTGAGCTGGCTCGCCTGCTGCATCATGGCCAGCTGGCAAGCCGGGCTATGGGCGGCCCCCTGCCGGAGCTGACAGATGTCTCGGGCCTGCAGGATGTGCTTGATGTGGCCTGCGGCCCTGGTGGCTGGGCTTTGGAGCTGGCTGAGACCTATCGCCATCTACGTGTGGTCGGTATCGATATCAGTCAGCGGATGATCGAGTTCGCTCGCACACTGGCCGCGACTCAGCAGTTGCCCAACGTCTCTTTCCAGGTCATGGATGCCTTAAAGCCGCTGGCTTTTAAGGACGAGAGCTTTGATTTAATCAATGCTCGCTTCATCTCAACGTTCATGCCGGCCCGCTCATGGCCCGCTTTTCTACAGGAGTGCATGCGCATTTGCCGCCCCGGCGGCATTATCCGTCTGACAGAGGCAGATCTGCCGATCTGCAATAAACCGGCTTGCGAGGAGCTGTCTCTCTTGCTGGCCCTCGGACTGACACGCGCTGGCTATACCTTCTCGGAGACACGGCACCACCTCGATGTGTTGCCCATGCTGGAGCGCTTGCTACGCGAGGCCGGCTGTGTCTCGATCCAGATGCGCGCCTATGCCGAGAGCATTTCCGCCGGCACGCCTCGCTACGAGGATTGGTATCAGAATGGCCTTGTCTCTCTTAAGCTGCTCGAACCGTTCTATCTGAAGGTGGTCGGCTTGAGCCATGAGGCCTTCAATCGCCTCTATGAACAGGCGCGCGCCGAGGCAGCGGATGAGAGCTTCTGCGGCCTGCAGTTCTTTTTGACGGTCTGGGGTTATAAGCCGCGGAGCTAGTGCTCATGGCCCGCAATATAGGCACGGATACTGGGCAATCGCGCCAGACGCCGATAGGCGTGGTTGCGCAGTGCAACGCGCTGTTCATGTTGCCGCCGGTCCTCCGGCCAGTCACGATAGTGGCTGAGATCGATGCCCTGCTCCAGAAAGGCATTCTGGAGCGCTGTCGGCTCCTCATCAAAGCTCATCAATTCAGCCAGGTCGATAAGCAGGGCCCGCCTCTGCCCCTGGGGGAAGTGCTCTACTTCGCGAGCCACAATGGTAAACAGCTCTTGCTGATAAACTCTTTCCAGGGCCTGCTCTGTCGCTTCCCCTGCCTCCATCCCTCTGAGCACAGGCAAATACTCCCCACCTGTGTGAATCAGGCGTCGCTCGCGCCGATAGAGGTCCAGGCAACAGTTGCAGGCAATGGTGAACAGCAGATGCTCCGGCGACCGCACAGGTTCGATCTCTCCACGCTCAACACGTGGCTGACGCTCGATGAAGCGCCTGACACTCTCCTGGACGATGTCTTCGACCAGATCTTCTTCTTGACCGCGCCAGGCCGCGACGCTATAGCGCGCAATCAGCCGCCGTACCAGACGACGCAGTCGAGCATAGAGTTCTTCCCAGTTCAGAGCCAACGGGTGTGGACTGCCCATCTGTCCTTCTCCTCCCGGCAAGCAAGAGTGAGGGCTACTCGCTCTCCTGTATAACTAAAGAGAATTTCGATCAATACACCTCTTTTCTCTATCAAGATGTATTGAATGTGTTTCTGTACCGAGATAAAAGATAGCTGGAAAAAGGCCGCAGAGAAATCCAAAACCGGAGACATTGCAGTCCCTCTTAGAGGCCATTGGCCGGACATTCCGAGACCACCAGGGCGACAGAGCGCCTCACTGGTCCGCGCAAGAGAGGAGGGCATCCGTAGCGAGCCGGAGGCGGGGAAGAGGAGGAAGGAGCCAGGTCTCAAATGAAGCTGCGCTCTGACAATGGGACAAGCGAGAAGCCGCCAGCTTTGAGACGAGAGGGGAACTTGCCATGCTTCGAATCACATTTCATCAGCAGCTCAGGCGTGAGCGACAGCGCCGGGGCTGGTCACAGGAGGATCTCGCCGCGCTCATCGGCTCGGACAAGAAAACAGTGCAGCGCTGGGAGACCGGCGATGGTCTGCCTCGCCCCGCTCTGTTGCGTAAGCTGTGCGAGGTGCTGGAGAAGAGTCCTGAAGAGCTAGGGCTTATCGAGCAGCCCCGCACGCAGTGGGGGGCGAAACCTGCCCCTGTCCACTTCTTTGGTCGTACGCAAGAGCTACAGACGTTGCGCCAGTGGTTTGCAGAATGCCGCCTGATTGCGGTCTGTGGCCTGGGGGGCATCGGGAAGACGACGCTTGTTGCGCGCCTGGTTGAGCAGGTGGAAGCTGAGATTGAGTACGGCTACTGGTGCTCGTTGCGCAGTGCACCGCCGCTGAGTCAGGTGCTGAAGGACTGGTTGCTCTTCTTTTCCAATCAGCAGCTGAGTGCTCCACCTTCTTCAGTGGAGGAGCAGCTCTCGCTCTTGATGGAGCTGTTACGCCAGAGCCGCTGCTTGCTGGTGCTCGATAATTTCGATGCCCTCCTGCAAAGTGGCCAGCGGGCCGGCGCCTATCGCCCCGAGTACGAGGTCTACGGTCGCTTATTAGAGCGCCTGGGCAGTGAGGCACATCAAAGCGTGATTCTGGTGACGAGCCGTGAGAAGTTGCGCGAGGTTGAGCGTTTGAAGGGCCAGAGCAGTCCGGTGCGCTCACTGACCTTGCAGGGTCTCAGTGGTGAGGCCGGGCGAGCTATTCTTGAGGAAAAGGGCGTCTCTGGCAGCGCGGAAGAGGTGGCCAGTTTGCTGCGCCGCTATGGGGGGAATCCTCTGGCGCTGCGCCTGGTGGCGGAGACGATCCGCGAGTTGTTCGCTGGCCAGATTGCGGCCTTCCTCGCCGAAAACCAGGCCGCCTTCGGCGATATTCGTGAGGTATTGGAGGAGCAGCTCCGGCGTTTGGCGCCGCGCGAACATGAGGTACTCTCGTGGCTGGCAATTGAGCAGGAGGCGGTTACCCTGGAAGAGTTGCGAGCCGACCTGCTGCGACCAGAGGCTCAGCGAGAGCTGATCGAGACGCTGGATTCGTTGCGCCGCCGTTCGCTGATCGAGGTTCATGAGCAAGGGCAGTTTACGCTGCAACCGGTGATCATGGAATATATCCAGGATGAGCTGGTGCGCCGCGCCTGTCAGGATTGCTTGCAGGAGACGTTCCTGACCTGGGAACAGTTTGCTTTTGTGAAAGCGCAGGCACGTACCTATGTGCGCGAGAGCCAGGTGCGCATGCTCCTGGCGCCGCTGGCCGAGATGGTGTGCAGCGAGCTGGGCCAGACGGCTCTTAAGGAGCGGCTCCAGCGGGCGCTCGAACGAGAGCGGCAGGCGCGTTACCCGCATGGCGGCTATCTTGCTGGCAATGTGCTTCAGCTGCTGATCTACCTCCAGTGGGATCTGCGCGAGTTTGATTTCTCAAGACTGACGATCCGCCAGGCTTATCTGCAACGAGCACGCCTGCAGGAGGTGAATTTTGCCTTCGCTCGCTTCGTGGCGACGGTCTTCCAGAGTACTCTGACCAATGTTCTGGCCAGCGCTTTTCGTCCCGACGGGCAGCGGCTGGCTGTGGGGACGGCGAGCGGCGAGATCCGTCTGTATGATGGCGATTGCGAGCATTTGCTCCAGCAGCTGGAAGGCCATACCGATGGAGTATGGGCCCTGGCTTTTACTCATGACGGGCGACGGCTGGTCAGCGGCAGCGATGACCGGACGCTGCGTCTCTGGGACCTGGAGAGTGGTCGCTGTCTGAGTGTGCTGGAGGGGCATACTAATCGGGTGCGGGCCCTGGCGCTCAGTCCCGACGATCGCCTGTTGGTCAGCGGCAGCGATGACCAGACTTTGCGTCTCTGGGACCTGGACACCGGGCAGTGCCTGCGCACGCTGGAGGGGCATCAGGGGCGAATCTGGGCGGTCGCGTTGAGTGCTGATGGCCAGTGGCTGGCTAGCGGCGACGGCGCGGGCACGCTGCGGATCTGGCAGCTGCCAGGCTGGGAGCAGCCTTTGCATATGTTGCAGGGACATCGCGATCAGGTACGTTCGCTGGCTTTTGGGGCGGCTGGAACGTTGCTGGCTAGCGGCAGCGACGACGGCACGGTGCGCTTGTGGGAGGTAACGAGCGGGGCAGAACGGGCCATCTTGCGCGGCCATGCGAATCGTGTCTGGACGGTGGCCTTTAGTCCTGATGGCCAGTGGCTGGCCAGCGGCAGCGAGGATACGACCGTTCGCCTCTGGCGGACGCAGACGGGAGAGCAGGTTGCTACGCTGGCGGGCCATACTCATGGCGTGCGTACGGTCAGCTTCCACCCTGCGAGCCGGCGGCCCTGGCTGGTGAGCGGCGGTGATGATCAGACGATCTGTCTATGGGACTGGGCAAAGAGACATGTGCTGACACGCCTGCACGGCTATACGCGCCGCATTCGGTCGCTGGCTTTTGATCCTGTGGGCCGCTGGCTGGCGGCAGCCTATGAGGGGGAAGGAATCGCGATCTGGGACTGGAGCAGCGGACACCTGTCGCGACTACTCCACAAGTCGCGGCATGAACCACTGAGTCTGGCTTTCAGTCCCGACGGGCAATGGCTGGCCAGCGGTGGACAGGATGAGGTAATCTGGCTCTGGTCGATGCCCGACGGCCAGGCGCAACGACAATTCGTCGGTCATCGCGACTGGGTGCATAGTCTGGCCTTCAGCCCTGACGGCCACTGGCTGGCCAGCGGCAGCGAGGATGAGATTGTGCGCCTGTGGGATCTGGCCAGCGGCCAGATGGTGCATGAGCTGCGAGCCGGCTGCTGGATTCGGGCTTTGGCCTTCAGGCCGGGAGACGAGGGGGGCCGTTGTCTGCTCGTCAGCGGGGGCGACGATACACTTTTGCGCCTCTGGGACGTCAATAGCGGCAGCTGCGTGCGTACGCTGACGGGCCACAGCCGCCCGGTGCGCGCGCTGGCTTTCAGCCCCGATGGTCGCTTGCTAGCCAGCGGGGCCGAAGATAGCCAGGTGCTGCTCTGGGAGATCGAGGGCGAGGCCCGCCCGCAACGTCTCCAGGGCCATCGCGGGCGGGTGCGCTGCCTTGCTTTTAGCGGCGATGGTCAGTGGCTGGCAAGTAGCGGCGATGATCTGAGGCTCTGCCTCTGGCAGCGCAATGGCAGGCTGCACCATGTGCTAAGGAGTGGTCACGAGTATATGGTGCGCGCACTGGGCTTTGCACCGGCTAAGGCAGGCTCTCTGCTGGCCAGCGGCGGCAACGAGGGAGAGATCCGCCTCTGGGAGGCCGCAACCGGGCGCCTGGAGCGCATTCTTAGCCTGCCGCGCCCCTATGAAGGGATGAACATCGAGGGAGTGCAGGGCCTGAGCGCCCTGGAGAAACAGGCCCTGCTCGCGCTGGGCGCTGTTGAAGGGGCCCGCTCGGAGACCACGCCCAGCTAACCACCTGACCCCCTGGCGCTCTAAACCAGAGGCTCCTGGGTGCTGGTGAGGCGGCGCGCACGCTCACGCTCTTTGAGCTGGCGGCGCAGGATCTTGCCCGAGGGCACGCGCGGTATAGCCTCGATGAATTCCACCCGCTGCAGTTTTTTATAGCCCGCTACCTTGCTGTTGACAAAGGCCATCAGTTCCTCGGACGTGGCCGTCTGGCCGGGGCGGAGGACAACAAAGGCCTTGGGAATCTCTCCGGCTTCAGGATCATCAACACCAATGACGGCAGCATCGAGAACAGCAGGATGCTCCAGCAGGACGGCCTCGATCTCGGCAGGGGCAATGCTGAAGGCTTTGTACTTGATCATCTCTTTCTTGCGATCAACGATGTAGAGGTAGCCGTCAGCATCGATGTGGCCGATATCACCGGTGTAGAGCCAGCCGTTGCGCAGGACACGTGCCGTCTCAGCCGGATCTTTCCAGTAACCAAGCATGACCTGGGGGCCGCGCACGACGATCTCGCCGTCCTCGCCGACCGGCAGCTCACGCTCTCCAGTCTCAATATCGACGATTTTCTGTTCAGTGTCATAGACCGGCAGGCCGCCGCTGGCCGGGCGAATGCGCGCGGGATCAAGCGGGGAGAAGTGGGTATCGGGCGAGGTTTCGGTCAGGCCATAAGCCTGAATGACGTTGATACCGGTACGCTCGCGCAGCCGGATCGCCAGCTCGGGCGCTAAGGGGGCAGCAGCAGACATCAGGTATTTGACTGTCCTCAGCCTGGCAAGCTGCTCGTCGCTGGCGTTGAGGAGTGTCTGGACAATCGGCGGAACGGCAAAGAACCAGGTGACGGCCTGCTGTTCACAGAGGGCCAGGGCCGTATCCAGTTCGAAGCGTTCCATGAGGATTTGCCTGCCGCCGGCGATGAGAAAGGTACCGGTCAGCAGGACGCCATAGATGTGGTAGAGAGGCAGGAAGATCAGGGTGGCATCCACGGGCGAGAGGTTGGCCGCGGTCACGACCTGGAGATGATTGCAGACCAGATTGCGGTGTGAGAGCATGACACCGCGTGGCAGGCCGGTGGTGCCCGATGAATAGGGGAGAGCCAGCAGGTCATCGGGGGCAATGTCAACAGGCTCAGGACGCCGCGGCGAGGATTCGCGCAGCAGACGAGCGAAGGGGACGGCCTGCGGCAGCGCTTCAGGCACCTGGGACCCGGTGACGATGATATGGCGCAGCGCCGGGAAGGTCTGCCCCTCTAGAGCACTCTTGAGCATGGGCACAAGCTCGCGTTGAACCAAAATAGCGCTCGCTTCGCTATTCTCTAGCTGATAGGCGATTTCTCGCTCCTTGTAGGAGGGGTTCATAGGGCTGATGACGGCGCCAATGGAGGAGGCCGCCAGGAAGGCGATGGTATATTCGGGACGGTTGAAGGTGAAGAGACAGATGATGTCCCCTTTGCCCAGGCCCAGCGCGCGTAAGCCGTTGGCCAGACTATTGGTCATGGCAATGACTTCGCTGTAAGTCAGGCTGAGGTTGTGGTAGATAATGGCGGGCCGCTCGGGTTGCCGCTCTGCCACGGCTCGGACCAGGGTATCATAGGGAGCTTCGGGGTAGCCCAGCGGTGGGCGGAAGAGTTCGGGAGCAGTCTGCTTGTCGACCATGCCTGAAGTCCTTTCTTCAAAGGCCAAAAGAACGTCGCTCCTTTGCTTATGAGCATAACTTGCCCGCCCGCGCCGGTCAAGACCATATCACTAGCCGCTTGACGGCATGTTTCTAGCGTCTCACTACGCTCTGCCACTCTTTGTATATGCTGGCTTCCACCTTCTTGCTGATCTTGACAATTCTGAATTTTTCTTTGATCTCAGGGGTCATCAATAGTACTGAAGCGTTCTCCTTTAGCTGAAGCAAGCCCTCCCCTCAAGCCTGCTGAGCTAGCGAGGGCAGAAAGATACAAATTTCTATACGTAGATACGTTTCCTTTTTTAGAAACGGGGAAAGAAACCTTTGACAGTCTCGTGCTCGTGCAAAGCCAGAGGGGCAGGGTAGACTGCCTCCCGCAGTCCTGCCTGCACTGTTCGTTAGAGAGAGTGCTTTGAGCCAAAGGAGCGAACTGAGATGGGCAATGATCCTCACCAGCCGCAGAGCGGTTACGGGCAAGAGTTCCAGCCAGCAGGAAAGGGAGGAGATGAGACCCCGCCGCCCCCGCCTGTTCCGGGAGGCTACGGGCCAACGCAGTACGCCGGCCCGACGCAGTACGGATCACTATACGAGACTCCACCACCACCACCGCCGGTCTATCCAGAAGGGGTCTTTGCTTCTCCCAGGGCCGGCCAGTATGGGATACCATATCCGGTGCCGCCACGCCGGTCCTGGCGCTGGCTCTGGATTACTCTGGCCATTATCGCCGGGGTCATTGTGCTTGCCTGCGGCGGCTGTACCTTAGTGGGTTTCATCGCTGCTCTTACGACCAACGCCAATTCGACCGTCAATGACTATTACTCAGCTATTCAACAGCAGAACTATAGCCAGGCCTATTCCTACCTGGCGATCGATACGCTGACTATCCAGGGGGAGCAGATTAGCGCAACACAGGGGAGCTTCGCGCTGGTAGCCCAGGTTATCGATCAACAGGCTGGGCCTGTGACCAGCTATTCGATCACAAGCAGCAGTACCAACGGCGATACGGCAACAGTGGTTGTCCATGTCACTCGTTCCAGCGGCGTGGCTTATGATGTGCATCTGCGGCTGACCAAGATCAATAGCGAGTGGAAAATTACTCAGCTAGATAATATATAATCCTGGTCAGCCGCACGCTTAAGGCAGGCCAGCATAGCATAGCCACGAGCACGCACATCAGCCTCGGCAACGCGGAGACGCGAGGAGGGAGCCGGTTACCGATGGATAGAACGGAGCAGCCTGACCGTCAAGCCACTATCTTTACTTTTGTAATCTGCGCTCGCGAGGATCATCGTCTTCTCTACCTGCTCCTCCCATTTATGAACTACTTAGAGTTCTTGCCGGGCTCCGTTCTCCGCATATCCACAGATCTACGGCCCGATGCTCACATGGAGGCGGAGTTACGTCGGCATATCGAGTCCGCCGATGTGCTCCTGCTGTTGATCAGTCCCGACCTGCTGGCATCGCCGATCTACGCAAGAGCCATCTCGCTAGGATTAGAGCGCGCGCGACGGGGTGAGCTACAGCTGTTCCCCATTCTTGCCCGGCCTACCCCGCTTGAGGGAACACCGTTCGCTTCTTTGCAATTGCTCCCTCGCACGGGGCGTCCTCTGAGCGAAGAAATTGCCAGGGAGCAGGCGCTGCGGGAAATCCTTCATGAGGTCCTCCTGATCTGCAGAGAGCTTCAGAACCGGCGACGCCTTTCGCCTCCCTCACTGGCTGCTTCTTCGGAGAGCAGGACACGCGGATTGACAGCGTCAGGGCTGCCTCCTACGAGCTACCGCCTGGATGAGGTCTTCAAGCGTACGGGTCTGCCCACAGTGACCTTTGTGCCGCCTTCCATCTTCGAGCACCTGAAGCTGGCTCTTGTTGAGCCGGGGCGCAGCGTGGTCATCGAGGGGCCTTCGGGCATCGGCAAGACCACGGCGGTGCAAAAAGCCGTCCAGCAACTCAGAGAGGAAGAGATACTTAGAGCAGAGCGACCGACGATCACTCTCTTGAGTGCCCGTGCGCCCGCTGACCGCCAGCGGCTCCGCACTCTCTCAGAGTGGCATCGCGGTGTGGTGATTATCGATGACTTCCATCGCCTGGAGCCTGACTTGCGCCAGGAGCTGGTCGATTATTTGAAGCTGCTGGCGGATACCCAACCCAAAGATCGTAAGCTGGTGATCATCGGTATTCCAGGAACGGGCCAGAGCTTCATCAGCTCCGTCTCTTTCGATACGGCTATGCGCTTCGATCGCTTTAAGATGGGCCACGCCAGCGATGAGGAGATTTTGCAACTGATCAGGCAGGGAGAGCAGGCTCTCAACGTGATCTTTGACTGTAAGGAGGATATTCTTCGCCTGGTTGATGGTAGCTTTATTCTGGCTCAATTCCTCTGCTATTATCTTTGCATGCAAAATAATATTATCCAGACGCAGCCATCACCAGTTGCTATTCGGCATCACCTTGCTAAGGCCGTTCAGAATGTGATGGAAACGCTGGAGAGAAAATTTGACCTTGCCATCAAGCAATTCGCCGCTGCTGGCGGGCCTTACGATCAGACCAGCCTCGCTTTGCTGGAAGAGCTGAGCCAGAGCCGTGAGGGAGTGCTCTGGCCTTCACTTTTACAGCAGGAGGAGCCAGGACGCGCTCGCGCCCACGACCTGGAGCGCTTCTTCAAGGAAAGCTGGCCTCAAGCCATCGCTTCCTATCCCGATCTGGCGTATCATCTCTTCTGTGATCCCACCGTTGGTGTGCTGCTGGCGGAAGATCCGACCCTTATTTTCTATCTACGCCACAGCAATTTGGAGCAGCTGGCTCGTAAGGTCGGCAAACGCCCTGCACCAAGCAGACAGCAAATCTTTATCTGCTATGCTCGTAAAGATAAGCGGTGGCTGGAGCGTTTGCGTAGCCATCTGGCTCCTCTTGAACAGAAGGGAGTGTTCGATGTCTGGGACGATACGCTGATCAGCGCTGGCAGCCGCTGGGAGCAGACACTGGAGGATGCCATCTTGCGCGCGGGCGTGGCCGTTGTCCTGGTCAGTGCCACGCTCCTGGCGTCCGACACTATCATGACTAGGCAGTTGCCAAGGCTTTTGGAGAAGGCCCGCCTTGCTGGCACCTTGATTATCCCTATTATTGTCAGCCCCTGCCTCTTTGAAGAGAGCGAGCTGCAGAGCTTCGAGCCTGCTAACGATCCCCAGAAGCCGCTTACTACTCTACCTCCTGCGGCTCGGGAGCAAGCGCTCGTGAGTATTGCTCGTCGCATTAGCGCTGCCGTGACTCAGCAGCCACAGTGATTCTAAGCTACTCTGTCATACCAGTTACAAAGCAGGTGCCTGCTCATCTCCCAGTTATTGTTTTGCATTGCTTTGCCACCGGCCACGTGCACTCTCATGTGAAGCCGTCCTGTCCCCGCTTCCATATCTCTGGCAACGGTGCATTAAAAATCTGTTAAAATTGATCGCATCCCTCGTTTTCATTATATTCAAATTGACAGATGACATTCATCTTTTCTAAACTCTAAGCGAAGAAGCCGTACCGGTCAAGGCTATCCGTTTTCGGCGAGAGCAAGCGATATCTATGGCCACACTGGCTCTATTGGGAGTGTGGGCGTTTCTGTGGAGAGGCAACAGTCTCTGGTGCCAGACTATCGAATTCTCAGATACGGCTCAGGCCAGGCAGCAAGCTATAGGCGGGACCAGACGAATCACGCATGATTCTCCCGCGAGTAGCAGAGCCTGGCTTCTCTTTTTTCAGCAGCGGTACACGAGCTGTCCTGGACCGCAAGCAACGCAGATGACCAGAGGAGTCTCTTCAATTGCCTGATCTGTTTCATAGAGAGCTATCGCTGTTACTCTTACGCAAGCGATTAAGAGTAGACTCAGGAGTGCTTTGAAGAAGAAAGGAGTCTGTTTCATGCCCTGGTGGTTCTTCCGCCGCCGCTCTCGTGGTTCTCTCTCCGCTGCTCACGTCGCCGACCTCGCTCAGCCTTCCAGTGGCTGGCTGCCTGGTGAGGTCGCTCTTCCTCGCCTGCAGGGGTCCCGCCGCTATCTGCAGGAACAGCCCTATCTGCTCCCCAAAGATTTAGGTGAGGTTAACCGCCTCGACTTTCAGCACTACGCCCTCCGCGCTGCCCTGCGCGGCAACTACCTGGCACCGATCGAGCAGCCGCGCCGCATCCTCGACGTCGGCTGCGGTACCGGCCAGTGGGCCTTCGAACTCGCTCACCAGTTCCCCCAGGCCGAGGTCGTCGGCCTCGACCTCGAACAGGTCAAGCCCTCGGCTTCCCCACCACCCAACTATCGTTTCGTTCAGGGGGATGTTCTAAAGGGCCTCCCTTTCGACAATGACTCCTTCGACTTCGTTCATCAACGCTTCCTTGTTCTGGCCATTCCTCAAGCGGCCTGGCAGGCGGCTGTCCAGGAGCTGGCTCGCATCACCGCCCCCGGCGGCTGGATCGAACTCGTTGAGGCAGGCACTGCTCTGCAGGATTTTCTTCCTTCTGGCCCCGCGACCCAAGAATTCCACACACTCTCAGCTCAGCTTCTCGCCCTGCGGGGACTTGACGCTGAGGGCCTTGTGATGCGCTCCCTAGCCCACTATCTGGAGGAGGCTGGCTTCGTCAACGTCCGCTACCAGCCCTTCGATGTCCCCCTGGGCGAATGGGGCGGGCGTCTCGGTTCCCTGCTGGCCCTAGACATGCGCGAAGCCAGGAAAGCTGTGAGTGCTCCAGTCGCTGCCCGGTTCGCTCGCTCTGAACAAGCCGTCCTGCAACTCATTGAGCAAGCCTATCAGGAGTGGAACCAGTTCCGAACACAGTTTCACTTCGCCGTCGCCTATGGCCAGAAGCCCTTGACACGCTGAGGCCGCCTGCACTCAGGCTCTCTGCCTCTCGACTGCTCATCGACTAGTAAGGAGGATTGTGATTATGCCCTGGTGGTTCTTCCGCCGCCGCTCCCGTAACACCGTTCGCACAGCTCCCTCTGCCCAGCCCTCTTCCGGCTGGCTGCCTGGTGAGGTCGCTCTCCCTCGTCTGCAGGGGTCCCGCCGCTATCTGCAGGAACAGCCCTATCTGCTCCCCAAAGATTTGGGCGAAGTCAACCGCCTCGACTTCCAGCATTATGTCTTGCGCGCCATCCTGCGCGGCAACTATCTGGCCCCCATCCAGCAGCCGCGCCGCATCCTCGACATCGGCTGCGGTACCGGCCAGTGGGCCTTCGAACTCGCCCAGCAGTTCCCCCAGGCCGAGGTCATCGGCCTCGACCTCGAACAGGTCAAGCCCTCTGTTTCCCCCCCTCCCAACTATCGCTTCGTCCAGGGGGACATCCTGCAAGGCCTCCCTTTCGACGACAACTCCTTCGACTTCGTCCATCAACGCCTCCTTGTTCTGGCCATTCCTCAAGCGGCCTGGCCGGCGGCTGTCCAGGAGCTGGCCCGGGTCACTGCCCCCGGCGGCTGGCTCGAACTCGTCGAGGTGAGCATTCATATCAGCGACCTTATCAGCCCAGCAGGTCCAGCTAATGAGCAGTTCGTATCGCTCCTGGGACAGCTCTCCGCCCTACGCGGGATCGACAGTGAAGGGACGGTCATGCGCTCCCTCGACCAGTATTTGGCCCAGGCTGGCCTCATCAATATCCAGCGCCA
The DNA here is from genome assembly GCF_003268475.1 of Thermogemmatispora tikiterensis. Classification (GTDB taxonomy): domain Bacteria; phylum Chloroflexota; class Ktedonobacteria; order Ktedonobacterales; family Ktedonobacteraceae; genus Thermogemmatispora; species Thermogemmatispora tikiterensis. Next base: position 4,145,390 of record NZ_MCIF01000002.1, on the reverse strand, counting down.
TCCCATCCAGGTCCCGATCGGCGACTGGGCTGGACGCATCGGCGCCTTGTCCGCTCTTGACATTCACGAAGCATGGAAGGCGATCAGCGCTCCCCTGGCCGCACGGTTCCATCTCCCCGAGCAGGAGATCCTCCAACTCATCGATAGAGCCAGACAGGAATGGAACGAACTCCACTCCTACGGTACCTTCACTGTCGCCTATGGCCAGAAGCCTTGACCCGCTGACGCTTCCTGCTCCCAGCGCTCAGCCCGTCCGGCTGCCTCTCATCGACGACATAGAATGGAGGTCTGTACTATGCCCTGGTGGTTCTTCCGCCGCCGCTCTCGTGGTTCTCTCTCCGCTGCTCGCGCCGCCGACCTCGCTCAGCCTTCCAGTGGCTGGCTGCCTGGTGAGGTCGCTCTTCCTCGCCTGCAGGGGTCCCGCCGCTATCTGCAGGAACAGCCCTATCTGCTCCCCAAAGACCTGGGCGAAGTCAACCGCCTCGACTTCCAGCATTACATCCTGCGCGCCATCCTGCGCGGCAACTACCTGGCACCGATCAAGCAGCCGCGTCGCATTCTCGACGTCGGCTGCGGCACCGGCCAGTGGGCCTTCGAACTCGCCCAGCAGTTCCCCCAGGCCGAGGTCATCGGCCTCGACCTCGAACAGGTCAAGCCTTCTGTTTCCCCCCCTCCCAACTATCGCTTCGTCCAGGGGGACATCCTGCAAGGCCTCCCTTTCGAGAGTAACTCCTTCGACTTCGTCCATCAGCGCCTCCTGGTGGGTGCCATCCCCCTGGCCGCCTGGCCGGGCGTCGTCCAGGAACTCGCCCGCGTCACCGCTCCCGGCGGCTGGGCCGAACTCCTGGAAGTCGGCACCGCTCTGCAGGACTATCTGCCCTCTGGCCCCGCCACCCAAGAGATCAACAGGCTCGGAGCTCAGCTTGCTGCTCTGCGAGGCCTCGACACTGAGAGCATCGTTCTGCGTTCCCTAGGTCGCTATCTGGAGGAGGCAGGCCTTGTCAACATCCGCTACCAGCCCTTCTCCGTTCCCCTGGGCGAATGGGGCGGACGCATCGGCTCCCTGATGGCCCTGGACCTGCGCGAAGCCTGCAAGGCCATCAGCGCCCCTATCGCTGCCCGCTTCGGGCGCTCTGAGCAAGCTATCCTCCAACTAATTGACCAGGCGTACCAGGAGTGGAGTGAGTTCCACACCGAATGGCATTTCGCTGTCGCCTACGGCCAAAAACCTTTGACCCGCTGATGCTGCCTCTCACCGAGGAAATAGAAAGGAGGTCTTGCACATGCCCTGGTGGCCCTTCCGCCGCCGCTCCCGCAGCGGCTCTCGCCCAGCTACCCCCGCTTCGTCTTCCGGTGGCTGGCGCCTGGGCGAGGTCGCCCTGCCTCGCCTGCAAGGCTCCCGCCGCTACCTGCAGGAACAGCCCTATCTGCTCCCCAAAGACCTGGGCGAAGTCAACCGCCTCGACTTCCAGCATTACATCCTGCGCGCCATCCTGCGCGGCAACTACCTGGCACCGATCAAGCAGCCGCGTCGCATTCTCGACGTCGGCTGCGGCACCGGCCAGTGGGCCTTCGAACTCGCCCAGCAGTTCCCCCAGGCCGAGGTCATCGGCCTCGACCTCGAACAGGTCAAGCCTTCTGTTTCCCCCCCTCCCAACTATCGCTTCGTCCAGGGGGACATCCTGCAAGGCCTCCCTTTCGACGACAACTCCTTCGACTTCGTCCATCAACGCCTCCTTGTTCTAGCCATTCCTCAAGCGGCCTGGCCGGCGGCTGTCCAGGAGCTGGCCCGGGTCACTGCCCCCGGCGGCTGGCTCGAACTCGTTGAGACAAGCATCCATATCAGTAACCTTACTCCTTCTGGGCCAGCCAATCAGCAAGTAGCATCTCTCATAGGCCAGCTCGCTGCTCTGCGAGGCTTGGATAGCGAGGGCGTCGTCGCACGTTCCCTCGATCAGTATCTGGCCCAGGCTCGTCTGAACCAGATCCAATGTCATCCCATCAAGATCCCTGTAGGGGAATGGGGAGGCCGCATCGGCTCTCTACTCGCTCTGGACTTCCGCACGATGTGGACAGCAATCAGTGCCCCGCTGGCGGCTCGCTTCCAGATCCCTGAGCAGGACGTGCTCCAACTCATTGACAGGGCCTGCCAGGAATGGAATGAGCTGCATTCCAGCTGCTCTTTCATAGTGGCCTACGGCCAGAAGCCTTGACCCGCTGACGCTGCCTGCTCCCAGCGCTCAGCCTGTCCGGCTGCCACTCATCGACGACATAGAATGGAGGTCTGTACTATGCCCTGGTGGCTCTTCCGCCGCCGTCGTGCAACCAACGCTTCCGTCAATGCTAGCGCTGCCAAACCGTCTGTAGCCCGCCCGGCCTCCGATGAGGCTGCCCGTCGCTATCTGGACGAGCAGCCCTATCTGCTCCCCAAGGACCTGGGCGAAGTCAACCGCCTCGACTTCCAGCATTACATCCTGCGCGCCATCCTGCGCGGCAATTATCTGGCCCCCATCGGGCAGCCGCGCCGCATTCTCGACGTCGGCTGCGGCACCGGCCAGTGGGCCTTCGAACTCGCCCAGCAGTTCCCCCAGGCCGAGGTCATCGGCCTCGATCTAGAGCCGACCAGCGCTAAAGCTACCACTCCACCAGCTAACTATCGCTTTGTCCAGGGCGACGCCCTCAAGGGCCTCCCTTTTGAAAATGGGACCTTCGACTTCGTTCACCAGCGTTTTCTCTGGCTGGCTATCCCATTGAGGGCCTGGCCGGGCCTTGTCCAGGAGCTGGCTCGCCTCACCGCTCCTGGCGGCTGGGTCGAACTCGTCGAGTTTGGAACAGGAACCGCTGATTTTACCCCCGCTGGTCCTGCCACACAGCGATATCTACACCTGGCAGGGCAGCTGGCAGCCCTGCGCGGTCTTGACACTGAGGGAGTGATCATGCGCTCTCTCGACCGCTATTTGCGCGATGCCGGACTGGTCAGCGTGCAGTCTCAATCCTTTGAGGTACCACTGGGCCAGTGGGGAGGACGTCTTGGCTCTTTGCTAGCGCTCGACTTTCGCGAGAGTTCAAAGGGACTCAGCGGCACTATAGCGGCCCATTTCCAGATCTCAGAGCAGGAAGTCCTTGACCTGATCGAAGCAGCCGTAGGAGAGTTCGATGAATTCCATACTTGCTACCGGCTGGCCGTCGCTTATGGGAACAAACCACCAACCACTACCTAGACTCACGCTCATGAGAGTGCCACAGGAGCTGGCTGGCCCCGTCCCATCCTGGTGGTTAGGCCAGATTCCTCGCAGAAGGCCCAGTTTGAGGCTGAGGCTCTCGATCGAATAGCGACTGCAAGGTTTCACGCCTCCCTTAGCTCGCCTTCAGCGGCAAGAGATCTTGCCGCCACTCACTAGCAGCTTCTCGCCCTTCCCGGGGGCGAGTCAGGGGACATTGCCGCTTCTTGACCGCCTTCGCCCTGGGTGAAGCCCGAGAGATCATCAGTGTAGCCGAGCAGGTCGTTTCAGCAGATCTGAGCAGGAAGTGCTAGCCATCATTGACCATGCCTGTCAGGTCTGAAACCAGCTCCGAACACGCTGTTACTTCGCTGTGACCTATGGGCCAAGCCCATTCACGCGATGAACAAGGCGTTGCCTAATGCTGTACTATTTAGCTCGTATGAGGTTAAACTTGCCCGCAAGGAGGAATGTCTCATGCCCTGGTGGTTCTTTCGCCAGCGCCGCGTGACAAACGCTTCCGTCACTCCTGCTGATTCGGTTCAGCCTACGCCTCGTCCCACAGTTAGCGAGGCGCCCCAGACAGGTTCATTGGCCTCGCGCCGCTATCTTGACGAGCAACCTTATCTGCTCCCCAAAGATCTGGGAGAGGTTAATCGCCTCGATTTTCAACATTACGTTCTGCGCTCCGCGCTGCGCGGCAACTATTTAGCACCCATCGTCCAACCCCGCCGCATTCTCGATGTCGGCTGCGGCACCGGCCAATGGGCCATTGAAATCGCTCAGCAATTCCCCCAGGCCGAGGTCATTGGCCTCGATCTGGAGCCGGCCAGAGCCAAAGCCACCACTCCACCAGCTAACTACCGCTTTGTCCAGGGCGACGCCCTCAAGGGCCTCCCTTTTGAAGATGAGATCTTCGACTTCGTCCATCAACGCCTGCTCGTGCTGGCTATTCCCCTCGCGGCCTGGCCGAATGTTGTGCGAGAACTTGCTCGCGTCACCGTCCCCGGAGGCTGGGTCGAGTTGGTCGAGGCGGGTACCCATGTCAGTCATTTCAATCCAGCTGGACCAGCTACCCAGCAATTTCTCTACCTCATGGGCCAACTGGGTGCCCTGCGCGGCCTCGACAACGAGGGTGGAGTCCTCCGCTCTCTAGACTCTTTCCTGCAACAGGCCGGGCTGATCCAGGTCAACCGCCAGGATATCGATATTCCACTTGGTGATTGGGGCGGGCGCGTCGGTTCTTTACTCTCTCTGGATCTGCGCGAGGCCGGTAAGGCCATCAGCTCTCTCATCGCAGCTCGCTTCCAGATGGAGCAGCAAGAGGTCCTCGCCCTCATCGAACAGGCAGGTCAGGAGTGGAATACGCTGCAGACGCGCTACCATGTCGTCGCCGCTTATGGCCAGAAACCGTATCACGGTTGAGCAGTGGGTCCTCCCTGATTCACAGCGATGCTATTGCCCAATGCAGTAATGCAACCACCTGGGTCTGGGTGAGGACCATCTCCTCCGGGACCGCACCCCCTTGATTCCTTCCCTGGCTCCGCTCGCTCAGCCTGGCAAGCTGAACGAGCGGGGTGTGATGGCCAGGCTGTCTTCTTCAAGATTCTTCGTGAAGGCGATAGTACTTTCGATGGATTCCTTGGGGGAGATCCTGAAGGTTGGCGAATCATCGGGTAATCTTCCCGAGTGTGAGAGATGTGCGTATCGAGAAAACGGTACGCCAGGTTGCTAGGAAGGACTGAGCGGCCCGGATCTATCGGTGGGGAGGAGAAAGGCCGCTCGTGCTGGTCAGTCGGGGCCAGCTATCCAGGGTGCAGTGCCGATAGCGCTGCCCCACCCGCTCAGGATAGCCGGTCCGTCCAGACCAGAGTACCTTGAACAAGACGATTGCATCGTTGTGGCTCAGTTTGCAGGTCGGTCGTCGGTGGCGCGGCGGCTAGCTCTCCTCGCAGGGGCCTGTCGTCAGTGGTTCGCGCCACGGTGGTATAAGATCTTCGCCCCATTGGCTCCAGGGGCAGCCAATGGGCAGCCGGGATCAGGCCGAGGTAAAGGGCTGGCCAGTCAGCTGAGCAGGGTGAGCAGGCAATACCGGCCCTCGTTCGCAATTGCAACTGCGTTTGCCAGGCCGTCACGTAACCAAAGGGCAGGCCATAAGTTGGTTGGTCGGTCGGTCGGTCGGTCGAGTCGCCTGAACCAGTCGTAAGCCAGTGCATCATTACCACAGAACAGCCCGCTGGTTACGGAAAGTGGTCGCGTCGCGCCTTGATGGTGCAGCAGAGCAGTGGGGCTCGTTACAGCCGAGGGGCCGCTACCTTTGCTTGACTCAGTTCAGCTCAGCTGATCCGCTCGCTCGTCCGTTCGCTCACTCACTCACTCATTGAGCAACAAGCAGGCTTCTCCAGCAGGGCGTCGAGTGCCTGAGAGCTGAGAAGCTGAGCGCCTGGGACGTGGGACGAACCAGGCAGGGCCTGACCGCTAACGCTGCGAGGAGGGCTATCCGTGCGCGCCACCGCCGCCGGCCCTGGCCAGAGCCTGGATCAGGCAGGCCAGTCGCAGCTCGCTTACTCACTAGGTACGCCTGTTTGCCATACCATTCACCTCGCGTTCCTGCGAGGGTCTACGGCTCACTCTGTCGAGATTCCGTTATTTATCGATTGGGGAGGTTTTACAATGCTGAAGAAGAATCTGCGCTGGATCGTTCCGCTGGTTGTCCTGCTGGCCGTCGTCGCTCTGGCTCTGACGATTACACCGCTGGCGACACACGCGGCAAGCCCGAATATTGTCGTATGGGCCCGTTAGGATTCTCCAAAGAACGACAGGAGGAGGTCCGAATCCCAGTATTTTGCCTTTCGGACCTCCACTCTTCTCTAAATACTCTTTAATGATTTTAACCACTCAAGTACCTCCTTGGCACTTCTGTGGCCAAGAGCTTTCAGTATCGCGACGCTTTCATTAGCGAGTTGGCGAGCAATCTCAAGATGCCCCTCAGAAGCCTCTACCCTCGCTAGGCCATACTTAGCAAGAGCTATAGCATCGATTCCTCCCCTTGGAGCAATACTAATTATTTCAACAAAAGCATTCCTTGCATCATCAAAACGCCTAAGGAAGAGGCAGAGATTTCCATACTCATAGAGACCTTCGTAAAGAAGATAAGATATTCCTAAATTTCTGGCAATATTCAATCCCTCCTTAAAAGCAAGTTCTGCTCGCTGATAATCTCCCCGTTTCCGGGCCACAAGCCCAATGTTAAGAAGGAAAGCACTAATGTACTCTGGATGTTCTATTTGACGTGCTAATTGCAAAGCTTCTATAAAGAAGTGCTCTGCCTCATTATAGTCTTCTTGACCCAAGCAAATATCACCTAGATTATTTAATAGAGCGCTCATTAAACTTCTATGACCTATATCCTTAGCAATAGACAAGCCTTGTTCAAAATACTTTTTGGCACTAATAAACATTCCTTGTTCAGAAGCCGAAGCGCCAAGATTTAACAACAGTGTACATATACGCTCTCGATCACCAATTGCTTGGGCTAACAGCAAGCCCTCTTGCAGATAGGTGTCGGCCCGGACATAGTTTCCTTGGCGAGCTGCCAGGGCCCCTAGAGTCGCAAGCACTTCACACAATTGTTCCCTATTCCCGATGCTGCGGGCCAGCCACAAACCTTCCTGCAGATAGCTCTCTGCATGACCATACTCCCCGCGCTTCCACGATACCATTCCCAAATCCGCCAGCAGTGCACAAATACGCTCCTGATCGCCCTGGGCGCGGGCCAGCTGCAACCCCTCCTGATAGTAGCTCTCTGCGCTCGTATAATCCCCCTGGCGCAGCGCAATCTGCCCACGGTAGAGCAGTACCCCTGTCAGCCCGCGCTGATCACCCAGGGCCTGGGCCGCCGTCTGCGCGCGCTGCAGCCATTGCTCGGCCACACCATACAGAGCACGCACCAGCAAGAACGGCGCAAACGTCACCACCCCACGCACCAGCTCCTCCTGCCGTCCCAGCATATAGGCCGCCTCCAGCCCCGCCACAATCACCGCGCTCTCTCGATCCAATAACTCGTAGTCCGTGCGATGCTTCTCAGCATAAGCGATCGCATACTCCACCAGGCGCCCAAAAGGGGCCTGCGCCCTCGCCTCCTCCTGGGCCTCCAGGCGCGCCCGCGCATAATCGGCAATCACCTGATGCAATAGATAGCGATCGCCCCCGTTGCTCTCCAGCAAGCCGGCATCCACCAGCGCATCCAGCTCATCCGTCGAGCAGGCCGCCACCGCTAAAGCCGCCTCCTCAGAAAAACTCGCTGGCTTCGGCGGAAAAACCGAGAGCGCGTACAGCGCCGCGCGCGCCGCCGCGCTCAACTGCTCATCCGACACCGCAATCACCGACTGCAGCGACAGCGCCGGCTCCCCCTGCAGGCTCGAATGCACCTCCACCGGTCCCCGCAGCTCCGTCAACCCCAGGCGCACCCGCGCATCGCTCAGCCGCTGCAGCGCCGTCCGAATACGCCGCACCTGCCCCGTATAACTCTCCTTGCGCAAATAATTCCCAATCAACGTCAGCGCCAACGGCAAACCGCCGACCGCCCGCACCAAAGCCCGCACGCGCTCCGGCTCCAGATCCACCGCCGTCGGAGCCAACAAACGTAGGAGCTGCAGACTATCCTCCTCCCCCAACTCCGCGATCGCCGCCGCTCCCTCCACCGCGAACTCTGTCGCCACATGCGCAAAGCGCGTCGTCAACAAATGCGCACACTGGGCCCCGCCCACCTTCAACGCCAGCGCCTCCTCAATCCGCCAGGCATCATCGATCACCAGCAACATCCGCCGCGGCCCGATCGCCGTACGCAAAGCCCTGGCCCAGGCCTCCAGGCTCGTCAACCCAGCCACCTCCGTCGCCGGTAAACCCAGCAACGCCCCCCAACGGCTCAACAACCCCGTCATATTGGGACGCGGCCCGAGCGCCGCCCAGAGAATCCCATCCTTGAAATAAGCACGCACCTCGGGATCATGCGCCAGCGCCACCGCCAGCGAAGTCTTGCCCACCCCAGGCAACCCATTCAAGGCACTCAGCGCCACCGCCTCACCGGCAAAAAGACGCCCCTTAATACGCCGCAGCTCGGCATCGCGCCCCACCAGGCGCACCGGCGGCGGCAGAGGGATCATCGGATCAATAACCGCCTCAGCCGGACGCCCACCCGCGGCATCCCCCAGCGGACCAGAGTCAGGGCCACGTTGCAGATCTTGCTCACCCCGTCCCGTTCCACCACCACCCGTCTCCACCGCCACCCCATCCCCTACCTGCGCCCCCCGCCCCGGGATCTCAGGCCCAGCGGGCGCCAGATCCAGCTCCTCCTCCGTTAACCCGAACAGCCGGCACAACTTGCGCCGGAAATATGGATTGGGCTTCGTTACCCCGCGCTCCCAACGGCTCACATTGACATGCGTCGTCCCCAGTCGCTCAGCCACCTCCTGCTGCGACCAGCCACGGCTCATGCGAGCCTCCACGAGACGCACGCGGGGCCGCGGTGGCTCCTCCACCGACCGGTTGCTACTCATGGACAGGCCTCCCCCGACGCCCAAAAGAAGAGAACCCCTCGAAATGATAAAGATGTCTAGGGAAATGATAACATAAGTACTTTCTGATGTACATGGTCGCTCGGCATAATAAAGTAAAGAACACGTAGGGAAACGGTGGACGCCCTTTCAGGGACGGGGCGCCCGCCGCCAGGTGAGGCCAATGCCACCCGCCGCAGGACCACGGCGCGTCTCACCCCAGGGACCCTACCATTGACCTCGCCCCCTGCGTGCTCTTCTTCTTTTACCTGTCACGTGCTCACTCGCTCGTGCATTCTGGCGCCTCCTAGCAGCTCGCCAGGCAGCAGGAGCAGGAGCGGATTGTACCCGTAATCATGGCCACCAGCTGTGGCCCAGTAGTTGGCCAGCCACAAGCGCGAGGGATTGCCATCGCCGCGTCGCATCCGCGGCGCCACGCCCCGATCCGCGCGTCTACCGGTCAGGGAGTACTGTCCAGTCATATGCAGCAACGAACAAGGAGAATCGCCATGCAAATGATCGCTTGCCGAGAAGAGGCCCGCGTCGCACGTAAACTTGTCCACGATCGCGAGCACATCAAGCACTACACGCTGCATGGCGTGCTCTCAGAAGGATACGTCCTCGCCCTCAATACGGCCTTCGGCACCCTCTCCTGCCTCACCTATCTCGACAAACAACCAGCGCTGGTGCTTCAGCAGCAGTTCACCAACAACGAGATGAACGTCCTTCGTCCGCTGCTGGACTCCTACCCCTACTACTGTCCGTACGAGGTGCTCTTCGCCCACTTCTACCACGGCGAGGTCAACGAGCGCACCATTGAGCGCTGCCGCGCCAACCTGCTCAAGTCCCTCGAAGACGGCACCTGGGAACAGGCCACGCGCCCTATTCGCAACGTCCTTTCGCGTGTGCGCATCAAGCTGCGCATCTTTGGCATTAACATCGTCTCCATCTTAGAGACTGGCTATATACTCAAAGCGGCCCCGGCGCCGGCCTCAAGCACGGTCGCCTGAGAGGCCCACCAACTCACACGTCCGTAGCAGCGCCAGCCTAATCTGCTGGCCCTCTTCGGGGAGAGAAGAGAACATACCGGCGAGGACGGGGAAGCCCCCCAACCACGATGAGCAGATACTTCTCCCTTCTCCCCCGACGACCCGAGGCAGAAGGCTGCTCACCTCGCGTTCGGCCCCCCGCCGGACCGATGGGGAAGGTGAGCAGCCTTCTGTTGGTCTTGGCTGGCTCACCGGCGGTCCGCTACAGCGGGCAGGCCGCAGGCGGAACAAGATACCTCCTTCAGGCCAAGCCGCCGGCGGACCACCACCCTACCACTACCCTCACCTAAACCCGCACATACGACCAGCTCTGTGGCTGACCATTGTGATAAGGCATGCAGCCATGAAAAGCCCGCGGATCATCATCGAAAACCATCGACAGGAAGTAGCGATCGCCAGGCCAGAGTGGCAGCCTCTCCAGCTCGGCCAACGGCACCCACACCAGTGTCCCTTCATGGTTGCCAGCATGTGGCTGCCCAGACCAGCGCTCAATGCGGAAAATAAAGCCAAACCAATCCTCGCCATTCTTGCCAAAACCTGGCCAGGAGATCGTCCCCCGCAGGACCAGCTCTTCCGCCTCCAGGCCAGACTCCTCGCGGATCTCACGCCGCATCCCGCTTACAATGTCCTCATGCGGCTCCAGCCGTCCGCCCAGGCCATTGTACTTGCCAAAATGCAGGTCATCAGGACGCTTGTTGCGCTGAATCATCAGCACCTGCTGGCGATCCGGCGACAGAATATAGCCGAGCGTTGCCAAAACCGGTCGAAACAAGATCAGCTCGCTCCTTTACTAGCAGGCAGAATCCGGGCAGCACCCCATCAGACAGTCAGCCGACCAGCCAGCCCCTTCACCCCTACCCCACCGCGGCTGGCCAGAGCTGAACACCAGCAGCGGCGCCGCCCCGGCTTAGATTCTATCAAGCGAGGCAATCTTCCAACTCCCACCCAGATCCTTGAAAACCAAATGCGAGTGATAGGCCGCGAGATTGCTACGAGAAATCGTCATGATAATGATCGTAGGACTATTGGCATCAACCTCAGCCGAAAAAGCCGTGACCTTGCCCATCGTCTCATCCAGCGAGCGCGCCGTCTGCACAAAGTGATCCCTGGTCAGGGGCTGAGGACGATCACCCGTGGGATTAATGGTAACATCATTGGCCAGGTAACTATAGGCCCGAGCGTAGTCCTGGGCCTGGACAGCGGCATAAAAGCTCAGAGCCACGCTGACAATCGAGGCCTGCACCGGCCTCGTCGGCGCCGCTGTCGCCGTAGGCGAAGCCAGAGGAGCTGAGATCGGAGCCGCGGTCGGCGTCGGCCCCTCCCCACCAACAGGCGCAGAGGCCACAATCTTCGGCCTCACGCCCGACTCCACCGTCGGCGAAGTCCCCCTCCCCGATCCAGGCAAGGCCGGCAATGCAGCACTGCCACAACCGCTCAAGAGCACAAGGCTCGTCGCCCACCAGAGAAGCACCAGGTACAAGTTCCACCGTCGCATCTCTCTTTCCACCCTTCTTTCCTTCCTTCCTTCCTTAGACTCACCGAACCAGACCGGCGCTCCCGAGGCCGAGGCCGGGGAACGCCTCACACTTCCAACCATAATACAATTTTCCCACAAAATACTGCTAAAGTACAATAGTTTTCCAAGGCCCGGCTCTCCCAGAGCGTTGACAGAGAAGAAAAGCGTTATTTCCTGCAGACAGTCCTCGCTTGACAAACTCTTGCACATTCGGTTATTCTCGAAGAAAGTTCTGTCGTTAACTGACCAAATACCAGAGCAGGACCGGGGGCGCCGCTTCGCTCTACTCTTCTCTTCTTCAAATCTGGGGTGAGCACTATTATGCCTATAATGGATGAGCTATTGTATTTTTGAAATGGATCTTCCGTCATAAGATCCATAGATGCAGATCTTATTCTACCGGTAGATCCTTCCACTCCACAGAACCGGCTAAGCAGAGACTGCTGATTATGGCAATGCATCGTACTATAGGGCTGCTGAGCGAGAACAGCGGGGACAACAAACATGGAAGAGACGCTAAGCGAACTCAACCTCACCGTGCTGGCCAACTACTGCACCCTGGAATTGCAGCGTGCGCGCCGGCACCAACCAGGGGATGAAGGCTATTGCCTGGAGCTATTTCGCCGGGCGGTTGAGCAGCAGACCGACCAGGCCTGGACCTTGCTGCAGCAATGTCTGAGCGAAACCGTTCGCCTCTGGCTGCGCACCCACCCAGGTATGGGCCAGGCGCTGCAGCATGATTCTGAAGAAAACTATGTCGCTTTGACCTTCAGCCGTTTCTGGCAGGCAGTACAGGAACATCCCCCCGAATTCCCCAGCCTGAAGGCCGTGCTCAGCTACTTGCACGCCACGCTCCACGGCGTCATCATCGACATACTGCGCAGCTATCAACGTCGGCAGGAGATCGCCTTGCCTCAACCAGAGACCTCAGTGCTCCTCAATGAAGAGGAGGAATTCGACGATGAAGAAAGAAGCTATACCTGGGAATCGATCCAGAGCCTGCTCCCTCATGAGCGCGAGCGGCGCCTCGCCTACTTGCTCTACTACTGCGGCCTGAAACCTCGCGAGATCGTCCTGCGCTGCTCCGATGAGTTTAGCGATATCAAGGAAATCTATCGTCTCAATCATAATCTGATCGACCGCCTGCGCCGCAACCGCGAGCGTCTGCGCTGGCTGTTGGGCATCGATTAGGCAGCGCCGGCGTGCCTACCACAGCGCTCGTTTTCACCATCACTGCCCACCGCTCTCTGGGGCCAGGGCACGCAGTTCAGGTTCAGAGCCCCTTCGCCTCATCAATCCCGCTGTACTGACTGGCCAAGCAGGCAGCTTCAGACATGAAAGCGCGACAGAGAAAGAAAGAGACGCGCAGGGTCGGGCGCTCAGCCCTGCGCGTCGGCTGTGTGGCCAGAAGTGGGTATGATGTGGCGTCTATGATGGGTGAGAGACGGGCTTTCTCTGTCCTTGTTCTATCGTAGATCGATAAATCTGCGACTTACTCATCATCCAGGAGGCTCTGCATGATCAGCCCATTCATATCGGAAGAAAATACGTGCTGTCCTCCCATGCAATAATAGAGTACGTTTCCACGCTCATCCGTGACCGGAATGGACTCGGTCTCGGGATCAACCAGAATAATTCCTTCTTCATGATCCTCTGAGCAGTGGAGGTACTTGAATTGCTGGATTTTCATAATTTTCTCCCTTTCGTGCTGTTGCTTCACCAGTGCATCAACCACACTCTCTCTGGCGCCACTCGTGAGTCTACCGAGAGAAATTCCAGAATCCAACATTTAACTGGTCAGAGGGATAACAGTACTACCTCTCTCTGAGAAGGACGCTGCCACCGTGCTCGCTTCAGGCGCTGCGCCAGAGAGCCTGCTCCTTTGGTGCAGCGCCTGAAGCGAGAGAGACCTTCCATTAGAGTTAGAGAGCACCGTAGGAAAAGGAGCATCCATTATTATTGGACGTGAGCCGCCACCCAGCCGGGGAAGAGCCCAAAACAAAAGTCTTACACTGGCAGCAGGACAGCAGAAGTGGAGGGAGGAGCACAGCCCAGGCAGTCTGCAATCACTTGCTCGTACCCTAGTGAGCAGCAGCCCTGCCGTGGTCTTGACTGCCCACCTGCAGCGGATCAGGCCAGGGATCTGCAGTCAGCCGGCAGCCGGAATTCGCCTAGCCTCTAGCACAACTCAGCTCGGGGCCTATGAGCCACGCTCTAAGAGGTCGCGCAGGACCACCGCATTGTTATGCTCGCTATCTCGTGCCGAGTAGACAAGGGTCAGCGGCCCGCGCCGGGCCAGCTCCAGAAGATGGGCCAGCGCGGCACGTGCCGTCTCCTGGTCGCGCAGTTCCTGTTCATAGCGCCGACGAAACTCGGGAAATTTCTGGGGATCATGGGCAAACCAGCGGCGCAGCTCATCACTGGGAGCCACATCTTTGAGCCAGAGATCGATCCGCGCCCGCTCCCGAGAGAGACCACGCGGCCAGAGCCGCTCGACCAGTACCCGCGTTCCATCACTCTCCATCGCCTCCTCGTAGACGCGCTTGAGGCGAATCAGTGGCGCCTCTCCAGACATGGCAGGGCACTCCTTTCCTCTCATCAGCTCAGGACTGCGTCAGGGTGAGGTCTGGCCATCGCCGGCCAGAAGGAGATTGTAGAGCTGCTGCTGGCGCGCAAGGGCCTGGCGATAGCGCTCGCCGCGTGCGCGATCAGGCACTACAGGGGCCGCTAGAGGCGGAGGGAGCTGAGCCACGTCGGGGACGAGTCCCAGCGATTCTAGCGCCAGCAGTGCGACCCCACGCACGGCAGCCTCACGAACGCGCAAGGGATAGAGAGGCTCACCCAGTACATCAGCAATGATCTGCTGTAGCGTTGGCGAGCGCAAGAGCGCGCCCCCACTGCCAATGATTTGCGCTCCTCCCTCGCGCAGTTGCGGCTGAGTATTGAGGCGCTGGTAGACAACGGCCAGGCGGTAGGCCAGGGCCTCCATCGCCGCCCGCAGAAGATCCACCGGGCGCAGCTTCAGATGCAGACCCGAGATGGTCATGCGGGCCTCGGCATGCCAGCCAGGACTGCGCTCGCCCGCCAGAAACGGCAAGATGGTCAGACCGTGACTATCAGGCGGCACAGCTGAGACCAGCGGCTCCACTTCGTCTAGAGGAGGGAGACGCAGCACCTCCGCCAGCCAGGATAACAGGTTGCCACCCTCACTCAATGCCCCCCCTAGCAAGGCCCGGCGCGCATCCAGCAAATAGAGCCAGAGACCAAGCGGCGGCTCAACGCTGTCCGCCGGCACGGTCACCCGCAGCGCGCTGGAGGTACCAATGGTCAGAGCATAGCGCGCACTCACCACACAGCCCGAACCAACGTTTGCCGCCGCCCCATCACCAACAGCGGGAAACCAGAGCACATCTTTCAGCAGCGGCCAGCGCTGAGCATAGAGAGGACGCAGTCCCTGCAAGGCGTTGCGCAGATCACCGAGCGCCGGAAACTGCTCGCGACGAACCGCAAGGGCCTGCAGCAGGTCCTCATCCCAACTGAGGCTCCGCAGATTCAGCAGACCCGTCCCCGAGGCCATCGAGAGGCTGCAGACCGAGTGCCCTAACAAGCGCCGATGGAGAAACTCGCCAAAGGAAAGCCACTGGGCACTTTCCTGCAGGAGCGCAGGACGCGTTCGCGCCAGCCAGCGTAGCCGGGCCGGCCAGTAGCTGTTTTGCAGCGGAGCCCCCGTGCGACGGTGAATAGCCCGCTCGTCAAGCAGAGCGCGCAGCTCAGCCGCCGCCGCATGCGCGCGCGTGTCTTCCCAGGTGATGAGCGGCAGCAAAGGCTGCCCCTGGCCATCAACAGCGATCAGGCTGTGCCAGAAGGTGTCGGTCGCCACCGCGGCAATGGTCTGGGCAATCACTCCAGCGGCCTCCAGTACCCCATCGATCGTCCTGGCAACCAGCTCAACAAGCCTATCGCCATCGATCGTGGCCTCCCCTTCGGCTGAAGTGCTGAGCTGATAACGATACTGCGTCAGTGTTCCCGGTACCGCTTCGCCCCGCGCATCAACAAGCATGGCTCGCACCGAAGAGGTCCCCACATCGATGGCCAGCACTGTCGGCTCGGCCAGCGTATCTCTCGATCTGGCACCTTTCACGCTTCCTACGCTCCTTTTCTCGCTCTTCTTTCTTTGCTCAATACGTCATTTATAATGACAGGCATTTCCTGCCTCTGCTCCGTGCAGCAGATAGGAGGCTGGAAGGACAAAAGGCTGCTCCTCCCTTGCGGCCCCCTGTGGTGGCACCTCCACAGGAGCCGCCCCCTATGCTGACACGTTGCAACGGCTGAAAGATTAGTCAGGATTCCTGTTCTTCCCGTGGATCAGTTCGATCATATCATACGTTTCAAGATGCAGTACTCTGTTCTCAGCGGGTGGCGACAGACAGCCAGCGGGAGAGCTGAGTGAGAAGGGACAGTGTTCAGCCAGGTTGCTGCTAAGGAGAGACCGGATTGATATTTTATAATAAACTACAGCCCCTGGATGGATTCCACCTCTGGCCAGAGAAACATCACGCAGAAGGATCATTTGCATGAGCATGACCATGAAGCAGCCGGCAGAAATCCGACGCCGCCTAGAGGACTACGACCTGATCACCGGGCGTGCACGCTTTGTGGATGACATCAGGCTGAACGGACGCCCGCCCATACTGCATGCAGTTTTCGTACGCAGTCCTTATGCCCATGCCATCATCGAGGGTATCCGCCTCGACGAGGCACGTAGCCTGCCGGGCGTGGTAGCGGCTTTCAGCGCCGCCGATCTGACAGAGCTGCCGCCGATCTTTGCCGTACCTGTGCCTGGCGTCAAGCGTCCGGAGAAGCAGCCGCTGGCCAAGGACAGGGTACGCTACGTTGGAGAGCCAGTGGCGGTCATCGTCGCCGAGAGCCTGGCCGTTGCCACCGATGCCCTTGACCTAGTCGAGGTCGATTACGAGCCGCTGCCGGCGGTCAGCGACCCCGAGGCCGCTCTGGCCCCCGATGCCCCATTACTGTACCCAGAGTTTGGCAGCAATGTGGCCTTCGAGATGCCGCTGAAGGCCGGCAACGTCGAGGAGGCCTTTGCCCGTGCCAGCCATGTCACACGTCTGCGCCTGGAGAACCAGCGTTTGGCCCCTTCCTCGCTAGAGAACCGTGCCTGTCTCTTTGACTACAATCCAGAGACGGGCCAGCTGAGCGCCTGGCTCTCCTCGCAGGCGGTTTACCAGGCTCACCAGGTCCTGGCGGAAGCGCTGGGTCTGGATCATCGCCATGTTCATGTGCACAATGCCATGAGTGGCGGCGGCTTCGGTGCCAAAACGCGCCTCGGCGGCGAAGAACTGGTTTGCGCAGCCCTCGCTCACCGCCTGGGCCGTCCGGTGAAATGGATCGAAACACGGCGCGAGAATCTGCAAGCTCAGACCCACGGGCGTGGTCAGATCAATTACGTGGAGGCAGCCTATCAAGATGATGGGCGGCTGCTGGCCCTGCGCCTGCGCAACATTGCTGACCTGGGCGCTTTCCTCCTCGGCATCACGGCCCTTGTTCCGATCCGTACCCCACGCCTCGTCTGCGGTGCCTACCAGGTGGAGGCCGTCGAGAGCACAGTGATCGGCGTCTTCACCAATAAGGTTCCGACGATGGCCTACCGCGGCGCAGGCCGCCCCGAGGCGACCTATATCATCGAGCGCGTCATCGACCGCATCGCCGCCGAGCTGGGCCTTGATCCCGTCGAGGTGCGACGGCGCAACATGATCTCGCCCGAATCCTTCCCTTACGAGACCGTCACCGGCCAGCGCTACGATAGCGGCAACTATCAGGCTGCCTTTGACCGTCTGCTGGAGCTGGCCGACTATGAGGGCTGGCGGGCCCGGCAGCGCCAGCGCCGGGCCTCTGGCGATCCGCGCCTGCTCGGTATCGGACTGGCGACCTTTACTGAAATCTCTGGCGATGAAGGAAGCCAGCCACGCGAGGCGGCCACCGTGCGCATTCGGCCCGACGGCACCGTTGTGGTCGAAAGCGGCGTCTCCTCCACCGGCCAGGGCCACGTGACAGCCTTCACGCAGATCGCCTCCGAGGTCCTGCAGATAGCGCCCGAACACGTTGAGGTACACCTCAACGATAGCCGACTGCCAGCCTTCAGCATCGGAACCTTTGCCAGCCGCGTGACCCAGATGGGCGGCTCAGTAGTGCTACTGGCTGCACAGGCTGTGCGCGAGAAGATCCTGCGCCTGGCCTCGCACGTGCTGGAAGCCGCCCCCGCCGATCTGGTGCTTCAGAACGGACGCGTGATGGTCCAGGGGGCGCCAACACGCTCTCTGACGCTGGGAGAGCTGGCGCGCCTGGCCGAGGAACAGCCCGCTCTGCTTGAGCCAGAACCTCCCGACCCTCTGACCGGTCAGTCGATCACGGGTCTGGCGGCCCGCCGTGACTTCGCCTCCGGTCCCACCTTCTCCTTCGGCGCCCATATGGCGGTCGTCGAGATCGACACCGAGACTGGCGAGGTGCACCCGCTGAGTTACGTGGCTGTCGACGATGCGGGCCGCATTCTCAACCATACACTGGCAGAGGGCCAGCTACACGGCGGCCTGGCTCAGGGCATCGGCCAGGCTCTCTATGAGCAGGTACTCTACGATGAGCATGGCCAGCTCATTAGCGGAACTCTACAGGACTATGCGCTGCCCCTGGCGACGATGCTCCCTCCCTTTACCAGCGATTTTGTGGAATCGCCTTCTCCGAATAATCCGCTCGGCGCCAAGGGCATCGGCGAATCGGGCACTATCGGCGCCCCACCGGCCATTGTGAACGCTGTCCTCGATGCCCTGGCCCCCCTCGGCATCAAGGAGATCGACATGCCGCTAACGCCAGAAAAGATCTGGCGCACGCTGCAGACGGCACGCTCGTCGACCTGAGCCGGACCCTGCCGGACCCTGACCCGATACCACAGCCCAAGGGCACACCGGGGCGCGCCCACCCCTGGCTGCTCAGCAGTCTTACTGCTGGCACGTGAGCGCGCCCCCTTTCAGGCTATTCCATTTTTATGGGGAGTGGCTGATGAGGCAGACAGCAGAGGCGTACAATGACAAGGCCTGGCTCCCCCTATCGTCCAAAGCAAGAAAGAGCTTGGCCCGGTACCCTGAGTGTCTGCCATCGGTCAGTCAGGAGGAAGAGCGCAGCGAGTCGAGATAGCGCTTGAACTGAAAACGGTTTTCCAATAAATCCAGATCGAGTCGATACGAGGCCGGACCGCTCGCCTCCACTCTGGCCACCAGGGTTGTCATCCCCGGACGAGCCAGGGCCTGCGTCACCGCCGCGCGGAACTGGGCAGGTGTCTCTGCCTCCAGCACGCGCGGCACGCCAGCCGCCCGAGCCATCTCTGCCAGATTAGTGCCGCTGGCGGTCGCTGTGGGGAAGCCTCCTACCGAGACCAGGCTGCTATTGTCAAAGACAATATGGAGCAAATTCGGGGGCCGATAGCGAGCCAGCGTCGTGAGAGTGCCAAGATTCATCAACAGCGAGCCATCGCCATCGAGAACGATCACCTGCTGCCCCGGCAGGGCAAGGGCCAGGCCCAGACCCAAGGACGAGGCCAATCCCATTGAATGCTCCATATAGAAAAAGTTGGGTCGATGGCCAAGGGCATACAGCTCAGCGGCGACCGCCCCCATAATCGTGACCACAATATGCCGCTCTAGCTCGGGATAAATCTCCCGTAGGGCGTCCACACGCAACATGTTGTTTGCTCCCCTTCCGCTCGTCATCTGACTTGAACAGCATCCACACACGAGAAGACCACTGGCTACGGCTCCTCATCTTCCCAGAGCACTTCACGGGTCAACAGGACCGCCACCGGATGCAGGGCCGAGAGAGCCAGCGCCTGAGCCTCCTTGAGACGCCGGGTCAGATCATCCTCACGGCGCAGGCAGTAGTAGGGGATCGTCAAAGCTCGCAGCACTGGCTCTGTAAGCAGCCCTCCCTGCGTCTGCCAGGGGTCCCTTTCGCCCCAGGAGCCACGATAGCTGATCAGCAGCAGCACAGGGATTTTATACAGCATAGCCAGCGAGACCAGCGGATTAATGGCCGCCAGGAAGCCGTGGTTCTGCATCACATGGATTGAAGGCAGGCCAGCAAAGTAGGCCCCTGCCGCAATGCCGATCGACTCCTCCTCTCTGGCCACCTGCACAAGGCGCATCTCCTGATCCGCTTCTACCAGACGCAGCAAGGGGACGAGCCAGGTCTCAGGCAAAGCCGAGACCAGCCTGATATCACAGGCCTTGAGGGCCTCGTAAATGCGGCGCGCCCCCTCCAAAGAGACTGGCATCTTACCGTCCTCCTCTCTCACAGCGAAGCCTGAGTGAGTCGAGAGTCTGTCAGCTATATCAGCTATAGCTATATCAGCTATATAGGATACCTTCATGCATACATGCATGCATGAAGGGCAGAGAGAGGCAGCAGCTTTTAACTCTCGCTTTCTCTCTGGCTAGTATAGAACATCGGCGCATGACCCGCCAGGCGGCACCGCACTTCAACAGAGCCAGGCGCCAACTGGAAAAGCAGCGCTCCCTGTGGCATACTGCAAGAGGAGCAACCGCGAGCGCCGCCTCAGAGGAGGAACTGGCTGACAGGGCCTTCTCTCCTCAAGCTCATACAGCCAGCATGCACGACGCGCAGCGCAGGCGGCTCCCCACACTTTCGCTCGGTTCGGTTCCCCCACTCTGACGAGCCAGCGGGGCCTACTCAGCGAGCCGAACCAGCCCTAGCCAGTCAGTCCAGCGTGCCTGCCTCACCGAGGCATGTCACGGCGACTACTCATTGGACAGGAGAGGATCAGCCAACGATGACTGAGTTACTGCAGCACCTTCCACTGGCCGGCAAGCGAGCCGTTGTCACAGGAGCCAGCAAAGGCATCGGGCGCGCCATCGCCCTGGCCCTGGCCGAGGCCGGGGCCGATGTGGGCCTCTGCGCACGCAGCAGCAGCGAACTTGAGCAGCTCGCAACCCAGATTGAGGCCCAGGGTCGGCGCTGCGTCTTTACGACCTGCGACGTGACCGACCCGGCCCAGGTCGAGCGTATGGCCAACGAGCTGCGCACAGGTCTGGGCGGCGTCCATATCCTGGTTAACAACGCCGGCATTGCTGGCAGTCACAAGTTCCTCAACCACCCCGACGAACTCTGGCATCGCTTGCTCGCGGTGAATCTGACTGGGGTCTACTATGTCTGCAAAGCCTTTGTGCCAACGCTCGTCGAGCAGCGCTACGGGCGCATTATTAACATCGCCTCCATCGCCTCGCGCGTTGGCGGGCGCTACATTGCCGCTTACACGGCCTCCAAGCACGGCGTCCTTGGCCTGACTCGCGCCCTCGCCGTCGAGCTGCTGCCCTACAACATCACGGTCAACGCCATCTGCCCCAGCTATGTCAACACGCCCATGACCGATGCCAGTGTCAGCAACATCATGGCCCGTACGGGCATGAGCGAAGAGCAGGCCCGCCAGAGCCTGGCGCGCAGCAGTCCTCAGAACCGTCTCATCGAGCCAGAGGAAGTGGCCGCCATTGCCGTCTTTCTGGCCCTGGATAGCAGCAAGGGCATCAACGGACAGGCCATCAACATTGATGGCGGCGGCGTCATGTCCTGATACTGATAGATACCAGCGCCACGGGCAGGTACCAGCGGCCTCAGTCCCTGGTGATACCTGCCCTTCCAGGCCCTGATCATCCCCACTCCACCTCTGGCGAGGTCATCTGCATCGGACGCCTGCAGCCTTTGGTATTGCCCTGCGCTGCCCCATAAGCAGCAGCGCATCTGTGGCCAAGGTTGACGCTGTTCGTCTGCATCGGCTATCCTGAAGGAAGAAGCGCTTGAAAGCGCGCAAATGCCTGATCTCTGCAGGCACGCGGCCCGGCGCCGTGCAGTGAACCACCACAGCACACTCACAGCCAGATAGCCCATCCTGCGACATCAACCAACTCCGCCAGCTAGCTGGTGAAGCAAGGAGTCATCATGAGACATCTTGCAGCAGTGCTTGCCGCCTGCAGCCGGGTTTTGATCGCAGGCATCCTCTGGATAGGTGTCCGGCTCTTCCACAAGATCGAATTTCACGGCCTGGAGCACCTACCTGCACGTGGGCCTGTCTACTTTGCAATGGCCCACAAACGCGACGTCGACCCGATGATCGAGGTCCCCACCATCCTGGCACGCTGGAGCTGGCGGGCCGTCACCCACGATGTGCTCTTTGCCATCCGCAGCGACGCCTTTGCGCCACGCTTTCTCAGCCGCATCGTTCCAGAGCCGGGCTGGCTCTCGCGCCTGCTGGGGCTGTTGTCGCTGGGGGGCCTCCTGCGTTTCATCGGTCTGCGTCCGATTGAAAACATTCACCTGCGCCCAATCGAACTTTGGCTGCGCAATGCCCTTCAGAGCGAGGGAGATCGCCCGGCGGGCGAGATGCTCAGCCCTGCCTTCTTGCAGCAGTGGGCGCACAGCGTTGGCGAGCAGGCACAGCGCCTGGCCTCCGCACCCTTATCGCGCCTCCTCTCCTGGCATTATCGAACCATTCTGCGCCACCTGAGCGGAGCCGAAATCTTCCAGCCAGAGGTCTATCTACGCGTCAAGAACCGGGTGCTGGAAGAACTGAGGCAGCAGCTTACCGTTCTTTCAGCCTGGCTCGCCCGTGGCGGTTCGCTCTGGGGAGCGCCGGAGGGTCAGCTCTCGCCTGATGGCCGTGTTGGTCCAATTACCGCAGCCCCCCATCGCCTCCTGCGCGGGGGGCCGCCCGAAACTCGCGTGGTGCCTATTGCTATCATGTATGATTTTATGACCGTACGACGTCGCAAGCGCGTCTTTGTTAGCCTGGCCCCGAGCATCGAGCGCGCCCCACAGCTCCCACAGCGCGAGCTGCACGAGCGTATCCGCCGCGCCTGGCTGCTGAGCGCGCACTTCACCTGCACCCAGCTCGCCAGCGGCTTCCTCGTCCAGCGCAGCAAGGAGGGGCGTGCTTCTTTCACCCTGGAGGAGCTGGTCTCGGCCATCAACCGCCAGGCGCTGCAGCTGAAGCGGGCCGGCAGGCAGGTCGATCGGCGTCTGCTCAAGGCCCACAGCGTGCGCCGGCTTGCCCGCCACTATCTCAAATATGCCGCCCACAAGCAGCTTGTGCGCCGGACGGGGCGACGCACCTGGAAGGCGACCATCGGTAGCCTCAGTATCCAGGTGGGACGCGGCGAGGCAGGCTATCGTCAGGCCCCCCTGGCCTATGCCTGGAATGAGCTCCAGGACCTGCTCAGTGTCGGCCTGGCCAGCGCCGCCTCGGTCTCCGCTGCCAGTACCAGTACCAGTACCAGTACCAGCACCAGCACCGCCCGCCAAAGCGGGCAGGCAAGCTGAGACCGGCGAAGGTGCCGGTCTCAGCACTGGTGAAGGTCGTGGCCGCAGCCGCCTCCAGTCCGCTCGGCTACGCCTGCGGAAGGCGCTGCTCGCGCAGGAGCAGACGCGCCAGCGAGCGCTTGTGCACTTCATCGGGGCCATCGACGATGTGCAGGGTACGTCCGTGGGCCCACATCGAGGCCAGCGGGAAGTCATCGCAGAGGCCCGCTGCACCAAAAACCTGGATTGCCCGATTTACAACGTTGGTCATGACAGTGGGCGCGACAATCTTGATCATGGCGATCTCTTTCTGCGCCGCTTTCTTGCCCAGGGTATCCATCATCCAGGCAGCCTTGAGCGTCAGCAGGCGCGCCTGTTCAATCTCCAGGTGCGACTGGGCAATCCATTCCTGAATGACGCCCTGCTCCGCCAGCGGCTTGCCAAAGGCGACCCGCGCCTGGGCCCGGCGGCACATCAGTTCCAGGGCATACTGGGCCGCTCCAATGGCTCGCATGCAGTGGTGGATGCGGCCCGGCCCCAGGCGCGCCTGGGCAATGGCGAAGCCGCTGCCCTCTTCGCCAAGCAGGTTGCTCGCTGGCACGCGTACATTCTCAAAGCGGACCTCGCAGTGGCTCTCGTTATCGAGATAGCCCATCACCGGCAGGCTGCGTACAATGGTGACGCCTGGCGTGTCGCGCGGCACGAGAATCATGCTCTGCTGGCGGTGACGGTCGGGGTGATGAGGGTCGGTCTTGCCCATGACGATGAAGATCTTGCAGCGCGGGCGCGCCGCCCCCGAGATCCACCATTTGCGCCCGTTAAGGACGTATTCGTCTCCCTGACGCTCAATGGTCAATTGAATATTGGTGGCGTCCGAGCTGGCCACATCCGGCTCGGTCATGGCGAAAGCCGAGCGAATCTCACCCTCTAGCAACGGTTTGAGCCATTGCTCCTTCTGCTCCGGTGTGCCGAATTCGGCCAGGATCTCCATGTTACCGGTATCGGGCGCAGCGCAGTTGAAGACCTCCGAGGCCCAACTGACGCGTCCCATGATCTCGGCCAGTGGAGCATATTCCAGGTTACTCAGGCCCGGCCCGTAGCGCGGATCGGTCATGAAGAGGTTCCAGAGGCCCTCAGCTTTGGCTTTTTGCTTGAGTTCATCAACGATCTCGGCGTGGTGATGAGGATTGCCAGAGGCCGCAATCTGTTGCCGGTAGGTCTCCTGGTTGGGATAAATATAGCGCTCCATGAAGTCAAGGAGACGCTGTCGCAGCTCGTTGACTCTCTCCGAATAGGTGAAATCCATTGCTTCTTGCTCTCCTTATTGGGGGACGGAACATACCTCGCAATGCCATGCGCAAGCCTATGCCTCAATTCCGTTTGGCCCACTCACTGGAGCGCCTGGGAACGAGGCGCCAGGACATGCTCGCGGAAGAAGCTCAGTACGCGCTGCCAGGAGTCTTGCGCAGCGGCGGGGTGATAGTTGGAACCACGATCGTTGAAGAAGGAGTGTTTGGCTCCTGGATAGATCTTGATATCGTGCGGGATCTGGTAGCGATCGAGGACCTCGTCGAGCTTGCGACCAGCCGCCGCCGTGAAGTCTTGCTCGGGATAGGAGCCAACCACTGGACAGGCGCGCCTGACGGCTTCCAGGGGGCGCGGATTCATGCCGTAGAAGGGGGCGATCGCCCGCAGGCGGCTGTCGGTACAGGCCCAGGCGATGACCAGACTCCCCCCCATACAGAAGCCAATGGCTCCCAGCCGCTGACCATCGACCGCCGGCTGCTGCGCCAGGAAATCGAGGGCATGCCGCAGGTCGCGCACACCGCGATGATTGAGCGAATTGAGGATGAGGCCGCTCATCATACGGAACATGCAGACGGTGCGGTTTCCTGCCGAGAAGAGGTCGACAGCCAGAGCTGCGTAGCCCTCGGCAGCCAGGCGCAGAGCGATGTCTTTGATGTTATCGTTGAGACCATAGATCTCGTGGATGACCACTACGCCGGGATACGCTCTCTCTTCCTGGTCGCTACCTCCTGGCAGCGCCAGAAAGGCGGCGAGATCTCGCCCTTCCGAAGGGAATGTGACCATCTGCGTCACAGGTTGAGCCATCTGGGGTCTCCTTTGTATGGCCGCATAGTTCTTTGCCTGCTCCAATTATAGCCTCTTCCTGCCGACCGGCTTCAAGTTAAGCTCGCTCGGTTGTCGCCAGCTCAGGCATGAGCAGCCGCAGGGGAGCAGGCATGAAGGGAAGGCAGCAACCAATGCCGGGCTGGCGGAGAGAAACCAGGGGAACAGCGTTATGATCCGATCTGCATGGTTGCGCGAGGAGGTAGCAGCCAGGCTGATCAGCGCAAGCTGCCTGGCCACGGCCCGCAATCGGCTGCTGATCAGAGCGCCGATGATCACTCACCAGGCACAAGGCCCGGAGAGCGATCGGAAGGGTATCGTCCAACCGGAGCCGGCCTTCTGCCAGCATGCCGCTGGCGAGCGGTCTGTCCAGGCTACAGGGATCAGCCGGAGGAGTCAGCGTCAAGAAGAGGGGGCCGGGAAGCAGGTGTAGATTGGGCTGTGCAGGAGCCAGGCCAGGCTGCCCTGGGCCCATCCTGCTCTGGCTCCTTCTGCGGTCGCCCGCCGATCTCTCAGCAACGGCTGCCCAAATGAGTCAGCTGGCCTGGGGAGCCTGCAGGCTTTTCACCGCTGGAGATGGCCGGAAGTGAGCGGGGATCACCGCCCCGACAGCGTCCGTCCTCTTTCCTGTCCCCTGATGGCGAGCCGTGTGAAGCAGGTGATCCCCTCTGTTGATCAGCAGCGCGAGACCTGGCAATAATCATGGAATCGGTGAAATAGAGGAATGGACAGCGAGAGCATCGAGGCGGGGACTTCTGAGCAAGGGTCAGCTCTGGGAGTTCTATCTGGCCCGCCAGACCTCCAGAGCGATCGCCGTCGCACGCTCCTCGCCAACCAGTTGGGCCAGGCGCTTGTGGCAGCGCTCCATGTTGCGAATACGGGCTGTAATAAAGCGATGCTGGGCTGCCCCTGCAGCCAGGCCCGTCAGGCCGCGACGAGCGGCCTCATACTCGTCCTCCAGGCGCTTTCTGAGCCGTGCGATCTCGCTCTCATACATCATTTTGCCTCCTGTTACACAAGATGCCCACAGAAAGCATAACTTTCCTATCATCGCCAACTATGCTACAATCCTCATCGGAGCATGCGATGGCTTCTATACAGAAGCATAGAATCCCTTTACATCTTTGCATACAAACAGACTAGTTAGTACGGAGAAGGCCCCTGGGGAACAACAAACCTGCTATCTGGTCAAGCGAGCAGAAGAGAAGAAAGGAGACCGGCATGAGCGCGGGTGGCTACCATTACGGCAAAACCATCAGGCACTATCGCGAGCGACGCGGCCTGACGCAGCAAGAACTGGCGGAACGCTGGCCACGGGCTCGCGGAGGAGTGGGCGTCGACTGGCGCTATGTGCAGGCCATTGAATATGGCAAGAAACGCATTGCCGACCCGAACACCCTTCGTCGTCTCTGCGAGCTGCTGGAGATCCCTCCGTGGGAATTCGGGCTATCCTCCTATGATCCCTTCAATCCCCAGGACTCCCTCCCCAGCAAAAACCATCTTTTTGAAGAGAGCCTCTCTGTAGCCGAGGCCCTGCTCAGTCAGACGCTGGCCATGAGGCGCCTGGCTCCCCTCACGGAAGTAGAGCAGCAAGTGCAGCGTCTCGGGCGCTTTCTAGAGGCCAGTCGTAGCGAGCTGCCCCCACCCCTGCGTCTAGAGCGTCGCCTGCAGAAGCTGGTCATTGAGTACTACAGCCTCGTTGGCCTCATGCACTACGAGCATCGTCGCTATGAGCGCGCCCGCAGCAGCTTTGCAGAGATGCTTACTGCGGCGCGGCAGGCTGAGGACCCGGTGCTGACGGCTCACGCCCTGCAAAAGCTAGGTGTAGAGCTTAAGCGTATCGGGCGCCGCAGCGAGGCCATCAATGCACTGGAGGAGGCGCGCGACCTCGCCCTCAAGATCAGCAGGCCGCTAGCGGCTTTCACCAGCGCCTACCTCAGTCAGATGTACGCCATCGCTGGGGACGCGCTGCGCTTTGAGCGTACCATCGAGCACGCCATTGCCCTGGCCGAGCCGCTCAAAGGTGCCTACGGTGACGGGACCGACTTCGTCTTTCACAAGCTCAGCGGCATCTTCCTCCTGCGCTGCCGCGGCTACCTCTACACCAACCAGCCGCAGAAAGTGCTGGAGAGATACGAAGAACTACGCCGGCAAATCTCCCTTGACAGGAACCTCTGGCTTGATTATCGTCTCCATCTTTACCGGGCCCAGGCCCTTCTGCGGCTGCGCGAAATTGAAGCCAGCCTCGAAGAAGCCCGAGCCTTTCTGCAGGCTGTCACCGGCTGGCAATCGCCTCACCGCCTCGCCAAAGGCTATGAGCTGCTGAGTGAGATCGAGCGCGCTGGCTATGGCGACCTGGTCATCGTGCGAGCCTTCCGTCAGGAGCTGCTGGAGCAGCTAGAGCAAGCTCGCAGTCAGGCATCCCAGTAGGCCAGTATAGATCAGCTCGCCTCGCCTCGCCTCGCCTCGCCTCGCCTGTCAGCTCGTTGGCAAGCCAGCCTGGACAGGACGGAGCCACAGGCGAGGCCCTGCCAGGAGCGAATTCTTCCCGCCGTCAGGGCCAGGATGGCACCAGGCTGAGCGAGATGCCGTCTCTTTCTTGTCGCGTCTCATCAGCCCTCTCAGCTTCCGCTTAGTCAGACCGTGGCAGCTGACAGCGAATCCAGCGCGGTTGAATCTGCTCCAGCGGCTTCGTCTCGGCGAACAGCGAGAGCTGACGGTCCTCACGAAAGAGTGCTTCGAAATCCTCGGGCGCAAACGCCTTACGCAGGCGCGCGGCGTAGGAGCTGGTCAGCAAGCGGATATAGTACTCGACATCGTAGTCGCGGCGCTCAGCCAGCTCCTTACTGCTCTGGCGCACGCGCTCCATTGTCGTCAGCGGCGTCTCCCCCTCAGCCGAGGTCGGCGCCAGCGCCAACCATTCCTGACCAGCGGGCACCTCCTCCGTGTTCTCATCGGGCAGCCAGACATACTGCTTCTCAGCGGTCCGGTAGAAGCGCACGCGCTCGCCCGGGAACCACTGGCGCCGGCCCGCCTTGATCAGCGCTTCATAGGCCGGCTCCTGATGGGACTGGCGCGAAGCAAAATACGTCTCAGGCGTCTTCGTCAAGCGCACCTGGGTCGCCACATCTGCCGCCGGCAGCGCCCGCGCGCGCAGCGCCTCGACCGTCTCCAGATAGGCGGTCCGCACCTCATGGACCCTCCCCAGCATCGTTGCCAGCAGAGCACGCCGCAAGAAGCGCTCACCGAACGGCTCCGCGCGGCTAGAGCGGAGGGCCACCCCGTGGACGATCAAGCGGCCATCGTAGGTCAGCAGGGCATAATTCTTCACCTCGTGGCTGAACATCGCCCGATAGCGCCCCTCGTACTCCAGGCGAATGCCCGACGGTAAGCCTGCCCCGATCTCGGTCACCAGGGCCCGCTCTTGCTCTTCGCTCCACTCGGGCGGAACCGCGAAATAGACGCCATCGGTATCGGCCTCAATCAAAGCCAGCCCGCGCCTTCGCAACGCTTCCACCACCTGATCCAGAATCGCCCGCCCACGGCGCGTCACCTCAGCCGCGGCCTGAGCATCGGCGAAGAGCGCCATCTTGCCCGCCCCCATATAGCCGTAGGCCGCATTGATCAGGATCTTCATCGCCGCCTGAGTCGCGGCATGATGATTGGCCTCGATCGAGCCTGGCGGAGCCTGACGGGCCGCCTCCTTATGTTGCAGGCGTAGATCTGTCAGACGTCCCAGGATACTCAAGAGCACCCCCAGGCGATCGCAGCGCGGACCGATAGCAAAGGTGCGCATCAGCGAAGGATAGAGCGAAGCCACATCCGCCTTGACCACATGCTCAGCCACGCCCGTGGCAAAGAGATGCACCGCTCCCCCCTCGTACAGGCCATCACTCCCGGCCTCCTGCTCTGAAGGGCGCGGCAGCGCCGCCCCGGCGCGCAGGTAGCTGCGCACCAGAATTGGCTCCAGCACGCCCATCGCCGGCCCCGCCGAGACCAGGCGCTCGTAGCGGCGTGGCGCCATACTCGCCAAGGCGAAAGGGGCCCCCAGCAGGCGACGCGACAGACCATCCACCTCCTCCACATCATCCAACGCATAGCGACGCACCCGCTCAGGATCACGCCGATAGGTCTCTACAATATCCATCCCGGCAATGTAGGTGCGCTCCGCCGAGGCAATACCGAAATAGCGCGCCACATCTTTCAAGGCATAGCTCGGCATATCGCGCACCACAAAATCATGGCGACGCACGGCATCGAGCGTATCAACCAGCTCACGGCCCGCCACACTATAGCGCAGGCGCCGACGCGCCTCCGGCCCAATCGCCAGCGTCTCCTGATAGCGACGCAGCCGGCGCGCTGCCTCCGGCGCGCCCTGGCGCCCAAGCATCAGAGGCACTCCCAGCACCCGCGCTCGCTCCTCTAAGAACGGCAGATCAAAGCCAAACAGATTATGATTCTCAATCACATCAGGATCGCGCTGGCAGATCAAGTCACACAGATCGCGAATCAGACGAGGCTCATCCTCCTCACGCGGCGCCTCTAGCGTTGTCGCCAGGCCGCGACTATCGCGCACTGCCGCCAGGAAAATGCGTCCTCGATGAGGATCAAGCGCCGTGGTCTCCAAATCCAACTGTAAGCGATGGAGATGTTCATAGGCCAGGTCACGAAAATAGACCTGGCCTGTCTGCATCAAATACTGCTCTACCGGCCCGACCGCGTAGTAATCCTCCAGCTCAGCAAGCGACGCCAGCCGTCGCCCCAGACGACGCGCCGCCCCCCGCAGCAGCATGCGCTCCAGACGGCTCTGATCAGCGCAGAACAGCAGGAAACGATACGTTCCCTCCGGCCCATCCAGCTCGCGATAGTAGATCAGCCCTGGTGACGCCTCCGACAGCGGTGGAGGTAGCACTGCGACCCGGCACAAACGCCCACCCACGGCGGTCAGGTCCGTCAGAGAGGTCGCCAGCACCCACGGCCAGAAACGCTCATGCGAACAGTGAACGCGCTCGCCTTCGCGACGCCAGACCACCGCCTCACCCTGGCGATTCGCCCAGACCGAAACGATACCTGGCGTTGGATTCCAGCCAAAGAGGTACGCATCTTCTTGCTCTTGCGAACAGAGCAAGGCCGCCGGACTATTGCCGACAGCACTCTCAACAGGAGCCATAGCCGTTGCTCCTCCCACCACTCGCTGGCGAGAGTCCAGTAGAAAGCCTTTAACTTTTGTTCTAAGCTTAACACGTCCAGGCGTCAGCGCGCAAGAGACCAGACGTTTTGTCAACTCTCTGGCAGGCAGCTCGCTTGAGAGAAGCAAGCCCGAGAGACGCCAGGCGAGATACTGACGGGAGAAGAGAGGAGAAGGGCAGGGTAGCCGGAGCAGAAGGCTCACAGCAGGTGTGAGTAAACTTCTACTCCGGCAGTGGAGAGGGAGGCAGACCGCCGAGAAACCAGTGAAAGGAGTAAGAAATCTGCTTACCTTCCAGCCCAAAGCCACCAGACCAGCGCAGGTCATCTACAGAGCTGAGCTGCTGGCTTGACCTCCACCCCCAAAGGCGGTCTGCCCACTATGGCTGGTGAAATCTGCTTTAAGTCACAGCGCAGCCTGAGGCTACTGTGGCTGGACCGTGCCCCGGCGCGTACACTGGATGACCACCTGATGGTTGGCCTGATCCAGCGCCAACGTACACGGAGCGCCATTGATCGTCACCGTGCCAGAGCAGCCCTGAATGACGCGACCATTGACCGAGCAATTCACGGTTGTTCCCTGGCCATTGCCGTTGCCGTTATCCCCACCATTGCCGCCCCCATTGGGGACATTAATGGTGGCATCCACCGCCACGCCATTGGCATCGGTCGTCACCGTAATCGGATCGGGCAGGTTAATCAGCGCCTGACAGTTCAGCTCCTGATAGGTAGTCACAAAGCGCTGGGCCAGGAAGGTGAAGAGCGAATTGGCCGCTCCCGCATCGGGCGAAGGACTGGCCTGGGTAAATTGCTGATCCAGTTTCAGGCGCGCCGGCGCCACATTGACCAGATTCTGACAGTAGGTAGTCGTGCTGGCCTGATTGAGTGAACCCACAGGAGCCTGGTCCACCCCAACGCGATAGGCATTCAGCTTGCGCAGATCGGGCTGGCCGTTGTTAAGCACCATCGGATCACCGGCGGGCACCAGAGCCACAGGTTGTTTCTGATAGAGGGCCGCCTGCAGCTCGTTGAGCGGCAAAGCAGCAACCGTATGGCCAGGATCAGCCAGATCGGGCGCCATCCAGGGGGTGCAACCGAGAGCGCTGTCAAGGCCAATCGATAGCAGCCGCTCATCGCTGCCGTTGGTTTGCACCTGCGCTCCCTGCAGGGCCGCCGCATTGGCGGCAGTCATCTGAGCAATGCGCCCATCAGCGGTCACCAAATACTCAGTCACCACATTGTCGCTCTGATCCTGATCGACCAGGCTGAAATCGCGCGTCGTCGGACAGGGCTGGCCGTCTTTGGCTGTACCAATCGGAGGAACCTTCAGCCGTCCACTGCGGATCGCATAATTGGCAGCGGCGAAGAAGGCCGGGGCGTTACAGTAAGCAAACTGGCCAAAGATACTACCGTTGACTCCGTTGACACAGCGCCCCTGCCTCAGGCTGCCGTTGTTATCAACCAGGG
The DNA here is from genome assembly GCF_003268475.1 of Thermogemmatispora tikiterensis. GTDB lineage: Bacteria > Chloroflexota > Ktedonobacteria > Ktedonobacterales > Ktedonobacteraceae > Thermogemmatispora > Thermogemmatispora tikiterensis. The sequence continues at coordinate 4,113,892 of NZ_MCIF01000002.1, read as the reverse complement.
TCAGATTGTTGCCATTGAAGCCGAACCAGAGCGCAACCACCGCCCCCTGTGGCAGCTTGGGCGGGGTCGGCTGGATCGCCGGCTGCGTGCCCTGGTCGACAACAAGCGGATTATAGATAGAGATCTGCCCAGTACGGGGGTCCAGAACGGCCCCCTGGACAAAGGCCGCCTGCGCCGGGTTGGCTTCATGACATGGCCCATTGGCGGGATTGGTGGCAACCAGTTGGTAGGGCGTCGCCAGCCCCTGGGCGCTCAGTGGATTAGGCGGCACGATGAGCGAACAATCGGTATTGTCGTCAGCCGCCCGCGAGGTCAGGTGTGGCAGCACCACAACCCCCGCCGCAATCAGCAGCAGGAGCAAGGGAATGCTGACCCCCACCAGAATCGGCCAGCGGCGACGTGCTCTCCGTGATCCCTCGTACATCGATAACGGTGCTTGCTTCCGGGACATAGTAGCTGGTTACCTTTCCTTTCCACAGGATGATGCCGCCCCTCAGCGGATATCGCCAGTGTCATACGAGACACCTGGTAGGTAAATACACAAAAGGTAAGAACAACGAGAACCTTCACTGCAGCGCACTCCGCCGCCCCCTGTTCAACCACTGGCCTCCCACCTTTCACAACCCCACCCCGAGCCGGCAGAGAGCACTACGACACAGTCTGGTTCCTGTTCAGCTAGCCCTATACAAGCATAGAGCAGGTGATACGATCTATATGCATCTATCAATCCGAAGCTAATAAAAAAGTACCGGTACAGAGTTAAGAAATCTTAACCTCTCCCCTCGTTTTTTCAGGAAAGCAGTACCAGGGAAAAATTTCCTGTAAAGGAACCGCAACTTGAACGTGTAAAGAGAGCTGCCTCCTGGCAACGCGAGCGCAGGAGCGCATGCCAGCAGAGGCCGGGCCTGATGGCGGTGATAGGGGAGGACCGGGGCATCGGATTGATCACCCAGCGGCGCGCCTACAAAACGGTTGATCAATCGAGAGCAGAGTCGGAGAGGAAACCTGTTTTTCCATCTATCCAGGGGGAACAGGTTCGTCCAGGCTAACCTTGTGTGCCTGAGCACCACCAGGCCAATCTCGAAATTCATGAAAAGTTAACGCCCTGGCTGATTGTATTTTAGGATGGGCGTGGTATAATGTGAGTGTGATCGGGGATCTAACAATCCTTCAGTAGCAGCTCAGGTGCTCCTCACCTGCCGCTCAGGACTTCCCCATAAGAGATCACCACAGGCAGACCTTCTGGCGGGAACCAGGCGAATAATAACTGCAGCCGGACCGTAACAGTCGGTTCATTCAGCCCAGTGTGTTCAGAGGAGCGAACACAGAGTACAGAAGAGGTTTTTTTACCCATGATGTCTTACGAGGATTACCAGGATCGTGTTCTTACCTGCCGTGATTGTGGTCAGGACTTTGTCTTCTCTGCCGGCGAGCAGGCCTTCTTCGCCAGCAAGGGGTTAACCAATCCCCCGGCGCGCTGCCCTGACTGCCGCGCCGCCCGCCGCAACGGCTCCCGAAGTCAGTCTTCGCCCCGTTCCTCTCGGGAGCAGTACGAGGCTGTCTGCTCCAACTGTGGACGTCAAACGACCGTACCTTTCCTCCCCCGCGAGGATCGTCCCGTCTACTGCAGCGATTGTTACCAGGAGGTTCGCTCCTCCCGTGGCGGGCGTCGCGATGAAAGCCGGAGCTATAGCTACTCGGGCAGCTATGAGGGAGGCCACGGACGCGGGCGTGAGCGCCGCGGTGGGCGCCGCTGGTAGCTAACGCTCCCGCCTTTCTCGCTGTCTGGCTGAGGTCCTGTCTCTTTGGCGACAGCCGGCATTTGCTCTAGCGCCTCTTGGCGCCGCCTGGCTCCGCCCGTCACCAGCAGTCCCTCAACCTCCACAGCAGGCAGGAACGAGCTATCCTACACAGCTGGTTGATCCGCTCACAGCAGAACTCAGGAGGCAGGACAGAGGGAGTTGACCTCTGTCCTGCCCTCGCTTTTCGCCCAGGCTGCCCAGGCTGCCGCCTGGCCTCAATCCCTGTCCTGGCACAGCCCCTGGCCGGCTCGCGTCCGCAAGGAAAGGTTGCGTCACTTACTGGCATGACGGCAGCCGCTTCTTTCCTGGGCGACCCGGACAATCTAATAGCTGGCCGACTGGCTGGCTACCTCCACTGAGCAAAGCCGAGCCGAGCCGAGCCGAGGCGGCCAGAGACATCCCAACGTTGGCCGCTCTCCAGACGCTCTCTAAGACAATCTGGAGACAACCTGCGATGCACTCCAGTCGGCCTGAAAGGTCGTCTGTAATGTCGCCAGCACCTTCCCATCGGCCACCAGGATGCCCACCTCGCGATTGCTCTCCAGGCCCGGCGGAGAGCAGTTTTCCGAGCCGACAAAGGCCTCTCGCCCGTCTACAACGAGCATTTTGGCATGCATATAGAGCTGGTCATCCTCGCGTACCGCTACTCCCCCCTGCAGCAGCCTGGCAATGCCCTCGGCATTGGGATCATTCCCTCCGCGCGGGGCCGGCAAAACAACTTGCACTCTCACACCCCTCCGCTCCGCCGCGACCAGAGCAGCCTCGATCTGCTGATCCCGCATCTCTTCCTCTTCAACGAGCAATGTCTGTTGCGCCTCGCCAATCAGTCCTTGCAGCGAGGTCCGCGCGTTGCCCGGGCTAATAACGAGGTTGGCATCGTCGATCAGGGAGCCGCTGGCCGTGCGCTGCCAGTCGGCCTCAAAGAGCGCCTCCAGGTTGCTCACGTCCTTGGGCCAGGGATCGATAATGCCATACTCGCGGTTGGCAACATTGCGATTTCCTCCCAGGGCCGCCCGCGTGAAGTTGCCGGTCATGATATAGGCGCGCTCTCCGTCCACAATCATCAGTTTCGCATGGGTGAGCGGGAAAGCAGGATTCGCATAGCGCGCCTCAACGCCAGCAGCGCGCAGTTGCTGCATGGTTCCATCGGGAGAGCCTCCACCGTAGGGATGAGGCTCTAGCATCACGCGGACCGTCAGGCCTCGCCTGGCCGCTCTCTCAAGGGCCTGAATGACGCTGCGGTCGGTGAGCAGGTAGATCTCAACAGCCAGCGAGCGCTGAGCCTCAGAGATAGCCTGCAGAATAACCTGCTCGCCAGCTTGCGGCTCGACAAAGATCTGAACCCCCTTGACCCCAGGACCGGGCGCAACAGCAACCGGAAGAGAGGAGAGGTGGACGGCAGGCGACTGACTCGCCATCAGGGCTGTTGCTCCCGCGCCCGGCGACAGTAGCGGCTGGAGGAGAACCGAGAGCGTGAGCGAGAAGAGAATGGCCGGCAGCCATTGCCGGCCTCTGCTCTCAAGATGCGACATTGCCATGCCTCCTGGCTTCAGGGATGGGTGTGTGACCGTCGCTATGGCCTGCGTGACTGGGTTGGCTGATCGCCCGCCCAGCAGCGGCGCACCAGCTAGATGAACTACAGCCAGTATAGTTGACCATCCCAAGGCCAGAGCAGAGATGGATGGCCCACAGCGATCATCATCGGCTACACCCACCAGCCCAGCCATGAAACGAGGGCGGAGCGCCATTGCTCCGCCCTCGCCGAATGGATTGGAGGCAGGCTCGTGATGAGCCACCACTACCGATCAGGAGGCTCGCTTAGGAATGGGTATCGTTCAAGGCAACGTCGTCGACAAAGAAGTTGGTGACCAGTGACGAATCGGTCGTCCCCTGGAAGTAGACTTGAATCTGTTGCCCGTAGTAGCTGCTCAGCGCCGAGGTCAGATCAAAGGTGTACTGCGTCCAGCCCGAGGCATTGGCGTTACACCTGGTTTGCACGGTCGTGATCGTCGAGCCACTGGAGGTACGAATGCGCGCGTAGAAGTAGTCGTAGCAGGTACTGCCCGACTCCTGCGTGCTGATGTAGAGCCAGTAGCTCAGAACCACCTTGGTCGTGGTGCTGGGCAGGGTGACCGTCTGCCAGATCTGATCATTACAGCCGTTATAGCCGCAGAGGTAGGCGCTGTAGCTGCCCGTATGAGGATTCGTAGGGTCGACGATCTCATAGCCTCCGGAGGAAGATTCCTGCCAGGGGGCGCTGCCGCTCTCGAAGCCGGGATTGCTTAGTAGCTGCGTGGTGGTACCGCCGCCACCACCGCCACCACCGCCGGAGGTGCCAGCGACATCACGGGCAAAGTTCCAGACATCGGGCGAGCCAATGCCGGTTGCCAGATCGTAGCCGGTGGTGGCCGAGTAGTAGAGGTTATTACCGCTGGTGATATCGTGGTAGGCGCTATAGGTCTGGGTCGTATTGTAGAGGCGGTAGATGGTAGCGCTGGCCGAGCCGAGGGTGGCTTTGCCCTGCGAAGTCAGGTATTGATTGACATCAGCCGCCACACCGGCCCACAGCGGCGCGGCAGCACTCGTACCGCCGACAGTCAGCCAGCCGGAGCTGGCGCAGCCTGCCGCAGTGACCGTGCAGTAGACTGAGTAGCCCGTGGCCGGATCAGCGTCAGCCGAGACATCCGGCACCATGCGATTGGCATTGGTCAGATTCGGGCCGGTCTGATAGGAAGGACGGGCGAAGTAGGAGCTGATGCCACCACCGCCACCCGAGCCATGTGGGCTGCGCTGCGTGTCGTTAGGATTCGACCAGGCCGACTCGCTGCTGTAGGTGCCACCACTTCCAGTGACCAGATGCGTACCACCAACGCCCACTACATAGGGATCATCGGCGGGCGAGTCCACGGCCAGGCTGTTGTTATCACAGTCGTAGGCGCCCGAGTCGCCGGAGGCCGCGAAGAAGGCCTGGCCCTGGGCCGCCCCCTGCTTGAAGATGTTGTCAAGCGTGGCCAGCTCTGAGGTGCCCGCCGCCGCTTCACACTCGCCCCAGCTGATGCTGACAACCTTAGCCAGGTTGTCGGTCACAATGCGGTTATAGGTGTCGTTGACTCCAGTGTTCGTGTTGGGTCCAATATAGATTTTCTGGTTCGCTCCAGGCGCGATCGCCGAGACGACTTCCATATCCAGCTCGACCTCGATCGCCCCCGAGCCAGCGGTGTTGGTCGCCCCATCGACCAGCACATTGGAATATTTCGCTGATCCGAGGCCATAATAGCTCAGGTAGGCGTTGACATCAGCGGCCCGGTAACCGTCCAGCTCAAAGATGGCTACGGTCTGGCCACTCCCGTTGCTTCCCCCGTTGATGAGCGAGTTCATGTCATAAGCGGTGCGCAGCTCGCTCGGCGTGTAGCCACCGCCAGGACCGGTGTGAGGCACCTGACTGCGGCTGAGACGCTGCAGGCCCAGGGGATGATAGTGGGCAACGTTATCGAGGCCAGCAATGTTGAGAATCAGGCCGCCTAGCTGCGCCGGCACAGATGGCTCGTTGGTCGGGGCGTAGACGGTGCGATTGCCCACCTGATAATCGGCCAGCGTGATGGCAAAGGCCTGCTCAATCTGGGACACACTACCGCTGGCGCTGATCAGTGTACGGTTGGGCGAGACACCGTTGACACGCAAACCCTGGGACCGCAGGTAGGCCACCACGCGGTTGACAGTCTCGGGCGTTGGCCCGAATTGCTCAGTGAACTGCTGCGGCGTCAGGTAGTGGTGGTAAAGCGGGGACTGCGGGTCATTCTGCGCCGCGAGCAGGGCATCGAGTTGGGCTTCGTTGCGTAGCTGGAGCGCGATCGAAAGCTGAAGGGTGCGGTTGGCACTCTCACTGTGGAGTGGCTTGTGATTCCTTAGCAGCGGGACCATGTGCCCACGGATCAAGCTCCGATTGGTCGGAGCCTCTCCATGTAGCTGGGCATAGGCAGCGGATGGCACCATCAGAAGGAGCAGAGCCGCCACGCCGCTGGCGCTGAGCGCAAGCAGGAGAATGGCAAGGCGGCGCGCAGATCGGAAGAATGTTGCGATGTTCATCGGCACCTCTAGCTTGTAAGATCGGTACGACTGTGTACCGCTAGACTTGGCCGGACAACATGGTCAGAGACAGCCTATCATTAGGTAGTACAGGCAAAAGGTGGATTGGATAAGAGGTCGACCAACGGACAACCTCCACCAGACACAGGGATAGACTCCAGGGGTTGGGGAAAAAACACCTCCTTTGCTCACAGAACACCAGTCTCGCTCGTCAGACAGCTGAATATCCGTAGCAGAAGAGGCTACAGACATAGAAGAAGCTCTACTGGTGGTCCACGCGTTGGAAGCAGCTGGCACCGGGGAGCCACGCGTCCCCGCTTGCTTCCTTTATACAAGACGAGCCTATAGTTAATAATACCGATGCAGATCACGTCTGTCAAGTATATAGGACCCGGACAGAGATACCGTCATCTCTTCCGTTTGCACAGAAACGCTAAAAAAGAGCAAGGAGACCAAGAGGAGGAGGAGCGCGCAGCCAGTGTCAGCCTTTGGCAGCTTCTGGCTTCCCGGCGTCCTGCGTCTCACACAGCATCAGGGAGAGTACCAAAACGTATAATTATTATCAGATGCAGAGATACGCCGGTGAGTACGAAAGAAAGAGCGTCCCACGTCCGTGAACAGATCGCCTACCACTGCCACATCAGAAGGCAACGCGCTCGCCAGCAAACGCCAGCGGCTCAACACCTTTCGCGCCCTGCGCCATCGCAACTATCGCCTGCTCTGGATCAGCCTGGTTGTCTCCTCTGTTGGGACCTGGATGCAGATTGTTGCCCAGAGCCTGCTTGTTCTCAAGCTGACCCATAATTCGGCCCTCGCCCTGGGGATCGTTTCCCTGGCTCAGGCCGGCGCTTTTCTCCTCTTTGCTCTTATCGGAGGAGGAGTAGCCGATCGCCTTGATCGTCGCCGGCTGCTTCTTTGCACGCAGAGCAGCTCAATGGGGCTGGCCTTCCTGCTCGGGCTGCTGACCCACTTTGGCGTCATTCAGGTCTGGATGATTGTCCTGATTGCCTTCTGCAACAGCGTCGTCCTGAGCTTCGACCAGCCAGCGCGCTCCTCCCTCATTCCGCAACTGGTGCCGCGCGAAGACCTCATGAACGCTATTTCCCTTCAATCTGCCGTCTTTAACGGAGCGGCGGTCATCGGTCCCTCGTTAGCCGGCCTGACCATCGGCCTCATCCACTACGCGGGCAACTTTTTCCTCAACGCCCTGAGCTATCTGGGAGTACTCATCGTTCTCTTCCTCATGCGTGTTCCGGCAGGTGAAGGTCAGACCGCGGCGTCGGGCGCGCCTGCCAGCGATCTGCTGGACTCGATCCGTGAATCGCTGCAGGTTATCGGGCGTGACGCTGTCCTGCCCTGGGTAATCGCAGCCTACGGAGTCCTGCTCTTCTTCAATCCCTCGGCGGCCATCATCTTACCCTACTTCTCCGTGCAGGTGCTTCATCTCACGCCGTTGCAGCTTGGCCTCCTCTTCTCCGCTTCTGGCGTCGGCACGGTAGCGGGGGCACTGGGGCTGGCCTCCCTCGGAGAAGTCAAGCGCAAGGGGCGGGCACTCATCCTGGCTTTCAGCCTCTGGACCGTGGCCTTGCTTGCATTTGCCCTGAGCCATCTCTTCTGGCTCTCGCTGCTGACCCTCTTCCTTGTCGGCGCTATGCAGAATATGATTGCCGCCACTACGATCACGCTGATGCAGACACGCGTTCCTGCTCAGATGCGAGGACGGGTCATGAGCCTCAACACGCTGATGATCATGGCAATCAGGCCCCTGGGAGATTTCTGCGCCAGTGGCCTGATTGCGCTCATTGGTGGTCCCCCGACCGTAGCCCTAGCTGGGGCCATCGTCGGCCTGCTCAGTCTCCTGCTCGTCGGCGGGCGCCCAGCCGTTCGTCGTCTCGCCGAGCCAGGCGCTCGCCCACCCCTATCCTGAACAAGCCCCCTGAGAGGCAGAATTTGGCCTCAGCCTGGACTGACGGTGACGGTGATCACCTGGGGGCTGCTCTGCAGCGGGTTCTGTCCGCCATCGCTGGCCGTAATGGTGATCTGACCCCGCAGCGTCTTCAGCAGCAGGCGCGGAGGTGTGACGTAGACTGCGATGGTCGTTCCCGAACCGCTCTCGCTGCCACTCGCCTGACTCAGATGGAGCCACGACGCGCTATCGCTATCGACGCTGGCCACCCAGGCCACCGGGCGGGGGCAGCCTCCGTCGATGCGCAGTGAGAGCATCTGCGGGGGGGGATTCGGCTGCAGTAGCGAGCTGCTAAAACTCAACCCGCTCGGGGTCACTTCGAGCACACAGGGAGCCAGGACTGTTAAGGTAACTACCACCACCTGCACCAGTTGGCTGGGATTGGCCGGCACTCCATCGGCAGGCTCCAGTGAGACACTGAGCTGGCCGCTATAGGTCCCCGGTGTCAGGCTCGTCACGTTGACACTGACACTCAGCTGCGTTGTCTGGCCAGCCGCCAGTGTGCCGTTGAGGGGCGCCACGCTCAGCCAGGGAGTTGACTCCGTATTGAGCGTCACCGACCACAGCAGCGGATGCTGGCTAGCGCTCAGCAGGACAGAGCGCGCTGCCGGTGGCTGGCTCCCCTGCTCGACCGTAAAGCTCAGGCTGCCAGGTGAAAGGGTTGCCCCCAGAGGAGTACGACCCGGTCCCCCTGTCCCCGCTGTTGTGGTAGCACTGCTACTGGTGCCCCCCGGGATCGCTGAGGTGAGCAAATTCAAGAGAACCGACACCGTTTGCGTCCGTTGTTGCATCGAGAAGAGAATAAAACCGCTATAGGTACCGGCATTTAACTCGCTGAGGGCCACACTGACCTGCACGCTCATGCCGTGGGTCGCATCGACACGGCCACTGGTCGGATCGATGCTGAGCCAGCTCGCCGAGGTAAACGCCTGCCAGTTCAAGCCGGAAGCACAGCCCGGTGCTAACCCCAACTCAAGCGACTGATCGCTGGCCGTACTCTGCCCTGAGCCAATGGTGAAGGTCAGGCCCTGGGAGCTTAAGGTCAGGCGACAGGCAGGCAGGACTGTGAGCGAGGCTGCCAGCACCTGGGTCGCTGTCGCCGCAGGGGCAGCAGAGGGTGAGCTGCTCACCTGGACGATGGCCAGGTAGAGGCCGGGCAGCAGATGCGTCCCCTGGGCTGTTACCGCCAAAGGCACACTCTCACCAGCGGCTAATCTCCCCTGGGCCGGTTTGAGCTGGAGCCAATCGGCGCGCGCCGGCAGCGGCGCATCCTGGCTGGCCTCGGGCGGCACCACCAGGTGGCTGGACCAGACCGCCGTCCCACGTGCAGGATTAGCCAGAGTGACAAACTGGGCCGCGGGCGCTGGGCCACCATCGCTGAGCGAGAAGGCCAGAGCCGCTGGCGTCAGCGTGAGCGGCCAGGTCTGTCGCTCGTTGGCGGTAGCTGGGGCTGCTTCGACCTGCATTGTCACCTGGACACGCATCGAGGGGCCACTATCAGCGCTGAAGGTGATGGTCCCGTGATAAACCCCTGGTCGTAGACTGGCACGCGATCCTGCGATCAAGATCGCCTGGCGCTCACTGAGCACTCCTTGCGTCGGGGTAGTCAGTAGCCACGGCTGATCGCTGCTCGCCGTCCATGAGAGGCTTCCATCGCCACCGTTGCTCAGCCAGAAGGGCACCACGCTATTGAGACCTTGCACCGCCGCTCCCAGATCCAGACTGCGGCGACTGACCTCCAGAATCGGCGAACGCAGCGGACCACTGGCCAAGACCTGAACCGTCGTACTGGCCGTATAGTGTGTAGCGATATCCTCAGCCTGGATAGTATGGCCGCCAGGACTCCAGTCGCGCCCAATGATGATTGTCACATCAGCGCTGCCCGCCGCCCCCAGGTGAACAATAGAGGCCATACCCACGGGCGCCAGAGCCTGGCCAACATCGTAGCTAAAATAGATCTGAGCAAAAGCCGGGAAATGATCCAGATGGAGATGCACCGCCTGACCGGCATGGACCAGCGTCGGTGCCGCCGTCAAGAACGGCGGCTGGCCTACCGGCATGGTCGGCTGATGGACACCAGCGAAACGTGAGCGGATCAGCCAACCATTCAAGCCAATGAGCAGAAGCGCCAGAATCGTCAGTCCTACAAAGAGCCAGCGCAACCAGGGCCTGCGCCCCGGCTGTCTCCACCACGACGACCTGCTCCGGTCCCCCAGGAGCCAGCGACCCGACCGGGCATCCCTCAAGCCATTGGGATGAATGCCAGATGGCGATCCGCCAGATGGTGCGCTATCACGCCCCCCGGAGGCAGGCAGATAATGCGCCTCCGACGTCGCTCGCAGCGATTCCAGCCTCCCGGCTGGCTCGCTGCCGCGTTGCTGAGGCCACCCCGCTCCCTGCACCTCAGCTGCTGCGGAGGAGATCAGTTCCTCAGACCAGGCCTGACGCCGGGCCTTCCAGGACCAGTGCCACGCGGGCCGGTCCAGGTCCTGGTTCACACCACCTGGCTCAAGCGGGGGAAAACTGCCCTGGGTCCCCTCCCGACCTGTTCTCTGCTCTGATCCCGAAGCCAGCGCAGAGCGCGCCCGTGGATCAGCGCTACCTTCCTCCTCCCAAGCCCCATCAGCGGCACTCATCGGCACCGTCGGGAAGCCACGTAGCGAGGGCGGCGGCCAGCCATTCGCATCTGAAAGCCCAGCCACCTGCCGTCCTTCACCTCTCGGTGGAAAAAGCACTTCTTGCTCAGCGAGGGCATGACGTTGCAACAGCAGTGCCCGACACTCGTCGCAAAACACCACCCCTTGCTCACATGGCCTGCTGCAGTAGAGGCACCGATTCATTGTCACCAGACCCTTCCTACACTCTCAAGCCGCATCCTATGACCAACACAGTCCAAATGGGCAGCTCTAGTACTGCTATGAATAGATAACGAAGAATTCACGGGTGAGTCACTCTAGAAGAGGCTACAGCCCATTCGTCTTGATATTATCAGGCACGGGGAGCGATTGTCATCCCCCATTTCTCTCTTTCATTGACACCATGCAGAAGTGCCAGTTATACTCTCTTTGCCCTGGAATGAGGCAGCCTTGTGAGTATGCGCCAAAGGCAAGCAAGCGAGGAAAGAAGGGGGAAGTACGATGTGGCAAGAGGTTGGAACAGCACCCCTGGTCAGATGGAGCAGTGCCCTACAGCAGCAGCAATGGTCGGCTGTGGATGACAGTCCTCGGGCCCCGGTGGAGGAGCTATGCGCGAGCGCAATCGCTATATCGATAGAGTGATCGGTCACTATCGAATCATTGCTGGCCTCGGCAACCGGCCAGCGAGCAGCGCCTACCTGGCTCAGCATCTGACAGCCCCCGGCCACACGGTGGTGATCAAGTTCTTTCACCCGCCTTTCCCTCGCCATCGCGAGCAATATTTCCGTGAGGTACGCCTGCTGAGGATGCTGCGACATCCGCATCTGCCCCCTCCGCTGGAGAGCGGTGTCGACCAGGACGAAGTCTATTTAATGAGCGAATACGCGCTGCGCGGCTCACTGCGCCAGCGACTGGCGCGCCAGGGGACGACCCCACTGAGCGTGGCCGAGGCTGGTGCCTTGTTACAACAGATCGCTGAGGCCCTGGCCTATGCCCATCACTTCAACGTGATGCATGGCAACCTGAAGCCGGAGAATATCCTCTTCAACGCCAAGGGAGAGCTATGGCTCACCGATTTCAGCTGGGCCACAGCGACCGATGGTGAGCCACAGCTGCGCCCTGGCAGCTGGCCTTACATGGCCCCTGAGCAGTTCGAAGGGATGACGAGTCGCGCCAGCGATCAGTACGCCCTGGCCTGTATTGCCTACGAGCTGCTGACCGGGCGGCCCCCTTTCAGCGGCACCGATTTTGCAACGCTGGCGCGACAGCACAGCCACGAGCAGCCAGTGGCCCCGACACAGCTCAACCTGCTGCTGCCACGCCGGGTGGATGAGGCGCTGCTGCAAGCCCTCGCCAAAGAGAGCGACCAACGCTTCCCTACCGTCAAGGAGTTCCTCAATGCGCTCTTCCCGGCAGCTGCCTCCCCTCCCACAGGTAGCCTTCCCACCTCTGCCAGCAGCAGCGCCCCGAACCTGCCAGCGATCAGCGAAGTGCGTTTCCTATCAGCCGGACGAACCAGGCCGTCCCCTCTTGAATTCTCTCCGGCGAGCAGCGAATTGCTCCGCCCCAGCGATGCTACCCGTGTTCCCGAGAGTTCCAGCTCCAATCTCGGCCACCCTCTCGCTCCCGGGGGGGGTCAACCCGCCGTCCCCGACGCTTCAACTGCGAGCGGAGAGGCCAGCATTTCCCAAGAGCAGGCAGGCACTTTCACCGGCCACACATCGACAGAGGAAGAAATCTCGATCCACGAGCAAGAGACCATACCACAGCCAGCACTGTCCAGCCAGAGTCAGCCGTCGATCCCAGAGCAGGGTCAGGCCGCGCCCCTTTCACCAAGCCAGGAGCCTGTTGTCGGCTCTCCTCCTGAGTTGACGTTTGTGACAGCTGGCAGCGGCAGCATCCTGGAACCAGCAGATGGGGTGTCTCAGAAGGCCAGCGAAGCGGAGGAGGCAGAGGCCCCAGCCACACCCGTCCTACCGTGGAACGAGCAACCCACGGTCATCAGCGAGAGCGTCCGACCAGCCGTTGGCAGCGCAGCAGGTCTCGCTGGCATGGGAGCCGGTCTTCGCGGCAGCCCGGGCCAGGGCGTGAGCTATCGGCGCGAGGCCAGGCAAGGACGCTGGATTCTAATGGGCGTGGTCAGCCTCGTGGTCATCCTGAGCCTGCTCATCATTTTGCTGCTGCCACTGCTGTCAGCCGGCCTCTGGCGACAGACCGCCCAACTGACTCCCACGGTTCCAACGAGTACCGTCATCATCACCGTGGCGCCAACGCCGTCGCCCTCACCCAGCCCGACGCCTACTCCCTCGCCGACGGCCACACCGACACCATCACCTTCGCCGACGCCCAGTCCAACGCCGCACCCGACACCCACGCCCTCGCCGACGCCCACTCCGCCGCTGCTGACCGTCAGTCCAGCCCAGCTTAACGGATCAGACGATTGCAGCCACGACAGCTTCACCTTCCGCTGTCAGGTCACCCTCTCGCTTTCCTCCGCGGCCAGCGACACTACCCAATGGTCGGCCAGCAGCTCCAATGTGCGCGCTTTCTTCGCACCACAGCAGGGCTGGCTAGAGCCTGGCAGTCAACAGCAAATTACCATCTACATCTACGCCTCCTGCCCGCGCCAGGGTCAGCTGCTCTTTCGCACCCAGGACGGCACTGCCACGCAGGTCACCTGGACCTGCTAGCCAGCAGACCCGGCAGGGCGGGCGGCAGGGTCCGGCACCTCCTTCACTGATAGCGCAAGGCCTCGATCGGCGTGACGCGTCCTGCCTGCCAGGCCGGCAGAAGTGCCGCCACCAGCGAGGCTACCAGAGCAAAGCCAATAATCAGAACCAACTGGCCCCAGGGAATGACAAAGACCAGACCAGTCTGATAGCGCTCAAAGAAGTTGGCAGCAAACAGATTGCGCGCCAGCAGCAGACCCAGCACCAGACCAATCAAGCTACCAAGCACCGCCACCAGCACAGACTCACCCAGAAAGGCCGTCCTGATCAAACGGCGGCTGCACCCCAGCGCACGCAGCATCCCAATCTGTTGGCGCCGCTCAATCACGGCGCGCGTACCGGTAATGGCCAGGGCTGCAACCCCGAGTAGGAGCGCCAGCCCGACAATTCCGATCATAATATCGCTGAGAAGGATGCGGGGCCCGCGCACCTCCCAAATGGCATCTTCCAAGACAGTGGTCTCAAGACCCTCGTCGAGAAAGGCCGAGCCAAGGCGGAGGGCTAGCGCGCGCTTGTCCTGACCCGGCGCCACCTTAAAGTAGTAGGCCTGGACCTCGGGATTATTCGGATCGGGCGCAATCGAACCGTAGAGCCGCTGCGAGATGTAGAGTCCAAAATGATCGCCGTTGCTGTTATCAACCACCCCAATAATGGTCAGCTTGGCAACCGAGGCATTGAGCAAGGCAGAGAGGCCGTCGCCCCCCGGCGAGCGCGTCACCCAGATGCTTTGCGGCGTGAAGTTCGTTTCTCCCAGCGAGATCCCGCTGAGGGCAAAGGTATAGTAAGGGTCCAGACCGGGCGGCGTGAGTGGCACCCCGGCCTCACTGGCCGTCGGCGCCGAGGGATCATAGACCCCAGGCGAGCCACGGGCACCCAGACTGGCCTCCAGCGCGCTGCTATCGATCAAGGCATAGTTCGGATGCTCCTGCAATGCCTGCCAGACGGCAGCATCGCTGCTGAAGCCGCGCGCTCGCGCCACCAAATGCAGGCCATAGCCCTGGAGAAAGCCCCCACTGATCACCTGAGCCGGATAGAGCCGCCAGGCCGGCTGAGGAGCCGTCGGCTGAATCACCCCCACCAGCGTTGTCGTCCGCACTCCAATGGCGCTGAAGGCCCCGGGATCAATGCCATGCCGCGCCAGAATGGCCCGCAATTGCTCATCAGGAGTCTCCTTTCCTTGACTGGAGAGCAAGGGCCGAAAATAGGGAATGGCCTGAATGTCATAGCCCCCCGTCTGTAGATTAATGTCAGCATAACTGTGCTGCATGGCCGCCGTGATCACCGTCATCACAGTCAAAGCAAAAACGACCAGACTGAACATCGTCACGCTCAGCCCCATGCGAAAGCGATAGTGCAGCGGATAGGAGGCCACCAGACGCGCCAACAAGTGCAGGCGCGGGCGTACGCGCGAGAGCGATAACAGAGGTTTGACAAGTAGATCGCCGTTGGCAATGAGGGCCCAGACAATCCCCAGGGTCATCATGAAGCCGGCGAGAAAGAAGACTTCGATGCTGGAGCGGAAACGTACCAGACCCAGCGAGGCAAAGAGATCGAAGGGAACAGCCCAGTAGGCGCAGATGGTCAGGCCAGCAATAGCTGGCACCAGCCGATCGCTCAGACGGCGTATCTGCGGCCTGTATCTGGCAGGACTGAGCGCGATAACGCCAGTCTTGAGGAGCAGGCAGCCACCAATGACCAGGAGCGAGAGACCCAGGGAGAAAGGTGCTACCAGCCGCTCTGTCAGGCCATAGAAGAACAGCCAGAGGCCCGCCAGCAGCGGGAGCAGGCCCGCCAGGACCAGAGCACGCCCACCCTCGATGAGCAGCTCGCTGAGATAGCTGAGCAGGCGACGACTGCGCTGACGCAGAGCTTTCCCCACCAGTCCAAGCAGCCCCCTCAGTTCCGCAATGGTGCGCGGTCGCCGCTCCGGCTCTGGCAGATTGCGCAAAGCCTCCACCACAGTCATACGACTTACCAACCAGGCGGAGACTGTGACGGCGCAGAAGGTGAAAATGGTACCAAGACAGTAGGCGATGAGCAGGCTGCGCGGCTGAAAGGTCAGCTTGAGCGGGAAGTCGAAGCGTTCCAACACCGGCCCAAGCAAGAGCACCAGCAAGGCCCCAATGGCCACCCCAAAGGCCAGCCCGACGCAAGAGGCCAGCAAATCGTAGATCGCCCCTTCGAAGAGAAAGGTCAAGACCAGATGACGACGCAGCACTCCAATAGCTCGCGCCATCCCCATTTCAACCCGCCGTTCTGCTGCCAGCAGCACGAAGATGAGAAAGATCAGCAGCATCCCAATGGCTACAATAAAGAGGGCAAACAGAACGAAGATGCGCGAGAAAATGTCTTGCGCTTTCTCCGAATTCAAAATGGCCAGCTTCTTGACCTCAATGACGTGGACATTGCGCGGAATGAGCCGCTCTAGCTTCTCTTCGACACGATCGGAGATAGCGATGCTATCAGGCCCGTCACTACCGCGATTGGCCACAAAGATCTGTGTGATGGCATCGCCGCACTGCTCAATCTGCCGAAACAGCTGCACCTGACTCACAATGAAAGGAGTATCGCCTATCATACCGCTGCTATCGGCAATAGCGCGCACACGCACCTCATAGCGCCGTCCCGGCCAGCGTTGCGAGTAGAGATAGAGGCGATCGCCCGCATGAGCGTTTAGAAGCTGCGCCAGCGTCCGATTCAGATAGACCTCGTTACGACCGAGCGAGGCAAGATGCAAGCGGCCCTTGCCATCCTCAGCGACAATACCCCCAAAACCATCTTCGCTGCCCGGCAGAGCGGCCAGCGCTGTCACACCTGAGCGCACCTGGCGCGAGGTCTGGTCGGCCACCAACAGATCATGTTCCATGATGGCCGCTCCCAGGGCGGCAATATCAGGATCGCCCCTCACCTGCGCACGCAGGCGGTAATAGATCGCTTCATCGAAGAAGCCCAGATCGCCGGAACCGCCCTCTATCGTCTCATCAACGTTGCCTACATTATAGGTTGCAACGCTGCGCACCGCTCCCGTCATGACATCGCCGGTCGCCAGGGCGCTAGAGAGCAGGGTGGTCGATAGCATGAGCGCGAAGATGATCAGCATCATCTGCGTGCGCCGCCGCGGGATATTGCGCACACCGATCTTAAAAAAAAGCCGATTGCGCAACGCCAGTACCAGGACCAGCGCCACAATCGCCAGGGTGATGATCAGCAGGATCGTGCTGAGCGTATCAAGCGGGATACCAAAAAGTTCCGTCATGCTACTTTCTTGCAAATTGACTGAGCCTGTCCGGTACCTCCTGTCACAGCTGCCCCCCTCCCTGGCAGCCTACCTTACTGGCCGCCTGAGCTGGTCGCGCCTCCTGTTCCTGCCGCTCAGCCAGGCGTCAGGCCCGGCCTCAGCGCAGAGCCTGATAAAAGAGATCAGCCAGAGCCACGTAGCCGATGTCGCTCGGATGAAGACCATCGTCACTCACATACTCAGGATGACGGGCCAGGTTGTAGCGCTGCTGTGATAGATCAACCAGAATCAGATGATGCTTGCTCACATTATCAGCAATGGCAGCGTTATAGAGCTGGATCTGAGAGCGCAGCCACTGCTGATCAAAGGTGCGAAAATGTGGGAGCAGCGTCAGGTCAGGCACATTGGCAATGGCAATCCTGGCCCGCGGCGCCCCTGCCTGGAGGCGCGTGAGGAGCAGATCCAGGTCGCGCGCGTAGGCCGTCACCGGCACCTGATCAGCCAGATCGTTCACCGCCAGCCAGATCGTCACGATGTCAGGATGGACATCGAGCGCGATGGGCAACTCCAGACGCAGCGCTTGATGGAGGTGGACGCCGGGAATGCCGAGGTTGACCAGATGGACGGATGGGCCAAGCTTATGGGCTAGATCAATAGGCCAGTTATCGGCGTAGGGATCAGCGGTGCCAAAGCCAAAGGAGTCAGAGGCGCCAATGGCGACGTAGACGAGACCTCTATGAAGAGTTCCTAGCTCGTCAGCAGCAGCGGGCGCTTCATTCGTCGGGCCGCAGGCGCTTAGCAGGCAGAGACCACAGAGGAGGCTGACCAACAGCCACAGGCTGGTTTTCATCCAAGAGTACTGGCCTGACCGCGATCCAGGCCGCCAAGACCAGGCCACTGGCCAGAGCCGCTGCTGGCTATCCTTGCCTTGGCCACTGTCAGGCCCAGGCTGGCTTGCACCAGCCAGGGGAGTCCAATCCTTCGTTTTCGACCTCATGCACAGGCACGTATGCGATTTACTCTACTGATAAGCTGCCTCTCTATGTGGATTATATCATCTTTTTGAATATCATACTATGTCAATTTAGCGACGTCAAAAGGCAGTGGCGACAGAGCAACCAGGAAAAAAGTACCTGGCGCAGGCAGAGAAAGGTAGCCCAGAGAGGAGAGGCAAAGGCACCAGCACGAAGGCGAGAGACCGATCTCTGGTCGATGTCGAGTGAGCGAGCCGAGACCGCGCCTCCCGCATGCTGGTGCCACGAGCTGGGGATTGAGCGCCTCTAAGCCCAGCGGATCGCCAGACGAGGTGCCTAAGACGTCTTGCGACCTTCGGCCTGAGCAAAAGCCGCCTCAGTTTTGGCCGCCATAATAAAGTCATTTTGATGCAACCCACCCACCGCGTGAGTCCAGAAGGCGACCTTCACCTGCCCCCACTCAGTCACGAGCTGCGGATGATGATCCTGTTCCTCAGCGAGTGCACCGACCGCATTCGTGAAAGCCAGAGCGTGGGCAAAGTTATCAAAGTGGAAAGTCTTTTCGATGCGCTTGATCCCATCCACCTCGACCACCTGCCAGCCTGGGAGCTGAGATAGCAAGTTATTGATTTCCGCATCTGACAAAGCCGGTTCGCCGCCACGGCAGGGTACACAGCGCATCTGAGCCAAATCCTGCATAGGTACCTCCCATTTTTCCTTGCGAGGAACCTGACGAACAACGGGAACAACAAACTCAATGGAGCGAGGTCACGCAAACCCGTAAGAGTGGCCTCTCTTACGTGTTACAGACCTGCCGGTACTCTAGAAGAGTATAGCCGAGGAGGTCCAGCCCCTGCCACTGCCAAAAAAGGAGAGCGTCCAGACCTTCCCACCCCCGCCTGGCCTGGCGGACCTCTCGCTGGCCGATCTTGGGCCAGCAAGTCCGCCCCCAGGGCCAGGGGCTGGCCCGGTACGCTCCCCACCATGCCCGACCACGTCGCAGCTTCCCCACGGGATCGCACCACACATACGGAAAGAGCAGCCCATTCCCGGCGCTGGCTGCCGCTCAGCGCTCAGCCGTCCCTAGTGATAGCCCAGCATCCTGCGGGCCAGCGCGACACTATCAACCTCGTACGTACCCGCGGCAACACGCGTCTTCAGCACCGCCAGCCGCTCCGCACGCTCCTGCTCGACCACAGCTGCCAGATCCGGCCCGGACACCTCCCTTTTAGCGGGGCACGCCTGTGGCTCATCAGGCGTCCCCGGTTCGTCCGGTCCAACCCTGGCAGGAGAGGAATGTCGCCTGCGAGGCAGCGCGGGCCGCAGATAGCGCTCATCATCGTACTCGCGCTCGCCCAGCCAGGGCCGCCACCCGGTCCCCCTATCTGGCAGAGACGTGGGCTGCCAGCCCTGCCCCGGCGCACTGGCCTGGGCCGCGTCAGCCTTTGAGCGCGTCGCTCTGCCACGTCCCGACTGCCCGCTCGCCCGAGTCACGTGCCGAATGCGCATGGTGATCAGGACTCCTCTCTTCTTTCTTCCATCACTACGTCGCCAGCGATAGCCAACGGACAGCTTGCCACGGGCACCCGGACACCGGCGACGGACGACCTTCGCTCCCCAGCAGGGAGCCTATGCCTCTTTCCAGTGTAAGGGTCGGCACCTGCCCAGGTAAGGGGTATTCGTCGCTAATTCGAGAGACCAGAAGTCCCTGATTATCATCACCCACCTCCTATCGTTATCCGCCCTAGCCTTCCATCTGTGCTGTGCTGTGCTGCTCTGCTCTGTTCCGCCCTGCCCTGCCCGCCTCCTCTCCCTTACTGGCAATAGGCCGGCAAGGAGCCACTAAAGACTGCAGGATGCAGCAGCTGGGCCAGACACTGCAGACCATCAACGAGGCGCGGCCCCGGACGCTGCATCAGATCCGTATTGAGATGATAGACATGGTGTAACTTGAGGGCGGTAATCTGGCCCCAGTTAGGGCGGCGATAGACCAGCTGTGGATCGCCACCATAGCGCGGGTCCTCGGTGAGGATAATATATTGAGGATTGGCGCGGATCACCGCCTCATCAGTGACCTGGGGATAGCCGCCATTGCTCGTATTGTTGTGGAAGACATTGATCGCATTAGCATCCTGGAGCAGCTCGTCGCCAAACGTACCACCCCCAAAGACATAAGGCTTGCCAGGAGTGCTATCGTCGGCCTCCAGCATCACCGTCGGCGGCGTGGTCCCCTTCACCGCCTGGCGGATCTGAGCGATGCGCTGCTGGAGCTGCTTGACCAGCGCATCCGCCGTGTTCTCAGTGAAGGTCAGACGCCCCACCGTCTGAATCTCAGCCAGCATCAGAGCAATGGTATTGTCTGGCAAATCAACCACGTGCAAGCCCAGGCGTGTCAGCTGCGCATCGTACTTCTCTGTGAGACCGCCAGAGCTAAGCACCAGATCGGGATGCAGAGCCACAATGCGCTCTACATTATAGTCGCCGTTGGCATCCGAGATACGTGGAAGACGGGTCAGTTGCGTCGGGTAGTCCGTATAATAGTCGACCGCCACAATACGGCTCTCCAGGTGGAGGGCGGCCAGAATCTCGCTCATGCTCGGCACTAGGGAAATAAGACGCTGCGGGGCCGTCTTTGGGAAGACCACCGGAGTGCCGTAGATATCGCGCACTACCGTCGGCGTGGGACTTGGCTGCGCCGCGCTGCCGCCATTCTGACTCTGTCCACAGGCAGCAAGTAAGAGGAAGCACAGAACTAACAAACAAGGGAAAAACCATCTGGAGATGACACGGATGCGCATAAAACTCACTCCTCCACAGCAAAAGATAACCGTCCATTGTCACCTCGCGTAGAGGGGGCGCAACCACAACACAAAAGGACCGGAGAAGCAGCGGGTCAGCTCGGTTTGGTGGTTGATAGTACGCCTGCTCCTTTGACGCGAAGGAACATGGGCCACTGGCATCAGGCAGGTCTCCTGGCTTCTGGCTCAAGCGCACCTTGACGCACCTTCCCATTCCCCGGCCTGGCCCGCAGACTTACGCAGCTTTGCCCTTACGCAGGCCCGCACAGGAACAGTGGCTTGTTCACTAATCGACGCGCACCCGCCCGCAGCGGAGAGCGAGCGGACGGGTCGCCAAGGTGCTCGCCAGTCACAGTAGCGCGACTGCGCCGGATTCTCACCGGCTTCCCTATTCTGCCGGAAATGAGCGCAGGCATTTCCGGCCACCTGATGCGTCGCACGATTCACTGCTGGCAGAGGAAGTATATGCAAGAGGTTGCCTGGCTGTCAACCCAGAGTGGTCGCTGTTCCGGGACAGAAGCCACGCCAGCCGGCAGTGGCACCCTAGAAGGCCACCGCCCCGACGCCCAGACGACCAGTAACCAGCTCGCGCAGACGCGCGGCATTGCGCAGGGCATATCCTTCGCTATCATTATTGAAATAGGCATAGCACTCACGCCCCTCTCTCGCCTCCCTGCTCAACCACTCGGCCCAGAAAGCCAGCTCCGCCTCACTGAAGCAAGGGCCAGCCTGCCCACTGTGGAAGCGCAGATAGCGAAAGGCCGCTGTGGCCGGCAGATCCACCGGCGTGGGCAGTTCCCCCCCGACTGCCAGCACCAGGGCACAGCCGGCCCCGGCCAACAAAGTGCACAAGCGCTCACCCTCGCTCCCCTGCAACCAGGAAGGGTCACGAAACTCAAAAGCTACCGCCAGTCCAGGCGGCAGCAAATGGAGAAAGTCCTCCAGACGCCCCAGGTCGCTCTTCCAGTGAGGCGGAAGCTGGTACAGCAGCGGGCCCAGACGCTGACCCAAACCGCGCGCCGCCTCCAGCAGACGCGCCTGTGGTTCAGCCGCATCGCGCAGCTTCTTCATATGCGTCAGATAGCGACTGGCCTTGACCGCAAAGCGAAAACGCGGATGGAACCTCACCTGCTCAGCCCAAAGGGCAAACTGCGAACGCGGGGGCAGGCGATAGAAGCTCCTGTTAATTTCCACCGTGGCAAAATGCCGGGCATAATACGGTAGATACTCCTGCGGCGGCAAATCAGGCGGATAGAAGCGGCCCACCCAGTGCGGATAGAGCCAGCCAGAGGTACCAATCCAGATCGTCATCGCTCGTTCTCCGCTCGCGAGCACCAAGCGCTCCAGGCAAAAGAGCCTTGTCATCCGTGCCTTCCCATCAGCAGCCAGAACCAGGAGAGCCCGGGCAGAGCACAGCCACCTCAGACCAGCCCAGGCCATCCACTGGCAGCTATCTCTATTCTATCCTCGCCATCGAGCGTATCCCCTCGTCGAGCGGAGACAGGTCCAGTCGCCCCCCAACAGTTCCAGTGAAACCGAGCAGGGAGCAAGCCAGCAGGAGAAAGACCTCGAGGATAGCGGGCGGACTGGCGGACGGGCAGGCAGACAGATAATGGAGGCCACACGAGCCTGCCGCAGGGGACAAGTGGACCAGTCCGACTTCAGGCAGCGATCTGCAGCACCTCAACCACGATCACACTCACATTATCGTCACCGCCGCCATCGAGTGCTGCCTGAAGCAAGCACTGGCAGATCGTCACAGGATCAGCAGTGAGGCCCAGGAGATGCTCAATCTGAGGGTCGCGCACCATCTCCCACAGGCCATCAGAACACAGGAGCAGCTTATCGCCTCGCAGCAAAGGCACAGCAAAGACATCGACCTCGACCGAGGCCCGATCTCCCAGGCAACGATAAATCTGATTGCGCTGCGGATGTCGATAGACATCCTCGCGAGAAATAGACCCCGCACTCAATAAGCGGGCCACCACCGAGTGATCCTGCGTTACCTGGGTCAGGCCCGTTGCCGGGCGATAGAGATATGTCCGACTATCGCCCACATTCAACACATAAGCGGTACTATCGAGGAGAAGGGCCGCGGTCACCGTTGTTCCCATGTCGGCCTTCTCAGCGCGATTCCGCTGATAAAGCTTCAGATTAGCATGTTGCAGGGCGTCAACCAGAATGCCGGTCAAGAAGGTTTCGTCATTCTCGACCGAATTGGTCAGCGCAGGCAGCGCCAGCTCGCAGAAGGTCTCTACCACCAGGCGGCTCGCCTCACGGCCATTGGAATGGCCCCCCATTCCATCAGCCACCACACAGAGACCAAAGGTCTGGCCGCTATGAGTCCGCTGCTGCTGAATAGCCACCAGATTGTCCTCATTCGGCTTATGCTTGCGTTTGAGGCCGGGATCAGTAACGGCTCCCATACGGATGACCAGCGTTCCTTTCGACGGCAGGCTCGCCAGCGTCTCTGTACGTCGTTCCTCAGCCCTTTTCCCGGCTGGCGCTGGCCAGTTGGGTGTGGGGGTCTCAAGGGCCTGAGCCTCCGCAGGAGAGGGAAAAGCGAGCTGCTCCTCGACAGGGGCAGCCATCAGCGCGGAGAGAGCAGGCGGTGACGAGAGAGAGAGGTCAACCTGGGTGGGGAAATTAGCCCAAAGAGCACGTCGCGCTTCCAGGGAGGGGGCTGCATTTGGCTCAGCAGAGGGAGAGGGACCAGAGACAGAGGCCAGCGGGCGCGTCAGCAAGTCGGGAGAGCCAGAGGTGGGAGCCAGCGGGCGGGAGGTCGACAATGGTTGCGAACGGGACCGTCCCCCACCGCCGGGACGATAGCGCTTCACAGCACGCGTTGCCTGGACCTCGGCCTCGCGCAGCTGCTTAAGCTCATGCTTGAGCAACTGGCGCTCCTGCCAGGAGTACCAGCAGGTCCGTAAGAGGCGCCAGCCAGCGAGCAACAGCCCTATCCAGGCCGCGGCCAGGAGCAGGGCCAGGATGACCAGTCCCAATACAGGGAGCAGAAGAGCGGGGCCGCGGGCCGCCCACAGCGCTGGAAGCTGTTGGAGCGACTGCCAGAGCAGCAGCCAGGCATGGGGAGGGAAGCCGCCCGAAACCCAGATCAGCACAGCCAGGGCACAGAACCATCCCAGCGCCCGCGCGGGCAGCGGAATCTGGCGGACCCCGTAGCCGATGTTGAATTGCCCCAGCATCGCTTCGCTATCCTCTCTTTACCAGTTCGCGCTGGGCACTCACAATCAGCTCAGCATCGTGCGTTTCTTGCAATTCTTGCCGACAATATTAAGTATACTCACCACTTCGTACAGTGTGCAGCATGACCATCCAAAATTCCTGGTACTTACGCCCGCAAACGCCAGAGAGCGGACGCCAGGGCCCCCTTGCCACCAACCCCAACGGGCGACTTGATTCTGGGCACGAGAGACGGGCAGGACAGCCCGCCTGGAGAGCCGAAGAGGGACTTGACAAGTCACAAGAAGTGGAGTATCCTTGTGATGACAATCGCAAAGGAGCCATGAACCAACAAGGAGAGGTCGCATAGAGGCCTAGTGCGGCGGTTTGCTAAACCGCTAGGGATCAAAAGTCCCTCGTGGGTTCGAATCCCACCCTCTCCGCCAGGCCACAGTTCTGTGGCCTGTGTACAGGGGTGTAGCTCAATCGGTAGAGCAGCGGTCTCCAAAGTGCGCCCCTGTGGTGCTTCTGTTCCTGTTGCGGTAGCGCAACATCACTGAAGCGGGTGTGATTAAAGCACGACCTCACCTGGCTCCCGAAAGGGGGCAGGGACAACAGCATGGTCGAAAAGTCCGGCGGTCCACTCCCCAGCTAGCGGATGGCTACACGCCGGGCAGCTAGGCCGGGCATGGTGAAGGCTGGATTGCTTGAACCTCAGTTGCCCGCTTCGCTGGATTGTCAGTCGTAATTTGGAGGGCTGGCAACCGCTTCTCCAGCGAGGCTCTCGCCAAGGGTACGGACAGCGCCCAGGCGAGCGCGGCGACGAACGAGGCACCTAAACCCGGAGCGGAGCAGAAGTGCAACTGGGGGATCGCCTAAACACCGTAAGGTGCATGGCGACGGAGCATCCATAGTACTCAAAGGCTCAGGGTAATGCCTGAGACACGGGGAAGGGATGCAGGAGGTCTGCCTCACGCGCGAGGCCAACTGGCGTCTAGCGCTTGGACTGGCTCCAGACCTCTGGAGAGCCGGATGCATCGAAAGGTGCACGTCCGGTTCGGGGAGACATCGCCAGCAGCCCGCTGCACACGGGTTGCGGTGGAGCAGCTCCACACCGCAGGTTGCGGGTTCAAGTCCTGCCGCCCCTGCTTGCAGACTACAGCGTCTGGGGTCGGTGCTCGTCACGAGCACCGACCTTTTTTATAGCCTCCGCTCGTTCCCTCAACCGCGCCCCGCTCCCTTACCTCAGCTCAGCCGGCCCTATCACCTGTCGCCCGCCTGCTTTACCTGTCAGTCACAGCCTCACGCATTGCCCCATCTCCAGCAGATATGGTATCATAGGCGACAGAGCAACATGCCAGACGGCAAGGAAGGGCAGCAGACAAGGCCGGCGTGCAAGCCAGGCCAGGCCAGAGCAGGCAGAGCCGCGCCGAACCGAACGCCGGTCCTGATTGGCTATCTGACTGCCTGCAGAGAGCGCTCCTGGTTCCGCTGGCAGGTACAGCAGCGGTCGGTCACTCAACAGAGAGATAGACAAGGGCCGCTTCAGCATCGTGAAGGGATGTTCGTGTGAGCAACGCAGAGAAACGTCAACGGATTGCCGTTTATCCGGGCAGCTTTGACCCGCTCACGCACGGCCACCTGGATATCGCGCGGCGCGGCGCCCGCCTTTTCGATATGCTGATCGTGGCAGTCTACGCTGTTCCCGATAAGAATCTGCTC
Organism: Thermogemmatispora tikiterensis; assembly: GCF_003268475.1. Taxonomy (GTDB): domain Bacteria; phylum Chloroflexota; class Ktedonobacteria; order Ktedonobacterales; family Ktedonobacteraceae; genus Thermogemmatispora; species Thermogemmatispora tikiterensis. The sequence goes on along the minus strand of NZ_MCIF01000002.1, from coordinate 4,088,761 downwards.
TTCTCTGTCGACGAGCGGGTGCAGCTCTGGGAAGAGGTCATTGCCGCCGAGGGCCTTACCAATGTCCGCGTAGAAAAATTCTACGGCCTCGTCGTTGAGTTTGTGCGCTCAGTAGGAGGCTCAGTCATCATCAAGGGCCTGCGCTCCCCTAACGACTTCGAGGCCGAGTTTCAACAAGGGCTGATGAATCGCAAATTGGCCCCGGAAATCGAGACCGTCTGTCTGCTGACGAATTTACAGCATCTCTTTGTCAGCTCCTCCCTGCTCAAGGAAGTAGCCCGACTGGGAGGGAATGTCAGCGACATGTTGCCGCCAGTAGTCATTAAAGCCCTGCAGCGCAAATTTGGCCACAGCGCATCCTGAGCGCAACAGTTGAGCTGCCGGGCGCGAGGTCACAGGCAGAGCAAGCAAGCAAGCAAGAAAGGGCGCCGGTCACAGTTCATGGCCGGCATCCTGACCGAAGGCCAGAGGCCGGTCGGTGCAGGCAGGTAGGCAGATAGATAGGTAGGTAGGTAGATAGCGGCGGGCTGATCTGCACGCTGCGAGCAACAAGGCGGAGGACGCCAGGCAGGCGCTCTCTCCAACCACGGCCAGTTGGGACCGACCAGTTCAGCAGCGCAAGCGCATCGTGCACGCGCTTGCTCGCTCACTTGTTCGCCAGTTGTACAGTCAGCCAGCCGCAAGAGAGCACGAGGAAGAGGAAGGGTCAGTGTGGATATACTCTATCTGGTAGATCGCCTGGAAAACCTGATCGCCAGCAGCCGCAGGATGCCTCTCGTCAATCAGATCATGGTCAGGGAAGCTGAGATTCTGGCGATCCTTGATCAAATGCGCGCCGCGGTTCCTGAAGAGGTCAAGCAGGCCAGACGCCTCCTGCAGGAGAAGGAGCGTATCCTGGCTCAGGCCCAGGCAGAGGCGGCCAGCATCCTGGCAAAGGCCCGCGAGGAGTCCGAGCGTGTTATGGACCGTGAGGGGCTGCTGCGCCAGGCTGAGGAGCGCTCAGAGGAGTTAGTACGCCTGGCAGAGGAACAGGCCCAGCAGCTCAAGAGCGAGGCCAACGCCTACGTGGCGGAAACCTTGCGGTCCTTGCATGAGCACCTGACCGCCATCGAGACGGAGATCAGTCGCACCATTCTCAGTATCGAGAAGGGCCTGGAAAGCCTGGAGGCCTCCTCACCTTACGTCGAAGAAGAGAGCGAGGACCAGGCCGCCGAGGAGCTGCCGCTGCCAGAGGAGGACTATGCCCTCTACGCCGACGAGGAGGAGGCGGAGGACGCTCTCCCCCCCCATCCTTCCCCCCGCCGCTCTTCCCTGGCCGCCGATACCATGGGTGGCCCCATGCTGGGACGCCCAGGCGAGCCACCACGCCGCCCCGAGCCAAGGGCTTGACACACCTTCTCAGGGTCACCTATAATGAACCAGCGTACGTGAGAAGCTGAGTATCTTCCAGACTTGCGCCATCGACAGACAGCCTGACCTGTTCAGCTCTATTTGTAGCCCTTCTCCCGTTTAGTCGTCTACTCTGGGGCAAAAGTGAGGTTCCATTTCTTATGCAGTACAACGTGGCGCAACTCCTGAAGGCCTCCATCGGGACCGCCTTCCAGGCAGATATTCATGAAGAAGATGTTCAGCTAGATAGCGATCTTAAGATACTCGGCGCTATCAACGGCCACGTCCGCATGCGACGCACCGACTACGGGTTGCTGGTCGATGGCTGGGTGGATCTGACCCTCCCGATGGTCTGCGACCGCTGCTTGAAGCCCTTTGAGCAGCCCATGCATATCACCTTCGAGGAGCTGTTCTATCCTACCATCGATGTCACCAGCGGCGTGCCCGTTCCCCCACCCCTGGGTGAGGATGAGGGCTTTCCAATTGATGAGCATCATCAGCTCGACCTGAGCGAAGCCGTACGCCAGCACCTGCTGCTGGAGCTGCCGATGCGCGCGCTCTGCCGCGAGGATTGCCCAGGTCTCTGCCCGCAGTGCGGCCACGACCTGAGTCTGGGCCCCTGCCAGTGTCAACCAGAGATCGATCCGCGCTGGGGCGCGCTGGCCGAGCTGTTGCAACAGCGCTTGCCGTCGCAAGCTTAACGTGCTCGCTGGCCTCGCTGGCCATCCAGTCCGTTCCCGCCAGCCAGCCCGATTAGGAGATAGAGGAGGAGCTTTGTTCTATGGGCGCATTACCAAAACAGCGAGTTTCCCATGCGCGTAAGGGCGAGAGGCGCGCGCATTTCCACTTGAAGCTGCCTCAGCTGGTGCTCTGCCCCCAGTGCCGCTCGCCGCGGCTCGCCCACCATGCCTGCCCTAAGTGCGGCACCTACCGCGGTCGCCAGGTCTTCTGGCCCAAGGAGCGCAAGCGCTAGTGGCCTCCACCCCCACACCGCAGTGCGCTCTACCGCGCACGCACACCCCCACTGACTGGGACAGGCAACCGAGACTATGACGAGAAGAGGAGAGAGCGCGAGGCCACACCCGCGGTCGGGCGAGGCAGGACCAGGCCAGGTGCGATTAGCCAGCAGGCATCGCTTGTCTCGCTCGCGCCGCGTCTGCCCCTCGCGCGCAGTGTAACTCTATGGCAGCAAAAGGAATAGCTTTCCTCTTTCCTGGACAGGGCAGTCAGACAGTGGGCATGGGGGCCGATATTTATGAGCAGTCCCCCGCGGCCCGCCAGGTTTTCGAGCGGGCCGACCAGGCTCTGGGAATGGCTCTGAGCACCCTCTGCTTCCAGGGACCAGAAGAGCAACTTCGTGAGACGATTAATGCCCAACCCGCGATTGTCACCGTTAGCCTCGCCCTGTTGGCCGCTCTGCAGGAGCGGCTTGCTTCTCACTTTAGCTGGTCGTCCCCTTTGACCCCCACCTTCACCGCTGGTCACAGCGTTGGAGAATATGCGGCCCTCGTCGCTGCCGGCGCGCTCGATCTGGAGGACGCCGTGCGCCTGGTACGGGAGCGGGGACGTCTGATGCACCACGAAGGAAGCGTCTGCCCGGGCGGGATGGCGGCAGTCATCGGTCTGGATGAGGCAACGCTGCAGGAGATCTGCCAGGAAGCCAGCCAGGAGGCCACGCGGGAAGGAGCAGCAGCCCAGTCTCACCCAGATCATCCCGGCTGGGGCAAGGTGAGCGTGGCAAACTTGAATGCTCCAGGCCAGATCGTCATCTCCGGTGAGCAGCGCGCCCTCGCCTTGGCCATGGAGCGAGCTAAGGCGCGCGGCGCCAAGCGGGTTATCCCCTTAGCGGTCAGCGGCGCTTTCCATTCGCCGGTCATGGAGCCTGCTGCCGCGGGTTTAGCCCAGGCGCTGGCCACAACTCCACTGCGCCATGCGGCCATTCCCATCATTAGCAATATCGAGGCCCGCCCGCTGACCGAGGCGGAGGCCCTCCGCCAGGAGCTGGCGCGCCAGATCGTCGCCCCCGTGCAGTGGGTTCGCAGCGTCGAGTACCTGGCCACTGCTGGGGTCAGCGTCTACCTGGAGATCGGACCCGGCTCGGTGCTGACCGGCCTGGTCAAGCGCATCGCCCGCGATGCCACTACCTTGACAATCAGCAACGCGAACGAACTGGACAAAGCGGTGACCGCCTTGCGCGAGCAAGGTCTGCTCCAGCTCTGATGCGGTATAATAATCAAGGGTTCCTGCCCACCAGACCGGGGAAAGAGCGCAGAGAGCAACCGGCGTCCCGTCAGTATGCTGCACAGTAGAAGGGAAGCAAGACAGATGACCAATGAGCCTCCAGGCGTGGTGCGCGTCGCCCGCCAGGTTCTGACTACCATCGTCTCGAATGCCGCGCTAGGGGTGGCCGGCGTTGTCCGCCTGGCCCGTGGTAGCGAGCGCTGGCCAGCTTTCGCCGGTCGCGAGATCCCTCGCCAGGGTGTGGCTCTGACAGTCAAGGACAATACCGTGAGCGTCGACCTTTACCTGGTCGTGGCCTCCGGCGTCAATGTCGTCGAGGTCGCTACCGCTGTCCAGGAAGAGGTGGCCGCCGCCCTCGAGCATATGGTCGGGATGCAGGTGCGCGAAATCAATGTCTACATCCAGGATGTGGCTTAGCGCCTTGAGCAGAGGCAGGCAGGCAGGCAGGAAAGAAGGCGAGAGGCAAGGTCAGCCAGTAGGTCGTAGTAGGATAGGTAGGATAGGTAGGTAGTAGAGAGAGGAGATGTGGCATCCACGATGAGGCGTGTTCGAGAGAGACTAGCTTCCTGCTCGCGCGCAAGCGCACGCGGTCGGGCAAAGTCAGCAAGCTAGACCAGCGATTGGGTGAAGACGCTATGCCGGTAGGGATACGCAGACAGGCCCGAATGGTCGCGCTGCAGGCGCTCTACGAGTTTGATACGGTGCGGCACCCTCCAGTCGAGGTGGTGCGGCGCCATGCCCAGGAGCGCAATCTGCACCCCCGGGTGGTGGATTATGCCCTTGAGCTGGTTGAGGGCACCTGCGCCCACCTGGAGACGATCGATGCGCAGATCCAGAGCGCCGCACGCGAATGGCCGCTTTCACAAATGGCCCGCATCGATAAAAATATCCTCAGACTTGCAATCTATGAGATTCTGTTTAATAATACGGTACCAGCAAAGGCAGCCATTAATGAGGCGGTCGAACTGGCCAAGTTGTTTGGCAGCGACTCGTCGAGTCGCTTCGTCAATGGCGTCCTTGGCACAATATTTGCGCGGGCACAGCAACAGCAGCCCACTCCAACTGCGGAAAGTGAGGTGACATCCTAATGGCTTCTGGCTCTGGCTCCGGCTCCGGCTCCGTCGCCGAGCGCTTGAAGCGGATCATCGTCGAGCAGCTCGGCGTCGATGAGAGCGAGGTGGTCCCCAGCGCCTCTTTCGTCGAGGATCTAAACGCGGACTCCCTGGATCTGGTGGAGCTGATCATGTCCCTGGAGGAGGAGTTTAAGCTCCAGATCTCGGATGAGGACGCTGAGAAGATCACGACGGTGGGTGAGGCCCAGGAATATATCGAGGAACATCTGCGCTAAGTTCCTTTGCGCTGCTCTGATCTGATCCGACTTTATTCACTGACCTGACTCGATCTTCTTCTGCGGATACGAGAAGCAGGCGGGAGACAGGAGGCGGCGCGGTGGCCGCAGTTCTACGGTTCTATTTGTTCCCCCATCCACCTGTCTGGGGACCTCGGAACCAGGTTGGATCGCGCCGTAGATGCGCTCGTCGCGTCGGTTTGTCTGATACCAGACAGCCGGTCAAACCGCCTCTCTGCTTGTCCCCGCTACGTCTGCCTCTCCGCCTACCGCTCCAGTCGAGCAAGCGATCAGGTTGGTGGGTGGGCAAACGGTCGGTCAGGCGGTGCTGAGGACGACGCACTTCTTCAGCCAGATTCGAGGGCTTATGTGGCGTGGGATGGGTGGGGTGGTGGTCACCGCTCACCTCGTCTTCCCCCCTCACCTTTCCCTCTGTCACATTTCTTCTCCCCCAGGCATCTCCTTAAATTAAGTAAGGAGAGATTCCTTCCCCTGGCCGGCATCACCGGCTCCGGTTGACGTCGAGCAAGTGCGTGAGTGAGGATGTAGACAACAATGGGACCCGCGGCGCAGGCCGTTGAGGCGCTGATCCAGCAATACGGCAAGCTGGTCTTTCATACAATCTATGGCCTGACCGGCGATTGGGAGGAAAGCCAGGACCTCACTCAAGATACTTTTCAGCAGGCTCTGAAAAGTATCGAGGCCGCCCGCGCTTCCAGTGGCCCTCATTTTAATGCCCGTGCCTGGCTGCTGAAAATCGCTCTCAATACAGTCCGTATGCAGGAGCGCCGCAAGCGCCTCTTCCGCTTTGTGCCCTTCTCCTCACTCGGCAACCAGAGCCGACGCGCTCAGGAGCCGGAGAGCGAACGCTTGACGGAGAATCTTGCGGCCCAGGCGGCTCCTGTCCAGCCTCATGGCTACGGGGCAACGCCTGGCACCGATCCCAGCGAACTGATCGCCGAACGCGATGCCGTCCAGCGAACGTTACAGCGTCTGCCGGAGCCACTACGGGTCTGCCTCCTGCTTTCAGTGGTGGGTGACTTCTCCAGTGCGGAAATTGCTCAGATGCTGGACGTGAGCGAGCCGGCAGTCCGTCAGCGCCTGGTACGCGCTCGCCGCCAGTTCCAACAGCTTTACGCCCTGGAGCGCGGCGACGGACCGCGTCGCCAGCCCAGCCCTGCTTCTGCTGGCCAATCTGCTCCGGCGGGCAGAGAGCCAGCGCCCTCTCCGCGCGCAAGCAGAGAGCCAGCGCCACCGCTTCAGTCCGAGCAGACGTTTCAAACAGGAGACGCCGCCAGTGAGGAGAGACCTGAACGCCTGGTCTCTAATCCTCCCTGGTACAATGGGAGACACTATGCAGCCTTCGGACTCTGTTGAAGTCCTGCTCCTGCGCCACTACGGTGAGCAGGCCCCTACTCCACCCGATCTGGAGGCCCGCTTGCGGGCGGGCGTGACCAGAGAGGCAGCTTCTCTGGAAAGTGGTCAACGTATCGCTCGCTTACTGGGAGAACAACGCTTGAGCCGCCGCCGCGCCGCCGCTCTGGTGGCTCTCGGCGCCGCCGGGGCCGGTGTGCTGAGCCTCGGTCTGGAGTGTGTGCAGTCCCTGCTGGCCCCCCACCAGCAAGAGCTGTCTTCCTACCCCGCCTATTCTGGCTAGACGGGCCAGGCGCCCCGCTGGCTCTCCAGCCTCCAGCCCCCTGCAGGGCCGCGCTGGCAAGGGGGGCAAGTGTGAGATACAATAAGTAAAGTAAGAAGAAGAGTGTTGTCGCTTTCGGAATGCACAAAGGAAGGCGCCACGCCTCCATAAGGCAAGACAAGACAAGAAAAGAGAGGGTGCAACTATGTTCCCCGGATTCCACGGCCTCGATCTGGTTGTTATTCTGATCGTTGCCCTGCTGATCTTCGGTCCAAAGCGCCTGCCTGAAATGGGTTCGGCGATTGGAAAAAGCATTAAGGAGTTCCGTAAGGGCATGAGCGATCTCACCAGGGATAAAGAGGAGCATGATCCCCTGGATGAGCCTTTCTCCCCTTCTTATGCCGCACGGAACAATTTGAACCGCTTGAGCAGCGGGAGCGGTCTGCGACAGGATCCACTCTTTGAGCCTACTCCCGAGCTGGTTCACGAGACACAGCCTCAGTCGACTCAGAGCCAGGCTTCTCCTGCGAGCGTCAGCAAGACAGAACCGACCATCAGCGAGGGTGGGCAGAAGGCTGAATGAGACGCCGCTCTGTCGCAGTTGCAAGAAGGAAAAGGGAGCAAGATAGCAGCTATGCAGAGTAGACGCCTCCTATCGGTCCAGCCCGCTCTACACCGCCGGGAGTGAGCAGAGGAAGAGCATGGCTACAGGGAATTTACGACAACCTGACCTGATGCCCGACCTGGATGAGACCTTCCGCTTTCAGGAGGAAGAGGAAGACGGCGCCTCCATGACGCTCGTCGAGCATCTGGAGGAGCTGCGCTGGCGCATTTTTAAGTCCCTGATTGCGGTAGTTGTCGGGGCAGTCGTCGCTTTTATCTTCCGCGAGCCAATCCTGCATTTCCTGACCTTACCCCTGCCAACGCTGACGGCTGGTCAACGCCTCGACTCTCACGGAGAGCTGGCAGGCAGGGGTCTGATCACTATCGGCCTGGCCGAGGGCTTCACGGTCTTCCTCAAGGTCTCGATCGCTGTCGGCATCCTGCTGGCAATGCCGGTCATCCTGTACCAGGCCTGGGCTTTTATCGCCCCCGGTCTCTATCGCCACGAGAAAAGGGCCGCTCTGCCTTTCCTGATCCTGGGCAGCCTGCTCTTCGTGGCCGGTATTGGCCTGGGCTTCGTGGTCCTGCAGTATCCAGTTCAATGGCTAATCGCTTTCTCCTCCGGCGATTTCGTGGAGCTGGTTTCGGCAGACAGCTACTTTACGTTCGTGGCCTTCTTCTTGCTGGCCTTCGGAATCGTCTTCGAGATTCCTCTCGTGTTGACTTTCCTGGCTAAGCTCGGGATCGTAAGCGCGGAAACCTTGAAACGCCGCCGCGCCGCGTCTCATGTCGGGCTGTGGATCGCCTCGACCTTCTTGACCCCGGGGGCCGATTTCTATAGCCCCATTATCCTGGGGGTGACCATGTCCTGCCTGTATGAGCTGACGATCCTGCTCATCCGCTTTATGGTTCGTCCAAGCAAGGCAGGAGCGTGAGCGGGCCTGTACGAGTCCCAGAGACGAGACAAGACGAGACGGCAGGCAGCTACCTGGCTCCGCTCGACTCGTTAGGCTCGCCCACGCATTCGGGCCGGGTCAGCCCACCGCCGGAGGAGCGACAGCCTGCAGTGGTCAGGATAGATTGAGCAAGTAAGTCAGCAGGTTAGCTCGGGCAATGATCCGGGGTGAACGAGAGGGGAGTGACTCAGTCAGCGCAGCCGGGCCTCCGCTTCGGCGGCTCCGGGATCAGTCTGGTTCATCCCGGCCCCTCCTTGAGTTGCCTCTTGGGGATCACGTCCAAAGCCTCGCCAGAGCACGAGGATGGCGAGCGCATAGCTGATGGCCGCCAGCACAAAGACGGCAGAATAACCTTGCTGAACGATGATAATCCCACCAATGGGGGTCGACAGAGAGTAGGCGATCCAGTAGGCAGCCTGATAGCTGCTGTTGGCCAGGCCGCGCCATCGCCCCGGCACAACCTCCATTGAGAAGGCTTGTAGTACTCCCATTGTCATATCCATCGCCCCCTGACGCAGTGGATAGAGCAGGGCCGCCAGCAACAACGAAGGACTGAAGCCCAGTACGAGCATGAGCGGCAGACTGAGAGTTTGCGTTAAGACTACAGCCCGCGCCTTGCCCAGGCGCGCCGCCAACCAGGGGGCGAGAAGAGTCGTGCCGGCGGTGAGAGCAGTGGCTCCCCCATCGATGAGGCCAAATTGCCAGGAGCTGGCTCCCAGATGACGCACGAAAAAGAGGTTGAAGTAGGGAATAAAGAGGCCGGCCCCGAAGCCAATCAGCCCTTGCTCCAGGGTAAGCAACACCAGGGCGCTGCCCAGCCAGGGCCTCCAGACCTTCCAATCCAGCCAGCGCCGCCAGTCGGCCCTGACTCTGCGAGCAAGGCCGCCCACTCCCTCAGCAGTCAGGATACGTCTGGCCCCCCCACTCCTGCCATCGGCAGGCTTTGCCAGAGGCTGCGGATCAGGATCGAGCAGGAAGAGAGGGATAAGGCTGGGAACAGCCAGCAAGCCGGCCCCAATGAGAGCAAGCTGATAGGCGCGCGCCGCCGGCTGAGGAGCCAGCAGACTACTGAGCGGGAAGGGTAGCGTCCCCATCAGCCAGGTCAGCTGACGAAGCCAGACAGGCAGCGCCCCCCCCAAGCAGACGCCCAGCTACCGAGGTCACCAGCGTCACGACCAGATTAAGGCTGAAGAGATGGGAGCGCTCTGCCGGCAAGCTGTTCTGCGTCAGATAGGGAGCATTGACGACGAGGAGGGCCGCGCTGACTATCCCCGCCAGGAAAGCCGTCATTAGCAAGGGGAGAGCCTGTCGAAACAGGATCTGGCCAGCCCCAAGCAGGCCCATCAGGAGACTGGCCAGGATCAGGACCGTCTTGCCTCCTAAACGGTCCACACAGAGGCCAGCGGGAAAGATAGCCAGGCCCGCCCCGACAGTAGCCGCAAATTGGACAGCCCCAATGAAGTCAGCACGGTAACCCAGAGCATCGAGATAGAGATTATAGAGCAGCAGCAGAATGCCGAGCGAAACACCGCTGAGAGCGTTGCTGATCAGATAGAGGCGAGCATTCCGCTGCAAACGGGTGAACTGACGTACGTAGTCAATGAGGAGAGACATGGCGCATAGACTGCACCGCCTGTTGAGCAGGCGCCCCCTCTCTGGTGGAAAGCCCTCTCGCAGCGCCGACCCGGCCAGCCCCCTCGGCTTCGGAGGTAGCCGGCAGGTCCTCAGCAACGCTACGACCCGCCGTCGACGGCCTTGCTTCGCGTGAATCCTCCCGCAGCTCCGCGCCGGCCTCAGCCGCACGACGCAGCTCCTGTTGGCGCGCCTCGCGTCGCACTAATCCTGGCAAGAAGAAGGCTCTGGCCATCTCCTTGACCATCACTGTACGCGCGCGGAACTCGATCACGGCCTCCGCTACCCGATCGCTTCCTTGCTCGACGCGCCGATCGACCGCCCGCACCCGTTCCGGCAGGCTGACCACACCCTGGACCAGCGGATGCTCTAGCGCTCCTCCCTCGGTGGACCGCTCGGTGGGACTGGTCTCCAGGGCCTGATTGAGCTGATCGACCGCTGGGCGTAGACGCTTAATCAACTCGCTCTTCTCCTGGACCCAGGCAAAGGCAAAGAATAAGCCGATGGAAAGCCCCAGCGCTAATAAGACAAAGACAAGCAACTCGATCGCCAGCACGATCGCCGCAATCTGCCCCCAGGTCTCCAAGGGATCAGCAGCGAGAGCAGCCAGGACAGGGACGGACATAGCTACTTTCCTCCAACCTCATGAGCACGAATGGCACGCATCTGCTGGCGCCGACGCTCTTCGCTGCGACGGGCCCGGCCCTTGCCCAGGAAGATCCGCAACACCTGCTGCCCCGCCAGAACAGTGGCCACGGCGCGAATCCCTGGCGCCAGCGCGAAATCACGCGCCAGTTGGGCGGCGCTACCCACCGTGGTGACCGTATGGCCAGCAGTGCGCGCCGTCTCCTTGACCACACCAACCGTCTCCTGCACTGAGGCCAGGAGGGGACGCATCTCGTTACGCACCGTCGTAATCGCCCGTAGCAGGGCGAGAATAGCATAGATGAGAAGAGCAATAGCAATCAGCGTCGCTGCAGCCAGAACGATCAGAGCAATGTAGAGCACGGCCAGTAAAACATGGAAGAGAGCAGCCAGGATAAAGCCTACAATAAGCAACACCAATACCCCAACCCCGATCACCAGCAAATAGCGCTTTGCGCTTTGCATAAGAAAGAGACCTCCCGGCAAAGATTTAGAGAAGCCTGTACTACCTGATTATAACGCATGGCCTTAAACAGCGACCACCGACGCGGTAGCCAGCTACGTTCAGCCTCGCCAGTAACAAGGCCCTCATTAGCTGTATACGCTGCTGAGTCCTCTCAGGCGACAGACTGCCCACGGCAGGCCTTTTTCCCTTAGAAAGCTGAGCGTTAGCTGAGAAATTGCTGAAACTTTTATTGTTGACTTGCTCTCAGCCACGTTATACGTGTATTGTCAGAGCAAGAGATCAAGGATGAGGTGGCACGGGAGGAGGATCGGCCCGGGCCACAAGGCCCGTTTCGCAGAGAAGGAGGGAACTTCCTATGTTTGCTTCTGTGACATCTGCAGCCATCGCTGCTCTCACTTCGGATTCACCACTCTTTACGATCAACATCGGCGATTTTCACTGGACGGTGACCGTAGGCACAGTCATCTACCTGGCAATAGCCGCGATCGCCGGGCTATTGGCTGAGTTTATCGTCGGCTGGCGGCTGCCTGGGGGAATTATCGGTGCAGTTATTGCCGGACTGATTGGCATCTGGCTCTTTACTCATGTTTTTCCCTTCACTATCACTGGCGATCCGACAGTCTATGGTGTCCCCATTTTCAGAGCGCTCATCGGGGCTATCCTCTTAGTCTTCCTCTGGCACTTGATCACCTTTGGCGCCTGGCGCCACCGCCGCCCATACTACCGCCGAGGCGATTAGCTCGCTCTCTACCCCACCGCCTGCCTTGCCGGAGAGCCTGCTTTCTTTGCGGATCTGAGTGTCAGCCGCAGATCAGGCCCCGGCAATCCGCTTCCTTCCCCGACCTGACCCTGACACGAGCTACCACTGCAACATTGCCAGAGGGCGCTTTCTCCCGTATACTACAGCAAGCTAGTCGAGTGAGGGAGGCGTTGCAGTGGTCTTTACAACTCGTGCTTTCGTGACTTTTTTTACGATTATTGACCCCGTCGGATTGGCACCGGTCTTCATTGCGCTGACAGCTCACCTCAATGAGGCCCAGCGCCGCGCAGTGATTACACGCGCCATTTTGATCAGCGCAGCCATCATTGCTTTTTTTGCGCTTGTCGGGCGTTTCCTACTCGATCGACTGGGGATTACGCTCTATGCCTTCAATATGGCAGGGGGAGCTTTGCTTTTCCTGGTAGCTGTAGAGATGCTCTTCGGACGCTCATCGGGGACACGCCGCACCGCCGCAGAAGAGGAAGAAGCGATGACCCGCGAGGACATTAGCGTCTTTCCGCTCGCCATTCCGATGATCGCCGGCCCGGGAACGATCGCCACCACTATTCTCTACGTCGATCAGGCACTGCCCGATCCTTTCAAGCTCTTCTCTGTGGCAGCCGCTATTGCCATCTCACTGTTGGCAGCCTGGATCGTTATGCGCCACAGCATCTGGATTATGGAGCATATCGGGCGAACGGGGATTCTGGTCTTGTCGCGCATCCTTGGCATCCTGTTGGCAGCGCTTGCTATCCAGTTCATCCTGAACGGGACGCTGACCTTCATCCACACCAGCGGCCTGCTGAGATGAGAGCGGCGGCAGGGTCACCTGGGGCGTCTGGCACCTCGGCGCCCCCCCCTTCTCACCTTAAAGGCTGGCTATACTATAATGGCCTCAGCTGAGAGGAAGGTGCTCTGAGCCGGTCGGCTGTTGCTGAGAGCCTCCTGTGGCCGGCGCGATACCCTCCGAGGTAGGGCAGAGAGCCAGGAACCCCCCCAAGAAAGAGGAGAGAAGCGTCACCTTTTGCCAGACTATACGTAGTATTTTCTGAGTACAGAGAGTGTGAACAGCCTCAGCGACCCGGGGTTCAGGGCGGGCTGCGAGCAGCCCGCCGCCCCATGAGAGAGAGAGGACAGTCATCCGCTGCCTTCTGCTCCTGGCCGAGAGGGAGAGAAACGACTGGCGCCACATCCTCCGGCCAGGGTCAGTCATCAGTCTGGCCAGCCAGAGAGAAGGCAGCTCCCTTCCCTGGGGTCACCCAGAGGCCCCTGGCAGCACGTCTCTATGGTATCATGTAGGATGTGGTGCCCAGAACACCAGCGAAGCAGTCAGACGCTCAGGTCCCGGTGGCCTTTACTGGCTGTCTTACGCCTTAGTGAAGGAAGCGGCAACGCGACAAGGAAGGAGTCCTTACCTTGACGCGACAGACCACAGCCAGCCCAGTCAAGAGCAGGAGCATTGACGGTATAGTGCGGCACTACGCCTGAGTGGAGGAGACACATTTGGAAGCACAGACCGAGATTCAATCTTACCTGGAGCGGGGCAAACAAGCCCTCGCCGAGGGACAACCCCGAGAGGCAGCCATCGCTTTTGCCCACGCCGCCCAGATCGATCCAGAGAATCCCAAAGTGCACCTGGGCCTGGCGGAGGCTAACCTGGGCCTGGGAGACTACCGGGTGGTGACTCTGGCTTGCCAGAAAGTCGAGGAGCTACAGCCGGAAGGCGGTCTGGAGAGTTTGCTGGCCCGAGCCTTGCTGACGCTGTTGGAGAAGCGCTACGATCAGGCTCTGAGCTACGTCGACCAGTACATTGCTCAGGACCCGGCAAATGCCTACGCCCACGCTTTGCGCTCCTATCTGCTGCAGGCATTGGGCCAGTACTACGATGCCGGCCTGGCACGGTCACGTGCGGCGCGCCTCTCCTACGGCGGGCGCTTCGAGCGGGCTTTTCCTCCGCTGGAAGAGAGCTTCGGCTTCGGCTATCGGGGTGTTCCCCCTTCACCTTCACCCCACGCCCCTACCAGCCCAAGCCAGCCCCTGCCACAGGAGCAGACTCCCTGGCCCCAGCGCAGTCAGCTCCAACGCCAGGTCACACGCGGACGCTTTATCCTGAGCCGCTATCCACGCCTGGTAACAAATACCCTGATCTTTATCAACATCGCCGTCTTTCTGGTCGAGGTTTTCCTGAGTCAGAACCTGTTCATTGACGAGAACGTGCTCTATCAGATGGGGGGAGAGGTCAGCCAGGCCGGCGACTACTGGCGCATTTTCACGGCGATGTTCTTACACGCGAACATCCTGCATATCTTCTTAAATATGCTCTCTCTATTCTTGATCGGGAGCGCTACCGAGCTGTTCTATGGCAAGCTACGCTACCTGATCATCTACCTCGCCTCGGGGATTGTCGGCGGCCTGGCTACCTACTTTCTGATGCCCGCCACGGTGCTGAGCGTGGGCGCCTCGGGAGCGATCTTCGGCGTGTTCGGCGCGCTTGGCGCCTTCTACATTATGAACAGGCGAGCGCTGGGACCCTTCGGCCAGGGGGCAATTATCAACTGGCTCTTCTGGCTGGGTCTTAATCTGGCCTTGGGATTCGCCCCCGGCAGCAATATCGCCGTTTCTGACCACATCGGTGGTCTCATCACGGGCCTCGTGCTGGGCTTCCTGCTTGGCCGCCCACTAGAGCGGCGCGTCCTCTAGCCCTCCCTCCCGTTCAGCTCTGGCCCGCCCCAGGCTCCTGGCCCGGGCAAGCCAGAGCCAGATCGCGGGGAAAGACCCAGACCAGATACCGGCGAGGAGTCGCCCAATGGGAGCACCCCCCAGCCGGTCGAAGCGACATGGCAGCCCGAACACCGGGGCTGTCGATGATCGGATCGGTCTGCAGGGGGGTCTTTTTGCTTTTCAGCCAGGGGCTTTCTTTGGCTCAACGTAGCCCCTTTCTCTTCTCAGGCCTGCCTTGCGCCTGCTGCTTTCCCTACCACGCCACTTCCTCAGCCTGCGCACCGCCACAGAAGAGCTGGCCGGGAAAAGAGCCTCCGCTCGCCCACTGCCTGTTGGTAGACAGAGTAAACTAAATATAAGGAGCTGAGCCTGCAATCTCGCTGTGACCCGGCTGAGTCACATGATCCTATCCATGCCCTTTACCCCCCCGCTCAGCTCCCTTCTTTCTTGAGAAGAGCAATAGAGGAGAAACAGCTATCCTTCGCCTTTCCTCCTCACTCACTCACCAAGCTCTTAGATGCGACCCGTACCCACAACAGCGATGGCCCGCACGTAGGTCCTTGCCTGTACCAGAGTCGCAATAGCTCCACTGCTGAGATCGAGAGCAAAGATGTTACCATCGGCATAGAAGGTCAGTGTGTGCCCATTGAGCCAGGTCCCTAGCTCAACCAGGGCCGCGGTGGTGGTAGCCAGGAGCACGGGCTTGGCCACGCGCAGGTGACCATTGCCATCGCTAACCTGCACCGTGTAGAGGGCACTATGGCGCTCATAGGGCGGCTGGTCGTCGCTCGAAAACTCCACATAGACCAGGGAGCGCTCATCGGGAGTAAAAAGCGGCGTAGTTACCCAGTGATAATCGGCAATGCTGCGCAATGCCCTCTGCGCAGGCAGCACTATCTGGGCCTTTCCCAGAGCCGGCGGTGAGCCTCCCAATGAGGCCAGGCTGAGACTGTTGGCATAGGAGAGAGCCGCGATGTCCGCCGGGACGCTATTATCAGTGGGATAAGGGACCTGCCCCTCGTTGGGCGAATAGAGAAGGAAGCGATCAGAGGGCGAGAGGAGCAGCGGCCCTTGCTGCGGATCTTCGTCAAGAATCTCCTGCGGCTGTTGCTGCTCTTGCCCGGCTGTGGCGGTAATTGGAAGCACCCAGAGGCCATTTTGAATCGCCTCATGACTGCCACGGCTGTCCGTGAGCAAGAGATAAGCCAGCACTTGCTTGCTGCTGGACGGGAGCACAGCAAAAACCCGGAAACAGGGACAGTCGGCGGTCGATTGCTGATAGACGAGGTGGGTGCTGGCCAGAGGCCCGGCGTAGATCTTGATGGTGCCCCGTCCATTGGAGGGCTCACTACTCCAGGCAAGCCAGTGCCCGTCACTGCTGAGAGCCATCGAGGTCACAACCTCGTCGGCGTCGATGGTAGCGATTTGTGTGGCTTGACCGCTAAAGATGTCGAGCAGCCAGAGGCCATCACCACTATAGAGCAGCTGCCCAGAGGGCGTGAGCATAGGCCGCACCGCCTGGTTGTAAATGTAGCCAGGCGCATTGAGGACCTCCGGCTGACCGCCCAAAGGCGCCAGAAAGAGATTCCCTTGCTGACTATTGGGGTTCTGGCTATTTTTGGGATTACTGGGGAAATTAGGATTGTATGGCTGTTCATAGAGCAGATAGCGGTCTTCTGGCAATTGGAGTACAGCGTTAGGGACACTGTTGTTGGGCCAGAAAATCGGTGGGTTGGGTGTTGGCGTTGCCGAGGGATTGGGGGTCGGGGTTGGCGTTAATACAATTGGAGAAGCAACACGGGTTTCAAGAGCACTCACAGTCGCCGTCGCCGAGCGTGCAGCTGCTTGCTGAGCCTGGGGAGTCAGACCATAGATGAGCAGGCCATTGAAGCAGGCCAGGAGCAGCCCGATCAGGCTCAGCATGGTCAGCATGCCAATTCTCGATAGGTGCAGGTAGCGGCTCTGCGACCCGGGGGCAGAGCCAGCTGGAGCACGCGGTGGATCACTCACCTGATGAGCCAATGCTAGTTGTCGCCTCACATCATGGCTTCAATTTCTTCGCCGTCTGAGTATACACGAGAGCAGCCCAGGATGTGAAGCACTGGGCGAACTGGGCCGTGCGCATACTCGTGAGCTGCCACTGTTGCTGACACCAGCGCCAGCAGCGCGTCTGTAGCCCTGGCACCGGTGGAGGCTCAAACGGGGTGCCAGCCTGCTGCCAGGCTCGTTGATGATTCTCACCCTGGATGACCACCCCACGCTTGTGCGCTTGCTCAGTGAGAAAGGCCGCTGTCTTCTCAAAGACCTCCTCGCGGTCGTAGTCTTTGGTAATCAGGTGATAGGAGCGATGAAAGGTGATCAAATACTTTTCGGGCGAGCTGATCTGATGATAGATGGCCCGGCCATCGCGTGGAGGAACGACGTGATCATGGCGTGCGACCATGATGAGAGCCGGCGCGGTCACCGCAGGCAGAGCCTGCCGCAAATGGGGGAGAAACTCCAGCAGATTCTCGATGGCAGCCAGCACACGCCATTGATGGCTCTGCTTGAAGCGCTGACGACTGTAGGCATAGCGCGCCGCCGGATCGCGAATGTCTTCCCAGGCCCAGCGGATGCGGGGCATCAGCCGGCGGGCCAGCCGAATGAAAGGCAAGGTCCAGGAATAGAGGTGAAGTGGTGCACACATGGCCACGACCCCATCCACCGCCTCCTGTGCGGCCACATAGAGCACCAAGGCCCCGCCTAGCGAGTGTCCTACCAGAAATACCGCGGCACAACGATGTTTGAGCGCCTGCAGCTCCGAACGCACCGCCTCCACCCAGTCTCTCCAGCCCACCTCGACCAGGCGTGTGACATCTTCTTCTCCATGCCCGGGCAGGAGCAAATTCACTACCTGCAAACCCCGCGCGCGTAGATAGACTTCCAGCTCCTGCATATCATACCGGCTGCCGTTGAGGCCATGCACTAGCACGACTCCCGCCTCTTCTTTGCGCCGCGTCTCCTCAGTGCCTTTTCCTTCGGGCAAGTCAGCGCTGGTTGAGAACAGGAACGCCATCAGAGAGACCTCCTTACTATTGCCTGAGCGTGTCGTGCAACATTCGCGGGAGCGGACCGTAGCGAATTGTGCAGAGCGCAGCCTCAGACCAGCTCTACTCGTGGAGAGAGTTCGGCCTGACAGGTAGGAATGCACACCACAGGCTGGCCTAAGCCCGCTTCCTTTCTCTGCCTCCTGTTGTATGGTAACGCGCCAGAACCACACAGGTCAATGGCTGCTCCGGCGGAGAAAGGGCTGGTCAAGTCATGGGGGAAGAGAGTACCATGATGAACAATCCTCGAACCCTCTGAGAGGAGCAACTATCAGCACAAGGAGCACTACGATGAAGTTTGCAACACGGGCTATTCACGCTGGTCAGGAGCCTGATCCCTCCACCGGTGCGATTATGCCACCAATCTTTCAGACCTCGACCTATGCTCAGCAGGGACTGGGTGGCCATAAAGGCTTTGAGTATTCGCGTACCGGTAATCCAACAAGGCAGGCCCTGGAGACCTGCCTGGCAGCCCTGGAAGAGGGAAGCTACGGCCTGGCTTTCGCCTCGGGCATGGCCGCCGAGAGCGCTGTCCTGAGCCTGCTGAGCGCAGGCGACCATCTGATCGCCTGCGATGATCTCTATGGCGGCACCTATCGCCTCTTTGAACGGATCTTACGCCGCTATCAGATTAGCTGCGATTATGTGCCTCTGGGAAGCACGCCTGAGAGCTACGCCCACCTCATTCGCCCAACGACGCGGCTGATCTGGCTGGAGAGTCCCACGAATCCCTTGCTGCGGCTTGTCGATATTGCTGCCGTGGCTGAGGTGGCCCACGCCCACGGCTTGCTCCTGGTGGTTGACAATACCTTTGCCACCCCCTACTTGCAGCAGCCGCTGCAGCTGGGGGCCGATATCGTGGTTCATAGCACCACGAAATACCTCAATGGCCATAGCGACGTCATCGGGGGAGCAGTGATCACCAGCAACGAAGAGGTCTATCAGCAGATCAAATTCTATCAGAACGCCGCCGGCGGCGTTCCTTCCCCGTTCGACTGCTGGCTGACTCTGCGCGGACTGAAAACCCTGGCCGTGCGTATGCAGCAGCATCAGGCCAATGCCTTGCGCCTCGCCCACTTTCTGATAGAGCACCCGCGCGTTGAGCGTGTCTACTATCCCGGACTGAATCAACACCCCGACTACGCTCTGGCTCAGCGCCAGATGCGCGGCCCCGGCGGCATGGTCTCCTTCCAGCTCAAAGGAACGCGCGAGGACGTTGATCGCCTGGTGCGCCGCTTCCAGGTCTTCACGCTGGCTGAAAGCCTGGGAGGCATCGAGTCCCTGGTCTGCCACCCCGCCAGCATGACCCACGGTTCCATTCCTCGCGAGGTGCGCGAGGCACGCGGCATCACCGATACGCTGCTTCGCCTCTCGGTCGGCATCGAGGACAGCGACGACCTGCTCGCCGATCTGGAACAGGCCCTGGTTTGAGCAGGTCCTTTCCGCCAGGAAAGACTATCTGAAAACAATAAGGGAATACACGGGAATCCATGGGGGAAGGCGAGCCATCCAGGCAGATGCTTTGCCCGGACTCTACCCGATCGCTAGCTGATCGCTCCCCGGTCTCGCCCTTTCTCCCCTGTTACTTTTTGGGAGAGTGAGCCATCCGGGAGCGAAAAAGCGTTATCTTTAGGTAAGGAAAAGATCTATTCCTATCCATTGATCCTTTTCTCTTCCTAAAAGGCAGGAGGCTGCTCTGAAATGAAGCCCTCAGAGAGGAAAGCGCGGCAGCGCTTCTGGCAAAGCTCGATTTTGCTTAGTCTTTTTCTTTTTCTTTTACTTCTGACACTAAATGCATGTACAGGGAATCTTCCGCAGCAGCAAGCTGCAAGCCAGGCCAAGGCTGAGCTGGACAGCCTCATTGCGCAGGCGCGCAGCGTGGGCGTTCCTCAGACATTGCTCAGTCCTATCCAGGATCAGGAGACGCAGCTGAGCAGTAGTCGGGCCCCCGTGAGCTTTTTCAGCGATCAGCCCCTGGTCCAATACTATGAGAATCTCACTCAGCGTTATCAGCAACTCTGCACCCAGGTGGAGGGGTTAACTGCTCAAGTCACCGACGAATTTGACTATCAGGCCTGGCAGGATCTGCAGGACTACGCCAGCGTGCTCTCCGAGCGCCAGGCCCAGGGCTTTGCCGAGGCCCAGCCTTTCCAGAACCGCCTGACACAGTTGCAGACGTCCTTTAATCGGGCCAAACTGCCACGAGACTACCAGCAGATTAGCAACCAGGCCCGCCAGGATACCCAGGCCCTGCGCCTGATGGCGACCGCCTCTAGCCAAATGCAAGCCCTTGACCAGGTGATCGCCCAGCTCCAGGCCTCGCACCTGGACACGACGCCACTTAAGCAGTTGCGCCAGGCCGATCAGCAGCGCTTTCAAACGGCCCAGACCCCCGCAGATTTCCAGGGGCTGATCAGCACGATCAACGCCCAGTTCACCCAGGCTGTGGTCCTGTCCACGCAGGCCATCCCCTACGTTGGCGCGGCCAAGCTGAAGCAGTTTAGCGATTATATCACTCAGGCTCAGCAGTACGGCCAGGACGTGAGCACGTTCCAGCAGCGGCTGACCGCCGATCAGCACGCGCTTGATCAGGCTCAGAGCATCGGCGATTATTTGCAGGTCTCTTCGCAGATCGACAACGATATCGCCGCCATCCAGCTCACAGTCTACCGTGGCAAGGCCAACTATCTGCTCCAGCAGTTCCATACGGAGGTCAAAAACTGGGGCGCCACGCATAAGTACCACGGCTACGAGCTGGATTTCGAATATATGGATCAGGGAATCGGCTCGGATGCCGATTATCTGGTGCAGACGGCCCAGTCCGTCGATGACTACCAGGCGGCCATTGATTTCATCAATCGCAGCATGACGCTGCTGCAGGCGATGGAGGCCGATTACAACGATCAGACACCCTACAACCAGGCCCATAACACCGACCTGCAGCTGATGGAGCGCTATGGTTTTATGCAGGGCGAGGTTATGGTGGTTTCACTGGTGGAGCAGGTGCTGCGCCTCTACAATAATGGACAGCTCGTGCGTGCCTTCTATGTGACCACCGGGCAGTATATGCGACCTTCTCCCCCAGGCATCTACCATATCTTCGATCGGGAGTCACCAACCATCTTTAAGTCGAGTGAGCCGAAAGGCTCGGCCTTCTGGTACCCCGATACCAAGATTAACTATGCGATGGCCTATCGCCAAGACGGCTACTTCATCCACGATAGCTGGTGGCGCGCCGACTATGGGCCGGGTACAGAGTTCCCGCATTACGATAGCGGCGGCGATGAGGAGTTCGCCGGCAATGGTAGCCACGGCTGCGTTAATATGCAGGAGGACCAGGCCGGCTGGCTCTATAACCATACAACCTATGGGACACCGCTGATCATCTACTAGCCATACTGTCAGCTTCTGGCTTGTTTGTTACAGACGCAACCACCTCGATCTCTCTTCCGACGAGAGCAAGGGAGATCTGGCCAGATCTCCCTTGCTCTGCTTTCTTGCGTGACCCACCCGGCTTCTTGGTTGAGCTTCTCCCCTACGCGGCGCCAACGCCAGGTAGCACACAGCCAGCCAGCTAGCCAGGAGCAGGACGATCAGGGACAAAGAGCGTTTGACAACCGGCGCCGGCTATGTTACAATCCTTGAGCACTCACCCTATCCGGCGCCCAATGCGCCGGTCTTATCTTGCTTGCACGAATCAGGCAATCAAGTCAGTAGCCAGCCAGTTGATCCATAGACAGCAAGCAGACACCAGAGAGGCGCCGCCTGGCAAGGAGCGCAACACAGTACAAGACCACCAACCAGGCCACGCTGGCAAAGGCTCGACCTCCATCGAGCCAGTGGGCCAGGTCGCTGGCGCCTCAACGGGGCGGCTGCGCTGTGCGTGATGCAACGTGACGTGACGTGACCTGACGTGACGCGCCGCGCCGCGACGCACCGCCCGCGCTGGACCCCACCGCCGAGGAGCACTCTTCAAGGAGAGCCGAGAGTCAGGCTATAACGGGCGAGCTGCTCCGGTCAGCAGCGAGAGCCTCGTCGTGTGAGTGAAAGGCGTCAACAAGTAGCTGTCGTGTGATTATCGCTAAGGAAGCGGGGAGGTTCGATAAGCTTCTATGCCCAACACGAAGTCAGCGGAGAAACGCCTGCGTCAGGAGCGCAAGCGGCGTTTGTATAACCGCAGCGTGAAGTCGTCGGTCAAGACGGCGATTAAAAAGGCTCGCCTGGCGATTGCAAGCGGCCTTGATGCTGAGGCGGCGGTGCGCAACGCTATCAGTACGCTGGATCGCGCTGTGAAGAAAGGTGTGCTGCATCCCAACAATGCCGCGCGCCGCAAGTCGCGTTTGATGAAACTCTTCAATAGCGCGAAAGCCGCCAGCTCTCCGCAGCAGGCCCATGTCGGTAGCTAGTAGCCAGGTGAGAGTCGAGCCAGTGGCCGATCAGCTGCTACAGGTAGGGCTTCTGAGTGTCGGCCCGAAGTAGGCGCAAGGGCCTTCTGGCCTTTCTTCAGCAAAGACAGTCTTCACAACGATAGAGAGCAGCGCAAGAGGCCGGTTCGTAGCAAGCCGGCTCATTGCCGCCTGCTTTGGTGTTGTCTCAATCCGTCTATCCAGGCGCTACCAGAATCAGAGCCAGCCGGATCGCACGGCCTGGTTGCTGTCTGCTTGTCTCCAGTACGGCGGCAGTGAGCCAGTGAGCCAGTAAGAGAGGTCTCCCGTCCAGAGAGGCGAAAAGAGTGGGCCTCGTCGCGGTCGCCTGCCCTGGTAGCGTAATGGAGCGGAGTGGAGGTTTCTGGGAATATGGCCGAGAAACAGGAGATTCCAAAGCCCGCCGGACACGCACTGCTGGAGGCAGTAGAGCGCTCGCAGATGCGTAAGGATGTGCCGGAGATTAAGTCCGGTGATACGGTCCGTCTGCTTGTGCGCATCGGTGAGGGTAAAGATGAGCGCGTTCAGCCCTTCGAGGGGGTCGTGATTCGCTTACACGGCGGCGGCGTCAATCGAACCTTTACCGTACGCCGCATCGCTGCACATGGGATTGGTGTCGAGCGTACTTTTCTGCTCCATTCACCCCGCCTTGAGAAGATTGAGGTGCTCCGTCACGCGCGGGTGCGCCGTAAGCAGCTGTATTATCTGCGCGAGCGTTCCGGCAAGTCGGCCCGTCTGAAGGAGATCCGCCCGATGCGCAAGGCCGAGATTGCCGCCAGGGAGGCTGCCGCGGCAGCTCGCGAGGCGTCGGTCGAGGAGCGCGGGGGCGAGGAGTAGTTGCCCCTCGCGGGCAGCCTTCTCTATGCTCTGTTGAGACGCTCTGTTGTTTCTCCTTTGCTCGCTCGCTATCTCTTCATCGCTCTCCCGGCGGCTGGTGAGGCTGGTAGTCCTGTCACCGATCAGGTAATGGCAGAGCCTGCTTCCAGCTGGTGCGGGAAAGGAGAAGCGCGAGCGCGAAACCGAGGCAGCAGAGAGGGGACATGGAGCCAACCTTAGAGGAAGAGCTGGCGCTGCTTGCTCAGGGCTACCGTTTCATCGCCGGGCTGGATGAGGCTGGCCGTGGTTGCCTGGCCGGTCCAGTGGTGGCCGCTGCTGTGATTCTTCCTGTCGAGCAACTGGCCCGGCTGACACCGGCGGCTGAGACGCCTGAAGCCGAGTCCGATCAGGATTCGGCTGCGCTATTTTTACGTACGAAGCTGCGCGATTCGAAACAGATGACTCCCGCGCAGCGCGAGCGAATGTATGCGGTGATTCAGCAGCGGGCGCTCGCCGTGGGCGTGGGCATAGCCCCAGTGGAGTTGATCGACGCGCGCAACATCCTCGAAGCCACACGGTGGGCTATGCGCGAGGCCCTGGCTCAGCTAGAGGTTCGACCAGAGGCCCTGCTGCTGGATGCGCTGACGCTGCCTGGCGTCCCTCTGCCCCAGCGCCCTCTGATCAAGGGTGATGCGCGTTGCCTCTCTATTGCCGCAGCTTCTGTGATTGCGAAGGTGACGCGCGATCACCTGATGGAGCGTCTCCACGAGGAGTTTCCTGTCTATGGTTTCGACCGCCATAAGGGCTATGGGACGGAGGCCCACCTTGCCGCCCTGCGCCGCTATGGCGTGAGTCCGCATCATCGTCGAAGCTTTGCCCCAGTACGCGAGCTGGTCGCTGGCCTCTTCAGCGCCCTGCCCGAGTCTGAAGCCGCTGAGACACCTCTGCCGACCATGCCGCTGGAATCCGTGGAGCAGGAGGAAGATGCCCGATTCTAGAGGACAGCCTGGCTTTTCCCCTTTATCTTGACTCTTGACAGGCTGTCCCTTCTTTCCCTGATGGCCTGGCACCTGGCCCGACGCCATCAGCCCGGGTCGGTCTCAGGAGTGCTATGGCTGCCTTGCTTTATCAAAACAGGTCTGCTCCGTTAACCTTCGTCCGCTGAGGGAGTGCTATGCCCGATTACGTCTGGGGCCGCAATCCGGTGTTGGAGACCCTGCGCTCATCGCGCCGGGTCAAACGCCTGCTTCTGGCCGAGGGATTGCGCGAGGCGCCGGCTCTCCGGGCCATCGTCGAGGAGGCGCAACGACGTTCGATCCCGATCGAGAGCGTGCCTCGTCCGCGCCTCGATCAGTTAAGCAGCGGCGCCGTCCACCAGGGCTGTATTGCAGTGGTGGAGTCGCGCCGTTACGCCAGCCTCGATGAGATCCTGGCTTGCGCTGCTGAGCGCCAGGAAGACCCCTTTGTGCTGATTCTGGATGCGTTGCAGGACGTTACGAATCTGGGCTCCTTGCTCCGTAGTGCTGAGGCCGCCGGAGTGCACGGGGTCGTTATTCCAGAGCATCGCGCCGCGGAAATTACTCCCGCAGTGGTCAAGACCTCCGCCGGCGCCACCGAGCATCTGCTGATCGCCCGTGAGACCAATTTGACACGCTGCATCGAGTTTTTGAAGCAGCAGAATATTTGGGTGATCGGCCTGGACGCCAGTGCCCGCCAGCACTATACCGAGGTCGATCTGACAGGACCGCTGGCTTTGGTGGTGGGCAGCGAGGCCAGGGGGTTACATCGTCTGGTACGCGAACATTGTGATCTGCTGGTAAGCATTCCAATGCGGGGGCGTATCCAGTCGCTGAATGCGGCGGTCGCCGGGAGCATTGTGCTTTATGAAGCCCTGCGCCAGCAGGAGCAGCGCAGGCGCCTCAAACCATGAGTGAACACGCCTCCGGCCCTGGCTGGCCTGCTATCTATGGGCGCCAGTCGGGAGCGCATCCCGCTACCCTACTGTCCTGCTGCCTCGTGCACAGTACGAAAAGGAGCAGGGGGCGCCAGCGGTGGCTGGGACGAGCCGCTTTGTGAAGAGCAGGCGTGCTTTATGGCACTTTCGAATGCGCTCCGGTCTGTATGCAGATGAGGTGGAAGGATAGGCATGGCCAGCAGTGCAGAAGCCCCTCCCCACACTGGGCCGACGCGAGAGCGACGTCGGGCAATCCCCTGGCTCTGGCGCTGCGCATTGCTCGGCGGCCTGTTGCTGCTCTTGTTGGGGGCCGATGCCTGGTGCTATCAGGCCGCCCTGCCGGTGGAGGTGGTGAGCCAGCCGGGGATGACGTCGTTGCTTGTGGGAGGCCAGCGCCTTACCTTAGGTCATCTGGCGCCTCTAATTGGACTGCGCCTACCAGCCCAGGACCCCGCTCTTCAGGAGTACCAGATCGACGGCAGCGATAGCACCAATAACTTCACGCTCGATCTCTCGTATATTCATAGTATTTCCTCTTCGTGGTACTACCGCTTTCAAAGCTGGATGCGCGACTTAGAGGGGTGCAGTCGCTGGCGCAATCTGCAGGTTTGGAGTGGCAATCGTCTGCTACAGACCGTCACCTGGCCTGCGCCTCCGACAACAGTGAGCTTGCCAGGCAGCAGGATGCTGCGCCTACACCTGGAGCTACAGCGGCCAGAGACGCCTCGCTCGCTCATCCTGGAAACCGCAGCCGGCGGCATGCTAGAGATTACGCTGGATCGCAACGATCGCAGCATTAGCCTGACCTGGCTCTCTCCTGAGCCGTCCTCTCAGCGGGGCGCAGACTCAGCACCGCTCACAAGTACTTTCTTTTTCCCGCTCGCTGCTGCCCCGTTCGGCGCCGAAGTCCTCGATATCATCGTGCGCTCGCTGCTCTGGTCCACAGCCTTGTTGCTTCTGTTGACGCTGATCACCAGCGCCTTGACCAGTATCGGCTCGTTGGTGGGTCTGCGGCTGGTTGCTGCCCGACGTCTAGCCACCTCTCGCGCCGACCAGGAGCGCGCAGGCTGCGCTCGCGCTCGGCAGCGGTCCTGGTGGACTGCCAGCGGCCAACGAGTGCCTGATTTGCTCACAGGCTGGTGGCAGCGCCTGACAACGGCGTTGCACCCACTGGCCTTGCTGGCCCTGATCGCCTCTTTGGGCTATACGCTCTGGATTGCGCGGGTCGAGTACAATGGCCAGCCTCATATCTATGATGCTGCCGCTTACGTCTTCGCCGCCAAAATGTACGCCCAGGGGCGGCTGGCTGTGCCCCTTCCACCCACGCCCGACCTCTTTCCCGGTCCCTTCATGGTTCAGTTTGACGGTCGCTGGTTCGCTCAATATCCACCCGGCACCGCCCTTACGCTGGTGCCGGGCTTCTGGCTCGGTCTGCCCTACGCCGTCGAGCCGATCCTTGGGACATTAGCTCTGCTGGGCATCGGCCTCATTGCTGCTCGTCTTTACGACCGCACGGTCGCTACGCTGACCGTGTTGCTGGGGGTGCTCTCACCGTTCTATAGCTATCTGGCGGCCTCCTACCTCAGTCACACTATTACACTCTTCTATCTCGTCTGGGGCCTCTGGGCGCTGCTTCGCTTTCAGCAAGAGGGCAAGCTTTGGGGGCCACCCCTGGCGGCGCTCTGCTTCGGGCTGGCCTATCTGACGCGCGAGCAGGTGGCGCTGCTTTATATTGTCATGCTGAGCGGCGCCACCCTCTCTGCTGCCTGGCGGCGCTGGCGTCCCTGGCCGAATGCCTGGCTACGGGCCTTGATCGCCTCCAGTCTGATCCTTTTGCTCTTCTTCATCCTCTACCTACTGTACAACCTGGCCCTGACGGGCAACCCGTTGATTACTCCGCGCGAGCTGTTCTTCGCTGGCGACCGCTGGGGCTTCGGCCAGGGTATCGGCTTCTACGGCGCCCACACTCTGGCGGCCGGTCTGGTCAACCTCGACGAGCAGCTCACGATTCTGGCAATCGATCTCTTCGGCTGGCCCTTCTATCTCACGCTGGCCCTGCCGCTGCTGCCCTTCGTGAGCGGCCAGAGCCGGATCACAGACTGGCTGTTGTTAGCGGGGACAGCGACCATCGCGCTGGCTTTCGTGGGCTACTTTTACCACGGCATCTATCTGGGGCCGCGCTACCTCTACGAGACGCTACCCTTTCTACTCATGCTGAGTGCCCGTGGTCTGGTGGCCCTGGCCCGCCACGAGCAGGCCATTGCCCGGGGCATTGGGCAGGCTTTGAGAAGCCGCTCAGTCAGCCGGACGGGCCTGCCTCAGCAGGAGACCAGCGCGCTCCTTCAGACGACCGCAGAGCAAGAGCCAGGCGTCGGGCGCTCCGTGGTGGGTCTGCTGGCACAGGGCAGCCCGCTGACGGCCTTACTCTTCATTGGACTCCTGGCCTGTAACCTTCTCTACTACACCCCGCGACAGATCAGCCTCTATCAGAACTACAGCGGGCTGCCAGCCGGAACGCAGGTCAATCTGCAGGCCATCTACCAGCCGCCGGTGCACCACGCCATTGTCGTCACCACCGACCTGACCCTCTACGATTTCGTCCTCTTCCCCCTCAATAACCCCCTCTTAGGGCAGGGAGATATCATCTATGCCAGGGCCAGCGAGCCAGAGGAGTTTGAGCGCCTGCGCCGCGCCTTCCCGGGCCGCCCTCTCTACTTCCTGGAGGTTGGACCCAACGGCCAGGTCACCTACCTGCCTCTGCCTTGAGCCAGCAGCAGGCTAGAGCGAGAGGCGCTGAAAGACACGCTCAGGAATCAGACGAATAATGAGCATCACCAGGCGCCAATAGCCGGGCAAATAGACCACCGGGCGGCCCTGCTGCATGGCCCGGTAGACGCCACGACCAACGCGGCGCGCGCTGGAGAAGAGCAGTCCCTTGCGCAAGTGGGCCGTCATTGGCGTATCGACCAGCCCTGGCTTAATGGTCACGACGGCCACGCCGTGCCTGGCAAGGCGAGCACGCAGGCCCTGTAAGAAGAGGGAGACCGCCCCTTTGGCTGCACCATAGACATAGTTGCTGGGGCGACCGCGATCGCCTGCCACTGAAGAGAGCACTGCAATGCAGCCGCGCCCACGCTGTTCAAAATAGTTCGCGGCCAGCGTCAGCAGCGCGATGACACTGAGGGCATTGGTCTGGAACTCGCGCAGCGTCTCCTCAACGCTCAACTCGCACTTATGCTGATCGCCAAGGGTACCGTGCGCGATCAGCAAGCCATCCAGCCAGCCGAAGGCGGCCACGGCGGCGTCGAGCATCTCCTGATGGCGCGCTACATCGTTAACATCCAGGACAAAGGTTTCGACGCGCTGAGCCCCACGCACCTGCAGATCGGCGGCCACCGTCTCCAGCTTTTCCGGGTTGCGCCCAACCAGAAACAACTCGGCCCCCTGGGCCGCCATGCACTTTGCCGCTTCACAGGCAATAGCCGAGGTCGCGCCAACAATCACAACTTTCTGCAACACCATAGTCAAACCTCTACCGTGGCAGACTGTTCCCACGAGGGCACGAGGGCCATCCGCCGCCAGAAACTGGATGAGAACTTCGGATCAACATAGCGCATAAACTCCTGCCAGCGTGGGAAGAAGCGCTTGAAATCCTCGCCGTGCATGCGGGCATCCTTGGCCGGGTAAAGCGCCCCGCCGCTCTCGCGCACCAGCGCGTCCAGCTCTTCGAAGAGGCGTAGGGTCTTCGGCCCCTGGTTGGCGAAATCCAGCGCCAGGGTCAGGCCCGGGCGAGGGAAGGAGAGTAGACCAGGCGAGCGTACGTCTCCAAACTTCTTCAGGACCGCCAGGAACGAACCCTGACCGGAGCGACTGATGCGCTGCAGGATCTCCTTCATCACATCGTAACCCTGATCGTAGGGCACCACACACTGATACTGGAAGAACCCGCGTGGTCCATACATGCGGTTCCAGTCATGAATAGAGTCTAGAGGATAGAAGAAAGGTTCATAAGGAACTACTTTAGAAACGCGCTTCTGAAGCTGAGAGTGATCATAGAGTGTGTTGAAGATTTTCAGCGTTAGCGTGTTCAAGGTAAAGGAAGGCAGATCGACGGGCACAGCCAGCGGCAGCTTGCGTGGCAGCGGCTTGCGAGCATAGTCGGGAGACCGATTATGATTGCCGCGCATAAAGATGCCTCGTCCGAGCTTGCTTCCGCTGGCCAGGCAGTCGACCCAGGCCACCGTATACTCATACTGCTCGTCGGATTCAGCGCACAGCTCCATAAACTCTTCGAGCGAATCGTAGCGGATACGCTCCATATCGATATAGGGATTGTGAATGCGCTTCAAGCGAAATTCGGCCCAGAGGATCAAGCCCGTTAGGCCGAGTCCGCCGATGGTTGCCTCAAACAGCTCGCGATTCTCCGTCGGCGAGCAGATCAGGCGCTTGCCATTCGAGCGCAGCAACTCGAAGCGCGTGACGTGGCAGCCGAAGGTCCCCGCCTTATGATGGTTCTTGCCATGAATATCGTTGGCGATCGCCCCACCCACCGATACAAATTTCGTGCCAGGAGAGACCGGCAGGAACCAGCCCCGAGGCACAATCAGATCCAGAACCTCGGCCAGCGAGACGCCGGCCTCACAGCGCAACAGCCCTTGCTCTTCATCAAAAGACAGAAAACGCCGCAGGTGACTGGCCAGCAGCACTGTTCCATTTTCGTTAAGACAGCTATCGCCATAGCTGCGGCCATAGCCGTAGGCCAGCAGCGGTCCCGGCAGGGCCTGCAGATCAGGCAGTTGATCGCGCCAGTAGATCGGTACGACGCGCGCCGGCTTGACGCGCGGATAACGCCCCCATGATTGCGGTATCGCTTGCGTGGAAAGCATTGCTTGTTTCCCCCACGTGGCGAAGTGAAGACTTCCACCTGTAGAACGGATAATTCTCCAAGAGAGCTACGCGCTGGCCAGTTGGCAAGCTGGCAAATCAGCAGCAGGAGATCGCTCAGCGACCCTCAGCGACTGGTAGCGACGACAGAGAAGCAGCAGACAGCCAGAAGCCTTCCAGCCAACCAGGGCCATTGTACGTCATTATTCGCCGCTTTGCACGTCTCTGCCCCTTTCTGGCCCTCGTTTGCTATGCTGGCGAGATGGTACAATGCTCTCCAGTCGAGATCTGCCCGCCCTGACCCGCCCGAGCAGAGCCAACCAATCAATCAATCAACCAACGGCGGAGCGGCGGCAACACAATGGAAAGAAAGGAGTCCAAGCGCTGAGATGCAGGCGGTGATCTTCGCCGGTGGCACGCTGCGCCCGAGCCTTCTGGTTGAGGAGGCTCTCCGCCAGGCAGACCTGATTCTGGCGGCAGATGGTGGGGCTGAGAGCGCTCTTCGCCTGGGCCGGCAACCAGAGGTCGTACTGGGAGACCTGGATTCGCTCGCTCCTTCCCTGGCTGCCCGGCTTGAGGCCGCCGGCTGTCGTTTTGTGCAAACGCCTGTCGAGAAGAACGAGACCGATAGCGAGCTGGCGCTCCAGTATGCCATTGAGCAGGGTGCAACGGCTGTGACCATCCTGGGAGCCTGGGGAGGAGCCCGCTGCGACCACGCGCTGGCCAACGTACTGCTGCTGGCAGCCTACGATCAGGTAGCAGTACGCCTTATCGATGGACCATCAATCTGCTGGCTACTACGCGGCCCCGGTGTCGCGCAGATCCGTGGTCAGATCGGCGATCTGGTCTCGCTGCTGCCTCTGGCGGGCGATGCTCAGGGTGTCGCTACTCAGGGGCTGTACTATCCGCTGCACGGGGAGACGCTCGTCTTTGGTCGGCCCCGCGGTGTCAGCAACCAGCTAATCCAGCCGGAGGCCAGCGTCACTCTGGTCAGCGGGCAGCTCCTGATCATCCATACGCGCAGCGACCTCCTCTGATCTGCCCCATTGCGGCGTTGGCAGCCAGCGGCTCACCTCTCGCTCTCCAGCTCCCCTGCCGCGGGCACTAGCCGCTGCTGCTCACACTCCAGACACGCACGCTGTTCCCTCCTGTGGAGGCCAGCAGTCCGCCATTGAGGGCCCAATCCACTGCCGCCACGTTCCCTTCCTGCTCTTCATAGGTATAGAGCGGACTGTAAGCGGTCATGCTGGCCAGCCAAATGGTGGCCTGATTGCCGCTGCCGGTCAGCAGCAGGCGACTATCGGGTGACCAGGCCAGAGTGGTACAGGGGAGCGACGAGACGGCCTGGCCGCCGAGAAAGGCGCTGCCCTGCAGACTGATCAAGACTACCTGGCCATCGGCGCCGGCACCAGCGAGCTGTGAGCCATCGGGCGACCAGGCGAGCGCCAGTAGCGCGACAGGCTGCCCACTGACGGCATCGAGGATGCTCTGGCGCGCGCTCAGCGCTGCACTGCGTGTGTCCCATAGCAGCACATTGCCCCCCTCATCGGCACTGGCCAGGGTAGTAGTCGCGGGCGACCAGCTCAGAGCATTGATCGGCAGATGCCGCCCATCCAGGAGCAGCCAGCGGCGGGTCCCAGTGCTGGCCTCCCAAACCTGCACACTGCCATCGACGCCACCCGAGGCGAACAAACCCACTGCGCTTCCCCTGACAGCTCGCACTGCTCCTCGATGGCCACGATAGATCAGCAGGCGCTGCTGCTGAGCTACATCCCAGACCTGCACCGTACCATCTTCGCTGCTGGAAGCCAGCACACTGGTGCCAGGCAGCCAGGCAAGGGAGGTAATAGCCGCGCGATGATCGTCATAGTGCAGCAGCAACTCGCCAGAGAGCGGCTCCCAGAC
This sequence comes from Thermogemmatispora tikiterensis, assembly GCF_003268475.1. Taxonomy (GTDB): domain Bacteria; phylum Chloroflexota; class Ktedonobacteria; order Ktedonobacterales; family Ktedonobacteraceae; genus Thermogemmatispora; species Thermogemmatispora tikiterensis. Next base: position 4,057,295 of record NZ_MCIF01000002.1, on the reverse strand, counting down.
GTGAACCACATGAGCCAGGTCGCCAGAGGCCAGATACTGCCCGTCGCTGGAGAAGGCCACGGCGCGAACCGGAGCCTGATGGCCGCTGTAGCTCAGGGCCAGGCGCACGCTCACGCGCGGGAGTGAGAGCAGATTGGCCGCCGGCGTGCGCGCGAAGACGGTAGGCGTTTGGAGTCTGGCCGAGGCTGAGATCAGCGGCAGGCCCAGCTCGTGCGCTCCCAAAAGGCCTACCACAGTCCCCAGGAGAAAAGGGCCGGCAAAGAGCAGCAAACGGCGCGGCAGCGTCGGAGCCGGTGACGCGGCTGCCGCCGATGGCGCCGCGGTTGAGAGCTGGGCCACCTGGCGTCGGCGTTTCCCCCGCGTCGGGGGCGGCTGCTGACCCGGCCTGCGGCTGCTGGTCCGCTGGTCCTGTGGAAGCTGGAGACGGATCAAATCAAGCTGGCGTCGCACTTCTGCGGCACTGGCTGGCCGTTTTTGGGGGGAGATCTCCACCATGCGCGCCACCAGCTCATCCAGCTCTGGAGGGAGCGAAGGATCAAAGGAGCGTAGCGAGGCGAAGCGCAGCGGGGCCTCCGAAGGGTCAACGCCTGTCAGCATCTGGTGGAGCGTGGCCCCCAGCCCATAGATATCGGCCTGCGGCGTACTCTGTGCCCTGCCATACTGCTCGGGGGCCGCATAGCCAGGCGAACCCAGCGCCAGCGTATCGCGGCTCTGACCTGGCTTGAAACGTCGCGCGATCCCAAAGTCAATCAGGCAGACCCGCCCGGCGACACTATCAAGCATGATATTGGCCGGTTTCAGGTCACGGAAGATGATCGGCACAGGACGCGAATGCAAGTACTCCAGAACGGTGCAGAGTTGAATGGCAATCTCCAGGGCCTCCGCCAGAGGAAGGCGACCATCCTGGCTGCGCTGCAAGCGTTCCTCCAGCGTCTCGCCCTGAATGAATTCCATGACCAGATAGCAGCAATCCTGTTCGGTAAAATACTCGTAAACTTCCGGCAAGCTGGGATGACGCAGGGTCGCCAGTAGCGAGGCCTCACTGTAGAAGGCGGCCATTGTCTCAGCAGCCACGCGCGGCTCCAAATGAAAGGCCACGATCTCTTTGATGGCCACACGGCGCTCGCCTTCGTGCAGATCGCTGGCCTCATAGACAGCCCCCGAACCGCCGCGTCCCAAAATACGCAAAATATGATAGCGCTCTCGCAAGACCATACCGGGCCAGAGCGGCACGAGCGAACGGCTGTCTACCGGTTCTTCCTCCGCTTCAGGCCCCAGCCTGATCACAGCCGGCCTTTCCCGAGCCGGCGAAGAGTCGGCAATGGCGGCAGACTCGGCAGCAGGCAAGAGGGAGGCCTGGCAGTATTGGCAGATCTGGGTTCCCTGGCTGTTGGCAGCCCCGCACGTCGGGCAAAAGATAGACTGGTCAGATGTCTGCATAATGGTGGTTCTTCGCACCAAGGCTAGAGCAGCTTATCGAGCAGATAGATCCAGCATGGCCGGATATCCATCTATTAGATGAAACGAAGAGAGTGCGCTGAGGTATCGGCTTTCTCCCGCCTTGCCTGCCCAGCTGCTCTAGCCAGGGACGACACTCTAGAGCCACCCAAAAGCACAGCGGCCAACGGAAGAGCTAACTGGCCACTCTCTCTTCCGTTGGCCGCCATTCGCTCCAGCGCAGGCCTGCGCCAGACGAGCAATCAGTGAGGCAGGAAGGCATTGGTATAGAGCGAGTCAAAGTTGAGCGAGCGCACAACCTGACCGGCACTATTCTTAATCTGGCCTGTATCCAGGATGAACTGAGGATAACCATGCCAGGGGGCAGAGTCCTGCCAGCCCCACTGGCGGCCTGGGTCAGCGTAGCGCGGACTCAAGAATGCCTGGCTAGCGTAGACCAGGCCGGGATCGGGGAAAGTGCCCTTGGGAGCCATATTGAGCAGCATCTGCGCCGCCTCACGCGGATGCTGGCGCGCATACTCATAGCCGCGCGCCGTCGCCGCCATGAAGCGACGCAGTACATCCGGCTCCTCCTTGATCTGGCGCGGCCCCGTAATCAAGGTTGGGGTATAGTAATCGGGAATACCATAGCTGGTCACCGGGAAGACATTCAGCTGCACCCCCTGGCGCTGAGCCTGAATAACCTCCCAGCCCTCAAAGACCCAGACGAAGTCGACGCGGCCCGTCTCCAGAGCCTGCATACTATCGACATCCAGGGTGACGCTGCGAAAGACCCCCTTGCCACCGTCGTGCTTGATAATGGCGCTCACCACCGCTGTCTCATAAGGCGCACCGAAAGCTGCATAGACCTTGCCATCGAGATCGCGCGGACGCTTCAGGCCAGACTTGGCCAGCGTCACCAGCGCCGAAGTATTGTGCTGAATAATAGCTGCGATCGAGACCACAGGCTGGCCGAGGGCCGCGTCGGTGACCACGCCCTCGGTCGAGCTAATGCCCACATCGGCCTTGCCACTACTGACCAGCACGTCGGGCGAGACATTCGAAGAAAAGGGGAGGATCTCCAGTCTGATCCCCTCCTGGGCGTACCAGCCCTGGGCCAGGGCCACATAAATACCTGTGTGATTGGTATTGGGCGTCCAGTCGAGGGCCAGCTTGACCGTCGTCAGGGGCCGCGCTGTGCCAGTGCCGGCTGGGCCGGTGCTGGTACCAGAGCTGGCACCATGCTGCTGCCAGAGAAAGGCCCCAACGACTACCACAATGACCAGCAGCGGGATCACAATACTCAATGTCAAACGTGTTCTGTTGTTCATGGGCGACCTATCCTTTCAAGTCAAGCCACAGAGCTGAGGCACGAGGGTTCAGCGCCGCATGCGTGCCTGGGTAAAATACCAGGGAAGGGCCAGACGCTCGCAGAGGGCCACCAGGCCAAAGAGCAGGATGGTCAAGACGACAGTAATCAGGACCGCCGCCAACACATTGGCCATCGCAAAGGAGTTGGCCGAGGTCTCCATATAGAGGCCCAGGCCCTTCTCGGCACCGACGTACTCGCCGACAATGGCCCCCGTAACGCTGTAGGTGACGGCAATGCGCAAGCCGGAGAAGAAGGCCGGTAAGGCCCCCGGCAGACGCACCAACCAGAGAATCTGCCAGCGCGAGGCGCGCATGCTCCGCAGGACTTTGATCAGCTCCGGCTCGACGCTGAGCAGACCATCAGCACAGGCCACGGCGATGGGGAAAAAGCAGTAGAGAATCACCAGCAAGACCTTGGGCAGCAGGCCATAGCCGAACCAGACCAGCAGTAACGGCGCCAGCGCCACCATCGGAATGGTCTGCGAGGTCAAGAGCAGCGGGTAGAGCGCGCGCCGCACCCAGGGAGAGAGATCGAGCAGCACGGCGATGAGCAGGCCCAGAACCACCGAGATAGCCAGGCCGATCAGAGTCTCAACCAGCGTCTGCAAGGTGTGCTCGTAGAGCAGGCCCCAGTTCGCCACCAGAGCCTGCAACATGGCCGTCGGCGCCGGCAGAATAAAAGGACTCACCTGGGCCAGGCGCACATAGCTTTCCCAGAGCACAAGAAGAAGGGTGGCGAGAATGATGGCCGGTCCATAGCTGGCCAGCTTGCGCAGAGTATCGGAGGCACCGCCGTTCATGCTCTCTGCTCCTTCAGCAGTAAGCTGATCAACTCCTGTTCGAGGCTGGCAGCCGCGGGCGTGGCCAGCTGCTCAGGACGCCGCGGGCGCGGCAGCTCTACCCTGACGACGCGCAGCACCCGGGCCGGGCGAGCGCTGAAAATGTAGATGCGGTCGGAGAGCAGGATGGCCTCACGAACATCATGCGTAATAAAGAGAATGCTCGATTGAAGGCTCTGCCACAGCTCCTGCAACCACATCTGTAAGGAGAGGCGGGTCAAAGCATCGAGCGCCCCGAATGGCTCATCTAACAGGAGAAAAGAGGGATGAAAGAGTACGGTACGCAGCAAGGCCACACGCTGGCTCATCCCGCCGGAGAGCGAGGCCGGGTAGTGGTCGGCGAACTCGCTCAGGCCGAAGCGCTTGAGCAGCTCGTGAGCCTGTTCGCGCGCGAGCCTGCGCGGAACCCGGCGAATGTCCAGGCCCAACATCACATTCTCCTCGACAGTGCGCCAGGGCAGGAGCAGCGGCTGTTGCGGCATGTAGCCCGTCTTGCCAGTGCGCTCGCCATTGACCTCGCCATCCAGCATAATGGTGCCGCCAGTCGGTTCCTCGACCCCGGCGATGATGTTGAACAGGGTACTTTTGCCGCAGCCACTGGGGCCAATGATGGTTACAAACTCGCCCGCGTTGACCGTCAGATCGATGCCAGCCAGCGCCTCCACACTCTGTCTTCCAGCGCGGTAGCGGTATGTGACCCCCTCAAGCAGCAATTTGGGCGAATGCATCGCTGTTGCTCCACTATCGCTAACAAGGCTGAGTCTGCGCAGCTAGCAGGCGCGCAGAGTGGAGCGCTGAAGGGGGCCGAGACAGCCAGTGGCAGGAGAGGAACCCAAAGCAGAGGCATGGAGCCCAGAACAGAGCAGAGCAGAGCGGATCTGGCGGCAATGACTCGCTCTTCCACCCCCAGCTCAGCCCAGAGCTGGTAGCGAGCCGGGCAATCAACAGAGCAGGGGAAGAGACAGCCACGCACGACAAACCAATCTTCAGCTGTAGCAACACTCACCGTGCGCCGCCGCGGCCTTGATTCGCACAGCGGCGATCAAGTTTGGTGCGTGGCAATGAGGCAGACTGCTCACATGCATCCCCCTCGCTGGGCTGGCTCGCTCAGGACCGGAGCATCTCACGCGAGCGCCGAGGGCGGATGCGCTCGCCGCTTCCCTCCGCTGGTATTACCCAGATCAGGTTTTCAGGGTCGGCAAGCCATCTGTCGATGGCCGCCCTCTCAGCCTGGAACGGCTCCCCTAGCAGCGCCATTAGATACAGGACAGTACTGAAAATGCTGCGCTTGACGCTTCCCAAGAATCTGCAGGTGCCGCGCCGCCCGCCCGGTTTGACCGTCTGCTCGCCAGCCCTGCATCGCTATTATAGCCCATAAGCGCGACCGCTGTGAAGTGAGGGCACCCCGGGCCGTGGGGAAGGGCAGCGCTGCTGGCGCCAGGCAGCGCTCGCCAGACACTCACCCTGGAGAGACGGACATGCTAGAATAGAGACTACTCCTGCCGGGTACTGTCCGGAGGTGCGAGCCTGACACAGCATCGTGCTGCCAGGCGAGCAGCTACCCAGGACACGCTATCAGCTCCATCACGCCCTACTCGCTACGCAGCCAGGCTGCTGGCACAGTGCCCGGGAGATCACGATACAGAGAAGAGGACAGAAGAGAGGAGAGCGGAGGCATGTCCGGTAGACTCGGCATCGAATTGCTCATTATTTTTCTATTAATGGTCGCCAATGGCTTCTTCGCAGCTTCAGAAATTGCCACCGTTTCGGCGCGACGTGGCAGGCTACAGCAGCAGGCGGAGGCTGGGAAGAAACGGGCCCGGCAGGCCCTGGAGCTGGCCGAGGAACCGGACCGCTTTCTCGCGACCGTCCAGGTAGGTATTACGCTGATCAGCACCCTGGCTGCAGCCTTCAGCGGCGCCAGCCTGAGCGGTCCCCTGGCGGACTGGCTGCGCACGCTACCCATCGTCGGCACTTACGCTGATAGCCTGGCGCTGGCCATCGATGTCCTGCTGATCACCTACTTCACCCTGGTGATCGGCGAGCTGGCCCCCAAACGTCTGGCCTTGCAGCATGCCGAAAGCGTGGCCAGTGCCGCCGCTCCCGTCATGAGTCTGCTATCGCGCCTCGCCCGCCCCATCGTGGCGCTGCTCACGCTCTCCACCAATCTCCTGCTGCGCCTGCTCGGCCAGCGTACAGACACTCAGCCCGAGGTCACCGAGGAAGACATCGTCTACCTGACCCATGAAGGCTTCACCAGTGGAGCAGTCGAGCGCGAAGAGGAGGAGTTTATCCGTCGCGCTCTCCACTTTGCAGACCGCACCGTGCGCGAGGTAATGCGCCCACGCAGCGAAATCGTAGCCATCGAGGCCAGCGCCTCCCTCGAAGAGGTGGCGCGCGTCTTTCGCGAGAGTGGCTACAGCCGCCTGCTGATCTACCGCGACACGATCGACAATGTTCTGGGTATCCTGCACGCCAAAGACCTGCTCTATATGCTGACTGGCAGCAACAGCCGCGATTACCTGCGTCTGCTGCGCACACCGATTTTTGCTCTGGAACAGCAGCACCTGGACGACTTGCTGCGCCGCTTCAAGCGCGAGCGGGCCCAGCTCGCCATTGTCATCGACGAATACAGTCAGGTGAGCGGCCTGGTCACAATGGAGGATCTGCTAGAGGAATTGGTGGGCGAGATCCAGGATGAGTACGATGTGGACGAGGAGCGCAGCATCGTGCAGCGGGAAGATGGCTCGTGGCTGGTCGACGGCCTGGAGAGCTACGAAACAGTCCGCGAACAGATCGGGCTGCCACCCATTCCCGAGGAAGAGCGCGGCCAGTACAGTAGCATTGCCGGCCTGGTGCAGGCCCATCTTGATCGCATTCCCCACGAAGGAGACCGGATCACCCTGGGCACCTTTGAGCTGGAAGTCGTTGACATGGATGGCCGGCGCGTCGATAAAGTGCTGATCCGCCAGCGGCAGGCAGGAGAGCAGGCGCGCGAAGACGAGCAAGAGACCTCAGCCTGAAGCAGGCCCCCTGACTGACCTCGCGACCGCGCTCCGCGCCGGCGAGCAGCTGCTCTCGGATTGCCAGCCACTGCCGCTAGCCGCCATCGGCTCGCCGGCGCCTGGCTTGAGCGAACTGGTCAGTGTACAAAAACGCGAAGCCAACTACGTGAGGGAGAGCACCAGTTTCCCGAAGTTACGATTCTCACCCATATGACGATGGGCCTCGGCGACCTCTTCCAGGGGATAGACACGCTCGATGACCGGCTTGACTCTGCCGCTCGCCAACAAAGGCAGCACCGAGGTGGCAAAGCGACGCGTGACAGCCAGCTTCTCCTCCAGGCTGCGCGCACGCAAGGTTGAGCCGCGAATCTGCAGGCGTTTGGCCATCAGTAGCCCAAGATTGATCTCAGCCTGGGCCCCGCCCATCGTGGCCAGGATGACCATGCGGCCCCAGGGAGCGAGGGCCTCCATATTCTGAGCCAGATAGGCAGAGCCAACGAAGTCGAGCACCACCTGTACGCCCTGTCCTCCTGTCAAGCGCTGGACCTCAGCGGCGAAATCCTGAGCAGAGAGAGCATGGTCCAGCCCCAGCTCACGGGCTTGCTCCAGCTTGGCCGCTGTGCGCGCCGTGCCAAACGTAATAGCCCCGGCAGCATGGGCCAGCTGGATGGCTGCCGTGCCCACGCCACTGCCGGCAGCATGGATCAGCACGCGCTCGCCCATCTGCAGGCCCGCCTGGGTAAAGAGGGCGTCGTGAGCGGTCATGAAGACCTCGGGAATACTCGCTGCCTGTACGAAGTCGAGGCGGTCGGGGATTTCCACCAGCAACCCTTCATGAATGACGATGTACTCGGCCTGTGCTCCCCCACCGGCCAGACCCATCACGCGCTGACCCGGTCGCCAACGGCGCGCCAGTGGCCCCACCGCATCGACGGTTCCCGCAAACTCCAGCCCGGGAATATCAGGGGGCACATCGGGCGGCGCAGGATAGCCACCCGCACGCTGCAGCAAATCGGCGCGATTGAGACCGGCGGCGTGGACACGCACACGAACCTGATCACCCTGGGGTTCCGGCATCGGCACCTCACGAATAGCCAGGACCTCGGGGCCTCCGGGACGAGTGATCACGACTGCTCGCATCGAAACTGTTCCTCCATTCCATCAGATTCCATGTCGGACGGCAGGCTGCTTGCAGTCCGTGCGCTCCTCCTTTAACCTTATCACATTTCCCCCCGAGCCGCGGCCTCAAGCTGGGCGCGGCCTGCCCCGGTTGCCGGGAACGTATGCGAGCGGTAGAGGCTATGGTATAATGGCCCCAAGAATCCGTAGTTCGCAAGCCCGCACATCGGTCCTGACCAGAGAGAGGCAGATCACCCGATAGGGGTAGTAAAGTAGCAGATACTGGCAGAGGAGAGAGGAGAGGACGCAGCTTCTATGTTCACCCTTAGCGACATTCGGCAGGCCTGCGGCGACAGCGCTCGCTTCTACGGTCTGGCCTCCGAGGAAACGGAGCGCCTTTTCCCAGCAGCCCACCACGATAGCCGCCAGATCGAACCCGGAGATCTGTTCATCGCCCTCAAAGGCCAGCATGCCGATGGCCATCACTTCATTCCCAATGCTGCACACCAGGGGGCTGGCGGCGCCCTCTGCAGTCAACCCGCCGAGGACGTCCCCCCGTCCTTCTTGCAGATTGTCGTCCCCGATGTCCTTCAGGCCCTACACGCCATCGCACGCCAGCGTGCCCAGCGCCAGCAAGGCACTATCTTCATTGGTATTACTGGCAGCAACGGGAAAACCAGCACGAAAGAGGCTATCGCTACTGTTCTCAGTAGGCAGGCACCAACTCTCAAAACCTTCGCCTCTTACAACAACGAGATCGGTTATCCCTTGACGCTGCTGCGTCTAGAGCCGCAGCACCGCTACGCCGTGCTCGAAATGGGGGCCCAGTGGGTAGGAGAGCTGGCCTGGCTCTGCCGCACCATCGCCCGTCCACACTGGTCGGTCATTACCAACGTCGGCAGCGCTCACCTTGAATTCTTCAAATCGGTCGAAGGCATCGTCCAGGCCAAAGGCGAGCTTGTCGAGGCCCTGCCTCCCGATGGCCTCGCTTTCCTCAACTATGATGATCCGCGCGTACGCGGCATGGCGGCCCGCACACAGGCGCGTGTCGTCTACTATGGAACAGCCGAGCAGGCCGAGGTGAGAGCCATTCCCGACGGCGGCGACCCGCTGCGCGGACGGCACTTTCTCCTGAGCTATCATGGCGAACAGTGCCCGGTTCAGTTGCATATTCCCGGTGACCACGGTATCTACATCGCCCTCGCCGCGGCGGCGGTTGGCTGTGCCGCGGGCCTGCCCCTGGCCGAGATTCGCGCCGCCCTGGAGTCGCTGGCGCCGGTCAAAGGACGCGGCGAAATCAAGCCAGGGCCAAACGGCAGCACCCTTATCGACGACAGCTACAACGCCAGCGCCGAATCGATTATTGCCATCGCGCGTGCCATGCAGGCCACCCCAGTCGAGCGAGGAGGGAGACGCTGGGCCGTGCTGGGTGACATCTTCGAGCTTGGCCCTCATGCTGAGCGCGAGCATCGTCGCGCCGGCGAGGCCCTTGGTGATCTCGTTGATTATGTAGTGGCCGTTGGCGACCAGGCCCGCTACTATGTCGAGGGGGCCAGAGCAGCCGGCCTGCCCTTGGAGCGCACCCACTATTTCCCCGCTGACCCGCATGACCGTGGCGCCCTGGAAGAGGCCAAGCGCGCCGCGGCGGCCCTGCTGGTGGCAGAGGTCCAGCCCGCTGACCTGGTCCTGCTCAAAGGCTCGCGCGGCATGGCGATGGAAACCATGCTCAGCCTGTGGTCAGCCGAACCTGGGGCCACAACCAGACGGACAACCAGCCCAGAATAAGCGGGAAGAGAGGAAGGAGAGAGCAGAGCATGCAGCACTCCCAACCAAAGACGCGCAAGCTGCGCGTTGGTGTCATTTTCGGTGGCCGCTCGGGCGAACACGAAGTCTCCATCGCCTCTGCCACTTCCATCATCGAGCACCTCGACCCCAACAAATACGAGGTCGTACCCATTGCCATCACGCAGGAAGGGCGCTGGCTGCTCGGAGCTGATCCACAGCGCCTGCTGGCTGCCGAAACAGGTCAAGAGGGGACAGTCCTCAGCGAGAGCCTGGCGGTCGCCCTGCCTGGAGATCCCACTGTGGGGCATCTGGTGCCGCTGAACCAGCCCGAGAACGTTGGGCAGGCCCTTGAAGCAGGCCGGGTCGACGTCATCTTTCCAGTGCTGCACGGCACCTACGGCGAAGATGGCACCCTGCAGGGGCTGCTAGAGATGGCCGGCGTGCCCTACGTTGGCTGCGGCGTCCTGGGATCCGCCCTGGGCATGGACAAAGAAAAAATGAAAATGATCTTCCAGGCCGTTGGCCTTCCCATCGTCGACTACCTGGTCTACCGTCGCCATGACTGGGAGCGCGATCCCGCCCCCATCATCGAAGCTGTGGAAGCCCGGCTTGGCTATCCCTGCTTTGTCAAGCCGGTCAACCTCGGCTCCAGCGTCGGCGTCAGTAAAGCCCACAAGCGCGAAGAACTGGAGCAGGCCATCACCTTCGCCGCCGAATACGATCGCAAAATCATCGTCGAGCGCGGCATCGACTGCCGCGAGCTGGAGTGCGCCGTTTTGGGGAACGACGAGCCGCTGGCCTCGGTCGTTGGCGAAATCATCCCCAGCAACGAATTCTACGACTACCGTGCCAAGTACATCGACAACCGCTCGCAGACCGTCATCCCTGCCGACCTGCCGCAGGAGACCGCTGAGCTGGTGCGTCACTACGCCGTCCAGGCTTTTCTCGCCCTTGACCTGAGCGGCCTGGCACGTGTCGACTTCTTCCTGGAGAAGACCAGCGGGCAGCTCTACATTAACGAAGTCAACACCATGCCGGGCTTCACCACTATCAGCATGTACCCGAAGCTCTGGCAGGCCAGCGGCCTTCCCTACGAGCAACTGCTCGATCGTCTGATCGAGCTAGCCCTGGAGCGCCACACTGATCAGCAGCGCAATCGCACCCGGCTCCAGCTCTAGTCAGTCAGCGCGCCTCCGGTCGCCAGCAGCCGGCGAGGCGGCCCCAGTCCAGCCAGCATACATAACGCAGCCAAGAAGAGAACCAGGAGACAGAGAGATCACTATGGCCCACATTCAGCACAGACGTACCACAGGCACCACCATCGCCGCCATCAGCGTTGAGCCGCTCAACATCCCCTTGCTGGAGCCGTTCACCATCGCCACCGGCAGCACCAGCGAGGCGCGTAACGTGCTCATTACCATCACCCTGGAAGACGGCAGTGTTGGCTACGGCGAGGCCGCTCCCTTCCTGCCCAGCCTGGGCGAGGATCAGAACACGGCCCTGGCCGCCGCCCAGAGCTGCGCCGCCCTGCTGCAGGGCAAAGACGCCGCCCACTGGCGCAGCCTGGCCCGTCTCTTGCGCAGCCTCTATTTCAGCCAGTCTTCCGTCTGCGCCGGTTTCGAAATGGCCCTCCTCGATGCCCTGACACGCTCCTACGGCTTACCCCTTTACGCCTTCTTTGGCGGAGCCGGTAACGCCGTCGAGACCGACATCAGCATTCCTCTCGTCGAACCTGAGCACGCCTACGAGCTGGCGCGAGCCGCTGTCGAACGCGGCATTCGCACCATCAAGATCAAGGTCGGCAGCGACGTCCGCGAAGATGTGGCCCGCGTCGAGGCGGTGCGCGAGGGCGCGCCCAACGTGGGCCTGACCCTGGACGCCAACCAGGGCTACACACCAGCCGAAGCCCTGCTCTGCCTGGAAGCGCTCGACGAGCGCGACATCCGTCCGCTGCTGCTCGAACAGCCAGTTCCCAAAGACGATTACGAGGGCCTGCGCTATGTCACCCAGCATAGCCGCGTCCCGGTCGCCGCGGACGAAAGCGCCTACAGCGCTGCCAACGTCGCCCACCTGATCGCGATGGGGGCCGTTAACGTTGTCAACATCAAGCTCATGAAAAGCGGCATCGTCGAAGCCCTGGACATCGCCGCCGTCTGTCGCGCCACCCACACTCAGCTCATGATCGGCGCCATGATGGAGTCGCGCCTGGCTATCAGCGCTGCCGCCCACTTCGTCGCCGGTCTGGGCGGCTTCCGCTTCATCGACCTCGACACTCCGATGCTGCTGGCTGCCGACCCCTTCATCGGTGGCTACGAGCAGCGGGGCGGCCTTTACGATCTCTCGGGTGTCGAGAGTGGTCTGGGCATCAGCCGGCGCCAGTGAAGTGAGCCAACGGGGGGGGGCCGGTCTCCATCCCTCTGGCGCCGGCTGGTGAAGAGCAGGCAGGCGAGCAAGGGCAGAAACCATTCCCGACCAGGGGACAGCTAGCGATAGGAGGACGCCTGCAGATTGAAGAGTTCGGCATAGCGCCCTCCGCGCGCCATCAGCTCTTCATGGCTACCCTGCTCAATCACCTCGCCCCGCTCCAGGACCAGAATAAGGTCGGCCACACGTACCGTCGAAAATCGGTGCGAGATAAAGATGGCAATGCGCCCGCGAGTCAATTCACGCATGCGGGCAAATAGCTCGTGCTCGGCCTGGGCATCGAGCGCCGAGGTCGGCTCATCGAGAATGAGGATCTGGGCCTCACGCATAAAGCCGCGGGCCAGGGCCATCTTCTGCCACTCGCCGCCTGAGAGATGGTGGCCCTCCTCGAACCAGCGTCCCAGCATTGTCTCGTAGCCCTGCGGCAGACGGGCGATCACCTCATCGGCCCCGCTCTTCTGGGCCGCCGTCGTGATCCGTGCTCGATCCTCAATGAAGTCAACCTGGCCGATGCCGATGTTCTCGCGAGCCAGCAGCTGGTACTGCACAAAGTCCTGGAAAATGATACCGATCTCGCGGCGCAGCTCGTCAGGATCGTATTCACGAATATCGTGACCATTGACCAGGATCTGGCCTTCCTGGGGATCGTAGAGGCGCGCCAGTAACTTGACCAGGGTGGTCTTGCCAGCCCCATTGCGCCCGACGATGGCCAGGGTCTGGCCAGCCTCCAGCTTAAAGCTCACATTGCGCAGCGCCGGCTCCTGCCGTCCCTCATAATAAAAGGTCACATTGCGGAACTCGATGCCGCGCGTAAATGGGCGCTCCAGCGGTACAGGATTGGCCGGACGCGGCATCTCGGGGCGCAGGGCCAGCACCTCAAAGAGCGTGCTCAGGTACAAATTATGCTCATACATCGATGAGAAGCCACTCAGAATATTTTGAAAGTTATTCTGCACCGAGTTAGCGGCCTGGGTATAGAGCGTCAAGTCGCCGATAGAGACGCGCCCAGAGACGGCCTGGACAGCCACATAGAGAAAGGTGCCGCTGCTCACCAGTGTCGTCAGTGTCCCCCAGCCGAAACCGGCAAGGTAGCGTCGTACCACCAGACGGCGCTCTTCGCTGAGGAAGCGCTCGGCGAACTGCTTAAAGCGTTCGATAAAGAAAGGTCCCAGGTTGAAGATCTTGATCTCCTTCTGATAGGAGTCGGTGGTCAGCAGGTTGACCAGATAGGCTTGCATGCGTCGCTCCTGGGACTGGCGCCGTCTGAGCTGAAAGCCGCGCCAGCCGTAGCGCGCGTCGGCGATAAAGGCGGGCACCGGCGCCACGAGAGCGATAACGGCCAGCCACCACTCCAGCCGCACCAGCAAGACGATCATCGAGCCAAAGGTGAGAGCGTTGCGCAGCAGGGAAAAGGTACCGGCGATCATCATCACCGGGCGCAGCATGGCCTCTTGCTGCACCTGCTGCAGCTTATCGTAGAATTCGGAGCGCTCGAAAAAGGCCATATCGAGAGTATGAGCGTGCTCGATCAGCAGGTACTGTACGCGGCTGGCCGTTTCATCCTGCAGGATCTGCTGAAACGTATTGCTCAGCGTATTTAGCAGGCTCATCACGAGGTTGAGCAACAGCTGCAGCCCGGCCAGGATGGCGATCAGGCGCAGATAGTAGTCGGCGCGGGCGCTCTCCCTGATGGCCATGACGACAGCATCCAGCAGGAGCTTATTGAGATAGATAGTCGAGGCTGGCACGAAGGCCAGCAGCAGCGTGGTTAGACCCAGGCCCAGGGTCAGCCAGGGGTTGGTCTCCCAGACCAGGCGCAGAGAGCGTGCCAGGCCGGCGAGGGCCCCTGGCACGCTCCGCACAAAGCGGACGAGACGCTCCCGCCATGAGAGGTCTTCGTCCTCCTCGCTCTGCTGCCTGAACGGTGAGGGTCGGCGCATCATGTGCGTATGATAGAGCATATTCCCCTTACAGCGTTGATTTGATGTATTGCGCTGCCCTATGGGACAGCGCCATGATCGAGAGCATCGGATTGACACCGGAAGGCGAGGGGAAGACGCTACCATCGCAGACAAAGAGGCCGCGCACACCATGCACCTCATGATTGCCATCGACGACGGCCTGCCGCGGGTCGCTACCCATACGACAGGTGCCCATCTGGTGAGCCGTGAAGACCATGAGGCGATTGGGAGCCATGCCGTGGCGCTCAAGCTGGCGCTCGAACTCGCGGAATTGCCGTTCATCGAGCGTGCCATCGGCGGCGCGATCCAGGCGTGTACGCCGCGTATGCAGCGAGAGCACAGAACGAGCGCCGGCAGCGAAATGCACGCGCGCCGCCTGCGCTATGCCGTGCAGCAAGTGGCGGCGATCGTAGACCGAGACCACGTAATCGATGACTGGCTCGCCATCCTTGGCGACAGTGACGCGGCCCTCTCCGCGATCGCGGGTCAGGACGATGAAGGCCGCCACGTAGGGCGCCTGCAGCAGCTCGCGGCGGTAGTCGCGCGCCGACCACCAGGGCAGGGCCACGCCCAGCATCCCCGGATGCACGGGAGCGGTCTCCAGCTTGTAGCCATAGGTACCGTCCAGATGGCCAAACTGGTTGCTGTAGGCCGACTGCAGGACCCCTTTCCAGGGGTAAATCTTGTCAGGATAGAGGCCGGCCACCACCGCCGTCGGGTGCAGATAGAGATGGCGCCCAATGTGAGGATTGCTCAAGCCGGAGCGTAGCAAGAGAGCCGGCGAGTGAATAGAACCCGCCGCGACAATGACGGCCCGGGCCCGCACGGTCAGGCGACTCAGACGTCCACTCTGAGGATCACGCACGCTCGCTACGACCCCAACAGCGCGCCCCCGCTCGATCAGCACGCGATCAGCGCTGCAGTTCACAACGATGCGGGCGCCCGCCTCAAAAGCGTCCTGTAAATAGGTTGCGAGCGTCGAGCGCTTGCAGCCGTAGCGACAGCCAAAACAACAGGAGCCGCAGCGCTGGTTACAGCCAACGGCATTACGACGCAGGACGCCAGCATGGTAACCCAGGGCAGTGCAGCCATCGGCCAGGACCTGATTCTGCCGATTGTGAGCGCTGTTCTCCAGGTTGACACTGATGCGCTCCTCGACGGCAGCGAAACTGTCCTGCAGGCTCTTGCCCGTCAGCTCGCTCACGCCTGATTGCCTTGCCCACTCGTCCAGGACGTCCTCGGGGGTTCTGAAGGAGGTCATCCAGTTGACAACCGTGCCCCCGCCAAGCGTACTACCTGCGAGGACGGTGATGCCGAGGTCGCGCGAGGTCAAGAGGCCACGTTGCAGGTAGAGTTCGGTCATCCCTCGCCCTTCCTCAACCGGAAAGGTCTCTTCATTATAATACCCCCCTTTTTCAAGGACCACCACGCTCTTGCCAGCGCGAGCCAGCTCGCCGGCTACCACGCCTCCACCGGCCCCGGAACCGATGACAACGGCGTCGGCCTCCAGAGTGGTGTCGCCTTCAATGGGGAAAGGCTGCAGGGAACGCGTCACGGTCGCTGGCGGGTCCCGGGGCGGGGTGTAGTCAAGCACTTCCCAGTTGGGATTGCAGCCCCGCTCGTCGAGAGCTGCGAAGAAAACGAAGCCGGCCAGACGCTTCATGGCCTGGAAGCCCTGGCGCAGCAGGCCGAGTGGACTGTTGGCCAGGGCCAGGAGATAGCGCTCGCGCAGTTCCTGGGGCAGGCGCGCGAACGGCTGAGGTCTGCCAACCAGGAGCAGGGAAGTGAGCGAACTGCTGAGAAGAGTAAGAAGCTGGTGAATCTGCCTTTTGCGCTCTTCACCCTCCAGGGCCAGCATCTCGGCCATGCGCTGGGCCACCTGGAGGTCGGCAGCTCGCCGTCGATAATAGGCGGCTTCTTCGGCACTCACTCCGGGGGGTGGTTCCAGCGAAGGGAGCAGGGTATCACAGATGGCTTCGAGAATGGCGAACTCGGCAGGCGAGAGCCACGCCGCTCCCTGACTCTGACGCTGCACGATGGGTGATAGCACAGTGGAGGAGATGGTCATTGAGCGTACCTCCTTCCTTTCGCTCAATACACTGGATCATGCCGACGTCGCATGATGCCGGGCAAAGCAATACAGCCACAGTGAAGAGCTGACATATCTCTATAGTGTAGGTAAGTATAGCATAATCTGACCTGCCCTTCAGGCCCTTCTATGGCGGCCCGCGCCGCTCCTCAAGCGCTTTCAGGGCCTCTTGACAAATCTGACTGACAGTCAGTCAAGATCTTGCGACCAGAGATGAGGGCAGGAGAAGCAGGGCAGAAAGGGGGTGCTGGCCGGGATCATAGGAGAGAGGTATTGCCAGCACCAGGCAGGTAGGCGGTGGAGCAAGGGGAGTGGTCCGGGTAGCCAACGGTGTAGCCAATGCTGAGTGGAGCCTCCCGCCGTGGCTACGCTGGCATGGCGGGAGAGCAGCAATCTGGAGGTGGTGACCGGCCACTCAGCTCAGGCCATGCTGCGACAGGCAGTCATCCCGATGAAAATCGGTCTGGAGGAGGCGCTGAGGGATCAGGCGAAAGAGGCCCGTTCCGATTTGGGCTGCATTCGTCAGGGTTCGCAGGGCCATCAAGGCCCCGATGCGCGTCTCCTCGCTATAGTCGAGCAGTTCAACCATATGATCGAACTCGGCCTGTGTCAGCACCTCATAGGAGAGATCTGGGCGCACCAGCATGGTCAAGTCGAGATCGACGTAGCGCACACTCGCCACCTCGATAGTCGGTGGCAAGATAATGGTCGCATAAGTATAGAGCAGGTCGCAGCCATTGTAGAAGGCGCTCAACATATACCAGCGCTCCGGCCAGAAGAACTGGAGACAATGATGGCGCAGTGGGCGTGTGCCAGTGGTCCACTCCATCAGTGTTCCGGCAGGTAGCCAGAGGCGCAGGCAGTCAGTTCCTGGCGAAGCGGTTGGCGGATCGCTTAGCTGTACCTCCGGTGAGAGGCGATAGGAGCGCCAGGTGCCACGCAGCACTCCATCATAGCTGCGGCTCTCGACACGAAAATCCGGTTGCATACGCATACTTCTCCCTTCCATCCGCCTCATAGTACGCAAATCTGCCCGGTTCGTCAAGCTGGACCGGGTGGAGCATGAATGAGGGCGCAGGTTCACCTACTGCTTTTGCCGATCCGCGGCTCCTCGCAGGCCGGTTCCAGCGCTCAACAGCTGCTATCTCCCAGCCAGCGAAATATAGTAGAATAACAGCTAGAGATTTGCCTTACGCCGTCGTCAGAGCAAGCCCAAGAGCGAGCGAAAAAGGGTTTCTCCTGCGCCAGCACGAGCAGCGGGCAGGAGTTGAGAAAGAGTATAGAGATCATGCTGCGCTGTCCACGCTGTCAGACGCAGAATCCGTCGCATGCCAAATTCTGCTTTGCCTGCGGCCTTCGCTTCCTGATCTGTCCATACTGCGGTACGGCCAACCCTCCGGTCGCCCGTTTCTGCATTGAATGCGGACGGGTCCAGGGGCAGAAGGAACGTGGATGGGAGTCGGTGGAGACCTCGCCCTCGCCGATACTTGCTGTCCGCGGTGGAGAGGAAGGGGAGTCGGGGCCAGCATCACTGCCCCAGCTGCCAGCGCCAGTGCTGGCGCTGGAGCCGGCTTCGGAGGAGGCACCAGCACCGCTGTCAGCTTTGAGCACGCCCGAAGAGCGACGGGTGGTGACGGTGATGTTCGCCGACATCATTGGCTCGACGCCCCTGGCCGACCGCCTTGATCCCGAGGATCTGCGGGCCATCCTCGCTGGCTACTTCAACTTGATGACAGAGCAGATTCGTCGCCACGGCGGTACTGTAGAGAAATACATCGGTGATGCCGTCATGGCTGTCTTTGGCCTGCCGCTGGCGCACGAGGATGATCCCGATCGGGCCATTCGAGCCGCCCTCGACATGCAAGCCGCGCTGATACGCTTCAATCAGGAACGTCTTCAGCGTGATCCAGAGGCAGTGCTTCTCCAGATGCGCATCGGGATCAACACCGGCGAAGTGGCCACACCCGGGCCTGATGGCAGCCTCAACAGTCGCCGGGATTTTCTGGTGACGGGCGAGGCGGTCAATCTCGCCGCGCGTCTGCAGCAGGTGGCCAGTCCCGACACAATCCTGGTAGGGGAGCGCACCTACCTGGCCACGCGCGAGATCTTCCGCTTTCGCCCGCTGGCGCCCTTGCAGCTCAAGGGAAAGGAGGAGCCGATCCGCGCCTGGGTTGTGCTGGGCCTGGCGGACGAGCAGCCCGCCAGTTCACTGGTAGCGCGTGCTCGACGCGGTCTGCTGGCCCCGTTGATCGGGCGCTCGCTGGAACTGACTCTGATGCACGCGACCTATGCTCGTGTGCTGGCCGAGCGGCAGCCTCATTTGATCACTCTGCTAGGTCCCTCGGGCATTGGCAAGTCGCGCCTGGTGTACGAGTTTATCGAACGCGAGCAGGAGAAAGCCCGCAGTACGACTGGTCCAGACGAGCAGCCAGTACCGCTGGTCATGCGCGGACGCTGCCCGCCCTACGGCGAGGGCATCACGTACTGGCCGCTGATCGAGATCCTGCGGGCCTTGCTCCAGGTTCAATATAACGAGAGCGATGAGGATATCCATCGGCGCTTCACAGCCTTCGTCAGCGAAGTATTGGAGAGGGCCGGGCACAAAGAAGAGGCCGAGGATGTGGCTGAGGCCATCCTGTTGAGCATTGGGCGCCACCTTGGGAGGTCGGTAGCTTTGCCGTCGGGTGGCGAGCGTCGCGAGCGGCAGCGCATGGCCCATGCGCGTAATCTTGAGCAAAACGGCGCTCAGATGACCTTACTACGCTCCTGGCGTATCTTCCTGGCGGCGCTGGCTCAGCAGCAGCCCCTCATTCTTGTGATCGACGATCTCCAATGGGCTGATGAGGCCCTGCTCGATCTGCTGGAGCACCTGATGGAGCGCTTGAGCAATGTTCCGATTCTCCTGCTTTGTCCGGCGCGGCCCGAGTTCCTGGAGCGGCGCCAGGACTGGGGTGGGGGTCAGCGCAACTTTACCACTATTGTGCTGGAGGCTCTTTCCGCCGAGGAGAGCAAGGAGTTGGTACGCGCCTTGCTGAAAAGCACCGAGCTGCCCGAAGCTCTCTGTCACACGATCCTTTCCCGGGCTGAGGGCAATCCTTTCTTTGTGGAAGAGCTGATCCGCATGTTCATCGACCAGGGACTTCTGGTCTATGAGCAGGATAGCTGGCGCGTGGCCCATGAGAAGGAGCACCTTCTCAGCGAGCTAGCCAGCCCGGCAGGGCCTCCCGACGATGCCCTGCTCGATCTCCATTATACGCTGCCTTTGCCGCGGGTTCCCGATACGATCCAGGGTGTTCTGGCGGCGCGCGTCGATTTGCTCAGTCCTGTCGAGAGGCATGTCTTACAAAGGGCGGCGATCATCGGACGCACATTCTGGCTCTCGGGCTTGCGTGAGCTGACGGCTGATCTGGATGAGGAGACGCTCTTGCAAACCCTGGAGTTGCTGATCACGCGCGATTTTATCGCTGAATCGGAGCGACGCGATCGCAGCCCTGTCGAGAACGATCGGGTCTTTAGCTTCAAGCATATTCTAACGCGAGATGTCGTCTATCACACGCTTTCGCGGGCCCACCGCGCTCTAAGCCATGCCCGTCTGGCACGCTGGCTGGAAGAGCAAGTCAACGGGCGCACTGATCGCTTCGTTGAGTTGCTGGCCTATCATTACCAGCAGGCAGCGGCCAACTGGACGCCTAGTTTGCTTGTCGGTCTGGCCGAGCAAGTAGAGCCAGAGCTGACGCTGCAGGAGCTGAGGCAGCGAGCTACGGCCTATTTGACGAGCGCGGGCGATCAGGCGCTGCGCAGCTACTATACGATTCGGGCCATCCAGGCTTACAGCGATGCATTGGAGCTGTTGAACGAGAGCGGAGCAGAGCGGAGCGCCCTGGCCCGCATGCATGAGAAGCTGGGTGACGCTTTCACGCAGCGCGCCAATCTCAAGGAAGCCTGGCTGGCCTACCGGCAGGCGCTGCGGCTGCTGGAAGCTGAGGAGGAGCCGCCTGCGGCTGATCTCCTCTATCTTTACGATAGTCTGGCCGAGCTGGCAACGCGCTGGGGACCGTGGCACGATGCCCCTCCCGATATGGACGAGGTACGCTCATATATCGATGCCGGACTGGCTCTCGCTGAGGATCAGGGAGACCGCTCTGTCTTTCTGACCTATCTGGCTCTGTGGCATATGCGCCCGCGGGAGGATGATCCTAACGACGTTAACGAGCGAGCCAGACAGGCAGAGCAGGCGCTCAAGAGCGCCCGTGAGGCGCGGCGCCTGGCCGAGGAGGCCCAGGATGTGGAAGCGCTCTGGCTGGCTCTCGACGCTCTCGGCGGTATTTATATGAGGCTCTGCGACTATGCAGAAGCCCATCGCACTCAGCATCAGCGTCAGCAGCTCCAGGCCCAGATTACTCGTCAGCAGGGGCGTCAAGATCGGCAGGAGTTGCACGATCTCTACTATTCCCTGGGATGGGTACACTTTTTTATCTGTGAGTATCCAACGGCAGCGCGCTGGTTTGGTGAGTCGTGGCAGGTGGCCCAGACGATGGAAAGTCCGCCTTTGCTCCTGCTCAGTATGCTGGGACGTATCCATGTCTGGTACGAATGGGAGCGTTGGGATGATGCGCGTGAGGCAGCGCAGAAAGCTTTGCAGCTGATCGAGCAATATCAGCTCGAAGAGATGTGGGAGATCGATGCCCTGAAGCATCTGGTAATGATTGCTTATCAGACGGGTGACTATGAGCATGGGGAACGCTATCTGCGCCGTCTCAGGCTTCTCGGAGAGCAGGCAACCTCTCGTCTGTTGCGCCTGGATCTGGAGCTAGTCTTGCAGCTTGCGCGCCAGGACTGGGACGGGGCAGTTGAGACGCTCAAGGAAGAGATTCGCCGTCACGAGCCATTCGCCCGACCGGAGCAGCAGGCGCTGCTGGCCGAACTTCTGGTTCAGACCGGAGCCTCTGCTGAGGAGCAGGCCGCGTGGTGTCAGCGGGCGCTGGCGGCGGCACGCCGGTCGGAGGCACTGAAGGCTGAGGGGCGGGCCTGGCGGGCGCAAGGCCGCATGGCTCTGGCTCTGCAGCGCTGGGAGGAGGCACGGACCTGTCTGCAGCAAGCCCTGGCACTTTTCGAACGCCTTGACCTCCCGTGGGAGCGGGGCCAGACCCTCTACTGCCTTGGTGAGCTGCATCAGAGGCAGGCTGTCAGTGCTCAGCTGCCTGATGCGGTGGAGTTGTGGCGTGAGCTGGCTCGCCGTTACTTTACTCAGGCACTGGGCTTCTTTACAGCCTTACGGGCCGCACGCGATATCGAGCGGGCCAACCGTGCTCTGCAAGAGCTGTCATAGCAAGCAAATTGCACGTGATAGCAGGGAGAGCCTGATCTACCGTGAGCGGGTGGGAGGTGAAGCAGCTATCTCTCTATCAGAGTTTCATAGCGCCACCAGTGTTCATCGTGCCAGAGGCGTGTCGAATCCCAGGCTGGTCCCATTGTGCGGGGCAATGTCGCCAGGTGGACCTGCTGCAAGGCGGCGCCAGCCTCCACCAGGTGGCGCTGGACGCTACGTAAAGCCAGCTGCGGCGTATTGTTGACCTGGCTCAGATGAGCCAGCCAGATCCAGCGCAGGCCATCAGTGCGCCAGGTCTGCAAAATTGCCTGTGCTGCCTGCTCGTTAGAAAGATGGCCCGTGGGGCTGAGAATGCGCATCTTGAGAGCATAGGTGTAGGGGCCATGCAGGAGCCGGTCGCGATCGTGATTGGCCTCCAAGACCAGCAGGTCGGCTTGACGCATCGCCTCTAGCATGATCGGGGTGACCGAGCCGCTATCTACTACGACGCAGACACGACACCCTCCGGCGCTAAGCAGGTAGCCGCAAGGAGCAGCAGCATCGTGAGGAACTGGAAAGGAAACGATCTCGATGTCGCCGAGCAGGCAGGAGCTACCAGCAGGCAAGGCCAGTGTCCGTCTCAGGGGCAGCAAGGCTGTCAGCCTTTTCCCGCAAGTTGTCGCGTGGGATTCCTGCCGCGAGTCATCCACCAGGGTCGCCAGGGTAGCCGGGTCAGAGATTACAAGAGGATCGTAGCGTTTCAGCAGCGTGGGAAGGGCCAGCGTATGGTCATTATGTTCGTGAGTGAGGAGAACAGCGAGGATCTGGGCAGGGGAGACATCGGCGAGATGGAGACGATTAATCAACGTGCGGCAGGGCAGGCCAGCGTCGACCAGGAGTCTGGTTCGTCCGTTGGGGCCGGCTTCAATGAGCAAAGCGTTGCCGCTGCTGCCACTTCCCAGAGAAATCACGCGCATAGACTCTCTACCCGGGCCTGTTCTGACACTACCAGTTTTCGCTCTGCCATGTCCTTGTCCCTGTTGTCGGCGTGACAGGAAGCCTGGCCTGGCCTTTCCTCATGCCATCAGCGCGTAGATTGCTCAGGCAGGCCAAGCAGGAGGCGCGCGTTCTCGCCCAGGATTTTGGTCAGCTCATCGGTGCTGAGGCCGGCCTGCTGAATATGCTCGATGACGCGGCGCTGGCGCAGCAAGCCATAGTCGCTGGCGAACAGAATGCGCTCAGCGCCTACCAGCCTTGCCACCGTTGGGAAGATGGCTGGACGGTAGAGGAAGACCGTGGCAGCAGTATCATACCACACCAGGGAACAGGCCTGCTGCACCTCTGGCATCAAAGTATAAAAAGGCAGGCCCCCGCCCCAATGGGCAGCGACGAAGCGCACATCGGGGAAAGCCGTCAAGAAGGCGACAACATCGGCCACAGAGACATCGCCTTTGCCAGGATAGAGGTGGCCTACAGGCTCGCTGCAATGGGAGAGGACGAGCAAGCGATAGTGGCGCACTACCTCGATGAGGGGGGCCAGCAAACGGGTGTCGCTCAGGCGGTAGCCCTGGCCGTGGGGCATAAGTTCGCCCATGCCGATCATGCCAGCCTGCGCACAGCGCTCCAGTTCGCGCACCGCGCGTCTGCCGGCTGTAGGTAAGATTACTGCCATGCCATAGATGCGGCCCGGATAACGACGCATGGCATCCAGGACGTAGCTGTTACCCTCTTCGATGAGGCCCGGGTCAGTCCAGCCGAAGGAGAAGGCTACCGAAGCATCAACGCCCGCAGCATCCATTTCCGTGATCAGATCCTCGGCAGTGGCCAGCTTGCTGCGGGGATTGGCATAGAGGGTCCGAAACCAGGGATCACGCTCGCAATAGCGCTCACGCTGCTGACAAATAGAGGGTGGAAAGAGATGGGTGTGGAAGTCAATGATCATGCTCTGCTTCGCTTCCAGAAGGGTGCTCCAGGCTATAAAAAAAGGGCGTTGCTCACCGGCACGCCCCTTTTCCTGCTTCCTTACTGCGCCTCTTAGACATTCTTTTTTTGAAGAAAAAGCAACAGCGAAACAGGGAGAACCTTCCAACTGAAAGGTGTCTTGCCTCAATTTTGCTGAGGGAGAAGTCCGTCGCGACAGCGGGGGAAGCGCCGCGCGTTCCATCCTGGACAATAGCAGGCGTTCAGCGATCTTTTGCAGTATCGTAAGGAAGG
>NZ_MCIF01000002.1:3456670-4028911 GCF_003268475.1 Thermogemmatispora tikiterensis | reverse complement strand
TTCTGCTTTCCCTCGACCCCCTCGCGAGGACCGAGGTTCTATCTTCAGCGGCTGGTTCCCCAGCCTCCGCTGAGCAAACCACCCGCCAAACTTTCAGCTCTGGATCAGCGAAGTCATCAGCGCTGCTCACCTGGATGACTATCTGCGAGCCAATCCTGCCGGCACAGCTTTACCTGTGCATGCTGGGCAAGAAGGCTAGCAAACAGCGCGACCTAGGCGAACACAGCACATCCGCCTCTGCTGTTTTCCACTCTTCAATTGTCAAGGTGCACTGTCGATCATGCGCCCCGTCAGAAAGACAGACAAAGACCAGCCGCGTTCCACGTTGCACTCAGGATCAGCCGATCTGCATCCCGACAGAGCGACTCTTCATGACCGACCTCGCTCTCAAGGATGCTACGCTGAGGACACCGTACCGCGGTTCTGAAATCTCTGTGGAGAATTTCTGCGAGAGATTTGTCGACCGTCTTTCCGTCCGGCGCGGACTTAATTATGCCATAGGGCTGGGGCCTTGTCAAGAGGGATAGCGGGGAATTTTTCAAATTGGGGAAAAGATTGGCCAGATTGGTGGAGCCTCAGCCGGTCGCAATGAAGGCCAGTATGGGCGAGCCGGGTTCTATGGCCGTGGGAAGGCAGGCGAGCAAGGTAGTCAGGCTGGTCAGGCTGGGGAGGGCGCCGGCGCCGGATGGGGAGAGAAACTAGTATCCGGTGCCGGCGTCGAGTGCTCAGAGCGCCTCTTCTTCATCGCTCTCGCTGATGGTATAGGGTGGCTTCTCGACTGGCACACGATAGCCACGAGGGGTCTGTGAGTTCTCGCTCGGGCCAAAGGGTTGCGACAGTTGGGTTGGCGTCGCCAGATCGCTGGTAATAGCGCGCACCAGGCGCTCAATGCGGTCCCAGCGTGGTGGGAAAGAGGCGGCGTAGAATTTCTCATGTCCCTCGCCGTCGTAGATGTAGAGGGTATAGTCACGGTCAATGTAGCGGTAGTCCACCTTGATATAGGGAATACGTACCAGCTCCAGGACCTGCAACGTTGGCCGCAGGCTCGACTGGACCGCCTCAGCGCTGGCACGTCCGGAGGCCGCTGCCGCAGTATGTACTTCTTCAACAGCAGCCTGCCAGATGTCGAGCGGGACCGCGTCAGGTGGCGCTGCCGGATGGAGGTTTTCGTCAACCTCGGCGCTGTAGACCAGCTCTCCTTCGGCCTTAAGCAGCTGTTGCTGGGGCAAAGCATCGGTACCGACGAAGCGATGCCGCGTGCGCAATTCAAAGCTGCGCACGATCTCACGATGGCGCACAATCTTACCAGTTCCGTTACAGGCGGGACAGAGCGTAGACCTGGCGCCCTGACAGGCCGGGCAAACACGCTTGCCCGTCACGCAGTCGCAGTCAACTTCGCCGTTAATGCAGTCAGGGCAGGGAATAGTGCGCCCCTTGTTAGCCGGGTCGGTGTCCAGGGGATTGGGAACTGGCAGCCCTTGCTGGCGGATGCCTTCGAAAACAGTGGAGACGCGTTCACCGAGGGCGTTGGCCAGTTTTTCGACGCGCCTCTGCAGAAACGGTCGCTTTTTCTGCTCAGCCCAATCGGCCACGTAGCCGCGCCCGCGACAGGTCGCACAGCGCTTGCGGGCCCGCCCCCGACAGTCAGGACAGGTAATCCAGCCTCGCCCGCTGCATTCGGTACAGAGCGCATGCCCGGTGCCGTTACAGGTCGTACAGGCTAGCAGCTCATCCAGGCCCGCCAGCCGCGTGCGCGTCGTAGGGGGGCGCAGATCGCTGACTTCTGGTAGCTCGTAGTCCCAGACAGGTAGCAGCGGCTGCGGTCTGCCCGGCGTCTGACCGCTATACGGCTCGCTCAGAATCTCCAGGGCCCGGTGTTCCCAGCGCGTTTGCACCGTGATTTCCCAGACTTCGTCGCGGCTCATGGCGACTATGTCCATGTAGGTGCCCAGGTCCCGCGCCACGCGCCAGTTACCTGCAGACCAGCTGTTGACAAGCTGACGAATCCTTTGCTCCTCAATGTCGCTGGACGGCGCAGGCTGCGGCACTGTCTGCGACTGCTGCCAGTAGGTGCTGGCGCGATCCACTACTTTTTTGAGCTGCTGCTGAACTTCGCTCACTCCCTGGGTCAAAGCCCGCCCCAGCTCTTCGAGGCGCTTATCTATATCGTTTGGGCCGAGCGGATTGCCCGGTGTGTTGGTACCCTGTTCCCATTCGTTGCTCATGTCTTTTGCCTCCAGGCTCTGGGCACAGCTCACCGACCAGCCTCTTGCGGCGGCCTGGCGCTGCCCGCAGGCTGGTCAGCCTGGCTGTTCATTCGCTTGCAAGCTGGCTGGGCTGCGCCCTCGCTCTCATCGCGCTATCTCTGATTACCAGTTATACGCTTTAGCCCGCTGCTACGTTGTAGCTGAATCGTCAGGGGCTTTGTTTTGCGCGCTACCTTCTTCAATGCCCTGGCTGGCTTGCTCACGATGAACCGAAGAAAGGAGGAGTGGGCTGCCTGCATGCACCGGCTGTCGTCGCCCTGGCGTCGCCTGGCCTGCCCAGATCCTCATCTGCCGCTGTACCGGGCTGGCGATGCGCTTTTCTTTCGCGCGGCCAGGCCAGGGCCTGCTAGAGCAGAGGAACAATCTCGTACTGCATCGGAACGCCGGTGACTTCTACTTCTCGTTCGTGGATGAGCAGATTGATCTCGCTGCGCACACCGAAGTCGGGCAGATAGATCCCCGGTTCCAACGAGCAGCAGGTTCCTGGTAAAAGGCGACGTTCATCATGGGTTTCGAGATTATCAAGATGCGCTCCTTCGCCGTGCTCTGCGGTGGTAATGCTGTGACCACTGCGATGAACAAAGGCCTCGCCATAGCCGGCCCGCGCGATGACTGTGCGCACAACGTCGTCAACCTCATAGGCTTGCAGGGGCTGAGCTGTCGCCAGTCGCTGACGGATGAAGTCGAGTCCCGCGTCGCGCGCCTGACAGACCAGGGCGAAGACCTCTCGCTGCCGTGAAGGGATCTCGTCCTGCCGACCGACGAAAGCCATCCAGGTGTAGTCGGCATAGATGGCCTCCGGTTCGGGCAGACGGGCCCAGAAGTCGATGAGCAGAAGGTCGCCTTGCTGAATAGGACTGTGGTGCTCAGCGGTGGGCGCGTAGTGCGGATTGCCGGCGTTGCCGTTGACAGCAATCAGCGGCGGCTCTTCAACAAGCAGTCCCTGGGCGCGCATGAGCACCAGGAAGCGCTGTTGAACACTATATTCATTGAGGGTTCTTCCTGCCTGTAGATCGCTGCTGAGTTCTTCCAGAAGCCTGTCTTTGGCCGCTATGAGACGCCGCCCCGCTTCACGGTGGCTGGCGATTTGCTGGGATGTGAGACGCGCGACAAAGTGCTGGGCCAGATCGGCTGAGCTGACAATTTCGACTCCATAGCTGCGGACCAGCTCGATTGTCCCAGCATCAACGAGGGAAAGGTAAGGAATGGCATTGTGGGGAGAGTACTCCATTGCGATCCGCCAACCTGGCTGGACAAGGTCGCGCAGCTGAGCATGTAGTTCTTGCCAGGAACGGAAAATACGCTGCTCTCCCGGCAGGCTGCGCAGGACATGCGGCTCAACGGCGCTCACCAGGGCGATCGGCTTCCCCTGGGCCGGTACCCAGTAAAACCAGCGTCGGGTAAACATCTGCTCACGCGGCAGTTCCAGTATTCGATGCGCAATGGGATTGGAACGACGGAAATCGTAGAAGAGCCAGCCCTGTAGTCTCTCCTCTTGTAGGGCCTGCTGAATACGCTCCAGATTCATGGTGGCTTGCTCCTTCTTTATCGCTTCTTTCCTTCAAAGCGATTATGCACTCTCCCAGGGGACACTGCCAGCCCGGGCGGGCGCTCGCTCGCTCGCTCAGAGGAAGCGAGATCTCAGGGTTTATTCTATCACCTGCCGCGCTCGCAGCTGCCTCAGCACGTGACCCTGCACGGCACTCGCCTGCCCGCGGAACAGCGGTCCGGCCAGGGTTAGCTTGTGGCTCGCTAAGGTGCGGGCGCGGCCCCCCCCAACTCCAGCGAGTTTTCTGAGATAGATACATCGTTATATATGAATGTTACAGGGGTCAGGAGCGGGGGACCTTCGCAGGGGGTCACGTTGCTTAGAGTTCTCTAGTGTATCGGCAGGGTTCCGCTATGACAAGCCAGGAGCAGCCAGATTCGAAATTTGAGACTGATCAGCCATCTGCCCAGGTCCAACCGCCGTTGGAAGAGCAGGTCACACAACAACTAGAGGCCGGATCGGGGACGCCGGCTTCCGCCTTTGAACAGGCACCGACGCTCAGGCTGAAGGCCCCCAGGAAACGACGCTCGCTAGGGCGCGTGCTGCTAGTGGCGCTGCTGCTGGTGGTTCTTTTGCTGGGAGGAGGCGTTGCCTATGGCTACTACTATTTTCAGACGACGATCCAGGAACCGGTCTCGCACTTTGTGCATCCGGTGAGTCGCAGCAGCGAGGAGCCAACCAATGTGCAACCAACCAGTGGGGCCGATATCACCGGTCACTCCTGGAATATCCTCTTGCTGGGCAGTGATAACGATGGCAAATATACGTTTCCCGCCGTTCTTACCCAGGTGATGATGGTCGTACATATTGATCCGCAACAGAATCAGGTCTTTCTGGTTTCGATCCCACGCGACTCCTGGGTCTATATTCCCGGGGTGGGAGGCATGCATAAGATCGACCAGGCCTTTTTTCTAGGGGCTACCCAACACAATAGCTTCGATGATGGGGTGCGCCTGGCGCGTCTAACCATCGAGAAGGATTATGGGATTACCATCGATCGCTATGCCTGGGTAGGTCTGGACGGCTTCGCCAAGGTGATCGATACGCTGGGCGGCGTTGACATCGATCTGACTCATCCTATTGTTGACGATACCTATCCCGATGATGTAGGAGCCAACGCCTCAAATCCCTACGGCTATCGGCGCATCTACCTGCCAGCAGGGCCTCAGCACCTGACCGGCGAGCAGGCGCTAGCGTATGTCCGCTCACGCCACGCCGACCTGGTCGGCGATATCGGGCGGACCCAGCGTCAGCAGCAGGTGCTGGAGGCGCTGAAGAAGAAGCTGGATGTGGCAAATGTGATTGAGCATCTTCCGTCACTCATCGCTGATCTGCAAGGCAAGGTCTACACGGATATCAGCGAGCAGGAGATGCTCGGCTTCGCTAACTACGGTCGTACGCTCTCATCCAGCGCTATTCACCAGGTCACGCTCGGCCCCGGTCCCGGCAACCAGAACTACGGCACGCTGAGCACTGTCTACGATCCCACTGTTGGCTCTGACCAATCGGTGATCCTGCCCGATTGTACAAACATTCAACCGCTCATCAATCGCATTTTCGGCCTCGGCAATGTCCAGAGCTGTAATGTCACTGGCTCGTAAGCCGCTGTCAATGAGTGATTCCAGGTAACCGTAACCAATGGCAACGGCCAGGCCTTGGGCGAGCGCCGTGGGCTTCGTGATCCCGCTCCTGCCGGGGAGAAGGTGCGGGGTCCAGATACGGCGCTCGCTCGCTGTTGCCGGCAATGTGCTACAATAGGCTCCAGAGAAACTCACTCTCAGCACGAGGAGCCTTCGTGATAGAGCAGCAAGCCGCATCCACACACGGCGCCCCAGCTGGTCCCGTCCGCTATTTGCAGTTCGAGCAGCTACTCCAGTTTCCAACTCTCGTTCATGCTATCTTTACCCGTCATGGAGGCTACAGTCAGCCTCCCTGCGCCAGTCTCAATGTCTCTTTTAAGGAAGATCAGCCAGAGGCGGCTGCGGCCAATCGCCTGTTGGCGCTGCAGGCCCTTGGTCTGGAAAGCTGGCCCTGCGCGACAGTATGGCAGATCCACAGCGCCGAGGTAGCCCTTTTTGAACGCAACCGCTGGGAGGACTGGCTCCCGGACTGGCCCTATCGGGTTGTGGAGGTAGCCGGTCACCAGGTGGTCTGGACCCCTCGCCCCCGTCGCAAGGCTGATGCCATTATGACGGCGGAGCGCAATGTGGTGCTGGCGATGTCCTTTGCTGACTGCCTGCCACTACTCTTCTACGATCCTCAGCGGCAGGTCATTGCCCTGGCACATGCCGGCTGGCGCGGTACAGCACGGGGAATCGCCCTCACAACGGTCGAGGCGCTGCGCCAGCATTTCGGTTGCGCCCCTGAGAATCTACTGGTCGGCATCGGACCAGGCATCGGTTCCTGCTGCTACGCGGTGGATGAGCCAGTGCACGATCTATTCTATGGACGGCGTGAGTTCACGGAGCTGCCTGTCCGCCCGGAGCTGCGTAACCTGGTAGCCGAGTCTGCCGTATTCTCTCTGGTACCTGCCTCACAGGATTCTTCAGCTGCTTCCGCTGAACCACAGCTCCATCTGGATCTGTGGGAGACGAACCGCCGGCAGCTCTTGCTGGCCGGCGTGAAGGCTGAGCATATTGCGCTCGCTGGTCTCTGTACGGCCTGCCACCAGGAGGACTTCTTTTCATATCGCGCAGAGCGAGGACGCACCGGTCGCTTTCCGGTGCTGCTGGCGCTGCGTTCAGAAGGGACCTGAGCGCGCTAACCATGAGGCACGAAGTCCAGGTAAGGACAGGCAGGCAGAGAGCACCCGGTCCGGTCCGGCTTAGCGCGGGCGGGGTTTGTGACCATGGCAGCGACCAGGGCGACATGGACTGGAACTGAGGGCAGGAGGGTATGCAATGGCAGAGTCATATGCCTATGGCACGGAAGAGCAATTACAAGAACGGTTGGCAACCAATCTGGCGCGAGTGCGCAGCCGGATAGCGGAGGCTGCCGCACGGGTAGGCCGCCGCCCGGAGGAGATCACACTTGTGGCGGTCTCCAAGACATTTCCTGTCGAATTTGTCAAGATGGCGTATAATCTTGGCGTGACTGATTTCGGCGAGAACCGGGTGCAGGAGGCGCTGCCGAAAATTGCCGCTTTCCACCCCTCTACGCTGCGCTGGCATATGATTGGTCGCCTGCAAAGCAACAAGGCGAAAAAGGTGGTCGAGGCCTTCGACTGGGTGGAAAGTATCGAGAGCTGGCATAGCGCTCAGGCCCTCAACCGCCATGCCGGTGCCCTGGGACGACGCATCCCCGTCTTGCTAGAGGTGAATGTGGCCGGCGAGAGCAGCAAGGGTGGAGTCAGTCCGGAGGAGTTACCCGAGTTCGCCCGCCAGGTGGCTGCTCTCCCTCAGCTAGAGATCCAGGGCCTGATGACTGTAGCTCCCCTGGTGAGCGACGCCGAAGAGGTACGCCCCGTCTTCCGTACCTTGCGTCAATTGCGCGAACGCCTGCGCACGCTGCTGCCGCATTGCCCCTGGCAGCACCTTTCTATGGGAATGACCGATGATTACTGGGTCGCCATCGAGGAAGGCGCTACCATCGTACGCATCGGGCGGGCAATTTTCGGCGAGCGCCCGCGATAGTGAAGGATATGACGATGAAACCAGGTGATTTTCTTTTCAGCCGCCGCATGCGGCAGAACCACGCGCTGGAGCACGCTACGGTTACCATTCTGAGCCGGATGGTGCCCGATCTACGCGTCTCTGCCCGCGCGACCACCGATGGCTTTTTGATGTTCGGCAGCGACGTTGATTTGGCACTCTTGCGCCGCGCTGCAGAGGAGGCTCTCCAGCGTTTACAGGCTGGCGAGGCCGAGCTGGCCATCCATCCCAATTGTGGCACCAATCTAGCCGTGGGAATCTCGCTGGTAACCATCGGGACGATGCTCGGCTTCGCTTCCTCGCGGACCCGTACACGGGTCACATCGACGGTCCTTTCCTCTGTGGCCGGGCTGCTGGCAGCGCGCCCCCTGGGGGAGCTGGTCCAGAAGTATGTGACGACCCTGCCAGACCTGCGCGGCGTGCGCCTGACCGAGATCAGACGCCGGAAGATCTTTGGCTTTCAGGTGATTGAGGTCCGTACTGCTCAGGAGTGACGCTATGTTCGGTCTGCCCATCCCGATCCTCCACTGGATTGTTCAGTATGGCATTGGTCTGATCCTGTTTACGCTGTTCTTACGGGCCATTGCTTCGTGGTTCGGCCTGGACGAGCGCTACAGCTTTTTCCGCTTCCTTGCGAGCTATACCGATCCATTCATCAAGCCGGTGCGCCAGCTGGTGCCGCCGATCATGTTCATCGATGTCTCGTTCATGATTACAATGTTCCTGCTCTACACCCTGATGGTGCTGCTGCTCCAGGCGCTGCCTCCAACATGGTAGCTCGCCGTTGAATAGATGGGAGAAGGCAGACAGGTGAGAAGCCAGGTGAAGGAAGATGCTGAGGATACAGGTGCGTGTGACGCCAGGCAGCCGACGGGAAGCGCTGGAATGGGATGGTTCGTCACTACGAGCCTGGGTGCGGGCACCAGCACGTGAGGGCGAAGCCAACGCAGCCCTGATCGCTCTGGTGGCACGCCATCTGGGGATCAAGCGATATCAGGTGAGCATTGTGCATGGGGCCGCAGCGCGTGAGAAGGTGCTGGCCCTGGAGGGCCTGACGCTAGAGGAGGTCCAGCGCCGCTTAGGCCACACCCCCTGAGCAGCGTGTTCGCTCGCTACGACGCTGCGACCCCTCCAGGCATCTCAGGACGGGACCGGGAGCGGAAGAGGATAGACCCGGCTTCAGGTCAGGATGAGTCAGAAGGAGGGGGACGCTACTTGACGGCGGCAGGGAGCCTAACACGGCCAGCAGCGTTCCCCTTCTAAATGCTGAGGAGGTTCTTCTCCCTGGGTCCTCAGTTCTCCAGGCCGCGCAAGAGCACGTCAGCCTCTTCAGGAGAGAGCCGCCCCTCGGCCACCATGCGCAGTACCGCCGCCCGGGCCTCGACCATCTCGCCGCTGCGCTCACGCTCACGCGGCCAGTCAAAGTCGGCTTTCCCCGTGTACCAGGCATAGCGCTGCTGCCTCTTGATCTCCCGCACCACGTCGGTCACCTCGCGTCCTATTTCGCGCCCTAGACGCCCAAACTCTTCCCCGAGATAGGCGAATTCACGTCCCAACTGCTGACCCACCTGTGCCCAGCCAGGAGACCAGAGCCAGGGCTTGAACGGTCTTCTCAGGCTCCAGGTTGCCGGCGCGCCCCCCACCCGCAGGTTGAGATCGCCACCGACCTGCAGCTCCAGGATAGCTGCCCCCTCACCATAGGTCAGGCTGAAGGCGCTCCCATCAGGAATAGGCTCACCCACACCGCTGACAGAGCCACAAACCACGGCCTCGATCTTCACACTGGCCTGCTCAGGCAGCACAATACGCGCATCGCCCCCAACACGCAAGTGGGTATGGCTACCCCCCGGGAATGTGCCTGCCAGCGAGAGATCGCCACCGATGGCGCTCGCCTCCACGGCCCCGCCGATTTCGCGCAGATCAACATCGCCGCCCACATGTCCCAGTCGCAGCGGGCCCGCGAGCACGACACCACTGACATCGCCGCCTACATTGCCCAGCTCCACCCCGGCGGCAGCCACCGCTTGGATGAAGACATCCCCTCCCACATTACCAGCATGCAAGCTCTGGGCCTGCGCAACGCGCAGGTCACCGCCTACGTTGCCCACCAACAGCTCGGCCTCAGCGTTCTCCTCAAGCCGGCAGTCTCCTCCCACGTTGCCCACCTCACAGCGACGCCGCGCCTGGCGCACCTCTAGATCGCCACCAATGTGGTCGATATCGACTTCGTCCAGCTCACTCAGCCGGGCGTCCCCCCCAATGCCTTGCCGCACCCGCAGGACTCCCAGGCGCCGTGCCTGCAGGCTATTGCCACAGGCCAGCACCTCCACTGGCTCTTGAATGGCCTCCAGCACAAGATTCCCTGCGCAATTGCTCACCCTGGCCCCGCCACTGATCTCACTCAGCACTACATCACGCGCCTTCTCGATGCTGACGTGCCCGCTCAGCCTCCGCACGTAGAGATCGGTAACGGCTTTTGATCCCCCAAAGAAACGACTGCCCAGTGGGATGCGCAGCGTCAGGTCACCCACACCGCCGCGAATGGTGAGCAGATCCTGCTCTTGACTGATCTCCGGTAGCTCGCCAGCAGCCTCCACCGCAATGCTGCTCTCTTCCCAGCCCCGCACCTCCAGACTCCCGGTGAGATTCTCAATGCTCACCCGGGGATGCCGCCCAACAGGGAATAATTGCCGCTGTACCATCGCTGTTCTCCTCTCTTTCTTCGTCTCTGCTTGCTTGTTTTCTTTCCTCTATCCGCTTACTTCACCGACCGAAGGCCTCAAGCCTCAAGCAACCGCGACCACCGCCCGCGGGCAGCGGCGTGGCATAATTCACCATAGCTATGGCTATTAGAGCCACTACTCATGGATTTTATCACAGCATTGCGATAAATTCAATACTATCATGGGAAATAATACCATCTCTCTGGAGGAATTTATCAGACCGAGGGTGAGCGGGCCGTGGCCAGTAGCAAACAAACAAGCGCGACCACCCTGCCCGCCGCTGCCCAGACCAGACCACGGAAGGGAGCGAACAGGATGGCCGCGCATGACGCCTGGTCGAGATGAGGCGCCGGCCGCCGTTACTTGAAGAATTTGCCTTCAACGGAGTTAATCTTGATGTGTCCCTGGGCGTCGACGTACAGGACGACGATCGCCTTATCGACGGGGTCGCCGTTGCTCGCAAAAGAGATCTGGCCGCTAATGCCCTGGATCGCTCCGCTGCCGCTGATCGTTGTGAGAGCCTGACGCAGCTTGCTGCCTGTCAGGCTTTGCGTACTGCCACCCGTGGCCAGCGCGCGCCGACAGCCCTCAAGCAAGGTCTCAGTGGCGTCGTAGGCCAAGATGGTATTGAAGTCAGCACGAGTGTAGCCGTAGCCACTGTGCTGACCATTGCCACTGTAGAGGCGAGCATAGTCGCTGAAAAAGGCCGGCTGCGGACGTCCCAGATAGCTCCACTCATCGGGATAGGCAAAGGATGTAAAATGCAGGCGGGAAAACACTTGCCTGACGTTGCCGTAGCCCTGTGGCTGGTAGAGGGCATCACCGCCAAGGACGGGCAGGTGAGCAAAGGCACCAGTGGTAGGCAGATACTTGAGGAGCGGCGTAATATCGCTGGCGTAGCCTGCAAAGTAGATGAGGTCGGGATTCTTGCCCAGGGCATCCGAGAGCAGCGCTGGCAGCTGGCTCGTGTTGCTGCGCTGATAATGCTCCTCAACCACGATCTGCCCCCCTTCCTGGGTAAAGGCGTTACGGAAGTCCCGGAAGAGGCTGCTGCTATAGCTATCGCCCTGATCATAGAAGGCGGCCACTCGATGGGCATGGAGGACCTGCAGGGCATAGCTGGCCCCAGCGCTGGCCTGACCCTCGTTGGAGGGCACCACGCGGAAAAAGTAGGGCGAGAGACCGCTGAGCTGGTCGCTGGAGGCTGTTCCCGAGACCAGCGGAATCTGAGCCTGGGCCAGTACGCCTACTGCATTGATGGTCTGCGAGCTGAAGGGCCAGCCCATAACCCCCACAATGGTGCTATCCTTGTGGGCTGCCTGAACAATTTGCTGGGCCACTGTACCGGCGTAATTGTCTTCGCTGCCGGAGTTGGCAATGAGCAGGCGCAGCTTGAGGCCATTGAGGCCACCGCTATCATTGAATTCGCGCTGCGCAACATAGGCGCCCTGCAGGGCCTCGCGTCCGACATCGGTGTCGGGGCCGGTGAGCATGGCGCCGACGACAAGCGTCAGGTAAGGTGAGCCAGAGGCCATGACGCGCAGGTCTTCCTGATAGATGAGGGCCTCGGCATCGTTGGAATCCTCAGCAATGGCCTGAGCAAGATAGGACTGAGCCGCAGCGTAATTATCGGCTTTGAAGCTCTGGGCCGCCTGCTGCTTGAGACTGGCATCCCCGCTGGGGCGCGTCGTATCGAAGATGATGCTGCCATCGCTGAGACCCAGCAGCTCAGGCTGCCCTTGCGCATTCTTGATGGTGAAGGCCCCAATACCGTTGATGTTCGCCGGCAGAGCTGTGCTGAGCGCGGTCGCACTGCCCTGCTCCTGTGAGCTACCCGACCCTTGCAGGCGCTGGCGAAAGCCGCTGAAGGCGCCCAGGGCGATGGCTGCAATGAGGATCAGCACGAGCAACAGTACCAGAAAGCTGGCCAGCATCTGGCCGTTGTAGCTGCGCTTGCCTGGCAAGCCAGGCTGAACGACAGGCGGAGGCTGAGGCAGAGGTGTTTGTGGCGCTTGCCCGATCTGGCGCTGCCGCTGGCCCTGCACCGGGCCGGTGACAGGCCCCTGGGCGGCGGGTAGCGCTGAGGGCATCGTGGACGGGAGCGGCGTAAAGGGACTCCCGCCCTGTGTGCTTACCGTTGTGCTTGTGCCTCTTGGCAGACTAGCCGGGGTGGAACCGGGATAGCTGAAGCCGCCGCTCTGCGAGCGCGGTCTGGTAATGGGGTGAGCCCCCGTGGTCAGGCTGGCACCCAGCAGGCCAAAGCGCTCCTCCAGGATCTGGTCAACGTCCCGCTTCATCTCGCTAGCGCTCTGGTAGCGCTTGGTAATATCGTTCTGCAGGGCGCGGGTCAGCAGGTGCTCGACTTCCAGCGAGAGCCGCGGGTTAAGGCTGCGCACCGGTGGATAGACAAACGGCGGATGTTCGCGCGGGTCGCGGTTGGTCAGCAAATGATGCATGGTGGCAGCCAGGGCATAGAGGTCCGAGCGTGGGTCGGCCTTTCCCTGATACTGCTCCGGTGGGGCGTAACCGGGCGTGCCGAGCGCGCTCGTCTGCTTGCGTGCCGCGTCGGCAGCCAGATCAGGACGCGCGATGCCGAAGTCGACGAGATGGGCCCGGCCATCGTTGCTGCCGATGATGATATTGGCTGGCTTGACGTCGCGATGGACAATCGGCGGCTTGCGACTGGCCAGGTATTCCAGAACCAGGAGGATATCGGAGGCGTAGACCAGGACGTCGTCTTCGGATAAAGGCCGCCCCAGACGGTCTAGACGCTCTTCGAGGTTTTCCCCGGCCACATACTCCTGGACCATGAAGTAGTGCGAGCCTTCCTGAAAGTGGTCGGTCACCGCCGGCACCAGAAAGTGATCGACACTGGCCAGGGTCGCTACCTCGCGCTTGAAATTGCGCACGTCCTCCTGCAATTGGGCCGGGTCGCTGCTCTCGGAAATCAGCTCCTTGATGACGACAAGCTTGTTGTTGAGCCGCGTATCCTCGGCCAGGAGCACTGCCCCCATTCCGCCTTCACCAAGAATCTGTTTGATCACGTAGCGATCGTTCTGCAGCCGGTCACCGGGTCGCAGCGAGGTCGACATTTTCTGTCCCTGCCCCGGCCCCTGAGCCTGGGTTTGCCGGGCACCGCTGAGATCAGCTGTATCAGCATTTAATCGCTTGCCACATTGGTTACAGAAGCGCCCACCCAGGCGTACGGTAGCACCACAGTAAGGGCATCTCATGCTCAGCCTACCTTATATACACAAACTTCGCCTTGCTAGCTTCTTGCCAGGCAAGCCGCCCGCTATTTGAGAAAGCGGCCTTGAACCGATTCTAGTTTAATATGGCCGACGTTATCGACCATGAGCACCACGACGGCCTTGTTGTCAGGGTTCCCATCCGATCCGAAGGAGATGACACCGCTGATCCCCTGCACTGCCTGGTTTCCCTTGAGTTCGGCCAGGGCCTGCCGCAGCTCTGCACCGCTCAAAGTGGCCTTTCCCTCGCCCTTGCCGCTGCTGAGCACCTGCCGACTGGCCTCCAGCAGTACCAGCGTGGCATCGTAGGAGAGGATGGCATCGTTATCCGGGCGCGTGTAGCCATAGCCGACGTGGCGGCTGTTGGCATTAAAGGTCTGCGGGTAGACCGTAAAGAAGGCCGGCTGGGGTAGGGAGAGATAGCTCCACTCATCGGGATAGGCGAAGGCCGTGAAGTGGAGACGCAAGAACCCGGCGCGCGCGCTGCTCGGGTAGCCTTGCAGTTGATAGAGCGCATCGCCCCCCATGACCTGCAGTCTGGCCAGAGGGCCACCTGTCGGCAAATTGGTGAGCAGGGTGGCCACATCGCTGGCGTAGCCGGAGAAGTAGAGCAAATCGGGTCCGCGGAGCAGAGCATCTTGTAGTAGTGCCGGCAGGGTCGACGGCTTTCCGACGCGGTAGCGCTCCTGAACAACGATGGTTCCTCCATCGGCGGTGTAACGCTGGCTGAAAGCTGCCGCCAGACTCTGGCTATATGGATCTAGCGGGTCGAGGAAGAGCGCGACGCGCCTGGCTCGCAGGTGCTGATAGGCATAGTCAGCCCCAACGGCCCCCTGCCGCTGATCCGAGGGGCAAACGCGGAAAAAGTACGCCGATTTACCGCTGAGCTGATCGCTGGAGGCGCTGGGCGAGACCATCGGTAGCTGCGCCTGGCTCAGGATGGGCAGCGCAGGTAAGACGCGCGAGCTGTAGGGCCAGCCCATGACGCCGACAATGGTTTTATCTTCCCTGGCCGCCTGAACAATCTGCTGGGCAATGGCGGCGGTAAAGAGACTGCTCCCCCCGGAGTTGGCGATCAGCAGGCGCACCAGGACCCCCGAGCCAAGCTTATAGCCACTGTTGTACTCCTTCTGGGCGATGTAGGCCCCCTGGAGGTTGTCGCGCCCTGTCCCTATGGCCCCACTGTCGCTTCCGGTCAGAATGGTTGCCACGACCAGGGTGATGTAGGGATTGCCAGAGGCCAGCACGCGCTGGTCTTCAAGATAGATGAGGGCTTCAGCATCGTTACTATCGATATCAAGAGCCGACTGCCAGAGGGCTTCGGCCCCGCTGATGTCACCCTGCTGCAGACGCCTGGCGGCCTGCTGCTTGAGATCTCCATCGGGACGCGCGACGTCAAAGGCCACGCTGCCATCGCTGAGGCCAATATAGTCTTTCTGGCCTGTATCGGGATTCACTACGCTGTAGGCCCCAAGGCCCTTCTTGAGAGTCGGCGGCGGGGTGATCGTCCTGCCCTGAGCCAGAGAGCTTGCCGGACCACTGCGGCTGACCAGGCGCGGCACCAGGAAGACCAGGAGGCTGCCCGTAATGACTAGCGCGATGACCAGCAGCAGCAGGGCCAGATAGAGCACCCTCAGCGGGAAAGGGCGCCGTCCCCTGCCCACGGAAGCCAGCGGGTACGGGGTAGTGAAAGGACTGCCGCCACTCGCGCTGCTAAGGGGAACAGAGACAGCCGCGGAGGCTGGAACAGACCAGCCGTGGGGCAGTGTGCCCGTCGCCGCCTTCATCTGAGCTGCGATGACCCCAGTGGCCTGCGTTGGCTCCTCTGGCTTGACAGCGCTGGCTCCCGCCGTGTAGCCGAAGCGCTGGAAGAGCAGGGCCTCAATATCGCGCTTCATGGCGAGGGCGCTCTGGTAGCGCTGATCTGGCTCCGGTTGCAGGGCATAGTGCAAAATACGCTCAACTTCGGGCGAGAGCTGCGGATTCAGGCTACGCGCCAATGGGTAGCTGAAGGGCGGATAGTTACGCGGGTCGCGCCCGGTCAGAACATGATGCAGGGTGGCGGCAAGCGCGTAGAGATCGGAGCGCGGGTCGGCCTCCCCCTGGTACTGCTCCGGCGCGGCATAACCAGGGGTACCAAGCGCGCTTGTCTGTCTGCGCAGAGCGTTGCGCACCACCCCGGCGCGGGCAACGCTAAAGTCCACCAGATAGGCATGCCCATCGCTGGCACTGATCACGATATTGGCCGGCTTGATGTCACGATGGACTACCGGCGGCGTCTGTAATTCCAGATATATCAAAACATCGATGATGTCGATGGCATAGATGAGGGCTTCCCGCTCGCTCAGAGGACCCTGGCGGCGCCGTAGCAGCTCTTCCAGGCTCTGGCCCTCGATATATTCCTCGACCATAAAGTAGCGCTCGCCCTCCTGGAAGTGATCGGTCACCGCGGGAATCAGCGGATGATCCAGGTGGGCTAGCAGCGCTACCTCGCGCTTGAATTGCCTGATCTCCTCCTGGCGTTGCTGTGGATCGCTCGCTTCAGAGAGCAGCTCTTTGATGACAACCTGTTTGCCGCCGAGACGGTGGTCGACAGCGAGAAGAGCAACTCCGTTCCCCTCTCGTCCAAGGAGGCGGATGATCTCATAGCGCCCGCCCTGAAGGCGCGTACCCGGCCTCAAAGGGCCAGAAGCAGTCTGGCTGCTGGCGGGAGAGCTGTTTCCAGCGAGCACGGGACGGCCACAAGAGCTGCAAAAGCGCGCCTCGGGGCGATTGATTGCGCCGCAATGAGGACATTCCATAGCTTCGCGCCTGTCTCCTCTGCCCAATGGCAAAGCCTGTTCATCCGAATCAATCGCTGCTGCTGCCCGCGCCGCTAGACTGACCACCTGGTCTTCCA
Organism: Thermogemmatispora tikiterensis; assembly: GCF_003268475.1. Classification (GTDB taxonomy): domain Bacteria; phylum Chloroflexota; class Ktedonobacteria; order Ktedonobacterales; family Ktedonobacteraceae; genus Thermogemmatispora; species Thermogemmatispora tikiterensis. Next base: position 4,012,575 of record NZ_MCIF01000002.1, on the reverse strand, counting down.
GCAACTTGCTTCAGCAACCCTGGTCAGCGGTCCATCAGGTTGCCATCTCTCTTTCCCCGGCAGAACTGAGGGAGAGCAAAAATCGGTCAGGAGCGCGGGCGCACACGAGAGAAGGTTTGTCCAGATTAAGCAAGCAGGCAAGCAACTAGCCGTCTCTGCTTACCAGTCAGCTGATGCCCAGCGCTACAACCAGAGATGTTCTCTCTAATAGATAGAATACGCATACTGAGGGCGAAAGTTAAAGGATGCAATGCAGATGAGGTCACCTGCCAGCGCCAGCAAGCCGGGGGCCGGGTTGAGCGGCTCTACATACAGAAACGATTGACGTGCGTCTCATGTCGCAGAGCCGCTCTCTGAGGATCGTATCTCACCATCCAGACCAGCGCCGCCACCACCGCGGCCTTCAGAGGCGGGGCCTCTCTTCTTCACTTCAGGAAGTGGCCCTGAATGGACTCCAGCTTAATATGGCCGACATTATCAACCATCAGCACTACCACCGCTTTGTTTTGGGGATTACCATCGCTACCGAAGGCAATGGAGCCGCTGATACCCTGAATGCTGCGCGGACCATTGAGCTGCGCCAGCGCCCGCTGCAGGTCCTGGCCAGTGAACGTGGTCTTGCCGCCGCTGATCAGCAGTCTGCTGGCTTCCAGGAGCGCCAGCGTTGCATCATAGGCCAGGATGCTGTCTGTGAAGGGCCGGGTATAGCCATAGCCGCTGTGCTGCCCACTGGCGTTGAAAGCCTGGGCATAGGCTGCAAAGAAGGCCGGCTGGGGTTGCCCTAGATAGCCCCATTCGTCAGGATAGGCGAAAGCCGTGAAGTGGAGTCGCAGGAAACCGGCGCGGGCATTGCTCGGGTAACCCTGAAGCAAATAGAGGCCGTCGCCTCCCATAACCTGCAGGTGGGCAAAGGGACCAGAGGTCGGCAGCTTGCTGAGCAAGGGGGCAATGTCAGCTGAGAAGCCGGCAAAGTAGATCAGGTCGGGCTGATGAGTCAGGGCATCCTGTAACAGGGCCGGCAGGGTCGCTGGCTTGCCGACCGTATACTGCTCGCGGACGACAATGCTGCCACCATCGCTGCTGTAGCGAGTGCTGAAGGCAGTAGCCAGGCTCTGGCTGTAGGCATCGGCAGGATCGAAGAAGAGGGCCACCCGTCTCGCCTGCAGACGCTGATAGCTGTAATCGGCTCCGATCAGTCCTTGCTGCTGATCAGAGGGGCAGACGCGGAAAAAATACGGCGAGCGGCCCGTCAGCAGATCGCTTGAAGCCGTCTCTGAGACCATCGGCAGATGGGCCTGCGCCAGAATGGGCAGGGCATTGAGGGCACGCGAGCTGTAGGGCCAGCCCATGACGCCGACAATCGTTTTATCGGCCTGCGCCGCCTGGACAATCTGCTGCGCTACCGTAGTGGCAAAGAGGCTGTTTCCGCCTGAGTTGGCAATCAGCAGGCGCACCTGCAAGCCACCCCCGAGCTTTCCACTGCTGTTGTACTCCTTCTGAGCCAGATAGGCCCCCTGCAAATCGCCTCGCCCGGCTCCCACAGCTGCGGGATCAGGTCCGCTGAGCATGGTGGCAACGATCAGGGTGATATAGGGGCTGCCCGAGGAGAGCACCCGCTGATCCTCTAGATAAATAAGAGCCTCAGCGTCATTCTCATCGACGCTCAGAGCCGACTGCCAGAGGGCAGCGGCCCCACCGACATCGCCGCTCTGCAGGTGCTGAGCAGCCTGCTGCTTCAGCTTGCCATCGGGACGGTTCGTATCAAAGGCGGCTCTGCCGTCGCTGATACCAATGTAGTCTTTCTGCCCCGTCGCAGGATCGACCACTGTATAGCCACCAAGGCCGTTCTTCAAAGGCGGCGGCGAAGGCGCCACCGGCGGAGAGGGAGAAGCCCCGGGACGTGTGGCGGCAGTTGATCCGTTCTGGCTCACCGCATGGGGCAGCGCCAGCAAGACGGTTGCTCCCAGGATGATCACCAGTAGCCCGATGGCAACAAGGAGATGTAATAGAGGGACTCTTCTGCTGCCAAGGCTGAGCGGCCTGGAAAGCAGCGGCTGGGATTTAAGAGGCTGCGACCCAGGCGCTCCAGACGATACGCTCTGCGCAGGCGGCGGTAGCAACGACTGTTGCTGGCTTTCTGCCTGCACAGGGGAGGCCGGAGGAGGGGTCTGGGGCTGGCTAAGCCATCCTGAAGGGGTCACAGTCACAGCGCTCCCCATCAACGGGAGAGGGGTACTCTGCCCAGCCACCAGGCCGGGAGCGGGAGGGCTAAATGGCACGCCGAAGTGGCGCAGCAAAACAGCGTCGATCTCACGCTTCATCAGCGCGGCATGCTGGTAGCGCTGGCTGGGATCACGTTGCAGAGCCTGCATCAGCACACGCTCAGTCTCGGGGGAAACACCGGGATTAAGGGTCCGGACAGGAGGATAGCTAAAAGGAGGTTGCTGGCGAGGGTCCCGGCCAGTCAAGAGCTGATGGAGGGTAGCGGCCAGGGCATAGAGATCGGAGCGATGGTCAGCCTGGCCTTGATATTGTTCGGGCGCCGCATAACCTGGCGTTCCCAGGATGGTCGGGCGCTGACGCAGCCGGTTACGGGCCCGCTGCGCCGTGGGGGGTATCAGGTTGACCAGATGGATGTCGCCATCCTGCTGGCCAATGACAAGGTTGGTTGGCTTGATGTCCCCATGAAAAATAGAAGGCACGTTATTCTCAAGATAATCCAGCAAATCGAGAAGCTCAGAGGCATAAATGAGCACATCGCGCTCAGAGAGCGGCCAGGAAGACTGGGCAAGCCGCTTCTCCGCGTGTTCTCCTTCCACGTATTCGTGGACGAGAAAATAGCGCTCTCCCTCCACAAAATGATCAAGTACTTTTGGGAGGAACGGATGATCGAGTCGCGCTAGAAGTGAGGATTCAAGCCTGAGCTGCTTGAGATCTTGCTCGCGATGCCAGGGGTCAGTGGCTTCAGAGAGCAGCTCTTTGATGACCACTCGTCTACCGCTGTGCTGCTGATCGGTAGCCAGCACTGCAGCGCCTGCCCCACCCCAACCGAGCACGCGAGAGACGTAATAGCGCCCGCCGTAAAGGAAACTGCCTGGCGCCAGGGGACCCGCAACGGCGCTGGCCAGATCGGTGGCGGCTTCTCTTGGCAGAGGACTAAAACAGTGGGCACAGAAGCCGGCCCCAGGGCGAGTCATTGCCCCGCAGTGAGGACATTGCATTGTTCGTGTACCTGCCTTCCTTGCCCGACGACATGATGGTTGGGCACGAATTGACAAAAGAGCCAACGCTGACCGTTACTCTCTTCTTATAAAGAGCCTCCCTTTCTACATCCAATTAGGCACACTGAACACACTGCCTGTCGCACGTGTTCAGAACGGACATATACCCCCTCTAGGAAGAAGTACGTCTATACCGGGGAGAGATTAACAAGCAGGGAGAAAAGCAGGAGCTTTGTCCATGAGGCCCAGTTATGTGGGCTAGCGGAAGGCACTGGGGGAGAGGGGAAAGGGAAGATAGCGGAAAGTGGGACCTGCTCAGGCCACGAGCAGGGGGCCAGGGCGAAGCGCCGGGGAGGACAGCGAGCAAGCGGTCATGCAGCCTGCTTTTTCAGCCAGGGAGACTGTCTGCTTTTGTCTGCTTTCGCCAGCGCTCGGCCAGGTTGACCCACCTGCACGCAGCAGAGAGCTATATCATGGGCAGGTATTGTAACAAAGATGCCTCAGAGGTGCTGACAGCGCAAGGAGATGATCCCGGGAGCGAAGTGGTTGGCTTTTTTGAGATATTCCTCTTCGTTTCCCTCGATCATCAGCTTGTGCATGACCACCACATCGCCGTCGGGCAAAGGCTCGGCGGGCTGCAGGCACAGCTCCATGATGGGGCAGCCACGTTCATAGACCTTGACCAGGCCACCGGAGCCAGGAATGCGGTAGATACGATGACTGATCGAGGGGCTAGCCACCTCCAGGTATCCGTACTTGATCAGCTGCTGATACTGGCTCTCCGTCAACATCTCGCGCAGCAGCGCCTTAGCACGGCTCTCGGCAGAGAGGCGTTCATTGCGCGAGAGACGTGGCCCGACGCTGTTCCCTTCGAGCGATCGGGAGAGATAATAGATGGCCAGCAGCAAAAAGAGCAGCCAGATACCCAGGAAGAGCGTCAGAGTTTCTAACATAGCTGCTTACGCTCCTCGCCGGTTGCGCCGGTCAGCCTCCTACGACGCGCGGCACCATCACGATCTGCTCGGCTGTTCGATCAAACTCATCGATGCGCTGCGCTGGCTTGCCTGGCTCGACCTTAAAGGCCGTGGCACCACGCATACGCTCCTCGCGAAAGATACGTTCGGCCTCGCGCACAGCGGCCAGAGCTTCGGGATCGCTGGCTTCAACCTTCCGCAGATCCCAGGAGATCCGATCATCGCCGCGACGGGACATTACCCGTAGCATTCCCAAAGCTAAACTCCTTCTCTGTTTCACAGACAAGCAAGCACACTAGACAAACCGAGCTAACCTGCACTGGCATTCCTTCCCCTGCTTTTTCTCTCCCTTGCACCTCCTCCAGCGCGCTGCCTCAGCACTGATCTGACCCCGGGGCGAAGGAGAGGAGCCTGATACAGGTTAGAATCAGGATAGCACGCTTTACCAACCTGAGTCAAGGGCTGCATGACTGTACTTTTTCATGTCAGCGTGGGTAAGGTGAGGCTGACAGTGGTGCCAACCCCAGGTGCAGACTGCACCGCGATCGTCCCGCCGAGCCGTTCGACCAGAAGGTGCGCGACGCTTAGTCCCAGCCCCAGCCCGCTGCCGCTGCTCTCCAGAAGCTGGTCGCTGCCAGTCGGCGGCTCCGCTCGATAAAATGGCTCGAAGATGTGTGGCAAAACTTCGGGCTGGATGCCCACGCCATTATCCCCAATGCTGAGGGCCAGACCCGGCAGACCAGAGGGCAGCGAGGCGACTGCCGCCTCTATGGTAATTCGCCCTCCGATGGGGGTATAGGTACAGGCATTGGCCAGGACGTTGCGCAGTATCTGGCGCGCGCGCTGGCTGTCGCTCCGTATCCTCTGGTAGGGCACCAGCAGCTCCCGGGCAAAGCGCGTTTCGATCCGCAACTGACGCAACCGCGCCGTGTATTCCAGCTCTTCCACAGCGCTCTCTACCAGCTCTTCTACAGCGATAACATCGCTGCTCAGACGCAACTGTCCGCTCATCGCCCTCAGCCAACAGAGGAGGTTCTCCAGCAACAGATAGAGCTGCTCACTACTGACCCGTGCGCGCTGGAGGTAGTCGCGGGACTGCAGGGATAGCTCGGAGCTGGCGGGGATCACGGCCCCAGCGGCCTCCTCTCCCGCGAGGAGTAGATCGAGAAAGCCACTGATACGGTTCAAGGGAGCCCGCAGTTCGTGGGCAATGCGCGCGAGGGGAAGATCTCTAAGCGTGAGGCTGTCACTTCTTTCGGTCTTCTGTCTTTCCTGGAGCCTGCTGCGCTCTTCAGCCTCTAAGGCATCGTCTGGTGCGCTGTCTCGCTCATTGCTCATGATCGATCCCGCTCTCGTCTTTCAGCAGAGATATTGTGTGAGAGTTTTTGCTTTCTGCACCTGTCAACATGGCAGAATTGGCGACCAGGCGCTTTCAGACATCGGCGTCAGGCCATTGCGGTTATTATAGCAAAGGCAAGGTGAAGAGGATACGGGCGCCGGCTCCAGGCACGTTCTCAGCCCAGATCTTGCCGCCGTGGGCTTCGACGATGGCGCGCACAATGGCCAGGCCCAGGCCGCTGCCTCCAGTGTCGCCGCGACGTGCTTCATCGGCACGATAGAAGCGGTCAAAGATGCGCGGCAGAGCCTGGGGTGGAATTCCGCTGCCGGTATCGGTGACCGCCACGATCAGGCAGTGCTCCTGTTGTACAGCGTCGATGACAACCATACCGCCGGCTGGTGTGTGGCGGAGGGCATTGTCGCAAAGGTTGGAGAAGACGCGCGTGAGCATATCGGGGTCAGCCTGTACTGGGGGCAGGTTGTAGTCGATGGTGTTGCACGGTTCGACGTTGGCACGCTCAAATTCGGGAGCAAGGACGGCCAGTACTTCATCAACCAGGACGGCCAGGCGTACTGGCTTGCGTTGCAGCTGCAGGGCACCAGCCTCCATCTTGGCCATCATGTGCAGGTCTCTGACAAGGCGGCGCAGGCGCAAGGTTTCGCGCACAATAATGCGTCCAGTGGCCTCGTAGTCTTCGCGACTGCGGTTGACGCCATCGATGAGCGACTCGCCGAGGCCAGCAATGGCGGTCAAGGGAGTGGCCAGGTCATGGGTAATGTTCATGATGAGTTCGCGCCGCCACAGCTCTTGCTTGCGCAGCTCCTCGACGTCGCGCTGCAGTTGGGCGGCCATCTCGTTGAAGTTGTGGGCCAGCTCGCCCAGTTCGCCTCTGGCACCAGTCTCGACGCGCACATCATAGTGGCCGCTCGCCAGTTGCCGTGTGGCGCTCGTCAGTTTGGCCAGCGGGCGGGTGATCGTGCGCGAGAAGAGGACCGCGGCCAGAGCGGCGATGAGGGCGACGGCGATCGAGGCAATAAGGACGGAGCGACTCAGGGTGGCGACGAGCGGGGGCATGGTGCCCTCCAGGGCATAGCGCGAGGTGACAAAGAGGACGCCGACCAGCGGGCCACTTTGAGAGTCACCGCCGTAGAAGATGGGCGTGACGACGAAGGGGCGCGCAGAGCCTGGAGGACCCCCATCGCCTATGTCGGCGACGGTCTGCTGCCCATGCGTGCCCTGGGTGAGGGCCGCGCGCACGCGGGCATAGTTGATCTTGAGGTCAGGGTCGGTCGAGGCCAGCAGCACAGTGGCGAGGGTTGGCCGCCCGCGGATCAGGGCCGGATAGACTGGCTGCAGATGGGTGGCCGCACGCGGGAGATAGGCATAGACAATGACCAGGGAGTCTTGCCCCTGAGAGCCGCGTACGATGGGGGCCAGGACATCGCTGGAGGCTCCGGCCAGGGTGCGCTGATGGGCTAGCATGTCGCTGCCGATGCGCCGGGCGCTGCTACTGGCCAGATCTGTCAGTTGCTGGCGCTGGTCCAGGCCATAGAAGTACGCCACGGATAACAAAATAATGAGCGCCAGCAGGGCGGTCGCCAGAAGAGCGACGAGCATGGAACCGAGCGCCAGCCTCCAGCGAATGCTGTGCCACCAGTGCATACGCATCGTTCTCGCTCCCTTCCTCTCGCTTACGTGGGTTACCTACCTACTTAGCTACCTCTCATCACCTGACTCGTCTGCCAGTGAGGCCTGTTCCGCTCACCGCGGCTTGCTATCAGCGGACCAGCGGCACAGGTGCCTAGCGTGTTCCTTTGAGGGCACCAGCGGCGTCGAATTTGTAGCCAACGCGCCAGACGGTCTTGATATAGCGCCGCTCGGCATTGGTTTCGATCTTCTTGCGGAGGGCGCTGATGTGGACGTCGATGATGTGACCATCTCCCAGATAGTCGTAGCCCCAGACTTTGTTCATGAGCATCTCGCGCGTAAAGACACGGTCGGGTGAGCGCGCCAGCAGGGCGAGCAGGTCGAACTCCGTTGGTGTAAGAGCAACTTCACGCCCATCAACTTCAACGCGCCGCGCGGGCAGGTCGATGACCAGGCCAGGGAAGCGCAGTACTTCGCTCTCGCGCTTCTCCTGGCCCCCACTGCCCTCACCACCGCCTCCGCTGGTGCGGCGCAGGATGGCCCGCACACGACTGACCAGTTCACGCGGACTGAACGGCTTGACCAGGTAATCATCAGCTCCGAGATCAAGACCACGAATGCGATCGTCTTCGTCTCCACGCGCTGTTAAGATAAGAATGGGCGTGGAGGACCAGGAACGGATGCGGCGGCAGACTTCGAAGCCATCCAGCCCCGGCAGCATGATGTCGAGAATGACCAGATCAGGCTTCTCGCGAGCATGGAGCGCCAGGCCATCCGCCGCATCGTGCGCCGCGATGACGCTATACCCTGCATCTTTGAGATACAGGTTGAGCAGGTGAATGATCCCCTCTTCGTCTTCAATGATGAGGATTTTCTGTGCCATTGCTAGCTGCTGCGCGCTCTCGGCTGGGCCGCCTCGCTCCCGCCTGGTTTGTCTCACCGATGGGAAAGGGTCGGGAGCGCCCGGGTCGACGACGCGCCGGAACGCGCGACCTCCTGTCCGTTAGATAATACTATCACACGCTCTTCCTTCCAGCCGGCCCTGGGACTGGTCGCTCTCCTCCCATCCGCCAATCTTGAGCAAATCTTGAGCTTCTCATTGAGGACTTCTTTATTTCTGAGCGCTATGATACTTAACGCCAGGGAGAGCGAACGCCAGGGCAAGCGGATGGTGCTCGCTCCCTCCTCTTGCGCTGTATGCGCTGAGCATACCCGTCTTGTTTCTACTCAAGAGAGCTATGCTAAAGAATCTACTCTTGAAAGAGTGAGCAGAAAAAGGAGCGATGTCGCTATGAAGCATATGAAAAAAGCGTTCTTGATCGCTGGTGGAGCGCTGCTCTTGCTGCTATGTATCGTTTTCGGCGCCCTCTTCGCCGGGCCGCTGCTGGCCAGCGCTACTGGCCAGAGCGGCAGCCCGCAGGCGACAGCGACGCCAGGGGCCGCCAGCAAGACCGGGGCCTACTGTCAGCAGTGGCTGCAGGATCTGGCGAACCGTCTGCACGTCTCGGTCGCGACGCTGCGCCAGGATAGCAATGCGGCCCTCAGCGATGTCCTCGACCAGATGGTCAAGGATGGCAAGTTGACCCAGAGCGAGGCCACCGTGATCAAGCAACGTCTGGCGGCTCATCCGGGCTGCAGCGCTCTGCTCAATGGGGCCAGGCGCGTCGCCATCCGCCAGCAGCTGAAGCCCTACCTGCCCGATCTGGAGAATCAGATCGCTCAGGGTTTGCATCTGAGCGTTGATCAGCTCAAAGCCCAGCTGCAGGCCGGCAAGACGCTCAAGCAGATCGCTGACGCTCAGCACGTTTCGGCCAGCCAGCTCCATACGATTGTCCTGAATGCCATCGAGCATGAGGTGGACCGCGCGGCCCAGGCCGGTACTATCACCCAGCAGCAGGCAAGCGCGATCAAGCAGTACCTGCAGAAGCATCCAGTGGTGATCAGCCGGCTGGTCAATCGTCACTTTAAGTCTGGTACGCTCTAGCTTCCTCCTTCCCTGTCTCATGGTCTGATGGCGCTGGCTGAAGCCAGCATACAGAAGGGGTCGGGCCAACAGCTCTCATGAACCGCGCCCGACCCCTCTTTTGCTGCCTGCAGTCCTCCTCTCCTGCGGCTTTCCCTCCCGTCCTCGCTGGACAGCGCGACGGAGACGAGCCGCAGCTTACGCTCCTGACTGGCCACTGTGGCCAAGCTTGCGACGGTGCTCTAGCTCGCGTAGCTCGACGCGGCGAATCTTGCCCGAAATGGTCTTAGGAAGCGTCTCGACAAATTCGATCTCGCGCGGATACTTATAGGGCGCGGTGACGCGACGGACATGCTCCTGCAGCTCGCTGGCCAGCTCGGGGGATGGGCTGTAACCTGGGGCGAGCACAACAAAGGCTTTGACGATCTGGCCGCGAACTTCGTCGGGACTGCCAACCACCGCTGACTCGGCGACGGCGGGATGCTCTTTGAGGGCGCTTTCAACTTCGAACGGCCCAATGCGATAGCCGGCACTGATGATGACATCGTCGGCCCTGCCAACAAACCATAGATAGCCGTCCTCATCGCGATAGGCGCGGTCGCCGGTGATGTACCAGTCGCCGCGGATACAGGCCGCGGTCGCTTCGGGATTGCGCCAGTACTCCTGGAAGAGCCAGCGCGGACGCTCAGGCTTGATGCGGACGGCGATATCGCCCTCAGCACCAGGAGGCAGCTCGTTGCCCTCGTGATCGATGACGGCCACGTCGAAGCCCGGCGAGGGCCTGCCCATCGAGCCAGGCTTGACCTCCAGCGGCGGGAAATTGCCACAGAGCAGCACGGTCTCGGTCTGTCCGTAGCCGTCGCGGATGATCATGCCAGTTGCTTCTTGCCATTGACGAATGACTTCCGGGTTCAATGGCTCGCCAGCGCCAACGCAGTGGCGCAGGGCGCGGGGCGGATGCGCCTTGAGATAGGTGAGCGGCTCCTCCAGGACAAGCATGCGGTAGGCGGTCGGTGGGGCGCAGAGGACGGTGATCGGGTAGCGATGGAGCAGCTCCAGGGTCTCCACGGGATTGAATTTGCCGCGGGCGTCCTGGATGAAGACGGCGGTGCCCATGACCCAGGGACCAAAGAAGTTGCTCCAGGCCCACTTGGCCCAGCCGGTTTCACTGAGATTCCAGAGCAGGTCATCCTCGTGGAGATCAAGCCAGTATTTGCCAGTGATGGTGTGCCCGAGCGGATAACTGGCCTGGGTGTGGAGAACCATCTTGGGATAGCCGACGGTGCCTGAAGTGAAGTAGACCAGACAGGGGTCGTCGCTGCGCGTTTTGGGGCCAGTGAAGTCGGGGGAGGCTGCCGCCACGATCTCGTGATAGCTGATCCAGCCTGGACGGGCCTCGCCATCGACCAGGATGGCCTGCTTGACGGTGGGACACTGCCCTCGCACCTGATCAAATTTCTCTGCTCCTTCGCGATCGGTGATCAGACCCTGGGCCTCGGCTACTTCGGCCCGATATTGGAGGTCTTTGCTGGTGAGCAGGGTGGTGCAGGGGATAAAGATGACGCCGAGCTTCATCAGACCCAGTACGCTTTCCCACCATTCGGGAAGGCGCGGCAGCATGACCAGCACGCGATCGCCTTTCTTGAGGCCAAGGGCAGCAAAGGCGTTGGCGGCCCGACTGGAGCGCTCGGCGAATTCGGCAAAGGTGATCTGCCGCTCTTCTCCGTGCTGACCGAGCCAGTGGACGGCGATTTTTTGGGGGTCCTGCGCCCATTTGCCGATGATGTCGACGGCGAAGTTGAAATACTCGGGGACGTCGATGTGGAAGGTGCGCCGCTCGACTTCGTAGTCGGCCATGTTGGGGGTCCGCGAGACGGTCATTGTGAAGCCTCCTTTGTGCTGTAGAGCGCTCCTCCGACGGCGCTGTCAGAGGTGTGGGCTACTGCGAAACGCTCGTGCTCTCTTCCCCTATCATACCATACGCCAGGCGAGAGGATATAATGGAACCTGATCCTTATTGTGGGCTGTTCCCTCAGCCCTTTTATTTATCAGGTGCATCAGTCAGCGACAACAAGGAGGCACGTTGCAACTCTACGTCTTTTTTACTCCCGAGACAATTTTGCCCGAGCGGGCCCAGGCCGGCGATGTCTACATCGTGATCGATCTGATCCGCGCGACGACGACGATGACGGTGATGCTGGAACAGGGGGCGAGGCGCGTGCTGGTGGCTGAGTCGATCGAGCAGGCGCGGGCTGGAGCCGCTGCCCATCCCGGGCGCGCGCTCTGCGGAGAGCGCAATGTGCGCCGCATTCCTGGCTTCGATTATGGCAATTCGCCGCGCGAGTTCGCCCAGCTGGACCTGCAGGGCCGTGAGCTGATTTTGACGACAACAAATGGCACCCGCGCTTTCCACGCCTGCCCACCCGAGACGATACGCCTGGCTGGCTGCTTCCGCAATGCCCACGCCGTGGTCTCGGCGGCGCTAAAGCTGGCGCGTGAGCGCGAAGGCGATATTGCCCTGGTCTGCGCAGGCGAGTTCGGTTACTTTGCTCTTGATGATGCGGTCTGTGCCGGCTACCTGGCCGCCGAGCTGCTGCGCCTGGCTGGCTCCGACCACCACCAGGAGGCTAATCCAGGAAGCTCAGTCCTGACTCCTCACGGGAGCGCTCTGGCGGCAATCGCCATCTATGAGGCCTATAAGCCTCCGCGTGTGCTGGAGTATAGCGAGTCGTCTCTGACGGTGCTACGCGCCGGTCTGGTCGACGACCCTCCTTTCTGTGTGGAGATCGATCGGAGCAGCCTGGTGCCAGCAGTCTCCGGTCGCGAGCCGGAAACAGGCCTGTTGATTGTCGAGCCGCTGGCTCTTTGAATGTCTGAGCGGCTCTGTGAGAGGGCTGGCGCCTGCTCTGCTCTCTCAACGTTGCTCCGGCGCCGGGCCAGGCGGAGCCTTCTCCCCGACGGCGAGGCTTGAAGCCTCCGGAATGATGGCCCGGCGCTCTAGCTATAGACGACCAGCATTTCTACTGAAGCCACTCGCCGCCTGCCCCGCCGGAACGGGGCCTTGCTTCAGGCTCAGTCCGCTTCTGAAGCCGCGCCGCCCTCCTTCTCTTTCGCTATAGCCCTCTGAGCCGGTTGACACTCTCTCGGGGGTTGACCCGTGTAGAAAATGACATCGGTAGCGACCCAACAGCGATCGGAGTATCTTCGACTGTAGTGATAAGTACCTGCGCCATTGTCTCAAAGAGAGCTTTAGCGAGAGGAGGAGAAAGTTCACATGGTAACGGGTTTCGTTCTGGCAAGCGTGCTGGGCACGCTGTGGGCCTGGATTGTCTGGATCATCATCGGTGGCTTAGCCGGGGCGATCGCCGACCGCCTGGTGCAGGGCGATCAGCTTGGCATTCTGGGTAATATTATCGTCGGCATCATTGGCGGTCTCCTGGGCGGCGCGATCCTGGGCGCCCTCGGCATTTCGGTCAGTGGCATCTTCTGGACTTTCGTGACAGCCCTGCTCGGCGCGATCATCCTGCTAGTAATCGTTAAGGCCGTGACCGGTGGGCGGGGCCTTGGTGGCAAGCGCCCCACTGTCTAGTGAGCCTCTTGCGCTTCGTCTCCTTTCTTCGGCATCTCTCTCTGCCGAAGTCTCCCTTAGCGGGCTAGCATCTATTACTAGCCCGCTTTTGTTTGCGGAGAGATATGGCCGGCCAGCTTCAGATCGTCTGCTCCTCGGCGGCCCGCTGAAACTGCTCAGCATAGAGGCGGGCATAGAGTCCTTGCTGCTCCAGTAATTCCTCATGGGTTCCGCGCTCGACAATCTGCCCTCGATCCAGGACAAGAATGGTGTCGGCGGCCAGAATGGTCGAGAGCCGATGTGCAATGGCCAGGGTGGTGCGCTTGTGCATGAGCGGCTCCAGAGCGGCCTGAATGAGACGCTCGGAGTGGGTGTCGAGGGCGCTGGTGGCTTCGTCCAGGATCAGGATACGTGGATCTTTAAGGATGACACGGGCGATGGCGAGGCGCTGCTTTTCACCTCCAGAGAGCTTGTAGCCACGCTCTCCAACCAGGGTATCGTAGCCGTCATCGAGCTCCATGATGCGTTCGTGAATGGCAGCAGCCCTGGCGGCGGCGATCATCTCTTCCTCGCTGGCCTCGGGCCGTGCGTAGAGCAGATTTTCGCGGATGGTGGCGTTGAAGAGGTAGGTTTCCTGGGTGACCATACCGATCAGTTCGCTGAGAGACTGCTGGGCGATGGAGCGAACGTCGTGACCGTCGATGCGGACGCTGCCTTCGTCAACGTCATAGAGGCGGGCGAGCAGATAGGTGATGGTGGTTTTGCCGGCTCCGCTTGGTCCGACAAGGGCCACCAGCTGACCCGGCTCGATGGTGAAGGAGATATGGCTGAGCGCCGCCCGTTCCTCGGACAGCTCTCCAGCCAGGACTGCCACTTTCCCGTTTCGCTGCTCGCCATTCTCCTCCGGCCCCGCTTCGGCTGTGCCTTCAGACGTTTCACGTCGGTAGCTGAAGGAGACGTCTTCAAAGCTGATGGCGCCACGTACCTGCTCGGGCTTGAGCCAGAGGGCATCAGGCCGGTCCGCGATCTCGATCGGCAGGTCGAGATATTCGAAGATACGGTCGAAGAGGGCCAGGGCGCCCTGGATGTCGACTTGAATGCTGAGTAGCTGGCCAACCGGGAAAAAGAGCCGGCTCTGCAGAGTGGTGAAGGCCACAATGGCGCCCAGGGTAATGGCCTGGCGCGGGTCAAAAATGGCCTGCAATCCGGCGACAAGGTAGACGACTGCCGGTGTGATCGAGAAGAAGGTGCCTACGAACATGAAGAACCAGCGCCCGATCATTTGCTGGCGAATTTCAAGATCGGAAAGACGCTGGTTCTCCTCTTCAAAGCGTTGCTGAGTCAGCTGCTGCCGGCCAAAGGTCTTGATGAGCAGGACACCGCTGACGGAAAGGGTCTCTTGCATGAGGGCGCTAAGAGAGGCCATGCTCTTTTGCGTTTCTTTGCTCGTCAGGCGGCGTACGTTGCCTACTTTGTAGGTGATCCAGAGGAAGAGCGGCAGCAGCCCCAGCGAGATGAGGGTGAGTAGCGGGCTGATAATGGCCATTGCAATGATGGTCGAGAGGGCCGTGGAGATGTTGGCGACGATGCTGGTGGCGGTGCCTGTGACGATGTTCTCGATACCGCCGACGTCATTGGCCAGCCGCGATTGAATTTCTCCGGTGCGGGTGGCCGTGAAAAAGCGTAGAGACATCCGCTGCAGATGGGCATAGAGGCGATTGCGAAAGTCGCGCATGACACGCTGCCCAACCAGGTTGCTGAGATAGCTCTGGCCTACACCGATGACTCCGCTGACAACCGGCGTGATGAGCATGATGCTGACGAAGATGATGAGCAACGTCAGGTCACGCTTGCCAATGGCATCGTCAAAGATAAAGCGGATCATGAGCGGATTGATTAATCCCAAAAAGGTTGTCGTGAGGATGGCTATGAGCATGAGAGCCACTTGCCCTCGATAGGGTCGGAAGGCCGCTATGACCCGACTTAGCGTTCGCCGGTCGGTCTTGCGCCCCTTGCGCCTCTGCTCGTCGAGATAGACCCCCAAACTACTACCCATGCTGTGACCGTGTACTGCCATCGTTGTTGCTACTCCCTGTTGCTTCTCCGTCTGAGGTTGTGCCCTGGTTGAACAGGCCCCCCTACTTCGTTGCTGGCCACCTGCCTGCCGTATTGGGAGAGTATAGCACAGGACCAGGTCGCCGATACTGGTCAGGAGAACAGTTCTGTTTGCCTCGGTTGACAGTCTCTGCTGCCTCGTTCGATCTGGGGATGCTGTTGCTTGTCTTGTGTATCATTACACAAGCTCACTGCAGGACCCGGCAAAAGGTCCTTTTGTCTTCTAGATACCCTTCTTTTGTTTGATAGGATCTTGCCAGGTTCGTCTATATAGTAGCAACATGAGGGCAGGCCAGGGCGAGACGGCCCGCTTCCTCTGATCAGTGCCTGCTTGCCATGACCGCCTCGACCTGGCAGCCCGTTGCTCCTGGATATAAGCAAACAGACAAACAGGCAAGATCTCGATGCGGACAAAGGCGCGAGCCGCTGCTCGCCACCTGATCAGAGGCAGGTTGGCAGAAGCAAAGGCTCCAGCAGTGGTAGAAGGAAGGACGTGGTATATGGCTAGGAGGGAATTAACCCCTGATGCCTGGCAGGATGGCCTGCAGCGTGCTGGAACTGGCCCGGGCCGGCCAGGGCTGCAGAGTGAGGCAGCCGTTTGATTGGCTGGCGCAGGCCAGAAGGCTGGCCAGGTACTTAGAGCCACAGAGCAGGCGGCCAGAGGCAGAGCCAGCACCTGAACCTATCCCCAGGACCTGCGACCGTGCTTTCTCCCGGTCTCTTTGGTGGGTAAGTCCGGCCATCTCATTTATGAACGCAATTTTTTGCATTGATTACTTTGATGCACTTCCCCCGCTTGCTTGAAGCAGGGGTCTTCGATGATTTCGATTTGCGCACAGCCGAGGGCAGCCTCGGGCCGGCCCATGCCCTGGCTTCAGCGCCTGGGCGCTTTTCTGAGGTCTCATCTTCTCCCTGCCTTCCACGCGGAGGCAAGGAGAAACCTGGCGCCTCGGACGGCCCGAGCGTTGCATCAAGTTCACAGCCAGTGACACCGCACCTATGCAGATATTCATGGTGAGAGGATGCGCTGGTACTGGTAGAAGAAGGTCATATCATGGAGTTTCCACAAGCCATCAAAAACATCGTGGTTTCCCGGGCCATCCACGCCCTGGAGCAGATGGGATATTGCCACCAGGATGCTTCAGCCGAGGGAGCAGGCAACTACGATATCACTGGGCGCGGCAGCGCTGAGGAGGTGGTGCTACTTGAACCTCTCCGCACGGCTCTGCAGCGTTTGAATCCCGAGGCCAGCGCAGAACAGATTGCCTATGCCTGTGCCCTCCTGACGCGCCACCGCGACGCGCTGCACCCCCTGGCGGCGAATCGCGAAATCCATCATCTGCTGCGCGATGGTGTAGCACTGAACGATGAGGGGCCATCAAGCGCTCTCTCCAAAGCTCAGCCGGGCCGCCGACGCCCCAGCAGCCTGGCTTCGGTCTTGGCTCCGAGAAGGGAGGTCGGCGCTTCCTCGACCCTGCGCCTTATCGACTGGCAACATCCCGCCGCCAACGACTGGCGATTGATCTCGAACTACTGGGTGCAGGGGCGCTGTGGCCCGCTCTGTCTTCCCCTGGTTGGTTTCGTCAACGGTCTCCCGCTCCTGCTGTTTGTCATCGGCATCGAACCACTGGAGCAGCTCTATCAGCACTATCTACAGTGCTATCGCAGTGAACTGCCGCAGCTCGTATGGTATAACGCTCTTGTGCTTCTCTCCAACGGTCCTTTGAACCGCGTGGGCAGCGTTGACAGCCGCTGGCCACAGCTGACTCCCTGGAAACGCCTCTCGGGCGAAGATGGGCCAGAGGACTGCACGCTAGAGACAGCGCTCTACGCCACCTGCCAGCCTGAGCGCTTTCTTGATCTTGTCAAGCACTTCACACTCTTCTCCAGGACGCCACGGCCCGCTAAGATTGTCGCCCGCAATCATCAGTACCTGGCGGTGAATGCGGCCTACGCCCGTCTGCGCGAGGCCGGAGCTTTACGGGGCCGACTGGGGCTGCTCTGGCAGGCACATGGCAGCGGCAAGAGCTATACGCTGGCCTTTCTGCTGCAAAAGGTGCTGCGCCAGGACGATGAGCCAGGGCCAACCTGCCTGTTGGTGACCGGCCACGAGGATCTCTGGCGACAGCTCGTGCGCTCGCTGACGGACTGGGGCCTGCTGACAAGGGAAGAGAAATCGGGCACAATGCCCGTGACGACAGCTGGCGAGCTGCAACGCCTGCTGGAGCGGCCCACCCCGGGCCCGGGCCGTTCTGCCCCTCCTCCTCTCTATTTCGCTCTGCCTTCGGCCTTCGAGAGTCCTGAGCCGCTTTCGCTGCGTACGGACCTGCTGGTGCTTGTTGACGAGCTGCAGACCTGCACGCTGGAGCAGCTGCAGCGGAT
Organism: Thermogemmatispora tikiterensis; assembly: GCF_003268475.1. Taxonomy (GTDB): domain Bacteria; phylum Chloroflexota; class Ktedonobacteria; order Ktedonobacterales; family Ktedonobacteraceae; genus Thermogemmatispora; species Thermogemmatispora tikiterensis. The sequence continues at coordinate 3,995,366 of NZ_MCIF01000002.1, read as the reverse complement.
GCGTCAGGCGCTGCCCGCCGCGGCTTTTCTCGGGCTAACGGCGACTCCCTGCCGCGAGGATCAGGAGCCGGCGCTGCGCAGCCTCTTCGGCCCCTACCTTAGTGGCTATTCCTGCGCTCAAGCGCTCGCCGATGGCACTATTCTGCCAGTCTACTACGAGGATCGCAGCGCCTTGCTGGGTGCGCAGACTCCGCCCGGCTTTGCCGAGGCTATGCAGCAGCTGGCTGAGGCCGCTGGCCCCTGCAGTGAGTATCAAGAGGAGCTGGCTCAACGCCTGCGCACTCCCTACGCGCTGCTGACTCATCCCGAGCGCCTCGATCTGGTGGCTCGCGATCTGGTCGAACATTGGTCCGCCCGGGGCCATCGCGCCAAGGCCCTGGTGCTGACGATCGATAAGATCACTGCCGTGCGCCTCTATAAGCGGGTGCGTTCCCTCTGGGAGCGTATGCTGCGTCGGCTGCAGCGGGAGCGAGATGAAACCTTCGACTGGCGCCGTCGGGCTGTGCTGGATGAACTTCTGGCCTACTACAGGCCAACGGAGATGGCTGTGCTCGTTTCTCCGTCGCCCGATGACTATCGCCGCTTTGCTGACTTCAACGATACGCCGGGCCGCGCCTACTTCGAAACGGTCGAGATCCGTTCCCATCACGAGCGCTTGCGCAATGAGGACCTGGTCGCTCGCTTCCACGATGTGAACGATCCGCTCCGCCTGCTCTTTAGCTGTGATCCCTGGCTGGCCAGTCTGGCTACCCCGGCGCTGGCAACGCTCTATCTCGATCGTCCTTTGCAGGGTCCAACGCTGCTGGCTGCCCTGACTGCCGTCAACCGTGTCTATGATGACGAGAAGGTCTGTGGTCTGGTGGTCGACTATATCGGGCACTGGCCGCAGCTCTCTACGTTGCAACAGCGCTATGCCCGGGCCGCTGAGCGCGTGCTCCCCCAGTCCTGGCGTCTCCGCCGCCGGGCCAGCCGCGAACTACACGAAGCGCCCGTCGCTGAGGTGAGCGCTATTCAGGAGAAGCATCGGCTGGCGGCGGAGCTGGAGAAGACGCTCGGGGAGACACTGGATTTCTGTGCCCGTCATGGCGTCGAGGTCTCCGCGCTGCTGGCAGCTAGCGAGGAGCGGCGGCCCGACGGTGCTGCTCGCCAGGCGGCTGATCGCTTGCTCAAGGGAAACGAGCTGCGTCAGGCCTTTTTTGCCCAGGTGAAGCGTATCGAGGCGCTCTATGCAGCCCTGCAACCCGATAAGGCGGCGCCGCCTTTCAGGGGAGCGGTCGAGGCCCTGGGGTTGGTGGCCCGCATTATGCGCCGCGCGCAACACTGCCGCAGTCTGGACGAGCTGTTGGATCGTCCGCATGCTGTGGCCGGACTGGTAGCCGAAGAGAGTCAGACGGCGCGTTACGGAAGGAGGGGCAAGATGGAGGCCGCGAGCAGCAGCGGTAAGCCCTCGTTGAGCACCCTAGACTTGCAGCGCGTGAGCTTCTCACGCCTGGCGACGCTGCTCAAGAAGAGCCAGACGCCACTGCTGAAGGCCGAGCAACTGCGCAGCCTTCTGACCTGGAATCTACAGCTCATGAGCAGCCATCAGCCACGCTGCGCTGAGGCACTGGCACATCTGGAGAAGCTGCAACACAAGTACGAGAGCGGTCAGGCTCCCTGGGAGGAGTATCCCGCCGAGCTGTTGCACTTTGTACGCTCCCTGCTTGACCCGCCCGCAACAGGAAGCCAGCAGCCAGATGAGAAAGCGACGGGGTCGCGCTCGCGACAGCGCTCCGGCAGCGCCCAGCCCGGCGACTCTACTCAGGCAGATAGCGATCGCCCCCCAGATCGGTGGGGCCCGGCCAGGCCCTCAGCGGAGCACTGAGGGCGGCACAGCACGCCGATCGATGTTTTCCTCTCCTCTCTCTGGTTGAGCCGCTCGCCGCGCCAGCCGGGTCTTGCTCTCGACCCCGGCGAGCGCGACGGGCGGCTTGCTCCCTTTCGTCTTGCTGTTCCTCCCTCGGCTGCGCTTAGTGGGTGTGCTCGATTCCCTGGGCCGGTCCCTCCAGCAGCAGGAGACCGTAGATGCGGCGCTCAACAGCCTCAATAACTTCTTTGAGGATGAGGCTGGCCTGGCGATCGCCAGCCACCTCCGCCAGGCGCTCGTAGGTCTCATAGGAAGGGGCAGCATCGCGCTCGCCGGCCCGCAGCGCCTGCGCATACTCCTGGGCCAGCTGGGCCTTCAACTGCTCAATTTCCTGGTCCGTCTCTGGCTGCTCAACATGACGCTTCTCCTCATGCCCTTCTTCGCTGCCAGACATGGCGTCCGTCCTCCTTCCTGCACTGAAGCTGGCCCGGCTCAGTCCGGCCCCCTGACCTGATCTGACACCGCCGGCTCAGCTTTGCTCACTGGCTATATAGCAGATGATTCTATGATTTTAATGCTAGCTCTATAGAGATATCTTTTGTAGCTAACTCTATAAAGCTTACCTCTACAGTGTATACCACACTGTCACTGCTGTCAAGTCTGGGAATCTGCTACACTCCCTCTAAGGACATGGCTATAGGGCATTGGCATGATACGTCTGCGATTAAGAGAGATAGCTGAACAGAAGAAGATCAGTATGAGTCAACTAGCGAAGCTAGCAGATGTTGATTATCGGACGGTGCGGAAAATTTTCCGCGATCCGAGCGCTATCATAGACTCGGACACCTTAGACAAGCTTTGTTGGGCCTTAGAGGTGACGCCGGCGGAACTCATCGAGTACAAGCCGACAGCGCCCTTGATCTGGCAGAAGCGGATGGGGCTGGGGGGAGAGGAGCAAGAACGGCCTCAGATAGAGGAGGAAGAGCAGGAGAGCGACCGCACGTCGCAGTAGAAGCGCGATCTGAGCTGAGCCATGAGCAGCAGCGAGGAGTGTGAAGATGGCGACGCCAATAAAGCTCTTCTACGTATATGCGCGGGCCGACCGCCCTTATCTGGAGCGGCTAGAGCAGCACCTGGCTCTGTTGCAGCGTCAGGGTCTGCTGGAGACATGGCACGATGGGGCCATCCTCGCGGGCAGTGACTGGCGGCGCGTCATTCGCCAGCAACTGGAGGAGGCTCAGCTCATTCTCTTGCTGATCAGTCCGGCCTTCATGGCTTCCGACTACTGCTACGGCGTCGAAATGCAGCGCGCCCTGGAGCGCCAGCGGCTCGGCCAGGCACAGGTTGTGCCGATCCTCCTGCGGCCTGTCCTCTGGGAAGATGCCCCTTTCGCCCATCTCCAGGCTCTGCCGGGCAACGCCCGGCCCATCTCGGCCTGGGCCAACCAGGACGCTGCCTTTGCCGAAGTTGTTGGAGGACTGCGGCGGGTGATCGAGCATCTGATGGAGCAGGAAGACCAGCGCGTGTATAATAGAGCACAACAGCACGCTCACAGAAAGGGGTCGTCGTCCGTGTCCACTGAGGTCCTGATCAGCACACCTGCCGCGCTCACGCCCGCCCTGCTGAAGCGCGCCATCGAGCGCTACCGCAAGCAGCTCCGCTCGTACGAGGGCTTCGCCAGCCACGAGCTGGCCTTGCGCACCGCTTTCCAGCGCCTGTTAGAGGAGACCGCCAGCGCTGTCAATCTCAAGCTGATCCCGGAGCAGACCCTGCCCAACGGCCTCCGTCCCGACGGGGTCCTGCGCGACGTCAACGAGTTCTTCATTCGCGGCCTCTGGGAGGCCAAGGCGCCCCATCTCGACCTCGAACGCGAAGTTCAGCGCAAAATTGAGGCCGGCTATCCCCTGCGCAACACCCTCTTCGAGAACAGCCGGCGGGCTATCCTCTACCAGGACGGTCAGCGCCTTCTCTTCAATCTGGACGACGACAGCGAGCTGCGCGACCTCCTGACCCGCTTTCTGACCTACAGCGAGCCGCAGATCGCTCGTTTTGAGGCTGCTGTTGAGGAGTTTCAGGACCGCATTCCCGAGCTGGCGGCTCGCCTCCTGCAGATCATCGAGCAGGAGGCGAGCCAGAACCGCGCCTTCATCACGGCGCTCAACAACTTTACTACTCTTTGCCGCAGCAACCTTAATCCGCAGATCAGCCAGGCTGAAATTACCGAAATGCTCGTGCAGCACCTGCTCACCGAGCGACTTTTCCGCACAGTCTTTGATAACCCGGATTTCGTCAGCCGCAACGTCATCGCCGCCCAGATCGAGCAGGTTATCCGCGCCCTCACCAGCCGGGCCTTTAATCGTCAAGATTTCCTGCGCTCGCTCGATCACTTCTATCTGGCCATTGAGGAAGCGGCGCGCAGCATTCGTGACTGGACCGAGCGTCAGCGTTTCCTGAATACCGTCTATGAGCGCTTCTTTCAGGGTTTCTCGGTCAAACAGGCCGATACGTACGGCATCGTCTACACCCCGCAGGAGATCGTCGACTTCATGGTCGCCAGCGTCGACGAGGCTCTGCAGCGCGAGTTTGGCTGTTCGCTAGCCACGTCCGGTGTCAAGATCCTCGACCCCTGTACCGGCACTGGCAATTTTGTGGTCAATATCCTGAAGCGCCTTCCCCGCAGTGCTCTGCGCCAGAAATATACTGAAGATCTGTTCTGCAATGAGATCATGCTGCTCGCCTACTATATCGCTTCGCTCAACATCGAGCACGCCTACTATGAGCGCATGGGGGAATACGAGCCCTTTCCGGGCATCTGTTTCGTCGACACGCTGGAGCTGGCCGAGCGCGTCCAAAGCAACGGCGCTACGGTGGTGACCCAGCCGCGGCTTTACTTTGTTGAGGAGAACACGCAGCGCGTGCTGCGCGAGAAAGAGGCCGAGATCATGGTCATCATCGGCAATCCGCCCTACAACGTCGGCCAGAAGCGCGAGAACGAGAACAACAAAAATCGCCCCTACCAGCTCCTCGACCAGCGCATCCGCGAGACCTACGTCAGGGATTCCCAGGCCACTAACCGCAATATGCTCTACGATGCCTACGTGCGCTTCTTCCGCTGGGCCAGCGATCGCCTGCGGGGCCGCGACGGCATCGTCTGCTTTGTCTCCAACAACTCCTTCATCGACCAGTTTGCCTTTGACGGCATGCGTCACCATCTCCTGCAGGACTTCACCCACATCTATCATCTCGACCTGCACGGCAACGTACGCCGCAATCCCCGCCTCTCGGGCACAACCCATAATGTCTTTGGCATTCGGGTCGGTGTCGGCATCACTCTGGCGATTCGTTCATCCCGCCATCGCGAGCGCTGCCTCTTCTATTATCGCGTCCCCGAGGACTGGCGCAAGGAGGAGAAGCTGAGCTTTCTGCGCGAGAAGCGCAGCATGGGACAGATCCCCTGGCAACAACTGCAGCCGGTCACCTCCCGGCGCTGGCTGGATCAGGCGTCAGCCCCTGAGTGGGACACCTTTCTGCCCCTGGGAACCAAAGAGAGCAAGCATGGCTTTAGCTCTGAGCCTGTCCTCTTCCTCTCTTACTCGAGCGGAGTGAAGACCAATCGCGATTTCTGGGTCTATGATTTCCAGCCTGCGACGCTTGAACAGAAAGTCAAGCGCCTGATCGAGACTTACAACAGCGAGCTTATTCGCTGGCAGCAGCGCACAGATAAAACCATTCCGCTTGATCGTTTCTTACTCAACGATGAGCGCCAGATTAAATGGAGTAGTGACCTCAAAATAGCTCTTCAGCATGGCAAGAAGGCATCTTTCGATCCCAGCCACCTGCGACTCAGCCTCTATCGCCCTTTCACGCAACTGTTCCTCTATCTGGATAGCTTGCTTAATAATAATGTCTATCTTCAGCCACGCTACTTCCCCACTCCGGCCAGTGAAGAGGAGAACCGTCTCATCTGCGTTCCCGGGCCAGGCAACCGCAAGCTCTTTGGCTGTCTGGCTACCAACCACATCGCCGATCTTGACCTGGCCTTCGAAAAGATCCAGTGCTTCCCCTTCTACGTCTACAGCAACGCTGGCAGCCGGCAGGAGAACATCACCGATGGCGCCCTGGCCATCTTCCAGCGTCACTATGGTCCCGAAGTCAGCAAATGGGACCTCTTCTACTACACTTATGCCATCCTGCACCATCCGGCCTACCGCGAGCGCTACGCCGAGCGGCTCAAGCACGAGCTGCCACGCATTCCTCTGCTGCGCCGTGACGAAGCCTTCTGGGCTGCCGCCAGCCTGGGCCGGCAGCTCCTCGACCTGCACATTCACTACGAGCAGGTTGATCCCCATCCTCTGCGCGAGATCGAAGACGAACGCTTCAGCTACCGCGACAACCGCCGCATCGAGCGCCTGCGTCTCAGCCCCGACCGGCGCACCATCCAGGTCAGTCCCGGCCTGACTCTGGCCGACATACCGCCGGACTGCTTCCGCTACGTTCTGGGCAACCGCTCGGCCCTGGAGTGGGTCCTGGAGCAGTATCAGCTCCGCCGCGACCCGCACAGCGGCATCGTCCTTGACCCCAACCGGCCCACCGATCCCGATTACATCGTCCGCCTGCTCAAGCAGGTCGTGGCCGTCAGCCTGCAAACTTTGACCCTGATAGGAGAACTCGAACAGGCGGTCACCCCCGAGGACTGGCAGGCCGTCCTCCCGTCGGCTTGAACTCGCCCCGATGGAACCGGCGATTCTCGATCAGACAGAGGGCTTCTCGCCGATTGTCAGATAGGCCTCCCAGCGCCGACTGCGCACCCGCTCCGAGCGACGACGCAGCCCACAGCGCTCCAGCGGAATGCGCCGCCCGAAAGGCGTCGCCGGCAGCTCCTCCGTCGTCAGCCCGGTCGTCTCATCGCGCTCCACCCGCAGCACACGATGGCGCTCCTCTAGAGAAGAAGACCGCGGATAGAAGCCATAGACCAGGAGATGGATCAGCAACAACACAGGCTGCAACAGGCCGACCGGGAGCAGATTGGCCCCCTCGACCACCACCAGACGCCCACCCGGACGCAGCACGCGCGCCACCTCAGCGATAGTATCGGGGTCAACAATATAGTCGGAGGGAAAAGTACTGACCACCGTATCAAAGGAGGCATCAGCAAAGGGGAGATGCTGGGCCTCGCCGAGCAGCACCTGACCTGGCAGACCAACCCGGCGCCGCAGCAAGGTCGCGCGCGCCGCCGCCACCATCTCCGGCGAGCGCTCAACCGCCATGCAGCGATAGCCCTGCTCGCACAGATCGGCCAGCAGATCGCCCAGGCCACAGCCCAGCTCCAGCACGTCATGCCCCACCACGCGCGGCAAGACCAGCCGCTGCCAGACCCGCCACTGTCCCGCAAAAGGCACCGTACTGGCAAAACGATAGAGGTAGCGATTGCGATAGAGCGTCTCAAAGAGTCCCTGCCGCAGACGCTCTCTCACACTCACAGCACACCCGCCTTTGGAAAAATCTCCAGCAGCTCGCTCAAATGCTCGATCATCAGATCGGGCTTGTACTCCTCCAGATTGCTCGCCAGCAAAGCCAAAGGATCGCTCCCCGGCCCCTGCACCGTCGAGAGCACATAATCGTCATCGGTCACATGCAGTCCCGGGGGCAGATCGGGCGGGAGATCGCTGGCCGCACTTACAGCTGAGGGAGGAGCAAAAGCTTCTTGATGCCCGAAAGAAGCGTTGGCGCTGGTTGCCCCGGGCGCTACCAGTCGGGCCTGCAGCGCCTCACGCACACGCGGCTTCGGTTTCCAGATGGCCAGCAGGCCGAGGCGCTTCGCCCCCACAATATCGGAGCGCAGCGAATCGCCGACCATCGCCGCCTCAGTGGGGGAGACATTGAGCGCACGGAGCGTATGCAGAAAAATGGCGGGGTCGGGTTTGCGCACCCCCAGATCGGCGGAAATAGCGATCGTCGCGGGATCGAAGTACTCAAAGAGGCCAAAGGCCCGCAAATCCTCCTGAAAAGGAGGGCCACCCCAAAGACGATTGGTCACCACCCCAAGCAAGAAGCCGCGCCGGCGCAACTCCGCCAGCGTCGAGAGCGCATCATCGTAGAGCAAGCGCGAATCGATAATGCGCACGCGTAGCGCCTCAAAGAGAGCTGCCCCAAGCTGCCGATCGATCTGGCCCCAGCCCAGCTGAGCCAGCGTCTCCATCGCTATCTCGGCCCCATCCGGCTCATGGCTGGGATCACGCCGAATACGCGCCCGCGTCTGCGCATCAAAGGCGACGCGCAGCGACCGGCCCAGTGTCACATCATCCTGATCTGGGAGGCTGCACGACTCCAGATGCATCCGCAGGAGGGCGATCGCCTGGCAATTAGCCGCGAACTCCAGGCGACGCCAGGTCTCTTGATCCTTCCGGTACCAGAGCGTATCGCCAAGATCAAAGAGCACGCAGCGAATGATGCGTCCCTTCACAAGCAATAACCTCAAGTTGCTCTTCCCTAGAGCGGGGGGGCGGGCCACCTCCCTCTCTCTTCCCTGCCTTCCTGCCGCTGTCGGCACAGTCACCCGGCCCGCCTCATCGCTCCTCTTCCCTGCCCGCAGCTGACAGGATAGAGCTTCAGCCAGTCAGCCCGGTGCCTGGTGACGCTCCTCGCCTCGCCTCGCCTCGCCTGCCACCTTAAGTGTTAGCTAGCAAACACTTGCAGAGCAAGCAAGAGGACCAGGCGACTACCCAAAAGCAGGAACGATGAACAGACAGGGGCAAAGGAGATGGCCCGCCCTTGGCGGCTCCCCGCCTTAGCTAGCGCTCGCTCTCCTCAGCTTTGGAGAGGACATCATCGGCGAGACCGTACTCTACCGCCTGCTGCGCAGAGAGGTAGTAGTTGCGGTCAGAGTCCTGCATGATGCGCTCCACCGTCTGGCCGGTGTGGCGCGAGAGGATCTCATAGATGATGCGGCGCAGGCGCAGGATCTCGCGAGCCGTGATCTCGATATCGGCAGCCTGGCCCTCGGCACCGCCCAGCGGCTGATGGATCAGCACCGTCGAATTGGGCAGGCAGAAGCGCTTACCTTTGGCCCCGGCGGCCAGCAAGACCGCCCCCATGCTCATAGCCATGCCCACACAGACCGTCGACACATCTGGCTTGACCCACTGCATGGTGTCGTAAATCGCCAGGCCCGCATAGATGCTGCCACCAGGGGAGTTGATATAAAGGTAGATGTCTTTGGTCGCGTCCTCGCTCTGCAGGTAGAGCAGCTGAGCTACCGTGACATTGGCTACCTGATCGTTAATGGGCGTCCCCACAAAAATGATGCGCTCCTTCAGCAGGCGCGAGTAGATGTCCCACATACGTTCGCCGCGCGGGGTCGACTCCACAACACCGGGGATGACGCCTCGCGGCTCTAGAAATTCCCTGGACTCCTTAATCCACTTCGGGTCCCGGGGGTTGAATACCGCTCCCATATTCGCTCCTTGTGATCTCGTTCAGTTCTTGCTTGCTACTGAATACATCCATAATAATAAGAAGAAGTGGCTCTGGTGTCCGAACCTTGCACTTCCAACTCTATCGTGGTGGTCATCGCTGACCTATGACTTGCCAATCCAATCGTTCAAGCGCGATGCCTCCCTCCAAACCAGCTCAGATCTGGCAGCGCCTGTGCAACGTCCACAGGCACAGGCCCGGCCCCCATGCGCAGCGCCTGGCCCCAGCTCTCTACTGACCAGGCACTTACAGCAGGGCCGCGCTCTCTGTCTGTCTATGCCATCTGTTGTCTCTATCATATCCTATCTGCCTGCGAACCGCAAGCAGCGAGGTCGCCGCTCCGACGCCCGGCCCGGCCCAGGCAATCTTCCAGTCCTCTCGACCGACGCTCAGTCAGTCAGGCAGTCAACCAGTCAACTTCTCATGTCAGGCGCCAGAGCGTCTCGGCATACCAGGCTTCACCGAAGCGCCAGCCGCCATAGAGTAAGAGCGCAGGCTCACCAGTCGCAGAGATCTGACCGTGGTAGGTAAAGAGGAAGGAGCGCAGGCTCTCAGCGCGCGCAGGCAGCGGGAGCAGACGCTCTACCTCATGGTCCACTGGCTTCCGCTGCCTGACTTCCTCCAGCGGAATACGCAGGCAGGTGAGAAAGCAGAGTTCGGGATGAGGAGTTGCCAGATCGTAGACCAGGCCCAGACAGAGCTGACGGGCAATGTCTTCGTCCTGCAGGCCAGTCTCCTCGCGGATCTCACGCAGCATGGCCCCAAAGAGGTCGGGTAGCCCCGCGCTATCGCGGTCACGCTCGCTCTCACAAAAGCCGCCAATGACATGATAGCGCCCCTCGTAGACATCTACACCGTGCCGCTGATCAAGCACGAGCTGACCATCAGCCGTCTCAATCACCGAGCAGACGGCCAGAGGATTGCTCAGTTCGCGTCGCCCACGGCCCCGCGCAAAGCGTACATCCCGGCTCGCCACATATTCCTTGTAGCTGGTGGCTCCCAGCGCCAGCGAGAGGCGCCCGTCGAGTTGCACCTCCCAGTCAACCAATCGATAAAGGGCGCCATCGTAGAGGGTTGCTCCACGCCGCTGCATCTCTTGCAGCTTATGATGCCAACATGCCTCAATGCATTCCTCGTCACTGCGGGTGCGTGGCATGCGCAGGCTCTCGTCGTAGCTGACGACGAGCCGCCCGGCATCGAAGCAGCCGCGCACCAGGATCTCGAATTCACGCATGGCTCGCCCTGCACTTCCAGACAGTAATGTGGGAATTACCAATAGAACCAGACGATCATTCTGACGCCATCATCGCCATAGTGGCGTGCCAGCGCCTCCATAACGGAGAAAGTCACTTCCCAACTAGCGCGCGTATCTTTGCGCCGCAGGCGCACAGAGCGATAAATTTTGCCTTTGATTTCCCACTCCTGCCCCTCCGGCCAGGTGCAGGCGCCGAGGACCCCCTCGATCAACGAGTGGCCGACTGCTTCGGCAAAATCCTTATCCCAGCCGGCTTTGCCATCGAAGATGAGGCTTCCATCCTCAGCGCGGCGATACCGGTGAATGCGGGCATCCGGCAGCTCTGCCGGCTCTTCCCAATCAATGGCCTTGATCTCGGCCCAGCTGATCCAGCTGGTACCAAAGGCCTCATCGCTCCAGCGCTCATACTCTGCCTGCACCTCGGGCGAGACATCCCCAGGCAGGCCGCGCCCCTGAGCGACCGGGCGAAAGTTGGCATAATTCTTGACACCGAAGAGGCAGCCGAAGGCATCGTAGTTACGGTCATGAAAGAGAAAGCCCAGGCTGATGGCAGGTTGCCAGGGTGTGGTCTCGCTTTCCAGGAGAAAGAACTGGCGGCACTCGATCCAGCCGGTGATGTCGACACCCATCGCGATCTGCTCCTTGCGTCAATGCATCTCCTTCTTTGCACTGAGAGGACGCTGCCCCCAGCTGGCTCACTTGGGCGGGGTGGTGACAGCGGTCTGCCTGGCAGGTCAAAGCGACTACTCCCATTCGATGGTTGCAGGCGGCTTCGAGGTGACGTCATAGACGACGCGGTTGACGCCGGCCACCTCGTTGACGATGCGATTGGCGACGCGGGCCAGCAGATCGTAGGGCAGGCGGGCCCAGTCCGCGGTCATAAAGTCCTCGCTGGTAACGGCGCGCAGTGCCACAACCTGGGCATAGGTACGGCCATCGCCCATCACTCCGACGCTGCGCACGGGAGTGAGCACGGCGAAGGCCTGGCTGACCTGACGATAGAGGCCAGCGCGGCGCAGTTCCTCAATGAGGATGGCGTCGGCGGCACGGAGAGTCTCCAGACGTTGCTCATCGACAGCCCCGATGACGCGGATGGCCAGACCAGGCCCGGGGAAAGGGTGCCTCCAGACCCACTCTTCGGGCAATCCAAGGGCCAGACCAATCTCGCGTACCTCGTCCTTGAAGAGCCAGCGCAGTGGCTCCACAAGCTGCAACGTCATCTCTTCGGGCAGACCACCGACGTTATGATGGGTCTTGATACGCGTGGCGGTGCTGGCGGTATCACGCCCCGCGCTCTCGATGACATCGGGGTAGAGTGTCCCCTGCACCAGGAAGCTGATCGGCCCCTGCTCCTGCGCCAGGCGCAGAGCCTCCTCTTCGAAGACGCGGATAAACTCTTCGCCGATGACCTTGCGCTTCTGCTCGGGATCAGTGACCCCCTCCAGGCGAGCCAGAAAGCGCTGGCGCGCGTCAACAGCGATCAGAGGAATATGGAGATGACGGCTGAAGGTTTCAACAACCTGCTCAGGCTCGCCAGCTCGCATGCAGCCAGTGTCGACAAAGACGCAGGTGAGGCGCTCGCCGATCGCCCGGTGAACCAACAGGGCCGCTACTGCGGAGTCAACACCGCCGGAGAGGGCGCAGATAGCGCGCGCCTCGCCCACACGGCTGCGAATCTGGGCCACGGTCTCATCAATGACTGAGCCGGGGGTCCAGTCGGCGCGACAATCGCAGACGCGGAAGAGGAAATTGCGCAGGATTTCCCGCCCCTGGGGGGTATGCGTGACCTCGGGATGAAACTGGAGGCCAATCAGGCCACCAGGTCCAGCAATGGCCGCGCAGGGATTGCTCTCGCTACGTGCGAGGACGCTGAAGCCGGGCGGTAACTGGTCGACGCTGTCGCCGTGGCTCATCCACACTTTGAGGCTGCGGCCCTCTCCCGCCATGTCCGCCTGCGCAAGCCCGGCAAAGATCTCGGCAGCACGGCCCTGGTCGCCGGCAGCCGACTGCAGCTCGATGGTCGCTGGCCCATACTCGCGCCGCCCCCGAGCTGGAGCAACATGACCGCCGAGCTGGTGCGCCAGCAGCTGCATGCCGTAGCAAATCCCCAACACCGGCAGGCCGCTCTGGAGAATGGCCGGATCACAGCGCGGGGCCTGAGCGTCATAGACGCTGGCCGGCCCACCTGAGAGGATAAACCCCCTGATGTCCAGATGAGCTTTCTCGCGCTGGAGCTGTTCCAGTGTGGTCTCAGCCGGAACCAGCTCGCTGTAGACATGATTCTCGCGAATGCGCCGCGCAATAAGACGGCTATACTGGGAGCCAAAATCGAGAACTATGATGGCCTGACGGCGCACATGGTTTGACACGAGGCTGCCTTCCTCCCCTTTCATGACCTGGATCAATGAGACTTTCCCCGCTTTATGAAGAAATACGTGTCTCTATTTTACCCCTTCACATTGCTTTCCTGCTATCCCCCTCATGGGCAGGCACCCTTGTCTGATCGCTTGCCGATGACACTGATGAGCTAGCTGTAGACTGGCAGACGGCGCCAGAGCCGCGGCAGGCCACAGAGAGTAGAAAGGACCGGGGCGCCTGCTCACCAGGGAGGCGCTGCTTTCCCGGTCCCTTGTCGATAGCGACGACGGTTTTCCTCTGCTCTGTTTGCTTTCCCGCTCAGGCCAGGCTGCGGCCTGGCTGGCTACGTCACCGGGCCTGCAGGCGCCGAGGCTCAGGAACGCGGCGCCGGTCCGCCTGAGACGTAGATGATCTGACCGTTGACAAAGCCAGCTTCTTCTGAGGCCAGGAAACAAATAACATTAGCCACATCCCGCGGCTGCCCAACGCGCCGTACCGGGATGCGCTTGGAGGCCTCCGCGATGACCTCTTCGGGATCAAGCCCCTGCCGGCGGGCAGAGGAGCGGGTCATCTCGGTGTCAATGAAGCCAGGGGCAACAGCATTGGTCGTGATCCCAAAAGGGCCTAACTCGATGGCCAGGGTGCGCGTGAAGCCCTGCAGGCCCGCTTTGGCCGTCGAGTAGTTGGCCTGTCCGCGGTTGCCCAGGGCCGAGGTCGAGGAGAGAGAAATAATGCGACCGTAGCGCTGCTGCACCATGTGCTTCTGCGCGGCACGGCTGCACAAAAAAGCCCCTTTCAGGTGCACAGCCATGACCGCATCCCAGTCTTCTTCGCTCATCTTGAAGAGGAGGTTGTCGCGAATGATCCCGGCGTTGTTCACGAGGATATCGAGCCGGCCAAACTGGCTGACTGTCTTCTCCACCGCCTCCTCAACCATCGTGTTGTTGGAGACGTTGCAGGGCAGCACGAGGCACTGCGCACCCAGACGCTCCAGCTCTTGTGCGACCTGCTGGCAGCCCTCTACATCGATATCGACCAGGGCGACCCGCGCGCCTTCCTCGGCCATGCGCAGCGCTGTCGCTGCGCCGATCCCGCGCCCGGCTCCGGTCACAAAGGCTACTCGTCCATCAAGTCGTCCCATAGTATGCTCCTTTTCGCAATGTGGTGAAGGCGACGTTGGTACAGGTTACGTTAAGTATAGTATATCTTTAGCGATCACCTTCGCAAAGGGGCGGCTCGCTCTCTTCGCTGGTTTTGCGCCGGCGCGTGCGCGTCCCTCCTGCCCCAACCAACGCGCCAGGACCAGAGAGAAAGGCAGCCAGAGAGACAGCTCAGCCAGGGAAAAAAGGGCCAGTCTCTCCTAGCGCTCAACTTGCTCCTGTCCCTGGAAAGGCCTGGTCGGCGTACGCTGGGCCTCCATACAGGTTACCCCCTTTGGGCCGACAAAGGCGCTGTGGCGCGTGCCTGCTGGCAGAATCATACAATCCCCCGGCTCCAGGTCAATAATACCCTCTGGCCCAGGGGTGTCCGGCAGCACGAAGCGGATGGAGCCACGTACACAGTAGAGCACTTTGTCGTAGCTGTGGCTATGAACAGCATAGGTATCACCAGGGCTATTCGACCAGCTGTAAGGAGCAAGTCCCTGCTCCTGCATCTTTTGACGCAGCTCTTCCTCATCAGGGGGATTCGATTCTTGCCAACGAATTACTTGCATAGCTTCTCCCTCACTTCTTGATACTAAGCTGGCACGATTATTCCAGCCAATCGTATTTTCAGCAGTATAGGACGGATTTGTAAATAGCCGATGATGGTCTGCTAAAAGCTCTGTTAATAGCGATGAGCTGGCCAGATTGGCAAGAAGGAAAGGGGGCCAGCATGGCGGAGAGAAGCAAGCCGGGGTTCGCTCACCTCGTCGCAGAGAGAGCGAACCCCGGCTTTAATGAGACGCGCTGAATGCAGCCAGGTCACTGGCTAGCCAGCAGGCTGATCAGAGAGGGTCAGGCTAGGGCTGATGTTCCTCCCTGGTCTCTTTGGCCTTCTCGCTGGCATGTTGGGCAGCCTCCTTCACCTGCTCGGCAGCCTCGTGCAGCTTCTCGCCGACTTTGCCAAGCAAGCCCTGGGCCTTCCCCTCAACCTTGTCAGCCTTGCCCTCGGCCTGCAGCTGCTCATTGCCAGTCAGGTTCCCCAGCGACTCTTTCAGACCCCCCTGAGCCTCTTTCGCCTTGCCTTCGAGTTCATCTTTATTCATCGTAGTGTTTCCTTCCTTTCTTAGTCGTCTGATCTCTCCCTGGGCACAGGCACACCGGCCCGAGCAGGCCAGTGTGCCCCAGCGATCGCTCATCTAGTCGATAAGCCCCATGACACGATCAACCGTTTCACCGGTCACGATAATGCGGATGGCGAGCGGAGGCCACCCATGTGCCAGCAAGGCAGACCAGTGCTCCCCCCAGACCCCACAACAGGCACCAGAGCACCTCTAAGATAGCGGTGCCGGCGTCCAGCGTGGCGGTACCAGTCAGATTGCCCGGATAGGCAGGAATAAAGCTGGTCGGCCAGAGAAGCAGCGAGTAGACAATGCCTCCTACGGCCCCCGCCAGGAAACCCAGACGTCGACGTACAGCGATCCGCCCAAGAATGAGACCACCGATAAAAGCGACAATGAGCGCCACCAGCCAGGTAACCCCGTAGATGGCGGCTAGTAGCAACGCTACTCGCACGGTGAGCGCATCGCGCATCACCTGGCGATGAGCCTCGTTGAAGAGGCCAGCGTTCACCAGGACAAGGACAATGGTAACCAGGGCCACCAGTACGCCCATAAGCAGGCCGCTGATAAGCGCGTAACGCGTCCCCCGCTCGGGCAAGCGCCCAGGCTCCCGCACCGGAGCGGCCTCTTGTCTCTTTATCCTGGCCTCCGGCGCCGATGGTACCGGCTCTACCCGCGCGGTTTCTGGCTCAGAAAGCGGGACCTCCGCAGGTGAGATCTGCTCCGCCGGTCTGTCTGCTCCTTTTGCTGCTGTTTGGAGCTGATGAACATCATCCATAATGTGCTCGCTTTCTCTGACCCTTTAGCGACCGGAGTAGCTTCATACTGTCCTCCACCTCAATCAAGCGCTTTGCATCTCTCTACCTTCCAGACGCAGCTGCGCCCTTGGGGAATACTTTTGCAAAGATTCGGTCCGTGTAGAAACACGTGCAATCAGGTGGTCGGGTTTCAATTGTTAACCCCAACAGCTGCCGAGGCCCGCACTCACTGGCCACTCCAGTCCCCTGTTCGCCAGGGCTGGTCAGGGAAAGATCGCGACTTTATTGACAGCCCTTGAAAAAGCTACCCATAATAGGATCAAGCACATGCCTTGAAAGGATGGTTGCTTACAGAACAGGCAGAAGGGTATGACACCGCCGGAGTCGCTGCATGGTGCTGGGGCCGTCCCGGGTTCGCCCGCGCCAGGCAGAACGATCATCAGACAGACAGAGCAGACCAGGCCAGGGATAGGGGCCGGGGAGGGAGGGCTATGAACGCGTTCTTCTCGCGGTTGGTAGCACCGCTCCCACGCCCAGGTCAGAAGCCGGTTATCACGCCGTCGCGCCGCTTGATCAGGAGCCTGCTAGCGCTGACCGTGGCTTTGCTGGGCTGCATTAATGGCCTTGTGGTCCTGCTACCATCCCACCCGGGACGACTGGAGCTGCTGCGCGATCTGCTGACCACCATCGCTCTGCTCGCCCCTTTCGGGCCGGCTTTCTGGCCCTTCGTCCAGACCAGCCACACCATCGCGCTGCTGATCGGCTTCTTCTTGATTCTTCTTGCAATCGGCCTGGCCCGTGGCAAAGAGCGCGCCTGGCAAGTGACCATGCTTCTGCTGCCGCTGTCGGCTTTGCTGCATGTGGTACGTGGTCTGGCCATTGAGGAGGCCTTGCTTTCCTGCAGCCTCTGGGGCGTGCTGCTGCTGGCTCGCCCCTGCTTCCAGGTGGCCAGCGATCCCTGGCGCGTTCGCCAGGGCTTTGCCTTGTTAGCCATTGGAGCTGCCTTGCTCCTCCTCTACGGCATCGGTGGCTACTATCTGATCGAAGGGCAGTTTCTGACAATGAGCGGTACGGGGGGCACGCTGCTGGCCCTGCTGCGTCGCATGCTCAATCTGCCAGCGCAGGAGTTGCTGCCATTGACCAGGCGCGCGCACTGGTTCCTGGACTCACTACCCATCTTAGCGGCTACCGCCTTGTTGACCGGCATGGTGGCCCTTCTCCGCCCGGTTAGCGCGCGCTGGTGGCTTGCCCAGCAACGGGAGCGTCTGGCCCAGGTCGAGCAGCGGGCCATCGACTTGCTGCAGCGCTATGGGCAGGAGACCCTGGCCTTCTTCGCCCTGGAGCCGGGAAATCTGCGCTATCTGACACCCAATGGCGAGGGCCTGGTCGCCTATCGGCTGGTCAACACGGTCGCCGTGGTCCCTGGCGACCCCATCTGTCCACCAGAGGCACGCGAGCAGGTCAGTCGTGCTTTTCTGGAGCTGTGTCAGCGCAATGGCTGGCAGGTGGCGATCTACCAGGCTCACCCTGATTTCCTACCATACTATCGCAGCAGCGGCCTGAGCATCTTTAAAATTGGCGAGGAGGGATTGATCGACCCCCGCAGCTTCAGTCTGAGCGGTTCGGCCATGGCCAATGTGCGCACCAGCAGCCGTCGGGCCGAGCGCGAGGGGGTGACGCTGCGCTGGCTCGAAGAGGCGCCCCCCGCCGAGCTGTATGAGCAAATGGTCCAGATCTCGCGCTCCTGGCTCCGACAGAAGGGAGCCCGCGAAACGGAAGAAATGGGCTTCAGCATGGGGCGCCTCAGCGAGTTGCCAGCGATGGCCCAACGGGCCCAGCTGATCGCCGCAGCGGCAGAGAGTGCGGACCCCGAGGTCCGTCGGCAGCCCCCGCCACGCCTGACGCTGGGGCTGGCCTTCGATCGTACGAACAAGCTCTGCGCTTTTGTCTCCTTTACGCCAATCTATGGTCTCTACGACGCCCGGGATGGCACACGCCGCGACTGGGGCTGGGCCCTCGATTTGATGCGGCGCGCGCCCGATGCCCCTTATGGCGTCATGGAGCTGCTGCTGGTGCGCGCCATTGAGCGCTTTCGCGAGGCTGGGGCCTGGCTGGTAAGCCTGGGTCTCATCGCTGCCTGCGATACGAACCAGGAGCTTTCCCCTGGCCAGCGCGCGATTGCCAACTTCCTGCTGGAGCATGTCCACGTCCTGGAGGAGCACCGTACACTCTTCCGCTTCAAGCAGAAGTTTCAGCCGCGCTGGGAGAGTCGCTATGTGGTCGCCAGCAATACGCTAGCCCTGCCGCGCATCGCGCTGGCCATTCTCAACGCTCATCAGCAGCGCTCAGAGGC
This sequence comes from Thermogemmatispora tikiterensis, assembly GCF_003268475.1. GTDB lineage: Bacteria > Chloroflexota > Ktedonobacteria > Ktedonobacterales > Ktedonobacteraceae > Thermogemmatispora > Thermogemmatispora tikiterensis. Next base: position 3,977,060 of record NZ_MCIF01000002.1, on the reverse strand, counting down.
CAGGGAGCCTCTCCCCGGCCTACCAGATCAGAATCTGCTTACGATACATCGATGAAGAATAGATGGCAGCCTTCGGGCCTTGTCGGAGAGAAACGCCCGCGCCGCCCGCTGCGGGCGTTTGCACCGCCGCTGCTCTCATTTGTGGGGGCACTGCTTGGCGGCGCACTGGTGACGGTGGGCATGACGCCAGGGTTGAGCGCGCTGCTCATTGCGCTGGGCCTGGATATACAGCGCACCCAGATGCTGACAGCCCTTTTCTGTTGTGCGGGCGCTGGTTTCTGCGGGGGCCTGGTCGGACGCCGTCTTTTGGGTGCCGTACCCGCCAGCCTCTTGCTCTTTTGGTCAGCCTACCTGCAGGATTTCATCGGGGCCGAGCTGCAACCGGTACATGACCCAGGCGGCCAATTGGAGCCGCTGAACGTGGGAGCCTTGATTCACACGGTGCTGATGCTGCTGGCTCTGGCGCTGCTGGCAGCCTTTGCCGGTTGCGCTATCGGCGAGGTCCTGGCTCGTGTGCTCTGCGATCCCATCGTCCAGACCTGGCAGCTCCTGCGCTCTCGCCAGCGTCTTGCTGCCCTGCAGGAGACCGCCCCGCTCGCGGTGCCAAAGCTGGCGCCGCCTGTCGCCCCCCAACCACGGCCTCTGGCCTTCATGGGGTCCTGGTTGCTGGCAGCCCTGCTGGTCGTGTCACTGATACTGGCCGCCGGTTCAGGCGATCTCTTTCTCTTTGCCCCTGATACCGGTATTCACACACCGCCGGTCATTCACACCGCCGGGCGCCCAAACAAGGGCACAGTGGTCAAGGATAGCTTCGCCAGCCCTTCTCTGCACGGCCAGCGCCGCTCGTTCCTGGTCTACCTGCCACCGTCCTACAATACGCCCGCCGGCCAACAGCAGCGCTACCCGGTGCTTTACCTGCTGCATGGCTCCCCGGGTAAGATCGTCGACTGGGTCACCGGCGGCAAGGCCGAGCAATCCGCCGATACCCTGATTGATCTGGGGAAGATTCCCGAGCTGATTATGGTTTTCCCTGATGGCAATGGGCGCCCCGGCGCGACCAGCGAATGGGGCAACAGCGGCGATGGACGACAGCTTCTGGAGAATTACGTGGCTATCGACCTGGTCCACTACATTGACAGCCACTATCGAACGATCCCTTCGCCAGAGGATCGGGCGATCGGGGGCAATTCGATGGGAGGCTTTGGAGCGGCCAACATCGCCATTCATCACCCCGACGTCTTCGGCTTTGTCATCTCGCTGGGTGGTTACTATCGCGCTGAGGGCCTGATCTGGGGCAACGATCCGGCCTATCGACGCGCTAATAGCCCACTCTACACCATCGCCAGCAATCGCCGCAGTCAGCGGCTGGCCTTCTTCCTGGGAGCGGCCACAAAAGATCAGCCCTATTATAGCGATACGCTGCAGTTCGCTCAGGTGCTCAAGAAGCTCCACGTACGCTATACGCTTGATATCGAGAAGGGCTATCATTCATGGCACGTCTGGGAGGTCCAGCTCTATCACGCGCTGCTCTGGCTCCACTGGGGCCAGAGCAGCCCCCAAGCAAGCTAGGAGAAACGGGTGACTGCTGGGCGACGGATTTCCAGAGGCTCGCCTCCCCAGCTTGCCGATTCTGCCATCAGCGTGCTATACTCTGACAAGACATAATGCTTTGTTCTGTTTGTGTGATCCCCGTGACCGCGCCTATTCTTCAGCTCCAGTGCCAGGCACAGTGGCAAGACCGCTATGCCTCTTCTCTGGAGCGCCGCGGCTCAACGGGTCAAGGAGGTGAGGGACATGGACGCTGGCCCAAGTAGTAGTAGGCGTGTAGCTCTTACATGCCTGCTCGCGGGTAAGTGTGTGTCACCTCATCGAGTAGGGGGGATCTAGCTTTCGCCCGACGTATACTGGCGTACGGTCTCATCGCTCACTCCCTTGTTCTGGAGAGCAATTAGTCAGTCAGTCAGTGATCGTCCCCTCTGTATCACCACCTTACTCGATGAGCGTGATCCTCTGCCAGCGGTCAGCCGCTATCGAGTAAACACTTCCCGCCTGCCAGTCAGTCCTACGTGCCCTTTTTTCAAGGGTACCCCTGTACGCATGGGTTTCCCGCTTCATCTGCAGCACTGACCGGGCCGACGCCCGCGCTAAGGCGATGTCTGCCTGTGGCCTCTACCCGGCTTGTTCTACCATTCGCCGGTAGGCTGTCGCAGCGCTGCGCTCCGGCCTGTCGCCTGCCGCCTGCGCCCGGCCTTACCTGTGCCGCGCCCTTCCCGGTCAGGCAGCGATCACTGTGTTCGTCATCGTCAGGCAAGCCAAACAAGTCATAAGCTCCTCTCGCTCAACCACACCGCTGTGGCTGAGCGACCGGCCTGTATTGTCCATCGAGCAGACGAGGAAAGGTGGTGATACCCTTGATCTACTTGAGCACACTGCTGCGTCAGAGTGTCCATGATAGCGAGGGACGGCGCCTGGGTACACTTTCTGATTTGTATGTCTCGCCGCGCGAGACCTTTCCTTGCGTGACGGCGCTGGTTGTGCGCCCACCGCTGAATACCAATACGCTGGTGGTGCCCTGGTCTCAGGTGCACAGCATTGAAGAGACCCCTGTTACCCTGAAGGTTCGTCAGGCCGAGATTACCCCCTATACGCCTCAACCCGATGAGCTGCTACTCAAACGCGATATTCTGGATAAGCAGATCGTTGATACCCAGGGCGTGCGCGTGGTGAAGGTCAACGATCTGAAGCTGGCACAGATCAAAGGAACGGCGCGCCTGATCGGCGTGGATATCGGCGTGAGTGGCCTGCTGCGCCGGCTTGGGCTGTTGACTCCTATCGAGCTGCTGAGCCGCGTGCTGCCATTGCGATTGCAGGATCGCACCATCACCTGGAACTACGTGGAGCCGATCCAGGTGGTTCAGGCGAGCACCAGCACCAGCGAGCAGCTTGCTCCGGCTCTGGCCGGAGCCGGGCTGGGCGGTACTGCCCTGGTCACGGCGGGCGGCGTCGTGCCCCAGGTCCAGCTGAGTGTGAGCCGCACAAAGCTGGCGGATCTGCACCCGGCAGATATCGCCGATATCCTGGAGCAGCTCGACGCCCAAGAGGCCGGCGCCATGCTGGAGCGCCTGGACACTGAAACAGCTGCCGATACCCTCAGCGAGGTTGAGCTGCCGCTACAGGCCGAGATTATCAGCGGTCTCGATTCTGAACGCGCTGCGCGCCTCCTGGCAGCCCTGGCTCCCGATGACGTGGCCGACGTCCTGGCCGAGTTGCCACGCGAGGAGGCTGAGCGCTTGCTGAACCTGCTGCCCGCTGAGGCGGCCCGCCAGGTGCGCGATCTGCTTCACTATGACAAACAAACCGCCGGCGGCCTGATGACGACCCGCGTGCTTGGGCTACCCCAGCATCTGACGGTCGAAGAGGCGCTGGCCTATCTGCGCCACCACGCCGATCATCTGGAGACAATCTATTACCTCTATGTGGTCGATGACGAGCAGCACCTGGTGGGCGTGGTCTCGCTGCGGAGCCTGGTGACCGCCGATCCGCAGACACGCCTGCAGGACCTGCTCAATCCCGATGTGATCCATGTCCATACCGATACCGATCAGGAAGAGGTGGCCCGCCTGATCTCGCACTACGACTTGCTGGCAGTGCCGGTGCTTGACGAAGAGGGCCGCCTGGTCGGCCTGATCACGGTGGACGATGTGATCGACGTGATCCGCGAGGAGCAGGCTGAGGATCTCTCGGAGATCGCTGGAACCAGCGTTGAAGAGTTCACGACCGAAGAGGAAACCCTCTCCTGGCGCGCGGTGGTCGGGCGCGTGACCTGGCTGGCAGTCAACGTTGCCGCCGGGCTGCTGCTGGCGCTGCTCTTGCACGGTCTATTCGGTCCAGTGTTGCGTGCCAGCGCCCTCCTGACACAGGACCCGGCGACGTTCGGCGGCCTCTTGCGCGCTCTCCACTCTCCAACAACCTTGAGCGGCATGGTCTCGCTACTGCCAATGCTTCTGCTGACGAGTAGCAGTGTGGGTTCACAGGCCCTCGGGGTGACCGGCTGGCAGCTGCGTTCACAGCGCGGACGCGATTTCTGGCGCGGCTTCTTCCGCGAGCTGCAGCTGGGCACCGCTGGCGGAGTACTGGCCAGTGTCTGCGTGGCCGCTCTAAGCTGGGCTCTCTTTGGATCACCCCTGCTGGCACTGGCAATGGGGATTGGGCTGGGCCTGACGCTTCTGCTGGCGGCAATCCTGGGCCTGGTCCTGCCTACGCTCTTCTATCGACTCCATCTACGCGGTAGCTTGCTCAATGCGCCGCTACTGGACCCGCTGATCGTCGTGTTGAGCGTGTGCGCCTTTCTAGGCATCACGCTGCCGTTGCTGACGGGTCCGCTCTATACAGGCTAAGCCCTGCTACAGGGATGGCGGGCCGCCAACGCGCAGGAGCGCGGCCCGCCCCTGCCCGGCTGGTTAATCTGCCCCCCTCCTGACCTTCCCCTCCGCCTGACTTCCCTCCTGGCTTGACATCTCGGCAATTCGTTCTCTATACTCAATTTGTGAATACTCAAAAATAGAGTTTTCACCGCTATTTCAATCGCGCTCATAGCTAGAGAGCAGGGAGAAGAAGGAGGCCCACCATGTCTACAGTCCCCGCGCAGACAGCCTATTTCTCGCCCTCGCCGCGCCGACAGGCTCGCTGGCGACTCCTGTCTGGCGCCTGCATACTGATCCTTGCCCTGGCGCTGGGGCTGGCCGCCTGTGGCAACAGCAGTGAAAGCACCAGTAGCAGCGGCAGTGCCAGCGCCCCGGCGGTCACGCTCAACGTTTTCGCTGCCGCCTCCCTCAAGAATGCCTTTCAGGACATGGCCAACCAATACCACAAGGCCCATCCCAACGTCAGCTTCAAGTTCAACTTTGCCGGCTCGCAGGTACTGGAGCAGCAGCTGGCCAATGGCGCCCCAGCGGATGTTTTTGCCTCAGCCGATCTGGACAACATGAACAAAGCCAGTCAGGCCGGCCTGGTCAACAATTCCCAGATCTTCGCCAAGAATCGGCTGGTCATCATTGTGCCCTCCTCCAATCCCGCGGGCGTCAACGGGCTGCAAGATCTGTCCAAGAAGGGACTGAAGTTTGACATCGCCGCCTCTACGGTGCCTGCGGGCAAGTACTGCCGCCAGGCTTTCGACAAGATGGCCCAGTCCTCGACCTATGGCCCCCAGTTCGAGAAGGCCCTGCTGAGCAACGTCATCTCCCAGGAGGACAATGTGACGGCGGTACTGCAGAAGGTTGAGCTGGGCGAGGCCGATGCCGGTTGCGTCTATCAGACGGATGCCGCCAGCGCTCAGGGCAAAGTCAAGATCATCCCGATCCCAGACGAGTTTAACGTCATCGCCCAATACCCGATTGCGGTTGTCAAGACCTCGGCGCACGCTTCCGAGGCCCAGAGCTTCGTCGACTATGTACTTGGGCCGCAGGGACAGGCGACTCTGGAGAAGTATCAGTTCATTCCGAAGAATGGTTGATGTGCAGCAGGCGCCGGCCCCCCGCGCAACCAGGCCGCGAGGCCGGCGTCCCTGGCTTTCAGCCGCGCGGGGCCGCACCCTGATGGCGATCCTGGTCGGGTTGCTGGCCGCCAGTTTTCTGCTCTTTCTGGGCATTCCTCTGGCGGCCCTGCTATTGCACGAGCCACCACAACAGCTATGGAACGCTTTGACGCAGCCCGACACTTTTACGGCCCTGCAGTTGAGCCTGGTCACCACCACCGCCAGTACGGCGCTCAGCGTGCTCTTCGGCCTGCCAGTGGCCTGGGTACTGGCACGCACGCGTCTGCCAGGCCGGCGGCTGCTAGAGACCCTGGTGACGATGCCAACGGTGCTGCCGCCAGTGGTGGCCGGTGTGGCACTGCTGCTGACCTTCGGTCGCTTTGGGCTGCTGGGACGCTATTTGAGCGCCCTGGGGATCAGCCTGCCCTTTACAACAGCGGCTGTGGTTATGGCCCAGACCTTTGTTTCGGCCCCGTTCTTCGTCAACAGCGCCCGCGCCGGCCTGGAGCAACTCGATCCTCGCTATGAGCAGGCGGCCTATACGCTGCGCGCCTCCCCCTTCTATGCCTTTCGCCGCGTGGTGCTACCCCTGATCCGCCCGGCCCTCCTGAGCGGCATGGGTCTGACCTGGGCACGCGCCCTGGGCGAGTTTGGTGCCACCATCACCTTTGCAGGCAACTTCCCCGGCACTACGCAAACCATGCCGATCGCTATCTATATCGCGGCGGAAACCAACCTCGACGCAGCGGTAGCACTCTCGGTGCTGGTCCTGGCGGTCTCGTTCGCCCTGCTGCTGGCACTACGCCTGGGGCGCGAGGGCTGAAGGAAGAGATACAGACGGGCAGGCGCCCCACTCCCAGAGGGCGACCTCTCCCGGCCCTTGCTGATGCAGGAAGCGCAGCAGCCCGAGGACCAGCCCATTCTCCTCACGGGCGGCCAGCCCGGCCCGATCCGCTCCCCCTCTCAAGGAAGCAGCTAGCAGCGGCTCTGGCTCTTCGAGGCCAGGACCAGCAACGGCGAAACGGCGAGAGGCAGGGGGAGGCAGACGGAAGGACAGGCAGGCAGGCAGAGAGGCAGGCCGGTGAGTAGCGAGCTGGCAAGGGGCAGGAAAAGCTGTTCCTAGTTGCGTCAGCTCTTCCCATTTGTTACAATGTAGGTGCCACTTGCAACACGCGCGGTCATGCTGTCAGTACATCCTTTACACCCGCCCGGCGACGGATCGGTTCGATCAGAAAGGTACGGAAGTAACCAGTGTCGAAAGTCTACGCAATCGCCAACCAGAAGGGCGGTGTGGGCAAAACCACCACCGCTATCAACCTTGCAACCTATCTGGCAGCCGCGGGTCGCAAAGTGCTCCTGGTTGACATGGACCCGCAGGCCAATACGACCAGCGGCATTGGCGTTGCTCCGAAGGTGCGCGAACACACTGTCTACGACCTGCTGGTCAGGCAGGACGAAGGTGTCACGATTTTTGATGTCATCGTACCGACCAAGCGCCGCGAGCTAGTAGTGGCGCCCTGCACCGTCGATCTGGCCGCGGCGGAGATCGAGCTGGTCAGCGCCCTGGCTCGCGAGCAGCGCCTGCGCCAGGCCCTTGAGCCTATTCGGCGCCGCTGTGACTATATCTTGATCGATTGTCCGCCCTCGCTCGGCCTGCTGACCGTCAATGCGCTGGTGGCTGCCGATGGCGTCATTATTCCGATCCAGTGCGAATATTTGGCCCTGGAGGGCCTCACCAAGTTACTGAATACAATCCAGCTCGTGAAGAATAAATTGAACCCCGACCTCTACATCGCTGGCGTCCTGTTGACGATGTACGATCCCCGTACGCGGCTGGCCGGCGAGATCGTCCGTGAGGTCCGCGGGCATTTTCCGAACGAGGTCTTTAATACGATCGTGAATCGCAATGTGCGCCTCAGCGAGGCCCCCAGCTTCGGGCAGCCGATTCTGGACTACGATCCTGATTCGCCCGGCGCCCTCGCCTATCGCGCGCTGGCAGAGGAGGTAATGGCCCGTGGTTAATAAGAAGTCTCCGATCGGGCGCGGTCTCGATGTTCTTTTCTCTGGCTCTGGCGCCTCTCCTGCCCCCGCCGTGGAGACCCCCGCCGCGCGTCAGCCGGCGCCGCGGGCGGATGCCGAGGGCGCGATCCAGTTGGTTCCTATTGATAGTATTTTGCCGAACCCACGCCAGCCGCGGCGCATCTGCCGCGACGACGATCCTGCTCTACTGGAGCTGAGCGCCTCCATTAAAGAGCACGGTCTGCTCCAGCCCCTGATTGTGACGCGCCTGGAAGAGGAGAGCACTGGCACCCCCGACCCCTGGGCCAGCGCTCCTGATGACGATCCCTGGGCCGCTCCCGCTCCCGCTCCCGCTTCGGAGGCACGCGCCGGCACTTCCTACGTTCCTCCACTCCGCTATCAGCTGATCGCCGGTGAGCGCCGCTGGCGAGCTGCACGCCTGGCCGGCCTCTCGCAGGTGCCGGTGATTGTCAAGGAGGCCAGCCCTCAGCAGATGCTGGAGCTGGCGCTGATCGAGAACGTTCAGCGGGCCGATCTCAACCCAATCGAGGAGGCTCTGGCTTATCAGACCCTGGCTCAGGAGTTTGGCCTGACCCATGAGCAGATCGCCGAGCGCGTCGGCAAGCAGCGAACAACGATCACGAATACGCTACGCTTGCTGAATCTGGCGCCCGCTGTCCGCGAGAGGCTCCTTAATCCAGGCGAACACTTCACCGAAGGCCACGCACGAGCAATCGCTGGTCTGTCGAGCTACGAAGACCAGGAGGAGGCGCTGCACCAGGTGCTCTCTCGCCGCCTGACAGTACGCGAGACGGAGGAGCTGGTGCGCGGCTGGAAAAGCCTGGAGCAGCCCGCTCGCCCCACTCCCAGCCGCTCGACTCCTGTGCGCTCCCCCGACCTGGAGGAGTTAGAGACCCAGTTTCGCAATTCGCTGATGGTGAAGGTCGATCTGCGCTGCAACGCCAGGGGCAAGGGCACGATAGTGCTGCATTTCAATAATCAGGAGGAGCTGGAGCGACTCTACGCCCGCCTGGTCAAAAACGAAGTGGAGTAGTTGCGGGAGGCTGCGATGGCTACCCTGGAAGATCCTTTCGGGAAGGTGCGCCCGAAGTTAGTAGCGGCACGCACCGAGTTTCTGGCCGAGTTAGCTCGCTTTCAGGCCGCCGAGCTGGAGCAACGCCCCTCACCCGAGGACTGGTCGGCACTGGAAGTGGCTTATCATCTCTATGTAGTCGATGGGTTGACGCTGCAGGAAATGCGGCGCGTGCAGGAGGAGGACAACCCCGAGCTGCCAGCTCTGGAGACAGAGGGGCCGCGGGTGACGCGTGAGACGGCCCGCGATCTCTCGCTGGACGCGGTGCTGGCCGGTATGGCAGCACGCCGCGAGGAGATTCTGCAGTTCCTGGCTGAGCTGCCCCCGGCAGCCTGGGAGCGCCCCTGTCATCACCACGCCTGGGGCGCGTTGAAATTCTACCAGCTGGTGAATGTCCTGGCTCAGCATGATCGGCAGCACGCCCGCCAGTTGGTGGAGATCCGTGAGCGCCTTCGCCCCCGCGATAGCGGGACGTCACAGGCCGCTTCGGCGAATTCCTCGCTTTCTTCTTCTTGAATCTCCACCAGCTGAGCCGCTCCTGTTCTTGTGCTGCGATTCTGCCGCTGTGGTTCTACACAGATTAGCAGCGGCTCAGCCTCGCAAGCCCGGTCGGACTTCCCCCTTCTCCGCTCCGCTGACGGCCAGCGGCTCTGCCAGGCAGTTCAACGAAAGAAAAAGAACAGGAAAGAGCAGGCAGGAAACCCTACCTGCTCTTGTTTCGTTTCTGTACTTCAGAACGTATAAACAAATAAGTAGGAAAGAACAGCTCACCGTCGATCGCGGCTTATCCGCTCAGCTTGGCCTGACTGCTGGCCGGCGGAACCGATTCTGCTCCTGGCCTTGGGGAGGGCCAGCGCTGCCTTCACCCAGGGCGGGTAGCGCACACAGCCCGGCTCAGGATAACAGAGGGAACCAGACTGCGCTCGCTTGCACCTGGCTCCCTGCCAATACCTACCCGCCGTCAATCAGCCCTGCTGCTCTGAAACCGAGTCGCGGGGCGACTCGCCCAGGAGCTTGTCAAGCGTCGTGCGCTTGATCCGGTAGCCATGCCGCTTGCTCTCCTTCTCGTGATGGGGGAGGAGAATGGCCTCTAGCATGCCGTTCTTAATCCAGCGCCTAACGGTGGTGGTCTCAACGCGCAAGAGGCGGGCGACTTCGCTGACGGTTAACAATTCTTCCATGTATGGTCACTCCTTTCCAGGTACAGAGGGATAGGAAACGGAAGACGGGCTTCACGCATCGTGACCGCCTCCCTCCTGAGCCATATAATTACTGATGACGGTATGAACGTATGTATGTATCTCATTGATATGTGCCTATCATATGCGATCACGTTTTCTTTTTCAAGGGTTTGCGACAGAAATAGCCATGAAGGGGAGTCTTCGCGCTGACAGCGAAGCTAAAAGTGTCGCACAGAGTGAACATGAGCTGACTCTCAAACACATCGCATGTTCGCCACAATGCAGAGCGCTATGTTAGTAGGAGAGAGCAGGAGAGCGTAGGGAGCACCGAAGAGCAAACAAGCAGACAAGAAGATGGCAGACAGGAGAAAGGACCAGTACCTACCAGTCAAGAGGAAGGAGAGCCTGAGACCTCCACCAGACCCGCTCAGCGCAGCATCTCCCTTGCTACGGCGACAGGCTGCCACTGAGTGAGCCAGCCAGGAGCGCTGGCCCCACCCATCCCGAGCGCAGGCGATCGGCTCACCCGCCCTACGCCCGACCAGAGCGGGACCAGCGCCACATCAGGCCAGCGCTAGAGACGCAGAGAACGCGATAGCAGATCAGCGGCTGCACCGGGCCCGCTCATTGCTCCACCTGGCGCTTGCAGTCGTCCTGACGGTTCGCTGCCGGCACTCCCCGCTTCCACGGTTTCGAACTGGAAGCCAACCAGGCTGCTGCGCATCTCCTGGATCACTGCCGCTAGCTGTTGAGCCAGTGTATTGACTTCGCCGGCAAAGGCCAGAGAGAGACGCATCACCTCGCTACTCTCTCCCCCTCCCGCTGTCCCCCCCACACCACCAATAGCCGCCCCTCCGGCGGCGTTGAGTACCACCCGCAGCCGGTTGATCTCTTGCCCAACGGCTAGCAGCTCTCGATCGACATCCTTCAATGAAGATTCCAGCTGGCGCTGGAGGGCCCCCAGCCCCTGCTCCAGTTGCTGGAGCAGAGGAGTGGGGATATGCAGCTCGCGACGAATGCCCTGAGCGTTGGCCGTCCAGCGGGAAGGACGGGCGGCTTCCTCCTCAATTTGGCGCAGCAGCGCACTCAGGCGCTGCAGCTGCTCGACGGTCGTCGCATCGAGCAGCCCCTGTAGACGTTCACGACTGCGGCGCAGGCGACCTTTCAGCTCACTTAGTTCGCGCTCCAACCTTTCCCCCAGGCCCTTGCCAGCAGCGGTGGAGGTCGTCAATGCGCCCGAGGGGGTGCGCCCCTTCTCAGTGCCGCTGCCCAGGCCCGGCATCTGGCCCTCGGGCCGCGCTGGGGCCTGCAGGGGATGCAAACTCTGGATGAGCGCTTCAGCATGCTCCTGCTCTTGGCGAGTGATTACTTCCAGTTGTTGAATTGCCACCTGCACACGCAAGACAAAGCGCCGGAAGCGTCCAACGGTGAAATTGAAGGCGTTGGCGAGCAGGCCAATGGGATCATCGCTCACCGGGGCATTAATGCGCAGATCACCAGCGCTGACGACGCGCATGTCGCTGAAGAGATGCTCGGCAGCGTTGGTCAGGGCATCGCGCTGGCGTCGGGTCTCTTCCAGCAGGTTGAGCAGGGTCTCCAGCATGGCGTTAAAGGCCGCCGAGACCTCAGCAATCTCGTCGCGCCCGATGACGGTGACGCGCGCCTCCAGTTGCCCGCTTTCAATGGCACGCGTCACTTGCTGCAAGTGGCGCAGACGACGTACCAGTGTCCCTGAGATGAACCAGCCTACGAGGACGATGGCCAGCGAGGCGACAATGGCACCGATGATACTGGTGATGAGCTGGTCCTGCTCCTCGACGGCTGCCGCCTGCTGCACGGCAGCGGCGAGGCGCTGGTTCAGCTGAATGAGCGCCCGCAGAGCGCTGAGCGCGTCAGCATTGGTCGGCTCGGCCTGGAAGCGTAGCAGGTTCTGAGCATCGCTGAGATTACCCTGGGCAATGTCCTGTAAAACCTGGTCCTGGGCGGAGCGATAGAGATGCCAGGTACGCAAGGCACTGGCCAGCAGCGTTTGCTGTTGTCCTTGCTGGCCACTCTGACCGGCCTCGGCGAGCAGGGCCATCTCATCGGGATGATTATCCAACAGGTCCTGAGCGACGTAGGCCGATAGGATGTTATCATAGCGGGTCGCCAGTCCCGTGATGGCCTGACGGTCCTGAGTAATCGTTTCCTGGGATGGTGCCGGGGCACTGGCAGCGGCCAGGAGATTGTGCACCTCGGTGTTCATGAGTTGGAGATAGTCGGCGCCGGTGGTGAGCGAGGTATTGATACTGAGCAGTTTCTGATAAAAGCTCGACTGCCGACTGAGGGATTGAGAGCGCAAGACCCCGATCAGGCCGGCGGCGATTGCCGCGATGAGAGCGGCCAACAGAAAGCCTAGCGTGAGACGCTTGCCAATGGAGAGATTGAGAAGCAGGTTACCGCTGCGCCGCGAGCGGGGACGAATGCGCAGGCTGGGGCTGTTGCTGGAGGCTGCCCCTGTCGGCGGCAGCGACGGCGTCGCCAGCGAGGGTAGTTGCACCTGACCCCTTCTCCGAGCTGGCTGCTGCATCCTTACCCCTCCTCTCTGCGGCTGAAGGCGCGATCTTCTTCTGGCCTGGCCACCGCGGCCAGGGAGAGCGCACTGGCACCCTCTCTGCTGCTCCCGTTGAGGTTCATGGCAGCAATAGGAATATAGCCCATCTCCTGCGCCTTCTGTTGCACTGGTGCGCTGAGCATGAAGTCAAGAAAGGCGCTCAGCAAGGGATTGTCGTCGCCCAGCGTATACATATGTTCATAGCTCCAGAAAATATAGCGACCGGCCACAATGTCAGCGAGCGTGGGCCTGGCTCCTTCGATGGCCAGAACGCGCACAGCCGGGGTCAGCACAGAAAGCCCGAGATAGCCAATGGCCCCCGGCGTGTGAGCCACGGTCTCGCGCACAGTCACGGAAGAGTCAGTCTGCAGGAGCTTCCCCTTCTCGTCGCGCCCCCCCAAAATGTATTTGCGGAAGGTGTCGCGCGTGCCCGAGGTTTGGGGACGCACGACCGGCACAATGGGCAGGTCAGGACCGCCGACCTGGCTCCAGTTGCGGATGCTCCCGGTGGAAAAAATATCGATGATCTGCTGACGCGTTAGCGAGGTGACAGTGACATCGGGATTGACGACCATTGCAAAAGGGATGACGCAGACGATATGATCGGTCAGATTGGGATCGGGATAGATGGCCGGGTCGGCATAGATATCTGAGTCGCCAATGTCCGCCTGGTGACTGGTGACAGCAGCCAGGCCGGCCCGGCTGCCCCCGCCATCCACTTGAATATGTACCTGGGGATGCTGGCGCTCAAAGAGGCTGGCCGCAGCGCTGACCAGGGGCTGCAAGGCGGTCGAGCCAGCGATGTGAAGCCGCCCACTGAGAGCACTCTGCGAGTCTGCTCCTTCCCCACATCCCGCCAGGAGGATGAGTACAATCAGACCAAGACCGATCAGGACAGTGTTGATTTTTCTCCGTTTTTTTCTGCTGACCATTTTTATCAATCGCTACCAATGATTGGAAAATACGTGCTTGAAGAAGAGAGCCAGATCTACATGTTCGCTCAGCACTCCGCGCGCCTGGGTCAGTCAGCCCACAGGCCAGCAGAGCCTCGGATACCTCCCTCACATCTTATGCAAGACAATGTTTAAGCTGTCATTAATCGCCGGTGAAGGAAAGTTGATCACAATGTTAAATCTCCCCCAGCCTCATAGGGGGAGGGCCCCCACGACGGCAGGGAAAGAGTCGCTGCTCTGATAAGCAAGGCAGCGTATCAGGACGAAGGACACAGCATCAGGGTACGCTCTCTTGTTTGCTTGTTCGTTCGCTCTGGCTCCACTGCTTGACTGCCTGGTATAATCTAACCAGGAAGACACACCTTGAGAGGAGAGCAGCCTTTTCTCTCGAAAAGGAGTATGGAGTCGTCTGGCGAAAGGTAAGCAAGCTATGCCCCAGCAGCGTAAAAAGCAACGTTCCTCTAGCTATAGTAGTAATAGCCAATCACGTACTGCAGCGCCCATCTTGAGAATCGCCTCAGGAGCAGGAGCGACCAGCGTTCTACCACCCACGGCCTCAGCTCCTATCGCTACAGCTGAGGCCAGCGCTGTCTCGTCTTCCACCCGGCCAGCGGAGAAGGCGGCTTCGGAGCATGCGGCGGAGCGGAGCGTGATCCGTATTGTGCTGGCCGATGATCATACGCTGATGCGCGAGGGTTTGCGCCATTTGCTCGAACTTGAGCCGGACCTCAAGGTTGTTGGCGAGGCCGCCGATGGCCAGGAGGCCCTGCGTGTCATTCGCCAACTCAGTCCTGATGTGGTCCTGCTCGACATCAGTATGCCGCAGCTGGATGGTTTGGCGCTGACACGCCAGCTGACCGAAGAGCAGCCCCAGGTCGCCATCATTATCCTGACCATGCACCGCCAGCATCCCCAGGTATTACGAGCCATTAAGAACGGCGCCCGCGGCTACCTCCTCAAAAGTGCCTCTTCTCAGGAATTGATCCGCGCCATCCGTACAGTGCACGCTGGCGGGGCCTTGATTGAGCCGGAATTGACCGGCACCGTGCTCGCCGAGCTGCGCCGCCTTTCTCAGCTACCAGGCGCGCCAGGCGCTCCAACTCTGAACGACCTGACGGAAAAGGAAATAGAGATCATCCGCTATGTGGCGCGGGGCATGAGCAACCGCGAAATTGCCACTCAGCTTTCCTACTCCGAGAAGACTGTCAAAAATTATCTCTCGGTCATCTTCCAGAAGCTCGGCATTCGCGATCGCACGCAGGCGGCCATCTTCGGTCTGCGTCAGGGCCTGTTGTCTGATGAGGGGCTGTGAGCTGAGAGCCAGCGAGCCAGGGCGCTGACGCTGGCCCACCAGTGATAGGGCAGGCCGAGGCCCCGAAAGAGCCGGCCCAGCATCCGACGATCGAGAGGGATGCGAGAACGGGCACCATAGACTCTGCCGCGCCATTCGACGCCGTGCCCTGTTAGCCTGTGCCAGCACGCCTGAGCTAGCATCCCCATGAAGAGCAGACCGGCCAGCGGATGGGTCAGGGCCTGGTACCAGGGCAAGCCAAGAGACTTATCGAGTGAGCGGCGATAGGCAAGGAGGGGGAGCAGGGTAAGGCCCGTAACGAGCGCAGCTTCGCCCCCACCGACCCCGTGCTGGCGCCACCAGCTCCGACCCAACCAGAGCAGCAGGGGTAACAGGAAGGGCCCGACTACGACGAGCGGCAGCCCGAGCAGGGCGGCCACCATAAAGGGGAGTCCTCCACTGCCGACAAAGATAGTCTTGCGCCAGCCACGCCAGAGAGCTGGCAGTCCCCGATACATCTGGACGCGCACCAGCCCACGCCCATCGCCGAGGGCGAGACGATAGCCAAGACGCTTCACAACGGCAGCCAGGTCGCGATCATCGAGCGGCGAGCCGCGCAGTTCAGGGCGGGCATAGCCACCGAGAGCCTCGTACACAGAACGACGCAGCAGGATATACTGCCCATTGGCTGTAGCCAGAGGAGAGCGAGGGAGATTGACAAGGGGGGGAGGAAACTGGAGGCTCATGCCCATGAGGGCCAGGGGGAGTGTGAGCCGATTCCAGCCATCGACCAGCACCTGCTCGGGCACCAGGGAGAGCAGATCGAGACCGCGAGCCAGGGCTTCGCCCAGGGTCAGGCGCAAAGTCTGCGGCGCCCAGTAGCTGTCAGCATCGGTAAAGACCAGCCAGGTGCCACGGGCCTGACAGGTGCCGGCATGCAGAGCATGTGGTTTGCCCGCCCAACCCGGGGGAAGTTCCTCACTGAGAGAGACAAGGTGCAGACGGCCCGCCGCGGCTGGCTCCGACGCCAGGCGCTCCAGAATGGCCCGCGTGTGGTCGGTCGAGCCATCGTCGACTACAATCACTTCGTAGTCTCCAGGATAGTCCTGGAGAAGAAGCGAACGCACACAACGCCCGATATTGGCTTCTTCGTTGCGCGCTGGCACGATGATCGAGACGACAGGCAGCTCTTCGGCTCCTGCCCCAGGCCGCCGATGCCGCAGAGCAATGCTCCGTCGGTAAGGGTGGGCAATCCAGTGTAGAAAGAGATAGAAGGCCGCTGTCACGAAGGCGTAGCAGCGGAGCACTAGGCGCCCGGTCCGAGGGGATGGCTCTGACGCCAGGACAACCTGTTTGAGCAGCTTCCGGCTCATAGTCTCATTATAGCAGCTCCGGGCAGAAGCTTGAAATATTGCGACCGCGCCCCCGCTGATGTACAATCACGAAGAGTGAAGCATTCTCGCTTGTTACAGGCCGAGCTGGCACAGAGGCGTGCCGTCCCGCTGCGGCGGTGTATGCTCCCGCGACAGCGGTCTGGCGCCCACCAAAGGCCGGAAGGCCCGAGTGCCCAGGACCGCATCCCCAGCACAGGCAGAAGAAGAGAGGAGGGCCTATCCTCTCCACCCCATCTTTTCGCCAGGCTGTGGAAAGGCAAGTTCGGCCAGAGAAGAGAGCCGAAAAGGGTACGGGCGCGAGCAGGGCTTGCCCCCAGGTGTGAAGAGATCAGCCCGCTCGCCTGTGAGTCGGTAGTATAGAGGAATAGCATGCGGTATGGACGGTATGGACGATACCCCAGGCTGGCACTGAGCGCGCTTTTCATCGTGGCGATCATCTTGCTTCATGCCTGGTCCCCCCTGACGCCGGCTCCGGTAGTACAGGCGCACGCTTTTGTGATCGGCTCAGAGCCGATCGACGGTTCAACGGTGCCAACACCGCCGAGGGTGGTGCGGATCTTCTTTAATGGCCCCATCAGCTCCGCTAGCAAAGCTCTGGTTTTTGATCCCAATGAGCGCGTTGTAAACGCCGCCGCCAGCTATATCCCGCCGAACCAGCCGCGGGAGCTGGATACGCCTCTGCAGCCAAATTTAAGCGAAGGGAGCTATCTGGTTCGCTGGATAGCGCTGGCGGTCAACGACGGGCGCACGACGCAGGGGGCCATCGGCTTTAATATCGGCCACTCCAGTACTGGCCTGCCCGGGCAGACCATCCTTGGTCCGAGCACCAGTAATTACTTGCCAACGCTCGATCTGCTTGGCATCCTCTCAGTAGCCTGGGAATGGCTGGTCTTGACGGCCCTGACCTTCTGGGTCGGCTTGCTGGTCATGGAGCAACTGGTTATGGAGCGCCGGGCACGTTCGCTGGACCTGCTCATGCGAGCGCGCGCTCGGGCTCGTCCCTTGCAATGGCTCTGCCTGACCGCCCTGCTGGTCGGCGAGGTGATTACCTTGATTCTGCGCTCGGCCAGCCTCAGTCAGGCTTCGGCAAGCGGCGGCATCGATTGGCAGGCCCTGCGGGCCATCCTGGTCACAACATCTTACGGCCCGCTCTGGCTGGCGCGTCTGGCCCTGATTGGCCTGGCCCTGCTCTGGCTGGGAGTAACTGGTCGCCGACGCACGCCCAAAGAAGCTACCGCCGGCGTGGCTCGCGTGCTCCAGCGCGGCAGCGGATCTCGCTTCGGACGACTCAGGCGCCAGGTGACGCAAGAGTACCGCGTGACGAAGGATCTGGTCACGACCGAGGAAATGTCTCCCGGCAGCAGTAGCCTCCCACTCTCGCCCTGGGATACGGTACTCTGGCTGACTCTGGCCGCCCTCTACCTGCTCGCCTGGACATTGACCAGCGATGAGGTGCAACAAGCCTCGCTCCGCCTCAGCGCTATCGTGCTCTCCTGGCTGGCCTTGCTGGCTCAGGCTGTCTGGCTCGGGGGCCTGGCTTACCTGGGCTACGTTTTGTTGCCTTTGCTCGCTGGCATCGAGCCGGATCACCACGCCGACCTGCTGGTAACCCTGACCCGCCGCCTGATCCCGCTGCTCCTGATGGCGATGGCCGTCCTGCTGGTCGGTCAGCTCTTCCTGGCGGAAAGCGTTTTCTCCGATCCCCAGGCTCTGCTGACTACCGCCTATGGCCGCACGCTGCTGGTGCGCCTGGCCTTAACTGCTCTGCTCCTGGTCCTGACGCTCTTTATGCTCTTCCGCATCACACCCAGGCTGGCGCGCCAGACGCTGCTCTTGCCGGTGGTCGATTCCGAGCTGCCCGCTCGCCGCACACGCCGCGAGGCCCTTCTGCAAACAGAGCGCCAGCTTGGGCGCCTGCTGAAGGTGCAGTCCTGGGTTGGCATGGCAATCTTGCTCTGCGCTGCCCTGATGAGCTTCTTCGCTCCCCCCATCGCTTTCCCTCAGATCAACTACGCTCAGGCGGTCCAGAATCAGGCCGGCCAGGCAGCAGCCCCCAACGCACCGCCGGCCACGGTGCAACAGGTCGGCGATCTGACGGTCTCGCTCCTGATAACACCAGGCCGTGTCAATAGACCCAATACGGTCGTGATTCTGCTCACCGATAGCCACGGCCAGCCCGTGACCAATGCCCGCTTGAACCTGGCCATCAATATGGTGCTGATGGATATGGGCACAGTCCAGCAGACGCTGAGTCAGGGACAACCAGCCTATGTGGCGACCTTCCCCCCGCGCGCGACCTTCGATATGGAAGGGTTGTGGAAACTTGAGCTGACCATCGAGCGCCCCGGTCAGGCACCGCTGCAGACGACCTTTGAATTCACACTAAGCTGAGTCAATCGACGGCCACAAGCCCTGGCCTGGATAGCTGGCGGACCGCGCGATCTAGCAGCTATCCAGGTCCACAGGCAGGAGCACCAGCCACGCCTTTTTCTTTCCTCGCTGGCCTAGAGATTGGGGCGCGACTCCTCTCGATAGCCGGCCTCACGCAGCGCCTCGCGATGACGAGCCGCACGCTCAACATAGCGTTGAGCGCTGCCACGGATATGCTCGATCTCCTCTGGCGTAAGGCTGCGTACGACACGCGCCGGCAACCCAAAGGCAAGCACACCTCCCGGGATTACTTTGCCCTCACTCACCAGGGCACAGGCCCCAATCATGCTCTCTTCTCCAATGCGCGCATGGTTGAGAACGACGGCTTTCATGCCCAGAAGGACGCGGTCGCCCAGGGTCGCACCGTGGATCACGCAGCCATGACCAATGGTGCAGTCCTCGCCGATGGTCAGGGGAGCGTCGGCATCCAGATGCAGCACACAGTTGTCTTGAATGTTGGTGCGCTTCCCAATGACGATGGGACCCGTGTCTCCGCGAATTACGCTGTTGTACCAGATGCTCGCGCCCTCACCAATGGTAACGTCGCCTATGACATAGGCTCCAGGAGCGATAAATACATCCTCGGCAATACGTGGCCATATTCCATTAAAAGGCAAAACAGGCATGTGCTTCCTCTCAGCAGGAACGTCTTGAACGGGCGGGTCTTCACAGCGTCGGCCAGTTCCCTGACCAGTGCGCTTACCCGCTTCCTCACCATAGTACTCGCAGCTATGCTCGCTCGACAATGCCTCCCCTGGTTCTCGCTTGACTTCTTATATATACATATATCGCTATTCTAGATATAAAAGGCGTTTTTCCTTCTTGACGTGGTGGCTATCGTAGTTTAGTATAGAAGCGTTATATTGACACACTGTCTGTCAGGCGGTAGCAGTGCAGGAAGGGTAGAAACGATGTCAGGTCTATCGACCGGTTGGAAGAGTGAAAGACCATCGCTACATGGCACAGGGCGCACCTTGCGTCACGGCGAATATCGCATTGAAGGAGCGTTAAGCTATGGAGGAGCCGGGCGTCTCTTCCTGGCGTCACACGTGACCCTGGACACGCCGCTGGCCCTCAAGCAGCTGCCGGGCGACCGGCCTCTACCGGAGAGCGTTGTTGAGGAGCTGGACCTGGCCTTGACACACCGGCAGAAGAGAGCGCCGTTGTCTCGGGGGCAGGACGATTTTCCCGTCAGCGGCGGCTCATACACCGATCGCTTTGTGCGCGAAGCGCTGCTCCTGGTGCGCCTGCGTCACTCGGCCATACCGGTGCTCTACGATTATTTCTTCGAAGACGGCTACTGGTATCTCGTCTTGGAATACTGTGCTGGGCCAACGCTAGCCAGTTATCTGCGTCAGCAAGGGCCGCTGCCGCCGCTGGAGGCTCTCAGCTATGCCATGCAGATCTGCGATCTCTTCGAGTATCTGCACTCTCAGATGCCTCCGGTGATCTACCGTGGACTGCGCCCCGCGAGCGTGATTCTGACCTCGGGCGGGCGGCTGGTCTTCTTTGACTTCGGCTGCGCCTGCTACCTTCGCAACGGTCAGCTTTACGCCGACTTCGAGCCGGGCGTTCCGGGCTATGCTGCTCCCGAGCAGTACCAGCGCGGTGGCCAGTGTGACGAGCGCTCAGACCTCTTCAGCCTGGGTGTCCTGCTCCATGAAATGGTGACCGGCCAGAACCCGCTTGGCAAAAACGGGCGCCTGGAGCCGGTGGCGCGGCTCAATCCCGGCCTCTCTCCAGCGCTTAGCGCCTTGATTACCATCGCCACGCGGGCGGACCCGCTCTATCGTTTCCAGTCGGCGCGGGCCTTCTTTCACGCCCTCGAACGGATCGTCTCTCTGGAAGAGCGGCGGGCCTATCAGAGGCTGATGCGCCTGCACCTGAGCCGCGGCTCGGCCCCTGCCGGCCCTGGCCCGATCCAGGCTTCGGCAGCGCCCGCCGCCATCACCCTCAAAGCGCTGGCTCCCGGCGGCGCCCAGCCAGCTCCCCCAACCTGCTCACCCGAAGAGTTCGCCGCTGAGCCAACAATGGCGATCCCCGCTGAGCAGATCAAAGTCGCTACCTCCCCATCTGAGCAGACCGCTCAGATGCCGGCGATCACTCCCCAGAGCCAGGAGCGCCCTCTTCGTCCCTCACAGCAGTTCAAGCGCCGCCACAGGCGGCTTGTTTTTTTCCTCGTCTTGCTCGCGCTTCTGCTGCTGGGCATCTTCGGCCTGAGCCTTTACCTGCTCAGCCAACTTCAGGATGCCCCTTTCTGGCTGGGCGTCAGAATCTCATAGATCAGCGGGCCGCTTTGGACGGGGGTCTCGCTCCAGCGATAGCAGGCAAGCAGCTCTTGACGAAGAGCTGCGCATTCCTCCTCGCTGCGCGCGTGCATCTCGACCAGCGGATCACCCGCCTGGAGATAGTCGCCGACCTTGGCCTGGAGCAGCAGGCCGGTGCGGTGATCGATGGGATCGCCCTTCCTGAAGCGGCCCGCTCCCAGGCGCATCGCCGCCAGCCCGACGCGCTCAGCATGGATAGCGGCAATATAGCCGCTGCATGGGGCAGTCAGCATGCTGATCACCGGCGCTCGCGGCAGACGCTCTGGCTGCTCTATCTGCTGCGGGTCGCCCCCTTGGGCCTCGCAGACCTCCGCCAGCTTGGCCAGAGCACGCCCACTCTCGATGGCCTCCTGTACCCGTCGCTCGGCCTCCTCACGCGTCGGTGCGGACCCGGTCATGACAAGTAGCTCAGCAGCCTCGTGGCGACAGAGCTGACTGACATCCGCTGGCCCCTCACCGCGCAGGATGGCAATGGCCTCGGCCACTTCCAGCGCATTGCCTACAGCCCTCCCCAGCGGCTGCTCCATTGCAGTGACCGCGGCCTCAGTGTAGAGGCCAGCACGCTGACCAATCTCCACCATGATACGCGCCAGCTCGTGGGCCGCCTCGCGCGTCTTCATGAAAGCACCCGCCCCGACCTTGACATCCAGCAGCAGATGGGAGGCTCCCACGGCCAGCTTCTTGCTCATAATGCTGGCTGCGATCAGAGGAATGCTCTCGACCGTGGCCGTGACATCGCGTAGCGCATACATCTTACCATCGGCTGGCGCCAGCTCCGCCGATTGACCCGCGAGCACCAGGCCATGCTCCTGCAAGATGCTCAGAAATTCCTCACGTGTCAGGGCCGTGCGCAGTCCGCTGATGGACTCCAGCTTGTCGACGGTGCCCCCCGTATGGCCCAGGCCGCGCCCGGTCATTTTGGCCACCGCCACGCCACAGGCGGCTACCAGTGGCGCTACCGCCAGGGTGACCTTGTCTCCTACGCCACCGGTACTGTGCTTGTCTACAACCGGCTTCAACCGCTCGCATACACGCAGCTGCTCGCCCGAGCGCGCCATCGCCAGGGTCAGATCGCTCGTCTCGCGGTCATCCATCCCTCGCCAGCAGACCGCCATTAACCAGGCAGCCATCTGGTAGTCAGGAATGTGCTCGTGAGTGTACTGCTCTACTAACCAGTTGATTTCTTCAGTTGTAAGTGCATCACCGTTTCGCTTCTTTTGAATAATTTCAACGGCTTGCATACTATTCTGCTCTTCCCTCACCCAGTTATCGTCGCTGGCTAAGCGCGCCGCTGCTCTGCGGGCCATTCCTCTGTGAGCACAATGCGCAGCGAGTCGACCTCGAAGCCGCGATGAGTCTCAATCAGATAGCGCCTGATGAGCTGTCCCCCCAGGCGCGCCCGCCGGTCAAAGGTAAGCCGTCCATTGTTGAAGGCAAGGCCCAGATCGCTCTCTTCGCGAAAGCCACGAATGACTACGCTATCATAGCTCTCTTCATCGTGCTCAGAGAGGGCCTTGTAGAGCGTGGCAACCTGCTGCCAGGCGGGACAAGAGGGATAAACGATGTCAACGACTTTTTTGTTGCCGGCCTCTCGTCTGCTGCTCCCCACCGTGTAGGCGAGGGCCGCCGTCGCCAATTCCTGCAATTGGGTCAGCGTCTTTGGCGGGAAGCCCGCTGGCGGGCTTGGGGCGGCCACTGGCTCCCCTGGCGGCGCCGTGGCCGCAGGCTGAGCTGTAGCTGTAGCTTCCACGATGCCTGGACCTGGCAGACGGACAGGCTGGCTCCGCACCCCTGGTCTAGACCCCGCCGGCGGCGGGACGGCTGGCGTTATCTGGGGTCGCATCGACAGGGGTGGCTGCTGCACCGTGCCGATGGCTCGTCCACAGCGCAGGCAATAACGTGTAGCGTCCGTATTGGCCTGACCGCAATAGGGGCAACGCATAGCTCTCTCCCTCCCTCTGCTCCTTCAGGGTGGTCGGCTCTTGATCAGCAATCAGCCAGTTCAGTATATCACGGCAGGATTGTCTGTCCGGCCCGGCTCATCATCCCTCCCATCACCCCAGTCGTGACTTTCGTCATAGGCATAAACGCATGTGAAGCCACAGTTCAAAATAGATCCTTCGATCCTTCCTTATCAGCCTGGCTGCTCTTTATACTACCCCCATAAGCCAAAACCAGGCAACGGTGACAGGGTACTGGAGACGCAGACCAGTAGCAACACAGGATAGAAGGCGTCTCATGCTCTCAGATCCACCTGGCTTATACATACAGGTATTACCTTTTTTAAGCAAAGCGACATTGTTACCTCTGCAGAGAGGAGAGGAGGTATCAGGGAGTGACAGATGAGCAAGAGACACGTTTCAGGGCAGAGGCCCGTACCACGCCGGCGGCGACAGCCGGGTCTGAGGCTGGTCATCTTGTCGAGGTGCGCAACCTCGTCAAGCGTTTCGGCAAACTGGAGGCTGTCAAGGGTGTCTCCTTTAGTATCAAGGAAGGCGAGATCTTTGGTCTGCTCGGGCCGAACGGAGCTGGCAAGAGCACCATCATCAATATCCTCTGCGGCTACCTGCCAGCGGACGAGGGAGAGGCCCTGATCTGCGGTCACTCTGTAAGACGCGAGTCCCAGACTGTCAAGCGCCTGCTGGGGGTAGTGCCCCAGGAGATCGCCCTCTATCGAGATCTGAACGCTCTGGAGAACCTCGATTTCTTTGCCTCGCTCTACGGCACGCCCGCCTCCGAGCGCCGTGGGCGAGCCGAGGAAGTGCTGCATTTTGTTGGCCTCTATGAGCGCCGTAAGGAGCCTTTGAAGAACTTTTCTGGTGGGATGCTGCGCCGGCTCAATTTTGCCGTCGCCCTGATGCACCACCCGCGGGTCTTGCTCCTCGATGAGCCAACCGTCGGCGTTGATCCTCAGTCGCGCGAGCACATCTTCGAGAACATTGAAAAGCTGGCCGCCAGTGGCACAACCATCCTCTATACCACCCACTATATGGAGGAGGCCGAGCGGCTCTGTCAGCGCATCGCCATTATGGACGAGGGGCACATCATCGCTCTGGGGACGCTGGAGCAGCTTCTGGCCATGCGTGATCAGACACGTGCCGCCTATCGTCCCCACGGACTGCAGGAACTGTTCATCCAGTTGACGGGCAAGACCTTGCGTGATCTCTAGCCCCGGTCGGCCAGCCAGGCCTTGCCTGGGATGGCACCTCATTCATTGGCGCCTTATACGGCTAGATAGGAGGATGGAGCGGCTATGCGAGCCATGTTCTCGATCTTACGAAAAGATTTGCTACAGATCCTCAGAGACCGATCGTCGCTGATCTTGATGCTGTTGGTCCCGCTGATACTTGTTGCCACGGTCGGCTTCGCCCTCGGCAGCGTCTATGGAGGCGGCCAGAACACTATTACGATCCAGGTAGCGGTCAGCGATCAGGATCACGGCCTGGTCGGTCAGGCGGTTTTAAAGGCCCTGGATCAGCACAGCTCTCAGCTGACCATCAAGTTGACGCGTTACAGCGACGCCGCCGGTGTGCAGCAGGCCGTTTCTCAAGGACAGGGTTCTGTGACTGGCGTAGTGATCCCGGCAGGAACGACAGCCAGGTTGCAGCAGGCCGCCGCCCGCGGTGAGCCAACGCAGAACCTGGTACAGATCTATACGATTCCCAGCAGCAACGACCCGAGCAGCGCCGTTATTCAGAACCTGGTCACGAGCACTGTAGGGCAGCTGGCTACGGCAACCTTCGCAGGCAGCGCCGCTATTCAGGAGGTTGAACGCCTCTGCCAGCAGCCGGGCAATCATTGCGAGCCAGGCAGCGTCGACCCGCAGACGATCGCCAGCCGGGTAGGGGCGGCGAGCCTCAAGGTTGTGCCGCCAGCTCAGGTGGCCAGTCTGCACGCCGGCAATGTCCCGCCCCAGGTCAATGTATTCGATGTGACCCTGCCTGGCTACGCCATTCTCTTTGCCCTCTTTGGTCTGCAGGCGGTGGCGGGTAGCATCCTGGAGGAGCGGGAGAGCGGCACCCTGCGCCGTCTGCTGGTCGCCCCAGTGCAGCGCTACGCCCTGCTTGGTGGCAAGCTCCTCACGCAGTTCCTGGTGACCATGTTGCAGCTTCTCATGCTCTTCGCGGTCGGCAGCTTCCTCTTTAAGCTGCACGTCAGCAATTGGCCTGGAGTAATCATCTTGCTGGTGGTCACCAGCTTTGCCATGACCGGCTTCGGCATTCTGCTGGTCTCGCTGGTTCGAACGCGGCGCCAACTGCCCCTGGTGCTGACCATTGTCACCTTGACAACGTCAGCCATTGGCGGCGCCTGGTGGCCACTGTGGTTAGAGCCACAATGGCTGCAGATGGTGGCTCACGTGGGCATCGTGGCCTGGGCAATGGAGGCTCTCAATGGTCTGATGATCAGTGGGCGTACGCTGGCCGAGGTGCTGCCCAACGTTCTGGCTTTGATCATCTACGGCCTCCTCTGCTTCATCCTCGGCCTGGCCCTTTTCCGCTTCCAGCCAAGAACAGTGAACGCCTGACATACCACCATCAGGGAGCGAATGGCCGTCCTCACCTCCCTCACGGGTGACGGGTCCAGGGAGACCACAGTGTGGCTTACCTTCCTGGACCCGCTGCGCTCAACTCAAGCCGTGCCCGGCTCGCTCCAGCGAGCACGCTGGCCCAGCCGCCAGGAGCGCGACGCAGGATTGAGCATTAGCAGATCAGACCGGCCTTGGCCTCTTGCCTCAAGAGCAGCTCAAAGAAGCGATCCAGGCGCTGTAAAAATAGTTGCAAAGTTTCGTTATTGTCACAAATTTCTATAGTCTGATTCAAGGAAAAATCCTTTTTAATCAGAGAGAGCTGGTCGACGAAGCCATCATCGCGGTAATAGCTGCGGAGAATCTGCTCCGAGACAAGCTGACAACCAGTCTGGCAGTAGCGCTGGCGCACGCGCTGAATGGCCGTCTCCACATCGATGCGAAAGTAGAGCAGCCGGGCATCGCGCAGAAAGCGGGGGCTGAACAGGTGGAGGGCATGGAGGTAATCGTCGCGCGCGAATTCGAGCATGGCCAGACCGTTGTCAGGATAGCGGGCAAGATGCTGCTCAACGCGGGCCTCAGCCTCAAGCAGCACCTCATCCATGACGCCGAAGTCCAGCACATCGAAGCCACAGTAGCGACCATTCACGATCAATGGCCGAAAGCGACGCTGCTCTGCGTCGGCCTGGCATTTCTCTTCCAGCAGATCATAGTCGTCGACATGCGTGGCCCGCAGACCGGCCACGGCAGCACGTTGGAGAAAATAGTGAGCGGCTGTCGTCTTGCCGCTGCCCGGTCTTCCGAGGAGCAATACTTTGAGCGCCATCATACCAACTCCTTTCCAACCTCACGGGTTCCCGCGCCCCCTCCACAGTCGTCTTGTATAACGAAGTGAAGGATCAAGCACGGGCTTCTTGTGTTACAGCCTTTGCCTTTAAATAGCACTTTCACATGAGTATAACGTCTCAGGGGGAGAACTTTTCGCCGTCAATCGCCGCAGGAAGCGCTTGCGGTACCGTTATCAGAGCGGGAAGCCAAAAAATTCGTTGTAGAAGAGGGATGGATAGACGACAGGGGAGAGGGAGGACTGCAGGCCATGCTCGCGCGGGACGGCCAGAGAGAGAGCGCGCAAAGGAACTGACGGGCGAGCCTGGATGAATGGGCAGCGTGGCCCGCCCGTCAGACAGAGGAGCCTGGCAGGCAGGTCACAAGCCGTTGGGGGACGCCAGCCGGATAAAGCGTCGAACATGGGGGCCACGGTCCTCAGCCTGGGGGTCCCAGCTGATCACGCAATCGCCGCCCTCCTCCTGACCCAGATTGAGGGCCTGATCAAGGTCGCCGACAATCAGGCTGCGCACCTCAGCCAGGGTCGAGGTTGGAGCAGCGGCATAGCGCTGGAGCAGCTCGATCAGCTTCGCCCGCAGATAGAGCGTCACCCCGAGACGCACGCTCACATCTGGCAGCTCCACGCTGGTCTCGGGCGGCTCCAACTGCCAGACCGACTGTTGCAGAAGTTCGACCCGATAGGGACGCCGCAGGGCCTGGCGAAGGGTTTGCGCGATCTGCCGCGCCCGTTCTAAAGAAATATTCTTGAGGAGCAGATAAAAGCGTCCACCATAGATATGGTAGAGGCGGCAATCGACGAGCTGCCGCTGAATGCGCTGGCCGATGGCCTGAGTCAGATTGCGCAGCGCCAGCTCCCCATAGCGACGGACTATCTGGCTCTGGTTGTCAATATCGAGGGCAATAATCGAAAGGGTCTCCAATTCGCCCGCCTCGCGTAGCGGAAAGAGATAGAGCAACTCCGCGGCTCCAGGGTCCACTGCGGAGGGAGAACCCTTCGAGACAGCAGCAGACAAGTGTTCTTCCTGTCGCTCATGATTCGCTTCCGCTCCGGCCCTCACGGCCCCATCTCCAGCCAGAGCACTCTCTTGCTGCAAGTGTGCCAGCAAGATCTCCAGATCACGGATAAACTCATTCTCAGAGAGGAAGTTGATAAAGGAGTCATTCACGACCTCGGGCGCCTTCACCAGCTGCTCCAGACCTTGCATGGCCTCGAGTCTGGCCCGATAGAGCAAGAGCAGGTCTTCCACGATCAAGCCCATGAGGCGCAGCAAGCGCAGATCATCCTCAGAAAAGGCCTCCTGAGTAATCGCGAAGACATAGAGGACTCCGAGAGCAGGCCCAGATTGACAGCCAATGGGGATGGCCACTGCCGAGCCAGCACCGCTAAAGCGCTCAGGCCATTGCGAGAGGCCCGCGCTGTCGCGGATTGCCAGGTGAGGGCGATAGAGGAGATAGGGGCAGCGCAGCGCGCGGAAATAAACATGGCTTTCATTGGGGAAGATACGCGATTGGCCTGCCCGATGGGGCGAATTGCGGCTGCAGGCCATTACCATCAGGACCTGTTGTCCTGGAGGGGCCGCTGGATCTTCAGGCATCATCAGGCAACAACAATGCCAGCGATCATCACCCGCGGGCGTCTGGCCTCCCAAAGCAATGATCAGATCCATCAGGCCATTGAGCACGGTATCGGAGGGATCTATGCCCCTGGGAAAGGCGCGCGCGGGATAGAGCCAGTTGCGCAGATCAGGAGCGAAATAGGTTGTCCATTGAGCGGCACAGGCATAGAGCGGGGCTAGCAGGCGGCGCACAAGATGGACAACCGGGCGCTGCAGGTTCAACGAGTGCATCTGGCGAGGAACGACAAGCAAGGTAGGATCGGCGGGCCAGCTTTCTCCCTCGGCTAGCAGGGGCTGAACGCGGAAATCGCTGGGATACTCGAAGGCGGGGGCAGCCTCAAGAAAGAGGTGAAGGGAGCGACCATGACTGAGCCAGCCGATCAGTGACTCGCCCAGTCGGGCCAGCTCCTCGGGCAGGCGCGGTTGCCCGAGTCGGCCATCGTCGGGAGCGCGACGTGGCAAAAGAATCGCCGCATGGCTGCGAGAGAGATCCTCACAGAGTAACAACAAAGCATGATGAAGAGCCTGACTGGCAAAATAGCGCCAGAGGAGGGCGCTGTCCGTCTGAGCCACGCGCCGATCAAGCGGCAAAGAGGCAGTAGCCGCCTGGCCACCAACGCCAGCCCCGGCATTGCCTCCTCCATTGAAGCTGGCAGGCCCGAGCGAATGCCAGAGTTCCGCAATATTGAGGGGAATAGCTCCAGGTGGGTAACCAGCATTGATCAGATCGCGAATGATCGCCAGCTTCTCCAATTCGGTGGGTGGATAGCGCCGCTGACCAGTATTCGGGCGAGAGCGCAGAGGACGAAGCAGACCTCGCTCTTCCCAATCGCGCAGCTGGTTTTCCGTAAAATCGAAGAGCTGGGCAGCCTCACCGATCGTCACCGTCAACTTCTCGCTGACGAGCTGCAGATAGCCCCGAATCCTCTCCCAGGTCTCTGGCTGCTGCAGATGCTTGCGAATGCTCTGGAGCACGCGATCATCCATCCTGTCCTCCTCTCCTGGTTCACCAGGCAAAGCGTCCTTCCTTCTCCAACAGCGGCAAGCGAGCTAGCAAGCAAGCAGAAGAGCAGATACGCCCGCTCGCACACGCTTGAACTGACAACGGGATACGCGCGAGGGCAACCACCCCGCACCCTCTCCACCTACAATGCGCTGCGCAAGTGCTGCAAACGTCGTAACAATGACAAACATTCTACCGTCCCTATGCTCCCATGTCTCTATTATAACGAAACCTTAGCTCTATGTCAACTTTTATGACTTTTAAGGAAGACTCCTCTTGACAGAAAGAAGTTTTCTGCTGTATACTACTGATGCATACTAAGATTATCTTTAGCCTTTCCCAGATTTCTTTATATTCAGCTCCTTCTCCTGGTTCAGGGAGCGATAGCTCGCTGGCGTGGCAGGGATCAAGAGGGGAAGGTGCTCAGCGCCTCCGGGTCACCGCGGCGCACTCGCCTGGCTCGCTTCGGCTTGCTCCAGAGCGGCTCGCTCGCTCGCTCGCTTTGCCCGGAGGCCCTCTTCGCGATTCTTGTGCGTAGACTAACCTCTGCTGGTCAGAGGCGAAAGGAAGCGCTTATGACTCTGCGTTCGGTTTCTTCCTGCCGCAGCTCTCCCGAGGCCCCTGGCAGCGACATGCCCTGGGAACAGCTCTATTGCATCCTGCGCCCCAGAGTGGCTCACTGGGTCCACTCTTCCTCTCTCTCTTCCTGGTCAAGGCAACGCGATGAGATCGTGACCGACATCGTCCAGGAGACAATGATGCGCCTGCTGAACTACGCACGACGAGCTGAACGAGGAGAGGTGGCACCTATCGATTCGCTAGAGCACCTGGGCCTGATCGTGGCCTACAATTGTTTCCGCGATCTCTGGCGCCGCGACCATTGCCTCATCTATATTATACAGCGAGATTACGCCGCTCAGCGCGCCAGTTCACTCCCCTCCGGCCCCGATCAGTTCGAGGCTGTCCTCGATCATGTCTTCGAGGAATGGCTGTTCTCTTTCCTGGCGCACGAGATTGTCAACTTTCCTGAGAAGCAGCGCACCGCTCTTCTCATGGACCTGGCCAACCGCATGCATTTTGGTCCGCAGCCCACGGCGCTCCAGCGTGCCTTTCTGGAGGTCGGCATCGATCTGCGGCAGTATCAGCGCGAGTTGCCCGCCGACCCGGCGGAGCGCGGACGCCATGCTTCTCTGCTGAGTCTGGCCTATAAGCGCCTCGCTCGCATTGTTCAGGGCCAGCTGCGCGCTCAGGCCGCTTAAGCTGGTACAGCGCCTCCACCTGCCTTGACTGGTTGTTCTTGCTTTGGCCTGGCTGTCTGTATCCTTGCCCTTCTCCAGGAACAGGCCCGTCTGGACCCGGCCCAGGTAAGATCTCCTCGCTCTCTTTTCTCTTCCCTACCCCCTCGCACTCGTGGCTCATATCGACGCCCTCATCTCGGCGCGACGCTCTCCTTGGCAACCGGTGCCCGCCCGCCAACTCCTTTTTCCCGCTCGATCTGACTAACCTGGCTTGCAGCCGCTCCGCTGTGGACGATACAATAAGAGCAACTGCGCGGCGCCTCTCGCGCTATTCTCTCTCGCTGTGGCCAGTTCGGTTCTCGTCTCTGGCCCTGGTTCACTTGAACAGGTACTATGTCAGTTACATTCTCGCAAGCCTACCTCACGACCCTGCAGCACTACGAGGAGGAGATGCTGCAGCGGCTGGCCCTGCTGGTCAATATCGATTCGGGTACTGGCCAGGTCGAGGGGGTCACACGCATTATGGGCTACCTCCGCTCCTGGTTGGAAGCGCTCGGTTGCTCGGTGACTCTTCACGATGGTGGCCAGTATGGACCTCATCTGGTGGCCCGCCTCCGCGGAAGCCGCCCCGGCGAGGGTAGGCGCTTCCTGCTGGTGGGCCATGTCGATACTGTCTATGCTCCAGGCTCCGCGCTGGCCTGCCCTTTCCGCCGTGATGGCGAGCTGGCTTTCGGTCCCGGCGTGATTGATATGAAGTCGGGCGTCATCATGGCTCTCTATAGCCTGCGCGCTCTGCTGGAGTCGCACTTTGCGGACTTCGGGGAGATCTGCCTGGTCTTCAACGGCGATGAGGAGATGGGATCGCCATCGAGCGCTCCGCTCCTTCGGGAGCTGGCCCGCCAGGCTGACGTCGGCCTGGTGCTGGAGCCTACACGCTCGCCAGAGATCATTACGGAGGCACGCAAAGGCGCTGACCGCTATCTGCTGGAGATCAGTGGCCAGGCAGCCCATTCGGGAGCTGAGCCACATCGGGGCCGCTCGGCGGTCATTGAGCTGGCCCATAAGATTGTGGCAATCGATCACCTGCATACGCTTCTACCAGGGGTGACCTTTAATGTGACGCGGCTCGGTAGCAGTGAGCTGCTCAATGTGGTGCCCGAGATGGCCCGTTGCTGGATTTCGGTGCGGGCCTATACTCAAGAGGGACTGGAGGCCGCCGCCGAGGCCCTGGAGCAGATCGCCGCTTGCTCCAGTGTGCCTGGCACACGAGCTTACCTGACACGCACTCGAGGCCGCCTTCCTTACCAGGCAACTCCCCAGGTGCGGGCTTTGGTGGCAGTGGCACGTCTGGAGGCACAGGCTCTCGGCCTGGAGCTGGTGGCTGAGGCCAAGGGGGGGGTCTCGGATGCCAATCTCTTGATGCAGACCGGCCTTCCAACTCTGGATAGCCTCGGACCAGTGGGAGGGAAAATGCATGTGTTGCGCGAGGAATTTTTGCGCGTTCCTTCGCTGGTGCTGCGTGGGGCCTTGTTGGCGGGCTTGATCCGTCAACTGGCGCTCCAGGCTCCAAACCCGGTAGGGGGCGAGGAGACACCCGCCAGCTCCTGAGCGAGAGAACGTCTCTATCCGCCCCAGGATTGCTGAGCGCGGCACCCGCCCATGTTAGCTTAGCTAGTTGAGGTGAGGGAGAGCATGCCTTTCTCTGCAGCAGCAGCTGCTGCTGATCGTTATCTATTGCTTGCGCCCACGGTGCGCGACGCCTTGGCCGAGGGCCGCCCGCTGGTGGCTCTGGAATCCACGGTCATTGCTCACGGTCTGCCATATCCCACCAACATAGAGACAGCCCTGGCTATGGAGGAGGCCGTTCGTGAGGAGGGAGCCGTGCCGGCGACAATTGCGATCCGCGCCGGTCGAATTATGGTCGGCCTTGACAGAGCGGCCCTTGAGGAGCTGGCAACGGCTCAGGATGTGCTGAAGGTGAGTCGACGCGATCTGGCTTTTGCGCTGGCGAGTCGGCGGCTGGGGGCGACGACGGTCTCCGGGACGATGCTCTGCGCCCATCTGGCCGGTATCCGCTTCTTTGCCACTGGCGGTATCGGAGGCGTGCATCGTGGAGGTGAGAGTACGCTGGATATCTCCGCCGATCTGATGGAGCTGAGTCGAACGCCGGTGCTGGTGGTCTGCGCCGGGGCCAAGGCTATTCTGGACCTGCCCCGTACGTTGGAGTATTTGGAGACGCAAGGGGTGCCAGTCCTCGGCTGGCAAACGGATGAGTTTCCAGCTTTCTATACGCCGCGCAGTGGTCTGCGCTTGCAGCAGCGCGTCGACGATGAGGTGCAGGCGGCCACTATTGCCCGCACACATTGGGAATGTGGCCTGGCTGGTTTGCTCGTGTGCTCGCCGGTGCCGGCGGAGGCAGCCCTGCCCGCCGAGCAGGTGGAGGCGGCTATCACGGCGGCGCTGGCCAGGGCAGAGGCCCAGGGCATTAGCGGGGCCGCCCTGACGCCTTTCTTGCTGGGCCAGATTGCTGAGACCACGGGAGGCGCTAGCCTGCGGGCTAATTGCGCGCTACTGCTCAATAATGCTCGTGTGGCTGCTCGCATTGCGCGCGCTTACTGCGCCGTCAGTGGGCGGTCCTGAGTCTGTCTGGATGGCAGGTCGGCCACCAGAGGTCGGTTCCTGTTGATTTCTCGTCGGCTAAGGACTACAATAGGAAGTCGGAAAGCACGTGCCAGAAAGGAGACGTGCCTTGAGATCCCGGGCAACGACGCTGTTCGCGTGGCAGGTCGGGGCCTGATACTTGACCTCGCCGCGGACCCCCTGGGTACTCCGCGAAAGGAGCTTTGTCACGTGATTTCTGTTGCACCAAAGGGCAAAGTCATCGGCAGCATTATTCTGACGATCCTCTGGATCTGCTGCTTTCTTTTCATAAAGCCGACGCTGGTCTTCGACTTCGGCGGCGGGGTGATGATTAACCTGCTCCTGCTGGCAGCGATCATCGGTCTGCTGGTGCTGGTGCTCTATCATATTTTCTACCCGTCCCCGCCGATTATTACGAAGCTGAGCCTGACGGTTGTCCTGACACTGGTCTGGCTTGCCCTGATCATTTTCTATCCCTTCAAGGACCCGAACAATACAGCGGCGGGTGCCGTCGGCTTCTTTACGCTGATCGGTGGCCTCGCTGTGGCGATTCTTTGGGTCTACTTCTTCTGCGATGAGCTGATTTGAGAGTCTCGCTGTTGTCGGTCGGGACCGTACCTACCTTTATTATGCTGCAGATACCTGGCAGCCGCTCCTCGAAAGTGGGGAGCGGCTGCTCTCGTGTTTTGGAGCTTCGGAAAGAAGATCTCCTGGCAGCTGGAGAGAGGATAGTACCCGCTTGCTTAGTGACGGAAGTGTCGCCTGCCGGTGAAGATCATGGCGATGGCGTGCTGGTTGGCGACACGGATAGAGTCCTCGTCACGAATGGAGCCGCCAGGTTGGATGATGGCCGTCACCCCGGCCTTGGCGGCAGCTTCGACACCGTCAGCAAAGGGGAAGAAAGCGTCTGAAGCCAGAACAGCCCCGCGAGCACGCTCTCCCGCTTTCTCGACAGCCAGCTGCACGCTGGTGACGCGGTTCATCTGGCCAGCCCCAACGCCCACGACCGCCAGCTTATGCGCCAGAACGATGGCGTTCGATTTGACATGGCGTACGACCTTCCAGGCGAACATGAGGTCGGTCATTTCTTCCAGCGTTGGTTTGCGCTCGGTGACAACGCGATATTCCAGTTCGTGCTCGCCAATGAAGTCGGCTGTCTGCAGGAGGAGGCCGCCGCTGACGCTGCGGATGTCAAAGCGCCCGGATTTGAAGATCTGGGCGTTGAGGGTCGAGGGATCAATAGGGGCATGCGTGGCAAGCAGGCGAATGTTCTTTTTCTGGCGGAGGATGGCCAGGGCCTCGGGCGTGAAGTCGGGCGCAATGACTGCCTCATAGAAGAGCTGGTGAATTTCTTGAGCCACGTCAGCCTCTACGGGCCGGTTGCAGCCGATGATACCGCCATAGGCCGAGACCGGGTCGCCGGCGTGGGCCTTGCGATAGGCTTCAAGCAGGGTATCGCCACAGGCCAGACCACAGGGGTTGGTATGCTTGATGATGGCTACTGTGGGCGCGACGAAACTGCCAGCGGCGGCCAGGGCCGCGTCAAGATCCAACAGGTTGTTGAAAGAAAGCTCTTTGCCGTGCAGCACTTCGGCAGTGGCAACCGCCGGTCGATAGTCCTTGACGGTCGAGAGTCCTCCCCAGCGATAGAAGGCGGCGCGTTGGTGGGGATTCTCGCCGTAGCGCAAGGTCTGAATGCGCTGCAACGGCAGGGTAAGCTCTTCAGGAAAGTAGTCGGTGTCCTGGCTGCGCAAATATTCGGCGATA
This sequence comes from Thermogemmatispora tikiterensis, assembly GCF_003268475.1. Lineage (GTDB taxonomy): Bacteria > Chloroflexota > Ktedonobacteria > Ktedonobacterales > Ktedonobacteraceae > Thermogemmatispora > Thermogemmatispora tikiterensis. Next base: position 3,942,611 of record NZ_MCIF01000002.1, on the reverse strand, counting down.
GCGGTATCATAGCTGGCCGTATACTGGAAGGCGATGGCGGCCAGCCGTCGCCGCGTCTCCTGGCTGACCTCGCCGCGCTCCTGCCATTCCTGCAGGACAGGCTCGTAGTCCTGGGGACGCACCAGGACGAGGACATCCTGAAAATTCTTGGCGGCGGCGCGAATGAGGGCCACGCCTCCAATGTCGATCTGCTCCTGGGCTTCTTCCAGGCTCACGTCTTCACGGGCAACAGTTTCGATGAAAGGATAGAGATTGACAGCCACCAGGTCGATGGGGCCAATGCCATGTGCTTCTAGCTCACGCATGTGGGCCGGATCAGAGCGCCGCGCCAGGATGCCCCCGTAAATGTGGGGGTGCAGCGTTTTGACACGCCCCCCCAGGATCTCGGGGAACTGGATGAGACTGCTGACCGGTTGAACCGCTACGCCAGCGCTCTCCAGAGCCGCCGCGGTTCCTCCAGTGGCAAAAATGGTCACCTGGCGCTCTGCCAGGGCATGGCCTAGCTCGTCTAGATGCTCGCGATTGGCTACGCTGATGATTGCTCGCATGCTGTTTCGTTCCTTTCGCTTGGCTGGGCTGCGAGTAGAGCCACTTTCCACATTTGTTGCTGAGCAAGCAAAGCATATTTGCTCGCCTTCGTACCTGCCCCGCCCGCGCTCACATGGCCTCACGAGCTGAGTGGCCGCCACGACACCCGCTCTCGGCGGGGCCAGCGCTCCGACCTGCGCCTCCTGCCGGGAGGAAGACGATCCTTCCTCTCTCTGTCTGCTCTGCCTTTTCTTCTTCACTTATACTTGCAAGACGAGAAAGCTGCCACAGTACCATTTCGCCTGCAAAGCCTTCCCTACTCCTCTGAAGGAGCTTCCTGACTGCCAGTGCATCAGGAAGGCAGAACAGCCCGCCACCTGACTGGTCCGCTGGCCGGATGAGCAGAAATTTCAATGCATAGTATAGCAAAAAGGGGAGACCTCTCGACTAGCATCCAGCCCTCCGCCAAAGGCTGGAGTCTGGCCCTGCCTCTTTTCGGCATACTGCCGCTTCTCTGCTCGCGCTCGCCATCTTAACCGCCTGATGGTACTTTCCTGCCAGCTTCTGGCCGAAGTATCAACATCGGCAGAGGCTCAGGGTATTATCTCATCCAGATCGCATTGATCAACATGCATTATTCGATACAGGATTCTTTCACCGCATTTCAGCAGGATGCAAGGGGGTACCAGTCAGCACGCCAGCGGACTGGCGCTCTCAAGGGGGTCTGAAATTCAATGAAGTCACTGCTCAAAGAGGCTGTCAGGCCGGCGATAGCCGGCCTGGGGTCCGAACGCCGACGAAGGCGTCGACGTTTCTCTCCGCTGATGCTGGTGGGGATCGTGGTGCCGCTGGTTCTGGCCCTGACGGGCAGTGCCCTCTACCTGGTTCCACGACTCACCGGTTCGCACGCCGCCGCGCCCGCCAATACCGATTGTACGCTGATTGTGCCATCTCACCCGCTCACGGCGCGCGGTCTGGCCACGCCCTATCAGCTCGTGGCCACTGACCCGGCCCGCGGTCCCTGCCACGAGGCCAATCCTGATCAGGCGGCCTTTGTCCAGGCAGCGGTGATTGATCCAGCAACGGGACGAATCGCTATTTACAACCCCCTGGTGGTTGATCGGGGTCAGAAGCCGGCGCTTGCCCCTGTGGTGCCGCAATTGCCCGCAGGGGGTATTGTGGCGCTTTGGTTTGGCTTCAATGGCGAGAATTTGACGCTGCGCAGCAGCGGTAATAGTCTGACCGAAGGCCACTGCGTGAATGGCATCCGCGGCTCGCTCTTTGGCCAGTTCGCCTATTGCAATGCACCCGCTTTCTTTGCTGCCGCCAATCAGGCCATCCGTGCTGGCAAGTTGAAGCCGCCACCACTAGGACGGGCACGCGACGGCCTCCCCTGCCCCAGCGTGCGTGATTTTGCGCTGGTAGACCAGGACCAGAGCGATAATGTGACGACGGCCTATCTGGTTACCAGGGATGGGCGCACGGCTCAGATGACACGCCATGCCATCGCCGTCCTACAGCATGCCCAGCCCCAGGTGAATGGCAGTGATAACCGTCTGCTGGCGCTCGGGCTGGATGGCGCTCTGGGCTGCACACCCTGGATGGCCCCCGATCTGGCTGATCCAGGCCAGGTGACAACTGCCCTGCCGCTCAACGAGTTACAGGCCGCTGTCTGGCAGCGGGCGCCAGTCGCCCTGGTTCCTAATGGTGACCCGATGGTGACCGTTGCTGGCCACCCCAACCTTGCCAAGCTCAACGCCTACCGCGCTGGCGTCGACCAGCCCCAGGTACGCGATCAGGTCTTTGCCAGCACAACCCTGTACTGCGCCAACCTGCTGGCCATCGCTCCGCTACGCCTGCTCGTCGATGCCTCGCTCACGAAAACACGTCCTTCGCCCGATCCAGCGGCGGCTAACTCACTCTTTACTTTCCTGGCACAGCGCTTCATTACAACCTTCGAAGCTGATGGCCTCAATTGTACCAGGCTGCTGCATGTCCCCGATCCCGTGCAGGTTCAGCGCACGCCCCAGGGCGTAGCCATCGCTGCCACGATCAACGGCGAGGTCATTAACACCCCGCTCGACTGTAACGTCAATGGCACGCTGGTGGTAGGCTGCAACGGGACAGCGACCCTTAACGGCCAGACCTGTAGCCTGATGAGCGACCGGCGGACACATCAGATCGTGGTAACCTGCCCGGCCAATACTCGCCAGTGAGTGAGGCACTGGCAGGCCACCCACCAGCGAGCATAGTGGCCGGGCCGGCTATGGCATGGATGTCATAGGCTGGTCCCCAAAGCAAAAAAGAGAGAGCAGGCAGACGACTGATCTGACCTGCTCTCTCTGTGTCTGCTGAGTACTGACCTGCCCTGGCAGCCCCTCGCTCGGGATAGCGATCGCCAAGCCGGCGCTGGCCAGTGCAAGCGGTTGGGATGCTGCGCTATCTTTTGCTCCCCGCTCAGGCAGAGAAAGGTAGCTAGCTCCCAGCCTCAAGCTGAGCCTGGGCCTGAGCCACCAACTCCTCAACGGAGGGCCGCCCGGGGAAGGTTGGATAGACGCTCACCTTGCGCTGAGTGCGCGAGGCATGACCAAACTTCACATATCCATCGATGAGCGCAAACAGCGTGTAATCGCGCCCGACACCCACATTATCGCCGGGCTTGATCTTCGTACCGCGCTGGCGTACGATAATGGTCCCGGCGGATACAAGTTGACCATCGTAGCGCTTCACACCCAGGCGCTTCGCCTTGCTATCGCGACCATTGCGCGAGCTACCAACACCTTTTTTATGCGCCATAGCTGGTAAACCTCACGATCTCTACTCTACTCTTCGCTTGAGGCTTGAGAAGCTTCACCCTCCTGGGGCCGTACGCGACGACGGCGACGAGTCCTGGCCTGCCCCTCTTCCTCGGAGGCGCCAGCAGGAGTCTCGGCGGCAGCTCCCTGCTCCTCAGCCGCGGGTTGCAGAGCCGCCCCCGACAGTGGCGTACCCTGCTCAGCTGCCGTGGGGGTCTGGCCGGTTACGAGGCTCACTCCGTCGAGCAGGATGTCATCGATGGTCAGGATGCTAATCTCCTGGCGATGACCCTGGCGACGACGATAGCGCTTCTTCGACTTATACTTGAAAACGACAATTTTATCACCCCGTGCATGCTGCCTGACAGTGGCCAGGACGCTGGCGTTTTCCACAAGCGGACGCCCGATCACAGTGCGATTAGCGTCTGCGAGCAGCAGGACCTCGCTAATGCGGATCTGGGTGCCCTCCTGCACGGGGAGGCGATTGACCTCCAGGGTCTCGCCGACCTCAACTTTGAATTGTCTTCCACCACTTTTAATAACTGCGAACATCGCTTCTGTTCGGCTCCTTTACCTCTACCTCCGCTCATCAACGCTGTGCGGCAATCACCTTCTCCAGGCGTCAATCGCTCCTCTGTCTTGCTGCCTGCCCTGAGCCACCGGCCAGGACGAGTCACTGCAGGCACGCAGGTCTGCGAACGGGATACGTCGAAGGCGTGGGTGGAGGCCTTCGGCACAGTTCCCGGGCCGTGCGCACAATGATGCTCGCTTGCCCCCATCGTCGATCGAGCGCTGGAGAGCACCGAGCCGGTAAAGCGGCGTTTGCTGCTCCAGAGAGAAGGTGCGGCGCGCCCTTGCCCGCGAGGAGCAGCCTCAGTCTGTTCCGCCTCTCTATCTGCCTGTCTGCCTGCCTGCAGCCGTGAGCTGCCCCTCAGCGAGCAAGCCTTTCTGGCAGAACAGATGGCACACGGCCAGTCGCAATCTGGTAAGGTCTCAGTTAGAGCCTGGAGAGGAGCGCGTCTCTTTCCTTATACCAGGCCAGGCACGCTAATCCCAGCCGCGACCTTAGATCAGACAGACTGTCTGGTGCGGGGCAAATCCTGGCCTGATTGACCTGACACGCCCTGCCGTCACGGGCGGTCTTGCCGCCCACGCCTGGGCGGGAGCGGATGCTTCTTTGAAGTGCGCGGTCAGCGCGACACCTACAGGGTCAGACCGCGACACCTGAGAGCGATACTTTAGATGCTTTGTCATGATAGCAAGCCCACAAGCGCTTTGTCAAGCATGAGTCCGCTCGCTCCTTCTGCCTGACAGGCCAGAGCTGGGAGGGAGTACTCTCTAGAGATAGACCCTATAGGCCATATGGTAGGCCGGTGCCAACCCGACCAAACATGTGGTCGGCTCGTGCTATGATATGCTATAGTTGTGGTAGTCAGCGGCATCGACCGCCCGGCCAAGCCGCTCGCCAGGCCAGATCGGAGCGCGTTGCAGTGATGGATAGAAAAAGCGGGCATATCGAACGGCCCGAGCTGGAGCGCTATTCAGACAGCCCCCTCTTCAACACCAAAGCCGTCGTTCAGCAGACTGGAGTGCCGGCGCCCACGCTGCGGGCCTGGGAGAGTCGCTACGCCATTCTCTCGCCGGAGCGAGCTACTAACGCCTACCGTCTTTATTCTGAGCGTGATATTGCCCTCATTCGCTGGCTGAAAGAGCGCGTTGACAGCGGTATGGCCATCAGCCAGGCCGTGGCCCTCTGGCGCCACCTGGAGGAAGAATATCAGAAGGCGCGCCAGCTCCAGCAGATGGCCACCGAGTTCCCAGACGAGCGACGCCCGGCCTTTCACGTCGCCCTGCCTCTGGCAACGCCAACCTGTCCCGAAGGAGGCGGCAGTTCCCAAACAACGACAGAGCCGCGGCCCCTGAGCAGCGCCAGCCCGGCTGCCATCAGCGACCGCCCCGCCGGTCTCCCGTCCACCTTGTACAATATTCGCAGAGTACAGGAGGAGCTGATCGATGCCTTTAAGTGCCTGGATGACATCCGGGCCCAGCGTCTCCTAGCCTCGCTGCTGGCCCTCTATCCGGTTGAGCAGGTCTGTGCCGAGGTTGTGACGCCAGTGCTCTGGCAGGTCGGTCACCTCTGGGAGACAGGTCGGCTCAGCGTGGCCATCGAGCATTTTGCCAGTAATTTCCTGCGTGGCTTCCTCATAAATCTCCTCTATATTTCGGTGAACGAGAATCGTGGGCCGCTGATCATCTGCGGCTGCGCGCCCGGCGAACCTCACGAACTGGCCCCGCTGATGCTCGCCTTGCTCCTGCGCCGCGCCGGTATGCGTACGATCTACCTCGGCCAGAGCATCGAGACCAGCAGCCTGCTGGAAGTGGTACGCGAGATGCAGCCGGTCATGCTCTGCATCTCGGTCACCATGCCGGCCTACGTGGCGACTCTGATCGACCTGGCGCGCCGTCTGCAGGAGCTACCTGAGCCACGTCCGCTGCTGGTTTTCGGGGGTCAGGCTTTTCTCTACCACAGCGAGCTAGCCCACCATGTGCCCGGTGGCCTCTACCTGAGCGGCCCGCTTCAGCAGATCGTTCACGAGCTGCGTCAGGTGCTACAGGATTACCTGGCCAGTGGTCCCGCACACTCACGCGAGCCGCAGAGCAATCCCGACCCTGATGTTCAAGGCTCCGCGGGCAGCGCCTTGCCTTCCATCTCACCGCCATCCTCTCCTGCCCCCTAGCACTATGACTTGACAGGCCCTTGCTCCTTCCGCTTAACTGTCTGTATGGCGATGGCGCGGGCTGGCACAGACCTTCGCTCCAGCAGCGGCGCGCTCTCGCTTGCTCTCTACCCGGCTGGATAGTTGCCAGCCAGGCCAGGCAGGAGCCTGCTCCCGCTATGCCAGCGCCCTCCTATGCTGCCGCACGCTATACAGGCAACAGGCAACGGGACAGCTTAGACAGGCTTGAAGCGAAAGGGAAGAATGATTATGGAAGCAGCTCTCTCCGATGTCCTCGTCATCGATCTCTCGCGCGTTTTGGCTGGCCCCTATTGCACAATGATTCTCGGCGATCTCGGGGCCACGGTGATCAAAGTCGAACAGCCAGGCAAAGGCGACGATACACGCCAGTTTGGTCCGCCCTACATCGCCGGCGAAAGCGCCTACTATTTGGGACTCAACCGCAACAAGCTGAGCATTACCCTGGATTTCACGCGCGAAGACGACCGTCAACGCCTCTTAGAGCTGATTAAGAAGGCGACCGTTCTCGTGGAGAACTTCCGCCCTGGGACGCTAGCCCGCTACGGTCTGGGCTATGAGGATCTGCGCGCGATCAATCCCGGCTTGATCTATTGCTCGATCAGCGGCTATGGCCAGACTGGCCCTTATGCCCAGCGCGCCGGCTATGACTTCGTCGCTCAGGCTGAGTCAGGCATCATGGCGGTGACCGGCGAGGTCGACGGAGAGCCGATGCGCGTGGGTACACCCGTCGGTGACCTGACTGCCGGCACTTTCGCCTGTATCGCTATTCTGACGGCTTTGCGCGTGCGCGATCGCACAGGTCGCGGGCAGTATATCGATATCTCTCTGCTGGAAGCCACGATTACGCTGCTGGGTAATGTGGCCTCTAATCACCTGATCTCAGGCGAGGAAGCCCAGCGCTATGGCAATGGACACCCCAATATCGTGCCCTACCAGGCCTTCCGCACCCGCGATGGCTATATTGTGATCACCTGCGGCAACGATCGCCTCTTCCGCTCGCTGTGCCGCCTGCTCGGTCGCGAGGAGCTGGCCGATGACCCGCGCTTCGCTACGAATCCTCAGCGCGTACGCAACCGTGAGGCGCTGATTCCGATATTGCAGGAGCTGCTGCTCACGAAGGATAGCGAGAGCTGGCTGCAGGAGCTGCGCGAGGCCGGCATCCCCTGCGGAGCGATCAATAAGGTAAGCGAAGTCTTCAGCGATCCACATATTCAGGCCCGCGGCTTTGTCTGGGAGTGCGAGCATCCAACGGCGGGTACGATCAAGCTGGTCGGCTCACCACTGCGCCTCTCAGAGACCCCGGCCCGGCTCTATAAGGCGCCCCCTCTGCTCGGCGAGGATAATGATAAGGTCTGATCTGCCCTGCATACGGCAGCCATGAACGCAGGGAGCGCCACCAGGCCGCCCCCTATCCGTTCCCTCGCTGGCCCCTGAGAATGATCAAAACAGAACCCATTGCAGACAGTGAATGGTAGGGGAGAGGAGAGGGCTGGATTCTCTCCGCTGGCCCCTCACAAAGCGGTCTGACATGTGAGCCAGGCCCGTCCCCGAGCGGAACGCGCCAGGTCGCCAGCGTAGCGACAAATGGGTCTGACAGTTGTCCCCCTCGACCCCATAGGATATACTAATCGAGGACATAATGGTGTATCTGGAGGAAGAACGTGAAATTCACTTGTAAGCAGCAGGATTTGAGCCGTGGTCTCTCGGTAGTAAGCCACGCCGTCTCAAGCCGCAGCACTCTGCCGATCCTGGCCAATGTGCTGTTGAGCGCAGAACAGGGGCGGCTGAAGCTGGCGGCGACCAACCTGGAGATCGGTATCAATTGCTGGGTTGAGGCCCAGATCGACGAGGAGGGAACAACGACCGTTCCGGCCCGCCTCTTCACGGAGCTGGTCAATAGTTTGCCCCAGGGATCGGTCCAGGTGACGGCCCAGCCGGATACCCACGTGGTCAATCTGCAGTGTCTGGGTCTGGGCATCAATACTAACGTCAAGGGCATGGACCCCTCCGAGTTTCCGCTGATTCCAACCGCCGAGGGGGGCGAGCCGCCGATTCTGTTGGAGGCTCCCCTGCTCAAGGAGATGATCAGCCAGGTGGCCTTCGCCGCGGCGAAGGATGAGTCGCGTCCCGTCTTTACAGGCGTGCTGGTGCAGGTCCGCGAAGAGAAGGTGACCTTTGTGGCCGCCGATGCCTTCCGCCTGGCAACACGGACAGCCCCGCTCCCAGGGGCGACCGAGCCGCGCGAGGATATCTTGATTCCAGCTCGCACGTTGACTGAGCTGGCGCGCATCTTGCCCAACGAGGGCCCGGTCGAGATGATCGTCACCCCCAACCATCGCCAGGTGCTCTTCCATACGGAGCAGATCGATCTGGTCTCTCGTCTGCTCGACGGGACCTTCCCGAACTATCGCGCCATTATCCCTCTGGAGTATAAGACGCGCGCGGTGCTGGAAACGAAGGCGCTGACTGAGCGTGTGAAGGCCGCCGCTCTCTTCGCGCGCAATAGTTCGAATATCACGCGCCTGAAGATCTCGCCGCAAGGCGCCACCGGCTCGGAGACTGGCACAGTGACGATTGAGGCGACCGCTGAGGATTTGGGTGATACGACCAGTACGCTCAATGCCGCCGTTGACGGCGAGGAGATCCAGATTATTTTCAATGTGGATTATCTGGTCGATGTGCTCAATGTCCTGGATGCACCGGAGGTGGCTCTGGAGGTCACTTCGCCGATGCGCCCCGGAGTGCTGCGTCCGGTAGATGCCACCGAGTATACCTATGTTATTATGCCGATGCACACGAATCGCAGCTGATTGGCGGGCCTGCTCGCCCCGCTTGGGTCTCACCCCGGACAGGTCAGGGTGAGGGCGCCCGCCCGTCCGCCAGCTCTTCGAGCATGCTCAGCAGAGGCCAGGCGGCGTCGGTACCGGGGAGCGGGGCCAGCCAGGCCAGCCGGATTGTCCGTCTGCCTGCCGCACGGCAAGGCAGCACCTCTTTTTATTGGAGACAGGTAGGTAGCTGGAGCGTCGATGCACCTCGTACATCTCGCGCTGACCGATTTTCGCAACTATAGACAGCTGGATCTGTCGCTGGGGCCGGGCCTTTTTCTCTTCTGCGGAGAAAATGCTCAGGGCAAGACGAACTTGCTCGAAGCCGTTTCGATGATCGCGACCAGTACTTCGTTCCATGCCTCGGCAGATCGCGAGGTGGTCAACTGGTATGCGCCCGATCATCTGGCCCGCCTCGATGCGCGCATCCGGCGGCGCGACGGCGAGTTGCACGTGGAAATCGTCATTTTCGACCCGACGCCCCCACTGCTGGGCAGCGGCGAGCAGGCCACTCGCCCGCCTCACTGGCCCGGCGGCACGCAGCGCAAGCGCATCAAGATCAACGAGGTGCCACGTCGGACGCTCGATCTCATCGGCAGCATGACCAATGTGCTCTTTGCACCCGCCGATCTTCATCTGGTCGATGGCTCGCCCGACGAGCGCCGACGCTTTATCGACCGCAGTCTATGTCAGGTGCGGCCCCGCTATTGCCAGGCGCTGCAGCAGTACCGGAAGATCATTATGCAGCGTGCCGCTCTGCTCAAGCGTATTCGCGACTACCACGAAGATCCTCGCCTGCTGGACTACCTCGATGAGCGCCTGACGCTGCTGGCGACGATGATTATGTTCGAGCGCGAGCGTATGCTGTCAGCTCTCAACGAGCTGGCGGCACCGTTTCAGGAGCAATTGAGCGGGGGACGCGAGCAGCTGCAGATTGTCTATCGTCCTTCCTTTCACCCTCATCCGCAGCGCTCGCTCACCGAGGCCCAGGAGCATTATCTGAGACAGCTCCACACCGTGCGCCAAAAGGAGATTCAACAGGGGGTCTGCTTGCTGGGGCCGCACCGCGACGATCTGGAGTTTTTGGTCAATGGGATGAGCGTGATCACCTACGGCTCGCGCGGACAGCAACGCACGGTGGCCCTGGCGACGAAGTTCGCCGAGCTGGCCTATATGCGGGCCGCGACCGGCGATGAGCCGGTGCTATTGCTGGACGATGTCTTCAGCGAGCTAGACCAGCGACGGCGGGAGCAACTCCTGCAGGCCATTCTCGACCATGAGCAGGTGCTGCTGACTACCACCGACGCGAGCCATTTTCCTCCAGAGGTGCTGGAGCGAGCTTATAAGTTCCAGGTGGTCAACGGTCAGCTTCATCCCTGGTAAGGCTGCCAGTTCGGCCACGATGAACAGCCGCGGTAGTCCGGGCTACCCGGGTCTTCACGTGCGTCCTTTTCTCAGTCCTCGCCCTCGGAACCGGAGGAAGCCGTAGAACGCTCGTGAGCCTCGCCGGCGGTCCACAGCTCGGGGCCACCGCTGGCGGCAGGACCCTGAGCAGCAGGAGAGCGTCCACCCAGGCCAGCTGCCGGAGGATTAAGGCCAAGGTGCTCATAGGCCAGGCGGGTGGCGACTCGCCCACGCGGGGTACGGGCAATAAAGCCGAGCTGGAGCAGGTACGGCTCGTAGACATCCTCGATAGTTTCCGGGTCCTCGCTCGTGCTGGCCGCCAGCGTCTCGAGGCCGACAGGTCCCCCATCGAATTTGTGAATAATGGTTAGCAAGAGATGGCGGTCGGTCAGGTCCAGGCCAATGTGGTCGATCTCCAGGGCATCGAGGGCGGCGCGGGCGATCTCGCGCGTGATGACTCCGTCGGCCTTGACCTGAGCATAATCGCGCACACGCCGCAACAAGCGATTCACGATGCGCGGCGTGCCCCGGGCCCGGGCGGCAATTTCTTCGATGCCATCTTCATCGGCGGGCACGCGCAGGATGCGCGCCGAGCGGCGCAGAATCTGCTTGAGAGCCTCGACACTGTAATACTCCAGACGATAGATGGCCCCGAAACGATCGCGCAGCGGGGCAGAGAGGGCCCCAACGCGCGTCGTCGCGCCGACCACTGTGAAGGGAGGCAAAGAGATCCGCAGCGAGCGTGCGCCCGGCCCCTTTCCAATGACGACATCGATGGCGAAGTCCTCCATCGCCGAATAGAGGCGCTCCTCCACGGCCCGCGAGAGTCGATGAATCTCATCAATAAAGAGCACCTCGCCCTCCTGCAGCGAGGTCAGAATAGAGGCGAGATCGCCGGCATGCTCGATGGCCGGACCCGAGGTCGTTTTCAGATTGACCCCCATCTCGGCGGCAATAATGTTGCAGAGCGTGGTCTTGCCCAGGCCAGGCGGCCCATATAACAGGACATGATCCACAGGCTCATTCCTGCGCCGGGCCGCCTCCAACAAAATCGCCAGATTCTCCTTAATTCGCTCCTGACCGATATATTCGGATAAGCGGCGAGGGCGCAGGCTGCTCTCGATAATCTCCTCTTCCTGACTCACGCGCGGCGAGACGAGCCGGTCGCTCATAGTTCTCTCCTGCTGCTGATCTCTCCTGATCTGATTAGGCAATGGTCGGGGACGGCCTCACTTCCTCCTCATCTCAGCCGGGGAAGCTTCTCCTCGACTTGAGGTATCCCTACCCTGTCTTTTCTTTCCCTACATTATAGCAGCGGAAGCCCCAAGGGAGAAAGCGCCAGGCTGGCGCTGATGGGGCCGCCCGCAGCAGGACAATGGTCAGTGGGGGCTGGGGACAAGCTGAGCAGTGAGAAATGGCAGGGAGCAAGGGAGCGAAGAGCATCTGATCATGCAAAAGTACCATTCCAGCGAGGCACCTTGACACCGGTACGTTGCTCTCCTACAATCGATCCACGAAATACCCAGCGAGAGGATAAGGAAGGAAGAAGAGGATCGAGGATGATCAACCGCTCCAGCCGCTACGCCGTCGCTCAGCCTTCCCGCCCACCTTCACGAGTCTGGCTCTTCGCCCGAGCGAACGCAGCCGCCGCAGCTGGCGGTCACAGCGGCAATAGTGTAGCGACAGCGACAGCAGCAAAAGCAGCGACGGGGGTCCTGGCCGTGCCCACACCTGGAACGACGCTTTATGTTTACCGCGACCATCGCAACTGGGTGCGTACTCTGGACTGGTCGCCCGATGGGACATGTATCGCCTCTGCCAGCATGGACGGCACCGTGCAGGTCTGGGAGGCCGCCACAGGCAGTGAGCGTTTTACCTATACTGGTCACCGGGGCCAGGTCCTGACTCTGGCCTGGTCGCCCAATGGGGCCTATGTGGCAACAGGTGGTAACGATCGGACCATGCAGATATGGAACGCCGCCGATGGTGAGCGGCTGCTCTCGCGCCGTGACCACGCGCGCTACATTCTGGCGCTGGCCTGGTCGCCGGTGGGGGCGAAGCTGGCCTCCGGCAGCGAAGATGGCCTGGTAGAAATTTGGAGTTTGAAGGACGGCGATATTATCTTCACCTATGGCGGTCACAGCCATAAGGTGCTGGCCCTGGCCTGGTCGCCAGAGGGACGGTCTATCGCCTCCGTCTCCTGGGACGGCACCCTTCAGGTCTGGGAGGCGAGCAACGGCCATCAGCTCTTTGCTCCCCGGCAGCATGACACTCCTTTGGGAGCCTTAGCCTGGTCGCCCGACGGCCAGTATGTGGCCTGCGGCGGCTTCGGCGGCCAGGTCTATTTATGGAATGCCTCCACGGGCGAGGCTGTCGCCAGTTACGCGGCCCATCCCGGCTGGGTCAACACCCTGGCCTGGTCCCCTGACGGGCGCTTTCTGGCCTCCGGCGGGGACGACGGCCAGGTGCACCTCTGGGAGCTGGCCGCCCGCTCGATCACCTTTACCTATACGGGTCACAGCGATCAAGTCAACGCCCTGGCCTGGTCGCCCGACGGAAGCTGCATTGCCTCCGCGGGCGACGACCAGACCGTGCAAGTCTGGTTCACTCCTTGATCGCCTGCACAACGACCAGCGGCATCAAGCCGCCTCCCTCATCCCGCCTGGAGGCGACGCGCAGCCCGGCCTCGGCGAGCGTTGTGAGCGTGGGGCGATTCCAGTGACAGTTGCCCGCACAGCGTCTCATCAGGGGCGTCAGCAGGTCTTGCAGCCGTGCCGTCACGGGGCTGGCTGCGCGTACGTGCTCCACCAGGAGCAAGCGACTTCCCGGCCTGAGCACGCGCCTAATCTCGGCGAAGCCCCGCGCTGGCTCCTCAACCGAGCAAAAGACCAGCGTGGCAACCGCGCTATCGAACGTTGCGTCGGCAAAGGGCAGCTGCTCTACACGCGCCTGATGGAGCAGAACCGGCACCGGGGCCTCCTGCTGGCGCCGCCGGGCATAGCGCAGCATGGCTGGGTCCGGTTCGACAGCCTCGACTCTCTCAACCCGCTGAGGGTCGTAATAGGCGAAATTTAGCCCCGTACCAGCCCCTACCTCCAGTACATGGCCCTGTGCCATCCCTACTATTTCCCTTCTCAGGGCCTTCTCCCACTCACCCCCGGCGCGGCTCAGTCGCTCGTAAACGGTGGCAAAAAGCGGATGATGAATACTCTGCATGGTGTTTGACAGCTTTCTTTAGAGAATGTTACTATAGCTGAGAGCGCGAGCCGACTCTCCTACACCGGCAACCTGCGCGCCTCAGCCAACGTGTAGAGCACTGAAGCACGCAATGCCATGCACAGCAAGGCAACGACGACCGGAGACCGTGGCCCCAGTCTCTGTCTGCGTCCTGGCCGGCCCGGCTCCTCTCTCAACGGAGTAACGTAACGGATGTACAACGACGATGCTACTCCCATCTATTGCGATCGCTGCGGCCAGGCAAACCGCCCACAGGCCCGCTTCTGCTTCCACTGTGGGCAGCCCTTGCCAGAGCGCCCTCTCTCTGCAACACCCGGGAACGAGAGAGAAACCGCTTCCGATTTGAGCACCAGCACCGGCAAGCTTCCGATCAATCATCTGCTGCGGCAGCGCTACCGCATCGTGGCCCTGCTCGGCAAGGGCGGCATGGGAGCCGTCTATCGCGCCCAGGATACTCAGTTTGGTGACCGCACTGTGGCAATCAAAGAGATGAGCCAGAGCGGTCTCGGCCCGGAAGAGATCGCGGAAGCAACGGCGGCTTTCAAACAGGAGGCCCTGCTGCTAGCGAACCTGATGCATCCCAATCTGCCGCGCATCTACGACCACTTCTCGGAAGAAGGGCAGTGGTATCTGGTGATGGATTTCATCGAAGGTGAGTCGCTGGAGCAGTATCTGCTGCGCTGGCAGCGGGAACATCCAAACGGCCCGCCCGGACTGCCAATTGCCGAGGTGCTGGATATCGGCATTCAGCTCAGCTCGGTGCTCAGCTACCTCCATAGCCGCCAGCCTCCCATCATTTTCCGCGATCTGAAGCCGAGCAATGTGATGCGCACCGCCGAGGGCCATCTCTACCTGATTGACTTTGGCATCGCGCGCCACTTCAAGCCAGGTCAGATACGCGATACCCGTGCCTTCGCCTCGTGGGGCTACGCCGCCCCCGAACAGTACGGCAAGGCCCAGACGACGCCGCGCTCCGATGTCTACAGCCTGGGCGCCACCCTGCACCATCTCCTGACCGGCCAGAGTCCTACGCAGTCCCCCTTCCGTTTTACGGCGATGCATTCGTATACACAGCCGCTGGAGTACGAGCTGGAGAAGCTGATTATGCTGATGGTGAGCCTCGATGAGCAGCAGCGCCCAGCCTCAATGGCGGCCATTAAGCAGGAGCTGCAGCGCATCGCCGCCATGCAGACAAGTAGCCAGCTCATTAATCAGTCGCAAACTCTGCCTTCGTTGACGGCGGCCTCCTCAGAGACGCCCGCCCCCGCTTCGCCAGCGACTCCCGTTGGAGCCGCAGGCACGCCCGAGATCATCTCGATGCCGACGCCAGCGCCAGGCGCTTCTTCTATTACTCCACGCCTGGAGGTGTCTCCGTCAACACCAATGCCTGGCAGGCGCCTCTATACCTACAGCGGGCACAACGAGCGCGTCTTTGCTCTGGCCTGGTCCCCTGACGGGCGCCGGGTGGTCTCTGGCGGCTACGATCACACTCTCCAGGTCTGGGATGCCACCACAGGACGGGAGATCTTCGCTTACCGCGGCCATCAAGAGCCGGTGCGCACCGCCGCCTGGTCGCCCGATGGCACCTACATTGCTTCAGGCAGCAACGACCACACGGCCCACGTCTGGGAGGCCGCCAGTGGACGCCGCGTGACGACCTTCCGCGGCCACCAGGATTCCGTGATCTCCTTGAGCTGGTCCCCCGATGGTCGCCTGATCGTCTCCGCCAGTTTGAGCAAGCAGGCTCTCGTCTGGGAGGCCATGACGGGCAAGCGCGTGGCGACTTTGCGCGGTCATACGAGCCTGGTGAGCGCCGTGGCCTGGTCACCCGATGGGAGCCGCATCGCTTCCGCCAGCCTGGATAAGACCGTTCGCATCTATGACATCAGCTCCTGGGAGGTCATTTTCGTCTATCAGGGCCACTCCGATAGCGTGACTACCCTGGTCTGGTCACCTGACAGCACACGCCTGGCCTCCGCCGGCGAAGATAAGACCGTCCAGGTCTGGGACGCCACCAATGG
This sequence comes from Thermogemmatispora tikiterensis, assembly GCF_003268475.1. Lineage (GTDB taxonomy): Bacteria > Chloroflexota > Ktedonobacteria > Ktedonobacterales > Ktedonobacteraceae > Thermogemmatispora > Thermogemmatispora tikiterensis. The sequence goes on along the minus strand of NZ_MCIF01000002.1, from coordinate 3,927,042 downwards.
GCATCACATTCTGACTTATACCAATCACAGCGATGAGGTGACCGCCCTGGCCTGGTCACCCGATGGGGCGCGCCTGGCCTCCGCCGGCGAAGACAAGACCGTCCAGGTCTGGGACGCCACCAGCGGCGACCACCTCCTGACCTATAGCGAGCATCCCGAGGACGTCAACGTCGTGGCCTGGTCGCCCGACAGCACGCGCCTGGCCTCCGCCGGCGACGACGGCCAGATCCACGTCTGGCAGGTAGCCTGATGAGCCAGGCACCCGGGCCGCCCGTCCAAGGCCAATTGTCCGCTCACTCTCAGTAGCGCCCGTGTCCTTCCCGCCCCTTTCAGCGGCAGAGAAGACATGGGCGTTTCGTTTCTACTTGCTGACCGCTTTTCACTCGGGCTTCCAGAAGTCGAGCAGATACTCGAAGGTGGTACCCATTGTAATATAATTGCTGGGCCAGCCGAAGATCCCTACACGATTGACAATATTCGTACGGTCCCAGATGATGATGTTGCGCAACTCGTAGCCGGCCAGGCGCAGGGCCTCGATCACGGCCAGGTGGATGGTGATGCGTTGGTTCTCCCACCACATGTCGGTGACGTTGACGACGCAATGAGCACGCTTCTTGAGCAGGGGTAGTAGCCCAGCAAAGATTTCACGCATAGCCTCAGCGTAGGCTCCCAGCTCTAGCGTGCCCAGGTCTTCAGGAAGCTGGCTGTACTGCTCAACACGATGGTACTGATCGTTTTTACGCGCCTGACCGCGTCGGCTTTTGTTGAGACGCGCACGGTTGAGCAGGTTAGCGTAGGGTGGCGAGGTGACGATACAGGCCACGCTCTCGGGGTCCAGATACAAAGGAATGTTGCGCGCATCATCCTGGAGGGCAAGCTGACGAGCCTGGGCCGCCAGGGGATCGCCGGGCACTGGCACACAACTGAGCCGTTCCTCCGCCAGGGCGACGTAGTCAGGATGGATGTCGAAGCCGACAGCGTTGCGCCCGACGTCGCGGGCAGCGATCAGGGTGGTGCCGCTCCCCATGAAGGGATCAAGCACCAGCTCGCCGCGATGGGTGAAGAGTTCAATGCAGCGCCGCGCCAGGGCAATAGGGAAGGCCGCCGGATGCCTCTGCTTGTCGCGAATGTCGCGTTTCTCGTAGGAGAACTGCCAGACGCCCAACTGGCATTTGATCCATTCTTTGGGCGTCTGGCAGTTGAGGTGGGAGGGATCACAGTGGCAGGTACGCTGGCCACTAATCATGAGTTTCTTCGATTGGGCTTCCATGAGATGGCTGTCCCTCCCTTCCCGCTCTCCCGCTCACTTGGAGACAGGCAGGGTGGAGTTTGGCAATTGCAACAGAGACGTGGACCAGGGACCAGGGACCAAGAGCCGTCAGTCCGATTGGAGTGCCCTTGGCTAACTGGATCGATCTATCTACCTACTCTATTATTCTACCCTCCTCATACTACGTTCTCTTGCGCCCAACAATAATCTGCCTGGTACCTTTACCAAAAGGCCGCCGCTCGTAATCACCATAGATGGCCTCTACGGCGAAACCGCTGGCGAGAAAGAGTAGCTGTAACTCACGCGGAAAGTACATGTGGAGATCGAGCTGGGTGAGATAGCGCTCGTTCTCCCCTTGCTCGGAGAAGCGTTCGTGAATCCAGACCATGTGCTCAAGCTGCTCACATGGATCGTAGCGACGGCTGCTGTAGATGAGCAGGGTACTTTCGCTGGCGGGGTCGCCGATTTCGTCTTCCAGATAGAGCTGGGTGGGACGATTGAGGGCGGCGCTCAGATAATCGAGGTTGGGCAGCAGCACATCGATAACAAAGCGCCCTCCAGGCGCCAGATGGTCGTATGTGCAATGAAAGGTTGCTAACTGCTCTTCTATAGTATAAAGATGACCTGCCGAGTTGAAAGGCAAGAAAATCAGGTCAAAGTTGCCGCAGGCGGGCAAGTGATAGTTACGCATGTCGCCCTCATGGAGGATGACCCGGCGTTGAACCTCCAGCGGCTCGCCTCCGAGCTTGCGCCGGTAGGCGGCGAGCATCTGGGGCGAGCTATCCAGGCCCTCAATGAGGAGTTCGGGGAAACTGCGCGCCAGGGGCAGGCCAATGCGCCCGCTGCCACAGGCCAGTTCCAGCACATGCCGAGGCCGATATTCTTCGATCAATCCATGCCAGAAGGGAACATCTTGTTCGCTCTGGCTTTGATATTCCAGATCGTAATCCTCAGCTCGCTCGTAATACTCACCAACACAATAGGTCATACTGGTCCTCACCAGCCAGACATCAACACAAGACGGCGCGTAGAGAGCAGGTCCGGTACCGATCACAGAACAGGCTTACTACGCACAAAGGCCCCTTTTGCAGGGGCAGTAGCAGAGACAGGGGAAACGGTTAGAGAAGGAAAACGATGGAGGAGAACGGTAGAGGAACCGCTCTCACCATCTATAGTAGAGTTTAACATATGGCGGACCTGGTGCGCAAGGGCTGGCCTGGGCCTTCCTCGGTTAGCGCCTTTCTCCTCCTTGGCTGATCCCGCTCTCCCCCTCCTTCAGCCCACGTGATATATTACGGTTGACCCACGACTATGCCTGGCGACGTGGACGGCGCCGGCAGCAAACGGCTACCATCAGGAGAGCAGCCGATGCTTCGCGCTGTCCTTTCCTGGTGGATAGCTGCAACCTATTCGCGAGCAAAACTACACTAAGTTTTTTCTAGTGAGTGACAGAGGGACATAAGGAGTATTCTTATGAAAATCAGAGGGAAAATTGTGGCGACCGGCCTCATTGCCAGTGGTGTGCTGGGGACGGTGGCGGTGGTCAATAAGATTACAGAAGCACTGGCCGGCGAGCTGAGTCCCGGCCTTGCCGGAGAGGGGCGCCGCTATCCTTGGAAATATGGTGATGTCTTCTACACCATGCAGGGAGCGCGCGAAGCGAAGCCTCTGGTGCTCGTGCACGGCCTTGGGCCTGGCGCCTCGTCCTACGAGTGGCGACGCAATATTGAGGCTCTGGCTCAAGACTTTCGCGTCTATGCCCTGGACCTGCTTGGCTTTGGCCTCTCCGACCGTCCGGCCATTGCCTATGAGCCGCAGATCCTCAGTGATCTGCTCAGCGATTTCCTGCGCGAGGCGGTGCGTGCACCGGCTCTCGTTGTGGCGCGCGGATTGAGCGGGGCCTACGCCATCGCCGACGCCTACCGCCATCCGGGCAGCTACGAGCGGCTGGTTCTGGTTTCGCCCCCAGAGACGATGCTCGAAGAGCCTTCCCCAAGTCCGCTGCAAGTGGCCATGCGCTTCGGTTTGCGTCTGCCGCTCGTGGGTCAGTTTGCCTACAATCTACTGACGACCCGGCGCGCGATCCGCAATTACTACGAAGAGCGGGCCTACTATGACCCCTCTCTCATCAGCGATGAGCTGATCGAATATACCTATATCAGCGCTCATCAGCCCGATGCGCGCTTCCCGGTGGCCGATCTCCTGGCTGGCAAACTGCATGCCGACGTCAGTGAACCGCTTGCGCGCCTGACTGTGCCGGTGATGGCGCTCTGGGGACGCAACGGCGCCGGCGTCAGCGCCGCCTTCAAACGCATCAATCCTCAGCTTGAAACGCACGTCCTTGAACGCTGCGGTGAGCATCCGCACGAGGAACAGCCGGAGACCTTCCATTCGCTGCTTCGCTCCTTTGTTGGCAGCGCCGTCTAGGTGACCTTGTGAGATGTGAGTCTTCCAGGCAGCCCCTGCGGGTCTCTGGGTTTGAGCAGTAACGTACAGAAGAAGCCGCAGCCTCAGACGAGGCTGCGGCTTTGTTTTCTCTTGCCTGAGTCGGCCCGAGCCATCCCCCTCTCTCAGGCTCATGGGCGATGGTACGGCAGATGAGGCCGGAACTGCAGCGCCTGGGCTTTCCGGAGACGACTGAGGGCCTGATCCACTGCCGCGGCCTGGCGATCCATCTGCAGGCGATAGAAGACGCGCAAAGCCGCCCGGTAGCAGTTACGCGCCTGCTCCAGGTAGCCACTCCTGCTGCGAGGATCGCGCCCCAGCTGGCTATAGGTCTTGCCGCGTTCAAATTGTAGCTGGGCCCATTCACAAGGGAAAGTCTCGCGCGTGTAGACCTGCAGGGCCTGATCGTAGCAGGCCAAAGCCTGGCGCAGCGCTACCTGACGGCTCCTGCCTCGGGCTGGCAGACGGCGGTAGGCCCTACCCAGCGCCTGCACGGTGGCCGCCCAGAGGGTAGGAGTGCTGTCGGGCCGGTAGACCTCCAGGGCCGCCGTATAGCAGGCTATGGCCTGCCGCAGATGACGGTAGCGATTGCCCTCGCGCAGGCTGCTCCAGGCATCGCCCAGAGCACGCTGGAGCTGGGCCCATTCTTCGGGATGGCCTTCGCGCGCCAAGACCTGCAACGCTGCCTGATAACAGCGTATCGCCTGGCGCAGCAGACCAGGCTGGTGACCTGCCAGTTGCCGCAGAGCTACACCCAGGTTGTGCTGCACTCTGGCCCATTCATATGGGAAAGCTTCGCGTGTGTAGACCTGCAGCGCTGCCCGATAGGCCGCAATGGCCTTGTGCAAGAAGGTGTAGCGCGCCGGCCCCAGACAGTCGGCATAGGCGTTACCGAGATTGCTCTGCGTCAGCGCCCACTCAACGGGATGGCTGCTCCGGCTATAGATACGCAGGGCCGCCCGGTAGCAGTCGATGGCCCGCGCCAGATATTCCTGACGTTTGCGCCCGGGTAGACTGCGGTAGACATTGCCCAGGTTGAGCTGCGTCGCCGCCCAGTCGAGCGGCGCCGTCTCAGACGTGCGTATCTCCAGCGCAGCCTGGAGGCAAATCAAGGCCCGCTCCAGATAGGAATGCCGCTCCTGCTCCTCTCCTACACTGGCCAGCCCGGCATAGGCAATACCGAGATTGCTCTGGAGCCGCGCCCACTCCCACGGATAGGCATCGCGGGTAAAGACTCGTCGGGCCGCCTGGTAGCACATGATGGCGCGTTCGATATTGACACGACGTGGCTGACCAGGCAGCTGAAGATAGGCATTGCCGCGATTCTGTTGCACCGTCGCCCACTCGTAGGGATGGGTAACATGGGTATATATCTGCAGGGCGGCCTCGTAGCAGGCAATAGCGCGTTCCAGCCGCGGGCGACGATCGCGCGCGGGCAGACTCAGATAGGCCGTGCCCAGATTGTTCTGGAGGCGTGCCCACTCCAGAGGATGCTTCTGGCGATCGCAGAGGCGGAGGGCCGCCTTGTAGCAGGCTATGGCTCTTTTCAGGTTGCGATGACGCCCCCCCGCTGGCAGATCCCCCCAGGCATTACCCAGGCTCTGCAGGGTGATCGCGCGCTGGAAGGCAAACTGTTCGCCGCGGAAGACGCTGAGGGCCGCTTTATAGCAGGCTATGGCCCGCCTCAGCTGCTCGCCTCGTTCTCTGCCCGGCAGCTGGCTGTAGACGGTGCCCAGATTGTGCTGAAGCTGCGCCCACTCGCGCGGATACTCCTCCCGCCTGTAGACCTGTAACGCCGCCTCGTAGCAGGCTATGGCTCGCCTCAGATTCGCTTCGCGCTCGCCTGCGGCCAGTTGGGCCAGCGCATCCCCCAGCCCTTTCTGGGCAGAGGCCCACTCGCGCGGATACTCCTCCCGCCTGTAGACCTGCAACGCCGCCTCGTAGCAGGCTATGGCTTCACTCAGCTGTTGTTGCCGATCGCCAGTGGACAGCTTCGCGAGAAGATGGCCACGCTCAAGCTGTGCCGCGGCCCACTCGGCATCTTGTCGCATATCATGATGGTCGATCATACCAGAACTCAGCCCCCTGCTGGATTACTTCGTCCCTACTGGAACAATCGGCTTGTTCCAGCCTTCGCTTGAGATGCTCGTCCTCCAAAGCCGCCGGCCCTCTCTGACCGCCCTTACTCCTGGATGAGCAAGGCAACGGCTACCGACAAGTCAGCGGCGGACGACAGGGGCAGATTGGTTGATGAGCTATTGCGAGAGACGACGAGCGATGGGTTGATCTGGCTGACACTTTTAGCTTAGAAAACGGAGCCGTTTCTGTCAAGCAGTCAAGCAGACAGGCCAGATAGAGACCTGCGGCTGGTCAACAAGCAAGGACGCGCTATCGCTGGTCTGCGCCCTCACCAGCATCTGTCAGCAGGGGCAGAGTAAACCAGAAGGTTGATCCGGCTCCAGGCTGACTGGAGACACCGACGCTCCCCTGGTGACGCTCAATAATGGTTTTACAGATGTGCAGGCCCAGGCCAAGACCAGGGCTGGCGCTCCCTTGGGCCTGGACGCCAGGAACGCGGTAGAAGCGCTCCCAGATGCGCCGCTGCTCGGCGAGAGGAAGACCCGGCCCCTGATCACGTACAGAGACACGAGCCTGGCATTCTTCACACTCAATTGAGACTTCGATCGGACTCTCGCGTGGCGAGTACTTAATGGCGTTGGTGAGATAGTTGGTGATAACGAGGCCGATGCTCTCAGCATCAGCCAGCACCATGATGGGCGCTGGCTCGTTCTCCAGTCCCAGCTCCTGGCCAGCCACCAGCAGACGAATACGCCGCTGAGTCGCTGTCGACTGCAGATCGCTCACCGTCTGACGGACAATGGATAGCAGATTCTCAGGCCGACGCTGCACCACAAGGCGATCAGCCTGGGCCCGCGAGGATTCCAGTAAGTCGCGCACCAGGCGCGTGAGCAGGCCGGTCTGGCGGTCTGTTCGTTCCAGCAGCTCCTGGACGATGGCCAGTTTTTCACGCAGCTCAGCGGTCAGGGACAGGCGCTGCAGATGGCGCCGGGCAAGCTGGACATTGCCCTTGATGGTGGTCAGCGGGGTCCTGAATTCGTGGCTGGCGATACTGAGAAACTCATCCATACGACGGTTGCTCTCACGCAGAGCCAGCTCATTGGCGCGCGCTTCCGCTCGCTCGTGCAAGAGACGCTCGTGCTCAGTGACCAGGGCCGCCAGACGGGCCACGGCCCTGACAAGCGCCATCTCTTCGGCACTATATTCGTGCTCACGCTCGGCCTGCTGAATGCGGATCAGGCCAATCAGCTGCTGGTCAATGAGCATCGGGGCAATCACTGCCGTATAACGCTCACCAACCTCGATCGGAACAACCCTGCCGTCAGCTCCGCGCTGACCAAGCAAGCGATCAGCCCTTAAGGCAGCAACAGCCTCGGGGGAGAAACAGAGAGTGAGCTGGGGCTCAGCGGAACAATCCGCAGACAGCCAGTGTTGCCAGCGCTCGCCAGCGCCTTCATCACCGGCATAGGCCAGGAGCTGGAGCATTTCGCTCTCCGGCGCCAGGTGCAGGATCACCACCTGATGGCAGTTCAAGACCTGACAGATCAGTCGCGCCAGGCGGTGCGTAATTTCGTGCCTCTGTTGCGTGCAGGACCCGTCTGCCTCGACGGATGGGGCGCCTGCCTGTTGAGGCGGCGGGCCAGCCAGGTCGCGAGGGATCTCTACCAGGGCCTCGGCCAGAGCAAGCAAGGCCTCCAGAGCCTCGTGGGTACGGCGCTCTAGCAGATAGCGCTCGGTAACATCGCGCCCAATGGCCACAGCCCCGATGACACAGCCGCGGTCATCGCGCACCGGCGAGCCGCTCACGCTGATCCGCCGCTCGCAACCGCCGGGCAGACGCAAGAGGAGATCGCTCAGCGGGGCATCGGCCAGCACCTCACCCCGTAGCAGGCGCTGCGATGGCCACTGCTCACGTGGCAACGGCTGCCCTGCGGCATCGCGCAGGTCAAGCAGGGCCAGATAGTCATCGATGGTCATCTCTTTGTCAGGGAGCGGCGCCACGCGGCTCAAGAAGCGGCGGGCCGCGGCGTTAACGCTGAGAATCTGCCCTTCGCAGTCAAAGATAAAGACTGCATCGGTCATGGCCTCAAAGGTCGCCTCTAGCTGATTAGCGCGTAGAGTCGCCTCGTAGGCCGTCTGAACCAGCTCGTCTTCAAGCCGCTTGCGGTCGGTGATGTCCGTGCAGGTGCCCACCCATTCGCGAATGCTACCGTCAGCTTCACGGACGGGGACACCGCGTACCCAAAAGGTGCGATAGACACCGTCGTAGCGCCGAATGCGATACTCGATCTCGTAAAAGCCACCGCTGGCCAGCGCCTGTGACCAGACGTGCAGCGTCCCAGGCCGGTCGTCAGGGTGGACAGCCTCTAGCCAGCCCAATCCCAGGACCTCCTCAAGGCTCTGCCCGGTATAGGCTCGCCAGGACGGCGAGTCCTCTTCGACCAGTCCCTGGGCACTGGCCACCCAGACAATCTGAGCCGTGGCCGCTACCAGTGAGCGATAGCGCTCTTCACTGCGCCGAAGGCGCTCTTCAATGCCGGCGGCTTCGCCCGGCAGTGGAGGAAACGCTTCCCCAGAGGGAGCCGGTGGTAATTCTGGGAATGTGCTCATGGCGCTCCTGCTCTTTTCTTGATCGCCGTTCCCGCTTTCGGCTCAGAGACGCATTCGGGGAAGTTCCATCAATATGGGCATTTTCCTTGTAATTGATATATCAATATGTTTTGTGGCAACAGTCTAAGTGTAGCAGAGATAGCGGGAGTGCGTCAAGTTTTTGCAGGCTGGCTCACACCCACCTCTACTGAGAGCCAGAAGATTACCACCAGCTTGACAGCCAGGTCGCAGAACAAGGGCCCGCCGCCAGGTGAAGCTGAGCACGGAGTCCAGACAACACCAGGAGGCAGGGCATGATAGAACAGAAGCAATACCGCTCGCTTGCTGATCAGCGAAGCCGCAGTGGCGGATTGCCTTTGCCAGCCGCTTAGCTAACCACGGCGCGGCGGAAGGTATAGATACCCAGCCCGAGGAAGGCGACGAAGGTCACGCCCAAGCCCAGCAGCACCCAGCCGATGCCCAGCGTCGGCAAGGTGTAGCCGTGGACAGGAGGCACCATTGCATAGCGCAGTCCTTCACAGGCATAAGTCAAAGGATTGAAGAGAGTGATCACCTGGAACCAGCGAATCCCGTCGAGCTGACTCCAGGGATAGTAGGTGCAGCCAGTGAAGATGAGCGGCGTAAAGATCAGGGCGAACATCAGACCGATTTGCTCAGGCTTCACCAGCGTGCCGATGGTCAGTCCAAGGGTAGCCCCAGCCAGAGCCGTCAGCACCATAATGCCGATGATGACCCCGATGGCATCGGTGCGCACACTATAATTGCTGCCCAGTACCCAATAGGCTAAGGGGAAGATGATGGCCCCGGCGATCAGCCCGCGCAGGGCCGCAAACAGGATCTTTTCGAGCGCCACCAGGCTCACCGGCAGCGGCGCCAACAGGCGATCATCGATCTCACGTCCAAAGCCCAGATCCAGGACCAGGGGCAGGGTCACACCCTGCAGGGCCGTCGTGACTACTGTGAGGCCGACGATGCCGGGCAGCAGGAGCGAGGCATAGCTCTGCTGGGCGGCACCAATCGAGGGCAGCACCTTGCCAAAGATGAAGAGAAAGAAGAGAGGCTGAAGCAGCACCTGGATCAGGAAGGGGATGAACTCCCGTCCCGTCACCACCAGGTCGCGGCGTAAGATGGCAAGAAAAGCCACCAGGATCATCGCCAGCCGGTTGCGAGGTCGTCTCTCTCTCGCTCCTTTTTCAATAAAAATTGCATCTATCGATGTTTCAACGCTCATGAACGGAGATTCCTTCCTGTCAGAAAAATGAAGACATCTTCGAGGCTGGGGCGAGCCACATGGAGATCGCGCAGCTCGGCACCGCTGGCGCTCACAACGCGCATGGCTTCGACTGCCAGTTCGCCCGCTTCTTCGCCATAGAGGCGGAAGGAGCGGGTGCCATGATTCTCCTGCCCGTCATCGGCGGGCAACTCTTCGACGCGCGGGCGCCCCGGTAACTGCTCTAGCAGAGCGCGCAGGTCACCGGATGAGGCGGCCCCGTCTCCTCTGGAGGCCTCAACCTTCTGAGGAAGACGCAGACGCAGCTCCAGGCGCGTCCCGCCAGGCACCAGCTTCTTCAGGTTATCGGGCGTATCAAGCACCAGGATACGGCCATGATCCATAATAGCAATGCGCTCGCAGAGCTGTTCGGCCTCCTCCATATCGTGCGTTGTCAGGAGAATGGTCACGCCGCGTTCGTGCATGGCGCGAATACGGTCCCACAAGAAGAGCCGAGACTGCGGATCAAGGCTGTTCGTCGGCTCATCGAGGAAGAGCACATCGGGTGAATGCATGAGGGCACGCGCCAGCATCAACCGCTGCGCCATACCGCCCGAGTAGCGTCTGATCTTTTCGTGGCCACGTCCCTCCAGGCCCAGCTCTTTGAGCAGGGCCTCGGCCCGTGCCTCGCGCTCGGCGCGTGGTACGCCATGATAGGCGGCGTGAAAGGTCAGAATCTCGCGCGCACGCAGGCTCTGGTCGAGGTTGCTGCGTTGGGGCACTACCGAGATGTGCTGCTTGACCCCGATCGGGTCGCCTACCACATCAACCCCCATGATCCGCACCGTGCCGCTGGTGGGCAAGACGCTAGTTGTAAGGATGCCGATTGTCGTGGTCTTACCCGCCCCATTGGGGCCGAGCAGGCCAAAAATCTCGCCGCGTCGCACGCTGAAGGAAATGCCATCAACGGCGTTGACCTTGCTCCGCGGATAACGCTTGACCAGATCGCGCACCTCAATGGCCAGCTCTTCCGTCGTCTCTGTCTGCATCGATGTTCTTCTCTCCAGGTCTGTTTGAGTCATCTTCTACTCTCTTTGCTCACTTTCTACAGCTTCAGCAGCTGTGATAGACCTGCAAGCAGACGCAGCCCGGTAACAGTGAGACCGCCGCTCAAGCTGGCGTGTTCACCTGGACTGGAGACCGCCCCACTCCCATCCACAGCATCTGGTTACCCACACCGTTGCCGATCATGAGCAGGTCTACTCATGACTAATCTCCCCCGGTCCTGACAGCGCACCAGCGATCCTTGCAGCGAGGCTCTCACGCTCACGGGCTACTTCCGTAAGGAAGTCAGCGCAGCCAGCAGCATGCTGGTGGCGCTGACTGTCCCTGCGGTGCGTCTCGGCTTAGCATAATTCTACATCAAGGTAGCTATTTATGCCATAGTCTTTGTCATTTTATCACAAGACTGTCAAAAAATCAACATCTCCTGATTCTGAATACCATGACAGTGGAGAGATACGCTACTGCCCTGCCATGCTGCCTGCTAGATATCCAGAAACTCCACGCCGTCTTCCTGCTGGTCGGCTTTCATGACCTGACAGACTGCCTCATAGAGTTCCACTGGTAGATGAGCGCGCAGCTCCTCCAGAGAATCGTAGATCTCCAGCCGATAGTCGTAGTCCTGGGGCCAGCAGGCCCACTCACGACGCCGCCAGGTCTGTTGTGACCAATACCGCCAGTCGCTCCAATCCGGCCCTTCCCGAAGGTGGACAGCAAACTTGCCTTTAGGCGTCTGATAGATGCGGTAGAGTATTTCGCGGCCCTCCTCTCGCTGGCGACTCAGACCGCGGGCCAGCAGGCGCCCTAAAAAGCGCTTATAGACGTGGGCTATCCTGCCTACCCTGACCGTCACTTCCTCAAAACCTGCGCGTCGTGCCTCCTCTCGCTCCACAAAACGGCGGAGGGCCGCCGCAATGGTAGCCGAAAGGTTGCCGCCTGCTAGTTGCTGAGCCTTCTCAAAGATTGGCAGATCAGCCTCTGCTACATAGATGGTGCGATTTGGCAAAGTCGGTACCTCCTGTACACGCTTCGCTGCGCTTTGCCCTTCAGCCAGGCGCAAAGAGCGCTCCGCTTCAGCCTTGTCACACAGTCCCGCCTCGCCCCCCTGCCTGGTTTCGGCGAGACAGGCTATCCGTCTATGTCTACGTATATGTAGCCCAGATATGGGCAAGGGTAATATATGTATACGTATATTGTCAAGGGAGAGAAAAAGAGGCAGCTATCGCAGCACTAGAGCGCTTCGCCGTGGCAGTGGAGTGACGGCCTGCCACGGCGCCAAGTCAAAGCCAGCTAGGAGCAACCCCAGAGCACATCGACGTAGTTCGCCGGTCCACTGAAGCGCAGGAGGTAGCTGCTGGGGCAACCTGTTCCCTGAGAGAAATCCCGCACGATCACGCGCACCTGCTGTACTCCCTGGGGGTGAATCTGCCCGCTTGCCGGGAGTAGATAGATATCGCTGCGGCCACCTTCGCCTGCAGGGACCGGCCAGAGGCTGCTATTGCCGCCAGGGCCGGCGATGCTCGTGGACCAGGAGAGGTTTTGCTGAGCTGCGCCCCGGCTGCTCAGGGTCAGGTTGCAGGACCAGCCCGGGTAGCCGCTGTTATCAACCGCCGGCAATGTGTAGACGCAGTCGCTGCTGCTGGCGCCGGGGTGAGCCTGCAGGCTGGTTTTATCGGCCAACAGCAGAGGCTGAGCTGCCTGGGCTGTGGCGGTAGCAGCGAGCTGAGCCTGAACCTGGGCTTGAGCAGCGGCAGTAGCCTGAAGCTGGGCACGTTGCTGTGCCTGGACGGTAGCGGTGACCTCTTGTTGAGCGCGTGCCGTGGCGGTGGCTTCTTGTAGAGCGCTTGTCGGCGCCGCGCTGACCCGTGTCTCGGCCCGGCTCTCTCCGTCGGGCCCCTGTGGCGCCCTGGCTGTGGTCACACTCTGCGCGGGGCTCTCATTCTGGCTTCCTCCTCGTAGGGCAGCAGGCTGACTGGTGATCAGGAAGTAGGCCAGGAGGCCGCTGCTGACAAAGAGCAGGGCCAGGACCAGGAGCACGGTCACAATCTGAGCGGCGCTGCGTCGCGGCGGGCGGACCAGCCGGCGCAGTTCGGTCGTGCTCTGGCTCCTCGGAGGAGGCGCCGCCATCGGACTCGATGCTGCCGGCGTTGGTACGGCTTCAAAGGTGGCCCGGCACTCGCCCGTTGCCCCCGAGCGGCCTGATAGAGGATGAGGCTGTGTGACACTGAAAGCTGGCGTCGGAGCTGGGGAAGTCATCGCGGGGAAGGTCCCGCTCAGGGTCGTTCCCTGTCCCTGTCCCAGCTCGCTTCGGCCCGGCCAGTCCACCCAAGGCTCACCCTGGAGCAGCGGTGAGGGCGGGGGAAAGGGTAACTGCGGTACCTCGAAGGCGCCAGACGACAGCGGAGTGCTTGCTGCTACTGTGACAGGCATAGCCGCCCCAGAGCCGCCACCCTCCACCGCGCCGGTCAGCAGCTCGTCGGGCACCACATCAAGCTTGAGCAAGAGGTCCGGCAAGGCTTCCTCCGCCGACATTGACCAGTCTGCCCCGTGACGGCGCCAGCCGGCGACCCGCAGTGTCTGCCCATCGACCACGCCCGGCCCGATCTCTACCTCGACTTCTTCGCCCGCCACGTTCAAACGCCGGCGCGTTCCGTGCCGCGCTTCGCTCCGGCTAATGGCCAGTCGCACCTCAATCAGTCCATCCTCTCCCGGCCAGCCAGATTCCTGCTCCGCCTGTTCAGAGTCTGGCAGCAGGGCATTGCCGGTCACAGCCTGCTCCAGGGCTTTGGCAAAAGCGGCCACTGAGCCAAAACGCTCCTCGGGACGTTTGGCGAGAGCCTGCAGCAGCACCTGATCAATGGCCGGCGAGAGAGCCGGATTCTGGCCGCTGGGTGGCGGCGGCGCCTTTTGCAGATGCTGGAACATCAGCGGCCCCGGTCCACCTTGAAAGGGAGGCTGGCCGACAAGCATTTCATAGGCCATGATTGCCAGGGCGTACTGGTCAGTGGCGCAGGTCGGCTGGCCTTCCCATTGCTCGGGCGCCATGTAGATCGGTGTCCCACGAATAATCTGACCCGTGGTCAGGCTGGCCTCGGCAATACGAGCAATGCTGAAGTCGCCCAGCAAGAGATGCAGGCGCCGCGGTTGCCGCGGATGGAGCTGTATCAGCAGGTTGGAGGGTTTGACATTGCGATGAATGATCTGATGATCATGAGCATGCTGCAGAGCATCCGCGGCCTGACTGACGAGATCACAGACCTCTTGGGGACTTAACGGCCCGAACTGCGAGCGCAGACGTAGCCAGCCCGCCAGCGAGCCTTCGGGCCGATAGGGCATGACCATGTAGAGGAGCAGCAAGCGCTGCCAGGACTCCTCACCGTAGTCGTACAGGTCCAGAATGTGAGGATGATCTAGCCGGGCAATGGCCTTCAGCTCACGCTCAATATATCGTCTCGCCTGCGAGGCGGCGCTGGCTTCAACGCAGGTCGTAGCTTCGGCGGTGATGATTTTGATGGCTACCCGGCGCCGCATATGGAGATCATCGGCCAGGTAGACCTCGCCCAGGCTTCCGCTGCCTAGTGAGCGCACTAGACGATAGCGACCCTGAGCTAGCTGTGTACCCTCACGTAGCATTACCTTCCCCGCTTTCTCCAGCCCAGTATTTCTTCTGCTATTGCAAATATATATGGACATACACTACAAAAATGTACTATGTCGGCTATGCTTAACTATAGCATATTCTTGCAGCAAGAAGAAACAGCTGGGATATTGCTCCCGGGGGAATAGGGGAGAAGAAGATCAGCAATGAGCGTTCCACTCTGTCCCCTACTCAGGTCAGGGGGAAGAAGAGAATGGAATCTTCCTGGTTTGGCGACTGAACCGGGACAGCCACTAGCCTGGCAAGTAAGAAAGAGACACCCGTTAGGCCGCCGCTGCTTCAAGGCAACTGGAGAGAACCGCGCTCGCGGCGCGGTGGAGAGTGAGCGCGGAAGCAGACGCAGCACGGGCGCTCTGCATGTAGAAACGCCACGCCTTTCGACTTCTAGCGCATCTTTTTGCTGTCCTGCTTGCAGAGAGGGGCTGGGCCGCCTCTCTCCAGCCTCAGCGCTGCCTGCCGGCTCGCAGAGTTGTGCGGCAGGAGCGTCTTTCATACTGACGATCGCCTCAGTGTCGCTAGAATATGCTATGATAGCAATAGTCAACCAGAGAGGCCAGGTCGGCCCGCCCAGCTTTTTACCTGTGCCATTGAGCGCATGGATAAGTGGGCAAGGGATGCCTGGCCTGACCTCGACCCTGGTTCACTTGCTTTACAGAGTAGCTCGGCTATTCATGTTTCATCTAATCTATGGCAAGGCCCCCCTGGAGGCCACCAGGCTGAGATTGACCATCAAACCGCCCGGTCGCTACAATAGGGCTGGACGCCAGGAGCAGGTAGACCGGAGCGCTTTCTTGCCAAGAATCAAGGAGGGTTAATGCGTATTCGCAAAGCCGTATTGCCAGTGGCGGGACTGGGCACGCGCATCCTGCCCGCAACGAAAGTTATCCCGAAAGAGATGTTGCCGCTGGTCGACAAGCCAACCTTGCAATATATCGTCGAAGAGGCCGTGGCCTGCGGCATCGAGGAGATCATTTTCGTCACCAGCAGGAGCAAGCGCAGCATTGAGGATCATTTCGATGCCTTTCCCGAGCTGGAGCAGCTGTTGGAGCAGCGTGGCAAGTTGCAGGAATTGGAGGAGCTGCGGCGTGTGCAGCAGATGGCGCATTACAGCGCTGTGCGTCAGCCCGAGCCACTGGGGCTAGGGCATGCCATTCTCTGTGCACGGACCCTGGTAGGCGATGAGCCGTTTGTGGTCATGCTAGGCGATGTGCTGGTCGCTGAGGAAACGCCTTGTTTACCCCAACTGATGGCGATCCATGAGCGCTACGGTGGCTCGGTGGTCGCGCTTGCCCCCGTGCCAGATGAACTGATTCCTAGCTACGGCATTGCTGCGGTGGAGGAGCTAGGAGAGCAAGCGTTGCGGATCACCCACCTGGTGGAGAAACCGCCACGGGAGCAAGCGCCCTCCAATCTGGCGGTTATGGGGCGCTATCTGTTGACTCCCGATATCTTTCCGCTGCTGGAAGAGACACCGCCTGGCTCCGGTGGAGAAATCCAGGTGACCGATGCTCTTGAGCACCAGGCACGTGAGGGGCGCTGCTACGGTCTGCGTTTCACTGGCACCTACTATGATACTGGTACGCGTTTGGGTCTGCTGACCACAACGATCACCTATGCGCTCAAGCGCCCCGACCTGGCGCCTGATCTGCGCGTCTTTCTGCGGCAGGCCCTTCAGGAAGCGGAGGGCTAGCCTCGCCTCGCTCGCAGCGGTCGCCCTCCAGCCAGCCAGCCGGCCAGCAAGAGAGGCAGAGAGCCGGGAATGAGGAAGAGCACCACAGGTCATCCAACACTGTGTTTGCCTCTCTCCTCTCCCCGGCTCCTTGTTGATCACATCGCTGCCTTGTGCCAGAAGAGCAGCTTTATAATGAGATGAATTATTCCTGTGCCTCCGCTTTCTTCCGACGCCGGGCTGCCCCTCCCAACTTACCGATCCGGCTGTAAAAGTCAGGGTCTTGTCGCGCCTTGGTCGCATTGCCACCCTTCTTCCCCATCTCAGAAAAGTGGGCCGGACCATACTTCGTGACGTTGGCCTGGCCACCTTTCTGGGCAATCTGGCGGTAGTACTCGCTCCCGCGCTTCTCTTTGAGAGCTGTACCCCCCTTCTTGCCTATCTGGCGATAATACTCCCCACCATATTTGTCGCGGACAACACTCCCCCCTTTACGACCGGCCTCGACCGTTGACATCGGCGCCGGCTTCTCCTCTTCTCTGGTAGCCATCACCATTCCCTTTGCTCGGGCAAGCTCCCAAGCCAAAACAAAATATACAGGCTCCTCGCCTGTGGCGAAGAGTATACTGAAATCCCCCATTCTTGTCAATGAAACGGGCATCCTTAGTCATTTCGGTACCGGGCCGGTACGATCCCCCACTCCTCCGCCTTTCATACCCATTCCTGATGATCCTGGCTTGCTGGCAGCCTGGCCGCTCCCGGCCTCAAGCTGGCTAACCCAAGGTGTTCACAGCGCCTGCCATTCCCTGGACAAATCCTTTTCCAGACACTATACTCTTCCTCAGAGTCTCTTAGTCTGGTTACGAGTCTCCCTGGTACCTACCTGTAAATATCGCAGTGCTTTGGTCTTGTCCATTTTGCCACATGCCTGCTGGAGGGACACGTCAAGGAGCTACAGACCGCATGGAAGAGCGAAGGTTTGAGAAGCGCCCGCGATCTTTGATACTGGCTCCGGTTTTTGTCCGCGTAGATGAGCGGTGCCGTGTGCCATCCCCTCTCTCTCGTCCGAGCTGGCAGGAGCTTGTTGTTGGCTGGTTACGCTACCAGGCGACTCAGCTCCGCTGGGACATCGAGCGTAGCCTTGCTCGTCTGTTCCACCGCTCCTGGATCGATCTGCGACGAGAGCAAGGGGAGCGCCGTGGGGGCGAGAGTAATCGCTAGGAAGGTAGCGATGGACGTCTGAGACGCAAGGCTCGTCGAGCCTGCTCCCGCAGCTGACGCGCTAACGCAAACTCTGAGGCCAGACGTTGATAGAGCGCTTCCCATTGGCCAAGGACGCGCTCACGGTCGTGTTGTGCAATAATCTCCAGGCTCTTGTTCCCCATCTGCCTGCGCAGCTCAGGACGCTCCAGCAGATAGTCGATGGTCTGCGCCAATTCTGTGCTATTCCCCGGCTCAAATAGCAGGCCATTCTCGCCATGATGGACCAGCTCGGGAAGGGCATAGGCATTGGCCGCCACAACGGGTAAGCCACAGGCCATCGCCTCCATTGTGGCCAGGCTCTGCAGATCCGCCTCCGACGGGATGACAAAAAGGTCGGCCATGCGACGAATCGCCAGGAGATCGCGATCGGCCACGAATCCAAGAAAAGCCACGCGCTCCTCAATCTGCAGACGTGTGGCCTGCGCTCGCAGCTCAGCCTCCGCCGGCCCTGTTCCCGCTAGCACAATGTAAGCCTGACTCCTGAGTTGGGCCACGGCATCTAAGAGGACATTGACTCGCTTTTCCTCGCTGAGGCGATTGACGTGCAACACCAGCGGGCGATCAGTCGGCAGATGATAGCGCTGACGCACTTCCTCATCGGCAGGCCCCGGCCTGAATTTCTTGAGATCCACCCCATTGGAGATGACCCCCGCTGGCGCGCGCAGCCCATGCTCATAAAGGAGGCGCAGAGCTGTATGGGTCGGGGTTGTCACATATTCACAGCGGTTGTAGAAGTGGATCAGATAGCTATAGCTGAGCGTATCGAAATGTCTGCTGAAGCGCTGATCACTGGCCAGGGTGCGGCTAATGTTGATCGGCAGATAGTGGTTAGTGGCAATGACCGGTTTGCGCAGCCCTCCGGCCAGCAGCTGGGCAATGTTCCCCAAGACGATCGGCGAGTGGATATGGATAATGTCAGGATTGCCTTGCTTCAGCAGGCGCCGAATAGGCAGGATGGGCAGGAAGGGAATGCGCATGTCACGATAAGTGGGCCACTCGAAGGATGTAAAGCGATAGACATGTACTCCTTCTTCGATACGGTGGACGTCGCGCGCACCCTGGCAAGGAGCGACCACCCAGACCTGATGGCCACGGGCAGCCAGGCCGACGGCCAGATCGTGGGTGACAACAGGCACGCCCCCTACCATCGGCGGATACTGGTCAGTCACAATCATAATACGCATGTCTATCGCTCGCTTCTTGGCATAGTATTTGTGCAGGCGGCCAGGTACAGGAGATAGCGACCGGCCGGCCCCGATGCCGGGGCAGCAAGCCGCCACCACGCGGCCAGCGCGTGCGCGATCTGCCGATCTGCCTTCCTGGACAGGCAGACAGGCAGGAGTAGCGGGGCTCTCTGAGCGAGCCTTACCCCTGCCTGCGCTATCAGCACGCAGCTTAGCCTTCTCTTGCAGCACTCTCGCCAGCTTGCGACTGGGCAGACGCAGCAGCAGAAGCAGGTTGAGCCACGGGAGCGGCCTCTTCGGCCTCCTCGGCCTCGACGGCGGGCAGCTCCACCTTCACCACCGGCTCGTGTGGATCGGTCAGAAGGCGCACATTGGGCGGTAGCTTGATCTCGCCGGCATGGAGAATCTGGTCTACCTCAACCAGCGGCGAGACGTCGACCTCGATCATTTCGGGGATCTCGGTGGCACGGCAGGCCACTTCAAGCGCATCGAGGAGACGCAGCAAGGTGCCACCGCTCTCCTTCACCGCCGGCGACTCGCCGACCAGATGCAGCGGCACCTTCACCTCGACCTCCTCCTCCTGACTCACGCGGTAGAAATCCACATGGAGAATCTTACCGGTGCAGGGATCGCGCTGAATGCTGTGGACCAGGGCCGTCTCCGTTAATGAGTCTCCCGGAATACGCAGGGTGACCAGGCTGGCGGCCTTATGCTGGCGGCGAAAGCGCTCGAAAGCCGCGGCCTCCAGCTGGATGGCCAGAGAGGGTTCCTTGTGGCCGAAGATATTGGCGGGGATGATCCCCTGGCGGCGTAGCCGCCGGGTCGCTTTGCCCAGGACCTGGCGGCGCTGAACCTCCAGTTCTGCCATTGGTGCCATAGCAGGATACCTCCTTTAGCGTGATGCTTTCCTGCGTTGCAAGAGGGCTACCAGCTCCTCCAACGGGCGCGTGTTAAGCACATCGGCGGCGGCGAGCCAGCCCTTGCGGGCTATGCCGACGCCATAGTGCATGTCAGCGAGGCCCGCAATGGAGTGAGCATCGGGATCGATCGGGATCAGAATGCCTCGATCGCGCGCCTTGCGCACATAGCGCCAGTCGAGATCAAGGCGCTGCGGGCTGGCGTTGATCTCAATAAAGACGCCATGCCGCGCAGCGGCCTCGATCACCGCCTCTATATCCAGAGTATAGCCCGGGCGTTCAAGCAAGAGACGCCCTGTCGGATGCCCGATGATGGTGACATACGGGTTGGCAATGGCGCGCAGCATACGCTCGGTCTGCTCCTGTGGAGAGAGCGTAAAATGGCTGTGAATGGAGGCTATGACAAAGTCGAAGCGCGCCAGGACCTCATCGGGATAGTCGAGCGAGCCATCTTTGAGAATGTCGCACTCGGTCCCCTTTAAGATGACGAGGCGACCAGCGAACTCGGCATTGAGGCGGTCGATCTCTTCCCACTGGCGCTGCAGGTTCTCAACGCTGAGGCCGTTGGCGTAGCCGACACTCTGGCTGTGATCGGTAATGCCCAGATAGCTGAGGCCACGCTCACAGCAAGCCTCGGCCAGCTCACGAATGGTATTTTTTCCATCGCTCCAGGTAGAATGGACGTGCAGGACCCCACGCAGGTCACGCTCTTCGACCAGGGTTGGCAGCTCACCACGCTCCGCAGCCTCGATCTCGCCCATGTCTTCGCGCAGCTCAGGCTCGATATAGGCCAGGCCCAGGGCGGCGTAGAACTCAACCTCGTCTTTACAGGGCACCAGCTCTAGATCAGGCTCTTTTCCCCGGAAGAGACCATACTCGTTGATGGTCATGTTCATACTCAGAGCCCGCCGCCGTAGGGGAATATGGTGCTCTTTGGCCCCAGTGAAGTGATGAAGGGCATAGGGGAACTGGCGATCGGTCACGAGGCGCAGGTCCATCTGGATGCCGCTCGCTAGAATGATGCTGGAGCGTGTTTCACCTTTGCTGATGATCTGCCGGACGCCCGGCTGACCGGTGAAGAAGTTCATGACGCGCTGACGAGTGGCGCTGTCAGCGTTGTCGGCAACGCTGGCCACAATATCGATGTCTTTGACGGTCTCGCGCCGCCGACGCAGACTACCCGCTACCTGGACGCGCACAATTTCGGGCAGGGAGGCCAGTGCATCGCGCATGCGCAGCCCTTCAGCCTCCGCAACGGGGTAGAGGTAGCGGTGACCGTGCTCGGCCAGAAAGGCCAGCCCCTGCAAGATTTTCTCCTGTGTCTTCTTGCCAAAGCCGGGCAGGGCGGCAACGCGATCTTCTTTGCAGGCCCGTTCCAGGTCTTCGAGGCTGGCGATGTGCAGCTGGTCCACAATGGCATTGATACGCCGCGGGCCGAGACCTTGAATACGCAGC
Organism: Thermogemmatispora tikiterensis; assembly: GCF_003268475.1. Classification (GTDB taxonomy): domain Bacteria; phylum Chloroflexota; class Ktedonobacteria; order Ktedonobacterales; family Ktedonobacteraceae; genus Thermogemmatispora; species Thermogemmatispora tikiterensis. The sequence goes on along the minus strand of NZ_MCIF01000002.1, from coordinate 3,906,220 downwards.
AGCTCTAGCTTGATGGAGGGTGTGGCCGCGCGCAGCTCCTCTAAGAAGGAGAGGCGCCCGGTGGTCACCAGCTCCTCGATGCGCCGCGTAATGGTCGGCCCAAGGCCAGGAATGCCTTTGAGCCGTCCCTCCTTGACCAGCCGCTCAATGTCGTCATCGAGCGCGCTGATGGTGCGCGCGGCATTCTCGTAGGCCCGCACCTCAAACGGGCTGGCATCTTTCTTGAGCTGCAGTAAGGTGGCAACTTCTTCCAGGGCCTGAGCCACTTGATTCTTATCCATCGGCGCTGCCTCCCCTCTACTGACCTTCGCTCTCCGTCAGGCGGAGGTCGAACATTTCCGGCTCGCGTAATTCGACTTCGAAGGGGTTGCGCCCCTTGAGGTCGCGCCCCAGATAGCGCTTACAGTCGAAGTGGACCACAAGCCAGCAGTGCCAATCAGCACTAACGAAAACGGCATCCCAGGGATGGCCTGACGTGTTGTCCAGCACTTTGTTACAGACGAAACAGCGCGCGCGCCCGGCAGCCACGGCCCCCTCGAACCAGCGCAGAATAAACCAGTGAAAATCGTCCAGCGTCATGAGTTCCAGACATGACTCTGGATAGCCAAAGGCGACCGGATCAGGGCATTCGCGAAAGTCTTCGCGCCCATGCCCCAGGGCGACAATGGGCGCACGCACGATGACTTTGACTTCGTCGTGTTCAGGATCTTCTGAACCAGTTGTAATATTTTGCAACAGTAGCCCTTCTTGTGCAAACCAGGCGAGTAATTCCTGTCTCATGATGCCTGCCGGCAGCACTGCATCGTCTCACGCGTCGGGCACAGCGTCAGTCTGCTCTTTGGCACGGCGCCAGAGGGCGCGCAGCTCCTCCCGGCTGCGCTCCTCTAGAGGTCGCCCTTCGCTGCGCGCGAGTTCTTCCATACGGCGGAAGCGGCGGCGGAACTTGCGGTTAGCCTGCCGTAGGGCGGCCTCAGCATCGATGTTGAGTTCACTGGCGGCTCGCACAACCATAAAGAGCAGATCACCCAGTTCTTCGCGACGCTCTTCGTCGCTGCGGGCCTGAGCCAGCTCGCGCAGCTCTTCAGCCAATTTATCAAGCACACCGTTCATATCGGCGTAGGTGAAGCCTACCCTGGCGGCTCGCCTCTGATACTCCTGGGCCACGGTGAGGGCCGGCGAGGCCAGCGGCACGCGATCAAGGACGCTTTCTTCGTGCACCGGCTGACCCGCCGCCTGGCGCTCGGCTCGCTTGATAGCCTCCCAGTTCTGGACAACCTGCCCCGCGCCGCTCACTTTGACGTCACCAAAGACATGGGGATGACGCCGGATGAGCTTGGCGTTGATCTGCTCAAAGACGTCGCCAAGGGCAAAATGCCCCTCTTGACGGGCAATCTCAGCATGCAGATAGACCTGGAGGAGGAGATCACCCAGTTCTTCGGCCAGCTTAGCCATGTCGTTCTCCTCCAGGGCCTCCACTACTTCGTACGTTTCTTCCAGGACAAAAGGGACGAGCGTCTGATGAGTCTGCTGGCGATCCCAGGGGCAGCCATCGGGATCGCGCCGCAGGCGTTTGGTAATATAGCGAAGGGTGTCAGGATGGCGCAGGGCGGTCAGGGCTTCTACCGGCGGTACGTAGAGGGTCGTCAGATGGTCCACCAGCGACTGGCGGTCCAGCTCGTAGAGGGCCAGGCGCTGCAACCGGGCCGCTTCCTGGGCCTGATCGCTGAGGCGAACCAGCGTTACCTGCCATTCGTCGGGATAGCATTCGCCAAGGGCCAGTTTAACGGCACTGGCCAGACGACGGTTATAGAGATGAGGCACCAGCAGGGGCGTGGTCGGTACGACTCTTCCGGCCACTTCGTCGCCGGGTAAGGCCGCCAGGGAAACGGCATCGATGATCTGGAGACCAGCCTCTAGCGGATCTAGCCCCAGAGCCGTGCAGATCGGCTCGATGAAGGAGAGGCCAGCGACGAGGCGCAGCTCCAGGCCGCGCTCCCTGGCCAGGTGGAGCAGCAGCTGCACGCTGGTGTCTCCGACCAGAGGATGACCCGGCACGGCGTAGAGTACAGGACCGCCCCCAGCAGTGGCAGCCGCACAGATGGTCTCCGCCATGCGCTGATAGAGGGTCTCCCAGTCCTGGGCAGCATCATAGAGCGCGTCAAACGATTGCAGCGCCAGACCAGGAAAAGCCTGACGCAGGGGTTCTACAATGGGATGAATCAGGGTACGGAAGTAGATCGGCTGCCCGCGCTCCACTGCCTTAGCCAGCACCTCGTAGGCTTCGCGCGTCAGCAGCTCCCACGGTCCTGGCCCCAACCCCAGGATCGTAATTTGCGGCTCCGACATACTCTTTCTATCCTCTCTGCGGCGCTTTCGCTGTTCTTGGAACAGTGTAGCGCCTGACAGAAGCGCTGTCAAAGGGGGAGCAAGGGACCCCGAGGCCAGGCTGGGCCGGCTGGCTTGTTTGCCTGTTGCTCCACAGCAGGGATTGTCGCCGAGGACTGGAAAATGTTATGCTTTTCTGTAGTACTATTCAGGCTAGCTCTTCAGAGAATCGAGCGCTATCCAACAATGAGGAGGTTATAGACTCACAATGGCGTCCGATCAATCCCGGCAGCAGCAGGGACAGACCGCGAAACCGCTCTGCCCACGCTGCCATAAGGAAGATCTGGTCAAGACCTCGCTGGAGGCTTACCGCAGCGGCATTAGCCGATTGGCGCCTCCCCCAATGCCTGGTCGGCAGACTCGCATGATTAATCTGGTGGGGCCTGCCGTGGTCCTGGTTGGACTGGCAATCTTCTTTATCTTTGTGGTGCTCGGAGAGGGCGTCTCCGGCTTGGGCGGCCCGGGCCTGGTTGCTCAGGTGATTATTACGTTGCTCATCATTGTCGCAGCCCTGGTCGTTTCCTTTATTGCTTTCCAACGCGTGGTCAAAAGCGATGCGGAGGCGACACTGCGTTACCCCGCCTGGGACCGCGCCCTGGAGAATTGGCGCCACCTGTATTATTGCGCGCGCGATGACTTGATCTTCGATGGCCAACAGGGCAAGGTGGTTTCGGAGGAGGCCCTCAAGGCCCTTCTGCGCGTCGAGGCTGAGCCTCCGCAGGTCGCCCAGCAGTCGCGCTCGGCGGCCGCCCCTTCCCACTCGTAAGCGAGCCAACGCGTGAGCGATGGCGAGGTCCGGCCTCCACCGTCCCGGAGTCAGCAAGTTGATCTGCGGCACGGCACGATCCGCCTGCGACGCGCGCGGGGATGTATTCTGTGCATCAGCCCTCTCCGCCTTGCCTGCCAGCCGCTGCCACATGTCGATCAGCGCCTGATTCCGTTTTGCTCTTCTTCACTATTTTTCGGTTCGTGCGCTTTCTTTGTTGGCCAGAAGGGACATCGGGTGCTCTTCAGGGTGAGCGGCGAGAGCGGTGAGCCAGCTTGAGGGGCCTCGCCACCCTCTTGCCTGCCCTGATTCCTGCCCTCCCTGAGAAGAGCACCTGTCTGCCTCCCCTCGTTATCCCTCTCGATCTATTTTTGTTTCCTAATCCTTATTTTCGTATTGTCATTCTTTGTCTATTGTACCTCCTATTGGGCGCTCACCCATAATCCTCTTGCGACTGGGAAAGATTGCCGTTATCATAGGGCAAGAAGGTAGTGGACCAACCAATTAACCTGGCTAGCAGGGATCTGTCCGATTCCGCTCTTCCGGCGCGGCCTCAGTTGCCTCGCGCAGGGTCAGCCTATTCTACCCCTACCATGCGGCTGGTTCAGGCGTTCCAACCAGGCGCCAGTCAGGAGGAGAGAGTGAGCGGTGGCAGTTCCTTGCGAGCGCAAGGAGAAGGAAGGGCAATGGGAAGTATCTGGCCCACGGTCGTGGCCGATCTGATCAATTGGGGCTGGCTGCGCATTGGTCCGCCCTATATCTATATCAATATCGATCCGGTCATTGTGCACCTTGGCCCGCTGGCGCTCCACTGGTATGGCCTGATGTATGTAGTGGCCATCGTGGTGGCTCTCTGGGGTATCCAGGGCTACATCCGGCGCAAGGGCCTCAACGAGGAGATCGTCTATCGCCTGCTCTGGTGGTGTATTATCGCCGGCTTAATCGGTGGCCGATTGTACTTTGTGATTCAGCAGCCGGATCTGGTCCAGGACTACTTGCTCCAGCCCTGGCGCATTCTGGCGACCTGGGAGGGCGGAATGGCCTTCTACGGGGCGATCTTCCTGGTGGTGCCAGTGCTCTTTTGGCGCTCGCGTGTCGAGGGGATCAATCCCTTCGTAGCCCTCGATGGCGGGGTGCTCTTCGCCTCGATCGGCCAGATCTTTGGCCGCATCGGCAATCTGATCAATGGCGATATTATCGGCTACCCCAGCACTTTACCTTGGTCGACGGTCTACCAGCATCCCGCCAGCTTCGCCTGCCTGCAGGGGTATTGCAACGTACCAGTGCAGCCCGCCGCGGCCTACGAGATGCTCTGCAACCTCGTGCTGCTGGCAGTGCTCTACCTCCTGTCACGGCGTCTGCGCCGCCCTGGTGTGCTGACACTTGTTTATCTCTACGGCTACGCGATTACGCAGTTTGTTGTCTTCTTCTGGCGTGCCAATGTCGTGGTCAGCTTTCTGGGCCTGAACTGGGGCTTGAAGCAGGCACAGTGGACCTCGCTGGTGGTGCTGATTCTGCTACTGCCCGTGACCTACCTGGTACTGCGCTCGCGCTATGCGCGCCCGGTACCGCCCGGGGAGGCAGCGGCTTTCTATGGTATGCCACCGCGTCCAGGAAGCCAGGCCACCGTGGCTGCCACGAATCCTTCGGAGGAGACATCTGCGGAGCAGGAGGAGCAGGCAGTCGCCGCCTCTACACCACCTGCCAATGCTGAGCGACGGGTAGATGAGGAGCCAGCTGCCAGCCGCCGTGAGCCTCCTGCAGAGGGCCAGTCAGAATCGTCCTGAGAACGCTCGCTCCCACTCAGCAGAGGAAGGCTCTACCTGGCTGCCCGCTATTGCCGGATAGTACTAATGATCAGGTCAGGACGGCGCAACCGGCAGGACGGTGCGGTGGCCCAGAGTAGTCTCTCTCTGGTACCTATGGGAACCTATGGGCAGCCGCAGCGGGCCCAAGGTGCGCTCAGGAGAGGGAGATTCTGCCCTCTGCCGGGGCTTTATCTCAGCCAGGCCAGTCAGCCGCCCCAGGTCTGGCAATGTGCTATAATAAAGCAAATCTTTCCCCGCACTGTGGTGGAAACGAAGCGAAGTTCTTTGCTGGACGTGGGAGCCTCCCTGTTATGAGTGAACGAGCTGACGCCAGGCCACTGGTTGCAACGGTCGTCGTCGGATTCCTCGAAGAGAATTGCTATCTCTATGCCTGCCCGCAGACCCGCGAGGCAGTGATTATCGATCCTGGCGATGAGCCGGAGCGCATTCTGAAGCGCATCGAAGAGCTGGCGCTGATCCCTCGCTATATCATCAATACGCACGGCCATTTCGACCACATCTGCGCCATCGATGCGGTTAGCGCCGTCTATCCTGTGCCGCTGGCGATTCACCCCGCCGATCTTCCTTACTATACCGACGCCAGCGCAGCCCGCGCCGCTGGACGCGAGCCACCCCTGGTGCGGCGCAAGCCCGATATCTTGCTCCAGGATGGACAGGTGATCACCTTCGGTACGCTGTCGCTGGAGGTACGGCATACGCCCGGACATACGCCCGGCGGCGTTTGCCTGGTGAGCCGTCCATACTGCGTCTTCAGCGGCGATACGCTCTTTCAGCGCGGCATTGGACGTACTGACCTGCCCGGCGGCAATTATGAGCAGCTGGTGCGCTCGATTCGCGAGAAGCTCTATACCCTGGAGGATGATCTGGCCGTCTTTCCCGGGCACGGCGCGCCCACAACCATCGGCGAAGAAAAATATGAAAATCCCTTCGTGAGCCTGGCCTGAGCAGAGCCAGCCAGCAGCAGCAGCAGCAAGAAGAAGAGACGTGTAGAGGAGCAGGAAAGAGCAATGTCGAAGATCTGCGTTATCGGCACGGGCTATGTCGGGCTGGTAACCGGCACCTGTTTCGCCGATATGGGGAACGATGTTACCTGCGTGGATATCGTCGAGGAGAAAATCGCCCGGCTGAAGCGTGGCGAGGTTCCGATTTATGAGCCGGGCCTGGCGGAAATGATCGCGCGCAACGTCCGCGCTGGACGTCTCCATTTCACAACCAGCTACCGTGAGGGCCTCGCTGACAGCGAGTTTATTTTCATTGCGGTCAATACTCCCACCGGCAGCACTCAGGGCAGCGCCGATATGCGCTATGTTGAGATGGCGGCGCGCATGATCGCTGAGGAGCTGGACCACTACGCCGTCATTATCAATAAGAGCACCGTGCCCGTCGGCAGCGGCGATGTGGTGACGCGCATCATTCGCACCCACCTGGCGCGTCCCGATGTTTCTTTCGCGGTGGTCTCGAACCCCGAGTTTCTGCGCGAAGGGGCCGCGATCCAGGACTTCTTGAACCCCGATCGCGTCGTACTCGGCTCGTCCGATATGGAGGCGGCCCACCGTGTGGCTGCTCTCTATCTGCCGCTGCGCGCCCCCATCATTATGACCGATATCTATACGGCGGAAATGATTAAGTACGCTTCTAACGCCTTCCTGGCAACGAAGATCTCTTTCATTAATGAGATCGCCCAGATCTGCGAGCGCCTGGGGGCCGATGTGAAAGAGGTGGCTGTCGGGATGGGCTACGATAAACGGATCGGGCGCGCCTTCCTCGATGCTGGCCTCGGCTACGGCGGTTCCTGCTTCCCCAAGGATGTGCGCGCCCTGGCCCACATGGCCGACGAGGCCGGACTGCATCCGCAGCTGCTGCATGCGGTCATGGAGATCAATCAGGACCAGCGGCGTCTGGTGGTGGATAAGCTGGTTTCAATTCTAGGCTCGCTGCGCAATGCCACTATTGGTATCCTGGGCCTGGCTTTCAAGGCCAATACCGATGATATGCGCGAGGCCCCCTCTCTCGACATCATTCGCTGGGTCACCGGTCAGGGAGCACTGGTCCGCGCCTATGACCCGGTCGCCCGCGAGACAGCGCGCCAGGCAATGGAGCGCGAAGGCATCCGACTCGACCTGGTAACCTTCTGCTCCAACGCCTATGAAGCGGCCGAGCAGGCCGATGCCATCATTATTGTCACCGATTGGAATGAGTTTAAGTCGCTTGATATGGTCCAGATTCGCAATTTGATGCGCCGTCCCGTGCTGATCGATGGACGCAATATTTACGAACCGCGCGAGATGGTGAGCCTGGGCTTCACCTACCGCGGCATTGGACGGGGCACAGGGCCAGCTGCGACGGTCTTGCCGGCCAGCGATAGTACAACGCCGCCGCCAGCCCCAACCCGCGAGCGGACCTTGATTGGTGAGGGCGATGAGTATCGCTGACGATGAGGCCAAGAGAGGTTTGCCCTCCGCCTCCTCCGACTCGCCTGTGGATGGGGCGGAGGCGCCCCCGCTGCTGTTCACGCCCCTGGTGAGTCGACCAGATACACAGCCACCCGCCTGGCTCTTTGGTCCGGGGGGCCTTGGCGCACTTCCGGCTCCGCTCCTGCCAATCCAAGGGGTCAATGTGGCGGTGGGCATCGATATCATTGAGGTGGCGCGTGTGGCTCATGCCTATGCCCGCTATGGCGAGCGCTTCCTGCAGCGTGTCTTTACAGAGGCAGAGGTGCTGCAGTGCCGTGGTCGGCGCGCGCTCAGCGGCGTATCGCCTCTGCCAGAGCCAAAACCGGCCCGTTTGGCGGGGCGCTTCGCCGCCAAGGAAGCGATCAGTAAAGCTCTGGGTACGGGTCTGCGCGGCGTGGCCTGGCGTGAGATGGAAATTGTTCAGCTGCGCAGTGGCCGCCCTTCGGTGCGCCTGTACGGTCGCGCCCGCCGGCGAGCTGAGGAGCTGGGTCTCAGTGCCCTTGACGTCAGCATCGCCGATCTGCAGGGTTTCGCCATCGCTGTGGCCGTCGCAGTCCAAACAACCGGCCAGAGCGAGAATTCCCTCCAGAACCGCTGAGGGCCTGATCCGCTATTGCTACACCAGAGGGCTTTGCCCGGCTCCGCTCGTCTGCCCAGACCGGAGTGGCTGGCCGGTCGGCTGACCGGCTGGCCGGCTCTTTACCAGTCGTCAGTCATGCGGCTACAACGATCGTCCGCTAGCCAGATGGCCCGAGGCCGAAATCGGGAGAGAGTCGGCTGGCAGGACTATCCGCTGCGATGGTGGAGGAAGGTGCCGTCTGTCTGTCGTGATGTTGTCTTGCTCCTTGCTTGCAGCCCCGGCGGGCTAGAAAGGCTTTTCCCTCATGGAGACTGCTAACCCTGATCGTCTCTGCCCCATCTGTGGCAGGCACCTCGGGCCTTATGAGCTTTTCTGCAGCAATTGCGGCACATATGTGGCTTCTGCCCCTGTATCAGCAGCTTCGCTGCTCTCTCCCAGACCAGAGAGCAGCGGGGTCCCCACGGCTGCTTCTGTCTCTGAGCAGCCTGACCAGCAGCCTGTCTGGCCCGCCAGCTCCTGGTCAGCAGCGACCCTGTCCTCGCCCCCTCCCTGGACAACCTCCTCCAGTGACGTTGGCGAAAGGGCAGGCCCTTTCCCCCCTTCTCCCCCGCCCTGGACCGCTGCGGCCCCGCCGACCAGGCAGCCAGCTGCGCCGGGACAGCGACTTCCCATGCTCGTGGTGGTCATCGGTAGCATACTCGCGCTGGTGCTGGTCGGCAGCGTGCTGGTTCTCATCCTCAGCCTCTACAGTCAGCCTGCCACCAGTCGCAGCCATGTGGCGGCCAGCGCCAGTCCCAGCCCTTCGCCCGACGTGCTGATACAGGCACACCCCGCAGTGACACCGCTATTCAGCGATAATTTTGCCAACAATAGCAAGGGCTGGGATACCACTGGTGGCCCCGGCTTCAGTAAGACGATCGCTAACCATGCTCTGACAATGACCGATCGCAATCACCGTATTCTGGTGGCTCCTCTACCCGTACGACAAACGTTCAGCGATTTCCAGATTACGGTAGATATGACCCTGGAGAGCGGCGATAGCAACGACAGTATGGGCATTTACATGCGCGGCGATGATCAGCTGGCCAACGATTATCGCGTGGACATCTTCGGCGACGCCACGTACGCAATCTCCAAGGAGGTGACTGGCCTCGACGGCAATACCCAGGTACGTATCCTGTCGGGGATACTTGCGAATAAGGCCATTAAGCCCCTGGGACAGCAGAACGAGGTGACAGTAATTATTAAGGGCGACCACATTGTTTTGGGAGTGAACGGCCACCTGATTGCGAGCGTGACCGATAGCTCCTATACCAGCGGCATGATCGCGCTCTTTGTGAGCAATGGCACCTCGTCACCCGCGGCCACAGCGGCTATCACCAGCGTGACAGTTTATCCAGCCCCCTCCCAACTCCCTTAAGTAAGTAAGAGAGAAAAACCATCGGCAGAAGACAAAAAAGTGCGCAAGGCAGAGAGAAGGAAAACTTCAGGAGGCTTATGAGAGCACTACTGCAACGTGTCAGCTACGCCCGGGTTCGGGTAGCGCATGAAATAGTAGCGGAAATCGGGCCTGGCCTGCTGGTCTTGTTGGGAGTGACTCAGGGAGACGGCGAGGCCGAGGTCAAAACGCTGGTTGAGAAGATTGTCCACTTACGGATCTTTGAGGATGAGGCCGGTAAGATGAACCGCTCATTGCTGGAATGCGGTGGGGAGATGCTGGTTGTTTCCCAGTTTACGCTCTATGCGGATGCTCGCAAAGGACGGCGCCCGAGCTTTACAGAGGCGGCCCCGCCAGCCCAGGCCGAGCCACTGATTCACTCTTTTCAGGAGCTTGTGCGCAGCTATGGAGTGCGCGTTAGCAGCGGGGTCTTTGGCGCCCACATGGTGGTCGAGCTGGCTAACGATGGCCCGGTCACGATCTGGCTGGACAGCGCTGATCTGCCACGCCGCTAGCCCCCAGCGCCTGAAGCCTGGCCAGGGCCGGCTCAGGAAGAGGGGCAGAAGCCGCCAGGCTGGCACTGCGGAGCGGTCGATCGCTCCTGCGCGCTCAACTGTTCGGCAAGGCGTTGATAATGACTGTCTGATTGTCAGAGACGGTCACCGCCGCTGAACCGCTGTATTGCTTGCCCTGACTATCGCTACCAGTGGCTGTCAGGGTATAGCTGCCCAGTGGCACATTGTCAAAGCGGTAGTTACCCATGCTATCGCAGGTAGTACTGGCAATCTGTGCTGCGCCAGCATAGAGCGTTACACTGGCCCCCGCCAGCGGCACGGCGCTGCTACAGCTGCTATCGGTGCAGGCCTGGACGCTGCCACTGATAGTGTAGCCAGTGACGGTGAGACGCACGGGTACGACCTGTACGTTATTCTGAATACCCCCGCTGCTGCTGGCCGTGATGGTGATCTGACTGTTGTAGACACCGGGGGCCAGACCTGCCGGATTAACTGCGACCTGCAGGCTGCCACCGCCGCCATTATCGCTGCCGCTGCTGACGGTCAGCCAGGCACTGCCCGCGCCCGGCGAGGCGGAGACTGCGATGGGATAGCGGCAGGTACCAGTACTGCTGAAGGTAATGGCCTGCGCGGGTGGAGGCCCCTGGCCCTGAACAGCGCTGAAGAAGAGGCCAGAGGTGCCTACCTGGAAGACGCAGGGGGGCAGCACGGTCAGCGTTACAGTGAAGAGCTGCGGGCTGCCCGCAATAGGAGCACCGCTACTGTCAAGGACTTTGACGATGACCTGGGTGCTGTAGCTGCCAACAGTCAGGCCTGCACTGCTGACAGCCAGCCTGATACTGGCAGTCTGACCGTTGACCAGGCTGGTACTGGAGTCGCTTAGCCTGAGCCAGGAAGCGGCGCTGGTCAGGCTCGTGCTCCAACTCAGGGGCCAACTGCAGGTTCCAGAGACCTCCAGCGTCACCGTCTGAGGACCAGGGTCTGCTCCTCCCGCGATGGTGCTGAAGGCCACAGAGTGCATCGACGGCTGGTCGAGAGTACAGGGCGGCAGCACCTGAAGTGTAATCTGCAGCGTCTGCGGCGTACCAGCGGCCCCAGCGCCATCGCTCCCCCGGCCCAAGAGGAGAATCTGGCCGCTGTAGGTACCCGCAGTCAGGCCCCTGGTATTAACCCCAACAAGGATCTGACTACTGCTGCCCGGGGCCAGGCTGCCGCCTGTCGGGCTAACCGCGAGCCAGTCACTGGTGAGGGCTGTAGCCTGCGTCTGCCAGTAGAGGGTACTACCGCCGGTATTGGTGATCACGACCGTTTGCGGCGGCGTGCCCTGCCCCTGGATAGCGCTGAAGTTGAGGCTGAGCGGTGTGATGCTCATCACCGGCTGCCGGGGCGAAGGTGCAGGTTGCACGACCAGAAGCACAGGCAGGGTCTGCGAGCCGTGCCCGGCGGTAAAGGTGATCAGGCTTGTATAGCGTCCTGGGGGCAGGCCCAGAGCATTGACCCCAATGGCGATGACGCTGCTGCCCGCGCCATGTAGCTCGCCGCTGCTCGGCGTTATGCTCACCCAGGAGGCATCACTGCTGGCCTGCCAGGTCAGATCATCCAGGCAGCCGGCGCGCTCGCTGAGAGTGACGGCCTGATTCGGCGGGTTGCTGCGTCCAGCCACCGTCATAAAGCTCAGGCTGGAGGCGTTGACCATGATGCCGCAACGTGGGAGCACAGTCAATGACACAACCACGCTCTGCGGGGCATCGATGACGCTCTGCGGCGAGGCAAAGCTCAGCAGGGCGGTATAGACACCCGGCAACAGGCTGCGGCTCTGGACGGCCACGGTCACGCTTTGGGCGCCGCCGGGGACGACGGTGCTACCGCGCTGGTTGATCGAGAGCCAATCGGCCAGCGGTCCAAGGGAATGCGCGTAGGGCGTCTGATCAGGAGCCGTCAGCGATGTGCTGCCATTAAGCTGCCAGGCCAATGGCTTGTTGCCAGGATTACTGATCGTCAGGGTCTGGGGCACCGGGGTTGTCCCCCCATCGGTGGCAATAAAGGAGAGGGCCGCCGGCGTCACCTGCAGAACAGGCCCGGGATTCGCCGGTAGCGGGCGTACCACCATCTTGACCTGTACGCTTTGCTGGCCTCCTACATCGGAGGTAAAGGTCAGGAGGCCGCTATACTCGCCAGGCTTCAGATGGGCGCGCTGAACGGCCACCCAGACCGTCTGGCTGCCGCTAAAGAGGCCCTGCGAGGGCGAAAGGAGCAGCCAGGGCTGATTGCTGCTGCCCTGCCAATTGATGATACCCCCGCCCGAGTTCCGCAGCGTCAAGGGCATAATCGTATTGGCTCCCTGGTAATCCTCGCCCATGAGCAGGGGGCCGCTGCTATCGATGACCAGATGGGGAGGGCTGGTCAGACCCTGGCCGGCCACCTGTAGCGTGGCGCTGGCTGTATAGCGTGTCGTCACATCCTCGGCTTCGACCAGATGCAGGCCCGGCCCCCAGCTGGCGTCAATCTGGACGGTGAGCACAAGACTGCCAGAGGCACTGACCTGTACGAGCGAGGAGCCATCGCGGCCTACCGGCACCGGCTCCTGCAGATCGTGACTGAGCAGCACCTGAGTCGAAGGAGAGAAGCGCTCTAAGGCCAGCTTGACACGCTGACCAACCTCGGTCACATTTGGCGTCAGCGTCAGGCGCGGCGGACCGGCAGCCGTCGTGGCCGGTGGCTGCTGGCGCGTGAGCACCAGGAGCACCAGCAGACTGTCGCCAAGCAGCGCCAATAGGGCTACGATCAACAAGGCGAGGAAGAGCAGTCGCAGACGCCTGGGATAGAGCGCTAGCCAGGAGAGCAGGCGGCCTCGTGGCCGGCTCCAGGGCTGCGCCGGCAAAGGACTGGTTGCCCAGGCTGCCGCTTGAGCGCGTCTGATATCTTCAGCCTCGATGGCCGCCGCCTCAGCGCTTGTAGGAAGACGGCGCGAGAGGAGAGGATCGGTACGCTGCAGCCAGATAGCATCTCCCTCATCCTCATCGGCATCCTGAATCCAGGGCCAGAGATCGGGCAGACGCTGCTGCAGGTCATCCAAAGCACCAGGCTCATTGTGGACTGCCGGCCCTCCCCCGGCCAGGGGTGAGATCTGACCGTGGCCCGACTGCGGCCCCACAAGGGGGGTGTTCTGACGCTGGATCTCAAGGGAAGAGAGATCTGGCTCCACCAACGGGGTCAGACGTGAAGGGCGGGGGAGTCTGAGTGCGCCTGGATCGCTCTCGCTGATGAACTCCGCTGCCTCGCTCATCTCCAGCGCCGGATCGCCCACGACCTCGTTACGGCTGGCTGGGGGCACCAGCTGGGAGAGCCAGAAATCGGGCGGCACCTCCGGGGGCGGGGTCACCGGCCCTTGCTGGCTGGGCACTTGCGCCTCGGGATCAGTCTGGCGCTCTCGATGCGGCGGCTCTCCGTCTGCCTCATCTTGGCCGGCAGCAGCATCTCTCCCGGCAGCAGAAGCTAGCGACGTAGCGCTCCGCTCGCACCCTTCGCCCCGGGCAGTGGGCTGTCCCGCCTGCTGCAGGCGCGCCCGGCATTCTTCACACAAGCCCGTATCTGCTGTGCATGGCTTGCCGCAACGCAAACACTGACTCATAGACGTACTCTGTTTTCCCCAGCCTTGCCGGTACTCAACGCACGGATGCGCCACCAACAAAAGCCACCACGTTTCACGACCCTCAGCACAAGACCTGCTCCCCACCACCTCAGCCGCAAAGTTACCGCCCTCGCTCCATGCTCATCCAGGAAGCGCTTTGTAAGCTTCCTTCAGCCCCCAGGTCGGTCGACACTCCTTCCTCCACCCGCTGGCTTCACACTCTAAACCCTCACCTCGCTCGGCCTGCTCGCTCACTGCTCTGACCAGGCGGTACGCGCCAGGAAATGGTCAGGGTTTCAGAGCAAGCGGAGACAGCAGTTCTCTACCTGACCTGATGCCGGCAAGCCCCTTTCAGTGAGTCAGGTGCAGCCGGAAAAATGATCAGCCACGTTTACCTACTATATCACCTTTAAAGAAGGATTGCCAGAGGGAAGCGATCGGTACCAGAGAGCGCCTGACCGAGCGCCTGCCGCGGCAGCCAGAAAGCAAGAGACGGGCAAGAGCCACCGACTTTCAGACTGATGACTGCTTACCCGCCTCCTCTCTGCTAAAAGCAGGAAGAACGCGCTTCTTTGAGGTTGGCCGAGCAGAGGCCAGGCAACGGCGCTCTGCCCCGCGCTAGCTCCGCAGGACAGCCCCGAATTCCTCACCCAGGGCCGCCACAATGCGCTCCTGGAGAGCATTGGCCTCGGCATCAGTGAGGGTACGATCCTGAGCCTGGTAAAGCAATGTATAGGTCAGGCTTTTCTTGCCCGGCGGGATCGGTGTCCCAGTATAGACATCAAAGAGAGCCACCGTACGCAGCAGCTCACCGCCGTGGCGCTCGATCGCCTCTTGCACCGCACGCGCTGGTACCTGCTGATCAACTACCACAGCCAGGTCGCGGGTCAGCTCCTGGTGACGTGAAATGGGAGCATAGTTCAGGCGCTCGGGAACCGCGGCATAGAGGGTCTCCAGGTCCAGCTCGCATAGATAGGCGCGGTGAGGCAGATCGTAGCGCTGCTGCACCAGCGGGTGAACCTCGCCCAGGAAGCCAACCGGTGTGAAACGCTCGCCGCCGTCCATGCCTGGCCGCCCGACCTCCAGCACAGCGCAGCGCCCAGGGTGAAAGGTCGGATGCTGGGCCGCCGAGAAGCGATAGCGCCGGATGTGCAGGCGCTCCAGCAGCGTTTCGACAATCCCCTTCAGATCGTAGAAGTCTGCCGGGCGCGCCAGCTCGGGCACCCAGGAAATGGCCGCCGGCCCACAGAGAGCAATGCCTGCACAGCGTCGCTCCTCGGGCAGCTCACCCGCTCCACGCGGCAAGTAGCGCCGCCCAATCTCGAAGAGGCGCAGGCCCGCCCGATTGCGCTTGCTATTCTCCTGCAGTGTCTCCATCAAGCCGCTCAGCAGCGTCAGGCGCATGCACTCTAGTTCGTTGCTCAGCGGGTTGGCAATGGTGACTGCAGGCAGGGAGCGAGCATCGAAAGGTTCCCTGCCGTCTGAGGCCAGGCCATCCTCAGAGCCGGCCCTTTCCTGCGCGCTGGCAATGATCCAGCCCGCTTGACCATCATCCGCTGGCTTCTGGAGGAGGACCTGCGCCGTCTGGGCGTTGACCTCGGCGAGCAGATTGAGCATGCGCTGGCGGCTGGTCATCGCATAGGTAAGAATCTCATGCAGGCCAAGCCCGATGAGGATCTCGCGTATCTCATACTCGCGCTCAAACCAGTGGTCGCCGTGCGGCTCCGGCAGCGGTCCCTCGGGCACGGTCGCCGGCAATTGATCGTAGCCGATCATACGCAGGACTTCCTCGACCAGGTCGGCCCCTTCCTCGATATCGCCGCGGAACGTTGGTATGGTGACACGCAGCAACTGCTCACCGCCAGCAGCATCAGCAGCAGCTGAGACCTCCTCGACCTTGAATTCGAGGGCACTGAGGGCCTCGTGCACCTGACGCGAGGTCACCTTCAGGCCCGTCAGCCACTCCACTTCGGCAGGTGAGAAGAGAATGGAGCGCGCTTCTACGGGCTTCGGGTAGACATCGACGATGCCGGGATGCACCTGGCCACCAGCCAGCTCGGCCATGAGCTGGGCTGCGCGGTTAGCCCCGAAGATGGTCAGCTCGGGATCAAGGCCCTTCTCAAAGCGGCTGGATGACTCCGTACGCAGACCCAGGGCCACCGCCGTCCGTCGGATGCTGGCTGGCTTGAAGTTCGCCGACTCCAGCAGGATGCGCGTGGTCCCTTCGTTGACCTCGCTAATGGCCGAACCCATCACGCCAGCGATGGCCGTCGGCCCCTGGGGATCAGTGATGAGCAGCATATCGTTGCGCAGACGCCGCTGGACGCCGTCGAGCGTGGTCATTTCTTCACCGTCACGGGCGCGGCGGACAATAATATGATGCTCACGCACCAGGTCGTAGTCGAAGGCATGCAGCGGCTGGCCTACCTCTAGCATGACATAGTTGGTGATATCGACGATGAGATTGATCGGACGCATACCGGCCATCAGCAGGCGCCGTGCCATCCAGCCGGGCGAGGGGCCAATTTTAACGCCGCTGATGACCCGCGCACTGTAGCGTGGGCACAGCTCCCTATCCTCGACCGTCACTTTGACCAGCTCCGCCGCAGGCTGCCCCTGCTCGTTGAAGCGCGGCTCCGGCAGGCGCAGGGGCTTGTGGGTCAGGGCCGCTACTTCGCGCGCAATGCCGATGATCGAAGAGAGATCGCCACGATGGGCTTTGATGGCGAACTCCAGCACCACATCGGAGAGCAGGTCAGCAAGCTTGACTCCCAGCGGCGTCTCCGGGTCGAGAATGTAGATGCCCGAGTGATCGCTGCCCAGACCCAGCTCGCGCGGAGAGCACAGCATACCTTCTGAGACATAGCCCATCTTGCGCGCTACCCCGATGGTGAGGTCGCCGATGCGCGCTCCCGGCAGGGCCAGCGGCACCTTGTCCCCCTCTTTGATGTTAGGAGCACCGCAGATAACCCCGATCTCGCCGCTCCCAGTGTTGATACGCGTGTAGCTCAGGTGATCAGAGCCGGGCACCTTCTCAAGATGCGTAATTTGAGCAGTGATAATCTGATCTCCCCAGTCGGCCCCGATGTAGTCCAGCGTCTCAACCTCTAGCCCTGCCATTGTCAAAGTGTGAGCCAGCTCTTGTGGCGACTGGGTAATCTCGACATATTCCTTCAACCAGCTTAGTGGCACTCTCATCGCTGGTAACTCCTCACAGATTTCCTTCCTTCCTACTGACCTCTCGCCTCGCCCGCCCATCGTCTTGGCTCGCGTCCCAACCGTTATACGCTACTTTTGCTCTATGAGGCTATGAATCTGCGGAATCAGTGACGTGTATCATTAGAACTGACGCAAAAAGCGCAGGTCATTGCCTGAAAAGAGGCGGATCTCGCCAATGGCGTACTTGAGCATGGCGATGCGCTCAACGCCCATGCCGAAGGCATAGCCCCGATATTTGCGGGGATCGTAGCCAACCTCGCGCAGGACGCGTGGATGCACCATGCCGGAGCCGAGGATCTCCAGCCAGCCACTGTACTTGCAGAGGCGGCAACCGCTGCCTTTGCACAGAATGCAGTCGATATCAACCTCTGCGCTGGGCTCGGTGAATGGAAAGTAACTACCGCGAAAGCGAACACGGCGATCTTCTCCGAACATCTCACGCGCAAAGCGGGCCAGACTTCCTTTGAGGTCGGCCATCGTGCAGCGCTCATCGACGAGCAGACCCTCGATCTGGTGAAACATGGCCTCATGGGAGGCGTCAATGGCCTCGTGACGGAAGACCTTGCCAGGCACGATGACGCGCACGGGTGGACGTGTTGCCTGCATGACGCGAATCTGCATCGGCGAGGTCTGCGTGCGCAGCAAGATCTCGCCGGGCACGACCCAAAAGGTATCTTGCATATCGCGGGCCGGATGATCCACCGGGATATTGAGCGCCTGGAAGTTGTAGTAGTCGGTTTCGACCTCGGGTCCCTGCACAACCTGGAAGCCCATACGGGTGAAGATGCGCGCCACCTCCAGAATTGTGCGCGAAATGGGATGCATATGGCCAGCAGGCAAGGCTCGACCCGGCAGAGTTACATCGAGGCGCTCGCGCTCCAGTGCCTCGCGCAGCTCTCGGTCGCGCAGCTCCTGACGGCGAGTCTCCAGTGCGCTTTCAAGTTTCTCTTTGACTGCGTTAATCTTTTGCCCAATGACCGGGCGCTCGGCCTTGCCCAGCTTCGGAATGAGGGTTGAGAAGTTTTTTAGCTCGCCGCGATGGCGCCCCAGATAGCGAACATCCCAGTCTTCCAGCTCCGCCAGGCTATTGATCGCCTCTAGCTCACGGAGCGCCCGCTCCTGTAAAGCATCGAGCTGAGCCAACAATGCATCAAGCTGTTCAATCATTGCCGTCCATCCTTCTCTCAGCAGCACACACAAGGTCAGCGAGAGGAGGGCGAGCACCCTCCCTTGCGACAGACCAGCAGCTGGACCGCGCCCTGGCAGGCTGACAGGCCGGCGTGCCTGGCCAGGCCTGGGAAGCAGGCAGAGTCAGCCCAGCCAGAGCAGACACGCCGGCCCTCGCCTCTCCTCCTTCCGGTAGAGGGTCCAGGCAGACAGATGGCCGAATCAAAAAAACCGGCACATTCGTCAACTGGGACGAAGCTTGCCGGTCTTGCCAGTCCTGCTGGTCTACCACGACAAGACCATGCTCTCATCTTCCGCTGCGCTGTAGCGCTTCTTCTGCTCTCTCTGCGAGAGGCGTTGCGGCGTGACAGTCACAGCCGAGAGGAACAGGCCTGCCGTGTTGCATGACTCCGCGGTACCACCCGTTTTGGATTGCCTTACTCCACTCCACCCGCTCGCTGACACCAGGCAACAGGCCCAGGTGCTTGCCTGGCGCACTAGGCCGGGGCTGAGCGTTCAGCAATCCCACTCGGTTCGTCCATTAACGGGGACGAGCCGGGACTGCCTACTGGGGCCGGGCTTGACCTGCTTGCTCTCCTCTGTAACAGTGCCAGACCCCTTCAGCAGCCAGCTCCGGGGTGAACTTCCGCGCAGCGGATCGGCGAAAAGGCTCGCAGCCAGTGGCCTTTTCTCTCTGCCGCATCTCCACCGCCTGTTTACCGCGGCGGAGCGCTTTCCCTACCTTCCAGTGTGCGCGTACTCTCCCCTTCAACGCCTTTCTCTCTGACCTCGTCGCCTTTGTACAGGCTGATGCCTCCCGAACTGAAGGCAAGCTCACCCGGCTTCCCCTAGGCACGATCTCGCCATGCCCGGCAGCCAGAGCGAACCTTCCCTTGCAGTTCTTCTGCCTGTAAATGCTCAAGCTATAGTATGCCAGATCTGGCGTCGAAAGTCTAGCCGGTAGTCTCGTCCTGCTCCCGGCTCCGCCTGTACTATATATACTGTCAGCCGAGCCAGCTCGGCGGCCCCTCCTCATGGAGCGCGAGAGTTCAGGCAAGTCGGAGACGAGGAACACAGTATCCCCTACCCCTGAGTAGATTGCCTCACGCGCAGACGCCAACTTTCCAAAAGAAACCCCGCCGATGACCAGGATATCAGCCATCGGCGGGTTCAGGAACAGCCAGCAGCTGCGATAGCTGAAGCTATAACTGGCAACTGAGCCGGGTCCCCTCTGACTGCCTCTCAGGTACCGTCAGCCGAGCAAGAGGCCTGGCCAGCTGAGCTGCGGCGGTAGATAAGATTAAGAGAGAGACAGCGAGCGGTGCACCTCCTAGAGCGAGCCGCCGCCGGTGACCTCCAGGACGTGACCAGAGACATAGTTGGAGAGCGGAGACGCCAGGAACAGTAAGGCTCCCGCCGCCTCCTCGGGCGTTCCTGCACGGCCCAGCGGGATCAGCATCGTGGCCATCTGGCGCAACTGACCGGGAATACCCAGCTCAACTTCATCCCCCTCACGCTGAATCTTCTCACCACTCTCCTTGGGCGCCGTCAATCGCGTCTCAATGAAACCGAAGCAGGCGCAATTGACCTGCACATTGTAGCGCCCCCACTCTTTGGCCAGCGTCTTCGTCAGACCGACAATGCCCGCCTTGGCCGTCGCATAATTCACTTGACCAGCGTTGCCATGCAGTCCCGAGACCGAGCAGACATTGACGACCTTGCGCGGATTGGCACGCCCGTTGGCCTCCTGCTCACGCTTGGCCGCTTCACGAATAAAATGGGAAGCTTCCCGCAGGATGCGGAAGGGAGCAGTATTGTGCACCTCAAGCATGGCGTACCACTGCTTATCGGTCATCTTGTGAATGACGCCATCCCAGGTGTAGCCGGCGTTGTTGACGATAATATCGAGGCCGCCGAAGGTGTCGAGAGTGGTTTTAATCAGCTGAGCCGGAAAGGCCGGATCAGTCACATCGCCGGCCACAGCGATGGCCTTGCCGCCGGCATTGCGAATAGCCGCCACCGTCTCGTCAGCAGGACCCTGATCGAGATCGCTCACCACAACAGCGGCGCCCTCCGCCGCAAAGAGCTTCGCAGCAGCTGCCCCGATGCCGCGTCCAGAGCCGGTGATAATGGCGATTTTACCGTCAAGCAAACCCATTGCGCTGACTCTTCCTTTCTTCACTCACATCGTTATGGATAGACAGCCGAGCAGCGCCCACCTTACGAGCGTCGCTGCTCGCCTTGATACCTGCGTTCGCTGTGCTCATTCCTGCTCTCAAATGCGCTTCTCGGCGGAGGGACAGGAACAGACAGGATGGAAGCAGCAGGTGAAGAGCAGGGCGAGTCTGCCCCGCCTACTCGCCACCGCGCTTGGGCAGGGCCGCTACAAAGGTCCCGCTGGCCTTGACATCGCCGTTCTGATCCACCGCCTGGATCCTGCCAGCAATGCGTGCCTCGCCGTCTGCCTCGTATTTCTCAGTGATTGTTCCGCTGCAGGTAATCACGTCGTCAAGACGGGTCATGCTCTTGAAGCGCACACCAAACTTGCGCAGGGCCGTCGGCCCCACATAGTTGCTGAGCAGTTGCCCGAGAAAGCCCATGATCAGCATGCCATGCGCAATAATGCCACCAATGCCGAGCATTTCCCCGATTTTGGGATCGGTATGGAGCGGATTGAAGTCTCCTGAAGCGCCAGCGTAGCGCACAAGCTGCAGATGCGTGACTGGAGCCTTGACCAGCCGGGGAAGCTCATCGCCGACCTGGACATCTTCGAAATAGCGCTTCGTGGGAAGTTTGGCTTCCGTTGTCATCAATGAACTCCTTTGGTCGCTCTCTCGACTCTCGTCTCGCTAGCGAACGATCAGAACCTGACGCTCCTT
Source organism: Thermogemmatispora tikiterensis (assembly GCF_003268475.1). Lineage (GTDB taxonomy): Bacteria > Chloroflexota > Ktedonobacteria > Ktedonobacterales > Ktedonobacteraceae > Thermogemmatispora > Thermogemmatispora tikiterensis. The sequence continues at coordinate 3,885,358 of NZ_MCIF01000002.1, read as the reverse complement.
AAGTACTTCTTGCCCGTTCTGATTGGTATAGCGAGTCTCCAGCGTCAGAATATCCATCGAAGAGCCATCCTTGCCCTGACGTGATTTGCCATCGACAAGCGTGGTCACACCGGTCAGGACATCTCCAGCGTAGATCGGCGCCAGATACTCGTATTCCTCTTCTCCGTGGATGATACGCATCACATTGACACCGATCGCCACCAGATGCTTGACGAAGTCGGGATTACCCCAGAACTGGAAGGTCGTCGGCGTCGTCGGTGAGGCCGGGACATCAGGGTAGCCCGCTGCTTGTGCCGCCTCTTTGCTATGATAGATCGGGTTTTCATCACCGATCGCCAGATTCAGCTCATGAATCTTGCAGCGCTCCACCTGATAGGTGAATGAGGGGAAACTCTGCCCGATCTTGCTCTGGTCAAACATCAGACACCTCTTTTTCGGCAGTACGGCAGGTAGCCAGAAATAGTATATAATGATGGACGAAACGACGGCAACTGAGCTGCGGCCTCGCAGCACGTTGCCGAGGAGCAGATCGCAGCCGCTCCCGGGAAGCGGCTCCCTCTTCATGCCACTTCACCGGCGGCACGGCGCGCTTTGCTGCTGACCTGCGGTTCTGGCCAATGCTGGCATCGCCTGCTTTGCAGGGTATTGTAATTGTACCCGCACCAGAGCTGCAAAAACAACGCACGTACAGAGGAAAGCCATAGATGGAACTGTCGAGCCAGGAAATCGTTGAGCGCCTCAATGGCACTCGGGCCGGCACCCTGTGGGAGGCCCTGGATATCTCGCTGGTCAGCGCCGACAAGGAGCGTGTCGTCCTGAGCATGCCGATTGGGCCGCGCCATAAGCAGCAGGCCGGTTACTTGCACGGCGGCATCTCGGTGCTGCTGGCCGAGACAGCCGCCTCCATCGGCACAGCCCTCAACATCAACATGGAGGAGCAGATGGCGCTGGGCCTGGAAATCAATGCCAATCACCTGCGTCCCAAGCGCGAAGGCCGTCTCACCGCTATCGCGACCCCCATTCACCGCGGACGCAGCACCCAGGTCTGGGACATTCGCATTCAGGACGAACAGGAGAAGCTGGTCTGTGTCTCGCGCTGTACCCTCGCCGTGGTACCGCGCCCTCCCGAGGCCATCAACCCACTCATGACCTCATCCCAGACGTCTGAGTGATTCATCTACATACAGGTCTTGACAGCCTCTGCGCCAGCAGGTACCCTACCTACCAGTAAGGATACTGGCGTCTTTTATTCAGCATAGTGGGCCATCTGGCCCTACTTCACAGGTATTGACAGGCAGGAAGGCTTGCTTGCATCGGCTGCGGGAACAGGAGAGCGGGCGGGCGCGAGGTGGACCGACAATCAGAGAGGCAGAGAGGTTCTCTTCACGTCCCCGCCCCAGTTCTGTTCCTGCTAGTGTCCCCTAGGAGCAGACGCTATGGGCCTGACCACCGCTGGTCTCTCCCACTGGCAGGGCGAGCCTGCCGAAATTCCCCTCCTGAACATGACCGTCGGCGACCTTCTGGATCATCGCGCCGAGGAGCTGCCCTCAAGCGAGGCCGTCGTCTATAGTGGCTATCCCGAGTACGGTGGAGCACTCGATCTGCGTTGGACCTATCGTGACCTGCGCGAGCGCGCCGAGACGGTGGCGCGCGGCCTTCTGGCCCTGGGCTTACAAAAGGGTGAGCATATCGCGGTCTGGGCGGCGAATCTCCCCGAGTGGCTGCTGCTGGAGATGGCGGCGGCCAAGGCCGGGCTGGTGCTGGTAACTGTGAATCCCGTTCTGCGCGCGCGTGAGTTGGAGTACGTGCTCCGCCAGGGCGACGTCGCAGCCCTCTTCTTTATGGCTCGCATGCGCGATCACGACTGTCTGGAGACAGTGCGACGGCTGACAACTCCCGCTGGCCCGCCGGGTACGGTACGTAGCGAGGTCTTGCCCCGCCTGCGCTACGTTTGTCTGATCGGTCCGCAGCCCGCCGCGCTGGCTCAGCAGCGCGACTGGCGGCCCGCCTTCTTTCACGAGCTGGTGGCTGCAGGGACAGCGATTCCCCCAGAGGCGCTACGTGAGCGCCAGCGCAGTATTTCACCCGATGATGTCGTCCAGATTCAGTACACCTCCGGCACAACTGGCTTCCCCAAAGGGGCCATGCTCACCCACCGTAATGTCCTCAACAACGCTATGCTCTTCGTGCGCCGCTCCAACGGCACACCCGCGGACCGCGTGTGTAACCCGATGCCCTTCTTCCATACCGCAGGTTGCGTGTTGGCAGTGCTGGGCTGCCTCTATATGGGCACTACGCTGGTGCCTATGCTAGCCTTCGATCCGCTCAAGACCTTGCAGATCGTCAGCCGTGAGCGCTGCACGCTGCTAGGAGCCGTGCCGACCATGCTGCTGGCCCTGCTCCAGCACCCCGATTTTGGCCGCTACGACCTCTCGACGCTGCGGGCAGTGACCTCTGGAGGGGCACCGGTACCACTTACACTCATGCAGCAGGTCAAAGAGCAGATCGGGGCCGATATCACCATCGTCTATGGATTGACGGAATCGTCACCGGTGATCACCCAGACCCTGCCGGAGGACAGCTTCGAGCTGAAGGCCAGTACGGTCGGGGTACCGCTACCCTACACGGATGTCAAAATTGTGGACCCGGCCAGCGGCGCGGTGGTACCCTGCGGCACGCCCGGCGAACTCTGCTGTCGCGGCTACCTGGTGATGAAGGGCTACTACAAGATGCCCGAAAAGACGGCGGAGACGATCGACGGTGAGGGCTGGCTCCATACCGGCGACCTGGCAACGATGGACGACCAGGGCTATGTACGCATTGTGGGCCGCTTGAAGGAAATGATCATTCGCGGCGGAGAGAACATCTATCCAGCAGAAATTGAGGATTTCCTGCTGCAACATCCGCACGTGGCCGAAGCCCAGGTGATCGGCGTGCCGGACCCCTTTTTCGGCGAGGAGATCGCCGCCGTGATCCGCCCGCGTGAGGGTGCCCAGGTCAGCGCTGAGGAGCTGCGTGCTTTCTGTCAGGGCCAGATCAGCCACCAGAAGATACCGCGTTATTTCCTGTTCACAGAGAGCTTCCCCATGACGGCCAGCGGCAAGGTTCAGAAGTTCTTGCTCCGCGAGCAAGCCGTCAAAGAGCTGGGGCTACAGGAAGCCAGGCCCTAGTCAGTCAGCCAGAACAGCCGGAGGAGTGCACCCTCAATGACCGCCAGCGGATGGCTGCCGCCACCGCGGGGGGTGCACCCCTCTCGTCCCCAAGCCTGGCGCTCCCCGGTCAAGGTCAAGACCCGTGATCGGGTCGGGTCCCCAGGCTCAAGCGGGGCTCTCCCTCTTTGAGGTCCCTCTCTCCGAGCGACAGGAAAAAAGTACCAGCCCGGGTGCGTGCCCGGCGCTCGCTCGTTCCCGCAGCCAGAAGAGGTATAGAAGGCGGGTCTCAGGACCGCGCTCGCGCACAAAGGCCAGGCCACATGAGAAAAAGTCAATACTATTACGTGCTTGTACTGCTTTTCTTCCTGCTAAGCAGCAATGCCTGCAGCGCTGGTACTGGCACCAGCTCGCCTGGTAGCGGGCAGATCACTCCCACAGCCAGGGTTACGGAGAGAGTCCGGCCCGGTCAGGCTCTGCCCACCGTGGTCCCATCCACGGCCACCCCCACGCTCGATGAGCTTGCTCGCGGTATCGTGCGCAACCTGACCCTCGATCAAAAGCTCGGCCAGATGATCATCGTCGAATTCTACGGCGCCACCTACAACGCCGACCTGCAGCAGATGATCGAGAAGAGCCAGATCTCAGGCGTGCTCGTCGAGAACAACAACGGCAACGTCGAAAGCAGTACCCAACTCACCACCCTCAACACCACCCTGCAAGCACACGCGCATATTCCCCTCTTCATCAGCACCGACTTTGAGGGTGGCTACGTCAACGAACTGCGCCGCATCACTGGCGAGCGTCCCTCAGAGGCCGCCATCGGCGCCAGCGGCAGCACCCAATACGCCTACGATCAAGGGCTGGCCGCCGCCCACACCCTCACAGCCCTCGGCCTCAATGTCAACTTCATGCCGATCGTTGACGTTCTCACCAACCCTAACAATCCTGGTCTTCCCCAGCGGACCTTCGGCTCCGACCCAACGCTGGTCACCAACATGGGACGCGCCTATCTCAAAGGCTTAACCGACGGTGGCGTCATTGGCTGCCTCAAGCACTTTCCGGGACTCGGCGCAGCCAGTGTCGACCCTCACCGTTCGCTGCCCACCGATAACCGCAGCCTGTCCCAACTGGCCAGCATCGACCTTGTTCCCTATCGCACCCTCATCAACGAAGGGATTGTCCCGATGGTCATGACCACCCATATTCTCAATCCCCAGCTTGACCCTCGCCTGCCTACCTCGCTCTCTCCAGCGGTGGTGACCGACCTCTTGCGCAATCGCCTCCACTTCGAGGGCGTGACCATCAGCGACACCCTCTGGATGGGCGGCATCAGCAATACCTACAGCCTCGCCCAGGCGGCGGTGCTGGCTGTCAAAGCCGGCGAGGACCTCCTGCTCGGTCCCCGTGGGCTGAGCGAGACACGCAGCACGCTGGCCGCGCTGAAACAGGCTGTCCTCACAGGAGAGCTGCCCGCCAGCCAGATCAATGCTGCCGTCGAGCGCATCCTGACCCTCAAGCTACGCTACGGCATCCTCAGCCAGACGCGCGCCTTGCAACTGCTGGCACCTCCTGGCAATGACCAGGCCCCCACAGCTCGGGCCCCCTTCTACGCCGGCGAGGTCATTGCTGACCTGCGCCGCCCGCTCTGGCAGAGAGCTGCCTGACTGATGGATGCTCCTGGCAGCGCTGCCAGGGCAACCAGCCAGCCTCTACGTCTTGTCGTCATCCTCCTCCAGGCTTGTCTCCCGCTACCTCGGGACCCTCCAAAGGAGCTTTGCCCGCCTCGGCTTTGAGACGCCGCAGCTCAGCCACAATCTCAGCACTCTTCATGATCGAGACGCCGATGGAGCGCAGCTCCTGCTTGCCTTGTTCATACAGGCCGGAGACGGCATCTTCCACCAGGACCAGGCGGAAATCGCGCTCGCTTGCCTCGTAGAGAGTCGCCCGTGGACAGTTGGGAAAGTTGCAGCCACAGATGATCAGCGTCGAAACATGGGCACGATGCAGATAGTCCTCCAGCGGCGTGCGATAGAAGGCTCCCCAGCGCGGCTTGTAGATGACCACCTCATGGGGCCAGAGATACTGAATCTGACCAGCCAGCAGGCGAGCCGTTTCCAGGCGCGAGAAGCGATCAGGCAGCAGCTCTGGTACGATTTCGCAGCCCAGGGAATCAGCCAGGACCCAGCTAGCTCCACGCTCCACCGCTGCCCGGCGGCAGAGATCGACGTTTGAGCCATCAGCCAGGTAGATGCGCACAACATGGATAATCGGACGTTCTGCCTCCCGAAAAGCCTGCAGGAGGCGCACAATGCGCGGCACAATTGCCACGGTTCCTGCCACCCCCGCCGGCTGGCCATCGAGAAAGTCTCTTTGCATGTCAATTACAATGAGAGCAACAGCAGCAAAATCAGGAGCGATGTAGTGATCCATAAAGCTCACCAGAGACAGCTCTTGACTCATACCAATCAGCACTTTGTGACCATTGTATCACCATTGAGCCGCTGGAGTCGCAGAAAGCGAAGGAGAGAGATGGTGAGCAAACACTGGTTCTGGCACTTTCTTACCAGGGAAAATCAAACCAGAGCCATCAAACGTTGTGAGATTTTTTTCCCTGGAGACGTAGTATTGAAGGGGTCAATGAGGAGAGAATCGCACCCGTGACAGGGTGCTGCTGGTGCCAGGGTTCTCTTTCTTGCTCGTTGCTACCCCTAGTGCAGCATTACCAGCAAGTGTCACTGATCAACTATCCGCCGAGGACGCTTCTCCTTCAGCCATCAGGCAGCGAACTGTGGGAATGACATATTCGAATGGTGCGGGAAGGAGTTTCAGAGACATGAGGAAGCAGAAGGTAACCACAGGCGTTTTTCACTTGCTGCTTCTGGTGGGATTGGCCCTCTTTGTCGTCGCCTGCGGTGGCGGTGGACAGAGCGGGACCACCACTAAGGCCAAAGCGCCGGCCAGTCAGCAGAAGTTTATCTTCACCAACGCCGGTGTACAGGACATTGAGACCTTCGACCCGGCGATGGTGACCGACCTACCCTCGTCGACCGCCATTAACCTGGTCTTCACCGGATTAGTGACGCTGGACGAGAACCTCAACGTACAGCCGGAGATTGCCTCTTCGTGGGACATCTCTTCGGACGGTCTCACCTATACTTTCCATCTGAAGCCAAATGTCAAGTTCAGCGATGGCACACCTGTCACCTCGGCAGATGTGGCCTACAGTATTGACCGGGCCCTGCAGCCGGCCACGAAGTCGCCGGTCGCTGGCAGCTATTTGAACTTGATCAAGGACTCCGACCAGCTGGGCGCCGGTAAGATCAAGACCATCATCGGCGACAGCCTGAAGACCCCTGATCCACAGACGATCAGCATCACGCTCAACAAGAAAGCCGCTTACTTCCTGGATGCTCTGGCTTACCCCACTTCCTACGTGGTGGAGAAGAGCCTCATTGAGAAGTACGGCAAGAGCTGGACCGACCACCTTGAGGAGGGCGGCGGTACCGGTCCCTTCAAGGTGCAGTCCTACCAGCACAACAAGCAGATCGTCTTTGTGCCCAACCCCTACTATTATGGGCCAAAGCCGCAGCTGCAGCAGATTATCATGCCCTTCTACCAGGACGTGAAGACGGCTTACCAGGTCTACCAGACTGGCCAGGTCGATATCACGCCGATCCCCATCACCAACATCCAGCAGGCGCGTGCTAAGACCGCCGAGTACAGCGAGACGCCGCAGCTCTCGATCGATTATCTGGGCATGAACTATCTGGTCAAGCCCTATGATAACATCCACTTCCGCCAGGCGCTCTCGCTGGCCATCAACCGTGACCAGATTATGTCAGCGATCTGGAAGAACACTCGCCTGCCGACATACCACATCGTGCCGAAGGGCATGCCGGGCTATAACGCCAGCCTGACCGGCCCGGCGGGCGTCACCTCGACAGCGGGTGACAAGACCAAGGCCAAGCAGCTCCTGCAGCAGGCCCTCCAGGAAATGGGCCTCTCCAGCCCATCCCAGTTGCCCCCTCTGCAGCTCTACTACCCCACTGGCTCACAGGACGTGACCAACGAGATCACCACACTGACCAGCCAGTGGCAGAGCGTGCTCGGGATCACTGTGAAACCTGTGGCCACCGACTTCAACAAGCTGCTGGAGGACTTGAACGCGGCTCCGGGGAACTCCAAAGGTATCGGCTTCTGGTCGATCGCCTGGATCGCCGACTACCCCGATCCGCAGGACTGGCTGACTCTCCAGTTCGACAAGGGTTCTCCCAACAACCAGGTCAACTACGGCCAGAACAATTCCAGCGACGCTGCTCAGCAGCAGCAGGTTCAGCAGAACCTGGAGCAGGCTGACGCGATGGACAACGGCCCGGCCCGCTACCAGGCTTACAACCAGGCAGAGCAGCAGCTGGTTAACGATGTTGCCTGGCTCTCGCTTGATCAGCGCATCGGCGTGCGTCTGCTCAAGCCTTATGTGATCGGCATGAAGTTTAACGCTCAGGGTCTCTTCCCGCCTGAGCTATGGGCTGACGTCTACATCGCTCAGCACTAGTCTGACCAGTCCCTGAGCGCAGCACAGAAGCCCCCGGAGGAGGTCCAGGCAGACACGCGCTGGTAAAGCAACAAGCCGGCTGCCAGCCGCCGCGATCCCGCTCGAGCGGATCGCTCACTCAGCGGCTGCGCACGCCGGCTTTTTTTGCCTATTTCATTCGCTTCAGCAGGCGCGGCTGTGGCTCGGCAAATGGCCCTACGCCGTAGAAAGCATCGCGATTCCACAGTGCCTGAAAGATCGCCGCCGTGGAGGCCAGTAACAGCCAGAGAAAGAGCGTGGCGAGCGAAAGCGCGACGAGCGTATCGCGTAGACGGAGCAGGGCCACAAGCACGCTCGCCACCGTCAGGCCCAGCATGCAGAGCGTCAACAAGAGCGCGTTCAATGGTGAGCGCAGGCCAAAATAGGCGGCGCTGAAGATGATGTAATCGAGCCATGAGGCGGCCTGCAGGGCCAGATAGGCTGTGCGCCCCTCGCTGTTGACCGGTTTGTTGAGAACGCGTAGCAGCCCCCAGATGGCCGACAGGTTGTTGATCGTCCAGGCGGGACCAAAGACCCAGGCCGGGGGCGCAAAGATCGACTGCCTCAATGCTTCGAAATAGGAGACATCTCCGAGGAGCTGCCCCGGACCGCTGATTCTCCGCCCCTGCCAGCGATTGACCAGACCGCTCAGGGCAAAGGTCAGTCCCTGGACGAGCAAATAGAAGAGCAATCCATGATACCAGCGCCAGGGCCGGCCTGCTTCGCGCACCCATAGCGCTCTTGCCAGGCTCCACCAGCCTCCGCCTCTCTCCAGCCTGTCTTCACCCCGTTTGAGCGCCCGCGCCATATGCGTCTCCTCCTTCCTGGTCTGGGCAGGGGTGAGCTTGCCCTGCACCTTTGTATACCTGCCTCTGCCTGCTATTGTACCCCTCCAAGCAAGCGAACTGTCATCCAGGGAAGCTCCGCCCCCGCTTGCAGGGCAGCAGGCCCGGCAGGGGAGGCAGAGGCCTGTCCCTGGCAAGGCATGCGGAAGGAGGGGAGAGAGAGAGGCAGACAGGCGGCAGCGGTGGGCAGCCCAGCCGGCCAGGCCAGGTGGAACAGCTCCAACGCTCGCGCATCTCCACCCCGGTTAGTGAGAAAGGGGGCCGAGGCTCGCACCAGGGAGAGGAGCGAGCACAGCGAAGCGGCAGGTGAGGGGCAGGCGGTAAGCGGGCGGGGAAACGGCCTGCGTCCTGACCGAAGATGGCAGGCAGACAGGCAGGCAGACGAGCAGACCATCACCCGGCTGTCACAACGTCTGAACGAAGCTGGCAATGATTGTCTGCACTTCATCCAGCCGTCCCTGGAAGAAGTGGTCCGCACCCTCGACCGCGATCATCGTCTTGGGAGCCGGCAACTGCTCAAACCAGCGAACGGTCAGAGCATAGGGTGCAACTTCGTCCCGCGTCCCGTGGATGATCAGCTTGGGCTTGGTACAGCCCTGCAATGTATCGCCATCGAAGCTGCGCGCAGGCACACCCAGGCCGATGAGTGCCCGCACCCTGCCATCGATGGCCCCCACCCGCAGGCCCACATAGGCGCCAAATGAGAAACCAGCCAGAATGACGGGGAGGCCCGGATAGCGATGGCTGAGGAAATCCAGCGCATAGCGCACATCGTCCATTTCCCCCCTCCCTTCATCATAGCTACCCGAACTTCTCCCTACCCCCCGAAAGTTGAAGCGCAGCGCCGGTATCTGCAAGGCCTGAAGAATCTGGGCCACCTTGAAGACGACCTTGTTGTCCATCGTCCCCCCATACAGCGGATGTGGGTGACAGACCAGGGAGACATAGTGCGGTTTGACACCCGCTTCCTCGGGCTTCAGGATGCCCTCAAGACGGCCCAGAGGTGACGGTATATCAACGTGCAAGATCTGTGCGATAACATCCCCCGCCTTTCTAGTCGGAAAATAAAGAGCCACCCATAGCAAGAGTCGTCACTCTCATAGTATAGCACGAATCTTCTGTCCGCTACAGATATGCTACTTTATGCACTGTGCAGATTGATAGTGCCAGTGCCGACATCGAGGCGCAAGAGCGCCGTTGGCATTGGCCCACTCCCTGGTACTAGAGGTCCATAGTAGGTAGCTGAGCCGGCATTAGTACTGACCTGAATTGGGAAGGTGCTCACGATCCTGCCGCTGTTTACATAGGCATCCACCACGACAGCGGTAGAGGCAGGCAGGGTAACATTCAGTTGGCCAACCTCACTATGAATCTGAAAAAGCGGTCGCCCGCCGGCAATGGGATGGGTATCGAGCGTTCCATTGAAGGTTACCTGGCCATTGACCGTGCGCAGGCTACTGCCATTGGTCAAGGTCGTCCCCTCAACGGTGATGTTGCCCGCCTCATTCTCGACCACCAGCATGCCATTGAGGCCCTGGATATGGACATCGCCCACAGCCAGCTCGACATTCAGCTCGAAAGGGGTTGCTCCCTGATTGACCTGGGTCGGCAGCTTGAAGCGCAAATTGACGGTGTCGTTGGAGCCATTCAAGCCCTCACTCTGCGGCAACGTTGTCGTGACCTGCAAGCTGGTCAGTCCCGGCTGTATCTGCACGCTGATGCGCTTGAACTCTTCATCGGCCTCAGCCTGGCCCCCCACTCTCACCTGTTTGATGATCGTCAGCTCCGGGGTAGACAGGCTGGAATCGACAGCGACGTCCACGCTGCCGATCTGGCTGCTCACCTTGAGCTGTTGCAAGTTGTTAATAGGGATCGTCTGCTGACTTGTCTGAGTATAGGTGTTGACAGCTGGCCCCAGGATCGGCAAAGGACTGTTGCCGGTGACGCTGCGCAGGGCAGCAAAGACGGCCACGATGATCCCGAGCAGTAGCAGAAGGATGGCCGCGCTGCATCCGCCGAGAAACCAGAGCCAGGGGGGGCCGCGGCGCTTACGCCGTTGACGGTAGTCTGCCTGGTGTCTTCTCCGATAGCTCGAAGGCTCCTCTTCCTCATCGACAAACAGGAGATTCTCCCGTCCTCCTCCCATTGCAACCTCTTCCACCACCTCCTCAGCGTCCTCCCCCTCCCACCGAGGTGCCCTTCTGCGCCTCAGCGGCTCCTCCGCCGGCTGCCAGCGAGTGGCCTCGGAGCCGCTGGGACGGGAGCGACGCTGCGCTCGGCGGCCCGGAGGAAGGAATTCTCCATAGGCAGACCAACTCTCTTCTCCCGGCTCCTCGGACCAGCGAGGTCCTTTGCTCTCTCTGCTCATAGCTGCTCCCCTTCTCTTGGCTCTGGTGCTGGAACGGCTTCGCCCTCGGTCTGGCTTGGCCGAACCACGCCAGTCATTACTGGGGCAGATTCCTGCTCCTCTTTTGGAATACGCTTGAAGAAGGTCACAGGTTGGCTCTCGCGAAAGGCTAAAGCTGGAATAACGGCCAGCAGACAGAGTACACCAGCTACCAGGAAGATCGTGGTATAGACGGTATGGGCAGCGGCGACCAGATAGGCTGTATAGGCGTCCAGGTAAGCAGAGCTGAAGGGAGTGATCCCAGGCGGCGGGACAAAAGCAGCAGCCAGAGCACGAAAATAGCCCAGGCCCCAGGAAGTGAGCGCCGCCAGGCCGAGAATCATCCCTACCATGCGCAGCATCGTGACGAGAGCCGCCGCCAGGCCACCCCGCCGCTCACGTGCCGCATCCAGGGCAATCACCCCAATAGGGGCAATGACCAGACCAAAGCCCCAGCCTCCCAGGATGGTGCTCAGCGTGATCTGGTTCCAGTCCACTCGCAGCGGCCACCAATGCATCAACCAGAAAGCCGCCGCCGCGCACAGGAGCCCTGCAATGGCCACCGGACGGCTTCCCAGGCGCTCGCAGAGCCAACCACCGGCCAGCGCCCCAAGGGGGATCATGGCCGTCAGCCGCAGCAAGGCGAGGCCACTGGAGATGGCCGTCTCGCCCAGCACAGTGGCGACGAAGATCGGAATGTCTACCATCGCAATGATCAGGGCCGCTCCCACGAGCAGGCTGACCACAGCCGCCGCTACAAAGGAGAGGCGGCGAAAGAGGCGCAGGTCGAGCACGGGCGCGCCGCGACCGGGCAAGCTCAGTCGAGACCAGCGCCCTCGTCCACCAGGGCTGGCCTCGCCTTCTTCTGGTGGCTCTTCTCGCTGTAGGCGCCGCTCCACGAAGACTAGCAGGACGAGCAGGAGCAGTGCCAAGCCGAGCAAGAGGGGATTGCCGCGCGCGCCGGCACTCTCCAGCGCACCCCGGGCCTGTAGACCAGGCTGCCCTGCTGTCAAGAGCGCAGCCTCCTGCGCCAGACCGAGGCTGAGGCAGAGCAGGACAGCCCCCAGCAGAGCAGCACCAACCAGATCAACGCCAGGTCGCTTCTCCTTCCCTGGCGTGGGAACCTGCGCTGACTCGCGCAGCCAGAAGGCCAGCGGCACCATGAGAGCGGCCACGAGGGGCAGGTTGAGCAGGAAGATGGCGCTCCAGCCCAGCGTCTGCGTAATCCAGGCTCCGTAGAGGGGACCAAGTACGCCCCCTGCCTCGGTGACCATCCCGATCAAGCCAAGGGCCGGGCCTAAACCGCGCGCTCCATAGTAGTCGCCAACAATCGCCATCGCGATCGGTACAACAGCGCCTCCGCCCGCCGCCTGCAGCACACGCGCCCCCACTAACCAGACCAGACAGGGCGACTGCACATCCACGCCAAGCATCTGCAAGAAACTTAAATCATTCTGCGACCCAAGCCAGGGAGCCAGTCCGCAAACCAGCGAGGCGCAGGCAAATAAGGCCAGACACAAAAGCAACAGGCGCCGTCGCCCATAGCGATCAGCCAACTGACCCAGCAGCGGCATGGCAATCACATACCCCAGCAAGTAGCCGCTGATAATCCAGGAGGCGCGGTCGAGCTGCAAGATCGGTATCTGCAGATCGGCAACGATCTGGGGGAGCGCCGTGACCACCACCGTTTGATCAAGGGCCGTTAAGAAGACTGCCGCACAGACAAAGATCAGGGCCAGGAGGGGTCGCTGCCCACGTATCTTAGTCTGGCGACGCCCCGTGGCATGAGCAAGAGAGCGCACCTCTCACCTCCAGCGGCAGAGAGACCAGCAGCTCTGGCAGGCGTCAGACAGCTGGCGCACTGATCGTAATCGTCTCGTTGAACTTCGAGAGCTTCAACGTGCGGACCGTCTGGCTCGTATCGCCATCGGCAGCCACCCCCGTCAGGCGTATCTGGTGGGGCAGCTGATCGTTCTTGCCGATCCAGACAGCGGCATCGAGCAGCGAACCAGCCCGCGTCTGATCGCCCAGCAAACCGCGTAGATACGCGGCATCGAGCTTGCCGGTGATGTTCCAACAGGCGACACCATCGATGCTGCTCTCGCTGGGTGTAGACGGATTGCGAATCTGCCCCAAAAGAGCGGCGATCCCAGTACGCGAGTCAGAGAGCACGCGGGGATCAGGCAGTCCGTTGATGGTCTGCCAGCGCCCCGTAATGGGATCGGTCATGTACTGCTGTCCGCCCACCACAATGATCTTGACCTGCACCAGCGAGCCAAGGACCAGGGCCCCAGCATTGGCTTGCAAGCGATCGGGAACCAGCAGATCACCATCGGCGCTTTGGATGACCAGAGTGGCGCCGCTGCCAGGGTGTTCAACCTTGAGATTGAAATGATAGGAGTGAACCTTTTGCATGGCCGCCTGGGACGCGGCGAGCAATTGCCGCGCATCAGGGGCTGAGCTGCCGCCGCAGGCCGCCAGCATGAGCAGGGCGCTCAGGGCCACCACCACCGCTAACCATCCGCCTCGGCCCGGCCCGGCATCCCTTGCTCTCCTTTCATAAGACACGCTTCTTGCTGTATTCATATGTTTCAACACCTGCGTCTTCTGACGGTGCATGCTCCGCCTCGTCCTATGCATCTGCTAAGGATTGTACCAGTTATGAGGGCTGAAGGTAAGGCAGCGGTCTCTCTCCTTTCCCGGGGTCCAGGCGCGATCGATAACTCCGGCCTGCTATCGCTGGCCTCGCTGGTCAAGCTGCCCTGCCGCTCGAGAAGAGCAGCCCTTTTCAAGGAGAGCAGCGCAAGCTATAATTACCATGCAACGACAGGCAATACGTCAGCAGGCACGAAGGAGCAACTGATGGCTGAGAAGCCGCGTTTCCGTGTTCGCTTCTGGGGCGTGCGCGGCAGCTACCCGGTACCAGGAACACAGACGCTGCGCTACGGTGGCAATACCGCCTGCGTCGAGGTGGACGCCAGCGGGCGTACGCTGGTGCTGGACGCCGGCAGCGGCATTATCGCCCTGGGCGATTCGCTGCTGCGGCGCAGCAACGGCAATGCGCTCCACATCGCGCTGCTGATCACTCACGCGCATGGCGACCACCTGCTCGGACTGCCTTTCTTTGCTCCTCTCTATGAACCAACGGTCAGCATCGACTTCTTTGGTCCCCGCCTTGCTGGACGTGATGTCGAAGGGCTTGTTGTACCCATCATGTCGCCACCCTACTTTCCCGTCGATATTCGTCAGCTACCATCGCAGCGAGCCTTCTACACGCTGGAAGATAACATGTGGATCATCTGGAAACCAGGTTACAAGCAGCCGCTCTTGCTGCAAGAACATCAGGCTGCCTGGGAGCCGCCACCTTTACCGACGGAGGTCCGCGTTCATGCCCGGTTTACGACCCTCCATCCACAGAACGGCTCGCTGCTTTACGCTATCGAACACGCCGGGCGGCGCTTGATCTACGCCACTGATCTAGAGTGGGGAGAGGAGTACCAGAGCGAGATGCTGGCTTTCCTGGAACGGGCCGATCTCCTCATCCACGATGCTCAGTATACTCCCGAAGATTATCAGCATGCGCGGCGCGGCTTCGGCCATAGTACTTACGAGATGGCGGCGACAGTGGCGCAATTGGCCAGGGTACGCGAGCTGGTTCTCTTTCACCACGAGCCAACCTACGATGACCAGAAGCTGGAACGCATCGAGTCCGCTACTCGCCGGCAGTTCAGTCGGTCGCGCCTGGCCCGAGAAGCGATGGAGATCGACCTGCTGGTCAGCCCATAAAAGCCATGTCAGTCCGTCACCCGAGAGAGGCTGAGCACCGGAAGCAGATGCACCAGGCCGGCCACTCATCAGCTCACAGGAGGATCTCCCTGGCCAGAAGCGCCTGCCTGGAGTCAAACGCCAGCCTCTACGGAGCCTGCACAGAGATCCGATATCGACAACGAGGAAAGCGATGGAGACGAAAATCAATGTGGTTTTGGCGTTGATGATCGTCGTTTCATTTTTGATCGCCATTCTGCTGCACGAGTTCGCTCATGCCCAAATGGCGATCTGGCTCGGCGATCCAACGCCCCGGGTCGAGGGACGCTATACATTGAGCCTGCGCCGCCATCTCGATCCGCTTGGGACGCTGCTGTGCCTGATTCTGGCCTTTATGCCCATCGCCTTTGGGCCAGTTGGCCTGGGCTGGGGCCAGCCAGTGAAGACCGATCCCTGGAAGCTGCGCGGCGGACGTACCAGCGGTCCCTTGTTGGTTGCTCTGGCTGGCCCGATTTTTAGTCTGCTAGTGGGCCTGGTCTTTGCTGTGATCGCGCGCCTCGTCTACCCGCTGGTCTCGGAGAATGCAGTACTGCTGCGCATACCGCAATTCCTGATGGTCTTCAGCTGCACTAATCTGGCCTTGACCATCCTGAATCTCCTGCCAGTCTACCCGCTTGATGGCTACCAGATTGTCTATATTCTGCTGCCAACACGCCAGGCCCTGCAGTTTGCACGCTCTGGCCCCTGGGGTCCCCTGATCATCCTGGCGCTATTCTTCATCGTCCCCTTCATCGCCGAGCTTGCCCAGATGCCCGGCTTTTTCCTGGCCCATATTCCCGACTATATCCGTGAAGGGGCCTTTTTCCTGGCTGGCCTGGTGACCAACCTGAGCGCAACCAATGTTGCGCAAATCTACAGCTTCTGAGCAGGGAGATGGGTGTAGCTCCGATAGAGAAAGAAGAGCGCCAGGAGAGCGCGAGAGTCAGGCCACAGCGACCATATGGTCTGTCGCTATTTGGACGTATCGGCTATCGCCTCAAGCAGGTTTGGGCCCAGCTTGCTCCCAGTCGTCCTCTGAGCAGCGCCGAGCGTGCCGAGCTAGCAGCCATCCTGCCCCCTGCCGCGCTTGCTCTTTTTGAGAGTATGTCGCTCGCAGACCAGGCCCATTGCCTGCGCGTCTACCGCGGCCTGCTGGCGAGCGGCTGCCATGACCAGGAGCTGCTGATCGCCGCGCTCCTGCACGATGTGGGCAAGGGCAATGGGCGCGTGCCTTTCTGGACACGGCCCGTGATTGTGCTCGGTAAACACTTCGCTCCCCATCTGCTGGCACGTATGGCAGCCTATCCGCGGCCAGAGCTGCCTCGTTGGCGGCAGGCGCTCGGCTACGCCTGGTGGCATGCAGACATTGGGGCCACTCTTGCAGCTCAGGCTGGCCTCTCCGAACGCACGGTACTCTATATCCGTACGCACCACCAGCCCGATGGACCCGCCGCCGAGCTGCATCGGGTTGATGAGCAATCTTAGCCAGCCGGGTGAGATAGCATGCTGGCTAACTGGCCAGGAGAAGGATTTGACCGCTCTTCTCTCTCCTTTTATACTGACCTTACCCAGGTCCATGCGGGCCAGCCAGCACAGTTCGACTCACGTCCGTCCCACTGTGATCAGCCCTGGCGCTGCCCGGCGCTGGACACGAGCAGCCAGCTATAGGCCACCCATCACAGACGAGGTTTGTCGGCATGACACAGGACAAGGAGCGCAACAGCCAGGCCCAGGCGACGGCCACTTCCTCTCTCCCTCTCTCCCACCCAGTGCCCAGGCCCCGCCATGCTCAGACCCACAGCCAAGGGGAGGAGTCAGAGCAGGCGAGGGAGCGCGAAGAGAGGGCTACCCAGTTTCCTCTACAGGGAGCCTCCGAACTCTGGGGATTGCCCCAGACCGGCTACATCGTGCGCCTGCCAGTTTTTGAGGGGCCTCTGGAGCTTCTGCTCTACCTGATCGAGAAACGCCAGATGGAGATCACCACCATCTCCCTGGTAGCCGTCACAGATCAATACCTGGCCTATCTGCGCCGCTGGCACGAGGAAGAGCTGCCCCTGGCGAACATGGCCGCCTTCGTCGCTATCGCCGCTCGTTTGCTCTTTATCAAATCGCAAAGCCTCTTGCCGCGTAACCCGCGCCAGGAGATCTCGGAGGAGACCCGCCAGGCCGAGGAAATGGCTGCCGAGCTGGAACGCCATCTGAAGGAATATAAGATCGCTAAAGAGATCGCTTCAGTCCTGCGCCAGCGAGCGGAGGCGGGCCTCCAGACCTACGGACGCTCCAGCCTGCTGGCTGGTATCGAAGCCCAACTGGCCTGGACTCCTCCAACCTTAGTCGGTCTGGAGGTCGAGGCGCTCGCTCGCAGTTTCCGTCGTCTGCTTGAGACTCGCAGCCGCGCCGAGGCAGAGGCCAACGGGAGCCTGGTGCTCCCCGCGGCACGCGTGCGCGTAAGCGAGCGCATAGCGGTCATCACCACTCGTCTGCGCACGACCCCGCGCCTCTGGCTGAGTGATTTGCTAGAACCGGGCGCTTCGCGCCTGGTGATCGTGGTGACTTTTCTGGCCATGCTCGACCTGTGGAAACACGAGCGTATCAGTGTTCGCCAGGAAACCCTTTTTGGGCCGATTCTGCTCGAACGCGGACCACGCTGGCAGGAGAACGAAACAGAGCAGGAGGAATCGACCCAGATGCTGGCAGAGAGCGACTAGCCGCTCGTCCGACCTCAGACTCGCCCCTGCCTTTGCTTTTGCTCGCCTCTCTCTGCCCCTTAGCGGCCAGGTGACAATGGGGCTGGTTGCTGGCTCGCTCTCGCCATAACTTGACAAGAGCAGGCTCAAAATTTATACTAGAACAATAGTAAATCTCCTGGAGAGAGCGCTTGCTCCAGAGCAAGCGTGCAAAAACGAGAGAGGACCGCTGGCGGGGTGCGGCTTAGAGCTGCGCCCTGTGCCATTCTAGATAGACTCAAGACGTATGCACGAGGGGAGTGTTGTTATGACGGACGAACCCAGGGAAACTACTGAGAGGCCGCAGCCTGAGCAAACGCCCCAAGGTCAGGAACTGGCGGCTGAGACGCCCCAAAAGGAGCAGCCGGAAGCCACTGCCGCCGCAGCGCCAGCCGAGTCTACAGAGACGCCCGCTGCCACCGCAGAGGAGCAGCCCAGCCCCACGCCAGAGGAGCGCATTGCTCAACTGGAGGCCCAGCTTGCTGATCTGGCGGCCCAGCTCGCCCAGGCTCGCCAGGAAGCTCGTGAGAACTGGGACAAGTTTGTCCGCGAGCGCGCTGATCTGGAAAACTTCCGCAAGCGGCGTGAGCGCGAGATTGCCGATCGCGTTCTGCAGCAGAAGAAGGCTCTACTGAACAAGTTGCTTGAGGTGATGGATAACCTGGATCGCGCGCTGGCCTATCAGGATAGCCTGGATCGCCAGGGCCTGCAGCAAACGTTGCGCCTGGTGGCCTGGCAGATGAATGAGCTGATTCGCAGTGAGGGCCTGACCCCAGTGCCTACCGTGGGCGAGCAGTTCAACCCCTATATCCATGAGGCGGTCGAGGCCGTCGAGGACAGCGAGAAGCCGGAGGGCATCGTCGTGGAGGAGGTCCGTAAGGGCTATAAGTTGAGCGATGAAACGCTGCGCCCTGCCCGCGTTAAAGTGACGGTGGCCGCTAGCAATAAGGAGCGCGAACAACAGGGAGAGGCCTGAGTCGGCGACCGCCAGGGGAAGGCCCAATCCCAAGCCAGGCAACTCACGCCAGCCGCGCCGCGCCGCGCCGAGCCTGACTATCAGGGTCCTCGGGACATGATGCAGGCAGGCAGGCAGCCAGGCAGCCAGCAGGCGAGCTGTCTCAGCGCATATCGCTCCTTCTCGCCCAGGACGGCAGGCAGGAGGCCTTTCCCTGCACTTCGGTTTCGACTCCAGGCCGGAGATGGTCACAGGCCGGTGGTAAGGTGGTAGGGTTCCCCAAAGCTGATAGACTCGTAGTGGCTCCGCAAGCAGGCGCGCTGGCAGAAGCTGGCAAGCTAGCCATCAGAGCCAGCAGCTCTCAACGTACAAACAAAGGGGCGGGCAGATGGAATATAAAGACTACTACAAGATCCTCGGCGTTGCTCGCGGGGCCAGCGCCGATGAGATTAAGAAGGCCTTTCGCAAGCTGGCCCGCAAATATCACCCCGATGTGAACCCGGGTGACCGCTTCGCCGAGGAGAAGTTTAAGGAGATTAATGAGGCGTACGAGGTGCTCTCTGACCCGGAGAAGCGGCGCAAGTACGATGCGCTCGGCCCCAATTGGCAGGATCAGTTCGCCGGTTTCTCGGGCTTTCGGCGTTCCTATCCTTATGGCAGTGGCCGCTCCTCAACGCTCGATTTCGAGAGCAACAGTGGCTTCTCCGATTTCTTCGAGGCGCTTTTCGGGCGTAGCGCCCGCACGCCACGCCAGGAGTTCCGGCGACGCGCCGGGGACAATATCGAGCAGCCGGTCGAGGTGACATTGCGTGAAGCCTATACCGGTGGCACGCGCACCTTCAACATCCAGTCGACCGAGATTTGCCCCGTCTGCCAGGGCATCGGCGAGGTGCATGGACGGGCCTGCGCGACCTGTGGCGCCCAGGGCACGGTCGTGCGCAGCAAGAAAATCCAGGTCAAGATCCCTGCTGGCGTAGACAATGGCTCGCGCATCCGCGTTGCTGGTGAGGGCCAGCCCGGCATCGGCGGCGGGCCGCGCGGCGATCTCTACCTGATCATTAGCGTCAAACCCGATCCGGTCTTTGAACGCCGCGGTGACGATCTCTATCTGGATATCGATGTGGATCTCTATAAGGCCCTGCTGGGCGGAGAGGCGCTCGTTCCTCTCCCCGACGGACGGAAGCTGATGCTAACCATCCCACCGGAAACCCAGAACGGGCGGCTGTTCCGCCTGGCGGGCAAAGGCATGCCCCGTCTGCGGAGCGAGGGCCAGGGCAATCTCTACGCGCGGGTGCGGGTGGTGCTGCCCATGCACCTCACTGATGAGGAGCGTCAGCTCTTCGAACAGCTGGCCCGCACGCGCAACGTCGAGGTTCGTTCGGCTACCTGAGCAGCCGGTGCTCGCCCTGACTCATCTCGCCCGATCGCTCCAACCTATCAACCGGCAGTCAGCCAGCAGCTCTATAGATCGCTGGCTTAGGGCGGGCCTGCTGGCCCGGGGCGGGGCGACGTCTATCCGCCCGGTCTGATCGCTGGTCCTATAGGCTGACGATGACTTGATGATCGTTCTGATCGTCTGCAGTGATCGCTCGCTGGCTCGCGCGATCACCCGTCTGCACCGAGCAAGTTGACTGACACGCTCATGCGTTCACGTAGCATGGCAGGCTGGCCAGACAGCTTTGCTCGCCCGCCGCTCTCCTGTCTGCTCGGCTCATGCTCAAGTAGGCTGAGAGAGAGCAGGCCGGGCAGCGGCCAGGCACGGCCTGAGCACTAGGAAGGAAGGAGGGAGGTACCGTGCCGGAGCGTGAGGATGGTGCCTGGTATATCATTAGCGTCGCCGCCGAGAAGGCCCAGGTGCATGAACAAACTCTACGCCACTATGAGCGCCTCGGGCTGATCTCTCCTGCCCGGAAAGGCAATAGCCCCCATAGCCCACGCCTCTATTCCGATAAGGACATCGAGCGCGTGATCCACATCCGCCGGCTCATGCGTGATCTGGGGGTGAACCTGGCTGGCGTAGAGGCGATCCTCCATATGAAAGATCGCATGGAGCAAATGCAGCAGGAGATGGAACAGGAGATCGCCCGGCTGCGTGAGCAGCACGAGGCAGAGACGCGTCGCCTCAAGGAGATTATTCAGCGTCTGCAGCAGGGGCTGTCTTCTCCTTCTTCGCCGTCGTCCTCGTCTTCTTCATGAGGCGAGGCAGGCGCCCCTGCCAGAGCCGCTCTCTTCCACGCAGGCCTGTGAGGCTTCCAGGGGTGGAACAGGAACAGGCCAAGCCTGTCTGTCCGCCTGCCTCGCTGTGAGACTGCCGTGCCTCCCTTGTTCGCGGAGTGTCTCCCACGGCCTTCTCCCACTCCTTCCTCCTGTCAGGCAGTGGGCGGCGTAGGCTGGGTCGGCTTCTTCATGAAGAGGTCCGCCAGGCGCTCCGCGTAATCGCCGACCACTGGCAACTTGAAGGAGGAGCCACGATAGGCCATCAGCATCAGAAAGAGCCAGGAGAGTCCTCCAACCACCAGGATCACGCCAGTGGCACAGCTGATGGGCAGGGCGAGAATGAACGTGCCCAGTACCGGGATAAGCCCGATAGCCTTCACCAGGGCAAAGAGGAGGGTTAGCCCCCCAAACCAGAGGATCGATTGCGCGGCGTGAAGACGCACAAAACGATTCTTGCGCTCCACCAGAAAGATGATGATGCCAGTGAAAAACCAGAACAGGTAGCTCAGAAGCGCCTCGCTTTTAGCATCCATCTTCAGCGTGGTGGGATCAAAGACACTGGCAGCACGCGTGACGCTGGAGGGCGGTTGATAGGTGTAATATTGTTGTTGTTGTTGTTGTTGTTGTTGCTGCTGCTGCTGCTGACCGTAGGGATTGTAGCTATAGGGAGGGCTGCCCGAGCCAGGCTGGTAACTACCGTATCCCCGATATCCCCCATAGCCGGGGCCTGGCTGCTGTGGTTGCGGTGATTCTGGCCCCTGCGCCGGCTGCTGGTTTGGATTCCAACTCATAGTCAATCACTACTCCTGCTCTCTGGCCTGCTCTGCATTCAGGGAAGCGGCTACATTCCTGGAGAGGGAAGACGGCAGATCCGCGCCCCTCCCCAGGAGGGCACCGCACTCGATAGCGATAGAGAGAGGACGCCACGACCAGGCCAGGTGAGGTCTCTCTTTCCTCAGTCAAGCCCATCAACTCAGAGTCCTCTGCCTGTCTTCCATATTACGTGGGACTGCAGAGAAGGGTTGTACCCCCGGCTGGGCTGAGCTGGCGTGGCGCTCGACCGTCACGCCGCGGGCAGCTCCGCCGCCAGTCGGCAGATCGCGAAGAGGACTGGCTGGTCATTGCTGGCCGCGAGCCGTTTCTGCCTCCACGCTCATCTCTCAAAAGCCAGGGCCAGCCGGACCGCTGTAACGCTCGGCATAGTCTCCAATGACGGGCAAGCGTATATGGCGTCCCAGAAAGGTCAGGACGATTAACGCAGCCCAGCCAAGGGTAGCCAGCAGCTGAATCAGCGCGCTCAGAAAACCAGCCAGAGCGCCAATCACAGGAATGAAGCCTATAAACCGTAAGGCTAAGACAACAACAGTGACCAGTCCAAAGAGGATCAATGACTGCATGGCATGGAAGCGCACAAAGCGATTGCGCTTCTCGGTCGCAAAGACGATCAGCCCGCTCAGCCAGAAGAGCAGGTAGCTCAGAGCCGCTGCTACATTGGCAGGCAAGCCAGAGGAAGTCGGTGCATTGGCCTCGGCGGCAATGGCAGCGTTCTCGGCGAACGAGTAACCCGCTCCGCCCCACTGGCCAGAGCGGTACTGCTGCTGTTGCTGCTGACCATACTGACTATATTGACCGTAGCCGCCACTATAGTGCTGACCATACTGGTAGCCCTGATAGGGCTGCTGAGGGTCTTCATAGGGCGGCGGTGTCGGTTCTTGTGGATTTGGGTTCCAGCTCATCCCTCTGCACTCACTCTTTGAGAATGACAATGCCTCTGTGTATTACTCTCCTTATGTTATTACGCACAGGGAACGGCCAGAGTTGTAGGGGACTTAGAGCGGGCTGGATCAGAGAGCGAGCGAGCGGCATCTGGCAGGAGGGCAGCCGCACAGGAGGGACAAAGCCAGTCAGCCAGCATCTTTTGAGAAGAGAGAGATCGCTGCCATGCAGAGAAGGAAAGCGCCTGGGCGCTCTCCTTCTCCCTTGAAGGATTCATCAGTGTAGCACTGAGCAGACTGGCTTAGAGGCTGCTCCCAACGGGCGTCGCATTAGCATAGCGCTCAGCGTAGTCGCCGACAATGGGCAACTTGAAGTACTTCCCCTGGAAGGCCATAATCAACAGAACAATCCAGGAAACAAGACCGAGCAGACCCACCAGCCCACTCAAGCAGAAGGTCAACAGTCCTACGAAGGGGATCATCCCCAAGACGTCCAGGGCCACTATAAGGATGGTTAACGCTGCGAACCAGATGATCGACTGCATGGCGTGGAAGCGCACAAAGCGATTCTGCTTTTCTGAGAGGTAGAAGATCAACCCAGTGATCCAACCCACCAGATAGCTGAGGCCGGCAGCCACGTTGGCCTCCATTCCCATTGAGGTGGGACCGAGAGTGCCTGCTGCTCCACTCATTCCATAGGGCTGCTGACCGTACTGGGCCTGCCCATAGCCGGCACCAGAGGGCGAACCGCCATAGGAAGGATTATTGGGGGGGGGACCGATAGGCCCCGCCCGGTTGCGGGGAGTACCCTTCGTACTGACCACTAGCCGGCTGATTGGGGTCCTGCCCAGGAGTAGGATTCCAGCTCATTGTCAATGCCCCTCTTTCTTCTCTCTTCAAGAGAGAACTGTAATCTCAGGAAACTCTGCGCTATCACCATAGGAGCGAGTGTGCAATTACAGGATCTACGGATCACCGGGAGATCAGGCAGCCCAGTCCAATGCAGCTCTGGCTGGTTGCTCGACCCTAGACGACTTCTTCACCTGTTTACTGGCCGGTTATCCTCCCTTCTGTTACTCTTCTCCTTCTGCTCTCCCTTTACGGCACTTCACTCCTCACCTTGACAGGATGAGAGGTGAAGTTGCTCGCTAAACAGGCGAAGCAGAGTAATCAGGCTAACGTGCTGCATCTCAGTACAATCATCAGGACACGGGCGCAATAGGAACACTATGGGCAGCCATCCTTCTTTGCTCAGACGACTCAGCGTCGCACAGAGATCCCCTATAGAGTAAACGTCCTAGAGAGCGATTCCTAAAGGATCAAGATAAGGGCTTATGGTCAGGAAGCAGGGCGGGAAGAAGGGGGAGCAGCGCTCAAGCCTCCCCTTCAGGCCTTTCATCCAAAGCACGGGCTCCAAGCTGGGCCTGTGGCACATCGGCGGCCTGATCCTCCTGCACGGGGAGAATCAGCGCTGGCTGCTCCTGGGTCTCTTCTCCCTGATGGACCTGCTCTTCACCGCGCCGATTCTCAATCGCCGCATGACGCGAGCGTGAGCGTCCACGTGGCGCAGGTAGCCGCTCATCGACATGTAAAGGACGCGGCTGCGGTTCGGCCAGCGTATGGCTGTCATTGTCGGCTTCAGCCTCACCAGTGGAAGACTCGGCCAGAGCTGTGGCAATCACCTGGTCCATCGTCTCCACCAGCGTAAAGCGCATCTGCTGCCGGATACGGGCCGGGATCTCCATCAGGTCCTTTTTATTCTCCACAGGCGCCACAATATGGCGCAGGCCGGCCTGGTGGGCAGCCAGGATCTTCTCTTTCAGGCCACCAACGCCGAGCACCCGGCCCCGGAGGGTGATCTCGCCGGTCATGGCCACATCGCCGCGTACTGGGCGGCGAGTCAGGGCCGAAATCAGGGCTGTGGCGATGGTGATCCCTGCCGATGGGCCATCCTTGGGGATAGCGTTCTCCGGCAGGTGGATATGCAAATCCGTGACGTCCTGGAAATTGGGATCGATGTTCAGCTCAGTGGCTCGGGAGCGGATGTACGACAGGGCCGCAATGGCCGATTCGCGCATCACATCGCCGAGCTGGCCCGTAATCAGCAGGTCGCCCTTGCCTGCCATCGTCACCACCTCCACTGGCAGGAGAATGCCCCCATTCTCGGTCACAGCCAGGCCCATCGCCGCGCCAACCTGCATGCGCATACTCAGCGGCGGCGTCGAATAGCGGGGCATACCCAGGTAGTGCTCTAGCGAGGAAGTGGTCAGGCGCAGGTGGGTGGAGGGGCGAGCAATGATACGGCGCGCAGCTTTGCGACAGATAGTAGCCAGCTGACGCTCCAGATTGCGCACACCAGCCTCGCGCGTATAGTCCGTCACGATGCGCTCCATTACTGAGCGCGGAATCTTGAGCTGCTCCGGCGTCAGGCCATGCTCGGCCAGGACTTTCGGCAGCAGGTGGCGCAGGCCGATATTGACTTTCTCCTCCAGCATGTAGCCGGGAACGTCAATGATATCCATGCGATCAGCCAGCGGGCGCGGGATCTGGTACTTGACGTTGCCGGTACAGATAAAAAAGACTTCAGAGAGATCGTACGGGACCTCCAGATAATGGTCCACGAACTGTGAGTTCTGCTCGGGATCAAGCACCTCTAGCAAGGCCGCCGCCGGGTCGCCGCGATACTCTGACGAGAGCTTGTCGATCTCATCAAGCAGAAAGACCGGATTGCGCACCCCTGCGGACTTCATCGACTGGATGATCCGCCCGGGCAGAGCGCCAACGTAGGTGCGGCGATGGCCCCGGATCTCAGCCTCATCATGCACCCCTCCCAGGGCAATGCGCACGAACTTGCGTCCCAGGGCGCGAGCAATCGACTGCCCCAAGGAGGTCTTGCCGACGCCGGGAGGGCCGATGAAGCAGAGAATCTGCCCCTGGCTGCCACGCTGGGGCTGGCCCTGCTCACTGGCGCGCTGCAGGCGCAGCTGGCGCACCGCCAGAAACTCAATGATGCGCTCCTTAATGCTCTCCAGGCCGTAGTGGTCCTCATCCAGAATGCGGCGCGTGCGCTCCAGATCGAAGCTATCCACCGTGCGCTCGTTCCAGGGCAAGGCAAGCATCCAGTCGATATACGAGCGGACTACGGCGATCTCTGCCGACTGGGGGGGCATATGCTCCAATCGATCGATCTCCTTGCGCACCTTGGCCGCCGCCTCGGGAGGCAGATTCTTCTGGCGCAAGCGCTCGCGCAGCTCGTCGGCCTCCGAAGGCGTCTCCATGCCCAGCTCCTCTTGAATGGCCCGCAACTGCTCGCGCAGATAGAACTCCTTCTGCGAGCGGTCGACCTGCGAGCGCACGCGATTGCGGATCACCGACTCCAGCTCCAGAATCTCGATCTCGTTGCCGATAAAGACACAGACCTTCTCTAAACGCGCCAGGGGATCGAAGGTCTCCAGAAGATCCTGCTGCTGGACGACATCGCTCACCACATGGGCGGCCAGCATATCGGCAAGACGAGCCGGTGACTTAATAGCCACAATCGAATTGATATCTTCGACTGAGAAGCGACGGTTGAGCTGGGCATAATGCTCGAAGAGGTTAGTGGCATGACGCACCAGAGCATCAGCCTGGGGACCCTGCACCTGCGGCTCAGGAGGGACCTCCACGCTCACCCGCATGAACGGCTCCAGATCCTGAAACTCCAACAGGCGCACACGGCGCAGGCCATTGAGCAGCACCTGCAGGCTCCCATCGGCCTGACGATGAACGGTGACAATTTCAACCAGAGCACCACAGCCATAGAGGTCCGCAGGCTGGGGATCTTCAATCTCCGACGAACGCTGCGCAACCGTGACCAGCATGCGGTCAGCACGTAACAGCGCCTCCTCGACAGCCCGCACCGACTTCTCGCGCGCAATCGCCAGGGACATACGCGTGCGCGGGAAGACAACCATGTTTTTGAGCGCTACCAGCGGATAGACCTCTATCGTCTCTGGCTCCACCGATGGGCGTTGCTGCTCATTCATGAGTTCCGCCTATCTACTATCTATTATTTCTCTTCTCTATATAGACTATAACAGGATAATTGTTGATTTTTTGCGAGAGCTTTCTCACAGAAGAGAAGCAAGCGGCTCAGCAATCAGACACATGGCAGCGAGCTATAGGCGGGCAGGAATGGACGGGCTGCGAGACCTCCCCAGAGGGGTCTCTGCCGCTTACCGGCTGCTTCCATCGCAGGCGGCCACTCCTGACAACTCCCACCATCGGCACAGCAGTCGGAGCGAGCGGGAGCGGCAACCAGAAGAGGCTACGCTCCAGCATCTCATCTCAGGCTTCAGGTCAGGGGCGGATCTTTCTTCTCCTGCCGCTATCACTTTCCAGCGCTTCCCTACAGTACCACTCTGGCCTTCTCCCTGTGCTTGACCGGGCCACCGCTCACCATCAAGCAGACAATTCGTCAAAGTTAGAGAAAAACAGATGAGTCTGCGTTATGCAGACTCATCCTCAGAATAGGCCGCAGAGCGCTCGCTGCGTGTCACAAGCAGCGGTTTATGCCGCTGGGCAATAACATCACCGTTAATGATCACCTTTTTGACATCGGCGCGCGAAGGGATCTCGTACATCACATCAAGGAGCACATCCTCGATAATGCTGCGCAGGCCACGCGCACCGGTCTTACGCTTCAGCGCACACTCCGCGGCAGCTTCGAGCGCATCTGGCGTAAAGACCAACTCAACGCGGTCGAGCTGGAAGATCTTCTGATACTGCTTTACAATCGCGTTCTTCGGCTCTGTCAGGATGCGGATCAGGGCCTCCTTATCCAGGTTATCGAGGGCCACCACCACGGGGAGTCGTCCGATAAACTCTGGGATCAGCCCGTACTTGAGCAGGTCTTCTGGAATGACCTGGGCAAGTACGGACTCCTGAGCGCGCTGCTCAGGCTCGGCCACCGTTTTCTTGAAGCCGATGGTGCGGTTGCTGCCCAGGCGCTGCTCGACAATCTTGTCGAGACCCTCGAAGGCGCCGCCGCAGATAAAGAGAATATTCGAAGTATTGATCTGAATAAAGTCCTGATGCGGGTGCTTACGGCCACCCTGGGGGGGCACATTAGCGATGGTGCCCTCGATAATCTTCAGGAGGGCTTGCTGCACACCTTCGCCGGAGACATCGCGCGTGATCGAGGGATTGTCAGACTTGCGGGCAATCTTGTCGATCTCATCGATGTAGACGATACCGCGTTCGGCTCGCGCTACATCGAAATCGGCAGCCTGGATCAGGCGCAGCAGAATGTTCTCCACATCCTCGCCCACGTAGCCAGCCTCGGTGAGGGCCGTGGCATCAGCGATGCAGAAGGGCACATCGAGGATTTTGGC
This sequence comes from Thermogemmatispora tikiterensis, assembly GCF_003268475.1. Classification (GTDB taxonomy): domain Bacteria; phylum Chloroflexota; class Ktedonobacteria; order Ktedonobacterales; family Ktedonobacteraceae; genus Thermogemmatispora; species Thermogemmatispora tikiterensis. The sequence continues at coordinate 3,857,613 of NZ_MCIF01000002.1, read as the reverse complement.
CAGCGTCTGCGCCAGCAGGGTTTTACCGCAGCCGGTGGGGCCGATGAGCAGAATATTGCTCTTCCCCAGCTCCACGTCATCGATCTGCATGCCCACGCTAATGCGCTTATAGTGGTTATAGACGGCCACCGCCAGCGTCTTCTTGGCCCGTTCCTGCCCGATTACATACTGGCTCAATTGCTCATAGATCTTCTTCGGGGTAGGGATCTTCCCGGTCTGAAGACGCGGCTTGCTAAAGGTGGCCTGCTCCTCCTCGATGATCTCCCGGCACAGGTCAATGCACTCGTCGCAGATATAGACCCCTGACGGGCCGGCAATCAGCCGCTGAACCTGATCCTGGCTCTTGCCGCAAAAAGAGCAGCGATAGGTTGTACGAATATTCTTAGAGTTTGCCACGTCCGTTGTTACCTTTCCCTCAATTACGACGCTTGAGTCCTGGCTGGAGTCTTACGGCTGGCCTCCGGAGTCAGCCGGCGCCCCCGCGTCTTCTACTACTATTGTAGCAGGAGAGGAAGACGTCGCCTCGTCAGTCGGCCCGGCCCCCGGCTCCGACGCGGTGGCCTCTGGCTGAGCTGCGGTGGCCTCACTCTGCTGCGTCTCCTCTGGCTGCTGCGCTTGCTCTCCACTCTCCCCACCTTGCTGCTGCTCCGTCTCTTCCGCCGGACGTGTCGCCAGCTCCACCAGGCGCGAAAGCGCTTTTTCGCGCCGCAGCGTGATGATCAGCGCCCGCACCTGGGCCTCGCTGCGCTGCAGCGGCTGCCCCGCCTGGGCATACATGCGGAAAACGCCCTCCACTTCTTCCGGCGTAACCTCGATCCCCTCCCGCCTGGCAATCTCATCCAGGACCAGCTGCTGCTTGACGCGCCTCTCCGCATCCGGCTCCAGCTCCTTCATGTACTCCTCGCGGCTCTTGCGCATCAGCAGGAGATACTGATCGAGCGACATGCGCTGTCTCTCCAACATATGGGACAGCTCATGCAGCATGTCCTCGACCTCCTCCTTGACCAGGACCGGGTGGAGGACAATGTTGGACTGAGCCACCACGGCCTCCAGCACCTTATCGCGCAGCTCCTGGCGCTTCTGCCGCTCTTTGCGATCCTGGATAGCATCGCTGATGACCTTGCGCAGGTCCTCCAGGGTCTCGTACTGGCCGACGCGCGCGGCGAAGGCGTCGTCCAACTCGGGCAGCACCTTCTCCTCGACCTGACGAAGAGTCAGCTCATAGTGAGCCTCCTTGCCGGCCAGCTCCTCATTGCCATAGTCGGAGGGGATGGTCAGAGTGAAGCTCTTGCTCTCGCCGACCTGCATGCCAACAATTTGCTCATCCATGCCGGCGAAGAGACCGGGCCGATTCTCGGTCAGCTCGAAGGGATTCTCTTTGTAGTCGGAGATGGTGCGCCCCTCGACCGTCAGCTTGAGATCGACCGTGACGCGGTCCCCAATCTGGGCAGGGCGTTCGACCTTCTGCCAGCCAGCATACTGGTTGCGCAGCGCCTCCAGTTCCCGCTCAACCTCCTCTGATGTCACCATTACCTCTTCATCCTCAAAGTGCAACGAGCGGTAGTCACCCAACTCCACGGGAGTCAGGACGGGAACCTTCAGGCGGAAATGGTAAGGCTGCCCCATTTCAAACATGGGGGCATCCAGCTCTGGCTGCGCGAGCGGAGTAAGTTGGTGCTCCTGGAGCGCCTGGCGGTAGGCCTCGCTGATCAGGTCGTCAAGGCCTTCCTGATAAATGTACTCCTTGCCTAACTTACGCTCAAGCAAGGAGCGGGGAGCTTTGCCCCGACGAAACCCTTGAATATCAACCTGCTGCACCAGCTTACGATAAGCCTTATCCGAAGCCTTCTCCACCTCTTCCCAGGTGAGATCTACATCGAGGATGGCTTCGCTGGTCGGTAATTTCTCAACTGTGACCTTCACTGTTCCTCCAACACAAGCATCATCATCGTACGTACGTGCCGCCTGGCATGTCGCCTACTTGCCTGTCTCACTGACTGGCTGAGCGGTGTGATCTGATGTGACGACACAGGGCACAACAGAACAAGGCGCGACAGACAAATCTGGTCTTACAGCGATCGGCACAGGACTATCCCGCTATGCCACTCCTCGTCTGCATCCAGCGGGCCGCTGAGCAAGCTACTTGCTCAACGCGCTCGCTTCCAAGCTTCGGCGAGCTGTCTCCTCTGGCCAACCTGCACTGCACCCTCTGCTTTCCAGCAACCTCCGCCCGCCACCTGGAATGCAACCTGCCTCGCTTCTTCACCCGCCAGGACGACAAAACGGGAACCGCAGCGGGAAGTGGCGCTCAGGGGAGCCTGTTGGTAGCTTGTTGTCTTGCGCGGGCCTGCTGAGCAGGCAAGCTCACTGGGCTGATCAGCCACCCGGCCTCTAGTGAGAGAGTTTCCTCTCCTCCACCTTCGGGCCTGAGATAAAGCCTGCCTACCCGCCAGCCTTCATGCCGTTTGCTTGCTTTGCCTTGTCCTGTCCGTGCCACCGCAAGCAGGCGCTCCGCTCCGCTGGCGAATGGAAGGAGCCACCCCCGCTGCAGGTGACTCCGGGACCTTTGTGATGGTGGGCGGTGAGAGACTCGAACTCTCACGGTTTGCACCAACGGATCCTAAGTCCGTCCTGTCTACCAGTTTCAGCAACCGCCCATGTTGGCCTTGCAGCGTTTCCACGCTGCCAGCCGTCGTGCTTCAGGGGTGCTGCTCCTCGCTCCCACACCCCTGCTGTCTGGTAAGGGGATGAAACGCTCTCACCTGAGTGATGATACATCAGGGGGGCTATCAGTGTCAAGGTGAGCACTTCCTCCGGCCAAAGAGGGGGAGCACCAGGTTAGTCAGGGCAGGGCGTGAAGGCTGTGGCAGGCCGGGATCTTGCTCTCTCGCTGGACAATACGTGCTATCATAAAGCTAAGGAGACGCCTGCCAGGCTAAGGTGCAGAGGTCAGCTGAAGAGAGCATGGAGCAGCCGCCGCATTCCCCATCTACCTCGTCCTCGATGGACCTGGAACGACCCGATCTCTATATCAATCGCGAGTTGAGTTGGATCGAGTTTAATCGTCGCGTCTTTGAGGAGGCCCAGGATAGTCGCCATCCTCTGCTGGAGCGGGTAAAGTTTTTGTCTATTTTTGATACGAATCTCGACGAGTTCATGATGATCCGCGTGGCAGGGCTGAAGGATAAGGTAGCCGCCCGCGCGACAACTCCCAGTCCCGACGGGCTGAGCGCTGAGGCGCAGCTGCGCGAGGTGCGCCGGCGCCTGGCCCCCCTGGTGCAGGAGGTACGTCGCTACTGGCGTCAGGAGTTGCTGCCACGTCTGGCAGAGCAACATATCTATATTCTTGACTATGAGCAGCTCGATGAGGAGCAGCGCGCCGCCCTGGCCGAGTATTTCGAGTATGAGATCTTTCCGGTGCTGACGCCGCTGGCGGTCGATCCCGGCCATCCTTTCCCCCATATCTCGAACCGCAGTCTGAATCTGGCCGTGGTCATTAACGATGCCGTTCACGGCGAGCGCTTCGCGCGTGTGAAGGTCCCGCCGCGTCTCCCTCGCTTTATTCAGGTGCCATTGCCCCTGCAGGCCCGGACGGCTCCAGGTGTGCAACCGGTGGCCTTTGTCTGGATCGAGCAGGTCATTGCCGCTCACTTGAGCCGCCTCTTCCCCGGAATCGATGTCTGGGAGTCGTACCCGTTCCGCGTCTTGCGCGATGCCGATATCGAGCTGCAGGAGGACGAGGCCTCGGATTTGTTAGAGGATGTGGAGAAAAGCGTCCGTGAGCGCCGCTTTGGGTCGGTGGTCGATCTGGCAGTCAATCCGTCGATGCCGCCGCGCATCCGCAGCCTGTTGCTCGATAATCTGGAGATCGAGGCCTCGGATCTCACAGTGATCGATGGCCCGCTCGGCATGGGCGATCTGATGGAGTTGCATGCACTCAATCGTCCCGATCTGAAAGATCCACCATTTACTCCGCGTGTGCCTCGCTTGCTCTCGAAGTATTGTGGTGACCTTTTTGCAGCGATCCGTGAGCAGGATCTGCTGCTGCATCGCCCCTACGATAGCTTCGGAGTGGTGGTGGACTTTATTCGTGCCGCGGCCACTGATCCCCAGGTCTTGGCCATTAAGCAGACGCTCTATCGCGTGGGGACGAATTCGCCTGTGGTGCATGCTTTGCTGGAGGCGGTTGAGCATGGGAAGCAGGTGGCCACGCTGGTGGAGCTGAAGGCCCGCTTCGATGAGGAGAATAATATTGAGTGGGCGCGGGCGCTGGAACGGGCCGGCGTTCATGTGGTCTATGGCTTGATCGGTTTGAAGACACATGCAAAGGTGGCGCTGGTGGTGCGCCGCGAACCCGATGGGCTGCGCCGCTATGTCCATCTGAGTACGGGAAACTATAACGCCCTGACGGCCCGTACTTACGAGGATTTCTGCTTGCTGACTTGTGATCCGGTGATTGGGGCCGATATCTCGGATCTCTTCAATTCGTTGACGGGCTACTCGCGTCTGAATGCCTACCGTAAGTTACTGGTGGCCCCCGTCAGTCTGCGTCGCGGCATTCTGGAGCGCATCGAGCGGGAGATTCGTCTGCGGCGCGAGTACGGCTACGGCTTGCTGATCTTTAAGTTGAATGCCCTGGTCGACCCGGAGATCATTTACAAGCTCTATGAGGCTTCTCAGGCCGGGGTGCAGATAGAGCTGATTGTGCGTGGTATCTGCTGCCTGCGGCCTGGCATCCCGGGGATCAGCGAGAATATTCGTGTGCGCAGTATCGTAGGCCGCTTTCTGGAACACAGTCGCATCTTCTACTTCTACAATGGCGGGGCCGAGGAGTTGTTTCTCGGCAGCGCCGATATGATGCAGCGCAATTTGAATAATCGGGTAGAGACGCTGTTCCCTATCGAAGATCCCCATCTGCGTCAGGCCATTCGCGAGCGGGTGCTGGAGATCCTGCTGGCCGATACGGTCAATGCCCGTGAGCTGCTGCCCGATGGGACCTACACCCGGATTCGCCCACAGCCGGGGGAGCCGCCGCTGGATTGCCAGGCCTGGTTTCTGCGCCATCCTTTGCTGGAGGAGGACGATAACGATGAGGCTGGCCCGACAATTAGTGCGCTGCCTTCGGGCGCGTAGCTCCGTTCTGCAGCTCCGGCGCTTCCATTTGCTCTTCCCCGTTATTAGATTTACTCCTCCTGACGCCGGCCATAGGCCGAGATGATGACGCCCCACCCGCAGAGGTCGGGGGCCTGCAGCTCATGCTCAGCCTGCTCAAGCAGGGTCGCCAGCTCTGGCGGGCTGATCAGTCCCTGTTGAATGATCAGCGGAGCCGCCAGGCGGACTTCGGTCAGGCTTTGTTGCAGGAACAGAGCGCTGATCGCTCCAGCAGGATCGGCGCTTCCGGCCTCGCCGTCCTGCAGTGTGCCTGACTGCCGCCCCAGGTCAGCGATATGGACATCGTAGGCTACCTCCTGCAGGCCCGCCGCGAGGAGCATGCCATAGAGGCGGCTGGCGATGCCGAAGCTGAGTCCGCTTTCGTCCAGGGCATGGCCAAGCCGGTACCAGCAGCGGTTGAAGAGCTGACGCAGCTTGAGAAAAGCGCTGCTGCTACTGTCGCAGAGTTCAATTTCGACCAGGGTGAGCCAACCGCGGGGGCGCAGGATACGCCGACATTCCGTCAGGAGGGCCGGCCAGGCACTGGCGCTCATAAAGCGGGCACAGGCGCGCATGTGCAGGAAGTCAAAGGAGCTTTCGGCCAGTGGAAAGGGACGGGTGAAGTCCATCTGACGAAATTCAAGCTGGCTGAGACCAGCACGGTTGCGCCGGGCCTGCGCCCGCTGCAGCAGGCGCCGATCGAGATCAACTCCACAGATGAAAAGCTGCGGATAGCGCCGGGCCAGGGCAAAGACCCACTCACCGCTGCCACAGCCCAGGTCAAGGACCCGCTCTACGCCCTCGATGTCAATACTCTCGGGAAAGAGACGTCCGCCTTGCATTTGCAGCAGATAGCGATGACGAATGCTTTCTTCATGCACTTCCACAGGAAGGTCAGCAGGAACCGCGGGAGCGGATGCCCGCCGGCGTCTGGTACCGCTCTGCCGCGTCTGCCGCTCTTGGAGGCCACTTGGCTGGCCTTTGTCCATAAATGACTGGCTCATGACAGCTCTATCGCTTTCGCGCTGTCACCGAGATGAGGGCGCCAGAGGCACAAAAGGCTTCGGCGTCGAGATCGCGCTCCGCCTCGGTGAGGAGCGTGGCATAGGTGACCTCATCACAGCCGCCCTGCTCCAGGACGAGGGCCTTCTGCAGGGCCAGATCCTGAAGCAGGCGCCGAGAGCAGGCCCGGCCCGCAGGATTGTTCCAGCCGCCCAGGTCTACAGGATAGAGCCGATAGCGCACCTGTCCAAATCCTTGCTGCCGCAGGAGATGGCACAGGTGAACGCCGCAGTCGACGAACAGACCCCCACCCCCTTCCTCGACGCTGGCAAAACTGTAGCCCAGCCCTTGCCAGGCGGCAGCAGCCAGGGAACGGAGAGACTGGTAGGCGGCGCTGGAAGAGGGGCCAATGAGAAAGGCCACAATGTTGATCTGACCACGGGGGCGCAACACGCGTCGACACTCGTGCAATAAGGCTGGCCAGGCTGTAGGACGCAACAGCGGCCCCATGAGGAAGAGATGCACCAGATCAAAGAAGTCGGCGGAGAAGGGAATGGCTCCGCTGAGATCAATCTCAGCGATGCTCAGCCGTCGCAGGGTGGCCAGATCAAGCTGTCGCCAGCAAGCAGCCAGTGCCTGGGGACTGGCAAAGAGGGCCACAACACTGATGGACGGATGAGCACGCGCCAGCGCTGGCGCCCAGGCCAGATCGCCGTAGCTCAGGTGCAGGACCCGCTTGAGACGCCTGACATCGATCTCCGGTGGCAAGAGACCGTGTTGTGCACGATACAGATGCTGCAGCTCCTCTAGTTCTGGAATACTGTATGAGAGTTGTTCCCCAGCATGGGTGCGATCCATCACGTACTGCCCTCTGCCCCAACCTGTGCGCACTCAGTAGATTATCGCGCCGTCTGCGAGCAAGTCCGACCCGCTGGCCGTAGCGCTACGCTCTCTCGCCTTCTTTGATCTCTGGCACGAGTCCGGTCGCCTCACAGGCCGCTTCCCGGCTGGCTGGCGGCACGAACAAGGATCTGGTGGCGCAGTGCCCTCATCCCTGTTCAAGCGGCAGCTGAACAATAATGTACTTTATAAATATGCATTGATAATGACGAGCGAGCCATTCCTCAGTAACAGGGAGTCAGCGTCGGAGGAACGAGCGAATTTGCTGCTCGGCAGAGGTTGACAGGCTGGCTCACGGGGGCTATATGGTTAGAAGATGCACTTTCGATGGAGCTTCCGCATCGCTACCACGGGCAAGGACAAGGAGCATAGCCATGCAGATCATTCGTTACCGCGCCGCGGACGGTCGCGAGCGGGTGGGGCTGCTCACTGATGAGGGCACAGTGCGGGCCTTTCCCGAGGGCGGGCAGCGTCTCTCTGACCTCTGGACCCTACGCACCACCGAGCTACGCGCCCTCCTGAGCGCGGTAGCTGCGCGCGCCGAGCCAGTAGAGGCCAGGCCACCCTGGCTCGCACCGATTGACGGAGAGAGCGAAGTCTGGGCGGCAGGGGTCACTTACAAACGCTCCGAGGAGGCAAGGCGCGAAGAGAGCGCCACGCCTGACATCTATGCGCGTGTCTACGCAGCAGCGCGTCCCGAGTTATTCTTCAAGGCCAACCCGCGGCGGGTAGCTGGTCCCGAGGCAGCCATCGCCGTGCGTGCCGATTCCGACTGGGACGTACCCGAGCCGGAGCTAACACTCGTCATCAATGCCCACGGAGAGATCGTCGGCTACACCATCGGCAACGATGTTAGTTCCCGCAGCATCGAAGGAGAGAACCCCCTTTATCTTCCCCAGGCCAAGGTCTATGCCGGCAGCTGTGCCCTTGGTCCGGCCATCGTCCCGGCCTGGGAGATCTCCGACCCTTACTCCTTGAGTATCGAGCTGACCATTGAGCGCAACGGTCAGCTCTGCTGGCAGGGACGCAGCTCGACCGCTGACCTGCGGCGCCGCCTGGAAGAGCTGGTTGCCTATCTTTTCCGCGAGGATGAGTTTCCCGCTGGCGTCTTTCTTTGCAGCGGCACCGCGCTGGTGCCAGAGCGACCATTTAGCTTGCAGGCCGGTGATGTGGTCAGCATCGCGATCACAGGTCTTGGAAGGCTGCGCAACCGGGTAGTGCGTGGCAAACAGGCCCTGAAAGCGGCGAGCGGAGGCCAGTGCTGCTGATCCTCCAGGAGTGCCTGGCAATGAGATGGGCGAGGGAGGCGCCGATCTCACCCCGGCCCTGGCCGTCGCTGCCCAGACAGAGACCAGCGTTACTGGCGAAACAGGCCTGGGGTTCTGTGCCTGTCTTGACTTGATGAGCAGAGATAGAGGAAGGAGTGGACTCTCTATGACCGTTGAACTGCGCTCGTATATCGGCGGCGCCTGGCGCGATGGCGTGCGCTTGAGTGACGATCTGAACCCGGCCCACCCGAGCGAGGTGGTGGCGCGGACTGCGCTGGCAGGGGCGGAGCTGGCGGCTGAGGCGGTGCAGGCCGCGCGCTCGGCCTTTGCCGCCTGGCGGGCAACACCAGCGCCGGCGCGGGGCGACATCCTGCGCAAGGCCGCTGAGCTGCTGGAGGAGCGCGTCGAGAGCGTTGGGCGCGATCTGACACGCGAGGAGGGCAAGACGCTGGCTGAGGCCATTGGCGAAACCAGGCGCGCGGTCTCTATTCTACGCTACTACGCGGGGCAGACCCTGGAGCCAGATGGCGAGACCTATCCGAGCAGCTCGCGCGTGACCTTTCTCTATGCCCGTCGCGAGCCGGTCGGGGTGGTCAGCGTGATTACACCCTGGAACTTTCCGATTGCCATCCCTGCCTGGAAGATCGCCCCGGCCCTGGCCTATGGCAACACCGTGGTCTGGAAGCCCGCCGAATTGGTACCTCTGACGGCGGTGCACCTGGTCCAGGCTTTGCTCGATGCTGGCCTGCCGCCTGGTGTGCTCAACCTGGTTCTTGGCAAAGGCTCCGAGGTGGGTGATATCCTGGTGACCCACCCAGAGGTCGATGCCATCACCTTCACCGGCTCGAATGTCGTTGGTCGAGCCTTGCAGCATAAGGCCATCGAGCACGGAAAAAAAGTACAACTGGAGATGGGTGGAAAGAATCCGGCGGTGGTGCTGGCGGACGCCAATCTCGACGTCGCTGTCGAGCAGGTCGCACGCGGCGCGTTCCTGAGCGCGGGACAAAAGTGCACGGCTACCAGCCGTGTGATCGTTGAGCGGGCCATCCTGCCAGAGTTTCAGGAGCGCCTGGCGGCCCTGGCCCAGAGCTGGAAACTTGGCGATCCGCTGGAGCCAGACACGCGCGTCGGTCCCCTGGTCTCCGAGGACCAGCTGCAGAAGGTCAGCGGCTATCTGCAGCTAGCGCGCCGCGAAGGTGGGCGTTTCCTGGCTGGCGGCGAGGCCACAACGATCAATGGCGAGGGCTATTACGTGCGGCCCAGCATTGTCACCGACCTCGACCAGGGCAGCCATGTTGCCCAGGAGGAGATCTTCGGCCCTGTGGCCGCCCTCCTGCCCGCCGCCTCTTTCGAGGAGGCAGTGGCTCTGGCGAACGCCACGCCCTTCGGCCTATCGGCCAGTCTCTTTACGAACAACCTTTCGCTGGCGCTGCGCTTCGCCTCCGAGATCCAGGCTGGCGTCGTCAAGATCAATCAGGAGTCGGCGGGCCTGGAGTTCCAGGTGCCCTTCGGCGGAATGAAAGATAGTTCATCCGGCTCTCGTGAGCAGGGGAAAGCGGCACGCGAGTTCTTCACACAGTGGAAGACCGTCTATATCGACCAGCTGCCCTGAGCCTCCCCTCCTGAGCTGAGCAGAGCAGAGCGGGCCTCGACCGCCATCCTCAACCAGTCGGTATGGCTGGCTGGCTGGCTCGCTCGCTCCCTCGCTCAGGTTAGCGCCAGGAGGGATCACCCTGCAGGGTGATCAGGCCACGCTGAGCGGCCAGGGCCACCGCCTCGGTGCGATTGGTGGCCCCCAGTTTGTTCATAATCGAACTGACGTGAAACTTGGCGGTGCGTTCGCTAATAACGAGGCGGGCGGCGATCTCTTTGTTGGGCATGCCCTGGGCCAGCAAGCGCAAGACCTCCAACTCACGTTCGGTCAGTGGCTCGTAGGGATAGGAAGCTGTCTGCGATCCACCGCCCTGCTGGCCAATCTGACGCAGCAATTTTGAGGCGACCACTGGCTGCAGGAGAGAGCCGCCCTCCATTGCCACGCGAATGGCCTGGAAAATCTCTTCGCGCGGCGCCCCTTTGAGCAGATAGCCTCTGGCCCCGGCCCGCACGGCGTGCAGAATCCGCTCATCATTATCGAAAGCCGTAAAGACGATCACTCGCGGCTTCGGTTCCAACTCAAGCAAGTGGCGAATAGCCTCGACGCCGTCCAATACCGGCATTTCAAGATCAAGCAGGACGATGTCCGGGTGCGTTTCACGGGCCTGGGCGATTGTCTCTTCACCGTTGGCGGCTTCGGCCACCACAGTTAGATCCGGCTGCGTCTCCAGCACAGCCCGCAAGCCCTCGCGCACAATCGGATGGTCATCAGCAAGCAAGATGCGAATCGTCATAGCCAGGGGGACCTTTCTTGCTCCTGCCCTTGGTAGGGGAGATAGACGCTAATGGAGGTGCCAGCGCCCGGCAGGCTTTCAATGGAGATCTGGGCGCCGAGTAAGCGAGCCCGCTCGCTCATGCCAGTCAGACCGAAATGACCCTCGCGCGTATACTCGCGGGCGCGGTCGGGATCAAAGCCGCACCCATCATCCTGTACCTGGAGCATAATCATCTTATCACGCACCGCCAGAGTGAGCGTAATCTGCTCGGCAGCGGCATGTCTCAGCGCGTTGGAGAGAGCCTCCTGAGCGATGCGATAGAGGCCGGCCTCGCAATGAGGTGAGAGCGGAGGGAAGCGGCCAGGCTCCTCGCCTGGTCCCGATGGCGGCTCATAGCGATACTGCAGCCGGGCCTCGCTCTCGGCCTGCAAGCGCTTGACCAACAGAGCGAGAGCCTCGGGCAGGGTATGATCCTGCAGCGGGGCGGCCCGCAGATCCATTACCGAGCGACGCGCCTCCTCCAGATTGCTGCGCGCCAGAGCCAGGGCGCGGCGAATGGCCACCTGGGCCCGTTCGGGCTGCGTCGGGAGCAAAGCATCGGCGGTCTCTAACTGCAAAGCGATTGCTGCCAGGCCCTGAGCCAGCGTATCGTGAATCTCCCGCGCCAGGCGGTTACGCTCCTCGATAGTGGCCAGGCGGGCCGCGGCGCGCGTATGCTCGGCAGAGAGGCGTGCACGCTGAATAGCCAGACCAATCTGATCGCCGATAATATGCAATAATTGCAGCTCTGACGAATGCAGCTCGCGCCAGTCCTCGCTGGCCACATTCAGCACCCCCAGCGGCACCTCTCCAACATGGATCGGGACGCTGGCATGGAAGCGCAGGCCCCAGGAAGAGGGATCGCCCTCGCGCTCAGCGTTGCGCAAGCGACTGCAGCGCAGCACATTGATATTGGCCGCGCTGGCCAGATTGCCGCCTAGAAAGGTATCCAGACAGAGGCAGCGCCCGGTCATCCGCTCGGGGTGGTCAGCCAGGTAAGGGGGCAAGGACTGCGCAGCGGCAAGAAACGGCCTCCCCTCCCTGTCAAGCAGCCAGACCCAACCTGTCTTGAGGCCCAGCAGACGAGTGACCTGACTCAAGACCTCCTGCAAAGCCTCACGCACGTCCACTTTGCGATTGAGCTGGCCAGCAATGGTGTAGAGGATCGCCAGCTCGCGGTTACTGCCAAGCAAAGAGGCAGCCTCTTCCTGGCCCTCATCCGCTGCGGCAAGATCTCCATTGGCTGAAGTGTGGTATCGTTCAGAATCCATCATGCTTTCACTTGACCGGCTGATGCAGTACAGACCACCGCCCGGTCCAGTCGCGAGCAGCGTGGGCCTGCCGCTGTACGGCGGCGTGCCTGGCCCCTCCATCCACAGACAAGTATAAATAAATCACTGAGGACCAGAGGCTCTTTTTTAGTATATCACACCGCTTCAGCGCGGGCAGATTGAGCTGAGCAGCCGAGAGAGAAGGCGCACGGGCGCGTGCACGCCTGCAAGCAAAAGGCACGCCGGCCCGTTGCCACGCGCTCCTCTTCCAGGGGTAGGGAAAAGGGGCCGCAACAGCAGGCCGGCGCCGGGGTTGCCAGGGAAAGGTGTCTGGAGTCACGCGGCCCTGATTCAAGCCGCCCCGACCGGTAAGGACAGGGCGCGCTGAGGCTGAGGCACTGCTTCGCGAAGACCACAAGCCTGGATGAAAGCCGAGAAAACACGCGCACAGGCCGGAACCTGACGATAGATCTCCTCGGGATGGCACTGCAAGGCCACGACGAAGCGCCTGGTTGGCACCTCAATCGCCTCTACCACCCCATCCTCAGCACGCGCAGCGACCTGCACTCCCTTGCCAGGCTCCTTGACCGCCTGATGGTGAATGCTATTGGCCCAAAACTCTCGCTCACCCGTGATGGCCGCCAGGCAAGTACCCGGCTCGATGAGTACCCGATGGACCACCTGGCTGCGGGGCCGATCCTGATTCATATGACGCAGACTGCCTGCATATTGGCTCTCTAAATCCTGATAGAGCGTCCCTCCTAGAGCCACATTGAGCAATTGCATCCCGCGACAAATGCCCAAAATCGGCTTCTCCTCCTGCAGCGCCCAATGGGCCAGCGTCAGCTCAAACTCATCGAGGGAGGGATCAGTGTCGCCGAGGCGCGGATGCGGCTCCTCGCCATAGCGACGAGGCTGAATATCCTGTCCCCCGGGCAGGAGCAAGCCGTCGAGGTGAGCCAGCAGCGCCTCCAGAGTGGAGAGATCATGAACAAGCGGGATAAGCACAGGAACGCCCCCGGCATCCTCAATGGCATGAACATATGCCCGGTTATTGCCGTAGATCGGGCGTTGAGAGCCATGCCGATAAGCCGGATGGCACGGAATGCCGATCAAAGGACGCATGGTCTTAACAGCCTTTCATATAAGATTTCGCGTATGAATAATGAGCGCTATAAAAACAGAAGAAGCGGAACGCTTGTGATGCGTTCCGCTTCAGAGGAGATGCCAGATACTACACAACGAAACGCATCGCTGCGCAACCAAGCTGACGAAGCTCCAGCGTTACACGCTGAAGCCCGCTAATAAGCATAAGCATCTCCATAAGGCTCATAAATGCGCAAAAAGTCCGCGAAGCAAAAGCTAGAGAACGCGGACACTGCGGGTAGGAGACGCTCACGTGGTCGTCAGCGATGGCACGTTTCACGTTGTCTACCTCAAAAGACTAACAATGTTGTCGGCTTGTTACTGAAGATAGTCTATTCTTATTATAGGCAAGACGTCAAGCCTGTTGCGTCGCACTATTACTTCTATGCTATCGGGCTATGGCATCTGGCAGCCTGGGCCGCAGAGGCAGTCCGGGCTACCAGATGCCCGCCTCGCCTGAGCCAAGCTTTTGCTGGACTCAGCTCGGGGACAGCAGAGCGAGGTTGAGCGCTGAGCACGCCTCACCACTAACTGCCGAAGAGGATCGCCCACCACTGGGACCAGAAGCCGCCGCTGGAAGCGGGTGGCGCCGGACGTGGCCTGGTTGGTGGCTGGCTGGACGGAGGACTGACAATCACCACGCGATGCTCGCCGGGCCGCACATATCCCAGGCTCTGGCGCGCCTCGCTTTCAATGACGAAGGGGTCCTTGTAGTAGTCGACCAACTTCTGCAGCTGATCATGGCGAGCCAGCGTCTGCTCATACTGAGCGCGGGCGGCGGCCTCCTGCTCCAGCAAGCGACTATTCGACCAGGCCTGGGCGATCGAGCCGAGCAGGAGCGAGAGACTGATCAGGGCGGTGACCCAGATCAGGCCACGCGTGAAGAGCACGTTTCGTCGCGCCCGGCTGGCTCCACTTCCCCCGCCGAAGCCAACCGCCGCTGTCACACTGGAACCGCTGCCATCTTGTCGGGGCATTAGTCGTCTTCTTCTCCTTGGTGTGTACTGCATGATTGCCTACCTTCTTTCCGGACGGATGCCTGGAAAGTTGCTTATTGCCTCATAACGAGACGCATCTGCAGTGATGCTCTCTGGCAAAAAACTGCTGACGATGCTCGGGCCAGAAGGTATGCTATGTAGAAATAATACATGATCTTACGCTCACGCGCCCCGCAGGAGGAAGAATCAGGAGGCAGGCGCAAGCAAACATTGAGGTGAGCGGGTCAGACAGGCCGGCCCGGCCATTGGGAGTACCCTGCTATACTGGACACACAAGCAGAATCATATCGTCGAGGAGGATCAGCGGCCATGCTGCTATCTGCGCTAGCCCCTGGAGATCAGGCCCCCGCCCGCGCTCGCTCGCTTGCCGAAGTCTCGCCGCAGCGCGATCTGTCTCCTTGCCTGGACTACATCTGGCAGACCTACTTTGCCGATATTCCGCGCGTCAATGAAGTGCAGATCGCCTATTGCCAGCCCTGGAAGCGCCGCCTGGGGCTAATCCGCCTCTCGGAAGAGAGCGGTATCACCTTTATTGGCATCAATCTCCTCTTACAGCATGAGCTTGTCCCAGAGCAGGTCTTGCTCATTACCATCGCCCACGAGCTGGCTCACTATGCCCACGGTTTTGGTTCGCCCCTGCCACGCCGCTATCGCCATCCACATGCTTATAATGTGGTCAACGATGAATTGGATCGGCGCGGCCTGCACGAAGCGCGCCGCCTCTGCGATGAGTGGATTGACAACCAGTGGTTTGCGTTTTATGATATGGCCCAGCAATCCGGTTGGATAGAGGCCCGGGGCAGGCCTCAACGGCGCTAAGCCTCAGCGGGCCTGGCTGCCCCGCCGCCGACTCCGATCAAGTAATCGATCGATCAAGGGCATGTGAAGCGAGCCGGATCGCTCTGATCCGCGAGGCGCTTGCCTTCCTGGGAGGTTAATCGTTCCTATCTGTTGGCTTCCTTTGTTTGCTCGCTTGCTTGCTCAGCTCACGCGTCGATGCACGCGCTCGCCAGTGAGCCAGCCAGTCAGCCAGTCAACGAACGGGCGCGCCTCGCTTTGTCCGCTTCAGTCGCAGCTCTCACTGACTTACGTGCAGGCAGGCCCGTCCGCCGCTCCGCTCTGATTCCGCCTCTGGTCTGCCCCCAGCCAGGAGAGGCAGGCACCAGACCAGCCAGCCAGGCGGGCAAAGAGGGGCAGAAGCGGACTGCAGTGGGCAAAAACCAGGGTTAGGGCAGTTGACATTGCTTTGCGCCTGTGGTATAGTGAAGCTGACTCCCCGGACCAGAACCTCCCGGGTCGTCGATCCGTTTCCGGGTCCTGCAACCAAACCAAACAAGCATTACTTCAGCACAGCAAGCGTACGGTCACCACCTGTTCACGGGTTTCAGAGACGGAAGCCTGTTATGTACCTGTTCCCACCAGCAGCCTTTATGAAATCTAGGTTCAACCAGAAAGGAGAGGGGGCGTGTTCTTTCCCAAAAGGACATAATTCGCCCAACGCAACGTGAACATCGCTGAGCTAGAGACCAAAACGATCGCAGAGTTGCGCGAGATCGCTCGCGACCTCGAACTTTCCGGCTACACAACCCTCAAAAAACAAGACCTCATTTTCCGGCTTCTTCAGCAGCATACCGAGCAGCAGGGCAACATCTTTAGCGCCGGCGTGCTCGAAATTGTGGAGGATGGCTTCGGCTTCCTGCGCCAGGAGCGCTTCTTGCCGGGAAACATGGACGTCTATGTTTCCCAGTCGCAGATCCGCCGCTTCGGCCTGCGCACCGGCGATATGGTGACCGGTCAGGTGCGCCCGCCGAAGGATAACGAGAAGTACTACGGCCTGCTGCGCGTGGAGGCGATCAATGGCATGAACCCGGAAGATGCGAAACGGCGTCCCCACTTCGATAACCTGACGCCCATCTTCCCCCGCGAGATGTTCGATCTGGAAACCGGTCCAACGAACATCGCCGGTCGCCTCATCAACCTGGTCGCCCCCATCGGTCGCGGTCAGCGTGGTCTGATCGTCTCTCCTCCCAAAGCCGGCAAAACGATGCTCCTGAAGGCCATCGCCAACTCGATCACCGAGAAGTACGACGATGTCCATCTGATGGTGGCCCTCATCGGTGAGCGCCCTGAAGAGGTAACGGATATGAAGCGCTCGGTAAAGGCCGAGGTGATCAGCTCGACCTTCGATGAGCCAACTGAGGCCCATACCCGCGTGGCCGAAATGGTGCTGGAGCGCGCCAAACGCCTGGTCGAGGGCGGGCGCGATGTGGTGGTCTTGCTCGATAGCATCACTCGCCTCAGCCGCGCCTATAACCTGGCTGTTCAGCCCAGTGGCCGTACGCTCACTGGCGGACTTGATCCCAGCGCCCTTTTCCCGCCCAAGCGCTTCTTCGGCGCCGCTCGTAAGGTCGAGGAGGGTGGTAGCCTGACAATTATCGCTACGGCTCTGATCGATACCGGTAGCCGCATGGACGATGTGATCTATGAGGAGTTCAAAGGCACCGGTAACATGGAGCTGATCCTCAATCGTAAACTGGCTGAGCGACGGGTCTTCCCAGCCATCGATATCAGCCTCTCCGGCACGCGCCGCGAGGATCTCCTGCTCGATGAGAAGACGCTGCGCGCCGTCGTGCTGATGCGCAGAATGTTCTCAACGTTGGCCGAGCAGCGCGGTCTGGAGGCGATGGAGGCTCTGCTACAGCATATGGCTAAGACGCAGAATAATATGGAGTTCCTGGCTACGCTGAATAAGAGTATCTTGTAGAGAAGCTCGATCAGAGATTGGCATTCACGTTCCTGCTTCTCTCTGCCGGCTGGTCACTTCAGCCTCGTCGGCTTTCGTTCGCCTGTCCGCTTCGTTAGCGTCGCTACGGCGTTGCGCTGTGGCAGTGTGGGCAGTGTGGGCACTGTGGGCACTGTGGCGCTGTCGCATCGTCGCACGGCTTGGCTCCTGGCCCCCTCAACAGTGTCCCTTCTGTTCTGACTGGGCCGCCCGCTCGGTCTCTTTTCTCCACTCCTTTTCCTTCGCCCGCGACGAAGCGAGGCCGCTCGACAGGTTCGACCCCGGCAGGCAGGCTTCGGCTGGTAGTCGCAGCCCCTCGCAGGCGCTCCTATCACGGGGTGGGGTCTTCTCTCGGCTCTCGACCTGGCCTTCGACCAGGGCCGCCTCCCACCCATTGCCTCTTGCTCTCCGCCAGCCCGCTCGCCAGCAAGCGGGAGGTAGCAGAACGAGCAACGAACGTGAGCGCAGAGGCGGCTCCTAAAAGGAGAAGAAGACGTGAAACAGGCCAGGTGCTCCTTCCGCTCGTCCGCTGACAGGTGGCTCCGGCTTCGCAACTAAGGGAGCGCAACTAAGAATCAGGCCAGTAAGGCGGCACTCCCAGGTTGCCCGCGGTCTGTACCGCAGCATCAGGGCGCCGCTGGTTGCCGATTGAGCCGCCGAGGACGATGCTCGTGATGCCCCAGAGAGGAGGCTGGCCTCGCTTACTCAGGCGGGTTCGTCGCCGCGCCGGCTGTTCGCGGCTGCTACGCGCCAGTCCGGCTCGGTCAGCTCAACCCAAGATCAGCCTGGCTTGCTCCAGGCAGTGGGCCAGTAGGAGGCCTCCCTCTTCAGAAGATGGTCATCTTGTTCGAGGTCGCTGTTTCTGCTTGCTTTCTTTGCCTATGCTTTTGCTGGTTGATGGTGACAGGGAACCACCGCCTCCTGGTCCCCCAAGCGCCAGGGCTCCGCTCCTTCGGGAGAGCAGCGCACCGGGCTGTTCGCGGGCGGTAGCGCCATCTCTGTGGCAACGCTACCAGGGGCACCTGGCTCTCCGGCCTGCAATTGCAGACTACGACCAGCCAGCGCGTGCCAGGCCAGGATCAAGCAAGGGGTGGTTGTATCTCTCCTGTGAACAGGGGGCTGACCGTGGCAGAAAAAAAGCGCGGCGGGCTGCTTTTCCCGCGCAGCGCTCTTTTTTTATCCCCTCGTTTGGCTGCCGTGAGAGAGACCGAGGCTTCTCCTCTGGTCAAGCGGCGAGGGCACCTGTTTCCAGCGCTTGCCAATAGTTTCCTGTGCCTGGCTGCCGATCCTGCTCTGCTTCTGCTCTCGCCCGGCGCACGGGAATGGATGGGCGACAGAGGGGCCGCTAGAGGGTTACCCGTCGACCGCCCGCCGGCATAGTGAAGCGCAGGAAGCCGCCTTGAGCCAGGCGCGAGCAGACCACGGCGACGGTGTAGAGCGCCAGCAGGGCGACAGCGGTGCGCAGTTCATAGAGGCCGAACTCACTCAGGGTGAGATGCGCCTCACCGCTGGCGAAGAAGCGCCAGAGAGCTGGACCTTGCTGCACTCCTCCAAGAGCGTTGACGGCCAACCCGAGCGTGAGCGAGATCACCAGGTCGATCAGGAAACAGAGGCCTGCCAGGAGCGGCCCAAGCAGCCAGAAACGCCGGCTCATGCGCTCACGCCTGGTCGACTGGATGCGATAGGTTGCCCAGATAGGGCCACCCAGGTACTGCAGGAAGAGAAAGAGGAGGGGCAGCAGCACAAACAACCAGCCAGGGAAGACCTGCGGGCTGATCAAGGCCCCCAGGCGTCCAAGCGTGTAGATCACTATCGCTTCGATGATGCCGCGTCGATAGCTGGTCTTGAAGAAGAGACGCGACTCCTTCTTCTGCGGCCTCTGCTGAGTTGGAGAAGAGGTGTCAGTGGCAGCCACAGCTCCCACCACCACAGCTGCAGCTCCCGCCAGCGCCGCCGGAGAACTCTTCCAGGCCTACAGCCGATGCCGCCCCGACGCGCTGCGTGGCGAAAACCGAGAGCAGACGCCTGACGTTCTCGCTCCCGCACTGGGCACAGGCCACGTCGTCGGCCTGCTCATGGCTGACCAGGAGTTCGAACTGGGATTTGCAATCACTGCAGCGATATTCGTACAATGGCATGAGAAGCGACCTCCGCGTTGTTGCACAAAGAGAGAGGAGCAATCAAGAATGCCACTCCTAATTGTAAGGGAGGGTTGAATAAGCGTCAAGAATAGCTGGTCAGGAGGGGTTTGTTCGCTATGGCTCTGAGAATAGGCATCGTCGGTCTGCCTCAGAGTGGCAAGACGTCGCTTTTTAATGCTCTGACGGGCGCCCAGGCGCCTATTAGTGGCTACGCGACCAGGACGGTGCAGGCCAATACGGCTGTGGTTCAGGTGCCCGATCCGCGGTTGAAGCCGCTGGCAGAGATTTTTAAGCCCAAGAAGGTAACCTATGCCACGGTGGAGTTTGTGGATGTGGCCGGTATGGGTCAGCAGGATGAGGAGGCCCGTAAGGGAGGTCTGAGCGCCGAGTTTCTGGGACATATCCGCAATGCCGACGCACTGGCCATTGTGCTGCGCACCTTTGCTAATGAAAATGTGCCTCACCCGCTCGGAAGCATCGATCCGCTGCGCGATCTGGAGCAGCTCGATAACGAGCTGGCCCTGACCGATCTGGCGACTGTCGAGCGCCGCAGCGAGCGCACGGCCAAGGCGGCCAAATCAGGTGAGAAGAAATATCAGCAAGAGCTGGATCTGCTGGCTCGCTTGCAGGAGGCGCTGAGCAACGGGATACCGGTGCGCCGTCTGGAGCTGAATGCGCAGGAAGAGGCTCTTGTCAAAGAGTTGTTCCTGTTGACGATGAAGCCGCGCATGTATGTGCTGAACGTGAGCGAGGATGTGCTCGCCGAGGCCGCGACCTTGTTGGAGCAGATCCACCAGGGGGCTGAGCCAGCAGTGGAAAGCCTGGCCGGCGAGCTGCGCGGTGTGGCGGCGGTGGCGCTGCGGGCACGCTCTGAGGAGGCCGAGACGGTGGCGGTCTCCGCCCGCCTGGAGGCGGAGCTGAGCGAGCTGGCGCCCGAGGAGGCCGCCGAGTATCTGGCTTCGCTCGGCCTGCCAAAGCTGGGAGCGGAGCGCGTGATCCAGGTCGGCTATCGCTTGCTGAATTTGATTACGTTCCTGACGGTCGGCGAGGATGAGGTACGCGCCTGGACAGTGACGAAAGGTGCGAAGGCCCCCGAGGCCGCTGGCAAGATTCATTCGGACATCGAGCGCGGCTTTATTCGCGCCGAGATCACCCACTTCGATGACTTTATGGCCTGCGGTGGCTCTTTCGCCGCAGCGGCTCGTAAGGGCCTGCAGCGGCTCGAAGGCAAGGATTATGTGATACAGGACGGCGATATCGCTCACTTCCGCTTCAATGTGGGGCGCTGAAGTGAGCGCTGGCCTGACCCGGCTCTGCCCCACCGCTCGCAGGCCCTGTCAGTTCTTCTGCCTGGAGGAAGAGTATGGCTTTTGCTGAGCAAGATACTTTGAAATCGGAAATCGATGAGATGGTGCCGGATATCGTGGCCCTGCGGCGCGATCTGCACCAGCATCCTGAGCTGGCTTTTGAGGAGGTGCGCACTGCCGAGATCGTGGCAGGGCGCCTGCGCGCGCTCGGTTTGGAGGTGCAGACGGGTATCGCTCAGACCGGTGTGGTCGGCCTGCTACGCGGGACCGCCGGTGAGGGCGGTCGCACGCTGGCGATCCGCGCCGATATGGATGCGCTGCCTATTCATGAATTGAACGAGGTCGACTATCGCTCAACGGTCGATGGCAAGATGCACGCCTGTGGCCACGATGGCCATGTCTCGATTGCGCTGGCGGTGGCGACGCTCTTGAGCCGGCACCGCGATCAACTGAAGGGGGCGGTCAAGTTTGTCTTTCAACCGGCAGAGGAGGTGATCGGAGGGGCGGCGCCAATGGTGCAGGCCGGGGTCATGCAGGGCGTGGACGGGGTGATTGGCCTGCACCTCTTTAGCGGCCACCCGGTCGGACGCGTGGGAGTGCGTAGCGGCCCGATTTTCGCCGCCGCCGACCGCCTGGAGCTGCACATCAAGGGCAAGGGCGGTCATGCCGCCATGCCCGAGGGAGCAATCGATCCGGTGGTGACCGCCGCTCAGATTATTCTGGCGCTCCAGACCTTGATCAGCCGTGAGACCTCGCCCTTTGAGCGGGCGGTCTTGACCATTGCCAGTGTTCACGCTGGTTCGGCTTTCAATATCATTCCCGAGGAGGTGGTGCTACAGGGGACACTGCGTACCTTCGACGAGGGATATCGCCAGCGCATCATTGCCCGCCTGCGCGAGATGGCGCAGAGCATTGCCGCCGCTCATCGAGCGACCTGCGAGGTCGAGGTCGCCGATGGCTGCCTGGCCTGTGTCAATGATCCGGCTATGACCGAGGTGGTGCTCCGTGCGGCGGAGGCTGCCGCCGGACCGGAGCGCGTCGATAGCGACGAGCGCGTGATGACGACCGGCAGCGATGATATGGCCTATTTTCTGCATGCTGTGCCCGGCTGCTACTTTATTGTGGGAGCCCGCAATGAGGCTAAGGGTGCTGTCTACCCTCACCATCATCCGCGCTTCAATATCGATGAGGAGGCCCTGCCGGTGGCTGTGGAGGTACTGACGCGGGCCGCGCTCGACTATCTGCATCCCTGACACCTCGAGGTGAGTCGCTCTCGGGAGCATCACCAATACTCAACGTAGCGCTTTCGGCACCTGGTAGCGTGCAGAGAGCCGAGCGCTGGTCGAGCCGAGCAGGCTAGCGAGCTGGCTCGCCGCCGCTCAGCAGCTCTGCACGCTTCTCCCGTAAGTAGTGCGCCAGAACGGCGGGGTCCTCTTTCTGCAAAGCTCGCTCCTTCAGCTCGGCCAGTACCTGCCCCCAGGCTTCTTTCGCCGGTAGATAACGGCTATCGTGTCCGAGTAGCTCGGCGAAGATGCGCCGCTCCAGTTCATGCCAGGTGGAGCGATCGCGCCCGTCCAGTCCTTCGCCGTCGAGTAGATAGTCTCGGTCGCTGGTGTTGTTCTCGACACGGGCATGCAGGGGCTGAAAAGCGGAGCGCAGCAGTTCCTCCAGGCGCTGAAGATCGAGGGCATCGGCGTCAAAAGCCAGGGTTCCCACAAGCTGGACCTGCACGACGGGGCGCTGGCACTGGTCAGCCCCTGCGTAACGCGGCCCTTCGCGCTGACAGAACTCGGCGAGCCGGGCGTAGATGGCTTCGGGGGTCGGCAGGCCGTCGACGCGCAGGTCATAGCGGACAAAGGGGCGGCGGCTGTTGACCAGATGAGTGGCCCGATGATAGCAGGGGCGCTCTGCTGTCCCGCCTGGCTGGGCCTTGCCAGTGTCGATTTCGACAAAGTAGTAGCCTCGTTCCTGCCACTGAGCCTCTTCGGCGCTCCAGGTCTCAGGTGAGCCGGGGTTATAGATCCAGCTTTCAAATTCGTAGGGCTTGTGGATGTGCCCCAGGGCCACATAATCAATGTAGGGGCGCAGGCGCTGAAAGTGGCTCAGCGAGGGCAGTCCCTGTAGACGTGGTACTACTCCTTCGATGCCAGTGTGCATTACGAGCAGGCGATATTCAGGGCCAGCAGCCTCTTCGTGGGCATGCTCGGCAGCCAGGGCTTCGGCCAGCCCTTCCAAACAGCGCAGGGTCGCAGAGCCCTGCCAGGGCAAACCGTAGACCCGCAGCTGTCCCTCTAGCAGATCGACATGCGAGCCAAGCATGGTTTGCCTGCTCCAGGGAGCGATGACCGGCGCGCCTCCACGCATCTGCGGCGCCAGCAGGGTTAAATAGCCTTGATGGCAGAGGAATTGCAGCCAGGAGACGCCATCGCGGTAGTAGCTGCGGTCGTGATTGCCTTCGACAGCAATCACCGGTATCTTGCGCTCGCGCAGACGCCGCAGCCCCTCGATGGCCTGGAGCAGGGTGCGGGCATCGATGGAGCGCTTATTGAAGAGGTCGCCCGCAATCACGACAAAATCAACCTGACGCCGAACCGCCTCGTCCATGATCTCCCAAAAAGCTCGGGCAAAGTCGTTGAAGCGCTCGCCGACGCCGTATTGCTCGTATCCCAGATGAATATCGGCGACATGAATGAAAGATGCTCGCACGCTGATGACTCCTCCCCAGTCTGCTTGCTCGTTTTCTATGCCGTTGCCCCTCACCAGGTGGTCCTGAAGAACCGCAGCTTCAGGCCAGATCAGGCAGGCCCGGTCATCATGGCTCGAATGGCCGCCGCGACGAGCACGAGGGTGGCAATGCTGAAGATGAGCACATCGCGCCGGACGTTTTTGCCGCTGGAGCTATAGGTGAGGGCCACAGGTAGGATGAAGACGACAATGGCTCCGTAGACATAATGGAGCCAGTAGAGGCCCGTGCCGGTTCCAGGACGCAGCCCCATGATGACCATGATGATTCCGAGCAGGCCCTGCAGGGCCGCGACGCAGCCCGTCACAATCAGGGCAATGCGCCAGGCCGGATTGAGGGTCTCGGTCCTCTTGGTGAAGAAGAGGACGAAGCCCCAGATGGTTGTGATCGCGCCTGTCGCCAGGACCAGAAACTGGTTCCAATAGTGGAGTGTGATGAAAACCTGTGCCATTGTATGCCTAGCGCAACCGTTGGGTCACCACACCAGGCTCTGCGGCGCCGGGGGCCGGGCCGGCCAGCCTGACGAAGCCACCAGTGGTTGCATCCTTTCAATAAGCTTCTTGTTGTGATAGTGCAAAGTGGACGGGGAGACTCAACTCGCCCTAACTATAGCGCGTCTGGCCCGGGAAAAACAAGAGCGAAGCTGAGTCTGAGTCAATGATGGGAACTTCTGAGCAGCGCGTGCGTCTCTTTGTTAGCAGGGATCTTGTCCCTCCCTGCCGAAGAGCGACTGGGAAAAGATGGGGGGACCTCCCCCAAGGGTGCCTTTGTATGTATGTAGATAGGGTAGCCAAGGAGGCGATGGAGGATGGTGAGCATCCACTGCCCAAACAAGAGATCTTTGCCAGCCAGAGCCTGGTTGACCAGGCTCCGCCGTCTGGGCTGGGCCATGATGCTGCTGCTGCTCGCTGCCTGCACCAGCACGGCCCAGGCTACCGCTGGGACCGCCAGCAATGGGCCGCACCAGAACCAGCCGGGCAGGCCGGCCACTTCTGCCGTTGCGACTCCCCAGTCACCACAGTCTCTCAATTGCGGCAGCATTCACGGCGTCGGCTCTCAGGGCAGCAGTCCGCGTGGCGAGAACCCGCTTCCCGCAGAGGCCTGTTTGCTCCAGGCTTTCCTTCACTGCCAGCCGGCCCGGCTGGACTATACCCGCATCGAGGTCGACAGCGGCTTCATCCATCATTTTCGCCTTGAGCTCCAGCAGGGGCACTGCCTGCTCAGCGACGCTACAGCCATTTTTATCGCTCCCTCGCCCCCACGTCCAGCGGCCAGCTATAGCTGTCGCGCGGTGACAATGGAACGCGGTCGCTATCGCGTTGTCGGCTGCGGCGCTGAGGGCGATATTCTCCTGCCCACGCGCTCAGCCTCAGCGACGAGCGCAGAGAGCTGAAGCCGCTTCACTGCTGAGCGGGCAGCAGCGCAGCAAGGGCCCGGGCATAGGCTCTATAAGCCTCTTCTCCATAGAGCACCAGCATGACGCGCTTGAGCGAGGTCGGCTTCTGTACGTGAGCAATGATTGTACGCAGGGCAATGGGTGCAGCCTCGTCCAGCGGATAGCCATAGGCGCCAGTGCTGAGCGAGGGGAAGGCAATGCTCTGCAGGCCGTATTGCTCAGCCAGATCGAGACAGCGTTGATAAGCGCTGGCCAGCAGACGCGGAGCATCGCGATCAACGCCATAGATGGGGCCAACGGCGTGAAAGACGTATTTAGCGCGCAGTCGCCCTGCCGTCGTGACCACGGCGCTGCCGGTAGGACAGCCGCCAATCTTGCGGCATTCTTCCATGATCTGCGGGCCGCCGGCGCGATGGATGGCTCCATCAACTCCTCCGCCTCCAGCCAGGGCTGAGTTGGCGGCGTTCACAATGGCATCCGCCTCTACCTCGACAATGTTGCCCTGCATCAGGGCGAGCGTCACCCCGTTGATGGTCCGCGTTTCACGTTGCTCTAGCATGCGGTCACCCCTTCTCTGGTGCTGCCAGTGGACGAGAGTTTGGTCGATCAGATCTGGTAACAGGCCAGCCCTGTCTTGCCAGGAGAGGAGCACGCTCCAACTCTGCATCGTGTCGCCGGGCCTGGCCTCCCTTATCCATTGTGGCGGATGCCAGCCAGTCTTGACAAGCACTGGCACAGTGGTCCGGCCAGGGAGCTGGAGCACTTAATGAAGCGGCCCGGAAGGGTTGACTGCCTGCGCTTCTCTCTTCGCCAGCGAGTCGAGGAGCTTACAAGGCTGGCATCAATCCAGGGCCGCCGGCCAGGAGCTGCAGGCGCTCCTGGTTGAGAATGTGTACACGCCCCTGCCGAACGGAGATCGCCCCGGCAGCCTCCAGCTCTCTGAGGGCGCGCCCAACGACCTCGCGTGCCGTGCCCGCGATGGCGGCCATCTCCTGCTGGGTCAGGCGGCGGACCTGACGGCCCTCAGCCAGGGCCTGCTCTTGTTCCAAGAGGATGCGCGCTACTCGCGCCGTGACGTGGCGGAACGAGAGGTCTTCAACCAGGCCCACCAGGTGGCGTAGAGCCAGCGCCAGGGCGGCGATTACCCCCTCTGCCACCGCAGGCCGCTCGCTGATCAGTCGACGTAGCTCTTCGCGGCTAATGCTATAGACGGTACTCGGTTCCAGGGCGGCTACACTCGCGGGATTGGGGCCGCCATCCAGTGCTGGCACGTCGTTGAAGGTAGAACCAGCGCTGATCAGGCGCAAGACCTGCTCTTTGCCTTCGGGCGAGAGCTTGAAAACCTTAACCAGCCCGCTCTGCACATAATACAGCGCGCCGCCGCGATCTCCTTCCATGATGATCAACTCACCGCGTTCGTAGCGCCGCTCCCTGGTGACCGTGGCCACGCGCTTCAGGTCCTCGCTCCCCAAGGCGGCGAACATTGGTATGCGGCGTACCGCCTCAATATCGATTGTCATCTTCTCCTCACCATTCGCTGCCAGCCAAAGAAAGCCAACTCAGTGCCGTGTTTGCCAGATGCGACAAAAGTTACGGTGACAGCCTATCCTGAGCTGTACACTACAGAATTGTAGCGCCGATTGACGAAGCAAGTAAATGGAAGATGCCCGGCAATCTTACCGGGCTGGAAAGGAGGCTTATGGACCTGGACCAGGAAGAGGCCCGGATCTGGCGCGAGCAGGCGACGGCCCTGCTGGACGTGCGCCCTGATCTGGAACGCGGCGATGAACCTTTTGTGCGGATCATGGAGGCGGCTACGCCGCTGAAGAGAGGTGAAACGCTGGTGATTGTGGCCCCTTTTGAGCCAGTACCGCTCTACGGCGTGCTCGGCGGACGCGGCTTCAGCCACGAGACGCTCTGTCTGGCTCCCAATGAATGGGTGGTCCGCTTCACGCGCCAGGAGATCCCCACAGGACAATAAGCACGTAGCAAGGCAGGTGATAACGATGATGCCAATGGCCGGCGGACCCCCTGGAGCAGACGACCGCCCGCGCGCCTTCAGGATTACCGACCAGCAGGCCGGTGGATTGTCCGGGATGATGGGGCGGCGCGGTGTGCCGCTCGGCATACCCCTGCCCTTTCTGGTTACAGGTATCTGTCTGGCTGCTCTGGCCGGCCTTTTGTCACCATTCGTACTGCCCGAGGCTCTCATCAACCGCGGTCTGCCCCACGTCCTGGCCCTTGTCCACACGATGACGCTCGGCTGGCTGACGATGACCATCCTGGGAGCCTCGCAGCAGCTCACGCCGGTGATTGCCGTCACGCCCCTGCATATCAAAGCTCTGACTCCAGTGGTCTACCCTCTCTACTTGGCCGGGGTGTTGGTATTGCTGGGCGGCTTCTGGTTCTTTCTTCCCGGGCTGCTTGTGCTCGGGGGTTCACTGGTCATCGTGGCAGTGCTCTGCTATGTGGCCATCCTGGCAACAACCTTGCTCCAGGCTAGCAAGCGCCCGCTGACGGTCTTCTATCTCTTCGCCGCCTTGCTCTATCTTGGCCTGGTCGTTGCGCTCGGCCTGACAGCAGCGCTCAATTTCATCTACGGCTTTCTAGGTCTGGGGGCGCTGCTGGTCCTGCCGATTCACGTGACTCTGGGTGTGGCCGGCTGGCTGACGAATATGCTGGTAGGCGTCTCCTACACGCTGGTGCGTCTCTTCGCGCTGGTGCACGATCACAATGATCGTTTGGGCTGGGTCGTGCTGGGATTGCTGAATCTGGGGATCATTGGGCTGGCCCTCGGCCTGCTGGGGCAGGCAAGCTGGCTGCTACTAGCGGGGGCGATGCTGCTCACACTCAGCGTCTGGCTCTTTGGCTGGGATTACTGGCTCATGCTGCGCCGGCGGCGGAGGCGACCGCTGGACGTGACCCAGTATCACAGTAGTGCAGCCCTCATCTGGCTGCTAGCTGCAGCAACAGCCCTGCCTATCCTGATCGCGATCGGGAGCGCATTGCCAGCCTGGCCTGTGGCCCTCGTGTTCTGCCTGCTCGTCGGCTGGAGCGGGCAGAGCATAGTCGGCTATCTCTACAAGATCGTTCCCTTTCTCGTCTGGCACAGTCGCTATGGACCGCTGGTCGGCCATCAGAAGGTGCCGCTGATGCGCGAGCTGATCCACGAGCGCCTGGCCTGGGCTAGCTTCTGGCTGCTCAACGGGGGACTGGTATTGTTGTTGCCCGCTGTGTTCCTCGTCTGGGATGGCCTGCTGCGCCTGGGCGCGGTCCTGATCGGGGCGAGCCTGGTAGGAGCAGCCGCCAACGTACTCGGCGTGGTGCGCCAC
Source organism: Thermogemmatispora tikiterensis (assembly GCF_003268475.1). Lineage (GTDB taxonomy): Bacteria > Chloroflexota > Ktedonobacteria > Ktedonobacterales > Ktedonobacteraceae > Thermogemmatispora > Thermogemmatispora tikiterensis. The sequence continues at coordinate 3,829,768 of NZ_MCIF01000002.1, read as the reverse complement.
CTGGAATGGAAGCTGAGCACGTTGCTCAGCTAGCCCTCGACAGGCACGCCTGTTGGAAGCAGCCTGGTGCCTCAACCGGTCAGGCCAGCCCCAGCAGGCGTCTTCCTTCGGGGGTCAGGCGCTCGGGTGTCCAGCGCGGTTCCCAGACCAGTTCAATCTCGCCGCCCATCAGCTCAGGAATATGGGCCAGCGCCGCCCCAACACCGTCCGCCAGCGACTCATGCATGGGACAGCCGGGCGTGGTGAGCGTCATGCGGATCGTCACAAAGCCGTCCGGCGTCAACTGAATGCCGTAGATCAAACCGAGATCGACAAGATTGACCCCCAGCTCGGGATCATCCACGCTGCGCAGAGCGTCGTAAATCTCCCGCTTGACCCGTTCAATTGTCCTCTCATCAAGCATCGTTGCCATCAGCCCCTTTCGTGCTCAGCTCTTGCAGCAGAGAGAGCGTCTACAGAGAGGCACTGCTCCGCCTCCTCTCCCACACGGGACGAGGCCCGCCCAGGAAAGGGGGCAGAGCAGCAAGCAGTGGCTCACCGTCACCTCACGGGCAAGTATAGCGTGCAGGAGGGCAGCTAAGCTGCGACAAAAGTCACGGTATTTGCGTGGCCAGGCTGCCATACTTAGAGGCAGAAGAGAGAGGGTAGCCTGTTCGGCCAGGGGGCATAGTCCCACAGTCCAGATGCTCCCGGCAGGACAGCTGGCCTTCTGTCTCCCAAGGACGAGCAACTCCGTCCCTGGCTCGTGCTAGCCAGAGCGATCGTCGCCTTTTTGTAGATACATCAGGAGGAAGAAGTTCAAGCATGAGTAACAACGTTAGTGAAACGCTCGACGTGCGTACGATCATACCCCGTGAGCGTCATCCGCTCATCTTCAACCGCCTGGAGGCGCTCCAACCAGGCAGCGCACTGCGCCTGATCAACGACCACGATCCCGCCCCTTTGCGCTATCAATTGATGGCGGAATATCCAGAGGCTTTCGACTGGATACCGGAGCAACAGGGGCCAGAGGAGTGGATCATTCGCATTGTCAAGCGTGCTGGCTGATCTCCCTCTGAATTACCGATTGACAGCAGAGACGATCACCGGGAGGATAGCCTAAGCAAGAGAAGGAGGCATCCAGACAGTATGGAGCAGCAGGAGCAGACCAACACCAGCCCGTCAAGTCATGCCGCCGAGGAGCCAGAGGCCGCCAGTCATTTCAGGGTCTTCGATCTGGCCTCCTCAGCAACTTTCCGCCGCGAGGGACCAGCGGTGCGAGTGCTCTGGGAAAGCACCACGGCGCGCCTGCTGCTGCTCGCCCTGCAGGAGGGGCAGCAGCTAGACGAGCACCGCACGAGCTATCAAGCCTTTATTCAGGTCATCAGCGGACATCTCATATTCAAGCTGGAGCACGAGCGCATCAGTATGCGAGCGGGAACACTGCTCCATCTGGAGCCGCGCGTGGCTCACAGCGTTGAAGCGCTACAGGATAGCCTCTTCCTGATCACCCTGATCGCGGCCAGCACAGAAGGCATGATAGCCAAGGCCGTCGCACCCGCTGCCGAGGAGCTTGCCAGCGAGCCGCAGCGCAGGCCAGGAGGAGGTGAGGGCTGATGTCCGCGGCAGAGGCTACCTCTTCGGCGAGTGCCGCCAATGCGGGCAGAGAGCGCGAGCGACCGCAAGAGCCGTTTAAGCTTGTCTCTCCGGTGTTGCGCGCCTCCCTCCTCATCGGCAGCGGCGGCGGGTTCTTGCTGGCTGCCGTACTCACGGTGACCCAGGCCCTGCACCTCGCCCTTGCGACCTGGTGGAGCGCCCTGGTGCAGGCGCATGGCCATCTCCAGCTCTATGGCTGGGCGGCGCTCTTTGTCATCGGCGTCTCCTTCCACTTCCTGCCACGTCTGCGCGGCACGGCCCTCCCGCTACCGCGGCTGGTGCCCTGGATTCTCGGTCTGCAGACTGGTGGCCTGCTCCTGCGCGCTCTGGCCCAGCCGCTGCTTACCCTGACCGGTCCTGTCCCTCTCCTCTGGAGGCTGGCGCTTGTGGTGAGCGGCGGCAGCGAGGGACTGGCTTTGTTGCTGGCCGCTGCTGAATATCTCCTCCTCTTGCGGCATGGTCCGGCTTTGAGCACGCGTAAAGCCTTTTCAGGGATCGCTCCCTTTATCAGCCTGGCCGCGCTCGCCCTGGCGGTGGCGGCCATCCTGAATCTGGTCAATATGCTGCAGGCGGCTACCCAGAGCGGCCTTGCGCCCCAGCCTGGCGACGACCTTAACGTCAGCCTCGGCCTCTTCGGCTTCCTCATCTCCTTTGCCCTGGCCGTCTCTGCTCAGTCGCTTCCCATGTACGCCGGGTTGGAAGCATTTCCGCGACCTATTCTCTGGCCGCTGGCCGGCGGCTATGGGCTTGGCCTGCTCCTCTTCTGTCTGGGCCTGAGCCTCGCCAAGGGAGCCGAGGTGACTGCCGCTTCGACCGCCTGGCCGCTTCGTTTCCTTGAAGGGCCTGGCCTGCTACTGCTGGGCGGCGTCATCGCCGGCTTTGTCACTATCTTTATCAACATGATGCGCCGACGCGGACGGCTACCGGCCCACGTCGCAGCCCTTTCTCCCTCACCAGAAGCCCTGGCACACTCCTATCGCCGTCACACCGCCCGGCAAAGCCAGGCTTACGGCCCCTTTGTTGCCCTGATTGCCAGCGCCTATCTCTGGGCCTTCTTCTCGGCTCTCCTGCTGATCAGCGCAGGTCTCATCCTGCTTTGGGGCAGCCCGCTCCCCTTCAGTCTTGATGTGCCGCGCCACGGCCTGGCAATGGGCTTCATCACCCTGCTCATCTGCGGCATCGCTCCGCGTATGATCCCGGGTTTCTCCGGCGGCACGATCACCTCGCCCCGGCTGGTGGCGGCCACTCTCTGGCTCGGCAACCTGGCCACCGCCCTGCGTGTTTTCCCCCTGCTCCTGGCCTCACCGCTGGGGAGCCTCTGGTCCGGCAGCTCCCTGCTCTTGAGCCTGCTCTTTGCCCTGTCGGGTCCATCAGGACTGGCTACAGTCGTCTGCCTGGCCTGCAATCTCTGGCCAGCCCTGCGCAGCAGGGGAGGGAAGAGTTGAACAGCGCTCGTCTGGCGACGGTAAAGGGAAACAGGGACAGAGAGAGCAAGATGAACCAGCGGAGCAGAGAGCGAGTCAGGGCCTAAGCCTGAGTTAAGCAAAGGGGATGGAAGGGGAGGCCCGGCACACAGCGGAGAAAGGCAGGGCCGAGAGCAAACGAGCGATCAATCAGTCAAGTGAGTAAACAGCAGCCCCGTGGCCTGCACGAGGAGGAGCAAGGTCGATTGGGGCGATAGGCGCTCTCGCTCACCCCTCTCCCCGCTCCAGCGAGGGCGTGCCAGGGGCTAGGGACCCAGTGGCAGTGAGGAGAAGAGACGCACTACGAGCGACTACAGCTATTTCTTGCTCTGTACAGCTTCGTTCAGCTCCTTACCGGCGGAGAAGCGCACGCGGTTCTTTGCAGGCACCTGAATGGTCTTGCCATCGCGCGGATTGACCCCCTTGCGCGGCGCACTCTTGCGTACCTTAAAGGAGCCGAAGCCAACCAGGCGGACCTCATCGCCGGACTTGAGAGCGTCGCGAATCACGTCCAGCGTCGTTTCCAGAATGATACCCGCCTGCTTCTGAGAGATATCGGCCTTCTGAGCGATGCGCTTGGCCAATTCCTGACGGCCAATCGTCGCAACTTCCTTCTTCTTCGCTGTTGCCATGGAGACCTCCTTACAACACAACTGTCGATGCAAGGCCGCTCCCGGTCTCGGCCCCGAAGACGCCGGGCCAGTCAAGCGGCATGACAACCTCACTGCCAAATAGAATATAGCACGCACTTTTCCGAAATACAAGCGGCTCGTCAAGCTTCAGAGCTAGGTTGTGAAGCTGAATCAGCCTGGGAAGCCAATTCATAGCGAGCGAACAAGTAAAAAATTGGCTCCCCAGGCGGGTTGACAGCTCTACCATAGCCAAAATTTTTAAACAGCAGCGTACAGAATCAAGCCATCATCTGTACGCTCCTGCCTGACATATCCCCCAAGACGCAGGTGCTCTAAGTGAGAGAGGATCTCGGCCACTGCCATCCGACGCGACTCGTCGTTCTTGAGGCGGGAGCCAAAAACCTGCTCGGCGAGCTGATAGGCGTGCTGGGGACGCCGACCGAGCAGCGACAAAATCTCCAGTTCGCGCTGAGCGTGATGCCTGATCAGCTCGCGCACGCGGCGTGCCAGATGGCGGAATGGCTCGCCATGACCCGGAAGTACCAGGCTCGCCGGGAGATGACGCACCTTCTCCAGCGACTGAATGTAGTCCCCCAGTGGATTGGCCCGATTGTACTCCGAATAGAGGCCGATATTGGGCGTGATGCGTGGCAGTACATGGTCGGCGGCCAGCAAGAGACCATCGCGCTCGCGGAAGAGCACAATATGGCCGTCCGAATGACCGGGCGTCCAGATGACGCGGTAGCGCTCCCCAACCAGGGTAATCTCAGCTCCATCTTCGACGTGGGTAATAGCCTCCGCCGGCGGGACGCGAATGACAAAGTTCATCACCTCCGGTGGCAGCTGTGAGCTGACTGTCGGTTCCAGCGGCGGCATTCCATGCGGCCTGAAAAACTGATTCGCCAGAGCGAAGGAGCGCTGATGACCACTACGATCGCTCTGGCCATCCCGCCACATCGCCTGCATAATGGCGGCATCGATGGGATGCATATAGACCGTGGCGCCGCTCTGCTCCTGCAATTCTGCCGACAGGCCAACATGGTCGGGATGATGGTGCGAGAGCACTAAAGCCCGCAACTCCCGTAGCTGCAAGCCGGCACGCTCCAGCCCCTCAGTCAGGACGGCACGGGCCTCGGGCGTTCCCATCGCTGCATCGACCAGGGCCCAGCCATCACGGCCCACCAGGGCATAGACGTTGACCGTGCGCAGAGGAAAAGGAATGGGCACAGTGATCTTCCAGACGCCACTCACAACCTCCTGGGCTCCCGGCGTCAGCTCGGCGGGATGCCTGGGGCGCTCATCAGCCGTGGCACGGTTCTTCTTATCGTCACTCAAGAGAGTCACCTTCACTCGCTACTCTCTCCAGCCGGGCAGATCGCTAGCAGCTTCACACCCTCGCCTGTCCTATACAACCCTCCCCTGCTTCTTCTGGCCCTCTGCCCCACGACCGGAGACTTGAATAGAGGGACAAACAGAGACAGAAACGCTCAATCTCCATGAGAGAGTGCCCACCGGCTGGTCAGGATCAGAGGCTCGCCGGAGCGCCAGTCCGCCTGGCGGGCCATTGCTCACGCCGGTGGCCTTATTTGTGATTGTAGGCGCCGCCTTACGGTTGTGTCAACCGAAAGCCAGAGGCGTCTTGCCAGCAAGAGCGCACGTCCAGGCCTTGCTCGCTAGATGCGCGTGCTCGGCGCTGCTCCATCAGAGCTGCCGTAGAGGTGTAGCAGTTCGGAGCGCGACATCCAGACCTCCTGGGGATAGCGGCCATAGGTAGTGCCGCGTGCGAGACGGGCTCGCCCCTGCGGATGATAGAGCAGCAACAGGCCGGTCATAAAAATGCGATCAGCCCGGCTCCACAGATTACGCGGTCTCTCTCGCAAGCTGAAGCCCAGGCGAGGGGCTGCCTGGCCTAAGAGAGTCACACCATAGACCGCGCGTACCTCCGCACAGGCCGGCGTCTGCAACCAGGCAGCCAGGGCGCACAGATCGGCGCGCATCATGCGCAGCAGCTCCCAGGGAGAACTCCGCAGAGCGACATCGCGCAGGCGACGATTGGCAAAGTGTAGCTCCATCAGCCGATCGCCGTGGTCGATGCGCGTTCCATCGGGCAGAACAAGAGGGCGCCGACCATGATAGCGCGTGAGACGGGCCTGAAACAGACCATAGGGGGCAGCAGGCACTGGCTGAATCCTCAGCACAGCGAGCGACAACTTCTCCCAAAAGGTCCAGAAGCGCATGATCCCCCGCGCCTCGCCAGCGTGCGTCTCACGCGCCAGCGACCAGAGAGGATTGACACGCTGCCGCCGCCGCTGACCCTGCCGGGTGGGATGCGTCCCCGCTGAGATGGCAGCCGTGGATAGAGCCGGAGTCGACGCCATCAGCATGCTCTCGTCTCCGCCAGGGACCCGCTCCTCAGCCCCCCCACCCGGCGGCTCCGGGAAGAGACGCTGCTGGCGCTGCTCGCGCACACGCAGCACCAGGATTGCCCCGAGCAGGAGAAAGAGAGCGGCCAGAGCGAAGACCAGGCGATAGCCCAGGGCTGTCTGATCCTGACCAGCGGCCATACTGATGACCAGGCTACCAAGCAAGGGGGCCAGCGTCAGAGGCAGGTTCGATGAGGCGCCCCATAGACCCAGATCCTTGGCGGCCACCTCTAGCGAAGGCAGGGCATCGATCGCCAGGGCCCAGTCAACGCTGGTATAGGCACCGTAGCCGAGACCAAAGAGCAGGCCCAACGGCCAGAGCGGCAGCGCTGCTGGCGCCACCACGAAGGCCAGGGCCGGCAGCCCCATTACCAATGTCGCCAGGCAAACGAGCGGCGCCCGGCGAAAGCGATCCGAGAGCATACCCAGACCCAGCGTACTGAGCAAGGCACCGACCAGAGCCAGCGTGGCCACAGCAGCCGTCTGTTGAACAAAATTGGAGACATGCGCCACATTGGCAAAGTAGTACTCGATGAAGGTCATGAATAAGTACAGGCCCATCATGACGCAGAAGCGCGTCAAGAAGACAATGGTAAAATTGGAGCTGCGCCAGGGTGCGATCCAGTTGTCGACCAGCCAGCGGCGCAGCTCCTCCCAGGAGCGAAGTCGGCTTTTGGCCTGGGCCGCCGGATGATAGGACATCTCATGCACCCCAAAGGCAGTCACCAGAATGCCAAGCAGCATAACCAGATCGGTTATCACGTAATAAATCAGCGCTCCTCGTACAATCAGAGGAGCGCCGAGCGATCCCAGACTCACCCCTCCGAGGAGCCAGGCCGCCAGACCCAGGCTGCCGACATTGCCCAGAATGGTCATCAGGCCCATGTAGCCAGAAGCCTCGCCGCGCTGATCCTCTGGCACCAGGTCGGGCAGTAAGCCCTGATAGGCCGCCCAGACAACGTTGCTGGCGAACTGGAAGAGTGCCAGCCCAACCACCAACAGGGCTACGTTTATGGCGCCCGCTAACAGGAGGGCGCTCACCAGCGTCAACACTCCGCCGACCACGATATAGGGCCGCCGTCTGCCAAAGGAACTGCTGGTGTGATCAGAAAGCAGGCCCACAATGGGCGGCACGATCAACGAAAAAAAAGCCCCCATCGCTGACAGCCAGCCCAGAAAGGTAGCCTGCTCAGCGTTGCCAACCTGGCCCGGAGCCACAAACAGGAGAATCTGCGTCGGGATCACAATCGGCAAGAGGGCGGCTGATTGGATGTTGAGTCCGAGCCAGAGGAAGCTGAGGACCAGTTGCTCACGAACTGTCAGATGATGCTGAGAGATACGTGCATCCATACAGAAGACCGCCTTTATGTCCTGCTGCACCGCTGCGAGGAGAGCGGTTCGTGCTTTTATTATACTACCTGGCCGCCTGCCTGCGTTCAGCAGGGAACCAACCGCTCCCATGCCTACCAGGTTGAAGACAAGACAATACTCTCAAGCCACTGATCGACGGCAGTCAGGACCTGGCAGTGACCGCTAATCGCCATCTCGCCACCTCACAAGCTGGCCTATCATGCTATAGCTTCCAGCTCATCATCACCAGTTTCAAGGTGCTCAGCCTGTGAATCAACCCGTGAACCATAAAGAGCCAGCAGTCAGCCCGACCTGCCCGGAGTGCCCGGAGGCGCCGACCAGGCCGGGGCGGGGTCAAAGACAGCAAGCAAGCAAGCAAGCAACGTTAGCTAGAGAGCACCACAGAGAGGAGAGGCCCCTCTGGACCGAGTCACTCACTCACTTACTCACTTACTCACTTACTCACTCATGGACTCTAGCGCTCTCCCAGCGGCAGTCGGCGGGCTTCAACTGCTGTACAAGGGCCGCCAGCCCATCGAGATCATCAACGTCGTCGCGGTAGACCACCCAGGCCCGTACCGGCTGGCCGGCGTTCTCCCCCTGGCCGTCAGGGCTCGGACGGCGGTAAAGCGCCAGGCTAATACGCGTGCCATTGGGGAAAAACTCCTCCTTGACACGCGCCAGCTCCTCCCAGCGCAGCACTACCGTCTCGCCGCGCTGGCTGCGCTTCACGATCTCCTCTGCGCTCACGGTGATCGTAAAGGGTTGCGGGGCAATAATCCAGAGATAATAGATAAAGCCCGCAATAAAGAGTAAAGCCGCAATAGTACTGCCGACAGCCGACAGGCCCTCGTGCAAAGCAATCAGCAGTACCGCCAGCGTAATCGCCAGCAACGCCACGATTGTGACTGCTCGCTTCATAGGGCTGAGGCCTCGCCCAACAAAGGTACGCGGCTCAGCCAGCGAAGATGAGACCATCGCCCTCCCTCGCAGATTGCCGAAATGCTGAGGCCGGCATCATCCCCCAGCCTTGCTGCTGGCAGCTGATGCCCATCCAGATTCTGGACCAATTGTAGCGGTCAGTCTCCCTCTGATGCAAGCAAGAGGTCAGGCAGCTGTCGTAGCAAGCAGGCGTCTGAGAAGGCCGAGAAGGGCTGGCCAGCTGAGGTGAGACAGCCATCCTAACGTACTTTGCGTGAGGCATTTCTTATGATATACTGAAGCCGCTGTCTCGTTCATCTAGAGAGTACTGCCTGTAACAAGGGAGTAATCAGAATTCCTGGAATGGCCCACCCCGCTGGCGGGCAGGGCGAGGCAGCGCCAGGGCGTGAGTAGGAAAGCAACGGAAGCAGGACAGCAACAGTGCAGGCGAGCTGCCCAGTCCGGTCTAGCCCAATCCAACCCAGGCGAGACAAGCGCCGAAGTAGAGACCGACCAATCCTCTCTGTCTTGCTTTGTGCTGTTCTGTTTTGTGCTTGCCCTGCCCACACCGGCAGCACCAGGCAAGCCCGCAAGAGGAGACAGGAGCGTGTCTACAGAACGCAGCAGCCAGACGCCACGGTCCACCGGTAAGCTGTTGGCCACCCAGGGCTATGTAGTGGGTATTGAGATCAGCGGTAGCGGCACGCGACAATCAGTGGCCCTGGCTGATCTGGATGGCAACATTCTCTACCAGCTGCGCCGCCCTCTGGAGTATATTCCCGATACGACAACCCTGCTTCAGCTGCTGGAGGCCATGCTTGGGGAGGTGTTGGACCCCGAACACCTGCGCGATGGGCGCGTGCTGCGCGTAGGTGTCGCCGTTGGCGGGCCAGTCGACGCTTCACAAGGGATCGTGCGGACGCTCTACCATGCGCATGGTTGGGATAATTTTCCGCTGCAGGACTACCTGGCCGAACGCCTGAACGTCCCTTGCATCATCGACAATAACGCCAATGCTGCCGCTCTGGCAGAGGTGCTTTACGGGGCCGGCATTGGGGAGCGAGTGGCCCTCTACGTCGGGCTGGGTCGTGGAATTGGCGGCGGCCTGATCGTCAATGGCCGGATCTACCACGGAGTGACCTCGACGGCGGGCGAGATCGGCCATTTGCTCGTGATGCAGAATGGGCCGAAATGCTCGTGCGGCGGCTACGGCCACCTGGAAGCTATCGCCTCCGCGCAGGCGATCGTTCGCACGATGATCGGTCGCGCCGTCGAGCACCCCGCGACATTAGCGGCCATCCAGCGCCTTACCGAGGGCAGGGCCGAGCGCATCACAGTGGGGCAGATCTTTCAACTGGCCGCAGAGGGTGATGAGGTGGCTCGCTGCCTGATCGACGAGGTGCTGACCTATCTGGCCTTCGCTCTGGCCAATATCGTTCATCTTGTCAATCCCGGTATGATCATCTTAGGCGGGTCGGTTGCGCTCGTGGGGGAACCCCTGATCGCCCCCCTGCGCGAGCGTCTGCGCGCGCTCTGTCTGCCCGCAGCCAGCCAGCATCTGCGCATCGTTCAGGGCAAGCTGGGCCCCCAGGCGAGCCTTGTCGGAGCAGTGACGCTGGCTCTCCAGGATCTGTAATCGCTTTGATTGATAAAGAGGCATCGATTGTGGAAACAGGCCGGGTCATTTGCAGGCGTTACCTGCTGCGACGCTTGATTAAGCAGGGACCTTTTTGCACCGTCTATCAGGGCCTGGACCAGGTCCTGCAGCGCCCTGTCGCTGTCAAGGCGGTGCCCCCGTCGCAGGTGTCTGTCTATCGCACCGCCCTGCGCATGACAGCTCAGTTTTCCCACCCGCACATTGTGGGCCTCTATGATCTCGTTGGCGAGGGCGACCAGTTCTATGTGGTCCAGGAGTACGTCGAGGGTGAGGACTTCGCCGCCCTTCTGCAACGCCAGCTCTCTCCTCTTGAGGTGATCGAGCTTGGCAGTCAGCTCTGCCAGGCCCTGGTCTATGCTGCCAGCGGTACCCGCCGCGTCTGCCACGGCGATCTGACCCCCTCAGCCATTCTGCGCGATCGGCAGGGCTTTCTGCGCGTCAACAATTTCGCCCTCCCCAGCGATCTCGCCTATTTCAATGCCTGGAGCGTGGTCGGCGCCGCCGGCATCGTGCTCTCCGACCAGGAATTGCCTTGGGGCCAGGCAAGTGAGGGCCGCCTCGACGATGATACCCGCGCCGTCGGCCTCTTGCTCTATCAGTTGCTGGCAGGACGACCCGCCGGCGCGACCAGCGTCGAGCCGCCTCCCGATGGGCGCCTGCGCTTCCTGCGCGCCATTCCTCCAGAGCTGTGCGATCTCGTCGCCCGCGCAATCATGCGTGACCATCCTCAGCATATCAATAGACCCGAAGCTCTCTATATGGAGCTGAAAGCACTGGGCGAGGCTCTGGAAACCGCCGTACCTGCCTCGGTCGCGGTAGGCGCACCGGCGGTGGAAGAGAGCGCCGTCGCCCGCCCCTTCACTCCCGCTCCGCTGCTGCCGGAAACTGACGGCCAGTCTCTTCCGTCGCTACCTGGCGGTGAAGGTGGGCGGCGCCTCTCCTCCTTCGCTTCCTCCACGCCTTCCGCGGGCCTCCACCCGGGTTCCGCTCTGGAGCTGTCACCAGCTTCGCCAACCGTCGCCGACAGCTCGCTGAAGGTGACCCCTGCTCAGCCCCAAGCTCCCGTCTATCCCTACGCCGGCACGCCACCTTCAACCCACTTCAGGCCAGAGGCGGAGCCAGGCCAGGAACAACAACAGATCCCCTTCCTGCTGCTGCTGGTCTGCGGTCTGGTGATCTTTGCCTGCTTCTTTGCCCTGGGCTTCTTCTTAAGCACACTCCTGCTGCACTAGAGACGACCAAGAAAAAGCTCCTGACGGCGGGGCGAGCGGGTGAGTCAGGATCAGGGGGAGAGTACGGAGAAGGCGAGGTGGTTTCCCAGGCTGCCGCCTTTTGGCCTCGCCCCGGCTGGTCAGCCAGCCGAGGCCGGCCAGCCGGCTCTGGAGAGGGCGAGACGTTTCGCGCGTTCGTCTCCTCTTAACTTACTTGCTTGCTGGTTTAAACCCCACAAACTGGTTGATCCATCCCAGAACAGCGATAGGCGTAGGCCATCTGCGGACTGTTGTGGGCCAGCCCAACCTGTCCCGCCGCATCGACAATAATTAAGCCCCCTTTACCGCTGGCTTTGGCACTCAAGACAGAGATGGCTGCCTGAGCCGCAGCCTCGGCGCTGGCCCCCAGGGCGACAAAGTCGGCAGCGCGCCGTGCCAGCAACAGGCGTACGAAGTCCTCACCCTGACCCGTGCAGGAGACCGCCGCATGCTCATCGGCGTAGAAGCCGCAGCCGACGAGGGGGGTATCACCGACGCGCCCGGGATACTTTTGAAAGATGCCCCCCGTAGAGGTGGCCGCAGCCAGCAGCCCTGACTCATCGAGGGCCACCGCTCCCACCGTTCCATGTCGCTCTTCGTCCACGTGGATGCTGGTCGCGCCGACCTGGAGGCGATAATAGGGAGGCTCCCCCTCGTCTGAGGCAAACATCGTTGTGGCCACTTCCAAACGGTAGAAAGGCGGCTCATCCTCACCATCCTCGTCCGCCTGGTTCGCGACACCCCGTTGCCCCTCGCGCCAGCGGCGATACTGATAGTCGGTCAACAGCTCTTCAGTACGGCAGAGCGGAATCCCCTGCTCCAGGGCAAACTGCTGGGCCCCATGCCCAACAAGCAGCACATGCGGACTCTCCAGCACACGCCGCGCCAGCACGATCGGATTCTTGACGCCTTCAACAGCAGCAACAGCTCCCACCTGCAGGGTGCGCCCTTCCATGATGCCTGCATCTAGCTCGATCCGGCCATCTTGTGTCAGGGTGGCTCCCGTGCCGGCATTATAGACCGGATTATCTTCCAGGGCCCGCACTGCCGCTTCAACCGCATCAAGAGCTGAGCCTCCTTGCTCCAGAATGCGCCATCCCAGCTCAGCTGCTTCCCGGCAGCCGGCTTGTGCGACCGCGGCCCGCTCGTCGGGGATCGAGCCGGCTCCTCCATGAACAACAATGGCGATAGGCATCTACTCCTGTGCTCCTCATTTCCAACAGATTCATGGCTCTGAGTGCATTGTATCACGCAGCGCCCTTCAGCTTCGCCCCTCCAGGCCGCAGAGGCTATGTACGTCACGGCTAGCCAGACAGCCACCGCTAGAGGAAGAGGGGAGGATTGACAGCGCTGACTAATCCTGCTATAACATAGCGAACACTGTCGCTCATCAATCGTTTCCAGCCGACAGGACAGACAGCGTTTGTCAAGCAACCTGGACGGACCAGGAGTTCCCACACTGCAGTAAGGAGAGCAGGCATGACCCAGCCTCTGAGCGGCATCCGTGTACTCGACCTCTCCCGCCTCTTGCCTGGAGGCTACGCCTCGCAATTGTTGGCCGACTTTGGGGCCGATGTCATCAAGGTTGAAGAGCCTGGCAGCGGCGATTATGGACGGCACATGCCCCCCTACGGTCCCAGCGGTATGGGCCTGGCCTTTCTAGCGGTCAATCGCAACAAGCGCAGCCTGACACTTAATCTCAAATCCGAGGAGGGCCGGTCTATTTTCCTGCGCCTGGTACGCAGCGCCGATGTCCTGCTGGAGAGCTTCCGCCCCGGCGTCATGGCGCGTCTGGGCCTGGGCTACGAGCAGCTACGCGAGATTCGCCCCGAGCTGATCTACTGCGCCATTAGCGGCTACGGCCAGGACGGCCCCTACAGCCAGCGCGCCGGCCACGATCTGAATTATCTTGGCTATGCCGGGCTGCTGCACTACAACCGCGATCAGCAGGGAAGGCCGGTCATGCCCCCGACCCAGCTGGCTGATCTGGCCGGCGGTGGCCTGATGGCGGTGATCGGCATCCTCACAGCCCTCATTGGGCGCAGCCAGACCGGCCAGGGGCGCCTGGTCGATGTCTCCATGACAGAGGGAGCAATGGCGCTGCTGCCCCTGGCCATTAGCGGCTATCTGACAACGGGCCAGGCCCCACAACCGGGACACTCTCCCCTCGACGGTGGCCTGCCCTGCTACAATATTTATGAGACAAGAGATGGTGGCTATATTACCCTGGCCGCCCTCGAACCGAAATTCTGGCACGCCTTCTGCACTCGCATCGGCCATCTGGAGCTACTGCCTTTCCATACTCCTGTCGGGCCCGAGGAGCGCAAACAGGCGATCGCCATTCTGCAAAGCATTTTCAAAACCAAGACACGCGATGAGTGGCTGGCCGAGCTGGCCGATCTCGACGCCTGCGTCGGGCCGCTCTACTCCCTGGAAGAGGCGCTCAGTGACCCCCACGCACAGGCTCGCGGCGTCGCCCACTTGAGCGCAATCGCCGGTGAAACGCTCGGCACCCTGCGCCCCTTCCCGCGCCTCTCCGACACTTCCCCGGAAGAGCGCTACCAGCCGCCACAACTGGGTGAGCACAGCGCCGCAATTCTGAGCGAGCTGGGCTACAGCCAGGAAGAGATCGCTGCCTTCCGCGCGCGGGGTATCGTCTGAGGATCAACAGCCAGCGCTCCCAGACCCTGGTTCCCCCGAAGGAGGCAACGAGCAGCCAGGAGAGAGAGAGAGAGAGACCGGGGCGGGCGGCAGAGAGTAAGCTACCAGACAGGCAGGCGAACGGTGGACAGACAGCCCGGTCCATGTGATACAATAAGGGAGTGAGAGAACCACAGATATGCAACAAGGGACCTCAGAGGGAAGAGAGGAGCCAGACCAGGGCCTTTGGCAGCGCCTGCCGCCTAATCCCCTCGCCGCGCTACGCCAGGTCGCTGAGGAACAAGAGCGGGCAGGTCAGGCACTGCTCCGTCTAGAGATCGGCGAGCCGAGCTTCCGCACCCCGCCGCACATCATCGCAGCCGCCCTTGCCTCCCTGCAGGAAGAAGCCCAAACTTACGGGCCATCCTGCGGTTGGCCGTGGCTGCGCGAGCTACTGGCGGAGAAGATCAGGCGCGTCAATGGCTACGAGGTCTCACCGGCCAATATCGGAGTGACCGTCGGCGGAACGGGGGCTGTCCAGTTAGCCCTGCTGGCGACCGTTGGCGAGGGTGACGAGGTACTGCTGCCCAATCCCGGCTGGCCCCACTACTATCGCCAGCTGGCCATTACAGGCGCCAGGCCCGTGCCCTACCCGCTTGATCCGGCAAGCGGCTGGCTACCGGACTTGCCCGAGCTGGAGCGTCGGGTCAGCGCACGCACGCGCCTGCTGATTGTCAACAGCCCTGGCAACCCCACCGGGGCCGTCTTCCCGCGGGAAGTAGTGGCCGCTCTCCTGGACTTCGCCCGGCGCCATCGACTGTTGCTGCTCTCAGATGAATGCTACGATGAGCTTGTTTTTGAAGGAGAGCATGTCAGCCCCGCTACGCTGCTGACACCAGCGGAGCGCGAGCGGGGAATATTCATCGGCGTCTATAGCTTTTCAAAAACATATGCCATGACTGGCTGGCGCATCGGCTATCTGGTCGCGAGCCAGACTCTCATGCGCAGCCTCAGCCAGGTGCTTGACGCCAGCTATACCAGCCTGCCACTGGCAACCCAGCGCGCCGCGGCAGCAGCCTTGAGCGGACCACAGGACTGTGTCGCCCAGATGCGCTCCGCCTACCGCCAGCGCCGCGATCGCGCGGTTGCTCTGCTAAAGCGCTACGGGCGCTACGAATACACGCCACATGGCGCCTTCTATATCCTGGTCAATATCGCCAGCAAGCGAGACGGCAGGCAGCACAGCAACGGTAGCGACAGCGCGCCGTCCAGCGCCTTCGCACTGGAACTGCTCCGCCGCCGGAACGTGCTGGTCGTACCAGGAAGCCTCTTCGGCTCCAGAACCGTGAACCACGTACGCGTCTCACTGGGAGCAGAGGAGGAGACCATCGAGCAGGGCCTCAGCACCATCTGTGAGCTGTGCGAGGAGGAGGAGCACGCGCCAGGAGTCGGCGAGGCGCGCGAGCACAGCGAGGAGTTGGGACAACACTAAGCAAGAGAGAATCAGAGCGCACTAGGGTCCGGCGGGCAGCCTGCCTCCTCAGCGTTACTTATAGGCCACCACGCCAAACGCCTCCTGACGCGGCACCACCCGCGCAAAGCCAGCTTCCTGCAAACGGCGGGTCACTCCCCGTAAGGTGCTGCTACCCGCCCGGCTCTGCAGGTCGCCAACATAATGGAAGAGGCGCCCCCCTCCGCGGAGCACCCGATACAGCTCGCGATAAAAGGCACCCGAGTAGAGTTCGCCAGCCAGGTCGAAGGCCGGCGGATCATGGATAATGCGCGAAAAGTACTGATCGGGGAAGGTCGGCACCAGCTCGCTGGCATCGCCAAGCATGCGGCGGATCTTCGGATGATGGAAGAGATCCTGGGACCAGGGATTGAAGCGAGCCACCTCCTGGACCGCAGGATCAAGCTCGATGGTAATCACTTCGTCAGCATGACGGGCCGCTTCAATGGCGGTATAACCCAGGCCAGTGGCTGTGTCCAGCACGCGCCCACCGATGGGCGCCAGCGTGCGCATCTTGAGGCGCGTGTCCTCCAGCGGATCGACCTCCTTGACACGGTGCATGACAAAGCCAGCGATCAGCAGGCTGGGCGCCCCCTGCGTCGGATAGAGACTACAGGGGCGATTGGTCACCGACGAGAAGGTCTGGATGGCCCGCACGGAACCATGCTCCAACAGGAAACAGCTATTGAGAGCAGATGCGATGCGCTCAACATCATCCCAACGCAACAGTTCGCCCGAAGGGAAAAGCACCCCCTCTTCGGTGAGGGCAACCGTCACTTGGGAGAGGCCCAGGTCCGGCGAGAGTTCCCATTGCCGCCTCCCCTCTCGACGAGCCTGCAAAAGAGGGGCAACCTGGACGTGTGATAAGACAACGTGTAGGCTGGTGACCACAGGTCGCAGTTCCTCGATTTTGAATGGTAGGTGTTAGCGCGAAGATTATATATGGGAGCAAGCTTCAATGCAAGGGGGCCATTTTGACTAACTAAGAGTCTTACTTTGAGGGGCATTTATTGCCATCCGGGTAGACAGCGAGTATAATATCTTTCAACATTTATTGTACCTGCATCGGTAATCGCCGTCTGCTAGCAGGCTCCCCACCAGGCCATGCAGGTGGTAAATGCACAGCAATAAATCGATAAAAGATGGAAACATAACAAGGGAAAACGTATGAGTGGGCAACTCAGCATCATTCTGGTGCCACATACCCATTGGGACCGCGAGTGGTATCTGACCTTCCAGCAGTTTCGCATCCGACTGGTGCAAACCATAGACAAACTGCTGAATATCATGGAACATGACGCAGCATTCAAGCACTTCATGCTCGATGGGCAAACGATCGTGCTTGAAGACTATCTGGAAGTGCGACCGGAGCAGGAGGAGCGTCTCAAGCAATACATTGCCGAGGGACGCATTCTCATCGGTCCCTGGTACCTCCAGCCCGATGAGTTTCTGGTCAGTGGCGAGTCGCTGATACGCAATCTGCAGACGGGTCTGAAGCAAGCCGCGCGTTTCGGGGAGCCTATGCGCGTTGGCTACTTGCCTGATTGCTTCGGTCATATTGCCCAGATGCCACAGATTCTGCAGGGCTTCGGCATTGACAGCGCGGTTCTCTGGCGAGGTGTGGGCGATGAGGTCAGAGAAAGTGAATTCTACTGGGAGGCGCCAGATGGCACCAGGGTTCTGGTGATCTACCTGCCCGAAGGCTACGGCAATGCGCGCCTGATGCCCCTGACTCCTGATGCCTTCATCACGCGGCTGGAGATGGTGGTCTCGCAGCTACTCGACCGTACCCCGACCACGACGGACACGCTGCTCTTGATGAACGGCTCCGACCATTTGGAGCCGCAGCAGGGCCTGCCAGCAACCATCGAGGCAGCCAACAAGCTCCTGGGGAACGCCTCGCGCTCGGCTCACAGCAATCATCATCAGTATGAAGGTATTCATATCCAGATTGGGACGATTCCCCAGTACATCGAGCAGGTGCGTCGGCGCATCGAGCAGCAGCAGCGCCAGCTTCGTCTCCTCCAGGGTGAGCTGCGCAGTAGCCGCTATGCTCATCTGCTCCCTGCTGTCCTTTCGACACGCATGTGGATCAAGCAGCAGAATACTGCGCAGGAGCATCTGTTGCAGCACTGGGTTGAGCCACTGACGCTCTGGGCCTGGAAGCTCGGCGATGACTACCCGCGTGGTCTGGTGAACCTGGCCTGGAAATACCTGCTGCAGAACCAGCCGCACGATAGCATCTGTGGCTGCAGCATCGATCAGGTCCATCGCGAGAATAGTGTTCGCTTTGCGCAGTGTCAGCAGATCGGCGAGGCCCTGGTTAGCCGGGCCTTGCAGCGAATCACCGAGAGCATGCGGACGCTGCCGCCGCAGCCGCTGGCCGGTCACGGGCAGACGTCTTTCCCGATCGTGGTCTTTAATATGGGTCCCGGGCCACGCAATGCGGCAGCCTCCGTCGAGATCCATATCGCTGAGTCGTTGCAGCGCGCAGTCCTCGTCGACGAGCATGGGCGGGCTTTGCCTTTCCGGGTGCTGGGCGAGCATCGTCGGCGCATCGGCAGCCAGACGATTCAACGTCAGGCGCTGGCCCGGATGCAAGCCGTGGGCACCTTTGACCGCCCTGGCCAGTTCCTGGCGCTGACCCATGATACTATCAGGATTGCGATGGGTATCCCCGACGACCCCGATGAGATCGTTGATCTGCGCGTGCTGCCTGCCGCTACCCCTGACCTGCGCCGCATCGAAATCGCCCTGGCGCCCTCCAATCTGCTCAAAGGCGACCGTGAGCGCTTGCTCGCCAGCGAGCAGGAGGTGCTGCAGCTGCTTCAGCGCGAGGAGATCAAGGCGCTGGAGTTCGAGGTCTTTGAGCTGGTGCAGCAGAAGGTCGAGTTCCTGGCCAGCGAGCTGCCGCCTTACGGAGCGAAAACCTACTGGCTCTATCCGGCGGTCCAGCCCGACCAGGTTCCGCCGCTGGAGCATGCCACGCTGCACTGCTCTCCCCAGTCGATCGAGAATGAGTTTTACCGCGTCGAGGTGGATGACGAGCTTGGTACGCTGACAGTGACCGACAAGGAGACGGGCGCCGTCTTCCGCGGCCTGCATCGCTTTGTCGACGGCGGCGACGTCGGTGACCTGTATACCTACTGTCCGCCCACACACGATACGCTGATCAGCACACCGGCCCAGCCGCCCCGTATTGAGCTGCTGAGCGCTGGTCCGGTGCGCGCCGCTCTGCGTATCAGCTCGATCTGGCGCCTGCCGGCGACCTGCAGCGATAGTCGCGATAGGCGCGGCGAGGGCTTCGTCGACTGCCCGATCACTAGCGAGATCTCGCTCTACCCCGGGGTGCGCCGCATCGATATCCACACGACAGTGGAGAACAATGCGCGCGATCACCGTCTGCGAGTGCTATTCCCGATCCCTTATACAATAGAAAGGGTAGCCGCCGAGGGAACGTTTGAGGTGCGTCTGCGTCCGGTGACAGCTCCTCGCCCGGAGAACGTCAGCGAGTGGGCCGAGACACCCGTCAATACCTTCCCGCAGAAGCGCTTCGTCGACCTCAGCGATGGCCAGATCGGCCTGGCGGTCCTCAACCGCGGCCTGCCGGAATATGAGGTTGTGCAGGGCGGGCCGGGCCTGGCGCCGGGACAGATGGCGCTGGCCCTGACCTTGCTGCGCTGCGTTGAGTGGCTCTCTCGCGACGATCTCTCAACGCGCCAGGGTCCCGCCGGCCCTATGTACTATACACCGGAGGCTCAGTGTCCTGGACGCCACGAATTCGACTACGCGCTGGTACCCCATCGCGGCACGTGGGAAGCCGAGGACGGCCTGGTGGTGCGCGAGGCCCAGGCCCTCAATCTGCCCGTCCGCGCCACGGTGACCAGCCAGCACGACGGCCAGCTTCCGGCCAGCACCTCACTGGTCGAGGTCTCGCCCCCCGAGCTGGTGGTCAGCGCCATCAAGCGCTCGCTCGATGACCAGGGCTGGGTGGTGCGCGTCTACAATCCGCTCGACCACGAGGTCGAGGCGACTTTCCAGCCCGGTCTTGCCGCCAGTCAGGCATTTGTGGCAAACTTACTGGAGGAACCGCACGAGCAGCTTGGATGGCAGGGGAGTCAGGATAGCTCATCGCTGCAGGACACACCTCCTATCCGGCGACAGCTGCGCGCCGGGGAGATCGTGACGCTGCTGTTTCGTTAGATCGTTCTTCTGTGAGTCTTTACTCAGCATCGATAACCTGTTAGCTCTTCCAGACCCAGGCCCCACTGAGGGTGAGGCTGCTTCTCGCTGGGGTGGGGCCTCGTCTTGCTCAGGCTTCTGCCCTGTCCTCTGCTCTTCTGAGGCAACGGTCGATGGCTGAGCAAGCAAGGCCTGTCAGGCTTCAAGGCAAGGTGTAACGGGCAAGACTGCGACGGGGCGGACCCGGAGAGAGCGCCGCGCTGATCAGCGCACGCGCGACCACCCCCACTCCACCCCGCCCCACCCCGCCACGCCACGGGACCCTTGCCCCCCCGACAGGCCAGCCAGGGGGGTACTGGAAGTCCTGGAAGGAGCAACATTCAACCGGGGATGTCCGTTGTAATTGTGTGTACTGAGCTATGTCTATTCTGAAAGGGGCCTTCATCCTGTGAACGCGCAATCTCTTAGCCTTATTCTCGGAGCTACGCCCAGTGGGGGCGGCCTGCTAACCACCCTGCAGAACGCATTGGGGCTTATTATTAGTTTTTTTCTTGCTTTCTTCTTCGTTTTCTGGATAAGCTTGATCATCTGGACATTCCGCGATATTCGCGCCCGCTCCCAAGATCTGGCCACACAGGTTATCGCCACTCTGCTGGTGGCGGTCTTTAACGTGGGCGGGTTGTTGATCTACCTGATCTTGCGCCCTCGCCAGACGCTGGCAGAGATCTACGAGCGCCAGCTGGAAGAGGAGTCGCTGCTGGCTGAGATGACAGAGCGCCAGACATGCACGAACTGCCACGCTCGCGTGGAGTCGGATTTTCAGATCTGTCCTTCCTGTGGACAGAAGCTTAAGCGGCCTTGTCCCAAGTGTGAGCGTCTCCTTGAGCTGCGCTGGTCGTTCTGCCCTTACTGCGCTACTAATCTGATGGCCATGCCTATGCAGGGCATGCCTAGCGTTCCCGGCGTCTCCGGTGTGCCCGGCGTTCCGTCGATGCCAGGCGTAGCCGGGATGCCCGCCAACCAGCCACCAGGCGTTCCCATGAGCGGGCCGCTCGGCGGTAATCGCTTCTAGCCAGCCTTGGCTCTTAGCTTCCGCAACTTGCTTACTCTGCCTTGCTGGCTGTTTTGGCTGACTGAGTGAGGTGAGCCAGTGAGTAGGGGCGTGATCGAGCGCATGAGTAAGCAACTGGCCGACTGTAACAGCTGAGAAGACGATGGACTGGCCAGGCCAGACCTTGGCCGCCCGGCTGTGTTACTCTGTCGTCTTTCTGCGCTGTCTGGCACCTTTCCCCTTGCACGGTGAGCGCTGCGCTGGCTCCCAGGCACTAGCTCGGTATTCTCTGCTCTGTTGCAGGCCACAGTGACCGGCGATGGGCCGCCTGCCCGGTTTGCTGACCTGGTCAGACGGCTCTTGTCTTGTCTTGTCTCATTCAACCCTCTCTGAATCGCTGACCGGTCTGTTGCCTGGCCTGCACACATAGCCAGGGAGATTTGAGCTGGCCGCTCGCTGTGTGCTTTTTCTCTTGTTGGGTTGTTCGCTTCGCCCAAATGCTTGCCTTCCTGCCCGGACCCGCAGATGCCTACTGCTGCCCGGTCCAGGCCAGGTATGGCGCCTGGAAAGAGGTGGCGCCTCTAGTCACCAACGCCAGGCAGTCTATGAGGATGAGAGTTTGAGCTGGCTGGTTGAGATGACGGGCTGACTGAGAGACAGGACAGGTCGGCGCGGCAGCAGATGGTACCCGCTTTAGCTCTACCAGTGGTCAATCTGTCCGTCTTTGATTGGCCCAAAGGCCTGCATGTGATATAATAAGAGAGACACCAAAGGGTAACTTCGTTACCACATTGGCTTCTCTCTTTCAGAAAGAATAGATAAGCAGCATAGCAGCTGAGATCTTTTCCTCACAGAGCCTGTCTCCTCGCCCTGCTCAGCACGCAGGTGCTTGAGACCGCCAGGCGCACGCATTCCAGACGATGCGCAATCGAGGGTCGGAAGGCACTGGCCATGTCTTAGCCCGGTAGACCAGAGAGGAGCGGGGGTAAGGCATCAAAGCAAGCGAAGCGAGCAGTAAGGTTTTTGACGAGTGTTGCCTGTCCGTCTCTCTGTCCAGCCTGGGTGGAAACTACCACTGTGGCTTTGGCGAGTGAGCAAGCGAGCAAGCAGGTGAATGGGCAAAGAGAGGCTGTGCGCCTCTGCTCTGAGGCTGTAGCCAGGTTGCTCAGACAGGTAGACAGACAAGCAAGCGGACAGACAGTGAGATAGGCCGCGAGAACAGACCAGCCCGCCTCTCCGGCGATGAGCTGGGCTGAGGTGATCAGGTCTGTCAGAGGAAAACTCGGCGCCGGCCAGCGATACGCCGGCTCGCGCGAGTCTACAGGCTGCGATAGCTATGAGGGCGAGAGCGGCCTCTTCGCTCTTTTTCTATAAATAGAAGGCTGTTAGCGCTAAAGGAACGTGCAGACCCTATGGCAAAAGCAAGAGAATCTCTGGCAGTAACGGCTGAGCAGGTAGCTGGTGATGGCGCTCTCCCGAAGGAGAAACTCAATGGCTCCAGGGTAGCGCCGCGTGGTAGTGTCAGCAATGGGGACTATAGCGAGCAGCATATCCAGATTCTGGAGGGCCTGGAGGCGGTGCGCGTCCGACCTGGAATGTACATCGGGTCGACAGATCAGCGCGGCCTTCACCACCTGATCTATGAGGTGGTCGACAACAGCGTCGATGAGGCGATGGCCGGGTTCGCCGATACGGTAACGGTCACCATCCACGCCGATGAGTCGGTGACGATCGAGGACAATGGGCGCGGTATTCCTGTGGAAAAACATCACCAGCGCCCGGACATGTCGACGCTAGAGGTGGTGATGACGATCCTGCACGCCGGGGGCAAGTTCGGCAGCGGGGTCTATCAGTTCAGCAGCGGCCTGCACGGCGTGGGTGTCTCGGTTGTCAATGCGCTTTCGGAATGGTGCGAGGTGGAGGTGAAGCGCGATGGACATCGCTATCGCCAGCGCTACGAGCGTGGCATCGCCGTCACTCCTGTCGAGGATCTGGGACCAGCTGAGGGCCACGGCACCAAGACCACCTTCCTCCCCGATCTCCAGGTGATGGAGACCCGCGACTACAACTTCGATATCCTGGCCCAGCGCTTCCGCGAGATCGCTTATCTCAACCGCGGCTTGACGATCTCCCTTCGCGACGAGCGCAGCGATCGCGAGGTCACTTTCTACTTCGAAGGGGGCCTCGTTTCGTTCGTTCGCTACCTCAATAAGAACCGCAACTGCCTGCAAAGCCGTCCCGTCAGTATCGTACGCGAGGTCGACCAGGTGAAGGTCGAGATCGCGCTCCAGTATAACGATAGCTGGAATACAACGGAGTTCTCTTTCGCTAACGGCATCAACACGGTGGACGGGGGTATGCACATCACTGGCTTCCGCAGCGCCTTGACGCGCACGCTCAACGACTACGCCCGTAAGATGGGCTTCCTTAAGGAGAAGGAGAGCAATCTGACCGGCGAGGACGTGCGCCAGGGCCTGACAGCGGTGGTCAGCGTGAAGCTGCCGAACCCCCAGTTCGAGGCGCAGACCAAGGCCAAGCTGAATAACGCTGAGGTGCGCCCAATCGTCGAAGCGGTGACAGCGGAAATGCTCTCGGTCTACCTGGAGGAGACGCCCGCGGAGGCACGCGCGATCATCGAGAAGTGCTTGACCTCGGCTCGCGCCCGTGAGGCGGCTCGCGCAGCCCGCGAGCTGGTTCAGCGTAAGAATGCCCTCGATACGACTCTCCCCGGGAAACTGGCCGACTGTACTGAGCGCCGTCCCGATCGCTGTGAGCTGTACCTTGTTGAGGGCGATTCCGCCGGCGGCTCCGCCAAGCAAGGCCGCGATCGCCATTTCCAGGCCATCCTCCCTCTGCGCGGCAAAATTCTCAATGTGGAGCGGGCCCGTCTGCAGAAGATGCTCGAAAACGAGGAGGTTAAGAATATTATCACAGCCATCGGCGTGGGTATCGGCGAATCTTTCGATAAGTCGAAGCTGCGCTATGGACGCATTGTGATTATGTGCGACGCCGATGTCGATGGCGCCCATATTCGTACACTCCTCCTGACCTTCTTCTTCCGCTATATGGAACCGCTGATTACGGACGGTCATCTCTACATCGCTCAGCCACCTCTCTACCACGTGAAGATGGGCAAGGAGGTGCGTTACGCCTATTCCGACGAGGAGCGGGATGCTCTGATCGCTGAATATAAGGCGAAGCATAACGGGAAAGAGCCAGAGGTCGGGCGCTACAAAGGTTTGGGCGAGATGAATCCCGAGACGCTCTGGGAGACGACGATGGACCCGGCCCGCCGCACAATTCTGAAGGTGACGATCGAGGAGGCGGTGGAGGCCGATCGCGTTTTCAATATGCTGATGGGCGATGAAGTGGCACCCCGTAAGCGTTTTATCGAAAGCCACGCCAAAAATGCTGAGCTGGATATCTAGCCTTTAGGAACCTGCCGGACAGATTACACCCAATCGTTGAGTCGCTCTCTCCCTCGCTGACCAGCCTCTCCCGGCTGGCGAGGGAGAGACATGGTATTGCTGCCCGCGCTCTTGCTATTTTCTTCCCTTTTCTCTTTTCAACGCCTTGCCCTCTCTCCTTTTCCCTACCCTACCCAGGCGCCCCTGAGCGCTTCTAGCCTGTTGAGACTGTCAGCTAGCTCAGCCGATGGCAGAGAAGCACCTGTCCCTTGTCCCCGAGTAAGCAGCGGTTTCTGGCAGACAGGCAGGCCACCCGCTCCCTTCGCCTGGCGAGGGAGAGGCAGCTCCAGCTCCCCGGCGGTGCGGCGTGGCACGGCACGGCACGGCACGGCACGGCACGGCCCGGCCCGGCACGGCACGGCACGGCACGGCACGGCACGGCACGGCACGGCACGGCACGGCCCGGCCCGGCCCGGCCCGGCACGGCCCCGCCAGGCCAAAAAGCCAGAGGAGACCAGAGTCAGGCTGGTCTCCTCGCTTTGAGGTCTCGCTGCTCCAGGCAGTGCTGTGCCCGGTGACTAGTGGGTGGCTATGGCCTCGGTGCGTTCGCCTCCCCCAGTGGTGGGCGGCGCTGGCCGCCTGGTGAAGCGCTCCTTGATATCCTCAACCAGTACATAGAGAGTGGGAACAAGGAGCAGCGTGAGCATGGTTGAGGAGGTCAGGCCGCCAATGACGACGATGGCTAGATCGCCCGAGATGAGCAGGCTGTCGCCGCCACCGATGCCCAGAGCCATCGGGATTAAGGCCATGATCGTGGCAAGCGCTGTCATCAAGATGGGACGCAGGCGTCGCCGTCCACCCTCCACGACTGCTGCGCGCGCATCCAGCCCTCGCGCCCGATATTGGTTCACCAGATCGATCAGGACGATGGCGTTAGTGACCACAATACCGATCAGCATCAGGAAGCCAAAGAGGGAGGAGATGCCGATCGGCGTGCGCGTAATGGCTGCCAGGATCAGCGAGCCAACGCCCGCAAAGGGAATGGAGATCAGCAGGATCAGCGGCTGCACCAGGCTGCGGAAGGTAGCCACCATGACGATGTAGACCAGAGGAATGGCTACCAGCAGGACAAAGTAGAACTGCTGCAGAGCCTGATTTTGCAGCGAGGTGTTGGTGCCCAGGCTGGCACTGGCCCCATTCGGCAAATGGAGGCTGTTGATGCGCTTCTCGACATCGTGGGTCACGGCTCCCACGTTATCGATGGTGGCGGTCAGGGTAATGGTGGCCGTGCGCGTGCCGTTCAGATGCGAGATCTGGGTCGGCCCATTGACCTGGCTGACGGTGGCAATGTCCCCGAGACGAATGCTGCCCGAGCCGGTCGGTAGCTGGAGATCACGTAGCTGCTGCAGGCTGGTTGGCGCTGTCCCCAGCTTGAGGTCGACATCCTGTTGTACCCCGTTGAGCGTCACATGGGTGACCGTGGTGCCACTATAGACCATCTGCAGCAGCTGCCCCACCTGGACCGCAGTGAGACCGTGGGCCAGGGCCTTGGTGGGATCGACATGAACGTCAATCAGGGGGACCGCCGAGGAGAGGTCGCTGCTGACGTCGGTGGTGTTGGGCGTATTGGCGACTGCATCGTAGACCTGCTGGGCCGCCTGGCGCAGCGTGGTCTCGTCAGGAGCCTGGACGGTGATATCGACGATGTTACTGTTGCTGGTCTGCAGGAAGGTAAAGGTGCCAACCCCCTGCAGTGTCTTGAGACGGTCACGGACGGTCTGCTGCACCCGATCAAGGTCGGTGCTCGATTTGACGGTGACGGTATAGGTGGCACTGTTGCCGTTCGAGCTACCCGGGCCGAGGTTGAGCAGAGAGCTGCCGCCTCCGCCGATGGTTACCTGATAAGCCTGGATATCAGGGATAGTGCTGAGCACGTTTTCAACAGGCCGCGCGGCTGCGTCGATGCGGCTCAGACTGGCCGTCGGGTCAAGCTTCTGGCTAAAGCGGAAGGAGGTCGCTCCCTGGTTGCCGAAGACATTGACTGGTAGCAGCGGGAAGAGCGCGCAGCTGCCAAGGAAGAGCAGCAGGGCCACCACGAGGGTAATGGCCCGGTGATGGGTGACCCAGCGCACCAGCGGAACATAGCCCCGCTCCAGGAAGCTCGGCTTTTCCTGGGGGAGCGCACGCTCGCTCTGAGTCTTCTCCGCAGGACTCTTGAGAAACCAGTAGGCCAGCACAGGGATGATGGTCAGGGCCACCAGCAGCGAGGCCAGGAGAGCCACCGTGACCGAGAAGGCCAGTGGGTGGGCATACTCGCCAACGATGTCACCAATAAAGGCCAGCGGCAGAAAGACACAGACAGTGGTCAGGGTCGAAGCTGTGACAGCTGTCGCCACCTCTTTGACTCCGGCGAGAACAGCCGTGCGCTTGTCCTCTCCTCCCCTCAGATGGCGATAGATATTTTCAAGAACAACAATGGAGTCGTCGACAACTCGCCCGACAGCAATGGTTAAGCCTGAGAGAGTCAGCAGGTTGAGCGAGTAGTTCCCCACCCAGAGGCCGATCAGGGCGATCACAATCGAGAGCGGGATCGAGATCGCAGTGACCAGGGTGGAGCGCACGGAGAGCAAGAAGATGAGAATGACGACGACGGCAAAGAGCGCACCGAGCAGCCCTTCGCGAGCCAGGTCGCGGACCGACTCCTGAATGTAGGGGGCCTGGTCGCTAACGACGGTAATACGAGCGTTATAGCCTAGCTTGCGCTCCAGGTCAGGGATCTGGTTGTTGACTTCTTGCGAGATGGTGACCGCGTTGCCGTCGTTGGTCTTGGTGATCGAGATACCCAGGCTGGGCTGGCCATTCGTACGCGTGAGGGTAGTCGAGGGGGCGAGATCTTCTTTGACCGTGGCCACATCGCCAAGCTTGATCGGCTTCAGGGTGACACCCGCCGCGGCGGCAGCGCTGGCACTGCTGCTAGCAGCGATCTGTTGTTGCTGCAGAGCAGCGGCACTGCTGGCGCTGGCCGCTGCAGAGCTGCTCGGGAACTGACCCTGTGGCAGGACCGCCTGCTCGCCTACAACCAGGTTCTTGAGGTCATCTAGCGAGCCAAGAGTGTTCCCCACCCGCACCGCGAGCGTTTGATCATTGGTGGTTTGCTGGCCCGCCGGCAGAGTGATGTTGTTGGCCTGCAGCACCTGCTCAACCTGATTGACGGTGAGATTGTGCTGCTGCAGCTTCTTGGGGTCGAGCGTGATGCTGACAATCTGCTGGCGCACACCAGTGATGCTGACATTCGCAACACCATTGATCCCCTGCAACGCTGGCACTACAATCTGTTTGAGACGCACAGCAAGGTCCTGCTGGTTCTGATCCGAACTGACGGCCAGGATGATGATGGGCACATCGGCAAAGTCGTACTGCTGGACCTGCGGGGTGACGTTGGACGGCAGACTGGACTGAGCCTTGTTGATCTCTTCGCTGATGGTCTGCTGGGCCCGGTCAAGGTCGGTCCCGAAGTTGTAGTAGATCGTGATGACAGATAGCCCCTGGCTGGATTGCGAGGTGATCCGCTGCACATTAGAGTTGCCCTGGAAGTTGCTCTCCAACGGATCGGTGACGTCTTGCTCTACCTGCGCCGGGGCAGCGCCTGGATAGGCGGTGATAACCGAAATAGCCGGATAGACGAGCGGAGGAAGAAGCTCTTGTTTCAACAATGGGATGATATATCCTCCTAACAGGAGCACGGCAATAGTGGCTAAGGCCACTATGCTCCTGTTAGCCATGCTCAGTTTCGCAAGGCGATGCATACTGTTCTCTCGTACCCTTTCTGGTCTGGTTCTAGATAGATCTAGAACGGTGCAGTTTCGAAATGTTTTTACGAATGGCCCCGGCTATTGGTTACAGTCAGGGGCGAAAAAACTCTCCGAGAGTCTAACCAGAAAAGGCTAGCCCAGGGCTTTTCTCTCACTCTTCTCTTTCCTTACAATGAGGGAAGCAAACGGCGTTTAGTAGTAGCGAGGCAGAGAATGGAGGCAGAAAAGCTGGCGGCGAGAGATCGGCAGGCGCTGAGGGATGGCTGTTGACCGATGCTAGCAGTTATCAAGACTCCGCAATACCTGGGAGTGCCAAGACGAAGGAGGCAATCTTTAGGCCCTGCACTTTCTGGGGCACAGCCTTACCACCGGAGGTGGAGGCGCATCGCTGTTTTCGCTGTGACCAGATGGCCACGGCTTTAGAGAACGAGCGGTCTCGGTCTGGTGGGCAGCCTGATACAATGGCTTCCAGCTGGCGGCTCAGCTCTCCTCTCTCTACTTCTCTTCCTGAATCACTGGCATCTTCTCCTTCGATCCTGCCTCTTCTGGGCTTTCCTACTCCACTGCCGCTTGCGACGAAGGCGAACATCAGAGGCCCGCGGCTCCTGGCCTCTGGCGGAGGCGATGCCACTGTGCGAATCTGGCAGGCCTCTACTGGCAGTCAGGAGCTGGTCTATCGTGGCCATCAGAGCTGCGTCTGGAGCGTGGCGTGGCCTGGTCCCCCGATGGGGGCCGGCTGGCTTCGGCTGGCAAGGACGGCACCGTTCAGCTCTGGGAGGCGACCAACAGGCAACGACTGTTGACGTAGCGCGGACACAGTGATACCGTCTGGTCAGCACTCTGGTCACCCGATGGCCGATACATTCTCTCCTGCGGCAACGACGGCACAGCCCAGGTCTGGATCGCACCACCCGCTTGAGACGAAAGGGCAGCGGGAGAGGAGAAGCCCCGTCGAGGGCTTCGACCGGCGGTTACTTCACTAACGCGTGAGCAACCCTATTGCAGCAACGGGGCACTCCGCCGCAGGCCAGGAGCACCAGACTGGCCAGATCCGGCCAATTTATGCCAGACGCACGAGCAGCGCCATGCAGGCAGTAAAGCCATGCAGGAAGGGACGGCCATCAACAGGCCCAATTTCGCCGCTGCAGAAGAGGCCAACGAGCGGGAGAGGGCCAAGATAGTGTTCGACCGCCTCAGCATCGTGATTGGGGGTATCGAAAAGGTTCATGCCACGTCCATTACAGGTGCAGAGGATGGCGGCCACCGGTTCGCGGTCACGCAGCTCCTCACGTGCCCGCTCTAACGCATCGCGCAGATCCATATCGGCAGTACTGGCATCGCGCATCTGAAACTGAATCGTCTGGCCCACACGCGGCATAGCCCCTATAGCCAACCCCCCACTGAGCCGATCGACTCCAATCAGGGGTCGCACCAGGAAACTGCCGCGTCCAAAGCTCTCACGGTACTCATTGGCCGCCAGGCCCACTAGCAGGTTATGGCGAGCACGGCGCTGCATAAAAGGCGGTAGTTCCTGTAAGGTCTCCAGCAGAAGTTCATAGGCGGGACGATTAGAAATCGTTTCGACGAGATTGCCACGTACGCTGGTGATAGTCCAGGGTTCGCCGATTGGTTCACATCCCTGAGAGACGAGCGGCAGGATAGTGTAAGGGCCGCCGAGGGCCAGCCCAACGCCTCCCTCGCCAAAGACATTGCCATTGCGAAAGACAAAAGTTCGCTGCAGCAAGGGGTGAGCCGAGGCCAGGCCACCCACGATCGGGCAATGGGGGTAGGCCCGCGCCAGCCCTTCTAGCAGGGCCTCGCTATCCAGACGGAAAGGATCAGCCAGGATCAGCCAGGCCTTGACCTCTTCAGGCGACAGCCCCAGGCGCGTATGCCACTCCTCGGCGCGCTCGCACTCTTCGACCAGGGCCTGCGTAAAGCGCACCACTCGCAGCCTTGCCCCCGGCAACTGCAGCGTCATCAAGGCCAGAGCTGCTGTCTCCTCCAGCTCCTCGCCCTGGCCAATCACTCCCTGGCCGGAGCAGCCAATGAGCAGCCGCACCCCACTTTCCTCATAAGCACGATGCACGAGTTCAGGCAGCGATTCTGCATAGAGGCCACTGGCGAAGAGAATGGCCAGATCGGTGGGACCTTTGACGCGCGCTAGGGCGCGAGCCAGGGCCCGCTCCCAGCGTGCATCTTCGACCAGTGCCACCCGTACCAGGGGCTGCTCCTCAGCCGCATTCATACTTGTTTTTCCATGCTCTATCTCTTCTGCACTTATCCGCTCGTTCTCCATGAAAGGTCCTCAACTGGCACTGGCCCGGCAGATAAACTCCACTTCATTCCCATCAGGATCATCCACATACATGGTACGACTGGCCAGCACGGGATGCTTGCCGCCGCGTGGCTGGTAGCCGGCCTGCACGAGAGCTGCGTACTGCGCATCAAAGGCTTCCTCGGGCAGCTCCAATGCCAGATGATGAAGCTGGTAGCCCGCAGGTTTGGCTTTGACTTCCTCAGTCTTGGGCACCAGAACAATCATCTGGGGAATACCGGCTTTCCCCTCGCCAACTTTTAAAAAGACGTTCGGCAGGCTCGGAGGAGAGATCACCTCTAAGCCCAGGAGGTCGCGATAGAAGTGGAGAGCCTTTTCCTTGTCCGCCGTCCAAAGCACAATCTCCGAAATCCCGACGATATGTTTCATCAGCAATCTGCGGCGCGGAGACCCCGCCCTTGAGGACCGGACCGGGGTGGAGCGCCGCATCCTCCTCTCTCGACGTATGGACTCCGCTGGTCTACAGTTGGCGTATACAGCTGACGGTGACCGTCAAACAGGAATTGACGACCGACCTGGCGCAAGCGTTGCTGGCCATGCCGGAGCGCTTCAATACCGTCAGCCACACCGTTGTAGCGATCGCGGTCGTCTACCAACAACCCACGGTCAGCCAGGTGACATTGTCTTGGCTCACCTTTACGTACCGCATGATCGGTAAACAGTCGAGTACCAGGTACGTCTGGCAGGCGCTGCTCCGCTGATGCTCGTCGCATCGACCCTCGCCACAGGTCGCGCCCATACCCACAGGGCTGCTCTCAATCAGCCGTACGCGGCAACCGGTAACAACTAGCTGCCAGCCGCGGGCTGTAGCCCTGGGATCGTTGACCAGGCACACCTGTGTATCGGCTGCTGCCCTTCTTGCTTCTTCTCCACCAAGCGCATAGAGTACGGAAGAGTTATCACCACGGCGTAGAGAGCCGTAGAAGGGATAGCGCTCTACTTTCTGCTCCTAATTATGATAGTATCGCACACGCAAGAAGGCTCTGGCAACAGCAAGAAAGGCACAGACGAGCAGGAAAGCAAGCCTTGCCCAGGTCGACAGCCAGGGCAGGAACTCGCGGCGGCCCGCACTGCGGAGCGGATCGCTGGCGGCTCCTGCCCTCGTTACCAGACAGATCTCACTCACCCTCTCGCCAGGCCAGAAGGCGAGTCGCCATGCCCCACTGCTCCGCTCCCAGTTCTCGTGCTAGGAGAGGAATGAGCAGGGATTGCTTGACAGCACCTGACGAAAATCGTTATAGCGCTGCAAGGTTGCTCCACCGCCTCCGAAAGCCAGGTAAGTCAGCTTCAACAGAGAGCCAAACTCACTCGTCTTCCCGAAATCGTTGGTCGTCAACCCCGGCACGTCGTTTCCAATCAGCCAGAGACAGCTTGGCCCGTGGTGGGCAATGCTGAAGAAGGGATAGAAGTCCGCTGGCACCCCATCGTCCGTATTGGGCACGATGGCACAACCAGCGCCAGTATCCCGATTGCACTGCCCATTGAAGTCCGCCGCCTCAATGCGCGGCGTGTCTGACTCGAAGGCCACTCGACTGTAGTTCTGCCGATCGCCCGGGCCCGTGCGAGGGCTACTGAAGAGAATCGGCGTTGGATGGAGTCGCGTATTGCCATCTGGCCAGACCGGCTTGTAAGAGGTGCCGTCGAAGCCCACATTGGTACCGTAGCAGCCCGAGACCTGGATGCGCAACGAGGCCGTTGCCGCAAAGCAGGCAGTATCATCGCTATCAGCTGGCTCAAGATCGCTGCCCGTGCCCTCGCTGCCGCGACAGATACCGCTGGCGTCAATGGGGCCAGTGCAATAGTCGAAATGGCCGATCTCGTCGGCAAAGGCAATATTATAGGAGTGAGCCGCCCAGATGACGCGCGTCGCCTCGGAGGAGGTGCTGTACATCGGGTGGAAATCGTAGGGAATGTTGGTGCACTCAGTCGAAGGGGCAGGCGCGAACTTGACCTGTCCAAAGCCGTTAGCGGCACTGGCCGTCATTGCTCCATGCTGGCCCGTCGTCAGATCAAAGAGATCGACTCGCAGCCCATGTGGCGTATCGCCCAGCTTGACCAGGACGAAGTCGCCGGAGTTCATAAAGAGATCGCGCCGCGGATCAGGGGTGAACGTGGCCAGCGTCGACTGCACCGGGTTGGCCGGCGCCTGCGCCCTCCCATCGCGCGTAATAAAGGCGAAGTTGACATACTCCAGCCCAGTCTGCGCCGCACAGGTTGGGTTGAGCACTGTGCCATGTACAGGGTCTTCCGACAGGCTGTCTATGGTCAGGGCGGCGCACCACTGGCGCGCGTCGCAGCTATTGCCCTGCGGCCAGGACACAAAGCCAGGCGGGTAAAATTGCAGCTCCATGTAGGCCGTGCCGGGATGATTGGGGCTGACCGCCGGATCAACGATATTGCGGTCGCTATCCGGTGTACACGTGCTCACCTGGAGGGGATAGGACTGGGTATCGCAGAGGGCCATGCCAAACCAGAAGGTGATATGTAACTGGAAGTTGAAGGCTTTGTTCCCTCCAGCGCTCAAACCCGGTGGATCGGTTGGTAGACGGAGCAAATAGGTCATGTGGTTGCCCGAGCCGGGCAAAGAGGAGTAGAATAAGACTGAAGGCTCGTCATGTCCCACATAGTAGCCTTCCCCAAAGACCTCTTCAGGGTCTTGTACCTCGGTGCAGGCTGTACCTGGACGGGAACAGTCGATGTGCCAGTGCGTCTGTAAGAGCACGGCAGCCTGCGCTCGACTGGCCCCCCCCAGGCTGAGGCCAGTTGCCAGCAGTAAGACCAAACCGAGGGTACCAGCAAGCAGACAGAGTCGATGGCTGAGCAGTTTCATGGGGAGCCTCCCGCCAAATCTTTGCTCACAGATGACCATCCGCGTTGATGCACGCTCCGCACTCCAGCGTGCAGAGGAAAACTTGCACCCCGGAGATCCGCTTATCTCATCATGCTCTACCCCCTTCCTTTCCTAATACATTTATTACCTTCTTGATAAGAAGAAAGACGAAGAATCACCTTTGCCTGACCTGCTTCTCATAGCTTCTGGCACCCTTATAAGGCGACCGCTTTCCCAGGCGAGCGGGACAAGGAGCCACAAATCCATCTCATTGTGTACCATATTTTTTCAGCGGTGTGAAGTCTGTGCAGGCAAGAAGGTCAGCTTCTTCGGTCAAGCCCGGCAATGGGTGAGAGAGTGCCAGAGAAGCGGAATGAGGAGGGTCAGGGTGCCCCAGCGCGGGTCGCGGCCTCACGGGCACAGCTAGCTCAGCGAAATCCTCATGATAAGGGAGGCCAGGCACAGAGGAGAGGGGGCAACAAGCTATCGGGTGTTTCGCGAGGCCAGGAGCGCACCACAGCCGTGTCCTTCTTGTCTGGAGGAACAGGCTGCAGCACGCTCAGGTGATCAGGTCAGCGTCGGCTCAATTCCGGCGAGGATTGCGTGGACGATAATCCAGCGCCCCCTCAAAGGTCACCATAGTCACGAGAGAGGCATCGGAGAGGCGCGAGCGAATGCGCTCATCGATGGCCTGCAGGCCGCGCGGATTGGCCGTGATCACCGTTGGATAGCGCAAATTATAACGATAGTTCAGCAGCTGGAAGAGCTTCTCATTAGCCCAGGGCGAGCTTTGCTGTGCTCCCAGATCGTCGAGTACGAGCAGCTCCGCCTCGCGCATGCGTGCAAAGAGCTGATCATAGATCTCAGGCGCTTCGGGAGCGAAGGCGGCGCGCAGATGGTCGAGCAGATCAGGCACGGTAGCGAAGAGTACCAGAGAGCCATTTTCCAGGCAGAGATTGGCGATTGCTGCCGCCAGGTGGGTCTTGCCGCAGCCGTTAGGTCCCACCAGCAGCAGCCAGCCATCAGGCTCACGTGCATACTCCAGCGCTGCCTGGTAAGCTTGCCGCACCCCAGGCACCGTATAGTTAAAGTTCTTGAAGCTCTTATCGCGGAAGGCTTCCAGGTTCGACATGCTGCGGAGCTGCTGGCGCCGGCGCTCCTTGAGATCGGCCTCTTTGCACTCGCAGGGAATGGGTTTGCCGAAATGGGGATGGCCAAAGGGCACATCCAGGCGCAGATAGCCGGCCCCCTTGCACTTTGGGCAGACAGGGCGCTGGGAGCCAAAGGGGGCCGGCAACGTCGACTCGCTGGAGCCGATCGCTCCCAGCGGTCCCCCCCTTCCTCCTGCTTGCCGCTCGTGTCCTGGCGTTTGGCGAGCCTGACGCTGCCGCAGGCCCTCCTGCAGCTGCGCGAAGGCGGGGTTGGCGAGAGCATTGGGGCGCAGGGGCTGAGTAACCCGTTGCTGGCGCGCAGGGCCAGGCACGCCAGTGGGCGGAAGAGCCAGTCGATCACGCGGTAGTCCTGGGGACGAGGGCGGCCCCTCCGTCCGACGATGCAGTGCCACGCTCTCACTGGGCGTAGGCGAGCGCCTCGGCGAGGGCAGTCTGCTGGCCACAGCCAAGCGGGATAGAGCCGGACGGGAAGTGGCCTCCAGCAACTCCTGTTCATCTTCCCAATCGCCGTAACGCATCCCTCCCTCATCGTCGTCCTCGTCCTCCTCCCACTCGTCGTCGGAGAGGGTATCTCCTCGCAAGGCCGGTAGATAATCATCGGCTCGATAGTAGTAGTCGCGCGCGCGTCGTGGCAGAGATGACGTCGGGACTTCTCGCCGCGCGCCATAGAGGTGATCGGTCTGCCGACCAGGCCGTCGGCTCGGGCGTGAGAGCGGCTCACCGCCCTCCAGTGTCAGCGTATCGGTCAGGACATCAGCCCCAGGCACCTCCGTCACTTCGACGCGCCCGCGGGGCGAGCGCCCAGGGCCTGAGAGCACCTGATTCAGACGAGCGGTTTGCTCGGGCAGAGGCAGGCGCGTCGTCTGCTCCCCGCGCGCTCGTGGCAGCGCTCCAGACTGGCGAGCGCGCTGCTGAAGCAGTTGCTGCCGCCGTTGTTTGAGCATAATCTCATTCAAGCGTTCCATAGGTTATCTGCCTTCCGTTTCCCAGCGCCTCAAGATCGCGCGAATATAACGCCAGTTACGTTTATTATGTTCTACTGCCTCGCGAAAAGCTGCCTCGATCCACTCAGGAGGATAGCGTTCAGCGGCATCGCGCAGCTCATCGGCGATCAGCGGAGAAAGAAGCCCTATATTCTGTTCGTACAAGACAAATATATTCGGACGCTCAATCTCAATGTGTAAATGCTGATTCTGGCTGTGCCCAACGCGCGCCAGCGCTGCGGCAGCGGGAGCGGGCGAAGAGACGCTCTCCTGGCTCTGGCCCTGGCGCAGTCCGTGCTCTGGCGCGGGACGCTGTTGCCCGACATCGAGCAGGCGGACCGGGATCAGCTCACTGCCCTGCAGCTCAGCCACAACGCGCCGGCTGCGGGCCGTATTGAAGAAATACCAGCCAATGACCTCATCCTCAGAGCCATCATCACCGAGCACCTTGAGGTAGACGCGGAGAATCGTGCCGCGTGCTACCGCCTTCTCCAGGCCCTGGCGTACTCGTTCTTCAGGAGGGCGCGGATCACCGCGCCGCTTCAGACTCTTGAGCAGCACGCGATCGCCCAACAGCTCCGCTTCGCTCACACAGCGCGGCTCACCGCGCTTCTGGGCCAGGAGCCAGAAGAGGTGCAGCGTCACTTTCAATTCCGCCACATCCTCGATCTCTGGCAGGAGCGACCTGAAGAAGACCTCCGGCACAGGGACATAGGGATTCTTGCCCGAAGGGAAGCCAGCAAAGGACGTCATAGCCATCCATCCAGAGATTACTCAGGAGGCGGAGAAAGCTCTAGATCACAGAAGCGGGTATGACTCGCCTGGAAGTAGAGGCTTACCTCGCCGACAGGACCATTGCGATGCTTGGCAACGATAATGTCCGCGATATTTTTACGCTCCGAGTCCGGGTTATAGACATCATCTCGATAAATAAACATCACCACATCGGCATCTTGCTCAATGCTGTTGTGTACGACGAGGTCAGCGGCCACAAAATTGTGCAGGCCAGCCACTGTCAGATCATAGACCTCAGCCTCACCGGCGGGCACAATGGCCTCCACGCGGTCCCAGATGACATCGCCCGCGCCAGCCTCCGCTGTTTGCAGAGCATGACCAGGGCCGGACCAGACTGCCGACGGCAGGGCGCGTGGGAGAGCCACCGCCTGCCCGGCACCCAGCTCATCCAGACGCAGCCAGCCGCTACGGGTCAGAAAGCGATGATTGGCCGTTGCACGCACCTGCTGGCCCCCCGCGGTCGTGAGGCGATAGACAGGCCGGCGCCCCGTTGCAAAAGCGCGCGTTACCGGCGCGGCCTCCAGACGCTGCGTCGCCGGATTCAGCGCCAGTACGCGGAAGCCCTGCCGCCCCATCAGTCGCTCGATCGGACAGCAGACCCCCTCGTCGGCCAGATAGACCGCGGTCTCCCCCGCCAGACAGCCACTCTCACGCAGATCCGAGAGCTGGGGCACCTTCGACTGACGCGTTTCCACGGCTCGCGAGAGCTGGGCGAGCGCCAACACTGGCACATTCAGCTCGCGCGCCAGTGCTTTCAGCGTGCGGCTGATCTCCGAAATCTCCTGGACGCGGTTCTCGTTGCGTCGGGCGCTGCCACTGGTCGTCTGCATCAACTGCAGATAGTCGACAATAATCAGGTCGACGCCCTGCTCCGCCTGCAGGCGCCGCGCCTTACTGCGCATCTCTGCCGTGGAAATGCTGGCCGTATCATCGATCCAGATCGGCGCCTCTGCCAGACGCTGCGTCGCCAGCATAATGCGCTCCCACTCCTCATCATCGATCCAACCGGTGCGCAGGCGCTGCTGATCGACCCCAGCTTCCATTGAGAGCAAACGCTGTACTAGCTGCTCTTTGCTCATCTCCAGGCTGAAGATGGCAACGGTCTGCTGGAAGCGCACAGCGGCGTTATGGGCCATGCTCAGGGCCAGCGAGGTCTTACCGAGCGAGGGGCGCGCTGCCAGAATGATCAGGTCCGAGCGCTGTAGGCCGCCAGTGAGGCGGTCGAGGTCGGAGAAGCCGGTAGGGACACCGACGATCGCCCCACGCCGCTCATGAAGCTGATCCAGCTTGTTCAAATACTCGGACAGGATTTCGCTCAGGAGCGAGAAATCCGAGCGCAGGCGCCGCCGTCCGATTTCAAAGATCAGGCGTTCGGCCTTATCGAGCGCCACATCGGCATCGCCCTCTTCGTAGGCGATGGCGGCGATCTGCCCAGCGGCATGGATCAGACGACGCAGGACTGCCGTGCGCTCCACAATGCGCCCATAGTATTCGATATTGCCGCTGGTGGGCACCTGGTTGACCAGAGACGTGATGTAACTGGCGCCGCCAACCTCCTCCAGCTTCCCCTGACGCTCCAGCTCATCACAGAGCGTAATAAAGTCCGCCGGCTCATGCCGCTCGTAGAGCTGGAGCATCACCTCATAGATGGCGCGATGGGCGTCGCGATAAAAGTCCTCTGGGCGCAAAAAGTCAGCGACCTGGATGATCGCCTCTGGATCAATCAGGATGCTGCCCAGGACGCCACACTCGGCCTCGATGTTCTGCGGTAACAGCTTCTCCACGTCCTGTCTCCAGCCTTCTTACTAAATCTCAGCAGCCTGTCCTGTCACCAGGCGGTTTATGAACAACAGCAAAAGAGAATTAACAGCCTAAAAATTATATCATATAATTCCGACTTATCACGCGATAGACTCGATACATGCGCATCGCGGCGGCTGGCCAGCCGGATCACAGACGCCTCCACCTGATCTGCACTTCAGCAGAAGGACCAGCCGAGCAGCCGACGCGCCCTGCACCGCCGTCTGCCCCACCCAGGATCAAGATTAGCGGGAGGGGAATCCCGTGTGTCTAAACAGTGTAGCGAATCTTGTGCCCGAAAGCAAACAGCAGGCTGGCAGTGGCTCTGTGGATATGTGGATATCCTCGGGGATATCTCACGCTTGCGACCCCCATATATAGCTGAGTTAATAAGCAGTTATCCCCCAGTTATCCACCGTCCAAGGGGAGTTATCCACAGTTATCCACCGCTATCCACAAACTTATCCACACACTTATCCACATGGCCAGGTGGGCGAATCTTCCTATTCCCCAGGGGAAAGCTCACCCCCACGACACCCCCCGGTGGGGGAGGTTGAAAAGGGCTTGACCCACAAGGGCCTGCAGGGTATCATAGCACCCAGAAATCAGCGCTCTTTATCCTGGCTGGTTGTTTGTCCGTCAGACAGCCCTGCCTGCTCAAACCGGTACAGGACAGGGAAGTGCTACCCTGTCAGTCAGTCAGCCAGCCAGCCGCGTCCAGCGCTGCCGCCGTCAACAGAACAGCCCCACAGCAAGGAAGCAGCTGCGCTGTTGACTTGGGCCTCTGTGGTTCTCAGCAAGCAAACAAGCAGCAAGATCTGAAAAAGGAGCAGTATTCAGACCCCATGCCAAAGACGAGCAAGCGCGCAGCCACGAGAAGAGCGGAAAAGATCGCCCGCGCGCACGCGACCAAGCTGCCAGAAGCGCCTGCCCCCAAGAAGAAGGAGAAGCGCGGCCCTGGCTATACGCCTCCCAAGCGGGGCCTGGCTCGCTACCCCTGGGCTATCACCCTGACGATCCTGATCATCGCTGCCGCCATCGGCGCTATGTACTATTACAAGATCGGTCCCTTCGCCCCACCGAAGCCACAGCCGAAGACCGCCGCTGTTTCACCCTGCCTGAAGGTGGTCAAGCAGCTGACCGATAGCTCCCCGGCGCCGACCGGGGCGGCGTTTAACAAGATCCAGCATACGTATAAAGCTCCGCCAGCGATGTCGATCAATACCAACAAGATTTATTGCGCCGGTATCAATACCAATCGCGGCCTGATCGTGGTGGAGCTTGATCCGAAGCTGGCCCCCGAGACAGTCAATAATTTCGTCTTTCTGGCCCAGCACCACTTCTACGATGGGCTGAAGTTCCATCGCGTGGTGCCGAATTACATCATCCAGACCGGCGACCCCAAGGGCGACGGCAGCGGGGGACCAGGCTATACGCTGCCCGCAGAGCCGGTGAAGGGCAACTATACCGCCGGAGCGGTGGCCATGGCCAAGCCCGCCAGCGGCACCGCCAATAACGGCAGCCAGTTCTTTATCTGCGTCTCCGACCAACCGGCGAAGGAGCTGACGAAATCGTATAATCTCTTTGGCCATGTGGTCCAGGGCATGGATGTCGTGAAGAAGATCCAGGGTCCGGGCGATCAACCTTCTCAGAAGAATATCACGCCTGATGTCATCACCCATCTGGTAGTGGTGACTGCTCCCTAAAGCAGGCTCTCCAAAGGCAGGCGGGCTGAAATGAGAGGACTGGCCGTCTCTGAGGCGATCTGCCAGCCTCTGGCCAGCCCGCTTTGCTCTTGCACCACTCGCCAGGCGCTTTCTTTGCCCGGCACGGGCCAGGACTGCTTCGGCTGAGGGAGCAAGTTGGGAGCCTGGTGGCATGCTATGAGTACGCTGCCCGGTAGCCGGCAGCGGCTCCCTGAGCAAGTGAAAGTGAGGATCTGCCAACAATGCCAGCAAAACGACGCTATAGTGCTCCGCCCGCCATGCAGATCGATCCGCATAAGACCTACTATGCGACGATCAGCACGACCAAGGGCGATATCCGCCTCCAGCTCTTTGCTTCCGAGGCCCCCTTGACAGTGAATAACTTCGTGGCTCTGGCCCGCGATGGCTTCTACGATGGGTTGACTTTTCATCGCGTCGTGCCCGGGTTCGTCATTCAGGGGGGTGACCCCCTCGGCAATGGCACCGGCGGCCCAGGCTACATGTTCCCGGATGAGCCGGTACGTCGCCCCTATAAGGCCGGCACTCTGGCTATGGCGAACGCTGGCCCCAATACAAATGGAAGCCAGTTCTTTATCTGCCTGGAGGATCAGCCGCGCCTCCCTCCAAACTACACGATTTTCGGGGAGACAGTCGCCGGCCTCGACGTGGTTCGTCGTATCCAGGTGGGCGACTTGATGCAGCGCGTGACGATCGAAGAGGCTTAGTCTCTCTCGCCTGGATACGCGCTCGCTTCTGCTTCGCCATTCATTCGTCTTCGTCCCCTGACAGACAGGGCTGGCCGAACTCCGATCCGCGCGCCTGCGGTATGGTGGGATACCCCTCCCTACGGTTGCCCAGGCTGCGCTGCGCGGCCGGGTCAGCCCTGATCCTCGCTGCACACCGTGAGACGGTTGACTCTCTTCCCCCTTCACTACTTGCCGCCCGTCCTCCACCGCCTCCTCCAGATTACGCTCCTCTCTTGATCAGTAGTTTTACCGATCTCGCAGATTGCAGCTACTATCTGGCCTTCTGCCTCTTGACAGCCAACATTAGCATGCCCTAATATCTTAGCAAAATACTAGGATATTAGGTCTGCCTAATGTCAAAGGGACATGAGGGCGGGCGGGGCGCTCTCCCCGCTTTCGCTGTTAGAGGAGTATGACCGGATGAGCAGACAGACTGAAGTGAGGCAGCCAGAACGAAGTTGGCTGTCGCTGCTGGCCTGGAACACACGCGATATTTTGATTTTGGCAGCGATCAGCGTTGTCTTCGGCATTTTGCTGGGCGCCTTGCTTTACCCATACATGCTATCGGTGGTGCTTGGCCCAATCGTGGCCTGGGCCTGGATTGGGCTTTACATCCTGCCGGGCTTCTTCATCGCCTATGCCCTGCGCAGGCCGGGAGCGGCCTTCTTAATCGCTCTGCTCTACTGCTTTGTGACGCTGCCCATCTCGCCCTATGGGCCGTCGATCATGATTACAGGGATTCTCTACGCCTGTTCAGGCGAGATGAGCGTGGCACTTGGGACGCGCTACCGCCATTTCAGCCTGCCCCGGATGGCCTTGACAGGCTTTCTCGGCGGTCTTGTGATGCTGATTATCTATGCGATCTTCTATCCGTCGTCCCTCCAGCTCGCGCTCCCTGTGCTGATGGGAGTGATCGCCATTACGCTCGTGAGCAGCACGCTGAGTGGCATTCTGGCCAGGTATCTGGGTGATGCCGCAGCCCGCACCGGTGTGCTGGCCGGTACGATCCGCCGGGAACAAGATGAAATCTGATGCTCCGCTCCAGCCCAGGTGGGAAGATTGTAGCCTTTGGCTCTCTCTGTTGCGCCCAATCGGCGCTACCTCAGCCTCTCGCAGGGGTTGGTCAACGTCGACCAGCCCCTGTCTCCACCCCAGTTGTGGCTGGCTGAAAAAGCCGCTGGAGAGGTAGGAGAGATGCTGAGAGAGGAGAACGGTAATAATGAGTGAGACAAGGACGACCCTCATTGAGATCGAAGATCTGACGGTCAAGTATCCTGGACGACGTATGTCGGCTCTGGAGCACCTTCAGCTCCAACTGCGCGCCGGTGAGACGGTGCTGCTGCTGGGCCCCTCCGGTAGCGGCAAGAGCACACTGGCGC
The DNA here is from genome assembly GCF_003268475.1 of Thermogemmatispora tikiterensis. GTDB lineage: Bacteria > Chloroflexota > Ktedonobacteria > Ktedonobacterales > Ktedonobacteraceae > Thermogemmatispora > Thermogemmatispora tikiterensis. The sequence continues at coordinate 3,788,086 of NZ_MCIF01000002.1, read as the reverse complement.
TCACGCTCAACGGGCTGATTCCTCACAGCATTGGCAAGCTGCAGAGCGGTCACGTGCGTGTGGCCGGCCTCGATACACGGCAGACGACAGTTGCTACTCTGGCGCAGCGGGTGGGCATTCTTTTCCAGGACCCGGAGGCCCAGTTTGTGATGTTTACCGTGGAGGATGAGATCGCTTTCGGCCTGGAAAATCTTTGCTTCTCGCCCGACGAGATGGAGCGGCGTATCAGCGACAGTCTGCGCCTGGTAGGACTGACAGAGCTGCGCTATCGCCGCGTGGAACAGCTTTCGGGAGGAGAGAAGCAACGAGTGGCGCTGGCGGCTCTGCTGGCGCTTGAGCCGGAGATCCTGGTTTTCGATGAGCCGACAGCGAATCTTGATCCCCAGGGCACACGAGAGGTTTTTGATCTGCTGCGCCGCTGCAAGGAGACAGGTCGCTATACGATTGTGTTGATTGAGCATCGCCTCGACGAGCTCATGGATCTGGTGGAGCGCATGGTCGTGCTGGGTAAGCGGGGCGAAGTGGTCATCGATGGAAGACCGCGTGAGGTCTTACGTGCGCATCTGTCAACGCTCCAGGGGCTGGGGGTCTGGGTGCCCCAGGTAGCCAGGCTTGCCCACGTTCTCCAGCAGCATGGCTGGTCACTTGAGCCGTTCCCGCTCACCCTGAGTGAGGCCGCGGAGGCCTTGAAGGGAAGGCGAGCGTTCAGGGCTGGTCACCAGGATTCATCGGCTCCCTTAACCAGCACCGCCGTTCACAACGATGGCCAGCAGAGATGCTCAGCCTCGCCTCCGACCAGGTCTGAGCCTGACCAGGGGGAGGCGGCGATCGAGGTCTGCTCCCTTTCCTACCGTGCCGCTGGACGACAGGTGCTGCAGGACATCTCGCTGGCGATTCCGCGTGGGGCCTTGCTGGCGCTGGTCGGGGCCAATGGCGCTGGCAAGACCACCCTGGCGCAGCATCTGATCGGGGTTCTGCAGCCACCTCGGGGCTGCGTCCGCTTGCTGGGCCGCGATATTACGACGATTTCCGCCCGCGAGCTGACGCGCCATGTTGGCTACGTCTTCCAGAATCCCGAACACCAGTTTATTACCGAGGCGGTCGAGGATGAGGTGGCCTATGGGCTGCGCGTTATGGGCCCGCCAGCGACGGAGGTTCAGGAGCGTACACGCGCGCTGCTGGAACGCTTCAACCTGCTCTCTCTGGCACGGGCCAACCCCTTTACGCTGAGCCACGGCGAGAAGCGGCGCCTGAGCGTGGCCACCATGCTGGCCATGGGGCAGGAGATCTTGATTCTTGATGAGCCAACTTTCGGTCAGGACGAGTACAATGCGACCGCCCTGTTAGAGTTGCTCTGGCAGCTTCATAGCGAGGGACGAACGATCGTGGTGATTACGCACGATATGTCCCTGGTAGCCACTTACGCTCAGTATGTGGCCGTCATGAATCATGGCAGGCTGCTCTTCTACGGGACGCCAGCGGCCCTCTTCACTCACGCGGAGCTGCTGGCCGAGGCACGTTTGATGCTGCCCCCGCTGGCCCAGCTAGCGCGCCGGCTTGGCTGGTCAGATCTGCTCACACTGGAGGAGCTATGTGAGCGCTGTCTCCAGGACAGTGCTCGGGAACTGGCGGAGCCACTGGCCGCTGCCGATGGAGCAGCCTCCGTGGAAGGGGGGAGACCATGCAAGTGATCTATCAAGAGGGTGAGTCGCTGCTACACCGCTTGAACCCGCTAAGCAAGGTTGTGGCTGTGGTACCTGTGCTGCTTTTCGTGGCGCTCACCACTGACCCCTGGCTGCCGCTGGCTTTCATTGCCCTGGCCAGCGCCGTGATCGTGGGACCGGCGCGTATCACCCCAGGGACTTTCTGGCGCCTTCAGGCCCCACTCACGATCAGTTTGCTGGTCTTTATGATCCTTTATCCTTTTATGGTGCGCGCCGAGCTGTTTGATCGTACGCCAGTGGTGCTGCGGCTAGGTCCGCTGGTGCTTTACCAGGGGGCTGTGCTGGCCGGGATGGCTGCCGTTCTGCGCGTCTATGCCATGTTCTTGCTCTCGCTGATCTTCATGCTCACCACCGATATCAGCGACTTTATCCGGGCAATGGTTCAGCAGTGGCGCTTTCCCTACCGGCTTGGCTACGGTATCCTGGCCGCCTTTCACTTTATGCCCCTGCTCCAGGAAGAATTTCGCCTGATTCAGGCAGCGCATCGTATCCGCGGGATCGAGACACACAGCGGGGTCAGGGTCCATATCGAGCGCCTGCGCCGCTATGCGATTCCGCTATTAACCAGCGCCATCCGGCGGGCAGAGCGGACCGCGCTGGCGATGGAGAGCCGGGCCTTTGGCGCTCTGAAACAGCGCTCCTATTTCCGGCGTTTTTGCTTCAGTCGCGCAGACTACCTGTTCATTCTCTGCTTCTGGCTGCTCTGCCTGCTGGTAATCGCCCTGTTCTGGCGGTATGGCTGGATGGGGCCGCTCTCCTTTACGAAGGAGCTATAAGCCATGAGCAACATCAGGACAGTGAGGAGTATCAGGTGTGGTAGAACATATCTTCTGCGCGCAGCTCTCAGAGGAGCGCCAGGTACCCTTTCACGGCCTGGCGCCACTGGCAAGGATCTGGGTGCTGGTGGAATATACAGGGGCCTGGGAACGATCAGCAGTGCTCTTTAATGATCTGCCGGAGCCGGCCCGACGCTGGCTGGCCGAGCTTGCCCTCAGTTATGAAACCAGGCAGAGTATGGCGGTCTTTATCAGACGCGGACCACGCAGCAGCGGTCCGCTGCGCTGCTTCGTGGCGATTACCCGGCCCGAGCGCCAGACGCTCTACGCTTTTCAGCTTGCCAGCTACCAGGAGCTGCCACAGCTTCCGCTGGCCGAGCTAGAGCAGGGAGCTCCCGCCTACGACAGCTACCTGAGCGCCGAGCCGCTCTATCTGGTCTGCACCCACGGCAAACATGATCAGTGCTGCGCCAAATTCGGCATGCCCATCTATCGGGAAGCGGCCCGTCTGGCCAGGGAACAGGTCTGGCAATGCAGCCACATCGGGGGCGACCAGTTTGCCGCCAATCTGGTCTGTCTGCCGCACGGCATCTACTATAGCCGCGTCAAGGTGCCCGAGGTGGCGGCTATTCTGGAGGCCGACCGCCAGGGAAAGCTCTACCTGGAGAAATGCCGTGGGCGCGTAGTCTATCCTCAACCTGTCCAGGCCGCCGAACATTACCTGCGGCAGCGCACGGGCCACCAGGAGCTAGAGGCGTTTATCCTTTTAAAGGCGCGTCAGGATGGAGCTTATCATCGGGTGCTCTTCCGCTCGCGCATTGACGGCACCTTGCATAGCCTGCGCCTGGTGGAGCAGCAGCATCCACTCGCCGCCGTCGAGGGCTGCCGCTGCAATCTGAGCGGCAAACTGCTGCGGCAAGAGTACTGCCTGCTTGAACACCGGATCTATGTGCCGCAAGCGTCGCAGGCAGTCGTTAGCTAATCAGCCAGACGACTGCACTCCCTCTCTCACTCAGCTCTCTCGGAACTCCTTCTTCTCTTCCCTCGCCACCGGCCTGGGACAGGCCCAGTGGCCGAGGGGAGAGAGGAGGGGAGAGAACAAGAGAATACACCCCCATCAGAGAGAATCAACCAATAAGGCTGGCCCTTTCCCTCTGGCACGGCCAGCCTCACGGTCTCTTTCCTGCTTTCCAAACTGTTCTTCCCAGGCCAGGCTTCAAGGCATCTTAGCTATAGCCCACGTAGTAAGGGTGACGGCGCGTTGCCAACCAGGCCCCAAAGAGAGCGGCCAGTCCCTCCAGCAGGCCGAGCAAGAGCATAAAGATGATGGTGACCACAATTCCGCCAATGACGCCACCAAAGGTCACATTGCCACTGGCGGGGGCATTGCTGGGGAAACCAGGAATATAGCGCGGCAAGAAGATCGCTCCCAGATAGTAGAGCACGCCAGCCACCAGACCCGCCAGAAAGCCCAGGCTCCGCTGGACTGCCAGCTTGCCGACGATAAAGCCCGCTACGGCGCAGATCACCAGGCTGATGAAAATGACCAGGCCGCAGAGCGTTGTGATCGACACCGCCAGCTGATAGGCATTCTGACTGGCAAGTCGCTCCGCATTGGCGAAGAGCGGGGCATTCAACAGCACAAGGGCGATATTCACGGCGGCACAGAGGATTCCGGCTACCACTCCCACGATCAGAGTTGGCAGCAGACGGCCTCTGGGCAGCTCCGGCTCGCTCGGCTCTTCGCGCTGGTGCAGGCGACGGCGCTCCTCGCACTCCTCATCATCTTCTTCGCTTTGATCTGGCAAAGGTGCAATATGATGGCGATGCCGACTGTGATGCTCCCCTTCCTCATCCCGATCCCACTCATCATTCTCGTGCTGGTGTAAAGGATAGCGCTGCTCCGACTCGTTCATTGACGGCCTACTCCCTTTTTGACTGATCGATCCTCATTTGCTGGTTGTTTGAGGGTTGGCATCGGGAATGTGGGCAAAGACTGCCGGATAGGTATTGATCACCTGCCACCTGTTAATGGGCCAGTAGACTGCAATGGCCTTGCCAACGATATAATTGCGTGGGACTACACCCCAATTGCGCGAATCGTCGCTATCGGGGCGGTTATCGCCCATCACAAAGTACTGATCTTTGCCCAACCTCCAGATATTGGCGATGGCATTGTAGGGGGCCTTGACATATGGTTCATTGAGCAGGACGCCATTGACCCAGACATGGGTACTATCCGTCCGAATGACATCACCGGGAATGCCAATAATACGCTTGATAAAGTCCTGGCGTGTATCCAGTGGCCAATGGAAGACAATCACATCCCCACGCTCGGGCGGATGAAAGAGATAGGCCAGCTTGTTGACAATGACATTTTCGCCATCGACCAGCGTAGGCTGCATGCTCACATTTTCCACGTGGTAGTTTTGGATGGCAAGGCGCGTTGCCAGGAAGAGGATCAGCGCCAGGGCAATGACCTCTAGAATATCTCGGGCAAGATGTGCTCGTTTCAAGACCGTTACCTCGCCTGTTCCGATCACTGCATGCGGGAGAACCAGCGCCGGCTCGTGCGCTCGCTTCGCTGGTGGCGCGCCTGTCTGGTCAGACGCCTCAGTCAGCCAAGCCGGTACCAGGCCAGGCCGGTTTGGTTCTCCGGCAGAAGCTGGCTCCTGCACTCTATCACTCTGTCTGGGCACATTATAGCGAAAGATCGGCAGCGGCCCTCACCTTACCCCTTGACCAGAGGAGAAAGCAGCCCAATGGTACCAGCTTGCTCGTCTGCCAGTAACCCACCAGGGCCGCCGACAGGCCACATCACCGTTGTACCCGCCTCACGCCCGCCCCCACACACCCAGGACCGGGCCTATCACTCAAACACACTGCAGCGCAGGGAAAGGAGTCTGACCTGACCTGACCGGACCTCTAAGCCTCACCCTGGCCTGACAGAGCCACTATTCCTCTCTCCTCCGCAGACAGCGCCTCTGTCGAGATCTCGCTGGCCAGCTGCTCGAAGGAGAGAACAGGCGGACAGACAGGCAGACAGACAAGGCAGACTCCTCCCCTGCTCTTACTGAGAAGCGGGCTGAACTGGGATCAGCGAGGCGCCAGCACTGGCTCGACTATCCTCCTGCCTGGTTAGCCTGCGCTCTTCAGCCTTCCTATGATAGCACGGGTTGCAGACTCTTACCAGCTGCGCACAATGAGGTGCCCGGCGGCTACAGCATGGACAATATCGGCGCGGCTCACAATCCCAACCAGACGGCCATTTTCAACGACGGGGACACGCTTGATCTTGCGTTCGGAGAGCAAAGCGGCAATCTCTTCCAGGGGAGTTTCCTCGGAGACAACAATCAGCTCATGGCTCATGATGTCGGCAACGCGCAAGCCTTCACGATTGACCTTGCTGATGATATCGGCTTCCGTGACCATGCCAATCAGCCTGCCGTCTCCATCGACAACTGGTGCGCCACTGATGCGCTTCTGATCCAGCAGCCGGGCTGCTTCCTGAGCGCTCGCCTCGGGTCGAATGGTGTAGACCGTGCGAGTCATGATGTCTCTGGCGATCATTGAGCACTCTCCTCTGCTGCTCTGCTGACAAAACGATGCACACGAACGGGAAGACGCCCCCTCGCCTGACTTAGAAGGAGGACGGCGATACCACAACGTATCAGCGTCTCCCCTCACTACCCTGTGATGACAAGCCGAGATGCTGACGCGATGCTAACGAAAGGTCGAGTAGCAACAAGGTCTTTTTGCCCACCCCACTGGCGGCAAGAGAGACGAGCACCACACAACGGCGCCTGACAGGCAGGAAGCAGAGCTGAGACGGCCCGGCCAGACTCTCTTCCACGGCAAGCGTAGTTCAGGTCGAAACGGACAGTCTCCTGAAGCCAGGCGACCGCCAGTGGCGGAGACTGCCCGCCCCTTCTGTCTCGCCAGGCCTGATGGACGAATCATGAGGCTGAGGCCCAGGCCCAGACTGAATCTGTCGACCTGGCCGTTTGGCTTGATTGACGGCCTGCCATAGCTCGATGAGCCGGGTCAGCCGGCCCCGTTGTCGTCTGCACCCTACCTGGTTCCCCTGGCTGCTCCCCCGCTTGATACATTACCATACCGGGCGGCAGAGAAGCGAGGGTCTCTGCACCTACCCCCACCCGGGCGGACAGACCCTGATAGCAGTCAGGCGGCTACCAGCGAAAGCTCTCATAGAGCTTGACGAGATGCCGGGCGTAGTCGCTCCAGCCAGCGACAGCCTCTAGCTGCGGTTCGGCACAGGCGGTACGTAGCAGATCCTGGACCACGCCCGAACGTACCTCACCCAGCGCCCGCTCCAGATCAGCTTCATCAGCGGCATGGTAGAAAACCACGGCCTGTGAGGCCGGCAGATCGGCGAAAGAGGGGAGCGCGGGGGCTACGACAGCTCGACCATAGGAGAGGGCCAGCAGCGCCAACTCAACATTGCCTGCCCGCAGATGCGAGCGCTGTGGCAGAACCACGGCATCGGCAGCTCCCAGATAGAGCGGAATATCTTCATCGAGCGGTGGCCGGAGAAAGAGATGTAACATGGGCATACGCGCCGCCAGTCGTAACAGGCGTGTGGGGCGAGGACGATCAGCCGGGGTCCCAACAAGCAGCAGGTGCGGCCCCTGAGAGACATCGCCTGGCACGGGCATGAGCCTTTCCCAGAGGCGGCGAAAGCTCTCGCAGAGGCTGAGAACCTCCTCCTCACTGTGCCAGGCGGCAAAGCAGAGATAGACATAGGGAACGGAAGCCGGAATTCCAAGACGACGATAGGCTTCGACCCGCGGCAGGGGCGCGGCATAGTAGCCGCGAAAGCCAGCCGGGGGAAGGCCCTGGGTTCGCTCCTGGAGAGACCGCTCAGGATAGAAATCTTCGATGCGCCGGGTGGGAACCAGGATGGTCTGAGCCTGATGCAGCAGATAGCGCTCCAGCCAGCGCCGCAGCAGTGGGCGGAGACCGCGTGCGCTATGCCACCAGCCCCCACTGTCGGCAATGACCAGCGGTAACCCCAGGCGGCGCGCGAGCCAGAGGCGCAGCAGCAGATTGAGACCGCGCCGCAATGGCAGGCACCAGGCCCCTGGACGCTGCAACTGCACGATGCCACAAGCCTGGCCATCCAGGCCGCGGTGACGCCAGAGCCAGGTCAGAGAGAGATTGGCCCGCTCGACCTGACAGGCCAAACCCTCACGCCGCAGTGCCTGCGCTAACAAGAGGGTGGCCGCTTCACACTGCGGCGCCATGACCAGCAATACCGCCAGGCTGCCTTCTTGGGGTAGCGGACGCCAGAGCAAGCTCAGGCGCTGCAGGAAGCGCCCCCAGCAGCGCAGGCTCTCCATCGTCAGATACAGGTGCTGCGCCGATGTACCACGCGCGATCAGCAGATGAGGCTGTTCCCAAAGCCAGAGGCGCGCAAGATGCCTTAGATCAGTGAGTAAAGCTCTCCAGGAAAGACAGGCGTTGCGCTCCTCGGCCCGCTGCGCGAGAGCGGCGCTCAGTTCCATGAGCACCTCAGAACGACCCTGCCAGTAGGCATGGCCGATAAAAAAGGTGCGGCAGAGGCGCGCAGCATGGGCCCGGTGGGCCACCAGGGCCCGCGGCTCATACCAGAGCGCATAGCCGGCAGCATGGAGCCGCCGACAGAGATCTTCTACGCCCAGCCGCGTCGGAACCGCCAGACGCTTGTCGAGCAGCGGTGAGAAGCCCCCAACCGCTCGCAAGGCGGCAACCTTCACAGAAAAGCTGCAGCTGCCCAAACTTTGGGGGGCCCTCAGCTGCTGGCGCTCGCCCGCAGGAGCAAAATAGCCGAGCACGGGCAGTAGCTCATCGGTCAGCCAGTAGGGACGAGGCGCCTCCCAATAGAGTTCAATCCGCCCTCCGACGGCATCGGCGCCGGTCTCGGCATACGCCTGCAGCAGATACTCCAGGAAGCGCGGTGAGGCGAGGGCGTCGTCGTCAAGGAAAACGGCAATCTCTCCTCGCGCGACCTGGAGCCCTGCATTGCGCGCATAGGCCAGACCATTGCGCCGCTCGCTCAGACAACGCACCTGCCAGTCGCGCTCATCTGGCGCCCGCGCTTGCAGGTAGCGCTGCAGCACAGCAGGTGTGCCATCCCGCGAGCCATTGTCGACCACAATCACCTCGTAGAGATGGCGCGCCAGCGTCTGACGCCGCAGGCTGGCCAGCGCCGAGAGCACGAGGTTGCATCGGTTATAGGTACAGAGAATAACGCTCAGCTGAGGGGAGCGACCCTTGCCACGCTCGTTCCCTCCCACTTGCTTATGCTGCATAGCCTCCTCCCTCTTGCCTGGTCCTGGAGGCCAGGCCCCTGCGCTTGCCCTCTGCTCTTCTGCTCACTTCAAGCTGAAGGAGAACAATGGAGAAGAGACAGCGATGGACCCCACAGCCAGCCAGGCACGGGCGGTGCGCCGCTCGCCCGTGCGCCCGACCCGGCCCAGTCAGGCCCGCTCTCCTGCTCCTGCAATGATGGCCTCAATATGACAACAAACCTGCTCTATCCACTCCGGTTCCAGGGCAATCTCCCCCTCGCACGGCTCATCCGTTTCCCAGAGGCTGCCCACGAAGACAGGCTCAGCGCTCTCTTCGTTGCGCACCAGGCGCTGAGCGGCCTCCTCGCTGGTCGCGGGTGCCGGCTGACAAGTCGCCAGCTCGCCCTCTTCGACTCGTGCAAAGACGCTGGCATCGGGAACCATGCCCTGGTCCGGGGCTAGCATTGGACTCCAGCGAATTTTCCATCCAATGAGATAATCATTCATGCTCCCTGCTACCTCCCAACAGCTCCTTCTCGCCTGCTTCCTTAGCTTTAGCCTGGCTATCTGCCGGCCTCACGCTGCTTTGCCACAGGCACGGGCCTGGCTTAGGAAGGGGCGGCCATGATCAGCTCAGCCTGTGAGCGTTCGTTCGCACGCAAGGGGAGAAAGGGAAGCTCTGACCTGGCCGCCGTATACCTGCCACAGTATGGCATGCCCCCTGCAGTCTTGAGAAGAGACGTTTAGTTGTGATCAGGTAATATCTCATGCTTTCCGGTTAACAATAGAAAACAGGAAATACATATTTTTCTTTACTTTAAGTAAGTTATTTTAACTGCTCCTCTACCAGAATAGATAACCACTATTTTCACGAAAATAGTATACTACATACGCGGCATGTATCGCATGCCTGGCCCCGTCGTAGACGGGCAGGCGCGTGGCAGGAAGCTGGCGCCTGTAGAGGAGGATAATGTGAAGGACGAGGAGCACACAGGATCGCGAGATCGAGAGGCCACCCTCACATCGGCAGCGGCCAGCCCAGGCGAGACGACGGAGGAAGAGCCATTTGCCCTGATCCATCTTCAGACAAGCGAGCAGTCAGCAGCGGCACTGGAGCGAGCCGTGCGGCGTATCCGGCAGCAGATTCGCGCCAGAGATCAGATTTTCTCTCTAGAGGGCGAGTGTGCCCTGCTGCTGCGTTCAGCCACGCTGGCGGGAGCGGAGGCTGTGATGCAGCGTCTGCGTCCGCTGCTGGCCGATGTCGAGCACAGCGCACGCTGTCTTGCCGGAGAGGCAGCGCGTCAATTTTTACGCGAGCTACAACGGCGACAGCCACGCCTGATCGAAGGAGATCGAGACCCGCAGGGCTTCAGCCAGACCAGGCCGAGCGAGGAAGTGGCAGTGTCCGAGGAGGATCAAGCTCAGGCCGAAAGTCAGCTGCCCTACCTCGCCTTCCTCTCCAGCTATCCCTCGCTGCGCCTGCTCCATCTGCTGCCCTATGAGCTGGCCCAGCGGTATCGCTGTGTCCCCATTGGGGCCGAGCGAGGGACCCTGACCCTGGCCACAGCACGCCGGCTTGATCGTGCCATTCTGGATCATTTGCAAACAGTGACGCAGCGCGCCATCTTTCAGGTGCGTTGCGAGCCAGAGATGATCAGCGAGATTCTCCACTACTGGGAGCAACAGCAGCGGCGACTCTTAGCCGACCAGCCACAAGAGAACCCGGCCCGATGACGACCGGGCCAAGCATCTCGGCGAGAGAGAGAAGGTGAAAAGCTATGACACAAGTGGTCATCCTGGGATTCGATGGTCTGGACGCAGACCTCCTACGAGTCTATGGTCCGGCCCTGCCTCATCTGCGGCGCCTCATGCTGGAGTCGCCTTTCCTCGAACTCACCTCTAGCATCCCGCCGGACACTTATCCGGCCTGGGGCAGCCTCTACACCGGTCTGAACCCCGCCAACCACGGCCTGCTCTCTCTTCCTATCAGCGGCCAGGAGCCAGCAGGCCACGACGCAGGCGAGCCGCTCGCCCTCACCTGCGGCACCACCTTTTGGGATCTGGCCAGCGCCAGCGGCAAGCGGATCTGCGTGCTCAACCCCTATCTGGCCTATCCCGCCTGGCCTGTCAACGGTGTCATGCTGGCACTCTCGCCACACGATGGCAGCATGAGCATTACCCCCGAAGAGTACGAGCTAAGCCTGGCCTTTCCTGCCCTGCCACGGCTGGCTGAACAGGCTGCGCGGCGCGAGCAGTTGCGGACCTTTTACCACGAGCTGGTGAGCTGCACCCTCCAACAGGCCGCCCTTGGCCTGGAACTACTGCAACAAGAGCGCTGGGATCTCTTCTTCTTGCAGCTCAATGCGCTGGACGTGGTCCAGCACCTTTTCTGGCACTACAGCGATCTCAGTGATCCTGCCTACCCAGGGCAGAGTGAGCATCTAACACGCATCCAAAGCTTCTATCGTCTCTGTGATCACATCGTAGGCGAAATACGGGCAGCGCTGCCAGCCGAGAGCATACTGCTCGTTGTCAGCGCCTATGGTCACGGGCGCCGCAGCCATCAACGGGTACATCTCAACGAGTGGCTACGGAGACAAGGCCTGCTCGTGGTCCAGCGCCGTAGCCCACGACTACTAGAGCGCCCTCTTTCGGCACGCTCGCGCGGCTACCTGGCCTCCGACGAGTTGCTGGCCCACGCCGGTCTTGCGGTGCGCGAACATCAGCCGCCAGCGCGCTCGCGGTCCCACCTCATCGATGAAGAGCGCTCTCTGGCGCGCGCCTTTAGCCTGGGAGGCGATGGGCCATTCGGCGGTGTGACCCTCAATCGTCAGGGCCTCGAAGAACAAGGTCGAGACTACGAGGAGGTGCGCACGAGTTTGCAGCAAGAGATCCACGGTCTACGCTCGCGCGGTTGCCCGTTGCTCCGCTGGGTACGCAAACGCGAGGAAGTCTATCAGGGCAGCTATTTGGAGCGGCTGCCGGATCTTCTGTTCGAACTCCAGAGCGATTTCGCGATCGGTGACGACTTATATGTGCCGCTGCTGACAACGCAGGCGGCGAGGCGTGCTATCTCGGGGACCCATCGTAAAGATGGCGTTTTACTCATCGGTAACCTCCTCCACCATGAGCCAAAAGTGAACGATATGCACGAGATTACTGTGATGGACGTCGCTCCTACGGTGCTCAGTCTGCTCGGGATCAACAACGCAGTACGCTTCGATGGCCAGCCGCTCCTCACGCTCAGGACCGCCGGGTCGCTGTCGTGAAATAGCCCTCCGAGAGCGGACGAGAGGCGACCACATGGTCGCTCGCATCGCTCATGAGGGCCTGACGCAGATTGGAGAGGGCGCTCTGGATACGCTTCTTCAGCGTATTCTCGGAGATGTGCAAGGCGCGAGCCATTTCCGGTAAGGTCATACCGCTGTAGTAGTGCAAGACAATAGCGACACGTTGCTTGGTAGGCAACTCCTCGACGGCCCGCGCCAGATCCCAACTGCGCTCAATCGAGCCTTTGTGCAGCTCGGCGGTGCGGGCCAGCAGGTCCGTCTCCAGATCGCAGAGCGCCTGGCGCAGGAAGGCACTGGAGCGTGCCAGACGACGCTTGAAGCTGATGCACTGATTCACCACAATACGCACCAGCCAGGGGCGCAAAGCTCCGGCTTCACGCAGATCAGCGAGGTGATGCCATGCTTGAATGAGCGCGTCTTGTACGATGTCCTCAGCAGCGTCTCGATCACCCACGATCATGAAGGCCGTTCGCAACATCAGCGAGCTGTACTGCAGGGCAATGTCGCTGAAGGCGTCTCCATCACCACGCAGCACCCGTGTAATGAGTAGCTGCTGCTGGTCAGCCTGCCCCTCTCGCTCACTGCTTGCTGGCTCTTCTCCGGGGAAACCTTGCGCGGGCGCAGACAACAGCGGCCCCACAGCGGGCCCCATCGCCGCCGGTCCCGCTGTGGCAAGCTGGCATTCTTGATACACCGTGAGTGAGAGCATGGTCTATTTAACCTCCTGCGTATGCAAACCACATACAGATATATAACATAGTATATACAATAAAGCAAGGGATGCATACCTATAATTGTCTGTATAGAAAACCTTTGTATAAAGTTGAGCATACTTTTTGTGTTCATCGTGTAGACAATCACCTGACAGCCCGCTCAGCGGTCCACCAGCATCCTTGACACACCAGGGAAACAAGAGGAGACAACAGACGCCATTCCCCGTCAGGCGTCAGTGCCCGCTCTCTCTGGTGAGCGCCAGAACCACCTCACGCGATGGCCGGTCACGCCGCGCTTCTCCACGTGGCTTTTACCGCCGACAGAGAGGAAAGCTGCTGAGCAGTGGAAGCGACAACAGGCGAGCAAAGTCTTGAGGAAGATCGCAGGCAGGCAGACAGACAGACAGGCAGACAGACAGGCAGCAGAGACTGGCATTGGAGACGATTTTAATGAGGAGGTTCGTTCTTCCTACAACGGGAGAGAGCCACGGGCGGCAGCCAGCACTGCTGCGCGGCCCTGCTGCTGTTCCAGCGTTAAAAAGCGTTGGAGGCCTTGACCATAGAGATCTCGACGACGCAGCAAGCGCCGGGCCATGCGCTCCTCACCAAGGGCTTGCAAGACATGGTAGGCCGTCCACTCAGCAAAGCCTTCACCTACCACTAGCGGCAGCCCCTCCAGGCCCTGCCAGGCTTGCCAGGCATGAGCCAGCTCATGGGCCACTACCGCTTGAAAGAGATCGCGCGGCAAATAGTGCTCGATGTAGATATCCTGCTCCCGGCCCTGCTGCAAAAAAATGCCAAGCAAGTGTGGGTCGCCGACCCCTCCTTCCTCACCAGGCTGCAAGCTGCTCTGACGCTGCTGATGCAGCTCCTGTAGCAGCGCGCGCTCGCAAAGGTGGAGACGGGGGAGAGCAGGCAGCGTCAGCCCCGGTTCTTGCGGCAGCAGGAGAAAAATGCGCTGATAGAGTGGCGCCGCCTCATCCGGGCTATGCACAGCCTCAGCCCAACAGGCGGCGCAGCGGCGTGATTCGCCATGTCGCCCAGGCAGCAAGCGCCCCTGCTCATTTAAAGGCGCCTGGCAGACATCGCAGCGGGGACGCTCCTCCAGGCAGCGCTGGCAATACCGGAGCGGCGAGTCTCCGATCACATAAGCGGCCTCCAGCAAGGCCCGACCGCAGCAGGCACAGAAGGCTACCTGGGCGCGACACGTGGGGCAGAGGAGCGCTCCACCCACCTGCTCTAGATGCCGCCCTGGCAGACCACAACGCTGACAGCGCGGCGCTGTGCCTTCGCAGGCCGGGCAGATGACCAGCCCGTTGGGATAAATCAGATAGCGCCCTACCAGCGCCAGCGGGGTTCCACAGAGGTGGCAAAAGCGGGGGTACCTGCGGCTCATGACGCTTCGGTTTCACTGTATAGCACTTCAGAGTTAGAGCAGATGATCCGAGGCCGAGGGGGCCGGCGGCACCTCAACAGAGCCGTGGATGCTGGTGGTCTGCTGACGATCATCCTCTCTATCTTCTCCGCTGCTGCTCTCCACCAGCCTTCCCGTTGGTTTCCCTCCATTGGCACCGCTGGCCCTGTTCGCCTCCCCGGGACCCTCCGTCATCGACGGAGTCGGCGCGCCCGGCGCGGTTGCTTCCGCTTTCACGGGAAAGGAGGTCGGCGCTGGCAAGGGCACTGGTGGCTCTTCAAATTGCTCAGGATTCAGGCTGCGCCACTCTTGCCAGATAGCCACCAGCAGCGCCTGCAGCACGCCCGCCAGGGGCGCAGCAAAAATGGCTCCAATCACCCCGAATAGCTCGGCCCCAGCCAACAGGGCAAAGAGAGAAACGACCGGGTGCAGACCAACGGCTCGCCCGACGATGCGCGGCCCGATGACATCTCCTTCGACGATATGCACCCCGATGAAGTAGGCCAGCACCAGCACCGCCGTTAGCCAGCCCTGGCTCAGGGCGATGAGCACACAGATCGCTCCCGAGGTGAGTGTCCCCAAGACCGGAATAAACTCCAGCAGGAAGGCCAGCACGCCCAGTAAGACCGCATAGGGAACCTGCAGGATGAACATCCCCAGGCCGACCAGCACTCCGACCAGCGCCGAGAGCAGCAGCTGACCACGGATATAGCCCCCCACCACTCGCTCGACCGTATCCAGAAAGAAACGGGTCCGCGCCCGCTGCCGCGTCGGTACGCCGCGCTGCAACCAGCGCACGACATGCTCGCCATCGATGAGCAGGTAGATGCTCAGCACCATCACAATGACGATGTCGAGGATACCCTCGAAGACGCCGGTGACAATCGGTAAGGCGCTGGTGGCTATGTTCTCCAACTGGTTAAAGAGCTGCTGGCGCAGATCGCTTAATTGGCTTGCACTGATGCCAAAACGATTCAGAATCTCTTCCAGGGGAGTCACCGAGCCACCCGGCCTCGGAGTCAGCATCTGCTGTACATAATGCGCCAGGGAGAGGATCTGCGCGATCGTGGTTGTGATCACAAAGTAGAGAAGAACACTTAGCCCGCCAAGCACTACAAGATAGACCAGCAGAATAGCCACGAGCCGCGGCATAAAGCGTTCCAATAAGCGCACCGCAGGAGCAATTGCATAGGCCAGCAAAGCGGCGATCACCAGCATGAGCAGCGAGTGCGCAATATGGCTGATGCCCCACAAGGCCAGAACGGCGAGGGCCGTCCAGGCTAGAATCGCCAGCGGGATATCACGCCGGCGTGTCCAGCGGGCGGCGGAGCGCATTTCTTCTTCTAGCGATGTTTTGCCGGCTGGTTCGAACGTTGCTCTACCGGTGGGATCAGTGCTTGCGCCAGTCGACATCGATGGTGGTGCCCCTTTCTTTACAGTCTTGCTTGCTTGACAGGATCAGTTGGCTACTCCCCCACCAATCTGCAGACCGGAGCTTCTCGGAAACGCTCTCCGCTCCAGTCAGGCTCTGTGGTCCTCAAACCACAATCAGTCTTTCTAAGAGTATTACACCTCTGTGGAGCTGTATACCACAATACAGGCTCGGGGAAGACTCACATCAGATAGAAAACGCATCTACTTGGTATACGACAGAGCCAGCCAATCGTTTCGGACGTTTTTCTCGCGGTAATCCACCACTTTCGGGTTGTGCGTTCGGCCTGCTCCTTCTCGTCTTCTGGAACCAGGTTCCTCAGTCTATTGTTCCTCACCGCCGGCCAGGAGAAACAAAGGCAAACAAAAAAGGAGAGGCGCTCTTGCCTCTCCGACTGGCTGGGGTGCAGGGATTCGAACCCCGATTGGCCGATCCAGAGTCGGCAGTCCTACCGTTGAACGACACCCCAACAGGCTGGTTTGCCAGGCAGCATCAGTACAGCGTTAACCGTGCTTGCGTATGCATATTACCGCAGCCACAGGGATTTGTCAAGCCCCTGGCGGAAGGCTGAGCAGCGCTCCGCGCTGCCAGGCACAGGCGAAGAGGCGCCGCGCCACCGCCGCGATGGCAGGCTCTTCTTCCAGACGTTGGGCCAGGGCGCGCTCCAAGGCGGCATAAGGGAGCAGGCCCGTGGCGCTGCAACAGATGGCCAGCATGAAGAGGGAGAGCAAGCCGGGAGGAACCTCCTCGCTCTTCGGCTCCTCTTCTCCGGCGCGCGACCAACCACAACAGCGGGGTTCCACAAAGATTCCCGTCACTCCGCCTCTCCGCAAAGCGGCTGCAAGGGTTTCCTGGTCGGGATAGGGCTGGCCCTGCAGGCCCGCCGCCAGCGGGGGTCGGCGCCAGGTAGAGATAAAGGCCAGGGCACCGGCACGCGCCAGGGGCAGTACGCGCAGCACTTCGCTCATCTCCAAGACAATCAGCAGGTCGGCCTGCCCGGGCGCGATGCGCGGAGTAGGGACTGGGCCGAAGCGCAGATGACAGCAAGCGCTCCCACCCAGCCGGGCCAGGCTCAGGGGGGCGAAGGTCTGCAGCGTCAGGCCAACTTCGTCGGCGGCCAGCGCCAGCACCTCCAGAGCGGTCTGCACCCCCTGGCCACCGACTCCGGCCAGAACCAGGGCCTGCCAGCGCAGCTCACGCTCAGGGGACTCGGGCATAAGCACTTTACTCCTGCATCAGAAGAGATGGCCACGCAGCAACCATCTCTTTCTGCTCATTGTAATCGCTCTCTGCCGCTGCCAGCGGTCCGATGGCCTCGAACGGGCAGGCAGCGGCACACAGTCCACAGGCCACACAGCTCAGAGGATCAATGCGCACCCGTAGCTCACGCCTGGCCCTTAGTTCCTCGTCGGCGCCCTCCTCTGCTGGCATCAGTACTATTGAGGGGCAACCGACCTCATAATAACAGGGCAGCTCGTCGCAACCACGTCCAGCACAACAGCGCGTCTCCTCGATCTGGAACGGCGCCTCCTGGCCGGGCAACAAGCGACCTGGGACCGTACACGGCGCGCGCGCAATGACTACTGCCACTCCTGGGAAGGCCAGGGCTTCGCGCAGCGTCGCCACCGTTGCCTCCAGCTCATAAGGATTGACCGCGCGCACAAAGGTTACGCCGCAGCCGCGCACAATTGTCTCAATATCAGCCCGCGGCTTCGCCGTTGGTCCGGTACCAGCCTGCCACGATCCCGGATTTGGCTGCTGCCCGGTCATCGCCGTCAGGCCATTATCCAGCAAAAGCAAGGTCAGGCGCACTCCCGCCTGAACAGCGTTTAGCAGCCCGGCGATGCCTCCATGAAAGAAGGTGCTATCGCCCATCGCCGCCAGCACTGGACGCTCGATGCCAGCGTACTTCAGCCCCTGAGCAATTCCCAGACTGGCCCCCATCGAGACCTCGGTCCAGCAGACCGAGAGCGGGGCATGTATGCCCAGGATGGTACAGCCGATGTCGCCGGTTGTGATCACCTCATCGGGCTGGTAGCCGGCGGCCTGCAGTGCCCGTCTGAGCGCGTAATATGTCATCCGGTGCGGACAGCCGGGACAGAATTCCAGGGTGCGCGGCAAAGGAGCCAAAAAGCTGCCCGGCTCGGGCAGAGCCGACAACTGGGCGGCCAGCGCCTGCGCTTCAGCGGCGCTCTCACGATAGCCAGCCGTCTCGAACAAGGCGGCCAGTGCCCGCGCTACCAGCGCCTGGTTGTACTCGCCTACGCGCGGCAGCAGCCCGCCACGCTTGCCCAGCAAGCGAACCCGTAGATTACGCTCCGCGATCAGGGCCGCCATCTGGGTTTCGATCAGCGGCTCCAGCTCCTCCAGAACCAGCACCGCCTCCAGGGGAGCCAGGAAAGCTTCCAGTTCCTCGCGAGGCAGGGGATGAATCAGGCCCAGCTTGAAGACCGCCAGCGGGGGTGCCGCCCTCAGACGAGCCTGTACCTCGGCCAGATAAGCCGCACTGACTCCGGCTACCACCACACCGACTTTCCTCTCCCGAGAGGGAGGTGCCTTCGCTGAGGCGGTCGGCTCCTCCCGTCCATTGACCTCACTCAGCAGCGCGCCGGCCTGCTTCAGGCGCGCCAGAGCCGCGGCATGTTGCTCGCGGCACCACTGAGGGACAGCCTTTGTAAAGCGCGCCACATCGCGCTGGAAGCTGGCAGGCTCCTCAACGGCGCGGCGCTCCAGAGGTGCCACCCTGATCCATGATTGAGAGGCCGCTACCACCGTCGTCCCCAGCAGCAGCACCGGTGCCCCCGTCTGGGCCGAAGCCCGGAAAGCCAGAAGCGTCATCGCATAAGCTTCCTCGGGACTGGCTGGCATCAACAGCGGCACGCTCGCCAGGAGCGCATAGTAGCGCGAATCCTGCTCAACCATTCCATAGAAGACCCCGACATCATCCACAGCATAGATTACCAGCGCTCCATTGACGCCGCTGTGAGCGATTGAGAGCAACGAATCTGCCAGCACATTGAGGCCCGACATCTTCATCGTCACCAGGCTCTTTCTGCCAGCCCAGGCGGCCCCCGCGGCTACTTCCAGCGCCACCTTTTCATTGACGCTCCACTCAGCGGCCAGGCCAAAACGCGCCGCCAGCGGCAAGAGCGCCGCCAGCGCTCCACCGCCAGGATTGCCCGGATAGCCAGTCGCCACATGGACACCAGCCTCCAGAGCGGCCCGCGCCACCGCCTCATCGCCGCTCAAAAACAGCCGCCTGCCCGGAGCAGTCAGACGATTCAACTTCAGACACACTCCTCTCGTTCCTGGCTCTCGTACCGTCGGCTTCATCCAGCCGGCCAGGGATCGGGATCGGGATTGCAAGCCGTTGCAGCTCGTCAGGTTCGTTCGCCAGTCCATCCAGGCCACGAACGGCCAGAACGGGCCTGGCTTCCCAAACGATGACAGGGATGTATAGAAGTAAACGGCTCCCTCGGCGCCAGCCGGCGATCACAATCGAGCAGGTGGTAGTCAGTCGGCAGCTCTCAGCCGCTTACCAGCGCCAGTGAGAGCCAGAGGGGAGGCGGTCCCGGTCCAGCCACACCCAGCCGGCCCACCATCTGAACAACAGCGCCGGCCTACCCGGTCACCATTTTCCGATACCGGGCGGAGGCTGTCAACAAACGCCTGTTAGAGCAGAGCGCCAGCCAGCGCTGCTGGCTGGCGAGCGTTCAAGCCCAGGGTCCCGAGTGGAGGTCACACGGTTCTCGCTCAGACCATTGGAATATGCTCAGGAGGAGAGGAGCGCATCTGCTCCTGACTACGCTGCAGCAAGAGACGCTTCAGCACTATGCCAATGCGACGGATGCCCTCCTCGATCTGCGCTTCCTGGGGATAGGCATAGCTCAGGCGGACATACTGCTGGCCACCCCCATCGACATGAAAAGGCTCGCCATTGAGGAGAGCCACCCCTTCAGCCGCCGCCTCACGCAGGAGGGTACGTGCCCGCAGACCAGCGGGGAGACGGCACCAGAGATGAAAGCCCCCTCCCGGCGGAGTCACCCGTATCTCGCGGGGCCAGTAGTGCTCAATAGCCTGGAGCATAAGATCCCGCTTACGTCGATAGGCAGCGCTGAGGCGCCGCAGATGCCCATCCAACCAGCCACGCCGCAATACCTCAGCAACCAGCCACTGACCAAAGGCGTTGGTATTCAGGTCAAAGACCTGCTTATGCAATGAGAGGCGTTCAATCATCGGCACCGGCCCGGCCAGCCAGGCCACCCG
Organism: Thermogemmatispora tikiterensis; assembly: GCF_003268475.1. Lineage (GTDB taxonomy): Bacteria > Chloroflexota > Ktedonobacteria > Ktedonobacterales > Ktedonobacteraceae > Thermogemmatispora > Thermogemmatispora tikiterensis. The sequence goes on along the minus strand of NZ_MCIF01000002.1, from coordinate 3,768,181 downwards.
CAGGCCCGGCGCCAGCATTTTCGAGAAGGTGCTCAGGTAGATTACCTGCTCGCTGCTATCGAGGGCTTTCAGCGGCGGAGGCGGTGGCGTATCAAAATACAGCTCGCCGTAGGCATCATCCTCCAACACTGGCACCTGATAGCGCCGACAGAGTTGCAGCAAGCGCCGACGGCGCTCAGGCGACATCACCACACCTGTCGGATTCTGAAAGGTCGGCAGCGTATAGATCAGCCGCGGACGATGGCGCGTCAGCACGCTCTCCAAGAGATCCAGCCGCAGACCTTCAGCATCCAGCGGGATACCGATGACCCGCGCCCCTAAGGCCCGAAAGGCCTGGATAGCCCCGATATAGGTTGGGACCTCGACCACGACCTCATCGCCGGGACGCAGCAGAAAACGCCCAACGAGACCGATGCCCTGTGTCGAGCCAGACAAGATCAAAATATGCCCGGCATCCACAGGTACGCCCCGCCGACGCATGCGCAGGGCCACCTGCTGACGCAGGCTCTGCAGGCCCTCTACCGGGCAATAGCCAAGTGCCTCCTGACGGGCAGAGAGAAGCGAATCCTGACAGATCTCGCGGAACAGCTCTGCCGGCAGCAAGGCCGGCTCTGGCATGGCGCTGGCAAAGGAGATCATCCCGCCGTACTCAGCCAGCGCCATCAGCTCACTGAGCACGCGCGCGTCAGGCCCAAGCACCTCGCTCTCACCAGCGGCCAGTCCCAGCAGCCAGGAAGGCATGGCAGGTTCGCACTCCTCGTCTTCCAGAGCGAGCAGGCTGCGCCGGACCAGCGTCCCACGCCCGACATGCCCCTCGATGAGGCCCTCGCTCGCCAACTCGTTGTAAGCATTCATGACCGTTGTACGATTGACTCCCAACTCGCGCGCTAAAGCTCGCTCTGTGGGCAGGCGGGCCCCTTCGGGCAAGGCCCCGGAGAGTATCGCCTCACGCAACTGCTGATAGATCTGCCGATAGAGCGGCACACTGCTGCTGCGATCGAGCCGAACAAAGACGGAGGCAGCAGGAGCAGCGGACCACGAGCGCGAGCGGTGTTCAAATGGGCGTGAGTGTCGCATGTTTTTCCCCCTCCTGCATTGGCTCATACCAATACACTAGCAGTGTAGTGTGGCAGGCAGCGAATCACAAGAGCCAATGCAGACGGTAAAAACCGAACCAATCAGAGCTGGCCTGGCCCAGAAACAGGACCATGAGAGGCCATGAGAGGGACCTCGCCATGCAAAGTCAGCCTTTCTGACCCTTTGCACGTCTCAAGAGAGAGCGCGATAATAACTAGTAATGGCAGCGACCAGGCCCGAAAGCCAAGATCCAACCAACTACGAAGGGAGGAAGCATGAATAAGCTCCAGGAGCGCATTGATGCTGTACGCAATGACCGCGAACATGGCTCACGTTGGCTGGTGGGCGAGACAATTGCCATCCTGGAAGAGCTGGCGCGTGCTCCTGACGGCTCGCCAGAAGAGAGACTGGCCCAGATCCATGCTGCAGGTGAGGAGCTGATGCAGGCCCGCCCGGCGATGGCCGCTATCGCCGGCGCGGTCCGGCGTATCCTCCAGGCCCCAGGGGGACTGGCTGGCATGGCTCAGGAGGCAGCGCGTTTGCGCGAAGAATATGAGCGCGCGCCGCAAGCCATCATCGCTCATGCGCGCCCGCTGCTGGCCGGCACCTTGATGACGCATAGTCTTTCGGGGACTGTCCTGGAGGCTCTGCACGCCTGTGCGTCCCAGATTAAACGGGTCATCGTCCTGGAGGGTCGCCCCCGCTATGAGGGTCGAGAGGTGGCTCGCCGCCTGCAGAATCTGAACCTCGCCGTCACGCTCATTACTGACGCCGAGGCCGCCATCTTTCTTCCAGACTGCACCGCCGTGGTGGTCGGCGCCGACAGCGTCCTCGCCAACGGCGATGTCATCAACAAAGCCGGTACCGCACTCCTGGCCTGGGCCAGCCGTGGCTACGGCATCCCTTTCTACGTCCTGTGCGAATCGCTGAAAATCTCCTCCCAGCCCTGGACCGGTGACCTCTCCCTCCTGGAAGAGAAAGAGCCTGAAGAGGTCCTGGAAGAGCCAATCCCCGGCATCGAGGTGCGCAACTTCTATTTCGATCGCACCCCCGGCGAGCTGGTCACCGCTATTGTGACCGAGCGCGGCTTTTTCAATAAGGAGCCGCTCAGTGACTCTCACTAGCCACAGGTCCTGCAGACTTGGCGAAAGCGATTCAAATGTGTATCCTATCAATTGCAGAAGTGAAACTACCTCTTACAGCACCTCCGCATTATGCTCGCTTGCTTCAGGTAGAACGCGTAGAGCCAGGCAGAGGGTGGCCAGGGCCGGGGCGCCACGGGGTGCATAGCGTCACAGCGCAGAGTCGGGACTACCGGCCAGGGGAGGAGAGACCGAGGCACCTCCGCCCGGCTCCCGACCTCGTCTGCAGAGGGGGCTGATGGCCTGGCAGGTAACGACGGGCAATGGCAGCGCAGGCCAGAGCAGAGCGGAGCAGCGGAGTAAGCAGGGAGGGAACGGCCAGCGGAACGGGACAGGAGTGGGATGGTACAATCTTGCGGCCCGCCAGGCTGGCCGGGCACGGGCTGATGTGGAAATGAGGGTCGACGCCAGGTCATGACCAGGCATGATACGGAACGGCGCGGCGCACTGCCGCAGTCAGGGGCGATGGCGAGGTCTGGGACGGGGGAGAAGGGTCAGGCACCGCGCCTGGAGTTGGAAGGGGGAAGTGATATGCACGGTAATGCTGAGCAGCCAGTTCAGGGAGAGCGGCAGGAGAGTCAGCCAGGCGAGGCACAGTCAGCGGAGGCACAGCCAGGCGAGGCACAGCCAGGCGAGGCACAGCCAGGCGAGGCACAGCCAGCGCGCGAACATGAGAGGGAGCGCGAAGCTCCGATCGAGAGAGAGCGAAGGGAGAGAAGAGAGATGCGTGAGGGGCGTGAGGGACGCGAGGGACGTGGAGAAAAGCGCCGACGAGGCGACGACTTTGTGGCGCCAGGTGTGCCCATAGTGCGCAGCAGTACGCCACGCCCGCCCTCGCTGGCGCTGGGCGAGACAGGGAGCGCCTTTGGCCCCCGTCTGACGGATGGAGGTGCGCCGTTCCCCGAGGAGGCCCCGGCTGCGCCTCCTGTCCCCGAAGAATACAGTTCACTGGAAGAGACGCCGCTTCCTGTCGCCAGCCAGGTAGCGGAGAAGGAGGAGGTGGTCGCCTCAACGCAGCTGGGACAGGAGCGCAATGAATTCCTCTGGCTGTTTGAGTACGGCCCAGAGATGGATACAGTGGTACTGAACAGTCCTCAATTGCTGGACGGGCTGGCTCTGCCTTACGGGCCAGGCATGCTCAAAGGCTATGAGCTGGGTTTCGGTACGGTGCGCACGGCCACGGGCGACGTTGTCGCCTCGATCCTGCCGAGTAGTGACCCGGCTGCCGCGGTCTGGGGCATGCTCTATCGCGTGCCGCGCCGGTTGGCCCTGCCAGCCGAGGACGGCGTGGTTCCCCTGGATAAGGTCCACGATGCGGTCCCTCCAATCGGCCTCTTCGAGCCACTGACGGTGGTCGTCCATGAGCCTTTACGCCAGCGCGAGATTACCTGCACAACCTATATCGCTTCGGCAACGGTCCGCAAGTATTTCCACCCACGCCTACCCGAGCGCCACGCAGGTGATCCCTATGTGCGGCACCTGCTGGAAAGTGCCCGCCGCCAGAAGCTACCGGAGAGCTATCTGCTGGACCTGGAAGGTCGGGCCAGCACGTCCGCCGAATCATCAGGGGAAAGGGTCAGGCCAGGTTCCGCCAGCGGGCCTGGAGGGCTGGCCGGCTCGCATTCGCCAGCGGAGAGCGATGAGCTGGATACAGAGCCGATCGCGGCAGTCTCAGGCAAAGATGAACGGGAGCGCTCCAGTCCGGCTTCTCCCAGCCAGGCCCCTGTCGCCGCAACCTCACCCGAGCCGGTAGGGCCATCTCCTGCGCCATCGCCAGGCGCGCCGGAGCCATCTTCTACCCCTACTGCCCTCCGTCCGGCTCCCCAGGGCTGGCTACTGGCACTGGCCGTCTACCACGCCCTCCTACTCCTGGCCGTGCTGGCCCTGGCCATTAGCGAGGGACTGGGCTTCGGGCAGGAGGTCTTTACGCCAGATTTCGCCCCGTTCGGCGTGCCCTGGCTGGTCCTGGCCTACGGCCTGCTCGGCGGTTGCGTGAGTTGCCTGGTCTCTCTGCGCCAGTCCACCTCACGAGGCCAACCCCTCTTCTTGCTGATCACCTGGTTCGTGCGCCCCTATCTGGGGATGGTGCTGGCCATGCTGGCCTACCTCCTGCTCGATAGTGGCCTGGTTGTCCTTGGCTCGCTGCCTGGACACACCAATGCCCTCTTCTCACTGGTGGGCATGCTGGCCGGCTACTGCGAACATCGCTTCTTCTTCCAGCGTCCATCAGCCTGAAAGAGGGGCAGCTTGAGAATTACTGGTTAAGAAAGGATTGACAGGCTGGCAGCAGAGCTTGTGAAAGTGCAACTGGGAATGTACAATTGCAACAGAAGGCTGACCCCGTAGCGCTCCATCTTGAGTTGAAGACCTGTCAAGGGCGAGGAGGTCCTTCAATGCCAACCTACATCAGTCTGGTCAATTTAACCGAGCAAGGGATCAGGGAAGCCAAGAATGCCCCCGAACGTCTTCAGATGTTCGAGAAGGCGCTCCAGGAAGCAGGAGGCAGGCTTATCGGCTTCTATCTTGTCATGGGCCAGTACGACTATGTCATCATTACCGAGGCCCCTGACGATCAGACTGCCGCGCGCTTGATTCTTGGCATCATCGCTCAAGGCAGCCTACGAAGCCAGACCATGCGAGCGTTCCCACGTGAGGAGTTCGAGCAGATCGCCCGCACCTTACCGTAGAAGGGAGAAGGCGCCGGCACGCGCTCAGCCGGCTGGTGAAGGATGGGAGAGACGAGCACTTGAGCAGAAAGCCAGATGCCAGCGGTCGAAGCTCCTCGTCTTCTTCCTTCCCCAGTTAAGGGCGCAGGTGCAGGCGAGAACGCTGGCCACCAAACGAGGCGAGGCCACTCATTCGCTGGCAGCTGCCTGCAGCGCTGGCCTCGCTTCGCGTCTGAGGTAGGTTCCTCTGCTGTCGTTCTGGCGAGCGCTCAGCTGGTCTTACGGCAGACCGCTACACTGCCGGCCCTCGTCTGACCGGTCCGCCTGGCCTTCACAACGCGGCACCAGTCCCAGCCGTGACCGACAGCCGCCGCTCGGCCCGGAGACAGAGAGAGGTCAACTGCAAGCAAAGCGGCAGGGCCGGAAGAGAGAGCAAGGCAGGTTGGAGCTAGAAAGGATCGGATGGGAAAATAGCCCTCACCAGACGCTCGGGATCATGGCGAGCCAACATATCATCTTCGAGATTGAAATGGCCGATGACGACGTTTGGCACGAGCTTCGCTAAACGGGCGCGATCGACGGCCACCGGCTCGCTCTTCTCCTCGGCATAGGTGCGGAGCACTTCGGGAGGGAATGGACCATCATTGACGATCACCCGGTCGACACGGCCTCCCAGGTAGCGGTGGATCTCGCTGACAAAATCGGAGGCTTTGTAGCCGTCAGTCTCTCCGTGCTTGGTCATGAGATTGCAGACATAGACCTTCTCCGCCTCGGACTCACGCACGGCACGCGCAATGTCTTTGACGAGGAGATTAGGAATAAGACTCGTGTAGAGATCGCCCGGGCCAATGATGATGACGTCAGCCCGGCGAATGGCGCGAATGGCCTGGGGGCAGGCCGGAGCATCCTCTGGCACCATACGCAGGCGGACAATGGGCGAGAGCGGCCCCAGGTTCTTTTTGCCACGCGTGTCAATCTCGGTTTCGCCACAAATAGTGGTGCCATCCTCCAGGTCGGCGCAGATGGTCGTCTGCGTCAGGGTGACTGGCAGCACCCGCCCGGCAGTATTGAGCAGCTCTTGCGCATCCTCAATGGCCAGCATGAGGTCGCCATTGTTGATATCCTGGAGACCCTTGAGAATGAGATTCCCCAGGCTGTGGCCACCAACTCCTCCTTTCCCCTCTCCCTGCTCATCTGTGCTCTCAAAGCGGTGCATAAAGACCTCACGCCATAGCGCTCCATTGCGTGCCAGGGCCACAAGCGACATCCGCAGGTCCCCTAGCGGCAATTGACGCCGAAATTCATCCATGAGGCGACGCGAACTTCCTCCGCTGTCCGACATGGTGACGATGGCGCTGATGTTATACGGGTACTTTTTGAGATGCGAAAGGAGGGCGAAGGTTCCAGAGCCTCCGCCAATGGTGACGACTCGCTTTCCGACGTGCCGCTCTCCTGGGCGATAATACTGTTCTGGCACCTCACATCTCCTGTGGCTGATTCCAGTCTTAACTGACAAACGACGTCTACCTCTCTTCGGATTTTCCTAACCTAAGAGAAACTATACACGGTCGGTGAATGCTGTCGACAAGTCTCTCGGCTCTCTACCGTTGCGGGGTATGTCTGGCTGCTGTCTACACTGCACTGGCTGGTGAGCTGGCTCTCCCTCTGCTCCCTCTTCCCCAGTTTATCCTATCACGCCTCCCTCCCTTGTGCAAGCAGGCAGCTCCAGGCCCTTGACATGGATACGATATATCGTTATACTGAGCACAGTGGTTTTCGATATATCGTTATCTCGGGCGCCGTAGTCAGCCCTGCGAGCGATAGAGATCCCTCGCAAAGGCCCAGCGCTAGAGATCGTGAAGAGAAAGGAGTACAGTTTCATGTTTGGCCGACGCTTTGCCTGGCAGTACTACGGCTGGGATGAAGGTGGCCCCTTCCCCTGGCAGCGCCCTCCTACCCCACCTTTTCCTCCCTTCTGGCAGGCGCGCCGCGGGCGGCCCCCCTTCGGCCCACACGGCCCCGGCCCACATGGCCGCGGTCCTCACGGCCCCGCCGCTTTCTTTGAGCGGCTGCGTGTCTTCGGACGCGGCGATCTGAAATATGTCTTGCTGGAGCTGCTCCAGGAGCGCCCCATGCACGGCTACGAGATGATGAAGGTGCTGGAAGAACGGGCCGGCGGCTTTTATACACCCAGCCCTGGCTCGATCTATCCAACTCTGCAAATGCTGGAGGATCGCGGCTTCATCACCTCTAGCGAGGTCGAGGGGCGCAAGGTCTACACGATTACCGAAGCTGGACGCGCTTTTCTGACTGAGCACCAGCGCGAGGCGGAACGCCCTGATCCAGGCTGGCCACTGCGCGCCCTGGGCCGCTCCTGGTCGCCGGAGCTGCAGGCCTTGCGCCAGGAGGCCGGCGAGGTGGCCCGCCTCTTCATGATCGCCGGACGCTCCTCCGTCGGTGACCCCAACCGACTGGCGCGCCTGCGCAGCATCCTTGAGCGCACGCATAAGGATCTGACCGACCTGATCTACGGCACGCCTTCGTCGACAGCCAGCAGCAGCCCCGCCAGCCCCTCCGGCGAGAGCAGTCAGGAGGAGAAAGGCCCCTCTTCCTCGACAGGCGTCAGCGACGAGCCGCCCGCTTAAGCTTAGGTCCACGATCCGAGGCCGGCCCGCTGGGAGACGACAAGAGAGATGCAGCAAACTGGCGGGTCGGTCCCACTGCGCTCCCTCCCCCCTCCCCAGGAAACGCGAGACGTGAATGGGCGACAATTGCTCCTCAGCGAACCGGGACAGATCCCTGAGACCGGTAGGCACTTTTGTGCAGTTACGCTCAAAAGCTCTGCCTTATTCACTCAGGCTCCCAAGGCTCCCGTGCCGAGCGTTGTGAGTGCAGCTCTTCCTTGCAACACGAGGGGCAGAGAACCAGGGGTACCTTATATCCAATCTCTCCTATATATCTTGTGTTACAAGAGGCATTTAGGTTATACTGTAGGGGACGGGAGTCGCTCTACCACTCTGTGGGCGCGGTGGTGGGGATTCAGATATCCCGTTTCTTTCTTTTTTGGGGAGGGAGGAAAGGGAGAGAGCAAGCGGGCCGCCGCTCAGTCAGGCTCACGCGACCCGCCCGCCAGGCCAGCGTCAGGAAGCAGGCGCGGGTCGCAGCCGCACCAGGATGAGGCCCAGCCATAAGGTCCAGAGGGCGAAGAGCAGGAAAGCCGGTGTCGTCAAAAACGCTTGACCGCTGGCGGGGGCCAGAGCCACCTGCACGGCACTGCCAATCAGGAAGAGCGCCAGCAAAATGGCCACATACCCCAGGGCCACCCAGAGCGGGGGCCAGAGCTGCAGGCCACTACGCACAATAATGACTCCGAACAGCAGGGTCGCCAGCGCCACCAGCAGCCCTCCAGCCGTATTGCTGACGAGCGTGCATATCTCCACCACCAGCGCAAAAGTCGGAGTCAGTGCTGCCTCAGCCGTGAAAGTGCGGGCCACCCCTATCTGATAGACTGTACTGGCCAGATTGCCTAAGACCAGCAAGAGAATACCCAACATGCCACTCCAGGCCGCGATGACCGCAAACCCTTTCCCGCGCCAGGGAATGGCCAGCAGCTCCTCAGCCGTCTGCGGCAAGAGCTTGTCGCTGGCAGCGGTCTCTCTCTGTTGGTCATCGGCTGAGGGAGAAGTCTCGCCGGCAGCGGCTGCCGCCTCGGCTCCCTCCCCCTCGTCGCGTCCCAGCACCTCCTGGGCGACAATGATGCGAAAGAGCGTGAAAGGCAGGCTGAGGGTGAGAGCAAAGGCCACCATCTGGAGCAGGCGATAGAAAGCGAAAGACCACACATGGAGATGAAGCCAGAGGACATAGACTGCCAACTGACCACGGTTGGCGGCAGCCAGGGCCTCCCCATAGCCATGTGGCAGCAGCCAGAGCCACTGATAGAGCGGCGCGCCGAGCAGCAACAGTAGACCCCCGAGCACATAATAGGAGCCATTGATCCGCAGGCGTGTCAGAAACGTACGTCTCATCCGGGACCTCATTCGCCTAAAAACAAGCTGTCGTCTATATCATAGCAAGAGAAGCCGAGTCCCGGCACGGCCTGGGCCATCTGGTCTGCGGCTCAGCCTCGCGGGGTCAGTCCAAAGAGAGCGAGGCCGGTTGGAGGAGCCATCGAGGGGGACCGACCTCGCCCACTGCCAACTCAACGCAGGAGAAAAGCCGGCAGACCCTGCTCATGGAGGATGTGCAGCGGCCCACTGGTATAGAAGTTGCCCAGAATGTTCAGCACCGTCACCAGCAGAAAGACAGCTATGGCCAGGACCATCAGCAGGCGATCAACTGGGCGGGTCTGCAGCTCTGTCAGCCAGGTGCGTCTCCCCACGCCAAAGCAACGCAGCTCCATAGCATTCACAATATCTTCCGCCCCCACCACCGAACCGATCACAATGGGCACTACCAGGGGGGCCAGGCGGGCAATCCTCCCAAAGATGCCACCGCGCAGCTTATCCAGCTCGAAGCCCCGCGCGCGCTGGGCATCCAGCGTCACGCTGAAATCGCGTGCCAGCGTTGGCAGAAAGCGGAACGAAAGATCGATCGCGTAGGCGAACTGGTCCGGCAGGCCCAGCTGCTTGAAAGCCACCCCAATGTGGCCAGGATTAGTGGTATAGGGGATCGCCACCGCCAGGAAGGCAATACTGAAGTTGCGCAGGCCCATCGTCACCATGTAGGTGATGCTCTCCACGCTGAAGACCAGCGGCTTCGGGCCAATGTAGGGAGGATGATTCAGAAAGCCGAGAAACGGCAGCGAGAACAACTGATGCTGGTGGCTCAGGTCGATGCCCTGCACAATGGCCCCGCCGGAGAGAAAGTAGTTGCCAAAGACAAGGATCACATTGAGGAAAATAATGAAAAGCCAGGCTCGTCTTGTCTCTGACCACTTCAGACGCGCCAGCCCATAGTAGCAGGCAGCCCCCACAAAGCCGGCCAGAATCAGCCAGACATTCGAGGTCTGAGCCGCCGCCAGGCCATAGGCCAGCAGCAAGAGCAGCTTGGCCCGTGGGTCAAGGCGGTGAATAGGCGTATCACGCTTGACATAAGGGAGTGTTATCAACATAGCACGTCCTTCCTTCTACCACACCTCAATCAGAGAGAGCCAGGGAGAGGAGAGAGGCAGCGACAGGAGGCGACCCGAGGCACATGGTCACCATCTCTGTTGCTGCTCCCTCCCTTGCCTCCCCGAACAGGACCCAACTGATCAGACCTCTGCCGAAAGCCAGGGTCTTCGGCTCTCCTCTCCTGACGATTACGGGAGTCTCTCAGCTGAGGCCGCCAGGTGGCACACCGCTAGCGCCCGAAGCGGGCCACCGCCGCCCGGTAGGCCAGCAGCAAAATAGGTAGGAGAATCAGGCCATTGATCAGGTCGGACAGGCCCGCTGGCAGAAAATAGCCGGTCGTGGCGGTCACGAAAGTCAGCTTTGAGAGCCAGATCTCCGTATAGGAGGCGAAGCCAATCCCGATGATCACCCCCAGGGCGGCAAAGACCTCCGCCAGCACAATAGAGCGCGAATGGCGATAGACGCCCCAGGTCAGGTAGACCACCAGGCCGGCAATGAAGCCGATCAGGGCATTGCCCACATCCCAGTTCCAGTAGACCCCATAGCCCGAGATGTAGTCCCCCAAGAGATTGCCCACCCCGCCGGAGAAGAGGCCCACCCAGGGACCAAAGACGGCCCCGAAAAAGAGAGGGATGACGATGGCCGGGCGGAAGGAGACATTGCCCGCGCTGGGCAGCTGGAGAATATTGGTGAAGTAGCTGAAAATGCCATAGAGCGCCGCCCCGAGCGCCATGTAGACAATGTGCCGGACCCCAATACCCCACACCCGGCTTGTGACCTCGCGCTCACGCAGGTTCTCTTTCTCGGTCGTAGCCATAAAAACAATGAACTCCTTTCTGAATGATCGCGATGATCGCAGATCCTTGAGATAACACAGACAGACCAGGGACGACAGTCACAGGAAGAATCAAATCAGTGGAGAAGAGCGGACAGCTCTACTCACCTTCGCCCCTCACGCCAGGCTGCGGCTACATTCCGTCAGCAGGTAGCGCAAGAGCGAAGTCGGGCGCAAGTTACAGCTTTCCAGCAGGGTCTGATCGGCCAGCACCTCTAGCGGTGCTCCATCAGCCACCAGATGGCCATCCTTGAGGAGAAGAACGCGCTGAGTATAACGCAGCGCCAGATCGAGATCATGCGTAATGAAGAGGAGAGCATCCAGCTCAGGAAGCTCCCGCAGATGCTCCATAAAGGAGATATAAGAACGATAATCCTGGCCCGCCGTCGGCTCGTCCAGCAACAGGATACGGCTCTCCATCGCCAGCACTGAAGCAATGCTGACCCGTTTCTGTTGCCCGAAGCTGAGCGAAAGAGGCGAGCGCTCAGCAAAACGGGCCACATCCAGGGCCTCGGCTGCCCGCTGAACAGCGCGTTGGAGCCGCTCAGGAGGGAAGCGTAGATTCTCAGGGCCGAAGCTCAGCTCTTTTTGAACTGTAGGGGCGAAGAGCATGGCGCCTGGACTTTGGAAGACGTAGCCGATACGCGCCGCCAGCTGCGCCACGCTGAGCCTGCGCGTATCCTCTCCATAGAGAAAGACCGCGCCTGCCGTTGGACGCAGCAACCCCAGCGCCTGCTTCACCAGGGTGGTCTTACCGGCCCCATTCGGCCCAAGCAGGGCAATCGTCTCGCCACGGCGCACCTTGAATGAAATGCCGTGCAGGATCTCCTCGCCGTCGGCCTCATAGCGATAGTGGACATCCTGGAAGACCAGCACCGGCTCGTCCGTGCCAGCCTCCGCCATCGCCGCGCGCCTGGTAACAATCGGGCGCACAAGCTGCTCTACCACTTGACGCGGCTCGGCAGCTCGGCGTAGCGTTGCCTCGATCGGCAGCTTCACCTGCTCCGGATCGGCCACTTCCAGGAAGGACTGCCCATCGCCCAGGAAGACCTGCCGCCCGTCCCGCATTAAGAGCACCTTATCGGGGCGCAGCTTGAGAGTCTCCTCCACGCGATGTTCCACAATAATGACAGCTCGCCCCTCGGCACGCAGTCCATTGATCAGCTCTTCCAGCTCATCGATAGCACGCGCATCCAGATTAGCAAACGGCTCATCAAAGAGAAAGATCGAAGGCTGCATCACCAGGACCCCAGCCGCTGCTACCTGTTGGCGCTGCCCGCCTGAGAGGGCAAAGGTTGCCTCCTGACGGTAGGCCTCCAGATGGAGGCGCTGCAGCACAGCCTCGATTCGCCGACGAATCTCAGCGCGTGGCACATTCAGGTTCTCCAGGCCGAAAGCGACCTCCTGCTCAACTGTGCTGCCGACAATCTGCTTCTCAGGGTCCTGCAACATCGTGCCAATGTAACGCGCCCGCTCACGCAGGCTCATGCCCGCGGCAGAACGTCCTTCGATCAAAATTTCCCCACTCAGCTCACCACGGAAAGTATGGGGGATGAGACCATTGAGGCACTTGAGCAGCGTACTCTTGCCACAGCCACTCGGCCCGGCAATGAGCAAAAGCTCTCCATGCGCGAGCGAGAAGGAAATATCCCGAATGGCATACTGCGGCTCCACCTCCGCCCCGGCAGCAGAGGAGTCAGGGACAGCTCTTCTGATCTTCTTCGAAGGGGGCGACTCTTCATCGAGGGCGCGATAGCGAAAGCTCAATCCCTTGACAGCAACAGCTGGAGGTGCGTCCTGCGATGCATCTCTCGTGTTGTCGGGATGAGTAACCATCTATACCCGTTACCTGCTGCTTCCAGTGAACGCAGACGACTTCACGAACAGTGGAAGCCCTCTAATCAGATAGGATTGACTCTCTTCTAATTGTACCGAGCGACAGGAGAAGCTGTCAATCTTGTCGAGTCTTGCTGGAACAGCTACTACAGAGATACCGTAATTGCTGTAATCTCATCAATAGAAGGGAAGTACGCAAGCCGGGACGAAGTTAGCTGTCATCTCACTGACTGGCATCTGCCTTCTATCTGCTCTGGCCATTGCCGCGACGTCTGCCTATACTGCTCTCAGGCAGACAGTGCAGAGCACCAGCCTTCCCCGGCAGAGGAAAGTGGAAGGAGCCAGATAAGGAGCGCAGGCCGGGCCTCGTTTACTCAGTACGGCGCGCTCGCCTCCAGGTGGTTGGTTACGCGCTGGCAATCTGCGCGCGTTGCGGTGATCGGCCTGTCTGTCTTCGCCGTGAGCTGGCCAGCGACCAGCTAGCAAGCGGGCGGAAGGCAGCGCGCTGACTATACAGGACAAGACACGAGCGAGCGAGTCAAGGATGATACCCAGGAGAGTCTTGAAAGGAGTCAGACCGTGTCTACCCGCATCTCGCGGCGCGAACTGCTGCAGCAATCGCGCAATTTGCTGGTAGCGCTGCCGCTAGGTTCTCTGGGAGCAGCACTTGCGGGCGTTGACAACAGCCTGAGAGCCAGCGCTGCTCCCACTCCCCAGTACAACCTGGCAGCAGCCTTGCAGATGTCGATCTACTTCTATGACGCCCAGAAATCCGGGCCAGGCGTTACTGGTGGCCTCCTACCCTGGCGTGGTGACTGTGATCTCTCCGACACCGCTGTTCCCCTGCAGCCCAAAAACAGCAACAACGTCGGGACCAACATGTCAGCCTCCTTTATCGCAGCCCATCGGCAGGTGCTTGATCCGGCAGGCAAAGGCACCGTCGATGTCAGCGGAGGCTTCCACGACGCTGGCGATCACGTCAAATTCGGCCTTCCCCAGGGCTATGCCATCTCGACGCTGGGCTGGGGCTTCTACGAATTCCGCCAGGCCTTCGTCTCCACCGGGCAAGACGCCCACATGATGGCCATCCTGCGCTGGGGCTGCGATTACCTGATGCGCTGCACCTTCCGCGACAGCAGCGGCAATGTGGTAGCATTCTGTTACCAGGTTGGTGAAGGCTCCATCGATCATACAGTCTGGGCACCGCCCGAAGTTGAGAATCTGGCCCGTCCGGCCTACTTCGCCACCTCCGAGACGCCGGCCAGCGACATGTGTGCGGAGGCCGCCGCCGCTCTGGCCATCATGTATCTCAACAGTCAGAGCAGCGACGCCACCTACGCCGCCAAGTGCCTGGACTACGCCCAGGCCCTCTACCGCTTTGCCGTTGCCAACCGCGGACTCGGCTACTCCGGCGGCTTCTACAATTCCAGCGGCGACAGCGACGACCTGGCCTGGGCCGCTATCTGGCTCTACATCGCTACCGGCCAGCAGTCCTACCTGAACGACATTATCGCCACTGACTCCAGCGGCCACTATACTGGCTACCTCAAGGCCATCATGAACAGCACCCAGGATAACTGGCAGAATACCTGGGTACACTGCTGGGACGCTGTCTGGGGAGGCATGTTCCTCAAGCTTGCACCCATTACCAACGATCCCAAGCACTGGTACATCGCCCGTTGGAACCTCGAATACTGGTCCAACGTGCCGCATCAGGACCCCAACGATACGAATTTCTTGAAGCCCACGCCCGGCGGCTTTATGGTCATCAATACCTGGGGGTCCTGCCGCTACAACGCCGCCGCCCAGCTCTGCGCTCTGGTCTATCGCAAATACACCGGTGACTCACGCTTCTCGGATTGGGCTTTGGGGCAGATGAACTATATCTTGGGCAGCAATCCAATGAACCGCTGCTACATGGTGGGCTTTGCCTCCAATTCGGCCAAACATCCCCATCATCGCGCAGCCCACGGCTCCTTCACTAACAGCATGTCTGATCCTCCCAACCACCGCCACACGCTGTGGGGCGGCCTGGTCGGCGGTCCAGACACCAGCGACTACCACGACGATGCCACCAATGACTTCGTCTACAACGAGGTGGCGGTCGATTACAGTGCGGCCTTCGTTGGGGCGCTGGCGGGCCACTACTACTACTATGGTTCCGGTCAACAGCCCAATCCCAATTTTTCGACCGCAGAAACACCGGTCAATCCTTTCTTCGTCGAAGCGCTGGTCAATCAGGACAGCAACCAGAGCACGCAGATTACCCTGACGCTCCACAGCGACACCACCCAGCCGCCGCAGTTCGTCACCGGCCTCAAGGTGCGCTACTTCTTCAACATCAGCGAGTTGCTAGCCATCGGTCAGTCAATCAACTCGGTCTCAGTGGCCATCTACTACGACCAGAACCAGTACCTGCCCAATGGAGGCCCGGTCGCTGTGCACGGCCCCTATGCCTGGGGGAACTCCACCACAGTCTACTACTACGAATTCGACTGGTCAGCTTACCCGCTCTGGTATACGCGCGACCTCGAATTCGCGCTGATTGTGGCCATTGGCAGTGACTACAAGTACCATTGGGACTCATCGAACGACTGGAGCCGCCAGGGTCTGACTTCGACCAAGGCCGTCACCCAGTACATACCCGTCTACCGCAACGGCACGCTGGTCTTTGGGCAGGAGCCGCCAAAGTCATAACTTCCGCGGCGGCCTCCTGCCCAATGGGGAGGCAAGACGGGTAGTCAAGTCATCAAGCAGACAAAGGCAGCAGGAACTGATGGGGCCTGCTCTCAGGGATGAGATAGCCGCAACATATGAGGAGGGAACGCTCGTGAAGAAAGCCCTGTCCTGCGGTCTGCCAGCGCTCTTCGCCCTACTGGCACTAGCGCTGGCAGGTCTGATCTGGTACGCGCCCCAGCATGCGCAACGTGCCCAGGCCGCCGTCTCCTACAGCGGCCTGCACGTTTCGGGCAACCAGCTCCTCAATGGCGCCGGCCAGCCGGTTCGCCCGCTGGGAGTGGATCGCTCTGGCACCGAGTATATGTGCGACGCCTCCGGCGATACCACCGTCTTCGACGGACCGAGCGACGCCGCTTCGGTGGCCGCTATGATGAGCTGGCACATTAACGCCGTGCGCCTCCCACTCAACGAGGATTGCTGGCTCGGGATCAATGGCTACCCCGCCGCCCAGTATACCGCGGCCCAGTATCGGCAGGCCATCATCGATTACGTCAATCTGCTGACCGCGAATAACCTGATCACGATTCTCGACCTGCACTGGAGCGCCCCCGGCACCCAGCAAGCTAACAAACAGCTTGCCATGCCCGACCTGGACCACGCTCCAGCCTTCTGGACCTCGGTGGCCAATACCTTCAAGAGCAATTCATCGGTGATCTTCGATCTATATAACGAGCCTTTCACCACGAGTTGGGATTGCTGGCTCAACGGCAGCACGGCAGCCAACGCCAGCCCCTGCACGGACGTGCCCTTCGCTGTGGCCGGTATGCAGACCCTGGTGAACACCGTGCGCGCCACCGGGGCCACCAATGTGATCATGCTCGGGGGCCTGGCCTATGCCAACGACCTGTCAGGCTGGCTCTCTCATAAGCCCAGCGATCCGTTGAACAACCTGGCTGCCTCTTTCCATCTCTACAATTTCAATACATGTAACTACGTCAATTGCTGGGTTCTGACGGTAGCACCAGTTGCCGCCCAGGTGCCGGTGATTGCTGGCGAGATTGGCGAGAACGACTGTGCCCACGGCTTCATCGATATGGCGATGGCCTGGCTGGACCAGAACAACATCGGCTATCTGGCCTGGGCCTGGGACACCTACAACTGCTGGAGCTTCCCGTCGCTCATCAGCGACTACAACGGCACTCCCACGCCCTACGGGCAAGGACTTTTGAACCACCTGACGGACCTTGCTAATGGCGTCACGCCCACGCCGACGCCCACACCCGTGCCTGGCCACTACTGCGCGGTCCACTACAGCGCCAGCTACTGGACCGGTGGCATGACGGCCAACATTACGATCAGCAACATCAGCAACGCCTCCATTGTTGGCTGGACCCTGGTCTTTACCTTCCCTGGGGACCAGCAGATCACGGCAGGCTGGAGCGCCACCTGGAGTCAGCAAGGTCAGCAGGTCACGGCTCGCGATATCGGCTACAACGATGTCATCGCCGCCGGTAGCTCGGTCTCGATTGGTTTCAATGGCACCTGGACAAGCAACCACACCGATCCGACAGTCTTCACCCTCAACGGCGTAACCTGCAACACGGTCTAGCCGCGGGTTGGCCCACTCCACTGTGGACGGTGGTGACAGGCAGACAAGCAAGCAATGGCTTGCACTTCTTAACTTGCAGGTGACGAGCGCTGAGCTGGGATCAGGTCTGGTCTTCAGCACGCCAGCAGCGATGAAGGCCAGGTAGCCTGGCTCAGCCTGGCGCCCGTTCACATAAATCTCTTCACTCACACCAACTTACCTGAACAACTGACCAAACAACAAGGAGAGTCCTCTGGAGAAAGGAAGACAGGCTATGCTCAGGAAACAGCTCAAAACCCTGTGCGCTGGCCTGGCGCTTATGGCGCTGATCTGCGCCCTGACACTCAGCATTGCTGTCCAAGGGCGCCCGGCCTACGCGGCCTCAAGCGTCACCATTAACGGCGCCACGACCTATCAGACGATCGACGGCTTTGGCGCATCCGAAGCTTTCGGGCAGGCCGACGCCATTATCAACGCTGGTTCCACGCTGGAGAAGCAGATGCTGGACCTGCTCTTCAGCCCGACGACCGGAGCCGGGTTGACTATTCTGCGCAACCTGATCCCCTCCGACAGCAACCATACGATTGAGCCGAACAGCCCGGGCAGCCCGACGGCCACGCCTCAGTATGTGCCCATCGGGACCGACTGGGGCCAGTTGCCTCTGACCCAGCAAGTGGTTCAGAACTATGGCGTGACACGCATCTATGCCGACGCCTGGAGCGCCCCAGGCTTCATGAAGACCAATGGCTCCGAGAGCAACGGTGGCACGCTGTGCGGTGCACCAGGTGCTGCTACGTGCAGCACGGGTGACTGGCGTCAGGCTTACGCGAATTACCTCGTGCAGTATATTAAGGATTACCAGGCGGCAGGCGTGACCATCACCAACATCGGCTTCGTCAACGAGCCGAATCTGTCCACCTCCTACTCCAGCATGGTGATGAACCCGACACAAACCGCCGACTTCGCCAAGATCCTGGGGCCGACCCTGGCGAATGCTGGCCTGTCGACGCAGATTGTCTGCTGCGATGCCGAGGGCTGGGACCTGGCTCCGAGCTATACCAGCGCCATTGTCAACGATGCAACGGCCAATTCCTACGTCAAGGTCATCTCCAGCCACGGCTATACCGCCGCTCCGACTTCGCCGCTCAACTCCAACGGCAAGCCGGTGTGGGAGACTGAGTGGTCGACCTTCGATAGCTTTGATGCTGCCTGGGATGATGGCAGCGATGCCTCCGGCCTGACCTGGGCTCAGCATATTCATGTCGGGTTGACTTCGGCCAACCTGAGCGCCTTCCTCTACTGGTGGGGCGTGGCCAGCACCTCTGTCTCGAGCGATAACCAGGGCCTGATCCAGTTGAATGGTTCGACCATCACGCCGTCGAAGCGCCTATGGGCCTTCGCCAACTACAGCCGCTTCGTCCGACCCGGCGCGGTGCGCATCGGCGCCAGCAGCTCCGACAGCAATCTGCTGGTCTCGGCCTATCGTAACACCAACGGCACGCTGGCCATTGTGGTCATCAATCTGGCAACCAGCGATACAGCGACGACCTTCTCGCTGCAGAACACCACTGTGGCGAACGGGGCTACGGTGACCCCCTATCTGACCAACAATAACAACAACACAGCAGCTCAGGCGCCACTGTCGGTGAGCAACGGCTCCTTCAGTGCGACCGTGCCAGCGCGCTCGCTGGTGACCTATGTCATCCCGGCTGGCACTGGAGGCGTTACGCCAACTCCCACGCCGGCCCCAACCAGTACACCGACCCCGGCGCCGTCTCCCAGCCCAACGGCGACCCCCTCACCAACACCGGCACCGACCAGTACGCCAACTCCTACCCCGACTCCGGGCGCTTCCTGTCAAGTGCACTATAGCGTCGTGAGCCAGTGGCCGGGCGGCTTCCAGGGGAGCATCACTATTACGAACACAGGTAGTAGCCCCATCAATGGCTGGACCTTGAGCTTCAGTTTCACGGCTGGTCAGCAGATCACCCAGCTCTGGAATGGAAGCTACACACAGCAAGGGGCCCAGGTGACGATCACCAACGCCTCCTACAACGCCCAGATCCCGGCAGGCGCCACTCTGGGTGCATCACCAGGCTTCCTGGCTAGCTGGAACGGGAGCAATCCCGCGCCGACTGCGTTCACGCTCAATGGAGCGACCTGCAGCGTCGTCTAGGCCGGGCTGGGATGATCCGAGGCGAGATCGGAGGAGCAGGGATAGGGATCTTTCTCCTCCGATCTCATTCAGAGACACCAGACATTTTTTAAGGAAAGGAGGCAAGAACCACCCACCGAGCTGAAGCTAGAGCAGCAGTGCTCGTCGGAGCTGGCACCCTGCCCTGTCCAACGCACGTGAGAGCAGAACGGCGTGGCGGGAGGGCAGACGCTCCACGGGCCCCGCTCCACGCATCTTCTCTGCTGAAAACGTGAGGCCTTTTCTCCTGAAGAGGCGCCAGGCAGGCCAGGCTCATCACTGCTCTGCCCGGTGCCTCCTCCTTTCTACTGTCTGACAAGGTCAGAGGTCTTGACAAATCCTCACGGTCCTACCATAGTTTCACCAGAGCGAGATAAAACTGCTCACGGAAGATAAGGCTCTCTCATAATCCACCAGCAGAGAGACTCTGTCAGGCGCGTAGCGTAGTGGTGCGGTCCAGTTCTCACTACGTGGCGCATAAATCGAAGGAAGAGGCAAGGGAGGATAGGCACACAGCCGCTATGGAAGCTCACCAACTATCTTTTGGAGAGTCGTCAGCACCCAATTGCGTCGAGCACTTCGACAGCCAGCAACGGATTGTCGTTCATCAGGGCGAGGCCCTGGACTTTCTGAAGACGCTGCCCTCAGAAAGCATCGCCCTGGTCATTACCTCCCCACCCTACAACCTGGGGAAGGAATATGAAAGGCGCAAGGATGTTCTGTCGTATCTGCAAGAGCAAGAGGCTGTCATCGATGAGGTCATCCGCGTCACCAGTCCCAAGGGTAGTATCTGTTGGCAAGTCGGAAACTTTGTTGAAGATGGCGAGGTATTTCCTCTAGATATCTTCTATTATGATATTTTTAAGAAAAAAGGACTAAAGCTAAGGAATAGAATCATATGGCGCTACAGTCATGGTATGCACATGTCTCGCCGTTTTTCAGGGCGCTACGAAACAATTCTGTGGTTTACCAGAGGGGACGGCTACACATTTCATCTGGACCCTGTGCGCGTTCCGGCAAAGTATCCCGGCAAGAGGCATTACAAGGGACCACATAAAGGGGAGCCATCGGGAAACCCTCTCGGGAAAAATCCCTCGGATTTCTGGGAGGTGGTAGCCCACGATTGGGAAGAGGAGGTCTGGTATATTCCCAACGTGAAAGCAGCGCACCCCGAAAAGACGATCCACCCCTGTCAGTACCCTGTCGAGCTGGCAGAGCGCTGTGTGCTGGCGCTCACCAACGAAGATGAGTGGGTACTTGACCCTTACTGTGGCGCTGGCTCGTCGCTCATTGCGGGGATCAAGCACGGTCGGCGCGTGGCAGGCTGCGATAAGGAAGAGGTCTACATCAACATCACACGCGAGCGCATCAGGGCTTTTTTTGAGGGACGCCTGCCGCTCAGGCCGCTAGGGCGTCAGCTCTATCAGCCGACCGGCAAGGTCGCCCGCGTTCCCATAGAATGGGAGCAGGGAGCCGTCCCCCACGCCTATGGAAGCGCTAGGCCAGAGATCACATAAGTGCTCGGCCATCCCTTCCTTTCTCGATGCGTGGCACCGATTTGCTTACCGCATCCTGCTCTATGGCAATAACCCAGAGTATTCCTATGTTCACAAAAGTACCAAGAGCTTCCCAGAGAGGGAAGTAGGGGGTTATTTCTTCAAAATTACCAATACGGTCAGTTAGATAGCGGTACATGATCCGCGAGGGTAGGATGAGCACACCTCCAATCAAAGTGCCCTTCAGCATGGCCAACGCCATCTTGTTGAGCGATCGATGAGACGATGATATATTTCCCGTCTCCCATTCCAGAGCGAACTGCTTTCCATCTACCAGATAGACTGCATCAACCTTGCCGATTCCTGGGAGACCTAGGTCATACTCTAGCAGCCAGCCCTGCTCGCGAAGATAGAGCATACAGGCATCCTTAATAGGCTTGACTCCATTGCCTTCTCCTCGCCGCTTTCCCAGCTCATCGTAGAGTACAAAAGCGCCTGAGCCCGGAGGCCACTGGATTGAGGCAATGGCCTGAAGCACGTCGCTGCGAATGCGCTGCCAGCTTGGTAGAGATGAAAAACCGCCCTTGTCTATGAGGATCTTCGATTTCACGATTTTCATAGCACTCTTATGGACGAAGCTACTGAGCACATATCAAAACTAGGCCGTTGCTGATGCATGATGCGACCCCCCTTGACATCCTTTCAACCTTGTAGTATCATGAAAACGCCGACGCGGGGTGGAGCAGCGGTAGCTCGTTGGGCTCATAACCCAAAGGTCGCAGGTTCGAATCCTGCCCCCGCAATCTCGTCAGCGTTTTTTCTTGCATCCTGTCTGCCAGCAGTGAACAGGCAGCACAGGCTCGCTGACAGGCTCGTCCGCATATTGCCTTGGCAACTGTTCCGTTTTGATCACTCGCCAACGACGCGGGGTGGAGCAGCGGTAGCTCGTTGGGCTCATAACCCAAAGGTCGCAGGTTCGAATCCTGCCCCCGCAATTTCTTCTCTTGCCTCCGTTAAGGCACGCTCTAGTGACAACGTGTACTTCGCCTCACTCGTCTCTGCGAGTGAGGCTTTTTCTCGCCCATCTCCTGGCCCTCTCCCTGACCCTCGCTCTCGCGCGGCTTCTCCCAAAGATGGCCTTCTCCCTCTTGACAGGATGTGGTAAGATAAGAGTCGAAATCACTAGCAAGGCAGCACTGCCAGCCGGAGCCGCAACCTCCGGCAAGGTGCTGGCTCCCCCCAGGAGCACCCTTTCTCAACAGCAGCGCTGCCCCTAGCCAGTCCGTTCGATGGCGGCGTAGCTCAGTCGGTAGAGCAGGGGACTCATAAGCCCTGGGTCGTAGGTTCGAGTCCTACCGCCGCTACCAGGTAGCGCCGAAGATAGAGGCGTTCGTGGCAGACCAACACAATAGGTAGACCGATCGGAAGAAGATAGGCCTCTCGTGGTCTATCTTTTCTTTTTGTGTAATGGCTTGGGGAACAAACGTGTAGCGAGGGGAATAATATTGACTCACAGCGGTTTCCAGCAGCCGATCGCCCGCGGCTGCCCGCACAGCCAGTCAGAGAGCCATCCTCGCGAGAGGGAGCAGCCTCACTCATATCCACAGCGACAGCGCTCCCCTGCAACTCTGCTGCCTCAGCTACAGGGGAGGCCATCCACCAGCGCTCGCCTTAGTTAGAAACAGCTACCTTGACGCCCCGTTGCCACGCCAACACCGGGTTCGCGCGAAGAAAGAAGGCTGTTTTCCCTCCCAGTCTCTTACCTCTGCTCTCTACTGGAATAGCTCCGTCACCGAGCGGTTCTCATGGATACGGCTGATCGCTCCAGCGAAGAGTTCCGCCACCGACAGAATCGTCATATTGGGTAAGCGCTTCTCTTCCGGCAGAGGAATGGTGTCCGTCACCACGATCTCCTTGATCTCGGCCTCGCGCAGCCGCTCGATCGCCGGACCCGAGAAGACGCCATGTGAGGCACAGCAATAGACCTCACGCGCTCCATGCTCACGCACGACCCGCACCGCCTGCGTGATTGAGCTGGCCGTGTCGATCTCCTCATCGACAATCAGGGCGTGGCGTCCCTCCACATTGCCGATCACGTTCTTGGCCTCTGTCACCCCGTCATTGCCTAAACGGCGCTTCTCGACAATAGCCAGCGGAGCATTCAGGCGGTCGGCAAGTTGACGTGCTTTCTTGGCAAATCCTTCATCGGCAGAGACAACGGTAAAGTTCTCTAGCCCCTTATCCCGGAAATAGCGCGCCTGCAGAGTCTGAGCCGTCAGCTCATCCACCGGAATATTGAAGAAGCCCTGAATCTGACCAGCATGCAGGTCCATTGTTAACACACGATGGGCCCCGGCTACCGTGATGCAGTCAGCCAGCAGTCTGGCCGTGATGGGGACTCGCGGCTGATCCTTCTTGTCGGTGCGACCATAGGCATAGTAGGGAATGACCGCCGTGATGCGCTGCGCCGAGGCTCGCTTGAGGGCGTCGATCATGATCAGCAGCTCCATGATCGAGCGATTGACCGGCGAGCTGAAAGGCTGGATGACGAAAACGTCGTTTCCTCGAACGTTTTCGTTAATCTTAACAAAAATGTTTTCGTTGCTAAACTGGAAGACTTCGGCCTTTCCCAGCTCGATCCCCAGGTGACGGCAGATGGCAGCAGCCAGCACGGGATTGGCGTTACCTGTGAAAACACTGAGCTTGTTCATAGCACCTCCGGCCTGCCTGCGCCCAGTATAGCACAAGGCTGTCTCCATGTAAACTATGGATGACTTAAAAAGAACCCACTCAGATTTTAGCGAGAAATAATGGCGCTACGTGCTTGGAGAAAGCAAGTTGGCAGGATAAGACCAGACAACAGCCGGAGTAAAGCGGGCTTAGCCGCCCCTCGCTCAGACAACGGCGCCCAATCCTGGCCAGGGCTGGAGCGATGGAGAGGCCAGGCCCAGTACCAGACCACATAAGAGATCATAGCCTGAACTGGCCCCCAGGGCAAGCACAGCCTGCGCTCGCGCAAACAGACGCTCCTCATGTTCCTCAGCCAGACTTTCCAGCAACTCAAGCAGTGGTAGAGCAAAGCAGCCGCGCGCAGCCCACGAGAGCCAGGTGCGACTCAGCAGATGGGTCCGCGGTCCAGCCACCGCCACCAGTTGCGCGCAGGTCTCGAGGAAGGTTGCTTCAGCACCACGGAGCCACCAGCCAGCGGCCAGCCAGCCGGTCAGCAGATCATCGCCCGAGGGAGTAAGGCCCGGCCCGCGTCCGGCCAGCAGCTCAGCCAGTGCCTGCGGCTCCTCTGGCAGCCAGCGCTCCCCGTTGAGCGCTGCGCTCATGGCCTCCAGTAAGGGGTGACCCTCCTTCTGGCGCACCCGCAGCAGTTCAGGGGCCAGCAGCATCCTGCGCAGGCGCTCACGGTTCCGCTCCAACACCATCGGGTCAAGCCGCGGCGGGCGCCTGAGCTGTGTCCTCCAGCGTGGGCAACTGCTCAGGTCAACTGACCAATGAAGATCTTCTATATATAGACGCCAGGCCCCCAGCAGCACCGGCATACCGGGCCGCAGGGCGCTGAATGGAAAGGCTCCTCGTGCGGCTCCCAGACGAATACCATTCGGCACAGCTGGGCCATCTTGTGCATTCAGCGACAGGATGAACTCAGGCGGGAAGAGCAGATTAGCTGCTGCTGAGAAAACGCTGTGCACCTCTCCACGCTGCACCACGCCGGCGATGGTCTCCGCAATCGCCTCGCTATAACCCAGCGCCGGGCAGATGAAAGCTACCAGAGGACCAGGGGCCAGGCCCGTCATTACTCAGCTGTCTCCTTCGGGGTCGAGATCAGCAGGCGCAGGAAACTGGTAATGGCCAGGAAAATCAGGGCGTAGACGGCCATAGCGATCAAAGTCGGCCACTCAAAGGCCCAATTATGCAGCGATGGGGTTTTGACAATGCCATTGAAGGGCAGCAGAATAATCCCGGTCAGAGCGTAGAGCAGGCCAGCAAAGGCATTGCTGGGGTCAGCAGCAATGAGGCGGAAGATAAAGCGGAGCAGCAAAGCTACCTCCAACACCGCCAGAAACCACCAGAGAAAGTCCTTAAACTTACCAATCGCAAAGACCAGCGTGCGAGCTTCGCTCTCCCGATTGACCATCTCTAGCTCAGCCATCGGCGGCGGAGGCGCCGCTGGAGCTGGCATCGGCTCGTACGGCGGCGGAGGCGCCTGCTTCGGCTGCAGCTCCTCCATCGGAGGTAATGCGCCTGGTGGCGGCACTCTGCCAGGTTCGACGCTGGTCGGATCGCTGTAAAATGGGTCC
Source organism: Thermogemmatispora tikiterensis (assembly GCF_003268475.1). Lineage (GTDB taxonomy): Bacteria > Chloroflexota > Ktedonobacteria > Ktedonobacterales > Ktedonobacteraceae > Thermogemmatispora > Thermogemmatispora tikiterensis. The sequence goes on along the minus strand of NZ_MCIF01000002.1, from coordinate 3,743,250 downwards.
CCGTGCATAGCACCTCTCCTCTGTTCATCAACTGTCCACAGGAGCGAATAAAGCAGAGAGTCTCACCTGCAAGGATTATAACATACTATGTCCTACTGTGAACTATTGCGTTTGAGTAAAACGACCCCCTCGGCACGCGCAATCAGACGAAACTGCCCGGAAGCCGTCAAGCGATTGAGAATCTCGATCGTACTGGCACGATCCTCGGGGAAGACCGCGTTGAGATCAACAATGATGTAGTCAACCGTATACTGCTTACCATCAATTGTACCGGTAAATGATGGAAAGACTGCTAAACGCTGCCTTTCACTTAAATGAGGATTTAAATTATCTCCTGCAGAAACAGAGGCATCGGGTGGGATCATCGCCAGAAGCTGCTCTATGTGCTGCTCACGCGGCCCCGGCTCGTGATCAGCCCAGAAGCTATTGAGGACTGGCGCCTCAGCGACATAATTGACGCCTATGAGCAGCAATATCCATAGCATGGCGTACCACTGCAAACGCGTCAGGTTGATCTGCCGGGCCAGAGGTATCATACGCGCACAGAAGCGCTGCCAGTGCCTGCTCCACCAGGCCGGCTGGAGCAGGCGCAGCGCCAGCTTCCGCAGACGCAGGTACCAGTTTCGTCCCCAGGCTTGCAGCACCTGACCGCGCTCTGTCGACAAGAAGCGCGCCAACCAGGCTGGCCAGACGTGTTTCCCGGCTGCTGCGCTCTCTCCCTCAGATGTTCCACTTTGCCCGTCTCGCACCGCTTCCTGTCTCCGCTCCGGCACCATCAGCTCCAGTGGAGGCAGCGGCTCCCCGCGCCACCTTGCCCAGAGAGCCAGAAAGCGTCGCAGGCCGATGATCCCCGCCATCACCGCAAAAGGAATGATCGAGGCATTATAGTGGTAGACGCCGCTGTAGAGGGCCGGATCGGTATTCAGCACATTGACCGCCAGACTTGGCAAGGTCGGAATCAGCCATTCGGGAGCGAGCAGAGCGAGAAAGCCCGTGTTCCTGATCAGGCTGGCCAGATAGTAGAAGCGCTCCACTGTCAAAAAGGTGGTGAAGAGCAGCCAGGGATGCAGCAGTAAATTAACTATAGCGGCGCCGGGAGAGCTGCCCAGCGTCTCGTAGCGGTACCAGAAGTTGTTGGCCTGCTGACCTGGGAAAAAGTGGGGAATGATCACCCCAAAAGCCAGAGCCGACCAGAGGAAGCCGCCGATGAAGAGCGCCAGGCCCAGGCGCGGCAGGCGATAGCGCCAGATCATCAAGAGGCCCAGCAAGCCGACCGCCAGCGGCACATCCTCCTTACAGGAAGCCGCCAGAAAACAACAGAGTACCAGCAGCACGTAGCGGCGATAGGTGAGAGCCAGCAAAGCATAGAGGAGCAAGGGCGTGGCCAGGCTAACGGCATGAAAATCGAAGATGTTGAGGCCCAGCAAGGCCGGCGCGAGCAGATAGGCTACCACAAAGAGGGCGGCCAACAAGGGCCAGCGCGGCAGATAGTAGCGGGCCAGCAGAAAGACGGGGAAGGCCCCCAGCGCCAGCACCAGCGTCTGAAATACAAGCAGGGTGCGTGGATCGGAGCGAATCAGATAGAGGAGAGCGAGCAGCAACAGGATGGGTTCAAAATGCACCCCCAGGCGTGTAGGGGGACCATACCAATCGATCGCCTGGTTCGTGAACTGGAAAGGCCGGCCATGCAAGGTGTTCCAGATGGCCTGATCGTAGTTACCAAGGTCGAAGGCCGTCGCCTTGAACGTATCATAGCGGAGCACGGCCTGATGACTCATCTCCAGGAAATAGATCACTGTTGCCAGCACAACCAGGCCCCAGGCTAGCCATGTTTGGACCCGCAGATTGAATAGCTTCATAGCTCCTCTGCGCTACTCTTTTTTTCTCTTCATGCCTTCTCCCCGGCGCCCTGCCACCTCACCTCGCTATCTCCCACGCCCGGCTCCGTTCCCCCTTCCTCTATCGGCCCTCTTATATATAAATGACATTCTGCCAGATACCGATGCCTACCAGGACGATAAAGGACCAGACAATGACATACTCCGGCCACGTGCCTGTGCGGAAGCGCCACTTCGGATTAGGTGGGAAGCCAAAGCGCTTCGGGTTGGGCCAGAGTAAGGGCACACCGCCTTCGGTAAGGGCATCACAGAGAATATGGACGACGCAGCCGAAGAGCACGGCGAAGAAGATCATATGGGTCGCATTCATGAGGCTGGCCGGTGCACTCAGACCGCGCATCGCGAGCAAGTAGAGCACCAGTTGCTGAGCCCCCAGCGCGAGCAGGGAGCCGAGCAGCAGACCAAGCAGACTGTGAAAAAGGGTACGATGGCCTGCTATGTGCTGGATCTCACGGCTGATCCAGCCGAACTTGCGCCCAAGTGTGCTATGAGCGTTATCGATATCCGGCAGCAACGCGCCAAAGCCCACAGCCACATAGTAGATTGCCTTAGCTACGACGAGCTTGAGCGGGACACTGGGAGCCAGGGTAATCGGGGGTCCACTCAGGTGAACCAGGCTGTCCAGAACAACACCTGCCGTGAGGCCAATAAGAAGATGTGACCTGCCTACCATAACAGCGTTTTCTCCATCCGCAGCAAAGATTGAGCTTCGTCCTTGAGCGAAGGTTTCACGCGGCTATTGTAGGGGGTCTTCAGTGACTGCGCAAGAGGATTTCCACGCAGAATCAGCATCCCAGGGCGATGGCGCTGGCCCGCTCCCCAGAGAAAAGACCAGCTTCTTTTGTCTCCCTCCTGCTCGCTCGCACCTGGCCATCTCTCCGCTGAGACCGAGGTTGGTCAAAAAGCTATAAGCAAGTGAGCGCCAGACCAGCGCAAGAGGCGTCTGGCTCCAGCCTGAACCTTCATGAACTGACCAGTCAGTTTATTGCCGAGATTGAAAACTCAATCGGGAGGAAGAGCAACCTTAATCAGGCCGTCCTCAACACGCACAGGATAGAGCACCAGGTCCTGACGGGCAGGACCACGCAGGACTTTGCCCGTGCGAAGGTCGAACTGTGCGCCGTGGACGGGGCAGGTGAGCACGCCGTCCTGCAGCTCTCCCTCGTAAAGACGCCCACCAACGTGGGTACATTCACCATTACAGGCATAGACCACACCATCGATCTTAGCCAGACAGATCAGCTCACCATCGACCTCTACTCCCAGCAGCTCCCCTTCTCCCAGCTCATCCCAGCGTGCAACGGCGAGAAACTCACTCATGGCAGCTTCATTTCCCCTCGCGAGCTTTGATTTGCTTATAACCCGTTGTAGCCACTGTAGCCCACTGTAGCGCTTGCCCGGACGCAGAACGCCGTCGCTGGCCTGTGACAAGCCAGCAGACGGACATTCCACAGCGCTCGCTCAGCCTTCAGACCGTTCAGATGCCGCGTCCCTGGACAGGGATAATGGCCCCAGTGACGCCATCGCTGGCGGCAGTAGCCAGAAAGATGGCCACCTCAGCAATCTCACGCGGACTGACCCATCTGGTGCGCAGCTCCTCGGGCGAGGGATGCAGCTCGTCGAGATTGGACTGCGTCGCAATCAGACCCGGGGCAATCGCGTTTACATAGATCCCGACCGCCTTGCCTGCCTGAGCAAAAGTACGGGTCAGGGCATCCACCCCAGCCTTGGCACAGTTGTAGGCCAACGTCTGCGCCCCCGCATTCTGAATGCTGTAGGCCCGACTAAAGTTGATAATCTTGCCACCGCCCTGGGCCAGCATCACCGGCCAAACCGCGCGCGTGCAGAGAAAGGCCGTGCGTAGATTATTATTCAGCTCCTTCTCCCAGTCCTGCAGCGAATACTCGTGAGGGGGACCATACTTCGTCAGCCCGCCAGCCAGATTGACCAGCACATCGATGCGGCCCTGCCAGGCCACTGCCTCCTCAACCAGGCGCTGCGCCCCCTGCTCGCTGGTCAGATCGACAGCCACCCCCTTGACCCTGGCGCCTCGCGTCTGCAGCTCGGCAACCCGGGCCGCTACGCGTTCCGCGCTGCGCGAGGTGATCACCAGCGTCGCCCCCTCCTCAGCAAAAAAGCCGGCCAGGGCGAAGCCCATCTGGCCCGGATGACTCACGCCGGTAATCACCGCAACTTTTCCTTCCAGGCGCATCGTTCAGGCAGCTCCTTTCCGTCACTACATGCATCCGCGGCACCGCCTCGCCAGGCTTCATCAATCAGACTCACAGCTCATCATCGTGCTCATCGGCATGCTCCGGGCGCTCCAGGCCAGCCAGGACCAGGCTTTTATGGAGAACACGCAGCCCTAAGAAGGCACACTTCATGCGCGCAGGACTGATCGGAATACCCAGCGCCTCCAGGATGTCATCTTTGCCCAGACGCACCACTTCCTGGACACTCTTGCCCTGCACCATCTCTGTCAGCATCGAAGTGGCCGCCTGGCTGATCGCGCAGCCCCGGCCCTGAAAGCGCACCGCCGTAACATGATCGCCTTCCACCAGGAGATCCATGCTCACCTGATCGCCACAGAGCGGATTGGAATCCTCCACGTGCACCGTTGGATTCTCCAGCCGCCCATAGTTGCGCGGATCACGGTAATGGTCCAGAATATACTCGCGATAATCCATCGACATAGCGCTGCCTCCCAGGTAAGGAATCAACCAGGCGGCAAGATAGCCTGGAGAGACCTGCCACAGCCCCCTCCCTCATCTTTTGGCTTCTGCCTCTCTCTCCCCCCTGTCTACCTCACCGCACCCGGTTCCCGTGCTTCACGGCCCGGCGCAGGCGCGGCCAGCCAGTCAGCGCAGCAGCGACAGTTTTGCCGGCAGTCAAGCAGGCAGCGTAAAGCGGCCAGGCACGGGATTATTATAGTATAGACCTAGACTTGAAAAATCTCCAGCGCCCGCCGCAGTCCCTGTACCAGCACATCGATCTCCTCCGGCAGCGTATAGACATAGAAGCTGGCGCGGGCCGTGGCCACCAGGCCCAGATGCTCCATCAGAGGCTGTGCGCAATGATGGCCAGCACGAATCGCTACCCCGAACTCCTGATCGAGAATGGAGGCCAGATCGTGGGGATGGATATCAGCCAGCGAGAAAGAAACCACGCCGCCGCGCAGCTCCTCCGTGAGCGGCCCATAGATCTGCAGCTGAGGAACCGTCTGCAAGCGCTCCAGGGCATAGGCCGTTATCGAGCGCTCATGCTGGCGGACCCAATCCATACCGAGCGCGCTCAAATAATCGACAGCCGCCCCCAGACCAACAGCCTCAGCGATGGCCGGCGTTCCCGCCTCAAACTTCCAGGGCAGATCGTTCCAGGTCGAGGAGCGCAGACTGACACTACGGATCATATCACCGCCGCCGAGAAAAGGCGGCATGGCCTCTAGCAGCTCGCGCTTGCCGTAGAGCACGCCGATCCCTGTCGGACCCAGCATCTTATGGCCACTGAAGCAAACAAAATCAGCATCCAGCTCCTGGACATCCAGCGGCAAATGAGGCGCGCTCTGAGCGGCATCGACCAGGGCCACAGCCCCCGCAGCGTGGGCCTGAGCGATCATCTCCTTCACGGGATTAATCGTCCCCAGGACATTGGACATTTGAGTAAAAGCCACCAGCTTCGGCCCTTGCTCCAGCAGCCGGGCGTAGACATCCAGCTGCAGCAGCCCCTCGGGCGTCAACGGCACAAACTCCAGCCGCGCTCCACTGCGCTGAGCCAGCAGCTGCCAGGGGACCAGATTGCTGTGATGCTCCATCGTTGTCAGCACGATCAGGTCGCCGGCCTTGACGTTCGCCCAACCCCAGCTATAGGCCACCAGATTAATGCTCTCGGTCGTATTGCGCGTAAAAATGACCTGCTTGCTCTGGCGCGCGTTGATAAAGCGCGCCACCTTCGTCCGCGCGCGCTCCAGGGCCTCGGTGGCCTCCTCGCTGATCTCATAGACGCCACGGTGCACATTGGCATGAGAGCTGCGATAGTAGGCATTCATGGCCTCAATGACCGCCAGCGGCTTCTGCGAACTGGCCGCACTATCCAGATAGACCAGCGGCTTGCCATGAACCTGCCGCGACAGGATTGGGAAATCGCCTCGGATCTCCTCCACACTGCGCGGCTCGCGGCGCACCTCAACAACGTCCTGCATGGTATTCCCTGATCTCTTTCTTTCAACAATTCGCTCGTCGGATGGGACTGCATCTCCCGTAGAGTATCAGGCAGACAAGCAGGGAGGAAGGAAGAGCGATAGCCAGCCCAGATCCTCCCTCGCGTCCCCCGGCGAGCGCAACAGCAGCCAACAGCCAGCCAGAAAGCAAAGAAAGAGAGGAGGAGCCGCGAGCGAGCAAGGCTCGCATCCTCCGTCCCTGGCCAGACGGGGGCAGTAGGCACCACTCCCCGGGCCTACTCTGGCAGCAGACGGATCTCCTCCTCTTCCGAAGGACGATCAAAGCTCACCGCGCCCTCATCGACGCCTTCGATCTCCCAGCGCTCCTGAGCCTCGATCCAGTCGGCTTCCGACTCATGGCCGCCCCGCATGCGGCGCACAATATTACGGCGCAGGCGCGTGCGCAGACTATCGAGCGTAATACGCTGCAGGACCGGCTCAAAGAAGCCCTGGACAATGATCCGCTCGGCCTCGTCCCTGGGAAGGCCCCGAGCCATCAAGTAGAAGAGCTGCTCCTCATCAACCTGGCCGGTCGTTGCACCGTGGCTCGCGCTCACCTCGTTGGCGCCGATCTCCAGACCAGGAATGGCCTCCGCACGGCAATGCTTGCTCAGCAGCAGATTATGCTCCGACAGGAAGGAAGCCGTCTGCTGAGCTCCTGGCTGCACGCGGATCATCCCATCGAACTCCACGCGCGACTCATCGGCCAGCGCCCCATGCACCAGGGTCTCAGCGTTCGTCGACAGGCCCACGTGATTCGAGAGGCTCTTAATCACAAAGCGCTGATCCTGGTCGCTGAAGAAGACACCCACCAGCTCGGTGGCGCTGCCATTACCGATCAGATTCGAGCCGATATTGGAGAACGTCAGGCGGCTGCCAAGATCGGCCATTACCCACGAGACGCTGCTATCGGCCTCGTGGATCGAATTCTTATGCATCACACTCCAGACATTGCGCCCCAGGTCCTGGAGGCTGGTGTACTCGATGCGCGCCCCATTCTTTGTAAAGACCTCGACCACTGCGCTTAGCAGAGAAGGCTGCTCGCCCTCGAAAGCCGAGGCATATTCCTCCACATAGCGAGCGCTGCTCAGCTCATCAGCGATAATCAAGGTGTGGGCGAAGGCCGCCGCCGCCGGGGCATCGAGCCAGATCTGAGCCAGGATCGGCTCCTCGATCTCCACGCCACTGGGAATGTAGAGAAAGATGCCACCACTCCAGAAGGCCGCGTGGAGAGCCGTATACTTATCGGTGGCCAAGGGCACAGCCTGAGTCATAAAGTAGCGCTGCACCAGATCGCCGTGCTCGCGCACCGCCGTATCAAGGTCGGTGAGAATCACGCCGCGGCTCCTCAGCTCCTCGGACAACTCGACACGCACCACCGAGCTATTGCGCTGCAGCACCAGGCCCGAACGCTCCGAGGCGCCGACGAGAGCATCACGCAGCCCCTCCTCGATGGGAGCCGGCAGCGCCCCATTGCCATCGGCAGGCAGATAGGGATACAGCTCCTGAAAATGGAAGCGCGCCAATCGCTGCAGCGTCCCCAGGTCGCCACGCCGTCCCAGGGGAGCTGGCGTCTGCTCATAAATTTCCCAAGCTTGCAGCCGCTTCTGCAGCATCCACTCAGGCTCACCCTTGCGACGCGAGAGCGCGATCACCGCCTCACGAGAAAAGCCGGTTGTCGCCAGAGCCTCAGTCATTGACAGCCACCTCGCTCCCCTCGGGACGGAGCCACTCGTAACCCTTCTCCTCCAGCTCCAGGGCCAGCTCCTTGCCGCCGGAACGCACAATACGACCGTCGAACATTACATGCACGAAATCAGGCACAATGTAATTGAGGATGCGCTGATAGTGCGTAATTACCAGCAGGCCCAGCTTGGGACCGCGGAGGGCATTGACGCTATCGGAGACGATCTTAAGGGCGTCGATATCGAGGCCCGAGTCGGTCTCATCCATCATGGCGATCTCCGGCTCCAGCAGGGCCATCTGCAGGATCTCTGCACGCTTCTTCTCGCCGCCGGAGAAGCCATCGTTGATCGAGCGGTTGATGAAGCTGTTATCGACCTTCAGCAGCTTCATCTTTTCGCGCAGCAGATTGCGGAACTCAGAGGGAGGGATCGTCTTGCGCGGGGCGGGTCTGCCGCTGGGGTTCTCCTCGCCAACGGGCCGGGGTCCCTCGCGTACAGCCTCCAGCGCGCGGCGCAGGAAGTTGGCCACACTCACCCCTGGGATTGCCATCGGATATTGGAACGCCAGGAAGAGGCCCATGCGAGCACGACGATCCGGCGAATATTCGAGAATATTCTCCCCCTTAAACCAGATTTCGCCGTCGGTGACCTCGTACTTGGGGTTGCCCATAATGACGTTGGCGAGCGTACTCTTGCCGGAGCCATTGGGGCCCATCAGGGCATGAACCTCGCCCTGACGCACCACCAGGTCGACGCCGCGCAAAATGGGTTTGCCCTCGATGCTGGCGTGAAGATTCTTAATGACCAATTCTGAAGCCATTAGCGAAAACCATCCTCCTTGGAAGAGCTTGAGATACGATTACACTACCTCAGCCTGACAGCCATCGCTTCCCGTCCTCTGCAAGGCTGCACAGGTAGGACCGGAGCAGAGCCGCAAACAGAGGCGGAGCGAGCTGGTTAGTTAGGTCGTTGACAGGCTGGCTGCCTGGGTGTTGTACCAAGCTGAGCAGGGAGGCAAAGAGCTGTTCGCTCATCAGCCTGTCAGTCTGTCTGCCTGTCTATGTCACTGTATCTAAAACTGGGAGTCTGCCGCGGCCCTTGAATCGAGCCGAGTTTTCAGCTCTCCTCGCGGTCATCTTGCGACCACTTTAGCCAACCAACGCCAACCCACCCAACCCTCGCCCCATCGGCAGGCCCCACCGGCCTCTCCCCGGCCCACCAGCCCCAGCCGCCTCGGCTCAGCTCAGCTCAGCTCAGCTCACAGCGCCGAAGACGGAGCCACACGGATGTCCGAGATGGAGATAAAGTGCGTTGGAGCGTTCTGCGTCTCCTGCTCGGAGGCGCCCACCAAATCGGCGAGAGTCATCGAATCCAGCGTCTGAGCAACCGCATCGCGTACCCTGGCCCAGAGGAACTTCGTCTTGCAGGAGTCAAGCAGACTGCAGATCTGCGTCATCTCTCCCTCGGTCGCACAGATCATGGGTGCAATCGGCCCTTCCAGGACCCGCACAATCTCCCCCATCGTGATCTCCTCCGGCGGGCGACTCAGCCGATAACCGCCATGCGCCCCGCGTGTGCTGATCACCAGCGGCGGCTCAGACTCACGCAGAAGCTTCACCAGCTGCTCCAGGTACGCCAGAGACAACTGCTCGGCCTGGGCAATATCGGTCAATGACCGCGGGCGCGAGCTGTAGTAGTGGCGAGCCAGATCAACCATGAGGCGTACACCATACTCGCCTTTTGTGGAGACTCTCAAAATCATGGCTCGCTCCTTTCTCGCCCCGTGGGGAATGCTGATTCCTCGCTTTCATCGCTCCTACGCAGGTTACTCTTAATCCGACCTGCTCACTAGGATATATTCTAGCACTTCCGGCGGGAGAGCGTCAACCTCGCTCTGTGGCGGCTCGCCGCCGCCAGGCTGCTCCGCCATAGTGCTACACGGTACGACCAGCCTGGAAGCCACCAGAACTGGCCTCAGAGACCGACCGATCATTCCATTGGCATGATATCAATCCTATCTTCAAAGAAGAGCGAAAAACGGCTACTATAGAGGGAGAGCTGTAATGCGATTGAGAGGACTCCACAGCAAGGGGAGTAGACAGTGAACAGCAAGGAGCTAGATGATGGAAGAAGAAGGGAAGCTCATTAAGAAGAGCCTCTGGCTCTTTGAATACAACCGGGGAGACTCCGCCCTTTACCTCCAGCAATTTTATGCCATCGATGAGAACGACGTGCGCCGCCAGATCGAGGAGTTCATCCGCCGCGCCGACTTCCCGGTCTATTGGGAGCGGCTGCGCCACGTGCCCGGCGGCTTTACTATCGGCTATTCCTCCCTCAAGGGAACCATCTACGAGCGACCCGACGGGAGCCTGATAGAGGAGGCCGAGGAGAAAGCCCAGTCTCAGCCGCCTGAAGCAGCGGTCAAGGCTCCCGCACCTGGCGAGAGCACGCCAGAGACAGCCAGCAACCCTTCCAGCGAGGCCGCGCCCGGCTAACAGCTCAGCAACCTCGCCCTTTTCTCTCGTCTACCCTATTGCCAAGCCAAGACCGCCTGTGCTATACTATGCAATGACAAGAGGCATGCGAGAACGCCTGCGCCCGCAGGCCGCTCGTCAAGAGCCACAGACGTAGCGACTGCCTGCAACGCAACGTTTTCGCCCGGCCTCACCACCAGCTCAGGCTGGGCTGGTGATGTTCTCGTAGGATGTTCGTTTCGCCTCATCGATTGCGCAGAAGGGGAATAACCGAGCAGGGCAAACGAGCGAGACCGGCGAAGAACTTGCACGAGTCGGTTTAGCGGGGTGTAGCGCAGTGGCTAGCGCGCAGCGTTCGGGACGCTGAGGTCGGAGGTTCGAGTCCTCTCACCCCGACCAAGTTGGCACTTTCTCTTCCTGGAGCTCATCTCTCGTTGGTTTGTTACCTGGCCGGCCCAACAGCCGGCTAGCTCAACGGTCGGCTGAGGTTAGGTCAGGCTCGACTACCGGTCCGATCCGCTGGAGCATGGAGCATTCGATTACGGTGCAGCACCGCTTGCGCAAAGCAGAAGGTATGATGGATAGAGTCTCGTCTTCTCGCACCCTCTATCCACTTCTCAGCAGCTCACTGGCGGTTCACCAGCTCCTCAGCGCTCAGATCGGTGGTCTGTCCAACCCCTGCCTGATCGTGCAATGTCAACGCCCGTCTCCCTGGCCAATCGGTGAGCAACGCAGGCGGCGATGAGAAGCTGACGAGAGGTGAGGCCCCGGCCTCTCTCCTCCTCTAGCCCCGGTTCGGCTTCCTCCTCGCTGTCTGCCCGGTGGTTCAGCTCTGACAGAGAGGAAGGAAAGCCATTCATGCCTGTCCTAGTTCTGAACTCTTCCTTTCAGCCTCTCTCGGTCATCTCAGAGCGTCGTCTGGTCGTCCTGCTGTCGAAGAAAAAGGTGACTTTCCTGGACGACGAGGTTCGCAAGGCGATTGAGGAGAATATTCAGGCCCGCCGCCTCGACCACGAGCGGCCCGTGATCGTGCAATTGCTCGCCAACGTCCGTGTTCCGCGCGTCGCCCTCCAGCCCACGCGCGCCAATATCTTCCTGCGCGACGAGGAAACCTGTCAGTACTGCGGCAAGCGGACCCGCGAGCTGACGCTCGACCATGTGATCCCGCGCTCGCGTGGCGGCAAGAGCACCTGGGAAAACCTGGTGACTTCTTGCAAAGCCTGCAATAGTAAGAAGGGCAATCGCCTCCTTAAAGAGGCCAATATGCGTCTGATCCGCCAGCCTCGTCCGCTAACGCAGGAGTACGCCGGCGTCTTTCTGCTGCGTTACCCGAAGCTCCGTCAGGCTTACGAGGAGTTCTTGATGAGTACGCAGTCGCGCTCGGCCTGAGCCGGGCAAGCTACCGGGCCACCGGGCCACCGACCCTGCGCTACGACAGGCACGCCAGCCAGCGATAGCTAGCTATCGCTGGGCCAGGGTCAGCCGGGCTACGGCTGCCGCGACACGCTGAGTGGAACGCGCTTCTCTCTGCGTGCGTATATCTTATATGCCACGGGTTGGCTGGGTTGTGCGCAGAGAGGAGCGCCGCAGGTAGAGGCCGGGGTCGGTCGCGCAGCAGCTAACTCTGTGAGCAGATGAGAAGGTTCATTGGTCTATGCTTGAACAGCAAGCGGTGAGCGAGGCTGCAACGCCCGGCGCTGCGCCTCTCTTCCTCTGCCTCCACGGGCACTTCTACCAGCCCCCGCGCGAGGACCCTTTCACTGGCGCTATTCCCGCCGAGGCCGAAGCCGCTCCCTTTGCCAATTTCAACGAGAAGATTACGGCGGAATGTTACCGCCCCAATGCCGAGGCCGGCAATTTCGAGCTGATCAGCTATGATATGGGGCCAACGCTGGCCTCCTGGCTGGCCGACCATCACCCTGGCGTTCATCAGACCATCATTGAGGCCGACCGGCAACACCGCCTGCGCTACGGCAGCGGCAACGCCCTGGCTCATCCCTACCATCATGTGATCCTCCCCCTGGCCAATAGTCGCGATAAGTATACGCAGATCATCTGGGGCCTGCAGGATTTCCGCCAGCGCTACGGTCGCGAGGCTGTAGGGATGTGGCTGCCGGAGACGGCGGTGGATATGGAGACGCTCGATCTGCTGGCGCGCTGTGGCGTCACCTTTACAGTGCTGGCTCCCTGGCAGGCCGCCACCCCGGTGGATGTGACGGAGCCGTATCTGGTGCGCCTGCCCGCCAATCGCAGCATGACGGTCTTCTTCTACCACGCTCCGCTCTCAGGAGCAGTCTCGTTCGACGGCAACGTGACGGTGAACGCCGACCACTTTGCTTCGACAATCTTGCCCGCTCATCTGGTGCCGGAAAAACTGGAGCGAGGTGAGCCGCAGCTGATTGTGATCGCCACCGACGGCGAGCTGTACGGCCACCATTGGATCTGGCGCGATAAGTTCCTGACTCGCCTGGTGCGCTATAGCGCTGAGGCGGCTGGTTTCCAGCTCTGCACGCTGGAGCACTATCTGCGCTTGCATCCACCGCGTCGTGAGGTGACGCTACGCACGCCAACATCCTGGAGCTGCTTTCACGGCGTCGATCGCTGGGCCCGCGGCTGCTCCTGTACCGAAGGACGCAGCGACTGGAAAGGGGCCTTGCGCCAGGCCCTGAACCGTCTAGCCACCCGCGGCGATCAACTCTTCGAACGCTTCGCCGCAGAGGTGCTACGCGACCCCTGGGCGGCCCGCAATGGCTATCTGGCTCTGCGCAATAGCTGGCGCTCGCCTGAAAGCTTCTGGGAGGAGTTCGCCAGACCCGTTGGTTCCACGGCGAAAGCCGCCCTCGCTGAGAAACGTCGGCGCGCCCTGCTGCTGTTGGAGGCCGAGTACTACCTGCTGTGCAGCTTCACCAGCTGCGCCTTTTTCTTTGAGGATCTGGACCGCATTGAGCCGCGCAATGCCCTGGCTTTCGCCCGACGGGCCATCAGCCTCTTCTGGCAGGCCCTGGGCGTTGATCTACAACGTGATTTTCTGCAGGACCTGCGCGCGGCCCGCAGCTGGCGTCGTCCCCTGAGTGGGGTAGATCTCTACCTGCACCTGCCACGGGTGCCTGCCGATCTGCTGCCTCCCCTGTCTACTCCCCAGGAGCTGGTACCGAACGGCGAAGGCGAGGATGTGGCCTGACTTCCCAGGCAGGCAGCCAGCTTGTCTGTCTGTCTGGCTGGCTGTCTGGCTGGCTGCCTGCCACCTCCCTCAGCTGATCATGCTCTCCGCCCCACCCGGCCAGGCACCAGCCCTCCTCCCGGTTCCACAAAGCGGGCGCTGCTCTGTTTGAGGGAGCAGCGCCCGTGTGCTTGTTGCGGCCACCATTACGGTCAGGCGATCAGTACGATCAGTAGATCACGATCACGGTGTTCCAGTCAGTGTGGCCATAGAGCCAGGCCATCTGATCCTCCTGGACGTTTACACAGCCGTGGCTGCCGTTTCCTGCAAAGCTCTCATCGCCTCCACTGTCATAGTGGGGGAACTGAGTGCCAGGCCCGAAGTCGACACGCCACCAGGCATCATGGACGAAGAACCCACCCCAGTGATAGAGAATGGCATAGTTGATATGGGTGGGAGGATAGTAGTAAGGGGAACCCGGAGGATCGCTCGACTTAAATTCCGTCGGCGATTCACGGTTCTGCGTCGGCCAGACGCCGGGCAGGGCCGGACGCTCGACCCGGCCTGTGGTGACCAGGAAGGCGTTGACCAGCTTACCGTGATCGTAGACGCGCATGGCCTGCTCGGTGAAGGAGACCATCAGTACCTGAGAGCTGCGCAGGTGATAGTGATCGAGGATTTGCAGGTCGGTCTGGTGGACCTTGTTGTATGGCGTGTGGTCGTTGTAGTTCTGCTCCATCATATGGAGATTGAACAGCTCGTTCTGCTCCTCATCGACTACCGCCTGGTAGTCCTCAGTGGTATAGGTCCAGCTCAGCTCTCGATTGAGCCAGTAGCCAATACCGTCAAGGGTATAGCCAGCATCGAGAATGTAATTGTTCCCATCAAATTTATCATGATAGAAATTGGCTTTGCCCCAGCTGCGAGCCTGGCGATCGATCTCATTCACCAGCCAGTAGGCTTCTCCGCGGACGAGATCGGGATACATGGCGGCCATGTCGGCGTCGATCTGACGCGAGACTGCCAGATACTGCTCCAGGGTCGTGGCCCGCTCCATCGCCGCCTTGTCAGCATTGTAGCGCTGCTGATAGCTACTGGCATCAACGCCATACTTCTTCAGATCGTCGAGCTGAGCCTTAAACGTATTCAGCTTGGCGCTGCCAACATAGGGTACGGCCTGAATAGAATTGACCACCGCTAGCTCGTATTGGGCATTGATCAGGTTCTGCAAATGCTGAAAATCCGTGGGCTTGACGGCCTGGTTGAAGGTCTGCACATCATCTTGATATTGGGCCTGCATGGCCGTTACATCGATGTTGGCCTTCTGGAGCTGCTTGATCGTACTCTGCAAGGCCGTCAGACGATCATGCGTCGCTTTCATCAGATCTAAAGCCTGGGTTTGGGTCTGGGCCTCATTACTGATAGCAGCATAATCCCGAGGATAGCGCGCAGTTGCCATCAGGCTCTGATCACGTTGATATTGCTGCGTAAAAAATTGCAGGTTGCCAAAACCATCGACGCGGCGCGCCGTCAAAGCATCTTGAAAATTCTGCATATCCTGCTGGGCCCGCGCCTGAAATTGTTCAGTAGTCGTATTAATGACTTGTTTAGTTTGTTCTTGCAAATGCTTGTATTGATTGGTCAAACGTGTATAGTAGGCGGTGACTGGCCGATCGTCGAATGGGGAAAACGGAGGGGAGCCACTGCTGAGAGTCGTCTCCTGCTTTTGGATCGGTTGCAGTAGCGTAGCAGGCACACCAATAGAGAGCGCATAGCGCAGCAGCTGATCGAGCTGATCCTTGCTCTGGCTGGCCTGCTGGCGGGCCTGGGAATCGCCGCCGCAGGCACTCATGAGCAGTAGGAGCAGCATCAGACTCAGCAAGAGCAGCGCAGCAGGCGCGGGCGGGCGCGCGCGGGGCTGAGGTCTGGCCGGCATGGGGATTACCTCCTCTTTTTCTGCTTGGCCTTTTGCTTTTTTCGTTCCTTACGGGCAGCCTTGCCGGTCTTCTTAGGCTCCCCGCTGTTCAACTGAGGCAGGCTCGGAGCGGCTGGCATACCGGGCAAGCTAGCCGCCAGGCCGCCCCCATCGCTGGCGTACTGGCGCAGCAAGCGGGCCCAGGGACCTTTGCCGCTGGCGAGTTGGCGCAGCATGGCGCGCGTCTCATTGAACTGGGTGAGGAGCTGATTGATCTCCTGCACGCTGGTGCCGCTGCCGCGTGCAATGCGCCGGCGTCGGCTGCCATTAATAATATCTGGATTGCGCCTCTCCTCGGGAGTCATCGAGAGAATGATCGCCTCGATATGCTTCAAAGGATCGCCCTCCAGGGCCTCATCCATCTCGGGCAGGGCGGCCAGCTTGTTAAAGCCAGGTAACATCTCCAGAATGGAGCGCAGCGGCCCCATGCGCTTGAGCTGGCGCATCGCCTTGAGGAAGTCCTCCAGATCAAACTGCCCCTGCTGCAGGCGGGCCTGCGTCTGGAGCGCCTCTTGCTGATCAATGGCTTCCTGCGCCCGCTCGATGAGGGTCAGGACATCGCCCATTCCCAGTATACGCGAGGCCAGACGGTCGGGATAAAACGGCTCCAGAGCATCCGTCTTTTCTCCGACGCCCAGAAACTTAACAGGCACCCCCGTGACCGCCCGGATCGAGAGCGCTGCGCCACCACGAGCATCGCCATCCATCTTGGTCAGAATCATCCCTGTCAGAGCCACGGCCTGGTTGAAGTCGCTGGCCACGCGTACCGCCTCCTGGCCAGTCATAGCGTCGGCGACGAGGAGCACCTCGCGCGGCTGCACGCGCTTGCGAATGGCGATGACCTCCTGCATCATCTGCTCGTCTATGTTGAGACGCCCGGCAGTATCCAGAATAACGACAGAGGCAGCCTGCTCGCGAGCGTAGTCAACAGCATGGACGCAGATATCGACCGGGTTGGCCCCCATCGGCTCGGCGTACACCGGAATCGAGAGCTGCTTGCCCAGCGTCTGGAGCTGGCGCACAGCCGCTGGCCGATACATGTCAGCGGCCACGAGTAGCGGACGCTGGCCCTCCTTGCGCAGATAGTTGGCCAGCTTCGCCGCCGTGGTAGTCTTGCCTGAGCCTTGCAACCCGACCAGCATGATGACATTGGGTGGCGGGCCACCCAGGTCCAGCCGGTTCTGACTCCCTTCGCCACCCAGCATGTCTATGAGTTCTTCATGCACGATCTGCAGCACTTGCTGAGCCGGCGAGAAGCTCCCCAAGACCTCGGCTCCAATGGCTTTGGCCCGCACGCGTTCGACAAACTGGCGCACAACGCGCAGGTTGACATCCGCTTCCAGCAGGGCCAGGCGCACCTCGCGCATGGCCTCGTTGACGTCGGCCTCGGTCAGTTTCCCCTTGCCACTCAGCCCGCTGAAGATACCTTCAAGGCGCTTTGAGAGACTTTCAAACATAGCCATAGGAACAGGTTCCTCTCTCCACCAATCGCGTAATCAGTCGCCCTATTATACCATCTTTCCCGGCTCTGTTTGCACTCGTTGTAAGGATACTCCCTTTTCTGTATAACTCTCCGACGAAAAGCGACCATTCCTATTACTATATAATCGATGAGCATCGCTTATGGTCTCATTAGAGAGAGGACTGGTATGCTTATGATAAAACGCTGGCAAAAAAGGATTTTTGCCAATATGCACTCTTCCCGGTGGCAATCGCAGTTGACAGTGGCGCGCTGTGATTATGTGGAGGCGGCTGTGGCGCGCCTTTATGGGGGACCAGCCCTTGGACAAGAGGAGATCCTGATTGTGGGCTGTGGTCAAGGCCAGCTCTGCGAGGAGCTGGCGCGGCGTGGGGCCATCATCCTGGGCCTCGACGATTCGCCACTGGTTCTGGAGCAGACGCAGCGCCACGCCCGGGAGAGAGTCCTGGGCCACGTGATCACCTATCTATCTGGGCAGGCTGAGGCCCTGCCCTTCGCCAGCGGCTCTTTCTCAATGGTAGTCTGTTTGCAGGAGCTGGCGCAAGTCAGGGATCTACGGGCAGCTATTGCCGAAATGGCACGCGTGCTGGCGCCAGGCGGCCTGCTGGTCTTTGAGGCCCTCAATGGCAGCTGGCCGTCTCGCCTGCTGTTGAGCTGGCTGGGGGAGCGCCTACCACTGGCCCTCGGATTGGAAGGCGCTGCCCGCCCTCGGAGCCTCATTCGTCCCCGCGAGCTGGCCTTCCTGCTGACCGCCTATGGCCTGCAACCAGCAGAGATCGCTGGCTTGCCCCCCGGCGGCCCCACCAACGGCGGCTTCCTCTGGAGTCTATGTCGCCTCACGAGGCTCCATTACCTCGGCTACGCGGTGCGCCTGCCTGCGTCGCAGCAAGGCAGCCCGCTCCGCTCAGAGCCTCGCAGGCGAGCAAGCCAGGGAAGTAAGAGGACAGGCTAAGTAGCAAGGCGCCGAGTTCACTCCTCTAACCAGGCGCGCTTCTCCTGCTCGCTCATATCACTGCGGGCAATAGCCTCGGCAAAGCTTTGCCTGACGGGTGTCTCCTGACGTTGTCGCCGAGCCGCCTCGCCAGTCTGCCGGCGATTGAGGGCCAGGGTTGGCTGACTATGGCGCAGCAGTTCGGCGAACTCTTGCGGACTAATGTCAAAGAAGCTGGCCAGCCGCTCAAGCTGGCGTGCGCTGAGACTGAGCAGATCGATCAGACCCTCCTCAAACTTTTTCCAGACATCGACGCCCAGGCGCAGGCCACGCGCCGCCTCAGTCAGACTGAGCCGACGTCGCTGGCGCAGCTCACGCAGCGTCTTAACGGCAGCAAGCGAGGTCGCCGAGGCTTCGGGCCGGGCCTGAGCACTGGCATCGCTGCTTTGGCTGAGGCCGAAGACGCGCGCCAGTGCACGCTGACGAGCGCGTTCCGTCAGGGGCAGCAGCTGGATTTCTTGAGGCGAGGCGAGCGCGCCATGTTCCTGTTCTAGCGCCGTAGCGTGGTAGGCGGCGATAAAGTCAATGAGAGCCTCCTGAGCCTCTGGATGCGCGCGCAAGAGTGCCATTTGAGCCTGCTTATCGCCGCGTTCCTCGGCGGCCAGCCAGGCCATCTTCAGCTGCTGGATTGTCTGGCTGTCGATGCTTGCCATGATTGACGCCTCCTCACCTTTGCTGGTTTTGCCCATGAGCGGTGGGCACATGCTGGGCTGGTTGTCGCTGATGCTGCTGACGCATCTGCGCTGCTTCCGACTCCTCTCGCTCGCGATCGAGGCAGGCGCGCAGATAAGCCCGGGCCTTCTCATAGCGTAGACGCACTGTGCGCTCGGTCCGCTGACAAAGCTGCGCGATATCGTCCCACTTCAACCCCTGGAAGACGCGCAGCACCATAATCTTGCGATCGAGCGGGTCCGAGAGATAGGTTAGAATGCGCCTGCTCTCTTCAAGAGCGTGCAGGCGCTCATAGGCATCCTGGGGATCAGCCACGTCGGCGCCGGGCGATCCTTCTTCCTCAGAGAAGCCTGTCTGGAGCGATTCCATTAAAGACCGCGGGATGTGCTGCGGCTGCCCCGCCGGGCGCCCCTCGCTGTCACGTCGGTAGTGCAGTCCCTCCTGACGGAGGACGCGCGTGAACTCGTCTGCGCAGAGACAGCGCAAATAGCGGGGGAAGTTCTGAACCATGAACACCTCCTGTGGATTGAGAGCTTCGCGCAGAAGATGCTCAAACATGTTGGCAATCGCTTCCTCGCGCAGATCGGGTCGATGACGTAAGCCCTGAGAGCGCCGCTGAAATTCTGGTGCGCAGCGCTCGACCAGCACCTCGCAGATGAGCTGGACACGCTCGCTGTCTCCCTGTGCATCACAAGCACGGATCGCCAGCACCAGCTCGGCCTCGCTAACCAGATAGCGGCCTTCCGGGGTCTTGCGCCGTAGTTGCTCCCTGAGCGTGGGGTCCTGCAGGTTGATCATGCCTATGCTCTCCCCTTGTCTTGTTTCAGCTGATCCGGTTTCCCCAGGCATGGCAGTAAGCGCGTCTCCTTAAGGGCGACTCGCTATTATCTCTTTCTTGCCGCGGCTGGCCGAAACGGAAAAGCCAGCCTGGCCTGCGCGCGCCTTCTCTCAGTGGGAAATGCTCCCGTCCCTCTGCTCTCGCCCGGCAGCATAGCAGAAAGATCCTCCTTAAGCAAGCTGACTGACAGCCTTGCCTCCCTGGCCAGCCGGGGCGGTCTGGTCTCCTCACCCCTGCTAACTAAATAGCTGAGCAAGACAGCGCGACAACGCTATGGACTAGGCGCCCGCTTTGCGTTATCATCTAGCTGGATGACCTGTCTCCTTTTCCTTAATACAGGTTTTCAGCTGTAGTGAGGACTGATCTCCAGCGTAGAGAGCGCACTCCGCTCATTATATCTTCCTACGCTGCTACGCTTTTTGAGGCCGTGAGCCAAGAGAAAGAAGGTGGTCAATAGAGATGGAGCTGGAAAAGGTAACGCCGTCACAAGTACCGACCGTCGCACCGAAGTATCCACAGTGGCCAACGTCGCGCCCCGGACCACAGGCCACGGAGCCGCCCCCGGGCTATCGTCCGGTTCCTGTGCGCAGCGACCAGGTCATTGAGCTGGCCGCTGGCGTCACATGGAGTGAAACGGGGATTCGCTTCCTGGAGCAGATGGGGCTGAGGGCCCAAGGACAGGACAGCCAGGAAGAGCTGCCTAAAGAGAAGGGCTGGCTCCGGCTGCGCAAGTCACGCCCCGATCTTCCCCGCTGAGTGGGGGGCCAGTCTCAGTCTGGTCCGGTCTGGAGCCTGCCGGACTCAGGGCCAGGCTGGGCAGGAACGAAACTGGCGCGTCGGGGCCGAACACATTCCACACGCCGCCATGCGCAGGTAGTCTGCTAGCGGCGGCGTTTCAGCAGTGCCAGGGCACGCTCAGCTGCCGGTTATTCCAGGAGAAGAGGAGTTTCCCCGAGGCTGGACAGGTCGCAGGGAGATAAATGATCACTTGTTGCTGTTGCCCTGGCTCAATGCTGCCATTGGCGGGGCTAAAGCGGGCGGCTACACCCTGGGACCAGGCTTGCCAGCGCACACTGCCCGCCGGCCCGCTAGCCATGAGGGTTGCTGTACAGCGATAACCGTTATCGGGAAGACAGTTGGCTGGGCTGAAACTCTGGGGAAAGAGGGCCAGCTCGATGGCCGCGCTACCCTGTCCAGGCTGTGCCCCCGCCAGCTTGCCGCTGGCAGTCGCTGGGAGAAGCGAGGCCGGAGAGAGACCCTCACGCGCCGCCAACACCCCTAAAAGATAGACCAGGAGGCTGACGCTTACCAGGAGCAAAAGCAAAGAGGCGATGAGCGTTCCTATCCAGAGTTTCTTGAAAGAGGGGCCGCCCGCCCTTTCTTGAGCGGCTCGCTGGCGCGGTCCTGGCCAGGGTTGGCCCCGGCGGCCTTGGGGCCAGCGCTGGGACTTCTGAGCGGTATGGGGCGGCTCCTGTGGCAGTACTGGTAGCGTCGGCGCGCTATAGAAAGCAGCCTGTGGCCCTGGGCCGCCCTGGGTAGGGCGCTCTAACGGAAGGGTATCTTCATTGTGATCGGCTGTTGCAGCGCCCAGCGATGCTACCACCAGTGCCTCCTGCCCCTGCCGTGGAGCAGCGACGGCCCGACGCTCCTGCGTGGCCTCAGCTGCAGCGACAGTTTCAACCGCCTCCATCTCAGCAGCGTCCACCTGTGGCCGCTGTCTATGAACCTTAGCGGCTGTCGAGGCAGTCCGAGAGAGAAGCGCTTCCCCTACCCTCTCTTGCTTCTCCGTAGGTGTCTCTCCCTCTCCAGTGGCGGCGAGGTTGCACGGCCTCAGCGCGTCCGCACCCCCTTCGCCAGGTCGCGACTCCCGAAGCAACGGTTTTTCCAGTGAGCCTGTCATAGCACATCTCTCCTTCCTCATCTGGATGAGGCGGCTGACCACCCGCCTGCTGCTCTTCTTTTCCTCTTCCTTTTTCAGTATACGAGCGGCCTGGCAGGAAAGTGACGCAGTCACCGTGGTGGCGGGCCTTTCACTGCGAGAGCGGCTTTACAGCAAGAGGGGAGCGCGAAGGGGGACTGGTCTGCCGCTAGCGATGATTCCGCGCGTAAGTAAACGAGCAGACAAAGGAACGCTATATGTTTAGATTTCTTAAGCTAGATCTTTACCTTCTATCAACCTGTTCCTCTTTAAAAAAAGCAGGAAGACCATGTATACTATAAGCGGGTGCCATTCCTATTCCCCTCTATCCGCACCAGGCACGAGTTTTCTCTACTGTCTTAAGGCACTATGTTTTGAAAAAGGGGGTCAGACATTGATGAACGATCTAGCTCTCGTCCGTCGGCTCTCGCGCCTGCTCATTACCGCAGTAGCGGTCTGCGCTATGCTGGTGCTCAGTCTTGGCCTCAGCGGAGGAGCGAGCGCGGCGGCACTGACGACTCGCGGCGTGCACGGCTTCGCCGTGGTGCGTCCGCAGTACGAGTACGTAGGTGTTGCTCGTAGCGATACAACCTTCCGCTGTCAGACGACCACGCCGCCCAACTGCTATGGCCCCAAGCAGATTCGCGAAGCATATGAGATCACGCCGATCCTGAATAAAGGGATTACAGGAAAAGGACGCTCGATCGTTATTATTGACGCCTACCAGAGTCCCACTATCACCCACGACCTGCAGACGTTTGACTCTATCTTCGGTCTGCCCGATCCACCCTTCACCATCGTCGCACCGGACGGATTGACTCCCTTCGATCCAAACGATGCGAACCAGGTAGGCTGGGCAGGCGAGATTACGCTTGATGTGGAGTGGGCCCATGCCATCGCCCCTGACGCCCACATCGTGCTGGTGCTGGCCAAGTCCAATCAGGATACGGACATCCTCAGCGCGACCCGCTATGCGATTCGCCATAATCTAGGCGATGTGATCTCCCAGAGCTTTGGCGAGGGCGAGAGCTGCGTCGATCCAAAGCTGCTGCGCCAGGAGCACGAGCTGTTCCTGGAGGCCACGCTGAAGGGTATTACCCTCTTCGCTTCTTCGGGCGACCAGGGGGCGGCTCAGTATACCTGCGACGGCAATTCCTATTTCCTCAGCGTTAGCTCCCCAGCCAGTGACCCGCTGGTGACAGGCGTCGGAGGAACGAAGCTGATCGCCGATGGCCAGACTGGCGCCTACCAGAGTGAGACGGCCTGGAACGAGCCGCAGTACGAGGCAGCCAGCGGTGGCGGCTTCAGCACCATCTATCCGAAGCCATTCTACCAGTTCGGCACCGCCGGCATCGGTCGCTACCGTGGTGTGCCCGATGTGGCCTACAACGCTGCAGTCGACGGCGGCGTGCTGGCCGTGTGGAGTTCGTCTGGCCTGGGCCAGGACCTGGTCTTCCGCTTTGGCGGTACGAGCGCTGGCTCGCCCCAGTGGGCTGGCATTACAGCCCTGGCCGATCAGCTGGGCCATCACCGCGTTGGCTTCCTCAATCCCGCCTTCTACCTGATCGGTCATTCTCCGCTCTATGCACAGGCTTTCCACGACATCACGACGGGGAATAATACCTTCACGGGCACCGACGCCAATGGCAACTCGGTGACGATTAACGGCTACTCCGCCTCGAAGGGCTGGGACCCCGTGACCGGTTGGGGAACGCCTCGCGTGGCCCATCTCCTGCCGCTGCTGGTGGCCTTCGGCTGCGGTACGTCGGGCCGCGATCTGGCGCGCGCTCGCTCTCTGTAAGACAACCTCTGGCTTACCAGCTAGTAAGCCAGAGACTTGACTGATCGCAAGTCAGACTGGGAAGAGAAGAGGCAAAGTCGGCCCTCACCCGCGTCGCTCGGCCTCTCTCTCCCCAGTCTATTCCTCTAGTCGCCCCTTCTCCCTGCCTCAGCTTCTTTCTCCTATCCCCCGTTCCTTCCATTTTTCAGCATTTTTATCTATATATTTCTATCTCTGTACCTCTCAAACATTTACTGGATTATCATCATCTTTAACCATGTTTTAACTGATTTTATCTATTCAAAAGCGGTTGTATCCTCCTACACTAAGATTGATGGAGTGCCGCAAGGTATCGATCGCGGCGCACATTGTCCCGTTTAGCTCACAAGGAGGTCACAATTCTCATGGAGAGAACCCCCATTACGCGCTGGCTGCCGCACCTGGTAGCCACCGCCATCGTCCTGTGTGGCTTACTGGTAGGGACACTGATCCACTTCTATGCCAATCAGATCGTCCAAGCGGCCAAACCGCACTACGTGATCAATCGGCCCGAGTACATCTACGCTGGCGCGGTCAACAAGGATCGCACCTTCCCATGCCAGACGACGAATCCGGCGACCTGTTTCGGGCCGAAGCAGATTCAGACCGCCTATGAGATTGCCCCCGTCCTGGCCAAGGGGATCACCGGGAAAGGGCACACCATCGTGATCATCGATGCCTACCAGAGTCCGACGATCCGCCATGACCTGCACACCTTCGACACGCTCTTCGGTTTACCAGACCCGCCCAGCTTCAATATTGTAGCACCCGATGGCCTGCCGCCTTTCAATGCCTTCGACAGCAACCAGGTCGGCTGGGCTGCTGAGATCAGCCTTGATGTGGAATGGGCGCATGCCATCGCGCCGGATGCGGCCATCACTCTGGTGCTGGCCAAGTCCAACCAGGATATCGACGTGTTGAACGCGACGCGCTACGCGGTCGAGCACAATCTGGGCGATATCATTTCGCAGAGCTTTGGCGAGGGTGAGAGCTGTGTTGATCCCCAGTTGCTCAAGCAGGAGCATGAGCTGTTCGCCAAAGCGGTGGCGCAAGGGATGACGCTCTTTGCCGCCTCGGGCGATCAGGGCGCGGCTCAGTATACCTGTGATGGCAACTCCTACTTCCTGAGTGTCTCTTCGCCGGCCAGCGATCCGCTGGTCACGGCAGTTGGCGGGACGCTGCTAGAGGCGAACGGCACGCAGGGAAGCTATCAGGGCGAGGAAGCCTGGGATGAGCCACAGTATCAGGCGGCCAGCGGTGGGGGCTTTAGTACCATCTATTCGCGGCCCGATTACCAGAATGGGGTGGCCCAGATCGGCGGCTACCGCGGTCTGCCGGACGTGGCCTTCAACGCCGGCATCGATAGCGGCGTGCTGGTGGTCTGGAGTTCATCAGGCGAGGGCGAGGATCTGGTCTTCCGCTTCGGCGGTACAAGCGCCGGCTCGCCTCAGTGGGCCGGGATCGCCGCTCTGGCCGATCAACTGGCCGGCCATCGCCTGGGCAACCTGAACCCCGCTCTCTACGCGATCGGACGCTCGAATCTCTATACGCAGGCTTTCCATGACATTACCTCGGGCGACAATACCTTTGTCGGCCAGGATGGGCTGGGCAACGCCGTCGCCATCCAGGGCTATAGCGCCGGCCCTGGCTGGGACGCCGTGACCGGTCTGGGAACGCCACGGGTGGCCAAGCTGCTTCCTTTGCTGATCCAACCTCCTTCGTCTGCCCCAATGCGTCCCTTGCTCTCTCACTTCCGTTAAGGAACTCCCCCTTCTCTAGAGCCAGCGAGCAATAGGCCCGGGGCTGAATTGATCCACGCTGGTGCTGTTCCTGACGCTTGCCAGGAACAGCACCATTTTCTTATTTACCCATACTTTTAAATGGTAATTCAGCTGATCTTCTTCTTATTGATCAGATGATAAAGATATAGCTCCTCTCTATGCTATCCATAAGAATAGCGAATAGTTCCATTTAGCGGAATTATTTTGACAGAGAACAAACTAACAACTATCCTCTTTTCTAGGATGCAGAGAGACCACGGGGTCCAGGATGCCCCAGCGCCTCCAGACGGGGTTGTCCCAGGACTTTCTTCTTCCTTCGACATACCCCTTGCAGCGTCGCACACGAGCCTGCTGGTACAGGGTAGTACAGCTTCTCAGGAGAGGGTCGAGGCAGCAGGCAGCAGCTCCCAGTCTGGGGCTTGGCCGGCTTTGCGTCCTCCTATCTTTGCCTCTCTTCCCCCTAGGGTGGCGGGCGGCAAGAGAGGCTTGAGCGCACAGCACTACCGCCTTGTTCTCTTCGCCCGCCAGCACAGGGGGGAAACGAAGGTGGTGATCTGTTCGATGTGCTTGATATTGACCAAGGCTTACTCCAGGCTCACAGTTCTCCGCTCGCGGCAGCCTGTATTCGCATGCAGCGTGCGCAAGCCAAGAAACGAGGACGGTATGTGTACCCGCTCTCTTCGTCTTCTGGCAACGATGGGCACAATGATCCTGACCCAGACACTCTTCGGCTGGGCAATCATTGCTCCACGTGTGCTCTCCTCTGGCTGGCCGGAACAGCCAGTAGCCGCACGAACGGCGCCAGGGCTGATGGCAATGGCTCTGCTCGCTGGCCCTCCCAGCAGCGGTGCATGGTGGGAAAATACGCCGATCGTGGTGGCTTTCATCTCTCTGGTGGGGGCTGTGCTGGCCGCAGCCATCCCCGCCTCCGTTAATCTCTATCTGGGGCGCTTGCGCGCCTCCCAGAGCGAAGAGGAGGCCAATGCCTGGCGTCAGCGCCTCTCCGCTCGCTGCCTGCGCCAGGCGCTTGAGCAGTATCAGGCAGGGTTGCGCGTCGATCCTCGCTTGACCCACCTCCAGATTCTTGATATGAATCTTCCTATCAATCTGCTCGATCTCTATATCCGTGTGCGCCTGCATGAGGAGACCCGCCCGGGCTACCAGCTCGATGAGGAGCGCTACGGACGACAGTTAAGCGGCGATCTCGTCGACCTCTGCCGCAGCGGCCACCGCTATTGCGATAGCCAGGCAGCCTCGACGCTCGACCCAGATGAGGCCATTCGCCGCTATCGCCGCAGCGTGGTGCTGGGAGACCCGGGCGCCGGCAAGACAACCCTCCTGAAATATCTGGCGTTGCGCTCGCTCTCTGGCCAGCTAGAGGGCCTGCCTGACCTCCCTATCTTCGTTGAGCTGAATACCTTCGTCTCTGCCAGCCCTATCGCTACGCCTCATAACATCGATATTATTCAATTTGCCGCACGGACATGGGAGGAGCGCTATCGCATCCCTCGGGCTACGGCCCTGGCGCTGATGCACTCCCGTTTACAAGAGGGGCGCGCGCTCCTGCTGCTCGACGCGCTCGATGAGACACTGACCGGTGCCAGTAAGGATGAGGCTGAGTCAACCTATCGTTCTGTCGTTATGATGATTGTAGAGCTGGCCACGCGCTACCCCCAGGTGCCAATCGTGGTGACGGCGCGCAAGGCCGGCTATCACCAGCGCAGCCGCCTCACTGGCTTCCGCGAGCTGGAGGTGCTCGATTTTCGACCCGAGGACATTCGCCAGTTCATTCAGCGCTGGCTGGCTCTGACCGGCTCGCAGCTACGCCCCGAGGCGGCGAACGATCTGATCTATCGTCTCGAACGCAGTCCCCGCGTCCAGGCCCTGGCAGGCAATCCACTACTGCTCTCGCTGATCGTCCTGCTCTATGAAGAGCAACTGGATCTGCCAGATCGACGCGTGGAACTCTATCGACGCTGTGTGGAGACGCTGCTGACGCGCTGGGATAGCAGCCGCGATATCCGCCGTCACTGTCAATTTTTGCCCCAGCATAAGCTCCAGCTGCTGGAGGCAATCGCCTGGCATTTCCACCTGCGTGGCCAGCGCTACTTTCCCGAGGATGAGCTGTTGCAGGAAATCGCCCGCTTCTTGCCCACTATCGGCCTCGATGCCGAACAGAGTCAGGAGATCTTTAGCGAGATCATTGGGCAGCACACCCTCTTGAAGGAGCAGGCTCGTGGTTGGTATGGTTTCCTTCATTTGACGTTACAGGAGTATCTCACTGCTCTCTACGCTGTCGAGCATGGAAAGTTACTGGAGCTGATTAAACGGCGAGGCAATCCCTGGTGGGAAGAGGTGATTCTGCTCTACGCGGGGCGAGTGAGCGATATCAGCCCGCTGCTTCAGCACCTGCTTGGCAGTGGCGGGCGACGCCGCTCCAGCGACGATCTCTTCCATACGAATCTGCTGTTGGCGGGACGCTGTCTGGCCATGCGTCCGACGATGCGCGAGAGCGGTCTGCGTCAGGAGGTTATCAGCCGTCTCTTTGCTCTGCTGACAGCGACGCCCTATCCTTTGGACCGGCGCAATAGTGCAGAGGTGCTGGCGGAGATCGGCGGAGAGTGGGTCAATATGGGCCTCTTGCATCTGCTGGCCGATGAGGGGGTTGACGTCCAGGTTCGCGATGCCATCGCTGATGCCCTGGGTCGGCTTGGAGAGCGTTCGCTAGCGCTGCCGCTTGTCCACCTTCTGGTCGATGAGCAGCTCGATGCCTCGGTGCGCTATGCCATTGCCAATGCCCTGGGTCGGATCGGGGAGCGCTCTATTGTGCCGCATCTGCTGCGTCTGCTCTCCGATGAAGGAATCGATCCCTCGGTACGCTATGCCATTGCCCATGCTCTGGGCTACCTGGGGGAGCGCTCCATTGCGCCCCAGCTGCTGCGTCTGCTGACGGATGAAGCGGTTGATCCCTCGGTACGTGATGCCATTGCGGCGACGCTGGGTCAACTCGGCGAGCGCTCCATCGTCCCCCAGCTACTGGCCCTGCTGATCGATGAGCGTCTCCCGCTGTCGCTGCGCCATACGCTGGCAGCGGCCCTGGGCCAGCTGGGCGAGCGCTCCGTCGCCCCTCAGCTGCTGCGCTTGCTCGCTGATGAGCGCTTGCCGCTGCCACTGCGCCATGCGATCGCGGCGGCTTTGGCCCGCCTGGGGGAGCGTAGCCTGATTCCGCAGCTCTTGGGCCTGCTTGACAACGAATATATTGATCGCTCGGTACGGTATGCCACTGCGGTAGCCTTGGGCTACCTGGGGGAGCGTTCGGTCATTCCCTTGCTGCTGGAGCTGCTGGCCGATGAAGAGGTTGAGCTGCCGGTGCGCGAGGCAATCGCGGGGGCTTTGGGCCATCTGGGCGAGCGCTGGGTGGTGCCGCAACTGTTGACGCTGCTGGCCGACCGGCGGCGCGGCTCCTGGATGCGTGAGGCGATTGCTCGTACGCTGGGCAATCTGGGCGAGCGCAGTGTGGGGCCATACTTACTGGCCCTGCTCAGCGACGAGGAGGTTGAGCTACCGGTGCGTTGCACCATTGCCCATACCCTTGGTCAGCTCGGCGAGCGCTCGATTGTCCCCCAACTCCTGCACCTGCTCTGTCGCGAGGAGGAAGATAAGTACCTGCGCCGCGCCCTGGCGGAAGCGCTCGGACAGCTCGCCCAGGATCAGGAGACCCTGCAGACGTTGACGGGGCTGCTCCAGGACGCGGACATTGCCGATGCCGTCTATGAGGCGCTCTGGAGGATCAGCCGCCGTCTGGGCGTGCGCCTGATGCCTGGCCAGGGATGCGTACGGATTGAGGCTATTCCCTAGCGATTGACCCGGGTGGGATGGCTTTTACATGGTGCTCACCGGGTCGATGTCGATGTGCCAGCCCGGCGGAATGGAGATCGCGCGTAGCAGGGGACGCAGATCAGGGCCGCGTGCAATCATTTGCCAGCGGAATTCGTCGCGGATGCGTTCCATTACTGCCGGGGCAGGTCCCACGATGTCGGTCTCCTCTAACTCCAGCTCGGCAATAGTGCGATCGAGCTGCTCGCGCAAGAGAAGGGCCTCATTCTGGGCGCGACGTCGGTTACTATGGCTGTAGGTGAACTTGACAAACTGGCGGAAGGGGGGATAGCCGTAGCGCTGACGGAGAGCGATCTCGGCAGCGTAGAATTCGTGGTAGGCATGGCGCGAGGCGGTTTCAATGGCAAAGTGCTCTGGATTGAAGGTTTGGATGATCACCAGCCCAGACTCGCTACCGCGCCCGGCTCGACCCGCCACCTGGGTGAGGAGCGTGAAGGCGCGCTCGGTGGCGGCGAAATCTGGCAGCATGAGGGCGATGTCGGCAGCGACTACTCCCACCAGGGTCACTCCAGGCAGATCGAGGCCCTTGGCAATCATTTGGGTGCCGATCAGTATGTCGGCTTCATGATTGGCAAAGCGGTCCAGGAGCTGCTCATGAGCGCGCCGCGTGCGAGCGGTGTCGCGGTCCCAGCGCAGCAGCCGGGCCTTGGGAAAGGTCTGCTGGATCGCCTGCTCGACTTTCTCGGTGCCGACGCCGAAGTAGCGCAGGCCGTGATTGTCACAGTGGGGGCAGCGCGTCAAGACGGGACGCTGAAGATTACAGTAGTGGCAGAGGAGGATGCGCTCAGTGGCGTGATAGGTCAACGGCACGTCGCAGTGTTCGCACATGGCTACATAGCCGCACTCGCGACAGAGGACGCAGCTGGCCGCTCCGCGGCGATTGAGATAGAGAATGGCCTGCTGGTGCCGGGCCAGGACACGCTCCAGCTCGCTACGCAGGCGACGACTGAGAATGCTGGTGTTACCGGCGTGCAGCTCGCTGCGCAGGTCGACGACCTCTACCGGGGGCAGAGGGGCCCCAATGCGCTCGGGCAGCTCCACGAGCTGATAGGCCCCTTGCTGGGCACGATAGAAGCTGGTCACGGAAGGGGTAGCGCTGCCAAGAACAACGGGAATATCAAGGAGCCGCCCCAAGGTGCAGGCTACCTCACGAGCGTGGTAGGTGGGCCGGCGCTCCTCTTGCTTGTAGGCCGTCTCGTGCTCTTCGTCAAGGATGATGATGCCCAGGTCGGGTAAGGGGACAAAGAGGGCGGAGCGTGAGCCGAGGACGACATCAACCTGACCGGCCCGAATGCGCCGCCATTCATCGTAGCGCTCACCCGGACTGAGGGCGCTGTGGATAATTGCTACCCGTCCCGGGAAGCGCCCAGCAACACGCTGGATGGCCTGGGCAGTGATGGCAATCTCAGGGACCAGCACAAGACCTTTCTTGCCCCGAGCAATGAGGGCCGCCAGAGCTTGCAGATAGACCTCGGTTTTGCCACTACCGGTGACGCCATGCAGTAGCAAGGGGCGCTGAGCGGCTTCGGGGGCAAGAATGGCGCGCAAGGCCGCCTCCTGAGCAGGCGTCAGCGGCAGCGGGGCGCCAGGCGCAATGTGTCGATCGCGCAACGGGTCGCGCCGGACCTCCACGTTCTCTTCGATCGCCAGAACGCCCTCAGCGATGAGCTGCTGCAGCTGAGCCTGGGTGAGTCCACTGGCGCGCGCCAGGCGGCTCGGCGTCCAGATGACATCGGGCAGGCTGTGTTCCAGTAAGTCGACGGCAGCCAGAGCGCGCAGAGCGCGCAGGCCCTCCTGACTTGGTGGGCCCCCATCGGCTGCCGCGGCAGGGGCTTTGACCGCAGGCCCTCCAAGCGACAAAGGGGCCGCCGAGGATGGACGTCGGCGTAGCGGAGGAGAGAAATGCAGCAGCTCGATGGTTGAGGCAGGAGCGACATCGGGCACCAGATTCTGTGGAAGGCTTTCTTGCAGACGCCGCTTCCAGGCAGCCAGCTCCTCGCCGCTCAGACAGAGTCGCACAGCGCGCTGTAGCCGCGGACGCAGACGCGGCTCCGCCAGGCGTGGCACGCGCTCGATCAGGCCACTGGCCACGGCTTCCTTGAGCAGAAGGCGGGCGCGCGTAGGACCCAGCATGCTCCGCAGGCGGGCAACATCGATCTCGCCCTCATCCAGGAGCAGACCGATCAGCGCCTGGAGCGGCAGCGAGGTCGTTGCTTGCGGCTCCGCATTGGCGAGAGTCAGCACAGCGCGCGACCCCTGCAGCAAGCCAGGCGGGAGCATCAGCTGTACAACCAGAGCCAGCGAGGTCACATAGTAGTCGGCCATCCACTCCGCCAGGGCACGTTGATGAGGCAGAAGCACCGGCTGCGGGTCAAGCAGAGCATGCAGGGGGCGCAGCGTTTCTGGCGCGTTGTGCTCGCAGGACTCCGCCAGCTGCCAAATGATACCTTCGACCAGCCGTTCGCCATAGGGAACGGCCACCAGCTGGCCCGGCTGAAGTTGTCCGGCCAGCTCCCCCGGTATTTCATAAGTCAACAGGGGTCGCTCGCCCTGCCAGCTAGCGGCCACAGTTAGCACCTCGGCAAACACTAGCGCCTCCCGAATTCGCGTTCTAGAGCCGCAGCGCTGAAATGGATCGTCGTCGGTCGACCATGACAACAGCTAAAGGGCGCGCGCGTGCGGGCCAGCTGCTCGATCAGTTCGCGCATCTCGCTGCTGGTTAGAAAATAGTTGGCTTTAATGGCGGCCTTACAAGCGATGTTGGCGAGGGCATGCTCCTCCCAGGTCTGGCTGTAGCCATCGTGCTCGGGGGCCGTCAGCTCCCTGAGCAGCTCCTGCAGCGAACGCGCGCTGAGCTGCCTGGCAAGTACAGAGGGGACGGCACGGGCCAGCACCTGGCCATGATCGAGTATCTCCAGCTCGAAGCCCAAACTGCGCAGATCGTCAAGGCGCTCCTCGATGGCCTCCAACTCGGCAGGCGAGAGATCAAGGCGCAAAGGGGTCAGCAGCATCTGGGCGAGCGAGGTCTGCTCCTGACGTGCAGCCAGCATACGCTCCAGGACAATGCGCTCGTGAGCAGCATGCTGATCAATCAAGTAAAGGCCATCGCGCCCCTCGGCCACGATATAGCTCTGAAGCAACTGTCCGATGACCCGCAGCTCAGGGAAACGACTGTGCTCCGGAGAAGGTCCGGGCTGTGCAGCGACCAGGACCTCCTCCGGAGTCAGTGGAGCAGTCTGCTCCCGCGCCGCCTCTATTCCACCCTGCGCGGGTTCCGCGGACGTGGAGGGAATGGCTTTCAGAAGACGGCGCCCGCGCGTGGATTCACCTTGCTGCGGACGTAGATGACTCTGCCAAAGACGGGACTGCAGGGCAGCTCGCTCTCCACGTTCCTCCTCGCTGACCGTCAGCCAGGGATTATCAAGAGGGAAAGCATGTCGCAAGCCGAGGCTACTACCGCTCTCAGGACCTTTACGCGGCGCAGGATCAGCCAGCGGGGTGGAAGCCTCCCTTGACTGCTCCTGCACGCTCGCGCCCGGGGCCAAAGCTGCCGCCTGCTCCTCTGCGACAGTCCCTTCTTCTAGAGATTGGGGCGACAACTCGGCTTCCGGGGAGGCCAATATCGTATCGGTGCTGGCAGCAGCCGAGGGGGCCGACCGCTGAGCCGGCTGCCAGCTTGGCGCCTCCGCCTCCTCCAGGACAGCGCGCCGTACCGCACGCATCAGTTCGGCATAGATCCGCCGCTCGCGCAGAAAGCGGATCTCCGTCTTGGCGGGGTGCACATTGACATCGATCTGGGATGGGTCTACCTGGATATTAATGACCGCCAGCGGATGACGTCCGCTGAGCAGCAGGGTGCGATAGGCCTCCTCAACAGCGGCAATCAGCAGACGACTGTGGACCCAACGGCGATTGACAAAGAACGAGAGATACTGGCGCGTACTCTTATAACAGGCAGGCCGGCTGACATAGCCGCTGATCACCGGGCGTTCGGGATCATCGGCAGACTGGCCACTGAGCGGCACCATCTGCCTGGCCACCGCCGGGCCATACATCTGCACCAGCACCGTAGCCAGTTGACCATCGCCAGGGGTCGCAAAGACCTCGCGCCCTTCGCTGGTGACCGTGAAGCGAATCTCGGGGTACGCCAGGGCGTACTGCTGGAGCAAATGCAAACAATGACTGACTTCTGTCTGACGGCTCTTCAGAAACTTCAGACGCGCCGGCACAGCGCTGAAGAGGTTGCGTACTGTGACAATGGTGCCTTCAGGCGAAGCGGCAGGACTGACTGCCGAAATTTGCCCATTGCAAGCGCTGATCTGAGCACTATGCAAGGCGCCACGGGGACGGCTGATCAAGACAACCTCAGCTACCGCGGCGATGCTCGCCAGAGCCTCCCCGCGAAAACCCAGCGAACGAATGCTCTCCAGATCCTCAACAGTGCTGACTTTGCTCGTGGCATGGCGCGCCAGGGCTAACGGCAGTTCTTCCGCCGGAATACCGCAGCCATTGTCGCTCACCCGTATCAGTTGCAGGCCGCCGCGGATGAGGTCGACGCGGATCTGCGAGGCACCGGCATCAATGCTGTTCTCGATTAATTCTTTAACGACCGAGGCGGGGCGCTCCACCACCTCGCCAGCGGCGATTTTGGCTGCGACCTCCGGGGCCAGTTGGCGAATCGGCATAGGGCAGACTCTTCCTTCGCTGCTGAAGCGAGCAGGGAGAAACACGCTACTCCACGCTGCTCCCGCCCTCGCTCCACTCCTCAGATTAGCTTCGCTCGGCCTTGACCTCCTCCTCCTCAGCAGAACCAGGCAGGGCAAGAACGAGTGTTCGTACTGACTGATTATACCATAGAACTACCCCTGGTGCGGCCTGCAATCCACGCTTCGCGCTCGACTGCTAGCGGGTTCGCTCGCTATCGCTTTTCCCGGGCAGGATGAGCCGCAGTAGCCTTTTTGGGGCCTCACATGCCACTTGCCCTCGGCTTGACTGCTCTCTACGAAAAGATATAACTATTTATCTATGCTGATCGTAGATAAAAGATGTATTGCTCATAATTTTAACGGAATTTTAATGGCCGAGGTCGGAGGAGCGTGCTATAGTTAGGTGAGGAGCGGTGTGTAGCTATTGAGAGGGTCCAAGGAAGGAAGAATGTACGAGCCTCAACGATGGAATGAATTCCTGAGCAGCATCGAAGACAATCCTCAAGAGCAAATGCACTTGTTAGAAGCAGCAGGTATCTCCTCCACGACCCTGGCACGCTGGGCCGCCGGCGAAGAGTCTCCCTGTCCTTATGCACTCTATCGTCTCTTCTGTGCATTGCCACACCATCACCAAGGGCTGCTGGAGCGGGTAGCGCAGGAATTTGCCCTACTGAGCCGGAGTGACCAGAGTGCCTCTCTCTGCAGTGAGGCTCAGGAGATCGCTCCTGTTTTCTATGACCGTGTCTTGAATGCTGCGCTGAGGGTGCCGATGCCGCTACGCACCTGGGCGATCAGTAATCTTGTGCTGCAGCAAGCCACCATTCATCTTGATCCACGGCGGCAGGGGCTGAGTTTAATCATTGTGCGCTGCATGCCGCCCTCACGCGATGGATATGTGCGCAGTCTGCGTACGGCGCTGGTCAACGACAGTCGGCGCTGGCAGCTCAGTTCGCAGAGCGAAGCCTGCTTTTACGGCAGCGAGTCCCTGGCCGGTCACGCGGTCTCTATCGCGCGCACAGTCATCTTTCAGGTACCAGCACGGGCTCCGCTGACGTTTCCGGCCCCTGGATTGGAGCCACTGGTGCAGGATGAGGCTCTGAGTGCTGTGGCCTGCCCGATTGTTCGCGCTCGCCGCGTTGCCGGCTGTCTGCTGGCGGTGAGTAGCCGGCTGCAGCTGCAGGCTCAGGAGCGGCTCTCTCTTCTGCACAAATACAGGAATCTGCTACTGCTCGCCTTTGAACCTGATGAATTCTATCCTATCGATCTACTTCGCCTTTACAGGCTGCCACCTCTGGAAGTGCAAAAGCCCTTGCTCGCCAACTTGCGCCGTCATGTAGCGCGGATGATGAGCGAGGCCGCGCGCCAGCACCAGCCGCTCGACGTCAGCCAGGCCGAAGCCCTGGCCTGGCGCCAACTGGAAGAGGAGCTACTCGCGCAGGTAGCTCCCGCGAGCGAGAGCGACGAGTTGTAAGCCGCTCCCAGGGATCTGCGAGGGCTGTGGTGCCTATAGTGCATCCCTCGCAACCCCTGTTATCCTCATTCAGGGTCTGCTCCTCTCCCACTCCTTGCGATACTCTCCCTGTCGTCTGCCCTTGCAGTGCACATTGTCTGCTCCCTTTCAGCACCGCCAGTCTGGAGAGAGCCTGCCTCCAGCTACTGTTGTGCCCATGTTGAAAAATTATGATACACTATGATCGGTCCTGCTTCTCCCCTGGATGTCAGGCCAGGTCTGACGTCTATCTCAGAAGAGAGCATGCGAGCAGTTCCCTCCCCAACAGTCCGGCCTCAGTCTGGTTGAGAGCCGGAGCAACCTGCCATGAGGTGGGCTAGTCTAGCCGGTCAGGTCAGTCGTTTAGCCGTGCTCATGGGCAGCAAGGTCAGAGAGTGGGACACACCAATGCAGACCAAGCGTTGTCATTATTGCCATAAACCAGTGCCTGCTCATGCCCAGGTGTGCCGTCACTGTGGGCGTCCCCTTGGGCTTTCTTCTGTGCTGAGGAAAAAAGGCAGACCGCGGAGACGCTCCATTCCCCCGGCCTCGCCCCAGCCAATCGGCTATCATGCTGGACTGCACCCCGAGGACCTGCCTTATCTTTCCAGCCCGTTTTCGGTGCCGCCGTCCGCCATTTGGGAGGAACCTGCGCCTCAGCAGTCGGCTTCTCCTGCCGCCAGCGCTGACGCCGCAGAACCGCAGCCGAGGCTCTTGCAGCGCCAGGAAGTCTTGCCCTCACCTGTGCGCATCCAGCGTGGAGAGAGTGCCAGCGCCCACGAGATAGCGCCTCCAGGCTCTTTTTCTCAACGACGCGATCTCTTGCTGCGCGCGCTGCTGGTACTGTTCCTGGTAGCGCTGGCAATGAGTGCAGCTCTTACCTATCTGTTCTTCAGCCGCCGCTGGTCGGTCGCGACGCTGACGCCTTCGCTGACGGTGATTCCGCGCCAGCTGCATTTCAACGAGAGTCTGACCCTGGTCGGCAAGGGATTCGGGACAGGAGACCTGCTCATTTTGCGGCGTGATGGAACGATTCCCCTACGAGATGCCCACGGTCAGCCGCTGCACGTGCAGGCCAATGCGATTGGCGCCTTTGCCATTCAGGTGACTGTAACTCCGGACTGGCAGCCTGGAGAGCATCAGCTTCTGGTTGTCGATGAAACCCAGCTGCTGAGCATTGCGACGACAATCACGGTGCTGTCGTCGCCCTCGACGCCGGCACAGCTGAGGCTCTCTGATTACACCGTTGATCTGGGGGCCGATCTTCCTGGGACAACGACGCGGCTGGCGATTACTCTGCTCAACGCTGGCGATGGTCAGCTAAACTGGCGGGCCAGCTGCGATCGTTCCTGGCTTCGGGTAGATCCGGCCAGCGGCAGCTTTATCGGGAGCGAGGTGGTTACCCTGGTGGCCCAGCGCGGAGAGCTGGCAGCCGGCAGCTATACAGCCCATGTGACCTTCCTCCAGCAGGCAGGTGGACAGGGAAGACCCTCACAAGTCTTGACGGTCACCATGACAGTCCTGGGACCCTCGGCCACTCTGAGTATTGCGCCCGCTAGCTTGAGCTATACGGCGAGCAGCGACGCCCAGACCCCACTGAGGCAGACGGTGGCTCTGCAGAACCATAGCCAGCAGGCGCTCGACTGGAGCAGTCAGGTGACCACTAACGCCGGCGGGGACTGGCTCCAGGTCACTCCGAGCGCTGGTCACCTGGAGGCCGAAGCCAGTATCACGCTCAGCGTGACGGTTTCGCCGGCCTCGCTCTCTGTGGGGGACTATCAAGGGACGGTGCACTTTGAGAGCGTCGGCGGGGTAGGAGAGGGACCACAGTTGCTGGTTAGCTTGCATGTGGTGGCACCGGGTCAGCTGGCCCTGACACCGTCTGCTCTTAGCTTCACAACGACTCAGGGTCAGAATCCTCCGCCGCAGTCGCTGACGTTGTACAACAATGGCGGCCTCACGGTGAGCTGGTCCTTGACAAGCAGCACCAGCGATAATGGAACTTGGCTGGGGGCCACGCCAACGTCAGGAACGCTGGCCCCGGGGGCGCGTGTCACGGTGAAGGTGCAGATCAATGTGGCTGGCCTGGCCCCAGGAAGTTATCAGGGGAGCCTGATCTTCAGCGCCGGCGCGCTCAAACAGGAAATCACTGTCACTTTAACAGTGCAGGCGCTGGCTTTGCCCACGATTAGCATTGAGCCAACGATCCTCATCTTCGATGTGCCACACGGTACGACGCCGGCGGCTGAAACTGTGACCATTAGCAATGGAGGCAAGGCACCGCTCAACTGGACCATTACCGTAGATAAGAGCGACCCGCCTCTGAAGATCACACCCGATAGTGGTGGCCCTCTGGCGCCTGGACAAGACGTGACTGTCAGCATTGTCCCCGTGCTCTCTCAGGTGCCTGCCAATACCTCGCTGAGCCTGACACTGACGGTAGCAGAGCGTGATCAGGACCTGGCTCCTCTGGTGGCCCCGCAGCAGGTCCTCGTTCTCATCGCTGTTATCTAAGGCTCAGACCAGGCCAGGCAGCTCTGTGTCCCGGCTCCCCCCGCCCTTGCTAGCCCTGGTGCTCTATGCTACACTCTCACCAGGCACAGCAGCAACAGACCCCCGACGCGCCTGACACAGCACAGGTACAAGGTCAACTGGTTAGAGGTCAGCGTGTGGAGGAAACGAGGGGCCAGATCGAGGCCAGGTGAGACTGGGCCCGCGCTCTCTCACCGGCCTGGTTAGGTTCTGTCTGTTTTGCTGACTGGCTGGCTGGTCCCCGGCAAAGGAGCATTCAAAGAGAGCCAGCACCATTCCTGCGGAGGAATTCATCGTGCCAACGATTACGTTTGTACGTGAAAAGGTCAAGGTTGAGGTTCCTGAAGGCGACAACGTGCGCTATCCAGCGCTTGAGCATGATGTGCCAGTTTACTGCGGCATGTGGAAATTCGCCAACTGTCATGGCAATGGACTCTGTGGCACGGATCGCGTAGCGGTCTACCCCGCCAGCAATACGAATGAGCTGACCTTCATGGAAAAGTTCTGGCTGCGCAACGATCTTAAGAAGAATCCGAATGTGCGTCTGGCCTGCCAGGTACGCGTCTACGGCGACGTGAACGTTGAGACGTTGTGCAAGAGGCGCGGGGAAGAAGCCTAGCACCGGATAGAGGCAGAGAAGGAGCGGGGCAGTCCCTGCGTCTGTGGCCGCCCTTGCCTCCTTCCTCCTTTTTATTTGGAGGGCCCCATTCAGAAGGTCCTCTCCAGGCCAGACCACCAGCGCAGCACGATGACCAGCCTCGCTCGCATATTGGCAGGTTGCTAGGCTAGGGACGCACAACGAAGTAGAGGCGAATGGCCAGCTGGGGCTGTTTCCCCGTATCGTTCCAGTAGAGTTCGATCATGCCTTCGAGGGGCTGAGTAAAGCGCATCATAGAAACGCCCGTCCATGAGCCGCCTTTCGGGTCCGGAGTGGCTTTTGAGAGCACCTGATAGAGCAGGCCATTGGTGTACCATTTGACGGTGACCGTGCCGGCTTTTTTGGCGTGGACGCTATAGGTCAGGTAAACAGTCTGGCCAGGTTTAAAGACCTGACTGGGCTGGAGCGCGATGCCGGTCTTGGGGTCGACGCTGGGCGCGGTTGTGGCCGAGCTAATGATCCCGTAGGCCGGGCCATTCTCGCTGGCTTTGGGGTCGGGCAGGTTAGGCACCGGTGTCGCCACCACGTTGGGCGGAGCGACGCCTACCAGTTGCCCCAGGAAGGCCAGCTTACCAGTCACTTTGGCGTAATAGGTTGCTCCGCTGCACAGTAAGAGAATAACGATCATGAAGCTGAGGAAGCCGCTGATGGCACGGTAACGTGGGATGATCGGCCTCGGCTTCGTATACATCGGCGGGATGTAGAGCGCCTCCTCTTCCGTCGGGATGCCGGCAATCGGAGGGCCCGGCATCTGCTGACCGAACGGCAAGAGAGCACCGGTGTTGATGCCCTGGCCCTGGGCCTGTGGAATGAGGATCAGCGACTGCGTAGAAGGATTGGCCGGGTCCTGATAGAGCACGGGCAGCATGGCCATCGTCTGCTGACCCTGGCCCTGAAGTAGAGGCTGGGGACCGGTCTGTTGCTGGGCCGGCATTCCCTCGATGCCTGGGTAAGTACCAGGAAATTGCTGCTGGCCTGGCGGGAAAGGTTCCTGGGAAACGGCCTCGCTTGCCCCACCCGGCTGCGGAGATTGATTCTGGCCCCAGAGGGGGGCGGAGAAACTTTCAGCTCCATCCACCGCCGGGGGGACACTGAAACCAGGAGCGCTCAAGGCTGGATAGCTGAGATCGGAGCCGCCAGGACCGGCGGTCGGATAGTTGATTGCCGAGCTTCCCCCGCTCTCGCCATTGCCCAGCCCCTGCTGATAGTTCTGATACGGCTGATAGCTCGACAGTGATTGTGCCTGCCACTCTGTTCCTGTTCCAGCTCCTGCCCCAGAGGCAGCGCCAAAGGAGGAACCCAGCGGCGGCATGGCAACCGTCGTGTGGCCACTGCCAGTGGAGAAGAAGCCGCTGCCGTTGCTGCCGTTGGCGCCATCAGCCGGCCTGGCCGGCGCTGGCCCGCCGCAATAGGGACAGGGACCCTCGCCCTCCGGTCGATACGTATTACAGTGGACACAGAGCATCATCACAATCACCTTCGCTATATACCGGAAGTTATCTATCAAGCATCGATCTCCTTTCTGACAGTAGCATTGTTGCCTGATGCGGTCAAGAGTGAGCGGGCGCTTTAGGGCAAAATGGCTATGTCCAACGTATACAAATCTGTTTCAGAGTGTATCTCTCCCACAGGCCTAGCCAGGATACGGGCGCCCTTGCGCCGCCGGGAGCGGCCATGATAGCATTACCTTGATGAAGGGGTGCAAGGCCGACAGGTGCAGCCTGGCCTGCTTTTTTGCTGGTTGGCTGGTTGGCAGCACCACCGGCGATTGCTCACTTGCAGCTTGTTGGTCTTGATCTGACTGCCTACTGAGCGGGTGCCTATGGCAGAGTCACAGGAGCAATGGTATCAGCGTCAGGCGGTAGAGCATCTGGCGCAGCATATTCCTTTTGAGCAGGATGTTGCTTCAAAGGCGGAGCAGATCGAGATGCTGCGCAGCCTGGTCCTCCGTCATGGCCGCGAGATGGACCCCGAGCAGTTCGGCTTTGAGGCCCGCTGTGAGTTGATCCGCCTGGGTCTCTGGGATCGCATCGGGCCTGGCCCGCGCCCTGAAGATCAGGAGGGCGAGGAGCTTTTCTAATCTCTCGTCAGCGGCAGAGCGACAGAGAGAAAGGAGAGGAGCAGAGAGCAACATGAGTAAGACGGCAGGGAATGCGACCATTGTAATTACGGGTTGTTCCAGCGGCTTCGGTCGGGTTACGACCCTCCACCTGGCGCGACGTGGCTGGCAGGTCTTTGCGACGGTGCGACGCGAAGCAGACGCGGAGCAGTTGCTGGCAGAGGCCAAGGCGCTCGGCATCAATGGAAACCTGACGCCGCTCTTGTGTGATATTACAGATGCCGCCCAGGTGAAGGCTCTGGCTGAACAGGTGGCGGCGGCAACGCCAGCATTGACAGCGCTCCTCAACAACGCGGGCACGGCTTTCGCCGGTCCCCTGGAACTGATCGACCTCGACGATCTGCGTGCGCAGTTTGAGATCAATACGATTGCCCATATCGGGGTGACGCAGGCGCTGCTCCCTCTGCTGAAGGAGGCGCGCGGGACGATTATTAATGTGAGCAGTGTTAATGGCCGTATTCCCTTGCCGGCTCTGGGC
The DNA here is from genome assembly GCF_003268475.1 of Thermogemmatispora tikiterensis. Taxonomy (GTDB): domain Bacteria; phylum Chloroflexota; class Ktedonobacteria; order Ktedonobacterales; family Ktedonobacteraceae; genus Thermogemmatispora; species Thermogemmatispora tikiterensis. The sequence goes on along the minus strand of NZ_MCIF01000002.1, from coordinate 3,702,464 downwards.
CCCTATGGAGCGAGCAAGTTCGCGCTGGAGGCTCTCAGCGATAGTTTGCGGGTGGAGCTGGCTCCCTTCGGTGTGCGGGTGGTGGTGATCGAGCCGACCTCTAGCCCGACAGGGATCTGGCGTACGAGTATGGAACGGGCGCGTGGTAAGCTGGAGCAGTATCGCGGCCAGGGGAGTCCTTACGAGCGCCTGCTGACAGTGATGGAGAAGAGTGCGACGCGCCTGGCCGCTGGCAGGGGGGGATTCCCGCCGGAGCTGTTCGCCCAGACAGTTGAGAAGATTCTGCGCAGCCCTCGCCCACGCACGCGTTATGCTGTTCCGCCAGCGATGGCCTGGGCAATGCGCCTGCGCTATTGGCTCCCCGATCGCTTCTGGGACTGGCAGATTCGTCGCTCACTGCGCTGGTAGCCTCGCGCTGGCTGCGGTGGAGCTTACGCCCGGGGCGCATCCTCACCGGGCTAGCTCGACTGTTCCGAGGAGCGCTGAGCTGCTCTGGAACCCAGTGGCAAGGGAGCCAGGGCGGCTATTTTTGTGCTATCATAGGGGCAGGAAAGCTTAGCAAGACAAGGCTATGCTGATGCTTGATCATCTCCATTTTGTCATTGGCCAGAGGGGGCACTGATGCTCAGAGATACACTGCTGTATCTATCGCAGCATGATGGGCTGCGCAACTTTGCGCTGTCGAACCGGACAGCGCGCAATTTCTCTCACCGCTTCGTGGCTGGCGAGCAGCTGAGCGACAGTATCGAGGTCACCCGCACGCTCAATCAGCAGGGGCTGAGCGTGGCACTGGATCATCTCGGCGAGAACGTTACCGACGAGCACGAGGCGCGGGCGGCGACCGAGGATTACATCCGCGCTCTGGAGTGCATTAAGGAGAGCGGCCTGGAGGCCAATATCTCGATCAAGTTGACGGCGCTGGGCCTGGATATTGCTCAGGAGCTGTGCGAGGAGAATCTCCGCCGCTTGTTGTCGGAGGCTGCTCGTCTGGGGATCTTTGTCTGTATCGATATGGAAAGCTCGGCCTATACCGAGCGGACGATCGATCTAACGCTGCGCCTGCACCGCGAGTTTGCCCAGGTTGGGACGGTGATCCAGGCTTATCTGTATCGCAGCAAGGATGATCTGGAGCGTCTGCTGCAAGAAGGGGTACGGGTGCGGCTGGTGAAGGGAGCCTACAAGGAGCCGCCGGATCTGGCTTTTCCGCAGAAGGCGGAGGTGGATGCGAATTATGTGCGCTTGATGGGGATGTTGCTGGCACGTGGGAACTTTCCGGCTATTGCCACGCATGATGAGGCCATGATTACGGCGGCCTGTCGCTTTGCACGCGATCACGGCATTAGCCGCGATGCGTTCGAGTTTCAGATGCTGTATGGTATCCGGCGCGACCTTCAGGAGCGGCTGGCACGCGAGGGCTACCATGTGCGGGTCTATGTGCCCTATGGTTCACAGTGGTACCCGTATCTGATGCGCCGCCTGGCGGAGCGTCCGGCCAATCTGATGTTTGTCTTGAGCAATCTGTGGCGCTGAGCGCTCTTTAGCTCACGAGCGCCAGACGTTTCTCTCAGGCAATGGAGGAGTAAGCGCTGTGATGACGACGAAGCTGGTGGTGGCGGTGCCGGTGGCGGATGTGCGGCGCGAGCCGGATGCGGCTTCAGAGCTGGTGACGCAGGCGCTGCTGAACCGCGAGGTGGTAGTTGATGGGGAGCAGGGCGAATGGCTCCATGGGCAGCTTTCGGATTACAGCGGCTGGCTGCGCGAGGCCGATCTGGAAGAGCCGATTGTGACGGGCTTCTGCCGGGTTGGTGAGGGCTGTGGGACGGCGCTGCCGCTGGTGGCGGTGGTGCAGAGGCCGCGAACCTGGCTCTTTGCAGCGGCGGAGGGCGTTGAGACGCTGGAATCGGTCTATCTGTCGACGCTCTTGCCGGTGACCGATCTGCGTTTTACCTCACGGGTGGAGGTGGCTCTGCCGGGCGAGCGCCGTGGCTGGTTGGAGCGCGAGGCGGTGGCGGTACAGCTGGCCCACGAGGCTTTTCCGCGCCGCCCCGTGAGGGTGGCTTTGGAGTATGCCCGCGAGCTGCTGGGCACGCCCTACCTATGGGGCGGGACAACCTGCGAGGGGATCGATTGCAGCGGCCTGGTCCAGCTCTGTTATCGGATGGCGGGCTATGTGCTGCCGCGCGATGCGGATCAGCAGTATGCTTTTTTGCCGCGCTCGGTGCCGCTGACAGAGCTGCGCGCCGGCGACTTGCTCTTTTTTGGGCGCGAGCGGATTACGCATGTGGCGCTGGCTCTGGATGAGCGGCGCTTTGTGCATGCGGAGGGGGTGGAGTATAATCGCGTGGTGATCAATAGTCTGGAGCCGGGCGACGAGGACTATAACGAGCGGCTGGCGAGCTGTGTGTGGGGGGTGAAGCGCGTGGTGAGGGAGGATGAGCAGGCGGAGGGGCCGCCAGACCAGACTTGAGTGAGTGAGGCTGGCCGGCTGGGGGAAAGTGTACAGGCTGTGCGAGCTGTCGATGGCCGTTCAGGAGCGGCGCGGGAGCAGGACGTAGCGATGGCTGCCGCGCGGGCGTTCGACGACCAGCAGGCCAGCCCGCCGCGTGACGTGCCAGAGCGCTTCAAAAAGGTAATCAACGACCCAGTAGCCGACCGGAAGAGTGGCATCCGTAACTGCCCTCTGGAAGAGCGCAAGCAGGCGCCTGGCAACTTCGGGCGTTTCACCTAGCTGGCTGAGCGCCCGTATAATGCCCTGGAGCTTTACGCCCCTGAGCTTCGTCGGCTCTGCCCTCAGCGACGAGTGCTCCAAGACATCGAGCAGCACAGGCACCAGGTCGCGACGTTCAGCAGTCTCTATCGCCTTTATCAACGAGCCTGAGAACCATCCCCTCGAAAACCTGCTCCTCCTCAGCAAGCGCCCCAGCGTCTCCGGTCTGCTATGCTTTGCCAGATACTCAGGCAAGTAGGCATCCCAGAGGGAACTCTCTGAAGGGTCCAGAGACCCACCAGGATGGCCCTGGAGAGCCAGCTCTTCACCCTGTGCCAGGACGCCCAGATCCTGATCATCGAGGCATACCAGGGCCAAGAGCAGAGTACGTTTGAGCCTCTCATCTTGCTCGCGCTCCCAACAGAGGCGCAGGGGAGCGGCGAGAAGGCGCTCTCCCTCACCCAACGCAAGAGCGAGAGCAGCACGTACTTCGCTGTGCAGACTCACATCGGCCAGCGCAGCTAGCGCTCCAGTTTGCGCTGGCGCGACCTCTTTGGCCAGGTGGCCTAGCGTCTCGACACAAGCCAGGCGTGACATCATCGCTAGCTGCTCATCCCTCACCAACGACAGCAGAACCTCTACGGCCTCCCCATCACCATGACTGCTTAGTACCCTGTTCAAGGCTTCTACACAGTGATGACGCATCCCTGCAGGTAACTTCTTATCCCCCACCAACGACAGCAGAACCTCTATTACATTTTTATCTCCATATTTTACTAATATATTATCCAATAAATTTATACAGTTGTAACACACCTTTTCGGGTAACTTCTTATTCTTGACCAGTGACAGCAGCATCCTCACCGCCTCATCATCGTCGTAACAGTCCAATACCCAGGCCAGCGCCAGGACACAGTCAGAGCGGAACCTCACAGTCAGCTCCTCTGCCCGCACCAGTGATAGCAAAGCATCCACTATCCTTTTTTGATCACCTGATTATATTGCTTTTTTAAATGAAAACAAAAGCATTTTACGCGTAATATTTTGCTTTTCCAATCTTTTTTGGAGTAGAGACAGTCGTCGATGTATCGGATAATTACCTATTGACGGTATTTTCGCATCAACGATATTCACATCGTCTCTAATTTGATCAGAAAAATCTAAATCTCCTTCATCAGAGATGATATCATCTTCAAACTTACTTATTCCAATAATGAAGTCAAGTGCGGATATATTAATACCAAAATCATCGAAAAAATAATGCTGAGAACTCTTTAGACGCCAACGGTGCATGCTGGGGCAGCAAGCAAAGGAAGGTCCGTCTTATTCTCGTCGCTCACACAGGGCGGTCTCGTATGTCGTCGGGGCTTCTCATCCGCGAGGAACGAGCAGGCAAAGCAGGTGAAGCGGACAACCAGCTATGCGGTATAAGAAAAAAGTGGGGCCGAGAGGAATCGAACCTCCGACACGCGACTTAGGAGGTCGCTGCTCTATCCACTGAGCTACGGCCCCTTCCTCCTTGACACATAGAAACGGCTCTCGAAGCCAACAGCCTGCACCGGTCAGCGAGAGGCAAAAGCATACGTCTGCCAGTTATCAGGCCAGCTAGCTAGTGGACTGGTTTCATCCTAGCATGCTCCTGGGGTCCTGTCAAGTGCCTGGCGCGGCCTAAGCAACACCAGGCAGGCGAGAGCAGGCCGCCATCATTGTTGCTGGCCTCGTTGGCCTCACTGGTCACTGGCCAGGGCCGAGAGGCCGACCCTCTCAATTTGACAGCCGCTCTTGGCAGGGGCTATCATGCTAGAAAAAAGAACATATGAGGCTCCTGTTCACGCGGAGGAAGAGAGAATGACAGATTCTATCACCGTTGGTCGGGACATCTTCCACACCCATCGCCTCAGCAATGGCCTGCAGATCGTGGGTCAGAGCATGCCCGACTTCGAATCGGTCTCCATCGCCTACTACGTGCGCACCGGCTCGCGCGACGAGCACAACCCGGCCATCGAGGGCGTCTCACACTTCCTCGAACACATGGTCTTCAAAGGCACCCAGCATCTCGACTGGCAGCAAATCACCCTTGAATTCAACAAAATCGGCGCCGAGTTAAACGCCTTCACCTCGCACGAAGCCACCATGTATTTCGCGCGCGTCCTCGGCGAATACAGCGAGCGTGCCCTCGAACTCCTCAGTGACATGATGTATCCACGTCTGGCCGAAAGCGACTTCGAAACCGAAAAAGAAGTGATCATCAACGAGATCGCCCGCTCCGAAGACCAGCCCTACAACCTGGCCTTCCGCCGCCTGGCCCAAACCTATTTCAACGGCCATCCCCTGGGCCACGACGTTCTCGGCTCGCGCGAAAGTATCCGCAACATGCGCATCGAGCAAATGCGCGACTACTGGCAGCGTCGCTACGGCGCCAACAACATGATCCTGGCTGTTGCCGGCAATTTCGACTGGGAGCGCTTCGTCGCGCGAGCTGAGCAGCTGTGCAGCGACTGGCGCACCGGTGAGAGTGGACGCCAGCCACAGCCCTACGAACCAGCGCACGCCATCAACAACGTCATCGTCGACCCGCGCCTCAGACAGCAAATCATCCTGTTGGCCATGCCCTGTGTCAGCATCCAGGACCCCGACTATTACGCCGCCGCCCTCGGGGGCAGCATCCTGGGCGATACCGACGGCTCGCGCATCTACTGGAACATCCATCAAAAGGGCCTGGCTGAATCGGCCAGCGCCGGCCTCTGGGCCCTCGAAGACACCGGCATGCTCCTGCTCGAAGCCAACTCTACCCCCGAAGAGGCCCCCCGTGTCCTGCATCTCCTGCGCGCCGAGCTTGAGAGCCTGCTAGCGGATGGCATTTACGAGGATGAACTGCGCCGCGCCAAGGATAAATGGATCAGCAGCATCGTCCTCAGCAGCGAATCAACCTTCACTCGCATGCGCACCCTGGCCTCAGACTGGGTCACCGAAGGCCGACTCATCAGCATCGACGAAGAAATCGAGCGCGTTGAGCGCGTCACCGCCGACGACATCATGCGCACCTTGCAGCGCTTTCCCCTGCGCGAAAAACAGGTCCTGGTCGCCCTCGGTCCCCTGAGCGAAGAGCGGCTTCTCAACTAAACAGGTCGGCGCCGGCTCAGCCAGCGCGACGCCCGACGTTACCGCCATCGGTCAGCGAGCAAGTTCAGGAGAGGGGGCAAGAAGCAGAAAGGGATAGAGAGAGGGAACGAGAGCAGACAGAGAATGACACAAAAAACAGGCGTCGCGGCCAGGCAACCTGAACCGTCCTAAGCTCAAGCGAAGGCCAGGAGGGAGGAGAGAAGACAAGCAAGAGCAGGAGTAAGCAACGAGCCGGACTCAACCGGACAGGCGGGCCAGCTTATAACCCACATCCGGCACCGTCAGAATATAGCGCGGATGGCGCGGGTCCGGCTCAATCTTGCGTCGCAAACGACAGATATAGACCCAAACAAAATCTATCTCACGGCTGTACTCCGGCCCCCAGACCTTTTCGAGGAGCAGCTCATGCGTCATCACCATGCCGGCATGCTGCGCCAACGTACTCAACAGGCGATACTCTGTGCGACTCAACTGCACCGGCTGCCCATTGACAAAGACCTGATGCTGCGCATAATCGATCACCAAATCGCCAGTGCGGAAGACACGCTGATACCTGGCCTCCGCAGCACTCTCCCGACCACGCCGACGCAGGCGACAGCGCACCCGAGCCAGTAGCTCCCGCAGATGAAAAGGCTTATAGACCAGATCATCCGCGCCAGCATCGAGCAGGCGAACCCCCTCCTCCTCATGACCAGCAGTACAGAGAGCAATCACCGGCGTCTCGGCGAACTCGCGCAGACGGCGCAGCAGCTCCAAAGCCGTAATATCCGACAGATCAGCCAGCAAGATCAGGTCCGGCTCCTGCAGATCTAGCAGGCGGAAGAACTGGGCGCTATGGGTTGCCAGCTGTACCTGGCAGCCCTGCTCCTCCAGATGGGCGCGCAGGTAACGAGCGATGCGCGCATCCTGCTCAGCCAGCAAGACGGACGCCAGGCGCTCGCGGCGCAGGGTCGGCCCCTGACTGTGAGCCGGAGCACTCGCGGAAGCCAAGGCTGGCAGCGTCTCCGCTGTCGGGCCAGCAGCCGCAAGCTCTCCCGTTGCCTGCAGTGGCAGCGTGAAGGAGAACGTCGCCCCCTGACCTGGGCCAGGCGAATCGGCCCAGATGCGCCCACCATGCGCTTCAATGGTCGCCCGCGCCACCGCCAGTCCAAGGCCGCTGCCCTCCTCTTCACCCTCAGCCTCTTCGCGCGGCAAGCGATAGAAGCGCTGAAAGATATGCTCGAGATGCTCTCGCGGAATCCCCAAGCCCTGATCAGTAATACTCACGCGCAATTCAGCGCCCTCGGCCTCCACCTCCAGGCGAATCGTTCCCCCACCAGGCGAATAGCGAACGGCATTATCCAGTAAATGATTGAGTGCTTGCTCTATGCGCAATGGATCGCACGGCACTGGAGGTAAAGAAGGAGGCAGGCGCAGAATAAAGCGATGGCCGGGAGCCGAACGCTCGCGCTGCTCCACCAGGCGACGCAGCAACTCCTCAAACTGCACTTGCGCCAGATGCAGCGTCTGCGTTCCACTATCGAGCCGCCACACATCTACAAGAGTATTGAGAATCTCATACAAGCGATCGGCCTGGGCATCGATCATCTCCAGCATTTCACGTTGCACAGCCGCATCCCAGCGGCGCGACGAACCGAGCAGGGTTGTCGCACACCCCTTAATAATCGCCAGGGGAGTTTTCAGCTCATGGGCAGCCAGGGCCAGAGCCTCCGAGCGGGCCTGAGCAGCCTCACGCTCCAGGGTAATATCCTCCAGGAGAAGGCCCCGTCCCAATAAGCGACCTTCGGCGCCGTGGATAGGAAAACTGTGCACACGTAGCCAGCGGACCGCCGCATCAACCAGAGCCAGATCTGTCGACATCTCCTGCTCAGAGCGTTCCCAGAGACGATCAAGGGCCTCCCGAGCGCGTTGGGGATCGGCAGCCCGCGCCAACAGACGTGCGCGTACATCCACTGTTGACTCGCCAACCAGCTCATGAGCTTCACAGCCTAGCAACTCGCCTGCCCGCCTATTCGCGCAGGCCAACCGCTCGTGCTGGTTCAAAAGCAACAAGCCACTATGGAGATTTTCCGCCACTGCTGCCAGGATCGCCTGCGCGGTAGAGGGCATCAGCGCAGAGGTAGTCGATGCCCAAGGGAGAGAAGCATCAGAGGCCGTGCAGGCAAGGAACGTCATATACTCTGCAGAGCGACGGTCAACGCTGGCCATGTCCGCCCCATCTCTGGCGGCGCGCTCCATGAAACGAACACCTTTCCGCATTGCTGGCACGATCGATGAGTACTCATGAATATTCTAGCAAGGCGGTCAAGGTTCAAGACGGCCTGCCCACCTGAAGGACAGTGTCGCTGCTAGAAGCGAGAGCACGAGCAGAGAAGACTAGTGCAGACTGGCCAGCCCCACAATCAACAGAAGATGCAAAAGCATGCCAATGATTAGCGTCCATGCAATAAACATAATGGCGCGATGATCATGGACAAAGCGACGAATATGAGGAGCTGACGAAGCAGAAGGCGGGCGACGCTCAGCGGCGACCAGACCCAGCGCAATGCGCAGACGCAGGGGTGAACGCACCGGCGAGCGACTCATCTCAGCGAGCAGAGCACGATAGCAATCGCGACACAACACCCAGGACTGGCGCGGCTCGGGCGCGCCTTCGGGCTCCGTGACCGCAATGGCCTCCAGCGGAATGCGCTGAGTACAGACCGAGCAATTGCGGATAATGCGCTTTCTCGCCCGTGGCGATTGCGTACCCGCGTCGATGCTGTGCGAAGACAGGCTACCGCTATGCTTAACCTCTCCCATGAGTGGCGATTCCTTTCCAAAGCTCGCCGGTCCAATCAGCACGTCGCTAACGATCGGGAGACGATCGTGGGCGGGCATCTTTCTTTCGTCCCACGTCTCTAATTGTATCACATCATCGGAAGGGTTACGCATCAAACAAGCAAGGGCGTTCTCAGCGGGGTTCACCAGTCGCCAGAACGCCCTTGCTCATCAGCCTGCTCAACGCTGCCGAGGTCTCGCTCGGATCGGCCTGGTCTGATCCTGGATGCAGCTCTCTATGAGCCAGCCAGCGAGCCAGCTCAGGCCGCGAGCATCATCGTCGCAGCTTGTCTGCCACTCTCGGCTAACCGCGCAACAGTGGGAGCAGGTAGACTATGCTAAAGACAAAGATCCAGACCGCATCAACGAAGTGCCAGTACATCTCGCCGGCCTGGAAAGCGAAATGCCGCTCCTTCGTAAAGTGACCGTTCAAAGCACGCACGAAGACGATCAGCAAGAAGATCAGCCCAACGGTCACATGCAAGCCGTGGAAGCCAGTGAGCGTAAAGAAGGCCGATCCGAAGAGCTGGCTCTGCGGCGTGAAGCCCTCGCTGATGAGCGAGCTATACTCGTAGACCTGGCCTCCCAGGAAAATAGCACCCATTACTATTGTAGCCAACAAGCCCCAGATCAGGCGCCGCTGGTTACCCTTCTCGATGCCCCTGGCAGCGATATAGTGAATGGGCGCACTACTTCCCAGCAGAATGATCGTATTGATGAGCGGATACCAGATCTCACTAGGCAGGCGCCAGCCGTGGCCACCCTGGCGAATCTCCAGATAGAGATAGGCGGCTATCAGGTTAGCGAAAATCAGAGCCTCCGAGGCGATGAAAAACATCATGCCCCACCAGCCGAGGCTGCGCCCACCTTCATCATGCACCTGCTCTAGAGCAGGTATCCCCTCGCGATAGGCAACACTCATACCCCGAAATTCTCCTGACTGTTCTCTCTCCAAGAAGCTAAACAGAGGTGATCTTGCTGCCTGGCAACCTCTCGGCATGCAACCAACACGAGCAAGATCGCCAGCGCCAGATACCGGCCAGCGATAGGTAGATAGACAGCGCGTCCAGCGCATGCCTGCACAGGCGTTACGCGAGAGCACATCAAGCAGCCGAAAGAAGAAGCCATGCTGCGCCGCGACTCTTCACCTAATAGCGCTCCAGGCCCCAACCGACGGCGGCCACCACGATCAGCAAAGCGCCGACCACCAGCACCGCCGGATGAGTTACCACACCCAAACAGACCAGCGCAATGGCCAGAGCTAGCACGAAGGGCCAGAGACTGGGATGAGGGCTGTGCGGAACCCGCGCGCGAGACGGACGACCCTGGGGCGGATCACCGGTCTTTTCGGCAGTCTCCGGTTGCGGCTTCTCCTCCCCCACCTGCATCGTCTCACCGCTCTCACTCTGCAGCTGTTGCGGCACCCCGGTGCTCCCAGGATTGCCTGATTCTCTCTTCTCCTCCTCCTGACCTTGCAGGCCCCCATCCTGAGTTGGAGACCTATCCTTCTGCTCTTCCTCGTTAATCACAGTATGCCTCTCTCGTCCGATCGCCGGGCCAGCTCATCCAGAGACAGGCAAGATAGCCCTCCCCAGCGGGGGGCGCGCCGGCTTCCGCCATCGGACCGCACCGCCAGAAGCACAGTCGGTCAGTCCGGACTCCAGTCGGAAGCCGGCACAACCCGCAGGCGCTCACCAGCGCCCTGCCCTCAATGGACGGCCACTTTCCAGTCTGCCGTCTCCGGATTCTTCTTATCATAGAACGGGCGGCGGCTGCGCACCACCGGGATCGTCTTAAAGTTGTATGGCTCCGGCGGAGAAGCCGTATCCCACTCCAGCGTGAAGGCATCCCAGGGGTCGCTGCCCGCTGGCTGACCCTGGCGGAGGCTTGTCACGAAGTTGAACAAGAAGACCAGGATAGCCGCTGCGATAATAAAGGCGCCGACCGTCTCCAGCAGATTCAGCTCATTCCAGCCCAGATCGGGAGCGTAGGTATAGATACGGCGCGGCATCCCGAGCAGACCCAGAATATGCATCGGGAAGAAGGTCACATTCACCCCGATCAACATGAGCCAGAACTGGATCTGGCCCAGGCGCTCATTGAGCAGCCTGCCCGTCATCTTCGGGAACCAGTAGAAGATGGCCGCGAAGATAGCGAAGACTGCCCCGCCGAAGAGCACATAGTGCAGGTGCGCAATCACAAAGTAGCTATCGGTCACCTGATAGTCGAACGGCACGATCGCCAGCGCCACCCCGTTAAGGCCGCCGATCAAGAACATGGCGACAAAGCCCAGGGCGAAAAGCATCGGCGTCTTGAACGAAAGCTTACCGCCATAGAGCGTCGCCAACCAGTTGAAAATCTTGACCGCCGTCGGAATAGCGATCAGGGTCGTGCTCGTGGCGAAGAAAGCCTGAGCCACCACCGGCAGACCCACGGCGAACATATGGTGCGCCCAGACCGTAAAGCTCAGGAAACCGATGGCTACACCCGACCAGGCCACGAAGGTATAGCCAAAGATCGGCTTGCGCGAGAAGACCGGCAGTACCTCCGAGACGATACCGAAAGCCGGCAGAATCAGAATATAGACCTCGGGGTGGCCGAAGGACCAGAAGAGATGCTGCCACAGCAGTGGGTCACCATTGAAGGCCGCCTGATAGAAGTGCGTGCCCAGATGGCGATCCAGCAGCAGCAAGCCCGAGGCCGCCGTCAAGCTGGGCAGAGCAAAAAGCAGCAGGAAGGACGTCACCAGCGTCATCCAGACGAAGAGCGGCATGCGGTTAATCGTCATGCCAGGCGCGCGCAGCTTGAAGATCGTCACCACAAAGTTCAACGCGCCCGCAATTGAGGAGATGCCCAGCAGCAGCACGCCCAAAGCCCAGAAATCCATATTGATCGAGGGCGTCGCCGGGATACAGTTCACCCCTTGCACGCCGCACTCAGTCAAAGGTGCATAAGCGAACCAGCCGCCGTCTGGTGCCGCATGGAACAAGAAGCTGGACTGGAGAAAGAGGCCGCCGAAGAGTACAATCCAGTAGCCAAAGGCATTCAGGCGCGGGAAGGCCATATCACGCGCCCCGATCATCAGCGGCACTACATAGTTACCGAGACCTGTGAACATCGGCATCACGAAGAGGAAGATCATCGTGGTGCCATGCATCGTAAAGATCTCGTTATAGGTCTGGGGATCGAGCACCTTGCCGTCCGGCAGCGCTAGCTGAGTACGGATCAGCAATGCCTCCAGCCCGCCGACCACGAAGAAAAAGAAGGCCGTGACCATGTACATGATCCCGATCTTCTTATGATCGGTCGTCGTCAGCCACTGGCCAATATATGTCTCGCTGAAGCGCTTCTGTCGGACCAGAGCAGGACGCTCAACAATGGTACTGGTTGCCATGGAAAATCCTCCGAATATCCAATCAGCCCCTGCAGGCAAACCGGGGAGACCAGCCCTCTCCCTGACAGGCTCAGCGGTGGCAGGCAGAGCCATCGCCCAGCGGCTGATCAGCTCACCCCTGGCTGATAGCCTGACTGCCCCCCCAGGCGCTCATCAGCCCGATGGCCTTTCGAAAAAGCCATTCTCTATACTACTATTGTTTTACTTCAGGCTTTCTAGATAGGCCACCAGGTCATTGATCTCGGACTGGGACAGCCCGAGGTTGGGCATATCATTCCCCGGCTTCACCGCCTGCGGATCATGCAACCACTTCGCCAGATTTTCAGGCGTATTCTTGAGCACGCCGCCGGCGATTAAATCACGGCTTCCAAAGTGTGTCAGATTGGGGCCGACCAGCGTTTGCGGCTGCGTATTGAAATCGTTGAGGTTGACCCCTACGATCCCGTGGCAAGCCGTGCACCCCTTCGACTTGAAGAGCGCCAGCCCGCGCGCATACTGCGGATTATTAGCCGCCGCCTGCTGCTGGCCACTCACCCAGGTTGCAAACTGGTCCGGCGGCAGCGCAATCACATTAAAGGCCATGTTGGCATGCTGCAGGCCGCAGTACTCGGCGCACTGGCCGTGGTAGGTTCCGGGCTTATCGACGCTAAACCACTTCTCGTTGTCGTGGCCAGGCACGACGTCGGTCTTGCCCGTCAGATTGGGAACCCAGAAGCTATGGATCACATTGTTCGAATAGAGCTTGACATGGACCACGGTCCCTGTCGGCACCACCAAATCATCAGCGGTAATGATCTTCTGGGTCGGATAGTCAAACTCCCACCACCACTGATGGCCGACTGCCGTGACCTCTAGCTGCTGCCCACCTGTGGGGATGGTATCGACCTGGAACATCGTGCGGATCGTAAAGACCAGCACCACGAAGAGGAAGATCGAGGGCGCCACAGTCCACACAATCTCCAGCGTCGTGTTTCCATGAATCTGACGCGGCGTCGGCATCCCCGGACGCTCGCGGAAGCGAATGATCGACCAGATCAGAATCCCCTCGACAACCACAAAGACAAAGGTGGCCACACCCAGGATAAACCAGAAGAGATTGGCCTCCTCCTGGGCGACCGGCCCCGCCGGGTTGAGGATCGAGGGGTTGCCGCCACAGGCGGCGAACAGGAGCGAGGATAAGAGCAACGCCAGGGGTAGCAGCCCCCAACGTATTTTCCCTCGAAATAACGGTATCCTCACTGCTCGCACTCCTCAATTAGACACAGATTAGCGCTCTAGATAATTATAGGGCCGCCCCGCGGGAGCCTTCAACCAGAGCGCGGGCCTCTCCGCTCGCCTGCCTTTCCTCCTCCTCATTGTCGACCCAGCCTGACCAGTCAGAGGCCGGCCTTATCTCGCACTGCCACTGGCCCGCTGGCCGGCGCACCAGCGAACCGATGACTTACTCTTGCCCCTGCGCCCCGCGCGCAGCGGAAGTAAGGCGACAGAGCAGGCCCAGTCTGGCAGATCAGTCTAGCGTCCTTCCCTGACAGGAAACTTGCAGGACCGAAAGGGAACCTTACAGCCACCTGAATGCAGCTCTCCCGCAGGGCAGACTTCGCCCCGTCAGCTTTCGGTCGCTGTCAAGGCGATTGCTCGCCAGGACGCTCGCCCCTGGTAGACGATGACAGGCTGACATCCGTCCCCCGGCTCTCGTTCTCGCTCACACCCTCGCTGTGGCGGCCAGTACCAGCCTCACCACTGCTCTGCTCAAGCGCTCGCAGCCGCTCCTCTTCCTCTTCTCGCTGCCAGGCCAAACGCTCGCGTTCCTCCTGACGTCGCTCCTGCTCCAGCATCCAGCGAATAAAGAGGACACTCATCAGCACAATCACCAGGATATTGGCCGGCACCCACATAATCAGTCCGCCGAGCTGCTGATCTGTGGCCGCTGAGATCCCCCAGATCCGCGGCGCCGCCAGGTAGGGAGCATAGAGCGGTGGCACAAAGGTCAATCCAGCCCCCAGTAAAACCATCGGCATGCCACTGAGGAAGAGATAGAGCACCTGGCCAGGCAAAGGCAGCGGTCCCAGCTCGCCCTCCAGTGGACTCAAGACCGGCCACCAGAAGAGAAAACTGAAGGCAATAAAGGTTACATGCTCAAGAACATGGATACCTTCATTCTCAAGGGTAGCGTCGTAGAGCGGCGGCGCGTGCCAGAGAAAGATATCTGCGTTGAAGAGAAAGAAAGTGACAACGGGTAAGGTCAGCACCCTGGCCAGTCTGAACAGCAGGCGGTTGCGCAGTAGTGGAGTGAGGAGCCAGCCAGGTATGCCCCACAACATCATCGGCGGAGCCACCAAGGTGATGAGCAGGTGCTGCACCATATGGGCGCTGAAGAGATAGTCATCCCCCAGCTCATCAAGTGGCGAGACCAGGGCCAGAAAGATGATCACTACTCCCAGCAGGAAGACGATCACCCGGCTGGGCTGAACTGGCGGCCCCAGATCGTACTGTCTGCGCAGCGGCCCAATGGCGTAGAGATAGAGGACAGTAATCGCCACGCAGCCGACCACTACAGAAGGGATGAAATGCCAGGCTCTCAGCCAGAAGTCCATTGCCCCGCTCCATTGCGCACTGATTGCAGCCTCGAAGGGAACCAGAGGAGCGACTCGGCCTTCTCTACTCCTCGGCCCTGCCCTTCGTCCGATAATTTCGAACAGTGCTTGGCTCGCCTGCCGCCAAACTGCTCTTAAGATACTATAGCAAGGGAAAGCAGCGGCGACAACAGCGTTCAGGTAACTGTAAGGTACGCCTCTTTGCCTGTAAGGACAGTATCAGGTTCAGGTTTGACAATACTGACAGTGTTCTGAGCTGACTGGACTGAGTGGGCTATTATTTACCTGTAGAGACTCTTGATCGGGAGCCTGTAGCTGTTATGAAGATTATACGCCGTATCGCATGGGTCGCGGTTGGTTTCACATATTTTCTGGTGGCACTGGGGGGAACGGTGCGTGTCAACGACGCCGGCCTGAGCTGCCCGGACTGGCCACTCTGCTATGGCCGGCCCTTCGTCTTCCCCAATATCCGTACCTTGCTTGAGGAGTCGCACCGCTATACGGCTTCGATTGTGAGCGCCTTGATTGTAGCCCTGGCCATCTGCGCCCTGCTGTGGGCCCGGAAGGAGCGGCAGGTACTGATCCCTGCTTTGATTGCTCCCGCGCTGCTGGTAGTGCAGATTGTGCTGGGAGGGCTGACGGTGCTTTGGAAGCTGCCCCCCGAGATTATTACCGCTCACCTGGCGACGGCTCTGGCTATCTTCGCGACGGTGATTACGATCGCGGTGATGGCCGGCCAGCCCTCTCCCAGCCAGGAGCATCCGGCTCAGACCCGTCGTTTCTTGCGCCTGGCGCTGACAACGGCCTTACTGGTTTACGGGTTGATGCTGAGCGGCTCCTACGTGGTTGGCAGCGGGGCGACTTTTGCCTGCACGAGCTGGCCCCTGTGCGGGCAAACGCTTCCCGGCATGGCGCGCCTCGGAGATATTAATACCCTCCACCGCCTGATCGCGACCATTGTAGGACTGGTGGTGGCCTGGACCCTCTATACGGCCTGGCGTCGGCGCCAGGTCGCCCCCGGACAGGCTCGCGTGGCTGTAGCTGCCGCCTTGCTCTTTGTCTTGCAGTCCCTGATTGGCGGCACCATTCCCCTGCTCGGCAGTGGCTCGCTGCATTTCGGTAGCATTTCCAATCAGGATGCGGCTACCTTTATGCGCGGCTTGCACCTGGCGGTGGCAAGCGCCGTCTGGGGCCTGTTGGTCCTCCTGGCCGTCTTGGCCGCTCGCCAGTTGCGCGCTGCTCCCCAGGGCGCCGAGCTGGAGCGGCTGGAGGCCGCTGAGGCCGCTGCACGCGAGAGCGTCAGCCCCCTGCGCCAGACGCTCTCGGGCTACATCGACCTGATGAAACCCCATGTGACGGTGCTGTTGCTGGGAACAACCGCGGCGGCGATGGCCATCGCCTACCAGGGCCTGCCCCCACTGGGCTTGACAGTGGCGACCTTACTGGGCGGCGCTCTGGCAGCGGGCAGCGCCAATGCCATTAACTGTTACTACGACCGCGATATCGACAGCATCATGTCCCGCACATCGCGGCGCTCTCTTCCCGCCGGGCGCGTGCAGCCACGCCAGGCCCTGATCTTCGGTCTCGCGCTGGGCGTGGCCTCTTTCTTGATCCTGGCCCTCTTTGTGAACCTGCTAAGCGCAGTGTTGGCCTGTGGTGCCATTCTCTTCTATGTGGGTGTCTATACCATGTGGCTGAAACGCACCACGGCGCAGAATATCGTCATTGGGGGGGCCGCCGGCGCTGTTCCTGTCCTTGTCGGCTGGGCGGCGGTTACTGGTACGATCTCGCTGCCAGCGATCTGGCTCTTCGCCATCATTTTCTACTGGACACCGCCCCACTTCTGGGCCCTCTCGCTCTTGATCGAGAAAGACTACGAGAAGGCCCATGTGCCTATGCTTCCGGTTCTCTTTGGCGAGCAGGAGACGCGCAAGCAGATTTTCCTCTACTCGCTGCTGTTGCTGGCAGTGACCCTGGTGCTCTTCGCCATGCGGGCGATGAGCTACCTCTACCTGGCGGCAGCGCTGGTACTGGGGGGCATCCTGGTTTATATGGCTCTGCGCCTGCTTTGGGAGAGACACTCCCGGCGCTGGGCCCGCACATTGTTCTGGTATTCTAATTGCTATCTGGCGATGATCTTCGCTGCAATGGTGTTGGATCGCGTCATTTTCCATTAGGAGCTGAGCCGTGAGGTGGCTGAACTGGCGTCTGGCTTCACGCCTTTCGGTATTGACAATGGCCTTGCTGGTGGTCCTCGTGGTGGCTGTGCTGAACTTGCGGGCCGGCCAGGGAGGGAGCGCCAGCGGCCAGCCTGCAGCTCAGCCCACCGCTAACAGCTCTGGGCTGCAGGGGACGCTGCTGGATGGTCGACCTGCCCCTGGTTTCCAGCTCACAGATCAGTTCGGCCATTCCGTCTCACTGGCAGAGTTCAAGGGGAAGCCGGTGGTGATCACCTTTCTCTATACTCACTGCCCAACGGTCTGCCCCTTGACCGCCGATAAGCTGCATACAGTCATGCAGCAGCTCGGCAGCGAGGCCCAGCGCGTGGCGGTCCTGGCTGTAAGCGTCGACCCGGTAGGCGATACCCAGTCCGCCGCTCTGGCCTTTTCGAATACGCACAAGATGACCGCCTACTGGCACTTCTTGATCGGCTCGCGCTCAGCTCTCTCGCCTATCTGGAGCGCTTATAGTATCGATGCCGAGGCGGCTACCGCCAATAGTAGCAGCGGTTCGGTGTCCCATACTGCCGTGCTCTATGTGCTGGATAAACAGGGGCGTGAGCGCGTCCTCCTGAGCGATGACTTCGACCCATCTCAGCTAACGAGCGACCTGAAAATACTGCTTAAGGAGTAGTGCCAGCGCAGCCAGCCAGCCAGCCAGGCTCGCTCTTCAGGCCGGAGTCAAGGCCCAGGCAGACAACAGGACGGGAGAGGTTCGGCGTTACTGGCGGCAGCAGACAGGCCAGGGCAGGGCAAGACGCCGCGCCCAAAAGAAGAGCTATGGAGAGGATGGGGCCCCTGTCTGAAAGCCTGAAGCTGTGGGGCCTGGCTTGCAAGAACCTTCCTCTCCTGCTATCCTTAGAAAAGGAGGGGACTCTTGCAATCTGTCCGCGCTCGTACGCTATTTATTCTGCAGTAGAAAGATTTCGCGGAGATGCGATAAGTATGGAAACTCACCTGCAAGGCATCAATCTCTCGACAGGTGACCTGACCGCCACGCTCCTCCCGGCCTATGAGGAGGAGCATGAGGGGGCAGGAGAGCATCACCTGCCCATTCCTAGCTACTGGCCGCTGATCGCCAGCGTGTCAATCTTTGTGACCTTCATCGGCCTGCTGATCATCGATCAGACGCCGGTGCTGGCCTTACTTGGTGCGCTGGGCACGCTCATCGGGATCGTCGGCTGGGGACTGGAAGACCCGCAGGCTCATGCTCATGCCGAGGCCTACCCCGGTTTCGGTGTCGGCACCGCCGAGGGCGAGGTCAGTCCGCTAGCCGAGGCGGTGCGCGAGCAGGCCCAGGAGATTGTCGATCGCCTGGTGGTGCGTGGAGATCTGGCCTGGAGTGCCCACCCGGTCAACGTGGAGGTAGAGCAGGAGGGTGTGGTCCTGGCCCTCTACGGTAAGGTGGAGCTGGAGGCTCAGAAGCAGGCTATCGAGGAAGAGATTCGTAAGCTGCCCCATGTGATCGATGTGCGCAACTTCATTATCGCTGAGGATGCCATCCTCAACGAGGCCAACCGCCGCATTGCTAAGCTACAAGAGGCGGGCAAGCTGGAGGGCGCCACAGACCTGCGGGTGCTGGTTGAAAACTATGTCCTTCACCTCTACGGCGAAGTGCCTACGCGCCAGATGAAGTACCTGCTGGAGGATGAGCTGATCCAGATCCCTGGCGTGCGTGTAGTGGTGAACCACATTGGCCTGAATGAGGATATCCCAGGCGAGCTGGGTCGCACAAAGGGGAAAGTCGGAAAGGGCTAGTCTCGGTCTCGGTTCCGGGCCGGGGGATGTTTCTTTGGCCGTTCAAAGGCTGTCCGACCCGTTCCCCACTCCATCTCTCGCCTCCGGCTTAGCCTGGGTGTTGAACGCACCTGTCAGCTGATCATAGGACCCGTCTATCTGGCCAGTGACTTTACTGGCCAGTCAAATCAGTCGCTCATCCGGCCCTGCGGGACGAGCGAGAACATAGCAGGGAGAGGGTTTCTGTGCTTAATCGATAGCCCTGGCCCTGTTTTCCTCATGCCAACGACTAGGCCTGGCTGCCAGACTGCCAGTCGTTTTGGAGATTCTTTTTGAGCTGAGGCGACGCAAGCAAGGCGAGCAAAAGCGGTTGCTTTTGCTCGCCTCCTTTCTTTGTTTCCCGGGAGCAATAGACGCAGCGGCCTGCCGCTACTCCCTCTGCTCACCTGGCCGGCTTAGGCCATCTTGCTCTGCCGGATGCAAAAGCACTTGCGACCGCGAAGACAGAGATCGGACCTTCGCCTGTTGGGGCCAGACTCCCTCTCAACTCAACATTCTGTAACCGCTCGCCAGACCGAAACGTATCCTTTAGGGGGATGGCGATAGCCCCTGGCAGGTCCACTTCGGCTGGCCCGCGGCTATAGCCGAGGAGAAGAGAAAGGCGCCGCTGCAGGCTCATGTCTAGATCGCTTGGGATCATAGCGTAGTATCTTGACAGGGGAGATCATAGTCTGCCCGTAGAGAGGCTGCCACAGAGGAGGCCACTCTGCAGGAAGGAAACCAGTCTCTGCTCATGACTGTCCATGACAAGCCGCCGCTGAGTAGGAGGCCAGAGAGCAATGGCAGATTCGCCCACCCAAACCGTCCTGTTGATCGAGGCAGAAGCCTCCCTACGGCGCCTGATCACCCTGGGCTTGCAACAACAAGGGATCTCGGTCATCGCGACCGATCCCCAGCACTGGCCCTCTCTCTCACCTGATTATCAACCAGCACTTCTGGTCATAGACATCGATACCGGTCGCAGGCAAGATGCTTCTCTCCTGCAGATCCTGCGCGCTCAACCGCAGTTTGCCGGAGCGACAGCCATCGCCTTGTCTTGGGATTGGGAAACGCCTTGGTTTCCGCGAGATGAAACTACGTTTTACGTACGTAAGCCTTTCGATGCACGTTTTCTCTATGCATTAATCAAAGAGCGGCTCACGGCCCAGCCTGTGGTCGCAGAGGCCGTGAGCCATCAGACGAGCTTTTGCCCGCTGGCAACGGCTGCGGGTCTGCTTCTGGTCATTGTTGGCCTGATGGGGCAATTGGTCCTTGCGGGAATAGGTCTGGCGATTGCGCTGGCTGCTCTTCTGTGGTGGACCCTGGACCAGCAGCCGCGCTCCTACCTCTCCGCCCCCGGGCTACAACCTTCGCATCCATGCCACGTATAGACTAGTGTCAAGGCTAGATGATACAGTAATGAGAGTTTCCTGAACCCTTTTTAAATGACGTAGGTAGAGGCGGTCTGTGCCTTTCACCTCCCCCATAAATATGAGTTATGCTATAGTAAACAAACAGTGAAATACAGGCAGAAAAGCCCGCCTGCATGAGGTATTCGACCATGCCATTGAAACTGCTTGCCGCGGATAAAACCGATGTTGGTCGGCAACGAGAACAGAATGAAGACTGCGCCTATCGGAGGATTAGCTCAGAGGGGGATGTGGCCCTTTTCATCGTCGCCGATGGAATGGGGGGCTACCGCGCCGGGGAAGTTGCCAGCCGCCTGGCGGTAGAAACGATCAGCCAGGCCCTCGACAGCTTTTTCCAGCCGCTTAGTGAGCAACCAACCATTCAGCTTGCTCCTCCGATAGAAGAGCAGCCGACCGTGAAACTGGCTCCCCCAGCCGAGGAGGCACCCGCGGTAAGGGGCAGCCAGGAAGCCGTTCCTCATCATTCACCCGCCCCGGAGCAACAGGCGCGACTGACGATCAAACTACCTGAGACGCCGCTGTTGCGCTCCGTTGAAGAGCGGCTTGTGAACGCCATCAGGCAGGCCAACAGCGCCATCATCCACCACGGCGAGCAGCGAAGAGAGGCCCGGGGACTGGGCTGTACCGTCACCGCGGCCCTGGTTTACCAGGGCACAGCCTACATCGCCAACGTTGGTGACAGCCGGACCTACCTGCTGCGTCATGGCCAGCTCAAGCCATTGACACGAGACCATTCGCTGGTGGCCAAGCTGGTCGAAGCTCACCAGATTTCGCCTGAAGAGATTTACACTCATCCTCAGCGCAATCTCATCTATCGCTCGCTAGGAGCGGGCCGCCGGCAGGTCGAGGTAGACATCTTTCAGGAGCGCTTGCAGCCTGGCGATATGTTGCTTCTCTGTAGTGATGGGCTTTGGGAAATGGTCCGCGATGATGAAATCTGCAAAACCTTAAGCGAACAGAAGTCCCTTCAGGACATCTGCGATCAGTTGATCGCTCTGGCCAACGCACACGGGGGCGAAGATAATATCACCGCCCTTGTCGTGCGCGTCGAGGCGGCCTGAAGGCGGTTGAGGAAGAAAGCGCTATGGCTCTCCCGATCGGCACAATTCTCGATGGTAAATTCCGCGTTGTTGAAGTGCTCGGCGAAGGCGGGATGGGCACCGTCTACAAGGTCGAGCAGGTTGATCGCCCCGGCTTTTATCGCGCGGTCAAGGAGCTGCTCATCAACCCGGCCATGCCAGAGGAGGAGCGCAAAGCCGCCATCGAGCGCTTTAATAAAGAGATTGATTTGATGTTCAATCTCAAGCATCCCAATATCCCCTCGTTGATTGTCAGCTTCCAGGAACGGGGCAATTACTACTTCGTCATGGAATTTGTGCCCGGTAAAAGCCTCGATAAGATCCTGGAAGAGAACAAGGGGCCGCTCGATGAGGAACAGGTCATTCGCTGGATGATGAAGGTCTGTGAGGCCCTCAGCTACATCCACTCGCGTAACCCGCCGATCATACTACGCGACCTCAAGCCCGGCAATATCATGATCACGCCGGAGGGCGATGTGCAGCTGATCGACTTTGGGATTGCCCGCCGCTTCAACCCGAATAAGCGGACCAACACAGAGAACCTGGGCACCATCTCTTATGCCTCGCCCGAGCATCTTGGCTCAATTACTGCTCCGGGCCAGAAGCGCTCACCTCAGAACCCCGGTCGTCTGGTTCAAACCGACGCCCGCTCGGATATCTATTCGCTTGGGGCCACCATGTATCACCTGCTGACCAACCAGGAGCCGGAGCCGATGCAGACGCCGGCTCCGGGCAGCATTCGCGCCAGGAATCCGAAGTTGCGCACGATCCAGGTAGACGGGCGCATCATCTGCCCGATCGAGCAGGTGATTATCAAAGCCATGCAGCAGGACCCGGCCCATCGCTTTCAGAGCGCCGAGGCCATGCGAGTAGCCTTGCAGCAGTGTCTGCCTGGTCAGGCGGCGCCCGCTACCATTCACATTCCGGCGATCTCACCCAACGCCACCATTGTGGTGCCGGCAATAGGTGGACAGGCAGCCACACCAGCGGCGTCGCTGCCCCAGGCTCCCCAGGGCCAGGGGCCCATTTGTCCCCGCTGCGGCCTGCAGAACCGCCCGGGGGCCAAATTCTGCAAGCGTGATGGTCAGCCCCTGTTCCAGGGAGCGGCCACGGTCCCCCCCAATGTACGCCTGCAGGCACAAGCTTACGCCTCACTGCCAGCAGGCGTCGTGCGCCAGCCGATCCGCGCCCGTCCCGTCTCCGTCGGTGCCCCGGTCAGCAACGACCCGCTGGCCTTCTATCGACGCGGCTTGCAAGATCTCAACAACCGGCACTACGTCGAGGCGATTGAGGAATTCAAGCAAGCGCTGGCCCTGGGTCGCCCTACCTACGACGTACTCTACAGCCTGGCCCGAGCTTATCGTCAGTACGCTCAGTCCCTGCGCGATAAAGATGAGAAGCTTTTTCATGAAAACATGACGCATGCTGCTGAGTACTTCGCCCAGGCGGTCAATAACCGGCAGAACGCCCTGGATGCCCACTTCCAGCTCGGCCTCTGCTATCTCGACCTGGGCCTTTATCCCAAGGCCGAGGCCGCTTTCAAAGAGGCACAGCGCATTGCCCCCCAGGACGCCGCCATCTATTATCAGCTAGGGCAGGTGGCCATGAAACAGGGCTACCATCGCGAAGCCGAGGGCTACCTGCTCGAAGGTCTCAAGATTAATCCCGATCACGCCCTCATTTTGCTCGCCCTGGGGCGCCTTTACAGCGAAACACGCCAGTACAACTCGGCGATCCGCGTCCTCCAGGAGGCCACGCGTTGCGACCCCTCACACGTGGACGGCTGGTATGAGTTAGGTCGCGCTCACATGCGCGCCAACCAGTGGAATCAGGCCCTCAGCGCCCTTGAACAGGCGCGGCAACGCGATCCCGAGCGAGCCGAGATCTATAGCGCCATGGCCACGTGCTACCTGAAAATGCGTAAAAAGGTGGAAGCCAGACAAATGCTCCGCGAGGCCCTCCAGCGCGATCCCAACAGCGCCGAGGCGCTGCGTCTGCAAAAGCAGCTGTGATGAGCCTGACCTGGAGCATCAACAAGACAGCAATGAATGAAAGGATCGTCGCCAGCCACTCCTGAGCCGAACACCAGGAGAAGAGAGGACCGAATCTGTCTCAGAGAGCGAGGAGAGCAGGTATGATCTGTCCAGTGTGTAGCACGCCCAACCGCGACGATGCAAAATTCTGCAAAAGCTGTGGGCGCTCGCTTCCGCGGGAAACCCCCGCCGGCGAAAGCTCCACCGCTTCCGAGCAGTCAATTGGACAACCACAAGGAGCGGAGCGCATCGCCACCAGCCAGGAGCCGGAAGACCCCAGTCTGGCACCGACCCTGATCCTTACTCCCGAGCGCATGATGGCCTACCATAGCCAGCGCTGGCAGCGCGAGCTGGAGGAGGCCGAACGTCAGCAAAAGCAGCAGCAGCAAGCAAGCAGCAGATCGGAAGAAGAGGCCAGGGACGTGGCCGACTTACCAACCATTCTGCTTGCGCCGGGCATGAGCGAGAAGGTAGCCGAGACGCCGGGTGGCACCATCGCCAGTGAGCAGCCCGCTGCTTCAGCGGCTGCGACCGGCGAGAGAAGTGGCCAGGCAGAGCCAGGCTCAGCGGCAGCGATGAGCAGTCCACCAAGCAGCGGCGAGCTGATGGGGACCTCAGCAGCTCAGTCTGTCGAGAGCGAGCAACCGGCCTCCGCTGCGGTCAGCCGCGCGGCTGACCGCCCAGCAGAGTCAGCCGCGCAAGGAGCAATAGAAGAACAATCACAAGAAGGGATAACAACCGCGGTGGAAGAGCAATCATCAGCAGATCAACCTGCTCAGCCAGAGGCTGCCGAGCAGACCTCCGCAGCCAGTGCTGGATTGGATTCAAAGAGCCAGCAAGCAGAGAATCTCGGCAGCGAAGTCATGGCAGGAGCGAGCAGCGGGCCGCTAGAGAGCGGCACCCTCCTTGGTGGGCGCTACCTGATCAACCAGCTCATACGAGAAGAGGAACACGAGCGCATCTATCAGGTCACCGACCAGCAGGGCTACCAGCGCTGCTGGAACTGTGGCAGCCAGGAAAATGCCGAAGGTGACGAATTCTGCATCAATTGCGGCGCCGAATTGCTGGGTATGCCCTACCTTTTGCATGAATTTAGCGGCGAGCGGACCAGCCCAGAGACTCGGGTCACCGGAGGTCACATCATCAACACTTTCATTGAAGGAGGGCGCACCTACGCCGTTGAGCAGCCGCAGGCCGAGCGCGATCCCTTCCCCGAGGGCGTGCATTTGATGGCGGCGGCCCTCTCCGACGCGGGCATCCTTCGCCGCGATCAGCCGAACGAGGACAGCACCCTGGTCCTCCTCCTGGAGCGCTCGCACGAATCCATCTCCCAACCAATGGGTATCTTCATCGTCGCCGACGGCATGGGAGGACATGCCAGCGGTCAGCTTGCCAGCCGCGTCGCCGTCAATACTATAGCCGAGCGCATTGTCCGCGACCTGCTGGCAGCCCCCCTGAGCGCCGAAAGGGAGAGCCAGCAACCGCCGGCACCCGCGGAGGAAGACCAGCTTGTGCGCTTGCTTCAGGAAGCCGTCGAGGAGGCCAACAGCCGCCTCTGCCAGATTAACCAGCAGAACAAGACCGATATGGGTTGCACCCTGACCGGTTTTATGATTGTGGGGCGCCACTCGTATATCGTTAATGTGGGCGATAGTCGTACCTATATGGTCCGTGGCGGACAACTCTATCAGCGGACGACCGATCACTCGCTCGTGGGGCAGCTTGTGGCCGGCGGTTTGCTCCAGCCTGACGAAGTGTACACCCATCCGCAGCGTAGCCAGATCTTCCGCAGCCTGGGCGATCGCCCCAACGTGCAGATCGATCTCTTCAAGCAAGAGTTGTACCCGGGAGACATCCTGCTGAGTTGCTCGGACGGGCTTTGGGAGATGGTACGCGACCCACAGATCGAGAGCATTCTCAACACAGCCCCAGATCCACAGACAGCCTGTGCCCAGTTGATAGAGGCAGCCAATGCAAATGGGGGAGAAGATAACATCAGCGCTGTTGTGGTCTTTGTACGTTGAACACTATGATATACTGAAGGCTGCCACCAATGAAAGGAGCTGATAGACTATGCCTGGTGAGGTAGTGCTGGCGTATCAGCTGGGGAAGGACTATATGCCGGTCACCGGTGGGAGCCAGCTCGCCTATGTCCTGTTGGAGGCCAAGCCCACCGAGATGATGGCCCAGGTCCGTCTGCCCCTGAATTTTGCCCTGGTTCTGGATCACTCCGGCTCCATGAAAGGAGCCAAGCTGCATAACGTCAAAGAGGCGGTCAAGATGGTCATTGACCACCTGGAGCCGACCGACTACGTTTCAGTCATCGTCTTCGACGACACGGCCCAGGTGATTATCCCCTCCATGCCCGCGCAGGACAAGGTAGGCATGAAGGCGGCCATCGACCGCATTCGCGACGGAGGCGGTACCACCATGTCACTGGGCATGATCCAGGGCCTCAACGAACTGCGACGCTACAGCTTTCCTAATACCGTCAATCGCATGATACTGCTGACGGATGGGGTCACCTACGGCGATTCAGATCGCTGTCGCCAGCTTGCCCGCGAAGCAGCAGCTGCGGGAATCGCCATCTATCCGCTGGGCATTGGACAGGACTGGGATGAGAATCTGCTAGATGACATTGGCCAGCTCAGTGGGGGGATGCCGGCGGAATTCATCAGGAATCCCGCCGACGCCATGAGCATCTTCCAGCAGCAGGTTCAGAGCGCCGTCGCTGTGGCCGTGCGCAACGCCGTCCTTACCCTGCGCCTGCCAACAGGCGTCACTCCGAAAAAGGCCGTCAAAGTCTTGCCCATCATCAGCGATCTCGGGCAGTCCGTCCTCTCGGACCGTCAGGTGGTGATTCCCCTGGGCGACCTGGAGAAGGAGACGCCCCAGGCCGTGCTGGTCGAACTGCTCATCGATCCACGTCCGGCGGGCCTCTTCCGCATCGCTCAGGCCGAGCTGTCCTACGATGTGCCCATCGCCAATCTAGTGGGCGAGCGCATCCGCGAAGATATTAAAGTCACATTCACCACCGATCCCAACCAGGCAGCTCAGGTGAACGCGCGAGTCATGAATTTCGCTGAGAAGGCTAACGCCCAGCGCCTCGTGACACGCATCCTTGATGAGTATAAGCGCACAGGCAAGGTAACAACCCGCCTGGCCCCCAATGTGACGCGTATCCTTGATGAAGAGACACAAGCGGCGCTTGAGCAGATTAGCAAAGGGCAGCAGATCTCTCAAGAGCAAGTCAAATCGATTGGTAACAAGACGAGGAAGCTGACACAACGCCTGGACGACATCCTGCCCTGACAGTGCGCAACAGAGCAGAAAGAGCAGAACAGCACGGGAGGATTCACTGAAGGTGTCGGTCGCCTGCGCCACCGACGCGCGCAGAAGCGAGAAGGCGTGCTTCAGGGGTAACACCGGATTAGAGGAGGAGAGTAGAATTATGCCAGTTTATTGTTCACTGGGTCATGAGAACCCGGATGGTTCGGCATTTTGCGACGAATGTGGCGAGCCGTTGAGCGCGGCAGCACCAGCGGCACCAGCGTCTCCAGCGGCTTCAGCCCCGGCAGTGCCCGTTGCTCCCAGTGGAGCCGCGCAGCCAGGCATGCAAACCTGCCCCTCATGTGGCGCGCAGAATCCCCAGGGCGAGGCTTTCTGTTCGAATTGCGGCGTGAGCCTGCTGGGAGCACCAGCGGCGGTGAGCGCCCCCAGTGTGGCGCCAGCCGCTCCTGTGGCCTCCCCAGCACCAGCAACATCCGCCCCTGCCCCTGCGGCGGCAGGTTCCGCCCTCCACGCCCGACTGATCGTCGAGGCGGATAACCAGGAGTTCGACATCAGTGGGAAGGATAACATCCTGATTGGCCGTGAAGATGCGGTCAGCAACATCTTTCCCGACATCGACCTCACTCCCCACGGAGGCGAAGAGGGCGGTGTCTCGCGCATGCATGCGCGTATCTTTATCCAGAACGGTCAGTACATGATCGAGGATGAGAACAGCACCAATTACACCTTCCTCAATCGGCAGCGCCTGGCCCCCAAGACGCCAACGCCGCTGCACGATAACGACGAGATCAAGCTGGGTCGTGTGCTGTTGCGTTTTAAAACCTCGTAAGCCAGAGGTAGGGGAGAAGAGCTCAAGCGGGGAGGCAGCTGCTGCCAGCGGAGCGCAGCCAGCTATGCCTCCCCCCGTCATTGACAGCCAGGATCGCTACCCGCTATAATCTACAAGACATCCTTTAGTGGAGGAGAACGAGGGGTTTATGAAACGCACCTGGCAACCGAAGCGTATCCCCCGCAAGAGGGAACACGGCTTTTTGAAACGCATGGCGACGCGCGCCGGTCGGCGAGTGCTCAAGGCCCGCCGCCTGAAGGGCCGCTGGCGCTTGACAGTCTAGCGCCCCCCGCAGGCGGGCCATACTCACCTGGCCCGACGGCGTCGACTCGCCGCCTGCGGCAGCTCCCTTCCTGGGGTGTCTCTTAAGGCGCTCTCTCTCACCTGTTGGTGAAGATGATAGATCAGAAGTTATCAAGACGGTGGCATTAAGACGCGAACTGCGCCTGCGCAGAAGCCGCGATTTCCAGCGGATCAGGCAGCAGGGAAGGAGTGTTGCCTCCAGGTTGTTGGTCCTCGCCTGGGCACCGACGGAGAGCGATCAGGTTCGTGTCGGCTTTGTAGTAAGCCGGCGCATTTTCAAGCTGGCCACGCAGCGCAATCGTCTCAAACGCTTGCTCAGCGAGGCCATTCGGCCTTGTCTGCCCCGGCTGCGCAGCGTGGACCTTGTGCTGATTCCCAGGCGCGAAGCGCTTGAGGCTGATCTACAGACGTTGAAGGCCGAGCTGCAGGTTTTGTTACGCCGAGCGCGATTGCTGCTGGCCAATGAGGCGTCTGGGCGGCAGCGCCCGGCAGGGAGTGTCCATAAAGGTCGATAGCCGTGAAGTACGTTGCAATGTTTCTGATTCGTGTCTACCAGCGCACCTTTTCCGTCATTCTACCCCCCTCGTGTCGCTTCGTTCCTTCATGCTCACAGTACGGGTACGAGGCAATCCAGCGCTTCGGGCTGATTCGTGGGGGCTGGCTGACGGTGAAACGCCTGGCACGCTGTCACCCGTTCTATCATGGAGATCTCTATGACCCAGTTCCTGAGCGCCTGGGCCAGTAGGCAAGATCGAGGAAGGCAGGAGAAATCCCGTGGGGATCAGTGATTTTATCAATGTCGTCTTTACGCAGCCCATCTTCAACGTTTTGATGCTGCTGTACCACCTCTTTGGCGATTTCGGCCTGTCGATCATCGTTTTGACGCTCATCATCCGCCTGATTCTCTTCCCGCTGACGCTGCAGCAGCTGAAGTCGGCTAAGGCGATGCAGGAGCTGCAGCCAGAGATCAGCCGCATCCGCGAGCGTTTCCGCGACGATCCGCGCGCCCAGCTAGAGGCCACGCAGGAGCTATACAAACGCTACAATATCAATCCCTACTCGGGCTGCCTGCCGTTGCTCCTGCAGCTGCCAGTGCTCTACGGGCTGTACTTTGCCTTCCGGGCGGTCATTGACGATGCTTCGGTGAAGGGGAATCAGGGGTTGGAGCGGCTCAATGGCTTTATCTATCCCTTCTTGCCAAAGTTTAGCCATTTCCCCAACGTCAACCTCGATTGGTTCACCTTCATTAACCCATCCTGGCACCTGTCGCTGGCCCTACCTGACCCGACCCACATTCTGCCGATCCTGGCCGCTTTGGCCACCTTTGTCCAACTCTATCTGACTCAGTCCCGTAACAATCGCGCTCTCTCTGCAACGGCTTCCTCCGGCACCAATACCCCTGATGCTCTGGCCGCCCAGCAGCAGACGATGAAGATCATGACCTGGATGATGCCGCTGATCACTCTCTTCTTCGCCTGGAGTTTTCCCGCCGGTCTGGCCCTCTACTGGGCCGTCGGCTCCATTATCATGGCGGCCCAGTACTACCTGGTCACAGGTCCAGCCAGCCCTTTCTCTCCCTCCCGCAAAGAGGAAGAGAAGCAGCGTGAGCAACTGACCCAGACCCGTGTTCTTGAAGAGACAATTGAGTCACAGGAGGCGCGACCAGCCTTCTCAGAGGAACGCGCCTGGCGCAATGGCACGAGCGCATCACGCCGCCACCTGCGCAGCGCTTCGGCCCGTCGACGCGGCGTTGTACGAAGGAGGAATGCTACTCCCAGCTAGGAGGAGCTGGCATCGGTCAGGTCGTCTTGAGCCGGGGCGGACTGGATGGATAGATGTTGTTTATGAATTGGGCCGCACCGGCCTACCCCGGCAAATTAGTAGCAGAGCTAATGAGCAGGCCTTGTAAGCCAGCCTGCCTGCCTGCAGAGGTTGGCCGCTGCCATACGATAACCGCCAAGGTCCAGTTCGGTTTGGTTCGGTTGGTCTGCCCTATCCAGGTTAAACCACTGCCCCGGCTGGCAACCAACTGACCGATTTTCTTGCGCTCTCGCTTTCGCTTCTCGTTCTGCCCGGCATTGTGTGATACCTTCAAGGGAGGCAAGTAAGCAGTGGAAAGCATTGAGGCCAGTGGTAAAAGCGTTGAAGAAGCTGTCCAGCAGGCCCTGCTCCGTTTGGGCAGGCGCCGAGATGAGGTCGAGGTGACGGTCCTGCAAGAACCTGCACGCGGCGCCTTTGGGCTTGGCAGCCGCGAGGCACGAGTCCGGGTGACGGTTCGCCCCAGCCGCGGCGCGGTGATTACCCCTGAGATGGCTGATGCCATTCTAAGCCAGGTCGAGGCGGGGGAAGAGGATGAGGAGGATTTCTTCACAAGCGCCTCTCATGGAGCCTACGACAGTCAGGAAGAGTTTGTAGATTTCTCAGAGGATGAGAACGAGGATGAGGAGGAGCAGTATGGCGAGGAGCCTCTGCCGTTCTCCCCAGAAGTGCAGCCTACGGCTCGCCCTCAGCAGCTGCCTGGTGAGCAGATCACCTCTACGGCTCCCCCCGCCGTTAGCTCAGCCTCCGCTGGTGTAACATCCTCCTCGGCCCCTGTTGCTCCCTCTTCCGCCGAGACCTCCACTGGCTCACCCACCATCCAGGAGCCAGTGCAGCCTACACGCGAGGACATCGAGCTGACTGTCGATGTGCTCCAGCAGATCTTACGCTATATGAATATCCGCGCCTCGGTCCAGGTGCGCTCGACCGATCCGCTCACCCTCAATATCCAGGGCATTCATGAAAATCTGGGCCTGCTGATTGGCCGCCGCGGCGAAACGCTCTCTGCCCTCCAGCTGCTGGTGAACCTCATCGTCAGTCACCGCACGAAACGCCGCATGCGCATCATCGTTGATGCGGAGAACTATCGCCAGCGCCGCGAGGAGAATCTGCGCTCGCTGGCGCTGCGAGTGGCGCAACAAGTGCGCAATTATCGCCGTTCGATTGCCCTGGAGGCCATGCCTCCCCATGAGCGGCGAATCGTGCACCTGGCTCTGGCCGACAGCCAGGATATCAGTACGGAGAGCATTGGTGAGGGAGATGCGCGCCGCGTGGTGATCTCTCTGAAGCGTCCCGGACGCTCTTAAGCCAAGCCCGTCCTCGACTGGCCAGCCTGGTTGACTGGCCCGGTTCTCTCTCCCATCAGAAGGGATTGCTGGCTCGCCACTATGCCGCTCGCTTGCTCTCGTCTTCGTCATGAGGGACAGCGGCCAGGAGAAGCATAGCTTGTCCCAGGTGCAGGCGGGCAGATACAGGTGATCAAACTGCGCTGTGCAGCGCTGCGCACGCCAGAGGGGAGGTGTTCTTTTTATGCCTGCGACCGTCCTTCAGCCTGCTCGCGCTGAGCCACCGGCCTTCCTGAGTATCGGTCATATTACTCGCGATGTGCTTCCTGATGGCTCCTTCGCTCTCGGCGGGACAGTGACCTTCGCCACGTTAACCGTTGAGCGCCTCGGCCTGCCCGCAGCGCTTGTGACCTGTGCCTCCCCAGACATCTGCCAGCAGCTGCCTTCGCTGCTACCCGGTATTGGTCTGGCCGCTCGTATGGCAGCTACGACGACAACCTTTGAGAATCGTTATCAGGATGGCTTCCGTATCCAGTATTTACGCGCACGCAGTGAGCCTCTGGAGATCGAGGATGTCCCTCACCCCTGGCGTGCAGCTCCGATCGTGCTCCTGGCCCCCCTGGCCCAAGAGCTGACCCCTGAGATAGTTGCTCTTTTCCCGCGCGGCGAGGGGCGCATTCTGGCCGCAACCCCTCAGGGCTGGCTGCGGCGCTGGGATAGCGATGGCAGGGTCTGGCCCACACCCTGGGAGGCCGCCGAGCAGGTCCTTCCTCATCTGGATGCTCTCATCTTGAGCCATGACGACCTGCTGCCATTTGCCAACGGCAGCCGGGCGGAGGCCGAGGCGATTCTACGCCGCTGGAGCCAACTGGTACCTCTGCTGGTAGCAACGGCAGGCCGCGAGGGGGCTACGCTCTTCCGCGCAGGCCTGGCGCAACATTTCCCAGCTTATCCCGCGCGCGAAGTTGACCCGACCGGGGCCGGCGATGTGTTCGCCGCCGCATTCCTGGTGCAGCTGGCCCGCTCCGGCGATCCTGTTGCCGCAGTCGATTTTGCCAATTGCGTGGCGTCGTTCTCGGTGGAAGACGTGGGCACGCGCGGTATCCCCTCCCCTACCCAGGTGGAGAAGCGCCTGGCCCAGCGCCGAGGCCCAGAAGCTGGCTAACCCTCTCCCCCTCCCCAATCGCCAACAGGTCCCTTTCGAGGAAGTCTGCGACAGATAAGCAGGCAGGCAGGCAGGCAGACAGACAGACAGACAGGACACAGGCGCTGTACGCCAGCACCTCGCGCGTGGTAGAATGGAGAAACCGCTCATCACACTCGGGAGGACATCGCGAGCGCCGACAAGGCCAAGCGCTATGATGGAGCAAGCATCGCTCTTTCCAGATCCAGCATCTAGCCAGAAGGGCGCACCGCCGCGTACCAATGCCACTGCCAGCGAAAACAGAGCTGCAGAGCCGCTGGCTTCCCGCCTGCGCCCCCGAACACTTGATGAGTTTGTAGGACAGGAACATCTGCTTGGAGAGGGGCGCTTGCTACGGCGCTGCCTGGAGGAGGATCGCGTCCCTTCACTGATCCTGTGGGGACCACCCGGCAGCGGCAAGACAACGCTGGCCAGTTTGATTGCCCAGCTGACTCGCGCTCACTTCGTGACGCTCAGCGCCGTTGCCGCCGGGGTGGCCGATTTGCGCCGTGTGACCGAGGAGGCCCGCAGGCTACGCCAGCTGCGAGGAGAGCGCACCATTCTCTTTATCGATGAGATTCATCGCTTGAATAAGGCCCAGCAGGACGCTATTTTACCCTACGTTGAGCAGGGCCTGCTGACCCTGATCGGGGCAACTACCGAGAATCCTTCTTTCGAGGTAAACGCCGCTCTGCTCTCGCGCTGCCGCGTCTTTACCTTGAATCCGCTCAGCGAGGAGGCCGTTATCCAGCTCCTGAGAAGAGCTTTACAAGATGAGGAGCGGGGTCTGGGCCGCTATCACCTGGAGATTGAAGACGAGGCTTTGCAACAGATCGCACGTTTCGCCAATGGCGATGCCCGCACGGCGCTCAATGTCTTGGAGCTGGCCGCCGCCGGCGTCAGAGAGGGACGTATCACCGCGGAAACGGTGGCCGAGGCTCAGCAACAGCGGACCTTGCTCTACGATAAAAGCGGCGATCAACACTACGATACCATCTCGGCTCTGCATAAGGCCATCCGCGGCTCCGACCCCGATGCCAGCCTCTACTGGCTGGCGCGTATGCTGGAAGCGGGCGAGGACCCCCTCTTTATTGCCCGCCGCCTGATTCGGATCGCCACGGAAGACGTGGGCCTGGCCGACCCCCTGGCCTTACCTCTGTGTGTGGCCGCCCAACAGGCGGTCCAGTTCGTGGGCCTGCCCGAGGCTGATCTGGCCCTGGCAGAGGCCGTGGTCTACCTGGCCAGCGCTCCGAAAAGCAACGCCCTCTACCTGGCCTACGGGCGAGCGCGCGATGACGTGCACCAGGAGCGTCAGGAGACGGTACCCCTCTCTCTCCGCAATGCTCCCACTACGCTGATGAAACAGCTGGGATACGGCAGAGATTATAAGTATGCCCATGATTATTACCACCAGCTTGAGGAGGCAAGCGACGACCCTTCCCGACCACCAGCTGTGCAGTTGCAGGAGTACCTGCCAGCGAATCTGCAGGGAAGGCGCTACTACGAGCCTGGACTGCAGGGCAACGAGGCCAGCATCAGGCGCTGGCTGGAGCGACGCCGCACCTCTTCCACCCAAAGTCAGCCAGCATCGCCCGCGGCTCACTCTGATACCCACAGTGAGGGTTCTTCGTCCATTACTGGAGAGAGCCATTCTTCATGCTGATACAGATATCATCAAAAAGCAGGAAACTGCCGTTTTCTTTTCAAAACACGTCTGCATTAAATTGATATACATCTATCCTTGACAACCTGGCAGGTTATCTTACATAATTATTGGGGCTTGCAATTTGTGCGTCTGGTGCTTTCGTCGAGCAACGTGCATTGACATTGTGCGCAGCGCCCAGGAAAAACTGATCGAGAAAGGGAGAGCTAATGTCTGGAGAAGAGAGGCAGCAATACACAACAACGAAGCGATCCGTCCGGCTTAGAAGAGACGAAATGCCCCTCCCTACAACGCAGACACGCCGTGGTGGCTATGTACCACCAGATCCGCTCGATTATTTTGCAGAAGACGATCCAGATGCATCACGACCACCGCGGCCCGGTAGTAGTGCCATTCGGCTCAACGACCCTCGTCTCACGGGGACGCAGCGAGCCATAAGCCCGCAGTCGACCACGCGCCAGATGCCGGTGCCCTACACCTACCGACGCAGCGCCCAGCAACCGGTGACAACTACGGCCAGCCCGGCCATCACGGCGCGCATGCGAGCTACACCAGCGCCAGCTCTGCAGACCTCACAGAAAGCCCCTTACAAAAGTCCCCTCCCCGAGAGAGAGAAGGAAGCAAATCGGCGTATCCACTGGCTGCTCTTTATCGGCGTTGGCATGCTCGTCATGTTAGCCCTCTGGGTTCTTACTTCCTGGCTGATCTCCTGGGGCACCCAGCGCCTTGATGACATCCGCTATGGCTATCCGCGCACCTATCAGACTGACGCCGTCGTTGGTCACGGAGGCGACAGTCCTCAGCATCCGAGCCACTTTATCGCCATCAACCTGCACGGCCACATCATTGTTGTTGAACTGATGGCTGGCGATCCTGCGAAAGCCATCACCTACGGTGGCCCCTATCTCTATGGCACCAATTCGAATGTCGACCAGATTCCTCCAATCCTGGAGTTTAAAGACGTCAACGGTGACGGCAAGCCTGACATGATCATCCACCTCGGCGATCAGAACATTGTGTTCATTAACACAGGGACAAAGTTCAGGCCGTCTGATGCCAATGACAAAATCCATCTCTGAGCAGAGAAAGAGTCACGGACCAGCCACCGCTTTTCTCTGCCAGGGATCGCTGGGAGAAGAGTCCAGGCTGCCTCCCTAGCCAGGCAAGGCGACCACAGGTCGATTGAGGATCACAACAGGGGAACAGTAGAGATAAGATCAGCGCAAGAGCCAGGGTACTGCTCTGAGCGGGGGGATGACCAGACCACCACCGGTGCAGTATGGTCTTGGTGTTTTTTTGATCATCTTTTCGGCTTTCTACCGTGCAGCACCGGCAGAGAAGCTGACTGATAGGCGAGCGCCTCCCTCCGGTTATGCCGGTCAGGGCTGCGCCTTTTTTGGCCGAATGAAGATCCGGCGATAGCCCTCTTCTACCACCTCGGCGGGGAAGACGCGCAAGAGGGATACCAGGACAAGTACCAGCGTCAGCCAGTCGAATCCAGCATCCAGAGGCACCCCCAGGATAGTTCCCACTACAGGTAGCAGCGTACTGCTTACCAGCTCACCAAAGGTATCGGGGAAGAGAAGCAAAAATAGTAAGAGGCCACAGCCGCTCACAAAGAGCACCTTCCGCCCAATTCCGACATGCTCATGTCGCAGCAGGTAGGCAATCAAGCGAACGGTCTTGATGAGATGAAAGAGTAGGTCAAGGCGCCTCGGCCATAGTCGCCGCGGGCGCGTACCGGGCATAAGCAGTTCTCTCGACATAGTATTCCCTCCATTACTTAATACGTAGCAAGCGCTACCAGGGTTTTCCAGGCCGAGAGACCACGGGGAGCGATGGCAGGCGAGGCAGGCAGCTCTCCCCAATCCAGGCCCTCCAGACAGCAGGCAGGCAGATAGGAGAGGAAGAGAGCCCGCCCTGCTGTCTGTGGCTGCTGCAGGATGAGCGCTCACTCTAATGGAACAGCGTGGGGATCACCAGAGAGGCGGCATACTCTAAGTGCCAGATGACCAGGCCAGCAGTGACCAGGGCCAGGAGGATATGGAAAATGCGCCAGTAGCGAATGACATAGCGATAGAATTGCTCGCGCCTCATGGCATGTTCGACCGCCTGCAAGGCAGCCATTTGCTCCTGGGCCCCGGGTAGCAAGGCCCCGGGACGGCTCAGGGGACTTTTACGATCGGGTACAAGGCGATAGCTCTGTTCATAGCGGCTCAGCTCCTGGGGCGTCTCCTCCAGTGTCAGATAGGCCAGGTCCCAGGGGCCATGCAGGGTGCGCCCGCGACCAGCGCTTCCCCCGCGCTCTGGGGCAGCAGAGATAGCAGGTGAGGCCGAGGCCGGCGATGGGGTCAGTCCGCGCACACGCTGCATATTATGCTCGACAATGGCCTGCAGCTGCTGCGAAATGGCCTCAATGCGATCCTCCCCTTCCTGGGTCAGGGCCTTACTTGCTTCTTTCGCAATCAGGCGCGGCATGATTCGATCAAGGCTGCGCCCGATGATGCCGCTGATGACCAGGGCAATGAGGCCATAGAGAGCATAAGTGCCGGAGCGCGGGTTAAAATTGCCAAAGGAGTGATAGAAGATCAGAGCCAGACCGGTCAGGCCAAAGAACATATGCCAGCCCAGGGCCGAGCGCAGTCCACCAATCACCTTTTTGCTCTTGCGCGAGCGACGATGCAAGCTATAGAGGAGGCCGGCCAAGAGGAGAAAAACTGTGCCCAGGACGGCATAGATCAGACCCACAAGGCTATCAGGAGTCGGATCGCTCCCATTGCGACTATACCAGATACAGAATGCCAGCCCAGCCACAATAATGAGCAGCCCGAGCGCTACACGCAGTAAATTGCGTGGCTTGATATACACGAAAAAGAGCGGATAGCCTCTCGTGCCAGCCCACTCTCGATCAGAGGCATAATCATAGGGCGAGGAAGAACGCGAAGCCGGCATCAGTTCAATCCTCCTCTCCAGAACGGTACAGACGGATCTTCAGCCACATCATCATGGCATCACGGTGCAGGCCCACCGGACAGGGAGGCACGCAAGCACCACACTGATAGCACGAGCGGGCAAAGCGCGCAACCGGAGCCGAGATCGGACCGCCGAAGGTCTCGCGATTGAGGACATCGATCGTCAGGGCTTCATCAAGAGCTGGGCAAGCAAGCAGGCATTCATTGCAGCCAATGCAGGCCTCAAGTTCCTGTTGAACCTGAGAAGCGGTTTTATGTAAAAGGACAGGATTACGCATTTAACGTCCTCCCTCCCGTTTCTCACTGTAGGATCGGCTATGCTGCATCTGCGCTGGACTCTGGCGCGGGAATGCGGGCAGCACAGGATCGCTGTAAGCCCACAGATTGCGCCGTCCTCCGCGGCCCTGCTCTTGACGAGAGGGCAGGTCGCCAGAGAGCAAGCGCGTCCCTGCCTGTCCTTGCCCTTGCTCTGGCAGAGCAGGCAAGGTGCCGGTGAAAGGACTGATCTCCTCTTCTTCGTGCAAGATAGGATAACGGGAGCCAGCATGCACAGCAGGAGCGGAGGCCGGAGCATGCTGAGGGGCGGCAACTGGCCCGGTAGAGATTGGGGGTAGTTGCTCGGTTGTTGGCAGACGAGGCTCAAGCTGAGCTGCTGCTGTAGCCGGAGCAAGGCTACGAGCGGCGGGAGCTGGCTCGGGTGTGGTCTGAGCGGTCGTCTGAACAGGAGAGAGCTTCACGCTGGCCAGGCGTCCGCTGGTCACCAGATCCTGAGCGGTGTAGGTGCGCTGGCGTGTCAAATACTGGCGGGCGTCGAACTCGCCTTTCAAGAGGCCCTTCAAAATATCGCGCACGGGCAGCTCTTCATCGATAATGCGCTTGATTGCCAGGCTATCGGGCTGCATCGGACCGAGCGAGAGATAGCCAATGAGGCGCTCACCCTGCAGCAAGAGGCGGCGATAGCCGCCGCGACTGGTATCAGTTAGCACATAGGACCCAGGAGGTGATTGCAGCGGATTACCGACGTAGAGCATCGACAGGTCGCCCAGGTGCGTCGCATGCCAGGGAACACCGAACGGGCGCACAGCTTCACGATGGCCAGTCATCATCGCTCCAGCCATGCGGCCTTGCTCCACAGCGGCGTACCACAGAGCGCGTGGCTCATACTGACCGGTGAGTGGGTTTTTGAGGGCCGCTACATCGCCGGCAACATAAATATCACGGACACTACTGCGCAGATGGTCGTCGACCAGGATGCCATTTTCATGCTTGAGGGGCAGATCACAGTGTTTTGCCAGAGTCGTCACCGGCTTTGTGCCAGTGCAGGCCACGACCAGCTGGCAGGGGATAAACTGCTGATGATTGGTCACCACGCCAATGACGCTGCCCACACGGCCCACAATGCCGATCACCTCGGTAGAAGTATAGACGGTCGCCCCGGCCTGCCTGATGCGCTCCAGCACCATCTCTGAAGCGGTCTCGTCTAGCATGCGCGGCAACAGGACAGCGCTGCGGATCAACCAGTGGACATGGATACCCCAGTGCAGCAGGCACATCACTGTTTCACAGGCATGGGCCCCGCCGCCGATCACCACAGCCTCCTCGACCTCGGGCAGGCGGCGCCGCAGATCCAGGTAGTCCTGCAGACGGTGCAAGGTCAGGACGCCATCGAAATCGCGTCCCGGCAGTTGAGAGGGCAGAGCAGTAGGCATACTGCCAGTGGCTAGAAGCAGCGTACCATAGCCAAAGGCACTGCCGTTGGCCAGGGTCACAGACTTGCTCTGGGCACTGATTTTTTCGACCCGCGCGTGGATCAGGTGGATACGCTCCTGTCGCTCTGTACCGGGGGGATAGGCTAAAAGCTGCTCACGGGTCAGTTTGCCAACGGCGAACTGTTTGAGCGCGGGCGTATTGATCGTGGGATGGTTCTGATCGCTGATAATAGCAATACGGGCATCAGGTTCGAAGCTCCGCGCCTGGAGGGCCGCGGTCAAACCAGCGATGCCGTTGCCAACAATCACAATATCAGCCCGATCAATACTGGGCTGCTCAGTCCCTTTGAAAAAGGGCGCCCGGTGACCTGCTTGATCCTGTCTCATAGCTCCTCTATCTGTACTCACCCATCACCTGAGTTCATCACCTGAGTCTGACCAGCTCCTCGCTCTCGAGCGCGCTGGCCAGGGCCTCGTCTTTGACCGGCCCCGGCTCCAGCGACGAGGCCCTCTGCTCCCCATTCACCTCATTCATCCTCCCACCAGCAAGCTGGAGACTCACTGCTCTCGCCCCCTGACTCTTGCCTTGTCTGTTTTCGGCACTCACTGCCGCCGCCGAGTTAATCACTCGCTTCGAGCGCTCAGGCACTAAGCCGAAAGCCTCGATTGAGACGGGCATGAGAGCCGGTGAGCCAACGGCGACAGCTAATCTACCTGAAAGGCAATCGGAGGCTTGCCCGTGGTCTGCGGATAATAATAGACATCGGTATGCGCTTTCTCACGCAGGTGCCGCTCCATATGCTGCAGCGCCAGACGACAGCGCTCTACGCAGAGAAAGCGCAGGCGTTGACCGCTGGCGGTCTGAAGCACAAAGCTCATATCGGCCTGCTGAATCGCCACAATTTTGCCATCGGCGTGCTCTACACCTGGCCCCTGGGTCACTGTTGGGTTGAACAGGGCGAGCGGGCTGATGCAGGCCAGCGATAAGATAGCTACCAGAAGCAGGACAAATATGACAGCTGTGCTACGCGGAGAAATCATAATCGCTAGCCCGGAAATTCATATCCATACATAGGAGTATTTTATATCAAGGTATTCCGCAGGGTACGGTACCGCCGTGAAATTAGCCAGAATGTCTTAGCGTAGCGCGACTCGAATCCCGAAGAGTAGCCGCGTAGAGCAAGAGCAGAAGGGACGGGCTTCCCCAGGAACGGGGGCGCAGGCGGAGCATCCCTGTTGTTCTCTGGCCAGCGCTACGTCCTGACGAAGCCACTCTTCAATTTGGGTATTAGATGAGGAAGGACATTCGCCCAACCTGGCCCGCTCACTCGGCCATACCACATGGCCAACTGCCCCACACCCCTCTTGACAGCACACCAAAGTATCTGTACAATGAGACCAGAATCCTGATCCAACGTACCTGTACGTGATCACCCTGAGCAATGGGCCAGTGATCAGCTGAACAATATGTCATTGACCCGGGCCTAAAGTGGGCCGAGACGCCAAGGTAGCTCAGTTGGTAGAGCACAGCACTGAAAATGCTGGTGTCGACGGTTCGATTCCGTCCCTTGGCACCTCCCTTTAACCACAAGAGAGAGACCAGCATGGAGAACCTTCCCTTTCCCATGCTGGTCTCTCTCTTTTCTCCTTGCAGTCCAGCTTAGTTGTTGGAACCTGGCCAGGCCCAAACCAGGACGCTGTTGATTGACAGGTTGAGCTGCCTGTGGCAAAATGGAGCCACACGCCTCACCCGCGGCAATCGTAGGGCTGTTGCCGCACCATTCCACCGATGGCGCTCTGGCTCCTCCGGCTCCGCAAGGACAATACAGCGAGGAGGAGAGGAGAACTTCCCTCAGGTGCGAGGAGACTCAAGGTCGTTGAGCGGCATGATGTACCAGAAATCGTCTCAGAGCCTCCTGGATGCGGCCATAGAGCAGAGTCTACCCAAGGATATCTTTTCGTCAAGCGCCAGGCTCCTCGAGCAGGCGACGATTTCGCTGCAAGAGGGCTGGCGCACATCTGCAGGGCGTCTCGACTTGAAAAGGAGAGAGCGCACCAGTCTCTTTCCGTGGCGCGGCCAGTTCTCTCCTCAACTGGTCGAGCTGCTTTTGCACCGCTATGCAGAGCAGGGGACCGTCGTCCTGGACCCCTTTGTGGGCAGCGGTACGACCCTTTTTGAGGCGGCACGTCAGGGCCTGAGCTGCTACGCTGCCGATATCAATCCCGCAGCGGTGGCGCTGGCTCGGACAGTCTACTTTGTCCGCCTGACGCCCTCTGAACGCCAGGATCTGATCCAGGAGGCAGAGTCTCTTTTAAAGAAAGCGCTACAGCCCGCCTTTATAGACCTTTTCTCCCTTAGTAATCTTGAACCTGGGGAACCTGGGGTTGATGACTATTCCCACTCCAAAGAAGAGATTATGCTTTCTCTAATAAAAGAGACGAACGATCACTTTTTAAGAATCATACTAGTAAACACACTAATGAAATATTTTGAAAATAAAAAAACAAAAAGGGGAATAACTGGTATACATCTTTCCATGAGCTGGCTGCGATTATCAGAAATCTACCCTATAGCGTTGCCCAATATCATATCTTTCACAATGATGCCCGCTCTTTGCCTCTGGCTAATACAAGCGTTCAGCTGATTGTGACCTCCCCTCCCTATATGAATGTTTTCAACTACCATCAAAACAACCGAGCGGTGATGGAACAGCTGGGATGGAACCTCCTCACCGTTGCTCAATCCGAGATTGGAGCCAACCGTAAACACCGCCAAAACAGATTTCTCACAGTGATTCAGTGCGCTTTAGACATGCTAGCAGCCCTGCGAGAAATGCGACGCCTGCTTGTTGAGGATGGGCACCTGGTTATCGTCATAGGTCGCGAGTCCACCATCCGCGGCGTGCGGCTCGGCAACAGCAGGCTCATCACCGCGCTCGCGCTAGGAGGGGCCGGTCTAGAGCTGGCCTCGGTCGAAGAACGAAAGTTTCTCAATAAGTTCGGAGAGATCATCTACGAGGATGTACTCCACCTAGCATCGACTTCTACATTTCCTCCATTCAATGATGATTTTGCTCGTTCCCTAGCTCTCTGTATTCTCAGGGATGCATTTCAACAAATAGATACAGAGGCGCCTGCCGGTCAGGAGATCTTGGAAGCCATCAGCAAAGCCCAGCGTGTGCAACCTTCTCCCTTCTTCGATCCCAGGCATACCATCGGAGGACTCCTATGAAATTCCCTACTCCTCACCTGGATAAGCTAACGGCGACACTCCTTAATGAGAAGTTGCCTCACGACGATAAGCCGCTGGTTGAGAAAGCTCTGAAAGATTATTATATTTGGATATCTAGTTTAGAATCAATTAGTCTTCAGTACAGATATCAGCCGCAAAAGCTTCTTCATTACATGGTAAGCGAATTGAATGATACAGACTGCATCTCGATATCAACTTGATCTTTGACAGCCCTCATGACTGGCTCTATCGCCAGAAAGGCCAAACCAAGTTGGATAACTCAATCATTGAGGAGTTCCTTCCTCGCTTGGTACAGGCATTACTTGGTCATAAGCTACCGCCAGGCATTCACCTCGGACCTGTTGAAAGCTTTTCTGCCATCTGGTTTGACTCAAGCCTAATCAGGAGAGAGCCAGGAGGAGGTCTCTCCCTTCGCCAGAAAGCCCAGGACTTCGCTCTGAGCTTGCCTCTCTACATCCGCGCCTCTCACTCGCCCACCTTTGAGGGATCACTCGAACTGAGGACCAATTTAGCTTACATAGCAACCGAATGCAAAACTAATCTGGATAAGACTATGTTCCAGGAGGCATGTGCTACAGCCCGGGATCTGAAATCAGCCCTGCCATTGGCCAAATATCTTCTCCTTTGCGAGTGGCTGGATATGAAGTCCATCAACACGGGCACAACGCCTACTGATAGAGTTCTGATCTTGCGCAAGGCAAAAAGAATCAGCGCGGCCACACGCGAGAAATTCAGCACTTACCAAGGGAGGCAAAGTCTGAAAGGGACCTATCTTACTTTTCTGCGCAGCCATCCTTACCGCGAGGAGGTTTTTCAGCTTTTCATCAGCTATATTGATCAGTTCCTCTCTCAAGAGACGCTGGATGAGGAGACGGTGCTCGACCAGGGATACTTCTGATCCCTCCCTATCGAGTGGGCTGCAGGTGCAGATCTGCAGATCGCCGTCTTCATCGACAGTCAGCCAGGAGGTGCTTGCACCCAGGGTCTGCCTTTCGCTAGAATGATCACAAAGCCAAAGAGCAGGATGAAGCGAGTCCGATGTCACGCATCCCCCCGGTTGAAGACAGCAATTTCTGGCCCGCGGGCGCGGAAGGCGAGTCACATCAACACCAGACTCAGGCTTTCGCTACCATGCAGGAGCTGTTTCGCGTCATGGCCCACCGTCCCGAGGTGGCGCGCCAGACGATGCAGCTGCTGCAAACAGTCATGCGTAGCGGCAGCGTTGAGCCGCGCTTGAAAGAGCTGCTGGCGATCCGCGTCTCCCAGGTCAACTACTGCCACTATTGAATGGCTGCCCATACTGCCCTGGCAGGGCAGCTAGGCGTCAGCGAGGAGCTGCTGGATGCGCTCTATCACATCGATACTCACCGCCATCTCTTTACGGCGCGTGAGCTGGTAGCTTTGCGCTTCGCCGAGATCATGACGACCTCGGCCCGCGACATCGATGAAGAGTTGTGGGACGAACTGCAGAGCCATTTTGATGACGGTGAGATCGTTGAGCTGGCGATGGTGATCGGCCTCTTCAACTGCTTCAACCGCTTCGCGGATGCTCTCCATATTGAGCCACCCACCCGCTCTCGGAGTAAGGAAGAGGCTCAACGGGGCAGCGGCAGCGGAGAGAGGAAGGATACAGAAGCCTATGGCTACGAGCGAGGAGCAACTGAAGGCCCTGATCAAGGACCTGTATGAGCTATCACGCTACTTACACAGCCGCGGCGAGCGGTCTTTAAAGCTCGCTCGCCAGTTTGAGGAGCACGCCCAGAGCGATCCTGGCAACCGTGAGTTCGACCTGACCCAGGCGCGCATGCTCGACTATCAGCACCATATCTGGCATGAGATTGGGAATCTGGTGGATCGTCTGCTGCGCCAGTATGATCGCCCAGGCGCTTCTTGAAGCGGGTAGGAGACGAGACGCTGAGACGAAGAAGAAGAAGGCAGGCAGGCAGGCCCGCGCAAGCCTCTGTGATCAGCCTGCCAGCGGCACCTGCCTTCTTGCTTGCTACTAATCCAATCTACGCCTGAGCGCGCCAGAGGGCACCCCCGGGCCTGCCT
Source organism: Thermogemmatispora tikiterensis (assembly GCF_003268475.1). Classification (GTDB taxonomy): domain Bacteria; phylum Chloroflexota; class Ktedonobacteria; order Ktedonobacterales; family Ktedonobacteraceae; genus Thermogemmatispora; species Thermogemmatispora tikiterensis. The sequence goes on along the minus strand of NZ_MCIF01000002.1, from coordinate 3,658,930 downwards.
CGCGCCCCCACAGCCGAAGGGAGAGTCCCCAGGCACCCAGCAAGTCCCTTCAGCTGAACAAGACCTAGAGCTGGCCGCTCTTGGCCTTGCTATAGCGCTCGCTGAGTTCCTCCTTGGTGCGCTCGTAGATCTCCCGTCCCTGGGATAGGGCCTCGTTCGCGCGCTGACGCAGCTCCTGGCTCAGTCCCAGCGAGCGATCACGCAGCAGCAGTCCCTGCTCCGTAAGCTGCGCCCGAGTCGCCTCGCCCGACTGCGGCGCGAACAGCAGACCGGCGGCAAAACCCAGCCCAAAACCCAGGAGTAAGCCGGCAACAAATTTCATAGGTATCGTCCATCCTCTCTTTCTGTAGAAAGCTCTCTCACTTATTGCTTGCTTTGCTTGTCTTAGTACGCCACTGGCGGGCAAAGGAATGGCGCTGGAGAGGTAGAAGTGGCATGAAAAAGACGAAAGACTAGCTGGAGGCAGAACACGATCCGCATAGCCCTCTCCTGACGCCAGCCTGCCGCTGTAACGGAGCGTTTCGACTCCTGAATATAGTACGCGCGGATCTGCCTGCCAGACTCTGGTGTGGACAACCAGTACCACGACAGGAGGAGAAAAGGCCAGGCATTGAGCGTCAGTCAGCAGGCGGTTCTCCTGCAAAAGAGAGTCAGCACGCTCAATGCGCCGGCTCATTGAGGACCTGCTGGACAAGTGCCAGCAGGTTGGTTAGCTCAAACGGCTTCTGCACCACATGCACCCCCTGGTAGTAGCCTGGCTGCTCTGCCACCAGCTTGCTCACCTGCTCCGCCTCTAACACGGCGGCAGTATAGACAATAACCGGGACCTCTCGAGTGAGAGGATCAGCACGTAGCTGCTTGAGGATCTCCTGACCGGAGACATCGCCCAGTCGCAGATCGAGGATGAGCAGGTCAGGCAGATCACGTTTGACACGCGCCAGCGTCTCGCGCCCGTGCTGTAAAATGGAGACCTGGTACTCCTCGTCTTCCAGGACTCGCCGCATCAGATGCAGCAGCTCGTTTTTGTCATCAACAACGAGTATATGCTTGGTCACGTTCTTTCGGCGCAGCCCCCCGTTCTGCCGCCTGGTCCCGTCCCCGCAGGAGACGGGCCGGATCACGAACAGGGATAGACGCCGCCTCCTGTTAATAGCCGCCTAGCTGTCCTTCCGTTCCGGTACGTTTCCCTATTGTTCAACTGAGGAAAAGGCAGGCCGTTCCTCACGGCGGGTTTCCGCCCGCCAGGCCTTCCGCTGGTCCTCACGACTGGCCAGAGAGGAGAGCGGCACTGGCGCGGCCCTGACCGCTTTGACCTCATGCTACCTTTTCCTATCTACCACGCTCTCCCCCTGGCACAACAAAGCTGTTGCTGCGGCCAGCGCGTCCACGCCGCTCAACATCGTAATTGCCTGCACGGCATCAGATAGCAGGTATGTGACACATACAGGGCCCGCGGCCCTACCGTTGAGCTGGGCCGGGGCAGCTAGAGACCTGTCCCCAGGGATAACAGCCCCTAGACCGACATGAGGATATACACAAACCTGGTCCTTGTCAAGAGAGCGCCTCTGATCCCTTCGAGTGCCATCGAGATCTTGCTTTCCCCAGTGGCGCTTATCGGTAAGTGTACCACGCCCTCTCTGACAAGACAAGGTCGCCAGCCGCCAGCCAGCGCCCTCTCCTCTGACAGCGGATGAGCGAGCGTGGCCAGGGCCGCCTCCTATCCTTCTCCCCTTGTCCATCTCCCCTTCATTATACACGCTGGTCTTAAGCCATCGGCCTCACCCTGGTGGCAAACCAGGCGCGCGGGCCATGTCTCACGCAAGCCTGAACAGGGCAGGGGTCGACCCCCTTAGTGACGCTCCTCTTCTTGACAGGCATGGTATCATTAGCCATGAGCCAGGGAGGAATGTCTCTTCCTTCCCCTTTCGGCGGTGACCCTCCCTGCACCGACCGCGTAGCTCAGCGGTAGAGCAGGCGCCTTTTAAGCGTAAGGTCGTGGGTTCGAGTCCCACCGCGGTCATTGTTTTCTTCTGGCGTCTCCCCTGCGGTATCCTGATGTGATGCAGTACCCATCCGGACCGGATGCGGCAGCACTGCGGTGCTGGTTTTTTCTAGCCCGCATCCGGTCCGGCTTCGCTTTTCTGCCGCCTCTCGTCGCCACCGACTCGTTCCTGCGAGCAGGCCTTGGCGGCAGCGAGCGATGAGGCCAGCACGAGCATCCATCATCGCCAACCCAGTCAAGGCGTCACCTTACCTTACCTTCATTCAGCCAAGTCACGCGGGGGCTGTCTCGCTAGCGCAGAGTGCGCCAGTCTAGTATCTCGCGCTTAGGCGAACAGCCAGCTCAGCAGGAGAAAAGGATCGGACCTATGGTGATTCAAGCGCAGGTCAGGCGACGTACCTACGTTGATTCGATCACCCTGATGCAGATCGCTACGGCCCTCAAGGGGTTGCCAGGCGTCGAGAACGCCGCCGCCGTGATGGCTACCGAGGCGAATCTTCAGCTCCTCGCCGAGACCGGCCTTCATCCCGGCGGGGTAACAGCAGGAGCAGAAGATCTGCTGCTGGTGGTCAAAGCCACTATGCCGGAGGCCGCCGAGCAGGCGTTGCAGGCCGCTGAGGAGTTGCTGACCGCCCGCCAGCCGAAGAAGACACTCCTCCACGACGGCGAGTTCGCGCTCGCTGCCTCCCCGCAGCCGCCACACTCTCTGGAAGAGGCCGTTAGACGCCAGCCCGAGGCTCGCCTGGCCATGATCTCGGTTCCTGGTCCCTATGCGGCCCTGGAGGCCGAGCTGGCCTTGCGCGCCGGCCTGCATGTCTTTTTATTCAGTGATAATGTGCCGCTCCAGGAAGAAATTGCCTTGAAGCAGCTGGCTCAGCAGCGTGGCCTGCTGCTGATGGGACCAGACTGCGGCACGGCCCTGCTTCATGGTGTTGGCCTGGGCTTTGTGAATGTCGTGCCACGCGGCCCCATCGGCATCGTCGGCGCTTCGGGCACCGGTATCCAGCAGGTGATGTCGTTGATCGCTCAGCAGGGCAGTGGCGTCTCCCAGGTCATCGGCAGCGGCGGGCGCGACCTGAGCCGCGAGGTGGGGGCCTTGACTACGCTGGCAGGTATCCGTCTGCTCCTAGAGGATGAGGACACGCGCGTGATCGTCCTGGTCTCCAAGCCGCCCGCGCCGGAGGTGGCGGCTCGCGTGATAGAGGAGGCGGCAAGCGGCTCAAAGGCAGTGGTGACCTGCTTTCTGGGCGCCGACCATGAGGCCCTGGAGCAGCGCTACGGCAGTCGGGTCGTGGTGGCCCGCACCCTGACCGACGCCGCTACCCTGGCTGTTCAACTTGCTGCCACACCCGCCTCCTACCATGCGGCTACCACGCCCGCCGGCGCCATTGCCGCGCGCCTTGAGCGGCTCAGGCAAACCTGTGCCGTCTCCTCGGCCAGCGGGCACCTGGTCGGCCTTTTCGCCGGCGGTACCCTCTGTGACGAGGCGATGCAGCTCTGGAGCGCCCTGCTGGGGCCTATTTATTCAAATATTCCGTTAGAGCCGGCCTGGCGTCTGCACGAAAGCAGTCTGACTGCTCTCCCCGGTCACTGCGCCATCGACTTCGGGGCCGACGAATATACCCGCGGACGTCCCCATCCGATGATCGATCCCTCCCAGCGCCTGCAGGCCCTTGAGACCGTGGCTGACCAGCCGCGAGTTGCGGTGGTTCTGCTCGACCTGGTGCTCGGCTATTGCGCCCATCCTGATCCGGCTGCCATCTACGCGCCCGTCATCGCAGAGCTTCGCCGCCGCGGCCCTCGTCCCGCAATCGTGGTTTCGCTCTGCGGAACCGAAGGCGACCCACAGCGTCTCTCAGTCCAGGCCGCGCGCCTGCAGGAAGCCGGGGCCACCGTCCTTATGAGCAACGCCGAGGCAGCCCTGCACTGTGTCCAGTTACTCTATGAGCAGGAGGAAAGCGGCAGTGTCGCCTAGCACGCCAGAGCAACCCAGCCTTTCACCATTCAGCGTCATCAACGTGGGGGCCGAGCTTTTTGCCGAGGCCCTGCGCAGCCAGGGCGTCACTGTGACCAGCGTGGCCTGGCGCCCGCCCGCCGGTGATCCCGCACTCTTAGCGCGCCTGTTGGCCGATCCCGTCATCGATCGCGCCAACGAGATTGCCGTAGGGCGTATGCTGGCCGCCGAGCCGGTGCTGGTCGACGTACAGCCAGCTCGGACTCTCATTCCCCTCTTCCGCGAGGCCGAAGGAGGCTATGCCCTGCTCCACGCCGGTCCGCCAATTAGCTGGGAGCGGATGTGCGGACCCATGCGGGGCGCCATTATTGGTGCCTGCCTTTACGAAGGTTGGGCGGGCAACGAGGAGGAGGCCACGCAGCTGGTAGAGACGGGAAGCATTACCTTCGCTCCATGCCACCACTATAATGCCGTTGGTCCAATGGCCGGTATTGTCTCGCCCTCGATGCCTCTGCTCATTGTTGAGGATAGAGTGCATGGCAACCGTACCTTTGCTCCCTTGAATGAGGGACTGGGCAAGGTCCTGCGTTATGGGGCCTACGCACCAGAGGTCATCGAGCGCCTGCGCTGGATGCAGGAAGTGCTCGGGCCGGCGCTGAGTCGGGCCTTGCGCCATATCGGCGGTCTTGATCTGCGCTCGCTGCTGGCCCAGGCTCTGCACATGGGCGATGAGGGTCATAACCGCAATAAAGCGGCTACTTCCCTCTTTCTGCGCCAGCTGGCTCCAGCACTGGTCGAAACAGGGACCTCCAGTGCGGAAACCGCCAGCGTGCTGCGCTTCATCGCCTCCAACGACCATTTTCATCTGAACCCATCAATGGCTGCGGCCAAGGCCATGACGTTGGCGGGGTCGAATGTGCCTAACAGCAGCGTGGTAGTCACGATGGCGCGCAATGGGGTCGACTTCGGCATCCGCGTGAGCGGGCTGGGAGAGCGCTGGTTTGTGGGACCAGCCCAGTCGATTCAAGGCCTCTATTTCGCTGGCTTCGGCCCCGAGGATGCCAATCCTGATATCGGGGATAGCGCTATTACGGAGACCGCCGGGCTGGGAGCCTTCGCGATGGCTGGGGCCCCAGCCATCGTCCAGTTTATCGGAGGCACGCCCGCTGACGCTTTGCGCTATACCCGTGAGATGTACGCCTTGACTGTGACCACGAACCCACAGTTCAGTCTGCCTTCTCTCAATTTCCAGGGGACCCCGACCGGCATTGATATCCGTCAGGTCTGTCGCCTCAATCTGCCGCCGGTGATCAATACGGGCATTGCGCACCGCCTGCCCGGCATCGGTCAGGTCGGGGCCGGTATCGTTCATCCGCCGATGGCATGCTTCATTTCCGCCCTGCAGGCCCTGGCCGACAGCCGTCAGGCTACCTGACACGACCCGAACCCGGCCAGATCGCCTGCAACTAAGTCGTCTGCCAATGGCAGGAGGAGCCTGGGCACGCCGGTCAACGGCCCAGGCTCCTCGCCACCCGGCATTCACAGTCAATGACGCAGGAAGGGGAAGCGCTGACGGCAAGCCATCCAGGCAGGCAGAGCAGGCGAGCAATGGCGCCCCACTGCTTAGAGGGGCGTGCCGCTCTCAGGATCGAGGAAGAGACGCGCTGCACGCGGGCCGGAGAAGTCGAACATCTGCGTCAAGGGGCCAGCCAGCTCGTCAAAAGACTGATCGCCAATGCGCCCCAGCTGCCAGTTATCTTCGATAAAGCGCAGAATCGAGGTCTGATCAGTCACCGTATGATCGACGAAGTTGACCCGCGCAAAGGGCGAGATCACCAGCAAGGGCAGACGTGGCCCATAGCCGCAGCGCCCCGAGTAGGCGCCGGGCTGGGGCGTTCCGCACTGGCCCGGACCCGTGAGCGCATCGTAGGTCGAGTCAGCAGAACGGTTCACGATTGGCCCCATCACATGATCGTACCAGCCATCTGAATCGTCATAAGCGATAATGATGGCCATGCTCTCCCAGTACTCCGAGCGCTCCAGGCGATTGATCGTGTTGACCAGAAACTGCTGTTCATCGAGCGGGTCAGAGTAGCCAGCGTGACCATCCTGATAGGCGGGAGGCTTCAGGAAGCTGACCGCCGGCAGATTGCCAGCCTGCAGCGCCGCCCAGAAATCGCTGAGATCGTACTGATGATTGGCCTGGTCGGTGCGCCCGATCATATGCACCGAGGAAGGCGGCAGATGATGGGGATTGGCGGTCGATTGATAGTACTGAAACGGCTCATGGTGAGGGATGTAGTCGGTGACGGTGACCCCTCCAATGTTCTTGTGTGCCGCGCCACAGACCGCCTTGCCATTACTGACCGCCGTGGGGCGGAAACCACCCTGGAACCAGCCCCAGGTAATGCCCTTGGCATTGAGCAGATCCCCTATGTTCTTGCCGCTCAGCGAAGCCGTTGTTCCCACCGAGCAGTCATCGAAGGCGGGACGCACATCGCTGATGACCGTCCCGTTACTGATTAAGCCGGGAACATTGGCCGGCGTGGCGCCATGCGTCTGACCAGAGACCAGATTAAGCGCACCTGGCGTCGAGGGGCCAAACGTGGTGCCGAAAGAGTTATCGCTCATAGCGAAGTGCTGGGCATAGTTCCAGAGCGCAGTGACAGTGTTGCCATCGTAGTAGTCCAGCACGATCGACTTATCGGTGCAGCTTGAGCCAGCCACCGACTGCACAAAGCTATCCATCAGGCCGCGATCAAAGGCCTTCTGCTCATCGGTATAGCCGTGATCCTGATCGCAGGTCAGGGCCTGGGAGCGATCGAGCCGCTTGGGATTGGCAAGATTGGGGTTGTGATTCAACAGGCTCGGAGTCAATCCGTTAACGGTGGGCGTGCCAGGTCTGGCATGGAAAGCCGGCTCGCCCGGAGGATTCAGCGCGACGGGATAGGTGGCGAAATAGTGATCGAAAGAGACGTTCTCATCAAAGATGACCACGAGATGCTGAATAGGAGTGATTGTCGAGCGCCGCGCTGCCGTTGCTCCTGTCCGAAGCTGGGCCGGTGCGCTTGCCGCGGCCACCGTTCCCAGTAGAATGACCATCAGCAACACAGCCAGTCCGACTTGAAAGACGCGCTTCATCGTTTGCTCCAACCTTTCCGCAAGCTCACGAGACCAGAAACTGGTCCTGCCTGGAATCGGTAAGCCTCTGATCATCCCGTATCGCGTCTGACAGCCGCCAGGCGTCGTCTGCCCGGCAATGACTGTCTTCTTTGCAGCTCCATGAGGGATTGTATCACGCCTTGATTAAGCGGGCGCAAAGGTCAGGTTAAAGAATAGCGACTATGTTGAGTATAGCGGAGGCCGAAAAATTCACGTTCTCATACACATCAACAAAATAACGAGCAAGAGCGTCGATCATTTTTTTGTTTCTCAACGCTCTGGCCAGGCGCTCATTGAGGCGAGAAGGAGTACGATCGAGACCTGAGCTGGTGAGAGATAGCTCATGGCAACCGAACCGGGCCGAAAGCGTCGATCGCGGTCGAGCCGCCCAGGGCCGTGGTGGGAGGGATCATCGATCAAGCAGGGGAAAGAGAGAGCCAGCAGCCAGGGCCACGAGCCTGATTACGCTCCTCGGCCATCTCCCCTGTACCGTTTGGGCACTCTGGCCGTTGAGAGAGCTGGCGGTTCCGCTACGATCAGTCAGAGGGTAGCCGTGAAAGAGTGCCAGAGGGGCGGGCACGTCAGGAAGGCGGGCAGGCCATTCCTGGGTGCTCACCCCTCTTCTCAGACAGAGCGCAGTTGAGGGTATCAACGAAAGGATAACAGGCTCGCCTGCTTTGCAAAGAGGCTTACTCGGTGCGCAAGGCGACAATCGGATCAAGGCGCGCCGCCCGCTGTGCTGGATAGAAGCCGAAGATGATGCCGACCAGGGCAGAGACCCCGAAAGCCAGCAACACCGAGAGCGGATCGAGCACAAAGGGCGTATTGGTAAAATGCATCAGCACCAAAGCCCCGACAGGGCCCAGCACGATACCGATCAGTCCGCCCAGGACACTCAGCACCAGAGCCTCGATCAAGAACTGCGTCATCACATCACGGGGACGAGCCCCGATAGCAATGCGAATACCGATCTCACGCGTCCGCTCGGTCACCGAGACCAGCATGATGTTCATGATGCCAATACCGCCGACCACCAGCGAGACCGAGGCCACACTGACCAGCAGGATCGTCAGGGCCTGATTGGTCCCCTGCACCGACTGCAGGACCTGGAGCTGATTAGAGATCTGGAAGTCATCGAGCTGCGGATTAGAAATGTTGTGCCGCTGCTCCAGCAACTGCTCGACCTCATTTTGCACCAGGCCGACATCGGAGGTGCTATCAGCGGTCAGCACGATCTGGCCCAGGGAGCGCCCACCACTCAGACGCTGACGAGCGGTGGTATAGGGCACATAGACCACGTCATCGGCGTTGCGCCCACCGGTGGTTCCCTTGGGAGCCAGGACCCCGATCACCGTAAAGGGGACGCCATTGATCCGCACACTCTGCCCTACTGGATCGGCGCCCGGGCCAAAAAGGTTATCGACCACCGTCTGCCCGAGCACAGCTACGGTATGGCCACTATCCTCATCGTCCTGCGAGATGAAGTTGCCATCCTGAAGCTGCCAGCCTCCGATCTGTTGATACGGGGGAGCCACGCCGACCACCGAGGTTGACCAGTTCTGGTCACCGGCCACCAGCTGCCCCTGGGTATTAATCAAAGGACTGACAGCGGTCACATGGGGGAGCTGAGCGATGGCGTTGGCATCGTCCAGCGTCAGCGACTGGGCGGACCCCAGGCCGGCGCTGACCCCTCCGGTGCCGCGGGCGCTACCGGGGAAGACCGTGAGCTGGGTTGGATTGAGAGAGGAGAGCCGCTGATTAATGGTAGCGGCGTTTCCCTCGCTGATCGAGATCATCATAATCACAGCGCCGACGCCGATAATGATCCCCAGCGAAGTCAGCAAGGAGCGCAGCGCGTTAGCACGCAAGGCTCGCAGCGCGCTGCGAGTTCCCTGGTAGACGGCAGAGAAGCCGCGGGCCCGCCGATATTTGTGAACGGGAGGCAGGAAAGCGCTGCGGTCCAGCGGCGCCGGCTGCGGCACCGTGGCATGCTGTGCACCAGTCTCGGGCCTCAGAAAGCTCATGAGGTCACCTTCCTTCCCTCCTGTTCCTGATTGTGATCATGGGTGAGCTGCAAGCGCGCCTGCAGTGGTTCGGGATTGAGCGTGTCGCCCACGACGCGCCCATCGCGGAAACGCACCTGGCGACGGCAATAGGAGGCGATATCGGCCTCGTGCGTCACCAGAATAATGGTCAGGCCACGACGATTCAGCTCCTGCAGGATGCCCATGATCTGAATACTGGTCTGGCTATCCAGGTTCCCCGTTGGCTCGTCGGCCAGGAGCAGAGTCGGCGACGTTACCAGGGCACGCGCAATGGCCACGCGCTGCTGCTGACCACCGGACATCTCTGTCGGACGATGGAGAGCGCGCGTGCGCAAGCCCACCAGCGTCAGAGCAATCTCCGCCCGTCTCCTACGCTCCTCGGCGGGCATCTGCATATAGGTCAGCGGCAGCTCGACATTCTCCAGGGCAGACATCCAGGGCAAGAGGTTGAAATTCTGGAAGACGAAGCCGATCGAGCGATTGCGCACGTCGGCCAGCTCATTGGGGCTAAGCTCATCGACCGGCACCCCATTGAGCAGGTAACGGCCCGCCGTCGGCTGGTCCAGGCAGCCGAGCAGATTCATGAAGGTTGATTTGCCCGAGCCAGAGGGACCCATGAGGGCCACTAACTCGCCCGGCCAGACATCGAGATCAACCCCCCGCAGAGCTGGCACGACTGTGTGACCCAGGTAATAGTTCTTGACAAGCTGACGGACTCGCACCAGTGGATAGGCGCGATGTCCATCAGCCTGCCACTGCTCACGCTGCTCCATTTAGCGGCCACCTCCTCCTCCGCCGAAGAAGCGCGCGCCACCGCCACCGAAGCCATTCCCACCCAGGCCACCGCCACCAGTGCTCGTGGTAGTCGTGGAGAGGTTAGAGAAGACGCCACCAGTCGCACTGACTACCACCTGGTCGCCGTCCTGCAGGCCCGAGAGCACCTCGGTATAGGTGCCATTGGTCAGGCCCGTCTGAATCACCACCGGGACCAATTGACCATTGCGCAGCGTCAGCACCACATGCGTGCTTCCACTGCTACTGCTGCCAGAGCTGCTCGGGCTGGAGCTGCTGGCCCCGCTAGTATTGGCATTACTCTGGCCAAAGGAGGCGCCGGCATTGCGATAGACCTGCGCCAGCGACTGTCGGCTGATGGCCCCAACCTGCACCGCCTCGTTGGTGAACGTCAGCGCCTGGTTTGGCACCAGCAGCACGCCGATGCGCTGCTGAGTTGTGATATTGACCGTGGCAGTCATGCCCGGATAAATGTGAGCCCCGTTGAGGCTGTTCTGATTGACCGTCAGATCAACGGTATAGCTCACCACATTGGAAGAGTTCTGGCCAAGAATATCGATCGAGGAAACGGTCGCATGGAAGGTCTGGTTAGGATAGGCTGCAACCGTGAAGGAGGCTGGCTGACCTATCCGGACATTGGCAATGTCAGCCTCATTGACAGCCGCGGCGATCGTCAGCGAGCTGGTATCAACAAGCACCATAAAGGCGCTACTCCCGCTGCCGCCAGAGGAACCGGAGCTGGAGCCTGTTGTACCAGGCGTCTGGCCGACCGTCCCATTAATGGCGACGATCGTTCCATTGGAGGGAGCTGTCAGCACAGTCTGGGCCAGATTGTGCTGGGCCGCTGTCAGCTGATCCTCAGCGCTCTGGAGCTGGCCCTGGAGCTGATCAAGCTGCGATTGCGAAGCCCCGCTGTTGACCGCATCGTTGTAGGCCGTTTGCGCGTTGTTCACCGCTTGCTGGGCCTGCGTCACGGCGTCCTGCAGCGAGGGAGAGTCGACTTTCGCCAGCACCTGGCCTTTGGTCACCTGCTGACCCACCTGCACATCGATCTCGCTGATCTGACCACCCACCGAGCTGGGGAAGTTCAGATTGTATTGGGCCCGCGGCATGATGGGACCGGTGCCCGAGACGGTCACTGAGAGGTTGCCGGTGGTCACCGTCGCCTCCGTATACTGAGGCTTCTGCTGCGCCGTCAGATGCATGTAGGACAGCACTCCCCCTGCGGCCAGCAGCAAAACGACGACCAGCACTGTGGCAATCACCCAACCGCGGCGGCGCCGGCGGCGCGGCGGCAAAGTGAGCTTGGTATCGAAATGCGCCGCTTCCTCTGTAGCGATCTCACTCCCTTCGTCCTCCAGTAACGGCTGGAGATTCGTCTCGACATCGGACATGCTTACATCTCCTTTCAGAAGAAGGCTCCTTGTTCGCTTCTGCTATCAACCTGCCTTCATTCCTTACCTCCCCTGCATCTGGGGATTGATGGTGACACTGGAGGCGGTCAGCTGACCCTGGCTGCCATTGGAACCAACGACCAGCACCGTCACCCCGCTCTTGAGATCGCTCGCCCTGGCAGCCTCGGTCTCAACGATGCGCGTGGTGCTGGTCAAGGTCAGCACGAAGTTGCTGCCGCTGCTATCGGTCACTGTCAGCTGATTGCCGGCGATCTGGGTAATGCTACCGCGCACCGCACGCGAGTTTTGACTGCTTGTGCCGTTAGCACCGGAAACAGCCTGACTCTGGCGCCGGAAACAGGCGGCGTTGAAGTTGCCACGATTGCCACCGAAGCCCTGGCGTGAGCCTTGGCCATTACTCGCGAAGCCCGCCTGACCGCTCCCCGCGGTAATAGAGACAGCGGAGTAGGTACCGTCCGAGTTCTGGCTTACAAAGACCGTGACCTGTTCCCCCTCCTTGAGGTCGCTAACCTTCTCCTGCACCTGCTTTGTAAAGCGCGTACTGCTGGTGTAGACGACCTGCTTGCTCTGACCCTGCCGATCCAGCACTGTGAAGGAGCCAGTACTCACGCTCTGCACCGTCCCGCTCACGCTCTGAAAGCGTGGGGTAGGGGGACAGGTGGGAGTCGCGGAAGCAGAGGCGCTGACGCCCCCGGCGGCACTGTTGCTGTTGGTGCCACAGGCCACCAATAACAGGAGAGCCGTCAGCGAGAGCAAGCCAGCGGCACAGCGCAGCAGCCGACGCGCTGCTTGCCTGACAACAATCATGGTGCGGTGACTCCCTTCGCTTAAACACTCTATGGGTCTCGTCACATGAGGGAATCTAGCTGATGGATAATAAAATCTCTGTTAAGATAGTCCGCCAGTCAGGTCTTGGTCCGTTTCTCCTGGTACTGCTCTGGCTTTGCCAGCCATCGAGCAGCTTAACCTGCGCTCAAAGGGTCGTGGGTTGATCTCGCTAGAAAATAGGTGGGCCGAGGGCAGGCCTGCCAGGAAGAAGAAAGCTCTCAGCTGAGATCCTGGCCGCTTGCCAGACCTGTGGGAACAGTTGTCCTGGCCAGTGAGCAGGGTCTCTCTCCTGCTGCCGAAAAGGCGAAAGTTATCTCCCGGCGAATACTGGCATTTCGGAGCCAGCACGTCCGGCAGCCGACGGTAGGGCGGCATGAGCACTGGCGGCCAGCTCACTCTGAACTAACGGCAAGGAAACAGTGAAGATGCTGCCACGCCCCGGCTCGCTCCAGAGGCTGATGTGGCCATGATGCTGCTGCACAATGGCCGCGACAATCGAGAGGCCAAGCCCAGCTCCCCCACTGTGACGCGAGCGCGAGCTATCAACACGATAGAAGCGGTCGAAGATAAGCCCCTGCTCCTCAGGAGGAATACCAATCCCTGTGTCGGCAACGGTAACACGTGCCTGCCCTTCGGCCTCCAGACCATTGACACGCACTTCACCGCCCGGGCGATTGTAACAGATCGCGTTCTCGATCAGGTTGGAGAAGACGCGTGCCAGCAGTAGCTCGTCGCCGATCACGACCAGATCGGGCAGATTCTCAAGCACGAGACTGACCCCATGTTCCTGGGCCAGCGGCTGCAGTTCCTGGAGGACCTCCTCCAGCAGCGGCCCCAGGCTGACCTCACAGCGGTTGCGCAGCGGCTGCTCGCTCTTGACAAGCAGCAGCATATTAGAGACGAGCGATTCGAGACGGCTAAGCGCGCGCTCCTGAGCAGCAGCCATCTCCTGATAATCCTCCAGCGTCGCCTGTGGATCACTGGTCACGACTTCCAGGCTGGCGCGCATGGCCGCCAGGGGTGTGCGCAGCTCGTGGGCCACGTTGGCAACAAAGCGCCCCTGTTGAGCAAAGGTTTCGCCCAGCCGGGCCAGCATGGCATCAAAGGCGTCGGCCAGCTCCTTAATCTCATCGCGTGGCCCCGTCAGCGCCAGACGTGTATCGAGCGTCTCAACACTAATGCGCCGCGCCGCATTGCTGACCTGACGCAGGGGGCGCAGAGCGGTGCCCGCCAGCCAGTAGGCCCCAAATCCGCCCAGCACCGCTACCAGGGCCAGGCCAATCAGCGAGATACTCTGCAGCTCCAGCAAGAGGGCGCGCTCAATAGGATTGAGATGACCGCGGGCGAAGCTCTCGGCCAGGCGCTCCGCCAGCGGGGCCGGCAAGGGCGGCAGCGTATTCCTGAGACGCGTACCATTGGGCAAAACCGTGGTGCGTGGCCGGTCCAGTCCACTACTGTGGATGATGCGAGAGAAACCATTAATGGCTGCAATATTGATAAAGAAGAGAAGCGAGAAACTGAGTACAAAGACCAGCGCAGCGGAGCCAATGGCGATACGTAAACGTAGCGGCAAAAAGCGCCTCCTCTGATGTAGACGCGGGAGGCGCAGGAACGGGAAAGAGAATCTGGTCATGCTTTCTCCTCCGATGGGGCAGAGAGCGGACCGAGACGGTAGCCCTGGCCAACGACCGTTTCGATATAGCGCGGCGCCTCAGCGACGTCTCCCAGCTTGCGTCGCAGTGAATTGATGTGCACGCGCACCGTATTGGTGAACGGATTAGCCTGCGAATCCCAAACGTGCTCAAGGAGCGTTTCCTGACTGACGACCTCGCCCTGGTGGCGCATCAGATATTCCAAAATGCCGAACTCTTTGCCGGTCAGCGAGAGGCGCTGATTACCCCGCCAGACCACGCGCGCCACCGGGTCAAGTTTCAGATCGGCGTAGCAGAGGAGCGGCTCACGCCCGCGGAGATCGCGGCGCAGCAAGGCCCCAATACGAGCCACCAGCTCGGCGAAGTAGAAGGGCTTGACCAGATAATCATCAGCCCCTAGCTCCAGGCCGGCCACCCGCTCATCCGGCTTGCTGCGGGCAGTTAACATGAGGATGAGTAAAGCGGGACGAAGTGCGCGGAGGCGACGACACACCTCCAGGCCATCGAGGCCGGGTAAATTGAGATCGAGAACAACCAGGTCGTAGTCATTGACTTCGGCCAGCATGCAACCGCGCTCCCCATCGTAGGCGACATCTACAGCATAGCCACGCTGGCGCAACCCCTTCGCGAGCGCGTGCGCGATATCAGGCTCGTCTTCAATGACCAGCAATCTCATATGCTCAGCTCTGGCATCTCCTCACAAGGCAGCCAGGGAAGGCGCTACGCTTAGCGAGCGCATCGAGCACGCCTTACTATCTGCGTTTCAGCGTCTCTTTGTCTCATCTACCCCGCCTTGTCTGCACTTGAGGCTGTGAAGCCCGGTAGTAGGTCATGGCAGGCCAGAACCAGGCCTTCATTGGCAGGGCAGCAGGCCCCTCCTCCAGGCCAGGCCGGGCGAGGTGCCCCTGACCACTGCCTCTGGCAGCCAGGCTCATTGGCCGCAGCAGGGGGAGGTGGCCTGCCACCATGCAAGAACCACCGGTGGCAGGAGATTTGGCAGGCCACCATCCCTACTGGAGGATACCCGGTCGCTGCTCAAGTATACAGAGAAGAGTTCAGAAAAGTATGACGGATATGTAAAGAAACTTTAAAGTAAGATACCATGCCACTTGCCAGCTTCGCCGCCTGACCTGGCGGCGCTCCAACTGCCTCCAGCCTGCCTTCACACCCCGCGCAGCGTTACGCCCTCTTCCTCTCCTCCTCTCTTGCAATCTCAGCCCCATTGTGCTATAGTAGAGAGCACAGAAGAAAGTAACCAGAGGGTATCTCAGCGAGCAAAGCAGACAGCGCTCAAGCGAGTGAGAAGAGAGGCCGATGTAGCTCAGCTGGTAGAGCACTCGCCTTGTAAGCGAGTCGTCGTCGGTTCGAGTCCGACCATCGGCTCCGCTGCCCCGGCAGTCGTGGAACGCCGGGGCTTGCCGTATTGTGCAGGGCGTGACGCGACGCCCAGAGCGCAACAGTAAGGACACTGATGCTGCCTGGCTGTCTTGCGTGTCGAGAGTGGTTCAGCAGAGTAGCCCGTATGTCTGGCCTGATCAGCTGCCCGGCTTAGCGTTCGTTCATGGCACCCTGGCTGAACCCGGCAGGAAACACGTCAGCCAGCCAGATGCCTGCGGCCCTGCGGTTACGCACCCGCCCCGTCGCCCGCCGGCCTGTCAGTCTCTCCCTGCCCTCTGGCGCACTGCTCGCTGCCTGCGCAGAACGGATAGCTCGCCGGTGTCAAGCCTAGCGTTTTGGGCGAGCCTGGTGCTCGTCTTGCCCCGCTCCGTTCCTCGCGCCGGCAGCCACCAACGGCACCTGGTTGCAGGACTGCTATAATGATGAAGAGACCGGCAGAGGTTACCCGCCTGTCCGGTGCAGGCGATGCAGTGGCGCACAGCCTGTCCGGCGCACTATACCTCGCCTGCCGCTTCGCCCCGGCCTGCTCGCCTTTCTCTGCCCGGTCTGCGCCAGCCAGTGCCAGCTAGCAAGAGTAAGTGCGTTCGTTCGCTGGCTCCGGCTCTTCCCTGTCTATCGATGGCGAGCCGAAACCAGTAGTAGAACAGGAGCTAGCAGTGCAGTTCGATCTCGACGAGGAGCAACGAGCGATTCGCGACACCGTCCGTCGCTTTACCGAACAGGAGATTGTGCCCCACGCCTCTACGTGGGACGAACAGGAGTATTTCCCACGCGAAGTCTACCTGAAAATGGCCACCTTGGGCCTGCTGGGCATGACAATCCCTGAGATATACGGGGGCAGTGCCCTGAGCCGGACCGTGGCCGCTCTGGTCTATGAAGAACTGGCCAGGGGAGATATGGCCACCGCTGTCGGCCTGTCGGTGCATAACATGGTGGCTGGCTCCATTGCTCGCTTTGGTAACGCGGAGCAGCGCGAGCGCTGGGTCCAGCGCCTGGCCTGCGGCGAGCTGCTCGGGGCCTTTGCTCTCAGCGAGGCCAGCGCCGGCTCGGATGCAGCCAGCCTTCAGTGTCGCGCCGAGCGCCGCGGCGATCACTATGTGCTCAATGGCACCAAGATGTGGGTCACCAACGGAGGCGAGGCTGACCTCTACCTGGTGATGGCCCGTACGAGTCCAGTACGCGGCTCACAGGGAATCAGCTGCTTTGTAGTCGAGAAAGGTACTTCCGGCTTCCGCTTCGGGAAAATTGAGCGCAAGATGGGCCTGCGCTCCTCTCCCACGCGGGAGCTGATCTTTGAGCAGTGCGCCATTCCGCTCGGTCAGCGCCTGGGCGAGGAGGGCCAGGGTTTCAAAATCGCCCTCTCGTCGTTGGACGGAGGCCGCATCAATATCGGCGCCATTGCCGTGGGGGTGGCCCAGGCCGCCTTCGAGGTCGCTCGCTCCTACGCTTGCCAGCGAACGCAGTTCGGCCAGCCGATCGGCGCCTTCCAGGCTGTGCAGTTTATGCTGGCCGATATGGCCATGAAGATCGAAGCCGCTCGCCTGCTGGTCTACGAGGCTGCCTATAAGCTGGACCACGAGCAGAATGCCAGTATGTACGCCTCGATGGCCAAGTGCTTCGCCACCGATGTGGCAATGGAGGTCACAACGAATGCGGTCCAGGTCCTGGGCGGTGCCGGCTATGTGCGAGATTACCCGGTCGAGCGCTATATGCGCGATGTGAAGGTGGCCCAGATCTTCGAAGGCACTAACCAGATTCAGCGGGTGGTGATCGCCCGCGCCTTGCTCGGGAATATCCGTTAATAGACAAGTGTTCTAGTTTGCAGAAAAAGAAGAAAGTGGCCGATAGAAGATCGTAGGGACGGGTTGGCTCAGTGACTGGCGACCTTAAGGGACCGACAGATTGGCCAGCGGCAGTACACAGGTGTCTTCTTGGCTGCTCACTAGCTGAGATAGCTACGGCGAGAAGTCCCTCCGGCCCGCCCCAACTCGACCTGACCCACTCCTAATGGAGCCTGGAACAGGAAACAGCGATGGCGGCGAAGGTAAGAGACGGCTGCTGAGCGTCAGTCGCCAGCGCATAGCTCTTTCTTGTCTTTGCGCATCGAATATGCTAGACTTTTAATAGAATAATAGATCCGAATAGTGTGTATTTCTGATAGTTCAACGTCGCCTGGACTTTTCTGTATTTGGCTATAACTCCTGTTGGCGGAGACAGGAGTCGACATATATCTCAAAAGCAAAGAGTGGGCATACTCATGCTTGAGTGTGGTTAGGAGGTTTTTGTTACCTTGACAATGGAAAAAATTCGACTTATCCCCCTGGGTGGGCTTGGGGAAGTCGGAAAGAACATGATGGTGATCGAGTATGGTGAGGACATCATCATCGTTGACGCGGGGTTGATGTTTCCTGACGATGAGATGTTTGGGGTTGATCTAGTGATACCGGACACGACCTATCTGCAGGACAAAAAGCAGCGTATCCGGGCTATTCTGATCACCCACGGTCACGAGGACCACATCGGTGGTCTCCCCTATGTCCTTCCCGCGCTCGACTTTCCCCCCGTCTATGCCACCCGTCTGACCCAGGGGCTGATCCAGGTGAAGCTGAAGGAGCATAAGTTGCAGGATCGCGCCATCGTTAAGATGGTAGCTCCGGGCGATAAGGTGAAACTGGGCAAGTGCACCGCGGAGTTCTTCCACGTTAATCACAGCATTCCTGACGCAGTGGGTATTGTGATTCACACGCCCGTCGGCACCGTGGTGCACACCGGTGACTATAAATTCGACCATACGCCAGTTGATGGGCAGCCGGCAGACTTTGGAACGCTGGCGCGCATTGGTACAGAGGGCGTTCTGGTGCTGCTGGGCGACAGCACGCGCGTGGAGTCGCCTGGCTATACCCCCTCGGAGCGTGTGGTCAGCGACTCGCTCGACAAGATCTTTGCCAATGCCCCTGGGCGCATCCTGATCGCCACCTTCGCTTCGCTGATCTCGCGCGTGCAGCAGGTGGTCGACACAGCCGTGCGCTACGGGCGCCAGGTGGCTCTGGTCGGGCGCAGCATGGTGAGCAACGTCCAGATGGCTATCGACCTGGGCTATCTGAACATCCCCAAGCACACGCTGATCCGCGCCGAGGATATCAACAAGCTGCCGCCTGAGCGCATCGTGATCATCTGTACCGGCAGCCAGGGCGAGCCGACCTCGGCTCTGACGCGCATTGCCAATCAGGACCATCGTCTCGTGCGCATCCAGCCGGGCGACACCGTGATCCTCTCTGCCACGCCGGTACCGGGCAACGAGAAGATGGTCAATCGCACGATCAATAATCTCTTCCGCCAGGGAGCTGAGGTCTTCTATCAGGGCGTCTCGCCAGTGCACGTCTCTGGCCACGCCGCTCAGGAAGAGCTGAAGCTGATGCTGAGCATGATCCGACCGAAGTTCTTCGTGCCGATCCACGGCGAGTACCGTCAGCTGATGCTCCATGCGAAGCTGGCTGCCTCGCTGGGCATCCCCGCAGATCACATTGTGATCGCCGAGGATGGAGATGTGATCGAGGTAACGAAGAACGCGATCCATGCGGTTGGCCATGTCTCCTGCGGTAATGTCTATGTCGACGGCCTGGGCGTAGGCGATGTCGGTCAGATCGTGCTGCGCGATCGCCAGGTCCTGGCTCAGGATGGCATCCTGATGGCTGTCCTGACAGTCGATAAAGAGACTGGGCGCCCGTTGGCTGGACCGGACATCATTTCGCGTGGCTTCGTCTATATGCGCGATGCCGAGGAGCTGCTGGCGAGTGCGCGCGAGCGAGTGCTGGAGTCGTTCATTGGCCTCAATGGCCACGCCTCCGATTGGTCCTTCGTAAAGGATAAGATCAAGCACACGCTCAGCGAGTTCCTTTACGAGAAGACCCATCGTCGGCCTATGGTCTTGCCAGTAGTGATGGAGGTCTAAGCCGGAACCAGCGCGGGGGGCGCGAGAGCCGCCGCACGACCTGCCGGTCGTCGGCCCCTGTCTCTCGCCTCTCTCGCGCCACTCCCCCTCTCTCTGAATCCACCGCTTGCTCCGTAGTGGCTAGCTGCACTTTGTCCCCTCTTCCTCCCTTGCGACAATTCTGCGACAGATCACTGATGCTCCTGCGACAGCTTCTGCTTATACTGAAGGGAGAGAGCGCATCACGAGGAAGCTCGTCAGCTTAGCATGGAGATGATAGATTCGATCCCTTCTCTGCTCTGTGCTTCTACCTACCGGTTCTCGTCTATGCGCTCTCTCTCTTTTTCCCGCCATCGTGCCCGCCCGAGATGCTGGCTTGCTGCCCTGGTCGGGCCTGGAAAATCAGCTCACCCCCTACTCAGAGTCAGTCGCAGAAGCCGCAGAAACCGCGTTCTTCTTGCCCGCTGAGCGCCGATCGGGTCGCGTCGAGCCGCCATCTCCCCACTTGCGCCCCTGGAACATCTGCGCTATCATACTGGTGTTGCTTATAGAATTCTGGCAGGCGCTATCTTGGCCCAAGCGCTGCAGGAGAGGAAGAAGAGCGCCTGTATAGCTCACGGGAGGAGCAGACGGAGCGGGAATGGCTGCCAGCGATCAGAAGAATCAGCGCAAGGAGCGCATTGTTCCGAGCGTAGAGGCGAGGCGGACCGCGCGGGCGAGCGCTGCTGCAGGCGCCGTCGGGTCCAGCCGCGTCCGCGTTGAGCAGCGGACCCCTGGCCCTGCAAACGCCCGCCAGGCGCCAAAACGTGCCTCGGCTTCTCGGCCATCTGGGCGCAAAGCTTCTTCAGCCCCGTCTTCCCCCCCCGCTGACCAGACGGGGGACGAGCGCTTCATTCACTGGCTCCGCGAACAGTGGCAGCGCCTTGAACCCCATCAGCAGCAGCAGTTTTACAGCGTGATCCTGCTCTTGCTCTCCCTGGTTCTGCTCAGCGCCTTGACGATCCTTCGTCAGGCTTTCATTCTGAAAGAGTTCTACGCCTTCTTTACAACCCTCTTTGGCTGGTCAGCCTATGTGCTGGCCCTGGGTTCGCTGGTGCTGGCCGTGGCCCTGCTGATCGAGAGTCTGCGCCGACGCAGTCTGCTGCGCTGGTCGCTGGTAGGTGGGTTGGTCCTGCTCTGGCTGCTGGTACTGGCCGAAAGTCAGCTGCTTTTCGGGGGGGAGACCGGTGGATTTCTTGGCGCTGTCCTGGTCTGGCCCCTGCGCAATTGGCCGGCGGCTGTCGGTCACATTCTGATCCTGGGCCTGATGGCCCTGGTCAGCATTATCACCTTCCACATCACCTTTGGGCACATTCTGGCCGCCGCTCGCTTTGTGCGTCGGCTCTTCGCCGACCGCGTAGAGAGGCCCGGGACTGGCGAGCGCGCCCGCGGTCCCTCGCCCTTCCTTGGCCAGCGCCCCCGCTATAGCCGCTATAGCGGTCAAGCTCAGGCCAGCGCTGGCTTCAGAGGAGATGAAGGCGTTCCTAATGGGACACGCGCCGGGACGGCCCGCTCAGCCGCTGATCCATCAGCGGCAACGATGAGCGAGGAAGATGAGGAGATTATCGAGTTCGAGCCGGATTTCGAGATCGATGATGATCGCCAGGACGACAGAGCGCTTCGCCGGCAGCAGCCTGGCGCCCTTCCTCGCGGTTCGTATCCGCCTCCTCAGCCGCTTAATCACCAGGAGTATCAGGCCGCCACACGTGGCGCGCAGCAGCAGCCGCTGCCCTTCAACAGCGAGCGGCCTCCCCAGCAGCCGCTGCACATTTCCGCGCAAGACGTTGTCCCTAACCTTCCAGAGATGGAGCCGCTCACACCCAATCCTCTAAAGCGTCAGCCAGCCGCGGAGGCGGGGAGGCGGTCGCAGCCGCGCAGCGGAGGCCAACCCTCACCCTCGTCTCCCTGGAAGCTACCGGACCTGAGCCTGCTCAATCGGCCCGAAGACATGAAGCTGCAGATGCTGGGCGAAGATACGGTAGCCCTGGCCAAGCTGATCCAGGATACTCTGCGCAGCTTCCGCGTTGAGGCCGAGGTGCGGCCTGAAGACATCAGTATCGGCCCTACGGTTATTCGTTTCGGGATTCGCCCGACGGGCAAGCCGGCCATGCAGCCTGACGAGAAAGGGCGCCTGGTTCCCGTGCGCGACGCCTCCGGCAATATTGTCTATGAATCGCGCACGCGTGTGAGCCGCATCATGGCCCTGCAGAACGATCTGGCGCTGGTACTGGAGGCGCGGTCGATTCGCATGGAGGCCCCGGTGCCGGGCCGGCCCTATGTCGGCGTCGAGATTCCTAATAAAAATAGCCGCCTGGTGACGCTGCGCGAGGTCTTGGAGAGCAAGGAATACCAGAGCGCGCGGGCCAAGTCCAAGCTGGCGGTGGCCCTGGGTAAAGATGTCGCTGGCGCGGTCCGCGTTGGCGATCTGGCGCGTATGCCCCACCTGTTGATCGCCGGGGCTACGGGCGCCGGCAAAAGTGTTTGCATCAATGCCATTATCGCCACCTTCCTGATGCAGGCCACGCCCGATGACCTGCGCCTGCTGCTCGTCGATCCTAAGATGGTCGAGCTGACGCACTACAACGGCGTTCCCCACCTGCTGATGCCGGTGGTGACGGAGGTCGATACAGTGGTGGGGCTGCTCAAGAACGCGATTCACGAGATGGAGCGTCGCTATCGCCTCTTCTCTCGACTGGGTGTACGCAATCTCGATAGCTATCGCAAGCTGCGCAACGAGCGGCTGGCCCGCGGAGATAACTCGCTCCAGAACTTACCTTCTATCGTCATCATTATCGATGAGCTGGCCGATCTGATGATGACGGCCCCCGAGGAGGTAGAGAGCCTGATCTGTCGTCTGGCTCAGCTCGCCCGGGCTACGGGCATCCATCTCGTAGTGGCTACACAGCGTCCATCGGTCGACGTTATCACCGGCCTGATCAAGGCCAACATTCCAACGCGTATCTCCTTTATGGTCAGCTCAGCCATTGACTCGCGGACCATTATCGACATGGGGGGAGCGGAGCGCCTGCTTGGACGGGGCGACATGCTCTATCTGCCCGCCGATGCTGGCAAGCCGGAGCGCATCCAGGGAGCCTTTGTCGCAGATGAAGAGATCGAGCGCCTGGTCACCTACTGGAAAGAGCAGGCGTCCCAGCATCGTCCAGCAGGCAGCCCAGAGGTTGAACCTGGCTGGGAGGTTCATGAACAGGAGGCTGAAGAAGCCACGCTGGACGACGAGCTGCTGGAGCAGGCCGAACAGGTAGTACGCGAGTATGGCCGGGCCTCCATCTCTCTGCTGCAGCGACGTCTGCGCGTGGGCTATGCCCGAGCAGCTCGTCTGATCGACCTGCTGGAAGCTCACGGCATCATCGGCCCCCAAGAGAGCGGCGGACGCGCGCGCGAGGTCCTGGAGAGCCGCCCGAGCGTCGGTGGAGGTCGCTACGAAGGCGAGGGCCGCACGATGGCTGACGAGGTCGAAGAGATTATCGCCGAGGAGCGGGCCCGGCAAGAGGCCCTGCGACGCCAGCAAGAGCGCCAGCTACGCGAGCCGCGCGCAGCCGCCAACGATGATCAGCATGTCGATGAGGAGTAAGCGGCGGCGCCGAGGTGTGTCCTGCCAGACAGGAGAGGATCGGGGAAGGCCGGTGCTGAGCTGGCCAGGCGTAACTCACCAGCCTTCGGCTTCTAGCTCCTTAAGGAGCTTCTGATCTTCTTTGCTGCTCAGATCAAGCTTGGCAAAAAGATCGGGACGACGACGCTTCGTGCGTCTCAGAGCCTCCTTCCGTCGCCAGCGCGCGATCTGGGCGTGGTTGCCGGAGAGCAAGATCTCGGGTACCCGCCAGCCGCGGAACTCGGGCGGACGGGTGTATTGAGGATATTCCAGCAGATTGTCGCTGTGCGACTCTTCATGTGTTGAGGCATCGTCGCCCAGAACACCGGGAATCAGGCGGGCCACAGCATCCACTATTACCATTGCCGGTAGCTCGCCACCGGTGAGCACATAATCGCCAATCGAGAGTTCATCGGTAGCCAGATGCTCAGCTACGCGTTCGTCCACCCCCTCATAGTGGCCGCAGATCAGAGAAAGGCGCGGCTCGCGAGCCAGTTCACGCGCAATCTGTTGGTTGAACAGGCGGCCCTGGGGTGTAAGCAGAATGATAGGCCCGCCCTGATAGACGGCCTCGACCGCGGCGAAAATCGGCTCGGGTTTCATGACCATGCCAACGCCGCCACCATAGGGATAATCGTCGACGATATGATGCTTATCGGTTGTAAAATCTCGAATGTTATGCAAGGCTATCGAGAGCAGACCACGCTCGCGCGCGCGCTTGAGGATGCTTTCAGAAAACGGCCCCTCAAACATGGCCGGGAAGAGAGTGAAGATGTCGATGTGCATCTCTGTCCTACCTGAAGGCTTTGTGTTAAAATAGCACTGACACCGAACGTTGACAATCCCCGGCAGGGAGCTGCGCCAACCTGCCCCTGTCGGCCCCGCTCTGTACCTAGATACATGCCTTGTCTCTGTCTTTGTCGGAGCCTGCCATGTCCCAATCCCTGACGCAGCACTTCAAGGACTTGCATGGCCAACTCGTGATTCTTATCGGGAGCGCAATCCGCCTCCTGGGTGGGGAGGCCGGCCTCTTTGTGGTGGCCAACGAAGCCTTCGACCCCCAGAGCAGCGAAGAATATACCGTCTATCAGATCAACGAGGCAGCGGTGGCAAGCCTGCTGGAGTACATCCAACGCGGCTCGTTGCCCACACCAGCCCGACCGTTTGTAGTTGAGCGCCTGCCCTCCTCGCTGCTGGATGAGCTGGACCTCTTTGCCGATTTCATTGGCCCTGACACTGACCCCGAGAGCATCACCTCCCAGGCCCGTAGCGGCCAGCGCCTCAATAGCTCCAACCCTGGCCAACGCCGCCAGATCCAGGAGTATGAGCGCTGCTCACTGATTCTCCATGACCAGAGCGGCCTGGTGGGAATGCTGCACTACCTCCGTCCCACCGCAAGCAGCTCTTGCCTGGAGAACGATGAGATCCGCTTCGCGCTCTTCCGCGCCCAGCTGGCCGCCAGTATGCGCTTCGCCCTCAAGGCGCAATCGCTGGTACGCGAGCAGGAGCGCCTGGCCGCTATTTTCCAGTACAGCACCGATGGCATCCTTACCGTCGATCATGCCTTCCGCATCATCGATTTCAATCCGGCGATGGAGCGCCTGACAGGATGGCGCGAAAGCGAGGTGCTGGGCCGCTTTTATTATGACGTGCTGCGTCCCAAGGATCGGCAAGGGAACGATCTGGGACTGGAGAACTCACCCATTCTCCAGGCCTTTGCCGGCAAGCCCGTGGTCAATCGCGAGATCCAGATCACCGCACGCGATGGCCAGCGTTTCAGCGTGAGCGTCTCGGCCTCCTGCGTCCACTCGGCGCGCGGCGAGCCGATGAACGGTATCCTGACCGTGCGCGACATCACCCGCGAGCGCGAACAAGAAGAGCAGCGCTCAATGTTCATCTCGGTCATTTCCCATGAGCTGCAGACGCCGATCGCCATCATCAAAGGCTACGCCTCAACGCTGGCCCGTGCCGACGCTAGTTTTGACCGCGAGACACTGCGCGCGCGCCTCCTCGCAATCGAAGAGGAGGCCGATCGTCTCAATAAGTTGGTCGGGAATCTCCTCTACGCCTCGCGCATCGAAGCTGGTGGCCTGCATATGGAGATCGCTCCCCTGGATCTGGAGCCACTGATTCGGGGCGTAGTGCGACGCTTCCAGGCCCGAAGCCCCGATCTCGACATCAAGGTGCAGCTTCCGCCCAACCTGCCCCTGGTTATGGCCGACCGCGACCGCATCGAGGAGGTGCTGGAGAACTTGCTGGACAACGCGCTTAAATATTCGCCTCGGCAGCGCACGGTCACGGTGAGCTGCTCCACCGTGGGCGATGAGGTGATCGTGAGCGTCAGCGATCAGGGCATGGGCATCTCCCTGCGCGATCAGGAGCGGCTTTTCCAGCGCTTTCAGCGCCTCAATCACCCATCGACGTCTGGACGCCCGGGCGCCGGCCTCGGCCTCTATATCTGCCGCGCTATCATTGAGGCTCATGGAGGAAGGATCTGGGTAGAAAGTGCGCTCCATCAAGGCTCGACATTCTCGTTCAGCCTGCCTCGCAAGGAGAAGGCGCAACTGCCTATGGTGGTGTTTTAAATATGGAGAAGGAAAATTTCGATCATCGTGATATCACCATTCTCATTGTTGACGATGAGCCACGTATTCGCGATCTTGTGCGTATGAATCTAGAGTTAGAGCACTATCACGTGTTGGAGGCAAGTAGTGGAGAGGAGGCCCTGGAGCAACTGCGCGAAAACCTGCCTGACCTCATTGTTCTCGATGTTATGATGCCAGACATGGATGGCTTTGAGACTCTGCGCCAGATCCGCGAGGTCTCGACCGTTCCGGTGATCATGCTGACGGTGCGCCAGGATGAACACGACCGCATCCGCGGCCTGGACCTGGGAGCCGATGACTACATCGCCAAGCCCTTCAGTCCACGCGAGCTGCTCTCGCGCATCCGGGCCTTGCTACGCCGCGCATTCATGCCGCCGCCGGCGCGCAAGACCGAAATTGTTGTCGACAAGGACCTCAAGATCGACTTTGCTAGGCGCGAGGTGATTGTCCGCGGCCAGAAGGTTACCCTGCGTCCTACCGAATACCGTCTGCTCTACCATCTCGTCAACAACGCCGGGCGTCTTCTCACCCATGAGACGCTGCTCTCCAAAGTCTGGGGGCGTGAATACCGAGACGAGGCTCACTATCTTCGGCTTTACATTACCTATCTGCGGCAGAAGATCGAGAAAGACCCTGCTCACCCCCAATACATCTTGACGGAGCGGGGCGTTGGCTATCGCTTCAAGGAACTGGAGGGCTAAGCGACCATGGGCAAACGGGTTCGGGGTAGTCTCTTGCTTCTTCGCGAATGGCTGGGCTTACTGATCCTGCTACTGACGCTAGCGGTTACAGCGAGCGCCTGTGCTCCCTTTGGCAATGCCGCCGCAGTCAAGACACCGGCGTCCGGCGACGTCACCGTCGGCCCGAAGCCGTCGCCGACGCCCCAGAACCTGTCAGCGCTCCTGCAAGCCGAGCGCTTGCTTACAACGGCAGCTCACCCGCCGCGTGATCTCTACAGCCTGGCGCAGCGTCTCAAGCTGCACAGCCCGCAGCCGCTGTCGCAGCACGGGCGCAGCACACCGCTCAACGCTCACCTTGGCCAGGAAGACCAGTTCTGGCTTCTCAACCTGGACACGCATCGCTATCAACGCATTCGGGCCCGGCTGCTCTACCTCACTCCTCATGTGTACATGTACGTCGAGGACGACCAGAGCGCCAGTCTGACGGCCCTTAAAAGTTCCGCCGACCTCTTCGAAGAGCGCATCTATCCCAGCGAGCACGCCATCTTTGGCAGCGAGTGGCAGCCAGGCATCGACGATGATGTGCACCTGACCATCCTGAACGCCGCGGGCCTGGGCAACGGTGTCGGCGGCTACTTTTCCTCCGCCGACGAGTACCCGACGGCCATCAATCCCTACAGCAATGAGCGCGAGATGATCTACATCGACCTCGACACCATGCTGCCGGGGACAGCTGATTACAACAGTACCCTGGCCCACGAATTTCAGCACATGATTCACTGGCATCTCCATCCCAGCGACCCAGAGTGGATCAATGAAGGAATGTCCTTGCTGGCTCAACACATCAACGGCTTCCCCGTAGACGGCGCCGACGGCGCTTTTCTCTCTCATCCCAATACGCAACTCACCGACTGGAGCGACGATATGCCAGCGGTCTTAGACCACTATGGAGCAGCCTACCTCTTC
This sequence comes from Thermogemmatispora tikiterensis, assembly GCF_003268475.1. Taxonomy (GTDB): domain Bacteria; phylum Chloroflexota; class Ktedonobacteria; order Ktedonobacterales; family Ktedonobacteraceae; genus Thermogemmatispora; species Thermogemmatispora tikiterensis. Next base: position 3,631,850 of record NZ_MCIF01000002.1, on the reverse strand, counting down.
CTGGCCTACTTCGCCGAGCACTATGGTGGCTACCCTATTCTCAAAGAGCTGCTGAGCGACCCCGCTGATCCTCCCCTCAGCTTTGACCATGTCCTCGCCCGTCATGGTTATAAGGACCGTTTCGCTGACGTAGTAAATAAGTGGTACCTCGCCAATGTCGTTCAGGACTATAGCATCGACAAGGGAGACTACGGCTATGCCACCATCCAGGTCGGAACCCCTGTGCCGTCGCAGCAAGTCAGCAGCTATCCCTTTACCATGCTCAACAGCATTCACCAGTACGCAGCAGAGTACTACACCTTCGAGCCGGCAGGGCAGACAGGCACCCTGACCCTGACCTTTAATGGCACACCCACAACTCCCATTATCGCGAACACGCCCTACCATTCACACTATGAGTGGTGGAGCAATCGATATGATAATATGGATAGTACCCTGACTCACTCCTTCGACCTGAGCACACTCAAAGGCAAGCATGTCACCCTGCAATTTGCCGCCTGGTTTGATCTGGAACGCGACTACGATTATGCCTTTGTAGAAGCCTCGACCGACGGCATCAACTGGACAACGTTGCCCGGACGCTACACAACGGCCAGCAACCCCAACGGGGGAAACTGGGGTTATGGCTACACCGGAACCAGTGGCGGAAGCAGTCCGCAATGGGTCGAGGAGCAGATCGACCTGACCCCCTACGCCGGCCAGCGTATCCAGTTGCGCTTTGAGGAGGTCACCGATGATGCGGTTAATCGCCAGGGCTTTGCCCTGGCCTGGATACGTATCCCAGAGCTGCACTTCGAGGATAATCTGGTCAATGACAACGGCTGGGTCAGCCACGGCTTTATCCGCTCGGCCAACGTTCTGCCGGAACACTATAGTGTGCAGGCCCTGGTCTATGAGGGCCAGGACTTCAGCGTTCGCCGTTTTCCAGTTGACCTAGCCAGTGGTCAGGCCAGTGTAACCATCCCGGACTTTGGCAGGAAGGTCAGCCGGGTCGTCCTGGTCATCTCCGCCTGGGCAGTTGCCACTTCGCTCCCAGTCCGCTATCAGCTGACGGCCCGGCTGGGGCTATAAGCCAGCAGCGTGGCCACAGCGCAGCCCTGTCGCGTCATGCTGGCGGAGGCAACAGAGAGGCAGGATGCGCATGTACTCGCATGTACTACTACCCACTCACCTACCCGGCGACCCAATCAACACAGCACCCGGTCAGTCAGGGTCAGCAGGGGGCCAGGTGCGCCGCCGAGCGACCACCGGGGAGCGGTTCCCCAACCGCAACACCCCGAGTGCTCAGCCAACCAGCGCATCCCTCCCCCCGAGCAGGACCTGCCCATCGAGAGCCAGGTCCCCCTGTGGCTGGGGCCTGTGTGTGCACCGCACTGCGACTCGCTCTGCAGTGGATGGAATGGAACGCCAGGGTAGCGTACAAGCCGCTGCGCTGCCTATCCAGAGCTGTCTGCCAGCAGGCATGGTTGATATCCAAGTTAGTGATCTTGTCTAGAGGGGATGGGAAAGACCTTGAATAAGAAGGAACGTGTTGACGCCGTCTTGCGCGGTAAGCCGGTCGATCGTGTACCGGTGAGTATGTGGGGGCATGACTACGAGCGCGAGTGGAACGTGCAGACATTTGTGGAGGCAATGATTGAGAACTTCACGCGCTACGACTGGGACTTCCTGAAGGTGAATCCGCGTGCCTCCTACCACGTCGAGGGCTGGAAGGTCCGCGTGCGTCCCTCTGGCGACAAATACAAGCCGCCGGTCTTCGAGGATACTCCTATCAAGAGTACCGCAGACTGGAAGCGGCTGCGCCCGCTGGAGCCGACGCAGGGAGCCTTAGCCGAGCAGCTGCGTGCCTTGCAGCTTATTAAATACCATCTCGGGAACGATGCCTACTTTGTACAGACGATTTTCTGCCCACTGGGCGTGGCCAAGTATCTGACCGGCAACAGCACCGAGGCGGTATTGCATAGCATGCGTGAAGATCGTAAGGCCCTCCATACCGGCCTGCGGACTATCCTGGAAACCTTTATCACCTTTGCCATCGCTTGTATGGAAGAGGGAGCCAGTGGCATCTTCTACGCCACCAATGGTTGGGCCCGTGAGGGTTTACTCACCCAGGACCAGTACCGCGAGTTTGGTGAGCAGTATGATCTGGAGTTCCTGGATGCCATCAAGGGACGCAGCAAGTTTACGATTCTGCACAACTGCGGCCCTCGCATCTACTTTGACCTGCTGGCGAACTACCCCGTCCACGCGATTAGCTGGGCCGCCACCCTGGAGGGGAATCCTGATCTGCGTGAGGGAAAGCGCCGCTCGGGTAAAGCAGTGATGGGCGGCATCAGTGAAAAGACTGTGCTGCGCACCGGTACCCCCGATCAGGTGCAAGAGGAGGTGCAGAAGGCTCTGGAGCTGACCAACGGCGAGCACTTTATCCTGGCTCCAGGCTGCGCCGTTCCCCCCGATGTCCCACCCGCAAATTTGGAGGCTGTCCGACGGATGCTGTCTTGACACATGTCAAGGCATTCGCTATACTGCCACGATAAGGAGCGGCGCAACCTGTTCCCTTTACAGGAAGAGGTTTCGCGCTGCGTCAATGCTCTGGCAGGTATCAGTACGCGGCGCGACTCTCTCAGGTCGCGCCCAATTCTTTTGTTGCTGGCTGGCTGGCCAGGATACGCACGCGACAGTCAGCAGCAGCATTCGTAGCAAGGAGGAGTGGGGCGAAGTTGCGATGGCATAGAGAGGGAACAGCTCGGGGCTGGGACCGCTATCAGCACTATCGTACGCTGCGCGCGTACTCAGCCGGAGGCGTGGTCTTCCGCCTGGTTCCTGTACCAGCCCCGCTAGCTCAAAGGCAGCAGCAGTTACAGCAGCAACAACAGCACTACGCCAGACAGCGATCCGTTCAGGGGAAAGCAGTACGCAATTTCAGGGGGCTGGTTGGAAGCGAAGGAATGAGCATTGAGGTGGCCCTTGTCGGTCGTAGCCACCCGGGGATCTGGGTCCTGCCGAAAGGGACGCCGCACACTGGCGAGACGATCGAGCAGGTAGCCTTGCGCGAGGTACAGGAGGAGACGGGCCTGCAAGTGCGCCTGATCGCCTACATCGGCACGATCTCGTATCGCTTCGTGCGCGACCATATCCGCTATCATAAGCAGGTGCGTCATTTCCTGCTGGAGGCCATCGGTGGCGATATCACGCTGCACGATCACGAGTACGACCGTGTGGGCTGGTTCTCCCTGGGTGAGGCCTGCCGTCTCCTGACGTACCAGAACGAGGTCAATATTCTCTACCAGGCGGAGGCTATTCTGCAGCGCTGGCTACAACAGCGGCACCGGCAGGAAGGATCTTGTTAGCCCTATGCAACAGCAACAAGAGCACGTGCGCTATTCCCTGTTTCGGCGGATCTTCTTCCCCTACAGCGGCGGAGAGGCGCTGACGATCAAACAGAGCCTGCGCATCATCATCGCCTGGGCACTGGTTGTCCCCGTGTCCATGACGCTGCTGACGCTCGTCCTGTCCCTGCTCCTCGGTTTCTCTCCGCAACATATCACTCTACTGGTACTCATTACGTTCTTATCAGGTGTGATGGTCTTCGGCCTCTTAAGCCTGGTCGTCATCTCCACGAACAATCGAGCCGCCCAGCTTCGCCAGGAGCGGCAGGCTCGTTTAAGCCAGAGACGCCAGACAGCAGAAGAAGACCGTGGAGGTAGGTATGGATCTTAGTGTTGAGGGCAAATCTGAGCGCATTCCTCCCGGCTCGCACATTTGCCAGCTCTACCGCAAAGTGTCGGAGATTCCTGGTGTGACAGCGCGCCTCCTCCGAGTCGGTCTGACGGCCTCGGAAAAGTGCCTCTTCGCCGCCGCGCCCGCCCAGGTTCAGGAGCTGCGAGAGGAATTAGCCAGTCTGAACGTCGATGTCAATGCCGCGCTCGCCAGCGGACAACTGGTCTTGCACGAGGAGCGGGAGAGCTTCCTCGCCAATGGCTCCCGCTTCGATCCCTATTTCCTGCTCTCCTCTCATCAGACTTTCATCGCCCAGGCGCTGCGCGAAGGCTGGAAGGCCGTGCGCATCTCAATCGACATGAGCTGGCTCACCAGCGACGCGGCGACCCCGGAGCAGATCCTCAAGTATGAAGCAGCCTCTGATGCCGTTTTCACATTCCAGAATGCGCCCATCATCGCCCTGATGCACTATGACCATAACAAGCTGATGCCCGGCCTGGTGGCCGAGCTGCTCAAGCTGCATCCTATCTCCGTGGTCGGGAAATATATCAAACGCAACCCTTACTATCTGAACTCGGAGCAATACATGCTCAAGGTACTGCGCATGAGCCGCGACAAGGACCAGGGACGAGCAAGCTCCTAGTTCTGAAGGTGTCACAGACGTCCAAGAGAGAGGAGATAACATAACACAGAAGAAGAGAGACCGGCAGGAGGCTGCACTGAGGCAGGCGAGACAAGAAAGGGAAGCCGGGCCAGGGAAGAAGGTCTTCAGCAGTGATCGGAAGAGATAGCAGCAGCCGGCACTGCTCCGCCCATCTATCCTTCCCTGCCCGGCTTGTTGGTGCGCAGCTCCCCGGCCCGGCCTGACTCCCGCGCCAGGCACTTCAGGCAGCCCGGTCAGCTCAGCTGAAGAGGCTGCCCAGACCGCCAAAGTTGCTGGTGCCTCCAGCCTGGGGAGACCCCTCATACTGCGGTGGATGGTACGTCATGGACTGAATTCCTACCCGGCCTGGACCAATGAAGCGATTGAGCGTGATCGAGGCACCCGCCATAAACCCACCAATCGCCCCCAGAATACCCCCGACACGCTGCGAGCCAGCCACGGTCGTCACGGTCATCTGGACCGAAGGATCTTTCCAAAGCCAGGCTCCCGGCTCGATATCCAGCGCCTCACCCGGTGCGAGCATCTTCTCGAAGACATTGCCGTAGCCGTGAAGCAACAAGACCCCTTCGCTACCAACAGCAGTAAAACGATCGATAAAGAAGCCTGTACGGCTAAACAGGATATTGGAGATCCCCTGAACAAAGGTAAAGTCGTACTCAATATTGCCGGTAGCGACCAGAAACTGGTGCTCGCGCACCTCGACAGTTTGGCCAGGCTGGAGACGGAGCGCCACAATCTGGCCCACCGAGTCCCGCGAGAAGGCAATATCGCCTGGTCCATAAGCCTCCGTCAGGAAAATCTGCAGGCCGGCAAAGAAGCGACGGGCCGCCCCTTTGAGAGACTTGAAGCCAATTTGAACACCAGGATGCTTCCAGAGCAGAATATGGTGCTCGAAGTAGATGGGCATCTGGCTGCCGAGCATGATATCAACGACCGGAACCAGCTCGCCCTCAATGGAAATGCTCATATCGGCTACCTGAAGGGGGCCGCGCGGGTTGTGCAACTCGGCGCGAGGTACAGCATTGCCAAAGGGGCTGCTGCCATACTCCTCGTACTGATTAGGAGGCACAAATCCCCCTTGAGGAGCACTGTAGGGATCACCTGGGGCACCTGGTGGTACAGGGGACCCGGGCGGCGCGGGTGTTCTTCCCGCCGGCTGTAGCGGCATTCCACAGGTACCGCAGAAACGGACCCCATCGGCGACTTGACTTTGACAACGGGGACAGATCATCACCAAATCCTCCCTGGTGGTAGGTTCACAGAGGTCAGGCGAGAGATAACACGAGCCAGCTTAGCCCCGCGTAGGGGAAGGAGCACCTTGCTCGTTCCTGCCCGGCCTCTCACAACTCACAAAGAGCATCGTAGCACAGCCGTCGCTGTCCTGCTCCCTTGCTTTCTCTCAGATTCGGGCCCCTGGCTATCTATGTGTGCCTTCTGCCACACGCCTCTCTGTTAAGGTATCAGCAGCAGACCAGGCCTCGGGCAAGGTGTCAGCTCAGCCGACAGGCAGGCAGGCAGACAGACAGACAGGTAGACAGGCAGACAAGCGAGCTGATCACTGACAGCAGGCTACTCACACACGGCTGATTCTTTTCTTCGACAGCGCCCTCACCCACTCTCAGAGCAGCGTCACAGTAAACAAGTCCAGGAAGGCAGAGGACACCCCGAATCCACAAAATGACATGCTCTCCTCTGAGAAATATAAACGCAGGGAAAGCCGTGGACTCAAGAACGCATTACCGGGCCGGGCCTGTGTGCCAGATGATAACAGATCTATCCATCCAGCGCAGTTCTTCCCACCAGGCGTAGAGTGGAGAGAGGCCGAGTCAGGAGCAAGAAGGGAAGGTCAAGAAGAAGAAGAAGAAGAAGAACGAGAGGAGGAGGAGGAGAGATCGCCCCAGCTTCACGGGCCACAGATCTCTCCTTTCTCCAGCTTGGCCTGCCATCAGAGCAGAGCTGAGTCAGAGTCGCACACAATGCCAGAGCATAGCAGGAAGCGGAGCGGTTAGGGCCAGCTCTGTCCAGCCTGGAGCCTGGCGTCGTCAGCGGTGCAAGCGCAAGAGGCGCAAACTGAGCCAGCGCCCGCCAAACAAAGGCAAAGAGACCCTCAACCGCGGGCCAACGCGACGCGGGACCGAACAGACAACTGATCTACAGGACCACGAGAAGCCGCTGAGGGTCTCCGCCAGCGACGGCATCTTCAACAGCGACCATCGGCGCGGCAGACAGATGCAAGCCAGAGCAGGAAATAGCCCGCCTACCTGGCATGCGGACAGGCAGCGCGAGGCGCGCTCTCTTCTGACCGTCAGCCATCAGCTCGCGAGCGCAGCGCCAGGTTCTCGTCAGAGTCTCACCGAGTCTCACCGACGGCCAGCAAGCAAGCAAGCTGACCAGGACAGTCGAGCTGGATTGAACCGGGCAAGCTAGAGAACGAAGCTGTCAGCAAGCGGGCTGCGGTTGTTCCCATTCTCCCGCTTCTCGTTCAGATTCACCGACTGTTGGCTACCAGTTTGGCGCATAGGCTGAGAGGGGTAACTGGCATTCTGAGCTGCACTCGGCGTCACAGGAGTGCTCTGGAGATTCTGCAAACTTTGCAGAGCGGCCTGAGACTGAGCCATTGGCTGATCAGTAGCCAGCTGAATGGTCTTTCCCTCGATCACCACGGCGATTCCGATGCCGCGGCGCAGATCGGCGAGCTGGCGGCGCAGCTCGCGGTTCTCGGCCTCCAGGGCCTCCATCAATTTCTTCTGCTCCAGCAGCAGCTGAGCGATGCCTTCGAAACCAGCACTAGCACTGCGTTCCATAGCGGACTCCTCCTGCGTACTCCGTGTACCCAACAATTCTAAGAGCAAAGCACCCATCACAAAGCCACGTCCTCCCAACTTAGTTCGTCCCTAGCAAAGGGACGATCCGATCCCAGATGGCAGCCGCGACCTCCTCCTTCGGCATGACTGGCAGCTCCTCCAAGCCGCCATCGGCGTGGAAGATATAGACCTTATTGGTATCGGAGCCGAAGCCACTATCGGGGCGAGTCACATCGTTGGCGACCAGGAGATCCAGGCTCTTCTGCGCCAGCTTCTGCCGGGCGTAGGAGAGCACGTCATGGGTCTCGGCGGCAAAGCCAACGCGGATCAGGCGGCGTGGGCGAGCAGGCGTTTCCGACGAGCGCGAGAGTGACGACTCAGACACCTCTGCCGGCGGGGCTGGCGCCGGGCGGGCCGCAGCAGCGGTATCCGTCTGTGCGGCAGAGAGGTGTGTGAGTTCCTGCAAGATATCGGGATTGCGCACCAGGCGCAGCGTCAGCACCTCCTCGGCCTCAGCCTGGGCATCAGCGCGCGCGCCCTCATCGGCCCTAAGCTCCTCCTTCTTGATCTTGCGCGGCGCAGGGGCAGCGGGGCGGAAATCGGCCACTGCCGCATTCATCACCAATACATCGGCAGTTGCCACGGCCTGGCGGACAGCCTCCAGCATCTGGAGGGTTGTCTCCACCTCCACAAACTCCGCTCCATAGGGAGGAGTCAGCGCCGTTGGGGCGGAGATCAGCCGCACCTGAGCGCCGCGGGCCAGGGCCTCAGCGGCCAGAGCAAAGCCCATCTTCCCGGAAGAGCGATTCCCCAGGAAGCGGACTGGATCGACTGGCTCGCGGGTACCGCCGGCAGTAACAACGACGCGCCGACCCGCCAGGTCGCCAGTACGGCCTAGCAGCCAGCGCACAGCCCCCAGCAGGACGGGCGTCTCTGGCAGCCGCCCGGGGCCGATCGCCCCGGAAGCCAGATGCCCCACCTCTGGCGGGACCACATGGGCTCCGCGCTCGCGCAGCAGGGCTAGATTCGCCTGGGTCGCCGGATGCTCATACATCTCAGCATCCATCGCCGGAGCCAGCAAGAGCGGGGCCCGTGTGGCCAGGGCCACCGCCGTCAGCAAATTATCGGCGATTCCGTGAGCCAGCTTGGCAATCGTATTAGCCGTTGCCGGCACCACCGCCAGCAGCTCAGCAGCGCGCGCCAGCTCAATGTGCAACTCGGCGGCATGCTCTGCCGCCTGCCACAGATCGCTATAGACGGGCCGATGACTCAGAGCGGCGAACGTCAGCGGACGTACAAACTCTTCAGCGCGCTCCGTCATGATCACATCAACGAGCGCACCCGCCTGCTGCAACTTACTCACCAGATCAGCAGCCTTATAGCAGGCGATTCCTCCGCAAATGCCGACGATAATACGCCTGTTAAGTAACACTTTCCCTGTTGCCCGTCCGCTCGCTCGCTCACTCATTGTTCCCAGAACTGGCCCGGGTGTACCCGGATAAGAACATTGTTACAATAACATAAGGTGAAAAGTGCGATCAAGCAAGATGCCAAGAAGTACCATGCGCCCCTCTTCGCCTTTATGCCCGATATCCTGCCGCCGTTTCTCGCTGTTCCTTGCTATTCCTTCGCTCTCCGCTCTGGTAGAAGAGGAGAGCGAAGAGCGCCTCGCGTCATCTGGCGCGGGATCTATGAGGGTGACGAATCAGTTGTCTCCAGATCAGCTAGCGCCGCACATCCTTGCGTCTCAGGAAGTAGGCGATCAGCAGGGCGAGAATGACGATCATCAGCGCCAGGGCAAACCAGGTCAAGAGCAAATGGAAGACTGCCTCAGCCTGGCTATGACCGTCGTAAGTCGGGAAGAGCGTCCCATGATAGGAGAAGCCGTCGGCCCCCAACTTATCGCCATGCAGCCCGATCGAGGAGCCGAGAGCTGCCATCGCCCAGCGAGCGGCAAAGAAGGCCCCCAGAAATTGCAAGAGTGGTCCCTGAAGGGAGAAGATGATTCCCGAGAAAATGACCTGGGGAATAAGCACAATTGGGACGAAGCTCATCGCCCGGTCATTGTTGGGGGCAATAGCCGAGATGGTCAGTCCCAGCATGAGGCCTGCCAGCGAGGTAAGGGCCATAGTAATGTAGATCTCCAGTCCGACAGGCAGGAAGATCCCCTGATGGAAGGGAGCCTTCAGGTTGACCATCACCACCAGCACCAGGCTCTGCAACAGACAGAGCAGGCCCAGCACGGCGATTTTGGAGAACATATAGGGAATGATGCCCAGGTTCACTGCCCGCTCGCGCCGATAGATGGGTGCCTCTTTGACGATCTCGCGCGCCCCATTGATGCAGCCGAACATGACAGCGGCAAAAGCCATGATGAAGAGGATCTTCTGCGCATCGCCGCCCGAGCCCGGAGTAATATAGTAGTTCAGCGCCTGGTCCTCGGTCAGCCCTTTCTGCGCGAGTAGGGCCTGACCCTGGGGTGTCTGCAAAGCATTCACCACGTTCTGGCAGTCATATTTGTTGCCATTAGGCACCGTGATCGGAATAGCAGGCAGGCCCGACGGCGGCGGATTCGTCTGACAATTGGCGATACTGCTCGAATCAAAAGTGCCGTGCCCGGCCAGGAAGAAGAGGATCAGGCCGATCACCGGCGCCTGTAGGAGCAGAATGAGCAGGTTCCCAACGTCGTTCTTGAGCAATTCCAGGTAACGGAAGGAGAGCAGCCAGAACTGCCGCCAGGGATTGCCACGCTTCGGCGGTTTGACAGCGGCAGTCTGAGTAACCGGCTGATTAAGGCGGCTCGCCGGGCCCGTGCTCAGCGGCATGGCCACATACTTCTGATAATCGGCTGACTGCTTAAAGCGCTCTGCTGCCTGCTGGGGCACGTTGGGATTGTCGTCGGTTGGTTCCAGGAGACTGTAGATTTCCGCGAAGTCGCTGCGCCCAAAGAACTGTTTGGCCTCCTCAGGTGGCCCAAAATAGGCCAGATAGCCGCCCGGGGCCAGAAAACAGATATAGTCACAGACATTGATATTGGTCGTCGCATGTGTCACCAGAATAATGGTGTGGCCCTTATCAGCCAGGCGACGCAGCAGCAGCATCATCTTGCGGTCCAGCCCGGGATCAAGCCCCGAGGTCGGCTCATCCAGGAAGAAGACGCTGGGATTCGCCAGCAGCTCCATTGCGATCGAGACGCGCTTGCGCTGGCCGCCGGAGAGCTTGCTCACCAGGAGATGGCGTCGGTGAGTCATCTCGACGTCTTCCAGCACCTCTTCGATGCGCTTCTGAATCTGCTCGTGAGTGAAATCTTCAGGCAGGCGCAATTTGGCGGCGTAGTAGAGCACACGCTCCACCGTCAGGTCACGATGGACAATGTCATCCTGGGGGACATAGCCCAGCTGCGTACTGAAGGCGGCCAGGTTCTTGTAATAGTCCTGCCCGTTGTAGAGGACCAGCCCCTCTTCAGCTGGTCGCAACCCGTTGAGAGCATCCATCAGCGTCGATTTTCCGGCCCCCGAGCCGCCGACCACGGCGACGAATTTGCGCGGCGGAATCACCAGCGAGATGTCTTGCAGGAGCAGCATGTGATGTGTACCGTAGCGCTTCAGATGCAGAGCATCGATGCGAATGCTGCGGCTCTCGTCGTGCTGCGTCAGTTCCGTACCGGTATAGACCAGTTTGAAGGGGCCGATGCGAATCTCGTCGCCGGGCATCAGGAGGCGCTGACCCACGCGCTGCCCGTTGACATAGACATGGTTGGTACTGCCAAGATCGACGATGCGATAACTGCCATCGGCCAGGCGCTCCAGACGAGCATGATGGCCCGAGACCTGGGGATGGCTGAGCACCAGCATGTTATCGCGATGGCGCCCGATTGTGATGACAGGCGCCCCCAGGGGGACCGGATGGATCTCGGGCAGCATCTCCTGTATCTGGCCGCTGCCATCGTTGTAGGCCAGCGTGACCAGGGTACCATGCTCATCACCAATGCGGAAAATATCACCGCGCTCTAGCGGCTTGCGAAACTGCTCGTCGCCGCGAATCCGTTGGCCACGATAGAGCAGGCCGTTGAGCGTTCGCCCGCGCGCCGGATGCGGGTGCACAATATAGGGCTGATTGCCATCAAAGACGATCTGGGCATGGAAGGCCGAGATGATCGGCTCCGGAATGACAATATCGTTGGAGGGATCACGCCCAATGTTGATGACCGGCTTATTGAGTGGATAGATCAGCTTTTCCTGCCGTACGTTGCTGCTGATCTCCAGCGACGGCACGCCCTGGGCCTGGGGAGCCCCTGCACTCCCACCTGCCATCGCTGCCAGCTGGGCCTTGAAGAGTTCGGAATCAACACGCTCAGTTCCCCCTTCACCTGTCACCGGTACCGCTCCGGCAGGCACTGCGCCCGGCCCTGGGACTGGCGTGGGCGTCGGCGCCACCACTGGCGGCGGCTGTGGCTGCCTGACCTCCCCAGCGCCTGCTCTTCCTCCGCTCGCAACCGGCGAGACTCTCTCAGCACTTCCACCACTGCCACTGCTACCTCCCGCTTGCCCTGCCGCTAGTAGAAAGAGAAAGGTAGTTCCTGGCCCAAGCCCAATCGTGTCTCGATCATGTATGGTCTCCCGCTGCACCTGTCGCTGGTTAACGATCAGCGTATTTTGAGGACTCAGCTTCTCGATGATCCAGGTCCCGTTCTCGCAGAGCAAACGAGCATGCTGGCGCGAAACCGTCGGATCGGAAATCACGATATCGTTGCTCGGCTCGCGCCCAAGGGTCGTGACCGTTTTGGCGATTTGCACCGTCGTGCCCGCCAAGGGGCCTGTCAGAAAACGCAGGGTGGCCAGGCCCGGCGAACTGTTGACAGCATCCATGATCTTCCCCGGCTCCTTCTCTTAACTACTTGATCTCGCTGCAGTCTCTTCTTACTCATTTCTGGATGAACACTCGCCAGCCATTATAGCGGAGCAGACCAAGCATAGCAATTGGCTCCTCCATTAAGGGGCTTCTCCTGGAATAGAGCCGGAAACCAGGACGAGAGGGATAAAGGCAGTGAACAATACCCACCCATGCCTTTGCCAGGTCCCTCACGATTGCTGCGCCAACGCTCTGCAGCCGACTTCCACCGATGGCCAGAATGCCCCTCCGACCCCATTCATTCACAGGATTGAACGCGGCACTCAGGACATTCTGGAGGAGAATCTAGGCAGCGATGAGGAGAGGATGCCCAGCTACGACCAGCTCCAGAACAGTCGCCGATGCTGGCCTGGCCCAGAGACCAGTGATCAAACGACAGCGCCACAGGCCTGGCTCAATCCAGCGACTGCGCCTCTTCTACTACGTAACCAGCAGCTCGCAGACGCTCTAGCAGCTGCTCACACTGCGCCCGATCGCGCGTCTCCAGCGTCAGCGTCTCTTCGCGCTGCATGATGGGAAGATGGCTTGATATGCGCTGATGGCGCACGTCGATCACGTTGATGCGCATATCGGCGATGATACCCAGGAAGCGCATCAACTCGCCTGGACGATCTTCCAGGCGGGTATGGATCACAAAATAGCGACCGGCGGCGGCCAGGCCGTGCTCGATGAAGCGGCCCACGAGGTTGATGTCGATATTACCGCCCGTAAGAGGAACCAGCACCTTTTTGCCCGGCAGTTTGACGGTACCACTCAGCAGAGCTGCCACGCCGGCAGCGCCCGCTCCCTCGACCAGCATCTTGCAGCGCTCCATGAGGAAGAGGACCGCGCTGATAATCGCCTCGTCGTCAACCAGGACCACGTCATCGACCAGGCGCTGGATGACCGAGAAGGTCAGCTCGCCGGGCCGCTTGACCGCGATACCATCGGCCACCGTTGTAATTGCGGGCAGCTCCAGCGGTTTGCCCGCATCAAGCGAGCTGCGACAGCTAGGGGCGCCCGCGGCCTGCACGCCGATAATCGTAATATTGGGACGCAAAGCGCGAGCAGCGATGGCAATGCCAGCAATCAAGCCTCCACCGCCGATGGGGACCAGGATGGCATCGGCATCGGGGAGATCGCTGAGCATCTCCAGGCCAAGCGTTCCCTGACCGGCGATGATATCGGGATCATCAAAGGCATGGATAAAGGTAGCCCCCGTCTGCTCCCGCAGCTCCAGGCAGCGCTGATAAGCATCATCATAAGTAAAGCCATGCAGCACCACCTCGGCCCCATAGCCCTGGGTTGCCATCACCTTGGCCAGGGGAGCGGTCTCTGGCATCACAATTGTACAGGGGATCTTATGCTGGGCCGCGGCAATGGCCACGCCCTGAGCATGGTTGCCGGCAGAGGCCGCAATCACGCCGCGTTGATAATCCTGCTCGCTCAGACGTGAGAGCTTAAAGCTCGCCCCACGCACCTTAAACGAGCCAGAGCGCTGCATATTCTCGGCCTTCAAATAGACCTCGGCCCCGGTCATCTCTCGAAGCGTGCGCGAGGGGGTTAACGGAGTATGGTGCAGCAACGGTTTCAGGAGCTTATACGCCTCCCAGATATCGGCGATCGTCACGGGGAGAGCTGTAGAGGACGACAGGACAGCAGCAGGAGTGGCCGAAGGCGTTCCTCCCCTATCTGCGGGCTCGCCGGTACCGGTGGCATGATCATCGTTCACAACACGCATAGGTAGCGCAGTTCCTTTCACAGAATGTTGGACCTGACCACAGCACTGTGGCTGGTTCCTTCCTTCTCTCCCTGGCCTCTCTCCTCTCTCGACCTTACCTTCCCTCTGCCCTCAGCGCGGCGTTGCGCTGGAGCGCGAGCGACTGATCTTCTCCCTCCCAAGCACAAGCCAACCGCTGTCTCGCCAGATTGACCGGTCTGCCTGCTTCCTATCAGCTGTTGACGGGTCAGGCTCGCCTGCCACTCATTTCTCCTCCTCCGAATTGGGGCTATTATAGCGCAGCGCTAGCGTGAAGCGCAAGAGGATACGGGGAGAGAGCCAGGCCTGTCCCGAGGCCCGGCGGTCCTGCGGCAGCCGGACAGAGTGCGGCGCGGCAGAGGGCCGCTCATCGTCCTTTCACCAGGCTCCAGCCGGCATTGCGAGCGAGCCAGCCAGCGAATAAGCGAGACGAGTGGACCCGTGCCGCGCCGTTCTACAGCGTGACGTTATCCCTCAACTGCGGAAGATCTTCACGCGCCGATTCGGCTCCTTGCCCCGACTACGCGAGAACAGGTTATAGCGGCTGGCGAGCTGATGCTGTAGCCGGCGCACATAAGCATTAGCGGGGGCCAGCTCGGCGGCAGTCAGCCCATTGTTCAAGAGGCGATGAATAGCGTCCTCTGCCTCCAGGAGAGCGCGCCGAGTCTCCTCATCCTGAGCCAGTCCAGCTAGCGAGCCAGACGAGCCGGAGCCGCCCTCGTCATCCTCCTCCTCGGGGAGGGCGAAGATGCGCGCCAGGGCATGCTGCATTTGCGCCACCGTATTATTCTTCAGAATAATAATCGTCTTCTGATCATCGGCGGCTTGTTGCAAGCGCTCGGGCTGACGGCGATAGTAATTCTTGAGTGTGATAACGGCATTGGCCTCATTCTCATTCTTCGTAATGATCACAGGCACCCCGAGCTGGCGAGCAGCCTGTTCCAGGCGATCGCGATTGACCCCGAAGGGGTAGATGCGGATCGGCTGGGGAGGAGAGGGAGCGACGGCTTGCTGAGCCTCCTCCTCGGTTGCCAGAACCTCCTCCGAGGTCAAAGCTGGCGCGGTATTGCTCAGGGTCACCAGGCCGGAGGGCGAGCGGCGCAGGTTGGCCGCCAGGCCGCTGGGCGCGAGCGCTGGGAGCGGCGACTGCCCGTTGCGGCGCAAAGGATCAGCCGTGGCGACGTCGCGCCAGGTCGCCTGGCCGATTTGGCGCAGATTGTTCCAGCCGCCCGCCGAGCGGTCGAAAGGGAGGTAGCCCCCCTGGCGTCCGGCGAACGAGCCGGAGCCGCCGCCCCAGGCTGGCAGCTCCATGCCGCCGATCGTCACGCGGCGCACTGAGACCCGTCCTGTCTCCTCATCGCGCGTCCGCACTTCGGCAATCACCGGCTGGCCGCGCAAGAGATTGTCCACCGTCTCCGCCACATCGCGATGAACGATCAGCTCCTGCCAGCTTTGCTGCTCCACGACCACATCGAAGGTTGGCGGAGCCTTACGCTCCAGGATGCTCTTCTGCGTATGGCGGCGGCGAGCCTCCTCATCACCGAGCGTCACCGTCTGGATACCGCCCACCAGGTCGGAGAGCGTCGGGTTGACCAGCAAGTTACTCAACGAATTGCCGTGCGCCGTTGCAATCAGCTGGACGCCACGCTCTGCGATCGTGCGCGCCGCCTGCGCTTCCAGCTCCGTACCAATTTCATCGATCACGATCACCTGGGGCATATGGTTTTCCACAGCCTCGATCATGACCGCATGCTGCATCGAGGTATGAGCCACCTGCATCCGTCGCGCGCGCCCAATGCCGGGATGAGGGATATCGCCATCGCCGGCAATCTCGTTGGAGGTATCGACCACCACCACTCGCTTATTAGCCTCATCGGCCAGTACGCGAGCGATCTCGCGCAGCAGCGTCGTTTTGCCTACGCCCGGGCGACCAAGGATCAGAATCGACTGGCCCTGCTCGACGATATCGCGGATCAGGGCAATGCTGCCTAACACCGCGCGGCCAATGCGGCAGGTCAGACCGACTACACGCCCCTTCCGATTGCGCAAGGCGCTGATGCGGTGGAGTGTGCGCTCGATGCCAGCGCGGTTATCATCGCCGAACTCGCCGATGCGTTCGACTACGTATTCGAGGTCGGCATAGGTGATAGGCTGGTCGCTCAGGATCACCTCTCCATCCGGGAAGCGGGCCTCGGGCAAACGCCCCAGGTCCATTACGATCTCTAGCAGCTCACCGCGGTTCTCCAGGCGGTCGACCGCTTCGTGGATGCTGGGAGGAAGAGCCTCCAGCAGAGCCTCCAGATCGTCAGTGATCGCATTGTGCATAGACAGTTTAATCACCTCATAGTCTGGCGTGAGTTGGCCGTACCCAGACCCTTCACGCCATAGATTACTCGTTGTTCTAATGCAGGAACGACGCGCTGTCTCACAGCCAGATAGGCCATGTGGCGCACAAGCAAGACTCTGGTGGTTTTTGGCGCAAAGCCGCTGGCGCGCAGGGCATTGATAACGGCGCCCTCATACTCGCGCACCTGACAATAGATGGGGCGCCTGTCGCTCTCCAGCAGACGCTGGCAGGCGAAGCGAACGAGCGGCTCAGCCAGATCGGCATACTCTGGGTGAACAATCAGCGAGAGCTGATGCGGCCTTGTGCCACGCCCCCGGCGCAGCTGAAGCCAGGCGCCCAGACGTACCCCCACGTCACAGACGTAGGTCTCGCACCTGCGTCCAAGCGGCAGGAGTCCTGAACGCTGCGAGCCGACGAGCAGGCGGGCATACTCTTCACTATTCTCCAGCAACTCGGCCATCTGCACCCGTTGGGGCGTAGCGGCACGATAGAGCTGGTGCAGACCCCAGACATGATGACGGCTCCAGCGCTGCAACGAGGCCAGCTCCTGCAGGCGCTCGGCTGGAGTGGGGCTGAGGATTAGCCCGGGGGAGGGCTGCCTGGTTTTGGGTGAGGCGTTCACCTCTTCTTCGCCGGGCACAGCAGCCTCGTTTTCTTCCTCCCACCCCCAGACATAGGTGAATTCGCGCGTATAGCGCTGGAAGCCGCTGCGAGCGAACAGCTCCAGTTCCGGCAGCGCCTCCTCGACCCTGGCGAAGACGCGGAGGACGCCGTGGGAGGCAGCCATCTCCAGGACGTAGTCAAGCAGGGCAGTGAGGATGTCCTCGCCGGAGAAGGCGCTTTGGAGCATTGAGGCCAGATAGGTCAGCTCCCACATCGTTCCCGATGGGCGCTCGCGTACCTGGGCGAATCCTAAGATGCGCCAGCGATCTTCACACAGCCAGGTACGTGCTACCGGATCGAGAGGAAAGATATTGCGCAGGAGAGGAGGCCATGAAGCACGGTGCTCTACCGGTTCCAGCCAGCACACGAAGTTCGCCAGTGCGCGCTGTCGCATGCGGGCGCGCCGATCTAATGCGTAGATGATTCCCGGTAGGTCAACATAGGGTACCGGTCGTATCATCAGTGCTCCTGCGCCAAGCAGAGGCAGATCTCTATACTTCGTCCACGCTCAGTGGCGCGTGCCAAGCCCCGCACCCGTCTGCTCGGTCCCTGTTCTCTCGCCGTCGAGCGACCCTGCGTCTCTGGTTCTCTGTCGTCTGGCAAGGAACGGGTAGCGGGGCCTACCGCCTGGTCGCGTCGCCACGCCTCTACTTCCGAACGCTCTGTACTAGGCGGAGAAAGTAATGATGGAATCGCGGATCTCTGGAAACCTCCGGGTGAAAAGCGGTACCCAGCCGGTTGCCTTCGCGGACAGCGACGATGGTTCCATCATCGAGCGTTGCCAGCACCTCTACACCCGGGCCGACTTCCGAAACGGCTGGCCCGCGAATGAAAAAGGCATGAAACGGTGCTTCACCCAGCACGGGTATCGACAGATCAGTTTCAAAACTTTCCCGCTGACTACCGAACGCATTACGACGGACAGTGATGTTCATCACAGCCAGCAAGGGCTGGCCTTCCAGAGCATTGTCCGTCTTTTTGGCCAGCAGAATCAAGCCGGCACAGGTTCCCCAGACGGGGAGGCCCTGCTCAATCAAGGCTTTCAGCGGCCTATCGAGGCCATAATCAATCATCAGCTTGCCGATAGTGGTGCTCTCCCCACCGGGTATTATTATACCATCTAAATCGGTCAGATGCTCAGGGAGTTTTACGGCGCGTGTTGCCACGCCCAGCTTTGAAAGCGCCTTCAGATGCGCTTCAAAATCTCCCTGGAGAGCCAGCACACCGATCAGCGGTCGTTCCTGTCCATTGTGGATCATCGTCTACGTGTGCGGTGCCCGGTCACCACAATCTTCCGTTGCACCGCCCCCTCCTTCCTTCGTTGTGCTGCAGACACTCTCTGATGAGAGAGAACACCTACGACCGTCGCTTTTCATCCCGCCGCAAAAAGAGGCTCCGCCGACCCGCCTCGGTCTGCTGCAGGTGAGGCGAAGAGCCGGCGGAGCGGGCGAGACAATCCAGGCCCAGGTAGCTCTCTCTTCAACAGCTACCAGCCGCGGCGGGCCATCAGCTCCTGCTCAGGCAAGGTATCGAGATTGATACCCACCATTGGCTCGCCCAGGTCGCGCGAGACCTCAGCCAGGATCTGGGGGTTATCGAAATGGGTGGTTGCGCGCACAATGGCGCGGGCTCGCTTGAGTGGATTGCCGGATTTGAAGATACCAGAGCCGACAAAAATGCCTTCTGCGCCCAGACGCATCATGAGCGCAGCGTCTGCCGGGGTAGCAATGCCGCCCGCCGAGAAGTTCACTACGGGCAGTTTGCCGGTGCGAGCGACCTGACAGACCAGCTCATAGGGGGCGCCCAGGCGCTTGGCCTCGGTCATCAGCTCTTCCTCGGGAAGCATCTGCAGGCGGCGGATGCCATCCTGGATGGCGCGCATATGACGCACCGCCTCCACTACATTACCGGTGCCGGCCTCACCCTTGGTGCGGATCATGGCTGCTCCCTCTCCGATCCGACGCAGGGCCTCGCCCAGGTCACGCGCGCCGCAGACGAAGGGCACCGAGAACAAATGCTTATTGACATGGAACTGCTCGTCGGCAGGCGTGAGCACTTCCGATTCATCAATGCAGTCAACGCCAATGGCCTGGAGGATCTCCGCCTCGACGAAGTGGCCAATGCGGCACTTGGCCATGACGGGAATGGTCACAGCTTCTTTGATACGAATGATCAATTCGGGGTCGGTCATGCGGGCAACGCCGCCTTGAGCACGAATATCGGCAGGAACCCGCTCCAGGGCCATGACCGCGACGGCCCCGGCCTCCTCCGCGATCTTGGCCTGCTCGGGATTGACAACATCACAAATGACGCCGCCTTTGAGCATCTCAGGGAAGCTGCGCTTCACATCAACCGTTCCGACCGTTCTCTGCTCCATAGCTGATCATCTCCTGCGGTCTTGTCTGAACATCTGGTCTCCATTGTAGCACATTGGCGGTTGGCTCACACCAGCCAATTCAAGCAAAGGAGGTCAGCCAGTGGGAAGAGGAGCGGATCGACGAGAGGAAAAGGCACGGTCTCCATCGCTACGCTATCTCAATCTTGCTTGAAGGTTGCTTGAGAGCCGCAGCAGTCGCTGCTCCCTGCGCCAATTCACCGACCGCCTGGCCGCAGAGAGCGACCTGAATCTGGGCCGCAGGCGGTTATCAGATGGCGATGGGCGATGCGCCTTTCAGGCAAGCGGCCAGGCATAACACAGACGAGTAATCTCCAGCAGGGACGCCACCAGTGCCCACAGGAGGGAAAGAGCAGATCGACCCACGCCGGGCTGCTCCCGCTGGGCCTCCTCTCTTCTGCCAGAGCTACCCTCCTTCCCGGTGATCAGGAGAGCAGATCAAGGCTGATTTTGAGCGCCATATCGACGCGCGCGAGTTCCTCCTTGGTAATGCTCCCGCGTTTACGGATCAGGCGCGACTTCTCGATGGTCATGATCTGCTCACACTTTACATCAGTGAAGTCGGTCAATCCGTTTTCCGGCGTTGGCGCGATGCGCACGTGCAGGGGCAGTTCACGCTCTGTACGGCTCATCGAGGCAACAATCGTCAAGGGATAAGTGGAGGAAGCGTTACCTCGATCATTCTGGATGATCAAGGCAGGGCGGATACCCTGCTGCTCCGCGCCGCGCCCGGGAGACCAGTTAACATCCCAGATCTCGCCGCGCCTGGGACTAGGCATTTCGCGTATTCGATTGGCAGAATCCTCGCTATGGCTGGGGCTGGGCGATGTTTGCCTGGCCTCATTACTCATGCAACGATACCTTCACGCCCGGCCTCAAAATAAAATCGGGCATCTTCGAGAGTTTCAGGGAGAGATCCTAGATAAGCATACGCCTCATCGAGGGAGTGAGTCAAGGAGGAAAGAGCCTGTTCGCGTTTCTGGAGGATCGCCTGACGCAGTTGCTGGTAGTTATCCCGGCGCATGAGTTCCATAATTGTCTCCACAACATCCCCGAGGGAGGAGTCCAGTTCCATCGCCAGCGCCTTCAGCTCCTGGTGCTGTGTCAACGGAATTTGAATTGACTTACGAACGAGGTGCTCATGACGATAGAAGTCGGGATGCACAACTGCCATGAATCTGCCTCCTGCTGATTACGTGAGCCGTCTCTATCAATACCATTGTAATGAGTCCCCTCTCACTTGTCAATCAATGTGCAGCGCTCTTAAGAGTTTTTTAAGACCGCTACCACTAACCAGGATAAGACAATGAGAAACACTTTGCCAAAACGCAAGACACTTCCGTTCTTTTACTGAAACTCTTCTATCGCCTTTCTCGTGGGAGGGATAGGTGGAAAAACTACGGTAGCCACCAAAGCTGCTGAGTTTGATTGAGCCAGCCAGCCCTGAGCACACCAGAAGCTCTTTCGCCGACGAATGGCTGGCCGGGGCGCTGGGAGGCGAGACGGCTGCGGCCCTGGAGGTCAAGACCAGGACTTCCGGTCATCCATACGACACAGCCAGTTACCGCTCTGGCCACCCAGGCCGAGGTCCGCTAAGACAACAGTTAGCAGGGAGGCAGCCTATCAGGATAAAGTGCGCTCTGCCTATCCTGCTGAGCGACCCTTGCCGGCTCACGCCTTGCACTGCTGCTGCGTGGTAACTATAATGAAAATTGAATCCCACACCGAAGGATGCAAGCCATGCCGCAAGCGGTTCACGAAGGCACCGATCAGGAGAAACGGCCCCTTAAGGCGCTGGTGATCGACGATGAGCAGTCGATTATCGAGTTTATCAAGCTAGGTCTCCACTACGAGGGCTTCGAGGTGGTGTCGGCCCCCGACGGCGAGCAGGGAGTGACGGCGGCACAGCGCTGTGATCCCGACATTGTGATTCTGGACCTGATGCTGCCGGATATGGATGGTCTGGAGGTCTGCCGTCGCTTGCGCGAGAATCCGGTGACAAGCGATGTGCCAATCTTGATGCTGACGGCCAGAGATGATGTGCGCGATCGAGTGCTCGGTCTCGATAGCGGCGCCGATGACTACCTGACAAAGCCCTTCAGCTTCGAGGAGCTGGTCGCACGTATACGCGCTATCTTGCGCCGCTTGCGTCGCAGCGGACACGGCGAGCGGGCTGGCTCTCCTGACTCTGCGCACATTCTGCAGTTCGAGGACCTCTGGATGAATACGGCCACGCGCGAGGTCCGTCGCGGCAACCGTCCTATCGAGCTGACCGCCACAGAGTATAATCTGTTACACCTGTTTATGACCCATCCGCGCCAGGTGCTGGATCGTCAGACGATCCTCAACCGCGTCTGGGGATACGATTTTCTTGGGGAGACGAATATTATCGAGGTGTATGTGCGCTACCTGCGCGAGAAGATTGAAGATACTCCCAGTTCTCCCCGCCTGATCCAGACGGTGCGCGGAGTCGGCTATATTCTGAAAGGCCAGGGATAGCTGTTATGCCAGCCGAGCGAGGAACGGTGAGGATACGCACGGAAGGAGCTCCCGATGGGTCCACAGATGACGAGAAGATGAATGAGTCATTAGCGGATGGAACCATGGGTCGGGAAGGGCAGGGCAGCGGCCACACGACTGGTCAGGCTGAGGCCACGGCACTGGCTGCTCTTCGGCGGCGTCCCCTGACCGCCGGTCCGCTGGTGGCTGCTTCTGTGCGTCTGCCGCTAGACCGTCTGAGTCTGCGCCTGGCTCTCTTGCAGCTCGCGATTCTGGCCCTGGGCCTGGCGCTGATGGCTCTGCTAATCTTCCTGCTGACTCACGTGAGGTCTCTGAATACGCCGCTCGCCTTCGTGGGCGCTTATGGGCTACTGGTACTGTTGCTTGGAAGCTTGAGCGTACTGACAACGGCACTGCAGCTGCGTCCCTTGCAGGAGCTGGCTCAGGTCGCTCAGGCACTGGCCAGGGGGGACTTCAGCCAGCGCGCACTGCTGCCCCCTTCAGCTTCTCCCCCAGCCCCCGACGAGCTGACTCGCCTGGGCCAGAGCCTCAACGCGCTCGCGGGACAGGTGGAGCTGGCTACGACCCATCAGCACGAGAGCGAGGCCCGCGTCCAGCGTCTCCTCAGCAGCGCCTCTCATGAGCTGCGTACTCCTCTCACATCGATCCGCGGCCTCTCGGAGGTGCTGCTACGCGGACCGGTAGAGAACCCCGAGCTACTTCAGCGTGTTCTGCGTCTGATTAAGAACGAGTCCGAGCGCATGACACGCCTGATCAACGATATGTTGACGCTGGTTCGCTTGGAGGAGGGGCGTCCACTCCAGGTGCGCACGGTGGATCTGGTGGAGCTGGCGGTGGAGAGCGTTGAGCAGGCCCGCCTCTTCTCTGGCGAGCAGGGTCCACGTATTCAATTGGAGCTGGCCACCCAGGAGCGGCTGGTTGTTCACGGCGATATGGACCGCCTGAAGCAGGCGCTGGCCGCCCTGCTGGACAACGCCGTGAAGTACGGACGGCCCTTTCCCGAGGGCCAGGTGATTGTCCGCCTTGATCGCCACGCCGATCTCGGTGAGATCCAGGTGATTGACAATGGGCCAGGTATCGCTCCCGAGGATCTGCCTTATATTTTTGAACGTTTTTATCGCGGTCGCCATATTCCGCCAAGCCGCGCAGATGGCAGCGCGATCCCCGGGGCTGGCCTGGGCCTGGCGATTGCCCGGGCAATTGCTCGCGCTCATCAGGGAGAGGTGAGCGTGCATAGCGAGCCGGATAAAGGGTCGGTATTCTCTCTGACTTTGCCCTGCCTCTCCGGTTCGCCGACGCGACCTCTGCCTCCGGCGTCTGGAACGGAGTCCTAGCACCACCGCCACTCTCAGCCCCGGCCGCATTCCGGCTCGGGCTCCTCCCGGATCTGCCCTGCTCTCCACCCGATCCCCGTCCTCTTGTTGGTCTCCGACGCCTCTTTGATCGGCAGCAGTAGCTCCTTTACAGGCCGCTCTGGACCTCACACATTGCCTCATCCATGAGCCGGTTGACTCTGGTCAGGCGGACGGTCTTATGAGCATTGACCGCGCATTGTGCACATGGTACACTGCCTTCGATCGCTGCAACGCTGCTTATGACGGCAACTGCCACCCATTGGAGTGCACAGAAGCAGCCAGGCAACCGGTGAGCAAGAAGAGGCGCTCTCTCCTGTCTGTAGGAGCAGCCATGTGAGCTGAGCATGCGCGGTGGAGGGCTACCGCTATGTGGATGTCAACCCTGGATCTTGACCCCAAACGGGCGATTGTGACTTCGCTGCTAGGGCACTTCTGGCGGGGAGCGTATTTTTCATCGTTTGCTCCGCTGCAGGTCCAAAACCTGCCCCGGCGCCCTTTGCCAGCCCCCGACTGGGTGCGCGTGCGCAACCGACTGGCAGGGATCTGCGGCAGTGATCTGGCTTTGGTTGCTGCTGATGTTGATCCGCGGGTGGCGGCAGCTCTGGCCGGCCAGCAGTTGTACCCGGGCCATGAGGTGGTGGGCGAGGTGATCGAGGTGGGCGATGCGGTTCAGACCTTGCAGGTGGGCGACACGGTAGTGCTGCAGTACGCCCCTCACTGCCTGACGTTGGGTGTCCAGCCGCCTTGCCGGGCCTGCGCTGCCGGTGACTATAACCTCTGCGAGCGGGCCTATCAGCCCGGACCCGCCCAGATCGGCTCGGGTTGGTGTGAGGAGATGCTAGTTCATGAGCGGCAGCTTTTCCAGCTACCTGAGTCGCCTGAGAAACCGGGGGAGCCATTGCTAAGCGACGAACAGGCGGTGATGTTGGAGCCAACAGCGGTGGCCCTGCATGCGGTACTGCGCTGCCCTCCGCAACCAGACGAGCGGGTGCTCATTATTGGGGCAGGCACGATTGGTTTGTTGACGCTCCAGGTGGTGCGGGCTTTGGTACCACAGGCAGTAGTGGGAGTGATGGCTCGCCACGCTTTCCAGGTGGAGCGAGCCACCCGCCTGGGTGCGACCCATATTATCTACCCCCAGGACCGCTATCGCGAGGTGGCGCGCGTCACGGGCGCCGAGCTGGTTAGTGGGCCTCTCGGCCAGCCGATCGTGATGGGCGGCTACGATGTGATCTATGATACTGTGGGTCAGAGTCAGACCATTCAAGATGCACTGCGCTGGACACGCGCCGGCGGCACCGTGGTCCTGGTTGGTCGCAGCCTTCACCGCTTGCACCTGGACTTGACCCCCGTGTGGTCGCGCGAGGTGAATCTGCTCGGCTCGCTGACGCACGGCCAGGAGTATTGGCCGCCAGAACAGCCAGGCCGCCACTCAACTTTTGCTGTCGCCTGTGAGTTGATCGCTCAGGGATTGCTGGCCCCCGAGCAGTTGATTACTCACCGCTTCGCCCTGACTGACTATCGCCACGCTCTGAGCACAGCCATGCGGCGAGCCCAGACGCGTGCAATTAAGGTGATCTTTGACTACGCGCTGCAACCGGCTCTGGTGGTGCCTAATGTGCGCGCTTCCCGCATGCGCCCCCGGCAGACCGCCCCGGCACCGCTGCATCTGCCTCACGCCGCCTCGATCACGGCAACAACCGGCCCACAGGCCCATACGGATATCGAAAGTGAGACCGAGACCTTCGCTCCGCCCCCGACCTCACGCCGCGCCTCTGCCCCCTCCCATGATGTAACAAATCGTTCTTCCCGCGCGTTAGAACTAGAGAGAGAGGAGGAGGAACCAACCCCAGGCCCCTGCACAGAACGCGCTGACGATGCCTGATTTTAAACATTTGTTGATAACGTTTTTATAATAGATACACAGCATGGTTCCTATTAGGAGTCTTTATGTCTCTGTTCTCGAAAAAGTCTGTCAAAAGTGCTACCTTTTTAGCAGACACCCCAGTTGCGCTACCCGGGAAGAGAGAGACATCGGGGAAGGTACCCTCCCGACGCCAGCGGCGCGCCAGTCGTCTACGGCTCTTTCTCGGAATTGGCATGCTTGTGCTGGCCTTCATCACCGCTGGGGGAGCGCTTTTCGCCTACTTTAACGCGGCCTATCTCTTCCCCGGACCGCTCCCTTCCTCGGTGATAGCTGATCCCTTTGCCAGCAATCCCTCTGGCCCGTTCATCGCTGCCCCCTATAGCCCGGCTCAGATTAACGCCTTACGTCATCTGAGCGACCATATGTCCTACAAGCAGCTCGCGAGTCTCTACGTGGCGCGGATGTCGCTGGATGAGAAGCTGGGCCAGCTGATTATGGTGGAGTACGCCGACGATTACTACTCACCCGACCTGGACAATATGATTACAAATTTGCACGCAGGGGGCGTCATTCTCTATGAGTTTCAGATGCAGAGCTTTGCCCAGACCAAGCACGATATTGCCCTGATGCAGCAGCATGCCAAAATTCCTCTGTTGATCTCCACTGACGAAGAAGGTGGCCCCTACGTTCACCGCCTCTCTCATATCTACGGTTCGCGCCCATCGGCCTGGGATATCTACCAGTCGGGTAGCGTGGCTTATGCAGCTCAACAGGGCCACAAGATGGCCCACGATCTTCTGGCGCTGGGCATCAACGTCGACCTGGCCCCCGATGTCGATGTGATGCTAGTACCAGGCTATGACACGGTGACACGAACATTCGGTACGACCGCCCAGGATGTGATTAAGTACGCCGGCCCTTTTATGGCCGCTATGCAGCAGGACGGTCTGATCGCCTGCATCAAACACTACCCCGGCGGCCTGGGCGATACCACGGAGGACGCGCATAAGACCCTCCCCTCCGATAACCGTAGCGTCAGCCAGATTTACTCGACCGAGCTGGCCCCTTATAAGTACTTTGTAAACGCCTCTAATCCGTATATGCGCCCGGGCATGATTATGTCTACCGATGTGCTGATGCCCGCGATCGATCCGCATTGGCCCGGAGAGCTGTCGTACCGCTTCATGACCCAGATTCTGCGCCAGGAGTTCGGCTACGATGGCGTGGTGATTACCGACGCCCTCTATATGCAGGGCATCGCCCAGCAATGGGACATGTCAGAGGCCGCCGTGCTGGCCCTGAATGCCGGTAACGATATGCTCCTCGGCCCTACCGGCAGCGATCAAACGCTGGCGATGATTAACGGCCTCAAGGCGGCGCTCCAGGATGGACGGCTCTCGATCCTGCGGGTCAACGAGGCAGTGACGCGCATTCTGGCCCTGAAGATGCAGTATCATCTGATGCCCGCGGTTCCTCCTTCAGCCTAGGAGCTGCCTGAGTAATGTGTTTCTTCTCTCTCTTTCATTTGCTCTCTTAGTACGCTGATTGATATCTGTGGATTATATCACTTGTCTTACTTCTCTAGAGTAGAATAAGAGAAAATGCTAAGCTGAATGCAGGAGTCTCCTGGCAATGTTCACTGACAGCAACCCTCCGATGGTGGTCCCTCGCCCGCAAGAGCACCCAGAAGCAGGGGCCAGCGCTGCTACGCCTGTTCGGCAGCGGCCTCGTCGCCGTCGGCGCTCGCTCTCCACCCTGCGTTTCTTGCTGGTCAGGGGCGGCACGCTCCTGCTTCTGGCGACGGTCCTGTTGGGTAAGGGCGATACACCGTGGCAGCCGCGGCAGATGAGCCAGCTCCAGGAGACGCTTCTGGCCGGCCCTTTTATTAGCAATCCGTTGACCCCCGCCCAGGTTGAGGCTCTGCGTCATCGCGAGGCCGCCATGAACGAGCAAGCCCTGGCCCGTCTCTACCTGGCCCACATGACTCTCGACCAAAAGCTCGGCCAGCTCTTCATGGTTCAGTATTATGGCATAACCTACTCGGCGGACCTGGAGACGATGATTCACGATCTCTATGCGGGTGGCGTGATTATGTACGCGGCCCAGATGCGTACCTTCCAGCAGACACGGGCCGATATCCAGCACATGCAGGCACAGGCCTGGATGCCGCTCTTCATTTCTGCGGATGAGGAGGGCGGCTTTGTCGAGCGGATCAACAATATCTACGGCCATCGGCCCGGGGCCCTGGAAGTCTATCAGACGGGCAAAGTCAGCAATGCCGCCGCGCTTGGTCACGGGATCGCTCATGATTTGAAGGCGCTGGGGTTGAACACCGACCTGGCCCCCGATGTCGATGTGCCGGTGGTCAATGGTCCCGATCAGTATCTACGCACGTGGGGCTATACGCCGCAGTCAGTAATCGACTACGGCGGGGCCTACCTGCGCGCTGTCCAGGGCGATGGGGTCATTGCCTGTCTCAAACATTTTCCGGGCCTGGGCGCCGCTCAAACTGATGCCCACGCCGATCTCCCGGTGATCAGGCGCAGCCGTGAGCAGATCTACAGCACTGAGCTGGTGCCTTTCAAACACTTCATCCAGTCCCCCCAGCCGCTAGACCACCCAGGCATGATCATGACAACCGACCTGCTGATGCCGGCTCTTGACCCTGTCTGGCCGGCGGAGCTGTCTCCGACTATTGTGACGGGCATTCTGCGCCAGGAGCTGGGTTACGACGGTGTAGTGATCACCGACGCACTCTATATGGAGGGTATCGCCAAGAAATGGAACCTGCCAGAGGCCGTGGTCTTAGCTCTGGCGGCGGGCAACGATATGATCCTGGGGGTGCGCAGCTCTTACGATCTGCGCAACGCTGTGGCCGCTATCAAGCAGGCCCTGGCCAGCGGACAGCTCTCGCAGAGCGCTATCGATGCTTCGGTCACGCGCATCATCGCTTTGAAGATCCACTACCATCTCTGGCCCATCCCCCGCTTCGTTTAGAGTCAGGGCAGGCGAGTCAACCAGCCAGCCGAGAGGACCGGGCACTGCGGGCAACGGTCGATCAGTGCAGTGCCTTCTTCTCTGCCAGCTGGAGCGGCAGGCCAAGAGGCAGAGAGAGAGGCAGACAAAGAGGCAAGAAGCTGAGCGCCAGCGCACGCGCACCCCTCTGGTCCTAGAGACTGGCCCCGTGCGTTGTCGGCCTTGGGGGACTATGCTATACTGGACTGGCACTAGCCGATTGTGTCAGGATACTCAGCTCAGCGAAGAACAGGTCTAGCACGTTTCTCCTGCCCGCCACGCCACATCTCCCCGGAGCGTTAGCGCGCTCAACAGCAGGCGTGGCGCGCACCATTCTATCCCAGGAGTGAGAAGACGATGGCTGAAGAGACTGCCCAGCTCCAGAATCCGTTTCTCGTCGGCGAGCGCGTCTATTTGCGCCCGCTGGAACCCACTCAGGACAATCATCTCTACGCGACCTGGCTCAACGATGAGGAGATTCGCCGCTATTTTTCGATCTATCCGACAAGCGACTCTCGTGCTAAGGAACGTCTGGAACAACTGTACAGGGATGGTAAACACATTATCTTTGGAGTAGCGCTTAAAAGCAACAATCGCCTGATCGGTCTCGTTGGTTTAAAGGATATTAACTATATTAACCAGACAGCAGAATTCTATATTATCATTGGCGATCGCGCGGTCTGGGGCCAGGGCTACGGTACCGAGGCCACCAAACTGATGATCCGCTATGGTTTCATGGAGTTGAACCTGAATCGTATTCAGACGCAGGACATGGAAGAGAATATCGGCGGCTGGCGGGCGGATGAGAAGGCTGGCTTTAAATACGAGGGGACCCTGCGTCAGGCGATTCTGCGCTTCGGCAAGTACCATGATGTTCGCGTCTACAGTTTGCTGAGAAGCGAATATCTTGAAAACCTACATCAGGACAATAAGGGAAGCTGAAGTTTGTTAGAGGACAGGCGTTTGTCATGACAGTTGTTGTGCAGGAAATCACAGATCGCGAGCAGTGGAACGCCTTTCTGACCTCCCAGCCAGGTGGACATCTGCTCCAGTCATATGAGTGGGGTGAGCTAACGAAGTATCTTGGTGGACGCATTTACCGGTTGGGCGCACTGGAAGGAGGCCAGCTGATCGGCGCCATGATGGTCTCGGTTGCTCCGGTGCCGCTGCCCGTTCGCCTGCCCGGTCTGCAGCTCAACTGGCTCTACAGCTCCCGTGGTCCCACGGTCGAGGCGCCGGACTCGCCAGCCCTGCCCGCGCTGATCGCTGAGGCCCACGCTATCGCCCGCCGCGAAGGCAGCGTGGTGCTGCGCCTCGAACCCAACATCGCCGATGATGACCCGCGTCTAGAGCAATGGCAGAATGCTTACCGCGCGCTCGGCTTTCGTACTTACCCCTATGCTATCCACCCACGGCGCAGCTGGGTGCTGGATATCCGGCCTCCTCTAGAAACCCTCTTTGCCAACTTCAAGATGACCTGGCGGCAGAACGTGCGCGTGGCCGGGCGCAAGGGTGTCACCGTGCGAGAAGCCAGCAGCGATGCCGATTTCGACGCCTATTATGCCCTGCTGAAGATCACCAGCGAGCGCGACGCTTTTTTCATCCACAGCAAAGACTATCATCGCGAGATCCTGCGCCAGTTCGCCACGCACGGTGATGCTGTGCTCTTCCTGGCCGAACACGAAGGCGAGGCCCTGGCCGCCAAGATGCTGATCCGCTTCGGAAATTGGTGTTGGGACATGTTTGGGGCCACCGCCAACCATAAGCGCAACCTGAAGGCCGCTTATCTGCTGCAGTATCGCTGTATCCAGTGGGCTAAAGAGCAGGGCTGCACGCACTTCGATTTTCGTGCTATTCCCGAGGTGCTGGAGCCTGGCGAAGAGATGTGGGGCGTCTACGAATATAAGCAAGGCTTTGGCGGCTATTCGCGCCTCAACATGCCAACGCAGGACTATGTCTATCGCCCCCTGATGTATCGCCTCTGGAGCAAGCTGGTAGAGATTCGGCGCGAGCGCAGGCGAGCCGAGCGGCGGCGGGTCGAGCTAGAGCGGGCGGCGCGTGGCAGGCAGGGAGGCAAGCCTGGCTCAGCCGGTCAAACCGATCGATCTGAGGCCTCGGCGCAGGGCGACAGTCAAAAGGAGAAAGGCGCCCGACCAGCAGAGCCAGCCTCGTCTTCCGGTGCCAGCCAGTGAGCGCCCTCCTCGCTCAGGCGTGTTCGCCACCAGCCTTGCGTAAACAGCGATAACGGGGAGAAGGGGGGAGCCGGCGCTTCTGCTTTAGCAGGCGGCTGGCTGGCCCAGGCAAATGCGGAAGAGGTCAGGCTCAGGCGCCGGTCATCGTCCTGAGCCAGGGGTGGGAAACTGTCTCTCCTGTGAGCGTTGATCTGCCATCTATTGCACTGATGCACTGATAAAGCGAGAGATTATGAACGTTGGTTGCACCTGTCCATCTCTGAGGGAAAATTTATGGAAGCGCGCCTTATTAGCGACCGGCAGCAGTGGAACGACTTTGTAGCTGCCTCGGTTTGCTGTAATATCACCCAGTCCTATGAGTGGGGGCAGCTGGCCCCTCATCTTGGAGCCGAAGCTCTGTATACCGGAGTTGTCGACGATCGGGGACAGCTCTGCGCTGCCATGCTCGTCCTTGTCTCGCGCCTGCCGGTGCTGGGAACCTATTTTTACGCTCCGCGCGGGCCAGTCATTGACGATCCCAGCTCACCGGCCCTGGGCCAGCTACTGGATTTTGTGCGCCAGGAGGCCCGGCGGCGCGGCGCCTTCATGCTCAAGGTAGAGCCGAGTGTGCCCGATGGTGATGAGAGCTGGCTGGCCGCCTTGCGCAGGCACGGCTTCCGCCGCACGCCCTACGCCATGCACATCCGCCACGAGTGGGTGCTGGACATCCGTCCCGACGAGCAGACCTTGCTGGCCAACATGAAAGAGAAGTGGCGCTATAACATTCGCCTGGCCGCCCGCAAGGGAGTCAGTGTACGCAGGGGTGAAGGGCCTGCAGACCTGGATACCTTTTACCGCCTCTACCGCATCACCAGTGAGCGTGATCACTTCTTCATCCATGAGAAGGCTCACTACGAGGACGTCATGCGCCTCTACAGCGAAGGCGACCGCGCTGCACTCTTCCTGGCCGAATATGAAGGGCAAGCGATCGCTGGTCTACTCGCCTTGCGCTTTGGCCGCTGGAGCTGGTACATGTACGGAGCTTCCTCAAACGAACACCGCAATCGCATGCCCAATCACCTGCTCCAATGGACAGCCATCCGCTGGGCCAAAGAGCATGGTTGCTGGTATTACAACTTCCGTGGCATTCCTGATGTTCTCGAGGAAGGGCAAGAGCTATGGGGGGTCTACATCTTCAAGCAAGGCTTCGGCGGCTATCCTCTGCGCTTCCTGGAGACCCATGACCTGGCCTACAAGCCCCTCGTCTATCAGGCTTATCGTCGTCTGCTGGATCTGAAGCGCTGGCGTGATCAGCAGCAGCGGAGCCGCTTGCAGCGTCAGCCCCAGGCCCAGCCAGCAATAGGCGGGGAACGGACAGCCCAGGCGCAGCGATCAGCTGATGCTCACCAGGCCGAGGCGGCTCTGCCTGGTGCCTCTCAGCAGGGCTAGAGAGCGCGTTGCTCAGCGGGTCTTTTGAGATCTGGCCCAGCAAAAGCCAAAAAAGAGGGGATCGGCCCTACGGTCCTGCCGATCCCCATTTTCTTGAGTGCTGCTTTAGCTCATCAGAGCGAGCTGCCTGTCTCTCTCCTGTAGCAGAGGAGAGGTCAGCTCTGGTGTCTTGTCTTGATCTCCCCCACGCTCCGAGCGGAGCGAGTCAGGATAAGTCTCCCCCTTATCCCAGCACGAGTGATCTGAGCTGTGCCAGAAAGCCTGGCTCAGGCTACTGACCAGAGCGCAGCGCCTGCAAAGCGGCCAGGCGCTCGCGGGCGATGGTGCTATCGGGCTTCACGCGTGCCAGGTTCTTATACACGCGGCTCGCCTGCTCGTACTCCCCGACTGACTGATAGGTCTGCCCGAGCATATCGTAGGCTTCGTAGTTATGGCGATCGATGGCAATCAACTGCTGCAGAGCAGCCACAGCCTCCTTGACCTGATGGGTCTCGAAGTAGTAGCGAGCCACCACCGTCTGATACTCGGTAGCCTCGCGTGTGCGACCGATGCGCCAGCAGAAAGCCACGACCTCGCGCAAGAGGCTCATATCGTTAGGAGCGAGGTCCACAGCGCGGCGATAGCAGGTCAGAGCCTCCTCATTATTGCCCATTTCGGCGTAGATATCGGCGATGCGGCGCATAGCTTCAGAGGCTTCACCGCGCTGATTACGGCGTTCATAGATATCGGCCAGCAGGCGCAGCTCGGCAATGCCCTCCTCAAGCTGGCCGCGATTAATATAGATGTCAGCCAGCTCGGCATGGGCGCGAGGGTCCTGGGGAGCCAGGCGCACCATCTCATTGAGCACATTGAGAGCGTTATCGCCCTGGCGTTTACTGAGATAGTAGCGAGCCAGCTCAGCGTACTCCTGGAGGGCGCTATCGATATCGCCCTGACGGGCCGAGATCTCGGCCAGAGCTGAGGCCACCTCATCCTGATAGGTGGTCATCTGCTTAATGCGGCGGAGCACCGCCTGCATCTGCTCCTCTTTGCCAGCGCGGCGGTAGGCCTTGGCCAGCAAGAGGGAGATTTCCACCTCGGGGGCCTGATGCTCCTCATCATCCTCGCGAGGGCGAGCGGCCCAGATGGTCGGGTCCATAGCGGCAGGTGAGCGGCGCACCAACTGCAGGGCCTGCTCCAATTGCTGAATAGCCTCCTCGGGCTTTCCCTGGGAGAGCAAGCAATGGGCCATGCTCACACGGGCCAGGACCTCTACCGCACTATCGCGCGTTGCCTGCTGATAGGAAGCCACGGCGCGATCGAAGTAGCCGGCCTGCTGATGGATCTGACCGAGCGAGAAATGGAGATCCGCGTTCCCCGGCTGCAATTCGAGGGCCTGCGTATATTCGCGTGCCACCACCTCATAATGGCGCTGGCCCTGACCGCGCAATTGCCAGCGAATGCGAGTCAGCAGTTCCAGAGCCGAAGCGCGCCCCGAGGGGGCGGCCCCTGTAATCATCAGGAGGTGCCAGCGAACCAGAGCCACGATATTGCGCGGGTCGACCTGCAGCACGCGCTGGTACTCAGCGGCGGCCTGCTGAGAGCGACCGAGCTTTTGAAGAGCCAGAGCGTAGTTCAAGCGAGTAGGCACGCTTGTTGGGCTTTCCTGCAGCGCCTGCTCCAACTCACTGAGAGCGCGATCCATGTAACCCAGGCGCAGATACGCCTCGGCGGCTTGAGTCCGCTCACGTAGCAGATCCTCCTTGTTTCCGTGTGAGGAGAGCAGATTGATCAGGCGCATGCGATAGGTCAGATTATTCGGCTCCAGCTGCAGGATACGCCGATAGGTAGCGATCGCGTCGTCGATGCGTCCATTGGCGATATAGGTATCGACCAGGATAGCATACTTCGTGATCGCCTGCTCGATGCGGCCCTGGCGCACATAGATCTCGCAGAGTACCTGGTGGACATCCAGATACTGGGGAGCAATCTCGATGACCTTCAAGCACTCATCGATGGCAGGATTCAGCAAGCCATGCTCGATGTAGCGCTGGATGTCCTGCATCGAGCGCACCACCTGCATACGGATGCCTTCGGGCAGCGAAGCCGTGCTGGCGAGCACGGCGCCAGCCACCTGCTGTAACGACTCGTCACGGGCCGTATTACCGGCGATTTTACTCAGCAGCTCCTCAACATTATCCCTGGTAGCAGATGGAGGGGTCGGAGAAGCCGGGCTGAGCTGCTCCAGCGTCAAGGGGGCGGGAGCCGGCGCGGCGGCAACGGACGGAGCCGCTGGTGGTGCAGGCACCTGGCCCTGAGCAGGGAACGGGTCCGGGGCCGGAGCCGGGGCTGGGGCTGGAGCTGGCGGAGCCGCTGGGGCCGGGGGCTGGAGCTCCACCTGTCGGGTTGGGCTATCGGTCAGCCAGGAAGCCGATGAAGCCGGGGCCGGTGGATTAGGAGCCGTAGGCGACGGGGGCGGAGCTGCCGGAGTCGCTGGCTGCGGCGCGGGGGCAGCCGGAGCTGGGGCTGGGGCCGGCGCAGCGGCAGCCGGGGCCGGCTGTGCTGGCGCAGGCTCATTGAGAATACCCGTCAGCCAGTCAGGTAACTCGCCGGCGGCAGACGCGGCAGAGGGCGCCGGCGCTGGAGCAGGAGCTGCTGGAGCCGGGGCTGGGGCCGGCGCCACAGGAGCGGCGGGAGGCTGAGGAGCCGCTGCTGGGCCGGGGCCGGGCACCGAGAACATCATGGTCGCCGCATCCTGGATGGAAGGGGTCGCCGGCTGCTCAGGTGGCAGTCCTGGAGGAGCCTGTAGCTGTTGCTGTTGCAAGGAAGGTGGCGGCGTACTGGGCTGAGGAGAAGGAGGCGCACTCTGCATCTGCTTCAAGAGCAGCTCCACCTGAGCGACTTTGTCGCTCCAGCCACGGCTGCGCAGGAAGCCAAGCAACGCGTTGTAGATTGTCAGGGCCTGCTCCTGCTCACCGAGCAAGCGATGGGCCTCTGCCGCCTCCTGACAGAGCTGGACCAGCTGATCCGCCTCCTCAATCGTCAGGGCATCGAGATTGACGCGGTCGACAGCCTCATCGAAATGGACAGTGGCCGTGCGCAGATCGCCGCGCGCGCGATAGCATTGTCCCAGGGCGTAGTAGCAAGAAAGCGCGTATTCAGGGTCATTGAGCAGCATCTGGAACTGGCGAATCGCGTCATCCCAACGCTTCTGCTCCTGATAGAGCCAGCCCAGAAAATAGCGAGCATCGGGACGATCGAAGCCGCTTTCGAGGATCTGCTCACAGAGATCGATGGCATCGTTGTAGCGACCCTGGGCCTGGAAAGCCTGCGCCTGACGCAAAATGCCCGTAACCTGGCTTGCCGTGATCCGTCTCTGCGGAGCTGCTCCTCCGCCAGCGGGGCCTGCAGGGGCGAGAGCCTGCCCCGGGTTCCCCATGCCGCCGAAATTGCCCGCGCTACCCATGTTACCCATGATGCCAGTATTACCTCCGCTTATGTTGCCCGGTGCGGCAGGGCCGGCGACCGGGCTACCAGTGAAAGAAGCCTCCTGACCTGCGTATCCATCCTCACCGGAGGGCGCGCCCGCCAGGGCCTCGCCGGCCAGCGAGCCTGCTGAGCCTGCGGGCCGCTGCGGCAGGCCAGCGATCTGCTCCAGAAGCGACCGCGCCTCAGCGTTGGAGACATCGACACGCAGGACCTCTTCACATTGAGCGCGGGCTGCTGCCAGGTCATTTCGGAGCAGATAGCCCCTGGCGGCAGCCAGGCGCTCCTGTATCATCAACGACAGATCTTTCTTCTCTGCGTAGTAGTTTGCGAGCCGCTCGTGAGGTTCAGGGCTAGCAGGCGAGAACTGAAGCGCCTTCTGCCAGGCGGCCTCTGCCCGTGCTCCCTGGCCAGCCTGGGCGTAAAGATCAGCAAGCTGCAGATAGGCATTGTAAGCCTCCTCGCGCCTGCTCAACCAGCCATACAACTCGGCGACTTTGCTTAGGACAATGATATCATGAGGCTTGCGCTTCAGCAGATACTCATATTCATCCAGCGCCTGCTGCCACTGCTTGGTCTGCATATAGCAGAAGCCCAGGCCCTCATGCGCCGCTGTGTCGTCTGGGAACTCTGCCAGCGCCCGCTGATACTCGCGGGCTGCCTCCGTCCACTTGCTATCCCAACGGTAGCGGTCGGCGGCATCCATTGCTGTCTCGAAAACCTGTCTGTTCCCAGGCATGTGGGCTTCGCTTTCTTCCTTCTCTCTTCTCTACTCAGAATGGGCACCTGCCAACAAGTTCACCTTCATTTTGTCACTAGGTTACTACAATCCTGCATTGAAGCTCTCTTTTTGGTACTAAAGTACTTAGCCCTCCTCTCCCAGCCTCCAGCCCGGCTCACTGCTCACCTCCCACTCCTCTCCCATACAAAAACAGGTTGCTTGCTATAGAAAGAGCGAATAACACTGCTCGCTTGTTAAAGATAATAGAATATATTTAAATTTTGAAGTATACTGAATAGTAGCAAGAAAATTCTAGCCACGATGAATGCCTCACAGGAGTAACGACGAAGGCCGACAGCGGTGCTGTATATCTGCGCTTGTCGCGCCCTACTAGCAAAGCCAGATCGCACGGCACCCGCTTGCCCGGAAGCCAGACATGCAGGAAGGAGGTCTCATGCTCTTCACACGGGCCTTCTCGGGCCGCCCCTCTCTCTCACCTCTGCGCTTGACACTTTTTAGCATCACCCTGTTAGAGGAAATGCTCTCGGGCATTCCCACTATTGGCTTACCCCTACTGCGCCACCAGGTACCGATGACCTATACGCAGATCGGCCTGCTTTTTACGCTGGGGGCGGCAATGTCAATGGTGTTAGAGCCTTTGAGCAACGTGCTGAGTGACCTGGGGAAGACGAAGAAAATCTGGGTTATTGGCGGCCTGCTGGTGCTCTCCGGCTCGTTCGTGCTAGCCGGCCTGGCCCGCTCGTTCGCCGTTATTCTGTTAGCATTCGCCTTGCTTTATCCCTCCAACGATATTGCCCTGGGAGCGGCGCAGTCTTCGCTGATCGATGAGAATCCCCACCGCAGTACGCGTACGATGCTGCGTCTGGCCTTCATCGGCAATTTGGGCGATTTCCTTACACCGCTGACGGTGACCATTATTGCGCTGCTGGCTCTGGGTTGGGCCAGTCTCTGCTGGCTGGCCGCGGTGATCTGGCTGGTGGTGGCCTTGTTTTCCTGCGCCCTGCGCTTCCCCCAGGTGGAGCGCAGCGAGGGGCGACGCTCGCGTCTGGGCCTCTTGCTGGAAGGTTTTGTGGCAGCGCTGCGCAATCCTCTCCTGCTCGGCTGGGTCGTGATCGCCACCTTGCCAGTGATGCTTGATGAAGTCTATAGATCATTTGTTTCTCTTTATTTACAGGATATGCTTCACTTATCAGATGACGCGGTAGAGAGTTTGATCACGTTTGAGAGCGCTTCTGGCTTCGCCGGCCTGCTGCTCTGCGAGCTGCTGCTGGCCGTGGGGTTGACGGTGCGCCAGCTCCTGGCCGGCTCGGCGCTGGTGGCTCTGATCGGGATGACGGCCTTGCTGCTGACCCGCTCGCTCTGGCTGGCCGGTCTGCTGCTCTGCGTGGTGGGAGCAAGTTCGATCTCCTGGTTTCCGCTGGCCCGGGCCCAGGTCTACGAGCGCTTGCCGGGCCGCTCGGGCACGGGTCGAGCCTTGTTGAGCCTGGGCACACCTTTCTCCGTGGTCTTACCCAGTATTGTAGGACTCATCGCCGGTCGCCTGGGCATTACGGCAGGCGTGGCCTTCCTGGAGCTGGCGCCGCTCGGCATTTTCTTGCTGCTCCTGGTGCAGCGTGCTGAGCCGCGGGCAACGCCGGCCTGAAAGCGTCCTCCTTGCTCCCTTTCTCCTTTCCGACGATGCGAGCTGATCGTCGTTCTACCCTGGGCGCCGGACCGCAGGGTAGAACGACGCAGCGCCGCATTCTCGGCTATGGTATGATGGACGCCAGGAGATTTCGCCTGTGGAGGAAGGAGGCTTCTTGATGTCTGCTACGATCTTCGACAGCCGCCCCCTGGCGGCGCGCATGATGGCTGAGTTACAGCAGGAGGCAGCCGAGTTTCGCAAGCAGCACCGCCGCTCGGCGCGCCTGGCGCAAATTATCATTGGTCGTGATCCCGCCGCTGAGGTCTACAGCCGCCAGCTTGTCCGCTCCTGCCGTCGCATTGGTCTGAGCTGCGTGACGCTGGCCTACCCATTCGAGGTAGAGGAGGAAGAGATCCGCTCAGAGGTCGCCACACTGAGCGAGGCCCCAACGACTGACGGGATCGTGCTACTCTTGCCCTTGCCGGACCATATTCGCCAGCGCGTGGTGACCGAGATCCTGCGCCCCGAAAAGGATGTTGATGGCCTTGGGCCACGCAATGCCGGCAATCTCCTGCTCGGTTTTCCTAGCTTTATCCCCTCGACCGCAGATGTGGTGCTAACAGTGCTGCGCGAGGCTGGCATCCGCGTAGCTGGTCAGCATGCGGTCATTGTGGGTCGGAGCAATATCGGGGGCAAGCCGATCGCGCTGACGCTGATGCGTGAGGATGCCACGGTGACAATCTGCCACTCACAGACCCGCGATTTGGCGGAGATTACCCGCAGCGCGGATATTTTGGTAGTAAGCACGGGCAAGCCAGGACTGATCACTGCCGAGATGGTGAAGCCTGGGGCGGTGGTGCTGGACGCTGGCATTACCACGGTTGATGGGAAGGTGGTTGGCGACGTCGATAGCGAGAGTGTAGCCCGCGTGGCCTCATTTCTGACGCCAGTACCCGGTGGTCTCGGCCCTCTGACTCACCTGATGCTGATTCGCCATACGCTACTTGGACCTCAGTGAAGCATGTCGAAGAAGAGGGAGCAAAGAGCAA
The DNA here is from genome assembly GCF_003268475.1 of Thermogemmatispora tikiterensis. GTDB lineage: Bacteria > Chloroflexota > Ktedonobacteria > Ktedonobacterales > Ktedonobacteraceae > Thermogemmatispora > Thermogemmatispora tikiterensis. The sequence goes on along the minus strand of NZ_MCIF01000002.1, from coordinate 3,593,351 downwards.
GAGATGTCGCTTTCGGGACTGCCCTGCGGCGATTGGTCCGGGCCTGAGCCTCGTCGTTGAGGCCCGGACCTGGCCTTGCGCGGGGAGGACAAGACAGAGCGCCTTTGCGCTCTGGCGGTTGCCCCTCGACCAACGGCTCAGCGTCGGCGCGAGGGCCGCGGTGAAAGGAGGCGCTTCTTGCGAGCGAGGACAGGGGCCGGCAGCCCGTTCCGCTCGTTCGTCCTCATCCTCATGAGAGCCATGCCCAGCCCAACCAGACCAGGGCAGCCCTGCTGCGCTAGGGCTCTGGCTCGTATTGTTCAAGAAAACGAATCACTTCGCGCGTGATCTGGCTGGGGGTCGAGGCTCCCGCTGTCACTGCGACGCGCTTCTTGCCCTTGAGCCATTCCAGTTTCAGCTCGGAGAGATCCTCGATGCGGACGGCAGGAACGCCGGCTAGCTCTTCTGAGACCTGCACAAGACGGTTGGTGTTGTTGCTTCGGGGATCACCCACCACGATCGTAAGATCGGCCCCTTTCGCCTGCCGCACCACTGCCTCTTGCCTGAGCTGCGTGGCGGCGCAGATGTCAATGTAGACCTTGACCTGGGGATAACGAGCCTTGATGTACTCAATGATACGTTGTGTGTCCCATTGCGAGAGAGTGGTCTGTGTCGAGATAGCCAGTTTCTTTTCCTGCTCTGGCGTGAGCTGCAGGGCATCGACGTCGGCTTCGCTCTCGATGAGGCTAATATGGCCCGGGACCTCTCCCATGACTCCCTCGGGCTCAGGATGCCCTTTCTTGCCAATGTAGAGAATATAGTAGCCCTCCGCCACCAGCTCGCGCACTAGGTCATGGGTCTTGGTCACATCAGGACAGGTGGCATCAATACAGCAGAGGCCACGCTCACGCGCTCGCTCCTTGACCAGGGGCGAGACGCCATGCGCGGTAAAGATTACTGTTCCTTCTTTGACCTGCTCAAGGATCGCCGCACGGTTCGGCCCATCGAGGGTAATGATGCCCAGGGCGGTCAGCTCTTCAATAGCATGACGGTTGTGAACGATCTGGCCAATGATATGGATTGGACGGGGCAGCATTGGATCTTTGGCAGCCCGACGAGCAATTTGCAAAGCGTCAACGACGCCATAGCAGTAGCCGCGGGGAGAGATCTTGATCACTTCCATAACGTCCTCATTCGCTCCCTGCGCCTGAGAGCAGGCAGATAGATAGCTTTCTCAACAGAAGAGCGGCCAGCTAGGACCTCAAGAGAAGGCTCTCTGTGGCCATTCTTATGGTACCATAGAATCAGCTCGCTTTAGCACAGCTGTTGTGGAGAATACGCTGGAGGTCGGCGGGGGTATAGAGGCAGACAAAGGGCAATAGGCCGACCATTTCTTCAACGGAAGGGCTACGCGCCAGATCCAGAATGATTAAGGGAACCTGGCGATTGCCGCACCCCTGGGCAATAGCCGCCGCGGAAATGAGCGGCGCGGCAGGTGCTGCAGCCGGAATGCTGATAAGCAACTGTACTTGCGGTAGCAGCCTGTCCAGTTGATTTGCACTCTCTTCCTCATAGATAGATTGCATACCAGCTTGCTTCAGCAATTGCACAAATGGCCGCCGTAGCTCTTCCGGTCCAATCAGCAGGGCGGAACGACCGTGCAAGCCTCCCAGGCACGCATCTGCAATTGATACAACCTGTGGCGCGAGATTCTGCATGCGATTCTCTCTCCTCCAGAAACATCCTCTTGATCGCGAGTGCCAGATGCCATGCTCTGACAGCATGGCTCAAGATGTTCCTGTTTATCGTAGCGTATGGCAAAGTGCCAGGCATCAGGTAATCACCTGATTTTGTCTGGGCCTCCCTGGGTATTTTTTTATAGGGTTCTGACCTGGCCTGGCCTGAAGGCGGCCCAGCCCGCTCAAAACTCAGCCTGAGCTGGGGCGCTTGCGCCCGGCCCGCCTACCATCACCGCCGCGTTGTTGACATCCATTTCAGCGATAGACTATACTAAAGAAAGCTCTTGAACAGACAAAGAATAAGCCAGCGTTGACCCTTCTTTTTTTTGCGTGTCTTCCTGTTCACAGAGGAAAGGATGCAGCGGTTGCTTGTTGATAGCCACGCCCATGTCGATGCTCCCCGTTTTAAGAAAGATCGCGATGCGGTGCTGCGCGCCGCATTCGCAGGGGGGATCGGCTACATCGTTGATCCCGGCTGCGATCTGGAGTCGAGTCGTGCGGCGATAGCTCTGGCCCAGAGCTATCCTGGTCAGATCTTCGCCGCCGTTGGCGTGCATCCTCACGAGGCCACCTCTTACAATGAGGAGGTAGAGGCTCAACTGCGCAGTCTGGCACGCGCGCCCGAGGTGGTGGCCATTGGCGAATTTGGGCTTGATTACTTTCGTATGCTTTCACCACGTGATGTGCAGAGGGCGGTTTTCTGTGCCCATCTGGAGCTTGCTCGCAGCTGCAACCTCCCCTGCATCATCCATGTGCGCGATGCTCACGAAGATGTGATCGAGCTGCTGCGTGCTCATGGCCGGGGGCTGCGTGGGGTCTTCCACTGCTTCTCGGGCGATGTAGCCCAGGCTGAGGAATGCCTTTCCTTCGAGGGCTTCATGCTCTCCTTCGCTGGCCCTTTGACCCGCCCGGGCAACGCCCTGCCCGCGGTCGCCAGCATGGTTCCCCTCGATCGCGTGCTGGTCGAGACCGATAGCCCCTATCTTGTCCCGTTGCCCCTGCGCGCCAGACGTAACGAGCCGCTCTTCGTGAAGCATGTGGCCCAGAAGCTAGCCGAGATCCGGGGCCTGACGCTGGACGAAATCGCTCAGATCACTACAGCGAACGCCACGCGCCTGTTCGGTCTTGGAGAACGCCATGAAGCTGTTTAATACGCTCACCCAGCGAGTGGAGACGTTTGTACCCCTCGAAGGGAACAATGTGCGTATCTACGTGTGTGGGGTGACGCCCTACGATACTACCCACCTGGGTCATGCCTTCACCTACGCTTCTTTCGATACGCTCATTCGCTATCTGGAATTCCGTGGTTACTCTGTGCGCTACGTGCAGAATGTCACGGACATCGATGACGATATTTTGCGCAAGGCGCGCGAACTGGGTGTGCCCTGGGACGAGCTGGGCAGGCGCGAGACCGAGAGGTTTCTGCGCGATATGGATGCGCTCAATGTCCGCCGCCCGACTTTCTACGTGCGCGCAACCGATGAGATTCCACACATTATCGAGATAGTGCAGCAACTGATCGAGCGCGGCTATGCCTACGTGAGCGACGGCTGCGTCTACTACGATGTGCGTCGTGATCCCGACTTCGGTGTCCTGGGGCGCGCTATTGGCCTCAACGACTATGACGCCATGCTGGCGGTGGCCAACGAGCGCGGCAATTATCCTGATGACCGGCGCAAACGCGATCCACTGGATTTTGTTCTCTGGCAGGCTCAGGCTCCCGGTGAGCCTGCCTGGCCCAGCCCCTGGGGACCGGGACGCCCGGGGTGGCATATTGAATGCAGTGCGATGGCACTCCACTACCTGGGGGAGCAGCTCGATATCCACGGCGGCGGGGCCGATCTGGCTTTCCCTCACCATACTTGCGAGATCGCCCAATCTGAGCACTACACGGGCAAGGCGCCTTTTGTCCGCTACTGGCTACATACCGGCATGGTCTACCAGCAGGGAGAGAAGATGAGCAAGTCGCTGGGCAACCTGACCCTGGTCAGCGACCTGCTGAAGCAGTATAGCGCTAATGCGATCCGCCTCCTGCTGCTGAATCACCATTATCGCCAGCCCTGGGAATGCTTCCCCGCCGACCTGCAGCTGGCCAGCCAGCAAGCCGCCCTTTTCGAGGAGGTAGCAGCCCTGGCCGCTGGCTGCCCGGCGGAGACCACGGAGAGCAGCAGCGAGCTGCGCGCTCACTTCGAGTCCCTCTTAGATGACGATCTGAAGACGCCCGAGGCGGTGCAGCTGCTACAGGAGACCGGCCAGGCCGCGCTGGCCAGCCGCGATGTCTGCCTCGCCAGCGACGTTGCTCGTCTCCTGCGCGTGCTGGGCCTGCGCTACTAGGTCCTGTCCGCCGCCTCTCATCCGAGATAGACCACGAGGAGGAGGTAGCCAGACCCTCGAACCGGCGCGGCAGAGCAGAGCAGCCTGCCCGCTCAGGTTAGACGGGATCGAGATCACAGCCAGGAGACGAGATCAAGAGCCGCGGGACTCCCAGTTGAGCCGCGGCCTATTTCCGCTCATGCCCCCGAGTCACCCGTCGTCTGCGCCTCTTCTTCTCGTGAGGCTCCCGACGGGCGCCCGCCTGTCATGAGCAGTCCCAGCTCCTCCTCGCTGGCCTCCGGCGTGACGATATCGACAATCCGCCCCTCGTACATTACAGCGATACGATCGGACAGCGAGCGGATCTCGTCCAGCTCGGCGGAGACAAGCAAGATGGCTTTGCCAGCGTCACGCTGCTCAACCAGACGCCGATGAATAAACTCGATGGCGCCAATATCGACGCCACGCGTTGGCTGGGCCGCGATCAGCAGCTGCGGATCAGCGGCGAATTCACGCGCCACAATTACTTTCTGCTGGTTACCGCCGGAGAGAGCACGCACTGGCAGCCTGGTGCTCGGTGTGCGAACATCAAATTCACGCACCAGGCGTCGCGCCCACTGAGCAACCTCGCCTAGACGCAGGATGAAGCGCGCCCAGGCAAAGCGCGGCCAGCGCTCGCGTCCCAGGATAGTGTTGCTTTCAATAGTATCGCTGAGTACCAAACCACTGCCGCGTCGGTCCTCGGGGATGTGCGCCACCCCAACGAGACGCACCTCGCGCGCATTCATGCTGGTAATGTCGTAGGTTTTGCCAGTCTGCTGACCGCTCGCATGGGTGACGGTAACGCGGCCCGCCGTGGCACGGCGCATCCCGCTCAGAACCTCGACCAGCTCGCTTTGGCCGTTGCCTTCCACGCCAGCGATACCCAGAATCTCGCCAGCATGCACCTCAAAGCTGACCCCCTGCAGCGCTTCCAGCCCCCGATCGGAGCTGGCATGCAGATTCTCCACGCGCAGCACCACTGGCCCAGGCCGCGCTGGACGTTTCTCAACGCGCAGAAGGACCTCGCGTCCTACCATCAGACGCGCAATCTCCGCCTGATTCGTCTCGCGAGTCACCAGCTCGCCGACGTTGCGCCCGCGACGCAGAACCGTCACCCGATCAGTGAGGTCGAGCACCTCACGCAGCTTATGAGTGATGAATATGACAGTCTTTCCCTGGCGAGAAAGAGCGCGTAGCACATCGAACAGCTCATAGGTCTCCTGGGGCGTCAGCACACCGGTTGGCTCATCCAGAATGAGGATGTCAGCGGCCCGGTAGAGGGCTTTGAGAATCTCCACGCGTTGTTGCAGGCCAACAGAGAGCTTTTCGATGCGGGTATCGGGATCAATAGGCAGGCCATAACGAGCACTGAGCTGGAGCACCAGCTCACGGGCACGCCGTCGATCATAGACGGCCAAAGGACCACCCGGCTCCTGGCCCAGCACAATGTTCTCAGCCACCGTCAGCGGGGGAATGAGCATGAAGTGCTGATGCACCATGCCGATATGGAGGCGAATAGCATCGCGGGGGCCGCTAATATGAACACGCTCACCGTTGATGTAGATCTCTCCGCTATCGGGGCGCACCAGCCCGTAGAGAATGTTCATGAGGGTCGTCTTGCCAGCCCCATTTTCTCCGACTAGAGCATGAATCTCGCCTCGCCGGACGCGCAAGTTCACGTGATCGTTCGCCACCACGCCGGGCCAGGCTTTGCAGATATCGCGCATCTCCACTGCATAGGGCGAGGCAGCCAGGTCTGGACTTGCCGCCTGAGCGAGAGGCGCCTTCTCCTGTTCGTGCATGCTTCCTTGACCTCCTCGGGCGCTTGCGATGCGCTATTCGGCGCTGCCCGGCTCGTAGGGCACGCCATCGGCAGCCGGGGCCACAGTGCGCCCGACCAGTCCGATCAGAGCAATAATGGTGAGAATGTAGGGCAACGTCGCCAGCAAATTGGAATCAATGCCCGTATCCTGCAGGCGTACGCTTAAGGCCAGGCCCAGGCCAAAAATCAGACAGGCCCCGGCGGCCCCCAGCGGCGTGTATTTCCCAAAGACCACCGCCGCCAGCGCGATGAAGCCACGCCCGGCAGTCATATTGGAATTAAAAGTGCCGGCCACGCCCAAGGCCAGGAAAGCCCCTGCCAGGCCCGAGAGCAGGCCGCTGGCGACAACACAGGCATAGCGGATCAGACGCACGGAGACGCCGGCAGTGTCCGCGGCCTGCGGATGCTCTCCCACAGCCCGGATACGCAGGCCCAGATTCGTTCTGAATAGCAGGAACTGCAGACCGACCAGGATGATGATCGTCACGTAGAAGACGACATTCTGCTGAAAGAGCACCTGGCCGAGGAAGGGGAGCTGCGCCAGCGGCCCCCAGTTCAGCACGGGAAGGCGCAAATTAGAGGCGAGACTGGGGATACCCTGACCACCGGTCTGCACAATATTGAGGTAGTTGGTCAGTCCCAGAGCGGCGACATTGATAGCAATACCACTGATAATCTGGTCGGCCTTGAGATGAATCGAGACTACACCGTGCACCAGAGCCAGCAAGCCGCCAGCAATGATGGCGGCCAGCAGCCCAACGAGGACACTATGGCTGGCCAGGGTGACCACCACCCCGACGTAGCAGCCGATCAACATCATGCCCTCCATCGCAATGTTCACCACGCCGCTGCGCTCTGAGATTACACCACCCAGAGCTGGCAGCAACAGGAGAGCGGCAAACTGCAGAGAAGCCTGCCAGAGATCGCCAGAAGTAATCACCCGCAAAAAGATAGGCCAGAACACGCTTCACGCCTCCCCGTTCTGCTGATGTTGACGCTCCTGAGCCGGAGTCTGAGCCTGTCCCTGCCCATCAGCCAGGGCGGCCTTTCCGGTCCCGGACAGCAGCTGATCATTCATTGTTGGAGCCTCCGCCCCGTTGGTTGGCTCCTGGTCCAGGTCGATCACGCCACCGGCGAGCGCGGCCATCACCGTCGGTCGACGTGCCGCCGAGAAGCGCCTAACGATGGCCTGCTGGATTACCGGGAGGAACTGGACAGCGATACTAAAGAGGACCAGCGCTTCGATAATATAGACCAGGTCGCCAGGGACATTGGCCTTCAACTGCATCAGAGAGCCACCCTGGCGCATACCTCCGAAGAGCAAGGCCCCCAGAAAGATGCCGATGGCTGTCATACGTCCCAGCAAGGCCACACCAATGGCATCGAAGCCAGTTGTATCATTACGGAATACCTGGCCGATAACTTCGTAAGGATACTGTCCCATCAGCTGCAATGTCCCCCCCAGGCCGGCAAAGAGACCAGCCAGCGCCATCACCAGCACCACATTGCGCTTCACCGAGATCCCGGCATACTGAGCGGCACGAGGATTTTCGCCCACCACACGCGTCTCATACCCGAAGGTCGTGCGTGTCATCAGGAACCAGTAGGCTACCAGAGCCACGAGCGCCAAGAGGAAACTAATGTCCACAATGTACTGCTCAGGCTGACTAATGGTGGGAAGGAAATGGCCAAGCGTCTGATTGTAGAGCACCGAGAGTTTCGGGAGATTCGTCTGCGGGGGCATAGAGGGCGTCTGATCAGCCTGGCCGGGGGCCTGCAGTGGACCCGAAACAAGCCAGTCACTGACATAGAAAATAATCCAGTTGAGCATGATCGTCGTCACCACTTCATGAGCGCCGCGCCAGGCTTTGAGCAGACCGACGATCCCTCCCCAGACCGCCCCAGCCAAAGCCCCAGCCACAATCATCAGCGGCACCAGCAGCCAGCCAGGCCATGTCGAGCACTTGAGGCCGACGATCGCCGCCAGAATGGTTCCGGCAGCAAACTGGCCCTCGGCCCCGATATTAAAGAGGCGGGCCCGATAGGCAATGGCCACCGAGAGGCCCGTAAAAATGAGGGGAGTGACATTGACCAGCGAAAATGAGAGATTGGCGGCGTTGCCAAAGGCTCCCACGAAGAGGTAGCCGTAGGCCAGCAAGGCGGCGTTGAAACGGTCGACGAGCGAGCCGGAAGCGGTAATCATGATGACAATCACGCCGGCGACCAGCGCCAGGAGCAGGGCTAGCAGCGGACGCCCTAGCCCGGAGCCAACCCTGCGCAGCCAGAGCAGCCAGGTGGTTGACCTGGTCTCCAACGGCGGGGGAGTAGGTGAGCGCGGTTGAGCAGTCTGCAAGGCCATAGAGCGAATCCTCCCAGATCAGCAGTCACCAGGCAGGAGGAAGAAGCGGCTAGCCTTCTGCCAGGCTCTGTGCTCGGTTACGACACATAAAAAACTGACTTGTAATGATAGCATTGCCACAGGGCAGAGACAAGCAGCGTCTGAGGAAGACCAAAACCAGGCTGTGCGCCAGTAAGCCCTTCGCAGTCGGAGTGCAGCCACGATTGCCCACAACGGAGCAAGGCCAACAATGGAGCGGGGTTCCCGAGTGGAGCCGGTTGGATGGAGTCCATCGCAGGCCAGGGGCGAGGTGCGGAGCGGGAGTGGCCAACGGCGAGAGAAGAAAGGACCAGATCGAGCCGTTCGAGGGCGGCTCGATCTGGTCGTGCCCGGGCCACTCACTACGCAGGTCAGGAAGGAATCGTCTCAGGAACCACCAGCGTGCCGGCCCTGATCTGATCGGCGAACTGATCGGCCTTGTTCTTCGCATCAGCAGGCACCACGCTGCTCAGCGTACCGTAACCGACTCCATCATGGGCCAGGTCAAAGCGCGGGGGATTGTTCGTGAACTTGCCATGAGCGTAATCACTGATCGTATCGTAGACGGCCACATCCACCTTCTTAAGGGCACTGGTAATGACGCTCTTCGGGTGGAGATAGTTCTGATCGGCATCAACGCCGATGCCAAAGACCCCTTCCTGATCGGCAGCATCGAGAGCACCCACGCCACAGCCACCGGCCACCTGGAAAATGATATCGGCATTGTGCTGATTGATCTGGCTGAGAGCAGCGTCCTTACACTTGTCGGTGGCAGCGAAATCCTGGGAATAATTAATCACCACCGTAATGCTCGGATCGACCTTTTGAGCACAGAACTTGTAGCCAGCGATGTAGCGAGTGACAGGAGGAATGGGGAGTCCGCCGACGGCCCCAATCGTATTATGGCCGCGCAGCTGGGGGATCTTGGCCTTGCCGTCAACTTCCATCTGGGCAGCGATGGCCCCAACAAGACAGCCAGCCTCTTGTTCCTTAAAGAAGAGCGGGGCCACATTCGGCAGCGCTTCGCAATCCTGCTTACCCGCAGGAACGGCACAGCCATCGATGATAGCGAACTTCTTAGTGGGGAACTGATGGGCCACCTGGTCGACTGCGTTCTGCATCAGGAAGCCGACCGCGAAGACCAGGTCAGCGCTGCGAGCCGCCAGCGTCAGGTTCTTGACATAATCGGCCTGGTTTTTGGATTCGATCACCTGGCGCGTAAAATGGAACTCGTTCATGGCCTTGGTGTAGCCGACGTAGGCCAGGTGATTGAAGCCACGATCGTTCAAACCACCAATATCGGTGACGAGGGCCACCGAGATGGGCGTCTGAGCCGTAGGGGTGGTGGCGCCTCCGCCACCAGTGCTGCCTGTGTTGCTTCCCCCACAGGCAGCCAGCAGAATACTAAATAAGGCGAGCAGTGCCACGATGCGGGCTGATATGCCACCGTTTCGCATACGCGCGTTCCTTTCTTCTCTCCCCGGAGAACCTGGTGTGTCAGTAGAAAGGCTCTCTTCCTGTTATTGTAGTGGTGCTCTATAAACAAATAAGACGCTCTGCTTCTGTCTTTGGCATCCCCAAAAGCAAGCTGCCGACCCACAGACAAGCAGAGCCTCAAGAAACCAGGACAGCACCGTCTGACTGTTCCGGTGGGATAGCACCCGGGCGAGGAACAGACCTCGTAGCGGTTCCATGACAATTATACGCCGCTGGCTTAAGACATCTCACACACAGCAAGGTCCAGGCGCCGGGCCGCGGCAGCCAGGTCGAGGTTACGCGGCGCGCATGTTTAGTGGCCGACCTGCTTGCCCAGGCAGAGCGGAGGAGAGAAGAAAAGCGGCGAGGAGAGAGGACGGACAGTTGTAAGTCGTTCCTTCCCTTGCTCCTCGCCGCCTTGCTGGTGTGCTATGCTGTGCGAGTTAGCCGTAGTTGCAACGTTCTTCCAGAGGAAGCTGGCGGCCACAGCGGTGACCGCTCACCCAGTGCTTCTCGCAAAGGGATGTTCAGGCGCGGATCTCCTCCAGCACCGAGAGATTGATGAACAGGTCGCAGCTTTGGCGCAGGGTGGCCGACATTGCCTCGTCGAAGGCAGCCACCTCGACGCGCACGCCGTGATCCGAGCAGTAATCAAGCATCGGCATAAAATCGCTATCGCCGCTGACCAGCACAATACAGTCAACAGCCCGGCTTTCCACAAGCCGCACCACGTCCATACACAGATCCAGATCGAGATCAGCCTTCTTTGCACCGCTGGAGAACGTCTTATAGTTCTTCGTCGTAATGCGGTATCCCAGGCCCTTGACGGCCTGCAGGAACATTTGCTCATCGCCGGGCTGCGGGCTGGTCGGGCAGTAGGCATGGGCCCGCACCAGGCGGCGGTTGCCGCGCAGGAAATCGAGCAGCTTGCCAAAGTCAATAGTCAGCCGCAGCGTACGCGCAGAGTAGAGCAGGTTGGCCACATCGACGAAGACTCCCACCCGCTCCGTCGAAGGCGGAGGGGGGATCGAGACCGACACATTGGTCGGCGACTGATGAGTGCGGCGCAGTTCGGCCACAATGCGGTCAGTTTGCGACTGGATAGCTTGCACGACCGTATTGGCGAACTGAGCCATCGGGTCATTCCCGCGATTATTCGGATAGACTACATTGTTCCGCTGCACATCGGAGCGTGAGGGGCGCACACCAGCTTCGCGCACAGCCACGCTGCCGCGTGCGGGCGAAGGTTCTGGCGCCATGAAAGGACCTCCGAACTCGTTGCCCAGATTCATCTGGTTCATAGTAGTGCCGGAGATAATATGGTAGAGTCCGGCAGGAGCTGTCGGCTGCGAGATCGATACCGACGCCGGCTGGGTCACGGGCGGCACAGTGACCGGAGAGACCGGCGTAGGCGGCGGAGCGATCGGGGGTGGCGTCGGCTCGCTGGCGGGCGCGGGAGCGGAGGCGGCAGCCGTCGACTTGGAACGACGGCGGCGACGCCGGCGTGAGGTGGCCGCCTGAATCTCAGAGTACTCCAGGGGAGGCAGATCTTCAGGGGCAGGAACCTGGGTCTCCTGAGCCGCCGGCCTGGCGCCGTTGGCCGTCGGCTGCGCTGGCAATGCCACAGGGGCAGCCGGCTGCTCCTGTTCCTTTTCTTTCTCTTTTTGCCTATTATTCTTGCTCTGCTGTTTTTCCCGCTGTTCCTCGACCGTCTGTTCGTTCAGCATCTCACGAGACGAGAGAGGATAAGCCTCTTCGGGGGGCTGGCTGGGAGCGGCAACCATCTGGGGCTGCTCAATCTCGGGCCGACGCTCCTCCTGGACGGCAGAGGTGCCAGAAGCAGCGAGCTTCTCCCCCGTCTCGCGCTGCTGTTCAGGTGGCGTCGACTGCTGAGATGAATTCACCAGGAACATAGCGCTATTGACCGCTGTTGCTGGGCGATCGAAGCGATAGCGGCGTGCGGGGCGGGTAACCTGTCCCTCCTCGCTGGCTGGTGTCGTGGTCTCGGTGCTGCCACTCTCGCCCGCCCCCGGGCTAGGAGAGGCAGGGGCAGGCTCGCCACCAGCCTGCGTGCTGGTGGCAGGGGCAGGTTGGCTCTCTTCCTCAGTGCTTTTCTCGCTCTCGGAGGGGAGGCGCTCCTCGACAAACGGCTCGCGCAGGCGCCCATAGCGGGGTAAACGAATGCGCGTAGCCGGGCGCAGCAGCGGTGAGGGCGGGCGCTCCGCTGGCTTCTCAGGTGCCGGGGGGGTCTGAGAAGTCTGTGCTGTTTGGGCCGCTGACTGCGGGCCCTCCTCAGCCTTTGCCGAGCGCTCTTCGGCGGCAGGAGAGGCCGGTTCAGGCTGTTCCTGCGCGGCGCCGCCTTCCGCCCCTGGGGCGGTCTCGGTGGATGGGGCCGGTGCCAGCGACTCGGCCTCCCTCTCACCAGCCGCAAGCGAGCTGACAGTTAGGCTGCTGCCGCTCTCCACGAAGGAGAGGCGCCCGGGGATGGCCACCGTAGGGAGTGGCGAGAGCAGTTCAGAGGCCGACGGCGGAGCAGAGGAGCTGCCCTCATCTTCGGCAGACGCAGTCAGATTGCCCAGGGTATTCAAGGTACTGAGGGCATCCAGAGCCTCGTGCACCGCTTCGAAGGTAGCGGCCTGGCGAGCTTCTTCAGCCTGACGGAACTCCTCAATGAACTCACTGAAGGGGCGAACATTCCCCTCGCTGAACGGCAGAAAGCCCTCCATGAGCGGGGAAGGCTCCTCACCCCGCGTCGCAAAGGCCTCCTGTGCTGGTGGTGTAGAGGGAGTGGAAAAGGCGGAAAGGGGTTCAGCGGGTGAGTAGGCAGCGACGCTTTCCTGGATGTGTTGGGAGGAAGCCCCCGTCTGAGACGGAAGCTCATAGCCAGGGGCCGCGTCCGCACTCTCCCGCGCAGGTGGTTGTTTCTGCCCTTCCACGGTACCCTCCGGCAGCTGCGCCCCGGGGGGCGCAGCTGGCTCTAGAGAAGCAGGAGTTGTTGCGTCTTCGGAGGCAAATGCTTCCTTTGCGACGGACACATCAACGTCGCTCTTCTCTGGCTGCGAATGTTCTCTTGTCACAAAAAGATCTCCAGTCTCACTAACTCGGGACCGGAGCGCAGGCGATCGTGTGGAGAGGTACTTGACGCACAGAACTGCCAGGGCGAATGGACGCCGTCATTGCTCGCCTATCGTCTGCTCTACCTCAACGGGTGCTCGGGAAAAGGCAAGACAACAAAGAGTAAGCATATAGGATGCACGCCGTACTTTCACCGATCCGCGTTGCAAAGATGGGCGGATGCGCGCCGCCATCTATCCGCCCTGCCTGTCCTTCGCTTCTGGCGACAGGCACCTCACGCTACATACACGTCCGATCCCGATCTCCTCTACACCGTTCGCAAAGCTTGGTTTCACTCTTGTTGCTGCATACCGCCACTGAGAGGCGGAACATGGCTGGGAACGGGGCGAGCGGATGCTTCTTGAGCCTCGGCGGCCCGGCCCCGGCCCCGGCCCAGGAACCGCGCGCGGCGCTCGCGATCGCGGTTGAGGCGGGCACTGCTCTTCTGATCACTGGCGAGCGTTGTGGGAGCAGGAGCCAGCTGAGGCGCGGGGCGCTCGCGCTCCTGCCGGCGTGTGATGCGCCAGACGTAGAACATGCGCTCAAGGGCGGTCACCTGGGAGAAAACCGCCAGCAGAACCAGTGCCCAAATCTCAATGCCCGCAATCAGGCCAATGGCCAGAATGACGACACGTTCGGGGCGGGCAAGCAATCCTGTTTTACATTCCAGCCCCAGACCTTCGGCGCGCGCCTTAGTATAGCTAACCATCAGTGAGCCGACGACAGCGACAAACACCAGGACAATCATCCAGAGCTGCTCATGGCCAAAGGGCCAGAGCTGCTCATGGAGATCTGGACGCTGCAACACGTACCAGAGCAACCCAAAGAGAATGATGCTTTCCGAATAGCGGTCGAGAGTCGAGTCGAAGAAAGCGCCAAAGGTCGTAGCAGCCTGGCGAACGCGAGCCACGGCCCCATCGAACATGTCGAAAATGCCAGCAAACAACACCAGCAAACCGCCTGCCACCAGGTACCCCTGCGCAATCACCAGGGCTGTTAAGCCGCTAAGCAACAGCCCGACGAGCGTCAACATATTTGGAGTCACGCCAAGGTTGGCTAGCGGTCTGATAATGAAAGCCACCAGGAGTCGAACTTGCTGCTGGATGCGTCTGCTTAACATATCTTTATTGTACCATACCTGGCCCTCTTCGGACTAGCTCTTTTTTTGCGGCGAGCCTGTCGTGGAGGGCCGCTCTCCATGATGTAGATACACACTACCAAACGAAACGAGCAGCGATCCTGCCTCTGACCTTTCCTTGTGACAAAGGCCAGAGCGAAGCGAAGAGCACGAGAGAGGGCGACGCAGTGCCACCATTGCACAGCGCGGGTCATCCAGCGATGAGGAGCGTCGCCAGTCAGCGAACAGCGCCGGCGCCGCAGAGGATCAGGCTAGACCGGTTCCCGCTCGCGCAGGGTATGAAGCAGCTGGCGCTCCTCCAGCAGCTCCTGATAGTAATCCACCACACGGCGGGCGATCCGCGGCCAGGCATACTGCTGGCTTGTTTGTAGCCCAGCTTCAACCAGGCGGCGCCGCAACGGTTCATCTTCAAGCAGGCGGCAGATGGCCATGCTCAGCGCGAGGCTATCGCGAGGGGGCGCTAAGAGGCCATTGAGGCCATGTGTGATGACTGTGGCATAGCCCTCGATGTTGCTGGCCACCACGGGTACCCCGGAGGCCATCGCCTCTAGCAAGACTACGCCCAGGCTCTCGCCGCCGATCGAGGGCGCGCAGAAGACGTGAGCGCTGGCGAAGTAACGTGGTAGTTCCTCTGCCGAGACGCGGCCTACAAAAACCACGTCCTGCCAGCCCTGCTTCTCAACAAAGCGTTCGAAACCGCGCTTCAATCCGCCTTCACCTACGAGAATAAACCGTGTGTCGGGATAGCGTTCGCGGATCGTGGGGATAGCGCGTAACAGGTACTTGGCGCCCTTGCGCTTCTCAAACCGCCCAACAAAGAGGATGTTCCGCTTCCCATCCATGAACCAGGGCAAAGGCTGGTTCCAGATGTTGAAACGCTCTAGATCGACCCCGTTCGGGATCAGGCGATAGTCCGCCGGAAAGTAGCGTGAGACAAACTGGTAGGCCGCCGGTGAAACGGCGATGCGCCCGGCCAGCCGGCGAAAGTAAGGGCGCAGGAAAGGATGTAGCGATGCATAGGCCAGATAGGGCGTGGAGGTGATCCTGGCGGCAGCAAAGGCGTGAAATGTCCCTATGTTGATTGCACGCGAGAAACGCAGCACAGTCAGCGGCAAACCGGGAATCAACGGCTCATGGAGGTGAATAATGTCAAAGCGCTCGTGCTGCAGTACAGAGCGCACGCGCCGTCCGAGATAGGGATTCAGCGCCACACGCGCAATTGAACCATTAAAAGGAACGGGAGAAGCCCCGGCCATCTTATAGACCTGCTCCTCTGCCAGCCGCTCATCATCTCCCGAGACCGGGGCAAGGATGCGCACCTCCAGACCCATTTTGCGAAATTCATGCGCCAAATGGCGGACATGTTCACGCACTCCACCAGGATAGCTCCAGTCGTATGGAGTCACGAGACCTATTTTCACGAGTCGCTCCCTGCCTTACAATGTTGTAGAGACGCGACTATCCCCTGGACCTTACGCAAGCCCGGCCACGGTCCCCTCCTACTCAGCCAAAGGCGCCATACAACATTTTACCAGACTTTCGCAAGAGCTTGCCTCTTCCAAAAGGAAGGCCCTGCGCCCTTCACGCCGCAAAGACGCGACGGTTCCGCTGATTTCGCCTGTTAAAGTGATACTGAGCCAGCTGCAGATAATCGTACATCTGCCAGAGCTTTCCGCCAGGGGCCGTAGTCCCGGCCTGCAGCGATGCGCGCAGATCGAGGGCTGTCTTCCCCTCAAACCAGGTGCAGCCGCGTCCAATGGCATTGAGCGTATGGGCGTCGCTGTTGCCGACCTCGGGCAGGCGATAGACCCGGCGATTAGTGCGCATGGCTACCTGATTGGCGTAGATGCCGCAGAAGCTGGCATTCCAGGTCTCGATACCGTCAAGTTGCACGCTATCTGAGCCGACCAGGCGATCAAGCACCTCACGCTGGCAGCTATGGCGGAAGAGGCGATGCAGGGGATGAGCGACAATGGCCAGGCCCCCTTGCTGATGGATCAGGGCGATACTCTCCTCCATACTCAGCCCGGGTGGAATGCACCGTTCGATAAAGAGGGCCAGCAGGTGCCCCTCACGCGTACTGACCTCCTCGCCGACGATGTAGTCAAAGCGGTAATGGCCCCTGGTCCACAGGTCGCGCGCACGTAGCGAGCCTTCAATGGAATCGTGATCGGTGATGGCGATCACGTCCAGGTCGCTAAAGCGCTCGGTGTACGCCAGAATCTCCTCAATTGTAGCTGTACCATCGCTGTAGGTACTGTGAATATGGACATCGGCCCGACCCAGCTTTCCGGCCAGAGAGGCCTCGACAGCCGTCATTTGCCGATGACGGCCTAGCAAGCGCCTGGCCAGGCTGGCAGGTCGTAATTCCTCAGTCATCCTATTGCTCATACGTCTAGCCATACTACTCCTTCGAGATTGAGAAGGTGTGCTACTTGAGCGGAGGAGGAGAAGTGTTCGCTCCTTACCGCCACCCACTCAGCGGACGAACTTATTGGCAGCCGACCATGCCCTCTTCTTCCCCACTCTCCCCGGCCCCGATCTGGCTCTGGCGCCCTTGATCCTCTGCGCCCGCAGTAGCATGATCCAGCCAGACAGGAGCGAAGACAAGCCACTGCTCGGGATGGGCCCGGATGTAGCGCTCCATGACCTGCACGATTGAGCGCATGAGGGCCTCGGGATTCTGCCGCTCTTCTTCAGGAAGCGCCAGGGAAATCGGCGTAAATTCGCCCTGCATGCGTGTACCCTCCAGGCGCCAGCCGAAGGCGCCAACGAGAGCTGCGCCTGTGCGCTGCGCCAACATGGCTGGCCCTCCCGGCAGGCGAGCCGTGGCGCCAAAAAAGGGCAGCTCGACACTCTGGCCCACCACGGCCCGGTCGGCGGTAATGAGCACCAGTTGATTCTGGCGCAGCGTGCGCAGAATCGCCCGCATGGCCGTTCCATTCCCTACGGGGAGATATTTGATGCCGTGGCTGCAGCGCAGGCTTAGCATCAGTTCGAGCATGCGTCGATCTCTGAGCTGCTCGACCGGAATCACCAGCTCGTAGCCTCTGGCAACCAGCCACTGGCTCAGGTAGTCGAAAGGGCCAAAGTGGGCGGAGACAATCAGCACGCCCTTGCCACGGGCCAGAGCGGCGGCCAGATGCTCCTCCCCTCCGGGAATGATATTGCTGACAATCTCCTCGACGGGTACATAGGGTAAACAAAAGCCTTCGAGATAATTGCGTGCGTTGTTGATAAACATTCGGCGCACTGTGCGCCGGAGACGCCGGCGTCCGGGACGCGTAGCTTGCACCTCTGGCCCCAGCACGTGAAGCATGTTGACGGTAGCCTGCCGACGCGCTTTGAAGGCAATCATCCAGGCAAGCCAGCCCAGTAGAACGCTGAGCGCGGGTAGCCAGCGACGCGGCAAGCGCGGAACAATGACGGCGGCAAGGCGAAATAGCAGATACATCGTCGTTGTTTTCTGGCTCAAGGAGCGCTTCTTTCATAAGATCGTGGCCCGTGGCCTGGCAGGACCTGGCCCAACTTCCTGGCTGCCTGCAGTTGCCGAGAAGCGCCTGTCTCCTGAGAGCCACGCTGGCATCTGACCAGCCTGTTACCTGGGCTGGCGTGATGTTCTCTCTGCATTCCGTCGTCTCGTCTCTGGCGTGGGTGATCTCCGGACCCGCTACCAAAGCGGGACCAGGCAAGCATCTGCGCCTTTGCTGTCGCGTCGTCCGAGCTGCCTTTCTCTCTCTGGCCGCTCTCGCACCAATGCAGAGAGCAGTCAGGCGGTTTTCTCCGCCGCTAGGGATCAGTAGCAGGCCAGAATGGGCGAAACATATACCACTGATCGGGATAGCTACGGACCATCTCCTCTAGCGCATCAAAGATATATTGGGTCAGGCGCACGACTTCGGCCTCGCGGTCTCCCTCAGTCTGAGGGAAGACGGGGGGAAAGGCGCGCATATAGTGCTGGCCCCGTCTGCCGTACCAGACGAAACCAGACATAATCGCGGCGCCAGTCCTTACTGCCAGCCTTGCCGCACCAGCGGGCACATAGGTTGTGCGCCCGAAGAATCTCACGGGAACGCCTTCGTTCTCCATCAAGGGGCGGTCGATCACTATGGCCAACAGCTGATTTTGCTGCAGAACACGCAACATCGGTCGGACAGAGCGCTCCATTGGGATAATGACGATCCCTTTATCCTGGCGTTGCTTTTGCACCAGGGCATTCAGCTGGGGATCGGTGAAGGTTTCGGCGATGGCCGAGAAGGGTACCTCGCGGGCGATAATGGCGCCGGCCAGGTCCCAGTTGCCAAAATGAGCGGTGGTGAGAATCACACCGCGACCAGGTTGGAGCGCTTGCTGAAGATACTCGCGCCAGGAGGAGGCTCCTCGCGTCAGGTCGCGCCCCTGCCGCTCAATGGCTTCGATGTCGAGGTGGGCGAAGCTCAAGAAATCTGAGGCGTAGCGCCCGTAGTTGCTCCAGGAGGCGCGCGCCAACCGGCGCACAGCGCGATCGCTGGGAGGGCGACCCAGGACCTGAGCCATATTGCGTTGCGTCACCCGGCGTTTCGAGCGCCAGGCCAGGTAACTTGCCGTTCCAACTGTCGCCCCGATGGCATGGCGCAAGGGTCGGGGTGTGCGCCCCGCGAGCGCACTTGTGCCACGTGCCAGCCAGTAGATGACAGACACCGGTTACTCCTCCAGGTTGACTTCAGCCGCCGCCTCCACTCTGGCAAGGCTCCCGACGGGCAGCGTTGCCAGCACGAACCCGGGATCGACCAGTTGCTGCAGCCGCTGCAGGCAATACTGAAAGCGCTCTTTATCCAGTGAACAGTAGACCTGGCGTCCGGCGCGACGCATGCGCGTCAGCCCAGCGCGCTGTAGCTTCCGCAGATGCCAGGAAACCAGGGGCTGGCTGATCTCCAGAGCGTCAGTGAGCGCAGTGACCGTCATTTCCGGCTTCCGCGCCAGGTGGTAAATGATGGTCAGGCGCACCACATCCGCCAGCGCTTTCATCATGGTTTTCAGTTCACGCCAGTCATTCGATCTGTCCAAGTCGATCCTTCTTTGCGTGCGCAGACGATTTTGTATAAATCTTTGTTTATATACTAACGCGTGTCGGCAAGGCTGTCAAGATGGGAATTGGGACAGCAGAGCTGCAGGAGCGCTCAAGGAGCGCTTTCTCGCGGTAGAGATCGACCAGCTCTACTGTAAACACACCGTCAGCAGAGGAGGGGCAGGCCCACTGGAAAGAGCGGCTCTGGGAAAGTTTGCAGAGGCGAGGAGGGAGATTGACCGATCCAGGAGAGCAAAGCGGCCTGAGCAGAAGCGGGGAAGCAGATAAAAACAGCCGGAAGTGGGGCGTCTTCATAACCACTTCCGGCCTTCTCTATCCATGAGCATGCCTCCTGACGATCTTTGGCCAAGCAGGCCATGAGCCGATAAACCGGGCAGGCTCACGGACCAATATAACAGGCAATAATAGTGGGTGACCAGGGACTCGAACCCTGAACCTAGCGAGTGAAGCAGACAGCCAGCTCTGCCTGACGGCAGAAGTCTCAAGCCGGGACTACACCAGGTCCGGCCTGGATCATGCTGGTTATCCCCTCCCGAACCGGACGTGCACCTTTCAATGCATCCGGCTCTCCAGAGAAGCGCCTCAAGACACTTCTCCTGCGCCCCTTCCCCATGTATCAGCCATTACGCTGATCGTTTGAGTACTATGGGCGCTCCGTCACCATGAGCCACAGGGGACGAGAAAAGCCCTGTAACTTTTAGGTGATCCCGTAGTTCCCACAACGCCCCGCTCCGTACGTAGGTCTCCCTTCATGGACAACCGCCTGCCTGATGGGAGCATTTGTCAGCCCTCCTAATCACAGCTGACAACACCAGGGCAGGCTATCGAGGGATTCAACCCCTGGCGGGCTTGACCATATACGGCCTAGCTGCCGTTGAAGGAGTTGCATCATGTGATCGGCGCTCCCTCCCTCCAGCTCGGAGGAGAGTGAATGCGACGCTGAGATGCTAGAGACTCCCAACAACGACTTTTCCATCATGCTGTTGTCCCCCGCTACCTTTCGGCGCGAGGTAAGATGGTGCTTTAGCCACGTCTGCTCCAGTGGCGTCGGGTCTCTCCCGACAGGGACGCTGCGAGCACAACGGCGCACTTAAGAGTCGCTTGCTCTACCGATTGAGCTAGTCACCCAGCTTTACAGTGAATCCGCAGCCCCGAGCTTGCTTCGGATGCTGCGGTGGCACTGCACAGTGAAGGATAGCATATCTGGCGCTTCCCGTCAAGTAGGGAAAGAGGCTGTTAGTCAAAGTCAGTCAACGATTGCCTCTTCCTCTTGCCTGGGAACAGGGGAGAACGAGCAGCGGTGGCCTGGCCTCCTCACCCTCTCGTCTCTGAGCGAGCGGCCTGCGCGCTAGAAGGCAGGGGATGGCCAGAGCCGTAACGGCTCAAGAGGCCGCTGCCCGGGCCTGTGCTCCGTCCAGCGAGCAAAGGCACAGCTACTGGAGCTGGCTGAATAGGAGACGAAGGGGCGGCGCCTGCCGGTATTGGCTGCAGCTCTGGCAGGTGGGAGAAGGAGCCAGGCCAAGGCCCGCTGCGGCTGGCGGCAGCCAGGAGAGCTTCGTGGGTTTCAGGTTGAGCTGGTAGATTCCAGAGCGGCAAAGCATCTGTATCGCGTCCTGGCAGCGAGCCAACCAGGCTGGTGAGAGATGTTTCTGCAGCAGTCTGGGCAGGCACGGTGGCGAGTACCAGAGTATCGGTGACCGGCTCTGGCTGTGACCCCACTCCTGCCGATGCGCTGCTCAGCAAGGCGGTCAGGAGACGCTGGCGGCGGCGCAACCAGATAGCAGCGAGAGCCAGGGCCAGTGCAGAGCTCAGGCCGAGGACTACCACGACAGCGTTCTGTCCGCTCGGCTTGCTCAGCTCGTCCGCCGAAGAGGTCGCCGTTATTGCCGGAGCAGAGGAAGTAGTGGAGGAAGAGACCGTCGGCTGAGGCTGACTATCCTCTCGCTCCACATCGGCCTGCTGCCCGCTCTTGTTCTGCAGGGTTGTGGCAATCTTATACTTCAACGTCGCCGGCGTTGGGGTTGGCGTTGGCGTTGGTGGCGGAGCCTCGTTGCGATAGATGGTCATCAAATTCATGACCTTAGCTGCCCAGGAACCCGAGCTAGACGTCCCAACGTAGGGGCCGGCGATCAGATAAACGGTCGTCAGTCCGCGAGCGATATAGCGCTGCTGCACGATTGAAAACCAGTCCTGAATAGCTGCGGCATAGGAGGGATAGATAGTATAGCCACCGGCATCGCTTGGATAGCTGGCGCTGGCACGGACGCCACCAGGATTATGGTCGCCCAGGCCAACCCCTGCCGCTCCCTGGTTCGTTTCGACGTACCAGACGGCCAGGGCAAAGGCATCGTCGATATTTGTCTGGCGGGCCGCTTCTTCAACTACCTGACCGGTGCCAGCCATAGGGGTTGATGCCAGAATACTGTTGACGGTCTCCGCTGGCAGCGTTGGCGGTCCCAGCACGCTGGCGCTGCTGGCCTGGCTTCCGGTGCTACCGTTCATGATTTGCCAGGTCAGAACCAGTGCCCCGACGAGTAACAGCGCCAGGCTGATCAGCATGGCCTGCAGCGAACGCCGGAGGTGTGGCAGTGGAAATGCTGGCTGAACAGTCTGAGTGATCAGCTTGCTCTTCATCATACTCCCGTTATCGCTGAAGCCAGAGAGGCGAGCCACTCCCTCACTACATCTCTGCCAGGCCACACTCACGCCTCACTGCAGATTCCAGCGTAGATCAGATCGCTGAGATCAGTCCCTTACTACCTATCTCCTCTTCTGAAAGCTTACCCATGACTCTGGGCCTGATTCCTGGCCCCATTCGTTGTTGGCGTTTTTCAGGATAATCTTCTTTACCAGACTTTGCAGCTCTCAAACGTTGTAGAGCAGGACAGACGCCCGGCGACTTTCTCCTTTCCTACGCAAGTAGGAGTGGTCGGAAGGCCGAGAGCGTCTATGCTGATTGTACCATGCAGCGCGAATTTACTTGTATCAATAGCATCCAGCATAGGTAGTATCTCCCATAAATGGTATGCTATACTGGAATGCACGAGAGCCACGAAGGCGCTGCAGGCCCTCTGCCTGGCCGGGTCTGGCCGGTCAAGAGTGGCAACGAGGTTGAGCTGGTCCGGCGGCGCCGGCGGTGGACCGAGGAGCTTTGATGTCCGTGAGGAGAGACAGGGGGTTCGCCATCAGTCCCATCAGTCCACAGAACGGTCAGGGAAATGCCCAGACGGGACGCCTGGGACGCAATACCCTGCTCCACAAGCGCTACATCATCCTGCGTGTGATCGGCCAGGGGGGCATGGGAGCAGTGTACCAGGCGCGCGATACGAAGCGGGGCGAGATCTGTGCGGTGAAGGAGATGAGCCTCTCTTCCGTGCCGCCTAGCGAACAGGGCAAGGCTCTGGAGAATTTTCTGGCTGAGGCTACTATTTTATCGCGCCTCAGCCACCCTAACCTTCCTGCCTTTACCGACTTCTTCAGCGAGGGTGAGCGCCATTTTCTGGTGATGGAGTATATCGATGGGAAGACGCTGGAGGAGCTGCTGGAGGAGAACGGTGGGCCTTTCTCTGAGCGGCGCGTGTTGGGTTGGGCTCGTCAGCTCTGCGATGTCCTGGAATATCTGCACAGTCAGCAGCCACCGGTGATTTTCCGCGATTTGAAGCCGGGCAATATTATGCTGCGTCGCGACGGGCGCATCAAGCTGATCGACTTCGGTATCGCCCGGCTGGTGCGTCGCTCTTCCTCGCAAGATACCCAGCTGCTGGGCACGCCCGGTTTCGCTCCTCCAGAGCAGTATGGCAGCGCTCAAACAGATCAGCGCTCCGATATCTACTCACTGGCGGTGACGCTCTTCCAGCTTTTGACGGGCGCACTGCCCGAGAAGGGTTTTGGCCTGCCAGATGCGCGCACGCTGAACCCAGCGGTCTCGTCAACAGTGGCGCGAGCGCTGGAGAAAGCGGCCTCGCTCGATCCCAACGATCGCTATCCAAGTGTGGCCGTTTTCCGCCGGGCCCTCTTCCGTGTGGGGACATTACCTTTTGAGAACGGTCAGGAGGCCACGACACCAGAAGAGCTGGCTGAGTTGTGCGCCCGCTTTCCCGAGGAGGGGGCAGACTACCTGTTCAATGGGGAGATCGAGTCATGGCTCGAGGAGATCGGCGAGAGCGATCTGGCCCGCAAGGTGCGCCGCTTACGGACGACGACCGGTGATCCCGAGCTGGGTGTTGAGCGGCTGGTCCAGCTGATTATGGGGCCAGATGCCCACTTACGCACGAAATCCCAGAGGTCCGTTAGTGCCACAGCGTCTGCGGCTTCTGAGGCGGAGCGCGGACGTCCCCCTGCACGTCCGCGCAAGGCACCGCTGATGATTGTGCGCCCGGCCACGATTAATTTTGGCCAGGTTTACCCGGGCCTGTCTGCTCCTATGTTGCTCACGATCACGGGCAATCAGGGTTCGGTTGTTCAGGGAACTATCCAGCCGGTAGAGCCGTGGATTATCGTGGATCAGACGCGCTTTGATGGCATGAGTACACTGGTGCGTGTGCGGGTCGATAGCAGCCAGCTTGCTGGCTCGCAGCGCTATAGCGGTACCATAGTGATTACGCCTCTGGGCGAGACGACGGGGAAGCCAGCGGAGGTGAGAGTAGAGGTGGAGGTTATGAATTATACCGTCACGGGGCCAGTGACGGCTAGCGGGACAAGAACGGCCAGCGGGCAGGTCTCTGGTAGCGTTGGCGCCGGCGCTGGCCAACGCTTGTTACCTCCCAGCCAACGCTCTGGTCCGATGACCCCAGCTCTGCCAGCCTATATCAATCCCCAGGACGAGGCTTACAAGGCGAAGTATGGCCAACCCGGTGGCTGGGACCTGCTACGGGCCAGTCCCGCTGAGCGCCGCCGGCTCTATTGGCTGCAGGTTTTTGCTGCGGCTTTGCTCACTCCTTCTTTGTTTTATGAGCTATTCTCCCAGCTGCCTTTCTTTTCGCATGCTCCTCTGCCTCCCGATCCATCTTTCCTGCCGGCGTTGCTTGCAATGCTACCACTGGCCCCTCTGGGGGCCTTATTGCTGAACGCCGATCACCGCTGGCAGCTATCAGCGCTGGTGAACCGTTTCTGTACGGGACTGGCCACTACCCTGGCGGCCCTTGGTCTGCTGGAGCCTGCCTGGCATAGCGTTTTCCAGGATGGGGCACCTGCCCTTCATGCCCTGACCCTGCTTGCTCTGGCCGCTCTGGCCGGCACCCTGGGCAGTAGCCAGTTTATCAGCAGCCGCTTGCTGGCCGGAGCAACCTGGGCGATGAAGCGCTTCCGCTTGCCAACGCTGGCCCTGTTGATGGTTACTGGCGTCAGCCTGGGCCTGAGCCTGGCTTTGGGGACAAGCCTGAGCCTGCTGACGCCGCTGGCCGTGGCCGCGGGGGCTGCTGTGGCTCTGGCGTTGATCTTCCGTATCGATCGACTGATCGGGCACCCGTAGCTGTGGATGGGAAAGAGACAGTGAGCGTCGCTGAGAGGGAACAGCCACAGCGGAAAGGGAAAGTGGTGGTAGTGCTGGGACCAACCGCCTCGGGCAAGAGCGCTCTGGGTATTCAGCTCGCCCAGCGCTTCAATGGAGAAATCGTCTCCGCCGATTCGCGCCAGGTCTACCGCGGTCTGGATATTGGCACGGCCAAAGTGACGCCAGAGGAGCGAGCGCTTGTCCCTCATCACTTGCTTGACGTGGCCGACCCAGGCGATGTTTACAGCGCCGCTCGCTTTCGCGAGGAGGCCCTGGCAGCGATTGAGGCGATCTTAGGCCGTGGCAAGCTGCCTTTGCTGGTCGGCGGCTCCCCCCACTATATCCAGCTGGTAGTCGACAACCTGCAGGTGCCCCAGGTGCCGCCCGACCCAGAGCTGCGCCGTCAGCTTGAGCAGCGTCCCCTTGTAGAGCTGGTCGCCGAGCTAGAGAGACGTGATCCACGCGCCGCGGCTCGCATCGACCGTCGCAACCCACGTCGAGTGATCCGCGCTTTGGAGGTCTGCCTTCTCACAGGCCGGCCCTTCTCCGAGCAGCAGGGGGTACCGGCTCCACTCTACGAGAGCCTTCTGTTGGGTATTCACTGGCCGCGGGCGGAACTCTATCGCCGCATCGATCAACGCGTCGATGAGCGCCTGCGCCAGGGGATGGTCGATGAGGTTCGGCGCTTGCTGGCCCAGGGCCTTAGCCACGAGCGTCTGGAAGCCCTGGGGCTGGAGTACCGTTTTATCAGTCGCTTGCTGCGAGGTGAATACGAGAACGAGGCAGAGATGGCAGAACACCTAAAGCACGCGATCCATGATTTTGCCCGCCGCCAGCTGAGCTGGTTTCGGCGTGATCAGCGCATTATCTGGCTGGAAGGTGCTGACCTGGCGCGGGCCGAAGTCGAGGTAGCGCGCTTTCTAGAGGAGGAAGGATGAGGATGACGGGGGGAGGCCAGGATAGTAGATAGAGTAAGCGGAAGGTCAGGAAGAGTCGTCAGCACAGGCTTCCCCGTCCATCCAGGAGGAGCCTGCTCGCTGGGAGCAGCTTCCTCCTGGCGTTGGCTTTCGCAGAGCATTGGCCAGCCAGCCGCCGATGCCTTGCCTCGTTCTGAATGTTGAAGGTTCCCCGCAGCACTAGGCCACCACCGAGGTTGCTTCCGAGCTGGTTTCAGGTCCTTCTTCAGATGAGGAGCGGCTGCCATTGCCGTTGAGCGAGCTGCGCGGTGCTATCACGGGCAGATTGCTCTCGACCACCTGTCCACCGTCGATCAAGAGATAGTAGGGGAACTGAGCGGGATCGAAAGCGCCGCTGTGTGAGATAAAGAAGATCTGCTCGAAGTGCTGTCCCAGCATCTCACCGGTCACCACTTCGACCACCGCCTGCGCTCGTCGCTGATCGAAGGAGCTGAGCGGCTCGTCGAGGAGCAAAAAGCCAGGAGCGGCATTGAGCTCGCGTGGCAGGGCGGCGATTGCAAAGGCCAGACGCAGGGCGAAGGAAATCTGATCCGCCGCCCCGCTGGAGAGCGCTTCACGAGGGATATACTCGCCAGCTGCCGAATCCCAGACCCGCCAGCGCAGCGGCCCGCCGCTTGCGCTGCCCTCCTCCGGCTCGGTCACCAGCTGCACATCGTGATAGCGACCGCTGGTCAAGAGCGGCAGAATTTGTTGCATGTAGTACTCGGTACGCGGGACCATCTTGCGCATCAAGCGCTCGATGACCGCCGTGATTAACATGCTTCCACGCTTCTTGGTTTGATAGCTGCGTTCCTGCTGCTCCATGCGCTTGCGAGTCTGCTCCAGATCCAGCTGCTCGCCGCCAGTGCCGAGTTGCTGGCTAAGCTCCAGCTCCTCCTTCTCATGCTGCTGCAGCTCTTGCTCCAGACGCTCCCGCTCCTCTTCCAAACGCTGGCGATCGGCGACGCCATACTCGCCGACGAGGGGCCAGACTGCCACAATCTCCTCGCGCTGATAGCCCTGGGGAGCGGGGCGGCCACGCAGCTCAAGCAGAGCGCGGATCTGCTCGCGGATCTCCTCGATCTCCTGCCGACACAGTTCGATCTTGGCCCGTGCAGCTCCTTCTTGCATCTGCAGCTGCTCCAACTCCTGCAGAATGCTCTCCTCACTGGCTGCCTGCAGCTCCTCCTGACAGCGTGTACGCAGACCGTTGAGCGTCTCGGCAAAAGGATTGGGCGGGATAATCCAGCTACCGAGCACTGTGCTGAACTTTGCAAGCTGCTGATAGTAGCCAGAGAGCGACTGTTGGCGCTCCTTGAGGAGGGCGGCGTAGTGTTCGCGGCGCCCCTGCAGTTCGATGCGGCGCCCGAGAGTAATATGGAGGGCCTCCAGCTCGCGGCGAGCGGCGCTCTCGGCGTTGCTGACCTGGGCCTGACCGAACTGCAGGCCGAGGGGCTTGACACGCTGGCGCAGGGAATCTGTCAACTTCTGCAAGGCCTCTCTGAGAGCGGCCTGCTGCTCGCGGGCACGCGCCAACTGCTGGGGGGGATCGCTCGTCTGAAAGCGCTCGAGGCGCCCGAGAAGCACCTGCTTGCGAGTCTGGAGGCTTTCCAGCTCCTGCTCACAAACCTTGATCTGCTCTTGTAGCTCGGTGATCGCGTCGATCTTGCCGTCGAGCGCGGCAATCTCCAGTTCGGCAGTTTTGAGCGCCTCTTCAATGATTGCCTGCAGCTCGGCATGCTTTGCAGGAGAATTGAAGACGTTGGCCTCGAAGGTGGGGATTGGCAGGCCCTCGCGACCCATCAAAGTCGCCAGCTCATGGCGAGCCTGCTCTACAGCTACCAGGTCGCTGCGGAGTTTGCTGTGGATATCATCCCAATCCTTAGCGTGTGCCTCCTCCTCCAATTCACTCGCTTGCTTGCGCAGCGTGGCGACTCTCTCAGCAGCCTGAGTCACCTGGGTACGCAGGGTAGCCAGGCGCTCGCGGGCTTCAGCCAGGGCCTGCTGCTCATTGACAGAGGAGCGCTCGGCCTGGGCCTGCTCGATCACGCGCCGTGCTTCATCGGGCGAAGCTGGAACCTCAGCCCCCAGGTTCCGAATCTCCTCTTCGACGCGAGCCAGAGCTTCCTGACCGCCGTTAGCACGGGCTGCCGCCTCACGGGCAGCCACCATTGCGCGGACATGATTGAGGGCCTCCTGCTCGCGCTGCAGGGCCTGTTGGACAGAGACACGAGCGCGACTATAGCGGATAAAGATGACTACAAAAGCGGCAACGCAGGCAGCCGCCAGTACAATGCCGATCACCGCCGGGACCAGAAGCTGCGAGAGCGCCCATATGAAGCTCAGGAGGGCGGCGATGCCGAAGCCGCTTCCGGCCACAATCAGAAAAGCGAACAAGCGGCGCATCACGCTGAGAGCGGCGGCGGCCTCTTGATGGCAGCGCTCGTGTTGCTGGTAAGCAGCGCGTACCTGCCGTTCAGCCTCGGTCAGGCCGCGCAACTTATCGCGCAGGCGCAGCCATTCCTCTAACTGGCGCGCCAGATTCTGACGGCGCCAGCGCTCCTCATAGGTTGTGACCAGCTGCTCAGTCTGGCGCACCTCCTGCTCATAGCGAGCCTGTTCCTGTTCGGCTTCGCGCAGGCGACGGCGCGCATTCTCGATACGGTTTTCCAGCTGCTCAGCCTGCTCGCGCGCCGCCAGGCGCTGGGCGTAGCGCTCCTCCGCCTGACGCAGTGTTTCCAGACGGGAGGCCAGATGACGCAGACGCCGTAGCCGCTCCTCCAGCGAGGGTCGCCCGGCGCGGCGGCGCTCTTCCAGCTCGCTGCGCGTCAAGCGCGCCTGATCGAGGCGCGCCTGAGCGCGACTGATTTGCGCCTCCAACTGCTCAAGGCTCTCCTCAAAGGTTGTGCGCTCCTGAACCTCCTGCTCCAATTCCTTAATTGTATTCACTGTGGCCAGGAGGTCAGTAGCCATACGCTCCAGGGTACCGAACGAGCGCGAAAGGTCTTCCAGCTCGCGCACGCGCTTCTCCAGAACTGGTAGCTCTTCACGTTCGCGCAGTTCCAGATCAGCAATCTGTCGGTCCAGCTCAGGCAACTCGCGGCGGGCCTCAGCCATCTCATCGTAGGCAGTAATCAGCTCAGCGAGGATCGCCTCTGCTTTTTTCAACTGCTGCACGCGCGCCTGGCGACTCTTCAGCTCGGAACGCTTCTGCTGAATAGTAGAGAGAGTGCTCTCCTGCTCAGCAATTTCTGCCTCTTGCTGCTCGATCTCGGCCAGATGCTCATTCACGGTGACAGCATCCAGGGCCTCCTCGACCTGGCCCAGCCTGGCACTTAGCTCAGGAATGCGGGCCTGCAGCTCAGCCAGCCGCAGGCGAGCAGCGCACTCACGCAGCTGCTCCTCATCCTCGGGGGTCAGGCGGAACTGCTCAGCCAGGCGAGTCAGCTTCTCCAGGCCCAAGAGGCGGCGCAGGGCCACCTCGCGCTCACAGCCAGTGATCTGCTCAAGACGTTGGAGGCCCTTCTGCTCGATCAAGCAGGAATTGCGCAGCGTCTCACCATCGAGGCGGCCCAACTCTGCAATGATGCGCTCATTAGCGGCTCGCAGCTGAGTGATTGGCTCGCTCTCGGGCATGCCGAGGCGGCGGACCAAGAGCGAAACGCGCTGACCGCTGCCGCGTTCAATAGTGCGCGTGATGGCCAGTTCAGTGGCGCCGACGGAGAGCGTCAGCTTGACAGTGGCCTCCGTCTCTCCGTACATAATCAGATCGTCCAGCGCCCGTTTCTCCCGATGGGTAGTGAGTGGCTCGCCAAAGAGAGCAAAGTAGATACATTCAAAGAGCGTCGATTTACCAGCCTCGTTCGGCCCCTGGATCAGGATACTTCCGCGCTGGGGAAAGTGCAGATCTATTTCTCGCAAGAGCCTGAAACGCTCGACTGTCAGGTGTTTCAGAATAATCATTTCTGCTTCACTCCGTTCACACTCCTCTCGGGAGATGCGACGCTCTCCGCCGGTTTCTTGAGAGAGTTGAGCAGAGAGGCCAGCATGCTCGCCGCGATCCGCCCTTACGCTACCACATCTCCTTCACATAGCTCAGCGGTGCAGATCCTCCGACCAGCGAGCGCACCGATCAGGCGCCACAGGAGCGGGCGCTCAGAGCACTTCGCGCTAATGGATCTCATCCAGAGCAGTCAACAACACTTCTTTTGTCACCAACAGAGCTTTTTTCTCTTGTTCATCAGAGGCGGCAGCGATCCACTCGTCGGCCAGAGCAGCCAGCTCCTCGCGAGGAGAGAAACGCTCAGTGGCCTCAGCCGGGCCAGAGCTGGCGGAAGCCTCATAGTCAGGCATCAGGGTCAAGGCTGTGTCGTCGATGGCCAGGGAGAAAGCATGCTGCTCGCCGTAACGGCGGATCTGGTTCAGGTCGAGCTGATGATATTGCTGGCGCGTCAGCTCGCCCTCCAGTTTCAGCTGGACCATCGTCTGTTGATCGCAGAGAGGACGCAGGCGCTCCAGAATTACTGCAGTGGGAGAGCCAGCGGTAGCAGAAGCAGAAGCCGCGGCCCCGGTTTCACCGCTGGGCGCTCCTGCCCCTGTTGGTGGGGCAGGCCAGAGCGCGCTGGTCGGTACAACCAGGCGACGCAGGCGCACAGCCTCGACAGAGATATGTTTACACCAGCGGACGCCATCGCTCGCCAGACCGAGAAAGACAAAGCCAGGCTCGGCATCGGGGTCATTGAAATCAATATGCTGAGTTGGACCGGCCACGATCAGCTCACACTGGCCGAGGTGCAACTGCTGAAAGGCATGGTGGTAGCCGGCCAGGATATACTGGAAAGCTGTCTGCCGTGCCAATGTCGCGCGGCTCACCAGGGCCTGGGCCTGGGCTTCAGCAGGGACAGGTTCGGTGCTCAGGCCTTCAATGGGGGCATGGAGGATCAAAATACGGATCTGGGCACGCTCAAGCTCAGCGGCGGGACGAACGTAGGCCAGAGGATCGCCTTCCTGGCCTGCACGCACACTCAGGCCACAGAGGCCGACCCGTAGCTGCCCGATCTCACAGAAGGCCGGCGTTAACTCGATGAGAGGCTGCCCGCTCCCCAGACTGGCGCCCGTAGCCATCGCCGCGGATGGGCGGGAAGGGGGCGCGAGCGGTTCAAAATAATGGAGGGCGCCGAGGCGAGCGAAGCTCAAGTGAGGTGCTGGCAGCGCTCCCTCAGCGAGGGCCCGGCCCAGCGGTGGCGTATCGTGCAAGCCACCGACCATAAACGTGCGCACACCCGCCTGACGGAGCTGAACCAGACGCTCGGCCACAAAGCTACGCTCATGTTCAGCCGGATTCAACGAATCGAAAAGATCTCCGGCCTGGATGAAAAGATCGACACCCTGGCCAATGGCGAAATCCACCGCCTGCTGAAAGGCATGCCGTAGCTGGCGCGCTCGCTCCTCGCGTCGGCGCATCGGTTGGCCAGCGGCAGCGCCCAGATGGTTATCCGCCGTCAGAACCACCGTGATCACATCGCGCGGGCGCGACGCCGCATCCTGCTCCTCATGCGCCTGCTGCTCAGGGTCCAGCCTCTTGTCTGAACCCTCCTCCACAAGTTCTTCTGTCATCGCAAGCTACTTCCAACTGAACTGAGAGACGATCTTACTGCCGTGCAACAAGTCGCAGTGATCTTTCCTGCACATAGAATGGATGGTAAGAGGAGTCTATCATAAATTATGACGATTAAAAAACAGGCGGCCCGGAAAGAGGGACCATTTGGGGGATGAGCAAACGGCCCGCGTTCCCATAGGGAAGCGGGCCGGTCCCAGGCGACTGGCCAGGCTGGCTCGCACGGCTTTCAGGAAGAGCAAAATAGCGGACGAGTGACACAAAAGTACTGCCTGAAAACAAGAGCTTGGGCAGACAGCAAGTGAAAACATTACTATATTATATGATTCATCGTCTTGCACTCATTCTCTTTACCGTTATCCATTGTGGGCTTAGAGGGAGTAGAGCAGAGTGGTGGCAGTCAAAACCCTGAAGGATGGCAGGGAGAGCAGAGAGATTCTGCTTGCCTTTGCCAGGAGCATAAAGGAGCGCGATCTCGTGACCTACGAGCACTCGCGCCGGGTTGCTGTCTACGCCTATCGATTGGCGAGCAAGCTGGGGTGGGAGCACGGTCAGGCCCGTGATCTGGCCCTGGCGGCTCTGGTCCATGATCTGGGAAAGACCTGGATCGCCAACGAGATTTTGCACAAGTCCGCCGCCCTCTCCGCTGAGGAACGGCGCAAGATGCAGCGCCATCCGGTCATCGGGGCTCGCATTTTGATCGGGTGCGATGTGGACCCGTTTTATGTTGAAACGGTCTTGTACCACCACGAGCGCTGGGACGGCCAGGGCTATCCATCAGGACTGCGCGGCGAGGCCATTCCTCTGAGTGCGCGTATTCTGACGGTGGCCGACGTTTACGATGTCTTGACCTCGCAGCGCCCCTACAAGGAGCCATTTTCGTCAGAGATGGCTCGCGAGCGCATTGGGCGTGATGCCGGTACCAGCTTTGACCCAACGGTGGTCGCAGCCTTTGTGGAGCTGT
Organism: Thermogemmatispora tikiterensis; assembly: GCF_003268475.1. GTDB lineage: Bacteria > Chloroflexota > Ktedonobacteria > Ktedonobacterales > Ktedonobacteraceae > Thermogemmatispora > Thermogemmatispora tikiterensis. The sequence goes on along the minus strand of NZ_MCIF01000002.1, from coordinate 3,561,255 downwards.
TGGATACTACTCCGAATTTCCTTCTTCCCTGTCAGCCAGCAGACCTGGATCAGCTAGCTGAGATCACCTTGTTACAGTTGCCCTGATTCCCCTACCGCATCATTCGGCCGCTGCTGGCGGTTGGGCCGGGGGAGGAGCCAGGTGGAGGGGAAAGGGCCAGACAGGTCGACAGTTTCATTGACCAGTGAGCTGGTGGACCACTGGCTCACTGGTCAGTGGTCTGCTGGCAGGTTTCTCCTCTCAGCCCTGTGTAAGGATTTGGAGATCAAAGATTGGTCCCTCCTGGCAGATGAGGCGTGGGCCACGGCTGGTCTCCAGAGCACAGGCCAGACAGGTACCAGTACCGCAGACAAGGGGGTGGAGCACGGCAACCTGGGCGAAGCCTGGGCGGCGCAGGCGTTCGAAGTGTCGACGGAGCTGCAGCGCCGTTTCACGTGAAACGCCCAGACAGACGGCATCGGCCCAGCTGAGATAGTCTCCCAGCACAGTCAAGAGCGTGCGCTGCTGGCCCGTACCGCCATCGCTCGTCACCAGATGGTACTCGACTTCTTCCGGTAACAGTGCAGCCGGGTAACCTTCTGGCAGCTGCGTTACTTCTTGAACAAGGGTCACTGCCAGCCCCTGCTCGCTGGCGCGCTGAGCCAGCAGCGCCAGTGTTACAACACCGAAGCCCTCAGCGACCAGCAGCAGCGTGCTCAGGCGGGACGGGAGCCGCCAGCCCTGGCCTAATGGCCCTAGCAGGTCCAGCTCCGCTCCGGCGGGCCGCCTCGCCAGCCAGGCTGTACCACGCCCACGCACCTGGAGCAGAATACGACAGCGCTCGCCCTCGATGCTGTGCACAAAGAAAGGTCGGCGCAGCAGCGGGTCAAACGACCCTTCCTCAGCACAGCGTACCATGCAGTACTGGCCCGGACGCACCGCCTGAGCGAGCGCCGGCGCCTCTAGCTCTAGCAAGTGCAGGCCCCGCCGCAGGGTCCGGTTTTCTGCCAGTGTCGCCCGGTAAAGGCGCATACCTGCTGTGCTCCTCCTACTCACCAGACTTTGCCTCTCCTAATCGGCGGCAATGAGGCCGAGAAAATTACGGGTACGCTCGTTCTGCGGAGTATCGAAGATCTGCTCAGGTGGACCTTCCTCTACGATTACTCCGTGATCCATAAAGATCACGTGATCTGCAACATCGCGAGCAAACCCCATCTCATGGGTCACCACCACCATTGTCATGCCTTCCTCCGCCAGCTGGCGCATGACCTTCAGCACTTCGCCCACCAGCTCGGGATCAAGGGCCGAGGTTGCCTCGTCGAAGAGCATCAGCTTGGGTCGCATGGCCAAAGCCCGCGCAATGGCCACTCGCTGCTGTTGACCTCCCGAGAGCTTATGAGGGTAGACGTGGGCTTTCTCTTCCAGGCCAACCTTGCGCAACAACTCCATTGCCTGGGCAATCGCCTCGTCGCGCGGTATGCCAAGTACATGAACGGGAGCTTCGATAATGTTCTCCAGGGCTGTCATGTGGGCAAAGAGATTGAAGCGCTGGAAGACAAAGCCGATCTGAGCGCGCATCTTCGCAATCTCAGCTTCCCTGGCCTCGACCAGTCGTCCATTAACCAGACGGTAGCCGACAAGTTGCCCATCCACATAGATGTAGCCACTGTCGATCTTCTCAAGGTGATTAATACAGCGCAGCAAGGTTGTTTTGCCGGAGCCGCTGGGGCCGATGATCACCACGACCTGCCCACGCTTCACTGTCATACTGACATTGTTGAGGACGAGCAAGTCCCCGAAGCGCTTCACTGCCTGCTCGACACGAACCATCTCCGCGTTCTCAGTGGCTTGAGGCACAGCGGATGGGAGCGGTGGCTCTTGCTCCTGATAACCATTATAGCTTTGCTGCTGCGTCACTGGTAGGGCCTCCTTTCAAGCAGACACGCCTTAGCGCGCTCCTCCATGTCCACCAGCGATCAACTCGCCAGACTCCAGCGGTGGATTGCCAAATCCCAGGACCCGCTGGGCCCAGCTTTTCTGTCCTGGGCGCCGACCTGGCCGTCCGCCTTTGGCCGCATACTCGGGGTCCAGCCGACGCTCGATCCAGCGCTGGAAGTAGTCCCACAAGGTAGTCAGCAGCAAGTAGTAGACGGTAGCCACGATCAGCAGCTCAAAAATCGAGAAAGTTGGTGCCCCAAGGATCTCGGCGGTACCGGTCAGCTCTTCCAGCCCAATGACTGAAGCGATCGAGGTGGTCTTGAGCATATTGTTGAATTCGTTGCCGAGCGGAGGGATAATGACCCGCGCTGCCTGCGGCAGAATAATGCGGCGCATAGCCAGCCAGTAGCGCATACCCAGAGCACGCGCCGCCTCCATCTGCCCTGGATCGACCGAGCTGATGCCCGCCCGGATGATCTCCGACATGTAGGCTGCCTCGTTTAAAGAGAAGGCAATCAATATGCAGGTGATCTGACTGAAGAGCAGGCCGGGGACCAGCTTGGGCAACCCATCCCAGAGCAAGAGTACCTGGACAAGCAGCGGGCTGCCGCGGAAGAACCAGACATAAACCTGTACGGGGAAGGAGAGCCACTTGAAGCGTGACATGCGCATGAGCGCCAGAAACAGACCGAGGACCACGCCGGCAAGCTGGGCAACGACAGAGAGCCAGAGCGTGGTCCAGGCAGCCTGGAGAAAAAAGGGCGAAACAATGAATTTCCAGACGGCATCCCAATCGAACATGGCGGGGATCTCCTTGGGTCGTTAGATCCGGCAGGCAAGAGGCCAGCTAGCGCTGGACGCAGAGCGAGCCGAGCCAACTGAGTATGCCTTCCTGCCTCTGGCAGCTGAGTCATCCTGGCTGGTCCGCTGGGACCAGCTGGTTTCCTCACTTATGATAGTGTACTGCAGAAGCGGGGAGTCCATGCCACCCTTTTTTCTCTCAGGGCGGCGAGAGAGAGGCAGCCAGCTGTGGTAGCGGCGGCCCCGCCTCAGTCGGCAACAAGCTCACTCTGCCCGCGCCATCAGCCTCCAGCACGAACCATAGGAGTGGGTAAACCAAACACCAGGTGAGATGAAGGAGGCTGAGGTAACATGTGCGAAGAGCCTGCCAGTAAGGCTAGAGGAGGGTACGCCGCTCCATTAGAGCAATAGCGCCGCTGGTCAGCCCCCACTTGTCGATGAGCTGCTTGTAGGTGCCATCGCTGCGCATGGCGTCAAAGGCGCCCTTGACAGCATTGTAGAGAGCCGTATCCCCTTTGCGGAACATAATCCCCTCGGGGGCAGCATTGACCACCGAGCCGCCCACCTCAAACTTGCCTGGATTCTGCTTCAAATAATAGTCAGTCACTGGCGAATCCTGATAGGTGGCAACCACACGATGGTTGGCCAGCAACTGGACGACTTCCGTTTGATCCTTGAGTACTGTCAGATGGATGGGAGGCTTGCCAGCCTTGGTGCAGTTCTGCGAGGCCGTCTGCAGATCAGTCTGCTCAACTGTACCAGTCTGAACGCCAACATTCTGACCACAGAGTTGATCAACGCTCGTGATGTGCAGCGGATTGCCTTTCTCGACCAGGAGCGACTCGCCAGCATTGAAGTAGGGGATGAAATCAAACTTCTTCTGACGATCGGGATTGATCGTGACTGCCGAGATCACGAGGTCGAAGCGCCGGGCCGAGAGGTCATCAAAGATGGTATCGAAGCCGTCAGTGACCACGTGAACCTGCAGCCCCAGGCGCTTGGCGATCTCCGTGATGAGATCGATATCGAAGCCCCTGGGCTGGTTGGTGGCTGGATCAATGAACTCCTGAGGTGGATAGGTTGTATCGCTACCGACCGTGAGAACGCCCGGTGTAATGAGACCGTATTTGTTGCTTGCATTGCCCCCGCCGCTCGCGGGCGCTGACGAACCACCGCAGGCGGCCAGAGCCAGGGCGAAGATGAGCACAATGCCCAGCAAGATCCCACTTCGTAGCACTCGCCGGCTTCCTGCCCTGCGGACGGGAGAGGATACCATGCAGACACCTCCTCTGGTTAACAGAACGACATGGGGTGCAAAGGATATGCGCAGTGTAGCATAGCTCGACTGTTATTGACAAGCTCCCGGTTTGATCGCAGACCTGGACGCCCGTCGACATAATACAAGGTAGAAAGGAGGCCAAGACCGTTGCGCAGGACAAAGGTCAAGGCCCGCCTCGGGAAGATGAGCAATCTGCACTCGCTCGGGGCTTTACACTGGCACTCTCTGCATTGTTATATACGCCTCGCCTGGGAGGATTGTCACCCGAGGCTCATTTGTGCAACGCCAGAAGAACAATCCTTTTACATTGTAGAAAGGACCGTGTGAAAAACGCTGCTTCCTGGCACTTATTATGCTACACTAAATAAGGGGTGCTGTGAGGCACAACGTACAGGCAGAGCATGACGTCCAGCGGGGAGAGCCGCGTATCATTGAAGAGGGCCTGGAGGGTCCACGATGCCCATCACATTTGATCGCCGTATCTGTTGTGACCTGAACGAGACCATTTCGCGCGAGTGGCTGATCACGAACGGGCTGGGAGGTTATGCCGCCGGCACTGTCGCCGGCGTGCTGACGCGCATGCAGCATGGTCTGCTGGTTGTCCCAATTGAGCAGAAGGCTCCTCCCCAGCTATTGCTGGCTAAGATCGATGAGGAGGCCGTCTTTGATCAGCGCACCTACTATCTTGGGACGAACGAGTACCGTGATGGCACGCTCAGCCCCGCCGGCTTTGTTCATCTGGAGGCCTTTCGTTTAGAGGAAGGTTTTCCAGTCTTTCTCTATCGCATTGGCGGTCTCGATGGGGTGATGTTGGAGAAACGGGTCTGGATGATTCCCGGCCAGCATACGACCTGCATCCAGTATCGCCTTTCGCGCAATCATGAGCAGCGCAGCCTCGGCTCGGAGAGCGAGCGCGTGCGTGTGGCGACCTCAGCCTCGGGTTCGACCAGCCCTCCTGTCTATCAGCGCACATACCTGCGCTATCGTGCTTTGGATCAGCATATTTTGGAACTGACCCTGCTGCCATTCTCTGCCTACCGTCCTTTCGACTGCCCCCAAACCGGTCACCACGACTGGCACTTTCAAGTAGAAGTACACCACAGCAGTGAGCGGCAGCCAGGGGCTGCACCGGCCTCATGGTCAGGGGGCCAGCTGCTCTTTCCACGCGGCGTGACGGGCTGCACCATTCGGGCCTTCCAGGATGCTCAGCCCTATCACCTGTTCATCGTCGGCCATCCCGACAGCCAGCCTCTGTTTATTCCGACTGGGGTATGGTACTGGCACTTCCTGCGTCGCGTTGACCGTGATGCCGGACGGCCAGCAGTGGACGATCTCTACCTGCCGGGTGTCTTTCGCGCGCGTCTCTGGCCGGATGAGGAGGCGACGCTGACCATTGTGGCCACGACCGAGGACCCTGCTCTGTTGACGCTGACGCCCAACTATCTGGCTCTGGCCTACCGGCGGAGCATCGAGCAGCAGCGCGCTCTGCTCCAGCCACAACGCTACTTTGGCGAAGGCGGAGAAACCTCCCACCGCCTTCAGGTACTGCCTCTAACAGGAACCACCAATCCTCAGCGCGAGGGCGAGGAGTTTCTGCACCTGCTTGTGCAGGCAGGAGATCGTTTTCTGGTTCGCCAGCGGCCAGCTCGCCTGGTCAGCCTGGGTCACGGGCCTTACGGCAGGCCATTGGCGGATCAGGAAGCAGAGCGCTTCTCGATCCTGTCAACGTTCTACGGACTGGAGGAGTACACCCGCGATGCGCTGATCGCTCTGCCCGGGTTGATGCTGGCCACCGGACGCTTCGACGAGTGCCGCCGCTTGCTCCGAGGACTGGCCCGCTACTTTAAGCAGGGCTTGCTGCCGGATCGTTTACCGCGCACTGGCCAACGCCTCAGCGAGACAGACTATTGCAACATTGATGTGACGCTCTGGTACCTTTATGCCCTCGACCACTATTTCCACTTCAGTGGCGATGAAGAGCTGATTGCCGAGCTTTACCAGCGCCTGGCGGAAAGCCTGCTCTGGTACCTGGAGGGAACGCTGCATGGGATTCAGGTCGATCCCCATGACGGCTTGTTGCGAAGTGCCAGCGCTCACCAGGCCCTGACATGGATGAACGCTTATCTCAACGGCAGCCCGGTCACGCCTCGCACCGGCAAGGCGGTCGAGGTCAATGCCCTCTGGTATCATGCCCTGGCACTAATGGAGGAGTGGTCGGCATTAGTCCGCGGACGCGGCGGGAATACGTATCTGAGTGGGCGCTTTCAGGAGCTGCGTCAGCGCTGCGAAGAGGGGTTTCAGCGCTTCTGGTATGCCGAGGGTCGCTATCTTTATGATGTGCTCGATGGACCCTCCGGCCATGATCCCAGCTTGCGCCCTAATCAGCTGCTGGCCATTTCTTTGCGCCATACGGCCCTCGTCCCTGTCCATCGTCTTGAAGTGCTAGAGCAGGTCACGCACCATCTCTTGACCCCCTATGGGCTGCGTACGCTAGCCCCCCACGATCCCGCTTATCGCGGACGACTGGGCAGGAGCAGCGACGAGCAGCGCCAGGCCCTCTACCAGGGCAGCGTCTGGACATGGTTAATCGGCCCCTATATCGAGGCTCTCTTGAAGCTCGATGGTCGGGATAGAAGAGAGGAGCCAGACCACGGCAACGCTACCCCACTGGGGCACGAGTACATCTGGCGCCAGGGCTTGCGTGCGCTGGAACCCTTTCTCTACGAGCTGGGTCAGAATACGCTCGGTATGATCGGCGGCGTTTTCGATGGTGATCCTCCTCACCACGCTGGCTATCAGGCCGCCAGCGCCAGCGGTGTCGCCGAGCTACTGCGGATCTATAGCTATTTAGCTCAGGCTGGAGCCGGGCGCCTGGTTCCCGCTCTCTCGGTGTAAGAGTAGCGTTTCACCAGCGTTCTACCATTTTCACAGTTCCCTGCAGATAGTTTTATACACATTTCAGGCAGGTTATCCACAGGCAATGTGGATAACCTGTCGATAAAGGTTCCTTGCACCGGCCACTTTTCCACACAAGCAGGCCGTGTTTCAAAGTTTTCCACAGGTTCTGTGGAAAAGTTATCCACATTGGTCATCCTAACCTGACGTGTCAGGACATCCTTCTCTCTAGTTTTCCACCGATTTTGTGGATAACTTTTCCACATTATCCACACAAGCAGGCCGCGTTTCAAAGTTTTCCACAGATCCTGTGGATAAGTTATCCACAAGTTATCCAGAGCGTCGTAATAAAGCGCTCGATCTCCCCCAAAGGTCCGACATATGCGGACAAGAGGACAGGCACTTATCCACCGATTTTGTGGATAAGTTATCCACATTGGTCATCCTAACCTGACGTGTCAGGACATCCTTCTCTCTAGTTTTCCACCGATTTTGTGGATAACTTTTCCACATTATCCACAGGGTATTTCTCGGCCCTCCGACTTCTCCACGCCACCTGTGGATAACTTTTCCACAGGCCCTGAGCGGTCTCCCTCGTCATCCACAGCCTGCCTGTCATTTATCCCCAAGTTTTCCACCACTTTTGCACAGAGCGAGCGGCGTTTCTCAGCAAAATAACATCCATGTCAAGTTGCGCATCGCGCCGCTTCCAGAGCCATCTCAGCCAGCAACGTCTCTTCGAGAATCGGCCTCATCTAGCCGGGGTTATCCACATTTCCACAGGCCCTATTACTACTGCTATCCATATCCATCTCTTTATAATAGATGGATATAACAGTAGTAGGGACTGTGGAAATGTGGATAACTGCCACGGCGCCATTACTTCTGCCCGGCCACGGGAGAACGAAGCGTTGCAGAAATGCAACCTGGCCCAGCTGGGACTGGTCTCCAGGGTTGGTTGGGGGGACCCTGGTCGGGCACTCTGACCACGTTCGCAGGGTGGGAGAGCTGCGATGCTCCCTCCTTGCCCCGAAGTAATCCTGTGGTGTCTGCCTGTCGCCGGCGACTGTTGAACCCGGAGGAAACCTTCTTCCCCAGGAGCGCGACTTTCCCGGCAGTAGCTCGTTATATCTCTAGGGATGGCAGAGAGAGGGCAGACCTGACTGGCAAACGCTCTTGCTCTTTGTCGGCTGGAGCCTGGAGCGGCTGTGGCAAGGACGGATGTGGCATGTGCTTCCCTCCCTCCCTCAGTGCGATATCTTCTGGCGGTACTCGCTTGTTTCCCTCGAAATGAAGCGATAGCATAGGCGGGAGAGGGCCTCGCCTGTCCGACCGGTGCCCTTTTTGTCTAAGACGAAACTCTGAGCGTGACAACAGCAACGTCGTCGCTTGCTGAGGGCGGCCAATGTCTTCAATCATCGAAACTATCAAAGCGCGCCTCGACCTGGTAGATGAAGTTGGCCAGGTTGTGAAGCTCCAAAAAACGGGCCGGGCCTTCAAGGCCCTTTGCCCTTTTCACAACGAGCGCACACCTTCCTTCTATGTCTTTCCAGAGTCGCAGCACTGGCACTGCTTTGGCTGTCATGAGAGCGGCGATATTTTCACCTTTGTACAAAAGGCCCAGGGGCTTGATTTTCCAGAGGCCCTGCGCTACCTGGCCGAGAAGGCCGGCGTCTCTCTTGATGAGCAGCCCGGCTATGATGCGGCCCAACAACGCGAGCTGGCGGCCCTGCGCGAACGGCTGCGCCATCTTAACGAGGACGCTCAGCTCTGGTTTCATCAGGCCCTGCTGCGCTTGCGCGAGGCGGCCCCAGCGCGGGCCTATCTCCAGGGTCGCGGCCTCACTGGGGAGACCGTCATAGCCTTTGGCCTGGGGTACGCTCCCGACAGCCGCGATGCTCTCTGTCGCTATCTGCTCTCCCAGGGCTATAGCGAGCAGGAGCTGGTCAGTGCCGGCCTGGCCCGTGAGCCGGAGGATGGGCAGGGTCTTTATGATTACTTCAGGAACCGCATTATGTTCCCGATTCGGGACCTGCGAGGTCAGGTGATTGGCTTTGGCGGGCGCACCCTGGGCGATGGCCAGCCCAAGTATCTGAATACTCCCCAGACAGCGCTCTTCGAGAAAAACAGCGTGCTCTATGCACTCGACCGTGCCAAGGAGGCTATCAAGCAGGCCAATCAGGTGATCATTGTCGAGGGGTATATCGACGCTATTATGGCCCACCAATATGGAACGCGGCAGACTGTTGCCTGCATTGGCAGTGCGATCACTGAAAAACACATTCAGCAGATCAAAAAGTTGGCGCGGCGCATTACTCTGGCCTTAGATCCCGATGCCGCCGGCATGGCCGCTACAGAGCATGGTATCCAGGAGGCGCTTCGCTCATTAGAGCGCACAATTGTTCCTGTCCCGCTGCCAGTTCCGCCCCAGGAGCGCCGTGGTCAGGCGGGAGGCGCCAGGGCCATTATTCGTCTGGAGGAAGAGGTAGATGCCCAGATCGATGTCCTCTTGCTGCCCGCAGGCCAGGACCCTGATGAGGTGATCCGCCAGAACCCGGCCCGGTGGGAGGAGGCCCTCGCTCATCCGTTACCTTTGGTCGATTATTACTTTGTAGCCAAGACAACGGATCTGGATCTGCGCCAGCCGAGAGACCAGGCATTGGCGGCGCGACGCCTGCTCCCCATCATTGGCATAATCAGCGATCGCGTCAAACGCGATGCCTATGTGCGGAAGCTAGCAAGGATGATCCATGTCGATGAGCAGAGCCTGTATAATGAATTGCAGCGTAGCCTGCGTGGCAGACACCAGAGCGTGGCCGAGATCGTTGTGCCCGCTGAGTCAGGTAGAAGGGAGGTGGAAGGCAGCAGGAAAGGGCGAGGACGGCAGCGTCAGTCTCCACAGGCTCCAGCTCCGCTAGCCGCTCGGCCTGCGCTTGCTCAAACTGGCCTGGGCGCCAGCGGGAAAGCTGACACTGAGGCGCTGTCCCCGGCCTCAGCCGCCGAGGTGAAGGACGCCAGAGCGGGCGCTCTCGCTAGCGCCCGGGTCAGCACTGGCCCCGATGGCAAAGGCCTGGCGCTTGACAGAGGAGGCCTGGATAGAGTAGAATGGGAAGACTACCTGATAGGGCTACTCCTCCAACATCCTGGTTTAAGTCAACATGTTTGTGGTATAATAAACGATGGTGACTTTATCGGGACGGACACGCGGGAGTTGTACCACTTTCTCAACTCTCTTTATCAACGTGGCTCTTCCTCTTTCCATCAACCCTTAGAGCAACTGTTACCTTCCGCGTTGCTGGAAACGGCGGCCCGAGCGCAAAGGCGCGTCGAGGCAGCGTCTCCGCTCGATGGAGCAGGACTGATCAAAGCGGCCACCCAATGCGCCACCCGCTTGAAGCGCATGCGGCTGATGCAGCTCAATACGGAGCTGCGCTATTTGATCCAGGAAGCCCGGGAAGCCGGGGACCTAGCCGCAGTGCACGAGCTGGAGCATCAGCTGCAGGAAATCCACCGGCAGATCCGTGAGATTCACTTGAGGACGAATCTGCAGGGATGAAAATCCTCAAGCCCAGATGTTATATGGGTGATGTGGAATAGCCTGGGCAGGGTGGGAGGCGATGATCAGCATCGCATAGCGCTATTATCTTACTCTTTATTTTCAGAGAGCAGGGTCAGTCTCCTTATTCGTTATTCATTGCGGACCCGTTTTCTGAAGGGGGAGCCAGAATGGTGAATCAGAAGCAGGATGTCATGACAAGATCGCGGAATGAAGAGGTGCATACTGAACAATTGAGCGATGTATATGAGCCTTTCGAGGCAGACATGCTCCTCGAAGACTCGCACCGTGTTTTTGACGATATCGATTCACTAGGTCTGCGTGCTACCACCGCCGGTAGCCTTGTCACGGCTGCCGATGACGGTGAGTCATATGACCTGTTCTCCAAGCTACAGGACGAAGAAACCATGGATGCCCTGGATACCAAGGAGCCACCGGCAGACTGGGAACCTGGACCGGAGGACGAGGTCGACGTTGAGGCGATGACCGGTGCCAAGTGGGATGACCTCCAGGACGGCCTCGGGATCGTCGTTGCCGACCTCGAAAACAGTCTCGACGATCCGGTGCGCATGTACTTGCGCGAGATCGGTCGGGTTCCTCTGCTGACCGCTGAGGAGGAGGTCCGCCTGGCGCGGCTGATGGAGCGGGGCAAGGCTGAGGCTGCCAAGCCTAACCCGAATCGACGCATCATCGAGGAGGGCGAGGAGGCTCAGCGACGCCTGACCGAGGCTAATTTGCGCCTGGTGGTGAGCGTTGCCAAAAAGTACATTGGCCGGGGCATGAGCCTGCTGGACCTGATCCAGGAGGGCAACATTGGCCTGATTCGTGCCGTCGAGAAGTTCGACTACACCAAGGGCTACAAGTTCAGTACCTACGCCACCTGGTGGATTCGTCAGGCCATTACCCGTGCTATCGCCGATCAGGCGCGCACGATCCGTATCCCGGTTCACATGGTCGAGACCATTAACCGGCTGATCCGCATTAGTCGTCGCCTCTTGCAGGATCTCGGGCGTGAGCCAACTTCGGAGGAAATCGCCGAGCAAATGGACATTAGCCCCGAGAAGGTGCGTGAGATCATCAAGGTCAGCCAGGAGCCAGTGAGCCTGGAAACGCCAATCGGCGAGGAGGAGGATAGTCACCTGGGTGATTTCATCGAGGATCATACGGCCCTTGCTCCCGCTGATGCGGCCAGCCATCAGCTCCTGAAGGAGCAGGTTGAGGATGTGCTTGCCAGTCTGACTGAGCGCGAGCGCAAGGTTCTCCAGCTGCGCTTCGGTCTCGATGACGGTCGGAGTCGCACGCTCGAAGAGGTCGGCAAGGAGTTCCATGTAACGCGCGAGCGCATCCGCCAGATCGAGGCCAAGGCCTTGCGCAAGCTGCGCCATCCCAGCCGCAGTCGTAAGCTCAAGGATTACCTCGATTAGCTTATTCCCAAGGTAGCTATGGGGCGCGTTTAACGCGCCCCTACTTTTTGCAGTGCTCTTTCTCTCGTGATCTGGTCTTAGCTCACATAGATGCTGCCTTCGATCAAACCCTCCATCTCCCCTTTGGGGTCGCGCATCATCAGTTCCAGTACGGCCTTGTAGGGATCGTAGCCTTCGAACAAGACAAGGGCAAGCTGCTGGGTGATGGGCATTTCAACCCCGTAGCGCTGGGCTAGCTGGAGGGCAGCGCGGGTAGTATAGACGCCTTCGGCGACGCTGTGCATGGAGGCGAGGATCTCGTCTAGCTTTTCTCCTGCGGCTAAACGGCGGCCCAGTTGATGGTTCCGGCTCAGTGGGCTGGAGCAGGTGGCCACTAGATCGCCTAAACCTGCCAGGCCGGCAAAGGTCAGCGGATGCGCCCCGGCGGCGGTACCAAGCCGCGTGATCTCGGCCAGACCGCGTGTGATGAAGGCGGCGCGGGCATTCTCGCCATAGCCCATGCCGTCATTAATGCCTGCTCCAATGGCAATGATGTTCTTCAAAGCTCCACCCAGCTCAATCCCGGTGATATCTTGGGTGGTGTATACGCGATAGCGAGCGGTGCTCAACAGGGTGCGCAGATAGATGGCGATGGCTTCATCTTGAGCAGCCACCACGGCGGCTGTGGGTTTCCCCTCGGCGACTTCACGCGCAAGATTGGGGCCGCTGAGGGCCGCCAGACGTGCGCGTGCCTCCGGTAGCTCTTCGGCCAGCACCTCCGACATACGCTGGAGCGTGCTGAGCTCGATGCCTTTGCTGGCGCTCACGACGATAGCGCCGCGCTCCAAATAGGGGGCCAGCTGCCGCGCGTTTTCACGCATGCGCTGTGAGGGTGTGACCAGGATGATGACTTCGCGATGGCGAACAGCTTCTTCCAGGTCGGCGGTGACTCCTAGATGCTCGGGAAAGCGAAAGCCGGGCAGGAAGAGTCTATTTTCACGCAGACACGCCATGTCGGCGGCCCGCTCGGGCCGATGCTCCCAGAGGACCGTATCGATCCCTTTGTTGGCCAGCAAAAGCGCCAGCGTGGTTCCCCAGGCACCACTGCCAATCACTGCAACGGATGCCATTGTCCTCCTCTCCTATGCTCGGTTGCCCGCAGGCTCGCTCGCTGAAGGGCTATGGACTGCCTCTCATTGTAGCACAGGGGAGGTGACGGTCAACCTCGTGCCTCTACTGAGGGGCCTGGCTCCCCTCTCTTTCCCATCGCTTCCTCGGCCACGACGTTCAGCGAGCGGCCCTCTCTGGCTAGCGCTCGCGCTTCCTGCCCCGGCGACCCTCTGCAATACGCTGCTCGCTTTCTCCACGCAGAAATGGCCCAATGTCAGCAGATTGATGATCACATGAACAGTAGTGCTTGAAATAGCGACGCAGCTCTTTCAGGACTTTACTCGTCTCGTCAGGTGAGGCTCCGTGGCGGTAGAGACAGGCTTTCCACTGCAGTCGCTGGATATACTTTTTCCCTGGCTCTCCGCATTCTTTACATAGGAGATCTTCGATGCATTGGCGAGTGCGAATAAGCTGGGCAGCGGCCTCCTCGACGCGGCTATGCTTCAGCTCAACCAGGCAGACGGTGCGTTCTGGGGAACCATCCCGGCTGTAGAAGATGAGGCCATCGCAGCGACGATCGCCGTCTCTAATGCCCAGGCTGCGGAGCAGCTCACGGGCCTGCTCGCTACCGTCATCGAGCTGGAAACAGAGAATGACCTCGCCGGCGTAAGGATCGTCCAGATGGCCAAGGTGCGCCTTCACCTTATGATTTTTAGGAGCAATAATGACCTTATCTCCTTTTTCGCCATTGATGCATTTTGAGGAGGTCGCGCCGATCAGCAACAGACGTGTGAACGGCATAGCTGCTCAGCTTCCTTCCTAAAGGGCGATCGCCCTCACCTCAATCGGCCAGTTCGAAGTGGATGCGCTCGACGAGCCGCGTCACTTCGCTAAAAGTGCGCCAATGAATAATGCCCTCTTCATCGAGGATATTGACAGCCTCGCCATCGTCGCGGATATGGTAGACGGCGACCTGGTTCTGAGCGAGAAAGGCCTCTTTGCGCTGAAGGAAAAAGAGCGAGGCCAGCTCATCGTGCCGCTCCTGCGGGTGTCTGGCGGCGGCCAGTAGATTGATCAAGTGATCAATCATATAGGTGCTGTGCGTAGTTATCATGATCTGCAAGCCGGCATTCACCAGCATAGCCAGCAGCTCGATCATTTTGACCTGAGCTTCCGGGTGGAGGTTCATTTCCGGCTCATCGATGACGAGCAGCTCGCCCGGGCGAGCCAGATAGCGCAGATAGAGGGCCAGCGAAGAAAGCTCCTTCACCATCGAGGAGGAGACAGATAATTCCAGCTCTGTTCGGGGCGTCGGCTCAGGAGAGGCGGCCATTGGTCTAGGGCAAAACAGAATCTCGCGCGCCGTTCCAGCTTCGGCGGGGGTAAAGTCGAGCGTTCCCTCAAGAATCTCCTCTTGCAGAAGAGCGCCCAACTCCACATAAGGGCTACGGCTGGCTGCAGCCTGGTTCTGTGCCTGGCTCGAACTCAGGCTACTCTGGCGATGGAAGCGCCAGACGATCTCGACAAAGTCGGCGATGGGCACAGGCACAAGACGTGGTGATTGCTCTGAGAGGGCTGTCAGCAAGCGCTCCAACAAATCTCTGGTATCGGTTGTCCTCCGGTGGCCTCGTTTATTCCTCACTGAAGGAGGTAAAGAGATAAAGCGCTCGTAGATAATGCTGCTGCGCTCGGTCGGGAAATAGCTGATATTGCGCCAGAACGCCTGGAGAATCTCGCGGAAGACGATGCCATCCACGAAGCCCGCGATTTCTCGACGGGGAAGGCGCTCGCTCACATTCTGGCCTGGGTAGAAGTAGAGGCGGGCCTCCCCACTCTCCTTCAAGGCTTTCAAGGGGGCCTCCTCCTTGTCGCCCCCGATATAATCGCTGACGCTGGCCAGGAGCAGCCGTCGGAGGAGCTCCGGCTTAAATGCTGCGATATCGATGCTCAGAGCCAGCTCCTCGAAGCGCGCGTGGTCGCTGCCCAAGAACAGCGGCAGCCATTCCCGTACGCCCAGGAGCAGGTCATTAAGGAAGTGCTCGGCGTGCTCCTCGGCGAAGTCCAGCAGGTCAAGGAACCCGCTGCTCTGCTCGGCAACGCGTCGTACCAGCTGATCAAGGGGAGGATACTTCTGGCGCGTCTGCCCACTCAAGTAGGCGCTGAGGTAGCGGCTCCAGCTATAGTGCCCGAGGGAGCCTGCAATCGTATAGGCCAGCCAGGTTTTGCCCGTGTTGTTCTTCCCAACAAAGACCGTCAGAGGCTTCATGACGATCTCTGCCCGTCGCAATGGGCCGAGGTTACAAACTGTGATCTGCATCGCCTTTCTCCTCGAACGCCCTTCTGATCCTATGAGGAATTATAACACAAAGCAAGCTCCCTCTGCACCAAGCATGCGCTATTTTAGCGATCGATCGCGATCTGAGAGAGAAAGGAAGCGCTAGCTACCTTCTGCTGGACTCTGGTGCTGGCGCTCTGGCTGCTGATTGTTCTGATAAACCTCGGGCTTCAAGACGCCGACGTAGGGCAGATTGCGATAGCGTTGGGCATAATCGAGACCATAGCCGACCACAAACAGGTTGGGGATACGAAACCCGATATAGGCCAGTTCCAGGGGCTTAGCGCGTTCGCGCTCCTTATATAGCAAGGTACAGACGCGCAAGCTCAGTGGGTGCCGCTGGCGCAGGAGATCCAGCATATAATGCAGCGTCAGGCCACTATCCACAATATCCTCGACGATCAGCACATGTTTCTGATCGATCGGCCCCTCCAGATCCTTGAGAATGCGCACCACGCCGCTCGACTGCGTGGCATTGCCGTAGCTAGAGACGGCCATATAGTCGATTTCGTGCAGCATATCAATCGCGCGTGAGAGGTCGGCGATGAAGGGAATGGCCCCCTTCAGAATTCCCAGGAGCAGCAGATTCTTGCCCTGGTAATCCTGGGTGATCTGGTGCCCCAGTTCCTTGACCTTGGCCTTGATCTGCTCCTGTGTAACGAGAATCTCTTCAATATCCTCGTGCATAGTTTTCCCTTCCCGAAGAGTAGCAATGAAAAAGTGCCGCTCGCTCTAGCGGCTGATGCTGAGCTGAACAATGCGGCGGGTAGTACGGCTGAGGCGAACGGACTCAGCCAGGCAGTGGCCAGCGATCCAGATGCAGCGCGAGCCGGCGAAGAAGAGCGGGAGGGTATCCCGTTCTGAGCGCGGGACGTGAGCATCGACGAGCACATCCTGGACCTTACGGCTCTGCTGCATGCCCAGTGGCTGAATGCGATCGCCCGCCCGGCGCGTGCGCACCTGCAACAGCGGGCCAGCGGCTTCACCATCGATATATACAACATAGCGTGTCCGTGGCAGAAGGTGCCAGACCGCCTCCCAGTCTTCACGCGCCAGAGCCTCCAGGGCTGCCTGCTCGACATCAGGAGCCAGGAGCGTTGCCCGAGCGCGCCAGGGGGTGCCAGGAACCTGGCCTTCCCCGGGGACAGGCAAGAGAAGCGCCTCATTATCCAAAGCCATATCCCGCGTCTGTCGATTCTGAGGACCGTGGAAGAGACGTAGCGTTGACCCACTGACCTGCAGCTGAAGCCGACCAGGGAGGTCTAACGAGCGCTCCGCCCGTGAGCGCTGCGCCTGCTGCAGGAAGGCCTCTAGCAGAGCATAGTGACGCGGCTCTAACGGAGACTGGCCTCCGCAGAGCAAAGCCGTGGCGCGGCGTAGCAGGTGTCGCTGCAAGCTGAGCGGCTGTGCGAGCAACGCCGGTAGGGTCATGACTACCTCCTCCGCACTGGCACCGGTTACCACCGCTGACCAACTCTGCGAGACGCAGCTTTCTATCCATTCCAGGTCGACGCGCAAGACCTCGGCACTGCGACGCAGCGTTTCGCGAATACCCGGATTGAGCTGCTCAAGGAGTGGCAGCAGCTCGTGGCGCACACGATTACGCAAGAATCGCGGATCGCGATTGCTCTCATCTTCCAGGGGCTTGAGGCCCTGCTGCTGGCAGTAGGCGAGAATCTCCGCCCGGCTCACTTCCAGTAAGGGACGGATAATATCCTGTTGACGCGGGGCCATGCCGACCAGGCCCGCCAGGCCACTGCCGCGCAGCAGATGGAGCAGAATCGTCTCCACCTGATCATCGGCCTGATGGGCGACAGCGATGAGGCGCCCCCGGGCTACATCGCGCAGGAAAGCATAGCGAGCTAGACGAGCGGCCTCCTCCAGGGAGCGTTTCTCGCGTCGCGCCAGCGCCGGGACATCCACGCTGCCGATGGTGAGAGGAATGCCCCAGGCTGAAACCAGACGAGCGACATGGAGAGCATCCCGCTCGCTCGCCTGGCCGCGCAGGCGATGGTTCAGGTGGGCGGCAAACAGACGCACCGTGGGAAAGGGTCTACCCTCGCCACAGAGCGAGCACAGCAGATGGAGCAGGCAGAGCGAATCAGCTCCGCCCGAGACAGCAATGACAACCTCACTCTGAGGAGGAAGCAGGCCATGACGAGCAATGTAGGCGGCCACCCTGGCCGTGAGCCACTCACTGCTGGCTGGCGCAGATACCACGTCCCACCTCCGCCGTCTATGGATAATCGCATGCTCATGTGATAGGATATATACGCAAATTATATAACATTGACTGCCAGACTGTGGCTGTGTGGCAATTCATTCGGGATACATCTCGGGAAAAGAGCTATGGCGATTCGCAAGATCATTACGGCTGAAAACCCCATCTTGAGGCAAAAAGCTAAGAAGGTGCATCGCTTTGATGCCTCCATGAAGCGGCTGATAGAGGACATGTTTGACACCATGCACGCCGCGCATGGGGTTGGCCTGGCCGCTCCCCAGATCGGCTTGTCGATCCGCGTCTTCGTCGCTGAGTACGAGGACCACAAAGTGGCGGTCTTCAATCCAGAGATCATCAAAGCCGAGGGGGAGACGCTGGGAACCGAGGGATGCCTCAGCATTCCGGGTTATGTAGGAGATAACATCAGGCGAGCCGAAAAGGTAGTAGTCAGAGGCCAGAACGTCGAGGGCAAACCGATCAAGGTTCATGCCGAGGGCTGGTTTGCTCGTATTCTGCAGCACGAGATTGACCACCTGGATGGCATCCTCTTTTTGGATCGCCTCGATCGTCCTGAAGACCTGCGTCCGGCGCGCGAAGGGGAGATCGAAGAGCCGGAACCAGAGGTAGTCTAAGGCCGACGAGAGGACCTGCACCAGCAAGGGCAGAATGTCGACGCTGGCGCAGGTCCTCTTTTTGCTTACTCTTTGCGCTCCTCTAAGGCAGAGCTGCCGGCTTATATGGTGCGTATGGTGCGACCCGGCTGGCTGGACCGCTGTCGACTAGCCCTGTCGTTGCTGCTTGCGTAACATAGGCATCGGCTGCTGGCCTAGAAGACGTTCGCACTCATGACAGATGTAGAAGCCTTCTTCTCGCCAGCGCAGCTCGCTCAAGCGATAGTGCAGATAGCAGATGCCGCAACGCGTGCTATCGGGCAAGCTGGCTATCTGCCGGTCTCGCTCAAACAGGGCGCGTAGCTCCGCAATGAGGCCGTTGAGGTCAAACGAACCAGCAGATCCGCGTCCACTGGCGCTCTGTGACACTGACGCCGGTGTAGCGCCATTCGTCGTGCGCCCTTCACGCCGATGTGAAAAAGAGCTGCCGCTGGCCGAAGCGCCGTTGCCTGAGCCTGGTATTGGATGGCTGCTCACTGCCAGTATTCTCCCCCTTTGTGCCGGCAATGCAAGACCAACTATTATCCGTCAATTATATACCTCGTCGAAGCTCTTCGTCTAGGGCCGCTGCCACGCGAGAGCTGCGCTCTGATGCGGCGCTGGAACAGCATCTTGTTCTTCCTCGCTGCGCTCTATACCTCTCAGGTGCTTTGCTTCCTCCTCACTAGACCTTTACCATCCTCTTATAGAATGAGGATCTCCTTCAGCAAGTATTAGCTCTATCCCTTTGTGTCACTTTGCCTATCTATCTTGTATAATGCTCCTGAGAAAGATCCCGGCTGCCAGAAGCAGGCGGCCAGAGCGTTCTATCTATAGAGAAGGCGCGGTCTCTCTACTGAAAGGCACAAAAGGAAAGGTTGGCCCTGGACCGTGCAGGAAGACAAAAAATCGAGAGCCATGCATATCTCTGTGCTATGATAGACCTTGTTATGGCAGTGCGATGATATTCAACTTGGGGACAGGATGCCTGCTATGAATTGTTATGCAACTATCTCTGCCGGACCCGGCGGCAGCCACGTGCGGGAGAGGAAGGCCAACTCGCGAGGGTTACCTTCTCTGCTCGTTGTTATGTTCTGCTTCATCTGTGGGCCTGTGCTCCTGCTGATGGCCCTGGGAGGGCCGGCAGCGCAGGCCGATGGTGTGCCAGGGGGTGATGTCCAGGACCCCGTGGTGAGAGCGGTAGATATTGCCCGGCCTGCCGTCGTGCGCATCGTCACCCAAATAAACGGACGGCTCACGGTCCAATTCTCTGGTGGGCGCAGTGTGACCTTTCCACTCGGTGGAGGTAGCTATGGCCTGGCTGCCCTTGGAACGGGGACCTTTATCAGCGCCCACGGCGATATACTCACAGCTGATCATGTGATTAATCCTCCCCATAACGATGAACTCAATGCTGTGCTAATCAAGGCGGCAGCCCCCGATGTAGCGACCTACTACGACAGCACGCTGACGCGCGGCAATCAGCTCAGCGCTGATCAGATGGAACAAGCCTTGCTCAGTGGCCAATTCCCCTCTATGCCTAGCTATGATCCTCCACTCAGCGCCGTTTACCTCAGCACTGACTATAGTGGCCCATTAAGTGCGGCCCGTTTACGCGATGTGCCGGACGCCTATTTTGCCCGCGTTGACCGTGTTGAGCAAGAAAGCCCGCCGGATCAGAAGGATGTCGCCATCATCCACGTGAATATGGAGGATACCCCAAGCGTCCAGCTCGGTGACTCCTCGGCTGTCCAGGTCCAGGACAACCTGACCATTATCGGCTTTCCGGGCAATGCCGATGTCAGTATGCGTCCGACGGACTTTCTGACTTCATCGGTGAATCGCATCTTCGTCAGCTCGATCAAGACAACCGACAGTGGGGCGCAGGTCATCCAGGTAGGGGGCAATGTAGAACAAGGTGACAGCGGTGGGCCGGCCCTCGATAGTCGAGGCCAGGTGGTAGGTATTGTCAGCTTTGGCACTCCTGGAGGTACCAGCTTTCTGCAGGCCAGCAATAGCGCGCGAGCTTTGATCCAGAACCTCCAGCTGAATACCGCGCCGGGACCGTTCCAGAGTGCCTGGAGCCAGGCCTTCAACGATTATGCCTCCACTGCTCCTGGCCATTGGCATCGCGCGGCTCAGGAACTTGCCACTCTGGCAGCTCGCTATCCTGCTTTCAAAGCCGTGACACCCTACCTGAACTATGCCAGGCAGCAGGCCGCTCACGAGCAGCTATCGACGGCTACAGGCCAGGGGCTGGGTGTGCCCCTGCTTCTCGTAGTGGCTGGGGGCCTGGGAGCTGTAGTCATAGCGGCGCTGCTGGTGGGGGCCGTCTTCCAGCTCAGACGCCGGCGACGGCCTGCAGGCTTGCCCCCGGTGGTGAACGCCACGGGCAGCCAGAGCTATTCCTATGCAGCGGCCCAGGGTCAGAGCGTGCCGCCGGCATGGCCATCGGCCCCTGCTCCCTATCCCTCGCTTCCAGCTGGAGCGCCGCTTCCACAAGCCCCAGGTAGAGCTCCAGTCCCCGCGGGACCGTCTGTTGTTCCCGGCTCTCGAGCGCCGTGGCCGGCAGGTCCTGGCAATCAGCCCCCTGGGCTTTCCCCGTCTGCTGCACTGCCGTCTGTCTCTGGACCAGCGTCACCGCTCCCGCCAGCTGCGAGAGTGGCGGCTTCCTCTGATCCCTCGCCAGACCCCGAAGATGAGAACACCCTGGTACCGTTCGGCGGTCCTCCACGAGACGCTGGCATCAGGGGGCAGAGGGGGCAGCCGCGGCTGTCCCAGGGAGGCCGGGCTGCTCCTCCAACAAGCGCCGCAGGGAGTCAGTCGCCTACAGAGCAGCTGCGTCCCTGGCCCTGCGGTCACATGAATCGCCCCCACGCACGCTATTGCAGTACCTGTGGTGAGCCAGCACCTCCGCCGCCAACCGTGCGACGGATCGAGCAGTGAGGCGATTGCAAAGACAAGCTGCCGGGAGCTGAAAGAGGAGCAACCAACGGAGCAAAAAGAACAAGGGCACTCCCCTCGCTGGGGGAGTGCCTCTCTTGTCGCCTCTCTTGCCGCCTCTCTTGCGCCATCGATCAGCGCCAGGCCAGGTAAGCCAGAGAGAGCTAGCAGGCTCCTGCATAGGAGCACTCAAAGCTTCTGACGCGCCGCAAGCGAGGCTTGATCTATCCAGATCTCCGCGGGCGTCTAGGCTCCCATAATATGGTAGCCAGCGTCCACGAAGAGCACCTCACCTGTGATCCCTCGTGCCAGCGGACTGCAGAGAAAGAGCGAGGCATCGCCGATCTCGCTCTGCTCAATATTACGGCGTAGCGGAGCCACCTCCGTCATATGATCGCGCATCGTCGTAAAACCAGGAACACCGCGCGCTGCCAGAGTATTCACAGGTCCTGGCGAGACGGCGTTGACGCGGATATTGTAAGCGCCCAGCTCATAAGCCAGGTAGCGCACGCTACACTCCAGAGCGGCTTTCGCCACGGCCATCACATTGTACTTGGGCATCACTCGCTCACTGGCAATGTAAGTAGCCGTCAGAATGCTTCCGCCGCCGCGCGCCTGCATCAGAGGCACTGCGCGCCGGGCCATAGCCACTAGCGAATAGGCACTGATATCCAGAGCGGTCAAAAAGCCCTGACGGCTGGTCTGCCAGAAGGGATTTTCCATATCCTCTTTGGGGGCAAAAGCGATTGAATGGATCAAGATATCGAGGCCGCCATCGAAGAGTTCCGCCGCCTTAGCAAAAGCGGCATCGAGCTGCTCATCGCTCTGCACATCGCAGGGGATCAGCGGTGTACCTGGTACCTTCTCGGCCAGCTCCCGCACAAACTTTTCCATGCGCTCCTGATAAGTCAAAGCCAGTCGGGCGCCCTCAGCCGCCAGAGCCTGAGCGATAGCCCAGGCGATCGAGCGGTGATTGGCCACACCGAAAATAAGTGCGTTCTTTCCTTCCAAGAGAGGCATAAGGTCTTACTCCTTCCTTATGGGTAGGGACTCACCCACAGTATGAGCTATGCACCAAGGATAATAGCGGCAGAGAGAGAAAGCACCTCTTCGGTCAGGAAGAAGAGGTCTGCTCAACAGGATAGCCGGAAAGCAGCCAGCCATGCATGCCAGAAGCCAGATTATAGACCTGCTGGAAACCGAGCAGAGAGGCGATCTCTGCAGCGATGGCGCTGCGCTGGCCAACGGCGCAGACGAAGATCACCTCCTCCGAGGGAGAAAGGGGCAATTCCCGCAGGGCCTGGCCGAATGCATAGATACCACTGAGAGGGAGAAGCGTGGCGCCGGGGATGTGGCCCTGCTGCCACTCAGTAGGCCAACGCACATCGATCACGTGGGCGCCGCGCGCTATCAGCTCTTTGGCCTCGGCGGGGCCGATCGTCTGATAGGGCTGAGAAGCCGCCATTTCAGACTCGTCAGCGGACATTGTACTGCTCCTTTTCTCGCTGATCAGCTTCGTACTGCTCCAGCCAGATCTGGCCCAGCATCGTCTGACTAATCATATACTCATCTCCCACAAAGGTCATCGTCAGCAGCCCCTGATCCTCCATCTCACGGAAATCGTCCGTCACCAGGAAATACCTGCGCAGCATGCGAGAGAGATCGCTTTCTGGCAGATGCTTCCAGATGCGTAGCTCGCGCAGGATGGCGGCGTACTTCTCGCTACTATCATCGATAGCCCGCATACTGCTTGCTCCTTCCTGCTGGCTGGGGCGCTCCACACTGTCCGTCCGAGCTAGTGGCAGCGGGAGCCGACGCGGTTTATCCACCCTCCACTACGAGTGGAGGGCCTTCGGCGTTGCGGAACGGCAGAGCGACCTGCTTCCGAGGAGAGTGTAGCAAATGCGGGGACGAGCCGCAAGCCTCGACGTTGAGGAGCAACTATGCTATAAAAAAACAGCATAGCGAGCCTCACTCACAGCCCTTACAAGGAGAAGCAACTCATGCAGGCCGAACCAGTGCAGCCTCCCATTCGAGCGAGCGCGGTCATTCGCAATATCAAACAGCTCGTAACAGTAGCCCAGCAGCCAATTGAAGGAGCCAGCGGAGCGCTGCAGGTACTGAACAACGCAGCGTTAGCGGTCTACCACGGCAGAATTGTCTGGATTGGGCCTGACAATGAAGCGGAGCCATTATTCCTTTCAACGCGCCAGGATGGGATCACCATCGTCGATGCCCAGGGAGCAGTCGTTACTCCTGGCTTTGTCGACTCGCACACCCACCTTGTCTTTGCGGGTCAGCGTGCTGAAGAGTTTCACCTGCGTCGGGCGGGGGTCAGCTACGCTGAACTGCTGGCGCAGGGCAAAGGGATCTTAACGACCGTGGAAGCGACCCGCAAGGCCGATGCCGAAACCTTACTGGCGCTGGCGCAGAGGCGGCTCCATCTCATGCGGGATCATGGCACGACCACAGTCGAGATCAAGAGTGGCTACGGCCTTGACCGCATCAATGAAGAAGCCTGTTTGCACATCATCAACAATCTCAAGGCCCTGGAGGAAAGGACCTCGTCTTCTGTGCCTCAGCAGGTGCGCGTTGTTCCTACCTTTCTAGCGGCGCATGTTCTGCCCCCGGAATACCGCGAGCGAAGAGCGGACTACCTCGATCTGGTTGTCGAGGAACTGCTGCCCTCCTTTGTGGGGTTGGCGCACTTCTGTGACGTCTTCTGCGAAGCGGAGGCCTTCACGGTAGAGGAGTGTCGCAGGATTCTGAGGCGGGCCAGAGATTTGGGCTATCGTCTGAAGATCCATGCGGATCAGCTCAGCCCCTCGGGTGGTGCGCGCCTGGCGGCGGAGTTAGGGGCGACCTCTGCCGATCACCTGGATCATGCCAGCGACGAAGACCTCAAAGCGCTGCGGGACGCCGGCGTGGTGGCGACGCTTCTGCCAGGCTGCTCTTACACGCTGCGCAGTCCATATCCATCAGCGCGGCGCTTGCTGGACCTGGGTCTCACCGTGGCCCTGGCTACCGATTGTAATCCTGGGACCTCCTATTGTGAAAACATGCAGATGATGATTGGCTTGGCGATGGCGGAGATGGATATGTCCCTGGAGGAGGCACTCACGGCAGCGACCATTAACGGGGCGAAGGCGCTGGCTCTGGAAGAGGAGATTGGCAGCATTGAGATCGGCAAGCGCTGCGAGCTTGCTCTCTGGCAGCTTGAGGACTATCGTGAGATCGGCTACCATTTTGGGGTTAATCTGGTACAGTCGACGCTCACACTGCTCTAGCCACTGGCAAGATCGGCTTAGATTAGGTGTTCAATGAGGCGACCTTGCGCCTGAGCCAGACCCCTGGTTGACCAGTGGACTGACAATCAGCAGCAGACCAGGCCACCCTTGCCAGCCAGAGAAGGGCTACGAAGAGGTGGAGAGAGGCGCAAGGCTTTCAACCGTCAGTCAGGCTCTTGCCTGAGCAAGGCCTGCCATCGTGCTGTGTGAGCTACTCTGGCTATCCTTAGTGACAGGCAGTGTTTCACGTGAAACACTGCCTCCTTTATCAGTCGCGAGGCCGGACCGGGGCTGAGGCCTGTGGCCTCTTCTACCATTGCCCGGTTGGCCAGGCCAGCCGCCCCTGGCAAAGCAGGAAAAGACCTGGCGACCCGCTCAGCCGGGTCGTTTGCCTTTCCAGATTCCTTCTGCTACAATCCTGGCAGGAGGCAAAGTAGCCAGAAAGGACTTCAGCGATGAAGAATCACGCGACCCGTCATCAAACGGACTTCCACAGCGCCCCCCTGGTTCTCAATGGCCAGGCCCTCACGCCTGCCGAAGTCGTCGCCGTAGCTCGGCACCGGATTCCGGTGCAGCTAGGACCAGAGGCTGAGGTCCGTATCCAGCGTGCACGGACTTTTATCGAGCGCATCGTAGCTGAAGATCGCAAAGTCTACGGTGTCACTACCGGCTTCGGTCATCTCAGCCGCGTACGTATCAAGCATGAGCAAGTGCTCGATCTGCAGTACAATCTCCTGCGCAGCCACGCTGCTGGTCTGGGGGAACCACTTGATGAAGAAACCACACGGGCCATGCTCCTTCTCCTCGCAGCCAGCCTGGCCCGTGGCCACTCTGGCGTGCGCGTGGAAGTTGTGCGCCTTCTCATAGACTTGCTCAACGCTCAACTCCATCCCATCGTGCCCTCGCGTGGCTCGGTAGGAGCCAGCGGGGATCTTGCCCCGTTGGCCCATCTGGCGCTGGTCCTTGTAGGAGAAGGTGAAGCCTGGTATCGTGGACGGCGCCTTCCGGGAGCAGAGGCGCTAGCCGAGGCCGGCCTGCGACCGCTCCGCCTCGAAGCGAAAGAGGGGCTGGCTCTGATCAATGGCACTCATCTGATGGAGGCCAGTGCTATCCTTGCCCTGGAAGACGCCTGGAACTTGCTCCAGACGGCAGAAGTAGCCTGTGCCCTGAGCGTTGAGGCCCTCATGGGCAGCCATGTACCTTTCGATGAGCGCATTCAACGCCTGCGCAATCAGCGTGGCCAACAGGAGAGCGCTGGGCACCTGCGCCGTCTGCTGGCTAACAGCGAAATCAAACGCAGTCATGAGGACTGTCCCCGGGTGCAGGACCCCTATACCCTGCGCTGCGCCCCCCAGGTCTTTGGGGCCGTCCGCGACGCTCTGAACTACTGCAGGGCAGTCTTTGAGCGCGAACTGGGAGCGGTGACTGACAATCCGCTCATTTTCCCTGATGAGGGGGAGGTGCTCACGGGCGGGAATTTCCACGGCCAGCCGCTGGCGCTGGCCCTCGATGTGCTGGCACTGGCCCTGACTCAGCTCGCGAGCTTTGCAGAGCGACGGATCTATCTCCTCATGGGACCACACGACTGGGATGACCAGGGGGCGCCCCTCTTCCTGACGCCCGAGCCCGGTCTCAATTCGGGCCTGATGCTGACCCAATATGTGGCAGCAGCTCTGGTCAATGAGATGAAGGTGCTGGCGCATCCGGCGAGCATCGACTCGCTCCCAACCTCAGCGGGAACAGAGGATTTTGTCAGTATGGGGGTGACGGCGGCCCATAAAGCTCGCCGTATCCTGGAGCTGGCGCAGCAGGTGGTGGCCATCGAACTGCTCTGTGGGGCTCAGCTTTTAGAGTTTCGCCGTCCTCTGCGCGCTGGCGAGGGGGTGGAGCAAGCCTTCGCGCTCGTGCGGACCTATGTGCCGAAGCTGGAACGCGATCGCCCGCCTGCTCCTGATATTGAGCGCCTGACTCGCGCTGTGCGGGAAGGAGTGTTTGGCCAACTCTAGACAAAGCAGACGAGCCAACCCGGCAGCGCCAGCCAGAACTGGCAGTGCCACGAGGAAGATAGCCTGTCTCCTGTTTCACGTGAAACGATGACGAGGCGCTCCGACGGACCACCGCCGCAAAGGTTTCACGTGAAACAGTGCAGACGGGGGCTGCCTCTCCTCTGCGCCAGAGGAGAAGATAGCGGATACTCTACAGGCCATCTGCTGCCAATCTGGACCCTGGCCTCTCTGCCGCTGCACTGCTCACCTTTCTCTTGGCCGCCGTCTACTGCCGCTCTAAAGCGCACCGATGACCTCGCCGCCATCGATAATCAGAACTTGTCCCGTGATAAAAGAGGCGGCGGGTGATGCCAGAAACAGCGCTGCCGCGACCACATCGTCCGCCTGCCCCCAGCGTCTCAGCGGAATGCGCTCGGCCACACGCTCGCGAAAGCGCGCCGGACGTGACCGGACCCAATCGTTCTCGATCCACCCCGGAGCAATACAGTTCACACGAAGATCCGGCGCCAGCTCACGTGCGAGGCAGCGGCTCAAAGCGATGACGGCCCCTTTGGCCGTAGCATAGACCTGACTGACGAAGCCAGGTGCTCCATCCAGCGCGTGATTCCAGGCAACATTGAGGATGCAACCGCCGCTGCTCATCAAAGGAACCGCAGCCCGACAACAGCGCCAGGTGCCCAACACGTCAACTTGCAACAGTCGCTCGAAACGTTCCTCCTCGCTCAGGCCGCCTGTCTCAGTTGTATTGGCGCTAGCTCCAGCATTATTGACCCAGACGTCGAAGCGACCGAGGGCTGCGTGTGCCTGAGAGACCAGCCGCTCAACCTGCGCCGACGAGCGTAAGTCGGCCTGCAAGGCCAACGCCAGGCCGCCCTGCTGCTCGATCTCCCTGACCAGCTCCTGAGCAGCGGCCTCCGAGTGCCCATAGTGCACCAGCACTTTGGCTCCCTCTCTCGCAAAAGCCAGTGCTAAGGCCCTTCCCAGTCCTCGCGCGGCCCCGGTGATCACAACACTACGTCCGTGGAATGGCCGCCCTTCGCGCATACGCTGCATCTCCCTTCCCTTGCTTATGGTCTGCTTGCCTACTCGCTCGTGACCTCTCCCAACTGCCTCACGTAGGATCGACGAAACGAGGCCTTCGCCTGCGCTGTGATCTGGCGAGTAAGACCAGCATACAGCCTGTCTTTTCCTACCTGCCTGCTATTGTACCTGGACCTGGCCACTGCTGTCAGTAAAGGGCGACAGCGCCACAACAGCTCCGCCAACTCGATCGCTGTGACAGGACAGAGTGGCTGGTCGCACCCTTGAGAATGGTTCAGCTCGCAGGACCTGTCACTCCTCCAGCGCGCTGGCGCGCGTCTGCCAGTGCCTTGGTTGCCTGGCATCAACGGCATATGTTATCCTGTCTGAGGAGCCGTTTCCTCTGAAGAAACGGCTAGCGACGATCAAGGTCGATCGTTCGCGCTAGCCAGGTTGCGCCAGGACGGCGCAAGGAAGGGAGTAAACAGCGGTGATTACTCACGGGACACCTGCAGATTCATCTCGGGCAGACGATCAGCCGCACCTGCCCGTCCAGGAGCAGCGTGCCATCATCCAGCGCCTACGCCATGAACTCCTGCTGCAGTATCGACCTATGCTACAACAGGGGGCGGGACCTATTCGCGTGATGGCGCGAATGGTCGCCGAATTAAGCAGGCGCTGTCGCGATCTCAAACTCGATGAAGAGATCATCGCCAGCGAAATTGTCGATCGTACCATCGGTGACGTGGATCTCCGTCGGATTGTGGAGTGCGAGGGAGATCCTGGGGGATCAGGAGATTACCGGATGCTTGCCGATGAGCTGGGGATCGCTCTCCCCGGTGAGAATCTCAATGGCTATACGGCCACCGGTGAGGTTTACCTATGGCTGCGCGATCGGATGCTTGACTACGAGCGCTCGCTTCTGGACCAGAAGATCGATCTGCGCATCTACGATATTATTGGCATTGGCAATCCGGTGCTGCGTGACTGGCTCGCCGCCAACTGGCAAGAGCAGTGGGGCCTGACGGTGAAGGGCGAGCAGGTTTATCTGAGCCTGGGGGCGATGGATGGAATTGATAAGACCTTGCGCGGCTTTCGCCAGATGTGCGATGAACAAGGGATCAAGGAGAGAGCAGTGCTCTTCCCTGCCCCCGGCTTCGGCGTGCCCGAGGCCCAGGCCCGGGCCTACGGTTACCGCTTGCATCGTGTCAACACGCGGCCCGAGCATCGCTTCAAACTGACCGCTGAGGAGCTGGAGCAGGCGCTGCAAGAGGCGCCCGATATCCGCCTGATCTATCTGACGGTCACAAACAATCCAACAACCTTTGCTTTTACTCCACAGGAGCTGCTTGCTCTGCATACTGTCGTCCGGCGCCAGCGCGAGGCCGGGCGGCAGCTCTTCTTCCTGGCCGATCTGGCCTACGTGGGCACGGGGCGCCCGGAGGACGATCAGGCGCGCATGGCTACCTTTGCTGATCCCGCTCACCTGGAACAGACCATCTTTGTAAGCAGCCTCTCGAAAACGCTCTCGCTGACTGGCGATCGTTTCGGCTGGGTGACTATCGGCGACGCTCGTCTTGCTCCAGCACTGGCCCCCGGCTGGTCTAATAGCATGGCTTCACTGCCAGCGGAGTGGCAGCTACGCTTCATGGCTTACCTCCAGTTGTTGCGTGAGCGCCCCTATCTGATCGAGAAGCTGCGCAACCTCTATCGTCTACGTCGTCGTCGCTTTATCGCCCAGCTACAGCAACTTGATCAAGAGCTGCAGCTCTTCGCGGAGATCTACCTGGATGACGATGCCACTGTCTATAACTGGAGTCAGCTACGCCCTGGTGAGGATGCCTTTTCTCTGTTCGAGAAGACCGGCATTGCTGGCGTACCAGGCTCCGGCTTCGGTTATACCGATGAGTATGTGCGCTTCTCTGTCGGGGTGATTCCTGTTCCTGTTGCTGCGCCCTGGCGACGCTAGCCGGGACGGGCAGAGGCCCAGGCCAGATCAAGAGGCCAGGTCCAGGAGTTCAGGAACTGAGGAGCACGTGACCTCGGCCACATGGGCGGTGCGTGAGTGGTGAGAGGGCCTGAGCTGGTGGCTGGGCCTTTCTCGCTCGCCACGCCGGCTGGAGACTATTCTTGAGTGCGGAGCGGAGCAGGTTGTGCGTGACATGCGCCTTGACCTGGAGGTGGCGCAGGTGTGCGCGAGCCGGCAAGGCCGCTGCTTGACCCTCACTAGAACTGGTGATACTCTTTTAGCTGAGTGTGGGCGCCTGCGGGACGCTTCCGCGGCGCCGAAGTAGTGGCCGCGTGGACTCTGGCTAATGGCGTGCGTGCAAGCGCGGTGCGGCGGGTGAGCCGCTGAAGAAATGAGCAGCGCCAGCTGAGAAAGTCAGCAGGAGGGCGTCTGGCGCGTGCAAGGCAACGCTGTGTCCAGCAGAGAAGGTGCGGCGGTCGTTCCTCGATGAAGAGGTGTGAGGGGGCAGACAAGATTCTGTCCAGCGCTTCCCTGTGTTTCACGTGGAACACCTGGGGAGGGCGTCTTGTCTCAGGATTGTGGAGGCGCTTTATCCTCCCGCTCCAGCGCTTCTCAGTCATACGATCTATGACTAGTAGCAGCAAGTAGCAAGAAGGAGAAACATCCGCATGGTAACACGAGTAGGCATCAACGGTTTTGGCCGCATCGGACGGCAATCCTTCAAGGCGATGCTCGAACGTTATCCCCACGAGCTAGAGGTCGTCGCCGTCAACGATCTCACCGACACCTACACCAATGCCCACTTGCTCAAGTACGACTCCACCTATGGCCGTTTCCCGGGCCAGGTTGAGGCAACCCCCGAATCTCTCATCGTCAATGGCCACACCATCAAGGTCCTCGCTCAGCGTGATCCCGCGCAAATTCCCTGGGGCGACCTGGGTGTCGATATCGTGATTGAGTCCACCGGCCTCTTCACCGATGCCGATAAGGCAAAGGCCCACTTGCAGGGCGGGGCAAAAAAGGTGATCATCTCCGCTCCGGCCAAGGGCGAGGATATCACGATCGTGCTCGGCGTCAATGAGCACATGTATGACCCGGCCAAGCACCACATTATCTCTAACGCCTCCTGTACGACGAACTGTCTGGCCCCCGCTGCCAAGGTCCTCAACGACCGCTTCGGCATCGAGCATGGCCTCATGAATACGATCCACTCCTATACCAATGATCAGCGTATTCAAGATCTGGTGCACAAGGATCTGCGCCGGGCTCGTGCCGCCGCCCTCAATATTATTCCGACCACCACTGGCGCTGCCCGCGCCGTGGCGCTGGTGATCCCCGAACTGAAAGGCCGCTTCGATGGCATGTCCCTCCGTGTACCTACTCCTACGGTCTCAGTCGTCGACTTCGTGGCAACCCTGCGCCAGCCTGCTACGCGTGAGGAGGTGAATGCGGCTTATAAGGAGGCGGCTGCCGGCTCTCTCAAGGGGATCTTGGATTACACCGAAGAGCCGCTGGTCTCCTCCGATTTCCGCGGCGATACCCATTCAGCTATTATCGATGGCCTCTCGACGATGGTCACCGGGGGCGGCTACATGGTCAAGGTGATCGCCTGGTATGACAATGAGTGGGGCTACTCGACGCGTGTAGCCGATCTGACTCACTTCATCGCCGAGAAGGGCTGGTAGGTAGCGCTTCGGCGTGGTCGCTCATTGCAAGGGCGGGGCCTGCCCCGCCCTTCTGGATGGAGGGTGCACTGGCATGAATAAGAAGACGGTTCGTGATATCGAGGTGGAGGGTAAACGGGTGCTGGTGCGCGTGGATTTCAATGTGCCTCTCGATGAGGAGGGTCACATTACTGATGATACGCGCATCCGGGCCGCGCTGCCAACGATTCAGTATCTGCTCGACCACGGGGCGGCGGTCATTCTGATGTCCCACCTGGGCCGACCTAAAGGCAAGGTGGTGGAGAAGCTGCGCATGGCTCCAGTGGCTGTGCGTCTGAGCGAGCTGTTGCAGCGTCCTGTCCAGCTAGCCCCCGATTGCGTTGGTCCCCAGGTCGAGGAGTTGGCACGAGCACTACAGCCGGGCCAGGTGCTGCTACTGGAGAATCTGCGCTTCCATGCCGAGGAGGAGCAGAATGATCCCGCGTTCGCCCGCCGTCTGGCTGCGCTCGGCGATCTCTATGTGAACGATGCCTTTGGTACGGCTCACCGCGCTCACGCCTCCACAGAAGGCGTGACCCACTATCTGCCCGGCGTTGCCGGCTTCTTGATGGAGAAGGAGCTGAATTTCCTG
This sequence comes from Thermogemmatispora tikiterensis, assembly GCF_003268475.1. Lineage (GTDB taxonomy): Bacteria > Chloroflexota > Ktedonobacteria > Ktedonobacterales > Ktedonobacteraceae > Thermogemmatispora > Thermogemmatispora tikiterensis. Next base: position 3,529,568 of record NZ_MCIF01000002.1, on the reverse strand, counting down.
GGCGCGGCCCTGGAGAATCCTCGTCGTCCTTTTGTGGCGGTAATCGGTGGGGCCAAAGTTTCCGATAAAATCGCTGTCCTGGAACGCCTGCTGACGCTGGCCGATGCCCTGTTGATCGGCGGCGGTATGGCTAATACGTTTCTGAAGGCGGAGGGCTATGAGGTTGGCGCTTCGCTGGTCGAAGAAGGCAAGCTCGATGTCGCTCGCGATCTGCTGATGCGCGCGCGCGAGCGCAAGCTAGAGTTGGTGCTGCCTGTGGATGTGGTGATTGCCGACCGCTTTGCTCCCGATGCTCAATGGCGTGTGGTGCCGCGCGATCAGGTGGAGCCAGGCTGGCGTATTCTGGATATCGGACTCGAGACAGTGGCGGCTTTCCGCCAGGTGCTGGAGAAGGCCCAGACAATCGTTTGGAACGGCACCCTTGGGGTAGCTGAGATGCCGGCTTTCGCTCGCGGCACCAAGGCGGTGATTGAGATCCTGGCAGCCTGCACTGCCCGTGGGGCTACCACTGTCATCGGCGGTGGCGATTCCGCTGCCGCGGTCGAGCAGGCGGGCGCTGCTGACAAGATGACGCATGTGTCAACCGGTGGAGGCGCTTCGCTGGAGTTCCTCGAAGGGCGCATCCTGCCTGGGGTCGCCGCCCTGCAGGATCGCTGAGGGTGAGGTGATTAGCAATGACAACGGCCCCGGCGCGCACTGCCATTATTGCGGGTAATTGGAAGATGCACTATGGCCCGCGCATGGCTTCTAGCTTTGCACTGGAGATCACGCCAGCTTTGGGCAAGTTGCTGAACGAGTATCCGTATTTGCTCTGCATTCTTTGCCCCCCAGCTATCTCGCTCTCGGCGGTCCGCGAGGTGCTCGACGCTCTGCTCTTCGAACGCATTGAACTGGGCGCTCAGAATATGCATTTTGAGGAGAAGGGCGCGTTCACGGGTGAGATTTCGCCTCTAATGGTTCGTGAGCTGTGTACGACAGTCATCCTGGGTCATTCGGAGCGCCGCGCCTATTTTGGCGAGAGCGATGAGCTGGTGAATCGCAAGGCTCAGGCTGCACTCAGTCATGGCCTGCGTCCGATTGTGTGCGTGGGCGAGCGCCTGGAGGAGCACGAAGCTGGAAAAACAGAGGCCGTGATCCGGTCGCAGGTGCAGAAGAGTCTGGCAAATTTCCGTAGCGAGCGGGCCTGTGATGTGGTGATCGCTTACGAACCGGTGTGGGCGATTGGCACGGGTAAGGCCTGCCCCGGCGAAGATGCTCAGCGGACCATCCACCTGATCCGCGAGCTGTATGCCGATATGTATGGCGGCGAGACGGCTAACGCTGTACGTATCCTCTATGGGGGAAGTGTGACCTCAGCCAATATCGCTGAGTATGTGACTCAGGCCGATATTGATGGGGCGCTCGTCGGCGGCGCCAGCCTCAAGTCCGATTTTGTGGAAATTGTCCGTAAAAGTATTGAGGTGCTGAGGCCGTCCTGATCCTCCCCGAGCTGCCTCCTGGCGAGCTGACTTGCTCCTGGCCCGACGGTAAAAAGGTGGTTGCTCCTCTCTGCTCCTGCTTCCCTGACTGACTAGGCTGCAGCAGAGAGGAGCCTTTGCTTCCAATGGGATTGCCCTCCGAGCCGCCTGGTGAGTTCAGCTGAATCTCTCAGCTCTGGTACTGAGACTCCGCTTGAACTGTCAAGATACTGTTACAGTTTAACTGTTGCAGTTAGCCCCGCTATCATGTCAGCTCCTACTTCGGATAAGAGGAGGTACACTTGATGGTAGAGTTTGAGAAAGGGGATTTCCTGACTTTTCTGCTGGAGGCAAAACGCCATACTTATGCCGCTCTGGGCGATGCGGCCTCAGTGAGACCTGTGCTTCCTGGTTCTCGACAGTTGGAGTGGCGTGATAGGGCCTGGCTCTATCGCGATATCTACTTTGGTATGGCCTTCTTTGTTGGACAGGAAGTGGTTTCCTGGCAGGCACAACCGGTTTGGTCAATGGCCTATGCCGGTGGTGTGATCGAGGAGCTTGGAGGCCAGGCGGAGAAAGTCGGCACTATCTACGCATTTTTACGTCGCGCATTGCGTCAGGTGTCAGCAGAGCTACCGTTTCGGGGTCCTGCTTGCTGGGAAGAGCAGGATTGGCGCTATATCAACCGTGTGGAAGGTAACCTGGAGGTTTTTCAGGGAGAAGAAGAGATTACTGCTGCCGGGACGGTCCTCTATCGCCTGCGTTACTGTGGAGGCTTTTTGCGCTAGGTTCTGCACTGGCTCCATGATTGCTGGCTCTGAAGCGACACCACGGACACCACGACGATGCCAACCTGGGGGCAGACGAGCGGGGCCAACCAGGCTGGCATACTGGGAGATGGCAGCTTTTGCTTCGCTCCCTGTGCTGGTTCTGCCTCGCTCGTCTCTGATCTGGCCGGGCTGAGCTGGACTGCCAGCTTAGCCCGCGGCAGGTCCGGCTTCCAGACCTGGCTGTGTCATGCGCTCCGGATTCAAAATGTGTGCCAGTTCTTCTTCGCTCAGTTGCGTGCGCTCGCGGGCGACCTCGCGCACTGTGCGCCCGGTGCGGTGGGCCTCCTTGGCGATCTCCGCGGCGGCGTCATAGCCAATGATCGGGGCCAGTGCGGTACAAATCGCCAGTCCGCGCTCGACCATCTCTGGCCCCTTCTCGGTGGCCTTAATGCCGCGCAGGCATTGCTCGGTGAAATTCCGCACAGCGGCGCTGAGTAGGCTGATGGACTGCAGGAGGTTGTAGGCCGTCACCGGCATCATTACGTTGATCTCGAAGTTGCCCGACTGACCGGCCACTGTGATGGTGGTGTGGTTGCCCATCACCTGGGCGCAGACCATGCACAGCGACTCGGCGATCACTGGGTTGACTTTGCCGGGCATGATGGAACTGCCAGGTTGGACGGCAGGTAGCTCAATTTCGCCGAAGCCAGCGCGTGGCCCCGATCCCATCCAGCGAATATCGTTGGCAATCTTCATCAGGCTCACTGCCAGGGTATTGAGCGCGCCGCTGGCCTCGACTGCGTTATCCAGCGTGCTCTGAGCCTGGAAATGATTGCTGGTCTCGCGCACAGTCACCCCGTTCATGTCAGAGAGTCGGCGGCAGACGCGGGCGGCAAACTCAGGGTGGGTGTTGATGCCTGTACCGACCGCGGTGCCTCCGAGCGCGACCTCGGAGAGTTCGTTTTCGGCGTGCCGCAAGCGGGCAATGCCGCGTTCGATCTGCCCGGCATAGCCGAGAAACTCCTGCCCCAGACGGATGGGCGTGGCGTCCTGCAGATGAGTACGCCCGGTCTTGATAATGGGCCAGAAGGCTTCGGCTTTTTCTTGCAGCACGCGCCGCATCTCCTCTAAAGCAGGGATCAGCTCTTTGTCGATACTCACCAGAGCTGAAAGATGAATAGCTGTGGGGATGACGTCGTTGGAGGATTGCCCGAAGTTCACGTGATCGTTGGGGTGAACCAGCCGCGAACCACGCGCTCCTCCTAGCAGCTCGCTGGCTCGGTTGGCAATGACCTCGTTAGCGTTCATGTTCGTCGAGGTCCCAGAGCCGGTCTGGAAGATATCGACTACGAAGTGCTCGTCGAGTTTACCATCGATAACCTCCTGGGCCGCCTGGACAATGGCGGCGGCAAGGCGCTCGTCAAGCAGACCTAGCTCGGCATTGGTCTGCGCAGCTGCTTGCTTGATCTGGCCTAGGGCACGGATAAAAGCACGCGGGAAGCGGAGATCACTGATGGGGAAGTTGAGAACGGCGCGCTGGGTACTGGCTCCGTAATAGGCGTTTGCTGGAACGCGCATCTCTCCCATGGAGTCACGTTCAATGCGCGTTTCTTCTGCCAGGCTGCTCACAGCATCCTCCTCGATGGAATCCTGGTCATTCTCACTTACTAGCTTACCAGGGCTGGAAGACGATCTGCCGCCTCTCTCTTCTCGGGCCTTGCTTTCGAAGAGTGATGGAGACAAGTCAGGCCCAACCCCAGCTTGCTGCCTGTCCATTATATCACTGCCCTGTGGCGCGGCAGCGGTGTTTGCGCTGGAACCCGCTCGCGAGGGCAGCCTCTGGCATGGCAGGCTACTCTTCGCTATAATGTAGTCTGAAGGCTGCGAAGCATGGGTCGATTCTTTCTGTAGGATGCTCGTCAGACATGTTACTTGAGGTTGAAATACAGAAGATGCTCGTGGATGGCAGTGAGTGGGGAGCGTGGAAAGGCTACCAGCTTCCGCTGAGTGACGAGTACGTCTCGATCTGGACACCGGTCGGTACCCCAATGCACTGGCGACCAGGAACCTGGATTCTAGAGCGGCATTCGCTAACCTACTTCTGGCCCCATGCCTGGTATACTATTCATATCGGCTATGACCAGCAGGACGGGCACTTTGTGAGCGGCTACTGCGATGTGGTGCTGCCGACCGATCCCTATACGAGTACCTCTCAACGGCTGATCTACGTGGACCTCTATGTTGATGTGGTGATTCGTGAGGATTTCAGCGTCTATACCAAAGACCAGGAGGTCTTCGATCGAGCCGCTCAGCGCTATCCACTGGTTGAGCAGGTGCGCCAGCGCTCATTCGAGGTACTGGCCTGGCTGGAAGAGCAGGCCAGGCAGTGGAGCGGCCCCTTCGCGGTGGTCCCGCGCCGGCTGCCGCTGGTGAACTGGGAACAGCTGAGCGTCGAGGAGATGCGTGCGGCCTGGCGCGCCGCTCTTCAGTAGGCAACGCAGGCTGGCCGTCGAGTTGGGTAACTAGCTCACGACCCCGGTCACAAGTTGATTATGAGTGAGAAGGAAGGTGGCTGCGGGTGCTCTCTGATGAGTTGCGTCAGGCCCTGCTGGCACATGGTATCAGTGCCTGTGATGAGGTGACTTTGCGCCAGACACTGGAAACTTATGTTCCAACCTATACGCTGATCCGTCTGGCTCCCTGGCCAGCACGTCGCTGGAAATGTCGCTATCGACTCTTGATGCGCGATCAGATCTACGATGCGCAAAGCGTCGCTGAGGCTTATGCTCGCGGCTTGCTGGCGGTGCTGGAAGGTCGCTTTCAGCCAGAGCCGGAAACGCAATCACCGTTGGCCTCCCAGGATGAGTGAGTCGCGACTGGCTGCGGCTCTGCCGGTAGCGGGTCTGGCTGGTTCGCTGGAGAGAGCACTGCCTTGCTGAAGCGAATCGATCGTCTGCTCCGGCTACCTCTCCTCGCCCAAAAGGCGGGTGAGCGCTCGGGCAGTGTTCCCTGGCCGGGCTTCGATCGTTTAGAAACAATGAGGGCGCTCCGCCTCTCTGGCGCCTTGACCAGCCGATCTGGCTGCCAGCTACTCGATTGATGGGACCTTATGTATACTGGCGATAAGAGGGGGTGGCAAGGGCTTCCGTCTGGCCAGCTCAACCGTTGGCTGAATCGCTGGGCAGTCAGCCGAACAGCGAGCTGCAGAATACTGGGACAGGGTCCAGGCTCGCTGTTTCTCTGTGGCTCTGGTCTAGTAAGAAGCTGCCTGCTTGCTACAGGGTCGGACGTGGTTAGCACCAGAGCATAACCTATCTGAATAAGAGAAAGAGGTGTTCTGTATGCTGCGTACGATGTGCAAATCAAAGATCCATCGTGCCACAGTCACGATGGCTGATCTCAACTATGTCGGGAGCATCACTATTGATCAGGATCTATTGGAAGCTGCTAACATCTATCCTTATGAAAAGGTTCAGGTTGTCAATGTGACCAACGGCTCGCGTCTGGAAACCTATGCTATTCCCGGTGAGCGTGGCTCGGGCGTCATCTGCTTGAACGGCGCGGCTGCTCGCCTGAATGCCGTCGGCGATATTGTGATCGTGATGAGCTATGCACACTTTACCGAGGAAGAGATCCGCTCGCTCAAGCCGCGCGTTGTCCTGGTCAATGAGCAGAACCAGATTACCGAGTTGCGCGAAGTTCCTCTGATCGAACTGTTGCCCGAGACCGTGGCGGAAGAAACCTACGCGGAGGCCGCTCGCTAAACGCAGCGCAGTAATTCATGTCATGTAACCGCCCGGTTACATGAATTACTGCTTACGTAGGATCTATCGAACGTTCGTAAGATTTCCCCTCGTCATACCAATCCTCTCTAAGATCCCTGCTGTTTTGACCCGTTGTTCCGATGCCGACCGTAGGCGAAAGTAACCCTGTTTTCCTCCTCTCATTGCTGCTCGCTTCCTGGCTGGGGCCAGCTTCACATATCGCCTCAGCGTGCCGAGGTCACATAGCAGGCGCGCCAGAAGCGCGCGTAAGCTGCCGACTGCGACATTGCAGCATCCTCAGCGACGTGCTATAGTAGATCTATGCAGATTACCGCAATAGAGCCACAGGCGAATAAAAACGAGCAGGTGAACCTCTTTGTCGACGGTCAGCGTCTGCTTACGGTCAATATCCTGGTAGTCGAGCGCCTGGGTCTGGCTGTTGGTCAGGAGCTAAGCCCGGAGCTGCTGGCCCGGCTCCGACGAGAGGCTGCCCTACAGCAGGCTCTCGATCGGGCCTTAAACTATCTCTCTTTTCGTCCACGCAGTCGCCAGGAGGTGCACCGCTACTTGCGGAGGAGGGGGGTCGCTCCCGATCTGATCGAAGCGGTGCTGGAGCGGCTCACTGAGCTGGGTTTAGTCGACGATCGAGCCTTCGCCACCTTCTGGGTAGAATCGCGCGAGCGTTTTCATCCCGAGGGGGCCAGGGCCTTACAGAGTGAGCTGCGAGCACGGGGTGTAGCGCCCGAAATTGCTGCCGAGGTGGTGAGGCAGGAAGATGACGAAGAGCGAGCCTTACAGGCTGGACGCAAGAAGGTGCGAGTGCTCTTGCGCGGTGGAGCCGCTAAGAACTATGAGGCCTTTCGCAATCAGTTGGGGGCCTTTCTTCTGCGCCGGGGTTTCAGCTACGAGACGGCCAAGCGGGTCGTCCGTCAGCTCTGGCATGAGAGCCGTACCAGCGCCGCGGACGTCGACCCCGCTGATCCCGCCGATGAGCCTATGGATTAGAGGAGGCGTGGACCGTTGGTGAGGCTGTGGCCGTCGCCGACGCCGGGCCGGAACCGCTGGCCGAGGGCAGCTGGACATTGGGCAGGTTCGTGGGATTCACCGGAATGATCTGGATGCGCTGCGGATCATCTGGCAGCACATCATTGCTACCGCCGGTAAGGTGGATACTGACCGAAGCCGGATCGACACCCGGCAGCTTCTGCAGATATGTGCGTGCCTGACCGACCTTCAAGCCTTTGATATGGCTCTTCATGCTCTCCAACTCATCCTGAGAGAAAAGGTACTGCGCTAAAGCGGCAGCGGGCACCTTGAGCGTAGCGGTCCCCTGGTTATCGACGCTCTGCACCTTCACTTTGCCGATCTGGGTGGTCTTCAGCTGGGCATGGGCACCCAGTTGCTGCTGAGCCTGTTGCCCTAACAATTGCAACACGAGCGAGCGCACATCTCCCAGGAGAAAGTACTCGACGCTGCCCTGCTCGGTCAACGTAACAGTCACGGTACTGCTTTCAACCCCAATCGGTGGATCGGTCTTCTCGTCCACATCGGAGAAGACGATGTCTCCCACCTGCTGCGCATTTTGCTGCTGGAGCTGACGCTGCAGATCCTGCGAGATCTGATTGACTAGAACCTGCTTCGCCTGGTTGGCCAACCTGATCTGATCGACGATATCGACCGATTGTTTGCAGTCGAGAACCAGTAAGGTGCACTTACGGCCCGTGGTAGCACCCTGCTGAGAAAGCGTCTTGCTTTCACTGAGCACTCTGGCCGGAACGGTTTTGCCCGCCGCGTCAACCTGTTTGGCCTGGAGGCTGGCGGTGATCGTAAAGACCTGGGAGAGTGCGGCGGAGCGAGGTGTGATATTGATCGCGGCGGTCGACAGGCCGGGCGCTTCCAGAAAGAGCAGGCCGCCGATGAGCAAGAGCACCAGGGCGATGGTCACAAAGATTAGGGCCAGCAAGGGATTCTTACGCCGGCGGGGGGGACGACTGCCGAACCTGTCGCCTGGAGCGCTGGCACCGCCAAGGACTTCTCGTCCCAGGTCCATCGTTGGCGCATCATAGTCCTCCTGCGCAAAGCCTCCCTGTCCTGAGATGGAAAAGGGCGGTCGCCCCGTGGAGCGAAACGGAGGCCGTGCAGAAGGAGTATAGGAAGACTGATCGGAAGCATCTTCGGAACGCTGCAAGGTCATCACCTCGGGAGGAGTGTGGCCCGGCGAGGCCGGTGGCCGAGAGACAGCACGCTGGGTGGCAGCTGCTTGTTGACGTGAAGCAGGTTGGGCAGTCGCCCGCTGGGCTGACTGGTGGTGCTTGCTATCCACTTCCGCTGCCGCGACAGCCTGATAGGCCTGCTCGAAGGCTGCCAGCAGCTCCTCGGCGCTGCTGAAGCGCTCTTCGGGGCGCTCGGCGGTTGCGCGTTCTACAACATAGGCCAGCGGCTTGGGGAGTTGGAGGCGTGGCTGCTCCTGCGAGGGTAGCTGACCAGTGAGCATCTGGTAGAGAATAACACCGAGAGAATAGATGTCGTTACTGATAGCTGCGACACCCTGCAGACGCTCGGGAGCCATATAGGCCAGCGTGCCTACCTCGTTGCCCGGCAGGGTCAAAGGTGCATCAGCATGCTGCCCCTGGATCGTGGCGATGCCGAAATCGATGAGGCGCACGTAGACCTTGCCATCGTTGTTGCGATCCAACAGCACATTGCTCGGCTTCAGATCGCGATGAATGACGCCCCGTCGGTGGATGTAGGCCACGGCTTGCACCAGAGCAGTGAAAAGCGAGTAGACCTCGGATAACGGAAGAGGACCATGCTGGAGGCGCTGGGCCAGTGTTCCCCCCTCAATATAAGGGGTGACGAAGAACAGTCGTCCCTGCTCCTCGCCAAACTCGATCAGCGAGAGAATATGCTCATGCTTCAGGTGGGCGTTCACCTCGGCCTCGCGTAGAAAGCGCTGACGCGCGATCGGATCATGCACCAGATCGGGGCGCATGATCTTGATGGCTACCTCACGGCCAAAGGCGGTATGCTGGCGGGCCAGATAGACCTCGCCCATGCCGCCCACGTCTATGCGACGCACCAATTCGTAGTTGCCGAAGCGCCGTCGATTGCTACTACTGTGCTGGCTTCTCTGAGCGTTATTCTCTGGCTCTGGCATAGGAAGACCGAGTTGCTCCCTCATCTCCCACTCCCCTGGCCGCCGCTCCCTGTCTCTATACAGAGAGACGTGCATCCAAGCTAAAACGCACACAGAACGTGGCAGGCATCGCCAGGCATCGCGCGCCGTGCGGTGAGGATGGCTGCAATGCCTGCCTCTGCCGGTATTATACCCCGACAGCCGCCAATCGCCCACTGGAAGAATCTGCCGCTCCCGCCGAGGCTGGCGTCGGTTCCTGATAATGTGCACGTAGCCAGCGCACGATCAGGATGAAGAGCACCAGGAAGATGATCGTTAGCAGCAGGATCAACAACTCATCGAGACCAAAGCTGATGAAACCCAGATTCAGCTGCCAGCTCTGGACCGCCGGCCCCACGGGCTCAGGTAGCAATGAGAGCGAGCCGCACGCGTTCCAGAGAGCATGCTGCAGTACCGCGTACAACCAGCAGGCGAAGCCGAGGCGCAAACGTCTTTGCTTGGTACGGCTCAGGTGGTACCAGCCCAGGGCCACCATGCCCGCCCCCAGACCATGTAACAACCCTGCTCCTGACCGTACCAGAGCCACATGGGCCCAGTCGCTGTAACCCATGCTGATATAGCCAATGGTCTCAACCAGGTCAAAGCCAATGCCGGCGCTCATTCCCAGGATGAAAGCCTCGATCCCGCTGGTGAGGCGCCCACTGAGTAAAGCTACACCCAGCGGTTTGACCGTCTCTTCCACCAGTGGTGCTATCACCGCTGCCAGAACGATGAGAAGCGTCTTCGTTCCTGTCTGACAGACAGGGTTCGATGGATCGTTCAAGCAGGCCAGGTTAAAGTTAGAACCTGCTGCCGCGAGGAGCAGCGTTGCAGATAGCTCCAGCAGTGAGGCAAAGAGAATGCCCATTGTCGCCCCACTGGTCAGGGCCAGCGTGAAGCGTCGCCAGCTAGTCGACCAGCGGGCCTGGCGCAGGAGATGCAGGCCCAGCGCGAGGAGAGTCAGAGCGGGAAAGATGGCCGTGAGGAAGATCAGGACGGTGGTCGCCGGTAGAAACGCAACGGCCTGGTGGGTGGCCTGCAGAACCAGCCCGATGGCGAGCGTGACCACGTAGCCGATCAGAAAGATCCAAAACGGCGGCATCTTCAGGACATGGCTCGGCTTGCCCAACAACGAGCGGATGCTGTGGTAGAGACAGAAACCGCCGCCTATCAGGCCGGCACAGGTATAGGCCAGCGATTGCACTGTCAGGGGATAAAAGGTCCCTGTTGACCTTGAAGTGCTTGTAACCAGCACAGTAATGCCGGCCAGGACCAGTGATCCCAGTCCGGCCAGGAGGGCAAGCCCTGAGCAGATGAGGCCAATGATCCCCAGCATCACCTGGTAATTGTCTCGTGGGCGCTGGGGAGCAGCGGCGGAGCCAGGCTGCCAATGGGCGGGATAACCGGGCCAGGCTGGCCAGGCAGGGTAGCCTGGGTAGGGCGAATAGCCTGGGTAGGGCGAATAGCCTGGATAGCCTGGGTAGGGCGAATAGCCTGGATACCAATAGCCTGGGCCTGGCCAGGTCGGCACTGGCGGCACACCGGCGTAGTTCGCATAGGGTGGGTAGCCCGGATAAAAAGGATAGGAGGGCGATCCACCGTAGGCTGGAGAGTGAGCGTACCCCGGCGTGGCTGGCGGCATCGGAGACGCTGGCGGTAAGGGCCAGGCGCCCCATCCTGGTCCCCTACCGCCAGGGAGCATCGGACCTGAGCCTGCATGCTCCCAATAAGTGAACTGCGCCAGGCCAGGGGCCATGTCATTGGTGGCCTGGCTCGCCGGGGGGCCCCCCTGTTCTCTTGGGGCAGCAAACTGACCTCTCTCGGCAGACGGCGCGGCCCCGGTCGCTAACGGCGTCTCCCCACCCAGCGGCTGCTGATCCGCCCTCTGCTCCCTCTGTGGGGGCGGCGGCTGCAGCTGAGCCCGCGTCTCTTCAGACGCCTGTGTGACTTTCTCGTGTTCTGAACTCACTGTCAATATGCCTTTTCCAGGACCTTCTACTGTTGAACGATTGATTACTAGACTCGTTCAAAGCATATGACAAATGACGAAAAATGTGAAGAGCCAAAATCCGGTTCTTATGCCAGACCTGCCAGAAAGGAACGCTTTCTTCCATCGAGCTAGATCTGGCCGTCTTCCTGAGCGAGCGTGCTCAGGCGATCACGTATCTCCCATAGCTCGGGATAGAACACATCATGAATAGTACGTTCGAGGAGGGGCATATAGGTGTGCCGCCAGTGCCAGTTGTCGCCGCGCCTATCATGCGCTCGGCGAGCTTATAGTGCCGGAAGCGGAAAGTCTGCATCACCTCATCGTAATCGATGAGGGCCTCAGCGAAAGCGTGCAACAAAGGATAGCGCCCGGCCTGAAGATAGATATCGCTGAGCGAAGCGCCGGCGGTGGCCAGCAGGGTGCGGAAATCATCCCAGAGCAGTGGCGAGAGACGCTGCAACTCGCGATATCCTGGCGAATCGCTCCCCGCGCCGCCGGCCAGCAGCTTGCGAAAAGCGTGAAAGTCCCAGGGGGACATCGTTTCGAGCATGCGCATATTCTCCAGTAGCAAGTACTGAATGCGGATCACGCGCTGCAGCAAGCGCAGAGCCTCGCTGAGATTAGCCTCCTTAAGCAGACGGCTGATGCTGCGCAACTCGAAGGCTGTTTCCTTCCACCATAGCTCGAACACCTGATGAACGATCTGAAATTGCAGTTCATCGTGATGGGCCAGCTCCTCCTCTGACTTCTGCAGAGATAACAATTCAGGCAACCGCAGATAGCGGGCATAGACGCTCTCGCCGCGCGTGGGGCGCGGCACCTCAACGTGTTCGGATCGCTTGCTCATCGTGGCAACCTCCTGCACTGGAATGGGGAAGGGCGGCGTCAATGCCCTCCCTCTCTTGCTGACAGCTCCCTCTAATCGGGTGGACAGCACTTGTCATAAGAAGGATACCATTTCTGACGAAAGAACGCTCCACTGCAATGAACGAAAGCTAGGAAGGACAATGGCGGAGCTGAGCCAGAGGGAGGCGGGAAAGTCAAGGAGGGACTGCCTTGCCGGGGAGCTATGGTATAATCTTAGCGACATTTGCAAGCCGACCGAAAGGCGCGGAAATCACATGGAGCAGGCGGAACGCATTGCCATTGATGGACCAGCCGGCGCGGGTAAGAGCACGGTAGGAGAGCGCTTAGCGCGCTGTCTGGGCTATCTCTATATTGACACCGGGGCTATGTATCGGGCATTGACCTGGCTGGCCCTCCAGCGAGGTCTTGACCCACACGATGGGGAGGCCCTTGGACGCCTGGCGCGCGAGGCCAGTATCGTCATCGGCTATCCTCATATTGACGACGGACGTCAGTACACAGTGACCGTCAACGGCGAAGACGTCACCTGGGCTATTCGCAGTCCTGAAGTAACCCGCACCGTCTCGCTGGTCTCTTCTCATCCTGAAGTTCGCAGAGTCCTGATCGAAGCGCAGCGCGCGCTGGCCCGCGCTGGTCGCGTCGTCATGGTAGGGCGAGATATCGGCGCCGTTGTCCTGCCCGACGCTGAACTAAAGATCTATCTGACGGCCAGCCTGGAGGAGCGCGGGCGTCGACGCTATGCCGAGCTGCTTGAGCGCCTGGGCCATGATCACCCAGCCCTCCCCTCGTTTGAGGAAGTGCTCGCCGACATTCGACGCCGCGATGAGATTGACCGCGATAATATGCAGCCGGCGCCCGATGCCATTGTCATCGAGACCGATCATCTCAGCGTAGCGCAAGTTCTAGAACGCATCTGTCACATGCGGGGAAAGCGATGAAACAGGAAGTCAGCCTCTCCTCCGAGCAGGAACAGCCGGAGAACCGGCAGCCGCTGAAGCGCCCGGCCTCCAGCCGGCGTGAAAAAGACCTCTATCAACCCTACGAGACACCAACGCTGATCTATGAGATCCTGCGAGTGCTGGCCGTGCTACTGCTGGCCGTGATCGCACGCATGCGCCCGCGTGGTCGTCACCACATTCCGCGTCAGGGTCCCTATATTGTCGCCTCCAATCACCTCGCCTGGACCGACATCCCCCTCATTCCCATCTACTTGCCCCAGAAGGTTGTCTACATGGCCAAAGAAGAGGTCTTCCAGGGGCGTTTGCGCTGGCTGGCGCGTTTCCTTGGCGCCTTCCCTGTGCGCCGTGGCGAGGGAGATCGTCAGGCTCTGCGAGCAGCAGAGACTGTGCTGAAAGCTGGTCGTGTGCTGGTGATCTTCCCCGAGGGCACACGCAGCCGCTCACGCACGCTGGCCCGCGCTCATGCCGGCCTGGGAATGATTGCCCTGCGCACCGGAGTGCCGGTTCTGCCCGTCGCTATCTGGGGAAGCGAGGACCTCTTCAAGAAATTCCGTCCCGAAATCCATATTGTCTATGGTGAGCCGCTGCTCTTTAAGCCACAAGGCCCTAAAATCACCCGCGAAGAGATCGAAGAGGCCACCGAGCGCGTCATGCACAGCATCGCCGCACTCTTGCCTGCCTCCTACCGCGGCGTCTACGCCGACGGGCTTCCTCCTTTGGGCGGAGAGCAAGGAGGACAAGGAAAGGCAGGCGAACTGGTTAGCAGTAGTGATGAGTAATCTGACCAGGGGAAGGACGCTAGAGGAGCAGGTCGGGGCCGGCCAGAAGCTGGCTGTCGTCTCTGATTGGCAGCCTGGCCCCATAGGCTGCCAGTCAGAAGCAGAAGCGACAGGGCAGAGATCTGGACTCAGGCGCTGGCGACCAGTTGCCGGACGCGCAGAAGGGCCGCCAGGTAGTCGCGCAGCATCATGGGGAGCAGGAAACGCTCCTGAACGCTGCGATGGGCAGCCTCACCCATCTGGCGCCACAGCTCGCGCTCCTCTAGCAAGCGCAGTGTATAGCTTGCTGCGCTCTCGGCATCATCGGCAAGGAAGCCGTCGTATCCATGCGTGATCTGGTAGCGTACCCCAGTCGCCGAGGTCCCCACTACCGGCTGATACTTCCACATCGCCTCAGTCACAGTCAGGCCAAATCCCTCACGACTAGAGCGCTGCAGGATCACCTGCGAAAAGCGCTGAAAGGCATTGACTACCGGTGCGGTCAGCTGAGCCGGGTCCCAAAGCAGATGAATATCGGGATCGTCGCCTGCGCGCTGTTGCAAATCTGCCAGAATTGCCTGCGCGCGAATGTCATCGCTGGCTTCCAGCGCGCCAACAAGCGCCACCTGGACCTCTGGGTGGCGCTGCTTCACCAGGCGATAGATCTCGAGCACCTGCCACGGGTTCTTCCAACGCCCGAAGCGCGAGACCTGCGTAATCAGGGGACGGGTAGGGTCGATACCGCTGCCAGCCAGTAGGACCACCCCTTCGGTCTCGCTCAAGGGAGCATGGCGCTCGCTAAAGGGATCGATGCCAAGCGTAATCACCGCGGTGCGCCCGGCAGGCAACTGTGGAAAGACCGAGAAAGGCGTATTGAATGTGCACAGCGCATAGGCGTCCAGGAATTGGCTGATGTACTGGAGCGCCGCGGGATCAGGCCGGGCAGTATCGATATGGTTGAACCATAGGGCCGGGCGCATGTATGGAAACAGCTGCCCCAAAGGAGCGAGCTGGATATCGTGGACGTAGTAGAGATCAGCGCGCTCATCGACGAGCGGCTGCATGGCAGATCGGAGCGAATCCAGAAACTGACGCTGGTCTTGGGGAGTGATCAGGCCCGGCTCGCCTCCCTGCAGCATATCGGTCAGCCGCGCCATGAAGGTAGCGGCGAACTCGTCGAGCTGAACCACGCGCCAGGTATGAGGAATGCCCAGCTCCCTGGCCAGCGGCAGTAACACGCGCAGCAGTGCAGCCACGCCCCCACCCTGCGCCGTCGTATTAATATGTAGAACATGCACACCCCGGAGCGGACGCGCCAGATCGTAAATCTCGGAGAGCAGGGCGTCGCTCACCAGACCTCGAAAGCGTTCCAGTCCAGGCGTTGTTACAGTCGTCATGACCCTCTCCTTCACCTGCAAGCAGGCGAAAAACGTGGCTCTTGTGAATCATTGAGCCAGTAGAAGCTGGCAGCCAGCATATCACAGCTACTTGCTAGCTGGCTTCCATAGGTGATTACAACTGGGCGGACGATTCCATTCCCGTGGCAGCCCCTCTTTTGGCGTGTTTGCTGAGGCAAGTCAGCCGCCTGACAAAGGGCCATTCTCAAGAGAACATTTTGGCGATCCCGCGGCCCTCTTCGTGATGAATCTTGTGGCGGACTTCTCTCAAAATGGTGTAGGAAATACTTGACAAACAGCCAGAAGTATGTTATATAGTGCCTGTCAGGAACTTTTTGGATGCAGTGGTTCCTACGCGGGACCTGTTGCCTACGAGCACGAGTCGGGATCAGACATCCTGCATTCAAATGACCCCTCCTGCGCCAGCCAAATCATCTGCGGAAAAAGGTGATTACGCGCTCTATCGCGATGGATCCTGGGACAGCCCAGTCTGGCGGCGCTGTTTCCCCTGAGTAGTCTATTGATTTGATTGCCTGTCCGGCTCCGTCCCTCCTGATGGGACAAGGCAGTTTGCTGTTTTTTGTTGTTCACCATCTTCTACAGGGCGGGAAGCGTATATGTCGATCATACTCAAAGGTATACCGGGTCCAGGAGCTTACCTACAAACAGCATCGGCGGCGGAATATCCGTTTAAGAGGGATGCCTGGAATCGCCTGGTGGGCTGCGCTTCCGCCACCTTCCTCTGCAGAAGTCTCCTCTGTATGCATCAGCACTTTCTGCGAGGGCGGCAGGCGTAGCTCCCAAAGCTGTCAGCGCCGGTCGACCCGTGTTCTCTGGTTCCTGTATCCGTCTTTGCCTGCGCGCGCGCGCGTGACCCACCGCGACATGCTGTCGTCGTGATTTGTCCCATTTTGCGCGCTTATTACATTTTTTTACTCTTATCGTCATGTATTATTGTGACGGAGAAGCTGCCTATGGACAAGAAGTTGCTCATCGAGTACCTGAATTGCCGCCAGATTCCGCTGACCGGACAGGAGCAGATGGTGACATTGCATCGAAGACTGTGCGAGGCGGCTCCCGAGTTCTACCTGTACCTGCTGGCTGATCCATTTGCAGACCTCTCGCACAAGCGAGAGATGCTTGCCAACCTGATTCGCCTGCCAGCAGCTCACACTGTCACCAGGCAGCGTATAGTTGAACAGCTGCGCGTGCTGCCAGCTGAGGAGGCTCTGCTGGTTGCCGATGTGATCCGGCAGCGACGCATCAATAACCGGCGCGCACGTGAGATCGGCCTGCAGCTGCTGATCGGTCATGAGCAGTTCCCGCAGCTTGCGGCAGCCCGACGACAGCGGGTCACGCTCTTGTTAAAGCATCTGCTGGGGGAGCGTACGTGGTCTTCGGTCCGGCGCTTCCTGGCGCAGCCGAGCGAGGTCGGAGAGAAGTTCCTGCAACGCGAGCTGTTGCACTACGCGCCCGATCCGGCTCTCGCGCGGGAGACCCTTTGCTTCCTTGCGGGAGTGCCTTTTGATCCAACCGATCCCACGCTGGCAAAGCGCATAGCCGCGCGTGAGCAGCTAGAGCATGGGGAGGGTCTCCCGCGCGAGACCCTCTTCGGCCTGCGCGGCATCTATCACCGCGATGTACCTGCCAGCCGTGTGCGCTCGCTCTCTGCCTCGGCGGCGCGGAGCGAGCGCCAGGATGGACCGCTGACCGTGCTCTATAGAGAAGCACTCCATCGGGGAGTGAAGAGCGAAGAGTACTCTGAGGAGCTGTGGCGGCGTACCGAGCAGGCGGTGGCCTCGCTACCGCTGATCGAAGGACGGCTGGCTGTGGTCCTGGATCTGTCGGCCTCGATGGCCTCCTCGGGCGAGCGAGCCTATCATCCGGTGGCCCTGGCGCTGGCCCTGGTGCAGCTGCTGCAGCAGCGCGTGACTTCGGTGATGCTCTATCAGGTGGGCGGCAGCGCCCTTGCCAGCGAGGAGCTGCTGCCAAAGCCTCGGGGTGTGACCGATCTGGCGAGTGCTTTGTTGGAGGCCGCTCGCACGCAGCCGCAGGCGATTCTGCTAATTACTGACGGCTACGAGAATGTGCGCCCGGGCGACGCGGCCCTGGTCCTGCAGGGCATGCGTCTGTTGGGCCTGGCCATGCCTGTCTATCAGGTGGTGCCAGTTTACTCTCGCTCCGAGCAGCTGCAACAGCGCCACCTGGGCGGCGATTTCCAGCTGTTGCTTGTGCATCATGAGCAAGGAGTGCGTGAGGTGCTGACTCGACTCTTCCTCGATTACGCGGCTGAGTCTATCTCTCCGGTTGAGGTGGAACAAGTACAACAACTCTTGCTTACGAGGTGATAACTATGATGGAGATTCAGGTCAAGCAGGAGGCGGAGGAAACCTCTCCTCTTACGGGGCTGCTGGCCCACCTGGCCCCTGGTCCGCTCGTCTCCTGGGGCATGCTGGAGGTCATCGGCCTTTTTCCGGTCAGCACTGAGCAGGAGCAGAGCCGCACACGCTTTGTTCCTCCTATGCGCTCCCTGGAGGTGGTTGGGTCGCCGGGCTATGGAACGCTCGTGTTGCGCAATCGCGCCAGCGATGGGGTGCTGGTGCTGCCCATGCACGTGGCTTTCTTCCAACCAGGAGTGCAGAATCACGCAACCAGCCGCGTGCTGCTCCTCGATGCCGGCGAGACGCTGACGGCAGACGATTGCTTCTGCATCCAGCAGGCCCAGGGCGGCACTCTGCGCCAGGCCCAGCAGCGCTTCTGCATGTTGCCTCTGGAGCTACGCCGCGCGGCTTTCGAGCTGCAGGGAGTCAAGGATTTCAGGCGCCTCTGGACGGCAATCGCCGCCTATTCGCGTCGCTATGGCATCAATTACGGCGGCCATCTGGAGCGCTGGCTGCGCCCTAACTTCGCTCAGTTGCTGCCCTACCGCCACGCGCTGGAGTGGCTGCCCGCTCAGGTCGGCGCGGCTTTCTTCCTGGCCGGTACGCTGGTCGGGGTGGAGGTGGCTCCTAATAGCACTTACTGGGCGGAGTTGCTGCCCGTGCTGCTGATCTACTGCTATGGCTCCGCTGCCTTGCTGGCCGGGCGTCAGCACTGTGCTCCGTCTCGTCCAACCCTCAATCTGGAGGGTCTGCGCGATCTGGACGATCTCCAGCAGCGTCTTGCTGAGGCGCGTCGCCGCGAGCAGAGGGCACATCTTGCACAGCTTTGCACAGTGGCTTCGCTCCATAAGCAGGCCCGCCCCGCTGAAGAGCATGCCGGCCTGCGTCTGCTCTCAATCAGCCACGACGGGTGGCTCGGCCAGATGGTCTACGCCGGCTCTGAGCTGGTCTATCTGTCGCTCTTCCGCAGCGAGCTGTAAACTGTTTCCTCGCTGCCTTGTATAAGCGTCGGTCCTCTCTTCTTTCTCGAAGCCCGGGCACGTTCTCCCCCCAGTTTTCGCCCGGGCTTCCCTTTTTCTGCTCTGCCCTCTTTCCCCCCTTTCCCTGGCTGACAATTCATAAATAGGCAACAAAAATTTTCTATAATTTATTAAATAGTATTTAGTAGTTGATAAAAGTAAAAATACCGGCTACACTTTTAACAGAAGTTCACTGAGGAAAAGGAGATTGAATCTGTGGAAACTTCAAGACCAGAGCCAGAGTGGAACCCTGGCCCACCCTCTTCGTCCGACTCGCCTCTGCCTCCCCTCGTGAGATATTGGGGAAACAGCGATTATTGCTATGCGCATAGCCTGGCGATGGCTCTGCAGGCGGCGGGTGCCGAGCGCGACTGGCTCCCTGAACCGGGCTTCCTGGAATGCCTGACAACCCTCCCTTTCGGCAAGCTCTATCTGGAACTGCCGACAGGACCACAGGTCTTTTTCTCCAACGCTGCTGTTAACCCCAATCAGGGGATATCGCTGGCGCTGAAGACTCTTGGCTGGAGTTGCCAGGAATGGCCTTCCTCTCAAGACGCTGCTTCTGTTGATGAGCGCCAGGCTCTAGCTACCTTGCGTGCTGCTGTCGAGGAGCAACCGGCCCTGGTGGGTCCGCTTGATCTGGGGTGGCTCACTTATCATCCTGAGCATAGCTACTTGCGTGGAGCCGATCACTTCGCTCTGGTGCTGGCGGTCCACGACGAGTATGTCTTGCTGCACGATCCCCAAAAGTATCCCTATGCCTGGCTGCCTGTGCGCGACTTCCTGGAAGCCTGGCGAGCGGAGAAGATCGGCTACCCTCATGCCCCTTTCACTCTCCGTATGCGCTTCCGGGCTCAGGAGCGGCCAGCTCCTGAGCGTGCTGTGCTCATCGCTCGCACCCTGTCTCTTATCCGCGCTCAATGGGGCCAGTCTTTCGAAGGCCCTGTTCTCTATAGTGGCGTGGCCGCGCTGAAACGTCTGATGGTCGCTTTGCAGGCTGATCGCTGGTCGCACTTGCTGGAGCGCCAGCTTGTGAATTTCGTTCTGCCTCTCGCCTCCCGGCGCCTGCTCGACGCCGCTCTCTTTCTAAGCGAGGCCGGTCTGGCTGCTGCTGCTACCTGCCTGCAGGAGCAGGCTTTGCTTTGCGGTAGGGCGCAATGGTTTCTTGGGCAACGAAAACGTCAGGCCCTCCAGGACTGCTTACAGCGGCTGGTCGTTCTAGAAAAAGAGTTACCTGCCTTGCTTGCTGGCTGATTTCCTCGGAGGCATTCGGCGAATACCTGAGCGCGAGAGAAGAGAGCCTGGAGCCTGCCGCTGGCTGGCTTATCCCTGAAGCTATGTGCTACAATGAAGGCTGAGCTATAAGCTGGTTGCTGCCAAACTCCTCCTGTAGCTTCTCTACACTACCATACGCCTATGAACAATTTCCACGTCGATCGACAGAAACCATCGACTCAGCCTTTATCTGCCACTGTGGGCACAAGGCCTGCTCTCCAGGAGACGAGGGAGCCGCCGCCGTCGGTCTGGGAGCTGCTGCGTATCTGGGCTTTGATTGGACTGCAATCCTTCGGCGGCGGCTCTTCGACGCTCTTGCTCATCCAGCGTGAGTTTACTGAACGGCATCGCTGGCTAACTATTGAGGAATTTGCCCGTGACTGGAATCTCTGTATTATGACGCCGGGTATCAATCTGGTGGCGATTACTGTGCTCATTGGGCGCAAGCTCGCTGGAAGCTGGGGCGTTCTCGTCTCGCTACTGGGTTTGCTGCTGCCGAGCGCGGCGATCACCACCCTCATCGCCGCCGGCTTTCAGGAGATCCAGCACCTGGCCTTTGTCGAAGCGATGTTCCGCGGGGTAGTACCTGCCACGGCAGGAATCATGCTGGTGGTGGCCATCAACTTTGCTCGTCCGCTACTCAAGCAAGGCTATCAAGAAGGCTTCGGCATGCTGGCGCTCAGTCTGGCTTTCATTGCTCTGGTGACCCTGGCGCTCATCGTTGGCAAGATCGCTGTGGTGCTCGTTGTGGTGGCCTCCGCCCTCGCCGGTAGATTGCTCTTCGTCCGAGCGCCGTCGCTGGCCACGGCAGCGCAGCCGTCTGAGAGGGAGGAGCAGCCATGAAGAATCCTTTCCTCTATTTCTGGCTGTTTCTCAAAGCCTCACTCTTCTCAACTGGCGGTTTCAGCAATTTTCTCAGCCTGCATCAGGATCTGCTGGCTAACCACTGGGCTGAAGAGAGCGACTTTAGCCAGGCCCTGGTCATTGGACAGTTGAGTCCTGGACCAAACGGTCTCTGGGTCATTGCCCTGGGCTACCTGACCTATGGCTATCTGGGAGCTGCTCTGGCGCTGCTGGCGATCATGATTCCACCGTTCGTGGCCCTGATCTGGGAGGCGCTCTATCAACGCCTGGGGGGACTGCGCTGGGTCGAGGCGCTGATGCGCGGGGTCTCGCTGGCGGTAGTTGGAATCACTGTGGGTAATACCTGGACAATCATCGGCCATAGCGCCAGCGATTGGCGGGCCTGGATCATTGGTACTGCTGCCTGCCTGCTGGCATTGAGTCGGCGCGTGCATGTCTTTGTCATTCTGCTACTGGCCGCTGGGGCCGGCCTTCTCCTGTACGGAGGTCTGACGCTACCCTGGTGGCACTGAGCACGCTCGCTGGCTGCTGGTGGCGTTGCGCTGGCTATGGAGGCGAACTGACGTAAGACTGTCTGTCTGGCTGTCAAGGCACTGTCCTTTCGTTCAGAGGCGGCCAGCGCTCTTTACGCTATACTAATACATGAGGCAAGCTTGACCTGGCTTGCCCGTTGGCGTCGCATCTGGCTGGTGGGGAGATGCCAGGACGGGCACAGTCGGCGGACGGTCGACGCTCCTGTGTGGCCTGACGGAAAGGTATGCATCTGCTTGACAATCGCATATCTTATCGAATACAACTAAACAGGAGAGTGCTCTAGTGCTGGCTGACGCGACGCGACGCTCTGGCCGGTCCCTCGACTGCCCCATGTGCTCGGGCGCGCGTGCTCGTGTACATGCGCATCTGTGTCTGCCCGCTTGCCGGACCTGCTGCCCTGCCGCCGGGTCCGGTTCGCTTTTCTCTCCTTTGCCAGCTAGCGCTAGCGCAGGCGAGTGGAACGAGTCGGGCCAGGGCAAGCTCGCTCTCTGAAGCGCCATTCTGGCAATCTCTTGGGTGTAAAAAAGGAGAAGGTCTATGGCATTTGAACTTCCACCTCTGCCCTATAGCTTCGACGCTCTGGAGCCACATATTGATGCGCAAACGATGCAGATCCACCATGATAAGCATCACGGTACCTATGTTGCCAACCTCAACAGCGCGCTGGAGGGTCATCCTTTCGCCAACCTGCCGGTTGAGGAGGTGCTGAGGCGCATCAATGAGGTGCCCGAGAATGTGCGCACGGCGGTGCGCAATAACGGTGGCGGGCATGCCAATCACAGCATGTTCTGGCGCATCATGAAGCCTAATGGCGGCGGCCAGCCCAGTGGTGATCTGGCGAAGGCGATCGAGCAGACCTTTGGCTCGTTCGAGAACTTCAAGGCTCAGTTCAACGATACCGGACTGAAGCGCTTCGGCTCGGGCTGGGTCTGGCTGGTTCTGGACAAGCAGGGGAAGCTGCAGGTGATCTCGACCGCTAACCAGGATAGCCCCTACATGGATGGCCTCTACCCCGTGATGGGCAACGATGTCTGGGAGCATGCTTACTACCTGAAGTATCAGAACCGTCGCGCCGATTACTTGAATGCCTGGTGGAACGTGGTCAACTGGGAGGAAATCGAGCGCCGCTACGCCGAGGGACTGAGCCAGCAGAAGCAGTAGCCTGGCACGGCACTTGCTCCCTGTTCCCGCAGCGGAACAAGCAAGAGGGAAGGCTGTCAGTTGAGATCTCTCGACTGGCAGCTTCTTTTTTTTTAATTCGCCGCTATCCGCTGCGCTGCGCTCCGACCTGCACCTTATAGCCTGACGAGGGTGAGTCTGTCGAGCCGAAGAAGCGGACGCATAGAGACCAGCTCGCTGGCCGCATTGAGCAAATCTTTGGTTGACCTTGAGCTATTCTTGAGGTTTTTCTGCTACACTACCCTGCGGAGTGAAAAGCTCAGGTGCCTTCGTTCGGTGATGAGTCGCCTCACCAGGACGGCACCACAGGCCCTGGCCTGACGGGCCAGATTTTCCTGATCCGTGCACAAAGCCATAACTGATCAGATATCAGGCTATTACTGCTATAGAGAATAGGCTCGGCTATGGAGAACGTGAGCAAAAAGTCAACAGCGCCCGGCGTGGGCGCTATCCGCCCACTGCTCAGCCTCGCCTTGCTGCTGACTCTGCTGATGGCGATGCTAGCCCTGACGGCCTGCGCAGGGCATGCCCTGCGCTCGCAAAACCAGACTGCTCCGGCCAGCTCCCAGAGTCAATCGCTACCAGCGAGCACAAGCAATCAGAGCAGCACGCCATCGGCGGGCAGTGGCAGTCCGGCGCAACAGGTGCAGTCGGTTGACCAGCAGGTCCAGAGTACGTTGCCATCTCTGGACCAGGCCCAAAATGACGCCAACTCTAGCGATCAGGGCCAGGATAATGCTCCCCTCCCCTAGGAAGGGGCCTGGCTGATTGGCTGCTAGTACTGTCTTCTGATCATTCCTCTGTAACATATCATTTAAGAAAAGTGTAAGAGGCCAAAGAGATGATAAAACTATTCAAGGGGCTAAAGCGACCCGGTCAGCTGACCCTCTTGACTCTGGTCAGCCTCGTGGTGGCGAGCTTTGTAGGCTATCTGGCTCTGCCGGCCATCGCCCAGGCGGCGCCGGCTTCTGGTGGACAGTGCGCCCGTAACGATGTCCAATGCGTCATCAACATTGGAAATCAGCTCATCACGGCGCGCCTGAATGCCTTGAATACACTCAGCAGTCGGGTGACGCAGCAGCAGCAGGCTGGACACATCACTGCTGATGCTGCCAGCGCTCTCCAGGCTGATATCGCCACCAACCAGAACGGCCTGAAATCGCTGCAGAGCAAGCTCGACGCCGAGACCTCGGCCCAGGCTGCCCGCCAGGATGTCAGAAACATTTTCTGGCAGTTCCGCATCTATGCGGTTGTGCTGCCACGCGACTATCAGCAACTCCACTTTGATATTGAGCAGAAGCTGGCCAGCAGGATGGAGGCGGCCAAGGCCGCCATTGAGAAGGCCATCGCTGCTGCTCCTGCCAGCAAGCAGGCCCAGTTGCAGAGCCTCTATAACGACTTCAAGGCTCAGCTCGCAACAGCGGAAGCCCAGTTTGATACTGTGCAGAGCACGCTTCCCACGCTGACCCCGGAGAACTATAACCAGGACCATGCCGCCTACGCCAGTAACCTCGCGAAGGTGCGCAGCGCCGAGAAAACGGCCCATACGGCCCTGCATCAGGCCGCCAGCGATCTGCATCAGATTGCCCAATTGCTGAAGAACTAGTCTCCTTGCAACAAAGTGTGGGAACAGGGTCCATAGCAGCGGAAAGGCGAAGAGGTTCACCCTCTTCGCCTTTCTTGCTTTCTGGGGAGTATCTGGCCTGGCTGATAGGGGCCAGGCGCAGTCTGCCTCTTGGCGGTCAGTTGAAGAAGAGGGAGGGTATGCTGCCTGCCGCTAGCGCTCCCGCTGGCGATAGCCGTTTCGTAGACGTTCGTAGGCGATGCGCAGACCCTCCAAGGGGAGAAACTGGTTCACGTATTGAATCTCAGGGATGAGCGGAGCCATAAAATTGGCCAGGCCACCGTGGGCGATGATCTTGACCTCGTTCTGATCGGACACCTGGGGGATCTCAGCGCGCAGGCGGTGGATCAGCCCCTGGACGAGGCCCACATGGCCGTAGATGATGCCTGACTGCATGTTCTCGGTCGTGTTCTTGCCCAGGGCCGAGCGCGGCGGGGTCAGCTCGACGCGAAAGAGGCGCGCCGCGGCATTACTGAGGGCCTCGGCAGAGATCATCAGCCCTGGAGCAATGGCGCCACCAAGGAAGTCGCCCTGGGCTGAAATCACATCGAAGGTGGCGGCAGTGCTGAAAGAGATCACTATGGCGGGACCACCGTATAGCTCATGAGCGGCGATGGCCGTTACAATGCGGTCTGAACCGACTTCCCACGGGTTGTCGACCAGCAGGTGCAGTCCCAAATCCAGCGTGTGATCGACGATGATGGCCTCCTGATGAAAATAGCGCTGGACCAGCTCCTGGAAAACTGGCGTCAACGGCGGCACGACACACGAGAAGATAACGGCGTGCACATCGCCGAAAGCGTGCCCGCTATGGTTCATGAGCGTGCCCAGTAACATCGCGTACTCGTCGGCAGTGCGCTGGCGCACAGTGGAGACGGTCCAGTGATGTTTGAGAGCCTCACTGTTATATAGACCAAACTTGATGTTTGTGTTGCTGATATCAATAGCCAGCAGCATAGGGCACTCCTATTGGTGGCCATAAGATGGCGTGGAAAGGACAAAAGAGGTATATGCATGCCTATATGCGCACGATCGGTCCCCGGGCAAGAGAGAAAGGCGGCTTGTTCCCTAACCCGCCGCTCAGGCGATCTGCTGCGCTCTGGCGGCGTATTGTTTCAGTAAGGCGGCGATCAGGAAGGGGTCGCCGTAGGCTGCATCCGTCGTGACAACGACCTCGGTATTGGTGCGTGTGTCAATGAAAGCAAGCGAGGTAGGGACGCGCGAATTCATCACCTTGCGCCGTTCCTCTGGCGACTGGGTCATACCACGCCCAAAAAGGAAGCCTACCATGTTTTCGCTGGCGCTGCCAAGTTGCTCAAGCTGGTTAGTGGGTGGCGTACGGTCCGGCCTGGCCCGGCCTCTGGCTGTCACATAGCGGACGTTGACCAGGGGAACGTGAATGACTTTGCTCCCAGTTTGCTGCACAAAATCCTCGGGCGTAATGACAATCAGATAATCCTGCGCCCTGATGAGACGACGTACGTCGCTGATCAGGCACCAGATGCTGCCAAGACCGATGAAAAGGAAAACACCGAGAGCAATCGTACTGGCAATCGCTCTGAAGGTGCTGTGGTAGTTTTCGGGTACCATGATAGGAAAGATCGCTGCAAATAGGATGAGGCCCACAGCTGCCCCCAAGAGCCAGCCGATGATCGAGAGGATCACTCTGCCGCGCTGCAGCGGCAGCACGATCCAGCCATCTGGCTTCTCTTCCCCCGCTCTGGCGCGAGTCAATATTTCAGATGCTTCCATGACCAGGAACCTCCCATAGGTGTGAGGGCGTGTCCTCTCCCTTGCCGCCGCGCTACGCCTGGCCGTCTCGCCCGCCGCGCGCACCAGGTAGGACTAGCCGCCTGCCTGTCTCCCTCAATTATAGCAAAATCAAGGCCACTGCACAGAAGGTTTCTGCCCGGTCGCCGCTGCTTGCCCGCCCTGGCCAACCCAGGGCTGGCCCTCGACCGCTGACTCTGGTTCAGGCACCTGTCATCCTTCGGCTCTGGCGGCTCTGCCTCGTCGCTAGTTGGCCACCGCGGACGGGCATGATATAATGCTGCAGAACCTGTGGATCTCCTCTTTCTTCCTCCTTCTGACTCGGCCTGTGGTCTCCAACGAGATGACAGGACGAGAGGAGGGCAGGAAGCAAAGAACGAGTTGCGGGGAGAGAGGCGCCATCTATGGAACAAGAGACCCGCGCGCTGGCCACGCTGACAGCTCGCTATTTGCGCCAGCGCTATCGCTACGTCAAGCCATCCTGGGAGGCCGAGGCTCTTCCGCTGGATGAGTTGGTCGCCTGGCTTGGGCTGGAGGTCGCCACCTTTCACCCTGCTGATCACCCCCCCGGTACCTATGGCTATCTGGAGCCTGGCGACGATCTGATCTGGATCTGCCGCAATTTGCCAGAGCCACAGCGGCGCTTTACGCTCGCGCATGAACTTGGTCATGTTATCCTCCATCGTCCTTTAACTGAGAAGATGCTCCTCCTGGTTCCCGAGCTTGAAAAGATCTTAGAGCTTCTCAAACGAGGACTGGCGGTGCTTGCTGAGGAGGAGCAAGACCAGCTCTCTCTCTGCGGAGAGGAGGAGATCCGTGAGGAGATCGGGGCACTCTCTGACGGGGGGAGTGTCGAGGAGCTGCTCGGCCCTGGTCAGTCCTATAGCCCTCGCAGCCAACGCGAGCTAGCTGCTAATCTCTTTGCTGCCGAGCTGCTGATGCCTCTGGAGGCGGTGCGCGCCCTCTATGTAGGGCAGGGTCTCCCGCCGGCCTACCTGGCCAACCGCTTCGGGGTCTCACAGGCCGCTATGCTTAACCGTCTGGCTGGACTACTCAAAGAATATCCTCCTATCATGGAGCCGCAAGTCCAGCCAGAAAAGCAACCAGCAGAAGGGCCTCAGCAGCGTCCTGGGCCTGTTCTTTCTTCTGTATCGACATCAACGAGTGCGGGCCGGTCTTACGATGAGTTTCAGCAGGCGGCCATTGCTGCGTCCACCCCGGCCCTGGTGATCGCCGGGCCGGGCAGCGGTAAAACCAGCACGCTTATTGGGCGCGCCGAGTATCTGGTCCGCTCCTGTGGCGTCGCGCCGCGCTCGATTCTGGCTCTCACCTTTTCGCGCAAAGCTGCTGAAGAAATGCAGGAGCGTCTGAGACAGGCTCTGCGGTCCTCTGCCGGGCCGAAGAGCGCCGCCTGGGAGCTGCCGACAGTGAGCACCTTTCACGCCTTCTGCGCCGAGTTTCTGCGCCAGTATAGCGAGCTGGCGGGTCTTCGTCCTGACTTTACGCTGGTCGACGACGCCGAAGGGTATTTCTTGCTGCGCAGCCTGGCGCCTCGTCTTCCCCTCTACTATTATCACCATCTGACGCAGCCCACTCTCTATTTCCCCGACATGCTCAAGGCCATCTCGCGCGCCAAGGATGAGCTGGTGACTCCTGAGCGCTATCGTCAGCTGGCAGAGCAGATGCTGGAGCAGGCCCAGACGGTCGAAGAACGTGAGCGGGCAGAGCGTGCTCGCGAAATTGCCTCTGTCTATGCTCTTTATCAGGAGGAGCTAGAGCGGCGTGGCGACATCGATTTCGGCGGCCTGATCATGCTGACCGTGCAGCTTCTCGAACGCCACAGCGATCTCCTGCAGCAGCTGCAGCAACGCTACCAGCACATCCTTGTCGATGAATTTCAGGATATCAACCGGGCCAGCGGCGTTCTTCTGCGTCTGTTAGCAGGAGAGGCGCGCCGCGTCTGGGTGGTGGGCGATGCGAATCAGGCCATTTACGGCTTCCGGGGGGCCTCTCCGGCCAACATTGCCCGCTTCCGTGAAGATTATCCGGGGGCTGCAATCCTCTCGCTGAGCCGCAATTATCGCTCGCGCCCCGATATTGTGGCGCTGGCTGAAGCCTTTCGTCTTCAGCGTCTGGAGGCTGGACAATTCAGTGAGGAGGCTGCGCTGCGGCGCAACGAAGCTGTACGCCCCTCGCTGCCGGAGCCGTATGTGACGCTGGCGGTGGCCGAGGATGAGGCCGCCGAGCTGGCGGGCCTGGTCGCCGATCTCCAGGTGCGCGCTCGCCAGGGATATCGCTACCGCGATCTGGTTGTGCTCTGCCGCACGCGCGCTCAGGCCCGGCGCATCTCGCAAGCGCTGGCGACGGCGGGCCTGCCGGTCATAGAGAGCGGGGGCACTCTGGAACAGGAGCACGTTAAGAATGCTCTGGCCCCGCTCCTGCTGCTGGCAGGACCGAACGGTATGGGTCTGCTCCGCGCGGCTCGCTGGCCGGAGCACTCCCTCAGTCAGGCCGATATTGAGGCCCTGCTGTTGGCGGCGCGCGAGCAGCAGGTTGCCCCGGGCCTGCTCGTGCTGCAGGGCGACATCCCCGAGTCCCTCAGCGATGCCGGGCGGCGCTCACTGCGCCTGCTCAGCGAGCTGCTGCAGCGCCTGGCTGCAGCTCCCGATATCTGGTCCCTGCTCGCTCAATATCTCCTGATCGAGACCGATCAGGTGCGCCGTCTCCTGGCCCGCGACGATGCTCAGGCGCGGGCCATCCTGGCCGACTATGCCCTGTTGCTCCAGCTGGCACGACGCTATGACCTGCAACAACAGCGCCAGCTGCGCGAGGAACCCGCTCCAGCAGAGAACCAGCCTATCAGCCCACTAGCGGGGACCGCACAGACTGGTCCTCTCTATGAGCAGGTCCGCGGCTTCCTGGAATATTTACGCGTTCTTCTGCTGCTGCGTCAGGACAACAGCACGCGTCAGCAGAGTCTTGAGGAGAGCCAGGGGGACGAGGCGGATGTGGTGCGAGTTATGACTGTCCACGCCAGCAAAGGCCTGGAATTTCCTGTGATCTATTTACCTGGGCTGAATCAGCAGCGCTTTCCTGCCATGCGGCGCTATAATCCCGTGCCGCCCCCCGACGGCATGCTCTCCCTCGAAAGCGACGAGGCCGCCCTGCACGAGATCGGCGAAGCCTGCCTCTTCTATGTCGGCATCACGCGCGCCCGCGATCATCTCGTTCTCAGCTATAGCCGTCGCCCAGGCAAGCGTACGGCAAAACCCTCCGTCTTTTTGGAGCCACTGCTGGCCGGTCTACCACCTGAGCGCCTCATCAGGATAGAGTGGCGCGGACTAGGCCAGGACGGGCCTGCCACGGCTGGCGGAGAAGAGCGGCGCGGGGACTCTGAGGCTGCTCCGCTGAGCCGGCCCGCAGAAGAATTTATCCATGCCATGCAGCCAGAAGTCCTCAATGCCTCTGCTATCGAATGCTATCAGCAATGCCCGCGTAAGTATCTCTACAACTATATCTATCGTTTTCAGCCTCTTCAAGAAGGCTACTCCCTCTTTGTTCAGGCTACGCGCAGAACGCTAGAGACGCTCTATGAGTGGGTTGGGCGAGCGCAGCGGGCCACCGCCGAGGGGCAGCAGGCAGCAACGACTCTGCCGACGCGTGAAGAGGTGCATGAACTTTATAGCCGCCACTGGCGCGAGCTTGGTGGTCACGAGTCCCCTTTTGCCTCGCTGTACGAGCGGCATGGGCGCGAAGTCGCTGAGCAGCTCCATCGCAAGCTGTTGGATAACGCCGAGACTCAGCGCTGGCAGCTCTGGCGAGGCTTCACCATTGAGATCGCCGGGCAGACGATTCGCGTCGATGTCGATCGCGTCGAGATACCGCGCCAGCCAGAGCAACCGGTGCGCTTTGTGCGTACGCGCTTTGGCCGACGCAAGCAGGAGCCGGAGCCTGACACGCGCGAATTACTCTATATGCATGCTTATCGTGAGCACTATGCCGGGCAGGAGGTCGAGCTGCACAGCGATAACCTGACCACGGGTGAGATCAAGGC
This sequence comes from Thermogemmatispora tikiterensis, assembly GCF_003268475.1. Classification (GTDB taxonomy): domain Bacteria; phylum Chloroflexota; class Ktedonobacteria; order Ktedonobacterales; family Ktedonobacteraceae; genus Thermogemmatispora; species Thermogemmatispora tikiterensis. Next base: position 3,499,731 of record NZ_MCIF01000002.1, on the reverse strand, counting down.
TGTCAGGCTCGGGCAGCGACGCGAGCAGAGTCTCCACGCCAGGCTGGTTGAGAATCTGGAGCGCCTCAAAGAACATGATTACGCCGCGGCTCCCTCGGACCCGGGTCGTTGTCCAACCTGCCCCTTCTTTCTTATCTGCCCGGCCTGAAGTCTGCGATCCGGCCTCTCCTTGCCGGCTATACCCTCATCTGGCCAAGAAGCCTGTAGTCTGGCCTGGGCCAGCGGAGCCAGAAGGCCGACGCGCCTCCCCCCGCGACACTCAGTATGGTATAATGGCCGCCAGGTGAAACGGGCACTGCCACCCATCGCTTCCGTGAAGCTGAGCCTTCCTTCTGGCTGGAGCAGTTACTAAGGGCAAGAGACGCTCTTCAGGAGAAGGTAAATCCAGTCCATTTCTCAAGAGAGAGAAGTAGCAGGTACAATAGATACAGGGCGTGCTACTCCATGCCCGCACACGAGGCATCGGCATGTTCATAGGAAAGATCGTCAAATCCGACTCGCATATTAATTACGTCTGCCAGATTTACGGCCCACGCGAGGTCGAGGTCGAGCCGGCGCCCGAAGACTACGCCTTCGGACGCTTTGTGCGTATTGCTGTGCGTGCACGCCAGGGTGATGATCCCGAGGCGGAGCTGCATCGCGTGCTGGGTATGAGTACGGAGCCGAGAACCTACGCCGTCGGCGTGATCTACGATACCATCCTGCTCAATCCGAGCTTTGGCTCGCTGGGGCCGCGTCTCTCTAACGAGACTCAGGTTGAGCTATTCTCGCCGGACTACATCGCCGAGCGGGCCGTGCTGATCTATGTCATGGTGCTTGGCATGATGCAGGAGCGAACCACTCCCGAGGGCCAGACTGAAGTCTTCTCCATTATGCATGGCGTTCCTCTGCTCTCGCTGGAGCTGGGCAGCGAGATTGAAACAATGGACGACGAGCAGGTGCGGGCTTTCCACTTCTTCAGCGACCCTGACAGGCCAGATGAGCCGCCCTATCTCCATATGGGCTACCTGCCTCACATCATCGCCCAGCGCAATAGCTTGCTACCGATAGTAGCGCTCTGCATTATCGATCAGCTCGAACGCCTATTTCCTCAGAATCTCTCTCTGCTCTCAATTGTCAAGCGTAATTTCGCCTGGCGTCTCAAAGTTGAAACCACTGGCTAGGCCGGGGCCAGAGCGGGTAGAGGAAGGAAGGAAGGAAGAACTGGGCGTGCCGGGCCAGGCCAGGCCGCCCCTTGCTCTGTGCTGGCTGGGACTGGTTAGCTCACTGCGGGTGGGGACTGCGGGATCAGGAGGGATCTGGGGCAGGGCAGGTCTGCCGTCTGTGTGCAGTTCAGAACAGGAAATCTCTCACCTGAGATGGAGTTAAGCGGCTATGGTAAGTGATTCTGCCAATGTGCCACCTGTTTCGCGAGGGCGCACAGGTCGCAAACCTGTGGGCATCACCAAGGGACCGGGTGAATCGGCCCATGAATATACCTTTGTCTCGCGCGACGATGAGCAGGTGCTCAAGAACGGCGAGTATGTCTATTATGAGCTGAACGAGCCTGATGAATGGGGCCAGAACGGCGCTCAGCCGGTGGCACGGCGCGTTCTGGGACGGATCATCAAGCGTGTCCCTCTGCAGCTCTATCCCGACACCTTCCTGGCGGAGCCGGAGGTCTCGCCGGCCCAGGTCGCGGCAATGGTGGGCTACGATGCGCGGGCCAACGAGCTTTTCGAACTGCACGTAGCTATCATGGGTTACTATGATCCCGAAAGCGGCTCCTTCATCAATCCCTGGATACCACCCCAGTCGGGCAAGCAGATTTTCCTGGCGGACGATGAGATGCTCTCGCAGATTCTCTGCCGCAAGCGCGTCGGTCAGCTTGGCTCGGCAACCATTGGCTCGCTGCTGACGCGAACTCCTGGGGCGGTGCCCATCGTGCTCTCGGTCAAGGATTTTGTCAGCACCCATCTGGCTATTATCGCCAGCACCGGCGCCGGCAAGAGCTATCTGGCCAGCGTGATTATCGAGGAGCTGATGCGGCCCTACAATAAGGCCTGCGTGCTCATCGTTGATCCACATGGCGAATACGGCACGCTCGATCAATTGCCCAATCTTCCCGAATTCTCTGAGGAGAGCGGCGAAGAGGGCGTCGAGGGCTACCGGGCCCAGGTGCGTATCTATCACCCCGATCAGGTCAAGGTCCGTCTCTCAACCCTGAACATGGGGGACATGCGTCACCTCCTGCCTGAAATGACTGAAAAGCAGCAGTATCTGCTGAGTCGTGCTTTGCGCAAATTGAACGAGAAGAAACGTGGTACGCCCTGGAGTGCGCAGGACTTGATAGAGGCCATTCGCCAAGTGGCGCGCAGCAAGAACGATGAAGACAGCGAGGGGGCTGACGATTCCAGTACGGTGCGCGCCTTAATATGGCGTATCGAGCAGCGCTTCGTCGATAGCTTCACCTTTGATGATGTCCAGCATCTGGATCTGCCTGAGATCTTCAAGCCCGGTCAGTGCACGGTATTGCAGCTGAACGAAGTTGATGAACGCGATCAGCAGGTTATTGTAGCCACGCTCCTGCGCCGCCTCTATCAGGCGCGCATGAACACCGAGCGCGGCAAAGTGCACTCTGGCGAATCCTATCTGCCCTATCCAGTCTTTGTGCTGCTAGAGGAGGGCCACCACTTTGCACCAAGCGGCACCGAGGTGGTCTCGACCCAGATCCTCAAGCAAGTGTTAGCCGAGGGGCGTAAGTTCGGCATCGGCGTAGGCATTATCAGTCAGCGGCCCGGCAAGCTTGACGCCGATGTGTTGAGCCAGTGCCAGACGCAGTGCATTATGCGCATTGTCAACGAGATCGATCAGAAGAGTGTTGCCGCTGCTATTGAGGGAGTCGGTCGTGATCTGCTGGACAATCTGCCTGCGCTCTCGAAGGGCCAGGTGATTGTGGCGGGAGCTGCTGTCAATACGCCGGTGATCTGCCGCGTTCGCCAGCGCCTGACCCGGCACGGGGGCGAAAGCAAAGATGCTCCCGATATCTGGCAGAAGTACTTCAGCCCGGAGGCCCGCGGGAGCCGCCGCCTCCAGGAGGCCCCGCTGGGGAACAACCAGGGGTTCAGCCTGTTGAAATAAGCCATGACCAAGCAACACCTGCGCTATCGCATCTCCAATCGTACCGCGCTCTCTCTCCTGGGTGGGCTGGCCCTGCCGGTGTGGGCGGCTTTTCTCCTCTTTACCTATTTTGTTCCACCGCAAGGGTTGCTGGCCTTCGTGGCTTTTTTTGTGCTCCTTTTGGGAGCGCTCATCTGCACTTTTGCCCCTCTCGCCTACCTCTGCGGCTTGCTCTTCATTTCTTCGCGTCTCTACCGGGCGACGATCCGACATGCGCTACGTCAGGGTACTCTCTTAGCGCTCTGCATTGTGCTCAATCTGATCCTGCGCGCCTTACATAGCTGGAGCATCGTAGCGGCTCTCGCCATTGTGGCCGCCGCGGTTCTTGTTGAGATCCTCTCGCTGGCCAAGAAGTGGTAAGCCATGAGTATGAGCAAGGCAGATGAGAGGCATGGGGAGCTGCTGGTGATTCGTCCCGGGGCGATTGGCGATACGCTGCTGACGTTTCCGGTCCTGTCTGCCTTACGGGCAGCCTCGCCGTCTGCTGGTCTGACGCTGGTGGGAAATGTCCGGGTGCTGCCACTGGCGCGCTGGCTCGGCGTGGCCGATGCGGTTGAGGACTATGCTGACCTGCGCTGGAGTGCGCTCTTTGCCACAGGGGGTCTGGACCCGACTGGGCTGGGTGCTCGCCTGCGCCGGGCGGAGCGGGTGGTATGCTGGCTGGCCGATCCCGAGGGAGTCGTAGAGCGCAATTTGCGCGAGGCTGGGGTGACCGCGGCAACGGTTCGCCCTGGCCGTCCGCCGGCGGGGACCCGCCTACATGCGACCTCCTATCTGGCGCAGACGCTGGGACTGGCCTTTGATCTGGCCGGGGCAGAGAGCTGTCGCTATCGGCTGCCTTCTGCTGTCCTGGAACAGGAGCCGCCGCTCTTCAGCGCGGCGCCTCTGGTCATTCATCCGGGCAGTGGCTCTGCGGCCAAATGTTGGCCGGCTTCCCACTTTGCAGCGGTGGTGCGCTGGGCCTGGGCGCGTGATTGGCCGGTGCTGGTCTTGGCCGGGCCTGCCGATCATGAGCGGCTGGCGGCGCTGGTGCGTGCGCTGCCCCCCCCATCGCCAGATAGGATAAAAGTACTGATCGATCTACCTCTGCTGCGGGTCGCGGCCCAGATCCAGCGTGCGCGCTGCTATCTGGGTAATGATAGCGGTCTCAGCCATCTGGCCGGCCTGCTCGGTGTGCCGACCGTTGCGCTCTTTGGTCCTACGGACCCGGCAGTCTGGCGCCCTCTCGGGCCTGCGGTGGTGACCGTGCGAAGCCAGCCGCTGGATCAACTGGCTGTTGAGGTAGTTGTGCGACGCATCGAGCAGCTGGCGAGGACCCCTACGGCAGATTTTTGGGGGTGAGGGGAAGCAAAACGAGGTACTTCGGTACCAGAAACAGGGCTTTGATCGTTATCAAATAAGGAGAAGTATGCCGTAATCTCCCCTGCCGGCGGCGGTCGCAGGGATGTCGATCTACACGAGTATACTGAAATGTTGAAATTGAGGATAACGCGCGATGCTAGATCAAGAGCAGCGAGATGAACAAGGAGTGAGAGGCCAACCGCTTTCCGGCAAGCTGATCCTGCCGGCAGCGCCCGGGGCAAAGCCTGGGGAGTGGTCTGCTGATCCGCAGCAGCCAACGACCTACATCGCTCCAGAGATGCTGATCCGGCGTCCGCGGCAGAGCGCGCCGCCGACGCTACTGGGAAAGATCAGTTATTTCTGGCAGAAGGACCCGGCCTACAAGGTTCTGATACTCGCCAGCGTGTTGGTGCTGATCGCGGGGGTAATTTTCTCGATCATTGTCGGCGGTACCCTGATTCAGAGCAGCTCTAGCATGGAGGCTCGTGTGCCTTTGACGCCGCCACCAGGTGTGGCACCGACGGGCACAGTGGATCTGCGTCCGACCTTTCCTACGCCAGGCGGTCAGGGAAGCAATGAGAGCAGCCAGCCTCCCATGCAGAGCACGCCCGCGCTGAAACCGACCCGTACTACTGATAACGGTGCCAATAACGGAGCGGTGCAGATTACTGGCCTCCCCGGCAGCGTACCTAACAATAGCGATGTGACGGTCACTGTCATTACGAATCAGCCGAACAGCTTCGTCCAGCTCCAGGTAACCTATAATGTGGCTCCCTTTGTGGCCGTGGTTAATGGTAATACCGATGCTTCCGGTATGGCTACGCTGACCTGGCACGTGCAGGTTTTCTCTGTGAGCAAGCGCGCTCAGGCCCGTGTCCATGCAACTGTTTTCGGCGCCAATGGCGCGGCTAGCTCGAATACGGTGACGGTACGCATTACAACTGGCGCTTTTGCTCCTGCCGATTAGCCAAGCCCTGCTCTGGCACCTGCTTACTCTTGGCTGATCGCTTTTTTCGTCAGGGGCCTGCCCTGGTTTTACCGTTCCGTACCGTCCCGTCTCGTTCCGTTGTCTGAAGAGCATAGCGGTCAATTTGGCCTGCCATGCCGGGTAGAACACGTTCCCGAAGGCGCTCTCCGTCATCTCTCGCCTGCCCCCGGCGACTCTCCCGCTCGCCTGGCTTCTGGGTGGCGAGTGCGCTCTGTCAGGCGTTTTTCTTCTTTAAATGTAAGATCGCAGAAGCCTGGTCTGCTCGTGCGGCTCCCGATCTTGCTGTGCCCGCCTCGCTAGTGAACATCTAATACTGTTCACCCGCTTCACGATTGCCGATGAATATGGTATCTTATAAAAGCAAGCTTATAACCGTTCCGCTCTTTGTCTGATGGAATAGGAGAGAGATTCGCCTGCAATCACTCCAGCGGATTCTTCTCGTGGCAGACGGATAGCCAGCGCTGCCAGCTGACGGCGAGGTGCAAGCGCTTCTCCTCAAGATTTCCAGGCCGAAACCCAGAAGCCTGCAGCTGCTGGCCTCTTTGTGAGAGGGGGCAGGCTTCTGCTGGCAGCGCTGTTACAATCGAAGCGTATCGTTGGCCCGCCTTCCTGGCCACTGGTCACTTTGCCTCTAGCTAGCAAGCAAACCCAAGACGGCGCCTGGCCCAATGCACCTCATTTGTGAAGGCTGCCGTCGATCAGGCGTATCTCCAGAAGGAAAGGCTCGCATAGGGAGCACGGGGCAGCGTCGAGGGAGGCAGGACCAGGGTCTGGCTGACGCTCCTCGCTTGTAGCTGTTGGAGAAGCTGCCTTCTCTCCGGCTGGCGGTCCTGTCGAGTCTACGACAACCTGAAGGCAGGCCCTGCTGCCAGCCCGAGGACCAAGAGGATGATTCGACCAGAAGAGCTTATTCAAGTAAGTGAGGCGGCCAGGACGCTGCGCCACAACATTGGGCAGGTCATGGTCGGTAAGGAAGAAGTTATCGATCTCTTGTTAGTGGCGCTCCTGTGTGAAGGGCACGTACTCTTTGAAGATGTCCCGGGAACCGGCAAGACTACCTTAGCCAGGTCGCTGGCTCGCTCGCTGGCTTGCTCTTTCCAACGCATCCAGTTTACGCCTGACTTGTTACCTTCCGACATCACCGGGATCACCTTTTTCAACCAGAAGCAGGGTACGTTCGAATTCCGTCCCGGCCCCCTGCTGGCTCAGATCGTTCTGGCCGACGAAATCAACCGGGCCACGCCACGCACTCAATCCGCCTTGCTAGAAGCGATGGAGGAGCGCCAGATCAGCGTCGAACGCGAGACCATTGCTCTACCCCGGCCCTTTATGGTGATTGCTACCCAGAACCCCATTGAACTGGAAGGCACCTTCCCCCTGCCGGAGGCCCAGCTCGATCGCTTCTTTATGCGTCTACACCTGGACTATCCCACGGCGGAGGAGGAGCGCCAGATTCTGCACCGTTTTCGCCAGCGGCAACCGCTGGCCGAGCTGCAGCCCGTGCTTAGTGTTGAGCAGCTCACGCGCTTCCAGCAGATCATTCGTAGGGTGGAGATTGAAGAGAGCGTTGAGGGCTATCTGATTGAGCTGGTACGGACCACCAGACAGCACGAGGCCATCGAGCTGGGGGTCAGTCCGCGTGGTACCCTGGCCCTTTATCGCGCGGCCCAGGCTCTGGCAGCTATCGAAGGACGTGGCTACGTGTTGCCCGATGATATCAAGCGCCTGGCGATACCTGTTCTGGCTCATCGTCTGATCCCCACGGGTCAAACCAGTCTCCGTGGACAGTCCCTGGTGAAGCTCATGGCCTCGATCGTGGAAAGTGTGCCAGTGCCTGTTGAGCCATGAAACGTAGCTGGTATTTTCTCCCGCTCGGCATCTTGCTGGTCAGTGTTCTGGTTCATCAGCTATTGCTGTTGAGCAGCGGGCTGCTGCTCTTCCTTATTTTTCTCTTAATCGATATCTGGAGCACCTTTTGTCTGGTAAACCTGCGCTATCGACGCTCTTTCAGTCAGCAGCGGGCTAGCTTCGGAGAAGAGATCGTCCTGACCCAGCTCCTGGAAAATGCCAAGCTGCTGCCGCTCTCCTGGGTCAGGGTCAGTGATCGCGTGCCTCTGGCGCTGGTCTTCCGCGGCTTGAGTCCCCACCTCATCCCTGACGGTAGGAGGGCCATCATTGAGAGCCTTTTTAGTCCACGCTGGTACGAGCGTATCACGCGCAGCTATCGGCTACGGTGTCTGGCGCGCGGAGTGCACACCTTTGGCCCCACTGTCCTGTGGAGTGGCGATCTCTTCGGTTTCGTCAGCCGGCATCAGGAGCTGGACAATCGGGAGCAGATCCTTGTCTACCCTCCACTTGTCCCGCTCACCCGGCTGGGATTGCCGGCGCGCTCTCCTTTTGGTGAGCGGCGCATGCCCCAGCGCCTGTTGGAAGATCCGGCGCGCATCAGCGGCATTCGCGACTATCGCCAGGGTGACGAGCTAAGGCGGGTGCACTGGAAAGCCTCAGCGCGGGCCATGCGCCTGCAGAGCAAGATCTACGAAGCCAGTGCCACTTACACGCTGGCACTGTTCCTGAATATGCCACCTCCTCTCTCGCTGCTGGAGCTGGGGGTAAGCCAGGAGCTGAAGGAACTGGCCATCTGCGCGGCGGCCTCGGTGGCCGACTGGGGACTACAGGCAGGCTACGCCGTTGGTCTCTACTGCAATGGCATGCTCTCTGGCCTGGAGGGTGGTGGGGCTGACCCCGAAGGCAGAGTCTCGGGGCCAGCGCAGGACGACCTGGAGCCGCGGTCAAGCATTGTGCGCCTTCCTCCGGCGAGTGGCGCCAGGCAGCGTCAGCGTATTTTAGAGGCCCTGGCGCGGGTTGAGCCGTACTATGGCGAGCCTATTGAGGCCGTTATGGGCGCCGAGCGCTCACACCTGCCCTTTGGGGCCACGGTGGTCCTGGTGACCAGCATGATCAATGAGGCGCTGCTCTCAGCTCTGCAGCGCTTTCAGCGTAGTGGTCATCCTGTCTCTGTGCTCTGTATCGGCCAGGTCCAGGTACCAGCGGCAAAAGTGCCCGGCGTCCGGGTGCAGCACATCGGCGGAGAAGGGACCTGGCGGGCCATTCTCGCCTCGTTTGAACGGGGGCAGGATCAGGATACTCCCGGCTCCGCTTAGCCCGGGCGACCGGCTCTACTGGCCTTGCCGGCGGCAGGCTACGCCGGGTGGCGTTGCATGCGAGCGGTCTCCGATCACTATGGTCCGAATGGACTATCCGGCAGCGACCGATGCTGACGCGCTACTGCGGCGGCAGCTGCAGCCACCAACTCCAACCGGCGAGATCGCTCAGGCGGTCACGTAGCCAGAGCACCTGGATCTGTCGCCCTCCCTGGTACTGAGTGGTCGAGGTCGGGCAGCTGTCCCCTGCGGAGGGAGGTACGGAGATTGTACACGACTGCTCCCGAAAAGGAGCGGCCTGCCAGCTGATCAGATGGGTGCCGCGCAGAAGCTGCAGAGGGCTGATAAAGGCGAGGATCGACTTCTGCTGCAAAGGCTGTCCGTCGACAGTGATCTGCGTCCACGGCACATCGACGCTGAGATAGTAGGAGGCGCTATTGATGCTCGCTGGCTGTTCTGGGATGAAGAACCTCACAAGCTGCTGGGCAATCTCTCCTACAGGAAAGAGATAACAGAGCAGCAGAGCCGTTAAAAACAGAGCGAGTAAGGCCGCCAGCCCTGACAGGCGGCTCCCGCTTCTCAGAGCCGCAGCGCGCGGCCACAGCCATGTCTGGCCAGAGCCTGGCAGTAGGACAAAGGCGATCTCTTCTTTCTCGGTCTCCTGAGCTGTGACAGGCTCTAATGGAGACTGCCCACTCTGGTTTGACGGCTTATCCATGTCCGTGCCCGGTTAGAAGGCGAGCAGAGGCTGCCAGTCGTCAGCCTGCGAGAAGGTTGAGCTGAGCAAGACAGGGCAAAGGATGTACAGGCAAGGCCGCACGCACGAACGGCCTCCATTGGTAGACGACCGAGAGCACGCGCTCTACGTAGCTTATTATAGTACTGGCAGAGCACTGGAGAAGAAGGGTGTCAATGATTGTCATGCCTACCAAAATCACCTTGCCCTTGCGTTTTTGCTGATGAAAAGACCGGGTCTGTAGGGTGCCAGAATCGCGTTCACAAGAGGTAGAGGAGAGTGACAGCTTTGAGGCCAGAGCCAGATGTCACTCAGATCCGCGCAGGAGATAGAGAGCGAGGCCGAAGGGAAAGGGATAGGAAGGTTATGCTTGCATTTCCACCAAGTGAGAGCTTAATCGGTACCACCCTGGGGAACTACTATCTGGAGCAACTCGTCGGACGCAACGAGCTGGGGCCGGTTTTTCTGGGCAGCACCGACGAAGGCAGTACCTATCTGGTGCGCTTCATTCTAGCTCCGTGTGCTCTGGACCCCCAGGAACGGGCGGCATATCAGGAGCGCTTTCTCCAGGTAGCGGGCGAGGTAGCGGCACTCCAGCACCGTCACATTCTGCCCCTGGTCGACTATGGGAGTTATCTGGGCGGTTCATATCTGGTAACGCCCAATCTACCCATGCAGACCCTGATCTCGGCGCTCACTAAAAGCGGCCCGCCCAGTCTGAGCACTATCGGCGACTACCTGGAGCAGATTGCACAAGGCCTGGAATACGCGCACGAGCAAGGGATCATTCATCGGAACCTCAGCACTGATTGCATCTTTCTGCTGCGCGACGGGCGTCTCGCCATCGGCGATTTCGGGGTCATGCACCTGCTGGAGCTGGCCACACCCGCAGGACAAGGCTATCCCGACTATGGCAGCGGCGAGGGGCGAGCGCCGGAACAGCTTCAGGAAGGCTCCTGTGGACCCTGCACCGATGTCTACGCCCTCGGGGCCGTCCTCTACCGACTCTTGACCACACATGCGGTCTTTCGGGACAGCTCCCGCGAGGGAGTCTACGCCCAGCATCTCCACGCGCCCGTCACCTCGCTCCAGCGCTGGCGCAGCGATTTGCCCGAGGCCCTGGACGAGATCATCAGGCAGGCGATGGAGAAGGAGCCGGCCCGGCGTTTTCAGCGTCCCAGCGAGCTTGTCGCAGCCTATCGCCAGGCCGTCGGCTTGCGTGCCGGTGCCGCCGAGCGGCTCGAAGAGAGTGCCAGCTCGTCCCTTGAAACAGCGACTGTCAGGGATCAGGCAGCCGAAGAGGCCGCGCCAGCGTCGTCAGTCGCTGAGGCCGGGCGCGGGCGTGCCTCCTTGTGGCGTCACCTGCTCAGGCGTCTTCGCGTCACCTGGAACCGACGCAGCTCCTCCTCAACCGGCTAGGTGAGTGAGGCTTCCATCGGGCGCGAATCATCCTGGCCTGACTCGGGCGGCGATTGTCTTCCGTCGCGAGCCGCGGCTGCCTCCTCGCGCGACTCCGCCTTTCCGTACCTCTCCTGCACGTAGCGGATCTCGCGCTCGAAGATACGGCGCACGATCGCCACAGCGCAGGCATAGGTCGAATCCATGCCAAAGTACGAGAGGCTGCCGGCACCGAGATTCTTGCCGCGGGTGTAGGGCGTATCCGAGGCGTAGTGCAGGATGCCGAGGTCGTAGGGCAGGCGTGCAAAGTTAATATTCTCGCCGATGGGGTAACGCGTCAGATACTGGTCCTCGTAGACGGCATTGAGGTATGGGCCGCTCTCCATCTCCACTACCGTGTAGTTGGCGCTATAGTAGAAGTCGAAGTACTGGCGGTTTTGGAGGAATGTGCCTTTGCCCGAGACAGCTTTCTGATTATCAAGCACCGATCCATAAATCAGGTACGGCTGCACGTCCTGGGCAGAGAAGCAGTTATCAAGCCAATACGTATTCTGACTATGTTCATCCAGGACCACATTCGAGATCATTACATCGCCGATGCTGCCGTTGAGCGTGGCCGCCTTGCCCAGGATATAGATGCCCAGGATTGTCGAAGTATTCTCCATGATCTCGCGCAGCATCCGGTAGGCGGCCATACCCAGCGGGTAGTCGATATTCAGAACAATGGCCTTACTCCTGGCCAGCAGATCCATGCCGGGCATGCGGCAGCGCGGATCAACATCGGTCGGGTGGAGGCGGGCCAGCTCGAAGATCTGAGCATCGATCTCCAGGCCGTGACGGGCGCCGACGTGCCAGATGCCGCGCTCCTGCTCCTCGGCAACGCGCTGGCGCATGGCCTCCTGGCCCTCGGGCGTGCGGGCCCACTCGCGGGCGGCAAAGTACAGGAAATTCTGCCAGTTGCCGGGTACTTCGCCGGACTGCAGCTTGCGGCACTCCTTCGCCAGATACTGGTCCTGACCGCTGAGGGCGAAATCGATCAACTCAGCCTCGCGCCGCAAGACGGAGCCAGAGGTCAGATTGACCAGGCTATGAGTATTGCTAGAGACGAAGTAGACCGGGCGCTCGCGCAGCCCCAGCGAGTCGAGCAGGCGCTCGACTGGTGCCCACCATTTCCGTGTCGCGCGCACGAAGCCGACGTGGGAGCCGCCGAGCATGCGCAGGGTGAAGCTCTTGCGCTGGCGTCCGATGATCAGCAGATTCTCCCACAAGCGGTCTCCCCAGACCACTTCCAGACGGCGCCAGTCATCGGCTGCGATATGCAGGCGCTGGCGTAGCACGCGCGTGATCTCCGCAAAAACCGGCGACGAGCGATCCATGCGCGTCGAGAGCAGTTGGATCGTGGTCGGATCGGCGTTGATCAGATAGTAGAGCTTGTTCCATTCGATCTGGAAGGCCACCAGAATCGGGACAATATCGTCGGTATCGCTCACGCTCGCCACGTAGACCGCCAGCGTTTCTTTGCCATCGTAGAACCACTTGCGGCGGCGGGCAGGCGCTGTCACGGCCTGCCAGCGATCAACCTGGAAACCTTGTTTCAGAAAGACCTCTTCGGACTGTCCGAGCAGGACATGCGTGCAGTAGAGGATGGCTGAGGGCAGGCGCAGAGCGCAGTAGATGAGGGCTGACATATCGGGATAGGGCGAGCGGGCATCGGGGTGCAGGCTGGAGTCAATATTGTAGTGGGCCTGGACCAGGGCCTTCAAACTTACCTCGCCCGAGCTACGCAACAGCGTATTGTAGGTCCGAATGTACAGCTCAACGTCACGTTTACCCGCCTCATGTCGTCCCTCGCCACGCTCTACCATATATTCGTCGCTGCTCTCCCGCGCTACCTCCTCCTGCAAGCGTTCGCTATCCTCCTCCTCATTCACGAATTCCTCGATGCGCTCGCGTGGCTCAAAAGCATCGGGATCGGGGATACGACGCGGAGGTGTTGGCTTCTTCCTTGGCATAGGCTCTGTCCCCTTCTTCTCTCCTCTGCTGCGCTGCTGTCACAGAGATCTGAGCGCTACCTATTCGCTGCTTTCTGGTAATTATAACCTACGCTGTCCACTCGCTGAGGAACTGGTTCATGCAGACTCGGGCTGTTAAGCTTAGCTGCGTCGATTAGCTGCCGGCTTGCGCAGGACGACGATATACTGATGGGCAATATTTGGCACATAGGCGCTTGGATAGCCGTAGGGGCGCAACCGTGTGCCGGCCTGGTACCAGATGATCTCTCCCTTTGGGACAAAGCCCTGCTGGCGGGCGCGTCGGGCCAGGTCCACATGCGTGAAAATATATTCTCCGTGTTGGTAGGCGTTGCGCACGATCACAACCATATATTTGCGCGGTTTCAGGACGCGGAAGCACTGCGCAAAAACCTGCTCCATGGCCTCTAGATAGGCTTCATAGCTGGCCAGATTGGCGAGATCGCGCGGGTCATCTGAGCGCATATAATAATCGGTGCGACGATTAGGGAAGGTGGCGGCATAGCGCCCGTTACTCATGGTCTGGGCCAGGTGGATATTGTACGGGGGATCAGTGGCGATAAAATCGAAAGAATGCTCGGCGAAGTCCTGCATCACCTGCAGGCAGTCGCCCTGGATCAGGGTCTGGGGCTGCAGCGAGTCGCGGTGCTCGCTCAGAATACGCTGGTAGATCTCTACCCAGCGGGGATTGATCTCGATGCCAACGGCCCGGCGTGGCTTCTTGCAGATGGAGGCCCCAATGAGAGTGCCGCCAACGCCGGCAAAAGGATCAAGCACGCACTCGCCGGGCTTGGTAAAGAACTCGATGAGCTGACTCATCAACTGCGGCGGCTTGTTGGCGCCGTGCGCTTTACGCAGGTCGTGTCCATAGACGGAGGGGTAGTTCGTGATGAGTACACTTTTGGTGAAATAGAGCCACTCAGCTCCAGTTAATTCATTTAATGTATTTTTCTGCGAGACGCTCTCGGTATCCACATCACCCTCCCGTTGATATCGTCGTTGCCAGGCGAGGGGCTATTTGGGCGAGCAGGTTACTGCTCTGATTTTGGCCGGTTCCTGCGTTTCTCCCTGTGGGAGACGTTACCAACAACGTCGGTTGCCCCATTGACCGACGTTTCCCCCTGGCAACGTCTCCTTTCCTTCCTCTTCCCTGTCAGTCTCTCTTCCCTGTGTCAGGCGTGCTGGCTGTAGGGTAGGCGGCTGCCTTCGCTAGCGTGTTCCGGGCCAGATCAGCAGATCGTCTGGGCCAGGCACTGGCTCTGATGCATCGGCCTCTTCTGACGGCGGGGTAGGGCGAGGACGTCGCCATTCACAGCGGACCAGGCCCTCGCGCAGCAGGCGTTGAATGACGGCATTGTGCTCGGCCTGCGTGAACTGGCCAAAGGTACTGCTGATGAGCTGCTGGCGCAGGTCGGGCCAGCGCCGGCTGCGCAGAGCGCGCCCCATCTGCAGTGTACGCTGATAGAGCTGCTCACGGGCAGTGGCCAGACGCTCCTCTCGCCGGGCCTGGAGCCAGTCGCTGCCTAGCAGGTCCGCCTGGCTCTGCTCCTCAAGCCGACGCCAATAGCTGCACACGGCGTCATTCATAGCCAGCAGGCTATCCTGGCGACGTGTGGCAAAGAGCAGGGTATAGGGAGCTGTCTCAATGAGGGCCGGGCCGCTGGCCCGTGGCAGGGCGATACGCTGTGTCAGAGGGAAGTGACGCTGAATCTGGGATAACAAAAGATCGAGTAATTCGGCGAGCGCCTCCGGCGAGAGCGGCGCCGTCTCATCGCGAGGCATCAAGGCCCGCCAGCGATCGCTGCGCAGCAGATTGTGCAAAGCGATGGCCTGCTGCTCCAGGCGTCGAGCGGCGCGCAGTCGGCTCTCCAGTTGGCGATGCATGATCAGCAAGCAGAGTTCTGTCGGGGCGGCGCGCTGCAAGAGCGGCTCCAGGTCCTCATAGCGGAAGAGTGCTGGGGCCAGAGGGTTCAGAGCAAAAACTGCCGGGGCCTGATCAAGAAGCTGGAGGATGGCCGTTGCCGCTTCTGGCCAGCTGGCGGAGACCAGGCCACCTTCCCGGGGAATCACCAGCCCGGCCTTGTGACTGCTGGAACTGGAGCCTGGGCGACCGGCGCTGCGTCTGCTGGCTGAGCCTGTCAGCAGCAGCCCGTAGAGGGCAAAAGGCCGTCCCTCTGCGAACAAGCGAGCATGGAGGGCGCTCAGTGATTGCAGCCACGGATGCTGCCGCTGAGCCTGGGCGCTCCTCCTGCCACGGGAGCCCTGGCGCGCGCTGGGAACGGGCTCGCTCCTGCTCTCTGCTTCGCTGCTGTTGGCGGCCTGCTCTCCTCGCTCTGGCTCGCCGCCGAGGGCATCGATCCAGTAGCAGCGTCGGTAGAGCGGGTTCTGACGCAGTGCCCGGCAATAGCCAGCAAGGTACTCCTCCTGGAGCCAGAGACGCAGGGAGGTCAGCAGATCTCCCTGGCGAGCGGAGCGGGCGCGCGTCCCCGCGCGTGCTGCCAGCTGAGAGTATTCTTGATCGACATCTGCCCACAGATCATGCATGGTGAACCTATTCTACCACAGGCGACGGCAGATAAGTAAGCAGCAGCATCGCTGCCAGGCAGAGAGGTTGTGAGCTGAATGCGAAGAGCAAAGCGCTGCTCAGCGTCGACGGATGCTGTCGTGGCGGTGGCGCTGCAGGGGCAGGCCCGGTACCTGGATGCTCGGCGGCTGACGGGGGGCCAGGCGTCCCTTCCACTCGGCTCCCCGTCCGCTCAGTGCCAGACGCACCGTATCGAGCATCAACAGGCCGAAAGCTATCCAGCTCACAGGGGCCAGCAGCGACCAGGCGAATGGCTGCCGCTGCTCGCGCTCGAAACTGCGACGCGCGCTCACCTGTAGGGCCAGCGTCAACAGGGCGGGGAGCAGCAGCGGCAGAGATCGCTCCCGCTGGCATCCCCTAAGTAGCTGGCGCAGGGCTGTTAGCACGCTGAGCAAAGGCAGCAGGCCATAGCTGATCAACCCCAGACCGGCGCCCAGGCAGAGCAAAGGGGCTGAGGCCGTCACCGAATACACGCTTTTGCGCCAGCCCTGCCAGGCACTACGCCAGGTGGTCCACTGCTCATTAGAGACCAGATGGCGCCCATCGACGAAGTCTTCGCGGCAGCCTCGCTGTTTGAGAAACTGCGCCAGGCCCACGTCATCGCCGAAGCTGGCGCGCAGCTCGGGCGCGCTGTAGCCACCGCTCGCCTCGTAGGCTGAGCGACGGACCAGCAGATAGTGACCGACGGCCAGCGCTCGGCCAGGCTTCCGCGGGTTCCGCATCTCTCCAGGAGTCGCAAAGTGGGTCATTAACACGATCCCCGCCGGCGTCAGCAAGCGGGAGCCGCTGCCTACAAGCCGGGCGTCTGTCAGCATTGAAAGGAAGTCCAGCTGTTGGGCCAGGGCATGAGCCATCATCCGGCGTAGCGCTTCAGGCTTGTGGCGTGTATCGGCGTCAGTGAAGAGCAGCCACTCGCCCTGGGTGAGCGTGACGCCAGTGTGCAGGGCGTGGGCCTTGCCAGCCCAGCCGGCGGGCAGCTCCTCGATGCGATAGACGCGCAGGCGCGAGTCGCGTTGCTGCCAGATCGCCAGCAGGGCCGGCGTCGCATCCGTCGAGCCGTCATCAACGACGAGCACCTCAAAGTCAGGATAATCCTGGGCCAGCAAAGAGGCCAGGCAGGAGCTGATGTGTTGCTCTTCGTTACGCACCGGCACAATGATCGAAACATGAGGCGCCGGGTCCGGCGGGTCCGCCTCAACGGGCGGCAGCGTCTCCCTGAGCGTGCGTCGAACGCGCCAGAGCTGCCAGCCGGCTCCCAGCGCGGTCAGGCACAGATAGGCGCTGTGCAGCAAGGAAAGAAGACGAAAGCGTTTCTCCATTGCAAAGTCCTGTCAAGTAGTGGGCGCGGCAGCTGAAGGGCCTGGTGCCGCCCCTGCCCGTGTGAAGGCGCTCAAGAACCTGGCCCATAAAAGCCAGCGGATGGACGGCGTGGTGCTGCGGCGGAGCGGTACGGCCTTTCCAGGTTGCGCCACGTCCCTTGAGCACGAGCCGCGTGGTATCGAGCATCAGCAGGCCAAAGGTGACCCAACCTGCAGGCGCTGTCAGCGACCAGGCGCAGGGCAGACGATACTCGCGTTCGAAACGCCGCTTCGTGTCGATCTGGAAGAAGAGAGCGAGCGCCGCCAGCGCCCTCGTCAGCAGCGAGAGATGGTCTCGCTGGCCCTGCGGCTGCTGCCGGGCCTGGCGTCGCCTGGGCCACAACTGATGCACAAGGGTGACAGGCGGCAGCAGGCCGTAGAGGATCAGGGCCAAACCCAGAACCACGCCCAGGAGCGGGCTGCTGGCTACCAGGCCATAGTTGCTTTTACGCATGCCTTCCCAGGCGCTCTTCCAGGTCGTCCATTGGTCGTTGAAGACCAGCCCCCGCTCGGCCACAATATCTTCACGGCAACCGTGACGCTTGAGGTACCAGGCCAGCGTTAAGTCATCTGAGAAGGTCGAGCGCAGCTCAGGAGCGCTATAGCCACCGCAGGCCAGATACGCAGAGCGCCGCACCAGCAGGTACTGCCCAACGGCTAGCACACGTGTCGGCTGATGCGGATTACGCATCTCGCCCGGCGTTGCCAGCATGGCCAGCAGCGTTGCGCCGATCGCGGTGAGCAGGCGAGCGGCTGCGCCGGGCAGGCGAGTATCCGTAAAGAGAGTCAGCAGATCCAGGCGATGAGCGATAGCGTGGGCTACAGCTCGACGCAGGGTCTGAGGCGCATGGCGCGTATCAGCATCGGTAAAGAGCAGCCACTCGCCCTGGGTGAGCGTGACGCCAGTGTGCAGGGCGTGGGCCTTGCCAGCCCAGCCGGCGGGCAGTTCCTCGATGCGGTAGACATGCAGGCGTGGATCGCGCTGCCTCCACTCCGCTAAGCGAGCGGGCGTGGCATCAGTTGAGCCATCATCGATGACCAGGACCTCGAAGTTGGGATAGTCTTGGGCCAGCAGCGAGGCGAGGCAATTATCAATATGCGCCTCCTCGTTGCGCACGGGCAGAATGATGGAGACATGGGGAGGTGGCTCTGGTAGAGGAGCCTCATCGAGCGTAGTCAACTCTTTAATGCCCTTCTTGATGCGGTGGCGCTGCCAGAAAGCGACCAGAGCGACGAAGAGCAAGAAAAACAACTGCAGTTGTAAGAAGAACTGCGAGAGTTTCATGCTAGACACCTCGCCTGTCTAAGGCAGGCCTGCCGAGGGACAGTCACGCAGACCGTGGCTCCGCTGCTCCTTCACCAGGGGCAGCGGAGCTGTGCTGATACTATTGCCGTCCTACAATAAAGGTAGCATATTGGTTCTCGTCAAGCGAGGAGCGCGGCGACCTTTCCAGTCGGCCCCCTGGCCGCTGATGGCCAGACGCATGGTATCCAGTAACAGAAAGCCGAAAGCCGTGCTGGCGAAAGGCGCCAACAGCGCCCAGCGCGCTGGCAGGCCAAAAGCCTGACCGAAGCGGCGCTTACTGTCGACCTGCAGGCAGAGAGCCAGCAGGGCCAGCAGGGCCGAGAGGCGTTCCTGACGCAAGTGCCCAGGCCGCAGAGCTGCGCGCAAGGTCAGCAGGGGGGCCAGCCCGTAGTAGACCAGGAAGCTCCCACCGACGAGGCTCAGCAGCGGATAGGGAGCCAGTTTTCCGTAGGCGCCCTTGCGCAGGCCGCGCCAGGCGCTGCGCCAGGTCGTCCACTGGACATTTTTCACCAGACCACAGCCACCAACGATGTCCTCGCGCCAGCCCTGACGCTTGAAGACCTGGGCGATGCCCATATCCTCGGTGAAGGAGGCGCGCACCTCGGGAGCTGAGAAGCCGCCGGTGGCCTCGTAGGCCTCGCGCCGCACCAGGATATACTGACCGAAGGCAAAAGCCTGGCGTGGACGGGCGGCGCTGCGAATCTCGCCGGGCGTGATCAGCACTGTCAAGAGCAGACCCGTCATCGGCGTCAGCAGGCGGGCTGCCAGACCGATGATCTGCATTTCGGTAAACATCGAGAGCAGATCGAGGCGGTGGGCAATGGCATGGGCTACCATGCGGCGCAGGGTCTGAGGAGCGTGACGCGTATCGGCATCGGTAAAGAGCAGCCACTCCCCGCTCGCCAGGGTGGCACCGCTGTGCAGGGCGTGGGCCTTGCCGGCCCAACCAGCGGGCAGCTCCTCGATGCGCTGGACGCGCAGGCGTGGGTCGCGCTGCTGCCATGCCGCCAGGCGAACGGGCGTGGCATCGGTTGAGCCGTCGTCGACCACAATGACCTCGAAGTCGGGATAGTCCTGGGCCAGCAGCGAAGCGAGACAGCTGTCGATATTCTCCTGCTCGTTGCGCACAGGGAGAATAATCGAGACCCGCGGGGCCGGCCTGGGCAGCCGTCGCGGAAGCGGTGTGGCCGTTTCACGGATGGCCTTCTGAATGCGGTAGTCCTGCCAGAGTCCCAGCAGCACGCTGGCACCGAGCAGGATTGTGCGCAAAGCGCTCAGAAAGCGCGCTATTTTCTGCATACCTCTATGATTCCGCCTTTTACATACTTGTATTGAGTCAGTGACAAGCAAGCTTGCTGTTTTCAAGCACAGGCAGGGCCCCAGGCTTGCCGGGGCCCTGAGTGAGCAGCGAACGGCGCTCAAGCCAACATGGGAGGGCCGGCCAGTACTGGCCAGCCTAGACTGGAAGTGGGCTTTCCATCTGTGGGGCAGAAGGCGGTGGCGCAGCGGAGGAGAGTCGCTGCACCTCTTCCTCGACGACGCGCCGCATCTGCTCGGCGGAAGCAAAATCTTTCCGGTAGAGTGGGGGGCCGAAGCGCACGATCACACGCCAACGCCGGCGTCGCCCATTTTCTGAGGTGTAGGCCAGACCGGCAGGCACGACCGCCACCTGGGTGTGGCCATCGCGTTCCGCCAGCTCGACCAGCTTGACGAAGCCGGGGCGGAAGGGCAGGAACTGCTGCAGGTCCGCTTTCGGCGAGGGATGCGGGTCAATATTGGGGTAAGCCTCTGGAAAGATCACCAGCACCTCGCCAGCGCGTAGCAGGCTGACAGCGCGCGTGGCCATTTGCCGCAGGTAGCGCCGAACCTCGCGCGGGCTGTAGGCGCGGGACGTGTCGCTGGCCTGCTGCTCGCGGAACTGCTCGCTGCGCAAGACGACAAGCCAGTCAACGAGCGAGCAGCCCAGCTCGATGGCGAAGCGCAGGCGCTTCGAACGCAGCCAGTCGAGGGCTACCACCGTGTGCAGACGGCGCGGAATGGCTCGCAGCAGGGCATAGCCATCGTAAAAGTAGTGGAAGTGGCGGGCCGCGATCACCACCGGCCCCTTGCGCGGTACCTGTTCCAGTCCCTCGACGCGGATGCGGACCGCCCAGTGCGAGATTGCGCGCGCGCCGGAGCGCATCAGCAGCCAGGTCGACTGGCTTAACGCCCGACGCCCAGGATGCTGGGGACGCGGGTGCGCCTCCTCGCGGGGAAAGACTACCAGCGACTCCGGTACCAGTACGAAGACCGCTGTCAAGAGCAGAGGCGACCAGAGGCCGCTGCCCAGGTTGAGGGCCATGATGAAGCCGGTGTTAGCGGTGTAGACGGCAAAGGGCAGCCAGATCGCCAGATGGTGCGCATCGAGGTTGGAGCGCCACAGCCAGCGACTGACAATCATCAGGAGCAGGCAATTGCAGATCCACAGGAAGAGATTGCCCACCGGCAGACCGTAGGCGCTGCTGTAGCCATTCAGCAGACCGGTAGGGCTGGAGAAATGGCCGCTTACCAGGACTGCGTTCAGCGCCAAATCCCAGACTGTCAGAAAGTAGGTGCCGAGCACCAGCGACCAGAGCGTCTGCCGCTCCAACCCGAGTCGATCTGTCAGCTTGCTTGCCAGCAGGTAGGACGTAAAGCCCATATAAAACCATGAGAGCGGGAGTGAGTAGGGAACGATGCCGGCCAGCTTCGGACCCGGGAAGGCGGAGAAGGAGGCGGTGCTCAGGGGAACGCCAGTCAGACTGAGCAGGCTCACGATGATGGAAATCAGGACCGAGGCGGCGAAAAAGACCAGGGTGCGCCGCGCATCGATACAGAGCAAACCGAAGAGCAGCATTGTCGCTGCCCCAAAGAGGATGTGCAGCGAGCCGGCCCAGTGTAGGGCAAACTGGAAGATGCGCACTCCAATGGGTGTGCTGTTCCACAGCTCGGGGTGAGGCAGAATGATGAGAAGGCCACCCAGGGCAAAGACAAGCGCCGCCAGGTGGCAGATAAAGAGCAGTTTGACAACTCTCATTTGGCAAGTCTACCTCCACGAACAGGGACAGTCGGGCGGCATCCGGCGCGAACTCTTTTACATTCTATAACCTCTGAATGCTTCCCGGCCAGTCCCAGTGCTCGCTTGCTTTTGCCTCGCCCCCGCTCAGGAGCGAGTGAGCGAGGCAACGACCTGCCGCTTCTTGTAAGCAGGGAGCCGCTGGACTGCTCTCTGTTCTCACTCTTGCAAGGCTCGCACCACCTCGCTCGCCAGGCTTTCTGAGGGAGATCCGTCCTCTTTCACTCGTGAGTGGAAAACGCAGGTTTGACCGCATTTGAACAGGACGCGAACCAGGCGAGCAACATAGCCATCGCGGCGCAGCGGCTGCTCCTCTTGAGATTGAATGGCTCCTGAGCCAAGGGCTGGGTGGATGAGCCTATCCCCATCCTGATATTCGCCGTGGAACATCTCATGAAAGGCCACTTCCCAGGAAAGAATACTGAAGTAGGAAGCCTCTCGGTCGCTGGTGACGGCGGTTGACTCGGTTGAACTGGCAGCGGCCTCGGCGATGGTGTGGAGGTGGCGAGCGAGATCAAGCAGAAAGTGGCGATCCTGAACCTCATCGAGGAGAGTGGGAGGAATAGCCTTCAGGCCATGAAAGGCCCCCAGGAGGCTGCCCAGAAAGAGGGCAGTGGTGTCAGTGTCACTGCCAAAGGTATTGACGGCGACGACGATCCCTTGCTGAGGCTGGTGGAGATATTTCAGGAAAAGATAGATGGCAACGCAGACGGTGGCGATGCCTGAGCCTTTTGTCTGCCGGTCCAGAGCGCCCACAAAGGTATAGTAGTCTTTGGGATCACGCGGCAAGAAGGCTGGGATCTGTTTCAGATAGTGCACTGCCTCATGGAGCGTGCTCTGATAAAGCTGGGCAAAGTTCAGCTCCTTATTCAAAAGGCCGCGGTTCCAGGTATGTAGCCAATGTTGCAGACGTTGATCGCTGCGAATGACCTGGGGAACCTGTCGCAGGCCGTCGAGGATGCACTCGATAAAGAGAGGCGGCGGCGGGGGCTCGGACAAAGTCAGAGCGCAGTGGACTGCCAGACCGAAGAGGATGGTTCCTAAGATGGCACGTGGATGACCGTGGGTAATAATGGCATTATAGAACGAATCGCGAATCAGCTCCCGCTTATTGTGGACATGGACCAGGGCAATCGGGAGATTGCGCATAGCGGCCCCATTAGCCCCGGCTTGACGATAGTCGAGGTCCTTTTGTTGATAAAAGTTGTTGAGCCAGCTGGCTCTCCTGGTGAGCAGCTTGCGAGCGGCAGTTTTGACAGTTCGACCGCCGCCGCGCTCATATTGCAACCAAAGTGGCAGCTCTATGTAGGCGAAGTACTCTGGTATAAAGTGACCAGCCTCGTCTATCGAGCGGGCAACGGCAAGCATTAACTGGGTGTCATCTGAGTACTCGCCAGGGCCAATCGCATCTTCGTAGCCCCACCATTGCCCGCCAACACGCTTTGTCCAAGGGACAAAGCGTTGCACGGGAAGTTCAAAAGAGCATTGACGGCTTCCCGCAATGAGGAACTCAGTGGGCCAACCCAGTGCGTCGCCGATCGAACCGTAGAGCATGGCGCCCTCGAAGCGCTCACGAGGAGGCACAGAGGGCCGCCGAGGTGGGTGCTGACGCTCCGGCTCTTCCATCTCTGGCTCCGTGGTGATTCTGCCCAATGCGTTAACCCTGCTTAAGGGAAACCTGCTCTCATTATACCTGCCTGCGACGCCTAAATCTATATCTTCCGCAGGTCAAAGGCGATAAAGAGGGGGAAGTAGCATCTGATCTTGCTACTTCCCCTGCTGGCTAATCTGCCTGGGAAGGGCCTCCCCCAGAGTGGCCGGATTGCCGTAGCCCAGACAGCTCGCGTGCGCGCCAGCGCTCGATGGCCTCGATAACAAGCGAGTGCTCGACCGCCTTGATGCGCTCGTGCAGCGTCTCCTCGCTGTCGCCCTCCTGAATAGGCACCTCCGCCCGGCAAAGCACCGGCCCCGCATCGACCGCCGGCGTGACATAGTGGACGGTGCTCCCCGTGACCCTAACCCCGGCCTCTAACGCCTGACGGACAGCGTGCAGGCCGCGGAAGGCCGGGATCACACTGCCGTCGCTGGCGATATAGACGTTGGCGCTGGGATCATCGGGCAAAAGAGCCGGATGCAGGTTGATCACCCGCCGCGGGAAACGAGCCAGAAAATCGGCGCTCAGGATGCGCATCCAGCCCGCCAGCACCACCAGATCGACGCGGAACAGCTCCAACAGATCTGCGAGGCGCTGCTCGCTTTCTTCGCGCTCACGCCAGGGCAGGTAGATCGCTGGCAGGCGATGCTTGAGGGCGCGCTGCAGGCCCGCCGCCCCGGCTACATTGCTCACCACCAGGGCGATCTCAGCCGCCTGCAGCCGCCCGCACTCGCAGGCATCGATGATAGCCTGGAGATTGGTTCCACTGCCGGAGATCAGTACCCCCAGGCGCAAATGAGGCACCGCCTGGCTCACCTCAGCGCTAGGCACTGGCTCCACCATGACCGCGCACCTCTGCATCGGCGCGCTCCAGTTCAGCAGCAAAGCGCTCGCGGTAGCTGGCCAGACGTTGCGCCAGCTCCTGATCAAAGAGCGCCAGCATCTTGGCTGCCAGCAGGGCCGCCCCGTCTGGCTCCAAAATCGTCGGCGAAGCGATACCCGACGGCAGGCGCAGCGACGACAGGACGTCCATCCCCGCGAAGCGATCGCTATAGGGCGGGCAGGCAATCACCGGAAAACGGGTGTTGGCGTCGACCACGGCAGACAGGGCGTTGGAGCGCCCGGCAATCGTAATATAGACAATGGGGTCGCTGCTTCCCTCGTAGCTCTCCAGGATCTCCAGCAAGCGGCGCGTGGCCTTGTGAGCCGAACAGACGCGCAGCTCATAGGGCAGATTCAGCTCCTGCAACGTCTTAACAATGCTCTCCGCATGGCCACGATCGCCTTTGCTCCCCATGATGATCACAACTTTCGCTGCCATAATAACCGGATAATCTCCTTTTCCGCTGAAAGAGTCAAATCAGGCAAAAATACCTTCAGAAGCCGTATCTGTTAGCCAGTCGCGCGCTGGTCTCAGCCGTCTAGGACTGCAGCGCGCGCAGGCCACGCTTGGCAATATCGCGGCGGTAGTGCATGCCCTCGAAACGAATCAGGCGGGCCGCTTCGTAGGCGCGCTCTACAGCCTCTGCGAGCGTCGTTCCATAAGCGGCCACGCTCAGGACGCGCCCGCCCGCTGTCACCAGCTTGCCATCGTGCAGAGCCGTGCCGGCGTGGAAGACCTGGACCTGCTCCAGGCGTCCCGCTTCAGCCAGGCCCTCGATGGGCAGGCCCGTGCGATAGCTGCCTGGATAGCCGCCCGAGGCCAGCGTCAGGCTGACCGCATAGCCCGGATGCCAGAGAGAGTCGCTCGCCAGGCGCTCGGGCGCTTGCAGCAGATCGAGCAGGTCGGCTGCAAGCAAAAGCATCATGGCCTGCGTCTCGGGGTCGCCGAAGCGTGTGTTATGCTCCAGCACCATCGGTCCGCGCTCGGTCAGCATGATATTCGAATAGAGGACACCCGAGAAGGCGATGCCGTGCTCCTGCAGCGCACGCAGCGTCGCCGCGATAATGCGCTCGTGCACGGCTCGCTCGGCCTCAGCACTCACGAAGGGCAGCGGGGCATAGGCTCCCATGCCACCTGTATTGAGGCCCTCATCGTTATCCAGGGCGCGCTTATGATCCTGCGTCAGTACCAGCGGCACAAAGCTGGTCCCGTTGCAGAGCGCCGTCGAACCGATCTCATCTCCCTGCAAATAGTCCTCGATGACCACCACCTCGCCGGCGCTGCCGAAGACCCGCTCGACCATCATCTGACGTACTGCAGTTCGAGCGGTCTCCAAATCCAGGGCTACGATGGCCCCCTTGCCGGCAGCATTCCCGTCGGCCTTGACAACCACGGGAGCGCCGTGCTCCTCCAGGTAAGCGAAAGCGGCGGCGGGATCGCGAAAGGTCCGGTGCTGGGCCGTCGGAATGCCTGCCGTCTCCATTAGCTCTTTGGCAAAGGCTTTGCTGCCCTCCAGCATGGCGCCGGCCTGTGTTGGCCCGAAGATCGGCAGACCGCGGGCTCGGAAAACATCGACAAGGCCGGCAATTAAGGGCGCCTCGGGACCAACCACCGTCAGCTCGATCGCCTGCTGCTCGGCAAAATCGGCCAGGCGTTCCAGCTCGTTCAGGCCAATGGGCACGCACTCGGCCAGCGCGGCCATGCCTGGATTGCCTGGAGCGGCCCAGAGCTGCGAGACACGCCGGCTCTGCGCCAGCTTCCAAAGCAGCGCATGCTCGCGCGCACCCGAACCAATTACCAGTACACGCATAATCGCTAGCTCCTCCTTATACCCCTCGTCACTCCTTACACCTGGCTCTGCGACGTCTGGTCTCAAGCACTGAATGATCAGCTCGCACTCTTATTCATCCTTTGATTGATCGGACGCTTGCCTGTCGACTGGCCTCACGAGGGCGAGGGCTGGCGCATGAGCGGCAGGGGAGAAGATTCGTCGGCAGCCACGAGCGGATCAAAGGGCCAGCCCTCACGGCGCATGCAGCCGTAGCAAAACTCGCGATGCAGCAGCTCCTCGTAGGATGCCGGCTCCTCGCCCTCAATTGGCTCCACCTTGCCCGCTCCCGGTTCTGCCACTGCTGACTCCGTCCGCTTGCTCACATGGCGGACCGAGGCGATGGCGCGGCCCAGGCCGGCGATACTGAGGTAACCCAGACTATCGACGCCGATATACTCGGCCACCTCCTGGATGCTGCGTCCTGCCGCGACCAGCTCGCTCTCGTGGGGGATATCGATGCCGAAGTAGCATGGATGGCGCAGCGGCGGCGCACTCGATCGCAGATGGATCTCGCGCACGCCCTGATGGCGCAGGGCTGCCACCAGGCGCTTCATCGTGTTGCCGCGCACAATCGAATCGTCGACAATCACCAGGCGCTGGCCCTCCACCTTGGGGCGGACAAAGTTGAACTTGAGATCGACCTCCATCTGGCGCAGACGCTGATCGGGTTTAATGAAGGTGCGATCGCTGTAGCGGTTCTTAATAATCGCCTGGCCGTAGGGAATACCCGAAGCGGCAGCATAGCCCAGAGCTGCCGGGATCGACGAATCGGGCACTGGTACCACCAGATCAGCCTCTACCGGATGCTCGCGGGCCAGCTCGCGGCCCAATGCCTCGCGGACCAGGTAGACGTAGCGATTGTTCACGTAGCTGGTGGCATCTGAAAAATAGATATACTCGAAGACGCAGAGCGTCTGGCGCGGGGCCTGAACCAGAATCTCGGAGTGCAGGCCTTGCTCATCGATCGTGATCAGCTCGCCTGGCTCGACGTTGCGTACAAACGTGGCCCCAATGCGGTCGAGAGCACAGGACTCCGAAGCGGCGATCCAGATGTCGCCGATACGTCCCAGACAGAGCGGACGCATGCCCCAGGGATCGCGCACTGCATAGAGCTTGCCCTCGGCCAGGATCACCAGGCTGTAAGCACCCTTCAACAGCGGGAAGGCCGTCAGCATGCGCTCGCGCAGCGTTGCGCCCTCCGTGAGCAAGAGCAAGAGAGCGATGGCCTCGCTGTCCGTTGTCGAAGAGAGCAGATGCTGCGGCAGGCGAGCGCGCAGGGCCGGACCATTGACCAGGTTGCCATTGTGGGCTACTGCAATCGCCCCAGGGCGTGCGCCATCCCGGCTCTCGGCATTGTCGCCGACCACGAACGGGCCTGCGTTCTCAACGCAGCTAGAGCCGGTGGTTGAATAGCGGACATGGCCAATGCCGCAGCGCGTGGCTGGCAGGCCCTGACCCATATCCCCAAAGACCTCGCGCACCTTGCCCATGCCCACACGGTGGGCAATACAGTTCCTCTGATCGTAAACCGCCATGCCCGCGCTCTCCTGGCCGCGGTGCTGCAAAGCCGTCAGCGCCAGCGTCAGATACTGACGCACATCGATACTCTCATCTCCCGGCCTGGCATAGATCCCAACAATACCGCAGGCATCGCGCAGTCGCTCCATGGCTTTCTTCCTGCTTCTCCTTCAAGACGCTGCGGGCGGTGCAGAACGTCTACTGCACCGCCCTACAGCATAGATCAAATGCGCAGTTTCCCAGTCAAATCGGCCACCAGGGCATAGCGATCGGCGATTCCCTGCAGATCCTGCTCGGTGACCTCCTTGAGATTGCGGTAGACCTGCTTGTCGAGCATGCGATTCTTATCGCCGCCGGGCCAGAGTCGCCAGCTATCGTTATCGATCACGTCGGCGACCAGCAGCTTTCCCTCGCTGTCGCGCCCGAACTCAATTTTCAAATCGACCAGCGTGACGTCCACGCTCGCCCAGGCCCGTTCGAGGGTTTCGAAGACGCGGCGCCCTTGCTCGGCCATCCAGGCGATTTCCTCGGCGGTGGCCAGGCCCATATTGATAATATCCTCGTCCCAGATCTGCGGGTCGTGGCGCGCGTCGTCCTTCAAGAAGGTCTCAATGACCACAGGGTCAAAGCGCGTCCCCTCGCTGACCTCGGGATTGCGCTTCAGATAGGAGCCGGTGGCAATGCGGCGCTGCACATGCTCAATGGGCACCATCTGGCAGCGCTTCACCAGCAGTGTGGTATCGTTGATCTGGCGCACAAAGTGGGTGGGAATGCCTGCCGCGTTCAGCAAACGGAAGACATTGGCCGTTGTGATAGTACTCCAGCGCCCCTTGCCGGCTAGCTCGTCGCGACGTGCCCCGTCGCCCGCCGTGATCTGGTCCTTACTGACCATATAGACCAGATTGGGGTCTTCGGGGTGGGCATAGATCTGCTTGGTCTTGCCCTCTGCCAGCAGAGGCCCAAAGGTCACCTGCTCCTCATTCCCAGTGCTCATGCTAGTGTCTGCTCCTTTCTTGCTCTATCTTGTGCTCTGCGGGTTTGCCACGGTGGAAGCTCCCTCAGCGGGCTAATCAATAGGCTGATCCTGGTCTCAGAAAGACGCTTCTCACTCAGGTCAGAGTGACTCCCTCGCCCTCACGAATCTCGCCGATTGGTACCAGCTCGGGCACCAGGCGCAGGGCCTGGTCCACCTGGTCCTGCGCAACTACCAGCACCATGCCGATGCCCATATTGAAGGTACGGTACATCTCGGCATCGCTGATCTGGCCCAGGCGAGCGATCAGCGTGAAGAGGGGGGGAACTGTCCAGGCCGCGGTCTCGATAATTGCCTGCGTACCTGGCGGCAGAATGCGTACAACGTTGCCCTGGAAACCGCCGCCGGTGATATGCGCCAGACCCTTCAGGGCTGTCCCCAGCCCGGCGCGCAGGCGCATAATCTCCGACAGATAGCAGCGATGGGGACGCAGCAGAGCCTCGCCCAGCGGCTCCCCCAGCTCCGGAAAGACTGTTTCCAGCGGATAAGCGGCAAAGACGCGCCGCGCCAGCGAGTAGCCATTGGTATGCAGGCCGCTGGAAGGCAGTCCGAGCAGGACATCGCCGGCGCGAATCGTCGCCGGATCGATGCGCTCCGCCGCCTCGACCACCCCGACCAGTGTCCCGGCCAGATCGAAGCTACCGGGCACATACATATCGGGCATCTCGGCGGTCTCGCCTCCCAGCAAGGCACAACCAACCTCTTGACAGGCCTGGGCCACGCTTGCCACAATCGTTGCCGCCTGCTCGGGGTCAAGCTGGCCCGTTGCCAGATAGTCCATGAAGAAGAGCGGCCTTGCTCCCTGGGTCAGCAAATCATTGACGCAGTGGTTGACCAGATCGTAGCCAATCGTCGAAAAGCGGTCCATCTGGACCGCCAGGAGAGTTTTGGTGCCCACCCCATCGGTGGTAGCCACGAGTACTGGCTCGCGCATCTCCTTAAGCGCTTCGGCCCGGAAGGCAGCAGCAAAGGCCCCCACACCGGCTAACACTGCGGGACCGTGGGTAGCGCGCACCGCTGCCTTCATCAGCTCAACAGCATGTTCACCCGCCTCAATATTGACCCCGCTCGTTGCGTACGAGAGAGAGGTTGGCGCCGGCTCGCGCCTTACCACGGCCACCGCCGCTGTGCGTCCTCGCTCTCCGCTCGTTGAAGCCGACATCGTCGCAGACGTGCGCAGGTGCCCAGGCTGCTCGCGACCCTCACGCTCACCATCCAGACGCGCCGTCCACATGCGCCGCCTGCTGTTCTCATCGCTACCTTCACTGCCTTCGGCAGGAACCACTGGCGGCTCTATTCCCAGCAGCTGACAGACGTAGGCAAAGGCATTCTGGAAAAGCAAGAGACCATCAGCTGGACTGCGCTGCTGTGGATGCTGCAGCGCGCGCACATAGCGCTCGGGATGGGGCATCAGGCCCAGCACATTCCCCGCCGGATTGCAGACGCCGGCCACGTTCGCCTGGGAACCGTTAGGGTTAGCCGGATAGCCATCGCCATCGTAGAGTAGCGCAATCTGCTCGTGCTGGCGCAGCTCCTCTAGCTGCTCTGCGCTGGCTACCACAAAGCGCCCCTCGCCATGCGCTACAGGAAGTTCCAGGGGGCGATAAATGCCGCGCGTAAAGATACAGCGGCTACTTTCCGTCACCAGCGAGATCCAGCGGCATTCGAAGCGACCCGAGCTATTGAAGGTCAGGCTGGCCGTCTGGCGGAGATTCCTCCAGTCAGTATGTGGCAGCAAACCGGCGCGCACCAACACCTGAAAACCATTGCAGATGCCCAGCAGTGGGCGGCCCTCCTCCACAAAGCGCTGCAACTGCCGCCCCAAATGCACCGTCAGATTCTTGGCCAGCAGCGTTCCGGCCCCCAGATCATCGCCATATGAGAAGCCCCCAGGCAATACCAGGAAATGGTAGCTCAGCAAGCGCTCTGGCTCGCGCAGCAGCCTATTGATATGGACTAGCTCCGTCTCAAAGCCGGCCAGACGACAGGCATAAGCCGTCTCGCGTTCACAGTTAATGCCCGGCGCACGCAGCACCAAAGCGCGCGGCACAACGCTCATGGCAACTCTCCCTTCCAGGCAGCCTGCAGCTCAGCGATTGAAAGATCGATCAGTGTCTCCGCCCCGTGTTTGATTACAAAACGCCCGCTGGCTGTCACATGGCCGAGAGCCGCCAGCGCTGTCACACCCCCAGCCCGCATATGGGCCTCAAAAGCCTCGCGCTGACTTGGAGCCACCTCAACCAGAAAGCGCGAGGGACTTTCGCTAAAGAGCAGCACAGCAGGGCGAAATCCTTCGGCCAGCTCCTCCAAACCGGTCGCCGGCTGACGTGCCAGATCGAGACTCACGCCGAGCAGGCCAGCCAGGGCCATCTCCGCCGCCGCTACTGCCAGTCCCCCTTCCGAAAGATCGTGACAGGACTGCACCAGGCCGCGGCGAATGGCCTCCCCGAGGGCCTTCATCGTTGTTCGCGCCTGCTCAAGCTCCACCTGTGGCAGGGCCGTTGTTGGCAACAGCTCCGGGCCCACCACCTCGGCATAATGGGAGGCCGCCAGCTCATTGCGCGTCAGGCCCACCACATACAGCAGATTGCCCGCCGCCTTCAGGGCCATGTCGACCGTACGGGAAGCATCCTCAATCACTCCCAGTGCTGAAATCAGCAGCGTGGGAATCACCGGCAGACGGCGCTCACCAAAGCGATACTCATTATTCAGGCTATCCTTGCCCGAGATAAAAGGAGTGCCAAAGCCCAAAGCGGCGTCATAACAGCCACGCACCGCCCGCACCAGCATCCCAAGCTGCTCAGGATCGGCAGGATTGCCCCAGCAAAAATTGTCCAGCAGCGCTGCCCGCTCGATATCGCCGCCCAGAGCTGTCAGATTGCGCAGGGCCTCATCCACCGCGTTGAGGGCCATATGATAGGGATCGATCTTGCCGTACAGTGGATTAATCCCATTCGTCAGCACCACCCCGGCACGCGGCGCGCTCAGGTCCTCTAGCAGCGGCTGCAAGACCGCCCCATCGCCGGGACCATTGCCGGCGCGCCCCACCAGCGGCTTGCGCACTGTCGCCCCCTGCACCTCATGGTCGTAGCGTCGCACCACTCCCTCTTTCGAGCCAATCGTCGGGTGGCGCAACAGCGTCAACAGGACATCAGCCGCATCAGGAAGGGCCTCCGGCGAGGCCGTCGCTGACCCGACTGTGAGAGGGCGCCGTTGCCAGAGGGCCTCCAGGGTGCGCTGAGGACGGCCCTCGTGCAAGAAAGCCATCTCCAGGTCGGCTACCACCTCCTTACCCCAGGTGACCGTCAGCCGCCCATCGGCAGTAAACTCGCCCAGGACTGTTGCCTCCACCTCCTCCAGCGCGCACAACTCCAGCAGCTCATCGAGGCAGGCGGGAGGGACAGCTAACACCATACGCTCCTGAGCCTCCGAGAGCCAGACCTCCCAGGGGGCCAGTCCCTGATACTTCAACGGCGCCCGCGCCAGGTCCACCCGCACCCCTGTCTGGGCGCCCATCTCACCGATCGCCGACGAGAAGCCACCCGCTCCACAATCGGTGATGGCATGATAGAGACGGCGCTCGCGGGCCTGGAGGACTACATCGGTCACCTTCTTCTCCGTGATGGGTGCTCCGATCTGCACCGCACTACCGGCCACTGCCTGTGTCTCGCTGCTCATCTCGCCGGAAGAGAAGGTTGCACCGTGAATCCCATCGCGTCCTGTGCGACCGCCGAGGACCACCACCAGGTCGCCCGGCTCCACGGCCCGTGGATGGCTTCCATGAGGCAGCAAGCCCAGACAGCCGCAGAAGACCAGCGGATTGCACAGGTACTCACGATGGTAGAGCACCGCCCCGTTGACTGTCGGGATGCCCATCTTATTGCCGTAGTCACGTACCCCATTCACCACCCCCGAGGCTACCCGTCGCGGAGCCAGTACACCCGGGGGTAGCTCCTCCACTGGCGTATCGGGCGGCCCGAAGCAGAGCACATCAGTACAGGCGATGGGGCGAGCCGAAACCCCCAACACATCGCGGATCACGCCGCCGACCCCCGTATTGGCCCCACCGAACGGCTCAATCGCCGACGGATGATTATGCGTCTCCACCTTAAAAGCCAGATCATAGCCATCCGTGAACTGCACCAGCCCCGCATTATCGCTGAAGGCTGAGACCACCCAGGGGCGAGCTAGTTCGCTGGTCGCCTGCATGATGAAAGAGCGCAGCAAGCCAGGAATCGTCTCCTCGATCGCGGTCTCCCCGGCGGGGGTCAGCTCGCGATAAACAACCGTGGCCTTAAACGTCTTGTGAGAACAATGTTCCGACCAGGTCTGCGCCAGCGTCTCCAGCTCCACATCGGTCGGAGCGCGCCCCTGCCGGCGGAAATACTCCTGGATCGCCTGCATCTCCTCTACCGTCAGCGCCAGCATTCTCTGCCTGCTCAAATTGCTCAGTTCTTCAACGTTCATTTCAGAGAGGGCCAGGCGAGCAACGTGGGGGGGAGAGGAAGGGGAGGGAGCAGGACCAGCTAAGGATAGACGAGGAGCTGAACGTCCGGAGCTGCCGGCAGCTCGCTCGCCCTCTGCTGGCAGCAAGCGATAGAACTGGATCACCGGGTTATAGAGCAAAGCCTCGGCGATTGCTCGCACATCCTGCCGGCTTAAGCGCTCATCCAGAAAATATCGCCGGCCCGTAGCAACTCGTTCCAGGCCGGCGATTCCAAGCAGTGAAGCGGCAAGCAAGACGCTTTCCGCCAGAGTATCAGTGACGCCTGGAAGAAAAAATACGTCTATGATATGACCAGTAGCCCCAGAGGAAGAGCGCCCAGCAGAAGGCAACAAAGAGAAGGTCTGAGTGACAGGATCAATCAGCAGCTCGCGGGCGAGGCGTGTAATCTCCTCCGGCGAGCAAGTTCCACTGAGAGAGTAGAGCTGAGCGGTGCGGAGAAAAAGGGAGGGAAGACTCTCACCGAGGGCGGCCAGCGCGGGCAGCCTGGCACGCGAGAGAAAAGACAGCTCACGGGCAAGCTGTTGGGCCGGGATGTCATACTGCGGCGAGGTTGCCCGTACCTCAATATGGTAGTCGGTCACGGTGCTTCTACCCACACTTCGTCCCGTCCAGGGGACAGATTGCTGTTTCCATTGAATGGAACAGCCTCATTGTAGCACTTTCGGGTAACCTCTGGCAAGGCTATGGAGGGGTAGCCTGCTATGCTTTCTACAGATCAGAATTGACAGAGTTTCGGTGACCGATAACTGCTATCTTGCAGTACAATATCTTGATGCAGAATAACCTTTCAGCTTATACTACTATGCAGTAAAACTCTGCTTTAAGAAAAAGACTATTTTCTCGTGAAGTCGGGGCAGATATCGATCCTACCCCGTAGGACTGGCGTTTGAGGTGAATGAAGGAGTGCATTTCATGGTGGCTTCCCAGAACCACATCCTGAGAGGCTGCGGCTACATACTGGATGCGGAGAACGCAGCAGAAACGGCGCGCCTCATGTTGCGTGACAGGCTGGTCAATGAGGTCATGGGGGGAGTGCTGCCGGAAGGAGTCGAGGGCCGGCGCTTGGAGAGCATTCTGGATCTGGCGTGTGGACCTGGGGGCTGGGTACTGGAAACGGCCCAGTGCTATCCGTGGGCGCGAGTCACGGGTATAGACATCAGCGAGACACTCATCCAGTATGCGCGAGCCCAGGCCCAGGTTCAGGGGCTGAGGAACGCATGCTTTGAGGTCATGGATCTTCTAGAGCCGTTCCCGTTGCCCGGCGACAGCTTTGACCTCGTCAATGCCCGCGACCTGACAGGCCTCCTCACGCCTGCCACCTGGCCGCGAGTTGTGCATGAGGCTTTACGGGTCTGTCGACCTGGGGGCATCCTGCGGCTCACCGAATTTGAGCGACCGATAAGCAACGGTGCGGCCTTTACGCAGCTCCAGGAGTTGACCAGGCGTGCCTTTCAACGCACAGGGCGCAGTTTCGCGCCGCCCAGCCATCATCTCGGCATCCTGCCGCGACTGGCTTCCCTCCTGCGCGATGCAGGCTGTTACCAGATTCAGCAGCGGGCCTATGTCCTGGACTTCTCCGCGGGCAGCGAAGCTCATGAAGCCCTCTGTCGCGGCTACGAAGTCGAGCTATTGCTGATCCGCCCCTTCCTTCTGGAAGCGGGAGTTACCACCCCGGCTGAATTTGACGACCTCTATCGCCGTGCCCTCGTGGAGATGTTCGACGAAGACTTCGCCGGTCTCTGTTACATTCTGAGCGCCTGGGGCAAGAAAGTCTGCCCCGATCCTGGTCTCAACGGGAGAGAGGCGCCGGTATCCTGGTCCGCTTAATCTGGCTGCTGGGCCAGTAGCGAGATCGCCACGACATAGCTGTGGCTACAAGCGGGCATAGCAAGGAGGAGGAGCCGTTGTAGCCCGCACCACCAGTGTCGTCGCCAGGCGGAGGCGCACCGGCTCTGCGCTCTCAATCGTAGCGGTCATCGCTGTTTGCGATTGCGACTGCGGAGAGCCAGCGAAGCGTGCCAACAGCGGCGAAGCGCGCAGCAGCGCAGCCCCAGGGCGATCAGGGGTCTCTAACAGAGATAACAGCAACTCTAGTGCGCACCGGCCCATCTCCGTGAGCGGCTGGCGCACTGTAGTCAAAGGCGGGCGCATATGGCCAGATGAGGAGATGTCATCGAAGCCGACCAGCGAGACATCTTCGGGGATACGCAGGCCAAACTCCTCGGCTGCTCCCATAACGCCGTAGGCTGTCAGATCGCTGGCGGCAAAGATCGCCGTTGGGCGGCTACGCTCGGGCATTGCAAAGAACTGGCAGGCGCAGGCCCGGCCTCCTGGGGGCATAAAATCGCCTTGCAGGATCAGCGACGGGTCCAGAGGGAGGCCGTAGTCCTGGAGAGCATCGCAATATCCCTGGAAACGCTCGCGTGAAACCTGATACTTGAGTGGCCCCTGGATATGAGCAATGCGCCGATGCCCTAGCTCGATCAGGTGGCGTGTTGCCGCATAGGCGCCAGCGCGATTATCTGCCGTGATCCACGGAAGCTGCTCGGGCGGCAGGCCCTGATCATCGAGCAAGACCACAGGCAGGCCCTGCCGCTGCAGTGCAGGCAGGTAACGTGCTGACTGACCCGGGAAAATCGCCAGCAGCCCTGCGATCAAGCGATTCGCCAGAATGCGGTTAATGACATCACTGCGGTCACGCTCATGGTTGCTGGTCTTAATGCTGTAGAGCACCAGCTCATAGCTGGTCTCCTCAACGACCTCGGCGATGCCCCGCATGATGTCAGGGATCAGCGGCCAGGTAAGGGCCGGCACCAGGACGCCGATCAGGTGGCCCTTGCCAGCGGCCAGGCCCGAGGCGGCCACGCTCGGCACAAAATTGTGTTCTTCCATGATACGCAAGATGCGCTCACGCGTCACCGGATCAACGTCCGGCTTGTGATTGAGCACCCGCGAGACCGTGGCCTTGGAGACACCAGCCAGGCGGGCGATATCGCTGATCGTCATGCGCGTGCTCATGCTCCTGCCTCACTGCGTCTTGCATGCAGCCTCTGCTATGCTGTCGCCTTCTAGACGTTACCGGTTACGATACCGGTATCGTAACCGGTTACAAGGTAAAGTGTAATAGCGAATGCTTGCTATGTCAAGGGGACACGACCGTAGTCGGAAGGCAGCAAGTAGAGGGTGGGGGAGGAATTACTCCCGAAACAAGTGCAGGCGGGATGCAGGTCATAGGCCGATGGTCACATTGACAGCGCAGATGGCGCCTTCTATCCTGAAGTACTGGAAATTCTTACGGCGGAGGCAGATATTCAGTCATGGCTCCTGACTTTGCCCATCTGCATGTTCATACGGAGTACTCCCTGCTTGATGGCCTCAGCCGCATCAACGCCCTGGTCAAGCGTACAAAAGAGCTAGGTATGAAGCATCTGGCCATTACCGACCACGGCGTCATATACGGGGCCATCGAGTTCTATAAAGCCTGCAAAAATGAAGGTATTCATCCTGTTATCGGTGTCGAAGCCTATCTGACTGAAGATCTTCATGATCGGACCAAGCGCTATAAAGAGGACTATAACCATTTATTGCTTTTGGCGAAGAACTATACAGGCTATCGCAATTTAATGAAGCTGACGACCATTGCCAACACCGAAGGGGTGCATCTCAACAAGCCGCGCATCGACCGCCGCTGTCTGGAGCAGTATGGCGAGGGGCTGATTGCCACCTCCTCCTGTCTGGGCGGCGAGATCCCGCAGCTCTTGATCCATGACAAGATCGATGAGGCGCGCAAGATCATTCGCTGGTACCAGGATGTCTTTGGCCCGGAGAACTTTTATTTCGAGATCCAGGAGCATAGTGGCTATCCCGAGCAGGAGATCGTCAATAAGCGCCTCTACGAGCTGCATCGGGAGCTGGGTGTGCCCCTGATCGCCACCAACGACCTGCACTATGTCACTGCCGAAGATGCTCATACCCACGAGGTACTCCTTTGTGTCCAGACTCAGAGCCAGCTCAGCGATCCGCGGCGCTTCAAATTCGAAAGCCATGAGTTCTACTTACGCAGTCCCGAGGAGATGCTGCGGCTCTTCCCTGACCTGCCGGAAGCGCTGCTGAATACGGTGCGCCTCGCCGAATCCTGCGAGGTTGATCCGCTGGCCTATAAAGCTTCGCTGCCCGCCTATACCATTCCCCCTGAGTTTCCCTCTCAGGAAGCTTACCTCTATCATCTCTGCCTGGAGGGAGTCAAAGAGCGCTTCGGCGAGATGACCGAGCGCATCAAGCAGCAACTTGACTATGAGTTCAACCTGATTGTACAGAAAGGCTTTGTTCCTTATTTCCTCATCGAATGGGACTTTGTGAACTACGCGCGCCAGCACGGCATTCGTTGTTCGGCGCGTGGCTCGGCAGCGGGCAGCCTGCTGGCCTACGTGCTCGGCATCACGAATGTTGATCCGCTGCGCTACCAGTTGCTCTTCGAGCGCTTCCTGAACCCTGAGCGCTCGGATATGCCCGATATTGATATGGACTTTCCCGATGACCGGCGTGCGGAGGTCATCGACTATGTAGCGCGCAAGTACGGACACGAGTGCGTAGCCCAGATGGTCACCTTCATGACCATGGCCGCCAAAAACTCGGTGCGTGACGTAGCGCGCGTCATGGGGCAGCAGGAGCTGGGTGACCGCATTGCGCGTCTGATCCCGACGGGACCCAAGGTCACATTGCGCAGTGCCGTTGACAGCGTTCGCGAACTGCGCGCCCTCTACGATCAGAGTCCGACGGCGCGCGAGCTGATCGATCAGGCGATGGCTCTCGAAGGCTCGGTCCGCGGCACCGGTGTTCACGCCGCTGGCGTTATCATCGCCAACGAGCCACTGGAACACTTTGTACCGTTGCAGGCCATTAACCCGAAAGATCTCTCGCAGGGCTGGAAGACTCAATACGAGCAGGCCCATCTAGAGGAGCTGGGCCTGATCAAATTCGACTTCCTGGGCCTCTCCAACCTGACCATACTCGACAACACCCTCAAGTTCATCAAGCAATCGCGCGGCGAAGAGGTGATTCTGGAGCAGCTGCCGCTTGATCCGCTACCCGAGAGCGACGAGCGCAGCCGTGAGCTGAACGAGAAGCGCGCCCGCGCCTTCGCCCTGCTCGCCGAAGGCGAGACCACCGGCATCTTCCAGCTTGAGGGTGCCAAGATGCGCGAATACATCAAGCAGCTCAAGCCGACCTGCATCGAAGACATCACCGCCATGGTGGCCCTCTATCGTCCCGGGCCGATGGATAGCATCCCGGACTTTATCGCCGCCAAGCATGGCAAGAAGCAGGTCAGCTACCTTGATCCGCGCCTCAAGGAGTGGCTGGAAGAGTCCTACGGAGTGATTGTCTATCAGGACCAGGTGTTGCAAATCGCCGTCCATCTGGCTGGCTTCTCATGGGGCAAAGTCAATAAATTCCGCAAAGCCCTCAGCAAGAAGAAGATGGACGAGGTCGAGAGCTACAAAGGTGACTTCATCGAGGGCTGTCTCAAGAATGGCATGAAGCGCGAGGTGGCCGAGCAACTCTTTGAGCTGATCCTGCCCTTCGGTGGCTACGGTTTCAACAAAGCCCACGCCGCCAGCTACGCCGTCGTCGCCTACTATACCGCCTATCTCAAGGCCAACTATCCCGCAGAGTTCATGGCGGCTACCATGACAACGGAGGCAGCCGATGCCAAGAAGATCGCCAATGCCGTAGCCGAATGCAAGCGCCTTGGCGTCCCTGTCTGGGGGCCGGATGTCAATGCCAGCCAGAAGGGTTTTACCGTCGAAAACGGCGGGGTCCGCTTTGGCCTGCTGGCGATCAAAGGTATCGGCGAAGGCCCCATCGAAGAGATCTTGAAGGCCCGTGCCGAGGGTGGCCCCTTCCGCGATCTGGCCGACTTCTGCATTCGCGTCGACCCGCGCACGGTGACCCGCGCCGTGATCGAAACACTGATCAAAGCCGGCGCGATGGATAGCCTGGGCGATGGTAAGCGTCATCAGCTTCTGGAAGCCGTCGAGCGAGCCATGCAGATCGGCAAGAGCGAGCGCACCGCCCGAGAGAAGGGACTGATCAGCCTCTTTGGCGAGAGCCTGAGCGTCGAGCAAAGCTTCGCCTTCCGCCTCAATCCTGACACGCCCGAGATCCCGCGAAAGCAGTTGCTCAACTGGGAAAAGGAATTGCTGGGCGCCTATATCTCCCGCCATCCCCTCGCCTATATCAGCGATCTGCTGAGCAAGCGCACCACCCATACGACTGGCCAGCTCAGCGAAGAACTGGAGAACCAGGAAGTGACGCTCGGCGGCACCATTCTGGAGGCACGGCGTATTACCACTAAGAAGGGCGAGACCATGTGCGTGGCGAAGCTGGAAGACCTGACAGGAACGGTCGAGGTCACGGTCTTCCCGCGTGTCTACGAGCGCACCGCCGATCGCTGGGTTGAGGAGGCAGTGGTCCTGGTGCGGGGAAAGGTGCAGATGCGTCGCGATGAGCCGACGCTGATCTGCGATGAGATCGAACCGTTGCAGGCTGCCGAGGAGGAGCTGAATCGCCGCCGTCATCAGGTCTGCCTGCGTTTCCGCACCGGCGGCGAGAGCGAGCGTGCTATCTCTGACGACCTCATCAAACTGCAGGACCTCTACCGCTACATCCAGGAGCGGCCCGGGCGCGACCGCTATGAACTGATCATCGAGAACGGCCATTGGCGTGTGCGCCTGCGTCCGCGCGATAACACGATGCATTATTCGCCAGAGCTGCATGCAAAACTTGAGGAGCTGCTCGGGCGCGAGGCCATTACAGTCCAGGCGCTCGATGCCTGACCTGACAGCGCCATCGGCCCTGAGCGAGGAGGCACTACCGGGCGAGCGGACCAGGGCTTGACAAAGGAAAAGCCATTCTGCTATACTGCAGTTGTCAATGGCGGGGCGTAGCGCAGCCCGGTAGCGCACCACAATGGGGTTGTGGTGGTCGGAGGTTCAAATCCTCTCGCCCCGACCTGTCGAGGCACTGGTGAAAAACCAGTGCCTCTTTTCTTGTGCTCTGTAAGAGAAAGGGCTGCTAACAGAGCCAGGCAGCGCGATCGAGACAGCATGCTGCGACCAGCGCACTGCCTGGGAAGATCAGAAAGAGCCACCCACAGCAACGCCATCAGGGCGGGCGCTGCAACGATCCAAGCCAGGTAGCAAGCATGCGTCAACGCTCAGGAGCAGGAGGCACACACCTCGCTAAAGCTGCCCTGACCTCGGGTGATCCATTACCTTCGCTGGTGGCAAAGAGGGAGAGAGAAGCAGGCAGCCTCTGGATCTGCCGGCGACTGGATGCGCTGCAGCCTAGTGCAGGACAGGCAAGCGCTCCCAGACGGCACGCAGCCAGCGTGAACGCATTTCCTCCCCGGCTACCAGCAGCGTGATGCAGATGCCGATCAACGTGCCCATGATCCAGCAGACCAGCATCAGGGTCGTCGCATCCATCGTTTGCAGCAGGTGGGTAGTGGAGGCCAGAAGGGCGAACAGCGGACCACCCTCCAGCGGAAGGAGGCGAAGGACAGCTGGCTGAGTCAACAGGCTACCCAGGGAGGCAACCGTTGCCAGCAGAGCGGCGGCCAGCAGCTCGCCTGGGGAAGGACGCAACTGGGCCAAGAGCGAGGCGGGCTGCTGCTGGGGAGTTCGAGCGACACGCTCCATAATGCGCAGAGAGAGATCCTCTGGCTCGGCGATCAACTGAAGGCTCTCCAGGTGGTGCACCACCTCCTCAAGCAGCTCTAGCTCAGCGCGGCAGCGGGCGCAGCGCGCCAGGTGGCGCTCCAGCGCCTGCAAGCGCTCACCAGGCAAGCGCCCGTCAAGATAGAGCTGGAGCTGGGAGACAGCCTCACTGCAGCGCATTCGTCACCTCCGCTTTCTGGGAATCTGCCTGGCGCTGGGCCTGTAGACGCTCCTTGAGCAGATTGCGGGCCCGGAAGAGGTGAGTTTTAATGGTACCAATCGGCATCATCAGAATCTCCGCCATCTCCTCATAGGTCATTTCCTGCAGGTGTCGCAGTACCAGAACAATGCGGTACTTTGTGGGTAACGCCTCCAGTTGTTCACGGACCAGAGCCTGGCGATCACGAGCTTCGAGGGTAGACTCGGCCTGGCATCGTTGGCCGCCGGCTTCATCCAGGAGCTGCTGTTCCTGCATGGCGTTCTGGAGAGCCTTATCGCGTCTGCGCTGTTCAAGCTGGCGCAGGCAACAATTATAGGCGATGCGATAGAGCCAGGTAGGGAAACGGGCCTCGCCACGAAAGGTTGGTAGACCCTGCCAGGCGGCCAGGAAAGCCTCCTGTGTAATCTCGCAAGCCTCCTCGTAGTCCTGCAGCATGCGCAGAATCATATTAAAGACGCGTCGCTGGTAGCGCTGGACGAGCAGAGCGAAAGCCTCGCGGTCCCCATGCTGGCTGGCTCTGACGAGCTGAGCGTCATCCTGCTCCAGGCGAGCGCGAGCAGCGCCGGAGAGGGGGAGATTCAGGCTGCGAGCGGAATGCAGCAGATCCTCGTTCATAGGTTGTGCATCAAGCCTGGTACGACTGGAGAGCGAAGCTCGGCCAGGAACGAAACAAATTCGTAGTGCAGGACCCTTTCTCAACCGACTTATCTTATATATTATACACGCGAGGCAACAGTAACGAGGTCGGATGCATGTCATCGAATGTCCTGGCGGCCCTTTTGGGCTGGCTCCTGGCCCTGGTCATCTTTTGTGGCTTTATTGTCCTGCTACGCTACCTTGACCATCGAGAGCGCATGGCGCTCATTGCCCGTGGTCTAGACCTGGAGAGCCTGCAGAGGCGTAGCCACAACCGGCGAACTCTACGAGCAGGACTGATTACCATGATGGTCGGGCTGGCCTTAACCTTTGGTCTCTATCCCCTGGGTTTCATGCTTCCACCAATGCTGAGGGCGGCCCCTTTTCATCTTGGCCCCTGGCTGCTGCCGGGCCTGATCCCCTTGGGAGTGGGAGCTGCCCTGGTAGTCAGCTACTATCTGGAGCAGGATGGACAGCCCCCGCGCGATCGCCAGCGACCGTCTCCGCCCTTCACCCCACCGCTCGAAAACAGCCAGTCAGAGCCTGACTGAAAAAGAGGTCAATGGCCAGCTACGCCAGGCGTACGCCATTGACCTCCTTTATCCTCCTTTTGGATCTGTCTCTTGACAGTCGCCTCTCGCCGGTCTATACTCAGAGCAAGTTATTTTAGTAGATCAACTAAGTCAACAAT
Organism: Thermogemmatispora tikiterensis; assembly: GCF_003268475.1. GTDB lineage: Bacteria > Chloroflexota > Ktedonobacteria > Ktedonobacterales > Ktedonobacteraceae > Thermogemmatispora > Thermogemmatispora tikiterensis. Next base: position 3,457,882 of record NZ_MCIF01000002.1, on the reverse strand, counting down.
AGCCACTAGAGGAGGTAGCCATGTCGCTTATCGAGGAGCTGCTAGCGGCCAACGAGCGTTATGCGGCCACCTTTCAGCAAGGGGAGCTGCCGCTGCCGCCGGCCAAAAAGTTAGCGATTGTCACCTGTATGGATGCGCGAATTGATCCGGCGCGTATCCTGGGATTAGAGGAAGGCGATGCCCATGTCATTCGCAACGCTGGGGGACGCACGGCGGAGGCCCTGCGCTCACTCATCATCTCTCAGCAGTTACTAGGGACCAGGACCATCGTGGTCATTCACCACACCGACTGTGGCATGCTCACCTTCGAGAACGCTGATCTGCAACGGCGCCTGCGAGAGCAATTCGGCGTGGACGCCTCGGCGATCGACTTTCTGCCATTTAAGGATCTGGAGCAGTCGGTGCGCGATGACATCGCCCTGCTCCGCTCTTCTCCTTTCCTCCTGAAGGAAAGTGAGATTGTTGGATTCATCTACGCTGTCCATAGCGGGAGACTCTTGCCCGTCCACTAGCAGGCTCGCTGCTCAGGAGAGGCGGCGGACCAACAGAGAGAACGACGAGGAGGAGGAACAAGCAGAGCGGTATGGAGCGCGATAGTCTGGTGCTGGGATCGCTCGTCTTTCGAACCAGCCGCGAAGGATTGATCGTTGAAATCGCTGGGCGGCGCTATCTACTTGATAGCCAACATAGTCGGCAATTGCACCAGTTTCTCCATAGCTATCAGTGTGAGCAACGGCAGGATTCAGAAAGCGAGGGGCGAGAGCATCACCTTCCCCTCTGGGTCTATGCGATGCATGAGCTGGGATAAGTCTCAAGCAGCGGGAAACTTCTGCCGCGATCGGCAGAGGAGCTACCTACGGCCTCCCCCGCTCTCAGCAGCTATCCTAGAGCAGGCTCTGGCCTGGGCAGGCAGCGTGCTTACCCAGCAGGGGATGACCTTCTGATTTTTTCCCAAATTCCTCGCCTAACCCCCTTGACAGCCGCGCCAAACAGTGCTATCATCTCCACTGCACTCGGGAACGCAGAAACAACACCAAACCTGCCCCGGGTGCTCGCTGGATCACATGGCCGTAGTGCCAGGTGCACCTGAACAACTGAAGAGTGATAAGGCTTTGAGTTGAGTGACGACCGGAAACCTGGGTTTACAGGCGGCTGGCCTTTACCAGAATGCCAATGAGAGTCTCCAGGTGAGGAGACTTTCTGATAGATCTT
>NZ_MCIF01000002.1:3318477-3455319 GCF_003268475.1 Thermogemmatispora tikiterensis | reverse complement strand
TCGACTGGAGGGTACTGCAGCAGGCAGTAAGAACGCGGAGCCGTCACGATAGAGGCTAGAGCCTCTCCTGTGAATCTTGTTGAGGTGCAGATGCATCCGCTCGATTGCTTTGGCTCCGTTCCTGCCCGTGCTCGTACCTCCTCTCCCAGGTCGATCCTGTCACTCGACTCGATGCTCCGACTTCTCCTCTCTGCGAAGTCGGAAATCCGCTGAAAACCCTCTTGTCAGAAAGACTGACAGGTGGTAAAATAATAAGCGGTGATCGGGTGGCAGCAATGCAGAGAGTACCACTTGCCATAAGGCTGATGCCTGGCAGGTCGGTCGTCACAAACTCACCTTATCACTCTCCAGGTGTTCGGGTCACCCGGCACCCGTCAAGGTGATCTCACCAGTCCTTAACTGTGGGCTATTAGCTCAGGTGGTTAGAGCGCAGTCCTGATAAGACTGAGGTCCCTGGTTCGAGTCCAGGATGGCCCACCCACCCGCACAGGGGGATGTAGCTTAGTTGGTAGAGCGCTGCCTTTGCACGGCAGAGGTCAGGGGTTCGAGTCCCCTCATCTCCACCTGAGGGGGTGCCGGTTCCCAATCGGATGAACTGGCTCGCTCGATTGCCCGCCTGTCCATGCAGGTGGGGCGGTGACTATAGCGGAAGGGAAACACCCGTTCCCATCCCGAACACGGAAGTTAAGCCTTCCAGCCCCGATGATACTGCGGGGGAAGCCCCGTGGGAAAGTAGGACGTTGCCGCCCCACCTGCCTGGATGGGCGCTTCTTTATGTCCCTCCTCCGGCTCCCTTCCTTCCCTATCTTCAGATAAAAGATAATGATAGACACCTACGCTGCGCTTCGCCTATAATAGATTCTGAACCCATGATGAAGGCGTTCTCTCTGCCGCCCCAGCTTGTGACTGCCGCGAAGTCGCTGGCGCTGGCCAGTTGCAGATCGCCTTGCTCGCTATCCTCTCTGCCTGGGAGCTTGTTTGACTGGGGGACTCGTGTGATGAAGCCCTGGAAGCTGTTGACACGCCTCGCTGTGGCGATTTTCCTCGTGTTAGTCATTGTGGCGATCTTCGGCCCTAACTTGGCCGATTTTGCCAGGGGCCTCCTTGGCAATGTGGGCAAGCCTTTCTCTAACACTCTGTCGTTGTCTTCCTCCAACATCCAGGCTCACCTGGTCCATTCTCCTGATCCGACAGATGCCTCGGCTCCCTCCCCTTCTCACCTGCAAATCGCTGTCCAGGGCCTTAAGCCTTCTACTACTTATTACCTGACCATTGATGAGGACAGCTGTGGCGGCCCCACTCTGCTTTTTGTCGGCTCGCTGACGACTGACGACGTGGGGACCGCCCTCAAGGATTTCTCGCTCAATCTCAGCGATCCTGCAGGTCTGGCCTCGCGCAAGCTGTGGCTCAATTTCCATCGCGGCGACTTCAACGGTGTGAGCAGCGCCTGCTCGCCTATCGATACCTCACTGCTGCATTAGAGGCTCATCGGCCTCGACTGCGGCTGACCACGGTCAGCGCTGCTCGCGGGATGGGACTCTGCGCCTCATGATGAGCACCTTGAAGTTGCCCAGTCCCACAGGATCGGTCAGGGTCAGGACTTGTTGACGCAGGTTATACCAGCGCAGCAGAGCAATCTGCCCCTGATCCGTTGCTCGCTCTTGATCTGCTGCTGTGAAGTGGGTGCGACGGAGCTGTTCGAGTTCCTCGAAAATGCCCATGCGTTCTAGCCAGGCGCGCTGCGTAGTGAAGAGACGTAGACGAAGACCGTGACGACGCCCTTCGTCAATCAGCGCACTGAAATTGACATGGGCTGTGATGTCCTGCTCCCCGGGCCTCGCCAGGGGCTGCTCGTTGATGTGGTGTTTGTGGTAGCAGAGCAGGGTCCCTCTGCGCCGTGCGCGGCTGTAAAGGCGAGACGCCCGGTCTCCGTAGTCGATTACTAGCAGGAAGCCCTGCCGCAGCAGCAGGGCTTGCAGCTCTACCCAGCGCAGGGCCTCCAGGTTGATCTCTGCCCGCCAACCGTCGGGAAAGCTGCGCCAGCGGATGCAATAGCGGTCGAGATAGGTAACCACTTCCGGAGCTGACGGGACGACGATCTCCCGTAATCTGCCTTTATCGAGACCCACATAGATCTCGTAAAGCTGCCCCTGGTCTACTTCGACGAGGTGGACCGGAAAAGCGTCGACTAGCTCGTTAGCCAGAATAATATGAGGGGCCCCGTCTTTCTCACAGAGCTGCTGCAGCGCCGCGGCAGACAGCACGTCTTCCCCACGATGAAGATCCAGGCTTCGATAGCTGAGGGCCGCGGCAAACTCCGGCTGCTCTTGTTCTGCCCAGTCATGAACCCCTGCCTCTAACTCGCCTCGCCCGGCTCCCTGCTCCCAGACGCGGAAGGGCTGCGGATGGCCTAGCTCCTCCCACATCTGGAAGAGTTGACGCCCCAGGCAGTGGGCGAAGAAGTACCCGAGGTCACCGCTCGTGAAGTAATCCCCGGACCAGCCGATACGCGGAGCGCCGGCTGTATAGTAACCGCTCTCTGGATCGTAGAGCGCCATGCGCATATATTCGGCGAAAGGCAGCGGCCCCTCGCGCTCGATGCGGGCGATCAGTCTCTGTTCAAGGAGAGAATTCGTGGCCATCAGTGCATTCCTGTCCTGGGAAGAGCTTGATTAAGGGCTGGTGAGCTGCGTCTGAGAGGAGGCTGAATAAGCGCTTGTCGCTGTCAATAAGCTGACACACCCGGCTCTGTGGCTGATAGGCCAGGCCAGCCGCCGCTAGGGACGCGCGGAGGTGGTGAAGAAGTGCATGAGCAGCAAATCGAAGGCGACCTCGGGACTGAGGCGACTGCGCTTCAAGGCTGCGTCTGTTTCAACCAGCTGGCGATAGATGAACTCAAGCTGAGCCAGACTAAACTGCCGCACTTGCTGAGCAGCTCGCTCGGCGATGAAGGGGGCAATACCCAGTGTCGAGGCGATCTCTGCAGCGCGCAATCCCTTCTGCGTAAGCTCTTTGACGAGCAGGAGTGTGCGAACCTGCGAGAGCATGAAGCCAAGTAACAGTAACGGTGGCTGTCCCTCGGACAGCAAGCTGTGAAGGATGTCAAGAGCTTGCTGCTGCCTCCGCTGGGCCAGCGCATCGGTCAGATCGAAGATGCGTGTCTCCTGCACCTGGGCGGAGAGGGCCCGCACGTGAGGAACATCAATGGTGCCACCTTCACCGACGTAAGTGGCAAGCTTCTCCAGCTCGTTGGCCAGCATGCGCGTCTGGCTGCCGATGAAATTCGCCAGCAGCGTCACCGCCTCGCGCGTAATACGGACTTTAAGCCGCGCAGCGCGCTCCTCGATCCAACGTTCGAGGGCAGCCCCTTTGGGAAGCATATTTTTGATCTCCTGGCCGTAGCGGCGAGCCGCTTCCACCAGAGGATGACGGGCCTCAAGTGCCTCATCAACCAGAAGGATCAAAGTAGTCGAAGCCGGCATCACCGGCACAAAACTGGCCAGACCTTGCTCAAAGTCAGCGCGCGACGTGCCCCCAGCTTTCTTACTTCCCTTACGCGTACGGCTGCGCTTGCGCTCCTCGGTCCCCTCTCCTGCCGCTGAGGCGGCCCCCTGATCGCTCTCAGTAGAGGTGCTGACCGCCTCCCGCTCCTGAGCGGTCGAGGAACTACTCCGACGCTTACGGGGCAGCCCCTCGACAATTACCAACCGGCCCTCGCTCAGGAAGGGCAACGTACTACACGTTGCCACGATGGTCGCCAGCTCGGTTTCATCGCCGTGGTAGGTATCCTGGTTGTAGCCAAAATCCCCCTGCTGACGAAGGCTTTTCAGCGCTTCGCGGCTGCTGAACTCGTCATCGCCGTGCAGCAAATAGAACATAGCCCGCTCGTTCACTTACTCACTTGTCCTCAGTGAGAAGACACATCCCCGGCGACGTTGCTGGCTGGCTACAGCCGCATCTCATTCGGGCAGGAGCGTCGTTTGCCGGCGCGAGCGGCGACTCTCTGAGCGCGCGGCAAGCCAGTCGGCCAGCATACCACCGACTAGACCCAGGATGCTGCACAGGAACAGCGCGCCGAAGAAGGTCGCTCCAACCTGGGCATTGGGCAAAGGTGTATCGAAAATCAGCGTATCGACCCAGCCCAGAATCGCCAGCAAGCCGATAAACGCCCCGATGAAAGCTCCCAGAAGCACAATCCAGCGCCGTCTGACCAGCACCACGCTGACCCAGAAGATCACAAAGAGTGAAAGGGGCAGCGAGAGTAAGAAGCCGAAGAGGCTGGCCAGGAAAAGCCCATCGCTGGGATTAATGATGAGTGCTGGTCCTCCCATAGACCTTGCATTGCCTCCCGCTAGCTAGCTTTTGCGTTCGTATTATACTGCAGTGCCAGAAGGCTGACAATAGCAGCTCCACCTCTCCTCTTCGCTGACGGAGAGGAGATCGCCTGACTTGTTCAGAGTGTCGCCAGAGGGCTGGCATCCTGCCGCTGACGGTCAAAGGCTACCTTCTGGCTCTGCAACACCTCCCGGTGCTCTGCGTATATATAGACAGTCAAACCCTGGCAATAAGCTTGCATCTCAACCGGACGAATTCGAGGAAAAGGCCATGATGAATCGCATGACAACTCTGGGCTTGGACGAGCGTCTAGAACGGGCGCTTGCTTACGCGCTCTTCTGGATCTCGGGCCTGATCCTCTTCTTAGTCGAGAAGAACCGCAATGTTCGCTGGCACGCTGCCCAATCGCTGGTGACCTTCGGCGCACTCTCACTGGCGGTTCTGCTGCTTCAGTTCCTTCACGGGCTGTTGAGCCTGCTGCCCCTCTTGGGCTGGCTCATTGGCTTTGGTCTGAGCCTGCTGATCAATCTACTCGGCTGGCTGATGCTACTGCTCTGGTTGTGGCTCATGCTGATGGCCTGGCTCAGGCCGGACTATCGGCTGCCCTTCTTCAGCCGGCTGGCGGACAGCCTTGTGTAGCCCTGGCAAGGCTCGCTCTGCGGTACAGGGCTACGACTGAGGGCTGCGGCGATCAGGCTACCGCTCAGTGTGGCCAGGAAATTCACTACATCGTTGTTGACTCCTGGCCAGCCACGCACACGCTGGGTAAGGCTACCGCAGCGTCGATGGCGACGCTGCTCAGTCTCCTGTCCACAGCGTGGGCAGCGATAGACGGTCTGCAGGGTGGCGCCGAGGAGACTGTCGACCAGACTGCCTGCAAAACCGCTGAGCCAGGTGATGGCGACTAGGAGGAGAGGGCGGCCAGAACCTGGCTCTCTGGTGCTACCGGGCAGCAGGCGAGCCAGGGCGAGCAAGCCCTGCAGCACTATCCCTAGCGCCAGCGCCCCCGCCGCTGCGGCCAGCGTGCCCGGCCAGGAGACTGCCCCCGAGATACCGGGCGCTACTGGGCGCCCGGTTGTGATCAGGCGTGGAGGGCGACGGCTCAACACGCCCACTTCAGTGGCCCAGGTATCAGCTGTAGCGGTAGCCAGAGCACCGCCAAAGGCGGCCAGCCAGGGATCACAGGATACGGCCCTGGCCTGGCCCGAAGAGATCCTGGAGCGCCGGCGTAGCCCATAGCGCAGCGCACACCAGGTGGCTACCCCGCCATTAGCCGCCACTTGCAGCATGTCGCGAGCGCTACCCTTGTTGAACTGCTCCGCCGCGGTCCGGGCCTTCTGCTGCTGCCGGAAGCGGGAGAGCAGGCTGGAGGAGGCAAAGAAGAAGATAAGGGAGAAGCCCAGCTCCCAGCCACCTGCTCCGGCGGTCATCGTGCCAGTCACGATAGCTGCTGGCACTCCACTGCGACTGAGAGCGCCGCGGCGCTGAGCCAGCAGGCTGATCCCGCTGCTCACCAGTAGCCAGAGTAGGGGCCGCCACTGCCACGGACGCCGGCTGGCGCTCCTTTTCTCCATCGCCGTTTCTCCTCCTTTGTCTGGCGAATGATAAGCATCTGTCCTATCTTTTGTTACAGAATGCCGACAGGGCCAGTTCTATTGTAAAAAGGGCCTTGCTCGCCTGCAAGGGGCAGGGAGTGTAGTCTGCAGAGGGGAGAAGTAAGTAGTACTTTTGGCTGGGAATTATGGATCTATAGTATCATATCAGTGAGCCTGGCCATGTTTATTATCAGGTAGATATAGCAATCGAGGCAGGCAGCCAGCGCAGTGCGTTGCGTGCCCGCAAAAAGCATGCTACACTGCGAGCGAGCCAGATCCAGGAGCGAAGGTGACGGCCTGGTGAAAGTGAGGAGCAACAGTGATTAGGTGTAGCAACTGTGGAGAGCCAGTCGCTGCCGGCATGGCGACGTGCCGGCGCTGCGGCTTGCCTTTATCTGGCGGAGTTGGAAGTGCGGCAAGTGCTGCAGATGCGCAGAAAGGGGTATCTCAACGGTCAGAGTTGCCGGCATGGCTGCAGTCGTTGCGGGCAGGTGAGCGCCTGCCCGCGGGTGCTACCGGTCCCATTCCTCTTTCTGCCGCTGATTTGATCGACGAGGAGAGCCTCCCGAGCTGGATGCGCGCGGAGCAAAAGGAAGATACAGCGGAATATCAGTTTCCTGGCGGTTCCCAGTTTGGCGGCCCGGCAGACTACGCAGCAGCCCCACCGGCGCGGGGGATTGCTGCTCGCTCTCTCATTGATGAGCAGGCATTGCCTTCCTGGATGCGTGAGGGGCAGGGGCAGGAGGGAGCGGGAGCGCGCGAGGGCGGGCTGAGCGGTCAGAAGGATATTCCCGCCTCTAGCCTGGTAGAACCGGAGGCCCTGCCAGAATGGATGAAGTCTTTAGGGCCGTCAACGGTTGGCTCGGCTGGTACGGAACCTTCTGCCAGGGAGTCTTCGCGGCCCGCTTCTGCGGAGCGGGGTCAGGCGGCAGGCGCCCAGCTGGGGCTAGCCCCAGCGCCCGGGCAGCCTCTGCAGGCCCACGACCTGATTGATCCGCAGCAGTTACCGGATTGGCTCCGGGGCCAGCACTCGCCTACAGAGGCTGCCACAAAACTGGGTGCTCCTGGAGCCGGAGGCGCTACCCGGCTGGAAGCAGCTTCTCTGATCGATATGAATGCTTTGCCTGCCTGGCTGCGTGAGGGTCAGCTAGAGAATGCAGGCCCACGACCTGCGTCGCCATCGCCGGGGGGGCAAGGTGGCCCGGTGGCCCCTCCCCCTTCGCCGTCTCTGCCTGCCGGTGGCCTGACGGCGGCCTCGCTCATCGATATGAATGCTTTACCCGAATGGCTGCGCTCCTCAATGGAAACGCCTGCTCCCGCTGGCTCTAGTGGACAGAATCCAATGACCTTGCAAGAGCCTGGGCGAACGCTGCCCGATCCTATGCAACCGCGTGTGGAGAATATGCGCGTGCCCAGCCGACCCCGTACGGAGCTAGGAGTCAGTGAGCAGAGTGAGGCGGCAGCCAATGTTTTTGCTTCTCTGCTGGGGGTGGCCTCGGCTGCGCCTTCGTTGCCTGCCCAAAGTGCTGACCCCCGCTACGGACAGGGGGCGCCAATCTCGCCTTCGTCTGCTCCTGCTGCTGGTGGGGTGATGCCTGCTGCGCCGGCTGCTCCTCCGGGGTATCCCGCTACGTATATCGGTGCCAGCGCGAGCGCGCATCCTGCGCCGGCGGCCTCCGCGTATGCGGCGCCGCCTCCATCCGCACCTCCTCCAGGGCCAGGCGCCGAGGCTCACGCGCAGTCCCGGGCACAGACTCAGGCCCGGCCTGCGAAGCGTAGCTTCCTCGATGTGATTCGTAGCTGGTTCCCGCACTAGGTGAGAGAAGAGGGGTGTTCTGGAGATGCAGACGCAGTTGAATCAGCAGGAGGGTCAGGCAACCGCTCATAGAAAAGATGCTGCTGCCGCCAATTCTATTTTGGTTGCCGACTGCGGCAGCGTGCTAACCAAGGTTTCATTGCTGGGCCTGGTCGAAGGGCAGTATCGCCTGATGGCGCGCGGCGAGGCTCCAACAACCCTGGCTGCCCCCCAGGAGGATATTACTCGGGGCATCGTGCAGGCCATCAACGAGATTGAACTGGTCACAGGACGGCAAATTATTGTCGATGGCCGTTTACTGGCACCGGAGCAGCCGGATGGCAATGGCGTGGATGTCTTCGTGACCACTATTAGCGCCGGTGGCCCGCTTCGTTTGCTGGTCCTGGGCGCAGCCAACCCCACGCTGACAGACCTGGTCAGCCAGGCGGTCTCGGGCCTCTATGCTGAGACCCATGCCTTGCCTTCGCCGACGTTTACCGCGAGTATGGCCGCCAGTCAGCTCGCGCAGCCGGGTGCGACACCATTGCCAGGTGTAGGCCCCGTGCCCTGGACTCCCGAGCGCCTGGCCCTGGAATGGCGCCGGCAGATCGATCGACTGCGCGAGCTACAGCCGCACGCGGCTATCATTGTTGGTATGGCTGATGGGCCGACAGGAGCGACTCCTATTCAGGAGGCCTGCCAGCTTCTGGTCAATGCTGCCCAGGAGCAGCGCGAGAAGACGCGGCTTTTCCCTTTGCCGGTACTCTATGCCGCCGCTCCTCAATATGTGGAAGCCTCACGGCGCCTGATCAACGGCGCTGGCGAGGTGATGCGTTTGGACCCGCTGGTCTCAGCCTCTAATCTCGGCTCGATCAGTCTGGCCGTCAGTTCGCTCTACGAGCGCTCGATTCTGCGTCGTTTGCCGGGCAGCGAGACCCTCTGGTCCTGGTCTTCGGCGACCCCTGTGGCGACAGCGACCTCCCTCAGCAGCCTGGTGCGCTTTCTGGCTCACCACTATACAATGAATGTGATGGCGGTCGATGCGGGAGGAGCTAATACGACCTTGCTGCTGGCTGGCGAGCGCGGGGAGTTTATCCCGATGGTCAATGCGGGCATTGGGGTCGGCTCCGGCCTGGGCGAGTTGCTGAAGCGCGTCGGCTCCCAGCATATTAGCCGCTGGTTGCCCTTTGATGTCTCCGATGAGGAACTGCGCCAGTTCGCGCTCAATACGATGTTGCACCCCCACGTGGTCCCCAGCAACCAGCGGGAGCTGCAGATCAGCCAGGCCTTTGCCCGTGAGGCGATTCTGCTGACCGCCGAAGCGCTGAAAGCTGGGTCCCTTAGCAATTTCTCGCCCGATCTGGTCCTGGCCACTGGCGGCGTGCTGGCGCATGCCCCGCGTCCCGCTCAGGCTGCCTTGATGCTGCTCGATGCCTTGCAGCCGCGCGGCGTGACCTCGCTGGTGCTGGATCGCACCTTGCTCTTCCAGCAGTTGGGGGCAATTGCCACGGTGAACCCGGTGGCTGCCGTGCAGGTCAATGAGAACGATGCCGTGACCCATCGCCTGGGAACCTGTGTGATCCCCTATGGAACCCTACCGCCCGACCAGATTGCGCTGCGGGTCGTTGTGGAGTATAGTAATGGACGACAGGTCCAGGTCGAGGTCATGAGCGGCTCGATTGAGGTCATCCCTCTGCGTTTGAATGAGCAGGCATTGCTAACGCTCTATCCTGCCCCAACGGTCGATGTGGGGCTGGGCCCGGGCGAGCGCGCCCGCGCTGCCGAGGAGATCGATGGTGGTCTGGTGGGCCTGATTATCGATGCCCGCGGTCGCCCCTTGGTGCTGCCAGCGGATAAGGCCGAACGCCATGCCCGGTTGCTGCAATGGTCTCAGGCCATTGGCGCTTAGTCGGACACTGGCCGCCAACCGGCTGGCGAGCAGTATCCGCTACCGCTCAGGCCCGATCTTGTGTATGTGTATTGGTATTGTCGTTGTGGCTGTTCCAACGGTTCTCTGAGGTCCACTGTTGTCGATGATGCTCTTCTGATCTGGCGCGTGCGTGGGAGGCGCCGCTACGATGGCCTATCCCCTGGGGTGGTCTGTACGCTTGCAGGTTGTGGTGCGCAGAGAGCGCTGGCCCGGTGGCTCACGCGCAGGAGCGGTGGCGCTGGTCTATCCCGGCCAGACGGTCGAGCCAGACCAGCCGGTGATCCGACTGAAGCGTGAGGAGCGCGGCGAGGAGCTAGGTGGCCTTCCTCGCCTCTCGCTACCAGCGGTAACGCGGAAGCTACTGGCAATCCACCCAACGGGTGCACATCACCTGAGCGATACGCAAACGGCGCTGGCCGTGCCTGCTCTGGGTGAGGAGACAGTGCCGGCTGGCCTGCGGGGACGTGTTGTCGATGTGACGGCTCGTGGTGGGGTGGTGATCGAAAGTCAGGTGGTGGCTGTCCAGGGAGTGCTCGGCGCTGGCCCCCAGGTGGCTGGTGTACTGACGCTCTGGCAGGCTCTGGGCAACGGCGGTTCACGTTCGGTGCAGCCTATTCCTCCCGGCGCTATTCTGGTAGTACCTGGCCCGCTAAGCTTTCTTCTGCTGCGCCATGCCCTCAATTCCGGCGTAGTTGGCATTATCGCCAGCAGCATCTTTCTGCGCGATCTTGAAGGCTTCCTTCATGCCGACCTGCTGGAGTTGGTGAACAGTCCGGGCGGCGAAGACCTGCAATCCCGCTTGCCGCCCCTGACGATTATGTTAACGGAGGGCCTGGGGAGTCTGGCGATGCCCGCACGCCTGTTACAGCTGCTGAGTTGCTATCAGGGACGGGTGGCCCTCCTCTCGGGTTTTACCTCAGTTCGACGGCCTGCGCTGCCGGAGCTGCTGATCTCCCTCACCGCTGCCGAGGCTGAGGCCCTCCCTCGCCAGGAGCCAGATCTGGCGCTGGTACCCGGGGCGCGAGTGCGTGTCTGCTCTGGCGACTACTGCGGCAGGACGGGCGAGGTGCTCTCGCTCTTCCTTCATCGTCAGCGCCTTCCCTCCGGGGTACGTGCTCAGGCAGCTCGTGTGCTTCTGGAGGAGGGCGAGGTGATCGTAGCGGCTCTTTCCTGCCTCGATCGCATCGGGTAGATCTGCGGCGGCTCTCTCCTATGAGGAGAGCGCACTCTTTCTCGCTAGCCGTTGCTCGTCCGTGTTTCTTTTTTGTGTTGGTCGAGCTCGCTGCAAAAAGCTGAGGTGTTGTCTTGGCTGCCAGTGATTGGAATGCGGCCCTCTATGATGCGAAGCATGCCTTTGTCTTTGCCTATGGCAGCAGCCTGGTGGAGCTGCTGGCGCCACGCCCGGGCGAGCTGATCCTTGATGTGGGTTGTGGAACGGGCCATCTGACGGCCACCATGGCGCGCAGTGGCGCTCAGGTGGTGGGCCTCGACCGCTCGCCGGCGATGATCGAGGTCGCTCGCCAACACTATCCAGACCTCGAATGGCACTTAGGCGATATTCGCTCCTTTCTCTATCCGCGTCCCTTTGATGCCATCTTCTCCAACGCCACCCTGCACTGGATACCCGAGGCCGAGGCCGTAGCTGAGGCTTTGGCGCGCTTGCTCAAGCCGGGCGGGCGCCTGGTGCTGGAGATGGGAGGGCGCGGCAACGTAGCGGCCCTCTGCGCTGCTGTACAGGAGGTGCTCCAGGAGCAGCTGGCAGTGACGCCCCCCAACCCCTGGTATTTTCCGGCCCTGGGGGAATATGCTGCCTTGCTGGAGGCTCACGGCTTTGAAGTCCAGGCTGCCTGGCTCTTTGAGCGCCCGACTGTCCTGGAGGAGGGTGAGCGAGGGCTGCGCCTCTGGCTGGAGATGTTTGGCTCTGCCCTGCTAGAGGCGGTGCCCGTAGAACGTAGGGAAGAGGTCCTGGTCGCTATCGAGACCAAAGCTCGCCCTGTGCTCTTTCGAGAAAAGGAAGGACACTGGGAGCTGGATTATCGCCGTTTGCGCCTCCTGGCCCGCCGTCTTTGAGGGGGCCGTTCTCCCCTCAGAGTTATCCACACCGGTGGAGAGTTATCCACATATGTCACCACAAGATGTGGATAACTCCCCCGATTCCACCACAAGATGTGGATAACTCCGTCTACTGCTGAGGTAGGAGCAATGAGCGACCGGTCATCTCGCGCGGTTGAGGCAGCCCCATAATCTGCAGAATGGTTGGCGCGATGTCCGCCAGAATGCCGTCGCTGCGTAGTCTGGCATCGGCGAGCTGGGGCACAACCAGATAGAGGGGCACCGGGTTGGTCGTGTGGGCAGTCATGGGCTTGCCGCTGTCGTAGTAGATCATCTGCTCGGCATTGCCATGATCGGCGGTGATCAGCAGGCCGCCACCCACCGCCAGGGTAGCCTCGACGACACGTCCAACGCCGGCGTCGACAGCCTCGACAGCCTTAATGGCCGCCTCCAGAACGCCGGTGTGACCGACCATGTCGGCGTTGGCATAGTTCATGATCACAAGATCATACTGGCCGCTGCGGATGCGCTCAATGGCGGTCTCGGTGACGCCCGGGGCGCTCATCTCAGGCTGCAGGTCGTAGGTTGGCACCTTGGGTGAGGGAACAAGCAGGCGCTCCTCGCCGGGAAAGGGGGTTTCGCGGCGCCCGTTGATGAAGTAGGTCACGTGGGCATATTTTTCGGTTTCCGCTGTATGGAACTGCCGCAGGCCGTGCTCGGAGATGACGCGGGCCAGGGGCATCTCCACCTCGTCGGCACGGAAGGCTACTTCTGCCGGCAGCCCGGCCTCGTACTCGGTCATCATGACGAAAACCAGGTCGCGCAAACGTGGGCCACGCTCGAATTTGCCAGCGGCCTGGGGCGGCAGTTCTTCCAGCACAAAGGCTTTGGTCAGCTGACGGGCACGGTCGGGGCGGAAGTTATAATGGATGAGGGCGTCGCCTTCCTGGACAAGGGCCAGCGGATGCTCCTCTTCCATGATGACGGTGGGAACTATGAATTCGTCGGTGATGTGGCGTTCGTAGGACTGCTGGATAGCGGCCACCGCCGATGGGGCGCGCTCGCCTTCGCCGCGCGTCATGGCCAGATAGGTTTTGGCTGTGCGCTCCCAGCGATTATCTCGATCCATAGCATAGTAGCGCCCGCTGACCGTGGCCACACGCGCCGGATGATCGCCACCGATCTCACGCGCGCGCGTCTCCAGGCGCTTCATGAATTCGATGCCAGCGGTGGGCGACGTATCGCGCCCATCGGTGAAGGCGTGAATATAGACGCGCTCGATCTCGTGCTGGCGGGCCAGCTGCAGCAGGGCCTCCAGGTGATCCTCGTGGGCGTGCACACCGCCATTGCCAAGTAGGCCGCAGATGTGCAGCTGCGAGTGATTGCGTTTGACATGTTCGATGGCCTTGAGCAAGGCCGGATTCCGGTAAAAGCTGCCGTCCTGGATAGACTCGCTGATGCGGGTGAAATCTTGCAGGACGCGTTTGCCTGCTCCGATGTTCTGATGGCCAACCTCGGAGTTGCCCATCTGGCCGGGAGGCAGTCCAACAGCCTCGCCCGAGGTCCTGACGAGGGTATGTGGCCACCGGCGCTCTAGCTCGTCGATGTGTGGCGTGCGTGCCAGAGCGATGGCGTTGCCCTCTTTACGCGGGTTGAAGCCCCAGCCGTCCATCACGATCAGCACGAACGGGCGTGGTCGCCCAGTAGATGCCTTACTCATCGTTCCTCGTTCTGCTCCAGTCAAAAAGTTAAGGCGTGTGTCCTATTGTATCATGGGCGCCGCTGACCTTCAGCAGGCTGCGGCCAAAAAGCCGCGAGCGGGAGAGAGCTGGCGCAGCGAAGGGGCAGGATAGGGTAGGACTGGGCAAGGAGGCCAGGTCTCTGGTGAAGAGGAGGGGAGAGCGAGGGAAAAACAGCGATCGCAGATCAGCGGACCAGATCAGCCAGCCAACACAGTAGGCTGCACAGCCACTTTTCCAGAGGGGCGGGCCGGTCTGGTCGGGCAGGCCAGGCTGGCTATCGCCTGTGGCCAGAGGCCATGATATAATAAATCCGTTGCACTTGCTGTGACCTGTCCTGGATCAGGCAGAGAGGCAGATCGCTTCCAGCAATTCCCCCGCCAACATCGCTAAAGCTCGAAGAAGGAGAAAACCAATCGTAGCGAACCAGCAAAGGAACGACTCTATTAGGGAAGGGAAGCGAATATACACATATTCGATGCGAGATATCATTCTAGAACTGGCACGGATTTTTCGCGCACATAACAAGCAGCTGTACATGGTGGGGGGGACAGTGCGCGATGTGCTGCTGGGGCGCAGTGAGTCAAGCGATGCCGACTTGGCGACAGATGCCCGCCCCGATGAGATCAAGCGCCTGGTAGGGCCGACGAAGCCGACGGCTATTGTCCTGGTAGGGGAGCGTTTTGGCACGGTGCGCCTCCACTACGGCGAGCATATTATTGAGATTACGACCTTCCGCGATGAGCGCTACAACCCGGAGTCGCGCAAGCCGGAGGTCTGCTTTGGCACCGTACTGGAGGAGGATCTGCGCCGGCGTGATTTTACGATCAATGCTATGGCCTATGATCCCCTGACTGGCCAGCTCTATGATCCGTTCGGCGGGCGCCTGGATCTGGCGCGACGTCTCTTGCGCGCCGTCGGCAACGAGCCTGATAAGCGCTTCGATGAGGACCCGCTCCGCCTCCTGCGCGCTGTGCGTCTGGCGGCCCAGCTCAATTTTACCATCGAGGAGGAGACGCGCCGCGCTATCGCCCGTCAGGCGAGCAAGCTGCAAAAGATTAGCCGCGAGCGCATTCGAGACGAGATGCATAAGCTGCTGCTCTCGCCTCATCCGGCGCGTGGCCTGGATCTGCTGGTCGAGCTGGGACTGATGCAGTGGATTATTCCCGAAGTGCTGGAGCTGCGCGGCGTGAGCCAGCAGCAGAGCCAGCGGAGCGTCCCTTCGAAAGATGTCTATGCGCACGTGCTGCGCGTCGTAGAGCGCACTTCGCCGCGCCCGGTAGCTCGGTGGAGCGCGCTGCTACACGATATTGCCAAGCCACGTACACGCACGGTCGAGGATGGCAAGGTGCATTTCTTCGGCCATGAGGAGGTCGGGGCGACGATGGCCCGCGATATCTTGCGTCGCCTCCACTTCGATCGCGATTTCTGCGAGCGCGTTGCGCGCGTGGTTCGGCTGCATATGCGCGCCAATGCCTATAGCTCTGATTGGACCGATGGGGCGGTACGTCGCCTGATGCTGGAGGCCAACGATGATCTGGAAGATTTGCTGGATCTCTCTCGGGCCGATATTACCAGCTACCGCGCCGATAAGGTTTCACGCGCCGCCGCTCGTGTGGTGGAACTGGCCGAGCGCTGCCGTCGCTTGAAGGAGGAAGCCGAGCGCGTGCCGCTGAAAAGCCCGCTGGATGGCCATGAGCTGATGGCGATGTTTGGGCGCGGCCCCGGTCCCTGGCTACGACCCCTGAAGGACTATCTGCTCAGTCTGGTTATCGATGGAGTGCTGGCCCCCGACGATAAGGAGCGCGCTGCTCAGTTCGCCAGGGAATTCGTGGCTCAGCAAGAGCAACAGAATCAATTGCAGCCAAAACAGCAATATGCTCGTGAACAGGAGCAGAGACAGCAGGAAGAGCAACATGAGGGTGTGAGCCATGCCAAAGAATAAACCAGGAGCGCAAACGCAGTCGCAAACGCAGGCGCAGGCTGCTGCCTCGCCCCCATCTCCCTCTTCATCTGCCTCCCAGAAGCTAAAGGCTGGTGAGCAGCCCGCCGAGGCTCGCAAGGGACGGCAGGAGCAGAAGCCCCGCATCGGCGGCCCTGCAGTGCCAGGAGCGAAGTCTACGCTACCGCGCACGGCCACAGCGACTGATCCCCAACAGCAGCAGTATGAGAATATGAACCGGGAGATGCGCCGTCGCCTGCGCCAGATGAAGGCCGGCCCCTATAGCGAGGCCCCTTCTCCCGCCGAGAAGTATCGTAAGAAACTGGAGAAGCAAAAGCGGAAAAAAGAGCAGCAAAAGAAAGCCGTTGAAAGAATCGCCGAGACGGCTCCGCATCAGATTCACCTGGGGCGCCGCCTGATCTATTTCGTGGTCGCCATTGTGCTGGTCCTGGTCGTGGTGATTGTTCTGGCCTTACTGCATCACTTTGGCGTCTTCTAGCAGGTGCTCAGCTTATGCTACTTGAGCTGAGACGCTGAGGCCCCCGCGCTCTCTGTTTGCCTGTTTTCTCCACTGATGTGCGTTGTCTTGTGCAATCTTCAGAGTAGCTTGCGGTGGAGAATAGAGATCAGCGTATCGGTCAAAGTAAGAATTTCCTCGAACTGACGCGCCTGCTCCTCCAGAGGGAGGCCGCGGCTCTGCCACCGGGGGAGCAGGGATTGCTCGAAGGCGGCGATCTCGCTGCGTACCAGCTGGCGCAGGTGAAAGCGGATGAGAGTTACCAGGGCCAGCGGCAGGCCCAACTCCATCAGCCGACGATAGAGTTCGACCAGCAGAAGATCGTCTCCGGTAAACAGAGCCTGTTCGCCCTCCTGCACGGGAAAAAGCAGCTCCAGCCGTAGCAGCTCATCGAGCAGCGCGGGCGAGATTCCTGTCTGCTCAAGCAGCAGTTCGCGGCTGAAGCGCGCCTCCTGACTGCTTGTTGCCAGAGGACGCAGGAGCCGCTGCTTCAGGGCCAGATTCATCTGGATTTCGCCATGTTGAGCGCGGATCTCCAGCAGCTGTCTGATCAGATCGAGTGGCAGGTTATGCTTCTCTTTCAGCTCTTTGATCAGGGTCAGGACGCGCACGTGTTCCCCGCCGTAGTAGGCGACGCGGCCTCGCTTGTGGGGTGGTGGCAGCAGACCCTGCGTATTGTAGAAGCGGATGGTGCGGCTGGGTATGCCTGTCACCTGTGATAATTCATCTATACTCAGCTCTCGCTCGGCATCTTCTTGCTGCAAGGAAAGCGGACCTCGGCACGTGTGAGATAGTTGCTGTTACATATAACGTGCCGCTGGCCCGCTTTCAAGACTCGCCGGACCACGGGCGAGTGAGCGCTTCGCTGCCAGCCAGCGCTCGCTCAGGCTGAGGCGCTACTCCCTCCGGCAGCATCGCTGGCAGGATTCACGTCCTCGGGCGAGCCGATGACCTCGGCCAGAATTTCTTCGTCGGAGACGTCTCGTCGCATGGTCGCCTGGCCGATAAAGTAGATCACGGCCCCGGCCACCAGGGAGATGGCCGCGAAGCCTACCAGCGAGAGATCCCAGGCCAGGGTATTGATCAGCGTCGTCCAGGGTGAGATAAAGATGACTGCTACCCCGAAGGCGCTGGCGACGCAGCCGATGACCGCGCACAGGTAGAAAACCCAATCTGGTGCCAGCTGCACGCGCTGGAAGCTCTCGCGGTACTTATAGCGAATATAAATCACATCGATGAAGAGAAAGACCATCGAGATGCACCAGATGATAGTAACTGCAGCCTGAAGGACATCGTAGACAACCGTTGACAGGTCAGAGGGCTTGAGCGCCTGGATGACGAAGGGGGCGATGATGAAGGTGATGACCGTCAGAACGCCCGAAATGATGCTCTGGACCAGCACCGCTACCCAGGGCACACGGTTGCGGTTGACCTTGCTCATCATGGTGGGCAGGCGTCGGTCAAGGCCTGAGACGAAGAGCAGGCGCCCGAAGGAGTAGTTGTAGACGACGGTGTTGAAGAGGAAGAAACCGATGAAGATGAGGTTGACGATAGTGGCCAGCACGTTGCCCGCCGGGCCAAAGCCGTATTTGACCGCTGCTGCTACGACGGAAGGGTTACCCTGGCTCTGAATAGCCGGCGGGACGGCCATCATGACGCCGAAGGTGCCGAGCAGGTAGGCGAGCATGACGACGACCGAACCCCAGAGGAGGTAGCGCGTGATGGCGCGTGTGTTCTGGATCTCTACCCCCATGTTAAGGGGGACCTCGATGCCGAGCAAGGCCAGAATCACCAGGCCGTAGAAGGTGTAGTTCGTGTTGTTGAGCTGCCAGTGGGCGGCGGAAAAATCGGCCTGGGCCGGGTGGCCGCTGAGGAGCCAGATCAGGCCAGCGAGGCCAACCAGCAGAATGGCGCCGCCATAGGCGACAAAGATGACGTTGACGAGGTTCTGTGTCACACGGAAGCGCAGCACCGAGAGTACACAAGAAAGGGCAATGACCAGAAGGATCACCAGACCCTGCTGCCAGGGCTCCGCTAGCAGGCTGAGGCCGTACTGGCTGCCGAGTTGCTGAATGAGGGAAACAACGGCGTCGCCGGTGGCGATCATCACGAGTACGCCAGGCCACCAGGCGCAGAAGCCGGCGAAGAAGCCCATGAAGGCCCCGAAGGCGCGCGTAGTCCAGACATAGATCGATCCCTCACCGGGGAACATCAGGCCAAGCTGGCCAGTGACAATGGCACCGGGAATGAGAAAGGTCAGAAAGCCTAAGATCCAGTAAATAAAGGCCGCTGCCCCGGCCCCTGTGACAACGCTGGAGTTGCTGATGAAGAGGACGATGGCTACGAAAATCGCGACCATGTCGAAGGAGTTGAGGACTTTCGGGAGAATGCCGCCAGCGATACGCTCGGAGCGCAAGACTGTGCCGCTGTTCTCTGCTGCTGTCTCCATAAGTGCTTGCCTCCCGGCTGAAAAGCTGGTCGCTGGTTTGTCCGCCCGCTCCCTATCCTCCTCTCTGTTTGCCTGTGTAGCTTGCTGCGGGCCGTCTCGTCTGGACTGGGCCTGAAGAGTGTGGCTGAGTAGGAGGAGAAAGCAGGCGAAAGTCCGGGCGACCCTGACGACGGTTGGTTGGCTCTTGCTCTGAGAAGAGAGGCGGTCGAGAGCGCCTGGCCTGGGTAGGGTGGCAGATGCCTGGTTGGGTTTGGGCGCAGGTTGAGCGCTTATGAGGAAGAGCAAGAGCCTTGAGGACCCCGACCTACTTTGCTCTTCCATTGAGGACGAGGCGCCCTCGCTTGCCTGGGTGGGTCAGGTGCCTGCCGTACGGCTGGGCTGTGTTGAGTAGAAAAACATCCCCCCTTTCCCGTAGCTTCCTGTCACGACGGGAGGGTACGTCCCTGGCCTGGCCAGGAATCAGCAAACGGTCAGGCCGGGTGGATGCCGGCACTGGCAGCGAAACGCTCTATACCTAGAGTATAAACGATAGTTGATCCATGCGCCAGGGTCAGCTTTTCCTGGTCGAAGCGGTGGGCGATGGAGAGGGAGTTGCTTGCTGGCTGCCGGCGTTGAGCTTAGCCTTCTCCGCGGCGAGCGTGCGCTGCACGCCGCGCAGGTAGGTTTGAGCGCCGTCGAGGTCGGCGTCGGTAATGGCCTGCAGCTGTTTGGGCATCTGCTTCACCTGCGTTGACCAGCTCTCCAGCACGGTCTGCAAAGCTGCCAGCACCTGGTTATCCTGGCCGATATTCGCCAGCCACTGGCGTGCCTGCTTGAAGGCGCGCAGGGTAACATTCAAGAAATCGCCGGTGACGTTGGCTGCCAGGGTCAGCAGCGGGCTGACGAAGACGTTGTAGGCTGTGCGCAGCAGACGGGCAGCCGCGATGGCGGCATCCAGAGAGACGCCTTCAATGTTCTCCAGAGAGGAAATTAGCTCCTTACGCACAGAGTCGGCGCCTGCCTGGAAACCGCGATTAAAGGCATCGGCCACCTGACGCTCGATGTTGCTGGCGGTATTGCCGATCGTCTCGGGGATTTTAGGAGCCAGCTGCGACGCGGCCACCACCGCCCCACCGGTAGCCGCCACGCCCAAACCGACCAACACGCGGCGCCGCGTAAGGATGCGCTTCCTGCGACGCGGCTTCTCCTCCTCGTAGTATTCCTCCTCTTCGGGAGGGAGGAACTCCTCTGGCTCTAGCTCGGCCAGTCGGCGCGTGGCCAGATGCCTGGTAGCTCGTCGCCTGACCGGCGGGAGCGGCTCGCTCTTGCTGAAGGCGCTCCCTTCCTCTTCGTCCTCTAGCAGCTCATTCTCGTAGCGACCAGCCGCGGCCATCGCTCTGCCGTAGCGCTCCTGGTTGTAGCTCTCCTCAAACTCTGGAGGGGCAAAGCCATACTGCCCCGCCTCGTCTTCGACCAGGGCTATGGCCTCGTCGCTCCATTCTTCGGCCTCTTCCTCCTCTGGCAACTGGCGGCGTGAAGGCAGGCGTGAGGGGCGCGGTCCAGCTGTGGCGTACAGCTCTCGGCTATAGAGCGTATGGCTTCGGCCCCGCACCGATGGCAGCAGCTCCTCTTCCGTCTCTGGGGGCGCGGTCAGGACCCCTTCGCTGTGTAGACTCATCTCCTCGCGTTTGCTTGCCAGAATGCTCTGGCGCATCAGCTGTCGCGTCCGGCGCAGATCAGGGCGTCGTGTTAGCAGGGAGCCGGAGGGGGTGCGGCTGCTGCTAGCGGAGGGCCAGCGCGTCTGCTCCGTCTGACCACGATAACTCTGCGACCTCAGATCCTCGTAATCCTCCTGACTGTACTGGCGGCCCGGGCTTCTGCGGTATAGCCTTCTCTCCATACGCTCGTTTGTCATGCATTCCTCCCAACACTGATCAGGCTGTTTGGTCGGCGGCGTAGTCTCCTTGCCAGCGTCGGTGGCCTGAGTAAGCGTTGAACACTGTGCGCTTTATACTCATTTTACCTCATCGAAGAGCAGTTCGTCTAGCACAGCGCGCTGTTCTACAGAGAAAAAACGCTCGCCAGACGACTCTTTAGCCCCCGCTCCCCCTGGGGCCGGTCGCGATCATGGCCTGTGTCTGATTATAGCTCAGGTCTCCCTTGATGCCAAACATTTGTTCTAGCATCGTCGCTGTGGCTGAGGTCTCCGCCCCCGGCGTCGAAGGAGCAGGAAGGTGCCCAGAGCGAGGAGGACGCTACTGATCAGGACCAGGGCGCTGCCTAGATGGCGTCTGGCCGCTGGCAAGGGAGGAGCAAAGAGAGCCGCTCGCTCTGGGTAGGGTCCCAGCCGCGCATTGGTCGGCAGGCGCAGAGCCAGTTGCAAGACTTCGGCCAGGTGCAGGGCGCGGCGTGGCGTGGTCTGGGCGATCTGCTCGCGGCAGCTGAAGCCGTCTGCGACGATCAGGGTTTCCGGGCGGGCCGTGCGCACGAGTGGCAGGAGTAGGCGCTCGCCGACCTCTCGGGAGAGGGTGGCGTGCTGAGCTTCGAAGCCAAAGGCCCCGGCCATACCGCAGCAGCCGGCGTCGGGGACGTGTACCTGCAGGCCGAGCTTGCTCAGCAGGGTGCGCTCGGCGGCGACGTCCATCAAGGCCCGTTGGTGGCAATGGGGCTGCAGCAGGACCTGGCCCTCCAGGCGCGGCCAGTGGTAGTCGCGGGCATGCTGCTCTAGAAATTCGCCTAGCAGAAGGACGCGTTCTTTGAGCTGCTGCGCCTCTGGACGCTCGGGGAAGAGGTTGGGCAGCTCATCGCGGAAGACGGAGACACAGCCTGGCTCCAGTCCAACGATGGGGATCTCCTGATCCAGATAGGGGCGCAGCACAGCCATCAGCTGGCCTAGCTGCCGTTTGGCAGTAGCGAGCATGCCGTAGTCGTAGAGGGGACGCCCGCAGCACAGGGCGACTGGTGGTAGCTCAACCTGGAAGCCGAGTGCTTCGAGCACCTCGACTGCAGCGCGCGCCGTTTCTGGGTGAAAGTAATTGTTGAAGGTGTCGGGCCAGAGGAGGACCCGCGGGTGCTGGCTCTGACGTGGTGGTTGCGGGCGGCTCTGGAACCAGCTACGAAAGCTGAGTGGGGCCAGACGGGGCAGGCGGCGCTCGGCAGCGATCCCGCCGGCCCACTTGAGCAACTGGCTCAGCAGCGGCGCCTGGGTCAGCAGGTTCACCAGTTCGGGGGTACGTGCTCCCAGGGCTGCCCAACGATGAATGAGGCCGAAGAGATAGGCGCTGCGCGGTCGCAGGCGGCCTGCATAATAATGCGCCAGAAATTCGGCTTTGTAGGTAGCCATGTCTACATTGACGGGACATTCGCTTTTGCAACCTTTGCAGGCCAGGCAAAGGTCGAGGGCCTGGCGCACTTCCTCGGAGCGCCAGCCGCCACGCAAGGGGTTCCCGTAGAGCATCTCGAAGAGCAGTCGGGCTCGTCCGCGGGTGGAATGGGCTTCTTCGCGGGTGACCATGTAGCTCGGGCACATCAGGCCGCCGTCGGTGCGGCGGCATTTGCCGACGCCGACACAGCGCATGACTGCGTGGGCAAAGTTGCCGTCGTCGGCGGGGAAGCGAAAGTAGGTGGCGGCGGGGCGTGGCAGCGGCAGCGCATGGCGCAGGTCTTCGTCGAGCCGGTAGGGGTTGACAACCTTGCCCGGGTTCATGCGTCCAGCAGGGTCCCAGATCGCCTTGAACTCTCGGAAAGCTTCTAGCAGTTCTGGCCCAAACATTTTGGGCAGCAATTCGGCCCGAGCCTGGCCATCACCGTGCTCTCCAGAGAGCGAGCCGCCATAGCGCACGACAAGATCAGCGGCCTCTTCCATGAAGGCGCGGAACTGGCGAATGCCCTCCTGACTCTCTAGATCGAAGCTGGCGCGCATATGGACGCAGCCTTCTCCGCAATGTCCATAAAAGTTTGCCTGGTAGCCATAGCGGTCGAGCAGTGCGCGCAGCTCACGCAGGTAGGCCCCGAGACGGCTGGGATGGACGGCGGAGTCTTCCCAGCCTTCCCATTTGAGGGGCTGGCCGGGAACAAAGGTGGAGGCGCCAAGGGCTGATTCTCGTACCTCCCACAAGGCCCGGGCTTCCTCCTGGCTGCTGCAGAGGCGCATCTGTGGCGGGGTGCTGCTCCGCTGCAGCTGCGCCATCAGGGCCCGGGCCTGCTCTTCAGCCTCGGCGCGGGTCTGACCGCCAAATTCGAGCAGCAGCCAGCCGCTGCCTTCGGGTAGCAGATGCAGGTGCTCAAGATTGAGACCTTTGCGGCGACTGTCGGTGACAAGGCCCTCGTCGAGACCTTCGAGGGCGATGGGCCGAAATTCAAGCAGGGCGGGCACTTCGTCGCAGGCGCGGAAGAAGTCGGGATAGCCAAGGACGAGCAGGACCCGCTCCGGGGGACTGGGCACAAGGCGTACGGTGGCCTCCAGTACGGTGACGCAGGTGCTTTCGCTGCCGACGAGGGCCCGGGCGACATGAAAGCCATTCTCCGGGAGCAGTTGGTCGAGGTTGTAGCCGGAGACGCGGCGCGGGATGGCCGGGTAGCGCTGACGAATGAGATCAGCGTAACGGTCGCGCAGGCCTTTGAGGCGGGCATATATCTCGCCCCGGCGTCCCCCGGCGGCGATGATCTGGGCCAGCTCTTCTTCGCTGGTGGCACCTACGCGCAGGCGCAGGCCGTCGTAGGTCAGGATTTCCAGCTCTTCGATGTTGTCGACCGTTTTGCCACCCATAAGCGAATGGGTGCCGCAGGAGTTATTGCCGATCATGCCGCCCAGGGTACAGCGGTTATGCGTCGAGGGATCAGGGGCAAAAGTCAGGTGGTATTGCTCAGCGGCCCGGCGCAGGTCGTCCAGTACTACCCCCGGCTCAACGCGCGCCAGACGCTGCCCGGGGTCGAGGCTGAGAATGTGCTGCATGTGACGCGACAGGTCGAGCACGACAGCAATGTTACAGGTCTGACCAGCGGTGCTGGTGCCGCCGCCGCGCGCCAGAATAGGGACATCGTAGGCGCAACAGACGGCGATAGCGGCGCAGACGTCGTCGCTGTCGTGTGGAAACACGACGCCTAGTGGTACCTGGCGGTAGTTCGAGGCGTCGGTCGAGTACATGGCGCGGCTGCCGGCGTCGAAGCGCACTTCGCCACGTACCTGGGCGCGCAGGGCGCTTGCCAGTTCGTTAAGCCTGCGCGAGCTGATTAACTCTTTCCTCGGCGGCTGCTGCTGAACATGCTCCACAGGTTGATCTTCCGTCCTTCCTGGTCCTGATGGTGCCGGGCCTGAATACGGGTCGAGGTCAGCAAGATGAATTGCCGGCCCGGCCTGATCAAAGCCCAGGCGCAGAATGGGTCAGAGCGCGTGCGGTTGCTCATTGTCGCGAGGACAGCGACAGACACAGACGAAAGGCCGCTTCCATGCGGCTCAGAGCAGGCGCGCCAGGCGTTCCAGGAAGAAAGTGGTGAAGCCGGTGACGTCGACGGCAGTGGCCGCCAGGACGTTGGCCGGCGGGGTCTCGGGACGGCGACGGAACCAGGCCACAGTGGCCCCTGGGGTCTGATGGCCGCTCAGCTCGACGTCAATGTAGACCGATTCCCACTGAAGCATTTCGGGATGGAAGGCAGCGGCCAGCGCCAGTGGATCGTGCAGGTGAAAGCGCTCGTAAGCGGCGCGTGGGGCGAAGTTCTCAAAGTAGTGGGCGAGCATAGCGTCGATGCAGCGCCCGATGCGACTCTCGGGCCGGCACAGAGGAGCGAACTGCGTGCGGGTCAGGCCGACCTGCTGGGTGGTGTCGAGGCTGACGAGGCGCAGCGGCCAGCCGGCGTGGAAGACAATGTGGGCCGCCTCGGGGTCGGCATAAATATTAAACTCGGCGGCTGGGGTAATGTTCCCAGGGACGCGCAGGGCGCCACCCATAATAACCACTTCGCGCACCTGCTGGGCGATCTCTGGGACCAGCCTGACGGCCAGGGCCAGATTGGTGAGCGGCCCTACGGCGACCAGGGTGAGGGCGCCCGGAGCAGCTTTGATACGCTCACAGAGGAAGACGGCGGCAGGCTGCGAGACAGGGGCTGAGGTCGGCTCTGCCAGCTCGGCCCGTCCCAGACCGTGTTGACCATGCACCTCGGCAGCGTGAATCGGCTCGCGCACAAGTGGACGCGCTGCTCCTGCGGCGACAGGGATGTCCTCGCGCCCAGCCAGGGCCAGTAAGGCCAGCGCGTTGCGCGTGGTGTCTTCCAGCGGCACATTGCCACTGACGGTGGTGACGCCTTCCAGGCTGACCTCGGGCGAGGCGAGGGCCAGCAGGAGGGCCAGGGCGTCGTCAATGCCTGGATCAGTGTCGAGGATGAGACGCAGCGGCTGCTTGCTTGACATGGATTCTCCCTTGTTGTCTGACCTGGCTGACTGCCCGGCTGCTGCGCTTCCTGGGGACGACAGCCGGGAGGGTGAGTGAGTAGCCTGGCTGTGTCTGTCGGCTCCCGCTCTTTTTCTTTGTCTGTCTTGTAGGTAGCATATCCCTGATCAGGGGCCAGGGTCAAGGCCCTCCTGCCTTCTGGTCTGGGTTGGATGGGGAGAAGCTCGCTCTTCGCTGCCGGGAGCCAGTCCCGTCCCTCCCCGCCCGGCTTTTCTGCAGGACTTCAGTTGAGAAGATAGGTGAGTGTCCATAGAGGAAGATCTATGCTAGAATATAGATGAAAAGGGTGGGATACTTTTCTCCAGGAAAGAGTGGCCTCAGTCATCTTTCCAGATCCTGATTAAGAAAAGGGTCTCGCCAGAGCAGGATAGCAATGTCTGTCTATTCGATGAGAGAGAGCCAAAGGGTGTAGAAAGGAACTTGTATGCAATCGTACCCTCCTCCTCCTGAGCAGACGCCGCCTGGGGGTGGCTCTGCTCCGCCTCCGTCGGCGGGCCAGATGCCTCCACCTGGAAGCTCGCCTTCGCTGCCTGGTTATGAGCAGTGGGCACGGCCAGATCCGTATACGCCGATGCCTGGTTCTCCCGGCATTGTGCCCGCCTCGCCGCTGACACCACCGCCACCACCCGGATCTGGGCAAACGCTCTGGCCAACGGTCCCGACAGCGGGCGTGCCAGTGATCCTGACGCCTCCTTCCCCGGCTCAGGCTTCGCGCCGCAACCTGACCTGGCTCTGGATTATTGCCCTGGTCGTGGTCTTTCTGGCTGGCCTGGGGCTGGGAGATGTTATCGGTACGCTGACAGCAGCCCCCAAGGCGAACAGCACGACCAATCGCTCCGCTCCATCGGCGTCGACGGCAGTCAGTAACACCAGCACGACCGTGACCGTTGCTACTGGTAATACTACGACGGGGTCCTCGCCAACAGCTACGCCGGTCTCCTCGTCCTCATCTTCGACATCGAGCAGTGGGAGCGTTCATCATAAGGTAGGCGAGGTGGTCACCTTTAATAACACCTGGCAGATCACCTTAAACTCTGTCCAGACCTCGCCGGGTCAGGGCTTCGATCAGCCCAATGCCGGTGATCAGTACCTGCTGCTCGACGTCACGCTGCAGAATGTTTCGAATGATGAGCAAGAGGTGGCTGCAGACTTCAATTTCACGCTGCGTGATACCGAGGGACGCGAGATTCAGATGACTTTTGTGAGTTTTGCCAGCCCACCCCCGACAGGAAAGGTGGAGCCGCAGCAAAAGATTCGCGGAACCCTGGCCTATGAGGTCCCGCAAAATCAGCACGATTTTGTCCTCTCTTTCTCTGATATCATGCAGAGCGGCCAGCTCTTCTGGGACATCCATGTCTGATAGCAGAACAGGCAAGGAATTGTTCTATCGGACGGCCAGCTGGTGCAGCGTCAGGACTGCCACCGAGCCTGCTGCTCATCCCCATAGTAGTAGGCTCCCGCGAAATCCGACGCTGCCTCTTTCTTTTTGCCACTCCAGGCGGTGATGCGGATCTCGTAGACGCTGGTGTGCTGCAGCTCCTCGTCATTGACGGCGCGATAGTCGCGTCCCGGTTCCAGGTGCGGGGCATACTTTTTGAGCAGCAGGTGGAGCGCGGCCCGCGCCCGCTCGCGATCCTGGATGATAGCCCCTTGCCCGAAGACTACAACACTGGCGTATTCGACGCTGAAGCCCAGGGCCGTCTTGGCGGGCAAGAGTCGCCCCATTTCGTAGACGGTGAAACAGACGCGCTCGCTGCCTTCGATATTGCGGCGGGTCCGGCCACTGGCGGCGGTGTGGATATAGATGGCGTGCGCTGCCTCATCGTAAACGAAGAGGTTGCTATTGAGAAAAGGCTGCTCGCCTTCAATGGTAGCCAGCACCCCTACCGGGGCACGTTGGAGAAAGTTGCGTATCCAGCTTTCGTCGGTGACGGCCCGATCACGCCGACGGATGCGATGTAGCTCTTGCTGCTCAGGTGATGGCATCATTCAGATGAATCCTTTCACTTGCTGCTCTCAGCAGTACCTTACCTGCTGCTGGAAATGCCGACAAGAGCCAATGTTTTGTTGAGACAGGCAGCCATTGACACTGGCCCCTGGACTGGCGCTTTCTATGGTATTGATAGCGACAACAGACAGGCAGCTCTCTCTTGTGCGGTCAGGATGATGGGCCCCGAGGCGAGGCGCTACTTCTTGTTCTTGTACCACTGGAGCCGGCAGGGAAGGCCTGCCTTCCATTCCATGAGCTGCTGCAAAGGGTATGCCGCGCGGCTGTCTGTGAGGCTTTGCTTTTCCTGACGCTCGGGCGAGGGGCAAGGCGGATGTCTGAACAGGCTGTAAGAATGGATCTACCTGCTGAGAGAGAAGCGCTGATCAACCAGCGAGAGAGGGAGACGGCTGTCGGCTTACCGGTGCTGACAGTGCTGAAAGAGCGCACCTGCGAGGCGGTGGTGCTCGTGTTGACAGCGCTGGTCAGGCAGGCACAAAGACTGCTCGCGGGCCAGGCAGAGCAAGAGCAGACGGCCCGCTCTAAGCGCGGACAACTGGCCAGGCTGGCTCTCCAGGATCTGGGCGGCCTCTATGAGCAGACGCTGCGCCTGATCTATCGCCTCTTTGCGAGCGAGGCTGTCGCACGCGCCGGCCTCCTGGCGGAAGAGCCTTCCCTGGGGGGGCCAGAGTCGGAGCCAGAGGCGGCTAAGGATGAAGAGAACCGTGCTGACCGTCTCTGGAGAGATCTGCAGCGCCGGTGGAGACTGATGCGCGTGGGCTGTCAGCAGTCGGGGCTGACCCTGGCTCCCTATCCTGGCCACCTCTTTGATCCTGAGACGACGCCCTATCTGGAAGCTCTGCCGCTCTCCGATGCAGTGCTGACGCGGGTCCTGGCTCTGCTCAATGGCCTCCCCCTCTCCTACGAGGTGAGCGCTGAGACCGGCTGGACCTGGCTGCCGGCGGCGCTCTACGAGGATCTGCTAGCCTATGAGCCACGTCTTGCCACGGAGCTACTGCACGAGGTGCAGGATCGAGGTCGACGCCTCGTTATTCCGGCCCGCCTCAATGTCTCGGCGGCCAACGATGGTCAGTTGCTGTATCCCGTAGTGCGCATTATTGTCCCTGGTAGCATCTATCTGGCTCCCAGCAGCGGGCGCAAGAGCAGCGGTAGTTACTCGACGCCTCCGGCCCTGGTCTCCTATCTGGTGCGGCGTACGCTGGAGCCACTGGTGAGGAACTGCCTGCGGGCCGATGAGGTTCTGGCGCTCAGGGTGGTCGATCCGGCCATGGGCACGGGGGCCTTTCTGGTGGCGGCTTGCGACTACCTGGCTCAGGCCTGCGCCTGCTTGCCGGACAAACTGCCAGCGCCGGATCAGGCGGTGCAGGCGGCGTCGATGCCCTATCGTCGTCTGGTGGCCGAGCGCTGCCTCTACGGTGTTGATCTCGATGAGCTGGCTGTTGAACTGGCGCGCCTCTCGCTCTGGCTCTTCACTGGCCAGCCTGAGCAGCCAGCCACCTTTTTGCGTCACAACCTGCGCTGTGGTAACAGCCTGATTGGTATGCCCTGGCCATGGGAGGCCACTGCCAGTGAAGCAGCGAACCAGCCTCACCATCTCGCCAGCTTGCTGCGTCTGATCCCGCTGCCGGGCGCAGCCCTGCCGCAGACGAGCCTTGAGCGCGCGCAGGCCCGACGCCTGGCCGATCTCTGGGTGGCCCTCTGGTTTTGGCCACGCTCGCAGTCTGCCGCTGAGGGAGGTGGCGAAGCTGCGAGCCTGGAGGCTGCGCCGCCCTTACCGGACAGGCGTACCTGTGCCGCGCTTGTCACGGCGCTGGCGTGCGCTGAAGATGGCTCCCCGTCGGGAGACATCCGGCAGGAAGAGCCGCCGGCGCTCACGCCCTATCTGCGCACCCTTGAGCGCCTGGTCAGACGCCTGCGCCCTTTCCACTGGCCGCTAGCGTTTCCCGCTGTCTTCTTTGCTGAGGATGGTCGTCTGCGCCCCCAACCAGGCTTTGATGCCGTGCTGGGCAATCCGCCCTGGGAGATCCTCAAGCCCAACTCACGCGAATTCTTCGCCGCCTATGATCCTCTCTACCGTCGGCTGGAGCGCGCCGACGCCGAGCGTCAGCGTCAGTCTCTGCTGGCTGATCGCTGCATCGAGCGCTCCTGGCGACGCCGGACCCACTGGCTTGCCAAACTGAGCCGCTATGTGCGCGCCAGCGGACTCTATCCTGCTCAGCACGCTCCCATCGGCGGTAAAGCGAACGGTGGTGACCTGAACAGTTACAGGCTCTTCGTCGAGCGCTCCTATCGCCTGCTGCGTCCCGGCGGTTACTGCGGCCTTGTCGTACCAGCCGGCCTCTATACCGATCAGAGCAGCGCTGGACTGCGCCACCTGCTCCTGGAAGAGGGGCACCTGCTTCTACTGCTGGGCTTTGAGAACCGTGCCGCCCTCTTCCCCATCGACGTCCGCTGCAAGTTTGCCCTGCTGGTTTTCGCTCGCGAGCAACCTCCGCCCGCTGCTCACGTGCGGGTGGCCTTTATGCTGCGCGATCCTGCCGTGCTGCAAAATGATGAGGGGCAGTTTACTATCCGTCTGCCCTGCGAGCTGATTGCCCGCTTCGCCCCGGAAACCCTCTCGCTGCTAGAGCTGCGCACCCAGCGCGAAGCGGACCTCCTCAGCTGCATCTATGGCACCAGGCCGCTCCTTGGCGGGCAGCCGGCAAAGCGAGAAGCCGGTGCCTGGTCGATAATGCTGATGCGCGAATTTGACATGACGAGCGATCGCCCGCTCTTCAACCGCAGCGGTCAGGGCTGGCCACTCTACGAAGGCAAAACCATTCACCAGTACTGCGCCGCTTTTGCCGAGCCGCGCTATCATATCCTCCCCGCCATTGGACGACAGGCCCTGCTGCACCGCGAGCTGGCTCGTCTAGAGCGGGAGCTGGATGCGCTGGCCAGAGAGCGCTGGCCTCAGCTCCTGCCGGGTAGCGGGCGCCCCGAGCGTGTGGCGGCTCTGCTGGCCGATCATGGCCGCGGGCCGCTGAGCGCCGAGGATGTACGCCTCGACTGCGAGGCCCCACGCCTGGTCTTTCGCCGTGTAGCCAGCAGCACCAACGAGCGCAGCCTGATCGCCACCGTCCTTCCCGCGGGCTGCTTTCTCGGCAACACCCTGACCTATATCCGCCCCTGGCGCCTCGATCAAGGCAAGCTGGCGGCCCTGCTGAGAGCTGAACCGGATCAACCGCTCAGTCTAGCCTACGAGCCTGCCCTCTCACCGACGCTGCTAGCCTGCCTCTGTGGTCTATTCAATTCCTTTGTGCTCGACTACGTGATCCGGCGCAAGATCTCGGTTGACATCACCATGTTTCAGGTTCGCCAGTTACCAGTGCCGCGCCTCACAGAAGACAGGCCCCAGTGTCGGGCCATTGCGCGTCGTGTCGCTCGCCTCGTCTGCCTCGGTCCCGCCTTCGACGGGTTACGCCGCCAGCTGCTGGGAAGCGAAGACGCGCCCGTGCTGCCACTGGAGCGACGTCAGGCGCGCCAGCAACTGCGGAACGAAATCGATGCTATCGTGGCTCATCTCTACGGCCTGAGTGCCAGTGATCTACGCGACCTGCTCTTTGCTCCCCACAGCTTTCCCCTGGTGCCTCACACTGTCAAGGAGGGAGTGCTGCGCGCTTTTGCTGCCGTCGAACGATTGCTTGAAAGCGAGTGATCAGCGCGATGGCGGCCCGTCTGGTCCAAACAGTAAGCGGATTTTGAGGACGGCCATAGGGCCATAGGACAATTGGGGAGGCGAGCGAGGGGTGGAACGTGCCTGCGCGTGGGCCGGAGAGGACAGGGAAGAAGCAAAGATGATTTGACGTCCAGGCCCGGTCAGCCGTATAATCTTGGCCGATACCTCCCAGCGCCGCAGAAGAAAATGCTTACTTAACCTGGCGAACCGGGTGTGTCGACCGTCAAAGCGGCATGCCGCCCGGTCTGTTGCCAGCCCGACAAAGGAAGGAAGCAGCGTTCATGCCAAAGCTCTATGGTTGGGTGCGTGAGGTGGTGCCCGACAGCCCTGCTGACCGCGCAGGTCTGCAGCCAGGCGATCTCATTCGCACAATCAACGGTCACCTTATTCGCGACCTGGTCGACTACCAGTTTTACAGCGCCGATGAGGTCCTGACTATCGTGTTCGAACGACAGCAGGAGCAGCACGAGGTCACCATCGAGCGTCAGGAAGGCGAGAGTCTGGGCCTGATCTTCGGCGAGGAGCCGACGCCTTTTATTCGCCAATGTGCCAACAAGTGCGTTTTTTGCTTTATTAAAGGCTTGCCGCCGCGCTACGCAGCGCAACCGGGGCTACCGCATGGCCTGCGCTCCACTCTCTACATCAAAGACGACGACTATCGCTACTCCTTCCTCTTTGGCAACTTTATTACGCTGACGAATCTCAAAGAGCAGGACTGGCAGCGGCTGGCAGAGCAGCGCCTGAGTCCCCTCTACGTTTCGGTCCACACGACCGAGCCGGAGCTGCGGCGCAAGATGGTCGATGGGCCGCGCGCTGGCGAGATTCTGGAGCAGATACAGCGTCTGGGGGAGCTGCACATCACCTGTCACACGCAGCTTGTGCTCTGTCCGGGTATCAACGACGGCGAGCACCTCGAACGCAGCATTCAGGATCTGGCTGCCCTGCGCCCCATCGTCGAATCAATCTCGGTGGTGCCTGTAGGCCTGACCAAATACAACAACCTGCTCAAGACCGGCGATCTACCGCCGCTGCGTCCCTACACGCGTCAGGAGGCGGAGCAGGTCATGGCTCAGGTTGAGGCCCATCAGCGACGCTTTGCCGCCTGCCATCCCGAGGGCTATCCCTTTGTCTACCTCTCGGACGAGTGGTACTATCTCACGGGCCGTGAGGTGCCGCCCGCCTCCCACTACGGCGACTACGCCCAGATCGAAAACGGCGTTGGGATGACGCGCTACCTGCTCGATCAGTGGGAGAGCGCCCGGCGTCGCCTGCCCGCGCGCATGCCACAGCCACGGCGCCTCACTCTGGTCACGGGCACGATGGCCCGGCCCATTATCGAGCGTCTGGCGGCGGACCTCAACCGCGTCGAGGGTCTGGAGGCGCGCGTCGTCGCCGTCGAGAATCGCTTTTTCGGCTCTCAGGTCACGGTTGCCGGGCTGCTCTGCGGCCAGGATGTCCTGGCCACGCTGCTGGAGCAGGAATGGCTCGGCGATCTGGTACTCTTGCCGCGCATCATGCTCGACAACGCCGGCGAGCGCTTTTTAGATGATGTGACCGTTGAAGAATTTCAGGAACGTCTGCCGGTGCCCTCGCGCTTCGTGCGCAACGCCCAGGAGACTGTCGCTGCTGTTCGCGAGCTGGCCGGACTGCCAGCGCCGCGCCTATGGGCAGCTCTGGCCACCCGCTAAGGGGCGAGCGGGGACCTGTCTGCTTCATATCTACCTGGTGGCCACGGTCAGCAGGCGACGACTCTCCAGGCTGAACGGAGCACCCTGCTCATTGTAGGCTTCCACCTGGCTGAAACCTGCCTGGCGCAGCCAGTCTCTCAGCTCGGGCAGCGTGAGCAGACGCACAAAGAAATGCGTCTCGCGCTGGCGCCCATCGCGCAGGATCATGCGCCTGGTGTGCAGGCGTCCACTGAGTACATCGTAGTGCAGCTGATCGATCAGCCAGGCCCCATCGCGCTCCAAGACCATATCTGGCTGAAACACGCGCAGCAAGCGGTCGCGATTCTGCAGATCGAGCAAGAGCCGTCCGCCAGGCTGCAACACGCGGGCGATCTCGGCCAGTACCTGGCGATTCTCTTCGTCGCTGAAATAGCCGAAGGAGGTGAACCAGCTCAGGACCGCCGCGAAGCGGCCAGTCCACTCCGTTGGCAAGGTCCGCATATCGCCCTGACGGTAGTCGATCGCCAGTTCCCGCTTCTCAGCCTCAGCGCGAGCCTGATCCAGGAAAGCCGCGCTCTGGTCTAGCCCGCTCACCAGACAGCCGCGAGCCGCCAGCCGGTTGGCGATCCTGCCGTAACCGCAGGCCAGATCGAGCACCGGCAGCCCTGGCTGCAGCCCAAGCAGCCGCCAGACCAGATCTGCCTCCTGCTCGCTGCGCTCCGCCGTCAGGAAACTATCGTAGAAATAGCGATAGTCAGAAGCCTCAAAGGTGCCTTCGACATCGAAGGCCTCTGATCCTCGTGGCACACTCACTGCTACCTCCTCGTGTCGGAACAAGGCCGACAACAAATGAGGCTCCGAGCCGGCTCGGAGCCTCAAGGCTTGGCCAACAAGCTTCCTTACCGAGCTTTGCTTTAGCGGGACGGCGCTCCCTGGTCGCGTTGTGGTCCCAGGCGCAGCACCAGCCAGGCCGAGGGCAGCAAGGCCGCCGCCAGCAAGAGTTTCAGTGTGTCGCCGACCAAAAAGGGCACCATTCCGAGCAGCAGGGCCTGAGCCGGTCCCAGATGCAAGACCAGCGCCAGCCAGGGCACCCCGACAGCGTAGATGATCAGTGAACCGGGCAGCATGGCCAGCGCTGCCGTCAGATAGCGGCGATCAAGCCCTCGCTCGCACAGCCAGCCGGTGACCCAGGCCGCCAGCGGATAGGACCAGAGATAGCCCCCGGTATAGCCGAGCAAGACCGCCACGCCACCGGCACCGCCAGCGAAGACCGGCAATCCCGTGGCCCCCTCAGCCAGGTAGGCCAGCAGAGCCAGGGCCCCGCGGCGGCTCCCCAGCACGGCTCCCGTCAGCAGCACGCCCAGCGTCTGCAGCGTAATCGGTACTGGCGTAATCCAGGAAATATAAATCGAGAAACGAGCACATAAGGCCATGAACGCACTGAAACCAAGCACCAGTACCCCATCGCGCAGCAGGGTCACGGAGCGCGACGGCGAGCGAGCCGGTAGCAAGCGATCTACCAGGGTGGTACCGGACACAGAAGCCATCAAGGCACTCCTTTCTCAGGAATATACGTATCAGCACTGCCTGGAAGGCAGGCAAAGGCTGGGACCCGGTCAGGCCGCGCAGATGCGACAAGCCGGCGGCCAGCGGGTCCCTGTTCCTCTGCAACAATTATAGGCAGCCAGGCGTGCTGCTGGCAAGGCGCAACGGAGTAGAACGAGGTAGGAGGGCCTGGCTCCTCTCACTCAAGCCAGCAGAGCTGCTCCCTCGTTGCGAGGATCGTTGACCAGACGCGAGACTGGACGGGCCTGCATCTCTGCCGCCGGATAAGGGCGCAACAAAGGTAAGAGCGCCTCCGCCTCCTGCACAGTGGGATCGAGCCAGCGCTCGCAGTCCTCGCGCGGCAGAATCACTGGCATGCGGTTATGGATCGTCGCCAACAACTCATTCGGCTCTGTCGTCACGATCGTACATGTTCGCAGCAGACGGCCATCGGCAGCGCTCCACTGGTCCCACAGGCCAGCAAAAGCGAATGGAGACCGATCGCGCAGCGTAATATACATCGGCTTCTTCGAGCCGTTAGTCTGCTGCC
Source organism: Thermogemmatispora tikiterensis (assembly GCF_003268475.1). Lineage (GTDB taxonomy): Bacteria > Chloroflexota > Ktedonobacteria > Ktedonobacterales > Ktedonobacteraceae > Thermogemmatispora > Thermogemmatispora tikiterensis. Next base: position 3,421,052 of record NZ_MCIF01000002.1, on the reverse strand, counting down.
ACTCATAGAAGCCGTCGGCCACCACCAGGCAGCGGCGCGAGCGCAGCAAGCGCTTGAAGCTCGGCTTCTCAGCCAGTGTCTCTGCGCGTGCATTAATCATCCGGTTGCCGATCGCCTCCTCCCTGGCCCAGGAAGGGATCAGGCCCCAGCGCAACCAGGCCATCTGGCGTTGTCCCTCATGCAGGATTGCCACCACCTCCTGTGAGGGAGCGATATTATAGCGTGGCTGAGCCTCCAGCGTCGCTGGCACCCCAAAGATCTCAGCAATCGTCTGCAGGTCAGTAATCAACGTAAAGCGACCGCACATAGACAGCGCAACTCCTTCCTTAGCGGCCAGCCTCTCTCACCTGCAGCTGATAGCGAGAGAGAGAGCTGGCCAAAAACACAACGGCCCCCAACCCTCTTTCTCTCTCTATTCTGCGCGCCTCCCTCGCAAGCGGCAAGAGCCAGATTCGCCTCAGGCCTCTCTGGCGGAGAGGTCTCCGCGTGATTGGCCAGAGGAAAGCTCGCTCTGGACAAAGCCGGCCTGACCCTGCTACCATAACAGGCAGATTTCCCTTGCAGACGCTTAAGGAAGGAAGAGTTGTCATGACGCAGATAGAAGCGTATATAGCAGAGCATGAGCAGCGTTTCCTGGAAGATCTCAAAGGATGGCTGCGTATTCCCAGCATCAGTACCCTGCCCGAATATGCTGCCGATGTGCGCCGTGCCGCCGAATATGCCGCTGGCCAATTGCGTAGCATTGGTCTTGACAACGTGCGCCTCATCGAGACCAAGGGCCACCCGCTGGTCTATGGTGAGTGGCTCAAAGCGGCGGGCCGGCCAACTCTACTTATCTATGGACATTATGATGTCCAGCCCGTCGATCCCGTCGAACTCTGGCAGACGCCGCCCTTCGAGCCAACCATTCGCGGCGAAAACCTCTACTGTCGGGGGGCCTGCGACGACAAAGGGCAGACCATGCTCGTCTTCAAGGCCCTGGAGACCCTCATCACCACCGAAGGAGGGCTGCCTGTCAACGTGCGCGTTCTCATCGAAGGGGAAGAGGAGGCCGGAGGTGAATCCATCGAGCACTATGTCCGCAGCTATCCCGAGCGCCTGACCTGCGACGCCGCCTTCATCTGCGACACCCACATGCCAGCGCCTGACCTGCCGGCTCTCATCTCTGGCCTGCGCGGCATTATCTACACCGAAGTCGAAGCGCGCGGGGCCGTGCGCGACCTGCACTCCGGCACCTATGGCGGCATCGCCCCCAACCCCTTCCACGCTCTGGCTCTCATCATTGCCGGCCTCAAAGACGCGCGTGGACACATCCACATTCCCGGCCTCTACGATCGCCAGCGTGAAGCGCCACCGCAGGAACAGCGCTTCTGGCAAGAAGATCCCCTTCACCTGGCTGAGACCCTGCGCGAAGAGATGGGCGTTGCCCAGCTCTCCGGTGAACCAGAATATCCGCCATTGCAACGCATCTGGGCCAGACCAACTCTGGAAATTCACGGCTTTGTCGGCGGCTTCAGTGGCGAAGGAGCCAAAACTGTCATCCCTGCCAACGGCAAAGTCAAGATCAGCATGCGCATCCCACCCGACCTTGGACTCAAAGCCGAAGAAGTCTATCGCCTGTTCGAACGGCGCGTCAAGGAGCTGGCTCCGCCCGACGTCGAGGTCACCGTCCGCAAAATTCATGCCGGAGAGGGAGTGCTTGTCTCGCCCGAAGCCCCCGTCATTCGGGCCGCTTCAGCAGCCCTCAAAGAGACCTACGGGCGCGAGCCGGTCTTCATTCGCGAAGGTGGCTCCATTCCCATCGCCGCCCTCTTCAACGATATCCTGCAGGTGCCCATTGTCTTCATGGGCTTTGGCCTGCCCGATGACAATCTACACTCGCCCAACGAAAAATACTCTCTCAAGCAATTCTTCAGAGGAGTGCGCACCGTCGCGCGTTTCTTGCAGCTCTACGGAGCGGGCACCTGAGTGCGAGCGAGCCGAAGCCCGAGCCGACTAGCAGCATCGAGAGGGAGCAGAACGGAATAGAGAGGAAGGCCCAGGGCCAGAGCGGCCTGAGCCAAACAAAAAAAACAGAGCAGGAAAGATAGCTCTCCTGTGAAGGGCTGCCTTTCCTGCTCTGTGATCTACATCCGTTCCCGTGGCACAGATAGGCTCGGTTCCAGTAGTCAAGGAAGATCGAATCTGCTAAAAAGCAAACGCCTGACCAGCGCAACTCGCCGACCGCGCTGATCGGGGGATTACCTGGCAAGCGTAGTGCGGGCAGATACAAGCCAGCCTGCGTGCGCCAGGCACTACGCACCAGAGTCGCGCCTCTGGCCTGGGAAACGACAACCATTGATTGAGGGGGCGCGGCGTGGACTGGGAAAGTCGACCACGACGGCGATGGCGCCAGTCATGTCAGCCGCGCAGACGCTCCAGGACCGGCGGCTGGCGCAGCTTTGCAAGAGCGCCGGCCTCGATCTGGCGCACACGCTCGCGGGTGATCCCCAGCTCGCGGCCCACCTGCTCCAGCGGATGAGCCTGGCCATTGCCCAGGCCGAAGCGCAACTGCAGCACCAGGCGCTCGCGCGGCGTCAGCACGGACTCCAGCACGCGCTGGACCTCGTCCTTCAGCGTCTGGGTTGTCGCGATATCTTCTGGTGAAGCGGATTCTGTGTCAGCCAGCACATCGCCCAGCTCCTGCTCCTCATCCTCGCCGACCGGCAATTCCAGAGAGACAGGCGCGCCTGGGGCCGACTGCAGCTCCTGCATGCGGATCGGGTCCAGCCCCGTGGCCTCGGCCAGCTCCTGCTCAGTCGGCTCGCGGCCCAGCTCCTGTAGCAAGCGCTGACGCTCGCGGCGGATGCGGTTCAACGCCGTATTCACATAGACGGGCAAGCGGATCGTGCGCCCTTTATCAGCCACCGCGCGACTGATGGCCTGGCGAATCCACCAGGTGGCATGCGTCGAGAAGCGATGACCCCGACGCCAGTCATAGCGCTGCACGGCCCGAATCAGACCGATGTTGCCCTCCTGGATCAGATCGAGCAGGCTCAGACCGCGTCCGACATAGCGCTTGGCGATGCTCACCACCAGGCGCAAATTGGCCAGAATGAACTGCTTCTTGGCCTCGCGGTCGCCCATCTCGATGCGCTTGGCCAGCTCGATTTCTCGCTCATGCGAGATCATTGGCACGCGCCCAATCTCGCGCAGATATGCCATCACAGCGTCCGATTCGCCGGTGTCTAGAGCGCTCGCCGTGCTCTCGTCCGCATAGTCGGCGCGGCGCCGGCGCCCACCGGGGCGGCGTGCTGCACCCGCGCGCGTCGCCGGCAGGGGAGGAAGAGAGAGCAACGAGGCAGTGTCTTCTAGCTCAGGCGAACCTGGCAATTGCGTCAGATCTTCATGCATATCAGGCATCTCTTCTAACTCCAGGGCTGCTGGCTCCAGACCGCTGAGGTCCTCGTCCAGTTCAGGCTCTTCGTCCTTGCCAGGTTCCTCCTCTCCATCATCAACAACAGCGTCGTCGTTGTCGTCGTCAAAATCTATATATTCAAGATCCTTCGTAAGCAACTGGTCAAGCTGCTTCTCCAGATCTGGATCGTCTCGTGTGGGCTGATCGTCTAAGATAAGCGCATTTCCCGTGTCGGCACGCTCCAGGTCTAACATGTGCGCCCTCCATGAAAAGGTAGTGTCTATCTTAAGCAGCAAGATAGCGGCTGTGAGGCTGTCTGACCCTACACGCAGGGAAAGCGAGCCTTCGACCTGAGAGAGACCAGGTCTAACGCCGGGTAGGAGAAAGATGTAAGATGAGACACGTTGCTTCTACCGATAGGAACACAGTACGGCCCAGAAATATTCCAGCGCTATTCCAATTATACCCTAAAGGTTTCCTTCCGTGCCAGTCTGTGGCAGCACTGACGCTCTAAAGATGTTATATATCAACGTAAGAGTACCTTGGTATAAAAGGAGTATGCTTTTTCAACGTTGCAATCACTATTACATACGCGTGAGGGTGGGCTAAAGTGGCAGGGAACCCGAGGAACCGGGGGCGGCCCCTGGAGAGGCGGCCCGCTCTGGCTCTTCCAGCTGTGGCCGGGGCCTTGGCTGGGATTCTGTGTGAGTTGCGCGCAGGCGGCGCAGCAGTAGCAGCAAGCGGTAGCTCAACCAGGTGGCCAGGGCCAGGGCCAGCAAGAGCAGCGAGATGGTACCGAGAATCTCACCCACTGCCTCCCAGCTGGCGCCGAAGAGAAAGCCCAGGCTGAGCGGCAGCCCGACGCCGACCACCTCGCCGAGCGCATCGAAGAGCAGAAACTTGCGGTAAGGATAGCGCTCCGCTCCTGAGAGGAGCGTAATCGGCACCCCGATGGCCGAGAAGACGGTGCGACCGAGGAAGATCGCCCATCCACCTCGCTTATGGAAGAGCTGCCGTGCGCGGCTGAGGGCCTGCGGTGGAATCCAGTGCCGCGGCGAGTGTTCCAGGTAATCGAGCAGGCGACTGCCCCAGCGGCGACCAAGGCTATAGCCGACGCTATCGCCGGCCACGGCGGCGCTTATCGCCAGCACTGCCAGCAAGCCGAGGTTATAATCCCCCAGAACGGCGAAGGCGCCCGCAGCCAGCAAGAGCAGCGTAATCGGGAGCGGAATGCCGGCGGCCCCCACAAAGACCAGTCCCCACAGGGCAGGATAGCCGTACTCTTGCAGCCAGTTGACCAGGTAAGGAAGCAAGGCGCTCATGGCCGTTCTCCCTTTGCCAGTGCAGAGGATGCCGCAGGCTCTCTCGTCGGGGTGCTTTTTGGCCCTGGGTGCTGCTGGCGATAGGTCTCGATGGCCTGTTGCAGCGTGCGAATCAACTCGTCAACAGGACGTTTTGTACGCAGGGCCAGCGCATGGAGGGTCAGATGTTGTACAGAGGGCGTCTCTGGAACATGCAAGGCCCGGTAAAGGTACGCAGCTGGTACATGGCAGACATGAGCCACGTAGGGAATCGTCATCCAGGGGCGAATGCTGCGCACATCCCCCGCTTTGGCCAGGGCGCTCTGTTGCTGCAGATGCTGCACGGCATGATAGGTTGAGTTGGCAGCATACACTGTCGTGCTGACGGCCAGGCAGAGCAGGAGCACCAGCCCAAGCAACTTGAGTTTTAGACTCAACACCAGGCTGCGGCCCGACATAGCAATGGCAAAGGTAGGAAAGCAGCCGCCAGCGCCCGGCGGCGCTGGCCACCCATTTCTATCAACAAGGAAATCCAGCACCTTCTCTTGACGTCACAGAAGCTCTTTTCTAGAATAGCAGAAATGGACAAGTATCTGCAACCGCTAGACGTGGCGATCAAACGTGTGGACCCAACCTTGCCGTTGCCGACCTACGCCACTGCTGGCTCGGTTGGCTTTGATCTCCTCTGCCGTCAGGATACAGAGATCGCACCTCGCGATCTCGGTTTCATTCCGGGCAATGTCATTGTGAGCACGCCACCGGGCTATCTGTTGCTGGTGACCCTGCGCAGCAGCACGCCGCGACGCAAGGGGCTGCTGATCCCTCATGGGGTGGGTATTATCGATCAGGACTACTGCGGCGAAGGTGATGAGGTGCTGATCCAGGTCTACAACTTCCGTGACGAGCCTGTCCTGATCAGGCGCGGCGAGCGCATCGCCCAGGGTATTTTCATTCCAGTGGTCCGGGCCTGCTGGCAGGAGGCGACGGCCCTGGGGCCGGGGCGCGGTGGCTTCGGCAGTACGGGTGAATGAGGCCAGCGATGCAGGACTATTATTCGATTCTGGAAATAGCACCAACCGCCTCGCCCGAGGAGATCAGGCGCGCTTATCTGCGTCTGGCACGTCGCTATCATCCTGATGCGAATCAGAACACGGCGGGTATGCAGGCTAGATATGAGCAGCAGATGAAGCTGATCAACGAGGCCTACGAGGTCCTGGGGGACCCACGACGCCGCGCCGCCTACGATGTGCATCGGGCCGCCGAGCTGCGCGTGCGTGCTCTCCGTGAGGCCCGTCTGAAATATCAGGCTCAGATGGGCAAGCACAACTCCTCGACCGAGATGACCTGGCTCGAAGGTCTGGTCGGCTTCGTGCGTGAATTGAAGCGTAGCCTGCGCGAGGATTAGCTCCTCTCACGACAGGACGGGAGAGGCCCCCGCTATAGCGGTAGCGACTGCGCAGGCTGCGCATGGCGAAATCCAGCGCTGCGCCGGTTGGCTGGCGTTGGGTGGCCTCTCTCAAGCGCTGCTTCTCCTGACTGGCGGGCTGGCTCAGCACTGGTTCTCTCTCCCACCCCTCACTCCCGGAGAGGCCAGCCGGGTAGCAGCCTAGACCTCGGCCTCGGCTCGCTGCTCGCCTCCGGTTCCCAACCTGGCCAGGCCCTCGGCGATGGCCGTCACTACTCCCTGCTCCGCTGTTTCGCGTGCCACCCGCAGCGCGTTTTTGATGGCCTTGGCGTTGGAACGCCCGTGAGCAATGACCGCCACACCATTGACTCCCAAGAGAGGGACACCGCCATACTCGGCATAGTCGAGGCGTTTGAAGAGCTGCTTCAGACTCGGCTTGAGCACCGCCGCCGCCAGGGTATTGACCGGGTTGCTGGTCATCTGGCTGCGTAGCATGGCGATCAGCGTCTCGGCCAGTCCCTCGCTGAGCTTGAGAACAACATTGCCCACGAAACCATCGCAGACCACTACCTCGGCAGCGCCTGCTGGAATATCGCGCCCTTCAATGTTGCCGATAAAGTTCAGCCCGAGCCGCGGAGCGCTCTCTTTGAGCAGACGATGGGTTTCCTGAACCTGCTGATTGCCCTTGGTCTCCTCTTCGCCGTTGGCCAGCAGGGCCACCCGTGGGCGGTTGATGTGAAAAATGCGCTCCATGTAGACGGCCCCCATCAGGGCAAACTGCTGCAGGTACTCAGGCTTGCAATCTGTATTGGCGCCCACGTCGAGGACCAGGGTTGTGCCGGTACGCGTTGGCATGACCGTCCCCAGGGCGGGCCGATCGACGCCGGCGATGCGTTTCAAAACGAACAGCGAAGCGGCCATCATGGCGCCACTATTGCCTGCGGAGACCGCCCCTACAACCTGGCCGCTGCGCGCCAGCTCCAGGGCCACCACCAGCGAGGCATTCTTCTTCCGCCGCACCGCGGTGGCTGGGTGCTCATCCATCGCGATGACCTCATCGGTGGGGGTAATCTCCAGGTCGAGGCCGTGGGTGTCGTAGCGGGCCAGCTCCGCACGAATCTGCTCCTCATGACCCACGAGCTGAACGCCGATGCCGTACTCACGCGCCGCCTCCACCGCCCCCTGCACTGTGGCCCCGGGAGCGTAATCCCCCCCCATTGCGTCGAGCGCGACGCGTACTTTCGCCTCCATAACCTTGCTCTCCTCTTGCCCTCAGTCTGCTCTTGCTCTCTTAGCTCTTGTTGTCCTTGTTGCCTCTGAAACCGGGATCGTCACCTTCACGGCTCGCCGATGGTCTTGCGCACCAGCTCGACTAGCTCATCCAGGTTAAAAGGCTTCGAGACAATCTCCACGACGCCAGCGTCGCGGAAGGTCTGCTCTTCGTGGGCCACATTAGGATAGGCCGTCACGATGATCACGGGAATCTTCTTCTCCAGCCACATCTCCATCAGCTTCAGCTCGTCCCGTCCGTCCAGATAGGGCATCATGATATCGAGCAGGATCAGATCGGGATCATGCTCGCGTACGGCGTCGTAGAAGCGTAGGCTCTGCGTCGTCATGTGGGTCTCATAACCCTCGTCGGCGAGCGCCTCGGTCAGGAGATCGGCGATGGTGGGGTCGTCATCCATAATCAAGATCTTTTTGGCCATATGACCAACAGCCCCCTCGTCTCTCGTCTCGTGAATACAGTAACTACAGGCTCCTTTGTACTACGATCAATCTCAAGCTCTCGCCCTCGGCGGAGGGCAGACCGCTCGCCTGGGGAGCGGTCGCGAGCACTTCTCGACCGCTGGCGTGGCGACCTCATTCGCACCCGATGCCATCGGGGCGCAACTGCTGGCTGGGACCTGACCGGCGGAGCAGAGCAGCACGAAACGGGTCGATCAGCTTCCGCTGTGGCCTCTCTGCCGTGCCAGCTCCGGCTCAAGGCCGCACAAGACCTGTCTCACTCAGCTCGCCCGAAGCGGCCCTCACCTTGAGCGAGCAAGCTACCCGGCTCAGCGGCAGGTACCTTTGACTGTGCCTGAGTGGACTGGGTGGTAGATGCTCGTATAATTATAGCACTCCGCCACTGTCTTTAGACGTGCCAGCGCGGGTTTTTGCTCAAGCAGTAGGACCTTCTGTCTGGCTGCGCCCTGGCTCTCCTCTCCACTTGGAGCGGCCCGCCGGGTGCTTATCTCTCCCCTTCCTTTCCTCTTCAGGGAAGCAGCGCTTCCAGGGCGCTTCCGCTTTGGGCCATCAGCTCCTGCGTCTCGGTGAGAATGGCCAGCAGCAGGCGATAGCGCTCATACTCGGCGGCGGTCAGCTCCTGCCCAAGATGCTCCTGCAGCCAGCGTGCGCAGATCTGGTAATGGCCAATGCGGAAGCGCCAGCACTCGGGCGGCAGGCCCTCCAGGGCCTGGCGGGGGTTTACCCAGAGGCGTCCATCCGCTGTATAGTGCACGAATTCGATCCGCAGGTGGGCGGCCTGAGCAGGCGGCAGGACGTAGGCCGAAGGCCGGGGGAGACTGGTCTGCAGGTGCAGTTTGAGTAGACGGCTTCCGATACGGTAGAGCAAACGAAAACTGGTACGATGCGCTGGCAGAGGGCAGCGCGGGAAGTCGCTGCTGAGCTGCTCGCCGTAGCGCTGGCGGTAGATGGGCGCATGCAGAATAGCATAGAGGTAGGCCAGTACGGCCTCTGGCCCGAAGCTGGTGAGCAAATCACCACTCCCCCAGGGCACGAACTGCAGGTTGAGACGGCTCGTCAGAGCGTTAACGAAGGAGGGGGCTAGATTCGGGCGCGGGCACGCCTCTCCCGCACCCTCGAACAGGTAGAGAGGAAAGACGTAGGCGCACTCGCGGGTCGCGGTTGAAAGCAGGCACATGTCGGTCAGGGCGCTGCTGACGAAGACGTGCTGGAAGCTGTCTTGACTCAGCTGGCGCGTTGTAACGAGCAGGATGTTGGGTCGCAGGGCATGGCGCATCAGCGCAAAGCGGTGGTCGCCGGCCTCGATGGCGGGAGGCCAGTAGGCGATACGGCGTGTGTCGAAGGGGCGATAGGCGTAGTCGCGGTAGATCTGCTGAGGTGGCAGTGCGCTGAGCTGACGCAAGAGCCGGGCCTTGTGCTGCGGCGTACCGCGGCGTCTATCGCTGGCGGTTGCACTTGTTCCGTTGATCTCTTCCTCCTGGCTGTGTTCGGCCAGATAGGCAGCAATTTGTCGGGCGATGGCTGCGTCGGAGGGGCCAACCAGCACGGCGTCAAGGTGAGTTTTGATCCCTGTGCCGTAGACTGGGAAGATTTCCGGCAGGGCCGCGTACCGTTCCCATTCGGCCTGGTGAGCCAGGGTGCGCGGCACGAAGAAGTAGAGATGGGGTTGCGGCTGCAGACGCTGCCAGGGGGTGCTCTCCAGGTCCATCCCTGCCAGCCGGGCATATTTCTCGCTGCGTCTGCCACGCAGGGCCGCATAGTGGACGATCGCCCGCCTGGGAGCGGTCCGTGGGCTGCGAGCACTGGCCCGGCGCCTGACAAAAAGGCCAATGGCTACGCCCTGGCGGATGGGGAAAACGTTCTCATCGGGTTCTCTCCTCTCGGCCCGGGTTGCTCGCTGGCTGTTGCCGTGCAGGTCAAGCAGGTAAATTTCGTCAAAGCTGGCGAGCAGGCTTTCTCGCATGCGGCGGTGGGTCAGACCGTCAAGATAGGTGTGGCTGGTAATAAAGGCTAGTAAACCGCAGCCCGCTTGCTCGATATACCACTGGCCGCAGCGCATAAACTTGATGAAGTCATCGTCCAGGTTCAGCTTACGTTCGCCCAGATCGCGCTTGTAATCCTGCAGGAGAAGGCGTAGCCAGGGGTAGCGGGTGGGACGTCCGAAGTTGCCATAGGGAGGGTTGCCGATGAGCACGGGCAGGCCCGTACGGGCCGGTTCCCGGACCAGCCAGAGCAAGCCGTCCCCCAGGGAGAGGCTGAGGACTCCGGGCCGCTGGCGCAGGTCGTAGCCGCAGGCCGCCAGCTTGAGACCGAGGCTGAGATGGGCCACCAGCCAGGGGGCTGGCAGAAGTTCGTAAGCGCGCAGGTTGGGTAAAAGCTGTTCAGCTACGAAGCACGGCCAACGTTCCAACTCCTCCTGCCGCACGAGCTGGCTATAGAGAAACTCAATCAGGCCATGCAGGAAAGCGCCACTGCCGACTGCCGGATCAATGACCTCGAAATTCCCCAACTCGCTCAGGCCCTGGCGCAGGGCGAAGGCCTGCTTCAGCAGAAGGTCGACGCTGCGCACTATGTAGGAGACCACCGGCGCTGGTGTGGCGTAGATGCTGCCCGCCTGGCGCAGGCTGGGGCGGTAGTGATGCAGAAACTGCTCATAGCAGTAGATGAGCGGATCTTGCTCCAGTGCCTGAAACGGAGACGCCATAGCGCGCGTCGCGAGCTGCTTGTCTGCCGCGGGGAGGAGGGCCGCTGCGCTCAGCTCCTGCAGCTCGGCGATGGTCTTGGCCAGCGTCGGGGCCAGCAGCATCTGTCTAAAGGGGGGCTGTAGCGAGAGAGGCAGCCAAGAGAGCACGGATGTCAGCCCATTGTGCTCACGCTCGCGCTGGTGCTCATTGATCTGGCCGGCCAGGGCGGCGGCCAGTACTAGAGAGCAGAGACCTTGCGTGTAGAGGTCGGCGCTCTCCTCTGGGGGCAGGTCTGGTCCGAGCAGTTCCGCGAGCGGCTCCCACGCTCCTGCTTGTACAGCCCGCTCACAGAGAGGGCGCACACGGGTAATGGCCAGGGTAGCCAGCTGCTTTGCCAGGCGATTGCACTGACGCACGATCGCTGGCTGGTGCCGGTAGGTGCGCTGGGGGGTGGCGACCAGCGCCGCTGCTGACGACAAGGACTGGAATGACATCGCTCTTCTCTTCCGCTCTTGCTGACTAACGGCGACCAGGTCCGGCGCTGCCTCCTTCTACCTCGCTGGCGCGAGCCTGGTTGTTGGCCGCCGAGCCTGGCGCCTGCACTGATATATTGGCATGCTGCTCTGAAATTATAGAACGGCCTGGTGCTTAGCTCAGGAGCATAGTCCGGGTCAAAGCAGGCGGAGAAGTGAGTGAGATGGGGGGAGAAGAGGGCACTTTGCAGCTCCCTCTGGCTGGCGATACAATGAAGAGGCAACGCTTCCAGAATGATCATGATCATCCATCACCCGCGCGGCACTCTGCCAGCGGAATGGGGGGCAGAGTGCCCTCGACAGGGATAGCAACTTGCTGCCGCTACCGGGTGTGTCGTTGGCCGAGGCGACATGCGGAGCGACGGTGCAGGAAGCGAGTATGAGGAGCGCGCTGCCAGGGAGAAAGGCGTGAGAGACAAAGATCCTTTGAATGGCGAGCCGGAGCTGCCAGATGATCTGTTAGTGCGCATCGCCCTCGCAGAGCGGAGACGCCGCGAGCGCCTTTCGCAGAGTACCGCCTATCTGCCAGGCGTGCGTACGGCGGGCGAGCGCCTCGTGGCCTATCTCTGTCTCGCTCTTGAGGTCTGTGCCCTGGCCGCCTGGCTGCAGGTGCTGGCTGAGCTGCATCTCTTCATGAGCGCCCAGCCACTACTGCCACTCTGGGTGCTCTTCCCGCTCGGCGCGCTGGCGCTCTGGCTCACGCGCCTCTGGGAGCAGCGCCTTGTGCGCCACACGCCGCCGCTCGATGAATTCGACCGTCCTGGCGAGCCGCTGCCGGGCAGAGGTCTCATTGTGGGCCTGTTGATCGCCAGTGCGCTCTGTCTCTGCTGGCTCAACAATTATGCTGCAGCTTTTCCGCTCTATCATCCAGTCTGGCTGCTCGCGCTGGGCAATGACCTCCTTGCCCTACGACCTGCCGCCTATCGCAGCGTGGCCATTCTCCTGTGTACGGCGCTGCTGGTCTGGCGAGGGGCGAAACGCGCGCGTCAGGAGGCGGAGCCAGCGCTGGTGCGCTGGGCCTTCATCGGGAGCGGCCTGCTGCTGCTCCTGGCGATGCTCATCCACCTCGGTCACGGCAGTGACACTGAGCAGCGCCTGGTCGATGCGGGCACGGTGGTCTTCTTCTTGCTCGTCCCGCTCTTTATCTATTGCGCTCTCCTGGCGCAGGCGCTGGCGCAGGCCATTGCAGAGCGCCGTCTCCATCCTTTCGGCCTGGAAGGAAGCACGCAAGAGCAAGAGCAAGCCATTCTGCTTCTCTTCCTGGGCCTGGCCTTGCTCATGGTGCTCCTCAGTCTGGCGGTTGCCGGGCTGGCGGGTGCCAGTCTTTTTGAGGTACTCCGTCGTGGACTGGCCCTTCTCTCGATCCCGTATGATTGGCTCGTGCGCGGCCTCGCGCAGCTCATCGTCTGGTTGCTCACGCCGCTTTTCTGGCTGCTGCAAGCCTTCCATTTTCAAACTTCAGAGCTAATCATCCATCCACTACGAGGACCGGGCCAGCCGGGCCTCAGACCACCTGGGGAGAGCAGCAGTCTGCCAGCGGGCCTGCTTCTGGCCAGTCGTATTCTGGTGCTGCTCTTCCTGGTTCTGATCGTGGTTGGCTGCGTTCGCCTGATCGGAAGGACCTTGCGCCAGCGACGAGTGCGGCTCTATGAGCGAGGGGAGCTTGAGGAGCGTCACGAGAGCCTGTGGTCTACAGCCCTTTTCTGGAGTCAGATCTGGGAATTGCTGCAGATCCTGGCGAGGAAGTTGAGAGATGCTCTTGTGCACGGACGGCAGGCCGTTGAAGCCCGCTGGCTGTCGAGGCAAGGGATGCGGCAGGAAGCGGCAAGGAGCCTGGAGAGCATGCGGGCCATCTATCGTGCTCTTCTCAAGGAAGCCAGGCAACAAGGCTATCCACGCCTGCCCAACGAGACGCCCCTGGAATATCGGCGGCGTCTGGAGGCCGCCACTCCTCTGGCAGATCCGCGCCTGGAGTGGCTCACGGTGGCTTATCTGGCATCGCGCTATGGTCGACAAGAGCCTGATGCCAGGCGGTTGGCTCAACTACGTGCTTGCTGGGAGGAGCTGCGGAATCGCTGGCACCAGCGCTGAGGGCCTGGTTGGGGTGAGGGATTGCGGAATTGGTAGCGGGATGGGGCAGGTTGGGAGGGTGGGCAGGGTAGCAGGTGAGTGAAAGGGAGACTGGTAGCCCAAACGGGGCGTGATCGGTGGTGATGGAGGGAGAGCCAGGGCGAAGGCAGCGAGAGGGGAGAGAGAGGAAGGGGGGCAAGAAGCCGGGCACAAAAAAGCCTGAAGGGGAGGCGCCCTTCAGGCTTCCGAAGTAACCACCCTCACCACGTTGCGCCGATCCGTGTCGAGCAAGTAGTAGTAGTGAGATGACGGAGAACTGCCCAGAGAGACGTGCCACCCTGCCACGTTGCCTGACCCCAGGAGTCCCGTTTCTCTACTATCCCCCCCACATTTGCCTCGCGCCCGCGGAACCGTTCTCTGAAGCTCGTTACGCCTACATAATAGCGCGCTCAGATGAGAATCGCATGAACGTGGGGGGCTAATCAATGAACATTCTTTCATCGTTCATGTATGCTAGCGAGACGTGAACGATTACAGTTTGTTCATCTTCTCCCAGTCGCGGTTGAAGCGCTGGATGGCCTCCTCGCTGAGCGGGTCACTGATGAAATCGAGCAGGACCTGGGGAGGAGCAGTCAGATCGTGAGCGCCGGCCAGGAGAGCGCGGGCGGCCTCCTCGGGTGTCTTAATGCTTGCCACCAGCACGCGCGTGCTGGCTGGCTCCTGAGAGCGGCAGAGCGAGGACATCTGAGAGATGCGGGCTGTGGCATCGATCCCGGAGCGCTCCAGGCGGTTGTAGTAGGGAATGACGAAATCGGCGCGCACCTGAAGGGCGCAATACGTCTGGGGCACAGTGGTGACGGCGGTAAAAGCCAGCGCATAGCCCTGGCTGCTCAGACGGCGGGCCACGCGCATGCCCACCTGGTTCATCGGGATTTTCGGGATAACACGCTCGGGCGCCATCTCGATGTAGCTGAGGGCCTCACGATACATCTCCTCTTCCTCGCTGGCGCCCGGCTGCATGAAGACATGGCCGCTCGAGGCCTCGAGCAGCGCCTCCAGCACCTGGCGGGGCGAGAGCTGCTGACCGCGCTCACGGGCGGCCAGCAACAGCGTTGGATTGGTGGTCACGCCGGCTAATGGTACCGTGCGGGCCACGTTCGTGATATCATCTATGAAAGCAGTATCAACGTAGAGGGCCATGCGTATGCTCCATCCTCAACTCTTAGCTGACAATGTTCCTTTGCATGCTGAGCAGCGCTTGCTGATCTTAAATTCAGCGGCGGACCCCTTTGTCCAGGTGGCCGCGCGTCAGCTCAGCCGTGGGCGAATCATTCTGGCGGAAGACAACGTCGGCGCCCTTGAACAAGCGTACGCTGTCCCTGCCCGCAGCCAGTTACAACACATTCCTTTCCATGAGTATACGCGAGAAACTTCGCCGAATACCATAGATGTCGCGGTCATGAATCTGCTCTATCAGCCCTCCAAAGCCTGGGTCTACTATGGGCTGGAGGCGGCCCGCTATGCCCTCAAGCCCGGCGGACGTCTCTATGTGACTGGAGCGAAGGATCGAGGGATTCTCTCGATTGCGCGGCGCATGCGCGAGTACTTTGGCAATCTGGAGACGGTAGAGATCAGCAAGGGCTGGCGGGTTGTAGCGGCGGCGAAGACTGCCGAGACGCCTCTCTCTGCCGAGCCGCCGGCTTGGCCGCAGCGCGAGGTCTTTGCCGGTGGTGAGCTGGATGAGGGGACGCGCCTCTTGTTGGAATCGCTGGAGGTCTATGTGACCGATGTGGCGCTCGATCTCGGCTGTGGAGCCGGCTATATTGGCCTGCATATTGCTGAGCGCGCCCGCAAGGGCAGTGTAACCCTGGTTGATGCCAGCCTGGCGGCGGTCGCCCTGGCGCAGCAGCGGCTGCAGGAGAAGGGCCTGAACAACGCCCAGGCTTTGCCCAGCGATGCCACCAGCGCCGTGAGCGGGCAGCGTTTCAGCCTGATCGCGACCAATCCTCCTTTCCATGTGTGGGGCGTTAATACGAAGGCCGTCGGTGAACGCTTTATCCGCGAAAGTGCCCGGCTGCTGACGCCGCGCCGTGGGCGCTTCTACCTGGTGGCCAATCGCTTCTTGAAGTACGAGCCGGTGCTGGAGGAGTGCTTTGAGGAGGTGCAGGAGGTGGGCGGCAATAGTCGTTACAAGGTCCTGCGCGCTACCTCGCCGCTGCGTCCTGGGCGGCGCAGTGAGCGTGCTGACGAGCTAACCCAGCTCTATAAAGGATGGCGTTGAGCATGAGCCGAATAGTCTATCTCAACGGCAGGCTCTATACGATGGATGCCTCTCGGCCCCAGGCCCAGGCGATGGCCGTCGAGCGTGAGAGCGGGCGTATCCTGGCGGTCGGGGACAATGTCGAGGTCCGCCAGGCTGCCGGGGCCCGGGCCGAGCTGATCGATCTGGGCGGCAAGACGGTTCTGCCGGGTTTCATCGACGCTCATATCCATCTGCTGGCCACTGCTTACCGCAGCCACGACATCGACGCGGCGGCCTGCAATAGCGCCGACGAGGTGGCTCAGTTGGTGCGAGAACGCGCGGCCCGTACGCCCCTCGGTGAGTGGCTTGTTGGCAGCCACTGGGATCGCAATCGCTGGCCGTCGCGCGCTTTCCCCACCAGGGAGGTGCTGGATGCAGCAGCGCCCGAGCATCCGGTCGCTCTCTGGAGTAAGGACGGTCATCTGCTGTGGGTGAATTCGCTGGCTCTGGCGCGGGCGGGCATCACCGCCGAGACGCCCGATCCGCCCGGCGGCGCTATTCTGCGCGATGGCAATGGTCAGCCGACCGGCATTTTGCAGGAAGGGGCAGCGATGGAACTGGTCGCTCGTCTGATCTCCCCCCCTTCACCGGCCCTGGCGCGCCAGCTCCTGCAGGAAACGCTCGCGGCGCTCCTGCGCTCTGGCATTACGGCCATCCACGATATCGAAGATCGCGCGGCTTACGAGCTGCTGGCCTCTCTGCGCACGGAGGGACGGCTGCCCCTGCGCGTGCGCATGATCCTCCAGCGTCATCCCTTGCCCGAGCTGCGCGCTGGTCTGCTCAAAGCGGACGAAGAGGATGTCCTGCTGCGCATTGGAGGCATCAAGATCTTCGCTGATGGCACCCTTGGCTCGCAGACCGCCGCCATGCTCGACAGCTACGAGGGCAGTCTCTCAAATTACGGGATTCTGGCTACGCCCGAGGAAGAGATGCGTGCCCTGGTCAGGGAGGCGAGCGAGCTAAATCTGCTCATTGCCATCCACGCTATTGGTGATCGGGCGGCGCGCGTGGCGCTCGACGCCATCGAACTGGCCCAGCGCCATCTGACTGAGCAGGGCCAGCGCCCTGGCGAGCGCCTGCGCTATCGCCTGGAGCATGTGCAGCTGATTCACGCTACCGATCTGGAGCGGATGCGCCGCCTGGGCGTGATTGCCTCGGTGCAGCCCTACCATGCCGTGGCCGATCGTGACATAGCCGAACGCTACTGGGGGGAGCGCCATCGACGGGCCTACGCCTATCGCACCATGTACGAGCGTGGTATTCCTCTCGCTCTTGGCTCTGATGCTCCCGTCGAGCTATTTGATCCGCTACGCATCATCTACGCCGCCGTCCAGCGCACCGATCCCGAGAGTGGGCGCCCCTCCTGGCTGCCGGAGCAGGCGCTCTCGCTGAGCGCTGCGCTCTATGGCTACACCCTTGGGGCGGCCTATGCTGGTGCCGAGGAGGCCGACAAAGGCTCGCTCAGCGTCGGCAAGTTTGGCGACGCCGTGGTCTTGCCCGAGGACCCTTTTCAGATCCCGCCCGAGCGCCTGGTCAGCAACGGTATTCAGGCCACCATCGTGGGCGGTCTGCCGGTCTATGGCGAAGTTTAAGCGAGTGTGGCCCCTGACCCTGGCCGTGGCCGCAGTGGCCGCATGGGCCGCATGGCCTCCGGGCAGATCATCGCGGACGGGGCTGCCGGACGCGCTCGGCTCGGCTCAGTTCAGCTCAGTCAGGCATCGTCAAGAAAAGGCAGGCCCTGCTGGCGATAGTAGCGCTCCAGGGCCTCAATCCACTCCAGCTGCGTCGGTGTCTGTGGCACAAAGCAGCCGCGAGCCGACGAGAGCAGGCCCACGGCCAGCGGCACCGAGTAGCCTGCGCGCACCAGCAGTCCGGCGGCAATCATCGCCGAGCGCCCAATGCCGAGGCGGCAATGGATTGCAATATGCTGACCGGCACACAGCAGCTCATACAGCTCGCTCAGCAGGTCTTGGATCTCGCCATCCAGCGGTGGCCCCTGCAGGTCAGGGATCGGGAAATGGAAATAGCGCAGCCCCTGCTCCTGGCAGGTCTGGGCCTCACGCTGGAGACCAATCTCCTCGATCTCCTCACCCGTTAGCAGCGAGACCAGCACATCTACCCCCGCGCTGCGCAGCATCTTGATGGCCTGTTCCAGCAAGGCGCCGCCCGCTGGATGCCCCATAATGCTCAGACGCTGATCCTTCAACAAATCAACAGTGTACAATCCTCTCACCACAGCCATCTTGCAACGTTTGACTCCCTACCAGATACCAGACTAGCTAGATGAGACCAGAGAGGCGGGCGGCGGGCCAGCTCAGTGGTCCTGCCCTGCCGGACAAAGACATCAGGCCGCTCCGTCGGCTCGGTCGAGTGCAGGTCAGACTCACCAGGCACTCGCCTCTCTCCCCCAGAGCGGCATATACTGGGAGTATACCAGAGAGGTATAATAGTCTCAACTGATCAAAGCTTTGTGAGGAGCACACAGGCATGGCTACTGCTGCTCGGCGTGTAGCGAGCTTTGGGACTACTATTTTTACGGAGATCAACGTCCTGGCACAGCAGCACAACGCCCTCAATCTGGGGCAAGGGAGACCCGATTTCGATACCCCTCCCGACATCATTGCCCAGCTCGTGGCGGCCTTGCAAGCCGGCCAGTACAATCAGTACGCCCCGGGACCAGGGACGCCCTCGCTGCGCCGCGCCGTGGCCGCTCACGCGGCGCGCTTCTATGGCTTGGAGATCGACCCGGAGCGCGGCGTCATTGTGACCGCGGGCGCTACCGAGGGCATCTTTGCCGCCGTCCTGGGCCTGGTTGATCCTGGCGATGAGGTCATTGTGATCGAGCCATTCTACGATTCCTATGTACCTAATATCCTCATGGCCGGCGCCACGCCCGTCTACGTGCCGCTGCATCCACCCCAGTGGACCTTCGACCCCGCTGAGCTGCGCGCCGCCTTCACGCCTAAAACACGCGCTCTCATCCTCAATACCCCACATAATCCCTGTGGACGCGTCTTCTCGCGTGAGGAACTGGCCTGCATCGCTGAACTGTGCATCGAACACGATGTAACTGTCATTGCCGATGAGGTCTACGAGCATCTGATCTTTGACGATGCGCGCCATATTCCCATTGCCACCCTGCCTGGCATGTTCGAACGCACCGTGACGGTCAGCAGCTCGGGTAAAGCCTTCAGCGCCACCGGCTGGAAGATCGGCTGGGTCTATGGTCATCCCGACCTGGTGGACGGTGTCGCTCGTGCCCATCAGTTCATCACCTTTGCCGTGCACCATCCCACCCAGGAAGCCATTGCCTACGCCCTGAGCCTTCCAGATAGCTACTACCGGGGCCTGAAGGAGCTATACGAGCACAAGCGCCAGTTGCTCTTGCAGGCTCTCGATGCTGCGGGCCTCCCGTATCGAGTGCCCGAGGGCACTTACTTTGTCCTGGCCGACTTCTCACCGGTCTTCAACGGCACGCCGCTCGAATTTGCGCGCTATCTTATCAGCGAGATCGGCGTCGCCGGTATTCCCCCTGAGACCTTCTACTGCCCTGAACACTCCCATATCGGCAGCAAATATCTGCGCTTCTCCTTCTGCAAAAACGACGAGACCTTACTGCAAGCAGGTGAGCGCCTGGCAAAACTGGCCATCAGGCGACGTTAGAGAGCGAAGAAGCAGTTTGGGATAAGCAGCAAGTAGGGAGCAAGACGAGGCAGAGGCGGGTAGGCGCTCAGGGAGAGGTAGGAGATGCGCCCGGTCGCGTGAAGCGGGAGCGCCGCGGACGGCGATAGCTACTGGATTCGCGTACAATCAGCTCGGGCTGGTAGGTAAGCTGGCGGTGCTCGTGCGTAGTGGGATGGTCGGCCTCATCCAGGAGTAGCTCGGCAGCGCTGCGGCCAAGCTGATACTTGGGCTGGCGCACGGAGGTCAGCGGCGTCGAAAGCATGCCGGCAAAATCAACATCGTCGTAGCCGACGAGGGCAAAGTCGCGCGGGATCGCAAAGCCGCGCCTGGTGAGGCCGCGCATGACTCCCAGAGCCAGCAGATCGTTGGCGCAGAAGATGGCTGTTGGGCGCTCAGCCTCGCTCACACTCAAGATCTGCTCGACAGCGCGCTCTCCCTCGCGGGCATTCAGAAAGGGCCTGGTAACCTCTAAGACTACCTGAGCGGGATCAGCGCCTGCCGCGCGCACCGCCCGCTGCACGCCCTCCAGACGATCGGCGCATTGGCGAATCGAATGCGGGCCATTGACAAAAGCAATGCGCTCGTGTCCCTGGGCCAGCAAATGCTCCACAGCCAGCTCGCCCCCATGCACATCGTCGACGGCCACCGAGCACAGATCTGACTGCCGACTCGGACGGTCCAGCAAGACCACAGAGATGCCGCGCTTGCGCAGGCGATAGAGATGGGTGTGGTCATCAAGCACGGGGGTGATCAGCACACCGTGCGCGCGCTGCTCTTCCAGCACTCGCAGATAGTGGGCCTCGCGCTCAGGCGAGTCGTCTGAATTGCAGAGGATGACCACGTAACCAGCCTCGCTGGCCACATCCTCGACGCCGCGCGCCACCTCGGTAAAGAAGGGATTGGCCACATCAAGCACGACCAGGCCGATATAGAGGCTGCGCCCGGCGCGAAGCTGGCGCGCCGAACCATTGCGGACAAAACCCAGCTCGTCAATGATGCGCTGCACGCGCTGCCTTGTCTCTTCCGCTACCAGCTCGGGATGATTCAACACATTAGAGACGGTCCCAAGCGAGACACCGGCCCGCTCGGCTACCTCACGAATACTTGGCATGCACGCACTCCATAGACAGAAGCGAAATCCATAGGCATGAAGATGATAATGATAAGGCAAGCCCCCTAGTGCTGCAGGCGGTCTGGCGGTCGCTCCCTCTCAATATGGGCCGCTCCTGCGCGCTGGGCTGGGGCGAGGTTCTCGTCGCTGTGCATTATTCAGCCTGGGTCGCGCCGCAATCTACCAGGGGCAGAAGGTCCTGTCTTGGCCCTGGTGGCAATCAGGAGGGCCGCTGAAGCCACATCCTCTGCTGACTGACCCGACTGTATCACAAGATAGTATGCCACAACTGTCTGCCCTCTGGCCATCTTCCTGCCGTTTGCCCTGCGCATAAGGGCGCTCTTCCCCTTGACAATCAGGCTGGCCTCGATTATACTCTCAGCATTGAAACGTTTCAATTAGCAGCCGGCCCATGCACCCCGGCCAGAGCGAGCCAACGACCAGGCTCACTGACTGGCCGATTGCCTGATCGTCGAACGGATCAGCGGATAGAATGTAGCACTGATCGTCTGCGAAAGACACTCACCAGGGGGAACTATGGAAGTTGCCGCGCCGCAAGCGGCGGTGCCCGTGATCGAGCTGGTCGGCGTTAGCAAGCGTTTCGGGGCCATTCAAGCCCTCAAAGAGGTGGACTTGAGCCTCTATGCGGGCGAAGTCCATGCGCTGGTAGGCGAGAATGGTGCCGGCAAAAGCACGCTGGTAAAGATTCTGGCAGGCGTGCACCGCCCCGATCGTGGTCTCCTCAAAATCAACGGCGAGGCGGTCGAGCTGCGCAGCCCCGCGCAGGCTCAGGCTGTTGGCATTGCTGTCATCCATCAGGAACCGACCCTTTTCCCTGATCTTGACGTGGCCGAGAATGTCTTTATGGGCCATCAGCCGCGCGATCGCCTGGGGCGCATCGATTGGCGCCGTATGTATCGCGAGGTAGAGCAGCTGCTGCAATCGCTGGGTGTGGAGCTGAATGTCTATCTACCGGTGCGGGGCCTCTCGGTGGCTGATCGGCAGTTGGTCGAGATTGCGCGAGCCTTGTCGCAGGATGCACGTGTCTTGATCATGGATGAGCCGACAGCCTCACTCTCGCCGCGCGAGGTGGAGGACCTCTTCACCATCGTCGAGCAGCTGCGGGCGCGGCAGGTGGCGATCCTCTTTGTCAGCCATCGCCTGGAGGAGGTCTTTCGCCTGGCCAGCCGCGTGACGGTCCTGCGTGATGGGCAGCGGGTGATCACAGCTCCAGCTCAGGATCTGACACCCGAAGAGACCGTTCGTCACATGGTAGGGCGAGAGCTGGCGGCTCTCTTCCCCAAAGAGGAGGCAGCAGTTGGTGAGGTCGTGCTGGAGGTACGCCATCTGTCCCGTGCCGGTGTCTTCCGCGACGTGAGCTTTCAGCTGCGGCGTGGCGAGATCCTCGGGCTGGCTGGTCTGGTTGGGGCAGGCCGCACTGAGGTGGCGCGCGTCCTCTTCGGCATCGATCAGGCCGAGAGCGGTGAGATCCTGGTTGACGGGCGCCCGGTCAGCATCCGTTCGCCGCGCGATGCCATGCGCTATGGTATCGCCTACGTCCCCGAAGATCGCCATCAGCAGGGCCTCGTCCTCGATTTCTCCATCGCCCGAAATATCACCCTTTCTATTTTGCAACGCGTCGCGCGCTTCTCACTGATCAGGTCGCGCCAGGAGCTGAAAATCGCCGCCGATTATGCTGAGCGCCTGCGCGTGCGCGGTGGGCGCCTGACCCAGCCGGTGCGCGCCCTCTCAGGTGGCAATCAGCAGAAGGTAGTGCTGGGCAAATGGCTGGCGACCGAGCCGCGTATCCTCATCCTTGATGAGCCGACGCGTGGCATCGACATCGGCGCCAAAGCCGAGGTCCATCGCATCATCTCCGAGTTAGCCGCGCGTGGTCTGGCCATCCTCCTGATCTCCAGCGAGCTACCCGAGATTCTGGCCATGTCGGATCGGGTGCTCGTCATGCATGAGGGCTGCGTCACTGGCCTGTTCAGTCGCACCGAGGCCGATCAGGAGAAAGTCATG
Organism: Thermogemmatispora tikiterensis; assembly: GCF_003268475.1. GTDB lineage: Bacteria > Chloroflexota > Ktedonobacteria > Ktedonobacterales > Ktedonobacteraceae > Thermogemmatispora > Thermogemmatispora tikiterensis. Next base: position 3,398,791 of record NZ_MCIF01000002.1, on the reverse strand, counting down.
CTGGCAGCAACGGGACAGAACAGACAGAGCAGGTGAGCGAGGTACGTGCATGAGCACAACAACGACCCGTGTAGAGGAGTCGCGCGGGCGCGTGCGCCCCGGCGGCAAGCGCCTTGTGGCCCTGGTGGGCCGTGTGCGAGAGCTGGGCTTGATCGTCGTGCTGCTGGTGATCGTTGCCCTGGTCGGTCTGCAGACGCCGCGCTTCCTGACGCCGGGCAATTTCGAGCAGATCCTGCTCTCGATCGCCATTTTGGCCATTGTGGCAGTCGGCGAGACAATGGTGATCCTGACGCGCAACGTGGATCTCTCGGTCGGCTCTACCGTTGGCATGACCGCTTTTGTCTGCGCCGACGTTTTGAAGAACCATCCGCAGACGCCGGTGATTCTGATTATCTTGCTTGGCTGCGCCCTGGGGGCCGTTCTGGGGGCGGTCAACGGCCTGATTGTGGCCCTGGGAAGGGTGCCGGCCATCGTGGCGACGCTGGGGACGCTCTATCTTTACCGCGGCCTGGACTCGTATATCGCGGGCGGAACGCAGGTGAGCGCCTACGACGTGCCAGATAGCTTCCTCTCCCTGGCAACCACCCATATTCTGGGAGTCCCGGCTCTGATTGTCTTTGCGGCAGCCATCGCCCTGATCTTTGCCTATCTGTTGCGGGCGACCCGCACCGGTCGCGAGCTGTATGCCCTGGGAAGCAATCCCGAGGCGGCGCGCCTGGCCGGCTTGCGCGCTGAGCGCCTGATCTTCCTGACCTTTCTGCTCTGTGGCCTCTTGAGCGGCTTTGCTGGAGTGCTCTGGGGCGCACGCTTTGCGACAGTCGATTCGGGGGCGGCGACGGGCCTGGAGCTGCAGGTGATCGCCGCGGTCGTCGTGGGCGGAGTGAATATCTTCGGCGGCTCCGGGACCATCCTGGGGGCGATGCTTGGCGCGATCGTGCTCGGAACCATTGATAATGCCTTGACCTTGTTGAAGCTGTCGCAGTTCTGGCTGCAGGCGATCGATGGCGCCGCTATTCTGGCAGCGGTGACGCTGGATGCCCTGATTACGCGCTGGCTCCAGCACCGCCTGCGCGGTGGGAGGCAACGATGAGTGATTCGTCCGAAGTCAAGCAGCCTGCGCTCGACCTCGATGCTTCCTCTGCAGCTGCTCCTTCGGCGCCGGCATTAGCAAAAGAGGACCGGCGAGCAGCTGCCTCGGGTGGCGGTCTCGCTCGTTTGCTGGCCTGGATGCGCTCGTGGGAGGCGTTGCTGCTGGTGCTGCTGGTGCTCGCTCTGGCGCTGGGGAGTGCGCTCTCTCCGTATTTCCTGAGCCTGTCCAACTTCTCGCTGCTGATCAGCGATATGATGGAGAAGGCGCTGATGGCCCTGACCATGACGCTGATCGTGATCGCCGGGGAGATCGATCTCTCGGTGGCCTCGATTCTGGGGCTGGCGAGCGTCGTACTCGGCTACACCTGGAGCCACGGCCTGCCACTGGGTCTGGCCATTGCTCTGGTCCTGCTGATTGGCGCCCTCTGCGGCCTCGTCAATGGCCTGGCGGTCACGCGCCTCGGCCTCCCCTCGCTGGTGGTCACGTTGGGCACACTGGCCCTCTTTCGTGGCCTGGCCTATGTGGTCATGGGCGACCAGGCGGTGAGCAATTTCCCGCCAGCCTTCACGAACTTTGGCTTCGGTACGGTGCCGGGTACGCTGATCCCCTGGCCGTTCGTCCTCTTCGTTGCTCTGGCACTGATCTTCTCCTTGCTCTTGCATCGCAGTACGCTGGGCCGGCAGATCTATGCCATTGGCAGCAATAAGGAAGCGGCTCGCTTTGCCGGCATCCGCGTTGATGATATCAAGCTACTGCTCTTTGTCCTCTCGGGCCTGGTGGCGGCCCTGGCCGGTGTGGTTTTCACGGCGCGCTTCTCCAACGCGCGTGCGGATAACGCCCTCGGCTTTGAGTTGGATGTGGTGACGATTGTGTTGCTGGGTGGGGTCAATATCTTCGGCGGCAGCGGCAGTCTGCCCGGTGTGGTGCTCTCGCTCTTGATCATTGGGGTGTTGCGCAACGCCCTGGGCCTGGCGGATATCAGCGGCGATATCCAGAATATTGCCGTGGGCGCGCTGCTCATTCTTTCGGTGTTGGGGCCTAATGTGGTTCGGCGTTTGCAAGAGGCGGCCTCGCGCAGACGCGCGGCTGACAATGGGCCTGCTGGCGGGCTGGCCCGCGGAGCCGCGCTACCTGCGCCTGAAGAGACAGGAGCTGCCCGCGCCCGCGAGCGAGGGCAGCGCCACTAGCCCGGCTGACTGGCCTGATCGGCTGGTCGGGCCCGGCGCTGACTCGACCCTCGCCTGGCATGGTGCCCTGTCTCGGAATAGATGTGCTGGTTGTCATCACCACTACCACACCAGGACGCTCCGCTTGCGGGAGCGTTGGTAAGGAGGAGGAAAACAGTGAAGACGCTGTTGCGTACACTGCTCACCGCTCTGTCTGTGGCAATGCTGCTGATGCTGGCTGCCTGCGGTGGCAGCAGCAGTAGCGGGAGTGGCAGCTCGGGCGGAAGCTCCGCTTCGCTCAATATTGCCTTTCTCCCCAAAGCGATCAACAACCCCTATTTCGATACCGCGGCCAATGGCGCCAAGCAGGCAGCCACAGAGCTGAAGGGGCAGTTCAAGCAGGTTGGCCCGACGGAGAGTAGCGCGGCGGCACAGGTGCCGTTTATTAACACGCTGACAGAGCAGCATGTGAGCGCTATCGTGGTCTCGGCCAACGATCCCAACGCCCTGGCGCCGGCCCTTAGCCCTGGTGGAGGGCAAGATTACGGGGAAGCCGGGTGAGAGCTTCAACGCCGGCAAGCTCGGTACGAAGACCATCGGCCCTAATAATGTGGTCCTGCTTGGCCCACCAACGGTCTTTAACAAGGATAACATCGACCAGTTCAACTTCTAGGGCTGCCGACGGCGTCGCAACCGCTCCGCTGATGGGCACTGGCCTGCGGAATGGGCTGCGACGCCCGACCTGGCCGGAACCCGATTGGGCTGGCTGGCGGCCCGCTGCCTGTGAAGACCAGGCTGCGGCTCGCTGCGCCAGCCTCGGGCCAATTTGTTGCACTCTTGTACCCCTGTTCCGGTATTCCCATGCAGTGCAGCTATGCAGTGCTGTGTAGCGAAGTGAAGGAGGTTCGCTTGAAGCAAGAACAGGATCAGCCAAACGTAGGCCGCGACCGGCTTGCCAGTGAAGAGCTGGGCGCGGCTGAGCGGCGCAGCGTGCTGGAGGCTATCAAACGCTTTACGATCGAGACGCCTTCCTGGGGCTACGGTGACTCAGGGACTCGTTTTAAGGTCTTTCACTGGCCTGGGGCGGCCCGCAATTTACGCGAAAAGCTAGCCGATGCGGCCCTGGTCCATCGCCTGACGGGCGTCTGCCCGCGGGTGGCCATCCATATTCCCTGGGATAAAGAAGATGACTGGGAGGCGGTCAAAGCTTACGCTGCCGGACTGGGCGTCCGCATCGGGGCGGTCAACCCCAATCTCTTTCAGGATGAGGAGTATCGCTTTGGCAGCCTCTGTCATCCTGATCCAGCGGTGCGCCGGCGCGCCGTGCAGCATGTCCTGGAATGCATCCAGATCGCGCGTGCGGTCGACTCCGATACGATCAGCCTCTGGCTGGCCGATGGGACAAACTATCCCGGCCAGGACGATTTGCGAGCGCGCAAGCACCGTCTGGAGGAGACCCTGGCCGAGATTTACGCTGCCCTGGCGCCTGGCATGCGCCTCTTGATCGAATATAAGTTTTTTGAGCCAGCTTTCTACCATACCGATCTGGCCGATTGGGGAATGGCCTATACCCTGGCGCGCAAGCTAGGACCGCAGGCGCGCGTCCTGGTCGATACCGGGCATCATCCCCAGGGAACCAACCTGGCCCATATTGTGGCTTTTCTGCTTGACGAGGAGATACTCGGCGGCTTCCATTTCAACGATCGGCGCTATGCCGATGATGACCTGATCGTCGGCTCACAGCATCCGTTTGAGCTGTTTCTGGTCTTCAATGAGCTGGTTGCTGCAGCCAGTCAGCCCCAGGCGCCGCGCATTGATTACATGATCGATCAGTCGCACAACATTGAACCCAAGATCGAGGCTATGATACAGTCGGTGCTCCATATCCAGAGTGCCTACGCCCGCGCCTTGCTCGTCGATCGCCAGCGTCTGAGCCAGGCTCAGGCCGCGGGGGATGTACTTGGAGCCTACCGGGTGCTGCGGGATGCCTTTGAGACCGATGTTCGTCCTCTGCTGGCGCAGGCGCGCGAGGAGATGGGCCTTGATCCTGACCCCATTGCTGCCTTCCGCCGCAGTGGCTACGCCGACGAAGTGGCGCGGACACGCCCGGCCAGTAGGAGCGGAGCAAGTGGCTATCCAGGCGCCTGATATCTCTGATGGCCAGGTGATAAACGGACAAACAAGCAAACCTGGCCGGCTGCTCTCAGGGCATATTCTTGTCTTGTCTGGCTTTGGAAAGGGGAGACGACACTATGCCGCGCAATCTCTGGCGCGATGATGATGTTCGGGGACAAGAGACTGACGAGGTCGCGCTGTTACTCTACCGCTCGCATCTACTGGGGCGCGATCGCAGCCTGGCCAACTGGGGCGGTGGCAATACCTCGGTCAAGCTGACTCAGCCGGATTTCCGCGGGCGACCCACGCGCATCATGTGGGTCAAAGGCAGCGGCTCCGACCTGGCGACCATGACAATGGCCGACTTCGTGCCGTTGCGCCTGGACGATGTACTGCCGCTGGAAGAGCGTGAGGCCCTCAGCGATGAGGAGATGGTGGCTTATCTGCTCCATTGTCTTGCCGAGCCGGGGCGTCCGCGGCCTTCGATTGAGACCCTGCTGCATGCCTTCTTGCCCTTCGCCCACGTCGATCACACGCATCCCGACGCCATTCTTGCCTTTGCTAACGCCCAGAACGGACGCCACCTGGCAGAGGAGGTCTTTGGCCGGCGCCTGGCCTGGATTCCTTATATTCGTCCAGGCTTCACCCTCGCCAGGCAAGTGGCCCAGGCAGTGCGGACCAACCCCGAGATCGAACTGGTCATTCTCGAAAAGCATGGCCTGGTGACCTGGGGTGAGAGCGCCCGCGCCTGCTATGAGCAGACGCTGCGCGTAGTGCAGGAGGCCGAAGACTTCGTCGCTGCCGAGCGTCAGCGCCGTGGGCGGACAACAGTCCTGGTTGCTCAGCCCGGGCTGAGTGCCGCCGAGCGAGAGCAGCTGCTGACAGCCATCCTGCCCGGCCTGCGTGGCCAGCTCAGCCAGCCGCAGCGTATGGTCCTGGCCGTCGACAACAGCGAGGAGGCCCTGACCTTCGCCAGCGCTCCCGAAGCGCGCGAGGTAGCCCGTCGCGGCTCCGCCTGCCCTGATCACCTGGTGCACACACGACACTGGCCGGTCTGGGTGCCCTGGGAGCCAGCCCAGGGGGCCGAAGCGCTCCAGGCCGCCCTGCGTCAGGAAATCACGGCTTTTCGCCACAACTATCAGCGCTACTTTGAAGAATGCCATCATCCGGGCGACGTCCTGCTACATGCCAATCCACGCATCGTGGTCGTGCCGCACCTGGGCATCATCGCCAGTGGGCGCGATGCCCAGATGGCCGGAGTCGCCCGCGACCTCTATCAGCGGGCTGCTGCCGTGATGCGCGCCTGTGAAAGCATTGATCGTTTTACTCCGCTCTCCGAGCAGGAAGCCTATGACATCGAGTACTGGCCGCTGGAACTCTACAAACTGACGCGCCGCCCGCCCGAGAAAGAGCTGGCCGGGCGCATCGCCCTCGTGACCGGCGGCGGCAGCGGCATCGGGCGCGCCACAGCGCTGCGCCTGGCCGCCGAGGGGGCCCACGTCGCCATCCTTGATCTCAACCCCCAAAGTGCTCAAGAAACCGCCGACGCCATTGCCCAGCAGTATGGCCAGGGGCGCGCGCTGGCCTGTCCCTGCGATGTCAGCGACGAGGAGCAGGTTGCCGCCGCCTTCGCCGCCACCGTGCGCGCCTACGGAGGACTCGATATTGTCGTCAGCAACGCTGGCTTCGCCGCTGCAGCCCCGCTGACCGAAACCCGCCTGCAGGACTGGCGCAAAGTCTTTGATGTGCTTGTTCAGGGCTACTTCCTGGTGGCACGCGCCGCCTTCCGCCTCTGGCAGGAGCAGGGCATCGGCGGCAGCTTAATCTTCATCACCTCTAAGAATGCTGTCGTGGCTGGCAAGGAAAACAGCGCCTACAGCGCCGCCAAGGCCGCGGAGCAGCATCTCGCGCGCTGCCTGGCCGAGGAGGGCGGCCCGCTAGGCGTGCGGGTCAATGTGGTCATGCCCGATGCGGTGCTGCGCGGCTCCGGCATCTGGAGCAGCGCCTGGCGCGAGGAGCGGGCCCGCGCCTATGGCATTGCCCCCGAGCAGCTGGAGGACTACTATCGTCAGCGCACCACCCTCAAGGTCAATGTCTTCCCGGAGGACGTTGCCGAGGCTGTGCTCTTTTACGCCTCCGATCGCTCCTCCAAGACCACCGGCAGCGCCCTCACCGTCGATGGCGGCGTTCCAGCTGCCTACCTGCGCTAGGGCCGGCCTGCGCAGCTCGGACACTGGCGCAAAAGCGAGCAGAGCGAGAGAGAGGAACGTGAATGAGCGAGCGCTATCTTGCCGTCGTTGATCTAGGAGCAGAGAGCGGGCGCGTTCACCTGGCGCGCTACGATGGTCAGCGCCTGGCCCTGGAGGAGGTCCATCGCTTCGCCAACGGCCCGGTGGCCCTCCAGCGCCATCTCTATTGGAACGTGCTCGCTCTCTGGCAAGAAGTCATCAGCGGCCTGCGTAAAGCACGTCGCCTGGCTGGCAGGCTCGATAGCATCGGCGTCGATACCTGGGGCGTCGACTACGTCCTGCTCGATGACCAGGGCTTGCTGCTGGGCCTTCCCTTTCACTACCGCGACCGGCGCACCGAGGGCCTCATGGAGGAGGTCTTTGCGCGGGTCCCGCGCGAGGAAATCTACGCCCAAACGGGCATCCAATTCATGCCGATCAACACCCTCTACCAGCTCCTGGCTCACCAGCGAGAACAGCCGCATCTACTAGAAAACGCAACGCACCTGCTGCTCATGCCCGACCTCTTCCATTACTGGCTCAGCGGCGAGCGCCTCTGCGAATATACCAATGCCACCACAACCCAATGTTGGTCGGTTCCACACGGGAGCTGGGCCAGAGACCTCCTGGCCAGGCTTGGTCTGCCGACGCACTTTCTGCCGCAGGTGGTGGCGCCCGGCACCCCGCTCGGCACAGTCCAGGGCGAGCTGGCTGAGGAGCTGGGGGAGGATGTGCAGGTCATCGCCTCAGCGACTCACGATACAGCCGCCGCCGTGGCAGGCATACCCATGCCCGCCAATCCGCGCGACCGGGCCTACATCAGCTCTGGCACCTGGTCCCTGGTGGGTCTCGAACTGCCTCAGCCCCAGATTGCCCAGGGCTGCGCCAGCAACTTCACCAACGAAGGCGGCATCTTTGGCACCGTCCGCTTTCTGCGCAATGTCATGGGTCTCTGGCTGCTCCAGGAATGCCGCCGCAGCTGGCAGGAGGGCGGGCGATCCTTCACCTATGAGCAACTTCTAACGCTGGCCGAAGAAGCGCCAGCCTGGGCCGTACTCTTCGACCCAGACCATCCCCTCTTTCTCCCGCCGGGCGACATGCCGGCCCGCATTCGCCAGCAGCTCGGCGCCCACGGCCAGCCCGTGCCCGCTGCCGAAGACATTTCCACCCTCGTGCGGGCCATCCTCGACAGCCTCATTCTGCGCTATCGTCAGGTGTTAGAGCTGGCTGCCAGCATCACCGGCTGCGCGCTCCAGACTGTTCACATCGTTGGCGGCGGCGCGCAAAACCGCTGGCTCAACCAGGGCCTGGCCGATGCCACCGGCCTGACTGTCATCGCAGGCCCCATCGAGGCCACCGCCCAGGGCAACGCCCTGCTCCAGCTTGTCGGCCTCGGTGAACTGCGCTCCCTGGAAGAAGTGCGCACCCTGGCCGCCCGCTCCACGATCACCCAGACCTTTCTCCCTGACCCAGGATGGCGAGCCGCCTGGGATGAGGCCTATGCCCGCTTCACCACGCTCTTTCCTCTAACCCTCCCTCTCCAATAGCCGCGGGAATGCCGGGCAAGCAACTGCCAACAGATTGGCCTGGCATTCCCGCCTTCTGTCTGGCTCCCATCAAGTCAAGCGGAGGCAGAGGTCTGCGTGGCAGCCTCCGACCCAAAGGCTCGACGTAGCGCCTGACAGCATTCAACAATCGCCTCCTGCGTCTGCTGTAGAGGAATGGGCGGCGTCAGGAAGCCGTGAATCATACCCTCATAGCGGTGAATCGTCACCGCTACCCCGGCCTGGCGCAGGCGCTCGCCGTAAAGCTCGCCCTCGTCGCGCAGCGGATCATATTCAGCAGTAATCACCAATGCCGGTGGCAGCCCACTCAGATCCTCGCGCAGCATCGGCGAGACCCGCGGATCACGCGCCTCCTCCGGACTATTCAAGTAGTGATTGGCGAACCACAGCATATCATCGAGTGTCAGACTATAGCCCTGAGCGTTCTCCCGACGCGATGCCGTATCCGCCGTAAAGTCCGTGGCCGGGTAGAGCAGTAGCTGAAAGACCAGTGGCGGCCCCCCACGCTCACGGGCCAGGTGCGTTACCACCGCCGCGAGATTGCCGCCAGCGCTATCACCCCCGACGGCCAGACGCTGGGCATCGCCGTTCAGCTCTGCCGCATGCTCAGCCACCCAGCGCGTTGCCGCATAGCAGTCCTCGGGAGCCGCCGGAAACTTATGCTCAGGCGCCAGCCGGTAGTCGACCGAGACCACCACGCAGCCTGCACCATTGGTCAGACTGCGACAGAGACCATCATGCGTATCGAGATTGCAGATCACCCAGCCGCCGCCGTGGAAGAAAACCAGCAAAGGGAACGGACCAGCGCCCGCAGGAGTATAGACACGGATAGGAATCTCACCGGCTGGACCAGGAATGCACCGGTCCTCAACACGAGCCACCGGCTCCTTAACCTGAGCCGTGGCTAGCTGGGCCGCGATGGCCTCGCGCGCCACCTGGGGGTTCAAAGCACTGATTGGCGGCACATTCATAGCCGCCAGCCCATCGAGATAGACGCGCAAATTCGGATCGAGAGGCATACAGCAGCCTCCTGCCTTTCTCTGGAAAAGTCTCTCATTGGCCTGCGTGTAAGCTGCCACTGACCCCAATGGATGAGAAGCGGAGCAGCACACAGGCAACAGCAGCAGTATCATCATAGCTCACCATTGACGAGCGAAGCAAATCCAATATCAGGACACTCATCCCTGGCCAGCGAACATGATTGTGGGAGGGCCAGGATCGGCAAAGATCAACAGCGAGCCGCCGGCTCAGAAAATCGGGAGGGGGGAGAGCCAGCCAGGAGAGAGCGTTTGTTGGGGTGTATGATCGATAGATAGATATAAAGCATTTTAGGTAATAATTGCCCTCGTGTTAAAGAGCACAATGAATGTAACAGTAGTACTGTGACATTGTACCTGACTGCACGTCTGAAGTTATCCACAAGTTATCCACTTGAGGAGGGCCAAATTGGTGGATAACACTCTTTTCGCCTCCCCCGGATTACTGTATAATGTAGTGGGGAGAAGTGGGGGAAAGTGGTGAATTCTGGCGCTGCAGCTCAGGCTGGCAGAGCCGGCCCTTCCGCTGAGAGGAAGGCAGCTCCTCGTTGCAAGATAGAGGACGCACATGTTTCTTGGCGAATATGAGCATACGATTGACTCGAAAGGGCGCATGGCTGTGCCTGCGCGTTTTCGGGCCCAGATGGGGCGAGGAGCCGTGATCAGTAAGGGGATGGGGACCTGCCTGTCGGTCTATCCGATGCAACGCTGGGAAGAGAAATCGGCGGAGCTGGTGGCGGGCAAGAATAGCGATGAACTGCGCGACTTCGAGCGTCGCATCTATCCCAGCGCCAGCGAAGTCGAGCTAGATGCTCAGGGACGGATTGTAATCCCGGCCAAGCTGCGAGCCTATGCCAGGCTTGGCACAGAAGTTACCGTAGCCGGTGTGCGAGATCACTTTGAGATTTGGGATCGCGCCATCTGGCGGGCCTATCAGGAGAAGCTGGAAGCCGAAGGGGGCAAAATTCCTTTTTAGTTTGTTGACAGGGGTGGCCAGTGGATAGCGGATATGGCGGCTAGCTGATGGCTGCGGTGGCCAGCGTTGCAGGCTGAGGAGAGTCTCCCGGTCGCAGAGCGCTCGGCAGCGCGTACCAAGCGGTTTAAGTGAGTGGAATATGGAAGTAAGGCATATGCCGGTGCTGCTGGAAGAGGTGGTACGGTTTCTGCAGCCGCAAGCGGGCGGTCATTATATTGATGGGACATTAGGTGATGGTGGTCATACAGAGGCGATTCTTGAGCGTTCGGCTCCCGATGGCAGAGTTCTGGGTATCGATCTCGACCCCGAGGCGCTGGACCGTGTAGCACGGCGCCTCTCCAGGTATGTGAAAAGTGGACGCCTGCTTTTGGCGCAAGGCAACTTTGCCGACCTCGAACGCATCGCTGCAGCACACGCTTTTGGGCCGGTCCAGGGGATACTCCTCGACCTGGGGTTCTCGTCTCTGCAGCTGTCGGACCCGCGGCGCGGCCTCTCTTTTGCGGCGGAAGGACCCCTGGATATGCGGCTTGATCCGGCGCAGTCGCTCTCCGCTGCCGACCTTGTGAACCAGGCTGATGAACAGGAACTGGCCGACATCTTTTATCGCTATGGCGAAGAGCGCTATGCCCGCCAGATCGCCCGGCGCATCGTGCGTGAACGTGAGCAGGCGCCTATCACCAGTACACGTCGGCTGGCTGAAATTGTGACAGCGGCCATCGCTGCCGCGCGTCAAAGGCCCCCCCGCGATGGCATCCATCCAGCGACGCGCGTCTTTATGGCTTTGCGTATTGCCGTCAACCGCGAGCTGGAGAATGTGGAGCGAGCCTTGCCGCAGATGCTGAATCTGCTCAGCCGTGGCGGTGGCGCCCCGGGCGAGCGTGGCCTGGCGGGCAGGATGGTCGTGATTGCTTTTCATTCGCTGGAAGATCGCATTGTGAAAAATTTTATGAAGCGCGAGGCGACGGACTGCCTCTGTCCCCCACGGACGCCTGTCTGCGTCTGTGGGCATCGCGCGCGGCTACGCCTGCTTACTCCCAAGCCCGTCTGGCCAACGGCTGAGGAGATCAGCGCTAACCCGCGCTCGCGTAGCGCCCGCCTGCGCGCTGCTGAACGCCTGGCAGACTTACCTGCCTGAGCCCCTTCTCAACGAGGCGGCGGGCCGCTGTGATCGGTCTCCTTCTGCTGATGTCGGTGATATTGGCTCTGGGCCAGCCTCGCTAGCACATCACGGCAGAAGCGGTGTGATGCGCAACAGAGTATGCATCGCGGAGAGATGCGGACAGAAGCAAGCGAGAGCGGGAGAAGAGAAAGAAGGTCCAGCCATGCATTACGCTAGTAGTGGACAGAAAAAGGCTCCCACGCGACCCATTGTGGCCGCGCGGCGCCGCCGTCAGTTGCATCCCTTCTTTTTCCAGATGGGGCCGGTGGCGCTGACCATCAGCAGTGTTCTGTTGATCGCCCTGATGGCCCTGCTCTACCTGTCGCAGCTGAGCCAGGCGCTCAATGTGAACCAGCAGATTCAGGATTACCAGGCGAAGCAGGCGGTTCTGCAGCGGCAGAATCAGGACCTGGTCAATACCCTGGCGCAGGAGCAGTCACCAGCATATATTGCTGCCCACGCCCAGGCGCAGGGGCTGGTTCCTGCCGACCCGAAGGCTGTTGAAGTGCTGGAGGTGCCCGGTTTGCAATCGGTCCCCGGTCAGCAATCGGGAGTGGCCCCTTGATGCAGTGTTCCATCTTTGTCTGTGAGTCAGTGAACGCGTGAGTGGGTGTGCAGCCTGTGAGAGCGACCTCTGGATCGCTGCCTGTCAACCAACCAGCCAGACGAATGGCCAGGCCAATCGACAGACAGCTGGTGGATGGGCAAGGGCCTGGCCGGCAGCCAGCCCGGACCAGAGGTCCAGGGCCAGGGTAGGGGCCTGCCGGGATAGCCAGCGCGATGGATGAAGGAAGCGACATGAAGAAGACGAGGAGAAGCATTCCGCCAGGGGGAGGAGGCTAGATGAGCACGGAGGTTCGCCGCGCGCGCGCCCGGCAAATGCTCATCTTCTTGCTGGTCTGCGTTGGCATGTTTGCCCTGCTCGGACGACTCTACTACTGGCAGATCGTCGAAGCCTACAGTGGTCACAAGCTAGCGCTACTGGCCAGCCAGGAGCATATCCATGATCAGGTGCTGACCGCTTCTCGCGGCCTGATCTACGACGCCAATGGCCTGGTGCTCGCAACCAATGTGGTGCGCGACGACGTCTATATCGAGCCGGTTCAGTTCTCCGAGGACCACCCCGATGATCTGCAGGAGGCCCTCTCTCAAACTCTGACGGCTCTTCATGGCGTGCTGCCTGCGCTCCCCGTCGCCGAGACTCGCCATGCCTTCATGGAGGCACTCAGCGCCAATCGCTGGTCGCTGCTCATCGCCCACGCGGTCACCCCACAACAGAGTGAGCGCCTGCGCGAACTGGCCCTGCCTGCGGTCTTCCTGGCTCCTCAGACTGAGCGCATCTATCCCCAGGGCGATCTCGCCGCCCAGGTGCTCGGCTATGTGGGCTACATCGGCGGCAGCTCGTCCCCGCAGGGCGTCTATGGGATCGAGGCTCAATATAATAGTCTGCTCGCCGGCAAGCCAGGCAACCTGACCGCCGAGCGCGATCTCTATGGCAATCCTTTGGTGGTCGGCGCCAGCTCGGAAGAGCCACCCGTGCCCGGCGCCAATCTGACCCTGACTATCGATAGTACCATCCAGTACTTTGTGCAGACTCAGCTGGCCGCTACGGTCAAGCAGCTCGGTGCTCAGGGCGGCACGGTGGTGGTGCTCGATGTCCACACCGGAGCCGTGGTGGCAATGGCTGGCTACCCAGACTACGACCCAAATCAGTACGGACGCTACGCCGACCAGACCGGCTGTCTCCACAGTGAGGAGGTCTATCTGAATCCAGCCCTCTACTGCGCCTATGAACCTGGTTCGACCTTGAAGGCCGTGACGATGGCGGCAGCCCTCGATCAGGGCCTGATTACGCCCGATACAACCATCTATGATCGTGGCTATCTAACCTTCAACGACGGGACGCCCATGGTGACGAACTGGCAGGACCAGGCCTGGGGACGCGAGACGATGACCGAGGTGCTGGTGCATTCGGCCAACGTCGGGGCCGCTTATGTGGCCCATGACCTGCTCGGTCCCTCTCGCTATTATCCCTACCTGGCTCGCTTCGGCTTCGGTCAGCGCACCGGTATCGATAGCCCCGAGGCCACTGGCTTCTATCGCCAGCCCGGCTCGCCAGGCTGGACACCCAGCGATCTGGCACGCCAGGCCTTCGGTCAGAGCATTCTGGCGACGCCCTTGCAGGTCGCTCTGGCCTACCAGGCCATCGCCAACGACGGCGTGATGATGCGCCCATACCTGGTCTCCGCTATCGATACCAATGGCCATGTGACCAGAATTCAGCCCCAGGTCGTGCGCCGTGTCATTAGCAGTAGGGCGGCCCGTGAGTTGACCGGTATGCTGGAGGTGGCGGCGATCGATGGCTCCGCTCAGCGCGCCCTCGTCCCAGGCTATACGGTCGCCGCGAAAACCGGCACCGCCACCACGCAGGGGATCTCAGAGGATCAAACTGAGGCTTCGGTCGCGGGCTTCTTACCCGCCTCCCATCCCCGCTTCGTGATTCTGGTGAAGCTGGATCGCCCCCAGGCCAGTATCTACGGTGGGACCGCCGCCGCTCCTCTGTGGAAGGCGATCGCACAGGAGCTGATGTGGTACTACCATGTCCCACCCGATCAGTCGCAGTGATTTCTTTCTGGTACTATAAAAGGTGCAAAATGGAATTACAGGATCAGAGGCAAGAGCGTGACGATCTTGATCTACAGGCAAAGGCGCAGCGGCTGGAGGAGCTTGAACTGAGTGAAACCTGGCGGCAGTTGTTGGGGCTGGCGGGCCAACCTGGGCAGCAGGAGAAGACGGAAGCGCCTGCTCCCACCGAGCCGGTGATGATCGAACCGCTTCCCAATGATCCCTGGAGCGAGCTGGTACAGACGCGGGGCACAGAGGTCATCGATCTGCAGCGCCTGCATGCCAGCCATGAGCCACTCAGCGAGCAAGATGTGGAGCAGGCTCTCCAGGCGATCCAGGAGCAGCCGATCCAGTCAACGCAGAATCAGACTCAGGCCCGTGGAACCGACGGCCAGCCGCTGGAGGGAGAGAGCTGAAAAGGCTAGGCAAGGGGACTGATCGCCTTGTCCATCTGCCGCCCTCGGTCCCTGGCTGATCAACTGGAGGCTGGAGAGCGACGGCCCTCCGCGCCACGGACGCTATCGCAGGCCAGACCGGCTCACTGCAGTGACCTTTGTTGTTTTCCATGCTATGACAATCAAGAAAATAGAGTATTAAAATGCCTGATGAGCGTCAGCGACAAGCTCGACAAGCAAGGCCCGGCAAGCAGGAGGGGCGACGCAAGGCGTTGCCTCACCTGCGCTCGCCAGCGCTGGAGGCCCTGGCTGGGGGAGACGGCGCTGGGCAGGGCCAGAGCGAGCGCGGCAAGAGGGGGCAGCCAGCGGGTCGACCTCCGCGCAAGCCGGTCTCCAGCCAGGCCTATCTCGCCGCTGAGGAGCAGCTAAAGGTGCCCTCGCTGGCCCGCAAGAAGCTGCCAGCGCGAGCCGTCAGGCTACTGGATGGCGTGCTGGACCGCGTAGAGCAGGCGGAGGCGGCGCCGGCGCCGGCCCGCCCGCAGCGCAGCGGCTTAACCGCTGGCTGGCGCCGGCGGCTGCTGGCTGAAGAAGAGAGCGCCACCGTGACCGCGACGCCGCCGGAGCTGAGTGAGGAAGAGCAGCGCCGCCTGGAGGAACTGGAGATGCGCCTGCCGCGCGTCGCCGGCAGGGTCGATCACTGGCTGCTCATTGTGGTCCTGGCCCTGCTCTGCTTTGGCCTGGTCATGGTCTACAGCGCCAGCTCGTTCATCTCTGCCAGCCTCTACGGCGATGCCTCCTACATTTTTCAGCGTGAGCTGTTGTGGGCCGTGTTCGGGGTCATCGCCATGCTGGTGACCATGCATATCGACTATCGGCTCTGGCGCCGCTTCTCGCTGATCGGCATGCTGCTGGCTCTGGCCCTGCTGGTCCTGGTCTTGAGGTTCGGAACAAGCGCCTATGGGGCCACGCGCTGGCTGACATTTGGCTCGTTCATCTCGTTCCAGCCTAGCGAGCTGGTCAAGCTGGTGCTTGCCCTCTACATCGCAGACTGGCTGGCACGCAAAGGAAAACAGGTCAGAACCTTCCTCTATGGCCTGGCGCCGTTCGTGATCCTTGTAGGGGTCGTGCTCGGGCTGGTCTTGCTGGAAAAAGATATGGGCACCGCGGTGATTATCGCTGTTGCGGCGACGGCGATGTTCTTCTCCGCCGGCGCTAACATCGCCCAACTCCTGCTGGCCCTGGCCTGCGGCGGTCTGGTCTTTCTCACCCAGGCCTTCAGGGGATACCGCTACTTCCGCCTGCTTGGCTTTCTGGACCCGTTCCGCGATGTGACTGGCATCAACTTGCAGCTCTATCAGTCGCTGCTGGCGCTCGGCTCGGGAGGATGGTTCGGCCTCGGCCTGGGGGCGAGTCGGCAGAAGACCGGCTATCTGCCGCTACCCTATATTGATTCTATTTTTGCCATTATTGGCGAGGAATTGGGCTTTATCGGCTGCGCTACAGTGATGCTGCTCTTCCTATGGCTGGCCTTTCGAGGCTTTCGCCTGGCCCGGCGCACGCCGGATCTCTATGGCTCGCTGCTTGCCACGGGGATCACCACCTGGCTCGTAGTGCAGGCCATGATCAACATTGGCTCAAGCACGGCCTCGATCCCCTACACCGGCGTGCCGCTGCCGTTCATCAGCTTCGGTGGCTCCTCGCTGGTGGTCTCGATGGCGGCGGTCGGCGTCCTGCTGAATATCTCGCGCTATGTCCAGGAGCCGGATGACCCGCTCTTCTCGCGGCGCACGCTGGAACTACGTCTGAAGCGCAGCCGCCAGCGTGCCGCAGCGCGCGCTCGCCAGAGTGCCAGCTGAGCGCCAGGGTCACCATTGATTGACGACAGGAGGCGCGTTGAGGAGAAGATTGCAAGGTCTCATCTCCTCGCGGTAGCGAGCGGCTTGGGAATGGTCAACACAGATCATGCTCTTTTTGTTGATGAAAGAAAAAGCGAGGATACTCTCGCGTGACTCTATCAAAACGATGCCGCCGGGGGAACCAGCAGTCTGCCAGGTGCCTGGCCCGCATGGAGCCTGGGGCCAGGCCGGCCTGCTGGCGACTGGCTTCTCCGGCGAGAACCTTTTGCGCTTCTGGTAGGCAGTGTATGAGGATACTGGTATCGGGCGGCGGCACCGGCGGGCATATCTATCCTGCACTGGCGGTGGCGACGCAGCTACAGCGGACTTTTCAGGCGGAGATTCTTTATTTGGGAAGCGATGATGGACTGGAGGCCGAACTGGCCCCAGCTGCCGGTTTGCCTTTCGTGACCGTCAAGGCGGGCAAGCTGGCGCGCTATGTCTCCTGGCGCACAGTCACGGGGCTGGCACGTGTTCCCGTGGGTATTGTGCAGGCGATCGGCGTGGTGCGTCGCTTTCGCCCGCAGGTGGTCTTTACCAGCGGCGGCTATGTGGCCGTACCGGCTGGCCTGGCTGCCTGGTTGCATCGTGTACCTTTGCTGATGCATCAGCAAGACGTACCTGCGAACCTGTCAAATCGCTTATTAGCGCCGCTGGCGACATGTATCTCGCTGGCCTTTGAAGATTCGCGGGTCTATTTCCCGGCGCGCAAGACCCTGCATGTGGGCAATCCGGTGCGCCAGGCGATCCTGGATGTGCGCCAGGTATCGGTCGAGCAGGCTCGTCAACAGCTGGGCCTGGACCCACGCTGTCCACTGCTATTGGTGACTGGCGGCAGTCAGGGGGCGCGCCACCTGAATCAGGTAACCTGTCGGGCCTTGCCTGCCCTCCTGGAGCGCTGCCAGGTCTTGCATATCAGTGGAAAAAAGCTCTTCCAGGAGACGGAGACCCTGGCCCGGCGCACACTGGCAGCGCTGACCGAGGAACTGCGGGGACGCTACCGTCTGGTACCCTATCTGGATGCAGAAATGGCGCTGGCTCTGCAAGCGGCAGACGTGGTGGTCTGCCGCGCCGGAGCGGCTACCCTCAGCGAGCTGGCGGTCTTGGGTAAGCCGAGCATCCTGGTGCCGCTGCCCCCGGCGATCGGTTCCTCGCCCCAGGAAGCCAATGCGGCGATGTTCGGACGCCGTCGGGCGGCACTGGTTGTGCGCAACGACGATCTCACCCCCCAGGTGCTGGCCGGCCACGTCGAGACTTTGCTGACCAGCCCGACCTATCGCGAGGCGATGGTGCGAGCGCTCAGCGCCCTGGCACGACCGGATGCGACTGAGGCCATCGCCGAGGCAGTGGCCCGCTTGGCGGGTGTGGCCCCCACGCGCGAGGAGCAGGCCAGTCTCTGTTAAGGCCCGAAGCTGGGGCTGATTGAGCCAGCCAGGGCGGGCAAGCTGGCGAAACGCCAACCAGCCTGCGGCGCCATCCGCCCGCCCCGCTGTGACACTTATCGACAAGCTACCGTCTAAAGAGACAGGCTGCGATGGAGAGAGCAGAGAGAAAGCTGACGATGAATACCGAGTCCGAAGCAAGCAGGCAAGACCAGCAGGCCGAGCTACGTGCTCTGCTGAGCAGGCGCTTACACTTCATGGGTATTGGGGGTCAGGGCATTTCGGCGCTGGCGCGCCTGGCGCAGACCACTGGGGCCACGGTCAGCGGCTGCGATCGGGCCCCATCGGCGACCACGCGCGAGCTGGCCGCTGCAGGGATCAACGTGACCATCGGCCACAGCGCACAGCATCTGCAGGGGCAGGAGGCACTCATCATTACGCCCGCTGTGCTCGCTCTGGAGCCGGATCACCAGGAGCTGGTCGCTGCCCGGCAGCAGGGCCTGCCGGTGGTGACCTGGCAGGAACTGCTAGGTGCTCTCACCCGCGATTACTGCCTGCTCTCGGTCTGTGGCGTCCACGGTAAGGGGACGACCACCTCCCTGCTGGCCCTGATGCTGGTCGAGGGCGGGTTTGATCCTACCTGCGTCATCGGGGCGGTGGTGCCGGCCTTGGGGGCCAACTATCGCCTTGGCCAGAGCCGCTTTTTCGTCAACGAGGCCGACGAGTTTAACCATAACTTCTGGCACTACCATCCGCGCCTGACCGTCGTGACCTCGATTGAATATGAGCATCCTGAATTCTTTGCTGACTACGAGGCCTTTCTGCAGGCTTTTACGCGCTTCATCCAGGGCATGGATCTGAGCGAGCGCTGGCCGCTGCCTCCTACGCTGGTCATGAACGCCGATAGCCCTGGCTGCCTGGAGCTGCGCGCGCGCCTGGGCCACTGGGTGGGTCGCACCGTCTTCTATACTGTGGCCCCCGAAGCCATACAAGAAAAGACTGAACAACTAACGTCTATTACAGTTAAAGGAGAAAGCCCCCTACTTTTCGAAGCCCACGATCTGAAGCTGGAAGGAGAAACCAGCTTTCGAGTGCGCTTGCATGCCGAAGGAAGCCGAGGCGCTGCCAGTCAGGCGCGCTCCCTCTTTGGGGGAGAGAAGATCGCCTTGCACGTACCTGGCCTGCATAATGTGCAGAATGCCCTGGGAGCCATCGCGGCAGCTCAGAGTCTAGGCGTCTCTGAAGAGGCCATCAAACGAGCGCTGGAGGGCTTCCGTGGCAGCAGACGCCGTTTTGAGATACGCCATCAGGGGCCGCTGCCGCTTGCCGGACGGACAGGTGATGTCATTCTCATCGATGACTACGCCCATCATCCCACGGCCATCGCAGCGACACTGGCAGCGGCGCGCCAGCGCTATCCGCAGCGGCGCCTTATCGCTGTCTATCAACCCCATATGTATAGCCGGACGAAAGTCTTCTTTGAACAATTTGTTGAGGCCTTTGATGAGGCTGATGTCGTCGTCATCAGTGACATCTTTCCGGCACGTGAGCGTGATACGGGCCTCGTTCATGCCCGCGATCTGGTCGCAGCCCTGGCCCAGCGCCCGCACTTCAGCGGAGAAGGGCGCCAGGTTCTCTATGGAGGCGATCGAACGCAAACGGAGGCCGAGCTGCGCGCCCTCTTAGACGACGGCGACCTTGTGCTCATCATGGGGGCCGGCGACATCTATCTTGTGACCGAACAGCTGCTAGGAGAAGGTGGCCAGAGTCACCACCAGGGATAAGGGTCTGGCGTAGATAGCGTCGGGAGACAGAACGGGACAGCCTGGAGCAAGCCCAGACACGGAGGGACAGGACCCGGGCAAACCCTGGAGAACGGGGTGAGGCGGGTGTGGGGTCACCTTCCTGGCAAATTGATTCAAAACCTGGCAAAAGAATGGAGAATGGAAGCGACAATGACATTTGATGCGGAGAGCGCCTACGCCACGCTCCTGCCGCGCTTCGGTAGGCGGCTACGCTTGCATGAGCCGCTGGCACGTCACTGCACCTTTGGGGTTGGAGGCCTGGCAGATCTCTGGCTCTCGCTAGAGACGCGCGACGAGCTGCTGTGGCTCGTACGCCGCTGTCTGGCGGAGCGCTGGCCTCTGCTGCTGGTTGGCAACGGCACCAACGTCCTCTTTGGAGATGCAGGTGTGCGCGGCATTGTGGCGCGTATTGCCCTCAGCGATTACCGGCTGACGGAGCGAGAGGACGGTTCGGCCCTCCTCTACGCGGAAGCCGGCGTCAGCTGGCCGAAGCTGCTCAACGAGCTGGCGGCTCAGGGGTGGGGAGGACTGGAGTTTGGCCCTGGTATTCCCGGGACACTGGGAGGGGGAGTGGTCAGCAATGCCGGGGCCCATCAGCGAGATCTGTCGCAGGTGCTCGAGTGGGTGGAGGTGCTCGATGTGCGCCCTGCCCTGGCCCTGGAGGAAGGGGAGAGCGCTGAGGAGAGGGCGCCGCAGCTCCGGCGCTACGAGCGTGCTGAGCTGGAGCTAAGCTATCGTCATAGTCGCTTCCGTGCGGGGCGCCAAGTCACCTTCGATGAGCGTGGCTATCCACAACCAGCTCCACGCGCGCTCATCGAGCCAGCCGAGATCGTCCTGCTGCTGGCCATTCGCCTGTGGCGCGACGATCCAGGCAAACTGCGTGCCCTGATCGAGGAGTACAGACAGCACCGCAAGCGGACACAGCCACCGCAGCCGAGTGCTGGCTCGATCTTCAAGAATCCCCCTGGCGACTATGCCGGGCGGCTTATCGAGCAAGCTGGCGCCAAAGGTCTCTGCTGTGGTCGCGCCTGTATCTCCGAGCGGCATGCCAACTTTATCGTCAACCTGGGAGGTGCGCGCGCAGCAGATATTGCAACCCTGATCAGGGAGGCGCGCCATCGTGTACGAGAGCGGTTCGGCGTGGAGCTGGAGCTGGAGGTCGAACTGCGCGGCGAGTGGGAGATAGCATGACCGAGCATAGAGGAGAGATACGAGAGCAAATAGCTTTTTGGGAAGCCAGGCGCGCTGAGCCAGCGAAGGGCGGAGGGGAGCAGCCGCGACAGCGAGTGGTGACGACGCCTCAAAAGATCGTGCACCCGGCGGGCTGGACGGCGATGGCGGAGCGACGCGCCCAGCAGCGGCGGATGCGCCAGCGCCAGCGCCAGGCCGGTTCCCCTCTCGTAGCGCGCGCTCTCGCTCAGACAGCCGTGCGGGCCTCAAGTGGACAGATGCGGGCCATACGCTCACCTGTGGCTCGGCCCCGGCCCGGTCCCGGGCCGACGGTCGAGATTCCCCGCAGGAGCAGCCGCCTGCAGGCTCGCCAACGTCGGCGCTGGCGCAGGCTCCTGGCGGCTCTGCTTGGGTTGGTGCTCGTACCGGCGGGGCTGCTCTTCGCCTTGCTGGGACCCGCCTTTCGCATCCAACAGATTACCGTGGTTGGCACTCACAACCAGGCCCTCATTGCTCAGATTCAACAACTGGGCCTGCAGGGCCAGAACCTCTTCCTGGTCGATACGGAGGCCCTGAGCAAGCGCATTGCCGCCTTGCCATTGGTGGCCACTGCCAGCGTCGAGCGCGACTGGCCCGATCGACTGCAGGTGATAGTGAGCGAGCGGCAGCCGGTGCTGCTCTGGAAGACCGCGCAGGGAAGCTATAGCGTGGACCGCAGCGGCATGGTCCTGGCAGCGGCCAGCAGCACCCCCCAGGCCGGCCAGCTCCAGACGGTGATCGATGCGCGTGCGCAGAAGGTCACCGCGGGCATTCGACCTGGCGCACACCTGGAGGCCGCAGAAGTCTCCTTTGCTGTGGAGGTCTTTAAAGAGGTACCCGTATTGACGGGGATTAGCAATTTTACACTACGCTATGAGAGTAAAATATATGTAAGCAATGCCGGCCCTTCCGTGCAGCAGCTGCAGACGGTGAGCCACACCACCTTCGTCATCGTCAGCCCCGCCGGCTGGGTAGCCTATCTTGGAGGGCCGGATGATGTCAACCCGCTGGCCAACCGGTTGCGCGAGTTGCAGCAGATCCTCGTCATGGCGCAGCAGAAGGGGCTTCACCTGGCAACGATCGACCTGCGCTTTGGCCTGAATGTGGCCTACACTCTACAGCCATAGACAGAGACAGCAGGAAACTAGCGGGACCGGACGGGTCCGGCCTCACCGCGTAGGCGCCCCTGATCCTGCGGAAGCATGATCATGTAAAACTGACAACGTCTGTAGTGCGTCTCTGATGGACACGTGGTGCGCAAAGGAGGAAGGAGGCAGGTAGCAAGGAGGAGAGGGAGCAGCGAGGTGGTAGCGCGGTGAATAATGAGCTAAGCGAGCGTGGAAATGGGGAGAGAGCAAAGGAAGAGAGAGCCGGGGCAGGCGAGGAAGATAGCAGGCAGACAGGAAAGTGAGCGCAGATGCGTGTCCCTAGCTAGCAATGCCGCCCGATGAGGAGCTAGATCGTGCAAGAGCGGGTGATCGTCGGAATCGACGTTGGAACAACAAAGGTCTGTGTTCTCGTTGGCGAACTTGATCGTGACGGGAAGCTGAACATTGTTGGCGTTGGCACCTGCCCTTCACAGGGCTTGCGGCGTGGGGTGGTGGTCAATATAGAGGAGACAGTCACCTCGATCGCTGCAGCAATCGACCGTGCCGAGCGCCTCTCCGGCAAGCATATCACCACGGCCTACGTGGGCATTGCCGGTAGCCATATCGAATCGGAGAACAGCAAAGGCTTCGTCGCTATCACTCCGAGCCATCGCGATATCGTTCAGAATGATATTTGCCGGGCGATTGAAGTGGCGCGGGCGATTGCCATTCCGGCCAATCGCGAGATCATTCACGTCATTCCGCGCGGTTATGTTGTTGATGGGCAGGAGGGTATTAAAAATCCCATCGGCATGTCTGGCTTCCGCCTGGAGGTGGAGACGCATATCGTCACGGGCTCCGTCTCTTCAATCCATAATCTGATCAAATGCGTCCAAAAGGCTCATGTGGAGATTGAGGATCTGGTGCTGGAGCCGTTGGCCTCGGGGGAGGCGGTTCTGGCCGATGGCGAAACTGATCTGGGGGTAGTGCTCGTGGATGTGGGCGGTGGCACCACCGATATTGCCATCTACACCGACGGCGCCATCTGGCATACCGTCGTCTTGCCCATCGGCGGCAACCTGATTACAAGCGATATCGCGATCGGCCTGCGCCTGCCTTTCGCCGTCGCCGAAGAGCTGAAGGTAACCTACGGGCACTGTGATCCTTCGGCTATCGACGATGATGATATGATCGATCTCGCGCAATTCATGCCAGATTGTAACGATCTTGTGCCGCGCAAGCTGCTGGCCGAGATCATCCAGGCGCGTGTTGAAGAACTCTTCGAGATGGTGCATGATGAGATTAAGAAGTCGGGCTACGATGGGCTGCTGCCCGCCGGCCTGGTGCTGACGGGTGGCACTGCCGAGCTTCCGGGTATCCTGGAGCTGGCCGGGCAGATCCTTGATCTGCCGGCGCGCATCGGCGTCCCTCTTGGCCTGCATGGCCTGGCCGACTCGATCTGTCGCCCAGCCTATGCGACCGCTGTCGGTTTGCTGCTCTGGGGCCTGACTCACTCGTCGCTGACCTACGACGAGGAGGAGGGGCAGCAGGCTGATCGCGGCACTATGCTGTCGCGCATCGGGCGCTGGCTACGTTCGTTTATTCCGTAAGTCTTGGGAGCCTGTGAAAGGAGACGAGACCCGGGCCGCGCATCCGGCCCGACCGGCCTGGCTCTGGTCAGGGACGGTCGGGCACTGGGGCGAAGGCTGGGGCGCAAGTGGAGAGAGAGGGAGGAAATGCGCGGTGAGCGGAGCGAGAGAACTTGTGACAGGCTCGAAAGGGGGCCACGAATATATGGGATCAATGGGACAACATCAGGTTGAAGGCTTCGCCCAGATCCGTGTGATCGGGGTGGGAGGCGGCGGCAGCAACGCGGTCAATCGCATGATTCAGGCCAATATGGTGGGTATCGAGTTCATCGCTGTCAATACCGATGCTCAGGCCCTGCTGTTGACGCAAGCCCCGAAGCATATCCGTATCGGCGATAAGCTGACCCGTGGCCTCGGTGCAGGAGGAAATCCTAGCGTGGGGGCCAAGGCGGCAGAGGAGAGCGCCGAAGAGCTGTATGAGGCGCTGAAAGGCTCCGACATGGTCTTCATTACCGCCGGCATGGGCGGCGGTACCGGCACCGGCGCCAGCCCCATTGTGGCACAGATCGCCCGCGAGGTCGGGGCGCTCACCGTGGGCGTGGTGACCCGTCCTTTTAGCTTCGAAGGTAAGAAGCGCCAGCAGACGGCTGAGGAGGGCATTGCCAATCTGAAACAGCATGTGGATACACTGATTACGGTGCCCAACGACCGCCTGTTGCAGATCGCTGACAAGCGCACGCCGCTCTCGGAAGCGTTCCGCCTGGCCGATGATGTGCTGCGCCAGGGTATTCAGGGAATCAGCGACCTGATTACGGTGCCCGGACTGATTAATCTGGATTTTGCCGATGTGAAGACGATTATGTCCGCCGCTGGCTCGGCTTTGATGGCCATCGGCGAGGCAAGCGGCGAAACACGCGCGATCGATGCCGCTCAGATGGCGATCGCCAGCCCGCTGCTCGACATCGACATCAGTGGCGCACGCGGCGTGCTCTTCAATATCACCGGGGGCACCGATCTGACGCTCTTCGAGGTACAGGAGGCCGCCGATGTGATCAGCCGCGCGGCTCATCCCGAGGCCAATATTATCTTCGGAGCGGTGCAAGATCCAGCCTACGATGGGCGCATCAAGATTACGGTGATTGCTACTGGCTTTGATACGGTGCGCAGTCAGTCGCCTGCTGGCACAGGCCGCCTGGAGTACAATCGGAGCATTTTCTACCAGCCCGCAGGCCTCGGGAGCAATGGGGTCTCGGGAGGAGGCTCCCCTTTGCGCCAGCCAGCGCCGGCGGCTTCACACAGCGCATCTCAGGGCTATACGGGCTACACACCGCTGCCGGCCACGCCACCACTCAATATCGCCAACGCCCCAACCGGTCCCGGACCGCTGGCCGCGGAACATGCACGCTCCCAGCGAAGCCGCGAGCTGGCCGCGGAGCTGCACGGAGATGCCTACGGCGAGGGCTTCGATGGCGAGGATGAGGAGCTGGAGACGCCTGCTCATGGCCACCTGCCGGTCCCCGAGCCGGAAGCTCGACCGCTGCAGCGTCCCGAGCAGCGACCGCAGCGCCAGATTCGACGCCTCGATCCAAAGATCTCCGACCTGCCACGCGGCAATCGGGGGCCGGCGAGCGATGTAATCGATATTCCGGCTTTCCTGCGGAAACGCTGACCAGGCCTGGCTGCCACTCCCAGGCGGAGCCACCACAGCCTGTGACGGGAGCAGCTGCAGCTGCTCCCGCCTTGCCTTGTTTCACCTTTTATCCTCAAGAAATATCTTTCCTCTCACTTCTCTGATACATCTCCTCAAAAACCGCCTCTCTTATACATTTCTCACCGGACGTATTCCTGCGCGTTGGCTGACAAACTCGGACCGCCGACTGGAAAGTCTGGCGAGGCCTCTCTTGGGCGTCTGCTAATTGCAGTAGCTATTTGCCGTAGATAGGTGATAACAGAAGGACGGTGTTCTTAGCAGCTCGCTTGAGGAGCGAAGTGCCTTTCTTCGCCTGGGACCCGAGATGGTTTTTCACTATAGAACCAACGCCTGTCGGGATGGCTGTATAGAGAGAGGAAATCAATTGGCAAAGATATCTAATGTAGTTGATACGCTAATGGTTGACATAATTGCTGGTTTCTAACACAATATAAGCAGATATCCTCTGTCTTTAGACTGAAACGACAGAGAGTGAGACAGACATTAAGCGAGCCAATCTGAACAATCCTGCCTGCTCAAGGTGAATCTGGTGCGCCTGACAGATGCCGAGCAACGCCGATCTGCTGAGCTGGAGGAGAAAGCCTGCTAGAGCGGTGCTGAGTGGACGAAGCGAAGGGCGGGGGATCTACAGGGTATCTAGTTGAGGTTGGGGCAGTCCTGCTCCTGAGCACATGTGGTGCTGGAAAGGACTGGATCGGTCCGTATATTGGCAAGCAGGTACTCTGAGAAGGCAGAGGGAGAAAGAAGATCATGCCCCGACGAGATTCCAGTGAGTCTAGCATCCCTGAGATCGCCAAGCTGCTAGACATTCGCAAGCAAGGTGGCTCCGGGATTGTGCTTGTGCTAGGGGCGCGGGCTGGTGCCTTTTACCGCCTGAGTTCGACCTTTCAAGAGATGATCATGGGCTTCAGCGAGCGCAGTCTGCAAGGCCTGAGCAGGCCCGCTGCCTTTGACGAATGCTACCGCGTCTTGAACGAGCACTCTTTTAGCGAACGCGATCTTGATTCTATCTTCCAGGCAGCCTTGCGTGATGTTACAGTCACTGATGCTGACCTTTGCCTGGCAGATCTGGTCAAGGAGGAGTATTTTAGCGAAATTATCACCACGAATATCGACGATCTTCTTGAGCAAGCCTTCAACCAGGCAGGGATCAGGGAGGGGCAGCACTATGAGGTCTTCATCCCGGGGCGGAGCTATGAGCAGCGTTTGCAGCATCCTGAGCGACGGCTCTGCCGCGTGATCAAGGTATTCGGGGATCTGGTGGCTCGCGTCTATGATGCCAGGCGTCAGCGTTCCTATCTCGATCGGCAGGCCAGGCTCAAGGAGCATCTCCAGCAGGTGCTGGGGAGCGACATCCTCGTCATCGGCCTTGATCCTGTCTGGGATGCCGAGCTGATCGATCTGATCCCTCTTGATGGGGGACATAGCTCAACCTGGTTTGTCAATGAAGATGTGCCGCCTGCAGAGTCGCGCCTTGCCCGTGTCTTCAACGCTCGCCAGGCGCTCTATCTCACTGGCTGGGATGGGCACTATGATAACTTTCTGAAGGCGCTCTTCTGGCATCTGAAATCATCGATGCCAACCAATATAAGAAACTTCGTTGATATTCTTAGCGAATTGCGTAAAATAAATAGTGAATATAAAATTTCGCAGAGAGAGAGACGTGAGACACAAGAAATGCTTCAGACTACCCTGATGCAACTCAGCTCGCTTCAGCAGCAAACAGAGCAGTGTTTTCAGCTAGTCACCTCTGAGCTGTCCATGCTAAGGGAGCAGTTAGGCTCATTGCAGCGGCTGCTTCTTCGGGAAGACTAGTCTTTTCACTGTAGCGCATAGTGATTCGGGAGATCTGGCATGGAAGGCGAACTGTTTGTGAACCGAGAATTCGAGTTACATCTCATTGATGAGGCGCTGCAGACATTGCAGGACCGGCAGCGGCTCTTGCGGACGCCTGTTGTGGAGCTGTGCGGAGTGCGTGGCATCGGTAAGACGGCGCTGCTCCGTCAGGTTCAACAACGCTGTCAAGCGACGGATGTGCCGTTTATTTGGGCTGAAGCCGGGCGGGGGGAGAGTCTGCTGGAGCGCCAAATCGTCGAGCAGGTGCAGCGCTATCGGGTTAACCTGAGCAGGGCAGAAATGGACAGCTCGGAGATGCTTGGTCCTGGGCTGCAGCGGGCGGTGGAGGCATTGCGTCTCCTTGCCCAGCGAGGGCGGGCGGTCTTGCTAGTTGATGCGGTGGATGCCGGTAATGAGCGCCAGGTGCGCTGGCTGGAAACTCTGCTGCGTGAGCTGTTGAAGGAGTATACGCTCTTTGTGGTCCTGGCGTCTCCGCGTCTGGTTTCCTTCGAGCGGGAGCGTTCCGTCGCACGGAAGGTAACGGTGCTGGAGCTCGGTCCCCTTGATCGTCCGAGCTGTGATGTTTATCTGCAGAAGGTGGGGCTGCCACTGGATGCCGAGGTGCGGGAGCTGATTTTCTCCTGGACGCGGGGCTATCCTCTGGCGATGGAGGTTCTCACCGAGGCCATCCGTGGCGGTCTTGATCCTCGTCAGCCCGCTGATCGCCTCCAGTTGCTCCAGCTCTTGATTGAGCGAGTCGTTCGTCAGGGAGTTCTGCACAAGCTGCCGGCGGAGGAGCGTTCCGCCTATGAGAGGCTCTTACGTCTACTCTCGGTGCCTCGCCGTTTCAATCTTCTCATGTTGCAAGAACTGATTGAGCAGTTTGCTCCTGAGTGGGCGCGTGAAAGCCCTTTGGCCTATTTCTTTTTGCCTCGTGAGCTGAACGACAGGACAGAGGTCGTGCGCTGGCACCTGGACCGTGCCGGCTACGCGGTTGAGGGGCCGGTGCGCTGGCTCTTCTTGCTGGCCTTGCAGATTGAGCAGCCTGAGCAGTTTGCCTTGCTCCACCGCTGGCTGGCTACCTTTAACCAGCGCCTGGCTGGGCGCGTCAATGGCTCCGACCGTATCCGTTATTTGCGCGAATGGCTCTATCATAGTGCTTTCAGCCTGGAATCTGCGGCGCTGGCTGAGGGAATCCGGGAGCTACTGGCGACTCTGTCTTGGGAGACCGCTGAGGCTCGCGTGCAATTTGTGGAAGAAGTTCGTCAAGACCAAGAGCTGCTAGAGGCCCTGGGGCAACATGCCCAGGACATGCTTACAGGGCTGCAAGCCCTCGAACACTAGGGTGAGGGAAGCGTACTATGGAACGCCTAGGGGTACCCGCAACGTTTCTCGGACGAGATCGTGAGCTTTCTCTTTTTCTGGACTGGCTGGCGAACGTCCAGTCCGACGCTCCCTGGATTCTCTCTGTTCATGATTCCGAGCCGGACCCTGCTCGTCGGGGCGGCATTGGGAAGACCTGGTTTCTGCGTGCCTGTGTTTCGCTGGCGCGACAGCGCTTTCCCCATCTGGCCGTTGTCCAGGTGGATTTCTTCCGTGTCGCCGATCGTGATCGCCTGGTGATCGCACGGCGAGTTGTTGAGCGGCTCCAGGCAGCCTATCCGCGCTGGCAGGCGCGAGCTTTCGCTGAGACTCTGGAAAGCTTTGCCTCCCAGGGCTATCTCAGTAGCCTCTACCCGGAGAAAGATGTGGCCGATATCCGCATTCGTGATAGCCTCTCGGAGGCTTTGGCGCGCGATACGCAGGAATTGCTGCCACACTTGCCTGAGAAGGAGCCGCAGCTCTTGCTCGTCTTTGATACCTTTGAGCTGGTCGAGCGCAGTCCCCAGGTAGCGGTCTTGGGCCTGGGACAGCTCTTCCCCGAGCGCTATGGCCTGCCTCAAGTCAAAGTGCTCCTGGCGGGGCGCAATCCGCTGGATTGGCAGCATCCAACATGGCATGGACGTGAGAAAGAGGTGCTGGATCTGGCGCTACCTCCTTTTTCGCCTGCTGAGGTGCGCCTCTATCTGGCGCGTGAGCTGGCTGAGCTGCCCGATTCGGCAGGCGCAGGTGAGGCCAACGGGGCCGCTGCCGACTCAGAAGCGTCTATTCTGGCGGCAGAGCGCCAGGCTCATTCTATGGAGCGTCTCTATGAGCTGACGGCGGGTCGTCCTATTTTGGTCGGACTGGCCTGTGATCTGCTGGCAAGGCGCCTGCTCACGCTGGATGAATTGGTGGCCTTCCCGCAAGGGCGCTTTGAGGAGCAGCTTGTGGTCCGCATTAACGATTTGGAGCGCCCGCTCAACTGGCTGATTCTGGTGCTGGCTCATGTCTACCATCGGTTGTCGGTTCCACTTCTCTCCTGGTTGCTGACCCAGGTCAGGCTCACGGAGGCCGGCGAGCAGGTTACTGTTGAGGAGTGGCTGGCAACCCTGCGGCAGCTCTCGTTCGTGCGCGCCGCCGGCGAGGGGGATGAGCTGGCACTGCATGATGAGATGCGCCGGCTGGTGGTGCACTATTGCTGGGAGCGTCAGGACCCCGATCGGCGCTTTCGCCGCGAGCTCAGCCGGGCTGTGATTAGCTACTATGAGCAGCAGGCAGAGCAGTCGCTCGCGGAAGCAGAATGGCAGGCCAGTCGGGTGGAGCTGCTCTATCATCGGCTGACGCTGGACCTGGAGGAGGGCTTGCAGTGGTTTGAACGTCTCTTCTCGCCTGCCTTTCTCAGCTGGCGCAGCGGCTTCGCGCGCACGCTGCTGGAGACCGTACGCGAGTTCGACTCCCTGCTGACGCCGCCGCAACGCTGGCGACTGCGGGTGTGGGAGGCGCGCTTGCTCCGCATTGAGGAACAGCCCGCTCAGGCGCGCTTGCTGCTCCAGGCTTTGCAGGAGGAGGCCGATCCGGCCTGGCAGGAGGCCCAGCAAGGGGAACTGCTCTATGAGCAGGCCCGCTGCGCGCTGCAGCTGTACCGCTTTCGGGAGGCGATCGAGGCCTATGAGCAGTGTCTCCAGCTGGCCCAGCGCCGTGGGGATGAGGAACGGGCCAGTATGTTACAGGGCCAGCTCGGTTATCTCTATCGCCGGCTGGGCCAGTGGGAGGAGGCGCTCCACTATTACTATGCCTCGCTGGCCTATCATCAGCAGCGGGGCAGCCTGGCCTGGTATGCCAATCTGCTCAATAGCATCGGGCATGTCTATCGGTTGCAGGGGCGGGTCGAGGAGGCGCTGCGCCTCTGTCTGCTGGGCCTGCGCGTGCGGGAGGAACTCTGGAAGCAGGGCCAGCTCGATGAGCGCGCGGTCGGCCTCTCGCATAGCACGCTGGCCCTGATTTACCTGGAGCATGAGGAATTGGTGCAGGCGGAGCAGCATTTCCGCCGGGCCTTCGAATGCTATGCCCATGTGGGCTATCGCAGTGGCCTGGCAGCCACCTATAACCGCCTGGGGCAGGTGGCTCTGCTGAAGGGACAGTTCGAGGAGGCCACGGCCTTGTTTCGCCAGGCTGAGGCGCTGGTGACCGGCTTTGATGAGGAGGTCTTCATCAACAGCCAGTACTATCAGGGGCGGGTGGCCGCAGCGCAGGAGCGGTGGGAGGAGGCGGTGACCCACTTGCAATGCGCCTGTGAGCATGCGCGCCACGTGCAGGATCGCGCCCAGCTGGCGACCAGCCTGGTCGACCTGATGGAGGCGCTTTCCCACCTGGGTCGGCACCAGGAGGCGCAGGCCGCCTGGCAGGAGGCGCGCACCATCGCCGAGGAAGAGGGCTACCGCTTGCTGCTGGGGCGTGGCGAGGAGGTCCTGGGGAACCTGGCCTATACGGAGGGCCGTTGGGAGGAGGCGATCGCGCACTATGTCGAGAGCTGTGCCTGGATGACGCGCCATAATTTCTTGGAGTACCAAAAAGCGCAGCGCCGCTTGCTGGAGCACCTGCTGGCTCTGCCGCTGGCAAGCGTCCCCGAGGTGGCCCAGTGCGTGCGCGAGGGCTGGCGACAGCGGGGTCTGGCAGAACGCTATCCCGAATTAGACCAGGCCTGTGAGGAGGTTGCTCGACTGTTGCGTGTCCCGGGCTAGCCGGTGCGCTCTGTGGGCCAAAGATCCTCTGCCGTCCTGATCTCTACTGGCCCACAGACATCATGAGTTGTCGCTGCAAATCTGGTAGTGCGATCCTGCTGGTGATAGTTGTTATCACTCAGTTCTTCAGGAGGTGACACGCACGAATGAATGTCTGGGTTGATCTTGATCCGGTGTGGAAAGACTCTCCGGAGGCGTGGACCTCTGACGATTGCAGCGAAACCGGTGAATGTGGCCTTGGCGACCCACAGGGGTGGAGAGAGTTAGAGGCGCTGCTCTCCTGCCGGGACCAGCCTGAGGAGTGCCTCAGCTCTAAGGTAGGGCAAGGGCAGTTGTGCCTACCAGCTTCCCTCTATCAGAGCGAGTGCACTGCTGGGCGCTGGCTGATCTGCAATCCCGAGCAGCTGATAACAGGGCACCTGGCTGTGCTGGATGGCGAGGCGCTGGCTCTGCTCCACTCCTTTGAGCAGCCCGCCTCGCCCGCTGAAGCCGCCCTGGCCTTTTCTCGGGTGCCCCCTGAAAGCCTGCTCTCGCTGCTGCGCTTATTGGTCGGGCTGGGCTTTCTGCTACCTGTGCAGGCTGATCCGACTCAGCACGGCTCTTCCTGGCCGAAAGAGGAGGGCATGATCCTCTCCGCCTGGCTGCACATCACGAATGCTTGCAATCTGGCTTGCCAGTATTGCTATGTCCACAAAAGTTCCGAGCATCTGGCTGAGGAGACCGCCAGACGGGCCGTCGAGGCCATCTTTCGGTCCGCACGGCGCCACAGCTATCGAGCAGTGCATCTGAAGTACGCCGGTGGCGAGCCAACATTGCGCCTCCGCCAGGTGCTGGCTCTGCACGACTATGCTCTTGCTCTGGGGGCAGAGGCCCAGATCAAGGTAAGCGCCTCCTTGCTCACCAATGGAGTGGCCCTCAGCGAGCGAGCGGTGGCCGCCCTGAAGGACCACCATATCAGGGTCATGCTGTCGCTCGATGGCCTCGGTCGGCAGCATGATCTGCAGCGCCCCTTTGGGCATGGTCAAGGCTCGTTCGCCTACGTTGAGCGCGCTCTCAATCGCTTGCTGGCCGCAGGTTGGCCTCCGTCTGTGAATGTGACCGTCTCACGGCGCAACCTTGCTGGCCTGCCTGCCCTGCTGGACTATTTGCTCGAGCGCGATCTTCCTTTTGCTTTGAGCTACTACCGCGAACACGATTGTTCTGCTAATATTGATGATCTTCGATTTGAGGAAGAGGAGATGATTGCGGGCATGCGAGCTGCCTTTGCGGTGATCGAGAGGCGTCTGCCGCGTCGTCGCTTGTTCAGCTCGCTGCTCGATCGGACCCATCCCGGTCTGGCCTCTCGCTACGCCTGTGGCATGGGGCGCAACTATCTGGTGATCGATCAGCGCGGAGGGGTGGCAGGCTGTCATGCTGCGCTCGGGCAGACGATTACGACCATTGCAGCTGAGGACCCGCTGGAGGCGGTGCGTCGCTCCTCTGGCTCTGGCGAGCTGCGTGCCCTGCCTGTTGAGGAGAAGGAGGGCTGTCAGACCTGCCGCTGGCGTTATTGGTGTGCGGGTGGTTGTCCTTTGCTGACCTATCGTCTGACTGGACGACTCGATGTCCGATCGCCAAATTGTGCCATTTATCAAACCCTCTTCCCTGACGTGCTGCGCCTGGAGGCTTTACGTGTGCTCAAGTATGGGACGCTGTTTACATTCTAGCCTGAGAGAGGAAGCGCAGAGAGGGCAGGCCACCTTGCTCCACGCTCGTCTCTGCTCTGCTCTGGCCATCTGTTTACGCCGGCGTGAGACGCGGCTGCTCGGCAGTTGAGCCGCTAGAGAGGAGAAAGCGATGGAAACAGATGTGCCACAAGCTCTGAAGCACCTGGCCCGGCTGCTCGACCTGCGCAAACGGCAGGGAGATCAGCCCTATCGCGTTGTAATCACCCTCGCCGCCAGCCTGAACGCCGAGGTACGCAAAGCGATCTGTCACAGCGAGAGCTGGAGCGACTTGCGGGCTTATCTCCAGCAGCTTGGCCTGCATGATCGCCTCGGAGTGCTGGCGTATGGCCTGGCTCTGCAGGAAGCATCTCAGAACCTGATCGGCTATCGCGCTCTGGCTCGCCTCTGCAAGCAAGGCTACTTTACGACGATCTTGACAGGCGGCATCGATGCCTCGCTGGAACGCGCCTTTGTGAGCGAAAACGTAGGGTTAGAGCAGCTCTGTCAGCTCGTCCTTGGTCGTGAGAGCGAAATCTATCTTCAAGAAAAGCTGAGAGATCATGCGCGTAGGCGTGAGATCCTGCTCCTCAAGCTCTTTGGCAGCCTGGAGGCCGGTCTTCTCGCTCCCGACTTTCCTGACTTGCTAGAATTTCCCTCTCCGCTGCGTGAGATCCTGGAGCACGAGCTTAACGAGGACCTCATCATCATCGGATCTCCTACGCAGGAAGAAGCGATTCTTCGGCTTCTGAGCACGACCAGTCGCAGCAGCATTTATTATGTTTCACCCCAGCCCCCGGCTGAAGATGATCGGCTGCTCAGAATCATCGAAGCGCGACATCGAGAAAGCGCCCCATTTCTGATCTGGGGAACTTACGGGCAGCCTACACACTTCTTTGCTGAATTGGAAGCTCTGCTTCGCTCCCAACAGGCGTTGACGGTCACTGTGACCGAGCAGGAAACACAGAGCGCCGCTTTTCCTGCCGAAGCGGCACAGCAGGCTATCGAGCAGCGTGTGGTCTCCCCGCCGGCGGCTCTGCTCACTGGCGGTGCACGTGCCTTGCAGCCCGGGCTGCACGCCGATGTACTGCTGGTGACGGTCACCGAAATAGAAGCTCAGGCGGTGTTAGCGCTCTTCTCACAGGTAGAGCGATATTATATTGACCAGAAGACCTACTATCTTCTGGGTGAGGTCAGTGGTACCAGCCTGGTCATGGTGCAGTCTGAAATGGGGCAAGGTGGCGTTGCTGGCTCCCTTCTTACAGTCAGCGAGGGCATCCGTCATCTGCAGCCGCGGGCCGTCATCATGGTAGGCATCGCCTTTGGCCTCAAGCCTGATGAGCAGCACATTGGCGACATTCTGGTGGCGCGCCAGATCCTGGCCTATGAACTACAGGCTGTAGTTGCCCGCGAGGGCCAGCGCAGCGTGCGCCTGCGTGGCGACCGGGTGACCGCCTCGCCGTTGCTGCTGGATCGCTTCAAGAGTGGTGTCAAGAGCTGGTCGGGGCAGCGGGTCCAGTTTGGCCTGCTGCTCTCTGGCGAGAAGCTGATTAACGACAAGGAGTATCGTGATCAGCTGCAGGCCCTGGAGCCGGAAGCCATCGGCGGCGAGATGGAAGGGGCTGGACTGTGCGCGGCGGCCCAGCACCACAAAGTCGACTGGATTCTCGTCAAGGCCATTGCCGACTGGGCCGATGGCTTCAAGCATGTGAACAAGGAGCGGCGGCAGCGCAAGGCTGCCAGCAATGCAGCTCGCTTTACCCTGCATGTGCTGGCTCAGGGGGGCCTGGCACCTCTGGCTACTGGACTGGCCCAAACTGGATAGGGAGCTAACTACGGGAGAAAGCGGAGGTGGGTCACGGCCCTGGCCGGTCTATCCCGCGCTGTCGCCAGCGACCCTGTGCCTCTCTGGCCTCTCTCGCCTTCGCCCGTGTCTCTGCCTGCAGGCTGACGGGGCTGCCAGGCAGCCATCTGCTCATCAGCCGGCCTCAGCCAGCAATTGAGACGCGGCCAGCATCAGAGCGGCGGCGGTCCAGGCCTGGACCTTGCAGGCGCGCGTATAGACCGCCAGCACCTCGGCTCCGCCCGTAGTGGGGGTCAGAATCCATTCCGGAGGCAGAACACAGTAGAGTTCCACCGGCGAATCGAAGAGGGCCAGAGCCTCCAGCAGGCGCCGGCTGATCATGAGGGCCTGGCGACGGCGGCCCATGCGCCAGAGAGCGGAAGCGATGATGGCATTATCGAATGGCCAGACAGTGCCGCGGTGGTAGGAATACGGGTCGAAAGCGTACGAGGTGCGTGAGAGCGTGCGGATGCCCCAGGGGGTGAGCAGGTCGGGCTGGAGCAGGCGCTCTGCCGTCTGGGAGGCGTAGGGTTCCTCCAGAGCCGCGCACCAGAGCAGATGCCCCATATTGGAGGCCACCAGGGGAATGGCTTGCTTCTCTGGAGAGAGAGCCATAGCAGGACAGTGTTCCCTGGGCAGCCAGAAGCGCGGTAGGCCCTTGCGCAGGCGCTCTATGCGCTCCTCTAACTCGCGCAGGAGAGCGGCCTCAGCTCCTGCGGCCTGGAGCAGGGGGCGCATCTCGCGGAAAGCGGCCAGGGCGTAGCCCTGCAGCTCGATCCAGGCCACTGGTGGCTTGGGGGGAGCGCCATCTTCGAGCAGCAAAGCGTCATTACTGTCCTTCCAGACCTGGTTGCGCAGTCCCAGGCCGCGAGGCTGGCGCGGCATTACCTCAATCAGCCCATCATTATCGACATCGCCGTACTTCAAGGCCCAATCGAGTGCTGCCAGGACATGGGGCCAGAGCTGCTCGACCAGTTGCCGCCCGCCCTCGACCTGCTGCCAGACCGTCGCGGCGGCGATCAGAAAGAGGTAGGTGGCATCCACTGAGCCATAGTAGCGGCCCTCCCACAATGGCCATTCGCCCTCGGGCCAGCGGCGCGGTTCTGGCCAGTACTCATGGATGATCTTGCCCGGCTGCTCCTCATTCTCGTCACGCTCGCTCGTGCCCTGTGTGGCTGCCAGTGCCCGCAGACCACGAGCGGAGAACTCTCCAACCCAAGAGGCCAGCACCCGATCAGTCGGACGCAGCCGCGCGGCCTCTAGCACCAGCAACACCGACCAGAGGGTATCACGCCCAAATAGGGCGTGATAGTGATCAGCCGCGCTGCTTGCGTGCAGGCCGGTGGGCGTCTGTAACTCATCCAACCAGGCACGTCCTCGCTCTAGCCAGCGGACGAGAAGAGCAGTCTGTTCCGACTCATGCATAAACTTCACCACAAATGCTCTACGAATATCGTTTGGTCGTGCCAGCCGGACCTCTATCTGCCGGCCAGGCCCGACGTAGACAGACCCTGGATAAAGTAGCGCTGGAAAATGAAGAAAATGATCACCAGCGGGGCAATCGAGATCATCGCGCCCGCCAGCACCAGATTGTACTGGGTCACATAGTTGCCTTTGAAGAAGGCCAGGCCCACCGTCAACGTATAGTTCTCCTGGTGGGACATTACGATCAGTGGCCAGAGGAACTCATTCCAGGCCCCCTGGAACGATAATAGCGCGACTACTGTGACTGCTGGTCGGACCAGGGGGAAAATGATCTGCCAAAAGGCACGAAAACGAGAACAGCCGTCGATCAGCGCCGCCTCCTCTAACTCGCGTGGCAGCGTCTTGAGAAACTGCGTCATCAGGAAGACCGAAGTGGGCGTGACCATCGCTGGCACAATCAATCCGCCATAGTTATCGGTCAAGTGCAACGTATAGGCCACCAGAAACTTCGGGATCAGAATGAGCTGTGAGGGGATCATCAGGACCGCCAGCGTCAGCAGGTAAAAGAAGTTTTTCCCGGGAAATTCCATACGCCCAAAGGCGTAGCCGGCCATTGAGGCCAGCAAGACATTGAGGACCGTCACTGCGCCGGCGTAGATGATCGAGTTCAGAATATAGCGCGGGAAGAGCTGGGCCCCGCTCAGGATGAAGCGGTAGTTGTCAAGGGTGGCCGGGTTGGGCAAAAGGCTCGGTGGCCACGAGAGCACCTGTGCGTAGGTCTTGAATGAAGATGAGAAGGCGAACAGGAAGGGGGCCAGCGAGAATAGCCCATAGCCGGCCAGCACAACATAGAGCAATATACGACTCGGCGACAATGGCAGTGGGGGCCGACGCCGCATGGAGACGGCAACTGACGGCAGATGCGCCTTTTCCACTCGGGCTACGCCTCCAATTGTGCTCATAGCTCGTACTCCTCTCTCTTGCTTGATAGACAGACCAGGCGCGGTCTGCCTCGTTTACCTCTCTACCTGTCTATGTTTCTGCTCACCTGACAATCTGGCCACTGCCCATTAGTATTGGATGTTGACGTCGATGTAACGCTTCTGGAGCAGTGTCACTGCGAAGATAATGATGAAGAGCACAAAGGCTTGAGCGCAGGCCAGGCCCATCAGCGACTTTTGGAAGGCCGTATCATAAATGACCATTGCCGCCGTCAGGGTTGAGCGTAGCGGGGCCCCGCTGGCGCCCTCCATCACGAAGGCCTGGTCGAACATCTGGAAGGCCCCAATGGAGCCAAGGGCTACCACAGCGAAAGTGGTCGGACGCAGGAGGGGCACAGTGATCTTCCAGAGCATCTGCCAGCTATTGGCCCCATCGACGCGGGCGGCCTCGTAGAGTGTTGAAGGGATATCCTGCAGGGCTGCCAGATACATCAACATGAAAGTTGGGGCTGTGGTCCAGATGTTGAGCAGCATAATGGCGAGCAGGGCTGTAGAGGGATTTTCCAGCCAGGCCGGCCCCTGGATGTGCAGCAGCGAGAGCACATAGTTGATGCCCCCCTGGGGTTGGTAGAGCCAGTAGAAGATCAATGAGATGGCCACTGACGAGGTCATGGCCGGCAGGTAGAAGACGGTACGGAAGAAGCCCCGTCCGCGCACTTTCTGGTTGAGCAGAAGGGCCAGAAAGAGTGCCAGAATCGTCTGAAGAGTTACGACGCCAATCGTGTACTCGACGCAGTTGCGTAGACCAACAGCGAAGTCGCCATCGTGAGTCAGGTCGTACCAGATATTCAGGTAATTGCGGAAGCCGTAGAAGATCGGAGTGGTAAAGCCAAAGTCGACGTAGAAGAAGCTCAGAGTGAGCGCCGTCACGACGGCGATCAGCGTGAAGACGATCAGAACAAAGAGGTAGGGGGCCAGGAAGGTGTAGGCTGTCAGGGTCTCTGTCAGCCTGCGCCGATTGATCTTGAAAGGCAGACCGCGGCGCGTCCCGGGAGGGCCGCCCGGACGAGCTTTGCTTGCTGCCAGTTGCATAGTCAAGGCTCCTTTATCTTGCAGACCAGATAAATGGACGTGGCTCTCAAGCAGGAGCCAGGAGAGCGAAGGACCAGGGTATGGCCAGAGCGAGCGAGAGCGAGGTGGCTCTCGTCTGACCGACCCTCCCTGGCTGCCCCCGCTCTCCTGTTTCTCTACAGGATCAGAGCGCTCGCGCTCGGGTGCAGGCGCGAGCGGCCAGGGCTAGGGTGCGACGTTTTGCTGTATCCAGGTATTGACCTTCTGGGCTGCCGCATTGAGAGCGTCGGTAGCCGACTGCTTGCCGAGCATGATGGACTGCAGGGCGTTGCTCACATCGTTGTGGATCTCGGTATCGGCCACGCCGTAGAAGTCAGGCTGACCATAGGCAGCCCCATCCTGCAACACCTTGACCCCTGGATTCTGCTGGAAGTAGGAGTCGTTGGCCAGCGAGGTCAGGGTTGGGAGGGCGAAACCGTCATGCAGCACCTGCGTCTGATAGTCGGCGCCGGTCATATACTTGATCAGCTCCCAGGCCATGCCAGGGTACTTTGTGCCAGAGTAGGCGGCCCAGGCGTTGGTGTAGAGCAGGTTGCCCCGCTTGCCGCTCGGTCCGATGGGAAGCGGCGCGATGCCGTATTGGACCTTGGGATAGTTTTGGGCCAGGAAGGGGATCATCCAGCCGCCTTCCAGCGTCATCGCCACCTGCTGCTTGCCGAAGGCATCGCCGTCCCAGCTGGCACCAACGTCGCCGGGCATGACTCCGGTATGGTTCAGCTCGAAGGAGGTGTAGAACTCCGCCGCCTGGATGCCGGCCTGACTGTTAAAGAGGGCTTGCTTTCCGTCAGCAGAGACCATCTGACCGCCGTTGGCGAAGAGGAAGGCTCCCCAGCGCGAGGCATCGGCGGGCAGGGCGATACCATAGACGCTATTGGCCGGGCTGCTGCCGCGCTTCGTCAGCTTCTGGGCGGCATTCTTCAGGTCATCCCAGGTCCAGTTGGAGGGATCGCCAAGTCCGGCCTGCTGGAAGAGCGTCTTGTTATAGAACAGGCCAAGCGAGTTCCAGTCCTTGGGAATGCCAAAGACCGTGCCGTCGGCGCAGTCGAAGTCCTGCATCAGCGACGGATAGTAGGTCGAAGGCGAGACATGGTCGCGTGCCATATAGGGGCTGAGATTGAGCAGCTTGCCGGCGGGGATATACTCCTGGGCCATCGGCGGCTGTAGATAGAAGACATCAGGCACGTTGCCGCTGGCAACGTTGGCGCGCATCTTGGTGGCGTAGTCGCCAGGGATGGGCGTCCAGGTCACGGTCACGTTGGGATGCAGCTTCTCAAAATTCTGCAGACCCTGCTTGACAAGGGCATCCTCCGCTGGCGTGGAGGCCCAGCCAGCGACCACCAGATGAATCTGACCGGTCTCAGGGCTGGCCGCGGTGGTATTGGTGTTGCTCGGACAGCGCACAAGAGCGTTTTTCGGCCCCGTAGCGCTGGGGCTGGCCCCACTGGTCGTGCCTCCGCTACTGCTGCTGCTGCCACCGCAGGCAGTAAGGAGGGCCACGAGGGTGAGGGCCATCAAAATACTCCAGAAGCTCCTCTTTCTTGTCGTACCTGACATGATTGAACTCCTTTGTTTGCTCTTATCGGCTACTCTACCGATCCCTCTGCCAGACCAGCGTGGGCGGCGCGGTTCTGTGGGCGCAGGGGGCTGGGTGAGCGCCTGCCAGCCGTGCCACGGCCTGCCCGGCTGCATCTGACGGGGCTGGGTATGGACAGAGCGACAAGTCAAGTAGGAGTGCCGTCGTTACTCCTCTTGTAATTCTTGCATCATTGCAAGAAAGATCGAGTAAAGATAATTGATTAGAAACAACGAGTAATTGAGACACAGACTAGCTCAGGCTCACCTCCTATGGACCAGCCGTGATGGCGGAAGGGGACCAGCGCACCAGCAGCTCATAGGCAGTGGTCTGCTGCAAGGCCGGAGCGAGCCAGATAGTGCGCTCCTCGAACCCGGTGAGCTGGACCGGGTGGAGTGTTACCGGTCTGCCGTTCAGACGAGCCTCGCAGATACGCTGGTTGGGAAGCAGTGCCAGGCCGGGCAGCAGCTCCCAGTCCGGTTCACTAATCGTGAGCTGCACCTGCAGGCTATCCTGTTCTACGGTCAGCTCGACATCGAGAGATGCCGAAGCCAGAGGGATGCGGCGCAGGGCAGCCCGGGGCCAGCTACTGGGGGGCTGGGGGATACAGAGTAGACGGCGTTTGGCCACCTCGGGGCGGAGGCCGAAGAAATAGTGTACGACGGGCCAGACGATGCCGTAACTTGACCAGAGTTGCAAGAAGCAGCCCCCGTCGGGAGCGTACTCGCTCAGCGTCCCAGGTGAGGCCAGGCCGAAGGCGGTACTCATGCGCTGCATCCAGGCCAGGGCCTGATCAGCGTGACCGTAGCGAGCCGCGCCGACTGCCAGGGCGCCTGACGGTAAAGTCATGACCGCTCGGTTGCGCCGGGCATTGAGGACCAGGCCGCAGGCTTCCTGCCACTCGGGTGTCTGGAGGCGGGCCAGCAGTGAGCTTGCCTGAGTCAGCGAGGGCAGGCCGGCGTCTAGAGCCAGCGCCTGGACCATGTGGTACAGCAGCCAGGGGCGAGGAGCCTCCTCGGCCTGGGCGCGGCTGGAACCGGAGGAGG
Source organism: Thermogemmatispora tikiterensis (assembly GCF_003268475.1). Lineage (GTDB taxonomy): Bacteria > Chloroflexota > Ktedonobacteria > Ktedonobacterales > Ktedonobacteraceae > Thermogemmatispora > Thermogemmatispora tikiterensis. The sequence goes on along the minus strand of NZ_MCIF01000002.1, from coordinate 3,358,155 downwards.
CGAGCTGTTCCTGGAGAGCCTCTTCCAGAGCGGCTGCCGCTTCCTGAAGGGCCTGGGCCTCACCCTCCTCTGAGGCGCGGGAGGCCTCCTCGGCACGGGTCTGCAACAGGATCTGGTGCTGGCGCAGACTGTGGGGGGAGGCGTAGAGATCGCCGAAGAGGCCCTCGTGTGGCACCCACCAGGCGTCGCGCACATGGGCGCGAGTCTGCGCGGCGCGCTGGCGCAGGTCGGTGGCCAACCCGGGGTCGTCCAGTTCAGTGGCCAGGGTAGCGAGGCAATCCAGAGCCTCGGCCAGGTAGGCGGCCACATCCAGCGCCTGCACCTCCTCGCTGGCCATCTCCGGCGTCTCTACGATGCTTTTGCCGTGGGGGACCGGGGTAGCGCGCCGGTCGCAGTCGGCCAGCGGCCAGGCGCGCAGGGCCTGTAGACAGAAGGGGAACAGCTCTCTCAGCAGGCCCTGGTCCCCAGTCCAGCAGTAGGTATGGTAGAGTGCGCGCACGAAGAGCGGCAGCTCCACCAGGTTGCCGCTTGCCCAGAGCTGGCCATAGGGGAGCACTTCATGAGGCACGGCGCCGTGAGGGTCGCAGCGTTCACCGAAGGCGGCCAGGGTGCGCAGGCTAAGCACGGCAGCCTTGGTCTGCCCGATGGGGAGCAGTGGCAACACTCCATAGGCCGTATCGCAGCCAAACCACCAGGGGAAGTCGGGCAGGCCGGCCATCAGACCGGCGCCGATGCCTGGCACCTCCAGCAGGAGGCGGGCGGTATTGGCCTTAGACCAGGCGAAGACCTCATTGAAAGCCAGATCGGGCGAGGAAAGAACGCAGTGCTCGAAGGGGGAGCGAGACTCAGCCTGGGCGCGGTGCTGAGCTTCGACGAGCACAGGCGTCAGGCCGCCTAAGACGAGTCCCCCACGCGTCAGGCGGGCGAAGAGGTCGGCAGCCGACCCCGCGCTGCGCGCGGGGCCGGTGATGAGAAAGCTGAGCTGCGCGGCGCCGGCGGAGGAGATCTGGCAGCGATACCAGAGCGCGGCGCCGGTGCCGCGTCCGCCGGTGCGCTCCGGCCCCCAGATGGAGTTGCCTACCTGCCAGGCAACGGGAGCGACTGTGGCTCCCACGCAGGCCGTCCACGTAGGGTGGAGCGCGTCGCGCAGCACGACGGCGGCCAGCTTCTCATCATACTCGGCCAGGTCTTCTCCGTCGTGCCAGCCGAGGCGTTCCTCGGCCATCCAGGCGCCGTGTAAATCGCTGCGTACCACCAGGCCACAGAGCACTTCGCTGACCGCAGCCTCTCTCAGGTCTGGCTCCGCCTTGCTGGCCCTGGCCTCTCGGGGCCGGGCCTGTTGCTGGCTCGGATGATCTGAACCAGGTAGTGCTCTCAAGGTCAATTGGATGACCAGGGCACTTTCATCGGGCACAATCCATTCGCGTCGCTCGACGGCGAGGCTTAGCGCCGGGAGAGTATAGCTGAAGGTTACACCCGCGGCGCTCCATTGCCAGCGCTCGGGCGCGGTGAGCCAGAGCGCTTCCTCGCTTCCAGGCAGGCGCAGCGCAAACCAGTAGCCGTCGAGTAGTTTGATCGGCGGGGCCCACAAACCACCCATCTCGCCTGGCTGGTGCCAGCCCACGTCGGGAAAGCGACCCTCTAAGGTGGCGATGGTATAGAGGCGCCTGCCGCTGAGGGCATAGTAACGCTTCCCGTCGGGATGCGTCTGCAGGGCTGGACCATCTTGCTGCTCTTCGTACACGGTTCCTTTCTCCTCTTCGGCAATACTGGTCTGGCTGCTCTGACTTCCAAATGCAAGGAAGACAGCTGCGCTCTAGCGCTGCGGCTATTATTGGTTAGTAACCGCGCGTCGAGGCGCGCACTATCAGCTCTGGTTGTAGAAAGACGTGTGGCTCTTCCGGCGGGGTACCGCGCAGGACGGCGCACAGTAGTTGCACCAGGATGCGCCCTACCTCGTTGATGGGCTGGCGTAAGGTCGTGAGCGGGGGGGTTAAGTAGGAGCCAAGCCCGAGACCGTCAAAGCCAATCACTGAGAAAGCGGGTCCGACCTGGACTCCGGCATCAAGGGCGGCCCGCATTACACCGACGGCGAGCACATCGCTAATGGCAAAGATGGCTGTTGGTGGCTCTTCCCAGGAGAGTAGTTGCTGGGTGAGAAGGTAGCCGTCTTTCTGGGAGATGCCGCTTGGAATACACAGGCGTGGGTCGTAGGGCAGATTGGCCCGCGCCAGGGCCTCGCGGTAGCCGGCACGTCGATCGCGCTCCCAGTGATAGGTATCGCCTCCGCCGATGAAGGCGATGCGCCGATGACCTAAACCGATGAGATGCTCGGTGCCGATTCTGGCCCCACTGCGGTTGTCGACTTCGGCCCAGGGATAGGGATAGAGGCGGGCCTCAGCCAGATCTTCAGCGGAGCGACCGAAAAGCACGTGGGGATAGCGGTGACGGCACAGATAGGCGAGGCGATGGTCGTTCGGGCGCAGGTCAGTAAGAATCACGCCGTCGGCGTGCCGTCCTCCCAGAATGCGCTGATAGACACCTAGTTCCCGCTCCCCCTCTTCAGCTCGCACCAGGAGAACGTCGAAGTGATGACTGGCAGCCTCATCGGCAATGCCGGCGAGCAGCTCGACCAGAAAGGGGTCGGCGCTGCCAGCACCGGTGTCGAGGTTAAGGGCACGTGAGACCAGGGCGATGGTGTCAGTGCGCGCGTGGTTGAGGTGGCGCGCGCTGGCGTTGGGCACGTAGTTGAGCTGCGCGGCCAGGTCCTGAATGCGCTGGCGTGTGGCCTGCGGAATCGAGGGATCATCTCGCAGGGCACGCGAGACCGTGGATTTGTTGACGCCCGCCCGCCGGGCAATCTCTGCAATCGTGGGCCGCGCAGTGTTCAGCTCGGGAAGCATCTGCCTGAGCTGCTCCCCTGACTGTTGCGGCTCGTTCGGGCCGGCGCTTGCCTTGTGCTGCTCCTGTGTGGTCATCAGAGACCCCCTGACCGCAGTCTCCTCATCGCTCGTCTGGCCGATCGCTGCACTGCGATCCGCCGCCCTGACTGCTTCTCTCCGGTTACTTTGTCTACGCAACCGGTTGCGTTAGCTTATTGATTAGATACCATATGGAGCGGCTGTCTGTCAAGATGGAAACCGGGATGAAACTGGGGGCGTTCAGGGGGCCAGATGGGTGCCAGCAAGTGCTTTTTTAGCCCGTTGTCTCTGTTCTCTCGACTTCGTTTATTTTCTAGGGATAGAATTAAAGCATAAGTCTCGAACAAAAATTCCATTGTGGCGCCACTCTGCGTACCTGGTCGTATGGAGCCATCAAGGGAACAGCGATGAAGTGTGAGTTCCACAGAGGGAACTATGATGAAGCCTTCTTGGGAAAAGAGTGAGATGCAGCCGAAGTTTATGGAGAAGGATGGGGGCCGGGAGCCGTCCATGCTGGGGCAACTTGCTAAGATCGATCTGGTGGCGCTGGATGCTGCAGTCGCAACGGGCGTGGCGGGTGAGCGGGCCCTGCGCCTGCTCTCCAACCGCCAGCGGCTGGCCCCCCAGCGACCGGCGCACCTGCTCCTCCATGCCCACAGTCCGCACGAAGAGGAGCAAGCGAGCGCTGCCGCGGCCCGGCTGGCTCCGCTAGTCGCTGCCGTCCATCTGCGGCGCCTCGGCAGTCGAAGCGAGGTGGCCCGCGAGGTGCTGACACTGCATCGGCAGCTCTGGCCAGCGCAGGACGAAGCCCAGCGCAAAGCCCGTCTCCTGCTGCTGATCCGTCGCGGCGGCGCGAGTCGCCCGCAATTCATTGCCCCCTTTGTCGGCGGGGCTGGCACCACCTGCGGGGCCTGGACCCCGATTGTGGCTTACCGCCGGGGGCGCCAGACCTGGATCGCTGGCACGCGCTCACCAGAAGAGGAGCGCGTGGCCGAGCCGATCCGTGGCTTCCTGCGGGGCAACTATGCGCAGGGCGTCTGTCCAGTCGAATGCGGCTTTTGTTATCTGCGCGGCCTGCAGGGCATGGGCCTGAAAAGCGTGGCGCTCAATCTGGAAGACGTCATTCCCGAGCTGGACCGTCTGCCTCGGGGCAGTGTGGTCAACTGGGCGGAACTGGGTGGCCCTGTCGAGGAAGATCCCTGGTTTGTCGATGAGCAGGGGCGCGGCTCGCTGGTACAGACCATCTTGGATCTGGCCAGTGAGCGTGGAATTGTCTCGTTCTTCCTGACCAAGGGGGTCTATGAACCCTACCTGCAGCTCGCTGGCCGGCTGGCGCTCGTGGCGATCAGCCTGAACCCGGCAGCGATCTCGGCGCAGTTTGAACCGGGCGGGGCCCCGCCGGAGGCGCGCCTGCGTGGGCTGGCCTGGGCCATTGACCACGGGGCCCTGGACCATACGATCCGGCTGGGGCCGATCATTCCCGTGGCAGGCTACCGCGCGGCCTACCACGAGCTGTTTGCCCAGATCCGCGACATCCTGGGGCCGCGGCTCAAGCGGATGACCGTGGACATCCTGCGCTTCTCGCCGCAGATGCCGCGGGTGCTCAGGGCGAGCTTGCCCGAGGAGCAGGTGGGGCCCCTGCTCAGTCAGTTGGAGCCAGAGGTGGTGGCCCACAAGTATCGTCCGTCGGCGGTGCGGCAACAGCGGCTCTATCGCTGGGTGCGGCTGCTCTTGGAGCGCTATGGCCTGGGGCAGGTGCAAACCACCCCCTGCAAGGCGGACCCGCGCGAGGCCCTGCAGTTTCTGAAGGCGGGAGTGATCAGCAGCATGCCCTGCGCCTGTCATATCAGCTATCGACTCCGTGCTCAGCTCCAGCGCAGCCCGCTGCCTGTAATCAATCACACTCTCCAGCAGTAGCTTTTTAGTGCTTGCTTGATTATTTGGCGAGATTTCGCTTGTCAAAGAACCTGTTATTGAGTATACTCTAAGAGAGATAGATGTAGGCTAATAACGTCCTTTTTCATTGAACAATTGAAGATGCGGCCAATGGTGCAAGGTTCCACCTCCGCGCCGACCGTTCTTCTCGCTGTCCCGGAAGCGCGGTAAGAAGAACGGCCTGGCTGGACTGGGCTGGCCCGAGTGACGGCTTAGGAACGGCGAGCTGGAAAGGAGCGCGCAATGGCTCCGCAGTCAGTGATCTGGAAACTGGAGGATCATACGCGTGCGAAGCATATCATTCTGCGCAAGTACCTGGATGCCTGGCTCCCCATCCTCATCCGCGAAGGGAGAAGAGGGTTACTGGTCGATGGTTTTGCTGGTCCAGGGGAGTACGTAGGCGGGGAAATCGGCTCGCCGTTGATTATGATCGATGCCTATCAGCAGCATCGCGCCGACTCCTTGCGGCGAGGCCGGGTGAAGTTTCTCTTCGTGGAGCTGGACCCCGAGCGCTCTGCTCATCTGCAGCGGAAGCTCCGGACCCATCTCCAGAGCCAGCCGCTGCCACCCACGGCGACCTATCAGGTATATACGGGAAGATTTGTAGAGGCGATGACCAGCCTTCTGGCCAACGGGTGCGAGCAATATGATGCCATGTTTGTCTTTGTTGATCCATTTGGCTATTCCCACGCACCCATGTCTATTATTCGCGACCTGATGGCTTGCCCTCGCTGTGAGGTCTTGATCACCTTCATGTACCAGGGAACCAATCGTTTTCTGGATCTTGATTACAGGACCAAGCAGCAGCATTATGACTCCCTCTTTGGCACCACTGCATGGCGGACAATCACCCTTGACACCCCCGATGCGCAGACGCGCCAGCGGCGCCTGCACGACCTCTATCGTCAGCAGCTTTTAACTGTCGCAGGCGCTCGCTACGTGCGCTCATTCTGTATGCGTGATAGGAAGAACACGACCCATTATTTTCTCTTCTTTGCCACGAAGCATCGCCGGGGGATGAAGGAGATGAAGCGCGCGATGTGGAAGGTTGACCCGACGGGTAACTTTGTGTTCTCCGACTGCACTGGTCTGGAACAGGGATTCTTGCTCCAGAATGATGATCCAGCGATTCTCGCTCAGAAGATTTATAACCATTTTAGAGGACAAAAAGTTACCGTTGATGATATTGAAGAATTCGTTCTGGCCGACACTGAATTTTTCAAGTATAAGTCGAGCCTGAGCCTGCTGGAAGAAAAAGGGCAGATTGTGGTCTATGGGCCGGAAGGGCGGAGGAAAGGCACCTACAGTGACCTGACCATGCCTGTCCTGTTTAGCTAGGTCCGGATCGATTATCTTGCCGAATTGACTCGTCCCGCCTCCTGTTATCCGCTATTCTCACCTTCTCTCTTTACCGGCAAGCGCGGAGGAGACAGCTGCATATGGTATCCTTCTCTCCATGGGCGGTGTCTTGTCTGTGTTCCCTCTCCTGCTCCTGGTCGCCGTGAGGCAAACGCACACTCACCGGGCGTTCCCCTTTCTATCTTCTATCGAGAGCAAGAAGAGAGGAGCCATCAGGGCCGACGGATGGACCAGACATTCACCTGCGTTTGAGCGAAGTCATGCTCTGCATCTGGAGGGAAAGGAGTGTCAGCGATGACCGAAGCCGATCGCGCTGGCGGCCGGATTGAACGCACCATTGAAGTGCAAGGGATAGCCACCCATCTCTTTGAGGCCGGTCCTCCCACAGCGCCGCCGCTGCTCTACCTGCACGGCACCCATCTTGGCAATCTCTGGCTCGACTACCACCGTCTCCTGGCCCAGCGATTCCACCTCTTTGCTCCTGATATCCCAGGTTTTGGCCTCAGCGAGCGGCCAGACTGGATGCACGATATGAGCGATTACGTGCTTTACTTCCGCGATCTCATGGCGGCCCTGAGCCTTGAGCGTGTCGCCCTGGTCGGGCACTCGCTTGGGGGCTGGATGGCTGCCGAAATCGCTGTCTGGTACCCCGAGCGTGTCAGCCGGCTCGTCCTCTCCAACGCTGCGGGCTTACGGGTCAAAGGGGTCCCGATGGCTGACATTTTCGCTCTCAGTCCTCAGCGACTGCTAGAGACCTGCTTTGAGAATCTGATGGCCGCCGCACCCTTGATCCCGCGTGAGATCAACACCGACTACTTTGTCCGCCTCTATGCCGAGCGCACCACGCTGGCCGCTCTGGCCTGGAACCCGCACTATGATCCCAGGCTGGCGCGGCGTCTCCAGCGACTGAACTGCCCCACGCTGATCATCTGGGGCGCGCGTGATCGCCTCATTCCGGCTGCCTATGGTGAAGAGTGGCAGCGCCTCATTCCCGGTGCGCAGCTCGTCATGCTTGAAGGGACCGGTCATATGCCCATGTTTGAAGTCTGTGAGCAGTGGGTTGCCCACGTCTCCGCCTTTCTTCAGGAGTCGCAGCCGCAGGAGGTGAAGCCCTCATGAGCCGCCCTCGACTGACTTTTCACTACTTCCATCTCATGCCCTGGCCTGATCTGCCGCCCGACTTCGATGAAAAATACGACTCGGCCTGGGTGACGTTACCCAACAGCATTTACGACCCCGAGAAGGGTCACGCCCTCTATAACCGCTACTTCGACGAGCTGGAGCGTGCTGACAAACTGGGCTGGGACAGCGTTTGCGTCAACGAGCATCATCAGAATGCCTATGGTACGATGCCCTCGCCCAACATCATGGCCGCCGTGCTTACCCAGCGCATCAAGCGGGCCAGGATCGGCATCATCGGCAACGCCCTGCCGCTCCACGACGATCCTCTGCGCGTCGCAGAGGAGATCGCCATGCTCGATGTCATCAGCGGCGGACGCATCATCTCCGGCTTTGTGCGCGGCACTGGCATGGAATACTTCAGCTACAATATCAATCCGACGCTGAGCCGTGAGCGCATGAACGAGGCCCACGATCTCATTATCCAGGCCTGGACGCGGCCCGGTCCCTTCAGCTTCGAGGGAGAGCACTACAACTATCGCTACGTCAACATCTGGCCGCGACCTTTGCAGAAGCCGCATCCGCCGATCTGGATGCCGGGCACTGCCAGTCTGGAAACCATCGACTTCGCCGCCGCCCATCGCTATCCCTACATGACCGTCTTCATGCCAATGGAGCAGCGCAAGCGGGCCTATGAACTGTATCGCCGCCTGGCTGAGGAGAAATATGGCTACGAAGCTCAGCCTGAACAGCTTGCCTTCTGCGTGCCGATCGCCATCGCTGAGACTGATGATCTGGCCATGAAAGAGGGAGAGCGCTACATGATGTGGCTCTTTCAGAAGGCCATGAAAGTTCCGACTGAGTTCTTCATGCCGCCGGGCTACATGAGCCTGCGCAGCATTCGAGCGGCCATTGAGAACCGCGCCAGTTTTGGCTTCGCCAATACCACCTTCAAGGAACTGGTTGAGCAGGGTGTGGTCATAGCTGGCAGCCCGGCGACGGTCATTGAGAAGCTCAGCTACTACACCGAGGTGCTGCATGCTGGCATGCTGGTCACCGGCGGCTGCACTGACGGCATGCCCGATTACCTGGTGCTCAAGCATCAGGAGATGATGGCCCGCGAAGTCATGCCCTACTTCCGCCAGCAGGAGCTGCCGCCGGAGCCACGCCCGGCCGAGATTCACAGTGAGCCGCACTGAGCGCCACGCCCGCCGATCTCTGGGGATGGAACAGAAGGGACGGTACTTTTGTAAAAATCTGTCAGCTTGCCAGTGGTGGCGCGTGTCCTCTTCATAGGGGCAAGATCAGTACAGTGCTGGGGCTTGCCCTGTCTACATCCATGACAAGCCTGACATAGCCTGAGACTGGCAGGCAGCAAGGAGGGGTTCAGGGGTGTTTGCAGCAACCGCACCGCCGATCTGGCTGAAAGAGAAACTGCCGCGGCTGGTTTGTCCGCGCTGTGCCTCACGTCAGACGGCAGCAAACTCTGACTCGCCACCGCAGGGTGAGAGCCAGGTGAGGCCCGTCCCTGCCCAAAAAGAGCCAGCTTTGGGACTCCCAGCAGGGAGGCGAAGAGAGTCTACAAGCGACGAAGAAAATGCCTGCGAGGGTGATCTGGGCTAGCAGGAAAAACCTGTTTGGCTCCAGCTTCCCCTCGGTGGGTCGCCTCTATCGCGGGCTGCTCGGTGACAGCTGGAAAAGGAGGCGTGAGCGCAGTCACTCGCTGGTCTGGCAAAATCAACTGCCTCAGGACGGGAACGGTCATGCACCGAGCCTGACCCCAGTGACAGTAGCTGGGCCTTCCCTGGCCCCACGCTGAGCAACATCGAGCAGCCTGTTTTCCCCTTGACAACGCCCGCCGCGCAGTAGCCGCCTCACGAGGCCGCTCCCCAGCAGGCCGCGACATCAGAGGCAGGCAGCGCATGGCCCAGGCGTAAAAGGTCAAGCAAAAGGAGCTGTCTGTCATTTCTGTCCATAAACTACGTAATACTGATACTCGATTTGTAACATTTCTATTTCTCGATTGATCTCTCTCAGTACGGTATTAAATTGTCCTTCCTCAATGTTAAGTTGTTGCTGCAAGAGGGGGAAGAGACCCGGAAAGGTGGCCATCAGGTTCTTCTGCAGCATCACCCCCTCGTGGCGACCCCAGGGGCCGACCGGCACACTCAACGTTTCCAGGCGGACATGGTGCAGCCCAAGGCCCTGGAAAAGGTTGCCAAGACGATCCGCGATGGCCGGATCGTAGCCTGCCCGCTTGCTGGCCTGGCGATACCACTCTATGAACAGCCTGAGAGCGGGACCAGCGTTCACAAAAGTATCTCCTCCCTCGAACAGCTCAATCCAGCCACCTGGCGCTGTTACTCGCTGCAGCTCTTGCAACAGGAACGGCCATCTCTTCGCTGGAATACCCATAGCGAGCAGACGCTGATGGACATAGTCAAAAGTATGCTCGGAGAAGGGCAGACCCTGGAGAACGTCGCCTTGTAAAAAGCTCACATTTGGGGGGAGTTTCTGCGACGGCGTCGACCATTCCAGATCGATGCCATAGACGCGCGCCTGGGGAAAAGCCCGCGCCATCTCGATGACCCAGCGCCCGGTACCGCAGCCGACGTCGAGGATAGAGCGCACGCGCTCCTTGTCGAGCGGCGCCAGATAGTTGCTTTTGAGGACATGCTTGAGGTAGAAGTGCTGGAAATCGAGCCGATTGGCTTCAATGAGATCCTTCGGCAGCAGGTAATCTGTATCTATCAAGTAGCGCCTGGCGAAAGCCGCCACCTGGGGAGGCTGAGGAAGCCGGACAGTCGGATGCTGCTCCAGGGCCTGTGGCTGGACGAGTACACTACCAACTCCCACCGGTTCCATCTGATCTGTAGTCTCCTGCCTTCGGGCCTGCTCCTTGCCTCCACTACCCGGATTATGTACTGTATAGCCTGGCCAGCTGTCGACCGCTGCTCTGGCCAGGCCTCCTGCACTATCCAACATCCCGACGACTGCTGACCCACACGAAGTGCAGGTAACTGTCTCTCTGTCCTGCCCAACCCGCAAAACCTGCTGCGGATGAGCCTGCTCCGACCTTTGCCTTGCTACGCCAACCCCGGCAACCGCCTGCTGTGGGGCCGCTCTCAGCTGCCCGCGTCTTTTAGCTCTTCCTCGCCACAACTGTTTCAGCCAATGCAAGATATTCATAGACACAACCGCTCCCTACGATGTTTTGTCGCTCCTCATGAGCTTCATTTAGATCCTCTCTTGTCCAGTAACAGAGCGCTCTCCTTCCCCCCCCGTCCGTTGACTGGCCCTGGCGCGGCGCGGCGCTACGTTGCGACCTCCTTGGCTCTTCGCTAGATTAGATTCTCGCCAGCTCCCGATCTGCGTGGGGGCTTGCTGGATGCGCTATACGCAAGACGATTGTAAGTGCTTCTTTATTGTTGTACGTTCTTATGGATCTATTTTTCAAGGTGATGATGGGAGTTTTTAGACCTATTTCCTATTTTGGGTCAGATTTCTTGTGTAAGAATGACTATCGAAGATCCCTGAGATTTCCATCGCAATTATCATCGATATTACTGCCTGCATGCTTCAAGACAAGCGAGCAGTAATATCGATTTTTACCTCGATAAGAAATGTAATTCCCGGGTGAAGAGGCCGTCAGGGGGCGAAGAAGGGATTGATTTTGAAGCAAGGATCACGAAACGTGCTCTAATTAAATTTAAGGGGGGATATAGATGGAGAGGCTGGAAAGGTCTTTGTACTGGTGATGGTATTTCTGTCAGATCGCTAGGGCAGCAGAGAGCAGAGCGAGCGCAGCCGCCTGGTCAGTTCTGCTGGAGGACAACTACGCTCGCCTCAGGCGTAAAGGAAGCGTTCATCCGTGGTGGGAAGAGACCCTTCCAGGCATATTGCCCCCGCGACTCCGGTAATGCCAGAGCGCCAGGCCAGCAACGAGCAGCAGGAGGCCGGCCGTTTCTAGCAGAATAGGCAAAGTTCCCTGGGGCAGAGCGGGTACCCATTCTGGCAGATAGAAGCCTGAGGGCTGCCGCAGTTGCTGGGGAGGAGTACCAAAGCTGACAGCATGCATCAGCCCTGGCTGTGGGCTAACCTGCAAATCATAAGTGACCTGGGGTGCCGGCGCTGTCAAACTGAGATAAGTAAGCCAGCTTCCTGGCCAGACCCAGCTCATATTGCGGTCACTCACCAGATCGTGATAGAGGGTCTCGTTCAGCGGCTCCTGGAGACGAATCTGTAGACCCGGCGCCCCGGGCACCTGGCTGCCCACTGGCGATAGTCCCAGGTGATAAGCCCAGTCGCTGGTATAGAGAGGCTGATCAGTCAGCAGGAATAGATCGGCATTCACCGTATCAGTGCCGATAGCCAGCACCTCCAGCGGCACCCAGAGTTGAGGCAAGCGCATCGTGATCAGCAGCGGCGTTCCATCCCCCTGGGTCAGGCCGCGCTGGCGGGCCTGTGCAGCGTCGAACTGCACAGCCATGAAAAAAGGACTCGCCTGACCGTAGACCAGCAGGTGATCCCGTGTTTCCTCATCGAGCAGAAAGCCATGTTGGGTGGCCCAGTCAAGAACAGCCGCCCCCTTGCCTTTGACCACCGTGATATTCAGCGCTGCAATCTGCACGCGCTGCACTACCTGGACGCTGGCCGCACTCAGCTGCACCGCTGCTGGCACTGCCTCGTGTGCCAGCAGGCGCTGCTGAACCTCCAGGCTCAAGCGTTGCAGGGTCCAGGCGCCTCCCTCCTGAATGCGCAGCGGAGCCGTTGGTAGTGGCACGATCCAGCCGAGACGGCTGGCATCCCCCTGGTAGGTGAAGCTGGTCAAATAATACTCGATGCCGGCGTGCCAGGCCACCAGCGTAGTTGCGCGTTGCAGGCGTACGCTGCCGTTGGGGGCCAGCAGTCCCCCGCAGGCCAGAGCAGGCTCCGCCTGCAGCAAGGTCAGGAGCAGCAACAACAAAGCCGCAAGCGGCCCCTTCCAGAGGCGGTATATGATCGACATCTGGACACCTCCTTCGTCGATGGATGACCCCATCCGAAGGACGGCGCCTTCGTCCTAAAAGTTCCCCTTCTGTTTGGGACCGCTCGCCTCTTTAGTTAACGGGCGGTCTCGGCTCAGCAGCGGTTATTTGCCGCTGTGTCCCAGGATATAGATATTGATAAAGAAGTAGAGGGTCATAGTCACGCCGACCAGCGTCACAAAGAGGCGTACCCAGCGCTGGTCGATTTTGCGCGCGTAGTAGGCACCGCCGTAGCCGCCGATCACGGCTCCCACCACCATCAGCAGGGCCTGGGGCCAGAAGACCGCGCCGGCCAGCGCAAAGGTAATCACTGCCACCCCGTTGATCAGGCCCGCCAGCAGGGTCTTGAGGCCATTCATCTCATGGATATTTTCCATACCCATCATGCCCAGCGTGGCCAACATCAAGATGCCGATACCGCCGCCGAAGTAGCCCCCATAGGTGGCGATCAGCAGTTGAAAAAAAGAGACGCTGACCAACTTGAGAGGGGAGAGCTTCTCTGCGCTCCAGGCCAGGGTTCCCGCCGTCAGGGCTTCTGAGGAGAGCGTGGCCTCCTCAGTCGCAGTCGTACTGGCGGTAGCCGCTGAGAGAGCCGCTGCTGCGCGTCGCTTGCGCAAGAGGGCTGTCAACCGTGGGCTAACGGCGAAGAGGACCGTAGCGATCAGGAGCAAAGGCGGAATCAGCAAGGTGAAGGTCTGCTGAGGTGTGCGCAGCAACAACAATGCGCCCAGGATGCCGCCAATGAGACTGGTGCCGCCCAGCACTAGCATCAATGCCCGTGGCTGCCGGGCCAGCTCGTGGCGATAGGCACCAGCACTGGCCACCACGCCCGGCCAGAGTGCGACCGTGTTGGTCGCGTTGGCATTGATGGAAGGCACGCCAGTAAAGATCAGCGCTGGAAATCCGATAAAGCTGCCTCCACCGGCAACCGAGTTCAGCATGCCGCCGAGCACCGCGGCCAGAAAGAGCAGAATGGCCTGTCCAAGGGTCATAGACGTATTCCAACTTTCCTTTGTGAGAATGATCCTCCTGTAATCATAGCAGCAAAAAAAGTGGGAAAAGGAGAGGCTCTCACTCACTCTCCCGGCTTGCAGAGGCCTCGGAGACCGGTTCTATCGGGACCGGGATGCCGGGCAGGCGGAAGAGCGCCAGGAGTGAGAGCCTCTGCCTGACTGAGACTGAGATCAGAAGAGCGACGGCAGGCTGCCGACCTAGTGGCTTAGCTCGGCCATCCCGGCCTGATGTCTGCGCCGCTCCTCCTTGCCACGTACCAGCGAAGTCCCTACGCCGATGGCGGCGATCAGAGCGCAAACCAGAAAGGCGCTCTGGAAAGCATGGCTGAAGGTCTGTTCAAGCGCGCCGGCCCTGGCCAGAGAGAGGGCGCCGTGGGCGCGCAACATTACAAGCTGGAGGCCAGCGTCGGCGCCGCCCAGACTGGTAAAGACCGCGCCGGCGAGGGCTACGCTGATGCTCTGGCCCATCGTGCGGCCCGTGGCCAGGAAGCCTGAAGCGCTGCCCTGCTGCTCACGCGGAGCATCGCCCATCAGCGCGCTGCTGTTGGGCGATTGGAAGATCGCCTGCCCCATCCCTGTGACCACCAGGCGCCAGATAATATCCCAGATAGAGCTGTGAGCATTCAGCTGGCCCAGCAAAATCAATCCCAGACACGAGATCGCCAGCCCGGTGGCCGCCAGCCAGCGCGAGCCAATGCGATCCGCCAGGCTTCCGCTGAGCGGCGCTACACAGGCGAGCGTGATAGGCAGGGGCGTAAGCAAGAGACCAGCGACCTCCGTCGGGAAGCCGTGCAGCTGCTCCAGGTAGAACGGCATCAGGAAGCTGACCGCGAAGAGCGACATGAAGCAGAGAATCAGACTGATGTTGGCCGAAAGGAAGACGCGTCGCCGCAGCAGCGAAAAGTCGATGACCGGGTAAGCCACGCGCTGCTCGATGAAGTAGAGCGCGATCAGGGCCGCCAGACCACCCAGTAAGCTGACCAGGACAAACGGCGAGAACCAACCCAACTCCTGCCCAAAGGAAAGAGCAAGGGTAATGCCGGCCAGGCCCAGACCCAGGGTCAGCGCTCCCAATGGATCGAACCGCCCCTGACGCTGAGCATGGCGCTCCTTGAGCAGGAACCAGGTGGCGAGGAGGCCGATGATGCCAACTGGGACATTGACGTAGAAGATCCAGCGCCAGGAGAGAGAGGTGGTGATCAGGCCGCCTACCGTTGGGCCAACGCTGACGCCAAGGGCCACGTTAATGGCGTTGAGGCCCAAAGCTCTCCCCCGCTCGAAGGGAGGGAAGGCGCTGGTCAACATGGCCGGCGAGATGGCCATCATCAAGGCGCCACCAATACCCTGGAAGCCACGAGCAATGACGAGAAAGAGCAGCGAGGGTGCCGCCCCACAGATGGCCGAGCCAAAGGTGAAAATGACCAGCCCCAGCAACCAGACAGGCTTTTGCCCCACCATATCGGCCAACCGCCCGGCTGTTAGCAGCATAGAGGCTGTGGTCACAAGGTAGGCGATGGTCACCCACTCAACTGCCCCATTGAGCGGCACATGAAAATAATTCGCTATAGCAGGCAGACTGATATTGACGATCGAGCCGTCAAGGGTGGCCATGAAGACACCAATGGCAAGAATGCCAAAAACGAGCCATTTGTTGGTCTCAATGACCGTTGCCGACTGGCCCCCCTGCTGCTCGCTGTGAGCTGCAGCACGCGGTAAGCGCGGCTCAATCACCGGGAGGGTAACTGTCTCTCCTGTCCGCCGCTCCTGCTTATGGCTGTGACCGTTGCGCTCTACCTGCTCGCAGGGCTGGCTCGTCTTCTCCTCCTGGAATAGGCGCAGTTCTGACAGTTGGGGATCTTGTTGCTGCATTATCCTTCCTGTTCCACTCACTCCCAATAGATACAAAAATTGGAGTCTATGTATATGCTTTGGATAGAAGCACTGAAGTGCTATCTGCGCTGCTCATCTGCGATAGTGTAGATCGTCTCAAAGAAGAGGGTGTATGGCAAGGCGCTCGCATCCACAGAAGATATATTTTGGCTGGTTCCATAGACTATGGGGCGCTGTGGTAGCGAGACACTCTCTTCATATTCTCTTTACATAAAACAACTCTGAGAGAAAGGACATTCCTCATACCGACATATCGCCAAGTCGGAGCACCAAAAACTGTCCTTTTGGACAGGTTGTTCTATCAGATCTACCAGATCTGCTCTCGCGTCCTGATTGTCCGCCTCATACCCTCGTCATCGTTCGGCTTTCCTCTGTAACGTGGGCATGCTATCATACATCACGGTTCTGAGAGCTATGAAGGGATGTGCTCTTTTATGCTGTCCGGTTTGCCACAGTGCGACATCGAAAAGTGCTCTTCCTTATATTAAATTAGAGAGAGAAAGATAGAAAAAGGATTGATGGACGATGCAAGACAATCCATCAGAGTTCCAGAGGCAACAGCTGCCGATTCAGGGAACTCAGGGACAAGAAGGACTTTCCTACCGGATCAGCGACTATGACTACGAGCTGCCGCCCGAACTGATCGCTCAGCAGCCGATCGAGCCGCGCGATGCCTCGCGCTTACTGGTGGTCCATCGCACCACGGGCGCCTTAGAGCACCGCCACTTTCGCGACATCGGCGACTATCTGCGCGCGGGCGACCTGCTGATCGCTAACCAGAGTCGCGTTATTCCTGCCAGGCTGCTTGGCAAGCGCGAGGGCACTGGGGGAGCGGTCGAAGTCCTGCTGCTGGCCCATCGGGCCGATCTGGGAGCGGACACCTGGGAAGCGCTGGTTCGTCCTGGTCGGCGTCTGCGCGAAGGCGCGCGCATTCTCTTTGGTGAGGATCGGGAGGCGGGTCTACCGGCACGCTTGCAGGGGGAGATCCTGGGGCGTACCGAAGCGGGCGGACGTTTCATTCGTTTTGCGCTGACGCCCGAGTATCTGGCCGTTCACAACCAGGCTCAGACCAGGCCACCGGCAGTTGCACAGGTGATCGAAGAGATTGGGCGCATGCCCTTACCGCCCTACATTCGTGAGCCGCTGGCCAATCCTGAACGTTATCAGACCGTCTACGCGCGTATCGCTGGCTCGGCGGCGGCCCCCACAGCTGGACTGCACTTCACGCCGGAGCTGCTCGATCGTCTGCGTGCCCAGGGGGTGCGCGTGGGCTTTGTGACCCTCCACGTTGGCCTCGATACCTTCCGCCCGGTCGATGTCGAAGATGTGCGCGATCACAAGATGCACAGCGAGGAAATTGACATCGACGAGACCACGGCTGCACTGGTCAATGAGACGCGGCGGGCTGGAGGGCGCGTCGTCGCTGTGGGCACGACCTCGGTACGGGTGTTGGAGAGTGTTGCCAGTCTCTTCAACGGTCAGGTGCGTGCCTATCATGGCCACACTAACCTCTTTATTACCCCTGGCTATCGCTTCAAGGTGGTCGATGCCCTGATCACTAATTTCCACCTGCCACGCTCGACGCTGATCCTCCTGGTCAGTGCCTTCGCAGGCAAGGCGCTGATCGAGAAAGCCTATCAAGAGGCCATTCGCCAGCGCTACCGCTTCTACAGCTTTGGCGACGCGATGTTGCTGCTTTAATTTTTCGCTCTCTGGCCTGGCTCAGGCTTCCAGCAGAGCGCGGGCGTAATGGCCATAGAAGCCTGGATTGGCCCAGCGCAACGGGGAGAGCAGCGGCAGGGGCAGCCCGCGGATGAGGGCCTCGCGAAGTGCCTGGTGGGCCTCGGCCTCGTGTCCCGATGTTACCCAGATAACGGCCTGCCAGAAGGGCGCCCCCCAGTGCTCATCGGCGCCAGCGGCGGTCTGGGCCCGGCTGATGGCCGCCTGGGCCTCGGCCTGCTCTCCCCGTATCCAGGCACTGGCTGCCTGGCAGAGCAGAGCCACGTACTGCTCGGGAGCGGTGCGAGCCAGGGCTTGCAGGCGCTCTGCAAGTCGCTCATTGGGACGCTCTTCGCACAGGGTCACCCAGCAGGCCAGCCAGCCGTGATCGATATGCATTGGATTGAGGGTTGTGGCCCGCTGGCAGTCCTGGCGTGCCCCAGCAAGATCTTGCAAGTAGAGAGAGGCCAGAGCGCGGTAATGGTAGGCACAGGCAAAGTTTGGACGGGCCTGCAGCACGCTATTCAGATCGACGATGGCCTGACGCGGCTCCCGTAGCTGCAGATAGACCAAGGCCCGTTGAAAGATCAGCGAGGCCTCGTGCGGACTGTACTCCAGGGCGCGACAGTAGTCGTGGAGGGCTGCATGGGGATCTTTGAGCCGTTGATAGAGAGCCGCCCGCTCCGGGTAGATGAGAGTGGCCAGACCCGCATCAAGCTCCAGGGCCCGTGTATAGCTGCTCAGGGCCTGCTGATAGGCAGCCAGGCGGGTGCAAATGCGCCCGCGCAGATAATGGGCCTCGGCCAGTGCCGGTTGAAGACGCAGGGCTTGTTCACAGTCACTCAGGGCCTGTTGATATTGGCCAGCCTGATAGCAGGCTTCCCCACGGCGCAGATAGAGCACAGCCTCGTCGCCTGCCATAGCGAGGGCGCGGCTGTACAGCTCGATGGCTCGTTGAGGCTGGCCCCGGCGGAAGTACATGCTTCCCCGTCGCGCTAGCGCCGCAGCTTCTGCCTGATAGCCTTGCTCCTCTTTGGCTGGACGCCGGGGGTAGATCAGCAGGCCAGGCCCCTCTCCCTGGAGACAGGGAGCAATATGCAGGAAGCGATAAATAAAGTGATAAACGGGAATGATGCTGGCAAACGTTGTAAAGATGCTCAAGGCAGTAAACATGCTGGATGGATTCATGCAGGCCGCTCCCGGTCAACATTGGCTCTCTGTTGTCTTTCATATATTATTGTAGGCAATAGAGCAACAGAGGACAGGGGGAGACGGACAGCAATAGGAGGGTGCAACGCTCATGGGGAGAGTGAGTGGAAAGGGGCGAGGGCCTGCAAGACATCCTCGACCGAGAAGGGCTTTGGCATCAGGCCGTCGGCCTGCAGGGGAGAGGCGCCGGCCAGGCGGTCCATCGCCGACATCAGAATAATGCGGTGGCGGCGGCGCAGCTCTGGCTGAGCGGCCAGTCTGCGGCAGAGCGTGCTGCCATCCATCACTGGCATCATCAGGTCCAGAAAGACCACGTAGCGCTCCTCGCCCAGCAGCACCTGCAGCGCCTCCTCGCCGTTGCGGGCTGTGCGCAGGCGGTAGCCCTCGAATTCAAGAATATCGATCATCATCTCGCGGATGAGCGGATCATCATCGACAATCAGCACGTTAAGCTGGCTCGTCATGGTCGCTGGCCGACTCTTCCTCCTGTTCGCGGACTTCTGGGGGTGGACTGGTGCGTGGCAGATAGAAGCTGAAGATTGATCCCTCGCCGGGCACGCTGCGCTCCAGCCAGAGCTTGCCTCCCATGGCCTCGATAAAGCGGCGGCAGATATAGAGGCCCAGGCCGGAGCCACGTACGGGCGTTGTCAACGTCCGAGAGGCGCGGACGAACTTCTCAAAGATCTTGTGCTGTTCCTCGGGAAGGATGCCCTCGCCCTGATCGCAGACGCTCACCACGGCCACCGGCAGGTCGGCCCCTTTCTCGATCAGGGCCTCATGATCGACCTGTTCCTCGGGGAGCGGCACCTCGCCCAGCGTCATCTCGCGCACGCGGATCTCGATCTGGCTATCCGGCGGCGAATATTTGGCGGCGTTATCAAGCAGGTTCGTCAGCACCTGGCGCAGCAATTGCGGATCGCAGTAGAGCCAGATGTCCTCGGGCACGTTGACCTGGATCTCCTGCTCGATATTGATGCTCAGAATGCTGACCGCCATCTGTACAGCGGTGCGCAGCTCGACTGGGCTGGGATGCAGCTCCAGCTTGCGCCCCAGGGCATCCATATTGGCAGCCTCGGTCATGTTGGCTACCAGGGCACTGAGCTGCTGAGCGGAGGCCGCAATCTTGCTGGCAAAGCGGAGAATCTGCTGCGGCGTGGCGCGCGCGCTCTGACGCTTGAGCAAGGAGGCATAGCCACTGATGGCGCTCAGCGGGGTGCGCAGCTCGTGGGAGGCGGTCACGATAAACTCATCCTTGAGCGTGTTCATGCGCTGCAGCTCGGCATTGGCCTCCTGAATCTGCTCGAAGAGCTGGGCGTTACGGATGGCGCTGGCGGCCTGACTGCAGAGAGCCAGCAGCATGCCGATCTCTTCGGGCTGAAAGACGCGGTCCTGGTGCGGCGTGTGGAGGGAGAGCAGACCCATCAGTTCGGTCTGGTACTGGACCGGAATCATGATCATGCGCTGAATCTGGGTCTCGCGCAGGAAGATGGCCCCTCCCTCGCTAGCCATTTGTGCCAGCTCTTCGGCCAGAGTGCCATCGAGATAGAAGAAGGCTCCTTCGCTCGCCATGCGCTCCAGGAGGGACCCCTTGAAGGGCAGGCGAATCATTTCGATCAGCTCGCGCTCCTTCTCGCTATCGGCGTGCATGAAGGAGAGCGCTTCATTGCTGGCCCCTTTGTTACTGCGGGCGTAGATGGCCTGAGCAATCAACTCTTGCCCATCGGGTGACAGCTGAAAGAAGACGCCGATCTCTGCCTCAACAAGGTTGGCGACGGCCCGCACGAAGTTGTCGAGCATCTCACGTACATTGAGCACGAGGCTGATGGACTGCAGGGCGCTGTTCATGGCGGCCAGCGACTCCTCGCGCTGCCGGGCCTTGCGCAGCAGGCGTCGAGAGCGCTCGTAGAGCCGCGCGTTCTCGATCCCGACGGTGATGATCTGGACCATCGTCTCCAGCACCTGGATGTCCTCGTGTCGGTAGGCGTTGGGCCGTTGGCTGGCCAGGCTGACTGAGCCGATGACGCGGTTGAACATTTTCATAGGCAGCAGGAGGAACGACTCGGCCTGACGCTGGTCGCCCCAGACGCCTTGCAGCAGCTCGTCGTATTCATGCTGGCGCAGATGGGCCGGGCTAAGCAGCAGTGTGCGCTTCTCTTCTTGGGTGACGCGCCACCACTGCCGCCGGGTGCGCGGCTCCACGGATTCGGTCGGCAAACCCTCGACAGGCCGGCCATCGCAGACCGCGTAAACATCATAGATCATGCGCGTATCGCGATCGTAGAGGGTGACCAGCATGGCCGAGACGTCGACGATACGCCGTGTGAACTGATAGACCTGCTCCAGCAGGTAGGCGAGATTGACGGTCGACGGAAAAATGGCGCTGAGCTGCTGCAGCGATTGCAGGTGCTCGCTGGTGCGGCGCTGGATCTGACGCAGACGATGGTTTTCCAGATAAAGGGCCATGCGCTCGGTGAAGGTGTGGACCTCCTGGCGCTGCTTGAGATCAAAGCCGGGCGAGGGCACCAGCTTGTAGAGAACCACAACCCCCAGAACCTGCGGCTGAGGCGCCGCGCGCTGGCCGCTCTCTTCCTGAGCAAGTGGCGGCTCCTGAATGGGGGCGGCAAAATACCAGTAGGGTCGGATGTCAAGGTTTAATGGCGTCTTGTGCTGCCCATGAAAGGCATAAACGTAGCTTTCATGCTCCATGATGCAGGAGCGATTCTCACGCCAGGTATAGCCGATCAGGTCCTGGCCTGGTGCATAGCGACTGCCGACCGGGAAGAGGCTCCCTGGCAGCGGCGGTACATCTTCCAGCTCCTCCTGAAGCCCGGGTGTCCGCTTCAGACGTCCGACCGCTGAGGAAGAAGGATCTTGCAGATTGATAGTTGTTCGCCTGCCGACGCGATGAACGCTCTCCGCGCCGCTCTGGCCTGTGCTCAGACTCAGACTGGGCTGGCCCCCTGCGCCTCCGTTGCGCAGACGCACGTGGAGCCTGATAACCATCTGCCCTAGCAGGGTATCATACAGCGCTAGACACGCTCCCTGTGCCGCGAAATGCCCCATCATCTGGTGCACCAGCTGCTTCAGGGTTGCTAGCGGATAAGCCTCATTGCGCTCTGGCTCCGGCTCCCCCCAGATTGCTGTCGGCATCGGTCTGTTCTCCTGTTTCCACTGCAGAAGCGCGCAAGCGGCAGGGGCGTGCAGGCTGCTGAGGCGGCCTGCTGGCTCGCCGCCGCTGGTAGCGTCTGCTGTGCTCGCGCTCTTCCTGTCGCGAAGACAGGATATCACAAGCTGTGTCTGTTGTCATTAGCCTGGTGCCTGTGGTAGGGGCCAGATTGTGGGCCAGCTGAGCGGGGCCGTGCTGGACCGTGACCGGTGATCAGCCCGAATCTCTCCCTTCCTTGAGGCTAGATGCTGCTTGCGACTGCCGCCTGCTGACGCAGGCTCCAGGCGGCCAGCATGAAGAGCAGCAGAGTCGTTCCGGCGATGACTGCCAGATCGGTTAACATTGTCGTGGCTGGCGTCTGGCCGGTCAAGGCGTTGTAGATACCCTCGGCCAGGTAGTAGACCGGAATGGCCTTGATGATCGTCATGAAAGACTGGTTCTGAATAAACTGCCCTAATGGACCGACGAAAAGTGCTGGCACGATGAAAAAGAAGATGAGGATACCCCCAACCGCTCCCGAGGCCGAGACGGTGTTAAAGAGGCAGCCGATCAGCAGACCGATGGCGTTGGTCAGGCAGGCCCCGATGAGCAGGAAAAGCAGCAGCCAGGGCAGGTTGCCGGTTAATCCCTGCATGATAAGAAAGACCAGTGCCAGCAGTAGCACCTGGTAAACCAGACTGACCAGCAGTTTGCCGGCAATGATGTCGCCGAAAGAGACCGGCGAGGCCAGCAGCATCCGCAGGGTCTTCTTTTCTTTCTCTTCGATGATCAGGCCCGGTACGATACCGGTGGCATTCATGATGGTCATGACGAGCACGTACATGACGAAGAAGGCTTTACTGTTTTCGCTGAAGGTACTCGGCTGAGGCGGATTAATCGTGCTGGTGACGACGGCCAGCGGCGGCTCGGGCGCGACGACCTGGCGCCCGTAATCGGTCAGGGCTTGAGCCAGTAGGGTGCGCTGGGTGATCCCAATGCTATCGCCGTTGATAAAGAGCTGTAGCTGCGGATGGCGGCCCGCGCGCAGGTCGCTCTCTAAGGTGGGGGGAACGATCAGACCGAGCGCGTAGGAAGACTGCTTGTGGACTCCGTCAGGACCAAAGGCCGCTTCGACCTCGGCAGCGCTGGCCGCGTGCGTGATGGTGGGCGTCGAGAAAGCGGCGCTGACGATATGCTCAATCGGCGATTGGCCTGGGTTGTAGATGAGCAGGCGCGTTGGTGTTCCACCAATGAGGCTATTAATGAGGCTGAAGAGCACGGCCATGAAGATAGGTATAAGCAGCCCGACGAGCGTCGCCTTGTTCTGGACGATATCGATGAGATCCTTGCGGGCAATGGCCAGCATGCTGCGCAGGTGCATAGTGATAACCCTCCCTGAAGCAAATTTGTGCATTGCTCTTGTCTTCTGCCAGGCTGACTGGACGATAACGAAGAAGATGACAGCTAGGATAGCGGCACGCCGGCGACGCGGAAAAAGACCTCTTCCAGGCTGGCCTCCTGCGTGTGGAGAGCACGGACCCGTCCCTCGCTGAGCCAGCGCGTCAGCCGCTGCTGATCGCCAACATCATCTAGCTTGAGGGTGATGTCGCACAGGCGCCGGCTGTGGTCCTGCTGCTCTTCCAGAGTGACCTGCAGCAGGCGTTTGCCGTGCTGCAATTTCAGATGCCGCGGGGTATCGTTAGCGACCAGGCGCCCGTTGACGATGAAAGCGACACGCTGACAGAGCTGGTCGGCCTCTTCCATGAGGTGGGTGGTCAGCAGGATCGTGGTGCCGGCTTCGCTCAGCTGCCGAATGACCTGGCGCACGGTATGCGCCGAGATGGGGTCGAGACCACGGCCTGGCTCATCAAGGAAGAGGACGGATGGCTGATGAAGCAGGGCACGGGCAATGAGCAGGCGCTGCTTGAGGCCCTGGGAGAACTTCCCCACTGGCTCGCGCGCGCGGTCGCGCAGGTCGACTAAGGTCAGTACTTCGTCAATGCGCTTCTCTGGCAGGCCGTAGAGCCAGCAGGAGAAGCGCAAATTGGCGCGCGCCGAGAGCCGTTCGTAGAGGTTTTGCTCCTCAAAGACGACGCCGATGCGCTGCTTCAGACGCAGGCGATCTCGGGCCACGTCGCAGCCGGCTACGCGCGCCCAACCGCTATCAGGGATAATCTGCCCGCTGAGGAGGCGGATGGTAGTGGTCTTGCCGGCCCCATTGGGGCCGAGCAGACCGAAGATTTCGCCGCGTCTGACGCTCAAGCTCAGGTCGGCGACGGCCTGGCGTTGGCCGAAGGTGCGCCGCAGCTGATGGGCTTCGATCATCAGCTCCGGCTCAAACTGGTGCTCCACGCTGGGATCTCCTTTCTTCTCTTCACTCTTCACTCTTATCGCTAGATTGTTAACGGCCTCTCTGTCTGTCTGTCTGCCTGTCTGTCTGCCTGTCTGTCTGCCTGGATCTTTGCCACCCGGCGGATGGCTCTGAGCTGACTGTACCATCTGCTGCCGCGCAACGCCACAAAAAAGGGCTGGCTGGCGTCATAGGAGTCCTAAGAGGCTGTTCTGCGGGGGTGAATGGTCGCTGATTGAGGCTGAGTGGAGCACAGGCTGACATGAATGGCGCAGCTCTGGCTGACGACAGGGGTCTACCAGAGGCCTGGATCTGCTCTTTCTGCCCGGGCCGGCTCTCCTGTATAATGATCTGCGAGAATCGTCATCGCTCGATTCAGACCCGGCTGCCGCGTCGTGAGAGGAAGGAGCGTTATGCTGTTAGAGATCTGTCGGCTGGAGAAGACGCTTGAGGGGCGAACCGTGCTTTCCATTCCCCATCTCCAGATAGGCGCGGGGGAAATCGTGGCCCTGGTTGGTCCTTCGGGCTGTGGCAAGACCCTCTTGCTGCGCATGCTGACCGGCCAGCTCAAGCCCAGCGGAGGAAGTATCATCCTGGACGGGCGCGATCTCTCGCGTGACCGCCGGGCGCGGACTCGTGTCGCCTTGCTCTTTGCGGAGGATCTGCTCTATGAGCGCTTGAACCCGCGGCAGTTTCTGGCTTTCTTCTGCACGCTCCATGCTCTCCCCTCTCGACGCATCGATGAGGTGTTGACGGCGGTCGGCCTGGGCGATCAGGTACGGCAACCGATCAGCAAGCTCTCACTCTCGGCCAGGCGTCGTCTCTCCTTCGCTCACCTACAGCTGCTGCAGCCGGCCCTGGCGCTGCTTGACGAGCCGGTGGAGCGCGTCGATTGGGATACTGCCCAGCTCTTCGCTCATCTCATCCAGAATCTGGCCGCCCAGGGTAGCGCCGTGCTGATCGGTGTCAGAGACCTTGCCTGGGCGGGCAAGTTCTGTACGCGCGTCATTGAGCTGGAGGCCGGGCGCATCAGTGGAGACTATAGCTATGCGGCGCGCTCTGGCGGGAGCGAAAGCAAGGGAGGGGAAGAGGGGACGGCGGCGCCGACGCGCTATGTCCCCTACAAGGTCACAGCGCGTCGTGAGGATCGCATCATGCTCTACGATCCCGCTGAGGTCCTCTATGCCACCAGCCGCGATGGTCGCACCATTCTGCGCACCGTTTCCGGTGAAGAAGCCACCACTAATCTCACGCTGCAGGAGCTGGAGCAGCGCCTGAGCGGGCGAGGCTTCTTCAAAGCCCATCGCGCCTACCTGGTCAACCTGCAGCATATCAAGGCCGTTATCCAGTTCACGCGCAACAGCTACACGCTCCAGCTCGACGATCCCCAGGAGACAATGATCCCCTTGAGCAAACAGTCAGAAAAAGAGCTGCAGAATCTGCTCGACTACTAACGGAGGTGCGGTTTCCGGTCCGGGGTCGAGCGAGCTGGTCTGTGCCTGGAGCCAGCCCTGCCCTGTAGAAGGAAGAAGGCGATTCGACGCTGTCGGCAAAATCTGTTATAGTGGAAGCGTCAATCGGGCAGGCACACCAAGCCAAGCCTCGAACCTTGCCAAGGAGTCAACGATGACAGCAGAGCAAGCCGCAGCAGCTCCTCTCAAACGCACACCGCTCTATGAGCAGCATCAGGCCCTGGGGGCGCGCATGGTCGAATTTGGAGGCTGGGAGATGCCGCTGCAATACAGCAGCATCCTCGAGGAACATCGAGCCGTGCGCACGCGGGCTGGCCTCTTCGACGTCAGCCACATGGGTGAATTCCAGGTTGAAGGCCCGGAGGCGCTGCCGTTTCTCCAGTATTTGGTCCCGAATGATGTCGGGCGACTCGCCATCAACCAGGCGCTCTATACGACGCTCTGCCTGCCTACGGGGGGCGTCATCGATGACCTGCTTGTCTACCGTCTGGAGGCCGAGCGCTACATGGTCGTCGTCAACGCGGCCAACATTGCCAAAGACCTGGCCTGGTTCCAGGAGCAGGCCCAGCGCTTCAGCGCTCTCCAGATCGCAGATCGCTCACAAGCAACAGCCCTGCTGGCCCTGCAGGGACCGGAGGCCCAGGCCATTCTCCAGCCCCTGGCATCCGTTGACCTGGCGACGATTCGCTACTATCGCTGCCTGCCGGGCAGTGTGGCGGGGCTGGCCTGCCTGATCTCGCGCACCGGTTATACAGGCGAGGACGGTTTTGAACTCTATTGCGAGGCGGAGCAGGCCCCTGTGCTCTGGGAGCGCTTGCTCGCGGCGGGGAAAGAGCGTGGCCTGGTGCCCGCCGGGTTGGGTGCGCGCGATACCCTTCGTCTAGAGGCTGGCTATTGTCTCTACGGCCATGAGCTGACAGAGCAGACCAATCCTCTGGAAGCCGGCCTGGCCTGGACGGTAAAATTTGAAAAAGGTGACTTCATTGGCCGTGAGGCCCTGCTGCAGGTCCGCGAGCAGGGGCCGGCGCGCAAGCTCATGGGGCTGGAGATGGTGGAGCGCCGGGTGCCCCGTGGCGGCTATACTATTTATGACAGCGACACTGGCGGCGAAAGCGGAAGCAGTGGAGCTAACGGGCGGGCCATCGGTGTGGTCACCAGCGGCGCCCCCAGTCCAACGCTCAACAAGAGCATCGGCATGGGCTATGTCGAGGCAGCTCGCGCGATCCCCGAGCGCCTCGTGCAGGTCGAGATTGGCGATCGGCGCCTGGCCGCGCGCCTCGTGACTCTGCCGTTTTACAAGCGCCGCAAGTAAGGAGCTGGGCGCGCAGGCAACACCATCGTCAGGGACTGGACAAGCAAGAAGGCCCTGGCCTGCGCTGCGAGCTGACCAGGAGTGAAACGCTGATCAGAGCAGAAGGAGACAGAGGATATGGCGAGCCTGAACCATCCGGCTGACCTCAAGTACAGCAAAACCGATGAGTGGGTCCGCGTCCAGGGCGACCAGGCGACCATCGGCATCACGGACTACGCCCAGGACCAACTCGGCGACGTTGTCTATGTCGAAATCCCTCTGACACCCGGCCAACAGATAGGCCGCGATCAGAAGTTCGGCGACATCGAGTCCGTGAAGGCCACCTCAGAGCTGGTAGCACCGATCAGTGGCGAGGTCCTGCAGATCAATGAGCTGCTGAAGGATCATCCTGAGCTGGTCAATGAACAGCCTTACGGAGATGGCTGGATGTTGGTGGTGAAGCTGAGCAACCCGGCAGAACTGGATGATCTCATGACCGCTGAGCAGTACATTGCCTATCTCGAAGGGCGCTGACTGCCTGCCTGTCAGACTGCCTGACTAACTGAAACTTGCTCGCTCGCTGTGGCCCGCTCCGCCTATGCCGCTATTCTGCAGCTTCTCACTCGCCTACCTGCCACTCGATAGCCCTGTCTGCTAGACCAGCCACTGGGAGAGGCGAAGAGAGGGCGCGCAGCTGCAGCGTCGCCCGCGCTGGCGGGCCACCTTTGTCACAACTGGTCAGATGTCTGGATGTCCTGAGCCTTAGCCTGAAAGCAGAGCAGTCGATGGGGGATGCTTCAGCGGGCCAGTGAGCATCGAGTCTGACCACCCTGATTCCCAGTTCGTCGTTCGGGAGATGAAGTTACGATGGGATACATACCGAACACGCCCCAGGAGCAGCAGGCCATGCTTGAGCGCCTGGGCTTGCAATCGCTGGAGGACTTATTAGAGCCGGTGCCCGAGGAGGTGCGCCTGCGCCGTCCCCTCAATCTGCCGCCGGCCCTGGCCGAGCCAGACCTCAAGCGGCTGATGACGGGCATGGCGGCCAGGAACAAGAGCCTTGATCGGGTAATCTCCTTTCTGGGTGCCGGCACCTATGAGCACGCCATTCCCAGCGTTGTCCCGCATCTACAGCGGCGCTCCGAGTTTGTGACCTCATACACGCCCTATCAGCCGGAAGTCAGCCAGGGGATGCTGCAGGCCATCTACGAGTTTCAAACAATGGTCTGTCAGCTCACCGGTCTCGACATTGCCAATGCCTCCCTCTACGATGGGGCCACCGCTCTCGTCGAGGCCGTTTTCATGGCCCTTGGCCCCGGTGGTCAGGGAGAAGTAGTCGTCTCTGCCGGTGTTGATCCTCAATATCGCCGTGTTCTGCGCACCTACGCCCATGCGCGCGGCTTCAGCGTGCGTGAGGTAGCCACGGAGAACGGCGTCACCTCGCTGGCCGCTTTGGAGGCTGCCGTTGGGCCGGAGACCGTGGCCGTAGCCATCCAGCAACCGAATTTCTTTGGCTGTATTGAGGATGTCAAAGCTATCGAGCCGCTCGTGCATCGTCAGAGCCGCACCGTCTTTATCAGCGTCACCAGTGAGCCTGCCTCTTTTGGTCTGCTGGCCTCACCGGCGGAGTACCAGGCCGATATCGCTGTTGGCGAGCTGATGAGTTTCGGCAATCCGATGAGCTTCGGCGGGCCGGCCCTTGGTTTCCTGGCCGCGCGTGAGCGCTTCCTGCGCCTGATGCCAGGGCGTCTGGTCGGGCAGACCGTCGAGGAGGGCGGTGCCAAGCAGACCGGCTATGTACTGACGCTGCAGGCGCGCGAGCAGCATATTCGCCGTGAGCGCGCGACCTCCAATATCTGTACCAATCAGTCGCTCCTGGCTGTCGGCGCCACCATCTATATGGCGGCCCTGGGCAAGGAGGGCCTGCGCGAGCTGGCAGCTCTCTGTCTGCACAAGGCCCACTACGCCCAGCGCCAGATCAGTGCCCTGCCCGGCTTCGAACCTGCCTTCAGCAGTCCCTTCTTTGATGAATTCGTGATCCGTCTCCCGATCTCGGCCAGTCGCTTACAGGAGCACCTCTTGCAGTACGACATCATCGGCGGCTATGACCTGGGCCGCGATTATCCTGATCTGGCTGATCATATGCTCTTCTGCGTCACTGAGATGCGCACTCGCGATGATATCGACCGCCTGGTGGCGGCTCTCAAGGAGGTGGCAGCATGAGCGTAGAGCCGCTGATTTTTGAAAAAGGCGCCCCCGGACGACGCGCTGCGACGCTGCCAGCGCTCGACGTTCCTGCGGAGCCGCTGGAGAGTCTGGTGCCGCCCCATCTACTGCGCCAGGAGCCGGCCCCGCTGCCCGAGGTGAGCGAGATCGAGATCGTGCGCCACTATACCCATCTGTCGCAGCGCAACTTTGGCGTCGATACCGGCTTTTATCCGCTCGGCTCCTGCACGATGAAGTACAACCCCAAGCTGAACGAGGACATGGCCGCCCTGCCTGGCTTTGCCTTGCTCCATCCTTTGCAGCCTGAGAGCACCGTGCAAGGGGCGATCCAGCTGCAGTACGAGCTGGAGCAGTATCTGGCTGAGATCGCTGGCATGGCGCGTGTGACGTTACAGCCCTCGGCGGGTGCGCATGGTGAGCTGACCGGTCTGATGCTTATCAAAGCCTACCATGAACACCGCGGCGAGGGCCATCGCAATCTGGTGCTCATTCCCGATAATGCCCACGGTACCAATCCCGCCAGCGCTACCCTGGCTGGCTACCGTGCCGTCGAGATCAAGACCGATCCGGCGACCGGTGGCCTCGATATGGAGCGTCTGCGCTCGCTACTTGATAGCCAGGGGCGGCAGGTGGCGGCTATTATGTTGACCAATCCCAATACGTTGGGCATCTTTGACCGCAACGCTGTCGAGATCGCGCGTCTGGTGCATGAGGCGGGGGGGCAACTCTATTACGATGGGGCCAATGCCAATGCCGTGCTGGGCATCACACGCCCGGGCGATATGGGCTTCGATGTCGTGCATTTCAATTTACACAAGACCTGTAGTACCCCCCACGGAGGTGGTGGGCCGGGCGCAGGACCCATCGGCGTCAAAGAGCACCTTGTCCCCTTCTTGCCTGGTCCATTGCCGGCCAGAGACGAGCAAGGCAACTATTACTGGGCTGATCCGGGGCCGCTCTCGATTGGCAAAGTGCGCGCCAACACTGGCAACTTCGGGGTCCTCGTACGAGCCTACGCCTATATCCGCACCTACGGGCCTGATGGCCTGCTGCGTGTGGCCCAGAGCGCCATTCTCAATGCCAACTATCTGCGTCACGAGCTGGCGTCTGACTACGAAATCGCCTTCCCCCAGGTGCGGCTCTGCCAGCATGAGTTTGTCGCCACGGCTCAGCGCCAAAAGCAAGAGAGCGGTGTTACGGCCAACGACATTGCCAAGCGCCTGCTCGACTTTGGCATGTATGCCCCCACGGTCTACTTCCCGCTCATTGTCCACGAAGCGATGATGATCGAGCCGACCGAGACCGAGACGCGTGAGACACTGGATTACTTTATCAAGGTCATGCGTCAGATTGCTCACGAGGCGCGCGCCGATCCCGAGGTTGTCAAGACGGCGCCGCATACCACACCAGTGGGGCGGCTCGACCAGGCGTTGGCGGCGCGCCGTCCAAACCTGCGCTGGAAGCCAGGGCAGGAAGCGACCCACGGACTCGGGCAGCCGTAGGCTCCCAGAGCCAGGAGCGAGCGGAGCGGTCGCGCGGATAGAGTGGTCAGCCTCGCCTGCCTGCTCTACTGACCAGTGCTATCTGCGCGACTTCCTGTGTCCTGTCTGTCTGTCTGTCTGGCTGGCTGGAAGCCTGGGGGGAGGACGAGCTGTGAGTGAGGAGGGGGAGATTGGAGCGTGGCGGCAGATCCGCGCGTGGTACAATAGAAGGAAAGCGTGGCCGCCCATTGCCTGGGGCAAGCAGAATGCATTGCGCAGCATGAAAGGGAAGCATGCTCTATCGATCCATTCGCGAGCTGGCGGATGACATCCGCTCTGGAATGACTACCCCTGGAGAACTCGTCAGCGAGGCGCTGGAGCGCATCGAAGCTCTTGACGGTGAGCTACAAGCGTTTGTCACCGTGATGCGCGCTGCGGCCCTCCAGGCAGCCGAAGAGGCCGAGCGCGAGCAGCGGCGTGGCTTCTTCCGCGGCCCCTTGCATGGTATCCCCATTGCCGTCAAGGATCTTATTGCCGTGCGGGGAGAGCGCCTGACCGCCGGTTCGCGAGTATTGGCTGACTATGTGGCGCCCGAAGATGCGAGTGTTGTGGAGCATCTGCGACGGCACGGGGCGATCATCATCGGGAAGACCAACACCCACGAATTCGGTCTTGGCGTCTTCACGCCACCGACGCACAATCCCTGGAAACGCGACCATGTCCCTGGCGGTTCAAGCGGAGGCTCAGCGGTTGCGGTTGCTGCTTGTATGTGCGTCGGCGCCATTGGCACGGATACCGGCGGCTCAATTCGGATTCCGGCTGCCTGCTGTGGCGTCACCGGTCTCAAACCGACCTATGGTCGTGTCAGTTGTCATGGAGTCATACCGCTCTCGCGTTCGCTGGATCACGTTGGGCCGCTGGCGCGCAGCGCCGAAGACTGTGCCTTCATCTTCGATGCCATTGCCGGCTACGACCCGCGTGATCCCGAGAGCGTCTCTGGTCCTCCCTCGCGCTCTTCGGCGCTGCTCATTGAAGGACCCGAGGGACGGGGGCCACTCTCGCTGCAGGGTTTGCGGCTTGGTCTTCCGCCGGAGGACTTCGTCGCGCCCCTTGATCCGGAGGTACGTGCGGCCTGGCGGGCTGCTGTCCTCATCTTCCAGGAGGCTGGAGCCCATATCAGCGAGGTGTCGCTGAGCCGGCCCTCACTGGCGACCTTTCGCACTATCCAGCTGCCCGAGGCGGCCTTTGCCCATCGTGAGCGTGGCTGGCTCAGCGAGCGCGCAGCCCTCTATGGTCCCCTCACTCTGCGTCGTCTACAAGAGGGTGAGCGGATCAGGGCTGTCGACTATCTCCGCGCCCAGCAGGAGCGGCGCGTCTTCTCCACGCAGCTGCGCTCGGTACTGCAGCGAGTTGATGCGCTCGTGTTACCCGCCCAACCCATGCCGGCCATTCCCATTGCCCAGATCGATCAAGAGATTACTATTGAAGGCCAGCGCGAGGAGGCTACCACTGCCTCGCTGCGCCTCACGCTGCCCTTCAACCTGGCTGGTCTTCCCGCCGTAGCTTTCCCCTGTGGCTTTAGCCAGGCCGGCCTCCCGCTTGGCCTCCAGGTAGTGGGCAACGCTTTCGACGAAGCGACCGTCTTGAGAATTGCCCATGCCTACCAGCAGCTGACCGATTGGCATCGGCGAGATATTCCCTGACCAGCAGACAGGGAGGAAGGAAAGGAAAGGAGGGCCTTATGGAAGCTGGTCCGGTGCGTGGCCCTGATCCTGATCCGGTCCATCAGGGCGACCTGCGCCTGCCTCGGGACCAGCTGGAGACGCTGCAGCAGGCCCTTGTTGAGCACCTGAAAGGGCGTGGCTTCCTGCGCTCGGCTCGTATCGAGGCGGCCTTTCGCGCTGTCCCCCGGCATCTCTTCCTGCCAGGGGTTCCCCCCGAAGAGGTCTATCGTGACCAGGTCATCCCTCTCAAAGTCGTCGACGGCGTCTGTGTCAGCTCCTCTTCGCAGCCAGCCATTATGGCCATCATGCTGGAGCAGCTTGGCCTGGAGCCAGGTCAGCACGTACTGGAGATTGGCGCCGCCAGCGGTTACAACGCCGCCCTCATGGCCCATATCGTGGGTGAGAGCGGCAGCGTTGTGACGGTCGATATCGATGAGGAGCTGGTGGAGGGGGCGCGTGCCCATCTGGAAGCCGCCGGCTACCGACAGGTGCGGGTCATCTGTGGGGATGGCGCCCAGGGCTATCCACCCGCTGCCCCTTATGACCGCATCATTCTCACCGTGGCGTCGGGTGATATTGCCACGCCCTGGTACGAGCAGCTTAAGCCTGACGGGCGCCTGCTGCTCCCGCTGGTCCTCCGTGATACTCAGTTTTCCGTTGCTCTAGAGCGGCGAGGCGACTATCTTGAGAGCATCTCGGTGCGTTGCTGCGCCTTTATGATGCTGCGTGGCCCCTTCGCAGAGGCCGGGGGTATCTTCGCCCTCGGGCCAGGACCCGAGGCCGGCCCTGCGCTCCAGCTGCGCCTGAATAATTACCAGCCGGTGGATGTGGTGGCCCTCTATCGGGCCTTAACCGGTCCCTGGTACGATCTGCCTAGTGGCGTGTTTGCCAGCCTGCATGAGGTCCATTACGGTTTTAACACCTGGCTCTCCCAGCACGAGCCGGCAGCCTGTAGTCTCGTAGCTCAGCGCG
Organism: Thermogemmatispora tikiterensis; assembly: GCF_003268475.1. Taxonomy (GTDB): domain Bacteria; phylum Chloroflexota; class Ktedonobacteria; order Ktedonobacterales; family Ktedonobacteraceae; genus Thermogemmatispora; species Thermogemmatispora tikiterensis. Next base: position 3,325,302 of record NZ_MCIF01000002.1, on the reverse strand, counting down.
AGCATTCAGCACTGGCCGAGCTACCCTGGCTCTTCAAAATCGCTGGCCTGGAGATACGCACCTCTATTGGAATCGTGGCCGACAATCAGATTGCCTTGCTCGCGCTGCCTCCGGGCTGGAGGCCGCCGGCCAGTGGCAATGGCCAAAGCGGCCAGGCCGCCTGTGAGATCATGGTGCGCTGCTTCGGTGGGGCCGAATACCTGGCTCGCCGCCTGCTTTCTCTGCTGCGGACCTGGGATACGGCAGGCCGCCCTGCCGGCTGGTTCCTTTTCCCAAGCGATGAGCACCTGCGCCTGCGGGTCTACCCGCTGCACGTTTCTGGCTTTGAGGAGCCGGGCCCTGAGCGCCTCATCTTTACCCGGCGCTGGTCTCGTCTGGTGATTGAACGCCTGACTTCATAGTCTCAAACTTCCTTTGCAGCGTGAGCATCTTACGCTGCCAGGCCAGCGTGTCCCGGCTGGCGGCCAGAGGTTCCCACGGGCTGGTCTGCCAGTCATCGATGACCTTCGCCGGCGCCCAGGCTGGCAAGGCCATTTCCAGGCGCCGTGCCAGACTCTGGATATACCGCTCGTAAAGCTGTCGTAACTCGGCTAGGCGCTGTTCGCGCTCTGGTGACACCTCCAGCCCCAGCTCCTCCAGCGCAGCCAGCAGACGAGCGCGCTCCTCGCCGGCCAGGCGGTCCTCGCCGGTGGGCCGCGGCTTCACATCGAAGACCTGAGCCAGGTCGACTGCGGCGTGGCGTGCGATGGCGAAGGTAAACCAGGCCGTCTGTGCTGGCAGGTCATCCAGATAGGCTATGGTCAACGCGCAGGTGTCAAGCAGCGTGGTCAAGGCAGCCAGCCATGACTGGCGTTCGTGCTGTGAGCGATAGTAGATGAGAACAGGGTAAGAGAGATGGCTCTCCAACAGCTCGGCAGCCCAACGTTCCCACTCGCGCAACAGTCGCACCAGCTCTGGAAACTGCTCCCCCTGGCTGTGGCGGCGTAGCAGCTCCAGGGCACTGGGGGGCGAGCCGGCATGGGCATCGAGCTGGGCGATGCTGGCCTCGCGCCGCGAGAAAGCCTGATAGATGACCGGTAGATAGCTGAGCACCAGAGCCAGGAAGCCAAAGCCCATACCAGCCTCAATGACTGTCACCAGACGCGGCAGACCCGCCGCCGGAGCGACATCGCCAAGCCCGAGCGTGAAGAAGGTGGTCCCGCTAAAGTAGAAAAGGGTACCCAGCGAGACCTGCTGCTCGGGCGCATGCACTGTCGTGCCCAGGCTCCATTGCAGCAGGGCGAAGCCACTGATTAAGCCTATGGCCCAGATTACCAGGAGGAATAAGAGCGAGAGCGGCCCGTATAGGCTCAAGTAATACTCGCGCCGCGCTCCATTGTGGATGAGATGAGCGGGTCGACGCCACAGCCACCAGCTCACTCGAAAGATCAAACGTGTCAGTCGAAAGCGGTGAGTGACACGTCGAGGCAATACTATAGCCTCAAAGGCATCTTGCAGAATAACGAGCACAAGCGTCACACTTCCAAGGCCAACTATCCAGGGCATACTACCACTCCTCTTCTAAGCAAGAGCTATGTCAACGACAGCTTGCTCTTACTCAGGCAAACCGGCCAGTCAATAAGCAATGCTGTTTCAGGCTAGCCCATGCGAGTGGGGAACGTCAATGTCTCCTGCCACTGGGGCCTGGCCGGCCAGCGGGAGGAGTGCGGGCGAAAAAGCAAACCGCCTGTCTATCTGGCAGGTAGGAACTGATCAGCTCTTGGGCAGGGAGGCTCGCCGTTGAGAGCGCAGTCCATTGACAAAGTGCCCGTCTCTCCTGTAATCTGTCTGGAGAGATAAAAAGGGCCTCTCTTCTCTGGCCTGCGCTGCGGAACGGGGGAGCCGAAGAGCAGCCATGACTGTCTCTTCTGTGCTCATCGACCATCATTGCAGGCCGGAAATCAGCGAGCTTCGCTGTCTCATCCCGCCTTGGGCACAGCATATCATGGCCTGGGGAGCCGGGAAGGCAGCCAATACGATGATAGATAGAAGATTGAGGGCGCTGAACGCTTGAGGGTGCTGAAGGAAAGAAAGCCAGCAAGTACAAGATGGAACTGCTGACCGGTATAGTGCTTAGCGGAGCACACGGCATCTATGAGGTCTATACCGATCAGGGCAAGCTGCGTTGCACACTCCGCGGCAAACTGAAGAAGGCCTTCGCCGAGGCAGCCCGGGGACGCAGCGTGCGCGGCAAGGCTACTGGTCCCCTGGCGCGTCAGCAGCGCGCGGAGGCAGAGGTGGCGACGTTGCCTTCGCGTCTGAGCGTCGGCGATCGCGTCAAGGTGCGGCGGCTTGATGCGGAGACTGGCCTGATTGAGGAGGTCTTGCCACGCCAGAGCGAGCTAGCGCGGCGCGATGTTGGTTCACGCGAGAGCAATCCGCGGGCGCAGACGCTGCTTGCTAATCTCGACCAGGTGGTGATTGTTTTTGCCACCACGCAGCCGGAGCCTCATTTTGGCATGCTTGACCGCTACCTGGCCATCTGCGAGCATGCCGAGTTGCACCCGATCATTTGCCTCAATAAGGTTGATCTGCCGCATGACAAGAGCGTCGAAGAGACTGCCGCCCTCTATCAGCAGCTCGGCTATACGGTTCTGTGGACCAGTTGTGAGACTGGGCAGGGCATCGAGCAACTGCGCGAGCTGCTCAAAGGACATATTACCCTCTTCACCGGTCCTTCTGGCGTAGGTAAGTCTTCGCTGGTCAATGCCCTGGAGCCGGGCATGGCCGTACGCACCGGCATGGTGAGCTCCGCCACCGGCAAGGGGCGTCATACTACAACCAGCTCGCAGCTCTATCCGCTCTCCAGCGGTGGTTGGCTGGCCGACTCCGCCGGCATTCGGGCCCTCGCCGCCTGGAACATCCCTGAAGAGGAGCTGGCGAGCTGCTTCGTTGAGTTCCGACCCTACCTGGGTGAATGCTTCTACTCCGACTGTCTCCACGTTGATGAAGACAACTGCGCCATCCGTCAGGCGGTCAAGGATGGCCTGATCAATGAACGGCGCTATCAGAGCTACGTCCGCATGCTGAAAGAAGAAGAGCGCTAAGGCCTGCCCTCAGTCAGCGCCTGACGAGAGGCGCAGCCGAGGCGTGAGGGCCAGAGAGCATGCCCGAGGAACGCAAACTTGTGACCGCGCTCTTCGCCGATGTTGCCGGCTGGCCCGCCTCGACCTGCTGCCAGCGCCGGCGCGCCCTCTATTGCAGATCGCCTTTGTGACCGGACAGATCGCTCCCCGGGCGCTTTACTGCGGCTCTGGATGATCTGCTGCTGCCCGGGCTGCGGTTGCTGAACCTGACGGAACCCTGGCCCGCGGCGAGCGCCTCCGCCTGCACGCGAGCGCCGCGCCAGCCAGCCGGGCTAAAGGGTGAAGAAAGTGGAGCACTCACATCCCGCGCAGACAGGCTATCAGCCCACTCAGCAGCTCCTCATCCTGTTCCTCCAGGACCGTCCGCGGATCAAGCAGGAGCGCATCGCGCAGGATGCGTCCCACAATCGGCACCGGGCGAGCGCGCAAGCGGCGCGCCAGCTCCTCCAGCGAGCAAGGCACCTCTCCCTCCTCCAGAGCCAGCAGGGCCGTGGGCAACGTCTCCCCCGGTAGCGATCCCCCGCCGATCGTTGACTCCCCAGAGCGCACGCTTGCCGCGAAGCCCTGGGCCCGCAAGGTTCGCGCCCAATGCTCCGCGCGCTCCTGCAAGCGCGCCAGCGGGAGAGCAATCATCCGCCAGATGGGAATCGCCTCCTCGGCCTCGCCGCGCTGGTAGTGGCGCAGCGTCGCCTCCAGGGCAGCCAGCGTCAGCTTATCCACCCGCAGCGCCCGCATCAGCGGATGCCTGGCAATGCGCTCCAGCAGCGCTGCGCGCCCCAGAATGATCCCCGCCTGCGGTCCGCCCAGTAACTTATCGCCCGAGAAGCAGACCACATCAACGCCCGCTGCCAGACTCTCCTGTGGCATTGGTTCATGCGCCAGCCCATAGCGCTCACTTGGAAGCAGGCAGCCGCTGCCCAGATCCTCCATGACCAGCAACCCATGGTCATGAGCCAGCCTGACCAGATCACCGATAGGTGTAGACTCCACGAAGCCCGTCAGGCGGAAATTGCTCGGATGGACCGCCAACAGCAGGGCAGTGCGCTCTGAGATGGCCGCCGCATAATCGCTCAAGCGGGTGCGGTTGGTCGTGCCCACCTCTACCAGCAGGCAGCCGCTCTGGCGCATCACATCCGGCACACGGAAGCCGCCGCCGATTTCCACTAACTGCCCGCGAGAAATAATCACCTCGCGGCCCGCCGCCAACGTTGACAGGCTTAACAAGACCGCGGCGGCATTATTGTTCACCACCAGCGCCGCCTCAGCGCCGGTCAGCTCACGCAGCAAAGCGGCAGCGTGCACCGAGCGAGAGCCGCGCTCGCCGGCCTCCAGATCGTACTCCAGATTAGCGTAGCCGTGGGCCACGGTCTGTATTGCCTGGAGGGCGGCAGCGCTCAAAGGAGCACGACCCAGGTTAGTATTAATAATCACGCCGGTGGCATTAATGACCGGGCGAAGCGAGGGCTGGAGCGTCGCCGCGAGCCAGCGGCGGGCTGCCGAAAGCAGCTCGGAGGGTGAAGGGCAAGAAGCGCCCTGGCGGAGCGCGGCGCGAGCCTCCGCCACCACCTGGCGCAGAGCGCGCGTCGCCAGAGGGCGCCCGAACTCAGCGCTTAGTTGCAGCCCCTCGGGTGACTGCAACAGAGCGCTAATCGAAGGAAGAAGACGCAACATTGCAGCATCCTCAACAGAGAAGAAGAGAGTGCACAGCAATCCAGTGCCGCGACGAATCGGGGCGAAGCCTTGCAGGGACGGGACGGAGCGCACTCAGTCAGGCTGAAGGCTGAGCGCAACCTGCTTTGCTCACACCCTTCCACGCTTGCTCACGTGCACACAGGCAGTTGCGTCCTCGACGTCAATGCAGAGAATAATACATCGTAATGCCCAGGCTATTGGCGATCTTCCCCATAATCGCGTAGAGATCGGCATCGTGGAGGCGGCAGATCGCGTATTGATCCGCGAGCAGCGTGCGCAGAACGGGATAGAGCAGCTCCGTTTTCACCAGGCTATCGGTATCCAGAAGAGGATAATCGCGTTTCAAGAGCAGATGGTGATAGGGACGGAGCTTACCCCGATAGGACGTTAGCGCGACCACATTGACAGCGCCGGCGTGGCGGCAGAACGGCTCAGCGGAGACCACCAGCGCCGGGTGCCAGTCCAGGATGCGCTTCTCCTCGATGCCGGGGGGAAGGGCGGGATAGCCAAAATTCACCCAGTATACCATGCCGAACTGCACAGGCGTATGATACGTCAATGCTTCAGGCGGCAACTCTGGTGGATGAGGCATAGCGTTTTATCCAGACACCCTACCTTGACACATCACGTGATAAATTGAGATGGTGCTCAGTAACGAGAATGATACCACAAAAAGGGCCAGCGTGCATCTGGCGCCGGGTGAGCCATTACCCTAAGCGGTGAGCGGAGACGGCGGAGGTGCGGCTGGAAGTATCGCCGCTTTCGCGCTGGGCATAGAAGCAAGCGCTGGTGAGGGACCAAGAACGCTCGACCAGGCTCAGGCGCTCCTCGCGTTCCTCCTCACTTTCCTCCAGGAGGGCCTGAGAGATCAGCTCCATCTCCTGCTGATACTGCTCAGCGAGCAAAGAAGAGCGCTTGAAGTCGCAATTCGTTGCCATAGAGAATACCTCGTTCCTTCTTCCTTCCTTCGTCCTGTTCCGTCCTGACCAGAAGACAGCGCCCGGCACCGTTAGGCCCAGGCCGAGCTGCTGCAGGCTGGCGCGAGGGTCACACCCGTGCTGGTGGGGAAGCGCATTTTCTTCGACGCAGGAGATTATACCAGCAAAACTGGCCTGCGACAATGGCAGGCCCCCAGACTTTCCTAAGCCGCTATGCTCTTCGCCAACCTTCCCAGAAAAGTGCTTGACATCATCTGCCCCGTCAGCTATAATGGTCACGTCAGCCAAACAGCGAGTGGCTGGCAACAACTGAGTGGCTTCGCGTGGGCAGTTTCCGGAGCGGTCAAACGGGGCTGACTGTAAATCAGCTGGGAAACCTACGGGGGTTCGAATCCCTCACTGCCCACCAGCGCAACAACGGCATGCCTCGATCAGAGCGTACGCTCAGATGAGGTGAGCGCGTGAGAGAAGAGGCGGCTGCAGGGCAGCGGTGCACCTGGGCGCGCGTGGAGAAGGTGAGTGAGCGGTAAAACAGTGGCTGAGTGAGGGGAGAGATAGCCCGCCGCCTGGTGTCAATGCGCTGATGATCTGTCTGGCCCGTGTGGCGCAGCGGTAGCGCACAGTCTTGGTAAGACTGTGGTCATGGGTTCGATTCCCATCACGGGCTCCCGTGGTTTCTGATGATGCCTTGCTGCTTTCTGAGGCATGCATCTTCACGAATATCCGCGTCGGATCTTTCTACGTTTCGCTGCCGTCTTCTGATACCGTCGCCGCTTCCCTCCTTCTTCGAAGATTCTTTCCTCTCCTGGTGGCTTGCGTCAATAACCATCCTGAGCAGAGGCGAGAATCCGAAAGGGCGAGAGAAGTCAGGCTGGATGCCAGACCGGTCTGTTCGCTCGGTCGCTCGCTCGTCAATCCGCCTGACCTGAAGAGAACCAAGAGGATACTGAATCGAGCAGAATGCACGACGCAGGAGACGGCTGCTGCATGTCTAGCGCTGGTCGCTCTTTTGTTATCTCTTCATCATATTGCACGAGTACGGTCGAATTGCAGGAGGAGCCTTTGAGGTT
>NZ_MCIF01000002.1:2777381-3317235 GCF_003268475.1 Thermogemmatispora tikiterensis | reverse complement strand
GGAGTAATCCGCCCGGCCTCTGTCGGTCAGTATCTGCGACCTCGTCAGCCTTCGCTTCGCTGGCTGGCTGGCTGGCACTTACCGCGGCGATCATCCCTACCGCCCTGGCTGGGAGCAATGCAATGAGCGAAAAAAGGCCAGTAGCTGCCCACGGTCAGGTAGAGAGGGTGAGCGCTCGCGCCATAGTGCTACAGCGCACAGCGGTACAGCGCGGACAACAGCAGATGACCTTATAGTCAGGAAGGGAAGCCCAGTGCGGCTCAGCGAGCTGCCTGCCATACTGGCCAGTGCAGCAGCACGCGAGAGGTGCCCGGCGTTGTCCCCTTCCTGACCTTCGTGCATACGTGAGTGACTTGACGGTCAGCAACTCTCCTACTGCCGTCAGAGGAGGGTGGCATCCCTGAACGGAGAGAACTATGGCTAGCAAAAGCAAAGAGAATCGTATCATTGTTGCTCTTGCCTGCTCAAATTGCCGGCATCGCAACTACCATACCTCAAAGAACAGGCGCACTCATCAGGATCGCCTTGAGCTGAGGAAGTTCTGTCCCAACTGTCGCACACATACGATCCATCGCGAGACCAGATGATAGCCGGGCAACGATCACTCCTGATCGAGAAAGGGTCAACGTGGCAAACAAAATGGCCGAGAAGAAAAAGGCTACTTCCGCTTCAAGCGAGGTTCTGCAGGCCAAGCCCAGCGGCGAGAGGGATGCTTCTGCCCCCAAGGAGTCGAAGCGGATGACGCAGCGACGTGAGGGCCGTCAGGAGGTACGCCGCGAACAGAGGCCGTCCCCTTTTGCTCGCTTGCTTCGGCTGAGCCTGTTCCGCTTCACCTACGAGGCCTATTACGAGCTGCGCTATAAGGTCACCTGGCCAACGTTCGAAGAGGCGCGCAATATGACAATCGCTGTCATTGCGCTCTCCGTCGCCCTCGGTATCGTCCTCGGGCTGGTCGATATTGGTCTCTTCCAGCTGTTCCGCCTGATCACAGGTGGGTAAAGCGTGCGAGCTGCTGCCTGCGCTGGTTGCGCGCTTGCCCTTTGCTGTCGAAGGCGGCGTGGCGCAGCGCTGCCCTTGTCATGAGGACTGAGGCGCTGGACGGGGCGACCTGACGGGGTCAGTCAACGCTGGCAGATCGGATGTGCTTGAGAGTAGAGCCAGCTGGTCTTAGACTGTGGTGGTGGGCGAGAGCTGAGCGAGAGAGAGGCGCGGCCTGAAGGCTGGGAAGGGAATGGGAATTGACGCCATGCCAGGCAAGGGTGTTGGGAAGAGAACCTTCAGGAGATAGGCGCCGGTTGGCCCGGATGAGCAGTGTAGAAGCGCTGGCCTGATCTTCGTGGGGCCTGTCGGGGCCGAAAGAATAGATCCGCCCCTAGGTAGGGAAGATCGATCGCCTGCAGGTCTTATCTAGAGAAGAGGGGGAGCAATAGATTCCCGCGCCTCTGTGTTGTAATTTCTGTGGATATGGAATGGACGAATTGGAAGGACGCCCTCCCAGTGGTCGGCCACGATGCCGCTGAGGTTGGGGTGCCAGGTTTAGCGGGCAATAAGCAAGAGGGAAATACCATGGTTGCTGATGACCCAAATCCAAAAGAACGGGCTGGCTCGGAAACGCGGTTCAGCACCGCGCTGTCGAAGTCAGGTAGCCCTGGTGCTGGAGAGCGCGCCTGGTACGCGATCCACACCTACTCCGGCTACGAAAATAAAGTCAAGAGCCATCTCGAAGCGCGCATTGCCTCGATGAACATGCGCGATAAGATCTTTCGGGTCGTCGTGCCAATGGAAGAAGAGGTGGAGATTAAGCAGGGGCAGAGGCGGACGGTACAGCGCAAAGTCTTCCCTGGCTATGTGCTGGTTGAGATGATCTTGACCGAGGAGTCGTGGTATGTGGTGCGCAACACGCCGGGGGTCACCAGCTTCGTCGGGTCGGGAACGCGCCCGGTGCCTCTCCAGGAACATGAGGTCAGGGCAATCCTGAAACAGGTTTCTGAGGAAGCCGAGAAGCCAAAGACGAAAATCAGCTTCACCAAAGGTCAGAGTGTGCGTGTCATCGACGGCCCCTTCACCGATTTCATCGGGACCGTCAGTGACATCAACATGGATCGTAACAAAGTCACGGTTCTCGTCTCCTTCTTCGGGAGAGAGACGCCGGTGGTCCTGGATTTCCTCCAGGTCGAGAAGATTTAACAATCAACAATGGAGGCGGGAGGTTAAGCTAAACCTCCCACTTTTTCATACATACATGCATGCTGGAAAGGCGACGCTCAGCGGGCTGTCCTGCCAGGCCAGCCAGGCGCTCCGGTCTCTGCCGGACTTGCCTGCCGCCAGGCCCCGGCGTCGCCGCTCACTGCCAGCCCCTGCCGTTTGAAGAAGGGCCTGACTCTTCTTGCTCTGGCTTGGACTGGCATGAGCACGAGCACGCACTCATTTTGCATTGTCGCTTGTTGAGGGAGCTGGAGTTACAATGGCAAAACGTGTCAAGGCTGTGATCAGGCTGGAGCTGCCTGCCGGTGAGGCTAAGCCCGCGCCCCCGGTCGGTACGGTGCTTGGCTCACAGGGCATCAATATTGTGGCCTTCTGTAAGGAGTATAATGCTCGCACGGAAAGCCAGCGGGGCATGATTATCCCCGCCGAGGTCACGATCTACGAAGACCGCTCTTTTACTTTTGTGACGCGCACGCCCCCAACGACGTTCTTGCTGAAGCAGGCGGCGGGGATCGAGAAGGGGTCTGGGACCCCCGGCAGAACGAAGGTCGGTACGATCGACCGCGCCAAGCTGCGTGAGATCGCTCAGCTCAAGATGAAGGATCTCAATGTCCACGATATCGAGGCCGCTGAGCGCATCGTCGAGGGGACGGCCCGCAGCATGGGAATTACCGTTGTCTGAACCGCAGGCAGGCGCGACCTCGCTCGCCAGAGGCCTGGCACCCCACGCAGGTCGGGCCTATTTCCCTGCCTGCTCGGCATAGACGGTCCTCCGTGAAAGGAGGCCTTGTGCCTCATTCCAGCCTACGCCAGGTTGGGTCTGGCCCGTAGAAATGACCCTCGCTGCCGGCCTGATGAGCTCCAGGACAGGACCAGGTCGCGACCAGCTTTTCTAAGCAGCTGCCCGTCAGTCACTGCGGTAGATCACCACAAGGAGGGCTTACTCTTATGCCAAAGAAACACGGAAAGAAATATCTTGAAGCCTTGAAGTTACTTGAGCCGGGAAAGCTCTATCAGCCTCAAGAGGCCGTTTCTCTGCTCAAGAAGATGAATTACGTCAAGTTTGATCCAACCCTTGAAATCCACATGCGCCTGGGAGTTGATCCGCGGCACGCCGATCAGATGGTGCGCGGTGTGGCCTTGCTGCCAGCGGGTACCGGCAAAGAGGTCAAGGTCCTGGTCTTTGCTCAAGGCGAGAAGGCTCGCGAAGCCGAGGTCGCCGGCGCCGACTTTGTCGGCCTCGATGATTTGATCAAGCAAATTGAAAATGACTGGCTGGGCTTCGATGTGGCGATCGCGACGCCGGATGTCATGCCGAAGATAGGCCGGCTCGGTAGGAAGCTCGGCCCTCGGGGTTTAATGCCCAATCCCAAAACAGGTACAGTCACGATGGATGTGGCCCGCGCCGTACGCGAGGCGAAGGCCGGGCGTGTGGAGTTCCGCGTTGATCGCACGGGGCTGCTACATGTGCCGGCGGGCAAGCTCTCTTTTAGCGATGAGGCCCTGCTCTCAAATCTGGCGGCCATTATCGATGCGGTGATGCGCGCCAAGCCGGCCAGCTCCAAAGGTGCCTACATTCGCAACGTCGTCCTGGCTTCGACAATGTCGCCCGGGGTGCCGCTGGATCTTCAGTCGGCTCTCTCGTTGCGCGCCTAGCCTGGCAGAAACTTAGAGACGAGGCCGCCGTGAGCGGTGCGTTTCTCTCTCCACTTCACTGGCAGCAATGGCCTTGTGAGTGCCGTAGAAAGGAAGGGCCTGCACCCGTCTCCTCTCACGGCTGTAGCTTGACGGTGTGCCCGTCTCTTGCCTATAATCTGAACAGCCTGTAACCTTTAACCTTTGCGACCGAAGACAGCAAGTATGCCCGGGGCATGTAAATGATACCGTACGGTATCAGCTTGCCGAGGAGCCTGCTCTGCTTCTTGCTGCTATATAGCCCGCAAAGCCTTCGCAAGACAGAACAGAGCAAAGGGGGAGGATTGCAAGACAGCGTGTGCCCTATGCCGTGTTGGCTGCCTGGCACTGAGCGGGCCGCCTCCGCGCTCTCTATGCACTACGCACATCTGCGATCCATCCACCGCTACTGCTACCAACGTAAGCTTGCCTCCGGGCCTTCGGTGTCGCACTGAAGGCCCTTTTTCTTGCGCTCCTTGCGCTCCCGGAAGAGTCATGTCGGCTTGTTGTTAACTGGTCAGCAGCTGAGGTGCGGCTGATCTCCACAGCGCGTGGATAGCCTGCCGACTGAAGTCCGCTCCCTCCGCTGACAGGCCAGGCTACGGACTGGGCTGGCTCGGGGCCAGTTGGGGAGCCTTCTCCTGCTGACCTGCTCTCGGTGCGTACTTGCCTGCCATCGACAGCGTACTGTCCGGGCCTGCTCTGCTCAGGGCGCTAAGAGCCTCTCCTTGCCTGCAGGGAGGGAGGAGCGGAGCGACAAGCGGCTTTCTTCTCTCAAGCGAGAGGAGAAGACAACAAACCAGAAAGAAAGGAGGGGAGCGTGGAATGCCTACACCGGCAAAGGCGGCAAAAATCGAAGAACTGGCTGAGAAGCTGGCGCGCTCGCGCATCGCTATCCTGATTCAGACGCAGGGGCTTTCGGTCAAGGAGATGAACGAGCTGCGCAGCAAGGTGCGCCCGATGAATGTCGAGGTGCAGGTGGCCAAAAACACCCTGCTGCGCCTGGCTGCCGAGCGCAACCAGCTGGCAGACGTTGATCCGAACATCTTTCACGGCCAGACAACCGTAGCCTTCGGCTACGATGATGAAGTGGCAGCCGCCAAGGCAATCGTCGATTCCTTGCAGAACTCGAACATGGTGGTGCTCAAGGCGGCAATCCTGGGGGGGCGCTCACTGACGCCGGAGCGCGTCGAGGCTCTCGCCAAGATCAGCGGCGGCAAGCCTTCGGCTCAGGCCCAGCTGGTTGGTGGTCTGCAAGGACCGCTGTCTACAACCTATAGCCTGTTGACTGCTCCCTTGCGCGACCTCTGCTACGTTCTGCAGGCGCGTGCTGAGCAGTTACAGCAGCAACAGCAGACGCAGTCTGAATAATGCCACTTGTGTCGAGTTTTGTTTAGTCTGTCTATCACAAGACCATACGCATCCGAGGAGGTTGCTCCATGTCCGTTGAGAGCATCATTGCAGAAATTGAAAAGCTGAACGTTCTGGAACTCGTTGAGCTGACCAAGCAGCTTCAGGAGAAGTGGGGAGTCAGCGCGGCCCCAGTCGCCGTAGCTGCGGCCCCTGCGGCGGCGGCTCCTGCTGAGGCGGCCCCCGCGGCCCAGCCGGAGGAGAAGACCGAGTTCGATGTCATCCTGAGCGAGGTTGGCGCCGAGAAGATCAAGGTCATCAAGGTGGTGCGCGAGCTGACCAACCTCGGCCTCAAGGAGGCCAAGGAGCTGGTCGAGGGCGCCCCCAAGCCGGTCAAGGAGGGCGTCTCCAAGGAGGAGGCCCAGCAGATCGCGGCCAAGCTGCAGGAAGTGGGTGCCAAGGTCACCATCAAGTAAGGCTCACTGGCTCCACGCTTCGTCAGGTCAGGAGAGGACGCCCCGCCAGGCAGCCCGCATCATGCGGCCTGCCGCTGCAGTGAGCGCCCCTCTCCTGGCTGCTCTGATGGCCGCTGCTGCTGCACTGGTGTCTTGAACAGGCCATGACAGTAACCTGGCCCGGCTCCCGCGAGCGGGCCAGAGCGGAGCCGCTCAGCGGCTCTTGTCCCCTCAGCAATCTCGAACACCGCTCCAGGCGGAGGAAGAGCCTGGCCTGGCAGACGAACCTCTTGCAGCAGCAAGCATCAGAGCCATCTAGACGCTGACAAACTAGCGTGATATAATGCATGGGTGTATCATCTAGGACTACTCAGGCTGAGAGGCGCTCGTCAGAGCATCCTCTCAAACCCACTAAAAGCCTGGTCATCTCACCTGAGCCTGATGAGGAGGTGAAACAGAGGGTGGCATTGACTCGCGAGGATAAAACTGACATTATCGCTTCGTCTCGTATCCACGAGGCCGATACCGGCTCGCCTGAGGTGCAGGTCTCGCTGCTGACGGCACGTATCAATCAGCTGACCGAGCATCTGAAGATTCATAAGCATGATTTTCATTCCCGTCGCGGCCTGATGATGCTGGTGGGCCAGCGGCGTCGTTTGCTTGCTTATCTGAGCCGCAAAAGCCCGGAGCGCTATCGGGCGTTGATTGCCAAGCTCGGTCTGCGCCACTAAGGCACGAAGGCGGGACCCGGCCATCTGGCAAGCGATCGGTCGGCATGGTTCCTGGCTCCTCCTCCGCTAACTCGCCTCGCGGACGCCCCGCTGTGGTCTAAGGGCAAGGGTGAGAGTGGAAGCAAAAGCAAGCAGGAAGGAAGAGAGGAGGAGCGCTATCTCATGTAGCGCTTGCCGACCGCTCGCTGGGTGGCCACGGGCACGGGGTCCTGCGTTACGAGTTCAGCGGTGCGCTTCCTGGCCGGAGTGCCAGCCTGAGCAGAGCCGCGGGGGTGAGATGGCCAGCAAGCGCCTCGCCCGCCAGAATGAGAGTACAGGCGCCCGAACAGCCTGCTTAGCTGGGCATAGGCCGGACCAGGAGAATGAGTGGCTCGTTGCTCACACTTACGCGTGATGGGCTATGTACTGAAGACGACGTTGTGTATGTATGTTGTTTGTCCGGGATCATGGGCGATCATTCCTGAGTGTTGCCCAATCCAGGGGGCGAGGCTGCAGCCTGTGCATAGCCAGCCAGGCGGAGAATCTGCGGCGTGAATGAGTGAGTGAGTGAGGAAGCCGGATAACGGAAGACTCGTTTTGTCCCGTCTCGCCTTGCCGAAGAGAGAATAAAGAACGCAAGAAGGTGGCAGAACCTCCTTTCCACCAGGCACAGCGCCCTCCGCTTGCTATGGACCTGGTCAGGAGTAGAACGTCGGTAGCCTGTCAGCCAGAGGAGCGCTGGCGGGCCAGAGTGGCACAGCTACTGACAGAGAGAAGGCACAGTGAATCGCTAATCTGCGCATCTTGAGTGAATGACCAACGATCGGACCGTCGGTCGCGCGGTCATATTCGTATGAGGGTTTTCCAGTAAGGGGCTGAAAGCAGCGCGGTTTCATTCCTTCTTCTTACTCGCTCGCTTGTTGTAGCGGTTCGGAAGGAAGTCAGCCAGGCAGCCAGTCAAGAAAGAGCAGAGGCAGGGGATCTCATTCAGGTTATCGTTGCGAGCAAGAGTAGAAGTAGTAGTAATCGGTCAGTTGTCTGTTCACAAGCACCCCGTTACGTCCCCGTGAAGCAAGGAGAGTTTCCAGGTCTACGGTCCAGCCAAGGGGTGTATAGTAGTCGGAGGAACTATGATCCATCGTCAAGAAGCTGTCATTGGCGGTCGCGTCATGAGCATTGAAACGGGACGAGTAGCTGAGCAGGCCAATGGCGCAGTCCTGTTGCGCTATGGCGATACTGTGATCCTGGCGACCGCCGTAGCCAGTGAAGAGCCTCGTGAAGGCATTGATTTTTTTCCATTGACCGTTGACGTTGAAGAGCGTATGTATGCCGCCGGTAAGATCCCCGGCGGGTTTATTAAGCGCGAGGGGCGGGCTTCCGAGCATGCCATTCTTGCCTGCCGCCTCGCTGACCGCCCTCTTCGCCCCCTCTTCCCGAAAGGATACCGCAACGATGTGCAGATTATCATCACTGTACTCTCGGTAGATCAGGAGAATGATCCCGATGTGCTGGGGATCATCGGTGCCTCGGCTGCCCTCTGTATCTCCGACATCCCGTTCGCTGGTCCTGTTGGTGCAGTGCGCGTGGGCTACATCGACAACGAGCTGGTGATCAATCCGCTGGAGTCCCAGATGGATCGCAGTCGCCTCGATCTGGTGGTGGCCGGCACGGCAGATGCAGTGATGATGGTCGAGGCGGGGGCTAAGGAGTTGCCCGAAGATATCATGCTGGAGGCGGTGATCCGGGGTCAGGAGGCGCTGCAAGATATTATTAAGATGCAAGAGAAGCTCATGCAGGCGGTGAATGTGGCCAAGCGGCCCTTTGAGACACCCCCTGTCGATGAGGAACTGCAGCGCCAGGTGGCCGAGTTCGTCCAGCCGCGTCTGGAGCAGGCGGTGAACCATCCCGATAAGACAGCGCGTTCGGCGGCGCTGACCGTGGTCCAGAATGAACTGGTGCAGACGCTTGGAGCACAGTATCCCGATCGTTTGAAGGAGATTATGGCCTTCTACGAGAAGGAGCTGAAGACCTATGTGCGCAACCAGATTCTGGACTATGGAATCAGGCCCGATGGTCGCGATCTGAAGACGATCCGTCCAATTACCTGCGAGGTTGGTCTGCTGCCGCGCACGCATGGTTCGGCCCTCTTTACGCGTGGTCAGACCCAGGTGCTGAGTGTGGTGACGCTTGGATCGCCAGGTGAGGAGCAGATCCTTGACGGTCTGACCCCCAGCGAAAGCAAGCGCTTTATGCATCACTACAATTTCCCGCCCTTCTCGACCGGTGAAACCAGGCCGCTGCGCGGTCCAGGCCGCCGCGAGATTGGTCACGGAGCCTTAGCGGAGCGCGCTCTGCTGGCGGTAATCCCCTCGCAGGAGGAATTCCCCTACACGATCCGCGCCGTCTCCGATGTGCTCTCGTCCAATGGCTCAACCTCGATGGGGTCAGTCTGCGGAACGACGCTGGCTTTGATGGATGCCGGTGTTCCCATCCATGCACCGGTGGCCGGGGTGGCGATGGGACTGGTCACAGGCGAGGGCGAGCGCGCCGGCAAGTGGGCCGTGCTGAGCGATATTCAGGGGATCGAGGATGCCCTGGGTGATATGGACTTTAAGGTCGCTGGCACCGCCGATGGCGTGACGGCTCTCCAGATGGATATCAAGGTTAAGGGCATCAGCTACGATATCATGGCTAAGGCCCTGGAGCAGGCGCGCGAGGGCCGCATGTATATCATGGAGAAGATGCTCGATGCCCTCGATGCTCCTCGCCCAGAGCTGTCGGTCTTCGCTCCGCGCATCCAGACCATGAAGATCAATCCTGATAAGATCGGCGCAGTGATCGGTCCTGGCGGTAAGACGGTGCGCAAGATCCAGGATGAGACCGGTGCCAAGATCGATATCGAGGACGACGGGACGGTCAATATCGCGGCCACTTCCAGCGAGGCGATGCAGCAGGCCATGGATGCGATCCGCGCTCTGACCGAGGAGGTGGAGGTTGGTCGCATCTATACGGGTACGGTGCGCCGTCTGGTCGACTTCGGGGCCTTTGTCGAGATTCTGCCCGGCAAGGAAGGCCTGGTCCGTACCTCGCAGCTCGCCGATTATCAGGTGTCGCGTCCCGAGGATGTGGTTTCGGTGGGCGATGAGATCACAGTAATGGTCATTGAGGTCGATTCGCAGGGGCGCATCAATCTGTCACGCCGTGCCGCTCTCAGCGGTGAACTGCCTTCGCAGGCCGAGCTGGATAGCGATCGCGCTGCTAGCCGTGGCGGTCGCGACCGTGGTGGCTCGGGTCGTGGCGGTGGCTATGGAGGTGGGCGCGACCGCGATCTGGCAGCCCCTGGACGCAATGTCGGCTATGGTGGCGGTGGGCGCGACCGTGGTGGCTACTCGGAGCGCGGCGGTGGCGGGCGTTCACCTGGCTACAATAGTGGTAACTTCGGTGGTGGGCAGCGCCGTCCGATGGGCCCGGGTGGCTCTGGTGGCTCTGGCCGTGGCTCTGGTGGCCCGCGGCGTGACAGCGGCTTTGGCCCTCGCCCCAACGAGCGCCGATGGTAGCGCTCGCTGCCTGTGAGGAAGCCAGGGCCTGGCATCGGTCTATGTCGATGTGGCGCCGGTCGTGGCGCGGGCGCCGCTTGAGTAGGCTTGAGCGGATAGGATAGCTACTAGACAGACGCTGCAAGTACCTGATGCAGGAGGGGGCCGCGCTGGAGGCAGATTCTGCTGGCAGGCTGCCCTCCTCTTTGCTTTTGGCTCTCCGCACTGGCTCCGTTCGGAGTAACTGGCTCGTGGCTTGCCAGGATGAGCAGGAGCGATCGCTGTAAGCGGGCGGGCCACAGCCAGAGCGTGCGCTCTGACGCCTCCTTTCTGTACGTACCTTGATCGAATGCTGGCTAGCGTCAGGCTCTGGCCTCCTCCTTTTGACCCTGTTGCATCACAGCCAGTCATGCGCGAGGCCATTCAATGCCTGTCTTCGCCGGGAGTACCTGCAGGTCCTATGCCTCTTGCGGCGAGGGCTGAAACATCCCATAATGGTTGCCAATCCAGAAAATGACCTGCGCCGATAGAACAGAGCAACTTACTAGAGAGGTATCTATGTCGCCAGAGGAGATTCTACGGGAGATAGCTGCGGAGGTCTCTGTCTGCACTAAGTGCGACCTCTGTAAGGGGCGCACGAAGGCCGTCCCAGGCGAAGGCCCTCCGAGTGCTCGCATTCTCTTCATCGGTGAAGGACCAGGTTACCATGAGGATAAGCAGGGGAGGCCTTTTGTGGGGCCTGCCGGTCAGTTCCTCGATGAGCTGCTGCAGAGTATTAATCTCAAGCGCTCGGATGTCTTTATTACCAATGTGGTGAAGTGCCGTCCTCCCAATAATCGTGATCCCCTCCCCGAGGAGATCAGCGCCTGCAACGATTATCTGGATCGCCAGATTGCTGCCATCAAGCCGCTGCTGATTGTCACCCTGGGACGCTACTCGATGGCCAAGTTCTTTGGCTCAGCCAAGATTAGCGCGATTCACGGCAAGGCTCAAAAGAAGGACGGCTATATTTGTATGGCGATGTATCATCCGGCTGCTGGCCTCCATCAGGCAAGCCTGAAAGAGACGATTCGCCAGGACTTTAAGAAGATCCCGGTGGTATTGGCCGAGGCCGAACGCCTGGCTGCCGAGGGGAAGCTCGGCTCCGCCAGCTCGCCGGCTGCCAACCCCCCAGAGGAGCCACCTCAGCAGCTTTCGCTCTTTTAGCTGGTGGGTCGGCTTGGGTTGGCTGGGCGGGCGCAGGCTGCTCTATCTACCCGCTCTCTGTGGCTGCGGATCGTCTGAAAGGCGGTGACTGGAGAAGAAGAAGAAGAAGAAGAGCACTGCTGTACGTACGGTACGCTCGCGACCTGGCAAGACCTCTTTTTCTGCTTCGTTGATGATAGTTGGTTGGACCAGCCTGCCAGGGACGCCCGCACTGGGCGTCCTTCTTTATTGTCAGTTCTTCTCTCCCCGCTCAGGCGTGTCTCTCTCAAAGATGCCCGAGTTTCTTACTTGCTGCACTCATTTGCCCCTGGCCAACCAAAAGGTACCGGCCATATAATACTTTGATACATGATGATCTACTAACTCTTGCTTGCTAGCTTTTCTTCACGTATACTGAGAGCAGCAAGCACAGCTGCTCTTTAGATATGGAGGATACGATGCGAGCAATTTCCCGGAAACATATTGCTCTTATCATGTTGCTCGCCTTCCTCGTAGCACTGACCTTCTCATTTGCTCCCCTCCCCGGCACCAGTGCGACCGCCCAGGCCGCAGCTACCTGGAAGGGCATCACTATTAACTGGTCGAATGTGCGTCGAGGCTCGAGCACTCAATATGCAGTTGTAAGCGTTTATGCACCAAATACGAGCGTAACGGTCTATGCGAGCGTTGCCGGACAAAATATCTGGGGCAGCCCCTACTGGTATCGGGTCAGCCCCCTCAATAGTGCCCCACTCTACATCTATAGCGGCCTCGTTGTCAAAGCGCAGAGCAGCAGCCAGGCCAGCCCTTATGGCAGCGGCAAGGTGATTGTGGTTGTCTTATCGAAGCAGTGGCTCTATGCCTATGATAATGGCCGGCAGGTTTTCAATACGGCGATTACATCGGGGCGACCCTCTCTACCCACGCCGACTGGCACCTTCCATGTGCTCCGCAAGCTGCACCCGACAACTTTCTATTCACCCTGGCCTCCTGGCTCGCCCTACTATTATCCACCAACGTTTATTAACTATGCTCTAGAATTCGACTGGGGTGGCTACTTCCTTCACGATGCCTGGTGGCATGGAATCTTTGGTCCTGGCACGAATGGCTGGCACTATGATCCTGTAGCCGGCTGGACCTGGGGTTCGCATGGCTGTGTGGAGATGTCGGTGAAGGCGGCGGCCTGGCTCTATAACTGGGCGCCGGTAGGGACGACGGTCATCGTCAAGTCGAATTAGTGCCCTGGTTCTTTCTTTGACAGTCCAGGCGCCACCGCGATGCCTGTGCTTGCAGCCTCTGATCGAATGATCGGCGGGCGGGCCATCAGAGAGGATCCCAATCACGCCTCCGCGCCTTCGCGCGGAGGCGCTGTTCGTCGTCCATCTTCCAGTCTTCTCCTTGTCTCCTCTCCCCACCCCCAAGTCGAGCACATTCTGCTCCTCCTGCTTAACCCCCAGGCTCACCCCGTCCCTGTGTCTTATCAATGGTGGTTGCCCGCCTTCATTGCTCCTCGCAGCTGCCTCGGCAATGCAAGCCTGGCGAGCAGCTAGCGGTCGTAGAAGAGGATACGTCCACAGTTGCTACAGGTTTGAATCTCGGTGCCCAGGCGCACGCGCTGCATCTCACTGGAGGTCAGTAGAACGCGGCACCACTGGCAAGAGTTCTGCTCAACGCGCGAGATAGCGCGGCCCTGGCGTGTGCGTCTCAGGGTCTCGTAGCGATTGAGCAGGTCGGCGGCGAGCGAGCTAGCCAGGGCTGCGCGTTGCTCTTCAAGGGCGCGACGGCGCTGTTCCAGCTGGTCGAGGCGGGCGCGCTGAGCGGCACTCTGCTGCTCCCAATCCTCTTCGGCCCGGCGGAGCTCCTCTTCTCGCTGAGCAACCTGACGCTGCAGCGTCTCAATGAGGTCCATCACTTCTAATGTTTGCTCCTCCTGACGGCTTTGTTGCGCTCTCAGGTGTTGTACCTCCTGCTGCAGGCTGGTCAGCTCTTTGGGACTGGTCACGATACCACTGTAGAGGCGCTGCTCTAGTGTCTGCAGGCGGCGACTGATCTCCTCCAGTGTCCACTCCGCTTCTTGCTGGGCCTGCTGCCCGGCTTGCAGTTGCTGCCGGGCGCTGACCAGCTCCTGACGCAGCTTCGCCAGGGCACGGTTGTCGCGCAGGGCCTGGATGATCCCCTGCCGCTCCGCGGCGAGGCGTTCAAGCTCAAGATCTAACTGTTGCAGTTGAAAGAGTGGAGCAGCAACATGAGTCGTGCTCATGATCGATGCGTCTCCTTTCCGGGCTGCTGCCCTGACCGGTCGACCAGACCGGCCCCCCATGTGCGCAAGAAGGAACTAGCCTGTATTGTATCTCTTCTGACGCTCCTTGAGCAAGGATCGTGCTGCGCTCAAAGGATGGATCTCTTGCTTCTTATAGAACAGAATACTCAATTCAGGTAGAAAAAGAGAGGAGCGCTGGCTGGCAGGGCGGGAGGCTCGTCCAAAATGGCCGCCTGAGCGGGCAAGCGTTGTCAAGATCAGAAGGATCAGTAATAATAAAGTTTGTCCTGGGAGACAGACGGCTGGTCATGAGCAGGCTGCCTGCCGGACAGCGCCCGAGTAATCGCATTGGGAGGATCTGATGACAGCAAAGCCTATTCCCGACGTGTCAACCATTGAGGAGCTGAGCAGGGGCTGGCAGGAGCGAGGCATTCGCCATGTGGTCTTCGAGTTGCCCGATATGCACGGCATGGCCCGCTCGAAAATTGTGCCTCTGAGCCGCTGGGAGCAGTTCGCCCGCGATGGATTGCGCATGATCGGTGTCATGACAACGGTGGATTCGGCTACCAATCTGGTGCCTGGCACCTACCAGAGTGAGGAGCGCAACTATGGCGATGCGGTGCTGCGCCCCGATCTGACCACCGCGGCAGTCGTACCCTGGCTGGATGCGAGCGCCCGTGTGATCTGTGATGCCTTCTGGCCCGACGGCTCACCTGTAGAGTCAGCTCCGCGCTATGTACTGCGCCGCGTCCTGGAGCGCCTGGCTGCCCTGGGCTATCGCGCCCATACGGCGATCGAGTACGAGTTTTATTTGTTTCAGGATCTGCTGAGCAAGGAACCTGTTTTCGATCGCCTCCATATTTTCCACACGCAGCGCAATGTTGCCTGCCCGGTGCCTTTGCAGATCATGGACCTGTTACCCGAATTGGGCTTGCAAATGCTGACCTGCAATTGTGAATATGGCCCCGGCCAGTATGAAATCACCTACGATGCAGAAGATGCCCTCACCGCGGGCGACTACGGCTATACCTTCAAGAATGGTGTCAAAATGATCGCGCGCCGGCTTGGCTATCACGCCACCTTTATGACTCGCCCCTTCCTTGACCAGTCCTCTTCGGGGGCCCATGTTCATCTCAGCCTGCGCGATGCCAACGGTCGCAATGCCTTTCTTGACACGAATGATCGTCACGGTCTCTCGGCCCTGACCTATCATTTCATCGGGGGCCTGATCAAACATATGCCAGGGGCTTTGGCGCTGCTCGCCCCGACTCCGAACTGTTACCGCCGCTATTTGCATCATTCCTTTGCGCCGGTCAATCTCAGCTGGGGCCTTGACGATCGCACAGCCCTGATTCGCGTCAAGAATACGGGCGATGCCGGCACGCACGTCGAGAACCGTGCTCCATCGAGCATGAGCAATCCCTACCTGGCGCTGGCTGCCACAGTCGCCGCGGGCCTGCTTGGTCTCGAAGAGGAAGCCGTGCCACCCGCCCTGGCCGAAGGCCCGGCGGAAGAGCACGAGGCTTTTGCACCGCTACCAGCCACATTGGAGGAAGCTCTGCAGCATCTGGAGGCCGATACGGCTCTCCGCAACCTGCTGGGCATGCAGTTTACCGAGATCTTCATTAAGACCAAGCGCCAGGAGCTGGAGCGCCGCGGAGACTACGTGCGCCAGCGTCTGCAGGCTGCCGAGCTGGAGTGGGAAGAGCAGGAGTATCTGGCC
This sequence comes from Thermogemmatispora tikiterensis, assembly GCF_003268475.1. GTDB lineage: Bacteria > Chloroflexota > Ktedonobacteria > Ktedonobacterales > Ktedonobacteraceae > Thermogemmatispora > Thermogemmatispora tikiterensis. The sequence continues at coordinate 3,302,137 of NZ_MCIF01000002.1, read as the reverse complement.
GACTTCTAAGCCAAAGCGGACTGCAATGAGCCTGGCCCCCAGCCTGTAGGACTGCTCGCCTGACCTCCTCTTACGGCACGGTCTACGCTGGCCGCAAGCGCAACAATAAGAAGAGGGACCGAAGTCGGCGCTTCAGCCTGGTCTACCTGATCAGCGGGCACCGACTTCGATCCCTTTTCCTTCTTACCGGCAGAGGTGACGCGCTTTGAGCACCACCTGTAAGGGAAAAGCCACTCTCTGGGCTATGACTCAGCGCGCAGGATACGGCCCAGGAATTCGTAGCGCTCGGGATGGCGCCGTGCCAGATAGAAAGAATAGAGCAGTCCGATGATCACCCAGCCGATGACGAAGAGCGGCAGGATGTTCAAAGGGAAGGGCGTTGGGAAGAAGCCCAGGCCAGTGAAGAAGTCGCCAATCACCGGCAACGGCGGCATGATGAACGAAATCAGAGGAATCAGTAAGAAGAGGCAGCTAGCGATCGGCGCGATCAGGTGGAGCAGTGGGTTAAAGTTCTGGCGATCGAAGCGCAGCGCGAAGGCCGGCGTCGCGAGGTTCACCAGGATATAGACCACCAGGAAGCTGATTGTGCCGATCGTCGCCAGCCAGGCGTAGCTGGTAATGCCGCTGGTCTGCGTGTAAACTTTGCCGTCGGCGATGCCCAGGGCGTAGCTCACGCTGCCATCGGGATTGTTCTTCTGGATGATGAAGGCCAGGAAGATGATGACCAGAATCGTAAACAAGCTCTGGGCCATGATAGCGTAGTGGGGACTCTTCCAGCGCGGGTGCGTGCGCCCGAAAACGCGCGGTAGGATGCCCTCACGACCCATCGCGTAGAAGTAGCGCACCATCCCGTTATGGAAGGCCAGACAGGCTGCGAAGCTGCTCGTCGTCACGGCGATGATCATCAGGACTTTCAGCCACCCACCAACGAAGTGGTCGGCCAGGTTATAGTAGGGGGTTGGGGCGATAGCGATATTGCCCAGGGTATCGCCGGCGTGCTGCCAGCCGAGGCCAATGACAGCGCTATAGGTGGTCCAGATGTAGAGCACAGCCATGATCAGGATCACCGAGAAGATGGCCGTAGGCACAGCACGGCGCGGGTTACGCGACTCCTCGCCGTAGACGGCGCCGGCCTCGAAACCGATCCAGGACCAGATACCGAGTGCCATAGCCACACCGATACCCAACACTCCACCCGGGGCAACCCCTTTGAGATCGGAGCCTGCGGGCGTAAAGGTATGGAGCAGGTCATGGCCGGCGATCCCTCCATGAATAGTGATCATCAGGTCGAGCAGCACCAGGCTCCCGATCTCCAGTATAAGGAAGGGGGCGAGCCACCAGGTAGACCACTTGATGTCGAAGAAGGAGAGCAGAAAGACGAGGACGCAGCCGATGAGGGCGTAGGTAACCCAGCCCAGCGGCATGTGGAAGCCAAGATAGGTGGAAATATTAATGTCGGCCAGGCCGCCGAAGGCCGCTTGAGAGGAGGCTTCGAAAATAGCGTAGCCGAAGAGCATCAGCCAGCCCGCCTGGAAGGCCGTGCCCGCTCCCAGGCCATGCCGTACCCAGGTATAGAAGCCGCCCGCCGAAGTCAGGCGGCGCGAGAAATAAACGATCGAGATTCCAAAGAGCAGCAACCCGATCGCCGAGAGCAGGAAGACCAGCGGCACGCTGGCGCCGGCCTGCGCTGCCATGTTGGGCACGTTAAAGAACATGGCCGCAATCGGCGCCGCCCCAGCGAAGCAGTAGTACATGACGCTGGGCATGCCGATGGCATTGATGTGCAGCTTGTCGAGGTCCTGGCGCTCTTCCAGGGCGATGTCGCCCTCGGGAAGGGCCGCGCCGGGCGTCGTCTGCCCCACCAATTCTTCCTGAGATGCCATAAATCACCTCCAGTTCAGGTCTTGCTAGGAAGACCAGATCATCTGTAGAGCGCTTGATTGCTGAATAGCGGTAAGTCTGGTGCTACCCTGGGTTAAGGCAACGCTGCTGGCGTGGCGCACTGCTACTCTGCTCGCCCACTCACCCACTGACTGGCTGGCCCCCTCGCTGCTGGTCAGCCAGCCCGATCGCCGTCCTGCAACTGGCGAGAGTAGCGTACCGGCTCGCTGGCGGTCAGCAACGCTAACGGGATATACTGGCTGGCTCTGCTACCAACAATAACAGCAGAGCCAGACCCTGTCAACGCGCTTGCCGGCTAAGCCCCACGCTCGATCTCTTGCCAGGCCGCCTCACCGGTTGCGAACATACTGATGATGGCACCTATCATCAGCGTCGCCGCCGTCAGACCTGCGACAATCAGGCTCCACTGCTGATTGGTCAGCAGGGGTACCCACGAGTTGAGGGCCGTGTCAACAATGGCGATGATGCCGGTGATCAGACCGACTACCGAGCTTAGCAGTAGCACGGGCATCGGCACGAGGCGATTCAACAGCAGCGCCCGACGATCGCGTATATACAGTGCCAGGATCAGAATAAACAGGAAAATGGTTGAGAAGGCCCATAGGATGGTTCCGGCTCCGATACCGACGAAATAGACTTCGAGGGAGAGATCTGCCGGATTGCTGCCAAACATATAGGGAATGACCATGAAGAAGAGGATCGTGATAAAGATGGCCGCGGCAGTCTGGATGGCGATGGCGCGGGCTGGTTGGCGATTGCTGTTGAGCAAGCCGAGGCCCACCGGAATGCGGCGGTCGAAGCCTGCCACCATCAGGAAGCGGGCATAGATGTGGTTATAGACCATCGTTACCAGGCAGAAGACGCCCAGCATGCAGACAGCAACCACATTGCCGGCCAGCTTCCCCAGAGCGGTATCGACAGTAGTCACGAGGGCAAAGAGCACGTAGGCAGACTTTGGCCCTTCGACGACCAGGACGGCGAAGGTCACGAGGACATAGCCAACCACTACAATCAGTGTCCCCCACAGCAGATGACGCAGGATCAACTGGCGGCGTGTCTCTGCGCTGGGAGCAATCGCTTCCGCCTGCATAGTGATCGGCAGATAGACTCCCAGATAGCCCAGGGTAATCACCCCAAAGAGGCCGAAGTTGCCTCCGGTCTTTGGGTCCCAAGTGATCAGCCAATCTGAAAGCCGCGAGAAGCTCGTCGCCGGTGCGTGTCCAGTCGCAAGCCAGGCGATGCCCGCTAAAATGACGAGACCGCTGGCAATCAGGAGGAGGACGAAAGCGGCGTTGGTAATGTTCTGTACCGTGCGGTGCGGCTGCACAGCCATGAAGCCCGAGATCAGGATGACCACACTCAGAGCCAGACCTTGCTGCCAGGGAGCGGTCAGCCAGCCACTGTTGAGGCCCGGGATATAGCTGATCGCCAGATCGCTGGTGGCCATCAAGAGCAGTGGGGCAGGCAGCCAAACACAGAAGCCTACAAAGAAGCTCATGTAGCTGCCAAAGATGCGGTAGGCCCAGTTGTACAGCGAGCCTTCGTGAGGAAAGATGACACTGAGTTGGGCAGTGGCAATGGCACAGGGCACAAAGAAGAGGATCGCTCCTACTAGCCAGAAAGTAATGCCCGCCGCGCCACCTGCAATGGCATTAGAGACGTTGGTCGGAAAGAAAATCAGCAAGACATAGAGTGTCATCAGGTCCCAGCTGGTCAGTATCGCTGGCATGACCTTACCTGGATACTCTTCAGAAGTCAGTACATGCGGCGGTCTATCCCCCTGTGACCGGCTACTGGTGATCATGGAACCTCCTTCGATGATTGCAGTTCCCACATGCTCTCACCATAGCAGATACTTTTACACATGTCAATGCATTTGTTTCACAAATGTAATAAATGTAAGTTGTTATAGCGTCTGACTGAAAGGACTGGAGGGCAGGCGGGCAGCCTGCAATGGAAGGAATGGCTATGGAGAGGATGAAGTGTTCAGTAGGGCGATCACTGGAGCGAGAGCCTCCATATATTCTTCCCAGACGACCCAATAGGAGATGTAATATTGTCGACGATAGTGTAGTAATTGAGTGCAAATCTCCTCTGAGCTTCCAATGAGGAAATAAGGTGTTGTAGCAACCTCTTGCTCACTGAGACCGTAGCGGGCGGCGATCTCGGTCAGGGCCTGCTGGCGCTTGGCGGTCAAGATGACTTCGAGAACGATCAGGTTCAATTCGAGCGAAGCAAAGCGCGGGCCGGCGGCCTGACGTACCCAGGTCAGCTTCTCGGCCAAGGCGGGGGCCAGGGCATCCTGTATATCCAGACTCTGGTTCATATGGCCAGCCACGCTGATAGTCTGTGTCCGTGGGGAGAAGCCGACAATAGTCGCCTCCCGTGCCGCCAGCGAGAGCAAGCGTTTGCCGCTACCACCCACCAGAATTGGCGGATAGGGGCGCTGCTGCGGCTGCAGTGCCAGGGCCAGCCCCTCAATCGTGTAGTGCCGGCCACTGAAGCTAAGTCGCTCACCGGCCAGCAGGGCCTTGATGATCTGCAAGGATTCGGCGAGTCGCTCTATGCGCACCCCGGGCGACGCGAAGGGAATGCCGCATTGCTGGTACTCACTCGCCATCCAACCAGCTCCCAGGCCCAGCTCGAAGCGTCCTCCTGTGAAAACATCGAGGGTGGCCACCTCACGCGCCAACATGACAGGGTGGCGGAAGTCGTTGGCGAAGACGTAGCTTCCCACGCGCAAGTGCGTGGTGGCCGCGGCGATCCGTGCCAGAGCCAGCGTTGTAGCAAACTGATCGCCGATGTGGTCGGGCAGCAGAAAGGTCGAGTAGCCCAGCTGCTCGGCGCGCTGGGCCTGTGCTAGCAGGGTAGCAAGATCCGGTGTGGTGTTATGTGAGAGGACGCCGAAGCGCAGAGGGCGGCGATGATCAGCTATCTCACTCATACGGTACGACGCTCCTTGTTTCGGGCTGCTGGCCTCCAGGCAACAGAGCGCTCATGGCAGGAGAGGATGAGAAGAGGGACCTGGCGGTCTGCTGGCCATGCTGCAAGCCTCTACTCCCCGACCAGATCCCTGGGTCCCTGGAAAAGCAGAGATGCGCTCTTCTCGATTGTCTACCCGTGGAGAGTAGGAGGTGAGTTGACAGACTTCCACGGACTGGTCAAGCAGTTCTGGCTAGATCGGCTCAACGCGCAGGAGCACCTCGTCCTTCTGAACGACTGCCCCGTTCTCTACCAGGATCTTCGTCACGCGCCCGGCGACCGGGGAAGGTACCTCGTTAAAGGATTTCATGGCCTCGATCAGGGCCACTGTCTGGCCGACCTGGATAACATCGCCGATCGAGACGAAAGGTGGCTCATCCGGCGAAGGGGCTGCGTAGTAGACTCCGGAGAGCGGTGCCACGACCGGGAGCGTGCGCTCCTCCTCGCGGCTCTTCGCCGAGGCGGCTTTGCTGGCTCCTGCAGGCCGTTTCGCCGTGCCCCGGCTGCGCACCATTGTCACAGGATTTGCCGCCACCTCACTAACGGATGGCGCAGTCACCAGCACCATCCCTGGCTGGCGGCGAATGATAATTTCCAGATCGTGCTCATTTAGCTCCAACTCGGCCACCGAGCTGCCTTCGAGCACGTGCACCAATTCCTCCAGGCGCTCGATCCAGGCCGTCTTCCGATCTTCTTCTTTGTTGCTCATCATCACACTCGCTCGCAGATTAAAGGCATACAGCAAACCGGAGCAGGCCGTACCTGAGCACTCTAGCAGTGCGCCGGCTAGGCTTATCCACCCCGGTTCACTCAGATCCAGAGAGGCGAGCAGGCAGCAAGCAGCGTAGTACAGCTATTGACTACTCGCTCTCCTCGTAGCGCTTGAAGATCAGGCAGGCGTTATGTCCGCCGAAGCCCATTGAATTGGACATGGCCACCCTGACCTGGGCCTGGCGTGCCTGGTTGGGCACGTAATCCAGATCGCAGTCGGGGTCGGGATGGTGCAGGTTGATGGTCGGTGGAATAATCCCGGTGAGCAGCGTCATGATGCTGATGACAGCCTCGACGGCTCCCGCGGCCCCAAGGGTGTGGCCGGTCATCGACTTCGTGGAGCTGATCGCCAGGCGATAAGCGTGCTCGCCGAAGCAGGTCTTGATGGCCTGGGTTTCGGTGCGATCATTGTAGGGCGTCGAGGTGCCGTGCGCATTGATATAATCAACATCTTCGGGACGCAGGCCAGACTTCCGCAGGGCCATCTGCATCGCGCGCACTAAACCGGCGCCGCCGGGAGCCGGCTCAGTCACATGGTAGGCATCGCCTGTTGCGCCATAGCCGACCATCTCAGCCAGGATCGTGGCCCCACGGGCCTTTGCAAACTCCAGCTCCTCCAGAATAAGTACCGCGGCCCCTTCACCCATCACAAAGCCGTCGCGGGTGGCGTCGAAAGGACGGCTGGCCCCCTGTGGATCATCGTTGCGCCGCGAGAGGGCGTGCATGTTATCGAAGGCCGCAATAGCGATCGGTGTGATGCCGCGCTCGGAGCCGCCGGCGATCATCGCCTTCGCGTCGCCGCGCCGAATGGTTTCCCAGGCCTCGCCGATCGTATGGGCGCTGGTCGCGCAGGCCGAAACAGCAGCCCAGTTGGGGCCGCGTGCACCCGTCATGATCGAGACAATGCCCGGGGCGCCATCGACAATCATCATATTGATAAAGAAGGGACTGATGCGATCTGGACCCCGCTCGAAGAGGATGCGAAATTGCTCGTGGAGCGTCATCAGACCGCCGATGCCGCTGCCAATATAGACCCCCACATGGTCGGCAATCTCCTCGCTGATCTCCAGGCGAGACTGGGCCAGCGCTTGCTTGGTGGCAGCAATAGCGATATGTTGGTAAGGGTCAGTGCGGCGAATCTCCTTGCGGTCCATATAGGCCGAAGGATCGAAGTCTTTGATCTGGCCCCCGAATTTCACGCGGAAGGGGCTGGTATCGAAGCCGACGATTTCGGCGATGCCGGATTTCCCTTGGCAGAGGGCTTCCCAGGAAGACGCCACATCGTTCCCCAGGGGAGTAATCAGCCCTAAACCGGTTACAACGACACGTCTCATTACGTCACCTCCTCTATTGTCGGGTTCTCTCAGCCGCTCTCAGGCCAGCAGGTACGGTGCGGTGATGGCCTATGATCCGCTCGCTGTCAATCAAACCCTGGCTCTGATTGACAGCATCTACTTGCTAACCAGGCAGTCGCGTGCGCCGCAGAGGCTGGCTGACTGGCCTGACCGACCAGCCAGATTGACCGGCCAGAGAACGAGCACAGAGCGGCAAGAAGAGGCCCGCTGAGAACCCAGCGAGACCCGGCACGAACCCAGTGCGAACCCGGTCAGATGCCAAGTGAGGCAGCCTCCTCCTGGAGGAACCGGGTATAGGCTTCTCCACGGATAAAGACCTGATGTCTGAGCAGACGCTGGTGGAAAGGAATCGTCGTGGGCAGGCCCTCGATGACGAACTCATCGAGTGCGCGCTGCATACGCGCAATGGCGGCGTCGCGATCCTCGGCCCACACGATCAGCTTGGCCAGCAGCGAGTCGTAGTGTGGAGGAACCGAGTAGCCGGCATAGAGATGGCTATCGACGCGCACGCCAGGGCCGCCGGGCGGCAGATATTTCTCCACCACACCGGTCTGCGGGCGGAAATCGGCCTCGGCATCCTCTGCCGTGATCCGGCACTCGATGGCGTGGCCGCGGAACTGAATGTTCTCCTGCTTCAGCTGCAGCGGCTCGCCGGCGGCAATGCGGATCTGCTCCTTGACGAGGTCGACACTGGTCACCATTTCTGTGACCGGGTGCTCCACCTGTAGGCGCGTGTTCATCTCCATGAAATAGTAGCGGTTCTCATCGTCGAGAAGGAACTCCAGCGTCCCGGCGTTGGTATAGCCAATCTGCTGCACAGCGCGAATGGCCTTCATGCCGATCTCTTGTCGTAGCTCGGGAGGCAGCAGCGGGCTGGGCGACTCTTCAAGAACCTTCTGATTGCGGCGCTGACAGGAGCAGTTACGCTCGCCCAGGTGAACGCCGTTGCCGTGGTGATCGACAAGGACCTGAATCTCGATATGGCGCGCGCGCGGCAGGTAGCGCTCCAGATAGAGGCCATCATCGCTGAAGGCTTCGCGAACCTCGTTCTGGGCCAGGGTGAAGACGCGTTCAAACTCCTCTGGGCTGTTGACCAGGCGGATGCCGCGCCCTCCTCCGCCGGCGGCAGCCTTCAACATCAAGGGAAAACCGATCTCGCGCGCGGCCTCTCGCGCCTCCGCCAGCGTGCGTAACACGCGTGTGCCCGGTAGCATCGGCAGCCCGGCGGCGGCCATCGCCTCGCGGGCCGAGACCTTATCGCCCATGATCGCCATCGCTGTGGCGGAAGGGCCAATAAAGGTCAGGTTCACATCTGCACAGATCTGGGCAAAGCTGGGATTCTCTGAGAGGAAACCGTAACCGGGATGGATAGCTTCGGCCCCGGAGATAAGAGCAGCGCTGATGATATTAGGAATATTAAGATAACTTTTGCCGCTTGGCCCCGGTCCTATACAGATGTGCTCGTCTGCCATGCGTACCGGCAGCGAATCGCGATCGGCCTCGGAATGCGCGATGATCGTACGGATACCCATCTCGCGACAGGCGCGGATGACCCGTAGAGCGATTTCGCCACGGTTAGCAATGAGGATCTTTCGAAACATGGCTTTTGATCGGACAGGACGGACGCAGGGGACCTGCGCAGTCCATGTTTGCTCTCATCGTGATTTTCCCCGGCCTGAAATGGCAGGGACAATTTACGGGTTATTATACCATGCCCGCTCGAAAGCGACCAGTGGGGCACCGGCGTGTTTCCCGCTGGTCAGGCTGGCTTGCTCTCTCGGCTGGTTAGAAGGGAAGGGGATGGAGAATTTCCTGTCTCGTGAGCAGCCGGTGCCACGCGTTAAGATGGGATGAAAGAAGAGCAGAAAAGAAGGGGGGGGAGAAGAGGCAAGCTGGCCGAGAAAATGAGGCCCGCGATCTGGTGGTCCCGCCGCGCCACCCGCGCGCCAGGGGAGGGAGCGCCTGCACTTTGTTTGAGTTTAGCAGTGCCAGGAGGATGTCCGCGGGCCTGTGGTGGCCTAGCCACGCAAGCGCGCGGCTTCGGCCTCGGCCTGGCGTGCCTCGCGCTTCCGTCGCAGCTTTTTGAGGACCTCGGCTTTCCGTTCCCAGTGATCAGGATCATGGGGGGCGATTTGGATGGCGCGCTCGGCGGCCTCCAGGGCCTCATCATAGCGTCCCAGCTCCTGGCAAAGGAGCGCTTTATTATGCCAGGCTGAGGCAAGCTGAGGATCACGTCGCAGGGCCTCATTGTAGGCTTCGAGTGCCTGGCGATAGTATCCCAAACGATAGAGCGTATTCCCTTTCCCGTTCCAGCAGAGGGTCAGGTCCCGGTTCAGCATCAGAGCCTGGTCGTAGGCGCGCAGCGCTTCGGGAAAGCGTTCCAGCGCATACAAGGCGGCGGCTTTGCCTTGCCAGGCCAGAGCATGGTTCGGGTCGAGAGCCAGGGCGCGGTTATAGCTTTCCAGGGCAGCGGCGTGGCGGCCTTGCTCGCTCAGAATGGCGCCGCGCCGAATCCAGGCTTTGACATAGCCTGGATCGTACTTGAGGGCCTCGTCCAGCATATCCAGCGCCTGGCGCAGGCGATGCTGGCCGTAGTAGATCTGAGCAATGCCATACCAGGCGGGGGCATAGTGAGGATCGAGGGTGCGCGCTCGCTCGAAGGCGCTGAGTGCCTCTGGCCAGCGCTGGAGGTCGTAGAGGGCCGCGCCCTTACCGGCCCAGGCGGGAACAAGGTCGGTCTGCAGTCGAGTTGCCTCCTCAAAGGAGTCGAGCGCCTGGCGTACCTGACCTAGCTCGTGGAGCACCTGTCCCCTGCCGCACCAGGCCAGAGCCTGCTGATTATCGTAGCGCAAAGCTCGCTCGAAGGCGTCGAGAGCCTCGCGCTGGCGCCCCCGGCGACTGAGCAGTAGTCCCTTGTTGTACCAGGCGCGGGCCATGCCGGGGTCGTAGCGCAGGGCAGTCTCAAAGGCGGCCAGGGCCTCTGCCTCACGATGCAGACCGGAGAGCGCTGCCCCTTTTCCATTCCAGGCGGTGGCGTTACGTCCCTCAAGCTGGAGTGCGCGCTCAAAGGCCTGAAGCGCTTCCTGATAGCGATGGAGGGCGTTGAGCGCCGTGCCCTTGCCAATCCAGGAGGTGACCAGCGTGGGGTCCAGATTGAGTGCCTTGTTAAAGGACTCCAGGGCCTCGCGGTGCTGGGAGCGTGCGCCGTAGGTGAGGCCGCGCCCCTGCCAGGCCAGAGCCTGCGAGGGGTCGCGAGCAAGGACGCGCTCATAGAGTTCGAGCGCCTCTGTCAGGCGGCCCTGCGACCGTAGCTGGCGAGCCTGTTCGATCAGGCGACTGGTGTCGCTATAGGCATGCGTTTGTGGAGAGCTGCCTGGCTCACGGCACTCGCGCAGGACCTCCAGCACATCCTGAGTGCTGGCGGGGCGCTTCTCCGGGTCCATTTCCAGCATGCGCTGAAGAAGGGCTTCCAGAGCAGGGGGAACAGCCGGGTTCAGCTCGGAAGCGGGCCGGAAAAAGAAAGGCTGGTCCGAGGGATCAACGCCGGTGAGCAGATGGTGCAACAAAGCTCCCAGGCTGTAGATATCGGAGCGGGGGGTCGATTGCGCCTTGCCATACTGCTCCGGAGCCGCATAGCCTGGGGAGCCGAGGGCCGTGGTGTCGCGCGATTGGCCCGGCTTAAAGAGGCGCGCGATGCCGAAATCGATCAGATAGAGGCGCCCGCTGTTATCGATCATCACATTAGAAGGCTTCAGATCGCGGAAGACAATCGGCGGCTGATGGCTGTGCAGGTAGCCGAGCACATCGCAGAGCTGCTCGGCCCAGGTCAGCACCTGGTCAACTGGCAAAGGACCACCGCCCTGGCGCGCCAGATATTCCTCCAACGACTCGCCCTCGATGAAATCCATGACCAGATATGAGCGATCGTTTTCGGTAAAGTGATCGTAGATGCGCGGCAGATTGGGGTGGCGCAGCTCGGCCAGCAAGTTGGCCTCGCGCTCAAAAGCCTGTTCGGCCTCCTGGACGCGCGCCGGGGTCAGGCCGACTTTGCTCATCTCTTTCACTGCCACCGGACGATTATTCAAGCGCGTATCAGCGGCTTTGTAGACGGCTCCCATCCCTCCCTGACCGATCAAGCTCAGCAGCTGATAGCGCCCGGCCAGCAGTGTCTCCTCTGTCAGGGTTCCTGTCGTATGCTGGAACGGCAGGGCGGCGGCGCAGTGCTGACAGAAACGCGCCGTTGGAGGATTGGCCATGCCGCAGCGATCACAAAAGACTTCCTGCTCCTGCGTTGTCATAAAAAAACCCGTCACTCAGGCTCGAACTGCAGCGGTTCCCACTGGCGGGCAGGGGCGTCGCATCGCACTCTTCACCCACCCTATATCATAGCACAGCTAGCCAGGTCGCGGTCGCTCTGCGGGCACCCACTCTGCCATTCCTCACGATACGATCGCCGCTGATCACACTTCCCCGCCCTGCCCTGCCTCTCGCGCCGCTTCCGTAGCAGAGAGCCAATCTATGTACATGCATCGCTGTGGGCGACACCATCCGCAGCTGCTCTCTAAGTCTCATCCGGTCCCCTCTGCCCGGGTCCTGGAAGCACGGACGCCGTCCTCTCCTCCTGGCTGCCGGGCGCGGAGGAAGGCAGGGTACGCCACAGCTGCAGCCATTCATCGAGGCTCAAGGTTTCGGCGCGGCGCTCTGGCGCGATCCCGGCCTGACGTAGCCAGCTCTGCACTGTCTCAGCTGGCAAGCCCAGTCCACGTGCGAGGGCGTTGTGCAGCTGCTTGCGTCGCTCTCCAAAGCCAGCCTGAACCAGGCGGAAGAAGAGGGTGCGCTCCGCGGGGGTCAGCGCTGCCCGCGGCTGAACCTCGATGCGCACAATGGCGGAGTCGACGCGCGGCGGTGGGTAGAAAGCCCGCGCCGGTACGCGGGCGATAAGCTGCGGACGCCCGAAGAGCTGGACGCTCACGCCCAGCAGACTCAGGTTGCCGGGCGCGGCCACGATGCGCTGCGCGACCTCGTACTGAATCATTACAACGATCAGCTGGGGGGGATGCTCGCTCTCCAGAAAATGGCGAAAGGTGGGTGCGGTGATATAGTAGGGCAAATTGGCCACCAGCTTGTAGGGCTGCCTCTCAAAGAGGGCGCGCGGATCAACAGTCAACAGGTTCTGGGCCACCACCTCGATATTGCCAAAGGGAGCGGTGGTTTCGGCGAGCAGACGCAGCATAGAGCGCTCCAGCTCTACAGCAACTACCCGTCCTGCACGGTGGGCCAGCTCGCGCGTTAAAACGCCAGTGCCTGCCCCTACCTCAAGCACCGTATCAGTTGGGGCCAGCTCTGCCGCGTCCACAATGCGCGCCAGCACGCCGCGGTCGACCAGGAAATGTTGCCCGAACGACTTCAAAGGCCGCATGCCGTGCTGCTGGAGTAAGGTGCGCAAGGTACGCGGGCTGGTCAGATCAAGCTCTTCGGCCATCGTTGAGCGCACTCACCTCATGTCTATCATGGCTAGTGTTATGTTAGAGTTTCCCCGCGCCGGGACGACGCTGTGAGCCTTGTTGATGGGTGTGGACCAGCAGCCAGACGATCACCCCCCCGATGGCGAGGGGAAGCGCACACAGGAGGCAGACCACCAGCAGCGCGATGATGAGACCGACGGCGGCCCCAAGCAGGCCAACAATCAGGCCAATGAAGCCGCCGACCAGCCCCACGATGAGACCCACCCCACCCAGCAGCAGGCCGAAGATAAGCGCGCCAACCCAGGGGAGCAGCTTGAGGAGCAGCGCCAGCAGGATCAGGAAAAGCACGATCCAGATAAGGTGATGGCCCCGCTGTGGCTGAGGCCGTGCCCACCAGGGGGGCGGTGACCATCCAGGGCGAACACTGGCCCTCCAGGCCTGAGGCTGAGACTGATGGACGAAGGGTTTCTGGCCTGGCTCCGCTCCCGGGTGTGCTCTCGGCTCAGGCTGACCTGAGACTGCTGCTGGCCAACGCTCGCCAGCTTCGCCCAGAGATGCAGCAGGCCCGGCTGATTCGGAGGCCGCCGGAGCCAGGCCTTCCTCCTCGCGATGCGGATAGTCTTGGGCCGGATAGCCACGCCGATAGCTGTAGTCATGCAACGGCTCCGCATACTGCCCGGGCGGCTCCTGGTGCAGTTGTCGACTCTGATCTCGCCCACGCTTGCGACTCAGAACGCTCCAGAATGAAGAATGCTGGCTGGCTGCTTCGCCCTGGGAATCAGTGACATGCTGCTCACTCGCCCTTCCTGATTCATGCTGCGGCGCTTGCCAGTCCTGCTCTTGCTGCTGCATAGATCTCGCTCCTTGTTGCCCTCACTTGCTGCTGGTACTGGCCCCTTTTTCCCTGACGCTGACCACGCTGATACAAAGCCCCTCCAGGGAACGATCTATTACCATAGGATACGCAAAGGGGCTACCGGGGTTGCAGAGTGGTCTCGAATTACCTATGATGATACGTGAAAACACATCGATCGTTCTCTAAATGGAAGAGGGCATTGGTGCATTCGCCACCATCCGATCTGCTTGCAAGCCGAGGAGAGGAAGGGAGCAATGGATTACCACGAGAGTCAAGCCGCGGGGGGACCCGAGCGTGGTGGATCGCTCAGCCCCAGGGTCCCGGGGCTGCATCTGCCAGCTCGTCACCTTCCTGGAGCCAGCGGGCAGCCACCTGTCCTGGCTCCGTTACCCACTACGGACGGGGGGAATGGAATGCCTCCGCTACGTCGCTGGCGCGCCAATCGCATTCTTCTGCGCAAGCGCTGGCGCAGGCGTTTCTATCCGCGCCGCACGCCGCGCTGGGCAGTAATGCTCCTGGTGGCCACGCTGCTCGGTCTCGCCCTCTTTTCGAGTAGCGCTGGAGCCGTTTACGCCTATTATGAGGCGCAGCTGCCCTTGCTGCGCAATATTGCCAATAATAATGCGCTCTTCCAGACGACGCGCATCTACGATCGCAATGGCAACCTGCTCTATGAGCTGTTTGATCATAGTGCCGATCATGGTCGCCGCACTTATGTCAGTTATACCGATATCTCCCCGCTCTTGATCAATGCCACGGTGGCCGCGGAGGACCATACCTTCTGGGAGAACTCGGGTGTCGATCTGCAGGGCATTCTGCGCGCTGTCTTCTCGAATCTCCAGAGCCAGAGCGTTGTTCAGGGCGGCAGCACGATTACGCAGCAGCTCATTAAGAACGAGCTGTTCAGCAATCAGCCTCGAACGCTGGGCGTGAAAGCCGAGGAGGCCGTGCTGGCCTATGGTCTGACGCAGCAGTATCCGAAGTGGAAGATCATGGAGATGTATCTCAACACGGTCTACTACGGCGACCTGAACTATGGTGCCGAGGCCGCGGCTGAGAACTACTTCAATCTGCAGCCTAAGTGTACGGCCACGCGCTGCAAGCCAGCGGTGGCCCAGCTCGATCTGGCTCAGGCCTCGCTGCTGGCCGGTCTGCCGCAAAGTCCTTCCTATTATGATCCGACGGTCAATAAGCCAGCGGCCCTGGCGCGCCAGCAGGTAGTCCTGCAGTCAATGGTCGAGCTAGGCATGATTACCCCTCAGCAGGCCGCTGCCGCCGAGGCCGAGAGCCAGAAGTTTGTCTTTAAGCCCTACAGCGAGACCCACCATATTCAGGCCCCCCACTTTGTCCAGTACGTCATCGACCAGCTGACTTCTCTGCTTGGCAGTCAGAATTTGCTCGATGGAGGGTATAACGTCTATACTACCCTCGATCTGACGCTGGAGAAGAAGGTCGAGCAGATCGTTCACGATCGCCTCTACACCGTGCAGTACGACTCCTACCTGGGGCAGTATGAGGGGCCGCTGTACAAAACGAACAATGTGAATAATGCAGCAGTAGTGGTGATGAGTCCAACGACAGGCGAGATTCTGGCGATGGATGGCAGCGCCGATTTCAATAATCAGAGTCCCAAAGTGCAGGGTCAGTATAATTCGGCGCTCGCCCTGCGCCAGCCCGGCTCGGCCTTTAAGCCCATCGTCTATGCTGCGGCCTTCGAGATGGGCTGGTATCCGGCGATGATTGTCCCGGACCACCTCACGATTTATCCGACGAAGGATGCAAATTCACCTTCCGGCTACTATACGCCGAATAACTACGATCAGAAATTCCATACGACCTTTCCGATGACGATTCGCAACGCCATTGCGAACTCGTTTAACATTCCGGCGGTGACGACGGTCGAGTACGTCGGCTTCAACAATGTCCTCAATATGGCCAAGCGTCTGGGAATTACCTCCATCGATACCGCCGACCTGCAGGCCTGTCGCAAGAACTACAATGCGCCGCAGGCGACACCAGAACAGTGCTTCTTTCCCTCAATCGCCCTGGGCACGGCGGAGGTCTCTCTGCTGGAACTGACCGGCGCCTATGCCACCTTTGCCAATCAAGGAGTGAGAGTCCCGCCGGTCTCCATCCTGGAGATTACCGATAGCCTGGGTCACCCCCTGTATCGCTACGATGCTGCCCATCCACATGGGGTGCGCGCTCTGGGGGCGGATGTCTCCTTCCTGATTAGCAGCATCCTCTCGGATAAGGCTTCGCGCTATCACGAATTTGGTCCGGGCAATCCGCTGGAGTTGGCTGATCGCCCGGCTGCCGCCAAAACTGGTACGACCCAGACCTTCCGCGATAACTGGACCGTCGGTTATACCCCCTATCTGGCGGTTGGGGTTTGGGCCGGCAATAGCGATAATAGTGCCATGGATAATGTGATCGGTATCACGGGAGCCGGTCCCATCTGGCATGATGTGATGGAGTATGCTTCGCAGCGCTACCATTATCCGGCTGAGGACTTTATCCGCCCGGACGATGTCCATCTGGGTACGGTCTCCGCTCTCACTGGTCTCTTGCCTCGTCCAGGCGAGCCAACGGTGAGTGATTGGTTTATCGATGGCACGCTGCCCACGACCTCCTGAGCGCAAGCGGGCGCGGGCGCGACCTCCATCTCCTCGTCGCTGACGAAGGCTTCTCCTGTCTGAAACGCGCAGCCAGGCGGCGCCGCTCTCCTCATTAAGGAGGCGGCGCCATACTCTGTCTTCTTTCCCCTGGCTCCCCTTTGGCAGCAGCCTTTCCCCGCATAGCGTGATATCATAAAAAGAGCAGAGTAAGATACTGGATGTTGCAACATGGCTTATTGTGGAGGTTTCTGTTTCTATGAGTAGCGAATCCGGGCAGGAAGCGAGCAAGAAGGGTCCGCAGCAGCCTCAGTCATCAGCCGCTCACACGAACAACGCCAATGCTTCTGCCGCCTCCTCCTCCTCTTCATCATCCTCCGATGCTGAGCAGGAACTCAACGAGGCGCTGGAGAGCGGTTTTCGCCCTCTGACGCGCATGGAGCGTCGTCAACTCTGGTTGAGGGAGTACGGAGAGCAGGATGTGGCGTTGCAGATGTGGATTCAGCTGGTGGAGCAGCATGATCTAGAGATCGAGATGATGCTGCAGATGCATGGGCTGCTCATTTTCGGGGTGATGGTGAGCACTGCCCACTATGCCCAGTTCTACATTGATCTCAATGAGGAGACGCACCGCGAGCACGATCCCGATACTGCCGATGCCCTGCGCAAGTACTATACGGCGCTGGTGCCGCCGCCCGATCAGCCGGAGTATGGGCCAGAGGGCTTACCGATTGTCTACCACTATATCCATATGCGCGACGTGACCATCTTGAGCGGCGGACACAAGTTCAAGGTGCCCTACTGGCGGGGCAAAGCCTCGCGCGTCGATGCCTTTGTGGTTGGGGCGACCGTTGGGGATTAACTCGCCTCGCGCCCACCGTACCGCAAGCCTGCTGCGAGTCTCCCTCTCCTGCCTTTGAACCAGCCATTGATTGGGCTTCTGCTGGCCCAGTCCTCGCCCTTGCCAGGCTGATGGGGAGCTGATCCAGCCCGTTGCACCCTTAGTTGATCTCCCAGACGTAGACGCTTCCATCCTGGCCGCCGCAGGCAAGGTAGCGCCCATCAGGTGACCAGGCGAGGGAGTAAATAAAGCCTTGCTGGCTGTTGTAGGCGAAGAGCTGCCGCCCGTCTATGGCCTGCCAGCAATGGACCTGACCATCGCGTCCGCCGGAGGCCAGCAAGGAACCTCGGGGGCGCCAGCTGAGGGCGTAGACTGCCCTCTTATGCCGGCGATAGGTGATCTGCTGCCTGCCGTGCTGGCTCTCCCAAATCTCGACGCTGCCGCCGGTCTTCCCTGCGGCGACGTAGCGTCCGTCGCGCGACCAGGCAATGGTGTTGATGCGCTGCTGCTGGCCGTAGCAGCGGATCTCTTTTCGTGAGAGGAGCCAGGAGGTCAGGAAGCTGCGTCCCCGGTTAGTAGGACGTGGCCAGATGCGCAGGAGGCTATCGCCGCCGCCCGAGGCGAGGCGCTGACCATCGGGGGACCAGGCCACCGCTTTGACGCTGCGCCAATGGCCGCGATAGCGGCTGCTCTCCCAGGGGCTGGCTGCGGCCCAGACATGGACCGTCCCGTCTTGGCTGGCCGAGGCCAGAAACTGGCCGTCGGGCGCCCAGGCCACACTGTAGACGTAGGAGGTGTGGCCCTGGTAGCTTGTGAGTTCATCGCCTGTACTCGGGTTCCAGAGGCGCACCGTGCCATCGCGTCCCGCTGAGGCGAGGCGCTGGCCGTCGGGGGACCAGGCCAGGCCGTAGACTGATCCTCGATGCCCATCGCAGCGCCGCAGCAAGTGCCCGCTGAGCGCTTCCCAGATCTGGATGCTGCCATCGGCCCCACCGGAGGCCAGAAGGTGCCCGTCGGGGAACCAGGCGAGGGCGTAGATGCTGGTGTTCCGATGATGACCTGTGTAGAGGCAGCGCGTGATCAGGGGCGCCGTGGGAGGGGCGACGACGGGAGCCGCCGTACTCGCTGAGGCTGGTGCGGGCCGGTACTGGCTGGCGCTCGGGCGTCCTGAGACAGTCAGGTGCTGGGTGAGCAGGCTTTCGAGTTCGGCTTTGACCTCCTGGATGCTACCCGGGCGGCGGCTGGCCTCGGTCTGCACCATGCGCATCACCAGTGCCTCTAGCCGACGATGGTCGGCGTCTTGCTGGAGAAAAGGAGCAAAGGTAAAAGGAGAGAGCGAGGGGTCCTGACCGGTGATCAGCTGATGGAGCGTGGCCCCAAGGGCGTAGATGTCCGTTTGCGGTGTCGACTGCGCACGACCGTACTGCTCGGGGGCGGCATAGCCAGCAGAACCGAGGGCCGTTGTATCTTTGCTCTGGCCGGGCTTGAAGGGGCGCGCGATGCCGAAGTCGATCAAATACAGATGGCCGTCCCTCGTGAGCATGATGTTTGCCGGCTTGAGGTCGCGGAAGATGATGGGCGGCTGGTGGCTATGCAGGTAGCCGAGCACATCGCAGAGCTGCAGACCAAGGCGCAGAACCTCGTCAAGGGGCAGTCGCCCATTGGGGGTGTGGCTCAGGCGCTCCTCCAGCGTTTCCCCTTCGATAAAGTCCATCACCAGGTACCAGCGCCCGTTTTCAGAGAAGTGGTCGTAAATACGTGGCAGATTCGGATGAATCAAGCCGGCCAGCAAGAGGGCCTCTTGCTGAAAGGCCGCCGTGGCCTCCTGCAGCTCCTTGCTACTCAAGGACTGTTGGCTCATCTCTTTAATGGCCAGCGTCCGTCTGGCCAGCATCAGGTCTGTTGCGCGATAGACGGCGCCGAAGCCTCCTTTCCCGACCTGGGCCGTGATCTGGTAGCGTCCCCGAAGCAAGGCGTTGGACGGAAGCAGGCCGGTAGTGGTTGGCGAGGTTGGGGCCGAGATCGTCTGGCTCGCTGTCTGGGCCTGGTCGGCCACTAACGAGGGAGGCGCGCCATTCTGCAGCGGACGGCCACAGGCGAAGCAGAAACGGGCCTGGGGACGATTCGCTGCTCCACAGATGTCACAATAAAGAAGAAAGGAACCCTGCATGACGTGCTGGTCCTGTATGCTACCGATGATCTGCCTGCATGGTAGCATCTAGAACGTTCGTCTGTCAAGAAGAGGGATGACAAACGATGAGCTATCTCATGCTGCTTGGTACGGGCACCTGTCAAATCGAGCTGGAGCGTCGCGCCTCCAGTGTTCTCCTGCAGCTGGCCGGGCTGCCCATCCTCTTCGATTGCGGGCGCGGCATCAGCCAGCGTCTTACTGAAGTTGGCCTCAATCCCAACGCCCTGGAACATATCGTCATCTCGCACTTTCATCCCGATCACGTCTCCGATCTCATTCCCTTGCTGCATGCGGGCGCCTGGTCGCGGCGGCAGCCACGTAAATATGACCTCCACCTCTACGGGCCGCCCGGACTGCAGCGCCTGATCGATGGACTGATGCGCCTCTTCAGTCCACACAGCTTCCGTCAGCCCCATTATCAGATTCTGGTCCACGAAATTACAGAAGATGCATTTCAGATCGGACCTTACCTCTTTGATTTCATCGAACTACCGCCTGCGGGCAACCACGGCCTGCGTTTCAGCTGGCAGGGGCAGCGCTACGCCATTACCGGCGACTCCTCCTTTCATGAGCAAGAGCGCCTCTTTCTGCAGGGCGTGGACCTGGCCATCATCGACTCTGGCCATCTCAGCGATGACGAGATCATCCAGCTGGCCGCTGCTACCCAGGTCAGGACGCTCGTCTGCTCGCATCTCTACCGCGAGCTTGACGTGGTCCGCCTGCAGGAGCGGGCGCGCGCCGAAGGCTATCGCGGCACCATCATCGTCGGGCGCGACCTCATGACCTTTGTCCTGCCCGACGAATGAGTGAGCACACGAACGAGCAGACGAGCACTGAGACCTTAGTCGTTTGGACAGAGGCGATGAGCGGTTAAGAGTTCCGGTGGAATCGGGCGATCTGGCAGCGGCGGGCGCCCGCGATGATGGTAGAGATGCATACCGCTGCGGGAATCGATCAGCACCAGCGTGAACTGACGCAGCAGGGGACTGCCCGGCGGCAGCGCTCGCGCCACGCGATCGCCCGGGAGCCGTGGATTGAGGACGATCCAGTCGACGCTGGCTGCGGGATTGCGCAGGGCCTGCTGCCAGAGCCGGCCCGAGCCATCGTAGATCACACTACGGAAGTTGATGCCGGCCTCCGAAACGTCGAAATTGGTGGGAGAGACGTCCTCTAAGATCAGGCCGCCGTTGTAGTGTCTGGCCAGGTAGATGCTGACCGGGTGGGTGCCGGTGCAGGAGTTCCCGTAGAGGCCATCCTGCAGGGTCACAATGCCGGTCGCAGCAATGAAGCAGGCCTGACCGCAGATCGCTCCGGCACAGGCCAGGCGCCCCAGGAGATGGAGCCTTCCCCGCAACAGGCGCAGCCCACTGCTCATCAGAGTGGCCAGCAGCAGGGCCGCCGGCACCACGACCGCTGCGCCGTGCCGATCGTTGTAGAGGCGCCCGGGATCATGGCCCGGCCCGATCTCCGGTAGCAGGATCAGTGCCTGCCCACTGTAGATCGAGAGCACATAGAAGCCGAGCGGGGCCATGAAGGCAATCAGGGCCAGGGTCTCCGGCCTCAGCCGGTGACTGAGCAGAAAGAAGATGAAGGACAGCAACGAGAGAAAGAGTAAGAATGGCCCGAAGGTTTTCACTGAGAGCAGTATGTAGGTCAGTAACGAGAGGCTGACGTTGTGATAGGTATAGAAGCGGCCAGCCCGGGCAAAGCTGGAGAGCAACATCTCAGAGGAAAAAGGGCCGTGCAAGAAAAAGAAAGTGTCGCCGAAGATGATGCGGTTCCAGGCCAGCCAGAGCGCGATGCCGAAGCCTCCCAGGAGGGCGAAAACGAGGGTATTGGCGCAGATCTCGGCGAAGGAGCGCCGCTTGAGCAGGCTGGTCAGGCTGACCAGGAGAAGCAAGCAAACGAAGAAAGACCAGCCTTCGTAGCGGGAGAGCGTTGCCAGGAAGGTGCTGGCCGCCGCCAGAACCAGGTAGCGCGGGCGATTCTCCTGAGCCCAGCTCAAGAAGTAGTAGCCGGCCACCGTCATCATGCAAATCAGGGTCAGCTCGGTCAGCGGTGTCGACTGCAGGTAGAGGATATTGGGATTGAGCATGAAGACCAGGGAACAGAGGAAAGCGGCCCAGCGATCGCGAGTCAGGCGCAGACCACCGCGGTAGAGGTAGAGGGCAGCGATGATATAGCAGAGCATCGAGACGAAGCTGCCAGCCAGCCCAGAGTGCCAGAGGAAGTCATTCCAGACGAAGGGCAACATCAGTACGTGAGGCAGTGGCAGCCAGACGCCGCCGAGCTGGGCCAGGCCGGGCGTAGCGCTATCGAAGACGCTGCGAGCAATGCGTAGATGGGCGTAGGCATCGCCGTAGAGCAGAATCTCCTGATGCAGAAAGAAGTAGAGGCAGGCCGAGATGCTGCTCAGGCAAGCGCAGAGGAAGGTCACCAGTGCTCCCAGGTCATGGGGACGCGAGCGGCGAATGCGTGGTAAGGGACGGATACTCGTCTCTGGTGTCAAGACCAGGCGCAGCGGCTTGAAGGGAGTATGGCCGCCCAGGCGGATGGGGGTCAGGCCGATCTCGATCTCGCTCGGCCCACGCTGAGGAGTCGCGGGAACCACGGTGGCACTGAACTGGTTGACAGGTTGCTGCTGCTTGAGCAGATGGAAGCCGTGGAGTGTCTTCTGCCAGTAGTGAGGCCGGATCAGCAGCTCGGCGAGGGCCAGATAAGCGGCCAGGCTGTCCAGCAACCAGCAGCAGGGCATCAGTAAGGCCCAGGGCACCAGCGCATAATAGCGGCGATGCAGCAGCGCCAGCAGGTTGAGGTAGAGGTGGAAAAAGTTGCCGAAGATCAGACAGAAGGCGCCCATGTAGAGAATGGGGCCAGGGAAGAGCAGATGGTAGAAAGCCTGGTAGCGACCAGCAGTGCAGACATAGAAAAGGGAGAGCGCCCAGACGAGAGGGTTCACGAGCAGGCTGGCGGCGCTGGCGCCAATCACCAGTTGCACACTGCAGAGTTCACGCAGGCGCCGCTCGCGCCAGTAGACCAGGGGATGGCGCATATAGACCAGGTAGGTCTGCATATAGCCTTTAATCCAGCGCGAGCGTTGGCGCAGCCAGTTGCTAAGGCGAGAATTCGCCTCCTCATAGGTCGTCGAATCGAGAATCACCGTCTTGAAGCCATGCTGAAAGAGGCGCAGGCCGAGATCGCAGTCCTCGGTAACATTGAAGGCGTCCCAGCCGCCGACGGCGCGCAGCACCGAGACGCGGAAATGGTTTGAGGTGCCACCGAGCGGCAACGGGAGACCGAGCCGTTGCAGGCCCGGCAGCACCAGATCAAACCAGAGGGAATACTCAGCGGTAAAGAGGCGAGTCAGGAGATTTTGTGAAGGATTATAGCAATTCAGACGTGCCTGCACACAGGCTAGCGAATGGTCGTGCTGAGCGAAGGTCAGCACAGCTTTTTTCAGCTGCAAAGGATCGGGGATAT
This sequence comes from Thermogemmatispora tikiterensis, assembly GCF_003268475.1. Classification (GTDB taxonomy): domain Bacteria; phylum Chloroflexota; class Ktedonobacteria; order Ktedonobacterales; family Ktedonobacteraceae; genus Thermogemmatispora; species Thermogemmatispora tikiterensis. Next base: position 3,279,679 of record NZ_MCIF01000002.1, on the reverse strand, counting down.
CCTCGGCATCGTAGATGACCAGGTAGTCGCCCCGAGCGTGGAGCAGTCCGTAGTTACAGGCGCGGGCCTTGGTACGGGGATAGCCGCGTGGCACGACAAGCACCCGGAAGTGAGCGGGGAGAGCCAGCTGCTTGAGAGCGGCGCGCGTCTCCAGGTCGTCTTCCTCTGTCAGCAGCAAGATCTCCAAACGATCGCGGGGGTAGTCCAGGGCACGCAGTGCGCTCACCATCTGGCCAACCACGGCGGCCTCGCGGTAGAGCGGGCACAGGATGGTGTAGTGAGGCCAGTCGGCATTGTTGAGAGCGCTGATCAGATGCTCGTCGATCCCCTCATCGCCGCTGGCCTCGGCGGGAGCCAGCAGATGTGTCCCCACAATGGCAAACTGCAGCAGCAGATGGGCCACATAGAGCAGCGTGATCAGGGTCGAGGCCACAACGAGCAGCGTTGGCCCTTTCCAAACCAGGGCACCGCCCCAAAGCAGCAAGAGGCCGCCCAGTATCGCGAGCTGCGCCCGGCTGAAGGTGTGCAGGGCGGCGCGCTCTGGGTGGAATGGTGCGAAGACGGTCACCTCCTTGCCATGAATCAGGATCGGACGGCAGGCCGCACGCTGGTATTCGGCAAGCTCGCGACTGTTGCTGCGCGTCGCGCTGGGGCTGACGTTGCCCTCTAGCCAGCGCCGATAACGCGCCACACGGTTGCGAAATTGTAGCTCGCTGAATTTAGGGGATTCTTTTGTCAGAAGACCGGACGCCATTGAATCCTCTCCTCCACACTCCTCCAGTGATACTGCTCAAATACATCCATGCTCTTCTTGATAGCAGCGACCGCTATAATTGCTCAGCTCGCAGAGGGCTTCCCAGTAGAGGGCAAGCTTGCGCCGCAGTGACGGCCTGACGGGTTCGCCTGCTTTCTCCGGGCCAATGGCGATCTCCGTGTAGACGTAGCCAGCGCGCACAAATTTATGGATCATTTCGGCATTAATGAGGTGTCCCTGCATCTCCAGGGCTTGCTGGCGGAAAAACTCGGCGCGGTAGAGCTTAAAGGGACAGGAGAGATCGCGCACACGCAGGCCCAGGGTGAAGCGCAGCAGCCAGCTCCAGAGCAGCGCGGTCAACTGCTGCCAGCCCTGGCGCTGGCGAAAGCCGAGCACTGCGTCGTAGTCGCTCAGCAGGGCAAAGCTGCGCTTGAGGAGGTCCACATTGAAGCCAGGCTGAGCCTCCGTGAGGAGGACGAACTCTTTGCTGGCTTGGCTCAGGGCACTGACCAGGGCCTGGCCATAGCTGCAACTCGCGGGCTGGTGCAGGACGATCAGACGCGGTTCCTCCGCGGCAAGGCGTTCGAGCAGTATGCCGGTGCGATCGTGGCTCCCGCGATCGACAGCGAGAATCTCCAGGTCATCGGCCCAATCTGCCAGGCTGCTCAGCAGCGAGCGCACAACCAGTTCGATGCTCGCTTCGTCGTTCTGCGTCAAGAACACGATCGAGAGGCTGCGTGGAACAGCGGCGGCTCCACTATTGGACAGGGCTGGCGCCCTGCCCGCTGCCTCCGTATCCTTGGTATCACTGTGTGCCAGGGACGATATGCTCATGGTGCTAGATATCCTTTCTCTAGATATGTGGCTACAGGTGCTTATCACCGTCTTTCTTCACACCGTAGAAGAAAGCTTTCCTTGCCTTTCTTAAGCTATTATGCGGGTGAGGAATTTAATATGTATTTGAATATGATCAAGGTCGGGATAAGAGAGAATGACTGGTTGCTTCTGGACGAAAGACTTGTACGGTTCCTTTGATATGCAGTACAATTAATTGATACAAGAAAGCGAAGAGAGCGTCGCTGATGAGAGAGGGGACTGAGAGATAGGGCATAGGACTCTTGCCGGGAGCGAGTAGCGGGGCGGACAGCTTTTCGTCGTAGTACCTGAGAGGATAATCAGATGAGAGGAAGGTTCCGACCCGTGGCTATGCTCTATCGTCAGCGGCTCATCTTAGCGCTGGCTGAACTGGCTGAGGGAGAGTTAGCGGAGGAGGAGGCGCAGCTGCTGCTGATGCTCTTATGCGATCGTGTGCGGCGCGAACAAAGAGAGGCTCCTTATGAATTCGTTCTTAGGGGGAGGCGCTGGCGCAGCTTTGTTCTGGAGCATGACCTGCAGACGCTGCGTCTGCGTCGCTATCTGACGCCGCCGCCGCGGGTAGCGCTGCTTGCTCCTGTGGCAGGAAGCTCCTACCTGTCCCAGCTCCGTCAAGAGGATCGCCGCTTGTTGTCGCAAGTGTGGGAGGAGGGCCGGGGCCTGATGGCTGAGCGGGGTGGAGTTTTGCCACTGCTGAGATGGCAGCGGCAGCCCAGTGCTCTCCCCTCGCTGGAGGAGGGCCGTGGCGAAGCAGAGGAGAGCGCCTGTCTCTTCACGCTCGGCTACGAAGGCTTAAGCCTGGACGCCTATCTAACTCTGTTGCTCTCCCATCAGGTGCGTCTTCTAGTCGATGTACGACGTCACCCATTTTCGCGCAAGTTTGGCTTTGCCAGGAAGCGCCTGGCTCAGGCCCTCTACGAGGTGGGGATCGCCTATCTCCATTTCCCAGCTCTGGGAGTACCCTCCGAGCTGCGGAGAGAGCTGGAGAGCGAAGATGCGTATCGCGCGCTCTTTGCTCGTTATGTCACTGACTTGCTCCCGCAGGCAAAGGAGAGCCTTGAGCAGCTAGCCGCTCTCATTGCTGAAAAGAGACGAGTGGCGCTGACCTGTTTTGAGGCTGATCCCCGCCACTGTCATCGTGCTGTCCTGGCCACGTACCTGTGTCAGCACGGCTACATCACTGTTCCTATCGTGCACGTAACCAGTACAATGTCTCTGTCGAAGTGCAAGAGCCTGGCTAGTTGCAGCCGGCAGACACTGGCTGTGCTGGAAGGCTAGACGGCTGTGGCCGGCCAGGGCTTGAAGTGAGGGGACCGACCCCGCTAGGAAAACAGTAGTAACAACAGTTCAGACCAGAGTCACGCGCTCCTTGCGCCACTCCAGCTTACTATACTTCTCGGCCACGAGCTGCTCGGCCAGCTCCAGCTCGGAGCGGCTCAACTCACCGGGCACAAACTCCCGCTCCAGCGCCTGACCAAAGCCCTTGCGGAAAGCCTCTGCTACCTGCTCCCAGCTCGCGTCTGGAGCGAAAGCGTGTAGCGGCTGCGTCTTCTGGCGATAAAAGGCCAGGGCTGCAGCCCGGGCGGCCTCATCGGGGAAGCGCAGCAGCGCATAGAACTCCTCTGCCCGATCGTCCAGCGGCAGAGAACCCTGTTGCAGCAGGGCATCCTCGCGCCAGACCTGGGCGCTGCCCACCAGCTTGTAGCCGCCGCTGGTCAAATCAGCCTGGGTTGAAGAAGCGAAGCAGGCCGCCGAGGGATGCTTCTGCACGCGACCATCGCTGATCTCTGCCTGCACGCCCAACAAGGCCAGCGCCTCTAATAAGCCGTGGGCCAGATAGGCGTAAGCTGCCACCACTCCGGAAGGCACCCCATAACGTCGACTGATCACGATGCTGTAGGTGAACTCATCGCGGTGATAGACTGCACGGCCCCCGGTTGGACGGCGCACCAGAGCCACACCACGTTCGCGGCAGAGATCGCTGAGAATCTCGCGCTCCACATTCTGAAAGCGGCCCAGCGAGATCGACGGCTGTGACCAGCGGAAAACACGCAAGGTTGGCGGTGCCTCGCCGCGCAAGTGGTGAATGAGAATGGCCTCATCGATGGCCATATTCAGAGCCGCATCGTGCACACCGCTATCGAGAAAGCGAAACATCTCGGCCATAAGCTGCTATCCTTCTTCTCTCCAAACCGGGCTTAGGACGACGTTGCGCGGGAGGCCATTCGGGCCAGCCACTTCACTCGCTGTTCCTCGCGTGCCGTCTCTGAAGCTGGCACATAGCTGGCCAGGAAGGCATCGCGGAAAGCCGGGAAGGTCCCGGCCAGAATCGCTGCCCGCGCCTCCGCGGCCAGGCGCAGCATGAAGCGCAGATTATGAATGCTCCCCAGGCGATAGTAGAGCTGCTCCTCTGCCCGTGCCAGGTGGTGCAGGTAGGCAGCGCTATAGTTGCGACAGGTATAACAATCGCAGCCCTCCTCGACAGGGCCATGCTCTGTGCGAAAGCGGGCGCGCTTAATATTAACCCGTCCGCGGCGTGTAAAGAGGCCGCCGTGGCGCGCCACCCGCGTTGGCAGCACGCAGTCGAACAGATCCATTCCCAGATCGATCCCCATAATCAGGTCCTCGGGAGAGCCGACTCCCAGCAAATGGCGTGGCTTCTCGCGGGGCAGCGCGGGCGTTGTCGCGCGCAGCAGCTCCCACATCAGCGCTTTCGGCTCGCCGACCGACAGTCCCCCGATCGAGAGGCCGAAGAAAGGCAGAGAGCCGATGAAGCGAGCGCTCTCCTGGCGCAACTCAGGCTCGAAGGCCCCTTGGACGATGCCAAAGAGGGCCTGGGGACGCTCTGGGCGATGTGGACGCTGAGTGAAGGCTTCCAGGGCGCGCAGGGCCCAGCGGTGAGTGCGCTCCATAGCCTGGCGGGCCTCCTGGGGCGTACAGGGATAGCCGCTGCAGATATCCAGAGGCAGGACAAAATCGGCGCCCAGCTCGGCCTCGATCTGCAAGCCCCGCTCAGGAGTCAGCAGGTGCAGCGAGCCATCCAGGTGCGACTTAAACGTCACGCCTTCCTCGGTAAGCGTGCGCAGATGGCCCAGACTGAAGACCTGGAAGCCGCCGCTGTCGGTCAACATCGGGCCGGGCCAGCGCATAAAAGCATGCAGCCCACCGAAGCTATCGATCAACTCTGAACCGGGGCGTAGCATCAGATGGTACGTATTGGCGAGAATAATCTGCGCGCCCGTGGCCTGCACCTCCTCGGGGGTCAGACACTTGACCGTCGCCTGCGTGCCAACAGGCATAAAGATCGGCGTCTGAATCTGGCCGTGGGGAGTCTGGAGCGTACAGGCGCGGGCCCAGGTCGGGGCCGACGGCACTGGAGGATTCTCAACGTCGATCGTAAAAGCAAACGAGCTGGAACGAACCGCGAGTGCGTCCACTGGCCACTCCCTTTGCAACAACGAGCTTGCCTGATGAGAGGGGGCCGGCCCAGTCAAGTCAGCGCCGCCGGGTGGCTATGCCGGGCCGGGTTGACGAAGCCCTGAGTCACCAGGCAACCTCACTCACACCTATCTGCCGGGCGCGACTCCTCTGTTGAGAGAGTATAGCGAATTGGCAGGGTTTACGCAACGTTTCGCCCGAAGCACGCTCTATCTGGCGGCGACGCTGGCTCTTTTTGACAAAGCGAGAAACATCGTGAAACCAATGTAAGGCCGTCCACTTCACATGAAAAGCGCGTAAAAATATCAAAACGCTGACTGATTGGGACTAGAATCACTTGAAAAACAGCAAAAGTTGGTGTATGCTTTCAAGCGGTAATCCGAGACTGGTCTTGCGCACAGTGCCATCAGGCATGGGTCCCACGCTGCTCAGGGCGACAAACAGACTGGTGACAGAGGCCAGAAATGGACCTGAAAGGATACCGACCATACCACTAAGGAGGTCCTTGGTTGAGTTTCGTCGACAAAACTCTCAAGTGCCGTGATTGCGGAAACGAATTCGTCTTCACAGCAGGGGAACAGGAGTTTTTCCAGCAGAAGGGCCTGCTGAACCAGCCTGCGCGTTGCCCGGCCTGCCGGGCCTTGCGGCGTCAGGCAGCGGGAGGAGGCAGCCGGAGTGAGCGCGCGCCGCGTGAGATGCACACGGTGATCTGCGCCGAGTGCGGGCAGGAGGCCAAAGTGCCCTTCCTCCCTCGCAACGACCGGCCTGTCTACTGCAGCAGCTGTTATGATAAAGCGCGCGTAGCGCGACGCTAGCCGGCGACGTCCGCTGCAGATCAGTCCCTGATCGGACGAGCTGGACAGGTCAGGTTCATTGCCTGCATCCGGGCTGTGAGATGGCCAGGAGCGCAGGAGAGATGGGGACAGATAGCGTGCCCCTTGTTCGCCTCCCTCCACTGCGCGGCTCTGCTTGTGGCTCGCGCTCTTGTGAGGGAAGGTGATCCTGGAACGTAGGAATCATTGTAGCAATTTATCTGCTTCACGGACAAGACCAAGGTCTGCTCTTGGCCTTGTCTCTTTCTTTTCTTCGTTCATCGGCGCTCGGGTGCTCGCCGTCGACTGCTTGACAGTAATGCCTCGCACCTTATAATTACAAGGTAATACACAGGCAGGTGTCTAACATTTCTCAACGGCCAGCTAAATTTGTTGAACAGTATACGCACAGGCAGAGGATCGGGTACCCAGATATGGATTCACGTGAACAAAATGGAAGCCGGCATGAGGCGGGTACCCTGATGGGGCCAGAGGGAACTGATGGCCGACTCGTGGCCTCGATGGTTTCCCCAGATATGAGCGTGGACACCGATGCACTCATCACTGCAGCCCCGGATGCCGCCAGTCAGGATCAGGATCGGCAAGGGCGGCGACAGCGAACCTGGACGGTGATCTATCCATATCAGCCCTCTGATGGGCATCTGGAGGGCGATGCCCTTAAGCAATTGCTGGCGGAGACGCGGGCTTATCTCTCGCCACAGGATCTGGCGAAGATCGAGCGGGCTTACGAGCTGGCGAATCGGGCCCATATGGGGGTACGGCGTCGCTCGGGCGAGCCATATATTCAGCATCCGCTGGCGGTGGCGCTTATTCTGACTCAGATGCGCATTGACGCCGATGGCATTGTGGCCGCCTTGCTCCATGATGTGGTTGAGGATAGCGATTATACCCTGGAGGAGGTGCGGGCCCAGTTTGGTCCGGCGGTGGCGACCATTGTGGACGGGGTGACAAAGTTTGATGCTCTGGCCGGCAAGCCTGGGTCCGGCTCCCCGTCCGAGAGCGGGGCGTGTGCGCCTGCCCCCGAGTCCGAACGCGCAGAGGAGGCTGGGCGCGATCTCAAGAGCCGCCTGCGCTCCGAAACGGTGCGCAAGATGCTCCTGGCAATGGCGGAAGATCCGCGCGTGGTGGTCATTAAGCTGGCCGACCGCCTGCATAATATGCGTACGCTCAGCGCCATGCCGCCGGCCAAGCAGCAGATTATTGCCCGCGAGACAAGCGAGATCTATGCGCCACTGGCGCGACGGTTGGGCATGGGCCTGGTGCAGGCCGAGCTGGAGGATCTGGCTTTTTATTATCTGGAGCCGGAGCGCTACGAGCGTCTGGCGCGTGAGGTCGAGGAAGAGCGGCGCAAACGTCAGCCGTATGTTGATGCCGTCTGCAGCGCCATTGATGAGGAGATGCGCCGCGCCGAGATTCATGCCGAGGTGCTGGCCTGGCAGAAGCATCTGGCCAGTATCAACCGCAAGTTGCTGCAGAGCGGCGGCGAGGTTAGTCAGCTGCATGACCTGGTCTCGTTCCGTATCCTCGTTGATAGTGACCACGACTGTTATCTGGCCCTTGGCCATATCCATGCTCTCTGGCGGCCAAAAGATGGGCGCATCAAGGACTATATCGCTACCCCCAAGGTCAATGGCTACCAGTCCCTTCATACGACGGTCTTCTGCCTCGATGATCGCCTCGCTGAAATCCAGATCCGCACCCATGAGATGCAGCGCACGGCGGACTATGGGATCGCCAGCTATTGGTACCTGCGTGAGCGCGGTGGCTCTCGCCTCTCCTATCGGGAGATGATCGCCTGGATCGAGCAGCTGCGCGAGTGGCAGCGCGAGCTGCCGCAGAGCGCCGACGATTTCATAGAGGCCGTCAAGGGCGATATCTTCCAGGAGCAGATTTTTGTTTTTACCCCCAAGGGGGAAATTAAGGATCTTCCCCGCGGATCGACCCCGGTCGATATGGCCTATCGTATCCACACGGATATCGGCGATCACTGCGCGGGGGCGCGAATCATCACCAGCCTGGGCGACAGCGAGCGCCTGGTGACGCGCCTGGTCCCGCTGGATTATGAGCTGAAGAGTGGCGAAATTGTCGATATTGTGACCAACCAGGCGATTCATCCGACACGCGACTGGCTGACCTTTGTGCGTACGGCCAATGCGCGAACCAAGATTAAGCGCTACCTGAAGAATCACGAGCGTGAAATCAATCTGCAGCTTGGACGCGAGCGGCTGGATCTGGCGCTGAAGGCGGCGGGAGCGGTGGGTCTTGAGGCTCTGCGCGATGAGGAGCTGCTGCCCTTGGCGAGCGCGCGCAAATATCAGTCGGTGGAGGCCCTCTATGTGGCTCTTGGACGAGGTGATCTGCCAGTAGAGGACCTGGTCGAGCAGCTGCTACCAGTCTTGCGCGAGCGTGGGGCGTTGCGGCAGGCCGAAACCATTGCTGGATCATCTGACTCCGGAGGGCTGCCGGTGGTCGCTGGCCCGGCGCTCAATGGGCACCGTTTGCCTGCACCAGGTGCGGAGGCTCAGACCAGCGCACGGCCTCCGGCCCCTGGTGTGGCCACACGCCTCGCTCATTGCTGTTGTCCCCTGCCAGGGGACACCATTGCTGGCTTTCTCAGCCCGAATAAGGGATTGATCGTTCACCGCCAGGATTGCCGTACGCTCCAGCGCTTCCGCGAGCGTGTCAAAGGTCGGATCTTTGCTCTGGACTGGTCGCAGGTCAAGACGCAGTCCTATCTAGCCCCTATCACTATTGTGGCCCGTGATCGGGCTGGCCTCCTGCGTGATGTAGCGGCGGTGGTCAGTGATGCTGGCATCAACATGACGGCGGTCTCCTCAACGACGAATCCAGCCTTGCAGAAGGCCGTGATTACGGCAACGATGGAGATCCAATCGGTGGACCAGATCGAGCGCGTTTTCAAACGCTTGCTCCAGGTCAAAAGCGTGGTTAGCGTGCGGCGCAACCTGGGGCATCGGGCCGGCCAGAGTGGTAGAGTCAATAGCCGCATAGGCGAGGAGAGCACCCTTTCTGAGCCACTCAGCTAATCCGGCAGGGCAAAGAGCGTTTTTGAACAGCAAGCGAGCGGAACGCTGCTCTGTGGCCGCTCTCTTGCTGGTGCTCTCCTTCGTTGCCAGGCGACGTGCTCCCTACCTTTGACTGAGTAGGTAGACGTGGGCGGCTGAGCTTGCCGCTGTTGCCGCTGTGACAGGCTGGCTGCGAGCCATTTCTCTCCTCTCGTGTGATGGTACTCTTTACCCTGGGGTTGTCCAGGAGATGTCATCTTTGTTCGCCGAACTGATTGCGCTTTGATTCCGCGCTGGCAGGGGTTCCCCTGGGGTCTGTGCCTGCTGAGGGCAGCTAGACAAGGCTATCTGCAAGGTCTATAATCTGAAAGGATGTACTGCTAGAACCTGTGGAACTCTAGGCCCGGGATGCTGCCAGGAACGAGTGAAGGGGCACATTGGTCGAAAAGAACGGTGGCAGGGCCTCTGACGATTCTTGTAAAGCTACCCTGGAAGAACGATAAGTGAATCTGCACGAGACCATATCCTGCAGTTTTCTGCATGAAATATAGAAATGTGCACATGGTAGAGATGACGATCGAGCCTGAGTCAGGCCGGCAGTTGGGAGAGCGCTTATCCGTATCCGTGTCTGCGGCGGGGGCGCCGGGGGAAGTGGAAACCGGCGGAGGTCTGACCATTGCTGTTGGAGAAAAGCCCCCCGACGAGCGTGCGGCAGAAACCTTGCTGGCTCGCGTCCGCGAATATATGTCTCCCGCTGAAATTGAGCAGGTGCAGCATGCTTTGCGCCTGGCGCAGGAGCGCTGTCGCGGCGTCAGGGGAAAGCGTGCCCTTCCTCCCCTGGAACATGCGCTGGGGGTGGCCCTGATCCTGGCCGAGATGCGCATCGATGCCATCGGCGTCGCCGCGGGCCTGATTTTCGAGGCGGTTGATGCCGAGCTGCTCTCGTTGGAGCATGTGGCTGAGGAGCTGGGGCAGCCGGTGGCGCGAGTAGTGAGCAGTATGCTGCGCCTCAACATTCTGGAGCGCAAGAAGCATGTTGGCGCTCAGCTCTTGCCGGCGGGCCGTAGCGAGGTGGAGAGCAGCCGCGAGAGCCGCAAGCGGCGCAACCGCGATGCGCTGCAGCATCAGCAGGCGGAGACGGTGCGCAAGATGTTTCTGGCCATGTCTGATGACCCGCGGGTCGTTCTGCTGAAGCTGGCCTATCGCCTGCATGCGATGCGTATGTTGCGCGATCCAGTTTTCCAGTATGACCCGCAGGAGCGGCTGACAATGGCGCGCGAGACGCGCGAGATTTATGCACCGCTGGCGGGCCGCCTCGGGATGTCGCGCGTGGAGTGCGAGCTGGAGGACCTGGCTTTCGAGATCTTGCAGCCTGTGCAATATGCCTGGGTCCGCGATCAGATGGAGGCCGAGAAAAAGCAGTGGGGGGCCTATGTGGAGAAGGTCTGTGAGATTCTGCGCCGTGAGATGGCGGCCATCGGCCTGAAACATGTGGAGGTCTCTGGGCGCATTAAGCACCTCTACAGCTTCTATAAGAAGATTCTGCGCGCCGCTGGTCTGCCAACCCAGCCGAGCCTGCTTGGCACAGAGAGCCTGGAGGACTTGAAGCGCGGCCTGGATCTGAATCAGATCCATGATGTGATCGCCTTCCGCATCCTGGTGGAGACCACCCAGGATTGTTATCTGGCCTTGGGCCATGTCCATAGCCTCTGGAAGCCTAAAGAGGGCCGTATTAAGGACTATATTGCCAATCCCAAGCCGAATGGCTATCAGGCCCTCCATACGACGGTCTTCTGCGTCGACGAGCAGTTGGTGGAGATTCAGATCCGCACCTTTGAGATGCATCAGATCGCTGAGTATGGGGTGGCCATGCACTGGCACTATAAGGATGTGGGGGATCACGCTTCTCCTTCGGCCAAGGAGCTGTTGACCTGGCTACGCCAGCTGGCTGAGTGGCAGCGCGAGCTGCGGGCTTCGCAGAGCGGCGAGTCTGAGCCGCCGGAGACTTCGCGCAGCGATCCGTTCTCTGAGCAGATCTTTGTCTTTACGCCCAAGGGTGAGGTCAAGGATCTGCCAGTTGGCTCGACGCCGATCGATTTCGCCTATCGCATCCATAGCGAGATCGGCAACCACTGCGCTGGCGCGCGCATCATTACGGAGATGGGCGCTGGCGAGAGTGAGCGGCTGGTAGCGCGCATGGTTCCCCTCGACTACGAGCTGAAGAATGGAGAGATCGTCGATATTACGACAAGCCGCACGGCTCATCCGAGCCGTGACTGGCTCAATTTTGCGCGCACAGCCACGGCTCGCAGCCATATTCGTCGTTATCTGAAGGCCCATGAGCGCGATATCAATATCCAGATTGGGCGGGAGCGCCTGGATCGCGAGCTGAAAGCCCTCGGCGTCCGCGGACTGGAGGTGCTGACGGAGGATCTGCAGGATCGCTTGCTGGAAGAGTACAACGCTCAGCGCGAGCAGCGGGAGCCGCGCCTGGCTTCCTTTGAGGATCTGCTGGCGGCTATTGGCAGCGATAAAATCCGCCAGCACTGGGTGGCGGTGCGCCTGGGCGAGTATCTGCAGATCCGCGACCGCGATGGACGTGAGCGTGAGAATGGCGCTCACCAGGAGGAGGAGCCGCTGCTGCCAACGAGCGGTACGAAGGAGGCTCCAGCGGTCAATCTCTGTGTCGATGGCGTCACTGGCCTGCTGACACGTCTGGCGAACTGCTGCTGCCCTCTGCCCGGCGATCCTATCGTGGGCTTTATTAGCCGTGGCCGCGGCGTGATCGTGCATCGGGCCGATTGCCCCAATATCGCCCGCTACCGTGAGCATAGCAGCGAACGCTTGATTACGGTGAGCTGGGCCGGCGTGGAGCAGTCGCACTATCTGGCCCCGATCGTAGTGACGGCCCGCGATCGCCCGGGCCTGATGCGCGATATTGCTGGAGCCATCGCCGAGCTGGGCATCAATATGGCTGCTTTGTCTACTCATACCAACGGCTCACGTGAGTTGGCGGTGGTCAATGCAACGCTGGAGATCGAGAACCTGGAGCAGCTCCAGCGTGTCATCGCCCGCCTTGAACGAGTAAAGGATGTATTGCAGGTAGGGCGCGATTTGAAGCGTACCCGCAGGCGTCAGGGTTGAGGCCGCGTCGCCGTCGCTGACGCTCGCGACCTTGAGCTTCGGCTGGCTGCGCTGCCATTGCCGGTGCTTGTCGGTGAATGCGCGTCGACTGCTCGCCGTGGTTGCTCCTCGTCTGCCATCTCCCTGGTAACTCTTCCCCGGGCCCGGGGCGAGGATACGTCGTCTACTCCAACCAATGGAGACGCAGGGCGCTGACTATCGCCTGAGTCCGATTGCGGGCCTTGAGCTTGCGCTTGATGGCCTCGATATCTGCTTTGACGGTCTCAACACTGAGCGCAAGCTGCTGAGCGATGGTCTGGTTACTGGCTCCAGTGCTGAGCAGCTGCAGTATCTGGCGCTCGCGCGGCGTGAGTGGCGAGTCGGCGCTTCCCTGGGGAAAGCGAGCTTCAAGGCGTGTGCCCTGCCGGGGGGCGCTCTGGATCGTCAGGCTACCACCGGCCCGCTGGACGCGCTCGCGCATCAAGTAGAGCCCCAGCTGGTGCTGTAGGCCACTCTCGCGTTGCTCTGGCGTAAAGCCCTTTCCGTTATCTTCAATCCTCACCACGAGTGTTCCATCCTGATGCTGCATCCTGAGACTGACACGGCTGGCCTGCGCATGCTTGCGTACGTTATTGAGTGCCTCTTGCACGAGGTGGAAGATCGTTGGCTCGAGATGGTGAGGGATGGCCAGCGGCTGCTCTATCCTTTCTTCCAGGATAATGGATGGCTCGGCTCGCTGGAAGTCTTCCAGCAGCGAGTGCAGGGCCAGCTCAAAGCTGACCTCACCGAGCGGCGCGGGGGCCAGGGTAGCGATGGTTTCGCGTAGGCGCTCCAGGCTCTGGCGCAGTTGCTGCTGGGCTTCTGTCAGGGCGTGTCTGGCTTCCTCTGGCTGGCTCTCCAGCTGGCGGCTTGCGGCCTCTAGCTGATGAAGGATGTGCGCTAATTCCTGAGCCAGACTATCGTGGAGCGTGTGGGCAAGGCGCGCTCGTTCTTCTTCGATGGCCGCTTCTGAGGGCGGTAAGGGGCTGGGCGCAGCGGCTACCGCTGCGGAGCCGCTGCGCCTTCTATGGGGACGGCTCTCGGTCGCCTGCTCATAAGCGACTGCCACTGTTGGCGACGAAACAGAGGGGAGGTAGTGGGCGAGCAGCGACAGGCAGAGCTGGAAGAGGTTGCTCTTGAGTAGGGTCGCAGGATCACTTTGAGTGGCTAATTGGCTGCCCTGGCGGCGAGTGAAGCAGAGGACCAGGAGAGCGCTGGCGGGCTGACCAGCCTGCCCAAGAGGACAGAGGAGCAGGCTCCCAACGGAGCCGCTCCAGTAGCGCTCGCTGGGCAGGGCCTGCGGCTCTTGCTGGATAGAGGAGATGAAGCGCGGGGCCTGGCTGCGCATGACGCTGCCGAAGATGCCGCTCAGGGGGATGAGTTCGATAGTACCAGCCTGGCGCTGGCTGTGGCTGTGAGCAGGAGGGCGCGAAGGCGGGCGGCCACTGCTCGCCAGCAGGCGCAGATGCTGGGTGTCCTCTTCACTGAGGAAGAGCAGACTGCGCCGGGCAGCGCTACCCTGGCGCAGAAAGTCGAGAAGCAAACGTCGCCCTTCTCCCTCGGGCAGGCGTTGGAGGCGCTCGATAATCTCTAGCAGCCGCTCCGCTCTGAGCATGGGAGGTCTCTCTCGATCAGGGCTGTGGTGAAGAGCAGGCACGCTCGCTGGTGAGGTTGGTACGACGGCATGGCCTCTGTTCTGGTTTGCGATGCTCTTGCTCTTACCATACCCCGGGGATACAAGCTATGTCTTCCTATGTAAAAGGAAGCTTCTATGGCGAGCAGTGGGTAGCCATCAGGGGAGGGGATTCTCTGTTGTCCTCCGCTCTCCTGGGAAGCGATCAGAGGCCAGGACGGATGACTAGGAGCGGCCTTTTTGGGACTGGGCCGAGGGTGCTGCTGCGCTGGAAGAAGCTGTCTGGTTCTTCGGAGAGCGGAGAGCAGCGATTTCGGCCTCAGTCAGCGGGCGCCAGGCGCCGGGTGGTAAGTCACCCAGGGTCAGGGGGCCAATCGCGACCCGTTGCAGCTCCAGGACGGGATGACCGACGCTGGCCAGCATGCGCCGTATCTGCCGTTTTCGCCCCTCGTGCAGGCATAGCTCTAACCACGTGCCGGTAGCGGTTCGGCGTAGCTGCCGTACGCCAACGGGAGCGGTGCGGTAGAAGCGGCCATTGTCTTCCTTGATCATCACTCCCTGGCGGAGTTGTTCCAGGGTGGTGGGGGAGGGATGGCCCTGCACGAGTACGCGATAGCGTTTCTCTGGAGCAAAGCGTGGATGCGTCATCTGCAGCGCAAACTCGCCATCGTTGGTCAGCAGCAGCAAGCCGGTGGTCTCCAGGTCGAGCCGCCCCACGGGATAAAGACGCAGGTGGCGCAGCTGCTTGGGCAGCAGGTCGAGCACTGTGGGCCGTCCCTGGGGGTCACTCACGGTGCTGACGTAGCCCGCTGGCTTATGGAGCATGAGATAGAGATGGTGCTTCGGCGCCTGGATAGGCCGACCGTCAACGGTAATCCTGTCTCGCTCGGGATCGATGCGTGTCGCCGGCGTGGTCACGGTCTCTCCATTGACCTGTACTCGCCCGCTGAAGATGAGAGCTTCGGCGTGGCGACGCGAGGCGACGCCGGCATGGGCCAGAAAGCGAGCGAGGCGCTCTGTGCCTGTCGATGCGCTCATAGCAACTTCTTTCCTGCCATGCAGATGCCGCAGCGTTTGGCGCGGCAGGTTTCTTGATAGATGTGGTGTAGGCCCTGTTGCTGACAGGCGAGCCGCGGCTCGACGGGGAGCAGAAGCTGCCGAGACATGGCCCGTGTGACCTGGTTGGAGGGCAGGGCTGGATACGACTGGTAGAGCTGCTGGGCCTGGTGAGCAAGAGGCTCGCTCCTCTCGATCAGGGCGACAGCGTAGGCAAAGGGCAAGACAACGTTACAGATGAGAATATCGCTGCGCGCACTGCTGAGAGGGGCCAGGGCGGCCCGCAGCTCGGCGATTGCCTGTTTGGGCTTCTCGATGCTCAAGGCGGGCTGCAGTCTCGCCCAGGCACC
The DNA here is from genome assembly GCF_003268475.1 of Thermogemmatispora tikiterensis. GTDB lineage: Bacteria > Chloroflexota > Ktedonobacteria > Ktedonobacterales > Ktedonobacteraceae > Thermogemmatispora > Thermogemmatispora tikiterensis. The sequence goes on along the minus strand of NZ_MCIF01000002.1, from coordinate 3,264,557 downwards.
CGTCGTAGACCAGCGGGCTACCAGCAGACCCAGGGTCTGGAGGCGCGCCGCATCCAGCGGAGGCGGTTTCGACGCTCGTCCTTCTGGCTCGGGCAGCGCCGTCGTGAAACCAAGCAGACGCTGACCGCAGGCGCGGAAAAAGCGACGATTGCGCCCATAGCCCAGGCCCTCGGCCAGCGCTGTGATCAGGCAGACGTCGTAGGCCGAGAAGGGATCCCGGGCTTCGGCCTGACGCAGGGCTGCTACAAAGCTGGCGGCTTTCTCTTCAAAGCGCAGAGTGCCGGCCAGAGTCAGGAGACGTGCACGGTCCTCCGCTGTCATCTCGGGCCAGAGACGCTGACAGGGCCAGCGCGCTGGAGAGCCATCGGCGGCCAGCGGGAACAGTCGCAGCTCGGCAGGAGTGATCACTGCGTCGTAGAGAGAGCAGACGGGGACGAGGCTGCCGTCCTGACGCCGTGGGGGTATGGTTTGGTCGCAGATCAACACGACATGGAGAATGACCTCGTTGTAGCGTGTGTCGCGATGGTGACCATGCGTCTGCCAATCGCTGGAGCGCACGTGCAGCTCGACATCGCCGACCAGCTCCTGCTCTCCATTGTGCAGGACGGCGTCGCGAACATCCGGTCCACAGCGGCCCCCGGGTCGCCCAGGAAAGAGCAAGAGCAGCGAACCGCCCTGACTCAACGGGAGCAAAGCCCCGGGCTGGAGTGCCCACCAGCGACGCGCCACCTCATCCTCGCTCAAGTTGCTGCCTGGACCTGGGGCCTGACTCTCGGCCACCGCTGGCGCACCGCTTCTCCCTCTCTCCGATCCCGTGAACTCCTTTCTTCGTTGCCTCTCACCCATTTGCATCCCAATCACAGTCCTGCCTCTCCTCTACTTGTTCTCTTCTCCTCTGGAGGTAGCTTGCGCGGGCAGCGTCGTCACCTTGCCAGTGACCTCAGCTGCTCTCACTCTGTTCCGCCTCGCTGGCTGTCTGGGCCGGCTCAGCGCTAAGCATTTCATGCCGGGTCTCCTCCTGTCCAGCAGTCGGCAGTGGGGTCTCAGCAATGAGGCTCTCCTCTTGCTCTCCCTTTTCGTGGTGGGTCGTGGTCATCACTGTCTCCGCAGCCCCCTCATGGTCCTCGTGAGCCTCGCTCTCTGGTAGAGCGTTCGTCTGGGCGGTCTCTGCCGCTGTGCTCTCTTGCGCCTCGACGGGGACCGACAAAGGCTCTGGCTCTGGGATGGCAGTTGCTATCTCGCTGGGAGCAGTTACCTCTGGGGAAGTTGCTGTCTCGGCCTCGGGAGAGGCTTCCTCTTCAGCGCTCACTGGCTCCTCTCTTTCCTGGGTGCTCAGTGTTGCCTCCCCGGCTTCCATAGCTTCTGCTGCCTGCTCCTGGGGCAGAGCCGCAGGCGGGGCTGCTTGCGCTGCCGAGCCTGTCTCCGCTGGCTCTAGCTGCTCTTCCCCTTGAGACGCTGCTGGCTCAAGGTCAGCTTGCTCTTCCTCGGGCAGCGAGATGGCCTCTGCCGGCTCCTTCTCCTGGCTGAGTGCAGGCAGCTCCGAACCGGGCTGTACCGCCATTGACGTTCCTGCCAATTCCACTTCAACTGTTCGAATAGTCTTTTCTGTCTCACTATAATAGTCTTGATTGTTTTGCTCTTTTTGCTTATCTGGCTCGACTGGTTGGCTAACTGCCGTGTTCTGGGCAGGGGCTGGTACGTTAAGATCATCCACTGCCGGGGCAATGGCCTGGGCCCAGTGCTCGACCTCGCGCGCCGTTGTCTGGGCCACCTCGGCGGCGTGGCTTGCCTGAGCTACCGCTTGTTCAACCTCTGCCAGCTCCTGCGCGAGATGACGGCCTGACGGCAGCAGTTCGAGACGAGCCACGGCCAGGGTTGCGCGTTCGATTGCCAGTCTGGCAGCCTCCTCTGCGGCCTCTGCAGCGGCCCGCGCCTCGCGCACCAATTCGGCGGGCGAAGCCGGTAGCAATGACGAGGCAAGCACTGCCGGCGTCACGCGAGAGAAATCAGCCTCTTCATCGTCGCTCTCGGTCTCGGGTAGCTCAGGGGGTTCATCGAAGCCATAGAGGGCTGCCTGGCGCAGACGCTCAGCCGAAGGTGGCGCTGGGGAAGCTGGCTGACTGGTCTGCTGCGGCGCGGCAGGCGCCGAAGAGGTAACTTCCTCAGCAGCATAGGCAGGAGGCTCGTTCAGCGACTCCTCCTGCGTCGAGACAGCGCTATTCCTGTCAGCTGCCAACTGGCTCACCCAATCTGGATCAGGCGGTCGCTGCCCTCCAGGAGCTACCTCCTGATCCTGGTCAGAGGCGTGCCAGGCAGTGTTTGCCGGTTCAAACGCAGCTGGAGTCTGGTCGATGCTGCTCTCGGGGACCCCTTCCGCCGTATCTGCTGGCGAGGGAGAAGACAGGCCAGGCCGTCCCCAGCTGGCCCGTAGCTGCTCCTCACGCCGTCCTTCCTCCAGGAGCAGGTGTGTCAAAGCCTGCAGCTCCTTAAGCGCCGGATTGCCACTAGCAGTCTCACCGATCTCAGCTGAGATTCCGGGGGCAGCCGCTTCCCTCTCCGCCGAAGGAGGCATTGGAGAGACCTCTCCCGAGGAAACCGCCGTTTGCTCTCGATCCCTGTCATCCTCTCCTGCGGAGGGCGCCGTCTCTGGCAGTCTGCTGGTGGTCTCGAACTGGGGCTGGGGCGCTGAAGCTGGTGCTCCCTCAGTCAGCGCCTCCAGGGTCTGTAGTTGCTGACGAACCAGCGAGAGCCGTTCTTCAAGACGTTGTAGGCGGGCTGTCCGCTTCTCCAGGCGAGCCTGCGCCCGATTCAAGCGCTCGACCGCTTTCGCTCGGGCCGTCTGGGCTTTCTGCAGGCGTTGAAGCAGGCGGCGCTCGCGCTTGCGCAGCTTCTTTGTCAGGTCGACCAGAGCCTCTTGTGGCTCTGCCTCATGGTCAGATGGCACCTGCGTCATGGCGCTCTTCTCTCCTCTTGTCTTCTCTGCTCTGAGACTGGTTGGTGACTGCCGCTGGATAAAAGCAGGCGAATGAGCGAACGCCCCTGCGCCCTCAGTCTCGCCTGGCTGCACTGAGGCCGGTCGGACAACCCGCCGCTCTTTCCGGAGTCAACTCATCCACCTATCCAGCTCTTTAGCCACCAGACCACGCGATCAATCAAGCTACCTGCCTCGCTGCCATCTGCCTACTGCCTACCTCAGTTTGCTGCGCTCACGGCACGACTGCGGCGGCTGGTGAAGGGAAGGGGGTCGCTTCACTGGCCGGGCCGGATCGTGTCCGGCCATAGCCTGAGTCGGGCCAGGGTCTACTTGCGGTAATGAGCTAACGAATCGTCAATGAGTACGAGTGTGTGCCCCACCCTCCTTTCGGAGAGGATAGCGCATCGTCTCCGAGATTGCAATAGACGCCTGCTGGAGGCCAGTGGGCTGGTAAATCTGGGGGAGAGCCAGAGACAGACAGACGCCCTTGCCAGGCAGGGCAGAGAGGAAGAAGCGAGTGTGTTGAGGAATCTATTGACGGGCACAGGCTTCCTTCCACTGTCCAGTCAGCTCTGCCCCTGCTGGCGGCTAGTGAAGACCACGGGTCCGCCCGCTCCGGTACCAGGCGAATGGCCAGCGCCAGACCATCAGGAGCACCAGGACAGTGAAGAAGACCACCAGCGAGAACGTCAGGAAAGCATCGAGTGGGACAGGATGCAAGCGCTCGACGAAGAGCCAGCGCATTCCCATTGCCACCGGCCAGGAGATGATCCAGGCGCGCAGCGTATAGAACGTCATGAGGCGCGTGCTCGTCTCCAACTTGCGACGATAGACTCCCAGCCAGGGGGCGACCAGGAACCAGCCCAGCATGAAAGGCAGAGCCACCGTCACGATTTGAGCAGGAAGGACCCCGCCGTTCAACTCATGATGGCTCGTCAAGCCGAAGAAAGCAAACAGTAGAAAAACGAGTACATCCCCAACTACCAGGTTGGCCACGTAGCCAGGCGTCGTCTTCAGGGGGGCAGGGGACGACGCCGGTGGCTGCTGACCAGGCTCTTCGAGGTTTCTCTCCATTGCTGCCATTATTCTGTTTCTCCTGAACAATCTATGCCAAAGATCATATCACAAAGGAAAGGCAAGAGGGACCTGGCCCCTTAACTCAGGCAGATCACGCCTCTCTCCACGTCTGGTAGCGTGGCGGCTACTCTTGTCGCGCTTCGTGCTCACGCACCAGCTCCTCGACCGCCGCCAGCTCAGTGCGCACCGCGCGAATGCGCAGCGCGATGAAGGCCAGATAAGCGAACAGCCCGGCCCACACCAGGGCGTAAGCGATGACCATATACACCATGTTGTCAGTACCTCCTCTTCCTCGACGCTGGCTCCGTGCCGGACAGGCAGCGGGCCGCAACGTAGGCCAACATCATCGACGCTTTGCACCTTCCTCTTATTATCAATCGACTACCTGCAGACGGGCGCGCAGCCGCGACGTCAGATGTTGGAGACGTACCAGCTGATAGAGTTGGATCAGCAGCACGCAGTAAAAGAGCGTGAAGCTGGCCAGGGAGAGCATCAGGACCAGTACGACCGAGGGGGGGAGGGCCCCAGGGGTGCCGATCTCCGCTGCTGGGTGGAGGGTACGCCACCAGTTTACCGATTCATAGATAATAGGGACATCGATCACGCCGAGGATTGCCAGCACCGCGCCGGCGCGCGCACTCGTAGACGTTTTGCCAAGATAGCTGCGCAGCATCAGATAAGCGATGTAGAGGAACCAGAGAATCAGGCTCGTCGTCAGGCGGGCGTCCCAGGTCCACCAGGTGCCCCAGGTCGCACGGCCCCAGAGTGAGCCAGTCACCAGCGTCAGCGTCGTAAAGATGGCGCCGGCCTCTGCGGCAGCCAGCGCCAGCCAGTCCCAGCGCTCGTCTTCGCGCCACAGATAGACAGCCCCTCCCAGGGCCACAATCACGAATGAGAGCATGGCCAGCCAGGCCACTGGCACATGAAAGTAGAAAATACGCTGTGAGAGGCCCTCGATAGCATCTGTGGGGGCATAGAGAAAGATCACCCAGATAGAGATCATCATGCCCACAAATGCCAGGGCGCCTAGCAGCAGCGAGGCAATAGGCAAGGTGGGCCTTCTCATCGGCGCTGCGGCCTCCTGAAGGGGCGCGCCTGTCTTATTGATCACAGCCATACGTGCCGTTTTCCTCCTGGCGGGCTGGCAGCCCGCCATCCCTCGTCAACAACAACAACAACAACAGATCACTCACGCTTCATTTACTCCTCAATCACATAGGAGAAGGTCAGGAGTGCCAGGCTGAAAAAGATCACGTCGAAGGCGGTCAGCAGTCCCAGCCAGGGCGGCTCGTCAGGAGCCGCGATCATCAGCGCCCCCGTGGCCCGCACTGCAGCGATCACGACTGGCACAATCAGCGGAAAGACTAACAGCGGCAGCAGCAACTCACGCGCGCGCGTGGCGGCGGTCATCGCCGAAAAGAGGGTGCCAATGATGGCCACGCCGAGGGTGCCGAGCAGGACGATCGGGAGCAGCTCGCCGCTGAAGAGAGGAACCGAGAAGAGGGCGGCGAAGATTGGCAGGGCAACCAGTTCAACGACGCCGATGAAGAGCAGGTTGCCGAGCAACTTCGCCAGGTAGATAGCGCGGCGATCTACTGGACAGAGCAGCAAACGATCCAGAGAGCCACCCTCGCGCTCAGCGGCAATAGTGCGTCCCAGGCCGAGCAAGCTTGCGAAGACAAAGGCCACCCAGAGGGCCCCAGGGGCCACAGCCGCCCGATTCTCAACGCGCAGATCAAAGGCGAAATTAAAGATCACAAAGACCAGCAGGGCGAAGAGGCCCATACCCAGCCAGGTTTGCTTGCTGCGCAACTCATAACGGATATCTTTGCCAAGAATCGCCAGCACCTGGCTGCACAAAAGACGCAGAGTGCTCAACGTACTCATCAGCCAACCACCTCCTGATAGGCCCGGCGCACCTGTGCCAGCTCCAGGCCCGCCACGGTCTCGTGATAGACGATCCGCCCATCTTTGAGCATTACCAGGCGATCTGCCTGTTGCAGGGCAAACTCGGGCCGATGGGTCGTCAGAATCAGCGTTCCGCCTTCAGCCATATGCTCGGCCAGCAATGTAGACAGGAGGGCCGTGCCAGCTTCATCCAGCCCTGTTTCGGCCTCATCCAGCAGGAGCAGGCGCGGCCCATGCAGCAATGCGCGAGCCAGGGCCAGGCGTTGCAGCTGGCCGCGCGAGAGCGAGCCAACACGGTCACGGGCACGCCGGGCCAGACCGACCCGCTCCAGCAGCAAGAGTGCGCGCTCGCGTCCTCTCGCCACCCCATACATGCGCGCGAAGAAGAGCAGGTTTTCCAGCGCGGTCAGCTCCTCGTAAAGATAGGGTTGATGCGCCACGAAGCCCACCAGCCGCCGTACCTCCTGAGCATCGTGGACACAGTCCAGGCCCGCCACCAGGGCGTGACCTGCTGTAGGACGCGTCAGACAGGCCAGGATACGCAGGAGCGTCGTTTTGCCAGCTCCGTTGGCGCCTAGCAAAGCAAGCCGCTCGCCGGCCCGCAGGCTCAGATCGATCCCACGTAGCACTGGGCGAAAGGCGAAACTCTTCCTCAGCCCCTCGATCTCCACTAAAGGCCGCTCCGCCTCTGGCCGGGGAGACGCCTCCTGCCTTCTGGCGTCCTGGGCCAGCGAAGACCCCTCTGTACAGGTCGGATCAGATCGTCGCTTGCTTATTCTCTCATCGCTACCTATGTATGTCATCCCGCTTCGCTTCTCTTCTTAATCGTAAGCCTCTCGCGCCTGCTCTCTGCAGCAGCCTGGCCAGTCAGCTCCAGGTATCCGGTCTCACGTGGTGGCTGCGCCTCAGCTTTTCCCTGACCGACGTTTGGCATTGGAAGACGAGCGCGAACTCCCCGCGGTCGGGCGCTCCTTCGCTCCACGGCGGTGCTCTTTTTCCTGCTCAAGGCTCAACAGAACGCGCAGGCGCTCCTTGATCCTGGCGCGCTCCTCGGTATACTCCGTCTTCTTGAGCCGTCCCTCCTCGAAAGCCTTATCCAGCTCCAGCAACTGGTGCAGGAGGCGATCCTGCTCGCCGCTCCCGGCGTCGGCCTTGTCGCGGGTGCGCGTTGCCTCTAGCTCAGCATGCGTATGAGCAGGGCGCTTCTGGGCATGGGGGTGCCCCCGAGGCTTGCTCTCGCGCCAGCGCTGGAAGAGGTGGTAGAGCAGCGAGGATAGCACAATGATCGCCAGCATTACCAGCACGCCACCGACCAGCCAGACCCAGGTTGGAACCAGGAACAACCCCTGGTGTTGGCTCTGACTGCTGCTCAGTGGCAGACCCTGCAGCCTGACATGAACCTGGTCGCCGCTGCGGAAATTCTGATTTTGCAACAGCAGGTAGGGATGGCTATTCGCTGTCATCAACCCCTTGGAGGACAAGGCGCCCGAGCTGGCCTGCAGGGCAGGTGGTGTCAAGACCGAGAGCTGAACCGTTGGATAGAAGAACGTATAGGCAAAATCATAGCTGGTGCTCTGATAAGGCACCTCGAATGAGAAAGAAAATTGTGTCTCGCCTGGAGGTACCGCCGCATCGCTGGCGAAGCCACCTGCGACCTGAATGGCCTCGACGCTGTTAAAACCCTGGTCCAGGGCCACGTTACGCGCCCCCTGGGGCAGCGAGAAGAGCAGGGCATTCGGGCGTCCCTGGCTGGCATTCAGCGACCCCACATAGGTTGTCTTCCCCACGTTCTGGAAAAAGTAGATCTCCGAAACCGTGAACGTCCCCTTGCTGGCATCCGGCTCATGAATCAGAATCGTAGCCTGGACCACGGCCAGATCAGCGCTACTACTGGTAGCATCGTAGACTATTAGCTCGATCTGCTGTACTGCCTGTTTACTGAGATCGACCAGGTCAGAGACGTACTGAGCCCCCTGGTAGCGGGTATAGACCGCGTACTTGACCGTGCTGGCAGTGGCCAGGCCGGTGAAGAGAAAAGCCCCCTGGCTATCAGTCTTGAGCGTAGTCAGATCGCGAGCCGAACCGTCCTGCGCCATCTGCAGCGTCACGCTTTGTCCCGCTACCGGCGCATTGTTATGGGTTCCGTTGACCAGATGACCGCGGATCGTGCCCGTGCTGGCGCTGCTCGCTGCCTGGGTTGGGGCTACTGGTATCAAGAGCCAGAGCAGCGCAAGGAGCGATAACAGAGGTATCGTCACGGTCAAGATAAGGCGACCACCGGCAGGCCCACCACTAGACACCGTTGCTTCTTCCGACATCTTCCTCCCTCAACAGGCGCAATCGCTCTTCAATCAGGGCATCGAGTTCCTTTTCGCGTGTATGGCGCTCCTTGATAGCGAGCAGCGCGCGCCGCAGATAGCGCTCCCGCAAGGAGCGGTAATCAGTTTCCGTCAGATTGCCAAGTTGATATTCCAGCTCCACCTCATGGAGGGCGGCACGCGCTGCTGTCTCCTCTTCAGACGGAGCCAGCGGTGGTGAGGCAGCCCCGGCCAAATCTCTCCCTGCTTCAGCGGAGACGCCTGCTTGGCGACCTGCAGGACGTGCCAGCGGATAGAGCACCAGGGCCAGGGCCAGCAGCCCGAGCGGGACAGCTAGCAGCAGAGCCAGCGGCGAACCAGGGAAGATCATCATTACCCCCTCTGCACATGCGACGGTTGGAAGAGCGGATCATCGGCGGCCAGCTCGGCCTCCAGCTCAGCGCGATAGCGTTCCAGCTCCTCGTCCGGCACGGCCTCCGAGGGCACTATCGCCGCGGCAGCCGAAGCGGTGAGAGAATCAGCCGCCCGGCGTTGACGCCACTCACGCACGACAAAGAAGATGAGCACAGCGCCACCCAGCAGCATGGCCGGCGGGATCAGCCAGACCAGTAGACTGAAGCCCTGGCGAGGCGGATTCCAGAGGATCGTCTCCCCGTAGCGATCCACAAAGTACTGGATCACTTCCTGCTCCGAGCGGCCCTCTTGAAGCTGTTGGCGGATGACCGCGCGCATCTGCTGCGCCAGCTCTGAAGGCGAATCCTGAACTGACTCGCCCTGGCAGATGGGGCAGCGCAGCTGAGAAGCCACCTCGGCGACCCGCTGATCCAGAGTCGTCGTCTTTGGATGGGAGAGATAAACAAACCACCAAACGAGCGCGATGCTCACAACGAGCAGCAGCCCCACTGCCGGGACCAGCGCTCGGATCGGCAGTCGTCTCATTGGCTCACCTCCTCGCCGGGCTCCCTTGAACGAGAGTCCGAAGGGCCTGGCGTGGGCGACGTTGCGGAGCGCTCAACAGCCTGGGCCGAGGCAACGACGGCTTTCTCCTGCGCGGCCTGAACAGGCGACCTGTCAGAGACCGTGGTCGCCTCAGCGATGGTGAGCGGGCGCACCAGACGGCCTGAGCGCAAGGACGTGGGTGGCTCCGGCCACCAGCAGACCACGCCGCCCAGTATCAAGACCAGTCCGCCGAACCAAACCAGGACCGTCAACGGATTCACGTAAATATGGATGGTTGCCTGGGCAGCCCCCTGCCAGTCTTCAAGGAAGACGTAAAGATCCGTCAGCCCGTAGGTTGTAATCGAGATCATACTGGCCGGCTGGTCGCTGAAATTATGGTAGATCTGGCGCCCGGGGTAGATATAGCGGAGGAGCTGACCGTGTTGCCAGATCTGGAACTGAGCTACCACCACATCTTTCTCGGGATAGAAGTCCTCGATATTGCCCAGATAGACGAGCTGATAGCCGGCGATGCTCACCTGCTGGCCAGGCTTCAAGGTCGCGTCGCTCTGTTGCTGGAAGAAGTGGGAGCCAATGACCCCGACGGCCAGAATCAGCAGGCCGAGATGAACCAGGTAGCCTCCGTAGCGGCGGCGATAGCGTGCAAAGAGCATCAGCAGCGCGCGCACGTACGACTCGCCGTGGCGGTGGCGTACCCGTACCCCGCGCCATAACTCATACAGGATCGCGCTGCCGGTGAAGCTACAGACTGCAAAAGCCACATTTGCCCACAAAGACGGAACCCCAAGCAGAGGCAGAATGGCGGCGCAGAGAGCCGCCAGCAAGGCGGGTAGACCCAAATTGCGACGCAATGCCTGGAATGACGTACGGCGCCAGGCCAGCAGCGGGCCGATCCCCATCGCCAGCAGGAGCAGCAAGAAGAGCGGGCCGGTCACCTGGTTATAGAAAGGCGCCCCAACACTCATCTCCTCGTGGCGCATAGCTGCCGAAATCAGGGGGAAGAGCGTCCCCCAGAGCGTGGCGAAGGCGATCCCGACCAGCAGCAAATTATTCACCAAAAAGATGCCCTCGCGCGAGACCACCGAATCAAACTCCTGCTCCGCGCGCAGGCGGGGTAAGCGGAACAGGAAAAGGCCCAGGCTGAAGACGATCACCAGCGCCAGGAAGGCCAGGAAATAGGAGCCGATGGTCGAGTAGGCGAAAGAGTGGACCGAGCTAATGACACCACTGCGCACCTCGAAGGTGCCGAAGATAGACAGGGCGAAAGAAGCGATGACCAGCCCCAGATTCCAGACCTTCAGCATGCCGCGGCGCTCCTGCACCATTGTTGAGTGCAGGAAAGCCGTCGCCGTCAGCCAGGGCAAGAGCGCCGCATTCTCCACCGGGTCCCAGCCCCAGTAGCCGCCCCAGCCGAGGACATGGTAGGCCCACCAGGCACCCATGAGCAGCCCGGCGCTCTGGATCGTCCAGGCGGCCAGCATCCAACGTCGGAGCGCCCGCAGCCATTCACTATCGAGCCGCCCCGTAATCATCGCTGCCACTGCGAAGGCAAAGGGTAGCGAGAAGCTCATATACCCCATCAGCAGCAGCGGCGGATGCAGCAGCATGCCCGGGTCCATCAGCAGTGGATTCAGCCCCACACCGTCGGCGGGAGGATGGGCAAGACGTACAAAAGGACTGGAGACTGTCGCCAGTACCACCAGGAAAAAGGCCTCGATGGCCATCAGTGTCGCCAGGACATAGGGGACCAGGGCCGCGGGCGCGCGGCGCGAGGTCACCACGAAGATGGCTGAGAACAATGCCAGCGTCAATGCCCAGTAGAGCAGCGAACCCTCCTGACCGCCGTAGAAAGCCGCTGTCACGTAGTACCAGGGCATGCTCAGGCTGGAATGCTGAGCCACATAGCTGACGCCAAAATCGTGCAATAGAAACGAGGCCACCAAGGCCCCCGAAGCCAGCAGCAGGAAAGCCGCCACCGCCAGTGTCGCCCGTCGGGCGCTCGCCACCAGCGCCTCACTCTGCCGCAAAGCTCCGGCCACCGCCGCCACCGGCGTGTAGATCGCGAAAAGCAGCGCCAACAGAATAGCGCTCGCGCCCAGATCAGAAACGTACACAGCTCTCTTCTCCCTCGAAAACACTCCCACAGTTGGGCAGTCTCTCAAGTCAGGCGGGCTGCCGCTGTGGCGGGCAGAGAAGGCAGAGATCAGTCAAAGACAGAAAGAAACATAGCGGAGCCATTACCAGATGCAGCCTCAACTGCTGCTGGGCGTTGGTGTCGCGGCCTGGAACTTCGAGGGGCACTTGGCCAGCAGCGTCTGAGCCTCGAAAGTGCCCTGGCCATGGTAGTAGCCCTCGACCACCACCTGGATGCCCGCCTGGAAAATATCAGGAACGACGCCACTGTACACCACTGGCAACGACTGCCGATTATCTGTAATCACAAAGCTCAGCGTCTGATCGTGGCGCTCGATCGAGCCGGGCTGCACCACACCCATCACCCGTACTGCCTGGCTGCTGCAGGTCGTACAGTGCTTCAACTCGGCGATCGTCATATAGTAGACAGCGCTGGAGCGCGTATTCGCCACAATCAAATAGACGACAGCAGCGGCAATTGCCAGGCCAGCGACCAGCAGACCAGCCGGCAAGCGCCGGCGCGCTGGAGCCTGGACGGTGTCCTTCTCAGTCTGAGTAGAAACCACAGCCGACTGCACGAAGGGAACCTCCATACAACTAGAAGGCGAGCCTGAGTCACAGGCGAACAAGCTCGCGCTTCTCTCTCATGCCTACTTCCATGCGCTCGCTCTTGCTCGCGTCGCCCGCTCCTCTGGCTGTCGAAGCGCGACGCCCTGATCGTGACCACCGCCAGCGGGGTGGCGTGGGTAGTCAGCCAGAAACGCGCCACCTGAAATCGGCTAACGATTGGTGAGGCTAGCCTCGAACAGGATATTGAGCAGGGCGCCGAGGGCGAAGACTACCACGCCCAGGGCCAGCATCAAGCGAGGGGCGACCTGAGCAAAGCGAGATGAGCGACGAGCCAGCCGGCGGATCGCACTTTGTCCCAGATAAAAAGCCAAAGCGAACAAAGCCAGCGCCAGCGCGATTTTCACACTCAACGTCAGCAGATAAGGCCAGCCGAGGCTCGTCTCCGTCAGGCGGTCCACCGTTAAGAAGGCTCCGCTCACCAGGAGCAGGCCGACGCAGCCATTGACCAGGCGTCTAAAGCGCGCTGCGATTTTAGCGGCCAGCTCAGGCGCGGGAGCCAGGCGCAAGGCCGGCTGAACCACCAGCAAATACATGGCACTGCCACCGACCCAGGTAGCGGCAGCCAGCGTATGGATCACCCGCATAATCAGCAGCAGCCCCTGCGGCAGCAGCGCCGGCAGCCAGTCCATAGCCAGCCCCTTTTATCCTCGTAGGTCAACTTCTCGTTTTCTTCCTTGCCTGCCTGGGTAAGGTATCCTCCTCTCCCAGCTTCCAAACGTCTTTCTCACCAACAGGAGCCTGCTGTCCCCTTATCTCAGTGGTTCAGCAGTTGCAGGCCCTGCTCCAGTAGCTGCACCGTCAGCTCTCCCGCGTGCCAGCCCACGATCGTGCCTGTGCGATCGATGAAGATCGTCGTTGGCAGATTAGCCACGCCGTAGCTGATGGCCGTCGCGCCACTGCTATCGCTCACATTCGTATACGTAATTCCATGCGCCTGCAAGAAGCTCAGCGCATCGTTGCGGTTATCCTGAAAATCGAGGCCCAGAAAGACGATGCCCTGCCCCTGGACGCGTTGCCAGGTTGCCTGGAGCACTGGGGCCTCACGCTGGCACGGCTCACAGGAGGATTGCCAGACGTTGAGTACAATCGCCTGTCCCTTAAAATCGGAGAGAGCGACCGAGCTATTAGACCCGGTGCCCGCAGCCAGCAGAGGCAGGCGGAAATCCGGCGCCTTCTTTCCTACCATGGGGCCACTGAAGCCCGCTGAGGCCAAGCTGCTGCTTGCATTCTGCCCCGGGGCGGGAGTCAGCAGCTGCGACCAGAGTACGGCCAGGAGCGCCACATTCAGCAGACTGACAATCACAAAAATTGCAATGCTGCGCTTCCGTCTGCGCTGTGCCAGGGCCAGCTCGCTGGCCGTCGCGGGACTATCGTTAGCCGGTAGCGTTTCACTGCTCATCGGTGCCCTGTTCGTTCTGCGTCAAGATGATGCCAGGCTAGATTATGAGGGTGCTGCCTGATAGCGGGCTTGCAATCGTTGACCCATACCTTACAATAGCCTGAATATCAATTGCTGTCAAATGACAGATGACAGTGGCCGGGGAGGCGAATGGCCAGCTCCCGTAGCGCTCGCTGGCTTGTGACCATACACCAGCGCATAACCAAACAAAAAAGGCGCCCGCCAGAGCGCACTATGGCTCTGCGGACGCCCCCCTTGTATTTTGACGCAGAATCAGATCCCCGATCGTCGTTGGATGGTTCGAGTTAGCCGCGGGCGCTCACGCGGCTCTGAGCGAACAGCTCGATCATCGCCCGATTGAAGGCGGGAAGATCGCGAGGGCTGCGGCTGCTCACCCAATTGCGATCGCGCACAACCTCCTGATCAACCCAGTTGCCACCGGCGTTGCGGATGTCATCCTGGATCGTATGGTAGCTCGTTAAGGTACGCCCGCGTACCAGCCCTGCGGAGACCAACAGCCAGGGGCCATGACAAATGACGGCGATAGGCTTGCCGGCGGCGTCAATGCGCCGTACAAATTCCTGGGCCTCGCGCTGCACACGCAGGGCATCAGCGTTCAAGGCTCCGCCTGGCAGAAGGACGGCGTCAAACTCGTCGGGGTTGGCCTGCTGCAGTGTCAAGTCGACTGGAAAGCTGTCCCCCTTCTCGACGTGGTTGACGCCCTGGATCTGGCCCGCCTTTGGGGCCACAATGGCCGTGCGCGCTCCCGCCTCCTCCAGGGCCTTCTTTGGCTCGCTCAGCTCAACCTGCTCAAAGTAATCCGTTGCCAGAATAGCCACACGCATGCCTTGCAGATTCGTCCCTTGCATCGATCGCAACCTCCTTTGCAAAGGTCAACAAGCAAAGACAACCATTGCCAGGGAAACGTGTGCTATGCGCACGTTGCTTCCTCCACCCACAGGTACACGCATGGCCCCCCATGTAAGGAGACTCTGCCATTGATGCTGGCCGCCGGCGTGCTGGGTCTATAAAGTGGGGATCTCCCAGGCCCGGGTGGTTAAAGCAAAAAAACAGACAAGAGGGCGAGCAAAAACGAAAACAATCCCCAGCCCAGTCTTTGGAGCAGGCTGGCCAGGCCCACTGGCCTAGCCCAGGCGCGGCAGCTCTACCTTTGACCGCGCGCGGAAGATTAAGCGAATCCCTGTTCCGGCGAAGCCGAAAGCCTCGCGTAGACGATTTTCTAGATAGCGCTCGTAGCTAAAATGAAGGTAATCCGGATTGTTCACGAAGAAGACGAAGGTTGGCGGATTAACCTGAACCTGAGTGGCATAGAAGATCTTGAGCTGGTGCCCGTGAACTGTGGCCGGGTGATGGCGACGGATGGCCTCCTGCACAACCTCGTTCAGACGCGCTGTGGGAATGCGCACGAAGCGCGTGTCGGCAATTTCGATGGCCTTACGTAGCAGCGATTGAACGTGGTAGCCGGTTTTGGCCGAGGCGAAGACCACCGGGGCATAGGGAATGAACTTGAGGCCCGCGCTTAGAATCTTGCGATACTCTTCGGCCTCGGCGATTTCCCTCGCCAGGCTGAGAGGCTCTCCCCGGCGGGCAGCACGGCGCTGCTCCTGAACAATATCCCACTTATTGACCACGACGATGATACCTTTGGCCTGCTCATGCACATAACCCGCGATATGTGTATCTTGAGCCGCCAGTCCCTCAACCGCATCGATCAGCAGGAGGGCCACATCGCAGCGGTCAATAGCGCGCATCGAGCGTATCACACTGTATTTCTCAATGCCTGGCACGATGCGTCCGCGTCGCCGGATGCCGGCGGTGTCGATGAGCACGAGCTTGCGATCATCAAAGAGCAGCCCGGTATCGATCATATCGCGCGTCGTTCCGGGTACATCGCTCACAATAGCGCGCTCGTAGCCCAGGATGCGGTTAAGCAGCGACGACTTGCCGACATTCGGACGCCCGACGATGGCGATGCGCACTTGCTCTGTCTCGTCCTCTTCGGTGTGCTCCTCGGGCGTCTCCGGCGGTAGAGACTCGACGATCTTGTCCAGCAAGTCGCCGGTTCCCAGACCGTGCAGGGCTGAGATGTCGATCGGTTCGCCCAGGCCGAGGGCATAAAACTCGGGAGCGTACTGGCGCTGGCTATCGTTATCGGCCTTATTGGCAGCCAGGATCACGGGCTTATTGGTACGACGTAGGAGGGCCGCCACCTCCTCGTCGGCGGTGGTAATGCCTGTGCGCACATCCACCATAAAGACAATAACATCGGCCTCCTCGATGGCCAGCTGTACCTGCGAGCGCACATGCTCCATCAGGTCGCCGCTCAGGCCGCTCAAACCAACCTGACCTGGCGGTGTCCCCTCGCCGAGGGCCAGGCCACCGGTATCAATCAGCGTAAACGTTCGTCCATTCCAGTCTGTATCTCCGTAAAGGCGGTCGCGCGTTGTCCCAGGCAAATCCTCGACAATAGCGCGCCGCTCACCGATCATGCGATTGAAAAACGTGGATTTGCCGACATTCGGTCGGCCTACAATGGCGACAAGTGGCTTCATAGCCCCTACCACCCCTTTCTTGCGATCCCGCAGAGTAGTAAGTGAGAGAACAAACAGCCTGGACTTGATTATAACACAAACTCAGACTGGCTTTGAGTCCCTATTGCCCGCCTCTAGGCAACAGTGCAATCGTTATTGCGATATGCTATAATGTCAGGGTTGGTACCCTACCTGGCCTAGCGCAGCCAACTGAGAAAAAGGAGGGCGAAAGCTGGAGAGCGGGGCGCGGCTCTTAGTGCCAGGGCAGGCTAAGCCAGCGATGCAAAAGCAGTGAGTAGTTTATTCGGGCTGAGAGCAGGAGAGAGATCATCTGTGGCACGATCTTCTGCTACTTGGCAGCAAAGGCAGGAGAAGCATGGTCCAGAGTCGTTTTCACTACTTTACAGACAGCGCTAAGCTTGCCCTCAAAGAAGCGCAGCAGTCCGCAGAAAGGTATCAGCAAACGTATATTGCTCCAGAGCATTTGCTGCTGGGAATAACCACCAGTGGAACAACAACCGTTTCAAAGCTGCTAGAGCGGCTGGAGGTTGATCAGTCGCTGCTTCATGCGGCCACGGAGCGAGCCATTGCAGACTGGCTGGCGGCTCATTCTGGTGGTGAGACGAGCTGGCAGGGCCTGACCCCAGAAACCCGGCAAGCAATTGAGTTAGCAGTCGGTGAGGCCAGCCGGGAGCAGCAGGGCTTTATTGGCAGCGAGCATCTACTCCTGGCTCTTTTGAGCCAGAGTGGAACCCTGGCCAGTGAGGTTCTTGAGCGAGCCGGTCTTGACCTGGAAAGGGCACGGGTGAAGCTTCACCGTCTGCGGCAGGAGGGACATGCCTCTGAGCCTTGAGCGACGCAGCCGGTGAGATCTGCGAACCAGGGGGAGCAGTCGGAGCTGTAGGTCCGCCGACTGCTCCCCTGCTATGTTAAGGCTACTTGAGAGCGATGGCAAAGACATGTAAATGACCACCCAGAACCGTGGTGGGCAGCGTAATGCTCTTGACTGTCTTCTCCGGGTCGAGTGGCAGCTCGGCGTAGAAGACGTAGGCTCGTTGGAGCTGCGGGCCGCTGGGGCGGTTATAATAAGCGGTCACGATGGCGATGCTATTGCCGCAGCTGGGAGCAAAGGAGCCGCCCCCGAGGGTCCAGTCGCTCAGGCAGAGCGGCAGCGGCTGAGCCGAGCCATCGCTGTAGCGCACCAGCACCTGGCCGTGGGCGCCCGAGGCATCGCTATGGTCTGCGGCGCCCAGCAGGGCCAGCGCAGTCTTATGAGCGTTTCCACTCAGAAGAAGCGTCTGGCCGCTGGCCAGGTAATTATTGTTGGCTCCTGAAGCGACATTTGGCCAGCTAAAGGTCACGCCATTGTAGGTGAACGGCTGCCAGGGAAAGATCCCGACCGCGGCCAGGGCCTGGGCGGAATAGCTGGCCCCTGTGCCGTCGAAGTTAGCGGCCTGGGGGTTGCTATCATCGCTTGTGCCGGCATTATTGTATGGAGAATCCTCCGCCGTCTTGGTGGCCACGGCAAAGACGTGCAGCAGGCCCTGGTTGACCGTGGCTGGTAGTGTCACGCTTTTGACCGTCTTGCCGCTCTGCAGGGCCACCTCGGCATAGAAGATGTAGGTCTTGACAAACTCCTGTCCCGTTGGCTGATTGCGGTAGGGCAGGGTAACAAAGATGCCATTCCCGAACGATGGCTCGCGGGCCTTGCCCTCATTGAGGGTCCAGTCGCTGAAGCCAAGGGTAAACGGTTGGCGGCTGCCATCGCTGTAGTTGACGTAGGCGGTGCCATACGAAGGACCGCCCGAGGCTGCTCCCAGAAAGGCCAGCAGGCTGGCGTTCTTCTGAGGGGCCACTGGCAGCGTCTGCCCGGTGGCGATATAGTTGTTGAGCTGGCTGGCGGCGGCGTTGGGCCATTGAAAGACCACGCCGGAGACGCCACGGTAGAAAGCATTGTCGCCGGGATTGATTCCCGCCTGCTGCAGGGCTTGCAGCGAATAGCTGTGGCCAGCGTTGTCGAAATTGGCCTGAGCGGGCAGGTGGTCGTCGCTTACCCCAATGTTGTTGTAACTGCCGTAGAGTCCTTTGGTGGCAATAGCGAAAATGTGCAGGCGGCTGGGGCCAGAGGGTTCTGGGGGCAACGTCACACTCTTAATCGTTTTGCTTGGATCGACCGTCACGTCGGTGTAGAACAGGTAGACTGTCACCGGTTGCTGCCCACCGGGTCCATTGCGGTAGCTCATCGTCGCCACCAGCTTATTGTTAAAAGCGGGTGGGCTGGTAGTCCAGTCGGTCAGGCCGAGTGTAAACGGCTGGGTCGAGCCGTCGCTATAGTTAATGCGAGCGGTGCCGCTGGTTGATCCCTGGGTAGCTGAGCCGAGGAAGGCCACCAGCGTCACGCCTGGTCCGCTATTCAGTGGGATCGTCTGACCATTGGCCTGGTAATTATCCTTGACCCCGGCGGGCAGATCTGGCCAGATGAAAGCCAGGCCGTTACAGAGGACACTTGCCCCTGGGGTAATGCCGGCCTGGGCCAGAGCTGTTGCAGAGTAACTATAGCCCAGGCCATCGTAGTTAGCGGCCTGCACATTCTGGGTAAAATCATCGCTGATGCCGACGTTGTTGTAGGTCACTGGAGGTGGGGGGGCGCTGCTCTTATTAAGCAGCCCGTAGATGGTCAGCGTTGTCTTGGTTGGCACGAAGACCCGGCCATCGGCGATTGTTGGCGTACTGAACTTCACGTAGCTATCGAGCGTATCGTAGTCCGGGTCCTGGGCGCTGCTATATAGCTCATGGCTCAGGTTCGTCGCATCGTAGGCGCGCAAAGCGCCGCCTGGATCGATCAGCCAGAGAATCCCGTTACTCGTCCCATTGCTAGAGAGCGAGGGATTGCCGCCGGAGAAGAGGAAGCTTCTCTCTGGGGTCTGGGAGCTTGGTGTTGGTGAAAGCAGGACCTGCCCTTTACTGTTGCGCTGCAGGCGATAGGCCAGGGTCGGGTGTCCGACGCTGGAGACGTAGACGTACTCTGCATTAGCGCTGCGCCAGTAGGCGGGGGTTCCATACAAGCCGCCGACGGTGCTGGGGGGTGTTTCCTGCAGCACCTGATCCAGATCGGTGCGACGCCGATTAGCCTCCGTGCAGGGTTGGCTGACCGTCGTAAACTGGCCCAGCTTATTAGTATCCAGCACATAGATGCGGCCTTCCTTGCCGCCGCCGATCAACTCCGGGTAAGAGGGAAGCAGCAGCGGCCCGCCCGAGCCGAGGTCGGCGTCGGCCTCTCCCAGGCACTCCTGGTTGAAGGGGGCGAAGTAGTCCAGCAAGCGCAAATCGGGGCTTAGCTTGACAAAGCTATCGCCGAGCGATGGACGAGGGGCGGAAGGCTCAAAGTCGCCGTTACCGCTGATGAAGTAGATATTGCCCTCGCTATCGGCGGCCAGGCCGCCACCGCCGTGCCAGACGCCAGCGCCGGCTCCATCGGGGGTCACGTTGAAAGCATGGGTTTGGCGGAAGCTGCTGCCATCGTAGGCATAGCTGATGATCCAGCCGTGGTACGGCATATTATCGCAGAACGATCCCCAGGCGATGTAGATCTGGCCATTGGCCAGCAGCAGGGCGGCGCGCTGGCGCTCGTAGCGGGGGTCGAAGCTCACACTGCCGTTCTGGCTGCCGGCGCCCTGGCCAGGGACGCTGGCCCGGACCACCACCGGACTACCGGGGCGCTCGCGGCCCGTGCTGATGTCAATGGCGTGGAGCCGATCGAAGAACTGCCCACTACTATTTTCCGAGAAGGTCACAAAGAACATTGTCCGTGTGGCAAGATCGATGACTGGTGTACCGGTAATCCCGATCTCCGGCACCGTATCGCCGCAGGCCACATCCTCCCAGGCAACTGTCGTCTCCCCAGGGAGCAGATAGTTGACGTGCCAGAGCGGAGGAGGAGCGCCATTGGTGGCCTGGGTGTCGGCGTCAAAAGCGTAGATGCTGTCGTGCTCGGTTGCCACAAAGACCACATTGTGGAGTGCGCCATTGACGTTGAGATTGGGCACATAGAGTGGCTGGGTATAGATCTGGCCATCGACGGGGTAGGCCACGCGCTTGCCGAAGGTTTGGGCATTGACATTGCCTGGGGTCAAGAGTGTTTCCGTTGTATTCTGACCGCTACGCCAGTTATCGTTTTTGTAGGTCAATACGGCGGTATGGCCGCTACTGCGTGGGGCTTTGGCCTGGCTCTGGCGAGTGGTGATCGCCCAATGGGCGCCGGGCCGCTGGGGATGTAGCCAGGCGCTCACGAAGGGACCAGGCAAGAGTGTTGTGGCAAGTGCCAGCAGTGTCAGCAGCCCAAGCAGTGGGTGCTGCTGACGAGAGAAGCGAGCCTGGTTCATCAAATCCTCCTCCTCCTCTTCTACTGTACCAGGATATTGCTGCTTCCATGCAGCTGTGAGCGTAGTATTTTCTGAATGGTAGTCTGCATTCGACAGGATTCAAAACAAGAATAGAGGAGCAAGTCTGCTGAAGTATGAAGCTGCTCTAATTGTAGTGTAGGATGAGGAAAAAGAGAGGAGGGAGGCAGAGCGGGGGAGAAGGGAGCTTTCTCAGCGTCGAGAGGGAGCTGCGTCCTCCTCCAGGATCTGGCGAACCAGGCGCTCGGCCAGAGCGATGGAGTAGTTCTGGCCGCGATCGTGGGGATAGACCTGGAACATATTAGCCAGCCAGAGGCCGGGCAGGGGGGTCTTCAGGGGTGGAATATGCTCGCGGTAGTCTGGGGTCACGATCGGTTGGGCGAAGGGAGCGCGGAACATCCAGCTTTCGCGCACCCAGGAGGGATCGAAATCGGGACGGATGCGGCACAGATGGGGCAAGAACTGGGCCAGGACCTCGGCTTTCTCCATCTGGAAGAGTGGGTCATCCATTGGGCGATAGTTGCCCAGGTAGAGCAGATGGCGACCGCCGTACTCCTCGGGAGGGCGCAGGTTGGTATGTTCGACGATGCTCAGGAAAGGATAGCCCGGATCGCAGATATTGAGCCAGTAGGTAGCCGTCAGGCGACGGTCGAGGGCCAGAATCAGGCAGTGGGCGCCGTAAGCCTGGCCCCACTCGTAACGAGCGCGGTAGTCTGAGGGCAGGGCTGGAATCAGGCGCAGGGTCAGGCGGGTAGCCAGGGTAGAGATGACCCGATCGACCGTCCAGGTGCCGCGCGTGGTGCGTACCTGCCAGCCGCCGTCGGCCAGCGGCTCGGCGCCTTCGATGCGGGTGCCGAGCAGAACCTTGCCGCCGAGAGAGGTGATGCGTTCCGCCAGGCGATCGTAGAGTTGTTGGAAGCCGCCTTTGAGGTAACCCAGGCTGGTGGTGCGATCGTGGAAGCGGGCCCAGAACCAGGGCAAGGCGATCTGCTCATGGAGAGCGCCGAACTTGCTCACAAAGAGCGGTTCGAAGACCAGCTCATAGGCACGTTTCCCCATCCAGCGTCGCAGCCAGGGGGCGGCGGTGCGGCCCTCCAGGGGCCAGGAAGGAGCGAGTTTCAGGAAGGCGGCCACTGCTCCGACGCGCAGGCGCTCGTAGAAGCGCAGGGGACGGAAGGCCAGCAAAGAGGTAGGCGAATCGAGACGATAAATCTGGCCCTCGATCAGCGACTCTGTGCGTGGAGTAGACCAGACCAGCTGTGGGCCGAGGCCCAGCTCGGTAATCAGGCGAATAGCGGCGCGATCGGTACGGAAGAGGTGGTGATAGAACTTCTCCAACCAGATGTCGGGCGCGACCTGGAAACCAGCGGCCAGGCCGCCGGGGACCTCCTCCTGCTCGAAGACCATGACCGACTGACCGGCCTGAGCCAGGCGATAGGCGGCCACCAGGCCGAGGGCGCCGCCTCCAAAGATAGCGTATTGCATAGTGAATATTGCTCCTCTCCCTGGTGCTTGCGATAGCCCTTACGTCTATGCGCGTCGCGCATTGTGATCAGTATCTTTGTCCTGGGCGAAGCTAGCGGAGTGGCCTGCTATCCTATTCTCTCCTCTCTTGTTGCCCGAGCCGCAGTAGTGGTTTGTGGCGCGTGCCTTGCGGGCGAACGACGGGTTTTGAGAGGAGGCGATGCGAACGCCAGTCAGCCAGCGTGCCTGCTAACCAGCCAGCAAAGTGAGCCAGCCGGGTTACTTGATCTAGCGGTGGAAGGGCCTCGCCTGCGTCCTTGCTCTCGTGCTGATTGGCATCTATTGTACCATAGCCATGCTTGCCATACCAGCCCCCTCCCTTAACAGCGCAGATGGCCAGATGCCCGCTGTGAACCATTCAGCTTTGTCTTTCCCGCTCTCTTTGGCTTCATCAATGACAAACATGACCAGGTTCGTTAGCGGATTCCTTTCCTGGACTGTAAGTCGAGAAAAAAGCAAGCCAGAAGGAGTAACTGGCAAGCAGTATTATAGATCCCTCTCACTCAGGGACTCCTTGCTTTTCTCGTTGCCGGAGAGAAGAGAGAGGCTGAAAGGCACCTGGAGCAGAGGAGGAGCAACTCATGGCCAACGTGAGTGTCTGCCTGGTTCATCAGCCCCTGGAGAAGCTGGAAGAAATAGCTCAGCGTTATAGGGGTATGGATCTAGAACTAGCAGTAGCCTATATCTCGCCTGGTGGAGTACTCAATCTCAGTCAGCTCATCAAAGCCGCCAGATGCACGCGGATCACCGTAGGCATCGCTCCCATCAATCGCGTAGTGGCCTTCAGACAGCTTCAGGAGCTGGGAGCAGAGGTTTTTGTCGACCTCGCCGAGTCTGGCAGCACCTTTCAGCCCAAGGTCTATTATGGCGTTAACAAGGGGTTAGCCTGGGCTATGATCGGCTCATCGAATCTGACCAGTAGCGGTCTTGACCTCAACATCGAACTCAATCTGCTCATTGAGGGGCAGCGATTCACTGAGCTATTTACCAGGCTAGAGGCATTGCTAGAGGGTTACCGGCTCCAGGCTCATCCCCTTACAGAGGATCTGTACAGAAGTTTGGAAGCTACTGAACAGGGATTGGGACGTCATATACGAGAGCGGGACTACACCGATTATTTGCGCAAAGAAGGGATGCCTGCGGCGGTGTGCCCTGCATTCGTCGTACCGGAACCGCTACAGCGCCAGGCCTGGAAGAGCTGGAGCACGATCTACAGGGGACGCGCCTGGTCTACGCCTATCAAATGCTTCTTTGTATTGTCATGCTGGATCATACTGATGATTGCGACTTCTTTTTGCAATATCATGCTGTTGCCTGCTTTCATCTCTTCTACCAGTTTTGAGATCAGAGAGGGTTACCGCGTGAGAAACAGCGAGGTAGGAGTAGAGCAGCGATTGATGATTCAGAGCTTGAAGAAAGCGCCTTCATTGACATCATACGTATTGATCCCTTTCCACGTTTTGAACGTTGAGGGCGGCTGGAAGCCAGTGCCGAAGGGGACTACTACATTGTCAATCCGGCATTGAGGCGGGCGCTCACTCCTGAAGTGCCTGCTCGGCTAAGGGATCTGGCGATTCAGCGTCTGGAGCAGCATTTGGCGGGGATCGGGCCACTATCGAAAGGTTAGTAGAGGAAGCCATTGGTTGATAGCAGCGTAGTCGGTCTTAGGGCCTGAAGAGAGCGGCCTTGACGGGCATGCACAATTCCCATACAATCTATTTACAGGGGAGAGACGTGCTGTCAGTTCGTGAAGCTCGGGAACCATTACGTATACAAGGTACTCCAGACCTTTGTTAAGCCGTTTGCCGTTCATCTGTCGGCACCACACCGGCCCTGGTTCTGAAGGGAGGTCGGGCCATGACGTCTGCTTCTACACCACGGCCAGAGGAGGAGTGGCTGAGTCTGCGCGAGGCCGCAGAATTACTGGGGATGCATCCAGCGACGGTGCGCCTGTGGGCCGACCGCAATGCCCTGCCCTCACGACGTACCAGCGGAGGCCATCGCCGCTTTCGCCGCTCCGACATCGAGGCCCACCTGCGTCAGGAAAGCGAGCGCAAGCCGCGCCCGGCTGCGCGCCTTCTCGTGCAAAGCGTGCTGGGGCGCGTGCGCGAGGCCTGGGCCGAAGGCGTGCTGGATCGCTTGCCCTGGCATCGCCATTTCGATGAGGCTGCCCGCGAAGCCTATCGCCGCCTCGGACGACGCCTGCTGGAGCTGCTGCTGCGCGCTCTGACAGATGCTGGCGCCTATCCCGAGCTGCTGCATGAGGCCGCCCGCCTCGGCCACGAATATGGCTCGATTACCCGCTCTTCCCATGTGCCAGTGGCCGACGCTGTACGCGCCTTCCTCTATTTTCGTAGCCTCGTCGACGAGACTCTGATCCAGCTAGCCGAAGTCCAGGGAACTCGCGATCATCAGGAGATACCCTGGGCCGAAAGTCTCTACCAAATCCAACGCCTGACCAACGAGATCTTGCCCGCCCTGATCGAGGCCGCCCTCGGCGAGAACGAAAGTCGGCCACCTGCCCCTGCCCAAACAACGGGCGATCCGAGCGGAAACAGCCTGGCTCAAGAGGAATCCCTGTGCCAGCCCTCCGACAACATACTCTCAGCCAGAGAAGGAACAGCGCACTCAGGCCGGTCGGATTGACTCCCTAACGGCCAGCTCCGCTACTATCTCCCCTCGTCTGGCCTCCGACTGACTCCTTCTCTACCACCCCACCCCTGGTTTCGTCAGCCCCGTCGGCCCGCTCTAGCTGCCTGCTTACCTTTCTCTCCTATGGAGCCAGCCCACCCGATACGAAACAGGAAGGATCGACGTATTACCACCTGTAAGCAATACAGGTTCGCCACGCTCCGGGGGATGGGCCGGCGATAGGTCTCAGCAGTAATCTAGAAAGTATTCCGTAACTCCCGATCCGCAATTGAATTAAAGATACATTCTGTGTTACAATATCAATATAACTCGGGAAACGGTGCGGAGGAGGGGCTGGTGACTGGCAGTGCCGCTCATTCGTTCGTGAATAAGGGTACGACCAGAAGCAAGCACAGCAGTAGTAAAGCCATGCTCTTGTGGCGACTCCAGCCTGGAGGGCGGAGCGGCAAGAGCAGACATAATTCTGCATTTCCTGTGAAATTCACTCCATTGAGATAAACTGTCAGTTTCTGTTATCTGCTATCCTGGATATAAGGACCCGCTTGACTCTCAAGCGACTCCCCGTCTTGGAGGGCGCGGGTCGGTGTGAGAACTGTCTCCGAGGAGCAAGATCAGCGGCGAGCAGTGCAGGCAGGGGAAGCCCCAGTGCAGACCCTGCCGTGCAATCAGCAAGCAAGCAGGAGAGAGAAGAAGGGGTAGACTATGTCCGACGAGAGGCAGATAGAGGTTCTGGAAGAAGAGTCGGCAGGAGAGAAAACGGAGGTGCTCCACCTTCCTGCCCGTCTGCCGGCCAATAGCCGGGCAGCTGCCGCCCAACGGCTAGAGGAACGCCCTGAGAAACCTCCGGTGGGTGTCTACTATGAGGCTCCCCATCTGGTGACCCACCCGCGTGGCTGGCGTCTCAGGCGTCACTATAAGCGCAAGAACCTCCATCGCAGTAATTTGCGTTACGCGCTCGCTGAGAAGATTGGCACCCAGTGGACGCTGATGCCGCTAGCTGTCATCTCCCTGGCGGTGATCGTTGTCCTCGCCAGCGTGCTGGTTGGAGTAGCGGGCCTGGTCAGCGCTACCCAGGAGCGCTTCGGACAACAGGTTGTCACTTTGGCTGATATTCTTCCCAAGGATAACCTGAAGATGTATGATGCCAGTGGCGATCTGATCTATCAGATGACAAGCGAAGGGCTGCAGACGACGGTCCCGCTCTCGCAAATCTCTATCCATCTACAGCATGCTGAAATCGCTATCGAAGACCAGAACTTCTGGAATAACCCAGGCTACGATATCACTGGTATTGTGCGCGCCGCCCTCGACGATCTGACCCACGGTCGCATCGTCTCTGGTGGTAGCACCATCACTCAGCAGCTCATTAAAAATGCCATTGTTGGTAATAAAGATACCATTATTAGAAAACTTCAAGAAATCATTCTTGCTCCGCAGGTAACACGGTACTATACCAAGGAGCAGATTCTCTCCATGTACCTGAACACCGTCTACTACGGTGAGCAGGCCTATGGAGCCGAAGCAGCAGCTTTCACCTACTTCGGTCTCAAGGATACTCCGACAAAGAAGGCTGCGGCTCAGCTCGACATTGCTCAGTCGGCCATGCTGGCTGGCATCCCTAGCTCTCCGATCGCGCGTGATCCTTTCATCAATTGGCCAGCTGCCTTCCAGCGTGCCAAGGATGTGCTCCATCAGATGCGGGTTCAGGGTTACATCACTGCCCAGCAGGAGCGGGCTGCTATTGTGGAGATGCAGCAACCGAATTTCCTGCACCGCGGCGTGGTACAGAACAGCCCCGATGCCCCACACTTCATCAATTACGCCCTCAACGAGCTGGCCCAGGTCTTGCATGTGAAGGTCTCCCAGCTCGCACGCAGTGGGTTGATCGTTCACACCACACTGGACCTCAATCTGCAGAAGCAAGTCTTCAAGATCGCGCAGCAGCAGATTCAGAAGATGGCTGCCCACCATATGAGCGATGCCGCGGTGGTCGTAATGGACCCGCATACGGGGGCCATCCGCACCCTGGTCGGCAACATTCATCCCAATGATCCCAACACAGGCCAATTCGATGTGGCAACCCAGGGCTATCGCCAGCCCGGTTCGGCCTTTAAGCCGTTCATCTATGCCACGGCCTTTGCTCAAGGAATCAGTCCGGGCATGCCGGTCTACGATGGCCCGTTGACCATTCAGATGTGCTGCGGCCTGCCGCCCTATACGCCTCATAACTACGATATGAGCTATCACGGCCTGATCACGTACCGCTTCGCTTTGCAGAACTCGTTTAATATCCCGGCGGTCAAACTGCTGATGCAGGTCGGTGTTGATAAGGCCCTCAAGACGGCGGAGGCAATGGGCATTACAAGCTATGTTGGTACCCCCAACTACACGATGGTGCTGGGCACACTCGGCGTCCATCTGCTGGACATGACCGCCGCCTACGCCGTTTTTGATAACGGTGGCATTCGTGTCCCACCGCATGCTATCGACACGGTGACCGACTCGCAGGGGCGTCTGATCTATCGCTTCGTGCCCCAGGGCAAACGGGTCATTAGTCGCCAGGTGGCCTTTGTGGTCACTAATGTGCTCAGCGATAACAACAACCGCACCTATGAGTTTGGTAAGTGCAGCGCCCTCTACCTCTATAGCAACACTCAGCAGCAGTGCTATGCTGGCAATCCCGGCGTGGTCCGTCCCGCGGCAGCTAAGACGGGTACATCAGAGAACTTCATGGATAACTGGACGGTAGGCTATACGCCCGACGCGGTGGTGGGGGTTTGGGTTGGCAACGATGATAACTCGCCGATGATCAACGTCATTGGGGTCGACGGTGCTGGTCCCATCTGGCACGATACGATGCTACTGGTGGAACAGGGCAAGCCGGTCGAACAGTTCCCTGGTCCGCCGCCGGGCGTCGTGAAGAAGACGGTCTCCTATCAGGGACTGACCTCAACCGATTGGTATATTGTCCACAATGGCGAGTAGGATAGAGGCAGCTGCCTCTATCCTACCTGGACGCCGAGACGCTCCAGCAGACGCTGGCTAATCTCGGCGCGGTACTTGATAGGCATGCGCCCGGCATGCCCATGTGAGTCCGAGCCGGTGCTCAGTAGCAGGTCGTGCTTGTTGACGTAAGCGAGATAGCTCTCGATCGTCTCGGGACTATGATAGGGATGATAGACCTCAAGACCGTCTAGCGGCACCTCGGCCCGCACCTCCTCCAGGAGGGCGGTATCGTAGAAGGTAAAGCCTCGCTCCCTCCGCCCTGGATGGGCGATCAGAGCCACTCCCCCGCTGCGGTGAACCGCCTCGACGGTCGCAGCCATCTCAGCATGAATGCTGTGTTGACCAGCCTCGCGCAGAATCTCCATTGCATGCGGCCAGTCTGGAGCGTAGCCGTGCTCGATGAGGAGAAGGACGGTGTCGCGCAGTTGCTGCGGCTCGCCTCCGCTGGCGGCGAGCAGCTCGGCGGCGCGCGGAAAGTTATAGCCCCGCCTCTTGAGGGTCTCGTAAACTTCGCATGTATGTTCATGCTGCCGACGCTTGACGTCTGCAATGACCTCGCGCAACAGGGTGGTTTCGGGATCGAAGCCGTAGCAGAGAACGTGCGTGGGGTGGTTGCGCCAGGTGGTGCTCATTTCTACACCAGCGAGTACTGGCAGCCCTCTGCTTGCTGCTAGCTGACGCACCGTGTTGATGGTGTCAACACGGTCATGATCAGTGACGGCAACCAGCGCGAAGCCTTCTTGTACCAGATAGGCGATCAGTTGCTCGGCTGTCCAGCGCCCATCGCTGTAGGTTGTGTGCATGTGGAGGTCAATGGGTGCTTCTGGAGAAAGCTTGAGTGGTGCTGTAGTCAACAGGTCCAATAGTGAACTCCTTCTGCCGATGAATTTGGGTTGCTTTGGTTGGCACACTCCCCGCCCGCCCATCTGCTCGCGGAATGCCTGCCCTGGAGCCGGAGAAGCGGCGCCTTCTTGGGGGGAAGGGGGTACCGCTCTGCTCGCTTCCCCCCAAAGCAGATGGAAGTATGGGCGGACTGCTGGCTTGGCTCACGCTCTTCCTCGCCCCGCCTTGCCTCCTCAACTCCTAGCGACGGAAACAGTAGCCGACGCCACGCACGGTCTGAATGAGCTTGGGGTTGGCGGGATCTTCTTCGATCTTCTCTCGCAGCCAGCGCACGTGTACGTCCACGGTGCGTGTGTCGCCGACATAGTCGTAGCCCCAGACGTTATGGAGGAGCTGGTCGCGAGTGAGCACTGTGCCACGGTTACGCACCATATAGACAAGCAGATCGAACTGCTTGGGTTGCAGTTCAATTTCTTGATCGCGACAGAAGATGCGTCGGCCGTCGAGATCGATGCGCAGGGGGCCAGCTACAAGCTCGCGCCTGGGCCGTGTGGGCGCTTCGATGCTGCCTCGCAGACTCTCTTCGTCAAAAGCGCTACCGTACTCAACGCGACGCAGCAAGGCTCGAATCCGCGCCAGCAGCTCCCGACGCCCGAAGGGCTTGGTCACGTAGTCGTCCGCTCCCACTTCCAGGCCGACGACTTTGTCGATCTCGTCTCCTTTAGCGGTGAGCATAATGATGGGGATGGTAGCGGTCTCTGCCTCACGCCGCAGCTGCCGGCAGACTTCCAATCCATCGAGGCCTGGCAGCATGATGTCGAGCAGAATGACGTCAGGGCGCTCGCTACGAGCCGCTTCCAGGGCGCTGTAACCATCTGCCGCTGTGATCACCTGGTAACCGGCCTGCTCCAGGTTGTAGGCGATGGTTTCAACCAGAACCTCCTCATCATCTACGACGAGAATCTTGCGCGCCACGGTTCTTCTCCATCCTCGTCTCTCTGGCTGGCTAAGGTAGGAAGGCATCACTCTGAATCACTTCATTTCATTATACTATACCGTTCATCTCTGACTGCCAGCCAACGCTTGCTATCCCCAGTGTTGTGCGGCTGCTTTGAAAGATGGTAGCATGAGAGAAAGAAAGGAGCGGACAGGACTGACTGCCTAAGCCTGCCTGGCACGACCAACGACCGGAACGATCAGGCTGATCAGTTGTCAGCCTGATCCATTCATGGTCAGTTGCTCGCCTGGCTCCAGCATCCTTCTGCTTGTGGCTCAGCGTCGACTCCTGAGCCTGTTCCTTGAGAAAAGAGCAAAGGAGACCCTGCTTATGACTCATCTCTATCTGATCCGGCATGCCGAGGCTCTCAACGCTGTTCAGCACCGCTTCGGCGACCTGGACCTCACTCCTCGGGGCATCAGGCAGGCCGAACGTCTGCGTGATCGTCTGGCTACGGGCGAGATCGCCGCCGATGTGCTGATCTCCAGTACCTTGCGCCGCGCCTATCAGACCGCTGAGATTATTGCACCAGCTCTGGGCCTCCCTATTATCCCTGATGACGAGGTACAGGAGATGCGCGAGGGACAGGCCGCCGGATTGAGCGAGGAGGAGTTTGTTGCACGTTTTGGATCCCCCAATTTTGAGCAAAATTTGTTCCAGCCAGTCGCACCAGAGGGCGAAAGCTGGCCAGAGTTCATGCTGCGCGTCGGGCGTGCTCTGCAGCGCATCACTCACGAATACGCCGGTAAAACTATCGTGGTGGTCTGCCACGGCGGCGTGATCGATGGCTCGTTTATCTACTTCTTTGGCCTCAGCTCTTTTTCTATCCCTTCTGTGCTCTTCCGTACAGAGAATACCTCTATTACTCATTGGTACTATGGTACGTCATTCTCCAGAAAACATGCCTGCTGGCACCTGCTCTCTTATAACGATACCTATCACCTCCGTGGCATGGAATAAGGCTTGTGCGGGTGGCTGTCTTCACCCCGCCCAGCAGAGGAGTGCATTGTCTACCTGCTGTCTGGCTGGCCCGGTTGATCCTGGCCTGCTATGGGGCTGGAGCTGGGGCCGCTGCTGGCTCAGAAGCGGGCATGATTGGGCGGTTGGCCTGTGTTGTAATGTAATGGAAGAAAGGGAAAAAGGATGCAGCAAACCAAATCAGTCAGGTAGGCGTCCTGCGCCTGCGGGCGGGCCAGTCGAAGCGGTGCTGTGGCTCCCCAGCGCCCTCCTCCAGCGGATTCGAGGGAACAGGCACGGGGAGCAGGCGTAGCGCGTAGCCTCGTTTGTTAACCAGCCTTAAAGCTGACTTAACAAAGCCATAACATTGACGCGCTACGATTCTGCTAGAACTGGTTTGAGTCACGAACATGTCCCTGAAGCAAGGAGACACAACACATATGGTTGATGGCGGAGAGCCATCCCGGATTGTCGCCGTGGACAGTGCTATTGAAGCGCGTAAATCTGTCTTACATGCCCTTGACAACAGTAGCCTGTCGGGCTTCCACTGGAAAGCGATGATCACCTCAGGCATGGGCTTCTTCACAGACGCCTATGACCTGTTTATTATTGGTGTTGTCCTCGCGATCCTGACGCCCCTCTGGCACCTCGGCAATTTTGAGATTTCCCTCGTTGGCAGCACCTCGCTGATCGCCGCGGCCCTCGGCTCAATGATCTTCGGACGCCTTGCTGACTTCGTGGGACGGCGCTCGATCTACGGTTTCACCCTGCTGGTACTGGCGGCAGGGGCCCTGGCTTCAGCGCTGGCGCCCAACGTGGTCTGGCTGATCATCTTTCGCTTCATCCTGGGCCTGGGGATCGGTGGCGATTATCCCCTCAGCGCCACGCTCATGAGCGAGTATGCCAACCGGCGCGATCGCGGTAAGCTGGTGACGATGGTCTTTGCGATGCAGGGGGTCGGTCTGATCCTGGGTCCCCTGGTAGCTATTGCCCTATTGCTGGCCGGGCTGGACCACGACCTGAGCTGGCGCATTATGCTGGCTCTGGGCGCTGTGCCCGCGCTGGCTACCTTCTATCTGCGCCGCCAGATCGCTGAGACGCCCCGCTTTGCGTTGATGATGCAGGGCGATCTGGAGGCCGCTGCGGCAACGATCGGTCAGGTGACGGGCCAGAATGGCCATACACACAACGGCGCTCGCTCCTCATCCTGGACTCAGCCGCAGGCTCGGACCACTCAGCCTGAGCCGGTCAAGAGCACGAAGCGCTCCTGGCTTCCCCTGCTCTGGCGTGCTCCTTACCTGCGCTGGCTGATCGGTACCGCCGGCGCCTGGTTGTTGCTCGATATCGCCTACTATGGCACGACTATCTCCAGCCCGCTGGTCTTGAAGGCCCTCGATGCCCACTCAAGCCTGCTGCTCAACATGGTCTATACGCTGCTGGTCTTCCTGGTGGCCGCTTTCCCCGGCTATATTGTGGCGGCGCTGACCATTGATCACCTGGGTCGCAGGTGGATTCAGTGTGTTGGCTTTGCCATGATGGCCCTGGCCTATGGGCTGCTGGCGGTTTTCCCGGCCTTGACCCAGTTCACGGTGCCGTTCCTGCTCGTCTACGGTGTGAGCTACTTCTTCACCGAGTTCGGCCCCAATGTGACCACCTTCGTCTATCCCGCTGAGATCTTCCCGGTGATGGTCCGCTCCACCGCGCATGGCATTGCGGCTGCTCTGGGTAAGGTAGGCGCCTTCATCGGTGCCTTGATTTTCCCCTTCCTGCTCAGTAGCTTCCATCTGCCGGGCGTGATGACCTTCACGGCCATTATCTCGGTGGCTGGTCTGGTCCTGACCCTGCTCACGCTTCCTGAACCCAGCGGTCGCTCGCTCGAAGAGATCTCTGGAGAGTATAAGCTGGTCGAGAATGAGACGCTTGCCGCCTCCTCCTCTTCTCCTCTGCTGACCGAAAAGGTGGCTGTCGGTGAGCTGCTTTCGCGCTAGGTTCGCCGACCCAACAAGGCGCATGACCGACCAGACGGGCAGCAAGAAAGAGCAGCGCGACCGCGATCAGGCCATCTGGCTCCCTGCCGCGGGATGGCTTCCCGCGGCAGCGAGAGATGTTAGCCAGCAACATGGTAGAGTGTAACGACGGCGTGTACAATAGCTCCTGAAAGCGCGCCGTCTTTTCTTTGCTCGCTGCGGACCTGTCCGGGGAGGCGAGCACAAGGCCAGAAAGCTAGCCGGCGCTGAGGTTGGCTTGACTCGACCTGGGGTCTTCGGCAGCCAGCAGCCCAGCCCGCGATGTCGCGGAGAACCAGGCCGGGTGAGGACAGAAAGGGGAAACCTCTTGCCATGAATATTATCGATTTCTTCCGACGAGAGCAGCGTCGCTTGCACGAATGGATGCGCGCGAGTGTGAGCGATCTCAGCGTAGAGGAGTGGCACTATCAGGGGCCAGGGCGAGTCAATACGATTGCCTTTCTGATCTGGCACTGTGTGCGCACGGAAGATAATATTTTGCGCTTTATTTTGCAGGGCCGGCAACCGCTCTGGAACGAGGAAGAGTGGCATGCGCGTCTGGGCCTGCCGCCGCGTGTGCAGGGTACTGGCATGAGTACTGAGGAAGCGCGGCAGTTTCGGATCGCTGACCCGGCTTTGTTTCTGCAATACGCGGACCGTGTTTGGCAGGAGTTTGAAGACTATCTGGCGTCTGTCGAGGACGGCGGAGCTGAGCTATCTGCGCGCATCGTCAAGGTCAAACCCCTGGGCGAAATGCCGGCCATCCAGGCGATTGGCCAGATCTGCCTGACGCATTGCTTTACCCACCTCGGCGAGATCGCCCACATTCGTGGCGAGCTGGGCAAGCAAGGGATGCCCATCTGAGTTGAGAGAGCAGCCGGCGCGGCCTGGTGGCGAGCGTGGCGCTCGTCTGGCCTTGCTATTCGACGCCGAGGTCCCACGCCTGTTGTAGATCGGCCCGCGAGTAGCATTGAAAGGCCATCAGGGTGTGGGTGCGGCTAATCGTCGGAATGGCTGTCATCTTCCCCGTCACCACTTCGGCCAGATCCTCGTAGCGAGGCAGGCGCAGCAGCGCCACCAGGTCGTAATCGCCGGTAACTGAGTAGACCTCGGCTACGCCAGAAATCTCCAGTAAGCGCTGCGCTGTCTCGTTGATGTGTCCTCGTTCGACGTTCATCAACACCAGGGCCGTGATCATCTCTTTCCCTCCTTCTCCTTGGGGTGAGCCTGCTTGCTCATCATTAGTAGCATACTCCTCAGATTCGAGCGACTCAGACCGTTCAGTGACTCAGGGCAAATTGAGACCGACCCGACAGGTCGATTGCCACCGCCTGCGCAGGCTGAAAGCCAGAAAAGCGCGTGGGGCGGGCGAGACAGACTATTGGCGCTGTCCAGTCTCAGCCCTGTTGCTCACTTGCTGGCTTGATCAGCCTGCGCAAGGCGCTGCCCCATCTCTGACTTAGAGGTAGGGGATCAATTGGGCCTGCTCTTGCTGCTTCCCTATGCCTGAAAGACGGGCGGCGGTGGCACGCTGGGTAGCTCCATGCTCAGCCCAATGCCCTTGAGCTTCTTACGGAGCGACTCAATAGCGTAGCGCGGGGTCTGCCAGGGATCGACGCGGGCCGCCAGGTACTGCGGGATCTCCCGCTCTGGGGGAGTGAGACCGGCCAGAGCGGTTGGCAAATACTTCTGAACGGCAGCGTAGACAATCTGAGCGCGCTCGTGGTCCTGCTGGATCATGTCGCGCAGAAACTTGACGCCGAAGAGCACATGGCGCGACTCGTCGCGGGCCACCGCCGTAAAGCCGGCGCGGAAAGCGGGGAAGAGATTGAATTGCCGGTAGGTCTCCAGAATAGAGCGCTGGCCAGCCAGGGCCATGGTGCCCTCGACGATGATGTGGTAGAGCGTCACCCCTTCGATCAGGTGGGCAAGCTGGCCCGGCTCCTGGCGGATACGCTCGGCGATCTCCGCCAGCGCCTCGATCAGAATGGTGCGCAGATGCTCATTCATATATCCGACGGCCACCTGCAAAGCACCATCGAGGCTCTCCTGTTCGACGCCCAGCACCTCGCGGAAGAAGCGGTCAAAGAAGACCGTATGACGGGCCTCGTCGACGAGCTGGGTCGTCAAGAAGAGCCGCATCTCCTCGTCGGGCATGGCCACCACATAGGGGGCTAGAGTGTTGGTAACGCACTCTTCCCCCTTGAAGAAGGCCGAGAGGCCGTACATGCGTGCCTGCCGCTCCTCGGCGGGCATAGACTGCCACTGCTGCTGGTCATAGCTGAAATCCAGCTCCTGTGCCTGCCACTGCTGGCGCTCCCAGCGATAATACAGCTCGCGGTAGCTGGGCAGGTGCACCAGTCCCTGGTCGATGATGTTGAGCACCGCATCGATCGGCGTCCCCTGCAGCTGGGCGAGGGGGGCAGTCTCTAAGGGGTTGCTATTGCTATGAGGGCTGTTGGACATAACGCCTCCTCAGCTCCTTCTTATCGATCTTGCCCACCAGGTTACGCGGCAGCGAGTCCACAAACTCGATCTCGCTCGGGGTCTTGTAATTGGCCAGGTATTCGCGGCAGAAGGCTTTGAGAGCCTCGGCGTCAACCGGCTCGCGCGTGACCACAAAAGCCTTAACCTCCTCGCCCATACGTTCAGAAGGAATGCCGACCACGGCGGACTCGATGACCGCGGGATGGCGGTTGAGAACCTCCTCGACATCACGCGGGTAGATGTTAAAGCCGCCGCGGATAATCAGATCCTTCTTGCGCTCCACCACGTAGATGTAGCCATCCTCGTCCATGCGTCCCATGTCGCCGGTATGGAGCCAGCCATTGCGCATGGCCGCTGCGGTCTCCTCGGGCAGATTATAGTACTGTTGCATGACATTAGGGCCACGGGCGATAATCTCGCCTACCTCGCCCACTGGCACATCCTGGTCGTTCTCATCGACGATGCGGATCTCGACACCTGGCAGTGGCTTGCCGACCGAGCCTGGCTTGCGCGGCATCTCGCGATTGTGGCCTGTGAGAGCGGCGGTGGCTTCCGAGAGGCCGTAGCCTTCGAGGATGCGGCAACCGAATTTCTGTTCGAAGGCTTCCAGCACGGCCACCGGCAAAGGCGCCGAGCCGCTGACACAGTACTGCAGGCTGCTGGTGTCGTACCTGTCGGCATCGGGACTGTGGAGCAGGGCCACAAACATGGCGGGAACGCCGGCGAAGCCGGAGACGCGGTAGCGTTCAATGGCTGAGAAAACGGCGGTGGTGTCGAAGCGCGGCAGCATGACGATGCGCGCGCCATTCAGGTAAGCCACATTGGAAGCCACCAGACCAAAGGCATGGGCCAGAGGAAGGATGGCCAGATGCGTTTCACCCTGGCTCTCGGCGGCGCTTGGGTCCTCATCGCCTCCAACGCCACGTCCGCTGACGGCATTGGCGACAAGATTGCGGTGGGAGAGCATGACGCCCTTGGGGCGGCCCGTGGTGCCGGAGGTATAGAGGATGACGGCGGTGTCATCGGGGGTCAGGTTGATACCGGGCAGGTCGCTCAGGTAGTAGTCGGCGTACTCTGCACCGCGGGCGAGGACATCCTGGTAAGTGTGGACTTGCGGCCTCCCCTCTGGGAGAGATCCCAGCGGCCCGGCGGTTGCCAGATCACCGACGCAGACGATCTGTTCCAGCGCAGGTACCTGGGCCAGGGTGGTCCCGTGGAGCGGGAGCAGGAGCGGGCTGGTGATCAGCAGGCGGGCTCCCGAGTTTTGGGCAATGTACTGCACCTCGGGTGGCTTAAGGAGAGGGAGAACAGGGATGACGATGGCGCCGGCGCGCGCGATGGCCTGGTAGGAGATAATGACCTCCGGGCAGTTCGGGATCATCACCATCACACGGTCGCCGGTCTCTATGCCGAGCGCGCGCAGGCCGGCGGCCAGTTGCACGGCCTCGCGGGCGATTTCCACGTTGGTATAGCGGCGGGGCTCAGCCAGCTGGGGGTCCTCATAGACCAGGGCCTCATAGGTGCCAAAGCGCTGGCAGTTATAGATCGCCAGGTCGTACTGAAGCCGCAGGTCAGCGATGTCCCTGATGTTCCTGGCTTCGACCATGCGCAAACCTCCTTGTTAGTCGACCGATGCACACTCACTCTCTCAGGCGGATGGCAGAGAGACGACGGCTTCTCCGCTCGTCACTCGCTCGCCGCGCTGGTTCTCGGCCCAACACTCGATGGTGATCCGCTCATGCCCATCAGGCTCGCGGCTGCGCGCTGTGACGCGACCGCGACAGGTCAAGACATCGCCCGGACGCACCATGCTGGCGAAGCGAACCTTCAGGTGGGCGAGCAGGGCCTCGGGATAGGCGGCGATCTGCTGCTCGATAAATTGGCCGAGGAAGGCCATGCTGAGCATCCCATGAGCGATGACCCCATCAAGCCCAACACGGCGGGCGGCCTCGTCGTCCAGGTGAATCGGGTTGTAATCGCCGGAAGCCTCAGCATAGCGGCGGAGCTGTTCACGAGTAACCGGCGGCTTCACCAGTGGGGGAAGTTCTGTGCCGATAGCTGCCTCGACAATGCTACTAGTCATAGCCTGCCTTTCGTTGCTGTGGGGAGCGTGGACTCTCTCCGTCCCACCAGGGTGATCCACTGCGATCGCCCCGGTACTGACTGGGGAGTACTCACTCGTGTACTGACTGATGCGCTTGCGCAAGGATGCACTCTCACGCTCGCAGTTTGACATCACTGAAATGCGGCAGCGGCAGCAACCGCTCTCGATAAAAACTGTAACATGATCAGGCCGCTTAGACAAGGGGCTGCGACAGCGCGCCAGTGAACCTGTCTTTCATAACACCGGAGCGAGCGGCGCAGACAAAGTAAGGCGGGCGTTTGTTGCCAGACTGACTGGTTGGCCGAAAGCTGGCCAGGAGCGCGGCAGGTTTGGTCTGACTCACCAGGGGACGAGCTGGTTGCGCCACTCGCTCGGCGGCTCCTCGATAACCGCCGGCTGCCAGCCTGGCTCGCCGTATAGAATGTCTTCCTTCCAGTTGGGATTCTTACGACAGAAATGATAGCGGATGCGCCAGCGCTGATTGATCCGTTGCTTCTCGTGGTAGGCTGTCTCTACTCCTAGATAAAAGCTGAGTAGGCGGGCATAGTAGGGCTGCAGGCGATACTCCAGCTCGTCGGTGTCGAGGTCATGCTCGGTGAAAGTCAGCTCCAGCGTGAAAACATAAGGATAATTGAGGACTTCTGGTGCTCGATCTTCTTCTTCAAGATAATGAAGTATGACCAGCATGCCTAGCATTTCAAATTGGTAATAGAGCGCGTCGCGGGTCCGCTGCCGCTTGAAAGGAGGCAAGGAAAGGTGCGTGCCTATCTCGCTGGCCAGTTGATGCAGGGATTTCTCTGTTTTGATGAAGACCTGGAAAGACATACAGATACTCCTTACAGGGGCGGAGATCCGAGGACAGTCGCGCCATCTGGGTGACAACAGGTCTGATAGTGCTGTATGCCTCATCTTACTGCTCATGAGAGGGCCTGTCAATGTTTATCAAGCCACTTCTATCTTTGCCTTGACAGCTACGTGAGGCATCGAGTAGAGTTGAAGCAGACTAACAAGCAAGCAAAGCTGAGCCAGACGATCGAGTTGCAGCCAGGGCAGGGAAGGCAGGAGAAGAAGAGGCAACTCAGCCTTGGATTGTCTTTCCTGTGTCAGGCTGGTCCTGCCAGGCGATCTATCCGCATCTCGGGCCTTCTTCTTCCGTTGCCGAGCGCGGCTCGGTGACTTTCTCGTAGCGCCTTGCTTCCAGCCAGAAGGAGGTGACCATGATTAAGCCTGAACCCAGCCCGCAGGACCTGCAGTATCTTGTTGCCCAGGCCGGGCTGGATGCGGACCAGTTATGTCGGGCCTATCGGCAGCTCTGCCTGATTCGCTCCTTCGAAAACCTCATCGCCGACCGCTACTATATCGGCAAAACGCCCGAATTCAACATGGCGGCGGGGCCGATCCGGGGT
This sequence comes from Thermogemmatispora tikiterensis, assembly GCF_003268475.1. Taxonomy (GTDB): domain Bacteria; phylum Chloroflexota; class Ktedonobacteria; order Ktedonobacterales; family Ktedonobacteraceae; genus Thermogemmatispora; species Thermogemmatispora tikiterensis. The sequence goes on along the minus strand of NZ_MCIF01000002.1, from coordinate 3,226,224 downwards.
GAGATGCACCTGGCTGTTGGCCAGGAGGCGGTAGCTGTTGGGGTCTGCTCCCTGCTCGGGGACGGCGACGCTGTCGTCAGTACCCATCGGCCTCACCATCACGCCCTGGCCAAGGGAGTCGAGCCAAAGAAGCTGGCGGCTGAGATCTTCGGCAAAGCCAGCGGCCTCTGCCACGGCAAGGGTGGTCATATGCATCTCTTCGACGCAGGCAGGCACTTCGCCTGCAGTGGCATTGTGGGAGCCTCCTTCCCCCAAGCAGCGGGAGCCGCCTTTGCCTTTCGCAAGCTTGGTCAGCGCACTGTGGCCGTCGCTTTCGCCGGTGAGGGGGCGGCCAATCATGGGACGTTTGCCGAAACGTTGAACGTTGCCGGCCTCTTCCAATTGCCCCTGGTAGTAGTCATCGAGGACAACCTCTACGCGGACTCGACGCCAAAATGGGCCGCTCTCTCCACGGTTCATCACTTTCAGCGAGCCCAGAGCTTCAATATTCCCTCCTACGTTGTCGATGGCATGGACTTCATCGACGTCTACCGCGTGGCGAAGCTGGTCATCGAGCGAGCGCGCAATGGCATGGGGCCAGCCCTCATCGAGGCGGTCTGCTACCGCTACCGCGGTCACTTTGAGGGGGATGCCGAGGAGTACCGGACGCGCGAGGAGGTCGAGCGCTGGCAAGCCCTCGATCCCATTCCTCGTCTGGGGGAGCGCCTCAAGACGCTCGGCTGGGCCGATGAGGCGATGCTGAATCGCCTGCGCGATGAGGCTCAGCAGGAGGCGGAAGCGGCCATCCAGTTTGCAGAGAGCAGTCCATTGCCGGAGCCGCAAGAGGCTCTGATGGGGGTCTTCCAATGAGAAAGCTCAAAGGGTTGGCTTTTGCTATTGCTGAGGCCATTGATCAAGAGATGGCTCACAACGAGCGCCTTGTGGTGCTGGGGGAAGATGTCACCTACTGGGGGGCCGTCTTCGGCTTTACTATGGGCCTCTTCCCGAAGTATGGTCGTGAGCGGGTTGTTGACACGCCGATCACCGAGCAGACCTTTATGGGAATGGCCGTCGGAGCCGCCTCGGTTGGCCTTCACCCGGTGGTCTCTCTGATGTTCGTCGATTTCTGTGGGGCCGGCTTTGACCAGATGTTTAACCACATGGCCAAAAACTACTATATGTCTGGGGGGCAGTTGCCGATGCCCGTGACGGTCATCACCGCAATCGGCGGTGGGTATGGCGATGCCGCCCAGCATTCACAGGTCCTCTATAGTCTCTTTGCGCATCTGCCGGGCTTCAAGATCGTGGTGCCTGCCACGGCTTACGATGCCAAGGGGCTGACGATGCGCGCGCTGGCGGACCCCAACCCGGTGATCATCTTCGGGCACAAGCTGCTCACGGGTCTGCCCTTCTTGCCTTTCGAGGGCGAGGAAGAGGAGGTTCCCGAGGAGCGCTACACTGTCGAATTGGGACAGGCTGCCGTTCGTCGGCAGGGGCAGGACCTGACCATTGTGGCTGCTGGCCTGATGGTTCCTCGCAGTCTGAAAGCTGCCGAACGGCTGGCCCAAGAGGGAATCTCAGCGGAAGTCATTGATCTGCGGACCCTGGTACCGCTAGACGAGGCCACGCTGGTCGCTTCGGCCCGTAAGACTGGCCGGGTGCTGATTGTGGATGAGGATTACATGAGCTACGGGCTGAGCGGTGAAGTGGCCTTCCGCATTCAGGCTGGCGCCCTCCGCTCGCTGAAGGCCCCGATCCAGCGGCTGGCAGTGCCCGATGTGCCAATCCCCTTCTCCGAGCCGTTGGAGCGCGCCGTTATTCCCAGTGTCGAGCGCATCTACGAGGCTGCCCGCAGCCTTGTCGGGGCACAGGCGCTGGCGTGACAGTCTGGTGCATTGCGCCTCTGATCCTTGCTCAGCGAGAGGATACAGGCGGGGCTGGCTGACTGGCCGACTGCCTCAGCCCTGCCTGTTGACGAGGGGAGGGAAACTTGCACCTCGCGGCTCCCCCTGCTATACTGGGCAACAGCCGACGGGCAGGTCTCTCCAGGCAGGAGAACAGCGCCGATCCAGCCTAAGGCGCGATCTGGTGCTGCCCTGCCGGACTCTGCTCCCGGCGTCGGTCGCTCGCTTCCCCGAGGGGCGACGGTGGGTCACCTGCTCTGCTGATGAGAGAGCAGAGGCCCTGAGCGGGCGGACTGATGAGGAGTACACTACAGCAAGTAGAGAGCAACGGAACCGTATGGCTGCGAGACGCAAACCCGGCCTGCCGGCCCTTCCACCTGTGCAGGCCGGTCCTATTCTACATGCCACACCGCTGGTAGAGCGCTGGTTTTGGCACTACTGGCAGCGCTTAGGGCTGCCCGAGAGTGAGTTAGTACTGTTGGCGCTGACCCAGGATCGTCGTGAGTATCAGCGCTGGACAGGCAAGCGGCTCAACTTCATGGTGCTCGGCTGCTATTGCTACGTGCAGCTTGGCGGGAAGGTCAGTTCCTCAGTAGCCGATCGGGCCAGTCGCAAGCCGGGCCAGCTGGAGAGTGGGCGGGCCAGCCCCATGCTGCCGCTGCCGGGTTTTGGCGAAAGGGCGTTGTCTCGCTCGGCCTTCGCTGCGGGCGAGGTGCCGCGCCACCGGCACTGCATTTTCATCGAGCCGGATATGCAGCCGCGCTCTATTGAGGTCACGGTTGCCCATGAGCTGATCCATCTTGCTGACCGGGTGCGCGGGACCCCCCGGCGCCATCGCCATCATGGCTATGATTCCATTGCCGCTGATGAAGCGGCCATTACCGGCTATGATCTGGAAGAGCTGCGGCAGCTACTCTATGCAGAGAGCGCCCGCCGCGAGCAGCTGCGACGGGCGCGAGCGCCTCTACGTTATATCTACGTCTGTCCTAACTGTGGCAAGGAATACCCACGGGCACGTCGTTATAGCCGTCCTGTTTCCTGCAGCCTCTGCGACAAAACCTATAACCCGCGCTATCGGCTCTTGCTGGCCCGTGAACTGCTCTAAGTCCTGTGCGGAGCTGCGTTGAGTAAGTCGGACCGGAGAGTCGTCGGCTTATCTACTTTGCATAGCTATGCAGGCTCGGCACCAGGAAACTCACGCCGTAGTAAGTGAAGAGCGTGGCGGCAAAGCCAATGACCAGCAGCCAGCCGATGCGCTTGCCGCGCCAGCCGCGGATGCCGCGGGCGTGCAAATAAACGGCGTAGATCAGCCAGGTGATCAGCGCTGATGTTTCCTTGGGGTCCCAGCTCCAGAAATGGCCCCAGGCGTAGTTTGCCCAGTAGGCCCCCAGAATCAGATTGAGTGCCAGCAAGGGGAAGCCAATGATCACCGCCTTGTACCCTAGCTCATCGGCGGCCTCCGCTGAGGGCAGCCAGGCGATACGCTGGCCGCTCCCGCCCTGGAGCAAGATGATCAGGCCGGTTCCGAAGGCCACGCTGAACAGGGCGTAAGCAAAGATGGCCATCGAGACATGCAGCGTCAAAATGGGCTGGTCCTGTAGAGCTGGAATCAGCTGAGCTGAACCTGTAATCAGGTTGTAGGTGGTGCCCACATAGATTGCGATGACCAGCGTCACCACCGAGAGCAGGCAGACGTAGAGACCCCAGGCCCGCACGCGCTCGTGAAAACGCGCCTCGAAAATCAGATAGCTGAGCAGCAGGGCCGCAGTAAAGCTGACACTGAACTCGAAGAGATTGCTCCAGGGAGCGTGCCTCGTGACAATCGTGCGCAGCACCTGCGAAAGGATCAGGGTCAGGGTCGCAAACCAGCCTACTGTTGTGCCAATGCGTCCGACGGCAACGAGGCTGCGGTTGAGCGGAATCGGCTTCTCTCCATCGGGCTGTTCATGAAGAATGACCTCGCTGCGCACCAGGGTAGCAACTCCCCCTTCGCCGCCTGCGGAGACAGCTGCGGCCCGTCTCGTTCCTTGCGCTAGCTTGCCTTTGCTCCGTTGACGCTGCTCCTGGCTGGCGACCTGCCTGGCCAGGCGCGCGGTACCGATGGTATACCAGAGGTAGGCCACCGTCATGACGCCGATCATACAGAGGCCAGTAGTAAACAGATACTTGGACAGGGTCGCCAGTCCCTGCAGGGCCGCCGTGTCGCTACTGGCCGTCACCATGAAAAGCTGCATCACTAACCTCATTGATCATGTCATATCAGGACTGCCAGGCTGATTCTATTCGTCTCGCTTTCCACTCCTTCCGCGCCTCTGATGCGCGGAAGGAGGAGAGATCAACGGAAGGTTTGGATCTGGTTATTAGAGATAGTAGCATAGCCAGGAAGGGGCGTCAAATGAAAGAAGGTGGCGCTGAGCGAAGAAACCGTGTCCCGCCAGGCGTAGCCGGTGAGGAAAGACTGATGATGACCAGTCTGGACGCTGAAGAGGGAGCAGCTTCCTATGAAGACGTGCCTACGAGACGGTAGTCATGTTGTAGCTCTTGCAGCCAGGCAATGAGCGCGCGCGTCTGGTGAATGCGGCTGCGCAGGACCACCCGATCGAAGAAGGCCAGGTCCTGGATGGGTGCGAGCTGCTCCTGACCCCCCTGCAATCCTTCGAGGTGGTGCAAGAATTCCTGACAGGCCGAGATCTGGCGCTCAATCAGGGCTGGCATCTCTGCGGGCAGGACATGCCGGATAAAGTAGAGTTTCAGTAAGAACAGGATGCGAATATCACGCGGGCGCTCGACCGGCTCCTTCAACCAGTGTCGAAAGTAGTCTCTGCCGGCGGGAGTCAGATGAAAGACCTTCCGTGGTGGGCGCGAGCCTTGCAGCTCCAGCTGCGCTACAATGTAGTTGAGCCGCTCCAGCTTCTTGAGGAACGCATACATCTGACTCATTTCCAGGTGAACAATCTGACCCAGTGTCCCGCCCTGGAAATGCTGGAACATCTCGTAGCCATGCATGGGGCGCGCCTCCAGCAGCCCCAGAATGGCGTATTCGGCAGGCTCGCTGACGTGCATACACCACTCCTCTCGTACAACAACCCGGCTCCTCGCAGGCGCGGTCTGTGCTCTCATTATAGTCTACTCATGAAGACGCAGCAAGCTATCTCCGTCGCAAAGAATGGCAGCTCACCCAAAAGAATGGCAGCTCACCCAACGGAATGAGCGATCGGAAGACAGGGCAGGACTGCTAAGCAGAGGGGAACGCAGCCAGCCCCCGAGGACGACGTGAGGAAGAGCGCACTCCTCTTCCGGGCCTTATTCATATGAGGAGCCTGAGCGAGGGTCTTCGCTGGGGGCAGGGGGACTCTGATCCTGGCTGAAGAGGGCGACTTTCTTCTGAGGAAAGGGGCGCGGACCTGAGCGCCTGCCTCGGCCTCGCCAACGGTGGCGGCCCAGGCGCCAGGCCATCCACCCGATCGCGATTCCGGCCAGCAGCAAGCCGAAGGCCCAGCCACTTCCCTGGAGTAGCCGACTCAGAAGAGCGTATTCGCTCGCCAGCCAGTAGCCGAGGCCGCAATAGAGCAGACTCCACAGGCCAGCAGCCAGCAGCTCCCAGAGCAAGAAGCGCCAATAGCGCATGGCTGACAAGCCTGCGCTCAGGGCGGTCAGCGAACGCATGTGACCGACTAGATGGGAGAAGAGAATAGCCTTCCCACCATGATGCTGAAGCCAGCGTCGGGCCAGTCGCAGACGGGCGGCCAGTCGCCAGCGTCGATCAAGCCATGCGGGCAGATGGTGGGGCAGGCTTCTGGCAAGTAGCAGGCGTCCGATCAGATAATCGCAGTGGTAGCCGAGCACTGTGCCCAGCCAGACGCAGAGGAAGACACCCACGATATTGAGCTGACCCTCTCGTGCCAGGAAGGCCGCTAGCAGAGCCAGGGAGCCACCCGGCAGCAGCAGGCCCAGGAGGGCCGTATTCTCTGTGAAGGCTCCCAGCAACGCCGCGATATAGCCATACTGCTCGTAGAGCTGCTCTAGTCGGACCAGTGCCTTATCGCTGAGAGCGTTCATCGGACTTGCTCCGCGGCAGGGCCTCATCCCGAGTCGGGCCGCTGGTCGACGGCTGGGATGCTACGGGAGCCCTCGACGGCGAAGGGGAAGAGGAAAGGGAATGTGGCCGGCGAGCGCGCAGGCGCAGCGCGATATCGACGGCCAGCACCAGGCCCAGACAGAAAGCGTAGACCGCGTACTCGCTCCACCAGACCTGCTTCAGAAATGGCCCCAGACGGAGATCTCCCAGGATCATATGGCCTGCCGTCCAGCCGAGCACCAGAGCGGCCACATCAAGGAGCCAGGGCAGGCGTCCAATCAGCTCGGCGACCAGAGCGCTCCCGAAGAGCAGAATAAGCAGGCTTAGCAGAATGCCCGCCGCCAGCAGGAGCAGGTTGCCGTGAGCCAAAGCTCCAACGGCGATGACATTATCCAGGCTCATCGTGGCATCGGCGATGATGATGGTCAGCAGGGCCTGCCACAGCGAGTGTCTGCCTTCCCGCGATATTGCCCCGGCCTGCGCGGAACTGTCAGAGCCAGCTGGCTGGCCACTTTCCGGATGATTGAGGCGGTCCGTCAGCAGGTGTATCGCAATGTAGAGCAGCAGCGCTCCTCCTAGCGCCTGCAGGAGCGGAAAGGTCAGCAACAGCGTCGCGACAATCGCAAAGAGGATGCGCAAGACTACTGCCCCGCCGCCTCCGATCAGAATAGCCAGCCAGCGCTCGCGACGCGGTAGCCGGGCTGCGGCAGCGCCGATGACCAAAGCATTATCACCGCTGAGCACCAGATCGACCAGAACAATGCCGCCGATGGCCCCAAGTAATTCCAGCACCGTCTCTCTTTCCTCTTCTCCTGACTAAAATTGTGCCTCGCAGGCTTGCCTCCTCTGGCCTGTTGTAGAGAAGCTAAGATCGAGGCTGACTCAGCCAGAGTGGTCTCCGTCGCGGGGTTCCTAGTGGAAGTACGAGGGACGCGCGCTATGAGTTGTCAGCAATCCTACTGACAGCGACGCTGAGGCATATGTTACCTGAAAGTAGTGACTCTCTTCCCTTATAATTGAGGGTCTCAACTGGCATTTTTAGCAGGTCTATGGTATGCTCTCTAGTGCTAAGACAAGTGCAGGTAGATGTCAACCTATCGCTGCAGCAGAGCATGCAGTCACTCCTTGCATCCGAACGAAGTGCTGTGTTACAATAGGCACATCTTGGCATCGCAAGATGCGAACAAAAGTTCTAAGGGGCCTGTGCATGGCTAACGGGAGCAGCTACGGACGCAACAGCCGATCAGAAGATCAACCGGTCTTATTCGTTCCCCCGCGACGCAGGGCGACCCGCATCCTGCCCGCGGAGGGAGGAGGAGTGACGGAGGCACCGCGTGTGCGAGGGAGAGCCTCGTTGATACCCGTGACCACGATTGAATTGCCGGAGAGTCGTTCCTCGCCGGTGGGGCTATTCGGAGCAGACAGGCACTGGCTGGGGCCATTTTTGCTATGCCTGGGAGCTGTTGTTCTCGGCCTGCTGGTCATGTTGAGCGCCGCCATTTATGAACGGGGTACGCATCTCGACCTGGTAACCGTGCCTGGCCAGGTCTATCCGGTGCAGATTGGTGGCTCGTTCGACGCCTTCAACACCTGGGAAACCAGCACTGGCCCATTGCCTCCTAAGCAAAGCATCCCATCTCATCCAGGACCCTACTCGGTCCTGGGGAAGCCGACAATCACCGCCGACTTTATTAATAAGGTCCTCGCCGCTTATCACTCGCCGGCGGCTGGCAAAGGGCAGGCGCTCTACGACTATGGCGTGCAGTATGGTATCGATCCAGTCTACGCGCTCGCCTTCTTTATGCATGAAAGTACCTTCGGCACCCAGGGAGTAGCGCGTGAAACGAAGTCGCTCGGCAACATCCGCTGTATTCCCACGCGCCCCTGTACCAGTCCCGACGGGCATGGCTTCGCCGTTATGTACAGCTGGGAAGATGGCTTCCTCCAGTGGTACAAGCTGATCCGCAATCTCTATGTGGCCCAGTGGGGACTGGTGACCATTGAGCAGATCATTCCGAAGTATGCCCCCGCTGCCGATCACAACGACGAGCAAGCTTATATTCAGGCAGTTGAGCATGCCGTCGACACCTGGCGCGCTGGCAGCATCTATGTGACCTGAATGGAGGCCCGGTAGGGTGAGCATCTCGCTGACCTGGCCTGGCTATCGCTACCTCTCTCTGAGACCTGCCCTGTGCTGCGGAGAGGTATGGGGGCAGGCTGAGCAATCTGCTCGACCTGTTTCTTTTCCCAATCCAGGATAAGCGCCGGGACTGAGCACAGCTCAAACTGCTCCCGCAGCGCCGCTTATTATTTCCTCCCCAGCTTGGCCATCACGGCCCGTGTGAGCAGATGGATCTCCTCAACCCGCAGCACGAGAATGCAGGCGAAATAGACTGCGGCGGCCACCCCTCCGGCCACCACCACTGTCAAGAGAGCGCCCAGGGTCGTCGCCGGGGAAAAGAAGGGCAGATGTCTCAGACTCATTTGCAGTACCCAGGCAATAACGCCCATAGCGGCAGCGGCCAGCAGGATCTTGCCCAAAGCTGGCAGGGTCTTGCGCAGGCGCAAAGAGCCGTGTTGTACTCGCCAGATCAGAAGCAAGATTAGGGCGTGCGAAGAATTTTGTACGGTATTGGCAAGGGCCAGGGCGGGCATGCCAATCGTGCTGTAGCCTGGCAGCGCCACTGCCAGATAGCCCAGAATAGTGATGAAGCCCACGGCCACCGGCACGATGGTATTTTTGCGTGCGAAGAAGGCGGCCATCAGGAGCTGGTCGACGGCCACAAAGGGCAGCTGGTAGGCGTAGTTTTGCAGGGCCGTCGCCGCCAGGATAGTATCGTGCTGCGTATAACGCCCGTGGCGATAGATCAGGTCACAGATCGGCTGACGCAGAATGATCAGCCCCAGAGCTGCCGGAATCATCACCAGCAGCCCCAGGCGAATACCGGCCATCAACGTCTCTTTAAACTGCTCCTCCTCGCCAGCGTTGGCCTGGACCGAGAGCAGGGGCAGAATCGAGAAAGCCAGAGCCGAGGCTACCAGCCCGATAGGGAACTGCAGCAGACGGGTGGCATTCTGCAGGGCGGTAACATTGGCCGCGCCGTCGCCGGGTGTCAGCGAGGCCAGGTGCAGATCAAAGTTGGCCAGCAGCACGTTGAGGACAAAATAGCTGACAGCCACCGGGGCATAGAGCTTGAGAATGCGCGGAATGCCTGGATGGCGTAGTTGAAAGGTGAAGAGATAGCCCAGCTTCTGCCGCCGTATCCCCGGTAAAAGCAGGAGAATTTCGCCGACGGCCCCCACTAACACACCGCAGGCGATACCGTACTGCCCAAAATGCTGCTCGCCTACCAGCGCCCCCACAATGACGCCAATAATGATGCCGATGTGAAAAGCGGCAGTCGCAAAAGCTGGCCAGCCGAATTCACGAAGAGTATAGAGGGCCGCTAGAAGGACCGAGAATGGCCCGAGGCCAACCAGGGAGAAAAAGATGATCTGCGAGTAATGCAGCGTCAAAGTTTTCTCTGCCCCTGTATAACCCTGCGCGATGAAATTAACAAAGAAGGGCGCGAGCAAGGCGTAGCCAGTGGCTATCAGGAGCATGAGAAGGGTGACAACGTTCACCAGGGTGAAGACCAGCTGACGGAATTCCTGGCGTTTCTCGGGTGCGACATAGTCGCTAAAGGTTGGGATGAGCGCCTTATCGACCGAGCCGTTAATGACGAAATCATAGAAGGCTTGCATGGAGACGCTGGCGGCTAGAAACGGCCCGGCGACGCTCTTGCCCAGGGCCGCAATGACGATCTGGCGCACCATGCCCATGATGCTGCTGCCCAGGTTACCGAGCATGACCAGTGAGGCCCCGCGCGCAACCTGGCCGTGGGGGCTGGCTGAGCCTGCCGGGGCAGAGGCGGACTCTGCCCTCGTCTCGCCCTTCTCCTCTATCTCGACTGGCAGCGGTAGCTCTCCTTCCGCTGCCGTAGTCCCAACGGTGATCAGCGGCAGCGGACCAGAAGAGTGCTCCCGTGTTGATAATTCCTCCGCTGCTCCTTCTGCCTGAGCTGGATGATGTGTTTCGTAGTCTGCCATAGGTTGGATCGGTCCTATCTCCGTGCGATATGAGGCCTGCCTGGCTATCTGGCGGGCCACCATGCTCGCTACAAGATGATCGGCGCGACTGGCGAGCGTCAGTGTGAACTGAGCATTCCCCTGGCCCGCCTGCTTCCGTCCGGGAGAAGCCCATCTGTAGCAAGAGCAGGCGGGCTGACCATCCAGCCAGGCGGCAAAAGAAAAGTCAGACCAACAGGCTGCGCAGCGATCATGGCAGGCGCTTGATAGCCATGATCAACTCTGTCGTCGAATGATGGGCTAAATATGGGATCAGGCGGACGCTGCCGCCGTAGCTCTGAACGACCTGAGCCTCCGGCAGACGGGCAGGATCGGGCACGCTGTCCCGGGCCGAGGCCGAGAGCGGGGAAGCGGCGTAGTCGCCCCCCTTAACATAGATTGCCGGGCGCAGCAGGGCCACCAGGTCACAGGCTGTTGGCTCGACAAAGATAGTCACATAGTCGACGCAGGCCAGGGCCGCCAGAATCTCGGCTCGCTCCTCCTGGGGGACCAGAGGACGCCCCGGGCCTTTGAGGAGCCGGGTGCTCTCATCGCTATTGAGTCCAACGATCAGAAAGTCGCCCAGGGCACGGGCCTCCTGAAGATAGCGCACGTGGCCCAGGTGGAGCAGGTCGAAGCAGCCATTAGTGAAGACCGCCCGTTCACCGGCCTCCTGTCGTTGGCGCACCAGGGCAGCCAGCTGCTCGCGCTCCATTATCTTGGCGCGTGTTGCCAGCGGTGAGCCGGAGCAGCCCGTTAACGGAGCCGGTCCGGCGGGGCGGGCGTTGTCGTCCTGGATTGTCTGCCTGGATTCTCCTCCATTACTCATGCAGCGCATCCATCAATTCTTCGGGCGTATTGCTGGCGCAGCCGAGGCGGCGTACTACCAGCGCAGCAGCTACATTCGAAAGGAAAGCTGCCTCGGCCATCGTCGCGCCGGCGGTCAGGGCCAGGGTGAAAGTTGCGGCCACTGTATCGCCAGCTCCATTGGTATCGACCACCTCGCTGCTATGGCGGTTCAAGCGGTAGATCGGCAGATGCAGCGGCTCCCTACCGACCTCGAAGAGGCTCATTCCCTCGCTCCCGCGTGTGATCAGCACGCCGCGGGCCTGGCTGCCCTCCAGCAGGCGCCGCCCGGCCTCGTTCAGCTCCTCCTCGTTATGGATCATCATCCCCAGCGTCGCCTCTGCCTCTGGCTGATTAGGAGTCAGCGCTGTGACACCCTGGAAGCGGAAGAGCGAGCCATGCGAATCCACGACGATGATTTTGCCCAGCTCGCGTGCCAGGGGCAGGCAGGCAGCAATGATATCGGGGCTGATGACCCCGTTCTCGTAATCGGCCACCATGACCGCGTCCATCGAAGGGAGCATGCGCTGAATATAGGCGATAATCTGGCTCTTGCAGGGTTCAGCGACCTCCGATGTGTCGACGCGATCCAGGCGCACGATATGCTGGCGCACTACCTGCGGACTGCCAGCCAGGATGCGGGTCTTCGTCGAAGTCGGGCGGCGTGGGTCGGTAAAGAGGCCCTCCTGGTGGATGCCCCAATCGCGAATGGCCTGGCGCAGGCGGGCACCGGGGGCGTCATCGCCAACCACGCCAGCCAGGAAGACCTCTGCGCCCAGCGCGCGTGCGTTAACGGCCACATTGGTAGCGCCACCTGGAATCGTGCGTTCTTCGCTCAGTTCAAGGATCAAGACCGGAGCCTCGCGTGCAATGCGCGTCGGACGCCCGATCAAATACTCATCGGCGACCATATCGCCGATGACTAGCACGCGCTTGCCGGCGAAGGCTGAAATAAGAGTGTGCAGGCGTTCAAGCCTGCTGGCGCCAAGCTCTTCCTGCATCATGCCTCTGAGTGCCTTCCTCGTCCCTTGAAGATTACCACCAGTGCAAAGTGGGGCAATGCCAGCATCCGGCGCCAGCGCCACGGCTCGTGATAAAGGCGATAGAGCCATTCCAGGCCCAGGCGCTGCCAGGCGCGGGGCGCCCGCTTCTTGCGGCCTGAAAGGAAATCGAAGGCGCCGCCAACTCCCATTGCCACGGCCACTGGCAGGCGTGACAGGTTGCGCCAGATCCACAGCTCCTGAGCTGGCGCGCCGTAGGCCACGCAGAGCAGGTCGGCCTGGGCGGCGACCAGACGCTGCAAGATGGCCTCCTCGTCGGCGGGATCGGGCGAACCAGCGTAGGTGCCGGCGATCTGCAAGCCAGGGAAGCGCGCACAGAGGCGAGCGGCGGTGGCCTCGGCCACACCGGGAGCAGCGCCAAGTAAATAAAGGCGATAGCCGTGAGCGGCGCAGCGCTCCGCCAGGGCCGGAATCAAATCGGTGCCTGTGATGCGTTCAGGGGCGGGCTGGCCCAGATAGCGCGTCGCCCAGACCACGCCGATGCCGTCGGGCACATTCAGCGCCGCCTCATTGATAGCCTGGCGAAAGGCCGGGTTGCGGCGCGCCTCCATGACAAACTCAGGATTGACCGTCACAACCTGACTGCAGGGCAGACGATTACCACTGGCGCGCCGGCGGCGAATCTGCTCCTCGATAAAGGTGAGCGCTTCCTCCTGCGTAACGCGATCGATGCGCACGCCGAGCACAGAGACAGAACGAGGGCTTCCCCGACTCTGGCTGGGCGTGCTCTCCACTTGCTCTACTGACATAGTGCCTATCGTAACTACTCAGTCCGGTCGGTCAGGCGAGCCTGGCAGGGGCGGGCATCACCATCACCAGCTCATAATCTCGGTCCTGGCGTCGGTCACGATCACATCGGGGCGTGTCTCTTCGATGAAGCGCCAGACATGATCAAGGACCTCTTCGGCGTGCTGGCTGCTGGTGCTCACGTAAGACAGCCCCAGGTAGGCGATCTGCCAGCGGTCATGCCCATCTACCTCGGCAATCGCTACCTCGAACTGGTTGCGCACGCGCGCCATAATCGATTTCAGAACCTGCCGTTTTGCTTTCAACGAGTGGCACGACGGCAGATGCAATGTGATTTGACAGACTCCCACGACCATGAGGCTAGTATAGCACAGTTGGTCGGCTCTCGTGACCTGCTTGTCTGCACTTCACGTACTTCCAGGTCCCGGACCAGCCTGGCCAGTTCCCCGGCAAGCTCGCTGCCGCTGGAACCAGTTTACTCGCTTGCCACGCGGTTACTCGCCGCGGCTTCCTCGTTCATCCGTTGGTTGGTCTGTGCCAGGGGGTGGCCTGGAGGCCATCCCTGCGGCGGGGCGTAACGAACGCGCAGAGTAGCGCAGGCTAAGTGGCGCAGGGGCTGGCTCCGCCGTGCCAGCTGCCAGTCGCTGAGGAGCTTGCTGGCAGCTGGCGGGCGGGATGGGACACTCTCGACGCCCTCAATTATCTCTGATAGAATGGCATAAAGGCAACCATACAGGCCACTTTTCTTCCGCCACAAGCATGAAGGAGAAGGCAAGATGACAGAAGTTGGTACGCGGAGCGAAGAACAGCCCGTGCTCCCAATGCAGGGAGTGCCACAACCTCGTCGAGAAGAGGTCCTCAATCTACCACGTGTGCATATATCTCGTCACCCTGTAGTGGCGCATAAGATGACAGCCTTGCGCGACAGGCGCACGCCGCCGACCGAATTCTATCGCCTGGTGAAGGAGATCGGGGCCTTGCTGGCCTATGAGGCCACGGCCCACCTCTCGCTAGAGCCGGTCGAGGTGGAGACGCCGCTGCAGAAAACCGTGGGCCAGCGTCTGGCCGGTGGCATCGGCATTACGCCGATTCTGCGCGCTGGTCTGGGGCTGGCGGAGGGGTTCCGCGAGGTCATCCCAGATGCCCAGGTCTGGCATCTGGGTCTGCGGCGCGATGAGCGGACGCTCCAGGCCCAGGAGTACTATAATCGGCTTCCCAGTACTGTCAACCTGCAAGTCTGTTACGCCGTCGATCCAATGCTGGCGACTGGCGGCTCCGCGATCGATGCCATTTCGATCCTGAAGCAGCGGCATATTCCACGCATCTGCTATGTGGGCATCATTGCCGCTCCCTATGGGTTGCTGCGGCTCTCGCAGGTGCATCCAGATATCGACATCTACATTGCTGCTCTTGATGAGAGCCTGAACGATTACGGCTTTATTCTGCCGGGCCTGGGCGATGCCGGCGACCGGCAGTTTGGAACCTTCTGAGGAGGATAACGAAGGGTGCGATGTCGGATGTAAACCATGACCCGGAACAGCTCCATTCAGAGGCAGCTCAGGAGTCAGACGGGCGTGACCAGAGAGACGGGGAGGCCGCTGTCTCTGAAGCGGCTCCCCAGGCCAGTGCCGGGGAGGCAGCGGCCAGCCAGCCCGCGCCAGTAGAGGCAGCCACGCCAGAGTGGGAAACAAACGGTGGTCCACTGGGCTGCTGTCTGGGTGTGACTGTCGGCCTCTTACTGAGCCTCTGCCTGCCTGTGGCCGTGCGCCTCGTTGGCTCGCCGCTCTCCGATTTCTTCAATGGTGCTCTCCTGCGGGTGATGATGGCTCTGGCCGCAGTGGTAGCCGCCATCATCTGCGGCTACTTTGGCTGGAAGGTCGGGCGCCGCCTCTATCGTGAGTATGAGCTGAGTCCCCGCCAGCGGCGCCGTCTGGAAGAGCTGGAGCGCAAATACGCGCAACGTCAACGACGACACCCCTGAGCGAGTGTCAGCAGTGGCAAGCAAGGCTGGATGAATCCTGATCCGTTCTCCTGTTTCCAGAGCAGCGAAGATGGCGAAACCGTAGGAAGATAAGGGCTTTGATTTTTTGCCTTTTGGTCTCCTGATACGTCATATAAGATAGAGAAGGCCAAGATGCTACTGACGGACATCTATAAGCGATTCTACAGTGCTTGAGGGAGAGCTTCCCCTATGCGGATCGTTATCTTTTGCGATATGGAAGGGGTAGCCTGCATTGAGAACTGGGAGCAGGTTACGGCAGGTCGCCCGCTCTATGAAGAGGCGCGCAGGCTCTATACTGACGAGATGAATGCAGCGGTGCGCGGAGCGCGCGCTGCTGGAGCCACAGAAATCATAGTGGTAGACTGTCACGGGGCCGGTGGAGCTTATAACTTCAAAAGTTTTCTCCCGGAGCGTCTGGAGTCTGGTGCTCAATATGTTCTGGGCCACCCCTGGGCGCGCTACGTCGAAGCCTTCGAACGCGGCTGTGACGCCATTCTCTTTGTCGGCGCTCATGCGATGGCCGGCACGCCCGATGGCGTGCTCTGCCATACTGTTTCTTCCGAGGCCTGGTACAATGCCTGGATCAATGAAACGCGCGTTGGCGAGAGTGGCATCCTTGCTGCCATCGCTGGCTGCTGGGATGTTCCTGCTGTCTTTGTCTCCGGTGACGCGGCTACCTGTCGCGAGGTGACGGCCCTGCTCGGCCCACAGGTGGTCACGGCTGAGGTCAAGCGTGGACTGAGCTGCTTTTCCGCCGTCCATATGGCGCCACGCGATGCCTGTTCACTGATCGAGATGGGCGTGGCACGGGCGCTGAGCACGCGCAACTGGCCCAAGCCCTACAAACCGAGCATCAGCCCGGTCACTTTCAAGGTCGAGTTGGCCGAGCCAGGATGGGCGAGTGACTTCAAGGGCCGCCAGGGAGTGGAAATTGTTGGGCCACGGACGGTCATTTCAACAGCCGCAACCTTCTGGCAAGCCTGGGACCAGTTTTGGTATCGCCACGCTTAACTGAGGAGCGCGCCGGTCCAGCTTAACTGGCTCGAAGCGGCCCCGCCCCGGCTCTCCCAGAGCAGCCTGGGGGCTCAGGCTCTGTCGCCTATGGATATTCTGCCTGTCTCCAGGCCACATGGCTCCATCCACCTCCGCCTCCGAGCCGGAAGCGCGCAGAGCACAACAGGCTGGCCGAGCCTCTTCCCCGTCTGGAGAGCAATGCGCTGTGACGCGCCCGCTGCCGAAACAGGCAGTCTGACGCCTTCACAGCTCTTCTTGCACCTTGAACGGTGCCAGGCGCCGGCGCAGGCTCTCGGTCAGACTGACCATTGTATCAACGGCCTGTTTGCTATGCTGCAGGTGCTCGTTGAGTTCCGCGCTCATTCGCGACATTTCCCCTATGGAAGCGACGGCCAGCTGCGAGCTTTTGCTCTGGCGTTCTGTATCGACATGGATCACATCGGCCAGATCGGCGATCTGCTCAGCCACTGTCAGAATGGCATCCAGTTCGATGCCGGTCTGCGTGACCAGGTCGGTCTGCGTGATCACCTGCTGCGTATTGCGCTCCACGCTCTGGGAAATGGCCGTTGTCTCGTGCTGCACCGTACGGATGTGGGTAGCAACCTTGCGCGCCGCTTCGGCGCTGCGCACCGCCAGGGTGCGAATCTCCTGGGCGATCACCGCGAAGCCCTGACCGTACTCGCTGGCACGCACGGCCTCGATAGCCGCGTTGAGTGCCAGCAGATTCATGCTGGCCGTCAGATCAGTAATGGCCGTCACTGTCTCATTAATCTCCTGACCGCTCTCGCTCAGGCGCTTCATGAGGCGGGCAGACTGCATGGTCGCCTCGCGCACCTGCCGGATGCCCTCCACGGCCCGATCCACCGTCTCCTGTCCCTTGGCCGTCACGTCCAGGGCCTCCGAGGTCATCTGCGTTAGCCTGGCGGCGTGTTCACCCAGCTGGCGGATCAGAGTCGTCAGCTGATCGACCTCGTGGGAGAGATGGTAGACCTGGCGCTCCTGTTGATCGGCGTCGCGCACCAGCAGCTCAGCGCTTCGCTGCAGGCCGTGAGTGTAGTCATCGAGCGTGCGCGTGCTTTTCTGGAGGTCGGAGACGATAGCATGGAGCTGCTCGATCAGCGTATTGAGTACCTCCACCACCGGCTCCAGGGAGGCATGACGGGCTTGTAGTCGGACCCGCAGATCGCCGCGACTGAGCGGCTCCAGATCGGCACGCAGAGCGGCAATAGCCTCCTGCAGAGAGCGATGTTCGGCCTCCTGCTGGGCGAAGACCTGAGCGTTGTCGATCGCGATGGCCGCCTGGTTGGCAAAGAGTTCGAGGATCTCGATGCGCTCCAGCGTCGGGATCTGGCCATCCTCCGGCTCGTCGAGGGAGATAAAGCCGACCAGCTGCCTCTTGCGTGGACTGTAGAGCGGCACAATCAGCATATCGAGCGGGTGCCAGCCACCGGGCTGATAGTCGCTGAGTGGCATATTGCCGACCAGGGTGACATCAGCAAACTCATGGATATGCTCGTGCGAAATAAAATAGCTCTGGCTGATGCGGAACTCTGGTCGCATCTGACGCAGCATCTGCTCCACCCGCATTGGATGCTCGATGAGGCGGCGCTGGTCCTCGCTGGAGATACCGGCGAAGGCTACAGCCTTCAGGTACTCGCTATTCTCTTGCAGCAGCTTAATCACTGCGCTGCGGAAGCCAGTGCAGGCGGTGATCGAAGCGGCGATCTGCTGGAGCACCTCCTCCAGGCCCAGCTCAGCGCGCAGCATGTTACCCAGGCGGATCAGCTCCTTGACCTGGCGCGTATAAAGCGCCTGCTCCTGGGTTGTCGCCGGATTGGCCGTACCGGTCGCGCTGGCGGGGCCGGTGGCGGGCACTGCTGCAGGTACGGCGGACTGAGGTCGTGAGGCGAAGCGCTCGCGCTCCGCTGAGGTATTGAGCGGGGGGAAGGTAGTCATAGCAGCCCTACTCCGTGCATGGTTAGTCTCGTGATGGACGCTCCGTTCCTGGCGTGTCGGCTCGTTGCCGCTGCGCAGGCGTACACGCAGGGGAATAAACCAGTTCTGCTGTTTTCTCTCTGCCATGCCAGCATCGTATTCCTTTCCAGTGCGGCCCGCGCGGTCTGGCCTGGCGGCAAAAAGCGAGGCAGCCGGTCTTGCCTCCTGTGCTTCCGGTGGGCGAAAAGGACTCCCATGCCGCGCTAAAAAGTCGCCTCCAGTCTTAGGGTGAGGATAGCATATTCTCATGCAAGAGTACAAGGTGGGTGGGAAGATGGTTTGAAGAAGACTCGTTTTGAGGCATCCGGGCCTGCTGGCAGCCAACGGGCCACCTCAGAGCGGCGCTGGCTCTGCACTGCTCTTGCTCTCAAGATTCGGTAGATGCCAGGGCATCGAGCGGGAGCAGGCCCTCCTCTATAGCTCGACTGAGGGCCTCGGTGCGTCCCGAGACCTGCAGCTTCTGGTAGATATTGGCCAGATGGAAATTCACTGTGCGCTCGCTGACCTGCAGGCGACGGGCGATTTCTTTGTTGCGCAGGCCGCGAGCCAGCAGCAGCAGAACCTGACGTTCGCGAGCTGTCAGCGAGCTGGAGGTAGGGCTGACCTCTCCCTGGCTGAGGCGCGTCAGCAGGCGCGCCGCCAGTTGAGGCTGAACTACGGTCTCTCCCCGGGCCACCGCACGGATAGCCTGGACCAGCTCGTCGGGGGCTACTTCCCTGAGCAGATAGCCGTCGGCTCCGGCCCTTAGCGCGGCTGAAAGGTGCTCGGGACGACTGGAAGCAGAGAGCACAAGAATATGGGTATCGGGGCTCAGCTGCTTCATTTGGCGTAAGGTTTCTACTCCTTGCTCGTCGGGCAAAGGAAGATCGAGCAGTACCACCTGTGGACCCAATTCCAGGGCTTCGCCGCTGGCCTGGATGCCACTGGCGGCCTCGCCGATGACCTGCAGATCGGGGTAGCTCTCTAGCAGACGACGCAGACCGGCGCGCATCACGGGTTGGGCAGCGACCACCAGCAGGCGCAGGCTCTGAGGAGATGTCTCCGCTCCCCCGGTGGGCAAGAGCGGCCCAGGGCTAGAGCCAGGCGGACGCCTGTAGGGCAGGCTGAAACTGATCCGGTGATCCTGGCCTGGCTCGCTGCTGATCGTCAGGCTGCCGCCCAGAGCATGCAGCTGCTGGCTCAGGGCCTCCTGATCAGTGATAGCCGGCGCAAAAGGAGGCGCTGCCACAACCGTGTCCGCCTCGTCAAGGGTGCCGTCGTCGCTCAGGGTTAACTCCAGCCTCTCGCGGCCATAGTGCAGGGTCAGCCGCAGATGGCGGACGGCCCGATGATAGGCCACCATAGCGAGGGCCGCGCGCGTCAGGCGGTAAAGCAGGACTGCTGCCGAGGGGTCCAGCTGCCGCATCTCGCCTGTCACCTGAACCCGGCTGGCGGCCCCCAGGGCTTCGGCGCGCTCCTCCACCAATCGCCCCAGCGCTTCCGCCAGCCTCGCCGTCTGTTGCTCCGGCTCCCCGTCGATCGGGGTCTCGCTGGCGAGGCGCAGCTCGGTCAGCAAGATCGTAACCTCTTCCTCCACCAGAGCCAGGCCCTGAGCCAGGCTGGAAAGCTGCTCAGGGGCAAGAGGCTCGGTCACCAGCGTGCGCAAAGCTCGCAGCTGCAAAGCGATCGTACTGAGCGCCTCAAGCAAACCGTCGTTGCGACCGACGGCGTGGGTGCTATCTACTGGTAGCATCGGTCAGCACTCTCCTGCAAATAAGGGAAGCCAGCCGGCCTCTGAGGCTGGTACTGGCACGTCGATCCGGCTGGCCTCAAGCAAGCAGTGCAGGCAGACAGACAGGCCCTGCTTGCGGTCTGGGTGGCCTCAGACCTGGGCCGCCGCCCGCACTGGCTCGATCACAATCTGGCCATCGCGGGCGTCGATCCGTACCGTATCGCCCTCGCGAATCGTCCCATCCAGCAGCGCACGGGCCAGGCGATTCTCGACCTCGCGCTGGATCACCCGCTTGAGCGGGCGGGCACCGAAATGAGGATCGTATCCCTCGCTTGCCAGCAGCTCACGGGCGGCCTCGCTCAGCTGCAAGCTGATATGGCGCTCGGCCAGGCGCGGGCGCAGGCGATTGATCTGAATATCCACGATCTCCTTAATCCGCTCAGGCGTCAGCGGATGGAAGATCACAATCTCGTCGATCCGGTTGATGAACTCCGGGCGGAAGCCCTCCTCGCGCAGGCGCTGGCGGACCTGCCGCTGGGCCTCCTCCTCATCGAGGCCCTCGAGCTCGGGCAGCCAGGTGGTGCCCACGTTGCTCGTCATAATGATGACCGTGTTCTTGAAGTCCACGGTGCGGCCCTGGCCGTCGGTCAGGCGACCATCGTCGAGCAGCTGCAGCAAGACATTGAAGACATCGGGCGCGGCCTTCTCGATCTCATCGAAGAGCACCACACTGTAAGGATGGCGGCGCACGGCCTCCGTCAACTGGCCGCCCTCCTCATAGCCGACATAGCCCGGCGGAGCACCGATCAGACGCGAGACGCTATGCTTCTCCATGTACTCCGACATGTCGATGCGCACCAGCGCCTGCTCATTATCAAAGAGGAACTCCGCCAGGGCCCGGGCCAGCTCCGTCTTGCCGACGCCAGTCGGACCCAGGAAGAGGAAGCTGGCCAGCGGACGGTTGGGGTCCTGCAGACCGGCACGCGCCCGGCGAATGGCATCCGAGACCGCCCGCAGCGCATGGTCCTGGCCAACCACGCGCTCCCGCAGGCGCTCCTCCATCTTCAGCAGCTTCTGGACCTCGCCCTCCATCAATCGGGCAACCGGGATATGTGTCCACTTCGAGACAATCTCAGCGATATCTTCGGCGTCGACCTCCTCCTTCAGCATCCGCGCTCCCTGAATTTCGCTCAGCTTCCCTTCCATCTCGCGGATGCGGCGCTCCAGCTCTGGAATGATACCGTAGCGCAGGCGGGCCTGCTCCTCCAGGTTATACTCGCGCTCGGCCCGCTCCAGAGCCACCTGAGCCTCTTCTAGCTCCGTCTTCAGACGGCGCAGCGTCTCCACCGGCTCCCGCTCGCGCTCCAGCGAGAGGCGCAGACTATGCAGCTGCTCATTCAGATTGGCAATCTCCTGCTCCACGCGCTCGCGCCGCTCACGGCTGGCCGGGTCGGTCTCCTTTTTCAGGGCCTCATGCTCCACCTGGAGCTGACGGATGCGACGCTCCAGCGCGTCGATCTCGCTTGGCGTGCTATCTAGCTCCACGCGGCGCCGGCTGGCCGCCTCATCGATCAGATCGATGGCCTTATCCGGCAAGAAGCGGTCGCTGATATAGCGCTTCGACAGCACCGCCGCCGCCACCAGAGCGCTATCCTGGATGCGGACGCCGTGATGGACCTCATAGCGCTGCTTCAAGCCGCGCAGGATACTGATCGTATCCTCGACCGACGGCTCCTCGACCATGATTGGCTGGAAGCGGCGCTCAAGGGCCGCGTCTTTCTCGATATATTTACGATACTCGTCGAGCGTCGTTGCGCCGATGCAGTGCAGCTCACCGCGGGCCAGCAGAGGCTTGAGCATATTCGAGGCGTCCATCGCCCCCTCAGCGGCGCCAGCCCCAACCAGCGTATGCAGCTCATCGATAAAGAGAATGATGCGTCCCTCAGAATTCTGGATCTCGCGCAGGACCGCCTTCAGGCGCTCCTCGAACTCGCCGCGGTACTTGGCGCCTGCGATCAGCGCACCCAAATCGAGAGCGATAATCTGTTTATCTTTGAGCGTCTTGGGCACATCTCCGCGCACAATGCGCTGGGCCAGGCCCTCGACAATGGCCGTCTTACCTACGCCAGGATCGCCGATCAGCACCGGATTATTCTTTGTGCGTCGGCTGAGCACCTGGATCACGCGGCGGATCTCCTCATCGCGCCCGATCACCGGATCAAGCTTGCCCTGAGCTGCCAGGGCCGTCAGATTGCGCCCGTATTTCTCCAGGGCCTGATACTTCCCTTCGGGATTCTCATCCGTTACACGCTGCGCACCACGAATCGCGCTCAACGCACGCAGCGTCGTATCGCGCGTCACCCCAGCGGCGCGGAAGGCGCGCTGAATGGCCTCACCACCAACCTCAAACAGCGCCAGCAGCAAATGCTCGACACTCAGATACTCATCCTTGAAACTGCTCATCTGGCGCCAGGCCTCTTCCAGGACCCGCCGCAGCTGCGGCGAAAGACCTGGCTCGCTGCCACCATAGACGCGCGGCATACGCTCCAGCTCGTTGCGCACTACCCGCCGCGCTGCTGCCAGGTCACCCCCGGCCTTCTGAATGACCTCGCTCGTAATGCCCCCTTGCTGCTCTAGCAGGGCATAGAGCAGATGCTCTGGCTCGATCTGGCTATGGTTGTAGCTCCGCGCTAATTCTGAGGCATCCGTAATGGCCTCGCGGGCCTTCTCAGTTAAGCGCTCTAACTTCATGGCTCTTGTAGTCTCCCCCCTGGTTGCAAACGTCTTACCTTGTCTGTTACTATACCACATTGAGTGACTCATTGCAAGAAGATTTGAGTGAATTATTATCAAAGTTTGGGCGGGAGGACCAAAATTGCCGGCTATGCTGGGCGGAAGGGCTATGGTATAATGGCCGCGCCGTCTCTCTCCTCTCAGCGGGAGGGAGGCGAGCGCGGCGCTCAGGTCAGTCAAGTCAGTCAACTAGTCAGCAATCACTCACCCACTATGCGGAGGCAGGACGAGGTGAGCGCGGAGGCGCCGAACGGCACGACAGAAGTGGCGGCACTGCCACAGGCCTTGCAGGGAGATGAGGCGCGCGTCGCCTCGGCGATCGAGAGCCTGCTCTTTGTGGCGGGGCGACCGCTGGAGCAGAACGAGCTGCGCAAGGTCTTGGCTGTCAGCGAGGAAGAGCTGCAGGCAGGCCTGCGGGCGCTGGCCCATATTTTGGAAGAGCAACGACGTGGGCTGCGCTTGCAGCGTCTGGGCACTCAGGTGCAGCTGGTAACGGCACCTGAGAATGCGCGCTATGTGGCGGCACTGCTGGGCCTGCCCTTAACTGCTAAACTGACGCCGGCGGCTCTGGAGACACTGGCAGTGATCTGCTATCGCCAGCCGATTACGCGCGCGCAGATCGAGGCCATTCGCGGCGTGAATAGCGATCGGGCTTTGGCCAGTCTGATCCAACATGGGCTGGTTGCTGAAGTGGGTCGGGCCCCGACGGTGGGCCATCCAGCTCTTTTTGCGACGACGCCGGAATTCCTGCAGCAGTTTGGGCTGACGAGCCTGGAGGAGTTGCCTCATATCGATGGGTTACCTGATGTCCAACGCGCCGTTCAGGCTCTGCAAGAACGGTTGCCCTTGAGCGAAGGCGCCGCCTCACTGGCTGGCCAGGGTGGGCAGACATCCGGGGCGGCAGAGGGCCATCCTGCGCAGGAAGCGGCTCCCTGAGCTTCCTCCTGGCCTGGGAGATTGACCGCCTGGCCCTGCTGACGAGCGGGCGGAGCCAGGTGCCAGACCGGCTCAGGCCGTGCAAGCATGCATGCGGACGTGGAGTAGAGAGCACAATGAGAATAGGGCGACATATGCCGCTCAACGGCAGACCGCTGCGGGCGCTGGAGATTGCCTCTTCCCTGGGCTGTGAGACCATTCAGCTCTTTGCCAGCAACCCCACAGGCTGGAAGCCGCCGACTGGCGGCGAAGAGGCAGCGCTGGAGTTTGCGCAGGCCGCGCGAGCGCGAGGTCTGGCGCCGCTCGTTATCCATGCCCCCTATCTGATCAACCTGGCCTCGCCGCGTGAGGAGGTCTGGCAGCCCTCGATCAGGCTCCTCTCCTGGACGCTGCAGCGGGCGGCTCTGCTCGGAGCCTCCGATGTCGTAGTGCACATTGGCAGCCACCGGGGGGCTGGCATCGAGCTGGGCATTGCCCGCCTGAAGGAAGCCTTGGGCCTGGTCCTGGCTGAGGCCCCCTCTGATGTGCGCCTCCTGCTCGAAAACGACGTCGGAGCTGGCCATACACTGGGGCAGCGCTTCGAGGAGCTGGCCACCGTGCTGGCGCTCCTACCAGAGGAGCAGGAGCGGCTGGGAATCTGTCTGGATACGGCCCATCTGTGGGGCGCTGGCTACGATATCGGCTCACCCGCCGGTGTGGAGGCGGTCCTGCAGCGCTTCAGCGAGCTAGTCGGTCTCTCACGGCTCAAGGTGCTGCATTTCAACGACAGTCGGCAGCCTTTGGGTAGTCATCGCGATGTCCATGCGCGAGTAGGCGAGGGGCAGATTCCTGTGGAGGGACTGCAGGCTCTGCTCAACGATGCCCGCCTGTCCGGGTTGACGGTGGTGCTGGAAACACCCATCAAGCGCGATGAACAGGACCGCGAGGACTGGGAACATGATCGAGCGCATCTACAGTATGTGAAGAGTCTGCGTGCTCTAGACAGCGGCCAGGCTGCTCCACGGCCGGGGCGTGAGCAGGCGAGCGAAGGGGTAGGAGCGTCTCAGTCGGCGGAGTAAAGAGGACAGGAGCGAGGTTCGTGCCAGCGACTCCCTGCGGAGTAGACGCGTGCGGAATCCCGCTTCTGTCCTCCACTGAAGGCTTGGAAATCGGAAAGCCACAGGCGTCACAGCTTGTGGCCGACGCCCGGCTCAGAAGGAGATGTGATCGGCGGCGGTAGTCGGGCGGAAGGTATTGCCATCGTTTAGCAATACAAGGCGCTGCTCGCCGATATGGACGATCAGGTCTGGCCGACCGTCTCCGTTCACATCGCGGACCTCGGCGGTAATCGGGACCAGGTCCTGATTGGGGCCGAAGAGCACCGGACCATTGTAGACGCGCGCGTTGTTGCCATCTCCACCAGGAAATTCAATGATCTCAACATGTCGATTGAGATTGATAAAGACAAAGTGGGTGGGATGGCTTGGGCTATCGTTGTGCCCAACTACGGCGTCCATCTGCCAGGTGCGTGGGCGCCCAAACTGGACATCTTCCTGGTGGAGCTGCCACCAGGAGCCGAGATAAGCCAGGCCCAGGCCGAGCAGGGCGATGAACAGGAGGCCCAGAAGAAAACTGCGCAGGACCCAGGAGCGGCCCGTGCGCCGGGCCTTGATGCGCGTTGGGGCTACTGTGCGCAGACCCTCGGGCACCACGGCCTTGGTGGAGGTCGTGCCATATTCCGGCCTCATCTGGCTACTGGCCCGCCTCCGCTGGATGAAAACCGCCGGCTGCGGACCAGTAATGCCACTCAGCGGACCAGCCACATCCGCGTTGGCGGGTGGCAGGGGCTGATAGCGGCGTGTGCTGCTCGGCAGCCGCGGCGTAAGGTAGATGGCATCATCCTCCTCCTCCCCGGTGATGGCCTGCCTCCTTCTGGTCACCCCGGGCGGCTGACGAAGCTGTATCGTCATGGAGTATTTTCCCCTTTTTCGCCGGCCCATATGGGCCTAGAATGCATGTTCTATATACTAAGGCTATCACCGTTCGTTTGTCAAGTCCCCCGGTAGGAAAATCTTAGATGTTGCCCGGCGTGAAACAGCGTATAACAATGTGAGACAGATGCAGCTGCGTTGCAGCTCCAATGTCTGCTTTGCAGGGATTCAGACTTGACTCTCTTGATTTGTCTATGCTATAGTTGATTGTGTCTCGGGTTGCTTACCAGACGTGAACCTCAACAATTCTTCTGAAGAAGCCAAAGTCCATCCCTGAGCGGAAGTTTCTATCGCGAGCCTTATTAGAACAAGGAAGCATTCAGTGCTCTCAGGGAAGAGCTGGTCCCTGGATGTCGTGTTGTTAGCGCGTCTTGTGCTCATGAGGTGGGACGACGGACCGGCTGAGGGCTTTCCGGCTGTGCTGTTTACATCGGAACCCCTTATCCGCTCCTTTGTTGGTGCTTTAACTACTTCGTCGCTGTAGTGTGCGCCCTTCATGTTATCTGTAAGCTGGCCCAAATGAGTTCGGGCTGAGCTTTCTCCTACCAGGCCGTGCTGCTTGTCTTGTTGCCCTGCTGACTGGCGCTGCGCTTTGCTCTGCCTGTCTGGCAGTCTGCTGAGAAGGCAGGAAGAGAGTGCGCCGTCGGCCCAGGACCGACTGGGTTGAGGTTTCTTCCTCTGTGCTGTTGGCTGTCTGATGGGGGCGCGGAGCAGTGTGATGCGGCGTGATGCGAAAAGAGGGGCTGTATCTTGTGCTCAGATGGGGCAGGGCGGCAGGCGCTGGCCAGGTCCAGGCTCAGGCCAGGTCGATGCTCGTGAGGGTGGGCTGCGCGGATATTTTGTCTGCCGTGCCTGCCAGGAATGGTACGTCAAGTTTTCTCCCTCTCTCTCCCTGGTGGTGCCGTGCGCTTGCTCTGGTATCCAGGCGGGGAGGCTCGCGATTTGGGGTGGCTCGCTATTCTCAATATAGAGGTGCTGGAGGAGAGGAGAGGAGTAACTCAAAGGGGTAGTTTGTTAGGTTGAGCAAGGAAGCCCGGGATGCGCTGCATCTAGCGGCAGCGAAGGCATCGTGTGCGTGTGTCTATGTTGTTTGTCTGCGTGCCAGTTAGTTCATCAGGCAGTGAGTGACTGGCCTGGCTGAGGGCAAGCACTGGCGCGCTCTTGTTGAAGGAGGCACCGCTATGACCAGGACGCGCGTGGAGGCGGTCCACATCGTCTGGATCACCGCGGGCCTGGGCTGTGATGGCGACTCGGTCTCGATTACGGCGGCCAGTCAGCCAAGCCTGGAAGATGTGATCCTGGGAGCGATTCCGGGACTTCCCCGCGTCTATTTGCACAATCCTGTCCTCGCCTATGAGCTGGGCGGCGACAGCTTTATGACCTGGTGGTACCAGGCCGAACGCGGCGAGCTTGATCCCTTTGTGCTGGTGGTGGAAGGCTCGATCCCCAACGAGCGCATTAAGCGTGAAGGCTATTGGGCGGCGCTGGGAACCGATCCGGCGACTGGACAGCCGATCACGACCTGTGAGTGGATCGATCGCCTGGCGCCGAAAGCCTGGGCGGTGGTGGCCATCGGAACCTGCGCCACCTACGGCGGCATCCATGCCATGCAGGGCAACCCCACCGGGGCGATGGGCCTGGCCGACTATCTGGGCCACGGCTGGAAGTCATGGGCTGGCATCCCCATTGTCAATGTCCCTGGCTGCCCTGTGCAGCCGGACAATTTCATGGAGACGCTCCTCTACTTGCTCTACCAGGCGGCGGGTCTGGCCCCAATGATCCCCCTCGACGACCTCGGGCGCCCTACCTGGCTCTTCGGCAGAACCGTGCATGAGGGCTGCGATCGCGGTAGCTACTACGAACAAGGCGATTTCGCCACGGAGTATGGCGCTCCCCAGTGCCTGGTGAAACTCGGCTGCTGGGGCCCGGTGGTACAGTGCAATGTGCCGAAGCGGGGATGGATGGCCGGCATTGGTGGCTGCCCCAATGTGGGCGGGATCTGTATCGGTTGTACGATGCCCGGCTTCCCCGATAAGTTTATGCCCTTCATGGATGAGCCGCCTGGGGCCAAGCTGTCTACCGGGATTGCCGGCGCCTACGGTGGGGCGATTCGGGCGCTGCGCAGTATTACGAAGTCAACACTCAATAAAGAGCCTTCGTGGCGCCGTAAGGGCCGCGAGCTGGCGACCGGCTATCAACCGCGCTGGTAGAGGAGGGAACGACTACCCACCGCCCCTGACGGGTGACGGCGCCCGAGCCTTGTTCCGCTCAGGTTGCTGTGTGCGGGTATGCACAGGCCCCTTTGTCTTGTTTTGCTCGTCTGGACGTTTGCTTATGGCGGTGGTGACGGAAGATCAGCAGCTGTTCCCGCTCTCTTGCTGGCTGGTGCCTGTTCGGCAAAGGAGAGAGCAAGATGACCACTGAGGTGCGACGTCAGGCTGCCCCGGCTGAACCTGGCCAGCTCATTGAAATGGCCTGGGACCCGATTACGCGCATTGTGGGCAGTCTGGGAATCTATACCAAGATCGATTTTAAGAAGCGGCAGGTGGTGGAGTGCTACAGCACGTCGTCGATCTTCCGCGGCTATAGCATTTTCCTGAAGGGCAAAGACCCGCGCGATGCCCATTTTATCACCAGCCGCATCTGTGGGATTTGCGGGGATAATCACGCCACCTGCTCGGTCTATGCCCAGAATATGGCCTACGGGGTGAAGCCGCCAGCCCTCGGCGAGTGGATTCTCAACCTGGGCGAGGCGGCGGAGTATATGTTTGACCACAACATCTTTCAGGAGAACCTGGTCGGGGTCGATTTCTGCGAGCAGATGGTGCGGGAGACCAATCCTGGGGTCTGGGAGCTGGCTCAGAAGACCGAGGCCCCACATGCCAGGGACCACGGCTATCGCACGATCGCCGATATTATGCGGGCGCTCAATCCCTTCACGGGCGAGTTCTATCGCGAGGCGCTGCAGATGAGCCGCCTGACGCGCGAGAAGTTTTGCTTGATGGAGGGGCGCCATGTGCATCCGTCGACGCTCTATCCCGGCGGGGTGGGCACGGTGGCGACGGTCCAGCTCTTCACCGATTATCTGGTGCGCCTGATGAAGTATGTGGAGTTTATGAAGAAGGTCGTGCCGCTGCATGACGACCTCTTCGATTTCTTCTATCAGGCCCTGCCCGGCTATGAAAAGGTAGGCCAGCGGCGTGTGTTGCTCGGCTGCTGGGGGTCGTTCCAGGACCCTGATGTCTGTGACTACGATTATCGCACGATGGATAAGTGGGGCCGGGCGATGTTCGTGACGCCGGGCGTGGTGGTCGATGGCGAGCTGGTGACGACGAGCCTGGTCGATATCAATCTGGGCATTCGCATCCTGCTGGGGAGTTCTTACTACGAGGACTGGGAGAACGAGCGGACCTTTGTGGATCGTGATCCGCTGGGCAATCCGGTCGATCAGCGCCATCCCTGGAACCAGACGACGATTCCGAAGCCGCAGAAGCGCGACTTCAAGGGGAAATATAGCTGGGTGATGTCGCCGCGCTGGTACGATAAGCGCACGGGGCAGTATCTGGCGCTGGATACTGGCGGGGGGCCGCTGGCGCGCCTGTGGGTGACGGCCCTGGCCGGCCTGGTCGATCTGGGCGGCTACATCAAGGCGACCGGGCACAGCGTCAAGATCCGCTTGCCGAAGACGGCCCTCAAGCCCGAGGTCGAGTTTGAGTGGAAGATCCCCAAGTGGAGCAATGCCCTGGAGCGTGATCGGGCCCGCTCGTACTTCCAGGCGTATGCGGCAGCGGTGGCGCTCTACTGCGTGGAGAAGGCGCTGGCGGAGATCCGCGCGGGCCGTACGAAGACGTGGAGCGATTTTACGGTGCCCAAGGAGGCGATCGGCTGCGGCTTCCATGAGGCGGTGCGTGGGGTGCTCTCGCATCACCTGGTGATTGAGAACGGCAAGATTGCCAACTATCACCCCTATCCGCCGACGCCCTGGAATGCCAGCGTGCGCGATATCTACGGGACGCCAGGCCCCTACGAAGATGCGGTGCAAAATACGCCGATCTTCGAGGAGAACGGTCCTGACAAGTTTAAGGGCATCGATATCATGCGGGCGGTGCGCAGCTTCGATCCGTGTCTGCCCTGTGGGGTGCATATGTATCTGGGGGACGGCAAAGAGCTGGAGATTGTGCATTCGCCGACCTTCGGGCGCGTGTCGTAGCGTCAGTCCGTGGAGAGGGGCTGGGAGGCCCCTGCGGGCAGCCTTGCGCCGCCCGCCCCGACGCGGGCGGCGTTCATTCAGGAGGAGAAGGTCATGAGCAGCGATGCGCAGGCGCGTCAAGGGCGGCAGCCGGCTCAGGAGATCGAGCGTTTGCTGGCCGAGATCGAGCAGCTGCCCGATCCCCAGATGCGGGCCTTGGCGGAGGAGCTGGTCCGGGCGCTGGTGGCGCTCTATGGCGAGGGCTTGCGGCGGATCGTGGAGCGGCTAACGGCGGCGGAGGGCACGCGCACGCTGTTCCCTGCTGCCGGGCCGCGCTTGCTCGAGCTGCTGGCGAGCGATGAGCTGGTCGCTGGTCTCTTGCTCTTACATGATCTGCATCCTGTCCCGCTCCAGGAGCGGGTGGAGCGGGCGCTGGAGGAGCTGCGGCCTGTGGTGCGCGGACATGGGGGGGAGCTGGTGCTCCTGCGCGTGGCGGAAGGGGTCGTCTGGCTCCGCCTGACTGGGAGCGGTAGCGGCTGTGCCGCCTCGCTTCAGTATCTGCGGCAGAGGATCGAAGAGGCGGTCTATCGTGCGGCTCCCGATCTATGTGGGTTGGAGATTGAGGAGGGTGATGAGGTGGCTGGGATGCCGGCGCGGGGCGGGACACCGGTCCCGGTGGTCTTTGTCCCGCGCCGGCGCGGTGGATCTCTGGCAGCGATGGCGACGCCCCAAACCGAGACCAGTCTGAGAGGGGAGTGAGCGGTGACGGAAATGAGGCGCGAGGAGGCGGGCCGCCCGGGTGAGCAGCAGCAGCAGACAGGTCAGGCCCCTGTGGCGCTCCCTTTGGGCGCGCTGCGGCGCTTCGTGTCGCGCGAAGGCCAGCCGCAGCGCCGCCCCCTGGAGCGCTGCGAGCTGTGCAGCACCCTCCTGTTGCCGACCCATCGCCATCTGTTCGCCCCCGAGCGGCGTCAGGTGCTCTGTGTTTGTGAGCCGTGTGCACTGCTCTTCCGCGCGGGGAGCCAGGCGGGCCAGGGTCAGTATCGATTGATCCCCGAGCGCTATCGCTGGCTGCGCGATCTGGGGCTGACTGACGCCGAGTGGGAGGCGCTGGGCTTGCCGGTGAACCTGGTCTATCTCTTCTACAGCAGCCCAGCCGGGCGTATGCTTGCCTTCTATCCCGGGCCAGCGGGCGCGACGGAGTCCTTGCTGAGCCTGAACGGCTGGCAGGGGCTGGTCGCCCGCTACCCGCGGCTGGGGGCGCTGCTGCCCGATGTCGAGGCTCTGCTGATCAATCGCGTCCGCGGGGCGCGCGAGGCCTATCTGGTGCCGATTGATGCCTGCTATCGCTTGACGGGTCTGATCCGCGCCAACTGGCGGGGCCTGAGCGGCGGCCTGGAGGTGGAGCAGGCGCTGCGGACCTTTTTCGAGGAGCTGCAGGCGCGGGCCGAGATCGTGACGGCTGCGGCTGGACGAGCGGCGCCGGCCCTGGGGGAAGGGGAAGATGATACCGGATCTTGACTTTGCCATCGTGGACGCCGCCGTGCCCGCTGCGGCAGCTGTGCCGCTCTTGCTCTTCCGGCTACAGGTGAGCAATCGGGTGCCCACGCAGCCGGTGCAGAGCGTGGTCGTACGGGCCCAGATCCAGATCGAGGCCCCGCGCCGGCGCTACAGCCCGACGGCTCAAGCGCGCCTGCTGGAGGTCTTCGGCGAGCCATCGCGCTGGGGCGAAACCCTGCGCTCCCTGCTCTGGACCCATGCCGGGACAGTGGTGCCGGCCTTTGAGGAGCGGGCCGAGGTCGAGCTGCCAGTGCCCTGCACCTACGATTTCGAGGTGGTCAGCACCAAGTATTTTGCGGCCCTGGAGGACGAGGAGGGAGTGATCCCCCTGCGCTTCCTCTTCAGCGGCACGATCTTCTACGAGGGCGAAGGGGGACGTCTCCAAATTGCCCCGATTCCCTGGTCAAAAGAGGCGACCTTTGCACTGCCGCTGTCGTGCTGGCGTGAGCTGATCGCCCGCTTCTATCCCGGGAGCGCCTGGCTTCGGCTGCAGCGCCAGGTCTTCGACCGGCTCTCTGCCTACAAGCTGGCCCAGGGCCTGCCAACCTGGGAGGAGACCATACTGCGCCTGCTGGAGGCGGGAGAACAGGAGGGAAGGGAGTCATGAAGCTGGAGGAGATCCAGGCCATTGCCGAGGCGGTGCTCTATGAGGGCTATTTGCTCTATCCGTACCGTCACTCGGCTCTCAAGAACCGGCAGCGCTGGACCTATGGGGTGCTCTATCCGCGCGCTTACAGCGAGGCGGGCGGCGAGGTGGAACCCTGGCGCATGCAGACCGAGTGCCTGCTGGAGGCCGATGGGGGGACTGAGCCGCAGCTCTCCATCGCCGTACGCTTTCTCCAGCTGATGCGCTGCAGGCGCGAGGATGAGCAGCGCCCAGGAGGGCAGGCGATCGAACGGTCCCGAGAAGGGGTGCCCCGCTGGGCGGAGGCGCCCTTGGAAGGCGTCTGGGAGGAGGGAGTCGAGCGCAGTGTGAGCGCGACGGCCCTCGCGCAGCGGGAGCTGCTTCAGGCCGAGCGGCGCCTGCCCTTTGCCTTTCCGGCACGGTACCTGGAGGAAGAGGAGCCGCATGGAGGAAGAACGAGCGAAACGAGACGCATTGTGCGTGAGGGGCGCACCCTGAGTGGTGCGGTGTCGATCGCCGCTGAGCCGGTGCCCGAGCGAGCGCATCTCTACAAGCTGCGTGTCACCGTTACGAATACGACCCCTGTAGAGAAGCCAGCGGAACTACGGGCGCAAGAGGCCCTGCTGTCAGCCTGTGTTTCAACGCATACCATCCTCCAGGTGGAAGGAGGCGCCTTTGTCTCCCTGATAGAGCCGCCAGAGGAGCTGCGTCAGGTGGCAGCTTCCTGCTGCAACAGCGGCACCTGGCCGGTGCTGGTGGGCGAGCCAGGTGAGCGCGACAGCCTGCTCTCCTCACCGATCATCCTCTACGACTATCCGCAGATCGCCCCGGAAAGTCCAGCTCCGCTCTTCGACGGCACCGAGATCGATGAGTTGCTGGCACTGCGTATCCTGACCCTGACCGACGAGGAGAAAGAGCAGATTCGCCGTGGCGATGCCCGCGGACGGGCGGTGCTGGAACAGATCGAGCGTCTGACGCCGGAGCAGTTCTTGCAGCTGCACGGCACCATTCGCGGGCTGCGCGCGCTGGGGGAGGCTGAGCCATGAGCCTGGCGAACGGCAACGACTGGGTCTTTCCAGGAGAGGACTACCCGCCGCCGGAGATGATTACGATCGCGGGGCGCCAGGTGAGGGCGGGCACGCGCGTGCGCCTCTGCCCGGGGCGAGCGCGTCAGGGGCGCCTGGCCGATGCCTTTGATCTGCTGCTGGAAGGGCGCATCGGGCGCGTCGAGGTCATCCAGCAAGACTTCGAGAACCGCCTCTATCTGGTGGTCACGCTCGATGATGATCCCGGCAGAGAGCAATGGGACGAGCGCGTCTTACCGGGTCATCGCTTCTTCTTCTTCCCGGAGGAAGTGGAACCGCTCGGGGAGGAGGAATGAGGTGGACATGGAGACAGACGAGGAACAGAAGCTACGACAGGCGCTAGCAGCTGCTTTTGAGCAGGCAGCCCACGGAGGGCTGCGTCGCCTGCTGGTAGCTGGCGTTGGCAATATCTTCCTGGGCGACGACGGCTTCGGCTGCGCGGTGGCTCAGCGGGCGCATGGGCGCTATCCACCGGGAGTTGAGGTCATGGACTTTGGCATTCGGGGTCTGGAGCTGGCCTATGCGCTCCTCGACGGCTACGATGCGCTGATCCTCATCGATGCCGTGCCGCGTGGTGGCAGTCCGGGCACGCTCTATCTGCTCAAGCCGCTGCTTCCTCCGGCAGATCAGGTCGCCGATCTGGCTACTGGCAAGCTCGGTCTGGAGGCGCATAGCCTTGATCCTGTGCGCGTCCTGACCTATGCCCGGGCCCTGGGGGCGCCGCCCATTCCGACCTTGCTCATCGGCTGCGAGCCAACCCCTTGGGAAGCGGATGCCGCCGAGGAGGAGCTGCAGATGGGCCTCAGCCCCCCTGTGCAGGCGGCGGTCGAACGCGCCCTGCATATCCTCGATACGGTGGTCAGGCAGCTCTATCAAGGCTCAGATTCGATTGAGACTGCATAGTTCTCATTTCGCTAACGAGCTTTGCTCTCACTGACTGAAAGGAGGCATGTACTAATGGTCAAGTGGATCACAAGCGCCATTGTGCTGGTGCTCTTGCTCCTGGTTCTCAGACAGCAACTTCCCGATATTCAGCGTTATTTGCGTATTCGCTCGATGTAAAGAGAGAGGAAGGAGACTGTGCGTGGCGCCGGGCGTGAACAGGCCCCGTTCGGTCGAGGGCGAAAGGTGGGGGGAGCGATGCATGAGCTAGCGCTTGCTCAGAGCATCATCGAAGTAGTGGAAGCCAGGGCGGAGGAGTGCGCGGTGCGACAGGTGCGAACCGTGCATCTACGCGTGGGCGAAGCCAGCGGTGTCCTGGTGGAGGCCCTGCAAACGGCCTTTACCATGCTGGCTTCGCTCTCGCCCGTCCTGGCTGAGGCCCGGCTGGCGATCGAGGTCAGCCCGCATCGGGCCTGGTGCGAGCCATGTGCCAGCTCCTTTGCCGTCGAGGACTTCATTGCGCGCTGTCCCGCCTGTGGCACCTGGTCCACGCGTATCCTCTCGGGCACCGAGTTGCAGATCCTCGACATGGAGGTAGGGGCTGATCCCCAGCAGGGAGGCCAGGAGCAGGCGAAGAACGGCTGAGGAGCGGTAGCTATGCCCAGAGTGACCATTGCCCGAAACATCCTGGCGGCCAATGAGGAGGTGGCGGCAGCGGTACGGCGCCGGCTGGCGGCGGCTGGGGTGCGCTGCATCAACCTGATGAGCGGTCCAGGAGCGGGGAAGACCACCCTGCTCGAGCGCAGCGTCGCCCGGCTGCGTGGGCGGCTGGCCATAGGGGTGATCGAAGGGGATATCGAGACCAGCCTGGACGCCGAGCGCATGGAGGCCGCTGGGGCACAGGTGGTGCAGATCAACACGCGCGGGGCCTGCCATCTGGAGGCGCATATGGTGCGTGATGCGCTGGAGGCCCTCGATCTGCAGCGGCTCGATCTGCTCTTCATCGAGAACATCGGCAACCTGGTCTGTCCGGCGGCCTGGGATCTGGGCGAGGACCTGCGGGTTGTGGTGGTCTGCACGACCGAGGGAGATGAGAAGCCCGCCAAGTATCCGCAGATCTTTGCCGCCGCCCAGGTCCTGGTGATCAACAAGCTGGATCTGCTTCCCTACGTGGACTATGATCCCGAGCGGGTGCGTGCTCAAGCGCTGGCAGTCAACCCGGGGCTGCAGATCTTCTCACTGAGCTGCCGCAGTGGCGAAGGGCTGGAGACCTGGTGTGAGTGGCTCTGGCATGTCGGGCGCGTGCCTGGGCGATCCTTGCCCGCCGACCGTGAAGGGCCAGTCATCCCGAAAGAAGGAGCGGCCTCATGAGCGAACATCTTGCCGGAGTCCCGGTCACGATGGCGACGCGTCAGCGACAGCGGCTGACGGTGACAGGCATGGTGCAGGGGGTAGGTTTTCGCCCCTTTGTCTACAGCCTGGCTCAGCGTCTGGGGCTGGCCGGCTTCGTGCGCAACGACAGCCGCGGGGTAGCCATCGAGGTAGAGGGACCAGCGGAGGCGCTGGCCCGCTTTCGGGAGCGGCTTCAGGCTGAGGCGCCGCCGTTGGCGCGCATCGAGCGCGTCTCGGTTGAGGAACTGCCCCCTCGGCAGGAGACGGCTTTTGTGATTGCGCCGAGCCAGGAGAGCAGCGAGCGGACCACGCTGGTCTCACCCGATGTGGCCACCTGCGCCGAGTGCCTGCGCGAGCTGTTTGACCCCACCGATCGTCGCTATCGCTATCCCTTCATTAATTGTACGAACTGCGGGCCGCGTTTCACCATCATCCAGGATGTCCCCTACGATCGTGAGCAGACGACCATGCGCGTCTTCGCCATGTGTCCCGCCTGCCGTGCCGAGTATGACAATCCTGCCGATCGGCGCTTTCACGCGCAGCCCAATGCCTGCCCGCGATGTGGGCCGCAGGTTCGTCTGGAGCTATGGACCGCGGAGGAGCCGGGACTCTCGGCCTGTGGCGCAGCGGAGGCGACTCCTATCGAGCAGGTGGCTCAGCTGCTTGCTCAGGGAGCTATTGTGGCCATCAAGGGCCTGGGGGGCTATCATCTGGCCTGCGATGCGCTCAACGCGGTGGCAGTCCAACGGCTACGGCGGCGCAAGCATCGCGAAGCCAAGCCGTTTGCCCTCATGGTGCCCGACCTGGAGACAGCACGGCGCCTCTGCTTCGTCAGCGAGGGCGAGGCCGCCCTGCTGCAATCGCCGCGTCGGCCCATTGTGCTGCTCGAGCAGCGGCCCGCCGCTCCCATCGCGCCCGACGTGGCCCCAGGCTACCGGACCCTGGGCCTGATGCTGCCCTACACACCGCTTCATCATCTCCTGCTGCGCGCCTTTGCCCAGGTCATGCCTGCCGAGCGCCCGCCGGTGCTGGTGATGACCAGCGGCAACCGCAGCGAGGAGCCGATCGCCTACCGCGACGACGATGCCCGTCAGCGTCTGGCCGGCATCGCTGATGGCATGCTCAGCCACAATCGCCTGATTCACATGCGCTGCGACGACTCGGTCACCCGCCTGGCCGCCGGCGGTGAGCAGCTCTTCCGCCGCTCGCGTGGCTATGTCCCCGAGCCAATCCCCCTGGCTTTTGACCTGCCGCGTCCGTTGCTGGCCTGTGGGGGCCATCTCAAGAATACCTTTTGTCTGGGCAAAGGGCGCCAGGCCTTTGTCGGGCAGCACATCGGTGATCTGGAGAACCTGGAGACCCTGGCCTCCTTCCGCGAGGGCATCCGGCACTTCCAGCGTCTCTTTGACATCGTCCCCGAGGCCGTGGCCTATGATCTGCATCCCGACTACCTGGCGACCAGGTACGCGCTGGACAGTGACATCGAGCAACGCATCGGCGTCCAACACCATCATGCCCACATTGCCAGCGTGCTGGCTGAGCATGGCCTGAGCGGGCCGATCATTGGCATCGCTGCCGACGGCACGGGCTACGGTACCGATGGGGCCATCTGGGGGGGTGAGATCCTGCTGGCCGACCTGTGGGGCTTTGAACGCCTGGCCCATCTGGCCTATGTCCCCCTCCCGGGCGGAGAGCAGGCCGTTCGCCAACCGTGGCGCATGGCCGCCGTCTATCTGGCCCGGGCGTACGGCGAGCGCTTTTTGACCCTGAACATCCCCTTCACGCGGCGTCTCGATCGCAGCACCTGGCGGATACTCACGCAGATGATCGAGCGCGGCCTCAACTCGCCGCTGACCTCCAGCCTTGGGCGCCTCTTCGATGCGGTCGCGGCCATCCTCGGCCTGCGCGATGAGGTGCTCTATGAGGGCCAGGCGGCCATTGAGCTGGAAATGCTGGCCAGCAGCCTTCCACCCGACGAGCAGCCGCCCTATCCCTACGCCCTGCTCCGCTCGGGTCAGGGGCCGCTCCAGATCGATGTCTCCCCGTTGCTCTCAGCCCTGGTCGAGGACCTCCAGCGCGGTGGGGAGGTGGCGCGTCTGGCGCGTCGCTTCCACCGCTCGCTGGTGGCCATATTCGTCGACCTCTGTCAGCGCATCAGGGAGGTCTGCGGCCTCTCCCAGGTCGCCCTCAGCGGCGGCGTCTTTCAGAATCGCCTGCTGCTGGAAAGCCTTGTCGCTGAGCTAGAGGCCAGCGGCTTCGCGGTCTATCTCAATCGCCGTGTGCCTCCGAACGATGGTGGCCTCAGCCTGGGGCAACTGGCCGTCGCGGCGGCCCGCCTGGCAGCAGAGAGTGGCAGCAGCACTGTGCCTGCAAGGTGAACCGAGGTGAGAGCCGGCCCGGCCTTTGACAGGTGCCATCAGCCGATCAGCGCAGGATGCTCAGGGGCGCGACGTCCTGGTTGCCACAATCCAAGAGAGGAGCCAATGCGATGTGTCTGGGAATACCTGGTCAAGTGCTTGAAATGGTAGACGATGCCAACTCGATTGCGCGCGTTGACGTCTCGGGCGTCAAGCGCAACGTCAGCGTTGCCCTGGTGCGCTCGGAAGGCATTGCCCCTGGCGACTGGGTGCTCATCCACGTTGGTTTTGCCATGAGCAAGATCGATGAGGCGGAGGCGCGCGAGACCCTCAAGGCGCTCCAGCTGATGGGCGATGTCTACACCGATGAGCTGAAGCTGCTGCACTCCAGCCAGATCGACTAGTGAGAGAAAGGAAGGGGAGGAGGTGGTTATCTCATGCCTCAAGCTGTGCCTGAAGCGCTGGAGGCCGCGCTAGAGCAGCGCTTTGCGCTCAGCACCAGTCTGCCAGCGCGCTTCTTTGAGCGCGAGGCGCCGCGCATTGCCGAAGCCTGCTGGGCGATGGCCCGCCGCTTTCATCAGGGGGGGCGCCTGCTGGCCTTTGGCAATGGGGCCTGGGCTACCGATGCGCAACATGTCTCAGTCGAATTCGTCCATCCGGTCATCGTGGGCAAGCGCGCTTTGCCGGCCCTGGCCCTGACCAACGACAGTGCCACGCTCAGCGGTCTGATGGCGGGCGGACGGCCTGAGATGCCTTTCGGCGAACAGCTGCGCGTGCTGGCGCGCCCCCAGGACATCGCCCTCGGCTTCTCGCCCGACGGACGCTGTGTCAACGTCCTGGCCGCCCTGGCGCAGGCGCGGCAGTTGGGCCTGCTCACGCTGGCCATGCTAGGCGGCGATGGGGGCCTGCTCAGTGAGGAGGCTGTCGACTATCGCTTTGTGGTGCCTGCTGATGACCCCTTTATCGTGCAAGAGGTCCATGAAACGCTCTATCACGTCTTGTGGGAGCTGGTCCATGTCTTTTTTGAACACGAGGGATTGCTGCAATGAACCCGGAATCTGAGCCTCTCTCCCGCCAACTGGGGATGTCGTTGCGACCGCTGTGTCAGCCAGATCCTGAAGGGTACTGTCCCACCTGCGCGGATGAGGCCGTGGTGGCGACGGTGCTGAGCGTGGAGGCGGAGGCTGGCATGGCCTGCGTCAGTCTGGGCCTGGGCGAGGCGATGATCGACGTCACCTTACTCGGCGAGGTCCGCCCGGGCGACCGTCTGCTCGTGCACGGTGGCGTCGCCCTGGAACGTCTCGACGAGTCGGTACCGCCTGCCAGGGAGTGAGCAGAACGGTCCCTTCGCCTGAGCTATGCGGCCAGGTCGGGGTCACGAGGAAAGGGAGCGAGCCATGAGCGCTGACCGTGAGACCAACGATCAAGCCCAGGGATCGGAGTACGATCGCCTGTTTTATCCCTATCTCTTTGCGGGCGGAAAGGTCCGTCTTGAGGAAGTGCTCAGTCAGGTCCAGCACTCCACCCTGGAGAAGTGCCGCGACGTCATCGCCCTGCGTCAGGCGACGCTGGCCACCGCGCGCGCGTCGCTGCTGGCGGCGGCCCAGGCCATGGCGCGGGCCTTCGCGGCGGGGGCCACGCTGCTGGCCTTTGGCAATGGGGGCAGCACGACCGACGCCCAGGACCTGGTGACCGATCTGCTCCAGCCGCCAGTGGCTCACTGGCGTCCCTTGCCGGCCATTGCCCTCACCAACGACATCGCCGTCGTCACGGCGGTGGGCAACGACGTCGGGTT
Organism: Thermogemmatispora tikiterensis; assembly: GCF_003268475.1. GTDB lineage: Bacteria > Chloroflexota > Ktedonobacteria > Ktedonobacterales > Ktedonobacteraceae > Thermogemmatispora > Thermogemmatispora tikiterensis. The sequence goes on along the minus strand of NZ_MCIF01000002.1, from coordinate 3,187,199 downwards.
TGAGAATATCTTTACGCGCCAGATCATCGCCTTTGGCCGCCCGGGCGACATTGCCGTGGGCATCTCCACCAGCGGCAACTCGCTCAATGTCCTGCAGGCCTTCGAGCAGGCCAAAAAGCAGGGCCTGCTCACGGTGGGCCTGGCTGGCTACGATGGCGGCAAAACCCGGCGCTCCCCAGCAGTCGACTTCTGCATTGTCTCGCCGGGCGATCACATTCCGCGCATCCAGGAGGCGCAGGCCACCGTCTACCATGCGCTCATTGAACTCGTGCAAACCTGCTTAGCGGCAGAGAAAGGGAGTGCTGACAGCGATGAAGTTCGTCGATGAATATCGTGATCCCGAGCTGGCCAAACGCATCGCCGCCGAGATCGCGCGCCTCAGCGAGGGGCGCCCGCTCAAGTTCATGGAGGTCTGTGGCGGTCACACCCATACCATCTACAAGCATGGCATCGAGGATGTGCTGCCGCGCAGCATCGACCTGGTGCATGGTCCCGGCTGCCCGGTCTGTGTGCTGCCGATGGGGCGCATCGATGATGCCATCGCCATCGCCCGCACGGAAGGCGTCATCTTCACGACTTTCGGCGACATGATGCGCGTCCCAGGGTCGAAAGGCAGCCTGCTCGATGCCAAGGCCGAAGGGGCCGATGTGCGCTTCGTCTACTCGCCACTGGACGCCCTCAAGCTGGCGCGCCAGCATCCTGATCGCCAGGTGGTGTTCTTCGCCATCGGTTTCGAGACCACCGCGCCCTCGACGGCGGTGACCCTGTTGCGGGCCAGGGCCGAGGGGATCAAGAATTTCTCCGTTTTCTGCAATCATGTAACGATTATCCCGGCCATCAAAGCCATTCTCGACTCGCCCGATCTGCGTCTGGATGGCTTCATTGGTCCTGGCCACGTCAGTATGGTCATCGGCATGCGTCCCTACACCTTCATCGCCCGCGACCACCACAAGCCGGTGGTCATCGCCGGCTTTGAACCGCTCGACATCATCCAGGCCATCTACCTGCTGGTCAGGCAGATCAGCGAGGGGCGGGCGGAGGTCGAGAATCAGTACACGCGCGTCGTGCGGCCCGAGGGCAACGTGCGGGCTTTGGAGGCGATGGCCCGTACAATGGAGCTGCGGCCCTTCTTCGAATGGCGCGGGCTTGGGTTCATCACCCACAGTGCCCTCAAGCTGCGGCCCGAGTTCGCCGACTGGGATGCCGAGCTGCGCTACCAAGTGCCGGGCCTGCGCGTGGCCGATCCCAAAGCCTGCCAGTGTGGCGAGGTGCTCAAGGGGGTCATCAAGCCCTGGGAGTGCAAGGTCTTCGGCACGGCCTGCACCCCTGAGACCCCCATCGGGACCTGCATGGTCTCACCCGAAGGGGCCTGCGCGGCCTACTACAACTATGGCCGCTTCTCGATGGCCGCTGAGCGTGACCACCTGCGCAGCCTCTCGCAGACCCCATAAGTAGAGGCGAGGGCCAGACAGGACAGGTGGGTAAGAGGAACGGAGAGGACAGGCAACTCAAGCGAGCAAGACAAGAAAGGAAGGGAGAGAGAAATGGAAGGCAGGCCCAGCCCAGAGCAAGAGGCGACAGCGGCACGACTAGACACAGTATTGCAGAAGATGGAGCGTGTCCGGCAGGCGCGCCGACACAAGTTCTATTTGCGCGACGAGCGTATCACGCTCAGTCACGGCAGCGGCGGCAAGGCCACCCATAATCTGATTGAAGGCGTGTTTGCCCCGGCCTTCTCCAATCCTCTCCTCGATGCGCTGGACGATGCGGCGGTCTTCTCGCTCGATGGGAGCGAGCTGCAGCTGGCCTTTACGACCGATACCTATGTGGTGAGTCCGCTCTTCTTCGCTGGCGGCGACATTGGTAAACTGGCCGTGCATGGCACTATCAACGATCTGGCGATGGCCGGAGCCCAGCCGCTCTATCTCTCGGCGAGCTTCATCCTGGAAGAGGGCTTTCCCATTGCGGAACTGCGCCGCATCGTCGCCTCCATGCAGGAGGCGGCCAGTCAGGCCGGGGTGGCCATCGTCACCGGCGACACGAAGGTCGTGCAGCGCGGCAAAGGGGATGGGGTCTTCATCAATACCGCCGGCGTCGGACTGCGACGTGTGCACTGGCCGCTGGGGCAGACCTGTCTGCAGCCTGGGGACGTCGTGCTGCTGAGCGGCAGCGCTGGCGACCACGGCATTGCCATCATGCTGGCGCGCGAGGCCCTCGACATTGAGACGGAGATCCAGAGCGATACGGCGCCGCTGCATACGCTGGTGGCGGCCTTGGTAGAGACCATCGGGGAGCGCCTGCATTGCCTCAAAGATCCCACGCGTGGCGGCGTGGCCACGGCCCTCAACGAGATGGCCCTGGCCTCAGAGGTGGCCATCGGCCTCGACGAGCAGGCGATCCCCGTGCATGCGGGGGTACGCGGCGCCTGTGAGATCCTGGGACTCGATCCGCTCACCATTGCCAACGAGGGCAAGCTACTGGCCGTGGTTGCGGCTGAAGCCGCCGAAGAAGCCCTGGCCGTCATGCGTGCGCATCCCCTGGGACGAGAGGCGGCCATCATCGGCAGCGTACAGGCGGACCCCCCGGGCCTGGTCTTCCTGCGCACCGAGATCGGTGGCATGCGCGTCCTCGATATGCTCGTCGGCGATCCGCTCCCTCGCATCTGTTAGGTTGCTGCACCGTCTAGCCCCCTCGCACACTACTGGCGCTCACCTGTCACATTCAGGCGAGCGCTATGTTTATGCCTGGAGCCTCTCCAGATGTGAAATGACTCTTTTTCTTATATTATAGATCAATATAAATTGATGAGTTACTTCTATTGATGAGTGAGGCATAGTAATAACTATACAGAATTCAAGGAGAATTACCAGCAGGGAGGCCATACCGGGGCGGCGCTAGCGGCCATCCGTTTGCTGGAGGAGAGCCTGAGCGGGACCTCATTGTTTGAAGCATCGTCAGGTAGCGCCAATCAAGGCTTTGATTGGACACTGGTGGCCTGGCCTGGCCTGGCTTGGCTTGGCTTGGCTGTTTCTGTATCTCTGTTGTCGTCATTTTCTTCTTGGCCGTTGGGGCTGCTGCCAATGCGGATGCAGCTCAGCGGCATAGGGGTTATCGGGTAGGTGAATCCAGCACTGGTTTTCGGGGAAGCAGCTATGGAGGGAGTTTCAGCGACAGCGGTGGGGGAGCAGGTGGCAGCTTTTAGCGACTGCGCTTCACTATGGTCTGGGGCCGACTCTGCAATCAACTTTCTCTGTCAACCCAGCCATCGGCCCATCCGTATAAATAGCGTGGCATGGAGTAACAGAGTGCGGCATGATAGGGCAAAAAGAGGAGGGGAACACGTTCATGAGTCTCATACGAGCGCGTTCTGCCAGGCGGAAGACTCAGGAGAGCCCTGAGCCTTCTGCTCGACATGCTCATATTATCAGATCAAAGCGATGGAAGCCAGCTCTAGCCCTTTTGCTTAGTGGTTTGCTGCTAATGCTGACCAGTGTAGCTGCGCTGGCTGATAGCGTCACCATCAGTGACGGGGCTGGTGTCCTCGATAAAGCTCGCGTCCAGAGCGAAGCGGCAAAACTGCCCTACCCCATCGCTATCTATACGACCAACTCTTTCACTGGCAGCCAGGCCGACTTTGAGGCGCGCACACAAAGCCATGTCACCAACTCGCGTCTCATTGTTATCGCTATCGATACCGTCCATCACTGGATGTACATCAAGTCTGGATCGCAAGTGCCGCTTTCCAATAGTGCTGCCCAGGACGCCTACAATGCCTTCAAGGACAATTACAATAACGGCGACTATACCGGGGCCACCCTGGCGGCCATTCGCTCGCTGGAGGATTCGCTGGCGGCTGCCAGGAGCGGTGAAGGCAGCTCCCCGGCCAATTCTGGAGCTGGCGGCCTCCTGTCAAGTGGTCTTGGCACACTCTGCTGCATCGGTCTGCTAGTACTGCTCATTGGAGGAATCCTCTTCGCAGTTGTGCGTCGCCGCTCTGGCCAGGGCTGGGGTTGGGGCTGGGGTCGCAGCAACGTACCCTATGAACCAACTCCTCCGGGTGGCTATCCCTACCAGGGTCCGTATCAAGGAGGCTATCCTCCTAACTATTATCCACCCAATCAGGGTGGAGGCATGAATCCCTGGGCTGCTGGTGGCCTTGGTGCCCTGGGTGGCGGCCTGATTGGTTACGAGCTTGGCAAGATGGCGGGTGAAGAAGAGGCCCACCATCAAGAGGCTGGCTTTGCCGGTGATCCTGGCATGGGAGGAGGGGGTGACTTTGGTGGAGGAGCTGGTGGTGACTTTGGTGGTGGCGGCGACTTTGGTGGTGGAGGAGCTGGTGGTGACTTTGGTGGTGGCGGCGACTTTGGTGGTGGCGATGGCGGCAGCTTCTAAGCCCTCTCATGGCGGCCCCATCCCATGAGGCCGCAGTGATCAACGATCAGCGAACAAGCCAGGGTCAGCAGAACAACAACGAAGGAGAACGCCAGCCAATGGCGTTCTCCTTTTCCTTAAGGACAAGGTCCTTGCCTATGAGCGAGCGACTTCGCTGGTACCAGACCGTGAAGGGCCAGCGCTCCTCAGCGGAAGAGGGCTACTCTTCCTCTGTACTCTGGCGAATACGCCGGGTATGGCGGCGACGTGCCAGCTCTGCCACGCGCAGACGGCTCACCGCTCGCTCCAAAGTCGCCTGGAGCTCAGCACGCTCGGCATCCGTCTGCGCCTGCTCCAAGCGCTCCAGGGCGCGGCGGCGCGCCTCCTGAGCGCGGGCCTCATCGATCTCCTCGGCGTGCTCAGCGGCATCGGCCAGGACCGTGACCTGATCCTCGAAGACCTCCAAGAAGCCACCGGAGACAAAGATCGGCTCCTCAGCGTCTCCCAGGCGGATCAGCAGCTCGCCCGGTGCCAGCACTGCCAACAGCGGCGCATGGCGCGGCAGAATGCCCAGGCGACCCTCCGTGCCCGGAGCGTTCACCTGGTCCGCCTCGCCGCTGTAGAGCGCCCGCTCGGCGGTCACCACCTCGACATGCAGTTTTCCAGCCATCTTAGAGTGACCTCTGCTCGCGCTCGTGACGCTCGATCACCTCATCGATCGTACCCGCCATGTAGAAATGCTCCTCGCGGATATGATCGTACTTCCCCTCGAGGATGCCCTTGAAGCCGCGCACCGTCTCCTTGAGAGGCACATACTTCCCGGGGCGGCCCGTGAAGACCTCAGCCACAAACATCGGCTGCGAGCAGAAGCGCTGAATCTTGCGTGCGCGCGAGACGATCAGCTTATCTTCCTCTGACAGCTCGTCGACGCCCATGATAGCGATGATATCCTGCAGATCCTTATAGCGCTGCAGCACGCGCTGCACGCCGCGAGCCGTATCGTAGTGCTCCTGACCCACGAATTGCGGATCAAGCACGCGGCTGGTCGAAGCCAGAGGATCAACCGCCGGGAAAATGGCCTGCTCGAAGATCGCGCGGTCAAGCACGATCGTCGAATCCAGGTGAGCGAAGGTCGTCGCCGGAGCCGGATCGGTATAGTCGTCCGCCGGCACGTAGACCGCCTGCATCGACGTAATCGAACCGCGCGTCGTCGAAGTGATACGCTCCTGCAGCTCACCCATCTCCTCCGCCAGGTTCGGCTGATAGCCCACCGCCGAAGGCATACGCCCAAGCAGCGCTGACACCTCAGAACCAGCCTGCGTGAAGCGGAAGATATTATCGATGAAGAGCAGCACGTCTTTGCCTTCCTCATCGCGGAAATACTCCGCGATAGTCAGGCCGGTCAGCGCCACACGCAGGCGCGCCCCTGGCGGCTCATTCATCTGGCCGAAGACCATCGCCAGGCGGTCGATCACGCCGGCTTCCTGCATCTCATGGTAGAGATCGTTCCCCTCACGCGTGCGCTCGCCGACGCCAGCGAAGACGCTATAACCGCCGTGGGCCTTGGCCACGTTATTGATCAGCTCCTGGATGATCACCGTCTTGCCCACACCCGCACCACCGAAGGCGCCAACCTTACCGCCGCGCATGAAAGGACAGATCAGATCGATCACCTTCAGGCCAGTCTCGAAGACCTGCACCTCCTTGGCCTGCTCCTCCAGGCTCGGAGGGGGACGATGGATCGGCAGACGCGGCACATCAACCACTGGTGGCTTATTATCAATTGGCTGACCAAGCACATTGAAGATGCGCCCCAGCGTCTTGGGGCCAACTGGGACCGAGATAGGCTGGCCACGATCGATGACCTCTAGGCCGCGCTGCAGACCATCGGTCGGTCCCATTGCCACGCAGCGCACCCAGTTATTGCCCAGGTGCTGCTCCACCTCCAGCGACAGCTCCTGATCGGAGCCCTCGGGGCGGACTACCAGCTCATTATAGATAGGAGGCAGCTGCTCGGGGGGAAACTCCACATCGACCACGGCCCCGAGCACCTGGACCACTCTCCCCTTGGCAAGTGTCTTTGTCGTCATGTATCTCTTTGCCTCCTGCGGAAGCTTCGACAGCGCAGCCGCTCACTGCCTGCAAGGCCAGCCTGCCGGCCTGCATCCATCTCGCTTCCGTTCAGCGTTCGTTTCGTTACAGACTGTTACGTGGGACTGACAGGAACGCGTAATGAACTGTCGCCCACGGCAATGGACTCGCACCGGCTGGTGAAGGCGGCTACAGCTCGCCGGCGCCGGCCACCACCTCAAGAATCTGAGTCGTAATGCTCGCCTGGCGGGCCTTGTTATAGGCCAGCGTCAGATCATCGACCAGCTCGTTCGCATTATCGGTAGCGTTCTTCATCGCCACCATACGCGCCGACTCCTCACTGGCCCGTGCCTCAAGCAGCGCCAGATACACCTGGACGTCCACATAGCGCGGCAGCAAAGCCTCGAAGATGGCCCGCGGGTCCGGCTCGTAGATATAGTCAATGCGCTGACGCTCGCTGCTGCCTGCGCTCTGCGGCGGCTGCACTGGCAGCAACTGGATCGCTACCGGCTGCTGGGAGGTGGTGCTCACAAAGCGAGCGTAGACCAGATAGACTACATCCACCTCGCCGCTCAGGAAAGCATCCATGGCCACCTGAGCCACTGCCGATGCGTCGTTCATTGAAGGATTATCGCTCAGCTGCGTAAACTCGGCCAGCAAGTGCTGCTGTGTCCGCACAACGAAGTCGCGTCCCTTGCGACCAATGGCCACAAACGAGACGGCGGGACGCTGCCCCTCGGCCCGCTGCACCTCTTCCTGGATCTCAAGAGCCGTCGAGGCCGCTTTACGGTTAATATTGCTCGGCAGCGCGCCGCAGAAGCCGCGATTAGGCGAGATCACAATGAGGCCGACGCGCTTCACCGGGCGGCTGCGCAGCAATGCCACCTCATTGCCCAGATCCTCGCCGGCCACTGTTGCCAGGCGTGACACCAGCTCCCGAATCTGCTCCGCATAAGGGCGCGCCCGCTGCACACGCTCCTGAGCGCGCCGCATGCGGCTGCTGGCGATCATCTGGAAGGTGCGCGTGATCTGCGCAATATTCTTCACCGTCCTGATACGCCGCCGAATCTCGCGGGTTGATGGCATAGCTCTCTCCGCCTCCTAGCTAGCTAGCTGCTGCTTGAGCCTTCTGCGGCTGCGGTGCGGCGGTCTTCTTGAACTCCTCAATGGCGGCTCGCAGACGTGCCAGCAGATCGTCGGACATATTGTTACGCTGCTTCACCGACTTCTCGATGATCTCCTGACCGATCTCGGGATGGTTCGCCTCCATATAGCGATGGAAAGCTGCCTCCCACTCCTGGATCAGCTCCAGCGGTACATCGTCCAGGTAGCCCTGTGTTGCAGCGTAGATGATCATCACCTGCTTCTCCACCTCAAGAGGCTGGTACTGCTTCTGCTTGAGGATCTCTGTCAGGCGCTGACCACGTTCGATGCGGGCCCGCGTCGCCTTATCGAGGTCGGAAGCAAACTGCGCGAATGCTGCCAGCTCGCGGAACTGGGCCAGATCCAGGCGCAGCGAGCCAGCCACCTGACGCATAGCGCGCGTCTGAGCGCTGCTTCCCACGCGAGAGACCGAGATACCGACGTTAATCGCCGGGCGAATACCGGCGTTGAACAGGTCCGTCTCCAGGAAGATCTGGCCGTCGGTGATCGAAATGACGTTGGTCGGAATGTAGGCCGAAATGTCGTTGGCCTTCGTCTCGATGATCGGCAGAGCTGTCAGCGAGCCGCCGCCGTAGTCCTCGTTCAGGCGAGCCGCGCGCTCCAGCAGGCGCGAATGCAGGTAGAAGACATCACCAGGATAAGCCTCGCGGCCCGGCGGGCGACGGATAATCAGCGAAATGTTGCGGTAAGCCTCGGCGTGCTTGGTCAGGTCATCGTAGACGATCAGCGCATCGCGGCCCGACTCCATAAACTCCTCGCCGATCGCACAGCCAGCATAAGGCGCGATATACTTCATCGGAGCCGGATCGGCGGCGCCGGCCACCACTACGATCGTATGCTCCATCGCCCCGTACTTCTCCAGGGTCGCGATGGTGCGCGCCACCGAAGAATTCTTCTGGCCGATGGCCACATAGATGCAGATCAGATCTTTGCCCTTCTGGTTAATGATCGTATCGATAGCGATAGCCGTCTTACCGGTCTGGCGGTCGCCGATGATCAGCTCGCGCTGGCCGCGTCCGATGGGGATCATCGCGTCGATCGCCTTGATACCGGTCTGTACCGGTGTATTCACCGAGCGGCGCGTAATCACGCCGGGGGCCACGCGCTCGATCGGGCGCCGCTTATTAGTAATGATCGGCCCCTTATTATCGATTGGCTCACCGAGCGCATTGACCACGCGTCCGATCAGTGCATCGCCGACCGGGACCGAAATCACCTGACCGGTCGTGCGCACCTCATCATCCTCGCGCAGCTCGGTATAGTCGCCGAGAATGATGATGCCGACCGTCTCCTCCTCCAGGTTGAAGGCCATGCCTTTCAGCCCGGTGCGGGGGAAATCCACCAACTCCAGATATTTCACATCCTGCAAGCCATAGACGCGGGCGATGCCGTCCTGGACGGCGATCACGGTCCCGACGCTGGCCGTGGCAGGCTGGCTTTGATCGAAGCCAACAATATTGCGTTCGATGATGGCACTGATTTCATCTGCCCACGATGCCATCGTCTTTCCTCCTCAGGTAGTCTCTCCTCGCCATAGAGGCCAGCCGGAACAAGAAGCCACTTCCACCTCACCACCTCATCACCCCACCCCACCACACACGCAGGGGCCAAACCCAAACCAGACCGCAGATTGAAGCTGCGTGCACAGACCAGCCCGACACAAGCCTGCTGTGCCGGCCTCAAACCCGGCGGACGGCAGGCAGTCACAAGGCAGACCAGTAGACAGGGCAGCCGGCCCGTTACGGACGAGAGCGAGCGATGGGCAAAACGCTAAAGTACAGGTTAACTAACTGGCGAACGAGAAGCAAACGAATGAGCAAGCAAACACAAGAGCAATGGCCAGCAACCAGAGAGTTGGAGAGCCGGCACATAAGCCAACGGGCCTCGCGACCTGCAGTCCAGTCAGCCGGGCAAGAGCAGACAGGCAGGCAAGCAGCCCTGGCTCTTACTGAGTGCGTGTTGGCTCAGGGCGATCCCTGGCTGGTGGATCATTGACCGTCGCCAAAGCGGCGGGCAGTTCCAGTGATGCCAGCAGTTCAGAGCTATGGGCGGCGGTCTCCTGCAGCAAGCGCTGCTGAAGCGTAGCCAACCGATGCTGGACGCTGGCATCAATGACCTCGTCGCCGACGCGAGCGATGATCCCTCCCAGAATCTCCGGCTCGACCTTTGTCTGCAAGATAATCTGTTTTCCTGTTCTTCGCTCTAACGCCTGCTTCACACGCTGAAGCGCGGCCTCATCGAGAGGCGCCGCCGTGATCACCTCGGCGATTGCCTGGTTTTTGTAGCGGAGCACGAGCTGTTCGAGTTCGCGCGCGATATTCGGCATCAACTCGACCAGATTACGCTGGACCACCAGCAATGCGAGATTGAGCGACGTCGGCAGAACCCGCGACGCAAGCGCCTGGCGCAACGCCTGCTCTTTGCGCGCCAGTGGAATTTTCGGCTCGCTCAGCAGATAGGCCATCTTGCGCTGGGCAAACAGCTCAGCAATGGAACGCACCTCGTCGAGGGTGCGATCTAGCGTCTGCTGCTGCCGCGCGATGTTGAAGATAGCTTCAGCGTAGCGGCGTGCGATCGCTCCCTTAAGCATTACTGTCCCTTCGTAGCCTGGCTGGCGTTGACGAACTCTTCAACCAGGCGGCGGTTATCACTGCTATCGACGGACTTACTGATCACCTTACTGGCAGCAGCAATAGAGAGATTGACCACCAGACGGCCCAGGTCGGCGCGCGCGCGGGCGGCCTCCTGGCGGATATGCTCAATTTGCTGCTGCTCGATCTGGCGGGCGCGCGCCAGGGCCTCCTCCTCGATGCGGCGGGCCTCGCGCTCAGCGGCGCGCTGCGCGTTAGCGATGACCTCCTGGGCCTCGCGACGTGCCTCGGCCAGCAGCTGCTCTGCGCGGGCAGTGGCATTCTTCAGCTCCTCCCGCGCGCGCTCGGCGTTCTCAATGCCCTCGCGGATGATGGCGGCGCGTCTATCAAGCATGCGCTGAACAGTGGGCAAAGCCCACTTGCGCAGAAGAATCAGCACGATGATGAAGCTAACGAGCTGCGAGAGGAAAGCAAAGGTATTGATACCCAGGCCCTCCAGCGGACTCGCTGCGAGAATCAAAGTCACGCCGACCCCCTCCTTCTTTCTTCAAGGCGTTTGGTTCGCGCCCTCAATGCGGGTGAGCCAGCGGAGAGAGTGATCAGCAAGATCCTCTCGCAGATCTCATCCCTCGGCTTGGAGAGAACTGAGACCACGGTCTTGATAGGCGTGTGACGCATTGGACATACCCGCATCATCAGGCTCACTGGGTGCACTCCGGCAGGCGGGACGAGCGGCCCGCCTGGCACCGCGAACGGCGCCGGGGCCAGCGAGGTAGAACGAGATCTGGTCGCGACTGCTTCTCACTGGCTGGCCGAAGCCTGGGCCCGGCGCCGAGCAGGGGCGTGCGTGCTCGGCTCGTCCTCACCTGTCCCTGCTGCCTTACTTCACGAACTGGAGCAGGATGGCGATAACCAGAGCGTAAATGGCAATGGCCTCGGCAAAGACCAGACCCAGGATCATATTGATACGGATCTGCGGCTCCGCCTCGGGATTGCGTCCGATAGCCGAGGCCGCCTGACCGGCAGCGATACCAATACCCAGACCCGGGCCAATGGCCCCCAGACCGATAGCCAATGCGACAGCTAACTGCTGCATAGCTGAATATCCTCCTTTAAGGACAAAGCTTCGTCGGTTCGTTCCTGTTTGTTTGGTTGTTGATGTCAAGCGGGCAGGTAAAGTACGTATGAATTGAACGGTAGCAAGCAATTCAAGAGCGCCTGCCTTGCGGCCACACTCGGCCAGACAAGCGGCGCCTCCTCGCTCTGCCTGCTCTGCACCCGCGCCAGAGTGAACCCGCGGCACTCAGAGTAATCGGGCGGGCGCGTTCACAAGAGAACCTCCCCGGCCAGGCCAGGCGGCTGAGGAGGCTCGCAGACGGCGAGGTGCAGGCACTACGCGGCGGCCTTCTCCCCTTGTAGTACCTTCTGCTCCTCTTCGACAAGATGCTCCTCGTGAGCCTCGTGGCTGGTGGTGCCGATCTCCATGAAGACCAGCGTCAACAGGGCGAAGATCAAAGCCTGCATCACCGCGACGAAGATCTCGAAGGGAATGAAGATGATCGCGGCCACGAATGGCAGGATGAAGGCAAACGCAGCCAGCACAAGGCTACCAGCGAAGATATTGCCAAAGAGACGGAAGGAGAAGGAAATGATACGCGCAGCTTCGGAGATAATCTCCAGCAGCCCGACGACAACATCGATGAGGCCCATCGGGCCTTTGCGTAGTGCTCGGAAATTGAAGTACTTTGATAGGTGCTCTTTGGCACCCAGATGGTAGAAGCCGAAGAACTGAGTTGCCCCCACCGAAAGCAAGGCCATCGCCACTGTCAGGTTAAGATCAGTGGTCGGCGGGCGGAACCAGGGGGTGATCAGGTTCGAAATGTTGCCAAAGAGGAAGTGAATCGGTCCCAGCGAGAGCGGCTGACACGAAGGCAGGAAACCCAAGACCGGCGCACAGTTCCCTCCAACATGGGCGATCTCCTCTCCTTTGAGGCTGCCAATGGTGTCGATGCCCGGCAACACGTCCATCAGGTTGGCACAAAGAATGAAGATAAAGAAGGAAGCGACCCACGGGAAGAAGCGCGCCGCTTTATCCTTCCGCGAGCCAACCACACCGTTGACCAGATTCACCAGGAACTCGACGATCCACTCCACGAAGTTTTGAAAACCCGAGGGGATCAGCGAAGCGTTGCGTGTGCCAAAGTAGAAAAAAGCAACCAGAGCGAGAATGGTGATCCAGGTACATAAGAGCGTATTGGTTATTGGAAAGATACCGCCTGGATTCCATATGACCTCTGGTGCCAGCGATACCTCAGGAAATTTCCAGAGCACTCAATATCCTCCATCCGAATCGTGCTCTGCGTGGCCCGGTCTGTCAACGTCGACGCCGTCTATCTTATGCTTGAGAAGAAGGTTTTAAATAAACGGTACGCGCCGTATATTCCCGTAATCAGGCCAAGCAGCAGCCCGAGAAGTATACACAACGGTGCGGTACGCAACACGCCATCCAGGTAGTGACCAAGAATGGCTCCTGCGGCAATGGGGACTGCAATTGTGAACCCCAATCCTCCCACTGGCCCCACGATTTCCCACAGGGTGGGGGGAGGCTTCTTACTCATCCTTATGTTGTCCCGCTTGTCTCACGATTATATCATACCGTGAGGATTATAGCATAAGGCTGACTGTCTGTGCAACGCAATCACAGCATCCCTCAAGCGCCTTCGCTCCCGGCTCGCTTCCTGTCCCAAGCCGCTCTCTCGCCTTCAGAGTGCAGGCACCCGGCGAGCGTTGCCCTCTGCCGATTGCGTATTTCTACGGATAGCCTCACTCAAGTGCCAGCTACCCGGTTCCCGAAGGCCAACGCCGCTCTTGTCTGCTTGATTCCTATTCCCGGGGATCGTATCTATTATTTGTGCACCCTGGCTGTGAGGCCCTCCCTCGTCTGCCCCTGCCTGCTCGTTCGCTAACCTGCTCCGCTCAAATCAGCTTGCGCTCGCGGGCCTTGCTCGCGGCCTGTGTGCGGTTAGTTACCTGCAGCTTGCTCAAGATGTTGGAGACATGGTTTTTGACAGTACCCTCGGCCAGGCACAGTTGCTGGGCGATCTCGCGATTGCTGGCTCCCTGGGCCAGCAGTCGCAGTACATCGCGCTCGCGGGCGCTCAGTCCCTCCCCCCTGCCCTCGGCGCTCTGTGGCTGGTTCCGGTCTCCTTTCTCTCGCCGGCCAAACTCGATGAGCAGCTTGCTAGCGATGCTCGGCTGAATGAACGGCTCCCCCTGAGCAACACGGCGAATGGTGGCCGCTAGCTCTTCGGCGGGCAGGTCCTTGAGCACATAGCCCGCCGCTCCGGCTTTGATAGACTCGAAGACGTAGTCATCATAGTCGAAGGTGGTCAGCATGATGACCCTGGCATCCGGGTAGGTGCTCAAAATAGCGGCAGTCGCTTCAACTCCACTCATAAGGGGCATCTGTATATCCATCAAGACGATGTCTGGCCCCAGCCCGGCCTGTCGCAGCTCGCCGTAGCGCCTGACCGCCTCCTCACCATCGGCGGCCTCGCCGACGACCTCCATACCAGGCTCCAGATCGAGGATGGTGCGCAGTCCCTGACGCATCAGGGTCTGGTCCTCGCAGAGGAGAAGCCGGATAACTGGTGATGACAATGCTGACCTCCCTCCTCTTCATGATAGCTGCCAGCCTCGCTGGTGAGCGGGGCACCTTCGTGGTTGCCCAGCTCGCTGCTGTGTGACGCGCAGCCCTTTTGCCCTCTCTTTCCTTTCCTCCCTCCTTCTGCTATGACTTTCTCCCTCTATGGATATTCTATCTCCTCTGCTGACAGGTGAACAATGATATCTTAGCTGCGTGCACAAATTTTGTCCGGGCTTAACGGGATCTTTGAGGGAATTTTACACAGCTATAACGCTGCTGACTGAAGATTCTCCTTGAAGGGTGCCGCTGCCAGGATCTGGAGGCAGGCGAAAGGTTGGTTGTTGACGAGCAGGCAGCGAGCGAGATGCTGTGCGGGGCAGAGCAGGCGACAAAGGAGGACTGCGATGCGGGTCGCGATTATTACGGAGAATTTCTTGCCCAAGCTGGATGGGGTGACGCGTACGCTGGCGCGGCTCCTCTCCCATCTGGAGGCTGCTGGCCATCGGGCGCTCTTGTTAGGCCCGCGCTGTGGGATGCACGAGTATGCTGGGGCGGAGATCGTGACGACGCCCGGTCTCCCACTTCCTTTCTACCCAGAACTCAAGTTTAACTTTTTCCGTCCCCTCTTTGTGAAGAAGCTCCAGGAGTTCCAGCCTGATATTATTCATGTTGTCGATCCCGTTGTGCTGGGAGCCGTAGGGGTGGCCGTGGCCAGGCTGCTGCGCCGTCCCCTGGTCTCTTCCTACCATACCAATCTCGCTGCCTACTGTCGCCATTTTGGCTTTCCCTGGCTGACCGGCCCCATGTGGCGCTACAATCGCTTTCTACACAATCACTGCTCTCTGACCTTCTGTCCGTCTCCTTCAACAGCCAGAACTTTGCGCTATCAGGGCTTCCAGCGTGTGCGTCTCTGGCCCCGAGGAGTGGACAGTGCTCTCTTTCGACCGGAGCGTCGCCGCCCGGCGTTGCGCGCTGCCTGGCTGGGTACTGAAGAGGGGACAGACGAACGCTGTGTCCTGCTCTATGTAGGTCGCATCTCGCGGGAGAAGAATCTCTTGTTGTTAGCCAATGCTTATCGCCAGCTGGACCATCGTCGCTGCCATCTGGTTGTGGTTGGTGGAGGACCGGCTCTAACTGAATTGCGCCAGGCTCTGGCCGGGCTGCCGGTGACGTTTACTGGCTATCTGAGCGGCGAGACCCTGGCTGAGGCCTACGCTTCTGCCGATGTCTTTGCCTTTCCGTCGACCACCGAGACCTTCGGACAGGTGGTGCTTGAAGCAATGGCCTCCGGCCTGCCGGTCGTGGCTCTGCGGGCCGAAGGGGTCTGTGATTTGGTGGCCCCGGAGGAGCAGGGTCTGCTGCTGGACCCCACTGGCCTCAGCCCGGCGGCGCAGGTCGCTGCCTATCGGCACTTGCTAGAGCGCCTGATCTATGAGCGGGCGACGCGAGAACGCATGCGCGCCGCAGCGCTCGCTCAGGCTGCCAGGTATAGCTGGTATGAGGCGATGGAGTCGCTGCTGCGTGGCTATGAGGAAGTGATTCGGCAGAGAGAGCAGACTCTGCTGGCGGCTTGATTGGGTTCGCCGGGTGAGTGAGTGAGCAGCCGGACCGCTGCCGGTCTGCCTGGAAAACGGCAATGAAGTTACAGGAAGAAAGACGCCCGATGTCCAAATCTCTGCCTGAGACTGCCCTCAATGAAGCCGGCGGGCGCCTGGCGCTGGCAACGGAAGAGGCCCAGGCTTTCGCCCATCCTCAACCGCTGACTCGTGGGTCTTCGGCGCTCGTGTTGCGCTTCGCTCGTGGCATTTCCTTGTTGTTTTCACCTGCTACGATCTCGGTGCCTTTTGTGCTGCTTGTGTCCCTCTATCGCTCCTCCTCCCTCTGGCCGTCGCTCGGCTTCGCCCTGCTGACGCTCGGCTTCGTCTGCGCCGCTCCTTTGCTCTATGTGGTTCTGGCCGTGCGTCTGGGATTGGTGAGCGATCTGGACCTCACGCGCCGCCATGAGCGCTGGCATCCATTCCTTGTCAGCCTGTTCTCCTATAGTTTGGGATTGCTCTTGTTGCTCCTGCTGCACGCTCCACAGAGCCTGGAGCTGGCGCTCAGCCTGACCTTGCTTCTGGGGCTGCTCCTCCTGCTGATTACCCTCTGGTGGAAGATCAGCATCCATGCGGCGGCGCTAGCCGGGGCGGCCACGGTGTTGACCATCCTCTATGGCTTGATTTTTCTGCCATCGTTCCTTCTGCTGGGGCTGGTCTGCTGGTCGCGGGTGGTTTTAGGACGTCATACTCCGGCGCAGGTTATCAGCGGAGCGCTCCTCAGCATGGGCCTGGCCCTGGGCGTGCTGCTGCTGGTCGGCCTCTAAGGCCGCACCGCCTTCCTCCTGTCCCGGTTCCCCTGGGCTTGATCGGGCAAGAGTCTGCTGCTGAGAAGGGCGCCGTGTCCCTCTCCCTTGACTTTTCATGCTCTTGCTTTCTATACTTCTCCAGAACAATTCCCAGAGCCTGAACAACTAATGTGTACGTGTTTCTTACTGATCATGAGCGAAGGCCATTTACTATCAGTAACCTGTCTCGCTGCTAGATCTGATCTAGCAGGCTTTTCCCCTATCCGATCCTGGCGCCCACTGGTGGGTGGGTGGAACAGCAGGCACTGACGGCTTGGCCAAATGCAGGGCTGCCCAGGCGACGGCTTGCCAGAAAGCAACCAATTCGGATAGACTGAGGAAAGAGACGCGGTGACGCTCAGCGAGCCTGTTTTCACTGTATCATTGTGCTGTCTCAGCAAATGCTCGTCTGATCTGATAAGGAGAGTCTGGCTGTGAGTCAACATCAGGGTCTGAAAGTGCTCTGTACCTTCCCCTTCGATGATGAAGCGCTGGAGAAGATTCGCGAAGCGGCCCAGAGCGAAGTTGTGGTTGCTACACGGGACGAGGAGCTAGCGGCGCATGCGGAGGATGTCGAAGTCATCTGTGGCTTCTGGTTGCCCAAGAATATCCGTCAGCTCGCCCCGCGTTTGCGCTGGCTACAATTCGCTGGTGCAGGCGTTGATGGCCTGCGCGACACGGGTCTGCTTGATCCTGCCAGCGGGGTAATTGTGACCACTGCTTCTGGCATCCATGCCTCAACCATTGGGGAGTATGTCTTTGGCAGCATGATCATGTTCAATCGTTCCTGGCCCGAGCTGGTGCGCCTGCAGGATCGCCATGTCTGGGGCAATACTGCCTGGTATCATCTGCGCACGCTGGAACTCTATGGGCAGACGCTGGGGATCATTGGTGTGGGCCATATTGGACGCTACGTTGCGCGCTTGGGACGGGCTTTCGGCATGCGTGTCCTCGGGGTGAGGCGCTCGGCCAGGGGAGGCGAGCAGGATCAAGACGTCGAGCGCTATTATGCTTTCAGCCAGCTGCGGGAGATGCTGCCACTATGCGACTACATTGTGATCGCGACGCCGCTGACGCCTGAGACAGAGCGCCTGATAGGCGAGCCGGAGCTACGTGCCATGCGCCGCACGGCTTATCTGGTCAATGTGGCTCGTGGGCGCATCATCGATGAGCAGGCCCTGATCCGCGCCCTGCGCGAGGGCTGGATTGCTGGGGCGGGCCTCGATGTGACCGAAGTGGAGCCGCTGCCCCCGGACAGCCCGCTCTACTCGCTGCCCAACGTCATTCTGACGCCCCATATTTCGGGTGAAAGCGTTCACTATGGCGCCCGGCTGGCTTCGCTCTTTGTCGATAACCTCCAGCGTTATCGCCGTGGCGAGCCGCTGCGTAATCGCTATGACCCACAGCGTGGCTACTGACGCTGCCTATGCTACGCCACAGAAGCGTAGGCGTGCCCACAGAGAGAGACGCAGGCCCAAGTTGAAGAGGCGAGCCGGTGAGCGAATAATGGCAGGCTGATAGGAGAGAGGGGGTCTCTCGGCAGGTGCATAGGTAAGCGAGCGCAGGAGCAAGCTGCGTCTCGTTGCGGATGGTTGGGGAAGCTCGTCCTGGCTCTCACCAGCCATCCTGGTCCGTGATCTGAGATATCGCTCTCTCCGGCCCTGTTCTCTCTGGCAGGCGGCGTTTACAATTGCTGAAAGAGGGCAGGGATTATCCTGTCTCTCCCTTGCCTGTCTGACGCCGGGTAGCTAAGTGGAGGCCGGGAGAGAGAAGACGAAGGCACGGAGCAGAGCAGTCGCGGCGTGAGAGTGGCTGTCACTGCAAAGACAGGCGTATCGATCATCAGAAGGAACCAAGACACTCTTCACGTAGGGGCAAAGAGGAGGTCCGATGAGCAGAGATTTAGGTCTGGTGGAACTACTGGGCGCGGATGCTGTTGGCCCACCGGGACAGCGTCGCTTTCGCCTGTTTGCGCGCAGCGAAAGTGGCTCTGCCATTATGTGGATGGAAAAGATGCAGCTCAACGAGCTGGGGCTGGCTATTGATCGCCTGCTGACCCAAGTGACGCAAGGCAAGATCCTGCGCGTTGAGGCGCGGGCCCGGCAGGAAGGCGAAGAAGAAGAAGAGATACCACTGGGCATGCCTGCCGATTTCCCGTTGATCCCCGACGAGGAGTTTCAAGTAGCGCAATTGAAGCTTAGCTACGACTTCCGGCGAGAGCTGATCATTCTCATGGCGGTTCCCCTGGAGATCATCATGGAGACGGGCCAGGAGCTGCGCGGACGTGTCCGTGAGGATCGCGCGCTGACTTTGTCCTTCACGCATGCCCAGGCTCAGGCTCTGACCAGCATGATCACACGTATTGTCGCCGCGGGGCGCCCTGTCTGCCCTTTCTGCCATATGCCGCTGGAAGAGGGGCCGCATATGTGCGAGAAGCAGAATGGCCATCGTCAGATCATCCAGCTGCTGGAAGAAGACGACGATGACGATGACGACGACGACGGCGAAGAGAGGGAAGAAGAGGGCGACTAGCAAGCAGTGATCTGGCTGCGCTGGCGGCTGGGAGAGAGGCCCAGGCTGGCATGGCGCCAAGATGGTGCGCCTGCTCGCAAGCGGTCATTCTGGGGAACCGGCCTGCGGTGGTAGCTGGCAGCTGGCGACCCAGGAAGGTGCGGAGGCGAACAGCAAACAGGTAAGAGGAGCAGGGAAGCAGGCCATATGACGATGGAACAAGCGGCTTAGCGTGCTGGCGGAGGGCGGTCTCTGTGGGGAAGGGCCTGCTGGCTCAGAGTATCTGTCTTCCTGGTCGGGATGCGGCAGGCAGAGAGCAAAAGCAGGCCAGGAACCCGTCAGCCCTGTTCCTCACCCCCTGTTATAGGGAGGGGAGAAGCTCCGCCGGGCCCAGGCCCGCCTGCGAGCAATCACGCTGTGGCTGCTACGAAGGGCTGGTGGGCGGACGAGTATGCCCGCGCCATCGGTTCATCGAGCGGTTGATCAATCGGTACAGAGATACTTATTGGCTTTTTGCAAATATAGCTCCTCGTTCCCCTCAATCATCAGTTTATGGAGCACCACAATGTCGGCGTCCGGCAGATTTTCCACTGGCTGAAGGCAGAGGCGCATCGTCGCGCGGCCATTTTCGATGACCTGGACGAAGCCTTTACCGCGGGGCACGCGATAGATGCGCTGGGGGGCAGTAGGGCTAGGCACCTCCAGATAGCCATGCCAGAGGAGCTGACGGAACTGCTCGGGCGTCAGAATATCGCGCAACAGATCGGAGGCACGTCGCTCGGCCCGCGACCAGCCCCGTAAATATGGCTGAGTGATCAGCCAGACAACGGCTCCCATCGCAGTGGCGATGATCACCCAGTCCAGAATGGTCAGTATTTCTGAGATCAAGCTCATCCACCGACAACGCGCGGAACCATAATGATCTGCTCGGCGGTCGCGTCAAACTGGTCAATGCGCTGAGCAGGCTTCCCGGGCTCGACACGAAAAGCAGTGGCTCCCCTGGCGCGCTCCTGGGCGAAAATGCGCTCAGCTTCTCGCACGGCGGCCAGTGCTTCGGGGTCACCTGCTAACACCTTCTGCTCGTCCCAGGTGACACGATCATCACCGCGCCGTGACATCACCCGTAGCATTCCCACGGTTGTTCCTCCTTCGTCGCTTGCACCATCTGCGATGGTGGCTGACTAACGAACCTTCCAGTGAGTGAACGCATGATCTTCTGGCTACAAGCTCCCGCTCAGGTTCCCCACCTACTCTGTGTGCATCGGCCTCGCCCTGTCTGCTGCTGTCAAGCCTGCCAGCGTGTATGTTGCGTGGCCCAACGAGCGGGCGATCAGAGGCACACCCATAGAGCAAGCCCTGCAGTGCCTGCAGCACAGCCCTTTCTGGCGTGGGTAAGCGCTCTACTACCTACTATTGTACCGACGAAGATGCAAGTCGTCAATGGTTATCTCATAATGTATCAGCTTTATTGCATCAGATAACCTCATGCCGTCCAACCGCGCCGCCGGGCGGGCCGATCGACCTGCCTGCCCGGCGGGCCTCAGAAGAGAGGGGGTCTCGTCTAATGTGCTGTAATAAAGATAATGCCCACCGTGCCGGGTCCTGTATGTGTACCGAGCACAGCGCCCAGCTTATAGCGTGGAATCGGCTGAGGGTGGACCGTCTGCATCGCGGCGGCGAGCTGCTCGCCCAATTCGTCGCTCGATTCCACAATGACCACCTCTTCGACCGGGCCGGCCTCCTGGAAGAGCTGCGCCACCCGCTCATAGGCTTTTGCGCGTGTGCGCGGGCGCTCAATCGGCACCACCTCGCCAGCCTGAATGCCGATAATCGGCTTGAAGCTCAGCATCGTACCCAGGAAGGCGCTGGCGCGTCCGATGCGTCCTCCGCGGCGCAGATGCTCCAGACTATCCAGCACGCCCAAGATGCGTGTGCGGCGCAAGCGATCGATCAGGCGTGCTTTGATGGCGGCCAGGTCGTCGCCACGCTGGGCCTCTTCGGCGGCGTGCATAACCGACATACCGATTCCGAGGCTAATGCTCTCCGAGTCCACAACCTCGATGGGAATATGTTGCAGCTCCGCTGGCAGCGCTGCCCGAGCGGCGCAGGCCGACTGGTAGGTTCCGCTGAATTTAGCTGACAGATGGACCGAGAGAATGGCCTCGGCGCCTTCTTCAATCAGGCGCTGGTAGGTAGCGAGAAAATCGGCGGGTGTTGGCTGTGAGGTACGGGGGAAATCCTTGCTCTCCGCCAGCTTTTTGAAAAAGCCCTCCGTATCCAGATTGACTCCATCCAGATATTCTTCACTGCCAAAAATAACCTTGAGGGGAACAACGCTGATTCCCAGGGCCGTGGCCCGTTCTTTAGGGAGATCCGCCGTACTATCGGTGACGATGCGGACGGCCATGAGGCACCTCCTGAACGCGAGAGAATTGTCTGCACTATGTGCGCCAGCGCACAGGGCTGGTTGCGAGAAGCGTGGGTACGTTTCGCGAGAGTAGCGGGAAGAGCGCCGGGACGAGACCAGCCCTCTCGATCTTAATCCTGGTTATCTCCGGGTTTTCCGCGCAGCCCGGTCTGGCCTGACTTACGGCTGTTGGTGGCCGGGCGTGCGCTCTGACCGACTGCTTCTGTCTATTGCCTCTTCATTCAACCGAGAAAATATAGGTATAGTAGGGCTGGCCGCCATCCACCACCTCTACCTCCAGGTGGGAATAGGTCTGCTTGATGCGGGCCGCGGTTTCCTGAGCGTGGGTCTCGCTGGTCCCCTCGCCGTAGTAGATGGTGAGCAGCTCGTAGCGCTCGACGTGCATGCGCTGGAGCAGGTCGTGAATGACCCCGTCCAGGCTGCTGCCGGCCACAGCCAGATTGCCATTGATCAGGCCGATGATGTCACCCTCTCGTACGCGCAGACCGTCGATCTGCACGGCGCGCACCGCTGTTGTGATCTCGGCGGTCTGGATGCGTCGGGCGGCGGCGCTCATGCTTTGGACATTGGTGGCCAGGTCGGCGCTGTAGTTGAAACTCATCAGGGCGGCGATTCCCTGGGGCAGGGTCTCGGTTGGAATGACCTCCACCTGTTTGCTGGTGAGGCGTGGAATCTGCTGCGCGCTGAGGATCACGTTGCTGTTGTTGGGCAGGATAATGACCTGCTCGGCCTCAACGGAGTTGACCGCTGCCAGCAGTTCTTCGATGCTGGGATTCATGGTCTGTCCGCCGGGTACGATGGCGCTCACGCCCAGGCCGCAATAGACCTTCTCGAAGCCAGAGCCGGAGACGACGGCGACTGTGGCGATGGGAGCGCTGGGAGCCGGGGCCTGGCTAGCTGCGGCTGCATCCTGGCCCCGGCCTGCGGCCTGCTCATGCTCGGCGCGACTCTCTGCCGCGTAGGCCAGGCTCTGCTCCTGGAGGTTCTCAATATTGATGTCCAGGAGACTACCCAGGCTCACGCCGTAGTCCAGGATTTTGCCAGGCCACTGGGTATGCGTATGCACTTTGAGCAGCTTTTCATCGCCAGCCACGACCGTTGAAACACCGCCCATGTCAATGATCGCCTGGCGGATGCGCTCTACGTCGAGGTTCTCGCCGCGCAGCAGGAAGACCACCTCGTAGCCGTATTGCTCCTCCTCGACATTGACTCTTCCTCGCCGAAGGGTGGCCTCGGACGTCGCTGCTGAAGAGAAGGGGCGCGCCTCTCGTCCCTCGCCGCGCAGGGCGTGCCAGATTCCTTCGAGAATCACGCACAGCCCCTGGCCGCCGGCATCGACCACTCCCGCTTGCTTGAGGATGGGCAGCAGCTCGGGCGTGCGGGCTACCGACTGCCGCGCAGCGGTCACTACCTCATGCATCAGGGTCACCAGGTCGTCGCCACGCTGCGCACTGGCCAGCGCCGCCTCGGCGCAGTCACGCACCACGGTCAGAATAGTGCCCTCGACCGGCTTGATGACGGCTCGTGAGGCCAGCCGCGAGGCTTCCATCAAGGCATTGGCCAGATCAAGTGAGGTAAAGGTCTGCTTCTTCTCCAGTCCCTGAGCCAGGCCACGGAGCACTTGCGACAGAATCACCCCCGAGTTGCCCCGCGCGCCCAAGAGCGCGTCATGAGCGATACGGGCCGCGATCACCCCCGCCGCCCTCTCCTGGCTATCGATGATCCCCCGAATGGCGGCCTGCATGGTGGCGGACATGTTCGAGCCAGTATCTCCATCCGGGACGGGGAAGACATTGAGGGCATTAATGCTCTCCCGTCGCTCCTCCAGCCAGGCGGCCCCTGCAATCATTGCCTTCTTCAGGTCCTGGCCATCCAGAACACTGATCCGCCGCGGGCGGCTAATCCGTTGCATCTGTTGCTGGCTTTGCGCATCTTGCGCGTGTAGAGCACCTGATGCCTGTTCCTGCATAGATTACTTACCTTATGTGATGGTGGTGAGGTAGGTGGTGCCCACACCTTGTCGTTAGTGCTCACGCCTTGTGGTAGGGCTGTGTTCCAGCCCCTGGATATTGACGTTCACCTGCTGCACGGGTACTCCGAGCATCTTTTCAACCGAGAACTTGACGCTGCTCATGATATTGTGGGCGATCTCAGACATGCGCAGCCCGTATTCCAGCACGACGTAGACCTCGATGATCAGGCGTCCGTTGGCGATGCGCACCTGGATGCCCTCGCCGCTTCGTTCGGGGGGAAGGAGGACGGCCTCTCCGTTGCGCAGGCGGGGCGCAGCGATACCTACAACGCCGTAGCTTTCGCTGACGGCGCGGGCCGCGATGGTGTGTATCGCATGGGGAAGGACTTCGATCCTGCCTAGAGGGCGCGTTCCGTGCTGCGGTTGAATGGTCGATGGCTTCGGCATACCCATGTCTTCTCTATTCTTTCTCTGCTCTGCTGGTCTTCTGGCCTACGCACTTGCCAAAGCGAGGGCAATCTGCTATACTCGCAGAGCGTACTCGACGCTTACTAACGCTTTGCTCTCTACTTACTGGAGTGCAAGGTCTGCGTTCTGTTGCAGTATATCAAAGGCCCCCGTCAGAATCAAGGGCGCAGACATCTGCCCTGTAGCTCTCGTGGGTTCGGTTCACCGCCTCGCCTGTTTGGTTGGGACAGGGCCATAGTCCCAACGGGATGCTCTACCCTGCGAAGCGGGAGCGGGACACATCCAGGTGTCAGGGCGAGCGCCTAGACGGCTAAGGAAGAGCAGAGAGGAAGGGAGATTGCTATGGCTGGTCGTTGTGACCTCTGTCAGCGTAAACCAATGTATGGCAATAAGGTGTCGCACTCACAGCGTCATACACGGCGGCGCTTCGTGGTGAACGTGCAGCGGCGCCATCTGGAGATCAATGGCGTGCGGCGTACGGTGCATGTCTGCACGCGCTGCCTGCGCACGATGCTCAAAGTCCCCAAGGCATAGCGCTGGCCGGAGGCAGGTAAGAGCGCCGCTCGTGCGGCGTTCCCGCCCCGGCCTGCCCGGCTGCTACCTGCCGCGCGTTTATACGGGCTGCTATTCCTGTACCTCCTCCCCACGTCTTTTCTTTTTTTGGCCACTGAGAGATCACTGGAAGATCACTGAGGATGGACCGGCTCAGGCTCAGGCCGGGAATGATGTGCCAAGGCTATGCGCTGCTGGGCTACGAAGCGGGTGCGCAGCTGCCCACAGGCTGCCGCGATATCGTCTCCGCGTTCGGCGCGCACGCTGTTGCTGACCCCGTGCTCGAAGAGGATGTCGCGGAAGCGACGGATGACCTCCGGTCCAGGTGGACGGTAGTCCGCCGCGGTTTTGTTGACTGGAATGCAGTTGACATGCGCATACTGCTTGAGCGGAGATAACAGCTCGCCGAGCTGGTGGGCACAGGCAGGGCTGTCGTTGACGCCGGCCAGTAGAACGTACTCGAAGGTGATCTGTCGTCGAGTGGCGGCGATGTAGTCCTGACAGGCCGCCAGCACCTCGGCCAGCGGATATTTGCGGTTGACAGGCATGGTCTGCGCACGTAGCTCGTCGTTGGGCGCGTGTAGCGAGATGGCCAGGTTGACCTGCAGCCCCTCCTGGCTGAGACGCCGAATGCCATGCGGCAACCCTACGGTGGAGATAGTCATGTGCCGCGCACCCAGGTTGAAGCCCTCGGCACTGTTCAAGATGCGCAAGGCGTGGATCACGTTATCGTAGTTGTGCAGCGGCTCGCCCATGCCCATAAAGACCAGGTTGGTGATGTGGTCGATGGGCTGGCTACCGGGCAGGCCGCGGGCACGCCAGGGGGCCGCTCGCAACTCGCGCGCAAAGTGCAGAACCTGGGCAACGATTTCTCCGGCGCTCAAGTGCCTTTCAAATCCCATCTGGCCAGTGGCGCAGAAGGTGCAGCCAAAAGCACAACCCGCCTGGCTGGAGACGCAGACGGTGGCGCGCGCGCTGCTCCCTCCCAGCGGTGGATAGAGCATCAGCACCGATTCAATGAGTCGGCCATCGGCCAGCTCCAGCAGGATCTTGCGCGTGCGGTCGTCCTTGGAACGCTGCTCGCTGCGAACGATGACCTGACCAATGGTGGCTTCGCGCGCCAGGCGCTCCCGCAGGCTGAGAGGCAGGTTGCTCATGGCGGCGAAGTCCGTGACCAGGTGCTTGTAGATCCAGTTGTAGACTTGCCTGGCACGATATGCTGGCTCTCCCAGCTCCTTGAACCAGGCTTCAAGCTGCGTGAGGGTCAGCCCGAGCAGGTCACGCTGAGGAGCGCTTGTCTCTGTAGTTTTCCCTCTGATGCTCATGCCTTCATTATAGCATGTCGGTTGGCCCGCGGCCAATCCGATGAGCCGCCTCCCCTTTCTTGCCCCCTGCCTCTCACCCTAAGAGCGTCTGGCATTCTGACTGTGACAGTGAGCCTGGAGCCTCGTTTGATTATATATCAGGAGGTTCGACTTTCTATTTCATTACTTCTCATTCATGATCTTGGGAGGAAGAAGTAAATGTCTCTTTCGTTTAACTGGATCGATCTTGCCTTTCTGGCTACAGCCATTGTACTAGTCATCAATGGTTTTCATAATGGCCTTATTGCTAGCTTGATTAATCTAGTTGCGCTCCCGCTGGCGTTGGCTGTGGCCTTACTCTTCGGTCCCTCGTTCACCACCTTGCTCGCCGGGAATGGAGCCGTGGCTGCGCCTCTGCTCGCCTATGCCCTGCTCTTTTTCGCTACCGTCCTCATCGTTCATATCATCACCACGCTGATTCGGGCCTTTGTTCACAGCATTCCAATGCTGGGGATCGTCGACGAGCTGCTCGGAATGGTGCTGGGTTTTGCTGAAGCCTGGCTCCTGTGGCTGATTCTCTTGCTGGCCCTGCATAACATTCTCAGCACCGTCCAAAGCATTCCGGTGCATGATCCAGGTCAGTTCAGTGCCTGGCAGCGAGCTTATAATGAAGCAATTGCCCAGAGCCTCTTTGTGCATCTCAATCAGTGGCTGCTTGGTCGCCTGCCCTTAAAATAGGGTCTGTGATGGGAGCGCCGGGCTATCCGTCTACTTGTTGGCTGGCCTGGCCTTCCTAGCAGGAGGGCCGGGACAAGGGGCGCTGCCTCTGGGCTTGCGCTCTGCGGTCAAGGCGCATACAATGTATAGTCAAGGGGTATTCTACGTATTCTAGAGCTGAGTAGATTTTGCTTGAACAAAGGAGGCATTTTACGGCAAGAAACGAGGCTGTGCTGATCAAGCAGAGAACCACGGAGGGGCCGGAGCGGGCCTTTCTCGTCGCGGTGGCCAGTGAGCGACAGGAAACGCTCTGGAGCGCTGAGGATTCGCTCAACGAGCTGGAGGCCCTGGCCAAGACTGCCGGGGCCGAGGTGGTCGGCAAGATGCTGCAGCACCTGCGTCATCCTGATCCTGCTACCTATCTTGGTAAGGGAAAGGTCCAGGAGCTGGCTGCCCTGGAGCAGGAGCTGGGCTTTGAGCTGGTGATTTTCGATGACGAGCTGTCACCCTCTCAACAGCGCAATCTTGAAAAGGCTCTCAATGCGCGTGTGATCGATCGTACGACACTGATTCTCGATATCTTTGCCCAGCACGCGCGGACGCGCGAGGGGCGCCTGCAGGTTGAGCTGGCACAGCTGGAGTATCGCCTGCCTCGTCTGAGCGGGCGTGGTATCGAGCTGTCGCAGCAGGCTGGTGGCTCGCTTGGTGCGGCGGGTGTTGGCGGAGCTATTGGTGTCCGCGGTCCTGGTGAGACGCGGCTGGAGATCGATCGTCGCCGCATTCGCAATCGCCTGGCGGAGCTGCGTCGCGAGCTGGAGGAGGTACGTGAGCAGCGCACGCTCCATCGTCGTCAGCGGGCGGCTTTGACGATGCCGGTGGTGGCTGTGGTGGGTTACACCAACGCCGGTAAGTCGACGCTCTTTAATGCTTTGAGTCAGGCCGATGTTCTGGTCGAAAACAAGCTGTTTGCGACGCTTGATCCGACGACGCGCCGCGTGGTACTGCCGGGCAACCAGGAGGTCTTGCTGACGGATACGGTGGGTTTTATTCAGCGCCTGCCGACGCGCCTGGTGGCAGCCTTCCGGGCAACGCTGGAGGAGGTGGTTGATGCCGATGTGCTGCTGGAGGTGGTGGATGTCAGCCATGAGAATGCCATCGAGCAGAGCGAGACGGTCAACGAGGTCTTGCGCGAGCTGGAGGCCCATGAGAAGCCGCGGGTGACGGCCCTCAATAAGATCGATCTGCTGCCTGATCCCGACCGCGTTGATCCTTCGCTCTATCCCAATGCTGTGGTGGTTTCGGCGCTGCGGGGCTGGGGCCTGGAGGCACTGCGCGAGAAGCTGGCCCAGGTGGTGGCTGAGCAGATGGTGCCTTTGCAGGTGCTTGTGCCTTACGCGCGCGGCGACCTGGTGGAACTCTTCCATCGTCGCGGGCGCGTCGAGCAGGAAGAGCATCGCGCCGAGGGGACACTTCTGGTCGGGCGCCTGCCCTCTGCCCTGGCTGGTTACTATGCGCCGTATCGCCTTCAGCAGCGCAGAGGCTTGCTCAGGGTCCCTAGCGTCCGCCCCTAGCCGATGCCCTGATGAGGGGTGAATGGGAAAGCAAGAAGAGACTATTCCTGTTCCTGGAAACGTGTCTGCCACTGCCCTGAGCTGGTGAGCTGGATGGGGGAGATAGGCTTGCGCTCGCTCAGCTCAGGTCTGCTTGCCTTTCAACTCCTGGATGACTCGATACAGCTCATCGGCGATCTCCTTCATGGCTGCGTCTCGGTCCCTGCTTTCTGTGATAGGCTGCCCGGAGCGCGGCAGGGCCTGCAGCTTGCCGAAGGGAGAGCTGGCCAGGTCCGCAGTTGGCCGCAACTTGATCGGGATGATGCGCGCCGTGCCGGCCTCGTGGCGCTGCATGGCCCGCTGCATTTCTTCGTTGTAGCATTGGTCGGAGTTCATGTAATCAGGGCTGATAAGTAATAGAATGATGTCCGCCTGCTCTAGCAAGCGCTGGCTCTCGCTCCGTTCTCGCCCCGCGCTGAGCTGCTCGCTGTGATAGCTTTCGATCAGTTGACGGTGTCTAAAGGAAGCCAACTGCTTCTCAAGTTCCTCTCTCAGTTTGCGATCCCGCTGGCTGCCGGAGTAGGACAGAAAGACTTTGAGGGCTTTGGTGTTCTGCTGGAGCAGCGGCTGATATTGGGGACAGCACTGCCCGAGGCGCTGACGTTGCTCGACTGAGAGAAGCTCCAGCCAGCGGCGGTTTTGCCGGTGTGCGGCCAGTTGATGATTGACAAGGTCGGGGAGCTGAGCAAGGATGACGCGCGCCTGCAGAGCCTGGCCACCGCGCTCGCTGTTGAGGCCCAGCGAATACTGAATCATGCCGCAGACACAACCACTGGCCTCGTCAAGCAACGGGGACCCGCTCATACCGGGATCGACCGGGCCGCGTTGGAAGGTGATCCACTGGTTCCGCTCGCCGGCTGGCCCGGCGGCGTCGAAAATGAAAGAGGTGCCTCCTGGCACTGAGCCTGGGTAACCGTAGGTGTACAGACGGCTGTAGGGCTGCGCCTCCCCACAGAGCAGGACACAGGGATGATCCTCAAGAGGGACCTTTAACAGCGCCAGATCCCGATCTGGGGACGAGTCATCAGCAGACACTGTGGTGATGGCCGCCTCGTAATATCTCTCCCGCCAGTAGATCTGGAGGCTAGAGCTTGCCTGGTGAGCAGATTGGATAACGTGGGCGCAGGTCAGAATCAGGCCCGGCCCCACAAAGAAGCCTGTACCCCAGGGATGATGGTCGGCGTCAATGCGCACAGTGGCCCGCTGGAGGAGCGCCGCTAAGCCGTCGATCATGTTCATTGGTTCCTCTTAGAGCAGATTATAGCGAATGGCAGGCGCGCTGCTTCTATTCTAAAGCAGCATCCTGCTCTTCGTAAAGGTCGCTTTTGTCGCTGTCGGGCGGACGGAAGCGAACGTGCTCCCTGGGAGGCCAGGCCGCGGGCTGGCTGGCTGGCTGTCAGCAGAAGAGACATGGACGCCCGTGAGGAAAGCATGCTAGACTAGGACCCAAAGCACCAAGGATAAGATAGAGAAGAAGAAAGAAGGAGGCGCAAAGCGTGTATCCCTGGTCGCACGACTTCAAAGGGCGCTTTGACGAAGTGACCTTTGAGAGCCAGGTGCTCAAGGACAATCCTCTAGGTGATCCCTATCAGCGCCCGCTCTGGATCTATCTGCCGCCGGGCTACGATGAGCAGCCAGAGCGGCGCTATCCCAGCATCTATGTGATTCAAGGGCTGACGGGCCAGCTTGACATGTGGCGCAATCGCTCGGCCTTCCGGCGCAACTTCCCGGAGCTGGCCGATGAGCTGTTTGCCAGAGGGGAAGCTCCGCCGTGCATCCTCGTCTGGGTCGACTGCTGGACCTCCCTGGGGGGAAGCCAGTTCCTGGATTCACCCGCTGTCGGACACTACCACACCTATCTCTGCGATGAAATCGTCCCTTGGGTCGATGCTCACTATCGTACCCTGGCGGCGCGCGAGCATCGAGGGATCGCTGGCAAGTCCAGCGGCGGCTACGGCGCGATGGTCACCCCTATGTTACGACCCGATCTGTGGGGAGGCCTGGCAACTCACGCGGGCGATGCTCTCTTTGAGGTCTGTTATCAGCGCGACTTTGCCAAGGTGGCGCGGGCCTTGCGCGATCACTACGGCGGTTCGTACGAACGCTTCTGGCAGGACTTCCGCAGCCGTCCGGCCTTCTCCAAAGAGAGCGATGCTGACCTGCTCAACGTCTGGTGTATGGCTGCCTGCTACTCGGCGGATATGGACGGTACAGTGCACTTGCCGTTCGACATCGCCACCGGTCAGTTGATCCCCGATGTCTGGGAGCGCTGGCTGGCCTGGGACCCGGTGCGGATGGTTCCTTTGCACGCCGAGGCCCTGCGCTCGCTGCGAGCCATCTATATCGATGCTGGCAGGCGCGATGAGTACTATCTCGACCTGGGAGCGGAGGCTTTCCGCCGCGCCCTGGCTGAGATTGGGGTCACTGATGTCTTCTTTGAGCTGTTCGACGGACGACACGGCGGAATCGAATATCGCTATCCGCTCAGCCTGAAATACCTGGCCGAACGGCTCTCTCCATGACCAGCGCCAGCGAAGGGAGGTGGTCCCTTCGCCACGCGGGCCAGCCATGATAGTGAAGTCAGGAAGGCCAGGCAGAGTCCAGTCTGGCACGCTAGCGCAGGCGGGCAAACTGGCCGGCGGCTTGGACGCCGAGCGGCTTGCGCAGGTGTCGCCGGGCAGTACTCAAGGCAGAGCGATAGCGCTTCAGCTCAACCTGATTCTGCGGCGGCGGCACCTGCTCGGGGTCCAGGCCCGCTTTGCGCAGCGCCACGATGACGGGCCGTAGTTCGAGGCCGCACTCACGAATGCGCCAGAGCACAGCCGCCTGTTCACGGGCAGACAGGCTGCGAATGGCCTGGATGTAGAGCGCAAGGCGCTCTTCTGGAAAATCCTGCAGCTCGCACTCATAGGCTGGATCACGCGCTCCTTCGTTGGTGGCGGCACGCTGCTCGCTGAGGGTAAGAACCTCGGGCTGCTCTGTCTCCAGGGGGAGAAGCAGAGGACGACGGCGAAGTCGTCGACAGGCATCGCGTGCACGATTCTGGACAATGACGCGGATCAGCAAGGCGGGTTTGTGCAATGGCCCCTTCCGACTCACTTTCCAGAGGGCGAAGCGCACCTCCTGGCATTCGTCCTGATAGAGTGCTTCCAGATCTTCCCGCTTGCTAGCATGGATGCGTGAGAAGTAGCGACGTACCTGAGTCACAACCCGAGCGTCGCAGGCGTGTAGCAAGGCTTCATCTTCAGCGTCGCTGTCGTAAACAGAAACTCCAAGCGAAGGTAGTGAGTTCACAAGACTCCTCCTTCATGAACAAACACAGAAGCAAACCTACAAGATGCCGTACTTTGTCCAGTTCTGGCGCCGGCAAGCCTGACGTTGCCTCACCTGGGTCAGGTCGTGCTGGTCTATTCGCTTGATCGGCCATCGCGATGACCAGCGAGCAATGAGTTCGGAAAGAGAACAACCAGCTCTGCTCAGGCCAGCCTGTGGCGAGATAGCTGGAGGAGTTGAGCTTATCGCTCGCCAGTTCTGTAGCAGAACCTGAGAGGATAGTGAACATCTTGTCGTTCTCTATAGAACAGTATACAGTGTTCACTCATGTTTTTCAAGAGGGTTGAGAAGATGAAAAGGTGAACAATTGTTCATCAATGTACAATTGGGCAGAAAGAGAACGGCTCTCCTCTTTACAGGCGTGCACTTCTGTTCTATACTACCCAGTAGAACAATCAATGTAACCCGCCGTGGTGGGCAGCGAGGAAGACTGTAATGGCTGAAAACAGACACGCTCCTGCAACCGCTATTGGGACCCGTATGCGTCACCTGCGCCAGCAGATGGGTAAGAGCCTGAGCGAGGTAGCGCGCGCGGTGGGCTATTCGAAGAGCTATCTTTCTGCCGTTGAAAACAATGTGACTCTGCCCTCGCTCCAGCTTGTGCAAGAGTACGAGCGTGCGCTGCAGCTCCGCAGCGGCGAGCTAGTTGAGGTATTAGTGGGTGGGCAATTGGAGCAACTACCGCGCGGGCGCCGGCGTACTACGTCCTCCTCTCTGGTGCTGCCTGCTACTGCGACTGCGGCGGCCCTGGATTCCCTGGCTGCCCGTCCACGCTGTGATCTGGAGGAAGCGCCCTACGTCTCTCGTCTCTATGGTCGTGATGAGGAGCTAGAGCTGCTCTGGCGTTGGGTGACGCAAGATCGTTGCCGTCTGATTGCCATTGTGGGCATAGGCGGAGTGGGTAAGACTGCCCTGGTGGCGGCTCTGGTTCAGCGTCTGCGCAGCTCCTCCGATTTTCAAGGCTTGCTCTGGCTTTCGCTCCACACCCCTTTGTCTCGTGGGCGTCTTCTCGATCGCTGCCTGCGCTTCCTCAACGGTGAGGAGGAGCACCAGCCGACCCCTCTTCCCGAGAGCGAGGAGGATCGCCTGAAGCTACTGATTCAGCGGCTGGAGCGCGAGCGGTTTCTGTTGGTCCTTGATGACTTCGACTCGTTGCTGCAGAGTGGGGCTCTGGCGGGCCACTATAAGGGGGATTACAAGGGCTATGAGGAGCTACTCTATCTATTGGGGAGCCATGCCCTGCAAAGCTGCGTCCTGCTCACCAGCCGCGAGAAGCCCGATGGCATTCCTCTCCAGGAGGGGAAATATGCCCCGGTGCGCACCATGACCCTGTCAGGCGTCTCGCCCGAGGCGGGGCGTTTGTTGCTGGCAGGTGAGGGATTGGAGGGCGATGATGAGCACTGGGCCGAGTTCATTCGCCGCTATGCTGGCAATCCCCTGGCTCTGAAACTGGTCTCTCCTACCATTCGCGAGGTCTTTGATCGTCAGATTGCTCGCTTCCTCGATCAGGAGGTGCTGGTTCTTCAGGGCATTAAAGATTTGCTTGATAAGCAGTTCGAGCGCTTAACCCCTGATGAACGGGATGTCTTGTACTGGTTAGCGATTGGGCGCGAAGTGGTGACGCTCTCTGAGTTGCTGGAAGATCGCCTGGCGCGCACCTCCAAAGGAGCGCTGCTTGAAGTACTAAAGTCGCTGCGCCATCGCTCGCTCGTCGAAGTGCGTGGGGCCGCGGGCTATACTCTGCAGCCGGTGATCTGCGAATATGTGACGGATCGTCTGGTGCAGCAAGTGGCCGCTGAGATTCTCCAAGAGCAGCCTCTCTCTCTGCTACAAAGTCATGCCCTTCTCAAGGCCCAGGCCCGGGACTATATTCGCGAGGACCAGGTCCGCTCGATTCTTGGGCCACTGGCTCACATCTTGCGCACTGCCAGGGGAGGAAGCGGCTGCGAGCAACTGCTGCGCTCATTGCTGGCCCGGCTGGAACGCGGCAGGCCGGGCTATGCGGCTGGTAATATTCTCAATCTGCTCCTCCACTTGCAGTGCGATCTCCGTGGCTGGGATTTCTCGGGTCTGGCGGTCTGGCAGGCTAATTTGCGGGGTAAAGCCTTGCCGAACGTCAATTTCGCCTGGGCCGATCTGACTGGCTCGGCCTTCACCGAGATCTTCGGAAGCATTCTCTCGGTGGCCCTTAACCATGATGGCTCGCTCGTAGCGCTCGGTACAACTACCTGTGAGGTGCGTATCTTCCGCGTCCGCGACTATGCGCCGCTGGTAACCTGCCAGGGCCATGCCGATTGGGTGCGCTCGGTCCTCTTCAGCCCTGATGGACGAATGGTGATCAGCGGTAGTGAGGATGGGACAATTCGTCTCTGGGATGTGGAGACTGGCCAGTGCCTGCAGACCCTGCGAGGTCATCAGGAACGCATCTATTCGCTGGCCGTGAGCGCCGACGGGCGCCTGCTTGCCAGTGGGAGCGGCGATCAGACCGTGCGTCTCTGGCGCCTTGATATGGCTTCCGGTCTCGCTGAGTGCCAGCGCGAGCTGACTGACCCGGGCCAGAGCGGCAGAGTCTATGCTGTGGCCCTCACTCCCGACGGCAAGACGCTGGTCAGCGGTGGAGAAGATGCAATTCTGCGCCTCTGGGACGTTGAGAGCGGCTCCTGTCGTGCCCGCCTCCCCGGCGCCAACGACAGCATCTGGTCGCTGGCTCTCAGTTACGATGGTCGCTTGCTCGCCTGCGGCTGCGAGGAGCGCATCATGCTCTGGGACTTGACTTCCCTGGCGCTGCTGGCTTCCTGGGATGCCCATCGTAAGCAGGTCTATGCGCTCTCTTTCAGCAGCGATAGTCGCTTCCTCGCCAGTGCTGGCGGCGATCGCCTCTTGCGCCTCTGGAACATACGCGACCTCTCTTGTATCAAGACGCTGGAAGGGCACAGCCGGCGTGTCTATTCGCTGGCCGTCAGTGCGGATGATCGCTTATTGGTGAGTGGCAGCGACGATCAGACGGTGCGTTTCTGGGATCTTGAGCGCGGGCGCTGTGTCCGTATGTTGCAGGGCTATAGCAGCCAGGTGCGCACGGTGGCGACAAGCCCCGATGGTCAGCTATTTGCCAGTAGCGGCAATGATGGCCAGGTGCGGCTCTGGGACCTGGGTGAGCTACGCTGCTTGCGCACGATGGAGGGCCACACGGCCAGTGTGTGGACGGTGACCTTCGATGGCCACGGTCGCCTCCTTGCCAGTAGCAGCGAAGATGGCACGGTGCGCCTCTGGCAGGTGGAGACGGGCCAGAACTTCCGCATTCTCAAAGGCCATGCGGCTCGCGTCTACATGGTGGCTTTCTCTCCCGATGGCTCGCTCCTGGCCAGTGGCGGGGCCGATCGCACATTGCGTGTTTGGGAGGTGGCAACCGGTCAGTGCTTGCATATCCTTCGCGAACATCGGGGGCGGGTCTACGCCGTCGCCTATAGTCCCGATGGCCGGCTCCTGGTGAGTGGCGCTGAAGATCAGACCATCTGCCTCTGGGATACCCGCGATTACCGCTGCTGGCGAAAGCTCTCTGGCCATAGCGGGGCGATCTATACGCTGGCCATCAGCCCTGACGGTCGCTGGTTGGCCACGGCAGGTGCTGATCAGCTGGTGCGTCTCTGGGATCTGACCCAGCTGGAGCAAGGTCTTCCGCGGGCGATTCTCAAGGGGCATCGAGAGCGGATCTGGACGCTCTCCATCAGTCCCGATAGCCGCCTGCTGGCCAGCGCTGGAGATGATCAACTCGTCTGCCTGTGGGATCTGGAGACCGGCGAGCTGCTGAAAATCGTTAATCACTTTGATTATCGCATCCGCGAGATCGCTTTCAGTCGCGGTGTACAGCCCGTGCTCTTGGTGAGCGGCAGCCACACAGGGACGATTGAGGTCTGGGACGTGGAGCGTGCTCAGTGCCTCCGCGTGCTGCGCAGCGACCGACCTTATGAGGGTATGAATATCTACGCTGCGACTGGCCTCTCGCTCTCGCAGCGCTCTATACTGCGCTCCCTGGGCGCTGTGGAGAATCCAGTGCTTCAACCGAGGCTGGCAGGGCAGGAAGACCGGAGCTGACAGCGAGTAGGCAGGCGAGAGACGGTCCGCCTCCGCAGCCTGCTAGGCCGGCTGATAAACGGTTGGCCCTTGTTGCCCGAAGTATTTTCCGCGGTATTCGCGCAGGCAGAGGCTGCTCAGCTGATGAATGAAGAGCTGACAGATGAAGAGGCCGGGATAGAGGACGACCGGGATACTATTGAGGTTGGTGATTTCGAGCGTCAGCACATGGTCGCTCCCCGGATCAACATGGCCATCGCCATTGTGCACCTGCAGTCCAGCCCGCGCAACGTCCCCTTTGGTTTCGATAAAGCCCTGGTAACCGTTGGGAATGCGAACCCGCTCCAGCGTGCAGCCCAGGATGAACTCGCCCGGGCGCAGCTCGTAGCCGTGATGAGGATCGATTATAATCTCTTCACTGGCGGGTGGAGCCTTGCCCAGCTCAAGACGCTCTCCGCGATACTTGACGAGACGCGCGCCGAGACGCAGATCAATGCTGGTTGGCCCAAGCTGCCGTTCCTCCCACGGCTCGACTACCAGCAGGCCGGCGGCCAGCAGGGCTTTGAGATCTCTATCGCTCAGGATCATGGTGCTCTTCCCGCGGCATGGTGTCGGTCGGCAGGGGAATGAGGGAGCCAAGTAGCTGCTCTGCCGCCATAATATGGCTACAGGTCCCGCGCTCGCGATAAAAGTCGCAGGTGCAGTGCCAGTCTCCTTCCGCATAGCTGATCAGGCGCACACCATGAGTCGAGCGCATCTGCAGCTTGATCTCTAGCAAGGTGAAACGCTCCGGCTGCTGGGCGTAGTTCGCTGCCTTCATTTGCTTGCGCTGTAGCTGCTCATCTTGCATCAGAAACTACTCCTGTCATGACTGGCAGAGACTACCTGCTCTCCTGCTCCTGCCCGTTGACCGTAGCAGGTTGGCCGAGTAACATGGACATCTCTCTCTTCATGATACCTGAACGGTAGTTTGTTAGACAAGTGCGCTACCCACCGTTATGCTGGTGCCCGAAGCCATTCTTCGATCTCCCTCTCCAGGCCAATGCCCAGCAGGCGGCAGAGCGCCAGCGCTTCCTGAGCCTGAGAAAGGGCTTCCTGCCGCTGGCCCTGGTACCAGAGGAGGCGGGCCGAGCGAAACTGATTGTGGACGATCCAGAAGCGGTCGTTCAGCTCATGGGCGAGCTGCATCGACTCTGCATAGTAGGCGTTGGCTTGTGACAGGTTGCCGCGATGGAAGGCCAGCAGACCCAACTGATGGAGCGTAGCCTGTTCACCTACGCGATCACCCATCTGCTGGCGCAGGCTCAGGCTGAGTAGATAGAGGGATTCGGCTTCATCCAGTTTGGCTGGTTCCTGGCTGCGCAAAGCCAGCTCGTGCTGAAGGCGCCCCTGCTCGTGCAGCGTGCGGGCCAGGCCCTCCTGATCGCCCAGCTGTTCGCGCAGTCGTCGAGCCTCAGCAAGCAACTGCACAGCACGCTCGAACTGATGCCGGCGGTAGGCCAGCCGCCCTAGCTCATGCAATGCGGCTGCTTCCTGCCAGAGATCTCTTCTGGCCGCCGCCTGCGCGCGCACGGCCTCAAAGTGCTCTTCTGCCTCGTCATAGCGCGTCAGCCGATAGCAGACGCGACCAAGTTCCAACTCCGCCGCACTGATCAGCACTGCGTCAGTAGACTGCCGGGCCAGCTGCAGGCTGGCTGCCACATCCTGGTAAGCTAGCTGGTACTCCGCCAGGCGATAACGACAGATGCCGCGCTGGAGCAGGAAGCGCGCTTCCTGCAGAGACTGCTTGAGCTGCTGCGCGGCCTCCAGGGCTACCTCCAGGATCTGCAACGCCTGCTTCAGCTGGTGGCGCTTCAGCAGTGGTGTCCCTCTCTCTCCCACCAGTTCTTCTGCCAGGGCAAGCAGGTCCTGCCACAGACCCAGGTTGCGCGCCCTCTCGACCGCCAGGGTAATGTTGTCCCAGTCAAATAGCAGCTCAGCCTCTATTCCTTCTTTTGATCGATATGCTTCTATATAAAAGAGGAGATGACGGCGCTGGTATTCGGCGCGTTTGGCTTGAGAAAGGGCCTGCCAGCAATGAAGACGCAGGTAATCGCTGACGAGGGGATGCATGCGACACTGCAGGCCGCCAGGGCCTTCTGCTCGTTCCAGGATAGCGGCGCGCTGGATCGCTTCCAGGGCCTCATTTTGCTGTTGCCAGAGGCTCTCACCTGGTTGGGGGAGCCTGCCGGCCTGGATAAAGCGCCAGGCGGATTCTGAGGAGGCTTCAGAGAAGACCGGCCAGCATTCGAGGAACTGGCTGGCCAGCGGCGACTCTCTGGTCACGCGGGCAATCGTCAAATGCAAGAGTTGCTCCATTTGCTGGAGAGGTTTACCGGAGAGCTGTCGGAGCTGAGTGGCCAGCTCCTGCCAGGGAATACCCAGCTGGAGGGCCGAGGTAGCCAGGGTCATGAGCTTGGGATGGTAGTAGCAGAGGCGTGGCAGCTCTTGCAGGCGGCGGCCCAGCTGCACGCGAGCGATCTCCTTGCCGCCCAGGCGCTCTTCGACGAACTCGTAGGCTGCCTGGGCGGGGAGCTGGCCCACGGTGAGCCAATTGGTCTGCAACAGTTGCTCAAATTCGGGGCGGCGATGGCGCATGAGCAGGAGCGCCCGGCCTCCCAGAGAAGTGTCCCAGGCGCTCAGCAGGTCGCAGAGGTCCTCGATCTCCGCCGGCGTCGCCTCTTCCAGGTCATCGAGGACAAGCAGGAGGGGGCCGCGTCCCATTTCGTAGAGGGCGAGGCCGCGCTGGCGGCTGCCGCTGGCTTCTTCTAAGCCCCAATCGAGATGGGTCAGCAATCCGGCTAAATCGAACGGGCGCATCCGGCGCAGCGAGGCGTAGGCAATCCCGCGTGTGAAGCGCCAGCTATAGCGATGGGCCAGTTCAATCGCCAGGGTTGACTTACCGCTGCCGGCCAGGCCGATCAGGCCGATGAAAGGAGAGGGGCCACTGCTCAGAAGCGCGGCCAGACGTTGCAGTTCGTGGACGCGGTCGCAGAAGCTGCGCGCCCGCGCAGCGGGCAGGTTATGAGATGGCTCACAGGGGAAATACTCAGGGTCGCCCACAGGCAGGGCTGGGCCTAATGGCTCCTCGGCGCCGGGGCCGAGCAGCGTCACTATCTCATCCTGGGCCGCTGGCAGGCGAGGCTCCCGCTGTAGGGTTCTCCGCATGAACTCCAACGCCTCTTTCAGGCTGGTACCACGGGCCAGCGCTGCATAAAGCGAGCTGGCCAGCACGGTAGCAGTTTCGCTATGCAACTGGCGGGTTGTTGCCATTACTGCTGGCACACCCTGCCTGACCAGCTCATCGCCCAGGAGCTCGCTGCTGCAGCTATTAAGCACCACCAGTCCCACTCGTGTATCCTGAAAGAGGGCCGCTAACTCAGCGGCTGCTACCCAATCGCTGCTTCCATCTTCCTGCTCAAGCTGCAGTTTGCTGCTGCGGGCATGGCCAATAATATGGACGATGTCAAAAGGGCGGGCGTGCAATGTGGCCTG
Organism: Thermogemmatispora tikiterensis; assembly: GCF_003268475.1. Taxonomy (GTDB): domain Bacteria; phylum Chloroflexota; class Ktedonobacteria; order Ktedonobacterales; family Ktedonobacteraceae; genus Thermogemmatispora; species Thermogemmatispora tikiterensis. The sequence continues at coordinate 3,148,453 of NZ_MCIF01000002.1, read as the reverse complement.
CAAGAAGCGCCAGGTTGGCGGATGCAAGCGAATGAGAGCCGCTGGCACGCGTGACCACAGAAGCTGGCGATAGATCTCCTGAATCTCAAGTTCGGCATTGATCCGTACTGGCTCATCAATTGGTGAGCTAACCACCAGCAAGATGCGCAAGCGCTCTCCCGCCCGTTCCCAGGCTTCAATAGGGCTACTAGCCGGTCGATAGCTGCGGGCCTTATGGATCGTCTCCATAGCCGGTGTCCCTCCCCAGCGGAGCGATAGCTCTGGGCCTAACTCTGCCCGACTGGCGACCAGGGTGCCAGTCACAGTGACCTCCTTTGGAACGTACCCCACAATAGATCAGGTCTTTTGCTGTTGCTCTTTCTCCTCCCCTCTCATCACTAGCATACCTTGCTCGTTCAGTTTTTGCTGCAGAGAGGTGACCAGCTGCTCAGTCAGCTGATCACGATTGGTAGAGGTAAGTTCCAAGAGGCGGGTACCGGGTCGCTGCTTCAGCTCATCGGCCCAGGGATAGGGCCGCAGAACAATAGTGCCGACGAGTGTCCTGGAACTCTCCAGAACGGCGCTGACGGCTTCGCGAAAGGCCGGCGAGAGCAGTTCCATAGGCCCGATCTCATCGATGATGACGACGGGACGTGTCTGGAGAGCATGCTGGATGGCTGCCAGGCCCAGCGACTCCAGTGCCGTCAGATCGACGCCGTAGCGGCCCACACGGTGCGGGCTGCTATGGCTCGTGCTGGCGAGCAGGCCGCGCTGCCCGTCGAGGGTGACGATTTCAAAACCGGTGCGCTGGCCAGAGACACGTACCTCCTCGGTATAGAAGCCGCCGCAGTGCTCGGGGCCGAGCGCCGCAACCACCTTCTTGATGGCTGTCGTCTTGCCACTTCCTGGCTCTCCCGTGAGCAGGTAGACTTCTCCCATCTCGTTATTCCCTTCTCCTTCCTTGCCAGACTAGCGCTCTGGTGGTCTCAAGAGCGGCAGACGGGCCAGGCTCAGGCGCCCATTCAAGACCGGGTGCTGGCGACCTCTGGTAAAGGCGACAACTGCCATCGCCACACGATCGTAGAGCGTGCTCAAGCTGATCGTGCGCTCCTCTGGCTCGCCGGGGCCGGCGGAACGCGAAGCGGAGGCTTCTGGGCCGCTCAGGGCCTGTAACAGGAAATAGGTAAAGATACCCTGGCGTAGCCCCGCGTCTTCTCCAGCGACCTCATCGTCGTCGCAGGCAGCCAGAATAATCCGCCCTTCTCCAAGCGGGAGATCCTGCAGCCCCGGTACAGGCGCTGCCGGACCGCGCAGCTCTGTGCGACGGGTGCGCAGGAGCGGCCCCTCAAAGGTACGCCCCCCAGCCCGCCCACTGAAGCAGGTATCGAGGAGGACCACTACTAGCCGCGCTGGAAGCCGCTCTAGCAGCCGAATCAGGTCGTGTTCCAGATCCAGACCTGTCGCGAAGATCGCATCATACTCGGTATCGTGAGCGATCAGGTAGCGCGAAAAGCGGTCTGGGGCTTGGCTGGTCTCCGGGGAACCATGACCGGCGAAGTAGAGCAAGACCACGTCTTCACGCCCTGCCTGTCGCGGTAAATGCTCGCCGATGGCAGTAACGATAGCCTTGCGCGTGGCTTGCTCGTCAATCAGGAGTCGTAAACTGAGATCCTCTGCTGCCAGACTGCCGGCAAGCTGACCGTAGAAACGCTCGGCATCGCTAGCTGCATACCGCAGTGCACTGATGCGGGCGTCCTGATACCGGTTAATGCCAACGAGAACGGCGTGTAGTTTCATGAAGCTGCCCTTGCTACTCCGATCGCTGCCGGTGCCTATTGCTGCCGCGATGAGATAATACATCTTGTAAATAAATTGTATTAATTTATATGCTTTTTCGTAAATATAGAAAGAGCAGAATAGATCACAGGAAGGCTAGTAGTTGGTTATTTGTGGTGCATAAAATGGTGAGAAGATTATCTGTTTGATATAGATCAACTTTGGTGGCTTGCTTTGAAAGAGAGAATGATACAGATAAAGGAGGTGAGAAGAACACGGGAGTCAGGTATGGAGAAGGGCTTCATAGGTATGAATTTGGACCTGGGACCAGTCCAGAAGATCGGCCAGCTCTGCCTGAAAGGCGGCCAGATCGCGCTGGCGCGTGGCCTCGTCAGGCATCTCAGTATCTTTCCAGACCAGGAGGATGCGCAGCATCTGGAAAGTCTGCTCATGTTCATCTTTCAGAACGTAGCGCGCCACCGTACCGGGGAAGAGATGGCGGTCCTCCTGCTGGATAGTTCGCAGCTTTTCGAGCAGGTGGACCTGGCAGCCGGGGCGAACCGCGACAGCGATATCGGTCACCAGCAGGGTACCGCGGCTACGATAGACACGCCAAGAGGGGGAGCGTGTCCGGGCGCGTCCGGAGGGCTGCGGCCTGAATCGCCGCACCTCTTCGACGGGTAGAATAAGCATATGGCCGATACGTCTGGCCGGGAGGCGTCCCGCCATCACGTACTGGTAGACGCGCTTATCGGAGACCCCCAGCATCTCGGCGGCCTCTTTGACGGAAACGTAGCCTGGTAGACCAGGTATGGTGACTCCATCTGACATGCACCTAGTATAGTAATAGCTATACTTGATTGTAAAACTACCTATTGAGATATTCATAGCGTTACTTCCTAAATATCTATACTTTTTGAAAAATATAGAAATATGGTGCTGACGGGGGAGGGCGGGAGTCGGGTTGGGGGTCAGAGGGTGAGGAGATATCAACGGCCTGGAACTTCTGATATAATGGGTACCCACTCTGGAGCATCGAATCGTTCGGTAGACTGATAAGAGATCTATCATGGAAATGTGGGATGCCTGGCTCTGGCTGGCTGGGCATCCAGGAGGCAGCACATGGCGGAGCAGCAGGATCAGGCATTGGTGAGACAGGTGATGGAGACCATTGAAAAGGAGCATGTGCGCTTCGTCAACCTGGAGTTCACCGACGTTGTTGGTATGGCGAAATGTGTCACGATTCCAGTGGAGCAGTTCCCCGATTGTCTGGAGCGCGGCAAATGGTTTGATGGCTCCTCAATAGAGGCCTTCGCGCGCGTTGCTGAGAGTGATATGTATCTCTTCCCCGATCTACGTACTTTTACCGTCCTCCCAGTACATGTACGGCCCCAGGCCCTCAATCGCGAGATTGCTGACCAGCTAGATGCTGGCGACGTCGTGGCCAGGGTAATCTGCAACGTCATGACACCTGATGGGGAGCCATTTGAGGGCGATCCGCGGGCGACGCTCTTGCGTTCACTGGAGCTGGCCGAAGCGATGGGCTATCGCTTTCAGGTAGCGCCCGAGCTGGAGTTTTTCCTCTTACGTTTCGAAGATGGTGGGCCGACTCCGCTGCCCCATGATCGTGGTGGCTACTTTGACCTCTCAACCGATCTGGCTGCTACGGTGAGGCGCCAGATGGTGCAGGCCCTCCAGCAGATGGGTATTGTCATTGAGGCCAGCCACCATGAGGTCGCGGCGGGCCAGCACGAGCTGGATTTCCAGGCTGGTGATGCGCTCTATATTGCTGATAGCCTGATGACCGCCAAGTATGTGCTCAAAGCAATCGCCGCCCAGCACGGCCTCTATGCCACCTTCTTGCCCAAGCCCTTCTACAATGTCAGCGGCTCGGGCTTACATACCCATCAGCAGCTGATCGATGTCCGCACAGGAAAAAACGCCTTCTTTGACGAGCACGGCGAATACGGCCTCTCTGAAGTGGGCTGCCATTTTCTGGCTGGCCAGCTCGCACATGCCCGCGGCATGTGTGCCATCGTGGCTCCACTGGTCAACTCTTACAAGCGGCTTGTACCAGGCTATGAGGCTCCTGTTTATGTCAACTGGGGCCGTGTTAATCGTGAGGCGTTGATCCGTGTTCCCCGCCCTGGCCGGGACCCCCAGCACTCGGCGCGTATCGAGTTGCGCAGCTGTGACCCCAGCTGCAACCCCTATCTGGCCCTGGCAGTCATGCTGCGCGCCGGACTGGATGGCATCCAACACCGCATGCCGCTGCCGCCTGCAATGGATGAAAGCCTCTTCCTGCGCGATGAGGGGGAGCCGATCAGTCGGCTGTCGCGCTTGCCTGCTACCCTGGGCGAAGCTCTCGACGATCTACGTCAAGATGCCCTCATCCGTGATACCCTGGGTGACCTGATCTACGAGGGTTTTCTGGAGGCCAAGTCAATCGAGTGGAACGAGTATCGCAAGCATGTCCATCCTTGGGAGCTTGAGCGCTATTTGCCGATCTTTTAAGATAAAAAAATGAGCGAGGAGCAGGTCAGCAGTTGTGGTGTGAGCGAGGGCGAAGCGGGTGGGCCGTAGGGCCTGGCAGCCAGGCGGCCCGGAGCCGGGCCGCTCCGGGTCGCTCATGCATCATTTCGGCCAGGCTCGCCCTATTTCCCTACGAAGGCCACCAGGCGGCAGAAGGCTGCCTCGCCTCCATTAAACTTCCAGGGGAAGCAGCCAATCCAGACACGCTGGTCCAAGACCTCGTCAATCATGCCACCAGCGTTCTCGACATGAAAAACCCCGTGGGGGAAGAGATCGTAGTGCATGAGCTGCAGATCCTCCTCCGGCCAGATCTCTTCCAGGGGGCGCCCCAGTTTCTCGGCGCACTTGGCCGCCAGGTCCGGGCGGACCTTGCGAATGACGGTATTCATCGGGTGGTCCATTGAGCCGGCATCGATAGCAAACCAGGAAATCTTCCGATCGAGGACCCACTGCACGAACTCTCGCGTTGGGCCGGGATGTTTAATAAAATAGCGCGTCTCGTCCGGCTGGGTCTCGCCGTACCAGTTGCTGGGATAATACTTGTGGTAACCGGTATGTACAACCACAATATCGCCAGGCTCGATGCGCAGGCCCGTCTTGCGCTCCCACTCCTCGAAGTGGGCCGAGGTGTAAATATCGTAGTCACCGATCCCCATCGCCTCCAGATCGACCACGACGCCGGGGCCGACCAGCTTCTCCAGCGGGATGCTGCCGATATCCTGACCGTTGGTAATAAAATGTAGCGGTGCATCGAGATGGGTTCCGACGTGCAGAGTCGACGAAATATGTTGACCCCCGACTTTATCAAAAGCCACGCGCTTGATCCACTTGACCGTTGGTCCCTCATAGGTCGCAAAGCCCGGCGTATGGATGTCCCAGTTCTGAGAAAGGTCAAGCACGCGCACATTACTCAGATCGATTGGACTAAATGGCATCCGCTTTCCTCCAGCATGACAGATTTAAAGCTGTAGTATGCTCTATCAGCAACAGCGGCACCGAACCAGACCTTGCGCGGTGGGCGCTGGTGAGCAGTCACTCGTCGCCGCTGCGGATAGCATCAAGGATCATCTGATCGATGAGCTGCTCGATCGGTGAGCGATCATCGGTAAAGAAGACATGGCGACTCTTTTCCTCGCGTATATTGCCAAAGGCGAGGCTCTCCTGAGCGACGCTGACCAACAGCGGATTCGTCAGCATGGCCGTATTGCGGGCAAAATCGCTGAGAGAGGTCGCTGCGTTCGTGCCGACGATGATGCTATTGGTGAAGCGCGCTGTGTCTATAATATAGACATTCGGAAAGACCGCGTGCATCGTCTGGGCGAGCGTCTCCACGAGGCGGAAGTCATGGGTCGTACGCCCGGCGTTGATCACGGCCACGCCAGTCGGCGTCAGATGGGCGCGCACCTCGCTGAAGAACTCCTCGGTCGCGAGCTGGAAGGGGACGTATGGCTGCTGGTAGGCGTCGATTCCAATAATGTCATACTTCTGCGTTGTTGTGCGCAGAAAGTAGCGTCCATCCTGAATGATCACATGCAGATTCGGCTCGTTCATAGCGAAGTAGCGGCGGCCCAGTTCGACAATCGTCGGATCGATCTCGACGCCATCAATGGGAATGGGACCGTAAGCCGCCGTGATTTCGCGGGGGATGGTTCCAGCGCCCAGGCCGATGATGGCGACACGGTGAACCATCGCCGGGGTGAACGGTGGCCTGTTAAAATAGGGTGCGATCATAAAGTAGTCCCAGGGGCCGCCGGTAAGGATCGAGGTAGGGTCGTAGACCGAGTGTACAGCCTCACCCTCGTTGAGAATAAGCTGCATCTCGCTACCGACGCGCACCACCTGAATATAGTTATAATCAGATTCACGCTCGGCAATGAGGACTCCGCCGCCGTCGGTACCCGAGGCCGGCTTAATCGGGCCACCCAGCGCCAGAAACTCCAGGCCCAAAGGGATGAACAGCAGCAGGGAGAGCAGGCTCTTCTTATCGAAATGTCTGGCCTGTTTCCCTTCCCGCGGGTGCCAGCCGCTGCTGCCTGGTCCGGCGCTGCTGATCACCAGGCCGAGGATTGAGACCAACAGCAGCGTAATGGCTATCACCAGGAACGTGAAGCGTGTACCATAGTTGGGAATCAGCCAGAGTACGGGTAGAAAGGTGCCTACAATGCTGCCGGCGGTCGAAATGGCGTAGAGCTGGCCTGCCAGTCTGCCGGAGCGGCCTACTTGTTGCAAGAGCAAGCGGATAGCAAAAGGTGAGACGCAGCCGAGCAGAATGACAGGGATGGCGAAGAGCAGGATCACTGCGGCGAGAGAGCCGATGAAGACGCTGGCCGAGTAGGTGGCGAAGGCCTTGAGCGACCAGAGCAGGATGGGACGCGAGATATAGGGGATCAGGCCGATGGTGAAGGCAGCGACAGTAGTGATCAGATAGAAGACAACAGGCCGGGGAAAACGATCGGCCAGGCGTCCGCCCAGATAGTAGCCCGAGGTCAAATAGAGCAGGATGAGGCCGATCAGGGCCGCCCAGACAAACTGCGAGGAGCCAAAATAAGGGGCAAGCAGACGGGAAGCGGCCATCTCGACCCCCAGCGAAGCAGCTCCAGCCACAAAGACAACTAACACCAGCAACCACTTTTGCAGAGGATGCGCTGCCGCTGGTGCAATGCTCTCTTCCTGGTGTGGCTTTTGCTCATCTGAGGTGACCGTTGTCATGACAGCAACTCTCTCTTTCGACAATTTGGCGATCTGACACAAAGCCTTTCTTCTCGATCGGCGTGCTGAGAGCGAGGGCCGAGGGCCGGCGCTGCCGGTGCCGGGTCGGCGCGGTGAGTCGGCCTGTGAGGATAGTATAGCAGTGAAAATCAGGCAGGCAGATAGACAGACAACAGTCATATTCAGCTGCAAGCACGGATGCGCTCGTAGACCCCAGCCCGGCCTCTGGCTTGACTGGGGCACGGCTGGAGTTGGGCTTGAGCCGCTGGCGCTCCGTGCTGTGCTCGACTGTCATTTCTGCTCCGCTGCGACCCTCGCCAGTAGGGGGCCGCTGGTTGATGTGCATAGCTGGCTGGCGCCTTGCTCTCCTTCGCTGCTACCTATGATATCATGCTGGCTCAGACTTTGCCCACCAGCCCGCTGCTCACTGCACTGGCAAAACAGTAACAGGCTGCAGCGCACACGCTACAGCCTGTCTGAAGTGCTCATCCTCCATCTCTGCCAGTGGCTCGCTGCTCCAGCCCGGCTGCACTGCCATAGGTGCGGGAAGGGCCAGAGTCGCCGGAAAGACATGGGAGCGATACTAACGCTGCTCTGCTTGCCGGCGTGCCTGTAAGAACGAGAGGACGAGCGACCCAATCAAGACGCCTAACAGAATCATTTCCATTGTACTGAAAGTACGGCGTCCCCTCATGAGGTGACTCCTTTCTACTGGTCTCTGCTCGCCTGCACTCACTCACTAAGGATAGCACTCCTTACTATCTTTTGCTTGCCTGGACCTGGCCTTGCCGGGCCTTTTTCAGCGCACCCATAGCTCTTGGGGATGGCCCGTGCCATCCTTCCCATAAGTACGTACCAGGTGAAAATGCTGTGCCACCCAACTATGATAACCTTCTACCTCTGGTAGATGAAAGCGGGAGCTGAAGAAAAGCACGGCTCGCACCTGGGGCTCCTGACTGGCGGTGATCAGGTCCTGGAGAGTCAGATAGCCGGTATGAATGCGGACCGAGGAGGTGTCAACAAGCCAGGGCGGAGTATCTCGTCCAGCAAGCGCCACCGCCAGTGGTTCATCGCTGATCACCATATCTCCCGGCTTCGTGAAGTGCTCCAGGTCGGTGGCCACGCGCTGAAGCGGCCCCACTGGCGTCACAGGGTGGGGCGGCTGACGAAAATAGAGAATATCCTGGCCGAATGCATAGGTACAGCTGATCGCCAGAACGATCACCATGATCGAGCTAGCAAGCGCAGGGTATCGCTGACTCTCTCTGCTGCCTGCCTGGAGCCAGCGGCGGAGCGCGGCGAGATCGGGGGAACCCAGAGCGCTCAGACCCACGAAGGGCGGCACCAGTGCGATCAGGTGGTGGGCAAACAGGGGTCGTTGCTCTAGCAGCACTGCTAGCGTTCCCCCCAGCCAGAGCAGAAGCGGCACAACACGCCAATCACGGCGTAAACCAGCTATGATTGTTCCTGCCAACCCTGCCAGTGTCAGAGGAGTCAGCAGACCCTGTGCTAACAGCGGTAGTGTAAGTGTACGGAGGGTATAGCGGAAGCTTTCACTCGATTGAGTATGAAAAGAGACAATGCTCTGGAACATCACAGGGAAGGAAGCGAGGAATGGCAAGAAGAGCAGGAGCGTGACCAGCAGGAAAGCCAGGATACCGGCCACTGGCGCCCAGAGGACGAGGCGCTGGTGCTGAGCCGGGGAAGCCTCTCCTTGCGGGGAGCGTCTCAATTGCCAGTAGCGAGCCAGTACCAGGCTAGCGACGGGGAGGAGAGCAGGCGCCACCAGGAATTTGGTGAAGATGCTGAGCGCCAGGGCTGCCCCGCTCAGAATCGCCAGCAGCAGCCCGCGCCAACCAGCAGGCTTTTGCCACCAGTGAAAAGCCAGGCCGACGGCTAGCAGTGAGAGCGCGACTGATGGGCCATCTGCCTGGAGAACACGCGATTCGTTAAGAAACGAGACGCTGGTCAAAGTTAAAAGCAATGCTATAAAAGCGCCCGTATAACCCTGGAGCGCCTTGCCGAGTAGCCAGGCTCCGATCAGGCCACAGAGCGAAAGCAAAGCGATAGCCAGGCGTCCCGCCCACAGCGTTTGACCGGCAAGGGCATAGATGGGAAAGACCGATTCCAAAAAGAACGGCGGCTGTGAATAGAAGGTCTGGCTATAGAGAGCAAAGCCGTGGCTCATAGCGCGCAACGACTGCAAGTAGACCCCTTCATCGAAGTCGCGCTCTAGGGGCTGTCCCAGCTGATAGAGACGCATACCCAGGCCGATGGCGAGCAAGAGGCAAAGTCCTGCTATGCTCAGCCAGCGGCTGCGCGCCCTCTGGGGTCCAGAAGTCGTGGATACGGGGGCCAGCCTATCCACGATGACCTCGTTGGTCATAGTCTTATAACCCTCAAGCAGTTCTGGACTGTCTCATCGAGAGAGACGCATTTCACCATACGTTACAATAGCACAAAGGTCACGGTTTTGAGAGAAATGGTCTGGTCTGCTTCGAGGGTATGCAAGAAGGACATACTGCTGAGGTAACGACCTGAGCACCAGCTAGCGGTTGGAGAGGAAGAAAAGCACAGCAATGGCAGACTTTCCTTCCTCTCCGCTGCTTGCGTCAGGGCAGGCTCATGATTGCGTGACCTCGGGAGGTGAGGTTTCAGTCGCAGCGTGACCGTTGCTGGCTGGCAACATGGCGAGCGTGGCTACATGGCCATTGCCATCCGTCTGCTCCTGGCTCAGGCCAAGTACCGGCGCCAGCTCGGGCAGCAGCTGGACGGTTACGCGATGGGCGTCGGCCTGATTGATCAGCTCTTCGACCTCCTCGGGGGTCAGCTCGTCGCGCTCAATCAGCGACTCTGCCACAGCGATCACAGCCTCGCGATGCTCTTGCAGCAGGCGCTTCACAGCCTTCAGCTGGGATTGAAGCACGGCTTCAACGCGCTCCTTGAGTTCAGGCAGCGGTGCTATCGCGGAGGGAGCGCCTGGCTCTGAAGACTGATGGACAAAGGCGCCGTAGGAGGCCAGTGTGCCGTCCATGCCATAGAGGCCGATATAGGAGGCGGCCAGCTCGGTGGCATGCTGCAGATCGCCGACGACCCCACTCAGCTGAGTATTGAGAAACAACTCCTCAGCGGCGCGAGAAGCGAGATCCATCTGGATGTGAGCGAGCACCTCCTCCTTACTCATGGTGACGATCGTCTCCTTGGGCCGGGGAAGGGCAAAGGCTGCCGCCCCTTCCAGGCCGCTGCGCTGGTGGATCGTCACGAAAGGAGGCAGATAGCGTTCTAGCAGGTAGTAGGAGGCTACAGCGTGCCCCGCCTCGTGGTAGGCAAGGCGCCGTCGCTCCAGGAGCGAGAGGTTGCTCTCTCGGCGATAGCCCAGCTCGTGGATATCCTGGGCCTCGATAATATCCTGATAGTGCACCTCATCACGCCCAGAGAAGTAGGCGATGATTACGGCCTCGTTGATGACATGCTTGATCTCCACAGGCGTGTAGCCCGCCATGCGGTAGACCAGGGCACTGATCGAGATGGTGGGATCATGCTTGACCTTCTGCAGATAGTACTCGATGACCTCACCGCGGTACTTATCCGTGGGTGGTGCCACATGGATGCGCCGATCGAAGCGTCCTGGACGCAGCAGCGCTGGATCAAGCGCCTCGGGCAGATTGGTGGCTCCGATGGTCAGGACCGGCTCGCGCTGAGCCCGCCCGTGATAGAGGCCGAGGACGCGCAGCATCTTCTTAAACCAGCCGGTTTCAACCGGTGGCGGGTCCAGCTCCATCAGCAACTGGTTAAGAGAGCCACCGGTGCCCATAAAGCCAAAGAGGCCGCCTCCCATGCCTGGAACTGGCATGCGGCCCTGACTCGTACGCGAAGCTCCTAGGGCGTCGATCTCGTCCAGGAAGAGGATACAGGCCCCATACTCGCGCGCCAGCTTACGCGCCCGTCGGTAGAGACGCATGATGATCAGGACATCGATGCCCCAGAACATATTGCGAAAGCTCGCGGCGCTGGCGTAGCCAAAGGGAACCTGGGCCTCGCTGCTGATACACTGGGCCAGATAGCTTTTGCCGGTGCCGGGTGGGCCGGAGAGCAGCAGCCCGCGGATCGGTTGCCCGCCCATCTCGCGAAACTCTTTGATTCCCTGGAGAATGGCCACAATGCGCCTGGCCTGCTCCAGTACCTCGGGGTTGCCCTTATAGTCCTGAAAGCTAACGCCCGTCTCGCCAGGCATCAGCCAGTAGAGGCGGGGGCGCCCCAGAAACCAGAAGAGGGCAATGAACTGGATCAGAATATAGAAGATGGCAAAGGCAATCTGCAGCAGGTAGGCGAAGAGTGCTCCTGGGGAAGGGGCGCTCAACTGGGGAAAGATAGCATTGAAAAAGTACCAGAGGACAAGTGCTCCGAGCAGGAGCCAGAACCAGTTGTGACGCACAAAGCGCCCAAACTGATCGAGACCCCGGTCGATTGACTTATCCAGCTCGGTCTGCTTCTCAAGTTGTTGCTCTGTCGCCATGACAGTCCCCTTTTCTTTCACTAACTGGGGTCGGCGAGCGACCGCTGGCTGTAGCCGACACAATCAACTCTGACCGTCTCGCCTGGACTCAGGGAGTTGCAGATGCGAGGCGCAGCCTTGTCATAGACGAATTGAACTGACCTGACTAGCTCAAGACGTTCCGGAAACTCACAAGGTCGATAGAGAGCAGCAGCCCGCCGTTCTGGGCTACAGTGGTAAAGTGCCAGAGCATGTAGCCACTGGTGCCTCCGCCTGGTCCGCGGGCCCCGAGGCTCACGCTCACCAGACTGTCAATGGTCGAGTCTGACTGCTGGTAGACTCCCACGACGTGGATGTCGCGCCAGATCAGGTTTGTTTGCTTCTCACTGTACTGGCTGACCAGCTCGGCTGGATCAGGGGGTTGAGCCATGATCAGCGTCGATTGCAGCATGCGCATTGTGGCCACGTCGCCATCGCGCAGCGCATAGAGCCAATCTTTGACTTTATCGCCGCCGCCGTTGCCGCCATTGATATGGAAATTGAACTGATCCTGGGCAATTCCCAGCGGCCACTCCCCCGTCAGAACGTAATTGGTCAGGGTAGCGGCGGCCAGAAAGATCACCACAACTCCCAGGCTGAGCAGCTTATGGCTGCGAATCTGGCTGATCAGGTAGTAGATGGCTTTAATCGGTGGCCGCAAGAAAGCTTTGATCTTACGCGCCAGTGGCCTCTGTCCCAGACGCGGGCGCAGAGGTGTGGCTCTAGGCTGCTTTGACTCGCTCTGCTTCGTTTCTGGTAAGCGCGGGTATGTGGGTGAAGGGTGAAGCATAGGACGTGCTCCTGCAGATAAAGTCGGGGCGGATGAAAGGCCCGCTTCAGTAATCCGCTCGCCGTGACGTTCCCCTGGCCTGCTGTCGCTGCCGTAACCTGTTCCCCGGCTCCTGACGACCCGTTCGATATGGCTCCCTTCCCCTGTACGGAAGGGCGCCTTATTTTTACTGTATTGTACGGTCTGCTAGTCTGCCTGACAAGTGATTCCTGAGTGCAATTCGCCCACTGCTTTCAAAGTGACGGCCACCTGACAAGCGACTGGCGTTTCTCCCCTGCCTCGTGCGATAATAGCCCCCGGCAACAAGCTGACCGCAGTCTTTGGCTGCAGGATAGATGAGGCATGATGCGCAACGAGAGCTATCGCAGAAGGAGCAGGAGGAGTGGCAAGGGCAGGAAGAAAGGGAGCCGTCGCCGCTATCGGAGCTATGGCGGACGAAAATCACAGCTGCCGGGACATTGGCTCGTATTGGCGCTGGCCGCGCTGGCCGTAGCAGCTCTGCTTTGGCTCTTCTTTGACCCCGTGGCTCTGGAGGAGGAGGGTCGCTATGCAGTTGTGGGCCAGCCCTCAGTGTCAGCGGACTTCATTGATCAGGTGCTGACGGCTTATCACTCGCCGGCAGCGGGCAAGGGGCAGGCCCTCTATGCCGATGGGATCACTTACCGTATCGATCCTGTCTATGCCCTGGCCTTCTTCCTGGAGGAGAGCCGCTTTGGTACCGCCGGGGTAGCGCGCTTCACCCATTCGCTGGGCAATATTCGCGCCTTGCCGGGCCAGGCGAGCTATGCTGGCTATCGTCGCTATGCCAGCTGGGAAGAGGGCTTTAGCGACTGGTATCGGCTGATTGCCAATGAATACGTTGCTCGGGGGCTGGTTACCGTGGATCAGATTGTGCCCGTCTATGCTCCTGCTGCTGACGGGAACGATGTCACCGCCTATGTTCGCACGATAAAACTGGCCGTTGATACCTGGCGCACCGGCAGGCTTCTCGTTTAGCGAACCGCGGTTGAGCACTGCTGGCTACCGGGCAGAACCTTCTCATTTTGGTATAATGGGAGAACAAGAAGTACCACGCTACCCGCTACCGCGCCGTGGGCTGGCCTCCTTCCTGTGGCTGCTGGTGGCGGCGACGGCTGCGTGCCGGAGAGGCAGGTGTTGTTATGGATGAGGCTGTAGAGAAGGAGAGAACCTCCACCAATGGGGCCTATATCTGGTTCCACTATAAAACCCAGTTTGCGGCTCAGGGGCGTCTCCATGTCATCCAGATGGAGGTGCCGGTTCCTGTGAACGCCAGCGCCGAGGAGCGCGAGCGTCTCCTCCAGGAAGCGCTGGCCGGCCTTGATCAGTTCAGCGCTCGCCTTGAGCAGCGCCTCAATCAGACATCTACGCCGCGTAAGGCACCTGGTGAAGAGGGAGGACGCAACGGGCCGTCACGTCCCACAGGCCCGCGTGAGCCGCCGGCAGAGATGCGCCCCTCAACCTCAGCGCGACCGGCCTCAGCTCCTGTCGCTCCAGTCGAAAACCGGATGCCGCCCTCTGCCTCGCAGCTCCGGCGCCGGATGGCGCCCGCCTTGCCCTCAACTCCAGGCGTCTTCGGCAACCTCAATAGCGACCTCACCCTTCCGCAGTTCTTGCAAATTCTGCGTGATAACTTCAATATCGATTCAAAACATGCTATGAGGCTATTGGGGGTCAGGAGCCTCAGTAATATCAACCTGCGTGAGGCTCTAGATCAGCTGCGTTACCTGCTCGCCCAGCACAGTTCGGCGGCGGGCCGCACGGCGAGTGCCAGCACCTCCGCCCCGAGCAGTTCGGTCTCCGCCTCGGTTTCGCTCTCGGAGCAGGCCTATCCCGCGGTTTTCTCGCAGCGCGAATTGAGTCAGGGGCGAGTTCGCGAGGAGCTGATAGTCGAGGAAGAGAGTGAAGAAGAAGAGCAGGCATCAGCAGAGGCAAGCCATTCTTCTCTCCCATCGCAGGAGCAGCAATTTGAAGACGAAGATAGTCAGCGAGAAGAGCAAGAATATGTTTTTGATGAGGAAGGAGATGAACCTGGCCAGTGGGACCAGGAGCAGGGAGGCGGATATGAGCGTGAGGATGGTGACGAGGGAGAGGAGTTGAACCTGGAGGACACTGGTAGGAGGCAGCTTTCGCTCCAGGAGCGTATTCATGCGCGTACGCTCTTAAACAAGATGCGCGAGGCTCGTGGCGGCACACCAGCCAGCCAGGCGCGCCTGACTGTCCTCTGGAACGTCATTGGTGAACAGATCAGCGAGGATGAGCTGCGCGAGCTGATAGGCCGTATCTGGGGAGTCACGGCTCTCAAGCAGCTCAGCATTGACCAGGTGGAGGCGCTGATTTCCTGGGCGAAGCAAGACAACTTTGACCGTGACGTTGCTGCCATCCTGGCTCTCCATTGAGTGACCTTGACAGGAGAGAGATGACCATGCGCGTTGTTGCCGGGGAAGCCAAAGGGCGGCGTCTCAAATCTCCTCGTACGCCTGGCACCCGCCCCATTATCGACCGCGTGAAGACGGCGCTCTTCGATATTCTGGCTACGCGCGTCGAAGGCGCCCGCTTTCTGGATCTGTTTGCCGGTACCGGCGGCGTGGGTATTGAGGCGCTCAGCCGCGGCGCGGCTTTTGCTACCTTTATCGAGATTGATCCGCGTGTCCTCAGAGTGCTGCGCGAGAATCTCCAGCTGACTGGGATGCACGAGCGAGCTGAAACGCTGCGCGCCGATGCCTTCAAGTGGGTACTGGCTCAGCAGGAGGCCGGGCCGGCCAGCGGCAGTGCAGGGGTGGGAGTGCACCCGTCGCGGCAAGCAGCGTATGATATCATCTATGTAGCCCCGCCGCAGTATCATCACCTGGCCGCTCGTGCTCTGGCCCTTCTCGATCGCTCACCGCTGCTGAGCGAGGAGGGCCTCGTCATTGTCCAGATCCATCCGCGCGAGCGAGATGAGCTGCTAGCGGTGCCGCTAACACGCCTGATCCTCGAAGACGAGCGGCGCTACGGAAGTACGCTCTTGCTGTTCTATGGCGCCAAAGCTGAGAAGGAGTATGCTGACTATGACAATCAAGCTGGAGAAGCCTGATTATATTGTAGTTTATGTAAGCGATATGGAGCGCTCGACGGCCTTCTATCGCGATATCCTGGGCTTGCCTCTACGCTTCAGCTCGCCAGGCTGGACCGAATTTGAGACTGGCTCAGTGCGTCTGGCCCTTCATCGCGCCGGTGGCCAGGGGCAGGCTCAGTTCTATCCAGGTCGACCGCCGGCGGGCGTTGCTCACCTGGCCTTCGTGGTCCCCGATATCCAGGCCGCCTACGAAGAACTGAAGGCGCGAGGTGCAACCTTCTCTCAACCGCCGGAGAAGCAGGTCACTGGCAATTTGATCGCCGTCCTGCATGATCCCGATGGTCTGGGCATTACCCTGCAGCAGCGCCTGACAGGCTAACAAGAAGACGGGGAGAGCAAGACGGCGAGGGAAAGAGGCCTTCGCTATCGAAGCGGAGGCAAAAGGAGTTCAGACTATGACCACCGGTGGAACAGCAAGAGGCCGCTTTGCCTTTCTAGATGCTGGCGAAGCGGCCCGTCGCCTGGGTGTCGATCGACGCACCCTCGATCAATGGGTCCAACAGGGCCGGATTCGAGCCTATAAGGGAGTAGGGCGCGACTACTTTTTCAAAACCGCTGACGTCGAGGCGCTCTACAAGGAGCTGCATCCAGAGCCTGAGCTGGCGCAGGCCATTGCTGCCGATGAGCAGGAAAGCGCAGCTACTACCGGCGGCGCGCAACCGCTCCAATTCGTACCGCGGCGCAAGCAGCAGGACCCGGCCATGCGCGTCTATCTGCGCCTGCAGGCCGACACCAAGTGGTATGATGTCTCTGAAGAAGACATCCGCACCTGGTTTTTGCAGCTAGCTCCAGAAGGCTACGAGCGCAATCGGCGCAATGCCCTGCATGCCATTCAGAAACTGCAGTACCTGGTTAGCCTCATCGAAGAAGCTCAGAAGCGCGCACCCTGAATACGGCGACTGACTGCTGGAGAAGAGAAAGAAGCGAGACAGCGAGCAGCGGGCCGTGTGCAGGCAAGGAGCGCGGCGCAGCTGCTGTGGCAGCCAGACGGCTCCATTCCTATCTCGTCCTTCCTTACTTCTTCCTGGCGAGACCTGCCGATAGAATGGGGCCGCTGGCTGACATACGAGCAGTTTCCCGCTTAGTGAGCAGGCAGAACGGTGAGCAGCTCGGCCACCTCGCGGATAATCAGATCGGCGCCGCGCTCGCGATACAGAGCGATCTCATCGGGGAAGACACGCATCACGGCCAGAAAATCAGGCTCGTCCGGCCTCTGAGTACGGCGATAGTTCAAAACCAGATCCAGATCGTCAGCCGTATCACCCACGTAGAGGCCGCCGCTGGCCCCCACAGCGGCGATGGCCAGGCGCAGTGCCTGGGGATCGGGCTTCAGGCAATCGTCGCCGCTGATTACCACATCCCACCAGGCGCCTCCGCTATGAGCGGCCAGGCGCTCCAGAGCACTATCGACCTCGGGGCCGATGCGGCCAGTAATCAAGCCCAGCTTCCGCAGACCGGCGTCGTGCAAACGCATCGGCAGATCAGGGGGCAGTAGCAGCGTCTCGCGATGCACAAAGCCGGGCCAATCGGGCAGATAACGTGGTTCGCGCCCGAAGCGCCGGCGGTACTCGGCCGCCCCCCAGTAGTATTCGTGACACAGCTCGCCCACCAGCTCATAGTCCGGGAGAGCGCTGGCCGGAATCACCGAGCGCACCCACTTCAGACCGCCCTGTCCTTCCAGCATCGCCGCCCGTGCCAGCTCCATCCACTCGCGATTACTGCGCTCCGCCAGCGGCGTTCCCTGCCACTCGCGCAGCTTCGCCGTATAAAGGCCGGCCAGCAGATAGCACATGTGCCAATCGTCGTTGAAGCCACCAGCCTGCTTGAAGAACTTCACATCATCGAGCGTCAGCAGAGGGCGGCCCTCAGCACGGCCCCAATCCAGGCCGTGGAGTGTTCCAACAATATACTCAGCCACTGCAATATCGGTAGCACGGAACGATTCGCTTGTTTTGATCAGAACACCATCAACATCGAAGAAGAGCGTATCGCAAGGAACGGGAAAGCGCAACCCACTGCGTCTCCACGGAAGAGCAGATTCCATAGAATAAAGACAATCCTTTCTCTCAAAGTTTTCTCGCTCGATTGAGAAAAGCAGGACCAGGAGAAGGCGGAGCCTGGCCTGACGAGGTGAAGCTGACACCAGTCAGGGGTCGATCTCGATCGTCGCCTCCATGTCGTGCTCATTGAGCAAATAGACGCGGTCCCACTGCTCGGCAGGAATCTCCTGCAGCGCCTTTTGCAGGAGGCGGATATGGTATTCAATCACCTGCGGGCCGACCTGGCGCTCGCGCAGGCGATCGCGCTCAAGGCAGGTAGCTAGCGAGACATTGAAAACCACCAGGCATTTCAGGTAACCGAAATGAAAAGCCAGCTCCCAGAGCTTGCGCCGCGCCTCCGCGTGGAGAGCTGTGCTATCGGCCACCGTGAAGCGCCCGTTGAACAGACGCTTCCTGATTATATAGTGGAAAACGTCGAAAGTGTCGCGGTTGACCTGCTGATTGGTCGGATCATCGCAGATCATGGCCCGGCAGTAATCCGAAGAGACCACCATCGTGGGTATCGCGCTGAAGTAGCGCGCGGCGAAGGTACTCTTGCCGGAGCCGGCAGGCCCGCAGAGGACCAGCAGCGTGCGACGGGGAAGCTTCATCGAAACAGGCATGCACCTCGCTCCTTTCCACAGGCATTGCGATAGGTCCCTGGCTTTGATATAATGCCCGTGCACAAATGGCTCTAGATATTACCTATGCCCGATCTGGCGGGACGCGGCATCGTGCTGGGGAGGACGCTGGTTCTATTATCCACACCGGATCTCATCTACTTATAGCGATCTGGACTGATGAAGTGGCGCGCTTGAGCGCTCGCTCTACCAACCAAGACCAAGGCGCTGAGTCGATCAAGCTGATTTGTTTTGGATTGGTAACTTCCAAGCCGTCCCGCTCAGGTGCCGCGGGTGAGCCCAGCCCGATTGTACTAGTGAGGAGGCAGCTGTGTCTGTAAAAGTGCAGCCTACCACTGCAGAAATTCGCCAACGCTTCCTGGACTTCTTTGTCCAGAAAGGTCACTATCTGATGCCCAGCTCGTCGCTCATCCCGCGCGACGATCCGACGGTGCTTCTGACCACCGCCGGTATGCAGCAGATGATTCCTTTCTTTCTGGGGCGCGAGACGCCTCCCGCCACGCGGCTCACCTCGGTGCAGAAGTGTTTCCGCACGACGGATATTGATAAAGTGGGCAATGAGCGCACGCTGACCTTCTTCGAGATGCTGGGCAATTTCTCGGTGGGAGACTACTTCAAGCGCGAGGCGATCGCCTATGCCTGGGAATTTCTGACCCAGGTTGTCAAGATCCCTCCCGAGCGTCTTCATCCAACGGTCCATCCCGAGGATGACGAGGCCCCGCGCTACTGGACGGAGATCACCGGCATTCCTGATGAGGCCATTGTGCGTCTGGAAGATAACTGGTGGGGACCGCCGGGAGCCGCTGGCCCCTGTGGACCGGATTCGGAGATCTATTACGATCGCGGCGTCGAGCATGGCTGCGGTAGACCAGACTGCAAGCCCGGCTGCGAATGCGAACGCTTCCTGGAGATCTGGAACCTGGTCTTTATGCAGTTCTATCAGGATCTCGATGGCAAGCGCACGCCGCTGCCGCGCAAGAATATCGATACGGGCATGGGCCTGGAGCGCCTGACGATGGTCCTCCAGGGCAAGCAGTCGGTCTTTGAGACGGATGTTTTCCGGGCGATTATTGACCGCTTTGCCACCCTGGCCGGCACGGCCTATGGCCGCGATGCTCGCACCGACACGTCGCTGCGCGTCATCGCCGACCACGGGCGCGCCCTGGTCTTTCTGGCTGCCGATGGCGTGCTGCCCAGCAACGAGGGCCGCGGCTATATCTTTCGCCGTATCCTGCGTCGCGCCGTCCGTCACGGTCGCTTGCTTGGACTGGAGAAGCCCTTCCTGGCCGAGGCTGCCGATACCGTGATCGAGCTGATGGGCGGCCACTATAGCGAGCTGCGCCAGCACCGCGATCGCATTGTGGCTCTGCTCAGTATGGAGGAGAAGAAATTTAATCAAACGCTCTCCACCGGTTTGCAGCTGCTGACCGAGCTGCTGGCTGAACTAAAGCAGCGCGGCACGACGGTGATCCCCGGGGTCGAGGCTTTCAAGCTGTACGATACCCACGGCTTCCCTCTGGAATTGACTCAGGAGATTGCGGCGGAGCAGGGCTTCACCGTTGACGTAGAGGACTTCCAGGAGGCCATGCGTCAGCAACAGGAGCGCAGCCGCGCGGCCAGTCCCTTTGCCCAGGCCCGTAACGACCAGCAGCTCGCCGAAGTCGCGGCCCGTGTCACCTCAACCACCTTCCTCGGCTATGAAACCACCAGCGCTAGCGGCACTGTTGTGGCGCTGCTGGTCAATGGTGAAGAAGTCGAGAGCGTCAGTGCACCGCAAGAGGCGCTGGTGATTCTGGATCGCACCCCGTTCTACGCCGAGAGCGGTGGCCAGGTTGGCGATCGTGGCCTGCTTAAAGGAATGGTAGGAACCTTTGTCGTCGAAGATACTCAGCGCCCCCTCAAAAGCCTGATTGTCCACTATGGCCGTGTCACGGAGGGCTACCTGCGGGTTGGCGAGACGGTCCAGGCAGAGGTCGATGCCCAGCGTCGCGAAGACACTATGCGCAACCACAGCGCCACTCATCTGCTGCATAAGGCCCTGCGAGACCTGCTTGGTCCCCAGGTTGAGCAGCGCGGCTCGCTGGTTGAGCCGGAGCGCCTGCGCTTCGACTTTGCCTCTCCCCGTGCTCTCACCAGCGAAGACCTGGTCCGTCTGGATGAGCTGGTGAATAGCTGGATTCGCGCCGACTATCCGGTGATCACCGAGATTATGCCACTGGAGGAGGCGCTCAAGACGGGCGCGATGGCCCTCTTCGGAGAGAAATATGACGAGCAGGTGCGCGTTGTCTCGATGGGGAGCAGCAAAGAGTTGTGCGGAGGTACGCACTGCCGCGCCACCGGGCAGATTGGCATCTACGTCACGACCCAGGAGACAAGCATTGCCGCCGGTATTCGCCGTATCGAGGCTCTTACCGGACGCGGCGCCGAGCAGTATCTCCGCGGGCGTAAGCTGCTCGTCGAAACCCTGGCGAGCCGCTTGCAGACCCAGCCGGACCATCTGATCGAGCGCGTTGATCAGCTACGCGACGAGCTGGCAGCATTGCGTCGCCAGCTGGGGCAGTATCAGCGGGAAGAGGCCAGACGCCAGGCGGCCTCTCTGGCGGAGCAGGCGCGCGAGGTGAACGGTGTGCCGGTGGTGACAGCCAGCCTTTCGGCTCCCGACGATCGCGTGCTGCGTGAGATTGCTGAGATGACGCGCAATAAGTTGGGGCGCCCAGGCGTAGTAGCGCTCGCTGCTGCCTACGATGAACGAGTAAGCGTGCAGGTTCTGGTCGCTCCCGAGCTGGTCCAGCGCGGCCTGCACGCCGGCAAGATCGCCGCCGCCGTGGGCCAGCGACTCGGCGGAAAAGGCGGCGGTCGGCCAGAATATGCTCAGGGTGGCGGACGCGAGAAAGAGGCCCTCAGCGCAGCGCTGGCCCTGGTGCCTTCGCTCGTTGAGCAGGCCCTGAGTTGAGAGCTGGCCGGCAGGTCCGAACAGGGGCCTGCCCGGCCTCGCCCAGGACAACATCAGCAGGCTCCTCCTTGGGAGAGAGCTGGCTCCACAGCGAAGAGAAAGCCAGCAGATAGACTCGCTCGCTGGCCCAGCCAGAACCAACCAACCAATCAATCGACCTGGCTGGCATGAGCCAGGCCAGGCGTAGAGCAAGGACGCTGCCACACTGATGCCGGACCCGGGCGCTGCCCGACCGAAGGAAGGCCGGCAGCAGCCTCGCGGTCAGGAACAGGAAGACGAGGGAGACTCATCATCACAGGGCAGGCGGTGCACACTGGCTGAGTGGGGAGGCCCACGGAAAGTGCGAAGCTGGTGCCCCTTGTTGTCCAGCAGGCATTGTGTTATAACGTACGTGTAGTGCTCGTGTTCACCTATTAAAGCCTGGACCGAAAGGCGGCATGTTCTCTGTGGCATGCATCAACAGGGGATGTTGTGAGTTCTGATGGTAAAGCTCTTTGACCGCTTGCGCTCTCTCTTCCGGGGACAGATCAGAGAAGGCAGCTACGAATATGTCCCCGAGGACGGCTACGAGGAGCAGTATGGCGACGGGAGTGGGCGCCAGTTCTATACTGCCCTTGATATTGGCACAGAGTACGCGAAGGCGATCGTCTTCGAGGTTGTAGATGACCAGGGCATCGTGCTCGGCGTGGGTCGGCATCGCCAGAGCTACTCACATATGTCCGATGGCATCGTCACGGATATCGAGGGAGTCATTCAGGGCTGCAATGAGGCTCTGATCCAGGCTGAGCGAGCTGCCGGCGATATCGTGGCGCCGGATGCAGTCATTGGCATTGCTGGTGAGCTGGTCAAAGGCAGCTCGATCACGGTGACCAAGACCCGTCAGCAACCGAACAAGTTCATTACGCCCGATGAGCTGGAAAGCCTGATCGGCATGGCTCAGCAGAAGCTGCTGAAAAATGCCCGCGATCGTATTGCAGCTGAGACGGGATATCAGAATATTGAGGTGCGTCTCACCAACGCTGCGGTGATCTCGGTGCGCGTTGATGGGCAGGTGGTCACGAACCCCATTGGTTTCCGCGGGCGCCATCTCTCTCTGACTCTCTTCAGCGCCTTTGCTCCCCTCATGCAGTTAGGGGCGCTGGAGACCGTAGCCCAGGGTCTTGATCTGCGCCTGGTGGCCATCGTGGCGGAGCCGTATGCCCTGGCGCGCTGTCTCAGCACCAACGCGAGTGCTGATAGTGGGGCGATCTTCATTGATGTCGGTGGGGGAACAACCGATATCGCCCTGGTGCGCCAGGGTGGCATCGAAGAGACACGCATGTTTGCCCTGGGAGGGCGAACCTTTACGCGGCGCCTGGCAACGGGCAAGGGTCTCTCGTTGAAAGAAGCGGAGAAGCTCAAGGTGCTTTACAGCAATGGGATGGTTAAGGGTCACGAGCGCGATGAGATCAGAGCCATTCTGGCTCCCGAGTGCCAGACCTGGATGGACAGTGTGGAGCTGCTCATCGAGGAATTGGCGAAGAACGAGCTTCTACCGCCAGCGATCTATATGGTCGGTGGTGGCTCAGCTCTGCCCGATCTGCAGGAAAAACTACGGAGCTTTCCCTGGACGGAACGCCTACCTTTCGCCCGTCCGCCGCTGATTGAGACGGTCCAACCGGATATGGTCACCAGCATCCTTGACCCGCGTCAGCTGCTACGCGATGCACAGGATATCACGCCGATGGCCCTGGCCTACCAGGCTATCGAGCTTCAGAATGAGAATAGTACCCTGGAGCAAGCGCTCTACAAAGTTATCCAGAATATGCATCTCTGAGGCGCGAGCGCGCGGCGAGTGGCCAGGGGAGAGGGGAGAGCCTCGCGCATTGCCACTGGTGTTTCGCCCTGGCTGGCAACCAGCCGAAGAGCGCAGACAGGCATGAGACAACGACAGAAGACAGGGCCCACGTAGAAGCAGTCGCGTGCTGGCCTGCATGCAGGGAGTAGGGCACATGTCTGACGAGCAGCAGATTATTTATCTTGGCCCCGAGGAAGAACTGACCGACGTGCGCCAGCGCCTGGAGAAGGTTCCAGCGCGGCGTCTCATTCTGGTGGTGCCCCCGCAGACCAAATTGCGCAGCCACGTGGGTTGGCGGCTGCTGCATGCACGCACGCGCGAGCTGGGCAAGGATGTGCTCGTCGTCAGCTCGGATCGTCAGGTCCGAGTAGTGGTCAAGGCTGCAGGCTTCAAGGTGGCCGAGTCTCTGACCTCTCCTCCCAGCAGTCGAGCGCGCCCGGGCAGCCGGCCCGCACGTACCCTGCAACATAGCTCTAGCTCACGGTCACCGACACGCGGCCTTGCGGCGCGTACTCGCGCTGAGCAGCAGCGCACTCTCTCTAGCGGAGCTGAGGAGAGGGAGGAGAAACCGTTACTGCCGCGCGCGCCGACGCCCGGCCAGAGATCGCTGAAAGGGGTGGAGGAGCCTGGCACATTGTCAAGCTCTTTCGGGCGCCCACGCGAAAGCCGGGAACCACTCATCGAAGACCTGGCCAGTCCTCAGCGCCCCGCTGAGGCAGGCGGCTCCGTCCGCCGATACTCTCAGCCATCGACCGAGCACTCTTATGACTTTCATATCGAACCAATCGATGCCTCCGCGGAGATCTCTCCACTCCTCCCGTCTGGGCAGGAGGAGGATGAAGCTGAGGATACGCTGCTGGAGGATTTCCGCACCGCCCAGCACATTCGCCAGGCCGCGCAGCCGGGCCCCGCACGCGCTGCGCCTGCCGGCTTGGATCGGCAGTCCTATACTACTGCCCCCCTTGAAACAGGAGAGCGCCAGGAGGAAGAGGAAGCAGCCGATCCCTTCAGTCGTATCGAGGAGATCTCCCCCAGCTCTCTTCCCGAACAACGCGGAGCCTTCGCTCCCATCGACGAGGTCGAGGACGATATTCCGGCGATCTCGGGTCGGCGCGGAACCCTGCTGGAAGCCGAGGTCGAGGATCTGGGTGATCAGGGGGATATCGCTCTGCCGTCGACACACCTTTCTGTCGAGCGCTGGAGTACCCCTGGTAGCGAGGAACCAGCGGAGGAAGAGGAAGACTTCCCGTCCTCCGTGTCCGGGTTGGGGGCGCGGAGCTATGGCAGATCATCCCCTTCGCGAGTGAGTGGATTTGACGGAGAGACGGCTATCCCTGGCGCTGAAGAGGAGGAGAGCGAGCTGGCTCTGCCCGATATTGAGGCGTTGCCTACGCGTGCGCTGCCTCCCCGTTCTGCTCCTGAGCCTCCGCGTGTGATCAGCGGTTCACTGGTAAGAGGACCAGCTGGCTCGGCTGCCCCCAGAACAGCTTTGCCGGGAACAGCGCCACGCGGGTCGGGCGAGATGGTTTCGGGCCGGCCACAGAGCAAAACGGCACCCACCACCGGCGCCGGTGCACGGGTCACCGCTGCCCGTTCTCCCCGCCGACCAGCCAGCACACGCAGCGCCAGCGCTCGTGGTCCGTTGCTCTTCGTGGGCCTGCTTGTGCTCTTATTAGCTCTTATCGCAGCTATGGCCTATTATGTCCCCACCGCTGAGGTGAGTTTTACACTTCCAGCGCGGGCCTTTAGCCAGAATCTCCAGTTCACCGCTAGCTCTACCACGCGTCTGGATGTGGCGGCTCATACCTTGCCAGCCCAGGTTCTGCTCTTTAGCCGCAATGTCCAGGCTCAGGGGCGGGCCAGTGGACTGGCGCGGGTTGGCGTGGTTAAGGCCCACGGGACGGTGGAGTTTACCAATAAAGGCAGCCACTCGCTCGTCATCCCGACAGGCACCATCGTAGCAACTCCCTCGGGTATCCAGTTCGCAACGACCGCCGAGCCACTGATTACGCCCGGAACTACCTATCCGGTCCAGGTTGAGGCGGTCAACCCCGGCACCAGCGGCAATGTGCCGGCCAATAGCATCACGGTCATCCCCCCCGAGAGTCTACAGCAGATTGGGGCCTCTGCCAACGAACTGACGGTCACCAATCCTCAGCCTACCTCGGGCGGTGGTCTGGGCAGTGTACCTCAGGTGACCAATACCGATGTCGATGCCATCAAGGGTCAATTGGATACTCGATTGCAGCAAGAAATGCGTGACTGGCTCAAGCAGCAGCTGCATAACGGCGATCTGGCTGGTCAGCCAGTAGTGCAGGAGCAGGTCAATGCGACGCCTGCTGTCGGTCAGGTGACCCCTGGTGGGAACTTCACTGCGACCCTCACCTTCCAGGCAGCGGTCCTGGTGGTCCGCGCTGCCGATATTCAGGAGGCGGCCCGCGCTGCTCTCAATGCTGCTATCCAGAAACAGCAACAGGGGTATGAACTGCTCAGCGAGAAGCCTGTCTCTATTACAAGCTTGAAAGGGACATCCCATAACAATGGCAGCTCCCTGGCGCTGACTTTGACGGCCACAGGGCTGGTTGGACCGGCAATCAGTGACGAAGAGCTGCAGAGCCAGCTCAGCGGGAAGGCCAAGGATCAGGCGCTCAACGATCTCAACAGCCTGCTGGCTACTCGCCTTGGAAAGCAGGCCGTGGATATCCAGACGGCCATCTCCGTCAATCCAGGCTTCTATCCCTGGATGCCCTTGCTACGCGATCATATTCATATCCATCGGAACATCGTGACAGTCTCCTGATCTCCTAGGAGAAGCTGTAGACGGAGGAGGGCGCCGACGGCAGCTAGGCCCATACTGGCTGGCCATGCTGCCTGTCGGCGTTTTTCTTGAGCAAGGCCAGTAGCGAGCGCCGTGGGGGGCCAGTTGACTGACCAGCTAGCTGCTCGCCGGAGTGGCGCTGAGAGGAGGGGAAGGCTGCGTAGACCAACCCTTGCTATTCTTTCCCGGGCGACGTAGACAGTGAAGGCTTCCTTCGTTAGAATGCTATGGATACTGCTCTCTTCTATAGTAAGAAGTAGTAGCAAATAAAAGACAGCAAGCTGGTCTGACTTTTTATGATGGCTCGCATACTGGCTTTAGACGTGGGAGAGGCTCGCATCGGAGTGGCCGTCAGTGATGCCTCGCAGATTCTAGCCTCGCCCTATACGACGCTGGAGATAGCCGGCAACGAGGCCCGGCTGTGGGAGGCGCTGCGGCGCATCATTGAGGAGAACGAGGTTGAGGCGCTCGTGGTGGGGCTACCGATCAGCCTTGATGGGCAGATCCATCAGCAGGGAGAGCGTGTGCTAGCCTTTGTCGAGCGCTTGAAGCGCCATATCAAGATCCCAGTCGATCTGTGGGATGAGCGCCTCTCGACCGTAGAGGCGCAGCGTTTGCTCGCAGAGCGGGAGCAGGAGGAAGGAGGGAGGCGTTCCAGGCGTGGTGGCCATCGAGGTGGTCAGGGAAAAGGAGGAAGGAACCGGCAGGGAGTCGATGCTCTGGCAGCGACGCTTATTCTGCAGCAGTACCTGAATCACCGGCACCAAGCTCCAGAGGAAGCGTCACAATGAAAGTACGAGGTCCTCACCCTCCTCGCTCACGGGGGGCCATTCTCAGCGTCTTTCTGGTCTTTGCCCTGGTTCTGGGCCTCATCTATGTCTCATGGAACCTGGTCACGGCGGTCTTAGAGCCTGTAAGCCCGCCCGGCCAGGGGCATACGGTAACGATCATTGTCCAGGAGAATGAGACGGTACAGCAACTGGCGAATGATCTGCAGGCCAAGGGACTGATCCGCAACACGCTGGCCTTTCGTTTCTGGGCCAAGATCAAGGGTCTGGACCAGCATTTGCAAGCTGGCGTCTATCGCAACCTGAACAGCAGCATGAACATGAGCGACATCATCGATGCGCTCATGACAGGAGAGCCCGATGAGATTGCCATACGTGTCCCCGAGGGCTGGCGTCTGGAACAGATTGCTGACAAGATTGAGGCAGCGGGCCTGCCACGTTTCAGCAAACAGGACTTTCTGACCTACACCAAGAATCCGGCCAAGTTCCCCGATCGTAACAAATTTCCTTTTCTCAAGCAGCTCCCCTCGGGGGCGACGATGGAGGGGCTTCTCTTCCCCGATACCTACTTTTTCACGCTTGGGGCGACGACCACGGATGTGATCGATCGCCTGCTGGAGGAGTTCCAGGCCAAGGTGCAGCAGTATCACCTGGACACGCAGGCGGCAGCGAACCATATGAGTCTCTACCAGATGGTCATTCTGGCCTCAATTGTTGAACGTGAGGCAGCCTTTGACAGCGACCGCCCGTTGATCGCCAGTGTCTACTGGAACCGTGTCTATCGTCCTAATGCCGAAACAGCAGGCTTTCTCGATGCAGATCCCACTGTCCAGTACGCACGCGATTCGCAGCCCGGCACAAAGAGCTACTGGGCGCCCCTGGCCGCTTCGGGTAGTCAGGTGCTACCCGATAGTCCCTGGAACACGTATACACATAAGGGGTGGCCACCGACGCCGATCTGTAGCCCGAGTCTGGCCAGCCTGCAGGCCGCGGCGTCGCCGGCCAAAACCGACTACTACTTTTTCCTGAACCGGCCTGATAACGGACGGGCCGTCTTTGCCAAGACTCAGGCCGAGTTTGATCAGGAGGTTCAGCAGTATCTGAAGTAAGGAAGCAACAGCGAGAGTAGAGCTGATGAATCTGAATCTCG
Organism: Thermogemmatispora tikiterensis; assembly: GCF_003268475.1. GTDB lineage: Bacteria > Chloroflexota > Ktedonobacteria > Ktedonobacterales > Ktedonobacteraceae > Thermogemmatispora > Thermogemmatispora tikiterensis. The sequence continues at coordinate 3,120,771 of NZ_MCIF01000002.1, read as the reverse complement.
GACAGGTCATTTTTCTAGCTCTGTTGCAGGGTATCACCGAGCTGTTTCCCATCAGCAGCCTGGGGCACACAGTAGTCATCCCCGGGCTGCTGGGTTGGGGAGATCTTGTAGGCAACGAACGCTTTCTGCCTTTGATTACAGCGCTCCACCTGGGAACAGCCCTGGCGCTCGTGATCTATTTCTGGCGCGATTGGCTCCAGGTGCTGCGCACCTTGTGGAAGAGCGTCAAAGAAGGCCAGGTACAACGAGGCACGGAGGAATGGGTGAGCTGGTTGATCATTATCGGCTCAATCCCGACGGGGATTCTGGGGGTCTTTCTGGAGAAGCCGCTGAAGCAGCTCTTCGCGTCTCCTGTTATCGCCGCCACCTTCCTGGTGGTCAATGGTTCCCTGCTCTTCTTTGGGGAGGCCTTGCGCCGCTATCGAACGGCACAAGAGGAGCGTCGTCAGGCTAATAAGGACGCCAAGAGTCTGCTGCGTCCTCTGGCCTCGCTCTCCTGGAAAGAGGCGGTGCTGGTGGGTCTGGGTCAGTCCCTGGCCTTGATCCCGGGTATCTCGCGCTCTGGCGCTTCGATGGTGGCTGCTCTAGGTGTGCGCCTCAGCCACGAGGATGCGGCCCGCTATTCTTTCCTGCTAGGAACACCCATTATCTTTGCGGCGGCTGTTCTTGAAATCCCTCAGCTCTTTGGTCTTTCAGGCTCCGTCTTGCTGCTGGTCTTTACGGGCATGGTACTCTCGGGGCTAGCAGCTTACCTCAGTACTAAATTCTTACTGAAGTATTTTGAGACGGGTAACCTCTATCCTTTTGCCGTCTATTGCTGGATCGCTGGCCTGGTTGGGCTTGTTTTGCTCTTCTTCGTATTGCACACCGCTGCCTGATTAGGTAGAATTGCTTAGAGGCTGTAGGGGGAAGACAGCTGCTGTCGGCAGGGGTTGGCCCTAGCGGTGGTGGCTCCCCCCAGCCTGGCAATGGTCCCCGTTCTGAAGGAGGAGAGTCCTGTCGCCAGCCCTGACAGGGCTTGACCCCGTGAACCGAGGTCCCTATTTTGAACTTTTGAGGAAAAGGTAGGAACACCGCGTATGAAGAACCAGTATCTCTTTTATGCCGCCCTTGCTGTAGGTATTATTCTGCTCATCCTCGGCGTCGTGTTCGAGGTAACTCATCATCCTGCGCGCGGCCTGGTCGGCCTGATCGTCGGTGCGATCCTGCTGATCGTTGGGATCGTCGGTATGGTGATGGGGCGGCCCAAGACGGCCTAGTTGGGCCGAGTCCTGTGCCGGTCTGTATTGGCCTGGCCTGGCTTGTTGTCTGTCTGCTTGCTGCCGCCTCTTCCTGACTGGATGGACGGGGCAGGCGCGCTTTGAAATGATAGGCAGGCAGGGGGGACAGGAGTAGGCCCGGACAGTAGAGGGCTGGTTATCCGGCTAAGGCTTCCTGTTACCCCTGGCCTCTTTCCTGGCCAGGTAGGGCGGCGGCCTATCTAGTAGGCCCAACCAGAGCCAGATTTTTCTCATCAACAAAACAAGTGACCTATTTCTTGCTCTCAGGAAAGGGTGGAACGATGAAGAACTCTTCTAGTCCTACGGTCTTTATCCTGGCGATCGTGGTGGCGATCGTGGCGTTGATTGCCGGCATCTATTATCTGATCCCCGGCATTCCCCATGTGCTCGCTTCGCCGCCGACCGCCGTCCATGTAAAACATGCGGTGCTCTTTTTTGCGATCGCTATTATCTGCGTCATTGGTGCCCTGGTGACTCGTCCCCGCGCCGCCTGAGCGCTGGTTCGCGGAGCGGGGGCCGGGAAGAGAGAGGTCCCTCAGTCGGCATCCAGGCCAGAGGCAGGCAGAGAGAAGCGATTGATAGCTCTCTCTGCCGGTTTTTCTAGGTGTTTCCCCGTTTCAGTCCTGTCTGCCTCCCAGTGGGACTCTGGCCTGAAGCAGTTTAGCTGGAAGACCCAAGCACGCTGCCGACGATCTGAGGGTAACCGCGAAGGAACTCAGCGGCACTGACCGCCTTGCGCCCTTCCAGCTGCAGGTGGCTCACTAGGAGCCAGCCTTCCCCACAAGCGATTGCCAGCAGCTCCTCGCCGGCAAGCGTGTGCCGATGCACCGTGCCGGGAGGCAGGTTCCTTGGAAGGGGGCTCTGCTCCTCGCTCAGGGCTGTGGCCTTCAGAATCTTGAGCAGCTTACCACGCCAGAACGAGTAGCTGCCTGGCCAGGGGGTATAAGCGCGCACCATCCGCGCCAGCCAGATTGCGGGCCGCTGCCAGTCGATCTGGCCGTCCTCCTTGCGCAGCATGCGGGTATAGCTTGCCTGGCTCTCGTCTTGGGGCTGAGGCGTGATCTCACCGGCGATCCAGCGTGGCAGTGTCTCCAGCAGGGCCGTTGCCCCCAGCTCTGCCAGTTTCGCGCTCAGCGTCTCCGCGGTATCATCGGGGGCAATCGGCAGACGGCGCTGGTGGAGAATGGGACCGGTATCGATGCCAGCATCGAGCAGCATGATGGTCACGCCGGTCTCGCTCTCTCCCTGCAGGATGGCCTCGCTGATCGGCGAGACGCCACGGTATTTTGGCAGCAATGAGGCGTGGATATTCAAAGTGCCGTAATGCGGCTGATCGAGCACGGCTTGGGGCAGAATCTGGCCGAAAGCCGTGACAATGTAGAGGTCGGCATGATAGGCCGCCAGGGCCTCGATCGTTTCAGGGCGCTTGAGAGAGCCAGGCTGCCAGACGTGTAAGCCATGAGCAAGCGCAACCTGTTTCACTGGCGAAAAAGCCAGGTGGTGACCACGGCCAACCGGCTTATCGGTACGCGTGATCACTGCTACAATCTCATAGCCCTCTGCTAAGACGGCCCCAGGTCTGGCGCCGCGGATCAAGGCTTCCAGGGGAGGCACGGCAAACTGGGGAGTGCCCATGTAAATCACTCGGAGCATAGATCTGCTAAGCCTTCTCCCTTCTACGCGAATTACGTCCCTATAATAGCATTTTCAGGCTATCCGCCCCTTGAGGCGTGCCAATATGGTATACTGCACTCACCACAAGTGAAACATCGAGGTACAACGTTGTATGCAAGGGTGGGAATACAACAACCTGGTCTCGGGGGGCGGGCAGGCAGGCGGAGGAACGCCGCCCTTATCGGCTGCGCTTCAGCCAACACCTCAGCGTCGGCAGCAGTTCACATTCGGGATCTATTCGACAACACCTCCAGCGACAGAACCTGAGTGCATTCTGCAGCGCGCCGATGAGGTGAATGCGGTGAGGCGCATGCTGAGCAACCCCAATACCAGCGCTGTCTTTCTCACTGGTGAGCCGGGGGTCGGTAAATCGACGCTGGCCGCGCTCGTCTATAAGAGTATCCAGGCAATGGCCCAGGTGGCAAAGGAGCCTCCGCTGCAGCCACGTTACTTTGTTTGGCTGAGCATTAGCTCGTTCGCCAATCTACCCGATGTCATCGCCGCTATCCTGCGTAGCATCAACGTTGACACCTCTACCTTCTTTCTGCTCAAGCCCGAGCAGCAGATTGCGGCCCTGGTGCGCGCCTTGCGCCGTCCACATGAGAGCGCCTTCATTGTCCTTGATCAGTTTGAGCAGTTGCTGGACCCGGAGACGGCCCAGGGACTGGTCGGGCGTGGAGCTCTGGCGGCCTTCTTTGAGATGCTTCAGATGGATTTGGGCACCAGCCGCCTCTTGCTGACGAGCTATCTCTCGCCCTATGGACCCCTCAACGACGACGAGAAGCGCGTGCGCTCGTATCTGGTCTCGCGGGTCAGTATCCCCGAGGGGGTTTCCTTGCTGCTGCAACGTGGCCTGCAGGGCAGCTATGAGGATCTCTCTCTGGTCTGGCAGCGCTGCGGGGGCCATGTTTTTGCCCTGTTGCTCGTGTGCGCTCTCGTGCAGCTCTCGGGAATTTCTCTGTCCTATCTCTTGCACGCCGCCGAGTATCAGCCGCTTTGGAGCGGCGATGTAACCCTCCAGACTATCGCGGCGCTCTATCGCCATCTCTCTCCACTGCAGACCTTGCTCTTACGCGCCCTGGCGCTCTTCTCCGAGCCGGTCCCACTGACAGGAATTGTAACTACGGTCACGGGCCAGTATGCTTCAGCACATGCCCTGCGCTTTGAGCAAGAGCTGCTGCAGCTGGCGCAGCTTTCGCTGGTGCAGTGCTCCCTGAATGAGGCAGGGACCACCTGCTACGACCTGCATAGCCTGCTGCGCCAGTATGTACTCGCTGCCTACCTGGAGGGGAACGATCTCCAGCATAGCGAGGCGCTGGAGAACATGCTGGGCCTGCGTAGCCCTTTGCTGGAGGCCCTGGCCGGCCTGAAACCAGATGAGCCAGAGGCCCGCGAGATCGCTCTGGCGAACAGCCATTTGCAAGTTGCGGCCTACTACCGTCGCCTGGCTCTGGAGCAGTGCCCACCTCGGGAACAGCGCACGGGCCTGCAGGACGTGGTGCCGCTGTTGCACGCTATTCGCCATCTCTGCCTGGGCTGGCGCTGGCAGGAAGCCTGCGATCTGCTTTTCGACGAGAGCTTGCATGAAAGCCTTATGCGCTGGGGAACGTGGAATACATTGATGAGTATGTATACAGGGATGCTGCCGCCCAGCGGTTTGCTGACACGCCACGATGAGGGCCTGGTCAATAGTCATCTGGGCTTGCTCTATGCCCGCCTGGGTGAGTATGAGCAGAGCCAGCTCTGCTATGAACGGGCGTTCAGTATTCAGCAGGCCCTGGGCGACCAGCACGATGCGGCAGTAACGCTGGTCAACATGGGCGAGCTGTATCGCAGCATGGGGGCGCTCCAGCAGGCCCAGACCTATTTCGAGCAGGCGCTGCTGCTCAATCGCCAACTTGCAGAGCCTGACCCTGAGATCGAGTGTGTGGCACTGCATAATCTGGGCCTGCTCTGCCAGACGCAAAAGCAGTATCAGCAAGCTCTGAGTTATTATCAACAGTCGCTGAAGCTGGCGCTGCGCACCCAGGAGCGCTACGATATTGGCATGATTGTCACCAACATGGGCATGCTGCTCTATGAGCAGGGAAGGCAGGTCGAAGGACTGGCCTTGCTCTTCTTTGCGGTCCAGTGGCGCCAGGCCCTGCAGGACCCAACGGTGAGCACAGTTGAGCTGTTTCTCAACACCCTGGAGCAGCGCCTGGGGGCGGAGACCTTTGCAGGCCTGCGCCAGGCCGCCCTGCTGCAGCAGGAACAGTTGCTTAGCCAGCTCTTTGCCTGAGCTGAGCTGCCTCCTGGGCTTCCTGGGCTGGTGATCGCTAGCTGGTGCAGGCGCCCCCGCTCATAGCCCGACGGGGTCCTGGAGGGTCTGGCCGGTTGCCTCTGGCCAAAAAGGTTCTGTTTGCAAACTTGCTGGAACAGCATGCGTTATAGTAAGTGACTACGAATCAGCGACGCTTTCTTATCCGGGACCAGGGTAGCGTCCACTGGCGCTGCAGGCCTGGCCTTGCCGGGCTGTTCCGCTGACAGGGCTGTGGGCTGGCGAGAGAGAGGCTATTACCCAGGTGGGCGCTGGATGACCGTCCTGCGTGATAGGGTTCGCTGGTGTCTGCTCTGCTCGTTTTGGCATGCATGCTTGCTGGCTCGGGCAGGTTGCAGCCGAGACGATACCTCGCTTTCTGGCTAGCCATTGGCCAGGAGCAGCTTCTTTCACGGATGGGTCTATTCTGCCGATGCAGGGTCCAGTCAGCAGGAGGGTAGGTCAGGCTAGAACGCCTGCTTTGGCTGACCAGTCTGCTTGTTGACCGTGAGCTGTAACACTTGCCTTCTCCTTACGGGGTTGCTTTTGCTATCCTGCAGGATAGCCATATTTTACGATGGCCACGGGAAACGACTTGCCAAAGCGTTGTACTTAACAGTACGCAAAGAAGAGGTAAGGCCCTGTCACAGAAGGAGGGCTACGACTTACTGAGGAAGCAGATAAACGAGCCAGCGAGACTAGAAACTGCTGCTAGGAAATTGGGAGAATGATGTGGGCGGTAGCAGGGCCGGAGAAGCACAAGGCTCCTGTACTGGAGTGAAGTGACCTGGAGCAGCATCAGTGCTGTGCGCGTGTGAGAATGTAGCGCGCATGCCAACAAGGCTCTCTGCTAGGAAGTTGTCAGGAAGTGAGTTTGAATGACTGCGAAACGCCAGTTTATCAAGAATCCGGCTCAGATTCTCAATGAGCCTGTTGAGCAGGAGCCTCAGTCGGGTCTGTGGTCGCCGAACGGCGGGCAAAGGGGGGGAGAAGCCGCGGCGCAGGATCAGCAGGCGGGACCGACTGCCACACGGTCAACAGGTTCGGGTCTCTGGCAGAAGAATCCTATGGGCGGACCGCCGATGCTCTCTCTGCCTGGTCTTGCCGGGCCTGCGGCCTCTTCGCCTCTTGCGACGCCTGCTGGCCAGTCACCAAACGGAACCGGCGACCTGCCTCTGCCACTTTCTCAACAGGGTCTTCCGCCCTTCTCTCTGAATCAGGTTTCGTCGCACCAAACGGACGCCAATGTTCCTCTGAATCGTCTGCCCGATCTGTTGCAGCAGGGGCTGGCTCAGTCGCAGCCCTCGCCTGCCCTCGGAGGGCCACTCAGTGCGCCGGGCCTGGGTCCCTGGCCAGCCGCACCAGGCCTCAGTGGCCCTGGCTCCATGCCTGGTGGCATGCCGGGCTATCCTGGTCAGGGGGCTGGCCTGGCCTCGGGTCCAGGAACGGGGCCGCTGGCTATGGGAGGGGCGATGACAGCTCCTCCGACGACCCCATCAGCCACTTATCCTGTGTCGCTACCGGGCCTGGGTAATGGTCTGCCAGCGGTGGGTGCTACGCCGGGCGTTGATTGGCCGTCCTCGGCTGGTTGGGGAGCGCCTCCTCAACCGGTGCCTCTCCACTCAGCTCAGCCAGCCAGTCCCTCGCTGCCTCGCCCTGCCAGGAAGGGAAAGACACGGAGACGCCGCTTCCCTCTCTGGGTGCGGATCGTGGCCGTAGCCTGCCTGGTGATCTTCCTTCTCACGGGCGCGGCGGTGGCTTACTATTACTATGCCTTTGCCGGAACCGTCAATAATATTGTTGGTCAACAGGTTCCGCGCCTGCGCGGAGATAGCGGTTCCGACACCTCGCAGAGCCAGAGCGGTGGCTCGATCCTCAGCGGGGGGCGCTTTAACATTCTCTTGCTCGGCAGTGATACCGATGAGAAATTCGCTGGTCACTATATTGCCCAGACGGATATCGTGGTGACTATTGATCCGGCCACCCATAGCGTCGGCATGCTCTCGATCCCGCGCGATTTCTGGCTGCCAATCCCCGGGGTCGGCATGGGCAAACTGGATGAAGCCTATGGCTACGGAGGCGTGGCCCTTTCGCGCGCTACGATCCACGCCGATTTTGGTATCCCGATTGATTACTATGCCTGGGTCGGCCTCGATGGCTTTGTCAAGGTGATCGATACGGTCGGCGGGGTCGATGTCGATGTTATGCACCCCATTACAGACGATACCTATCCCGATGATGTCGGCAATACGACTGGTGATATCCATGCCTACAAGCGCCTCTATATTGCGCCAGGGCCGCAGCATTTGTCAGGTCTCCAGGCCCTGGAATATGTCCGCTCGCGCCATGCCGATCTGGTTGGCGACTTTGGCCGTTCGGCCCGTCAACAGCAGGTGCTGACGCAGCTGAAAACCAAACTCGATAATCCCGAGATTTTTGGAAAATTGCAGGAGATCGCCCAGGACCTGAATGGATACGTGAAGACCGACCTCTCTTTGACTCAGGTGCTGGAGCTGATGAATTTCGCTCGTACGATCAATGCGGCGAGCGTGCAGCGTGTGACCCTGGGCCCGCCTTACTCACATGCCGCTACAGTGACGCGCGATGGCCAGGCAGTCGATGTCGAGATCCCCAACTGCGATGCTCTCCTGCCAGTGATTGCCAAGATGTTTGCTCTGGGTGACAAGGCTCAGTGCAATATTGGAACAGCCAGCAATCCCTCGTCGTCAACAGTGGCTCAGACGACGAGCAAGACCAGCAACAGCGCACTCTCGACGGTGCAATCTACCTCGGCTGTGGCTGACAGCGCGCAAGCTGGCAATCCGCTCTCCACCGCTGGCCAGATGGCTAATCTCGGCCTGATGAGCCTGCGGGGCGGCGGCAGCGATAACCTCCTAGGTATACGCAGCCTGCTTGACTTGATGCTGGCGGTAGTCTGTGAGTCGCTGGATGCGGCGAAGGTCTAGTCTGGTCAGCCAGTAGACCACGCCGGAGACGAGGTCGCTGCCTGACCAGGGAGGGATCTGATACCTGCCTCGAAGCTCGCCTTCATCAGGCAGAAAGATATTTATTGCCTGACAGGTTGGCGAGACGAGGCGGGCCTCTATGACGATTTATCCATAAGAATGGATGACAATGCCCGGGCGATGGAGCAGAGAGAGGAAAGGAGAGGTCTGTGGGTACTGATGGTACAAGATCACAGACTTGCTTGCCTCACCTTGCTCTCCCGAGGACGCTCGGCGAGCGCAGCCGGCGCTGGGCCTGGGGCAGGTGTGCTGGTGCGCCAGCGTCCGCTTGCGCCTGCCGCGTGGGGAGATAGTGAGAACCTCGCAATCTGGCAGCATTGTTGCAGGGCTGTAGACGTTGGTTGCAGACCTGCGAGCGCGAAAGGAACAAAGCGAGGTCGCTGCAGCTCTGCCTTCCGTCGATTCACCCCGGACCCGGGCATTATCCTGACGTACGAGCAAGTGAGCGAGCGGTTCAGAGAAGAGAAGAAGAGCGATGAAGAAGCAGAGCATCTCGTGGCGCCTGGGCATCTTGCTATCATGCCTGGTGGTTCTGCTGCAGGGCTGTCTCTGGTTTGGAGGTGGCAACAGCGAGTTCAAGCAGACCACGGTCGGGAACCGCCAGGTGGGAGTCAATCAGAACCCAAATCTCTTCAGAGGGAAGATTTACTTCACCATCGATCATAACCTGTGGGTCCTGGATGGCCTGACCAATAGCTTAAAGCAGCTCACCAAAGGTCAGACTGTGAGCGATCCGGCGGTCTCGCCTGATGGTAAATGGATCGCCTTCACAGTGCGCTTCAAGAACTATTCCGACATCGAGTATATGTCGGTCAACGGCGGCCCGTGGCATATGTTGCTCGATGGCAATGGCCATTACTACTTTGTGCCTGGCCTGGATGTCCCCAAGGATGATTTCAAATGGAATGTCCAGCCACGCTGGGCCCCCGACAGCAAGCACCTGCTCTTCCTGAGCGATTTCCAGAAGGAAGACTGGTATCAGTACACGCACTACGATGCGCCAGTACTCGACCTGCAGATCTATGAGATGTCGATCGATGAGCCTAACAACTACAATGCGGTCCAGGATGTGGCTTACGCCTATGTTGGCGATGGAGGTGACAGTGATCCCAGCTTCCGGCCCGGGCATCCTGACCAGATTATCTATACCCACTATGCCTACGATAACACACACACGCAGCAGGTGATTCAGCTCTTCATGGAAGATCCCAATGAAATTGCGCGTAAGCCTCACGGCACCTACTATCCTGGATTGCCGGGCTTCGATCCGGGGATTGCGATCACTCCGCCCAACGTGCAGTGTTTAGAGCCGGCCTTCTCCCCCGATGGCAACACCATTGCCTACATCCGGCGTGAGTCGGACGGCCAGATGGGCCTCTACGTCATGCCTACTCCGGAAGGCGTTACCACGAACCCGAACGATCCGACGGTGGAAAAGCAGGCCCTCTTGCCTTACCAGCAGTCCAAGCTGCTCGTCAAAGGGGAGTTTGTCAGCCAACCTGTCTGGTCCCCCGATGGAAAAGCCATCGCCTACTTTTTCTACTCCAATGAGGAGTTTAATCTCTGGCTGCTCAAGCTCAATTACAATCAGAAGACCAAGACCTACAGTCCCGCTGGCAGCCCAATCCAGCTCACAAGCGGTGGTGTCGATGGCGATTCTCACCCATTCTGGACGGCGTGAGTGTTTTGATGATATACTTACCCTACGCACTATACTGGGAACAAATAACGATCCTTTGATATCACCTTGCTGGGGGATCTGAGGTAGAGCCTTGAGTCAGCTGGAAGGCACGCTCATCGCGGGACGCTACGAGATTCGTGAGCATATTGCTACCGGCGGCATGGCTAGCGTCTTTAAGACCTGGGACCACCGCGTGGAGCGTATTGTCGCCATTAAGGTGCTGCGTTCGCTCGATAAGAATGATCTGCGCGCCGTAGAGCGCTTTCGCCGGGAGGCGCGCGCGGCGGCAGCTCTGGCCCACCCCAATGCGGTTACCATCTACGATTTTGTTGAGGAGGGTGGGCAGTATTTCCTGGTGATGGAGTACATTCAAGGCCCCACGCTGAAGCAGCTGATCACTCAGCGCCGCCGCCTGCAGGTGCGCGAAGCCTTTGAAATCGCCTGCCAGGTCTGCTCAGTGCTGCAGGTGGCCCACGCGCGCGGCTTTATCCACCGCGATATTAAACCTCAGAATATTATGTTGACCTGGAATGGGATCACGCCGCTGTCCCAGGATTTGAGCAGCGGACTCTGGGTCAAGCTGACAGATTTTGGGATTGTGCGCGTGGCCGAAGATGCTGGACTAACGAACAGTGGTATCGTGCTCGGGACGGCGGATTATCTGTCGCCGGAGCAGGCGCGCGGCGAGACGTTGACGGCCTCCTCCGATCTGTATTCGCTCGGCGTTGTGCTTTTTGAGATGCTGGCCGGGCGCCCGCCGTTTGTGGGGCCGACCGCAGTCTCGATCGCGATGCAGCACGCCTCTACCAATCCCCCGCTGCTGCGCCAGTTTAACCCCTCGTTGCCGATCAGTGTGGAGCGGGTGGTGATGCGCGCGCTGGAAAAAGAGCCGGGGGAACGCTTCCATTCGGCCATCGAACTGCAGCAGGCTTTGCGGGCCTGCTTGCGTGAGCTGGTGCAGCAAGGACATCCCGCTGTGGCCTCTCCCTGGCAGGGCCTGGCCTCTCCCGCTGGCGGTGGTGGCCCGCTGTTCCCACCGCAGCGCCAGTATCCGTGAAGAAGGATTGGCCCCGTCGGTATCATACTCTTAGAAGAGAACCTGGATGAGAAGGAGGGCGCTCACTCAAGCGCCCACGGTTAGAATTGCTGTATGGAACGAACGAAGGTTAGTACCACCAGTGCACCTGCCGCCATCGGACCGTATAGCCAGGCGATCCGCTGCGGCCAGTTTATCTATACCTCTGGACAGATTGCGCTCGATCCCACCAGCGGCGAGCTGGTGGGTGACGATGTGGCAACTCAGACCCATCGCGTGTTGCAGAATCTGCAGGCTGTGCTGCAGGCTGCCGGCAGCTCTCTCTCGCGAGTGGTCAAGACGACCGTCTTTCTGGCCCGCATGAGCGACTTTCAGGCGATGAATGCGGTCTACGCTACCTATTTCTCCGAGCCGGCGCCGGCCCGCTCAACGGTAGCCGTGGCCGAGCTTCCGCGCCAGGCTCTGGTCGAGATCGAGTGTGTGGCGCTCGCTGAGGACCAGGCGGGAGGGTGATCCGCGTGAATCCAGCCACGCTCTGGCACAGGGCGCTCCAGCGCCTGGAGCTGTTGCCTGTCGATGTTGTGGCCAGGGTCTGGCTGCGCACTGCCCGCCTCATGCCCGTTGCTCCCGCTCGCGAGTCGCCCGCCACGACAGGAGAGAGAGAAGCTCTCTCTTTCTGGCTCCTGGTTCCCGATGCTCTGGCCTCTGCTCTGATTCAGCAGCAGTGCCAGCCTGCTATCGAGCAGGCCCTCGCCGAGTTAGTTCAGCAGCCGGTGACACTGAGGGTGGTGGCGGCGAGTGGCGCGGCGAATGATGCTCCCCGGGAGGCGCACGCTGATGAGGAGATGGAGATGGCCGCTATGGAGGACCGCCAGAGAATAACGGAGACGTTTGTCGCTCGACACAGCAGAAATGACCCTACTCCTCCTTCTCCCTACTATGATTACGATCTGCCTAGCAAGCCACCTGTGCACGCGCCGCATGACTCCACGCTGCCGGGTTCGCTGGCTGGCGGAACGCTTTCCTGGGAGCAGGAGAGCGCAGGGGCGATGCCCAACCGGCTGAACCCGCGCTATACCTTTGACGCCTTCATTGTGGGCAATAGTAACCGCCTGGCCCATGCCGCTTCCTACGCTGTAGCGGAGGCCCCCGGCGAGGCCTATAATCCACTCTTCCTGTATGGAGGGGTCGGCCTGGGCAAGACCCATTTGCTGCATGCCATTGGTCATAAGGGGGCTCAGGCCGGCCTGACGGTACTCTATGTCTCGTCTGAGCAATTTACGAACGAGATTATTAATGCAATTCGCTATCGCACCACCGAGGAGTTTCGCGCAAAGTATCGCTCCGTCGATATCTTGCTGGTCGATGACATCCAGTTTATCGCTGGCAAAGAATCGACGGAGGAGGAGTTTTTCCATACCTTTAACAGTCTCTACGAGATGAGCAAGCAGATCGTCATCTGCAGCGATCGCCCCCCCAAGGCTATTGTGAGCCTGGAGGAGCGGCTACGCTCGCGCTTTGAGTGGGGACTGATCGCCGATATTCAGCCACCTGATCTGGAGACGCGTATGGCGATTCTGCGCGTCAAGGCTGATATGCTGCATTATCCGGTACCCGATGAGGTCATTGCCTATATCGCCAGTCGCGTCCAGACCAATATTCGTGAGCTGGAGGGCTGCCTTAATCGTCTGATGGCCTACCAGCAGCTGCACCGCACCGAGCTGACGCTTGATATGGCGCGGGCGGCGATGTCATCGCTGGGCAATGGATCGCGCGAAGTGCAGCTGAGTGGCAGGCAGATTGCCCAGGCGGTGGCCGATTACTTCCATATCCCGCTGGAGGCCATGTGTGGCAAGCAGCGCGATAAGCAGATTGTGATTCCGCGCCAGATTGCCATGTATCTGATTCGCCAGGAGACCCAGCTCTCGCTGCTGGAAATTGGCCAGCTCTTCGGTGGGCGCGACCATAGCACGGTGCTGCATGCCTGTGAGAAGATCGAACGGGCTATGCAGCTTGATCCTGGCCTGCGCCGCGATGTGGTCGCCATCCGCGAGCTGTTGCTGCCGCGCTGAGCCGACTCGCTGGCTGACTGTGGGTGGGTTCGGCCTGAAATCCTTGCTTGTGCTTGCCGAACGTTACGGAAAGAAGGTCTATGCTGCCTTATACGACCTACCTGATCGATCTGGACGGCGTCGTTTACCGTGGGAACGAGCTGCTGCCAGGCGCGCGCGAGTTCGTGCAGTGGCTGGAGGCCAACGGTAAAAAGTATATCTTTTTGACGAATAACTCGTTCGCTACGGGTTCGCAGATTCTGGCCAAGCTAGAGCGCCTGGGCATCCCAGCCACGCCTGAGCACTTGATGAGCGCGGGCCAGGCGGCGATGCAGAATATCGCCCGCCGGCTGCCTGGGGCACGGGTCTACATTGTGGGCGAGCAGCCGCTGGTGGAATTAGCGCAGGAGTATGGCCTGACGGTAGTGGAGGTCGATGCAGAGGAGGCCGATGTGGTGCTGGTCGGCCTCGATCGCTTTTTCGATTATAGCAAGCTGACCTGCGCGGTGCGTATCGTGCTGGCCGGCGCGCTCTTTATTACCATCAATCGCGATCCGTTGTTGCCGATCGCCGGCGGCGGCTTCCTGCCAGGCTGTGGAACTCTGGCGGCAGCTATCGAAGCCGGTACCGGCGTGACACCGGAGGTGGTGGGCAAGCCGGAGCCAATGCTCTTGTTGGAGGCGATGGAGCGCCTGGGCAGTAAGCCAGAGGAGACTGTCATGATCGGCGATGGCCTGGATGTGGATATTCTGGCTGGCCAGGCCGCTGGAACCCATACGATCCTGGTGCTCTCGGGCCGCAATAACCGCGCCGATATCGAGGTCTCGCCGATTAAGCCCGAGCATGTCTATGAGGACCTGGCCGATCTGCTACGCCAGCTGCAGCAAGTGAAGTCCTGATAGCTCAGCACTGCAGTCTCTTGACGCTTTTCCGGTCGCAAAGGGTCTCCGCACCGTGGAGATCCTGCTCTTCTTTTTTTTGTGGGTGGATGACCGATGTACAAACTGTGCTATAATGGTAGCGCTCTGACAATTCTGTCGTGCTGAGAAAGATTATGCCGGTTCCCAATTTTCAAGAGTTCTTCTGGCCTTTGCTGGAGCTGGCTAGCGATGGTCAGGAACATGTGCTGACCGAAGTGGCCGAGATTGTGGCCCGGCGCTTCGGTCTCAGTGAGGCCGAGCGCAATGAGCCGCTTCCCAGTGGCAAACAGGCCAAGTTCTGGAATCGTCTTTCCTGGGCCCGTACCTATCTGCAAAAAGCGCAGTTGCTCGCCAGTGCAGGTCGCGGGCGCTTCCGCATTACAGAGCGCGGCAGGAGGGTGTTGGAGGAGCGACCACCCACGCTGGATGTGGCCTACTTGAAACGCTTTCCTGAGTTCCTGCAGTTCCAGGCTTCCTCAGCCCATAATGGACAGCCGCCAGCTGCGGCGCAAGAGGCGCTCGATCGCTCCGGCCAGACTCCCCAGGAGCTGTTAGAGACAACCTATCAGACACTCAAGCGCGAACTGGCTCAGGAGCTGCTTGAGCGCGTCAGAAAGGGTACACCGAGTTTCTTTGAACGGTTAGTTTTGGATTTATTGCTGGCCATGGGCTACGGCGGCTCGCGCAAGGAGGCAGCCCAGGCCCTGGGTGGTACTGGCGATGGTGGAGTCGATGGCGTCATTTATGAGGATCGCCTGGGATTGGATCGCATTTATGTTCAGGCTAAGCGTTGGCAGGGGACCGTCGGCAGGCCCGAGGTCCAGGCCTTTGCGGGGGCCTTGATGGGCAAGAAAGCCCGTAAGGGGATCTTTATGACGACTGGTACCTTCTCTAACGACGCCCAGGGGTATGCTCGTAGCGTTGATAATCTGAGCATTGTCTTAATCGATGGCGAGCAGATGGCGCAATTGATGATCGACCACGGTGTAGGCGTAACTGAAGAGACACGCTATATCTTGAAAAAGATAGATATTGACTACTTTGGAGACTGAGAGCCTTAAAGGCACATCTGATGGATAAATAGAAAGAGGGATCAGCCTGCTCGTGCTGATGCTGCCTGGCAGACTGATCTCCCCTTCTGGACCTGGCCACAACTCTGACCGTGGCAGCCTGGAGAAGCTAGTCCCAGGTGCCGAGGTGGACGTAGCCCTTCAGCAGTGCGCGGGCGATAATATAGTGTTGAATCTCGTCCGTGCCCTCATAGATGCGCGTCACGCGCACGTCGCGATACCAGCGCTCAATCGGTAACTCCTTGGTGTAGCCCATGCCGCCATGAATCTGAAGCGCGCGATCGACCACGCGGTTAACCATATTCGAGCCGTAGAGCTTGGCGAGGCTGGCCTCGTAGCGGTTATCCTGTTTCTGATCGGCTTTCCAGGCGGCATGCAGCGTCAGCCACTTCGTGGCCTGAATCTCCACCGCCGAATCGGCCAGCATCCACTGGATAGCCTGGCGCTCGGCGATGGGCTTGCCGAAGGTGACGCGCTGGCGGGCGTAATCGATGGCCATCTGCAGCAGGCGCTCAGCGGTTCCGACGGCGCGTGCGGCGATCAGCCAGCGCCCCTGACCGATCCATTGCATGCCTAATGAGAAGCCCTGGCCGACCTCGCCCAACACATGATCCTCGGGCACGTGCACGTTATCGAAGAACAGCTCGGCGGGCGACCAGCCGCCCATTGTGGGAATGGGGCGTGAGGTCCAGCCCATCGCGCGGTCCACCAGAAAGCAGGTCACGCCGCCCCGCTGAGGGGGCTTCTCGCGGTCGGTGACGGCGAAGACCATAGCGAAGTCAGCCTCATTGCCGTGAGTAATGAAGACCTTCTGGCCGTTGATCACCCAGTGGTTGCCGTCTTTGACGGCGGTCGTACGGATCGCCGAGGGATCAGACCCGGCTCCCGGCTCGGTGAGAGCAAAACAAGAGATGCGTTTCCCCTCGATCACCGGGATCACGTATTCTTGCTTCTGCTTCTCGTTGCTATAGTGCAAAAGAATATTGTCGACGCTGCCGCCGAAGCTGAAAGGCACGATGGTGCGTCCCAGCTCCATCTGGATGAGAGCGGTCATCACCGATCCCAGGTTAGCGCCGCCATACTCCTCCGGCGTGTTGATGCCCCAGAAACCCAGCTCCTTAGCCTTGAGCTGCAAAGCCCGGTAACGCTCTGGCTCGATTCCCGTCGGATAGCGCCCTTCATTGCGCAGGACCTCATGCTCCAGCGGCATCAGTTCACGCTCAACAAACTGGCGCACGGTCTGCTGAATCAGCTTCTGCTCCTCTGTCAGGGAGAAATCCACGCTGGCCTCCTTGTCGCGCACTAAGGGGACACTTCATCTCAGGTCGCCCTGGCAAAGATTATAGCACGCGGCTCGGGGGCAGAAGTGCGGCGTCCCGGTCCCGGCCTGTTCGAAGGCAATGCGTTCTTGCTGCTACTACCAGCGATGGTAGCAGGGGATTGCGGGGGAACCTACCTGAATAGCAAGCGTGGGGCGTCCAGGCTCATGAAGGCAAGAAAGGAGTGGCTTATGCGTGCGATTCGTGATTGCGCTGATCTCCCCTTGCACTGGCGCGAGGGAACTCTCCGCAGCTATCGGCTGCAGGCGGGAGAGGAGACGCTGGCGCTCATCAGCTTCCAGCGGCTCGCAGGCACCACGGCCCTGGCTGAGGTGGCCGAGGGACGTTTCTGCTTTGAGCGCCGCGGCCTCTGGCTGCCTCAAGTGGCGATTCGTCAGGACGATGAGCGCGGTGAAGAACTGGCCATCTTCGAACCTCAGCTGTGGAGTCGCGACGGCATCCTCATCGGCCTGCATGGTCCCCTCTATCGCTGGAGTCGTGTTCATGAACGGCGTGTCGAAGAAGGCGAAGGCAGCCTACCTGGTCCCTGCTGGGAATGGCAGGATCTTACCGAGCGCCCCCTGCTGCACTTCAACCAGCTCATTTGCCTGCCGCATATGCGCATGAGCGGGGTGCTGACCATTGAGCCAGCAGCCGCTGGGCTGAGTCTGCTGCCACTGCTGGCAACACTTGGCTGGTACCTGCTGGTGCTCTACGAGCACGGTGCCACCAGACCGCTGCCCGAGGCGCATTCTCCCCTCCCCCATTAAGGATCCGATGGCCACTGAGAGAAGGTAACAGGGCAGGACCGACCCGGCGTGCAAGCCCCAGCAAGGGAACTGAGGGGCCTGTTCTGCCCTCTTGCTGTGATCCATGACCCTCCTGGCTGGCGCTCTCCTCTGGGCAGATGGAGGTCAAGGCAAAGAGCGCCCGGCATCAGCTCGATGAGAGGCAGGCAGGGCCAGTGCCAGGCGCGTCGAGCAACGGTGCAGGCCCGTTATGATATACTGGCTGTAGTGTAAGCAATCATCGCAGATGAATCACTGGCTCCCCTAAAGCTAGCCTGGGAAATCGGAAAGGAAAGTCGCTTCTCTATGGATAGTCAACAGGGTCTGCAGTTGCCACCAGACTTTTTCTATCATCGCCTGCCCAATGGCTTGGAGATGATCGGGCAGTATATGCCTAGCCTGCGGTCAGTGACCTTTGGCTTTCAGCTCGATGCGGCCGTAATCCACGAGCCAGAGGATAAGAACGGACTGGCTCACCTGTTCGAATATATGCTATTTCAGGGGACGAAGGAGAAGGATGCTCGCACGCTGAATGAGGCCTTCGAATCGCTAGGCGCACGTAAAGGAACAAGCACATCGCTGGAGACAACGCAGGTCTGGGCCCAGATTGTCAATACCAGGCTCGATGCCACACTGGATCTCTTCCATGAAGTACTGCTGATGCCAACCTTCCCCCGTGACGAGTTAGAGCGGATGCGCAATATTATCCTGCAAGAGATTCGGCGACGCGACGACGAGCCAATGAGTCGCATCTTTGATCTGGCCCGCTTGCACTTCTACGCCGGCAGTGCCCTGGGACGCCCGATTTACGGAACTGCGGAGGATGTGCGCGCACTCCAGCAGGAGGACCTGGTCGCCTTCTGGCAGGAACGCTATCGCCCCAATAATGCCCTGCTCTCGATCGCCGGCAATTTCGACTGGGAGCGGGTGGTGGCCAAGATCGAGCGGCTCTTTAGCGACTGGCAAGGGGCCGCCAGCCCTTCGCCGGAACAGCATCCGCGTCCCTCTAACACCGTCGTCCTTGAACATCAGGAGGGAAAGCAGGAGCACCTGGGGCTGATGGTGCCTTTCCCGAACTACACCCATCCCGACTATTATGCAGCGCAGATCATCGGCGAGGCCCTCGGTGGCAATATGGCCTCGCGGCTCTTTGTCGAAGTACGCGAAAAACGCGGTCTGGTCTACAGCGTGTCGGCGGGCCTGAGCAGCAATAAGGCCATAGGGTCCTTACGTATCTATGCTGGCACTACCCCCGAGCAGGGGCATGAATGCCTGGCGGTTATTCTGAACGAGCTGCGGCGCCTGCGCGAGGAAGGTCTGACCGAGGATGAGCTAGAGCGCGCTCGCGTGCAGCTTAAGAGCGAGCACATTATGCGCAGCGAAGGCTCTGGCGCACGCATGAGCGCTAATGCTCGCTCGTGGTGGTATGAGCGCCGCCTGCGTACACCTCACGAAGTCAAGGAGGCCATCGACTCCGTGACCGCCGAGCAGGTCATGCGCGTACTGCAGGAATTCTCCCCATTGCAGCCACTGACGGTGGCCGCCATCGGCCCGCTGAGCCGCGAAGAGCTGATAGGTGACCTGCTGCCACTTTCCTGAGCTGCGGTAAGTGATTTGTCGCTGCCAGCGCCATCTTGACTTTCGGTGGCCCTCAGCGTACAATTTGATATGTCCATATGGATATATGGCTGGAAGTAAACCCTGGCTACCCTTGGGGAAGAGCCAGCGGCGACCTTGCCACTCGCTGGCCGGGCTGATTGCCCAGGCCGCCAGTGAGTTGGGCGGGCAGGCGGGTTCTGGAGGTGAGAGGCGTGGGTTAGCGGGCAGAAGGTGAGGCGCAACGAGGGGGCCGGGAAAGGTTTCGTTCCAAGAGCAAGGAGCAACAGCTATGGTCGCACCAGCCTTGCAGAGCGAAGAAGCTCTTTTGAATCGTATCCGCAGGCAGCAGCTCGTCGAATCGCTGGAGCACATGAGTCCGCTCTATCTGGAAGGGATCAAGCGCATCCTGACGGTCTCTGCCGATACCGAGCTGATCAGTGCCCCGGCCTATTATCATGCTGCCGTGCATGCCCCCACTTTGAACGCCTTTGGCTCTGCTGTGGCCATCATCCAGGACGAGCTAGGGCACGCGCACATTGCCTATCGCCTGCTGCGCGACCTCGGCGTTGACACCGAGCAGCTCATTTTTGAGCGTGATCCGCGCCAGTTCAAGTACCCCTATGCCTTTGATGTGCCGCTTGATAACTGGGTAGAGCTGATTGTCGCCAATGCCTTCTACGACCGGGCTGGCTATGTATTACTCAGCGACATCTATCACAGCACCACCTTCGGGCCGTGGAAGCGGGCGCTGGTGAAAGTAGACAAGGAGGAGACCTTTCATCTGCGTCACGGCGAGCAGTGGATGCGGCGTCTCAATGCTACGCCAGAAGGTCACGAGCAACTGCAGCGGGCCGTCGACTGGATGTTTCTGCTAACCGTCGAATGGTTTGGCCTGCCCGACGATCTGAAGAAGCACAGCGAGCAGCTGGAGTACGGTTTCAAAGGGCACACCAACGACGAGTTGCGCCAGATCTGGATGTCGACGGCGGTGCCGCTCTGTGAAGAGCTACAGCTGAAGGTGCCCGCGCACTACGATCCAGAGCAGCAGAAGTATGTCCTGGACTGCCCCTTCCCGGCCCATTTCGATGCCAAAGCCAAGCGCTGGCTATTAGAGGAAGGCCCCTGCAGCTGGGACGACGTGCTCAAGCGCTGGAAAGCGCGCGGCCCGGCTAACGAGGAGTTTGTCGGTCTGATCCAGCGCGGCAAGCGCGAGATGCTACGTCTTTTGGAGCAGGAGTAAGAGCCATGACGGCGGTCTATCCATCGCTGCGTACGCATCCTGCCGATGATCCCAGTTGTCCGGCCCTCTGGGATGCCCTGCGCGAGGTGACCGATCCCGAGATCCCGATTAGCGTCGTCGACATGGGGCTGATCGTTGACCTGAAACAGCGCGACGGCGTCGTCAACGTGAAGCTGACCTTCACGGCTCTGGGCTGTCCCGCTATGGACTTCATTATGGATGATATTCGGGAGCGCCTCTTGCGTGAGCCGGGGGTGCGCGCAGTGCGCATTGAGGTGGTCTGGGACCCCGTGTGGAGCAAGGAGCGGTTGAGCGAGGAAGGCATCGAGCTGATGCGTAGCTGGGGGATCTCGGCATGAAGAGCATGAAGAGCCTGAAGAGTGATCCGCAAGCCCCAGCTGGTGCTGGGGCGGAAGCCGGCCTCGGCACGGACCGGCCCCGACGAGAGGCCCTCAATGAGCGGCGCGTCTGGCATGTCTATGCGCGGCGCAGGTACGATGAGCCGCTGCACGAGATCGGCAACGTAGTGGCCGACGATGTCGAGCTGGCTCGGGTCTATGCACGCAGCATCTACGACGAGTTTACCTGGATCGAAATGGTGCTGGTGCCGCGCGATT
Organism: Thermogemmatispora tikiterensis; assembly: GCF_003268475.1. GTDB lineage: Bacteria > Chloroflexota > Ktedonobacteria > Ktedonobacterales > Ktedonobacteraceae > Thermogemmatispora > Thermogemmatispora tikiterensis. The sequence goes on along the minus strand of NZ_MCIF01000002.1, from coordinate 3,100,171 downwards.
GCATTGTGACCGTGATTGCTCCCTGAGCCGCTCGGGCTGCCTGGCTCGCTGGAGGGACCCCTCGGCCTGGAGAGAGGAGCCGGCGTCGCTTCAGCGAGGTCTGGGGTAAATCTGAAAAGGGCTGAGAGGATTGGATGGCCGCGCCGCGCTATCGGAGGCGGTTGTGGCTTCCTCCTCGACTGCAAGGTAAAGTGAGCTTGGTGCTATGACTGGTACTGCTGCTGCACGCATTGATAACGCGGCGCTCTTCGCGGTGCTGGCCTCGCTGGCGGACAATAAGCAGGCAATAGGACGGCGCTATGCCTACTGGGCCAATGGAGCGCCCGCCCTGGAGGCGGCGGTGGCCGCCGCCGCCATGACTCAGGATGAAATCGGCCACGCGCGCACGCTCTATCCGCTGCTGGAAGATTTCGCTCAGGCCGCTGCTGACCCTCGCCAGGTGGCTCCCGAAACGCGGACGTTGCGCTATCATCTGGCCTTTCTCGATAGCGAATTTGCCAGCTGGTCCGATTTTGTGGCCACGAATTTCCTGCTCGATGGAGCGCTGACGACCTTTTTCGAGGCCGCGCAGCACTCGGCCTACGAGCCATTGCGGCAACGTGCCCGCAAAATTGTGCAGGAGGAACAGGTGCACCGCACGCATGCTGAGGGCTGGGTGCGGCGTCTGGCGAAGGCCGGAGGCGCGGTGCGCCAGGCCCTGGTCTCCTCGCTGCAACGGCTGTGGCAGGAAACGCTCTGCTGGTTCGGTCCCGATGATGACCCGGTGATGAGCCAGCTCTATCGTGAAGGTTTCATCGATGCTCCACCGGCGGAGCTGCGCAGCCGCTACCTCCAGCGAGTGATGCCTCTACTAGAAAGCCTGGCCATTGAGATGCCTGCCCGTTTCGATCCCGAGAGCAAGCGCTGGCTGCCGGGGGAGGCACTTCCCTGGGAACGCTGGGAGGCCGGGAGCCGCCGCCTGCGTCCCGCCGGCCAGGAGGCGACGGAGGAGGAGCAGCCATGAGCGAGGAGACTGGTTCCAGGTGGGCACATGTTGAGGAACCCTTGCCCCGTGGCGAGCGACCGCGCTGCCCTTTCTGTGGCTCGACAGAGACAGAGTTGTTCTCTCTCTTCGGCCAGCAGCTGTTGACAGCGCAATATTATTGTAACAGGTGCCATACACCATTTGAGTACATCAAAGGCGATGATGTCCTTGAAGATGCGAAGGCGAAGCTGACTTCGTCTGAGGAGTAGAAAGGAAGAGCTGCGATGACAACGACGACAGAGCGCGAGCGGACGCTAGTCAACTATAGTGTGAGCGATGGGGTGGCCATCATCGAGCTGACGAATCCGCCGGCCAATACCTACAGCTATGAGATGATGCGCCAGCTTGATGAGGCGGTCCTGCAGGCGCGCTTTGATGAGAACGTCCATGTGCTGGTCTTGCGCGGTGCAGGCGAGCGCTTCTTCTGCGCCGGGGCAGACATCAGCATGCTCAACTCGGTCTCACCGACCTACAAGTACTATTTCTGCCTCCACGCCAATGAGACCCTGCTGCGGCTGGAGCAAACGCCCAAGCTCGTGATTGCGGCTCTCAACGGCCACACCGTCGGCGGTGGTCTGGAGATTGCTCTGGCCTGCGATATCCGCATTGCGCGGCGCAATGCCGGCAAGATTGGCCTGCCGGAGGTCTCGCTCGGCGTCCTGCCTGGCACTGGTGGAACGCAGCGCATGGCGCGGGCTTTGCCGAAGAACAAGGCCATCGAGTTAATGACCGAGGGCAAGCTGATCAGCTTTGAGGAAGCCCAGGAGCTTGGCTTGGTCAATTATATCTATGAGTCTGAGAACTACTGGGAGCAGGTCATGGCCTACGCCAGGCGCTTCTGTCCACCTAATAGCGCCTCACGCACGGTCGGGCGCATCAAGCGGGCTGTGCAATCGGGTGCGGAGGTCGCGCTGGCTGAGGGCCTGGCTCTGGAGCGGGAGCTGCAGCAGCTCTGTTTCCAGAGCGAGGATGCGAAGGAAGGGCTGGCTGCCTACATCGAGAAGCGCCAGGAGAAGCATTTTACAGGACGCTGAGCACCGGATCTCTATTGCCATGCCAGATAACCAGCCTCTATCAACGACCTAGCTCAGCGATGTAATCGGATCTGCCCGCTGTGGGGAGAGCACGGCGCGCGACGACGGCAGTCTGGCTTGGCGTAAGGTCCTTGCCTGCTCTGCAGTGGTGGTCGTGCTCTCCCCAACTCTGTCGCTTTACGCTGGCGGTTCTGAGGTGCTACAATATTCCTCAGCTTCGGCCCGGCGTCTTTTTTTCGGCAGATGCCAGTAAGCAGGGAAAGACTATGGCGGAGATTCATTTGCGGGAGCGCGATGGCGTGCTCTGGCTTATTCTCGATCGCCCTCCGCTCAATATCTTGACGATTGCCACGCTGGATGAGATCACGCATGCTTTGCGAGCTGCTGCGCAGAAGCCGCCGCGCCTGCTCGTCATCACGAGCGCGGGCGAGCGGGCATTTAGTGCGGGGGTGGACATACGTGATCATCTCGATGGGCGTGAGCGAGAGATGCTGCGCGCGGTCTACGACAATTGCGCGGCTTTTGAAGAGCTGCGGAGCCGAGGAATCCCGACGGTAGCCCTGGTCAAAGGTTACGCTCTCGGCGGCGGCTGCGAGTTAGCGGCCCTCTGCGATACGGTCATTGCGCGCGAGGACGCTGTCTTTGGCTTACCCGAAGTGACTCTGGGAGTTTTCCCGCCAGTAGCTGCCGCTTACTTTCCCTCTCTGATCGGCTATCAGGCCACCATGCGCCTCATCTTGACCGGCGAGACGCTTAAGGCAAATGAGGCTTTCCGCCTTGGTCTGGTACATCAGGTATTGCCGGCGCGGCGCTTCCTAAGCGAAGCCGAGGAGTTACTGGTGATGCTGGCCACGCCAGGCCGCTGCCAGTCACGGTCGTGAGAGCCTTCACGATGCAAAACCTCCCTCTGAACTTCTCCGCCACTGGCTCCCTTAATGGCCAATGGACTGGCCAGCCCCCGAAAGACGCAAACCTCTGACCCTGCTCTGGCCAGAGGAACTTTCTGACGACTTTCAACGTTCTTCCCATGAAGGCAGCAGCCTCCGCGGAACTGCCCTGGTGAGCTGAGCAATGAAGAAATTGTTGGGCGTAAGGAGATTGTGTATGCGTCGTAGCAAGGTTTATGGTATTCGTTGTAGATCATGGTGGTTTGTCATTGTTCCAGCCTTAGTGGCGCTGCTGATGGGACTGAGTGCCTGTGGCACTAATGCCTCAACGACCGGTGCGGCCAGTCAAGCGACTGCCTCGCCGACGAAAAGTGTATCTACACCAACGGCTACGACTGTCAAAGGCTACGGCACCAGTCATGGCTGTCCTAGCGATGCGGTTGTCAATACGCCATTGCCAGCGCAGGCGGTGCTGGTGAAGAGCACACAGAACGGCCAGACAATCAGGGTGCGCCAGGGCACGCTGGTAGTCTTTGAGCTGCCCTTTGGCCAGCGCTGGGAGACGCCGGCTGGCTCTCAGGGGGTGCTGGAGCTGCAGCAGCCAGCGGGGTATGCCTCTCAAGAGGCTCGCGCCTGCGTCTGGCGCTATGTAGCTCAGGGCAGTGGCCAGAGCGAAGTCGTCTTTACTGCCCGCGCGCTCTGTCAACCACATCAACTCTGCCCGCAGTATATTCTACGTCTCTCCTTTACCGTTGCTGTCCAGTAAGCCTGTAGTGAAATGAAATGCTGAAAGACACCGGCGAGTCTGGCGTCTGGTGCGGCGCTCTACCTTGTCTGCCCGCTTCGTTAGAGAGCGTGGCATGATGCTGGAGCGAGTAGGCCCTTTCTGAGCTGTGCTCGTCGCTGGGAAACGAGGGGCCAGGAAAAGATGCTTAGAGATCTTCTGCGGCCTGCTCAGTTCCCGGCCTGTCAGGGGCTGCCGGCGGTCGCTGTTCTGCATCAACATCAGGGTTGGTGTGGGCCTGGTGATCACGCAAAGAGGGGAGCCCGAGCAGGAGCCAGCGCATACTGAGTCCCTGGACGAGCAGCGTGAAGAGCACAACCGCACCAGTAGAGGCCAGGATGAGAGGACGCTGCGGCAGCGTCAGCGGCAGTGCCAGGGCCAGAGCGAGCGAGAGCGCGCCGCGCAGTCCCCCCCAGAAAATTACCAGTTGCCAGGCGAAAGGAAGCATGCCCTTGCGTCCGGCAATGGTTAGCCAGGAGCGCGCAGCCAGCAGCAGAACGAGCAACAGGCGTGCCAGCAGCACCACGCCGATGGCAAAGGCTGCGCTCAGCAGGCTGGCCAGAGTGCCCCCTGGCAGCGGTGGCAGTGCCAGCGGATTCAGCTGGACACCGATCAGCAGGAAAAGCAGGGCGTTGGCAATGAAGGCCACGACGCTCCAAAAAGTGTCGACCGCGGTGCGTGTGGTGAGGGACATGCCGATGCGGCGGCCATAATTGCCGAGGAGCAGACCGGCCACGATCACCGTAATGATGGCCGAGAGGTGGAGGCGGTCCGCCAGCAGGTAGAGGCCGTAGGCGGCGAGGATCGTGAGGCTGATCTCGCTCAGGGCGTCGTCGATGTGGCGGAGCAGTTGAGAGAGCAGCCAGCCGCCGACGAGGCCCAGGACGATGGCGCCCCCGCCCTCTAGCAAGAAGAGCAGCGATCCCATCAGGGGCAGCGGCAGGCCCGCAGCAGACAGGCTTGACTCCCCTGAAGAGGCCAGCAGGACGACGGCCAGGAAAACCTGGTAGAGCGCGCCCGCCACGCCGTCGTTGAAAAGGCTTTCGCCCTCGATAATCACCGAGAGACGCTCGTCGAGTTGGAGCTGGCGGAAGAGGCTCAACACGGCCACCGGATCGGTAGGTGATAGAATGGCTGCCAGCAGGAAAGCGACTCCCCAGTCAAGTCCTTCCAGCCAGTGGAGCAGGGCTGCGATCAGACAGAGTGAGAGAAGCAGCCCCGGGCCGGCAAGGAAGAAGATACTGCGCCACTCACTCTTGAGCAGCTGCCAGTTCAGTGACCAGGCTCCCTCAAAGAGCAAGGCTGGCAGGAAGACGAAGAGCACCAGCTCAGGGTCAAGCTGCAAGGGCGGAAGCAGATGGAGCGCACTTAAGAGCAGCCCGACGATGACCAGACCCAGGGTATAGGGAACGGCGATCCAGCGTGTGAGCAGGATGGTCGCCAGGGCAATCAGCAAGAAGAGGATAAGGTAGCTCTCCACCAGCGGAATCGGCATCTAAAGCGGCCCCCTTTCTTCAGACGAAGGGCAAGCGTGCCCGTCTCGATGCGCGCCTGGCTCGCTCGGCTCCCCTCCGCTCCGGCCCGGCCTAGCCGTGCTGAACTGGGCCGGATCCGCTCGCCTCAGCCAGCGCAGGCGTTGTGGGCGTGGCGTGGAGGCAGCGGCAGGAAGCAGAGCAGGGAAAGCTAGTCCTGCGTTGAGCGGAATAGCAAGACAGCGCGCAAAGAAAAGAGGAGTGCCAGGGCCGACCAGACTTCCCGGCACTCCTCAGTTTATGAGCGAGAACGCAGTGTGTGCTTCCGATACTTATCCATTCTAGTATAGGAGAGGATAGCTGGTGCTGGCAAGGGGGCGCGGCACGCAATGAGGTGCTGCAGATGGGGTTGAGCGTGTGACCAACCCTTGCCTGCCGGGCAGGCCGTGAAAGCAGATGGGAAGAGGAGGCAAGAATTTTCACAAAGATCCCCGATCCGCTTGTCAGTGAGGACCTCCTCTTCTATAATGAGGGCGGCAATTATTGATCTTTAAGGAATTATCCTATGGACGTTGAGGGAGCATACACACTCCAGGCAACTCCTGAAGAAGTATGGAAATGCCTGATGGATCAACAGATTCTCCGCCAGGCTCTGCCAGGAGTGGAGCACCTGGAGGCCCTGGGCGAGAATCGCTATGCCATCAGGCTCGCTGTCAGGCATGCCCCGCTGCGAGGCAGTTATGAAGGGATGGTCACCATCTCTGATCAAGACTATCCTCGCTGCTATCGCATCGCCGTCGAAGGTGAGAGCCGCCACGGCCCGGTGCGGGGAGAGGGTTGGGTGCGTCTGCTGCGGCGCGAGCACAATACCGTTGTCTCCTACCAGGGAGTCTTACAGGTAGGGAGGGCTGGTCTCTTGCCCGCGCCCGTGTTGCGCGGCACAACCAAAATGCTCATCCAGCAGTTTTTCCTGGGCCTGGCGGATCAGCTGCGCGCCATGCGCCCGCCTGAAATTGAGGAAGCCGCCGAGTTAGCGGTCCAGCCGGATCGGGTGAGTCCTCAGCATCAGGAGCGGGCATGGCCGTCGGAGGCCGTCAGTGACGCGGGGTCAGGCCTGCAAGCCAGGGGGAGAACGCCGCTTCATAGCCTGGTACGCCGTCTTCACCTCGGCGGTGGTGACCCGCGAGCGGAAGAGCGCTGGGTGCAGACGATCCGCCGTACGGCAATGCTGGCGGTCTTGCTCTTGCTCGTCTGGGTAGGAACCAGGCTACCACGACGATGATTGTGCTGGCTTGATGGTCCGCCAGGTTCTCTGTTCCGATTCGCAGGTCAGCCAGGTATGAGCAGAGGGAAAGGCGACTCGCCTTGCCTCTCGTCGCGCTTCCTGGTCTGGCGGTGCCTGGTTCCTCTCCTCTCTATCCGCTGGGCGGGCGTAGTCGGAGCGGAGAGCCTGCTGACAGCGTGCGACAAACACCACACCCGGCGAAGGCGAGGGTGTCCATCGCTTGCCCTCTCGCCATAGTATTAATCTGTCTATTTGCTCGTTATCTGCTGCTCTGCCTGCCCCTGTCCTGCCAGATAGTACCAGAGATCATCTGGTCTTTTTTCTCTATTGAGGAATGTCTTCTTTTCGTCACCTGATTTCTCTTGGGCTGCTCTAGCCGCAGCCCGTCTGTCTGATAAGCTTGGCTTTGTTCCTGTCTTCGCTCTGGCGGTCTTACTGGCGATGGCTGAGGTAGGTGCGCACGCAGAGCGTGAAGAGCAGGTAGCCCAGATAGAAAGCGACCAGATACTGAAGGAGATCAAAGATGCCCGCTAAGGGGCTGTCCCACACAATGTAGCCGCTGGCCGTCGCCGCGCGGGCGTAATCGAAGAGCGCGCGCACCAGAGGCGTGGCTACCAGGAGGGCGACCGCCACCCAGTGCCAGGAACGGCGATGCCAGAGCAGCCAGATGGCCAGATAGCCAATGCCACCGTAGACAAAGATATCAGGAATATAGAAAGGCAGAGGCAGATGGAGGACCAGGCCAGGAAGCGTATAATGCCACAAATGGACATAATAGGCCAGGAGATCGGCCAGCATATTGATCACTGCCATCCCGAGGCCGCCTAGCAGCGCCGCCAGCGTCGGCACGCGTCCGGGCCGGGTGAAGAGCAGCACGGCCAGGTAGACCACCAGGATAAAGGGCACGTCCAGCACAAGATAGGCTACCAGATCCATCAAGGGGAACGAACCTCCCAACGCTGAGTCAGTTGTAATATTATGGTAAAAATTTTGCCACTCTGCCAGTCGCCGGCGTTATCTGCGAGCGCAGTGGCAATCGCAGTCGCAGCGCTGGCAAGGAAGGGAGCCTTCCCATGCATATCGTACCCCTGCGTATTGCGCTAGCGCAGATCAACGTCACGGTCGGCGACCTCGACGGTAACGCCGAGAAAATCTGGACGGCGATGCGTGAGGCGCATCAGGCAGGTGCGCACATTGTCTGCACACCGGAGCTAGCGCTTACTGGCTACCCGCCCGAGGACCTGCTTCTCAAGCCGGGCTTCGTTTCTGCGAACCTGCGCCGCCTGCAGTGGCTCATCGAGCGTAGCCAGGAGCTGCCCGGCCTGACAGCAGTCATCGGCTATGTCGATCGTGACGAGGACATCTACAACGCGGCAGCAGTCATAGGCGATGGGCGCCTCTACGGCATCTACCATAAACACTATCTACCGAACTACGGCGTCTTCGACGAGTACCGCTACTTCCAGGCCGGACGGGCGGCGCCGCTCTTCCTGATTAATGGCGTCCATGTTGGCATTACGATCTGTGAGGATATCTGGTATCCGACTGGTCCTTTAACCCTGCAGGCTCATGCTGGTGCCGAGGTGATTATCAATATCAATGGTTCGCCCTATCATGCCGGCAAGCGCCATTTCCGTGAGCAGATGCTGGCAACGCGGGCCGCCGACAACGGCCTCATTGTAGCCTACCTGAACCTCGTCGGTGGGCAGGACGAGCTTGTTTTTGATGGCGGCAGCATGGTGTTCAATGAACAGGGCCGACTGATTGCCCGCGCCAAACAATTTGAAGAGGATCTTCTGGTGGTTGATCTCGACGTCGCCTCAGTCTTCCGCTCGCGGCTGCACGATCCCCGCCGGCGCCAGGAACGACTGGAGCTGCGTCCCGAAGAAGTACCCGTGATTGTCGTCTCGTCTGAGATCACGCCTCCACCAACCCTGGATGGGTGCCCGCTGCTCGGCACCGGCCAGCGTATCGAGCCGGCCCTGGAGCGACTGGCAGAGATCTATGCGGCGCTCGTCTTGGGCACGCGCGACTATGTGCGCAAGACCGGTTTCAGCAAAGCGATCGTGGGACTTTCGGGGGGCATTGACTCTTCCCTGACGGCGGTCATCGCTGCCGATGCTTTGGGACCCGAGAATGTCCTCGGGGTCTCTATGCCTTCAGCCTACTCCTCTGAGGGGAGCAAGACCGATGCCCGGCAACTGGCGGAAAATCTTGGCATCCAGCTGATCACCGTCCCCATTGAAGAGATCTTCCGCACCTCGTTGCGCGTCATGGCGCCGGCCCTGGGCGAAGGCGACCACGGCCTGGCCGCCGAGAATCTGCAGGCGCGTATTCGCGGCAACATTCTGATGACCATCTCCAACAAACTGGGGCCGATTGTGCTAACCACAGGCAACAAGTCGGAGATGGCCACTGGTTACAGCACTCTCTACGGCGATATGGCTGGCGGCTTCGCCGTTCTCAAGGATGTGCCCAAAACCCTGGTATACGAGCTGAGCCGCTATCGTAACTCCTTGGGCGAGCGCCCAGTCATTCCGCAGGCGGTTCTGGAGAAAGCGCCCTCAGCCGAGCTGCGCCCGGGCCAGAAGGATACCGATAGCCTGCCACCCTATGAGCTGCTTGATCCTATTCTCCAGGCTTATGCTGAGGAAGATCGCAGCTTCGAGGAGATGGTGGCGATGGGCTTCGACCCGGCCCTGGTCGAGCGCGTCATGCAGCTTGTCGATCGGAGCGAGTACAAGCGCCGTCAAGCTCCGCCGGGGGTGAAGATAACACCACGCGCTTTTGGGCGCGATCGTCGCCTACCGATTACCAACCGCTACCGCGATCGCCCCGGAGCATAGGGACGCTGCTGCCGCTTCCCGGGGCGGCTGGTGCCCAGCGGCACAGGGCACCAGCCCTGTGCTCCTGACCGATGGATCGAGAGCGACCGGTTAAAAAAGCTGTCTGGCGCGTTGCTCCTATAGAGGTTATCCGATCTGGTATACTTAAAACTACCAACCGGTGCTTTGATCGTCTCAGTGAGTAGCGCAAGGGCCGGGCTGCAGGAGGGGCCACGGCTGACGAGGTGGGGGCTGTTCGGACAATCAGCGGGGAGCCCCCAGGGGAGATCACTTCCCTGTGAAGGGAGCGCACAAAACTGGCTGGTAACGGCCAGGACAAAACGCTCTCAGTGATATAGCTGAAACAGGGCTATTCCGGGCGGAAGAAAGCATCGTCCAGGCACCGGGGACGGACTTTCGACGACAGCCTGGGGCAAACCTGTTCTCTCTATACCACATCACAGACGGAAAGGATACCCTGCCTCATGTGCGGGATTATTGGCTACGTCGGTGCCGCTGGCACCGATGTTACTTCCATTTTGCTTGACGGGCTACGTCGACTTGAATATCGGGGCTATGACTCTACCGGCATCGCTGTTCTGACTGCCAGTGGCGAAGTGCAGGTCTGTCGCCGCGCAGGCAAGCTGGCTAATCTGGCGGCAGCGGTCGAGAATGGGGCCCGTCCGGCCCCCGGTTCACTGGGGATCGGCCATACCCGCTGGGCCACCCACGGGCGCCCCAGCGATACGAACGCCCACCCGCATGCCGACTGCGATGGGCTGATCACCGTGGTGCATAACGGCATTATCGAGAACTATGCCGAATTGCGCCAGCGTCTGGAACAGGAAGGCCACAGCTTCCGCTCCGAGACCGACACTGAGGTGCTGGCTCATCTCGTCGAGCGCGCCTATCGAGGCGAAGCGCAGGGTGATCTGCTGGAGGCCGTGCGTCTGGCGCTGCAGCCCGTGCGCGGCTCCTACGCCATTGCCGTCCTCTGTCGCGAGCAGCCCCAGCTCCTGGTTGGGGCGCGCTACAACGGCCCCTTCCTGGTAGTGGGTCTGGGCGAGCGTGAGCACTTCCTGGCCTCCGATATTGCCGCCTTCCTCAAGTATACGCGGCGCGTCGTCATCATTGACGAAGGGGAGCTAGTGGCGCTGCGGCCCGAGGGCCTCACCATCCAACGTCTGGATGGCACCTTTGTCGAGCGTGCTCCCACGACCGTCGAATGGGATGCCGAAGCTGCCGAGAAAGGTGGCTATCCCCACTTCATGCTCAAAGAGATTTATGAGCAACCAGAGGCCTTCACGCGCTCGCTGCTAGGGCGCGTGCGGGCTGGTCAACTCTACCTGCCCGAGTTGGAGGCGCTCCAGCGCTCAGGGGCTTTGGAGAAGGTCAGGCGCATAGTCATTGTCGCCTGCGGTACCTCCTATCATGCGGGCCTGGTGGGGAAATACGTCATCGAGCGCTGGGCGCGCCTGCCCGTTGAAGTCATTACGGCGGGTGAGTTCCGCTACGCTGATCCTCTGGTTGGGCCGGACACCCTGTGCGTCGCCGTTACTCAATCGGGAGAGACTGCCGATGTGCTCGTCAGCACGCGTCAGGCACGGGAGCAAGGGGCGCCGGTTGTCGCTATTACCAACGTCGTGGCCAGTGCTGTGACGCGGCTGGCCGACGCTGTGCTCTATATCCAGGCAGGACCAGAGATTTGCGTCGTGGCCACCAAGACTTTCATCGCCACCCTGGCTCAGCTCTACCTGCTTGGCCTCTTCCTTAGCCTCCAGCGAGGCACCCTGCATCCCGAGCGAGCCGCCGAGGTCTTGCAGGCCCTGGAGCAGCTGCCCATGCAAATTCAGCGAATTCTCGACCGGGCTGCGGCAGCGGACGATCCCATTGCGCCGCTGGCCCGTGAGCTGGCTCCGCTCCACAGTGTCATGTTCATCGGGCGTGGCGTGGGCTATCCGACGGCTCTGGAGGGTGCTCTCAAGCTCAAGGAGGTTTCCTACATCCACGCTGAGGGCTTCCCGGCTGGGGAACTCAAACATGGCTCCATTGCCCTGCTTGATCCCGAGACGCCGCTGGTAGCCATCGCCACAGCCTCGCACGTCTACGAAAAGGTGGTCAGCAATATGCAGCAGGTTCGTGCGCGGGACGCACGTGTAATCGCGGTGGCCACCGAGGGGGACGAAGCCATTCGTGAGCATGCCGATGTGGTGCTCTACGTACCGCCGACGCTGGAAGAGCTAAGCCCGGTGCTGGCGGCGATCCCCCTCCAGCTCCTGGCCTATCATGCGGCGGTTGCCCGTGGCTGCAACGTTGATCAGCCGCGCAACCTGGCGAAGTCAGTCACGGTAGAGTAGCCTGGGAGTGCCTGGCCTGGTCCTGCGAGCGCAGCTCGCTCGCTATCCAGTCTGATTGTCTTGCCCTCTGGCATCCAGGCGGACGGTTGAGCTGGAGTGAAGAACAAGGGTCCGCTTCCCGCTAAGAGGAAGCGGACCCTGTTCGTTGCGAGGTGGTTGCAGTCGGAGGATTGTGAAGGAAGAAGTGTTGCAGAGTTAGAGCATAAAAAGAGTTGGCCCGACGCAACAGTGGGCGTTGCCAGCTGCTCGGAGCGGGGCTATGCCTGGTCTGTGTGCATAGCCGGATCAGATGCCCATAATGCGGTAGACGTAGTTCTGGGTCTCTGCTGGCATGCAGCTCAGCCAGGCGCCGCCACAGGCGTTCAGGGCGTTTTGCAGGTTACCGGAGCCAGCGTTGTAGGCGGCCAGGGCTTTGGCGTAGTCGCCGCCGTAGCTGCGGGCATAACTGGCCATCAGGCGAGCGGCTCCGCGCAGGGCCTCAACTGGATTCCAGGGATCAATGCCCAGGCCCGCGGCAGTACTGGGCAGAAACTGAGCGATGCCCACAGCGCCCGCGGGCGAGACCGCGTATGGGTTGAAGCCGCTCTCAACATTGATCTGGCGCACGAAGTAGACAGGCGAGATGCCGGCGTCGAGGGCGGCTTGCTGAGCGACGAGGACGTAGGGGCTGTTAGGAATGGTCATGAAAGGCAGATTGGCCGGGTTAAAATTGAAGAGCGGCGTGCCTCCTCCGTTGTTGGCGTCCACGGGTTGCTGGTGAGCGGCAATCTGCCAGGCAGTTTGCTGATTCTGAATCCATGCTCTGATCCCGCCGAGGAGAGGGACGGCGTTTCCGCCAGCCAGCGGTGAGAGGGTAAGCATCGTCACCAGGATCGCCATGACCAGCACCGTAAGAATAATGCCCTGGCGCTGGCGGATGCTCAGGCGGCGTGGATTCACCGGCTCCTGCACTGGCTGCCGGGGACGCTCGGCGGGAATAACCACCATACGTCGTGGCTGCTCCAGCGTCGCTTGCAGAGCGGCGAGCAGATCAGCCAGACTGCCGGTGGTCTGGGGCTGACGTGGCAACTCAGCGAGCTGGTCAGTCATCCCTGGGCCTTCTACCAGGACCGACGTTGACAGTGGTTGAGAGGCCACAGCAGACGGTGGGGCTGGCAGGGTTGTCGACTCAGGTCCCGCGCCTGGGGAGATGGCCAGGTATTGATCGGTCGTCGGCGTCAGCTGCCGCCGCAGCGGCTCCGTGGTGAAAGGAGCAGTGGCACCGGAAGCACCGAGCTGGCCTTGAGAGAGCGGGCGACTGGATGTGGTGGAGAGCGGCCCGGTCGCCGGCAAGGAAAGCAGCCCAAAAGGGGCAAACTGACGAGGAGCCTGCTCACCGGGCGTAGCTGTAGTCTGCGTTTGGAATGGCGCCTGTACTCCTGAAGCCGAACCTGCTAAGTGCACTCCTTGTGCCTGCTCGCCCGCCGACTCAGGCTCTCCAACATCCTGGAACGGCGGGAACGGGCGAAACTGCGGCATATGTGATCAACCTCGCTGCTCTGCTGACGTTTTACCTGGTTGTGAGTCTACCTGCATAGACCAATGTGTGTCAATTTAGCCACGCGCAGGAGCAGCGCAAATTAGTACCAAACTCCCAAACACCGGCCCCAGTCTTAACCCGGACACCCGACCTGATCCAGATGAAGCTCATGCCGCTCATATTAAGATAAAGAGCATGGCTGAGATCCGCTCAGCTTCAGCTGGCTGATAGCTGAGCGCCTGTCTCGCTAGTGCTGCCCCCTAGCAGCTCACTGGCCTGCCAGGCGCTGAGGCTGAGGCGCAGCGCCGCGAGAATAGCCTGCTGGGTTGGCGTCGTCGCCTGGAGCGAGCTACCTGGCGGCTGACTGGAGAAGCCCACATAGAGCAGCGTGCGGGCCAGGCTAAGTGCCTCATAGTAGTTGGCAGTGGCCAGAGCCTCTAAGAGCACAGGCAGAGAGAATTGCAGGCGCCGGCGCGGCAGCAGGCGCAGCAGATCGCTGCTGTCAGCGACGACACTGTTGCGCGCCCAGGGCAGGGCGTCGTAGTCGCTAGCAATGGCCTGGGGACTGGCGATTGCTCTGACGAGCAGATGCGCAGCGCGCTGAGGAGCCTTGGCGCGCAGCAGGCGCGTCAGCGCGCTGGCGGCCCCCAGGCGAACGATGGGAGCCTCGTGAGCCTTGAGCAGGGCTGACAGGCGGGAGCGCACAGACGACTGATCGCCAGCCAGCTGGGCCAGGGCGAAAGCCAGCGCGGCCCGGGTGCGGGCCTCCTCTTCCTCTTCCAGGCGGCGTAGAAGGAGGGGCAGCAGCTGCTTGCGCCCCTCGGGGAGCCAGGAACTCAGATAGAGGCTATGCAGGCGCAGCTGAGGCTCGCTGGCTGTCACTAGCTCCAGATAGAGGGGCAGGCCCTGTAACAGGGCGCGGCGCAGGCTCTCTTGCGCGCTGGTCCTACCCGCCGCACTCGACAGCGTTGACCGCTCGCGGGCCAGCCCGGCCAGCAGCAACACGAGCGCGGCCCGATCCGGCAGCTCCGGTTGACGCAGCAAGTTCAACAGGGCCGCCGCAATGCTTGCTTTGTCTTCGTCCGACCAGTCGCCCTTAAAAAGCTGATAGAGGATAACGCTACGGTGCGGCAGATCATTCCAGGCTAGCTGCTGGACCAGAGAAAGTGGCGCCGCGAGCGCCCCGGCTTCGCTTGGTATTCTTTTCTTGCTCTTCATGGTGGGCTAAAGCTTTCGCATGGTGGGCCGTCTTCGAAGCCACCTGTCCAGCCCCTGGCCGGCAGAACAGGCGCCATGTCTCGAACATATTTTCAGGGTCTCCCTCCTTATTCTCACGCCGCCCAGCCAAAACGGAGAGCGTAAAAAGAGCTAGAAAGGTTGGAATTCTCAAGAGGAGCTAATCGGGTAAGGAAGTGCCGATAGTGGTAATTGGTCAGGCAGGGTCGGTGATGAAAGCGGAGGTCAGCGTCGGTTGCACGATTAGTTGACGGTAGATGTCTCCCATGTGCTCAGGAGAATAGGGCATATCATGCTCGATCCACCACTGGATGAGGGCAATGGACGAGGCGACCAGGTGGTGAGCGGCAATTTCTGCGGGCACCGGGCTGTCCGGACGTGGCTTGTTCTGGCGCAGGACGTTTTCGCTACCGCGCTGAATCACATGCTGGACAAGCGAGGCTGGCCCACGGCTCCCCAACAAGACCCGCACTACTGCGCTATGGTCCGCCACGTAGCGAAAGATGAGCTGACCGACTGCCGCCGGCTCCTGGCCCGGCTGTTGCCCAAACAAGATCTCCAGTAACTCGTTAATGACTACATCTGCTACATCACGCAGCAATTCATCCTTATCTCGATAATGACGGAAAAAAGTAGCATAGCCGATATCTGCGCGCTCGGTGATGTCACGAATGGTGATGGCATCGTAGCCTTTCTCGGCAATCAAAGCCAGCAGTGCCTGGGCCAGCAAGTTCTGCGTGCGCTTCACACGCCGATCCCGGACGTGCATGCTCGGATGTGCTCCTCCCCCGGTAAAAAGAACTGCTCGCCGCGCCTTAACCAGCAAACGGCAGAGCTTGCCGCCTATACCGTGCTATTATAGCACGTCCGGCTAGAAGGCGCGCACCTGCTCTCACCGGCAGGCTGGCCTCTCGCCTCCCTCTTAGATTTGATATCATCAATATACTATGATATATTGTATATCATAAGGAGCGGAGGTCAGTGATCAGTTTCATCGAGTAGAGGTCCAGAGACGAGAGGAGAGGCCAACCATGGAGAACAGTATTACAGCACCGGAGCGAGAGCCAGTGTCAGCGGAGCAGAGGGCCTGGAGGCCCTGGGGAGAGGAGCAAAAGACGGCGCCTTGTTTAGAGAGAGCCGAACCGGCACTTGAGTGTGACCAGACGGGGGTCTGGCACGTACGCGCCTTCAAAGAGGCCAGAGCCATTCTACGCAGTAATGCCGTACGTCAGGCTGGTTTTAATGCCGAAGTATTGACGCGGCTACCTCGTCTGATGCGTCTGCCGTTGCTCTTCAGCGATGGTCAGGAGCATCAGCACCAGCGGCGGCAGGCGGCCCGCTTTTTCGCGCCGCGCGTCGTCAGCGAGCAGTATCGGAAGCTCATGGAGGCCGTGAGCGAGGAGCTCATTGAGAAGCTACGACGGCGGAGGAAGGTCGACCTGAGTCGGCTGACGCTGGAGATGGCTGTGCGCGTTGCTGCCGAGGTAGTCGGTTTAACCGACAGCCTACTCCCGGGCATGGCGCGCCGGTTGGAAGCCTTCTTTCGCTATCCCATTGAGCGTCTCAGTCCTGACCCACGGACCTGGCTCAATTTTCTCGGCCTGCAGTGGGCGGTTCTACGCTTCTACTGGCTGGACGTGCGCCCGGCGGTGCGGGCGCGGCGCCGGCAGCCGCGCCAGGACGTCATCTCTCACCTGTTGGCCCAGGGCTATAGTCCGCGGGAGATTCTGACGGAATGCGTCACCTATGGCGCCGCTGGCATGATTACCACGCGCGAGTTTATTAGCGTGGCCGCCTGGCATCTGCTGGAGCAGCCAGCCCTGCGCCAGCGCTTTTTACAGGCTCCGGAGGAGGAGCGCCTCTCCCTGCTAGAGGAGGTGCTCCGCCTGGAGCCTGTAGTGGGCCACCTCTATCGTCGAACCAGCCGGGAGCTGATCCTCGCCGGCCCCGCTGGGGAGGAGCAGGCCCGTATTCCGGCGGGGGCCTTGATTGACCTGCACATTTATGCCATCAACGCTGATGAGCGTGTTGTAGGAGCGCGACCACGGCGGCTCTGTCCGGGGCGGCCCTTGCATGAAGAGCGCGTTGCCCCCTCGCTTATGGGGTTTGGTGACGGCGCGCACCGCTGTCCCGGAGCGCCCATTGCCCTGCAGGAAAGCGACATCTTCCTGCGGCGCCTGCTGGCCCTGCCGGGACTGCGCCTTGAGCGTCCGCCGCGGCTGCACTGGAACGAGCTGATCTGTGGCTACGAACTGCGCGATTTCATCGTCTCACGAGACGAAGAAGGCGACTTCCGGTCTCGGGTGGAGAGGGAGAGGGCGGCGACTGGTGTGGCCACGGCGCCCCGAGAGCCTTAAGCCTTCTGCAGCACGTAGCCGGCCTCCAACAAAGCGGGCCCCTGGTCCTGACCTGGTGTGCCAGCGGGGCGTGTGCGCGCGCTGCGGGCGGTGCTGGACCGCGCCAGACGGGCGCGCAGACGCTCCTGGCGCGCCACCGTCGTTGGCAAATATGGCTCCATCGCCCGGATGGCGTTGAGATAGACCTGCTGCTGCTCCCGAATCACGCCATCCGGTCCCAGCTCCCACCACTCGCGTGGCGTAAAGTAAGCCGAGACCTCCGCCTCGGGGCCGCTGCGTCCAAACCACTGGATCAGATGCAGATTATCGGACTGGGCCAACCAGATAGCCAGATCGAGCAGCTCTGGATTCTCCGTCAGGCGCGCCATGCCGTAGACCTGGCCCATGAGCTGAAAAATCGTCTGCTGGGCGCTATTGCCCAGGAAGAACTCCATGCCGCCGCTGCCGGCCCAGGTTGTCGGATAGACCGGTAAGGGGAGATGATAGGCGCGCTGCTGGAAGCGGGCGATCAGCTCGCTGGGCGTGCGCGTCTGCACGCCACGGCGGGCCAGCTCGGCGGGCAGGGCGCGCATAAACTCGAAGATGCCGCTATCGACGCGATGGTGCTCGCCGAAGGTCTCATAGTCCCATCCGAGGAGCAGGAAATCGCCCCAGGTATGGGCCAGCCAGTCGGCGTAAGTATCGGCATAGAGCGGGTAGCCCGACCACGAGCGATTAGAGAAGCGGTAGCCCACATCGTCGCTCAGATCGAGATGACGGGCCAGCAGATAGGGACCGCGCTCGCGATCGCCCACAACCGCATTGCGGCTGCGATGATTGCCGCTGCTACGCCGGCCTGGGGCCGTCGGCGGACGGTAGGCTTGGGGAGGCAGCGCGTAGGGCTGCTCCTCGGTGTAGTGGTAGAGATGGGTGCTCTCGCGCCAACCCAGGACCCAGGGGCGGCCATCCATCAAGGCCCCGCGGAAGCCGGCCAGGTCCAGCGCATGATAAATCGTCACCGACATGCACATCTCGGTCGTGTCGGTGACCTGCGGGCGCTTCCCAAAGATGCGCTCGATCTCGTCGGCCATCCATTGCATGCGGGCGATGAAGGCCGGCAGGTCAAGCAAGAACAGGAAGCTGTGGTACGGCTCCACGCCGATAATCTCCACATTCTCATGCGCTACCAGTTCGCGGAAAAGGTCCAGCAGGGCGGGGTCCCAGGCTTCGGCCTGGCGCAGGAACGAGAGCGAGAAGCCGATCGAGAAATGGAGGCCCTGACGCACCAGGTCCAGAAACAGGCGTGTGGCCGGGTAGTAGCAGTAGGTGGCCACCTTACGAAAGTAGCGCTCGTTCATGCGCTCATCGAAGAGGCAGCGCACGATATCCTCGATCGAGGCACCCCGCGGAATTGGCTGCGCGGGCAGCTTGAGACGGCGCGGCTGATGCACCACGGTATAGATGGCAAGCTCAGCAACCATAACCCGAACCCCTACTTCAGCACGATATTCTGTTTCCGTGCCAGAAACTCCAGCTTACTGATGAGATTTTCAATGACCTGGTCCCAGAGGAATTGCTCAGCCGTGCGGAAGCCCGCGCAGCGGATGCGCTCCTGCTCCTCGGGATGGCGTCCCAGATGGAGCAGATAGCCGACGATCTCGTCGGGATCATCGGTCTCGGTCACAATGGCGTTCTCAAAGGAGATGGCATAGTCCTCGCCGGTGCAGCCGGTAACGGCGATGCCGCGGGCGGCCATCACCTCCAGGGCTACCAGGCCGAATGGCTCGTGACCGCTGTTGGCGAGGGTGGCATCGGCGGCGTGGTAGATGCTGCGCACGAACTCCTCGGGCAGGAAGAAGCGGAGATTGTAGATGTCGGCAGGGCCGGCGTTGGCAACCGCCTCGATGCACTGCTCCAGAGTGGGACGCTGGGCGATGACATCGCGAATGACCAGGCCACGATGATAGGCATGGCTGAGCACCTCGGCCCCATGCGGCTCGATGCCGCCGCGGACAAAGAGAGTCACAGGGTGGCCACTGTGTTTGAGACGGGCGACCGCTTCGATGGCCATCATCCAGCGCTTATCGGGATCGAAGCGCCCAATCTTGAAGAGGAAGAGACGCCGTGAGTCGCCCTGGCGGGCGATCTCACGCAGACGAGTGGCGATGGCCGGATCGACCGGGGCCAGGTGGCGGGCCGGGATGCCGTTGGGGATCACCAGGGGGTTGACGCCCAGCTCCCACATCTTGTGCTTCATGTACTTGCTGACCGTACAGAGCGTGGTCACATAGCTCAGGCGGCCCCAGTTGATACGGTGCAGCGACATCAGACTGTTGAGGTTCCAGAGCATCAAGACACGCTGGCGGATGCCAAACCAGTGAAGCAAATCAGAAATGCGACACATCACCTCGGCGGTATGCCAGTCTTCGCCCATGATCACCACCAGCTTCCCCTGTTCGACCGCCGGGCGGGCGATGTTCTCGTAGATGTGCTGGGGAACGCTCTCGTTATAGTCGTAGAGCTTTTGCTCCTCACCATCATAGACGCCGTTGGGATAGTATTTGCTGACCCACTGCGACCAGCGCTTGAGGATCAAACGACCATCGACACGGTGCTCCACCGGGGGCTTGTAGGGATCGCCGATGAAGATGAGGTGAGTGGTATAGCCCTGGGTAGCCAGGGCCTCGCTCAGCTCGGTGACCCGTGTACCCAGGCCGCCGGCGGTCGAGTAGACGTCTGGCCCCTCAAAGCATAACAGCACAAAGAGTGTGTTCTCTGGCGAGATAGCTCCCTCTAGTTCAATCATAGCTGGTCTGTCCTTGTTATGTTCTGTTCTAGCTAGTAAGAAGAAGGACTGGACTAAATTTGAGCCTTTTGGCTTGCTCTCGCTTCCCATCACCTTGCTAAGAGGCTGGTCTGCTGGCCAGTCCGGCCAGGGCAACATGGGCAGACAGCAGACCAGGCCATGACCAAAGCGGTCGGTCGATCGGTCGATCTGTGACAACTGGTGCAACTGACCCTGCTGGCGCTATAGATGTGCGCTCAGTTTCCTCTCTCCTGATCTGCCAGCTCTGTCGACCAGCCGACCTGTGGGCGATGAGCAGAGAGAGCGACGACCGCCGTTGCGTTGCTGCTCGCCTGGCCCGCAGGGCAAGGAGACGAGCACGAGAAGCCTTCGGTTGGTCTTCCATTGCGATCCCGTGCGTGGTCGGGCGCGATGAGCGGCTTTGCAGTGCTATGCCTGGCGCACGTGCACGACATGAATGGGTGGGCGCGTGCGCCTGCGTGCATGTATGAATCGTCTATGAGTGGAATGACTGCGGCTGTGTGTCGTCGACACTCCTTCCTTGGGCTGTCGTCGCTGGTCCGTCGGAGGGAGAGGCGAGGCTCTCCTCGGGTTGCACCACTGTCTACCCTAGCTGCGGGCCGATGGGAAGAGACGGCGTCTTTGCTCAAGCTTGCCTTGCGTCTGGCCTAGAAGCGGGCAGTGCTGGAAACATCGCCTCTGCTCATGTCTAGTATACCATCTCCTCTGCAACAGCAATCGGCCAATCCTCTCATGGTCTTAGCCCTCTCCACTTGACGGCGGCGACGGCTCACTGGGAAAAGCTTTGGCTCTGAGATGGCACTGACGTCCTTTTAATAGTGGAGGCACTGATCGATCAGCTCTGGATTGTGCTTCACTTATGGTGAACAGCCATTTATGCTTTTCGGGTAGGAAGGCTCTACAGAAGCACAGTTATCAAGTAGTGTACTTTCTGAGGGGCGATGAATGAGGTGCCGTCACAGCTCAGGAGAGCGAAGGAATGATGCATGTGAAAGAAAGTGCTGACGAGAGTGAACTTGAGCCTGGGACACGGCTTGGCAACTATTCTCTGATCCGTCAGCTGGGGGAAGGAGGGATGGCGCGCGTCTACCTGGCGCGTCAGATCTACATTGAACGTCTGGTTGCCATCAAAGTGCTGCGTCTGCGGGCCTCGGGCCAGGAGGCTGAAGAGCTACGGCGTGAGGCCAGTCTCCTGGCCAGGTTGCCGGCTCATCCTCACATTGTGCAGATCTACGAGTTTGGCTTTGCTGGTCCTGTGCCCTATCTGGTGATGGAGTATGCTCCCTACGGCAGCATGCGCAGCTACTGTGGAGGGGGGGTCTGTCTCTTGCCGCGCGAGGCCTGTCACTATCTGCTGCAAGCGGCGGCGGCCCTGCAGACGGTGCACAATTATGGGCTGGTGCATCAGGATGTCAAACCTGACAATCTGTTACTGGCCAGACCGAACCATCTGCTGCTGAGTGACTTTGGCATTGCGGCCTCGTTGCGTCTGGCGCGTCTGAGAGCGAGCCGGACACTGGTCGGCACTGCGGCCTACATGGCTCCTGAGCAGTTCGAGGGGCGGCCCAGCATGGCCAGTGATCAGTACGCCCTGGCGGTAGTCCTGTACGAGTGGCTCTGCGGGACGCCGCCCCTGGTTGGCTCATTTATTGAGCTACAGCAGTTCCATCAGCGCAGAATACCGCTCCCTGCGCCACGGGAGCATGTGCCTGCTCTGCCGCCGGCCATTGAGCCGGTGCTGGAGCGGGCCCTGGCGCGCGAACCGCGGCAACGCTATCCCAGCATCTGGGCCTTTGCCAGGGCCTGTGAGCGGGCCTTGCTGGGAAAGAGATCGGGGTGACGACCGCGATATGCGCTAGCCGACGCGGTGCCGTGACCAGCCTGGCTCTGGCTAGCTGTTGCCAGGCTGGGCTGCGGGGGGCCGGTCGGTTCCGGCCAGACCAGGCCAGTCCAGTCCAGGAAGGGAAAAGAAGGCGCAGGCGCCGGGCCGGGACTGGTTGTTAGCTCTGGATGTGGGCAAAGAGATCATTTTCGCCCGGCAGGTCGGGGCCGACGCGTGTGGCGGCGAGCTGGTAGCACTCGTACCCCCGCCAGCGGCGCTGGATCTCCTGGGGGATGCGGGCCATGATCCCCACGGTTCCGAGCTGTGTCCGATGGCAGGCCCAAGCGCGGTCTTTGAGGTCTAGCACCGAAGACACATCGAGAGCGACGCTGATCTGCTCATCGGGAATGCCGAGCTGGTCGAGGTCGCTGCCGCGCAGAGCGGTCCCCTCCAGAGAAAGATCTTGCTCTTTGAGCCATGCGGCCAGGGCCTGGATGCCGCTCCGTGGGAAGCCGGTATAATAGAGCTTTGAGACGGCGTGCGCCGGCCCTAGCTCGGGGTATTGGGCCTCGTCAGCGGCGGCGTAGAAGGCGCCAGTGGCGTAGCGGTAGATGGCGATATGGTCGGGATGGCCGTAGCCGCCGGTTTCGTCGAAGGTCACCATGACCTGGGGGCGGAAGGCGCGGATAATGGCGACCAGCTTGCCGATAACATCGGCAGGAGGAGCCTGGATGAAGGCGCGCGGATCATTGTTGTCTGGCGTGCCCGCCATGCCTGAGTCGCGGTAGTCGAGAAACCAGAGGTGCCGAATGCCAAGGACGTCGGCGGCGGCGCGCAGCTCTTGTTCGCGCACCTGGCCGAGGTTCTCCGGCGTGGCGAGGACAGGGTCAGCGATTTCCCCTACTTCTCCCCGCGTGGCACAGACCAGCCCGGTCTCAACGCCTGCCTGACCGTAAAGGATGAAGGCGCCGCTCATGCTCCCTTCGTCGTCGGGGTGGGCGAAGACGCCCAGCAGTCGCCGTGTTGCCATGTTCTCTCTATCCCCTTTGTACGAGCTAGCTGCGTGGAACCTGCTCTACTCTAGCACCGCTGCCGCCTGCTGTCAATTGGAGGCAGCGATCCGCTGTCTGGCCAGCTGCAATGCTTTTCGCCTATCCCTAAAGGTTAGAGGAGGAGATTGCAATAATACTCTATCTTTTCGGAGAAAAATGTGGTACACTGGACGGGGTGAGGGCTTGCGGCCATCGCTGCCTACTCTTATGCTGTCAGATGGCCGGTCGGGTCCGGCGGCAGCAGGGAAGCGCGGATCGCAAGGCGGCAGGTCTTGGCCAGCTCGGGCGCTTGCTCGTTGGCTAGCTAGCTAGCTGGCTGGCTGGCTGGTCTGGTAGGCTCATCCATTCTGGTTGCTTGCTGCCTGCTTAGTTGCCTGCCTGCTTTTTTAGGCGAGCTGACTTTGTGCAAGGAGAGAGATTGATGACGCGAACGTTGCTAGATAAAGAGCTACAGGAGTTGGATCAGCAGATCAATCAGCTTGGCGCGATGGTTGATGAGGCGCTCAAGAACGCGCTCGATGCCTTGCGGACAGGAGACCAGGCGCGCTCGGGCATGGTCATAGAGGCGGATGCGCGTGTCGATAGCTTGCGTGCCGCTATCGAGGAGCATACGATCCGGCTACTGACCCTCCAGCAGCCGCTAGCAGGGATGGACCTGCGCTATCTGACGGCGGCTCTCTCGATCGCCGGTGATCTGGAGCGCATTGGGGATGGGGCGGCGGGCATTGCCACGATCATTCTACGTATGATGCCGCTGCGAGCGGAGGCCGCCTCGCAGGTGGAGGTAGATAGCCATCTGGCTGACGGTGACTCTGGCAATGGTCCTGGACCGGCTCAGGTGGCAGGGCGGCAGGAGCATCATCGCGGCGTCAGCGAGGCCTCGATTATGCAGGGCATTCTTGACCTGGGCCAGGAGGCGCGACGGGTGCTGCAGGGCACGATGCAGGCTTTTGCGCAGCGCGATGCGGCGGCGGCCCGCCATCTCTGGCAAGAGGATGACGTGGTCGATGTGCGCTATCATCTGGTGCGCCATGATCTGATGGCTATGCTGGCGGGGGCGCAGGCGATTCCCGCGCTGCAGAGCGACCCGCGCATTCTGCAGCGCGCGACGTACTTGCTCTGGATTGCCCACAAGCTGGAGCGCGTTGCCGATCACTGCACCAATATCTGTGAGCGCATCGTCTTCATTGTCGAAGGCGAGGCGGCAATTGCTGAGCGCGAGCAGGAGTGAGCTGGCTAACAAACCGGCTCTGGCGGGAAGAGTGGATCGGGCAGGCTCCAGCGGGGCCTGCTCGTTGCACGTCTCGGACGACTGTGCTACACTGAGACTCATCCATCCATCCATTCGCTCACTTACTGACCTGCCTGCCTGGCCTTGCGAGGGAGGGGCGGACGTACTGAGTGGGCGGCGCTGGCGTTTGTGGAGGTACTGGCCTGCAGAGCAGAAATATTGGCGAGAGAGGCATAGTATGCTGGATGAGGTTCTGGAGCATAATCAGCGCTTTGTGGCCGAGCATCAATTGTCGCCGCTGAGCCATTTGCCCCGGCGGCGGACGGCGGTGGTGACCTGTATGGACTGCCGTTTGGTGGGCCTGCTGGAGCAGGCGCTGGGGCTGGAGCGCGGCGATGTGGTTGAGCTGCGCACGGCGGGGGCGACGGTGGCCGTGCCTGGACGTGAGGGGGAGGGAGTCAACAGCGATTTGGTCCGCTCGTTGGCGGGAGCGATCTATTTACTTGGCGTGCGTGAGGTACTGGTAATCGGCCATACAAACTGTGGTCTGGCCCATGTCGATCCGGCGGCCTTGACTGGCTCGATGCAGGCGCTGGGGGTGGAGCCGCAGGATCTGATTGAGCGCTATGGTCTGGGTGACCAGGCCGGTCTGGTGCGCTGGCTGGGGGCCTTCTCCCAGGTGGAGGAGAATGTGCGCGAGGTCGTGCACTTTATTCGCAACAGCCCTTTCCTGCCCAGGTTGCCGGTACATGGCCTGGTGATCGACGTGGTCAGCGGCAAGCTGGAGCTGGTCGACCGCGACACGCGCCCGGGGCTTGCCAGCTAGAGCTGGTGCAGCTGTCTACTGAGGGATAAAGGATCGCTGGCGTGGCTGGCGCTTTTGTCGGGTCACGCCGCCCCAGACCCTGGTGCGGCTCCGCAACTGATGCGTCGGGCATAGTGGGCCAGGGGGAGCGGGGTGAAGGGAAGCGGCGCGGTTGGCAACTGTGGTCTGTACGACAGCTCGAAAATCTGCTATAGTGGGAGACACCTCCAGGTTGATAGTCAGGTAGCGTTTCTAGCTTTTGTGACCAGGATGGCAGAAGCGTTGAAAGACAGAGATGCTTCGCCGGAACCAGGCGCTCAAGAGAAAGTTCAGCCGGGTTATCTTGGCCCGACGCCTCCGCCCGGTCGCCCGCCGGCCAAAGGGCAACGTATCTATGTAGAGCGACCGGAGCAGTTGCTCGACGCTGTCGAGATCTTACGCACGGCCCCCATCATTGGAGTCGATGCCGAGTTTGTCCAGGGTCGCTCGCGGCTCCTGGGCGAGAATGGTCCTTCTCATCGCCTGGCTCTGCTGCAGTTGGCGATCGATGGCCAGTGCTTTGTGATCGATGCCTGGCGCCTCGCTGATCTCTCCCCTCTGGCGGTGGTCACCGAGAATGCGGAGATCAGTATTCTGCTGCATGGGGCAGGGGCTGATCTGCACGTGATGGCCGAGCGCGGTCTGAATGTGGCGCACTATTTTGATCTGGAGGCCGCAAGCCGCTCGATCTTCGGCCAGAACGAGTCGTCACTGGCGGCGATGTTGCAGCGGGCCTTTGGCATCCATCTTGATAAGAGCCTGCAGCGCACCGATTGGGCGAGGCGTCCGCTGCCGCCGGCGATGGTGGCCTATGCGGCGCGGGACGCTGAGATGACGCTGGCTCTCTACTACTGGCTCGATGAGCACTATCACGATATCCTGGTGCTTCATGAGTATGTTGGCGAGCTGGAACCAGTCGCCGACTGGATTGAGCCGTTTCTGCGCGGATCGTCGTCACTGCCTGCCGAGCTGGCGGTAGCCGAGGCGCGCGCGAAGGGGCTATTGAGCGAGGAGCAGATCTACGCCGATTGCCGCGCTGCCCTACTGAGCCTGCGCCATCCCATGCGCCGCAGCCGGCTCCTGCGCCTGATTGCCGATCTCTCGCTGACTGGCCTGGCGCCCGAGCTGCAAGCCTTGCTCAAGGCGCCAACATCCGATGAACGCGCCGCCGCCGCGCGAGCTTTGGGCCGCTTGGGGCACCAGAGCAGCCGCGAGGCGATCCGCTCCCTGTTGCAGGACCCTGTCTACGATGTGCGCAAGGCTGCGCAATCTGCCCTGCGTACCCTCAATTCTTCTCCTCGCCCGCTGACCGCGCAGCCGACCCGCCTCACCGATGGCGCCCGCAGTTGGACGATCGGCGAGAGCGACGATGCGGCCAGCGACAGCGATTGGAAGGCCCGCCTCCGCTCACTTATGGATGAGTGAGTGGGTGGCGCTCGCCTCGATAGCTGGCGCTGTTGTTATCGGTCTCGATGAGCCTGACCTCGTAGAGCAGGCCCGGCGGAAGGGCCGCCTCCAGCCGCTCCCAGAACTTGATGACCAGGTTCTCTGTGGTGGGAATGCTCTCGCGCAGCCAGGGCACGTCGTAGTTGAGATGGCGATGGTCGACCTGGTCAACAATTTCGCGGTGCATGATCTCGCGCAACTCGGCCAGGTTCATCAGCATGCCCGTGTGTGGGTCCGGTTCGCCACGCAGGGTAACCTCCAGGGTATAGTTATGCCCGTGCCCGTTGGGATTGGCGCATTTGCCGTAAAGTTCCCAGTTTTCACGCTCGCTGAGGGCCTCGCTCCAGAGTCGATGCGAGGCGCTGAAGCTGGCGCGACGTGTTAAGTAGACCGTTGCCATAGTCCCGTCTTGTCTCCCGTCTTGTCCACTCACTGGTCGACTGCTGGTAGATGATGGACGGCCATCTACCTGTCGGCTCGTCTCTTGTGACTGGTTCTCCTGACTCTCCTGGCCCCTCCCCCCTCCCGGCTGACTGACCCGCTCAGCTCGCTTGCCTAGGCGTTGCTGTAGATCTCCAGGTTGGTGCCGCTGAGCAGGCGCCCGCTGTCGTCGGCCAGGAAAAGCAGGATCTCGGCCATGTCCTGTGCGCTCATGCCGGGCTTGAGATGCGGCGCAGCCTGGCGCAGCATGTCGGTGTCAACTGCCCCTGGGCTGACGGCGCAGACACGGATGTTGTGGGCTTTTCCTTCCAGGGCCAGGATCTCGGTCAGGCTGGCGACACCTGCTTTGGAGACGTTGTAGGCGCTCAGGCCAGGGAATTTTTCGACGCCCTTGACCCCCGAGAGCGATGAGATGTTGATGATGACGCCCTGGCCCTGCTCTGCCATCAGGCGGAAGGCTTCCCGACAGCACAGAAAGGTACCGCGCAGGTTGACGGCCAGAACGCGATCCCAGGTGGCCGTGTCCATTTCGCGAAAGGAGCGCACGGCCACGATGCCAGCGCTGTTGATGAGAATGTCAACGCGCCCGTAGTGGGCGCGGGCCTGCTGAAAGAGGTGCTCGACATCTTCTTCGCGAGCAACGTCTCCTGCGATGGCAAGAACCCGGCCCCCCTGGCGCTCGACGAGGGCGCGCGTCTCGTCGAGATGCTCTGGTGTGCGGCTGAACAGGACAAGAGAGGCTCCCTCACGCGCGAAGCGCTCGGCGGTGGCGCGCCCAATGCCCCGGCCTGCTCCGGTGATGACGGCGACACGATCTTTGATGCTCATGTTCGGAATTATAGCAAAGGTGGGCAGGCTTTTTCATGATCTCCCGCTGTGACGCTGCCGATCCGGCGAGAGCTGGGGAGCGCGCCGCCAGAAAGGGGGATTTGACAGCGACCAGGCTTGTGGCGCACAATGCTCCTGATGAGGGCGAGCGCGCGGGGAGGGACGGCTGAGGCTGGGCGCGACAGGGGTGGGGGGGGGCCTTGTGAGCTGAGGTGGTGAGACTTGCTCTCGTTCTGGAGGAGGCGAAGGTAGCGAAGACGATGCGACTGGCGCTGATTGCTCCCTGGGTGGTGGTGCCACCGATCATCGGTGGGCTACAGATCCGCTTTTATCAGCTTCAGTCTCTGCTGGCGCGCCTGGCAGGTGCGCAGGGACTGGCCGTCTGGGACCTGCGTGAGGGCGGCCCGGTCTCGTTGGAGGAGCCGCCGCGCTCCGATCCGCGGCGTCCCGAGCTGGCGGCTTTTGTGCCACCGCATGGTGTCCGGGCACTGGGGCTGCGCCTGCGCCATCTGTGGCCGGGCTATGTGGCTCCCTCGCTGGCTGACCAGCGTCGACGCTTGCTGGACTGGCTGGCGCAGCAGCAGGCGACGCATGTCGTGCTGGTCCATCCCTATGCCAGCGAGCTGGCGCCAATGCTGAAACGACGTGGGCTGCAGGTCTTTATCGATTGCCATAATGTTGAAAGCGAGCTGGCGCTGCAGCTGGCGGAGCTGGCCGGCTCAGCGCGCGAGGCAGAGGAGGCACGCCTGCGCCATCTGGTCTTTCGTCGGCGTGAGCGCCGCTGCTTCCCGGCTGCCGATGAGGTCTGGCTGCCGTCGGAGGAAGATGTCTGCCGTCAGCGGCAGGTGTGTGGAGCTGGTGCAGAGCTGCGGCTGCGCGTCGTGCCGAACGCTCTCGATTTGCGTCAATACGAGCCGCCGCGGGCGCTGGAGGCTGCCGGGGCTGGAGCTGAAGCCGAAACCGAAGCGGAGGAGATGCTGGATATCGTCTATCCGGCGGAGTTCGGCTATGGTCCCAATGTGGAGGCGGCGGTCTTGCTGAGCGAGCGCATTCTGCCCGCCGTGCGTCGTCGTTGCCCACGGGCGCGCCTCGTGCTGGTTGGGCGCGATCGCTATGGGCTGGTGGCCTGTCTGCGCCGTGAGCCGGAGGTCGTTGTCACGGATACCGTTCCTGATGTGCGCCCGTATCTGGCGCGGGCGGCGGTTGTGCCGGTGCCGCTGCGGCATGGTTCGGGCACCCGCTACAAGATCCTGGAGGCGCTGGCGCTGGAGCGGGCCGTGGTCACAACGCCGCGCGGTGCTGAGGGCCTGGCCCTGCGCGATGGTGAGCATGTGCTTGTGCGCGAGCCAGGGGACTTCGCTGAGGCCATCGTGACTCTGCTGCGCGATCGGCGACTGGCGCGTCAGCTTGGGCGCAACGGGCGGCGCCTGGTGGAAGAGCGCTATTCCTGGGAGGCGCTTGAACCACTGCTGCGCGCGGCACTGGAGGGAAGCGGGCGGACGTCAAGGCAGAGCGGTGCTTGTTGAAATGACTTGGCATCTGTTATAATGCATCAAGTGTACTCTCCGCAGCATCGAGCGGAGATCGGAGCGCCGAGGCACGGGCTGGCTAGCTGACAGAGAGACGGACAAACGGACAGACAGGCCTGGCCGCGTGTGACGAATAGGACAGGTGGCGAGGAGGCAAGTCCCATTCGAGGGAGAACTATGACGACGAATACCAGACTCTTGCAGGGGTCGCTGAGAGATTTCGGGCTGGTTGAAATTCTGCAGATGATGGAGCTGGGGTCGGCGACGGGTGCCTTGCACTTGAAGCACGAGCAGGGGCGGGTCGGTATTCTCTATTTCAGCGATGGCAAGATTGCCAACTGCTCTGAGCTTGATTCTTGCGCGCTGACCCTGGGCGATGTGCTCCAGCAATTGGGGATGGCCACCTATCAGGAGGTGGAGTTAGCCTTTAACCAGCAGCTGCAGGACGCTTTCGGGCGCCGCATCGGCGAGCGCCTGATTGCCATGCGCGTCATTAATGAGCAGCAGCTCTACGAGGCCCTGCGTACGAAGGCCCTCTGGACGGCGCGCGAGCTGGCCCTCTGGCGTGAAGGCACCTATGAGTTCATTACCAGTCCCAAAAAGCAGGCTTTTCTGCCCTATGGAGAGCAGTCGCTCGACCTGGAGATCGTGCGCGTGACGATGGAGATGGTGCGCTATGCGGATGAGTGGGAGCAGCTCAAGCTCTATCTGCCCAACGGCATGCGCACCGTGCTCCAGCTGGTGCCAGCGATCCCCTATCCGCTCAGCTTCAACGGGCGGGTGATCGAGGTGCTGCAGCGGGTGGCGATCCATCGCTGGGTGCGCAAGGTTGCCACCGGCCTGCGCCGGCCCGAGCTGGAGGTGGCGCGCGACCTGGCGGCGCTCGTGCAGCAGCGGCTGATTGTTCCTCTGGCCGAGGAGCCGCATCCACCCTCACGCGGCGCGCGGACGGTCCGCCTGCCTGGCCCCGCCGAACGGATGCGCATGGAGAGCTTCGAGCTGCTGAATCTGATCAGCCGTATGGAGCAGGATTGGTATAAGCGCAAGAGTCCGGTCGAGCAGTTGCCGGCCCTGGTGCACTATATTAACTGGACGATGGAGGCCCTGGCCGAGACCTGCCGCGCCAATGGGACCGATCTGGACCCCAATACGCTGGAGGCCCTGCTCACGCGCGAGCATCTGCGCTATATGGGGAACTATAAGTTCATTATCCAGAATAATCGCATCGATGTGGAGAATTTCACGGCCCTCTGCCATGAGGTGCTCCACGGTGATCTGCAGCGCTCCAAGGAGTTCTACGAGGAAGCGCTCTCGGTGCTCTCGCGCATCTTGCGCGTAATCTTTGAGACGATTAACTCACGCGTGGCCTCGCTCTACGAACGGCTGGAGAATCAAGAGGTCTGGGAAGCCTTCTTCTCGCTCTTTGAGCCGCCTCAGAACTGAGCCTGAACCGCGCTGGCCTGGAGAAGAGAGCGGCGGAGGAGGGCAGCGGCGCGGCGGATCAGGCGCTGCTCGTCGTCCTGGGCCGGCATGATCCGGTCGGTTCCTGGAGCCGCCAGGCCGCTGCCTGTGATTGGGTTGGTTTGCCGTAGTAGAGGAGGGAAGGCTATTCGTAGACGACGGCGACGGTCTTGACCTCGCTGTAGTCGGCGACTGCGTTGGGGCCCAGCTCGCGGTGACCGTTGCCGCTGGCCTTCATTCCTCCAAAGGGCATATGGATCTCCGAGCGCGTGGTTGGCGCGTTGACGTAGATCAACCCAGACTGGATGTCGCGCATGGCGCGGAAAGTGTAGTGAGTGCTGCGGGTGAAGATGGCCGTCGAGAGGCCGTAGATCGTGCTGTTGGCGACGGCGACGGCCTCTTCGTAGGAGGCCACCGGGATGATGGAGACGAAGGGACCGAAGATCTCTTCGCGGGCGATACGCATCTCGGGCTGGACCTCGCCGAAGATGGTCGGTTGATAGAAGGCCCCGTCGCTGTATTCTCCCTCGCGCAGTGGATTGCCGCCATAGAGGAGCCTGGCCCCTTCGTGCTTGCCCAGCTCGGTGTACTCGTGCACGGCCTGCACGCGCCCCCGGTTGACGAGCGGTCCCATGTCGACATCTTCGCGCAGGCCATCGCCGATGCGCAGGCTGGCGGCGGCTTCGATGAGGCGCTCGCTGAACTCGGAGACAACGGCGCGGTGGACAATGACGCGACTGGTGGCCGTGCAGCGCTGGCCGGTGGTGCCAAAGGCCCCCAGAGCCACGCTGGCGACAGCGCGCGGCAGGTCGGCGTCCTCCAGCACGATGACGGCGTTCTTGCCGCCCAGCTCCAGCGCGCAGCGGCGCAGGTCGCGCCCGCACAGCTCGGCGACGCGCCGTCCGACCTCGGTCGAGCCGGTCAGAGAGATCATATTGACGTCGGGATGGCTGGCCAGGGCCTCGCCCAGGGTGCCACCAGGCCCGGTGACGACGTTGAAGAGGCCGTCGGGAAGACCAGCTTCCTGCAAGACCTGGGCCAGTTTGAGGGCCAGCAGGGGGGTGTCGCTGGCGGGCTTCAAAACCACGGCATTGCCGGCCTGCAGGGCCGGGAAGGTCTTCCAGGCGGGAATGGCCAGAGGGAAGTTCCAGGGGGTGATCAGCCCAACGACGCCTAGCGGCTGGCGCACGGTCAGATAGAGCTTGCCACGCTGAACCGAGGGGACGGTCTCGCCTTCGGCACGCCAGCCGTCGCTGGCGATGTAACGGGCAACATCAATGGCCGTCTGCACTTCTCCCCGCGCCTCGTTGAGGATCTTGCCCATCTCGCGCGTCATGAGGACCGCCAGCTCTTCCTGGCGCGTCTCCAAGATCTGAGCCGCCCGCTGCAGGATCGCGGCCCGCTGCGGCGCCGGTGTGGCCGCCCAGGCGGGTTGCGCCTGGCGCGCGGCGCGCACGGCCTCATCGAGGTCAGCGACGCTCGATTGCTGGTAGTAGCCGATGATTTCGGAGCAATGGGCCGGGTTGGTGCTGACGAAGGTGGCTCCACTTGCCGAGGGGCGCCACTGGCCACCGATGAAGTTATAGAAGACCGGCGGCTCGCTGCGCGCCGGAAGGTCTGTCTGGACGTATGGCTGTGTCATAGAAAAGGTCACTCCTCGCTGAGAATCGTCACATTCACGTCATCCTGTGAGAACAGCACGGGATCGGCTCTGATCAGCGGCTGCTGGCTGCTCCGGGGGACGGCTGGCTGGTCTGGCCGCTGGGCCGCTGGCAGCCGATCCTCATTATAGCATACCAGTACCTGTGCTCCTGATCTGCTGAGTCAGGTCGATCTGCTCACACCTTGACCCAGGCTGCTCGTCTGACCTACATTCTCTACGTGTGACTGGTCTGCATAGTTCGGAGGAGAGACCGACCGGGTGAGCGGGTCAAGGCCATACTGACGTGACGACCCTCCCCCGCCTCGGCAGGCGGTCGCTCTTCTGCAAAAGGGAACGAAAGGAACACGCGCATGAGTGGATCAAACACTGCGGAGCAGCGAGGCAAAGTACAGGTCGGTGACCTGGCCCCAGACTTCACTCTGCCCGATCAGACAGGTCGTCAAGTCAGCCTGCACGACTTTATTGGTAAGTCTGTGGTCGTCCTCTACTTCTATCCCAAGGACAATACGCCCGGCTGTACCGCAGAGGCGGTCTGCTTCCGCGATAGCTATGTGGTCTTCAAGCAGGCGGGGGCTGAAGTCATAGGCATTAGCTCGGACTCGACCGAGTCGCATGAGCAGTTTGCCAATCAGCATCGACTGCCCTTCATCCTGCTGAGCGACCGGGGGGCTGCCGTGCGCAAGCGCTATGGGGTACCGACAACCTTCGGCCTGCTGCCGGGGCGCGTGACCTATATTATCGACAAGCGTGGTGTGGTGCGCCACATCTTCTCATCGCAGTTCAACCCTGAGAAGCATGTTGAGGAGGCCCTGAACATCGTGCGGACCTTGCAAGATGAGGAAGGAGCCGGTGCCTCGCAGGCTCCTGCCGGGCAGGCCTGAGAGCAGACCTGAGCTGAGCGCTAGCAGCCCGCAGCCCTGCAGGCGGGCCAGCGACAGCCGGAGCCGGCAGCCGGTCACTGGCCTGCCTGTTGCAGGAACTGATCAAAGAGAGCGCGGCCCGGCCTTCTCTTTCCGCCACCGCTCTGGCAGACCGGAGCAGGCGGTCGGGGGAGGAAGCCGGGTCGCGCTTTGCTATGCGTGGTGATCGACTGGCGCCCAGGCCGAGGGCCGGAGCACTTAGGCTGTCTCGATGGTGGGGCTGCCGCTGCCTGGCTCGGCGCGCGGCTGCTCCGCGGCGGGAGCCGACTCGCTGCTGTAGTCGCCTTCCTGAGCTGGACGCTTGAAGACATAATAGGCCGAGGTTGAGGTCAGGGGCTGAATGCCCACCAGCTCCCAGCCTTCGCGGCCCAGGCTGCTCAGATAGCGGCGCACGAAGGCGCTGCGTCGCTCGTTGCCGATCAGCGTCTCCAGACCTTCGCAGGAGATGCGCCCACGGGTATCAATATAAGCGACCTTATAGGCCCACTGCTGTGGCATAGCGCTTACTTACTCCTTTCAGCTCGCTCGCTGGACCGCAGCCCGGAAAGGCTGAGGAGAGACCAGGCCAGGCGCAACGGGCGCGGGGTCAATGGGGCCTTGTCCTCTGTCTGGCTCCTCTGCTCGACAAAGGACAGGGGCAGGTGTGCGACCCGTGGCAGTCGGACCGTGCCGGAACCCTTGAAGCCACGTCCGGTGACTTCCCTGGCGCCGGGCAGGCCAGCCTGACGCCTCGCACGCTTCTGTCAGAGAGTATGGCCTGCCCGCCAGACGCCGGGGCCTGCCGGGTTCCACAATGCAACAGGCTCCGGGCAGGGGGGCATGGTACGCTCCCACGGGTCTCGCCGCCCACGAAACAGTATAGTCTTGCGTCGGAGGGAGCGCACCGTCAGAAGGCCGGGGAAGAAGGCCGGGAAAATCCCCAGGTTGGCACCTGGGCGAATCACCAGGGAGGGAGGCAAAAGGGCAAGGCCGGAGGAGGGTGAAGCGACGGCGGGCAGGATCAGGAGGGCAGAGGGAGATCGAACGAGAAAGTAGTGCCCTGGTCCTCGGCGCCGGGACGCTCCAAACGCAGCGTGCCACCGTGGGCCTCGACGATGCTCTTCGTAATGTAGAGGCCCAGACCCGACCCCTGACGGCTGCGCGCTGCCTGCAGACGCACGTAGGGGCGGAAGATGCTGTTGATCTCCGCCGCCGGAATGATGCGCCCCACGTTGTGCACGCTCACGCGCACCAGATGCTCCTCTGGCTGACTGACACGGACGGTAATGGTCGTATGCTCGTCAGAGTACTTGATGGCGTTATCCAGCAAGTTGCCAACAGCCTGCTGCAGGCGCTCGCCATCCCAGCGACCGATGAGCGGCGTCTCGGGAACCTCGACTTCGAGGCGGTGGTAAGGGGCCAGCGGGCGGAACTGCTCAACCAGCTCACGGATCAGCGCGACGATATCACACTCGGCTAGCAGGAGTTTGAACTGGCCAGTGGAGAGATAAGAGGCGTCGAGCAGGTCATTGACCAGGCGTTTGAGACGCTGGGCCTGGCTGATAATGATCGCCGTGCCCCGCTCGACCGTCTCGCGGCGGCAATTGGGGCGGGCGATCATCTGGGCATAGTTGATGATGGGAGCGAGCGGGCCACGCAGCTCATGGGCGATCATCGCCGTAAACTGCTCTTTACGCGCTAATTCCTCCTGAAGGAGCATATTGGTACGTGTCAGCTCATCTACTTGTTGTTGCAGCGCCCTGACAACCTCTTCCTGCGACTGCTTGCGGTGAGCTCGCATGCGTGTGGCCTCCCTACTCGCTCGGTGGCTAATACATCGTTAAGTATACACTTAATCCACGTGGCCGGCGGTTGAGGCGGAAGCCACTGGGAATTTTGGGGGAGAGAGAGGTGAAGAAGACGGGCTTCCGCTCGTGGGAAGAAGGCGCGCCGCTGTCAAGAGGGGCAGACAAGCATAGGCGCTTGCTGCCTCTCGACAGCTGCAACGCGTGTCAATTCCTTTCTTCCTTCATTCATTCTGCCGGAATCAGGCCCAGGTCGCGCAGCTCTTCCCTGGCTCCCTCGCTCAATTGGGCGAGGTCGAGGCTGGGATCGGCATGGGCGATCAGGTGGCGCAGCCGCTCGATAATCTCCTGGCGTGTGTAGAAATCGCTCGCCAGCCACAGCTCGCCAATGGTGATTTCGATCTGTCGGCGCTGCAGAGCGGCCAATGCCGATTCGGCCATGCGTTGTCTGCTCCCTTCGTAATGTTGCGACTCTTCCTGGCGTCCTGAGCCGTGTTGAGCCGGTCCCTGCCGCGCGGCTTCAGGTCAGTCAAGGAAGGGCGACCACCGTTGGTTGTGGTGGCCGGCTGGCTCAGGAGCCGCTGCTACTGCTACTGGAGGCTACTGGGGCCTTACTGCTCCCGCTCCCCTCGCTCGTCGAGGAGGAGCTGCTGCTCTCGCTCTCGCTGGACTTGCTGCTTGTGCTATGTGACGAGCCAGCGCCGTTTGAACTGGAGCTGCTGTAGTCCGTTTTATAGAAGCCGTGCCCTTTGAAGACAATCCCTGTAGGGAAGAGCACGCGATGGATCTCGCCGCCGCACTGTGGGCAGACTGTTAAAGGATCGTCCGTGATTTTCTGCCAGATCTCGAAACGATGCTCGCATGCCCGGCACGCATATTCATACGTGGGCATAGGATGCTGTCACCTCCGCGCCAGAACATGGCTTAACACTGGAGAACGAAACGAAGAAAGGAGGTCTTGCGATGACTTCCTTTCCCTACATAAGAAACAGGAGGGAAAGCGTGGCCGCTTTCCTCCTTGCCTGACAAGAGAGCGTCTGCTCAATGTAAGAGATGCTCTACATTAAATAGTAATCGCCAATCGCTTCGTTGTCAATCGAAGGCGTGGAGTGCTAGCGCTCGCCAACGACCGTCCGCAGCCGTCGAGGGCCGCCAGCCTGCCCTCAGTGGTTGGCCTGCGGCCCTCGACGCACTGCCAGCCAGCCATCCTGCCTGCCTGCCAGCCTGGTCAGGACCTGCCGATATACTCCTTGACCTTCTCGGCGGCGGCGCGAGTCATGCCCTCGACGGCGGCCAGCTCCTCGACGCTGGCCTCGCGGATGGCCTGCACGGAGCCAAAGTGCTTGAGCAGGGCCTGCTTGCGCCGGGGGCCGATGCCTGGAATGTCGTCGAGCTGCGATCTAAAGGTGCGCTGGCTGCGCAGCTTGCGATGGTAGGTGATGCCAAAGCGGTGGGCCTCGTCGCGGATGCGCTGCAGCAGATAGAGGCCCTGCGAGGTGCGCGGCAGGCGCAGCGGCTCGGCAGTTCTGGGGAGATAGATCTCTTCGGCGGTTGGCAGGCGGCTGTGGGAGCCTTCTTCTTTGGCCAGGCCGATGACAGGCACTTCAACGTGCTGCTCCTGCAGGACCTGCAGGGCAGCGTTGAGCTGGGCTTTGCCGCCGTCGATGACGATGAGGTCCGGCAGGGGCCAGTCGTGGCTGAAGGCGTCTGCCTCCCCTTCGGCGTTCTCGACGCCGGCGCGCTCGTCGTCCATGTTAGAGTTGAGGGCGCTGTCATCAGTGGCCTGCCGGGTCGGGACTGGCTCACGGCGGAAGCGTCGGCGCAGGATCTCCTGATGGCTGGCAGGGTCGTTGGCGCCTTCGACGCTCTTGATGCGGAAGCGCCGGTACTCCGCCGGCTTGGGACGCCCGGCTTCAAAGACGACCATTGCTCCGACGGCGCTGCTGCCCTGGATGTTGGAGATGTCATAGCATTCGATGCGGTAGGGCGGCGCCGCCAGGTTGAGGGCCGCCTGCAGCTCCTCAAGGGCAAGCTGCGTCTTCTGGCTGTCGCTGAGCCATTTAATGCGCTGCTGCTCCAGCACCTCCTGAGCATTCTGTTTGACCAGCTCGATCAGGCTACGCTTCTCGCCTCGCCGCGGGACGCTCAAGGTAATGGACTTGCCGCGCCGGCTCCTGAGCCAGGCCTGCAGCATATCGCGGTCGTCCGGCTCAACTTCGAGGACGATTTCAGCGGGAATGTGGGGTGCGCTTTCGTAAAATTGCTGCAGGAAGGAACTCATGATTTCGCCCGGGCTGCTGTCGCGAGTGCCCTGCAGGATGAAGTATTCGCGCCCGATGAGTTTGCCGCCGCGGAAAAAGAAGACCTGGGCGCAGGTCTCGTCTTCGGCGCTGGCCAGGGCGATGACGTCCTGGTCTTCTTGCCCTTCGGTGTTGATGATGCGCTGCTTCTCGAGAATGTGCTCGACGGCACGGATGCGGTCGCGCAGGCGGGCGGCTTCCTCGAAGTTGAGGGCCTCGGCGGCCTCGTGCATGCGCGCCTCTAGCTGCTTGAGGACTTCCTCGTGTTTGCCTTCGAGGAAGAGGATGACCTGCTCGATGATGGCGTCGTAGCCTTCGCGCGTGACGTAGCCGACACAGGGGGCCAGGCAGCGGTGAATATAGTACTGGGTGCAGGGCCGGCTGAGATATTTGGGCTTCCAGCCCGGCGGTGTCTGGCCGTCGCGTGGTGGGGCCCAGGCGCTGCCGTCGTAGCGGCAGGTGCGAAAGGGAAAGAGTTTGTTGAGCAGGTCCAGGGTGGCGTCGACGGCGGCTGAGCTGGTGTATGGCCCAAAGTAGCGGTTGCCGTCGCGCTGGTAGTTGCGCACGCGATAGACACGCGGAAAGTCTTCGCTGAGGGCCACTTTGATATAGGGATAGTTTTTGTCGTCGCGCAGCAGGACATTATATTTCGGACGATATTGTTTGATGTAGTTGCTTTCGAGGACGAGGGCCTCGATTTCGTTTTCAACGACGACGTATTCGATGTCGTCGACGCGAGCAACCATGCTGCGATTTTTGGGGCTGAGGTCGGCGGATTCCTGGAAGTAGGAGCGAACACGCTGGTGAAGCGAGACGGCTTTGCCGACGTAGATGATTTGCCCCTGGGCATCCTTCATGAGATAAATGCCGGGTTTGTGGGGCAGGCTGTTGAGAACGCTGCGAATTTTGTCGTTCATGTTGGCTTGTTCGCTTCGCTGTGATGATACTGGCCCGGTTCTGCTCTGCTCTGCTCTGCTCTCGTTGGCTGGCTGACTGGCTGAACGCTGGCTATGGAGGCTATGTTTATGCTGCCCTAGCTAGCTGGCTGGCTGGCTTAGGTCAGGCTGCCGTTATCCTCCCTGGAGACTGCCGCTTCATTATACTATAGCGATGCCAGGATGGCGCAGGCTTTGCCGTGGCGGCCTCCGCCGGGCCGGTCCTGTCGACGAAAAAATAGTGCTCGTAGCGTTCCCATCTGGACAGTACTCTTTGAGAACAGAGGAGTGGCAGAGTATCATGACCGGAGCTTACCAATCCGATCCGCCGCCGGCTCTCTTCCTGGCCGCGGGTGCCGCTGCGGCTGGCGAGGTGCATCAGTTAGGGATCAGCACGCTCACCTTTAAGGTGACGACTCCCAACGCCGCCGATCTCTTCGTGCTGGAGAATGACTTTCGCACAGGCGGGGGACCGCCGCGCCATCTGCACTACGATCAGGAAGAGTGGTTCTATGTGCTCGCGGGAACCTTTCTCTTCGAGGTGGGCTTGCAGCGCTATGCGCTTGAACCGGGGGCCTCGCTGCTGGCTCCGCGCGGCGTTCCCCATGTCTGGGCCTGCACCGGCGCGGGCCGTATTCTGATTGCCTTCCTGCCGGCGGGCAAGATGGAAGCGTTCTTTCGGGCGGTGACCGCTCGTGGGGGGGCGCCGGCCATGCCGCCGCAGGAGGCGGCTCTCTGGCGCGCTCATGGCATGGAGCTGCTGGGGCCGCCTTTGCCGCTGGCCTGATTGGCAGGGTGAGGTCCGCTTGCAAAGGCGAGGCGCCGGGCGGGCGGATGAGGAAGAGAGGGAGAGCTGCCCTGTCATCTGGGGCCTGTTGCTGCTATAATGGGGCCAATCAGGATGCGCTGGCCCGTGACGCTGGGCTGGCGACGGATCAGGGTGGGAGGCTTGCAATGGTCGATGCAGCAGGCAGGGAGCGGCGAAGACCGCCGGCGGCCCTGCAGTTGGCACTTCCTTTGAATGGGCAGGAGCTACAACACCCTGCCCGCTTGCGGAGGCTGGAGACAGGCGCGGGTCAGGGGCAATCGAAAATGGCGGGCGTGGTGGCGACGCGGGCCGCGGTCGTCGAGCTGATGCTAGATCTGGCTGGCTATCGAGCAGAGGAGGCCCTGTCTGACAGGCTCGCGCTTGAGCCAGCGGCTGGTGAGGGTGCCTTTCTTCTGGCTCTGGCGCGCCGTCTGCTCGCAAGCTGGCAGCGCCAGGGGCGGCCCACACGGGATCTGGCGCCGGCCCTGCTGGCCTATGAGCTGGATGAAGGACGGGCCAGCCAGGCCCGTCAGGCACTTGGTCGGCTCTTAGCTGACTATGGCTTCGGCGCTCAGGAGGCGCGGGAGCTGGCGGCCTCCTGGCTGCGCACGGGTGATTTTCTGCTGGAGGCCCCGGGCCTGCCCGCTGCCGATCTGGTGGTGGGCAATCCGCCCTATGTGCGTCCCGAGGCGCTGCCCCGTGAGCGCCTCAGTCTCTATCGCTCGCTTTATCGGACGATGCGCGGGCGGGCCGATCTCTATGTGGCTTTTCTGGAGGCGGCTCTCTGGCGCCTGAAACCGGGGGCGCTCTGTGCCTTCATCTGCCCCGATCGCTGGCTCTTTAACCAGTACGGGGCCGAGCTGCGCCGCCTGGTAGCCGAGGCTTTCAGCCTGGAGCTGGTGCTTGAGATGCATCGTGCTGCTCCTTTCGCCCAAACCGTGACGGCCTATCCGGCTATCACCTTGATCCGGCGGGCCCGTCAGGGCCAGCTTGTCCTGGCGCAATTCTCAGAGGAAGGTGCGCCCGCCTTAGAAGAGGAGGCGGTCAGTCGGCTGCGCGGACTGGCCGAGGCGCTGGAGGCTGTGCGTCAGGGGCAGCGGGTAGCGGGCGCTCTCCCCGCGGGCCTGCGGGCGAGACGGGTGGAGATGGCGGGTCATTTGTCTGCTGAGGTGAGAGTCGACTGGTCTCGGCCAGTCCTGGCGCCCGAGCGGCTGACTCTCTTGCGTCGGCTGGAGGAGCGCTTTCCGCCGCTGGAGTCGGAGGGAACGGGGACCACGGTCGGCATCGGCCTGGTGACGGGTCTGGACGAGGTCTTTATTACGAGCGATCCAGAGCTGGTAGAATCGTCGCGTCTCTTACCGCTGGCGCTCCGCAGCGATACGGAGGGCGGCCTGCTGCGCTGGTCGGGTCACTATCTGGTCAATCCCTGGTCGCCAGAGGGCCTTGTTTCTCTGGAAGACTTTCCCCGCCTGCAAGCCTATTTCCTGCGCCATGCGGAGGCGCTCAAACGGCGCTACGTCGCTCGCCGTGCCCCCGCCCAGTGGTATCGCACCATCGATCGGATGCAGTTCGCGCTCATTGAGCGTCGCAAGCTCTATGTGCCAGATATCGCGCGCTGTCTGGAGCCTGTGCTTGATGAGGGGCAGACCTATCCTCACCACAATTTGTATGTGATTTGGTCTGAAGCGTGGGATCTGGAGGCTCTGGGCGGGCTGCTGCTCTCGGATGTGGCCCTCTTCTTTGTGGCCTGCTATGGGGTGCGCATGCGCGGCGGCTACTATCGCTTTCAGGCCCAGTATCTGCGACGGATTCGCCTCCCGCGTCCGGCTGAGGTAACGCCAAGGCATCGCCAGGGACTGGTGACGGCCTTTCGTCAGCGCGATCGCCGGCTGGCGACGCGCATCGCTTGCGAAATCTATGGCATCGCTGCCCTGCCTGCCGGTCGCTGATTCCAGTAGTGCTGTCAGTCGACGGCGCCGCTCAGAAAGCGCTCTACCTGAACAAAAGCCTCTCCCAAAGCCGACCCCAGCTCGGGAGAGCGTTCAAGCAAATTGCTCACCAGCGGGAAGAGCCGCAGGGCCTGCACGCGTGTGCTCACTCGTGACCACTCCTGCTGCACCAGCCGCAGCAGCTCCTCAGACTCGCCCGCCTCCGCCAGGGCCTGCCCCAGGGTCAGCAAGACCTGCGCCTGTCCCTCTTCGCTGAGGATGTCCGCGATCAACTGCCGTCCCTCGGCCCAGGTCTGGCGTGCCCGCTCCCGCTGCCCGGCCTGCGCTAAGGCCCGCCCCAGCACTGCCAGGGCTCGCGCCCGCTCCTGATCGAAGCTGATGGCCTTACTGATCCGCTGTGCCTCCTCCCAATGCCCGGCCTCAGCCAGCGAAGCCACCAGCCGGGCCAGCAGCTCGCTCGCCCGCTGGCTATACGGGTAGTGCTTCAGCAGGCGCTCCGCTTCGTCCCATTCCCGGGCGGCAATGAGGGTCTCGGCCAGAACAGCCAGCGCCTCAGCCTTCCCCCCCTCGCCCTCTAGCGTGGCAATCTGCTGCTCACTCTGCCGCCAATACTGGCGCGCCCGCTCCCGCTCACCGGCGGCGGCAAGGGCTTCTCCCAGGGCGGCCAGGAGCTCGACCTGCTGCTCAACCCACATGCCTGCAATGAGCTGCTCACTCTCACGCCAGCACTCCTCGGCCCGCGCCCGTCGCTCTGGCTCCGCCGCCTGCGCGTGGCCCTTCCCCAGGATCAGCAGCGCCTGAACTCGCTGGAGCGCCAGCGCAATGGCCCGACAGCAGCGCTCGGCCTCGTCCAGCCGCCCGGCCCTGACCAGCTCATTGACAAGCAGGACCTGAGCATCGGCCCGCTCCCACCCCTCGGGTACGCGCTCGACAATGCGGGCCGCCTCTTGCCATTCGCCAGCCTGGGCCAGCTCGCGCGCCAGCGCCTGGTAGCCGTCCGACTGCTCCCAACTGCTGGCCTCTCCGGCAATCAGAGCCTCGGCTTCCTGCCAGAGCCGCCGTGCTCGCTCTCTGGCCCCCGCCAGCGCCTGCAGTCGCCCAAGGTAGGCCAGGACCTCACCCCGCTCCTGACCTTGCACCAGGCTGCGAACCCAGCGCTCCGCCTCGTCCCAGGTCGCGGGGGAAGCGAAGGCGCTCACCAGCGTGAGTGCCGCCTGAATCTGCTCGCGGGTGGCGGGCTGCTTGCGCGCCAGGCCGACGATCTGGCGCCAGCGCTGCTCGGCTTCGGCCCGCCGCCCCGACTGGCTGAGATTCCGGCCCCGGGCAATGAGTACCCCGGCCTGCTGTGGCCAGTCGCCGAGCGTAGTGGCAAGACGCTCCGCCTCCTGCCAGCGCCCGAGCTGAATCAGGCGGTCGATGAGCAGGGCCAGCGCCTCGCTCCGCTCCTCTCCCTCTGGCAGGGCGCGAATGATGGCCTCAGCCTGCCGCCAGTAGCGCTGCGCCTCCTCATGGAGGCCCGCTCGCGCCAGCGCCTGACCAAGCTGCACACAGGCGAGGCGCTGCTCGTCGGCGCTCTCCAGTCGCTCAAGCTCCGCCTCGGCCTGCTGCCAGAGCCGCTGCGCCTCGCTGAGCTGACCACGCTCGGCCCGGGCCTGCCCAAGCCGCGCGAGGGCCTGCAGGCGTTGGCGTGGGAGCGGGATGCGGAGGCTATGCGCCTCGGCCTCCTGCCAGCGCCCGGCAGCGGCCAGCGCCTCGGCCAGACTCTGGCGGGCCTCCGCCTGCTGCCTCTCGTCCTCCAGACGCTCACTGCTGGCTTCGGCTTCTCGCCAGCGCCCGCTAGCTGCGCAGGCGTGAACCAGCTCTAGCCAGGCTTCTCCTCGCCGCCACGGGTCGGGCACAAGCTCGCAGATCCGCTCGGCTTCGCTCCATTGCTGGGCGCGGGCCAAAGCTCGCACCAGCGCGACCAGGGCCCTGGCTTGCGGCCTGCCGCCGGAGATGCTGAGCGCCTGCCGCTCCGCCTGCTGCCAGAGTCGCTGCGCTCGCGCCGGCTCGCCGGCCTGGGCCAGCTCGCGCCCCAGCACGGCCAGCGCTTCAGCGCGCTGCTGCGCGGCGCTTTCGCTGATGGTCTCCAGGATCTCGCTGGCCTCATCCCAGCGCCGGGCGCGGGCCAGCGCCTCGACCAGTGTCAGCCGTGCCTCATCCTGCAGGGTATTGGCAGGCATGGCCTCGATGATCTCCTCGATCTCGGCGCTCTGGCCCGCCTCGGCCAGCCCCTCGGCGATCTGCTGCAGGGCCTCGGCACAGAGATCAGCCGGAACTGCGCGCCGCGCTACGCTGATGGCGGCCCGCCAGAGCTGCAGGGCCGGCTCAGACCAGCCAGCCCGGTAGAGGTCCTTCGCCAGCTCACTCAGCAAGGGCGCCAGACGGTCCGGCTCGCCGCTCTGCCGCGCCACGTCGCAGACACGCCAGTAGAGCGGCCCGTAGTCGCTCTCAGGCGCCCCCTGCTCCTGAAGCTGGCGCGCGATGGCTACCAGTGCCTCGATCTGCCGCCCGGGATCGCTGATGAGATCGGCCAGCCCAAGGGCCTCTTGCTGCCGCCCAAGCTGGACGAGCAGGGCGAAGGCTTCCGGCGGATAGCGCTCGGCCTGGCTGCTCAGGCTGCAGCGCAGCAGGGTGTAGTGCCACAGCCGCGGCAGTTGGGCCAGGCCCTCGCTGAAGCTCCAACCCTCCCAGGCAGCGGCCTGCCGCCCAAAGTCGAGGTCGCTGGCATAGGCGCGGGTGCTCGGATCAAGCTGGCGGATCTTGCTCTGCCCATAGTGACCGGCGTCAAGCAGGGCAAAGAGCCGCTCCCAGCCCCGCCCATAGAAGAGGTGGGCCGCCAGATGCTGACGGGCGTAACGCCGACGCGCGGCCTCGTCGGGATCGTGACGCGCCTCTTGCCAGATTAGCTCACTGTCACTGCCGCCACGCTCGCACCAGTCGGCCAACACCCGATGCCAGTGGGCCTCTTCGGCAGCGCTGAACAGATAGGGCCTGGCCGGCTGCTCAGGGTCCTGGCGTAGATAGTCGCGCAGCCTGGGATGGAAGAGACTGCGGCGCCCGACACCGTCGGCGACGAGCAAACCGCCAAGCTGCTGCAGGGCGTCGCGCACCTGGTAGGTGGGCAGCGGCGCCAGGATCTGGCTGAGCTGCTCCGGCCCCAGCGCTTCGCGGGCGACCAGCAGCAGGCCAAGCAGGGGATAAATGACGCGCTCCCACAGGGGATGCAGCTTGAGACGGTCGATGCTCAGGCTGAAAATATTGGCGGGGTCACTGGAGAGGCGCTCTCTGAGGGCGTCCGCGGTGAGGGCCGGAT
The DNA here is from genome assembly GCF_003268475.1 of Thermogemmatispora tikiterensis. GTDB lineage: Bacteria > Chloroflexota > Ktedonobacteria > Ktedonobacterales > Ktedonobacteraceae > Thermogemmatispora > Thermogemmatispora tikiterensis. The sequence continues at coordinate 3,056,217 of NZ_MCIF01000002.1, read as the reverse complement.
CGCGCTCCAGCTCGCGCGCCGCCAGGTCAAGGTAGAGGGTGTTCTGCTCCATGAAGGCGTAGAGCCGGTCGCCTTCGGCGCGTGTGAGCTGCAGGCCACGCTCGCGCAGGAGCTGGTCGAAATCGGCGCGACTGAGTGGCGGCAGGCGATACTCACGCACCGGCCCACGCTGGCGCAAGGCCGTCAGGAGATCGTCGGGCCGGCTGCCCAGCACAAGAACACAGCCCGCCGGCGGTGGCGTGGGGAGAAAGCTCAGGTCGCGTCTGCCGCTGGGGTCACGCGGAAGCTGATCCAGACCATCGATGCAGATCAGGACGCGCTCGCCACGGCTGCCCAGCTCGTTCAGGAGATTCCAGAAAGCGGTCGTCAGGGCGGCGCGACTGGTGCCGGCCACCAGCAGAGGCGTCGGGTCGAGGGCCTGGGCAAAGATGAGACGCGCCAGCAGGTCGCGCAGGAGGGCGACGACATGATCGATGGGCGGGTCAAGCGGCAGGAAGTGATGCGGGACGCGCTCCGGCCCTTCTTCCTGCACGAGACGGGCGATGAGGCTGCTTTTGCCCTGGCCAGCCTGAGCGCTGATGATCAGATAACCGCCGCCCGGCTGCAGTTCGGCGATCTGCTGACGAAGGGCGGCCAGCTCGACGCTGCGCCCGACGAAGCCCTCCAGTCGGCTGGCGATGAAGGGCTGATGATCGATCAACATGGCGCGCAGAGCCTGCTCATGCTGGGGCAGGAACAAACTGGCGCCGGCAGCTTGCTGGCGACGCCGCCATCGCTCGCTGATGAGCTGGCGTAGCCCTTCCTCAACAAGATACAGTCCTTCATCGCGCGAGCGGCTGAGCGGGTGGCCCGGAGGCAGAGCTTCCAGTCGGCCAAGCTCGGTATACTTCCAGCCCACAGGACGCACGATGATGGGGACGACGACAACCCCGTCGTCGCGCCGCGCCAGGGCCACCTCCTGGTCGTCGAGACAGTCGGGACTCTCGAAGAAGTCAGGACTGACCAGCAGCAGGATCAGATCAGCGCTCTCCAGGGCGGCGCGCCTGGCTTGCTGGGTGTCGCTGCCGGCCAGGATCTGCCCCGGCCCTGTGATGACGGGCGGCTCTAAACCCGCCCCGCGCGCGGCCATCCGCACCCGTTGGGCAATGCGCTCGCTCCACGAGCGCTCGGCGCTGGCATAGCTGAGATAGACGCGTAAGCTCCCGCTGGCGCCAGCTCCCGGCTGCATGCTGCTCCTCCGGCCTGCCTCAGCTCACGTGAATGGCAATCGGCTCCGCTTTCTTTTCGCCGGCTGAGTCGCAACCCGCAGGCTCTCCCGGCAGGCTCTCCCGGCAGGCTCTCCCGGAGAAGGATCAGTGAGTCCCTGAGCCTGGCCCCAGGCCTCGCCGGCGTTTGCTCTTGTCTCGCAAAATTGCCTGCTTCTTCGCCCAGTATACCATAGGTTCGGCCCCGGCGCCATCCAGGGAGTTGGGGCCTCTTGTGTACAGTAGAGAGGAGATAAGCATCAAGGCCTCCTTCCGGCCCAGTAAAAAATTCTTAAGAAGTTCTTCCATAAATGGCATAAGTGAGCTATACTGATAGCACTATCTTCGCTTATGAGGGAAGAATCGTGCTTCGGCTGCGTATCAAAGAGATTGCACGTGAGAAGGGTATATCCATGAACCAGTTATCCCAGCGGGCAGAGGTCAGTTATAACATCATCAAGGCCATCTATCGCAATCCCTATCGGCCTACCAACACGGAGACCGTGAACCGCATTGCGCACGCTTTGGGAGTGCCGACGACCGTCCTGCTGGAAGATGTCTCGGAAGAGGAGATGGTCCGCGAACAGCGCGCCCTGGCGGCGGAGCTGGCAGTGCTGCCCCGCCGGCCAGGACGTCAATCCCGCCACCCGGCGCCATAGCCGCTGTGGGCAGGCGGGCTGGCGAGTCAATGCCGGACCGATGCGAAATTGAGAAGAGAGAAGGAAAAGATGGCACGCGTGGTCCCGACGCGCCGGGCCAGAACTCGACGCTCCCACCCGCGCCATCTCGCGGAATCATAGCCGTCGCTGCGCTCGTTCGGAAAAGCGCTTGCGCCAGAAGGGGTCTTCGCGCTCTTACGTGGGCGCTGATAGCAGACGAGATGGAGGTTTAGAGAGTAGGGGTAGAGGAAAAGCGAAGACCCTCTTCAGTTGCAGGATGTCTCAGGAAAGGCTCCCACCTCCTTTCAGGGTTGGATGGATGGACGGCAGGACCAGGCTCAGGTAGTTGTGGAGCTGCTCGCAGTTGGCCAGCACCTCATCACGCTCCTTGGAGGCGGCAATCTTGCGGCGCACCAGCTCGGTGAAGGTGGCAATTGCCTCGGTGATCAGCCCCAGCTCGTCCCACCTCAGAAGGATAACCTGCCCGCTGATAATCTGCTCAACTTTGAGCAGGACAAGCTGTATACGGTTGATGCTGCGATGGCTCACCGGCTGACCAGCCTGGCCCGACTGCAGGTAACGCCCATAAAACAGGAGAATGTACTTGATGGCCTTGAGGTCGTCTGCTCCGACCCCCATCATCACCTGCTTCCCCCCCCGTTCCCCTTTCGTCATCACTCACTTCCTTTCTCTACCAACAACGTGACGCTTCCATCAAATCCCTTTTTCCTCAAGGGGCAGTCCTAACCCACTCTGGATTATACCTTGAAAGTGCTAATTTGTAAATATTCCCTTGAAAATGGCTCCCAGGATAGGAGAATGTACCTGGTAGCCTTAAGGTCATCAGCGCCAATCCCATCATCACTTGCTTTCCCCTGTTCCCCTTTCGTCATCGCTTACTTCCTTCCTCTGCCAACCACGTGACGCTTCCGCCAGCCAGCTCCCAACTCCCTCACGGGACGATCCTAACCAACCGCCTCCTAAATTATATCTTGAAAGTATTAATTTGAAAATATTTTCTTTGAAGATAGTATCGAAGAATGGAATTACCTATATAGTCACTGGCTGGTATGCTTAAAAAAAACCTATTGGGGAGCTAGCTTGCTACGCCTGCGCGTCAAAGAGGTTGCTCGGGAAAAGGGCATGTCTATGCATCGTCTTTCCCTGCAAGCCCAACTCAGCTATCACGTCGTTCGTGAGATTTTTATAGATCCATACAAGCCAGTTTCCTCGGATACCATCAATAAGATCGCTGAAGCGCTCGGCGTGCCCGTTACGGATATTATTGAAGACGTGCCGAAGTGGCAGGCCGAAGAGGAGCGGAGGCGGCTCAAAAGCCAGCCGGAGGACAGCTAGCGTCTCCTCACTTGAGCGCTTGACTGCAGGGTTATAACACCAGACATCCGCTCAACTCTCCGCCCCTACTTGCACGCTGGCAGAGAGCACCAGACTGGCATACGGGGAAGGTGCCAGCGCAAACAAGAGAAAGTACGTGCATTCAACCTCACAGATGGTGTATACTCTTCATGGCCGCAGAAAAGAAGCGCCTGCTTGCTGAACTGCGACGCGCTCGATCGATCTGCACGCTGGTTGGCGCCCTGCGAGCAAGCAAGAGGCTAGCGCTGGCGGTCACTCGCCGTCAGCGAGATAGCAAACAGGCAAGGAAGGCGAAGTGTGTTATTCCCCCTGGTTCATATTATGTAGCAATGGAGAGTTGAGGAAAGCACGTGTTACGCCTGCGGGTGAGAGAGGTAGCTCAAGAGAAAAATATGTCTATACATCGTCTTTCGATAAAGTCAGAAATCAGCTATCATGTCATTCGTGAGATTTTTATCAATCCATACAGGAGACTTTCCACATATATCATTGATAAGATCGCTGAGGCGCTCGAAGTGCCCGTTACGGATATTATTGAGGACGTGCCGAAGTGGCGAGCTGAAGAGGAGCGCAAGCGGATCAAAGGTCGTCTGGAGGGCAGCTAGCCCTCATGTGAGGGCATCATGGCCAGGGTGGCAGTGCCAGGAGTTTGCTCAGCAGTCCGTCTCAGTCTGAAGCCTCTCAAAGAGAGCGGGCCTGTCATGCTGGGCAGCTATCAGCGCAAGCGAGGGACAGAGCACTGCTCAAGAGACACCGTCTGCACAGAGCCGTACAGATGGTGTATACTCTTCATAAGAGTAGAAAAGAAGTGTCTGCTTGCTGAACTGTGGCCCGCCTGGCGTGGCCCTGGAGCTTCGGGCCATTCCTGACCTGAGCGGACCGGAAGCGAAAGCCGGTGGTGGTGGAAACAGTTGGCGAGCGGACGAGCGAGCCAGCGCACGAGCAGACCAGCCGAAGCGGAATGCTCTCACCTGCTCGCGGAGCAACAGGAGAGCAGGCTCTCAGTCGGCGGTCTGTCAAGTACTGGAGAGAGGAGCAGCTTCCATGACCGCCGAAGGCGAAGAGCTGGAGCAGGCAATTGCCCGGCTTCAGAGCGAACTGCAGCAATACCGCGCCAGAGGAGACCAGCGGAACGAGGGGATCACCCTGCACAGGTTGGGCACCCTCTTTCAAAATCACGGGCGGCCCGAGCAGGCCCGCGCCTGTTACGAGCAAGCTCTCTCGATCCTTCAGCGGCTGGACGACTTCCAGGCGCAGGTTGCCACCCTGCACAACCTGGGCACGCTCCTGGCCAGAGAGCAGCCTGAGCAGGCGCGCCGCTATTACGAGCAAGCCCTGCTCATCCTGCGTCAGACCGGGGATCGGCGAGGGGAGGCCTTCACCCTGCACAACCTGGGCCAGCTCTACGAGAACCTGGAGCAAAGCGAGCCAGCCCTGGCCTGTTATCAGCAGGCCCTCGCGATCCTGCGCACCCTGGGTGAGCCTGGCAACGAAGCCGTCACCGTCATCAACCTGGGGCGGCTGGCCGAGCGACGCGAGCGCTACGACGAAGCCCGCCGGCACTATCAGGAGGCTCGTCGTCTCCTGCAGCAAGCAGGCGACCCCGAGCACGAACTACTCGCCCTCAAAGACCTGGGGCGGCTGGCCTGCCGTCAAGAGCGCTACGAAGAAGCCCAAAGCCTCTACGAAGAAGCCCGCGCCCTCTGCCAGCGCCTCGGCGATCCATACCAGGAAGCCGTAGTACTCATCAGCCTGGCCGAGGTCTACGAGGAGCGTGAGCTCCTGCTCCAGTCCCGGGCCGCCTACGAGCACCTCCTGGCCTTCCAGAGCGAAAGCAGCGGCAGCGGTCATGTCTTCTTTCCCATTCATTTCAACCTGGGCAGAGTCTATCACCAACTGGCCCTGACTGAGCGCGCCCGTCGCCACTTCGAGCAAGCCCTGGCTCTGACCCTGACCGGCGACCTTCCCCCCTACTGCGAATACCTGAGCCGAGGCTCCCTCGGGCGGCTCCTCCAAGACCTGAGTCGACCCGTCGAAGCTTTCAACCACTACCGGCAGGCCTTACAGGGCTTCTCCCGCATCAGCTACATCCCCGGCCTCATCCAGACGCTGTGCCTCCTGGGCTCCCTCCTTGGCCGCTACGGTCAGCTTCAGGCGGCCCTGGCCCACTTCCTGCAGGCGCGAGCCATCGCCGAGAGCCAGAACAATCTCGTCGCCAGAGCCTCCATCGACAAAGAGCTGGCGCCCTTCCAGAACCTCCTCGGTCCCGAGGAGTTCGCGCGCCTCTCCCAGCAGACTGAGCCTCTGCGCGGCGTCCTGATCGACGCCACCCTCGAAGGCATCGTGGCCCCTACCTTAGTCAAATTTGAGCAGATCGTGTTGCCGTCCGAGCAGCTCTGTCCCCTCATCGAGCGCGTCAGCCTGGCCCTCGGCGGCGAAAGCCCGTCCCAGGAGAAGCAGCAGCTGCTGCGCGAGCTGCAGCAGCGAAGCGCCCAGGCTCAGACTCAGAGCGGCGGCGACTCCGAAGGGCTGACCGCAGCGGCGGCAGCGGCTGACTTCTACGCCGCCCTTGCAGCCCTGCTAGAGGGCCGGTCTCCCGCGCTGCCCAGGGACCATCCCTACTCTCCGCCCCTGGTCCTCATTCAGGATGGCCAGGCCCGCTGGCGAGCCAGCCGGGCTGCGGGCGATCCATCGAAATAAGTGTTGCGGGCTAAATTCCCATAAAGGTGTGCCGCCGGGGACCCCTGGATGAATCCAGGGGAGGAAGGCGGCCCCCTCCTGGCATTGGTCTGTGCTGGCTTCCGCAGGCTTCAAGCATGGTTGCCAGAGCACTGGCCGAGAAACCAGCCAGGCCCACCCGCTTCAGAAAGCGATGACGGCTCTGCTGGTTGAAGATGTCATTTAAACAGAAGCAGTTCCTGGTCCTGGCTACGTCTAGGGCGCATAAAAAGGCTACCTCCTGATAGTAGTTGGCCTGCACGGTAAAGAAAGGTACTCCTCCGCAGAGGACTGCTTGCACGCGAAGAGCGGAGTCACAGGAACAGGAGTGAGACCAAGATGAGCTACCTCGCGTCACCCTGATTGAGAAAGTCCTGGAGGGCCTTGCGGGTGATCCGGTAATTAGGGCGGCGTTTCGTCCCAATATTCGCCGCTTTCAGACGACTCTCTTTAATCCACTGGTAGACGCGCTTGATATTGACATGGAGCATTCTAGCAATATCTTCTGCGGAGAAGTACTCTTCCTCCATGAGAACTCGTTCCCAGATTGTCGTTTTGTGCATAGTGCTTATCCCTAGTATACTGGCGCAGCGAGTAGATGTCCAGTGGTTAGTATAGATTGGTTCCATCTGGTTCTAAACACTTGACTTTGGAGTAATTATCATGTATCCTCTCCTTGTAGGAGCAGTCAAGTAAGCCCGTCGTTGATATGATTGCTGACCAGGGGAGTTGAGAATGCGCTTCAGCGGTCGAGGAGAGATCACAGGCTCACTTGCGATGACAGCCGATGCCAGTGATCCCTCGAGATACTGAGCCTGGGACAAGGTGTGTGTCAGCTCTCCCTGCCGCTTCAGACGGTAAGCTGTCGGGGTGTGCTGACAGAGGTGAGGGAGAGAGGAAACCAGCAAGAAAGCGTCAGGAGCCTGCTCTTTCTGGAATAGCAGTGTTGAACAATACGGAAGCGCCTAAGACTCCAACTCAGGCGCTCCAAGAGCTCGCTGATTGTTCATCCTGCCACTGGCTAGATGCGCTCTGGACAACAGCCAGTTACAGGGAGTTTGCACAGCGAGGTCCGGGCGTAGTATGCCGCATCTGACCCCGGCTGTCAAGCGCGATCAGCGGTCTTTCTGGTCTGTCTGCTGCTGTATCGTTGGTCGCTTGCTGGCTGCCGGAGTCGGGCTGTCTTGTCAAGACCCCGTGTCTCCCAGCAGGCCAGAGGTTCCCGTCCTGTTCTGTGGGGTGTGTCTGCCTGTCTGTCCCGTTCGTGGAACGAACGACTGGCAAACAAAGAGGAAAATATCATGGCCGAGCTGTCTGGTCCTACGGGGTCCCCTGATCCCCAGCAGCCCCTGGACCCGGTCCTGTTTGCCGACCGCGTGGGGTTCCCACCTGCGCCGTCTGGTGAGTGTTCTGTTGTCACTGCCTCGCCCGCTGAGTCCGTCCCCCTGTCGTCGCTCCCAGCGCAGGATACCGCTCCGGCGGCAGCTTCCCCTGCGATGGCTCCCGTGCCGTTGCCTCGCTGCGCGATGCTCGTCACGGTGGCGCAGGGAAATCCCCCGGAGCTGGTTCACGTCCCCTTCATCGAGGCCAGCGATCCCGAGTTCGTGAAGGGATACTACTACGGGACCATGTCCTACTTTATCGATGGCGATCGGGAAGACGACTTCCACCGTGTCTTGACGGATCAGGCCCTCATCGAGGAAGTCCTGCAAATCTTCACCGAAGGCGAAGTCTATGAGGAGCCGCCCGATGGGAGCAGCTGGCAGGAGTGGGCTGCCTGGACCGCCGGGTTCCTGGCCGGGCTGATCTCGGCGCGCCTGCCCTCGTCGCTGCCCCTCTACGGTAATTGTGAAGCGTGTCATCAGCCCGTGCGGGCTGTGGCTATTGCCCCCGCTGCGACGGTCCCTGCACCTGTCTGCCTCCTCTAACCAGCGATCCAGAAGTCGCCCACCAGGGTGTGTGCTGCTTTCGACGCCGACGGGCGCTGTTCCTGATCGGGCCACGAGGACGCGATGCCCGTCTGCGCCCCGATGGCACCCTCTCGCTCTGGACGGTGGCCGGACGCAAGCAGCTGCCCTCCCGGGTGCCGGAAGCCTTTCAGCAGCGGCTGACGCAGGCGAAAACGATGGACAGCCTCACCGTGCTGGAACGGGGTGGGCAGCTGATCGGGCGACTCACCCTCACGCTGGAGGTGCCTGATCCCCCAGCGGCATGCCCAGAGACCGAGGCCGTCGTAGGGATTGATCTGAACGAGACGAATGCGCTGGTGGCCGTGGATGGACAGGAGCGGGTGCTCTTCGTCAGCGGGAAAGCGGTGAAGGTGCGCGACCGGCGCACGGCGAAGACGCGGACGCGGTTGCAGCGGAAGGAAGCTGGCGGCCCACAAGGCACAGCATCGGGACACGCGCAGTGTCCGACGGGTGCTGCAACAACTTGGCCGCCGGCAACGGCAGCGCACCCAGACCTTTGCGCAGACGGTGGCGAAGCGCCTGGTGGAGTGGGCACCGCCACAGGCGGTGCTGGTCTTTGAACGGCTGCAGGTCCCTCAGCCTCAGCAAGAACACATCCGGGGGCGAGCACTGCGGCGCCGGTTAGCACTCTGGCAGCGGGGGCTGATCCGCCGCTGGACCGAGCAGCAGGCGCAAGAGAAGGGGTTGCGCGTGGCAGAGGTGAACCCGGCTTACACCAGCCAGCTCTGTTCCCATTGTGGCCAGCGCGGAAGCCGGCGCCGGCATCACTTCACCTGCCCGCACTGTGGGTTCCAGGAGCATGCCGCCATCAATGCGGCTCGTAATATTCGGGATCGCTGTCCTGTCCTGCGGGGCAGTGGGCTGTTGTCAACCAGCCCGGAAGCCCGGGCCGACGAGGCTGCGGGCAAGCCCCTGGCTGAAGCCAGGGGTCGTTGACTTCTTCCAAATCTCTTTTACAAATTTGCACCTGGATGGGTATATTCATCCACAAAGAATTGGTGTATACTAAGAAGGAAATAACTTCCAGGCAAGCGGCTAGCTATCAGTTGTTGCTCAAGCAACCAATCGTTCACATTACAGCGTAGATTGCTGGAAGCAAAGAAAGGGGAGAGCGTGGTATGTCTTCAACCGGGTGAGGTACCTGTCTGCCAGTGGAGAGGCGCGGTGGTAGCCATTCCGATAGCGAGAGCAGTTCTGGAGTGAATCGGCTGGAAAGCGGGCGAAGGAGGTCGGGTCTGAAGACCTTAGCTCCTTAATCAAAAGAGAGGCTAGAAAATGGCTCTAGAAAATGAGAAAGAAGAGCAGGGGCCGATGACCCCTGGTGAAGAGATTGCCTATTATCAGAAGCAACTAGAGAAGCAGCGTATCGAAGGGGATCGGGATGGTGAGATGGTTAGCCTCTTCCGACTCGGCCTCCTGTTCCAACGCCAGGATTGTCTTGACCAGGCGTGCGACTACTACCAGCAAGCGCTTGTCCGCAGCCGCGAGTATGGCATGCGTCTCAAAGAAGCCAGTGCCCTCTCTAGCCTGGGCACTCTCTACCAGCGGCGGGGTGAGCGAGAGCAGGCGCTTATGGTCTATCGTCAGGCGCTGAACATTCAGCGCGAAGCCGGCTTTCTGCCGGGCGAAGGCACCACCCTGGGGCGCCTTGCGACCCTCTATCAGGAGATGCATCGTGATCAGGAGGCGCTCATCTGCTATCGGGAGGCCCTGGCCATCCATCGTGAAGTCGACAATCGCAGCGGCCAGGGTACCACGCTCAATAACCTGGGCACCTTCTATCAAGAGCATGGCCAAGTTCAGCGTGCCCTGCGCTGTTTTCAGGAGGCGCTCCTCATCCAGCGCGAGATCGATGATCGGCGCGGCAGAGGGGCCACCCTGAGCAAACTGGCCTCGCTCTATTTCTCGCTCGGGCAGATTCAGCATGCCCATGCTCTCTACCAGGAGGCCCTGCTTCTCCTGCGTCGTGAAAACGACAACTCCCTCTTAGCCCTCACGCTGGGGGGTCTGGGCCAGCTCTACCAGACCTGTCTGCAAGCCAAAGAAGCCCTGCGTTGCTATCGAGAGGCTCTCGACCTGGCGCGCCTCAGCCAGGACCGCGAGCGAGAGGCCGTTGTCCTGAGCAACCTGGGGATTTTCTTCGCCTTTTTCCATCAGACGCGCGTGGCCCTGGCCTGCTTCCTGCGCATGCTCGATCTTCTCAGCAGCTGTCAGGTACCGGCTGACCAGCGTCGGGAAGTAGAGGGGGCGATTGGGCTGCTCTGTGAGCATCTGGCCGAAGAAGGCATTCTCATAGAGCCAGAGGAGCTGGCGCCGCGCGCCGCCGAAGTGATCGCCGCGGCCCTGGAGAGACCGCCGACGCAGGCCATGCGCGCCATGAGCAAGGGCGCTCTGGCGCTAGAGATGCTGGCCTTTCTCAGCGAAGCGGTGGTCGATGTCTGTACGATCCACCCCGAGGCGAACCAGGAGGTGCGCCTCATGCTCCAGCGCGCGCACGACATCCTACGTTCCCGGCTGGCCAATGGACTGGCCGGAGCGGGCACGGGCCATCAAGAGCTAGAGTTTTTCGAAGCTCTGCAGGGCCTGCTCGACGGTCAGTCGGTCCATCTGCCCCCGCGGCATCGCTATCAGCCGCTGCTAGAGACCCTCAAGCGCGGAATCAACCTCTACTTTAGCGACCCCGACCGCCGGCAAGAAAAACATGCACCGGGCAGAGGATAGCGATGCAGGCGGCGGACGATGACGGGCACGAGTACTGGTGGAGCCGCTGAATAGCGGGCTGGTCAGAGCTGCGGCAGTTCTGCTTGTCGGGCTGCCTTTGCGTCGCTGGCTTCTCAGCTCAGTAAAAGACCTTGACGCTCAAGCGATCAAAAGGAGATCACCAATGGAATCAGCCCATTAATGAGCAGGGACGGCCACAGGCGCCGGAGCGGCGAAGTGGGCTTGGCAGCGGCATCCTGCGCCTCCGCTCCGCCTGCCGTAAGAGCACCTCTCGGGACAGGTCGGTCAACCCACGGCGCACCGAGAAAACACTTGCTCCAGCGTTGCCTATTCATGCAAACAAGGGGGAAATCCGTGCAAGAGCCACAGCAAAAACCAGAGCAAGCGCAGCCTGGCCAGCCAGAGCTGGCGGGCAGTGGGCAGACACCGGCAGCTGGGCCAGGGGGGCAGCCCTTCCAGCCCGCTGGCTCCGCTGCCAGCCCACTGGGGGCCGACACGCCTCGAGGTAGCCAGGAGATCTGGCGCACGAGCCTCGTCATGGCTGTCATCTTCTTCTTCATCCTGGTCATCGTCAATGCCTGTTCCGTGACGCCGGTGGGTGATGCCGTCGGCCAGGGAACGGCCCAGATGACCAGGGGCCTGGAGCAATCTCCTCTGCTGCAGGGCGTCGTGAGCAGCCTGCTTTTTAGCCTGGTCTTCAGCCTGCCCCAGGACCTGCTGGCCGCCTGCGTCTATTTTGGCGCCGGGCTATTTATGAGTCGTCGCCTCAACAAGATGCGCGTAATCATGCTCACCGCCTGTCTGGCCACTCTCTGGTTTATGGTGCTTGATGCCCTGCTCTCGTTCCTCTTTATTCTCATCGGTATCAGTACTCATGGTGGGTTCACGGCTGGTTTGGAGGCAAGCTACTTTCTCTCCCCCTCTTTTCTCATCTCCTACTTTGACGCTCTCCTCCTGGATCTCTTCCTGATTCTCATCTTCGGACTGGGCGGCTGCGCCCTTGGTGCTCTCGCTGGGCGTCCCAGTCAAGCGCAACCGATGTCCTATCCAATGCCGATGCCCTATCCAATGCCAGCGCCCTGGCCAGCCGGCTGGCCGCCGACGCCAGCGCCAGCACCAGGGCCGGCGCCCTATCCGCCGCAGGGGTCCTATCCGCTGTACCCGCTGCAGGCGCCTCTGCCGCAGGGCTGGCCACCGATGCCAGCATCGGAGGCCAAGCCAGCATCAGAGCAGGCGTCTGCATCAGAGCCGGAATCGGCCCAGGAGCCACCGGCCTCAGCGTCTCCATCATCCTAGGTTCAGCCGGCCCTGGACAGGGCCAGCCTCAGCAAATATACTTGCAATAGATAGATATTTGTCAATACAGCATCGCGGGCAGAGCCGCCCCAAGCTCTGCAGACTCACCCTGGCGCGCGGCTACCCCGCTCAAAGGACGACTGCGCGATGGAGCAAGAGCGCGAGCCCCCATCGGAGCCAGAGCCTCCGATACCGGGGGGCGAAGAGCCAGTCCCTGGCATGCGAACCTTGCCGGGACGAAAGGCGCGGGCGTTAACGATAGCCGGCTATGCTCCAGGGCAGAGCGGCCTCTGGTTGAAGGCCGATCCCGTCCTGCGCGACCTCCTCATCATCCTCATGGTCGTCTGGTATATTGTCCTGCTGCTGCCCGTCAACCAGATCCTGTTTGCCCTCAGCACCCCGCTGGCCGATTTCCTCATGTCTCATCTCCAATGGGGCGACATCTTCTCCTTCCTGGCCGCCTACACCTTCTGGGCCTGCCTCTGGCAAAGCCTGTTTGCCAGCATGTGCTACTTCTCCTGCGGCTGGCCTCCGATCGCACGAGCCGGGCAGCCGTTGCCTCCCCACGGCCTTGGACCGGCCCTGCGCGCCACCTACTGGTACCTGCTGGCCGATGCCATCCTCTTCTTCCCCTTCTTTGTCCTCTACCTTTTTATCTACAGTGGCTTTCAGATCTCGGTAGTCATCTTTGTCTTCTTAACTGGTATCCTGCTGCCTGCGGTCCTCTTCCTCCTCCTGGGCGGCCTCCTCCTCAACGCCCTGCTTGCTCTCACCCTGGGCCTGGGGGCCTACTGGCTGGCGGCGAGGCTGGGAAGCCCGACCGGCAGCGAGCGGAGGCGTAAGCGAAGAAACGAAGCCAGCGGGCCGACTCTGTAGCCCGGGCGGCCCTGGCCCTCACTGCTGGCTCGAGCGAAAGCCTGCGCCTATGGGAGGAAGCTGGTCCGGCGGTGCCCAGGTGCTGCACGTACGCGGCCAGAGAGGAGCGAGCCAGCGGAGCCGCGAGCTGGCCGCGGCTGAGGCTGGCGCTCACCAGCCCTGTTCGCGATAAATCTTCAACGTCTGCTGATCGCCCGGCACATAGCTCACCATCGAGTAGCTGCTCATGCCCGTAAAGACCGTTGTGGCCGTGCGCAAGGTCAGGCGGCCCAGCTCGCTATGCTGCACCTGAAAGACGAAGGACGGGGCTGGCTTCCCGCTGGGGTAGGCTGCCGAGGCGATGCGCTTAAACTCCGGCAACTCGCGCAGGCGGCGCCACAGAGCCTTATATTCAGGCAGATGGGTCATCGTATGCGTATTGTACAGAAAATCGCTCACCAGGCGGTGGGCCAGATCTTCCCAGCCGTGGAAGCGGCGGCGCATTTGAGGATCAAAGACGAACTCCAGCAGATGCAACTTTGGATGCTGCTCAGCCAGGCGGGGATCGATCTCGAAGAGGCGAAGGGAAGCGGCATTCCACGAATGGAGGAACCAGAGGCGATCAAGCGAATGTGCCGGATAGGAGGTACTCTGCACCAATAAACTGGCCAGCTCGCCCAGCTCCAGCAGCGCGCTACTCAAGCGATCCGGCTCCACATGCTGGCCTGTCAGGCGAGTATAGGCATCATAGAAGCGCTGGCACTCCGCGCCCTGCAGCTCCAGAGCGCGAGCGATATTGCGCACCACATGGGGGGACGGATTCGTACGCATGCCCACCTCCAGGTGGTAGATATACGTCCGCGAAAGGCGGCTGGCCTGAGCGAGCTGGCCCTGAGAGAGGCCATGCTGCTGGCGCAGCTCCGTCAAGAGGCGAGCGAACTCTGAACGCTCAACGACCTCAGTGCTCCGACTCATCGCTGAACCATCCTTGTGCGCTTTTATCTGTTAGCTACATCCACATTATGGCGCAAAATTTGTTAGCTGGCAACGTACCCATCATCGGAAGAGCAACATATAATACTAGTAACAAGTGGGGACTGTATGCTCGGAAGGGTGGCCATCGTGGGCTGCCCGGTTGGCGTATCCTGGTGGATACCAGACAATGAGGAGCGAGACCATGTCTGATTCTGCGGTCAGCAAGAATACACAGCCGAACGAACAACCCTCGATGAGCGCAACGGTGCAGGCCGAGGCGGAGCTGTTGGCGAAGCGGCCCTGGATCAAGCATTACGAAGAGGGCGTCCCCGTTCACCTGGAGATCCCCGACCAGCCCCTGACCTGGCTGCTCGACGAGACAGTCCGTCGTCATCCTGAGAAGACCGCCTTCATCTATTACGGAACACGCATCTCCTACGCGCAATTTGCCGCCCTGGCCAACCGCTTTGCTGCTGCCCTGCAGCGGCTTGGCATCAAGAAAGGCGACCGGGTAGCCATTGCCCTGCCCAACATCCCGCAATATCCGATCGCCTTCTACGGTACCCTGCGGCTCGGCGCCATAGCGGTTCCGACCAACCCGCTCTACACCGAGCGCGAGATGCAGCACCAGATGGCCGACTCTGGAGCCCGCATCCTTGTCATGCTTGACATGTTCTATCCGGTCGTGCGCGCCATTCGTGACAAGACCGCGCTGGAGCACATCATCATCACCAGTCCCGCTGACTTCCTGCTGCCCCTGCTGCGCACGCTCTACCCCTTGAGCCAGCGTCGTGAGAGGCACAAGCAGCCACAGCCCCCCTTGACCAAAGACGAGCTGCGTTCCGACCCCAAACTGCTGCTCATGAGCGACCTGCTCAAGCCCAGCAGTGCCGCGGGGATTGAAGTCTTCACCGTACCCGACCCGCCGCGCAGCTCGGACCTGGCCGTTCTGCAATACACAGGGGGGACCACAGGTCTCTCCAAGGGGGCCATGCTCACCCATCGCAACCTGCTGGCCAACGCTTATCAGACGCGCTACTGGACACCGCGCGCCCATGATGCCAGCGAGGCCGGCCTCTGTGTTGCCCCCTTCTTCCACTCCTACGGGTTGACCGTGGGTCTCAACCTCGGCATCCTGGCGGCGGCCAGCATGGTGCTGCTCCCGCAATTCAAGCCCAGGGAAGTCGTGAATGCCATCAAGCGCTACCGTCCGACCATGTTCCCGGGCATTCCGACCATGTACATAGCCATCATGCGCGAAGCCGGCAAAGACAGCCGTGCCTTCCAATCGATCCGCTACTGCATCAGTGGGGCGGCGCCCCTGCCGGCCAAAGTGCGTCACGACTTCGAGAGTCTCTCGGGAGGGCACCTTGTAGAGGGCTATGGCCTCAGTGAAGCCTCGCCCGTCACCCACTGCAACCCGCTCAACGGCGACGTGCGCGAAGGCAGTATTGGTCTTCCCCTGCCCGAAGTCGAGGCCGCCATCATGGACCCCGAGACCGGCAAACTCCTGCCGCCGGGCGAGATCGGCGAGCTGGTTGTCCGCGGGCCGAACATCATGCAGGGCTACTGGAACCGCAAAGAAGAGACCGCGGCCATCTTCCGCGACGGTTGGATGCGCACCGGCGACCTTGGCAAGATGGACGAAGAAGGCTATTTTTACCTGGTCGAGCGCGCCAAAGACATGATCCTCGCCAGCGGCTTCAACGTCTACCCGCGCGAGGTCGAAGAAGTACTTTTCCGTCATCCTGCCATACAAGAAGCGGCAGTAGTTGGCGTGCCCGACGAATACCGCGGTGAGACCGTAGCCGCCTTCATTGTCCTCAAACCGGGCGTCGCCGCCAACGACGCCACCCGGCAAGAGATCGTGGCGTTCTGTCGCAAAGAGCTGACAGCATACAAGGTCCCCAAGATCGTCGAATTTCGCGAGAGCCTGCCCAAGTCTCTCATTGGCAAAGTCTTGCGTCGCGAGCTGCGCGAGCAATGGCTCAAGCAGCGGAGCGCCAGTCAAAAGAGCAACTAACCTGCTGCCAGGCCGGGCCGGGCCTGCCTGGGCCGGCGCAGCCGAGCGGAGAGCGGCCTCGCTGTGGTGGAGCCGTTCGTCCGTTTGCCCGTCCGGCTGGCGGCCCTGGCCCTGGCCCTGTGCTTGAGACAATTGATCCTGAAACCGATTCGATTCACAGCAACACGCAAATGGCTGGAACCCTTGCCTGACCTGGGCGGCGCGGGCGGGCGCTAGAGCAGCGTGCCGTCCGCGAGGCCAGAGCCGGCCTGGTGCCAGCCACTGGAGGTACAACCAAGCATGTCTATGACGATGAAGCCCACAGAGAGCGGAACGGCCTTCCTGCTGACTCCGGTCAGCGAGAGCGCCGACAAAATATTCACTCTGGAGCAGAGTGACGACGAACAGCGCTGGATTGCCGAGTCGGCGGCCACCTTTGTCATGCGCGAGGTTCTGCCCAAGCTAGAGGCTATTGAGCACCAGGAGCCGGGCGTCATGCCCTCACTGGTCAAGAAAGCTGGCGAGCAGGGCCTGCTCATGATCGACATCCCCGAGCAGTATGGTGGGGCTGAGCTGGGTCTGCTCACCAGCGCGATCGTCGCCTCCTCCATCCACGAAGCCTCATTCAGCGTGGCCTTCGGCGCCCATACCACCATCGGCACCCTGCCGATCGTCTTCTATGGCACGGAAGAGCAGAAGCGCAAATACCTGCCGAAGCTGGCCACCGGTGAATGGATCTCGGCCTACGCCCTGACCGAGCCAGGCGTTGGCTCTGATGCCATGAACCTCAGCACGACGGCGCGTCTCTCCGAGGACGGCAAATACTACCTGCTCAACGGCACCAAGCAGTGGATCTCCAACGCCGGCTTTGCCGACCTCATGGTTGTCTTCGCGCGCGTCGATGGTCAGCGGCCCTCGGCCTTCATCGTCGAGACAAGCTGGCCGGGTATCTCCACCGGCGCCGAAGAGCGCAAGATGGGCATCAAAGGCTCCTCGACGCGCCAGGTCTACTTTGAAAACACGCCGGTGCCTGTCGAAAACCTGCTGGGCGAGCTGCACAAAGGCTACAAGATCGCCTTCAATATCCTCAACATCGGGCGTCTCAAGCTCGGCGCCGGCGCCGTCGGTGGCGCACGCACAGCCCTCGACCTGGCTGCCGCCTACACCACCGAGCGCAAAGCCTTCGGCAAATACCTGCACGAATTCGGTATGATTCAAAAGAAGCTGGCGCGCATGGCCGCCGAGACCTACGCTGCCGAAAGCGAGGTCTTCCGCACTGCCGCCAACATCGAGAACGCCCGTCGGGGGGCCGGAGAGAACACCGAGCAGGTCTTCAAGGCCATCGAAGAATTTGCCATCGAGGACTCCATTGCCAAGGTGCACGGCAGCGAAGTCCTGGCCTACGTCGTCGACGAGGGCGTCCAGATCTTCGGCGGCTACGGTTACATGCAGGAGTACCCGATCGAGAAAGCCTATCGCGACGCCCGCATCCAGCGCATCTTTGAGGGCACCAACGAGATCAACCGCCTGGTGGCCGCCGGCACCCTCTTCCGCCGCGTCCTGGGTGGCAAGATCGATCTGATGAACCGCTACCCGGCCATCGAGGCCCGCATCAAGTCGGGCGAGGCCCTGCCGGCCCCGGGCGACGAGGTGCCAGCCGAGCTGCGGGCTGCCGTCCACGCTGTCGAGCGTGCCAAGGATGTGGCTATCTACGCCGGCATGCGCGTCGCCATGCGCTACATGCAGGCCCTCGAGAACGAAGAGGAGTTCATCGAGTACCTGGCCAACCTGCTGATCGACATCTACGCCAGTGATAGCGCCCTGGCGCGCGCCATCCAGGCCATCCGCCGCGGTGACGAGAACAGTGCCCTGCACAGCAAGCTGGCGCAACTGGCGACCTGGCTGGCCCATTCGCGCATCCGCCTCAATCTGGACCAGATGATCATGACCTACTTTGAGCCGGAGACGGTCAGCGAGGAGCTGGCGCGCGTGCGCGCCTACGTCGGCGACTACCTGATCAACGGCGTAGCCCTGCAGCGCGACATCGCCGCCGAGGTTGTGGCCAGGAAAGGCTACCCGCTGCCGCACTTCTAGTCCAGCTCGACGCTGGTCAAAGCCAGCCTGGGGCAAGGCAGCAAGCGGACGGACGGACGGACGGGCAGGCAGGCAGGCAGGCAGACAGACAGACAGACAGATTCTCTCTCCTGCCCCCATAGCTATCCTGTGTGGATAGCGTGACCGAGTGCCAAAGGCCGACGGCGGCTGGTGGACTGCGGGCGAGGGCTGCAAGGCCAGCCAGCTCCTCTTTCCGCCGCCGTCGCCGGCTGGTCACCGCCTCTCCGCTGAGGGATGGCCTTCTCTGGCAGCGCGCTGGCCAGCCTTCCTGCCCTGAGCGGCAGGAAGAGAGAAGGGAGTGCCAGCAGCCAGGAGCAAGGAGTCTATGGAGAACAAGAGTCAGCGACCCTTACAGGTTGGCGATGTCCTGAGCTACGAGCGCACCTTTAGCACGGAGGACATCCGCCTCTTTGCCGAACTTTCGGGCGACAAGGGCCACCATCACATGCAGCCTGACGCTCAGGGCCGGCTGATGGTTCAGGGCCTGCTCACCGCCAGCATCCCCACGAAGCTGGGCGGTGACCTCAACTTTATCGCGCGCAGCATGCAGATGGAATTTCTGCGCCCAGTCTTCGCCGGCGACCGTATTCGCTGCGAGATGACTGTCAGCCGTCTGGAACCCGGAGACGGCTACCTCTCTCTAGAACTGGTCTCTGTCTGCCGCAACCAGCACGGCAAGGAGGTTCTGCGTGGGAGCGCCCAGGGCATCATTCGCCAGGCGCCGGAGCCTGCCAGCCCAGACGCAGATCGCCGCTGAACAGGGCGGACAGCCGGCCCCCTGACTAAAACACTGTCTTGTCTGACTACCAGCGGACGAGGACGGGCCGCCTCGCTCTCTCGCAGACTGTTCGCGGCCCGTGTTCAATGTCTGTCTCTTCAGTACATGTCAGCGACGTATCAAGTACATCTCAGACAATCTTGTGCTGCCAGCGGGCGGTCCAACGAATGCCGCCCGGGCAGATGCCTAGTTGTCACAACAAGCCGATACGAGGAGCAGATCCCCCATGATAGATGCTGTCATTGTCAGTGCCGTACGCACACCGATCGGGCGCGCCAACAAAGGCGCCCTCAAGGACGTTCGCCCCGACGACCTGGCCGCCTTTGCCATTCGTGGCGCCCTTGATCGCGTACCGCAGCTAGATCCTGCGCTGATCGAAGATGTCATCCTTGGCTGTGCCTTTCCCGAAGGCGAGCAGGGCATGAACATGGCGCGCATCGTGGCCCCGCTGGCGGGCCTGCCCGAGACCTGTGGAGGCGTCACCGTCAACCGCTTCTGTGCCTCCAGCCTACAGGCTGTCAACATGGCTGCCCAGAGCATCATGCTGGGCCAGGGCGAGGCCATTGTCGCTGCCGGCGTCGAGAGCATGTCGCGCGTCCCGATGGGGGGCTTCAACCCCAGCTTCAACCCGCGCCTCATCAAGCCTGCCGAAGGCGAGAAATACGACTGGCCCTATCCGCCCACCGAGCAAGAATACGGCTTCTACAGCTACATCCCGATGGGCATGACCGCCGAGAACCTGGCGCGCAAATACAACATCAGCCGCCAGGCCCAGGACGCCTTCGCCCTGCGCAGCCATCAGCGGGCCGTGGCTGCCATTGACAGCGGCTTCTTCAAGCGCGAAATCGTCCCGGTCAAGCTACCCGATGGGCGCGTCATGGAGACCGACGAAGGGCCGCGGCGCGACACCTCGATGGAGAAGCTCGCCGCTCTGGAACCGGCCTTCATCAAGGACGGCACCGTCACCGCTGGTAACTCCAGTCCCCTCAACGATGGAGCCGCTGCCGTCGTCCTCATGTCCGCCGACAAAGCGCGTGAACTCGGCATCCAGCCACTGGCGCGCGTCGTCGCCATGGCCGTCGCCGGTGTGCGGCCCGACATCATGGGCATTGGACCGGTTCCAGCGGTCAAGAAAGTGCTGCAGCGCGCGCGCATGCAGCTCAGCGACATCGACATCATTGAACTCAACGAAGCCTTTGCCGTCCAGAATCTGGCCGTCATCCAGGAACTGGGCATCGACGAAGAGAAGCTCAACCCGCACGGAGGCGCCATTGCCCTGGGCCATCCTTTGGGCTGTAGCGGCGCCCGCATCGTCGCCACGCTCATCAACGACCTGCAGACCGCCGATAAGACCCTGGGTCTGGCCACCCTCTGTGTTGGTGGCGGCCAGGGCGTAGCGACCATCATCGAGAGGTTGTCGTAGTCATGGGGTACCAGATTCGCAAAGCAGCGGTCATCGGGGCCGGCGTCATGGGGGCCGCCATTGCCGCCCATCTTGCCAACGTCGGCATTCCCAGCCTCCTGCTCGATATCGTGCCGCCCGATGCGGGGGCGGACCGCAACCGCGTCGCGCGCACCGGCCTGGAGCGTGCCCTCAAAGCCCGTCCCGCTGCCTTCTACAGCAAAGAGCAGGCCAGACTCATCACCGTTGGCAATATCGAAGACAACCTGCCAGAAGCTGCGCAGGCCGACTGGGTCGTCGAAGCTGTCTTTGAGCGTCTCGACGTCAAGCAGCAGCTCTACGACAGACTGGAGCCGCTGCTGGGGGAGAACACCATTGTCAGCTCCAACACCTCTGGTCTGCCGGCCCACCTGCTGACCGCCGGACGCAGCGAGCGCTTCCGCCGCCACTTCCTCATCACCCACTTCTTCAACCCGGTGCGCTACATGCGCCTGCTGGAGATCGTTCCCGACCAGCAGACCGACCCGGCCCTGGTCAGCTTCATGCAGGACTTCGCCACCGAGGTGCTGGGCAAGGGTGTCGTCCTGGCCAAAGACACGCCCAACTTCATTGCCAACCGCATCGGCGTCTACGGCTTCCTGTCGACCATCCGGCGCGCCCTCGAAGAGGGCTACACCGTCAGCGAGGTCGATGCCATTCTCGGCCCCAGCATGGGCCGTCCCAAATCGGCGGTCTTCCGCACCGCCGACCTCTCCGGCCTCGACACCCTGGTGCACGTCGCCGACAACATCTACGAGAATGCTCCCGACGATCCCGAGCGCGAAGTCTTCCGCGTGCCCGAGGTTGTGCGCGAGCTGGTACGGCGCGGCTGGCTGGGAGAGAAGAGTGGCCAGGGCTTCTACAAGCGCATCAAGAACCCCGGCGGCGAATCCACTATTCTCGAACTCAACCTGCAGACCCTGGAGTATCAGCCGCAACAGAAGCCGCGCTTCGAATCCATAGGGGCTGCTCGCAGCCTCGACGATCCCATCCAGCGCATGCTGACCGTCCTCAATGGCAACGATCGCGCCGCCCAACTGGCGCGCGAGACCCTGGCCGACTCACTGATCTACGCCGCGCGACTGGCGCCGGAGATTGCCGACAGCATCGTCGCCGTTGACCAGGCCATGCGCTGGGGCTTCAACTTCGATCTGGGCAGCTTTGAAGGCTGGGATATTCTCCTGGAGCATCCCGAAACGCTCTATCGCGTCCTGCGCTCCCATCCTTCCTTTAAAGATGTCAGCGAAGAGCAGGCGCCGGCCACGCTCAGCGCGCTCGCTGAAAAGCACGGCGCTCGTCTACCCGAGTTAGTGCGCCGGGTCATCACTCAGGGAGAAGGGCGCTTCTATAGCGGCCCCATTGGGCAGCGGCGCTACTTCGACTTCCACAGCGGCAGCTACCAGCCTGTCCCGCAGTTGCGCGGCAGCCTCTCCCTCAGCGTGGCCAAGGCCCGGAACCAGGTCATCCGTGAGAACGGCTCGGCCTCGCTGATCGACCTGGGCGATGGCGTTGTCTGCGTCGAATTCCACACCAAGATGAACGCCATCGACCAGGACATCATCGAGATGCTGCACTACGCCGTCGAAGAGGGGCAGAAGCAATTCCGGGCCATTGTCATCGCCAACGACGCCCCGGACTTCTCGGCGGGTGCCAACCTCTTCCTGATGCTCGTCGGCGCGCGTAACGGCCAGTGGGAGATGCTGGAGCAGGCCGTCAACTCCTTCCAGCAGGTCAACATGCTCCTCAAGTACAGCCCCATCCCAGTCGTGGTAGCCCCTACCGGGCGCACCCTGGGAGGTGGCTGTGAAATCGTCATGCATAGCAGCCACGTCCGCGCGCATGCCGAGACCTACATTGGCCTCGTCGAAGTCGGGGCCGGTCTCGTGCCGGGCGGTGGTGGCGTCAAGGAACTCCTCCTGCGCCACGGGGCCCGTCTCGAAGACCAGCAGTCGCGTAGCGCCGGAGGACCATTTGCCGCCCCGCGGCGCGTCTTTGAACTGGTGGCGATGGCCACCGTCGCCACCAGCGCTGTCGAAGCACAGGAATACCGGTTCCTGCGTCGGAGCGACAGCATCACCACCAATCGCGATCTCCTGCTGCGCGACGCCAAGGCCGATGCCTTGCGTCTGGCCGAAGCGCGCGAAGCAGGGCGCTGGCAGCCGCCGCAGCCGGCCATGCTCCTGCTGCCCGGGCCGGGCGGGCGCCTGGTCCTGGAGCAGCAGATCGAGAACATGCTGCTCACGGGCAAAATCACCGAGCACGATGCGGTCATCGGGCGCCATCTGGCGCGCATCGTCACCGGCGGCAACACCTCGCCGCTGACGCCGCTGACCGAGCAGCAAGTGCTTGATCTGGAGCGCGAGGCGTTCTTAAGCCTCTGCGGCATGGAGAAGACGCAGGAGCGCATGCAGGCCATCCTTATGACCGGCAAGCCCCTGCGCAACTAAGCTTGCTCCATAGTGAGCGAGCAGTCAACACCATCGCTATCGCATCGATCGGGCCAGGCTCGTGCCAACCGAAGCCGAGGCCGGACCGTGGGCGGCGCCGCCCACGGCGGCCCCGGCCCACTGTAGCGACCGAAACCTCGCGGGCCAGAGCCTCTACTCGCCCGTGGCGTGGCCGGTCCCGGTCCCGGGGCGACAGCAGCGGGTGTCGGTGGGTTGGTAACCGAAGGAGCGCTGACCAGCCGGCACCCGTTCCGGCTGCCTGCTGCCGGGTGGAGTCGTACAGTGCTGCCAGGCAGCGCACCAGGACAGCGGAATGCAGGATTGCCTCCGCGCAGAAGCGGGGGCCTAGCCGCAAGGAAAGGAAAGGAGCCGAGTCCATCATGGCGATCGACGTCAGCAAGGCCTCACTGCGAGAGCTTGGTCAACTGGGAGGAGATGCCATCATCGTTGGTGAGATTGACGATAAACTCGTCAACCTCCCGACCTATCGCGAGCTGTACCAGCGCTGGGAGAAGCAGCAATGGAGCACGCAGGACATCGACTTCAGCGCTGACCGCCAGCAATGGAGCCAGATCGAAGAGGCAGCCCGTCCGGTGCACATCAGCGGCTTCGTCGTCTTCTTCCAGGGTGAAGTCAGCGTCACCCATACCCTCATCCCCTACTGTGCCGCTGCCCCCAAAGAAGAACAGCGCATTTTTCTCACCACCCAGCTCGTCGACGAAGCGCGTCACTCCATCTTCTTTGACCGGTTCTTCCGCGAAGCATTAGGCTTTGAGGGCGAAGACATCGAGGCCCTGCTTGTCCAGATTCGTCCCTTGCTGCGTGAAAGCGAGCGGCAGATCCTGATGGAGGGCCTGGTCGAGATCGGCCAGCGCATTCAAGCCCAGCCCGAGAAGCTGGAGCACCTCGTTGAAGGCGTCACCCTCTACCACATCATCACCGAGGGCACCCTGGCCCTGGCCGGGCAGCGCAGCATGCTCAACCGTAACAAGCGTATGGGCTGGTATCCAGGTTTCCAGCAGGGCTTCAACGCCATTGCCCGCGACGAGTCGCGCCACGTCCTTTTCGGTGTGCGCTTCCTGCGTGACATGGTGCAGGAAGATGCCCGTTATGCCGGGGTCATTCGCGACACCATCCAGAAATGGATGCCGCAGATTCATGACATCCTCTATCTCTCGGACTTCCAGCGAGCCTTGTTGAGCAGCTTTGGCGAAGACCCCGACGAGCTGCTCAGATTTGGCATGAGCTCGCTGCGCAAGAAGCTCAAGGTCATCGGCGTCCCCTCTGACTTCCTGCCAGCGGTCGCCTAGCCTGGCTTGAGGCGAGTGAGCTGAGCGAGTGATGGGGAGAGGCGCGGGTCTTTCCGGGGGTGTGGAGGCCCGCGCCCTCTTCTACTTAGCACCCTGGCTGCGTACCCTCAAACGCAGAGAGAGGGAGACAGCGCGGCCCGCGGCCCGAAAAAAAAAGCCAGGCTGGCGCCAGCAGTGAACCTGCCGGCCAGCCTGGTCTGAGTGATCAACCCTCTTACCCGCCTGACAAGGGGAAATGGAGGCGGATCGTCACGTCAATCCAGACGGATTAGTGTCCGAGTGCTAGAAGTAAGCCTTCTCCGTCTCTGCATCGAAGAGGTGGATCTGCTCGGCATCGACCTGCAGCCTCAGTGGCTCACCGACCACCGGATGCGAGCGCGGATCGAGGCGGGCCACCACAGTCGTGCCATTGGCCGACATATGGACCTGTACCTCGCTCCCCAAATGCTCTACGACATCGACCGGGGCCATAATCATCGAAGCCGTATCAGCGCCCGCCGGCAGCAGGGTAGCATCGCGCAAATGCTCGGGGCGAATGCCAAAGATTACCTGGCGCCCCTTGGCCGCCCGTGCCTTCTCCACATAGCAGGCCGGCACCTGCACCCGCCCGAAACCATCCAGCATAATGCTCACGCCACCCTCATCCTCTACCACCTGGGCGCCGGGGAAGAAATTCATTGCTGGAGAGCCGATAAAGCCAGCCACAAACATATTGGCAGGGTGGTCATACAGCTCCTGTGGAGGCCCCATCTGCTGAATCTCTCCCTGATGCAAGACCACGATGCGATCCCCCATCGTCATCGCCTCCACCTGGTCGTGAGTCACATAGACAAAAGTCGTCTGCACACGTCGGTGCAGCTTAATGATCTCTGCCCGCATCTGCACACGTAACTTCGCGTCCAGGTTTGACAGAGGCTCATCCATCAGGAAGACCTGCGCATCACGCACAATGGCGCGCCCGAGCGCCACACGCTGTCGCTGGCCACCGGAGAGTTCCTTGGGCTTGCGATTGAGGAGATGAGCGATTTCGAGGATCTCAGCAGCTTCCTGTACGCGCTTCTTAATCTCCTGGCGGGGGACACCACGGAGCTTGAGGCTGAAGGCCATGTTATCAAAGACATTCATGTGAGGGTAGAGGGCGTAGTTCTGGAAAACCATCGCCACATTCCGCTCTTTCGGCTCCACCCCATTCACCAGCGTGTCGCCGATGTAGATCTCTCCAGCGGTTGGCTCCTCTAGCCCAGCGATCATGCGCAGGCAGGTACTTTTGCCGCACCCCGATGGGCCGACGAGAACCAGGAATTCCCGGTCCTTCACCTCAAGGTTGATGTCGCGTACCACATCAACCTTGTCAAACCGCTTGTAAACGTGTACAAAGCTTACACGGGCCATACTAACTCCTTTTCGCTCTTGCTGACAGATCCGTTCCTGAATCTGCCAGGGCCTTTGGTAAAGAGCTGTCGCTTGGTGCCACGTTGCAACTGACTGCGAGGTCAGAAGGGAGTCAACGGGGCTTCTTCGCGCACCAATTGCCCAAAGTGCCAGGTTAGGATTCTCCTCACCTTCACCTGGGCAAGCGCTACGTAGAGTATATACATAATGTCCATCGATTGCAATGCGCACTGCTTGCGCGCATGGAGAAAGGCGAGACAGCCTCTCGACAGTCTTGCTCAGGGGAAGGCTCTGGGGGCTAGCCAGAGTCTGATAGGCGAGACCCGCTCTGGGGACGAGAGAGCGCCGTTGTGCTGGGAGAGAGGCGAGCGCTTCTATTTGACTGGCAGCCTGCTTACTCGTCTATGATATGATACACAAGAAAGGACCAACCTTCTCCGGTGTCGACGACCAGCCCAAAGGTCCTAACTGGCGAGCGGTGATTGAGCGGAAGCGGGGGCGCGAGCCTGTGTAATCATGCTGTCAGCTTGCTAGCTTACAAAAGCAGATGGAGAGCCATAACGTTGCGTACATCGCCGTCATAACATTGATTGAAATATGTAGTCTCTCTGTCAAATTTCAAAAAAGGAGAGGCTGCCTCTAGACAAGAGGAGATGTTTTCATGCATACTATGAGTGTGCGTTACCGAGTATGTTGCTAACAAGTAGCGTACATTGTTATCACAATCGCTGAGTGGCTATTGACATCGCTCAACCGCAGGGGATCAGCCCCTGAGACCTTATTGATCGATTGATCCAGACCAGAGAAGGGGAGGAAACCATGCTGACGACCAAGGAACAGGGTAGCGAAGTCGCGCGCTTACTCAAGCAGATCAGTGATGAATACGAGGCGGCGCAGCGCGGCCTGAGCGGGCTGGCCTGTGGTGTCTCGCGCCATGACTTTATCACTGCGAGGATGGAGCATCTGGGCCAGCTCCACAACCAGCTCCAGGCCATTGTAGGCGACGCGGCCATCGCGATGATTGCGGAGCGGCTCAATACCCTGCACTAGGGAGCCGGCGAGGCTCTTCCGCGCGAAACGGCCCAAAGGGCCGTTTTTTTTCTGGTCGAGGGAAGCGAGTTGAAGCGAAGGTTGAGGCTGAGAGCTGTGGGCATGAGGGTCATTGGGGAAGGAGGGTACTGGGGAAAAGGAGGAGGCAGGGGTGGAAAGGGGCCGTCCCTGCCTCCTATGTGAGAGCAACGCGGATCGGAAACGGTACATCGCCCCGACGAGGGGCGGACAGAGAAAGAAAGTGATTGCTGGTCCTTCTCCCCCAACGTTGTCGGCTAATCTATTCCCCTCGATAGAGCGATCGTTGCCTGGCCTGTCAGAAGCTTCCTTTCTGGATTCTTCCCTTTCTCCTGCCCTGCCTGTGGGCCAGCCTCCGGCAAGCGGGACGCTGGTAGACAAAGGTGAGCGAGCGAGGGAGTCGGCGAGGTCACGTTCTCTTATGAGAAGAAGATGATGAAGGATGAGATCGGGCAATCCTTCATCAAGGCAGCGTCCTAACAGGCTTGCTCACCCATGCATATATTCATTCATTCATTCATTCATTCATTCATGTAAGTATTGGCCGCATTGCTCAGGCACAGAGCTGACCAGACTGGGAGGACCGGCTGGCGAGCGAGTACGCTGGCCAGCCAAACCAGCCGGTGGAGCTGAATTAAGACCGCACCTCCTCCAGAGAAAGCAGGCGCCGCTCTGACTCATTGAGTACGGCGACCTGAGCCTCTGCCTCGTGAGAGGTATACCGACCGGGCCAGACACCGCTGACCACATACTCGGTTTCCTCATAGAGGAACGTTTCCTGATCGAAGACATTGTATTCTTCATCAAAGAAGCATTGGAGCCAGGCGGTCAAATCTTCCGAACTGAGGCCCGGAGCACCTTCGCAGACGAACCATTCAGCGATGCCCTGCAAGTAGGTACGATAGTCCGATGGGAGGGGGTAGCGCCGCTGGATCAGATAGGTTTTCTCTTCGATCTCCTCGTAGCCAGCCTCGCGGAGGTAGCCGGCCAATTTTGAGCCGACCCAACTGTCTTCGAAGGGATAGCCATGTTCGACGCGGATGCGTTCCCAGCGCTCACGGGCCTGGAAGACACGGGCCTGGAGGCCGGGATCAATGGTATGGAAGCGCAGGGTCCCGAAGTCGATGTCCTTCACGATCAGGCGGCCTCCGGGCGCGAGGTACTGACCGAGCGTCTTGAATGTCTTGACAGGCTCAGGCAAATACTGGCTAACATTGGCGCTGAAGATGGCGTCAACGGTACCATGCGCGAGAGGCAGCTGCTCTAACGGAGCCAGCTTATACTCGACCTGGGGGGCGTACCAGGTGCCCGCGCTGCGTCGCCGGGCGGTTACCAGGGCTTCGACCGAGATATCCACACCGATAATGCGTCCTTGGGGGCCGATGGCCTGGGCGAGTAAAGGGACCCAGAGGCCGGGGCCACAGCCGGCGTCAACCACCAGGCTTCCCGCCTTAAGCTGGAGGTCGCGCACCATCTGTTCGCGCTCTGCTGCCTTGCAGCGGTGGTGCATTTCCAGCCAGGCAACCGCATTCAGAGGAAGCCCGCACTCGTTACCAAAGACCGGATTATTCGCTGCCATAGTACAATCCTCGCCTTCGCGCACGTGGCGCAAACAAAGGTTTCTTCAATGGTGAGGAGAGTATAACATGCAGGCCACTGAGAAGACAATAGTGTGTGTACATTTGTAGGAATTTTGTAATACTTTGTTCATGATCCAGCCAGCCTTCGAAAGCTTCATCGCTGCCTATCATGCAATCTGGCAAAGGTGCACGATGCACAAACACTGCACGCTATACGCTGCGAAGCCCCTTCACACCGCTTCCCATCTGCGTCGAGCCTGCCTGTCTCGATATTAAAATGTTGTAATAAATGGAAGGGCACATGAAAATGCGTTC
This sequence comes from Thermogemmatispora tikiterensis, assembly GCF_003268475.1. Lineage (GTDB taxonomy): Bacteria > Chloroflexota > Ktedonobacteria > Ktedonobacterales > Ktedonobacteraceae > Thermogemmatispora > Thermogemmatispora tikiterensis. The sequence continues at coordinate 3,027,954 of NZ_MCIF01000002.1, read as the reverse complement.
ATGTAAGAAAACGCTCTGGTAATCCACTCCATCGACGTGATATAATCGGCTCAGGCAAATCCTTTCCCAGCAACCATATCAGGCAAGAAGAGAGCATCTACTGGCACGTTTTCAACGCTGGCACGTTTTCGACGCCGCCTCTCAACGCACGCACGCACGCACGCACGCACGCACGCATGCATGCACGTTTGCACCGTTCGCCCGTAGCCGCAACCGGCGCCCCTGCTGGTCTGGCGGCTAGCTAGCGCACCCGTCTGGTAAGGAAGGAGCACTGACTGACATGAAGCAAGGACACGACCCTTCGCGCCCGCCACGTCGCAGGCAGCGGGCAGCCGGGCCAGAAGCGCGTCCGCCGGCGCGTACCCGCAGTCGTCATGCTAATGCTGGTGTAGCCAAACGCAGTCGGGGCCGGAGCGGCGCCCGCTCTGCCGAATCTGCCGCTCTGGCTGCTACAAGTCTGACTCCCTTCAGCCTGACCCTGCAGCGTATTCTCAAGCGTGATCGCGCGCGCATCGCGCAATTTGCCACCTCTCTCGGCGTCTCCGAAAACACCGTCTATCGCTGGATGAATGGTCAATCTGAGCCGCGGCCCTCCTCGCTGAGGCAGATCCTCGAGGTGATGCCAGAGCATCGTCGCGAGCTGCAGGAGGCTATCGAGCAAAGTTTCCCGAATGTGCTCGATCTGCCGCCGGCGGGAGAGATCCCCCCGGTTTCCCGTGAGCTGTATCGTCAGGTATTAGAGCTGCGCGCGACGATTGTCCAGGACGACAGTCGGCGTTGGCAGATGATCCAGCTTATTTTCGAGGCAGCGATCAAGCATCTTGATCCCGAGCAGCGTGGCCTGGCCTTGACCTATGCTGAACTCATGCCGCCGCGTCCTGATGGCATCCACTCTCTCTATGAGGCCGAGGTCCGGGCGACCAGCCCCTGGTCGGAGACACAAGAGAGCCGGGCCTTTCTCGGGAGCACAACCCTGGCCGGGACTGCGGCCATGCTCCAGCGGCTCCAGACCTGGAGCGAGCTGGACCACGAGCAGCGCCATCAGTTTGTGGTCGAGGAGTTCGAACGCAGTGCCTGTGCCTGTCCGGTCCTCTTTGCGGGCCGCTGTGCCGGCGTACTGATTGTCTCCAGTACCCAGGCTGATTTCTGCTCGCCGCCGGTTTGCCAGGCTGTGAATGAATATGCTCTGTTAGTGGCGCTGGCCCTCCCTGAGTCGGCTTTCTATGATCCCTCGCTGATCCACCTGCGTCCGATGCCTGACATTCGCTGGCAGCGTGAGGAGATTAGCCGAACCTTTGTCAATCGCGTCATCGCCTGTGCGCGCCGCTTCCAGCTCTCCCGTCCGGAGGCCGAGAAGCGCGTACGTATGGAGATAGAAGAAGAATTTGAACAGGTGGCGCCCGCCCATTTTGCGCTCTCGAGGGAGCGGCCCTGAGTCGACGAGGAGAGCGTGCGCCGCGCAGGCGGTCCTCTGCTCTCCTCCAGCCGCCCAACCTCGCCCTTGTTCTCGCTCTGGCACCTGGTCTGGTGCTGCAGGCGAGGCAAGAGCCTGGAGGAGAGCAGAGTCAGCGGGGCCACTGGAGGGCCAGAGCGGCTGAGTCTGTGCTGTGATCGTCACAGTCTGGGGGTCAGACAGCGGTGCGAAAGCTGGCTGTTCGAGAGCCGCTTGTTCCAGACTCATGCTCAGCATTTTCCTTGACAGGGGGGGGATGATCTGCTAGCTTTTTAGTACAAGTGAGGAGGTTTATTCTCACGATTGACTCTCTTTGAGGAGCAAGCTCATGCAGTCTCCAGAGCGGGCAGGTACCTCGCAGGGTAGCGGCCAGAGCAAGCGCGAGCCAGAGGAGCCGATCGTCGCTGCTGATCCCCCTTCTGCCAATGCGTCGGTGGGGCCTGCGCGTCAGACGCAGGAGCAGGCGGTAGGACAGCCATCGTCTGCTGCAACCGCCGAGCCAGTGAGCGATTTCGTCTATCCGCCACCGCCAGCGTTTTATGAGCGTCTCTCCCCCGAGGTAGAAAGGCACAGCGCTCAGGTGCAGTCTGGCGCTGCCGCTCCGCGCGGAGAGCAGGCCCGACCTGTTGCTGTCGACGATCGGCCAGCAGTTCCCGCCTCGCCCTCGTCCTTGCCGCCGCGCACTGCTGCAGAGGCCCCTCATCGGAGGAAGGCGGCTCCCTCGGCCTCGCCTTATCCAGGCTGGTCACAGGGCGCGGCTCCTGTCGCCGCTGCTCAAAGACGCTCGCGGCGCGTCGTCTGGATCTCGCTCGGGATTCTGGCCCTGGCCTTTTTCGCCTGCATCGGCGTCGCCATCTGGACCTTCACCGGTCCTTTCAAGCAGCTCCAGCAGCAGTACGATGGCCTGACGGCGCTCGTGAACGACTACTATGATGATATCCAGCTCCAGGACTACGTTCGTGCTTTTCGGGACCTGCAACCTGGAGGCTTCCACTCTCAACTCACTCAGCAGGAGTTTGTCCAGGAAGCGCATGACTTTGATACTCGCTACGGGCCGGTCCTGAGCTATCGCATCCGTTCGTTGCCGAACCTGGGCCTGGAGAATGGGCCAGACTATACCGTGGAGGTCGATGTGACGCGCACGCACCTGTCCTATACGGTCCTGCTCACCGTGCGTCAGGTCGGCAACGGCTGGAAAATCATCGACTTTGATCGCCTCTGACCAGGTCTTCCCTGACCGGCCCGGGCGGTTTCTCCACCCTGGCGCTTACTTGCGACAACGGCTGCTGGCGATCGTCGTCGCTGGTCGGAGTAGAGCGAGCGACAAGGGGGGATGATCGCAATAGCAAAAAGCGAACCGGACATTCAGGACTGCCTGCGTCCGGTTCGCTGTGGAGGGCGCAAACCAGTGAGTGAAGCTACAACTCCTCGCCCTGGCTCTATAGCAGGCTAGCTGTTATGCGCCGTAGTAGCATTCTGGTTCTGGCTATTCTGCGCAGAGAGGCGCGACTGCAACTTGGCCTGCAGCTTGGCCACCGGCGTCGGCGTCTCGCGTCCCACGCAGGCGCGCAGATCACCGCGGTAGAAGCGCCAGGTGCTGCCAACTTTGTGCCCTGTGAGCTGGCCAGACCACATCAGGCGGTAGAGCGTCGAGCGGCTGACGCGCAGATAATTCATGGCTTCTTTGAAGGTCAACAGCACATCGTCATCTTGCATAACTGGCATTGCCATCGATTCTCTCCTTACGACCGATTGATGAGTTCACCGCTCATAAAGAGCATTTCTCGGATACTGAGAGCTATATGTAGATATATTGCCTCAACGCTGGTTATCCTAACCTACCTTGATACACTTTTTTATGGAGATCTGGTTAACATCGGGTTAAGTTTTGGCCTCGATTGTTCTGCATTCATAACCATCGATGCAAAAGAGAGGCGCGTTAGCGAGGCCGGCGGGGCGCCGAAGAGGAAGAGAGAAGGGAAGAGAGGCGACCCGTGTGGTAGAGCGCCAAGCTGCTGAGGCGTCGCTGCCCTCCTGGGAGCGGGCCAGGTGGGTGAGGGCCTGAGCGAGCGTAGCCTGAGTTGCTGCTAGCCGGGCGGGTGGGCGAACGAACGGTTGAGAAGAGAGCTGAACGGCCTGGCGAGGAGCGAGGCCGTATAGCAGGGCAGCGGGGCTGAACCACGGGCGGGCCGGGCCATGAGATGGCGCTGCTTCTGGCAAGTGAAGCTTCCTCCCTTCGAGGCCGTCAAGACTCGACGGGTGTTGGGGCGGTGAAGGTGTAGCCGACGCCGGGCACAGTCGTAATATAGCGTGGCTGGTTGGCATTCGGCTCGATCTTCTGGCGCAAGTGGCGGATATGCGTCTTCACCAGGCCCGAATCGCCGGCCTCATCGTAGCCCCAAACGCGTTCGATGATCATGTCGGTGGTCAGGACCTGACCGGTATGGGTCATCAGCAGATGCAGCAGGCGGCTCTCCGTGGGAGTCAGGCGGATCTTCACGCCATCGCGTACCACCTCATGGCGCATGGCATCCAGCGAGAAAGGTCCCACGGTGATCGTTGACGAGCTGGCGGAGCCACGCACATTGGAGGCCCGGCGGAGAATCGCCTTAATCCGCGCCAGCAACTGACGCGGGCTAAAGGGTTTACGCAGATAGTCGTCGGCCCCCAACTCCAGCCCGCGGATTTCATCCTCCTCCTGGTCGTGGGCTGTCAGAATCAGCACCATCGAATTGGTCTCATTGCGCATCTGGCGGCAGACCTCGAAACCGTCGATCTTGGGCATCTCAACATCCAGAATCACCAGGTCGGGCAGTGTCTCGCGCCAGCGCTTGATCGCCTGCTCGCCGTCGAAGGCGCGCACCACCTCGTAGCCATGCCCTTTGAGCCAGTAGCTCAGGATGTCCACCATATCGCGGTCGTCATCCGCTACCAGGATCTTCACGTGTCTTTCCTCCTGATTTGCAAGCCTGTAGCTGCTCTTCTCCCTCAGTGGGAACGGATCGGCGTGTGTTCGTGGCTGTAGCCAGCCGGTCGAGCTTTCATTGCTAGTAACGGGTCGTGCTCAGGTGAGTAACAGCATGATACAATCTGGGCTACGACCAGTCACCTAATTGGCTACCTCGTCGTGTCAATCCTGGACACCTGGCCCCGGCGCTCCCGTGCTACGCCGGCCCGGCCAGGCAGACTGGTATCGGCAAGCAGCAAGGCGAGGTGAGATGAGGCGCGGTCGCTGGATGGCCCTCTTCCCTGTTGAGGAAGAGCCACTATCAGATTGCAAGACAAAGGAGCATAAGCAGCATGACGAGTGCTCAGTCCGTGGCTCTAGAGCGCGAGGAGTTGCTGACGCTGGCGCGGGCGGCGGCTCTGCAGGCCCACGCGCCCTATTCCCATTTCCGTGTTGGGGCGGTGGTGGTCGCTGATGGTCAGCTCTATCGCGGGGTCAATGTTGAGATCTCCAGCTATGGTCTGACGCTATGCGCGGAGCGGGCGGCCCTCGCTGCCGCTGTGAGCGCCGGGGCGCGTCGGATTACCCATGTGGCTGTAGCCTGTATCGATGCACCGCCTTCCGCTCCCGTCTCGGCGCGTACCCCGTGCGGAGCCTGCCGCCAATGGCTGGCCGATCTGGCTCCCCAGGCTATCATCTATATCGACGGCCTGGAGGAAAGCTTGACGGTCAAGGACCTGTTGCCTTACGCTTTCGCTCTTTAGCCGTCTGGTGGCGGGCGGCTTGCCCTCCATTGGATCGGGCGGAGCCAGTCCAGCCCGATCCAGGTCTGCCCTGCCTGGCTGCCGAAGGCAAGATGTTGGCTGACCCTCTTCTTTCTTCTGCACCTGCTTTTATCTTCACCGATACGATATCTGGTGAAAATGATCGATTTATGGTACAATATAAGCAGCGTGTTCCAGCATGGCTGATTGCTGGCCATGCCGGCCCCAGTTAGGAAGTGTACCTTGCCAGCCGGTTGCTCGTTCCTTCAGCGCTGAGGAGGACATATGTTCCGAACATTCCAGCTGCCTACTCCTTCCATCGGAATTGAAGAAGAATTCCAGCTTGTCGACCCACAGACAGGCCGCCTTGTGCCTGGCGTCCACACCATTCTTGAGAAAGGAGCCTCTCAATTCGGCGAGCAGATCAAGCCCGAGATGTTGCAGTCTACGATTGAGCTGATCAGCCCTGTCTATCCCAACATCACCGCGGCGCGCCTGGAGACGCAGCAGCTGCGTGCCCAATTGGCGCGGCTGGTGACCCAGGAGGGCCTGGCGTTGGTAAGCGCTGGCACGCATCCGGGCGGCTTGTGGCAGGAGCAGCAGCGGTCTAACCATCCTCGCTATGTCGAGCTTGAAGAGGAATTTCAGGACGTAGGTCGCTCGATCCTCATTTTTGGCCTGCATGTCCATATCGGCGTCGAGAACAACGATATCGCCATTGCCCTGATGAACCAGATCCGCACCTGGCTTCCTCATCTGCTGGCGCTGTCGGCCAATTCGCCTTTCTGGGGCAACCGCTTCACCGGCTTGAAGTCGTATCGGGCTGTCGTCTGGAAGCGTTTCCCACGTAGTGGCATGCCGGAGGTTTTCCCAAGCTGGGGCGATTTTGATCACTATGTGCAGGCGCTCATTGAAAACGGCTGCATCGATAATGCCAAAAAGATTTGGTGGGATCTACGCCCCCATCCGTTCTTTAAGACGCTGGAGTTTCGCATTTTCGATATGCCAGCGACCATCGAAGATACGCTGGCGCTGGCGGCCCTCTGTCAAGCCCTTGTGGCGAAGCTGACCTGGCTCTACAAGCACGGGATGGGCATTCATGTGATGCCGCGCGATTACCTGGAAGAGAACAAGTGGCGTGCCATGCGCTATGGTCTCGATGCTCAGGTCATCGATTTCGTGAACCATCGCACGCTGCCCATGCGCGACGCCATCCATGAGTTGCTCGACTTCGTCGATGATGTCCTCGATGATCTGGGCACGCGCCGCGAGATCAACTACTTGCGCTTCCTGCTCGATGATCCTCGTGGTACTGGTGCCGATCGCCAGATCGCTATCTGGAACGAGACCCACAGTTTCCTGGCTGTCGTCCACTATCTGATCAAGGCGACGCTTGAAGGAGTTCCTCTCGACTCTATGTCCGATCGACAGTCCCTGACAACCCGATCTGAGTGAGGTCCTGCCACTGGCCTGTCCTGGCTACCTGGCGCTTCGCCTGTACTACCGACTCATATGCTCCCTATGGCTTTTCCTGTTGAAAACGGCGCTCTTAGGCGGAGAGGGAGGATCAGCGTCTCTCGCCTGTGGGGAGGGAAGGCCTTGTCTCAGTGGAGGCGGTGCTGTTGTCCTGGCCGCTCCCGCTCCCTCGACCGCCTCCGAGCGCTCTCTCCCTGGACTGCCGGGTGAGCGCCTTTCTGCGTCGTGCGGCTTGCGCTTCCCCGCGAGAAGGTGTATACTTCTCGGGAACAGACCACTAGCCAACACTGCGGGGAAGGTAAGGCGCTCGCTCACTGTCCTACAGGCAGGGTAGAGCGCTGCTCTTCTCCCTGTTCCAGGAGTTTCAGTAAGAGCGATGAAAGTCATTCTCCTTCAGGATGTAGCGGGGCTGGGCAAAGCCGGCGATGTGAAAGAGGTCGCCAATGGCTATGCGCGTAACTATTTGCTGCCGCGCAAGCTGGCTGCCGGTGCCACGCCGGCCTTGCTGGCCAATCGCGAGCAGCGTGTGGCTGCGGAGCGGCGTCAGCTGGAGAAGCAAGAGCAGCTCAATCGTCAGCTTGCCGAGCGTCTGAGCCAGGTCACCCTGACCTTCAAGGCGCGTGTGGGACGCAACGGGCGGCTCTATGGCTCGGTGACAAGTCAGGATATCGCTGACGGCCTGCGCCAGGCCGAGGGCCTGACCATTGATCGCCGCCTCATTGATCTGCCCAGCCCGATTCGGTCGACTGGCACCTTCGAGGTTCCGGTGAGAGTGGCCCGCAATCTTGTCCCGCGCCTTACCGTGCGGGTGATCGACCAGGAGGCTACTGAGGCCGAGGGGGCTGCAGAAGTCGGAAAGGCAGAGGCTGCGCAGGAAGAGTAAAGGGCGCCCAGCCCGGCCTGCTCTGGGCGCCCTCCTCACTGCTCCTTTCTTCTCTAAATCGTATTCTCCCTTTCTGCTTCCTCCCTTTCCTTTTAGCTTTCCCTGCTCCGTCGGTCCCTTGCGCTTGTGAGCGCTGCTGTGAAGCCGGCTTAGAGGCGCTCGATGATGGTGGCGATCCCCTGGCCAACGCCGATGCACATGGTGGCCAGTCCGTAGCGTCCGCCTCGCCGTTCTAACTCGTGCAGCAGTGTGACCATGATACGGGCGCCGCTGCAGCCCAGGGGATGACCCAGGGCAATGGCGCCACCATTGACATTGAGCTTCTCTTCATCGATTTCCAGCTCGCGTACGCACTGCAGCACCTGGGCGGCGAAAGCCTCGTTCAGCTCAATCAGGTCGAGGTCGTGGATGCTCAATCCGGCGCGCTGCAGAGCCTTACGCGTCGCTGGAATTGGCCCCAGGCCCATATAGGCCGGATCAACGCCGGCGACCGCGGTGGCGACGATGCGTGCTCGTGGGCGCAGTCCCAGAGCGCGTGCCCGGCTCTCGCTCATCATGACCAGTGCTGCTGCCCCGTCGTTAATGCCCGCCGAATTGCCAGCGGTGACGGTACCTCCCTCGCGGAAAGCCGGCTTAAGCGCAGCCAGCTTTTCCAGCGACGTATCGGGACGTGGATGCTCGTCTTTGCTCACCAGTCCCGGCTCGCCTTTTTTCTGGGGGATCGGTACCGGGACGATCTCCTCGGCGAAACGCCCGTCTTGCTGGGCGGCGACGGCGCGCTGATGGCTGCGCAGGGCGTAGCGATCCTGTTCCTCGCGGCTGATGCCATAGCGCTCGGCCACGTTCTCCGCCGTCTCGCCCATGCTATAGGGGTAGTGCATCGCGGCGAGCCTGGGATTGATGAAGCGCCAGCCCAGGGTGGTGTCGTAGAGCGTAGCGCTGCGGCTAAAGGCGCTCTCAGCCTTGCCCAGGACGAAGGGAGCGCGGGTCATGCTCTCAACTCCGCCAGCGACAAAGGTGTCTCCGGCGCCGACCTGGATTGCCTGGGCGGCGCTATTGATGGCCTGCAGGCCGGAGCCGCAGAGCCGATTGACGGTCTGGCCTGCCACATGAATTGGCAGGCCAGCCAGGAGCAGGGCCATGCGTGCCACGTTGCGATTGTCTTCACCCGCCTGGTTCGCACAGCCCAGAATAACGTCTTCGACGCTGCCAGGTTCAATACCGGCACGGCGGACGGCTTCGGTGATCACCAGGGCCGCCAGGTCATCGGGACGCACATCTTTGAGCGCTCCGGCGTAGCGCCCGATAGGGGTGCGCACTGCTGAGACGATTACCGCTTCTTCCATAGTTGCGGCCTCCTCTCGGGTTGCTGCTGACTCTCCGTTGATGGTGGAGACGGCTCGGTCTCTCAGATAGTCTTCTGGTGAAGTCTGGCCTGGGGATGGCTCTCCGCCTGTCTGCCCGCCAGACCAGACCGCTTTGCCCGCTCAGCGTCCCTGGAATTGAGCGCGGCGTTTTTCGAGGAAAGCGCGCATCCCTTCGCGCTTGTCTTCGCTGGCGAAGAGCAGGAAGAAGTTTTTCCGCTCAGCCTCTAGACCCTCTTCCAGCGAGGTTTCGAAGGCGGCCAGCACGGCTTCCTTGGCCAGGCGGATGGCGATGGGTGGGCGTTCGGCCAGCTCTTTGGCGATCTTGAGGGCCTCTTTGAGATGCTCGCCCTGGGGGACTACACGGTTGACCAGCCCCAGCTCGGCCAGCTCGCGTGCGCTGATCTGGTTACCCAGGAGCACCATTTCCATAGTGCGATATTTGCCAAGGGTGCGTGCCAGGCGCTGGGTACCGCCGGCACCTGGGATGATGCCCAGCAGGATCTCAGGCTGACCGAACCGGGCGTTCTCAGAGGCCACAATGATGTCGCAGTGCAGAGCCAGCTCGCAGCCTCCGCCAAGGGCATAGCCGTTGACGGCGGCGATCAGCGGTTTTTTGATACGCCGGATGCGCTCCCAGGCCTCGAAGCCCCCCAGAAGCATGTCGATCGGCGACTTATCTGCCATCTCTTCGATGTCGGCCCCCGCGGCGAAGGCGCGCTCGCCGGCGCCAGTGATAACGATACAACGAATGGCCTCATCGCGATCGAGGTCTTCCAGGGCTGTACTCAGCTCGGCGACGAGCTGTGTATTGAGGGCGTTCAGCTTGGTGGGCCGATTGAGTGTGACGATGCCCACCCGCTCATCACGTTCAACCAGAATGTATTGATATTCTGCCATGTTTCTCCTCGTTGCCTTTGTCTGGGCTGCTGTGGTTTGAGCTAGATCAGCGGGCGAGTCAATGCCTCGCTGCACTCACTGCCTGGAGAGGATGAGAGGACCCTACCTGCATCGGTCGGTGGCAGCGAGCCGGAGAATCAGCTGGTCCAGACGCCGTGCGGATCACACTCACGGATCACGCGCAGCTCTTCTGGCGTTGGCGGAACTGTTTCGGCGCAGTCAGGAGCCAGGCGTAGCGGCCAGCCTGTCTCTTCCTGGACCTGCTCGATGCTACTGCCGGGATGGTAGGACTGCAGCAAGGCCTCGCCAGTGGCTGGATCAAAAGTGAAGACGGCCAGAGTGGTGATCAGCACCGCTGGCCCGCCGCGCGGTAGGCCCACACGCTGGCGCCAGGCCACGCCGGCAGGACCCTGCTCGTTGGGGTAGCCATAGCCCGGGCTGGTCACGAAATCGACACGCTCGCGCAGGCGGTGCCGTTCGTGGGGCATGATGATCGCCAGACGCTGAGCCAGTGAGGCGATATCAGCGCCGCCGCCGCTGCCTGGCAGCCGAACGCGTGGCTGCTGCCAGTCGCCGATGAGCGACGTGTTGAGATTCCCGTAACGATCAATTTCTGCGCCGCCGATAAAGCCAAGCTCGATTTCACCAGCGGCCATCAGGCCGATAACGTTAATGGTGCTGGTGGCCCAGAGCGCTCCGCAGATATTAGGTGCATCACCCATAGTGTAGAGCAGCTCGCGGGCTGGCGTATCGCGAATCAGACCCGTTTCGAAAATACCGACACAGTTGGGGGCGTGAGTGCGCTTGGCCAGGGCGAAGGCCAGCAGTGGCAGGCGCATGCCAACGAAAACCCGCTCGCCATCGCGGATCTGGCGCGCAGCGCAAACGACCATCAGTTCACGAGGGGTATACTCCATTGTCCCTGTTCCTCCTTGCCTGATAGTGCTCTCGCTCCTGGCGAAGGCGGGCTGGCGGCACGGAACTGCCGTGCCCTGGACCAGTCTGCTGCCGCGAGAGCAGAAGGGCCTCTCGATCAGTAGCCATAGTCAACAGGAGCGGCGTAGCGGTGCTCCTTGACGCTCAGTGCGCCCAGGCGAGCTGAACCCAGCTTCGCTATGTATTCCTGACGCGTCTTGAGGCCAAGCACCCACTCGTCCAGCCACTGCTGGAACCCCTCCGCTGTGCGGGTGCGAGTATGGTACTCGTGGTAGAACTGATGGTCGCGATCGTAGTAGCCCTGCACCGCTGAGGGATGGGCGCCCCACGGCTCATGGACGACGGCGCAGACTTTGTAAGAGGGTCCGATGACGCGATTGGGGTCGCTCGTGATGACTTCGCGTGATACGATCTCCTCAGCGACGATGATGACTTGACGCGCAGCAAGCATAGCCTCCTGGCAGATGCCAAGGCTGCCCCAGAGATGGGCGTTGCCGTCTTCGTCGCTGCGCTGGACGTGCAGGATGGTCACGTCAGGTTGCAGGGCTGGCACGAGCAGCAGGGGACTGCCATCGAAAGGTGAGGAGGCGTGGAGAAAAGTTGAGTTTTTACGCGCGAGGTCGCTCCCCAGCAGCGAGCGCGTAGGGATATAGGGAGCGCCCAGGCTGGCGGCGCGCAGAGCCAGACCGATCGTGAAATTGCTATGGTCCTCGGTGACAATGGGGCGAGGCTGGGCCTGCTCCGTTGCTCGACGGTAGCAGTGGCCGAGGCCCTCGCTGACGTTGCCTACCCAGGCCGCTTGAATCTTCGCTACGCAGCCGGCCCCGATCAGTTGATCGAACAGGATGTCCGAGATTGGCCCGATCAAGGTCAGGTCGCGGCGTCCCTGGCGAATAATCTCGTGGCCCGCTGCGAAGGGAATACAAGGCTCCAGGGCCAGACCCAGTGCTACCGCTGCCCCATCGGGGACATAGCGTCTGATCGCCTCGGTCATAGAGAGCAGCTTACTCATGTCGGTGTAAACTCCACGATCATGTTTGCGTAATCATCGGCCACGTAGATGTGGTCATGCTGGTCGGTGACCAGTCCCTGTGGTTCGATAAAGCCCTGGCTAGCCAGCGTTTCACGCTGGCCGGTGGCTGGCTGCATGCGGATCAGCGCATGCACGGCTGGTGCCAGGTCTATGACCAGCAGATTGCCGTGCCCGTCCCAGGCTACGTCGTCCGGCATGCCGAAGCCGCCGAAGCGAGTCTTGTGCCCGTTGGGGCTGATGCGCCAGACCGCCTGCCCGCATTCATCTGCCACATAGACGTTACCTGCCCCGTCAACGGCGGCCCCCACTGGACGTACCATGCCGCTCGCCAGCGGCTGCAGGGTGCGGCCATCCAGGCTCATGCGATAGACCTCGCCGGTGGGGCTGTCTGGTACAATCAGGGTCTGGGTTGTGCGGTCAAAGGCAATACCATCGATCCCTGCTTTGCATGGCTGACTGCCCGGTGTACCTGGAAGGGTGCGCAAGACCAGCGGCATCTGGGCGCCTGGCATCAGCAGCAGCAAACGGTTGGTGCGCTGTTCCGCTATGATGATTGTACCATTCTGGAGCACGACCAGCCCTTCTGGCGCCGCCAGGCCACGCGCGAGCACGCTCACTGTGCCATCGCGATTGAGACGGTTGATTGTACCGTTATGAGCGTCGCTGAAAAAGAGGTTGCCTTGCGCATCAAGGGCAAGGTCATCGGGTCTGCCGTAGCCGCGCAGGAGGAGGTGGCTGCGGTAGTGGCGTGCTACCACCTCCGTGCCGCTAGCGGGTGGGGGGGGGGCTGGCCGTGCTTGTTGGCGAGGGCGTGTGGACGGGGCTAGCTGAAGATGAGGGAATGGCGGAGCCGGCGCTGCCACAGGCGCTCAAGATGAGCAGACAGAGGAGCAACGCCGAGAGAATCCTCGAATGCTCGCTTCGCAGCATAGCGTGTCCTTCCCGAAAAACCCCGAAAATGTGATCTGCCGCTTGGGAGTCAGCAACTGTCCGTGGCCGGACCTGGGCATGGAGGCCCCTGACAGGAGGCTGGCCGTGGCTGACAGGCCGGCCAGGCGCTGGCTCTATTGCCATCGTATCACAAGCGGGCGTCTTGAGGAAAATCGGGACCAGAGGGCGAGTAGCCTATCCTCTCCTGGCAACGAGCAGGCTGTGCTCGCCGGCTACCGCTCCGCCATTGCCGTACTTGCTCAATCAGGCGCTTACGGGAGCGACTTCCTCGATCAGGTGGTGCAGCGTTTTGAGAGGGGCCCCGGTGCCTTTGGCGCCTGTGCGCCTGGTCATCACCAGCTCAGCGGCGATGCTAAGCGCGATCTCTTGGGGGGTGACGGCACCGATATCGAGGCCGATAGGCGTGTGTACCTGCTCAAGGCGCTCGCGAGGAATACCTGCCTTGAGCAAATTGCGAAAGATGTTGCGGATTTTGCCGGCGCTGCCGATCATGCCTACATAGGCGGCCTCGCTCTCTACGGCAGCGCGCAGGGCCTCCTCGTCGAGCCGGTGGCCGCGTGTGACAATGACTACCCAGGTTGAGGCATCCGGTCGCAGCTCGCGAATGGTCTGGGCGATGTCACCAAAGAGGAGCTGGACGCGCTCGCCAAAGGTACGAGGATCCGCCAGATCACGACGGTCGTCTATTACCACAATGCGAAAGTCGAGGTCGGCGGCGAAGCGCGCCAGCGCCTGAGCCACATGGCCGGCCCCGGCAATGATCAGTCGTGGCTCCGGAGAGATGGCCTCGACAAAGACCTCCAGGGTTGCGCCACAGCTGCCGACGGCTTCGTCGGGGTCGATGTGAATATGTGTGAGGAACGAGCGCCCTTCCTGGAGGGCCTGCTGCATGGCTTTGATGGCCTGCTCGTCGGCGCGCCCTCCGCCGAAGCTGCCGCTAGCGCTGCCATCGGCATGGAGCAGCATGCGGACCCCGATATCGCAGGGGGCGGCTCCAATGGTCTTGACCACAGTGGCAATGCCGACGCGCTCGCCTCGTCGCAGCGCTGCTTGAATGGCCTCGTAGACGGCTGTGGGGCTGATGGCACTCATGGTTCTTCCCGTCCTCTGTCTGTTGCTCTCTGCGTGCTTCCCCTACTCAATGATTGAGCAGGACACTCTTCATTATAACACAGGAAAATTGCCGTCTCCTTGCCTGACAGGCCGGTTCTGTTCACGTATGGTGAGTAGAACAAGAGTAACAGTGTGATAGAGGTGTAGAGGCGCGGATAAGAGGGGTGACACAAAGCACCTGGCCAATATGGCAGGTCTGCTGCGGCCATGACCTGCTGGCTATTCTCTCTCTCTTGCCCTCCACAAGGTCTTAGGGACCCATAATAGTGGTGAGCTCCGTCCCGAGATGCTTCAGAAGAGTCTACGTCTGGCCTATGAATATCGCTATTTCATGAAAACGCAGCTCTACCAGCGTCTGCGGCTCTGGGAGCAAAACCATCCCGGCTTTGTTATCCTTCCACCAGACAACGAATAATTCTCGTCGACTCGAAAAAGATCATCTTTTGTCATCTTAAGATCAATATGCCTTTCCGTTTTTGACCCCCGCAGCCAGAACGATTCTTTGGAGCCCCCTGGTTGATGAGCAACCTCTCTCGCCAAGCAAGCAGCTAGCTTGACAGATGCTCTTCTGCCGGGTACAATGCTAGAACATAAGTTCTAGATCTCCTGAGAAGCCGCGTTACCGGGTGCTGGTGAAGTCCGGGCAGCGCGATCTCATAGCGATAACTTGCACAGCGCCCGGCGCGGTCGCTCAAAGCAATTGGCCAGTCAGGCGCAGCGCGAGGAACAGCCAGTAGGAGGAGGCATTGCCTATGACATCTCTTGGTGAGCACTCTCATTCTCAGGGCCGTGAGGAACAGCGTCCACGCTTCAACCCGAGCGAGCACCTGCTACAGATCAGAAGCGGCAATCGTGGCGAGCTGCGCGACTACCTGCCTGTCCAGTGGCGACTCGTCTGGTTCCGCGAGCTCTGTCCCCAGGGGACCATTGAAACCGAGATGGTACACCTGGATCTGGAGCGCGAGACCGAGGAGGAGTATTACGGCTACAACAGCGAGACCCGGCGCAACGAAAAGATGGTTCGCCGGGCCAGGGGTTTCGTCATCTTTCGCGCCGTTGTCAAGGACGGCAAGGGAGGCGTTGCCACAGGGACTAAGTCGGAGAAGGCCGCCAGCTTTCCTGATTTCATCGAGAAGGCTGAGACGGGTGCCATTGGGCGCGCCCTTGCCGCGCTCGGCTTCGGAACCCAATTTGCCCCGGAGCTGGATGAGGAGCATCGTATCGTCGACAGTCCCGTCGAACGGGCTGCTGCTCACTCTACAGGCGAGCATGCCCCGGAGGCCGCGGCGGCCTCTGATTTGGAGGCTGCCTCCTCCAACGCGCGCGGGACTGCCGTCCCTGCTGTTTCCCCATCTCGCCAGCGCACCTCATCGCGATCGGGCAACGGCAGCGACAGCGAGCACGGTCCGATCACCGACCAGCAGCTCGCCAGCATTCGCAAGCTCTGCGATACGCTCGGCAAGTCGGAGCCGAACGACCTCGCCTCCTGGAACTACGCGGCGGCGCGCGAGCTTATTCTGCAACTAAGCCGCGAGTACCGTCAGCGCAACGAGAGTCGCAAGGCTTCCTAGCGTACACAAGCGAGGATAGCGCATGTCCTTCAAACAACTGCAGTATGCCGAAAAGCGCATGCACAGGCTCTGGCGCGATATGGTTGTAGCCGGCGAGCGCGGCGCCTCACCCATCGAGCTAGAGCGCCTCTATGATGCCTACTTGCAAGCTCTTCAGAGCTACCTGCGCTATTACGAAATCTACCGCCAGCAGTCAGGTGGGATTGACATTCATCGCTGTGCCTGAAGAAGGAGAGTGCTCAGACCCCAGGTTAACGTTGTCGCCTCTCCTCCTATCCTGGTCAGGAGCAGAGAGAAGAGGCGACGCCGCGGCGGAACGGGAGACGACTCGGGTCCCCCTGGACCTGGTCCCTCTCCAGACCCGGTAACCTGGGGTCTGAGCTAAGCGCGTGCTGATAGAGAGGAGACGAAGCCTCGAATGGCCCGCGCTACTGCCTCTGGGGCATCGAAGAGCACTAGATGGCCGGCCTGGGGAATAATGCTCAACTGCGAACCCGGGATCTCCCGATGGAGGCGCTGAGCATACTTCAACGGAATCTGTTGATCTTCCTCTCCCCAGATGATCAGCACGGGCTTTCCCACGCGCGATAGATCGCTCGACACTGAATTCACGTAGTAGGGAATCAGGTTGCGGATGTGCTGATAAAGGACTTCCTTGTGTAGCTCGCTATTCCAATGGCTCACGAAGTCGTCGAGCATCTGCTGCTTGAACTGTTCAGGCCGTGCTGAAGCGGCGGGCAGCGTAGCCCGCAGATCGCGCAGCACCTCCTCGACGCTCGCGCGTTTAGGAGCATCGTACTCCTGCCGCTCCTTCATGTGCGGCAGTGGCCAGTCCTCGGCAAAGGCGTGCAAATAGCAGACCGTATCAATCACCACCAGGGCCGCCACGCGTTCCCGACTCAGGCGCGTTGCCAGAATCTGGGCCACGCCACCGCCGAGGCCGTGACCCACCAGCACCACATTGGTCAACTGCAGAGCCTCCAGGAACATTGCCAGATAATCGGCGTGGCCCCAGACCGAGGTATCAGCCGGCCAGGGATGATCAGAGAGGCCATGGCCCAGCAGGTCCAGCACATAGATAGCCCGCCCGCTGCTGGTCAGCAAAGGAATAACCTCGCGCCAGGAGAAGGCCCCTGCCAGCACATCGTGGAGCAGGACCAGTGCCCCATCGGTTCCATGCTCGGCCCCGTAGACATAATAAGTCACATTATAATGGATCAGGCGGATCGTGCGCCGTTCACCGGCGCCTGCCACCCGTGGTAGCTGTGCTGTACTCTGTGTCATTGCTTCTGCCTCACTCTTCCGTGCGCTGCGAACGAGCGTCTCTGCATCGCTCCTCTACATTCGCGCGTAGAGTCCTGGAACATTATAGAAAGCCCCAAAGCCCGCATACTGAGCTGTGCGCTCACCCAATTCTTCCTCAATCACCAGCAAGCGATTGTACTTGGCCACGCGCTCACTGCGAGCTGGAGCACCTGTTTTAATCTGGCCTGCATTGGTAGCCACCACCAGATCGGCGATCGTTGTATCTTCTGTCTCGCCCGAGCGATGAGAGACCACCGCCGTAAACGAAGCGCGCTTTGCCATCTCGATGGCCGCCAGCGTCTCCGTCAGGGTCCCAATCTGATTGAGCTTAATCAGGATGGAGTTGGCGGCCCGCTCCTCGATCCCGCGCTTCAGGCGGGCTGTATTCGTCACGAAGAGATCGTCGCCGACCAACTGCACCCGTCCGCCCAGACGCTGGCAGAGCAGGGACCAGCCTTCCCAGTCATCTTCTGCCAGGCCGTCCTCGATCGAGATCAACGGATACTCGTTGACCCACTGCTCATAGAGATCGACCATCTCGGCGGACGAGAGCGTGCGGCCTTCGCGGGCCAGCAGGTACTTGCCATCCTGATACAGCTCGCTGGCGGCGGGGTCCATCCCGAGACAGATATCGACCCCGGGGCGGTAGCCAGCCGCCTCGATGGCGGTCAGTAGCAGCTCCAGCGGCTCCCGATTCGAGCTCAGCGAAGGAGCGAAGCCACCCTCATCGCCGACATTCGTATTATACTTCTTGCTATGCAAGACCTTTTTCAGGCTCTGGTAGACCTCGGCTCCCATGCGCAGCGCCTCACGGAAGGAGCGAGCTCCCACCGGCAGAATCATATACTCCTGCATATCGGCGGAGTTATCGGCGTGCTTGCCGCCGTTGAGGATATTCATCATTGGAACGGGCAGTACACTGGCCGAAACCCCGCCCAAATAACGATAGAGCGGCTGGCCAAGAGCATTGGCCGCCGCGTGGGCCAGGGCGAGAGAGACGCCGAGAATGGCATTAGCGCCGAGCTTCCCCTTATTAGGGGTGCCATCGAGCTGGACCATCAGGCCATCGAGAGCCACCTGATCTGTGGCATCCTGGCCGATCAGTGCTTCCCGCAGAGTCGTATTGACATGCTGGACCGCCGTCAGCACTCCTTTGCCGCCGTAGCGCTGACGGTCGCCGTCGCGCAGCTCAACCGCCTCGTGGGCGCCTGTTGAGGCCCCCGAAGGGACCGCTGCCACACCGCGAGCGCCGCCTTTCAACCAGACCTCCACCTGGACCGTCGGGTTGCCACGCGAATCGAGGATCTCACGAGCTACCAGGTTCGCAATGACCGTACTTTCTCTGCTCACACCAGGCATAGAACGGTACCTACCTCTCTCTACTCTGCTCAAATCTTATCGTCTTGCTAGTAGATGCACAATCGATGATAGCGCGGCGTTGCCCATCATTGCCGGCTGTATTGTAACGCGCGCCGATACTCGTGGGCAAGCATTTTCTTGACAGCCGGCCTGACGAGCCGGTGCATCTGCTGACTTCTGGCGACTGGAAGGAAGAGCGTGGAGCTGATGAAACGACGACTGAGGCCAGGAGCACAGGGAGCACGGTCAAGACCAAGACCAAAGCAGCCGGGCGCGATATAAATAGCAGCTGCCGGCCTGCCAGACCCACCTGACCCTCATTCCGCCCACGTCCTGGCGTGACGTCGGTCAAGGCAGGTAATCCAGGCCGGCTTGCCCACAGTTGAGCGGTCAGAGTGATAACTCAGCCAGCGCTGTTAGTGCTGCGCTTCGCTCTGCCAGGACGCACCTCAGCCAGGGCGCGCGCCAGCAGATCGGTATGCTCCGGTAAGCCCACAGTTACCCGCAGGACATTCTGCAGATACGGATGCTGGAAATAGCGCAAGAGAATGCCATACGACTCAACGCTGGCGCGAATGTCCTCCACCGTAATTTCCTCATCGCAGACGCGCGCCATAATAAAGTTCCCCTGGGAAGGGACGGGCGCCAGATACGGCTGAGCGGCCAGCACCTGGAAGAGACGTTCGCGTTCCTGGATCAGGAGTTGCACGCGCTCCCAGACGCAGTCGAGGTGGGCCAGCGTCTCTATAGCGGCGATGTGGCCGGCCACATTCACCTCGAAGGGGCACTGAGCGCGTCGCAAGTAGCTGGCGATCCACTCAGGGAAGAGGCCGTAGCCGATGCGCAGCCCGGCCAGGCCAGCCCACTTACTGAAAGAGCGCAGCACCACCAGATTAGGGTACTCGGGCACCAGATGAGCCACGCCCCGCGGCTGCTGCGAGAACTCCACGTAGGCCTCGTCGACGACCACAATGCGCCCCGTCTCCAACAAGCGCCGGATATCCTCCTGGGCTACCAGATTACCGGTTGGATTATTCGGCGAACAGAGGACGATCAGCTTTGTCTCGGGGGTCAATGCTGACAGGATAGCCTCGACATCGAGATCGTAGGACTCTGTACGTGGGACCTCGATCACGTAGGCGCCGCAGAGCGTCGTCACTGTCGTATAGAGCGTGAAGGTGGGGGGGCAACAGATAATGTTGTCCCCGACCGACAGGAAGACGTGCCAGAGCAGATTGATCAGCTCGTTGCTGCCATGGCTGAGGACAATATAGCGCTCAGCCAGGCCCGTGAACTCGGCCAAGGCCCGCCGCAGGGCGGTGGAGTCTGTATCGGGATAATTGTTATAGGAGACGTACCGCCCCAGCGCGGCGAGCACTGGAGGGATCGGGCCATAGGGATTCTCATTGCTATTGAGCTTAATCAAGCGATCAATCGGGATACCAGTTCTTTGAGAGAAAGCCTCTAGCGATTCTCCTGGTACATAGGGAGCAATACGTTCGATCTCTGGACGGACCTGAACAACACGCGAGGCATATGGTTGCATGGGCTTATATATCCATCCTACTTTTCAGTATCAGCGTCCACGAAGATCTGGGCTGGACGGCGGATTAAGGAATTGCGTACAGGGGAGCCAGAACCAGTATTGCCGCGCAGAGGACCGCTGGTGCCGAAAGAGCGGAGGGACGTATGAGGAACGACGGGCTGCATTGCCGAAGTTTCCGGCAGCTGGCCACCGGTAGCCTGCAGCATCTCCATGCCGCGACGCAAGGTCATCATATCCCGCAGGAAGCAAGCAACAGCGGAAGCGGCAGAGCCCTTTTCGCGAGCGCTTTCGAAGCGGCGAGCATTAGCCTCGCCGGCGTCCTGGGCCGCCTGAGCCAGCGGATCAGACGTGTGAGCGGCGAAGGTATCCTGGAAAATGTCGTCCCAGCTTGACCAGCGCCCACGCAGTGGTTTCCAGCCAAGCTGGCTATCGCTGACCGTGCGCCATTTTTCCTCGGTAAACTGAACCCAATCCTCGATCAAGCGGATACAAGACTCCAATTGCTGGCGCAGGCGCTCCTCCTCGGCGCTGTGGGACTGCGAGCCGCTCTGTGGGAAGCCCTCAGCGGAGGGGGCGGCCTGGCCATAGAAGCCGCTCTGGAAATAGGCGGGAGCCTGTTGCACGCCGGGGAAGAAGCCAGAGTTGCCGGGCAGGCCTGAGAAATCCGCGCTCCCCTGACCGATCTGAGTCATGGGACCTGTCTGACCTGTTTGGCCTGCGGGCAGGCCCAGAACAGGGCCTTGTGGGGAAGCCAGCTCGCCCGTTACTGTCACCCCTCCGAAGGCGGGGTTGAGGCTCAAGATCGAGGAGCCATCGGGCATCAGCATGCCCTCGGGAATGGTAGGCAGACCACCGATCACGATCTCCTCATGCCCGATTGCATCGAGGATGCGCCAGGCCAGTCGCGGGTGCTTAATAGCCCACCACAGGCGGCGCGCCAGAAAGGTACAGGCAAAGGTAAAGTTGACCAGCAGCCAGACCAGCCCGCGCACCGCCAGCCAGTTCACCAGACCGGCCACCACAATCCAGTACCAGGGATCATGTTGCCCTGCCTCCTCAATAATGGTCAGGACAACTGCCACGGTGAGGCTGGGATCGCGCAGAGGATTAATCACATCGATGATACGCCAGAACCATGAACGCTCTGTCTTCTTCAAGATACGCTCCTCTGACATCACACTACGATGCCGCTGTCTCTTATCCTTCGCTCGGCTCACAGCCCGCTGTCAGACCATACGAGCCGTCCAGATTGCAGGCCCCGACTGCCTGCAGGCCAGGTCTTGCCTTTCTGCCGCAGCTTTCTTCGGGCGTTAGCGAGCGGGGCTGACCCTGCCTGCTTCACTGCTGTACCGTTCCGCCTTCTGTCGTCACCCTCTGCCCTTCAGCTGTCAGGTGGGCCTTGTCGGGGAGGGATGAGCCTTCGCTCTGCGGCTCAGCTACTCTGGCTGACGAGCGAGCTACTCCTCATCGTCTGGCTCGCCTGCCGACTGTTCTGTTGCCGTCCTGCACCTGGCTGTGCATATAGCTGCGGGGCCATCTCTCGCTCGCCCCCGTTCCTGCTGCTCTGTGCTGTCGTTTTCTTTCTTCCGGTGTGACTTTCGGCGAACCTCATGCAGACGAGCGGCCTTCTGCAGCTAGCTCTCTCATTCGGCCATTCGCGGGACGATTCTAACATGAGCCCCTGCAGCCTGCAAGCTTTGCCAGCAGGACAGGGGCATATTGGGCTATCCTGACACACCACATCACTGCCATTTTTATTGTACCAGAGCCACGAGCAAGGCAAGGAAGCAGGCTCCCTTGTGGAGTCGGCGGAGCGGTACTTTAGTACCGCTAGCAGATGTTTCAAACGGCAAGGAGCGGGCGAACGAGCGAACAAGAGCCAGTCTTCAGGAAAAAATCCGTGGCGGCCAGGCTAGCGCAGATACGGCTGTTGGAAGGCCAGCAGCTGGCTGATCCCCTCTTGTGCCAGAGAGAGCAATTCATCCAGGCGGGTGCGACTAAAGACGCCGCCCTCGCCGGTGCCTTGAACCTCGACGAAGTCGCCGTGTGCCGTCATGACCACATTGAAATCAACCTCGGCCCGGGCATCCTCCTCATAGCACAGATCGAGGAGTGGCTCGCCCTCGACGACACCCACGCTAACGGCGGCCACCGCGGTGCGCACCGGGTGAGCGGGCAGGAGACCGCGCTCCACTAGGCGGCTGCATGCCCGGTAAAGAGCCACAAAGGCGCCGGTAATGGCGGCGGTACGCGTTCCGCCGTCGGCCTGCAGTACGTCGCAGTCAAGAATCAGGGTGCGCGTTCCCAGGGCCTCCAGATCCACGGCAGCCCGCAGCGAACGACCGATCAGCCGCTGAATCTCCTGGGTGCGACCGCTGAGGCGTCCTTCACGCTCACGTGGTGTGCGGGTCAGCGTTGCCCGGGGCAACATGCTATACTCGGCGGTGACCCAGCCGCGTCCGCTGCCCTCTAGAAAAGGGGGTACCTTTTCCTCGACGGTGGCGGCGCATAGCACCCGTGTTCGTCCCGCCTCGATGATCACCGAGCCCTCGGCATAGTCTAGATAGTCAACTGTCAGGCGTAGGGGGCGTAGTTGAGTCTGAGAACGCCCGTCTGTGCGTATCATAAGCGAAGCCCTCTTGACAATTTCAAGCTATTCAAAGTCTGGTTCCGACTCATGAAAAATACGGAGGAAGGGGTTCCCTCTTGTTGCCAGTGGCTGTTTCCAGGGAGAGAAGGCCCCATTTCCTCTGCGAATTATGGTACTATACATAAGGGTGTCTCCAACAGAGGTATCTGACCGTGCGTCACCTAAAGAGGGCAGAGAAAGGTCTGCGTTCCCTCTCGTCGCCTCTGTCTTCTCGTGCCTCTGCGGGAAGGTAGGCGGCGAAAAACGCACACCGACCAGGCCCGAACAAGGAGGGAGCGGACAAACAAGTGAGACAGCGAGAGAGATGAAGAGCAGCAGAAAGTCGCAGCCGAAGCGCGAAGAACCTGTTAGAAAGGACCAACCTATGTCTGCGCATAAAACGCTGCATCCTGCGCAAGCGGAGCCACTCCATGCGCATCGCCTCATTATTGCGACCAACCGCGGTCCCGTTGAATTTTATCTTACACAAGATAAAGTGTTGAAATCTCGACGAGGAGCGGGAGGAGTCGTCACAGCTCTCATCGAGGCGGCCAGTCGCATGGAAGTCACCTGGGTGGCAATGGCGATGACAGAAGGGGACCGTCTGGCGGCGCGCGGCGCTGAAGCTGAGTGTGGGCGTATTCCCTCGCCGCTGCCGAATCTCAAGATGCAGCTCCGCTACGTTGTCATTCCCAAGACGGCTTACCGCAAGCACTATGACATCATTAGCAATCGCGTCCTCTGGTTCCTGCAGCACTATCTCTATGATCCCAGCAGTAACTCCTTCAATTATCAGCGGCTGCAGGATGCCTGGAGGAACGGCTATCGGGTGGCTAACCAGGCCATTGCCGAGGCGGTGAATGCCGAGATCGAGCGGGCTGAGACCACGCCAGTGGTTATGCTGCATGACTATCACCTCTATCTGGTGGCCGCTATGATTCGTGAGCGGCACCCTAGCATCATCACCCAGCAATTTATTCACATTCCCTGGCCAGACAGCCGTTGCTGGCACTTCCTGCCTAGCAACATTACGCAGGAGATTTATCGTGGCCTGGTGGGCAACGATATCGTTGGCTTCCAGACCGAGCGCGATGCGCGCAATTTCCTGGAAGGGGCGCGGACCATTCTCGAAGGGGCCGAAGTCGACTTTGAAGAAGGGACCGTTGTCTGGCAGGGACACCGCACGCTGGCGCGAGCGTATCCGATCTCGATCTCGGTGACTGAGGAGCGGCGCATTGTCCAGAGCCTGGCCGGGCGGAGGGCTGCCGAAAAGATCCTGCCCCTACTAGGCGAACAGACGATCATGCGCGTCGACCGTATCGAGCCGACGAAGAACATTCCTCGAGGCTTCCAGGCCTATGCCCAGATGCTGGAGGAGCATCCCGAACTGCGGGGGAAGGTAAAATTCCTGGCCTTCCTTGTTCCTTCGCGTCAATCACTGCCCGAATACAAGCGGCTCAACAGTGAGGTGCTCAAGCTCGTCGAAGAGATCAATGCCCGCTATGGGGATGCCAGCTGGAAGCCCATTGAGGTCTTCTGCGACAACGACCGTACGCGGGCATTGGCCGCCATGCAGTTTTACGACGTGCTGCTCGTCAACCCCATTATTGACGGCATGAATCTGGTAGCCAAGGAAGGAGCGGTTGTCAACAAGCGCAACGGCTTGCTTGTGCTCTCGCGCACTGCTGGCGCCTTCCAGCAGCTTGGCAAAGCAGCCATTCCGACTTCGCCTCTGGATGTGGCAGAGACCGCCGAGGCGCTCTACACTGCCCTGACGCTTCCGCCCGAGGAGCGTGAGCGGCGGGCCAAGCTGGCCCGTCAGATCGTGGAGCAGAACAATCTGCAGACCTGGCTCACCCGTCAGATTGAAGATATTAACGAGCTACTTGACCTGGCGCGTTTGGCCGCTGAGAACGAGAAGCGGCAGCGTGAGCAGAGTGAGCCAGAGAGTGAACCCGAGCTTGCGCCCAGCCCGTTGTCTCTTTCAGCAGGATGACCCTGCTGCTAGATGCCGCTGTCTTCGGGCTGGCAAGAAAAGCGCGTGGAGGTAATCCACTACGCACGCTTTTCCTGCCAGCCTGGCGAGGACGCCCCAGCCTCACTCTCCAGGAAGGTCACCATTTCCTCTAGCAAGGCCGCCATGCCAGCCACTCCCTCGACGATGAGATCCGCCCGCTCCAGGAGTCGAGGGGGGGTATCGGCGTGGCGCACAGCGATCGTCACCGCTGCCGGACAGGACCCCTCTTGGCGCAGGCGAATCAGGGTCTCTACTCCATCCAGGTCAGTGGTGTCATCCCCCGCGAAGAGCGCACTACGCAGCTGATACTGCTCGATGAAGCGCTGCAGAGCCTGGCCTTTATTCAGGCCAGGTACGCGCAGTTCGACGGCCATCTTCCCTTCCGTGAGCAGGAGGCCGCTCTCCTGCGCTGGCTCCCTCAGCAGCTCCAGGATCTGCTGCCGGGCCTGGGCAGGATTGGGGCAGCGACGGTAATGGATGGTCCCGCCGATACTTTTGTATTCAATCTGCGCGCAAGGGAGCGCTGGCGTCAGGTACTGCTCCGCCAGCGCAAGCAGCCGCTGCGCTGGAAGGCGGTAGGCTTCGGCCTCTGGAAGCAGTCTGATCGGATGGTGCTCAGGGAGGCCCTCCGCCCACTCCAGGCCGTGATTGCCGATGTACGTGATCTCGTCGACCCCTACCAGCGCCGCGGCGCTGGTGATTCCTCTACCCGTGACCACCGCCACCCTGGCGTAGGGCCGCAGACGTTCCAACAGAGATGCCACGCCTGGAAAGAGCCTGGCGGCTTCAGGGGTCGGAGCAATGGGGCTGAGTGTGCCGTCGATGTCGAAAGTCAATCCACAAGGGCGGGTCAGCAAGACATGGCGTAGTACGGCAGTCAGCATAGTGGCGTGGTCCTCCTTTGCCTACATCTCGTTGTCGTGGCGCGCGCATGGCTGGCGTCGAGCATAAGGCCGTGCGCATTGCATTCTATCATGTGGTGTTGCTGCACTGCGTTACACGTGGTACTATGTAAAGAAAAGCAAGGCGTTTCAGATGCGCTTCCTTACCGCAGGGCTAGCTTTATAGCCCAGGCGAGGCAGCCAGGCTGCTTGCTACCCACAGGCATGGCCCCCAAGCGAGCAGTAAAGACAACGGAGGCTCTGAGCGACGTGATCCCCATTACCGTCGCTCTCTTTGGTGCTGTGTGGCTCCGCTCTCTTCTGACCTGGCTTGCCGATGGCTCTGGCTCTGGGCAGGACAGCAATGAACTTCTCTATCTTCATGAAGGGGGTTGGAGATGCCGCAGACCTGGCTGCAGTTTCTCAGCACTGTCGGCGGTATTATTCTAGTCGATCTCGCTTTGAGTGGTGATAACGCCCTGGTCATTGGGGCGGCCACTGTAGGCATTCCACGACAACGGCGCTGGGCGGCCCTCTCTCTCGGTGGGGGCCTGGCTATTTTCCTCCGTCTGACTTTCGCTGCTCTGGCTACCTGGCTCTTACAGATTCCCTATCTCCAGGCCATAGGCGGTCTTGTGGTTCTCTCAATTGCGGCCCGTCTCTTCTTCAGCCATGCCTCTGAAAAGGCAGAGCCGCAGCCCGCGAGCGCGGCCAGATCGATCCCGGTCAGCGAGACGTCGCGCATCACTCAGCCGCTGAACAGAGGGCCGGCTACTGTTCTGAACAAGGCTTCCCACCTGCATCGCCTGCTGGAGCGTCACCTCTCGCCAGAAAATACCAGCTTTGTGCTGGCCATGCTCACCATCGTGCTGGCAGATGTCACCATGAGCCTGGATAACGTGATCGCCATCGGCGCTATTGCCCAGGGGCAGCTCCCGGTCCTCATTATTGGCCTTCTGACCAGCATTCTGCTCCTGCTCTTAGGCAGTGCGCTGATCGCTGAGGTGCTTAGCCGGTTACCCGGCCTCACACTGGTGGCCAGCTTTATCCTGGCCTGGGTTGCGGCCCACTTGATCATTAATGATCCAGCCATCAGCTTTCTCCAAGATCATGAACTGGCCGTCTATGGTGGGTCATTCCTCTTCGTAGGGGTGATGGCGCTGGTGGCCTATCTCCAGCAACGCCATCAGCGTTACCTGCATTCCTCCTCTCCCCCCTCTTCCCGCTAAGCTGGTGGATTGGCCTGACTCGCTCTCAATGCTGTTTAACTACAATAACTATCGCTTCCCCTGGAGGCGTTACGCTCAGCCCCGGTTGTCCAGCCACTGCCCTCTCAGAGAACGAGCAATGCAGTCAGGTCATGCTTGAGTGAAAGAAGAGTAAGGAAGAAGGATCATGCGATCGCTGTTGCCAGCTGGTAGCGCGGAGCAAAGTGAAAAGGGGACTCCCCATCTGGAGGGTCCCCTGTTGTTGATCGTCTGGTTGCCCTTCTTGAATTGCTGAGCGATGGAGCGTAGTATCCTCTCAGCGCCGTCCGAGTGGCTCAGCCAGCGCCCTATCTCCCTTCTAGGGTAAGAGAGAAGGGGGAGTCGCCGAAGGCTGAGGGTGGGCCGTCGGCGAGGGCGTTGGTGAGGGCGTTGGTGAGGGCGACGGCGTCGGCGTCGGAGACGGCGATGGAGTAGGGGTCGGCGAGGGCTTCTCTGTCGCCGTTGGCGATGGGACGGTGGTCGGCGAGCCAGTGCTTAAGTTCACCACGTAGAGAATCACGCTCTGGCCGTTAGGCAGCTCCTCACCACTCTTGGGCGAAGTACGATCAACATAGTTGGCCGGCTTCGTCGGATCAACGCCGTCGGACTGCACCGTAAAGGGAATGCCCTGACTGCGCAAAATGCGTTCTGCTCCAGCCAGCGTATTACCCACCAATCCATCGGGGACAATGACCTTTGTCGGTCGCTCTTGCAGATCGACCAGGATCGTCGAACCGCGTGGGGCCAGGGCCGGAGGCTGCGGCGACTGCCGAACCACGTATCCCGAGGTCAGGCCATTATGCACCTGCAGTACAAAGCCTGCATTGGTCGCGCGGGTCAGTGCCTGCTGGTAGGTGAGGCCGATCAACGAAGGAACAGGCACCTCTGGCGGGACTGGGGTCGCCTGAGTAGAAAAGTGCAGAAAAGGCACAAATCCCAGAATAGAAGCCAGATAGATGCTGAAGCCGAGGAGCAGAACAGTGGCGATAAGGATAAGAGCAGTAATAATACCAGCTAAGCGTGAACCTCGCTCACCGGCGATCGCATCACGCTGGAAAGGACGAGTTGTGCCTGACTGAACAAAGCCCCCATAGGGTCCAGGCCCGGGAGCAGGGAGAGCCTCGGGTGAAACGTAGGGAGAAGCCGCCAGGGCGCCAGCGGCGAGGGGACGCTGATCGTAGCCTGCAGCGGCAGCAGCGCCAGGGATCTCATTGACCAGGCCGTGCCCAACGCCGGAGGGCGAAGGGCGGTAAGGTGAAGTGACCACTGTTGGCGCTGCTGCCACATCGGCAGCAGGCTCTGCAAGCTCAGTTTCTCCGAGGGCCTCCAGAGCGCGGGCCAGGGCGCTGCCATCGCGATAGCGCATCTCTGGGATCTTTTCCAGACAGCGCAGAATAATCTCTTCGAGAGCGGGAGGAATAGCTGGATTATAGTGGCTGGGGGGTACCGGTGGGTCCTGGATGTGTTGCATGGCCACAGCCACCGGGGTATCGCCCTCGAAAGGAGTGCGCCCAGTCAACATTTCATACATCACGATTCCGAGCGCGTAGACATCGGCGGCTGGGCTAACGATCTCGCCCTGGGCCTGTTCTGGTGCATAATATTGCACCGTACCGAGCGTCATCCCCGTTGTGGTGAGACGCTCGGCATTGATATCCTTATAGACGCTGGCGATACCGAAATCGGTCAGCTTAATCGAGCCATCGCGCCCGACGAGAATATTCTGGGGCTTGACATCACGGTGAACGATCCCGCGGCGATGGGCGGCGCCGAGGCCGAGAGCGACGTCATGGGCGATAATCACCGCGCGCTCCACATCCAGCACACCCCGTGAGCGCAAGTAGCGGCGCAGGTCTGTGCCCTCGACCAGCTCCATAACGATATAGTAATTCCCCTCGCTCTGCCCGTAGTCGTACACCTGCACAATATTGGGGTGCTGCAGAGCAGAGGCGGCCTTTGCCTCGCGCTGGAAGCGCGTGACAAACTTCGGGTCGGTACTGTAGACCTCGCGTAGCACCTTAATCGCCACAGGGCGATCCATGCGCAGGTCCCGCCCGCGGTAGATGGTTGCCATGCCCCCCCGACCGATGGGGTCCAATAGCTGGTATCGCTCGCCCAGAACTTCTGTTTGCATAGCTCTCCGCTTTGACCGTACAGCTTATCAGGAGGGGCCACATGGGCCTTGGGGCCTGGTCGGGCCGGCCTCCCGCCTCTCTCTCGCCTGCTTTGGCCTTGGCTACTCCTCGCTCTTCCTCCCAGCCAGCCTGTTTGCCTGTCTGCCCCGCTTCACCTGTGGCCGCTTCTCACGCTCTAGCCTGGTTGGCGTGCTGAAGCTGGCCTGGTCTTCCGTGCCTGGCAAGCGATGCTCATGCCAGGCTGCTCTGCTGCCTCTCCAGCCTGGTCCAACCAACCTGGCTCGACTCGACCAACGAGCCTGGCCCGCTGCTTCCACGCTCCAGCCAGCGTGCCCTCCGGATGGGACGAGGTATTCTTTCACAAACGCCCTGCTATGGACGATAAACGCAGGATACCCGGTAAACTACAGTTCGCTCCTTATTGTAGCGCATCCTATCCCCATTGGGAACAGCTTTCTCCGAGGTTACTGCGTAGCACAGATCTGTTTTCTCTTCGGCAATCACCTCTGTTGCGGTCTTGCTCCAGAGGCCAGCCCGAGTGCAGCCACTCGCCTCGCCACCTTTCGTGCTGACAGCTAGGAGCCGCCGGCCTCAAGTGCCTGCTGGCTGGGGTAAGCGAACGCGAAGATCACCTACTCGTCGCGTGATACGCTGTTCGTCCATGTGCTCCAGGAGAGGTAAGACGTACTTGCGCGTTGTTCCCAG
Organism: Thermogemmatispora tikiterensis; assembly: GCF_003268475.1. GTDB lineage: Bacteria > Chloroflexota > Ktedonobacteria > Ktedonobacterales > Ktedonobacteraceae > Thermogemmatispora > Thermogemmatispora tikiterensis. Next base: position 2,998,739 of record NZ_MCIF01000002.1, on the reverse strand, counting down.
CAGGTCACGTGCCTGAGCTACAGTAATGGTACCATGCTCTTGCAAATAGGATGTGATGAGTGCTACCGCTCTCTCGTACGCCTCACGCAGAAAAAGGATGGTACCATCTCCCATCTTCACTAGCTCGCCTCGCTCCAGCAGCGCATTCACGAGCTCCTCCCCTATCAGAGCTTCGGCCTCCCCTCGTGTTGGCGGCATAAAAGGATTCTCGCGAAAGACTTGAATTAAACGCTCTACCTGTCGCTGCTGCTCAGCGCTCAAGGTTGGTAGAAACTCGGGGAGGCGGAGCAGGCCAGCGCTGCCGGCTTCGGTGAGCAAGCCCTCGCTGCGCAGGGTTTCGAACACCTCCATTGCCAGGCGTGGCGGCAGATGAAGGCGGGAGCGCCATTCCTCTTTAGACAGTCCGCTACGCAATGGAAACTGCACATGGTAGTCGCGGACCAGGCGGAGGGCCTCCTCGCTGAGGGCCTGCCAGACACTTAGCGCGAACCAGTATGTCCCCACACGTCGCACTCGTCTCTGAGTTAACAACGTCTCCAGGGCCTGCTGCGTCACAGGCTGGGTGAGATTACTCAGGCGGGCTAGCTCGGCGGTCTCATAGGCTGGCCACTGGAGGCGCGTCGTGCCTGTCATGCGGCGTACTGGCTGTTCGAGATGGGTCAGGATGATAGCTTCAGGGCTGCCCTGAGCCAGCGTCTCCAGATGGTGGAGCACCTCGCTGCGGCGTCGACGGTGATAGCGCGGGTGAGCATCGAGGACTGCGCCGCCGCCGATCGTGAGGCTGGGCGAGGGAATACGCACGATGAAGCGATCGTGGCGCTCAACCACGGTTGGCTGGTGCAGACGCAGTTGCGCCCAGGTACTTTCACCGGGAAGCAGTTCGTCGTCTTCCAGCAGGCGCACGGTGGCTGGTACGACCTGAGCCCCGCAGTAGAAATCAACCAGGGCGTTGTGACTCAGTGGGCGCGGAGCATCCGCCAGCAGGCGCAGGCGGACATCGATCAGCGTGGTTGGCTGCAGCAGGCCCGGCAGGGTCACCACATCGCCCCGCTCTACTTCCTGATGGGCAATGCCGGCCAGATTCAGGGCGGTGCGTTCCCCGGGCTGGGCGACGCTAATCGCCTGCCGATGGCGCTGGAGGCCGCGAATGCGGGCCTTGAGGCCGCGCGGGAGAATCTCGACCTCTTGCCCTGGCCGGAAGCAGCCATCGATGAGCGTTCCTGTCACGATTGTTCCGAAGCCAGCAAGGGTAAAAACACGATCGACCGGGAGACGGGGGCGTCCCCGGTCGGGGCGCTCAGGGGCCCTCGCGGTAGCTTCTTGCAGGTGAGCAAGCAGGGCCGCTATCCCCTGGCCGCTGATGGCCGAGACGGGCACGATGGGAGCGCCTGCCAGACTGGTAGGCTGAAGCAACGTGGCGATCTCCTCGCTGACCAGGGCCAGCCATTCTTCATCGACTAGGTCGGCCTTCGTTAAGGCTACAACGCCGCTACGGACCTGCAGCAGGTCGAGAATGGCCAGATGCTCGCGGGTCTGGGGCATTGCTCCCTCGTCGGCGGCCACGACCAGCAAGGCGACATCGATGCCTCCCACTCCGGCCAGCATGTTCTTGATGAAACCCTCATGGCCCGGTACATCGATGAGGCTGACCTCGCGGCCATCCGGCAAGGTCAGCCAGGCAAAACCCAGGTCGATCGTCATGCCGCGGACTTTCTCTTCGGTCAGACGATCTGGATCGATGCCTGTCAGTGCCTTGACGAGGGTTGATTTGCCATGATCAATGTGCCCGGCTGTTCCTATGCATGTCATAAGCGTCGTCTATGATGAAGACAAGCGATGCCCGACTGAGACGCTCGCGTTCTTCTCGTTCTTCGACAGTCTGATCGCTTGCTCTCTGCTCATGCCGTGGGCAGGGAAGAGAGCCTCTCTACAGTATACATCGTTGTCTGGTGACTGGCTATGGAGTCTGGTCAGCAGGGATAGAGCGGTCTGGCAAACGCCGGGGTAATGAGCGTCTGGCTTGAGTACGGTTGAGGTGACGGTCAGTTGGGCCCAGAGGAACTTGATTTTTGGTAGAGCATTGGCTACGCTAGCTGTGAGTGAAGGGACGGGCATGGTCCTGCCCGTCCTGCCCTGTAGCGCCCTGTTGTCTCGTTCAGCTTCAGAGGAGAAAGAAGCACCATGACTCAACTATCCGCATCTGAAGGGGCCACAGCGCCTGTGGCCCGGCAATGGAGCTATGCCAGCGGTCCCAGTGATGTCCCGCTGCTGGGTCTGACCATCGGCGATCTCTTTGATCAGACAGTTGAGCGCTTCCCCGACCACCCTGCTCTGATTGCCCGCCACCAGGGTATCCGCCTCACCTATCGCCAGCTGCAGGCCGAGGTCAATCGTTGTGCCAAAGCCCTGATGCAGCTCGGCATTCAGAAGGGCGAGCGGGTCGGCATCTGGGCCCCCAACTGTGCCGAGTGGTGCATTACGCAGTTTGCGACGGCCAAGATCGGCGCCATTCTGGTCAATATTAATCCCGCCTATCGCCTGCATGAGGTCGAGTATGCGCTCTCTCAGTCGGGCTGCAAGGCCCTGATCACCGCTGCCGCCTTTAAGTCCTCCAATTACGTCGAAATGCTGACCTCGCTGGCACCCGAGCTGGCAAGCTCTGCACCGGGCGAGCTGCACGCCGCGCGTCTGCCCGAGCTGCGCCTGATTGTCCAGCTCGGCGAAGAGTCGGTACCTGGCATGCTGCGCTGGAGCGAGCTGCTGGCGCAGTCCGAGAATGTCAGTGATGAGGCATTAAGAGCAAGACAAAGAGAACAAGAATTTGATGATGCGATAAATATTCAGTATACTAGCGGCACGACCGGATATCCCAAAGGGGCGACGCTGAGCCACCACAATATTCTCAATAATGGTTATTTCGTGGCTCGCCTGCAGGGCTTCACCCACGGGGATCGGCTGTGTATTCCGGTGCCGCTCTACCACTGCTTCGGCATGGTGATGGGCAATCTGGGCTGTGTGACGCATGGGGCGACGATGGTTTACCCGGCAGAGAGCTTTGAGCCGCGAGCCGTGCTGGAGGCGGTCCAGGAAGAGCGCTGTACAGCCCTCTATGGGGTGCCGACCATGTTCATCGCCGAGCTGGAGCATCCCGACTTTGAGCAGTTCGATCTGAGCAGCCTGCGCACGGGCGTGATGGCAGGCTCTCCCTGCCCGGTGGAGGTGATGCGCAAAGTTATCGAGAAGATGCATATGAAGCAGGTGGAGATCTGCTATGGGATGACGGAGACGTCGCCGGTGTCGACGCAGACCAGGCTGGATGATCCGCTAGAGAAGCGGGTGAGCACGGTGGGGCAGGTACATCCGCACCTGGAGATCAAGATTGTCGATCCGGCGAGCGGGAAGGTGGTGCCTGTGGGCCAGCCGGGGGAGCTGTGCACGCGCGGCTATAGTGTCATGTTAGGCTACTGGAATAATCGCGAGGCCACGGCTCAGGCCATCGATCGGGCGCGCTGGATGCATACCGGCGATCTGGCGGTCATGGATGCTGACGGGTACATCAACATCGTGGGGCGCATCAAGGATATGATCATTCGGGGCGGCGAGAATGTCTATCCGCGAGAGATTGAGGAGTTCCTTTATACCCATCCCAAGATCAGTGATGTCCAGGTGATCGGGGTGCCAGATGCGAAGTATGGCGAGGAGATCATGGCCTGGATCAAGCTGAAGCCGGGCGAGCAGGCCACGCCGGAGGAGATCCGGGCCTTCTGCCAGGGGAAGATTGCCCATTACAAGATCCCGCGCTATATCAAGTTCGTGGACAGCTTCCCGATGACAGTGACGGGCAAGATCCAGAAGTTTATCATGCGCGAGCAGGCCATTCAGGAACTGGGCTTGCAGGAGGCCGCTCGTATCCAGACGGCCTAAGCTTGTGTGCTCTATAAGCGTGTGCCTTGACCAGTAGTGTGTAGGGGATGAGTCTGGCGCCAGGGGAGCAGCCACCCCCTGGCGCTTGCTCTGCTGGCTGGCTCTGGGGAACGCGCCAGCGCGTAGCCATGCGCGTTCAGCAGTTTGTCCCTCACATCGGATCATGATGCGCTCTGGTCCGATTTCCAGGGTTTCAGCCAGGCTCCAGGGCAAGCCATCCCCACTACGGGATCTCGATTGTCCTTGCAGGAGGCTGGCCTGTTACGACCTGGGGCAGAAAGATGGTATTCTTGAGGAGCCGTGAGGTTGGTTCAAACAGGAGCAAGCGAGGAGTGAGCCAGGGCTATGTCTACCAGATTGCAGGCCGATATTGACCCGGTCGAGATTCAGACGTTGATTGCCATCCTGCGTGAGTGGGGAATCTATTATCTGGTCGCCAGCGCACCGCCGCCAGCAGGGACCTCCACGACGGTCGATCCAGTAGAGCTGCTATTGCGCCTGGCTAGCTGTAGCTTTCCTCTTGTGGAAAATGCTACCATCTCTCTTTTCATACTCCATCCCGAGCTCGCTCCCGCCGCGCAGGAGGTTCTCCAACGCTGTGAAGGTGAACCCCGTGAGCGGCTGGCGGTGCTTATTCTGGCTACACTCTACTTGCAGCGCTGGTGGTTCTTTCGCCTCGCCTTTGCTCTTGGACGCCTGTCTACTTTTCCTGAAGAACCATTTGCCTCTCTCTGGCAAGAGCGTCAGGTGCCACCGCCCTCTACCGATGGAGGACGGGCCGGTCTACCCGCTCTGGAGAAGTATCTACAGCGGCGCTATGGTCTGCCTCTCAATTTTATGGCTGACTGGCAGAATCAGATTGACCATCTTCTGGAGCAAGAGGAAGCTAAAAGGCGAGTGGTCCCGCTGAAGGTGATTGAAACCTTACGGAAGTTGAGCCAGCAGCAGTTACAGGCGCTCAGTGGCAAGGAGCAATGCTGATGAGTATGCGCAAGCCGGCTGGGCAAGAACGAAATTGAGCTGTTCCTTGCTCGATTGGGTAGGACTCAGAAGCCTGGCAGAGTCTACCTTTGTGGTAGGAGCAGCACTCGTTCATTGTGGCATTCGTCCTGGATATACTCTAGATATTGACCTTCAAATCGGCATTGATCCTTACGATCTTATAGAAGAAATAGAGCATCTAAAGCAAGAATTGGATGTAAATGTTGAAATCGTTTCTCCAGGTGATTTTATGCCCCTGCCAGATGGTTGGGAAGCACGCTTACAATTTGTCAAGCGCTATGGAAAGCTCGACGTCTTCTACTTTGACTGGTATAGCATTGCCCTTTCCAAAATCCTGCGTGGGAGCCAGCGCGATAGCCTTGATGTCCAATTGATGCAGCGGCAAGGTTGCATTGCCCTTGAAGAGCTGGATTATCTTTTTCAGAATGTGCTAGATAAGCTGGCTTCTCCTGCCTACAGGCGGCGCTACCCCAATCTCTCGCGTGAGCGCCTGCAACAGCGCTATGAGGCATTTCGCCTTCTCCTCCAGAGTAGCTAAGTGGTGATGCACATGAAGCAGGTGGAGATCTGCTATGGGATAACGGAGACGTCGCCGGTGTCGACGCAGACCAGGCTGGATAATCCGCTAGAGAAGCGGGTGAGCACGGTGGGGCAGGTACATCTGCACCTGGAGATCAAAATTGTTGATCCGGCGAGCGGGAAGGTGGTGCCTGTGGGCCAGCCGGGGGAGCTGTGCACGCGCGGCTATAGTGTCATGTTAGGCTACTGGAACAATCGGGAGGCGACGGGGCAGGCGATCGATCGGGCGCGCTGGATGCACACCGGCGATCTGGCGGTCATGGATGCTGATGAGTTCTATCGGCGGTAAGGAGTGAGCGCCATCGTTGGCCAAGCTTGATGAATCCGGTACCAGGGGAGTAGCTGCTCCCCTGGCACTTATTTTATTGACTGGCCTTCTGGGGAGCGCTAGCGAGCGGCCTTGTACACAATCTCGACTACAGCGTTGAGTAAGCAGGCGTTGGGCTGCCGTGGTACCCAGGTGCGGTACCAGTCCGAGGTCCGTCCCTCGCGCCGGATGACGATCTGCTCAGGCCCAATCTCGATCGTCTCGACCTGGCTCCAGGGCAAGAAATCCCCTTTGTTCCACAGGCCGTCTCGGCTGACGAAGAGCGGATCAAAGTTGAGGATCTCGCCCCGCTGATAGCCTTCCAGAAGGGCAGGAAGGTGGGTGGCGACAAAGTAGCTTTCAATTGTATCGCAGATGCGCGCGCGCTCATGTTCATTCAGTTTGTGAAGGGTGGAGATCTCGAAGGCTCTGCCTTGCTTGTCCCTGATCTTGATCGTATCGATGTCCTTTACTCCTGCGGATTGAGTATTGCTGCTGTTCTTATAGGTGCCTCGCCAGAGCATCTTGATCTCCTTCCAGGGAAAAATCTGCTGGTTGAGGGGGCTGGTGTGTATAAAGCCGTTGCTAAAGAGATCGATGCGGCTGCGGGAAGTATTGAATGTCCAGCCGGCCCAGAGGACTAGCGGCCAAAGAGTTATGCCCAATGCGATGAACGCGCCGAGGGCATGCACGCTTCCAACGAAGAGCAGTTCGATGAATAGCGTCGGGAGGAGTAGAAAGAGGCAGCTCCCAGTCTTCTGAGGGAGTCTGTAGCTACAGAGCCAGTCGCCAAGACCTCTGGCCTCTGCTCGTCTCAGGATAGAGGAAGGAACTGGCTGTCGGGGTGAGAATTCTTGCTGCATGGCGGTCCCGCCTTTGTGCGCGAGAGGGCTCTTAGTTGGGGCGGCTTTCTCGCCTCTGCCAAAAGCCTAAACGCCTACATGTTTCAATGCCTGTTCACTGAGACATTACCATGAAGGCTAAGCAAGAAGCAAGGGTATTTGCCGCTGTTCACTCTTGCTGTCGCAGGGAGCTCACTGACAGATGGGTAATGCGACGCTGCCGACTCGTACATTGCTGCCCGTGGCAGAAAGGCAGCAGCTTCCTGAAGATGGGGAGCGAGCTGTCGCGTCATGCTCTAGCGACTGGCCTTGTACACAATCTCGACTACAGCGTTGAGTAAGCAGGCGTTGGGCTGCCGTGGTACCCAGGTGCGGTACCAGTCCGAGGTCCGTCCCTCGCGCCGGATGACGATCTGCTCAGGCCCAATCTCGATCGTCTCGACCTGGCTCCAGGGCAAGAAATCCCCTTTGTTCCACAGGCCGTCTCGGCTGACGAAGAGCGGATCAAAGTTGAGGATCTCGCCCCGTTGATAGCCTTCCAGAAGGGCAGGAAGGTGGGTGGCGACAAAGTAGCTTTCAATTGTATCGCAGATGCGCGCGCGCTCATGTTCATTCAGTTGCGTGAAGGTCGAAAGCTCGAAGAGACTGCCGTTCTGCTGTTTTACCTTGATCGTGTCGATCTCGCCTACACCTTCAGGATGAGAATCACTGGATGCCTGGTAGGTGCCTCGCCAGATAGTCGAGATGTCTTCCCAGCGAAAGGCCGCCTGATTGAAAGGGCTGCTCCACAGAAAGCCGTGGCTGAAAAGATCAATGCGACTGTAGAATGTATCAACTGTCCAGATAACCCACATCAGGAGCAGCAGGAAAGTGATACCTAGCGTCACCAGAGCGAAGATAGAGAACCGCTGCTGAGACAGAGAGCCTCAATGAAAAGAAGAGGCAGAAGCAGCAAGAGACAGCCCCAAGTCTTCTGAGGCAGGCGGTAGCCGCAGAGCCAGTCGCCCAGCCTCTTAGCCTTTGCACGCCTCAAAATGGCGGGCGGAACGAGTTGCGGCAGCGAGTATTGTTGCTGCATTGGACCCATCTTCCTTTCGGGAAGAACCGTCAGCGGTGGCCTCCCCCAGTTTGGCGAGGAGCTTTACCCTTCAGTCCCCTTCCATCACATTCTTCTTCTCTTTTTAAGAAAATACCAAGCTGGAAGGGAAAGAGGCAAGCGTAATCCTCCGCTCCCTCTCTGTCCTCGTGTCCCACTGTCAGGAGCGCGACCTATCGCATCAGGTCCGTATGTTGCAGGCTGAAGCCGAAAGATAGATGTTATCCTTGAGGAACAATGAGGCTCTCTAGATGCGAGTCAGCGATAGGGCGAAGGGCGAGAGCAGATGTCTGTGAGATTGCGGGCCGACAGCGATCCGGTCGAGATCCATGCTGTATGGTGATCTTACGCAGGCAAGGAACCCACTAGCTGATCACCTGTGCTCTCGCCGTCTCCTTGCAGATTAAAACCAGCGACCCAGCCACGGTTTCTCTTGCAGCGTTTTCTGCACCTCCTGAATATAGTGGATGGCCCCACTATCGTACCACTGGCCGCTGTACCAGGAGCCGAGGCAGCCCCAGATATCGCCAGCGTGATAGCGTGGGTAGCCGGCGCTGGGCGTCGACGCCTGCAGCTGAGTAGCCAGGCCCTCGTAGCACATGCGCATCATCCCGTAGACATAATCGGCATTGAAGGCCGTATCATCGCGCATCATCGGCCACTCGTGACTGAAATAGCGATAGGTGATTTGCAGCAGACCATAAAAGGAAGGGCAGGATGAGCCATTCCAGGTGCCTGGTGGACAGTAGCGGCTCTCGGTGGTCTTGCCCGCGGCGGTGCTCTGGTGCCACCAGGACTCGACCGCCGCCTGTGCTCGTACCAGATCGGCGTTGACCCCCCATTTGCAGGCCACCCACTGGATGATCTCATCGGTGGTACCAGTGAAATTGCCGCTAATGCGGGCGCTATAGCGATTGGCCTGGGGATTCTGGGTGTAGGTAGGATAGAACTGGTCAATGGCAGCCAGCTGTTGGGCTGTTGGCACATGGTGATTGGCGGCGGTGTTGTCTGGACGTGGCTCCCACGAGCTGTAGTGGATGCTGGCCGCGCACTGTTGATCAGAGGGAAGGACGGCCCCCACGGCACTGATCAGACCCTGGACGGGGGACGTTGTGGCCGCCGGCGCGGTGGTGGCCGTCTTGGGGAGCGGCGAGGGGGTCGGCAGGGCTGCTGGCTCAAAGGTCATGGCTCCAACAGTAGGAGTCAGTGGCCGTACGCCCGAGCTGGTCAATGGACTGACAGGCTCAGTTGTTCCCATACAGGCGCTGAGCAGCAAGGCGCTCATGAGCAACGCAACTCTGCTCGCCTGCTGTGGCCGCCCCCAGATTCGCCGCAGCACCCTGGGAGCGAGCAGCCGTAACGGATGGCCCGGATCACTGAGCATCCTCATAGTCAGATCTCGGTCCTGCCTGTATCGCTATATGTCTTTTAATCTATCTATAGAACGAATCAAGACCGTGATCTTCACTGAGGCATACCTAGGCCGTCTCTCTTGCCTGCCGCTGCCCTTGAGGGGCCGATTTCTGATATGCCGGCTGATTCCGCTTGGTGGGTTATTCCCCTGGTAGGGAGGTGGTCCTGAAGCTGGTCTGGCTCTCAATCGACCCGCGGCACGCGCGCCAGAATCTCCGACACCACCTCGTAATTGATCGTGCCGAGGCGTTCGGCCACCTGCTCCGCCGTCAGTGTTGCCTCACCCTGGCGCCCGATCAGCACCACCTCATCGCCCACGCGCACCCCGGGAATATCCGTCACATCGATCATACACTGATCCATACAGACCCGGCCCACGATCGGGGCTTCCCTGCCGTGGATCAGGACCGAGCCCCATGTACGCGGCGCGCGGCGGAAGCCATCGGCGTAGCCGACTGGTAGCACTGCGATGCGTGTTGGGCGCGTTGTCACATAGGTACAGCCATAGCCGATGCATTCACCCTCTGGAACCAGCTTCACCTGAGCCACCTGCGTCTTAAAGGAGAGTGCCGGGCGAAAACCGGCTGGCAGCCGGACCTCTGGTGAAGGATCAAGGCCGTAGAGGGCGATTCCGGGCCGCACCATATCGAAATGCGCCTCTGGCACCGTCAGCGTCGCTGCACTATTAGCAGCATGAGCCAGAGGAGGGCGCAGTCCCTCGGCCTCTAAAGCCTGCAGCACCTGCTGAAAACGCGCCAGCTGCCTGCGGGTGTAGGACTTATCCTGCGCATCGGCCATAGCAAAATGGGTAAAGATCCCTTCCAGCTCCAGGCCTGGCAGGCGTGTGATCTCCTGTGCCAGTCGGACGATGGCCTCAATCTCCTCAGCGCGGATGCCCAGACGTCCCATGCCCGTGTCCACCTTCAGATGGACCTTCACCGTGCGTTGCAGGGCCTGAGCGGCACGAGAGAGTGCCTGGGCCGCTTCACTCGAATAGAGCGTGATTGTCAAACCCAGGCGCACCGCCTCACGCATCTGCCAGTGTGGCACATAGCCAAAGACCAGGATAGGGGCCGTAATACCTGCTTCGCGCAAAGGAGTGGCTTCGCTGACCGTTGCCACGCCCAACCTGCTGGCTCCATTCAGCAGGACAGTGCGGGCCACCTTCAGCGCCCCATGACCATAGGCATCGGCCTTCAGACTGGCCAGCACCTGCACCCGTGGCCCAACCAGTTCCTTGATGCGTCGTGTATTATTGGCGATCGCGCTCAGGTCGATCTCCAACCAGGTTGGTCGCTCCGGGCGCATGCGTACAATCTGCTTCCAGCCTGGGGTCTGGCGCACTAAGCGTTCGGGGGCCTGAGCAGGATCGGCCAGCAAGCGCTCCGTCACGCGCTCCATGCGGGCCTCCTCGGAGCCTTTAATCAGTACCACATCCCGTGGCTCGTCCTCCGTCGGCTGATCAGCCTTCTCCAACAGAGCAAGCACGGCCCGTGCGGCATCCTCATGGGTAGAGGTCTGGATAATGCGCTCAGCGGGCAGGCCGGCCTCGTGCGCCGCCTCAGCAATCAGCGCTGCCCGTTCGCCGCGGGTTACCAGATAGTCCACCTGACTCGCCGCCGCCTGACCGACGAGGGTGTGGCCCTCCTCCTCAAAGGTTCCCAAATTGAACATGTCGCCCAGCACAGCGATGCGTCTTCTGGCTGGCAGCCGTGCCAGTGTCTCCAGGGCGGCCAGCATCGAAGCCGGAGCCGCATTGTGCGTATCATCCAACAGCCAGCTTCGCTGCAGGCCAGGCAAAGGATTCAGACGGCCAGGCAGCGGAGCAAATTCTGCCAGCGCCTGGGCAATCTGCTCATCGGACAGCCCACACAAGCGGCCCACGGTCGCGGCGGCCAGCATGGTCGTCACAAAATGCGCGCCGAGCAAGCGTGTTCTCAGCGCCTGTCCACTCCCTGACCAATGGGCCTCTGTCCCCTCCCAGGAGACGTGGACCTTCTCCAGGGCCGTGGCAGTAAAGGCCTGCCAGTGGCGGTCGTCGCTCCGGCGGAGCAGGCGGCGGAGCAGCTCATCATCTCCATTAACCACCAGTGTACCCTCGGCGGGCAGATAATTAGCCAGACTTACCAGCTCCGTCGCCAGGTGCTCCAGGCTGCCGAAATACAGCAACTGAGTCGGGCTGATATTGGTCAGTACCCCGATACGGGGCTGAGCAATGCGGCAGAGATTGCCAATCTCACCCGGATGGTCGCAGCCCAACTCGACGACTGCATACTCGTGGTGCTCCTCCAGGCGACCCAGAGAGAGGGGCAAGCCCAGCAAATCATTGTAATTCTGCCAGCTCTTGAAAGTGGCAAAATGGCGCTCAAGCACATGCGCAATCGCTTCCTTGGTCGTCGTTTTCCCCGTGCTTCCCGTGACCGCGATCACGGTAGGCCGCCAGCGAGCTAGAATCGCCCGGGCGTAGGCTTGCAGCGCCTGGCGCGTATCCGCGACGACCACCACCGCCGCGCCGCTCTCTTGCAGAGCAGCGCGCTGCTCCTCAGAGAGCGCACTGAAATAGCGACCCTCGATCAACAGGCCGCCAGCTCCGCGCTGCAGGGCATCCTGCCAGTAGTCATGGCCATCGCTGCGCTCACCGCGTACAGCCACAAAAAGCTCTCCGGGCAGCAATTGACGTGTATCATGATTGAAAGCGGGAAACTGCTGTTGACGTCCAAGAAAAACTAAACTCCCTCCCGTCGCCTCCAGAAGATGATCCAGCAAGATCATAGAGCCGACCTGACCTCTCTTCTCAGGCTGACGCTGTGCCATACACTTAGCGGGCCAGCACATAATACATCGCGCCCACCTGTTTTATCATACCCTTTAGCTCCAGCGTCAGCAACGTCGCAGCCACCTGTGAGGAGGGCAATCCTGATGTGCGAGTCAGCTCATCGATATGGCGCGGCTCATGGTTCAGCAAGGCCAGCAGTTGGCGTTCGACTGGATCGTCCGGCAGAGCCTGCTGTAGCTCCAGGCACTGTGAAACCGTAAACAGATTGAGCGCGTCCAGGATATCCTGAACACTGGTAATCAAATGGGCGCCGTCCCGGATTAAGCGATTGACCCCCTCGCTCCCGCGGGAGAACATATTGCCAGGGACAGCAAAGACATCGCGTCCAGCCTCCAGCGCATGGCGGGCTGTGATCAGCGCTCCGCTCTTCTGGGGAGCCTCCGTCACCACTACTCCCAGGGCCAGGCCGGCGATAATCCGGTTGCGTGCAGGAAAATTGCCACTGTCGGGATAGGTCCCAGGAGGATACTCGCTTAGCAGGGCCCCCTGGCCTGAGCTGACGATGCGGCGCGCCAGATTGACATTTGACCCTGGGTAGAGGACATCCAGACCACAGGCGAGGACCGCGATTGTACGTCCCCCGGTTGCCAGAGCCGCCGTATGGGCCGCTGTATCGATACCGACCGCCAGGCCACTGACGATCGTCACGCCGTGGCGGGCCAACTCTGCCGCCAGATGCTCGGTCACCAGCTTGCCGTAGGCGCTCATACGGCGGGTTCCGACGATGGCCAGGGCACATTGATCATTGGGGTTGAGCTGACCGCGCAGGTAGAGCACAGGAGGAGCATCGTTCAGGCGCCGCAAGGCCGGCGGGTAGAGCTGGTCCCTGGGTGTCAACGCCTCGATATCGAGGCGTTGCAAACGGGCCAGCTCCTCCTCTGGAGCAATAAGCGCGCGCTGTCGAAGCAGGCTTTCAACCAGGCGAGTGTGAAGGCCGGCAGAGAGTAGCTCTGCTCGTCCTGCTTTCCAGGCGGCGGATAGCTCACCGTGGAAAAAGGTCAAAAGCTTCTTGAAGCTGGCTGGTCCAATGCCGCGGATGCGACTGAAGGCCACCCAGTAGGAGCGCTCTTCTTCAGAGAGAGGGGGGTGGGAGAAACCGCCAGGGGAGGCGGGAGTGCTCGTTTGCCGCGGTACGCAAGCTGAGTCAGAAGTTGTATCATCCATTATATCACTCATCGCACACATCCTTTCCACATGACACATCTAATCATCATATGAATGATATTCTTCCGCCACCATTCCATTTAACCGTTTTGCCGCTGGCTCTTGCTGGAGATAAAGCGATTGGCGATCGAGGGCTGGCCTGCAATGCTGGCCGGGAGGGAGCCGGATCTGTCAGAGCAGTGCTAGAGCGGCGGGCAACAGGCTAGAGGAGCCAGGCCTGTTGCCCGGCTGCATCAAACTTCCGGACGAGGCGGCCACGGCCCGTGATCCTCGCCGTGATCCTTAGCTCCTGGCTCCTGCGGTGGCGGAGAGAGCGGACCTTCCTCCCTTCCTGGCAAGCCGAAAGGCCGATCGCTATCGAAGTACGAAAACCCATCGGGGGTCCTGGGAGCGGACTGTCCAGGCCAGCCTCCCTGGCGTCCAGGTGGTAGAGGGCCACCCATTGAGGGCGGACCCTGTCGATCTCCGCGGCTGGCCGACAGAATCTGCTCTGCTGCCTGAACAGCGGCCAGCGCCTGAAGACGCTGATTGCGGACTGACAACAGGAGCAGCGCGGTGCCCAACAGAGCCGTGAGCATCAGCATGGCTCCAAGAGCTGCCAGAGTGGTATCCCGGCTATCGCTTGTGGCTGGCGTCGGCACTTGGAGCTGGGCCGTTGTGGCTGGCTGTGCGACTGGCGTCTGCATCTCCGCAGGTGAGAGCGTTGGTGGCTGATGGAGAGCCAGATGCCACTGATTCTCCAGATGGGCCTGATCCTCACCGATAGCTGCCTGGAGGGCCTCATCGAAGGTCTGCCTGTTGCTACCAAGGAGCTGGAACAGATGCTCCAGCGCTGTTTTGCCAAAGGTGCGATACATATAGTCGACCAGATTCCAGCTCTCCGCATAGGCCAGATAGGCGGCATCGCTGTCGCTTGGGAAGCGTTCCGTGATCTGGGCCAGCGGGAGCAGCGAGTGGCTGCGCAAAGCCTCATTGAAGCGGTCGGTCATTTCCGGCTCGTGGTAGAGCTGGCAATAGACGGCCAAACCTTCGTCGAACCAGAGAGGGATGTTTGTGTCGTTAGAAACCGTCTGATGGAGCAGCAGATGGGTCATCTCGTGAGGCATATCGCGCGCCAAAGTTTCGTCTGTGAGACTGCTCACCATAAAGAAGGCCTCATTGAGGGGCGGGAAGGCTTCGCCTCCTACCCATTCGAATGTATCGGGAGGGAGGGCACTGCGGAAAGCGTCCTCGCTGCTGTAGACCCAGAGATCAAAGGCCTGGTGATAATGCAGACCCGTCACCTCTAGCAGGTGGTTCTCGTCGGTAACAGCGCGCGTGAGCAGAGCCTGGCCGAAACCGGGGGTCTCATTATACCAATGGAGGTGCATATATCCCTGAGTTGTGCTTTGCCAGCTAAAGCGCGTATCGGTTACAATAAAACTGACATATTTAGTTAAATGAACATTATCTAGAGAATCGCTAAGTTCCCAATAATAAGTGACTGTTGCTCCTGGCATAACGTAATTATTCCCGCTGGTATCCATGCGCCAGTGCAAGGTAATCGTTTTTGCGGCATTGGCTGTGACTCGCTCGGTATCGTCGACATCGAATAGTGGGATGGAGACATGGATATAGGCGACGACAATTGGCGCCAGGCTATCAGTAGCGCTCAATTGGAAATCGATGTAATTGGGGAAATGGACGCTCTGCGATTGGGCCATTACCGAGATCGGGTCTGCGGCCCGCTCGGCCAGGGCGGGGGAAGCCAGTTCTCCCCCTATCAGCAGCCAGGCAGCAGCAAGAGAAGAAAGAACTCTGACAAGCAACGGCAAGCGAGCATAGTGCACAAACATGTGGATATTGCTCCTTTGCAAGAGAACGGCCCAGGCTTCTATTGTCCCATGTATTGTACATGATTTATCTGGAGATGTGAAGCTATGAATTGGCAGAGCTTCTAGCGTGCATCATGGTCTATGGATCGGGATCTGTACGAGAGGATAGTGGGCATGAGGGTGGAGGGATTGGAGGGCATGGCCTGAAAGGGGGATAGCGGTAGGCAATTATCTTACCGTGTGCTATTGTGTCTACGTCCGATAGATTGCTGAGCAAAGCAAGCAGACATCATGTCTAGCATTCATGAGCAGAGGAAGGAGAGCGGAGCTGCAGGCTTGCCGTGCTGGTTGGAGCCTGTGGAGGGGGTGGGCCTCTCTCCCTGGACCGGCGTTCTGGCTTATTGACAGCCGGGCGGTGGTGTACAAGGAGTCTCATTGAGGGGATTGTGAACCGATGAGCAACAGTCAGTGGAAGCAGCCGTTCAACCGTCCTGAAGGAGCAAATTATAACGGTCACCAGCAAGAGCGAGCGCCGGGGAGCCTCTTACGCCGCTACGGTGAGCAGCCTACCAGCGGGCCATCCGCCGTATCGCCGCAGCCGTCAGGGCTGGGGCTGAACGTTCCCCCAGCGTCGCAGGCGGGCCATCCGGCCATGCCGCAGGGAGGTGGGGGAACGCCGGCGCCCTTACCGCTGCAGGCCAGTCCAAGCAATCAGGAAGGTCAACCGCGACGTACCGGCCTGCTTTCGGGGCGCTACAATAATTGGGTCTCTAACGTCTCCAACGTCGTACGTCGTTGGTCTGGCAAAGTGGTAGCTGTAGCCGGTACCATGGGCTTGGGCTCCCATTCCCAGGCAGCGCGTCCCCTGGTTCCCTCGCAGGCGCTGCGTTCCTCGACCCTGCCCGCTGGCTCTGGTGCCGGTGTAGGCCCGGGCCTTCTAGAGAGGCCAGCCCCCTCTGTCCAGCGCGGCGGCATCGATAAAACTCGGCCCTGGCGTCGCTCACGCACTCTGCGCATTTCCATGCTCCGGAGGCGGCGTCAGCGCCTTAAGAGTCGTCAGTTTGGCCCGCGGCGTGTGGTAACCGTGGTGGCCTCGGTGGTGGCCGTGCTCATCCTGATCTTTCTCTCGACGGGCGGAGCCTCGGCCTACGCTTACTATCAAGAGCAGTACCCGCGGGTACAGCAGTTAGCGAGCCAGCATGTCAGCCAGACCTCGCGCATCTATGATCGCAACATGAACCTGCTGTATCAGGCCTATGACACGGAGAGTCAGTACGCCGGGCGGCGTACTCCAGTGGCATATAAGGATATTCCGATGGTTATGCAGCAGGCAATGATTGCCGCCGAGGACCCCACCTTCTGGGAGAACGCAGGTTTTGATCCCCAGGGTATCCTGCGCGCTTTCATTGAGCATAACGGTGGCGGCAGTGGCTTGACGCAGCAGCTGATTAAGAACCTTACTCACGATGACCAATATTCCTATTCACGCAAGATTACCGAGGCGGCCCTGGCTATTGCCCTGACCCAGCAGTATCCCAAGTGGAAAATCCTGGAGATGTACTTTAATGTAGCGCCCTTTGGGGCTCAGGAGCTGGGAATCGAAGCGGCAGTCGAAGATTATTTTGATCTCAAGCCGCATTGCGATGTCCACTTCAACTGTATTCCGGGTATTCGCTATCTCGATGTAGACCTGAAAACGGGCAAGCATGATCCCCTGCTGGGGCTAGCGCGTGCCTCCTTCCTGGCAGGTCTGCCACAGAATCCCGACTACTATGACCCTTCCCTGGAGAAAGTTATCCCGGGTAACACCGAGCGGGCGCTGAACCGTCAGAAATATGTGCTCAACCAGATGATCAAGCTTGGTATGGTTGTAGATGGCGTGGGACTGGTTACACCCGAGGTAGCGGCGAAGGTCGAGGCCATCTCTGCCCAGTTCAAGTTCCATCCCTATGTCAACACCATTCGGGCTCCCCACTTCGTCTTCTGGGTCATCTCTCAGATTGAGAACGCTCTCGGCCACGGAGATATGCAGGCCGGTGAGGTGGCTTTCCTCACTGGCGGCTTCAATATTCGGACCACGATCGACGTCAATCTGGAAACCTTCGTTGAGAAGGCCATCGATCGCCATCTCGACCAGGTCGAGTGCCGCTATTTTTCCTACTATACTGGCTGTGGTCCCTTAAATACTGTGAACAATGTCAATGATGCCGCAGTGGTCGTCATGGATGCCAAAACGGGCGAGGTTCTGGCTATGGCTGGCAGCTCCGACTGGAATTCGAACAAGCCCCAGATCAAAGGGCAGGTCAACGCTGCGCTCTCACCGCGCCAGCCAGGCTCTTCTTTCAAGCCTATTGTCTATGCGACCGCCTTCCAGATGGGCTGGTATCCTGGCATTGTATTGCCGGATGTCAAGACCTACTTCCCATATAACAATCAGAACCCCGAGACTGACCCGGAAAACAATGCCTATCATCCAACCGATTACGGCAATACCTACCATAACTGGAATTCGACCATACGCGAGGCCCTGCAGAACTCCCTCAACGTGCCCGCTGTCAAGGCAATGGAGTTCACCGGTGTCCAGAACGTGATCACGATGGCGGAGCGCATGGGTATTACGGCCATCCGTGACTATGATCTGCCAGCCTGCCGTCAGAGCAAAAATAATCCGAATCTCACCTATCAGGATTGTTTCTTCCCGAGCCTGGCGCTGGGCACTGCCGAGGTGCCGCTCTTGCAGATGACGGGAGCTTATCAGGTCTTCGCCGATGGAGGGATGCATGTCCCGCCCCAGGGGGTACTCGATATCTGGGACAACTATGGTCACCATCTCTATCACTATGATACCAGCCATCCTCCAGCCACGCGCGTGCTGAGCCCTCAGATCGCTTATATGATTACCGACGTGCTTTCGGATGAGGCTGCCCGTGCCCAGGAGTTCGGCGGCGACCATACGCTGTCGATGTGGGACTGGCACCTGCCCAATGGTCAGGTACCCGATGTGGCTGCCAAGACCGGCACGACCGATAATTTCAAGGATAACTGGACCATCGGCTATACACCTGATGTAGTGGTGGGGGTATGGGCTGGCAACGCTGATAACGAGCCGTTCCGCGGCAACGTGATCGGTATTACGGGCGCTGCCCCTATCTGGCATAGCGTCATTGAGCGGGCCATGGGCGCTTGCAATATGGATGGTGCCAATATTCCTTGCGGCTCTTATAAGTCGCCGTATCATGACTACTTCTTTACGGCCCCACCGGGCGTGAAGAAGATGTGCGTCAATACGGTGAATGGGCTGCAAGGCAGCGGCTACTGCGACGTCATGCTGGATGATGAGTATCCGCAGCAAAGCGGCCTGCCGGCGACTACTTCATCGTCAACGGGAACGGGTGATACCACCGGGATGAATCAGGGCAATGGCGGCAACGGTGCTGCCACGCCAACAGCCACGGCAACAACCAATAATGGGGCCTCACCAACAGCCCAACCGTGAAGCTGCGTCTGGTCTGTTGAAGGCAAGGCAGCGATCAGGGTAGAGGAACGGGGTGGGCTGGAGTGACTCCTGTAGAAGAAGAAGAAGATCCAGCGGGTCCGCCCCTGCTAAGGGACGCCAGTCAGAGAGGCACCTTGCGGGAGGTGGACCCGCTGTTTGCCCGGCTGCCGCCAGACCGTTAGCGCGTTAGCGCGATCGACACCTGCTCGTTCTGCGCTGGGCTTGCTGGCCCTGGCCGGACCAGCGCCGGGATCAGCCGGGATTCGCCAACCGGCTTGCTCTCCTCTACTGGTTGACGCAAACCTGACGCGAGAGAGAACCCCAGATAGCCAGACTCGCGCAAGCCTGCGTCAAAACAGTGCCGTCGACCATGTTGGTCCAGGCGGGGAAGGCGCTGCCCGTATAGTAACTGGTGCAGTTTTCAGGATAGCATTGGCGTTCGGAGCCGCCAACTGTCGAGATGCGGATCGAGATGGCGTAAGGGGCATTGAGCCAGACGACTGCCCAGTTGGCCTGGCAGAGCGTCGAGTAGTAATTATAGAGCTGGCCGATCCATGTACCTCCTCCCTGGGGGCCGCCAGTCCAGATGTCGACCGTCGTGAGCGTGACCCCATTATTGGCGCTAGATTTGCCACAGGTTGTCGTGTATGGATCAGCTCCGTAGCACTCCGCTCCCTGGCAGGGAGGTGGATAGTAATGAGGCTGAACGCTCTGATCGCTGCTAATGCGGGCCTGAGCATGCGCGGTGGGCGAAGCAAGCAGTGCGGGGAAAAGTATCGATAGGATGACTAGTAGGGAAGAGAGGGGGATGATCAGGTTACGCTGAAGAAATAGCATTGGTGAGAACCTCCCCAATCTTGCTTCATGTGAGATTCAGTTGGAGAGATCACTTGAAAAGTGATCTCTCTGATACTTTAGTATATACATGCTGATTTGTCAATCTCAGCTTTGAGAGGCTCATAGCTATCTTCCAGTATGTGGGGCAAAGGGAGAGAGAGGCGCCCGAGGCTGACGGTCACCTCCCCTTGACAATCCTTTCTGCCGAGTGCTATGCTGTACTTGCAGTCTCACAAAGAGACTGCTAGCACTTATTTTGGCCTCATTGATGCCTGAGTAACCCGGCGAAGAATGGAGGGCCGGGGGGGCTGGGTAGAGCCAGAGATAGGGGCCTGTGAGCCGATGTCGATCCCGCTGAGTCCACGCAAACAAGAGATCCTGAGAGCGCTGGTCGAGGAATACATCCACACAGGCATGCCAGTGGCCTCCGAGACGCTCGTACGCAAGTATGGCCTCAGATATAGCTCGGCCACGGTGCGGCACGAGCTGGCCGGCCTGGAGGAGGCAAAGCTGATCTATCAGCCGCATACCTCAGCAGGGCGAGTGCCGACCAATCAGGGCTATCGTTATTTCGTCGAACATCTGATGGAGGAGTCGGCCCTCTCTTTAGAGGAGCAGCGACTGATCCGCCACCAGTTCTATCAAGTGCAGGATCAGCTCGACCAGTGGGTGCGCCTGACGGCCTCGGTGATGGCGCGGATGCTGCACAGCGCCGCTGTGATGACGCCGCCGCGGGCCAGCGTAGGGCAGCTCAAGCACTTTGAAGTTCTCTCGGTCTCCGATTATTCGGCTCATCTGGTCCTGGTAATGAGCGATGGCACAGTGAGGCAGCGGCGCCTGTTGCTGGAGACGCCTTACAAGCAAGAGGATCTGAGCGCCATCTCGACGCGTCTCAACAAGCTCTTCCAGGGAAAGAATGCTGCCGAAGTCATGGCGATCTTGGAGAAGCGAGGCTTCTCCCCGGTGGAGCAGCTGATCGGCACGGCCATCGCCCAATTGCTTGAGCAACACAGCCGTCTCGTCAGTGATCTCTTCTATCGTGAGGGTGTCCTCAACATTTTAGAGCCGCCTGATGGGCGAAGCCGGGCCGGCGATGAGGAGCGCCGTGAGCGTAGTCACCGCGCGCTGGAAGAGGAGCGGCGCGAGCGTGTCAACAAAGTGATCAAGGTGCTGGAAGAGAAGAGCTTTTTACCAGCCCTGGCCTCACACGTGCGCGAGTCCGATGGGGTACAGGTGATCATCGGTGGAGAGGATGAGTGGGATGAGATGAAGGATGTCAGTCTGGTTGTTGCTCGCTATGGGCGTGAGGATAAGCTCAGCGGCCTCTTGGGTGTGATTGGCCCCACACCCATGCAATACGGGCGGGCGGTGGCGGTTGTCCGCTATATGGTTGAGCTGATGAACGACCTGCTGGAGCAGGGCTATGGCCTGTGAGCGGGCGGCTGTAGCGCGCTATGGGGGGCCGCCACAATGGGCGGGTGACGAGCATACAGGCAAACATGGAGTGCTGAAGCGGTGGGGATGGGTTAGGGGATGGTCAGGTAGTTGGTTGATGGGGATGGGCTAACAGGGTGGGGGAAGAGGGTTGCCAGCAGTCATCTTCACTGATTCCCTTTCACTGCCTGTGCTCGTTCGCGGCCCCAGCCCTGGCGGGTAGGAGCTGGGCCAACATCAGGCTGTCGGTGTAGGCAAGTAGACCGAGTGATAGAGCTAGAACGGACAGGCGGCTCCTTGTGATCATCCTGCTGTTCTCTCCCCCGGCCAGCGCAGAAAATCTTGCGAGATTGTAGGAGGCAACTGTGCCACGAGTTATTGGCATTGATCTTGGGACGACGAACTCTTGTGTTGCTGTTATGGAAGGCGGCGAGCCGGTGGTGATCCCCAACGCCGAGGGCTCGCGCACGACGCCGTCTGTCTTTGCGGTGACGAAGAACGGCGAGCGGCTTGTCGGCGAGATGGCGAAACGGCAGGCCATTACGAACCCTGAGAATACCATTTATTCCATCAAGCGCTTCATGGGGCGCAAATACGATGATCCCGAGGTTGTGCGTGATCGCAGCCTCGTTCCCTATAAGGTGATCCGTGCCAGCAACGGCGACGCCTGGGTTGAGG
This sequence comes from Thermogemmatispora tikiterensis, assembly GCF_003268475.1. Classification (GTDB taxonomy): domain Bacteria; phylum Chloroflexota; class Ktedonobacteria; order Ktedonobacterales; family Ktedonobacteraceae; genus Thermogemmatispora; species Thermogemmatispora tikiterensis. Next base: position 2,977,317 of record NZ_MCIF01000002.1, on the reverse strand, counting down.
TCCAGGGGCGGCAGTACAGCCCGCCGGAGATCTCAGCCATGATCCTCCAGAAGCTCAAGACCGATGCGGAAGCCTATCTCGGTGAGCGCGTGACACAGGCGGTCATCACAGTGCCAGCCTACTTCAACGATGCCCAGCGTCAGGCGACGCGCGACGCGGGACGCATCGCCGGCCTGGAGGTTCTGCGCATTATCAATGAGCCGACGGCGGCCTCGCTGGCCTACGGCCTGGATAAGAAGAAGGATGAGCGTATCGCCGTCTACGATCTGGGCGGGGGGACCTTCGATATCTCCCTGCTGGAGCTTGGCGATGGTGTCTTCGAGGTCAAAAGCACCAATGGCGATACCCATCTGGGAGGCGATGACTTCGATCAGCGCATCATCAACTGGATGGCCGAGGAGTTCCAGAAGGAGCATGGCATCGATCTGCGCCAGGACCGTATGGCCCTGCAGCGCTTGAAGGAGGCTGCCGAGCGCGCCAAGAAGGAGCTGTCCAGCTCGCTGCAGACGGAGATCAATCTGCCCTTCATTACTGCCGATGCCAGTGGCCCCAAGCATCTGATGGTGACCTTGACACGCGCCAAGTTGGAGCAGCTGGTGGAGGACCTGATTGAGCGCTCGCGCGGGCCGGTGATGCAGGCTCTGGCCGATGCCGGCGTGCGCCCCAGCGATATCCAGGAAGTGGTCCTGGTCGGTGGCCAGACGCGTATGCCGGCAGTTCAAGCCCTGGTGCGCCGGATCTTTGATCGCGAACCGCATCGTGGGGTCAATCCCGATGAGGTGGTGGCTGTGGGAGCCGCCATCCAGGCCGCCGTTTTGACCGGCGATATTAAGGACGTGTTGCTGCTCGATGTTACACCGCTCTCGCTGGGTATCGAGACGATGGGCGGCATCTTTACCCGCTTGATCGAGCGCAATACGACTATTCCAACGCGCAAGAGCCAGATCTTCTCTACCGCCAGCGACAATCAGCCGAGCGTCGAAATTAATGTGCTGCAGGGCGAGCGTGAGTTTGCCAAGGATAACCGCTCGCTGGGGAGCTTCATCCTCGATGGGATTCCGCCTGCTCCTCGTGGCGTGCCACAGATCGAGGTGACTTTCGATATCGATGCCAACGGTATTGTCAATGTCTCGGCTCGCGATAAAGGCACCGGGCGCCAGCAGAAGATTACGATTATGCCCTCCAGTGGCCTCTCTCAGGAGCAGATCGAGCGTATGATTCGCGAGGCTGAGGAGCACGCGGCGGAGGATCGCCGGCGCAAGGAGGAGGTCGAAGAGCGTAACCAGGCCGATAGCGCCGCCTATCGCGCTGAGAAGAGCCTGGCCGACCTGGGCGAGAAGCTCTCTCCTGAACAGCGCAGCGAGCTGGAGACGAAAATCGCTGAGGTACGCGCTGCTTTGGAGGGTGATGATATCGCGCGCGTCAAGGCTGCGCGCGAGGCGCTCGAGCAGAGCTTCTATCGTGTCAGTGAAGCCCTCTATCGTCAGGCGGAGAGCACCGATGGCGCTTCCTCTACTACCACAAGCGATGGGAATGGCCAGTCGCAGGGAACAACGCAGGACGATACCATCGAGGGCGAGTACAAGGAAATGTAGTTCTCTGACGTTAAAAGGACCTGTCGATGCCTGCTGGTAAACGAGATTACTACGAAGTTCTGGGTGTATCGCGCCACGCAAGCGAGGAGGAAATTAAGAAAGCGTTCCGCCGCCTTGCCAAGCAGTATCACCCGGACGCCAACAAGGAGCCAGGCGCTGAAGCACGCTTCATTGAGATCAATGAGGCGTACGAGGTCCTGAGCGATCCGCAGAAACGCGCGGCCTACGATCGCTATGGCCATGCCGGGGTCGGCAATGGCAGCGGAGCTGGTTTTGGCGGGTTCGGCGGTTTCAGCGACTTCGGCTCATTTACGACGCTCAACGACATCTTCGAGACCTTCTTCGCTGGAACGGCAGGTTCGCAGCGCCGAACGGGACCGCAGCGGGGCGCTGATATTCGCTATGAGCTGACGATTACCTTCGAAGAGGCCGTTTTCGGTTGTCAGAAGGAGATCGAGCTGCCTCGCTGGGAGACCTGCCCTCATTGCCACGGGAGCGGCGCTCAGCCAGGCACTTCGACAGCTCGCTGCTCCTCCTGCGGCGGTACTGGCGAGATTCGACGCGTGCAGCAATCGATCTTTGGCCAGTTTGTCAATGTGACTGTCTGTGAGCGTTGCCGTGGCGAGGGGCGGGTGATTACTACGCCTTGCGAGAAGTGTCGTGGCCAGGGGCGCGTGCGCAATAATCGCCGCGTGGTGGTCAATATCCCTGCCGGCGTGGACGATGGGATCAATGTGCGCGTGACTGGTGAGGGTGAGGTCAGCGCTCGTGGCGGTACGCCTGGCAACCTCTATGTGATTCTGACCGTTAAGCCTCATCCTTTCTTTAAGCGCCAGGGCAACGATATTATCTACGAGCTGCCGATCAGCTTTACGCAGGCGGCTCTCGGAGACGAGGTCGAGGTGCCAACGATCGACGGCAAGACGGCAACGCTCAAGATCCCGCCTGGCACGCAGAGCGGTCGCTCTTTCCGCCTGAAGGGCCTGGGCGTCCCCGTGGTTCACAGTAGTGCGCGTGGCGATCAGCATGTGATCGTGAAGGTCGTTACTCCTACAAACCTGACGCCCGAGATGCGTCGCCTCCTCGAAGAGTTCGCTCGCCTGGAGCGTGAGCAGAGCGAGCAGAACGATAAGAACATCTTTCGCAATCTCTTCGAGAAGACGAAGGACGTCTTTCAGTGATCCTCGAGGCTGCGCTTGCACTCGAAGGTCATCGTCGGCAGGCCAGGGAGGAGAGGGTGGGGTAGATCCTCCTCTCTGCCCTCCCTTCCAATGCGCCTCTGAGGCCAGCCTGGCCCGGTTTACAGCGAAGAGAGTGCGGCGAAAGCCTGGGGTGTGCTGATCTCTCTCGTCGGGGCCGGTGTGGCGCAGGGAGCAAACTCGGCCAGCACGGGCAAGTGATCACTGGCCTGGGGCCCTTTGACGCCATTGCCTTCCTCCACGACCTGGCAGGCGCGTAGCCGCGGCGCTAGCTCGGGGCTGGCAAAGATGAAGTCGATCCTGCCTGCGGGCATGAGCGCTGGACAGGTGAAGCCCGGCTCATGAGGGTGCAGGTGGCGGAAACAGTCGAGGTAGCCTGCACGCCGTAGCAAAGAGATGCTCTTGCGGGGCACATAAAGACCGGCCAGGGCATCGATGAACCAGCGTGCTGGCCGATTGCGCGAGAGATGCGCGAGGAGAGGTTGCAGCGGACGCAGGCGATCGGGCAGCACATAGGCAAGGTGGGGATGGCCATCGCGCTCATGGCTCTCTCCGCTGGGCAGAGTCTGATCCAGGTAAAGCACATAGCGCAGGAGCGCACTGGCGCGCAGCGCCTCACCAGGCGCCAGTGCATTGAAGTCTCCCATGAGCAGGTGAGGCTGACCATGTGCGGCGGCCATGATATCCAGGATAGCCTCAACCTCACGCTGCCGCAGGTGCTCTGCGGCCCGCCCTTTGTGAAAGCTGGCAATCAGGTGGGCTACAAAGACGGTCAGCTCGTTCCCATCCTCCTCGCGCACATGCACCTCTAGCACTGGACGAGTCAGCACTCCTGGCCGTACATGAACCCGGCTGGCAAGGACTGGTAGCCTGGTGAGGCAGGCCACCTGAAACTCATCGCCCGCTGTTGGATGGTCTCCCCGAATCAAGGTCATCTGCAGACGCTCTGCCAGTTCCTCAACGACAGCTTTCTCTGCCTCCCTGCGTGGATTCAGCCCCTCGGGCAGCCCAACAATATCAGGCTGAACGGCGCTGATCAGGCGTGCCAGTGGCTCTGTGCGCCGATCCTCTCCAGGACAGGGAGTCATACCACCGGCCAGAATATTATATGAGAGTACGCGTGTCATCTTCGTCAGTTTCAGTGCTTTTTGCGCTTTGCGGAACCTGTAAAGCAATCATGAAATGGTTGTTCGCCCGTCGCCGTCCTGTGCTCCCCGCCGGCGAACGGCAGCGGAGCGCACAGAGGGTGATCATGCTCTGCTCTCAGCCGCACGATCACTCGCAATTTAAAACGGTTTGACTGGGAGGAAAAGCACGCTCTGCGGCTAACTGTCTCCTGTATGCTTCCCTCTTCTGAGCGGCGAGCGAAGGGACTTGCGGCAACGGATAGCAAGGAGACGATCGCAAGGGAGGAGAGACGGTGTTCATCGACTTACGGAGAGCACCACACCGCCGATGCAGCAAAGAAGAGAGGATGTAAAACGCCAAAGGGGAGCACACAGCCGCAACGGTGGGCTGGCGGCTGGCTCCCCTTGTAGCGAGTGCCTGGCTGGTAGGGGGTGCTTTTCAGTGCCAGGTTACGCGCTCCAGCAAGTAGGCTGGCAGCTCCTCGATGGCCACACGCACCTGAGTCATCGTATCGCGGTCGCGCACCGTTACCGTCTTATCTTCCAGGGACTGGAAATCGACGGTGACGCAGTAAGGCGTACCAATCTCATCCTGGCGTCGATAGAGGCGCCCGATGCTGCCCGTATCGTCATATTGAGCCACCATCAGCCGGCGCAGGCGCTCATAGATCCCACGGGCCAGCTTCACCAGCTCCTCGTTGTTGCGCTTCAGTGGGAAGACGGCTACCTTCACCGGAGCGAGCATCGGGTGCAGATGAAGCACGGTGCGCGTTTCGCCGCTCTTGCCCTGGGGATCAGGTTGTTCCTCATAGGCATCCAGCAGCAGATAGAGGAAGGTGCGATCGACGCCACCGGAGGTCTCCACGATCCAGGGGATGTAGCGCTCCTTGGTCACCTCGTCGACGTAGCTCAGATCCTCGCCGCTATACTGGCTGTGGCGTGAGAGATCCCAATCCTGACGCCAGTGGATGCCCTCCCACTCCTGCCAGCCGAGGATCGTCTGATACTCGATGTCGAAAGCCTGGCGGGCATAGTGGGCCAGCTCATCGGGGCCATGTTCGCGCAGGCGTAGACGATCCTTGTGGTTGATCAAGCCGCGGTACCACTCGAAGCGGCGCTGTTTCCAATAGTCGAACCACTGCTGCATCTCGCTCGGATGGACGAAGAACTGCAGATCCCATTGCTCAAACTCGCGCTGGCGGAAGAGAAAGTTACCGGGAGTTACCTCGTTGCGGAAAGCCTTGCCGATCTGGCAGATCCCAAAGGGGATCTTCATGCGTGAAGACTTGACGACGTTCATGAAGTCCAGATAGATATTCTGGCAAGCCTCGCCACGCAGGTAGGTCTTCACGCGGTCGTCTTCGACCACGCCGAGGTAGGTTTCCATCAACAGGTTAAAGGTCCGTGGCTCCATCAGCTCGCCGCCATCGTTGGGGCACTTGCGCTGCTCCAGGTTCTCGGGTGGGAGGTGATCGACGCGGAAGCGCTTCTTACAGGTCTTGCACTCGACCAGGCGATCGACAAAGTTCTCGACATGGCCGCTGGCCTCCCAGACGCGAGGATGGGTGAGAATAGCACCCTCGATCCCCACGACATTATCCTGCGTCTGAACCATCGACCACCACCAGTAGCGGCGGATGTTATTGCGCAATTCGACGCCCAGAGGACCGAAGTCGTAGACGCCTGAGATGCCACCATAGATTTCCGAGTTAGGGTACACGAAGCCGCGCCGCTTACAGAGCGAGACAATCTTGTCAAGAGGGACAAAGGCTGTGTCGCTAGTCTGTTGCTGTTCAAGCTGAGTCATAGGCGAGTGGTCTCCTTCTCTGCAATAAAAATCGCCCCAGGCGTTCACAAACGCCAGGGACGAATATCGCCAATGTAAGCCGCCCGGGGCTGACCTCTCTCAGGCGATATGCGCGGTTCCACCCTGCTTCTTCGCGCTCTTCGTCCCTACCTGCCATCAGAAGGCAAGGAAGGATCGCAGTGCGAAGCCACTCATTGTTGACATACCGGCTCCGAAGCGCCCTTCACCGGTTCTGGATTGCCGGCCTTCCACCAACCGCCGGCTCGCTGTTACCCTCGACCGGTTACTCCTCTTCATCATCGCCGGTCTCGTTGTTCAGTTGGTCTACCTGTCCAGTCGCTTAATTGAATTGCTCTGCTATCAATCAGAGCTTCTGTGTGTCTGTAGTATAGCAGGGTGCGTCTGACGGTGCAAGAGGGCAGAACCGAACGGACCAGACGCTACCTGCCAAGGCCCCTTCCTACCCGGTGCTGACCGACTGGCAGGCTGGCAGGCTGGCTGGCATTCACCCCTCCGGCTCTGGCTGCTCGGGGCCGATTTTCCTTGCCTCCGATAACTGGCCCTGCTTGCCCCCTTCCTTCTTTCGTGCTACAATGAAACCATGAAACAAAATGGCTGTGCAGAGTCTCCTGGGCAGAAGAAAGTCCTTCATGTTGAGCAGCACCGTAGTCTGTTTTCTGGTAGCGCGTTAGAGAAAGGTTGAAATGGGCAAGAGAAACGTGGAGGTTGATCCTGAGATTCAAGAAGAGATAGAGGCATTTGCAAGTCGGTATCCATTTCCTCTTGACACCTTTCAGAAAGAAGCCATAGTACACCTCGCCCAGGGACGATCGGTGCTGGTGGCGGCTCCGACGGGGACAGGGAAAACGCTGGTGGCCGAGTATGCCATCTGGAAAGCCTGGCAGCGAGGTGCGCGCGTCATCTACACCACCCCCTTGAAGGCGCTCTCTAATCAGAAGTTCCGTGATTTACGAACCACCTATGGGCCGGAGGCGGTCGGTCTTGTCACTGGGGACATTGTGGAGCGGAGTCGGGCGGCGATTGTTATTATGACGACCGAAGTCTATCGCAACATGCTCCTGGAAGAGGGGGCTGAGGACGGCCCTTCCTCGCTGACTGATGTGGCCTATGTTGTCTTTGATGAGCTGCATTATCTCAGCGATCCTGAGCGTGGCCCCGTCTGGGAGGAGGCCATCATCTGCTCACCTTCTCATGTACAGCTTGTCGGTCTCTCGGCGACGGTCAGCAATGCCCAGGAACTGGCCGATTGGATCAGTCGCGTACACCGCCCTGTGGCCCTGGTTATGCACGAAGAGCGAGCTGTGCCTCTGGAGCATTACTACTTTCTCGATGGCAAGTTGCATCTTGTCCAGGACGCTGCGGGACGGCGTGTAGAGCGCTTCCCCAAGATTGGAGGGGAGGCGCGTCTGGCGCGGCGCTATACTTTCATGCGGGATTGGGAGGGAGCTGAGGAGGAGGAGCAAGAGGAGAGAGCAGCTTCCGGGACAGCTGCCGGCGAGGGGCAAGAGGCTACCTCCGTGGCCACAGCGACGGAAGCTGCGGTCTATGACCATCCTCAGGAAAAAGCTCGCTCTAAGCACAAGCGGGCACGTCCGCCGTTCCGACGGGCGCCCGAGCCTGGCGAAGTTTTAACAGCCCTCCGCGATGCTGATCTCCTGCCGTGTCTCTACTTTCTCCCGGGGCGGCGAGCCGTTGAGGAGGCAGCAATGAGCGCGGCGCGCCATCTCTTCACCACGCCACAGGAGCAGGAACGCATCCATGAGGAGATTAGCGTCTGGCTAGAGCAGCTGCCGCCCGAGGACCGTAATTTGCAGCAGGTGCATGCGCTTGTCAACCTCTTGCCCCGCGGTTTAGCTTTTCACCATGCCGGTCTCCTGCCGGGCCTGAAGGTGCTGGTGGAGACCCTCTTTGCTCAGGGCCATCTGCGGGCGGTCTTTGCCACCGATACTCTGGCTCTGGGTATCAATATGCCTGCTCGCTCCGTGGTAGTGGGAAGCCTGAGCAAGTTCGACGGCGTAGAGATGCGCCTTCTGACCCCGAACGAGTACCGCCAGCTGACCGGGCGAGCTGGTAGACGTGGTATGGATGTGCGCGGAGCAGCGGTCATCCCGTACTCTCCCTGGGAGCCGTTTGAGGAGGCCTTTGCCCGTATCACGGATGAGCTTCATCCGGTCTACAGCTCTTTCGTGATTCGTTACAATTCGATTCTCAACCTCTGGCGCGAGGGGGATATCGGGCACCTGCGGCGCATCTGCGCCTCTAGCCTGCGCGAGTATCAGCGCTATCGGGCCTGGGAGGAGCAGAGGCTACGCTTCGTTCAGCAAGTAGAGCGCCAGCTCCGTAAGGGGCGCAAAGTCAGCCCCAAAAAGCTCAAGGCTGCAGAAGAGACAGCACGTGCCCTGGAGCGCAGTCAGCGGCGGCGTGGCCAGCTCCAGCTGAGTCGTGAGGGGAAGGAAGAGCTGGAGGGCACGGTCTTTGTCCTGCGCTCCTTGGGTTATATTGGGCCCGACGACCGGCTGACCCTGCGCGGGCGCCTGCTGCGCAGTATCTTCCATCCGGCGGGCATCCTCATTGTCGAGCTGATCATGGATGGCATCCTGGATGAACTGACGCCCGCCGAACTGGCGGAGGTCTGTAGCTGGTTCACCTTTGACAACGACCGGCGCCTCTACAATCGTCATGTACTCAACTCGCGGCTGAAGGAGGTGCGGCGCGAACTCAAGCAGGTCGAGAAGCAAGTCTGTGAGATGGAGGAGACAGCCGGGCTCTCCCTGACGCCGCGCATCGTTCCCGAGTTTCACGGCGTGGCCCTCTCCTGGGCACGCGGAATGTCTCTCAACGGACTCTTGCGGCGCATCGATCTGGCCGAGGGCGATATTCTGATGTTACTCAATCAGACCATCGACCTGCTGCAGCAGGTGCAGGGAGCGATTGGCCAGCTGCTGGATGCACGCGACCTCTGGTCCGCAGTGCTGAGCTGGCCGAACGACGGCGCTGGTCTCAGCCGCAATACTCTCAAGCAGGTGCGGCGTCAACTCGCCGAGCAGCAAGAGCAACACGAGCGCCTCTCGCGCCTACGTCCCTTGTTTGCCCAGGCCAGTGCCTTGCTGATGCGGGGCATCATCCTGCAAAGTCGCACGGTACCCTCGATGGTAGCACGCATCAATGGAGAAGAGCTGCCGCTGGATGCCGAAGAGGATAGTGATCCTCACGAGGCTCTTCAGGATCTGATCGAAGAGGCCTAGGCAAGACAAGAGTCAACAGGGGAGAGACGCAGCCGAGCGGGCCCGTTACGAACGCTCTGGCCGCAGGCTGCAGCTGTCCCATCCTGTCACTGTGCAGGGCAGGCAGGTGGGGGGTGAGTGGCAGGCACAATGGATAGCCAGAATGAGCCACGCGGCAGGCGTCTCCGCAGCTCTGTCCGGGGCGATACACCGGTTCTCTTCTGAGGACAGCTCGGGCCCGTGTAGTCGCTACGGCGGTCGGGCGCGCCCTCCTATTCTTTCTCGTAGGTACCTGTTGGCTATTGACTTTTAGCAAAGTAAAGTGTATAAATATATGACGATTTGAAATGGGTTTGCTCGGCAAGTTTGTGGACAAAGGGTCTGGCTCCATCATGTCTTTGATCGACTGGCAGTCATTAATTACTCTCCCCTTATGGAGGGTAGACTGTTCATTCTACAGGTGGGGTGGACCCGGTGTCTTGCCCGAGGAAGAAGATTTTTTCCTCACCCCTGGAAACAGGGGTGGGGAATTTTTTTATAGCCTCAGCCGGGGCAGACCTCATCTCGTGAGCAAACAAGGAGGAAGCTCTCGCTCGCTCCGTTTCATCGTTCCCAGCTGAAAGGAATGGAGCACTGACAAGCGTATGACCAGTCAACAGGTTGTGCTGAAAGGCTAGCTGGAGGACAGCATGAATCAGGTAATTACGCATCCGCCTGGCTCACTTGAGCTGATCAGCGGAGATTTCAAGGGGAAAGATATTCTTTCTCTTGATCAATTTTCAGCTGCCGATCTCTATAGAGTCTTCGCGTTAGCGCGCGAGATGAAAGAGTTGGTTCTTGCGAGTCAGCCTTCTCAACTGCTTGCTGGTCAACTCGTAGCCCTGTTGTTCTATGAACCCTCCAGCCGGACCTTCGGCTCTTTTGCGGCTGCGGTCAAGCGGCTTGGCGGGCAGACGCTGGATATCCAGAATCCCGAGGTTGTCAGCTCAGTCTGGAAAGGGGAGTCGTTTGAGGACACGATTAGCGTCTTCGGGGCCTATACGCAGGCGATTGTCCTGCGCCATCCGCTGCCGGGCGCGGCCCAACGGGCGGCGGAGGTGGCCAATGTGCCAGTGATTAATGCTGGCGATGGCAACAATGAGCACCCCACCCAGACGCTCCTCGACCTCTTTACGATCTATGAGCAATTTGGGCGTCTTGATCATCTGAAGGGCCTGCTGGCCGGTGATCCGCTCAACAGCCGTACCCTGCACTCGCTCATCCGTGGCCTGGCCCTCTTTGAGGGCAATACTGTCTATCTCCTGTCACCCGAAGCGCTGCGTCTTGCGCGCGAAGATCTGCTCGCGCTGAGGGCTCGTGGCATCGAAATCGTAGAGATCCACAGTGAGCGAGAAATTCCTACTGACTGTCATTTCTGGTATTGGACGCGTATTCAGAAAGAACGTCTCTCATCTCTCGATGACTATCAACAACTGGCTGCTGCTTCGTTCCAGGTGACACCGGCGTTACTGGCTGAGCGTGCCAATCGCGAGATGATTCTGATGGACCCCTTGCCGCGTGTTGGGACGATCGATCCTGCCGTCGATAGCGATGAGCGCGCGGTCTATCTGCGTTCCCAGATCAGAAACGGTTTGTACACCCGCATGGCCTTGCTGGCGTTGATTCTGGGGAAAGCGTAGTGTCGTTGAAAGGACTTCCTGGATGCAGCAGAACATGGTAGATCGAACATTTCTGGTTGCGGAGAACCTTGCCGATCTCTCTCGTTTTGCACTTGATACCGGTGCCCGCCGCGGGAAGCTGGTGCTGGAGGATGGCACGATCTTTGAAGGCACGTCCTTTGGCTATGAGGCTTCCATTGCCGGTGAAGTCGTGTTTTGCACGGGGATGGTTGGCTATCCAGAGGCGATGACCGATGCCTCCTACGGGGGCCAGATTCTGGCCATGACCTATCCCCTGATTGGCAACTACGGGGTGCCGCAGTCGGAGTACTGGGAAGGTGAGCGCATTCATATCGCCGGACTGATCGTATCCGACTATATAGACACACCCTCTCACGCCCAGAGCATCATGAGCCTGCGCTCCTGGCTACAGCAGCAGCAGGTGCCGGCTCTGGAAATCAAAGATACCCGTCTCCTGACGCGGCATATCCGTACGCATGGGACGATGCTGGGCAAGATCGTTCTCGACGATGAGGATCTGCCTTTCTATGATCCGAACCTTGACAATCTGGTAGCGGGCGTCTCATGCCGGCAGGTTGAGCGTCTGGGCGAGGGCGATCTAACTATTGCCTTGATCGATTGTGGCACCAAGCACAATATTGTGCGCTCGCTGCTGAGACGCAATGTGCGCCTCGTCCGCGTCCCCTGGGACTATAACCTCTTTGACCAGGCCAGTACCTTTGAGTTCGACGGCATCGTGATCTCCAATGGGCCTGGCGATCCGAAAACGGTTCAAAAGACGATCCAGACTATTCAGATCGCCCTGGAGCGAGCGATCCCGATGTTGGGCATTTGCCTGGGCCATCAGCTCCTGGCCCTGGCCGCCGGCGGCGATACCTATAAGATGAAGTTCGGGCATCGGAGCCAGAATCAGCCATGTCTGCTGAATGATAGCAAGCGCTGCTTTATCACAACTCAGAATCACGGTTTTGCGGTTGGAACCTTGCCACCAGGATTTGCTCCCTGGTTTATTAATGGGAACGATGGTACCAACGAGGGTATGATCCATCACGAGCTTCCCTTCTTCTCTGTGCAGTTCCATCCAGAGGCAAGGCCCGGTCCAATGGATACCGATTGGATCTTTGATCACTTCCTTGCTCGCGTTCGCATCGAAAAGGAGGCTCGCGGCTGACAATGAAAAAATTGCGCAAGGTGCTGGTCCTGGGCGCCGGGGCACTCAAAATTGGGCAGGCCGGAGAGTTCGACTACTCCGGCTCCCAGGCCCTCAAAGCGCTGCGAGAAGAGGGGATCTCAACGATTCTGGTCAATCCCAACATTGCGACCATTCAGACCTCCAAAGAGCTGGCCGACCAGATCTACTTTCTGCCAGTCACACCCTTCTTTGTAGAGCGCATCATCGAGAAGGAGCGCCCCGACGGTATCCTCCTCTCTTTCGGAGGACAGACGGCGCTCAACTGCGGTGTCGAACTCTTCAAGAGCGGTGTTTTGGAGAAGTATCAGGTCGAGATTCTGGGCACGCCCGTCACGGCCATTATTCTGACAGAAGATCGCCAGGAATTTGCCGAACACCTGCATAAGATCAATATCCCGACGCCGATTAGTAAAAGTGCAGAATCACTGGAAGAGGCGCAGGAAATTGCTCAAACCATTGGCTTCCCGGTCATGCTGCGGGCTGGCTTCGCTCTGGGTGGCCAGGGGTCAGGGATTGCTCACAATATGGAAGAGTTGCGGCGCATCGTGACCAGTGCCCTGGCCTTCTCTCCGCAGGTACTGGTCGAGCAATATCTGCACCACTATAAAGAGGTCGAGTATGAAGTTGTCCGTGATGCCTATGATAATTGCATCACGGTCTGCAACATGGAGAACATGGACCCGCTGGGCATCCACACTGGCGAGTCGGTAGTGCTCGCCCCCAGCCAGACGCTCACGAATAGCGAGTACCATACCCTGCGTTCGGCGGCAATTGCCATTGTCAGGAGCCTGGGCATCGTTGGGGAATGCAATGTCCAGTTTGCCCTCAATCCGCGCACGTCCGAGTACTACGTCATTGAGGTCAACGCGCGCCTCTCGCGCAGCTCGGCTCTGGCCAGCAAAGCAACCGGCTATCCGCTGGCCTACGTCGCTGCCAAGCTGGCTCTGGGCTATGCGCTCCCCGAGCTGACCAATAAGGTTACAGGTGTGACGCAAGCCTGCTTTGAGCCGAGCCTGGACTATGTGGTGGTCAAGATCCCTCGTTGGGACCTCGATAAGTTTAAGGGTGCCGACCAGACCATCGGTACCAGCATGAAGTCCGTTGGCGAAGTGATGGGGATTGGGCGCACCTTTGAGGAGGCCTATCAGAAGGCCATCCGCATGCTGGACCTCGGGCTTGAGGGGGCGACCTCAAAGCGGGTCTTTCTGGGGGAGGAGAGCGAGGCCGCGATTATCGATAAGTATCTCTATACGCCCACTCCCAAGCGCATTTTCGCTCTGCCAGTGGCGATGCGCAACGGCTTCTCGATCGAGAAGATCAGCGATATTACGGGCATCGATCCCTGGTTCCTGTACCGCATTCAACACATTGTAAAGCTGGAGGAGGAACTGGAGCGCGATCACGAGCTGACCGCGGCTCGTCTGCTTCTCTTGAAGCAGGCTGGCCTGTCTGATAAGCGCATTGGCGAACTAACTGGCAAGACGGAGCTGGAGATCCGGGCGCTGCGCCAGCGCTACGGGGTCCTGCCCTCGGTTTTTCAGATTGATACCCTGGCGGGCGAGTTCCCGTCGGACACAAACTATCTGTATATGACCTATAATGGGCAGCATCACGACGTCGAGCCGCTGGGCCAGGAAGGCGTGGTAGTGCTTGGCTCCGGCCCCTATCGCATTGGCTCCTCCGTAGAATTTGACTGGAGCAGCGTCAACACGGTACAGGCCCTCAAGAAGTACGACAAGCGCTCCATCGTCATCAACTGCAACCCCGAGACAGTCTCTACCGATTACGACATGTCGGACCGTCTCTACTTTGAAGAGCTAACCTTTGAGCGCATCGCCGACATCTGCGACTTTGAGGACCCTTATGGGGTCATTGTCTCAGTAGGTGGCCAGACTCCCAATAACCGGGTCAAGGCGCTGCATGACTACGGCATTCCCATCCTGGGCACCTCTGCCGGGCACATCGACCAGGCTGAGAATCGCTCGAAATTCTCGCAATTGCTGGATGAGCTGGGCATTCGTCAGCCGGCCTGGGATACCTTCGAGACCATCGAAGATATCCTCAGCTTCGCCGAGCGCGTTGGCTATCCGGTCCTGGTACGCCCTTCGTACGTGCTCTCTGGCAGTGCCATGAATGTCTGCTACACTCCTGAGCAACTGGAGCGCTACACCAGGTATGCGGCTGCTGTCTCGCCCGACCATCCGGTAACCGTCACCAAGTTCTTCCAGAAAGTCAAGGAGGTCGAGCTGGATGCCGTCGCCCAACGAGGCGAGATCAAAGCCTTTGTAATCTCGGAGCATGTGGAAAACGCTGGGGTGCACTCCGGCGATGCGACGATTGTGCTGCCTCCCCAGACTATTAATGCTGAAACATTGCAGCGCATCGAAGAAGCGGGGCGGGCTATTGCACGCGCACTGGAGATCACTGGACCATTCAACGTCCAGTTCCTGGCCAAGGATAACCAGGTCTACGTGATCGAAGCCAACCTGCGTGCCTCGCGGACCTTCCCTTTCATCTCGAAGGTCACAGGCATCAATCTGATCGAGTTGTTTGTCGATGCGCTCTTCCAAAAGGAGATCGCGCCCGTCACCATGCCCTCCCTCACCTTTACGGCGGTGAAGGCCCCACAGTTCTCCTTCTCACGTCTCACAGGCGCTGATCCCTTGCTGCGCGTTGAGATGGCCTCGACGGGTGAGGTGGCCTGCTTCGGCGAGGACCTGGAAGAGGCCTACCTCAAAGCGGTGATTGCTACCGGTGGGCATATTCCTCAGAAGGGCATCTTAATCAGCATCGGCAGCGAAGAGAAGAAGCAGAAGTTCCTGGAGACGGCCAGGTTGCTGGCTTCTCTGGGTCTGCCGCTCTATGCCACCGAGAAAACCTGCGCTTTCCTGCGTCAGCATGGCATCGAGGCGGAGATGCTCTTCAAGATTCACGAGCAAAGAGAGCCTAATGTTCTCTCTTACTTTCGAGAGCGCAAGATTGATCTGGCTATCAATGTGGTTGACAACTATGTGATGAAGGAGGTTGATGATAATTATACAATACGTCGTGCGGCAGTTGATTATAATATTCCTCTGCTGACCAAGGTGAAGCAGGTGCGTCTGTTCGCGCGGGCCATCGTCAACAAGGATCTGCGGACGATTCCCATTAAGGCCTGGAATGAGTACTGAGGAGCTGTGCTATGCCGACAACCCTCATGGGCGCGCTCGTACTGCCCGATCGTATTATCAACGGAACGATCACCGTGGTCGATGGGAGAATCGCGCGCATAGAAGAAGGCTTCTCCGTCCAAGCTGGAGAGACCTTTGATTTCCGGGGGAAGTACCTCCTGCCCGGCTTGATCGAAGTGCATGGCCACATGCGTGAGCCGGGGCTGGAGTACAAAGAGGATATCGCTCATGGGACGCGGGCGGGCCTGGCTGGGGGCTATACCACGATCCTGGATATGCCCAACACCAGGCCGCCGACGACGACCGCGGCCCGGGTTGACGAGCAGATCCAGCGGTATACAGCGCGCTCCTACTGCGACTTTGCCATCAATATGGGGGTCTCGCGCGAGGAGATTGATGAACTAAGGGCGGTCGATCCCACGAAGATTACCGGTGTCAAGATTTTCGCTGCCGGTCACCAAAGCGCGCCGACGACCATTCCGCGCCTGAGCGACCTGGCTCGCATCTTTGCCATTCTGGGCGAGCGGGGCCTGATGGCCATCGTCCATGCCGAAAATCAGGAGCTGATCGATTACTTTCTGCATCAGTACCGTGACATCGCAGGTCGGCATGATCCCGCGGCCTGGGGAGAGGTGCGCAACCTCGCCGTGGTGCTGACCTCAGTGCTGGAGATGATCTCGCTGGCCAGGTACTTCGGCGTGAAGCTCTACTTGCTGCATCTCTCGACGCCCGAGGAGCTGGCAGCAGTCGACTTTGGTCGCCGCATTGGAGTGGAGGTCTATGGTGAGGTCACGACAGCCCATCTCGCCTTAAGCAGCGCTGATTATGCCCACTATGGCAACCTGATCAACATTGCGCCAGCCCTGCGCTCTCCGGAGGCGCAAGATCAGCTCTGGCAGCTGCTGCGCGCGGGGAGGATTGACACGGTGGTGACTGATCATGCACCTCATACGCTGGCCGAGAAGCAGAAGGCCAGCGTATGGGAGGTTGCCTCGGGGATGCCTGGACTGCAGGAGGCGGTCCCTGTCCTGGTAAGCAACTGGGTCAAGCGTTTTGGGAGAGGGACGCTGGAAGAGGGGCTGATCCGTATCGCTCAGGTCACCTCGGGTAATATCGCGCGCATCTTTGGCTTTGGGCAGAAAGGGACCCTGGCCGTCGGTAAGGACGCCGATATTGTGGTGATTGATACTGAGCAACCCTGGAAGGTGAGGAAGGAAGACCTCTATACCAAAAACCAATGGTCGGTCTACGAGGGCCTGGAACTGATCGGACGCCCGGTAGCGACCTTTTTGCGTGGTCAGCTCGTTTACCGCGATGGCCAGATTATTGGTGAGCCCCAGGGCCAGCTGCTGAGGCGCACCGCTCGCTGCTGAGATCCTGGCAAGGTGCCAGTGCAGACCCGCTGAGCAGGCTCTCCTTCTCCTCAAAAGGAGGAGGGCCTGCTCTCTTTCTATGAGGGCACGTTGCTGGTGAGGACCCCTGAAGTGGTGATGGGGAGTCTTCCCTCTCTCTGGGAAGTCGTTGAGAGCGCAAGGCAGCCCAAGAGAATGCGGTGAGTCGCAGCCAGGGAGGGCTTCATCCTCGTCGCAGCTGGCTAAGAGCCATTACCCACAACCATTACTTTGGTCATGCCTGCCAGGCGGATTCATTGTCAGAGCTGTGTAAATTAACTAAGATGTACAAGCGAAAAAATATTTCACGATACACTGTGGTGTACCCCCCCCGACGTGCCTGCGCGCTGAAGTCTGGGTTGCACGTCGTTGCCGAAGAACAATCGCGGCTGGGCGATTGAAACAAAAGAGGATGTTGCATGAATCCTGAAGCTTTGATTGGAATGAAGCTGGGGACCTGCACGCTCCAGCGCTTGATCGGGCAGGGTGGTATGGGCGCGGTATTCCTGGCGCAGCAGTCGCGACCGCGCCGTCAGGTGGCTGTGAAGGTGCTCTTCCCGATGGCCTCGCTGACACCTCATCAGCTGGCAGCCTTTCTGGAGCGCTTCCGGCGCGAGACGGATGCCGCCGCCTCTCTGGAGCATCCCAATATTATGCCAGTCTACGAGTATGGGGAGCAGCAAGGCCTGGCCTACCTGGTCATGCCCTATATCAGCGGGGGGGACACTGCGCGATGAGATGGAGCGTGAGGGGGCAATGGCCCTGCCCAAGGTGCTCAACTATCTTGAGCAGCTGGCCGCTGCCCTTGATTTTGCCCATGAGCGGGGCGTCATTCACCGCGATGTCAAACCGGCCAACATCTTGAAGACGCCCGATGGCCGCTTGCTGCTGACCGATTTCGGTCTGGTGAAGATTATCTCTGAGGAGCGGGCGAGTCAGGTGCGTTTGACGGGGCCTGGGGCGCCGGTGGGCACGCCCGATTATATGTCGCCCGAGCAGGTGCTGGGGCAGCCAGTTGATGGGCGGGCCGATCTCTACTCGCTCGGGGTTATTCTCTATCAGATGGTGACCGGCGTGGCGCCCTTCCGGGGTGAGGCCCCGATGCAGATTGCCGCCCAGCATCTGCAGACTCCGCCCACGTCACCGCGTGTTTTTCGCCCTGATCTTCCGGTGGCTGCGGAGCAGGTGATCCTGCGCGCGCTCGCCAAAAATCCGGCAGATCGCTACTTCAGTGGTCAGGAAATGGCTCTAGCCTTTCGTCTGGCCCTGACTTCCGCCGGCATCAATGTCGATACAGGTCAAAATCCTGCCATTGCGGCGCTTGGTCTCTCGGGTAAGTTCGCCGTGCCTGGCAGTGCCGGTGGCCTGCTTGACCCGCGCTGGCAAACGGCCAGTGCGCCCCAGCCTGCCGTCAATATGGCTTCTGTGCCCCAAGCGCAGGCTGTCCAGGCGGCCCCTCCCATGCATGGCGCGCCCGCTGGCGATCTGCCAGCGACAGCGACAGCCTTCCCTGCTCCTTCGCTGAAGCTGCCCGCAGCTGAGCCTCCTCGGCCTACGGCAAAGCTCCCAGCAGCCAGCAGCGCCAGTCGCCGCGGTGGCCTACTCTCGCGCACTGGGATGTTCCCGCGAGTGGGCGCCGGCGTGATGCCGGAAAGCGCGACTGGTCAGGTCGGTCCGGTCACCAATGAACAGCCTGCTGTGCTCTGGTCGACTGAAGAGCAGCAGCCCAATTTCACCGATCCTCTGCCTTCTGTGGCCGCGCCTGCGGGTGATCAGGGAGTCCAGCAGCTTTCGCCCGCCTTGTCGACAACGACGGGGACGCTCGCTCCGGTGGCCCAGCAAACAGCCACCTCGCCTCTAGTGAAATTGACTGGTCCCGTCAAGGTGGTCAAGGTCCCCGTGGCTGGCCAGCCAGGTCGCTATGTCACCGGTCTGTTACCCCTGACTGCTCCCAGTACGGGGCAGGCGAAAGGCGCCTCCAGGGGTGAACGTCGCCGGGCGCGCATGGTGGTGACCTTGATTGTGGCTGCGCTCATCCTGGTGGTTGGCTCCGGTCTCCTGCTGTTGGGCCATGTCCATAGCGGCCAGAAGATGGGACCCCAGGGAACGGCGACCCCCGCACTGCAATCAACGGCCTCGCCGATGGCAACCGCGGCCAACGCCAGCGATGTGCTCTTCTCTGATCCGCTGTCGCAGAATGTGCATGATTGGCCGACGACTCCGGCGGATACCTACGCCTTTAAGGATGGCGCGTATCACATCACGAACCATAGCCAGAAGGGAATCGCCGTTGTCCTGCAGTCGGCGCCTTTTACGGGCCCGATAGGGTACAGCCTGACCATGCAGGAGGTTAAGGGCGACGACACCAATGTTAACAATTCCTTCGGCCTGATTCTGCGTTTCAGTCAGCAGACACGCGGTGGCAAAACGGTGACAACCTTCTATAGCTTCGAGGTGCAGAATATCAAAGGCGGTGAGTACCGCTTCTATAAGTATGACGATAGTCGCGGCCCCAATAACGCCTGGGGTACACCGATCTGGCGCAAGAAGTTTGGCAGCGAGTTCCACCAGGGGCAGGGACCCAAGAACGTCAATACCTTGAAGGTCTTTGCTAATGGCTCTAGCTTTACCTTCATTGTCAACGGCACCATAGTGGGCCAAACCAAGGATAACTCGCTCCCTTCGGGTACCGTGGGCATGCTGGTAAATCTGAACGGGACGGAGGTCGCTTTTAAGGATCTGCTGATTACGCGCAATTGACAGAGCATGCGATGGACGCTGAAGCACTGCGTGGGATGGTCCTGGAAACGGCACCCTGTGAGCTGGCTTTGTCAGAGAGGGAGAGAGGCCGTTGGTGGGGCGGAACAGAGCTGTTGGTCGTGGCAGGTAGGTAGGGAGGGGGGATAGTGGTGGTGGAGCTGCTCTTTCTTCCTCTAGCTTTTCTTACTCCCGTGCTGCTTCCGGCGTTCCTGGAGGGCTTGCGGCAGGATGAATAGCCAGAACACGAGGGGGCACTCGCTGCCTTTCATTACAAACTGCCCTGAGCCTGGATCTGCTGGCGGCGCTGGCTTGCCCTGGAACCAGTGGCCGCCTTCCGCCAGGCGTTGACGTAGCTAGCAGGCACTTTGTCACGAGAGGGAGGACAGCAGGGGATGCATCCATCTCAGAGTCCAGATCAATCACGCCCGCGACGGAGTCTCTTTGATCCTATCTGGCAGCTGCAAAGCCAAAGCGCGCAGAATGCTGCGGACTCGTCAGCGGCTAATGCCGCCACGAATGCTGCTCCCCAGCATGGACTTGGGGAGGAGGCGGCTGCAGGTAACGCTCTGCCCGGGGGAGGAGAGACTGCCGCTGGCCCGGGGACACTCGGCTCTCGTCCGGTGCGCAAGCTTGGTTTGCTGAGCGCTGCTCGCCTCCAGGCCGAGACTAATATACTGACTGGCCCTGCGGCAGGTGAGATGCAGGTAACCCAGATGCCTTTCCCGGGCGAAGGGCAACTGTCGCAAACGCAAATGCCTGCGGCCAATGTAGGGTCTCCATCTCCCTTTGCTCCTGCTACCTTCTCTTCACCCTCCGCTGGCGCAGGTACTATGGCGGATGCGAGCGCTGAGGCGTCAACGATGGCCCTGAATCAAAGCGCTCTCTTCCAGAATCGGCAGATAACTGATGCTTCCGCCTTTGGCGAGGGTTCACAGGCGCCGCTCGCTCAGCAGGGAGTCTCGCAGATAACCTCGGCGGCTGCTACGGATGCGACCGAGATCCAGCTGCCTTTTCCCACACCGACCCCAACCTCCCTTACGGGCTTCTCTCCTAATGTCACACGCGTCCTGGCCCCGTTCACTGGCCCACTTCCTGGCGCTACAAGCACCCTTCCCAGAACAACAACTGGTGCCCTAGGCCCCTCTCCTTTTATCGAGGCTGGGGGCAGCAAGAATACGGCTGCTCTGACCGGAGCGCTGCGCCTGGTGCAGATTCCTGTTGCTGGCCAGCCGGGACGCTACGTGACCAGCATGTTGCCTGTCTTGACTGAGCCAATGCAGCCGCCTCCTGCACAGGGTGACTCGGCCCAGAGGGGCTTCTCGCCAGCGTCGCTCTGGAAAGAGAAGCGGAATCTGCTCATCTTGTTGTGCGTCTTACTCGTAGTGCTCACCGGGTCCGGCTTGCTGATGTTCGCCCGCCTGCATGCCAACCCGGCCCCACAGGCGAGGAAGGGATCTGTCACTGCGGCAGTGGCAACGGGGACCGCGGCGGTCAACGGAACTCCAACGCCCACCGTTATCATGGAGGACCCGCTGGAGGAGAATATCCACAACTGGCCCGTTGTCACCACCGGCTCACGCCTCTTTGTCTTCAAGGATGGGGCCTATCACATCATTAACAACGACGACAATAATATGGCCGTGGCTATCTTGCCCGACGCTCCTGGGCCGTTGCTGAGCACCTCGCTGGCCTATACCCTGACAATGCAGGAGATTAAAGGTGACGATGGCTCGATCAATAACCAGTTTGGCATGATTATCCGTTACAGCCAGCAGTCCAAGGGGGGCAAGGTAACAACTCAGTTTTATGCCTTCGAGGTGCGCAACACCAGCGATGGCGAATATCAGTTCTGGAAGTTTAATAGCTCTGCCCCCGAAGATAGTCGCTGGACAAAGATCTGGTCGAAGGGCTTTGGTAAGGAGTACCACCAGGGGCATGGCTCAAAGGCCGCCAATACCATCAAAATCGTGGCGAGTGGCAAGAACTTTACTTTCTATGTGAACGGCAAGAAGGTGGGAACAGCTCAAGATGGCTCGATTCCTTCTGGCTCTCTGGGGCTGCTTGTGAACCTGAAGGGAACGGAGGTGGCTTTCTCCAATCTGCTCGTGACAACTCCTTGAGCTGATCGTTTTCAGTAACGGGGAACGGTAGTCGTTTTTCCTCATCGAAATTTGCCCACTTGTGGGCCTGTGGCTGGAGGCAGTATTTTGAGAGCGATCTTTGTCTGGCTGACACTGATTATCACGGCATTTCTGTTCCTGCTCAATCTTGGGCTTGTGATTGTCTTTAGGAAGCGCAAGAAGACAGAGGTGCTATCCTATATCGGGGCTGGTTTGATTGAGCTGGCTGTCTTCTGCGTAGTGCTCCTCTTCCACCTGGGCGTGCTGACCTCTATCCCCTTTCATCTGCCGCCGGGCCTGAGCTTCAATCGCGCGGAGATCGCTGCAGCTCTGGCCCTGGGAATCGGCCTTTTCCCAGCAGCCTATTGGCACCGGGTATCTATGGCCCAGCTGCGCGCTCGCATGGAGCAAGATGCCCGATTGATGAAGATGCGCAGCGACGGGGGTGTGCGGATCAAGACCCCCGAGGAGTGGATGACCTGAGCAGGGCGGTGGCTTCTATGCCACCTTTTGCTCTGCCAATCTTGCTCGTCTGAACGCCCGCCGTCACTGAGGCTCTGAGCGAGCTGCTCTGTTGCTCGCCGATCGCCTGTAACTCAGACTCGCTCCTTGTTACCAACTACTACCCTCTCGCCGAGGTCTTTCCCCGCACCGCAGACTATCAGCCTGCCTGCCCAGCCTCACTTAAGACCGATCTGCAGCAAGCCTGCTTTTCTATCTCTCCACTCTTCTCTCCTCCCTGCTTCCTCTATCGCTTTGGATGTGGCTGCTCTATCTGCGTTTTTCTATAGCAAATAGCTCGGTTCGTCTTCCAATTGTAGCTGTCCTTGACAAAGGGACCCTTTGCGTGTTATACAATATAGCAATTAGTTATAATAATGGGAGGTAAACGGATGCACTCTGATCCTCGGCAGTTTGCCGTAGCCAATCCATTTACGCAAGAGGTGGAGGAATGGCAACAGGAAGCCGCAATTGTCACTCGTGATCTGGTGCGTGTCTTTGGCCAGAAGGTAGCGGTCAATCACCTCAACCTGGTGGTGAGGCGCGGCGAATTCTTCGGGTTTCTGGGTCCCAATGGTGCCGGTAAATCCACCACCATCAAAATGATGGTTGGTTTGCTACGTCCGACGGCGGGCCGGGTCTGGGTGGCTGGCGTTGATGTCTGGCGAGAGCCGCTGCAAGCCCGTCGCCTGATGGGCGTGCTACCAGAGCAGCTCAATCTCTACGAGCGCTTAACCGGGCGTGAATTCTTGACCTTCACCGGTCATATGTATGAGTTAGCGAAAGGCGAGATCGAACGACGCTCGTCCGAGCTGCTGCGCTTACTGGCGCTGGAGGAGGACGCCAATAAGCTCATCATTGACTATTCGGTGGGGATGCGCAAGAAAATTGCCCTGGCGGCGGCCCTGATCCATAATCCGCAGGTGCTTTTCCTGGACGAGCCATTTGAGGGGATCGATCCAGTCAGCTCGCGAGTGATCCGCGATATCCTGCAAGACCTGACGAGGCGCGGGACAACGATCTTCTTCTCCTCCCATATTATGGAGCTGGTCGAGCGTCTCTGCTCGCGCGTAGGGATTATCAACCAGGGGGTGCTTGTAGCAGAAGGGACCCTTCAGGAGCTGCGAGCGCGGGCTAGCGGCACCGGTGATATGCCGCGTGACGCCACTCTGGAAGACATTTTCTTGAATGTGATCGGGGTGCGCAACGAGGAGCACAACTTGAGCTGGCTTGAATAAAGAGGAGATTGGTATGCCATCGAGTTTCCCGTCTGGTGGCCTTAGTAGCTTCAGGCTCGATCCTCACAAGCTCCGCTGGCTGCTTTGGCTGCGTTGGCGTCTCTTTGTGCGCGGCTTGACGCGTAGTCGGCAAAATATCGTTTCATTTGCTGTTGGCGCCCTTTTCCTGGCTGCCTGTTGCGGCAGCACGGCCTTTGCTCTGACTGTGGCCTATCGTATGATAGCTCCGCCGGGGAATGTAGAGCTGCTCTATGTAGTCTTGACCAGCATCACATTGCTCTGGATTCTTTTGCCGGTTTTCCAGTATGCTCAAAATGAGGGCCTGGATATCTCCAAGCTGCTCCAATTTCCCCTAACGCGGGGAGAAATGATGGTTGGCCTCCTCATCGCTCAATTAATCGATTTGTTGAGCTTTGGGTTGATGCTATGGCTGATCACAATTATCCTGGGCTTCACTCTCTCTCCTGGATTGCTGCTTTTAAATATCGTGGCCACGCTCATCTTTTTAGGATTTGTCGTGAGCTGCAGCCAGCTGGTGATGGCTCTTCTCTCGGGCCTCTTGCAGAACCGGCGATTCCGTGATCTGAGCTACGTAGTGATTATCCTCGGCTTCGCTCTCTTTTACATTGCGCAGCAGCTTTTGCTGCGCGGCATCTTTCTCGAGAACTTCACCAAAGGATTGATGCAGCGTCAGTATTCCCACTATCTTGCCTGGCTCCCACCCGGCTGGATTGCGCAGGCGATCGAGGCCGGGCTAAATGGCAACTGGTTGGCCAGTCTGGGCTGGCTGCTGCTGGCGCTGCTCCTCACACTGATCTTGCTCTACCTCTGGCTGCGGGTGCTAGAGCGGGTGGTCACGCAGCCGGAAGTCGGGGGACGGAGCCAGGCCGGACGTGTATCGCAGCGAGCGGTGCCCGTTGTCTCTGGCACGATGCCGTCTGCCGCATCTGCTGCCGAAGTGGCTGCTACTCCAGTCCTTGCCCAGGGCCAAGTCAGGACCTCCTGGTTCGCCCGTTTCCTCTCTTCTCAGACGCTTGCCATTGCCGCCAAGGATCTGCGCTACTTCCGGCGTGATCCTCAACTGCTCGGACAATTGATCATGCCCCTGGTCGTGGCCTGTGTGGCTTTGGTGGCTCCCTTCCTTGGCAGGAACGCCGGGCGCGTAGCAGAAGATAGCTGGTTCTTTCTCTTCTATCCCCCCTTCATTGTCTTCCTCTACCTCTCCATGCTCTCGATCAACGCCCTGGGACTGGAGCGCAAGCCGCTGACGGTCCTGCTCCTCTATCCGATCAAGCCCGAGCGCCTCTTCTTTGGCAAAAACCTGGCGGTGCTCGTGCCTGGCCTGGTGCTTTTGCTGGCCATGCTCGCCTTTGAAAGTCTCTTTCTGGGTCTCTGGCACCTCGTGCTGCCGTTCCTGGTTGCCGGGCTGGCGAGCATAGGTATTGTGCTGGGTTGGGGAAACCTTACCTCTGTCTTCTTCCCTCAGCCTGTGATCCAGAGGCGGGGCATGCTTCTTGCTGGCTCCGCCAGCTACAGCGGCGCTGGTTGTACGCGAGGCTTGTTCCAGCTACTGATCCTGGCCATCTCGCTGATCTCGCTGACGCCAGTCATTCTGGCCATGATCCTGCCAGTCTGGTTCAACATGACCTGGCTCTGGATCGTCAGTGTTCCTGTCTCTCTGGCCTATGGTCTCGCGTTTTACCTTCTTCTCACGCGCTTTGTCGCCGCGCCGGCTCTGCTGCGCCGCGGACCGGAGATCCTGGAGGCCGTGGTTCGCGATTAGGGGCAAGGAACCGCTAGCGAACCACAGGTCAGGCAGGAGAGTCCCTGCTCGAGCGAGCGGGCCGTCTCCCCTCCCCCCTCTCCTGACGGGAGGGGAGACGGCCCCTGCTTGCCGTCTCTTGTCTCAACCTTTGCCATGCTGGGACTCTGCCTTTGGCGGCTGGCTCCGTCCCAGGCGCTGACGCAGCCAGAAGAAGAGTACAGGTACGATGATCACCAGGCCAATCAGGGTGTAGAGAGCTACGGTGATGAAACGGTCGCTTGATGCTGTTGTCGCGGAAGTGGTCCCCAGGGCGGGGGGATAGAGGCCGGTGATGATGAAATGTGGTGAGCCGCCTACATGGAAAACCTTGATGATCTGACGCGCCGGCACATCGAGCATGGCTACATCGCCGTTGGCCAGGGCGGCAAAGCCAAACTCGCCATCGCTGGTGATGGCCACCGCCTGGGGGGCGGCGCTGAGGGTGAAGCTGTGGTCTGGCTCCGCCGGCGGGGGGCTACCTGGGACGATAGGGGCCAACACGTAGAGCTGCCGGCTCGCCTTGTCTGGCACGTAGATATCGCCTGTGATGGCATCGTAATCCATGGCGCCGAAGTCTCCACCGCGAAAGAGCGTTGGATAGATTTCGCGCGTTCCCAGGTTGACCGCAATGATGCTATGCTGGCGCGTGCTGACGTAGGCGATGGAGCCAAGAGGAATGGTGATCGAGAGCGGTCCCTGGGGAACAGGGACGGTGGCCAGACGCTGGCCAGAGGAATTATAGACTGCCAGGGCCTGGCTCTCTGAGACCCAGAGCTGGTTGCCTTTTCCTCCCGAGATACCGCTTCCGACCACGGCTACAGCCAGGCCAGCGACGTTGCTCGCCGCGCGTATCGTTCTCTGCAGGGCACAGTTTGCGGGGTCGAGCACGCTGATGAGGGAGGCTTCGGGGCCGGCGGCATAGAGTAGATTCGCCCCTGGATCAAAAGCCACGAAGGAGGGAGCACCGGGTACATGAGCTGAACAAAGCACCTGTCCCGTGCGAGCCGAAACCATGCTAACGGTACCGAGAGTAGGCTGGGCCACATAGAGGAAGCGTCCGTCCAGGCTGAGGTAGGCCATGTGGGGATCGCCTGCCAGGCGAATGGAGGGCTGGACCTGTTGCTTGACAATGTCGATCACGCCGATGCCGTTGCCTCCGCCTACTACATAGGCCAGGTTGGGTGCTCCCCCGTCAGCTCGAGCCGGCTGCGGAGCACCCAAGCCTGGAGGGGCAACGAGGCTCAGGACCATCAGCAGTGACAGCGACAGAGACGTCAAAAAAGCCAATCCTCGTCCGACAAATGACATCCGCATAATGCCTATCCTTGCTTGCTGGCTTGTTTTGGCCTGAGATGGCAGCGATAGCCGGTGGAAGTTGAGCCATTGCTCGCTCATTGGTTGTCAGGCTCATCATGTGCTGGCTGGGGTCAGCGACTGCCAGTGCGCTCCGTTCCCTTGACCGCTGAGCACATAGACCTCTGTTGGGTAAGAGAGCGACAGATAGAGCTGGAAAGGATTGAGAGGATCGACCGCCAGCTCGCTCAAGTTGCCACTGATCATTGGCAGGCTGACCCAGCTCTGGCCACCGTCAGTGCTGCGGTAGATGGTGGTAGCCGTTTTGCCGTATAGAATGTGTGGGTTGCTGGGTGCAGCGACCAGGGACGTCAAGAGAAAAAAGGAGCGTGCGCTCGTGCCGGGCGTGCTGGGTGTGAAGGTGCGGCCACCGTCGCGTGAGATATACATGCCGGCATCACCACTGGCGTAGATTGGCTGGTTGGGGCCGGCTGTGGTAGCATCGAAGATGCCGCCATGAATGCCAGCAATCAGCTGCCAGTGGAGGCCACCATCACTACTCAGCGCCATTCCGGCGCTGCTATAGACCAGCAGATGGCCTGGTGCTCCCGGTAGCGGTAGCAGGCCGCTGATCACAGAGAAAGGCAGCTTCCCGGTCTCGCGGAAATGGCTTCCTCCGTCGTGGCTGACAAGCAAACCGTACTCCTGACGCTCTGAGAGATAGATATAGACCTCGTTGGGGCTGTCGTTGCCAGCGACGGCCAGGAAAATAGTGGTTCGCGTCAAACTGGCGCTGCTTGCCATCAGCTGCCAGGTCCTTCCCTGGTCCTTGCTCATATAGAGGCCCGGTGTGCCACGGGCGTTGCTCACGTTGGGGTAGGTCAGCACGTAGAGGCGCTGGGAATCAAGCGGGCTAACTGTGAGCGAGTAGGTCATAAGGTCTTCCATGAGTTGCCCTTGACCGCCAGCGACCTCCTGCCAATGCTGGCCTCCATCCTCCGAGCGGAAAAGGCCATAATGCGTGGCCAGGAGTAGGACATGAGGAGGGAGGGCAAGCAAGGAATGCACATGGTTAGCGGCGCTTCCGAAACCGTTGCCCTCTGTGACTGCCGTGGGGGTCGACAGCGCCGAACCCTGGCCGCTGCCTGGCAGGCTGCAGGCCAGCATGCTCGCTGGCAGGAGCACGAAGAGTACAATGAGCAGCGCCGTTGGTCCAATGTTCCCCCTCAGGGGCCGCCCACAGCGGCCTCGATGCCATCTAGCCAATACAGCAGCCATGCTATTCTGTTTCCTCGCTAGAAAGGAGTGAAAAACTTGACTTGCATCTCATGAAGCTTATTGTCTAGAGTTCTTATTTGCACGCGAGCCGACCAATTGCCACTCATGGTCAGGTCGCCCTGGGCACTGAAGCTTCCGTCGGCGGCTGGCTGCAGGTTTAGTACCTCCGTGCCCATATCCATATCGAGCATATTCAGGTACAGCGTCACGCCGACCTGGGTCACTGGGCGCTGCGTTTGGCGATCGCTGACTTTGACGGTAAAGGTATTGGTGCCGAAACGGTTCGGTGAGACTGTCAGCGTTACCGTAAAGAGACCGTCGCTGGTAGTGGCGCTGGTCGTCAATGGTTTCGGAGTAGCGGTCGAGCTAGCGGTGGGAGCTGTCTGATTCTGGGCTGTAGTGGGAGCCAAAGTCCCGGCGAAGATATTCATCAGGCCGACGCAGATCAGTACTCCCACGCCGAGCAGCGGCTCCCAGCGCAGCACGGTCGTCAGACGGGTAGTCAGCCTGGTCAGGCGCTTCTCTCGCAGCTTCAGCTGACGTGCCCAGCGTCTCTGCTGGATTCCCGTTTCAGGCTCCTCTGAGGCCTTTTCTGTCTGTTGCGCTGTTGGGTTTGTCTGGCTTTGTTCCAGGTGTTCAAGGCAGTAGGCATATTTGCCATACTCCTTTTTCAAACGCGGGCGCAGCAGCAGTACATGGAAAGCGCTGGTCGCGAGCAGAGCGGCCACCAGCACAATTTTGATCAGCAGCGCGCGCCCATAGGCCGTCGTAATCAGCTCCGCGGGGCTGGTCAGATGGAACGAAGCGCTGAAAGGGCCAGTAATGGTCAGCAAAAGCACGCCGGCGATCGCCCAGGGAGAATAGTAGGGCAGGACTGTTGTTAAGGATTGCGCGCGCAGTGGAGGAGCGTGCTGCTCTAGCAGAGGCAGATAGCATGTAACGATATAGAACATGCCACCAATCCAGAAAGCCGAGCCGAGTAAGTGTAGCCAGTCAATCAGGACTGAAAAGAGAAAGAGATTGCTACTCACCGCGGCGGCATGGCTGGAAAGTGTCATGGTGCCGAAGAGGGCCAGGCCAAGAAGCAGATTCAGCCAGGCGCAGGCCCGCTCGAAAGGAGCAGGGTGCCGGCGGGCCAGGAGCTGGTAGAATGCCACTGCCAGAGCCAGCAAGATTATCGCTTCGCGTCCCAGCCAGAAGGTTCCAAAGCGGCTACTTGTGACCATACTCAGCAAGAGAGAGGGAGCCAGGGCGCCGCTCCATTGGCCATTGCTCAGAAAGAGGGCCTGGCCGACAAGCACGCCCAGATTAGCCACCAGCAGCGCCAGCAAGGTGGGGACAGCAAAGCGGTGAATGAAGCGCGAAGGCATGGCCTGCACAATGGCCTCCGTCTCGGAGTGATCGCTGCCCTCGCCGGTAGGGACAGCCTCCAGGACGAAAAAGCGCCACAGTTGGGCTCCCACCCAGAAAATGGCCCCCAGCTCGCTCAGGGTCACGGCCACCAGGTTGAAAAGGCCAACGGCATCGATTTGCCCTGTGTAGAGGCTGCTCGTATTGCCACCGCCGAGCAGGTCCTGGCCGGGCGGGGGCGCGCTGGCATTCAGGTGGGGTACCGTGCCGTTAGGTTCGGCAATCGTGAACAGGAAGGAGCCACGAAGGACGTGCCCATCGACGTTGGAGACACTGCGCCAGACGACCACATACACGTCGGGAGGCAGGTTCGCTTTTAAGCCGAGATCAAGCTCAGTGGGGTCACGGGACGAGACGTGAGCATTCCCTGTATCGACACGCTGATTGTGGCTATTGACCACGACAGCACTGCTCAGCGCCGGATTCAGATCCTCGCTGAACCAGAGGCGAACCTCTGTCGGGGCGGTCCGCAGGAGGGCATCCTGGGAGGGATCGGAGCGTAAGAGCACCGCATGGGCTTCTGCCGTTCCGGGAAAGAGCAGGAACAGGGCCAGAGCCACGAGTGCCGCTCCGATCGTCAGCTGCCAGCAGGCCGAGCGACGTAAATCCTTGTGCATCAGCATTGTCCTGTCCTCAGCTGCATAGGCCTGATCATGGCCTTGCTTGGCCTCTCCTTACTTATCTACTCTATGGATACGCAGACATGGCGGGAAAGATCGTGGTCAGAAGCAGAAAACAGATTCTTCACTACCCCTGGTCAGTTCCCATTGTCCGATGATTACCACAGGGTGTCAAGAGACGGGGGGCGTCGCTGCGGCGTCAGATGCGCCCCGGCGACCCAGAGCTGATGAGAGAGACTCGACGCTTGCGGCTCAGGTAGGCTATAATAATACTGTATGACGGAGAGCACCAGCGATCTTGCAGAACTGGAAGCCCGATTACAGATTACCTTTCACGATCGACGATTGCTGGAGCGCGCGCTGACGCATCATTCCTGCTGTCCTGAGACGGCCATCCGTGACTCGTACGACACGCTAGAATTTCTCGGTGATGCGATCATCAGCGCTCACGTCGTGGAGTATATTTATCGCAACTTCCCGGAGGCCTCCGAAGGAGAAATGACCTCGCTCAAGTCGGAGGTAGTCAGCCGGCGGGTGCTCTCGCGCATCGGGCGCCAGCTCGGTCTCTTTGATTTCGTACGTGTTGATACCGCCAGTTTGCGCACCTTCAATGAACGCTCGCGTGATTCTCTGTGCACCGATGTTCTAGAGGCTCTGGTCGGCGCCATTCACATTGATCAGGGGCCAGAAGTCGCTCGTGAGTTCGTGGCACGGTGGATTTTTCCGGTCGTCAACGAGGTGCACAGGCAACTCTTCAACAGCAATCCCAAAGGACGCCTGCAAAACATCCTCCTCCGTCGCTCCGGTTGCCTTCCCCGCTATCGTGTCCTGGAGGAAGGTGGCAGCCGCAATGACCGTACCTTCACTGTTGGTGTCTTCGAACATGACCTGCTGCTTGGCGTTGGCACGGCTTCCAGCATCAAGGAAGCAGGGCGCCTGGCGGCCCTTGACGCTCTCCGCTCGCTCCAGCCGGAGGGGTTTCCCGAGACCCCATCCTGAAGCGAGCCTTTCTCTTGCCCTTGTAACTCGTGCTTATCCCTGGCTCGCATGGTTGGCCGGCTGCCTGACTGTCTGCCTCTTGCTTTCTCTCAGTCTGGTGGGTGGAAGCGAAGCGGCGGCTTGCAGGGACTGATTGGCCGATGTAGAATGGTAGTGCTCAATTGGAGATGCGTGAGTAGCGTACCTGGAGCCTGGTCCTGGGCGGCCTCTGCGGCAGTGCGGGGGCTTCTTCCTCGGGCTACGCTGCGGCAAACTGAGCGCAAGCAACCTGGCCTGCTGCCTCTGGTCTTTGCTTAGCGGCCCAGCAGCGTCAATGAGAGTCGGAGGAGGAGACTGCCTTGCGCCGAGCAGGGCCGAGCAGGGCGGCAGGCTGGCGCGACCGCGACGCATACAGAAACCGGCTGGCTAAGGAGCTGGCCTGACGTTCAGCCTGGCCATGTCAGGCGCAGGTTTCAGCGAGGTTGGACAAAGGAGTCACCTTATGGCTGCAACTCGTCCCATTCGCGTGTTGGTTGCCAAACCAGGACTGGATGGGCATGACCGTGGCGCGAAAGTCATCGCCCGTGCCCTGCGTGATGCAGGCATGGAGGTTATCTATACGGGCATTCGTCAAACACCAGAGATGATTGTGGAAGCCGCCATTCAGGAAGATGTTGATGCCATTCTCCTGAGCATCCTCTCCGGCGCGCACATGGCTCTCTTCCCTCGCATTATGGAGTTGCTGAAGCAGAACGGCGTCACCGATGTCCTCGTAGCCGCTGGGGGTATCTTGCCCGATGAGGATATTCCCGCTATCAAAGCGATGGGCATCAAAGGGTGCTTTGGCCCGGGAACCCCCGTTGAGCAGATCATTCAGTTCGTGCGTGAGAATATTCACCCTGAGCGTCTCCAGGTAGAGGTGTAGGTGCGGCTTGCAAAACCAGAATCAGAATCTGATCGAGCGTCTTCTGAGCGGCGACCGGCGCGCGCTGGCTCGTATGGTGACCCTTATCGAAAATGGGGTACCTGGTATCCGCGATTGCCTGGCTGAGTTGCATCGACACGCTGGGCGCGCTCACATCATAGGCATCACGGGATCTCCAGGCGTAGGCAAGAGCACCCTGGTGACCCGGCTCACGCGCGAATTTCGCCAGCGCGAGCGACGTGTAGCGGTGATCGCCGTTGATCCCACCAGTCCTTTCTCAGGCGGGGCGTTGCTTGGCGACCGCATTCGCATGATGGAGCTGGCTGGTGACCCGGGCGTCTTCATTCGGAGCATGGCCAGCCGCGGAAGCCTGGGTGGCCTCTCCGCCGCTACGCGCGATGTCGTGCGTGCTATGGATGCTGCCGGTTACGACCCGATTCTCATTGAGACCGTCGGCACCGGGCAGGCCGAGGTCGAAATCATGCGTGCCGCGCATAGCGTAATGGTGGTTTGTGCTCCCGGCCTCGGCGATGAGGTTCAGGCCCTCAAGGCCGGTATTCTGGAGATCGCGGACCTCTTTGTTGTCAGCAAGAAAGATAAGCCGGGCGCTAACCAGACTGCTGCCGAGCTGGCCATGCTCTTGAGTCTGGCCCCCGACCGGCGTACTGCGGCCTGGCGCATTCCGATCGTCCTGACCAGCGCCCTCAAAGGCGAGGGGATTGATCAGCTTGTGGAAGCTCTGGAGCGTCATCGTCGCTTTCTGGAAGACAGCGGCCTGCTCCGGCAGCGTGCTCAGCGTCAGATCCGTAGTGAAATCGAAGCGCTGATCGTACAGAAGGTGCTTCAGCACCTTGAAGAGGAGGTCAGCCCCGGCGAGTGGCAGCGCCTGCTGAGCGAGATCAGCGAGCGAGCGCGTGATCCCTATAGCGTCGCACGTGAGCTGGAGGAGCGCCTTGGCCTGCCTCGCTGAGCGCCATCCCATCCCGCTCCGCTCCGGTCAGGCGATCGAGCAGCTGCAGCCGGGAGAGGTAAGGCGTCAGGTCAGGTTGGACAAAGCTGCAGCCGGGAGAGTGAGGAGAGCAGGCATGATTGTGATCGATCTACGCGGACGTGATCTTGTGTTGTTGCCGCCTGCTGAGTGGGGCGCTTTGCCGACGGAGGAGCTGCTGCAGCGCCTCTTTGGGCCGCACCTGCCGAAGCGGGTAGCGGCCCAACTTGGGCGTGATCGTCGTCGTGGCTTCTTGCGCACGTTGCCCATCCATCTCGCCGCTGTCAAACAGGCCTTGAGTCAGCAGGGAACCCCTTTTCAGGTTGCCTTTGACGAGCGCCCGGCTCTGCCCTTCGTTCCGGTGCCCGCTGTGGAAGCGCGTCCGTACCAGCAGGAGGCTCTGGAGCGCTGGCTGGCTGCGGAAGGAGCGGGAGTCATCGTCCTGCCGACTGGTGCGGGCAAAACAGTGGTGGCGGCCCTGGCTATCCACTCCCTGCAGCTCTGGACAGTGGTGGTGGTCCCCACTATTGACCTGCTGCAGCAATGGCGACTGGCCCTGGCCTCCATGCTGCAACTGGCGCCAGAGCAGATCGGCCTCTTTGGGGGTGGCGACAAGAACCTGCAGCCGATCACCGTCATCACCTACGATTCTGCAGCCCTCTATCCCCTAGAGCTGCGACGCTTTGGCTTGCTCATCTTTGACGAATGTCACCACCTCCCGGCTCCGACCTATCGTCAGATTGCGCTCAGTGCTTTTACACCCCGCCGCCTTGGCCTCAGTGCCACTCCTGAGCGCAGCGATATGGCTCACCTGGATCTGGAAGAACTCATTGGTCCCGAGGTCTACCGGCGCGGCCCAGAGGAGCTAACCGAAGGTCGCTATCTGGCCCAGTATCGGGAAATCCGTATTGAGGTCACGCTTCCTCCCGAAGACCAGCAGCACTATGCCGAGCAGCGGGCCATCTATCGTTCCTTCCTCCGTCGTCGCCGGATCGCTATTCGCTCGCCAGAAGATTTCCAGCAGAAGCTGATCTTTCTCAGTGCGCGTGACAAAGAAGCCCGAGCAGCCATGCGTGCCTGGAGAGAAGCGCGTCGCATTGCTCTCAACGCAGCTGCCAAATATGAGCAGATCGAGCAATTGCTCAAACGCCACGCCTGTGACCAGGTGATCCTCTTCTCCGAATATAACCAGGTTGTTGAAGAGATCAGCCGGCGCTTCTGTCTGCCAAGCGTCACCTACAAGACGGCTGCCGAGGAGCGTCAGCTTATTCTAGAGCGCTTCCGCCGAGGGCAATACAGCAAGCTCGTCACTGGGCGTGTCCTGAACGAGGGAGTTGACCTTCCCGACTGTCGCGTGGCTATCATTGTCAGCGGGAACAGCACCAGACGTGAATATATTCAGCGTCTGGGGCGGGTTCTGCGACCCAAAGAGGGAGAAGCCACCCTCTACGAGCTGGTCAGCAGCGGCACGACCGAAGAGGAGATCGCTCGTCGGCGGCGCCAGTCATCTTGAGTGCCACAAATCAGGCTTTTATGCCTCTCGGCCTCTCTTCCTTACTCACTAAGCCTAGGCTAAGGTGGACGTGAGGGGAAGGGGCTTCCTGCCTGCAGAGAACGGCCTGCCTCGAACCCAGACGAAGCGACCTGCTGTTCTCGCTTCTGCTCATTACTGCTCAGACTTTTTGCAGGGGTACCGCGGCCAGATACTGACACTCGACGTAGGCTTGATACATCCCTGCCGAACCCTGGTCCATCGTGGGCTGGTCGTTGGGTGGAATCACGCGTCCGGTATAGGAGTCTGCTGCAGCCTTCTTCAACTGCAGTGCCAGATCGAGTGCGTTCTGACTTCCCATCTGGTCCAAAGGAGTCTGAGCCAGTTTAGCGCTGTAGGTACGCATGTTGGCCACCCACTGTCGTAGATCGCTCAAGGCATTATTGATATGCTGGATATGCTGCAGCATTGTGCTATTCTGACCAGCGACCTCTTGCAAGTGGCTGATCTCGCTGGCCATCATGTCCAGATACCCTGGGGTAGATGGCGAAGAAATGAGGCCGATCGGGATCTGTAGGAGCGCAGGCTGATTAGCGGGAAGGTCGCCGCTGCTGTGAGCGTAGCTGGTACTGTCGATCATGGTAATAATGCGGTTCGCCTGGCGCCAGGCCAGACCGTAGTCGTGGGGGCCTTGCAGATCATCAACGATACTGCTGGCCTTATCATTGATGGACTTAATTGTCTCGAACATCTCTACAGCGATGCCGACCTTCTCGGGCAGGCCCGGGGCGAGGTAGAGCAGATGCTGCAGGTAGGGAAGAGCGGCCCCGTTCAGATTACCAGCATAGACCTTGGGTCCTGCAGGAGCTTGCGGCTGCTGCTGGCCATCTTCCAGGGTCACAAAGAAACCGGTAGCTACTGAGAGCAGATTGGTATGCTGGACATCGCCTGGATAGACGAGGCTTGCCTTGCCGTTGGAGATCAGTAACTTCCCGAGGGGGATAATGCGAGAACCGCTGGCCTGCATCCAGGCATAATAGGCCTGGTTCGCTGCCGGAGCGGGCAAGCCGGAGATCTCGATACGGAGCACATCGGCGTGACCCAGAGCGTCATCCTGGAAAAAGACGTAGCCGGGAATGCCGGGCGTCGCTGGTTGACTACTCGGCTGACTTTGGTGGGGCCAGAGACTGGCGAAACTGGCACCCAAAATAATGATACAGAGAACAACCCCGCTGATGATGGCGTAGCTGAGAGGAAACTCCTTCCCACGTCCTCGGGCTGGGACGGCAGGCAGTACTGCTGTAGTCGCTGGAGGCAGAGCAGGCGCAGGAGGAGCGGGCGGGAGAGGCTGGGGAACACGAGCGGGCATGGGAGCCGGCAAAGGTGTACTTGGCGCCGCTCCGCTCTCCGGGGTAACCACCGGGATGCGTCGTGTCGTCTGGGCGGTGGCAGCGGGCAGCGGGCCAGAGAGAGCGCTGGGCTCCTCTGCGGAACCGTGGCCATCGCGGAGAAACTCGTCACCCAGCGAAAGCTGGCCCGTAGGTAGCGCCGCGCAGGCTTCTGCTACCGCATCGGCCAGGGCTGAAGCGCTGCGGAAGCGCGTCGCCGGGTCCTTGGCGATGGCGCGGAGAATCACCTCTGAAAGGCCTGGCGGGATGCTCGAATTAATCAGGATCGGAGGGGTCGGCAGCACGTTAATATGCTGCATCATCAGCGCGACGGCGCTCTCACTGCGGAAAGGCTGGACTCCGGTGCACAGCTCATACAGGATGACGCCGAGCGAGTAAATATCGCTCCGCTCAGTAGGGGGCTGGCCACGAGCTTGCTCAGGTGAGATATAGAGGGCGCTCTGCAAGCTGCTCGTCCCTTTGAAAAGCGTGGCCAGGCCAAAATCAGCAATGCGCGGCTCGCCAATCTTGCTGTGCAAGGCATGGCGCTGGTCCAGCAGGATATTGGAAGGCTTCAAACCGCCATGAATAATGCCCTGCTGATGAGCATAGTCCAGGGCAGCTCCAAGAGCCTTAAAAAGGTAGACGAGGGCGGAAATAGGAGGAAAGAGACCCTTGCGCAGCGTGTGCTGAATATAATGGGCCAGCGTCTCCCCCTCCACGTACTCCATCGCCATACAGGCCATCGTGCTGTTGGTCTCCGGTACGCGGAGCACCTCAAAGCCGAGCAACGACACAATATTGGGGTGATGCAGGGCGCTCAGCATCTGGCCAGCTTGGTGGAAGCGTGCCAGGAAGTTGGGGTCGGCCTGCAAATCGCTGTGGAACAGCTTGAGCGCTACCACCTGGTTGCGCTCAAGGTCGTAGGCCATCCAGACCTCGCCCAGGCTGCCACTGCCCAGTTGCTGCTGTAATCCATATCTGCCAATGCGGCGCGGGATGGTGCTCATAGCAACCCCCCTCTGTTCAGGATGGTGGTTGTCCTACAGTGTGTATGCTCTCTCCCTGAAATAGAACACGGTCGCAAGCGCCCATTTTTGTGAGGATAGCGCTGCGCTGCACTGCCTCCCTGCTCAAGCGGCGCGCCCGAGGGCGAGAGTGGCCGTTAACCAGCCCAATGCCCATCCATTGCCTTCCCGTGAGTACTATACCAGATACGGGACAACCATGCAATGAGATCATACCAATGTCTCTGGGTCAGCTTCTTTACAACCTTCACGACAAAATTCTTTTGGAGAGGAATGATTTTATAGATCATAATAATATTTTTGTTGCCTTTACGCCGGAGAACCCCCTATGTACGTCATACCCTCATGGGATGGGAGAAAGGTCCCACCGCTGGCCCGTCTGCTGGCCTGCTCATGGCCGAGAGGTCACTGCTAGGCAGTGCCGCTTGTTTGCGATATAATGCCTCTGTCCGTTAGAGAACGACGGGGGCGAGAAGTCAGGGAGATCGTGTGTGCGTCTCAGTCTACAAGATGTCAAAAAGCAGGTCTACCGTCGCGGTGGCGAGCGCTATCTAACGCTGCGCTGGCTGCAGCCAGGAGAGCTAAGTGCCGAGATCGCGCAGCTCCTCGCCTACTATGAAGGGCTGCTCGGGCAACCGCGACGGGCCTTTTCTCTAGATGAAGCGCGTGCCTGTATTGGTGACTATCGTCTTGCCGATGGTCTGATTGCCGTTCTTGGAACCTGGTACACCTGGCAGCAGCCGGCCTGGACCGACGAGCTCAAGCACCTCGCCGCTGGTGAGCAAGCGCTGATGGCCCTCCAACAAATGGGCATTTCCTCCTCCGTTCAGCTCCGTCTTGCGCTCTTCGACTATGTCAACAGCAGCTACGATGGTTTTCTAGCCGGCAGCGAACGCACGGCGGCCCTCACAGCCTTTGCGGCCCGTTTCTCTCTCTCGCTCGCCGAGCTAGAGCGGCTGCTCATCCTCGACAATGAGGACGAAGCCTGCCTGGTGCGAGTGAGCGAAAGTGTTCCCCAGCCGGCGCTGATCGTCGCCTATTACAACCAGGCTATCTTTGAGGCAGCCTTGAGCAGCGCGGCTCGGGTGACCTTTCTCCTTGACTCTCAGGTGTTACGCGCTGTCGAGCCGGTCGGTCTGGGTGCAGTGATCAAACGCTTCTGCTACCTGGCGCGCCGCCTGGGCATCTATTATGATCTAGATTACGCCGCTGAGCTGGAGGGTGATCCTTTGCCGCTCTCCGAGAGAGATCAGCCCACCCGTCTGCGCCTGACCTGCTATGGTCCCCAGGAGATGACGGGCCTTCCTCAGCAGTATGGGCAGCGGCTGGCCCGTCTCTGCCGCTTGCTCCTGGAGTACGCGCCCTGGCCCGCGACGGGCACAAGTGCCCGTCGGCGCCGGCGCAGCGCTGAACGACTGCGCAAAGCCATTGTGGCTGCCGAGGCCCTGGTTTATCTGGGCGAACGAGCCTATCATCTGCCCCTGGACCCCGATCTGCTTTCCCTGCTGACCTTGCCAGAGGAGGACCAGGCGGGACGGCCAGCTGAGGCAGGCGAAGCTCTCTTTGACAGCGAGCTGGAAAGTACCTTCGCCGCTGCCTTCCAGGCGCTCGAACGCGGCCCAGGTCAAGGGCTGGAGGGCTGGTCCCTGGAGCGTGAGCCTGAGCCACTGCTGCTGCGAGAAGGGATCTTTATTCCTGATTTTGCTCTTTCACGAGGACAGCAGCGTCTTTATGTCGAAATCCTTGGTTTCTGGACATCTGCTTATAGAGAACGTAAAATACAGAAATTGCAGCAGTTGCAAGGACGTAGCGATATTATTCTTCTCGTACCTCGCGAGGCGCGGGCAGCCTTCGCCTCCCTGGAAGGAGCCTTTCCCATCGTGAGCTACGATGGCCAGGTGGCCCTCAGCGATCTCCTACACCTGCTCCGCAGCCGTTACGATGACTTCGCCAGGCGCCTGGCCCTCCTCGATCGCGAGGCGATACGGCAGCAGATTCGTCGGGAGAACTTCATTGCTGAGCGTGACTGCTATACCTTGCTGCGCTGCTATCGGCGGACTGAGCTGGAACAGGCCGCAGCGACCATCAGTGATCAGTGTATTCGCTTTCTTCCTGGCGTTGGTCTCTATACGTGTGAGTGGTTTGAACGCTTTGCCGCCTCATTCGTAAAGTGGGTAGAAGAACGTGGCACAACGGCCTGGAGCGCTGTAGCGGCTGAGCTGCGTCTGCGATGGCCATGCCTGGCGAACTGTGATGATGCGGCCCTGGAGTCCCTGCTTGAGCAGCTTGAAGGCGTAAGCATCGAGCACAGCTCCATCTTTGAGACACAGATCACCTATAGAGGCGTGGAGAGCACAACCACAACTGAGGCCACCAGCGCCAGCAGCGAGCCACTGTCGGTCGTCATCCCGCCGGCAGGGCGGCCTGCGCGTGAGCGCAAACCGCGTTCTGGCGCGGGAAGCGCGAGCGAAAAAGAGCGTCGCTCGCGCGCCTCTCAGGATCTGGCGCAGCCTGATCTCTGGGCCTGAGCAGGGCATAACATGCCACCATCTCTGTTCTCTGCTTGCTGGGTAGTCAGAATAACAAGGGAATTGCTTCTTAAGGATAGAGAATGGACGTCAATGAGCTTCTAGGCGTGACGCTTGGCACATGTACACTAGAGCGGATCATTGGACGTGGCGGTATGGGAGCTGTTTTTCTGGCACAGCAATCGCGGCCTGTACGCACAGTCGCCGTCAAGGTGCTGATTCCGTCCCTCAGCTACGACCCTGAAGAGCAACGGAATTTCTTAGAGCGCTTTCGGCGTGAAGCCGACACTGTTGCTCGTCTGGAGCATAAAAATATTCTTCCTATCTATGAATATGATGAAGCGCTCGTTGGTAACGAACGACTGGCCTATCTGGTTATGCCCTACATGCGTGGGGGAACGCTGCGCGACCGCATCGATGAAATGAAACGCGAGGGGCGGCACTTCGATCTGCGCATCATCGTCAGCTACATGAGCCAACTGGCTGATGCCCTTAACTATGCTCACAACTTTGGCATCGTCCACCGCGATGTCAAACCAGCGAACCTGCTCTTCCATCTGGACGGGCGCTTGCTTTTGAGCGACTTTGGCATTGTGCGCCTGGAGACCTTACCGGCCTTGACTGCCATTGGTGACTTCCTGGGGACCGTTGAATACGCCTCTCCCGAGCAGGTCAGCACCAGCGAAGTTGATCATCGCTCTGACATCTATTCGATGGGGGTCGTGCTCTACGAACTCTTGACTGGTGAAGTGCCCTTCACCGGTACCACACCCTTTATCGTCATGAACAAGCATCTGAGTGAGCCTGTGCCTTTGCCGAGCCAGAAGCGTTCCGACCTGCCACCAGCGGTTGAAGAGGTCGTTCTCAAAGCCCTGGCCAAGCGTCCCGAAGATCGCTATCAGAGTGCGTTAGAGCTGGCTGCCGCCCTGCGCAGCGCTGTACTCGGGGCCTTCCCCGCCCCAGCTTCAGGCGTATTGCGTATCAGCGGCAATGCTGACAACAGCGATCTGACCGTTGCCGAGCCGGTGAGAGAGGCCGTGAGCGAGGCCGTAGGGGCGAGGCAAAAAGGCTGGGAGGGAGGCGCCTCCCCAGCGGGGCGCGCTCCCTGGCAGCAAGGGCCGCGACCCTGGGAATGGCCTTCGCAACACCAGGCGCAGGAGCAGCTCACGCCGCCTGTTTTGCCGGATGAAGAGACTGAGCCAGCCCCGATCTTCCACGAGGGGCGGCGTCTCTTTTACTATAGTCTGATCCTCATCGCCCTGGTGGCCCAATTCCCGATTCTGGCTCTGCTCTACGCCCTCAGCAGCGGCAAGGGCGTGCTGCTGGCTGATCTTGGCGTCTTGCTGGCCACGGGTATCAATCTGCTGGCCCTCGCCGCCCTTGGATTCTGCGGCGTTACGCGCTCCTCTCTGCGCAACGTCAAAGGAGCCATCTACCGCAGCTGTGCGGTCTCGCTGGTTGCCCTGGCAGGCGCCACGCTCCTGGTCAGCCTGGCTGATGCCGCCGCTCCCTGGCTGCCGCTGCTGGCCTATATCCTGCTTTTAGGTAGCAACATCTATGCCGTGCGTCAGCTGGGGCAGGTCGATGTGGCCCATGATCAGGTCGAGGTTGCTCCAGTCCATTGGCGCGCCGCAGCTGAGGCGGCTCTCACCGGACTCTTGCCTCTTACTATCATCCTGATCCTGATCTTAGCCACCTCGGCTCAGCACCTCTTTGCCCCCCATTTGCTCAATATGCTTGGTTTATTGCTGATTGCCCTTGTAGCTGCTCCAACGCCAGGCGCAGTAGTCTCTATCGAGACGCGCAGGCTCTCCACGGCCTCCTTCATACGCACCAGCGCCTGTGCAGGCCTCTTCATGTTTCTCGCTGCCTTCCTGTTCGCCTCCGCCTGGGGATTACTCGTCGCGAGACAGAGCTGGTTCTTTGCCCAGTTTAATCCTCCCTGGATAGCCCTGCTCCTCTGGGCAGGTCTGCT
Organism: Thermogemmatispora tikiterensis; assembly: GCF_003268475.1. GTDB lineage: Bacteria > Chloroflexota > Ktedonobacteria > Ktedonobacterales > Ktedonobacteraceae > Thermogemmatispora > Thermogemmatispora tikiterensis. The sequence goes on along the minus strand of NZ_MCIF01000002.1, from coordinate 2,936,586 downwards.
GGCCCTGATCGGCTCCCTACGCGGCTTGCTCGATGCCTATCTCTACCTGCGCCTGACCCCGCACAGCCACTAAGACTGACTGGGCTGGTGGGGGTAGCCCAGTCTCTGCTGAGTGCCAGGAGATCAGGCTCTCAACATTGACAAGCCTGGCTTGACGGAGACGGCCCTATAGGATATACTGTCCCTCAAAACTAGAACAAATTTTCTAGATCGTCCCCAAAGCCTGAGCGCAAGAAAGGAAGCAGGTGACAGTTTGAACCCGAACCATCTTCGGCGAGCTGCAGAGTCCCTCCCTCTGCGTCAGCTCCCGCCCAGCGATGTCGAACGAGTGAGCACAGTTCACGAGGAAGATGAAGCTTCCTGGAAGGAAGCGCGTCCCACCAGCGTCGTGCGACGCTATCAGGTGTTAGCCGATGTGAAGACTGAGGTCGGGCGGGTTCGTGCCGATGCCCTACCGGAGAGTAGTCTTGTCAGTACACGGCGTAGCGCTGCTCAACGTCAGAATGAAACAAGAACAGCCGCGCCAGTGCGCCGTCGGGCCAGCGAGCGTCAGCCTGCAGCGAACCCGGCAGTCGCTGCGCGGGAGCGGGCGCGGGAGCGGCGCACCGAGGAGCCGCTACGGTCAGCACCGTCACCCCAGCAAGCCGGGAGGCGCTATCACTGGCTGCTGTGGCTGGGCCTCTTTTGGCTGGCGATGGTTGTCGGCTGGGTCGTCCTGACCGCCCTGACCGGCTGGTGGCAGACCACTCTCGATGACTGGCGTTATGGGCGCCCACGCACCTTCCAGATCGATGCCGTGGTGGGGCATAACGATTCCCCCACAAACCCGAGCCATTTTATTGCCTTGAATCTCAACCGCCACGTCGAGATTATCGAATTTCCTGGCGGCGATGCCACCAAAGCCCGTATCTATCTAGGGCCAGTACTGGTTGGGCCTGGGCAGGACCTGGCACCAGTGACTCTCAGCTTCCAGGATGTCAACGGCGATGGCAAGCCCGATATGGTTGTGACCATCGAAGGGAGCCACTTCTTCTTCATCAATGAGGACGGTTCCTTCCGCCCCGCTCGACCTGGCGAGCCGCTCAGATTCACCTCTTCCTGAGGTGGGCAGTGCTTTCTCGGCCCCGGGGCAGGGTCCAGCGCCTCTCACCGGGAGAGAGCTGGTCAAGGCCAACATCCTCTCCCCCGGCCAGGGAGGCAAGGGGCCGCCTGCCGGCGCTATCTTACCACTTGCTTCCCCTATCACAAGGCGAGCAAGCCTGACCAGACTCAGCTATCGCGCTCCGATGGAGCGGCTGCTCCCACTGCCTGCAGCACTGGTGGCTGCCGATGCTGGTGACCTGGGAGCTGAAATTCGGGCACAACACTGACTTCTGCGGCAGCTGGGACGTGATAGACACGCCCTTCAGCGCTTTCCTTGTTGGACGGTTCTGGACGTAATGCGAGAATAGCGAAAATGATTATCCATGAAATGAGTAGTATCAGAAGTGTCCAATATATAATAGTTTGGCTTAGCAGAATAGCGAGACCGCTCATGGGCACATCCCTTAGAGATTTGGATACGCTGACATTGTCGTAGACGATAACCAGACGACAGCTTAACGATGGCTAGACCAAGGTACCGCCGTAGTTGTTGGCTGCGGGTAGGTGTCGAGGGCTTCAAAAGGACAGAGGCGAGCTGGCCTCGCTCTGTCGAGCGCCGTGCCTTCTTCTCCCTCCTGTGCTGATAGACTTTAGAGAAGCAACCGACCGTACAGACTCCCCAAGGTTTACAAACGTATCCTGCTCTCAAAAGTTACGTAGGAGGAGAGGATTTTTCTCCCCTCGATGGGCGGCGAGACCAGCGCGTGGAAAAGTCAGACCGCTGCTCCTGATGGCGAGGAATAGGTCTGCCTGCGCCTGGCCTGTGGAGAAAGTCGTGGCCCTGCATGCCTCAGCACCCGCTGTCTGACAAGCAGGCATGATCTCTCTAGTAAGATAGACCTGGAGAAAAGCACTGCTTTGACCGACAACGCTCAATCAAGCTTAATTGAGCGCCCCGTCCCTGCTTGTCTTCCCATCGGGAGAGGAGCATAATAGAAGCGGATGATTCCGGTGAGGGGTCGCCCGTGCCTGGTAAGGAGGGAGTGCATGGAGCGTGTTGACTGGCAACGTGTTCGAGATATTCTCATTAGCATTGTCTGCATCTCTATTCTAGGCTGGTTAGGATGGAGCATTTCTGGCCTCTTTCTACATGCCCTGGTGCTGCTCCTGCTAGCCATGGCCATAGCTTTTCTTGTCTCACCACTGGTCGACAAGCTCCAGCGCTTTGGTCTGCCGCGCTCGCTGGCCACGCTGCTCGTCTACGTTGTAGTATTAGTAGTGGTCGGAAGTCTCTTCTACGCCTTGCTGTTTGCCCTTATCCGTCAGGCCCAGACCTTCTCAGTGACCATCCAGAATTATGCCTATCAGCTGCCTGAGCTGTCGGCGAAGCTGCAGAAATTTCTTGTTGACCAGGGCATTCCGCAGGAAAAGATCGACAGCGTCTTAACGCAGATCGAGATGCAGGCGACCGACTTTGCACGTTCGCTTGTCAACAACATTGTGGGCTTCCTCTTCACCCTGACTGACCTCATTGTCAATGTTGTCCTGGTGACGGTCCTCAGCTTTTACCTGACCCTGGATGGCAAACGTATCCGCGACAGTCTTTTCAAGGTGGTGCCGCGGCGTTCACTGCCTCACTTTCTCCTCTTCGAAGATGCCCTCAATCGCGTCGTAGGCAACTATATCCGCGGTCAGTTGACGCTGGCGGTCATCATTGGGGTACTGGCGGGGCTGGGCTGCGCCAGTCCCTGGTTGGGACTCAAAGACTATGCCTTGATTGTGGGGGCCCTGGCCTTCCTCTTTGAGACCATCCCGATGGTCGGTCCGGCTCTGGCCTCTCTGCCTGCCGTGGCCATCTCCCTTCTCTTACCCGAGCCATTTCCTCGCACCTTCGTGGTCATCGGCTACTTCGTGATCATCCAAATCGTCGAAAGTAATGTCCTGGGTCCGCGCATTGTGGGTCATGCTGTAGGGCTGCATCCAGTGGCCTCGATCCTGGCCTTAATCATCGGCGCCCAGCTCTTCGGAGCCTTCGGCGCCCTGATCGCGACTCCAATTGTAGCCGCCGCCTGGGTGGTGGTTACCAGCATCTATCGCTCCCTGGTGAAGGGGGAGAGCGCTGAGCAGATCTTGACCCCACGCCGTCAGCCCTGGGTCTTGCGTCGGCGCCGCGCTCAGCAGCAGCCGGGCCTGACCGGCGAAGCCAAGGTAGCTCATGGTCTGCGTACTACAAGTGAGGTGATCCTTGATCAAGGGATAAACCGTGTCAGCGCCGCTCCGGCTATCAAGAAGGGAATCGACCTGGAGGAGAAGATCGAACAGCTCGACCTTCTGCGCTCCTTCCCTGAGCCGCAGGAACAGCGCCACACGGTTGTTCAGGGTGAGCAACAGGAACAGGATGAACCTGTCGAACGCTAACAGGGGCAAGCGGACCGCTTTAGCCAAGCGCCCCAAAAGCTTTGCGAATGGCGTCCTCGCCTTCTGGACTCACCAGCGCGAAGATCTCGTCATCCTCCTGGATCATGGTGTCGGCGTTGGGGATAATAGGCTGGTTATTCCGCACGATCAAAGCCAGGTTGCTATTGCGCGGCAGGTTGATCTCGCGTAGGGTCTTGCCGATCGTGGGCGACTCCGCAGGTATGCGCAGTTCGACAAAGTCAAGGCCCGCCCTGCGTAGCTTCATGAGCGGCACAAAGCGTGTGGTAGGTATCTCCGCCTCGATGAGCGAGAGAATGGCTTTAGTTGGGCTGACGGTGATATCGATGCCAAGCTTCTGAAAGATCTTTTCGTGCTTTGGATTGTTGAGCCGGGCTATAGTGCGGTTGACGTTAAAACGTCGCTTGGCCATCTGGCAGATGACCAGGTTGTCATCGTCTTCGCCGGTGACGGCGATGACCACATCCGCACGCTTGGCACCGGCATCTTCCATGACGCGCGCTTCGCAGGCATCGCCACGCACGACGGCCTCCCCCAGCTCTTCACTCAGTGCCTGGTAGCGCGTGGCGTCCTTCTCAAGGAGCAGAACCTCATGTCCCTGGTTCAGGAGCGTTTTGGTGAGGTAGTAGCCGATGTCGCCACCGCCTCCGATGATGATATACATAGAGCTATCCTCTATTGTTTCTCGTCTTGTCGCGCTGCTTTTGCCGCTGTAGGCTCGCTGAGGAGGACCTCAGCCAGCATCTGCGCCCCTATCGTGGTAGGACAGAAGGTCTCCAATCCCAGCTCATGATAGGTGCGCTCCCGAATCGGGTCGTAAATACGGCAGACGACTTTTTTAACGTGGAAGATCTCCTTGGCGATCTGGCTCGCCATGATGTTGCGATTATCGCCATTCGTGACCGCCGCGAAGGCGTCGGCTTCCTTGATACCGGCGCGGATCAGGATGTCCTCATCGACCCCGTTGCCCAGGATGGTCTCGCCCTTGAAGTCGGGATCAAGACGCTGAAAGGCTTCGCTGCTGTAGTCGATGACCGAGACCTGGTGACCCGCGCGATCCATCATATTGGCCAGCGTTGCGCCAACGCGGCCACAGCCGAGGATCACTATTTTCACCTGTTGCCTCCTGATTTGCGGTGAGGGTTGGTGTCCCTCCCGCCAGTAATATATCAGCCTTGGCTCGCTGACTGACCAATGCCGCACCTCTCCGCTCGTGGACAGGTGTGCATAGCGGGGAAACCCACCAGACGATATTATATCATTGCTGTGCCAGCCTGTACGCTCTCCCTGACCGAGCCTCCTGTTGCCAGGCTCCTCCCTCTCCCGGGACGAACTGCTCTCTCTTGTCGAGAGCGCTGAGCATGATACAATAAAGCTCATGAAGCAAGGTTATCTCTTGAAGAAGATTGACGAGCGCCGGGTCTGGGATAGCTTTCTGGAGAAACACGACGGCCACCTGCTGCAAAGCTGGGGCTGGGGTGAGCTAAAGGCCGAGGCTGGCTGGCAACCTCTGCGTCTGGCGCTCTGCGAGCGGTCGACGGGACGCATAGTGGCTGCCGCTCAGGTGCTCTGCCGCGGCGCTCCCCAGATGCCATACTGGTGTGGGCATCTGGCCTACATTCCTCGCGGCCCTGTGCTCGACTGGTCTCATGAGGAAAGCTGCAACGCTTTCTGGACAGCTCTCCATCGTCTGCTGCGCCGGCGTGGAGCCTTAGCCCTGCGTCTGGAGCCACCCCTGCTGGCGGGCACTGAGCTGGGAGAGCGAGTGGCACACCGCCTGCTGACCTCCGGCTTCCGCCCTGTGCGCACTATTCAGCCGCTGCGCACAATCATAGTTGATCTCGACGCTGACGAGGAGACACTCCTGGCACGTATGAAGGAGAAGTGGCGCTATAATCTGCGTCTGGCTGCCCGACGAGGCGTCAGGGTGCGCGAGGCTCAGACCCTTGAGGATGTGCGTGCCTGGTATGATCTATTGAAGATCACGGCAGCGCGCGATGGCTTCGGTATCCATCACTACGAGTACTATGAGCATGCCTGGCTGATTCTCGCTCCCCGCAATCAGCTTGATTTACTGCTTGCCGAGTATGAGGGACAGCTCTTAGCTGGGATCTTTGTGGGACGCATGGGGCGTGAGGCGCTCTATCTCTATGGGGCCTCCAGCAACGAGCTGCGCCAGCTGATGCCCAATTATTTGCTCCAGTGGGAGGCGATGCGTCGGTCCCGCGCTGCTGGAGCTGTCCGTTACGACTTGTGGGGTATTCCTGAAACCGAAGACGAGCACGAGCCGCTAGCGGGTGTCTACCGCTTCAAGCGCGGCTGGGGTGGCGAGGTAGTGCGCTTCCTCGGCGGCTACGAGTACGTGTATCGCCCGCTCAGCATGAACCTGACGCGGCGCCTCCTTGGCAAGCGCCTTGCCCTCTAGGCAGACACCCGCTCTTTCTCACGCTCTTCCCTGTATTGTCCTTCCCCTCGGTTCCATTGCCGCTTCTTCTGGCCTCGCCTCTCTCCGATCTGTCACCTTGTGGCTGGCTGATCCGTGTCTTTGGAGGAGAGAACCAGGCCAAGAGAACATGCTCTTGATGAGTAGGCTGCTGGTGAGGCGTATCAGACATGTTCTCCCTCCCTGGACTTCTCTCTCAGAGAGATGCGAGTCTTTCGAAAGTGGCGTGGAAGGCAAGAGCAGGTTAATCGCTAGCGAGACCTGCTCCGCCCTGTTGGCCTGCATAAGCGGTTTTACCTAAGGAGGCGACATGTCCGGCGAGCGTGGATGTTTATTCAATTCACTGCTCTTTCTCATAATCGTCTTTGTGCCAATTGTTGGACACATTATCGAGACATTCATGATTTTAGAGGATGATCATTCAACTGCTGGCAAGCTCCTCTGGCTGGCGGTCATCTGGTTCATCCCGTTCCTTGGACCGTTTCTCTACCTGCTCTTTGGTCAGCGGCGTCATCATGTTGCCTTTGGCCAGCCGAGCTATGGGACGCGCTAAGACTGAGAGGAGAACGAGGGCGTGGTGGATGGGGCCTCGCGCAGCATGGCCCACAAGCGCAGGCCCTGGCCGTGGGGAATCGGCGTCTCGCTGACCACGCGGAAGCCATGCCTCTCGTAAAAGCCGACGTTACGCGGATTCTGGGTTTCCAGGTAGCAAGGGAGGTGGCGGGCGTCGGCCTGCTGGAAAACAACCTTCAGCAAGGCGCTGCCGATTCCCTGGCCCTGGTAAGGGGGATCAACACCCAAGGCCCAGAGGTACCAGTGTGGCCCATGTGTGTGCAGCGCATGCTGACGGGCGGCATAGCGCTCGGCCTGGCCGATCCGCCAAAGACTGCCCAGGCCGACGCGCAAGGGAGGAAAGCGCAGGCCGATGCTCAAGAGGCGCTCCAGAGTAGGGGTTGTCTCCCCAGGTGGTAGCCAGCAGGCGATCCCTTCCAGGCCCGGTGAGGCATAGACCTGGCCGTAGCGCAGGCAATAGTGGACCGTCATGGCAAAAAGGCCGGGCAGCACAACAGCGCGGCGCTTCTCCTCGGGAAGCACAAAAACCATCAACGGATCACGCTGGAAAGCTCGTGCCAGAACCTGGCAAGCCTCGGCAGCCTTTTCTGCAGATAACAGCACTGGTTCAGAGCTCGATCGACTCATAGCCTTTCTTTCGTCCATCTCTTTCTTCTTGTTCATGCTGACCTGGCCTGCTCTCCTCCGTCCAGGTGGCAAGCAGCCTGACGTAGTTGAGAAGCGACCAGGCCGTGGAACAACCATTGCCATGCTGACCCTTGACAGCTCCAGCCATCTCCGCTATACTAACTAACAACTATAATGTACCCGAACAATTGAACCGACGCGGTTAGCGCTCTCATCAAGACGGGTGGAGGGAGACGGCCCTGTGAAGCCCGGCAACCCGCCAGCAGAGCTGCTGGCAAGGTGCCAATTCCGGCGGAACACTGTTCCGCAAGATGAGGGGAACCTGGCAATGATGCTAAAGACCCCTTTTCACGAAAAGGGGTTTTTTCTTGCCCCGCGTACCGGGCGGGTACGAGTGTGCTCACCAGTCGTCTAGCGGTCAATCGAATCGAGAATAACGTTGACGAGGACGAGTAGACGTCGTGTGCGGCTACAGAGAGTCGGCGGCGCTGAGATGCCGGCGCTGCGGCGGCGTTGAAAATGCCCTCCGAGTTGCAGGTTGAAGGTCCGCCTTGGGCAGGCGGGCGAGTAGACTGTGCCGGGTGGCTCCGTTACAGGCTGCAGTGTTGCGAGCGAGCTGCATCCTGGGCAAGACCCTGCCTCAGATGGTTCGGTCGGTCAGCCAGACGGCTGAGATCTGAGCCGGGCCAAGAGCAGCCAGAGAAAGGAAGCCGCCTGAGTTGGGCTGCGCTCTGATACAAGGTCATGGTTGAGCCTGGGGACCTGCGGCTTGGCAACACTCCAAGGTCAGCGTCGTGAGGCGCTGGCAAAACAGGGTGGTACCGCGAAGAGACTGTCCCTCGCCCCTGGGTAGGGTGAGGGTTTTTTTGTTCCCTTTTCGTTGCAAGGAGTGTGCACATGGTGGCTCGCGTCGAGCACAGCGTGGTGACAGGTACACAGCCTGCTCCTGTGAATCACTTGCAAAGCTATACCTTTGACTCGTTGCCGCTTCAGTACGGTGGCCGTTTTGGCCCCGTGACGCTGGCGTACGAAACCTGGGGGCGCCTCAACGCGGCAGGCGACAATGCCATCCTGATTACCCATGCTCTGACGGGCAGCTCGCATGCTCATGATCCTGAGCACCCGGACGACCCGAAGGCCGCCTGGTGGAACCCGCTGATCGGCCCGGGCCGGCCCTTCGATACATCGCGCTACTTTGTCGTCTGCTCGAACGTGCTCGGCGGCTGCTATGGCAGTACTGGTCCTTCGTCGATCGATCCGAGCACGGGGCGACCCTACGGCATGCGTTTCCCGCTGGTCACGATCCGTGATATGGTCCATGCCCAGCGACGCCTGATAGAGCACCTGGGCATTCGGCGCTTGATTGTGGCTGGCGGCTCGATCGGAGGACAGCAGGCGCTGGAGTGGGCAGTTTGCTACCCGGAGCTGGTGGAGAAGGTCATCGTGGTGGCCGCGACGGCGGCGTTGACAGCGCAGGCTATTGCTTTCAGCGAGGTGGGGCGCCAGGCCATTATGCTGGACCCGCGCTGGCAGGGCGGCGATTATCCACCCGGTCAGGGACCCGATGCCGGTCTGGCCATCGCACGTATGCTTGGCATGATCACCTACCAGAGTGAAGAGGCAATGGAGCTGCGCTTCTCCCGTCGCCCGGCTCGCGCTGGTGAAGTGCCTTCACCGACCCGCACTCCAAGTCTGGGGAAGCGCTTCGATGTAGAGAATTATCTGTATTATCAGGGTAATTCCCTGGTGCGGCGCTTCGACGCCAATACGTATCTATATCTGAGCCGCGCGATGGATCTCTACGATGTCAGCGAGGGCTACCCTTCTCTTGATACGGCTCTTGCTCGTATTCGCAGCCGCGCGCTCTTTATCGGCATTCGCTCCGATTTTCTCTTTCCGGCGGCGCGGGTCCGCTGGCTGGCCGAGCGTGTTCGCGCGCTTGGGGGAGAGGCGACCTATGTCGAGTTGGATTCTCCTCATGGCCATGATGCTTTCTTGAAAGAGTGGGAGCAGATGAACGCTGCTCTGCGCTGGCTGGAAACCTGAGCACGTTCCGCCTTGCCGGGACACGCCCATTTCCTTGCCCGATGCGCCGTTGGTTTCCCTGTCCGCCTCTATGGTGGCGGCCTGTCGTTAGATCTGGTTTTTCTCAGGAGTAGATTCTCTCATGGCACTGAACAGCAATCGTAGTTATGGTTTTGAGACGTTGGCGTTGCATGCAGGTCAGGAAACGGCTGATAGCGCCACGGGTGCCCGGGCCGTTCCTATCTATCAAACAAGCTCGTTCGTGTTTGACAGCCCGGAGCACGCCGCCGATCTTTTTGCGCTGCGCAAGTTCGGCAATATCTATACGCGCATTATGAATCCTACCCAGGACGCCTTCGAGCGCCGGATCGCAGCGCTGGAGGGTGGTGTGGGGGCGCTGGCAACCGCTTCCGGCCAGGCGGCGGAGACGCTGGCCATTCTGACCATTGCTGAGGCAGGCGATGAGGTGGTCTCCTCCACCAGCCTCTACGGCGGCACCTATAATCTCTTCCGCTACACGTTGCCGAAGCTTGGCATCACGGTGCGCTTCGTCGATAGTCGTCACCCGGAGCAGTTCCGAGCTGCGATCACCGAGCGCACCAAGGCGATCTACACCGAGGCCCTGGGCAATCCCCGGCTTGATATGCTTGACATCGAGGCGGTGGCTGCCATTGCCCATGAATACGGCGTCCCCTTAATTGTTGATAATACCTTACCTACGCCCTATTTGTTGCAGCCGCTCAAGCATGGGGCCGATATTGTGGTCCATTCGGCAACCAAGTTCATTGGCGGACATGGCACCTCCATCGGCGGGGTGATTGTCGATGGCGGCAAGTTTGACTGGAGCAATGGGCGCTTTCCGGCCTTTACTGAGCCTGACCCTTCTTATCATGGCCTGCGTTATGTCGAGGCCTTCGGGCCGCTAGCCTACATTATCAAGGCCCGTGTGCAGCTGATGCGCGATATAGGCGCCGCCATCAGCCCTTTCAATGCCTGGCTTTTCCTCCAAGGTCTGGAGACCCTGCCCCTGCGTATGGAGCGTCACAGCCAGAATGCCCTGCGTATCGCTGAGTTTTTAGAAGGTCACCCGGCGGTGAGCTGGGTCAGCTACCCTGGTTTGCCCAGTCATCCTCAGCATGAGCTGGCTGTGCGCTATCTAACACATGGTTATGGGGCTATTCTGGGCTTTGGCATCAAGGGAGGGCTGGAAGCTGGTAAGATGCTGATCCGCCATGTAGAGCTGTTCTCTCATTTGGCGAATGTGGGCGATGCCAAATCGCTGATCATCCATCCGGCCAGCACCACTCACTCGCAGCTGACGCCCGATGAGCAGCTGGAAACGGGCGTGACCCCCGATTTTATCCGCCTTTCGATTGGGCTGGAGACTGTTGAGGATCTGATTGAAGATCTGGATCAGGCGTTGCGAGCGGTCTCGGCTAAGCTCGGCGAGCCGCTTGGTGTCGCGTAGAATGAAGCGAGACAAGCAAGAGGTGTCTCGCCTGGGAGATAAAGGGTGATTGTCAATGGATGTTGAGTGTTCGCTCTGTGTGCTAAAGTTCGGTGGTACCTCTGTTGGCAGTGGCGATCGTATTCTCCGCGTTGCTCAGATTGTGGCTCAGACAGCCAGTAAAGCTCTCAACGAGGCTGCACCTTTTCCCGTCGTTGTAGTCTCAGCGATGTCAGGCATTACAGATCAGCTGCTGCGCATCGCCCATTTTGCCCGGCGGGGCGAGAGCCTCGAGTGGCGTCGCGAGTTGGCGGCGCTACGTGAGCGACACCTTCAGGCCGCTGAGAAGGCTGTCCATGATGGAAAGCGCCTGGCGGAGCTCAAGGCTGCTCTAGAGCAGGCACTGGCCGGGCTGGAGCGTGAAGCCGCTAGCTGCGAGGACTATGTTGACGCAGTGGCTGCCTGGGGGGAGCGCCTGTCGGTGCTCTTGCTGGCTGCCGCCATCAATGACCTCGGCCTGCCGGGAGTAACAGCGGCCCCGGTGCGGGAAGAGGTCATTGTAACGGGAGAGCCGCAGGGCAGCGCGCCGAGCGAGCCGGGCGCTGTCATTGGTGCAGAGCCTCTGGAAGAGGAAACGCGAGCGCATGCGCAGCTGTTGCTCCAGCCACTGCTCCAGGAACGGACGGTACCGGTGGTGCCGGGCTTCATCGGTCGCACGCGTGCCGGGCTGGTCACAACTCTGGGGCGCAACGGCTCCGACTATTCAGCGACCGTCATCGGGGCCGCCATTGACTGTGGCGAGGTGGCTATCTATACCGATGTGGACGGAGTTATGTCTGCCGACCCGCGTATCGTCGCCAATGCGCGTCTGCTGCCGGCCTTGACCTATGCGGAGGCGGCGCGTCTCTCCTGGTTTGGCGCGAAAGTCTTGCATCCGCGCACTCTGATCCCGGTAGCTCAGCGCAATATCCCCGTGCGCGTGCGTAACACCTTCCGCCCCCAGATGCAGGGCACACTCATTGGACCAGAGGGCAAGTATCACAGCGGCGCGACGGCCATCACCGTTCGGCGACGCCTGGCTCTGGTGACTGTCGAGAGTACCAACATGTTTGGTGCGCCCGAGAACGCCGGTCAGGTCTTTGCCCTGGCGGCTCGTGTCGGAGCTGCCCCCGTGGCCATCTGCTCCTCTTCCGGCCACCATCTCTCGTTCATGGTCGAAGAGCAGGCCGCGGCCTCGGTCGTCTCCTTGCTTCAGCACGACCTGGGGCACTGGCGTGTCAGCTGTCGTCCAGGCCTGGCTGCCTGTGCCTGTCTCGGCTCCGGCTTCACGAGCGATCCGATGAGTCCAGCCCGCGCCATTAGCGCGCTCGCGCGCGAGCGCATTCCGATTATCTCCCAGGGCGCTTCCGAGCAGGGCATTATTCTCATCATTGAGGATGGCGACAGCGAGCGTGCTCTGCGCTGCCTCCATCGCGATTTGATCGCGCCGGTGATTCCTCTAGTGCGCCCTCCAGCTCATGGAAAGCGTCTGGAAGCGCTGAAGGTCCGCTAGGCTGGGATAGAGAGGATGCACGAGTAGAAGGCGTGGGCAAAGGAGGATGCCTTGACAATGCAACAGATACAACAACGTCTTCCGGTGGCGGTGCTCGGGGCGACTGGCATGGTAGGTCAGCGCTTTATCGAGCTGTTACAAGGCCATCCCTGGTTTGAGCTGGTAGCCCTGGCGGCCTCTGACGTGCACGGGGGTCGTCCCTATGGCGAGGTAGCGCGCTGGCGTCTTGGTGGCAGCCTGCCCGAGCAGGTGGCCCGCCTGCCGGTCTTGCCTTGCCGCCCGGAAGCTCTACCCGAGGTCAAGATTGCCTTCTCGGCCCTGCCAGCTGAGGTCGCCGGCGAGGTCGAGGCCGCTTTTGCACAGGCTGGCGTGGCCGTCTTTAGCAATGCCAAGACCTATCGCATGGAGCCCGATGTGCCGCTGTTGGTTCCCGAGGTCAATGCTGAGCATGCCCTGGCCATCCAAGAGCAGCGCAAGCGCCGAGGCTGGAGCGGCTGCATTGTGACCAATCCCAATTGTTCGGCCACCCCGTTGGTGATGGCGCTCAAGCCCTTGCAGCAAACCTTTGGCATCCGCAAAGTTCTGGTGACGACGCTGCAGGCGATCTCGGGGGCTGGCTATCCGGGTCTACCCTCCTACGATATTCTCGACAATGCCATTCCCTTCATCTCCGGTGAAGAGCCGAAGGTTGAGAGCGAGACACTCAAGATGCTGGGCGAGTGGCGCGAAGCGAGTGGTTTCAGCATGGCGCCATTGGTCGTGAGCGCGCATTGCAATCGTATCGCCACGCGCGAGGGCCATCTGGAATGCGTGAGTGTCGAGCTGGAGCGTCAGGCCTCGCCTGAAGAGGTGATCGCAGCTTGGGAGCATTTCCTGCCTGAACCTCAACGTCTGCAGCTGCCGAGCGCTCCCGTGCCGCCGCTGATCTATCGTCGTGAGGAAGATCGTCCACAGACACTGCCTGATCGCGATGCGGGTCGAGGAATGGCGGTCACTCTGGGGCGCCTGCGTCCCTGTCCCGTCTTGAGCTATAAATTTGTCGTGCTGGGCCATAATACCATCCGCGGTGCGGCGGGTGGCTCCCTTTTAAATGCGGAGCTATGTGTCAGCAAGGGCCTGCTTTGAGAGCGTCTGGCTTTGACTGAGCAGGCAGAGAGCGAGTCTGGAATTAAGTATTTCCGGGTTCGCCGGCCTTGCGCTTCAGCCCGCCTCTGCCTCTGGCCAGCGGCAGGCCGGGGATTATTGACCTGCCGCTGCCAGTGTGGCCTGGGTGCGAATCAGATCGGGAATCAGGTATTGAGCATTGGGGCTGCCTAGCCCGGTCACAGCGTCCCAACCGGTTCCAGCAAGGTAGCCAGGGACATTCACCCCCTGATGAACACTGTTATCCCCCACAGTAATATCGTGGAAATCGCGCTGATAGTTCGCCGTAGTTGCCAGCGTATACAGGGCTGGGTTCAGAAAACCGAGCGGGTGACCGGCCATCTGATTGGCAATGGCCGCCAGCGCGGCCCACATTGGAGCGGAGGCGCTGGTCCCACCAACTGTCTCCCAGACGCCGTTGAAGTAAAAAGCCAGATTAGTGCTCGGATCGGCAGCAGCGGCTACGTCGGGAACCCCACGCCGGCCCTGGAACGCTGCCTGGGTGTAGGAGGGCAGCAACTTCTGATAGGATGGCTCCGAGAAGAAGGCGCTGAAGCCGCCGCCGCTCTGGCTCCAGCCAATCTCGTGGATCTGGGTCCCCTGGCGCAGCAACGTTGTCCCTCCAACGCTGGTCACCCAGGGCACATCGGCGGCGAAACTGGTCGTGGCCTTGGGTGAAAGCCGCGACATATTTAAATCGGCGTAGTCAGTGGCGCCTTGATCTCCCGATGAGCTAAAGAAAGTCATATGCTCCTCTAACGTTGCCTTCTGGAGCAGGATGTTCCACTTTTGCACCTCCTGCCGACCTGCAGCATCCTCCAGGGTTACCTCGGAAGCCCCCCAGCTTTGGGAGACAATCGTGCCCAGGTGGTGGTCGATGGCATACTGGATCAGCTGGCGGAACTCGGGCAGCCCAACTGTGCCTTCCGTTTCAGCAACCGGGCTGACCAATACCACAATATTAGCCTCGGGGGCCAGGGCATGGATGATCTCTACGTCGAGTTCGGTTTCACCAGCCCAGCCGCTCTTATCGTGGTGGGGATCGTACTCTGGCTTCTGGATTGGCTGGATCACTTGCACCTTGGTGAGCGGCAGCTGAAAGCGACGGCTGAAGACATCAAGGTCCCGTTGCAGGGTGGGACTGCCGAACGAGACGATATCGATAATGGTCTGGCCCTTACCGGTATAGCCGCGCTGGATTAACGGCTCGATGCCGTAATATTGGCGAAGCTGGAGGGGAGTATAACAGGTTACTTCGGAGCTGAAGAGGATAGGAGGGCAGCTCTCGGCTGCTGCGCTGGGAGTGGGCGTGCGCGGCGTAGCGGTCGTCGTGGAGGTTATCTGTGGACCGCCACTGATCCCAGGTAGACCCGTGCAACCACTGAAGGCAAGCGCGAGGGTGAAGGATATCAGTATCAACAGCTTGAGGAAAGGCTTTTGTTGGCCGTGGCCTTGCATCCAGCTCTCCTTCTGAAAAATATCCCTGTCTGCCGTGCCGTGCCATGAGTGGACGCAAACAGCACAGCATTCCATAGCGGCTCACTGCAGCCCAATGCGAAAGCAGTATATCCCGATGAGCCAAAAAGGTCAATTCTTCTTCATAGTAGTTCCTCCTCTCTCAGAGGATGCCATCCGCCTGACAGAAAGCAGCAGCTGATCGGACAGCCTGGTAGCGGTGGGAAACTGACGAGGAGCAGGCGGTTAAGAAGAGACCTACCGTGCGGTACTATGGTCCTAACAGTAGCAAGGCGCGCTTGACCGCTATCCTCTTTTCAGAGTACATTCAGGCATGATGACATAGAAAGATATCAATAAGAAGGCGCGCAACAACGCGGCTCATATTTTCAACGATAGGAAAGCAGCATGCTATCATTTAAGGACCGTCAAGACAGAGTCGCAGAAACGCAAGAACGAGCTGAGGAGCCGATTCGTATCCCTGGGTTAGTCACCCAGTTGTCGCCGGTTGAGCAACTCGCCTTTCCGGCTCAGTCGGTCTCCCTACCCGGTGCGACTGACCTGAGCGATGGCCGGCAGACGCCTCTCCCAGAGGTAGCGGGCGAGGAGGAAGAAAAGCAAACGGCCTTACTGCCGGTAGCCAGGGCTGGGGAAGGGGCGGAGTACGCTACGCCCGAGACAGGGCAATTGCCGGAACTGCAGACGGCCCTGCTGCCGTTGGTCAGCTCCGCCAGCGCGAGCACGGCGCGTCCCCCGCTTATCATTCGTGGCGATGGCAAAAAAGCGCTCAGGCGTCAGGATGGGGCGCAGCTGCTTCCACGCAAGCGCTGGCATGTCCATGCGGCGGTCCTGGTCCTGGTTGCGCTGATTCTCACTGGTACCCTGCTCACGGTGCTGCCCGAGAGTCCTGTAGGAGCGCGGAGTGGGGGCGGGCTATTCCAGTCCATTATGAATATGATCCCAAGCAACAGCGGCAGTTCCAGCACGCTGGATCTGGCCGCGATGCGCGCCGCCACGGCGACAGCCATTGTGCGCAGTGGGGTTGGTTACGATCCCGGTCCGAGCAATCCGACTGGTGTGCAGTCGGGGCCGGTTGTTGGCAGCAGCTCGGGTGACCCTTTCCCATACGGCCAGTGCACCTATTGGGCCGATTACCGTTATCACCAGCTGACGGGAGTGTGGGTGCCCTGGGGCGGCAATGCTGATGAGTGGGTGGCAGGAGCCAGGGCCAATGGCTGGATTGTCTCAACTCAGCCGCATATCCCCTCCATTGTTGTCTTGATGCCTGGCGTCCAGGGCGCGAATATCTACTATGGCCATGTGGCCATCGCCGAGAGTCTGACTTCTGACGGCGGTGTCTACACCAGTAATATGAACTGGTACGCCAATGGCGGCGGCTGGGGAATCGTCTCCTACTATACGTTCTACCCCGGCAGCGGTGTCTATTTTGTCTGGATCTAGGCGCCAGGCTTGATGTGGCTGGCCTGGCCGCGTGAGCGGGCGCTCCACCTAGATTCGATTCAGCTCAGACGATAGCAGGAGGAGAGGCTGGTCAAACCAGATAGACCAGCCTCTCCCTTTGTGCTCTCCTGACTTGCTGCAGTTTTCAGCGCCTCTTGCTCCATGTACATCGGTCCCATTGTCCTACGGGGCGGTGGGCTGCCGTCAACCAGCCCCGAAGCCCGGGCCGCTGCGGCTGCGGGCAAGCCCCTGGCCTGGCTTGAGCCAGGGGGCGTTGACAAGCCGCTTGTTCTTTCTAGAACTCCACTCCCCTGCACCTTTCTCCCCTCGCCAGACCTCGCTGAGCGTCGACTCTCTCTGGCCGTGCTGCCCCACTCTCTCTTCGCGCTTGCCAGTCCTGCTGACTGTCTGACGACGCTGGCGCTCGCTGGACTTCTCCGCAAAGACTGAGGAAAAGAGTTAATTACTGTCTGCTTGCTATTGGAGATGTTTTTAGTACAATATTCCTACTTAGCAGCGAGAGTGACTTGACCGTCAGCGGCCTACTGAGTAGAGTCAGACACATACCGAAGGCAACAGGTTTTTACTCTAGCCAGATCGGGGAGCGTGTATGTCATGGTTGAAGGGTAGTCGAGACAGGACCGGCGGAGCGGGAATAGAGCAGCAACAGGCTGGCGAGCGGATCGGAGTGAGTGGAGGTCCAGCGATGCTTGCCGACCGACAGTCTTCCCTGTCGGCCTCTGCAGCGGCTGATGGCTGCCCGCCGCTGACCCAGACGGTGGAAAAAGCGCCGCTAAAGCCGTCGACGGAAAGAGAGAGGCCGTCAGCAGTTTTGCCAGTGGTGCACAGTCCGGGACGTCCCCCGCTGGTCATTCACGGCTCACCAGCGGGGGGAACAGGAGGAGGGCCGCCGGCACCGCGCCGACGTTGGTGGTTCCAGCTTGTTACCCTGAGTCTGGTCATATTGATGCTTCTGATAACGCTAATAAATGTTTTGCCGGTAGGGCCGGGAGACAGTGGCAAAGGTTTCAACCCGCTGCGCTCGGTCATCAGCTTCATTCGCAATGGCCAGGACAACACCTATCAGATCGGGCCCCAGGCGGCCACGGCTACAGCTGTCACGCAAGATGGCTACGACAGCGGGCCACTGCACTATCCCGGGCTGCCCTTGCAGCCGACAGAGGGGGATTTGAACCGTTTTGCCTATGGACAGTGCACCTACTGGGCCAACCTCCGCTATCACGAGCTGACCGGCTACTGGGTGCCCTGGCAAGGAGATGCCTACCAGTGGGTAGCGGGAGCTGAGCAATACGGTTGGGTGGTCTCTTCACAGCCCCATGTTCCCTCAATTATCGTCTTGCAGCCAGGTGTCCAGGGAGCAAGTGCCTATGGGCATGTAGCTGTAGTAGAACGGATCAATCCTGATGGCAGCGTCTATACCAGTAACTACAACTGGTATGCCAATGGTGGCTGGAATCGTCTTTCCTATGCTACCTTCTATCCTGGTCCTGGCGTAGCCTTCGTCTGGCACCCATGATGCTCAGGGAGCCAGCCGAGCTGCTCAGAGACTGACTCTCCCTCTCTCCGCTCGGCTCTGCCAGCCACTGCCAGCCGGGCGAAGCGCGCGGGGCGGCCAGGAGTGGGCCGCGCTCGTCAACGTCCCCTGTTTGCCAGCCAGGAACATTGCGCACCCTTGCGAGAGAGACATACAATATGGCTGGGTCCGCTGTTATCAGGCGGGCGCAGACAGAGGGTCAGGCGAGCGAGCCAGCTGGCGATGCCGCCTGCCTGGCGATGCTGCCTACAGTCGGCGGCATCCTGAACTCGCAAAAAAACTGATCTGGAGAGGAAAGCCCGATGCGCACCAAGATAACCATTGTTGGCGCCGGTTTTGTTGGAAGCACGCTTGCGCAGCGTCTGGCAGAGCGCGACTATGCCGACGTAGTGATGTATGATATTGTGCCCAATATGCCGCAGGGTAAAGCACTGGACATGCTCCAAGCCGGCCCCGTTCTCGGCTATGATAGCCTCATCGTTGGCACCAACGATTATGCCGACACCGCCAACTCCGACCTGGTCGTAATCACCTCTGGCTTCCCGCGCAAGCCTGGCATGTCGCGCGATGATCTGCTGCGCAAGAATCAGGAGATTGTCACCCAGGTTGTGCAGGAAATCATCAAGTACTCGCCCAACTGCATGCTCATCGTCGTCACCAACCCGCTGGATGCCATGGCCCAACTGGCCTACCATGTTAGCGGCTTCCCCCGTAATCGCGTCGTAGGGATGGCGGGAGTCCTCGACACCGCGCGTTTCCGCACTTTCATCGCCCAGGAGCTAAACGTCTCCGTGCGCGATGTCCAGGCGTACGTCCTCGGGGGCCACGGTGACACAATGGTCCCTCTGGCTCGCATGTGTACGGTTGCGGGTGTGCCCATCTCGCAGCTGCTGCCTGCCGAGCGGATCGAGCAGATTATTCAGCGCACACGTGACGGCGGAGCGGAGATTGTCAACTTGCTCGGGACCGGCAGCGCCTATTTTGCTCCGTCGGCGGCAGTGCTGCAGATGATCGACTCGATTGTCCTGGACAAGAAGATGATCATGCCCTGCTCAGCCTACCTCCAGGGCGAATATGGTATTCAGAATCTCTTTGTCGGCGTCCCTGTGAAGCTGGGAGCCAACGGCGTGGAGCAGATCATCGAGCTAGAGCTGACAGAAGACGAGCGGGCCCTCCTGCAGAAGTCGGCAGCGGCTGTACAGGAGCTCGTTAAGGTGATGGGCATTTAGCTGCCCTCCAGACAAGAGGGACGACCTGCCAGAGGGCGGCAGGGCCGTCTGTGTCTCCATCAGCGCAGAGACGGGCGGCCCTGCCTTATTGGTAAGGCAGACCTGAACCAGTGTGCAGGCGCTAATCCTCATCCACTTCGCTGTCTGGTTCATCCACCTCTGCCGAAGGAGGCTCCGCCCAGGTGGCATCTTCCTGATGGGCCACTTCTTGCTCACCTGAGGCACCAGCAACCACTAGAACGTACTCGCCTCGCAGCTTCTCCTGAGCGATGGTCTCTAGCAGAGAAGAGAGCGTCCCACGATAGACCTTTTCGAACATTTTGGTTAACTCATTGGCGAGAGCTGCCGGACGATCACCGAAGACCTCCAGAGCATCGCGGAGGAGATCACTAAGCCGATATGGGCTTTCGTAGTAGATGAGCGTGTAAGGCGAGTGCCGATCAGCCTCCAGAAAGCGTCGCCGCCGACCCGCCTTGCGGGGGGGGAAGCCTCGGAAAGTAAAGCTGTGAACCGGGAGGCCGGAAAGAACAAGGGCCATGACAAAAGCGGCTGGACCAGGAATCATCGTCACCGGAATACCGGCCTGGATGGCCCGCTGGACCAGAGTGTAGCCCGGGTCGGAGATGCCAGGCGTGCCAGCACTGGTCACCAGAGCCACTGACTTCCCCTGCTTGAGAAGGGCCTCGATCTGCCGTCCTGCTCGCTCCTCGTTGTGCTCATAAAAAGCGAGCAGCGGCTTGTGAATATCGTAATGCCTCAGAAGGATAGAGGTCTTACGGGTATCTTCGGCGGCAATCAGATCAACGCTGCGCAGAACCTCTAAGGCCCGCAAGGTAATATCGCCGAGATTGCCGATCGGAGTCGCGACGAGATAGAGTGTACTCATGCAACATGTCCACCTGTTATGAAACTGGCAGAAGGTTGGAGGCTGCAGCCAGGCTAGCACCAGTGTACCAGAGCCGCGGCTGCCCGGGCCAGACCGGGCCAGGAGCAATCAGACGCACTGGCGGCAAAACCCCATTAGTAATATTGGGAGGGTCAGACAGGAGCTGACCAACCTGAAGCGTTGTAGTAAATGACAGTCTTGTGACCATGCCAAAGGGCTGGAGCGGCGGAAATATGGTCGGCTGTTTACTTGCCGTGGGGGATACGGCAGAACGCTAATGATCACTGCCGGCGCTGGCGCAGTGACTGGGGGCAACGGTGGAAAGGTGGAGGGAGAGATCCAATCTCACTCTGATTGCAAGGGAAAAATAAAACGAGCATTGCTCATAACTCTGACTCGGAACCGATTCCTAACTGCTCAAAAGTGTGCTGAAATGCTGGCCGGCCAGAGAGATTATAATCGAGAGAGAGACTGTTTCGCTAGCACTGTAATCGTTGGACTTATTCCAGGTCTGAATGTGGGAAGGCTACCCCCTCTGAAGATCAAGACGCTGGCACTCGCAAAGCATTTAGCTATTGTTGTATAATGATAGAAGAGCTAAGCTTTGCTGGCAGCGTAGTTGCATCTCAAATATATGAATTTTGTATTCAAATCAGAAGGGAACAGGCCGTATTTTTGCTGCTCCTGAATCAGGCTAAAAAATTAACCTCCTAGGGACAATCAGGCTAGAGAGAAGTACCCATACAGAGAGAACCTATCTGGCTACTCCTTAAACTAATAATGCACGATATATTGACCTCGTGCCCTAAGTATGATAGAGTAGACTTGATGTTTTGCTTAGACTGCTCATCCCTGGATGTTGATACATCCCTTGCTTACTAATTCGCTGCAGCTTGTACAAGCCTGTTGAAGACCTGCTGCTCAGCCGACCGACCAACCAACCAACTAACTAACCAACCAACCAGCCAGGGATGGCAGTGCAACAGCATCCAACGGACCTGGTGCATGGCCCGGGGCGGCCATCGGCAGGCAAGGCGGTGCTGCCCTGCATGTGCCAGCCAGACAAGCAAGCATACTTTCGAGAGAGCAAGCGGAATCTCGGAAAGGAAAGTCCTTATGCCGTCGACAGAAACTGCGAACGTGGGTAAAGCGGTTGCTGCCCGAGTGGGCACCAATATCCGTGAGGTGCGCACGCGGTTGGGCCTCACCCAGGCGCAACTGGCGTCGCCCGAGTTCTCAATTTCATATATCTCTGCGATCGAGCGGGGCAAGATCCGTCCTTCGCTCAAGGCTCTGTCTATTCTCGCCCGGCGGCTCGATGTCCCGCTTACCTTCTTGTTGGAAGGTTCGCCTGCGGGAGCGGCTGAGGCGCGAGCTGTTGGCTACTCGCCGGCGGACTCCGGTCCTGATCAGCGGGTTGAGGTCGATCTCTTGCATGCTGGCATCCTCATCCAGCAGCAAGCCTATGAGGAGGCAACGCAGTTGCTGGCGCCCCTCCAGCCCGAGCGTCTTACTACCGATCAGGCTTTCCGTCTCTATCTGTTGCGGGGCCTGATCCATCTTGGGGCTGGGGAATATCAGGAGGCTGTCGTGGATCTACGGGCCGCAGTTAACCAGGGCGAGGGCATGAATGAAATCGAATACAGCGAGCGTGCGCGCAACTACCTCGGCAAAGCTTACTTTCTCCTCTATAACTACACGCTTGCCTTGGAGAATCATCAGCGTTGCCTGGAGATCATCGAGGCTGGCCAGATCAAGGACCCGATCTTTGCGCTGGAAGTCTTTAGCAATCTTGCGAATGACTACTTCCGCCTTGGCGAGCTGGAGAAGGCGGTGACCTTCTATCATCGTGCCTTGGAGACCCTTGATGAGGTCTATCGCGACAGTCGGGCCTTCGCTCGTCGTTATATGGAGATCAGTCAGCAGTATCGTAGCGCTGGCAAACTGGCGATGGCTCGCGACTATGCGATGCGCAGCCTGGCCATCTACGAGATGCGCGATGAGCAGCGTCTGATAGGCCTGACCCATCAGCAGCTTGGCAAGGCTCTGGAGAAGCAAAACGATCTGGCCGGGGCCGAGCAGGAATATCGTCGCGCTATTGAGATCGAGCGCGGATTGAGTGATGAGGTGGCTGCCTCGCTCTGTCATACCAGTTTGGCGGAGCTGCTGCTGAAGGAAGGAAAACGGGCCGAAGCCGAGCGTGAGGCCCAGGAGGCTCTCACCCTGGCTCGTGCCAGTCAGGACCCGCGCACACAGGGGCAGGCCCTGATTGCTCTGGCTCAGATCCGTCATCAGGAGAGCGATTTCTCTGGCGCTGACGAGCTGTTCCATCAGGCCCTGGACCTCCTTGATCGGGCCAATGCCCATGAGCTGGCTGCCAGTGCCTACTTCCGCTATGCGAATCTTTTGGAGCAGCGAGGTGAGGTGCAGCGTAGTCTCAATGCCATTAAGAAGGCGTATGAGCACCAGCGCCAGGGGAAATTAGGTGATCTAGAGTAGCCTGCCCGGCCCGCTACCGCCCGCGCGAGGCGGGTAGTGGAACCGGGGCTACTCTTCTGCCGCCTTGGCGGATCTTATAGCCCTGGTGGAGACCCTGGCTGCTGGCCCGGCTGACCTGCCCAACGTTCAACGTTGCCGTCGGCTGGCAGCGCTGCCAGTCGCCTGAAGAGCTGGTCGGCTGCTGCCTGTTGTGACCCTGGCCCTGGCCCTGGCCTTCGCGTCCGAGGCGCCCCCACCGCGGCGCTGCTCCTGCGCGCCACGGTGGTCCTCTCTCTCCCCTTTCTTTTATCGTTGCCCCTGGTGCACTCTTCGCCTGACATGAGAGAAGATAAGGGGCATCGTCCTCCATAGCATTGTGAAACGCTTCCCCGCGCTCTGTCTCCTTGCTTGATGGCGCAAAAGCAGATATACTGCTGTGAGATCCTGCCCACGCTCACGCTGCCTTCGGGAGAGAGGCTCCGCCTGATCTTAAAGTCTTTAAAGGGGAATCTTGAGCATGTCATTCACGGCCCGTGACCTAAGATATGAGCCGGAAAAAAGCTTTCCAGCGCTGGAAGCTTTCCTCCGGCAGCGGGCTCAGCGCTACCTGGGGCCGCTGCAGTACGATGCTGAGGAGGTCGACCTGGTGGTCAACCACGTGGTTGAGCGCCTGGTTGCCTTGGGCCTGCTGGGGGGAGGAGACCGGCAGCCTGAGACGGTGCTGGACCGCCTGAGCGAAGCCCAATTCTATGCTTTCCTCAATAACTGCGTTCATCATAAGGCGATCGATCGCTTGCGCCGTCAACATCGGCAGATGCTCCCCTTTTCGGTCCTGCAAGAGAGTGAAGACTCCCAGGGCGAGGCTGATCCTTTGGGCGAGATCACTACATCGCTGTGGGGCGTGCCTCCCTTTGCTCATCCTGAAGAAGCGGCCCTGGCTGCTGTGACCCAACAGGAGCTGCGCATCTTGTTGAAGCACTGTATTAAAGCGCTCGCCAGTGCTCCACGCCAGCTGCGGGCAGTGTTGCAGGAACTGGAAACGTTAGGGGCTGTGGATCTGGCTCGCCAGGTGGTAGAGGAACTCCAGGCGATCTCTATCACCCCCCTTCCTGCTGAGACCCCCCTGGCTCACCTGAGTCAGCATCGCGACCACGCTTATAAGAAGCTCCGCACCTGCCTGCAGTCCCAGAGTTCCAATTTGGCGGTTGTTGTTGCTCTGCGTCTAACAGAGTATGAGGCTTTGCTCTCGTCTCGTAGCACTGAAGCTACTGGCGAGCTAGCGGTGCCGATACAGGATCTGGTGCGCCAGGGGCTGACGCTGGCTGAGGTCCAGCGAGGACTGAGACAACTGACTTTCGAGGGCTTGCTGAACTGGCACGAGGGAGATGAGGTCGTGCATCTTGATGCTGCTCGCCTCCGCCGGTTAGCTCGTTACTATCGGGTCGAATAGCAGCAAATCGTGGTTTCCCCCCGATCAAGAGGAAGGAAGGAGGTTGTGAATGAGCAACCACAGCAACTATGAGAGCGAAATGAACCAGCCACATCCGGGTTCTTCTGGGGGACTGGCACGTTGGTTGCAGGAGTTGATGCTACCCCCCAATGCGCCGGCTCCTTCCCCCTCATCTCCAGGCGAGCAGCTCACTTTGCTCCAGAGCCACGACGATCATCTGCTCCTCTATCAGCAAATACCTGATTTTTGTGAATCGCTGATTAAACATGATGATCATGTTTACCTTCGTTTTGCCGGACTCATCTATCATCTGATTGGTTGTTCGCTTTGCCGAAGCGCCTACGTGGAAACCTACGCTGCGCTGAAGAAAACCCTGGGGAATCAGCCTCGCTCGCCTGAGCAGGAGGCCCTTTTGCGCCCTCCGGCGACCGTTCCGCCAGCGCCAGCGCGATCTCTGGTGCATCTCTGTCAGGCCCTCATTCGCCAGGCAGAGCTGCTGTTGCGTCGGGCAGAACACGAGCCGAAGCGCGAAGATGCCCTCGTCGCGGCCCGGCAGCTTTTGCAGCGGGCGATCCGCCTGAGCGCTGGCCTGACTCAGCAGCGCGAGCAAGCCTTGCACGATTTGGTACGCGTGGCAAGTCTGGTAACCACGAGCGAGGGACCACCCCGTGAACCGCCGCTTTATGCCTACGAGCTGCGCCAGCCCCGTCCTGTAACGCGCTCTGTACGCAGGAGCGTCCTTCCTTTGGCGAGTGCGAGCTTATCTGGCCAGCAGGCGACGCCGGCGGTGATCCTCTTGCAAGCTGGTCCTTATGAAGGCAGAATAGTGCAGGAGGGTGACCTCCTTGTGCTCTTCCTTCAGGGATTACCCGCGGAGCTGCATGGCCACTACCTGGAAGCAGCACTGCCTCTAGGTACCCTTGTTGAGGCTGTGGAGTGGTTCGGCGGCAATCCGCAAGCAATTCGTTCTCCAGAGACGGTGGATTCCCAGGGCCAACTGCGCTTCCCATTAGGGCGCACGTCACTCCAGCTGAGTAAGCCAGAGGAGCGCAACATGCTTGAAGTGGCTTTCATGCGCCTTGAATTGCGCCCCTGCCAGCCCTGGTGAGGAGTAAACACTGACCCTGAGCAAAGGCAGAGGAGAGGAGAAAGTGGCTCGCCGTTCAGGAACGAGTGCGGTGCTGGGCGATCTCGTAAGCACGGCGGAAGTAGAGAAAGGCTTCACGTGCGTCCCCTCGTCCCTCAAGCAGGTGAGCATACGTGCTGTAGTATTCAGCGAGCTGATCGCGGTCAATATGGAGGCGCTCCAAAAGAAGAAGCGCCTCGCGACAGAGTTGATCACCGCGCTCGTATTGGCGCTCCTCGTAAGCAAGCTGGCCAAGAAGAAAAAGGGCCTCGGCCTGAATGAGATTGTCACCAGAGGTGCGCGCCAGAGCCAGGGCCTGCTCGCTGTAACGTCTGGCTTCTGCCAGCCGGTGCTCATGATGAAAATGCCAGTGTGCCAGGTGAAAGGCAATGCTGGCAGCTTGCAGAGGTTCTCTTGCCCGTTGCTGCAGATCTTCTAAGGTAGCGAGTGCTTGGCGTCGGCTGGCCTCATCGCCACTCTGCAAGCGGACGTGGTAAAGCAGATGGGTCATCTCTCCTTGTAAACGACTGAGACGTCGCTGAGCCTGCACCGCCAGGGCTTTGTGGGCGCTGAGCAGGGCCAGTGAATGGTTGCCCTGGCGAGCATAGCCTGCGCTTAGCTCGGTGTAGGCCTGTTCGGGACGTTGAGCGGGGACCGCTGCCTCCCTCTCGCTCAGCGCTGCTGCCTGTTTCAAAGCGGTGATCGCGCGTTCGCTGTCGCCCCGCTTGAGATAATGCTGTCCAAGGCCAAGATAGCATCGAATTAAAAGAAAATAGTCTTTCGGCGTGATTTTGTCGGAAATATTGATGCTTTCATTATAGAAGAATTCTGCTAAATAATAATTTTGCATAGAGAAATGTACAAGGCCAGAAAGATAGAAGATACGAGCTTTTAAAGGAGAAGGTTCATAATCTGCGAGAAGCTGGCGACATTCTTCGAGGGAGCGCTCAGCCTCGGAAAGGCGCCCGACGGAGAAGGAGGCAAGGGCGAGAAGATAATAGACCCGCGCCTTATCCTGGCGCGGGAGCATGGCACTGATCAAATCATGCAAGGTGGCGGTGGCCCGGTCTAGCTCGCCCTCATGAATCCAGATCTCGCTCTCCAGCAGCCGCAGGTGCACTTCATTCTCGCCTGCGCGGGCGTGCCGTCCATCGCGAGCGGCTACAGCTGGCTGACTCAGGGGTCCTCCTCCGGTCTCGGCCAGAAGCTGAGCGGGGGAAACGTTCAGCCGGCTCGCCAGAATCTCCAGCGCCCGAATGGAAGGCTGAATCTGCCCGCGCTCAATGGCTGAGATATAACTGACGGAGAAATCGTGACCGGCCAGCTGGCTCTGAGTTAGTTTCCTGGCTTGCCTGATTGCTCGCACTCTTGCCCCTACTGAAGACCCGAGGTGGTTGGGCGTCTTTGGTGACATAGAACCCTCCTACGTACAGCACACTCGTGAATATGAATGGGGAGTCAATAAATAGATAACTTCCTCATAAAAGAGATTGTAAATTCTTTTTATTGTTGTGTCAATAGCAAGAAAAAATCAGCACGCAAAAAAGTCCCTTTCTTGTGTTACAACTAAAGCTGTCTCAAGCTCATGATCTCCTGAATGAACAGCGTATTGCAGCAGTCATCGCAATGCTATGCACAGTTCAATCGAGATTCAAGCAGGGGCTTCTCGCCGCTTTAGAGGTGCTGTCTGGTAGCCGATCTGCCCGAACTGTTCATCAATCTCTCTCTATGGAAAGAGAGCGCAGAAGCTCTCCCTCGCTGGTACTATCTTCCCGTGCTTCTCTATCCTGGCCTGGCTGTCTGCTCTCAATGAATGAAGGCCGGAGGAGAGGCATCTCCTGCTGACGGCCTGCCCCCTTTCCCTGTATAATCAAGGCAATCTGGACTTCTGGGAGGGTGAGTCTATCATGTTTCGCTTTCTCACCGCGGGTGAATCGCATGGTCCCTGTCTGACCATCATCGTCGAAGGGTTACCAGCTGGACTGGAGATCGACCGTGAAGCTATTGATCGTGATCTCCGTCGTCGCCAGGGAGGGTATGGGCGTGGGGGACGTATGAAGATCGAGAAAGACAGCGTACGTTTTCTCTCTGGCATCCGGCATGGGCGGACCCTTGGCTCACCGGTGACCATGCAAATTGAAAACCGCGACTGGGTCAACTGGCAGCAGGCGATGAGTCCTGAACCGCTAGAGGAGCTGCCCGAACCGGTGACGCGCGTACGCCCCGGTCACGCCGATTTTACAGGAGCCATGAAGTATGGTCATCGCGATGTGCGCAATGTGATTGAACGGGCCAGCTCGCGCGAGACCGCGGCGCGTGTGGCTGTAGGGTCCCTCTGCCGCCAGCTGCTGCAGCCTTTTGGGATCTCCATTCACAGCCATGTCCTGGCCATTGCCGACGTAGGTTATGAGGAGCCGCGTCCCCTAACGCGCGACGCCTATCCCCCGAGCCTGTGGGAGCAGGTAGAAGCCTCACCGATGCGCTGCGCTGATCCCGCCTTGACCGAGCGTATGATTGCTCGTATTCTAGAAGCAAAGCGGGCTGGCGATACCTGCGGCGGGGTCTTCGAGGTCGTCGCGCTTGGGGTCCCGATCGGGCTGGGGAGCTATAGTCAGTGGGATCGACGTTTGAGCGCGCGCCTCGGTCTGGCTATGCTCAGCATTCCCTCGGCCAAGGCTGTCGAGATTGGTGCAGGACTGGAAGCGGCGCGGCGTACTGGCTCTCAGGTGCATGACGTGCTGCGACATGGGGCTGACGGAAGCTGGTACCATGTGACTAACAATGCCGGAGGCATCGAAGGAGGGATCACTAACGGCGAGCCACTGGTGGTACGTGTAGCGCTCAAGCCCATCCCTTCTCTGGCTCATCCGCTACCCGCCGTCGATCTGGCCAGTGGCGAAAATATTGATCAGACCCGCTATGAGCGCAGCGATGTCTGTGTAGTGCCCGCCGGCGGCGTCGTCGGTGAGGCGATGATGGCCATCGTCTTGACCGAAGCCCTGCTAGAAAAGTACGGAGGCGATAGTCTTGAGGAGATGCTGCGTCATTTCCAGGCCAGCCAGTCGGCTTAGAGCCGGACCAGACCAGGCTGGGCTGGGAATGGAGAGGAAGCGCCGCCAGCGCCCGCCACCAGTGTGAGCGAGGGAGCGGGCCAAAAGGTAGCCTCGACGCTCGGCGCCCATGACTGTGCTGCTGGTTCGCCCCAAGCTAGCAGGTGCTGTTGCGTTCAGCTCTCGTCTGGGGTGCTGGTGCTCTTCATCCCTGCGGTCGACTCGCCTGCTGAGGGGAAGGACTGCCTTTTCTGCCAGCAGGCCTGACAGTAACCGCTGGCCACCAGGTCCAGTGTCAGGCCGTGAAAGCCGTATTGTTGCTGCAGGTCTTCATGCAGATTGCCAAGCAGATTCTCGTCGAGGTGGATAATGACGTGGCAGCCACGGCAGATCAAATGGTGATGGGCCTTGCCTGGCGCACGCTCGTAGCGTGGTGGCTCCCCCGGAAGACGGTTCTCTCGCACTAGCCCTAGCTCCTTGAGGAGTTCGAGCGTGCGGTAGATGGTCGAGAGACTGACCGCGGGATTCTGCTGCTGAACGCGCTCGCTGATCTGTTCAATGCTTAGATGGGCGTCTGCTTCGTGAATAACGTTCAAGATCATCGAGCGCTGCGGCGTGAGACGGTAGCCACGCTTGCGCAGAAGCTCGCTCGACGACTTGACATAGTGATGCATTGCTCAAACCTCGATGTGGGATCGACCTGAGCTGAGCTGTCCTCTCCTCACCGGGACAGCCTGACAGCTCTCTTCGCTGAGTGAGAAATACCTTGACGGATCGGGTGCGCGACCTTGCCTGAATCCTAGCATGGCCAGATGCAAGGCGTCAATGAGGACTGGTGGAGGCCGATGGCGGGCCAGCTCATCTGGCGAGTGCCTGGTGAGGGCGCGGTACGATGAAGGAGAACGGCACCATGACTGCTACCCATTTTTGGCGCTCTATCGTTGATCCGCTGCGTGTCATGAGTGCGCGCGTGCTGCACTGGGAGGAAGAACGTTCTCAGCCGCGCGAAGAGGCGCTGGCCGTCGAAGAGCCGCTGGAGGTCCGGCTTAACCAGCGCAGTCTCGCGATAATTATGCGCACCCCTGGCCACGATCGCGAGCTGGCCCTGGGCTTCCTTTTCAATGAGGGTCTCATGCGCTCGGCGCAGGAGGTGCTGCGTGTTGAGGAGGCCATCGATGCCGATGGCCTGCCGCTGCCCAACGTCATAGAGGTCACCCTGCGCGGCAGCGAAGCCCAGGCGGAGCCGATCAGTAGTGGAGCTGCCTGCCAGGCTACCTTTGAGCGTCACTTCGCGGTCTCCTCTAGCTGTGGATTGTGTGGCAAGAACAGTATTGCGGATCTGCTCAGCTCGCTTACTCCGCTAGAGCCGGATAAGCTGCGTTTGCGAGCTGAGACGCTCTACATGCTGCCTGAACAGCTGCGGGCGGCCCAGGCTGTTTTCTCCCATACCGGTGGTCTGCACGCGGCGGCTCTCTTCTCTCTCGAGGGGGACTTGCTGCTCCTGCGCGAAGACGTCGGGCGGCACAATGCGGTGGACAAGCTCGTGGGCTGTGGCCTGCTCCAGGGCACCTTCCCCTATCGCGAGCACATTCTCATGGTCAGCGGGCGGACCTCGTTCGAAATTATACAGAAAGCTCTCTCTGCCCGTATCCCTTGTGTGGCCGCTATCTCGGCGCCATCGAGCCTGGCTGTGGAGCTGGCCGAGCAAGCGGGCATCACGCTTGTTGGCTTCCTGCGGGGACGTTCAATGAACGTCTACACGCACCCTGAGCGTCTGCTAGCCGCTGGCTAAAGTCCTCTTGCACGTCAGAGAGGACGGGACTATAATGCGGACTATGCGAGGAGCCATGCAGAGTGACACCATAGCAGCGATCGCTACCCCTCCTGGTGTGGGTGGCATTGGCATTGTGCGCGTGAGTGGGGAGGCAGCTTTCTCCATTGTGCTCCCGCTCTTTCGCCGTCCCGGTGGGGAGCAGACGCTCCCACCCTCGCATCAGCTCACCTATGGGCGGATTGTTAACCCGCGGAGTGGTGAGGTGCTCGACGAGGTGCTAGTGGCTTTCATGCGTCGGCCCCACACCTATACACGCGAAGATGTGGTTGAGATCCAGGGACATGGCGGGCCGCTCGTCTTGCAGCGTATTCTGCGCCTCGTCCTGGAGCATGGGGCACGGCTTGCGCAGCCGGGCGAGTTTACCCTACGCGCCTTTCTCAACGGACGTCTCGATCTGGCGCAGGCCGAGGCTGTCATGGATGTCATCAGTGCCCGCACCGAGGCGGGGTTGCAGCTGGCCATGCAGCAGCTGCAGGGGCGCGTGTCGGCCCGTTTGCGCGAGGCCCGGCAGACTGTTCTAGGCGTCTTAGCGCGCATCGAGGCGAGCATTGATTTCCCCGAAGACGATATTCCGACTCCTCACGCCGACGAGTTGCGCCCCCACATGCTGACAGCCCGGCGCATGATAGATGAATTGCTGGCCGGAGCAGAGCAGGGGCGCCTCTATCGTCACGGCCTGCGCACCGTCATCATCGGTCGCCCCAATGTCGGCAAATCAAGCCTCCTGAATGCCCTGCTGCGCAGCGAGCGCGCTATCGTCACACCGATCGCCGGTACAACCCGCGATACGGTTGAGGAAGTGGCCAATCTCCGAGGTATCCCTCTGTACCTGATCGATACCGCTGGTATCACTCCTACGGACGACCCAGTCGAACAGATTGGCATTCAGCGCAGCCGTGCTGCCGCCGAGAGTGCCGACCTGGTGCTGCTGGTCTTCGACTGCGCTGAAGACTTCACTGCTCAGGACCGTCAGGTCTGTGAGGAACTGCTGCGTCTGGGTTTTGGTCAGCAGGACAAGATGACGGCCAATGGCCGGGCAGGACGCCCGGTGATTCTGGTACTAAATAAGATCGATCGCCCGCGCTCACTGCCGCTTGAGCAGGTGCGCCGCTTCTGGCCAGAGGCGCCGCTGGTCATGACTTCAACGCTGACGGGTGAGGGCTTGAGCCAGCTGGAGGAGACGATCGCCAACCTGGTACTGGCCGGCAAAGCGTTGCAAGACGATAGCGTACTGGTGACAAACTTGCGTCACCAGGAAGCCCTGCGCCTGGCCTCTCAGCATCTGCAGGCTGCCCTGGCTACGCTGGAGCAGGGCCTGCCCCTCGATTTCGTCTCGATCGATCTACAGGCTGCCTGCCACGCCCTCGGCGAGATCACTGGCGAGACGGCCAGCGCCGATCTGCTGGAGCGCATCTTCAGTGAATTCTGCATCGGCAAGTAAAAAGGATGCTCTTTTGTTCTTTATATATTGATTTATTTGTAATATCCTCTAAAGGGAGACAATGATATTCAGGAGCAGTATGAAGCGATCGACGCTGCTTATCGCTGTGGCCATTGTCCTGAGCAGTGTCGTCTTGACCGCCCTGGCTTACCGGGTGGCGCTCGCGGGTATTGTAGGCGGAGAGGCCACGCCGACGCCGGTGCCGCTTGCTCAGCGACCGACGCCGACTCCCTCGCCAACGCCGACCTTTACGCCGACACCGACCCCTTCACCAACCCCTTCGCCGACCCGTGATCCGGCCACCATCCTCGGCGTTGAGGGGCGTACCGCCGCCGCTGCTGGTGGCATTAGCTGGGTTCGTCTGGGAGACCACAGTTGTGGTGCTGCTGGCCTGCAAGGCAGCGCGCTCAAAAATGCCATTGCCAGCATGCATGCGGCGGGTTTCCATGTCTTGCTGACGCTCTGTCAGCCAAGTGCAGGACCACCGCGTCTCTACGATCCCAACATTATCCAGGATGCGGCTTCGGCAGGGGCGGATGCCGTGCAATGCGGCAACGAGCAGATGAAGCTTGACGCCTGGACGACCTATGTCACCCCTGAGCGCTTTGCGCGCTTCTATGATCTCTGTGCCCAGGCCGTGCAAACCTATGACCCCGGCGCCAAGGTCATTCTCGGCTCGGTCGATCCGCTGGTCGTGCCAGACGACTACAGCAAGCTCATGGTCCGTGTTGCCTATCTGAACGAGATGCAGACCGCCATGAATACCCTCGTCCATCCGGGAGGGCACTGGAGCTGGCGCACGCAGACCCTGGGTCTCATCGATAGCTGGCACAATGGTTATCCAGGCGATTACGTCAATAACCTCTACGGACTGCTGGCCTTCTGGGCGCAACAGTTTGGCATTGATCTCAATAGCGGCAAGTTGGGAGAGCACATCTGGATCGTCGAGGGCACTGGCTGTTTTCAGGGCTGCGGCCTCAACGTCTACAATCCGGCTGAGATCGCCGTCGCCCATATTCTGTCACTGATTAGCGATGTGCGTACGGCCATGAGCTATCGTGTCCCCTTCTTCTACTTTAGCGGACAGGACTTTATCATCGATGGGCAGCTCTGGCCGATCGGCGTGGTAGATGTTGGGGGCCATCCCAAGCCCTTAAGGCAAGATCTGGGAATGGGAGCGCGTACGCTGACGCTCAGCTGTCCGCAGGGGACGGTTCAGGTCCAGACACAACCAGCCTTGCTCGGGGCGCTCTATCGCGGCTGCCAGCTGCCAGCGAACTATCGGAGCGTGCTAGCCAGCTAAAGGCAGCGCCTGGCGCCAGTTGCTAAATCGATTCTGCCTCGCCCGGCCAGGTAGCCAGCCAGAATGGCTCCCCCGGGCGTGGATCTGGGTGAGCAACAACGCTCGGAGCAGTTCTCGATAAGAATCGACAGGGGAGACTGCTCACCGTCAGGAAGGGAATAGCAACAGTGAGCGAGGAGAGAAGGCCGCCCGTAGGAAATGCGGCGGCGCTCTTCTGCCCCCCGCTTCTCTCAGAGCTGGAGGTGGCGCAGGATCTCTGCGCGAGGAACGGCTATCTGACGTGCCTCCTCCTCAGTGCCCTCGGCGCGCAGAGAGCGGACAGTCACCAGCCCGCTGGCCAGCTCCTCCTCTCCTATGATCAGGGCATAGACAGCGCCCGAGGTGTTGGCCTGCTTCATCTGAGCTTTAGGGCTGCGATCGCCGTAGCTCATCTCTGCTTTGATGCCGGCATGTCGTAGCTCAGCAATCAAGCGGATAGCCGCCTCTTTAAGGGCCGGCTCCTTGCCCATGTAGACCACAAAAGCCCGCGGCCTCTCGGGAGGAGGTGGGGTGATTCCCTGGCGCTTCAGCTCTAGAATAACGCGCTCGATACCCATGCCAAAACCGATGCCGGGCGTGGGAGGGCCGCCCAAGATCTCGGCCAGTCCGTCATAACGTCCCCCTCCGTTGAGGGCCGTATTGTCCATCTCTGAAGTGAACTCGAAGACCGTGCGCGTATAATAATCCAGACCACGCACAAGCAGCGGATTCAGCTCGAAAGGCACCTCGTAGAGCTGCAAGAAGCGCTGCACACGCTCGAAGTGCTCGCGGCACGCGTCGCAGAGGTAATCAACACTATGGGGGGCAGCGGCGATCTTGGCCTGATCTTCTGGCTCTTTGCAATCCAAGAGACGAAGCGGGTTCTTCTGGAAGCGAGACTGGCAGTTATAGCAGCACTGGTCAAGCAAAGGGCGATAGTAAGCGCGCAGAGCCTCCACGTAGCGCGGGCGGCAAGTTGAGTCACCAATGCTATTGAGCTGGACGCGGATGCCTCGCAGCCCGAGCTGGCTGTAGACCTGATAGAGCAGGGCGATCAGCTCGGCATCGATCGCAGGATCACTCTCGCCGAGGGCCTCGCAGCCGAACTGGTGGTGCTGGCGATAGCGCCCGGCCTGGGGGCGTTCGTGGCGAAACATTGGCTCGCTGAGATAGTAGAGCTTGACGGGCTGAGGCAGCTTGAACATCCCATGCTCCAGGTATGCCCGCACCACGCCCGCCGTCCCCTCGGGGCGCAGGGTCAGACTCTGGCCGCGGCCCTCCTTTCCTGGGCGATCCTCGAACGTATACATCTGGTGCTCAACCACGTCTGACGTTTCGCCAGAGGTCTTGAGGAAGACCCCTGTCTCTTCCAGAATGGGGGTCTCGATACGGCGGTAACCATACAACTCGGCCACAGCCGCGGCGGTCTGCTCCACGAAGCGCCAATAGGGCTGCTCCTCGGGCAAAATATCGCGGAAGCCCTGCAGGGCTCGGTACTGCTGTGCTGACATAGTCCGGTTCTTTCGCGCCTCCAGATCGGAAATGCACAGCCTATTATAGCAGATGATGTCCAGAGGAGGAGGGCCGGAGGAGTGAGCCAGAGGACTGGGAAGAGAGGGTTATCATCCACTTCTGCATTTAAGCCGCAAGCGGTGGGCTGTTACTCTTGAGCTAAAGCAGGCGTTACACTCATAGTTAGTTGAGGGGAGGACCAGCTGGCCTGTTAGGTGCTCACAGGAGGTGAGCGGTGGGGAGCCTGAATGAGCTACGTATAAGATCCTCAGCACGGCAGGGAGAGAGGTGCGGCCTATGGTCGAAGAGCCAGCCTGTCCTCTGGACATTCTGGCGGGGAAATGGTATTACACAACTGAGGAACTGGCTCGTTCTGTAGTTGCCATCAGGCTTGCTGGAATGCCATGGGGCCTGTCCGCACGCGATCGGATGGTAGGTCCTGCACGCGCCTCCGCCGGCAGTCGGCATCAGGCATCCGGCTATGCATGGGCCAGAATGGTCAAGGTCTGCACGTGAGCAAGGATGCGACTGACATCTCCGTTGGGCCGTGCGAGCCAGAAGAAATGCCCGGTTCTTCTTCTTCATCTCAACCGCCGTACGGCAAGTAACAGGGAGCTATGAGCGAATTACAATCAGAAACCATTGAGACAGGAGTCAAGACGAAGTACAGCCTTTCGGTCATTCTGCCTGCCCATAACGAAGAGGCAGCCATTGCCGGTACACTCCAAAATGTGCTGGAGACCCTGACCCCCTGGGTGCAGGACTTTGAGGTCGTAGTAGTCAACGACGGCAGCAAAGACAACACCAAAGTCATCGTGGAGCGCCTGGCTGCCGCTGATCCACGCATTCGGCTGATCAACCATCCGGTCAATCGCGGCTATGGGGCGGCCCTGGTCAGTGGCTTTGAGGCAGCGAGTAAAGACCTTGCCTTTTTCATGGACTCTGATGGCCAGTTTGATATCCGCGACATCGAGCAGTTTTTCCCGCTCATTGAGCGCTTCGATGCGGTCCTGGGCTATCGGATCAAGCGCCAGGACACCTGGATGCGCAAGCTCAATGCCTGGGGCTGGAAATGGCTCGTGCGTCTGGTCTTTGGCCTGCGCGTGCGCGACATTGACTGTGCCTTTAAGCTGTACCGGTCGCAATTTTTCCGCGAGCACAAACTAGAGACGCGTGGCGCCATGATCAACACGGAGATTCTCTACAAGTTCACGCGCGCGGGCTACACCTATACTGAGGTTGGCGTTCATCACCTGCCCCGCAGAGGGGGGCGAGCCACAGGCGCCAGACCGGAGGTCATTGCGCGGGCCTTTCGTGAGCTGATCTACTATGCCTGGAAGTGGCGAACAGAGGAGCGCTCTCAGAGGAGAGCCTATCGGGCTATGCTACACGAATGAGGTAGAGAAGGAATGAGCGCGACCTTTGCCGAGCTATATGCTCCTGCCCTGAAAGAGGTTTTCACCGTCCAGGCCCGGCAACGCCTAGCGGAGGGAGTGGATGGCCTGGAGTATGCGCGCTCCTACGCCGAGCGGGGCAAACCTGATTTTGTCCTTGCTTTCCTGCTCCTGGTGGAAGCCGGGGATGATCTCAAGCGGGAGCTGTTGGCCTATGCCTATGAGCGGCGAGCTGTGCTCTCTGAACAGAAAGCTGCCAGCTTCGCGCGGCAGTTCCGCCGTCCCTTTCCACTCGTACGCCAGAGCGCCCGTCAAGATCGGCTAGCAGCTCAGCGCATCCGCTCCGGCCAACCGCTGCCGTCGCCTCACGAACTGGCCCGGCTCTTCAACGAGCAGGCGGAGCTATAGCAGAGCAGAGCAGGGTCAAGGCGACCTCAACAAGGCGACCTCAAAAGAGCGGGGCCGGTCAGATCTGGCCGGCCCTCTCCTCTCATGTGCTAAGCGCTGTCTATCCCTGCTCCTGCTCAGGCTCCGGGCTTTCATCAGAAGAAGCTGGCTCTCCGTTGGCTTGCAGCTCCGCTCTCTCGGTGCCCGGTGTCTGATCATCCTGCGGCGTGAGGCCCTCCTCGCGCTCGCCGTTGCGTTTCCCGTTCGTCGTCGCCACCGCCACCACGCTATCGCCTTCTGCAATGGTCATCAGGCGCGTGCCCTGAGTCGCGCGGCCCAGGCGTGAGACATTGCTGATCTCCGTACGGATTACCACCCCGCCGGCGGTAATAATCATCAAATCATTATCGAGATCAGTAATGATACGGGCCGTCGCCACTGGACCGGTCTTCTCTGTCACCTTGGCTGTCAGCACCCCGCTGCCGCCGCGGCTCTGCACTGGATACTCCTCGATGGGAGTGCGCTTGCCGTAGCCGCGCTCCGTCACCACCAACAGCTCGCTGTCGCGTGGAGTCAGGTTAAGCGAGACCACGCTGTCGCCCTCTTCCAGCCGAATACCACGCACCCCGCCGCTCATGCGCGAGGCCGCGCGCAGCTCCTCCACAGTGAAGCGGATGGCTTTCCCATGGGCAGTAATCAAGAGCACATGGTCATCGGCGCGCGCCAGCTTGGCTCCAATCAGGCGATCGTCCTCCTCTAGATTCATGGCGATCAAGCCCTGGCGGCGCACACTCTCAAACTCGCTCATGACCGTCTTCTTCACCTCGCCCTTGCGGGTTGCCACGATCATGTAGTCGCGACTGACCCCCTTGGGTACGGCCACGATGGCCGTCACGCGCTCCTGCTGATCGAGGGCAATCAGATTAATCAGGTGCTCACCGCGAGCCGTGCGACTGACATCGGGCAGCTCATAGACGCGGAGCTGATAGACGCGGCCCCGGTCAGTAAAGAAGAGCAGATGATCATGGGCGTGAGCCACCAGCAAATGGCGAACGGCATCATCTTCGCGCGTGACCATGCCGGTAACGCCCTTGCCGCCGCGGCGCTGGGCGCGGTATGTGCTGGAGGGGAGACGCTTGATATAACCCTTCTCTGTCAGCGTCACCACCACTTCCTCATTCGGAATGAGGTCTTCTTCCGTGAAGTCGCCGGCCTCTCCTTCGCTGATATCGGTACGGCGCGGATCGCCGTACTTCTCTTTCAGCTCCTCCAGATCGGCTTTAATCAGCTTGCGCACTTCATTAATATCGCTCAGCACCAGGTTATAGTAATCGATATGCTGCTGAACGGTGCGCAGCTCCTCCTCGACCTGCTGGCGTTCGAGGGCAGCCAGACGAGCGAGACGCATATCGAGAATGGCACTGGCCTGGGCCTCCGAGAAACCGAACTGGGCCTGCAGGGTGCGATTCAGCTCAGCCTCCGTGCCCTGCGACTGGCGAATGGTCTGGAGAATGGCATCGAGGTGCTCGAAAGCCTTGCGGAAGCCTTCGAGGATATGCTTGCGGGCCTCCGCGCGCGCCAGCTCATAGCGGGTTCGCCGCGTGATCACCTGTTCACGATGGTTGATATAGTGCTGCAGGAAGCCTTTGAGCGTCAGAATACGCGGCTGGCGATCGACCAGCGCCAGCATGTTGGCATTAAAGGCGCTCTGCATAGCTGTGTACTTGTAGAGCGAATTGAGGACGCTGGTCGGATTAGCGTCGCGCTTAAGCTCGATGACCATGCGCATGCCGCGACGATCGGATTCGTCACGCACCTCAGCGATCCCTTCGATCTTCTTGTCGCGAGCCAGCTCGGCGATCTTTTTAACAAGCTCGGCCTTATTGACCTGATAGGGCAGTTCGGTCACCACAATACTGGCACGCCCGCGCTCGTTTTCCTCGATATGAGTACGAGCACGGACAACGATACGCCCGCGCCCGTTGGCGTACATATTGCGAATGCCTTCGCGACCCTGGATAATGCCACCTGTAGGGAAATCGGGACCAAGAATGATGCGTGAAAGGTCTTCAGTGGTGGCCTCGGGATGATCGATCAGATAGATGATGCCGTTACAGACCTCAACGAGGTTGTGGGGAGGGATGTTCGTTGCCATACCAACGGCAATACCAGCGGAGCCATTGACCAGAAGATTGGGGAGGCGCGCGGGCAAGACAGTTGGCTCCTTCGCCTGATTGTCGTAGTTGGGCACGAAATCGACCGTGTCCTTGTCGATGTCGCGTAGCATCTCATCGGCGATGGGCGCCATTTTGGCCTCTGTGTAGCGCATCGCCGCCGGTGGATCATCGTCCTGAGAACCAAAGTTGCCTTGGCCTAAGATCAGCGGATAGCGCATTGACCAGGGCTGGGCCATGCGCACGAGGGTATCGTAAACGGCAACGTCGCCGTGCGGGTGGTAGAGTTTGAGCACCTCGCCGACGGTACCGGCACATTTGCGGAAGGGTTTATTGGCTTGCAGGCCCATCTGCTCCATAGCGTAGAGGATGCGACGATGCACCGGCTTGAGGCCATCGCGCACATCCGGCAGCGCGCGGCTGACGATGACGCTCATGGAGTAGTTCAGATAGGCCACAGTCATTTGGTCAACTATATCGACGGTTTTGACATTACCTACTTCTTCCATCATGCAAAAATCCTCAAGTAAAAAGAAAGGTCAGTGCCAATGCTCAAGCGCTGCTAGCTGCATCGGATGGGGACGAGACGAGATGGACAGAGATGATGGCTCGACCCTTGCCAGGCCAGACCGGGCCGGGCCGGGCCGGGCCTCCTTCTCAAGCTCGCATTTTCTTATAGTATAGCACATCTGAGAGAAAATTGCGAATGGGGGCCAGAACTTCCCTATTGGGAGCTGAAAACCCGCAGCTTTTCACCCATCCAGTGCTATATTTCATAGCTGACATGTGGTATGATAGATGCTAGAGCGGGATTAAAAGAGGCTTGTATAGCGCTGTAAGGTAGGCGCCCTGGACTCTGCTCAGGGGAACTGCAGTGCTGCTAGCGACTGTGCTACGGCTGATGCCATTAGAGGGAGAAGGGTAAGCAAAACAATGGAATGGCATCTCACTCTTCAGACGGCCTTGTTCATCCTGCTGGTGCCGGTCTTTCTCTGGCTCGGGTACCGTCGGGGATGGCGTCGTGAACTGTTCCTATTGCCATTTGTGCTGGGAGCAGTGCTCTTTCTCATCCTGAATGTGGGGCGGGGGCTGACGCAGTTTCTGACACAGCTCTTTGTTGATCAGCCTGGCATCAACCCCTCACCGCGGGCGGTGACTATTGTCACCGTACTCTGTCTGGCGGGCATTATTGCGGCGGGCTATCTCCTGGGCAATCGCCTCTTCCCCAAGCCGAGCGCGCCCCAGGACCGCGTCCTTGGCCTTGGCCCAGCCCTGATCACTGGCTGCGTTGCTGTCTTCTATCTGACGACCCTCGTCTTCCCTCAGACCCAGGCGGTGATGCTAGGCCAGGGCTTCATTCTGCTGGATCAGTACCATCTAGGCTATTATGCGCTAGCGCTCTTTATTATCATCGCTGTTGTCGTCGTCATCCGACTGGTCTCGGCCAGTGCTGGCAAGAAGAAGTAGCGGCGGATATTAGGGGCGTGAGCCGGGCAAGATCAGTGAAGAGGGCCAGCGAAGAAGGGACGACTGAGACTGAGAGCGGCCAGGTGTAGAAGAGACCCAGTGAGGATGGCCTGACGAGTCGTCTGCCACGCAGCCGAGGTGTGTGCGATGAGCAAGAAAGACGCCAAAACCATTGCTGCCGAGGAGCAGGAGAAAGACGATCCCTGGCGCTCGGGGCGAGCGCGCTGGAACATTCGTCAATTCCGCAGGGGACGTGACAGGCGTTGGCACTTCCCCGGTCAGCAGCCTGATGAGGTTGTTCGGCTGGTTGTCCGCAAACACAAGATCTTTCTTTTGAGGCCGGCTATGCCTGCCATTGGACTGGCTCTGGCCTTGTTGCTGGTAATCTGGGCCAGTACCCGTCAACCGGCTCTTGGAGGAGTGTGGTTGGCCCTGGAAGTGATCATTTCGCTGCTGATGCTGGCTGCCTT
Source organism: Thermogemmatispora tikiterensis (assembly GCF_003268475.1). Classification (GTDB taxonomy): domain Bacteria; phylum Chloroflexota; class Ktedonobacteria; order Ktedonobacterales; family Ktedonobacteraceae; genus Thermogemmatispora; species Thermogemmatispora tikiterensis. Next base: position 2,896,567 of record NZ_MCIF01000002.1, on the reverse strand, counting down.
GGGCTGGTTTCTGTGGAAAGACTTCCTGGCCTGGTGGTTAGAGACCTACATCATTACCAACAAGCGCATCATCAGTTCGCGGGGAGTGTTCCAGCCAGTGCGCCAGCAGATCGAGATCAGCAAGGTGAACCAGGTTGGTATTGACCAGGATAGCCTGATCAGCCTTTTGTTCTCCTACGGCAACGTGCATCTTTACCTCACCGGCGGCGACTTCATTATGAAGGATGTGCCTGCGCCGCGGAAGGTCAAGGATGCCATCGAGGGACTGAGCGCTGAGGTCAAAGGTAGTAAGAAGCCCGAGGAGAAACCTCTTGCTCCCCGCGATCAGGATCTGACCCGTGTGCTGGAGCAACTGGCCAAAGGCAAGGAGGTCCCCAAACTCCAGGATGCTGATGAGCGCTATCCGCTGCGCCATCCCGATCGCGTACGTGGCCCCAGGCGTACTTTTGGTGGCCCGCTGCATATCCCCTGCGATGTGCATTATGCCTCGGGCGAGTTCACCGTTGAATACATCCAGCGCTCGCGCTACGTACTCTACCGCAACCTGGCTCTACCGCTCTTCTTCTTCATCTGCATTCCGCTGCTAGCGATTCGCGTCTCGCAGCTTATCCCGGCAACCTGGTATCTGGTGGCCCTGATCGAGGTTGTCCTCCTGCTGGTCATGGGCCTGATCTACATCAACTACGTCGATGACGTCTACATTCTGACGAACCGCCGCATCATCGACATCCAGCGCCGCCTGATTTTCCTCTACGAGGCACGGGTGGAGACCGAGTACAAGAACATTCGCGATATCAAAGTAACGGTCTCCAGCGTCATAGAGCGGCTGCTCGATATAGGCAATGTTTACATCGAGACCCCTGGTTCCAGCGCTGACATCGTCCTTTCTACCGTCGATCATCCTTTTCTGATCCAGGACAAGATCTACTCGATTAAGGGATACAAAGATCGGGTAGACGCAATCTCTAAAGAGAACGCCAGCAAGAAGGAGCTGCAGACCTGGTTTGCGACGGTCCTGGCAACCCTGGAAGGGAAATGGCTCAACTATGGGACGCCCAATCTGCAGCGTCTCGATTATTGGTCGGCGGTTGAGCGGGCCAGTGAGTTTGGCCTGCGCGTCGTGGCTATGGGCGAGGATGCTTCCTATCCCGATCTGCCACCGGGGCTGGTTGTGCGCCAGAATCCTCCGCCTGGCACCGTCATCAGCCAGGGGGGCGAGATTCAGGTCTATCTGAGCAAGCGGCTCTAAGTCTAAGTACGACTGACTGGAAGTCTCTGGTGTGCGGATGGTCGCAGGCAGTGCCTGCCCGTCTGCCTGGGCAGAACGCCTGTCAGAAACGGAAAGCGCCATGCCAGCAGCGGCTTCCTCTCCGGCACGGGGAGGAAGCCGTAGCGTTGGCACGGCGCTCTTGTATAACAAGAGCAGAGAGCAAGGCTTAAGGTATATTCGCTCACTCAGGAAGAAGCATCCTGTGGCTTAGGCGAGCGACTCGAACTCAGCGCATGTTCCCACGTACGAGCAGAGCCACGCACTCGATATGGTAGGTTTGGGGGAACATATCAATAGGTTGGGCGGCAATCAAGCGATAGCGATCGCCGGCGCAGAGCGTAGCGATATCGCGCGCCAGTGTACTTGGATCGCACGACACATAGCAAATAGCTCGTGGAGCCAGAGCCAGCAAGCCCTGCAGCGCCTTTGGGTGGCAACCGGCGCGTGGTGGGTCGATCACAGCCAGATCGATGCGCTCGCGGCGATAGTGAAGCTGTCCAAGCAAGCGTTCGAGAGTGCCTTCGATTGTTGTAATATTGCTCTGATTATTGAGCAAAGCGTTGGCACGCGCATCGGTGACAGCGCTGGGCTGCGACTCGATAGCGATCACGCGGGCGGCGTGATTAGCCAGGAAAGCCGAGAAGAGGCCAACGCCGCTATAGCCGTCCAGAACCACGTCGCTACGACGCGGCTCGAGCATCGCGAGCGTGCGCTCGATCAAAGTCGCGGCCTGAGTAATATTCACCTGGAAGAACGAATCGGCGGAGACGCGGAAGCGCTTACCGAGGACCATATCGGTGAGGAACTCCTGTCCCACCACCACGCGACCGAAGCGTCCGCCGACGCGCTCGATAATGACCCCGACGATGCCGGGTGCGATCGTAATCAGCTCGTGGGCCAGCTGTTGAGGTGCCTCGATGATCGAGCCGGGGCGGGCCTGGATTGTCAGCAGCGTAGGCACAGCCCTGGCTGTCTCGCCGGAGCCGCCGGCGGGGCTGACAGTCCCGACGGCGCCGCGGATGGTGAACTTCTGGATCATCTGGCCCAGGGCATCCCCGAAGTACTTCAGCAGCTTCGCGCGCACGCGCTGATAGACCATATCCAGGGCGGGATGCAACAGCGGGCAGTCCTCCAGGTCCTGGACATCGTGGCTGTCGGTCAGTTGGAAACCGATCTCACAGTTGGGACCGGTTGAGAACTGAGCGATATTGCGATAGTGCCAGGGCGAAACGCCAGCGGGCATACCGATAGTTGGGTGGACCACCGCATCGGGCTGCTTGCCGATGCGCACCAGCAGCTGGCGGACGATGTGGGCCTTCCAGGTCAGCTGTGCCGGGTAAGCGATATGCTGCCACTGGCAGCCGCAGTCAGTCAGCTGAGGATAGCGCGGCTCTACTCGCTCTGGCGCCGGGCGTAAGACTTCCAACAGCGCCGCTCGCGCATGTCCGCGGCGTTCTTCAACGATTTCCACACGAACACGTTCGCCGGGAATGCCACCGGGTACAAAAAGGACCCGTCCCTCGTATCTTCCGACGGCGTCGCCTCCATAGGCAAGGTCTGTCAATTCAACGTCGATGCTCATAATCACCTCGGCGGCCACCTGCACTCTAGAGGCTTGCGTCCCTGCAAACGTCCTGATCGGTTGCGCGCATGACTGCGGGGGCAGGCCCTACGAGCGCATCGATTGTGCCGTCCCATCTTTCCAACATTGTAACAAACCTACACTGTTGTGCAACAGCAGGGGTGAAGAAGGAGGGGCCGTACGTACCCCCTCTTCTGAGCTTGGGAAGGGGGGGCCCGCAAGCGACGGGCCCAATCAGTAATACGCCCCTATTATACAGGATGTCGCACAGTCAGGCGATGGTTAGTTGTGACCAGCCCAGAACTCTCCCTGCTGCGAGCGGCGGCCTGGCGGCTAAATAACTGGCGAACCGTGAAGGAGCCAGGCCAGGTTTTTTTTAAAGCATGAGCGGGTACCGGGGCAGGCCGTAGAGCCGTGTGCCAAAGCGGCTCAGAAGAGCGGCGCCCAGGCCCAGCAGGCCTGCGCCCAGGCTCACCAGCCAGCCGAGAAGAGGGAGAGAGCTAGCCAGAGTCAGGATGATGAGTCCCACCGCCACCTGGAAACAGCGGGCGTGCCGCTGTGGAGCGGACGTCTGTAAGAGTCGTTCACCGATCAGCAGGCCGAGGGCGACCATGCCCAGCGCCCACCCCGCAATCAATCCTACAGCCACTATAATAGCCAGCGGAATAGTGATAATCAGCGTACTCAGCAGTAGGATGAGGACCGGGGCCAGAATCGAGCTGAGCAGACCTACGAGCAGACTGCGCCCGGCGGAGGTCTGGATGGTGGTACGTACCAGCATCACGTGCTCAGGAAAGAGCCAGGTAAGCAGCAGTCCAAGCCCAACCCAGATCAACAAGGAAAGAGAAGGGAAACTGAAGGTCAAGGAGTTAGGGAAGGGCCAGATCAAACGCTGCGAGCGGTCAATGAGGGTGCCATCGAGCTGGGCGTTGCGCTCGCGGGCCCAGCGGGCATTGTAGAGGTGGATATTGCCGTGAACGTGGGAGCCGCTCTGCAGGCTGACGACGCCGCCGTAGAGGCTCACATCCCCATTCACTGTACCCTCGATAATAACGTTACCGCCGAACGCCACTACATTGCCATTCACTGTGCCATTAATGGCGACCGTGCCACCAAAAGAGATAAGATCACTGCAGAGCACCTGATTGCTGGCAACCACGAGATTACCACCGATGAACGGCCCATGTCTGGTGCACTGATCACCCCCTCCTGGGAACTCTTGCTGGGGAGTCGCAGGGGAGGCGGCGAACGTCTCCTTCGGGAAGAGCGCTCCTGTGGGAAGGAGCAATAGAAGGCAGAACATCACCAACCCCATGCAGCTAGCTCCCGCGAGCAAGAGCCACAGCTGTCGTTTCCGCGTAGGCTTAAGCATCGGCTCCCGATCCCCTCGCTCTCGATATGGGCAACCGGCCAGGCTCAGGGGCTGGCTGTATCCCGCTCATGCTCCAGCCACCCGGTGAACCAGCCAGGCCTGCGGCAGCAAGTCTGGCCAGGGCTGTCCGCTTTGCCCCAGGGCCTTTTCTATCCTTTCTTCCTTCTGTCACTGGTCGTTGGTCAGGCCTCTTGCGGAGCGCGCATGAGACGCAGCCATACCGCAGCGAGCAGCAGAAGGAGGAAGGCCAGAGCGGCCAATAGCAGATTGTCTTGCGAGACAAAGCTCAGACCAAGGCGCAGATAGGTGAGCGCCACCAGGAAGGCGTCAACAGCATCGCTCAGCAGCAGCAGCGTTCTGACCAGTAGCTCAGGCTGATTGAAAAAGAGCAGGAATAACAATACAGGAATACTAGCGGTCAGAATAAACAGCGAGACCATAAACAAAGAGCTTAAGGTCTGGAGTCGTGCCAGGCGAGTGCGTTGCTGTTGATGTAGCTCCTCAAGCTGGCGAGTTGTACGCTGGCGCAGGTAGACCGCCTGCATGATCTGTTCGGTGGAGATGCGACAAGAGACGGACGAGAAATTCCCGTACAGAAGCCGTTTCAGACGCTGCTGCTGCTGCTCATAGTGCCGACAGGCAGGGCAATGAGCCAGATGAGCAAGCACCTCGGAGCGCTGGCGGGCTGTCTCGGCTTCGTTGTCGCTGTGCTCCTCAGCCAGCCATGCTCTAGCGTCGCGGCAGCGCATCGACCTCTCCCTCCTTTGCATCTTCCTGCTGCATATAGCGTGCGAGCAGCTCACGTGCTCGGTGCAGGCGCGCTTTCACCAGGGCGGGTGTCAGCTTGAGCGCGCTGGCAATCTCCTCATAAGACAGATCGTACCAGTAGCGCAGGACAATCACCGCGCGGTACTTAGCGGGGAGACGCTGCAGGTAGCGCTGAATTTCGTCGTGCTGCTCGCCCTCAAGAGCAGACTGCTCGGGGCTGCTGCCGTGGTCGATGATCCATTCAAGAAAAGGCACTTCCTCCAGCGACCTGGCCAGGAAGCGCCGCCGCCTGAACTGGTCGATGGCCAGATGCGAGGCGATCGAGAGGAGCCAGGTGCTGAATTTATGGGCAGGCTTGTAGCTGGCCAGTTGCATATAGGCGCGGACAAAGGCTTCCTGCGTGACATCCTCTGCCTCGGTTACATTGCCCAACATGCGATAGGCCAGGTTGTAGACTGCATCTTTGTAGCGCTCGACGAGCACGCTGTAGGCATCTTGCTCGCCTGCCAGCACAAGCTCGACCAGAGCTGTATCGCTGATCGCCTCCACAGCTGCCCCTTGCACCTGCCCGCGCAGGAGCTGCTCTCCCATGATAGTCCCTTGTCCACTCTGGCTACGACTCCGGCTGGAAATAGCCTCTGCGCTTTCCTCGAACCGGCTACCTCGCTTGCGACGTATATGACGCGCTGGTTGGGCCACTGGTCCCAGACCAAGCGTTCCTGATGCGCGTAGTGTCGAATCCATCTTTGACTATCCGCTCGTTTCCGTTTCGACCGCTTTATCTATATATAGAAATGGATTGGAAGACCCTTCTATAGCGAGATACGAGCGGTGACTAAAAAAGTTGTAATCTTTTGGCAAGTGTAGCACGAGGGGGGAAGCTCTGGCAAGAGGCGGCTCTGCTCTGGGAGATTTGGCTTGCAGGACAAGCTTCGAGGGAGCTACAAGGGCTGCGCCGGCGCTGGAAAAACCATCTGGAGGCCGAGAGAAAGTCCGTCAAAAAGTGATCAAGGGCGGCTGTATGCTCTTCAAGAGGAGGGTAAGACGGACGTCCTGTAGAAAGGACGAGGAGGCTACAGGACGTCCGTGACTTTCCCTTGATATGTGCCACCTGGGCAGGTGAAGCAAAGGGAAGGGGTGAGTGAGAGCGCTAGATGGTGATATCCCAGATGGTTTGGCCGCTCTCCAGGAGGTCGCTGACGAAGGCCAGGGTGTAGTGATGCTCTGAGAGGGGTACCTCGTAGGCCAACGTGCCGCGGATCTGTCCCCCGGCCTCAACCTTGCCATCGGGTGTCTTGGGGGCCGAGGTGACGATGGTGAAATCCATCTCCTGGCCGCTGCTGTCTCTCAGGGTAAAGTTCGCGGCGGAAGAGACGATCTGTTCGCTGCTGCTGAGGTTCTTGAGCGAGACGTCGATGAGCAGGTAGGTATTGCCGGTTTTAGGATGGCTGAACTCATCGCCGTCGCTGGTTTTGACCCCGAGTACGGTCACCTGCCAGATGTCCCCTACCTTGACGGTCTGGCCGACTTTGAAATGCTGTGTCGCGGGGCTGCTTGTGGCTCCGCTCGCCTTGTTGGTAGTGCTCGAAGAGGACGGGGTAACCGCTGTCCCCGTGTTGCTGCTCGTGCTCCCATCGCAGGCCAGCAGGGCCATGATGAGGAGACCCACTCCTATCACCAGACTCAACGCACGCTTCATCTTTCGATCAACCTCCATTCTTTCAGATGGGCTAGTAGATCCTGGGAACCGTCTTCCCAATCGCTCAACGTTCGTCGCTGTGATTTTTATCGCTCAGATTTCCTGAACAAAATGGCTCAGTGTGCGGTTGGAAGCCTTCTTTAACATGAAAATGCGCATCTATTAGGAAAGAAAAAGCGAATTTTTCTACTTAATTCGCTGGCTTTTTTAAGCAAAGGTGCCGGGCCTGGAGAGACAAAGCAGCGAAGGAGCAACCGCCGCTCGCGACTGGTCTGGCATGAGGCAGGACTGGACCTTCCCTGCCTTGCTCAGGCTCGGAGGGGGCATGAGAGATATTCTCCTGTGGAGCAGATACGGAAGTTTTTGCCCTCGCTTCGTCGGGAGAGAGGGAGAGGTGGGAAGGTAAAGGAGTGACGAGATTGTTAGCTGGCCCAGGGGAGTGGTGCAGCTGATGTGGAAAAAGGTGTTAGCTGGCCCAGGGGATTGTGTTAGCTTTGGGTTGTGGGAGGGCCGTGTAGCCCAGGGGATCAGGGGCAAAAAGGCCCGAAAAAGGGGGTGAAGCGCCCTGGGGCGAGCTGGTGGGGAAAGAGGCTGAGGGGGCCTGTGGAGCCTCAAGAGGGAACAGGTGGGGCGAGTGGGACTCGAACCCACACGGGGGTTTCACCCCAGGGGATTTTAAGTCCCCTGCGTCTACCATTTCGCCATCGCCCCGTCGTCTGCTGGTTTACCAGGTTGCACCTGTTGCACCTGTTGCACCTGTGCTCCTGGGGATGCTCTTCGCTTCGGCCTGCCGTCGTGTCCTACCAGCGGACCTGACCGTTCCTCCCCCTCGTCAGAGTTAACTCTGCAATAATACAGATCCCAGTGCAATTCTAGCAGATCTGAGAGAGGAGGACAAGTCAACTCCTACCCACTTAGGTAGACATGCGGTTCCCCTGCCCCCCAGCTGCTGCGCCTGAGCCTGGGGCTGGTGGCCCTAACCGTCCACATCGCCCGCATGTCGCCTGTCTGGCCTTTCTTCAGCGCCTCTCCTCTCCTCGGCTCGGGTCGGGTCAGGCCAGCCCAGCCCTCAATCATGGTGCTGGTACGCTCCAGTCAATGGGCAAGGAGGGGGTATGTTTCCCTGGACCAGTCCTCTAGAGTGTGGAGGCTGTGCTGATGCGCTTCTAGCGAGCAGCTTGAGGAGCAATTTGTCAAAGGCGGCGGTGGCTGTATTGACGTGCCTTTTTATCTGCGGCATAATACCAGAGTGATCGTTATACATGTACATGACATGTAAGTAGGCGGAACGCAACAAATGACAAACGAAGCAGGCACTCACAGTCTTTCTGGCGAAGGGCAGCGGCGAGGCACCTATGAGGTGATCGTGGTCGGGGCAGGCCATGCTGGCTGCGAGGCCGCTCTGGCCAGCGCGCGCATGGGCCGTAAGACGCTCCTACTGACCATGAACCTGGATAGTATAGCGCTCATGCCCTGCAATCCCTCGATGGGTGGACCAGCGAAAGGGCACCTGATCAAGGAAATCGATGCCCTGGGCGGCGAAGTCGGGCGCAATACTGATCGCACCTTCATTCAAATCCGTTTGCTCAACACCGGCAAGGGGCCAGCGGTCCAGGCCCTGCGTGCTCAGTGTGACAAGCAGGCCTATCGCCTGGCGATGAAATTTGCCCTGGAAGCTCAGCCTCATCTTGATCTGAAGCAGGCGACGATCACGCACTTTCTCTACGAGCAGGGCCAGGATGGATGTCCGGCTATTCGTGGTGTCGTGACCAGTACTGGCTGGCAGTATGAGGCGAAGGCGGTGGTACTCACAACGGGCACCTTCCTCAACGGGCGCCTCGTGGTAGGCGAGAAGACGCAGCCAGGCGGGCGCGCTGGTGAAGGCCCCTCGCTGGGCGTCGCCGACTCGCTACGCGCCTTTGGCCTGGAGGTGCGCCGCTTCAAAACCGGAACCCCGCCACGCATCGATGCGCGCACCATCGATTTCAGTAAGACAGAGCCGCAGCCAGGCAGCCGTGTGCCCCTCTATTTCTCCTGGGACGAAACGGCGCGGGCCGATGTGCAGCTGCCAGGTGGGCGTCCCAACCCGGTCTACCCGGTTACCGATGAGGACCTGCACGGCTGGCGCCCGCAGTTGCCCTGCTACCTGGTGCGTACCAATGAGCGCACCCATGAGGTGATTCGCTCTAATCTCCATCGCTCTCCCCTCTTCAATGGTCTCATCGAAGGCATCGGTCCCCGCTATTGCCCTTCGATCGAGGATAAGGTGGTGCGTTTCGCTGAAAAGGCCTCCCATCAAGTCTTTTTGGAGCCGGAGGGCTGGCGCACAGGCGAGGTCTATGTACAAGGAATGAACACCAGTCTCCCCGAAGATGTGCAGCTGGCAATGCTGCGCTCTATTCCAGCTCTGGAGCATGTGGAGATTGTCCGCTTTGGGTATGCTGTCGAATATGATTATGTCCCCCCCTATCAACTCATGCCGACCCTACAAACACGGGCCGTAGCCGGCCTCTTTCTGGCCGGTCAGATTAACGGCACCTCCGGCTATGAGGAGGCGGCAGCTCAAGGGATAATGGCCGGCATCAATGCTGCCCTCTACGCCCGCGGTGAGCCGGGCTTTGTGCTGGGTCGGCACGAAGCCTATATCGGCGTACTGATCGACGACCTGGTTACTCGCCCCCTCAGCGAGCCTTATCGCCTGCATACTTCTCAGGCCGAGTATCGCCTCCTCCTGCGCGCCGATAGCGCCGATTTGCGTCTAAGCGACTACGCCTATCGCTTCGGCCTCATCGATGAGCAGCGCTATGCACGGGTGCTACGCAAGCGCGAACAGGTTGAGCAAACCCTGGGGCGCCTGAGCAAGCTGATCTTTACTTCCTCTCGCAGTGTGGAATCTGCCGCGCGCGAGGTTGGGATAGCTCCGCTGGGACAAATGACCTCAGCTCGCGATTTGTTGCGTCGTCCCGAGACGCACTATATGCAGATTGCAGAGCTGGCCCGCCGCGTCTACCAGAACGAGGAAGGTGCGGACGCTGAGCCGCCATTACCCGCACTCTCCCCCGAGGTCGCGCAGGAGGTTGAATTACAGGTCAAATATGAATATTATGTTCAAAAACAGCAACAATTAGTTCGGCAGGCCCAGCGTCTTGAGGGACTACTGATTCCCGAGGGCCTTGATTATCAGAGCATTCCCCATTTACGGACGGAAGCGCGGCAGAAGCTGGCCCGCTTGCGCCCACGTACGGTTGGACAGGCCTCACGCATTGAGGGAGTCACGCCGGCGGATATCGCTATTCTGATGGTCTATGTGGAGAAGCTACGCGCGGCGGCGAAGGCCGTCTCGTAGTATTTTGCCCCCGGTCAGCCAAGCAAGGGGCAGAGGCAAAGCACAGAGGGAGGAGAACGGTGATCAACCTCTGGCGCGTTGTTGATGGGCCGTGGTAAGTAGAGACGACCGTCGGTTGTCCTGGCCTGGAGAGGGATGCAAGGAGGCATGGCATGCGGCTACCGCTTAGGCTACTACGCTCCTTTGCTTCTATAGCGATGTGTCCGAACAGCATGCTCATCCTGCCGGGCCGAGAGGCAGAACGCAGCCCCAAGCTGGATGGACTGCGGACCTTCCCCATTCCCGGCGGCTGAGCACTACGTGCTGAAGAGGGGAAGAACTGTGTATATCCTTGTGGTTGATGATAGCCAGTTTACAACTGCGCTGGTGCAGTTTGCCTTGAAACAGGAAGGCTACGAAGTTGAAGTCACGGACAACCCTCGCGGGGCCATGCAGATGATCCAGAAGCGCGAGCCTGACCTGTTGATTCTCGACATTGCCATGCCCTATCAAAGCGGTTTCGAGTTTACAGCCAGGTTGCGGGCTGAGGGCTACGATATCCCTCTGATCTTCATGACCGCCCAGGATAGCATGGAGTCTAAGCTCAAAGGCTTTCATATTGGGGCTGACGACTATATTTGTAAGCCTTTCGATCATCAGGAGCTGGTCGCGCGCGTCCAGGCTGTGCTCCGCCGTATCAAGCGTAGCAAGCGCAGTGAGAGTCAAAGTATCCGCGTTGGCTCGATCGAGCTATTCCCGGCTGAGCTGCAGGTCGTCATCAATGGGTGCGTTAAGGTACCCTTGACCCGTACCGAGATGCAGGTCCTGCGCATCCTGATGAGTTGCCCCGATCAAGTGGTCAGCCGCGATCAGCTTCTCTCTTCAGTCTGGAACGATAATGAGAATAATAGTAATATTGTTGATGTTTACATTGGCCGTTTGCGCAAAAAATTAGAGCCGGATGCTGCTCATCCACGGCATATTATTTCTGTGCGTCGTATCGGATATAAGTTCGTCAGTAAGTAAAAGGGGGGAACGTGGTGAAATCGGTCTCTCGCCGCTCTCGGGTGAAGGAGCGTGCTCCTGTCGTGGCTGAGGCTCAGCCGCTGAACAGTACCGACGGCATTGATCAGTCGTCATCTGGGGATCGAGCGCGCACGCGGGGAGAAGCAGAAGGTAGGAAGAAGGTAGTGCGTGAGCGGCATCCACCGGAGCGGGATGTCCGGGCAAATATGGAGCTGCTAGCGGACTGTGCCGGGAAGGCACTGGCTGCCACTACTGATGTGGCCTTCCTGCTAGACAGCTGCTTTCGCCTCCGGGCCTTTAATCCCGCAGCGGCGGCTATCTTAAAGTGGGAGGCGGCTACGACCATTGGTCAGGGCTGTGCCCAGGTACTCAGGTGTCGCAACCTGGACCATATGCAGCTCTGTGGGACCTCCAGCTGTCCACTGGTGCGCGTTTTACAAGGAGGGCAGGCGCTGGCCAACGAGGAGATCATACTCGGTCCCGAGGCTATCCAGGGTTGGGAAGCCTCGGTCAGTGTCACCCCTGTCGATACTGCCGAAGAACCCTATGTCTTCTTCCTTGCGCGTGATGTCTCTGCTCTCAAAATGGCCAATCGCATGCGAGAGCACTTTGTATCGATGGTCTCGCATGAGTTACGCACGCCGCTCAACTCTGTGCATGGCTTTATTGAGCTACTCTTGCGCGGTCAAATGGGGCCTTTGAACGATACCCAGCGCGAGTACCTGGGCTATGCCAGCGAGGCTTTGCAGCAACTGCTCTCGCTAGCTGAGGATGTCCTCTTCATGGCACGCTCCGATGCTGGACACTTTGAGATCCGGCTCCAGCAGGTTAACGTGGAAGTCCTGGCGCAGCAGGTTCTGGAGAGCTTGTTACCGCTGGCACGCAAGGCCGAGATCGTCATGAGCAAGGAAATTGAACTGCCCGCTCCGCTGCTGCGCGCTGATCCGCAGCGGATTAAGCAGGTGCTTGCTAACCTCTTGGGGAACGCCATTAAGTTTACCCCGCCGGGTGGGACCGTAATCTTACGGGCCTGTCCCGATCCTGATGATCCTCAGATGGCGTTGCTCTCCGTGAAGGACACCGGCTTTGGTATTGCGCCCGAGGATCAGCCTCATGTTTTTGAGCGCTTCTATCAAGCCACCCATAGTATGCAGTCCCGCATGGGTGGCTATGGCCTGGGGCTGACCATTGCTCGTCTCATCATTGAACAGCATGGAGGTCGCATCTGGTTTGAGACAGTCCCTAATCGGGGCACAACCTTCTATTTCACTCTTCCTCTCTATCGCGAACCGGTGCTAGGAGAAGAGAGAGGCGAAGGCGGCTAACCGGGCCAGGAGGCCCACCGCCCTGCTCGCTTCTCTAGATGAGACGGGGAGTGGTGCAGGTGGCAGACCAGAGTGCACTTACTGCCAGAGCGAATCCTGGACGGCTTCGTTGGGTGTATCCTGTCCCTCCTTGGGTCTGCTGACTGGCTCTCGGTAGGCGTTATTCTTTGAGAGCCGGTCGGCCAGGCGCGTCGGCTCGGGTAGGCGATAACCGCGACAGCAGGAGAGAACGTAGCGGATGCTTGTCTCCAGGCTGATCCGATGGCCGATAGAGATGATCATTGGCTTGACGTGCTCGCGCGTACGCACGGCGGCACCGATGATCTCTCCGTGATCGAGCAGAGGGAGCCAGGAACCGACTGTTTCGCCTAGCTCCTGCTCGTTGTAGTGGCCACGCAGGACCGATTTGGCGCATCCAATTGTAGGGAGATCCAGCCAGAGGCCCAGGTGCGAAGCGATGCCCAGCCGACGCGGGTGAGCGATCCCCTGACCGTCGACCATGATCAGGTCCGGCTCCTGCCGCAGCAGATTGAGTGCCCCCAGCACGCAAGGCAGCTCGCGAAATGAGAGCAGGCCCGGGATATACTCCATGCGTACTGGCTCTTCGTAGACATGTTGCTCCTCCAGCTGCAGGGAGGGATAAGAAAGGAGAACGGCGGCGGCGCGTGCCAGGCCATTATTTTCATTAATCGCCAGATCGACGCCAGCAATGTGCTGAACCTGGGGCGGCAGGCGATCCTCGCGAATCACTCGGCTGGCTAGCTCTTTCTGCAGAGCGACAGCCTGCTCGGGCGGCAGATTCCACTCATGCAGGGGGCGTACTGCTCTCATAGGCTTATCGTGCCTCCGCAATGAAGATCATGCGCGGGCTTTGCAGCTCGTAGGGGGCCATCTCATAATTGCCGTAGACATCCTTGACGACAAAACCCGCCTGCTCTAGCATCAATTCCAGCTCACTGCGCTCAAAGAGATAAAAAGTGGTGCGCGTCACCGTGCGGCGCACCGTTTCCCCCTGACAGTACTGATCATAGAAATGGACTAGCTCCAGCATGTGGCGGGTGTTGGAGGCGGCAGGAGAAACGAAATGGGTCAAAAGACTGCCATCCTCGCATGTCCAGGTCCCCTGATGCAGAAGCTGCCCGCTCAGATTTTCCATCGCGCGAGCATCGGCGTTGCTGAGATCGAGGATGAGCGTGGCGCCGGTCACCAGGTGAGCGCGTAACAGGGCCAGCGCTTGCTGCTGGTCTTTACGCGTGGTCAAGTGGGCGAAGGAGCCGAGCGCGATAAATGCCAGCCGAAAGCGCTGCTCCAGATGTAAAGCCCGCATATCCTGCTGTACCAGCGTCACTCGTGACAGCAGGCCCTCCTGAGCCAGCCGCTGGCGTGCGCGTTCCAGCATATGCGCCGAGATATCGACCCCGGTCAGCTCATAGCCTTCGCGGGCCAGTGGTAGCAGAAGACGACCACTGCCACAGGCCACCTCCAGCAAAGGACCGTAAGGGCCGCATAGCTCGGCGAAGTCCCGATAGAGGTCCAGGTCTTCCAGGAAATGTGCGTGTTCGATGTCGTAAAAGGCTGCTATGGTATCGTAATCGTTTACTCTCTCTCGTTGCATAGAAAGATCCGCTCCGCGTGGCTCGGCGATGGGCGCTTTCTTATGGAATACTCTCCCGATGATAGCACGGTGGCAAAAGAGCCGCAAGAGGGGAAAAAGAGGAGGGGAAACAAGCTCTGGCCGGGGCGAGGTGACCACAAGCACAAGGAAGGAGCCGTCATGACCTCTCTGCTGGCCTGCCGGCAGCAGGCCAGTAAACCATCCTGATGAGGTCCTCTACAACGAGCGGCTCCGGAACGGGGAAAGGTTAAATCCCATCCACCGAGGTGATGCGATCGAGGGTGGGCAGGGCCTGAGTGGCAAAAGTCAGATGAACCTCATAGATTGCCAGGTCGCGCCAGACCGTGACAGTGAAATGGTAGGGGTCCAGCTCATTCACTGAGAATTCAGAGACCTTGCCGAAGCGCTGATCTTGCGCGCGCGCGAGCTGAAGATAGCCATTCAGATCCAGATGCTGCCCTTTCACTGTGGCGTCGCTTGCCAGCTCGATATAGGCTGATTGATACTGCTGCTGCTGGATAGCCGTGTAATAATCCTGCACGACCGTCTGGTGGGCCGTTTCAAGGGCGGCTGGCGAGACGCTCTGGCTGAGGCTCTGGCTGGCCTGCTGGAAAGCCAGGAAGGCAGTAAGGCCGCAACTGGCCAGACTGGCTACTATGAAGAAGGTGATGGCCAGCGGCAGCCACCAGGGTTGCTGAAGTGTCGGGGGCGGAGCGGGAGCAGCTGTTAGAGGCGCAGGACCGCTGTAGGGTGGAAACGGCCCCATACCCATGCCAGAAGGAAAAGCCGTTGATGGTGGCGAAGGAAACCATGTTGGAGGTACCATGTTCGGTGCAGCGGGCCAAGGCTGCGGGCCTGATGCTGCAGGAGACCACGATGAAACCAGTGGCGGCTGCTCAGGTTGATTCTGTTGCTGAGGATCTGATTGCATCAAGCCTTATCCTTCTGCTCCAGATGAGCCAGCGAGCTGATAGCAAAACTTCGATCAAACTCCTCCTTGCAGAGCAAGATAAGTATAATAAACCAGAGCACGTTTGGCAAGGCTGTAACAGCCCATGTGTGAGCCGCGAGAGTTGGCCCTGGCCTACAAGAGCACCTGCTTCGCCTTGGAGGAAAGGTAAACTTTCCCAGCAGCCAGCGCCGCTCTGGCAGACCAAGCAATGCGGGCAAATCCCCTTACCCTGTTACGGGGAGGATTTGCCCGCAGCCTGAAGCTTCGCGCGCTCAAAAGCAGCCCGCGGGCCAGCGTCACAGTGCTAATTGACTGACCCGCGTCTGCTGTATTTACTTATCCTTCTCGGACTTGCTCAAAGCGGCCTGGGCGGCGGCCAGGCGAGCCACTGGTACGCGGAAAGGCGAGCAGCTCACGTAATCGAGACCAACCTCATGGAAGAACTCGATGCTGCTCGGATCGCCTCCGTGCTCGCCGCAGATCCCCAGCTCAATCTGTGGATTCGCAGCGCGTCCCTTCTCAGCCGCCATGCGTACCAGCTGACCCACGCCGTCGCGGTCGATCGTCTGGAAGGGGTTCACTGGCAGGATCTTCACCTTTTCGGGCAAGCCCGGGGCATCCAGACCGTCGACGTACTTCATCAGGAACTTGCCTTCGGCATCGTCACGGCTGAAGCCAAAGGTTGTCTGCGTCAGATCGTTGGTGCCGAAACTGAAGAAGTCGGCCACTGTTGCAATCTGATCGGCGGTCAGTGCGGCGCGCGGCAGCTCGATCATCGTGCCAAACTTATACTCGACTGCAGAGCCGGCCTCTGCCGTGACCTCCTTGGCCACAGCCTCAAGCTGGCGGCGCACCTCGCGCAGCTCGTTCACGTGCCCGACCAGCGGGATCATGATCTTCACCTGTGGCTTCTTCCCTGTCTTTTGCGCCACCTCCAGAGCAGCCTCCAGGATCGCGCGTGTCTGCATAATGGTGATCTCCGGGAAGAGCAAGCCCAGGCGGCAGCCGCGCAGGCCAAGCATCGGGTTCATCTCGCGCATCGCGGCCACGGCATCGAGCAGGGCCTTCTTCTCCTTGAGAGCCTCTGGATCGGCGCCGGTGGCCTCCAGGCGTGTCACCTCGACCAGCAGCTCCTCGTAGTTCGGCAAGAACTCATGGAGTGGCGGATCGATCAAGCGGATCACCACCGGGTAACACTCCCCGGTGCGCGGATTGACCATTGTCTCAAAGATCCCGATGAAGTCGCTGCGCTGGAACGGCAACAGCTGGTCGAGAGCGGCCTGGCGCTCCTCGGGGGTCTTCGCCAGGATCATCTTCTGCACGATGGGCAGGCGCTCCTGCTCCATGAACATATGCTCGGTGCGGCAGAGGCCGATGCCCTCGGCGCCGAACGTGACTGCGCGCTGAGCATCGCGCGGGTAGTCTGCGTTGGCCCATACACCTAGCTTGCGGATGCGATCCGCCCAGCTCAGCAGCTTCTGCAGCTCTGTCTCCTTCTCGAAGTTTGGTTCCACCGTTGGGATCACGCCCGCAAAGACCTCGCCGGTGTCACCATCGATGGAGATCTCATCGCCTTCGCGGATCACCACGTCGCTACCGACCACGCGGAAAAGCTTCTCCTCTTCGTAGACGCGGATGCCCTCGCAGCCGGCTACGCACGGGAGGCCCAGACCGCGGGCCACCACCGCGGCATGGCTGGTAGCGCCGCCGCGGGCCGTCAAGATACCCTTAGAAACGAGCATTCCGTGGACATCATCGGGGCTGGTTTCTGGGCGGACCAGGACCACGGGCACGCCGGCCTTCCCCAGCTCCTCAGCGCGGTCGGCATCGAAGACCGCCTTACCTGCGGCGGCACCGGGCGAAGCATTCAAGCCGCGAGCCAGGAAACGCCCCTCCTTATGAGCGCGCGCCTTCGCCTCCTCATCAAAGCGTGGCAGCAGCAGCTGATAGATCTGCGTTGGATCGGAACGGCGGATCGCCTCCTCCTCGCTGATCAGTCCCTCCTCAACCATGTCGACAGCGACCTTCACGGCTGCCCTGGCCGAGCGCTTGCCCGAGCGCGTCTGCAGCATATAGAGCCGGCCACGCTCCACCGTAAACTCCATATCCTGCATATCGCGATAGTGTCGCTCCAGACGGCGGGCGATCTCCTGGAGCTGCTCGTAGACCTGGGGCAGCTCCTCCTTCAGGCGGCTAATCTTCGAAGGAGTGCGGATGCCAGCCACCACATCCTCACCCTGGGCGTTGAGCAGGTACTCACCGTACAGCTCCTTCTCGCCGGTGCTGGGGTTGCGTGTAAAGGCTACGCCAGTCCCGCTGTCATTGCCCATATTGCCAAAGACCATGCTCTGCACGTTGACAGCGGTACCCAGATTGTGGGGGATCTTATTAAAGTTGCGGTAGTCGATGGCGCGCTTGTTATTCCAGGAGGCGAAGACCGCCTCGATAGCACGTTTGAGCTGCTCGTAGACATCGGTGGGGAAAGGCTGGCCGGACTGGCGCTCAGCGATCTGCTTAAACTCGGCTACCAGCTCCTTGAGAGCTGAAGCCGGCAGCTCTGCGTCGCTGCTGGCTCCGGTACGCTCCTTGTACTCATCAAGCTTCTGCTCAAACTCGCGGGGATCGGCGTCGAGCACAATCTTACTGAACATCTGGATGAAGCGCCGATAGGCATCGTAGGCGAAGCGCTCATCGCCGGTCTGCTCTACCAGCCCCTGGACCGTCTCATCGTTGAGGCCCAGGTTCAGCACCGTATCCATCATGCCCGGCATGGAGAACTTCGCCCCCGAGCGCACAGAGACGAGCAAGGGATTGTGGCGATCGCCAAAAGTCTTCCCGGTCTGCTGCTCGACGATGCGCAGAGCGGCCAGGGCCTGCTCCCACATACCCGGCGGGAACTGCTTGCCTGCCTCGTAGTAGGCATTACAGGCTTCAGTCGTGATGGTGAAGCCTGGAGGAACCGGCAAGCCAGCCTTCGTCATCTCGGCGACGCCTGCCCCCTTGCCGCCGAGCAAATCGCGCATGCTGGCACTGCCTTCAGTGAACAAATAGACCCACTTGCGCGGCGATTGCTTGACCACCTCTTCAAAGGGCGTTCCCTGGGGCTGCCCTCCTGTGATTGCTTGCGTCACGAAATACTCCTCCCAGTTGATAGAATACTCAGGATCTATAGAAGCCGATTCACGACGCCAGGGGAATCCTCCTCATAGAGGATGGGTAGGACGTAGCGCTGCAAGCAACCGGGTCGGCGCTGACCCGCGCCGCTGGATTGCGCTGGAGAAGGCGCGTGCTCAGTCGGTCAATCAATCAGGCGCTGGTAAAGATCCTTCCCCTGGCCCAGCGCAAGACACGGCGGGCACGCTGCACATGGTCGTTGGCCTCGGAGGCACTAATGACCTCATCGGCCTCCTCGGGGGGCGTATCAGCGTAAAAGGTTTCGGGATGGAAAGGAGTGAGAGCCTCCATATCGTGCAGGATCTCAGCCGGTGCGCCGACACGCTCGCCCAAGGCTCGCAGATCATGATTATAGGGGGAACGACGTCCGAAAAGGAGCAGGCTCACCGCCTGGGCGGCCTTCTCGGCCACCTGGTTACAGTAATCGACGCAGGCGAAATGCCGACCGAGGTTCAGCTCCAAGCCTGCCGTGGCCATGTCCTGGGCGGCCTCGGCGAACAAGGCCAGCGCCCCCTGCAAGTCGCCTTCTCCAGGCTGAGTGGTCTCTGTCTCCTCCTCGTCCTCTGCCTCCGCTCCATCTCTTTCGCTCGTACGCCCCGTTTCTCCGCCAGCTGACGTTGAGCTGCCCTCTTCCCTGGGGTAGGAGGGAGGAGCCTGCTCCGGCTGCTGCGAGCTGACGCCTTCCAGCAGCAGCCGCTCCAGATCCTCCTCGTGCTCATGTGGTTGAGGGGCGTCACCCGCTGTGTGGCGCTCTGACATCTGAGTAAGCTCTCCCCAGTGCCCGCCCAGGGGCCAGCTACAGCCAGCTGGCTAGTGCCCTGGGCGGCTATTCTCTTGGCTCAAACGACCTGTCCCCTGCCCGTAACGTACCAGGCTTTCCGCTTATTGATACCTCTGTGTGTTTCTCCTCTATATTAGTCCTGTCAGCGCGTGGTGTCAATGCAGGTTCTCCGATCATTGATCGGAGAACGGCGAGGGTGGCCTCTGCAGGGCCACTGCCGCTGGATGGATGGGTAGGCCTGAGGAAACTGCCTGAAAAAGCTGGCCTGTTGGCTCGTGAGAGGGAGAGGGAGGGAGCAAGGCAGTGGCCTCCTGGTGAGCGCTGAGGCAAGGTTATTGGCCTTGTAAGCGGAGAGCATCTCCTCAGTACCCACTGGCATGTTCTATTCACCGGGCGTTCCTGCTATACTAGGTATGCATATGCATGCTTTTAGCAAGGTCGGTGAAGATGGCGAGGGTGCAGGTAACTGCTGGCTGGTAACGCCAGTAACGCTGGTGCCGCCGCTGTCGCAGAGGCCCGGAGAGAAAGAGTACATGTCAGCATGACAGAGAAAACGCCTGCGCATTCGCAGAGAGCCGGCTCTGAATCTTTTGCTGATTCCGAGAGTGCCCTGGCCTTAAGCAGGCTCTATGAGCGGTTCAGTCGGCCAATTCACTCCTATATTTATCATCTGCTGGGGAACCGTGAGGACGCCGATGATATGACGCAGGAGGTCTTTATCCGTGCCTGCCTGGCCTGGGATCATCTGCGTGACCGAGAGAATCTCGGCGCCTGGCTCTATCGTATTGCAACCAATCTCTGCGTAGATCTCTTGCGCAGGCGGAAGCGTATTGCCTGGTGGCCTCTCTCCCTGGGTAGTCATCAGGGCGAACACGATGAAG
Organism: Thermogemmatispora tikiterensis; assembly: GCF_003268475.1. GTDB lineage: Bacteria > Chloroflexota > Ktedonobacteria > Ktedonobacterales > Ktedonobacteraceae > Thermogemmatispora > Thermogemmatispora tikiterensis. The sequence goes on along the minus strand of NZ_MCIF01000002.1, from coordinate 2,876,797 downwards.
GCTCGATCTCCGAGGAGTTTGCTCTGTTACTGGCTGATAGCGGAGGCATTCCCGAAATCGTGGAGCGTGAACATATCCGTGCCGCGCTGGCGGCAATGCCCCTGGATTACGCTATCGTGCTCCTGTTGAGCGCCGTTCAGGGCCTGCCCTATCAGGAGATTGCTACCATCATCGGAATCTCCCCCAACGCTGCCGCAACACGCATATCTCGGGCGAAGAAGATGTTTATCGAACGCTATATACGCATCGAGCGAGAGCATCTGAAGGGGGAGGAGCGCCGGCGATGAGTGAGGCGATGCATGAGCCTGGTTTGCCGCCACTGCCATCAGCTCGTGAGCGCGGGCTGCAGGTCTGCGAGACCATCCAGCTCTACCTGGCTATTCTCGATGACTTGAGCTTTGAGCAGGCGCAGGCGGTGCTGGAGCATGTCTACGATTGTCCTGCCTGTCTGCAGACCTATCGTCTCTTGAGCCAGGTTACTCAGCTGCTGCGTAAGCTAGAGCAAACAGGTCCCTCGTCACGTGTGGACCGGGCTGTCTATCAGGCGATCGCGGCCCGCTGGGGACCACCGGTCACTACCACCCGGGAGATGAAGGAGGGAGGGTTCCGCGAGCAAGCCGACGTGTCTCGCGCCCAGCCGCGCTTGATGGCTCCACCTCCTCCAGTCCGCCGCTCTACCGTTCGCCGTCGCCTCTTTCTCTTGCCAGCGGTGGCAGCTCTGGTTCTGCTTGTCCTCGGGGCCTCCATAGGGCTGAGCACTGTCTGGCATCCCTCGCAGGCGTTCGCCTTGCCGACTGGACTCTCCTGGAGTGGCTATGTACTCTACCATCGTCAGACCAGGATGAGTGATGAGGGGCTGCCTTATCGCGTCGAAACCTATCACAACCTGGGAACCGGCGAGCTGCATGTGGAGGCCACTATGCCAGGTCAGCTGGATGTGGTGCTGATCAGCGATGGAAAAACCGTACTTGGACTGGACATGATGCATCACGTGATGCAGTGGAATCCTGCCCAGTGGAATGTCCAGGACACAGCCTTTGATCTTGGGCTGTTGCGTCGCGATCTTCAGCAGGGTAGTGCCCACTATCTTGGGCGAGGCCGCTTTCAAGGGCAAACAGTCTACCGGATCTGGTTGCCCAGCAACTACATTTTGCTACTGGATCAGCGTTACCGTCCGGTTAACCTCCTGTATGCTGAAGGTGCTCAGCAGGGTCAGCCGGTGTACGATAGTCTGCGTCTGCTGGCGGAAGACCAGGTCTCTGAGCGTCTCTGGGACATGCGCCCACCCGCGGACTTTCTGCCGGGCCGGCTTCCCGCCGCGCCGTAGCAGCGCGCTGATTCTCGCTTGCTTGCATTGGTTAGGAACTGGAGGCTACAATGGGAGGACGAAGGAGCAGCAGGGCCTGGCGAAGGGCAGCTGTTCCGGCGATGAAGCAATCTGAGAGGCTGCACTGGCAGCAGGAGCACCCATCATGACAACAGAACCAGTGCCTGTGATTGTTGGCGCGGCGCGCACCCCGACGGGGAAATTCTTAGGGACGCTTGCGAGCTTTACGGCCCCGCAGCTGGGGGCTATTGCGATCAAGGAGGCGGTGCGCCGTTCGGGCATTGCTGTCGAAACCATCGATGAAGTGATTATGGGTAATGTAGTCTCGGCGGGCCTGGGGCAGGCTCCAGCACGTCAGGCGGCGATCGGGGCTGGCTTGCCCGTCGAGATTCCGGCTTTCACCGTTAACAAAGTTTGTGGGTCGGGCCTCAAGGCCGTGATGCTAGCAGCTCAGGCCATTCGGGCGGGCGACGGGCACGCCTTTGTCGCCGGCGGCATGGAGAGCATGTCGAATGCCCCTTATCTCTTACCGAAGGCGCGCACTGGCTACCGCATGGGCCACGCTGAGCTGGTGGACGGGGTGATTCATGATGGCCTCTGGTGTGCCTTCGAGCATGTGCATATGGGGAACGAGGCAGAAATTATTGCCGAGGCCTTTGGAATCTCCCGCGAGGAGCAGGATCGGTTCGCTCTCGCCAGCCATCAGAAGGCTGCAGCGGCGACAGCCGCTGGCCGCTTTAAGGAAGAGATCGTCCCGATCGAGGTCAAGCAGAAGGGGGCCAGTGTCTTCGTTGAAAGTGATGAACCGATTCGCTCTGATACTTCACTGGAGGCCCTGGCCAAGCTCAAGCCAGCTTTCCAGGAACAGGGAACGGTCACGGCGGGTAATGCTCCTGGACTCAGCGATGGGGCCTCGGCGACGGTGGTCGTGGAGCAAACACTTGCTCGTGAGCAGGGGTTGCCGGTGCTCGCCCGTATTATCGGCTATGCTTCGGCTGCCATTACACCCCGCTATATCTTCGCGGCCCCAACACGTGCTGTCAAGCGGCTGCTGGAGCTGACTGGTTTGCAGCTGAGCGACTTCGATTTGATCGAGGTGAACGAGGCTTTTGCCACTCAGACGCTGGCTAACGGGAAAGAGCTGGGTTGGGACTGGAGCCGGGTCAATGTGAACGGAGGCGCGATTGCCCTCGGCCATCCTATTGGCTCCAGCGGTTCGCGTATCTTGATTACCCTCATCTATGAGCTACGACGCCGCGGCGGCGGGCGAGGTTTGGCGACGCTCTGTTTGGGCGGCGGCGGTGCCGTGGCCCTGGCCGTTGAGGTCTCGTGAACAGCACTAGCCTGTCTGCATTGACTTGCTCTCCCCTCCTCGTCTGGCCTGTCCGCTGCTGAGACCAGGACCGGCGAGGAGCGGGAGCAGCCGGCATCCTTAATCCTGCTTCCGCTCCTCGCCGGAAGCGGCGGTCTCTGCCAGTCTGAGAGGACCCCCCCTTTTTGCTCTCCCCTTTTCGTCACCATAATGCTTAATTTCTTATTACGCTATTCCCTTTCCTTTAGGATTTCATTTTCCGATAATTGTGTTGGCTATTCATTTAAAATGATCAATTTAAATAAATCTCAGAGAAGGAGTTACCTCCGTCAAAATGAATCGTTGAAACATATGCACGGGGAAATCAAGAAAGCTGGAAGGTTGTATGATATAAACATGGTTAAACAAGCTACCTCTTTATCAGTGGTTATTCCTGTGTACAATGAGCTAGGGAATCTGTCGCTTTTACATCAAAGAGTGAGCGATGTCATGTCTAGTATGAATATTGAGTATGAGATCGTTTATGTCGATGATGGTAGTACTGACGGTAGTTTCCCCTTGTTAGAGCAATTGGCGGCGACGGATCTCCATGTGAAGGTGGTGGGGTTAAGCCGCAATTTTGGGCAGACGGCTGCTCTGGCAGCTGGAGTGGCTCACAGCAGTGGCGAGATACTGATCCTGCTCGATGCCGATCTGCAGAACGATCCGGCGGATATCCCGCGGCTGCTGGCCAGGCTAGAGGAGGGGTATGATCTGGTCAGTGGCTGGCGGCGAAGGCGGAGGGGAGACGGCTGGCTACGTTGTCTGCTCTCGCGTCTGGCTAATCTCCTCGTCTCCAGAATCGCTGGTATTGCCATCCATGATCTCGGTTGCACGCTGAAGGTCTATCGACGCGCGGTTTTTGCCCATGTCCCCCTTTATGGAGAAATGCATCGCTTGCTAGCAGCCTATGCAGCTCTGGCTGGTGCACGGATTGCTGAGGTTGAGGTGACTCACCATCCACGTTATGCCGGGCGCTCGCACTATGGCCTGAGTCGGACACTGAAAGTACTTCTCGATCTCTTGATCTTGAAGTTCTATAGGAGCTTTGCTACTCGTCCTCAGCAGCTATTGGGCCTGCCTGGGCTGCTGGCGCTCGCTCTTGGCATGGCCTTTCTGCCGCTTGCTCTGGTTCTTCCCTTGCTGGCTCGCAGGCCGCGAGTAGGTTCCTGGTCTGGGCCTGTGCTCTTGGGTGGGGCTGGCTGTTGCTGCTTCAGTCTCCTCTCGCTCCAGCTCAGCGTGTTGGCGGAGATGCTGATGCGCACCTACCACGAGTCTCAAAACAAACGACCTTATGTTGTGCGCTGCCTCGTCTCGGGCGCCGAACGCTGTGAGTGTTGGTAGAATCTGGAATGTCTTGATCGCTGAGAATCTCCTCCACCTAATGCTTGTGGAAACGTTGTTTGAGGGAAGAAGTAGGTAGCATGAGATGAAAATATTGGTAATGGCTCCTCAACCCTTTTTTGCCCCCCGTGGAGTGCCGTTCAGTATTTATGCCCAGCTACGCGCTCTGAGCGAGCTGGGCTATCAAGCGGACCTGGTGACCTATCCCCTTGGAGAGCCAGTAGCGTTGGCCGGGGTGCGCATCTGGCGCATTCCTGGCCTGCCCCTCATCCGTGAGGTGCCTGTTGGCCCCTCTCCCGCCAAACTACTCTTTGATCTGCTGCTCTTTCTTTGGACCTGCTGGCGGCTGTGTTGTCAGCGCTATGACTGCCTCTGCACGCATGAAGAGGCCGGGGCCTTTGGCGTCCTGCTCGCGGCCCTCTTCCGCTGTCGGCATGTCTATTATATGCATTCTCATCTTGCTCAGCAGGCGGCTTGTCTGGGCTATGAGCATCAGCGCTGGCTGCTCTGGGGGCTGCATCGCCTGCAAGCCTGGATACTTCGCCATGCCAATGCAGTGGTGGCGATTTGCCCGGCTCTGGAGCGGGAGGCCTGGCAGATGGGTGCTCGCAAGACCTATGTCATAGAGAACGTAGCCTTGCCAGAGGGGCTGCTGCCAGCCGCCGAAGATGGCGGCAAAGGAGCTGAGCAGCAGCCGGTTGCTGCCGCTGCAACAGCGACTGAGTCGAGTGATCCTCCGGCTGCTCTCACCCTGGTGCAGAGGAAGGCCGGGATGGCCGTAGATCGACCGGGCTTTGGGTCTGCCTCCCAGGGGATGGGACCCTTGCTACTCTACACTGGCACCCTGGAGCGCTACCAGGGGATCGAGCTGCTGCTGGAGAGCGCTGTCATGGTACGACAACGCTGCCCTGCCGTCCGTTACCAGATCATTGGTGGACGACAGGATCAGGTCGCCGCTTTGCGGGCGCTCTGTTGTCGCCTGGGGATCGAGGAGTGTGTGGAGATCCTTGGTCAGCGTCCACCCTCTGAGGTGGCTGCATATATGAAGCAAGCTACCATCCTGGTTAGCCCACGTTGTGCAGGGACAAATATGCCGCTGAAGCTGGCGAGCTACTTGCACTCTGGCAAGCCCGTGCTGGCAACCTCGATAGCTGCTCACACTCAAGTCCTTAATCCCGAGGTGGCCCTGTTGGTACCGCCAACGTCACAGGGCCTGGCCGCCGGTACGCTCCTCCTCCTGGAGAATGCGACATACGCACGTGCTCTGGCCTGTGCTGCTAAGCGTTTCGCGGCCCGACGCTGGAGCTGGTCCGCCTTTGTAAGGCAGCAACAGCGCCTCTATGCTGACGTAGTGGCTGCAGAGATGAGGAGGTTCCCCAGATGAAGCGCTATTTGCGCGATCTTTTCGCGGAGGCGGCGAAGGAGGAGTTGCGGCTACCTCGTTGGTTGTTGCATCTCTACCTGATTCTACTGGAGCCGCCGTTGGGGAAGACGATCCGCCTCGATCTGCTGCGCTCGGTGCTGCGTGGCTATAGCGTGTGCGGAGAGCGCTGGCTGGATATCGGCTGTGGCATCGGCGATCTGACGCTGCGCCTGGCTGCCTGCGGCGCCAAGGTGGTGGGGATCGAGCGTGATGTAAGGCGCGTAGAACGCGCTGCAGCCGTAGCGACTCGTGCTGGTTTGCATCAGGCGCGCTTTCTGGCGGCTGATGCCTGCCAGCTGACGGAGCTAGAGCTTGGCTCATTCGACGGAGTCTGTTGCCTGGCGGTGCTGGAGCATATTGTCGATGACCTCGCTTTGCTCCGGCAGATCGCCGCTGTGCTGCGCCCTGGGGGCCTCCTGGTGCTCCAGGTCCCTTCTGCACGTCGCAAGGTACTTCCAGCTGCTGAACGAGAGGATGGTCATGTCCGGCCTGGCTATGCTCTCTCTGAAATCTATGCGCTCCTCGAAGCCAGTGGCTTCCGTGTAGTGAGGAACGACTCGCGCGATCCCCTCGATCTGATGTACTGCTGGTCTCTCTGCGCCTGGCTGCTAGCAGGGTTATGCGCCGGCTGTCGGTTGCGCGGCCCCTGCTTCGCTTTGTTAGGCCCGCTCTTTCTTCCCCTGATTCGTCTCTCTTCTCGTTGCGTTCGGCGGGTTGGAAGCGAGTTGGCTTTCCTGGCGGTGAGGTGCTGATGGCAAGGCAATAACTGTTAAACGATTAATAAATGTCCGAGTGTGATTAAAAGTGATTTCGTCAACCAGATTAAATGTTGTTTTGTCGATTGCTTGCTGCTCATTCTCTAGAGCAAAGCTATGTGGTGGAGGTGAACCGATGCGCTGCCTTATTACAGGTGCAGCTGGCTTTATTGGGTCCCATCTAGCTGAACGCCTGCTGGCTGAAGGACATGAGGTCTGTGGTATCGATGCTTTTACCGATTGCTATCCGCGTCAAATCAAGGAGCGGAATATCGAAGGGATCTCTGCATCCAATCGTTTTGACTTTATCGAGGGCGACCTGCTCCGGCTGCCCCTGGTCGCGCTCCTTGATGGTGTGGACTGGGTGTTTCATCTCGCTGCTCAGGCTGGTGTGCGCCAGGGCTGGGGGAATGAGTTTGTACGCTATATTGACGCCAATGTGCTGGCTACCCAGCGCTTGCTGGAGGCTGCCGTCCGCGCAGGGAATGTGCGACGTTTCATCTGTGCTTCTTCTTCATCGGTCTACGGCGAGGCGGCCTGCTTGCCAGTGAACGAAGCGGCTCCGTTGCGACCTGTCTCGCCCTATGGAGTGACCAAGGTTGCCACCGAGCAGTTGTGTATGCTCTATCACCGTAACTGTGGCCTGCCTGTGGTCATTCTCCGCTACTTTACTGTCTATGGTCCTCGCCAGCGACCCGACATGGCCTTCTACCGCTTCTGCTCTGCGCTGATCAACCAGCAGCCAGCTCTTGTTTACGGCGACGGTCTACAGACACGAGATGTGACCTATGTGGATGATGTGGTAGAGGCAAATTTGCTGGCGGCAACTGTCCCGGCGGCGGTGGGTCGGGCCTTTAATATTGCGGGGGGCGCTCAGGTCAGCATTCGTGACGTCCTCGGCCTGCTGGAGGAGATGAGCGGGACGCCTCTGCCTGTGAAGTTCCTCGATGAGCAGCGGGGCGAGGCCCGTAATACCTTCGCTGACATTTCACAAGCCAACTATGTCTTGGGCTTCTCTCCACGAGTAGGGCTACGCGAGGGATTGCAGCGTGAGCTAGACTATGTGATCTCTTACGCTCGCAGCTTAACTTCTCGCCCTTACCTTGGTTGGCCTTATGGCTCGATAAGCCAGCTGCTGGGGGAGAGAGGCGATGATAGATAAACCATCTCCTGTTCTAGCCTCTCGTAAAGAGGTGGGGACAGTGGCGCCTATGCCGCCACTGCCCTCACCTGTGAGGAGGTTGGTACGTATCAGGCTATGCCCCCTGGAGAAGGGGTCTCTCCTGTCTTCTCCTGCTGAGCATGCTGGCGCTGCAGATTGTTCCTCAGCCGCTACTCCGCCTGCAGGCCAGCTCTCCCAGGGTGAGGTGGCTGGAAAGAGCGCTTGCTTTGCGGGTGCTGCCATATGGAGGGGATCTGTTTGGCGGATATTGGGAGTGCAGGTTTTGGGCGCCATCTCTCTAGCTTCTGCCTGTTTGCTCGCTTGGAGAACTCTCGCAGCCCCTGTGAGGTGGATGGGCCTGGCACGCGGCCAGGTAAGCTGTGCCTGTCTACTTCTGGGAGGGTCGAGCGGGCTGCTCTGCGTGGTCATCAGCGCCTACCAGTGGCGGGCCTTATTACTTGCTCAGGGCAGGCGCCTCGATTTGGCGGAGCTGATCCGGCTCTATCTGATAGGTCTCGCTTTCAGTCACTGCCTCCCGCTGGGGATAGGGAGCGATGCTGTCAAGACGCTCTACTCAGGTCGAGTGCTTGGCTCCTATCCGCTGGCAGCAGCCACTCTGGCCCTGGCCCGTTTGCTGGGTTTGCTGGCCCTGAGTCTGCTGCTGGGGGGTGTGCTCTGTATCTGGAGGCAGCTCCTACCTGCCCCTTTGGGGGCTGTGGCTGCTACCGCCAGCCTGATGGTCACACTCGCTCTGGCTTGCCTGTTAGGAATCACCAGGCTGACCAGCAAGCGGCAATGGCCTGCCTGGCTCGCTAAAGCGGGCGGTTGGTCTTGCTCTCTCTATGGTAAGGGAGTGGCTGCTGTGCAGGCTGCTCTGACTACACTGGTGGCCAGACCGTCCTCTTTCTTGGCTGCGCTGGGCTTCAGCCTCTGTTTCTGGGTCATGGCCGCACTGAACTACTATAGCTACGGTCTGGCTCTCGATATCCATCTGCCGTTGCCTTGTTATCTTGTTGCCATTCCGCTGGTGGCGCTTGCTGCAGCCCTTCCACTGTCTTTGTGCAATGGTCTTGGAATACGTGAAGGAACTCTGGTTGCTATCCTGGCTCTTTATCACGTACCCGTGAGCAAAGCTCTGTTCCTGGCGGCCTGCGTGGATGCTCAAGGGGTGCTTCTGGCATTGGGTGGCTGGCTAGCCTATGTCTGGCAAAGAAGGGAGGGAAAGTGAGCAATGGCTCAGCAGCCTGCCAAGCGGCGCCAGTTTAAGCCCGGCGTCGGAGTGCCTTCGTCTCAGGTGCGTTTTTACTTCGACGATGAGGATGCCACTCTTGTTCTGCCTCTCCCTCCGAGATCAGCAGCAGAGGCAGCAACTGACGAGCACGCTAGAGCTGAGGGGAACGCTGCCCTGGCCCCACGGAGGGCTTTCGTTCCGCAATCTTTGCCGACGTTGGATGCTAGTGAGTCGTCGAAGACACCGCTCTGGCTGGTCCCGACCCTGCGTTTGCGGGTCCTTCCAGGCACCTGGCGGCATCGAGCTGGTCCCCGCTTACGATTGGTTCTCATGAGCGGCGGCCTGCTCGTCTTACTCTTGCTTGGCCTGTTGTTCTCTCTACGCTCGTCTGTACCAGCAGTGGTGCTTTATCAGGCTCAGAGTCAGGATTACGATCAGAGCCTGGGAGGTGAAGGACTGGTCTATCCCCAAAGGCAGCTTGTGCTCTCTCTGCCCTTTGCGGGCAAAGTTGATACCGTACTGGTCAAAGTGGGCGACTCTGTCCGCACTGGTCAGGCTGTATTGCGCCTTGATCCGCTTGAGTTGTCTCTACAGCTGAAGTTGGCCTGGGACGAGCTGACAGCAGCGGAGAGTTACTTGCAAGCAGTGATGACCAGCGGCAATTCGGCTGCTGTGGCTCAAGCGCGTCAGCGCTATGCGCTGGCCAGAAGCAGATATGAAACCCTGCAGGCTCGTTCCTCTTCCTTCCTCTCAGGGAATTGTCTTTTGGCTCCGCTAAGTGGCGTTGTGACAGCGGTCAATATCGTGGCAGGCCAGTCCTTCTCGGCCAATGCCTCCTTGCTCACGATCAGTGATCAATCCAGAGTGGTAGTTCACGCCAAACTGCCATTGAAGGCTCTTGGACTGATCCATGCCGGGCAGCCCGCGGAGGTCTTTGCCCTGGCAGGGCCAGCCCCGACCCTCAGAGGTGTGGTGCTAACCATTGTGCCGCGTGCTGATCCGCAGACAGATACCTTCGAGGTGTGGGTAGTGCTGGATAACCAGAGTGGGGTTCTTTTGCCCGGCATGAGTGTCTTTGTGCGCATTGCTGTAAAGGGGAGCATGCTGGGATTGCCACGCCTGGCGGTGCTCGATCTGGATCTGGTTCCAGCCGTCTTTGTTGTGCAGCGGCAGCGAGCTTATCTGCGCTCAGTGCATGTGATTGCTCGCTCATCTGCCAGGGTCTTTATTGACGTTGGCCTGCACAGCGGAGATCTGGTCGTTCTGGTGGGTCTCGCTGATCTCCGCAATGGACAAGAGGTACGCGTAGTGAGAATTGAGAAATATTGATGGTTTAACTGATATATAAGTATTATAAGTAATAAATACGGCAAAATGATGCAGAAGATCGCGGCTTTGCTGAGGGAGTTGAGGCAATGGCCCTGGCGGGAGTGGGAGGATACTCGTGGTAGATTGTTGCTGGCCTGTGTTTTGATGCTAGGAGCGAGTGGCTTGCCGTGGCTAGCGGACCCTTTGCGAGGTGGCTGCTCTCCCTGGCAAACGCCGCTGGTGCCAGCCTGGTCGTTGACGGCCCCCGGCACGGTTGGGGCTGCGCTGACAAGTGTTGGGGCAGGCTCTTGCATGGCGGCTTTGCTCTGCCTCGGCTGCACCTTGAGACCCTTCGTCGATCGCTGTCTATGGCGCTATCGTCTGGCTGGTGCCAGCTGTTTAGTGCCACTCTGCCTATTCTTGCTGCACTTTACTGCGGTCGATACTCAGCAGGGCGATCTGCTGGCTTATCATAAGCTGGAAGCCCAGCTTATCCTGCGTCACTTGGGCTACAATCTCCCTCGAGACTGGCTCCCCGTGACAGCTCCTTTTGCTTTGGATATGGCAGCACTCCATTGGCGCGTCGTCTTGCTGGTAGACCAGCTTCGTCCAGGGGCTGCCCTGCCTTTGATTGGCCTGAGCCTGTGGTTCCGACAACCAGGCCGCAGACAACCGAACCCCAGGGTAAGACCCTGGTTGCTTGGGCCGGCGCTCTCCTGGCGTCCGCTCTGTTTGTCGGTGTTGCTAGGAGCAAGCCTGCTGCCTGCTCTGATCGCGCCGCTCTGGTCTCTGCTGGCTACATGGCAAACAGACCTGGCTATCGCTGCCGGGGAGTATCAGCAGGCTCTCGGATGGCTGGAGACTACCCGCTGGCTGGTCCCTGCCGTTGTCGGCTCTGCGACCTATGAGGAGCAGCTCGGCCAGACTCTCTTTGGACTAGAGGCGCACTCACAAGCGGAGGTGGTGAGCTTTGCGGCGGCTCACTCTTTGCTGCAGCAACGGGCCTACCTGCGTGCCTATCAACTGCTTTTCCCGTACTGGTTGACACATACGCAGCAGCAGAAGAAAGACCTTCCTGAGCCGTGGCTGACCACAGCTCTCAGCGAGGCGTTAGAAGGGCTGGTAGAGGCTGCCTGGCCCTCCAGCACGCTCTCAGGGGATGCCCCAGAGCGGAACCACAGGTTGATCATGGCTCAGGCCTGGCTGAGGCAGCTCGCGCAGGTCAATCCAGATAGTCTCTATGCTCACTACCTGCTTGGAAGAGCCGATTACGAGCTGCATAACTATCAGGGCTGCCTGGCTGAGATGGGGATAGGGCTGAGGCTCTCCTCCGATAATGACCTTCGTTCCTCTGCCTATACCTATATAGGTCTGGCTGAGATTGCTTTAGGACGCTCCACTGAGGGGAGAGAGGCTTTGCAGATAGCGCTTGCGCTTGATCCTGAATATCACAATAACACGGCTCGTGAGGCCCTCTCTGGCTTGCACTAAAGGGTATTGAGTGGTGGAACAGCATAAATGAGTATTGTCATCCATTAATAAAGGGGCAAATCAAAAGAAAGGGATGGTCGTAGGGTTTTATGTTCGATCGTTGCTACTTGGGGCGCGTACTGGTCAGGCGGATAGCGTTATCGCGTACTGAGCCGCTGGCCAGACAAAGACCTCTTCGCTTCTCTGGCTGGTCTCGTCGCCAGCTCCTTCCCAGCCTTGATACTCTCTGCTTACTACTGCTGGCCATGTTAGGGGCAGTGTGGTTTACCTGGCAAGTCGCTCTGGTCCCCCAGCCTGGAGACTTTGATCCTGGTTGGGGAGATGCTCGGTGGATTGCAGCGGCTGATAGTAGCGCACCGGTTGCCTACTTTCGTTACACTCTACAGCTCAATAGCTGGCCAGAGGAAGCGATTCTGACGGTAGCGGCGCGGCAGACTTTTGCTCTGGCTGTCAATGGCGTGCCACTGGGCAACACTAACGGCCAGTTCGCCTCGCACGCCTTGCTTTATGATATACGTCGCGCCCTGCGCATCGGCGTGAATACCATCGCGGTGCGCGTGGCCAATGCTGACCTGCAGCTACCGGCTCTGAAAGCTTTGCTGGAGATCAGGAATGGGATAAGGACCTACCGCTATAACTCGGGAGGGAGCTGGCGTGCCACCGCTCAGAGTGGTCTGGCCCATCGCCGTAATGCAGTTACGGTCAATGCCTGGAGCCTACCCGACTTCGACGCGACCGACTGGCAGCGGGCGAGAGTTCTGCCAGCAGAAGCTGGCCCTTCGCCTTCCCTTGCATTTGATCCCCATCCCTATCAGCAGCCCCTGCCTCACCTCTGGCTTAGAGCTGACAGCTCGGACGTGTGCTTTGCCAGGCTTCTCGACATACCAGAGGAAGCGACCAGGACCTGGTTACGTCTTGGAAGTCCTGTCCAGACGAGTATCTATCTCAATGGGAAGTTGCTGACGACCCTCGCTGGGGGGATCCAGTCTCTGCCTTTCAAACAGTTTCCTCGTTCAGGGGGCTATCAGGCCGGGCTTGCGGTCACGCTGTATGACATCTCGTCCTGGCTGCATGCCGGGCACAATACGCTCTCTATCCATGCAGTTCTTCAAGTACCGCCAGCCGAAGGGCAGATGGAGCAGCTCTTCAGGAAGGTGGCGGTGCTGACCGATGTCGTCGTTGAGAAAAGCGGGGGTCAACCACTGTGGCTGGAGCCATCAGGGGCCTGGCGCCTGGCCGACCATCAAGCTTGTGAACGGCTGGACGCCGAACAGGCGCCGCATCGCTGGCCCCCAGCCTCTCTCGAAATTCCTTCAGCTCCCTCGTTCCTCCCATACCTGACCACCATCGCTGTCGTCTCGCCTTCTCTACTCTCCATGCCTGCCAACGGCTGGATGGTCCTCTGTGGGGCGGTAGCCGGTGTTTGGCTGCCCTGGGTTGGGCTGGGTCCGTGGCTCGCGATCGGGTGCTCTGCCGCTCCTCAAGTGCTCTGGAGACGATTAAGCCTGGCCGTACTCCCACCGCTGACGCTGGCAGGGCTATTGACAGTGCTGGCCTACACTCCAGCGCTTCCACACCTCCGGCCATATACCTGGCCCTGGCTCTGGTCGCTGGGCACACTCCTCCTCCTGGGCTACGCTGTGCTTGCCTGGGCAATCTGGTGGGACAGTCGTAGATCTCAGGCTCGCCCCCAGGCAGGTGCCTGGCAGGCCAGCGAGAGCAGCGAGAGCAGCGCCAGTGAGTCCGGCGAGGAGGTGAGTATTGGTGTAGGTTCAGAAGGGAGGAGCCAGCCGCAGAGATGGGGTCGACGCTTGTCGCTGTGTTGGCGGTCGATCTCTCGCTCCTCCTGGCGATCCTGGCGCTTCTGGGTAACCATCCTCCCACTCATGGTCATGGCTGTGCCCCTATCAAGCTACCAGCTCTCTTACGAGCCTTACTGGCAGGATGAGCTTTCTAGCTACTATGCCGCACATGGTATCTTGGCCACTGGCTGGCCACTCTTCCCCTCGGGTTTCCTCTACACCAAAGCTGAGCTCTATTCTTATCTGCTGGCCGCCTGGAGTCTGCTCTTCGGCGATCGCCCAGAGATAACGCGCGCAATCAGCGTTGGGGAGTATCTTCTCTGCCTGCCTTTGCTCTACCTGGCAGGCTGTTACTTCTTCTCTCGCCGCGTGGCCTGGCTCGCCACGGCTATGCTGGTCTGCTCACCGCTGGCCTGGGTCTGGTCACGTCAGATGCGTATGTATCAGCAAGCGCAACTCTTTACTCTTTTAACCTTGTTGCTTTTTTATATCTGTCTACAGCACCAGGCACGCTCGCGCCTCATCTACGGAGCGGCACTCAGCCTGTTGGCAACCTATCTAAGCCATGAGGAAACCTTCATCATACTACCAGCGCTGCTGCTTTGCACTCTCTGCTGCAGAGACCGGACCAAGCTCAGCCTGGCAGCCCTTTGTCGCTCGCCTTCCTGGCAACGAGCGGCTCTGCTCTGTGGAGTCGGTATCGGCTTCCAGCTCCTGCTCGCTCATGGTAGCCATCCGCCTGTTCTTGGAACAGATGCTTCGCAGCGTCCCCTCGTCCATTTCACCTTAGACAACGTCATCTTCTATGCAGAAATGCTGTTTTCGCCTGTCACAAGTGGACGGACGCCCTGGCTCCTCCTCAGTTCCGTGAGCATGGTGCTAGGCTGCCTCCAGGCCGTGCGCAGAAAAGAGCCGCGTGCTTGCTACTGCCTCTTGTTTTTGCTGGCCTCCTGGCTCACGTTGATCTATGGCTTCACGCTTCAGGCTGATCGCTACCTCTATCCATTGCTGCCTTGCTATTACCTGCTGAGCGCCTACGGAGCAAGCGAGCTAATGCAGGCTCTTGGAAGGCTAACAATGACTTTGGTAAAGACAAGCTCTGGAACGTCTGACCGGAGCTGGAAGCGCGCCACAGAAGTGCAGCGCCTGTTCCTGGTAGGAAGCTCGGGCCTGCTATGTGCCCTCCTCTTGATTGCGCCGTTGATAGCCATGAACACAAGCAATCTGTTCCTGAGCCGGCTGCTGGGCCTGCCCTATCATCGTCACTATGCTGACTACGATATTGCAGGAGCTTATCTAAGGCAACACCTACGCCGAGGGGACGTGGTAATTGCGGTAGCTCCTGCCAACTGTGTACGCTACTATGTAGGGCAGGTCGATTACTTTTTCTCCATTGATCGTGCCCTCTATCTCATGGAACAGCGGGGGCATATTATCGAAACCGCCTCTGCGGCGGAGGCACTTCTCAACCAGGAAGATTTCACAGCGGTGCTGGCTGAGCACCCGCGGGTCTGGATTGTCTCAGATGGCGGGCCATATGAGTCTGCTGTCAGAAAGCGCTTTGTCTTTCCGCCCGATGTGCACCTGGTCTTTGAGGGGTATGCATCGGCTCTTTATCTGCGCGGCGGTTAGCTATTTCGGAGGGTCTAATTCTATGCGAAAGAAACTGTACAGGTTATTGCGAACTATTGTATGGATTGTGATTGTGCTCTGGGTAATCCTGACCGCGGCTGGCTATATTGTGAGCTGTGCCCCGCTCTGGGAGCAGTTTCCCCATCCACCCCTGCTCTTAGGAGCCAGCCCTACCCCCAGTCCGGGTCGGGGCCTCGTCGCAGCTGCGACCTCCCTGGCTTTGTTGCCTGGGTGGCGCGAGCAGGCTAAGGCAGTGATCGAACAGGTGCTGGAGAGTATGCATGAACATGCCTGGAATCCACTGGCCAGGACGCATGGCCGGCGCACTGGCGGCCTTTTCATCAACTGGAAGATGATCGATCCAAAGCGTGTCAATGCCGTTCGCCCCGGTCCGCAAGGGGAGACGCTGGAAAAGCATGATCCCCAGGTCGATCTGCTCTATCTGAATGCTTTGAGCAGCTATCAGCATCTCAACCCTGGCAGAGCGAGCTATCAGGCTGACCTCCAGCGAATACTGGCCGTGGTCAGACGCGATTTTCAAGATTATAATCTGCCCAAGGGCTGGATCTACTTCTCTCTCCTCTCAGTGGCGCTCTCCTTGCATGACGCCTCTCTGTTGGGGGAAGCGCGGGCCTTGGTCGAGCGTTTCTATCGCTTCTGGTATGATCCGCTGGTCGGAACCGTCTATGATCGGCGCCATCAACCGTTTGGCTATAACACTGTCCATGCGCTAGAGTGCGGCGCCGCTCTCATTGATGCAGGAAAACGCTGGCAAGTGCCAGCCTGGAGAGAAGCCGGTGAGCGGACGCTGGAACACGTCATCAGCGTGGCCTTTGATCCCCAGAGGCACTTGCTCTATGAGAACATGGTGGCCGGACCCGCAGGCTCTGATCGACCCCAAAGCGATGAAGTCAGAGCAGCTTCCGCTGGAGAGGCAGTCTCAGCGCTGGCCCTGGCCTATCAGCTCACCGGTCAACACCAGTACCTTTCTCTCGCAGGCACATTGCTCCAGAGCCTCTTCGTCACCAGCGGTCTCTGGGACCGACAGCATGGCGGTTTGTACTTCGCTCTCCACCTGAGAGACGGGAGCGTTATCCGCGATTATAAAGAGACACGTGCTCAGTGCCTAACGCTGAGCGGCCTTCGACTCTATGATGCCCAGGTTGCGCTCCCATTCCTCAACGAGGAACATGCTCTTATTGCCTTGCTGCTAGGGCCGTTTTACGAGCACACCTATCATGGCTACTTCTATCGTTTGACAGCTGATTTTCAGGTCTACGTGAGCAAGCCCGGAGCCGGCATCGGCAAAGAAGACTATTTCACCTCGGAGGCGATGGGATGTGCGCTGAATGCCCTGCTGGCGGTAATCCAACCTGTATGACGGCTCTGCTCTTCCCCTAAGAGGGAGCCTCCCAGCTCTGCTTCGGAGACAGAGGAAGGCGAGCAGCAGAACTGTTCAGCGCTCGCTGGTTGTTGGCTGCTGACGGATCAAAGTCAGCAGGCTCCCGGCCAGGAGGTAGGAAATGGCCATCACGATAAAGGCGAGCTGAAAGCCAAACTGATCAATGAGCCAGCCGATGATGCCTCCCCAGGCAGAGCCAACGCCAAAGGCGAGGGCGAAATACAGGCTGAAGGCATTGTCGCGCAGATCGCGGCTGGCCGAATCGGCCAGGTATGCCTGGAGCAAAGGAGCCTCGGCATAGACAGCCAGGCCCATCAGCAACAAAGCCGGTGGGATGAGCCAGAAGGGCATACCTGGCCGAGCAAGCTCGATAAAGAGGAACGTCATGACAGCTGAGGCACCGTAGAATAGATAGAGCATAGGACGGCGCCCCAGGCGATCCGAAAGCCGTCCACCTAATAGTGGCCCGATCACGCTGCCGAGGAGCAGCAAGGTCAGGAGAACACCCTGAAGACGACTGTCAATATGGCGAACATTCTGCAAATAAAGGGGGACATAGGTTGTAACATTGCCCAGGCCACGGCCGCCGGCGGCGATAATGGAAACAGCCATGATGATGAGCAACGTGCGATCACGCAGCGGAAGCAGCAGACTTTTGCCCGTCTGGATCAGAGCGCGCCCGCGCAGGGCAAGGCTACGAGCTGGCTGCTGCCGGAGACGACTACGCCGGTCGAGCGGTCCGCCCTCTTCAAGCAGAATCAGAATGGCGATGCCAATCAGGATGCCTGGCAAAGCGGCCACATAGAGCAAAGGACGCCAACCCCAAAGTCCCAGGAGAGGACCGGCGATAAAGGGGACAGCCAGCGTGCCTATATTGCCGCCGGCGATATGCCAGGCCAAAGCATAGCCATGCCGGCGCTGGCCATAGCGATCGGTCAGATAGGAGCTACCGACGGGATGTTGAGGAGCAGTAGCCAGACGAAAAGCTGTGCTCCAGGCCATCAAAGGCCAGAAACCGTTGATTGTGCCCGTCAGAAAGGTGCTCAAGCCACCAAGGATGGCGCCGACTCCAAGCAGCACCTTGCGCAGGATGTAGCGACTCACCAGGCCGAAGACCACCTGGAGCAGGCCTCCCAGGGCGTTGGGAAGAGCGACTACCAGGCCAATTTGGGTATAGCTGAGATGATACTCCTCCTGGATAAGGGGATAAATAAGAGGCATCAATACTGTAATGGCATGAATAAAAGCATGAGCTGTGCTAACTAGGAAGAGATCACGGCCTGCTGCGGGCAAAGCAGCAATCTGCTCTTCCGGTAACATAGCTGCCTGGCTTGGACCAGCGGTTGATTTCTGCTCTGCTTGTTTCATAAGATCCCTCCAAACTAAGTGTAGCACGGGAGGATGAGAGAGAGATAGGGAGGAAAAGGGCGCTGGCCGGAGAGAAAAGGGGCGTTGAGAGACCGCGCCTATGGTACAATACAACTGTGGAAATCGTCCCAGGGGACGGCAATGTCAATGGCTCAGGCCGTCTCGCAGGGTTCTCGACGAAGAGGAGTGAGCGGCATGCTAGACCAGGAATCTGTGGATATTGGTAAGGAACCCCGTCTAGTGCAGGGGACTCTCTTTGATAAGGCTGAGCTGGACCGGCTGGCAGCCGAGCAACGGCGCTGGGAAGAGACTACGCTCCAACAGTCGCTTGAGCGCATGCCCGAGCGAGAGCACCTTATGACCACCTCCAGCGTGCCTGTCAAACGCCTCTATACTCCGCTGGATATTTCCCACCTGGATTATATGCGTGATATCGGCCTGCCGGGCGAGTATCCTTTTACTCGTGGCGTCCAGCCGACGATGTATCGCGCCAAGCCTTGGACCATGCGCATGTTTGCCGGCTTCGGCACGGCTGAAGATACAAACGCGCGCTTTAAATATCTCTTGCAGCAAGGGCAGACAGGCCTATCGACAGCCTTTGACATGCCCACGCTCTACGGCTATGATACCGATCATCCGATGGCCGCCGGCGAGTTCGGCAAATGTGGCGTAGCGGTCTCCTCGCTGGCCGACATGGAAATCCTCTTTAAGGATCTGCCGCTTGATCGCATCACCACCTCCATGACCATCAACAGCCCGGCGGCGGTCATCTGGGCCATGTATATCGTCAACGCCGAGAAGCAGGGCTACCCGCGTGAGAAGCTGGGCGGCACCCTGCAGAACGATATTCTCAAAGAATACATAGCTCAGAAAGAGTTTCTCTTTCCGCCAGAGCCTTCCCTCCGCCTTGTTGTCGACACTATCGAGTTTGGAGCGCGCCACATGCCGCGCTGGAACACGGTCAGCATCAGTGGCTACCACATCCGCGAGGCGGGCGCAACTGCTGTCCAGGAGCTGGCTTTCACCATTGCCAACGGCATGACCTATGTAGAAGCAGCGCTCCAGCGTGGCCTCAAGATCGATGAATTCGCGCCACGACTCTCGTTCTTCTTCGATGTCCATAATGACTTCTTCGAGGAGATCGCCAAATTCCGCGCGGCACGTCGCATCTGGGCAAAACTCATGCGCGAGCGCTACGGGGCCAAAAATCCGCGTTCCTGGCTGTTGCGCTGTCATGCTCAGACGGCGGGCGTTTCCCTCACAGCTCAGCAGCCTGAGAATAATATCGTACGTACCACTATCCAGGCGCTAGCCGCAGTCCTTGGCGGCACACAATCGCTCCATACCAATGCCCTCGACGAGGCGCTGGCGCTTCCTACCGAAAAGGCGGCCCTGATCGCCCTGCGCACTCAACAGATTATTGCCTACGAGAGTGGAGTCGCCAACACTGTTGATCCGCTGGGAGGTTCCTACTTCGTAGAGAAGCTGACCGATGAGACTGAGCAGGCGGCGTGGGACTATATCAGGCGGATCGAAGAGCTAGGGGGAGTGCTGGCATGTATCCAGAATGGCTTCTTCCAGCGAGAGATTGCTGAATCGGCCTACCGCTATCAGCAAGAGATCGAGCAACGTAAACGTATCATTGTTGGCGTGAATGAATACGTAATGGAAGAAGACATGAAAGTGCCCACGCTTTACATCGATCGTGAGGGGGAGCGTGTGCACCTGGAGCGCCTGAACCGTGTGCGCAGAGAGCGAGATCAGGCAGCAGTAAGGAAAGCTCTCGACAATCTGCGTCGCGTGGCCGAGGGAACAGAGAATACGATGCCCGCCATTATTGAAGCTGTGAAAGCCTATGCGACCCTGGGCGAGATCATGGATGTCTTCCGGGCGGTCTTTGGTGAGTATACAGAGCCGGCGGTCTTTTAGCCAGGAGAGCGCGTTGCCAACGCGCCCGGCGCTGCCTGCTGGCTGAGGGAACCAGCCAGCAGGGGCAGGGGGAAGAAGACTCGCTGTGAGCTGGCTGATCCCTTGGAGGCCAAGCCCAAGGGATAGGTGGATCAGGCCGGGCAGCAGCGGCCCTCACAGACCTCCTGATCTGCCCCGGGTGGGGAAGCGCGTTGCGTGCGCGCTCTCCTGATGGCATAATAGAATATCGCGCGACCCTTGGGATAAGAGTGAAAGGGCATTACCTGATTTAAGGTGAGGATCGAGATGCGATGCAGTGGATAGAATTAACGGTGCAGGCGCACCCCGAGGCGGTTGAATCCGTCAGTGAACTCCTCATGCGCTATACGCATGGTGGTGTGGCCATCGAAGAGCCGATCGAATTGCTCGATGACGGACAGGAGTATCGCATTCTCCCTGGCCATCCTGTTAAGATTCATGCCTATCTGGCGGTCGATGGCAGAGAGGAGGAGGCCCAGCAGCGCATTGCTGAGGGACTGTGGCATCTTGCCAGTATCGGAGCTGGCCTTGTTGGAGAGCTAGAGACGCGCCTGATCCGTGAAGAGGACTGGGCCTCAGCCTGGAAGGAATCCTATCATGTGACGCACATTGGCCGTCGTCTGGTCATCTGCCCTTCGTGGCGCGAGTACACGCCAGCTGAGGGCGAGGTTGTGATGACGCTCGATCCCGGCATGGCCTTTGGCACGGGTCTGCATCCAACCACGAGAATGTGTCTGGAGGAGCTGGAGAGGCGTGTCCAACCCGGTATGCGCGTCCTCGACCTGGGGACTGGCTCGGGTATCCTGGCCCTGGCCGCCGCCCTCTTGGGGGCGGACGAGGTCGATGCCTACGATATTAGCGATGTTGCTGTGGCTAGTGCCCGCGAAAATGCGGAGCGCAATCATCTCAGCGAGCGCATTCGAGTGATTCACGGAACCCTCGATGAAGAGCGCAGCCTGGCTCTGACCGGTCGCTATCATTTGCTCGTAGTGAACATTCTGGCTGGCGTGATTTGCTCTCTGGCCCCCTTTATGGCTACCGTCCTGGCTCCTGGCGGACTGCTGCTCGCCAGCGGTGTGCTGCAGGAACATCGAGAGAAGGTCGAGCAGGCTCTCAAAGCAGCTGGGCTTTGTCCAATGGCTACTGTGCAAACCGATGACTGGCTGCTCTTCGTCATGCGCAAACCAGCCTAGCCTGATGAGCGACCATGCACCGTTTCTTTATCTCGCCTGAGTTATTAGCCCAGACCAGTCGATCCTCGTTACACAGGGTGATGTTGCCCGCAGCCGTAGCGCATCAGGTTCGTGATGTCTTGCGACTCACCCCCGGTGAGCATGTGGTCTTGCTTGATAACAGCGGCGACGAAATCGAAGCGAGGATTGTGCACACTGGGCGCTCCGGCGTCGAAGTGGAAATCGTCGAGCGGCGTAAGGGCCGCAACGAGGGCTGCCTCCGGTTGGTGCTCTATCAGGGACTGCTGAAGTCAGCCCGCTTCGAGTGGATTCTGGAGAAAGGGACAGAGCTGGGTATCAGCGCTTTTGTACCATTGCGCTGCCAGCGATCGCAGATTGGACAGGAGGAGCCAGGAGCGACGAAAGCCCAGCGCTGGCAACGTATTCTACAGGAGGCAGCAGAACAATGTGGCAGGACCCGCCTCCCCGCATTGCTCCCCGTGCGCAGTCTCTCCCAGGCTTTGGCCGAGCTACCTGCTGACGCTTTGATTGTGATGCCGTGGGAGCAGGAGAAAAGGCTCAGTCTGCGCACTGCCCTGCGCGCTCGTCGGCGACAGCTACACGAGACTCTAGCCATGGGGGGGCCGTTAACCGTGGCCCTCTTTATCGGACCCGAAGGCGGACTGGCCCCCGAGGAAGTAGCCCTGGCTCGTGAGTGTGGCGCTCTCGTTGTCTCACTTGGCCCCCGCATTCTCCGCGCAGAAACAGCGGCTCTGGTGGCCGCTGCCAGTATACTGTACGAGTACGAGGATGAAGAGGAGCAGACCGGCGAGACTGGCTAAAACTAGCTCACGCCAGTGGACAGGCCTATTCCTCTCTTCTTCTTCTATTTCCTCCTCTTAATCCCTCGCCAGAGCTTATACGCTAGCGTCGCTCGGTCTTTGCCAGTGGCAGTGGTGGCGGACCCGTCATGATGCTGCCCTCTCCGCTCTCTCTGCTGACCCGTGCATTGGAGCCACCTCGCGCGCAGCTCTGGCTTGGCTCCAGAGACAAATTAGCCTCCTCTCCGGCGACGGCTGAGAAATTTCTGGAATCCGGGCCAAAACCCGTTGACAAATCGCCAGAGATGTGCTATCTTAATGGCACAAGGTTAGAGAACTTCCTCTAACCCGATATGCGGGAGTGGCTCAGTGGTAGAGCGCTTCCTTGCCAAGGAAGATGTCGCGGGTTCGAATCCCGTCTCCCGCTCCAGGTGCGGCGACGTGGCCAAGTGGTAAGGCAGGGCTCTGCAAAAGCCCGATCAGCGGTTCGAATCCGCTCGTCGCCTCCTCCTCTTCTCTCATGGAAAGGCGTGATGCTAGATAATCACGTCTTTTTTATTGCTAAGGACTCCAGCGCATGCGGCAGCAGCGTAGCTACTCCACAAGAGCGATTATCCTCAAGCGGATCAACCTCGGTGAGGCAGACCGCATTGTGACTCTCCTGACTCCAACTCATGGTAAAATCCAGGTGGTGGCCAAGGGAGTGCGTCGCCCGACCAGTAAGCTTGCTGGCCATCTAGAGCTCCTCTGCCATAGTCAGTTGCAACTGGCTCTCGGGCGTGATCTGGATATTGTGACTCAGGCAGAGGGCCGCGAAAGCTTCCTCGATCTGCGCATGAGTCAGTGGCACATGACCTGCGGTTTCTACCTGGCTGAGCTTGTAGACCGTTTTCTTGAAGAGCAGACGCAGCATAGTGGGGTCTACTTTCTCATGCTAGAGATGCTGCGTGCGCTCGACGCCGATGCGGCTCGCTCTCCGCAAGGGGAGTCGATTGACCAGGCGAATGATCCTTTGCATACGCTTTCGCAATTGCTGTTGCGCTATTTCGAGATCCATCTCTTAAGCCAGGTGGGCTACGAGCCTGCTTTTCGCGCCTGTGCCCATTGCGCTGCTGAGTTGCGTCCCGAGCCAAATGGCTTCTCTCCTTCGCTGGGTGGCGCTCTTTGTCCTCGCTGCTCACGTTTCTGGAGTCGTCCCCTCTCCGTTAAAGCGCTGCACGTGTTGCGCGTCTTGCAGCGCAGCGAGTGGCAGGCCGTTCCTCATTGGCGTCTCAGTGCTTCGCTGCTGTTGGAGATTGAGCGGGTGATGCATGATCTCCTCCGCTTTCATCTGGAACGCGACTTGAAAACCTGGAGTTTTCTTGAAATGCTGCGCCTGGAGCGAAATCTTGATAGTCCCGCCCTTCCCTCCGCCCAGAATCTGTGATAGAGTGGTGCTCAGGTCAGTCCCTTTGCGGTTATCGTTCGGCTTCTCTGCCTATCTCCCTGCGAGGAGGTTTTCCATGAAACTATTTGCTCCCTCAGTCAGTGCCGACCTGGGAGCCTCCAGAGGGCGTACCTCGGGCTATGCGACCTATGTCTTCGCGATCATGTTCTCCATTAATTTCCTCAATTATATGGATCGTTATGTCTTCACAGGAGCCTCCCCTATCATTGGCCAGGAGTTGGGACTAGGCCTTGACCAGCTTGGCTACATTGCCTCGGCCTTTCTTATCGTCTACTCACTGGGGACGCTGCCTTTCGGTGTCTGGGCTGATCGCACGCGGCGTAAGAATGTGGTGGCGCTCTGCGTGACTATTTGGAGTCTTGCCACGGCCTTTACTGCCCTGGCCAGTAACTTTATTGCCCTCTTCCTGTCTCGCATGGTCCTGGGCGTCGGCGAGGCCGGCTACTATCCAGCGGGCACAGCTTTGCTGAGCGACTACTATAGTCGTAAGAAGCGAGCACAGATCATGAGTCGCTGGGGGGCAGGCACGCTGATTGGATTGATGGTAGGTTTCATCCTCGGTGGCTTCATTGCCGGATTGGGGAAAGGGAGCTGGCGGTTGGCTTTTCTTATTTCGGGAGTTCCAGGCCTCGTGCTGGCCTTACTGACTTGGCGCCTGCGCGAGCCGCGCCGCAACGAGGCTGATGAGCAGGAAGAGATGGAGGAGGGGCAAGTCGGCGCACACCAAGAGCTGAAGGAAGGAAGATCAAGCACTGATCTTGTGCGGGCGCATCTGAAGTCGGTGATCAGCGCGCTGGTCTCTCTGTTAGGAGGCTTCATCGTAGGGGGGGCAGTCTGCGGCCTGGTACTTAAGAACTGGGACGTGACCCTGGTCTTTATCGCCATCGGGCTTGTGCTGGTGGGGGTGATTGCCTTGCTGGCCATTGGCGGCCTCTTGCTGGTGAGGCGCTGGCAGGCCAGGATTGTCCAAACCCAGGAGACAGACGCTGAAATCGGAGAGCAAGAAATCAAGCCTCTTGCAGAGGGGGCGCTCACTGCTCCCTCATCTCCTGCTGATGAAGGGCAGCGACTGTCTTTTTCCTGGCGGCAGCTCCGGCAGGACTTCACTGCGCTCACTTCTCTGCTGCGTATTCGCAGTCTGGTCGTTCTGACGCTTGTCCAGATCTTTGCTTTCTATGCTCAGGGAGCAAGCGTCACCTTTTTGCCAGTCTATCTGCATCAGAAGGATGCCCTGGGGCTAACAGTGGGGCAGGCGGCGACGCTCTCGGGCGTAGTGGTAGTCGTCGCCGGAATTGCGGGGATGATCATCGGTGGCTATCTGGCAGATATTCTGAATACCTTCCATCCGGGGGCGCGCATTCTTGTCTGCGGGATTGGCTTTTTGCTCTGTGCTCCGAGCTTCGCCCTGGCGGTAACGGTTCATAGTACTACCGCCTTTATGATCTTTTTCTTTATCACGGCTATGCTCATCTTGCTTTATAATGGACCCTGCACGGCAGCCATTCAGGACACTGTGCCCTCGGCGCTGCGCGCTTCAGCGGTTGCTCTGACGTTGCTTCTGGCTCACTTGCTGGGCGACGCCTTTGCGCCGTCGCTGATTGGAGTTCTGGCTCAGCATTTCGACCCGACGCATGGCGGCCATTTTGCCCACGATCTGGCCGGTCAGGACCTGCGCCTGGCGTTGTTGGTGACTTGTGTGCCAATGTTGGTGCTGGCTGGGCTGGTTGGGATCTTCGGCGCACGCTGGATGAAGAGCGATGTTGCTGCCGCGCAGCGCGCCGACGCTCTTGCTCAGGTGCGAAGGTCGGGGGCGGCGATGGCTTGAACCGACGGGGGCTTGTCAATCAAGCAAAGGACGAATGTCGTGAGGAGATCAACAGCAAACAGAAAACGGAATCTTTTCGTGGGAGTCTGGTAGGTAATGGTGCATTTTTATGAGCTGGCGACAATGGATGCAGCCCAGCGCCGGCGTCTATTGCGCCGGGCCGAGCTGCGCATAGAAGAAGTAATGGAACGCGTGCGCCCCATCGTAGAGGACGTGCGTACGCGTGGCGATGCCGCTCTTCTGGAGTATACAGCGCGCTTTGATGGTGTCGAGCTGAGCGCGGAGCGCCTGCGTGTGGGCGCCGAGGAGATTGAGCGTGCTCATCGTCAACTCGATAGCCGTATGCGCGCGGCGCTTGAACAGGCCATTCGCAATGTCAAGGTCTTTCATCAGCGGCAATTGCCCCATGAGCAGTGGTATACCCAGGTGATGCCGGGGGTCATGGCCGGCGAGCTGGTGACGCCGATCAGCAGTGTGGGCCTCTATGTGCCGCGCGGCAAAGGGGCTTTCCCTTCCGTCATGTACATGCTGGCCGCCCCTGCCAGCATTGCCGGCGTCGCGCGGATCGTTGTCTGTACGCCGCCTGGTCCGAGTGGGGAGATCGATGCAGCCTCTCTGGTGGCCGCCGATCTCTGCGGTGTCCACGAGATCTATCGCGTTGGTGGAGCACAGGCCATTGCAGCACTCGCTTATGGCACCGAGACCATCCCGCGGGTGCATAAGATTACAGGGCCTGGCAGTGGTTATGTCGCAGCCGCTAAGCGGCTGCTCTACGGTGTTGTCGACGTTGGGCTACCTGCTGGACCAAGTGAAGCCATTCTCCTGGCTGACGACAGTGCCGATCCAGAGCTGGTCGCCCGCGATCTTTTGATTGAGGCTGAGCATGGCCCCGATTCCTCCAGCCTGCTGGTCACACCCGCTCGGACCCTGGCAGAGGCAGTCAGGCAGCTTTTGCCGGCCAAAATCGCTGCTCTGCCTGAGTGGCGGCGGGCCTTTTGCCGCGCTGTCCTGGAGGAAGAGAAAGGAACAGGGGGGATCATCCTGACGCGCGATATGGAAGAAGCTGTGGCCTTTGTCAACGAGTATGCCCCCGAGCATCTGGAGGTTCAGGTACGTGAGCCATTCGCCCTGCTAACACAGCTGCGCAATGCCGGCGAGATTCTCTTAGGGCCTGCTACTCCTATCTGTCTCGGCAACTATTGCATAGGAACCAACGCCATTCTGCCAACCGGCGGTTTCGCTCACACCTTCTCGGCAACCTCGGTTCACGATTTTCTAAAGCGCACCGGCGTGGCCTATGTGACAACAACGGGGTATCATGCGTTAGAAGAGACAACACGGACGCTGGCAGAGTTTGAGGGATTTCCTGCCCATGCGGCAGCTGTGAGCGAGCGTCCGCTGGCGACGTGGCCAGAAGCGGGGGAGTAAGGTGCAGTCTCCAGAGCGGCGGATAGCTCAGCCTGCCTCGTGTGGGGGGACCTGGGGGCCTGCCGTGCCATGGAGAGGCTGAATTGCGCTGGGTTCATTTCGAGATAGTACAATAGCTCACTTCCTGTTCAATGAAAATGTGCTATAATGCGCCCAGCACCATGAGCAACGAGCGAGCGTTTTTCCTGGAAAACCAGGAAGCCAGAGCTGGCAGGCTAAGGAGAGAGAAGCGGGTCCAGGGAGGGAGCAAGCCCGGAAGATAAGATAGCAGGCATCACAAAGGTGGGAGAACGGTGCGGTAAGTGGGAGAGCGGGTATGAGGACGCATGAGGACGTCGCTGTGAAAGAGAAAGGGCCAGGGACGAGCCTCTGAGGAGAATTCAGGGCTGCATCAAGAAGCGGTGTAAGGAAAGATGGCTAGCAATCACTCTGATCCCAGAGAAGTCGTGTCTGCCGGGAATGCAGCAACACCTTCAAGTTGGCAAGGCGAGAGCGGGCCCCGGTTGCCTCCGCCGCCGGAGGCTCCAGCGGCGGTTGGAGCGGGTAGTGTGACGCCGGCGAGTGTCGGATCACAGGCAGCGGGGGCTGGGGTCATGCGCCTCAGCCCTGGGGTCTTGCTGTCGAATGGACGCTATAAAATTGAGCACCTGGTGGCGGCGGGCGGTATGGGAGCTGTGTATCGCGCGATCGATCTGCGCTTTGAACGTCCCTGTGCAGTCAAAGAAATGCTGGACGATTTTCAGAGCGAGGTGGAGCGGAGCCAGGCGGTCGAGTGGTTCAAACGAGAGGCAACCCTGTTGCTTGATTTGAATCATCCCTGTATCCCGCGCGTACGCGACTTCTTTGTGGAAGAGGGGCGCCATTATCTGGTGATGGACTTCATCGAGGGGCGCACGCTGGCCAAAGTGCTGGAGGAGGAGGGGAATGTCGTAGGAGTCAACGGGGCGCGGGGTGTGCCCGAGGCGCGTGCCAGGAGCTGGGCGCAGCAGATCTGCAATGTTTTGAGCTACCTGCATCGCCAAAATCCGCCGATTATCTTCCGTGACCTGAAGCCTTCGAACGTCATGGTCACGGACCGCGATGAGATCAAGCTGATAGACTTTGGGATTGCGCGTACCTTCCAGTCGCAGCGCCAGGCCACGATCATTATGACCATTGGCTATGCGCCGCCGGAGCAGCTGCATGGGATGCCAGAACCACGCAGCGACATTTATGCGTTGGGGGCAACGTTGCATCGTCTCCTGACGCATCACGATGCGGCCAACAATAGGCCGACGATCTTCTCGTTCCCACCGCTGAGAAGCTTGCGTCCCGATGTCTCGCCCGAGTTCGAGCAAGTCATCATGAAGGCGCTTTCGCCTAATGTAGAGCAGCGCTGGTCGAGCGCTGCGGAGATGGAACGGGCGATTTTGAGCCTGCCGCCGATCAAGGTTGTGCCTCCGTTGGCGAGCAGCGTGCCGCCAACAGTAGCAGCCTCGCCTGCAACGCCGCGGCAGGTAGCTCTGCCAGTCGGTGGTACCACCGGCCCAGCCGGGCAATTCATTCTCACGGCGCAAGCCCAGCTGCAGGCCGGGCGCATCGAGGCAGCTTATGCTGCTGTCCAGCAGGCTTATGCTCTGGAGCCAGACAATGCCCTGGTCCATAAGATCTTTGGGCAGGTTTTCGCGCGTCGCCAGCCGCCTGATCCCCAGCGGGCCATTCAAGCCTACAACCGTTCTGTCCAGCTCAATCCCAATGATGCTGAGACGCATAAGCTAGTGGGCGATGTCTACCATTTTATTCTCATGCGCCCTGGCGATGCCATTACGGCCTACACTCAGTCTCTGCGTCTGAATCCCAACGATTTCGAAGCCCATCAGCGCCTTGCGCAGTGCTACGAACGACTGAATCAGCTGGAGCCCGCCCTACGAGAGTTTCAAGAGGCTCTGCGACTGACACCCAAAGTTCCAACTCTGCTCGCTGCTTTGCACTATGAGATTGGCCAGCTGGCCTGGCGACTCAATCAGCTATCGCTAGCGGAGCGGAGCTTTGTGCAGGTCCTGATTATTAATCCCGCTGATCATCAGACGCGCTTTCTCCTGAGCCAGGTCTATGAGCGGGAGAACAAGCTCGGTGATGCCCTGCGTGAGTGCCGCTATGTTGTTGGGGCTATGCCCACCAATCAGGCGGCTCAGGCCATGTTACAGCGCCTGCAAGCCAGGTTAGGACGATGAGAAACTATTTGCTCCTTCGGCGCATTTCGTCAGCTTTGGATGTAAGGGAGAAAGTGCCGATGAGTACGTATCAGCTGTGTTCCGCGGAAAGGAAAAACATCGGCCTGCTGTCAACCGTGCTTGGTCCCTTGCTTGGCGCGCTTCTCATCGCCTTACAGCTCCTGTGGCCTGTTGCTGCAGTCGCTGCTCCTGGAGGCGGGGGTGTCGACGTCGGGAAAAGTCAGGTGCTTGACCTTGTAGGGGCAGCAGTGGTACGTTTGCTAGTGACCTATAGTCCCGGCCACGCGAGCAGCGGTCAACTGCCCCTCATGTCTACCTCGGAGGGCAGTGTATCCGATGAGCCGGTGCCGCTGAGTCTACCGGGCACTCAGTGCACAGGCTTGGGAATACTTGTCAGAAGCTGGCAGCCGCGGGGAGCAGATGACCTGAACGCGTGGGTCTTAACCGACGGAGACCTGGTGAGCAGGCAGCGCCTCTGTGGCAATAGCGGCAGCACCGGCAGCCTCCCAGATCAATTGACCTCGATTGATATCTATAGCAGCTCGACCGGGCTGGGGGCCCTGTTAACCCACATTACCTGCGCTGGCTCTCCGCTGAGCTGCTCCAATCGTGGCCAGTTGCTCCCCAACGGGGGCAGTAGTTGCCCGATAGAACTGAGCAATTGTGCCCATGCTCTGGTGCTGGTCCCTTTCCATAGCGCCTATGTTCTACCTTATGCAGACCTGGCATCGCTCTCCTCGGTGGGGCAGACGACGACCTTTGGACTGGAGCTGACTGATGCCAGCGGTACCCCGCCGACTCAAGCCAACCAGGCGCCGAACTTTCTCATCCCCGAGCTGGTCGGGGGGCAGGAGCAACCTGTAAACACCGCCACCTCGACACCTGGTGAGCTACAGGAGGCGGGTATGCCAATCATCAACCAGGCCGGCCAGGTAGTCGGCTTGCAACTTCTCAGCGGCGAGGCCAGTGACGCCAGTCAAGTGGATGTTCTGCTACGTGGCTTCAACCTGCTAGCGGCGCCGGCTAATCCGCTCCTCGCTCACTGGCGAAGCGGCATCCAGGACTATTATCGTGGCCAGTATCAGCAGGCCAAAGGGGAGTTTCAGCAAGTCCTCACCCTCAGCCAAAACCAGCTGCGAGGGGCCCAACAATTCCTGCAGCTGATTAATCAGCGTCTGCAGGCTCCAACAAGCGCTCAGGCTCAGCCCCAGGGGGCAGGCAGCGAGGGCGCTTTCGCAGGTCTCCCGCTCCTTGTCTGGGGGGGCTTAGTTGGTTTACTGCTTCTGGTACTGATTCTGCTCTTCATCACCCTCACGGTGGGGCGCGTTAGGAGGCGCAGGGAGCTGGAGCGCTTCCGCAAAGAAGAGGAGGAAGCCAAGCGCCAGGCCGATCTAGAAGCGGAGCGTCAGCGTCAACGAGCCAGGACCTTCCAGGCGCAGCCGCCAGTGGCGGCCCCTGCTGCGAGGCTACAGCAAAGCCCGGTGGAGAGAGATGAAAGAGCGGCGGCAGCGACGACAACAGCTGGACCTGGGACTGTGCTGCACTGTCCGCGTTGTAAACAACAGGTCAGTCGAGGAGTTGAGTATTGTCCCTCATGTGGGGTTTTGCTGTCACCTTCGACCTCGGGCCTGCGTCTCCGCGCGCTCGTGCCACCGGAGGCAGCAGCTCCTCAGTCGGTGCCGCCGGTGCCAGGACCAGATATGCCGGCGGCGAACGAGGTGCAAACGGCAGCTTTCTCTGCGTCTCCGCCGTCTGCTCAATCCGCCCCATCGCCCTCGCTCAGCGATCAACCCACATTTGTCTTGCCGCCGCTCAGCGAGCAACCGACGCAAGCGATCATTGCCCCCGCCGCAGCGAGATCGGAGGGCAAAACCCAGGTCATAAGAGGAAGACAGCGGATGAAGAGCCTTCAGCTGGTGGTTGGTCATCGCACTGATCCGGGTATCAAGCGACGTCATAAGCCGAATGAGGACAATTTGCTTGCCATTCTAGGAGGGAGGCAACTCGGGGGACAGCTGCAGCCCTGGGGCCTCTTTGTCGTGGCCGATGGTATGGGAGGCCATGCCAATGGGCAGGATGCCAGCCGCCTGGCCATTCAAACCATTGTCGACTATGTGCTGCCTTCGCTGCTACGCGAGCACGAGCTGAGCAACAACGACTACCAGCGTCTCCTGGTAGAGGGGGTGCAGTCGGCCAATCAGACCCTCCATGAGCAGAACCTGCGCGAGCATGCTGATATGGGAACCACCATGACCACGGCACTGGTTATCGGCTCTGTTGCCTATGTTGCCAATGTGGGTGATAGTCGCACCTATCTCTATCGCGAGGGCAGGGGCCTCAAGAAGGTGACGCAGGATCATTCGGTCGTTGCCAGCCTGGTGGAAGCGGGCATTATCAAGCCCGAGGACATCTATACCCATCCGAAGCGCAACCAGATCTATCGGAGCCTGGGAGAGAAGCCAATCGTCGAGGTTGACCCTTTCCGGGAAGAATTGCTGCCCGGCGATAAACTCTTGCTCTGCTCCGATGGCCTCTGGGATATGACTCGTGATCCTCACATCGAGGCCGTGCTGCGCAAGCCCGCTGATCCTCAGCAGCTCGTTGACGATCTGGTGCAGCTCGCGCTCGATGGGGGTGGCGAGGATAACATTTCCGTCATCGTGGTACAGCTCGTCGAAGGCACGCGGGCAAAGAGCGTGTCCAGCCTGCAGGTCCTTGCTCAACCTGATCAGTTTGCTCTCCCTACCTTGCCGCAGAGCTGACAGCATAGTAGCAGAGGCGATCGATTGCAGCAGAGGCGCGCCAGGAGAGAGAAGCCTGCTCCTGGCGCTTACTTTCTGCTGTTGGCCCTCCTGGGTCGGAGAGGGTCAAGTCAGTCAGCCTGTTTGTCGCCTGTTCAACCCTGTGCTATAATCTTTGCAGCATCTTCTGACCCTCTTTTCCTTCGTAAAGAAGGGTCCGACAGCTGGAGGAAGGCGTGTGTCACTAACTACCAGTACTGGGTATCTTTATGCCGCGATTCTGCTGGCCGCTGGTTTCACTTTTGTCTTGGTCACAATGACGGTCGCGAATCTGCTGGCTCCCAGACGCAGGACCCCGGAGAAGCTGCAGACCTATGAGTCAGGCGAGGTGCCGATCGGCTCGGCCTGGGTCCAGTATCCGCTGGGATTCTATATCTTTGCCTTGCTCTTCGTTGCCTTCGATGTCGATATTGTCTTTATTATCACCTGGGCTGTCCTCTTCAAAAGCCTGAGTATCTTTGGCTTTTTTGAGATACTCTTCTTTATTATTGTGCTCGCGCTCGGTCTGGTCTATGCCTGGCGCAAGGGAGTGATCCGATGGATATAGTACCGCGAGTTTCGCCGATTCCGAGCGCCGCTGACTACAGTGACGAGCTAGCCGAGCTTACGCGTGACCTGGCGCCGCTGGCGCAGATCACCGGTCAGCCGGTGGTGCCGCGGGTGATGAAAGGCAATTATCTGGGCATCGAGGTTGATCGTGCCCATCTGGTTGCCGTCTGTCGCTTTCTCCGCGATCAGCTTGGCTTTGACCTGCTCAGCTGCATCTCCGGGGTTGACATGCTTGACCACCTAGAAACGGTCTATCATGTGCGTTCGACCACACGCGGCTCGCTCTTGCAAGTCAAAGTGCGCCTGGATGCCGAGAACCCGGAGGTGGAGAGCGTCGTTTCGGTCTGGCCAACGGCCAACTGGCTGGAGCGAGAGACCTATGATCTGTTCGGTATCCGTTTTACGGGACATCCCGACCTACGACGCATGCTGCTCGATGACGACTTCGAGGGGTACCCACTACGCAAGAGCTTCCATCAGGTGCCTCTGACGGTCAAGCCGCCGGCGACAACCCAGGTTGATCCCAATATGGCGGTCGCTGGCCAGTATCAGCAGCGTGGGGTCGAGCATGTAGTGCAGAAGAAGTTTGGTCAGGGCAAGCTAGAGCGACTGCATCCAGGGACGCCGACCTTTGGCCATGCTTCCCATGCTCACGAGCACGAAGAGGAAGAAGGAGAGGCGCGTTCAGGTTCGACGGAGGGCCAGGCTCGCTGATGGCCAGCAGCAGGGGGAGCAGCAAAGGAACCAGAGCCAGAGCCTCAGCGAAGGCTGGCAGGCGCACTGAGCGCGCTGAGCTACCACAAGGGCAGGGGCCAGAACAAAAGGGGCGACCACTTGCTGCCCGCTCAGCATTCGAGTTACGTAGCTTGCTCTGGTCTCTCTTTCTGGCGCTGGCCTTCTGGGGTCTGGCAATCATCTTTTATGTGAGCTTGCAGCGAGATCCGAACCGCGTACTCTACGCTGCGATGGCGGCGTTTCTGGCGCTGCTCTGGACCGTCAACTTCAGTTTCCGCCTCTCCAGGAGGCGACGGCGCTGAGATGCTTGCCCAGTGGCTGCCTGGACCAGGATGCGCCTCGCCTGCCATTCTGGTCAGGTTGCTGCCCTACCTGTCAATCGGTCAGCCAGCTAGCCAGCTAGCAGCGAGAAGAGAAGACTGAAGTTCATCCTGCCTCAGCGGCTGGAGAGCCGTGCCGAGGTACTACAGCACAGTCAGTGGTATGTCACGCATGCCTGCCCGCTGCGCACACTGAACACTGACTACCTCTACTACCTGCTGAGCGAGACCAAAGAGCTGCGAGGAAGCTATGGCGACCAATCAAGGTGTAAATAGACCTCCCCTCGAAGGGGTAGCGCCCGGTGAGCTGCGCTCCGAGGAGATGATCCTCAACATGGGGCCGCAGCATCCAAGTACTCACGGAGTTCTACGCCTCGTTCTCACCCTAGAGGGTGAGACAGTGGTGGATTGTACGCCGGTTATTGGCTACCTCCATCGTGGCATTGAAAAGATTCTGGAGAATCGCACGGTGATGGCCGGCATTCGCTATATGGACAATGCCGACTATCTCTCACCGATGCTCAACGAGACCGCCTATGTGGGGGCGGTCGAGCAGTTAATGGGCATTGAGCCACCACGCCGTGCCCAATATATTCGCCTGATCACCAATGAGCTGCAGCGCATCGCCAGCCATCTGGTGGCCATCGGCACCTATCTGCTCGACCTGGGCGCCTTTACGCCAATTCTATGGACCTTCCGCGATCGCGAGGGCATTCTCTCGCTCTTCGAAGCCCTGGGAGGGAGCCGCTTTAATGTCAACTATATGCGCGTGGGCGGCGTCCTGCATGATTTTCCCAAGGGCTGGCTCCAGCAATGTGAAGCCTGGTGCAATCAGTTTGAGAAGAATCTGCAAGAGCTAGAGACCCTGATCACGGGAAACGAGATTTTCGAAGCGCGCACGCAGGGCGTCGGTTATGTTGATTCACAGCAAGCCATTGCCTATGGACTGACCGGTCCGATGCTGCGCGCCAGTGGCGTGAATTGGGACCTGCGAGTCAATCGTCCCTATATGGCCTATCGGGAAATCAAGGTCAATCCCCAGGTGCGCCAGGAGGGCGACTGCTATGCGCGCTATCGGGTGCGGATGCAGGAGATGGCTGAAAGCCTGCGCCTGGTGCGGGTTGCAATGGATCAGCTTCCGGGTGGCCCGATTTCAACGCGGACGCCGATTGCGCTCCGTCCGCCGCGCGGAGAGACCTACTTCGCCATTGAGAGCAGCAAGGGCGAGCTGGGCATCTACTTTATCAGCGATGGCAGTGAGTACCCGTGGCGGGCCAAGATTCGTGGGCCTTCCTTTGTGAACCTGCAGATCCTGCCCGAATTGCTGCGCGGCCATAAGATGAGCGATGTCGTGGCCATTCTGGGAAGCCTGGATATTGTGCTGGGAGAGGTCGATCGTTAACGCTCTCAGGCAAGGCAACCAGCTGCGCCTCCCGCCAGAACAGGGCCACTGGCCCTGTCAATACTTGCAGGCTCCGGGCCGGGCAACCGCTCCTTTCTATCAGCGGTGACCACGGCTGGCAGCCTGCTATGAAAAGCAAAAGAGTAGACGGATGGAGCTGTCAAGCAGAGAGGCGGGGGCGCATGACTTGCCCGTGGGCGCTCTGATGCAAGGTAAGAGAGTGGAGTGTATCCTATGTCCGGTGGAGTTGTATTAGCCGAAGTCTGGTGGGAGCAGCTCCTCCACGGCATCCTTTCCTGGGAGTTTCTCGAGTTCGTGGTGGTGTTTGTTTCCATCTTTGGCTTCGTGATGACAAGTGCAGTGATTCTGATCCTGGCCGAGCGCAAAGTCATGGCCTGGATGCAGGATCGCTATGGCCCGCTGCACACGGGGCCGTGGGGCCTGTTACAAACAGTGGCTGACGTGGGCAAATTGCTACTCAAAGAAGATATTCATGCTGGTAAAATCGATAAGGCTATTTTTATCCTGGCCCCTTCGGTTTTCCTTGCCCCAGTGATTGCCTCGTTTGCCGTGCTGCCGTTCTCGCCCTATATCAGCCTGCCAGGAGCGCCGTTGGCGACAGGTATTGTCTACTTGATCGCTATGAGTTCGCTGGATGTAGTGGGCGTGATCATGGCGGGCTGGGGCTCCAACAATAAGTATGCCCTCATCGGAGGCCTGCGCTCCGCAGCTCAGATGATCTCTTACGAGTTGCCGCTCGTTCTCTCGTTGGTCAGCATTGTGATGCTGACCAGCATCCTGCGCGACAATGGGCTCGGCACCATTGCTATCAAGGACATTATGAATTTCCAGATGGCGCAGAGCTGGCCGGGCAAGGGCAACCCAGTCTGGGACTTCATCTTCGAGGGCTTCACTCCCTGGGCCTGGTTTATTCTGGTGCAGCCGTTGCTCGTTTTGATCTACTATACCTGTGGACTTGCCGAGACGAACCGCTCACCTTTTGATCTGCCAGAGGCTGAGTCAGAGCTGGTGGCGGGCTACCTCACTGAGTACAGTGGCATGCGCTGGGCCCTCTTCTTCCTGGGTGAGTATGGCAATATGACGATTGTCTCGGCGATCACTGCCATGCTCTTCCTCGGTGGCTGGTCAGGTCCAGGGGTGGCCTTCCTGACAGCGCCTGGTATGGCCATTGGCTGGCAAGTCCTGGGCAACCTGCTTGCGCTCTTCTACTTTATCCTCAAGATCTACCTGCTCTGCGGAGTGTTCATTTGGGTGCGGACCACCCTGCCGCGCCTGCGTGCTGATCAGCTAATGCAGTTTGCCTGGCTGATCCTGATCCCCACGACCCTGGTCAACATTGTCCTTACAGGAGCGCTCTATCTGCTCCTGAACGCCCTTGGGGTCTCGAACGTGGTCTTCCTGGTGGTCCTGGGGGTCGTCAACTGGCTGATGCTCTTTGGCTTCTTCTGGGTGGTAAGCCGGGCGACGACAGCCTCGACGCGACGTGCGGTGGCTCCGGCTGTTCGGGCCCGCCAGCGCCTGGTGGCCCTTGCACCGTCTCCCGCTGCCCCACGTCTACCTGAGCCAGAGCGAGCTGGTGTAACTGGTGCCGGCGCCAGCAGCGGCAGGTAAAGGTGATAGGGAGTGGGATACCGGCTAGATGGAGGAGGCGGGAGCCAGCGGGTAGAGCGATGGCTCATCAATGGCGGCCATTGCTCTGCTCTATCGTTGTCGCCGCCGTAGGCCGGTATCTCCCTCCAGGCGAGCATACTGATGAAGAGGGGGCAGGAAGCTGTCAGAGCCAGCAGCGGCTGGACAGATTTCCTGCCTCGCTCATTGCGGTCCCTGTCCTTGCTGGTTTCTTCCGTCCCTGTTGGCTTTTTCCCCTTCCGTCCCCGTGCTGATGAAGAGAGAGCCGCTCAGCACAGGCCGAGAGGCTGCCCGCGAGCGGCTGGTGTCTAGAGTCCCCGCAGCTTGAGAATGAGAGTGGTGAGCAGGATACTCAGGAGAGCGCCGAACGTTACCTGGGCCACCGTATGCCGGCGCAGAACTACTCTTGACCAGCTTACCAGGATGAGGAGCAGGAAGAGCGGCAGCATCACTGAGCCATACATGGCGGTCAGCAGAGTTGCGGCGCTGGCCATTGAGGAGGCGTGGACGCTGATTTTCCACCAGAGCGTGATGAAAAGCATCACGATACCGCTGGCGATTGTAATGATCAGCAGCGTCATCAAATTATAAGGTCCGTGGAGGGTCTGCAAGACAAAGAGACCGACGGTGGCCGAGGAGATAGAGAACAGATAAGGACCCATGCGCTCAGAGCGGCGTGTGATTTCCAGATCGGAGAGCCGACCAGTGTGGACGCCGATGGCGATATAGAGCAGGGGGCCCAGACTCAGGAAAAAGAGAGTGATAAAGGCGCAGGCCAGAGCATAGCGCGGATCTGCGCTATGGTAAAGCGCTACCAGTGTTACCAGCGGCAAAGAGATTGAAAAAGGCGCAAGAACGTTGGAAACGTGTCGTGCGATCCGTAGGCGTAAAGACTCACTATCAGTCATATCAAATTCACCAAGTTGAAGGCCGGCGGCATCTTCTTTGGGCATCTGAGTCAGACGGCG
This sequence comes from Thermogemmatispora tikiterensis, assembly GCF_003268475.1. Lineage (GTDB taxonomy): Bacteria > Chloroflexota > Ktedonobacteria > Ktedonobacterales > Ktedonobacteraceae > Thermogemmatispora > Thermogemmatispora tikiterensis. The sequence goes on along the minus strand of NZ_MCIF01000002.1, from coordinate 2,839,923 downwards.
GCTGTTCATCGCAATCACTCTTTCTCTTCCTCGTGAGCGGCGCTAGTAGTTGACTGGGCGAGCTGGCTGGCCTGTTGTACCACGACAGGATAGCCCAGAATTCTGGAAGCGATCTGGCGGAAAGAGGCGGGTTCACCGCTGCACCATACTTCCAGTCTGCCGTTGGGGTCCTGGCCTCCTTGATTGGTCGAGGGCTTCAGCAGCGCGGCGGCTTCCAGCACGGAGCGTGTCCGGCGAGCAATAGCCGCTCCGCTGTCGATGACCTGGACGTTGCTGCCGGCCACGCGCTCGATCACCGGGCGTAAAGCCGGGAAATGCGTGCATCCCAACACCAGCACATCGATATCCTTGCTGAGTACGGGCCTCAGAGCCTGGCGCACGACCTCCTCCGCCGTTGGCGTATCCAGCTCACCGCGCTCGACGAGGGTCACCAGCTCAGAGCAGCCGTGGCTATAGGTCTCAATCTCGCGAGCAAAGTTGGCAATTAACTGTTGCAGGTAGGGCGAGCGTGCTGCTTGATTCGTAGCGATGATACCAATGCGCCCCTTGCGTGTCAGGCGTGCTGCTGGCTTCACGGCGGGCACTACCCCGACGAACGGTACGGGAAAGGTAGCGCGCAGGGTGGCAAGGGCCGCTTGTGAGGCGGCGTTGCAGGCGACAACGATCAGTTTCACCCCACGTTCTACCAGGAAGCGACTGATCTCCAGCACCAGCCGGGTGATCTCCGCCTCACTGCGCAGGCCATAAGGGCAGTGAGCGGTATCGCCGACGTAGATGTAGTCCTCGCCGGGTAGCTCTTGCCGCAGGGCACTGAGAATAGTCAATCCACCAGCCCCCGAGTCAAAGACCCCAATGGGGGCACTGACCTGGCCGGCTCCAGGGGCCTGCAGGGTCGGCAGCTGTGATAGCTGGGACTCGACCGCCTGCTGGAGATGGGCGCTTTGGAACCTACTACTCGATGGAGCATCATATAATTGTTTCGAATCACTATTGTGCATAACACTACTGCAGAACCATCATCATAGTGATAACATAGAAAAGCGCGGGCCCTGATGGTGATCGCCTGGCATAATCCTGGAGGCGAGCGGAGTGCTTGCTGACGAGCAGGCGCTGGCAGGCAGGGTGCTGACCAGGAGAGCCAAGCTCCTCAACCGTAAGGTCAGGCGAGCGGCCCAGATAGAGGCGGGCAAAGAGGCACCAGGGCCTTTTCGTTAGGATACTCCACTGTCCCAGGACATGCAACCCATCCGTCGGCATTGCTGCTGCGCAACTTCGGAGCGGCTGAAGGCCGCCTTCGCCTGCTCCTTGCCTTGCTCTCACTCAGCCAGGTTGGCCTGGCCAACGATACCGGGTATTGCTGACGGGGATGAGCCTGAAAGCCAGGAGTAGCTTGTCCATCTTGCTGATTGCCCATTCCCTGTCTTCGCTCTCCTCACAATAGTCAGATAGGCTCAACAAAAGACGACCTTCGCTTCTGCAGAGTAGGCCAGCGTGTGGCGTCAGCGCCAGGCGGAGGTGCCTTGCTCATAATGAGCGGAGCGCAGGGTTGCAACTGCAGTCGGAAGTATGCACGTTGCATACTGCCACCAGCCTGGTCGCTACGGTACTGGTCTCAGGCGACTCCCGCAGAGGCTGCAGATCCCGATCGTATCAGTCAGGTACTCTATATAGAACGATCCAGACAAGAGATCAACCACACTGGCCCCACCTGTCCCACTCCTGAAAAAAGTCTGATGGCTAAAGGCTCAGCTACAGCAGGGGAAGCGGAGGTCGGGCACAGGCATGCCCAAGGATGCTTGCCGGGCAGGCCGGATTCTAACGCTTCTCTAACACTCTTCCTACGCTCCTCTAATGCTTTTCCTACGCAGCTCTAATGAGGGGTGTGGCATACTCAAAGCAGGCTCAGGTGTTGCTTGGACAGCAAGGAGAGGCGAGGACCCATGTACGCAGCGAGCAATCGGTCACAAGGGAACGCTGGTCAGAGTGCTCAGCGGGCGCCACAACCGCAGCCGCTGCGCTGTGCGAACTGCGACATCGAGATTCGCTGGTCTCCAACGATCGTGCAGGGCAAAGCTTATTGCTGTAGCGGGTGTGCCGCAGGGGGCCCTTGCAACTGTGACTACTCACAGTATCGCTCAGTCAATATCTCTGGTGTAATCCACTACATGCCTGAGCACGAGGAGGATTCTGCCCAGCCGCACGGGATGGAAACAAGCCCGTCCTGAGCTGCTAGAAGGGTGCTCGTGAGAGGCTCGTCGGCTCCGGTGGCCCCCCGGTTCTGCTGTCTCCCCATCATGCAGCTGCCGATCGAACGCGCAGATAGTGGGACTGGAGTATTCATTACGCCAGGCCCAATCTGAGGTCATGTGCAGCGATGAGTGGCAAGCGGCCTGGCCTGTGACGAGGCGAGGTGGCAGGCGAGGAGAAGCGAGGCTCTCCTATTAGCGTGAAGGCCCGCCTGATAGCCCCTTTGTTCGCTTGTGTACGTGCGCGAGATACGCGAGAGTCCTGCATAGAGAGAAGCGGTAAAAAACTAGCGGAAGAAAGGGAGAAGACGTTCGTGGCGAAGATCCGTCCTGTTGGCGACCGCGTGGTGGTGAAGCCCGCGGCCAAAGAAGAAGTCACTAAGAGTGGTATCGTTATTCCTGATACAGCCAAGGAGAAGCCCCAGGAAGGGACCGTCGTCGCCGTAGGGAGCGGTCGGCTGCTGGATAATGGTGAGCGGGCGGCGTTGGAGGTGCGCGAGGGCGATCGTGTGCTCTTTGCCAAGTACAGTGGCACCGAGTTCAAGCTCGATGGTGAGGAGTACCTGGTCCTGAAAGAGAGCGATATTCTCGCCGTTCTGAGCTGATCCCCGCCGTGAAGCCTCCCAGATGTTGGGTGCTCCCATCTCTCAATGAGAGGAGAGCGTGGTAATCGACCAACCGATCGCTTAGCCAAGATAGAGAGGAAGGAACAATCGATACATGGCGAAACAGCTAGTATTTGACAGTGAGGCGCGTCGTTCTCTGAAGCGAGGGATCGACATTCTCGCGGCTGCGGTCAAGGTGACCCTCGGCCCCAAGGGGAGGAACGTCGCCCTCGATAAGAAGTTTGGCGCTCCTTCCATTACACACGACGGCGTCACGGTGGCCAAGGAGATCGAACTGGAAGACCCCTTTGAGAATATGGGGGCCCAGCTCCTGAAGGAAGCGGCCACCAAGACCAACGACGTCGCCGGTGATGGCACGACGACCGCCACCGTCCTGGCGCAGGCCATCGTCACGGAAGGCTTGAAGAATCTGGCCGCTGGCGCCAATCCGATGCAGCTCAAGTATGGTATCGATCGCGCCACCGAGGCGGTTGTCGACTACATTCGTTCGGTTGCTGTCCCGGTGCAGACGCGTGAGGACATTGCTCATATTGCGACGAACTCCGCGGCAGATGAGACGATTGGCAGGCTGATCGCCGATGTGATGGACAAGGTCGGCAAGGATGGCGTGATCACCGTTGAGGCCTCGCGCGGTACCAGCTTCGAGACGGAGTTTGTCGAGGGTATGCAGCTTGATAAGGGCTTCGTCTCGGCTTACTTCGTGACCAATAGCGAGAAGCAGGAAGCCGCCATTGAGAATCCCTATCTCCTGATTACCGATCGCAAGATCAGCGCCGTGGCCGACATTCTACCGGTGCTGGAGAAGATCACGCAGCAGGGTCGACGCGAGCTGGTGATCATTGCCGAGGATGTTGATGGGGATGCCCTGGCGACGCTGGTGGTTAACAAGGTGCGTGGGGTGCTGAATGTGCTGGCCGTGAAGGCCCCAGGCTTCGGCGATCGTCGTAAGGAGATGCTGCGCGATATCGCAGCGCTGACCGGCGGCCAGGTGATCAGTGAGGAGATGGGCCGCCGCCTCGATTCGGTGACGCTGGCCGATCTGGGTCAGGCTCGCCGTGTGGTGGCGACCAGAGATACGACGACCATCGTCGAGGGCCGTGGCAATCCCGCTGATATCCAGGCCCGCATCCGTCAGATCAAGGCTCAGATCGAGGAGACGACCAGCGACTACGATCGTGAGAAGCTGCAGGAGCGCCTGGCGAAGCTGGCCGGCGGCGTGGCCCTGATCAAGGTTGGGGCCGGCTCAGAGGTGGAGCAGAAGTATCGCCAGACGCGCGTGGAGGACGCCCTGTCGGCGGCCCGGGCCGCCGTTGAGGAAGGTATCGTTCCCGGCGGTGGTGTGGCCCTGCTCAATGCGATCGAGGCTTTGGACAAGCTGGAACTGACCGGCGACGCCGCGACCGGGGTAAAGATCCTGCGCCGCGCCCTGGAGGAGCCGGTGCGCCAGCTCGCCATCAACGGTGGCAAGGATGGCTCGGTCGTGGTCGAGGGCATTCTGCGTGCCCAGCGCGAGCATAACAACCGCAACTATGGCTACAATGTCCTGCTCGATCGCTATGAGGACATGATTGCCGCCGGCATCACTGATCCGGCCAAGGTGACCCGCTCAGCCCTGCAGAATGCGGCCAGCATCGCGGCCATGATCCTGACGACAGAGGCCCTCATCACCGACGTGCCTGAGAAAGAGAAAGCGGCTGCTGCTCCTTCTATGCCTGAGTACTAGCACTCAGCGAACCGCTTCACCCTGGTGCTCTGGGACGGGAACAGGGTTAGACTGTACGAGGCCCTCTTCCCCCTGTCTTTGGGAGAAGATGAGGGCCTCGTTGGCTGTTAGTGAGCTGGCTGCCTCTCCTGCCCAGCCCTCGCTCAGGCGGTGAAGTGCAGCGAGTCGAGCATCGGGTTATAGTACTTTTGCATCGCCTCGTCAAAGACGTCGTTGCTGGCATAAAACTGAAGGCTGTAGTAATGTTGCTTGTACATGACGCTCAAGGTGACGAGGTGCAAGCTTTGGTTGTTGTTCAGAGGGAAGCTCACGTCGTCCTCGCTCCAGTCCTGGCCCCCGACGGTGCGTGTCTGTGGGGTATTGGTCAGGGCTTGCGGATTGCTCAGGCTGGTGGCCTGGGCGAAGTTCTGAATCAGAAACTGGTCAAGATCGTGCGCGCTGGGAAACGCCTGGTTGGCATCGCTAGGAAATTGGACAATCAGCAGGCTCAAAGGAACTGAAAGACTCTGAGGGGGATCAAGCGTGAGCGTTTTCACTCCGCTAGTGGACGTATTGAGCTGGCCCTCGACCCAGTCCTGGGGCAGGCTCAAGGTTAGGCCCAGTGACTGACTACTGGCATTGCTCAAAGGCTTGAAGGAGGATGGCGTGGGCAGAACGTTCGTGGTCGAGTTCTGGGTGCCTGCTGTGGCGGTCGCCGCCGGCGCCTGGCTGGGAAGCCGAACGCTGCGCACGGGAGCCTTGGGGGCAAAATAGCCGTGGACCCAGAGTAGTCCCACCGTAAAACCGGCGCCGAGCAGACAGCTCAGGAGCAGGACGGCGATCGCTGTGAGCCAGCGGTTGGGGCGTGATCCTGGTCGAGCCTGGGCGGCTGAAGTAGCGGCTGCATTCTGAACAGCAGCACTGTTGACCAGCAGCGAAGGACCGGAGGCTTCGCGCGGGTCGCGCGGCCAGGCGGGTGTATCGGCGGGAAGATACGAGTAATATGCTGATGTTCCTGATGAGACTGCTGCGCCGCACTGAGGACAGACCACAGCATAGACTGGTAGTTCTAACTTGCATTGCGTGCAGGTCATGGCTGCACCTCTCTCATGTTCGTTCCGACAACAGCTGCTGTCGTCGGAGAATGCAGTCTGCGCAAGAGATGGATGGATAGAATGGCTGCAACCGGGACGAGGTCTGACATCCTGCTGTGCTCCGGCACCTCTCCCTCACGCTCGACCGGTTGCTGGTTGACTAGCCAGCGAGAGCTGGCTCGGCTGATGAACCGGCTCCTTCCCTGGTGGACGGTGCATCCTTGCCTGATCCGTGCGGCTCGGCTCAATCCAGACGGGTTGGTCGGGGCTACCGACCAGTGCGGTGTGTGTCAATCACCCGGCTGCCCAGGGCCATGAGCTGAGCTATCGGACCCAACGGCAGTCAAAGCGGACCTGTCCACTGCGACGATCGGTGATAGCCCTGATGACCTCCAGGGTGATCAGCTCGCCAATGGCTACTGGCAGATCCTGCTCATCAAGCACGCGGCAGTCGAAATGGCGTTTCGGGTCGTTGAGGTCGGCAATGACGCAACGCACATAAGGGTGCTCCTCACCGCCAATAGAGGCTCGTAGGCCGGATTCCTTAGCGAGCAATCTTCCCGTGCGCTTCACCGTCCGCTGGCCCCCCTCTCTGGGAATCCTCTCACTCACTTTCCTCCTGTCCAGATAGGATGGCAGACCGCTAAAGACATAGTAGAAGAGTCTGCAGCAAAAGTCAACCGTACTGCGGCAAATGAGATTCCCTTTTCATCTACCCTGCCGCCGCTTCTGCCTACAGAAGCGGGAGCTGGGTAGCTTGAGCCTCCTTCCCTCCTGGCTGTCCTGGGTGCTGGTCGACCAGGTCTGCTTGAGGCTTGGCTTAGCCTAGTACCTCGGGATTGACCAGGTTAGGAGGTCGACGTCCCTCGTGGTAGGCGACGATGTTATTACTGGCCATCAGCGCCATCTGATTACGCGTCGCGTAGGAGGCACTGGCAATATGTGGCAGCAATACCACATTGTCCATTGTCAGAAGCTCTGGTTCGATGGCTGGCTCGTGCTCATAGACATCCAGGCCGGCGCCGGCGATTTGCTTCGCCTGCAAGGCGCGCACCAGGGCCTTCTCATCGATGACGGGCCCGCGAGAAGTATTAATCAAGTAGGCTGTGGGCTTCATCAGTGACAGCTCTCGTTCGCCGATCAGGTGATGGGTCGAAGGCAGGTAGGGTGTATGAATACTGACGAAATCGGACTCACGCAGCAACTCGTCCAGCGGGGCATAAGTGAGATGATAGGTGGCCTCCTCCTCTGGTGGCAAGCGGTAGACATCGTAGTAGAGGACGCGCATTTCGAAGCCGCTGGCACGCTTGGCGACGATTTTCCCGATGCGTCCGGCGCCGATCAGGCCCAGGGTCGCGTGATGAACATCGGCGCCACAGAAGAGCAGGGGACCCCAGCCTTTGAACTTACCGGCGCGCACAAAGCGCTCCGCCTCGGGGATACGGCGAGCCACGGCGATCAGCAGACCGAAGGCCAGGTCGGCGGTAGTATCGGAGAGGACGCCCGGAGTGTTGCTGACGGCTATACCGAGGCGGGTGGCAGCTTCGACATCGATATTGTTGTAGCCAACAGCCATGTTGGCCACCATCTTCAGGCGTGGTGTGGCCGAGGCGCAAGCCTCCAGAAAGCGGGCATCGATCTGGTCGGTGAGCAGACAAAAAATATAGTCATGACCGGGGCCGCGGCGGAGCAGCTCTTCGTAGGGCCAGATCAGGCCTTCCTCCATGTTGGCTTCTACCTCGCCGATGGTCTCCAGCGGCGGATAGGCAACATCAGGTACACGCTGGGTCACAAGGATTTTGGGACGTTCTGCCATAGCACTCTCCTGCCAATCTTACTTGCTTTGTTGCTGCTGCTGCTACTGCTACTGCTACTGCTGACTTGCTGGAGCAGTGGTCTGCCTGAACGAGTTGAAGCTGGGAGGCCTTGCCTATGTATGGGGCGCCCCGTTTTACAGATGAGCTGACGCAGTCTGATTGTGACCGCTAGCCATGCCGGATAGAACTTTCTTTTTATTGTATAACCTCTGACAAGCCTCTCGTCGGATCCGTCTGATCGTCCGTGCTAGCGGTCTGCTGACAGGTAAGGGTAACCGGGAGGTGGAACGGTTTCGCCAGGCGGCGACGCAGGAGCATAAGGAGGGCGGGCCATCCGTCTCTCCAGGGAGAGAGTTTTTTCGCCTGACGAGGAGTATAGCGAATGGGGACCTCCAGGATGGTCAGGCCGGCCTGCACCAGGTAGATGGTGATCTCTGGTTCAATCTCGAAGCGGCGTCCCTGGAGAGGGAGGGCCTGCACCACAGCGCGTGGCATGAGCTTGTAGCAAGTTTCCATATCGGAGAGGCGGCAGCCGTAGAGCAGATTAGTGATCGCAGTCAAAAAGCGATTGCCCCAGCGTGTCAGCCAGGGCTGTTGAGAGAGATTACGGCAGCCGTAAACAGCTGCGAGCGGCTGACCTGCCGTGGTCCAGCGCTCTACGAGCAGAGGGATATCCTGTGGATCATACTCCAGATCGGCATCCTGGATAAGGACCAGGTCGCCCGTGGCGTAGCCAAAGCCTGTGCGCAGAGCTGTACCTTTTCCCTGATTGGTGCTGTGGCGCACATAGCGGTAGCGATCAAAAGGTGGCTGCTGGCGCAGTGTCTGCAAGATGTCCCAGGTACGGTCAGTGGAGGCATCATCGACGATGACCACCTCCAGATCGAGAGGAAGTCGGGCCAGGGCCTCCAGGAGCCGGGCCACCGTGGTTTCCTCGTTGTAGACAGGCACAACCACCGAGACGCGCATGCTTGCAGTAACCTCACTTCCCGATGCTGCAGAGTGGAGAGCATGGGAGGCGCATGTTGCCGTTCATGCTCCTCTCCTTATCCAGGATGACAACCCTCTGGATAGTAGGGCCCAAGAGTAGAACTTTTTCTCCTGACCCGGCCTCAGACCTGATGAATGGCGGTGGCCAGGTCTCTCTGCTCATTCCCACAGCTGAATCGTGCCATCGGTCAAAGCAACGAGCAGGCGACGACCGGCAAAATGCAGGGCGCTGATCTGCCATGGATGGTAGAGCTTCTGGACGAGCTGCCCGGCTGTCAGCGACCAAAGCTCTACCACGCCCTCGTTGATCTCGCTGTCTTCGCGAGCCACGGCCAGCCAACTGGCGTCGTCGGAGAGCGCCAGACGCGAAGTGCCTCCCAGGGTGCCGACAGCGAGATCGTAGTAGGTGGCGGCCCGCAGGTCCTGCACGCGCACGCGATTACGCTCCTGTCGCGCTGCGAAAACCACTGTCTGTAGATCAGGCGTGACGGCATAGGGTGGGGCACAATCGCTACACGCTCCGGCCAGCACAGAGGTGACAATACGGGGACGTGGGCGGTTCCCGAAGCGTGTGCGGGCCATAAGATCCCAGCGCCGGACGACGATTACCTCCTCCTGGCTGCCCGGGCTATGCCCACAGGAGAGCGTCAGTAAGGAGCGCGTATCGCGCGAGAGGGCGCGCAGGCGAATTGCCCAAAACTGCCGCTTCTCGATTTCCTCTTCGATGCAGACCAGGTTCTCCTGGGGGGCGGTACTCTGCCCGGGCTGGTAAAGCAGGATATCGGTAGCGCGCACTCCCACTTTACGCGGGGTGCGCGGGTCCTCAGCCTGATAGGGAAGGGCGAGGCGCAGGCTCAGAGAGGACGAATCCGTGATCGATTCCGCCGGCGGCTTAGAAGCGCTTCCTTCCTCCACAAAAGCCAGATCGAGCGTGTAATGGTCGAAGACGGTGCGCTGCTGCAAGGGATAGCTCCAGACCAGCGAGCCGCTTTGTGTATTCCAGACGTGCAGGCCAAGGCGCCCCCAGCCGGCCAACAACTCGCCGTGCGGCGAAAAGCGCAGTTCACGCAGCGATTCGACTGTCAGAGCGGGATCAGTGCGAAACTGAGAGAGCTGAGTGCTGTGGGCCAGGCTCCAAATGGCTCCCTGGCCATCCAGAGTGCCGGCGGCGATGTAGAGATCGTTATCCCTGGTTTGAACGCTGCCCAGGGCCGAGATCACTCCCAGGGACGTCTGCAGGCGGGCACCAGCGCGCAAGGGGCCGCGCGTGCTGAAGATGCTCAGACTGGCAAACTCCAGCTCCTCCTGTGGATCGACGCGCTGTGGGCGCCGGCGAGGTCGCAGCTGGCCGTTGCGCACATCCAGCACTCCCCCCAAGGCTACGTCGTACTGCTGCCGCTTCTGAGGGTCGCTCAAGACTGCATAGGCCCGATTGATACGCTTCATCTGGGTTGCCCCCTCGGGGCCGGCCAGATCAGGATGGTAGCGCCGCGCCAGTTGTCGATAGGCGCGCTTGATCGTCTCCTGATCAGCATCCGCTGGTACGCCCAGAATGGCGTAGTAGTTTTCCAGTTCGTCCCTTTCCATGACCGGCTCTGTTGCCTGCTGAAAGTAAGCGGATGGTACTAGAGCGATACAATGCGTGTTTTGGCGCGGTTGCTTTGCATTGACAGGCGCCGTGTGCGCCAAATATACCAGGTTGCGACGGTGCGATAGGGCCGCCAGCGCTCGCCGAAGGCCAGCAATTCCTTGCGCGTTGGGCGCCGTTCCAGCGCGTAGAGGAGGCGGAGACCCTCGGCCAGGCCCAGATCGTCAACGGGCCAGACATCGAGGCGACCCAAGGAAAAGATCAAGATCATTTCTGCTGTCCAGCGTCCGATGCCCCTGACAGCGGTCAGCGCACGGATAACAGCCTCATCGTCAAGCGCTGGCAGCTGCTGCAGATCAAGCTCACCGCTCAGGACACGTGCACAGAGATCGCGTATGTAGCTGATCTTCTGCGAAGAGAGACCTGCGGCCTGCAGCTGCCGCTCATCGAGGGCCACAAGAGGTTGGGCCTGAAGGGGGCCGGGAGGAAGCAGAGCACGCAAACGTGCCATGATCGCGTCGGCGGCCTGGATAGAAATCTGCTGTGAAATGATGGCATCGATCAGCGCCTCGAAAAGGTTGGGGTCCGGTACCAGGGTGCATGGCCCCACGCGCTCAATCGCCCTGGCCAGGACAGGATCACCAGCTTTCAGCGCCAGGGTAGCGGCGGCGACAACGTCAGTCCAAGTTTGCTGGATAGTCATTCGTCCGTCTTTCTGCTCGCTCAACGCTCTGATTTCGATCGCTTGCTTAAGGCCTACCGAAGGGCTGACCGCTGAGGCGAACGGCACAGCCGATAGAGGCGAAGCGCCGGATGGAGAGCGCATCGAGGCGTCTCAGCTCGGCTCTCCGCAGATATTGTAGCACATGCCGGCTTTCTGCCGCTGGCGCCTCCCGTCTGGTGTAGGGCGAGAGAGGAGGGCGGCATCAGGAGTAGAGGCGCGCGCTTCGGTCCGGGGACGAGCGGTGGAGGAGAACTCTGCTTCTCCTCCACCGATATTGGGGAGCCTGCCGTCTCACTCAGGCCCTGGCCACGAGGCTGCTTTGCCGGAAGTGAAGGAGGGCCGCCAGCCCTACGACCAGGGTCAGGCCGAGGACCGTCAAGGTGGGACCCCAACGCATGCCCTCGGTGATTGGGCTACCGTAGAGATGGAAAATCGAGAGATTGATCAGCCACTCGGGCAGCTTCAGCATCGGCTGCAGGAACTCCATCAGGAAGGAGAGGGCCAGGAAGACGCTGACGAGGCCCGTGGTCAGGCCCGAGGAGAGGCGCGTCGCCAGGAGGTAGACCAGGGCAGCCGTCAGCCACTCCAGCGGCAGCATACTGAAGCAGGCGGCAGCCGTGTCGCCGACATCGATGCGCAGATTAATGATGCTGGCCGTCAGCAGGAGACTGAGCCAGATCAACAGCGGAGGAATCAGCGAAGCCAGGATGACAGCCGAAGCATGCTCTGCGAGCAAGCGGAGGCGCGACTGCGGCATGCTCAGGATGATCTCCAGGCGCTGGTTATCCAGATCGCGGCTCCAGCTGTGGGCCAGCGTTAAGGCGAAGATGGTCAGGGCCACAGGGACAAAGGCGAAGACGGTCGCTCCCAGAAAGCCCTGGTTAGTAGCGACGTTGTAGCCGCTAAAGAGCTGGCTCATCACCGCATTGCCCTCAACTGCCTTCCTGAAGATGTCCAGCAGGCTGGGAATGAGAGCGGTCAAAAATTCGACGAAGAAGAGCGTGATCACCGTCCACCAAAAGAGGGCGGTGAACTGCGCGCGCAGGGTGCGCAGACCCAGCGAGCGCAAGAAGGGATCGCCAGCGGCGCGCGCCAGCGCCCGAGCGCGCTCGACCGTCGCCGGCTGCCGTTGCCCATTGAGGGCGAGCTGCAACGCCACGCCGCCCAGATCGCGTCGGGCAAAGAGCAAAGCACCGGCGACGATCAAAACCACTGCCAGCAGGACAAGCAGCATCACGGCTCCCCAGTTGGCGGCCACTGAGGGTATTAGAGGCTTATTAACATTATAGTAGTAGAAGATCGATAAGTGCCGCAGCCAGTCGAAGTCGTGTTGGACTCGCCCGACGCTATCGAACAGGAACATGATCACCAGGATGGCCGCCGTCCAGCCGGCGGCGGCACCGCGCCAGCGCACGAACTGTGAGATCAGCAGGGCGATGGAGGCAAAGATCAGTTCAAACAGGCCGACGTTGAGAGCCGTCAGCAAGGCGCGCGGGTAGTCAGCTGCTTGCTTGGCGCTGAGCTGGCCAAGCAGAATAAAGAGGCTAATGATCAGCATCATCACGAGGATGGCCAGTATAAGCGCAAGCAGCTTTTCCAGCAAGAGGCGTATCCGAGCCAGGGGCTGAGAGAGCAGGACATCGAGCGTGCCGCGCTCCTCGTCCCCGCGCACTAGGCGGGCGCCGGCCAGGATGGCCCAGATGGCCAGAAAGGCTGGCAAGGTCGTGCCGAAGACGCGGAAGGTGACGTAGCCAGGAATAGTGTTGAGCGCCACCTGATCGCCATAGAAGCTAAAGGACTGATAAATCTGCGTGACACCAGCGCTGAGAGCATCCTGAGCGGTGGCGTACATGGCGTAGATCAGCAATCCCAGGCCGAGGCCCCAGCAGAGGACTGCGATCCAGTACTCGCGCAACGTTTTCAGCCAGATCGTACGCAGCATAGCTGTTCCCTCCCGTCACTGGCCGCCGCACAGCGGCCAGCAGTGCTTAGCGGCCAGCGGCAACCGGCTGGTCGACCTGATAGAAGCGCAGGAAGATCTCTTCGAGGCTTGGCTCCTGGGTTGAGAGGCTGAGCGCATCGTGGGCGGCAGCTGCCTTGATAACTGCCTGCAGCTCGCCCTGGACGTCAAGGTGCAGCTCGCGACCGTCGCGATTGAGGCGGACGGCGGCCACTCCTGGCAGCCCCTGGAACCACTCCGGTGAGGCAGGCCCAGGAAAGCTAATGACGACTGTCTGCTGTCGCATGTGCTTGAGCCGGCTCACCTCGTTCACCTCGACGAGGCGCCCATCGCGGATGATGCCAACGCGGCTGCAGGTCTGCTCAACCTCGGGCAGGATGTGCGAGGAGAGGAAGACCGTGTGTCCCTCGCTCTGCACTTCCCGCAGCATGCGGTAAAACTCCTGCTGGTTGAGGGGATCGAGGCCACTGCTCGGCTCGTCCAGGATAAGCAATCGTGGACGATGCATGAAGGCCTGGATCAGGCCCAGTTTCTGACGGTTGCCGCGCGAATACTCGCGGAAGCGCTTGCCAGGATCGAAATCCAGTCGCTCGCAGAGCTGCTGCACGTAGGAGCGGTCAACGCCGCCGCGCAGGTGGCCAAGGTAGGTCAGGATCTGGGCCCCTGTCAGCCCCGGATCAAAGGCGAACTCCGAGGGCAGGTAGCCCACGAGCCGCTTGACGGCGGGCGCCTGCGACCAGCAGTCCAGGCCGGCGATGGTGGCACGGCCCGCCGAGGGACGCAGGAAGCCCATCAGCGTGCGGATGGTGGTGGTTTTGCCGGCGCCGTTGGGGCCGAGAAAACCGAAGATTTCACCCTCCTCGATCTCAAAGCTTAGGTCAAGAATGCCGCGACTGCGACCGTAATACTTCGTCAGGCCGCTGACTTGAATCAGAGCTGTCATGAGTGCTCCCTCCTGAAATGCCTGGAATATACTGTTCCAGATAGGCGCGAATGGCTGCCACGAAGCTCGCAATATGCTCATTTGCTAGGTGAGCCAAACGGCGACGCCTCTCTGGTGGCGGTAGCTGCTGGCTTTCTAAAGACAACCGAATGGCCTCGCCCAGATCCTGGGCCTGTTGCTCAAGAGGAAGGCGCTCTTCTTCCGGCCAGAGCGGATCAAGCGTCATATAGCCTATAAAGATGGCTGCCAGCATGTATTCGAGGCGCCTGAGACTCAGGTCCGAGCGCAACAGGCCCTCCGCTTGCATCTGCTCCAGGATGGCGTGGGCGAAGAGCACTTTGCGGCGAGCTATTGAATTACTCTGCAGATAGTCATGCTGGGCCACTGAGCCAAGCAGACTGGCATCGTTGGTGAGCAGTGCCTTCACCAGCGGACGCTGCTGGTAGAGCAGAAAGGCATAGGGAAAAAACGTGTGGAAGGCAAAGCTATCAGCATTCTCAACGATGTACTTCTGCAGCGATTCGATGACGGCCAGCGCCTCGCGCATGATCACAGCCATAAAGAGGTCCTCGCGCGTCTTCCAGTGGAGGTAGATGGTCCCCTTGGCGACGCCGGCCTCGCGAGCGATGTCGTCGATGGTCGTCTTATCGTAGCCCCAACGCTCGATGAGCTTTACAGCAGCATCGAGGATGCGCTCAGCGCGCGCCCGGCGCTTTTCCGGAGACGTGCGGGCCCGGCCACGCTTCCTCTGGAGCTGATCTGTCACTCCATCGCCCTCCTTTCTTGACTAAATGACTGTATGAATAAAAATGGTCACAAAATTCTGATAAGAGTATAGTCCGCGTTGGCAAGAAAGTCAAGGGGAGATTCATAAAACCGAACGATCCATTACTGAAGCGTGCGGCGATGGTCTGTTGTGCTGGCAGCTGCTTGCTGCCCGTCTCTGGAGGGCAAGAGGGGGCTGAGCCTGGTCAGGCGACTGACAGGCCGGGGTGTGCAGGCGAAGAGGCGAAAGGGACTCCTTTCCATCCCCTGATGTCGTACAATGAACATCTAAAGGAGAAAAGAGACTGTGCTTGAAAAGCAAAGCGAGCATTTGCTCGGGAGGCAGCATGACAGAAGCAAGCGGCGCGCCGCAAGGCGCTCAGCATACCAATCGTCTCATTCACGAGACCAGTCCCTACCTGCTGCAGCACGCACACAACCCGGTGGACTGGTATCCCTGGGGGGAGGAAGCCCTCAGCAAAGCCAGGCAAGAAGACAAGCCCATTTTGCTCAGCATTGGCTACTCTGCCTGTCACTGGTGCCATGTCATGGAGCGCGAATCCTTCGAAAACGAAGAGATAGCGGCCCTCATCAACCGTCACTTTGTGCCTATCAAAGTTGACCGTGAGGAGCGGCCCGATCTCGACGCCATTTACATGCAGGCCGTCCAGGCGCTGACCGGCCAGGGAGGCTGGCCTCTCAACGTCTTTCTAACGCCCGATGGCAGGCCCTTCTTTGGAGGGACCTACTTCCCGCCCGAGGACCGGCGCTATGGCGGGCAAGTGATGGCCGGGTTCCCGCGAGTGTTGCTGACCATCGTCGACGCCTATCAGAATCGACGCCAGGAAGTTGAGGAGCAGGCCGAGCGCCTGGCTGAATACCTGCGTGAGCGGAGCAGCGCGCCCCTCTTGCGTCGCAGTCAAGGGCAGGTCTTGCCGCAGCTTGAACTTCTGGCCAATGCTGCGAGCGAACTGGCCGCCGAATTTGATCCTGTCAACGGCGGCTTCGGCGGCGCTCCCAAGTTTCCCAACAGCATGGCGCTGGAGTTCCTGCTGCGTGTCCACCTGCATCGCGCCGCCGGCGAGCTGCCAGCGGTGAAGGAAGGGGAGCGCTCGGAGCTGGAGATCGTTGAGCAGACCCTGCAGCGCATGGCCTGTGGTGGCATCTACGACCAGCTTGGCGGCGGCTTCCATCGCTACTCGGTTGACGCCCGCTGGCTGGTTCCCCATTTCGAAAAGATGCTCTACGACAACGCCCTGCTCAGCCGCCTCTACCTGCATGCCTACCTGGTCACGGGCAACCCCTTCTACCGACGCATTGCCGAAGAGACCCTTGACTACGTCGTGCGCGAGATGACGGCGCCAGAAGGGGGCTTCTACTCAACCCAGGACGCGGACAGCGAAGGGGAAGAAGGCAAGTTCTATCTCTGGCAGGCCGAGGAGATTGCTCGCCTGCTGCCTGGCGAGGATGGGGAGCTGTTCATGGCCTGGTATGGCGTGACCCCGCGCGGCAACTTTGAAGGCAAGAATATTCTCCACGTGCCCGAGCCTGATCCCCAGCGGGTGGCTGAGCGTCTCGGGGTCAGTCGCGAGCGTCTGGAGCAGGCTCTGGAGAAGGGCCGCGCGCTCCTCTTGGCAGCACGCGAGCAGCGCGTCAAGCCGGGACGCGATGAGAAGGTCCTGACGGCCTGGAATGGGCTGATGCTGCGCAGCTTCGCCGAGGCGGCGCGCTATCTCGGGCGTAGCGATTACCGGCACGTAGCCGAGCGCAATGCTGACTTTCTGCTGACGGCGCTGCGCAAGGATGGGCGCCTGCAGCGTACCTGGAAGGATGGACGGGCCCACCTGGCTGGCTATCTGGAGGACTATGCCTTTCTGGCAGATGGCCTGCTGGCCCTCTACGAAGCCAGCTTCGAGCTGCGCTGGTTCAGTGAAGCGCGCGGCCTGATGGAGGAAGCCATGCGCCTCTTTGCTGATAGCGAGAATGGTGGCTTCTTCGACACCGGCAGCGACCAGGAGGCGCTGATCAGCCGTCCCAAGGAGATTATGGATAACGCTACACCGGCGGGCAACAGCGTCGCCGCCGAGGTCCTGCTGCGCCTTGCCGCTTTCACCGGAGAGGAGCGCTATCGCCAGCTGGCCGAGAGCTATCTGCAAGCCCTGGCGGATATCATGACCCAGCATCCGCATGCCTTCGGGCATGTGCTGGGAGCGCTTGACTTTGCCCTCTCGCCCGAGCGTGAGATCGCCATCATTGGCGACCCGCAGGCTGGAGAAACAGCCGCTCTGCTGGCAGTGGTCAACCGTCGCTATCGACCCAACACTGTCCTCGCCTGTGTGGCACCCGGCAGCGCGCAGGAGCGTGCCGCCGCCCGCATCCCGCTCCTGGCGGAGCGGCCCCAGCAGAATGGACGGGCGACAGCCTACGTCTGCCAACATTTTGCCTGTCAGGAGCCGGTGACGACACCAGAGGCTTTACATGCCCAGCTCGACCAGTTGGACCGCTAACGTCCTCCTGCCAAGGCTGAGTGAGGAAAGACGGGGCACTGTGGACCGGCTCCCTCTCTGCTGATTCACAGTGCCCGGAGCGCATGCTGATGCACATAGTAGAGTTGCAGGAAGCTGAGCAGGCCCGGCATAGGTCGAGGCCAGTACCTGAACTAAAAGAGGCAGATAATGGGCTGCCAGGCTTAGTCATTGACATAGCGCAGTTGGCCTTCCACCTCGTGACGGCAGAGCCTGCCACTATTGACGAGATGTTCAAGTGCGAGCGTAGCCGCGGCAACCTCCTTTCTGCCGGCCTTCTTCTTGCTGGCCGGCAGAAACATAGTGGCGACCTCCTGGGGAGTGAAAACAGCCAGAGCGCCGGTCTGCTCCTCCAGGTAAGCGGTCAGGGCCTTGCGATACCAGGCGACCAGGTCGCCTGGCTGGGCGATCCGCGGAGCCATCACGATCATCACCGGGCAGGGGGCAAGCGCTAAGACACGGCGGGAGATGCTACCGACGAGCAAGCGTCGCAGCTTGTGACGAAAACCCTCGCCGCGGCTTCCGACGACGATCAGGTCGACGCCCAGCTCACGCGCAGCCCTGACGATCTCTCCCGCCGGCTCACCGACGCGAATCATCATCTCGATACGTTCAGAGGAGATGGTATATTTTTGGAATTCCAGTCGGGCGCGCTTGAGCACCTCCTCGGCTTCGCGGCGTTGTTCGGTGGTGATCGGCAGGGGCTGAATCTGGCCAACATACATGCCAAAAGAGGGAGAAGCGGTATAGGGGATAGGAATGACCGTCAGGAGAATCACGTGCAAGGCGGGAGCCTGCTCAACCAGCTCTCTGACTTTCGTGATCGCCTGCCTGGTGGCCGGAGAGATCGCGGGATCGATACCAAGCAAGATATGCCTGTTCATGGCTACTGTACTCCCGAAGGTCACCCGAAGATGGCCACCCCATCTTCTGGGTTCGGTTTCTCACGCAGCGGGGATCAGTGGCCCGGACATCCAGCGTTAGGCTGGGCTAATACTGTGGTACTGTGTACTGCGTATCTCACCAGAGAAATTCTCTATCCGATCGGGGACATGGGGCGGAGAGCGCCCGACACCGCGGCTGGTTCGTCAGCTCGTTACTGACTGCTTCGCCTGCTGGCTGTTCTGCTGCCTGCCTGCCTGGTGTGATAGCACCTACCCTCATCCTCTCTCCTTCGCGCGGCGCTCGCTTCCCCATCACCTTAGCCGGTAGTCCCTCTTCTTTTCCTTGCTTCCTTCCTGACTCCTCCCGGCGACCAGCTTCCTGACCGGGTTCGACGCTTTGGTCGCTAGCTGCTTGTGTGGCAGGAGACTACTATAGAAGAGATCAACGCTTATTGAACGCCATTGTTGCCTGATCGCTCATTGCTCAGCCATGTCCTTGCGCGCCGTACCTGGCCTGCGTGGAAAGTGGCAGCCAGCCAGTCGACTGAGAAGGCAGCGCCTGCGGCGGTTCCTTCCTCGTCGGCGCTACTCGCATGTCTCTGCTCTCACCCCGCCGTTGAATGTGTGGAGTAGTTCACACTGAGCTGGTTAGCTGCGACATAGCCTGTCCTGAGAAGGGACCGTACACTCTCTATACGATAGTATAGCTGTTTTTTAAAGGAGCCACAAGAGCTTCCAGCCGCTTCTATAGCAGAGTTCAGGCCCTTCAGGCAGCTGAATCCTGTCGAGGAGTGGTCTCCGCCATGAGCAATGTCGACGGACTGGGTCCAGGGGGAAGCCCGGTCGCCCAGCGCATCGTTCCAATGCTATTCTTGGCGCCTGCCGAGCCAGGTGGGCGGCGGGAGATCTGTCGTTATAAACGCATAATCTGGACTCATACGAATGAAAAATTGGAGATCAGCCTGACAATAGCGTCTACCTGAATATGGATGTCTTAGGGTCCTGCCACCAAGCGGACGAACAAGACTATCTCCGTGTAAGCGAAGGCATTGAAGGAAGAAAGCAGGTTGAGAGCGATGGGCATGCAGACTGAACAATTCTCAAGTGTCCTGGAGCTGGCCCTGCCGACCGAGGTTGACGCCGGGGGAGCCGAAGCGATGAACGAGAGAGCAGCCGAGCAAAGGCACGAGGAAGAGTGCTATGGACTGGAGATCTTCCAGCGCGCCATTCTGGAAGGTGATCAACAGGCCTGGGCGCTGCTTCAAGACCAGTTCTCCGATCTTGTCCGCTGTTGGATGCGCCGACATCCTAAGCGAGAGATTGCCATGCGTCTGGATAGCGAAGAGAACTATATTGCCCAGGCTTTTGAGCGGTTCTGGCAGGCGACGGCTTTCAAGCACGACCTTCAGTTTACTTCCCTGGCGGCGGCCCTGAGCTATCTACGGGCCAGCCTCAACGGCGCCATCATGGACACTTTGCGTATGTACGCCCGACCGCGCGAGGCTTCTCTCTCAGTGCCGGGCTACGAAGGAGCACCAGTGAGCGAGGACAGAGATGATGGCGGCGAGCTTTGGGAGATACTCAAGAGTCTGCTGCCTCAACGGCGAGAGCGGTATCTCGCCTATCTGCTCTTCCATTGCGGCCTGAAGCCACGTGAGGTTGTCCGCTACTGCTCACAGGAATTCCGCAGTGTCCAGGAGGTTTACCGCTTAAGGCGTAATATTGTGGAACGTCTCATTCGCCATGCTGATCAGCTACGTTGGCGACTCAGCGTGCATTAGCAATCCTTCTGAGCAGTGGCCTGACCTGGCAGAGTATAGCAGGATGGGGTTTATTACTCCGAGAGCAAAGTGCTGCGGCAGGAGAGGAGGAAGCTGGAAAGAAGCTGAAGAACGCCGTGTGCAAAAAGCCGTACCTGAAACGTTGATTTAGCGAAAGGAGTATCCTCAGAAGGAGGAAGAACCAGCCTGCGTTTAGGCATCGTTGCATGCCATGCTGCCAGGTGAAGGAAACAAACGATGGATTGCAAAGATCAGTTTGCCCCTGGAACTGAGGAGCTGGCCATGCTGGCCTTCGACGACGAGGGCCTGGCCCCCGAAGTGGTGCGGCACTTACGCGCATGCATGATCTGCCAACGGCGCCTTATGCAGTTTCAGGCGCTCTATCGTCACTTACTTGCGCAACTCTATCGTAGTCAATGCCCTGATGGCCTGCGCCTCAGCTTCTACTGCGCTGGCCTCCTCAGCGTGGAGGACCGGCGTCAGATTGCGGTTCACGTGCAAGAGTGCCCGCTCTGTGCCGAAGAAGTGGCTATTACCAGGCGCTTCATGGCTGATCCGCTGGTACCCGCGACGTCGGCGCCTTCTTGCCCCCGCCTGGCAGCGCCTCGCGCCAGGCGTCAGGCTCGGCTGGTGTTGTGTGATAGATGCCCATCGGCAACATGGCCGCGGTACTACTACGGTGAAGAGTTTGAGCTGGCACTGCATATCTTGTCTTCCACTCCAGGGCGTTACGTGCTGTACGGTCTGCTCAGCTGCGCCAATTCTGCGCTGGATGTGTCAGCTTTCGCCGGTCGGCAAGCAGAGCTGCAGCCGCTAAAGACGCCGCCAGGGAAGCAAGCCAGGCGATCCGTGGCCGACGCAGATCTGCCTCG
Source organism: Thermogemmatispora tikiterensis (assembly GCF_003268475.1). Taxonomy (GTDB): domain Bacteria; phylum Chloroflexota; class Ktedonobacteria; order Ktedonobacterales; family Ktedonobacteraceae; genus Thermogemmatispora; species Thermogemmatispora tikiterensis. The sequence continues at coordinate 2,819,406 of NZ_MCIF01000002.1, read as the reverse complement.
GCTGTCAGCCGAGATCGACCGTCGGGGAAAGCTGACCTTTCCCGCCGTCTCTCCGGGACGCTATATGCTGCTCTTGCGCCTATGCGAGCGAGACCTGGTGATTGAGGAATTACAAATCGATGGCTACGGAATGAGCTGAAGCTAAGGCTCGCTGGGCCGGCGAGGGTTGACGAACGCAAAGCAAGGGCGCCGGACCTGGGACAGACTAAGGGCCACCGGATCGCCTGGTAAGCGTGAGGGACCACTGGCCCTGGGTGAGGCCGAGCCAGCATCAGGTCGGCGGCCTCTCTCCCGCTTCCAACCGGCGCCGTCGAGTATGCAATATATGCTTTTAGGATAAAAGGAACAATATCCTGTTTATGGCTTTTATTTTAGAAAGCGCAGTGATTCCGGGATGCTCTCTTTGCTGCTGGTCCTCCCGTCGGGGCTGAATCACGCTCCTACTCCAGTTCACCCAGCCAGTGTGTCTTGTTCCGATAATCGGTTGGAATCCGCGCGGGTGGCGAAAGAGCCGGGTAGCCGACATAGAGAAAGGCCACAATCTCATCTTCGGGAGCCAGGCCGAGCCAGGCTTTGACCTGTGGATCATAGGCCGCTTCGCCAGTGCGCCACATCGTGGCCAGGCCCTGCTCCTCGGCGGTCAGCAGCATGTTCTGAACGGCGGCGGCCACCGCCTCGATATTTTCAATGGCACGTACCTCGGGACGCTGGGGAGCCTCGGCAGCTACCACGATGACCACTGGGGCACGCAAGGGCTTCTGACGCTCCTTCTCGATCAAGGCTCGGGTCTTTTCATCCTTGCCCTGGCCCAGACGTAGGGCCAGGGCCTGAGCCATTGCCTCGCCCAACTCCTGACGGGCGGCGCCGCTAAAGATGATGAATTTCCAGGGTTCGACTCTATGGTGATTGGGGGCGTGTGTGGCCGCCTCCAGCATGCGCTCAATCTGGGCCCGTGTCGGACGGCGCTCACTCATCTTGCTGATGCTGCGCCGTCGGCGGATCGTTTCAAACACCAGCATTGTCGATGTTCACCCTTATGAAGTGCCATGATGATGTTCCGTATACTATACCCCATGCGGCCCTGTTACTCAAGGAGGACTTTCGCTCTCAGACGGCTTCACGGGCTGTGGCGGCTCTCTTTCTCTGATTGCTTCTCTGCCTGTCCGTATGCTTCTCTGCCTGTCTGATAGTCGGTCTGGGAGGTACAGATACGCTATAGCTGTCGCCAGAGCTGCCTTGTCATGGTTCTGCCCGAGGGATACAATGGAGGCAAACGGTAAAGGCAAAGGCGAAAGCGAGCTATGATGACAGCAGTACACTTTGGCTGGGTGCTCAATGCCGGACCGACGCGCGGCATGGAGCCGAGCCGTTTTCTGGAAATCACGCGAGAGCAGATTGCGCTGGTGGGCGAACAGATCGACTCCCTGTGGTTCACCGATCATCTGCAGTTTGGACATTCGCCTGTGCTGGAGGGTTGGACAGCGCTGACCTATATTGCCGCACTTTACCCCCAGTATCGCATTGGTCACATGGTCCTCTGCCAATCCTTTCGCAATCCGGCTCTGCTGGCCAAGATGGGTGCTACCTTGCAGTATCTCAGTGGGGGGCGTTTCCTGCTGGGTATCGGCGCCGGCTGGCATGAGGAAGAGTATCGCGCCTACAACTATCCTTTCCCCGAGCCGCGGACCCGCATCGAGCAACTCGAAGAGACTCTGCAGATTGTCAGAGCGCTCTGGAGCCAGGAGCAAGCGACCTTTGAGGGGCGCTATTATCGCGTCCACAGCGCCTATTGTGAGCCAAAACCGGAGCCAGTACCTCCCATCATCGTCGGTGGTCTTGGCCCGCGTCTGCTCCAGATCGTAGCCCGTTATGCTGATGGCTGGAATGCTGCCTGGGTCAGGCCCGAAGCCTACCAGGAGCGGCTAGCCACCTTCGAGCGTACCTGTCAGCAACTCGGGCGCGACCCCAGCCAGATTGAGCGGAGCTGGTTCGGACGTTGCATCTGTGTCCCCTCTCCGCAAGAGGCGGCCAGACTGCAGGGCCGGGGGCTGCTGGGTACTCCGGATCAAATTGCGGAGCAGATCCAGGCCTACATCGATCTGGGCATCACCTCCTTTATGTTAGGAAGCTGGGAGCTCGAGGATCTGCAAACCGTCGAACTGCTCGCGCGTCAGGTATTACCCCGCTTCCGCCCAGGTACCGGGGCCGCCTGAGCGCCTCCGCCGACAACGGCCCTGTGATAGGACTCTGATGGTGCTCGTTGGTTGAGCAATCGGCGAACGAGCAAACAAGCAGATGAATGAATGAGTGTGTGAGGAGCGAGGTTTATGGAAACGCCCAAGAGTGAGCGTCCCCCTATCCTCTTCGGGGCAAATGTTGATCCTACGGCGGATGATCCGCGCTGGCCCCTGGAACTCACGCGCGCTGTGGAGGAGGCTGGTTTTGACCTTATAGGCATTCAGGATCACCCCTACAACGCAGGCTTCCTCGATACCTGGACACTCATTGCTACCCTGGCGCAGGCCACGCAGCGTGTACGCTTCTTCCCCAACGTCGCCAATCTGCCGCTGCGTCCCCCGCTGATGCTGGCCAAAGCGGTGGCCACCCTTGACGTCCTCAGCGGCGGTCGTCTTGAGCTGGGACTGGGAGCTGGCGCTTTCGCCGACGGCATCGTCGCTATGGGGGGACCACGGCGCAACGCCGGCGAAGCAGTCGCGGCCCTGGAGGAAGCAGTGCAACTCATACGCCGCTTCTGGAGCGGCGAGCGCAGCCTTCACTTTCAGGGACGCTACTACAGCGCCCTGGGAACGCGCCCTGGTCCACGTCCGGCCCATGCGATCGGCATCTGGCTTGGCGCTTATCGTCCACGCATGCTGCGCCTGACCGGGCGTCTGGCCGATGGCTGGATTCCCAGTAGCACCTATGCCGCCCCTGAGCAACTGCCTGCCATGCAGCGTCAGATCGACGAGGCTGCCCAGCGGGCAGGACGCTCGCCGCGAGCTATTCGGCGTATCTACAATATCATCGGCCAGATCACCGATAGCGGCCCTGGCTGGGAGCGCGGCACCTTTCGCGGCGGCGTCCAGGATTGGATTGCGGAGCTGACGCGCCTGGTGCGCGAAGTGGGACTGGATACCTTTATCTACTGGCCGCTGGAGGACCGTCTGCGTCAGGTCCAGCGCTTCGCCGCCGAGGTCATCCCTGGTGTGCGGGAGGCCCTCACTACTCCCTAGCGTACTCGTCTCGCGGAAAGGTGGTGGCAGCCGGGGCAGGGGGCCAGCAGTCAGCGCTAGTCAAGAAAGAACCAGGGCAGGCGGCCAGCAATAGCTAAAGGGCATTGCTGGCCGTGCCGGCTGGCTCTCTGCGTGAACTCAGCCCTGTCCTTCTGAGGAAGAAGGAGCAGGCCCTTTCTCCAGCAGGTTGCCCTCCACTCCTTTCAGCAGGTTCCCCTCGACTCCGAGCGAAGGGAGAAGCTGGGCCTGGGCCTGTGTCTGCAGTGGGAGACCCCACAGCTTAATAAAGCCCACAGCGGCGTTATGATCGAACTGATCGCCCGTATCGTAGGTCGCCAGGCTGTGGCTATAGAGCGAATGCTCGGACTGGCGTCCGACCACGGCAAACTGGCCCGGCGCCAACTTCACGCGTACCTTGCCGCTCACAAAGCGCTGCGTGCTCTGCACGTAGGCCGCCAGGTCCTGATGCAGGGCGCTGTACCATTGCCCGTTGTAGATCAGGCGCGCATATTCGGCAGAAACCAACTCCTTGAAGCGCAGCTGGTCGCGGCTAAGTGTCAGGCTCTCCAGAGCCTTATGCGCCGCGTGCAGGACCACCGCGGCGGGCGCCTCGTAGATCTCGCGCGACTTAATGCCCACCAGACGATTCTCGACATGATCGATGCGCCCGATCCCGTACTTGCCGGCCAAAGGGTTGAGCGTCTCGATCAAGGTCACCCCATCGACCTCCTCGCCGTTGAGGGCCACCGGGATGCCACGCTCAAAGGTCAACTCGATATAGGTTGGCTCGGGAATGGGCGGACCGCCCGGACGCCCGAAGAGCCAGGGGCTGGTGGTCCAGGCATAGACATCCTCTGGCGGCTCCTCCCAGGGATCTTCCAGGGCCCCGCACTCGATGCTACGCCCCCAGAGATTCTGATCGATGGAGTAGGGGCTGGCGTTCGTCACCGGGATGGGAATATTGTGCTCGGCGGCGTAGGCGATCTCGCTGTCGCGCGTCATGCTCCACTCACGCACCGGGGCGATAATCTTCAGATCGGGGGCTAACGTCGCGATCGAGACATCGAAGCGTACCTGGTCGTTGCCCTTGCCAGTACAGCCATGAGCCACGGCGACTGCGCCCTCGGCGCGGGCTACCTCTACCAGCAGGCGAGCAATTAAAGGACGGGCCAGAGCAGTTGCCAGCGGATACTGGCCCTCATAAATTGCGCCGGCCTGCAGAGCGGGCCAGACAAAATAGCGCACAAAGTCGGCCCGCGCGTCCACTACAATCGCCTTCACGGCCCCAATCTGTTCCGCGCGGCGGGCAATACTTTGCAGATCGCGATCGTTGCCGACGTCGATCGTCAGCGCGATCACATCCAGATCGTATTTCTCCTTAATCCAGCGGATTGCCACAGAGGTATCGAGACCGCCGGAATAGGCGAGAACCGCAGTAGCCATCAGCTTAAGCCCTCCCATGCTCAGACTGAAGCCCATCCGGCGCCGACGTGGGGCTGTTCTGGCCGCCCTGATCATTCTGTCCTGGGTCTATCAGGCGCCGGATCGCTCTTTCAAAAGTGGCAGTGCGTTCCTGCCAGGCCGCCCGTGCGGTGGCCAGCCGCTGGGCCACTTGTTCCAGACCGAGATTACCGGCTCCGCCCAGGTGATTGCGCTTCTTGAGGCGCTCGACCAGCTGCTCGCGGCTCTCTGTGGGCAGAGGCTCATGACGATCGAGCTGAGCTGTTACCTCAGCTCCCACAATCCGATAGGCATCGCGAAACGGCAGGTTGGCGGTGCGCGTCAGCTCGTAGGCGCGATCGGTAGCGAAGAGTTCGAAGGTACAGGCGGCGACCAGGCGGTCGACATTCACCTCCAACGACCCCACCACCAGCGTAGAGATGTCCAGGCACTCACGCACCACATCTAGCGCTTCCATAAAGGGGCGCTTGGTCTCCTGATAGTCCATATTGTAGCCCGAGGGCAGGCCAGTGACAATGCCCAGAATCTGCTGCTGAAGGGCCAGCACCGTCTGTGTACGGGCGCGCACCAGCTCCATCACGCCCAGATTGCGCTTCTGGGGCATAATGCTGCTGCCCGTGCATAGTTCCTGGGGGACATGGAAGAAATTATATTCCGCCGTTGTGAACAGCAAGATATCCTGAGCCAGCTTACTCAGGTCCAGCATTATCTGGACCAGGGCCTGCACGATAGCTGCCTCTACCTTGCCGCGACTATTCTGCACATACACCACATTATTCTGCACACGGGCGAAGCCCAACAGCTCAGCGGTATACTGGCGATCGATGGCAATCGGTACACCATAGCCGGCGGCGGAGCCAAGCGGTGACTGGTCGTTCAAACTGTAAGCGGCGCTCAGCAACTGCTCATCGTCGAGTAGGGACTCGGCGAAAGCGCCAGCCCACAGGGCCACCGATGAGAGCATGGCCCGCTGCATATGGGTATAGCCGGGCATCGGTACATCGGTATGGGCGCCGGCGAAGCGCCAGAGCGTTTCCACCAGCGTCAGCAGGGAATTGGTGATTCCATGCAGCTGCTCCTTGGCATAGAGGCGCAGATCAACCAGCACCTGATCATTGCGCGAGCGCGCCATGTGAATCTTCTTGCCCGCGGCCCCGGCCACCTCAGCCAGATAGTTCTCGACGCGCGTATGGACATCTTCATCGCTGGGCGTAATGGTAAACTGTCCCATTTCGGCCAGATGGAGGATGTCACACAGGGCCTCTTTCAAGACCCTGTGCTCATCCTCCGTCAGCACACCAATCTTGGTGAGCATGGCCGCATGCGCCAGCGACCCCCAGACATCGTGGCGCACCAGGCGGCTATCGAGAGCGCTATTCTGCGCCGCCTCGAAACGCTCGACCTGCTCATTCACACGATAGGTTTTCTGCCAGAGTTTCGGCATGAATCAGATCCCTCCTACGGGACTGAACCCCAGATTCTTGTTGCGGCGCGAGATCAGCTCATAAGGCAGACCGCGGATGTGGGCCACAGCGGCGCACTCCTTCTGATTGAAGCTGGCGCTCTTGATAGAGCGCACATCGGGGAAGAAGAGACCGCCCTCCGCTTTGCGTGCCACAATATCAATGTTCCCTTTATAGAGCTGGAGCGTGTACTCGCCGTTCACCACCTTCTGCGTTTCAGCGATAAAGGCGTCGATGGCCTGCTTCAGAGGATGGAACCACTCGCCGTGATAGACCAGGCGTGCCCAGTAAGCGTCAAGAGGACGCTTCAGCTGGATCTCCTCCTTTGTTAGACAGAACTGCTCTAGATCGCGGTGGACCTTCAGCAGGATGGTCGCCGCGGGGGCCTCGTAGATCTCGCGAGACTTGAGGCCCATGATGCCATCCTCGAAGAGGTCGATCTTGCCGATTCCATTGGCCCCACCGATCACATTCAACTGCTCAATCATCTCGTCGAGCGGCAGCTCATGGCCGTCCAGGGCGACCGGCAGGCCATTGCGCCAGGTCAGCTTGATCGTTGTCGGTTTATCTGGGGCCTTCTGAGGAGGAGTCAGCCACATCCAGATCGAATCGGGCAGCTCCGTATCCAGATCGATCCCGCCGCTGGCGATCGAGCGACACCACATTGTCTTGTCATCACCGCCGACAATGATCTCCTCGATCGGAACGCCGTAGTGCTCCATCAGCAGCCCCTCTTCGCTGCGCGTCAGGTCGAAATCGCGCACTGGCACAAAGATCGCCAGGCCGGGAGCGAAGAGGCTAAAGACATTATGCATGCGATACTGGTCGTTACCTTTGCCGCTGGAACCCTCCATCAAGGCATCGCAACCCAGCTCCAGGGCTTTCTGAGCCACCCTGGCGGCGATCAACTGGCGCGTCATCGAGGTCGAGACGGGATAGCCGTTATAGTCCGAGTTGGCCTGAATGGCTTTTGTCAGCCACTGCTCGGTGAATTCCTTTCTGGCGTCGATCGTAATCGGCTGAATACCCAACTGGACCGCGCGCTCTACCGCCATCTCGATCTCATCCTGTCCCTGACCGACATCAACATTGATGGCGTATAGCTCCCGCGCCTTGTACTTGAGCTGGGAGAGCTTGACGCAGAGCGACGAATCAAGGCCGCCAGAGTAAGCGAGGGCGATGCTCTTCCCCTGGGGAACCTCTACCGCCTCGATCTTCTGCAAGGCAACTGCGAGGGCACTCTGCTTGTCGGTCTGTTGTTCCTGATTGCTGGTTGTCATCGTGCAACACTCCTTCAAGGTCAAGGAAAACGTGTCGAGAAGGAGCGAGCAGGCATCAAAAAACCCTCGCCCCTTCCTGTCCTGGAAACCTGAAGGGACGAGAGTAGGCAAAGGCGAGATGAGATTGAGGACTCGCTTGCACCTACACCCGTGGTGCCACCCTTATTGTCACCAGCCGCTGCCTAGCGCCAGAGAGAGGAGGAGACCAGCTCTCTCCTGTCGGATGCCGCTCACACCGCTGTGAGGAGCATGCACGGTGACCGCTCTTTACGGTTATTGCGCTGCGTGGGAACCACCCACCTGATCCTACTTGCCCGTGATGTGCTCCCTTCCACTTCCCTCTCTGTCCCAGATTAGGATGCTTCTGACTTCAGGCGCATCACGAACTTTCTTCGGCCAGCCGCTCACGAAGGCGTTCCAGAGGGCGTGTCCTTCCGAACTCTCACCGAACATCGGATCGCTGTTGGCCGCTTCCTCTGTACTACGTTCGCTCAACGCGGGACAGCTATCAGCAAGCTCGTATTCGATTGTCGCTTGTGCGGCGTAGGCACCTGCCCTGGTGGAATGATGGCCTCTCTCGGATTCTTGCCCGGCTGCCTGGCGCATCTCATCTGCCAGGGGCGGTGCCGTGGTACCTTCCTGCTGACGAAAAAGAGAGAAGCCTGCGAGCAATAGCCTGCCCTGCAGGCATACCTTTCTTCAGCATTGGGGTCAGGGTTGTGGCAAGTGATGCGAGCCGTTACCAGATCGGCTCTGAGCGATAGCACCGAGCAATTTCGCAGGGGACAGCGCGGAGAGGGAGGTAGCTCATGCCAAGCTGCGGACTCGCGCCGGCTTTCGAGGAGACCATCCTGGAGCGAGTGATACTCATCCAGATCGGGGCTTGCGGCTCTCTCTGCACGGCCCTTGACCAGACGGCCCACTCACCTTCCAGCGAGGCGCTTCGCTGTCGTCATCCTCCGCTGCCTCTTGCCGAAGCTTCTCCTGCCTGCTCTTGTTTTCGCTCTTGATGCCAGCCTCTATGCCCAGAAGCTAAACACCCTGCCACGAGTATTATACAGGGACGGTCAGGATTGCGCAAGTTTCTGCCTGGTGGACACATGACTGCTGTGCCAGCTGGAGCATACGAAGAAAAGTCCTTCGTCTTTTCCCCTTGTCATTGCTGAAAGCAGGCTTTATGCTTTCTAGTATGTGTAATGAATGAGTAGCCATTACAAAGTGTTGTCAGTTGCAGCAGCGACATAAAGAGGTTGTTTCCCATGAATTCACTGAATCTCTTAGCCAGCGTCATCGATGTCGTGGCGGGCGCTTCTATGATTGTTTTGAGCCTGCCATTGTTGCGTGGCACCACTCAGCGCAACTCCTTCTACGGTTTCCGCTTCGGACGGGCCTTTACCTCAGCCGAGCAGTGGCGCGAAATCAACCGCTACGGAGCGAGATGGACGATCCTCTGGTCCAGTCTGCTGATAGTTATTGGGATCGTTGCTTTCTTTATTCCCTTTGGGGACAATACGACTCTGGCTTTCCTCTGGATTGTTATCCCTGTGCTCTTCCTTTCGACTATACCTATCATCCAAGCAGCCAGCTATGCCAGGCGCATAGCTAGATAAGATAGCGCCTCCCTTGGTAGGAGGGGAATGCTTCCCCGTGCGCTCCTCCAATCCTTCCCCGGCGTTTGGACTTCTTTCTCCGGTGCCGGGGACCCAGGCTTTAGCCGTGAAATAGTTGACTCTTGTGCCGTTGTTGGCTATCTAGCGGGCGCGTCTGGCTGCTACGATATACACCGCCGTTGAAAGCAGCATGCAGAGCAGCAGGCCGATGAAAACCAGCGCGCCGGGACCCGTCGCTTGTTGAGTTGCCACCTCTATCGTAAGCCATTCGCCATAGAGCAGCATCCAGATCAACAAGAGTTTGAGCCAGTTGATCAGCCCTCGCGCTAAGCGGTACTGCCGAGCTGCGTTCTCTTCGGTAATAGCCCAGGGATAATTGAAAAACCTCGTGAAGCATGACAAGAGAGTTATGAAAATATAGGCAATAACTGAGAAAATAGGGTAGAATAGAAGGTCTGATCTGTTAGAATAGGCATCAGGCTGACCTGCGAGGCCGAAATGGCCAGGAATGCGCGCTGGCAATGTAGCCCAGGCCTGCACCGTCAGGTAAATGCTCAGGGCAACACTGGCCAGAGCAACGATCTCTATCCCTATTTCGAGGGGAGAAAGTGGTGGACGGACTGCAGGGCGCCGTTTTCTCTCGTGCATAGAGTGCTCCGACTTTTTGAAACGCTCAGTCTCAGCAGAATATGCTGTTTTTTTACATTCCTCTGTATACCGCCCCCCTGCGAAATTGCTCGATGTTATCGCTCAGAGCAGATCTGGCAGCTGTTCTATTCACTCGTCGTAATCCACACATCAATTCTAAAAATACCATATGCCTGGTAGCGAGGTCAACCCCAGCGAGCGGAGATACTGACGATGTCGCGTTGGCGCTTGTGCCCCTGCGGAGCGGTGTGTCATACTGGTAGCAGACAGGGGGGGGTGCTCTCATCGGTGATGTGGGCAACTCTGCCGAGAGATAGCTCAGTCAGGAGGGAGAAGCGTTTCACAATGGTCGCTATTTCCATTCAGATCGAAGGACAGACGGGCCTGACCTGGTCCCGCTGGCAGCGCCTGGTCGAGGCCATCGAAGGTCTGGGCTATGCGGGCCTCTTCCGCTCCGATCACTTCACCGACCCCGTGCCGCCCGACCGCGAGGCCCTGGAAACCATTGTCTCGCTGGCCTATGCTGCCGACCATACGCGGCGCCTCCATTTTGGCCCGCTCGTCTCGCCGATCTCCTTTCATCATCCCGTCATGCTAACGCGCCAGGCGATAGCTCTCGACGACCTGAGTGGGGGACGCTTCATCTTCGGTGTTGGAGCCGGCTGGCAGGAACGCGAACATGCCATGTTTGGGCTGAACCTGGGCGATATGCGTACGCGCATGGCGCGCTTTGCTGAGGCCCTGGAGGTGATCAATCTCCTGCTGCGCTCCGAGCAGCCAGTCACCTTCAACGGCAGCTTCTACCAGCTCCGCGAGGCGCAGCTTCTGCCCCGTCCGCAGCGACCTGGTGGGCCGCCCATCATGATCGGTGGCGGCGGACGCAAACGCACACTGCCGCTGGCGGCGCGCTACGCCGACATCTGGAATGCCGGCTTTCTCTCCCCTGAGCAGTTTCGCGAACTGTCTGCCTTTCTTGATCAATTGCTGCAGGAGGCAGGACGCCCGCCCTCCAGTGTTCAGCGCACGATGATGACCTCGCTCTTCTTCGGGCGCACACGCGAGGATCTCTATCAGCGTCTTGACTGGTGGCGTCACTATGATCCCAGCTACGCCTCCCTCTCCTCGCAGGAGATCCTGGAGCGAGTGCAGGCCCAGAATCGCACCATTGTCGGCACGCCCGACATGGCTATTGCCCAGATCAGGCGCTACGGCGAAGCCGGCATTCAAGAGTTGATGCTGCAGTGGTTCTATCTTGATGACATCGAGGGCCTGCGCGACTTCGCCGAGACAGTCCTGCCTTTTGTCTAGCTTGCAGCTGCCCGGCTCCCAGACGGCCAGAACAGAACAAAAAAGGATGGGACCGGCGTCACCGGTCCCATCCTTCACTTTCCTTTACTGCGCTTTACGCTTTACAGGCCTGGACCCGCTGAGAGAAAGAAAGCGGGCTGGGCTGCCACTAGCCGGTATTGCGCAGGCCAGCGGCAATGCCATTGATGGTCAGCAGCACAGCGTAGGTCAGACGCGCCCGCTCGCGCTCCTGTTCGCCAGCCTCCTGCTGCTCCGCCTTGCTCAGATCCAGCGGCCCGCCCAAGGCCCGCAGGCGGCGCAGTAGTACCACCTGGAAGTAGCTCAGCGGGTCCACGTAAGGATTGCGCAGACGGATTGAGCGCTGCAGAACCGGCGAGTTATCCAGCAGGGCCTTGCCTCCCACAATACGCAGCAGCCAGCTGCACGTGCGCTCATACTCTGCCTCAATTTCGGCAGAGATGCGCTGACGCAGCTGCTCGTCGGCCACCAGCGTCGCATAGTGGCGAGCAATATGCATATCCGCTTTTGAGAGCGTCATCTGTAAATTATCGAGGAAAGCGCGCATGAAGGGCCAGGAGCGGTACATCTCCTGCAGCTCGTGCAGGCCCTGCGGCTCGGCCTGGACGAACTCCTCGATAGCCCCGCCGATCCCGTACCAGCTTGGCAGCACATAGCGGCTCTGCATCCAAGAGAAGACCCAGGGGATGGCACGCAGCTCCTCAATATTGCGTCCGCTGGTGCGGCGCGCCGGGCGAGAGCCGATATTGAGCCAGCCGAGTTCGAGGATTGGCGTTGCCTGCTCAAAGAAGTTCAAAAACTCGCGATCCTCGTAGATCAGGCGGCGGTAGCGCTGATAGGCGCTCAGCGAGAGCCGATCCATGATCTCGACCCAGCGTGGCGGTTCCTCGCGGCGCTGGTCCTGGGGGAGGCTCGACTCAATGACTCCAGTGACCACCAGCTCCATATTGCGCAAGGCAATCTCGTGAAGCCCGTATTTAAACGAGAGCATCTCTCCCTGTTCGGTAATGCGAATGCGCCCGTTGACGGTGCCTGGTGGCTGGCCCAGAACGGCCTCGTAGATAGGGCCGCCGCCGCGCCCGATGGCCCCGCCGCGTCCGTGGAAGATCATGATACCGATCCCATAGCGCTCTCCCAGTGCTGCCAGGCGTTGCTGTGCCTGATAGAGCTCCCAGCCCGAGGTCAGCATTCCGCCGTCCTTGCTGCTATCCGAGTAACCGAGCATAATCTGCTGCTCATTGCCATGACTGGCCACCCACTGGCGGTAGAGCGGGAAGCGGAAGGCTGTTTCCATGATCGTCGCGCAGCCGCGCAGATCGGCGATTGTCTCGAAGAGCGGCACGATCGGCAGGCCGCTGATGCCGGCCTCCTTGCAGAAAAACTGTACCTCCAGCAAGTCGCTGAGCGTACGGGCCATACTAATGATATAGCAGGTCACCGCCCGTGGACCGAACTCCTCGCGTGCCTGGCGAATGGCCTCGAACGTTCCCAAAACCGTGGCTGTTTCCCTGCTCAGCTGGAGGCCGCGTCGCGGCAAGACGCGCGGATCGCGGAGCAGGCGCTCCAGCAGCTGAACCCGTTCCTCCTCATTCAACTCCAGATAGTCTCTGGCGGGTGCCCCATCGGAGCCAACGGTCAGTGTCTCTGCCAGGCCGGTCACGCGCAGCAGCTCTGAAAGCGCCTGAGCATGGCGCTCGCTATGTTGGCGCACATCAAGCGCGGCGAAATGAAAGCCAAACAGCTCCACCTGGCGAATCAGACGAGCCAGGGCCCCATTGGCCACCTCATGCTCACCGTCGGCCAGCAGGCTCTCATAGACCAGGCGCAGATCAGCCAGTAGCTCCTCCGCGTCGCGATAGGCCACCGTGCGCTGTAGGGCCGAGGCCGACTCAGTCGTTTCCTCCTCCTGGGCTGGGGCCATCGCAGCCAACGTCGCTCCCAGGCGCTTCCACATGAACGATAGCTTGCGCCGATATGGCTCCAGGCGTGTCTGTTCGCCCAGCTCGCGATCGTAGTCTGGCAGGCGAGCGGCATCCTCCTCGATCGAGCGGCGCAGCTCCTCAGTCACCGTGCTGTAGGTAATCGACTGTGAATACTCCCGTGCCAGTGCCTCGATCGAGCGACGGTAGTGTGTCAATAAGCTAGCGCGTTGCAGGCGCAGGGCCTGCAGCAACGTCTCCGGTCCGACATTTGGATTGCCATCCTGATCCCCGCCGATCCAGGAGCCGATCCGCAAGAAAGGTGGAACGCGCAGGTCCAGGTTGGGATACTGCCGTTCAAGCAACTGCTCGAACTCCTCGTAGAGTTCGGGAAGTGCCTCGTAGATAATCTCATCGAGGTAATAGATGCCCATCTTCACCTCATCCACCGGCTGCGGGCGCACGTGGCGGACAGCATCGGTGCGCCAGAGCAAAGCAATAGTACTCTCCAGCTCACGCTGGCGTGACCAGGGGCGTTGAGGTCGACCGAGCACGTGGCCGTACTCGCGGTCGTAGGCATCCAGCAGATCAGCCACCTGACGCGACTTGATGATCAGCGTACGGCGCGTCGCCTCAGTCGGGTGGGCCGTAAAGACCAGCTCGATCGAGAGGCGCTGCAAGAGGGTTTGCAGAGTCTCGCGGTCAACTCCGTGCTGTTGGAAAAACTGCATGAGGGCAGCCAGCGAGCCACGCTGTGGCGTCGGTTCCGGGCCGCTCTCGTGTTCGCGGCGGCGGCGAATGCGGTGGTACTGTTCTGCCGTATTGACCAGGTGAAAGTAGATCGTGAAGGCGCGGATCACATCGATGGCCATGCGCAGATCGCAGCTCTCCACGACTCGCATAATGTCGGCATCCAATGCCTCAATCTCACGCTGCAATTGTTCTGCTTCCACTCCCTCGGCCTGCGCGAGCTGCTCGGCATAATCGCGCAGACGCTTGCAGCTACGGCGGAGGTGTTCCACCGTCTCGAACACCTCACTCCCCCCGTGCTGCTGAATGGCACGTCCCAGCGCATCGCCAAGCATGCGAATATCGCGACGCAAGGGGGCATCTTTCTCCTGACGGCGTTCTTGCTCAGACATAGAGATGCATCCTTTTCCAAGCGCTCAGATGCAAAGTCCTGCTCTGCCAGAGTAGCAACTGATTCTCTCCCGGCTGGCTCTTCCTTCCCAACACCAGGCAGCCCAACCAACCTGCTGCTGTGCGCCTCCTGAGGCGATGACACTGGCAGAGCTGTCAGCCAGACGGAGATCCCTAATCCATTCCAGGTTGGAAAGTGCGGAAACATAGGTGATCAATCGAGCGATCAGCGTTGCTGGAGCCCTCGTCAGCGGTGCGGTCAACGGTCCTTGTGGGAGGCTCATCATTGTGCCGTCATTAGCAATTGTAGCACATTGCCGTTCGAATAGTCGTGCTTCTCCCTGCATCGTAAGACTCGCCGAATGGCAAGGGGACTTTGAACTGGAACTGACCTGGCCTGGCCTGGCCTGGCCTGGCCTGGCCTGGCCGCTTTGACCAGTGGGCACATTCCTTCCCAAAAACGACCTGCAGCCAGGGGCAAGTTCCTGCTGCAGGTCGAGGAAGAGCCGCGCTTCCCTGGGGGGCAGGGGCCGGACGGGACCGTCAAGCCGGTCGTCGTCGGGCTGCCAGCCCCATACAAGCCGGGTCTGTCAGCACGAGCTAACGCAGCGACACGTCATCGACATAGACCGGGCCCTGGGCATACCAGCCGTGGACATAGATCGTCACGCTGGTTGTTGAGGAACCGGTCGTAAACGTCACTGACAGCAATGTATAGCTTGTGCTGCTTGTCCAATTGCTGGCTCCGCCGCTGATGCCGAGATAAGCATACGGGCCGTTCACGTAGGCGCTCAGCGTATACGTATGATTCGACTGCACACTGATTGTCTGTGTGCACTGGCCGGTTGTCGAATTACTCGGCGTCAGTTGCAAGGCATACGAACCGCTGTGGACGGGAGACGTCACCACACGGTCGCCGGCGTCGCAGCTCCAGGGCGAGAGCGAGCCGCTTTCAAAGCCGGGATTGGCCACCAGGTTCCCTCCGGTTGGAGTTGGCGAGGGCGTTGGAGTGGGAGTGAGGCCAGGGGTGGGAGTAGGCGTCGCCGGCTGAGACGTTGGCGTGGGCGTGGGCGTGGGATTCGTAGTGCTGCCGCCAGTGAACTGGTTAAAGAGCTTCGAGAAATCAAAGGGCTGCTGCTGAATACCGCTGCACGTCGGTGAGACATAGGCCCCATTGTTAGGACAGGGCTGATCGCGGCCCGCCGACCACATCGCCAGCTCCCCCAGACCATTCTGCTGGGCGAAACTGAGCAGCTGCTGGGCATCCTGAAGTGTAAAGACCTCGGGCGACACATCGTTTAAGCCGATCATCGGCGTCACCCCAATCATTGCCCACAGCTGGGCGTTCGATTTGTTGGGGTAAAGACTCTTGAGCTGATTGAAGGTGCTCTGAGCGGCGCTAATGGCATTTTGCCCCATCTGATTGGGAGGGGCCGAGCTGCCGTAATCCATTGCCATAATATTGACCATGCCCACGTTAACGCCGTTAGCGATGGCATTCTGCAGAAGATTGATGCCGTCCTGCGTCAATCCCGAAGGCATCACCGGCAGCGTATACGAAACGAACAGCCCAGGGTTGGCCGCCTGCAGAGCGGCAAGGGCCTTATTGCGCCGGTCGACCGAAGCCGAGTCGGCAATGGTCGCCCCCTCGATATCAAAATCCACGTGCGTCAACTGATAGTTGGTCACCACGGCCTGGTACTGGGCCTGCAAGCTACTGACGCTGCTGCAAGCCTGGGCCAGCTCGGTGCCATTGGCGCCGCCAAAGGAGACAATCACATCGCCTCCCAGGGCACGCAGATTGCTGATATCGCTTTGCAAGAAGCCCTGATTGACGGGGGTGGTTCCATTCCACTCGGCCTGACAGCTTCCGCCGCCGTTAATAATGAAGGCCAGTGTATAGAACTTCACCCCGATCTGCTGGGCCGTCTGCGTCAACTGGAAGGTGGGATATAGACTTGTATCAACATAGGGAGCGAAGTAGTGGGCTGGGAAGCCGGCGGCCTGCGCTGGCCGACTCTGGTGCAGCTGCCAGCCGACTAAGAGAGCGGCGACCATAAAGAGCGACAGAACGACGAAAGCGATAGGACGCGGTAATCTTTGCGGCATCGTTGCTCCTTTGTTGCATCATGCATCGGTAATAACGAAAACGACCAGACGAGAAGGAGGAAGGCCGCAGCCATGCGAAACAAAGAGCAGCAGGGAAGCGCGCAGCGCAGCCTTGCGCCTGACCATCCAACGGATCAGCAGCGCGGGTGAGAAGAGGATAAGGCATCGCTTACCTCCTGATTGAGGGCTTCATCATAGAGCTGGCACAGCGTTTGCAAAGCCGCTTTCTCGCCGACATAGTGCGCTAACCGGGCACAGAGTCGGTCGGCTCGGCGCAGATGGAAGGCAATGACCTGGTGGCGGGCCCGTCCCAGTGCCAGCCCGTAGAGACCGCGCTGCATCGCAACGTACTCGGCCTCGATCTGGCAACGGAGGCGTGCCACCTCACTCTGGCCCTCAACCAGGGACTGCTTGCTGCCAGGCATAGGCTCACCTGAGAGTAACTTTCTGCTCGCACACAGCGAGCCTGCAGAAGCGAACACATCCTTTTCAAGGAGATCCTAACCAAAAACTGGACTGAATGTCAAGATGTATAGTCCACTTTATCTAACCCAGGTGGCTGGCAGTCGCCTGGGCTGAAAGTGGTCAATGGCAGGGCCTGGATGGAAGCCGGAACCTGTAAGAGGGGAGAGAAAGGTGAGGTGAGCGAGCCGGCGGGGGCGGACTAGCGCGGGCTAGGTACGGAAGTGGTGGCCGGCCCGTTCCAAGACCTGTCTAGCGCGTTCCAGATCTTCGGCCTTCACCAGGATATGGTCGGTCTCATAGGTGGCGATCGCCAGCACGCTGATATTAGCTTCCGCGAGCGGGATAGCCAGCGAGACATGCACGCCAGCCACAGAAAAATCGAAAGGGCCATCGACGCGCAGGCATTTCCAGCCGCGTTCGACCTGATAGCCCTCTTGAGGAACGTTATCCTCGCAGCAAACTACAGACAGCTCATAGGGTGTGCGGGTGAGGGAGATAAATTCATCGCCGATCAAGGCCCAGTGGGGGATTGGGCCATTGGGATCAAGGCGGCAGACAGCGTACTGACCGGGCAAGATCGAAAGCGTCAATTTCCGCATAGAGCAACTGACTCCCTTCTCCGACAGCGACAGCGTAGCAAGCAAGTAGTGCAGCGTGTGCAGGAATCTCAGCGGCGTTGAGGCCGCGGGCGGCTGCTATCCTGAAGTCTGTGTTTTTTGCACAATGCTCTGGCTAGCGTTTTCGCCAGCGACCTAGAGCGCAGGGGTAAAAAATCCCCACAGTGTTAAGTATAGCCGTTAACGCGGCCCGCGTGATTGTGCACAATGCATGAATCCCGTCTCTGACTTTTTGATGGATTGTCTCTACTTTTCGGCGAGGGAGCGGCGCTACACTACTAGCGTGGGGAAGAGCAGGAGACGAACGAGCGGTGATTGCCCGAAAGCTCTTTCCGCGGCCCGGCGCCATGAAGGCGAATCCTGTGGTAATGAGGCCAGCCATCATCACATTCTTCCTGGGATTGTGCTGCTAGAAAAGGAGGTTCCTCATGGCTACAGAAACCGGTGGTGAGGTGCGCATGCAGCCCACCCTGGGGCTGACGGGTGTCACCATCAACGCGATGGCGCTCATTGCGCCCGGTGCTTTTCTCTGGACCACCTATCAGATCCAGGCGGTGCCGTCCTCGGCAATGAACATGTGGTTTTCGGTCTTCATTGCCACTGCCATCGCCATGCTCACTGCCATCGCCTATGCGACCCTGGCCAGGCGTTATCCAGAGGCCGGCCCCGGCAGCTCCTACTATTTTGCCGAGGCGGCGGTCTTGCAGCAAGAGGAACACCGGCACTTCAAATTTGCTCGTTTGAGTAAATTCATTGTAGGCTGGGCCTCGCACCTCTATTACTGGGTCTACCCGGGCGTGATGGTTGCCTTCATGGGGCTAGTGATCACTTACATCATCCAGACCTTCGTTCCCAGCTTTGGCGCGCCCTGGCAGGAGGTACTGGTCTGTATTGTCTTTGCCATCATAGTCGGGACCATCGCTTACATTGGCGTCACGGGGGCCACTCTGGCCAACATCATTATCAACGCCATCCAGATCATAGCCCTGGTCAGTTTCTCGATCCTGGCCGTTGTCTACCGTATCCAGCATCCCGAGCTGCACTACATGCATCCCAACCCGCTGAGCGTAGTGCTGCCCCACGACCTGGGCGGGTTGATCTTCCAGTCAACGATCGCCATCCTGTTGGTGGTAGGCTTTGAATCGGCCACGGCCCTGGCGGCGGAGGCCAAGAATCCGGCGCGTGATATCCCGCGGGGCGTCATTCTCTCGCTGGTTATTCAGGCGGTTATCTTCTACTTCCTGGAGTACTTTGCGGCCAATTTCGTGATCAATGATGCTTACAAGAACGCTGGCGGGAGCGGCTTTGCGGCGGCCAATAGCTCGGTGGCTCCCATCGGTGATCTGGCGCGCATCATCGGCGATAGCCTGCTCGGTGGCAATGGCCTGGCCTACGCCATGATGCTGGCGGCCAGCGTGGTGGTGGCTCTCGTAGGTACCTCTCTCTCGTGTTTGAACACGGGTGTGCGCGTGACCTACGCGATGGGCAAAGATACCGAGCTGCCAGTGGTCTTCGGCTTCCTCCACGGGCGCTTTCGTACCCCTCACGTCGGAGTAATTGTCCTGACGATCATTTCAGCGCTTGTCGGGTCATACGGTGTGCTGAACGTGAACAACCTGACTCAGGTGACCCTGATCTCGAACATCGGCACCTTCCTGCTCTACGGTATGACCTGTTTGATCTGTCTGATCGCTTTCCGCGGCGTGCCGGGGCGCAGCTTCTTCTCGACGATCCTGGCCCCAGCTTTGGGAGCGCTCATGAATATCCTGATGCTGGTCGGCGTGCTCTACTACGCCATCACCGCGGGCGGTGCCTCGCAGCTCAATACGATCATCGCTGCGCTCTTCGCAGTGGCCTGGCTGGTCATCGGTTTTGGCTACCTCTACATCCGCAAGTTAGTCACGGGTATGCCTATCCTCTACCCCGAGGACCACAAGGAGAAGCTGGGGCTGAAGATGGGCTCTGGCTCGGGGGTCCTCTCAGGCGAAAGCAGCTAGCCAGGCCAGAGGTCTCTGCTCAACAGCGATGAGCGCATGGTGGGCTGGCGCTAGCACCAACCTGACCGCAATCGGCAATGGCCTGAAGCCAAACTGTTCCTCTCAGTGTGTTTGCCTGTTCCTGTCATGAGCCGGTCGGGCAGGAAGCCGGAGAGTGCGAGCTGCCTGTGGTACAGCAGCGAGGCGATCGCAGCGCAGCAGGGATCTCTCTGGCTGATCCTGCCGGCCTGGCCCACCCCACCAGCAACGGGCCGACACAAAAATACGAAACAGACGGAGACGGCGGATATGGAGGCCGGCAGGCTCGGCGATAATCAGCGAGTCTCTGCGAGTAAGTAAGAAAGAGGGTGAGAGGTAAGCTTGTCACAAGCATGAACCCACCAGGGCGAAGGAGAAGAGGGAGTGAAGTAAGGTAACTGGCAGATTCCTTGGGAGAAGCTATGAGCGTTGCTTGTTCGGGAGGCAAAGACTGGCGGGGCTCTCCCTTTTATGCTACACTGGGGAAGAGAGACAGACTGGCACTGGCGACTATCTCGCGGAAAGGCGTACGAAGCCGATGCAAGGGGTCTATTCACCGGGGACGCGCATCGACCACTATGAGATCGTGCGCATGCTGGGCCACGGCGGCATGAACCGTGTCTACCTGGCCCGCGATTTGCATAACCAGGAGCTGGTCGTGCTCAAGTTTCCTAATAGCGAGCTGATTGGCGACATTGCCGTCTTCGAGCGCTACAAGCGTGAGGCCGAGGTTGGTCATCGGATCAACCATCCCTACGTACAGCGTCTGCTCAATGTGGATGAGCCGCGCTCCGAAGACTACCTGGTGATGGAGTACATCAAAGGTCGCTCGCTACGCCAGATCCTGGAGGAGCATGCTCCCGAACCCCTGCCGGTTGCGGAGGCTCTGCGCATTGCCATTCAGATCTGCGAGGCTCTGGCCTATTGCCATGAGCATGGGGTTTTCCATCGCGACATTAAGCCCGAGAACATCCTGATTCAGGAGAACGGCGATGTCAAGATCATTGACTTTGGCATTGCCCTTCTGGAAGGGGCACGGCGCGTAACCTGGCGTGGCCTCTCCAGTACGGTAGGAACTCCTGACTACATGTCGCCGGAGCAGCTGAAAGGTGAGCGTGGCACCGCTCGCTCCGATATCTATGCGGTCGGCATTATTCTGTACGAGATGCTCTGCGGTCGAACCCCCTTCGAAGGCGAGAACGTCTTTGCCATCATGAATCAGCATGTCTCGCAGGACCCGCCTTCGATTCTGAAGTACAATCCGCAGCTCTCGCCGGAACTGGCAACGGTGGTCATGCGGGCCATTCGCCGTGATCCGCAGAAGCGCTATCAGAGTATGCAAGAGCTGCTCCACGACCTGCGCAATCTCGAAGAGGTCAAGCCAGTACCCTATACGCCCGATCCGGTCCAGCTCGGCCAAACCGGACGTCTGGTGCTCATTGCCTCCCTTGTTATCATTGCCCTCTCCCTCGCCATTATTGCCTTTGGCTTCTTAGTACAGTTTCTGCATCACACAGCGCACTAAGGTGAGCAGGTAGCTGTCTACCTTTCTCCCTGCCGCACTAGCCTGCCTGTCTACTTGTCTGTCTGCTGGCAAAGGCGATCGCTGTTTACTGTTGTGTTCTCGATGCGTGGTTCCTTGGGACAGAAGGGGGGCGATGCTATGTCTGAGTCCATCGCCACGCCGATCTACCTGGTTGGCGATGTACATGGCCATCTCAAGAAGCTGCTTGTGCTCCTGCAGCGTGCTCAACTGATCGATAGTCAGCAGCGCTGGAGTGGGGGCCGGGCCAGGCTCTGGTTCTTAGGCGACTTTGTTGATCGTGGGCCGCAGGGTATTGCCGTAGTGGAGTTTGTCATGCGCTTGCAGCAGGAGGCGGCGGCGGTTGGAGGACGCGTCGAGGCGCTGCTGGGAAATCATGAGTTACTCTTGCTGGCGGCGTATCGCTTTGGCCGGCGCTCCACGGGCCTTGGTAGCAACTTCCTCACTCGCTGGCGCAGGAATGGGGGCCAACGGGCAGACCTGGCCGCCCTGCGTCAGCATCATCTGGATTGGCTGCAGCAGCTGCCGGCAATGGCCCTGGTGGCTGACCATTTGCTCATCCATGCCGATGCCCCGCTCTATCTGCGCTGTGGCCGGACGCTGGAGGAGGTCAATGCTTCCTTCTCTCACCTGCTGCGGCACAGCGATGCTCTGGTCTGGGAAGAAACGTTAGAGGATTTTGGGGCGCGCGGTCTCTTCGCTAATCCTTTTGTGGGGACGGAGATGGCGCAGCGCTTCCTGCGCACCTTTGGAGGCCGCTACCTGGTGCATGGTCATACGCCCATCAGCTTCTTGACCGGCCAGGCCGCCGGCCGTATCCTTGATCCCTGGATCTATGCCGGGGGGCTGTGCATTAATATCGATGGCGGCCTGCATCTGGGTGGGGCCGGTCTGGTCTATCAGCTTCGCTCTGCGCGTCACAGCCCGGCCGCTGACAGTCATGACGAGCCTGTGCCTGGGCAGCCGGCGCTCAGGGCTGCTGCGAGCTAGCCAGACAGGCAAGCTGATGACGGATGGGAGAACCGCAGGCCATCGCGCCTCGCGCCTGATCTGCTGTCTTTGCCCGGTTGTTTGTTTGTTTGTTTCCTTCCCTCAAGGAGAATAGCATACTCTTCCTCCTTGTAGCCCTCCTGAACTCCTGAGACAGGCCGCGTGTGGGAACAGGGCGGTTCTCATGCGATCAGCTCGCTGGACAGAGCTTGGAGGCCGTGAGCACCTGTTACAGTGTTCACGGCCTCCGGCCCGTGCCTGCTTCACGGGTTTCC
Organism: Thermogemmatispora tikiterensis; assembly: GCF_003268475.1. Taxonomy (GTDB): domain Bacteria; phylum Chloroflexota; class Ktedonobacteria; order Ktedonobacterales; family Ktedonobacteraceae; genus Thermogemmatispora; species Thermogemmatispora tikiterensis. Next base: position 2,797,312 of record NZ_MCIF01000002.1, on the reverse strand, counting down.
CCTTGCCAAAAGCCGTGTTCGTATGTTACACTTTTTGAACAGCGAACGCTGGTTGTTCGGCTGTATGGACCGTGACCAGGTGTCCGCGAGCCCCGCCGCTCTTCCCCGACCAATGCCGCTCATGTGTGCGCATCTGTGCGCCCTGCAATCCTGTCTATCCCGATGACCTCGGCGAGCGCTGTTCTGGTCGCCGACACAGTGTGGCTCCAACGCTGGTGCCTCCTGGTCTTCTATGCTGTCTGTTTTACAGGAGGGCAATCTATGCAGCACCACGCTTCTGCTGATCCCGCATATCCGCTCTACGATGCCCGGTGGGAACATGATGCCTGTGGTACAGGCTTTATTGTACAGATTTCCGGAGAGCGCAGTCATGCGCTGGTAGAGATGGCCCTGGAGGCGCTGGCTCGCCTGACGCACAGGGGGGCCCAAGACGCCGATGCCGAGACCGGCGATGGTGCTGGCGTGCTGACCCAGCTGCCGACGGACCTCTTCCGCTCGGAGCTGGAAGCCCAGGGGATCACGCCGCCCGAGGCTCACGCCCTGGCTGTGGGCATGCTCTTCCTTCCCCCCCTCGCGCGCGCTCCCGACGAGCTTGAGGCAAGCCGCCAGATCGTCGAGCAGACGCTGGCCGAGTTGGAGATCCCACTGTTGCTCTGGCGCCAGCCGCCGCTCGATGAGAGCGTGCTTGGCTCCCAGGCGCGCGCGACGCTGCCAACGATTTCCCAGATTTTGCTTGCATGTCCAGACAAGCTTACCCCTGAAGCGTTCGACGCCTCCCTCTACTATGCCCGTCGCCTGATCGAGCGTCGCTGGCTGGAGGCTGGCCTGGCCAATGCCTATGTGGCCTCGCTCTCTCGCCATACCCTGGTCTACAAGGGCCTGATGGCGCCCGATACGCTGGCGCGCTTCTACCGCGACCTGGCCAATCCTCTCTATACCAGCGCTTTTGCTATCTTTCACCAGCGTTACAGCACCAACACCTTCCCGTCCTGGCCGTTGGCCCAGCCGTTCCGCATGCTGGCCCACAACGGCGAAATCAATACTTTGCTTGGTAACCGTAACTGGATGCGGGCGCGCGAGAAAGCCCTGACTGCCGCTCGCTGGGGGGAGAAGCTGGCCGCTCTACTGCCTGTGATTCAAGAAGGAGGCAGCGATTCGGCCCAGCTCGATAACGTGCTAGAGTTCTTAACCTGTTCTGGCCGGGACCTGCTGCATAGCATGCAGATGTTAGTTCCGCCGGCATGGGAGCAAATGCCTGAGCTGGATCATGCGTGGCGGGCCTGGTGCGAGTATCATGCAGGCCAGATCGAACCCTGGGATGGCCCAGCGGCCTTAGTCTTCAGCGATGGGCGCTTTGTGGGCGCGGCTCTCGATCGCAACGGTCTGCGCCCGGCGCGCTATACGCTTACCTCGAACGGGCTGCTGATTCTGGCCTCGGAGGTCGGGGTAATCTCTTGTGAGCCGCATGAGGTGGTCGAGAAAGGGCGTCTGGGGCCGGGGCAGATGATTGCCGTGGACCTGGAGCGTCATGCTGTGCTGCGCGACGAGGACATCAAAGCGATGTTAGCGCAGCGCCAGCCGTACGAGCAGTGGCTTGATGCCAATTTAGTGCGCCTGACACGCCAGCCCCAGGTGGTGTCTTCGGAGCTGTGTAGCGATGGAGGGGATCAGCAGGAACTGGATGCCGAAGCCCTTTTCCAGCGTCAGCTGCTCTTTGGCGTGACGAATGAGGATGTTGAGTTGATTCTGCGCGCGATGGTCCAGAATGCCAAAGAGCCAATCTGGAGCATGGGCGACGATACCCCGCTTGCCTCCCTCTCGTTGCGCTCCCGTTCCCTGGCCGACTACTTCCATCAGCGCTTTGCTCAGGTTACCAATCCGCCTATCGATCCTTTGCGCGAGCAGGTGGTCATGTCACTGGACTGCTATTTGGGACGGCGGGAAAGCCTGCTCAGCGAATCGCCGCGCCATGCCCATCTTATTCACCTGGAGACGCCCCTGCTGACTGAGGCGCAGTTGAAGACGCTCCGTCATCTGGAGGGACAGGGATTTCGGGCGCGCACGCTGGAGGCCACCTTCGCATTGGCTGAAGGGCCGGTGGGACTGGAGGCCGCTCTGGCGCGTTTGGAGCGCGAGGCGGTGGCAGCTGTTCATGAGGGAATAGACCTTTTGATTCTGAGCGATCTGGGGACCGATCTGGAGCATGTCCCTGTCCCGATGTTGCTGGCTGTCGGGGCGGTCCACCAGGAGCTGATCCGTCAGGGTCTGCGTACTTCCGTGTCGTTGATTTGTGAGACCGGCGCCGCCTGGGATATTCATCAGATTGCCTTGCTGCTCGGCTATGGCGCGGAGGCCATTGTGCCCGCCGTGGCGCTGGCGACAGTGCGCGCTCTGGCCGGTGAGCGTCATCTGGAGTCGATCACGCCCGAGGAGGCGGTTGAGCGCTACTTCCACGGAGTTGAGGAAGGCCTGCGCAAGGTCATGGCGCGCATGGGCATCTCGACTGTGCGTAACATCATCGGTGGCGGCCAGTTCGAGATCGTGGCCCTGGAACCTGCTCTGGTCGAGCGCTGCTTTGCTGGCTCGCCGGCCCATCCGGGCAGGGTCGGGTTGGAGCAGATTGCGCGCCAGTTGATCGAACACCACCAGAAGCTGGCTCAGCCAGCAGAGCAACCTGTGGCGGCTTCGCGGACGGCAGCCACTGCCGCTGCGGCTCATCAGCGGCGCAAGCTCCCCGAGGCCGGCTACTATCGCTATCGTCGTGATGCTGAGTATCACGCCTTCAACCCGCTGGTAGTGCGCGCCCTGCAGAAAGTGGCCCAGAGCGGCGATCCCGAAGACTATCGTCGCTTCACTGAGCTGGTCTATGGGCGTCCACCCACCAACATTCGGGATCTCCTTAGCTTTGTGCCGCGTGAACCCATTCCCATCGAAGAAGTTGAGCCGGTCGAAGCAATTCGCGCGCGCTTCGTGGTCTCGGCGATGTCGCTGGGGGCCTTGAGTCCCGAGGCCCATCGCACCATTGCCGCCGCTATGAACAGTATTGGCGGGCGTAACAATACGGGCGAGGGTGGCGAAGATCCTGATTGGTACTACGAGCTGCTGGAGGGCCATCCGGTCAGTAGCAAGATCAAGCAAGTGGCTTCCGCGCGCTTCGGTGTAACCACCGAGTATTTGGTGCGAGCCGAGGAGCTGGAGATCAAAATGGCACAGGGTTCGAAGCCGGGCGAGGGCGGCCAGCTTCCACCCAACAAGGTCACACCCTTTATTGCTCGCTTGCGTCATACGGCGCCGGGCGTACCCTTGATCTCGCCGCCGCCCCATCACGATATCTATAGTATCGAGGATCTGGCCCAGCTGATCTATGATCTGCGCCAGGTCAATCCGCGGGCGCGCGTTGGGGTCAAGCTCGTATCGAGTAAGGGCGTAGGAACCATTGCAGCAGGTGTAGCCAAGGCCCATGCCAACTACATCCATATTGCAGGCCACGATGGCGGCACGGGCGCCTCACCGTTCCAGTCGATCAAGCATGCTGGTATCCCCTGGGAGCTGGGTCTGGCGGAGACCCAGCAGACGCTGGTGCGCAACGGCCTGCGCAGCCGTGTGCGGGTACGCGTTGACGGCGGCCTCAAGACGGGGCGTGACGTGGTCATTGCGGCGATGCTGGGGGCCGATGAGTTTGGTTTCGGCACCGCTATCATGGTCTCGCTCGGCTGTGACATGGCGCGTCAATGTCATCTAAATACTTGTCCAGCGGGCATAGCCACCCAACGTGAGGATCTGCGTGCGAAGTACACAGGCCGGCCAGAGATGGTTGTCAATTATCTGACCTTGCTGGCCCAGGAGGTGCGTGAGATCCTGGCCCGCCTGGGGGTGCGGCGTCTTGATGAGATCATCGGGCGGGCTGATTTGCTACAGTGTCCCGAAGATGTGAGCATCGAACTGGCGCCTGTCCTGGCGACACCAGCGGGGGGCTTTGTGGCGCCAGCGCCACCGCCGCCGGGTTCACAAGTGGCGGCCCAGATCCTCAGCGAGGCCGAGCAGGCTCTCAATGGAGAGCGCAGCGTCTTTACGCAGCATAGCATCCAGAACGCCGATCGCACGGTTGGGGCCAGTCTGGCGGGGGAGATCGCGCGGCGCTATGGCAATCAGGGGCTGCCAGGGGTGAGCGTCACCTGCACCTTCCACGGCTCGGCGGGACAGAGCTTCGGCGCCTTCTGCGTGCCTGGCATGCGCCTGATCCTCAACGGCGAGGCCAACGACTATGTGGGCAAAGGCATGACAGGCGGCCAGATTATTATCATGCCGCCGCCAGCGGCGCGCTATCCTGCGCATAAGAATATCATTATGGGCAATGCGGTTCTCTATGGAGCCACTGGTGGCCAGCTCTTCGCTGCGGGCTGTGCGGGCGAGCGCTTTGCCGTGCGCAACAGCGGTGCCCTGGCTGTGGTGGAGGGTGTGGGGGCCCATGCCTGTGAGTACATGACTGGTGGCATGGTGGTGGTGCTTGGCAGCACGGGCATCAACTTTGGCGCCGGTATGTCCGCCGGTGTGGCCTATGTCCTCGATGCCGAGGGCGTCTTCCCGCCGCGTTGCAATACCGAACTGGTCGAGCTGCAGCGCATCAACGACCCTGATGAGGCGGAGGCGCTGCGCAAGCTGATCGTGCTCCATCGCAAGAAGACCCATAGCTGGCGCGCGGCCCAGATCCTGGCTGAGTGGGACCATATGCAGCGCTTCTTCTGGCGTGTGGCGCCGCGCGAGCGAGTGCAGACGGCGTGCGATTTCCTGGGTGCCTATCCCGAGGAGAAACGCGATGCCGTAGGAAGCTAGCAAGCAACATGAAGGGCCACCGCTCTCGGTGGCCCTTTTTACTGCTGCTACTCGATACTGGCCTGCTGACCACAAGCGAGCCGCTACAGCGACCATGACCCGCTGCCGGACGAGCTCAACTTGTCGAACTAGTCTGCTGTCTGTCGAATGTGCCTGCTGCGGCTATGCTGGCGACTCAGCACCTGCTCTTTCAGGCAGCATGAGGCGAGCAGAGTCAAGAAGCTGATGAGGGCACTGGCGACGAAAGCCTGATGCAGGCTCTGTGCCAGCCCACTTTTCACGGCATTGAGCAGGGCTGCGTAGGCGCGCAGGCCCTGTGGTCCGTAGGCGGCGAAGGCCGCGCGAATCCGTAGTAGGGTGTTACCGGGCGCGAGCAAGACCAGCGGATCATCGAAGATGCTGATGAGGCGTTCAGGCAGGGCTGTGCGCAGCGCCGGCGGCAGAGCGGCGTGAAAAGCCGGGACGTAGCTGGAGGTGACGATGCCTCCCAGAACAGCCAGACTGATGGTTCCTCCGAGCTGGCGGAAGAAAGCCAGTGCCGCTGTCGCCTGGCCGAGCTTATCCGGCAGCGCATTCTGCACAGCCGTCGTATAGACGGCCTGACCCGCTCCCATCCCAATCCCCAGCACCAGCATGGCCATCAGGGCATCCACCCACTGTGAGCGCACGTTTAAGCGTAGCAGCAGCAGTGCGCCCAGCAGGGCGATCGCGGCCCCGGCGACCGCCTGCCATTTGTAGCGGCCCGTCAGGGAGAGCGATAGCCCGGTGGTCACCGCGCCGGCGATGGCGGCCAGCGCCAGCGGGATGACCACCAGGCCGCTGTTAGTCGCCGAGCTGCCAATGACGCCCTGGATGAAGAGCGGGATGTAGTAGGCGCTACCCATCAGGGCGATATTGAGGCTGATCGTTACCAGGGAGGCGATGCCGAAAACGCGCGGGCTGCGGCGAAAAAGGCCTGGCTCAAAGAGCGGTTCCTGCCCGCGGCGCTCCAGAGAAGCGGCGTAGAGCACAAGGACGGTCAGGAAAACGGCAGCTCCTGCCAACAGGGCGAGGATCTGTGGCGAGAGCCAGGCGTACTGATTGCCGGCCCAGGAGAAGGCCAGCAGCAGTGGTGCCGTGCCCAGTCCCACGAGCACAGCACCGATATAGTCGATAAAGACCCGCTCTACCCGTGGTCGCAGCGGAGGCATCAGCCAGAGTAGCGTGATCAGGGCCAGGCAGCCGATGGGCAGATTGACATAGAAGATCCAGCGCCAGGAAAGGTGGTCGGTCAGCCAGCCGCCAGCCAGCGGCCCCACGATGGCGGCCAGCGCGTAGACGCTGCCTGTCAGACCCATCCATTTCCCGCGCTCGCGTGGCGGAAAGAGGTCGCCGATCACCGCGGAGGCAATGGGCTGAAGACCGCCGGCGCCGATACCTTGAAGGGCGCGGAAGACTATCAACTGCGCCATTGACTGTGCCAGCCCGCTGAAGGCCGAACCGATCAGAAACACTCCGATGCTGAAGAGAAAGATGAGCTTGCGCCCCAATAGATCGGAAAGCTTCCCGTAGATGGGAATGGTGACCGTTGACGTCAGCAGGTAGGCGATACCAACCCAGGCGAGATCGGCGAAACCTTGCAGATCAGCGGCAATGTGCGGCAGCGCGGTGGCTACAATAGTTTGATCGAGCGTGGCCAGGAAGAGAATCAACAGAATACTGCCGATGGTAGCGAACGTTTGACGGCGGCTGTAGACTACAAGATCCTCCTGCTGCGCCGGGGATGGCGGTAGCGGTTGCTCCAATTCAGGCTGCATAGTGGTAAGCCTTTCTCTCCTTACATCACGACGTCAGGACATACGGTTTTAAGTATCGCTAACGCTCCAGCCAGATCCGCCAGCCTGACAAGGGTGCTCAGGGCTTCAGGATGCGCAGCATCCGCTCGATGGAAAGCTGCACCTCGCTGTATTCATCCATGAACCAGGCGCCCGTGGCCAGACCCTGAAGCAGCGACCCATAGAGCAGTGTCAGCTCTTCGGGGTCAGCCAGGACCACCTGGCCAGCCTGCTGGCCCTCAACGATCAGCTCGCGAAAGAAAGTGTACGACTCACGGATGTAGCGCCGTGCCAGCGCTCTGATCTCTTCGGGTACAGCCTCGCTGATCAGCGTGTGCAGCACGACATGGACATAGGCCGGTCGACGACGCATGCCTTCCCACATGTAGGCTGTCAGACGATAGAGCTTCTCCCAGGGCGTGCCTGGCTGCTCGCGTAGCTCCTGCAGGCCAGTCAAGACCTGATCCAGAGCGTTGGCGATCACTGCTCTCAACAGCTCTTCCTTACTGGCAAAGTAGCGATAGATCAGACCCTGGCTGATCCCGCTGGCGGCGGCGATATCGCTGATGCGGGTCTCCGCCAGCCCTTTGCGCGCGAAGATCTCCGCGGCCACATTAAGGATCTGGCGACGGCGTTCATCGCGTATCTGTTGATTGGCTTGCTCGCTACGTGGCATTAGCTGATCCTGCCAGGTAATATGCAGTGCTCGTGTACTGTGCTCGTGGTGGCCCTGATCTCAGCTCAGCCCAGCCCAGCGCACACTCGCGACTGGATTGTTGAATGAGTAATCATTCATTAAACACATTGGAAAGTATAGCCTCCTTGCTGACCTCCGTCAAGAGGGTAGGGAGGGGAGGCGGAGAGGGCCAGGCAAGGTGGTGATCGGGGCCAGGGCAAGGAGGCAAGAGCGAAGGAGAGCGTCAGGTAGGGACAGGCGGACGCTAAGCGAGAGCGTCCAGCGAGTCATCCTCTGCTGAGGGGTGGATCACCTCAAGTTGGGCCCCGAGGGCGCGCAGCTTCTCATCCAGACGCTCATAGCCGCGCTCGATATGCTCTACGCCATGCACCTCGGAAGTTCCCTCGGCGCAGAGGGCGGCCAGAATATAAGAGCAGCCAGCGCGGATATCGGGGATATCCAGGCGGGCGGCGTTCAGGGGTGTGGGGCCGCGAACCACGCAACTATGCAAATACTGCTTTTCGCGGAAGCGGCAAGGCACTTCTCCCAGGCACTTGGTATAGAGGCCGATATGGGCTCCCATTGTTTTCAGGGCGTGGGTGTAGCCGAAGCGGTCCTCATAGATCGTTTCATGGACCACTGAAATCCCGTCGGCCTGGGTCAACAGAATGGTAAAGGGCTGTTGCCAGTCTGTCATGAAGCCTGGATGGACATCCGTTTCCAGGGCGATTGGCGGCGGCGGGCGATCATCCCCGATAAAGCGAATGCCTTCATCCTCCACCTCGAAGTGCAGGCCCATCTTGGACAACGTATTCAAGAAAGTCAGCAGTGTATCCTGCTGGGCTCCGCGCAGATAGATATCGCCTTTAGTCAAGTAGGCAGCGATGGCCAGTGAGACCGCCTCATTGCGATCGCTCAAGAGCGTATGGCGAGCTCCACGCAGGCGTTGGACTCCTTCGATGACGATGCGGCGGTCCACCTTCTGCTCGATAATCGCGCCCATTTTCTGTAAGAACTTGATCAGATCGATGATCTCCGGTTCGAGGGCGGCATTCTCAATGATCGTCACGCCGCGGGCCAGCGAAGCCGTGATCAGAAAGTTCTCGGTGGCCATCACGCTAGGGAAAGGCAAGCGAATAGTGGCCCCGTGGAGGCCGCGGGGAGCGCTCATATAGTAGCGTCCGCCCAACTCCACGATCGTGGCGCCCATCTGTTGCAGGCCGTTGAGATGGAAATCGATCGGGCGAGCCCCGATCCGGTCACCGCCGGGGAGAGGGATATCGGCCTCGCCGCAGCGATGCAGCAGAGGGCCGACCGTCAGGATTGCCATACGATTCAGGCCGCCGATGGTCGCGGAGACTGAAGTTGAGTGGATGGCCGGGGTTCTGATCGAGAGCAGATGCTCCTGCTCATCGAGCATCACCTCGGAACCCATCTCCTGGCAGAGACTGAGGGTCAGGTAGAGATCGCCGATAAGCGGCACATTGCGCAGCGTGCAGGGTTCCTCGGTCAACAGCGAAGCAATCGTCATCTTGGTGACAGCATTCTTGGCCCCGCTGACCGTGACCTCGCCGTGGAGGGGAGTCCCGCCGCGGATCAGATAATAGGGAGCAGCCTTTGCGATGTCCGTCATGGATAGAGGGGTCTCCTTACCTGCTTACGAGCATTGCCCGGGGCCGTCCATAACCAGCGCAGGGCATTGAGGCGGGAAGGAGGGCGTACCACATGACCCGAGCGCGCTCGTTTCCGTCCTCGTCTAAATGGTAACCAGCCTGGCCGGCGCTGGCGTTCGCCATCTGTGGCTGTCGTGACTGGCAAGTGAGGGCTGCCCAGAGGACCAGCGGCCTCGCCGCGCTCGATAGCATCGAGGAGATCGAGCAGGTAATTGACGCTCTGTGCTACTCCCTCGACCATCAGATAGCCGCTGGGCTTGACGGCATCGCCCACCAGGAAGAGGCCCTGTAAAGGTGTGACCGGCGAGAGATCTCTCCCCTGGGCCAGGCGATTCACCGGCCACTCGCCTCGATAGACGCTCATCGTCAGAATACGGCAGTGTCGTTCAAAGGTTTCTCCGAAGAGTCTGCGCAGATCAGCGATCGCCAACGCTTTCTCTTCTTCAATATTCTCGCTCTGGAGCACCTGATGCGTGATGAGCAAGTGCTTGCCAGGAGGAGCCAGGCGAGGATCGCTGTTCGTTGGCTGGACAATGCCGGCGATGCGCTGGGTGTCCAGGCAATACATGATCCCGCGATGGGGGATCAAAGAAACATCGCTGAGCACGTGAACTTTCAGCCCCACCGCTTCGCGGTAAGCGTGTGGTGCCTCGCTGGCTGCCGCCGCTATGACCTGGGCTGCCTCGCGCTGCTGCTTGAGCAGCTCGGCCTGGCGTAGCTGGCGATTTTCGACCAGGGCGGTTGTTGCGCGAGGACCGATGTCGCTAACTACCAGGGGAGCAGAGAGCAGCAGCTCATCACCGCTTGCCTTGTTGCGGGCACGCACGCCTGTCACGTGTCCATCGGCATGCAGAATCTGCAGCACCTCATGGCTCAGCAACACAGCGGCTCCCCGCTCGCGCAAACGGCGCTCTAGCTCGGCTACCAGCGCCCCACAGCCGCCCTCGACGATGCCGGGTGCGCCGTAGCGGAACATGTTCTTGGTCGTGGCAATGACCTCAGCCGTTGAGACCTGGTGCAGCTCCAGGCTGAGGGCGAAACGGGCAATGCGCTCGAAGAAGGCCACCAGCTCGCGGTTTCGCTCGACATTGATATGGCGTGCCAACCAGGCGCTAAAAGGTAAATCGCCCTCGCTGGTGGGCAGCGGGCGGAAAAACATCAGATAGCCCAGGCGGAGAAACCAGAAGAACTGGCGCGGGCCCAGAAAGCGATAGACACCGAGGAGGCCGCGAGCGCGTACCTGGCGACCATGCACGTGAAAGGAGCCGAAGACATCAGCGTCCAGGAGGCGGTGGGGAATCTGCAGGCGCCGCAGGGTGCGGGCCAGCACCCCGCTGCTACCAAAGGGCACCATGTGCACAGCTCCGGTGCTGACCTGCACTCCTTTAAAGGTTTTGGCCGTAAAGCGCCCACCGCAGTGATCAAGCCGCTCCAGCAGAGCTACGCTCTTGCCGCGCTGCAGCAGTTGAGCGGCGCTAAGCAACCCCCCCAGGCCAGCGCCGATGACGATGGCGTCGTAGTGAGCTTCCTGCATTTTTCGAGAAAAGGCTCAATTTACTATGATTTGATGCTATTATCGCTCTTCGCCAATGAGCGCGCGCAATAAAGTATTGCACTCAGCAAGCGTATTGAGTACGCTCTGATGGATCTGGAAGACTTTATTCAGCTCGCGGGCTTTGCGGGCAAGGCGTGTAACATACTCAATATCGCGCGGATTGTTTGTGACGTCTTCCATCAGCTGGATCAGCTCGGACCAGGCCAGGGCCTCACGGCTGCGGGCCACATCGGCGATCGTTTGATCCATGCGTTCGGCCACGCGGCGGACGCCGGCGCGCAGCTGATTAGCCGTCTGAGCGATTTCGGCCTCGTGGTTGCGCAGGGCCTCCTGGGTTGCATTCAGCTGCTCTTGGAGAGCCGAGACCTGACCATCGAGGGTTGCCAGGGCTGCCATCAGGGAAGACATATCCGGCAAAGCTGGCAGAGGCAGGCTGGTCAGGCGATTGAAAGTGACGCCATCGGCAGGGCTAGAAGCAGGAGGCTGAACGGCGTCTGCGGCGGCAGAAGCGGGGGCCACTGGCTCTGACTCGCGCGCGGAGCTGGCTGCGACAGGCTCGGCCACGGTCGCGCTGCTGGAGCCACTCTCGCTGCTAGGGGTCACAGGTGGGGTGGACGAGATTGATCGGCTGCCGGTCACCACTGCAGGGGACAACTCGCCCTCCGTGCGTGTCACAAACTGGTCCACCGAGCTGGCTGTCAGACTGCTATCTTCGCGCGTCCGATAGGTCATCTCCTCCGGTTGAATGCTGATGGTAGGCAGTTCATCGACGCTGACGGCAGGAGCCTGGAAGATCAGCTCATGCTCGCCGATACCAATATGGTCGCCATCCTTCAAGGTGTAAGGAACCAGCTCCTCAAGCTGTTGTCCGTTGACGAAGGTCCCGTTAGCGCTCCGCTCGTCGCGCAGGATATACTGCCCATTTTCGTAGCGGACAGTGGCGTGGCGACGCGAGGTAAGCTTATCCTTGGAGAGGAGAATATCGCTGGTTGGAGCGCGTCCGATCGTAATTTCCTCTTTATCAAGGGTATATTCCTGGATTACCTCGCCGCTTTCGGACTTCAGGATAAAGCGGGCAGGGTTGTTAATTTTTGGCGTCGCCGTGGCCACTGCCGCTTCAGGGCTCGCGGCAGGCTGAGCTGGAGAGGGTGACAGCTCCGTTGGTGCAGATGGAGAAGCAGGAATAGTAGCATTGGGCCAGCCTCCGCCGGACAAAGACGGCGGCTGTGGACCAGGAGCCGCAGCTCCCCACTCATCTTGCGCTGGCATGGTTGCATCGCCCCCGGAGAGCGGGGTCTGGGCCGGCTCATAGGCGGGAGCGGCGGGAAGCAGCGGCTGACCACAACTCAAGCAGAAGCGATCCCCGGGCCGCGTTTCTGCACCACAACGGGGGCACTTGTCCATAATAGATCTCCTCCCTTTGCTAGCACGTAGGCTTTGCTTTTGTGCTCCTCGTATACCTCACAGGAGTATTTAGCGCACTCGCAAAACTGCTGCCATTATACCAGAAGTGGTCACCGCGCGTCGAGCGGGTACACAAGCGAGAGCAGGAGAGAAACTGCTCGCCCGCTCCTTCTTCCCTCTCGCTCTACCTTGCAGCCGCAGCGAAGGCTCGTCAAGAGAGAGGCACCCAGGCCACGTCGGGTTGCAGCGTATCGAAAAACTGTTTCAGCGCCTTCTCATCGCCGGGCGCCGAAAAAACGATGCTGGTCTCGCCGCGTACCCCGGAACAAATCTGGTTCGGCGTCCGCGTCGGTGTTGGACTCACCTGGGCTGTTGGGCTGGCCTTTGTCTGGGGGCGAGCCGTGGCCGTGGGAGTCATGGGAGAGGCTGTGCACTGGAAAAGCGACTTCTGGTTACGGTGCGGTGCCTCCGAGAGGCTGATAGCGCTTCCATCCGGCAGCAGATACGAGATTGAGAAGTTACCTCCAAAAATAGGGTCGTGGACTGTGCCAAGGGCGCTTACCAGGCAGGTGCGAGCAGGCAGGCGTGGAGGAAGGTAGACAGTGAAGCCGAGCAAAGGCTGAACCTGCTCCCAACCCGTAAGCGTGCGTGGGCCGCTGCTGGCAGCCGTGGCCTGAGCAGTGGCGGTGGGGGTCGTAGTCGCTGTAGCGGTGGAGGCTGATGGTGAGACAGTTGCCCCCTCATCGCGGAACAGCATCGAAGGCTTACCGCACCAATGGAGCTGATTCAAAGCGACAGTTGCTGCAGTGGGCGTGTTGGTTGCAGATTGATGTGTATTGCCACCCAACAGACCAGAACAGGCAGCGGTCAGCGATCCCGTCAGGACCACCAGGGTCAGGAGTAGGAGCCAGCCATGCCGATGCTGTGGCGAATGAGCAATCTGTGCCGAGCGCAATAATGCTTTCATGAGCATCATTGAGCAGCCGGCTCCTCTCCCTGATGGCCTGCGGACCAGGGGGCCAGGAGCAGAGCGGCTGCCTCTCCTTTCTATCCTCTCACTCAAGGGATTGCAGCGTGGCAGCGAGTAGAGCCTGAACAAGGACGTCGCGCTCTCCCTTACTCGCTCTTTCTCCCTGAAAGACGCATGGTGAAGAGGGGAAGTCAAGAGCACGCGCCTTCGTTGCATTGCTCTATCGTGCGAGTCTGTCATGCTATCCAGGCCAGGTATCAGAAGCGGGGCAGGTGAGCAGCCAGATAAGAGCAGGGGCCTCTGAGCGGTGTATGAGTGGGGGAGGAGGGCTGTCATCCCCCAGCTCTGGTGGCAGCTGGGTGAGCGAGGTAGAGCGGGAAAGGTGAAAGGCGTTGCCTGAGTGCATGAGGCCCGCCTCGCCTCTCAGCTCTCGCTTCCCAACGGCAACAGGACTTTTTTCCTTGCTCACAAGAGCACCCTGCGCGCTTTGCACCCAGTATATATTACTGGTAAAGGAATTCCTATGGTCTGCTTCTCATCTGGTACCAAAAGAGGGCTTTACAGCCTTTTGGTTTAGTGCTACCATTACCCTCTGCTATTCAGGAATACGTTGATCCGGGTGTTTTTTGTCCTACTCATCCGACCCTTGTACTACCAGCGTAGGGCTGGGCACCCCTCTAGCTGCCGAATTGTTTCTGATGATCCAGGCCTGTGACCTGGCATTTCTATGCCCGAACGAAGCAAAGCAGGGCGAACTGACGCGGCCTGAAGGCAGAGACGAACTGCGTATGAGGTGAGAGCCGGTGAATGCAAGACAGATCTGGAAAGCGACACTGGAGCAGATACAGACCCGGGTCCAGCCGTCCGTCTACGATACCTGGTTCAGCGGCACGGTGGGTCTCTCGTTCGACGAGAACGTCTTTATGGTAGGGGTGCCCTCGGCCTTTGCTAAGGCTCAGATGGAAGTGCGCTTTATCGAGATGATCCGCTCCCTCCTCTCGGAGGTGACTGGCTGTCAGCCCGAGGTGCGCTTTGTGGTCACTAAGGGTTCGACGGTCAACGAGGAGTTACAGGCATTGGAGCAGGAGGCCGCTCTGGGTGAGGGACCTGCCCAGCGTTTGAAGCGCGCGTATCGTGCACCCAGACATCGCCCGGCCTTACGGGCGAAGCTCGATTCGTCTTCACCGGCGATTGTGATGACGTCTCATGCCCCCTCTAGCGCTCGCCCCATTCCCCATCGCGCCGAGGCCCGTGAGGAGGAGCAGGAACAGCCTGCCATCTTTCTTGGATATGAGCGCTCTGCCGAGGAGAAGGCTGGCGGCGGTGGCGAACAGGAGCATCTCTTTACTCCCATTGAAGGCGGTAGTATGCTGAATCCTCGCTATACCTTCGATACCTTCATTGTCGGCAAGTCGAACCGCCTGGCTCATGCCGCCTCAAAGGCAGTCGCCGAGCGCCCCGGCTATGTCTACAATCCACTCTTCCTCTATGGGGGGGTAGGGCTGGGTAAGACCCATCTGCTTCATGCCATTGGGCATCATGGTGAGGCTGCGGGCCTGAGCGTCCTTTACACGACCTCCGAAAAGTTCACGAATGAAATCATCAACGCTATTCGCTTTCAGAAGACGGAGGAGTTCCGCGCGAAGTATCGCCAGATCGATATTCTGCTGGTCGACGATATTCAGTTCATCGCTGGCAAGGAATCGACAGAAGAGGAGTTCTTTCATACCTTTAACGCGCTCTACGATTCTAATAAACAGATCGTGGTGACCAGTGATCGCCCCCCCAAGGCGATTGTGAGCTTGCAGGATCGTCTGCGCTCGCGCTTTGAGTGGGGATTGCTGGCCGATATTCAGCCGCCTGATTATGAGCATCGCCAGGCGATCTTGCGCTCCAAGGCTGAGTCGATGCGTTTCCAGGTCCCTCCGGCGGTCATCGATTATATCGCTCGTCCCGAATGTCGCAGCGTTCGTGAGCTGGAAGGGGCCTTGAAGCGTGTGATCGCCTATGCCACCTTGCATCAGGAGCCTCTCACGGTCAGTCTGGCCGCCAAAGCTCTGGAGCATATCTATAACAGCAAGCCGCCGGCAACCTTAACGGTGCGCGAGGTCCTGGAGGGGGTTTGTCGCTACTATAATGTCGATCCCGAGCAGTTGCGAGGCAAGGCTCGCGATCGAGAGATCGTCTGGCCGCGTCAGGTGGCGATGTATGTGATGCGCGAGCAGACCGATGCTTCGCTACTCCAGATTGGCGCCGAGCTAGGTGGGCGTGACCATACGACGATCATGCATGGCTGGGAGAAGGTGCAGGCGGAGATGGCTACCAATGACCGCGTGCGTCGGGAGATCGCGGCGGTCATCGAGACAATCGAGCAGTCTAGAATGGACCTGCGGCGGCTCTGATCTCCCTCCAGGCTCGTCTGCTGATTGGCCCGCTGCTGTCTGATCAGTGAGCGAAGCGAGCTGAGGCCCAGGTGCTGCGTCAGGGCCGTGACGGAAAGTGGCAGCCAGACCGGCGATATCGTGTGCTGACCTCTTCTGACCACACGATGCTGCCGGTCTGGCCGTATTTTTGGATCTTGGCGACTGCACCAGCGCCGCGATCTCCAAGGCGGCGACTTGCACTACAAGCCATTGTGATGTTCCTCGCTCTGACAGTGACGGATCTGCCCACAAGGACAGTGAGTGATCTGTCCACTTGCCCGGTGCGTGCTCCTCGTGGCGCGCCTATGATCGGTCTCGCTTGTGAGTGCTTCAATAAGCAAGGAGGTTCGTGATCTATGATGTCTTCTTCTCTGAGCACTGACCGTATCGGGCTGATCACTGGGGCCTCGCGCGGCTTGGGGCTAGCTCTGGCCCGTGAGCTGGCGCGTGCGGGCTGGCGACTCATTATCGATGCGCGCACTGCCGGAGAGCTGGAGCAAGCGCGGGCCGAGCTGGCCCGCTGGAGCGAGGTTGTGGCTATTACTGGCGATGTCAGCGATCCTGAGCACCAGCAGGCTCTGACCAGCGCTGTGGCGCGTTGGGGGAAGCTTGACCTGCTGGTCAATAACGCCAGTATTCTTGGTCCCAGTCCTCAGCCATTTCTGCGGGAGTATCCTCTAGAGGTTCTAGAGCTTGTCTATCGTGTCAATACTTTTTCCCCTCTTGCTCTCATCCAGAGAGTGCAGCGCTATCTCTCATCCAGCGCCTGTATTATCAATATTACGAGCGATGCGGCGCGTGAGCCATATCCAGGCTGGGGTGGCTATGGCTCCAGCAAAGCGGCGCTGGAACAGCTAACTGTTATCCTGGCGGCGGAGCAGCCCCAGTGGCGGGTTTACCTGGTTGACCCTGGAGACATGAGGACGCGGTTGCATCAGGAGGCTTTCCCGGGAGAGGATATCAGTGATCGGCCCCCGCCGGAGGTGAGTGTGCCAGGCTTGCTGGCCTTGATTAAGGGAAACTACCCCTCTGGGCGCTATCTGGCGCGCGAGGTGAAAGTGTGATTGATGGTAGGTAGCAGGCTGACTATGCCGAAGGACGATAGGTGTCTATGAGCGGATTAGAAGAGAGCTGGCGAGGACAGCGTTCAGAGAGCGGGGGACGTGTGAGGGAAGCTGGTCCTCAAGCTGGTTCTAGATGGTCATGGCAGACGGTTGAGTGGGATCTGACTGCTTTGTCGTTTGAGCTACCGTCTCAGCTGGAAGCCGGAGAGCCGCCCGAGGCACGTGGCCTGGCGCGCGACGAGGTGCGTTTGCTGGTCTCCTATCGCAGCGACAATCGCCTGGTGCATGCGCGCTTTCGCGAGCTGCCGGCTTTTCTCAGGCGGGGCGACGTGCTGGTGATTAATACCAGCGGCACGATGAAAGCCGCCCTGCCGGCTGAGCGAGCCGGAGGAGAGCCGTTAGAGCTGCATCTCTCGACCTGTCTGCCAGCTGGTCTCTGGGTAGTTGAAGTCCGGCTCCCTCTCTCTCGAGGCTCGCAGCCCTTTTTCGGCCTCGAACCTGGTGAGGTACTGGGGTTGCCACAAGGGGGGCGAGCGGTGCTGCATACCCCCTACGGGCGTAACTCACCCCCTAAAGCTGCCGGTCAGCTGCGTCTCTGGGTGGCCACGTTGGAGCTGCCAGCACCACTTGAGACCTATCTGGAGCACTATGGCTTTCCGATTCGCTATGGCTATGTACGGCAGGAGTGGCCAATCGACTATTATCGGTCGGTGTTTGTCACAGAGGTGGGCAGCGCGGAGATGCCCTCGGCCAGCCGTCCTTTTACGCCTGAGCTGGTCACGCGGCTGGTAGCGGAAGGGGTTCAGTTCGCTCCCCTGCTGCTGCATACGGGGGTGGCCAGCCTGGAGGCGCATGAGCCGCCCTACGAGGAGTACTATCGGGTGCCCGCTGAGAGTGCCGAGTTGGTCAATGCGGCTCTCCGGCAGGGACGGCGAGTCATCGCCATAGGGACAACGCCAATGCGGGCCCTCGAGACGGTAGCCGATCAGTATGGAGTCGTGCATCCGGGTGAGGGCTGGACGGATCTGGTGATTACTCCACAACGGGGGCTGCGTGTTGTCGGTGGACTGCTGACAGGCTTCCATGAGCCGCGTGCCTCGCATCTGGCGCTCTTAGAGGCGCTGGCTGGACGCGAGCATCTGGAGCGGGCCTATGCTGCAGCACTGCAGGAGGGCTATCTCTGGCATGAATTTGGCGACGTGCATCTGATCCTGCCTTGAGCAGGAGACGGCTGAGACCTGCGGTGCCTCCTGTGCTTGACGAGCGGCTGGTGCAGGCTGTCAGAGCCAGGCAAGCGCGGCGACCAGGGAGGACTTCGGCTAAGCCAACGGCCGCAAACCATGCTGCTGCTCCCTTGCTTAAGCGGACCGCACGCGCTTGGCGGGCCTCTGTTGTGAGGCGCCTGGCTTACTCCTGCTGGGGCGCCTGGCTCTGGTGAACTGCAGTCACTAGCCAGTGATAGCGGCTTTCCATTTCAGGCGTGAGCTGATCATGCGCAATGAAGGGATAGACAGGACGGTTGTGCTCGTAGCCGTTGCGCGTGCTGGAGGTAACGGTGGCCTGCCAGGCTGGCGGCCCAGGGATCAGGGAAGAGGCGATCTGGTCGCTGACTCTCATGAGCGCGCGCAGCGGCTGTCATATAAGCTGTGTACCCTATCGATGCTTTCTGGGTCGGGGTGAGGCTGTGCTCTGCCATAGCTAGGATTGATCCTTTCCAGGACAAGGCGCTTTGCCGGTAGCGTGACTGAGCGTTAGGTTGTGACCAGGCTCCTGGCGGTTATGGTTTCGCGATAGCGACCAGTAGCCGCCAGGAGCGACTGAATATTGCTCAGAATGAGCCTGAACTAGACCTGTGGAGTAAAGCCCTGCAGAGCCTGTGCAGTAGTTTGAGTATCGACCAGCGCGGAGAAAGGAGGAGTCTTCTTGACCGCGCCGGTTTGGAGAGCGAAGTTGGCGGTGATATTGTAGCCCTGTTCATTGACAACTGGCGTACTCGCATAGGATGCACGCAGATGCTGAGCAGCGGCGGCGGCAGTCTTGTCGTCGATGTGGGTGTACTTCTGTAAGATCTTGATAGCCTGGTCGGGGTGTTTCTGAATGAAGGCCAGGGCCATCGCCATAGCGCGCACAAGGGCCTTGAAGGTGTTGGGCTTGGCGCGAATGAGGCTGGCTTTGGCGTAGAAGACGGAGTTGAGTTGTCCCTGCATTTGCGGGACATCGCCGTGCAGAGGGCTGATGAAGATATGCCCCAGGCCCTGGGTTTCGATGGCCTCGCCGACCGGCTTATAGAAGCTGAGAGCATCGACGCGGCCCGTCTTCAAGGCTGCCACAGCCGCCGAGACGTTGTTGCCGACGGCAACAAGAGTGGCGTCCTTGCTGGCATTGAGGCCGAAGAGGTGGAAGAGGTAGCTGACGAAGCCGCCAGTCTGGCCGGTAGAAGAGATGACGCCGATCTTCTTACTGACGAGGGCTTTGACTTTGGCCTCCAGAGGGCTGCTTTCGGAGAGGCCGCTCTGCTGCAGGAACTTGTTGCTAACGGTGATATCGTTAGGGAACGCCACCTGGAGCTGACCAATCACCTTGACATCGGCGTCTACCTGGGAGACGAGGAAAGCTTCGGTGAGCAGCCCACCGACGGCCACCTCGACGGCGCCGGAGTGGATGGCCTCGGCCATCTGGGGGCTGGTTGGTTCAAGTTGGAAGGGGGTAGGATAGACCGTGAGGCCCTGGGCCTGGAAGTAGCCCTTGTCGAGAGCCACCAGATCGGGCAAGAAAGGGGCAGACAGGCTGTCTACTGCGACTTTTAATCGCATGTTGTCCTGACTGTGTCCGCTGGGTGGCGGGGTGGAGCTGGTGCCGCCACAGGCGCTGGTAGCGAACAGAATCAAGACCAGGATCAGCATAAGCAGCGAGAAGCTGCAGCGTGTAAGTGGCCGATGCTGTTGCCAGTACATGGGTAAGTCCTCCCTGTGAGTGGCTGGCGGGGCAAGCGATACTTTGGACTGCGTACGGACATGCTCCAGGGATCGCCGGCGGACCAGGCGGCTGTAGGCTGCTCCGATGGAGCTGAGAGCAGCCTGGGACCGGCAACGGCGCAGAGCGCTGCTGATGATCGATGAGCTATCCATAAGCAACGACATGTATGCATGCTCATTAGCGGTAGGGAAAGACGGGGCTAGGGTGTTGATGTTAGTCACTTGCAGAGAGCAGTCTCCTTGATCAAACCCAGAGTGAATTCCTCTCGCGCTTGGCGAGCAATCGCCGATATTGCTTCTCAAAAGCAGGCCGCGCCCATCGCAGCTATCAACGTAACTGGGTGGGCGCGGCCTGCAAGCTTCAATGTGATAGTAGCTCGGCACCTGTATGAGCTAAGAGCCATTAAACGTTCGGAGTAAAGCCCTGCATCGCTTGAGCAGCCATCTGCGTGTCAACCAAAGAAGAGAAAGGAGGGATCTTCTTGGCGATACCGGTGTCCTGAGCGAAAGAGGCTGTCACATTATATGCCTGTTGATCAACGAT
>NZ_MCIF01000002.1:2577311-2775420 GCF_003268475.1 Thermogemmatispora tikiterensis | reverse complement strand
GGTCAGCATCGATGCGTGAAACGAGGAAGGCTTCGGTAACCAGGCCGCCGATGGCGACGTCGATGGCCCCGGAGTGGATGGCCTCAGCCATCTGGGGGCTGGTTGGCTCAGTCTGGAAGGGGACGGGATAGACGGTGAGGCCCTGAGCCTGGAAATAGCCTTTGTCGAGAGCGACGAAGTCGGGCAGGAAGGAGCTGGAGAAGGCATCGATGGCCACCTTCAGCTTCATATCGTCGCTGGCGCTGCTAGCCCCCAAATTCAAGTTGCAGCCACTGAGCATGACGCTTATCAAAACGAGCAGGCTCAAGGCGGACCAGAAAAATCTGGTTCCAAAGGATTGCATAACTCTCTTTATCCTCCGGTATCAGGATTCCCGAGTTTGACCTCGGCTATCGGTTAATGAAGTGAGCAAAGTCTAGCCCAAGCCTCTCTCGACCTGCCGGTCTAAGAAACCGACTTGTCCAGACCTTGCTCCCAGCCCTGGGCTGTATGCTCGCGGCCAGGTAACAGGCTGTTTCAGCTGCCTGCTCCAACTGGAAGACTCGCTCCGCTCGTCAAGCGGGCTGGCTACCTGATTTGGAGCTAGTCTCCAGGCCAGCCTTACTCTCCGGTGCGAGTACCTTCTTTCCTCGCCGTAACAAATAGATGATAAAGGTTCAGCAACTCGGGTGTCAGCTCTTCTTTGGGAATAAAAGGAAAGACAGGTCGATCGTACTCGAGCGCTTTGTAGACGCTATAGACGACGGTCGCCTGCCAGCCATAAGAGCCAAGCAGAGATACAGGGTCGTCGATAGCGCCGAGCCAGGGAGAGCCTAGGCTGGCGACCAGCTTCGTGCGTACCTCCAGCAAAGGAGACTTGAGCATAGCGCTGTGTACAGAATCGAAGCCAAGCCAGCTGCCGGGGGCTGTCAGATTGCTAACCTGGCTAAGGAAGTTCCTGATTTGTTCTTCTGAGAGGTAGAACAGTAACCCTTCTACCAGCCAAATCGCTGGGAGGTTGGGATCATAGCCGGCCTGCACGAGAGCGTCCGGCCATTCTGAAGCTGCCAGATCAACGGCCAGGCTGCGTCGATCGCACAGGGGGCGGGCGCCGTGCCTCTGCAAGACCTCCTCTTTGTACTCAAGGACCATTGGCTGATCCAGCTCGAAGAAGCGTGTACCCTCCGGCCATTCCATACGGAAGGCACGGGTATCTAGTCCTGCGGCAGGGAGGACGATCTGCCTGATGTCTTCCTCATGTACCAGTTGATCTAAGCAGTCGTCGAAGAAACGTGTGCGGACAATAATAGGTGCCCCGTGATCCTTAATCAGGAGCCGGCGTCTTTCCCCTTCCTCGGTAGCCAGGACGGCAGCCCAGGGATCATTGAAGAGGCGATCCGGTCGTCGGCTCTCGAAAGCGCGGACGGCTGCGGTCATAAAAGCGCTTGGGCCAATAAGCTCCTTGGGCGTTGGCGAATAAGCTGTCTCGGACATCAATGAGGTCTCCTTTTCTCCTCAAGAAAAATTCAGGCGCTCGAACGCCGGCAGAGGGTGATTGCCTACCATCCGATCAACCACTCAGCCGGACATAAGCAGCTCGAAAGTAGATCCTTCAACCCTTCATCTGCAGCCTTTGGTCATGGTGCCCTGCTCTGGCAGAAGAGCAGCTTCTGGATGAGCATTTCGGACACGACGGACTTGAAGATGAAACTGGGTCACTTCAGATCGGAAAGCGGAACCGTAGCAGTGAGCGGTCAAGACCTGCTCCTCTACTCCCATTGTTCTATACACTGGGCCTGAAGCCTTGCAGTGCCTGGACAGCAGTCTGATTATCTACGAGCTGCTGATAAGGCGGAGCGCTAGTAATCAGACCTGCTTTGATATCGAAAGCTACCACTACGTCATAGGCATGTTCATCGGCAACTGGCGTAGCTGGATAAGCATGTTGCAGAACCTCCTTGTCCGCTGCTATTGTCTTATCATCAACCTGGGTATCCTTTTGCAAAATCTGCATCGCCTGATCCGGGCACTTTTGAATGAAGGCCAGAGCCATTGCGTCAGTAGCAACCCGTACTCTGGGCCGAGCCACAGCTAGCGAAGTCCACCGCAGCTATTACGAACGCCAGAGCCGCACAAAGCCCGCGGTATGTCAGAGAAGATCGCTTCATTGCCTCTCTCCGATCGGCAGGGAGGCGTGCTCAGCAGCTCCCGGGAGAAAAGCGACGTCTTCCCCACGCTGTTTCTCAGGATTGATCAGAGCTGCTGAGTTTGAGGCCTGCCTTCCAATGGGAAGTCTTTCGATCGATGAGGTTCACGATCGCATTCAGCAGTCCTGCAATGAGTGTCAGGACCAGCAGCGCGGCAAAGATGCCGGCGGCATTAAAGGATTCGCCGGACGACTGGATCAGATAGCCGATGCCGTGGTTGGCCCCAATCTGCTCTGCCACAATGGCTCCGATCAAGGCATAGGGAATGGCCACATGCAGGCCGGTCAGCACTGAACCAGTAGCCGAAGGAAGGATCACCTTGAAGATCACGTCGCGCTGCCGTCCTCCCATCAGGCGCACCGCATCGACCAGGTGCTGATCGACATTACGCACGCCGTTGAGGGTATTCAAGAAAATCAGGAAGAAGACCGTCACCGCTGCCAGCACGACCTTCATTGGGATCTCGATCCCCAACCAGAGAATGAAGAGCGGTGCCAGGGCAATCTTTGGGATACTATTCAGCGCAATGATGAACGGGTTAAAGATCCGCTCCAGTGTCGGCTGCAGGCCGAAAAGAAATCCCAAGAGCAAACCGCTCACGATGCCGAAGAGCAAGCCGAGCAGCGTCTCCTCCAGGGTCACAGCGGTATTAATGATAAGCGTACTCTCATACCAGGGGTCTCCGTCGCTGAGCCAGGTGATAGTCTGGCGGAGAATGGCCAGCGGGTTGCTTAGAAAGGAAGAATCAAGGATCGTCCCCGAAGCGAATTGCCAGAAGAGCAGGACGCCTACCACTAGCAGCAGGCGGGACCCGTAGATCAACCATTGCTGACGCTGCTTGCGCTGCTGGGCCTGTTTGACCAAAGCTGAAGGTCCAACAAGAACAGACCTCGACGGCTCTGACCGGAACTGGTTCACCAGGCTCATAACTTTACCTCCTGCCTCTGCACTTGCAGACGGGACTCCATGAGGGCATCCCAGAGGCGCCGGTGCAGGTTGGTAAACTCCGGACGAAAGCGGATGTGGAAGGCATCTCGTGGACGCGGCAAGGTAATCGGCTCGTCTGCGATGATGTGGCCTCCCGTGCCGAGGACCACCACACGATCACCCAAGATAATGGCCTCCTCCAGATCATGCGTCACAAAAAGCACGCTGGAGCGCTGCCTGGACCAGAGCGAGAGCAACTCATTTTGCAGCTCCAGACGCAACTGAGCATCGAGCGCTCCGAATGGCTCATCCATCAAAAGCGTTTCAGGCAGGGTGACCAGCATTCGAGCCAGGCTGGCCCGGCGCAACATGCCGCCCGAAAGCTCGTGAGGATAGAGCTTCTCGAAACCTTCCAGTCCGACCAGGCGAATGAACTCGGCAGCGCGCCGGCGCCGCTCCGAAGCAGCGATCCCCCTGATCTCCAGAGGCATTTCGACATTACGCTCGACCGTTCTCCAGGGCATCAGGGTGTCTTTCTGAGTCAAGTAACCCACTTCCAGTCGGGGCCCACTGATGGGAACCCCCTTGTAGTAGACCGTTCCGGAATCGGGTGGCAGCAGGCCAGCGACGATATTGAGGAGCGTCGTCTTGCCGCAGCCGCTGGGGCCGGCGAGCACGACAAAGCTCCCGCTCTCGATTTCAAGATTCACATTGTGCAAAACTACTATCTCTCGATCATTCCGAATGAATGACTTACTAAGCTGTTCTATATGTATGACGATGCTCATTGAGCTACTCCTTTAGAACCTGGAAGAGTGGCAAGTATAGCTAGCGTGCGCTCTCCAGGCCAGGCACCCTTGTGCCCTTGCATGACCCTTGGCCACAACGGTCGACATCTAGGGCCAGCGTCCTGATAAGTCGCTGAGCCTGCGACAGAGCAGACCGGTGGCTGTCGATCTCATCCTGTCTATCTGGTCTGGACTGATTGCATGGCACCCCGTGGCCAGTGACAGGGCAAGCAGTAACGCGAGCTTTTCCTCTCCTCATGAAGTGGAAGTTCCAGTCTTCTGCTGGGCCGTGCCCTCTGGCCACTCGTAGAGGCTGAGCAGAGGTTGGCGAGCGAGCTTACTACTCCTTCCTTGCTTATCCTTTCTTTTCTTTATAGTCTTAGTGGCTCCTCTGAAGGCAGGCGTTTGGCGGTAACGAGCATGTGATAAAGCTTCTCGGTCTCAGCGTTGAGAGCCTCGGGGGCAATGAAAGGAAAGATCGCTCGTCCATACTCGTACCCTTTGCGTGCGTTGGGCACAAAGCTGGCCTGCCAGCCAAAGGAGGCCAGGAGTGCGACCGGGTCATCGATGGCCCCGATCCAGGGAGCCCTATTCTTCTTTGTGAGCTGGATGCGAGAGCTGGTCAGGGGAGAAGAGAGCATCGCGCTGTGGATCGCATCGAAGCCGAGCCAGCTCCCTGGGGCTGCCAGGCGGCTCAGGCGGGCGAGCAGCTGGCGAGTCTGCTCCAGGGGAAGGTAGAAGAAGAGTCCTTCTACGAGCCAGACCGAAGGAAGCGCCAGCTGGAAGCCAGCCTGCTGCAGCTGGTTTTCCCAATTGGAGGAGGTCAGGTCGACGGCCAGAATCGTGCGTTGGCAGCGTGGCTGAGCCTGATGGACCTGAAGCCGGGCCTCCTTATAAAGGACCACTGCGGGTAAGTCAAGCTCGAAGAAACGGGTAGCTGGGGGCCAGGTGAGACGGAAAGCTCGCGTATCGAGTCCGGCGGCGAGGAGCACGATCTGACGCAGCCCCTCCTCGTGAGTCAAGCGTTGTAGCCACTCATCGAAATAGTGTGTACGTACAACGATCGAGGCGCCCCGATCTTCCCCTTTCTCGAGAATACTGAATCCCTCACGGCTGGCCAACAAAGCGGCCCAAGGATCGTCGAAGAGACGATCTGGTCGCTGGCTCTCGACGGCGCGTGCTGCCGCTGTCAGGAAGGCGGTCACGCTGATGCGCTGGTGTGTCGAATCAAGCATATCTATCACAGGGTTCTCCCAGTGTGTCGTTTCTGCCACAATCTAGAGATAATAGTCTCTATTGCCAGAAACAAGGAAATTTGTATAGTGAGAAAGGCTTAATAAGCGCTGTCACATATTTAGCCGTTAGCATCACCGGGAGGCCCTCAATGGAAGAGCTTATTCTGACTGAAGAGCTTGACTTATATCTTTCACTGGATCTATGATATAAAGCCCTGTCAATACCTCACTGGGTAGAAGGCCCCAAAGAACCGGGCATCTCTATCTATGAAAGGATAGTACCTTCTAAGGATTTATGCAATATTTGCCCGGCATTTTTATATAATCTTAATATTTGAGGATGCCATCATCTGTTAAAATAACTAAGCGAGGAGTCGGCTCTGTGGGAAGAACCCTATACGCAGCACCAGGAAGCGGTTACCGTCTTTCCCCGAATTGTGGAGCTCTGTGAATCGAAGAAGGTCAGGAGCCTGATTGTGCCAGGCTCCTGGCTCCTTGTTTGCAACAGGAAGAGCCTTGATCGATGTATCGCCTGGACTTTGAGACAATGAAACAGGTCATGCGCGAACATCGCAAAACCGGACTCCTCTATGCCGATCTCCCCTCGGGAGTCCCGGGGATGCCGGAGCCATGCCGTGTTGAGATCATTCTACGTGCAGGGCAGATTGTTTCCTGCTTCTTCGTTGGCAAGAGTGGGAGGCGTCTGAAAGAGGAAGACGCTTCGCCAAAGCTCGCACGCCTGGGAAAGCTCGACTGGACTTTTATCCCTCAAGAGGAAGTTCCCATTGAGTCGCATGCTGTGTCCGGGCAGGTGAGAAACACGCCCACAGGGCCTTCAGCTTTCCCGCAGCGCCTGCTGCATCTGGAACAGTGGCAGATGGTTGGCTGGTCGCGCATGCATCGCATGGTCTTTGCTCTCGCTGACGGAACCCGTTCTGTCGAGAAAATCGCTGAGATTCTCTCGACCTCTCCCGAGGCGGTGCGTGCTGTTCTGCGTGATCTCCAGGCGATCGGTGTGATCCGCCTGTAGCGCCGTGAGAGGGAGATCTCGCGATTAGCTGAGCTGGCACTGCCAGGCACAAAGACGCAGCCTCCTAAGCAGAGATGGCTTTCTGGGAGAAAGGTGCCTGATGCGCTTTTCTTTCCCAATGCATATTTCCTTGCTGGTTGCCCAGCTATTCAGTTCTACCTGTCTTGCGAAAACAAGGAAGGAAAGGCTTCCCTATGAAAAGGATCACCGTTGCTGATCTCGATACCCAGAGTACTGATGCGGAAGTGCCCAGTTATCTGGCCTCCGACCACCGTGAGAATCGCTGGCTGCGTTGGTGGTATCGGCTGGCCTCACCGGCGATGCCGCCGGCCTCGGCCTCCTTCCAGCGTCGCGAACTCTTCCGGCGCGGGCGGACTGGCAGTCAGATCCTGCCCGCCCTTTACCTTCTGCTCATTGTAGCTCTTCCTGCTGGCTTTCTCGGCACCAATTTCTACCTGGTGCCCATCGTCATCGCCTGTTTCTTTATGCTGGTTATTGCGACGGTTCTGAACCGTCTTGGCTTTGTCAATGCGGCCGGCTTCGTTGTGGTTTTGACCTTTATGTTCTTCCCCATCGCCGATATTGTGACCACCCCTGGCGGTATCAACATGATGGATCTGCCGGTTTTTGGCATGCTGATCCTTCCATTGGTCTGTGCAGTCTCCTTCCTGGCCCCCTGGTGGGTGTTCGTAGTTGCTCTGATCAACTGTCTCTTTACCTTCTTTGCCCTGACCCAGCTCCCCCAAACACCCGAGCTGATGGGTATGCTTGAAATCAACTTCACCGGCATCATTAGTCCTATCCTCATCAGCCAGATAATCATCTCGGTCGTGGCCTATGTCTGGGTTAGCAGCACAGTACACGCTCTGGCACGTGCCGACCGCGCGGAAGAGATCGCTCGTCTGGAACATGACCTGGCCCTGCAGGCTGAGGCCGCTGCCCGGCAGAAGGAGCAGCTGGAAAACAGCATTCAGAAAATCGTGGAGACCCATACCCGGGTGGCCAACGGTGACTACAGCGCTCGCGTTCCGCTAACAGGCGACAATGTACTCTGGCAGATCTCTGGCTCCCTCAATAACTTGCTGGCTCGCATGCAACGCTTGCATCAAGACTCTGCTGAACTGCAGAAGATGAAACAGGGATTCTATCAGCTGCGCGAGGAAAACAGACGTTTGCGGGAGGCCGTGCTGGCCCTTCAGCAGCTGCGCGAGGATGAGGGTCGCTCGCGGGGAGCCTCGTCCACTCTCTCGCAGTTTTCGCCCGACGATCCCAGAAAGCTGATGTGGAACACCGGCGAAGAGCGCTTCTGAAGGCTGCCTTGCCTCTGACCAGGACTGGATTCTCCTCCCGTTGTTTACCTGCTATCTCTTGCGGCCCTTGGTCCTGTGTCACCTGAGGCGGCATGAAGACTGGCTTGATAGCGCCTGCCCCGGCTGATGCTCGTTGGACGCAACTGCGCTCAGATCCTCTCTGGGTCAGGTCGGCCTGGGTCGGCCTTCTGAAACTGAAACAAAGGCATGGCTCAGGCGTATCTTCTCTGTGGTATCATACGTACCGTTAGTAAAAAACCGGGCGGCATGCTCCACGAGCTGGATGCTGAGATGGGCACCCGATGAGTTCTTTTGTCGACTACTATGCTGTGTTGGGGGTAGAGGCCGGCGCCTCTCCCGCTGAGATCAAGGCTGCTTTCAAAAAGTTGGCGCTTCGCTATCATCCTGATGTCTATAAGGGCGAGGATGCTGAGGAGCGCATGCGTCTGATTCTGGAGGCCTATCAGACGCTCAGCGATGCTGAACTAAGGCGAGCTTACGATGAGCGTCGCCGGCAACAGCTTGGCCTGGCAAGAGCCGATCACTCTCCGCATGCGGAGAGTGAAGGCTCCAGCTCTGCTAAAGCGGCTAAAGCTGAGGTTTCCCCGCAGGCCCGTCGCGATCGCCAACGCCATTATGATTTCCCCGCGCTGGATGGCCCGGCGACCATCTATCTAGGCCAGATCATCTATAGTCTGGACGCTAAGCAGGCGGCCACCTTGAGAGAGCAGGGGCTGCTGCGCGGCAGCGTCAGCGGTGGCCAGGCGCGCAAAGATGGGGCGCTCCACCTGCGGCTCTCGACGGCTGTAGGGGCACCAGAGGGTGATGTTTGCCATTGCCATCGCTGTCACCATCGCTGGTCTGCTCCCGCGGGAGTAGTATCGGCTCCAGCTCAGAAAGTGGCCTGTCCACGTTGTCAGGCCTATGACTGGGCGGAATATCTGCTATTGCGCTGTGTTCACTGTCGGGCTGTCTTCGAGAGTGAGCAGATTCGCTATGAGATCGGCGGCTATCGCTACGGTGGGGGCAGACTCTGTCAACCCTACGAGCTTTTTCCGCTCTGCCCTTATTGCGCCCGTCCTCAATGGTGTCCTGCTGAGGATGCGCGCCTTGAGCGGGAGCGCGCAGCGGCAGCGCGACGGCGTGGTCTCTCTTTTCTCCTGGCGCTGGTCTTCCTTCTCGCGGTGGTTGCGGCACTGAGCTTCATGGCGCTGACCACTCTCATCCACTAAGGGGGGCCGACCTGGCTCTGGTTGCTGCATGCTCCGAGCCTCTTCCTCCCCGCCGCCCAAGGGATTCGGCCAGTAGTGTATGGCCTAGCAGAGGGAAAGAAGAGACATGTCTGCCTTGCATTTACAGGGGATTTATCCGCCGGTTCCGACGTTCTTCACTCCCGACGAGGAGCTTGACCTGGCGACGCTGGAGGGCCACCTCCGCTGGCTGGCCGAGAGCGATATCGCCGGTTATGTGGTTCTTGGCTCGAATGGAGAAGCGCCCCACTTGACCAGCGAGGAGCGCGAACAGGTCATTCGCACGGCACGTCAAGTCATTGACCAGCTGGACCACCCAAAAGAGATAGCTCATCCCCGACTCCAGTTGCTTGCCGGCTGTGGAGAGCAGTCGACGCGGGCTACCATCGCTGGCTGTGAGCGAGCGGCTCGAGCGGGGGCCGATGCTGTGCTAGTGCTACCCCCTTTCTATTTCCGTGGGCGGATGACTGGAGCAGCGCTGCTGGCGCATTATCGGGCAGTCGCTAACTATTCTCCCCTGCCCGTTGTGATTTACAATATGCCAGCCAATACGGCAGGTCTGGACATAGAGGCGTCACTGATTTGCCGTCTGGCCGAGGAACACCCCAATATCATCGGCCTCAAAGATAGCGCTGGCAACATTGCCAAGCTGGCTCAGATCGTTGACCAGCTGGATGCCAGCCGTCCCGATTTCGCTGTGTTAGCTGGCAGCGCTGGCTTTCTGCTACCGGCGCTGGCTGTCGGAGCGCGGGGAGGAGTACCGGCCTTGGCCAACGTTCTGCCACAGCAGGTTTGTCGCGTCCAGACTCTTTTTGCTTCCGGCTGTCTCGAAGAGGCCCGCCGCCTACAAGCTCGCCTGGTAGCACTCAATGCCCTACTGACCACAACCTACAGTGTAGCCGGGCTCAAGGCCGCCCTGCAGCTGCTCAGGGGCTATGGAGGCCAGCCACGCTCGCCGGTCTTGCCCCTGGACGGACAGGAACTCGCCCAGCTGAGGGCCGCCCTGGCTCCTTTTGTCAGCGAAGGCCTATCCAACGACTAGCCATTCTCCTCGCCGGACTCAGGTTGAGGAGCGGAACCGCAGGCGTACACTTCTCCGCTGCTGCTGATTGGCTGGACAGAGCAGCCAGGCTCACGGGCGGGAGGTGCGCTACTCGCTCGGCAGATCGAGCGCTGTAGCGGCCCACGCCCGTCTGAGCCCGAGTTAGCTGCTCTCCTCGACAGTGAAGGTGGCCACCTGGGCGAGTTGAGCGTCGCTGCAGTCAGAGGTCGTGCACCAGTAGATCTCGACCGCTCCCTGACCAGCCAGGTTGTAATAGCCAGCGAAGTAACCTGCGTCGTAGCTTGGTTTCACCTGCAATACTTTATTATCAAAGGCGTGTACATTATTAAGATACCATTTAGCTACCATGTAGCCACTACTGCCACTTTTTATCTCAAAAGCGGCATAAATGGTTTGGTGCGTTTTAAAGGTTGAGGTTAGATGAGTTGGCGTTACATCGTTCACCTGATCGGCCATCTGTATCTTAGTGACGATGGCACTGGCCGAGGTAGCAATGGGCGAACCGGATGGTGAGGGACCTTGCTGGTTAGAGGGGGCCGAGGTGGTAGGAGCCACGGTGGTCGTTGGAGTCAGCAGGCTACTGGCTGTGCCCTCCTCTGCCGAAACTGTCGCAGCGATAGCGGTGGCAGTCGCATTAATACTGCTAACGACACTATTAGAAGCATTACGTGCTATAATGAAGAAACCGCCACAGCAGGCAGCGACGATGACCAGCAGCACCGCGCCGACGATGAGCAGCACCTTGCCGAGGTTGCTCTTGCGTGGTGGAGTAGGAGGTGGGCCGTAGGGGCCTGGGCCGCCAGGTACATAGGGTCCTACGGGGGAAGGACTATAGGGATCGGTAGGCATGCCTGACGGGCCATAGGGAGAACTCCCCTGGGGGCCGTAGTTAGTAGCCGGCGGCGGAGGGGGAGTCCCCTGGGATGGAATAGCGGCCACAGTAGGGTCATAGGGGGTCTGGCTAGCAAGGTTATAGGGTGTAGGATTGCCACAGACCGGGCACGAGGCGGCTCCTGTAGGGAGCGCTGCCCCGCAACGATTGCATTGCATGGGAAAACCTCCTCACTCAAGTAGACCAGCAGCCGGTGGGCGTTCATCAGGACCAAAGCTGTACCGTGGTCCAGGAACCGCTGAGACGCTGGAGACGCCCGCCTGGGGCATTCCTTCTCCCGACTTTAGCCTGACCCTGGCCTGCCTCTCTGCTCACCGTCCCTGCTACTTTCCCTTTTCGGCTCACCCCCCGGCCTGGCTTGCTGCTCTCTCACTATAACACGCGTCATCGCGGCTGCCAGGTGGCTGCTTCCAGCCACCTTTAGAGAAAACGCTGGCAAGGGGATCATTTTGCGACGGATTTACTCCTTGCCGAATCAGAGGCAGGTGAGAGGCCGGCCACCACACCAAGTTACCGGGGCAGGGCTTCCGAGCAAAGCAACCAGTCATCCAGCCACAACCGTAAAGGTAACGTGCTGGGCCAGGACGCGGTCCGTGCATTGCGTTGTGCTTGCCCAATAGAGATCAACGCTTCCTGTCCCAGGCTGACCATAAATGGCATAGGAGTAGCCAGTTTGGCTGTAGGGCCTGACAGGGAAAGCAAAGTTAGTCACACTATTCCCATTGAGATACCAGTAAACGCAGACAGCACCTGCCTGCCCATGTGGATGGAGAGCAAAAGTGACGTAGATGGCTTGATTGGTCTTAAAAGTTGTTGTCACCTGGCTAGGCTGGCCCGTCTGTGTATTGACGGCACTGGCCAGCTGGGGCTGATCAATATAAGCCTGGCCGGGCAGCGCTGTCGTGGAAGGGGAGGCGGTAGCGCTGGCCAGCGGTGTAGCCGGGCCGTTACGGCTTGCCGTGGCGCTCACTGCGTTCTGCAAACTGGTGCTGCCTCCGGTGGGGTTTATCACCATATTGGTGGCCATGAACCAGACAAAGAGCAGGATAATGGCAGCCGTCACCAGGCAAGCGGCTGAAGTGAAGAAGCCCAGGCGCACATGGCTGGGACGATAAGAAGGAGCAGTGAAGGCTGTGCCCGCCGTGGCTGGAGTAGCAGGCGAGAACTCCTGCGGGGACGTACCTTGCTGAAGTGGAGTCCCGGGGAGCCAGAGCGGCGTTTGTGGTTGGGGCGGTTGTTGTACCAGCTGGGGCTGGAAGACAGTGGTTGGGCTGGCGGGATCGACGTCGTTCCAGTCTCCACCTCCTGGCGGCAGCGGAGTTGGCTGAGGAGCCGGCCCGGGCTGAGGCCAGCTCGGGAAGGGCATTTGTTGAACAGAAGTTGGGACTGACCCTGCGCTGCCAGGCTGGGCCTGGGGCATAGGGGTCGGGACAGTTCCCCATTGGTATTCAAAGGGCGCTGCCCAATCAGGGGCCAGAGACGATGATGATGGGGGGACCTGGCCCAGGACAGAGCCACAGCGGGGGCAGCGGCTATCTGTCCAGGTTGGCGAGAGTGACAGGCCGCAGTGCGAGCACCTTCTCATCGGTTGTTTCTCCCATACATGCTCACGAGTGATCTCAGCGTTATTTCCCGTTACTTTTTTAGTAACGGTCGAAGGATGAACCAGCGGGCGGCTCTTCCCCTGAAAAGGCTATCAAAGACAGGCCGTGGGAAGGCCCGCTGGAGGGAAAAGCCTGGAGAAGACCAGACAGCTATATACTGGCCGCTATCTATGATATAATGTGGTTCAAGTTCGTAGCGGTCGCTGCTGAAGTACCACGGGCAGAGGATAGCACATCTCTCTGAAGCAGAAAGGTCGGATAAGACATCTGGCCTGGTTGACCTGAGAATATCTGGTCCTCGCCCTCAGAGGAAAGGGCGCATCTTCCATCCGTGGCTTGCAAGAGAGGCAGTAACCAGAACAGGGTGACAGGACGTGTCGCAACAGTGTGAAGTGGAGCAGGTGCTTGGTCAACACCTCTCACGGTTACAGATATGCTTACAACGTGCCTCCGGCGCAAGCTCTGGTCCCGAAGAAGGGAGCGATGCCTGGCTGTTCTTGCAGGCGCTAGTGGGAGAAGATGAAACCGGGCTGCAGAGTCGCTTTGAGCGCTCGGGGCGCTGGCTGGCGGAGCAGGGGGGGAGATTAGATGCCCGCCTGGAAGCCATGCAGGTCTATATCGATGCCCTCAGCGAGGAGTTGCAGGCTATTTTTACTGACCAGCCCCAGTTGCTGGCCGCAGCGCTGGCACGCCTTTACCGGCTCCAGTCGACCTGCTCGCTGGCGCTGACTCATGGCTATCAGGAGGCGGTCAGCCAGATTGCTGACGAACAGCGGCGCGCCTTGGAGCGCAATAGCCGGCGTCTCCTGGCTCTGCAGCGCATCAACGGCATTAACAACTCCAGCATGGATCTTGATCAGACGCTGGAGTTGACGGCGCGCATTGTGGCGGAGGAGCTACAGGTCTCGCTGTGCGCGATCTTCTTTTACGACGAGTTGCAGCGCTTGCTAACGCTGCGGGCGACCAATGGCCCGCGCCCGCTTGGGGGCATGCATTTCACCTTACGTCTGGGTGAGGGATACAGTGGCTGGGTGGCTGATAAAGGCCATCCCCTGTTGGTTCGCGACGTCATGGGCGACCCGAACTTTGCCGCTGAGGCCACCACCTACGATACAGAGTATCACGGCTTGATGGCACTCCCGATTATCTTCTTCGGCTCAGTTGAGCGCCTGATTGGGGTCATCAGCGTGCAGTCGGAGGAGCCGCGTGACTTCACGCCCGACGAGATCAACTTTCTCGAGGTGGTAGCGGGGATCATTGCCATCAATGTCGAAAATGGGCGCCTCTACGAGCAAACCGATGAGCAGCTGCGGCGCAAGGTTCACGAGCTGGCGACTATTCACCGTGTCACCACTGTCATTGCGCGCACCTTGAATCTCGACGAAGTGTTGCAGATGATCACCACTCAGGCGGTGCATCTCAGCGGCGCCGAGCGCTCATGTATCTTTGAGCTGGATGCCGAGACGCAGACACTGCACATTCTGGCCCACTATGGCTTGGGCGGCAGCCAGATCCAGCAGGCACGTGTCAAAGTAGGCGAGTGCTGCGCAGGGCGTGCCGTCCAGACGGGGCGCCCGATTATGCTCGTCGACTGTTTCCAGCAGGATGAGAAATGTTTTCTGCGCGCTGACCCCTTCATTTCGTCTGAGATCCACTCGGTTCTTTGTGTGCCACTGGAAGTAAAAAGGAAAGTTTTGGGATGTATCTGTATCTATAGTAGCCACAGGCATCTGCTAAGCCCTGAGCAGATGCAGCTGGTGGTGACCTTTGCGAATGAGGCCGCCATTGCTATTGAGAATGCGCGCCTCTATGAGGAGACGCGGCGCGGTCTGGAGCTGAAGTCGATGCTCTTGCGCGAGCTGCACCACCGGGTCAAGAACAACCTGGCCACAGTGGCCGGCATTCTCTCACTACAGCGCCGGCGGACACGCTCGCCCGAGGTTGGCAATACCCTGGCCGAGAGCGTCAATCGGGTCCAGGGACTGGCGGCCACCCACGATCTGCTGGCGCATGAGGATCTTAGTGAGGCGCGAGTTGATGATATTGCGCGCAAGATAGTTGGTGTAGCCAGCGCGAATCTCAGTCCACCGGATGCTCATATTACCTTTAAGGTTGAGCCGTGTCCGATCGTGATTCCCTCTCGGGCGGTCACGATTCTGGCCCTGGTGCTCAATGAGATGGTCTCGAATGCCATTAAGCATGGCATGGCTGATCTGACCGAGGGAACGGTGTTGGTGCGGGGACGTGAGGAGGAAGGCATGGTTGTGGTCGAGGTCATTGATACGGGGAGAGGGCCGAAGAAGCCCCTGGAGGAAGAAGAAAGCGGTGAGGGGCTGGGCCTCTCGCTGATTCGCAATTTGCTTGCTGATCTGCGTGGGCGCTTCAGTCTACGGCGTGTGACCGAGCTTGATCCGCCGGCTAACACGCCTGGCCTCAAGCCGATCTGTGGAGGCTATACGGTGGCGGAGGTGCGCTTCCCCTTGACACGCACGCATGCTCTCGCCTCGTAAGTCGCGTAAGCCGCGCAGGTAAGCTGGCTTATTGTCTTGTCTTGTGCCAGGCTGGTCTTTCCATCAAAGGATGCTGGCCGTGGCTCCTCATGGGCCTTTTCTGGCTGCCCCGCGGTTGGGAGAAGGTGATGACATGTCTGTTCAAGAGCGAAAGCCGAAAATTCTCATTGTTGAGGATGACGAAGCTATTCTTCATGTCCTCAGTCTTTTTCTGTCCTATGCTCACTTCGAGGTACGTGGGGCGCGCAGTGGGAAGGAGGCAATGGAGCTGGTGCCCAGCTTTGGCCCTCAGCTGATCGTGCTCGATCTAAACATGCGGCCTATCTCTGGCTGGGAGGTACTGCATTGGCTGCGAGCCAACAAGTTTAGTCCCCCCATTCGTGTCCTGGTATTGACCGCCTCAACTCGCCTGAGCGAGCAGGTGCGCGGCCTGGAGGAGGGGGCTGTCGACTATTTGACCAAGCCGACACAGCCGAGTGTTCTGGTTGAGCGCATTCGCAGTATTCTGGCCATGAGCGACGAAGCGCTGCTTTCGCTGCTCCAGAAGCGTCTGCTGCAGCAGCGGCGTGTTCTGGAGCAGCTTATTCAGCCTGGCAAAGATGAAAAGGTGAATGTTTCTATCAAGGTGCATTAAACAGGGACGGTGGAAAGAGCGTGTCCACAGGCGGTACAGAAGCGGGTACTGGCCAGGTGGATACGCCCGCAGCCAGGGCACTGATTGATCGGGCAGCCGCAGCGAGTACAGTAGCGCATGTGGGGTTTATTGAGATGCTGGCAATTTGGGCAGAGATAGCCAGTTGTACGTGGTTGGGCGGCTCCGGGCGCGACAGACTGGCCCGCTGAAGCGGCTGGGGCTGCCTGAGCAAGCTGAGGAGCCGCTGAGGCGAAGCGCTCCCTTGGATAGGCTGGTTGATAAGCTGGCAATCGACCAGTAGCGTGGAGAGCCAGATCGAGAGCATCGGCCAGCTCGCTGGCTCGTTGGTAGCGCTGGGCAGGGTCCTTCATCAGGGCCGTCAAGATCACTCGTTCCACCGGAGGGGGGAGAGTGGGATTAAAGCGGCTTGGTGGAGATGGTGGCTCGTAGAGGTGGCTGTGAGCCAGAGCTGGATAGTTATCGCCAATGAAGGGCGTGCGTCCGGTCAGAGCCTCATAGAGCATCACGCCCAGTGCATAGATATCGGCTCGTCCATCGATCTGCCCGCCCATACATTGTTCCGGGGACATATATTCAGGGGTGCCGACGCCGGCGCCCGGGCGTGTCAGCTGTTCATGGCTGCTTGCCAGGACCTTAGCGATGCCGAAGTCTGAGAGGATAGGGCGGCCTGAGCGATCCATCAGCACATTGACAGGTTTGACATCGCGGTGAATAATGCCCTGGTCGTGGGCATAGCTGAGGGCATCGGCAAGCTGGCGAAAGATGTGCGCTGCCTCAGCCAGGTCCATCGTCTTCCCCTGGGCGCGGAGCTGGTCGAGCCGCTGCTTCAACGTTCCCCCGTCGACCAATTGCATGACGATGTAGAGCAGCCCGTTATACTCGCTGGCGTCGTGGACTGTCACGATATTGGGATGAGAGAGGCGAGCGACCAGACGGGCTTCGAGGTTAAAACGCTCGACGAAGCTGCGGTCTGCAGCGTACCAGGGCGGGAGCACCTTGATGGCGACCTCGCGATCCAGATTTTCCTGTCGGGCGCGGTAGACGCGGGCCATGCCGCCCTGGCCCAGCGGGGCCAGAATCCGATAGTTTCCGAGTGTTGCTCCGATCAGCTCATCGTGTTGTGGCTGCACAACTCACCCCATTGAGGAGGGCACCCTGGCGGCGGCTGCCGGGCCGAGAGGCCAGCAACCAGCCGTGGCATCCGAAGCGATGCGGCGCGGCGGGTGCCCGACCGATGTGACACACGTTCCGAGCCTGCCTGACCTGGTGAGAGGGAGGCAAACCCGGGGCCGAAGAACCGAACCAACAAGCCAAACCCAAGAATACCGAGCCAGACTGAACGAAGCCAGCCAGGCCAGGTGACAGTACGCTAAGCCACAGATCTGTCATCAACGTTTGGCGAAGACAAGCACGGTTTGCCCAAGCTGGATCTTATCCCCTTCCTGGAGCGGATAGGGCTGGTACTTGGTGATCATCTGGCCGTTCAGCCGGGTCCCGTTGGCACTCCCCTCATCCTTAAGGGCATAATTGCCATTGCCCATATTGATGATCGAGGCATGCAGGCGAGAGACGGCCAGATCCTCCAGGAAGATATCGCTTTCGCGACTGCGCCCGATGCTGAGCGAGTCCTTACGGATCTCGTAGACGCGACCGGCCTCTTTCCCTTCTTCAACGCGCAAGATACCGATCCGAGCCTGCGGTCCCGTCGTGCGCAGCATCGTCTTATCGGCTTCGGAGAAGGCGGCGGGTGCGACCTCCTGGGGTTGGCCGAACTGGCCGGGCTGGCCAGTGGGGCCGGCGGGAGCAAAGCCGGGCAGAGAGACGGGCTGTTGAGCCTGCTGGGGCTGCTGCCAGGGGTTGCTGGCGGGCGAAGCCGGGGCTGGTGTGGCAGGGACCTGCCCCATCATGCCAGCGCCTTGCGGGGGCTGCAGTCCCTGGCCCCAGGGCTGAGCGGGAGACGCGCTTTGGGACTGAGCCTGGGCCCAGGGATCGGCGGCAGCGGGTTGTCCTGTTTGCCCGCTCTGACCCCAGGCCGGCATCGCTGTTGGGCCAGAAGGCGGCTGTGGCTGCTGTGACAGACCCCAAGGTGCGGTGTTACCGCTCTGAGGGGCAGTCTGACCCCAGGGGTTCTGAGCCCCTGCTGGCTGCTGGCTCTCCCAAGGCGGGACTGGGCCGCCGGGTGGGACATTATCCCAACTGGCACCCGAGGAAGAAGGTGTGCCCTGGGGCTGAGCCTGCCCGGGGGGCATTCCCCAGGGAGCGCTTTGCGCTTGGGCGCCCCAGGGAGACATCGGCTGAGCTGGTTGCTGAGCCTGGGGCTGTGCGGACCAGGGCGCTGCCTGGGGCTGCGCTCCAGCGGCTCCTGCGCCACCCCATCCGCCTGGCTGCTGAGCCGGGCCCTGGGCGCCCCAGGGCGAGAACGGAGACTGCTGCTGAGGCTGGGCCATGCCCGGGCCAGGGCTTCCCCATCCGCCCGGCTGCTGTGACTGGGCTGGCTGGCCCCAGAGCTGATCGGGAGCGTTCCCCATCGCTTGCTGGCCCCATCCTCCTGGGGCGGCCTGGCGCTGCCACTCTGGTGCCTGAGCCTGGGCGGCGCTCGTCTCCTCATCGCGCTTCTTGCCGCTGCTGCGTATCAGCAAGATGGCCCCCACGATCAGGATGATAACGACGACCGCTGCAATGACGAGGATGAGCGGACTCGATAGTAGATTATGCATACTGGTTCACCCCTCCGAGTTGTAGGAGCTGCCTGGCCGATCCACATGTCCTGGCGGAGAAAGCGACCGCGTGGGCCGTCCCTACAACTGCAAAATAGCGTAATAGCTCAGCGCAGTTCAAAGCGAACCTCGACGCTGCCGAAGCGAAGAATATCTCCATCCTTGAGTACGTGCTCCTCATGCGGTGCAAGAACCACTCCATTTAAGCGGGTTTTATTGAGAGCGTTCAAGTCTTCAACGGTAAAAGTACCATGCTGATTGCGGATATAGGCATGCCGTCTGCCAACTGTCTTATCCATTAGATTAATCTCGGGGTAAATCCCCAGAATTGGATCGTGGCGACCGACGACCATTTGCTCACCGGTAAGAGGAAAGACCTGGCCCGTGGCGATGACGACCAGGCGAGCCTGTTTTTGAGGAGGTATGCGAGGAGGAGCGGCGCGCTCTCCCTCGGGAGGCTCGGCACGCTCATCAGCGCCTACCTCATGAACGCGCTGCTGTAGCTGCTCTAAGGCGGCCAGGAACTCCTGAGGAGTCTGATAGCGTTCTGCGGGCGCCTTGGCCATCGCCTTCTGGAAAAACTGGTCCATCTCCGCCGGCAGCTCTGGCCGCTGCCGGCAAATCGAGGGCACTTTCTCATTCATGTGCTTGATGACGATATCGACTGCTGTCTCACCCTCAAATGGCGGATGGCCGGTTAGCATTTCAAACAGGACGGTGGCGACCGAATAGAGATCCGAGCGGGTGTCTGCCGAGCGTCCGCTCTCGGCCTGCTCGGGCGCAATATAGTAAGGAGTGCCCATGAACATGTTTGAGCGGGTCAGGGTGACCGTCTCGCTGCTGCGTGCCAGCCCGAAGTCAGTGATTTTGACGACATCCTTCGTGTTAATGAGGATGTTCTGCGGCTTGATATCGCGATGGACCACACCATGCCGGTAGGCGACGTCCAGACCCTCGACAATCTGATGCGCGTAGTTGAGCGCTCGCGAGGGCTTCAGCGGCCCATAGGTGATCGTATGGTACTTGAGATTCTGCCCATCGATGTAGTCCATCACGATAAAGTGCATGTTATGATCTTCCCCATAGTCGATGATACGCACAATATGGGGATCGCTCAGGTGCAACAGGATGCGGGCCTCACGCTGAAAGCGGGCCAGCAGCTCGCTGTCTCCCGCCAGCTCGACATGCAGCACCTTGATGGCATAAATATGGTTGTTTTCGAGGTCACGAGCAACATAGACGGTGGCGAAGTTGCCCCGCCCTCTTTCGTCAATCAGTTTGTAGCGACCCTTGATGACACGCCCGATCATGTCACCGTCCATGGCGCAATCTCCTACTTAAAGGCTATTCCTCGCGGCTATTATAGCATCATTCCCTGTCTCGTGTCATTGGTACGTGGCTTTTTTCATTGCTCCCATCTCCGGGAACCTCTGCTGACAGGCCGGGCAAGATACGATAACAGGTTACTCTTCGAGTAAAAGCACCAGCACTTCTTGCTGCGCAGGCCAGGAACGCATATAGTGATAACGAAGGCTCTCCGGCGTTGCAGAGCCTCACGCTCAGGAGATCTGCGGCGAAGAGGCCATTTTCGAGGAAGAGAGTGTATGCACTCTCCACTGTAAAGAATGTCTGTTTTCTTATCAGTAGGGAGACTTCTACAGTGTCTAGCTTTATTTGATCAAGCCTGATGAGAAGGAGATGCCTGATGAGGACTGTCCGCGGTGTGCTGCTGGATATCGATGGGGTGCTGCATGTGAGTATGCGGCCAGTTGAAGGCGCTGCCGAAGCGCTGCGCTGGCTGGAGCAGCATGGTTATCGCTATGCTTTTGTAACCAATACGACGACAATGGCTCGCTCA
The DNA here is from genome assembly GCF_003268475.1 of Thermogemmatispora tikiterensis. GTDB lineage: Bacteria > Chloroflexota > Ktedonobacteria > Ktedonobacterales > Ktedonobacteraceae > Thermogemmatispora > Thermogemmatispora tikiterensis. The sequence continues at coordinate 2,755,395 of NZ_MCIF01000002.1, read as the reverse complement.
ACGCTGGCCCAGCGTCTCCAGGAGATCGGGCTGCCGGTCTCCGCTGAGCAGCTGATCACGGCTCCGATGGCCACCGCGGCCTATTTGCGCCGCGTCTATCCTGGCAAACGCTGCTGGCTGCTCAGCAAAGGCGATACTGCAGCTGATTTCGCGGGCATTGAGCTGGTTGATCCACTCAGGCCGGACGACGTGGAGAGGGAGGATATCGCTGCGGTAGTGATCGGTGGAGCCGAGGAGTTGCTTTCCTACGAGAATATGAATCGGGCCTTTCGTCTGCTGATGGCCGGCGCCGATCTGGTAGCCATGCACAAAAATCTCTACTGGCGCGTGAGCGATGGGCTGCGCCTCGATAGCGGGCCGTTCGTCTTCGCCCTGGAGCTGGCCTCTGGCAAACAGGCTGTGGTCATTGGGAAGCCAGAGCGGGCCTTCTTTGAGGAGGCCGTGCGCTTGCTGGGAACGGCGCCGGAAGAGACGCTGATGGTAGGCGACGATCTGGTCAACGACGTCCAGGGGGCCAGACGAGCTGGCCTGCGGGCACTGTTGGTCTGCACTGGCAAGCATGGGCCACATACGCCTCTGCTCAAGGAGAGCCGGCCTGAAGAGCGTCCCGAGGTGCTGCTGCCCTCGGTGGCGGCCTTGCCTGACTATCTTGCTGGCCAGGGCTGAAGCAGAGGGGACAGGCGAGCAAATGGGCCAATGAGCGAGCTAGCTCGCTGCCTCCTCTCCCTCCTTATCCGCCGTTGGAGCCTGGTGGCCGTTGATCAGCTCGAAGCGCATCTCAATATTGCCGAAACGCAGGATGTCGCCGTGATTGAGTGCTCGCTCTTCACCAGGCGGCAGAAAGCGGCCATTGAGACGGGTGCGATTGCGTGAGTGGAGGTCCTCAACGGTAAAGGTGCCCTGACGATTGCGGATGCAGGCATGGCGCCTTCCCACCATCTTGTCAGCCAGGCTGATATCGGGATAGAGATTGCGCACGGGATCACGTCGCCCGATAATCATCTCCTGGCTGGCCAATGGGAAGGCTTCCCCCGTGGCCAGGTGGACGAGTCGGGCTGCGGCTCGGGGCGCTGCTGTCTCGATCACTGTGCTTTGCTCGGGGAGGGCCAGCGGACCGGTTGAGGAGGGGGGCAGGCTGGCTGACTGGGGATGGCTGGCCATGACGCGGCGCAGGTTGTGCAGCGCCTCGATAAATTCCTGGGGCGTTTGATAGCGCTGCTCGGGTCGCTTGGCCAGGCCTTTTTGGAAAAACTGATCGACGATAAGAGGAAGATCGGGACGCAGCGGTCGTAGCGCTGGAATAGGCTCGTTTTTATGCTTGATAATGAGCTCCATCACGTTGTTGCCCCGATAGGGCGGTTTTCCTGCCAGCATCTCGAAAAGAATGGCCGCCAGCGAGTAAAGGTCAGAGCGAATGTCTGCCGCGTGGCCACTGTCGATCTGCTCAGGAGAAATGTAGTAGGCCGTGCCCATGAATTCGTCAGTCTCAGTGATCGTTGGGGTGTCCTTGGCGCGAGCCAGACCAAAATCTGTAATTTTTACTTCGCCCCGGTTATTCACCAGGATATTCTGTGGTTTGAGGTCACGGTGCACAATGCCGCGACAATGAGCCGCCTCTAGTCCAAGGGCAACCTGCTCAGCGTAGGCCAGGGCTGTTTCCAGGGGGAATGGACCGCGGCGCTGCATAATGGCGCGCAGGTTGTGACCATCGACATAATCCATAACAATAAAATGGACCTGTCCATCCCAGCCGTAGTCGATGACATGGACGATGTGGGGATCATCAATACCTAGCGGCAGCGAGGCTTCACGCTGGAAACGCTGTAAGATCTCCGTATTGCGCAGAAATTTCTCATGAAGCAGTTTCACAGCGTACAGATAGTTAGTTTCTAAATCACGAGCAATGTAGACTGAGCCAAAAGCTCCCTCTGCGATCTGGTCAATCAGCTTGTATCTTCCTTTGACTAAATAGCCGAGAAATGCGTCATCCATAGAAACAGCTCCTCCTCCTGACTGGCCTGACCACTCGAGCGACGCGACCATCGCTGCGTCTGTTTCACTATATCATAACGCCCGGTGGAGACCGAAGCCAAACTGACCAAGGGTGGCCGCGAGCACAAGGGCATTGCGCAGCAGAATAAGCTCGAAGAAGCCGGGCAGCGTCAGCGCGACCTGGGGCGCGCTAGACGGGTCGGCCAGGTGAGGATAGTAGAGAACATAGATTGAGCTTGTCAGCAGGCAGATGGCAAGCCAGATCAGCTGCCAGGAGCGAGCGCGGGCTGGGGTGGTACGACTCAGGGTAGAGCTCACAACCAGGGGAATGACCCAGAGGAGATATTGCGGACTAAAGACCTTCCCGGTGGTGATGAGCAGCAGCAAGAGAGCGAGCATACTCTCCCAGAGGTCGAAGGCACCTTTGTATTGCAACCAGAGCGTAAGCAAGAGGCCGATACAGAGCAGGCCCGTCAGGAGGAGACTCACGGCGGGCGCCAGGGGACTGGCAACGTTGAGGGAGCCGTAGCTGAAGAGGAGCTGCAGCGGTTGGCCGGCGCCAACCAGGCTGCTCAGCCAGAGCAGGCTCGCGGCCAGCGATTCGATCTGGGGAGGGCGCTGACTGAAGTAACGCAGCGGCTCCAGCAGCGCACCCTCGGGATTGAACAAGGCGAAGAAAGTGCTGACCATTACCACGGTTGCTGCGAAGAGCAGCAGATGGCGCCAGCGCCAGGAGGCAATCTTCTTCAGCGGCTGCTGACCAGCGTTGAGGTGCTGCTGCTCGGCCAGAAAGAGCACTGGCAGGCCCAGCAGGGGATAGAGCTTGAGGAGCGTGCCGCTTGCCAGGGCGAGGTAGGCCAGTGTCCACCGCTCACGCTGGGCTGCCAGCAGACAGACCAGAACGCAGAGGGAAGGCAGCAGATCATAGCGTACCTGAAGGAGAGGTCCTCCTCCCAAGAAGAGCAGCAGTGCACCGCCCAGGGCTGCCTCCGGTGAGACGAAGCGATACAGAAGCCATAGCAAAACGGAGGAGATAGTGAGCATCAGCAGAGCAAAGGTCAGGGTATAGTAAGGAGGTGGGACAAGCAGTGGAAGGGAGAAAGGCACAATTGTCAGCGGAGGATATTCCTGGGGCAGAATATGAAAGGGGGGTTGGACTCCGTGGAGCGGGAGGAAGGTGCACTGCTGCGCCGGAAGCCAACGCAGGGCTGTGCTGCCGAACCAGAACAGCAAGGCATAGCACTGATAACGTAGCAGGTCAGTTGGTGCCAGAAAGACCTGCCAGGCGCTCTCGACGAAGAGCGCAGTGCCAAGCAAGAAGAGCAGCCAGGGAGCTGGCCGCCGGCGCAGAACACGTGTCCAGAGGAGAGCGGAGCGTCGCATTGCCATCGGGCCACTCAAGAGACAGAGGTCGGCGTTGAGGCGGCAGCGTCGCGTTCAGCCAGCATCTCCAGAAAAACCTCGTACGTCTTGCGGGCGATTGCCTCCTGCGTATAATTCTGCAAGATATGCTGGCGGGCCTGGCGCGCCAGACGCTGATAGAGGTCCTGATCCTCAAGCAGGCGGCGCACGCACTCAGCCATAGCGCGGGCATCGCCCTCGGGGAAGATCAGGCCGCCATCGCCTACTGTCACAGGGATCTCGCCCGAACTAGAGCCTACCACGGGGACCTCACAGCACATGGCCTCAGCCATCGAACGCCCGAACTGCTCCATCCAGTTGGGGCGTGTCAGTGAAGGCTGCAGCAGCACATGCATCTTGCGCATTTCGTCGGACACCTTATAGCTTGGCAAGCTACCCAGGAAGGTCACGCGTTCGGCCACGCCCAGGCGCTGGGCCATGCGCTCCAACTCATCGCGCAAGGGTCCGTAGCCAATGAAGACCACGCGGCAGCACTCTGGCAGCATCGCCAGGGCTTCGATAATCAGCGGTACCCCCTTTTCCTCTTTCAGGCGGCCCACGTAGCCCAGGATAAACGGCTCTCCCGGTTGGTAGGGCCGGCGTTGAGGATCGGGATAGTGCAGGCTTGGCTCGGCCCCGAACTGGGCAATCAAATGAATCTTGCCCTTATAGCCCTTGCGGCGCAGTACCTCGCCTGCTGCCTTGTTGCAGGCCTGAGCGTGTTGGGCTTGGTGGTAGCAATACAGCTCAAATTGCCGGAAGGGAGGAGGATAGCGGCGATAAAGGTTTTGGAACGTCGAGAAAATGGGCAGCGCCCCATAGCGTCGAGCCAGGCGGATGGCCTGGTAGGTCGCGAAATTATACGGCTCCTCATCGATATGCACAATATCGGGGCGCACGCGGCGCATAATACTGCTGAGCTGAGGATAGTAGTGAATATGGAAATGGCCATTGAGCGCCATAGGCGTCACGATCAGCTCATAGCCCTCCAGGTAGACCCGTTCCAGCTCCTGCTTGCTGCCATCATCGGCCAGCCAATAAGGAGGGGTCACAGCGATCAGCTCGACACCGGGGCACTTAGCCAGCTCCTCCAGCTTACGGTGAGAAGTGCCGGCGACATAGGCCTTAGAGATCGTCAGAACGCGCATTGCACTAAGCTCTCTCCAGCGATAAAGCTGCTTCATAGGCGGCCAGCGTCTCGCTTGCGGTCCGTTGCCAGCTAAACTGCGTAGCGCGGCGCAGCGAGCGAGCGCGCAGGTCTGCCTCAAGTCTCATATCACTGAGAACAGCATACATTGCATCCACGAGGGAGTCCAGATCGGTAGGATCAACGCATAGAGCTGCGTCGCCTACGACCTCGGGCAGCGAAGTCCGATTCGAGCAGACCACGGGGGCGCCGCAGGCCATGGCCTCCAGAGGATCGAGGCCGAAGCCCTCATAGAGCGAGGGAAACACGAACAGGCCGGCGCCACTATAGAGAGCGGCCTTATCCTCATCACGCACGAAACGTACAATCACCTTATCGGCGATGCCCAGCTCGGCGGCCACCGGACGGGGATCGGGGAAGCGTGGGCCGCGCTGGCGGTCGGGATCGCCCGAAATCAAGAGGCGCAAATCTGGCTCGCCCAGGCGCTCGTAGACATGGGCAAAGGCGCGCACCAGCTGCGGAACATTCTTACGGACATCCAATCCCCCGAGGTAGAAGACATAGCGTTGATGCTCGGCCAGGCCGTAACGTGCGCGCGCTCTGGCCAGTTGCTCGGGGTCGTGCACCGGGCGATACTCCTCGCCGGCGGCCTCGTAGATCACGCGGATGCGCTCAGGAGGCAGCTTCAGCGTTTCGACGATATCGCGCTTGGCATGCTCGGAGACCGTAATAATCAGGGTAGCGCGCCGCACTGTGTAGGAGATGAGTCGCATATAGGCCTCGATCCTGGCCCCGGCACGATAAATGGGCATATGCCAGGGAATCACATCGTGCACCGTGACGATGACTGGCATGGAGGCCCGCCACGGCGGCGCGAAGTAGGGAATATGGAGCAGATCAACGCCGTGGCGTCGGGCCGCGCGTGGTGAGGTCATCTGCTCCCAGAGCAGTTTTTCAATATTCTCGCTCCGGGCCAATAGAGAGGGGACGGGAACCGTGACGTAGCGCATTTGGGAAGGAGGAGTGAACGGCAAAGGCTCGGGGCGGGGTCCCAGAAGGACATACTCATGGCGCTGATCAAGCGTGGTCAAGGCCCTGAGCAGGTGCAGCAGATATTGGCCACTCCCGCTGGCGGGGTGGCGGAAGAAGAGCGCATTAATGCCGATCCGCATAGGAAGCCTCCAGCGTAGTGAAGTCCGTGAGGCCCTCGTAGAGCTTCTGATAGACCAGGAGCATTTTACGTGCCGAGGCTTCCCAGGTATAGCGTTTCGCCTGCTCAAAGCCCTTCTGCCGCAGCTCTTCACAGAGCTGCTGGTCTGCGAGCAGGCGCGTGATCGCGGAAGCCAGGGCCTCGACATCATAAGGATCGACCTTGAGGGCGGCCTCGCCAACCACCTCGGGCAGCGAAGAGGTGTTCGAGGTGACCACGGGGGCGCCGCAGGCCAAAGCCTCCAGGGCGGGCATACCGAAGCCTTCATAGAAGGAAGGGTAGGCGAAGACATCGGCCATGCTATAGAGCATCACCAGGTCGAGGGTGCTCACATGCCCCAGAAAACGCACCTTCTCCGTCAGACCCAGGCGGACCACTTCCTGCTCGGTCTCCTCATAAAGCCAGCCCGGGCCACCGACGATGACCAACATTTTCGGGCGCGGCTTGTGTTTCAGGGCCTGATGGAAAGCGCGGATCAGACCCAGATGGTTCTTGCGCGGCTCCTTGGTCCCCACCGTCAAGACGAAAGGGTGTTTCAGGCCATACTTATAGCGTGTGGCCTCCAGCAGCACAGGATCGGTCACGCGCCGGAAGGCCCGACCTACCCCAGGGGAGATAATGGCCATCTTTTCGGGAGGGGTTCCCAGATACTTCGTGAGCGTGTGAGCCGAAGCCTGAGAGACCGTGGCGACCACATCAGCGGTGCGAGCCGCGCGAGGGACCACCTCGCGCAGGTAGGCGGCCAGTGAAGGAACAGCGTACTGGGGATACTCCAGGAACGCCAGGTCATGGATAGTCACCACGGTTCTTGGACGGCGGCCAAAGCGGCTGAAAGGCGGCAGGACAAAGTCCGGACCGTGGTAGAGATCGACAGGGCCGGTGAACCAATTCGCGTAGGGAGGGAGCTGCCAGCGATACCAGATAATGTTGAGGTAGCGCTCAGGAATAGGAATACGCCGAATCGTCACATGCTCAGCTTGAGGGAAAGTACGTCCCTCCTGGGGGGGCTGGCTGCTCAACAGGACATAATGGTTCACCTGATCTTGAGCGAGCAGGGCCTCAACCAGGCAGCGGATATAGGTCCCGATGCCTGCCCCCTGCCTGATAGCCGTCGTGTAGTCAATAGCAATGCGCATAAAGACATCCCTGGCCTTTGTAGAAATCTTACCGATGGATTCAGCGCTGCTCGGCCCGTGGTGCCAGCCTTCGCTCAGACCCGGTAGTTGCTTGGGCGCTTGTCTGTTCCTCTTACTCAGCTTGGCTCGTCTGGGCGGTTCATTCACAGCTTTGCCTGCCTCTCTATTGGCTGATGAAAGAGGAGCCAGAGACAAGGCATGCGAGAGGAGGCCAGAGAGCGAGACCGGCTTGCCAAAGGCCGGCGATCCTACCGCGGGGCCGTAGAGACCCAACCCGAAGCAACCCACCTGTTTCCACCAGCTCGCGGAACAGTAACGACTCGGATTGGCTCAGTCAAACCATGCCGAAATGACGAGAGGGGCGAGAGGCCGCGGTGATGCGGAGCCAGGCCAGGAGGCGCTGGCGATTCTCGCCCCAGAGTAAGCCGGACCGGGCCGGGCCGGCGCGCAGGGCTAGCCGGGCGGCCAGCCGAACGGGCGCCCGCCCAAGAGATGGAAGTGCAGATGAAAGACCGATTGTCCGGCATCGGGTCCGACATTGGTCACAAAGCGGAACCCGCGCTCGGAGAGGCCGAAATCCTGAGCGAGCTTGTTGGCGACGACAAAGAGGTGGGCGAGTAAGGCCCCATCCTGCTCCGTCACCTCCTTCATCGAAGCCAGGTGGCGCCGCGGAATCAGCAGCACGTGATGGGGTGCCTGTGGATTGATGTCCGCAAATGCGACGACCTCAGCATCCTGATAAAGGATCTTGCTCGGGATCTCGCCGTTGGCGATCTTGCAGAACAGACAGTCTTGCATAGTTGCCTTCCTCAAGCCAAGAGCGGGCCGGGGCTGTCTGGCTCAACCGTGCAGGCAGAAGAGCAAGCCAGGAGCCAGCCCGGCTCTTGCCGATTACTCCTCCGAGGTTGGCTGGCTCTCGGCGGCGTGCAATGTAGATTCGACGCTTCCCGAGCCAGCGCTCTCCCGAGGGAGAGAGACGGCCTCGGGAGTGGGCGAGGTGACCATCATAGTACCTGCCGGCAAGGCTGGCACCGCTTGCTTATTGTCCCCGGCCTGCAGGCCCGTTGTCAATTCCTGAGTATGCAGGCTAGGATCATTGTACTGCGGCAGCTTCAGCTCCTGGCGGATGAGGCGGATCGCCTGGTAAACCACAGCGGGTTTGAGCGAAAGCTGCTGCGCGATGGTACGATGGACGCCGATTGGAGGTACAGGGAGAAACGGCTCATACAGGGACCGGATCTTCGCCAGTTCTTCGCTGTTCCCTCGATAGGGCTGGACCTCCCACCAGCTTGGCAGCCCCTCGCGCTCGCGCAGGGCCTTAACGATCTTCTTTACTGCCGATTTAGGGATATTCAGCTCGTGGGCAATCCGCGTTCGGATGCCGTCAAACTCAACGGGCTGGGCCAGCTCCTTGTAGCGTGCTTCGACCAACGCTATCTGCTCCGGAGTAGGCACGAACGGGGCCGGCGGAGGCGTTTTTTCGCGCTTGGGCTTGACCGACTGTGGGAGAGGCTTCGCTGCTTTTGCGGGCTCCTTTGCCTGTCGATGATGATGGTGGTGGGCGGCCTGGCTCGATCCCGGTCGAGCGCCTCCTTTCCCGCTAGGGCCGAAGCTGGGGCCAGAGCCAGCACCGACGGGTTTGGAGAAAGGACCGGTCTGACGGGGGCCGCGCGCCGGAACGCTTTCCACGGGAGAACGTGGACGCTGACCCAACGAAGAGTAACCGCCGCGGAAGAGAGGACCCCGGCGCTCTGCTTCCCAGTACTGGGCGGGGCCACGTGGCCCTGTCCACTCCCGTTCCCGTTCTCGCTCCCGCTCCCGCTCTGCGCGTAGAGGGCGCTCCGCAGGTCGTGGCCGTGGACCTTCTCGCCCCGGGTGACGCGCATCGGCAGGAAGGCGAGAGGCTGGCCCCTGTGGTGATCTGGAACGCACAGGTGGCTCCGGCTCACTGACCTTGATATCCTGCAGATGATCAAGCCAATGGTTCGTCCCTCCTGGAGAGCTGGGAGGCCGCGGGGGTGGTGGCACTGGGCGGGGCGCGCTCACCGGTCGCTGTGGTCCTGTTTTGGTGACCTGCTTCTCCCTCCGCGATTTCTGATTACACTCAGGGCAAAGGGCTTCTTTAGCATTAACCGACTGGAATCGCTTGCCGCAGTTGATGCAGCGCATCTTGACTTTGCTCATGCAGTTCTCCCTGTACCGCTGGATACAAGAACTTCTCTCACTCGCGTCGGAATGCACTTCCTAGTATAGCAGCTTTACCCGGAGCGTCAATTGTCTTAGAAAAAGATCCTGTTTCCCCATTGATATTGCCGAGTGCGCAATAATGCCTAGTACCGGAACATCTGTCAATTGTCCGCTCCCAGGGAAGGCTGACGCCCATTCTGGAAAAAATGGTAAACCTCTTCCAGCCGATCGGTGCGACGGGCGGGCGGTAGGGCATTCAAAATCTGCCGGCCATAGCTCTTGGTGTAGATACGGCTATCGAGAATGGCCATCACGCCGCGATCCTCGCGTGTGCGCAGCAAACGGCCCAAACCCTGTTTGAGGCGCAGTACGGCCTGGGGGAGAACGTAGGAACCAAACCAGTTCTCGCCGGCCTCTTTCATGAGCGCGACGCGGGCGGCGTGGACCGGGTCGTCAGGCGGGTCGAATGGCAGCTTATCGATGACCACGAGCGAGAGGGTTTCGCCGGGGATATCGACCCCTTCCCAGAAACTCTTGAGACCGAAAAGAACTGCAGGCTCCGCTTTAAACTGGCGCAGCAACTCGTTGCGTGGCCAATCGCCCTGGCGTAGCAAGCGGAAAGGCACGGCACTCGCCTGCAGCAGCTCGTAGACTGCGTCTAGCATGCGCTGACTGGAGAAGAGTAAGAAGGCGCGGCCCTGAGAGGCGTTGACCAGGTGCAACATTTCGCCGGCGATAGCCTCGGTATAGCGTCGCACGGCTTCGCCTCCACCATAAGCTGGTTCGGGCAAATGGCGCGGCAGGTAAAGCAGAGCATTCCGCTCGTAGTCAAAGGTCAGGGGAAGAATCCGTTCCTCTACCTCTGGCATATCCTCGTAGCTGAGGCCGATGCGCTGTCGGAAATAAGCAAAGTGGGGACCCTTCTCCTCGGGCCGCAGTGGGTGTGGCCCGGTAGTAGCCAGTGTGGCCGAAGTGAAGATGAGGACCGGGGTCTTGAGCAGCTTCTCGCGCAGCCAGGAGGTCACATCGAGCGGAGCCGCTGAAACCTCGATATGATTGCCACGCTGTCCTGGTTGTGGCGCACGTTCCAGGTAATAGACATAACGTTCGGGTTGATTGACGGAGAACACGATGCGAATGTGCTCGGCCAGATTCTGCGTGCGCTTGAGCAGCCGATCGTAGAGCGTGCTCTCCTTTTCCGGCAGATCGCGGGGGCGCTCCTGACGCAAGGAATCGGCGAGCTGGGCGATGACGGTCGCCAGCTGCAAGCCCTCCTCCAGTGGTTTCTGCAAGTTCAGGCGTGAGCCGGATCCACAGGAACGAGCCAACTGCTCCAGGCGGTGCCAGGTTGTGAGCCAGGCACGCTCGGCCTCATCCTGGAGGCTCAGGCGACTATGCTCCTTCAGCATGCGCTGGGCGAGCAGCGTTCGAATCTGGTTGGGACTGATGGTGATCGTGAAGGCGCGCGTGGCCTCCTCTTCAAGGTGGTGAGCTTCGTCCAGCACGATGACATCCCGCTCGGGGAGCAGGTGACCCTCCAGGGCCGCATCGAGGAGCAGCAGCGTATGGTTGACCACAATAATCTGAGCTTGCTCGGCGCGCAGGCGCATCTGTCGAACATAGCAGTCGAAGAAGAAAGGGCATTTGCTCCAGGCGCACTGATCACGCTCGGCCACGATACGGCTGCGCAGGTCGGCAGAGAGAGGGAAATCAAGGCTCTCGATATCGCCGTTGAAATCGGCGTCAGGGTCCTGGGTCAGCTCGTAGAGACGGCGGAACTCGCGATTCTTGGTGTAGAGCTGCAGGCCAAGGCGCTCGTTCTCGAGGCGATCCAGACAAATGTAGTTTCCCATGCCTTTGACCAGAGCCGCCTCGAAAGGCTTGATGTGCTGCTGGACGAAAGGAATATCCTTGTAAAAGAGCTGCTCTTGCAGCGCTTTGTTGGCGGTGCTGATGATAGCTACGCGGCCAGAGCGAACAATGGGAACGAGGTAAGCTAGCGATTTACCGGTCCCGGTTGACGCTTCGAGAATGGCATGGTGTCCTTGTTCCAGGGCACGGGCCACAACCTCGGCCATAGCGATTTGGGGAGGCCGCTCTTCGTAGCCTGGCAGACTGCGCGAGAGAATACCGCCCTGGCGCAGATCGGCCCGTACGACGGCCAGGAGACCTTCCGCTTCTTCCCCCTCTGCAGGCCTCTCTCCCTTCGGCAGGGCTGTACCAGCGGGTGCAGTTTCCCGGGCCAGTGTCCTGGAGGGAGCAGCTGGGGCGGGATGAGCGGGAACAGCGCTGGTCGGTAGCGGTAGCGCTGAGGCTGCCCGCTGCATGACAACAGGGCTGATCTCGCTGGGCGATGCCGTCAGCGCCGGAGAGGGAGATTGAATAGTTGGTCGCTCGACCGGACTCTCGCGCTCTTGCACCAGGTAGAGATGAGGCAGGCCCTTGATGGCGGCCAGACAGGCATCGGCGAAAGCGCGCACATGAGGGAAACGCTCGGCGGGATCAAGAGCCAGTGCCCGCAGGAGAACTGCCTCTAGCTCTGCTGAAATGCTCGGGTTCAGGTCGCGCGGTCTGATCAGCAACTGGCGTTCCTGTTGAGATAGCAGTTCTGAGGCCGTCCCTCCCTCGTAGGGCGGGCGCCCGCAGAGCCAGTGATAGACCAGGGCCGCCAGGGCGTACTGATCGCTGGCCAGCGAGGGAGTGCCGCGCAGATGCTCCGGGGCTTTATATGGCAGGGCCGCGGGCTCGTCGTCATACGTCAGGCTCCCATGGCGGCAGGCCAGAGCAAAGTCGGTCAGCACAGCATTAGCAGGCTCGCCAAGGATGCAGCCCGTGTAGAGATTACCGTGCAGCACCTTGCGCTGGTGAGCCACATGGAGGGCATCGCCAATAGCCAGCAGCACCGGCAAAATTTGATCAGGGAACAGGCGAGGCTGTTCTTGAAAATAGTGCTCGATGCTCTTGCCGGGCAAGTCATGCAACACGAGATAACCGTAGAGCCGATCGCCGGCGGGCTGGCTAAAGAAGCCGTAGTCTCTCACCGAGGCGATGGTGCGATTGCCAGAGAGCCTCTTGAGCTGGCGCGCTCGTTCCTGAAACAGCTGCTGGTCGGCCTCGGTAAGCAAGGGGAGAGCACTGACCTTGATAAAGACCTCAGCACGGGAGCGTTTCGTCGGCTGACAGCGGTAAAGGGTGCCACTGGCGTTCTCCTTGATTTTCTCGGCGATGGTGTAGGAATCGATCTGGTGCAAGTCTAGACCTGCCATCAATGGCTCTCCCCCACAACTGAACAGATGTTTGTGCTGCCTGTGCCAGTATATCACAGCCGTCGTCAGGGGACAATGGCGGCCCGACTGGCGGCGATGGGGCCTGGGGCGTTCCTCTCGAACTGGGAGAGCCAGCCACTCTAAGCGTTCCCACTTGACAGAAGTGCCGGAGTCAGCTATTTTAGCGTAAACGAGACACGCATTGTGAGGAGCGTGGCACAACACGCAATGGATGAGCGAGCGGGCACCGGGGAAAGGTGCACGCTTCTCGCAGCGGCTACCTGACCCAGAGACCGACGCATCTTGCTCTCGCGCCGCCATCCTGAGTGTGGCCTCTTTTCACCACTGAGCTGTCTCCTGGCTTTCTTACCTTATTCCAGATGACAACTATGGGTGAGCAGAACGAGCAGATGAGCAGTGGGCAAAGCCAGAAACCGAGTGCAGAGGCTCAGGCCCATCATTATGACCCCTCGAAGTATGAGCGGCCATCGGTGACCGTTGACGTGGTGATGATGAGCATTCGCCAGTCAGATCTGCAAGTGCTGCTGGTCAAACGGCGCTCCTGGCCGTATGAGGGCATGTGGGCGATCCCTGGGGGCTTCGTGCGCATCGATGAGTCGCTGGAGGATGCAGCCAAGCGTGAGCTGCATGAGGAGACTGGTGTTCAGGACGTCTATCTAGAGCAGCTCTATACCTTTGGTGACCCTGGTCGTGATCCGCGCATGCGCGTGATTACAGTGGTCTATTATGCCCTTCTGGACTCGGAGCGCTTGCAGGTGCGGGCAGCGGATGATGCCAGTGATGTCGGCTGGTTTTCGATGTACAATCTGCCGGAACTGGCCTTTGATCACGCCAAGATCCTGGCCTATACGCTCCAGCGTATTCGAGGCAAGCTGGAGTATACGACCATCGCCTTTAACTTGCTGCCAGAGCAGTTCACGCTGCGCGAGCTTCAGCGCGTCTACGAAATCATTCTTCACCGCAAGTTGGATAAGCGTAATTTCCGCAAGAAGATTCTCTCCACCGGTATTCTGGAGGATACCGGAGCCAAGAAAATGGAAGGAACCCACCGACCCGCCCGTCTCTATCGTTTTAACCCGGCGGCTGTTGCACGCCAGTAGGGCGGGACGGCGGGAGCTAGCTGAGGAGGCGCTCGCATCTTGCCTTGTCGTTGCAGCGCTTCCTTCCCCACTCTGGAGAAAAAGTGAGATCTACCCCTGCCGTCAGGGCCTGTCTGGCTGTTGCTGTGCTCCGTCCTGGTCCTTCGTCGCGGCTTGCAAAGCCAGCGGAGCCTCTTCGTCACTCTGGCCTGGCTTAGAGTAGCCTGGCAGTTCAAGCAGCGTCAACAGCTCTGTCAGTGAATGAATGAGGATACAGTCGACATCGTGGTTGCGCAAGCGGTGGGAACGGTCCAGCAGCACGGGTGTAATGCCGGCTGAGCGAGCGCCGAGCACATCATGGATGTAGGAGTCGCCGATGTGCAGCGTGTAGTCAGCAATAGCATTAGCGCGCTGGAGGGCCGTTTCATAGAGAAGTGTCGATGGCTTGGCGTAGCGCGCGATTGCCGAGACAATCACGCAGTCGAAGAAGCGTGTCAGGCGGTGACGGTGCAGGATGGAGTTGAGGCTGATGCCCCAGTCTGAGATCACGCCCAGGGTATAGTGATGTTGTTGCAGCACTTCCAGTGTGGGCACGACGTCAGGAAAGACCTCCCAGCGCGTATGCGTCGCGAACTCCTCTGTGATGGCTCGGGCCAACTCGTAGAGACGCTGCTCGCTGCGCTCATCGACGGCTTGACGCAGCATACTGACGTAGTAACCCAGCCATAGCTCATTGATAGCCTGCTCGCTGGCCCAGATATGGCGGTTCAGGCGAACCTGGCGGTAGAAGAAATCTTCCGCCTCGATCAGGCCCTGCTTGAGGCGTGTCAGGTCGACGCCCAGGCCAGCGCGCTGACAGACCTGCTGACAGATCTCAACAACCGAAGGATAGGGCTGCAAGAGAGTCTGGCCAGCGTCAAAGAAAATAGTGCGAATTGCCTGGGGTTGCTCAAGACGCATAGTTACCTCTTTTCCAGTCTGCTCGCGAGCAAGTTGGCGTTATCGTGCTGGCTGCCGGCAAGCCCAGACAAGAGCCTGCCCACTCACCTCACCTTGTGACTGCGGAAGCGACCATCTTCGCCGCCGGATGGACTCCTCGCAGTTTCCTGGTTCCCCAATCTGTGGGAGGCTACTGGTGGGACTGGACGGCGAAGATTGAGGCGCTGCCGTGCCGTGCCATCAGCGACTCACAAGCGATCTGGCCCCCGTCTTCGGCCAGGGACTGCAGGGTGGGTGGTGCAGGAGAGCAGGCTCTCTCTCCTCTAGCTTGCTCACTGGCATGCTGATCAGTATATCCGATCAGCTTCCCACTATCAGGCGTGCTCGGAAGCCTGATCTGCCTGGCTGTAGACTGTGGCTGCGGCGCTCAGGGCTACCCCAGCCTGAACTGGCCATCCGTGCGAGGGCAGGAGCTGCTCAAGGGCTGCCAGAACTGTCTCGACGTTCTTCCGGCAGGCATTATAGCCCATGAGTCCGATGCGGAGCAGATGGCCTTTCAGAGATCCGAGGCCGCCGCCGACCTCGAGGCCGTAAGCCGTCAGCAGTTGCTGGCGCAGTTGATTCTCGGAAACCGAAGGGGGGAGATTGACAGCAGTCAGCACGGGCAGCTCGTAGCCGGGGCGCGGCAGCAGGGTCAGGCCCAGAGCTTGCAGACCGGCACGCAGCGCCTGCCCATGAAGACGGTGACGCTGCCAGCGGGTCTCCAGCCCCTCTTCCAAGACAATGCGCAGGGCCTCGTGCATGGCAAAGAGCAGGTTGCTGCAAGCCGTATGATGATAGGCGTGATCGCCGTTCCAGTAGCGTTGGAGAGCCAGTAGATCAAGATAATAGCTCTGCACCGGTTTGCGACGTCGCTTGATCACCTCAACGGCGCGCCCATTGAGGGTCACTGGTGCCAGGCCAGGAAAGGCTCCAAGGCACTTCTGGCTGCCTGCATAGCAGGCATCGATCTTCATCTGCTCAATATTGATGGGAATGCCGCCCAGACCAGAAACCGCGTCAACAACGAAGAGTGCCTCGTGTGCGTGGGTGATCTGCTCCAGTTCTTCCAGCGGCTGGAGCAGGCCCGTCGAGGTCTCCGCGATGGCCGTGGCGAAAAGCTTCGCTTCGGGATGCCTGGCGAAGGCTGCAGCCACCTGCTGCGGATCGAGTGGCTGCCCCGGCTCGCTCTCTACCAGAATGACATGAGCCCCGATCCGCTGGGCAATTTCAGCAATCTTCCCGCTGAAGAAGCCCAGGCTCCCGGCAATGAGCGTATCGCCCTCCTCCAGGAGATTGCAGAGCACGGCCTCAGCTCCCGCGAAGCCTGAACCGGAGACGCAGAGCGTCAGCTCATCCTGCGTCTGAAAAACCTGGCGCAGCTGGTCTGCGATCGCACCGAGCGTATCAAGCAGAAAAGGATCGAGGTGCCCAAGCTGCGGAGCGGAGGCTGCGCGCAAGACTCGCGGGTCGACGTTGCAGGGTCCTGGACCGAGCAGCAAGCGGTAAGGAGGATTAAGTTCAGAGAAAGTTCCCTGGGCTAGAGAAGTTTGACCCGGCCGTGGTGGAGTCATCGAAGAAAAAGCCTACCTTTCACTCAGAGAAATAGCATGACCATACCCTCACCATCCTCATTGCCCTGCGCTCTTCACGGAAGTAGAATAGCACATCGTGGCCATCCTTGTTGGAAGGCTGGACTGATGCCCAGGCCCGGAGAGAGGGCTGAAGCAGGCGGAGTAGCAGGGGTAGAGAGGCGTGCGTGCCTGAGACAATCAGCCCCCTGCTTCCGCGGTTTACTGGACGGTGGCAGGCTCTTCAGCAAAGAGGCGCTGCAAGCGATCGGCTTGGTCGGCGGCGATCAAGTTATCGATGAACTCGTCCAGCTCGCCATCGAGCACGCCCTGCAGATTATAGCGAGTCAGACCGATGCGGTGGTCGGTCACGCGATCCTGGGGGAAGTTATAGGTCCGAATCTTCTCGCTACGATCGCCCATCTGTACCTGTGAGCGGCGCGCTTTCCCCAGTTCCTCCTGGCGACGAGCCTCCTCCAGGTCCCAAAGGCGCGCTTTCAGGACCGAGAGTGCTCGCTCCTTATTCTTCAGCTGCGACTTCTCATCCTGGCAGGTTACCACCAGGCCGGTAGGCAGATGGGTAATGCGCACCGCCGAGTCGGTCGTATTCACGCTCTGGCCGCCGTGGCCCGTCGAGCGGAAGACATCGATACGGATATCGCTCTCCTTGATCTCGATATTAATTTCCTCGTCGGCCTCGGGGAGCACGATCACCTTAGCGGTGGAGGTATGGATGCGCCCGTTGGCCTCGGTCACGGGGACGCGCTGGACGCGATGGGTGCCTCCCTCGTATTTCAAGCGGCGATAGGCCCCTTTGCCACGGACCAGGAAAGTGATATCTTTGATCCCTCCCTGATCGGTCTCGTTCAAATCGAGAACCTCGATCTTCCAGCGGCGCTGCTCGGCATAGCGGCTATACATGCGGAAGAGGTCGGCGGCAAAGAGGGCGGCCTCCTCACCACCGGCGCCGCCCTGGATCGTCACGATGGCGTTCTTCTCATCCATCGCATCTTTGGGCAACAAAGCCAGCTTGACATCCTCGGTCAGCTGCTCGCGGCGCTCTTTCAGGCGCGCAATCTCCTCGCGCGCCAGCTCGCGCAGCGCGGGGTCGTCGCTTTCGCGCTCCAGCTCCTCGGCCTCCTCCAGCTCTTTGAGCGTTGTGCGCAGCTGGTAGTATTTCTCAACGACTTCTTCTAACTCGGCCTGCTCACGCCCGTAGCGTTGGAGCAGAGGGACATTGCTCAGAACCTCGGGCTGGGCCATGAGCGTATTCAGTTCCTCGTAGCGATTGGCCAAACTTTCAAGCTTCTGCATTAAATCCATAGGTGATCCCTCGCTGACTGGCTGGTACTAATCTCGCGGCAGGGCTGCCCTGGTGGGCCAGGTGTTGGCCTGGCAGCTTTGCCGCTCCGCGTCTCTGGGCCTCTTGCCCCTGCAGAGTGACCAGCCTGACCGGTGATCATGCCGCTATGCATGCGCGCCCGGCATCGCGTTGCAAGGACCAACCTGGCGCGCTGTGCAGAGGATCTCGGCAGGAGAGCAGTTCAAGCAGCTTGTCACGCTGACACATGCAGAGCAGGCATGGCCCTGTTCTGTTCTGAGCAGAGAAGGAAGGTGCTACCCGGCAGCGAGCAGGTAGCTCTCAGCGCCAGTAAGACTGGCGCGACGGGCAACGGATGATAGACGCGGAAGATCGCGCATGATGACAGACAGGAACAAGCCCTTTTCATTGTATTATAACACAGCGGCGCCGATCTTTCTGACAGCTCCCGAGTGGTTGCTGCTATTGGCAAGCATCTCTATACTCAAAAGTGTAAAGCCTGGGTCGGACCAGGGTCAGACGAGAGAAAACAGGGTTCCTGGTCGAGCCGGGCCAGGCCCAGTGAGCGCGAACCAGAGGAGGTGAGAGCAGCTCTCTGCCCGGCTTAGAGCGATATCGGATATCGGGGCCAACGACAGTCTGGCCTCAGCTAAGTAAGGGAGGAGAGAGACTGAAACGCTGGCGAGATGGCTCTCCCCCTAGACAGGCATCTTGTGCCCGAAGGGGATGAAACTTGCCGTCCTATCGGATCGTGCCAGGAGCAGGTTCTCTACTCGTGCCAGCGGGCGCGCCGGACGAGATGGGTGCGTGAGGTGAGCGGGGGTCAATGAGCGGCGTGGCCGGCCCTGCTCGCTCATTTGCGCGCAGGCAGCGCGGCGTTCGGTGAGGAACCACTTGCTTCCTGCCGACGACAGAGTAGGCATCAACAGCGTGAAAGAAAGAAAAGAAAAGAAGGGCCTGTCTACAGCGAAAGGATGTGATGAATAGCGATGGCGAAAGGTAATGGCTTTGCGCCAGTAACAGAAACCCTCAAAGAAGTCCGTGCGCGTACAGCAGACATGGCGCGCACCGGTCTCTCAACCGTCCAGGACAACGTGCAGACCGTGCTAGAGCCGCGCCGTCGGCGCCTTCTCCTGAAGCGCCTGCGCGGGGGACTGCGTAGCACCTCGGGGCGTGTTGAAGATCAGCTTCAGCAAAGGCGTCAGGCCCTACAGCGTGTCTGGCGCGGCAGCCGCAAACCGGTTAAACGTTCGCTAGAAGAAGCCCAGCGAGAGGGTGGTCGTCTCAAGAATCTGCTCAGCGAGCAGTTCAGCCTGCTGCTGGGAGCGCTGGCGGCGGGGCTGGGTCTTCTCCAGGTGGCCGTCGAGCGCAGTATGCGCGATGCTCGTGGCAGGCTGGAGCGCGCGCGAGGCAATCTGGCAGAAGCGCGCATCGTCTGGCAGCAAGAGCGCGAACGACGAGCCCGCCGCCGCCGCCGTGCTCGCCTGCTCTTCCGCATCGGCCTGGTGGTCGGCATCGTCCTCGCTCTCCTCTTTGCGCCGCGCCCCGGCCAAGAGACGCGGCGCCGTCTAGGTGGCTATCTCCGCAACGTAATTGCCTTTTTCCAGTCGCGACCATTCGTGCGCTCCGAGTCGGAGAGTGCCGAACACGTACCGCTCAACGTCCGTTAAGGCTCTTCAGTTGAAGTTCCTGCGTGAACGGAATGGAACGAAACTGCCAGCGTGGCGAACAGAAAGGGCCGGCCTCTGCCAGGCGGACCTTCTTTCTGTCCGCCACGCCTGCCTGCTACTCGTCTCGTCAGCGCTTCCTTCCCGTCTGGTGAGTGGCTCAGCGCCGCTGCAGGTGGCAGATATCGTTCAAAGCAAAGAGCACGCGTTGGGTTCCAGCCACACGTACCACTGTGATCGAAGTATTGGCTGCCGGGAAGAAGAAGTCGCGCTCCAGGCCTAAGACCTCAGCTACATAGGCATTGATTACTCCACCATGCGCAAAGGCGATCACCCGTCTTCCAAGATGGGCGTTAGCGATCGCGTCCAGCGCCTGGACCACGCGCGCCCGGAAGACCTTGGACGGCTCGCTGCCCTCGATGGCATCCCAGCTGCCAGCGGCTCCAGCCAGGCGGATGATATCCATCTGGCGCTCTTGTAGCGTGCGGGCCAACAGCTCTAGATTATCTTCCTCAGCGGGTAATGGACGCACCATACCGAGCCGGATCTCTTGCAGGTCGGGGACCACGATGGGCGTTAAACCCAGACGCTCGGCCAGAGGAGCTGCGGTCTCGCGGCAGCGGCGCAGGGGGCTACTATAAATAGCCGCGAACTCCAGGCCGGCCAGGCGCTCGGCCAGAGCCAGGGCCTGCTCCTGGCCTTTACGAGACAGAGGAAGATCATCGTAGAGACCGCCCGGGATCAGCTCGTCTGCGGGAGGGAGCGCATCGCCATGTCGGACCAGGAACAGCTCGGCGGCGTGAGAGCGCCGTAAGAGGAAAGGATCATCTAGCAACAAGGGAATCTCCTCACCAGCATTCACCGTCAGCGTCCTCCGCTGCTGCTGCGATGACAGACCTCCAGCGCCCGTCGAGCCAGGGCTGGAATACCCGCCTCCAGCTGCTCAAAGAAGGGGTCGTCGGTGGTGCCGGCCCGGTAGCGGGCGTAGCTGCCCTCCAGCAGAATGGCCAGCTTCCAGATTGCCAGCGCCTCATAGAAGTCCATCTCGCGCACAGAGCGCCCGCTACGCTCAGCGTAGTATTCCTTCAGCTCGTCGCGCGTCATAAAACCTGGTTGCTCCATAACGCGCCAGGTCTCGGTATCGAGGGCCGGCGGTGGGTCGCCAGGCTCGCGCCAGAAAGAGAGCAAGTAGCCGAGATCGGCCAGCGGATCGCCGATCGTCGCCATCTCCCAATCGAAGATCGCCACTACCCGCGGCTCATGCTCCGCATACATCACGTTATCGAGGCGATAGTCGCCGTGGACAATGGTCGACGGTCCAGAGACGGGCAGATGGGCCTTGAGCCACTCCGTCACCATATCCAGCTCGGGCAGTGGGCGCTGGCGTGAGCGCTCTAGTTGACCGATCCAGCGGCGCAGCTGGCGCTCCAGATAGCCAGTAGGCCGGCCAAAGTCCCCCAGGCCCACAGCTTGCCAGTCGACCGCGTGTAACTCGACCAGCGCCTCGATCAAGGCCCGACTGATTGCCTGGCGGCCCGCCTCATCGGCGCCATAGGGAGGGAGCGTATCGCGGATGATGTAGCCGTGAACCCGCTCCATAAGGTAGAAAGGGGCTCCGATCACGCTCGTATCCTCACAGGCCAGAAGCACGCGCGGCGTCGGCACCGGGCTGTTGTTGAGCGCCTTCAGGACGCGGTACTCGCGCAGCACATCATGGGCAGTGGGCAACAATGGACCGCGCGGGGGCCGGCGCAGCACCCATTGCTGATCGCCGCGTGTGATGTAGAACGTCTCGTTGGAGTGTCCTCCGCGGATACGCTCGATCTGCAAGGGCAGGTCCTCGCCCGGCAGCTGCTCGGCCAGGTAACGGCGGAGTTTTTCCTCGTCTATGAGAGGGGGGAGTGTGGTCATACTGCCTCCTTTGTCTACGAGCCTGGGATTCCCTGCAGGGAGCTGCATACAGGAACATCGCTATATATGATAGCGCGCACGCTCGCGTTTTGGCCAGGCAGACATGTGCAGGCATGGAGCAAGCCGGGTGGCTGGGGGAATATTTGAAGCTGAAACTTCCGTTCTAGATGGTGACGAGAACGAGGCAAGGAGATTGCCAGACTGTCTAGTCTCGTTCCGCTCGTGGAGAGATGCGAGAGGGAAGGAATTTGGGAATAAAAGGGCGGGGCCTGGTGTTATTCTGGGTAGTTAGCAGTCAAGAGTGGCGAGTGCTAGACAGCAGTGGAAAACCTGTGCTATAATGCTGGCAATCACCCGCGCAGATTGCTAAAATTCCCGGGGATGAGAGAGAGCGGGGCGCTGGAGACCGGAGCTGCCGCTCCCCCGGTTGAGTGAGGAGCCTGGAATGAAGTGTGAGCGATGTCATAAAAATAACGCCAGCATCAGCGTCGATCTGCTCGTGGAAGGGCGCCATGAGCGGCATTATCTCTGCCAGCAGTGTGTCGATGAGCTGATGCGCTCATCGATGAACCAGGCGGGTAACTTCTTCGGGCAGGGCTTCCCGGCGGCGGCCTTTGGCTTCTTCAACGGCCATGAGGCGGCTAACGGGCGCGGGACCAGGACTGCTGAGCGTCAGGCCAACAGCAACAGCAAGACGCCGACGCTGGACCAGTATGGGCGGGACATCACGGCGGAGGCAGCGCAGGGGAAGCTTGATCCGGCGGTTGGGCGTGAGCGTGAGCTGCGTCGCTTGATCACTGTCCTGGGTCGCCGGCAGAAGAACAACCCGGTGCTGATTGGCGAGCCAGGTGTGGGTAAGACCGCCATTGTTGAGGATCTGGCGCGGCGTATCCACGCGGGTAACGTGCCTGCCCCATTGCGCAACAAGCGCATTGTGGCGCTCAACATCGGCGGTATGATTGCCGGCGCAATGTTCCGCGGGCAGTTTGAGCAGCGCATGAAGGCGATCCTTGATGAGCTGCGGCAGGCGCCGGATGTCATCCTCTTTATCGATGAGCTACATACCGTTGTCGGAGCAGGTGCGGCGGAGGGCGCGGTCGGTGCGTCGGATATGCTGAAGCCGGCGCTGGCGCGCGGTGAGATCCGTTGTATCGGTGCGACGACACTTGATGAATATCGCAAGTACATCGAGAAGGATGCGGCTCTTGAGCGCCGCTTCCAGCCGATCATGGTCGATGAGCCGACGGTGGAGGAGGCTATCGCCATGCTGCGCGCCGTGCGGCCCAACTACGAGGCCCATCACGGCGTGACGATCCCGGATGAGGCGATCGAGGCGGCTGTCAAGCTCGCTGATCGCTACATCAATGATCGCTTCTTGCCCGATAAGGCCATCGACGTCATGGATGAGGCTGCTTCGGCTCTGCGCCTGGAGGCCCTGGAGAAGGGCATCGTGAGCCCGGCGATGATTACGGAGCTGGAGCAGCAGCTGGCCGATATCCAGGCCAAGAAGGAGGCGGCGGCCAATGCCGAGGACTATGAGCGCGCGGCTCTCCTGCGCCAGCAGGAGCTGCTGACGCTCCAGAAGTTGGAGAAGGCTCGCTCTGAGGCCGATGCCTCCTTCCAGTTGATCGTGACGCCGGAGCTGATCGCTCAGGTGGTCGAGAACTGGACGGGCGTCCCAGTGACGCAGATGATGGAGAGCGAGCGCCAGAATCTGCGCGATCTGGAGGAGCGCCTGCGCAGGCATGTTATTGGCCAGGATGAGGCCATTAACGCGGTGGCTCGTGCCATCCGCCGCTCACGGGCGGGATTGAAAGATCCGAAGAGGCCGATTGGTTCCTTCCTCTTCCTTGGCCCGACGGGCGTTGGTAAGACCGAGCTGGCCCGTGCTCTGGCGCGTGAGCTGTTCGGTGGCGAGGAGAATATGATCCGCCTCGACATGTCGGAGTACATGGAGCCGCATACGGTCTCGCGCCTCTTCGGTAGCCCTCCCGGCTATGTGGGCTATGAGGAAGGCGGCCAGTTGACCGAGCAGGTGCGGCGTCGCCCCTACAGCGTGATCCTGCTGGACGAGGTGGAGAAGGCCCATCCCGAGGTCTTCAATGCCTTGCTGCAGATCCTGGACGATGGTCGCCTGACCGATGGTCAGGGTCGCACCGTGGACTTCAAGAACACGGTGCTGATCATGACCAGCAACGCTGGCACCAATGAGCTGAGGAAGGCGGCGCGTATCGGCTTCATGCCGATCACTGGCGGCGGCGAGCGCGCGGAGCAGTACGAGGCGATGCGCGAGAAGGCGCTTGAGGGCCTGAAGCAGATGTTCCGGCCCGAGTTCCTCAACCGTATCGACCAGATCGTTGTCTTCCATTCGCTGGGCAAGGACGAGCTGTACCGCATCGTCGATCTGTTGCTGGGTCAGGTGCGTGAGCGCCTGCGCGAGCAGAAGATCGAGTTGGTGATCAGCGATGAGGTGCGCGGGTTCTTGCTGCGCGAAGGCTACGACGAGGAATACGGTGCGCGTCCTCTGCGCCGCGCTATTCAGACGCACATCGATGATACGCTGGCCGATGCCCTGTTGAACGGTGAGATCGCCTCGGGCCAGACGGTGCGCCTGGTGCTGCGCGATGGCCGCGTGGTGGCCGAGACGGTAGTTCCTGAGCCTGAGCCAGCTGCCTGAGAAAAGCCTGGCATCTCTATTCAAGGCGTCCATCGATCCCTCGATGGGATCGATGGACGTTTTTTTATGCTTGTACCTGAGCTGTTGGCTGGTCGTTTGGGGGACGTTGCAGTAAGAAATGCTGATAGCCGTCGCCGATCCTTTCCTCCTGAAGGATCAGGCCGACAGCGGTAAGCCAGATCCGCACTTGCTCCAGGGTGGGATAGGAGTGATAGCCGCCGTGATGGGCATATTCGCCAGGGATGAGTCGCGATCATAGGATGGCGCCGGTTGATCGTAACGTTCGGCGGTCAGGCGTCGCCGTTCCTGCAGCCAGACGGTGCGCTCTAAGGTCACTGCTCTGCCTCCCTCTCTGTTCTCTGGTAGGCTGCTAAAGCAGGCTGGACCACGAAAAGTGCCTGAGCTGATCGAGCTGGCGAAGGTACCTGATGAGAGCCTCGCGCCTGGCGTCGTCCTCGATGGCGGCGGAGGCCAGCTCATGGAAGCGCTCGGCCAGTTGTTCCTCGCTCAGGGGATTTTCAGGATCGCCGAGCGGGTAGCGCACGCTGGCGCTGAAAACCTGGCCATCGTCCATCTCCACACTGGCCGTAGCGCGCCACTCGGCTGGGTAATAGCGGTCTAGCTCGGGATCGCTCTCGCAATCGACGCGCTGCATCAGGGCGCGGATCTCAGGGTGCTGCAGCCAGGTTTCGCGGAAGACATTCAGGCCGGCCTGACCAGTGATCAGGGCTACGGCGGCCCCGAAAGGCATGCTGAACTGGGCGTCGACGACGTTGCCAGGCCGCCGCTTAGCCTCAATGGGGTCGGCGACCAGGCCACGCCCGGCGCTCAGCACACCGCAGCGTACGCGGCGGATATGGCGTGGGTCGGGGGCGTGCTGGCGGCGAATGGCCAGCAGGCAGTCGATGGGGCCATGCATATAGCGACAGCAGGCGTAGGGCTTGAGCGAGACGCGCAGAATAGCGAAGTCCTCTGCGCCGGTGGGTGGCTGCAGCTCCGCTGGAAAGCTGGCATCAGAGTAGGCCCGCAGGAAGCCATAGCGTCCACTGAAAATCTCCTGCGGCCCGCGAAAGCCAGCGGCGGCCAGGCGCGCGGCGGTGATGCCGGCGTGGGCACTCCAGCCGGGGTGCAGGCGTTTGGTCCAGGCCCCGTCATCGAGGTAGGCTAACGAGCCAGCCGTCATGCTACCGGCAATGCCCAGGGCTTGCGCTGTCTGCTCCGCTGTGAGACCCAGCAGGCGGGCGCTGGCAGCGGCGGCGCCGAAAGTGCCGCAGAGAGCGGTTGGATGGAAGCCGCGGGAGTAGGCCGAGGCGGGATTGAGGGCGGCGCCGAGGCGCAGCGTGATCTCATAGCCGGCCACGACGGCGGCGTAGACATCGTTGATAGGGGCGGCCAGCTGTTCGGCCAGAGCCAGCGCCGCAGGAAAGATCGCCACGCCCGGATGCAGCGACGAGCGGTTCTCAACGTCGTCCATTTCCAGGCCGTGGGCGGCCACACCGTTGACCAGGGCGGCCCAGGCAGCTTCGGCCCGCTCACCGCGTCCTAGCAGTGTGGCCCCAGGTCTGTCAGACGATAGACCAGCCCGCGAGGACTGTACGACTCCCATCGTCACCAGCAGTTGATAGGCTGCCTCGCTGGATGGGAGCCGTGCGCCGCCCAGAGCGACAGCCACATAGTCAAGTAAAAGATCGCGAACTTTGGTGCGCACTCGCTCAGGCAGGGCCGTCCCTTCCAGCGAAGCGCAGAAGCGTGCCAGCGCTTGCGTTGCGCTCATAGAGCACCTCGTCTCTTTCTGTGGGTGGTTCCTCGTGTAATAGAAGAGGTGACTTCCACTCCCTCACCTGCTATGCAGATCAACATTCGATTCTGATAATATCTCATCTAAAGTAGAGGTGTATAGATGTGTGCTCGTAGATCGGAGGGATCGTCGTCTGAGGAACCGCTGGAGGAACTACCAGAAGACGTCGAAGCCTTCATTGACTACTTTCTTGGCACGATGTGCGACCCCAGCCGTCGTCAGATTCTGGCCTTGCTGGCCGCGCCGGCTGTGGAGCGCGAGAGGCCGGTCGAGATGCGCTCGGGAGAGATTGCCAAAGCGCTGGGGCTGGCTCACGCCACGGTCTCTGGCCATCTCCGTCAGCTAGCGCGTACAGGACTGCTCGGCTCGCGGCGCAGTGGTAACGAGGTCTATTACAGCGTACGCAATCACTTGCTAGTGCGTGCCTTTCATGATCTTGTCGAAGCTCTCTATAAAGAGCATCAGGAACGCTTCAAAGGGAAAAAGGAGTCTTCTGAAGACGATAGAAGTGCTTGAAAAAGATCTAATAAAGGACTTCCAGACTGGCTTGTAGGACAAACGGATGAATGAAAGGATCAGGCGCTCGCCTTCTCTTTGAGGGGGCGGGCGTATCTGCTTTGCCCAGACTGTCGGGGAATGCTATACTGCACAATGAATGACAATGAACCTGGGCAGGAGAGACCGACGGTCATGCAAGCCACACGTGTCAAGGAAGGTCGCAGACCACTGATTCTCATGCGTCTTCGCCAGAGCGCGGAAGTGCGCAAACTATACGCCGCGCGGGTGCCCTGGTGGCGGCGCGCCCCGATTGGTTACCTCCTTTGTATTCCTATTGTGGCCTGTGGATTAGGGATCGTCTATCTGGAGCATCTCTTGGCGCTCCACATCTATGTGCCAGACCTGCCGCTAGTCCTGCCGGTGCTTCTTGTAGCCTTGCTATGGGGAGTGGGGCCGGCCCTTTGTGCTGCTCTGCTCTGCACCCTGGCGCTCATCTATATTTATGTGCCCCCGCAAGGGGCCTTGATGGTCTTGCCGCGCGTCCAGTGGGCGGCGGACAACATCGACAAGCTCGCCGAGATCATGCCTTTCTTTCTGATCGAGGTAGGCATTGCCATTATCGCCGGCCAGCGCGAGTCGGCGCGGCGCCGTGCTCTGCTGGCTGAGCTGGAGGCCCAGACCCGGGCCCAGGATCTAGAGCAGCTCAACGAGGAATTGAAACGAGCCGATTTGCTCAAGGACCATTTTATCTCGGTGGCCTCACATGAGCTGAAAACTCCCATCACCACCATTCGTGGTCAAGCACAGATTGCCCTGCGGCGTCTCACACGTGTGGCCGAGCTACCACCCGAGCTGGAGAATATACGCCTGGCCTTGCAGAAGATCGACGAGCAGACCTATCGTCTCAGTGCGCTTATCGATGACATGCTGGCCCTGAGCAGCATTCAGGCTGGCAAGCTCAAGCTGCGCCCTCGTCGCTGCGACCTGGTGGAGATCTGCCGCGAAGCGGTCGAGGATCAACGTCTCGTCTCGGGTCGTACGATTACCCTCTCAACTCCTGTAGAGAGCCTCATAGTCGAGGTTGACTCCGATCGCCTCCATCAAGTGCTGACCAACCTCCTCAGCAATGCCATCAAATACTCGCCCGAGCAAACCCCTGTAGAGGTCAGTCTGGCCTGTCGAGATGGTCAGGTAGAGATCCGCGTTCGGGATCATGGTCGCGGCATCCCTGCAGATCAGCGGGAGCAGATCTTTCAAGCCTTCTACCGGACGCCCGAGGCTCAGGCCTCGCCCAAAGATGGCTGGGGCTTGGGGCTGGCCATCTGTAAGGATATTGTGGAGAGGCATGGTGGGCGCATCTGGTGCGAGCCGGCTCCTGACGAAGGTACGGTCTTTGTCGTGGTTTTGCCGCTGAGTCAGGGCTGACCTTGCTCGTCTGGTGTCTGTCTGTCTCTCTGTCTGTCACCTGTGGTCAGCCCCACCCAACAATGGTCCAGGAGGTAGCTGGAGAGCAGGGCCGGCCTCCGCTGAACAGGAGCGAGGCCTATATCGCTGCGCTCGCTGGCAATGCGCTGAGGTGCCTGCTCCTGTCCGCCGGATCTCAGGGCGGCGAGGTCACGAGTGGCTAGCGGGCGGCGACACCGGCACTGGCCCGGCGGTAGCGCGCGGCGCCCATCTCGCCAGTACCGATAGCCAGCAGGGCGACCAGCAGGTGCACGACCTGGATAATCCAGTGTGAAGAGTTCAGTAGCCAGGAATTCTGCATCAGCCCAATGATCGGCAAGAGCAGGCCGACAATAACAGCCAGCACTGCGATCGCCGGACTGCCACCACGCACCAGAGCCTGCCCGATACCGACCACCCACAGCGCGAGCACGACCACAAAGCCAAGCAACATGTGCAGCGGAACCAGCTGGGCAGCGTTACCTGTCCAGAAGAGCACCCCAAGAATGAGGGCTAGCAGTCCAGCAATGCGCAGAACGAAGGAAGCGATCTTAATAGCCATGCAATTCTCCTGCAAACGGCGAAAGTAGTTGCAGAGGCTTCCCTGTTAAGCTGAGTGGGCGCAGCTGATGTGGGCACCAGTCGCCCACGCAGCGGACCTTGGGGAAGGCACTCTCACTGTGTGGCAGGGGCAGCCAGGCCGGATGCGTCCCTTGAGAAGGGGCAATGGCGGCTTGCTCCTCGCCACAACTAGAATCATAGCATTTCCCAGGACGGGAAGAGCAATGCACCAGGGGCTGACAGCCGCCGTCGGGGCGGGGGGGTCAGGCCGGCAGCTGCCGGCCTGGAGCCGTCCAGGCAAGGCAAAGGGGGTACCCACCAGCACCCGCTAGTGCGGAATGAAGGCTTGCCAGAAGCGGCTCAAGTGTTCCCGCAGCGGCGCGTGCTCTGGACGCCGCAGGTAGGGATCACTGGCCCAGAGACGCGCCGCCAGGGTGCGTGTCTCCTCGATCAGGCGTGTATCGTTGAAATCGGCGATACGCAGCTCAGGCATCCCGCTCTGGCGTACTCCAATGAAATCGCCCGGACCACGCAGGCGCAGGTCGTGCTCGGCCAGCTTGAAGCCATCATCGGTCTCCTGGAAGATTGCCAGGCGCTCGCGGGCCTGTGGTCCTGCATCGGCGCTCAACACATAGCAATAGGATTGATAGGCGCCGCGTCCGACACGACCACGGAACTGGTGGAGCTGCGAGAGGCCGAAGCGGTCGGCATCTTCGATCACCATGACGGTTGCATTAGGCACATCGATGCCCACTTCCACCACCGAAGTTGCCACCAGAATATCCAGCTCATGATCGCGGAAGCGTCGCATGACTGCATCCTTCTCTGCGGGCTTCATTCCGCCGTGCAGCAGGCCCAGTCGGCGATGGGGGAATACCTCGCGGCTCAGCCGTTCATATTCGGCAGTGACCGCTCTAGCGCTCAGGCTCTCGGACTCGTCGACCAGCGGGCAGATAATGAAGGCTTGTCGGCCCTCAGCGAGCTGTTGCTCGATCAGACGATAGGCCTCCTCGCGGCGGGCGCCGGTGCGCCAGCGCGTAATCACCTTCTGGCGGCCCGGCGGAAGCTGATCGATGACCGAGAGATCCAGGTCTCCATAGAGCGTCAACGCCAGCGTTCGGGGGATCGGGGTGGCCGTCATCACCAGCATATGAGGATGGTAGCCTTTCTGACGCAGGGCCTCACGCTGTTCCACGCCAAAGCGATGCTGCTCATCGATAATCACCAGGCCCAGGCGCTGGAAGGTTACATCGTCCTGGATCAGGGCATGGGTACCAATAGCCACTGTTGCCTCGCCGCTCTCGATCGCCGCTCGTCCAAGGGCACGCTCACGGGGACGCAGCCCGCCGGTCAGCAGCACAGTGCGGATGCCGAAGGAGGCGAGCATCGCGCCAATACTGCGCGCATGTTGCTCGGCCAGAATCTCGGTCGGGGCCATAATCGCACCTTGATAGCCGTTGAGAGCGGCCACAAAGAGAGCTGCCGCGGCCACCGCCGTTTTGCCAGAGCCGACGTCGCCTTGAAGCAGACGACACATTGGCTGACTGCGACTGAGATCGCCCAGGATCTCACAGAGTACGCGGCGTTGGGCTGCTGTGAAGCGGAAGGGCAGTGTGGCCTCGAAAGGGCGCTGGTCCGCCAATGGGGCCCACAGAGTTGTGCCTGACTGGGGATCAGCGTTGTGGGCGGCGGCAGTAGCCTGGGCCTGGACCGCCTCGCGCTCTGCGGCTGTTGGCTCGATGAAGACGCGCTCCAGGTCGACCTTGAACGCCTGGCCGCTGGGTAGCTCGCGCTGCCAGCGCGTTCGACGCTCCTGCATGCCGAGCTGGATCAGAAACAGCTCATCAAAAGCCAGACGGCGCCGGGCGGCGGCGAGCAGCTCCTCATTGGCTGGGTAGTGCATCTGGGCGACGGCCTCCGACAAAGGCAGCAGGCCCGCAGCCTGACGAATCAGGGCCGGCAGGTGATCTGGAAGCAGGGCCGCATAGCGATCAACAACCCAGCGCGTCAGGCGGCGCATGGTACGGGCTGTCAGGCCCTCGGTGAGCGAATAGATGGGGACAAGAATGCCTGTATTGAGCAGCTCGCCTTTCTCGGGCAGCTCATGGCTGCGCACCGTGAAGGTAACCTTGTTGCCGAAGCGCTGCTTGACTCCGGTGACAACCAGCCACTCGCCGCGCGCCTCGGAAAGCTGCTTTTGCAGATAGGGCTGGTTAAACCAGACTGCGCTGAGCCGCCCGGTGCCATCGCTGAGAGTGGCCACCGTGCGTGTACGCCCGCTGCCCGTGCGGCTCGTCTTGACCTCCCAGATCAGGCCACGAGTAGTGACCAGCTCATCGAAGGGTAACTCGGCAATACTGAGCAGCTTGCTATAGTCGCGGTGCTCACGTGGGAAATAGAAGAGCAGGTCGCCAACCGTGCGGATACCCAGGCTACGCAGGCGGGCTGCGACCGTGGGGCCAACGCCATGAATGGCAGAAACGTCTGTCGTCAGCAGCGTCAAGGCGGCGTGACCCGGCGAGCTGTTGCTGTCCAGGGCGATGCGGTCCAGTTCGACTTCCTGGCGCTCGCGTCCTCCGCGACTCCCTTCCGATGGCTTGCTAGAGCGCACTGCCGCTGTGGAGGTTGTTGCTGTCGCTAAACGCGCCGACTCTCCGAGCGCCTCGCCGGGGCGCGCTGGCGCTACAGGCTCTGAAGAAGGTGGCCGGCTGGGGGCGGCGATCTGCTCTCTCTCCAGCTCGTTCAGGAGGGCTAAAGCAGCCCGCAAATTGGCTGCACGCTGCATCGGGTCCTGCTGACGATAGCCCTCTAAACAGGAGGCCAGGCGGTAGAACGGGCGCAAGTCGCGTCCTGACGCATGGCAGACAGGCCCGATCTCATCCAGCCAGCGTTTCACAAAGGCTTCCAGCCCACCGGGCTTGACCGCCTGGTCTTGATGATTGGTATGCTGTTCATGCTGAAGCACTTTGCGGGCGCGCTCGATATATGGCTTGAGTGCGGTGCTGGCTCCTGTTGTCATACGTTGACGCTACTGCTTGTTTCTTGAGAATACTGCTGCTCACCTACTATAGTCGCCGCTGCCCTGGAGTGTCAAGGCCTCCGGTCTGAGGCGACCTCGTATTGCTCAGTTGGCCCTGGTCTGATGAGGAGGCAGGCGGCGGTGAGCATTGTGTGTCGAGTAAAATGATGCCGACCCTCTGACTCTGGTGGGCCTATCTACTAAAGGTGTTGCATAAATAGTACCTATTGATCCTCGGGGCCGAATGGGCATAATATAGGGGCTATGAGCCTGCAAGATGCTTCTGGAGGGAAAGCAAGAGAGATGGCACTGATCGGACCTGCTGCTGTGGTGGGTATTTTCGAAGAGCGGAGTCAGGCGGAGCAGGCAGTCGGAGAGCTGAAAGCTGCTGGTTTCCGAGACGACCAGATTACCAGGCTATCGCGTGAGCCACTCAAGCTGCAGGAAGCTGGTCCGGCGGAGCGGCTACTGGAGCGAGTGAGGGCCAGATATAACCTGCCGGTGCTTGGGGCTATTGTGGGAGCCATTGGCGGAGGGCTATTCAGCTTCATCGCCTCCTTTGCTCTTCCCCTGGCTGGCGTACAGATCAGCGGGGGGCCGGTGATCGCCTTGCTCGAAGGTCTTGCGCTTGGAGCCTTGGGAGGGGGTTTTCTCGGGACCGTCATTGGTCCCTCTTTAGTGGGAGCGGGGCCGGGGCCGCGTTACGCGGATACTGAGGCGCTGCCGGGGCGCACCATCGTCATGGTCAGAACGCTGGAACGTCAGGCCGAAGCAGCCTCCATTCTCTGCAAGTATGGAGCGCGCAACGCTCTGGTGCCACGGGCCACAGAGACCGCCGCTATGGCAGCCCTGCGCCTTGCCAGCCCTGGCGGCGGTGCGGAAGGTACGGCCAATCCTGGCAGCGAGGGGGCGAGGAGCGGGCTGGAAGGAGAGGGCATAACGGGCCGTGGCACGGAAGTGGAAGCGCAACGAGGCGAGTAAGGACCTGCCATCGGAGCCGGGCGAGAGCGGGCGAAGGCTTGCTTCGCGGCGCGGCCTATTATTAGCTCAGAGAGAGTGATTCTGGCAGAGTCCGGGACGGGACAGGGGCAGGACAGGGGCAGCTGCGAGGCAGCGAACTGCAGGCGGCCACTGCCAGAGTCGCTGCTCCTGGCCTGGCTCCTGGTGCTCGGTCGGCCTTCTTCTGTCCTGCCCGGGCGGTTCGGCTCAAGTGTGCAAATTGCCTTGCTGCCTGGCGGGCGCCTCTCACTGCTGAGCGGGGACCACATCCTCGTAGATATCGTGTACTGGCTGCCAGCCGAGCACGCTGCGGGCGGCCTCATTGCTACAGCGAAACGACGGGGGACAGGGCATTGAAAGATCGCGTGGAGGAGGGGGCACCTGCAGCAGAGCGGCGATGTGGTCTACATACTCCCCGTAGCGGACCGGCGTCGACACGATATTGAAGATGCGTCCCACTGCCGCCGGCTGTAAGGCCGCAACGATAGCCGTAGCCATATCGGCCACGTGAATCGGCGAAATAAAGTTGCTCCCGTCGCAGATCACCACGAGCTGCCCCTCGCGCAAGCGAGAGACCAGCGTATCCTGGGCGGTTCCACGACCGACGAAGCTGCCGCCGCGCAAGATACACCATCCCAGCTCGGAGGGATCGACGGCCTGCACCATCTCCTCCATTGTGATCACCGGTCGGCAGACCGTGGCGCGCTGCGGCGAGCGATCGAGCGGCGTTGTCTCGTCAAGCCAGCGCTCGCCGCCATCGGGGTAGGCGATGGCGATGCTCTGCTGGATATAGTAGCGGGCCTCCGCCGCACGTGCTGCTTCCAGCAGCAGCCGGGTGCCCTCGGTGCGCAGCCGGGTGGTAGGCTCCCAGGCTGAGGCTTCAGTGGGATTGCGCGGGATCGCCGTAGCGATATGCACGACGGCGTTACAACCGCGGACCAGGGCGGGGAGCTGCTGCGCTGTGGCCTCGGTCAGGAGGTCGCCGCTGACTAACTCAACTCCGGGGGCCCGGATCTGCTGCCCCCGTTCGGGCGAACGTACGAGCGCGCGCACTGTATGTCCCTGCTGGAGTAAGCGAGGGATAAGCGCGCGCCCCAGAACTCCTGTTGCACCGGCAACAAAGACCTGCATTGTCCTTTCACCTTTCTCTGGTGGCTTGGCTTCAAGCCTTGCTGCTCTCGCCCAGCCGCTAGCGCCAGGCAGGTACGAGTAGGTTGTTTGCAATGAGCAACGCTGGTGTCGCTGGTAGGTCGGAATGGAAGGCCGCCCGC
This sequence comes from Thermogemmatispora tikiterensis, assembly GCF_003268475.1. Taxonomy (GTDB): domain Bacteria; phylum Chloroflexota; class Ktedonobacteria; order Ktedonobacterales; family Ktedonobacteraceae; genus Thermogemmatispora; species Thermogemmatispora tikiterensis. The sequence goes on along the minus strand of NZ_MCIF01000002.1, from coordinate 2,722,242 downwards.
TGCCGAAGAGCAAGCGGGCGCGCATAAGTGACCAGAGCAGGGGCCAGCCGACCCGCTTTAACCCTGACCTGGCAGGCCGGGCTTTGCCTGAGCGGGCGAGAGAACGAATGAAGATGATGACTCCGCTCAGGCCGATTTCTCGTGCTCCGACTCTGGCTGGCTGGCGGGCGGCGCAAAGTGGATCTCCAGAGCCTTATCGACAAAGCGTGCCACCGTTGCCTCCTGGCTGGCCAGAACAGCGGGCAGAGGGATATCGCGCTTGAAATTGCCGATCTCGATGATCATCTCATCTCCTTTTTTCGTCATCAGCACCTTCTCCAGCTCGACGTGAGGAAGAGGAAGGCGCAGGACATAATGGCCATCCTGCTCAATAACCTCCTGAACAGGCCCGCGATAAAAGACCTGCGTCGGGTCCTGTTCACCGAAGATGGCCTGGGCCAGCTCGGCCAGACGCTCGATGCCGAGGGGTTCCTGGGCGTAGTAAGGGGCCTCCCAGACGGGTAAGGGGGCGAAGGTCTGTTGGATGTGGCGACGAAGCTTCTCCTGACTCTGATACATCTGCTGCATAAACTGATCCTGGTAGGGACCGGGCGGTAAGACGCGATTACAGACCACGCCGTCGATGGGATAGCCGAAGAGAGCGAGATAGGTTTCTGCGCGCAGCGCCTCCTTGATCACCATACGTTCTGGGTTCACGACTGGGCGATAAGAGCTAACAGAGGGATCGCTCAGCACACTGCGGAGGGCGTTGACGCGCTCGCTGAGCAACTGGATGGCATCCAGGACCTCTGCCGATGGAAGGAAGGCCTTAATCAAGGGGCGTGCCAGATTGAGCGTAGTGCTTTGCAGGCCAGCGATGCGCCCGGCATACCACTGGAAGGTATCGGGCATGCTCAGCAGGCGTACCGTCTCGCCAGTGGGGGCGGCATCGATCACCACCACCTCAAAAGCGCCGTCGCGGGCATTGCGGTAGATATTAAGCAAGCTAACAATTTCATCCATGCCGGGGATCAGAGCCAGCTCCTCGGCCATGATACTGTTCAGGCCCTGAGCGCGCAGGAGAGTGCTCAGCGTGCTCTGCAATTTTCCCCAACTGCGTCGCATCTCATCGAGCACATTCACCTCCTGGGCCCATAATTGGGGGGCCAGCTCGCTCGGTTCCGAGGTCAGAGGCTGTTTCAGGCAATCGGCGAGACTATGGGCCAGGTCGGTACTCACCACTAGCGTCCGTTTGCCGAGCTGGGCTGAGCGTACAGCGGTAGCGGCAGCCACCGTCGTTTTCCCCACGCCACCTTTGCCGAGATAGAGAATCATTCGCATAGGAGCAAACCTTATCTTCCCTCGTCGGATGTGCTGTCCTTATTATATGCTCTCAAAGGCCCAGTCTGGCGGCGCGAGGTATCTATTCTAGAGGGCGGCGCCTGGTCAGACGGCCTTTTTTCTGTTTCAGCAATTACTACGTTAGGCGGCAGGGCCAAGTTAGAAGGAGATAAGAGAGAAGGAAGCAAAACGGCGAGCAGGCAGCCGCAAAAACAAACAGACAGCCAACTCGCCGGAAAAGAAGGCCTCTATCGTCACGTGCCTGCCCTTCCCTCTGAGGCGGTCACCGCATCGCTACCCTCGTACCCGCGGGCCTGCCTGCCAGGGGGGGCAGGTGGCAGCGAGGCGCATCTTGAGCGCGTCTCGGGTGGACAGGCGGACGAAATAAGCTACAACTCGATTTTGCCTTGGAGGAACAGCATTCTGATAAACTCCAGGCGACGGACGATCTCCATACGATCGCTTCCTCCGCTCTGATACCACTGGCGCAGCCAGAGCAGGGACGTGACCTCATCCTCAGTGAAGCCCTGGCGCATCAGCACTTCGCCCTCGTCGGTCAGCTGGCTGAGCGTCGTGTCGCACGGTGTTTCAGGTTGCCGTTCCTCATCGATCCGTGGATTCATCATGCTCTCTCTGTCCTCACGTTCAATCGCTCGCTCACTCACTCACTCACTCACTTGCCGGGCCTCTATCCCACTTTGCCCATGTTGTGCAGGTGCGGTGACTGCTGTTGCTCATCAATTATAGCGAGAGAAGAGCAGCAGACGGTCAACGTTTTAAATAAGGCGAGACCTGGGCCTCTGCACAAGTCCTCTCATTTTATAGTAACGCTTTTCATCCCTCACTTTGGCATTTCCTCCGCAGCAAGGGAAAGCGGAAATAGCAGGCGCGGCTCTCTGCCCCTTGGCCCGGGAGCGCCCAAGCGGCGCGCCGGGTGACCTCTGGCGGTTCTCGCTCTTATTACGATTGAGGCCCCGCACAGGTTCCATCTCTAGCGGTGGTCTGTGCAGCGAGCGGGTCCAGCAGGGGGGCACTGCTCTCGCTTGGCTGCCGGGTGATGGGCGAGCAGGGCGATGAGGCAAGCAGGACTGTGGCAGGAAGTGCAGAATAGCAGAGGCAGAGGGGCGTGAATATGCTATAATAGTTGCCGGGACTGGAACAGCTTGGGAGCGAGGAGTGGCTTCAAGCCGCACTTCACTTCTTTTCATCAGATCCTCTCCTCTATACTTTTTATCTCACAATATCTTAGGAAGTTGAGGGGTGAATTATGCATTTGATGAAGCAGATGCAGGCACAGAACTGGCTCATAGATTTCCGCGGGGGCACGCGTGCCAACATGTACCGCGTACTCAAGACGGTTGTTGCCACCAGGTCGCCGTATCAGGAGATTCTGATCCTGGACACTATTGGCTTTGGGAGAGCGCTCTTTCTGGACGGCATTCCGCAGTCCTCGGCTCTCGATGAGCATATCTATCACGAAGCGCTCATTCATCCAGTCCTGGTAGCGCACCGGCAGCCCAAGAAAGTTTTCATTGTCGGAGGAGGAGAGGGAGCCACGTTGCGGGAGGTGCTGAGGCATAACACCGTCGAGCGTGTGGTGATGGTAGATATTGACGACACGCTGGTAGCCCTGGCCAGGGAGCATCTTGGTGACTGGCATCAGGGGGCCTTTGATGATCCTCGCGTTGAGCTGGTGCATGCTGACGCGCGGGGTTATCTAGAGAAGACCAGCGAGACCTTTGACTGCGTCATTGTCGATGCCACTGACCCATTGGAGGGTGGGCCAGCGGCTCTGCTCTTCACTACCGAATTCTTCAAGCTGGCCAAGTCCCGTCTCAATCCGGGGGGGACTTTTGGCATGCAGGCCGAGGCGACCGACATTGGGGTTTGTGAGGCGCATGCCTCCATCATCAAGACCCTGAAGCAGTGCTTCAAATCGGTGTTTTCCTATCAGGCGATGGTTACCTTCTTTGGCCTGCCCTGGGGCTTTGCGGTGGCCAGTGACGAAGACATCGCGGCGCGCTTTACGCCGCAGGTCATCGCGGCCACGCTGCGAGAGCGGGGGTGCACCAATCTCAAATTTTATGATGTTGAGTCGCACCAGCACATGTTTGCCCTACCCAAGTACGTGCGGGAGGCCATTGAGGACCCGAACGTTGGCATGATCATTCGTGACGACCGCGTTCTGGTGGTGGAATAGAAAAAACGCCCACCTGAGCCATGCCCCGCTCAGCTTCGGCGCGGGGCATGGCCGTGAGCGTTTTCTGCGCCGAGGAGCCGACCCCACCCACAGGGATGTTCTCCATCCTCCCCTCGTTCCCTTTCCTTCCTCCTCCCTTCCTCTCTCTCACCTTCGCGACGACCCGTCCCTGCGGACAGGCAGGTGGATAGCGGGCAGGCGGACAGGTTTGGTGGATGAGCGGAGGGCGGAATTAGCGGGCGAGCCGGCGAGTTTCGACCTTACCTGGCTCGAAGAACGAGACGAGCGCGGCGTGGATGCGTTCAGCGGCGTCGGAGTTATCCCGCTGGTAGTTGCAGATGTAGACTTCCAGCGTCGCGTAGCCCAGCTCTGGCCAGGTATGGATAGCAATATGAGACTCAGCCAGGGCGATCAGACAGGTGATACCGCCCCCATCGAACTGATGACAAAAAGCTCCCAGTTGCGTGAGATTGTGCTCTTTCGTCATCCTAGAGACGGCTGCACGCAGCTTCTCGCTATCCAGCTGAGCCATCAGGTTCTTGTCGCACGAATACAGTTCCGACAAGATGTGCTTTCCAACCGGAGGGGGTGCCATCGATTCAGAAACGCTTCCTTTCCTGAATTAATGTACCACTTTATTAGCCCTGGTCGGTGCAACCAAACTCTATGTATCGCCAAATGCGATATTGTTGAGGTGCGTTGGTGAAAGCAGATATATCAGCCCAGATGGCTCCAGGGCGTTTTGTCACAGCGGCCATACTAGTTTAGCACATTTCTTCCCCCATGACAATGGCTGGGCTTTCGGCCTCTGCTTGAGGTCGCCTAGTGTCTCTGTAGGCCTCTCAAATGCTCTGAAGCCCTCTACCGTCTGTCAGATCATAGGTCAGAGGAATAGGGAAAGTTGAGGAAACGGTCAAAAAGAGGCTCCCAGAAAAAGATGGCCGTGATGTCCAAACTGGCATCACGGCCACAGGTAGGCTGATTGCTTGCCCGGTGCTTGCCTTTGCCGCTGTGAAAGAAGATCAAGGCACCAGCCTCCAGCCTTCTTCCATAGTTGGCTCTGCTGGCTGGGCCTGAGTGCGTGCTGCGGCTTGGGCGACCGTGGCAGAGGCAGCAAAGGCTATCAATATCAATCAATAGCTATGGCGCTCGGCTACGAACAGCGCGCGGCCTGGGCCGGGATCTAAGCGGGGCGCGTGACCACGTTTGCTATGCGGCCAGGCACGTAGATGAACTTCTCCACGGAAGCATCGCCGATATAGGCGGCCACGCGCGGGTTGCTCAGCACCAGCTGACGGATCTCCTCCTCGGGCGTCTCGACTGGCACCTCCAGGCGTTCGCGCACGCGCCCGTTGACCTGCACCACCAGTGTGAAGGTCTCATCGTGTGTCAGAGCCTCATCGTATTGTGGCCAGTCGGTCAGATGAATGCTGCCCTGGTGGCCGGTCATTTCCCACAGCTCCTCGGTAATGTGAGGAGCCATTGGAGCCAGCAGCTGCATCATAGTCTCCAGGGCCTGGCGATAGGCGGCGGTGCGAGCGACCGGATCATGCTGCTGCTTGATCAGGGCATTGTTCATCTCCATCAGCGCAGCCAGGGCCGTATTGAAGCGGAAGTGGTGCAGATCCTCGGTGACGCGCTTGATCGTCTTATGGCGCAGGCGCTCGATCGCGCGGGTGGCCTCGTTCTCCTCCTCGCTGACGGTGCCGCTGACCCAGCTTTCCGTCACCAGGTTCCAGACGCGGTTCAGGAAGCGCCAGACGCCTTCCAGGTTCTCGGCCTTGAAGCTCCCCCCCTGATCGAAGGGGCCGATGAACATCATGTAGCAGCGGACCGTATCGGCGCCGTACTTCTCGACATACTTATCGGGAGCTTCGACGTTACCGCGCGACTTCGACATCTTCTGGCCGTCGGCTCCCAGCACCATGCCCTGGTGGTACAGGCGCAGGAACGGCTCATCGAAATGCAGGTAGCCCATGTCGCGCAGGGCCTTGACGAAGAAGCGCGCGTACAGCAGGTGCATGGTGGCGTGCTCAGCGCCACCGACATACTGGTCGACCGGCAGCCAGCGACGGATGGCCTCCTGGCTCCAGGCCTCCTGATCGTTATGCGGGTCGGCGTAGCGCAGGAAGTACCAGGACGAACAAATGAAGGTATCCATAGTATCGACCTCGCGCGTTGCCGGGCCGCCGCACTTGGGACAGGTCGTATTCAGGAACGCCGGTTCGTAGCGCAGAGGAGACTCGCCCGTCGGTTTGAACTGAACATGCTCAGGCAGGTAAACGGGCAGCTGATCCTCGGGGACGGGAACCGTGCCATCCTTGGGGCAATAGATGATCGGGATCGGGGCGCCCCAATAGCGCTGGCGACTGATCAGCCAATCGCGCAGGCGGTAGGTCACCTTCGACTGGCCAATGCCCTGCTCCTCCAGGTAGCTAATCACGCGGCGGATGGCCTGATCGGCGGGCGTGCCCGTAAAGGGGCCGGAATTGATCATCGTGCCATAGGCTGTCTTCGCCTCGCTCCAGGTTGCCGGATCGCTCTCCTCCTCGCCTGGGGGCAGGATCACCTGACGGATCGGCAGACCAAACTTACGGGCAAACTCGAAATCGCGCTGATCATGGGCGGGCACGCCCATCACGGCGCCCGAGCCGTAGCTCAGCAGCACATAGTCGGCAATCCAGACCGGCACGCGATCGCCGCTGACAGGATTGATCACGTAGCCACCGGTGAAGACACCCGTCTTTTCCTTCTCCGTGCTCAGGCGCTCGATCTCTGTCATGCGACGTGTACGCTCGACATAAGCCTCGACCGCGGCGCGCTGCTCGGAAGTGGTCAGGCGCTCGACCAGCGGATGCTCCGGTGCCAGTACAAAGAAGGTGACGCCATAGACGGTATCAGGGCGTGTAGTAAAGACGGGGATCTCAACGCGCTCTCCGTCGATCTCGGTGAAGAAACGGATCTCTGCACCCTCGCTGCGTCCGATCCAGTTGCGCTGCATCGTGACCGTCTTCTCGGGCCAGTCAATGCCATCGAAGCGCAGCAGCTCCTCGGCGTATTTGGTGATGCGCAGCAGCCACTGCTCGATCTCCTTACGGATCACCGTACTGCCGCAGCGTTCGCACGTGCCGTTAGGCAGCACCTGCTCATTAGCCAGGGTCGTATTGCAGCCGGGGCACCAGTTGGCGGGGGCACGAGTGCGATAGGCCAGGCCGTGCTTATAGAACTGCAGGAAGAGCCACTGAGTCCATTTATAGTACTCGGGCTGGCAGGTTACGACCTCGCGCTGCCAGTCCCACTGAGCGCCCATCATGCGCAGCTGCTTGCGCATGCGTTCGATGTTGGCCATTGTCCAATCACGGGCCTGGATGCCGCGCTTGATAGCGGCATTTTCGGCGGGCAGGCCGAAGGCATCGAAGCCGATGGGCTGCATAACATTGTAGCCCAGGCGGCGCATGAAGCGGCCATAGGCATCGAACGGCGAATAATTGTACCAGTGGCCCATATGCAGATCGCCGGAGGGGTAGGGGAACATCACCAGATGGTAGAATTTGGGCTTAGGCGAATCGTCCGGCGCGTGATAGATCTGCTCCTCCTCCCAGCGAGTCTGCCATTTTGGTTCAATTACCTTTGGATCATATTTTGTGCGCGTGATCATTGCAGGTGTCCCTCCCCTGATAATCGGTCGGACCTGATCAGGCACTGCGGCCAACAGCAGGAAAGCAGAGGCAAAGCGAGCTGACATCGTCCATCGGTGTGCGAAGCCAGCCCGAGGCGCACGCATGAGAGCGGAAGCGCTTATTCTGCTGCTTCACCTGGTTTTCTCTATCTCCCTGGCTGTCGGGAGCTGTCTGGCTTGTAGTGAGTGGCCCTGCGTCTACGGCGGTGGCTCAGGCGGGAGCGGCAGCCGAAAGTGGGACAGGCTGCAGCAGCATAGACACAGGACAAAAGGCGACAGCGACAGACCAGGAAATAAGCGATGCAGTAGGGAGTGAGCGTAGCAATAAAAAAACCTTTCATCCGCTCGGGACGAAAGGTTTTTCCGTGGTACCACCCTGTTTCCAATCACCATCGGTAGCTTACTGCGGAGCTGAAGAGAAGTGGACCTGAGGGGACTCGAACCCCTGACCTCCTCCATGCCATAGAGGCGCGCTACCAACTGTGCTACAGGCCCATCTACAACAGACGCTTGAGAGCGTCTCATCAAGAATTCTTCACTCCGCAGTGCCAGGTGACTGGCACTCGTTCATTGCTGTAACGGGCATACCGACAGGTGCTACTGACTCCCGAGGCGTTCGCACCTGTTGCTCACAGGCGAGTTCGGTCGTTATCCCGTATAGCCTTGCACCAGCCGGCTACTCTCTGGACGGGTCTCGCGACCTACTACTCCTGCTCATCGCCAGGTTTATTCTCTTCCCGCTGCCCTTTTACTATAGCACAAAGCTTTGCGATTTGCAAGGGGGGGGAGGAAGGCCCTCCTGCGCTTGCTGCCCGTTGAGCTGAGCTGTGCTGTGCTGGCAGCGGGTGGAGATGAGGGGACTCGAACCCCTGACCTCGACAGTGCGATTGTCGCGCTCTACCGGCTGAGCTACATCCCCATGCCTTTGTGTTGGCGACTAGAATGATAGCACATCTGAGGGTGAATTGTAAAGACCCTTTTCTAGGGGATCTCCCAATTCACCCATTCGCTCTATGAAAACGCTGGTAGGCTAGCGATAAATTCCGCCAGGTTTTCGCGTCCGTCGACGCGGATGCGCAGCAGAGCGAAAGGCCGGGTGCTTTGCTGGAGCCAGCCGGTAAGGCCGGGATCGGTGGTGGCACCAACGTAGCCATCGGCGGCCAGCATGGTGGTGATGCGGGCCTGTTCGAGAGAGGTCCCGTGGCGGAAAGGCTCGCCGCTGGGGTAACAGAACTGCTGGATGGGGATGCCGAGGTGCTGCTGCAGGGTAGCCTGTGACAGCTGCAGCTCCTGCTGAGTAAGCTGAGGATCGCCGACGACGATCCAGCCCAGGCTGATGTGATGCACAGTATGTGAGCCAACCTGCATGCCCTCAGCGAGCAGGTTGCGGATCTCTCCCCAGCTCATATAGCCCGCGTTTCCCACGACACCGGTGATGATGTAGAACGTGCCAGTGAAGCCGTGGGCCTGCAGCAAAGGCACCGCGTAGCGATAGACATCCTCGTAGCCATCGTCAAAGGTGAGAATAATGGGGTGCGGAGGCAGCGGTGCGTCAAAATAGAGGGCGTTGAAGAGCTGGTTGAAGGTGATGGTATGGTAGCCGTGGCTTTTGAGATAGTCGAGCTGGGCGGCAAAGTTGCGCGGCGTGACGGTCAGGCTGTAATCGAGCAGATTGTGAGTGGGTGCAGGTGAGACGTGGTGATACATCAGGATGGGCACCGCAACGCTGCGGGCGGCTGGCTGAGGCGGTGGTAGAATAGGTGCTTCAGGATCAACCGGTCCGCCAGCGACTACATACCAGTGCGGCTGCTCATTGCCCTGGCTGGGGCTGGCCTGGACGATGAAAGGCAGGTTGCGGTAGATGCTCGCCGGGTGAAGGTCCTCGGGCGGTACATTGGTTTCCTTGCTCAAAGTGGCATCGGGAACGAGCTGCAGGGAGACCGGAACAGTGAGGGCATCACTGTAGCTCGTCATGGTCTCTGGATCGATCCAGCGACTGAGTCGGCTGGGGAGTCCCAGGCTGAAGCCCTGCAGAGTGTAATGGGCAAAGCGCGCCTGCCAGAAGTGAGCGAAGGCTTGTTCGTCGGGCCAGAGGGCGCGCCGGGCCGGTGCCAGGAGCGACCACATAGTGGCGTAGTCATGATGCAGAAAAGCGGTCAGATAGCGCTGGGCCAGGACGAGCACTTGTTGCTCGTTGGCCGCCTCCTGCGGGCGCTCGGCGATAAAAGTAGCGGGGTTGCGTTGAGCCTGATTGCCGCTCTGACTGTTGCCGCTCAGCAGCGCATAGAGACCCCAGGCAAGGACGGCGGTGGCGATCAGCAGCAGAGTGAGGAGTCCAGCCAGCAGCATGGCCCGGGGCGAGGCCGGACGATGGCGCTGCCTCCTGGAAAGTGGCTGGCTCGCTGGTTGGGCCATTTCTGGCCCTGATAGGGCTGCTCCCGTTTCCCTCGGGGAGGCGTAGCCTTGTGACTCGTGATTGCTGGTGTATCTCATGGCTAAGAACCTGTGCGTGTTGTGTGTTCCTGCCTATAGCTGTACATGACCGTCCCCTCATTATACCAGAATCTAGGTAAAAATACCTATTCAAGAGCGGCAACTAGAGCACAGCCGTAATGAAATACGCCGGTCAATGATGAGGTTAAAAGAGCGGTTCATATTCTCTTGGAGGACATGAGGGCTTTAAGGAGGCTTATCACCCTGAGATGGAGGCGGAGAGAAGAAGAAAGGGCAGGAAGGCTGGCTCCGCGAGGCAGCGGGCCAGCCTATCCCGGAGCCGCGGGCGAATATGGCAGCGACTGCCGGCGGGCGGCGGCCCCGGCGCGCATCTCGCGAGATAGGCGGGTGTGGCTGCGCGAGAGGAGTCAGGTCTGGTGGAGGCGGTGCCTGCCGGGGCTAGCCTTGCTTCTCATGGTGGCCACCGAACTCAAAGCGCATGGCCGAGAGCAGTTTGTCGGCAAAATCTGCCTCGCCGCGGGAGGCAAAGCGCTCGTAGAGAGCGGTGCTGAGCACGCCGGCGGGCACGGCCTCATCGATAGCGGCTTTGATGGTCCAGCGTCCCTCACCTGAGTCGGAGACGCGTCCCGCAAACTGGCTCAGATCGGGGTCTGTGAGCAAGGCGTGGGCGGTCAGGTCGAGCAGCCAGGAGGCGATGACGCTGCCGCGGCGCCAGAGTTCGGCGATATCGGCCAGGTTGAAGTCGTACTGGTAGTACTCGGGATTGCGCAAAGGCGTCGTCTCGGCGTCGATCTCTTCGGGATGCTTGCCGATGTTGGCGTGGCGCAAGATGTTGAAGCCCTCGGCGTAGGCGGCCATAATCCCGTACTCGATGCCATTGTGCACCATCTTGACAAAGTGACCGGCGCCGTGTGGGCCGCAATGCAGATAGCCGTGCTCGGCGGTACCGCCAACCTGCTCGCGTCCAGGGGTACGGGAGGCGGCCTGGAGACCGGGAGCGAGGGCTTCAAAGAGCGGTTCGAGCCGCTGAACGATCTCGGCCTCGCCGCCGATCATCAGGCAGTAGCCGCGCTCAAGGCCCCAGACGCCGCCGCTGGTGCCGACGTCCAGGTAGTGGATGCCATGCTCTTTCAGGGTGGCGGCGCGGCGAATGTCGTCCTGATAGAAGGAGTTGCCGCCATCGACGACGACATCGTCGGGAGAGAGCAGCGGAATGAGCTGTTCCAGGGTGGCATCCACGGAGGCGGCGGGAATCATCAACCAGACAATGCGGGGCGGCTTCAGCTGCCCAACGAGTTCTGACAGGGAAGTAGCTCCCGCGGAGATAGCCCCCTCTTTCAAACGCTTCTCCACGGTCTCAGCGTGGCGTGCGTAGCCAATGCATTTATGGCCAGCCCTTTGGAGCCGCAGGGCCATATTGGCTCCCATGCGTCCAAGCCCGATAAGACCAAGTTCCATGTAGCGATCCTTTCTTTTTCTGTCTTTCTTCTCTAGCTAGCGAGATTGGTGTTCTCCGGGGTACGGATGGAGAGGCAGGCGCGGCATGCTCTGGTCTGCCTGATGGGAGTTCCCTTCTGAACGGCAGACGGCTGGATGCCGGGCTAAAGGAAGAGCAACACAGCGCCGCCTGTCCATCGCTAAGTGTACCATACTGGCACTGGGAAGTGAAAAGAGGAGGGCTGGTTGTGACGCTGGGAGAGAGGACCAGCCTGGCCGCTCCCAGGGGCCGAAGGCCGGCGAGGGAAGAATCTCAGTGAGGAGGTGCTCCCTGGCAAATTGCCAGGGAGCAAAGGGCAAGGTAAGTCACTGCTGTAGAGCTGTCGCAGGGCTGTGCGTGCCTGATCTGCTCTACCGCAGGTCAGTGATCCTGATTGTTCTCATCAGCGCTCCTTGTTGAGCGCCACTCGTGACCAGCTGGCTGAGGAACTGGCTTCCTCTGGCAGACTGGGAGGCGAGATTGCCTGCGCTGCCAGGTCCAGCGAGGGCAAGGGTTGAAAGCCAGGGTCAGAGGAGGGGTCGGCGCCGGGGCTCTCCCTGACGCTTTTAGCCGCTGGGGCGCTGGCGCGTTCGGCGCATCAGAACATAGCCCGTTTCCAGGATTGAGAAGATATCGATACCGAAGGCGTACAACTTCATGCGCGTGCGCGAGAGGACGTTGCGTACGGGGCGCATCTCCTGGTCCCAGACGCCTTCTGCCTGGGCCAGGCTCAGGCGTCTTCGGCAACGCTCAACCTCGGCTTCTGTGATCTGGCCGTTGGTAAAGCTGGCGAGGAGGACTTCGTAGGGACAATAGTGGGGGTAGGCTTCCAGTAAGGGGAGCAGCACACAGATTTCGCTGTTTGTGAATTGCTGCTCGGCGATGAGGTGGGGCAAACCCTCCTCGCAGGCGAGCTGGGCCAGGGTGCCGAGAGTCAGATTGAGAGCGAGAAGATGCTCAGGAGGGAGCAAGTCGGGCAAGGTGAAATGGCGTATCTCGGTAGGTGCTTCTTGTGAGGGACGCGGGAATGCTTTAGTCATACGCAGAGAGGTCTTCTGCATGGCACGCTCCTTCTGGCTGGATAAGATAGCTGCTGACGGATGGACCAATTGGCCGAACTAAGCCCGCGCCGCGCCGGGGGCCTGTGATGGCTTTGTGTCACCTGGTTGCTGCTGGAGCGCCCGGGACGTTCTCCCCTCTTCCCGCGTCAAGGCCAGCGCAGTTCGTCGCCGGGCCGCGGACCCCTCTTCCGCTGGCGCTTGCTTGTTTGCTGGCTGGCTGGCTAGCGAAACGGCTGCCCCTCTTCAGAGGAGCAACAGGCCCTGCACTGCGAGAGCACTATGGTTTCTGCACGAAAATAACGCTCCTTTCCTCGTGCTGCTTCCTCACAGAGACTTCTCGCTCCTTAGATGCTGCTCTCTACAGAGGACGAACGAGCGGCGCAATGATCAAATGCAGTCTCGGGGGCGCGCTCGCTGCCGCTGGACCAGCGCTGCGGTGAGCTGGCCGTTGTCATGAGAAGCATGGACTGCTTCGATAGGTGCTGTACAAAGAAACGCAATGATATTCAATGTCTGATATATTTCGTTCCTTCCATATTTTACAGTACCAGATAATCGCCCAAAAATCAATACCTGAATTGGCTTTTTTGCTTCTCATGCCGTAATGATGGCTGCCTTTCCTGCGGTGGAGGGGAGTGGACGCTGGGTATAGGATATTCTGGCTATTTGCCCGGGCTGCACCCGCAAATTGGGCAATTTTGTTCCATACTGCTTTCGGTATCAGCTTTTCAAAGTCAGCAGGCAGCTGATCGCTCAAAGGTCAGCCTCTCTCAGTGCCCCTCCCTCTTCTTCCTGTTCTTCCATCCTGGTTATGTCGACTGATATCGATTCCATAGCTTCATGCTGGAAGAGCTGCTTTGCTGCCAGGGTATGGGGTATGAGAGACGATTGCTATTAAATGGATGATACAGACTTAATTCAATAGGAAAGGTGCGCTTCAACCATGCGGAAGACCGCCCTGCCGGCCTGGTTCGGCGATTCGCGAATACAAGCCAGCGCGGACATCGTGATTGTGGGGAATGGGATCGCCGGCCTGACTGCTGCAATCGAGGCTCGCCGTTTTGCGCCTGATGCCACGATTCTGGTCCTGACAGAGCAGTGCTATCCGACGATTCACACGCCGGCGCTGCGCCAGGTTCTCTCTGGCAAGGTGGGTCGGAGCCAGTTGCTGGCCTATCCGGAGGGGACGGAGCAAGCGCGGGGGATCAAAGTGGGGGTGGCGCGGGTCGAAGTGATCGATGCGGTCGAGCAGAGGCTGCTGCTAGCGCGTGGGGGGGTAGTCCACTATGGGGTACTCCTCCTGGCGACGGGTAGTGTTGCCCGTGGGTTGCCGAAGGATCTGCCCGGCGCTGCGCTAGATGGCGTTCTGACGTTGCATCGTCTGCCCGACTATCTTGATGTCAGGCGCCGGCTACGGGAGGTCCGTGATGTGGCGGTGATCGGTGGTGGTGTGCATGGAGCCGAAACTGTCATGAGCCTCTTGCACCTGGGCAAGCGTGTTCACTGGTTCATTCGCGGTGCCTACTGCTTGCCGCGCCTGCTCAATCGAGCGGCAGCTGAGCTTGTTCTGCGGCACGTGGAGCAGGCAGGGGCGCTGGTTCATCTGGAAAGCGAGGTGATAGGCTTTCTGGGCAGTGTGGGAGAGTTAGCGGGGGTTGCCACTGCTGACGGGCGTATTATTCCTGCGCAGCTGGCGCTGATTTGTACGGGAACGCGTCCCGCGCTCGATCTGGCTGCTCGTTCCACGCTGCCTCTTGTCTATGAAGAGGAGCAGGGCATCCTTGTCGATGAGCGGCTCTGCACCAGTGTCCCGGCAATTCTGGCTGCGGGCGATGTGGCCGCCTGGCGGCATCCTCTGAGTAGTTCCTATCGCTCGCAACCATCCTGGCATGCGGCTGTCCTTCAGGGACGAGTGGCAGCGGCGACCATGACGGGACAGATGATGGCCCCTGTCAGTGGGGTGGTCGGTGCTCCCTGGCAGGCCACGCGGCTGGGTTCGCTCTCGATCCTGGCTGTCGGCGATCCCTTAGCGGAGGAGGCGGAGGTAAAGGTCCTGACGCGGCATGGGAAGCAGAGTTACCATCGCCTGGCGCTGGCTGGCGATCGTCTGATTGGCTATCTCGCGCTGGGAAGAGCGCAGCCCGACGCCCTGGCGATCAAGCGTCTCATCGATGAGGCCTTACCGGTGGCGGCGATCCAGGATGCTCTGCTCCGAGGCGACTTTGATGCGCGTGCCTACTTTGCGCGGCTTCGCTCGTCTAAGCTCTACACCCTAACGGCGCCCGGGCGGCTGGCGGAGCGTACATTGGCGACCTCCCGGTGTGCGCCCTCTCTGTCTCCTCCGCTGGGCACGACGGCTGCGGTGGCGGGATGGCAGGAGCCGCCCCAGGGCGGTGAACCCTTCCTGCAGGGAAGCGTGTCAAGAAGGAGGCCCCAAACTGAGCCACTACGGAGATTGATCCCTGCGCAGCATGGTACCAACGCGACCAATGCCGCGGGTTCTGGTTCACTTGCTGATCCTGATTCTTGGGCTGGGAGGCCGGAGCATGAGCTGTGGCCGCGGCGGCTTGCGCTGCCGGCCTCCCTCTCCCAGCCAAACCCGCATCCGCTGCGATGTTGTCAGTAGCCAGGCGCCAGCGCCTGGCGCGAAGGTGTTCCTCTCTGAGGTGATGCAATTTCCTTTCTGACTGGGAGGTGCCCGGGTGGTTGGTCTGGTCCGGCGGTGTGATGGCTCAACTGGTGACGGCTGCTAGTAGGCGCCGGCTCTGTGCTGACCATCCTGGCGTTATCCTGGTGATCCACCGCGCGCTGACCGGTAAGCAGGGATGCCGGTCGTTCACACTTCCATACATCAGGGGAGGATGATCTTATGCTGTGTCCACGTTGTCACGCTCAGTGGGATGGAGAGCGACGAGCCTGTCTGCGCTGTGGCTTCGTGTTACCTGTGGCCGGTGGGGACGCGGTGGCTCGTCAGGGAGAGCAGGAGCAGCCGCGTTGGTCGGCTGGAGCTGAGGCGAGAGTGCCGCACTGGCATGTTCCACGAGTGACCCCTGTTGCGGGAAGACATGCTGGTAGGCAGCAGCCTCCCGTTCCGCCGGTATTGGTGAGTGAGGCCCCGCGCTATCAGACGCCAGCTGAGCAGCTACGTCAGCATCGGCCCTGGCAGGCTGCTGGCGGTGATGGGCGCCGGGAACCGACGACGCTTCATGACCAGCGCCGCACGGATGAACAGCAGCCGGAGCGGGAGCGCCACGGGATGGGCCGCTCTTCTGCGACGCCGCCGTCGACGGCTGAGGGGCTGCGACCCCTGCAGGCTGGCGAGCTGCTCCAGGGGGGGCGCTATCGTCTGGCTGAGCGTCAGGGGCGTCATGAGTGGTTGGCGGAGTCTTACGAGGCGTTCTGGTTGGCACATGATGCCCGTCGAGGCGGGGCGCCGGTCCGCATCTGTGAGTTTGTCCTACCGCGTGAGGATAGTCGCCTGCGGGGAGCGCTTGTACGTTCCGCTGCTTCTGCTCTTCATACGGCGGGACGTCATACGCAGATCCCTACGCTGCTCGATGTTTTCTCGGAGGCGGAGCGTGATTTCTTCGTCTTCGAGCATGTTGAAGGGGAATCCTTGTTGCTCCGTTTGCGTCGACGGGGACGGCCACTCAGTGAGCAGGAGGTGGTCGAGTGCTGCCTGCAAATGGTAGATGTCCTGGAGTTTCTTGCCAGCCAGACCCCCCCGATTGTCCACGGTTTGATCCGGCCAGACTACATTATTGCTGGTCGTACCCGTTCTCACTATGTGCTTACGGGCTTCTCGGTGATGCTGGCCTCGGGGGCGACGCAGTTTGTGACTGGTATGGCACGCTCGCAGCTCTCGCCCTATACCGCTCCTGAGCTGACTCATGGGGTAATCGATAGTCGCATCGATTTGTATGCTTTGTTGGCTACGGCCTACCATCTGGCCACGGGCTGCCCACCGGCAAGGAGTCAGGGCCGGATTCCTCCAGCTCGTCAATTGAATCCGGCTCTCAGTCCAGGTTTCGAGGCCGTCTTAGCAAAGGGCCTCTATTCGGGGCAGGGGCTGCGGCCAGATCTCTCGCAGCGCTATCAGCACCCTGCCCAGTTGCGGCAGGCTCTCACCGAGAGAACGACGCAGCCGGAGGCGCCGGCCCCGGTGGCTGAGTCTCTTGCGGTATCCTCGCAGCCTGTAGTCTCTGAGCTACGTCCGCCGGCGACCGAGCCACTAGCGGATGCTTCTGAGGACTCTCTTCAAGGGCATCCGCTCTTGCAGTCGCTGGCGCCGCCGGATCTGCTCCAGTCTGAGGAGTCGCTGCTCCCTGCGCCTGAAGAGCTGCCTCCCCTGCCAGATAGCAATGATTATCAGCGACTGTTGCTCTGGGGGATAACACTTTTTCTCTCGCTTGCCCTGACTATCGCGCTCGCACGTGGCTGGTTCTGATCAGCTCGGCCTGCGGGTGACAGGCGGTTGGAAATGTGGAGCGTTGGGGACAGCGTCTGTCTGGGCTGAGGCGCTCGATCGCCTTGCTTGGCTGGTGCTCAAGTGCAGGTCTTGCCGGCTGCAGGTAGCTGGCGAGGGAAAAAGAGTAAAAGGAGAAGGCCCGGCTCACAGTATAGAAGCCGGGCCTTTGTTCTGCTGAGTGGACTTGTTCGTCTGGCTGATGGCTCTGCTCAGAAGCGTGGCTCTCCTGATTGGAGTTGAAGGAGGTCAAGAGTGGCTCCGCACTCGCTGAGGATGCCCGTGGCCTCACGGCGATAGTTGAGGGCCTCGATCTGACGTGTGGGGCTGTGGTGCAGAAGCATCTGGGCATAGGTGGCCCGGGTGCGGGCATAATGCAGCCTCATGCCGCGCTCTTGGAAGATGCGCAGGGCCTTCTCAAAGTGTTCTTCTGCGCGGGTGCGGCCCTCAGTGGTTCCCGACTGGGCGGAGATGCGAGCGAGTAAGGCCAGGGCCTCCCCTTGGGTGATGGTCATATTGGTGGTGCGCGCCTGTTCAAGGATGGCCTGAGCCTGGGACTGCGCGCGGCTGGTTTCACCCAGCAGGAGGTTGATCTCGGCCAGTGTCAATTTCCCCTGGGCTTCGACATCGGCGGTGATGCCTGATTGGGCTAAGGCAAGCCGTAGTGCTGCTCGTGCTCGTTTAAGCAGCTGTTGTCGCAGTTGCTGACCTTTCGCACGCTGTTCTGATCCTGCCGCGGCCTCTCGGGAGAGGATGATTTGCAGCAGGCGCACCTGTCCGAGGCGCAGGTGGGCCAGGCCGACCAGGGCTGAGCTGATGCAGGGGCTGCTTTTGATGGCTCGCCCGATGGTCAGGGCCTGGTAGAGGGCCTGGCCGGCCTCGCTTAGCTGCCCTCGGGCTTGCAGGACGCCTGCCAGGTAGCCATTCCAGTAGCTCAAGTAGACCTGGTCTTTCCCTTGCTCGCCCTGGGCGATAGCTTGCCTGAGATAGCGCTCAGCATCGTTGAGGTCGCCCGTGCGCTCTGCAATGATGCCCAGGTTGCTGAAAACGACGGCCATCAGGGGCAGGTCGCCTACCTTGTCGGCCAGCTCCAGCGAGCGACGGCAGTAGGCCAGCGCTTCTTCATGATCGGCGCGGTGGAGCAGGACGTGGCCGATGTTGCAGCAGATGTGGGCGATTTCTCGCTTGTGACCGAGTTCTTCGGCGAGCTGCAGGGCAACGTGTAGGTGATGCAGGGCCTGCTCATGGCGACCGGTGTTGATCTCCAATGTGCTTAAAAAACGATGTGTACGGGCCAGGCCGATAGGATCACCGCTGATAAGGGGAGTGGCGGGCCGGGTCTCTGGCGCTGCTGGCGCTTCTCTGTCTCCACCTGTACGGGCGAGTGGAGCCGTTGGACGGCTATCACGCTCCTGGGTGCTGCGAGCGGAGAGGGCTTCGAAAAGGCGCAGGGCCTCTTGCCCTTCCTGGCGAGCTTCGGCGTAGCGACCTTCGTCGTTGTAGATATAGCCTCGTAGATAGCGGAGCGTTGCCCAGGCCATCCCCTCTTCGATGCCCGCTGCGCGTAGTCTGGCTGCGGCCCGATCACAGTAGTCGTGTGCTCGGGCGAAATCGCTCATATAAAACCAGGTTCGGCCAATCTCAGTGAGCAGGCGGGCCTCAAGTTGTGTCTGATAGAGTGGGTCGCTTGCTTTAGGTATGCGGCCTTCCTGTGCAACATCAAAGGCACGTTGATAGAGCTGACAGGCCTCGGCGTAGTGCCCCTGAATGCGGATACATTCGGCCAGTCTCCCCAGGAGATAAGCGCGGCGGTCATAGGGGAGAGCCTGAGAGCTACCTGTGGGCGAGTTGGGGCTGCCGAGCTGAGGGAAGTGCTCGACGGCGATCCGGTAAAGGCGGGCCGCTTCAGTGTAGGCGGAGAGAGCGTAGGCCGCTTCTGCTGCCAGCGAGGCATAGTGAATGATCTGCTCGGGCGGGCCACCGCCAGCAACGAGGTGATAGGTGATCATGGCGGCGCCTTTCTCTTCGTGGCCGGCATAGAGCTGGCGCAGCGTCTCTGCGGCCCGTCGATGGAGCAGGACGCGCTTCATGCCCGACATGCTCTCGTACAGGTGGCTGGCGAGCAAGGGGTGCCAGAAGTGATAGCTGATGTGGCTACCGCTACTGGTCTCGCTGAGGACGCCGGCCTGCAGGGCTTCGTCCAGGAGATCGAGGACGCGCTCCTCGTTGAACGGCTGTGGATCGGCGGCCTCCAGAGCGCACAGGGCGTCGAACTCGAAAGAGCCACCAAGGATGGCAGCATCGTTGAGGAGGCGTCGGCAGTGGCGGCTGAGCCGGTTGAGGCGCATGTCGAGCACTGCGGTGATGGTTTCGGGCAGGCGCTGGAGGCCAGCCTGGAAGCTGCTCTCCGTAGGAGAGAGCAGCTGCATCTCAATGCTGCGAGCCAGTTCCTCGGCGAAGAAGGGGTTGCCGGCAGCGTGCGACTGGATGAAGCGCTGGGCCGCCGGGGGCATGTGGCTGACGATCTGGGCGATCTGTTCGTCGGTCAGCGGTGGCAGATCGAGGGTGATGACGCCGTGCTCGCGCTGCAGGTGAGCGATAAGTGTCTGGAGCACCGTATTGGCGGCCAGATCGCTATCGCGGCAGGTGCCGATGAAGAGCACAGGGTAGCCTGCCAGGCGCCGGACCAGATAGCCAAGTAGCTCACAGCTGCTGGCGTCGGCCCAGTGGAGGTCGTCCAGGACGAGCAGGAGGGGGACCTGCCGGCTGACGCGCATGAACAGTTCTTGCAGGGCTTCTTTGAGACGCTGCTGCTCCTGCTCTGGTGGCAGGGGGGATGGTGGTGGCAGTATCTCGTAGAGTTCTGGCAGAATGGCCCCCAGGGGGGCGTAGAGGGTGGGATGCTGTTGAATCTCCTGAGTCAGCCAGATGTCCTGCGCTGTGATGCTCCGCAGTGGCTCAATCCAGAGGCGGTAAGGGATAGCGCTTTCTTGTTCGTAGACGCGGCTCCAGATGACGGTCCAACGGCGTTGCAGGGCTTCGCGGCTGAGTTCCTCGGCCAGGCGAGTTTTGCCAAGGCCAGGGGCGGCGACCAGGACAGCGTACTGGGGTTGTCGTTGGGTGGCTGGAGGCAAGGTGGCGGTGCTGCCGTTGCGGGTGGAGCTAGGGCCAGTTGTCACAGAGGTCAGCTGCTCTAGTGCGGTGGTGGCAAGTTGCTCTGTGTCGGTCAGTAACTGGCGTAAGACGGCCAGTTCCTGATCACGTCCAACCAGAGGACTGCGATGGGTGCGCCCGATCTGGGGCGTAGCGGGGGTGGAGATGAGAGTCTTCTCCTGTGAGGCCGGCGGGAGCGCCGGGTGGGTTGGTTGGGTCGCCGGTGTTGGCCGTGGTCGAGGGAGAGGCTGGTTGGCACAGATAGCCTGGTAGAGGGCCTGGACTGCTTCAGAGAGGATTGTTTCATGGCTCGAGAGGAATTGCTGGTATAGGCGGATAGCCTCGCTGCGGCGGCGCAGTCCTGCCAGACAGTACATGGTCAGGGCCAGGGCCTCGCCGTCACCGAAATCGCTTGCTAAGAGGCGTTCGAGCAGTGGCAATGTCCCAGTAAAGTTGTCGCGGCTGAGGCGCAGATCGACCAGGGTCAGCAGGGCTTGACGCCAGTGCCAGCGCAGGGCCTCGCGCCGTCTGGTCAACTGGGCGGGATAGGGTGGCGCTGTCCAGCCGGCGAGTAGATCCCCTTTGTAGAGGCGGAGGGCTTCGTCAAGGAGGCTCTCACGCAGTGGCTCGTCGCTGCAGCGCGAGGCGTGATCGAGTAGTTCCTCGAAAGCGTCGGCATCGATCCAGAGAGTTTGCTG
This sequence comes from Thermogemmatispora tikiterensis, assembly GCF_003268475.1. Lineage (GTDB taxonomy): Bacteria > Chloroflexota > Ktedonobacteria > Ktedonobacterales > Ktedonobacteraceae > Thermogemmatispora > Thermogemmatispora tikiterensis. The sequence continues at coordinate 2,701,735 of NZ_MCIF01000002.1, read as the reverse complement.
CCCGGCAAGGCTGAGTGCCTCTTCGCTCTCCTGGAGAAATGTAGGGGGCGGAGGAGCGCCAGGTGGGGTCGACGCTAAGGGGGTGGCAGTGGCAAACCAGTAGCGTAGGTTGGCGGCTGCGCGTTCGAGGCGCCGATTGGCCTCGCTGGGGGGGAGATCAGGCCAGAGGACAGTCAGGGCCTGGCGACGTGGAAGCTGACGCTCTGGGCTGGAGATGAGCAGAGCCAGGAGGGCGCGACCGGCGGGCTGGAGAGCGGGGCGTCCGCTTCGTCGGGCGATGCGCTGTTCTTCGGCGGGACGTTCCAGGCGGAAGTTTCCCAGGAGGTAGAGACGTCGCAGCGGAGGCTGGCCTGGCTGACCGGCTATGATCTCTTGTTGTTCGACCTGAGCCAGCGCCTCTGGAGGCAGGCTACGGCCAATGTAGGTGCGTGTGATCTGACCGCCCTCGCTGCGATAAGCATACCAGTAAGGTCCATGCCCGCGCCCCTGGCGACATTTTTTACACTGTGGTTTGCCGCAGAAACTGTATTGACGATAGTAGGTGACCTTACTGTTCATCGCGCGCACTCCTTGCCTCTACGCAAGCTTGCTATTGGGGAGGTGAGCACAGAAGCGGCCAGCAGCCCCGGAGAGTCTGCCGGGAGAGGCCTGGCCTGCGAGCGTTGCACTCTTGCTGATGGCGCGTGTAGGGGCCACCGGGCAGTCCTCCACAGGCTCTTTCGCCGGGCGGGGGCGAGACAGTGGCTGGGTGGCTGCGCAGGCTCCGGCTGAGCCTGGAGGCTTGCTCTTACCCCGGGAATCCCAAACGCTTTCGGGGGGGGACGGTGGTGGTTGGTAGCATGAGGCGGCTGATGTAGCTGGCCGCTTGCTGACAAAGCAAGACCATCCCCGGCCTGCTCTGCTCTGGCGGAGGAGCGCGTTCTCTCCCCGTGCTCCAGAGCTGGTCTGGTGAGCTGGGCAGGAGAGCACCGGAGTGCTGCAGGTATCGCGCAACTGTGGCGCTGGTACCTGGTTGGGTCATCTGGCGCCGCCGTTACTACACGCATGCGCTCTGCTGCTCCCTTGTCAACTGGCCTGGCTTACTCGGCATCGGGCACCCTGTAGGGCCATCGCAGATGTGAAGCGGAGCCGCTGCCTGACCACTGGCCAGGCCGGCCTGATGCATCCGTCTAGCACGCTGAGTCTGCTCGCTGATCTTTTGCAGGACTGCTGCAATCCCGGTGCTGCCGCGGGACAGAGGCTTCGGGAAAGGCTCGACGGGTAGCTCTCTCCCTCTCTTCTGAACGAATCCCCAGAAGGCCGCACTTTGCAAGGTAGGGAGTAGCTAGTCACAGCTAAGATTACCCGATAAATATCGGTGCTTCAACCTGACCGCCAATTGAGACCGCTGGCAAGCGGCGCGGGAGGTCGACCTCTCTATGCGAGCAACCGGTGTTTCTTATTATAGCTCATGAGGTGCGATCTGTCAGGCAATGCTCACTCCTGGTAGCAAGGAGAGACTGCTCAGGGTTGCGGCAGGCTATGGTTAAGATTCAGAGGGATGAAGACGGGTGATAATCTAGAGAAGGAGAAAAAGATGCAGAAGGTGGGCCGGTCAGCGCTGTGGCTTCGAGGGGTTCAGACCGGGGGAGGCTGACCGACCCTTTTATCGACAGGCGGGCCAGGCAGGTGCGGCTGGTGCATCAGCGGGCCGGAGTGATACTACGGGAGGTGGCCGTAGTTCGTGGCCCGCTGGCCGTGGCACCCTGCCGGGGGCCTGAGCTAGCTCGCCATGTCTGCGATTGCCACGAAGGTGCGCCGATTAGTCGAAGTGAGACATCAGACGCTTCCTTTCTCAGGGACGTTACTCCGAGAGGGGCAACAGGTTGCGGTATCTCGACCGGATCGCTTCTTTGCCCTCTCGGGCCAGGGTTATCAGCGGCCCGTGATGATTATGTGGGCCATGAATGGGCGGCTGGGTTGACTGCTTGGGCCGGAGCTGCTGGGGCTGGGACTGCTACGGCTATGGGCTGTGGTGGAGCCATCTGCTTGACGGTCACCATAGCTCGCGGTCGTCACCAGCTCCCCCAGCTCGCTGCCAACCCAGCCGCAGGACCAGCAAGCTACAGGCATAGACGAAAGCATTAGCGTGAATGCTCGCTTGCGGCTGAGCAGCCGGCTCTCTTGGGCGAGAGAGCCAGCTGGCGATTAGGGACTACCGCCCCATTGGAAGCTGGGAGCGCTCAAGATATGGGTGATGGCCTGGTGCTCAATCAGCGCCACCGCGCTCACGGCTGCGAGTACGAGTAGCGCCAGCAGAACGATCAGGGTCACCAGTTGTTTCTTGCTGAGAGCGATCTGCATTGTGTTCCTCCTCGGCAGCGTGTCAGGTTGACTGGAAAAGAGTACGACTGGTCTTACTGTCTGGATAGGAAAGGCTGAGGCCGACTCCCTACTAGCTAGTCTAGGCTGGCTCACCTCCGACTCCGAGCAGCTGGAGCTTGGAATAAGCTTGGTCACTGGTAAGAGCTATCTTGTCTCTTACCGGGCCTGCTCAGTTTTGTCATCAGTATCGTACCCTATCTTGATGGGGTCGTGCCTCGAGTTTTCACCTGAGTAGAGGGGCAAATAACATAGTGAGTGGAAGAGGGACCTATCAGAACTATTGGATGTAAGAGATACCTTCTGCTGCTGGCCACTATTGCTGGGCAAGTGTCAGAGAGCCATAGACCTGGTTCAGAGGGTCTGCTTGCTTTGAATCCGGCACGCTAAGTTCTACTTTCCAGCCTATCTGAGGTGTTTCAGTAGATAATGTGATGCCTGGTAAGAAAGCATGTCATGACAATTCTTAAAAATGCTCAAAACGTTGTTTAGATGAGGAGAAAATATAGAATTTAGCATATTGCTCTTGCTATATATATTAGATAACACTGCTATAGTGTATATAGAATAAGCATATTCTAATATGAGCCTCTTCTCATAGAGATTATTTAAGGCTTTGTTGATCTGATTTTCTGCCTGAGTATCTCCCCCTTGTAGCAGGAGGATAGCTCCCTGTAAAAATTGGGCTTTGGCGAACTCAAGAATCACTTCTTGCTCGTTTAACTCCTCCAACAGCTCCTTGACTAGCTTACTGGCCTCCGGAAGCTTACCCAGCAGGAGAAGGACCTGAGTTAATACCAGTTTCCCCTCAATGAGAGTTTCTGATTCGAGTTCCATGACGAGTGCGCGCTCCAGGATCAGTCGTGCTCGCTCGAGGCAATACTTTGGTCTTTCATCTATACTTTCACGGCTGGGGGGCTTGTTAGCCTGTGCTGGTCTATGGGCCAGCTCATACATTGCCTGGGTCAGCCGCATGTTACCCAGGGCTACAAGTGCAAAGCCGAGACAAGGTGGAAGATCAAGGGAGGCGCCCACGGAGAGAGCCTTTCTAATGCTAAGGACTGCCTCCTGGCTCTTCATTCGCCTCTGCAGGATAGTAGCTAGGAAGGCGTTCCAAAGGCAGAAATATGTCTTATCGCTGGCCTTATCGGACATCCTCAGACTTCGCTTAAGCTCTTTCTCGGCTAAATCCAGATCTCCCAGCCTGGCGGCCAACAGACCAAGGTTGCTGGTAATCACGGCCTGCAGCAGGGTGTCTCCCAGCCTTTCTGCATGCATCAGGGCCCGACGGAAGGAGGCCTGCGCCGCTTGGAATTGGGCTTTGCTCACATATGTGTGACCGATATTGCAGCAAGCTGCAGCGATATCTCTGTAACGATTATATTGTTCAAATATAGTAATGGCCATTTTTAGATGGTAGAATGCTTCTCTCTTCTTTCCAACGCTATTTAGGATCGTTCCCAGAAGTCGATGAGTAAGAGCTATATCAATTTGGTTTCCCATCAGGCTGGTGTTAATGTTGGTTTGTCTAAGCGGCTTATCCAAAAGCAGCCTGAGATCTGCCTGTTCCAGATTCTGCTCAAACAGCTGCAGTGATCGATTGGCCTCCTGTAGGGCCAGTGGGTAATCTCCCGATCTCCATGCGATATAACTACGTTCCCGATGAATACAGGCCCAGGCGGCGCTCTTCTCGATGTGGGCCTGTTGAAGGATCTGCGCACTTCGCTCACAACAGCTTAGGGCCTGTGCACTATTATTCGCATCGTACCAGGTCCAGCCAATCTCGACCCAGATCATCGCCTGATACTGGGCCTCGTAGAGGGCCTCCTCTGGGGTCGCCGGCTGGCGCAGATAGTTGCGCACCTCCAGCAGACGCTCGTAGAAATGACGGGCCTCTTCGGGCCTGCTTTGCATCCGCAGCGAATAGGCCAGCAGCTCGTACAGATCCGCCAGGTGCAGGCGCTCCTCCTGGCTCCAGGAGGCCAGCGGGCGCCCCTGAGACGCCTGCAGCAAATACTGAATCGCCAGGCGATAATAGTACTCGGCCTCCCCATAGGACGACAGCGCATAGGCATGATCGCCCGCCAGCTCCGCATAACGCCTGATCACCGCCGCCTCGCCACCGCCCTTCACCAGATGCTGCGTAATCGTCGCCGCCCCTTCTGCCTCCCGTCCCGCGTATTTCTGCTGCAGCACCTGTGCCGCCCGTCGATGCAGGCTGGCTCGACGGGCCCCCGACAGCCGCTGATAAAGATGTAAACCTAGCAACGGATGCCAGAAATGATAGCTGATACGCGTCCCTGCCCCCTCCTCTACCAGGACACCCTCACGCAGCGCCTCCTCCAAGAGATCGAGTAATTTCCCTTCATCGATACCACTGCCGCCCAGCTGCTCTAGCTGCAGCACCTCCCCAAACTCAAAGGCGCCCTCCAACACCGAGGCATTGCTCAGCAAACGCTGGCAGGCCGGACTCAGACGGCGCAGGCGCAGATCAAGCACCGCCGCAATCGTCTCCGGCAGCGGCAGCGCCCGCCCAAGCTCCTGCTTATGACCGCCACTTCCCTTGTCGATCAGCAGCTGCTCTACCAGCTCCGGGCCTGCGCCGGCCAGCGTTCGCGCCAGCTCCTCAGCAAAAAACGGATTACCGCCAGCCTGCTTCTGAATATAGTGGACTAGCGGCTCAGGCAAATGGGCCACCAGCGAGGCGATCTGCTCCTCGCTCAACGGCGCAATTTCCAGCCGCAGCGCCACCTGCTCGCGCTGCAGATGGGGCAGCAGCGTCCGCAGTGGGTGCGCCTCCGGCAGCTCCGTATCGCGGTAAGTTGCAATGACCATAATGGCGCGCTGCTGCAAATGGCGCACCAGATAGGCCAGCAGCTCGCAGCTACTGGAATCGGCCCAGTGCATGTCATCCAGCACGATCAACAGAGGCGTACGCTCGCTGATCATCGTCAACAGATCAAGAGTGGCCTCCCAAAGACGGCGCTGCTCATCCTCGGGCGAAAGGGGATTGGCAAACTCAACATGGGGCAAAGCGTTCAACTCAGGAAGGAGAATACTCAGAGGCTGATAGAGCAGAGGACGATGACTGATCTCCTGGATCTGCCAGAAGCCGCGGCTCTGGGCATTGCGCAGCACCTCTGTCCAGGGCCGGTAGGGAACATTGCTTTCCTGCGCGTAGACCCGACTCCAGGCGATCGCCCAACCGTGTTGCTGCGCCTCGCGTCCCATCTCCTCCGCCAGGCGCGTCTTGCCGATTCCCGCTTCGCCGGCCAGCAAGACGCACTGTGGTTGGCGAGGCTGATCGAAAGGCGAAATCAGAGCGCGCCGGCGATTGCCCAGGCGAACACGGCGTTGCTGCTCACACGTCTGCATCACCGTACGCAGCGTCTCCAGCTCCTCTTCGCGGCCCACCAGCGGACTCTGATGCTGGCGTCCGACCTGTGCCTGCGAGCGCCCATCGCGTCCCTCCTGGCTGCGGCCCTCCACATCCAGCAGCGATGTCAGAGGCACTGGCGGCAGCCCCCTGACACTGACTGAGCCGCGGCGCACCTCCTCATAGAGCCGGCGCGTCTCAGCCAGCGGGGCTATGTCATGCGCGCGCCGTAGCGCCTCGACCAAACGGTGGTAGACGCGCATTGCCTCAGCTCGTCGACCCAGGGCCGTCAAAGCGATGATCAGGCGCTGCACAGCGGCCTCATTCGTATCATCTGCCGCCAGCAGACGGTCCATCGGCTCGATCACCGCAGCGTAAGCCTCACGAGCCAGACGCAGATCGGCCAGCTCCAGCAAAGCACCCATCCAATGACGGCGCAACATATCGCGGCGCGTCACTACCCACGGCACATCTGCCATCTCCGGTAGCAAATCGTTAGCATAAAGAGCCACGGCCTCCTCAAGCAGATGCTCGCGCTCGGAAGCCGTGCGCTGCTCCTCATGAGCCTGAGTCAGCAAACGCTCGAAGGCATCGCTATCCACCCAGATCTCGTGCTGATCGGCTAGTACCAGTCCCTCATGTTCAGTACGCAGCAAATGAGAAGCCGAAGCCCGAGGGAGCGAAGGCTCCAAAATACGACGCAGCGCATGCACTGTCCGATCAAGTCGGGCGGCAGCGGTCTCTGGGTCAAGACCTGGCCAGAGCGCTTCCATGATCTGTTCGCGGCCCAGCTTGCGCCCTGGGCTCAGGAGCAAGAGGGCGAAAAGCAGGCGCTGCCGCTGGTGATTCCACGGGGCGGCTTCCACGGTCTGCCAGTTGCGTCCAACGCGGCGCTCAAGCTCAAAGCGACCGAGCATCGAAACACGGAGCACAGAGGGATCATCGTCCTGGGCGGGCCGCCCGGCAATCCAGGTCTGGATCTGCTCAGGCTGAACATCGGGCGGTAAGGTCTTCCCAATATAGGTACGCGTCGTGCGGCCATTCACCGTCTTGTAGGCATACCAGTAGGGGCCATGACCAATGCCCGTGTTGCATTTGTGGCAGCGCGGCTTGCCGCAGAAACTGATTTGTTGATGGTAAGTCACTTTTGTGCTCATATGATGATCCCCTGATGGCGGTTTCAACCTGTCTCAGGACTGTGCTTTGCTGGAGATAGAGCTAGACTGAACTGCGCAAAAGGAGCTTACTGGGACGCTTTGATTAACTCCCTCATTATAACTTATACCCGATTGTTCGCAAGCTGGCAGCAGGAGCGGGTCAAAAGGATAGCGCCCTTTCCTCGCTCTCTTCACCTGACAACGCTAGCGCTCACGGTGCCTGCAGAGAACAGGGCACTGGCGATGCTGACGCCGCTCACGACCCTTTTGCATTACATCACGTGTAGAGGAGCAGAGCCTGACACCTGACAACCGGAGACAAGCCCAGCGCTGAGCGGCGGCCAAGACACTTCAGAGACAAGACCCTGGCTGTATGTAGGACCGGACCCCCGAGGCAGGCTTGAGAACGAAGAACCGGCCTGCAACGATCAGCAGGCAAGGCACACACTCTACGCTTTACATAAGACTGGTATAAGACAAAGCAGGAGAATATCTTCTACTGAAGTCAGCTCCCGTGGTAGCTGCGGCCCTCTATCCACCTGCTCGGCAGCAGAAGCCTGAGACACGAATCATGCTGCTCAAGGGCCTGGATTACTCCACTGCGAGGTATACATCTTGCAATTCTGGGACGCCTGTCGAGAGAAGTCGCAGCATATACTCTTTCACTCAGGGACCTCGGCATTCGCCCATCGCACCACTCCCTAATAATGGGCCTTTCTGGCAAAGACTCTGGGCAGCCGAACGACTTCCTAGCAGGAAGATGGTGAGGAGGTAGGAAAAACTGCCGATCGGTATACTGCCCAGTGTCAGTGAAATCCTTGTCTGTCCTTGTGTTCTTCTGCGCGCCTGGCGCGGTTAACGAGGGAGGAAGACAGCCCATGTGCGAGAGCGAGGTTGCACGGCTGCGATCGCAGATTGAAAGAGAACTGGAAGCCATGCAGCGCGGTCTTTACGGCCTGGCTCTGGGGACCGCCCGCCACGAATTCATTCGGAGGCGCATGGCTCATCTTGGGCGCTACCAGCAGCGACTCGCGGGCCAGGTAGGAGAGGAGCAGGCCATGCAGCTGATGTATACCCTCTATGTCCAGGTAGTGGGCTAACAGGGGCCAGCACGCACGTGAGGAGGCGGAGACGCTGACTATGAAAGAGCAGCTGCAGTCAGAGTACGAGACGCCCCTGTTGGCACACCTGCAGGCTCTCCCAGGGTTGGTGAAAAGACAGTTCTCGGGACGCAGCAGATCGCCGTTGCGTCGCTGGCAGCGCGATTTGCCCCTGCGCCTGGATGTGGGTACGGCCTGGCACCAGGGCGAGGGTCGAGGACTCGGCCCCAACGGGGATCGCTTGATCACCCTGCAGGGAAGCTGTATTTGTAGTGAACGCTTGCTTCCCTTCGGCCTTTTTGTAGTGGCCGATGGACTGGGCCTTGGCGATCGCGCCTACGATTTGGAGGCAAGCAGCCTGGCTATCCAGGCCCTCTTGCATTTCGTCCTTCTGGGGCTGGCAGGCTCCCGCCAGCTGAGCGAGGAGCTGCTGCCGAAGCTGCTCGTCGAAGGCGTCAGACGCGCGAACCAGGCTGTCTATCTTCGTAGCATAGAGACATGCGCATACATGGTGACAACACTAACGGCTGCCCTTGTGGTCGAACTGACAGCCTATATCGCCAACGTAGGCAACAGCCGGGCTTATCGTTATCGAGAGCGTGACGGGCTGGTGCAGATCACGCGCGACCACTCCCTGGCGGCGCGCATGGTTGAGACCAGCGTCCTCACCTCAGAAGAAGCCCAACGTCATCCCGAGCGCCGGCAGCTCTACCGCGGACTTGGCAGCAAAGCCACCGTCGACGTCGACTGTTTCAAGCTCGGCCTTCAGGTCGACGATCGCTTGCTGCTCTGCTCTGATGGCCTGTGGGAGGTTGTCCAGGATGCCCAGCTGCTAGAAATCCTCTGCCGGCCCAGCCTGTCCTCGGCTGAAATCTGCAATCTGTTGGTGACTACGGCGCTCGACAACGGTGGCCTTGACAACATCAGCGCAATTGTGGTGCATGTTGCACCCATAACTGCCTGATTGCTAAAATAGTGATATTTGTTGATGGAAATCAGCAACATATTTCTTGAAACAGAGTAAAGAGAGGAGTGTACACATGGTCAGTGTCTTGCCTCGGACCACAGCCACCACCTGCCTTGTCATTGGCGCAGGTCCAGCTGATGATGAGGGGCTGCGCTTGCAACCGCGGCTTGGGGAGCGGGCCTTCTTTGATATTACGGATGACAAGACATCCTCGCAACAGGAGCAAGATATTCTCTGCCTGCGCGATTCCCGCCAGATGTATAAGCGAGAAATTGGGCGCACGCGGCAGCTCTCTGCCGAAGAAGTGACAGCCCTTGCGCGGCAGATGGAACGTGCCCGCGAGGAGCGCAAGAAGGCCCATCCTGATCCCTACATTCTTGCCCAGGGAGAGGAAGCCAAGCGGCAGCTGATCGAATCCAACCTGCGCCTGGTGGTTAGCATTGCGCGCCGGTACGTGGGCCTGGGGATGGACCTGATGGATCTGGTACAAGAAGGCAACATTGGCCTCATCCACGCCATAGAAAAGTTCGACTATCGTCGGGGCTACAAATTTAGCACCTATGCCACCTGGTGGATCAAGCGTGCCATGTCCCATGCCCTGGCCAAGCAGGCCCACACCATTCGCGTGCCGCTTTACAAGCGTGAAGAACTGAAACGTCTGACCCAGGTACGCCAGCGCTTGCAGCAGGACCTGGAGCGTGATCCCACCACCGAGGACCTGGCGGAGGAGCTGGATCTCTCAGAGCGGCAGGTGATAGCCCTGTTGCAGGCTAGCGAGGAGACGCTCAGCCTTGACTCCCCGGCCACCGGCTCGGAAGATGAGATCCCTTTCAGGGACACCATTGAAGACGACATTGCCTACTCACCGGAGCAGGTAGTCATTCGCCAGATGCTGGAAACTCATATCAAGGAAGTGCTTCAGAATCTCAGTCCCAACGAGCGCAGAATCATTTGCTTGCGCTATGGCCTGCAGGGGGCGCGTGAGCACTCCCTCAAGGAGGTTGGGCGCAGGCTGGGAGTCACGCACGAGGCCATCAGGCAGGCCGAAGCCAAGGCCCTGCGCAAACTGGCCGATCCTTGCCGCAAGCGCATGCTTGAGGAATTCCTTGTTCCCTGATGGAGCAGAGCTTGATCGGTCGCTGCGCCTGGGCCAGGGGGACAGGCGGACAGCAAGAGCGCTGTACCTCTCCTGGCCGGGCCAGGCCGGCCAGACCAGACCCGCCTCAGCCGCTCTGGCCTACGAGAAAGCAGCCGCGGGACGCTGTCGGCGAGAAAGCAGGGACTGCCAGGGAGAAGAGAAGGAGCCTCACGTCAGATCAAGGTCCAGCCTGGAGTCAGTTGATTCATAGACAGGCTACAAACAAGAGGAGACAGGTATTTCGGCGAAAGCACCCGCCCGTGCCCATGCATAACGAAGGCGGGCTATCCTATCACCTACGGCGGAAAACCAGGGGCCTTCATCGCCGCTGGCTGATCACCCTCCTAGCCAGATGAACAAGTAACAACCACCTGCCGATATGATTGACCGATGGGGGCCAGATCGCTCGGCTGAAGGCCAGCCAGCGATTGGGCCTCGTTTCCAGGAAGGGGCAGGCCACGATGGGCAAGCTTGTCATGGTGATCGACGACTCATTGCCGGTGCGCAAGATCGTCGAGGTATGTTTGCGACGCCAGGGCATCGATTGTCTGACCTATGCCGATGGCGTCGAGGCCATCAGAACCCTGGCGGAGCAGCGCGATCTTCTCCCCGATCTCGTGCTCCTGGACATTGCCTTGCCGCGCCTGAGTGGCTACCGTATTGCACAGATCCTCAAAGCCCGTCACCCTCGGCGCCCGGTCGTCGTCATCCTCTCCGGTTACGATGGCGTACTAGACCGTCTCAAGGGGCGTCTGGCGGGAGCCAGCGCCTATCTCACCAAGCCCTTCCGGACCGAAGAGCTACTGGCGCTCATCAAGACGCACCTGGGTGAGAGCGAGGCCGAGCCTCCTGCTCAGCAGGCCCATCCTGAATAAAATAAAAATCAAGGGGGAGAGAGAAGGAGAGAGGCCAGCGCCGGCGCAAGGAAGAAGAAGAGAGACGGCGGGAGAGGCAGCAAGAAAGAAGCCTTGCCACCGGCGCTGTGCCCATCCTCTGATGAAGAGGCCTGGCAGGGGGCCGCCTACGGGCAGCGGCTCAACACTTCCTCGATGCGGGCAACCTCCTCCTCTCCAAGCTCGGGATAACAAGGGATGGCCACCAGCAGGCGAGCGACCTCTCGTGCTCGCTCGGCGGCCACGATACGGCAGGGAAGCGAACCCTGGCGATAGAGTGGCTGGTCTGGCACCACACTGTAGGTATCGGCGACCTGGATACCCGCCGCGCGCAGGCGAGACTCCAGCAGGCGACGGGCTTCCAGCGTGGGCGCTTTGACCATGTAATTAAAGAAAGCATGGGTGCGACCAGGTGCAGTATAGGGTGGCGTGAAGGAGGTGCCGGCCAGAGCAGTGTTATAGCGTGCGGCAATCTGTTGACGACGGCTCACCCAGCTATCGAGATAGCGCAACTGGGCCAGGCACTCTGACGCTGAATATTCATCCATCCGTGCACGGATACCCCAGGTCTGGTGCTCATAGCGGTGCCGACCGAGGCGCCCTGTATTGCGCCAGGCGCGGGCCTCAGCGGTGAGGGCTGGCAGGCGGGAGCCGAGGCGCGTAGTCAGTGTCAGCAGGCCCGCATCATTGCCCATCGAGCCAATGTTTTTCACATCGCTCAGCGAAAAGCAGCCGCAATCGCCCATACTCCCCGCCTGGTAAATATGGTTCGTCTGGGGATCAGTGTAGGTTGCGCCGTGGGCCTGGGCGGCATCCTCAATGACAAAAAGCTGGTGCTCATCGGCCAGATCGAGCAAGGGGCGCATGTCGGCCATTTGGCCCAGCATATGGACGGCGATGATGGCCCGTGTACGCTCGCTCAAAGCTTCCCTGACGCTGGCCAGATCGATGGTATAAGTTTGAGGATCGATATCTACAAAGACAGGGATCAAACCGCCTTTGGCTAGCGCTCCGCTCTGCGGCTCGAAAGCAAAGGCATCGTTGACCGCATATGCGGTCATAATAAACGTATAGGCCGGGACAATGACCTCGGTTCCAGGGGGCAGGCGCAGCAGTTCGCAGGCGGCCCGCAAAGCAGAGCTGCCGCTATTGACGGCGATCGCATCGGCCACCTGAAGATAGGTCTTAAATGCCTCTTCCAGGGCCTGGACACGAGGCCCATTGGTGTGACTGCCGCTCTCAACTGCCTCCTCTACGACCTCGGCCACTTCCTGCTGGAGAGCGTTGAGTCGTTGCAAGAGACGGCGCCCGTTGCCCTGAGCGGGAATCAATGGCCGGGCCTCGCTCGGGGCAGCGGCTGCAGTAGCGTAAGAAGCTGACCGGCTCATAGCTATGCCTCCTTGCTGCGCGGTCTACAATTGAGGCCGCGGTGGACGCGATGATCACTGTGCTCAAGATGAGCACTTCTATCGTAACGATAGCCTACCATGATCAGCTGCCAAATGCCTGTGATTTTCTACCGCACTGATGGTGAAAGGATGTCGGTCTTACTGGATGTAAGGTGCGCTTCCGGGGCACAGGTGTTTGAACCGCTGCGGGCAGAGGAGACTAGTCTAGGGCAGGAAGCTATACGCTTGATAGCGGAAGGCCGTCCAGGCTGATAAGGATGTCTGGCTCAAAGAGACGGGGACAAGGCGCAGGTGGATGGCGCTTTTGCCCGCCGTCAACTGAGCTGGCAGCGGATAGTCTTCCTCGCGCCAGCAGCGGCGAGGCGAGCCGGGCGGGCCATGATTAGCCACACCGGCGCTGTACCAGATCCCGGCGAAAGTCCCATCGACGTAGACTGCGGCGCTCTGATTGGGGGTGCAGTAGTCAAAAAGGCGGCGCAGAAAAGCCCCGACGTTGTTGGCCGTCAGGCGGAGGCTGAACGAGATCGCCCCCCCCGTCGCACTGACGGTGCCGCTTCGCGTGATATTCCCCTGCTGGTAAATGGCAGCGGCGCGCAGATCATAGAAGTGTTCATCTGTGGCCTGATAGCCATGTTGCAAGCGGCTGCCTGCCTGGGCTGGGAGCAGTGTATCGCTAAGAGTTGCCGTCTGACGTGCTGTCCCATACCAGAGCAAGAGAGCGCGATAGGGGTAAGGACTCTGATTGTGGCTGCCATGTTCCAGACGGAAGACCAGATGGCGGTTGAACGGGATACTGTCAGCGACAAGGAAGCGGTAGAGGGCTGCGCCATCGCGCTCGCTCCCCGATGGATTATCTGGACCGCTGGGAAAGCCACCCAGAGGCAGGCTCGTCTGGCGACCGCCGTGCCAGTAGTCGCCGCCGAGGCCCCATTCTTCGGTACCCGTAACCTCGATTTGAGGAGTCAGGCTATCATCAAGCGTGATCTCTGGATTGCCTTCCAGCGTCCCATCGGGTCGCCAGAAATTAATCACCGTGCCAACAAGCTTGCCGCTTCCGCGGACATCCAGCAACGTCAGAGCCTGACCCTGTGGCGGATGACTCACACTGGTGTAGGTAGCATGAAAGGTCCCCCACCAACTGGGGGGATCAGGAAAAGGCTCAAAGGCCACGCTCCAATCTACGGCAGTCAGCCGTTGGGAGGACTGCAGCATAAAGCGAGCGCTGCGCGAGAAAGGCATCGGCCAGTAAAGATGGAAGGCCATCAATCGCTGATCGCCGCTGCCCTCGCTCTGGATCGTCGCCAACCAGCCGGCCACCAGTGGGCGGCCCGCGGGTTGATAGAGGCCGGCGCCATCACCAGCGAGAAACTTCACAGGGGCGGTTACCGAGGGCCGTCGCTCGCCATCCCAGGCGATCGACAGCCAGCTCCTTCCAAAAGCGACCGCCTCGCTCAGTGGCACACGAAAGGTCAATTCCCGTACCTGGGCAGGCCCCTGCAGAGTCAGAAAGGTCACACGCTTTCCTGGCGACACCGTGAGCTGACCGCTTTGCCGGTATTTGGAGGCCGCTGCTGGCAAAGCTGGAGTATGGGTACTGACCAACGTGGCCGTCTGCGCTATCGTGCTGGAGGGGCACTGTGGGGGAGCGATCCCCCAGGGAAGGCGCCGATAAAGCGCATAAAAATTACCGTTGCGATGCGTTGTGCTCAGCGTCAGGCGTTGAGCGAAAGGAAGCGGCAGCGCAATAATACTGCTTCCCTCATCTTCGCTCGGATTCAGGGAAAAAGGGTAGGGAAAGCGACTGGCCGTCTGTGAGGTGGGCCGTCGCTGGCCCAAATCGCTGGCCGAGAACTTCTGCAGCTCGCCATCGCGGTAGAGCAGCCAGGGTGCGCCGATCTCCTCCTGCATACGGGCGAAGGTCAAGAGGCCGGGACCGAGCGCATCAAAAAGGACGCGCCCGCCGCCCGCGAGTGAACGCAGGTAATGGGAAGAATCGGCGTTGTTCCCGTAAAGATCAGCTGTGGACAAGCCCAGGACACGATCGCCGATCTCCAGATAGGCCAGCTTGTCCACGAAGCGGTAGGCGGCCAGGCCCAGATAGAGCGGAGCCGTGCGCCCGGGGGAGAGGAAGAGCGCAGTACAGTCGCCTCCCACGGAAGCGAACCCCGTGGCTGATCTACCAGCGAGTGTCACCAGCAGCGGTAGCAGCATGACGAACAACGCCAGATAGAGCAGCAGGCGACCGCGGCTGATCTTCCTCTCCCAATACTCACCAGGCCACTGCACTCTCATCACGAAAGCCATCCTCTATCTCTTCTCCCCAATGGGGATGGGCGATTGCTCTCCCGCGAGTACCAGGTAAGCTCAAGCAAAACCTGATTCCTCCTGGAGCCAGGTCTCTTGCCCAGGGACTTGCCGCTCTCCGGGTCTCTTACCCGCCTCTTCCATCACAGCCGATTCGCCACAAGGGATCGGGGCCGAGACCTTGCCTCTACCGATCGCAGCAGTGCTATCGGGCTGCGCAGGCAGAGAGAGTAGACGTAGATAGTCGCCAGGAGCAAGCGAGCCTTTTTCTCTTCTAGAAGCGCACCGTCATTTTTATCATAGCTAGCTTGTTTATAATCTTCTGCTCCTATCCCTTCTTTGGAGGATAACGACTTCAGGGGAGATTGTCAAGCAGCGAGCGGTGAAATGACAGGAAGGAAAGAGACAAGGAGACGCCGCTTGCGACAGTCGGCGTCTCTCCTGCTCGACTGAGGGTGATTAAGAATGGCCACCAGGTTTGCTCAGGCGCGCAAGGAGCGCAGGCGAGGCAAGGTACGGGCAGCCTGCTGGCGAGCCTCGCGAAGCCGCGAGCGTGCCTCTTTCAGGGTGCTGGCGGGGACAACGCGGACTGGCAGCTGCGAGCGTCGGCGGCGTTGCTGGAACAGGCGAATCAACAGAGGCAAGGCGATGATCAACGCTAATAGCGGTAGTAAGAGTACCGGACTGCTTGGGCGGTGCTCCTCCGCGGGCCGCCCTTCGACCACAGCCGCCAGCGAAGCCAGGATCTGGTTATAGATCCGTCTCAGGCCCAAAGGGGCGAAGAGGCGCTCAAAGAAACCGCCGAGACCGCTGCCTCCTTCCCACATTGTTGCAATGCGTACCTGCGTACGTTGCCCATCGTCGAGCGGCGTGACCGTCCAGGTTGTGACCAGCGAAGAATTGAGGTCGCTCTCCGTCAGGGTTTGGCCCCGTACTGGCTCGCTCACACGCATGCGGTAGAGGCGTTCCCGCCCGCCAGCGTGCAGACGAAAGCTCACCACCGTACCCTCACCCTGGGCGCCCTGCTCAACCCGATAGTCCTGGAAGTTAGCTGGCAGAATCTGCGGATGACGGCCCTTATAGTCAGCTAGAATTGCGTAGATATCTTCTGGCCTACCAGAAATAACCTTTTCGCTCTGAACAATAATCCGACTCACAGAAGTCCGCTCCTTTCCTGATGTGCGTCTCTATCACAACGAGCATATATGCTGATCCGTCACTTTCCTTTCTGCTCTCAGTATGGACACGTTCTATGACAGATCAATGTATATATAGGGATCTGCTTATGGAAGGGAAAAGGGGGGGCGATAGCCTCCCTGCGGCTGGAGAGAACGGCTGGCAGATAACACAAAGGCAAGGTTACTAGCTGTGGTCCATCTGAGCCTGTGACGTGAGAGTGGGAGTGATCGCAGCGGGTGAGGCCGTAGGAAAGAGGGAGGGAGCCGCCAAAGATGCACTACCACTGACGGGCTGTGCTTGTGCTGGTTCAGGAGGAGAAGGCTGGGCGAAGCGCTGGTCAGGGAACGCTGTTGGCAGCGGCGATGCTTTCAAACCGACGACTGTGGCTACATGGATGCTAATCAAGTGAGAATTGTCTGGCAAGCGGGAGCCATTGCCACTGAGGGAGAGCGAGACGCTCTGGATACCGGGCTGCTGTCGAAGCAGGGCCAGCGCCTGCTCCTGGGTTTTTCCTTTGATCAGGTTCGCCAGTCGCTGGCGCGCTTGAGCATCGAAGCGATAGGCCCAGATGCCCTCGGCCTGCACGCGAAGCGTGATGAGGCCCTGCTGATGCTGATCGAGGGTAGCCGAGACGATACTAGTGGCGATCTGATCTACCAGACTATAGCCTGGCCCGAGGTTCCCTGCTGCATCGTTGGCGAGCAGACTGGCGGCCAGAATACGTGCCTCCACTTGATCGTAGACCTCACCGCTGCAGGCGACAACGACCGTCACTGTCACCTCTAATGCTCGATCGCCAGCCTGGTGATCGGCGCTCGTCAAGACTGGGCACTGTGCTCCGCCGACAAAGCGCTCATTAGCTGCCGCTCGTGCCTGAAGATCGCGCTGGGCCGCTGCAATGAGGCTCGTCTGGAGCACCATGCTGGCCTGATCGATATCGCTCTGTTGAACATAGGTGTAGGATTGTGGATCGGCTCCTCCGCTGAAGGCCAGAGCATTTTGGACCGTGAGGCCATTGCCGCAGCAGGAAACGGTGTGAAAGGCGAAAGCCGGAAGATTGCCCTGACTCCCTGGCTGCAAGGCATGAGCCGGAACGCTAGCGCTGGACTCCACGGGGGGCGTAGCTGCTGGCAATGTGGCTGTCTGATCGGTGATGACTTGAACGCCGCTTGGAGCACTCAGGATGGTTCCTTTCGGAATGCTTTGAGGCACGGGCAAGGCATTGTAGAAGGTCAAGATGCCCTCGGCTCGTGTTGCTGGTGTCAGGCCGTGCCCGCTGGCTGGCACCTGGCGGCTCTGGCGCAATTCGGATGAAGCCAGAAGGCGAGCACTGATCTGGTGACGGGCGGCGTTGGCAGAGATGCCCGGCTCTCCGCTCAAGGTGTAGATCTGCTTGAGGTCGCGCGTTGCGGGAACAATGATGACATTGGCGGCGCTGGCTGCCCCGCCGAAGAGCTGTGATAGCGGGATGAGCGCGATGCTGATGAGCAGCAGGAGCATGATGACGAGGCCGAGGAGTAGCCAGAAGCGCCTATTGGCAAGAACGCGGTGGGGAAGACGATGCTTGCGCGTGGGCGGGGGAGGGATGAGGGCGCTCGTCACCGGCACCAACGGAGGCAGGGCGCCGGTCGCCCTGTTGGGAGGAGGTTGGGGAGCGATCGCCGTCGTGGCAGGTTCGCTGTCTCCGCCCTGGGAGTCGGGTTTTGCTGGAGCTGGACCTCGCAGAGCATCAGCGCCTGACTCGACAGCGGGGCCACTTTCTGCCTCGGCGACCGCTGCCGGGTCCGCAACTGCTGCTGCACTCTTGCCTGGCGACGGCTGGTACAGCTGGGCTGTGGCGGCATACTCTTCCAGCGAGGAGAAGACAGGAAAACGCTGCTGGCGAGCGTAGTGGGCCACCTTCGAATCAGGCTGGGCAATAACGATGAGCTGCGTCTGCAGCTCCCGCTGTAGCTCTCGCAACCCTTCAAAATCAACCTTGCGATGGAAAGCCTTATTCTCGGCTGGCAGAAGCAAGACTGTTTGTCTGCGCCCCAGCTTCTCTTGCGTCAAGATGGCCGTGAGCACGCTCTGGCGCGTGTCAGTGGGTCGCACCTCGATGATACTGATAGCCTGGCTGCGCAGTACTTCGGCTGGAGGCAGCTCACCGCTGTTGTGCTCTTGCATGATCCGGGCCTCCTTGCTCTCATGAAAGCCGCCGCCAACTGATGATAGCCCACGGCCTGGATTATGGGCCTGAACGCTTGCTTTGTCAAGTAGTCGAAGAAAGAAGATCGTAATTGTTCCAGCGGAAATACGCTACATGCTCGATACGACCCTCAACTGCCAGGGCAGCGCTATAAGCAGGCGATGGATCAATGGCCAGCAAAGACCAGCGTTGAGGGGCGTCTGGATCTTCATAGCTTGCCAGCAGTCTGGCAGGAGAATCGGGAGTGAGCGACACCTCAAAGGCGTCTAAAGGCAGCGAAAGACCCTGACCGCGTGCCTTGACGTAGGCCTCTTTGCGCGTCCAGCAGCGGAAAAAAGCCGGCAGCCTCTCCTCGTAAGGCAGGCTGAGGAGCGCCCTGTATTCCGCGGGGGCAAAGTAGCGGGCGGCGAGCTGTTCCAGCTCAGCCTCGGAGAGCGGACGCTGATACTCGAGGTCGATACCGATCGCCAGTCCGCCTGTCACAGCATAGAGAGCGAGTGCTTCGGAGTGCGACAGATTGAAGGTTACGGTGGGCTGAGAGCTAGCTGGCCTCGGTTCTAGCTCTGGTTTTCCCCAGGGATTGGTGCGCAAGCGCAGCTGCTGAGGAGGAAGCCCAAGATAGCGGCTGAGAATGAGACGCAGGGTGGCGCGTGCCGCCACGAAGTGCTGACGGGCCTGGGCTGAGCGGAAGCGGGCAGCATGATCCTGCTCAGCGGGTGTCAGAACTGCAGTCAGGCGTTCCACACTGGCGGGGGGGAGAGCCAGCGAGGCGCACCAAATATGGACCTCACCACGAGCGAGGC
The DNA here is from genome assembly GCF_003268475.1 of Thermogemmatispora tikiterensis. Classification (GTDB taxonomy): domain Bacteria; phylum Chloroflexota; class Ktedonobacteria; order Ktedonobacterales; family Ktedonobacteraceae; genus Thermogemmatispora; species Thermogemmatispora tikiterensis. Next base: position 2,682,860 of record NZ_MCIF01000002.1, on the reverse strand, counting down.
GCAGATGGGCTGGCGCGCATGGCCAGTGCTGCCAGGAAGGCAGAGTACTCATTCAGTGACCTGACCCTCCTTCTTTCCTTCCTTCCTTCCTTCCTTCCTTCCTTCCTCCCTCCCTTCGTGACAGAGCAGAGTGCCTATCGGTCTCTGCGCAGCTCTCCATTCATTACAGACGTGTCAGGGAGGTCTCTTGTTGCAGCCTGGCTGAGCGCCAGGAACTGGAAGCGGGGCAAAGATCCATGCTCAGGCCCACGAGCAGGGTAGGGCGGAAGTCCCGCGTCAATACCTGCCCCGGGACTTGACAGCAACGGCAAAAAATGGTATAAATCCCAAAAAGCAACCCGCTCTAAGAGCGAAAAGCGTTGCGGGATGAGTAGCGGCCAGGCCGCATTCAGAGAGCGAACGGTTGGTGCAAAGTTCGTATGCTGGCAGGTCGTGAAGAAGGTCCCGAAGCTGCGAGAAGAAATCGTCCGTTCAGGCGGGCGAGAGTAGACCTCTGCCGGAGGCCCCCGTTAACGGGCAGGAGTGCAGTCTCGCTCTCTGTTTTCTAGTGCATACTGACCGCAAAAGGAGGGAGTGAGGGGGCTGCACTCGTCGAGGTCACTACCGTGAGGTAGTGGCAAATGAAGGTGGTACCGCGAGAGCCGCTATCTCTGTTGCGCTCTTCGTCCTTTCGAGGATGAAGAGTTTTTTTGTTGCTGCGGCAATCTGCCTGCAGAGATGGCCGGGCAGCGGCAGCAAGAAAAGAGGTCTTTCCAGGTGAGAGCCTGCCAGCGGGAAGCGGACTGCGAACGCCGGTCGCTGGTTATCAAATAAGCGCCTGATAGACAAAACAAACACGGTCAAATTCGGAGAAGGCACTGAAGGGGACAGGTAGCGGTTCCTCCGATAGCCAGAGAGCGAGCGGCTGGTGGAAAGCTCGTCTATCGTGAGCCGTGAGAAAGACCCCAGAGCTGCGAGAAGAAATCGTCCGTTCAGGCGGGCGAGAGTAGACCTCTGCCGGAGGCCCCCGTTAACGGGCAAGAGCACGCTGGCGTGCTCGCTGAGGCCGGTGCGCAGGAGTGCCGGCGAATGAAGGTGGTACCGCGAGAGCTGTCGATTGTGATAACTGACGCTCTTCGTCCTTCGCAAAAGAAGGGGACGAAGAGCGTTTTTGTTTGGCTGTATCTAGTGAGAGACACAGACGTGTAATAAGGCTGCTAGTCAGGAGGAACAGTCATGAGCAAACTGGTTGCCCTCTGTCCGGAGTGCGAGGCCGAGATCGACCTGCAGAACAGGCTTGTAGGGGAGATTGTCTATTGTCCCGATTGCAATGCCGAGCTGGAAGTAACTAATCTGGAGCAGCCAGCAGTGGCGCTGGCGCCGCGTGTTGAAGAGGATTGGGGTGAATAGACCATGAGGCTGGCAATTCTGACCTCGCGCATCCGCGTTGAGGAGAAGTTGCTCATCGAGGCCATGCGCCAGCGCGATATCGCCTTCGACCTGCTGAATGATGGCGAGCTGCTGCTTGATCTGGCGCGACCTGATGAGCGCTGGCGCTCCTACGATGCCGTGCTCTGTCGCAGCGTGAGCCAATCCCAGGGCCTGGCGGTAGCTCAGGTCCTGGAGAGCTGGGGAGTGCAGGTCTTCAATCGCCCGGCGACGACGGCCCTCTGTAACGATAAGCTGCAGACCACCCTGGCCTTGCTACGTGCGGGCATCCCCACACCACGCACCTTGCTGGCCTGTAGCGCCGAAAGCGCTCTACGTGGCATCGAGGCCCTGGGCTATCCCGCGGTTATCAAGCCGACTACTGGTTCCTGGGGGCGTCTGCTGGCGCGCGTCAATGACCGCGACGCTGCCGAGGCTGTACTGGAGCACCGCGAGACGCTCGGCTCTTATCAGCACCACATTCACTATATCCAGGAATACGTGCAGAAGCCGCAGCGCGATATCCGGGCCTTTGTTGTAGGAGAGCGTACGATCTGCGCGATCTATCGCACAAGCGAGCACTGGATCACGAACACGGCCCGCGGGGCGCAGGCCAGCAATTGCCCAGTTACACCCGAGCTGGATGCTCTCTGTGTGCGTGCGGCGCAGGCAGTTGGGGGTGGTATTCTGGCCATTGATCTCTTGGAAGACGAAGAGCGTGGCCTGCTGGTCAACGAAATCAATGCCACAATGGAATTCCGCAATAGCATTGCTCCTACCGGGGTTGACATCCCTGGTGCGATGCTGGACTACATCGAGCAATGCGTGCTGCAAGGAGCGGAGCGATGAGTCAGGTGCGCGTAGCGATCGTTGGCGGTTCGGGCTACACAGCGGGCGAGCTGCTGCGCCTGCTCCTCTTTCATCCCCAGGTGGAAATTGCCCAGGTGGCTTCCAGCAGTCACGCTGGCCAGTATGTGCATAGCCTGCATCCCAATCTGCGCAAGCTCTGCGGCCTTCGCCTCTGCCATTATGATGACCTGTCGACTTGCGACGTGATCTTTCTCTGCATGCCGCATGGGACGGCGATGCAGGCTATCGAGCGCTATCGTAGCCTGGCGCCAGTAGTCATCGATCTCTCAGCGGATTTTCGTCTGCGCTCGCCAGACCTCTATCTGCGCTGGTATGGGAAGGAACATTCGCAGCCGGAGCTCCTGGCCCAGGCTGTTTATGGTCTGCCGGAGCTGCATCGGCAGGAGCTGCGCGAGGCGGCTCTCATCAGCGGGACAGGCTGCATGGCCACGGCGGCCATCCTGGGTCTGGCTCCGCTCTATCGGGCTGGTCTGGTAGAGCAGAGGTTGCCCCTGGTAGTAGATGCGAAAGTTGGCTCCTCGGCGGCGGGGGCCACGCCCGGGCCGGGTAGTCACCATCCCGACCGTAGCGGGGCGGTGCGCTCATTCCAGCCGACTGGTCACCGTCACAGCGCCGAGCTGATCCAGGAGCTGGGTGCGCTAGCCGGAGGCTCCTGGCAGCAGACACTCGCCTTCTCGGCGACCGCTGTGGAGCTGGTGCGGGGCGTCCTGATCACCGCCCAGGTCTTTCTGAATACCGACCTTGATGAGCGGGCCCTCTGGCGTCTCTACCGCGAAGCGTATCGCGATGAGCCATTCATTCGCCTGGTGAAAGAGCGCAGCGGCGTCTATCGCTATCCGGAGCCGAAGATTCTGGCTGGCAGCAACTACTGTGACATTGGCTTTGAACTTGATCCTTCCCAGCGCCGCCTGGTAGTCATGGCTGCGCTGGACAATCTGATGAAAGGGGCCGCCGGCAATGCCGTGCAGGCGCTCAACTGTCGCTTTGGCTGGAATGAGACGCTGGGGCTGACCTTTCCAGGGCTGCATCCGATCTGATCTGAGTTCTGTTCGGTTCGGTCAAGAGAAGAGGAGGCACGGGCCATGACTCTTGTTGTCAAGATTGGCGGTGGGGCCGGTATTGATGCGACGCCGATTGTTGAAGAGATTGCGCGCCTGGTGAGGGAAGGCGAGCGGGTAGTAGTGGTACATGGCGGCTCTCAGCTCACGAATGAGCTGTGCGAGCGCCTGGGCCACCCCATGCAGGTGCTCACCGCTCCCAATGGAATGACCAGTCGCTATACCGATGTCGAGACCTTGCGTATTTATGCGATGGCGGTAGCTGGCCAGATTAACACGGAGCTGGTAGCGCTCCTGCAGCGGCGCGGCGTCAACGCAGTGGGCCTGGCCGGCGTGGATGGACGGCTACTGCTGGCGCGGCGCAAGACGGCCCTTCGGGCGGTGATGCCCGATGGCCGCGTGCGGGTGGTGCGTGATGATTACAGCGGGCAGATCGAGCAGGTCAATGCCTCGTTGCTGCAGTTGCTCCTGGGTGCAGGTTATACGCCGGTGGTGGCGCCGCTGGCCCTGGGCCTGGAGGGAGAGCGCTTGAATGTTGATGGCGACCGCGTGGCGGCGGCGATTGCCGCGGCTCTAAGTGTGGAAACCCTGGCCATTCTGACCAACGTGCCGGGCTTGTTGCGCGACCTGGCTGATCCGGCCAGCGTGGTGCGCACCATTGCGGCCCACGAGCTGGAGCAGTACCTGCCCTATGCTCAGGGGCGCATGCGTAAGAAGCTGCTCGGTGCTCAGGAGGCTCTGGCCGGCGGGGTCCGCCGTGTCTGCATTGGCGCTGGCTCACTCGCAGCGGTTCTGGCAGGTGAGGGCACAACCATCGCTGCCTCGGCATCTCTCAGCGAGAGCGCGGCTGCCTCCTCCTCTTACATCGCTGCTCTATCAGCGGAGGTGCGGCGATGAGCGCACTGAGCGGACTAACGGCGCTGTCCGAGTCACTCCTGGAGCAGGAGCGGCTCTACAGCAGTGGGGTCTACAACAAACGGCCAGTAGAGATCGTGCGTGGCGAGGGGGCGCTGCTCTGGGATGTGCAGGGACGCTGCTACATTGACTGCGCCGCCGGGCATGGAGTGGCGAACATCGGGCATGGGCGGGCGGAGATTGCCGCAGCGCTGGCGGCCCAGGCGCAGCGCTTGATCACCTGCCCCGAGAGTGTCTACAACGATGTTCGGGCCCGTCTCCTGGAGCGTCTGGCGCAGCTCATGCCGTCTGGACTACAGCGCTTCTTCCTGTGCAATAGTGGGGCTGAGGCCGTCGAGGGGGCGATCAAGTTTGCTCGCCTGGCAACCGGACGACCGGGCATCATCGCCACGCTGCGTGGCTTCCACGGACGGACCTTTGGTGCCCTCTCTGCTACCTGGGAGCGTAGCTATCGTGAACCGTTTGCTCCTCTGGTACCAGAGATCAGGCATGTGCGCTACAACGACCTGGCGGCTCTGGAGCGAGCGATCGACGACCAGACGGCGGCGGTGCTGATTGAGCTGGTGCAAGGCGAGGGAGGCGTACATGTCGCTGATCCAGTCTATGTGCGTGAGCTGGCCAGGCTCTGTCAGGAGCGAGGGGTGTTGCTCATTGTCGATGAGGTACAGACTGGCTGCGGACGCACGGGGCGCTTCCTGGCCTGCGAGCATTATGGGCTGCAGCCCGACCTGCTCTGTCTGGCGAAAGGGATCGCCGGCGGGCTGCCGATGGGCGTGATCGCGCTTGGTGAGCGTGTGATCGCCAGCGGGCGTCTCACGCCGGGCACGCATGGCAGCACCTTCGGAGGCAATCCGTTGGTCTGTGCTGCAGCCCTGGAAACGCTGGACATTATCGAGCGCGAGGGACTGGCTGAGAGAGCCGCGCGTCTCGGTCAGCATGCTCTGCAGCGTCTGAGTGCGCTGCAGTCGCCGCTGATCCGCGAGGTGCGCGGCCTGGGCCTGCTGCTCGGCGTCGAACTGCGCACGCGGGTGCAGCCCTATCTCGAAGCGCTGCTAGAGCGCGGCGTGCTGGCCCTGCCGGCAGGTCCCAATGTCATCCGCTTGCTGCCGCCGCTAGTCATCAGCGAGGAGCAGCTTGACCATGCGCTTGACTGTCTGGCAGAGATATTGCTGCAAGCCGGGCAGCCGGGGCAGCCGGCAGTGACGGAGGTGACGGCAGAATCGCATCCCGCGGGATCAGAGGCGATCTCGGGAGGGGCATCTGCTGAACAGGGAGCGGAGATTGAGTTGCTCTATCGCATGGTGAGCATTCCAAGTCTCTCCGGTCAGGAGCGTCCTCTTGCGACCTGGCTCGCTGAATATCTCCCGCGCCTGGGGCTGCGAACCAGTCTCGATGAGGTCGGCAACCTGATCGCCACGGTGCCTGTGGACCCGGAGGTTGCTGGACGAGCGCCGCTAGTGCTGCTTGGCCATATGGATACGGTACCAGGGGCCATCCCGGTGACTATCCGCGAGGGCAAGCTCTACGGGCGTGGGGCGGTGGATGCCAAGGGGCCGCTGGCGGCCTTTCTGGCGGCAGCGGCGCGTCTGGCGAAGCGCGGCGGACTGCAGCGTCCGATCGTGGTTATCGGCGCAGTAGAGGAAGAGGCTGCGACCTCGCGGGGGGCGCGGGCCGTCGTTGATCGCTATCGTCCCTATGCTTGCCTGATCGGCGAACCGAGTGGCAGCCGGGCGGTGACCCTGGGCTACAAAGGGCGATTGCTTGTTGATGGGCGAGTGGTACGTCCCTGTGGTCACAGCGCTGGCCCCCGCCAGACGGCGGCGGAGGCGGCGGCGGCTTTCTGGGAGCGGGTCAGGCTCCATGCCGAGGAGTGGAATCGTGAGCATGGTGGCAGCTCACCTTTTGCGGCGCTGCAACCGGTGCTGCGCAGCATCGAGAGCGGCCAGGATGGCCTGCACGAATGGGCGACGTTGCGCATTGGCTATCGTCTGCCGCTGGCTTGTTCGGCGCGGGAGCTGCGCGCTGAGCTAGAGCGCTGGGCGGCGGAGGCAGAACTGGCAGTAAGCTTCAGCGGCGAAGAAGCTGCGTTCCAGGCGCCGCGCACAACCAGGCTGGTGCGCGCCTTTGTGCAGGCCATGAGGGCAATGGAAATCCAGCCTGCCTTTAAGGTCAAGACCGGCACTTCGGATATGAATGTCGTCGGACCGGTCTGGGGACCAGAGATTGTGGCCTATGGCCCGGGCGATGCGCGTCTGGATCATACGCCCGAGGAACACCTTGCTCTGGAGGAATATATGGAGGCCATTGCCATACTGGAGCGCGTGCTGACGAGCCTGGCTCAGGAAGTAGCAGGCAGAGGGGAGGATGAGGAGCGATGAGACGAGCGCTGCACATTCTTGATACGACGCTCAGAGAAGGCGAGCAGTTCGCCGGCGCTTTCTTCAATCTGGAGCAGCAGATTGCTATTGCTCGTATGCTGGATGCCTTCGGCATCGATTTCATTGAGGTGCCCTCGCCGATCTCGGCGCCGCGCATCCGCGAAGCCATCGAGCACCTCTGCGCCCTGGGGCTGCGGGCGCGCATCGTGACCCACGTGCGCTGTGTGGAGGCGGATGTCGAGGCGGCTCTGGCCACCCCGGTGGCTGGCGTCAACCTCTTCTATGGCACCTCACCCGAGCTGCGCTCTTATAGTCATGGGAAACGCATCGAGAGGATTATCGCCGATGCTGTGCCACTGATCCAGCGCATTCGTGAGGCGGGACGCTATGTACGCTTCTCGGCTGAGGATGCCTTTCGCAGTGATCTGGTCGACCTGTTGACCGTCTTTGATGCCGTGGTGGAGGCTGGGGTGGAGCGCATCGGCCTGCCCGATTCGGTGGGCATTGCCACGCCGCGCCAGGTCGAGCGCATCATTCGCCTCTGTGCCGAGCGCTATCCCCGGGTGGGTATCGAGTTCCACGGCCACAACGATAGCGGCTGCGCCATTGCCAATACCATTGCCGCCTACGAAGCCGGAGCTGATTGTCTGGATGTGACCGTCCTGGGCATCGGTGAACGTAACGGTATCGCCTCGTTGAGCGGCCTGGTGGCGCAGCTCTACTTGCACTATCCCGAGACGCTTCAGCAGCGTGATTTGAGGCAGTTGGCACCTCTCGATGATTATGTTGCTCAATGTCTTCATCTGCCTATTCCTTTCAATAATCCGATTACAGCTCCATATGCCTTCACACATCGCGCAGGCGTACATACTCGTGCCATTCTGAACAATCCGCGGGCCTATGAGATTCTTGATCCGGCAGATTTCGGTCTGGAACGCCGCGTAGATCTCGGCTCGCGCTTTACGGGAAGCCATGCTGTAGCTCATCGGGCCGCGGAGCTGGGGCTGCAGCTGAGCGACGAACAGGTACGAGAGCTGACCTGGTCCCTGAAGATGCGTGCTGAGGAGGGGCCACTTTCCCCAGAGGCAGTCGATGCCTTTATTCGATCCTGGTATGAAGAACAGAGGAGTACCGCATGGGAACGCTAGCCGAAGAGATCTTTAGCTATAAACTGGGCCGGCCAGTGAACGCCGGCGAAATTGTGATCGTCGACGTTGATCACGTCATGAGCCATGACACGACCTCGCCGCTGGCCATTCAAGCCTTTCGCAAGCTGACGGGCGAGGGCGGTGGGCGCGTCTTTGACTCGGCGCGTGCGCATATTGTCTTTGATCACATCGTCCCGGCGGCCACCGTGGCAGCAGCCACGCTGCAGCGTGATATCCGCGTCTTTGCCCGTGAGCAGGGCATCCAGATCCTGCAGGAGGGCATTTGTCATCAGGTGATGCCGGAGCGCGGCTTTGTGGCGCCGGGCGAGATTATTGTTGGTGCCGACAGCCATACCTGCACCTATGGCGCCCTTGGGGCCTTTGCCACCGGCATGGGGTCGACCGATATTGGCGTCGCCTATGCTACCGGGCGCAGTTGGTTCCGCGTTCCCGAGACCATTAATGTGCGCCTGACAGGGCAGCTGCAACCCGGCGTCTATGTCAAAGATGTGACGCTGGAGCTGGTGCGACGCATTGGGGTGGACGGGGCCAACTACCGCGCCCTGGAGTATAGCGGCCCGCTTGTCGAGTCTCTCTCGATCAGTGAGCGTTTCACTCTCTGCAACATGGCCATTGAGATGGGCGCCAAGACCGGGTTGGTGGCGCCGGATGCCACCACCGAGGCCTGGCTGCGCGGGCGTGTCAATCGCAGCTATCCCATGTTGCAGCCCCAGAATCCGCGTTATGAGCGTGTGGTCGAAGTCGATGTTTCCGATCTATCGCCACTGATTGCCTGCCCGCCGGATGTCAACAACGTGGTCCCGGTTGAGCAGGTCGAGCACATTCAGATCGATCAGGTCTTCCTGGGCACCTGCACCAATGGCAGGCTCGACGACCTGGCCATCGCGGCCTCGATCCTGCGGGGGCATACCATTCATCCCAATACGCGCATGGTCGTGATCCCGGCCTCGCGCGAGGTCTATCTGGAGGCGCTGCGCCTGGGCTACATTGAGACCTTTATCCAGGCGGGGGCTTCGGTTGGCACGCCGGGCTGTGGCCCTTGCATTGGCCGACACTTTGGCGTGCTTGGTCCTGGCGAGCGTGCCCTGACGACGATGAATCGAAACTTCACCGGGCGCATGGGCGATCCCACTGCCGAGATCTACCTAGGCAGTCCGGCCACGGTGGCGGCAACGGCCATCACCGGGCATATCACCGATCCGCGCCAGTTCCTTGCTTGAGTCTATGATCAGGAGCTGGTGAGCGAGAGGAGCGGGACGAGAGGGCAGGCACTCTGTCCACTAGAGCAACGACAGACAGTAGATTGAGAGTGAGAGAAGGAGCGATCAAGAGCATGGGACGTATCTGGAAGCTCGGTGATAATATCAATACCGATGTCATCATTCCGGGGCGTTACAATGTCACGACCGACCGCGCGCAGCTGGCGAAGTACTGTCTATGTGAGATTCTACCGGAGTTTGCCCAGCAGGTGCGCCAGGGTGACATCATCATGGCTGGCCACAACTTTGGCTGTGGCTCCTCGCGGGAGCATGCGCCGGCGGCTATCCAGGCCAGCGGCGTCAAGGCGGTGATAGCTCGCAGCTTTGCGCGCATTTTCTACCGCAACGCCATTAACATCGGGCTGCCTGTCCTGATCTGCGAGGAGGCCGTACTCAATAGTGAGGATGGGCAAGAGGCCGAAGTTGATCTAGAGCAGGGCCTGATTACCAACCTGACCACTGGCCAGCGTTTTCAGGCGCAGCCGCTGCCGCCCTTTATCGCGCGCATTGTGGAGGCGGGGGGCATCATTGAATACATCCGGCGTGAGGGAACGCTGCGATGAGCGCGGGCATCTTTCGGCGAACGCTGGCCCCGGACGAGCCGGCGCTGATCTGCGTCGTTGCCGGCGATGATGCCGCGCCCGAAGTAGTCTGGCCCACAGTGGAGATCTTGCAGCGCCTGGTACCGGAGTTGCGCTTTGTCAGGGGGAGCAGTGGGCGCGAGGCCGAGGAGCGTTATGGGGCGGCTTTTCCGCAGGAGACGCGGGAGCTGATTGACAGGGCGGTGTGCACGCTCTTTGGGGCCAGTGGCGGGCCGAGCCGGCCTGTGCTCTGGTATCTGCGCTGGAGCAAAGATACGCGTGTCAACATTCGTCCGGTGCGCTGGCAGCCGGGCTATCGCAGTCCGATGCGCGAGCCGGAGCATTTCGATTTTGTCATTGTGCGCGACAATCTGGAGGGGATGTATCCACCGCGCGAAGGAGACCTGGCCGAACTGGCGGCCCTGGCGAGTAGCCGTAGCTGGTGGCAGCCGCCGCCGCTGGACCGTCAGGGGGCCTATGCGGTGCGCATCTGCACCGATGAGCAGATGGCCTATGTGGCGCAGGCGGCCTGTGAGCTAGCCCTGGAGCGCAAGGCTCAGGGCTATCCGGGGCGGGTGACGCTCGGTGCCAAGTATTCGATTCAACCGCGTACCGACGGGCGCTTTCGCGAGATCGTGCGCGAGACGGTGCGCCGTTATGGAGAGCTGGAGTATCAGGAGTTTCTGATTGATGACCTGGCGCGGCGCATGGTAGCGGTGCCTGAGAGCCTCGATGTGGTTGTGCTCTCGAATGAGCACGGCGACATTCTGGCCGATATGGCTGCTGGCTGTATTGGAGGGCTTGGTCTGGCGCCGAGTGGCTGCTATGGTCCCACCTATGCCTATTTTGAGCCAGTGCATGGCTCAGCGCCGGACCTGGCTGGCAAGGGGGTGATCAATCCAACGGCCATGCTGCTCTCTGGGGCCATGTTGCTGGACTATCTTGGCTATGGAGAGCAGGCCCTGCGCTTGCGGGAGGCTGTTGCTGAGGTCTATCGACGCGGGCAGGTGCTGCCTCCCGACCAGGGGGGCAGGGCGACCACAGCGGAATTTGTGGAGGCGGTAAGGCACTTCCTCTAGGATGGTTCAGGAGGGCGACCGAAGGGCGCGCCCTGGCTGAATCTGGCAGCAGCTGCTCCTGTCTGCCGGCAGCCAGGTGGCGCGCTCTTTTTATGGCTGGCGATGAGTGGTCAGGTCAGGAAGCGCAGGGGGGCTAGCAGCCACTCGCTGAGGCGCACATACCAGGGCCGCTGCTCCCAGTCTTCGAGGCGCAGCTCGAAGGCATTGGTCTTGTCGTACTTGAAGAGGACCTCCATCTGACGGGCCAGGTCGCCGTTGTAGATCTCCACGTTGATCTCGTAGTTGCCGATCGAACTGAGGCGGTCGAGGTTGGCGGTGCCGATGGTCGACCATTCGCCATCGATGGTGCAGGTTTTGGCGTGAAGCATATGGCGGTAGCCGAAGACGCGGATGCCGGCCTTGAGGCACTCGCTAAAGTGACTGCGGCAGAGCCAGTCAGCGATGATGTGGTTGGACATCCAGGGGACGAGGATTTCGACGTCGACGCCGCGCCGGGCGGCGGCTTTAAGGGCATCGAGCAGGATCGAATCCGGCACAAAGTAGGCGTTGGTCAGATAAATGAATTTCTGAGCGCGGTCGATGGCCTCGATGTACATGTCACGGATGGGGAACATGAGGCGCATGGCGCTGGTGCCGCGCACGTTGATGAGTGGGTTGAAGCAGCGCGGGTGGCGCCTGGTGATGCGTTCATGGGCGGGTACATGCTGGTTCCAGAAGTCGACGAAGGATTGAGCCAGGTCGGCGGCGGCTGGTCCGCGGATGCGCAGGTGGGTGTCGCGCCAGCTGGTAGCGTAGGTTTCGCCGATGTTATAGCCACCGATGAAGCCGATCGTGCCGTCGACGACGAGCAGTTTGCGATGGTCGAGGGCGTAGCGCCGGGGGTCGAAAAGGTGCCAGGGATAGCGGAGCGCCTGGTACTGGAGCACATGAATGGTGGGCGGGAAGATTTTGAATTTGCGCGGGACGACCAGGTTGGCGAACCAGTCGAAGATGACGTAGACGGCGACGCCTTCTTCGGCTTTGCGAATCAGGTGCTCTTTAAAGGCGCGGCCAACGCTGTCGTCTTTCCAGATATATGATTCCAGGTAAATGGTTTCCTGAGCGGAGTCGATGGCGGCGAGCATGTCATCGTAGAGGTCGCGCCCGTAGTCGTAGAGCTGCAGGTGGTCCTGTCCGATGGTGATCTCTGCAAAGCGGGTGTGAGGAAAGCCGCCCTGGGGGAGGTAGCGCTTGCGCTGGCGCGAGATGACTTGCAGGATGATCAGGGTAATGGCCTGGGCGCTGAGGATGGCCCCCAGGGTGCGTAGAAGGAGACGCTTGAGGGAGAAGTGGCGTGCGAGGGAGATGAGCAAGGCCATCGCTATGCTGGTTGGGCTGCTGCGCTCTCGGTGCTCTCTATGCCTCATATGGTTTTTCTCCGTTCGTGCTGTCAGTGAGGATGGCTGTTGTGCGTTCTCTGCTGGCTGGTTTGTAGTGTAGGCGGCCCGGCCCAGTCCGGTCCGGCCTGGCTGGTCCCGTTAGGGCTGATGGCGGCTGGCTGAGACACCCCCGTTGTCCTCTGCTGTTCCCGACTGCCTTGATATGATAGCGTACTTTGCCCCCCCGGGGAAGGTGAGAGTAAGCTGAAACTGGGAATCCGGGGTGTTGGCTCGTTCTGTTTTTAATGGATAGTACTCTTTTCAGCAGGCAGAGGGAGAATTGCCATCTGTGTCCACCAGGCCCAACTTGATTCTATGGAACCGCTTTCCGCTCTTGACAGCTGGTGCCGAGACTGCTAGATTTGTAGGTGATAGTGATGAGTCAGATTGTGAAGTAATTTTACTTCACAATCTGACTCATCAAAAAATTAAAAAGGAGGTGCGCTAAAAATTGAAAAATGCCGATGTTAATATTCGAGAGGAAAGGTTAGATTACAGTACCTCTGCTTCTGAACATCGAAACAAAGATGAAGGTTCTCTCTTCAAGAAAGGAGGCAAAAATGAGTAGAAAAAGAAAAAGTAATGCAAGGAAGATGTCGAGAGGATTAAAGCACAAAAATCTAGTTACCAAAGATCAAAGGCAGTCGGGGCGTATTCATACCTCACAGCCTCGCGGACAAGCTCTAGATTCGTCCGATTTCTCCAGGAAGAAATTAGGGATACGTGGTTGGCTGAGATCAGATTTTTTGCCTAAGCTTGTTTTAAGGATAGGGAAGTGCATCTTAGATGAATACCTCCGTTCTTTCGTTAGCTGGATTATCCCCTACGTTAACAACATTCCAGTTTTCTTATGGTCTTTTCTGCATCGCCACTTTCGCTGATCCATAGAACAGGGTCAGTCCCGGAGTGAAATTGCGTGCGCCTGGAGCAAGAGTAATCCACTCTTGCTCCAGGCACTGGGGCAAGATAGAGGAAAGCAGTTACCCGAAGAAAAACAGGTTCCTTAGAGGATGGGGCTTGCGTCTTCCCTCAGATGTTGTGTTATACTTAGAGCAGTCATGACCAAATGGTTTTGAAACGAGCCAATTTGGCTGCTTTAATCCTCTCGGCATCTAGTCCTTTCCCGTTTGGGCTTGTGAGAGGAAGTAGCACAGCATCCACCTGCCTCTACGCAGCGCAGGTGGATGCTTTTTTCTTGCTATCGGCAGTCCTTAGAGTTATTGAAAGAAATCAGCAGAGGCTCTCATATGCAATTCCATCGAACTGTGCTATACTGCTCTTGTCTGCTGCAAGGTGCATCTTAACGGAGCAATGAATGGTGAAGGGAGGTAGCGCAGCCGTGGCCTATGCGCTGGTTATGCTCGACACCGATCGTATCAAAAACTACGTCTTCAGCACCGATCGCCTGAGAGAGATCCGTGGTGCCAGCTCCATCCTTGACCGGCTCAATCGTGAGGTTATGGGAGCCATCGCCAAGGACCTCGATCCCAACGCGCGAGTGGTCTATGCCAATGGCGGCTCAGGCCTCTTCTTGCTGGCTGAGGACAAAGCAGAGGAATTCGTGAGACGAGTCCAGGCCAGGTACCGCGAAGAAACTCAGGGTGGGGCTACTGTCACGGGCGCTGTGCAACGGCTGCCAGCAGAGCTGGCTGAGTCTGATCTCTGGCAGGCTAATCTGAGCCAGCAGCTTGATCTGTTGCGCTATAAGCTGCGCCGCGCCAAGGACTGCCCACCGGCCATCGTGGCCTTGCCGTCCCATCCGCTGCTCCGGCTCTGCGACTCCTGCGGCCTTGAATATGCTGCCGGGCAAAGCCCCTGGCGAGAGCCTCGGCAGGAAGAGCAGCGTTATTGCCCTGTCTGCCTTCAGAAGAGAAGAGAGGATGCTCAGATCAAGAAAAGTATTGAGAGAATGGCAGCCAGACCCCAGGAGGTGAGCCCTGACTCTGACGAGGAGGCGAAGCGAGCGGTACTCTGGGCCAACCTGATCTCTCGGTTAAATAGAATAGCGCCTGATTACTTCCTGGAGGATGGTAAGCCCATCGTGCCCAAGCGCCCGCACGATATCGATACCTTGCGCGCCGTTGCCAGCAGCGGTCGAGGTAGTGTCAGAGACTATCTCGGCCTGATCTACGCCGATGGCAACGGGATGGGCAGCAGGGTTGAAAAACTCTCGACCCTCAAACAGGTCAAAGAATTCGCCGGAGATATCGACAGTGCCATCTACGACGCCCTGGCGAGCGCGGTCGCCGAGCACCTCAAGCCGGTCCTCGTGAAGGGCCTGTTGGATGAGGAGGACAACGAAGAGGAGAATGGCCAGGCAAGACAAGAAGCTCAGCCAGAGGGCGACTATTTCTTCCCCTTCGATGTGCTCTTGCTTGGCGGCGACGACCTGATGCTGCTGACCAGCGGTGATCGGGCCCTGAACGTGGCGCTGGAGGTGGCCCGTGTCTTCCGTAAAAAGGCAGGTGGGCAGCAGGGCACACTCTCAGTGGGGGTAGTTTTTGCCCCTTTGAAGTATCCTTTCGGCCTGATGCACGATCTGGCGGAGAATGCGCTCAGGTTCGCTAAGAAGCAGGCTCGCGTGGACCAGTGGCGTGACGCTGGAGATGGCGACGACACGCGCATCAATTTCCTGGTCGTAGCTGGTGCTGGCACCCACGAATTTGACTATCTCTACAAGACCGTTTACTGCCGGCGTGAGGCCGGCACTGAATTCCGCGCCACACTGCGCCCCTATCGGCTCCCCGTGCTGGAGGATCTGCTACAAGCCATTCGCGGGGCGAAGCGCCTGGGTTTTCCGCGCTCCAAGTTGCATCAGCTACGCGAGGCCGTGCTCAGAATGAACCGGACCAGCGCCGTTCTCGAGGCCCTGACAGCCTTGCAGGGCTGCCGCGACAGAGAGCGTGAGTTTCTGTTGAGATGGCTCTATGAGTTCAGTCAGCGCTATCTCCTCCTGGGGAGCCAGTCGGGGACCAACTCCGGCAATATCCAGGGTTTCCCTCGCGTGATTTTCCCCTGGTCTCGGCTTCAGGGCCAGAGTCAGTCAGAGCAAGAGATCTACCTGACGCCGTTGCTCGATCTGGTTGAACTCTACGATTTTGTGACAGCGCAGGAGGGCGAGCGTGAGAGTGAGGACTGATCGCCTGTCCATTGATTACAGTCTGACCTTCCTGACCCCTTTCCACTTGGGGACTGGCTTTCGTCAGGGACTGGTTGATCGCACGGTGGCGCGCGATCGGCAGGGCCGCCTCTACGTACCTGGTGCCACATTCAAGGGAGTCCTGCGCGAGTGCTGCGAGCAACTGGCCCGCACCTATGAAGAGCTGGCTGAGATGCGCAATCTGTTAGCCTCTCCCCATGATGAGAATCTGGCTCTGCGCGGTCTCGGGTCGCGTATCAGCATGGTCACACGCATCTTCGGCTCGCAGATGCTGCCTGGAACGCTCTTCTTCGACAACGCTCACCCCGTGACCACCAGCGCAACAGAGCTGCCACAGTCGGGAGAGAGCACACGGGCAGCGGCAGCGCTGGAAGAGGGCGCTGCAAGGCAAGTGACGCTCTATACCCAGGTACGCCTGCGCCGCCTGACGCGCACGGCTGTCCCCGGAGCGCTCTACACCAGCGAGTTTGGCCTGCGTCATCTAACCTTCCACGGCACTATTCGCGGCTGGCTGACCTGCCTGCCTCTCGACGAGCAGCCGCGCAGCCCGACCTATTCGCTGCTACTCTTGCTCGCAGGCTTGCACCTGGTCGAGCAGCTCGGGGCCAATAAGTCAACGGGCAAAGGGCGATGTCGCTGTGAGGTGCTGCGTCTGGAAATCAACGGAGAGGAATATCCTTCCACGGAATGGCGCGGCTGGTTAAAGGAGCGTCTCGATGACCTGGTCTACTATTCGACGGCGCAAGAGGAGGCCTGGCAATGAAAACTTTTGCGCTGTTGCTAGAAGCTCGCTCGCCCCTGGCCATTCGGGCTGACCACGCTCCTTCCGGCTTTGGTTGTCTGGACTACCTGCCCGGAACGAGCCTGGCCGGGAGCCTGGCCAGCCTCTTCCGTTTGCTCTATCCTAACGAACGAGATGAGTTCAGACGCCTCTTTCTGAGTGGGCGCGTGCAATTCCCTGATCTGCTGCTCGCTCCTCTGATCCCGAGTGAAGATGGGCAGCAGAGAGAAGAACAGGAAATACCGCTCAGTCCTGTCTATCCACTGCCGCGCACAGCCCAAAGCTGCAAGCGGCACCCAGGCTTTAAAGGCGACAGCGGTCGGGCGCGGGACGAGGGTGGGCACGGTGTGTGTGATACGCTCTTTGCCTGGGCTGTCTTTGCTCTGCAGCCCGATGGTGAACCGCAGGCGATCAGGGCGCTTAAAAACCTGTACTCCTGTAAGGAGTGCGATGCCTCGATGCAGAGCATTACCGGCAGCTATGCGCATCATGAGGCGACCTTTCGGCTGGCCGATTATCGGGGAAGACGGCGCTTGCAAACGCACACGGGCATCGACCGCCTGCGGGGAACCGTGCAGGAAGAGATTCTCTACAATCGCGAAGTTCTGGACGAGGGAACCTGCTTCTGGGGACTGCTCAAGGCCTCCGACGAAGAGGCGCCTGCGCTCCAGCGTTTTATCGAAGAGGCGGGTCATTCGGGCCTGGTGCGTGTTGGCACTGGACGAACGCGCGGCCTCGGCTCAGTTGAGCTGACGCTGACTCCCCTGCAGGAGCCGTCGGCGTCCTGGGAACATTTCCGCCAACGCCTGCTGACCTTCGATCGCGAACTGAAAGACTATCTGGCTACCTACGGGACGCCAGGGCCTCGCAAGGGCCAGGGTCAGGGTACAGAGCCGTTCTACTTCGCGCTCACGCTCTATTCGCCAGCCATCCTCTGCGACGAGTTCCTGCGCTACCGTGGGCGCATCGATGAGGTAGTTCTGGCGGAGCTACTCGGCCCACCCTTCACCAGGGAAGAGCTGCGTGCTCTCCACATGGCCGCAGCGCTGCGTCGTATAACAGGCTGGAACGAGCTTTGGGGCCTACCGCGTGCGGCGGAGTATGCGATTGAGCGCGGCTCGGTCTTCCTCTTTGCTTACTGGATGCACAGCGATGCCGACCGTGACGAGCTGATCAAGGCCCTTTTCCGCCTGGAGGAGGAAGGCATCGGGCGCCGTCGCAACGAGGGCTTCGGTTCGGTGCGTATCTCCGATCCTTTCCATTTCGAGGTGTTGTGATATGAGTACAAGGGCTAATGCGCTCTCTGAAACGCAAATTGCGCTCGCTGTGAGCCGAGAGGCGGACAAAAAGGACTTCTACGAGCTGGCGGAACGCCTTGGACACTACGCCGCGGTTGTCCTGCAAAAAGAGCACCGCTCACAGATGACTGGACTGGAGGCGGTCGTCAACGGAACGCTCAAGCGTAGTGACGTGCTGGACTACGTTAAGAAACAAATCGGGCGTTTGGACGAATGGCGTAAACCATGCAGTGATGATCAGCGTGATCCTCAAACTGGCTTCGGCGAGCGCCTGCTGCAGGCCCTGGGGGGGGATCTGGGTGATCGTGCTGGCAGGCTGTGTGAGGAGCTAGGCGTCGATGAGGAAACCGAGGAGGGCCGTCAGCTGCGCCGGCGTCTCCATCTGCTCTTGATGCGCCGGTTTATCCGCTCAATGGTCGCCCATTATGAATGGCGCTCCATTATGGAGAAGACCAGGTTGCTGGATGCCTTCGTTGAGAGGAGGTCATAGCCCGTGCTCACCGAGGAGCAGATCAATACCATTGCCCTGCTTAGCGATGAGGTGCTCTATCGAGAGGCCGTGGCCTTCATGCGCCAGCTGCTCGAAGAGGAGGATTGCGAGCCGCTGCCCATGAGCCAGATCCAGGGTCTGCATGCCATCTCGCTGTCCCTGAGCTACCAGGAGCTGCGCCGCTTTGTGGCCCATCAGAACGAGCGTAACTGGCCCAGAGATAAAGAGAATATAAAAGTATTCTACAAAAAGCTGAAGGAGTATATGGAGTCTATGCAGAAAAAACGTCTGAAGAACGAGTTCCATCTCCTCAGCGATCAAGGGGGGCCGCGGCAGGTGATCGCTCAGACTGAGGAACTGATGGCGCTGCTGATGGCCGAATTCATCCAGCACCTGGCAGCGGAGAACAGCTACTTACTAGCCGTGCAAAAGCAGCAAAGTAGGCAGAAGAAAGCGAGTTCCTCCAGGAGTAAGTGATAATGGCAGTTCAAGACAAGCTCTATCAGGATGACCCTGTACGACGGCTACGCCTGCGCAACCGCTATCTCTTCACCGGGCGGCTCGTCATGGAGACGGCGCTGCATATCGGCGGCGGCAAACTCACGCTCAGCAGCAGCAGAAACCCGATTGTCCTGACGCCCGAGAACATCCCCTTCATTCCTGGTTCGAGCTTCAAGGGGGCGTTGCGCAGCACTGTCGAGAAACTGGTCGCTACCCTGGCTGAGCTTCCGCAGTTGCCTCTGCGCACCTGCGGTCTCATCGAGGGAGAAGCGGAGGAGCTAGAGCAGGCGCGACAGGAAGGGCGCCTTGATAAAATCTGTCCCACGGCGCGGCAACGTACCATAACAGAAGAGAGACGCCAACGTGGTGAACTGGCGCTTGAGAATATTCTAAAGGATCTGTGCCATACCTGTCAGCTCTTCGGTTCCCCCTTCTCCGCCTCGCGGGTCAACGTCAGCGACCTCTACATCCCCGAGGAGGAATGGAGCGGTATTATCCAGATACGCGACGGCGTGGCCATTGAGCGCGACAGCGAACGTGCCAAGGAGCGCCTCAAATACGACTACGAGGTTGTGCCAGCCAGCACCTCCTTTAGCCTGGAAATCACGCTAGAGAATGCCACCGCCGAAGATCGCTGGCTGTTGAGCCTGGGTCTCAGCGAGTTCGTCAATGGCTTCGGGGCCATTGGCGGCAAGCGCTCGCGTGGTCTGGGGGCCTGTCGTCTGCGCGATCTGCGCGTCTACATCCTGGAGCTGGAGGGGGAGGAAGGGAGTGCCGACGGAGGACAAAGAGCAGTGAGCGCCGAGGAGCGCACTCGTCGTTTGCAGCGTTACCTGCTGGGACGCAGCCCTGAAGAGAAATTTCACCGGGTCGAAGACGGTAAGAGCTTCCTGGCGCGGCAGATTGAGCAGCTGTTTCAAGCGAGCTAGCGCAAGAGATTGAGTGAGAAGGATAGTGGCTTATGCTCAAGCAACTGGTCAATGAAGCGCGCTTGCGCCTGCGCATCACCACCACCGGGCCCCTGCTCGTTAAATCGGGCTTGCCCACCGTCAGTGGGCCAGACATGGCCCCAGTGCTGACCTTTCGCAACGGGCGTCAGGAGCCATTCCTGCCCGGCAGCTCGCTCAAAGGGGTCTTCCGCAGCCACGTAGAGAAAATCGTCACGAGCCTGCGAACACGTGTAGTCTGTTATCCCTTTGCCATTAACAAGAGCGCGGAGACGAAGGACTCTCTAGAAGAGCGCCGTCGCACTCACCGCGACTCCTGTGGCGAGCGCTTCAATCGCGAGGTCAGGAATGATGAGCAGCGCCGTGCCCAGCTCGAAGCCCGTACCGATGAGGTCTATGGGCGCTCCTGTCCCGTTTGTCGTCTCTTCGGCTCCACCTGGTTTATTGGGCGCCTGGCTATTAGCGATGCCTATCTCGTTTCAAGTCCTATCCTTGAGCAGCGTGACGGCGTCGGCATCGATCGCCTGACCGGGGGTGCGGCCCACGGAGCCAAGTTCGAACTGGAGGTAATCAGCGAAGGGGTCACCTTCGAGTGCGGCATTCATCTGCGTAACTTCGAGATCTGGCAGCTGGGCATGCTCTTTGTCGTGCTGCAGGATCTGGAAGATGGCCTGATCCGTCTTGGTTCGGGCCGCTCGCGCGGTCTGGGTTGGGTCAAGGGAACGCTCAGCAGCGAAGAGCACGATGGCTGGCCTGGCGGCCTGGTCACGGCTACCATCCGTGGCAGCGACGCGCGTGAGCCACGCGATGAGCTTTGGGGACTGGGGCGCTGGCTCAATGAGCAGCCCACCTCTGGTGAACCCGGCTGGGGACGCTACGGTACCTGGTATGACGACCTGGTGAAGCTTCCGGCTGAGATTGAGCGTCTCCCGCGCGGTATTCGTCACCTGCGTATCTTTACCGGCGAGGCCCTGGCACAGCTCCGCGAGGAGGCCATCCAGCACTTTATTCGTCGCATTCAGGAATGGCCAGATGAGTCTGCGCAAGTCCCTGCCCTCGCAGGAGGAAAGCGCTCATGAGCACGAAGGCGTCTCCTGAAAGTGGCGCACACAACGCCGAGGTCATCGCCAGCGCCTCGCTACCCCACGAGGAGCTGAAAGAGCTGGTGCAAGCCTTCCCGCCGGGCGCCTACTTTCTCGGCGAGCATCTACCAAACTTCGTCGTGGATGATGATCGGAGCTGGCGGCGGCTGCTGGTGCGCTTGGCCCGGCTGAAGGAAGTACAGCAGGAGCAGGGTCCTCTCCCCTGGACCGTCTATACCTGGGGCCGGGTTTTCTCGGCAGAGGGAGAATTGCGCTGGGATAGCAGCGAGGGAAAGCTGCGCGTGGTCTATCTGGGCCATGAGCGCCTCCTGCCCGCGCGGCTGCGCGAAAGCAGTCAGCCACTGATAGGTCTCAGGCGTTGTTCGGTGAGCTACGATCTGTTTGGCGAGCGCCCTCGCGAGGTGAGAGCGAGAGAGGTGGGGGTCAGCGCTCAGGAGGAGCGACGCCTCTTTCTGACCACGCGCATTCCCCGTCCCTTGCTCTACCCGATCGAGGAAGAGGAACAGCAGGCCAACGGCCAACAGGTGGATAGGGTCAAGCTCAAGATCTCTCTCTATCAAGATCCTGCAACAGGAGAAACTGTCTACTTCCGCTGTACCGGCCTGGAGACCGAAGCTGCATCGACGAGAGCAAGGCCAAGGGGAGGAAGTCTATGAACCCGTACGATTTCGCGCGCATCGATTGGAGCCGTCCCCCGGAGCGACGTAAGCCTATCTGGCATGATCGCCTCTTCGGCAGCGATCTGCCCCGCCTCTACAGCGGCAGCCTGACGCTGCGTCTGACGGCGCGCACCCCTATCTTTATCCCGGCCCGTCCTGTCACCTCTGGTCCTAGAGATCCACGTAAGCCGGAAACGTTCATCAAAGATGGAACTGGCCACTATATCATTCCCGGCACCTCGCTCAAGGGTCTGCTGCGTAATCTGGTCGAGACCCTGGGCAACGGCTGCCTGACGCTCTTCGATGGCAACTATGAGCAGGAAAAAACGGGTGAACGAGGCCGCTATAAGGCACCGTACAGGGATAAAGTCAAGCCTGAGTTCTTGCATTGCGAGGACAAGGCGCACCTGTGTATCTCCTGTCGCATCTTTGGCTCGCTCAAGGAACGCAAAAGCGGCGTCTTCACAGGCAAGGTCAACATCAGCGATGCCCAGGCCGATCCAGAAACAGTGGCTCTCTACAAACCGATGTATACCCTGCCTCTGGTTGAGCCGAAGCCACACCACCGCGCTTTCTACCTCGACGAGCAAGAGCGTTGCATCGCCGGGCGCAAGTTCTACTTCCATCACGATCCTAATAAGGAGCCTTGGCAGGCGGACGGCTATCGCTACTTCACACGCGCGGAACCGGCCAACCGCTACATTCACCCGCTGGACTACGACACCGTCTTTTATGCTCGCCTCGACTTTACCACCCTGGAGCGCGACGAGCTGGGTGCGCTCCTGTTGGCCATCGTTCTCGAAGAAGACATGTGCCATAAGATTGGCTACGCCAAGCCGCTGGGCCTTGGCTCCATTGCCCTGGAGCCGCTGCGTCTGGAGCTGATTGACTACGCACGACGCTATAGTCTCAGTGCGCGTGGCCAGGGCGGCAGAGAGCAACTGGAAGGCGAGGCCCTGACGCAGTTTATCGACGAGTTGGTAGAAGAGTTCAAACGCCAGCACTTGCAGCGGCTGGCAATGGAGGATCTGCGCCGCATCTGGCGCTGGCCGCCCGATCCTGATGTTGAATACTGCTATCCCGACAAGTCCTGGTTCGATCAAGCGGAAAACGCTCGCAAACGCATCGCTGAGACGCGCGATGCGCTGTAGAAGGGAGTCTCTGATGGAAGCGAGCCGATCAACAGCTCTTGAAATTCTTTGCCTGTATGCTAGTGAGGATAAGCAAGGCTTTGAACAACTGAGTAAACACCTGCATCATATTAACGAAATAAATGATATTCAGAATATTTCCCCGGGAAAACCAGTAAAGCCGGAGCGAAGCCGACTGATCAATCAGGCGCGGCTGATTATCATGCTCGTCAGCCCTGACCTCTTGTCTTCACTGAGAGAAGAGACCAGCATGGCCTTGGAACGGGCAAAGAGTGGCAAGGCTGCACTTATTCCAATCTTGTACAAGACCGTGGCCCTCAGAAGCACCGACCTGGCCGAGCTACAGCTCTTACCGCGCAATGGGGTGGCAGTGACTCAGCGAGAGGGAGATGATCGCAATCAAGCATGGACGGAAATTGCTGAAGAGATTCAGAAGATCTGGCAAGAGCTTGCCGCCACTGCTCCCTCTGTTGTGGGAGAGAAAGCAGGGACAGCGGCGAGTGTACACCAGAATGCTCCAGTACAAGGGCAGGAGCAGGACCCTGCCAGGCCGGCCACCGTTTTCATCAGCTCCGCTGGCGATGCCGGCGAAAACCGCGAACAGCTAGAACTCATGCTGCGCCTGCGTGGCCTCAAGCTCTGGCACCGCGACAGCGAGGACCTGCCCTTTCTCGGCATCTGGGAAAAAGCAGCGGAGCGGGCCGTGAGTGAGTTGGCTGATGCCTACCTGCTCTATCTCACGCCCGAGGCTCTCAAGAAGCCTCAGCTCTGGCTACCCGAGGCGCGCGCCGCCCTACAGCGCCACGAAAACGCGCCGGAATTTCCTATAGTTGTAATTCTGCAGGGGGTCAGCCGGAAAAGGGCACAGAACGCCCTGGCAAAGGTCAGTCTCGGGAAGCTGAATGATTTCGTGTGGGAAGAGCTGCAGTCGCAAGCAGTCGATCAGAAGCTTCAGCAGCTAGCCCGGCGTATCCTGCGCGAGGCTTTTCTCCAGCGTCGAGTGAGGGCAGGGGAGAATCATGAAATCTGGATTGGGCTACGCACCTTTGTTTCTGGAGAAGATAGCCCCAGACTCGATCTCTCGGTTGATGCCAGGGGACTTTTCCTTAGAGATGAGCGTAGCGATGTGCGGCGTGTTCCTTCGCTCGCTGAGTGGCAAAATCTCATTGTTCCAGCGCTACAAGATATCAAAGGACTGCTCGCGGGCGTTGGCCCCGGCTCTGGAGAAAGCCTAAAGGTTCCGATCAAAGCAGTCTATTCGCTGGCCTACCTGTTCGGCTTCATTTTCCAGGGGATGAGGCTACAAGTACGTGACGAAGCAAGACAACAGTATTGGGATAGCGAGGGACCTCCAAGTGATTCTATCCCTCTTACCTGTGATGAGAGCAGCCGGGAGGGAGATCCCCACACAGCGATCGTAGCTATTTCTATATCGAATGATGTTCGAAAAGGTATAGAAACATACTTGCATCAAGCGGAGGACAAGATTAACTATAGCCGTTTCATCCATTATTCGATGGCAGAGGAAGTAGACCACACTCGGGCAGTGAAAGATGGGAGCCATGCCCTGGCCATCGCGCGTCAGATTGGGCGTGATTTACGCCGTCTGCGCAGCCAGGGCATCGTTCATATTCATCTCTTCTCATCGCTCCCGGTGGGGCTTGCGGTCTTGATTGGCCAGCAGCTAAATGCAAGTGTGTTCGGCCCGGTTTCCTTGTATGAGTATTCTTCAGGCAACTATTGCTATACCTGCACGCTCAATCAGAAAGAGTAGAGGAGCATTGTGCGGATAGGAGTCTACACAAGACTCTGCTTAAAAAGCGGGGACTTTGTGAGATCGTACATCAAGCAGTAGAAGAGCAAGCGCTTTTGTTGCCAACCCTTCTACTGCTGCTATTGCTGAGTCTGCTACTGAGAGGCAGTCAGGTGCGGGAGCCTGTGTGACCTCGTATGGAAGCTAGCGGCGTGTGCGTGTATGGCGGCGGCGGCGACGACGGGCCACGGCGGCCTTACGCTTGCGGCGATCGCTGCGGCTCTCGTAGTGCTTGCGGCGGCGCACCTCGGCCAGAATACCGGCGTTCAACACCTTGCGATTAAAGCGTTTAAGAGCAACCTCAAAGGACTCGTCGGGGTTCAGGCGAACTTCGCTCATCTCGGCCCGCCTTACCAACGCGCGCGGCGGCCCTGGCCGCGCCCGTACGACTCCTGGGGACGATAGCAATCGCTGCAATAAACGGGGCGATCATCGCGAGGCAGGAACGGCACCCGGGCCTCATTGCCGCAACTAGCGCAGGTCACCGTGTACATCTGGCGCTCCTCACGCCCGTAGCCACGGCCACGACGCCCACCGCTCGCCTTGCGCGCCGCCCGACAGCTGGGGCAGCGGCTGGGAGTGTTGGTCAAGCCGCGGCTGGCAAAAAACTCTTGCTCTCCAACGGTAAAGGTGAATTCCTGGCCGCACTCGCGGCAGACCAGGATTTGGTCCTGTCCAGGGTTAATCATGTAGATAGTCTCCTTACGCGCATTTCTCCGCGGAGGGAAATGCATTGGGACTCGTCTGACAGCGCTCTTAGTCTGCAAGCCGCCAGACGGCAAAAGGCTATAGGCGCGGGAGCGTGCGACCTGAGCCTAGCAGAGTAGGGGCAGCGTCGGCGCGGAGCCGCTGAATGACAAAGAACGGCGTGCCAAAAAAAGCCGCTGCCCGTAACCATGGGCAGCGGCTCTGACAGTTCGCTTCCATGTGTCCTTTGCAGCATACCACACTCTCCGTCTCTCGTCAAGCCTCCCATCCCAACTGCCAAAAGCTCGTCTGTTGCTTCCCCCACAGCCTTTTTTGCCTCGCTGTGGCCGAGAGTTAGTCAAAAGACAACCGCCAGCAAGTGCCTGCCAGGCGTGCTCGCCTCCTCCCTCTCTGGCTTGCGGTCGCCCACATTTCTGCTATATGCTGAAACTACCTTGTCTAAGCTGGCAACAGAGGGCGAGCCAGGCAGCGGCGAAAATGTCAATCCCAGTCCAGTCCGACCCGGTCCAAGAGAGAAAGCAGCCAATCGATCAAATCACGAGAAAAGCCGTTGTGCTACTTTTACGCCAAAGGAGCACTACTCATGAGCGAACAGGTGACGCTATCCCCAGTCGACACGATCGACGTCACGATTCTCGTTGATAACAGTGTCGATGTCCTGCTGCCCGGCAACGAAATGGTTCAGCGGGCCCCCCTGGCCGTAAACTGGACCGAGCGCGAGCAGCTCATTGCCGAGCACGGCTATGCCCTGCTGCTCACAGTGGCGAGCAACGGGCGGCGCGCTTCTCTGCTCTACGACGCTGGGCTTGGGCGCAACACCCTCTTGCACAACATGGATGTGTTGGGGGTGCGTCCCGCTGATCTACGGGCCATCGTCCTCTCTCACGGCCATGCCGACCATCACGGTGGGTTAGAGGGCGTCGTACGCCACCTGGGAAAGCGTGGCCTACCGCTCTTACTCCATCCCGATGCCTGGCGCTACCGGCGCATCGTCTTTCCAACCGGCACCGAAATCCATATGCCCCCACCGAGCCAGGCCGATCTCGATCGCGAAGGCGTCACTATCATCGAAGAACGAGGTCCTTCATTGCTCCTCGATGACACGGTGCTGGTCACCGGCCAGGTTGAGCGCATCACCGATTTCGAAAAGGGTTTTCCCCTGCAACAGGCGCGCACAGAACACGGCTGGGAGCCCGATATCTGGGTCTGGGATGATCAAGCTATCGTCTGCCATCTCAAAAACCGCGGCCTGGTAGTGCTCTCCAGTTGCAGCCACGCCGGCGTCATCAATATTCTGCAGCATGCGCGCCGGCTCACCGGCATCGAGACCGTCTATGCCTTTGTGGGCGGCCTCCACCTGAGCGGAGCCGTCTTCGAGCCGATCATCCCGCGCACCATCGCCGAGCTGCAGGCAATTGGCCCCAGTGTCATTGTGCCTGGGCACTGTACCGGCTGGCGCGCAACTCATGAGCTGGCTCGCGCCTTGCCCGCGGCCTATGTCCAGACCAGCGTGGGTACCACGCTGCACTTTGCCTGATGTTCCCTCTTCTCTCTCCTCGTGTGCCAGAGCAGGGGCAGAAATGGGAGAGATTGTCACCGTTGTCATGCTCAAAGAGTTAAATCGCGCTCTGCGCTTCCTGCTGGAAGTAGCCTTGATCCTGACATTGGGTTACTGGGGAGCAAGCACCAGTCTGGCGCTCACGCTCAGATTCTTCCTGGGGCTGGCTCTGCCCCTGCTCGCAATGCTTGTCTGGGGCCTACTCGTGGCCCCCAAGGCGCGTCACCGTTTGGTTGATCCCTGGCGGCTACTGATCGAGCTGGCCCTGTTCAGCCTGGCTGCGCTGGCTCTGTGGGATCGGCAATTCTATCTACTCGCTATCGCGCTAGTCGCGCTCTTCCTGCTTAATCGCCTCGCTCTCTCGCTCTGGGGACAAAACACGGTCTAGCGGACGGACTGCAGCGACACCTTTTGCGTGGCCCAATCGTACCTGTGACAGAGCGGGGATGACTGTTGCCACTGTACCTCTGCTACTGGTTGTATGGCATTGGGCCGTTTTTGTGAGAGTGAGCAGGATAGCTGTGAGCAGGCTGTGAGATGCCCTTGCTATGCTCAAAAAGAAAACGAGCGATGCTCACTGGCTATGTCCGAAGATGACTACGGCTGTGACCTTGAGCGAGGATCGCTGCAAAAGCTGCTAGAGTAACTGTTAATTGTCAAGTGGGTATTCTTGCCTTGTTTGTCGCTGAACAGAGGAGGGAAGCATGTCGACCGCTGCCGGAGCGCGTACACTCAGCCAGCAGCAGCTAGAATTGATGCATAAGTATTGGTGTGCCGCCAACTACCTGACTGTAGGGCAGATCTACCTCCAGGAAAATCCCTTGCTCAAGGAGCCACTGCGGCCCGAGCATATCAAGCCTCGGTTGTTGGGACATTGGGGCACCTCACCTGGTCTGAATCTCATCTACGTTCATCTCAATCGCCTGATCAAAGACTATGACGTCGATATGATCTTTCTGGCAGGACCCGGGCATGGTGGTCCGGCGGTGATTGCCAACGTCTACCTTGAAGGGACCTATTCAGAGATCTACCCGGAAGTGAGCCAGGACGAGCAGGGGCTGCGTCGCCTCTTTCGCCAGTTCTCTACTCCTGGCGGTGTGCCCAGTCATGTCGGCGTTCCCATTCCTGGCTCCATCCACGAAGGGGGCGAGTTGGGCTATGTGCTGGCTCATGCCTTTGGCGCTGCCTTCGACAATCCCGATCTCATCGTAGCTGCCGTTGTCGGCGATGGCGAAGCCGAGACCGGTCCCCTGGAAGGCTCCTGGAAAAGCATCAAATTCCTCAATCCCGTCCGTGACGGAGCCGTGCTTCCTATTCTCCATCTCAACGAGTACAAGATCTCCGGTCCGACGGTTCTGGGTCGCACCAGCGACGAGCGGATTGAACAGCTCTTCTCGGGGCATGGGTACCACGTCTACTTTGTCGAGGGGGACGATCCGCTTGCAGTGCATCGTAGCCTGGCCGACACGCTTGACCGCTGCTATCACGAGATCCGCGGCTACCAGCAGCAGGCCCGGACCCAGGGTCTCAGTGGCGTACCGCGTTGGCCGCTCATCGTCCTCCGTACACCCAAGGGCTGGACCGGTCCCAAAGCAGTCGATGGGGTACCCATCGAAGGGACCTTTCGGGCCCATCAGGTCCCTCTGGAGGGAGTACGAACGAATCCGGCCCATCTCAAGCTACTGGAGGACTGGTTACGCAGCTATCACCCCGAAGAGCTGTTTGACGAAAGCAGACGCCTCCACCCCGCATTGGCGGCTCTGGCCCCGCAAGGTGAGCGCCGCATGGGCGCCAATCCTCATGCCAACGGCGGCAAGCTGCTCGTTGACCTGCGTCTGCCAGATTTCCGCTCCTACGCAGTCGACGTCTCCAAACCGGCTACCAGCTACTATAGCAATACGCGCCCGCTAGGGGTCTTTCTCCGCGACATCTTCAAAGAGAACGCCGAGCAGGCCAACTTTCGCTACTTCTGTCCCGACGAAACCAACTCCAATCGGCTCGGCGACGTCTTCTCCGTCCAGAATCGGACCTTTTTGGAACGCATTCTGCCCAGCGATGACCATCTCTCGCCGGATGGGCGCGTCATGGAGGTGCTCAGCGAGCATCTCTGCGAGGGCTGGCTAGAGGGCTATCTCCTGACCGGCAGGCATGGCCTGTTTGCCACCTACGAAGCCTTCGCCATGATTGCCGACTCCATGATCATCCAATATTCTAAATGGCTCGAAGGCGCGCGCGCCCTCGCCTGGCGGGCGCCGATCGCCTCGCTCAACCTGCTGTTGACCTCCACCTGCTGGCGCAACGATCATAACGGCTTCTCCCATCAAGGCCCGGGCCTTATCGATACCCTGCTCTCACGTCGCGGTAGCATTGCCCGCATCTACCTGCCACCCGATGCCAACTGTCTGCTCTCAGTCGCTGATCACTGCCTGCGCAGCCGTGACTACATCAACCTGATCGTGGTCGACAAGCAGCCGCATCTGCAGTATCTCAGCATGGCCGAGGCCATCGAGCACTGCCGGCGCGGCCTCTCGATCTGGTCCTGGGCTGGCAACGCGGAAGATGGCGAACCGGATGTCGTGCTTGCCTGCGCCGGGGACGTCATGACAATGGAGACCGTGGCCGCCGCCTGGTGGCTTCGTCGCCGGCTCCCGCAGCTCAAGGTACGTGTCGTCAATGTCGTCGATCTGATGACGCTCTATCCTCCAGAACTGCATCCGCACGGCCTCGACCGCGCAACCTTTGTCGCCCACTTCACTGAGGAGAAACCTGTCATCTTCGCCTTTCACGGCTATCAGCGCGCTGTCCATCAGCTCGTACACGGACGCCCCAATCCGGCCCGCTTTCACGTCCGTGGCTACAACGAGCAGGGAACCACGACCACACCCTTTGATATGGTCGTCCTCAACGAAGTCAGCCGCTACCATCTCTGCCTGCTGGCGATGGAGCACGCGCCGCGCCTGCGCCATCTCACAGCGCCGCTCGTGCGCGAATGCGAGGAGCAGCTGCGTGAACACCATCGCTATATCCGCGAGCACCTGGAGGATATGCCTGAGATACGCGACTGGACCTGGACGGATTGAACTCTGAACGGGAGCGACTCAAGGAAGCGATGTTGTTGTGCTTCTCTTGAGCCGCTCCCCTGTAGTTTCAAGCGCAGCAGGAGGCAGCAGGATCTGCCTCCAATGGGGACCGCAGCGGCTCAGCAGATGTAACCCCTCAGCGGGCCAGCTGCTCCGCCGTCTGTGGATGTGGACTACCGTCCCGTTGCTGGCGACGCAGCACATGCTCAACAAGATTCATCGGGCAGAATGGCCCACACATTGAGCAGGCCCGCGTCTTAGAAGCGCGCTCGGCGAAGATGCGCCGTGCCTCTTCGGGATAGAGCGCCAATTGAAATTGAGTATCCCAGTCGAGGCGATAGCGAGCCTCCGACATCTGGCGGTTGCGAGCCAGGGCCTGGGGATGGCCGCGAGCTACATCAGCGGCGTGGGCGGCGATTTTGAAAGCCACCACTCCCTCGTAGACCTGGCGCGGGTTAGGCAGGCCCAGGTGCTCCGCCGGCGTCAAATAGCAGAGCATATCGGCCCCATGCATGCCGGCCAAGGCCCCACCGATTGCTCCGGCGATATGGTCGAAGCCAGCAGCGGTATCAACGGGCAGCATGCCCAGGATGTAGAAGGGTGCGCCCCGACAGAGCTTCTTCTGCAGCTGGACATTGGTCTGCACTTCGTTCAACGGCACATGGCCCGGTCCCTCGACCATCACCTGCACACCTGCGCGCCGCGCCCGTTCGACTAGCTCTCCCAGGATGATCAGCTCGCCTACCTGCGCGCCGTCGAGATCATCGGCCAGCGACCCAGGACGAAGACCATCCCCCAGGCTCAGCGTCATATCGTACTGGCGGGCAATCTCCAGCAGCCAATCGAAATGCTCGTAGAGCGGATTCTCCGCCCCGTTCTCCAGCATCCAGGCCGCGAGCAGGCCACCGCCGCGTGAGACAATCCCTGTCACGCGCTCCGCCTGCCGGTAATGCTCCAGATTCTGACGCGTCACCCCACAATGCACAGTAATAAAATCGACGCCGGCCTTACCGTGCTGTTCAATCGTCTCAAACAGCTCATCGGCGCTCATCTTGAGAAAAGAACCCTTCTCGCGCACCGCCTGAAACTCGGCCTCATAGATGGGCACTGTGCCCAGAGGAACCACACAGGACGCTAGCAGCGTCTGGCGAATGGCAGCGATGTCGCCACCGGTCGAGAGATCCATGACGGCATCAGCTCCTGCTTGCTGTGCCAGGGCCAGCTTGTGACGCTCCTCTTCTACATTGACATAGTCGTAGGAGGTACCAAGATTGGCGTTGACTTTTACCAGGAGGCCCTGGCCGATGGCAGTGAAGTGGGAGAGTGTGCGATGGTGAGGATTAGCGGGAATAACCGCCAGACCGGCAGCCACCTTTTCGCGAATCGCTTCAACGGGGAGACCTTCGGCTTGGGCCACGTAGGCCATCGCCTCTGTAATCTGGCCCTGACGGGCCTGCTCAAGCTGAGTTGGCACTTGTTCCACCTCCGGTCATGATCTGGGACTGACCTGAAGGGGAACCGGCAGCGGGTTGGGCAGCCAGACGGACCCTTCCCTCCGCCGGTATTACCCGGGTCAGGTTCGAGGGGTCGGCCCCGCTTACAGAGGCCCTCTCAGCCCGGTTGCCCGAGCTCCCCCAGGTCCAATCAGAAGCGCTCAGTCTTCTGCTAAGAGAATCATACCATAGTGGTTCTGCCGACCTGGCCCGCTCGATGGCCGGCAGCGGGCTTCCCTGGCCGGCTGAGTGCGGTGTATGAGTGAGAGAGAACAAGAGGGAAGAGGAACAGCCGAGGCCGCAGCGCTGCCAGGCTCCGACCGCTCCTCAAGCAGGAATAACTCAGGCTGCCAGCCAGCCCCCGTCAACGGGCAGAATGGCCCCATTAATGTAGCTTGCTTCTTTGGAGGCCAGAAAAGCGATGGCCGCAGCGATCTCGTCAGGCGAGGCTACCCGCGAGGGGGCACTGGCGTGAATGAAGGCCCCAACGCGCTCCAGGCCAGACTGGCTTGGCGTACCCTGTCCCAGGCCAATAGCTGTCGCCACCGCTCCCGGACAGACGGCATTACAGCGAATGCCACGCTCGCCGTAGTGGAAAGCAATGCTGCGAGTCAGGCCGATCAGGCCGTGCTTGGAGACCGTATAAGGGGTGCCAGCAGCGCCGCCGCGCAGGCCAGCCTCGGAGGCCGTATTAACGATCGTACCGCTGCCCTGCTCTAGAAAAATCGGAATGGCCCGGCGGCAAGCCAGGAAGGGACCGTAGAGGTTCACTGCGAGCACGCGCTCCCATAACTCTAGGGGAACCTCGGCGGCGGGCGTCATCAGATCCATGATGCCCGCATTATTGCACAGGATATCAAGCCGTCCATAGGTCGAAGTGGCCGTCGTCAGCATGGCCTCAACGCCGCTCTCCGAGGCCACATCGGCGCAGCAGGCGCAGAGCTTTGCCCCCTGTCCTTGCAATTCCGTCACCAGTGCCTGCAACGGCTCCTCGACAATATCGACGGCGACCACCGCAGCCCCTTCGCTACTCAGGCGCTGCACCAGTGCGCGACCGATGCCCGACGCGGCTCCTGTCACCACGGCGACCTGTTGCTCGAAGCGCATCATCTCTTGCTTACTCCTTCTCTGCTAAGCTGGAGACATCAGAAGCTGGAAACTAGAAGAGAAACGCTGAGTCATCCCTGCTCGTTGCCAGATCCAGGCGGCGCTTGACGGCCAGAGCTGCGGCGTCAGTGCACGTGTGGGCTGGTTGTCAACGCCGCTTGTTCGCATTATAATGTCACTAACTGACAAAAGTCAATGAAAGACAAAAAGGAATGAGTGACACGGCGATCTCAGAGCAGGATCAGGCCGGACGGCCTGGCCTACGCGAGCGCAAGAAGCGCCTCCTTCAGGAAGCCATTGAACAAGCCGCACTCAAGCTCTTTCTACAGCGCGGCTACGAGCAGACCTCAATTCAAGATATTGCCGAAGCGGTGATGATCTCGCCGCGTACCTTCTTCCGCTACTTCCCATCCAAGGAAGAAGTCTTGCTGGGGCCAACGCGAGCGGTCATGCGGGCCGGGCTAGAGTATCTGCGTACCCTGCCGAAGGGGCAGTCAGAGGATGAGGCGACGAGCATGGCGCTAAGAGCTGCCATGTTGCACATTGCTCATCTCTACCAGCAACAGCGCCACAGTTTCCTGCTTCGCTATCAGATCGCCCGCCAGATTCCATCGGTGGCTGCATTCTACCTCTATGCCCTTTTGGAAGCCGAAACGGCTTTCTGTGATCTCCTCCAGGAACGCGCGGGAGGGGCGCGTGAGTATGGCCAGCTTCGCCTGTTGGTGGCGACCCATGTGGTTGCCCTGCGAGTTGCGCTGGAACGATGGCTTGATGAGGGAGCGGAGGGTGACCTCCAGGCTCTCGTCACAAGCTATCTTGAGGAGCTGCACTAAGCACGTTGAATGCTGACCTTCCTGCCCCAAGCGCTGGTAGCGAGTGCCGTGGGTAGAAGAGAAAGGGTGGTGGCCGCTAGCTCTGGGGGATGGCCAGGCCATCGGCGGGAGAAGCCTGGTATGGCCAGCCAGCGGAAAAAAAGAAGCTGCCGTATGTGAACGGGCCTGTTCAGCCTGCTCACATACGGCAGCTCAAGAAGGGTGCCGAAGGTGGGATTCGAACCCACACGCCCGTGGTAAGGCACAACGCCCTGAACGTTGCGTGTCTACCAGTTTCACCACTTCGGCTCGTGCCTGGGACCCGCTGCCTATCTGCCTGAGCGGCGGGGCTTTCGGTTCCGTGACGCTATATTACTCCAACTCGGGCTTTCTGTCAAGGGGTTTCCCGAAGAATTTTTCAATTGGCTGCTTATCCCGGTCCTCTTCTCCGGCTCGCGGGCAAGCATGCTATAATGAGACAAAAGCGGCCAATTGTCGGTTTGCCTGAGAGGTGGCCTGGGTTCTGCCAGCGGCCAGCGCAGCGCGAAGGAGCTGGCGAATCTGGTGGCCTCGAGGAGACCGTGCTGTCAGACAGAAAAAGCAGGTCCTGCAGAGAGAGCGAGACAAGCATCTATGGGAGCAGAGTCGCGGCCAATTCGAGCGGCCATCGACATCGGGAGCAACACGATTCACCTCGTCGTTGCCCGTTGCTGGCCTGATCGTCTGGACATTCTTGCCGATGAGCTTGACCTGACGCGTCTTGGGGAGAGCGTTAACGCCAGCGGCGCCATCTCTGAGGAAAAGATAGAACAGGCCTTAGCGGTCATTGCGCACTACGTCGCCCTTGCTCGCCGCCTGGGAGCGGAAACCATCCTTCTGATTGCCACCGAGGCCATTCGCCGGGCCAGCAACCGAGAGAATTTCCTCGAACGAATTGAGCAGCAAGTAGCGCTCCCGGTGGCCCTCATCAGTGGCGAAGCCGAGGCTGTGCTGACCTTCTATGGGGCCACCTATGAACTCTATCACACAGGGCGAGCTCCTCTTGACCTCGGGGTTGTTGATCTTGGCGGAGGAAGCACCGAGCTGGTCACTGCCCACGACGGGCGCATTACCTGGCGTTGCTCCCTGCCCATTGGCTCAGGCTGGCTGCTGGATCGCTATCTGACCTCCGATCCTCCGACCCGTCAGGAACGTGCGACCGCGCGAGCCTTTCTGCGCGATTACCTGCAGGCGCTCTCCATCCCATACTACCCGCCCGTGCTGGTTGCCACTGGTGGGAGCGCCAATTCGCTTTGGCTGCTGGCTGAACGGGCCTTTGGTCTGCCGTCTCACCAGCGCTCCCTGAGCGGCGATGACTTAGCGCAATGCGAGGGACTGCTGGCGGCCCTCTCGGCGAGCGAGATCGCCGAACGCTACAGCCAGCCTTATAAACGGGCCCGCATTCTCCCTGCCGGTGCCCTCATCTTGCGCTCCCTGCTGGCGCGTCTGGGGTTGGATCAGCTACTGATTAGTCCCCACGGCATTCGCGAGGGGGCTTTGCTAGCCTATGAGCGCTACGGGCCAGCTTGGCTGCACGAGGTTGAGAGGCAGGGAGCTGTCGGTGATCAGGATCGGACCCTGGACCAGCAGCAAGTGACCGAGGGGGCCAGCCCAGACAGTTTTCTTGCCTATGGTCGGCGCCTACTTACTGAGCGCCTGGAGAAAATGCTCTCCTGGCGTCGTCTCCTCTTAAAGGAAGCTGATGAGGAAGCGATCCATAAGATGCGCGTGGCCTCGCGGCGTCTGCGGGCGGCTCTTGACGCCTATCAAGGCTATCTAGAGCCAGTGGCCTTCAAGAAGCTCTATCGCCGCCTCAAAAAAACTGCAGCTCTCCTCGGCACTGTGCGCGACAGCGACGTCCTGTTGCTGAACCTGCAGGCACTGCTGACAGAAGCTGAGACTGACGATCGACCGGCGCTCCTGTGGCTGCTGGCCGTGCTGGAGGAGCAGCGTGGTCAGCAAGTCGCCGTTCTAGAGAAGCATCTGCGTGAGCTAGATGGCGAGGCATTGCGTGCACAACTGCTGGCCTGCTTTGCAGAAGAGGAGTGTTAAGGAATGGCCAAAGCCCAGCCTGTCAAAGGTCTTGATCCCTGTGCTCCTGCCGCACGCAATGCGCGACTAATCGCCTTGCAGCGCTTAGAAGAACTCTATAGCTGGAGCCGGGCCGCGGACGATCCGCGCGACACGCTGCACCAGCACCATCTACGTATTGCTGTCAAACGGCTTCGCTATACGCTGGAGCTATTCCAGGAGGTGTTACCGCAAGAGTGTCATGCTGTTCTAGCAGAGCTGGAACAACTGCAAGAAGAGCTGGGAAGACTCCACGATCATGATGTGCTCATTGCCTTGCTCAAAGGAATACTGACCGGACAGGACGTTGTTGATGAGGCGGCGGAGACCGCAAGCCTTCTCCAGGCTCTGGGGGAGCCACCTTCTGTGGTCCAGGAGAGCCTCCGTCACTTGCTACCGCGTCTCCTCCAAGAGCGCGAAGTGCATTTCTTCACCTTCCGTCAACATTGGTACGAGCTTGAAGCTCGTCACTTTCGACAAGAGCTGCAAGCCCTCTTACGTAGCTAGCGGAGCGGAGTGGCATTCGCAGGCCTGCGCAAGCTGGTTCTTCTCTGCACGGCAGTCTTCGTCAATCTGGTGTACAATAAGAACAGGTAAAGGGATAGTAAACGCCAGGTTAAAACTATGCTACAAAGCATGGTCTGTTGAAGAGCGTGGCGTATAAAGGTGGGTATACCGCATGCATTCCATAGAAGATCAATTAGAGTGGTGGCAACTTCCTCAGCCCACACCCGAAGAGTTGCAGCTCAGCGGGGGATTGCAAGTCGAAGACTGGCCCCATGCCCGTCATGTGGCGCGCCTCTCCTTGCAGCTCTTTGCGGCCACAGAATCGTTGCATAGACTTGATACCAAAGCCCAGCGTCTGCTAGAGCGCGCAGCCCTCTTACACAACACAGGCATGCTCGTTGAAGAGCGGCGTCACCACAAGCATTCCTTCCGTCTCATCAAAGAGACCCCGCTCCCTGACTTTTCCGACGAGGAGCGTCACGAGATTGCTTGCATTGCACGCTATCATCGGAGAGCCTTGCCGAGTCTGGCTCACGAGGAATATGCGGTCATGAGCCGCCCAGCGCGTAAGCGCGTCTCCATGCTCGCGGCCCTCTTGCGCATTGCCGATGCCCTCGACTACAACCACGATGCTCGTGTCCTGCGTCTGGCCAGTGTACCCGAAGAGTGCACCCGGGAGCGCTGGACCATTCAACTCTGGACACGCCCCCTGGCTGATCTTGATGAGGAGCTTGACCAGGCTCACGAAAAAGCCGATCTGTTCGAGAAAGTCTTCAAGCGAAAGCTGCGCTTTCAAATCGCAGCGGCGGAGTAGGAGGAGGCTGAAATAGGTAGCTCAGCCGGAGCGCTGGCCGGACCGGCTCCAGGCCTCGCCTGCTCCGCCGCTGCTCACTTCTGCTCCTGCGCTCTGACCTACTTCTAAGTGCTGGCTTTCCCTTCTGATCACTCAGGAAAGTTGGTGTAGCACAATAGCAGCTCCGCACGTAACGTCTGGATGAATCCAGAGGGCTGCTTGAGGCTGCTCCTGGAGCATATAAGTTACTCCGTGCTGGTCCAGATAGCGCCGGGCTGCTTGCAGATCGGCAACCTCCAGCGTCATCCGACAGAGATTCTCGCCCACCTTCTGGAGAAAGTGCCTCAGACTGGCTGGCTCCGGCAAAGGCTGCTCCCAGCCCGGGAGCGGATCAACGAGCGAGTTCTCAGCGCTGGCCAGCGCTAGAGGAGCGGCCAGTTCAAAGCTCTGGAAGCCATTCCCCAGAGGAAAAGCCGCCAGCAGTGCTTCCCAGTGGTCGGCCTCGCCTGTGTAGGGAGGGGAGGCCTCCAGCCCATAGATGTGGCTGAAGCGCCGCCGGCCCTCGTCCAGATCGGCCACAGCGATCGTCACACTGGAGACGCGCACCGCCCCCAATGGGTGGTGAGGTGGCTGCTGCCAGCCAGCAAGGCGAAAACGGCGCTCCTCTCCGCTGCTGTCGTGCTGGATCAGGAAAGGATAGCGCTGGGCCAGGTCGGGACGCTCGATATCGGCGCGTAGCCAGGAGCGAGAGCGGCCATCGCTGGCTCGTAGCTCTCCGCGTGTGGGGCCTAGCACGGGCACCCCGCGTGCTCGCATTCGCTGGCAATCTGCCTCAATCGCATCGGACGCCAGAGCGAAGTTCCAATAGCCTTCTCCCTTGGCGAGGCGTTCCAGCATAGCAGGCTGAGCCTCATCCGGCGCTATCACCGTAATCAGTTCCAGATAGGTGTCGCCGATCACAATAATACGATTAGCCGTCCCGGCGGCGGGGTGGCGCCCGCCGCCAGAGACGGTCAAACCCAGCTGCTCGGTGAAGAGAGCACTCGCCCCCTCCAGATCCTTGACCCCGATGATCACATGGTCAATGCCAGTGAGCATAACCGTTCTCTACCTCTTACTCGTTCAGGAGAGACCTGAAGAGTAGCCAGTTGATGCTTTCTTGCGTATGCTTCTGCCTGGATCGCTGGTCCGCTCAGCCAGGAAAGGTGAACCAGGCAGGTACATGCTTCGCAGGCGATATCGGCAGGTTAGCCGCGGGTCGAAGTCAGCTCGCGCTCGCGAGCGCGACGCCCACTCGGAGCAGTGGCACCTGCACCGCCAAAACGGGCTCGTAGCCAGCTCAGACCAAGCTCGCCTTTCTCCCAAATTACCAGCAGCATACTGGCGTTAAAGATAGACGAGTACGTGCCGCTGAAGATGCCGAGCAGCAGCGTCCCCGTGAAAGGTCGGATCGAGACGCCGCCAAAAAGCGTCAGCGCAGCCAGGGTGAGGAGCACCGTCAGCGAAGTGTTCAGCGAGCGCGCCATTGTTTGTATCAGACTGGCATTCACCACCTCCTCGAACGTTTCAACGGTGCGCCGCTGCATGTTCTCACGGATGCGGTCAAAAACCACAATGGTATCGTGAACCGAGAAGCCGATCACCGTAAGCAAGGCGGTGATAAAGAGCGAGTCAACCTGGAATCCAACCGTCCAGCCTAGAATCGAAGAGACCCCCAGCACCACCAGCACGTCGTGCACCAGCGCGAGCACGGCGCAGACACCATAGCGCCAGGGACGCGGCACCTTGCGGAAGGCGAACCAGATATAGAGCAGGATCAAAATGGAGGCTGCGACAACTGCCAGAATAGCATTGCGCTGTGTATCGGCTGCCACCGACCCCTGAACAGTAGCCGTCTGGAGCAGCTGCACATAGGTATTGCCCTGATTGATAAAGGCGCTTTCGATCGCGGCCTGCAGATTGGCATCCAGAGGGGTCACTGTCAGAATATTGATCGTCTGGGTCGTGGTCCCCTGACGGATGTCCATAACCTTGACTGGGATGGTGGCCGCGTTACTACTAGAGCTGCTCGACGGCGTGGCGGTTGGCGTAGCCGTAGCAGTCGCCGTGGCGGTAGGCGTCACCTGCTTGGCCGCAGCCGTAGCCGTTGCCTGAGCCGCAGCCGTAGCCGTTGCCTTGGTTGGGGCGCTGGCCGTTGGGGTCGGCGTGCGCGCTACCGAAGGCCCCGAGGTCGGCGTAGGAGTGGCTGACGAGACACTGCTAGAGGAGGTGGCCTTCGTCGTATCGGTCGTATCAGGCAGCTTGCTCAGAGCATTGCGGATGTCCTCCACCTTGGGAGTGACCCCTGTGGGGAAGTTGGTCACCGTGACGATCGTGACCTTCTTTCCGCTGTAGACCAGGTCATCGAAGGTAATCCCCAGACTCGTGCTCTTATAGAGCGTCTGCAGGTCCTTCTTGATCGCGTTCTGAACTGTACTGTCGATTGTCGTATTCAAGCGTACCCAGACCGTACCCTTGCCGGCCAGCGTCTGATCGTTGCCGAGCTGGACCTGCACATCCTTGAGTGGGAAGGGTCTAAGCAGGTTACGCACGGTTGTGATGGTTAGCTGCTTTTCTGGTCGCAGGCTGAGAGAAGATCCGCCGGCGAAGTCGATGCCGACATTAAGCCCTTTAAAGATCAGGGATAGGGTACCAGGTACGATCACCAGCAGCGAGAGCGCCAGGAAGAGATAGCGCTTTTCAACGAGCCTGAACACGGCAGCCTCCTCTTACAGCGAGCTACGCCGTCCTGCAGTCGCCGCCGCGATTGAGCCGGCGGGCAGACCGAAGAGGGCGGGATGGTTGATGACTCCTGTCGGCACCAGCACGTTCAAGAAGGTCCGTGTCACCACAATGGCAGTGAACATGCTGATCAGCACGCCCAGGATAAGCGTAGTAGCGAAACCGCTGATGATCGTGGCGCCGAAGGTGTTGCCGAAGAAGAAGAGCACCAGGCATGTGATGATAGTAGAGAAGTTGGAGTCACGGATCGAAGGCCAGGCGCGCTTCCAGCCGGCATCGATCGCTGCTGCCAGTAAGCGACCGGCGCGTAGCTCTTCCTTGACTCGCTCAAAGATCAAGACATTGGCGTCCACCGCCATGCCAATCGAGAGGATGAAGCCGGCAATTCCGGCCAGCGTCAGAGTGACGCCGATAAGCTTGAAGACAGCAAAGGTGAGTCCGGCATAGAGCGCCAGGGCCAGATCGGCCAGCAGGCCGGGCAGGCGGTAGTAGAGAAGCATGAAGAGCACCACCATGCTCAGACCAATGGCCCCGGCGATCAGACTCTTCTGAATCGAGTCGGTGCCCAGTGTAGGACCGACTGTCTGCAGGCTAGCGATCTTGAGTGCGATGGGCAAGGCTCCGTAGCGCAGGACCGTCGCGATCGATTGGGCCTCCTGGAGGGTAAAGCGACCGGTGATGACCCCTGGGCCGTTGATGGCACTCTGAATCACTGCAGACTGAATAACCTTGCGGTCGAGGGTGACGGTCAGGTAGTCGCCGATGTGCTGCTGAGTGAACTGGCCGAATTTGGAGACAGCGTCACCCTTCATGGCAAAGTTGATCTGCAGCTGACCTGACGAGTCCGTGCTCACGCCGATCTGGCTGGGATCGAGATCCTTGCCGGTAAACCAGGGCTTGCCGCCCGGGTTAGTGCTGGTATATTGGCTAGGGTCGAACGTGCTATTCTCGGTGAGCGGAGTCGAGCCAGTATCCCAGAATTCGAGGTTGCCCGCCTGCAGCAGCGTCTGCAGGGCCTGCGTCTGGTTACCGGTGTTGAAGCCCGGCAGCTCCACTGAGATGCTGTACTGGTTACCGTTCTGCTGCACACGGATGCTCGGCTCCGATACGCCCAGACCGCCATTGACGCGCTGCTCAATCAGATTGCGGGCGGCCTGGATGGTCTCATCGGTCACCTGTTCATTGGGGTTAGATGGCACCAATAAGGCGCGTACGCCTCCCTGCAGATCCAGTCCCAGATTGACCTTGAAATCGTGGTTGATCCCCAGAATGTGGATACCCGGCGTATTGGGCCAGTCAATATAGGCCGCACAGGCTGCCAGGATGACGATCAGCAGGAGGAGTAGGGCTGTTCCTCTACGCATAGCGTCTACGTTCTCCTCGCTCTCTGCCTGGCTCCCCTCCCCGTTGCCCGCTTGCACGGACGCTGGCTCTCCTTGCCGTCCTGCCCGCACTGCTGAGATCCCGGGGAAGGAAACTCAGGAAAAGAGATGGTATTGGGTTTGACCAGCGCCTGCCAAAACGCGCCGAAGCCAGCAACATTGCTTATAGGCTGTGTGGACCGGGCCGCTGATGCGCGCAGGCGGTCGCTGTTGTTCGATTCTTGCCAGTTGCTCGCTGTTTCCTCTGTCAAGGCTGTACGATGAGTTCCTGTGCAGTATAGCATAGTTGATGATACTTGCCTATCCCGGACTCTTGGACCGACGCAGCCCGGTGTCCCCTTCTCTCTGGCCGCCCCGTCCCCCTGGCTTGGCGCCAGACTTTGACCAATGTGCACCGAGAAAGCTCCACATTGCCCTAATTAAGGCACTATTGCCCCCTTGACAGATCAGATAACAGTATGTTATAAATTCGAAAGCTATAACAATAAGCTATAGCCAGTCGGAGGATCGGCAGATCGCCGCCGGGCGAGCAACCAGCTATCCTCTTCCCTCTGGGGGGGGTATCATATGCCTTGTGAGGGAAAGGTGAGGAGACAGAGCGAGCAACCACTTGTCAAATGTAACCGGGACAGAAGGAGAGATCACTGTGATGGAAGAAAGAGCGCAAGGCGATCAGGGTACAGGCCAGTCCAAACTCCAGCCTGCGGCGGCAGCGGTCGGTGAGCAGGGATCTTCAGTGCTGGGGAAGACCATCTTGCAGGTTGAGGAGGTAACGCGCAGCCTGCCACTCGGTCACGAGCGTATTGAGATTCTGCGCGGTATCAGTTTCAGCGTGAGGCAAGGGGAGTTCATTGCCATCGTGGGACCTTCGGGTTCGGGCAAGAGCACCTTACTGGGGATCATTGCCGGCCTGGACAACCCGACTAGTGGGCGGGTCATCATTGATGGTATCGATGTCACGCAGATGAGTGAGGGCAGGCTGGCCGCCGTGCGCAACCAGAAAATCGGCATGGTCTTTCAAGCCTTCAACCTGATCCCCACCCTCACGGCTCAAGAGAACGTTGAAATCCCCCTCTACGTCGGCAAGCACAAGGGGTCGCCAGCCGCACGGGCGCGGGAACTCTTGGAGCTGGTTGGCCTCTCGCACCGGCTCAATCATCGCCCGACGCAGCTTTCTGGGGGCGAGCAGCAGCGTGTTGCCATTGCCCGCGCGCTTGCGACCGATCCTCCCCTGGTGATCGCTGATGAGCCTACTGGGAATCTGGATGCTGCTAACGGCGAGAAGCTGCTACAGCTGATCGCTTACTTGCGCCAGACCACTGGCAAAACCTTTATTATTGCCACGCATGATGCGACGGTGGCCAGCCACGCCGATCGGGCCATTCGCATTATTGACGGTCGTATTGCCGCTATCGAGGTGCTCAGGGAGGAGGCAATCCGCTCATGAAAGCCTCACTCTACTTCAAGTATGCCTGGCGTTCGCTTCTCAGGGGTGGTCAGCGCAGTGTGCTGGCGATTCTGTGTATTGCGGTAGGTGTGCTGGCCATCGTCTCGCTTGAACTGGTCGGCCAGATGATCAATCTGGCCTTTACCAGCAACGTGCGTGAGGCCAATGGGGGCGATGTTGCGGTCGCTGCCTATGTTCATCCCTTCAACAACACTGATCTGGCCTTCTTTGAGCGCCTCAAAGAGCAGGGAGAAATCAGCGCCTATACCCCGGTGATTACGGCACGCGCCTCGACGCGACTGTCGGCAAGTATTGGTGAGGCCTTCTCTCTCATCGTGATTGACCCTCAGACCTTCCCTGTGGTTCCCTCACCTACCTTCCTCCAGCCCACCGACGGCAGCTTTGCTCGCCTGGTCCAGGGGCAGCAGGTGGTGGTAACCAAGAATTTTCTGGATCAATATCATTACAAGGTTGGGGATAGTCTCACCATCTATGTCAGCCCTGACAGCTCTACTGGTACTGGAAGCATCTTCCATGTCACCATTGCCGGCGTCATCGCCGATGAGGGCCTGGCCGCCACAGCGGGCAGTACTATGTACCTATCGGCGGCTACCTATCAGACAGCTGCCCCTGACCAGCCTTTGCTTTATGACAGCATTTATATATCGACTAATAACGATCAAGCTCGTGCTGATCAAGTAGCCAAGGCTGTTCAGAACCAGTTCTATTACGCCTCGACGCAGACGGCGACGGACGCTTTAAAGGCCGATGAGCAGCAGGTTGACTATATCCGCAAGTTCCTGGAGATCGCTGGTTTACTGGCGCTGCTTATTGGAGGAGTGGGTATTGTTCACACCATGCAGGTGCTGCTCTTGAGACGGCGCACTGAGATCGCCATGCTTAAGACCACTGGCTATCGACGGCGCGATCTTTACCTGCTCTTTGGTCTGGAGGCCGGCCTGCTTGGACTCGTTGGGGGAGTGATTGGCTCTGCCATCGGCCTGGGGGTCAGTCTGCTGGCGCGCGG
This sequence comes from Thermogemmatispora tikiterensis, assembly GCF_003268475.1. Taxonomy (GTDB): domain Bacteria; phylum Chloroflexota; class Ktedonobacteria; order Ktedonobacterales; family Ktedonobacteraceae; genus Thermogemmatispora; species Thermogemmatispora tikiterensis. The sequence goes on along the minus strand of NZ_MCIF01000002.1, from coordinate 2,640,019 downwards.
CCTGATCATGCACCTCTTTATGCTCAATCTGCCAGTCAGCTTTGACCCGCTCATCCTCGTAGGTGGAGTGCTCATCGGTCTGGGGACCGCCCTCATCTTTGGTCTGATGCCGATCGTTCAGGCGGCCAATATTCGCCCACTGAGCGTTATCCGCGATCTCCCGGAGGGCTTTCGCCCTGGCAGTTATGCTCTCACGGCTGGTCTCCTCTTGTTGCTCTCGCTGCTCTTTTGTGGCATGGCTATTGTAGTGCTCAACAACAACGTTGGGCTGGGAATCGGCGTCGTCTATGGGACCTTCATCTTCCTCGGCCTGCTCAGCCTCTTCTTTGTCCTGGCTGTTATTGTCATTAGTCTGCTGCCGGTACCGGAGCGGCTCAATATTGGCTTTCTCGCTTTGATTGTGGTGGCCCTGGTGATTGCCGGCCTGATCACCCTGGTGCTGCCCGTCTTTGGCTCGCTGCTCTTGCTGGCAGCCGTGGCTGGGCTAGTGGTAGTCTTCTTACCCGCCACCTGGAAGGCCAATATCAAGATGGCCTTGCGTAATATCGGACGGCAGCGGGCGCGTACCACTACCACGATGCTGGCCCTCTTCGTTGGCATCTTCACGGTTGGTCTAATCCTGATTCTGGGGCAGGACCTGCGCGATGCCATTAATTCTTCGCTGGCGCGGATCGTCTCGTTTAATGTCATTGTGACCGCTAACGATCGCCAGGCTCAGCAGTTAGAGGCGCAATGGAGCAGCGTGCCCGGCGTTCAGAATCGACAGCATCTGATCATAACCTCCTGCTTGCCATTGACGATCGACGGGGTGCCGCTGCAGACGCTGTTGCGCCAAAATGCAACTGCGTCTTCGAATCCGAACAACTTTGAAAATCAGGCTGCTCTCTTCTACCTGGGAAGCCTGCAAGGTTACGATCTGGCACATGGCCAGGTGCCGTCTCAAGAAGTCACCGTTGTCCAGGGGCGCAACCTCAGTGCAGCGGATGCCGCTAGCGATAACGTGCTCTTGCCCCAGGCTGCTCTCCAGCTTGCTCCTCTGAAAAACCACCTCCATCTCGGCAGCAAACTCACCCTGGTCAGCCAGGATGGTAAGCTGGTTCGTACAGTGACGGTGGTGGGCATTTACCGCTCACAAGGGTTTGCCTCCTCTGGGGCGATGCTGGCGTCCCTGGATCTGGTGCGTGCGCTCAGCCCTGGCGGCCAGGCCACCAACATCTACTACCTGAAGATCGATCCGGCCCAGTTGGGCAAGGCCCTCGATCGCATGCAAGCCATTGCCGGTGCCATCTCAGTAACCAATCTGGCGAACCTTGGCGATTATGTGAACCAGTTCCTGAGCTATATCATCCTGACGCTGAGCGCCATCGCCTCGCTCTCGCTCTTCGCGGGTATCGTCATTATTGCCAATGCTGTGGGCCTGGCCATGCTAGAGCGAAGGCGTGAGCTGGGTATTCTCAAAGCGGTAGGCTATACCAGCCGTTCGATCCTGGGTGAGGTCCTGCTTGAAAACGGCACCGTCGCTGGTGTAGGGGCTTTCCTCGCTATGCTGCTGGTGAGTCTGGCACTCAGTCTGCTGGGTCACTTCGTCTTTAATTTCAATCTGGGCACCAGCGAGATCATCGTCCTGGCGCTGATCGTCGGGGCTGCGGTTCTCTCGATGGCGGTAGCGGCCCTTGTCGCCTGGGGAGCGGTGCGTGTGCGTCCACTAGAGGTGCTGCGTTACGAGTGAGGGCGGCCCAAATCTCTGCTCACAAGAGCAGGGCAGGCCCGCTGTGGGGGGAGCCGCAAGGACAGGCTCCCCTCGCTCTGGCGCTCTAGCGAGGGCCTGGACCCTTCCTACGCTGGTCGGCTTTCAAAGCGGCAGCAGCAACAAGGGGATCTGCATCTCCGCCGGGGTCAGGCCGCCGTGATGGCCTCGGAAACGCATCTCGAAGCGTCCTTTTTCAAACCACCAGACGCTTTCCCCCTCATAAGGTAAGATGACAACATTGCCCACACGCTTCAGAAAGACCTCGCTGGGGGCCTGGCGGCCAAAGAAATGGGCGGTGATCAGCTCCTGCGTTCGATAGATCTCCGCTTTGCCAGCCAGGGCCTGTCTTAGTAGGGCCAGAGCCTCGTCCAGGGCTTCGTCTCTCACGTAGAGAAACATGTCGCGTGCCGAGCCTGCGGCTACCAGCGGACGGCCCTGGCGTGTGGTGCGGAGGAGGGGAACCAGTGCCGGTAGCTGCACATTCAGATAAAAGGTGGTTTCCGGGCGAACGGGAACCATGCCGTGGTCGGCGGTGAACATCAGAAGCGTCTCGGAGAGCTTAGCGTGTAGTGGTCGGTAAAAATGCGTTTCCAGAAGGCTCCAGAACTGTGTGACCGCCTCCTCAAACTCCGGGGAATCGGGACCAAAACGGTGACCGGCGGTGTCGATCCCATCGAAGTAGAGCAGATAGTAGGCTGGCGTTGTCTCATCGGCATCCTCTGAGAGGAGCTGCTCGCGCAGCTCATCAAGAGCCTGGGCGAGGGTGTCGAAGGCGTAGACGCGCGCCCCTCGAAAGACCGCAGTAGAGAAGGTCGATGGGGTATAGGAACGGTGCTGGAAAATCGTACTTCGCACACCGTGGCTCCCCAGCTTTTCGTAAAGCGTCTGTTGTGGATAAAAGGCTGAGGGCGGTAGGCCGCACTGCATCAGTGTATCGCGCGTGAATTCGCCTGCATATGAGAAGAGCAGGGGAGCAATCACTTCATCGACCAGTGGCTCATAATAGGTCCATTCATAGATCCCACTCTGGCCCACTTCCAGGCCGGTGTGAATCGTTGTGGTGTGGGCTGCCGTGGTCGAAGGAAACTGTGAGGTGAGAAGCGAGACCGTGCCCTCGTCAAGGGCCAGTCGAAGCAACGGATGGCGCTCGGCATAGCGTTGCAAGAAGCGCCAGCCAAAGCCGTCGATAAAGAAGAGAATCAGCCGTTGATAGCGCTGGGGCAGTGCTCCCAAAACATCGATGGGCAGGGTGCTCTCGCCCGCGCCAGTCAGCAAGGTCAGGATGGTACCTGGAATGTTGGCAAAGCAATAGGTGTCGTAGAGTGGCCTGACGAATGCTTGCGAGAAGCGGGCCTTCTCAACGGCCTGCACAGAAGCTGTATTCAGCATACTTGGTTCGCTTTCCAGAGGGAGGGTCGATGCTGGCCTGGTTCATCATATAATAGAGTATACGCGACTTGCCGCACAAAAGATAGAGCACACAAGCGCAGTCCGTTTCCGCTGAGAGAAAGGATAAAGCCGACGATGGACTTCGAACTCCCTGAAGAGCACCGACTGGCCTACGAAAGCGCTCTGCAGTTTGCCCTCCGTGAGATTAAGCCGCTGACGCCGGAACTTGAGCGCAGCGATGATTTCCCGCGCTGGCTCTGGCAAAAGCTGACAGCCCAGGGTTATACCGGCATTGGTATCCCTGAGAGCTACGGTGGTAGTGGCGGCGACTTCTTGATGGCTGCCCTGGTAGCGCGGGCCATTGGGCGGGCCAATGGGGGCATCGCCATGTCATTTGGAGCGCATCTGAATCTCTGTGCCCATAATATTTTGCGCAATGGAACGGAAGAGCAGAAGCAGCGCTATCTCCCCAAGCTTGCGTCAGCCGAGATGATCGGCGGGCTGGCCCTGACCGAGCCTGATGCCGGCTCCGATGCTATGGGTATTCGTACGATGGCGCGCGCTGTTGATGGGGGGTTCGTGCTCAACGGTACGAAGGTCTTTATCACCAATGGCCCGATTGCCGATTTGCTCATTGTCTACGCCAAAACCAAGCCAGAGGCCGGTAGTCGTGGCATTACCGCCTTCCTCTTCGAGACAAAGACGCCGGGCTATCATGTGGCGCGCAAGATTGAAAAGGTCGGTATGCATGGCTCGCCCACGGGGGAGTTAGTCTTTGAGGAAGCCTTTGTGCCGGCGGAGAACGTTCTGGGCCGGGTCAACGAGGGCTATCGGGTGGTCATGAGCGGGCTTGATCTGGAGCGGGCCTTCTTCGCGGTCAGCATTGTGGGTGGGATCGAAGCTGCGCTGGAGCTTTCGCTCAAGTATGCTCGTGAGCGTCAGCAATTCGGGCAGCCCATCGCCAACTTTCAGCTCATTCAAGCCAAGTTGGCCGACATGTATACCGATCTGGAAGCAGCCAGGCTGATGGCCCATCGAGCCTTGTGGCTGGCGCAGCAGGGGCAGCGCGTCAGTAAAGAGGCGGCGGCGGCCCTGCTCTTTACGGCTCGTGCTCAGTGGCGGGCGGCAAACGAGGCGCTGCAGATTCATGGTGGCTGGGGGTACACCACCGATTTCGAGGTCGAGCGCATGTGGCGCGATGCCCGCCTGGCGGAGATTGGAGCGGGGACAACCGAGATTCGCCAGCTGATTATTGCGCGCGAGTTGCTTGGCCTGCGCTAGACCCCTGTGGCTGCGGTCTGCCAGCCTCTCTGACTGACTACTTGCGGCCATTGAGAGGCAGCAGGTAGCTCTGATCTTCAACAGGCTCGCCCGCCCGGCGGACGCCAGCGTCGTAGCGTCTCCTGGTTGACAGGGGAGCTGAGGCTATGGCAATGTATAGAGCGACAAGCAGAGAACCCTTGTGGTAGAGAGAGCAGAGCACTGCGCTGGCCCTGTAAAGCCTCTCTCTCCTGCGCCCGGTTGGGCTATGTCGATTAGAGATAGAGAGGCTGAGGACGAGCGTCTGTAGCCCCCCTGCGGAGAGGTACTGAGCCGACGTGAGCCGCGCCGCAGGGGGGGTGCTCGAAGTAGGCGGCTGACTAGATTGGACCAGCGAGATATGCAGAAACACGGTCTGGTGCGTAAACGCACGCTGGCGGCTGAGGAGCTGCAGGAGATTGCCGCACTGGCGGCCCTCTGTCAGGAACGTGAGGGGATTGCGGTGCGCCTGCTCTGGGAAATGTTGCGGTCGCGCTCGGGGCAGGTGACCAATGACTTTCTCTACTATGAGGATGGCCAGTTGCTCGGTTATCTGGCACTCTATAGCTTCAACCCGCGCGAGGCCGAGCTAACGGGTATGGTTCATCCTGACAGGCGTCGCCAGGGTATCTTTTCGCTGCTCTTCCGCCTGGCCAACCAAGAGCTGAGGTCTCGTGGTGTGCCGCGGATTCTGCTCTTTTTTGATCGCAACTCGCTGGGGGCCCAGGGCTTTGCGCAAGCGGTAAAGGCGCGCTATCACAACTCGGAGTATCGAATGGTGCGCGAGTTGGAGAGTGCACCCCTCCAGGTGGAGCGACAGGATGGAGTGCGTATTCGCCCGGCCAGAGCGGATGAGGCCCCTCTGCTGACGCATATTACGGCGCGGGCTTTTGAGATGACGGAGGATAGAGCGCTCTTAGCGGAGACGACACGGGATATTACCAGTCCGCGGCGCGTGACGCTGGTGACGGAGGTGGCTGGCGAGGTTGTGGGGCTGATCCGTTATATCGATGATGAGGACGAGGCCTTCATCTATGGCTTCTGTATGTTGCCCGAACACCAGGGCAAAGGCTATGGACGCCAGACCCTGGCCTGGACGGTTGAGCATGTTCTCCGCCGGCGTCCGCGCCGGATTGCGCTAGAGGTGGATACCAGCAACGAGGGGGCGCTGGCGCTTTACCGTTCCTGTGGCTTCGAGATCACCACCACTTTTGATTATTACGAGGTGCCGGTTGGCTGATCGGACTGGTTCAGTAACAGCCATAAGTCGTGAAAGAGCAGGTCCTGAAAGGGCCTGACTTGCCCTTGGAGTCTCTGGTCTGGCACCCAGTTCGGGCCGATAGTCTACATAGTAGACTCCTTCCAGGCGCGTGAGGAGATAGCTGTAAACGAGAAAATGGTTTCTTACAAGCGGTTAGAAGTATCTGATCGATTGTCTGCGCCTGGCGTTCTCCTGGTCATATAAAATCCACCTCTCTATTGGCCAGTCCTCGACAAGCTCGAGACGTTCAACTGCCCAACGACAGTACTCGACGGATATATCGCAGCCCTTCCAGCGGCGCTTGAGCTGCTCGGCGACGACAGCAGTGGTGCCGGAGCCGATGAAGGGGTCAAGGATCAGATCGCCGGGGTTGGACGAGGCAAGCACTATTTTGCGCAACAGCTCTTCAGGCTTCTGTGTTGGATGAGGAGTTTTCTCGTGCATGCCGTTACAGGTTGTGGGGATCTCCAGGACATCGCGCGGCTTGGCTCCGTGTGGATGTGGTTGCCAGAGATGCGGATGGCCTCGTCCATACTGGCTGCTTGCAGCTTGTGGGTGCTCGGGGTACTTCAGGGTGTGGTTGCCGTAGGGGATGCGTACCGCATCAATATTAAAGGTGAATTGCCGCGTCCGAGTCTCGCTCCCCTTTCTGGTCTCGCGCTCTAAAAGCCACGGGCAACCACCTCTCTCATCCCTCGGACTGGCGACGCTCTCCTGACGAGGGATCATGTGTTTAGTATAGCTATGATACCACACCCTGCCCTCTGGGACCAGTATGGTGCTGGCTTTCCCAAGGCTTCCTGATCAAAGTGCCAGGGACGAGGAGGGCTACGGGCGCATGGGGCGAACGGCAGCGCCCCGCTATCGGAGATCGCGCGATTGGCCCGCATTGATTCCTGCGAAAAGCTGTAGATTGGCTGTGGTTACGCAACCATCTTTCCTCTATGGTTGTTTCCAGGAAAGGAAGAATAACGATGGCAACATGAGCGGGCGGGATGTGGCTAGACCTGGTCGTTCATCGCATCTCTCCCCAGTCAGCAAGGCAGCTGCTAGCTACCGCTGCGCACGGTCGCCGTCGGTCCAAGTACGTTGGTTGGCACATGGCCTGTCCTCATTCAGGAGGTACCTGGTGACTGGCATACTTCTCCTCTTACTGCTGATCTTGCTCATCGCGTTGTTCGACATAGCGGCCCTCCTCTGGGGAGCGGATAGCCGCGATGGCCCTGACAGCCCCGAATGGCAGCGGCGCGGCTCCTGGTTCCTACCCATCGACCATGCGCGTCCCTCGGGCCGCAGCGCTCATGAGACCTATCTCTATCTCTATCGACGCCCACCTCATGATGAGCGAACGTCGTAACAAGAAGCTGTCCTATTCTCACAGGTAGCCGGATCTGAGAGGAAGCTGCCTGCGAAAGTCTAAAGCATCTCTGCCATCGGACGGGGCGCGGCAATGACGCAGCGCCTCCTTATCAGGCGACCTCTACTGACGGACGCGACGATACAGGCTCAGCGCTGTTGCCAGTGTCAGCCCGAGGAGCGGAGGCCAATAGACCAGCGCATAGTAGAGTGTCCAGTCGCGTTCATACATGAAAAAGTAGGCCAGCGGAGTCGTGCAAGCAAAATACCAGGCCCAGAAAGCTATTGGCCTTCTCAATCCCAGCTCGCTCTCGCTGGAGCTAAGGAGCAGCGCAGCCAGCGGGATCAGCACGGTCGTATACCAGGGGAAAATATGGGCTGACACGGCGAACAAGGCGCTGATCAGTAAGAGCGCTGCAGTCTCACCAGCGATGTGGTGCCGCCAGCGCAGCCAGAGCACTGCCAGCGCTGAACCTCCCATGATTGCCCCGATCACGGTCTCCTCCAGCCAATGCAGCAAGGCCGGATTCAGAGAGGTATGCAGGGCCAACCAGTGACTCAGTTGCTGAGGTAAGCCTGCGTTCGGGGTATAGCTACCAGCATAGCTCTCAAAAGGGCTGAGCAGCTGGCCCTGCCCTAGAATCAGATACGGCAGGTAACCGGCGACCAGGGTCACGGCCCAGACCAGCACCAGCAGCCAGTCGCGACGCCGGACAAGGGCCAGCAGCAGCAGGGCTGGATAAAGGCGTACCAGCGTTGCCATGCCCAACAGAAACCCAGTGACAGCTCGCCCGCGAGCACTGGCCTGCCCGGCGTGCCCAGCGGCCAGCAGTGTCAGGAGGGTGAGCAACACCGCTGGCGCATCGACATGGCCTTGAATAGCGAACTCCACGATCGGCAGCGGGCACCAGGCGTAGAGCACACAGAACCCTCCATCTTTTCCCCGCCGATGGAGCAGCCAGGCCAGGACTACACAGGTCAGCCAGTCACAGCCCGCGAAGATCGCCTTCAAAACCGTGAGATTGCTGGGCGCCAGCAGATAGCTGACCAGAAAGAAGAGCTGGGCACCGGGCGGATAGAGCGTTGGCACATTGCGATAGCGACTGTTGGCAAAGACAAAATCGCGCAGATGGATGAAATGGGGATCGCCAGGAGCATAAACATAGGGACTGTAGCCCAACAGCGTCACGCGCGCATCCCACAAATAGCGCCAGGCGTCTGGCGAAAGCACTGGGGGGATAGGCAGCAGCATCAGACGGAGCAGCAGGGCCCCGCCTAGGAGCAGTCCAAGCTCAACGATGCGCGTTCGACCTGAGAGCGGGGGGCTAGTCAGCACAACCAGGCAGGCCAACACATAGGGAAGAAAGGTCAGCAGCCAGTGCCAGACAAAGGCATTGATCAAAGGTGCAGGACTACTCGTCGTCGGAGGATTAATCAGCAGAGGTACCTGTAAAATAAACTGTAGAAGCAGTAGTAGAGATAACAGGGCAAGGCGCCGATTTGCAAGCGGAGGGAAGGCCGCTGGCCTGCGTGCTGCTGGCTGTTCGACCTCTCTAGCCAACCGTGCCATCGCTGTCTCCCAGTGCGATCAGTGAGAATCAAGAGCGGGGCCGTCCTGGCCAGCCTCTATAATAACACAGTGAGCGCATGGCTCCTCTGCTGGTTTTCCCCTGGCTGAGGCAGCAAGAGAGGAAAACCAGGCTGCAAGGCCGGAACGCCTCTGGCTGCGAGCGAGCGAGCGAGCCAGCCAGCCAGCCAGTCAACCAGCCACAGCTAAAAAGAGCAAGGCTGCTGCCCTGTGACGGTAAAAAGGTGGGCAGCAGCCAGTCAGCTAATGCGCAGATTGCGCGTTTGAAGCAGGTGGGCGGAGCGTAGCTAGAGCAGGCCGACGCTCTTCAGCCAGTTCGTTGCCACCTGCGTAATCGCCTGGGAGCGTGGCGTACCACTATTGACGGCCTGGGTCACCTGACGCTGCAGGTCGATGCTGACCTGGGTCGTGAGCTTCGGAGCCAGCGGATTCAGAGCTGTAGCAATAGCTGGCGCCTTCTTCAGGGTATCCTCCCGCACAATAGGGGCCGGATTGTAAATCGGGAACGCGTTCTTGTCGTCTTGCAGCAGCACAAAGCCGTTCTGGTCGATGAGGGCGCTTGTCGTATAGCAGACATTCAGCTGCGCCTGATTCTGCTTCACGGCGTTAAAGGTCAGCGCCTCATCCATCACGATCACCTTCTTGAAATGGATACCATAGATCGACTCCATCGTCTGGAGCGGCTCCTGACCATCTGTTGGGGCCGCGACGGTCAGCTGTGAAGCCAGAGCAGCTGGAAGCTGGGAGAGCTTCGTGATCTGCAAAGGTGCGGCGGCCATCTTGGGGGCGCAGATCCCATAGGTATCATTGAGCGGGGCTACATCCAGCCAGACAATCTTATACTTGCTCTCAAAGCCCTGCTTCACCAGCTCGTAGTCCTTCTGTGGATCGTGCGTCGTCTGCAGGCCCAGACGCTGCAGGCCCGTGGCCGTAAATTCAGGATAGAGGTCGATAGCACCGCTCATAATGGCATTAAAGACCACATCGTTGGTGCCAAGAGCCGGCTTTTCAATCACCTTAAAGCCGGCATGGCGCAGCAGGAGGGTGTACATCTTTGTCAGAAGCTGGGCCTCGACATCGAGCTTCCCGCCGACCGTCAGCGTGATCTGGCTATTAGGAGAGGACCCACCACCCGAGCTGGAAGAGCCACCACAGGCGGCCAGGGTCATTAAGCTGATCCCCACTACAGACAACAGGAGCAGCGCGCGCAGGCGCGCCAGCAAGGCAACAGAGCGCATAGACTCTCTCCTCATACAATCCAAATAAGACAGGCTGACTCCACTCTCAGTATAGCCATCGAGCAAGAATGAAGGATTGAATAGTGAGCGAAAGGCAGAAACAACTGACCAGACTCTCACCCCGGCTTGATCCTCAAGCCCGCGCAGCTTCACTCAAGGCTGTCTCCTGGACCCGCAGGCCGGCGGGCGTCAGGGCGCGCTGGAGCCAGCCCATCAGCAGCTCGATCAGCAGTGCCAGCAGGGCTACCGGCAGGGCCCCTGCCAGAATCTGAACGGTCTTAAACTCATAGAGGCCGTTTACAATGTACTCGCCATAGCCGCCAGCCCCAATAATCGCCGCTAATGTGGCTGTTGCCACGATCTGCACAGCCGAAGTGCGCACACCAGCGGCCACGATGGGCAACACCAGCGGCACCTGGATGCGCAGCAGGATCTGCCGCGTGTTGAGGCCCATCCCGCGTGCAGCATCGATAATCGCAGGCTCGATGCCGCGAATACCAGTATAGGTGTTGAGCAGGATTGGCGGAATCCCCAGTAGTGTCAAAGCAACGATCGTCGGCTTAAAGCCCACTCCCAGATAGGGGAGAGCGGCAGCCAGGAAAGCAATAATGGGGATAGCGCGCATCAGACCGCTGAGATTAACAGCCAGGAATGACAACAGAGGACTGCGGACCACGGCCACCCCGATGGCAATGCCGAGCACAGTCGCCAGGACCACAGAGACAGCGCAGACCTCCAGGTAAGCGACCGTATGGTCCCAAAAAGCATTGGCTGGATCAAGAATGAACTGCCACAATTGGACGAGCAACATGGGGGCCTCTCTCTCTTTTCAAGGCTTCGCCATCGGTCTGGCCTACGATGCCAGGGCCAACTGACTGCGTCCCCGCTCCAGCGTGCGCTGTAACAAGAGCAACAGGAGATCGGCCACGAGCGCAAAGAGCGCCAGGAGAATCGCCCCGCCCAGGATCGTATCGTAGTCCCCCAAGGGGATGCTCTTGAAGATCAAGTCGCCCAACCCTCCCTGGTCTACTAACGAAGCCAGTGAAGCAATGCCAATCGTCGTGACAGTGGCCACGCGAATCCCTGCTATAATCACGGGCATGGCCAGCGGCAGTGTGACACGCCAGAGAATCTGGAACCGATTCAGGCCCATTGCCCGTCCGACCTCGATCAGCAACGGATCGATGCTGCTAATAGCCGTGGAGATGTTGCGTACCAGCACCAGCTGGGCATAAAGCACCAGGGGAATGACCACCGTGGCCAGCGATAACCCGGTGACTGTGACCAGAATACCGATCAGGGCCAACCCGGGGATTGTGTAGAGCAAGCCCATCAAAGTAATGACAGGAAGACGCAGGCGGCGGTAGCGCACAATCAGGAGCGCCAGCGGAAAGGCAATGGCCAGGGCGATCAGCATGCTAATCGCCACAATCGTCAAGTGTTGTAGCAGAAGGTTAGGTATACTGCTTGGATCGGAAAGGTCATAACTTGAAGGACTGGTTAAGTAACGCATAAAGAACCCCGTAAAGGAAAAACGGTCCAGAGACCAAGAGGCAGCTAGACAACTACTGGCAGCAGATGGTCTGCCATCCTCGCTGGAGCAGCTCAGCTCCCCTTGCCCAGCTCTGCCAGGCCTTAGTGGGTTGGGCTGGCCGTCGTCTTTTCTGCCTCTGCATGCCGGGCGGTAGTGATCGCCTGATTGATAGCGCTCAGGGTAATCGTGCCGATGGGGGCCTGGCTCTGCTCATCGTAGACAATCAGAGAGTGAGCGCCAGAGGCGATCAGGCTCATCAGGGCCTCTAGCAGCGTTGCCTCTGAAGAGCAACGTGGCTGGTTCTCATACCTGCCAGCTGCCTCTGTACCTGTCAGCATCGCGCTGCTCACGGGCAGGTACTGGAGCTGACGCTGAATATTGTCGGACCCGATCAGGCGGCTCACAAACTCGTTAGCAGGCTTCAGCAGCAGATCGACCGGGGTGCCGATCTGAACAAGGCGCCCCTCGGAAAGAATCGCGATCTGGTCCCCCAGGCGGAAAGCCTCCTCCACATCGTGGGTGACGAACAGGATCGTCTTGCGCATCTCGCGCTGGATGCGCTGAAGCTCCTCCTGTAGATGGACGCGCGTAATGGCATCTAGCGCCCCGAACGGCTCGTCCATCAGGAGGATGGCCGGGTCGGCAGCCAGGGCGCGAGCCAGACCGACGCGTTGCTGCTGGCCGCCCGAGAGCTGACGGGGGTAGCGCCGGCGATATTCTGCGGGGTCCAGGCCCACCAGGGTCAGCAACTCATCGACACGACTCTCCATGCGGGCCTTAGACCAACCAGCGATTTCGGCAGTCAGGCGCACATTCTCGGCAATGGTCATGTGGGGGAAGAGGCCGACCTGCTGAATGACATAGCCAATGCGCCGGCGCAGCTGAATGGGGTTTTCCTCTAGAATAGAGTGGCCATCGATGGTGATCGTACCGCTGCTTGGCTCGATCAGGCGATTAACCATGCGCAGCAGAGTTGTTTTGCCCGAGCCGGAGGTGCCCAGCAGCATACAGATCGAGCTTTCGGCGACCTCGAAACTGACATGATCAACGGCGGGCTTGCTGGCACCGCGGTAGTACTTGCTGACCTCATGGAACGCGATTCTGGCCATGCGACACTCCTTCGCTAGAGCAATGCTTGCTGCTCTCTCCAACTGATCCCTCTGCGCAGCTCTCTCTTCACTCACGGTCTGCGTTTGTGGACAGTGACAGAGCATGACACGCTGCCGCTGTGCCAGCTGTTGCCTGGTGAGCGGACGGCTTGCTGTTGCCTCCGCTGTGGAATCAAGGGAACGGAGTCCCGTCCCTGTCCGTGCCTTTCTCTCTCGCTTGCTCGATCGGAAAAGAACCTCTTCATTATGGCATATAGCCGTCTCTTCCTGCAAGCTAGCCAGCTACAGCCTGACAGCACGCGGGCGAGCCTTCACCATACAGACACGATGCAGGCCCCATCGAGGTATAGCTGGCAATGAGAAAAAAAAGGAGAGGAGTGGAACGCTTGCCGCAGGCCAACGCTTGCTTCCACCCCTGGCGCAAGGTGGCGCCGCGTCTCGCCGATCTGCACTGCCCACCTTCAGTGCTGTCGAAAAACGTTTTGACGGAAGTGCTGAAGGTACGAGGTGCGACCAGATAGGTGGGAAAGGTTACAGGTGTGGAGGGGATTGCTCACACCCTTCGTGGCATCTTCGACGCAGGGCCTGGCTCATTCTGCGCGCCTCGCGTCCAATGGCTCATCCTCTGGGTCGGGGACTTCTTCAAACAGTGCTTCCATTGGGACGTGCAAGGCCTTGGCAACCTGAGCCAGGGTCGTGTAGGACGGTCTGTAGCTGTCTGGCTCCTTCAGCATCTTACTGATCAGTTGGTCGTGCACCCCGGACCTTCTCACCAGCCAGGACTGTGTCCGACCCTTCTGTTCCAGGACTTCCTTTACCCGTAGCCGATACATTCTCTGCCTCCTCTCACTGCCCAATACTAGGTTAATGGACGATGGGATTGAACACTAGTCCATATCCATTGTCAGATTTTATTGACAATGATCGCTTAGCCATTAATTCTTGCCATTGATTATTGCCAATGAAAGTGGGTATACTTTAGCATAGCGTAGTGTTTGTTGGGATCGTTCTAAGGAGAGCGAGGCTCTTAACATGGTAGAAGTGTATCTGTTTATTTCCTGTGTATATGGTGTTTTCTCGGCATTGTTCTGTGCTGTGTTGCTCTTGATGTCTATCAAATATGAATCTGGTTACGTAGATGCCATGAAGTGTGTTGACAGTGTAAAGCGTGATTGAGTACGTTGCGAAGGAGGAAACAGATGAATACGCCGCTTTTGCCGCTTGTGCCACCGCCCGAGGGCCTGCTCAGGCTCCCTCAAGCGCTGCTGGAGCACCTGGAACAACCGGAATGGGGTCAAGCACACCTGCGCCTCCACTTTGGAAGCGGAAAGATCTACTGGGGCGTCTCCCAAAACGAGACGGACATTGTCTATGCAGTCACGGATCTGCCCGCCTGGCTGGCGTGCACAGCGTGCTCGCAGATGCTAGAGGGGCGCGTCCTGGCGTACAAGACGAAGACGAAGACGAGCGGCAGAGGGAGAGCAAGGACGGAGCTATTCGCCAAGTGGAAAGACGGCGTCCTCTTGCTGCAAGGTCAGGCCCCGCTCCTGGTGGCTCCATCCCCGTTGCTTGCCGCCTTGCAGGAAGCAGCCGCCTTGCAAGCAGAAACCATCGAGACGGGCTATCTTCCCTGGCAGCTTTTTGAACCGCCGCGGGAGTGGCTCTACTGGCCGGGGTATGGCCTTGCCGCATTGGTACCACCTCAGCCTGACCACGAGGGAACCGGGGAAGCCCTGCTCTGTGTGGCCAGTACCAGCGTCAATACCCCCGCTCATGCTCACACTCGCACGAACACTCGCACCCCGGCGCACTCCTCTGGAAGCGGAAACGGCGCAGGCATTCAGACTGGCACATGCTTTGCGTTTGACTATCCGCCTGAGCTGGCACCGTTCTTCATGGACATGATCGTCGTGCGATTGCGAGAGGAGGAGGAGGAGGAGCAGGAACAGGAGGCACGCATCCTGGTTGTTGGCAGAAGCATCCGGGGCCGGGGCGAGGAGGCTCACAGTTACGTGCTCACGCCTGCTCGTCTGATCCCGATCCCGATCCCGATCCCGATCCCGACCTCGATCTGCTCCCAAGACGCTGTCTCTGGGGCGCTGCACGTTGCGGCTGCCATGCAAGACGTGCTTGCTCCTCTTGCTGAGGTGCAGGTCAACGCCCCGGATTTCCTGGCCGCTGGCTTTGAGGCGCTCGCGGAGCGCTTTGACTACGCCCCTGTCGATGTTTGTTTCTTCCGCCACAGCGTGCGGTTCAGGACCATCACCACAGAAGAAACAGCGCGTCTGCGTCAGTTAGACGAAGAGGAAGCGCTCTGTATTGCCACTGCCGAGGAGGGCGATCTGAGCCTTCTGCTGGAGGCGTCCACGCCGTATTTCGAAGGAAACACCCCACAAAAAAGTGGTCAGGATCAGGATAAAGTGCAAGGCGTCCTCAAAGCGAGCCAGATTGCAGCGGTCCTTGCACCATTTGCCGCGGCGCCCTTACCGATCGTCATTGGCATGGGGCGCCGCACCTTTTTTGCGCGCTCTGGCCAGCTCTTTTTCATCGTGCCACTGTGCTCGTGCTCGTAAGGTCGCCATCACGTCCAGAGCCGAAAGATGCATGAGCAAGGGGGTGCCCTCCAGAGCGCCCTCTGTTCATATTCACCTGGTCGCTTCGCATCCCCCCTACAATTTTTTGATAGAAATCTGACAACTTCCCCATACTTTCTTGAAGTTCTCGGCGTATGATCCTGGTGTAACGATAGAGGCCCTGCACAACGAAGCAGTTGCGATGCGGCTTCTCTAGCCGGCGGATTGGCACACAATTTGCACGCACATGATCTCTGTCATGAATCCAATCAAGGCGGGAGGTGAGAGCAGCGGCCTGAGCTGATCGACAGTTGTGTGTTCTGGCGTACCCATTCTGCTTGGACCATACCATCCGGAGGCACCCGGATCGCGCGAAGGATCGGCGATCCGGGTGTTTTTTTTTCTTGCTTGGGGGGACGCCGCTCAGCGCGAACGCTGCTCGGCGAACGCTGCTCGCAGACCCTGCCAGGTAGTGAAACCTTGTGCTATAATAGGCGCCATGCCAGGGCAGTATAAGGAGAAGCGGCGGACAGGGCACTAACAAGGAAGGAGGATCGTATCGTTGCTATGGCAATCATCAGCTATGAAGACTTTGAAAAAGTCGATATTCGGGTGGGCAAAATCGTGGCCGTCGAAGACTTTCCTCAAGCGCGCAAGCCCGCCTATAGGCTGACCATCGACTTCGGCCCTGAGATCGGCCTCAAACGCTCCTCCGCTCAGATCACCAACTATGCGAAGGAAGAGCTATTGGGCATGCAGGTCGTGGCCGTGGTCAACTTCCCACCCAAACAGATCGGCCCATTTCGCTCTGAGGTCCTGACCCTGGGCGTACCCGATGCCGACGGCAAAGTCATCTTGCTGACCCCCACCAGAGAGGTACCCCTTGGAGGGCGCATGTTTTAAGGAGGCGAGGCAGGTCTTCTCTCGTCTCTTCCTCTTCCGCCTCACCTGCTTGACAGCCCACAGGAAAAGGTGTATCCTGAGCGCCAGAGCAAAGCGCTGCTGCGATTAACCCAAAGATAGCATAGTGGAGTGCGGTGATCAGGACCAGTAAGCGTGGCGACCGTTCGACAGCGAGCCGGGACAGTGCAAGCCGGCGAATGTGACCGCGCTGAACCCACCTGAGAGCGTCGGCGAGGAGTCGACCGGTTCCCTCCCCGTTAGCGGAGGAGGCGATCAGAATTTGCCTGCTAGGGCAAGGTGCTGGCTGGCTACTGGCCTGCTTGCAAGAGAGGGGGTTGTCGCTGGGGCCAGGGGTTGAGTGAGACAAGTTGCTGCTGGGGATAGCTGGCTGCCTGGTCGTACGAGTGGGGCTGTCTCGCAAGAGGCTGCTCAAGTAAGGTGGTACCACGGGTCTCGGTGCTCGTCCTTCTCGAAGGGCGAGTTTTTTTATTGGCTGTTTCTCTTCCTATCCGTCTGCTGTCTGCTCTCTGCGAGAGAAAGGGTGTTCTTCAATATGGCCGAAGGAGCAAAGGAGAAATACGTCGAGGAACTTGTCGATCAGAGCGACGATTTTTCACGCTGGTATAACCAGGTAGTCCGTAAAGCTGAGCTGGCCGATTATGCGCCGGTGCGCGGCTGCATGATTATCCGCCCCTATGGCTATGCCATCTGGGAGCATATTCAGCGCCTGCTGGATGCCCGCTTTAAAGAAACAGGGGTGATGAATGCCTACTTTCCCCTGCTCATCCCGCGCAGCTTCCTGGAGCGGGAAGCCAAGCATGTGGAGGGCTTCGCTCCCGAGGTAGCCTGGGTGACCCGCGGAGGCGGCGAAGAGCTAGAGGAGCCCCTGGCTATTCGTCCCACCAGCGAGACGATCATTGGCTACAGCTTCGCCAGGTGGATTCAGAGCTATCGCGATCTGCCGCTCTTAATCAATCTCTGGAACAACGTGATGCGCTGGGAGAAGCGTACAGTACTCTTCCTGCGCACCGCCGAGTTCCTCTGGCAGGAGGGTCATACCGCCCATCGAACGCTGGAGGAGGCCGAAGAGCGCACGCGCCTGATGCTGGAAGTCTACCGCTCGTTTGTGCAAGAGGATCTGGCGATCCCTGTGCTTCACGGGCGCAAGAGCGAGAATGAGAAGTTTGCCGGGGCCTTGCGCACCTACTCGCTGGAGGCGATGATGCGCGATGGCAAAGCGCTGCAGTCGGCCACCAGCCATAATCTGGGCCACAACTTTGCGCAGGGCTTCGATATCCAGTATCTGGATTCCGATGGCCAGCGCAAGTATTGCGCAACGACGAGCTGGGGTCTGAGTACGCGCATCATTGGCGCTATCATCATGGTTCACGGCGATGAGTCGGGTTTGATTCTGCCGCCGCATGTCGCTCCCTATCAGGCCGTGGTTGTGCCGATCTGGCGCAAAGATGCCGATCAGGGGGCGATCATGGAGGCCATCGGGCGCATCGAGCGCATGCTGAAAGGCAAGGTGCGCCTCAAGGTCGATTTGAGCGATAATACACCAGGCTGGAAATTTAACGAGTGGGAGCTGCGTGGGGTGCCGGTGCGCATCGAGATTGGGCCACGCGATGTGCAGAACAATAGTGTGGTGCTGGTGCGCCGCGATAATCGCGCGAAGGAGACCGTGGCGATCGATGCACTGGAGACGCGCCTGCCAGAGCTGCTAGAGGAGGTGCAGCAGGCTCTATTCCAGCGGGCCCTGGCCTTCCGCGAGGAGCATACCTACTACGCTGAGACGTACGATGAGTTTAAGGAGATTATGAGCGAGAAGCGCGGCTTTGTGCGGGTGAAGTGGGCAGAGGATAGTGAGGCTGAGCTGGCAATCAAGGAGGAGACGAAGGCCACACTGCGTGTGATCCCCTTTGACCAGCCCGAAGGTGGGGTTCAGGGACGTTGCTTCTACACGGGAAAGCCGGCGACCTGCGAGGCCGTCTTTGCACGCTCATATTGAGCCTGGAGATCTGGGTGAGGCTGTTCTCACCCAGGCAATGAGGTGTGTCTCGGGCAATTGATCCTGGCTAAGGGGCAGTCTCCTGAGCAGTCTCGGTTAGCTCTGCTTGGGGCTGTCCCTGGCTGCCTTCGTCCAGGCAGGGACGCTGAAGCCAGGCGTCCGGCGGACCCGGCTCTTTCTCTGAAGGCAACCGACCAGGCCGGATGGAAGAAAGCTAGCAAGAAGACCTATCTGACTTGCCCGCCTGAGCCTCCTTTGTTATACTGCTCACGATGAACTATCCGCCTTGAGTGCTGGGAGGCTCTTTTCGTATGGCAGACTACTCGAAACATGGTGGCGGGGGAACCTCATGGCCGGGCCGTGCACGCCTGGCCCTGGCAATCTCCGCTGGCAAGCTGGCGGGGGCCTCGGGCCGCCTCTTTCGCATCGGCGGCGGCACAAGCCTGCCGGGCATGATTGCACGGCGCATCGATCCCAACGTGCTCCGCTCCGTCATGGCGACCACGACGGCCAAAAAAATTGTGATCACCGGCAGCAATGGCAAAACCACTACTGCGCGCATGACCGCCGCCATCGCCGATGCCAGCGGTCGGCGCGTTTCTCATAATCGCACCGGCTCGAACTTGCTGCAGGGCGTAACCTCAGTTGTCGTCAACTTCGCAGATATCTTCGGGCGACTTGATAGCGATCTCTTGCTCTTTGAGATCGATGAGGGCACAATGCCGGTGGCTATGCCCGAGATTCAGCCCGATGTGGTCGTCATTACCAATATCTTCCGCGACCAGCTGGATCGCTATGGCGAGCTATATTCAGTGGCCAAGGCTCTCGATAAGCTACTGGAGAGCCTGCCAGAGACAGCCACGATCGTGCTGAATGGCAATGATCCCCAGGTGGCTAGCTTTGGACAACAGGCGCGGGCCAGAAAGCTCTACTTCGGCCTGCGCACTACTGATGTCGGTCGCCCTGTTCCCGAGCACGCTGCCGATGTCATTCGCTGCATTCGTTGCAATGAAGACCTGGTCTACGAAGTGGCTTATCTTTCTCATCTGGGACTCTATCGTTGCCCCAACTGTGGCTATGAATTGCCGTCTCTAGATGTGGCAGCGACCTCGATCCATCTGGACCCGCGGGGGGATGGCCCCACTCAGGTGACGATGGAGACGCCGCTTGGCCAGTTGGAGCTGACGCTGCCCCTGCCTGGCGTCCATAACGTCTACAATGCTGCTGCCGCGGTCGCCGCCTCGATCGCCGCGGGCTTTGGCATCGAGAAGGTCCCGGCAGCTCTCAGTAACATCCGTACGGCTTTTGGTCGCCTAGAGAAGATCCAGGCTGGTGATCAGACCATCTATCTGGCCTTCGTCAAAAATCCCACCTCTTTTAATCTGGTGCTGCGTCTCATCGCCCAGCACCCGGGTGAGAAGCACCTGCTGCTAGTCGCCAGCAACACGGTTGTCGACGGCGAAGACTTTGCCTGGCTGTGGGACGTCGATCTGGAGGAGATCTCGCCACAAGTGGCTGATGTAATCTGCAGTGGAACCAAGGCCGAGGAGCTGGCGATGCGCCTGAAATATGCTGAAGTGCCGCTTGATCGCGTCCGTGTCATCCATGAGCGTGAGGCAGCACTTGATGCGGCCTTGCAGAACGCCGGTCCTGGCGGCACACTCTATATCATGGCCAGCTATACACCTACACAGGAGCTGCGTCGCATTATGCAGAAGCGTGGCTGGGTCAAACCCTATTGGGAGGAGTAAGCAGGCATGACAAACGAGCAGGGAAAAGATACGCGCCTGGTCTTGCGCATTGGGCACCTCTATCCGCAATTGATGAGTGTAGCCGCCGACCGCGGCAATCTCTTCGCGATCGTCAAACGCTGCAAGTGGCGTGGCATCAAGACCGCTATTGACCAGATTTTTGTCAGGCAAACGCCGGACTTCACACAGTATGATCTGATCCTCTTCCACGGAGGGGCCGATCGCGAGATGGAGGTGGCTGCGCGCGATCTGCAGGCCAAAGCGCCCTCGCTGCGTGAGGCTGCTGAGTCGAATACAGTCTTTCTGGCTGTCTGCGCTGGCTACCAGTTGCTGGGGCACTCCTACAAACCCTTCGAAGGCCCTGAGCTGAAAGGGGTGGGTATCCTTGATCTGCATACCG
This sequence comes from Thermogemmatispora tikiterensis, assembly GCF_003268475.1. Taxonomy (GTDB): domain Bacteria; phylum Chloroflexota; class Ktedonobacteria; order Ktedonobacterales; family Ktedonobacteraceae; genus Thermogemmatispora; species Thermogemmatispora tikiterensis. The sequence goes on along the minus strand of NZ_MCIF01000002.1, from coordinate 2,619,857 downwards.
AGGGCGGAAGCACCCGCTTCATGACCCATATCGCCATCGAATGTGAGTTCCCTGAGTGCGGCAAGCAGGTGCTGGTCGGCTACGAAAATCATAGCGGGCGGACCTATCTGGGACCGGGGGCTCAGCCGTTGGGACGGGTTTTGGCTGGCTGGGGCAATAATGGCAAGGATGGCTATGAAGGAGCGGTCTATAAAAATGTCTTTGGGACTTATTTGCATGGGCCTGTGCTGCCAAAGAATCCCTGGTTCACCGATCTGCTGATTACGCGCGCGCTGGCACGCCGCTATGGGCAGGTTGAGCTGCCGCCTCTAGATGACTCGACAGAGCAGGAGGCCCACGCAGCAGCCTTCAAGCTGGCGATGGCCTTCAAAGGGACGGTCTCGGCTATTGATGCCACTCCCTGGCGCGAACGCCTCTCGCCTGGCTCCGCCTCGCGCTCCCTCTAGCTCTCTGCACGTTGGGGCTCGCGCGCGGGCCGGCTGCCAGGCTTTTTGAGGGGCCGAGTCTGGAACTGGCGTTACGATCGGCTGGCTGTCTTTCCTCGCCCTCCGATCCTGACGAGTGCTACATCAGCTTGAATGCATGAGGGAAGAGTAGGCTCTTACGTTATAATTGTGGCAGGAAGGGACTGTTGTCATGCCCTGGATGAGAGGGAGAGAAAAAGGCAGAAAAGGATTCTCCTGTCTCTTACTCTGTTTGCTGCTTCTGAGCACGTGGCTCATGACAGCTTGTCAGGAGCCGATCAATATCAGCATTACCGGATCAGGCACGCCTTCCCCTACCGTGTTTACCTCCTCTGATGGCACCAGCCGCCCATTAGATCGCTGGCTGATGCTCACGATGGGCGTCGAGCTACGTTATGAGCATTGGAAGGGGCCAAGTGGCAATGAGGACACCATCATGATCACCCGCTTCGATCCGCGACGGATCGCTTTGCGGGTGCTCTACAGCCCCTCTACGCCGCACTTCATTAGTGACTGGCTCAAACAGGAGAAAGGGGCGCTGGCAGTAATCAATGGCGGCTACTTCAACGATCAGGGTGAGGCCACCGGTCTGGTCGTCTCCGACGGCCAGGTCTACGGCAGCTCCTACAGCGGTTTCGGCGGTATGCTCTACGTCGATAGCCAGGGGGCCATCCATCTGCGCTCTCTGAGCCAGTACCCATACAGTCCCGGAGAGCAACTCCAGCAGGCCACCCAATCTTCCCCCATGCTTGTCCTGCCTGGAGGCAAGCGCACCCAGTTTGACGCCGACGCCTCGAGCAACCGGCGTACGGTTGTGGCTTTTGATAAAGAGGGGCGCCTTCTCTTCATTATCAGTCCCGATGCGGCCTTTTCGCTGGACGAGTTCGACGATTTACTGCTGGCCTCTGACCTGAATATTGATGTCGCTCTCAACCTTGACGGCGGCTCCTCGACGGGGATGTACCTGAATGCCGGTGGCCAGCGCTTCGGTGTGGATTCCCTGACGCCGGTGCCGATTGCCATCGTGCTGCAGCCCCGTTAGCGCCCGCTCTGGACCCTGGTCTGGCAGCGGATGCCGCTGTTTCGCTCCTGGGCGCTGTGGCATGGCGATCAAGCACAAAAGCAAGCTGGCCCCGGCCAGCAGCGGTGCTGGTCAGTCCCCACTTCCCCTTGGAAAGTCCGGGTCCCCAGCCAGGGCAGGGGCTGCGCCGAGGGCGGGCCTGGTGACTGGGTGGGCTAGAGACGTTTACACTGCTTACCGGCCAGATCGCACTGGATGGTAGCTTTCTGGAAACGCTGACTGACCAGATTCCCTTGACTGTAGTTGGGCATGCCGATTGGAAAGCCAAATTTATCCAGGCCGCCGTTCTTATCGAAAAAGTTTAAAATAGGAGGTGAGACGCTGTAGCCTGTATAGATGTAGTAGCGACCGTGATTAGCCGTTGGCAGCGTGTTGGTCTTTTTATCACGTACAAAGTAGCCCCAGTCATAGTCATAGGGAATGGGGTGCTGCAGATCGACATCGTAGGGTGAGGTCCACTGGAAATCGTCAAAGCCCCAGTTCATCAAATCGCGCATATCCGTCCACCAGTCTTTCGTGTTCATCGTTACTCCAATCAGGTGGCGGTTATTGCGTGTGCAAGAAACCACCTGTACAAAGTCTGTGTTTCCGTCCCAGCCTGGCTTACCGCCGTCAGCGCCAGGGTACCACCAGAGAAACTGGTTCCCATTGACCAGGTAGTGCTCGGCATGCTGGGCTGTCTTGGGAATATGGTAGATGCGTGTGTTCGCGATCTGGTGGAGGATTGGGTTGCTCATGGTATAGCGACCGAGCACTGCCAGGTCGTGGGCGCTAGAGTAATGGCCAGTGGCGAGCAGGCCGCTGGGGTTCATATAGTGAGTATCGTACATGCCCAGTTCGCGAGCGCGCTGATTCATCATGTCCACGAAGTGTTGATAGGAGCCACCCACCGCGTCAGCGATCGCCACTGCGGCGTCGTTGCCGGAGGGCAGGAGGAGTCCGTAGAGCAAGTCTCGCAGCGTATAGGTCTCGCCCTTCTTCAGCCCGAAGAGGCTGCTGTCCGGGGAGATATGCTGTTGAATATCGCGATCGAGGGCGCTCGTGATCGTCACCTGCTGATTGAGGTTCCCGTGTTCCACGGCCAGCAGGGCTGTCATCAGCTTGGTTGTGCTGAGCATCGGCAGGTGCATGAAGGGGTTGTAGGCGTAGAGCGTCGCCCCTGTGTCCATATCCATGAGATAAGCTGCTGTTGCTAGCACTGGTGGAGGTGGATGGTCGGTATCGTTGGGAATGATCACCAGCTGGTGTGGATTAGTGGGGGCCTGATTAAGTGGTGTGGCTGCCGCTGTGGCTGTGTTCGGTTGCACACTGAGACCCATTGGTCTGGGCGTCCCTAACCAGCTGATGAGTAGCGGAATAAGGGAAACGAGTACTACCAGCAGAGCGGCACATAGCAAAAGCAGGGTCTTGTTATGGCTCAGATCGTGCAAACGGCGAAGCAAACCTGGAGGAGGAGGGGCAGCCGAGCGAGCGGGCTGTGGTGGGGGAGAGACCGCGCGCATTCTGCCAGTACTGGCTGTAGAAGATGGAGGACGGCGCTGCTGGCTTGAGGCTGTCGACACGTCGTCGTCGAAAGTTGGCCAGTCAGAGACGCTGCGGTGGCTTCGGCTTGTGCTCTGGGTCGGTTGCCATGTAGGGCGTGTCTCCGGGCCTTGCTGCCTGTCCAGGCTGGGACCTGAGCGGAAAGCGCTGCCGGGTCCTGGAGCGGCAGGGCCTGCCTGGCCGGCGCCCCGGCTGGCCCGTAGCGAGGCCCGGCGCTTCGGGATGGGGACACTCGTCCAGCGTGGGGTGCTGATCGTTGATGATGGCTCAGAGTCATCGAGAGGTGGCAGCCGATGCGATCTCTGGGCCCGTTGTCTGGCGTACTGAGGAGCCTGCTGCGGAGAAGAGGCAGGCGGATAAGCGCGCTGCTCGTCGTCATTAAGCGGCGTGCGTTGCATCGAAATGTATCTCTCCGTTCTATCGTAGTTCAGCAACACCGGTTCTAGTCTAGCATACCTGTTCAAGAGGAAAAGAGGGGGACGTCATAGGAAAGTGAGACAACCCCCCTCTCTTTCGGCCCTTGACGGTCCAGGTCAGGCATGCTACTCTGCAACCAATGCCTCGATACCTCAGCCGTCTGTCTGGCTCCCTGGAGAGAGTCAACGAGGCGCCAGCCCTCAGTTGCTGAAGAAAGGACGGAGATCGAATGGAACTCGCTCAGATTGAGCAGCTTGTGCGCGATGGCAAACTGGAGTACGTCAAGATCGGAACTCCCGATATGGAAGGGGTCTACCGCGGCAAGCGCGTCGATGCCACCTATTTCTTGCATGCGCTCAACGATGGCTTTGCACAATGCGATGTGCTCTTTGGCTGGGATATTGCCGAAAATGTCCTGCCCAATCTCAGATTTAGCAACTGGGAGCGCGGCTTCGCCGACCTGGTCATGCGCCCTGATCTCTCGACTTTTGCGCTGGTCCCCTGGGAAGAGCATGTCGCTTCTTGTATCTGTGATCTCTGGACCGAGGCAGGTGAGCCGGTGAAGCTCTCGCCGCGCTACCTGCTCAACCAGCTCGTTGAGCGTGCGCGCTCGCTTGGCTACAACGTGGCAGCGGCTGCCGAGCTGGAGTTTCGCCTCTTCCGCGAGAGTCAGGTCTCCCTGCGCGAGAAGGATTTCGGGCCAAATCTAACGCCGCTCAACCCGGGCATGAACTGCTATGCTATCAGCCAGGCCAGTGCCGATGATCATTTGCTGGGTCGCATCGCCCGTATGATGCGCGATTACGGCATCGCTGTGGAGGGCTACAATCGCGAGCATGGCCCCGGCATGTACGAGATGAATCTGCGCTATCAACCCGCTTTGGTTGCTGCCGATTACACTATGCTCTTTAAAACGGGGATCAAGGAGATCTGCTATCAGATGGGCTATGCTGCCACCTTCATGGCGAAATGGCATGACCAGGAGGACGGCAGCAGCGGCCACTCGCATATGAGCCTCTGGGACCTGGATATGGAGCGCAATTTGTTCTGGGATGAAGAGGCGGAGGGTCATATGTCGGCGACCATGCGCCATTTCCTGGCCGGCGTGCTGGAGTCCATGCCGGGTCTGATGGCGCTCTATGCCCCGACGATCAATTCGTACAAGCGTTATGTCGTTGGCACCTGGACGCCGCTCAATACCACCTGGGGCTGGGATAATCGTACCTGCGCAGTGCGTGTCATCAACAATAGTCCGCGAGCCATTCGCATTGAGAACCGCGTGCCGGGCGCCGATGCCAATTTCTACCTGGTCTTTGCCGCTATGTTGGCGGGTGGTCTCTACGGTATTGAGCGTAAGCTGGAGCTGGGGCCGGCTCTGCGAGGAAATGCCTACGATCCGGCGACGATCGCCCGCGCCTCTGAGAGCGCTCCTATCCACTCGCTGGCGCGCAATCTGACGACAGCGACCGACCTCTTTGAGCAGAGCGAGGTGGCGCGCGAGTACTTCGGCAACGAATTCGTGGAGCACTTTGCGGCGACACGACGCTGGGAGGTCAGCGAATTTGAACGTGCAGTGACCAACTGGGAGCGCCGTCGCTATTTCGAACTTATTTAACTGCTGCTGGCGGCCCAGGCGCGCAGCTGAGCGTAAGCGATAAGGACGAGCGAGAGCCACAGCACAGTCGATCAGCGCTGTGCTGGCGTGCTCTCCTCGGGAACCCCATCTTCCTTTCCTCTATGCCGTGGGTTCAGAGGGTTTTTCCTGCTCAATCCAGCCTTGAGCTTCATCGCAAGGAAGACCTTGCTCTCTGGCCTCTTCCGCTGTCAGATAGGGGAGGACATGCCCGACCAGCAGCTGGCCAGCACGATAGCGTTCGAGATTAGCGCGCGCTTGCTCTGCCAGGAGAAGTAGCCCTTGCTCACTCTGGCCCAGACGACGCTCCAGCTCCGCGAAAAGATCGCGGGCTCGTGCCTGCCGGGCGGGACGCAAAGGCTGGCGCCCGAGATAACGCAGGAGAGCCAGCATATCCTCGTCGGGAACCAGACCAAGGTGTTCGCCCCATAAGAGAAGGCGCAGGCCACGAGCCAGCTCACTATCTAGCGTGGCCACGTTCATCTCTGCATCATCACGCATGCCCCGGTTGTTCAGATTGGCTGACCCCACTGTTGCCCAGAGATCGTCAACCAGGGCTACTTTGGCGTGGACATAGATGGGACGGTAGCGCACCTGCCCGTCGACCAGGTCGGAAGTAGCCAGTGTCAGAACAAGCAAGCGACCATCCCTGACAGCCTCGGGGGCTTCCTCACGCAGACGCTGCAGACCAGCATCGCTGAAAGCACGGCCCACGTTAGGATGGTCTGGCAGGACCATAACGAGCTGTGCGCCGCGCCGCAGGGCCTCCCCGAGCAGCCGGATATTCTGCTCCATATCGGGGCTGTCTGGTCCGATAAAGGAAATGTTCAGCCCGAGGAAAGAGCGGAGCCAGAAATACTGATTCTCCAAATAGATCAGGCGCTGAGCGTTGCGAAAGGCTGCTCTGTAGAGCTGAGCAATGCCCTGGATTCCTCCCTCTGGGGTGAAGCTGTAGGTATGCTGAGGGATGGTGCGGGCAATCTGTACCACCGTCTGGCTCTGGAGCGGAGGCGGTAGCGGATGCTCCGGTACCAAGAGCGTGGTCTCAAGCTCTTTGCGCTTCACCACATCGTTCCAGCGCTGGCGGAAATTCAACTCGACGTCGGCGGCTGCCGGTCCTTCGATCAGGGCATGGGCGTCATGCCAGGGGTGGGGTGAAGCTGGTTTGGCCAACAGCCGGCGTAGGGGGGTAAAGAGGGGGTGCGGGTGCATATCCCAGCGATCAAACTCACCATCGTTCTCGATCAAGGGATCAATACCACCCACGAAAGCGTAGCGCCCGTCGATCACGCTGGTCTTCTGGTGCAAGGCTTCCGCTGGATGATGGAGCAAACCACGTGAACTATCATCGAGCAGGCAGAGCACGCCGACCGCGCTCAGCTCCTCGTAGGCTTGCTGAGGGTGATAGTGAGAGAAGATTTCCGGGCAGTCCCAGAGCAAGGCTCGTACTTCAACGCCGCGTTGAGCTGCATAGCCGAGGACCGTCTGAAGGGTCAGCTCGTGGTTGCACCAGAACGTGATGGCTTCCTCGCTCAGGCCAGCCAGGCGCAGCTCGGCAATCAGCTCCTGCTGAGCGGGGCTATCGTCAGGTCCGGCGCGCTGATCTCTGCCACGCACGAGGGGCATCGAGGGGGTAATACCCCAGTGAGCAAGATAAATATAGTCTCTGGCCTGAAAGCAGGCCAGACAGAAGGCGAGGAGCGTCGCATGGCCATCAACCAGATAGATCACGCGCGAATCGCGGCGAACCGGCGTGTCGCCTTCAGCCCACCATTGCCGCTCGTCAGCGCTTGCTGCGCTCATTGCGTCACTACCTCCGTCGCTCAAATGGTGCGCCGGACCACAAAGCTCTTCCTGCCGGCAGGCTCCCTGATTGTAGCATTCTCGCGGTAGGGGATGCAAGCCTGGGATGAGTGAGCTACGAAAGCAGAGTGGCGAGAGGGTCTGACCACCCAAAGCTGACGTTGCACATCGTAGCGAGGAGTGGGTCGATCGGGACTTGGTCTTCCATCTGGCGACCCACTCCTCACCCTCGAAGAAGATGGTCTACTTACTGACGAGCGGGTCCAATCCAGACGGTCTGGATATTGACAAACTCGCGAATACCGAAAATCGACAGCTCGCGGCCATAGCCGCTGTGTTTAACACCGCCGAAAGGCAGACGAGGGTCGCTGGCGGTCATCCCGTTGATAAAGACACCGCCAGTCTCGAAATGGCGAGCCATCTGGCGTGCGCGCTCGATGTGACGCGTCCAGATATTGCCACCCAGGCCAAAGGGCGAGGCATTGGCCAGCTCTAGAGCGTGCTCTGCATTGCGAGCATAGATCACCGCGGCAGCCGGGCCAAAGGTCTCCTCGCGGAACATCGGCATCGCCGGCGTCACTCCGCTCACAATTGTCGGCTCGTAGAAGAAGCCGCGGCCCGAGCCGGGCTTGCCGCCCAGGAGCAGGCGCCCGCCCATCTGCAGCGTCTCCTCGACCTGACGGCGCAGGGTCTCGCGCAAATCGCCGCGGGCCAATGGGCCAATCTGTGTCTCCCGCTGCAGCGGATCGCCCATGCGCAGCCGCGAAGCGGCCTCAACAAAGCGGCGCTCAAAATCGGCGGCCACCGACTCCACGACGATGAAGCGCTTGGCGGCAATGCAGCTCTGGCCGGTGTTCTGGAAACGTGAACGCGCCGCCCATTCGGCAGCGGCATCGAGATCGGCATCCTCCAGGACGATGAAGGCATCGGAGCCGCCCAATTCCAGGACATGCTTCTTCAGCGCGCGCCCGCTGGCAGCGGCTACCTCCATACCCACTTCGGCGCTGCCAGTGAGGGTCACAGCGGCAATGCGCGGATCGCTAATCAGCTTCTCTGTCTCGGAGCCGCGGACCAGCACTGTGCGGAAAACTCCCTCGGGAAAGCCACACTGGCGGAAGACGCGCTCGATCTCCAGAGCGCAGCGCGACACGTTGGAGGCATGCTTGAGCACCGTCGTATTGCCCGCCATCAGCGCTGGCGCCGCAAAACGGAACACCTGCCAGAAGGGGAAATTCCAGGGCATGAGCGCCAGGACGACACCCAGGGGCCGGAAGGCCACATAGCTCTCGCTGGCACTGCTCTCGGCAGGCTGATCAGCCAGGAACTGCTCAGCATGCTCTGCGTAATAATCGCAGCCCCAGGCACACTTGACGACCTCTGCCTCGGCCTCAGCGATGGGCTTGCCCATCTCCAGGGTAATCAGGCGCCCCAGCTCTTCCTTATGCTCTCGCAGATAGGTGGCAAGACGCTGCAAGAGAGCAGCGCGCTCCGAGAAGCTGATGTCCCGCCACTGCAGGAAGGCACTCCGTGCCTGATCGAGTGCTGCGTGGATCTGCTCATCCGTGAAGAGTTCGAAGGTTTCCAGTACCTCTGCGGTTGCCGGGTTGATTGACTGGATGGTCGGCCTGGTCGATTGGATGGTCATCGGCACAACTCCCAGGGAACGAAAATCAAGGTCTCCTCTCGACTGTATTATATCATCCCCCGGGCACCTTCCCGATCGCTTGCTCTCTGGCCACCAGCTAAAATATTGCTATTGCTATCTCTATCTTTCTGGAATATTTGACATATTGCCATGAGTATGGTAAAATTCTCCAAACGATTGGTAAAAATAAACCCAATGGTAAGAATCTTTTTGCTACGCTGGGCGGAGAGCGTTAATGGCGCCCTGCTAGCAAGGGTGAGCTGGAAGGAGGACCGATCTATGCTGACTCAGCCTGGTAGCCGGAAGCCGGATTATGGGATCGATGCCCCCGGAGTGGTGCGTGTGCTCATGCTGGGGGGAGTGCTCCTTGGAGGGGTGGCCTTGTGGCTGCTGATCGCTCTGCATCTGATCTGGCTGGCCATCTGGTGTATTGTGTGGGCCGGCGTCTGTCTGGGGGAGGCTTTGGCCATGCTCTGGACTTCGCGTGTTGGGAAGCTCTGGGAAATTCGACGTATGCTTGATTGCCTCGTGCTCTGCGGCGATGAAGAGGTGCTTGATGTCGGCTGTGGGCGAGGCATGTTGCTCATCGAAGCGGCCCGTCGCCTGCGCAGCGGGCACGCCACTGGCGTTGATGTCTGGAGCGCGCGCGATCAGAGCGGCAACAGTCCTTTGGCGACCCAGGAGAACGCACGCCTGGCCGGCGTGGCGGAGCGTATCAGCGTGATCACCGCTGACGCCCGGCAGCTGCCTTTTCCGTCAGAGCGCTTCGACGTCGTCGTCTCCTGTCTCGCGCTGCACAATATCCACGGGCGGGAGGAGCGCCATCGAGCCTTGCGCGAAATGCTACGGGTACTCAAGCCGGGTGGAAAGATTGCTATTCTCGACCTTGCCCATGTGAAGGAATATGCTCGCGATCTGCAGGCTCTGGATGCTGGTCAGCTCGTCCTTGGACGTCCCTCATGGCGCGTCTTTCCTCCCCTGCGTATGCTGCTGGTTCGCAAGCTGCCAGCCTCGGGAGAGGGCGAGGCTACTGCGACGGCATCTGAAGCGCAGGGAGATACTCTTGCTTGAGACTGGCTGAAGAAGATTGCGAGGAGTGAGGAGGAGCCATTGCCATGAAGGCCCTATTGCATGGCCTGAGACTGGCCTCCCCTGATCTGGCGGACCGCCAAGAACTGCGACGGCTCTTCGCGGTCTGCGGCTGTGGTCTCTACGATGCTGACTATGGAGGTGAGCTGCTGCTCACTGCAGAAGAGAGCTGGCTGGTCAAAACTTGTGAGGGAGAGCCGATTGCCTACGCTGATCTCCGCAGCCAGAGAGTAAATCAAGAGATCGTAGGCACTGCCGGTCTGGCCTGCCTGCTGCGCCTGCTCCTCCATCCTGACTATCGCCGTCGAGGTCTGGGTACGCTCTTACTCCGGCTGGTAGAGGAGCAGGCTAGCCGGCTGGCCCTTGCTCTCTTCCCTCAGCCGAGGGACGTCACCTATGTCCCGCTCCTGCTCGGGACGCCGATACTGCTGAGACGGGACCAACGGGGGGCGCTGCTCTTCTTAGAGCGTGAGGGCTATGCTCCTCTGGCCTTTGGCTGCCGACACTGGCCGCAGACAGAGGCAGAAGCCGGTGCGAGTAGTCCTGACTTGCTGGCTCTTCTGCCTCTGCCAGTGCGGCCATGCCGGCCTCTGGCCATCTACGCCAAAGAGATCGCTCTATCGCTGCCAACGGTGCTCTCCGCCGCTGCCGCGCGAGACCTATAGTTAGTCTTCTGCTGCTGCGGTTGCTCCTGTCGCTGGCAAGACCGAGGCAAACGTCACTGGCAGTGCCTTGATACCGCGGAAGACCAGAGACGGAAGGCGCTCAATCTGCTCTGTCGCCAGGCACAACTGTGGCAGGCGTCGAAGTATGGTCGTAAAGGCAACCTCCGCCTCCAGGCGCGCCAGCGGGGCCCCAAGGCAGAAGTGGGGGCCGTGACCAAAGGCCACGTGGCGATTGTCAGTGCGACGGAGGTCAAGTCGGTCAGGATCGGGGAACTGCTCGGGGTCGTGATTAGCCGCTCCCAACACAGTCAGCACTTCCTCGCCGGCTTTGAAACGTCGCCCTGCCCATTCGACGTCAGCTGTAAGGCGACGTGAAGTCAGCTGCACTGGACTGTCGTAGCGTAAGAGTTCCATCACCGCCGTCGGCGCCAGACTGGGATTCTCCCGCAGTAACTGAAGCTGCTCGGGATGCTGCAAGAGGGCATAGAGGCCATTGCCAAGCAGGTGGGTTGTAGTACCATGACCGGCGGCGAGCAGCAGGACGCAGTTCCCGAGCAGCTCCTCCTCGTTAAGGCGGTCGCCCTGCTCCTCAGCCAGGATCAGCGCCTGCAAAAGGTCATCGCGCGGAGCCGTGCGCCGCTGCGCGATCTGGCGCCTGAAGTAGGCTAGAAAATCTGCGATGCCGCTCAGGGTTGTCAGCAGCTCCTCGAAGCTTAGATGGCCGCCATCCAGCAGCCGGCCGAAGTCCTGTGTCCAGACGATGAACTGGCTGCGGTCCTCGGGCGGCACACCGAGCATCTCGGCGATCACGATGGCTGGCAGCGGGTAGGCGAAATCGGCGACGAATTCCATCTCGCCCTGGTCCTGCACCGCATCGAGCAGCTCGTCGACAAGACGCTGCACACGTGGGCGCAGGCTCTCGACCATGCGCGGCGTAAAGGCCCGCGCTACCAGGCCGCGGAGACGCGAATGATCGGGAGGATCGAGAAAGAGCATCTGGCGCGAGACAGCCCGCAGAGCAGGCTCTAGCTGAGGACGCAGTTCCTCTGGCATCCAGGCCGTTTCGACTGGACCCCAGGCCGATGAGAAGCGCGGATCACGCAACACAGCTACGACATCAGTGTAGCGCGTCAGCACCCAGGCGTGCATCTCCTCGTCCCAATAGATGGGATCGTGCTCGCGCAGACGGTGATAGAGAGGGTAGGGGTTAGCCAGATATTCTGGCCTCTGGACATCGCTCAGCGTAAGACGCTGGTGACCGCTCTGGTGATCTTGCATGACCGTTGCTGCTCCTTGCTGCACAAGCTGCCACTCGTAGGGAAGCGAGAACGAGTAAGACACGGAGCGTTTGTCGTCAGGCCCCGGTCTGTTCATCCTTACTTTCCTTACACCCTATCACAGCGCCCGGGCCGAGGACAATGCTATCTCTCCTCTTCCCTGCGATAGCAGTCTCTGTCAGTTCGAGGCCGCCTGTGGAGAAACCTTTATGAGTCCGTGCCTGGCATTAACCAGATCTTGACAAATTTTCGCTCTCTAGCAGCAACAACTGCCGTATATAATACTAGACAGTAATTTGAGGGGGATCATGCGGGTCTTGCTTATTGGGGTGGATGGCCTGACGTTGCGCATTGTCAAACCGCTGATGGCGCAAGGATTGCTTCCCCATCTGCGGCAGATCTACGAGGGGGGAGTGCACGCCTTGTTACGGGCGCCGCTACCGCCAGCGGCGACCACGCGTTGGCAAGCTATCCTGACAGGTCTTCCACCGCGGCGGCAGGGCTTGACTCCTGGTGACGGCGAGTACGATCGCTGTCTGCTTGAGACAGTTACTGAGCCGCAGTCGGCTTCACGGACCTTGCACGAGCTGGGGCAAGGCGACAAGGCGCTCTGGAGCCTGCTCAGCGCCTGGGGGAGGCGTGTCTTGGTCGCTAATGTCCCCGAGACCTATCCGCCTCGTCCCCTCAATGGTATCATGCTCAGCGGTCCGCCGGCGCCACCATTCTATGCCGGCCTCGCCTATCCACCCGACTTCGCCTCCAGGCTGCTGGAAGTCATCCCGAACTATCAGCTCACTCCTACCTGGCGCGGGCTGGCGGCCTGGCTCGGAGAACCTCTGATGGAGATCCGCCGCCTCTTGGAAGAGCGCTCGGCTCTGCTGGACTTGCTTCTGCGTGAAGATTGGGATTGCTGTCTCTTTGTGCTCCATGAGATTGATCTGCTGCAACATCTCTATTGGGACCGCGTGCTCGATCTCCAGCGCGAGGTAGTTGCTTGCTATCGCCTTCTGGATGAGCTACTTGGGCGAGCGCTGAGCGTCTTACGGTCGTCCGATCTCCTGATCCTCCTCTCGCCTTACAGTTTCCAGGGCATCAAGCGCACCTTCTATCTGCAGGAATATCTGAGACGCTATAAGCCGGACATGCCTGTTCAGGATACGCTCGTCCAGCAGAGAGTCGACTGGCCTGCTCGTCGCAGGAAACTACGGTTGCTGCCTCACCTTCCTGCGCAGCGGCGCTGGCGAGTCTGGCGACTAGCGGCACCTCCTGCAGGGGGGGGCGAGCCGCCTTTGGCGGGTAGCTCTCTCCTATTGCTCCCGACCTCATCACCGCTGGGGGGCTATGCAGCTATTGCCCTTGCCGATCACCTCACGGAGAAGCAGATCGAGGAGTTCATGGCTGATCTGCAGGCCCAGGTCGATCCTGCAACGGCCTATCCAGCCATTGGAGACCTTTACCGAGACGAAAGCTGCCCGGGAAGTCACGTGCCGGCCTCGGAGCCGGAGCCGACACTACCTGGAAAGCCAACACGACGTCTCATACTCCTGGCCCATGATGGGATCATGCTCTCGCTGGCCACAGGGCCGCGGCAGCTCTGGAGCGCGGGCGAGCCATGCTGTGGTATGCATCATCCAGACGGACTGCTCTGCCTCTATGGGGCGGGCCTCCAGCGGTCCGTACTCAGGCCCGTGTCTGCCTATGACATCGTCCCGACCATCCTGGCGGCGCTCAATATTCCTGTCCCTGCGCAGCTGGTAGGCCGCCCGCTCATTGGTGCTGGGGCGCCCCTTGCAAGCCCGTTCTCGATATAGTATCATAGCTAATGAGCTAATTTAGAAGTAAGCAGGATTGCAAGAGCAACCTCAAACTGCCCGATTTACTGCAGCGGCAGGCGAATGACACCAGACAGCACGCCGCTGCCTCTATTTCTCTCTGGGGTGGGTAGGCTATGGCGGGGGGTTCATCTACGTAAAGAAAGCGTGCACCGACTCGCTCGCGTACGCCTGGCTAGTGTAAGGTGCTTTTTTCGCCTTTTGCCTGGCTTAGGTATACCCGGCTGCGAGGGGAGCACCGGCTCACCTGAGCAAGCGAGGGGCCGATGAGCCTGCGGCCTGGGATGCGAGTCGCAGCGTCATAGTGAAGGTATGCTAGTGAGCTCAGCTGTCCCTCTGGGCAGACGTGATCTTGTCCCTCTGGGCCAATCAGCTAGCGAGTAGAAAGGTTGGCGGCCTCTGTGCTAGAGTTAAGCAAGATTCGTGTAGGCAAGCCTTCTTTGAAGCAGCTTTTGGTTGGCGGCCTGGGGAGCGTCATCGGAGTGGCAGGATTCATCGTCACAGTAGCAGTCTATGTTGTTGAGACCCTGATCCGTCCCAAGAAAATCGTCAGTTTTGCAGACCTCTACAAAATCTCCCCGTTTGAGCTTGAGCTGCCTGCCGAGGCGGTGACCTTCCCGGCGTCCAACAGCGACCACCTGGTCAATGGCTGGTACATTCCCTATCCCGGGGCCACTACGACTATTCTGGTCTGTCCTGGCTACCGCTCGGGGATGGCCGACGTGCTTGGCATGTGTGCCCACCTCTGGAAAGCCGGCCATAATGTCCTCGTCTTTGAGTATTACGGGCATGGACAAGAGGTTGGCAAACCGGTCACCCTCGGCTACCGTGAGATTAATGATTTCATGGGAGCGGTAGCCTATGCCAAGGAGCGTGCTCCTCATGCTCGCCTGGGGGTCATTGCCTATTCGATGGGGGCTGCTGTAGCCATCATGTGCAGCGCCCACTGTCAGGATGTAGAGGCAATTGTCGCTGACAGCTCGTTTGCCACTCACTGGAGCGTCATCGACTATAACGTTCACCGCGTGCTTCACTTGCCGGCTGCCCCTTTTACCTGGGTGGCCGATTATCTCCTCTGGTGGCGCGCGGGCTATCGTTTTGACCAGGTGGCGCCGCTGCGTGATATTGGCAAGATCGCGCCGCGTCCCATTCTCATCATCCACGGTGGCAAAGATTCGCTGGTTGACCCGCGCGATGCTCCACTCCTTTACGAGGCAGCCGGCGAACCAAAAGAGCTATGGATCGTGCCCGAAGCCGACCACTGCGGCGCCTACTTTGCCGACCGGCGCGCCTACGTCAGCAGAGTGCTCTCCTTCTTCGAGGAGCATTTAAAGAAGGCACGCCCTCGCCTGCAGCTCGTCGAGGGTGAAGGAACCGGGACGATGCTGCCAGGGCCTGCTGAGCGCGCGGAGGAAATCACAGGCCTCTCGGAGGCCAGCTAATTAGTCAGCAGGTTCAGCTGACTGCGAGCGCTCCTGTTGCTCGCCGGGGGCGGGCGGATAGCTCAAAGTCAGAATCTCTCCATCTCGGGCGGCCCGCGTCGCGCGGAAAATGCGCCGGGCCGCTTTTTCTGCGCTGGAGGGATCATTGATCTTAGGGCTGAAGTGAGTCAACAGCAATGCACGGGCGCTGGCCTCCCTGGCCAGGCGTGCCGCCTCCTCCGCCAGCATATGAGCGTGAGCACGGGCCAGGGGAAGATCCGCCGGATCGTCATACATGCTCTCACAGATCAGCAGGTCAACGTCGCGGGCGAAGGCGCTCAGCCTGGTCGTCGGGCGCGTATCGGTGATAAAAGCCAGAGAGATGCCGCGCCGTGGAGGACCAAGCACCTGATCCGGAGTGATGAGCCGTCCCTCGTACTCCACGCTCTCGCCGTGCTGTAGGCGAGACCAGTACTGGACAGGCAGGCCCAGCGCTTGAGCGCGCTCCACCTGGAACTGGGGACGACGTGGCAGCTCCAGGCGATAAGCCAGACAAGGTATGCCATGCTGAGCGGGGGCGCAGGAGCCTTGCAGTCCTCCAGGCAGGACCAGACGCTCACCGCCCTGCAGCTCCTGCACATGCAGTGGGAAAGGAAGATCTCCCGCAATGCGCAGCAAGCCTTCTACTACATAGGCCGTACCTGGTGGACCATAGAGCTGCAGCGGCTCCGTACGTCCAGCGTGGGCCACCATAAAGAGTACTCCTGGCAGCCCTGCCACATGGTCGGCGTGCATATGTGTCAGGCAGATGGCCCCGAGCTGACGAAAGCCCCAGCCCAGGCTCTTCCAGGGGATCTGTGTCCCTTCACCGCAGTCCAGCAGCGTGAGCGAAGCGCCGCAACGTACCAAAGCGCACGAAAGCCAGCGTCCCGGTAATGGCATCATGCCGCCTGTTCCCAGCATGCAGATGTCGATCATCGTCCGCTCGCATTTACAGATTTTTCTGGTAGGCCCAGGCCAGCCCGAGGATGAAAAGAGAGATCATCAGGTCACTGCTGAGGCTGAGAGTCACCACAATGAAAGGAAAGCCAGAGATGATCATCACCGTGGCCAGCAAGAGCCAGAAGACGAGCAAGGCACCTGCCAAATAGGCGAGGGCAGGAATTCGCCGCATAGGTTGCATCCTTTCACGCCATTTCCCTCGTATGGTAGCACGCCCGGATGGCCTTTGCAACCGGCATGGCAGCAGTCCGCGCCGCAGCCGAGGCGAGAGGAAAGGAACTGAGTCCAGCAAGAGATTCTCTCTCCTTGTCTGGCGACCTCCTCTATCTGCTGGCTCTGGACCAATAGCTGTGATATTATCAATCAGCAGAAGCCTGGTCTCGGGCAGGATCAGGGGCCTGGCCAGTAAGAAAAAATACTGCAAAGAGCAGGCGCAGCTGTGAGAGTTATTGATCGCTTCCATCCTCAACGACGTTACGAGCTTCAAGCTGCTCTCAACGCGGGCCTGGCGCTCCTGCGAGGGGAGGCTTCTCTGTTGGAGCCACCCTTGCTCTACCCTCTGACCTTGCTGAGTTTTCTGCTCCTTCTCATCGGGTTGGTGGGCTTTGGGACCCTGGCTATACTGGCGCTCGTCTGGCGGCCTCTCCACGGCTGGTCTGTAGGGAGCGCCGATCTGCTGGACCTGCTCATCTGGCTGGGGATCAGCGGCGTCGTTTACCTGCTCCTGTTACCCCTTCATGAGCTGCTGCATGGGCTGGCCTTCCGTTTCTGGGGAGGACAACCCTATTATGGAGTGCGCTTCCCTGTGGCCCTCTATTGTGGAGCGCGTGACCAGCTCTTCCGGCGCAACCAGTATCTTGTTGTGGGGCTGGCCCCCTGTCTGGTCCTCTCCCTTCTCCTGGCTCTACTGATGTTCTGCTGGCCGCCGGCAGCTCCTTACCTGGTCCTGGCTGGGGCTGGACATCTCTCCGGCTGTGCCGGTGACTTGCTGGCGGTCTGGTTGCTCTTGCGTTATCCGTCCCACCTTTGCGTCGAAGATACAGAAGCGGGCTTCCGAGTATGGGAAATTTTCCCTCTTCTGTCCGATCTCGACTCCACGATCCAGAAAGACTGAGGCATACTATGCTGCGGGGGCAGGGAGTGGCGGACACGAAGCCAGGGGCTGTCTGTCCCGCCCGAGCGACTTTGCTCCCGGCAATTTATGCACCACGCAAGTGAGTAGCAATCATGCCAGAACTACCTGAAGTTGAATATACGGCGCGTCAGGTTCGCGCTGTCCTTGTTGGAGCCAGCATCGCTGAAGCACAGGTTTTCTGGGGGCGGAGCATTGCACGGCCCGATCCTGACACCTTCTGTCAGGAAGTCGCCGGACGACGCATTGAGGGTGTGCGTCGTCGCGGCAAACTGCTTCTGCTGGATCTCAGCGGCGACTATCTGTTGACCATCCACCGGCGTATGACCGGTAACCTGCTGGTCCTATCTCCCGGCTGGCGCCTTGACTGTCAACTCCTGCAACAGGACCGGGCGTCGTGGGACCGCTTGGGGCCAGCCTTTGTGAATGAGAGCTATCAGTGCCGTTGCCTGGAGAAGCAGCGAGGGGAGCGGGAGGAAACCCTCTGTCTGCTACATGATCAGCCATTCTACTGTCGTCTCTGCTTTACCTTAGCCGATGGGAGGCTCCTCCTCTACAACGACCTGCGCAAATTTGGTAAGCTGGCCCTCTGGCCTCGTACCCAGGAGGCTGAAGCTCTGGCTGGCCTGGGTCTTGAACCGCTCGACCCGGACTTCACCAGCGAACGGCTGGCCGTGCTGCTGCAAGGAAAGAAACGACCTATCAAGCAGGTACTACTAGAACAAACCCTGATCGCTGGCCTGGGGAACATCTACGCCGATGAAGCCCTCTTTGCGGCAGCCATTCATCCGCTGCGCCGTGCCGACACACTCAGTTTCGAGGAAGTGGTCGCCCTACGCCAGGCCATCGTCGCGGTGCTCCGGCTCGGTATCGAACATGGAGGAACCTCCTTCAACGACTATCGTGGCCTCTGGGGAGAAGCCGGCAACAACTATGCCCATATGCAGGTCTACCAGCGTACCGGTCAGCCCTGTCGACGCTGTGGTACAGCGATCCAACGCATCAGCATTGCCCAGCGTAGTACCCATTTCTGCCCGCGCTGCCAGCCAGCCGACCGACCAACCAGCCAGCCAGTTCTGAGTCCTGTAACCGGCGTGCTCGGCAGGCACATTACTGAGGTGTAAAGAAAGCCGGGCTGCAGCGCAGGCTAGCAGGCCCTCCCGGGATATTGGTAAAGGTCACGTCGACCGTCGCCGGAACGTTGCGCGGCTGCCGCCCAGCCAGGGAGAGCGTGAAGCGGACGTAGCCGCCCTGATCGCTCGTAGGCTGTTGCGTCAAAGGAACGTCTCCGCTGCTAAAATGGACCACTGCTGTGGCTGTAGCTCCTGCCACGCCTTGCAGATTTTTTGTCAGGCGAGCATAGATGGTAATCACCGCGGTTGGTGACGGGGCGTTGTTGGAGGCCCAGGCGCCGCAGCGATAGGGCGGCACTGTGGGCAGGGGCGAAGTGCTTGCCTGGAAGGCGGGATTAATGGTCACCGTCGCCGCCGGAGAAAGCTGGTTAGCCGTTGGGCCGCAAGCGCTCAACAGGAGCAGCCAGAGCATAGCCCACCCCGAGAGCAAGGCGCCCATGCGCTTATATCCAGATCTGCTCATACAGGTTGTCACCCTGAACCTCTCTCACAAGGCATCGTGGTTGTCCCTCCGGCCCGGGCGGAATCCAGCAAAGCGGCGAAGCACGGATCTGAGCGATCCTGCTCTGCTCGCTCAACCGTCCTGCGATGTTCACTTGATGCTGACAGGCAGGATACATCTGAAATGGGGATCTGGCAAGCCCATTGCTGAGGGGCTGACCCGACTCTCTCCCCTGGGCAGGCAGGAGACGCCCAGCGAGTGATAGATGATGAGTCGCTGATGTCCTACAAAACCTGAGAAGAAGGATACTTCACGTAGAAATATAAAGCATCCTCCGGCCCGGAGTAGCGGTTACTGGCGCGACTCCATAGCACCTGTTAGAAATAGACCACATTTGGAGGTGCGAGTACATTATATCATAGACAGGTAGTATAGGAGAGCTTGCGCCCAGCCGGCTTGGCCGGCAGACGCTGAAGCGAGAGGACGCTTGATGGAAAGCGGAGGAGAGCAAGAGCAGGTTGATCCTCTTGATAGAGTCAGTCCGTCTGGCTGCTGTCCATCTGGCGTTCTGTGCCACTGTCTCATCTGGCGACTGGCCAGGTCTGTGGTCGTTGTTGGGGGGCGAAGGTTCTCCTGGGAGAGATGCTTGTCCAAAGGTCCTGGTGGCCCTGGCGGTTCTGGTGCTGGCATAATTGCCTTGTTCTTTCTATCGAGATGTGTTACACTACTGGGCGTTGGAGAATTCCTGGATAGGAAGACAATTATTTTGCTCAATCAGGAGTGTACATTTCCATGAGTCATCGGTCTGACGAACAGTGGGAGCTGTTCGCGGAGCTGGAGCGGCTGAGCGAAGGGCCGGAGGCGCGCACGCGAGAGGTATCGAAGCCAGGGCCGTCGAGTGCGCAGTCCGAACCGGTCACGATTCGTCCTGACCCTGGTCGCGAGCGCAGGAAAGGAGCGCCGGAAGTCATCTTTGGGGAGACCAAAGAGACGGCGCAGGTGATTGCCATGGCCCAGGCGTTGCTGGCTGGTTCAGGACGAGCGATTATCAGCCGCATGCGCTCAGAGACGAAGGAGGCACTCCTCGACGTCTTTCGTGACTACACCATTCGTCTGCGCGAAGCCGCCAGAGCGATGGTCATCTCCAGGCCCGATTTTGTGCGTCCCGACACGGGGGGGCACGTTGGCATCATTACGGCGGGCACCTCCGATGTCCCAGTAGCGGAGGAGGCGGCCCTCGTTGCCGAAGAAATGGGCTGCCGCGTGACCTGTATCTATGACGTGGGGGTGGCAGGGCTGCACCGTCTGGTTGGCCCTCTGCGCGACCTGCTCTCGAACGACGTAGATGCGATCGTGGTGGCCGCTGGCATGGATGGGGCGCTCCCTTCGGTCGTGGCAGGACTGGTTCCTGTCCCTGTCATTGGCTTGCCCACTTCGGTTGGCTATGGCCTGGGCGGCAAGGGCATGGCCGCCCTGCTGTCAATGCTGCAGACATGTGCGCCAGGCCTCGCCGTCGTCAATATCGATAACGGCGTCGGCGCGGGCATCACCGCGGCCCTGATCGCCAACCGTGTGGCTCAGGCTCGCAAGCATCCCTTGCGCTAGCTAGAAGGCTGCGAGATTTCTGTCTCTCTCGCTGGGAGCAGAGACTGTCTCGCCGCGTTGTTGGGTAAACGTGGAGTTTGAGTGAAAGAGAGGCGGGACCTTCTATGGCGAACAATAAACGCGGACCGGAACCCGGATCGCAGAAGGCCAAGCATGGCGGTCAGGCTGTGCGCGAGAAGTATGGTACGGAGTTCTACGCACGAATTGGTAAGAAGGGAGGCGAAGCAGTCAAGCAGAAACGCGGCCCTCAGTTCTATTCTGAGATCGGTAAGAAGGGCGGAGAGTCGACGAAGCGTCAGCAAGGCTCGGCTTTCTACTCGCGCATTGGCAAGAAGGGCGGTGAGCGGGGACGTGCTGCTAGCTCCGCCGCTGCTCCAGCTCAGACCCAGGATGAGAGTAGCTCCAACTCTTAGCCTTAGCATTGCTGGTTTCGCCTGCCGGGCACCTCAGAGAGACAGTGGCTTGGCGTGTCCGCTCTCGCCCGTGTCAGGCGGACGTGAGATGAAGAGTGTAGACGCTTGAGACGTTCGGCAGGCCTGCCGACGAAGAGGCTGACGCACAGGAAGAGCTGGCCTGCGAGGGGGCTGGCCAGCTCCTCTGAACTCATCTCAATGGCCGCCTTGTGGTCGTTGAGAAGGGTGCGTTCTTTCTGCTTGGTGGACTACTTCACTCAGCTGCGCTCTGCTTCCGCTGACTCCCATGAACAGACAGGGCTGTCCTGAACGGCTCCATCAGATGCCCGGATGAGAGAGAAGCCGCTCTCCATCTGGCCCGGAGGCTTTCCTCTCCGTCCTAGCGACGGCGCAAAAAGGGGGGCGCGCTAATCTCTCTCTCCTGCTCCAGCCGCTCCTGGTAGCGGCGCGCCAGGCTTCGCAGGCCACGGAGATCTTCCAGGCTGCGCTGCGGGCGTGGCAGAGCCGGCGGACGCAGGGGTGTGGCCGAGGCGGCTGGTGTCCCCTGAGACAGGGAGGGACGCGGCGTCAATGGTGGCATGGGAATCATCTGGTGAGAGGCCCGAGCCGGCTCGGGCGTCCCTGCGCCGTTGCTGGCTTGGGCTGGCGCCTGCAGCTGAGCCGGGCGTGGCGCCCCTGAAATCAGCGCTGGTGTCTGAGCCGTGAGTGGCTCTCCCATACCGGCAGCGATCAGGGTCACGCGCAGGCTATCCTGCAGCGTTGGATCGATGACGGCTCCGAAGGTAATGTCTGCCGCCTCATCGACCACACCCCGGATGCACTCGGCCACCTCGTTGACCTCAAAGAGCGTCAGGTCTTCGCCACCACTGATATTGAACAGCACGCGGTGCGCCCCCTTGATCGTCACATTCAGAAAACCACCGGCGATAGCCTGCTGAGCAGCGATCTGAGCGCGATTGCGGCCCTTCCCCTCACCGATGCTCATGAGAGCGCTGCCAGCATCGCGCAAGACATTACGCACGTCGGCGAAATCAACGTTGACCAGCCCTGGCACGTTAATGACCTCGGCGATTCCCTGCACTCCCTGGCGCAGTACATCATCGGCAACCTTGAAGGCTTCTGCCAGACTGCGATCGCGTGTGCTCGACATCAGCAGCCGATCGTTTGGAACAGTGATCAAAGCATCGACCTCTTTGCTCAGCTCGGCCAGACCCTCCTGGGCCACGCGGCGGCGGCGGGAGCCTTCAAAGCTGAACGGAAGCGTCACAATGCCGATCGTCAGGGCGCCCAGCTTGCGAGCAATCGAAGCCACCACCGGGGCAGCTCCTGTACCGGTACCGCCTCCCAAACCGGCGGTGATAAAGACCAGGTCAGCATCCTTGAGGGCGGCGCGAATCTCCGCCGCGCTCTCCGTTGCGGCGCGCATGCCTACAGCCGCGTTACCGCCTGCTCCTAAACCCTTAGTATAATGGTAGCCCAGGCTAATCCGCAGTGGGGCCTGTGACAGCTCCAGCACCTGCGCATCCGTATTCATCGCGATGAAACGCACGCCCCTGACATTCATATCAATCATGCGATTCACCGCGTTGGTACCTCCGCCGCCTACACCGGCCACCACAATATCAACATGGCGCGGCTCATCGCAGCGCTCCTCGGCGTCGGCAGGCGCCTCAGTAGCAATCATCTCCTCTTCCGTATCCCGCTGCTCCCAGCCGGCCAGGGTGTGCTCCTCCCGCATATCCTCTCCCACCTCTACCTCATGTCGGAGTACGGCCCAGCGGTTCGCCTGCTCATCGTAGAAGTCTGACCCTTCGTTCGCCGCCTGCCCCTGGCGGTCCCAGGGCCTCCCTCTCTCGTATCGATCGCCATGAGATATCGACTGCATGCGGACCCCCGTTTCTCTTCTCTCTGTGAGCGAGCAGCCCTTATCTGGGTGCTGCGATGAGCAGGTAGTATGTTGCCGAAAGGCGTTCTAAGCGCATTGTAGCAAGTGTGTCAAGGGATGGCAAGACGTTCCTTCTTCTTCAAAATGCGAACCCTCCCTATCAGATATTACGGAGAGCATGGCCGGTACGTAAAACGGAGAGTGAAAAGGCCGCTTCTGTCTGCCTGTGAGTTGGGGACTCGGGAGCGCGCTGATGAGATGAGCCAGGCGTCAAATCGAGCAAGTGGATAGCGATGGCGTATAGGATAGAGGAGCGGAAGGAAAAGCCCGAAGCGGTGCGGGCCTGGCTAGACGAGCATGAGACTGGCTCTCCACTTGTCTCCTTGCTGGCTTACTTACTTGCCTTGGCTTGGCTTGTCAGACAAAGGGAAGACAATCCCCTCTCGCTCTGCTCGGATCTCGCTCTGCCTCGGGCTCTCGGCTCGCTCCTGTAGAAGGACTACTGATGAACGAACGAGTTGACCCTGGTGCGGGCGACGGGAAGCCGCCGCCCGACGCTGCTGCGGAAGGCGCGGGTCAATGTATGGCCTGGCTGCCAGCACTATTCATCAGGATTGGGCGCGTACCAATTGCTGCTGTGATGGCTGCTGTTGGGGCGGCTGAAACGGCTGGAACGGCTGCTGAGCGCGGGCCAGCTGCTGCTCTTCGCTTGTAGCCAGGGCGTGGGTGATCACGCGGATCACGCGCCGGATGTCCATTGGCTTGCGCAGGGGATGGATACCGCGCTGCTGCAGCTCCTCATAGGGCAGGTCGGCGCTCATCATGATGGCTGGGGTACCGCGCGTCTCCTCCATCTCCTGCAAGCGATCAAAGACCTCCAGGCCGTTGATGTCCGGGAGCTTATAGTCGAGGAGCAGAAGGCAGGGACGGAGGCGCTTGGCCTTCTCCAGGGCGCAGGAGCCATTATCGGCAAGAGCCGCCTGGTAGGGGGTTTCACTGTTAATAACCTCCTCCAGAAACTTGCCGAAGTCGGCATCGTCCTCGACAATCAAGATAATAGCGCTGCGTGGGCGTTGGGCTGCCGGCGGAAAGACAAGCCCTGACATTGTGTACTCCTTCCCTTTGTCTCTGTCAGCTCAATGGAGAGAGAAAGGATCACCGATAACTACATTGTAGTCTAACGGTTATTCCTGTGGATAGGTGACATGATCGCGAC
Organism: Thermogemmatispora tikiterensis; assembly: GCF_003268475.1. GTDB lineage: Bacteria > Chloroflexota > Ktedonobacteria > Ktedonobacterales > Ktedonobacteraceae > Thermogemmatispora > Thermogemmatispora tikiterensis. The sequence goes on along the minus strand of NZ_MCIF01000002.1, from coordinate 2,596,160 downwards.
ATTGAACCGCGACACCCCTTCTCTCTGTAAAGCATACCATCATCATGCGGACCTGCACTCTGAGTCTGCGCGCTCTGCTTATGAAAGATGTCCTATCTCTCTTTCCATTCTACCTCGTGTCCTCTCAGCTGGGTGGGACTGAGTGATGGCCCGCGGCAGCTCAGGAGTTCAAGCCGCTCAGGGTGGGGAGGGGACAAACAAGTAAGCTGGCGTCCGCTTACCCCCGTTCCAGTGTACCTGCTTTTGACTAGCATAGAGCAGAAAACTTTTTCTGGGAAGGGGGCAGGGAACAACTGGCCCTTCCTAGGCTCTGGTCATTGGTCTGTGCTCCCTCTCTGCAGAGAGAGAGGGAGGGAGGGACTTGAAGATTGGTGGGGAACTATGCTATCATGGAAGCGCTGCACCTGTAGCTCAATTGGATAGAGCGCTTGACTTCGGATCAAGTGGTTGCGGGTTCGAGTCCTGCCAGGTGCGCCTTCCTTCCAGAACCACCGTCTCAACCCGCTTCTCAAGCCCTGCGACGCCACGCAGAGGAGGTGAGCGGCTGAGATGGTGGTCTGCAAGACGGGGTTTCCTCCCTCCAGCGACCACTTGCCTCCCTGCTGCAATGACCACCTGCCTCGCTCAGCTGTGGCAGACACAAGTGTTTCCTCTTTTTGGCGACTGTGACCACCTGTCTGCCTCAACTGGCAACCACCTGCCTCCAGGGGAATCGCTCTCAGCGTCCCACCTGGTTCCCGTCGCGTTCCCTGATGCTTCTGCCCGGCTTCTGGCCCCGTTCTGGGAGCTGCCCCTCGTGCTCTGCTATGGTTGCTTCTGGCAGGCTCTTGCCTGTCCTGCCCAGAAGCGGTTCCTCTCTGAGCAGATCAACAGGCGGGTTGCTGCACGGCTGAAGATGAGCAAGCACGATAGAAAGGAGCGAACTTTCTGATGGATGCACCCTTTTCTTCCTCTCTCTCTTCTGACACCTTGCAAGTCCTGACTCCGCGGAGACAAGTGCGGCGAGGAGGATCTTCGCGTCTCACCGAGCAGCGGGCCATAGCCCAGCGTGCCGAACAGGACCGCAGGAAGGCGAGCGAGCGGAAGCGAGATCGGCGGGAGCAAACCGTCGCAGAGCAAGCCACGCGACCGATAGAACGATCAGCACGCCGGCAACGTGGGTACCTCATCGAAGATCTCATCGAGGCCTATCTACAGGATCAGGCCGGAGGGAATCGCAGTCCCAAGACGATTGCATGGCATCGAATCTCACTGAAGCTGCTGAGGGTTTTCCTGCGAGAGCAGCAAGGCATCGAGACCATTGAGGCAGTCGAGGCGGCGGACCTCAGCGCCTGGTTCCTGCATTTGCGCACCACTCCAGGAAAGTATGGAAAACAGCGCACTGCGCGTACAGTGCAGTCATATGCCCGCTCTATCCGGGCCTTCTTTCATTGGGTGCAACGCCAGGGTATCCTGGAAGACGATTTGTTTAAGCAGGTAACCTTCCCCAAAGCGGGTCGCCCCCTTGTCCAGATCATCACTGAAGAAGAGTTTGAACGCTTACTGCAGGCCTGTACCCCTCCCGGAAAGAGGGAGATTGGCCCTCTGGCCGATCGTGCCAGGACACGCAATCAGGCCATTTTATGGGTCCTGTACGATACAGGCATCCGCGTCTCGGAACTCACCAGCCTGTCCCTGGGAAGGGTGGACCGTAAGAAAGGAGTGCTCACCGTGCTCGGGAAAGGATCCAAAGAGCGAGAGGTAGCGATGGGGCGGAACTGTCAGCGTTATCTGTACTACTATCTGGATAACTACCGCCCGGGTGAGGAAGAACTGGCTGAGTGGGGCAATGCCGGGGACGATCATGTCTTCCTGTCAGAAACGCGCTCGCCTCTCACCAAAGACGGTATGGAGATGCTCTTTAAAAGGCTCAAGAAACGCTCCGGGATCACAGGGAAGCGGGTGAGCCCTCACATCCTGCGGCATACCTTCGCCGTTAATTACTTGATGAACGGCGGTGACATTTTTAGTTTGCAGCAGATTCTCGGACATGAGGATATCGCAACTGTGCGTCATTATATGCATATGACCAATGCAATGGTGCAAGATCAAAAGCGCAAATACAGCCCAGGTGACCACCTGTCGAAGCACATGCCGGGACCGCGTGTGACCAGACGCCGGGGTTTCCGGGCGTCACGGAAGCACCACCAGGAGCCCTCCTGAGTGTGCCAGCCTCACCTTCCCTGGCGCCTGTCAGCCTTGGCGGAGCTGCGAGAGAAGCTGCATCGTCAGCACATCGACTAGAGCGACCCCGGTAAACTGGAATCCACTCCGATCTGGCGTTCGCATGTACCAGCCAGCAGGCCAGGCTCTTGCCCAGCGAGTGAGATGATAAACGAGCAAGAAGCCTGGCTCCTTTCATCCTGATCAAGTTGTAGCTGTGGGCTGCTCTAGGAAGTTAGCCAGACTCACTCCTATTCCTAGCTGCTCCAGGTCCTCTCCCAGGGCTGGAGCCATCTGTGGCTGCTGCAGCTCCCTGTGGTTCGCTGCCGAGGCCTTTCCTTGCCCAGCTCTTTCTCCCTCGGGTCTTCGGGCAGCATTGGTGCCATAGGGGAGCTCTCCATGCTCGATGAGAAGATCAATAGCTGATCCCAGATGCCGTCGCAGCGCTCGCGCCAGCGCAATGGCATCCATCCCGCCCAATCGCCCCTGCGCATCTGGGGCAAAACGAGTTGCTTCGACCAACAACCCCGTGACCAGGGCCTGCCGAAGCAGATCGGCCAGAGACAGATGTGTCTGCTCTGCGAGGGCCTGCGCTAGCTGGAGAGTCGCTGGTGGTACGTTCCGTAGGGAGATCGGTCCTTTGGGTTGCTTTGTGGTAGCTTTCATCAGTGGTCTTCCTCGTCGCGAGACGCTGTTGCCGCGCTCAACCGTTGCTGGATTCGCTGTTGGGCTGCTGCCTGAGCAAGGAGATAGCCTCCCGCTGCGTTGAGAACAGCAGCGAGTTCTCGGGGCACAATCAGCATGCTTTCCTGGGCTCGTCGTTGCCCCAGAAGCGTGCGAAGCGACCGTTCGAGCAGGATTGTTCCTCCTCCAGTACACATCACGAAGGTCTGCTCTTCCTGGAGCAGATGCCGCAAATGCGTCAACAGTCGCTGAGCACGGGCCTGGATGACGTCACTCACAAGCGAGGTGACATCCACGCGCCGTCCTCCTCGCAGCAGCGTGCCGCTCACGAGGACCTGCTGAGCTTCGGTGTCTGACAGACGTATCCCAGGATAGTGACTGCGGAGGTGCTCCCGGACCGCACGGGCCAGGGCAATTGTCCCCTCATCGAGCAGCGTGGCCTGCATGCGCAGGCGCGGTCGGCCATCTGGATGCGGGTCAATCGTCACCGTGCACCGGTGGAGCTGCCCCCCTCCAATGTCCACGGTCACATGTCTGACGACCTCCGTTGGCAACGCCTCTCCTGTGGGACTGTAGTACCAGGCGACAAAGGACCCGAAGGTTTGGGGATAGGGCATCACGTCGACAAGCCGGAGGCGCCACGTGTTCGTTTGGCCTTGCTCATCGGTGCGCTGAACTAGCCGTGGTGTCTCCAGCAAAGGACGCAGTGCCTGGAGCACCGTCGGATGCACACTATTCCTGGACAGCTCCTCGTTGGGGAGCCCCAGGCTAACAGAGAGCCTATACTCACCCTGCCAGTTCTGCCCTGGCCGCCCGTAGCCGGCTGCCTGCAACAGCTCGGCGAGGCAGGCAAAGAAGAAGTGTTGCCAGCGTCGATCGAGCAAGCGCTCGGGACTCATCCCAATGGGCAGGCTCTCCACCGTGGTCGCTACCTGCAACGCCTCATTGCCGATCCAGAATGGTTCGGAGGCATCTACTTGCCACGTGGGGATTTCCTCGCCGACGCGCATCACCTCAGCAGGAGCATAGGCCGTGGAAATCCGGCGGACGGTCAGCTGGGGGAGCTGAGCGTGCAAGAGTGCACCTTTCAAGGCATCGTTGCCATTGTCCACTGCTACGAGGAGCGCCGTTCCTTCAGCGTGCCTGTCTCGGGCTGCTGGGGAGGCATCTGGCTGGTCCGAACGAGGCAGGAACGCCAGAGGAAGCTGACGCACCATTCCCCCTCCAGTTTCTGAAGCTCCCAGGGGCTCCTGACGGCAAAGTCTAGCAAGCAGCGAGGATGGATGCATGGGAAGGTCCATCAGTTTCATCGATTCTTTCTCCTCTCTTGTTGACAAGATGACGACCACAGTGTGTAGGATGACGACAATGTGAGGCAGAACCGGCCTCCAGCCAGTATCTGTGACGCTGATTGTCGTCGCTTTGCCTTCAGAGGAAGGCGTCATGGATGCATGCTGGCGACATGGAATGGTACCCAGCGATCCAGAGAATTCCCCCCGAGCCTCTGGACAGCACCGTATCATACGTAGAGAAATTATGCAAGAGAGGCAGATGTTCATTACTCAAGAGGAAGCTGACCGCACAGCAACTGAGGCCAGCTGCTCTTCCTCGCCTCTGTATATTTTCCCCGGTGTTTCCACTCCTGTTCCCCAATCGTTCCAGCGGCAGACGGTGAACGTTCCCCTTCTGTCCCTGGCTCATCCCGGTTCTGTCCCTAAAAGATGCGAGATGCTTCCTGAGAAAGCGATTCATCGCTCTCCTGCTCTGGTCTCCTGAAGCGCATACACTGGAAGAAAAGCTGTTTCTGTTCCTCGTGAGAAAGGAGAACAGGTGCATCATGCTTTATCGCCCAACATGGCTCCTTGTCCTAGCTGCGCCCAGAAGCCGGTCCAGGCAGTTCCTGGTGCGGTTGGTCTTGCTTATCAGTGCAATTGGCAGCTTCCTGCTCTGGACGCTGCCGGTCTGGTCCTTATTCTGGCAACAGGTGGCCTCCTTCCCGGTCCTCTGGCAGGAGCCAGCCAACCGTTGGCCTATCATCCTGCTGTGTCTGCGTCTCGTTGCTCCGCTGCTCATACCGATGCTCCTTAGTGAGGCCTTTGAAAGCCTGCTCCTCCTGCTGCGTGGAACCCTTTCCTCCTCTGCCGTTGACCACCAGGGGGGGACTCAGGGCAGAGTGGATGCCGTGGGCCGTATCCACATGCGTGGGCTGCATTCGAACCGGTCTGGATCTTCTCCCGAAACAACGGAACTTGGTGCGGGGAGGTCTTTGTCTCCCATGACAGTAGCCTCAGCTCATGAGTTCCCGGAGTCAGTTCCCAGGTCCTCTCCGCAGGATTCTGTGCCGGAGGCATCGTTCTCATTCTCTGCCCATCCTGCTGTCGCTCCTGCCAGCCCCCCACACCCCCAGGAGCAAGTGATGGAGCCGCGTCCTCTGGCTCATGAGGGGAGCTTCTCCCCCGCTCTGATCAACACCTTCCAGCGCTCTGTTCACCAGCAGGGGCCTACTGATGCCAAACGGAAGGCCAGGCTCCATCTCCGTGTGTTCGGCGAGATCGTCCTGACCCTGCGAATAGGAGGAGGGGAAGAGATTCCGGTGTCGCTGGGAAACTACCCGAAGCGCCAGGAACTGCTAGCCTATCTGGCCTGGCATAGGCAAGGAATGCCTCGGGATCAGCTTCTAGAGGAGGTCTTTGGGCATGGTCAGCCCGATGAGGAGGCTACTGCTCAGAGACTGAGTGAACGCTTCGACTCGCACCGGAAGATCCTACGCCGGCGTGTACGAGAGGCCCTCATCGCGCAGGGGATGTTGACGGAGCAAGAGGCATTGCCGGCAGCACTTGATCCCTTCGCCAGCGAGGGAGGAATCTGGCGACTGGCATCCGGCTGTCAGGTCATTGACCTGGATGTGATCCAGGAAAGTTACGCCGTCCTTACACAGGCGCGTAAAGAAGGGCGTCTGGTCCAGGAGGTTCCCAGGGAGGTTGCAAAAGCCTGTGAAGAGTTACTGGCTGCGTACCGTGGAGACTTTCTGGCCAGCTATATCCAGCGTTATCCTGAGCTGGTCCAACCCTGGGAGGGACGCAGCTCCTGGATCCGCAAGCCGTTTACGCAAGGACGTGATTGGTACCTGGAGGCCCTCTGGTGGCTGGGTGAGGCAGAGTGGCGAGAGGGAATGAGCTTTGGGAACCCGCCTCCGAGCAAGCTGGCATTGCGGCAGCAGCAACAGTCATTCGCACGGGCAGCTCAGTGCTACGCAGACTATGCGCTGGCAGCGTGCGCGACGCGGTTTGATAGCAAGGTGAGCTTCGGGTCAGGGAGTGAGCCGGGAGAACGGGTGCTCATGAGTGAGCGGGCGCTGCGTCGCGCTGTCTTACTCTGGGGCTCACTGAGTCAGACCGGGCAGGTGGATCAGCTCTGGCGCACGTACTGGTCCCAGATGCGCAAGATCTCGGACCGGCGCTGGGAACCCAAACAGGAGACCCTGGCGGATCTGGAAACTGCGCGGGCCCAGACCAATGCCTATCGGCTGGCGCTCCAGCTCAGCCAGCAGGAAGCATTCAGCCTGTTACCTTCGTTTTCCCTGGCCGAAGGATTTCAGGGCGAATAGAGTTGAAGCAGCCAGTCGGTCAGTTGGTTCAGCCTATCAGGCTGGTCTAGCTCCGCCTCGAGGAGGGGCAGCATGGGCTGGGGAGCCCCACTTATCTGCCAGCATGTACAGATACGGGCTGTTGCCCGGGGCTGCGTCGTAATGATGAGTACCGGTGGAAAGCGTCCCCGTATCTGCTGGCTGGCGGCAGCATATGTCTCCGCCTTCGCCAGGAACTCTCGCTGCCGACTAGCGCGATCATACTCGATCAGCAGGCGCTCAGGCAGCGGATGCCCCCGCAGCCAGATGATCCAGGTTGCGTCAGGACGCAACTGGATCCATTGCTGTTGCTGTGGATCAAACCAACGGCGGGCACTTTCACGTGTGCTCCACATCCATGAAGCGATAATTGTTGATTCATGCGTGCTGGACCGGAGGAGAGCTGCCAGGCAGGCATAGAGGCCATGTGTGTGTTGCATCTGAGTCAGCTCTGCAGGGGGGAGGGCTACCCAGCCCTGCGGCAGCTCCCCTCGCGTTACAAGATAGGCAACAGCAACCTCTGTCAGCAACCAGCGCTCCTGCCCTCTACTCGGGGCTGCAGGCCACCGGAGGCTGGTGACGAGGTTGGCTGCTGACAGGACCAGCAGCGATCGCTGGAGCCGACGTCGGTCCTGTCCTGGCTCCAGCAATTGCGCCAGCTGAGCAAGGCTGAGCAGAGGAAAGCGAGCCAGTAGCAGCAGCATCCGCTTGTGCCGGGCAGTGAGCGCCAGATTGAGACGCGCTGTGGCGGTGAGGGAACCGGCACCAGGGAGGGCTGACCCATCTGAATCAGGCGCCTGCGCTATAAGGCGAGCCACCCATCCAGGGTCAGGGAGACACCAGCTTTGACTACGCTTCCACCGTCGCTGGTCTTTCTGGCTGGTTCCTGGCCATTGCTTGCGCTGAACCTGTAGCCGCCCCGGCTCATCGTCAGACTGAGGCTGGCTCACTGGCGACTGATCTGGCAGTGTGAGCTGCTCCTGCAGCAACACTCTAACTGTCGGGCGAAGCATGACTGCCTCAGAAGAGGCAGTCATGCTTGCTCTCTCCAGGGCCGCCAGATTGGAAAAGCACCAGCAGGGCGCTGCCAGAAATCCGTACTGACGAACCTGCTCCAGCAAGAGCACGCCCCCCTGGGGCAAGGGGCGTTGAGTGAACGCAGGACGTTGTAATAGCTCGCTCCAGACAGGCAGATGCACTGCTGCACTCACGACTAGAACGAGTGGGGCTGGCCTCAGCCGCGATTGCAGTGCATGGGCCTCCTGGTGGCGAGCAAGCTGCTGCAGCAGACGAGAAGCCTGGTGCCAGGGAAAGGGCTGTTCCTGCTGAGGGCCGATCACTAGCAGCAGCGAGATCGCCTGCTGTCCCTGCCGGAGCAAACACCAGGCTGCATCAGGTCTGCCTGCACCGTGGGATGGTAAGGTGCCTGAGTGCCACAGCAGAGGACGCCAGGAGCAGGGATACTGGAACGCCCGTACGTGCCAGCCCTGCTGTTCCCCTTCAAATTCAATCAGGCTTGTGAAGCAGGAGGCCAGCACTAGAGTAGGGAAAGGACGGGCAAGCCGGCTGAGCAGGTCATCCTGCTCGATGGGATACTGGGCCAAGGTCTGGAGGGACAATGCTGGCTGGAACTGGTGGGCAAAGGCTGCTACCCCCGCGGCACTGAGAGCGTAGCGTTGCTGGGCTGGTGGCCAGCCCGGCTCGTGGAGTCGAAAGGCCAGGAGCAGACCTCGATTGACGAGGTGGTGCACCTGCCTGCCTACCTGGGAAGCTGCCGGTGGACAAAGAACGGGCAACCTCTGGGTCGGACCTGACTGCGTCCTTCGGCGACTCTGTTCCAGGCGCACGAGCTCGCGGCCGGAGAGCAAAGGGTACCAGAGCACCCAGCGCAGGAGCGAGATCTCCGCTGACGGGATGCTGGTCCCTTCAGGATCTGTCAGCAGTTTACCAATCTTCATCTTCCTCCTTGCTTTCTGCCAGCACTCCCTCTGTCACAGGCTGACTCTGCTGCTCCTGGGGGTCAGGTGGGGGAGTCCCGACAGGGACCTTGTGGCGACGCTGGCGCCGACTCCGTCGATGCTTCCGCACGGAAACTGCGGGCTCACTCCCCGGCTGCTCTGTGAGGGAAGCCACTGCGACTGCCGCTCCTCGACCGGGCCCTAGGAATGGCTCATCTCCTGGCGGCTCCTGAGGGCGAGACCTTGTGCGGGTGCGCTGTTCCTCTTCGATCCGTAGAGCCGCTTCCTGTTGTTGGGCTTGCTGCTGTACTCGCTCGGCCTCCCGTTGCACTCGCTTACTGGTAAGCAGTACGTCAGGATGCCGTCGGCGACTTTGCTCTGCCTGCCATTGATCAACCTCTGCTGCTGGTCGCTGTCTTCTGTGCTGCTGCGCGCGAATCGCTGCACTGGTCTGGCCCCTGAGTGCCTCTTCTGTTGTAGGAGGCTGTACCTGCAGTGAAATCACCTGCTGGGGAAACCCAGGCACGCTCAGCCGCCCGTAGCAGTGCAAGGGCGGGAGGCGGACCAGGTGAGCTGCAGAAACCTGCCGGTGCAGTTCTCCTTCAAGGAGGAGAGCGTCAGAGGCAGAGACGCCAAAGATAAAAAGCTGCTGACAGTTTGCCAGGACCAGTTCTAGCAGCCCTTCGCGCAGGAGTGAAAGTCGCTTGAGGCTCTGCGTCGAGAGCTGCAACGCACAGCCGTACTTGGCATCTTCAGACAGCAGCCGCTCGAAATCCGCCCCTGAAAAGGTATGGAATTCGTCGACAGCGACAAGGACCTTGCGTCGCTGGTCCAGGCGCAAGGACTGCTGCAGCCGGAAGGCCCGATGGAGCAAATTGAGCAAGGTGGACCCCAGAATGTTCACCGCTCCCTCAGGCAGTTCCCGGCTTGCCAGCGCACACAATACCAGCTTGCCTGCAGTTATGGCCTCATGGAGCGGAGCCTGTGTGACGGGTTGTCCCACAATCCGTCGCAGCTGCTCGTGCTCACGGAACATGCCGATCTTGGAGACGATCGGCATACAGATTTCGTTGCGGAAGGAGGGATGCAGCGACCAGTACGTGGTCTGCCAGAATTGTACCAGCTCCTGGTGCTGGGGCTGGCTCAGATCCAGTTGAGCCAGCAGTTGCACGGCATAGCTGCGATCCTGTAGCAGCGGATTGATGTCAAGTAGAGTGCACTGCTCCTCTGCCTGCCCCTGGCTCACCCAGTGGGCGTTGAGCTGAGTGAGCAGACGTAAGGCTGCCGTCAGAAAATATGCCATGCGTGGCCCCCACTGCTGGTTCCAAATGCGCTCGAAGCAGGACATGAGGTTGGCCACTAGCTCGTCGGGACTCAGCCCTAGCGAGACGTCAAGTGGATTGATTGCCACCGGATAGGAGGTATCCATCAGATCCAGGAGCAGCACATCCTGCTGACGTGCTGGAGGAACCTGGTCGAGCAAGTGCTCTACCAGGTCTCGGTGCGGATCCAGCACCACCAGACCGGGGGAGGAAGGGGAGAGGGAGGAGTGCAGGAGGGCCCTGGCAATCAGCTGCATCAACACTGACTTGCCAGAGCGAGATTTCCCGACGACAAAGGTGTGGGTCAGGATGCCTTCCGCCGGCAGGGCAACCGGGATGCGATACCCGCGCTGGGTGGAGTAGCCCAGCAACGCGGGAGGGAAGGGATGGCGGTGCCTGAGCAACTGCTGCGCCAGCGCTGGGGACAGCAGTAAGGCTTTGTTGGTGCTGCGGCGAACCAGTGGCAGATCTGTCTCTGGTTGAGGTAGATGGAAGAGTCCGGCGACTTCTAATGCGTTGAGAATCCAGGGCGAGCGGACCCCTCCATACAGCAAGCGTCGGAGAGGCCCATGGGGAAAAGCCGACTCTACATCAGGAAGCTGCTGCGCTTGATGACGATCAGAAGCGCGGATATGCCTGATCTGCTTCAGGACGAAGCCGTTGCAAGAGGGCTGAGTGAATTGCCTGTAAGCCGCCTCTAGTGAGCGCAGCACCTGAGTCAATGCGGCAAGTGGGGCTGTCGCCGGACCGATGATGATCATACGCACTTGGGCATAAAAGCCTACGCGCGAAAGTTTCTCGGCTACTGCGCGTTGATCATAGATCGGGGGAGAAGCGTGTGTCAGCCACCACCAGAGCCACCCAAGTCCCGTGATCAGACTGAGCAGGCCCAGGCCCAGCAGAGGAAGCCAGGCATGAGTCTGCCACCAGCGGCTGGCCAAGAGCACCACCACGGCTGCTCCCACCAGGGCCAGCAGCCTGACGCCTTCGGTCACATCCTGCTGGTGCTGTGACCGAACAGAGTGCGCCTGTCGTATATGCTGCTCCCGTTCCGCCTGTAGTGCAGGCTCCACGGTCTTGCGCAGATCCCCGCCGACCCAGTCATCGGGCGCTCTGGCCAGGGCCACCTGGGCAATGACCCGCTGCCCGGGGCCGACGGTGGCCATCGCCGCCAGCAAGCCAGGTAACGGATCTGCACCCGATTCCTTCAGCAGCTTCCCGGGGAAGGTCTTGATAGGCAGATAGCTGGGAGCCAGCAACCCGAAGCTTCCGATCAACGCCTGCTCGCCTGGGCGGAGACGGAGCGGATCGCGAGCCGGGGAGAGATAGCGTACTTCCACCTGGGGAGCCAGCGCCTCCAGTTGGCGACAGAGCAGCTGCAGCTGCTGCCACGAGCGAGAGCGCAGAAGGAAGCCCTGTGCCTGTCTGGTTCCGACCAGCTCCAGAGCGAAAGGAGCCTCGGAGGCGCTGGCTTGCAGCCAGTTCTCAACGGCTTGTGCCTGGCGCTGTCCCTCAAGGTCATCTGAAGGAATGAGCCAGGCCAGAGCCATCTCTTTCTGCCGCAAGGAGGTGTTCATATCGGTTCCTCCTCACTCGTCAGTCAAATTGTCCGCTGCCAGCGGGTCAGGGCCAAACATGCTGGAGACTCCGCTGGCGCAGTGGCTCGTTCGTGAAAAGCAGTGCTGGTCCTCTCCCGATCCTCGATCCCGCCCCTGCTCGCGCGCAGGCAGGCAGAGAGAGGCAGAACGCTCGCATGCTGCAATAAGTAACGAGTGTATCGGCTACGGCTGCCGTCTTCCTGGGAGCGCGTTCGGAGATAGAGCATCGAGGAAATGCCTCCTTTCTCTCAGGGTGCCCATCTGTCCGGTTGTAGGGAAAGGCAAGTAATTGGAGACCTGGCTCCTGACCCTACAGAGAGCCGCTGAGCTGCGCCCGCCCTACACGTGCCAGGCGCTGGCGATCACGAGGATCGGTGGTCAGCAAAGCCTGCAACAGTGGGCTATGACGGTACGTGACCACATCGAGCGGGGCCAGTTCCCTGCCGCAGCGGAAGACCACCCGGCCTGGGCGAGCCTCTGCCAGCAGTCGCTCTAATTCCTCCGGCAGCTGCAGCCGCTGTGCTGCCTGCCGTTGCATACCGAGCAGAAACCACGTGCTGCTATTGGCCAGCACGACCTGCCCGGCTTCTAAAAAGTCGGCAGGATGCTGGCTGATTGTAATCTGCGCGATGCCGAGCTTGCGGAAACCACGGGCTCCTGCTTCGAGATAGCGACGGCTCTCCGGATGCTCGAGCAAGTACGAAGCCTCCTCTACAATGTATGCCAGATAGCGCCCTCCTCCATGCACCGCGCGATAGCGTTGCACAAAGTTATGAATCACGTAGTTCATGAAGGGATACCAGCGCTTATCAAGCTTGCCAATCGCAAAGATGGTCAGTGGGGTGAGGGTCAGGGTCATATGCTCGGTAAACAGGTAGGCGACTTGGTCAAAGCGCTCGACCAGCATCTCTCGCTGGACTTCAGACGCCGTAGGCACAGTTCGCAGCACCTCCAGAAACGCTGAAAACGTGGGTGGCTCCTGCAAGAGCACCTGTGGGTCCCTGCGAATGGCATCCATGTGTAACCCCCGCTCTGCGTAAGCTAAGCGCGCCGCGTGCGTGAGCGCAGCTTCCTGGGCCCTGGACAGCGCTTCTCCATAGAGTAAGGCCAGCCCGGATAGCAGGTGCTGCTCGATGTGCTCTGCTACTAGGTCGACGGGATCAGCCAGGTCTACATCGCCGGGGCCATAGGGCAGTTCCAGCGGATTGATCGGACAGTGCCCGGCCAGATTGATCCGCTGGCTTGCTCCCCCGAGCGCTGCATGGATGGCGTCATAGTCTCCGTCGCGATCCAGAACCACGACGTCGGCGGTGTGCGTGCACAGCAGGCCCAGTATCAAGGTCTTCGCCAGCCACGACTTGCCCATCCCGGATTCGCCGCAGATCACGATGTGTGGGTTGGGCAACCGCTTGGTGTCATCCCAGGGATTGAGGTAGACCGGCAGCGCGACAGCTGCTCCCTGCGGCCCCTGGCGAGAGGTCCCCAGATAGGCCCCGCTGGGTGTGCCCACTCGCCCGTTTGACCAGCTCAGACAAGTGGCAACCACATCCGAGGGAAGCGTGGTCCCCTCCTGCGAGATGGCCACTGGCAACGTGTGCGTCATAGGCGCCGGAAGGCAGGCGTGCCATCCCAGGTCATGGCGATACGCTAGTGCACGCACCCGCACTTGCTGGTCGCGCAGATGGGCCAGCAGATACCGCGTGCGCTCTTCCAACCGCTCGAGCGTCGAGGCATGAACCGCTAGCAGGAGTTGGATTGAGTGGAAGGTCAGGGTTTTGCTTGCCAGGGCCTCGATGAGCGCGCGCAACTGGGTCGCTTCCAGCTCCACATCCGCTCGGGTCAGTCGGAGCGCCTTGCGGTCTGCCAGCCGCTGGCTTTCGAGTCGGGTCCGCTGCACCTCTAGGCGCCGGAGCATGATCCGGCTGGGCAACGGCTGACAGTGCAGCGTCACAATCAGAGGGATGCCAAGACTGGTCAACCCTTCGAGCCAGCCGTAGGAGAGTTCCGCAGGCAAGCCCCTTACTTCATACGTTCGTAGATACCGGCGCTGTTGCGCATGGTCTCCCACGCTGACCGAAAGCGCGTGCGCCGAGACCTCCACGGCGGATGGGGCTAGCACCTCCGCCAGAGGCAGACCCGGGTCCAGAGTCGCCTGAGGTCTCGGACTGGCATAGCTCAGCAGCTGACCATGCAGGCCGCGCAGACGTTTCATCCAGCGACCTGCATGCGCACGAGACTCCTGCCGGTGGGGGCCCAGCTCCACCTCGAAGGAGGGGACAGAGGTGCCCGGTGCTAGGCAGGAGGCGAAGGTGCTCAGAAAGGCCCTGGCATCCAGTAACCTGACCTGCAGGTCAAGCGCCTCCAACCCCGATTTGACTGTCGCGAGCCGGATGCGCAGCGCGCGTTCAACTTCGACCTCGGCCACTGGCCTGGGTCGGCGAGGCGTCAGCAGAGCAAACACGTGCTGCAGCTGGGAGCTGTCCTGGTCTTCTTGCCGACTCCTGGCCACCTCATGGCTGGACACGGAGACCACGGCCAGGTGGCGAATCTGGCTACAATGCGCATGCTGGTGGAGCTGTTCCTGCAAGCTCTCTCGCTGGAGGTGCTGCAGCTGTGGCCAGGCATCGAGCTGATCCAGGGCCTGCTGTTGAGCCTCCAGCGCGGGATCACGAGCGGGGTCAAGTGGCTCTACAATCCATAAAAGCTTTACTGGAAAGCTGAGTCCATCCAGGAAGCGCTGGCAGCGGCTCAGGAGCTGCTCTTGCTCGTGCTGAGGGAGCAGCCGCAACATGGAGCTGCTCCGCAGTTCGAGAATGGCCCAGCACGTCAGCGCCGTGATACGCCCATCTGATCCCCGTGTACCGCTGCGGGCAATGCTTCCTCGGAGTTCGCCGGCGGGGACCCAGTGCTGGCTGGCGGCTGGGTCCACGCGAGGCCAGAGATGGTGCACTGCCCCGGCAGACGGAGGGCGAAAGCGAGCCTGTTTGGGGAGCCACCAGAAGCGGCCTAGCAGATATAACCAGCAGACCAGAGAAACGCCTCCCACTCGGCCATGCAGCAACAGCATGATGCCAGACAGGGAGACACCTGCCACCCAGAGGCGGGGAACGAAGGGCATGCCCCCAGTCAAGGCCAGTAGCAAGACCCCTGCAGCCAGGGAGAGCAGCAGCTGGGTGAGCGTCATGCCAAAGATGCGCTCCTCGAACTGCAGCAACTGACTGGGAACTGCCCGGTGCGTGCCTGATCTGTCCTTGAGCATCGCAGTCGGGCCCGGTGGGCAGGGCTGCTCCGCCGTCTGGCAGGCAGCGGTGCCCTGTCCCATTCCCGGGCTTCCTCCTTTCTATTTCGGTGCGTGGTGCAATCAGAGCATCCGTCCAAGGCTGGTAGCGAGTTGCACAAATGCCCCCGCAGCCGCGATGATTGCAGCGCAGAGAAAGACCCGTTTAAGATGGCTCCAGCGCTCCGCCCGTGCGGCTGGAGACGTATCCTGATCGAGCATGATCTTGACTGCATAGATAGCGACCAGCAGCCCTGCAATAGTAATGCCAATTCTTGCGGCATTCTGTTGTAGTTGTGCTATGACAGTATTCAAGTTGTTCAGGGTATTCATATCTATCCTCCTCTGTTCTTTTGGGTGAAGGTGTACCGTGCTTATGCCTTCTAGGCAAGTAAGACGACGGCTCGAAAAGCCAGGCTCACTAGTGTGCTCAAGGCCCCATGACCACTGGCTGCGGCTCCGAAGCGTTCGAGCAACCTGGGAACCGATGCAGTGAAATTCACCATGGCTGCTGCCAGCAGGAAGCCGACCAGTCCTGTCTGCCGCGAGCTGAGAAGCAGTTGGAGGCCAAGGGTAAAAGCAAGGAGCTGAAGGAACTGCTCAAAGAGCGTGACAACGTAGAGGCGCAGCCAGGCTGAGAAAACCATGACAGTGGCTGGGTGGATCAGGCAAAGAAAGGCCGGTCCACTCAACACAAAGAGTACATCCAATCGGACGATGCGAGCGATCGCCTGGAACAGCCAGCGGAGGAGGCCAATGCCGAAGATGATGGTCAAAACGGCCCAGAGTACGAAGAACGTGCCTGAATCTAGCCCGCGCCCATGAGTGAGGGTCTGGATAAAAGAAACTGTGCTGATCGGAAGCTGCTCACAAAGCAGGTTATTGATCTGAATCAGCTGCTCTCCCAGGAAGGCTGAGCTATGCATCAAGAGGGTGCTCAGCAGGATTCGGCCCACGAACTGGCCCAGGGGCATGCGCATGGACCCCGTGGCATCGCTCTGCATAATCTGGATCGTTCCGACGATGATCACAAGCCCCAGCATGCCATCGGAGATTGCCAGAAGTGTTCTCCATATGAGCATTACAGTCTCGTTCTGCGTGGTCAACGCAGGCGAGGTCGTAAAGAGCATGCTATTAAACAGGGGCTCGAATGGGTTGAAGTTCATGTTGAGCGTGAGCAGTATCCTAAGCAGTTCATCCATGATACTTCTCCCTTTAGCTGTTGACTGCTACTGGGCCACTATTGCGATGATCTTCCGCCACCTGGGAAGTGGGCGAGGTAGAGGGCGGCGGTGCAGCCTGTGCAGCTCATGAAGAGCATACCAGGTGCAAGCAGAACCGCAGGGAGACACGAGCAGTATCCGAGGAGCGACCAATGAGAAGTAAGGTGGAATGCTCCTGGAACGCGAGGGGAATGGAAGAAGACTCTCCTCTTGCCTGATGGGCTACGGTATTTCCCTTTGCCAGCGAACTATGGACAAAAGGGGGGCCCAAAGTGGCAGTGGCTAGAGAGATCTCAGAGTAGTTGGCGAGAGGACACACGTACTCGTCTCAGAGTGTGGCACTCATCTATTTTGCTCCACAGAATGAATGTCTCCTGTGATCGTGTAAGACGCTTCCTTGTCAGCGGCACCTATACCAGGACAGGGGACGCTAATTAGATCCTCCCCAGGACTCGTGGACACTATCCGGGTGTAGATCCCCAGGCAAAACTGGGTACTGCCAGTGTTGCCTGTATGCGTGCTCATCTGGCGCTCAGGACTCGGGCCTCGTTTCCCCCAGGTACCAGCTGTCTCCTCTGGTCGGCCCAGGTTTGTCCGTCTCTCGTTCCCCAGGAAGTTGGTTTGCTCATGGTAGACTCGCCAGTGTGGACGCGATAGCGGCCACATGCTGACAAGCCATCCAGATCCAGTATGCTGCACAGCGTGCAGCGAGATCATCTGTCATGCCACCGGAGAAAGCCGTTCCAGAGCGATATGCCGGGGCATGGCAGGAGCACGCTGCCCTGACATATCGCCTGACTGGCTGAATCGCCAGGCGCGCATGGCGACAGTCAAGAAGGAGGTATCTCATGCAGATGGACTGGAAGCGTTTCTCGCTCTTGCTGCTGGCCGGCTTCTCCCTGGAGGTGCTGGCTACTGCGACGAGTGCAACAGTGCTCCTGAGTGGGGCTCTGAGGGTAGGAGAAATCCTGGTGGTGCTGCTGATTCTTGGAATGGCGATGCCCCGCTTCCTCAGCTGGCTCTACCAGCGAGGGCAGCAGCTGGTGAGTCTGCATCGCTGGAGTATCCGCCGCGCGCCAGGGCAAAAGGCTCTGGTCCCAAGCGAGGAGCTTGCGGACTTCCTGAAGGAAGTTGAAAAGCTTGCGCAAAGCGCACAGGGATCTAGCAAAGTTCAGGGAGAAGCTCTAGCCAGACTCCTGACGCTCTGCGGGGTGGCTCAGGGGGATGAGCCTCACATCCAGCTGACACCCTGGGCCTTGTACCAGTTCAAGCACTGGCTACGCGAGCTCAGAGAAGTGGAGCAGTATGAACAATACCAACGACAGCGGCTCCACTTTCAGATATGCCAGCTGAATATGCGACTGGTGCAGCTTGTCCCAGCAATGGATCATCCAGGGCTACTGCTCCTCCGTGGTCAGATGCAGGTCATCCAGCAGCTCTCTGCCTCGTATCCTTCTGATCCCCTGCTGAGGCTAGTGCAGCAGCTAGGAGCAGAGCTGGAGCAGCTTTGCCAGCAGATTAGTCGGTCGTAGCTCAACTGATATTGTCTTATTCGTTGACTTTCGGTTCCTGCGGCTCTCTTGCGCAGCGACATCTGCCATCCTGTGCTGCGCAGGAGTCCGGGGGACCGTAGAGCCTTCGAGACATGCTGCTTCAGGACAGCCTGGCAGTTGCTCATCGCTGACAAGGGAGCCAGGAGCCTGGAAAGAAGAGGAAAGGAGGTTCTCTCATGCAAGATCGATACCCGCTCCTGGACTCCCAGACGAAACAGATCACCGGGCACTTCCTACAGAGCCTGAAGAATTTCCTGGCGGCTGCCCAGGCTGGCCAGCAGAGGCAGCTCCAGGAGGATCTCCAGGATCGGCAGAGGCGCCTGGTCCATCAAGAACGCCTGCTAGAGCAGGCGGCCCGTGACGGCTTGCTCGGGTCCACAGGGATTTCCCTCCTCCTGTCTCAGCTTAACACGTGGGCTGAGGAAGAGGCGCTCAAGGTGGCTCTGAGGTATCCATCGATCGATCTCGCTGCTCAGGGAGGGGCTATCTGCTCAACTTTCCAGTGGCAGCTTGCCCAGGAGATCCAGGCCCGCTGGAGTGCCTTGCAAGTTCTCCAAGAGCATTCCTGGCGGCAGCGACAGATCCATTATCAGGAGCAAGCAGGACACTGGCAAACGATCGCCCAGCAGGCGTTTGAAGAGCAGCGCCGACAGCAAGCGGCCCAGGTCCAGTGGTGGACTCAGGTCCAACAGCAGGCCCAGCAGGCCCAACAACACTGGGCGGGGCTGGCCTATCAGGGTGTTGAGATGGTTCAGCATGGTCTGGAGCAGCACTATCGCTTTGCGGAAGAGATCCACAGACAGGCAGTCCAGCAACTCGGCGTGACTGCTCGGAGGCAGGAGCTACTCGTCGAGCAGGCGGTCCGTCGGGCCGCCGTCCAGCGATGGGCTACACGCTGTCTGCTGCTGCTTGCTATCTTGATAGCAGGGGTAGCGCTCTTTGGGTGTGCAGCTCTAGCTGCCATCCATCTGCTCCCCTGACGCCCTGACCCTCCTGGGAGTGAGGAGGTTTGTCCAGACGCTCCCCCCGATCGAGAGCAGGCGGGGATAGGCAACTGCTCTCGGCTTTGAAGTGCACAGTTGAGTGGAGTCCTGTGGCTCTGGCTGCTGTCTCATTTGATGGTTGAGTGAGCACGCTCCCTGCTCAGATGAGGTAGAAGACCAGAAGAGCTTCATAGGGCTGACGCTCCTCGTACCGCTCAGAGTCTCGTGAACAACGAACGCCTCAAACAAGATCAAGCAGAGCACTGGTTGCAGCCCTTTGTTGGGCTCCCGTCTCTCTTGATCTTTTCTTTTCTGGTTATTGGAGGCCTTTCCTTGGGCCTGATCGGATGGCGGGTTCGCCTGCAAACCAGCTGCCCAGTAAGTAACGCTGGAACAGGGCTGAAGCAAAGACCGGACGACCGGA
>NZ_MCIF01000002.1:2559015-2576251 GCF_003268475.1 Thermogemmatispora tikiterensis | reverse complement strand
GGGAATCAGTGGCGTTCCTACGTCGTCTCTGTTTGCCCTCCTCACAAGAGGGCGATTACTTCCTGGTCAAAGGGCCGTTGCAGTTGTTTCCTGAGCCGCTCTTCTATCCCTCTCTAGATGCACAGGAGCTGGGGTGGCGCGGGGTCTACCGGGGGCGAACGTGCTACCGCCTGCAAGGCTCTCTCTGGCTGCCGCAGGTACAACGCTCGATCACTGAGCTCTGTTGACCTGTTCTCCTGGCCTTTTCTCTCTCAGTGCTTTCCTCGCAAGCGGTGTGCTTCCGGGCACACCATCAGTAGATGTAAGAAGGAGTGATGCTATGTCTGAGCAGCTGCCTCGTCAGCACCATCGTCGTGATCAGGTTCCTCCAGGGATCGTGGAGCACACGGCTCTCCCCAGGATCGGAGTGGAGCCTTCCAGGAAACGGCGTCCCTCTGCAGTGGGGGAGCTGGAGTATACAGCCTTTGTGCATGGCTATGTTGCCGGAGAACCCTTCTGGGATGAGCAGCAGGGGCGGGAGGTATCCCCGCTCTTTTTGCTGTCTCTGGTAGGGGCTCCTGGAGATAGCGCTTTGCTCCGAGGGATATTCTCGGCGTTGGTGCATATGCCTCCAGGCCCGGTGACGATCAAGGGGATAGGATCAGTGATTCTGGCCCATCAGGTCGCTCCGCTCAAGGACCAGGGGCCCTGGCACTGGACCTACAGCCAGGTCGGGCTGGGGGACCTGGGGCTCCACGCCCTCGTCGAATGCCCGGCGCTCACGCTGCTGGAGCCACGGAGTGCCCAGCAACCTGCTTCCAACCTGGGCGTTTCGGACAAAGCCATATCGCCAGCGATCTCCTGTCGCCCGTTTCTGTTGCTGGTTCCCCCGGACCAGCAGGCGGAGGTGGCGTATCTCCACCGGCTGGATCGGCGAGTGCCGTGGCCCTTGCATGAGCGCTGGGCTGCCTGGCTCTGGCAAGCCGCCCAGCGGCGGCAGTGGGTGACTCCACTCACGGTCCGCTGGTTTTTCCCCCAGGCGAGTGGTGAAGCCGAGGCTGCCTTCGCGGATCAGCTGCCGGCTGAGCCACCGCCGCAACCGATTTTCACCTCCGCCTGGCTCTGCCAGGCGGAAGCCGCTGGTGTGCTGGCCGACATACAGGAGGGCTTGCATGCTGGCGTACTGGATCGATTAACCGACATCTAGCCAGCAAGGAGGTGGACACGCTTGCTCGTTCGTGCCAGTCACGGAGCAGCGTGTTCACCTCCCATAAGGGTGTAAACAGTATGGCACGTCTTGCAGCTCAAGTCAAGCTTGAATTTTTTCCCACTCCCCCGCGCGTCGTGGAAGGCATTGCGGCGCTGCTGACATTCCCATCTGATTGCTTTGCCCATGCCCGGCTCCTCGACCCCTGCGCTGGCGATGGCCGGGCGCTAGCGCTCCTGGCGCAGCGGTTGAAGGCGTGCTTCCAGCCAGCCTGTGGGGACGAGACGTCCTGCTCTCTTTCAACCTGGGGGATCGAGATCCAGACTTCGCTGGCCCGTCAGGCACGGAGTCGTCTCGATCGGGTTCTACACGGCAACTTTTTTCAGACCACCCTGTCATGGGCAGGATGGCAGCTAGCGTATCTCAATCCACCATATGACTGGGATCAGACGAGTGCCAGGCGGCTAGAGAGCACCTTTCTCCAACGTACCAGCAGGCTCCTGTGCGCGGAAGGCGTCCTCATCTTCATCATTCCGCAATGGGTCCTGCGAGAGCGGGAGGTGGCTGGATATCTGGCGACTCAGTATGACCAGCTCGTCTGCTTCCGCTTTCCCGCTCCAGAGTATGAGCAATTCAAGCAGGTGGTGCTGCTCGCCCGACGCCGTAGAACGCCTCTACCAGTAGGAGCGGTGGCTGGTGAACTGGAGCAGCTGAGGGACTGGGCTCGGGCGGGAAAGGATATCCCTGTTCTGCCCGAGGCATCTGCCCTTGCTCGGGGGGGACCCCGCTGGTCTCTCCCTCGCTGTCCGACAGGCGAGCACCCCTGCTTTTACCTCGGGCATTTTGAGCCGGACCGGCTGGCCAGGCAGCTCTGTTGGGAGTCGCAGACCGCCCGGCCTCTGGCAGGTGTCTGGGCGAACCGGGACTGGTGGCAGCTCCATGTCTCCCTCGCTGCGTCTGGAGGACAGGAGGCTTCCTCCGGCTGGTCTCCTCTCCATGCGTTCAAGCCGATTCATCTTACGCTGCTGGCAGCTGCCGGTCTGGCAGACCGCACGCTGATCCAGGTAGACGGCGAACGGCTCCTGCTCAAGGGGCAGACCTGGAAGGATCAGGTGGTTTCGGTGGAGGAAACCCCCGAAGAGATGATCGAGAAGCGGAGTGACGTCTTCATCGGATCGCTCCAGGCACTGGATCTGGAGACAGGGGAGCTGCTGCTGATCCATCCTCCAGGACGCGAAGCTCCCTTGCCTGCAGGCGTAGACCTGAGGCAGGTTCGCCATCAGCATGTTGTTCTGACCACCTTCCTCAAGCGGTATGGCGCCGTGCTGCTCCAGGCCATTCAGCAGCGCTACCCGCCGCGCTTTGTCTCGGAGGCACAGGTACCCTGGGCTGAGGCGGCCTTCTCCCAGCTCCAGCGAGTCCCCCTGGGCAAGCAACGGGAAACGATCCTGGCACATGTGATGGCTTTCACGCGCTCACCGTCTCCGCTGCGCCGGCAACTGCTCTCGGCGGAGATGGGCAGCGGCAAGACCTTCATGGCCATCGCCAGCGCCTTTGCGTCTGATCTCTATGCCTGTGGTACCTGGACATCCGTCCCTCGCTCCTATCAGGCCCTCCACCTGTTCCCCGCCCTGGTTTGCTGCCCACCAATCCTGGCGGGGAAGTGGAAGCGCGAGCTTGAGGAGACCCTGCCTCCCCGGGCCAGGGTCCTCATCGTAGAGCCGGTGGCACCAGTCCCCAGGCAGGCCCAGCATCAGGGGAGAGAGGTGGAAGCTGAAGGAGCCAGGACGGCCCTGGAGGACTACCGCCGGTTCGATCCCTCGTTCACTGGAACCAGGTTAGGACGCATCGAGTGCCTCGATCGGGCAGTGGCCTGTATCCGCCGTGACCTGGCTGCCTGGCGCCAGCACGTGAGAGCGGCACAACGGCAAAGCAGCCCACTCCCTCCCAAGCCGATTCATGTGCTCATTCTCACGACCAGCGATGCCAAACTGGGCGGTCCCTGGCAGCCAGCCTGGCATGGGCTTCCTTTACGGACGGCGAAGGCCCGTGGTGGGGAGCAGGTGAGCCAGGTGACCCTGGTACGGGATGCGGAAGGCCGCTCCATCAGGGTGCCTGCCTGTCCTTCCTGCTTCCGTCCGCTGCTCGCCCAATCCAGTCGCGTGCGGGCCTGGTCTCCGTCCGCCAGGCCCGCTGCACCAGCGCTGCTGGCCTGGCATCAGCTCCAGGAGAGATACGAGGAGGCTGGTCGAGCCGCAGGAGAAGCCCTGCAGACAGCCCGAGAACGCCTGGAGGAGTATCTCTGGAAGCTGCCGGAATACAGGCAGCTTGGGGAGGATGAACAACGCTATCGTATCGGGGGTCTTCCGCCTGGTGAAAGCGATCCAGAGCTGACCACGCTCCTGGATGGCATCCTGGAGCACCTGCGAGAGCACACTGTGGACAAGGCCACTCAGCCTGGGGGGCTGCTCCAGCAGGGGGAACGGTTGAACCAGTGTCTGAATCAGTACCTGCTGGCTTGCCAGACCTGTCAGCGTCTGGCCTGTCAGCTCGATGGACTGCTCCGCGAGCGCGAGCTGGCCTGTCGGACCCACAAAGAAGCCCTCCGCGAGCAACTGGCCAGACAGGATCCGAGCTATCAGCAGTTGCTCAGGGAGCATGAGACCGCACTGATGGCCCGCCTCCATCAGCCTGGCCGTCCGACGCTCGTGGAAGAGCTGGCGAGTCTGCCGCACGAGAAGCTGGCCAGTGAAGAGCAGGTAGGGAAACCAGACGGTCGGATCAAGTACCGCTGTTGCTTCTGCGGCGAGGGGGCATGGCAGGCCAGAGCGATGGGCCAGCGGCAGCGCTATCCCCTGGCCGACTATCTGCGTCGGCGCTACCGAGGCCTCTTCGGGCTGCTGATTGCGGACGAGGCCCACGAAGGAGGGAATGGCACGGCTCTGGAACAGGCTCGCCAGAGCCTGATGGAGGCCTGCCGTGCCAGCCTCCTGCTGACGGGAACGTTGTCCAACGGCTTCGCCAGTAGCCTCTTCCACCCCAGCTATCTGCTGTTGCCGGAAGTGCGACGCCAGTTCGGCTGGGAAGACGAGCAACGCTGGATCAGCCGCTTTGGCTGTTTACAGCGCGTCCGCAAAAGCCGCCGGGAAGAGGCTGAGGCCGATGGGGTCCTCTCACGGCGACGGATACGGCTGGGCATGCCCGTGATCAAGGAAATCCCCGGCTTCAGTCCCGAGGGAATCGTGCTCTTGACCAGGGTAGGCAGCTTCACGGAACTGCGTGAGGTGGTTCCTGACCTGGTTCCGTATCGAGAGCGGGTCCTGCTGGTTCCCCTGGGGAGACCGTTAGGGCCTGCCTATCATGCCTTTGAGCGGCAGATCACCCAGGTCCTCCGAGGCCTGCTGGCCAGCGGAGACCGCTCCGCGTTGGCGCCGTGGTTGCAGGCACTGTTACTCTATCCACTCTTCCCCTGGAGAGAGTGGAGCTGCTCAACCAGGCATGGAACGGTGTTGGGAACCGCACCAGCGCTGCCGGGCGAGCAGTGCTATCCCCTGGAGGAGCAGCTGCTCAGCCTGGTCCAGCGGGCCAGGCAGGACGCTCCTGTCCTGGTCTATTGTGGCGAGACGGGTCATTATGATCTCCTCCCCCGACTCAAACGTCTGCTCGAACAGCAGCTGCGTCGCCCAGACGGCCAGCCGCTGCGGGTGGCGCTGCTGCGGGCCGACACGGTGGCACCCGTCGATCGCGAAGCCTGGCTCTGGCGCCTCCTGCGGGCCGAAGGGGTCGATGTCCTGCTCACCAACCCGCGGCTGGTGAAGGTCGGCCTGGACCTGCTCGCCTTCCGGCGGATCATCTACTTCAGCTTTCCTGCCTCTGTCGCCGACCTGCGCCAGTCGGCACGCCGTTCCTGGCGGCCAGGGCAGACGGGTGATGTCGAGGTCACCTTTCTGGCCTACGAGCAGACCATGAGCGAGCGTCTGCTGCGCCATCTGGCCCGCAAGGCCCGGCAGGCCCTGCTCGTGGAAGCAATGGAGTTCGGCTCCACCGAAGAGGGGCTGGTGGCCCTGGGCAGTGAGGGAGAAGAGGAAGAACAGGAGGGACTGCTGATGACGCTGGCCCGTGAAACGTTCGCCCTGCTGGAAGCCCACGACGCGCAGCCGTCCCAGCTGACCAGTGTGACTGGCCTGGATGATCCAGCTCAGGAGCAGCCCTGTCAGGAAGCCGCGCCTCGAGAGACACCTGGGGATGCCACGCTCCCCGCGCTCGCTCCAGTTCAGACCCCTCCCACTCCTTCCGAAGAGCGGACCTGGGCGCCCCTGCCAGTCGGGGACGTGGTGCTGCTTCCCCTCCCCTTTGAAGATCTGCCCCTCGCTCCCCTTTCCCTGCCCACAAAGCGCACAAAGGCGCTGCGCCGGCCCCGTCGCCGGTAGTGACAAGCGTCTGAGGCAAGCAGCAAACCCTCGATCTGTCCACTCTCCCTGTCTACGTTCCCTGCAGCGGAAACGCAGTGGATCTGCATCAACAGGAGGCCTGGACAAGCACAATCCCCGCCATCCAGGTCCGAGTGAGGAGAGCGGACTGGCACTGGTTGGGAACCTTATCGCGTGTGCTTGGAGCGGCGAGAGCTGCTGCTCCAAGCGAAACCAACAAGGAGTGTGATCGATGAAACCCCTGAAACATTCTCCATTAGTCCGGCTGGTCCAGCGCACGCGGGCCATTGGAGAGGCCGCCGGACTCCTGCCGTTCCTGGATGCCGTGCCCGAGTCCCCGGCCCGTTTCTTTCGCCTGGATGTGGACAACGATCCCTATGAGCCGCTGCTCATCGCGGCGTGGACGCCTGCCGTGCCCCTGCCAGCTGAGCGATACCGACTGCTGGTAGCCCACGTGGGCTGGACCAGCAGGGGGCTGCCTGTTCCTGATCCGGAGCTCGAGATAGCCATCACGACGAACGGTGAGGTCCCTGTCAGCATGAGGCAAACCGTTCCTGGGGGCATCCGGGAGACGCGCTTTCTCCGGCAGGCCCCTTCCGATCCGGCCCAGGTCATGCTGGAGCCGGCAGCGGTGCACGATGCAGAGGAGCTCTGGCTTGTCTGGAGCAAGGCCCTCCAGTGGCAGCGCTGGGAGCAAGCCGCTGCGCAGGCCCGGCCCCGACTGCAGACCGTGCTGTTGTTACCTGATGACGAGGCGGATGAGCGCTGGCTCGAAATGGCGGTACGTGAGGCGGTGCCGCTCTTACGGGAGGACCAGGCCCGTCTGCTGATCAGTGCCCTACGACGGCAAGGAGGGGCCGACGTCCAGCTCCTCTGCTGCAACCAGATGGACAGGCTGGCATCTGCCCTCCGTTCGTGGGGCGTCTCCTTCCGGCTCGCGGCGCGGAAGGAAGAGGGATGAGCAACGCGCTCTGGGGGACTCGCCAGCTCTGTGCTCTCAGGGGCGCTCTGCTGCTGCTGATTCACGAGGCCGCGAAGCCGTCCTGGCTCATCCCGTCTTCTTCCAACGCGGGCGGAGAGACACAAGGGGTCGTCCGCGTCCGGGTTGGCACGATGACGGTCTACCTTCAGCAGCGGCCCGCGAGCGCAAGCCGCTCCCGAGGGGCGGGTCAGGGTGCTGGGACTTCCTGAACGTGACGTGCCCGGCAGAGGCTCCGCGGCTCTCTGCCGGTTTCATCTGTTCCCCTCCCTGCCGGCCTGCTGTGCGGGGATGGTTTTGCTGAAAGAGGCGAAAGGAGTTGCTATGACGATTGAGGAACAATTGCACTGGCTTTCCAGCCAACTGGGAAGGCGTTGCCTGCGCTTGCCTACACCGCCAGCCTGTCTCCCTCTCCTTGAACGGGCCCGGCAGGCGGGCATCCAGGTGGAAGATCTCTTGGTCGTCTCTCATCCTCTCGTTCCCCTGGCGCAGGGCGGCTATGAACTGCCCACCGGCCACCTGTGGTGTCACTATGATGCCCGTCTGGAAGAGGCAGAGCGTTCCCTGTTGCAGCGCCTGCTGGTACTGCTGGCTGCGCTCAAACGGCGCTTTCCTCCGCCACGGACGCTGGAAGAAGAGCGAGAACAGCAGCAGCAGCTCGCTCGTGAAGCCGCGGCGCTGGCGCGCGGCTGGCAGCGAACCGATCTGCTCGCCGCTCCCGATCTGGAGCGCTTGCTGGTAGAGGCCGAGAATCGCTTCGAGGCACTGGTGGTGGCGGGGGAGCTGGCAGGCTCACTGGACCCATCCGTTGCACATGCGGCCTTCCTGGCCCTCTGTCAGCTTCGGGAGCGCAAGGGGTGGAGTCAAGCGACATTCGAAGTGGCTCGTGCCGGTGCCAGTGAGAATGAGGAGCAAAACGCTGCTGTCCTCACCTGGGATCGCACGCTGCTGCGTGCTCGCTGGGTGCTGCCGACTCGATCAGGACCGGAGCTGCCAGTCCCCCGGGACCTGTTTGGCCCGCTCCGTGTGCCGCCGACCCCCGAGGCCAGCACGCTCCTGCGGCAGGCCCTGGAGCACGTGGCTCATCGCAGTGCACCCGCAGGCGCTGCTGAGAGGAAGCGAGCGATCACTCCCTCCTGGGGTGCTGACCGGCCTGGTTTCCTTGAGGTCGGCAGTGTGCAGCAGCTAGAGCACCTGATGGAGCAGGCTACCGCCTGGTCACTCGATTTGCCAGAACACTACCTGCAGGTCCACTGGTGCTGTTATGGCGAGTATGGAGAGGCCGGCGCGAGAGAAACAAGAGAGGCTGAGTCTGCTGGGAGACCGAGGCGGCATCGCTCAGGCAGAGCCGTGCTCTATCACGGTTCCTATCGCTGGGAAGCTGGCCAGGAGCCAGAGAGCGCCGTGATGGGATCGGCATCCCTGCATCGTGAACTCTGGGTTCTCTTCGCGGCCTGCCCGCATCGAGCCAGGCTGGAGGCAGCCTGGCAGATGTGGCTCGGCAGCTGGAGCGCGAAGCAGGAGATCGGCCTGGCTCCGCTCGCCCAAGGCCTGCAGGAACTCTGGAGCGTGCTGGCTGCCGCGACCCTGTGACCTGACCCTGACTCTCCTCGCCATTGTCCCCGAGGCGCTCCGGCGCTCCGCGAGCTTTCTCATTGCCATAACCATCCGAGCGGCGATCCAAGGCCGTCGCCCGAGGATGAAGCCATGACCCACTCCCTGATTCAAGCCGGGCTGCTGCTCAATCTGCCCGTGCTGGACCATCTGATCCTGGCCCGACGTGGGTGCTCCAGCTTTCGCCGTCAGCAAGGGCATCTGTGACCACAGGAGCAGCAAGACCAGTGCAGTGGCTGAAACACTGAGCCGCATCATGGTGAGGCGGCAGGCGCCAGCCCAGCCGTTCGTCGCGCGAAACTGTTCCTGGAAGGGGGAACTGGCCTCCCTCTTCCGGGAACAGAGGCCTCCTCTCAATCCGTGCTGCCGCCTGTTGCTCGACTTCCCTCCGTCTCTCTGCTTTACCGCAGCCATTGTCGAAAGGAGTACCATCTATGACGACAGAATCGACCCTCGAATCATTTGCAGATACGCTCGCCGATGTGTCCGCCGAGCTGGTACGGACGCAAGAGCAGTACGATACATTCGCGTTAGCGAGGTTGGTCCCCTTCCCCGGGTATCGGCGCAGGCATGCGATTCTGAGGCGTCTCTGTGGCATCTCTCCCTGCCAGCGCAGTGTCCCCAGCTGGTGGCATGCCCTGCTGGATGAACTGGCCCGTTTCGGGGTCAGTCCGTCGCTGATCGCACTCCTGCGAGAGGTCGAGGAACCCGAATTCTATGGTGGTTGCTTGCTAGGAGCGCATGCAGAGCGTCTCAAGGAGATCGGGGCCTGCTCCGGTCCTCCCCGACCGGCCTGGACCCGGAGTCCTCGCCTGGGGAAGATCCTCGAGGCGCTTGGGCAGAGGGAAGGGTCGGAAGAGGAGAGACAATGCATCCTTCGCTGGTACCAGCAATACCAGAATCGCGGGGCCAAGGAGGGACAGAGAATCTTGATAATCAGTGCTCATCCGTGGGATATTCTGAGCATGGGAAGTGGCAGAAGCTATCGAACGTGTCAAGCGTTAGATCAAGAGAGTGTCAGTTCATACCAACGGCGGCTTCCGAGCAATCTCCTTGATGCGGGGATGCTGGTGGCGTACATTCCCTCCTCTCTCGAAGCCATCCGGGACCGCTGGACCTTACAACGCATGGAAGCGCGCTGTATCCTGCGCCTGCTGTTCTGTCCGCATCTCCGCCGATGGGTGATCTACATCGATCGTTGCTATGGGGACGTCTCTCTCTCTCAGATGCTCCGAGCAGGGATCGAACAACTCCTTGAGCAACGAGGAATCGCCTCCTCGGGGTATGTGGGATCTGGCTCGCCTGCCAGCTTCCTCCCAGTCCGGGGGCGCCTGCTCTCCTTTCCGGATGGGCTCTGGGAGCCCTACCTGGATGGGGACACACTGAGCTGGATCGATCTGTGCGTGCACGGGCGAAGCTATGCTCGCCTGGAGGGCCATCTCTTCATCAGGGTCACGCCGGGCACGGAACGCTCAGCAGGAAACGCTCTGGACGCTCTGGACGTGGGGCCTTGAGATCCAGGCATCCCTGGCTCGCCTGGTCTAGCGGTCGGAATCTACCGTATGACGGAGATCAGGCGAGTGGTGAGCGGCTCGAACCAGTATGATGTACTGCCCCGATGCAAACGGCTGCGGGAACAGCAGCTGCGTCAGCCGAATGGGCAGAATGGTCAGCCTCCTGCGGGTCGCACCGCGGCGAGCCGACACGGTGGCCCAGAACGGACCTGGAAGAAGCTGCTAGCCGGCGCAGCACGATTGCTTCCCCTGCCCTGTGCAGACCTCCCTCGCTCGTCGCTTCCGCTTCCCCCAGCAAGGCCCCCCGTCGACGCCGCAGTTCGCGGGCATGCAATCAGTTCAGAAAGGAGATCGATCATGGAAGAGACGACGTTTCACCTGTTCTCAGAAGAGGATCGAGCGCAGTATGCGCCGCTCAAAGCCGCCATTGATCAGTTGGCTGCCGTCTGTGATGGGGCCCGCCGGAGAGACGGGGCTGGTTTCAGCGGTGTAGATACCCGCCTGGGTCACTGGCTGGCCCGCCTGCCCCTGGCTGCCTGGCCTGAGGCGGCCTTCGAGCGGGCCTGGAAGCTGGCGCAGAAGTATGCCCGGCAGCTCAAGCGCGCAGGGATAGACCCCGCCTCCCTGCCACGTCCACGGGACACGAGAGGAGGGATGCGCCACCTGGCCATCCATCCATCTGGGGAAGGCTTCATGCTCCTCTTCCCCTACGACGCTGCACTGATCGCGTCGCTGCGTCAGAGGTTTCCGGCGCGCTTCCGGCACGATCCGGTCAAGCATTTCTTCTTGCCACGTGATCCGAATCCTGGGCTTGCCCTATTGCAATGGGCACACACCCATGAGTTCACGCTCGGCTCCGGCGTCCGCTTTGCCCTGGAGCAAGAGCAACCGGACAACGGGAAGGATGAGCGAGGCAGCGCCTGCGCGAAGCGATGAGAGACAGGGAGGCGGCCTGCGGCGATGGAGGCCAGCCTCCCTGTCCACCCTGTCCGACCGCCGGGTGTCGAGGCTTTTTTTTGTTTTTGGGAGGAGACGTGCTCGCCGAGATGCCGGCCTTCTTCCTGTGCCAGACCGACGGTTAGCGGAGCAGCCAGCCCCCGTGTTCCTCAATGACGTCGTCAATCTGCTCCATCAGCTGGATGGTTTCCGCCAGCGCTGCCACGATCTGCTGATACTGCACGATATCCTGGAAGGTCAACGTACGTCCTTTGCGATCCTTGAGCCATTTGGCACAGACCTGATAGCCGCCGACCTCAAAGGTCCAGACAGCCTCTGGGACGCCGGCGAAGTATTGAGTGGCATTGATGAAGACCCTTCCCTGCTCGGGCGAGGGGTTGGCGACGAAGGCCACCCGCTCGACCTGGTTGGAGCCAGCGACGGGATAGGTGGGGCGACGCGCCGGGTCACTGGTGCGCAGCAGGTGCAGCGCGACCAGCCGCTCTCCGAGCTGGCAGAGGGCGGCAAAGAGCTGACGATTGCTGGTGAGAGGCACACGCGGAAAATCGCTCTTGAGAAATGCTGCGTAGCGTTCGCGATAACCAGGAGCATGCAGAATCGCGTAGAGATAGTGAAAGACATCTTCGGGGCCGAAGGTGTGTTCTCGATCCCCGACTCCCTCCTGGACAAAGGTCAGACCCAGCCGGCCTGACCAATCAGCCAGCAACGAGGGAGCAAGATTCGGGTGGCGTTGACTCTGGCTTCCCTCCAGATGGAGTTCTGGCAAAGCTGGCTGACTCGCTTGAGGGTACAGGTAAAGGGGGAACAGATAATTGACTTCCTTGAGCGAGACCGTGTGATGCTGAACCAGGTACCTGGAACAGAAGATATGTTCCCATCCCTGCCCGATCTCGACGGATCGGGTTGTGACCAGCGCGATATTTTCTCCTGCTAACAGATGGCGCATGACCTCACCGCGTGGCATGCAATGAAACCCGCGTGACCGGCCCGTGTAGTAGGTGAAACGCAAATCGAAGGGCCGATAGAGAATCGGGGCCAGATGTGCAGGTGAGGGTCCCGACTGCTTGAGATCGCGCTGAGCAGCCTCCACCTGCCAATCTCTCACATCAGGACCCAGCTGGTAGTGGCTTCGCGCTTCCTCTGGAGGCAAGGCCACAAATGTCTGGACAGTTTGCCAGGCTTCTTCCCGGGTCCAGTGAATGGTGAGAGCATCGCGGGCTGTTGTAATCCCCACACTGTTCACTGGAAAGAGTGATGGCAGGCTCACGCCCTGGCTATATTCCTGGCTCAGATCCTGGCGCTGTGGAACAAGCAGATAGAGCGGTGAACAAGGTGCCAGCTCCTCCCACGCTGTGGTCTGCACATCGTGCTCCGCCAGCCAGGCGTACTTGCCCCCCACCAGCCGACGCTCCTCCCCGTACTGCTCGTAGACCTCGCGCGGCCCCCACAGATCCGCGTAGAAGACCCGAGCCGGTGGCTTCTCCTGCCCGATCCCTGGCTGCTGCCGCTTCACAAAGATCCCAATGGCCACCCCCTGCTGAATATCAAAGACGTTCTCATCGCGCGAGCCGTCGGGAGCACGCTCCCGCTTCTTGCTGTTGCCATGCAGATTCAGCAGGTAGATCTCGTCAAAGCTCTCCAGCAGGCTCTGGCGCATGCCGCGGAACGTGGGATTATCCAGATAGCCGTGATTCGTGATGAACGCCAGAATCCCATAGCCGGTCTGCTCGATGCGCCACTGGCCGAAGCGGATAAACTTCACGTAATCATCGTTAAGCCATTTGGGATTGCGTTCGCGCAACGGCTGCCCATCGACCTCAAAGTAATTCGCGCTCCGACGCTCCCTGCCACGCTCCTTCCCGTGCAGCAGATCCCTGATCCAGGCTCCCTGGTTGGCTGAGTGGCCGGAGTAGGGGGGATTGCCCAACACTACCATCACGGGATATCCTCGCTTGACCGTCGCTGCCTGGTTCGCTTCGTCTGAAATATAGTGGCCAAAGGTCAGCTCTGCTCGCTTGAGCGCCTCTTCCAGGGTATTGGTCAGATAGATGTGCAGTCGCTCGTCCGACTGGAAGTCGTAGGCCCAGATAGCGCGCTCCTCCGGCGGCAAATCCAATCCCGCCAGCTGCATCCCCAGCTTCAGATGGGCCATTGCGTATGGGGCCATCAGCAGCTCGAACCCGAACAGCCGGGGCAATAGAGCTGCACGCACATACCCCGACCAGAGCCCTGCATTACCTGTTCGGCGATACTGCTCGCGAATCAGCGCAATGGTGTGATACAGGAAGGTTCCCGTACCACATGCCGGGTCCAGAATCAAGACCCGTGGGACCGTCTCAACACGCGACTCCCCCTGCTCCGTGGTCAGCGTGACCTGCACCTGCGTGGCGTCTGCCAGCCCTTCCGGACAGTCGAACGACGCGCGCAGTAGCTGGTCAACCGAGCGCACGATGTAGGAGACGACCGGATCAGGAGTGTAGTAGACACCACGCAGCTCACGTAGCTGCGGATCGTAGGCTGCCAGGAACGTTTCATAGAAGTGGACCATGGGATCTTCGCGCCGGCTGCGCTTGCCGAAGTCAGCCAGCACCTGATCGAGATCAGTCAGCGCCAGCAGCTCCGCCAGCTCGTCGACAAAGCCCACAAAGGGTTCATCATCCAGCTCGACTCCTGCAATGGTCCCAAAGAGCTTGCGGAGGAACGGATTGGTGCGAGGGATCTCTCGGGCTGCATCGGTGCGGCGAAATGGCTGTGGCCCTCGGTGGTGAAAGCGGGCGGCGAAGAGGCCGTAGGTCAGGGTCTGGGCAAACATATCCGCAAACGCCGCTTCCGTTAACTCGGGCAGGAGTACCTCACGGAAGGAGTGATAGAGATCGCGGAGCATAGGGGAGGCTTGCTTGCGGCGAAAGGCTTCTTCCACCACCTCGCGAATCAGGTGGGCCAGCCGTGCCATCCGCTGGGCCAGCTCGGCTGGCTTCGAGATCGGCGCTGCACGGTGTGCCAGAAAGCTCTCCAGCAGCGTGCGCACCTCTTGGTGGGCCTGGGGGCTTACCTGGGAGCGTTGCTGACCTTGCAGGGGAGCCAGGCAAGCGTGTCGGCGCCTATTCCCCCCAACATACCAACGAAACTCCAGGTAATTCGTCAGCACGAGATTCTCTAGCGAGCTGAGGTAGCGCTGCAGCTGTCGTCCATTCTCAGTCCGTGGCTGAGACCGGGCAGCATCGCGCTCGATGGCGTCCAGATCCAGTCCCAGATCTTTTGTCTCCACATAGCCAATAGTCAGGGAGGTGGTTCCGGACGTGGTGGTCACTGCCAGATCAGGCGCCCCACAGGCAATGCGACGGGGCTCGTTGATCACCCTGATTCCCGTCGCAAGCGTTTCCAGCAAGCGAGCAAGAGCAGCGCGATAGGTGTGCTCTGTGGCCACACCGGTCTGGGCCAGCTGGGCAATGGTGCTACGATACATTCCCACGGGGTCCTCCGGCATCCGTTGCTCCTCCACAACAAGGCAGTGGCAGGAACACCCTGCCGCCAGGCAGGTGTTCCCTCTGCAGGGAAGTATACCGGAACACGCGGTGCGATGGCAAGCGCCAGGCACAGAGACCGCTGTTCCTCGACGCTCATGAGGGGCACAGGCGGGTGAGATGGATCAAGTACACGGGACAGCGGGAAGCCGCTTGCAAGGCCGGAGGCAGGTGCCGCTTCCTTGCTGAGGGCCGAAGCTTCGGGCACGGGCAAGACCATGTCCTTGCCGCGGCAACAGGCTGAGGAGGGATGGAGACAGGGGGCGAGCGGAAGGACCCTTCCTTTCCTACCTTCCTTAAGGCTGAATGAGAAGGGGAATAACGCTGGGGAGAGGGATGTGAGCAACGAGTGCGGTCGAATCCTTCCTTCATCGATTCGGTGAGCGCGTCTCTGACGGGCGCCTTACCAGATTCAGGCTTCGATCGATCATCGCCTGTCAATCCCAGGCGGACTGCTTTGGTGATTCTGACGATACTCGCTGTAACATAGCAGGGGGAGCGGCCTCTGTCAAGCCACTTCGACGATCCTCAACACACGGCTATCCATGACCATGACGGCTTCTCTGCTGCCATGGGGCCGCCAGGCCCTGTGGCCCTGGGAGTGTGCCGGAAGCCCTTCGAGGAGCGCTGTGTGAGCAGCCGGGGGCTGAGATCCTCGCAGCGACGAGGCTGGGCAGTGCCAGCCAGCCCCCGCCTGTCCTGGCTCTCGCTCTGGAGGGGTCCAGCGACGAGCTGCTCCCCTGTCGCCAGGCCCCTCCAGGCTGCCCGCTCGGTCAGCAGCGTCTGCCGCGCCTTTGCGCGAGCGCTCCTCATCCCGGTCCATCAGGGGTCAGGGGCCGCCTCCCTGTCCTGGCCCGCGGGCCAGGTCCGGCAGCAACTGCAGGATCTCCTCACAGGCCTGGTCTAATTCGGGATAGCGTTCTGCCAGACCCCGCTGTCGCCAGCCCTCGCGCACGCGCTGGGCCATCTCGGGGACGCTTGTCAGAGGCAGAGCCAGCAGGCGCTCCAGCAAGCGGCGCTGCGCTTTTTGGTACTCCAAGACATGATGACGCGTCATCCAGGCACAGCTCTCGACAGCGTGCGCCATCGCCTCCTCCCAACGGCCCGCCGCATAGGCCAGGTTCCCCGGCACTTCCTCACCTCGTCTCAGCAGCAGGCAATAGCAATAGCCCTCCTCCTCGGCGATGGTGCACGCCTCCTGCCAGGCCGCCTGCGCCTCCTGGTGCCGACCCAGGTGGAAAAGCGCCTCCATCAGGGCGACCAGGCGTGTCGCCAGCTGGGCGCGATCCTGCACCTGGCGCGCGTGCCCACAAGCGCATTGCCAGTGGGCCACCGCCTCCTCCCACCGTTCCTGCGCTGCGGCCACCCGCCCCTGCTAGTACTGACTGGTGATGAAAACCTCCTCATCAAAGCCGGTCACCAGCGCCTCAGCCTGGCGAAGCAAGGTATCGGCCTCCTCGAACTGTCCCTTCAGCAGGGCCACCTGCCCCAGGCGGTTAGAGGTGGCCGCCAGGCCACTGCGATAGCCCACATGGGCATAGCATTCGAAGGCCCGGCGGAAAGGCTGCTCCGCCTGCACCAGTTCCTCATGCTCCAGATACATCAGGGCCAGCGTGCTCTGCGAGAGGCCAACCGCGCGCTCATCGAGCTGGCCCTGCTTCCACAGTTCCTCACGCACGCGCAGGCCCAGCAGGCAGAGGCGCAGTGCCTCCTCGACCCGCCCCTGCAACCGGTAGACATGCCCGATACTATTGAGCAGATTGGCATACCAGGCCAGGCTGCCCCGCTGCTGATGATAGGCCAGAGAGGCAGAGTAATAGCAGAGTAATAAAGGAATGCGCACTCACTGGAAGCAGACCACAGAGCTGGTTATTGAGCTGGATCAGCTGCTCTCCGAGAAAGGCTGAGCTATGCATCAGGAGTGCGCTGAGCAGAATTCTCCCGACGAACTGGCCCAAGGGCATGTGCATGGTCCCGGTGGCATCGCTCTGCATGATCTGAAGCGCTCCGACGATGATTACCAAACCCAGTGCGCCGCCGGAGATTGCTAGAAGCGTTCGCTAGGCGAGGAGCACTGCTGCGTTCTGCGTGGTCCACCCAGGTGAGGTAGTAAAGAACATCTCAAGCAGCGGCGCGAATGGGTTAAAGTTGGTCGCGAGCACAATCAAGATCCGGGCCAGGGAGGTGAAATCCATCGCTTCTCTGGTCCTCCTTTCGTCTGCAGGTTCTCCAGTTGGCGGTTGGAGGCGATCCCTTGCCACGCTTGGGTCTGGGCAGTGGGCGACAAGCGGGACCCAGGAGAGCGCCTTACGCGGACTGTAGAGAGACCATACCATGCGGGGGCAGAATCGTCGGGAAACGCAGGTAGCACCAGGGAGAACAGCCTGTGGAGCAGCAGAATCGCTTCGCCAGTCAGATCCATGACCAGGTTGTGCGGCAGCTAAGTATGACCGCTCGACAGCAGGAGCTGGTGGTAGAACGGGCAGTGCAGCGAGCTGTTGTTCGTCGGTGGGGCACACGCTGTCTGCTACTGCTCATCATCATATTAGCAGGGGTAGCGCTCTTTGGGTGTGCAGCTCTAGCTGCCATCCATCTGCTCCCCTGACGCCCTGACCCTGCAGGGAGTGAGAAGGTTTGTCCGGGCACTCCCCCCGATCGAGAGCAGGCGGGGATAGGCAACTGCTCTCGGCTTTGAAGTGCGCAGTTGAGTGGAGTCCTGTGGCTCTGGCTCCTGTCTCATTTGATGGTTGAGTGAGCACGCTCCCCGCTCAGATGAGGTAGAAGACCAGAAGAGCTTCATAGGGCTGACGCTCCTCGTGCCGCTCAGAGTCTCGTGAACAACGAACGCCTCAAACAAGATCAAGCAGAGCACTGGTTGCAGCCCTTTGTTGGGCTCCCGTCTCTCTTGATCTTTTCTTTTCTGGTTATTGGAGGCCTTTCCTTGGGCCTGATCGGATGGCGGGCTCGCCTGCAAACCAGCTGCCCAGTAAGTAACGCTGGAACAGGGCTGAAGCAAAGACCGGGCGACCGGG
>NZ_MCIF01000002.1:2549520-2555996 GCF_003268475.1 Thermogemmatispora tikiterensis | reverse complement strand
TGTTGTAACATCAGCTACCTCCGCGAGGTGCTCGAGGCGCTATCCTACCCCCAGGTGGAGAAGGTGGCCATCGAGTGGACCACGCCTGTGCGCCCCATCGTACTGCGTCCCGTCGCTTCCTGCGAGGCCGCCTACCTGATCATGCCCATGACGTCACAGGGACAAAAGCCGCCTCCTTCGCACTGACCCGCGTCGCTGTTCGCCCCCTCTCTCCTCGGACCCGCGCTGCTCCCACCCGCACCGAAGTGGAGCAGCGCGGGTCTCCAGCCCTTTCCTGGAGAAGAGGACCGGCCTCATCCAGAAAGGAGCCCTGCTCTGGAGAGGAATGCGCAGCGTGACGGAGGCCGAGGCGTCCTGAAGTCGCCTGGCAAGCGCTGCCTGGCGAAGAGCGCTTGTTTGAGACCCAATCAAACAAGCAAGCAAACAAGAAAGGAGAAGCAAAGGATGGAGCAAAATCAGCCAAAATGGCCTGGTGTGGCAGCAATTGTGGGGGATGCGGACCTCTACTGCGTCTCCTGTGCTCTCAAGCGGTATGGCCCTGGCATTCAGGACCTGGTGGAGGACAGGGACAGTGCTCGTGCACTCGTTGATAACGAAGGCAACCCTCTCGGGGTTGTGCTTCGCTTCAGTGAGGACCTCCACGCCCAGTACTGCGGCGACTGTCACACGCGGCTCTGTGACGACGATTGCTGCTGCTACCAGGCTGAAGCGGCTTGGGACAGCCAGCAGGATGAAGAGGGGGAAGAAGAGGGCTGACGCTCCTGAACACACACATGGAGCGCTGCTCACGAATCCGCCCTGGCCTGGTGACGGTCCTGGGCTTGCTCCGGGAAGTGGACCCCGTGAGCACCTTCTGCGCTGCTCTTCACTCCCAGCGCAGTGCGCTTGTCCCCCAGCTGCTGACTAGGCCCGAGCGCACCACGTGCGCTCTCGATACCAGCGTCTGGGCTGATTCGATCAGATGCGCGATCATCCAGTCCGACTCGCACGGGATGCCTCACCACCCGACTCCTCTCGCGCGGGCCCGGCGTTCTCAACGAGACTCTCTCCTGAACCAGAAAGGATCATCCTGATGAAAGCATCAACACGCCCAATGAATCATGAGGCCCTGTCTTCTTTCATGCCGCCATTGTCTGAGGAAGAGGCCCAGGAGCAGGCTCGCCTGCTCAAGGCGCTGGCGGACCCGCAGCGGCTGCGTCTGCTGAGTCTGCTGCGGCAGCACGGGGGGGTGATCTGCGTCTTGGAGCTGGCACGCGCCTGCACCCTTGGGCAGTCGACCATTTCTCACCACCTGCGCCTCCTCCGCGAGGCCGGGCTGGTGGACTGCCACAAGCAGGGGCTGTGGGCCTACTACTACGTGAAGCGCGAGGCGCTCGAACGGGCTGGGAAGATCATTGCGGGACTCTCCTGACTCCTGGGGTCTCGTGTGACCATCCCCTGCCCCATCCAGGCTTCCCGGCGAACCGGCGGAGCCCGCCTGGCGAGAGCCTGGGTGCGTCAGCGTCGCTGAGACGGAAAGGAAGAGGCGAGAGAGGGAAGAGCCCATCGCCGTGGTTGGAGGGCCACGGATGTGCAGAGAGAGGCGATCGCAGGAGAGCAGTGCCATGTCCCTTCTGCCGCCTGGTGGCTGTGCGAGACAGACTCCGAAGGAGCACTGTCTCCCCTCTCTCTCCTGCTTCCCTCTTCCTGAGAGAGGACGCTCTTGAACGTTCCCTGGGACGACCAGGCCCCAGGGAGGCGACCTGGAAGACCTGGAGGAGCACAACGATGCACGGCCCATCATCCTGGTCCTATCAGACCCATCAGCACCTGCTTCTCGTGGAATCGCTGGAAACCCTCCTACTGGCGGCAGCACCCGCAGGGGCCTGCTTTGCGAACGCCCTGTGGGTGCTCCGGTCCTCACAGCGCTCTGACCTGCGCTATGGAGAAGGATGGTATGTCGTCCTGATCCAGGAGGAAGCGCCTCACCCCCAGCCCGGGTCGCTATCGGTCTCCGTGAGCCCGCAAGGCTGGTTGGAAATAGCAAGCGACCAGCTGACAGGGATCATAGATCCGACGCTAGCTCAAGCGATCCTGATGCATCCCATGCCTGTGCGAGTGCTCTACTTCCCAGTGGTCAGCTATCGCCGATCCGAGGTAGAGCAGGCGCTGACGCAGGCTAAGGAACTCCTGCTGATCGTAACGGATGGTCGAGAAGCAACACTAAGCAGTTATCGGGCGGCGTATAGCTGCAGTCGTCTAATTGGCTGCGAGCGTGTTACCCTGCGAACACCCAGGGCAGGCTGGTTCCATGTCCGCTGTAGCTCAAGCCATCACAGCCAAGTGGCTCCGGCTTCCTCCACTGAGCCTGCCGGACGAACAAGGGCATCTGGACCCAGCAGCTGCAAGGGGGAACTGGTAGCATGGTGAGTCATCAACCTGATCGCTGGCGATCCCTTCGTGCTGCTGTGCCCGAGGCCGCCTGACCAGCCGGGCAAGAGCACTCGTGAAAGGAGCTGTCATGGACCATGACCTCGATCTGGCTGCCCTGGCGCGGGCAGCGTTCTTCCAACATCAACAGGAAGCTCTGGAGCGCCAGCGAGCGACACAGGCTCAACGAGAGCAAGAGGCGAGTCAGCAGATGGCGTCTCTGGTTCAGGAGGCGCAGGCGGATCTGCCTCGCCTGGCACCGTTGTTAAAGCCTGGCTTGAGCTCCTTCTGGCATACACCAGTGCTTCGCTTCTCAGGGCCTCCCTTCGAAGCCTTTCTCTGCCCGGCCTGCCAGGTAGAACTCCGCCGATGGAGCCTGGGGTGGGAATGTCGCTTCGTGTGCCACTGTACGGGGCCTGGAGATCGCGAGCTGATCGTCACTGTTCGCCGAGACGATGGCCAGGGAGAAACCATCCTGCTGGCGGCCTTGGAGCAATGGCGTCAGCGCCGGCAAGACTGGCACGGGCTCCAACAGCAGCGGGAACAAGAACGGAAACACGAGCAAGAGAAGGCTCGCCAGCAGGACCGTCTCTGTCGCCAGCTGCTCGCTCAGCGCCTTCGGTCAGCCAGGCGCCAGCGCTGGCTCTGGCCGGCTCGCATCTCGATCACCTTCTACCAGGTCAGCTATGTGTCTGGGCGTGATGAAGGAGGACTGCCGGTGCGGCAGGAGGCCTGGTGCCAGGTCGACCGGCTGGATGAAGCGGGCTACCTGATCGTCTGGCCCGCTTCATCATGGCAGGCGCCCCGCGCCATCAAACTCGACCCGCAGGTGCATCTGCCGATCTGGGAGCGGTTCACCTGCTCCTCTCAGGAGGAGCTGCCTTTGGACCTCCTCGAGGAGGAAGAGTTGGTGGAGCCGACGATTGAGCTGGTGCCTCGGGAGCAAGCACTGGTGACCCGCCGCGGCTTCCAGCTCCGCCGGGTCTCAGAGACCTTTTCGCCCTGGACCAGGCGTTTGTGGACCCGACCGGTTGCCTGGGTGCGCACCCTGGTGGAAGCAGCAGCCCGCCAGGAAGGCCAGTGACCCCCAGGCGGGGTCCCACGAGAAGCGGATCTGGCCAGCTTCTGTGCTATACTAAGAAGAAAGGAAGGAACGAGCGATGCCTCTGGAAGCGTGGCCACCGTACCAGGGGTGGCCAAACCGTCCCACCTGGGACGTGTTCACCACACTGACGGATGAGGAGACCAGACAACCGCTCGAAGCGCTGGCGCCTGACGCATTCCGGCTCCGGCAGTGGCTGGAAGAACACGTGCAGCGCTTCCTCAAGGGGCAGGAGACGCCACGGCCTGTGGAACTCCTGCTCACTCACTGGGCCACTGACCCTGCAAGGCGCATTGATTGGAGTCGCGTGGCAGCGGCCCAGAGAGAGGGGGCTGACTGCTCCTTGACGCCCCTGGAGGCAGCCGCAGGAGAGGCGCTCCGCCCGATTGAGCAAGGGCTGCCCTCAGATCCCTCGCTCTCTCTGGCACTCTGGTGGGACGGTCTGGCCCGCCGCTGGGCTGAGCAGCCCGAGCTGCGGCTGCGGCCCAGTCCACTGGGAGCACTGGCCCGGTGCATCATCGACAGCTCTCTCCAGGCGATCGACTGGCAACGCCTGGCGCAGGCGCTGCGTGGGGAATAGCAAGCCAGGACCCCCTCACGGAGGACACTGCCGTCCGAGTCAGGCCCTGGACCCGGGCGGCACGGCGACAGCAAGGAAAAGCACAGTGGCCTGATCCAACTGGATGACGAAGCGATGAGAGACAGGGAGGCGGCCTGCGGCGATGGAGGCCAACTCCCCTGTCCACCCTGTCCAGCCGCCTCTCCTGCGGTGGGTGTCGAGGCTTTTTTTTATTTTTGGGAGGCGACGTGATCAGCAGAGGAACCAGAGCTGTCACAGGAGAGGATCGACCAGGCAGAGGAGAGGATCGACCAAGCGGAGAACGCTCTCCTTCTGCTCATCAGCTCCACCCTTCGTGAGTATGACCCACTGTACCTGGAACTCCGAAGTCAAGATCGCCGTGAGGACCACCAATTCCAACCAGAGGTGGCAGTGACCCTGGTGTGGACAGACCAGGACGAGGAGCTGTACTGAGTCTCGCTTCAGTGTCTTGACCAGCTCAGCGATCGCAATCTCGCTGGGCAATTGATCGAGCCTGCTCCAGTCTGAGGAGGGACTGTCTGACCAGGGACGGTGCGGGATCAAGTGGCAATCGACGAGCAGGCTGGTAGTTGAGTGGATCAGCTGAGAGAGCGCTCCTTGATGGAGCAACTCCTGATCGTCTAGGGGGAGGAGGAACACGAGCTTGCTCCTGAGCTGGGCCATCCGCCGCCTCTCCCGCCGGATGGCCCGCACCTTGGACCCAAAGATGGTGGGCGGCACGACCCAGATCCGCGCAGGCCCGAATCGCTCGGTCATCCTCAGCTGGTCCCTACGGAGGGGCATGATGACTGCCCACTCCTGAGGCTGACGCTCT
Organism: Thermogemmatispora tikiterensis; assembly: GCF_003268475.1. GTDB lineage: Bacteria > Chloroflexota > Ktedonobacteria > Ktedonobacterales > Ktedonobacteraceae > Thermogemmatispora > Thermogemmatispora tikiterensis. Next base: position 2,551,070 of record NZ_MCIF01000002.1, on the reverse strand, counting down.
AAGTCGTCTTCCAGCTGGAGCAGAAATCCGTGCCAGGCTGGCTCTCTTGTGGGCATCAAAACCCAGCAGTGGCAGCTGCTGTCTCGAATCGCTTCCAAGAGGTCCTTCCAGGACCCTTCTTGTATCTGCTCGTACGTGTCGCCGAACCATGCCCAGCGCTTTCGTCGAAACGTCACCAACAGGCTCATTTGCTCTTCTTTCTGCTCACAAGAGCACTGGTGCAAAGGGAGATGTAAAGTGTTTCACTCCATTTCACTCCGATACGGGCTGCTTCGCTCATGCTGACGGTACTTCCTCGAGAGTAGCATCAGGAGCGGCATCTGTCAAGCCGCTTCGATGATCCCCAAAAAAATGGTGCGGGCACGCCGTGCGAGCGGGAGAGCATCCTGAGATTGGCCCTGCATCCGCAGCGTGCGCTCCGCCCTGATCCAGGTCGCAACCTGCAGCGCGTGAGGCAGCCACTGCTCCCGCAGGGGCCCGTGCACCCACGCCTCCCCAGGAAAGGCCTGCACCAGCGCCTCAATCACCAGCTGCTTCCAGTCCCGCGGCTCCTGCAAGGAGAGGGAGTCCCGGAGGATTGCCTGCCGTTGCATCGGCTCCTGCAGGCGACCGCTCTGAGGGGTAGGACTGAGCAGCGAATGGTCAACAGGGTCTGGATGGCGACATTGAAGACGAAGGCGAACCGGTCAGCCGCCGTCGCCGCGAGCAGAGCTTCTGGGAGAGGATCAGGCGCCAGGAAGGCGCAGAAGTGCGGCGGGTCGACCGCCTCCGGGTGGCGCTCCAAGACCTGCGAGCAGGAGAGGTTCCAGGTGGGAACCACGGGTGTAGGGTGCGCGCTGCCCAGGGGGTCGCGGTACCCCTCGCGCCGGTCACGGGGATCGGTCTGCTCCAGGGCTGCATCAGGAGAGAGGCAGGCCAGGGCAAGCGGCTGGGGCACCCCCAGAGTAGCCAGCCGGCTTCCTCCGGGGAGGCCAGCCCGTCCAGGAGTCGGGCCTTGGGAAGCACCAGCGAGCGGCGATCACGTCTCGGGGGATGGGCCTCCTGCTGCTCCAGGATGGTCTGCCGTCAGCCGCTGGAGGCCGGCCTGCCAGGCAGCGGCGGCCTCCGTCCCCGGCCCACTGATCCGCTGGAGGAGCTGGAGCAGGTCCTGATCCTGCTGCACGGCCTGCAGCGCCCGACGTCGCTCCTCGGGGGAGGGCCAGGGCCAGGCCGCCAGCTCGCTGAGGAGCTGGGACGGCGGGTCCCCCAGCAGCAGCCGGTGCAGGCACCAGTCCTGCACGGCGCCGACGCGTTCCGCCTCACGCCCTTCGCGCGCCTGCTGAAGCCAGAACGCTGCCAGCCAGCGTTGCACCTCTCCCCAGCGCGCCGGGTCCTCCCCTTGCCAGAGGAGGAGGAGCAGGTGGCGGACGGGGGCGACCACGGCGTAGCCGGCACGCTCGGGCTGCCAGCGGAGCGTGTGGGTGCGAACGCTCAGGCGCTGCGGCAGCAGGAAATAGTGAAAGGGGTGCGCCTGAGTCAGCTCTGGAGCGAACTGCTCAAGTACATTTTGC
>NZ_MCIF01000002.1:2541697-2545757 GCF_003268475.1 Thermogemmatispora tikiterensis | reverse complement strand
GCGGACGACGCCGGGCCAGGCCTGGGCGGGAATGGCGGCCACCAGCAACCGCTGATGGGTATAACAAAATTGGCCGTCGGGAAAGGGCAAGCCCTCCAACACGTTCGCCCGGACAAAGACGCAGGTGGGGGGCACCGGCTGGGGCAGGGATTGCAAGGAGACGTCGACGCCCACCACGAGGGCGTGAGGGAAGAGGGCCTGCATCTCGAAGGCCCAGATGCCGGTGCCGGTGCCTACGTCCAGGATGGTACGGATTGACTCGGGGGTGAGGGGCGCGAGGTAGTGGTTGCTGAGGGTCCGATAGAGCGCATGATGCTGATAGTTGAGCCGCTGATCTTCCAGTGGGTCCTTGGGCAGCAGATACGGGACGTCGTCCAGATAGCGGCGCTGGGCGAAGGGCGAAGAATGCCCGTGCTCGGGGGCTGTGCTCACCGCCGCTGTCGACGTGACCACGGTGGGCACGGCGGGAGAAGAGACGGAGCGCGCACGGGCGCGGCGGCGCGGGAAGAGATGACGCCAGAAGGCCATGTCAATGCTCCTTTCCACGATCTGGATGCATCTTCTTAGACGACGGCAGCGCGGACAGAGAGCTGTCGGTCTGCGGACGGGCAAGGCAGCGGTTGCTGCAGGGTGGTCATGGGATTGCCCTCTTTTCCAGGTCTTTGCATCTCAGCATCAGGAACAAGAGGAGGCATACCATCGCCGGTAATCAGTTTCTGAGAAACGGTCGCTTCCCAGTGATCCTCCTGCCGTCTGCCTAGCTATAGGCTAGCTCGAAGACAGGGACTTAGGAACCTCAGGAATGGACATATCTGGACATTTTGTGATAGGCTAGAAATGTCCGTTGTGTCCTTCCAGATGATTGGTGAAAGGGTGATATAGTCATGGAAAATGAGCGACTGCGGAGCGCAATGGAGTCTGCACATCTTGATGTTGAAACGCTAGCAGAGCGGGTGAATGTCGATCCAAAGACGGTGAGACGTTGGTTACATGGGTGTCTCCCTCATCCACGACATCGGTGGAAAGTCTCTGAATTGCTCCAATTACCTGAAAAATCGCTCTGGCCACTCAAGGGGAACGCTTCATCGTCCTCTGACTGCACTGCAGAAATGCTCGCCGCATATGCCCATCGCTCTGACGTTCCTCCCGAAGCCTGGTGGCGTCTCTTCGTCAAGGCCGAGAAGCACATTGATCTCCTGGGAATTGCTCTCTTGTTTCTCCCTGAGCAGCATCCTTACCTTGTCGAGCTGCTCAAGGAGAAAGCGTCAACTGGTTGCCAGGTGAGAATCGCGCTCGCGCATCCTGATTCAGTGGCTCTGCGGATGCGAGATGGAGAGGAGTATCCCGGGACGCTTCCTCCAAGGATTCAGACGACCCTGTATCACTTTCGAGATATTTTACACCATGATGGCATTCAGATACGTTTTCATAGTACTGTCCTCTATATTTCTTACGCTAGATTCGACGACGAAATGTTTGTTATGCCGCAACTTTTCCGCCTGCACGGATCGAAGGCTCCTCTGCTTCATCTTCGTTCGCTTATCCCAGGAGGTATCTTTGCGAACTTTGCCGCACACTTTGAAGCGGTGTGGGAGACAACTACTCCTCTAGAAGCAATAGAGGGATGCCACTCGGCGTAAAGGAGGAGGCACAATGCGTATTGATTATTATGATGATCCTGCCGCTCCCAAAGCAAACGCGATCGTTCCTGCCGCGTGGGCGATCATTGAAGACGAGGAGGGACGGATTCTCTTGCAGCAACGCCAGGAAGATGGCCTCTGGTCTCTACCCGGGGGAGCTATGGAGCTAGGGGAAAGCATTACCCAGACGCTTCTACGAGAAGTCAAGGAAGAAACAGGCCTCGACGTGCTGCCTGAATATCTTGTGGGGATCTATTCAGATCCCCGGCATGTGATTGCTTTAGACCACGGAGAAGTTCGGCAGCAATTCTCACTGTGTTTTGCCTGCAGAGTCATCGGCGGCAGTCTTCAAATCAGCTCAGAGTCGCGTGACCTGCGCTTCTTCTCTGTGAGTGAACTGGACCGTCTCCCCATGCATCGTTCCAGTTTGCTCCGGATCAAAGATTACCAACACTATTGTGGACATCCCTTCATTCGGTAAGGTGATCTGGGTCCAAGCCGTGGCGTTGCAACCAGCGCCGGGTTCTAGCGATGGCCAGCGCCTTGGTGGGGAGCGCCTGTCGGAGGGCCTGCGTGACGAGGTGATCTGGACCGTAGCGCAGGGTGACCTCTCTGGCGCGCTCCTGGAGGGAGACCCGTGTGCCAAGAGGGCTGGTCGTCAGATCGCAGAAGGTCAGTGCATCAGCCACCACCGATCGCTCACGCGGAAAGCGCGAGAGGAGATCCTCCAGCCCCCGCAGATGGGCTTCAAAGCGGGCCTCCGAATGATGGGCCACCAGGCATGCCAGCCGCTCATATCCCTGCTGGCGAAGGAACAGCGCACCATCCACGGGATGGAAACCTGTGTGCCAGAGAGCGGGAGCGTAGCCCACGTCATGCAGATAGGCCGCCGCGATCAGATGCCAGGCATCATCTGGAGCGAAGAGAGGACTGATACGCAGGGCAACACGGGCGACCCCCTGCACGTGAAGCCAACGCGCCCCGAGAGGCGAGAGCAACTCTTCCGCCAGACGAGCGAAGGAAACCAGGAGTGCCTGATTGGGGAGAGCAAGCACCTCCTTTGCTGACAGAGAGAGAGATTCCGCCATAGAGAGATTCCGCCTTTCTCTTGTCTTGCTGAAACACTTCTAGCTTACCACAGTCTGAGACAGGAAGGCGAGGAGCTCCAGGAAGCCGTCTCGATGCCTCCTGCGGAGGGGGGATAGGTGCTGCGAGCACGAGCTGGATTGTCCCTCCCTGAGGAGCTTCCGCTGCATCGATGGCGGTTTCGGGAGAAGGCGCAGCGCTTCGCAGAGTAGAAGGAAAGGAGGACCGGGCGGAAAGGAGGGAACCGCACAGGAGGAGGAAGCAGGAAGGGGCCTGGCGTGGAGGAGACAGAGGCAGGGCTCTGGCTGGCTCGCCCCGCCCTCGCTGGACCACAGCGGCTCCTGGCGCCCTCGGCACGTTGACAGGCAGTGGCCCCGGCCCCAGGCACTTCCTGCCAGCCTGTCTGACGGAGATTCGCCGTCGGCCAGCTGGAAGGCGAGGAGCGGGTGCTCACAGGAGCGAGGGGCCTCGTGGTGAGCGTGACCGAGGTGGTCCATCTGCTTGCTGGCGGCAGGACCTGGCCCAACCGGCGCAGGACGGCCAGCTCGAAGCCGAGCTGGCGGCTGATGCCGGTGAAGCAGTCGAGCAGAGAGCATGGGGAAAGAGGGCCTGCCTCTGGAAGGCCCAGATGCCGGTGCCCACGTCCAGGATGGTGCGGGTGCGCTCAGGAGCGAGCGGGGCCAGGTAATGGTTGCTCAGGGTGCGATACAAGGCGTGGTGCTGGTAATTGAGCCGCTGATCTTCCAGGGGATCTTTGGGGAAGAGAGAGGGCACGTCCTCCAGATAGCGGCGCTGGGCGAAGGGCGAAGAATGCCCGTACTCGGGGGCTGTGCTCACCGCCGCTGCCGTCATGACCACGGCGGGGGCAGCGGAGGCCGCCTGGACTCGGCGGCGCCTGCGGAAAAGATGACGCCAGAAGGCCATATCAGTACTCCCTTCGTAGAGCAATGGACGTCTTCTCATCAGGAGGAGAGGATAGCTCGGCAGAGGCGCCCCCCCTGCGGCCAGGAACGAGGGAGGTGGCCGATGCCTGCGTGGGCAGGGAAGCCACCTCGGGCTGTGCCTGCCGCCGGCTGCAGTGAGGGCAGGGAGGCAGCCTCATCGCCAGGTGGATCAGCGGTTGCGGGAAGGTCGCCATTGGCTCGCTCTCCTTTCTCTCTGTGGTGTCGCTTCTTGGCCTCGGGATTAGGCCTTGCTCACTCGGTGGGATCTCGGTGGCTCCGATCGCCGCGGGTAACTTGTGCTCGTTCACTCCTCCATAAGCCTACCACCAGGAACGTGCGAATCGGGGGAGAATCCTGTGCGATCGATGGGAGAGTGGAGGGAGGGAGGAA
>NZ_MCIF01000002.1:2527584-2538669 GCF_003268475.1 Thermogemmatispora tikiterensis | reverse complement strand
ACAGAGCCAGACGCGAAAGAGGGGGCTCGTTTCCCGCTCGCAGGACGTGCTCTCCATCACACACCTCAATTCTCCGCTTGCTTATTCTGTCATGGTGTGGCAGGCATGACAGCGAGATGCCAATATGTAGCTCTTCTGACTCAAGAGGATACAGCAGTCGCGCATGAGAGGCAAGAAGGGAGGGAGGTCTCGCCGGGGGCTTCTCTCTCGAAGGCCCAGCGACTGGGGCTGATGCCCACGTCCAGGACGACGGTGCCCTCGTGCAGCAGGTCCTGCACGGGGGCGAGCACGCTGTCGCGGAAGACCTGGCGGAGCACAGCGTGCTGAGAGTCGAGCCGGTTCAGCTCCTGCTGGTCTTTGGGAAGAAAAAAGGGCATGTCTTCGAAGCGCCGGCGCGCCGATCGGAAGCCGAGCGGCGCGTGTGCCACCACCAGGGCATCCCTCACCTCCTCTGAGAAGCCCGTGTCTCCCCTGGCCTCGGGGCTGGGAGCGTGACGGGAACGGGAAAAGAGCGGACGTCAGCGCTGGAGGCCTCAGCCCTTGCAGCGCTGGTGAGGGCCGCAGGCCGTTGCCTCTCAACAGGCGACAGAGGTTGGATAGCAGTTGCCATGAGATACTGCTCCCCCTTCCTCTTGCTCTCGCTCCTGGTCGATCGCTGAACCCCTGGGGGGCAGCTTCCTTGCGAGCTGGCGCTGTTTCCAGTGGAGATCGTTGCTCCCCGTTCTACAAAGGAAGATCGGAGGGAGAGGAACATGACCTTTCTGTAAAGCTTCTGGTATAAGTTTCTGCCCTTTCTGTGCTCCGCCTGTCCTGGCTGCCTGGTGACTCCATCGCTTGCACCCAGCTGCTGGTGATCTGCTCTTCCCACTCCGCCCGAGCGACCTCAAGGGAGCAGCAGAGCGTGATCCTCCTTTCGGAACAGAGTGGAAGAACACCTTCCGCTGCTGCACTTGCAGGGTTACAGATCTTCTTCTATACTGGAGAAGGCGGCGTGGGCCTCTATCGAGCTGGGAGACGATGAGATGGGGACGGCTCTAGCGCTGGATCTGGTCGAGCCGCTGCGTCAGATCGAGAGTCAGGTGAATCTGGCGAGATTGCAGCAGCTCACGGAGCGGCTGAGCGCTTCCCCATTTGGGGACGCACCCGAGGTGGCGCGGCTGCGTGCGCTGCTGGAGGGCCCCAGGCGGGGCAAGCCCGGCCCCACGCCGTGAGGGCGTCGGGCAAGGAGCGAGTTGAGCAGGGAAAGGCCAGGAAGGAGGCAAGAACTGCCGTGTGTGCTGCTGAAGTGAGGAGACAGGCAGAACAGACAGGTGTGGCCAGCCCGGGGCAGCGGGCAGCTGTCCCTCTCCCGCTGATCTTTGCTACCCCCACAGCTGAGGGGGGAGTCCTGTTAGACTTGTGCCGCGGACGCTATCTTGGCCTCACTCCCCGCGGCTGGTCCCTCTGGGAAGCGCTCCAGGTGGGCAAACGAGGCCAGGAGCTGGTCTCTGTGTTACAGCAGCAAGGGATCGGAGAGGAAGAGGCGAAGGAAGCGGTCTGTCGGTTTGAGCAAGAGATGGTCCGCCTGGCGCTGCATGACCCGGAGCTGCCTCGTCCCAGGCGAGGGATCTCCTCTTTCCTGCTCTGGGTGTTGCGGTGCTGTCCTTCATGCTGGGAGCCACTCGATGCCTGGCTCACCCTGGGGGGGATTCGATGGCTGCTCCGCCGGGCGGATGGATTGCTCCTCGTCATCGCCGTGGGACAGACGCTGCAAGGAACAGCTTCGGACCAGATGGGGAGGGCCGCGCGTCCGCTGGTCAGGGACCTGTGTCGCTGGGTGCGACGGGTCAGCCTGGTGCAGAGGCGCCACCCACGTGCCTGGAGCAAAGTCTTGCGCTCTGGTGGCTCCTTCGCAAGCGGGGGATGAGTGCGCACGTCGTGCTGGGGGTCTCGACGGCTCCCTTTACGGCCCATGCCTGGGTGGAAGGACCTGATGGCCCCCTCTTCTGGAAGGCAGGGCTTGGGTGGCTGGCCCACAGGGCAATGCTTGCTGGACTGCAGCCCATCTTTCATAGTGGACGAGACCTGCTGCAGTCGAGGAAGGAGGAGCTCCGATGAGTGGCTTCTGTCTCTGGGCGTCTCTGGACCCGGATCCTCCGGAGGCAGAGACCCCCATTGACGCCACCCGCTGGCTGCAGATTGGGGCCCTGGTGCGCCAGCGTGGAGACCAGCTCTTCTCGTGGCGGAGTCATGGCTGCTGGTGTTGGCAAGCTCTTGAGCACGAAGCCTGCCCGCGATCCTGGGGGTCCTGTCGCTCGCTCTGGGTCGCGGCCGACGGTCGTCTCTATTATCGGAGTGCCCTGCTGGAGGCACTTCGGGTCCACCATGCAGTTCCTGCGAGACTGTCGGATCTGGAATACCTGGCGTGGAGTTACCGCTGCTGGGGAGAGGAGAACCTTCGCCGGCTCGAAGGGGATTATGCCTGTGTGTGGTGGGATGAAGAACGCCGGCTCGGGCTGGCAGCACGCAGCCCGTTTGGGTTGCGCCCTCTCTTCTATCAGGTCTGGGGGCAGACGCTTATCCTGGCCTCTGATCCCGCCTGGCTCTTGCAAGCCACCAATGGCCCCTGTGATCTGGATGCGGACTGGGTCTGCTGGTATCTGGCAACCGGGCACTTTCGCAGCGCCTCGCCCTGGCGAACAGTGCACGAGGTTCCCCCAGGGGGCTGGCTTCGCTGGCAGGCGGGCCAGCTCCAGACCGGCCTCTTCTGGTCTCCTCGTCGAAAGACAGACCTATTATAGGCGCCGCTTTGGGGGAATGCAAGCACAGGGGGCCATTGCTAGGGCAAGAGTACTGGCCCGTCTGAGCGGCCCGCCACTCCCTGACTGCTTGCGCTTGTCTGACTGGCTGGTCCTATGCCGGTCCTGCCAGTGCCAGGCTATGACAGGGTGAGACTGGCTCTCCCGGCCAGGAAGCTGGTAGAGACGAGGCGCCTCTCCTGCAGGAAGCCAGTCAGTTTGCCCGGCTGGCCCCGGTGCCCTTGACGGCTGTGCTCTTTTTCGGCAGCTGGTATCGGTGTCTGGGCCAGCTCGCGCGGAGCCGGCGGGTTCGGATGTACCTGCGTGGGACCTTTGGGGATGCGCTCTGGGACCCGGCGTGGAGGACCATGCTGCGGGAATGCTGGCAAGAGCACGCCTTGGGGATCGTGTGGCAGACTCTGTGGCTCTGGCATCGGCAGGGAATGTCATGGGGCCAGATCCTGCTGACCCGTGGCTCTCCGCTCTGGCGATCCACGGAGGCTCCCTGGCATCGACGTCCCCTGGCTCCCTGGCTGCGACCAGAGGTGTGGCAGCGCGTGCTGGCCGTCGAGGAAGCGGAGCGTCAGCGCTGCCGACAGCGGGGGCCTGTCCAGGTGTGGGAATGGCTGCGCTGGATCGACCGATTTGCCGAGACCGCCGCGTTAGCGGCAGCCCGTCCGCTGGTGGAGGCCGGGCTCACGAGCACCGATCCCTATACCGACCCGCGAGTGATTGAGCAGGTGCTCGCGATCCCGTTGACGCTGATTGCTCCCCACGGGCAGCCTCCCAAGGGACTGCTCCGGGAGGCCATGCGTGGGCACCTGCCCGAGCCAGTCCGCGTGCGAGCGACCAAAGGGCGAATCGCTCGGGCCATCTTTCGCGCGCTGTGGGAGCGGCGAGGATGGCTGCAAGATGAGTTGCGTGCAGGGCCAGGAGAACTGGACCCCTATCTGGATCGTGAGTGCCTGCGAGTCCAGCTGGACCGACTTCCGTTCCTGACGGTGACCCAACCGATCGTGCTGAGTAGCCTGGCGCTCGCGCTCTGGGTACGCCAGGGAGGAGCCGCAGGAGGAGGGCCAGAAGCAGTGGCCAGGCTGCCAGCAGCCCCTGTGGGGCTGCTGGGAAACGGGCGAGGCAAGACGGGCAGGCAGACTGGAGCGAGCGGTGCTGACCAGCTCATCCAGTGGATGGAATAAAGCTCACATGACTGCTCGAAAGGAGGATCTGATGAGATTTCCGTGGTTGCAGCCGGCTCCCTTTCCCCCCCATGAGCCGAAGGGGGAAGCAGCAGCATTGGCGGGAGACCCGTTGCTGGTCGAGATCGGATCGGTGGTGCAGCTCACACGCGGGAAGGGTGACGATGACTATGATGCTCCGGCAGCGGGCTATTTCGATGTCCCGGACCCGCCTCCAGAGCCAGGCGGGGACGATGAAGGGGAAGAGCGACCGTCCCCAGACGAGGAGGATGAGGATGAGGAGTGACTGCCTGGGGACAGGACAGCATTCCATCGCCTCCTGGCCTGGGAGGACCCCCAATGGCTGAGCGGTATGCGCTGCAGTTTCGCGAGGTCGCTGGAGACGAGCTGCTGAGCGAAGAAGAGGCGCTTGATCCGACGCCCTACCGCCCGTTTCTGGCTCCCTGGGAGCACGAGAGTCCCTACCGGGACTTTGAGATTGCCCGAGCGCGGCTGGCACGGGTGGTCAGCAGGGAACCTGGCCAGCCACTCAACCGCAAGCCCTTTGTGATCGAGACGCCGCATGGCCAGGCGCTGCTGTGGCGGGCGATCCCCGGCAAGGTAGAGGTCGTGCTCTGTCTGCAGCAGCCCGGGGGGCAATGGGTCTTGCAAGCGGATCAGGTGGTGACCCTGTCGGAGGAGGAATGGCAGTCCTGCCGGATTCGGCTGGATCGTATCGTCGTGAACCCGCCACCCTGGCTCTAAATCGGGAAGAGGAGGCGGAAGCGATGGCCAGGCTGCTTGCCCATCCAGAGGAGGTGGCATGATGAGCTTTGACAGACCGGTTCCTGTCCCCAGCCTGGAGGTGGCATGATGACCTTTGACACACCGGTCCCTTCCGCTGGCCATCCGAGGCGCTGGCAGCGCTGCGAGGCGGGCCAGGGCCAGGGCCAGGAGGCCCAGGAGCAGTGGGCAGCGTGGGTCGAGGCGATCTAGCGCGATGTGCCTCTGGTGACCCGGCTGCGGGAGGGTCTGCCGGTCAGTTCCTCCAGCGCGCCGACCGCGATGGCGCGCCTGCTGGAAGTGCAGCCGGGCCAGCGGGTGCTGGAGATCGGGACAGGCACCGGCTCCAATGCCGCGCTGCTCGCAGAACTGGTGGGGCCAACGGGGCAGGTCTGGACGGTCGAGGTGGAGGAAGAGCTGGCAGAGCAGGCGCGGACCCGGCTGCAGGCGGCGGGCTATGGCGCGCGAGTCGAGGTCGTGGCTACGGATGGCTGGCAGGGGGAGACGCCAGCTGCGCCGTATGAGCGGCTCCTCGCCACCGCGAGTGTGCCTGGAATCCCGCGTCGGTGGTGAGAGCAGCTCACGCCCACAGGCCGGCTGGTGGAGCTGGTGGAAGCCCTGGAGGCAGTGGGTTGATACGAGGAAGTGCAGGTGCCTCGGCGGGAAAGCCTGCATCCTCGCCGAGGTCCAGAAGAGTGCCGCTGCCTACCGATTGGGGGAGGGAGCTTCTTGATCTATTGTCTCCATGCCTCTGGCTTTTCTGGTGGACCCTTTTTCTTTACCTGTTGTCTGAGGTCAAACCTGGTCATTAGGGAATGCGAGGTCAGGCCTTGCATTAGGAGAAGATTGCCTGGAAAAACTGTCTTCCATTCACTATACTATTAGTGTCATCCCTAGCCCCTCATTTGTTCAGAATCAGAATCGGAATGGGGGTAGAGCATAAGACCACTTTGGGGGAGAAGACTCCTCAGCAGAGGGTCCCGTGGACATATGATTGGATCAAGAAGCGGTCTCATTCAGATCTCAAACAGGTATTTCGTCAGTTCGGACAAGGTCGGGGACTGAGCCTGTCAGGCTGGCTGGCTCGGTAATCTTCTCTGCCCGAGCACGCCTCCCATCTGAGCACCAAAGCAGCAGAGGAAGCGGAGGTGGCAGGCTTCATCACTATGCTCCACTTCCACGCCAGGACACTTGGGCCGTACTCTCTGCTCACTGGCTTTCTAACTCCTTCATCCCGGGGGGAAAAGATGTCTGGCCAGAACACGATGACCACTTCTGAGTCTTGCCTGCAGCTCAGACACTGCTACATGCTTACGCTCCTGCGAGCAATTGCGGGAATAGGTACCCTGCTCTCATTGCAAGTCACCCCTTCTCCCCTTGCCTTCTGGGCCATCGCTCTGGGGATCACCTTCTGCTTGTGGGCTTTTCTCACCTTTCTGGTAGTCTGCTACTGGAGGACACAGGCCCGCCGCCTGTGGCCTCTGGCTTTGGCCATTGATCTTGCTCTCTGCGTCGCTGTCAACCTGCTCTTTGCCCCCCTGCCATCGAGTCTTGCCGCCGCAGCCTTCCTCCTGCCAGCCTATGGATGGGCAATCGCGTATGGAGTGGTAGGCGCGCTGATCGTGCTGCTCACTTTCTGCTGGAGCGAGCTAATCATAGCGCTCCTCCGGCTCTCGACCAATCAGCCTCCCGCCAGTTGGCTCTCGATGCTACTCTGGTTCTTGGTTATCAGTCTCACGGCGGGGTTGCATCTCCTGCTGAGGCGCCGTCGGCATCTCCTGGCCTTCATCTTCAGCAACCAGAGTAACTCGCCTCTCCAGCTAGGCTCTCCCGCGTTTCAGTTGAGCGAATCGCTGAGGCCTGAAGCCACTGAGAACAGAGAGAGTGCTTCTCTGCAGAGCTCCCTCTCTCTGTCACCGTACTGTGGTCCGAATGTGACGTTAGCTAGTGGGTCTCCTCTGATCCACGATACACTACCGGGCGTACAGGTCCCCGTGCTACTGGCGGCTCTGGAGACCGCCTTTGCTGCTTACGGCGTCAAGCTGGACCAGCATCGTCAGCGGCTGGAGAGCGCACTTGAAGCCCTCAAGCATCCTCACATGGCTGACCCGGCTCAGTTCGCTTGCTGCCTTCGGTGCCTCCTACAAGAAGCAGAGTATAACTGGCAGCAACGTGCCGCACTCTCGGCACGCGAGTGGGAGCTGCTGAACCTTCTGGCTGAAGGCTTATCCTACCGTCAGATAGGGCAGCGCCTTTATCTCAGTCCGAGCACTGTGAAAACGCATATGCGTAATCTCCAACAAAAACTAGGCGTTTCCGGTAAAGAGAAAATGCTGCGCCTGGCGCGGGCCCGCGGCTGGATCAAAGACCAAGCCCGCCAGTAGCGGTCAGAGGAAGCGAGTCGCTCCTGCCTCCTACCGGTCTGCCGTTCCGGCGCGGCGATAGCTCCAGATGGCCAAGGCCGTGAAAAGCAAGGTATAAACCAGCAGGATCAGCACATCTTCGAGAGCTGAGCCAGAGGAGGCCGCCTGCAAGGGGCGCAACGCCAGCAAGAAGTAATGGGTAGAGGGAAGCCAGCGAGCAACGTCTTGCAGAACACTCGGCATGAACTGGAGTGGTTGCAGCAAGCCTCCCAGGTAACCTAGCACAAGATAGACACCGATACTGACCACGTAGCCAGTCTCGGCATCGGTCCAGGAGCCGATCACAAAGGCAAGCGCAATGAAAGGCAGTGAGCCGCCCCATAGAATGAGGGCCGAGGTCACCAGCGCCCAGTAGTTGTCGACTCGTAATCCCTCTAGTAGCGCTACGGTCAGCACGCCGATAATCGTAAGACCGGCCATGCTGAAGGTGGCGATCACCTTGGCAACAAAGTAGGTCAGAGGCGTGAGCGGGGTTGTCTGTAACAGGCGCAGCCAGCCAAGCTGGCGCTCCTGAGCAAGGCGCGATCCCAGGGTGCCAAGTGAGACGCCGAGAGTGCCAAAGCCGGCCATGGCGATACCAAAGTGGAGCTGCAAGTCATGAGTATTGCCGAAGCCATAGGAGAAAATCAGATAGTAGCCGATCGGGACCAACAGCGTAAAAAAGAGCGCGCGCACATTGCGCAGAAAGCGCAGCAGCTCTAGCTTGCTCTGGGCACGCAAAGCTAGCAGGGTCATGTCTGTTCCTCCTTCCTCGTCAGCGCTAAGAAGGCCTCCTCAAGGCTGGCTCCGCGGATCTCCAGGTGTGGGGTAGCAATCCCTTGTCGCTGCAGGTCTTTGAGCAGCGCATCGCTGTCTCGGGTGAGCAGCACAACTCGTGGCCCCTGACGCTCGATTCGTAGGACGCCCGGGATCGCTGCCAGGAGCTGATCGGTTTGTTCCTCTGCCAGAAAGCTCACGAACTGCCCGCTCGCCGTCGCGCGAATCGCCTCGCTAGAGTCATCTGCTACGATGCGTCCCTCGTTGAGCACGATCACCCGCTGGGAGAGTCCTTCGACCTCGGCCAAGTTATGCGTTGTCAGGATAATCGTGCGTCCATCGCGATGAAGCTCGCGGATGCACTGCAAGAAGCGACGCCGTGAGGCGACGTCCATGCCCGCGGTTGGCTCATCTAAAAAGAGGATACGCGGGTCACCCGCCAGGGCCAGAGCAAAAAGCAGACGTTGTAGCTCTCCACCCGAAAGATGCTGGGTGTAGCTATGCTGCTTATCATGTAGCTGCGCGATCTCAAGTAGCTCATCTGTTGGAAGACTGTGATCATAGTAGCTGCGGAAGACATCGAGTAGCTCGCGTACGCGCACCAGATCGATCACGCGGGCGTTCTGCAGCATGGCACCCAGGCGCGCAGCGCGCCGGACCGCGGGGATTGTTGGGTCGCCACCGTTGAGCAGCACATGCCCCGTTGATGGGCGCAGCAGACCGAGCATCAGAGAAATCGCAGTCGTCTTGCCGGCCCCATTTGGGCCGAGTAGCGCCACCGATTCACCTGCCTCGATGCGCAGGCTCACCCCGCGCAGTGCCTGAACATTTCCGTAGTACTTGGTCACCTGATCCAGAAGAATCACTGGCTGCCGAAACTGAGTGACAGCCGGTTCAGCGCTCACTTCCATTGACATTCTTCGCCTTTCAAGGGTCTCAGCCATGATGTCGCTCCTTTTTCTCCTTCCTGTCACCCGCTCTGGCTAGCTACAGCGTAGCGGAGAGATTATAAAATCATGACTGCAAAAAAAGGTTAGATGAGCGATCTCCAGGGGAAGAATGTTGGGAACGGTCATGAATAACCAGGCGTTGATCGGACCGATCACGAGTGCACCGCACATGGCTGGCAGCGCGCTGAACCACGAAGGCATGCCTTGCGCTTGCACAGCTACGAAGAGAAAGGTGGAGGCCACGAGCGCGAAGGGGAAGCCTTCGGGGGCCAGCAGACGAACTGCCAGGCCACGAAAGAGCAGTTCTTCACCCAGCAGTGCCAGGGCAATACTTGCCCAGCCGAGGGGCGCCGGCCAGATCTGGAGCGTTTGGCGATAGGCTCGGACCCAGCCAGCTCGCCCGATGGTGCGCAGCTCGTTGATAAGATCAGGTCCTATCTGCCTTTGGCGCCACGGGCGGAAAACGGCCAGGGCCAGCGAGCTCAGTAGCATGGAGACCGAAGCTTCTCCCAGGCCAAGCAGAATGCCAATTGGCAGTTGCAGCGGCAGCAAATGCTCGGTAAAGAGGCTTAGCAGGTTCTCGCCATTTGCCCAGGAGACTGCCCAGGCGATGCCGAGGGCGGTCAACCCAGCGCCTGCAACCGCCAGGGTGAGAGCAACGTCCCGGGTTGGGTAATGGAAGCTGAGCGGCAGCTGCTCTGCCAGGTGCCGAGCTGTAGCCATGATGAGTCGGCGGCAGAGAACATACTGCAGCAGCAAGGCAGCCAGGATCCAGCCGAGAGCGCTCAGTGCGGCGAGAGGAGTCGGAGACATTAGAATCCTCCGGGGTGGCTTCTCACAAAGGTGATTGGGCGCCTGCGCTCCGCAAGTGTCGCCTTCATAGCCAACCAGTTAAAGAGGCCGTGGGCGATGCTGGCCGCCAGCACACTACCACTCATCAGGACCAGAGCGGCGAAGAGGAGGCCCAGCAGCCATCTTGTGAAGATGGTCCTGCTACCGAAAGAGAGGTGGATGAGGCCATAAAAGAGATTGGCAATCATCAATCCGCAGAGTAGGCCGGGCAGTTCTCGCCAGGGAAGCACAAAGCCGAGCAGCCAGGGGAAGGCCCAGCGATAGGCAATCTCTTCCAGGATACCCACAGCCACAACCAATGGGGGCAGAAACTCGCCTCGCGTTAGCAAGGTCCGCGTCACTGTGCTCCCCGTTGCATCTGCTGCTTGCAGTGGGTTCAGGGACAATACAGCCCCCCAGCTGGGGGAGGGCCCGAGAATGGGAGGAAGGCGCCGAAGAGGTCGAGACGTGTCCCTGCTCGCCTTACGCAACAAGGTAGTCACAACCTGATCGAGCCAGAAGCCCAACTCGCCCCCGAGCAGCCCCACTATTACTGCCAGTGCCTGCGTCGGCCAGGCGATCCGGTGCAGATCTGGAGAGATGAGGACCAGATCACCTCCGATGAGCATCCCTAGCACGACAACATACAGCCAGAGTGGGGAGACTCGTCTGATCGGCTCCAGGAGTGCGGCCAGACGATTGGCCAGCATGACCGGGCTGGCGTGTAGCAGAAGGAGCGCTGCCAGCAGGCTGGTTTCCAGTTCAGGGATAGGGATGAGGCCGTTCATGAGTCGCTCCTCCGTAGGCCTGATAGCGGCGATGGGCGAGCTGGGGAGCCGAGGGAAGACAGAGTCCCAGTGTATCCGGTGAGTAGAAGCGGAAAACATGGAAATGGAGATCCTCAATCTCTGGACTGCTCAGATCAAGCAAGGCCAGACGCTTGCCTGTTCTCCTGAACTCGTTGAGTACTCTCTGTAGTCCCTCCTCGGCTCCGCCCTGATGGTCGGCAGGAAGTTCGCTGGCTTTGATCCGTTGACTGCTCGTAAACTTCTCTTCGATCAGCCGGCGGTGCTCGGGATAGGCGTAGTACATCACATTGGTATCCAGATTATAGATAGCAGTAGGATCGATGCCATTGCCTTTTGTGGCGCTGGTCATCTCCACGAAGGCCATCAGAGCCAGATGAGGAATGGCGGCTGCTTCCAGATATGCTTTGTACATCGCCAGCTCCAGATTCAGCTCAGCGGAGATCCCGATACCGCAGGCTGGCACATGTCCGCGGTTGTTCCAGATCACTGCCGCCACTACATGGGCCTGCATATCGGCATTGGTAAGGTAATAGAAGCGGATCGTCACGCTGTTGCGCGGGGCGTCACGCTTGAGAATCTGG
>NZ_MCIF01000002.1:2523333-2526889 GCF_003268475.1 Thermogemmatispora tikiterensis | reverse complement strand
TAGGTATTCACCTTGTGGGTCAGCCCCTCACGATGGCAGATGATCAGGGGGCGCAGCTGGCCCGCAGGACTATTGGCGGCGGCCATGAGGATGTTCCTCCAGATGCAGCTGGATCTGATTCATATAGGCGCGGGTGTCGAAATAGAGTGGCTTCTGGTAGCGCTCAGTGCGTGGCACACAGATACGGCAGTTGGGTAAACGCAGGATCTCGTTAAAGGCGAACTCCATCGTTGGGAGATACAGCGAGAGGACTTTGCCAGCGGTGAAGGCGGAGCCGGTCAGTACATTGTTGAGGGTCTCCAGAGCCGTCAGCGAGGCGGCCAGCGAGTAGAGTGGGCGGAGCAGCACCGGGCGTCCGGGCTGAACCTTGCCCGCGACGAGGGCCTGCTTGTAGGCAACATAGCTGGCGTGCTCGCGCAGGTTCAGGCCAACGCGGCTCTCGAAGCAGGCATAGCAAGGGGTGCGCTGAGGAATGATGGTCGGCCCGATTAACAGGAAAGGGCCGTCGATAGCGCTATGCAGCCAGCGCAGGCCAAGCTCGGTAGCAATGACGTTCAGGTTGCGGAGCAAGATCGGATCGATGACATCGAGGGCCACGACAAGGAAGTGATCACGCCACCTGGTGAAGCGCACTGCGGTTTGCATGCTTGCCAGGCCATCTTCGTGTTCTGTCAAATCCTGCTCGCTTAGTTCTTGCAATAACTCTGCCTCTTCGATGAGCGAGACAGGCGAGTTGAGAGAGGCTTGCAGTTCTTGCAGGACCCGCTGCGCGAACTCTCCGTGCCCCAACACCAGAATCGGCTCGGGCTGCTTGGTACGTAAAGCGCTTTGGGGAGTCGACGGGCGCGCCAGGCTAGTAGCCAGAAGGGCTGCGTAATAATCGAGGACATTGGTAGGGCCTCGCTCTAACGCCCCAAACTCATCAAGACTTGCGCAGATTTGGAGCAAGTCCTGCACGGGCACGTCGAGCTCGCGCGCTAACTCTTTGAGCGTCGTCTGACCATCAAGGCGCCGCAGAGCCTGAAGAAGCTTGCCTTGATTGCTGCGGTCTTTGAGAGTCACCGAGACCGGGTTCCAGACGCCCGAGCGCAGTTCAACAATGTTCTCGCTATGCGCAATAAGAGAAAAGTGTGGCTTTAGTCTGGGACAGTCCTCGGTTTCAAACATCAGACAATTCTCCTTAATGAGATAAATATTCTATTTCTTTGCTCGTCTTGGTCTCTATTCTGCCGGGATGCCGACAGCGATGGTGTGCAGCACGGTTTGAGCCAGACCATCCAGGCCCAGAGCCTCATTGAGGTCATCGTCGTAGAAACCTGCAATATCCACGTCCCCATAGCCGAGGGCGGTACAGGCCAGGTGGACGTTCTCAGCAAGCTGCCCGACCTCGATGAAGAGGTAACGCAGGCCGCGACTGCCATACTTGCGCATCACCTTCCAGGGGCGTCCGATGGCAATCAGCAGGGTGCAGGCACGCGAGAGCGAGATCACCTCTTCGGGGTAGGCAAAGGCCTGGAGCACTGCCTGTACACTGTCTGGACCCTGAAGCAGGGCCAGTCTGCTCCGCAATGGATCGTAGCCGTAGATGCCGCGCTCGAGTCCACTGATGTTCAGGGCAACCACGTAAAGGTCGACGCCATAGAGACCTCCCGGTGAGGGAGTTGTACGAAAAAACAGATCGACCGTGTGTTCGCCCTGCTCGACTGGAGCCTTGCCGATCCCGGTAATCCCCGCTGCAGCGAAGAGTAAGGAACTAAGTCCTTCGAGCCGGACAGGATCACCAGTGAAGAGGCGTCGGCTGCGCCTGCGGAGCAGACAGTCACCCAGGCTGAGGCGCAGGCGAGCAGGTGGAGGTAAAGGAATGATGAGAGTGGTATCAAAGGTTTCGATACCGTTGTTGGCAAGCATATAGGTCACGGTATCGGTATAGTAAAGCTGGACACCCGCTTCAGACTCATGGTCGTGACGGCACAAACGGGTATTCAGCAGAAAGGTTTCGGCGACACGTTGATCATGTGAAACACTCAGGCTACGGTGACGCAGTGAGGGAGTGCGAAATCCTGTTGCATCCGCACAGCGATCGACACTCACTGTGGAATTGACCATAAAGGGCAGGGACAAGGCATTCCCTTTCTGGGCGACAGGGGCCTCCTGAGCTGGATCTTGGCTCTTGGTCTTGACCTGACCCGAAGCTTTGCTGTTGATGGTCATCTTCGTTGCTCCTCAGCAGTTGAGCTATGAAACGCAGCCATATGCACCTGGTACGTGTACTTCTTCCCAATCTACTATCTGGGCAGCATTTCGCTATAGCTCTATCTCGGAGGCCAGAGACATGCTTCCTTGTTTACTCTGCCTCCATGCTCCACTGATCTGAGACCCCCTTCCCGTCGGAGAGGAGTCTCAGATCAGGCGAACAAGATGGTAGCCTGGCAGATAGGACTAGCTGGCGCTCTCATCAGTGACCAGCAACGCCGGAGCTGCTGAGCAGCAGCAAATTGTCGAGGTGCTGGTCCCGTGTCCGTTCGAAGTACAGACACCCGGCGCGACGGTAAACTCTGCCAGCTCGTGCGGATGCAGATAGTCCTCGCGATTCATTGTGAGATGCTCGCTGAATCCGCTCACCTCAATGTTCATCGCTGTTCATTGACCCCCTTGCTTCAAAGAGTGCTCCTGGAAAGGGATACCAGGGAGAGGCTGCTTGCTCTCCCTCGCAAGGATATAGCATCTGCAGTGGTTGAGAAACCATCGTCCACTGGTCAATCTTATCTCACCTGGTGCCCAAAAGCTGATGGGTTTTCCCTCGTCCAGGACCAGCAGGCAGGTTGAATCTCTTTCGACCCGTAGCGTGTGGCTGAAGGAGAGAAGGCTTGTGAGCCGGGAGGTCAAAGGACTTGCTGAAGAAGGAAGCCAAAGAGCAGGGATCGGGATCGTGCGCGAGAGGATCGCCAGGAGTCGCCGTGTCATGGGGTACTGCGCGAAGGCGAGCAGGAGGGTGGGCTGAGTGCACCCTGGCAGGCCCTGACACCTCGGATCACGTTGACGGGGGCCGGCCAGCTGCCCCAGTGCAGCTCAGTCCCGACCTCCTGATGGAAGGAGCATGCAGCGCTGTGTGCTCGCGGCACGAGGTGCTGACAGGGCTGACCGGCACGGAGGAGCCAGGTATATCTGGGCAGACCTGACCTGGTGACTTGAGCCAGTAGTCTTGGATGTGTGTGATGCGAGGAAGGGTCAGGGAGTCTCAGGGGAGCATCCGCGGGGGACGTTTCCAGGCTGCCAGAGTCAGCGCGATCCTGATCCATCCTGTGGTGGGCTGAGCAAGGAGGTCAGGAGCAGAGTCGATGGGCAGGTGAATGGGCTGGCGTGCCCTATCCTGGCTGCAGATCAGCTGGTGACCCCGGTCTGTATCAGCGGGACAGCGCTGAACAGCGGGGGTCACGGGCACCAGCGCTGCGAACGGCCCAGCGTGGGGGTGGGCTGCAGCGCAGGACAGGGCAGGCATGCTCGTGTGACAGCTATGCTCCAGTCGCGGAGGAAGCTCCTGGAAAAGTGGCCGTCA
>NZ_MCIF01000002.1:2507739-2522964 GCF_003268475.1 Thermogemmatispora tikiterensis | reverse complement strand
TGAAAGCCCGCTTGGCGCACCAGCCGGGGCAGCACCGGGGTGATGCCGATGTGCCGGCCATCGGGCGACCAGCTCTGGCCAGCTCGCCGCAGGGCCTCACTCTCCAAGGCGCTGTGGCGTTCGAACACTGGACTAGTGGTCGGGGGAGGCTCCACCTCGGTCAGGTGGAGGACCCCGCCCGGCGTGAGCAGCCGATAACACTCTGAGAGCAGTCGCCCATTGATCAGGTCGAACTCGCCGTCGGGGAAGGCCAGCGGCTCCATGACGTTCAGTACCTGGAAGTGGATGTGCTCCAGGCCGCGTGACCAGGCTTGAGTGCGGGCGTACTCGATCACCTAGGGGTTGATGTCAACCCCCAGGACGTGCGCGTTGGGGAAGTGAAAGGCCAGTTCCAGGTCCCAGCCGTCGGGGCCACAGGTCAAATCGAGGATGCGGTGCTGCGCGGGCAGGATATCATATGATTGCATAGGAATATTTGAATAGAAAGCCTCAACAACATTCAAGCAAGAGTGTACGAATCTCAGGAAATGCAAGAAAGGCGGTAAGGACTCCGAGCCGGTCTCCTCATCGGCAGCGAGAAGAGGAGAACGAAGCGACGAGATAGGAAACCGGTTTCCTAGATTTTCCTCCTATTCTGAGCCGATCTCACATCAGATTCATGCTGGTTATCCCCTTGACAAAGAGCTTATAGTCAGGTACACTACCTTCCGTATCAGATAACGGTTTCCCTATCTTAGCTTGAGTAAGAGATCTTATTCCTTGTTCCATACCGGTATTATTGGCCGATATCGGTTTCCTAAAAGGACCAGATTACGGAGACGGTCATTGTGAGGGTGACAATCAAGGACGTAGCCCGAGAAGCTGGGGTGTCCAAAGCCACGGTATCCAAGTACTTGAATAATGCACCTTACGTTTCGGAGCACACACGGCAGCTCATTGAGGCAGCGATTCGGAAACTGGATTTTCAGCCTAATAGCACGGCTCGCGGCCTCCGCAATCACCGGAGCCATTGCATTGGCGTCATTGTCGCCAGTATCTTGAACCCTTTCTACCCACAGCTCATCCAGGGTATTGAAGATGTCGCTACAGCACGAGGTTATGCCCTGTTACTCGCCAGTTCCGATGGAGATGCCAGACAGGAGCATCAGATCGTGCAGGCTATGCGCCAGCGACAGGTGGAGGGAATCATCTTTGCATCGGTACGGCTAACCGACCGTGAAGTGCTAAAGCTCAAGCGTATGCATACCCATGTGATCTTAGCTAGCCGACATCTGCCCGATGCACCAGTGGATTATGTTATTGTGGACAGTTACAAGGGAGCCTATTTAGCGGTAGAGCACCTCTTGATGCATGGTCACCGGCGTATCGCGCATATCGGGGGTCCCGAGAACATAGCTCAGTTCGCTGACCGCATGCGCGGCTACAGCAAGGCATTAGAAGATGCCGGCCTTGATGTAGATCCGACCCTCGTCATCCGTGGGGGCCTGCGCCTTGAGGACGGGGAGCTAGCGTTCCGCCAGCTCATGGCACTTGCTAATCCTCCCACAGCTATCTTTGCTGCTACCGATAATCTGGCTTTCGGTGTGCTTCGCGCTGCCCGTGCCTCTGGCTGTCTGATCCCAGAGCAGTTAGCTCTGGTCGGCTTCGATAATGTGCCATTTAGTGATATTGCTGCACCGCCTCTGACAACCGTTGATGGTAACGCGCTAGGTATCGGCAGGCATGCAGCGTCTTTGCTCATTGACCGTATCGAGAGTGCTCAGGGATCCAGCACTGCTGAGTCCGACCATACCGCCGCGCCAGACCCGATGCATCTGCTCTTTGAGCCACAGTTGCTCATCCGGCAGTCTTGTGGCTGCCAGACAACTGAGCAAATACGTCGGTGACATTTCAGAGGCCTGGAGGTCTGCACATGCAAGTCTGCTATCTGGATAAAGTAGCCGGTGAACACTTTCCTAGTGGACGCTGGACACGCCTGCTTGCTGGAGTTACTAGCCCTATCCAGCCTGACCAGTTTGTTATCGGTTACTCGGTCATAGACCCTGGTGGAGGTATTCCAGCGCATCATCATGTGAATGAGGAGGTTTATGTGCTGCTTTCTGGCACGGGACGTATGATGGTGGGAGACGAGCAGGCCATCCTCTCCGGCGTAGTCGCCGTCTATATCCCGCCTAATATGACCCACCAACTCACAAATGTCGGTGATCAGAGTCTCCATCTGCTCTTTATCTATGCCCCTCCGGGGATTATGGAGCATTGGCAGGCGGAACGCAGTGGCCAGCTAGCGATGCAACATGAGCGAGGGGTGGGACAGTGAGAGAGAATTTGTTCAATCTGCAAGATCGCATCGCTTTGATCACCGGCGCAGCCCGAGGGGTGGGGCGAGCGATTACCTTGGCGTTGGCCGAAGCCGGTGCAGATGTTGCCGTCAACGACCTGCGGGCTGGACCCGAGCTAGACGAGGTGGTTCGTGAAGTAATCCAGCGTGGTCGTCAGGCTCTGCCGGTGGTCGCCAATGTCGCGGTTCCTGAGGAAGTGGCCAGAATGGTCACTACAGTGCTGGACTACTTCGGTCGCATCGATATTCTAATTAATAACGCTGGGATCATGACAGAAATTCCCTTTCTTGAGCTGGCGATCGAGCAGTGGGATCAGATTATAGACGTGGATCTCCGAGGGGTGTTTCTCTGCACTCGCGCAGTGCTACCGCACATGGTCGAGCGGCGCCAAGGGGTTGTGATCAACATCAGCTCCCAGTTAGGCCAGAAGGGAGCGCCAGCCCTGGCTCACTATTGTGCCGCGAAAGGGGGAGTGCTGGCTCTCACACGTGCTCTTGCCCGCGAATTCGGGCCATATGGTATACGAGTGAATGCTGTTGCCCCAGGGCCATTGGATACAGAGATGACGCGACCCTACGCCACACCGGCATGGTTAGCCAATAAAATGGCGCAGAGCGTCTTGGGACGGCTGGGGAAGCCAGAGGAGGTTGCACCAACGGTGGTGTTTCTGGCTTCGGATGCCGCTTCTCTCTATACTGGGCAGACACTGTATCCGAACGGCGGGGGAGTTATGCTCTAAGGGCAGCCAGGCCGGAGGAGAAGATGGATGAGTAAAGTAGTTTCAGCAGCTGAAGCAGTGCAGGCGATCCCGGATGGGGCGGTTCTCAGTGTCGGAGGGTCAGGTGGGGGGGTCCTAGAGCCACGGGCTTTGCTCGTGGCTCTAGAGCAGCGCTTTAAAGCGACAGGCCACCCTCGGGATCTTACCCTGGTCCATTGTACGGGTATTGGTGATCGAACAGCGGGGGGGCTGACCCATCTGGCCCATCCGGGGCTGATTCGCCGGGTGATCGCCGGGAACTGGGCCATGAGCCACGCGATGGGGCAGCTGGCGCTGACCAATCAGATCGAGGCCTACAACTTCCCGCAAGGAGTAATGGCGCAGCTCCACCGTGAGATCGCGGCGAGGCGCCCCGGGCTGGTGACGCACGTTGGCCTGCATACCTTTGTTGACCCCCGTTACGAAGGAGGAAAGATGAACAGCCGTACTACGGAGGATCTGGTAGAAGTAGTGAAGCTGCGGGGTCGTGAGTATCTCTTTTATCCGGCGTTTCCTATTGACTTCGCCTTTATTCGGGGCACTACAGCCGATGAAGAAGGCAATTTGACTTTTGAGCAGGAAGGGGCTGTGCTTGATATGCTGGCTATTGCCCAGGCAGCGCACAACTCAGGGGGGCGGGTGATCGCTCAGGTCAAACGGCTTGCCCGGGCGGGGACTTTGCACCCTCATCATGTGGTAGTGCCTGGAATCATCGTCGATCAGATCGTGGTCGTGCCTGGGCAGTGGCAGACCAGCGAAGGTGAGTACCATCCTGCTATTAGCGGGGAATTGAAGATGCCTGTCGATGTCATTCCCCGGCTGCCGTTAAATGAACGCAAAGTAGTGGCCCGGAGAGCGTTTGCGGAATTATGGCCAGGTGCTGTAGTAAACCTGGGTGTGGGTATGGCTGATGGAATAACGGCTGTAGCAGCAGAAGAGGGTCTACTCGACCGTTTCGTGCTGACCATCGAACAAGGGGTTATTGGAGGTGGGCCAGCTCTGGGTCTGATTTTCGGCGTTGCATACAATCCGACAGCTATTATCGACCAGCCAGCACAATTCGACTTTTACGATGGTGGTGGTTTGGATATCGCCTTTCTGGGGTGCGCGGAGATCGATCGTTATGGCAATGTGAATGTCAGTAAATTTGGCAACAGGTTGGTAGGAACGGGGGGCTTCATAGATATTTCGCAGAATGCGCGCAAGATCGTCTTCTGCGGAACACTGACAGCGGGTAACTTGCTCGTTAATATCCGGGATGGCCGTCTATCAGTTGAGCGAGAAGGGACCCATCGCAAATTCGTCGAGAACGTCGAACAGGTGACATTTAACGCTGCCTATGCGCGAGCACGCGGTCAACCAGTTTTGTATGTAACCGAACGCGCGGTATTTGAGCTGGGGGATCAAGGCCTGGTGCTGACTGAAATCGCGCCTGGCGTCGATCTCGAGCGAGATGTCCTTTCTCATATGGCCTTTCGTCCTGCTATCTCTCCTCAGCTCCGCATCATGGATGAACGCTACTTTCTCCCAGGGCCGGTGGGCTATGAAGTCTTTGTCCGCCATACGGTTGACCATCATGCGGTTGTACGTTATACCTCTCGTGATATCGTTGAGACGCAGCCGCCGGCGGCATTTATCCAGCAGAGAGATCATCATGACACGGATAGAAAGGAGGGGGACAGCTAAGCAGGTTCTGCTAACTAGGCTAGATGCAGTTGCCAGCTGCGGATCGTAGGCGTCGTTCAGTAGTCTCAATGAATGAGAGAAACTTGCCATGTGGAGAAATACGCCATACACGGTTAGGCTGGTTATCGCACTGCTCATGGGAGCAGCTATAGCGTTCACAGGATGTGGCGAGAGCTCCTCGCCGTCCGCTTCGTCCTCGAGGACGTATACCTATCACTCGGCCTCTCCTGCAGCGACAAAAATCCAGGGTGCTGACTTGGCCACCTCGATGGGTCCGGTGACAGCACCCAAACAGCTACGCTTCGGGGTGATCCTCAAGAGTCTAACTAATCAGTATTGGCAGCAGATCGAACGAGGGGTCGAGACCGCCGCTCAGCGCTACGGAGTCCAGGTGACCGTCCAGGCGGCGAGTTCAGAGTCGTCGCCGACTCAGCAGCTGACCATTGCTCAGACAATGGTTGGACAACGCTACGACGCATATTTGGTTTCCCCTGAGTCCGTCTCTAATTTGACTCCTGCATTGCAAAGTATGCAGCAGCAAGGGGTTCCCATCATCAATGTGGATGATGCTCGTGTGAACGCTACCACCTTTGTGGGACCCGATCACGAGCTGGATGGGACCGAGGCCGCCCAATACATTGCTCAGCGCTTGCCCCAAGGGGGTGATGTAGCTCAAATCGAAGGGCAGGCGGGATCTAGTGCAGCGATCTTGCGCATCCAGGGGTTCAAAGAGGGGATTGCCCGGTATCGTAATCTCAAGTTAGTAGCCAGCGTGCCTGGCAACTGGGATGAAGCTACAGCATACAGTGATACCCAGGAACTTCTGCGTAAGGATCCGAATCTGAAGGCCATCTATGCTAACAACGATACGATGGCCGTGGGCGTTGCCAAAGCCGTCGCTGACGCTGGTCTGAAGGGGAAGATTATCATCGTCGGCACCGATGGCATACCACAAGCACTCGATGATATCCGTAGCGGGCTGATGTCCGCCACGGTAACTCCGCTTCCTTACTATGAGGGCTACTGGGGGGTCGAAGCAGCTGTTCGGCTGCTTGCCGGGCAACACGTGCCTGACTGGATTGTTGCGCCTGCTCAGCTAATTACTGCTGACAATATCAGCCAGTTCTTCAACAGCAACAACGAGGTCAGGACTGACCTCTACCTGTAGCGAGACAGCCTGAGCTGTCTTCGCCAGCGTGCAGTTAGCGCTTTAACCAGCACTGGGGCCACTGAGTATTTCTCTGTCCCAGTGCTGGAGGATCGCTCTGGATGGCGGAGAGCAAGGGGGCAGAATCGTGACAACCACTCCACTACTGCAACTCCGAGGTATATGGAAGCACTTTCCTGGGACTCAGGCGCTCCGGGACGTGAGCATGTCTGTGTTCCCCGGCGAAGTACACGCGCTGGTGGGGGAGAACGGTGCCGGCAAGTCGACTCTCCTCAAAATCATGTTTGGGGCCTACCAGCCGGATCGAGGGACGATTGAGATTCAGGGAAGGGCGGTTATTCTCCGTAGCCCGGCGACGGCTATCCGCTATGGCCTAGCCATGGTGCATCAAGAAATCAGCCTCATTCCTCAGCTCAATGCAATTCAAAACATTGTGCTGGGTTGGGAAGCAAGTCGCCTGGGCCTCATCGACTGGGCGGATGCTCGCGTCCGAGCCAGCGAGGCTTTGCGCCGGCTTGGCTTCCGAGCGAATCCCATGACCCCGGTGGGACAGCTGAGCGTAGCACAGCAGCAGATCATCGAGTTGGCCCGTGCTGTTGCTATGGATGCACGGGTTATCATCCTGGATGAGCCTACGGCTACGCTCAGCATGCAGGAGACCGAACATCTCTTTGCCATCATTCGCGAACTTAAGGCGAGCGGTCATGCACTGGTGTACGTATCGCATCGCCTCCCTGAAGTCTTCGAGCTTGCCGATCGTGTAACGGTCCTGCGCGATGGTCATCTGGTTGGCACCCTGACGCGCGATGAGAACTTCACGGATGCTACGCTCATTCGTATGATGGTAGGCCGTCAGCCAGAGGTGCAGGGTACTCAGTCGGGTACAGATACTTCGTCTGCTCTGGCCGGTGAAGAGATTCTGCGCGTTGAAGGACTCACGCGTAACGGCATCTTTCATGATATTAGCCTGACGCTACGTCGGGGGGAGGTCGTGGGGGTTGCCGGTATGGTTGGATCCGGGAGAACAGAGGTCGTGCGGTGCATTGCTGGGGCTGATCGTGCTGATCACGGCGCTATCTATGTGCGGGGAAAGCACATACATCTGCGTTCTCCCTTGGATGCGATCAAGGTGGGCATTGCTTTCCTTCCTGAGGACCGTAAGCTTCAAGGCTTGATACTAGGAATGTCGGTTGCTACCAATATCACCCTACCAGCTCTCCCCACTCGGTTCGGATGGATCAGTCGTCGACAGCAACGGGATCTAGCCCATGCCGCGCTCCGGCAGATTGGTACGAACCTGGAGGTCAACCGCCAAGTCCGTCAGCTGAGCGGCGGTACGCAGCAAAAGGTAGTGTTGGCGAAATGGCTGGTGACTGGCAGCGACATCTTTCTCTTCGACGAACCCACACGCGGCATCGACATAGGTGCTAAGGCAGAGATTTATCGCCTGATGCACCAGCTGAAAGCCCGGGGAGCAGCGATCTTGATGGTCTCCTCGGAACTACCTGAGATCTTGCGCATGAGCGACCGCATCCTGGTGATGCGGTCAGGACAGATCGTGGCAGAGCTGCAGCGCAGCGAAGCATCGGAAGAGATAATCGTGATGTATGCGAGCGGAGGCAAACCATGAAGGAACGGCGCATGTTACATCAGACGGAGCCCGTTGAAAAGTATCGCCACGACGGGCGACGACACCAGGTGAGCCAGACGGAGTCAACGCAGACTCCTGCTACAGAGGGGCTTGGTACCCAGCGAGGACCAGCAGAAGTGCTCAGCCGTGCATTGCGCCAGGCAGCGCGCATCGGCACGTATCGCCAGACCGGCATTGTGGTAGCCGAGGTTGTCCTGTTCCTGGTCTTTACAGCTTTAAGTCCTAGATTCCTGAGTAGTTACAATATCATCAATATCATTCTGCAATCAGTGGTCACAGGTCTTCTCGCACTTGGCGAAACGTTTGTCATCATTACTGCCGG
The DNA here is from genome assembly GCF_003268475.1 of Thermogemmatispora tikiterensis. Taxonomy (GTDB): domain Bacteria; phylum Chloroflexota; class Ktedonobacteria; order Ktedonobacterales; family Ktedonobacteraceae; genus Thermogemmatispora; species Thermogemmatispora tikiterensis. The sequence continues at coordinate 2,515,041 of NZ_MCIF01000002.1, read as the reverse complement.
CATTGACTTATCCGCTGGCTCGATCCTGGCTGTCTCCGCTGTTTCCGCTGGGCTGCTGTTGATTCACGGGACCTCGTTTGCTATTGCGCTGATCGGGCCGCTGATCATTGGCGCTCTGGCCGGTCTGGTGAACGGTCTGATTATTACGCTCATCCGGATCACTCCCTTCATCGCTACCCTGGGCACTATGAGCATCTATGCAGGCATTGCCCTCATCCTCGCAGGCGGCCAAACGGTCTACGGTATTCCTCTCTCATTCGAAGGACTCCTTGGGGGTTCTCTCGGTCCGATTCCAATACCTGTACTGGTGCTGCTCGCTGTGTTACTCCTGGCAGCGGCGACCTTAAAGTACACCAAACTCGGCGAGTACGCCATTGCCATTGGCGGCAATGCAGAGGTAGCCAGGCTGGCTGGCATTAACTTGTCGGTCTACACCTCGGCGGTGTATGTGGTTGCGGGTGCCCTGTGCGCGCTCGGGGGCATGATCTCCGTTGCTCGGCTGGGAGCCGCCGATCCTACCTCCGGCTCTGACTTGCTGCTCCCAGCCATCGCTGCTTCTGTGATGGGTGGAGCCAATCTAATGGGTGGCGAGGGCAGCATGCTAGGGGCAGTAGTGGGAGCAGTGTTAATCTCTACCCTCCAGGCGGGTCTGACATTTCTGAATGTACAGGCATTCTATCAGGAGGTAGTGGTTGGCGTGGTGATTATTTTGGCTTTGGCACTCAATCGGTTTCAAAACCGCTTTCAGAACGGTCACGCATAAATGGAAACGCTGCGGATTGAACATCATGGGGATAGCCATGTGACTATCTGGCTGGATCGTCCCCAGAAGCGCAATGCATTGAACGAGGTCATGCTCCGAGAGCTGATGGCCACGGCGACAGCACTGCAAACTGATAGATCTGTCCGGGTTGTGGTACTGCGTTCGTCCAGCGGCGTCTTCTCAGCAGGAGCAGATCTCAACGAGTGGGCCACGTCGAGCCCGGCAAGAGCCAGGGAACTCTCCCTCTTGGGGAGTCGGGCGTTTCAGGCATTGGCTGATTTACCGGTACCAGTCATTGCCGTGCTCGAAGGGGCGGCTTTGGGTGGAGGGCTGGAGCTGGCCCTGGCCTGCGATATCCGCATTGGAACCCAGGCTTGCCTCATGGGATTCCCAGAGCCGCGGTTAGGGAACACTCCCTCTTGGGGAGGGGTCCCACGTCTGGTGCAGGTGGTCGGCCCGGCCTTCGCCCGCGAACTGCTCCTGACTGGAGAAGTGATTGGAGCGCAAGAAGCCTATCGGATGGGCCTGTTGAATCGACTCTTCGATGAGTCTGAGCTTACAGGCGGCCTGAAGCACTTGGTGGAGAGCGTACTCGCTTGCGAGCCCACAACACTGGCCTTGCTTAAGGCCCAGTTATCTGGTGGCACGGTGGAACGAGAGCAGCAAGAGGCGATAACAGCAGGCTTTTCAGCAACGCAGGAGGAAGCCCGCCGCCGAAAGGAGGCCTTTCTGGCTCAGCGCTGGGCCAGACGCAGCAAGCAATCACAGACGGAATAGGTGTAGAAGAATTCCAGGGATATATAGTGAAAATGAAAAGAGGGCAGATATGCAATTGCGAGGCCTGATTCCAGCAGCTATCACGCCAATGACACCTGATGGTGAAGTCGATTGGGATGCTGCTCGCAGCTACCTTGCCTATCTGGCCAGGATGGCGATCGGGGGCATTGCCATCAATACCGATGCCGGTGAAGGTCCGCTTCTGGAGGATGCTGAGAGGGAGCGTCTGGTGAGTCTCACTAAAGAAGTGATGGGTCCGAACATCCCGGTCATCTGTGGGCTAGCCGGTGGCAATACTCGCGAGATGCTGACTCGGGCAGCTCGTTTGAAGGATGCCGGAGCGGATGTATTTCTTGTCTTCCCCCATGTTGCCTTTCGCGGAGCGCGTGCACTAGATAAGACAATCCTCAGCTATCACCGTGTTCTCAGCGAGGCAGGGTATAACTTTGTGCTCTTCCAGCTGCAAGAGGCCTTAGGAGGATGTGACTATCCAGAAGAAACGCTAGTCGCATTGCTCCGCCTGGATGGAGTGATAGCTATCAAGGAAGCGAGCTTTGATCCGGTGCGCTATCTCAGGACGATGCGCATCGTACGGCGCACGGCGCCACTGGTGAGCGTGCTCTCAGGGAACGATAACTTCCTCCCTGAGTCCTTCATTCTTGGCGGTGATGGGGCTCTCGTCGGGCTAGGAGCAGTTGCCACTGGTCTCCAGTGTGCCTTTGTTAAGGCTGTCCAGGAAGGAAATGCCAGACAGGTGGAGAAACTGGGGCAGGCAATCCAAGAGATTGCCGATGTCCTCTTCGTTCCACCTGTGCGTGACTACCGTGCCCGAATAAAAGCGCTACTGGTCGCGCTTGGCCGGCTGCCCGACGCCGCAGTACGTGCCCCACTGCAGCCAGTGTCTGATAGCGATTTAGTCGCTATCCATCGTGTCGCAGCGAAGCATGAAGCGCTCCTGCGGATGTATGGTGATATCGCTTCAGATACTGCTACAGCATGGCGGACAATGCTTCCTCTGATTGAAGCTGTCGTAGCCCGCATTTTCCCCGCTGATCCCGGTGAACTATCGACCCAGGACCTCGGAGTAGCAGACTACATCTGCGGTCTGGGCAGTTGTTTAGATACACCATGGCGAGAAATCTATCGGCGTGGCTTACAGGCTCTGGAGGAGACATCCCAGCGCTTGATGGCTAGGTCCTTTCTCGCCCTCACTTCAGAGGAGCAGGACATCGTCTTGCAGCATTTTGAGGTCACTGCACCAGAGATGACAGCGCTGGGCGCCCCTGGGAGCTTCTTTTCCTACCTGGTAGCCCATGTCCGTGAGGGCCTCTTTAGTGATCCCCACTATGGAGGTAACCGGGAGGGGCTAGGCTGGAAGTTACTGGGTTATCCTAATCCTGTACGCGGCTTGGTCGGCTGGCAGAATGCTCAATGGGAGACGGAGGGAAAGACACAATGATTTCAGAACGAGCAGCTGATGTTTGCATTGTAGGCATGGGAGCTGCCGGCGGAATCGCGGCCTATGTCTTAGCCACGCAAGGTTTGGAGGTCGTTGGGTTAGAGGCAGGACCCGCCTGGACAAATAGCGACTTTCCCTGGGATGAGCTGACTGCGTTCAATTTTCGCAATACCCTTGGCAAAATCTTCAACAATACAGCCCCGACCTGGCGTCGACGGGAGGGTATGCCAGCTGGTCCGGCAACGTTTTCCCTGGGCCGTATGATGAACGGTGTGGGGGGTGGGGATATCCATTTCGGAGCCTGGTCGCGTCGCTTTATGCCAGGCGATTTCACGGCGCTGAGCGACACCCTGCGGCGTTACGGTGCAGAGGCACTGCCGCAAGGTAGCGCTCTGGCCGATTGGCCGCTGACGTATGAGGATCTGGAGCCTTATTATGATCGCGTTGAGTATGCTCTCGGGGTGTCAGGGATTGCTTGCAACATACGTGGTCAGGAGCCTTCGGCTAACGGAAACCCTTTTGAAGGGATGCGCTCCCGCCCCTACCCCTTGCCACCTCTGCGCCCTTACCCTCTGGGGGAGCGCTTCCGGGAGGCCGCACGGAGGCGGGGCTATCATCCGTACACAGTGCCGGCGGCGATCATCAGCCAGGACTACGATGGCCGCCCTGCCTGCACCTATTGCGGCTGGTGTAGCGGCTATGGTTGCTATAACGGCGCTAAATCGTCCACGCTCGTAACAGTCATCCCCAAAGCGCTCAAAACTGGTAATCTGGATCTGCGTCCCTATTGCCGGGTCGTTCGTGTAGAGAGCCAGGGAGACCAGGCACGCGGCGTTACCTATCTTGATGAGGAGGGGCAGGTCCATTTTCAGCCGGCGCGTGTGGTAGTGCTCGCCGCCTACACGTGGGAAAACGTGCGCCTGCTGCTGCTCTCCAGCTCGCGGAGCTTCCCTAACGGGTTGAGCAATAATCATGGGCAGGTGGGAAAGTACTTCATGACTCGCCAGTTCCCGGAGGTGGCGGGGCTCTTCCCTGACTTTCCAATGGACAAGTTCAGAGGACCAGTAGCCCAAGCTGTTGCCATTGACGACCTCAATGGCGACAACTTTGATCATACAGGCCTTGGTTTCCTGCGCGGTGGTACCATCGGTACGGAAAATCAGATCCAGCCCATTCAGGCGGCCAGCCAGGTACCCCCCGATGTGCCGAGATGGGGCCGCCGCTATCGCGAGTTTATTCTCACACATTGGAACCATATTACCTATCTGCGTGCTCAACCAGAGCCTCTGCCGTACAAGATGAATTTTTTAGATCTGGACCCAGTTGTCAAGGACGACCTTAGTCAGCCAGTCATACGCATTACTTACGATCTCTACCCGAACGAGCTGCGACTCATTGACTTTCTCCAGGATCGTATGGAGGAGTTGATGCGAGAGATGGGCGCGGTTCGGACGTGGCGAGGGCCACGCGAAACGGGGGTGGCGAGCTGCCATGATCTCGGCGGCGCTCGAATGGGCAAAGATCCCAAGGAATCGGTTGTTGATCGCTACCAACGCTCGCACGAAGTCCCCAATCTGTATATTCTTGGCGGCTGTACCTTCCCTACGGCCACAGGGACGAATCCAACCGAAACTATTCAGGCTCTGGCCTGGATGTCAGCGGAGCACATTGCTCACGAGCTGCGCTAGCCAAAAAGGCAGATTCCAGAGGAGCAGCAAGCAAGTTGCCTGTTACTCCAAAACCCTCGCTCAATACGAATATTAATTGCTCTGAAAGGGCCCGTTTGCCTCTTTTTTAGGGGCCGGGCCCCTTTTGCCATACTTTGTCAGAGCCTCGCCTCGCGTTTCCACAGGCCAGGGTCAGCCTTCATCTCCCCATCTGAGCTGCATAGCTCTGCCACAGTCTGATTCGCCGACCATAGGCCGACAAGCTTCTACAGCGCTTCCCCAACACCGTTGCTCTTGATCTGGCCAGCCCATCGCTAGCTTGAATTGGGATGTCTAGAGCACAGCAAGCTAGATAATTCCCTGCTCTGTCATGGAGGCGCTTTCTATCTTCTCTGGCATGGCCCCCCAGGCATTCCTCGTGACCCTTTGCCACGTCAGCACCCTTTGGAAGGGATTCTTCTGGTTAAGACCAGCTCCTTCCTACAGCCTGCTCTGTAAACAATCGCCTGGGAACCGCACTAGCCAGGGTAAAAGCGCAGCTGGCTAGCTCTCGGTTCACCAACCCGCGGCGACAATCGTTGCTTCAGCTCTGCAAGGGTGCTCACCATTCGCTCCTCTCTGCCAGATCACCTCATCCGTCCGGCTGCGCCTGTGCTCCTTCCTTCTAGCTGCTCCCCAACGGGCCACCTTCGGTTCATGCTTACCTGTCGGCAAAGCTCCGGCCACGGGCAATCATTGCAGGAGAGGCAGAGCGGACACAAAAAGATCCTGCTGTTCTGGCGAGGAAAACTGGCTGGTGAAAGCAGTGTGGAAATGGCATGCAGCACTCACAAGCGTCAGGATATTTCATCAGCGCCCGCGACTCTGCCGGTAGGAAGGTCCAGTGCGATCAGCCTCCTGCTGTGGCTGCTCTCCGAGAGCCACTGGCTGCTCAAGCCCGGAGAGGTAATCCGCCTGGGCGAGACCGAGGATTCCTGACGACCAGCCCTACCTCTAAGCGCTTCAGGGCCCTGTTCTCCGAAACGCTGTGGCGGGCGGGCCAGTGCTGGTCTCCTGATGGACGCCATCCTGGCATCACACTGGTGCTACCAGGGTTGGTGCGCTAGGCGGGCCTGGCCAGCGGGCATCCTGATGGATTCTCCTGTCTTCGCCTATCTCGTCGGACTGGATCAGGGACTTGGCGGCACGGCGCCGACTGCGAAGGGCCCGCAGCCTCGTCCAACCTGATGGCGAAGCGGTGAGAGACGGGGAGGCTGCCTGAGGAGAGGGAGGCCAGCTCCCTGTCCGCCTCCTGCTCAGGGTAGCTGAGTCTTTTGTCTTTTTGGGAGGCGACGTGTTCGCCACTGGACAAGACTTCTTCCTTCCAGACCGGCGACTAGTAGAGTCGTCAGCCCCCCATGCTTCTCGATGACATCCTCAATCTTCTCCATCAACTGGAGAGTTTCCGCCAGCGCTGCCACGTTCTGCTGATACTGCACGATGTCTCGAAAGGTGAGCACACGCCCTTTGCGGTCCTTGGGCCACCTGGCGCAGACCTGATAGCCGCCGACTTCGAAAGCCCAGACGGCTTTAGGGGCGCCAGTGAACTATTGGGAGGTGTGGATACAGACCCGCCTCCTGCTCTAACTCCTGCTGTTCCCGAAGGCAGTGAAGCGTGCGTATTGGACACGGTGATGCCACATGCCCCCGAGAGCAGCAGCCCCAGGGGAAGGCGTAGAGATATCACTTCCCCGCCCTCCACACTGGGAGAAGACGCTCCGGCTCAGGTTCCCAGGACCTCATAGACAGAGAGCAGGAGGAGGGACCAGGACCATGTTGACGGAGAGGAGGGAGCCGCCTTCCTCCCCTGGATCAATCCAGGGGAGGAAGGCGGCACGTCTCTATGGAAGAGGAGAGGTTGATCTCCTTCATCCAGGGGCTATGGCTCGATGCCCAGGGAGAAGCTGATGCCCTGGCATGGTTCCTGCCCGCTGCTTCTTTGATTACCCGCCATCCAGACCTGAGCCCGGCCTTGTTCGAGGCTTGTGGCTGAGTGGATCGCTTCTTCCAGGGCGGGCTGCGACAGGCTGGCTCTGCAGTGCTGTGCAACCTTACCCGTCTGCTCTGCTGACATGGAAGGCCACGCTCGCAGGTCCTGCGGAGGGAGCGGCGGGCTCCCTGGGTGAGCATCGACCCCGATGCTCATCGCCCTGCTGGCCTGGTCGCCGCGTCTGCCGGGAGGCCCAGCCTCTCCGTCTTGCCTGCCAAGCAGGCGCTGCCCTCCCCGCAACCGCTGCGCTTGTGCCGGTGGCGAAATGACAGCCAGGGAGGGAGTGCTGCATGGCTGCCTGAGCCGGGTCGTCAGGCTCTTCTCCCAGGCGTAGCTGCTTGCTCGTGGCCGTCACAAGCGATGTAGCCGCTGGCCTGGCAAGGAGCGGGGCGCCTCTCCCCAGCCTCCTTTACCCAACTGCCGTATCTGTGTGCCACGCACTGAGCGCTACCAGAAGCCACTCTATTTCGACACACGCGCCTACATGAATCAGATCCAGCTGCATCTGGAGGAATATCCTCATGCCCGCCGCTAATAGTCCTACGGGCCAGCTGCGCCCCCTGATCATCTGCCATCGTGAGGGGCTGACCCACAAGGTGACTACCTG
>NZ_MCIF01000002.1:2494558-2506951 GCF_003268475.1 Thermogemmatispora tikiterensis | reverse complement strand
CGAAATTCTCAGATCATGTCTCATGATCTGGTGGACTTTGAACAAAGCAAGCCAGGTAATTCCCTTTATCAGGTCAGGCTCGCAGGAGGACATGGAGGTAAGAGCAACTGATCTGAGGGCATTTCATGAAGATGAACGTAGGGAACGTATTCATATCAGGGGATCTGGGAAAAGAAGCCAGCGAACCACACTGACGGGGGTGAGGCGATGACATCAGCGAATCGGCCCGAGCCGCAACGGTCCATGAGAAGCGGGTATTTCCGAGGATGGTTCGTTTAGCTTGCGCATCGACTCCTGGCTAAAGTAGCGCCGCTCGATCTGCCATTCATCATCGATTTCCAGCAACACCGACCCCACCAGGCGAAGAACCGATTCGCGATCAGGAAATACTCCGACGATGTCGGTTCGGCGCTTGACTGCACGGTTTAATCGTTCCAGTGGATTGGTGGAATATAACCGGCTCCAGTGATCCTGGGGAAAGGCCATATATGCCAACACATCCTCCTCAGCCTCCAGCAGCACATGTGCAGCCTTCGGCCAGCGACCTTCCAAGGCTTTGACCACTTCCTGGCGTTGCTGTCCAGCGGCTTGCCGGTTGGGCTGCGCAAAGAGCGTGCGCACGGCTGCGGCGACCATCGCCTTGTCCCCTTGTGGGACATGCGCGAGCAGGTTGCGTAAGCAATGGACTTGGCATCGTTGCCAGCTCGCTCCTTGCAACACGGCTCCAATGGCGGCTTTGAGGCCCGTATGGGCATCGCTGATCACCAGTTGTACACCGCGCAAGCCGCGCTCTACCAGACTGGCAGAAACGCGAGCCAAAAGGCATGTTCCTCGCTGGCCCCGATATCAAATCCCAAGATTTCCTGCTCTCCTGTTTCTTTGACCCCGATGGCGATCACGACCACCTAGCTGACAATCCGATGATTTTGGCACACTTTGAGGTAGAGCGCATCGAGCCAGACGTAGGGATGAGGCGTTTCCAACTTCCGCTCCCGAAATTGATGCACCACTTCATCCAGGTGCTGGCTGACCCGTGCCACCGCGCTTTTGTCGATGCCGGTCAAGCCCAGTGCTTTGACCAGTTCATCCACCCGGCGCGTACTGACCCCCTGAATGTAGGCTTTCTGGATGACAGACAGCAACGCCTGCTCCGCTTGTCGGCGCGGCTCCAGCAGGCTGGGGAAATAGCTCCCTTCTTGTAACTTGAGAATCTTGAGCGGAATCTCGCCCATCCGCGTTTGCCAGGTACGATCTCGATAGCCATTGCGGTAGGTGGTTCGCTCCTCGGTGCGCTCATAGCGATCAGCCCCGATCTTTTGTTTGACCTCGAACTCCATGAGCAAGGCGCTCATGACCCGGACGACCTCCCGCCAAAAATCCGGGTCGAGTCCGAGGCCGACTTGGCGCAGGTACGCGAGGATGGTATCGGTGGGATCAGGCATACCGGACTCCTGGTGAAGGATGTGGGGGAGATGCGCCATCACATGCTCTCTGACGCGTCCCACCCCCGATCAACACGCCATGCCCTCAATGAGCATTAAACGCATACATGATGTACCCATCCAGATCGGAAAGGCTCCAACCGCGTATCTCCTGCATCCGCGCATCAGCCTGAGCCTGGGTCAGCGCCCCCTGGTGAACCAGTTGAGTACAAGCGGTCTGAATCGCATTGAGTTCCAGCGAGGTTAACTGGTCCCGCGTCAAGCCTTCTTGCGTGGCGACATCCGAGATGGTCACTGCTGCCGGAGGATTGCTGCCTTTCTGACCACCGCCAGGAGTCGCACCCCAGAGTGCCGTTAGCTCAGCGACAGAGCGATGTAATCCCTGGGCCACCTGCTGCTTGATCGTATCCCAATAGATCTGGGGATCACCATCCCCCGGTAAGCTGCCGCTGCCTTTGGCTGGCGTGCTGGTAGCAACTGCGCCGGGTGCGGATGATCCTGCCTGGCAGCCCACCAGCAGTGCGCCCAGGCTGACGAACAACAAGCACAGACTCATGCCTGTGACGACGCAACGTAAAGACCAGGACAGACGATGCTGGCAAAACATACAATCACCTTTCATCTGTGTGAGGATCGCAGAGCGTGACCAATGTTATTCATAGCGCAGCGCCTCAGCCGGAGGAATCCGTGCCGCGCGCTGCGCGGGCGCCAGTGTGCAGAGCACGACGACGATAAAGCTGCCCAGCAGCAGCGCGGCAACCGGGAGCACGGGAACGGTCAGCGCCTGCGCGAACTGGCGAGCCATCGAGGAGACCAGCCACCACGCGAGCAGGCTTCCGACCAGCAGGCTGACGAGGATGAGAAAGCCCGTTTCCAGCAAGAAGGCGAGCCGCACCAGCGCCCGTGAGAAGCCAAGCGCGCGCATCATGCCGATCTGCTGACGTCGCTCGGTGACGGCACGACTGGCGATCACGCCGATGGCAAACGCGCCAAAGAGCAGCCCCAGCGCCAGGTAGCCTGTTAAGAACAGCGTCAGATTGGCGGTAAAGGTGTCGAGGGTGTCGGGTACCAGGGAGGTGATGGCAACGCTAAATCGCCCTAAATGCAGTGCCCGCCCGAGATCCAGGCTGGCTTGCGCCACGCTGACACCAGGCTGGAGGCGCAGGTAGTAAGCGAAATAGCGCTGATAGGGCTGGCCGACCATAGCCGCAGCAGTCCTCGTCGAGAGCAGGAACGAGGGCCAATAAGTGGTGCTGGGTTCGATGCCAATCACCGTGACCGCATAGTAGGGCGCGTGGGCATCGCTGCTGGTGGGCATCTCTGCCACGAAGGGCGTAAAGCCGTTGGTCGTGGGCAGTCCCAGCCCTCCACTGTACCGCAAGACCGCATAGCCCACGTGATCACGCACGGCATTCCACACCTGCCGGTCGGTGGTATAGCCCTCGGCGCGCGCCGCCAGAGGCATGGTGGTCAGCGTTAGAAAGGTGTCATCCACTACATAGGGTGCGGGTACAGGGGGATAGGTGGGATGCCCCGGAAGCTGAAAGCGTATCGGTTGCAGGGAACGGCTGTTCGGGTTATAGAGCGACTGGAACCGCGCCACTGCCGCAATATCACGCGACAGGGTGGTGGGAGTCTCGTACACCGCCTGCCCCAGACGTGCCTCCTGGTCCTGGGTGAGCGCCACTTCCAGGTGGAAATCGCCGGTAATCGTTTGAATCTGCCCCTGCTGAATAGTCGTCGAATTGGTCAGCACTGTGAGCATGATGAGAAAGGTAATCAGGCTGAGCAGCGTCACCATCGTGGTGGTGCGGAAGCGCGAGGTGAGCGGGTAGACCAGACTGATGCGCGCAATCGGAGCCAGGGGCCGGATACGGAGCAGCAGCCAGGTCAGGGCAGCCATCAGCAGGTCCAGATTGCCCATGACGATGACCACTGCGCCTGTCAGCGGCATCAGTAGCATCCCGAAACTTTCGAGCAGCGATGGTGGCTGAAGAAATGGCAATCCGGCAGCACCGCTGGTGGGAGCAAAGGCACTCAGGAAGAGGGTATTCCCCATCTGTAACCCGGCGAGTATCCAGCCAATCCCCATCAGGGTGAAGCCGATGCGCTGTGCCAGCACGCGAGGGAAACGGGTCAGTGTCATGAGCCAGATCACGAGCAGCCCGGTTCCGCCAATGAGCAGCGCTGCTCCACAGACATGCAGCCCATTATCCACGGTTCCATAGGGGCCCTGCTGCATCCACAGCAGCGCGCCGAGGGCGAGGCAAGCCGGACCCCGCACCACCAGTCCCCACAGCAGTTGCCCCAGGAGGACGCGGGTGCGCGGCGTGGCTTCTGTCCCTGTTGGTGCTGCTTGTCCATCCTTGCACGGGCGCAGCGTGCGTGCCAGCATCTGGAAGATGGCGCCAAACGCTGGTAGTGGGGCTTGCGGCGCGTCGAGGTTGCGGATGGCGACCACGATGTTCAGATGGCTCATCCAGATGGCCGCCGCCAGGATTACGAGGAAAATGCCCAGCAGGCTCAAACACCAGACCTGCATCACGGTGGGCGCCTGCACCGCCAGGTGCAGGGGAACCGAATTGCCCTGCGGGTGCAGGCGTCCCAGGGCCATCAATTCCAGCGCGGTGGCTCCGATGCCCAGCGCAACGCCCGCGCTGGCAGCGATCAGCCCATAGCACCCGCCTTCGAGCAGCAGCGTCTGGAGAAGCTGGCTTCGCTGCAAGCCAAGAGCGCGGCTCAGACCCAACTCCGCGCGGCGTTCCAGTGCCAGCAGCAAGCAGAGCAAGACCAGCAATAGCATACTCGCGCTGATCAGCAGCCCGGTAAAGGCGGGCAACAGGGTAAAGAATTGGCGCGCGGCGGGAGAAGCCGTCAATTCTCCTTTATTATTAATCGGTGGAAAGCTAGTAAAGGAGACAACCAGCAGCGTTAAGGGGTGCAGCTGTACGATGCCAAAATCGGTGGGAAAGTGCGTGCTGCCATGTGTATCGGGATTGATAGGCGCCACGCCAACGATGTGTTGCAGCTCCTGCACGACCGGCTGGCTGTGCGCGTCAACCTCCTGGGCCTGATTCCTGACGCAGATCACGTTGGGCACCAGCGGCGGATGCCCAAGCTGCGCTGCTGTTGTCTGGAGCGTAGCGAGTGGCATCACCACCTCGTTGAGTGCGTCATCAAAGGTCACTTCCCCCGTCGTCACCGCCAGATCGTGCGCCAGAATGCCGCGCACCGCGAGCCGCAGCGTGCCTTCGTCCGTTGTCACCTGAATATGATCGCCTGGGTGGGCATCCAGCAGCGCTGCGCTGGCCTGGCTGAGCAAGACCTCATCTGGTCCGAGCGCGGTGAAGGAGAGCGGATGCCCGGTGATGTCGGTGAGTGGGCCGTACACCGCGTCGAAGGACGGCGGGACGGCGTAGACAAATGCATCGCCCGCCGCGATGTCATCAGCAACAGCGGCAGGCTGAATCAGGATACCCGTGGCGCGCTGAACGCCAGGGGTCTGCTGTGTGCGGCTCAGCAAGTCTGTAAATTGGCTCTGGGTCCAGGTGCCGCTGATGGACTCATCGACCAGACCCAGCTTCACCAGGCGGCTGGCTTCCTCAGAGGCGTTGAAGCTGTCTTGAAGCACAAAAGAAGTGGTCAGAAAGATAGCAGCCAGGATGAGGCCCGAAAGCCTGATCACGGTCAAACCGGGTCGGCGGAGGCTATTGCGCAGTCCCATCCGCAGCAACAGGGGTGTCCGTATCCCCAGTCCTACCAACAGGAGCAGGGTGGCGCTGGTCCCCACGACGAGTGTCAGGGTAGGCGGTTCCAAATTGGTGAGCATCACATACCTCCTTCGTGGTTATTCGACCAGTCCACGTGGCCCGGCACGCTGCGCTGCAGGAAGCTGCGTCCCTGCCAGCAGATGATCCTCAACAATCTGGCCGTCGCGCATAGTGATGAGTCGTTGCGCGTGCCGGGCCACATCGGGCGCGTGTGTCACCCAGACGAAGGTCAGGCCAAGCTCTCGATTCAGACGCAGCATCAGGGCAAGAATGTCCTCGCTGGTCTGGCTGTCCAGCGCGCCAGTTGGCTCATCGGCCCAGACAATGGCGGGCTGCGTTGCCAGGGCGCGCGCGATGGCGATGCGCTGCTGCTGGCCGCCGCTCATCTCCGCCGGGCGATGCTTCGCCCAGGCCGCCAGCCCAACCTGCTCGATACACGCCAGGGCACGGCGCCGCGCCTCTTTGGGGCGAACGCCGCTCACCAGCAGCGGTAATTCGACGTTCTCGACGGCGTTCAGCACCGGCAACAGGTTGTACGTCTGGAAGATAAAGCCCATCGCGCGGGCGCGAAAGGCTGTAAGCTTGCGATCAGACAGGTGATGTAGTTCTTGTCCGGCAATCTTGATCGAGCCAGCCGTAATGCTGTCCAGGCCACTCAAGCAGTTAAGCAAGGTGGTCTTACCACAGCCGCTTGGTCCCATAATGGCGACCACTTCGCCGCGCCAAATCTGAAGGCTGACGCCAGTCAGCGCCTCTACGCGGAGCGCACCGGAGACATAGGTTTTGCGTATCCCGACAGCCTCCACCAGGACTGCTGGAAGATCAGAAAGGGGTATCATCAGCACGACTCCTTCATGTACGCACCATGACAAGTACGCACCATGACAAGATGGTTCTGGTGAGAGTCTAGCTGGTGTGGCAGCGTTTGCCATCGTGGAAACCCCAGCCAATGGCTCGTGGAAATCCCCCTCGTAATTTCCCGATAGGGATTTCCCGATAGACAGCGCTTGTGCCTGGTGGTATGCTGAGACTGAAAGAAGCAAGGCAACCAAGACAGAGGAAGAGGGCGATGCCTGGTCCTGATGATGCTCAGAGCAGCGTGCTCCCCCGCTCGCTGCTGCGAGGCTTTTTATTAGTATGGGTCGGTCTGATCGACCTGTGGACGCTGGGGACCCTCTGGTTGATCCAACCAGGGTGTCCCGTTCCAGCGCCTAGCTGCGCGCAAAAGCTGGCAGCTAGGCCCGCGCACCCTGGCAGCACACTGCCGCTCGCTTTTGTGTGCTTGTTAGGGCTGGCCCTTGTAAGCTTTTCCTTGCTGGCGGCATCCATTTCAGAGCGCGTACCAGCGCGCTGGCGCTGGAGCTATTTTCTGATCCAGGGCGCGCTCGTATTTATCATCGGGGACCTTACGGGGCAAGGGCTGGTCGTTGTCAATTTGTCCCTGGCCTTCGCGTTAGAGGCACTCCTGGCACTCAAACAGGTGCGCTCCATTGCCATCCTCGGCGGAGGCTACTTCCTGCTCACCATGCTCTGGTGGCTGCTGTCAAGTTGGGGAAAAGTGTCCTCCTGGCAAAGCGTTTTTGCGTTGCTCAATGGCGAGCCGGTCTTTCTGTCGCTGCTGCTCTTTGGCGGGGGCTATCTGATCTTGTATGTCTGGCAGGTCCGCGCTCACGCGCAGCTTGAGGATGCGCACCAGCAACTGCGCGCGGCGGCAGCACGCATTGAAGCGCTGACCAGACTCGCTGAGCGCCAGCGCATGGCGCGCGAGCTGCACGATACGCTGGTACAGGGGCTGGCGGGCATCATGATGCAATTGCAGGCAGCCAATGCACGCCTGACGCATCAACGTTACCCCCAGGCACAGGAGGCGGTCCAGCAGGCAATGGCGGAGGTGCGCGTAGCGCTGACCGAAGCCCGCAGTGCGATCACTGATCTGCGCACAACGCCAGCATCAGTGAGTGATCTCCAGGAGGCAATTCAGGCCGTGGTGCAGCGCTTTACCGCCGCCACTGGCCTTGCCTGTACGGTTACCCTCGATGGCATCGAACAGCTTCCCGCTGCCCTCTATGAGCCGGTGCAGCGGGTCATCACCGAGGGGGTGAGCAATGTGGCCCGCCATGCCCAGGCGAAGCAGGTCACGATCAGTGGTCAATGCAAAGATGGCCGCTATATCCTTGCCATCGGCGACGACGGTAGAGGCTTCGACCCCGCCGAAGCTTTTACGCAAGTAGGGCATTTCGGGTTGGTGGGCCTACGGGAACGTGCTCGCTTAGCCGGTGGGCATCTGGAGATCGAAAGCGCACCCCGGCAGGGAACCACCCTGCGCCTCTTCCTGCCACTGGATGCCAGCGGCCATAGCCCGCTGGCGCTGGAGAGGAGCCAGAGGCACTGATGAGCGCCATTCGCCTGCTCGTAGTGGACGACCACCAGGTCATTCGTCGGGGTGTGCGCACGATGTTGGCTGAAGGCGGCGACGAATTTGTGCTGGTCGGAGAAGCCGCCGATGGCGCGATGGCTATTCGCCTGGCTGGCGAATTACAGCCCGATGTGATCATGATGGACCTGCGCATGCCAGGGATGGATGGCCTGGAGGCAATCCGGCAGATTCGCCAGCAGTGGCCGACCATCGCTATCCTGATTTTAACGACCTACAACGAGGATGAGCTGATGATTCAGGGCTTGCAAGCTGGCGCCTGCGGCTACCTCCTCAAAGATGTCGATCTCGACGCTCTGCTACACGCCATCCGGCAAGCCGCACAAGGAGAAATCGTGCTGCCACCAGAAGTCAAGGAGCGCTTGCTGGCGCATGCCGCTCGCGGGCTTGAGCGCTCCCAAAGCATGCCGCGCCAGGGCGTGTTAACCGAGCGGGAAAAAGAGGTGTTGCTGGGTGTCGCCCAGGGCGAACGCACTAAAGAAATCGCCCGCCGCCTCGGTCTCACGCCGCGCACGGTGGAAACCTATTTGACCACGATTTACACCAAGCTGGGGGTGGATTCCCGCACTGCCGCAGTGGTCGTTGCCCTGGAACGAGGCATCTTGCCCCCAACCTGACCCCAGCTGCTCTGGCCCCCAGTGAATACTGCGGAGACGCAGGGCTTGGAGCACCTCTCATCAGCATTGGTCTAACCAAACGACTCAGCACGTTGCCCGCTTGATGCTCCCCTCATTGCGAATGGGAAGACGAAGTCATCCTCAGGCTCCACCTGTTCTCTCTTCTCTTCCTCAGCCATCAGAGGAGGAGCCATTATCTCCTCTATCGTGTTTGATGAGGAACACCAAAAAAGAACCGAAGGAACTGTCAGTTAGCTTTCGCTAATAGGGTGCTCATCCTGAGTGGGAAGGGCACTGCCTGATCCGTTTCCACGTCAGCATCAGGGGAGGCATGGGGAGCAGAGAGCGGGCCTCCCTGCATGTGCGTTTTCGTCTGCTCATCCGCTCAGAAGCCTTACAGTCAGAGAAGCCCAAACGCCTGCCTCACGGGGAGTGGACAGCATGCAGATTTCGCGAAGGCCGGTCCAGACCCGCTGGTTGCCATTCACAGGAGGGCCAGCATGACGCGAGGCGAAGAAGGGAAGCAAACAGTTCGCTCACGATCCTAGGGGGTCTTGACCGCTGAGACGGCGGAGGGCCCTGGCCCCGCTCTTATACAGCCCTGGAGCACGAGGCTGTGACCATCCTCTGCTAGGAGGACTTGGCTTTTCGGGCTGTGCCCACATGGCAATAGGGTGGCACGTTGATCAGACTGGCCGAGATCTTGTCTGGCTACCGTACCCTGAAGGCCAGGGTGATCCGAGCGAGTGAGGCCAGCTTCCGGCGAGTGAGGGCGCTGATCAATCCGGCAGTGGCTCTCCCGCTTGCCCAGCGCTCTAAGGGAGCGGAGTGAGCCTGGCGTGCTGCGGTGGAAATGAGCCAGGCTATTTGCCGGTCGCTTCCGGCAGCTGAGGGCACAGATGGCGCTGGCGGCGTTGCACACGCATGTGCAGGCTCCTGTGGGGTGAAACCCATCTCCACCGGTGGCAGCGTGGACCCCCGGGTCGCGTCAGGCTTCGCCGACATGATCGTGCTGATCATCCATCTCGGGCTATGGAAAGACCTGATTGCTGCAGTGCTAAGAACGCACAACGTGCCTCTCGCTCTTAGCGAGCGAGAGGTATGCGAGGTGTTTCTGCCAACAGCAGTCACCATTCGTTGGCTCCCTTCTCCCTTGTAGATGCCACCCCACTCTGACAGTACTCTCTATACCATGTGTCCGGGAGAAACGTTGCTCCTTAGGCATCATGTTATGGTGGCGGACACACGAGCAGCGGTGCGTAACAGGGCAGTACAGAGCCAGCTCGATACCGCAACCAGCACCGGAGCTGGCTGCTTGACTTGGTCGGGCATGTTTATTCCCACCTCGCGAGTCCTGATTGCTGCATAAGTGTCACTCCAGAGCTGCTGCTTCTCACTCGCGTGGAGATTTCGAGATTCCGGCCTGAAGTGCAAGTAGGGATGCTTGAAGCCGTCCAGTGGGGGCTGTCTGGGAGATCGCACTCGGCGGCGCAGCACATCATTGCCCCTGGCGTGGAGGTTCCTGGAGGCTCTGTCAGGTTCTCCGAGCCTTCCCTCGAGTGCAACCACTCGTTTCTCTGGGCATCCTCATGACCATCGGCCCGGCGTCATGGACTGGCCTGGTGTCGGTGTCCACTGCCAGACGGTGAGGCGTTCTCCGGGTTCTGCTTTCAATCAAGCAGTATTGCTCGATTAAGCAGTATTGCTCATGAGGAGTGTCAGTAGTCCTGGGTGGGAACAACAGGATTGCAGACCTAGAACAGCCTCCCTCCTGTGACATTCCTCCCTGGAACCTGTTTCCTCTTCCACCTTTCTGGCATGCCTCATTCCATCCTGCTTGCTGTTCTGCCTGCACGGCCTTCTGATGCACGGGGGCAATACATGGCCTGCGCTGATTGTTTCTGTCCTGTTCTCCTCCCCTTCCCGCGCTGTTCCTCTCGTGTTCCCTCCTGACCCGCCGGAAGACAAGGGGGATCTCTACTCGCTTCCTGCCGGTTTCCAGATCGCAAGAGGATGCTCAGAAAAGCTGACCCGCTGGGTATTCTGACCTTCATCACGCCGCTCATTATCCATGCGCATTCCCATACTGACGGCCTATCCCCTCCTCTATGCCCTTATGAGGGACATGCTGGCTGGTGTTTTTATTCTCTCGCTTGGGACATTTTTCTCCTCTCTGGCAATCCTGGATGCATCCAGCATCTTTAGTGACATGGGGAGCATCCGAGCACGTGTCGTCTCCTTAGTGGCTGAGCCGGTTATCATCTGGTGCTCTTCTGCGTTGCGTTGATCGCTCAGGTGACAATTCCCTTCGTTGTCAATCAGACGCTCATCTCCGCTCCCCATCTGTATGGCCCGACTCGTTGGCCGCTGGTGATGGCCTTGTTTCTCGTCATCCAGGCTGAAAGTGGGTCCATTCCCGTTGATAATCCTTCAACCACTTTCGGACTCTCAGTGATTGAAGGCTCCCGCACCATTGAATACTCAGGCCAGGAGCTGGCCCTAATGGAATGGGGAGGGGCCTTGCGCTTTTTTATGCTCCTGACTATCCTACTCAATGTCCTGACTGCTCCGCGGGGCCTTGCACCAGAGGCACACACCACCCTGCTCACTCTGTTCATCGCCTTCGTCTGTTGCTTGATAGTAATCGTTTAATATAAATATAGATTTTATATTTTAATTGCTTCAGCCCCACTGAATAATCTAATGCTTCAGGAGTTGGGGATTCCCCAGCAAGGAGTCGAAATATGGTACCAGTGGTTGCTCATATGGCAGCCAGAGCAGTGGTGAGGATGTTGCCACTGATCTCTGTACCATTCACACAGCTCCTTCAGATCCTGTAGGTCTTGCTCCTTCTAAGTACATCTGCGCTAACAGCGGTACATCTTCTTTCTCAGGCTATCTGGGCCTATCTGCTTCAATCATTGCTGCTCGGATTGAGAGCAGGAGTCGTCGGCCATATTACCAATAGCGCGGATCTTTACGCTGGGGCTGCGCTCACTATCGTAGTAAAATGGAGTGCCATTGGCTGGATTCTCCAGCGGATCACCAGGCGTTTGCATATGTAATGGGAAGCGTGCCCCTCTCTCAACGTTCCCAACTCATTGCTCATCCTGTGTCTTGATCTTTGTCTTGGCCTTCTTCGTATCACCGAAGGTGATAGCTCGTGGCACCGTGCCGGACAAGCCTCCACTGGCATTTTCATTGCTTTGGTGCTGATTGGGCTGCTCTTACTGGCCAGCCGTCACCATATGGTCATGCAGGTGATAGGGCTGCTTCCCAGTGAGAATGAACTCTTTGCAGGAGCTTTTGCGATCGTCTCTGGGATGCCCCTGATCATGGAATTTGGTGTCCTCTTCGATATACTGATTGCGGTCATAGTCACGGGCCTGTTGGTCACGCTGATCCAGCGTGTGCTGGTGAGAGCCGACACAGCTGACCGGCGGCGCCTGCAGGGGTAAGTGCTATGCTCTTGAGTCTGATTCTCCGCATTACACTTGTTGCCAGTAGTCTCTGTCTCTGCACCCGGCGCCGCCTGGGCTCGAATTGCTAACCGTAACCAGCACGGGTGCCATGTTGGTCGTGGCCTTGCTGGCTGTCCATCGGCTGCTTCAAAGAGGCATACTCAGCGCCCAGGAGACCGGCTCTATGCCGATGCACTCAGCATCCTCGCGGTCCTCGTGATTGCTCTGGTGAGCTTTACGAAAGCCTTGTACTCTATTGGGTACGTGCGTGAAGATATGCGCGAGCAGGATGTCACCCAGGGAGAAGGTCTGCGCCGCCTGCGCCGCTACTACGGTCAGCAGTGACCGCTCTGGTGCAGCCATGATACCAGCCACTGTGGCCCTCCAACGGCCAGTAAAGCCTTTCGAAGATCGCTGCGTGAGACCTCGGGTGCCGAGATCCTCGAAGTGACGGGTATAGCGTGCAATAGAGCCACTTGAGAGAGCATGGCCCTCGCGCGAGAGCGCCAGCCATGAGCCTGCCTCTCCCAGCAGTGGGAGCCGGGCCAGCACAGCGGCCCGACTCCGTCCCTGTGTGAGCTGCCTCTCGCTCCCAGTGCCCTGCTCTCGCCATCGCGGTGCGGGAGGCCCAACGGGGACTAGGCAGGCTCGTCTCACTCCTTTGCTGTT
>NZ_MCIF01000002.1:2489915-2493984 GCF_003268475.1 Thermogemmatispora tikiterensis | reverse complement strand
CGAAAGCCAGCCTGTCGTACCAGCCGCGGCAGCACTGGGGTAATGCCGATGTGCCGGCCATCGGGCGAGAAGCTCTGGCCAGCTTGCTGGAGAGCACGCCAGATCAGGTGCAAATAGCGCTCGGTGGCGATGCTGCTGGTGAGGGGTCCCTCGGTCTCAGTCAGGCGGATCACGCCTCCAGGTTTGAGCAGACGAAAGCAGTCCTGCACCAGTCGGGGCCAGGCAGCCGGGAGCATGAAGCCGCACAGGAGCCGTCCATTGATCAGGTCGAAGGAGCCATCCGGGAAAGCGAGTGGCTCCATGACATTCATCACCTGGAAGTGGACGTTGTCCAGGCCGCGCGACCAGGCCTGGACCCGAGCATACTCGATCACTTGGGCGCTGATGTCCACCCCGAGAATGTCCGCCTTGGGGAAGCGAAAGGCCAGCTCTAAGGCCCAGCCGCCTGGGCCGCAGGCCAGATCGAGCACACGGCCCGTCTCGGGGAGGGTGATTCCCTCCTCGGGCAAGAGGCCGCCCATCGCCTCGGTGAGCAGCCGATCCTGCTGCATGAGGCGAGCCAGCTCGCCGACATGGTCAGGATCGATCGGGTAGGTGTTGTCGGATGTGGTCATCATACTTGCACCTCTCTTGCTGTACTGGAGGACCCCCTTGTGCCACTCGATGCGGTGTGCTGCGTTCCGGTCCCCCTGGACTGCTTCTTCCTGTCAGGTCTTCTGATATTGTGTTGATTGTCCTGCTAGTATTGTAGCAGCCAGCGAGTGCCGTCGGAAAGGGGCAGGAGGGTTCTCCCTTGTCATGCTGGTGGAGCTGCCCCTGCTCCCTCTCACTTCCCAGCTCAGAGGCAATCCAGGGATGCTGAGGGGAAACTGCCGCCCTGCAAAGCGGACGCGACGGCAGCCCTGCTGTCAGGAACTCATACAGCACCCTGCTGGAGGCCTGCTCGTTGGATACGGTATTGTTCACCTTGGTGAAGGATTGGAGCGATTGCGACACCAGACGAGTACTGCATCCCTCAGATCGGAAATCGCCAGGGGAGAGAGGCTATGCCTGGAGCGTTGCTCCTCGACTGGCCGCAGTGCTGAGTCTGACCCCCAACCGAGAGGGGAGCGACCCCTGTTGCCGACCCCCCCGGCGAGCGCGCGCTCTATCGGTGCCCGCGATGGGCGTGATCCGGCTGCAGTGAGCGGTCCTGGGGACCCGTTCTCTTCCTTCGTCCTCCAGGAGGGTGTCTCTCCCCCCAATCTGGAGACAGAGGTGGACCACGAAGGCCGGAGCGACGCCTTTCCGCTCCCGTTTCAACTCGCTGCTCTGAACGGCTGCCTGCCCTGGCCTGGGAGCAGACGGCTCTGACAGAGGCATCGAGGAGAGGAAGAGCGCCATCATCTCGGCCAGGAAGTCCATCTCCAGGAGGAACGCGCCAGTGGGCGTGGCTCAAGCCTGGTCTGATCAGCGTCGTCATTGTCCTGACGTGGGGCTTTCTGGGATTCACGTTGTTCGCTCCCGTTGCCTCGCCCCATCCAACGGCGACGCAGGCGACACCTGTTGCGCCGCAGCGCTCTCCCCCCGGAGCCATACCCAGAACCCGTCGTGGCTCGTCACCGGTGGTCACGGCTCCGCCATCCCGGGTACCCTCTCAGGCGCTCTCGCCGACGGCGACAAGTGCCGGTGACCTGGAAAGCTGGATACCAGTTTCCCTTCCCACGGAGTGGGCCAGTGCGGGGCTGACGCTGGGGGATGCGCTGTTGGTTGAACGGACAGCTACCACAGTGACCGATCGCGAGATGAGCCTGGATGACCACGCTGTCAGGACCCGCGCCCAGCAGGGAGGAATGCTGACGGCGAGGGTGTTTCTGCTCGCTCCCGCAGCTCGTGAGCGATTTCAGCAGCAGGGCGTCCGGGTCACCACGAACCAGCTCGTAGAGCTGGTGATCGACGAACGCCTGATCCAGGCCGTCGTCAACCCGCAGCCTCGCCTGATGGCCTTTGCAGTCCGCGGACAGCGACCGTTTGCCTGGGTCGAAGTGAGGGGTGCGTTGTGGCAGTCTCTGACAGATCCACAAACAGGTCAGTCCCAACAGGGGCTGGGGATGAACCTGGCTCGTCACCAACCACGGATGCATTCGAGGGGCGTGCTGCTCATCCAGGTGCCCCCGCCAGCCAGGGAGCCCATGCCCCAAGGGGTGGGACATGGTCCGATCGTTCAACCCGCAGAGGGAGAACGTGCCCAGACTGGAAAGGCGGGCTGTCGACAATGGCCTGCGACGACAGCCTGTCGAGCCTCTTCATCCATTCATTCATCCATCCATCTCTCAGCGAGAGAGCGGGGAACCTGCCCATCGGGCGAACCAGCCGGGCCAGGGAGCTGTGAGCAGTTCCCCTGCAACCACTGGCTCCCCTCTCAGCAGCGAGACCAAGGAGGCTTCTGCTCGCACTGATGACGGGCCACCTTCCCTCCCTCGCACGAAGCCGTCGTCTGACCACTCCCCTGCTGCTTAGCCTCGCTGTCTCCTGAGGTCCCGCTCCTGCTGGGCTCTCGACAGGTACGCTCCCCCCGGGGACCCAGTATGCGTGGCATCCAAGCATGGCGGAGGCGCCTGCAGCAGGCGGCCCACAGCAGCCGTCCCTGTGGCGAGACAGCGCCAGACGGCGAGCCCGAGCACACCAGGGCAGCTTGCAGGAGGCTTGGTGGAGGGTTGAGGGGGCAGGCGTGGCTCCCGAGCGGGGAGACGGCGCTTTCAATTCCAGGCGGGCTGGTTTCCTGGATTCTGACGGCGCCCCCTCTACGAGGGCATCTGGAGCGGCCTCTGTCAAGCCGATTCGATGATCCCAAAAAAGCAGTCATGATGCAGGCCCTCTGGCCTTCAGACGGCTCCAACAGCCCTTCGATGATCGCTGCGTGGAACGTCGGGAACCGCAGTCCTCGAAGCGAACGGTACGAGCGACAAGAGGGGCACAAGAAGGCTTTCAGCTCGACAGGGGAGTCGGACCCGAGAGCATCGAGGGCCGCTGCGAGCCTGAACACGTCCAGAGTGCATGCCCGACCCGGTCTGGCTCGGGCGGCCTCCTCATCGGGCAAGCTGCAGCGGGAGGGCCTGGCTCTGACGGCCAGACAGCAGACCAGGAAAACAAGCTGCCTGCTGCTCGGTTTGTTGGTCCCTCCACGCGAGGTGAGCTGGAGAAGTCGCTGCCGGCGGCAGCACGTTGTCTTGCTGCTGACAAGGTGCGGCGCGGCGGTTGCCCATCCGGCCAGGATCAGCTCCCTCGCGGCTCCCCGCGAGGGAGCCACCTTGGGAAGGAGCTGGGAAATATCCAGGAAAGGGAGGAGAACGTTGGGGTCTGGTTTTCATCTCAGAAAGGCACGGCGATGATCTCAAACGAGATGGATCGCTCCTGTGCCTCGGGGAACGGTGTGCTCGGGGCTTGACGCCGCGCGCATGCGAATGGGGAAGCCTGGCAAGGAGATTGGTGGAGAGTCCTCACCTGAGGAGGAGCGCCAGGGCGATCACGGCTCATCGAGAGCCCGCCGGAGCTGACGACAGAGGACGTGACTCTGGCTCGTCAGCGGGTGATGAGGCCCCAGGGTCTGCTCGCGGATGGAGAGAGCACGCTCGGCCAGCGGGAGGGCGTCCTGGAGGCGGCCCAGGGCGCGATAGAGGAGGGCGAGATTGTGGAGGGCAGTAGCAGTGTGAGGATGATCGGGGCCAAGAACCTGCTCACAGATGGAGAGGGAGCGCTGTGCGAGCGGGAGGGCCTCCTCAGAGCGGCCCAGCTCGTGATAGAGAGCGGCGAGGGCGCTGAGGGAGCGAGCAGTCTGGGGATGGTGGGGACCAAGGGCGTGCTCACGGATGGAGAGGGCACGCTGTGCGAACGGGAGGGCCTCCTCAGGGCGGCCCAGCTTGCGGTAGAGGAGGGTGAGGTGATGGAGGACAGTAGCGGTATGGGGATGGTGGAGGCCAAGGGCTTGTACAAAGATGGAGAGAGCGCGCTCGGCAGGTGAGAGGGCGTTCTGGAGGCAGCCCAGCTCCTGATAGAGGAGAGCGAGGGTGTCCAGGGCAGCAGCAGTAGC
>NZ_MCIF01000002.1:2484451-2489466 GCF_003268475.1 Thermogemmatispora tikiterensis | reverse complement strand
GGCCCAGGTCGCGGTAGAGAGCCGCAAGGGTGTGGAGAGAAGCACCAGTAGCGAGATGGCCGGGGCCGAGGGTCTGCTCGGAGAGAGAGAGGGAGCGCTGTGCGAGCGGGAGGGCCTCCTCAGAGCGGCCCTGCACCCGCAGCGTGCGGCTGACCTCATTGAGTAAGGCAGCAGCGCTGGGCGTTTGAAGAGAAGGCTCCGCCTCGATCCAGATGGCAGCCTGCAAGGCGTGGGGCAGCAATTGCTCCCGCAGAGGCCAGTGCTCCAGCGCCTTCCCAAGAAAAGCCTGCACCAGCGCCTCAATCACTAGCTCTTTCCAGTCCCGCTGCTCCTGCGGGGGGAGACTGGACCGGAGGACGACCTGTAGGAGCCGATGGAGCTGCAGACTGCCACTGGAGGGGTCGCGGCTGAGCAGCGAATAGGCCCGTAGGGCCTCGATGGTGGCATTGAGGGTGAACCGGTTGGCTACCGTCGCCGCCAGAGGATGGGCCAACCGGGCCAGCCCTGCCGCTAGCAGGGCCTCTGGAATGGGGTCGGGCGCCAGGAAGGCGCAGAAGTGCAGCAGGTCCACTGCCTCTGGGTGGCGCTTCCGAACCCGCGAGCAGGAGAGGTCCCAGGTGGTGGCCACAGGGGTGGGATGATCGCTGCCCTGGGGGTCCCGATGCCCGCTGCGCAGACGCAGCAGCTCCAGCCGCCGCTGCTGCAAGAGCTGCCGGTAAGCCGCGCAAGAGTCCCCGGTCGCCGCCAGATAAGCGCCGGCCTGATCGAGGGCCAGCGGCAGCCCACCCAGCTCCTCGCTCAGGAGGAGCGCTTCCTGCCGCTCACGGGGGGCAGCCTGCTCCAGCGAGGCATCAGGAGGGAGGCGACCGGCCCGTCGCAGCAGCAACAGAGCGCCCTGCTCGGGGGAGAAGCAGGACAAGGCGAGCGGCTGGGGCAGGCCCAGGCCGAGAGAACCCAGGTCCGCGGCGCAGGTGGTGATGAGGAGATGACCAGCGACATTCGGGGGCAGAAACGGGGAGCCGAGCACAGGCGGCCAGTCGGGCCGAGAAGAGAAGAGGAGTGCCGGCTCATTGAGATGATCCAGGATGAGCAGGTAGCCAGGCTGCGTCTGCAGCCAGCGGCGTACCGCCAGCACGACCCAGAGCAGCTCCTGTTCATGGCGTCCCGGCAGCGAGAGCAGGGAGGCCAGCTCACGATAGGAGGCGAGCAGCGTTTCCTGGCTGGTGGCGTCGACCCAGAGCACCGCGCGGTAAGCAGAGCGGAAGCGGAAGGCGTATTCGACGGCGAGGCGGGTCTTGCCGACCCCGCTCAGACCACTGATGGCCAGGGCCTGGCCAATGGCGGGGGAACGCTGCTGGAGGAAGGCGTCCAGAGCCGCTAGCTCGTCCTCGCGTCCGGTGAAGCAGGGGCTGGGAGCAAATGGCACATTCCACAGGGGAAGTGCGGGCTCAGAGGAGTGAGAAACCAGTGAGGCCGAGCGGTCACTCAGCGCCTGGCGTAAGCCGCTTGTGAGCTGGCGCAGGCCCTCGTCGGAGTCATATCGGCTGGCAATGGGCCGGCGATCAGCCGGGAGTGGCTTCAGGTCGAGGCCAAGGGGCTGTTCCCAGTCGCAAGCGCGCAGGAGCACCGGAATGAGCCGGATCTCGTCCGCGAGGCGACGCTGCCGGGCTTGCTGTAGCTCGCTGTGGCCCTGCTCGGAGGCCAGGTAGTCTGGACTGAATATGAGCAAGACAACCGAGGCGCGCGCAAAGGCATGAGCCCGCTCCTGCCCCAGATCGCTGCCCCCGGGAACCAGGTCGTCGTGCCAGAGCGAGATCAGCCCCTCCGCTTCGAGCGGCTGGAGAGCGGTCAGCACGCGATCGAACCAGGAGCGGTCCGCTGGGGACCTGGACCAGGAACAGAACACCAGAACCGGGGCCGTTGTCTCCATGATGCTCCCTCCGGTCTCCGAGCCGGCGGCAGCCGGGGGATGGATTGGAATCAGTCTCTGCCTAGTATAGATGAAGGGGAGCACAGGAGCAAGAGGTGCAGCAGGTACGAGCAGGGAGAGAAGTGGGACAGAGCTGGGGGCTGAGGAGATCAGTGCGAACGGGGCACACACTGGCTTGGAATCCCGCGCGAGTGGGGCCAGAGTGGTAGAGCAACGAGGGCAAGGACAGCCTCTCTTGAGCCTGCCTGCAGGAGCTGGTGATCGAGCGTGCAGCTCTGGCGCATCGGCGGGTGATGAGAGGCTCTGGCACCAGCTCACAGCCAGCTGGGCGTTGTCCTGATTCAGACGGAGCCGCAAACGCGGTCCATTTCAGAGAGGAGTTTACCATGCTGACTGACTCGGAGAGAGATGTCGATAGCCTGCGCTTACTGCGCTTCAGCGCTCCGCTGGCGCTGGAGCTCGACCGGGAGCGCTGTCAGCGGTTGGCCTCGCTCATTCACCGGCCCTTGCGCGAAGAGGATTTCCTTCTCCTGGAAGCCCTCTTCCAGGAGCGCGAACAGCGCCCGCGGAACTGCCGGCGTCTCTTGTCAGAAAGAACGTACGAGTTGCTGTCTCTGATGGCTGGTCGGCTGATCCATGAGCAGCCGGTCGCGGCTCGGACGGCTCTGGAGTGGGGGCTGTTTCGACTGATTCCCCGGGAAGAGGATGCCTGATTGTGCCTCCCTGGCCCCATCGCTTCTCTCAATCTCTCTGGCCCGTGACGACCACGAGGGCTGCTTCCTTGGCTTATGTTCTTGTGCAACGAACCCGCCCTGGACAGATCAGCTGCACAGCCTCTGGGTCAGGGTGTTTCCTCTCATCCAGAGCGGCTGGCAACTCGTGACAGTCATCGCCTGGGGTCCAGTCCCAGCAAGCTGCCTCGGCGGCCAGCGAAGAGGTGCGCACCTGGCGTCTCCTTTCGCCGCGATGAAGGAGGAAGGAGGCTGAAGGCCAGCAACCAGCCTGGCGTTGATCAGCTCGACGATGAGAGGAAGCGGGGCAGGACAGCCCCGGATGGGCCGTCACGGGCCAGCCCTGCTCCGCTTCCCTTCTCTCCAGTGCGGCCCTCCCAAGCTGCCACGAGCAGCCGACGCCCGGCCCGCTCCCAGAGACTGCCTCCCTGCCGGCCCGGCCTGGGAGCGGGTGAGCCGTCAGGGGCCGCCTGGCTGCCCCTGCCCGTGCTCCTGCCAGCGCGCCAGCTCCACCAACAGGGGGATCAGCTCCTGGCAGACCCGATCCAGCACGGGATACGGATCTGCCAGGCCGCGCTGGCGCCAGTCCTCCCGGACCAGCTGCGCAGTCGGGGAGACCTGTTCCAGGGGGAGAGCGAGCAGCCGCCCAAACAAGCGGCGTTGCGCTTTGTGATCGTCCAGCACGTTGTGCTGAGCCATCCAGGCACACCTGTTCACAGCATGCTGGAAAGCCTCCTCAACGCGCTCCTCCTCCACGGCCAGCTCGCCCAGCACTTCCTCGCCCCGCCCCAGCAGCAGCCAATAACCCTCCTCCTCGGCGATGGCGCGCGCCTCCTGCCAGGCGGCCTGCGCCTCCTGGTGCCGACCCAGGTGGGAAAGCGCCTCCATCAGGGCGACCAGGCGTGTCGCCAGCTGGGCGCGATCCTGCACCTGGCGCGCGTGCCCACCAGCGCATTGCCAGTGGGCCACCGCCTCCTCCCACCGTTCCTGCGCTGCGGCCACCCGCCCCTGCTAGTACTGGCTGGTGATGAAGACCTCCTCATCAAAGCCGGTCACCAGCGCCTCAGCCTGGCGAAGCAAGGTATCGGCCTCCTCGAACTGTCCCTTCAGCAGGGCCACCTGCCCCAGGCGGTTAGAGGTGGCCGCCAGGCCACTGCGATAGCCCACATGGGCATAGCATTCGAAGGCCCGGCGGAAAGGCTGCTCCGCCTGCACCAGTTCCTCATGCTCCAGATACATCAGGGCCAGCGTGCTCTGCGAGAGGCCAACCGCGCGCTCATCGAGCTGGCCCTGCTTCCAGAGTTCCTCACGCACGCGAAGGCCCAGCAGGCAGAGGCGCAGTGCCTCCTCGACCCGCCCCTGCAACCGGTAGACATGCCCGATATTCTTGAGCAGATTGGCATACCAGGCCAGACTGCCCCGCTGCTGATGATAGGCCAGCGAGGCAGAGGAATAGTGGAGCGCCTCCTCCCACTGGCCCAGCCGGCGAGAGAGATAGCCGAGCTGGCCCTGTAACCTCCTGGCCTGTTCCTCATCGCCACGGCGCTGGGCCAGCTGCAGACAGTGCTCATAGGCCTCGATCGCCTCTCGAAAGCGGTACAGCTGCAGCGCGCAGCGGGCCTGCTCATAGAGCAGTTCCCCTTGCTGGGCCTCCTGCCAGGCCGGATCGGCCTCCTCCTGCAAAGCCTGGAGCAGCAAGCGAGCGCTCTGGCGTGCCGGGCCGAGAGAACGACCCGGCGACGTGCCACCCCGGCAACGACTGGGTCAGGTCATGCGGCATACGTCCTGGTTCCTCCTCTCTCCCGGGTCAAGACGGGTGCGACGGCGCCTGCAGCGCCTCCTGCCAGGCAGCCGCCTGCTCCTGGGGGACCCGCCGTCCCAGCTCCCCCAGGAGCAGGCGCTGCAGGTCCCAGTCCAACAGGGCCGCGATCCGCTCGCCTTCGCGCCCCTGCCGGGCTCTGCCGTGCCAGCCAGAAGGTAGCCAGCCAGCCTTGGATCTCGCGCCAGCCCGCCGGGCCAGCGACCCGGCGCATCCTGCAGTGGCTCACCGAGAGCAGCCGGGCGCGGCGTCGAGGCGGAGACCCTGCGCCAGCTCGGCGAGCTGCTCCAGCAGCCGGGTCCGATCTGCTGGCTGACGGGGGTCAAGCCTCCCGTCGCGCAGGGCTTGGGCAAGGACGACCAGAGCGAGCGGGTAGCCGTCAGCCCAGGCAAGGGCGAGGGCGCGCACCTCGGGAGCCAGCGTCGGCGCCACCGCATCCAGGAGGGTCTCGCTGCTGGCGGGATCGAGGGGCGCGAGTTCCAGCTGCTGGACGGGCTAGGCGGCCTGCTCCCAGCTCCAGGGAAGCGGGTCCCCA
>NZ_MCIF01000002.1:2447389-2483840 GCF_003268475.1 Thermogemmatispora tikiterensis | reverse complement strand
GGGTCCAGAGGGCGCAGAAGTCCTCCTGTTGCATCTCAGCCACCGCCTGCTGGTACAGGGTCGTCAACGCTGCCCGCGTGGCCAGCCCCTGGCGTTCCAGGAAGGGCAGGACCAGCTCCAGCCCGATGAGCGCGTCCTTGAAGACCGGATAGTGCTGCTCGGTGCCCATCGACCACTCGATGGCGGTGGGTCGCAGCCGCACATCGACCAGGCCGGCCTGCCGCACCAGCCGGGGCAGCACGGGCGTGATCCCCAGATGCTGCCCGGTGGGGGAGAGGCTCTGGCCCGCCCGCGTGAGCGCCTGGCAGCCCAGGGCCATGAGCCGTTCGAAGGCGGGACTGGTGGTCAGCGGCTCCTCCATCTCGGTCAGGCGCACGACCCCGCCGGGGACGAGGAGGCGCCGACACTCGGCGAGCAGCTGCGGCCAGGCCTCCGGCAGCATGAAGCCCCACAGGAGCCGGCCATTGATCAGGTCGAAGGAGGCATCGGGGAAAGCGAGCGGCTCCATGACGTCCATGACCTGAAAGTGGACGTTCTCCAGGCCGCGCGACCAGGCTTGCGCGGTGGCGTATTCGATCACTGCCGGGCTGAGGTCGACGCCGATCAGGGTAGCCCGTGGGAAGCGGAAGGCCAGCTCCAAGAGCCAGCCGCCGGGGCCACAGGCCAGGTCAAGCACGCGGCCCGTCTCGGGGAGGCTGATCCCTTCCTCGGGCAAGAGGCCGCCCAGGGCCTCGGTGAGCAGCCGATCCTGCTGCATGAGGCGGGCCAGTTCGCCAGCGTTCTCGGCGTCGATGATGTAGGTCGAGCGTCCGCGCGGCTGAGGCGCGGGCTGCGGGCGAGCGGGATCAACTGGGGTGCTCATGGCTGTCTCCTTGCTGAGGTGAACGGTCCCGCCGCGGGGGGGACTCGGGGTCTGAGACGGGCTCGGGATCAGCACGGCGCAGGGGCCAGGCGGAGTCCACGGGCAGCAGGGGCAGGCGACCTGCCCGCTCGGCGGCGAGGACCTGCTGGATGAGCGCGGCGTGATCGAGCAAGAGGGCCTGCTGCTCCAGGGCGGTCACGGGGAGCACCTCCAGGCCCAGGACGCTGCTGGTGGGGCCGGGGCGGGCGATGCGCAGGAGCTGGGGCAGGTCGGCCTCGATGAGGAAGAGGAGGGAGAGGACCTGGGCGCGCGCGGCCAGGGAAGTTGCCCCCAGGAAGCGGGGGTCCCGGGCCGGGCGGTCCAGGCCGAAGAGGCCGCCGAGCCGCCAGGAGCGCAGGCCGACGCCGTACAGGTGCCAGTGGGTGCTCGCGATGCCCAGTTCCTCGCGCAGGGCGCGCAGGAGGCCGGTGGCGGCAGGCTCGCCCAGCGCAGTTGCTCGCCGAGCATGGCAAGCTGCTGCTCCTCCTGGCGGCGGATGAGGGCGACGTGCTGGCGGGCGGCATCGACGAAGAGCAGGTCCAGCCCGATAGCGAAACGGGCATCTTGGTCACGAAGCGGCATGGCCCATCCCTCCGTCTGGCGGGATGGGCTGGCAGGCGCTCGCGGTCCGAGGCCGGGAAGGGTCCCAGGGGGTGGCTGGCGGAGGCCCCTGCCGCCAGTGAGCCAGCAGGCCCGCGCAGGCGGTTCGGGCTTCGGCGGGGCACTGCTGCCAGGGGACGGCGGCGAGCAGGGCCTGGGTGGAGCGCGGTACGTCCAGGGCGAAGCGGGCGCGATCGCTGACCAGGCTCCCCTATATCGTAACCCTACACGTTCAATGGACGGAGGGATGAGGGGTAGAGGTCTTTGCCCTGAATCTCGATGAATTTTTGCAGGACCTCGGCGCACGTGTGACTCTGCTCGTGCAGACACGATCTCGCGATCGTTATTGACTCAGGTTGGAGGCCGGAGTGACGTCAGGCAACCTGCGCGGCAATTAGTAGCCGAACGGTGGCAATTGCTTCTCCTCGCTCAAGTCCTCCGTGTTAGCTTTAGACTTTCCAGAAGGAGAATCGGCCTTCAGCAAGGGGCCCGGCCTTACGCTGCCGGGCCTCTGCTCCTAGTAGTCGAACGTCCTTCCGCCACTCGTGTCTAGCCGCGGAGGCTTTCGTCTTCCTGGCGTACTGGCGAGACGCTAGCCAAATCGACCTCTTGGAACCTCACTGCCTGCGGAGATACTCAGAAGGCCAACCAGGTTGCTAAGCGCATCACGAAGAAGGCGGAAAGAGACGGCTACCTGCTTTGGACAAAGAAGGAACAGGCTCAAGCTGAAAGGAACGGTCGACTGCTCTTGCTCCTCCTTTCCTTACCAGCGGGTGACTACGACCTTCTTGCGGGTATAGAATTCTATGCCATCCGAGCCTTGCAGATGCAGATCGCCATAGAAAGATTGCCGCCAGCCAGGGAAAGGATAGAAGCCGAACGGTTGAGCTACCCCGACATTGATTCCTACCATGCCAGCCTCCACACGCTCACGAAAGAGACGGGCTGCTGCCCCACTCCGGGTGAAAATGACCGCCATGTTCCCATAGGCCACCTCATTAGCTTGAGCAAGTGCTTCCCCCAGTGTCGCAGCTCGCGAGACGGAGAGTACCGGTCCAAAACCTTCTTCTCGCCCGACTGTCATCTTCGGAGTCACATGGTCTAAAATCGTGGGCCCCAAGAAAAAACCGGGCAGATTCAGGAATCGACGTCCATCCAGGACTAACTGAGCGCCTTCCTTGATCCCCGCTTCCACGTATCTCAAGACACGTTCACGATGTTCTGCGCGAATTAAAGGCCCGATCTGAATGCCTGGTTCGATACCTGGACCCACCGCGAGTTGCTCTGCCGCTACACGGAGGGCCTCGAGCAGCGGTTCCTGAACTGAGCCGACGGCAATAGTCACACTGCCAGCTAAACAGCGCTCGCCTGCGTTGCCGAAAGCAGAGTTGAGGATCGCCGCAGTAGCATGCTCAAGGTCAGCATCTGGTAGAACAATGAGGTGATTTTTGGCTCCCCCTGCTGCTTGAACCCGCTTGCCCTGATGAGCTGCCTGCCGATAGACATAGCGTGCCACGGGCGCTGATCCAACAAAAGAAACAGCCCGTACATCAGGATGAGCAATCAAGGCGTCAACTGCCTCTTTGGCTCCATGAACGAGATTCAAAACACCGGGGGGAAAGCCAGCCTCCAAGAATAACTCTGCCAGCCTTATGGCTCCCAGCGGAGTACGCTCAGAAGGCTTCAAGACAAAAGTATTTCCTGCGATAACAGCTAAAGGGAACATCCAGAGAGGAATCATTACGGGAAAGTTGAAAGGGGTAATCCCCGTCACAACTCCCAAGGGGTAGAGGTAGAAGTCTTGATCTATCCCCTGGGTGACCTGGCGCAAAGTCCGGCCTTGCAGCAGGGTAGGTGCACCGCAAGCAAAATCAACTACTTCAATGCCACGTCGCACTTCTCCACGTGCCTCATCAAGCGTTTTCCCGTGATGCAGTGTAATAATCCTGCTTAGTTCCTCAGTATGCTGTTCCAGCAACTCCTTATAGCGGAACATCAAGCGTGTCCGTTCCATGACGGAGGTCTGTGACCATGTTTGATAGGCCTCCTGGGCGGCCTCAATAGCCTGCGCAACCTCCTCGGCTCCTGAGAGCGGAACATGCTCGATGACTTCACCCGTCGCTGGGTTATAGATAGGCAGGGTTTCTCTCGCTGGATGTATCCATTGGCTACCGATGAGGTTCGGAATCATTGAACCCTCCTGTTGCTTTAAATCTCTTGTTGATCGCTGCTGCTCCTTTGACTCGTAGACTGGTGGATGAGTTGCGCTAGTTGCGCTGCGAGCTGAGCAGGGTCGCTATCATCTGAAGGATAGAGAATTCCTCGCCCAATAATGGCTCCTCGTATATTGGGACCAGCTTTCAGACAGGACTCAATACGGCTCAGGAGCTGACTAGAATTGCCAGGCTCGCTTCCTCCTAGCACGAGGATAGGGCAAGTCGTTGCGCGGGCTACACGCTCAAAGCCTTCTACCATTGGCAGTTTCAGCCAGAGGTGACTACTGGTTGGTCCCAGCGCTGTCGCTACCCCAACTAGAAGAACAAGCTCATCTGTAGTGGGAGGTCGAGGGACCACTTCTAGAAAAGCTGGGAGGCGTTGATCCGCCAGCTCCCGTAATGCTGCAGCGCAGAGGTACAAGGTCTGACCGCTCTCTCTTGCTTGAGGATCGAATTGGAAAAGAAGCTTTCCTCCATCAAGGTTCATCTCTAGCAAATCACGGGCAGTGTAGGCTGTGACAGGATCGTACAGTTCAAAGACAGTGCCTGCTAGGCCCCCCCGGTTCATAGAACCGATGAGCAGCTTCTCTTCAAGGAAATCCTTCTCTCCCTGCTTGAGGAGCCAGTAATTGTAGAGAAGCAGCTCCTCCAGCAGATCAGGGGTTGCCAGCACTCCATCGACACCCGGCTGCTGGAGCACTGCAGCCAGACGCTTCAGCAATTCTGCCCGATCGGCCATTGCCCAGGGATTTTGCCCTGCTGCTACAACCCGGCGAGCCGGATGATCTGCAGCTATAATGACCAGATGACCATCAGTCGTCAAGCGAGAGCGACGTTTGCGCGTGCGGGCCAAGAGGGCTGGAAGATCTGGCTCCTTGATACGCAGGTCTGCAAGGGCTGTGATCAGCTTCTCATGGTCTACTTCGCGATTTATCATGATAAGCCTCGCAGTGGTAATTGTTCTGCGAACCATCCAACTCTATGCGCCATTGACCGGAGACACCGGCTGGATGATTTTGCCTGTGATGCTGCCCGAGGGCGGCAGCAGATGACGGAAGATGGGGTCAACCTGGTATTGCCAGCTTCTTCGCGGGCCGGCCATGATGTTGAGATAGTAGAGATCGTAGCCCGGCACTGCCGCCACCGTATGATAGCCACGTGGTACCAGCACCAAGTCGCCATCATGAACAGCGACAGTTTCGTCCAAGTCGCCGGGGTAGTAGACTCGTTGGAGAGCAAAGCCCTCAGCTGGCTGGAAATGATAGTAGTAGACCTCTTCCAGGTAAGCCTCTAAAGGAGGGCTCTCTGTATCATGTTTATGTGGAGGGAATGATGACCAGTGACCATTAGGGGTGATTACTTCGACAACTATGATCCGTTCGGCTTCCTGGTCGGTGTCCAAGATATGGCGAATGTAACGTTCTGTATTCCCCGCTCCTCGCATTTCCAGCGACATCGTCTCCGGTCTCAGGACACGTGCTGGCAAGTGGCAGCGGTTCGCTGGCACCGATGCAAGCACGATCTCCAATCTTGATGAGAGGCAGGTCACTTGATACGAGCTATCTCCTGCAAGATAAAGGGCAGCAGGGGGAGCATCCTCAAAGACACTTGCTCGGTTCCCCAAGGGGCCCAGCTGCTGCCCATTGAGCTGAATCTCTCCTCTGCCAGCGAGCAGCAGCAGTACCGTTTCTTGGCCTTGAGCAGTGCCAGCAATGGTCTGTCCGGTCCGAAGCTCATAGGCACTGAATGAGATATATTGCCAACCAACGGAAGGAGGAGTAATGGCCAGCAGAGGTTCTGGTCTCTCAATGGAAAGCTTATGGCGTACTGGGCGAATCAGTAAACCCATAATCGTCCTTCCTCCTTGATCACTCGCCTCCGAAAAAATAGCGTTCTTGCTTTCTTTTGCTCTCCCAGATACGGCGGGCTTCTTGCACCTGGGCCATTTCGCTCACCTCCGCTACTGGCACATCCCACCAGCTTTCATAGTCAGGTACCGTTACATAGCGATCAGTCGCCACAAGGATGAGTGTCGTACGATCAGTATGGCCTGCCCCTTCTAGTGCCGCTGCAAAATCTGAGTAGCTGTGACAAACAATCACCTCGGCTCCGAGACTTCGTGCGTTTGCTGCCAGATCAACCGGCAGGGTTACGACTCCCTCTCCTGTCTCATCACCGGGCAAGATTCCCTGTTGGGGGTAGACGTACCGCGTGCCAAATCCGCCTTGTCCTAGGGCACGGCTGAGTGCGCCAATACTCTTGAAACCAGCATTGTCGAATAGAATGATGATAAGCTTATAGCCTTCCTGCAGGGATGTGACAATTTCACTGTTCATCATCAGATAGGAGCCATCACCTACGAGCACGTAGACATCACGCTCCGGAGCGGCCATCTTCACTCCTAATCCTCCGGCTATTTCATATCCCATGCAGCTATAGCCATATTCAACATGGAACTGCTTGGAATGGGAGGTTCGCCAGAGCTTTTGCAGCTCTCCGGGCAGGCTTCCAGCGGCACTGACAATGATCGATTCTGGTGAGCTCCGCTGGTTGAGAACTCCGATTAATTCCGCTTGAGAGGGCAGTGGCTCATGGTGCTGAGCGATGCAGCGAGAGATCTCCTGCTCCCAGGCAACGTGAAGCTCCTCTGCAAACCTGCGGTAGCGAGGGTCAACCTCATACCCCTGAAGCTGCTGTTGCAGTTCCTGCAATGTCACTAGAGCGTCTCCTACGAGTGAGAGTGCAGCATGTTTAGCTGCATCAAAATCGCAAACGTTTATATTGATAAAAAGTACGTGAGGATCTTGAAAAGCGGTTTTAGAAGATGTGGTGAAATCGCTATAGCGTGTGCCGATCCCTATGATAAGATCAGCATCACGAGCGAGACGGTTGGCTGCCAAAGAGCCATTGACACCTATAGGCCCGACATTGAGCGGATGGGCAAAATGGAGGCTTCCTTTCCCCGCCATCGTTTCGCTGACGGGAATACCTGTTTGCTCAGCGAAATGAGCAAGAGCCTGGCAGGCCTCTGCATAGATCACCCCTCCCCCGGCGACGATGAGTGGTCTCTGACTCTTTCGAATAGAAACTGCAGCTTGCTCGAGAGCCTGGCGATCAGGACGAGGGCGAGGGATATGCCAGATGCGTTTTCGAAAGAAGGCTTCTGGATAGTCATATGCCTCGGTCTGTACGTCCTGCGGAAGAGCCAGAGTGACAGCTCCAGTCTCCGTGGGACTCGTTAAGACCCGCATGGCCTCCGGCAACGCTGTCAGCAGCTGCTCAGGGCGTGTAATACGATCCCAGTAACGGCTCACAGGCTTGAAACAGTCGTTGACGGAGATATCCTGAGTGTGTTCGCACTCAAGCTGTTGTAAAACAGGGGCCACATTGCGCCGGGCAAAGATATCTCCTGGTAGCAAAAGCACTGGGAGCCGATTGATAGTAGCTAATGCGGCCCCGGTCACCATATTGGTTGCGCCTGGCCCAATGGAAGAAGTACAAGCGAAAGTCTGTAAGCGATTTTTGACCCGAGCATAGGCTGCAGCAATATGAACCATTGCTTGTTCGTTACGAGCTTGGTAATAGCGAAAGCTGGGCATCTGTTGCAGAGCCTGGCCAATACCGGCAACATTGCCATGCCCGAAGATTCCGAAACACCCGGCGAAGAAAGGCTGTTCATGGCCATCTCGCTCAACATACTGCTGCCGCAGAAACAGGATCAGAGCCTGTGCTACTGTCAAGCGTCGCGTACCTTGCTTGCTCATCGGTTTCACCTCCTACTTTCAGCCGTAATTGGGAGGAAATAGCTAGCTAGAAGCCTCCCTGTTCTTCTATGAAGGCCTGCACCTCGGCAATGGTCGGCATGAAGTTGGCGCAGCCGTGTCGGGTGACTAGCAGAGCTCCACAGGCATTGGCAAAGCGTGCCGCCTGGTACCACTCCCATCCCTGCAGCAGCCCATAGAGCAACCCTGCAGCGAAGGCGTCTCCTGCACCCAGGACATTCTGGACAGTAACTGCGAAGCCTGGCACATCAATCTGCTCAACAGGCGCCCCTTCATGGGCTAGATGCAGCCGGCAGCCAGCTGCTCCTCGCTTCTGCACAAGGACCTTTGGCCCTCGACGTAAGAGCGAAGTACTGGCTGTCACAAGATTGCCTTCCACGTGAGCATCAGAGATCTGGGAATGCCCCACATGTAGATGAGCCGGGTTCATTAGGATGGTAGCTTTGATTTCTTCCTCGGTGCCGATTACGACATCGACGAGAGGCAACACAGCGCGTACATTGATGCCGAAGGCTCGTACTTCCTCCCATTGATCAGGCCGAAAGTCCAGATCGAGTACGACAGTAACTCCAGCCTCGTGGGCGCGTTCTGCAGCGAAGAAGGTGGCACTGCGGCTCGGCTCCTGGCTCAGTCCCGTGCCAGTAATCAGCAGAACGCGAGTCTCATCGATGGGAGTGACCACCACATCGTCGATGGTCAGCTGCAAGTCTGCAGCTCGGGCACGATAGTAAACAAGTGGGAAGCGATCAGGAGGCTCAATTCCTAGAACAACAGCGCTGGAGCGGTATCCTGGCTTTCGTGGAATGAAGGTCGTGACTACCCCTTCCTGTTGCAGGAAGTACAAGATGAAATCTCCCACAGGGTCATCTCCGACAGCAGTTAGTACAGCCGAGTGCAATCCCAGACGCCGTGCGCCAACGCTGATATTTGTTGGGCAACCTCCCACATAAGCAGCGAAACTACGGATATTGACAAACGGAACCCCAATATCATTGGCATAGAGATCGAGTGAGGACCGCCCCATAGTGATGAGATCCAGGGAATACCTCTTCTGATTGGTCTGATTCATGCGGTTCACTGCCGCCCCCTTGTATCTCCTTGACACACTCTTGCACCTTACTGTTCCTGCAGAACCTCCCCAGCGAATTCGGCTGCCCTGCCTGACTTGCCAGGGAAGGATGATTGATTGCCCTTTGGTCGAACCTGCTGAGCTTCTCAGCTCCTCGCATGGACGCCAGCTCAGCAGGTTACAGACCTAAGGCGCGGAGGTATTCTCGATTGCGCCGTGCACTTTCGAAAGGAGAGCCCATCCCAGGGAGGATGTCTTGCTCCACAACGATCCAACCGCAGTAGCTATGCTCCTGGAGCTGTTGAACAATGGCTGGAAAGTCAATGTCACCTTGTCCCAGCTCGCAAAAGATGCCATGGGCAATGGATTCGAGAGCATTCCATTGCAGACGACGAGATTGCTCCGCTACTCGTGGATCATGGTCTTTGAAGTGGACCAGCCAAACACGATCGTGGTAGTGGCGCAGGCTGACCAACGGATCACCGCCTCCAAAGCGAATATGTCCCGTATCGAGACAGAGGCCAAGGCAAGTTGGGTCAGTCAGGCTCAGTAACCGCTCTGTCTCCTCAGGAGTTTCAATCCAGGTGCCGATGTGGGGATGAAAGACACAGCGCAATCCTGTGGCCTCCAGGACAGCCCGAGCGACACGGTTGGCTCCAGCCACAAAAATGTTCCATTGTTCCTCACTCAAGCCCTGCTCACGACCAATACGTCCGGCCTCGCGAGTTCGCACAGGATCACTATAGGGATTATCGCCAAGCACAATCAAAGCGCTGGCTCCCCCTACCTCAGCCACTAGTCTCGCTGTGCGCAGCGCCGCGGCTTCACTGGCTGAGTGGAATTGGGGATCGTGCAACGAGACGCTTACCCATGCTCCAATCAGCTCTAACTGCCGCGCTGCTAGCTCAGTGCGCAACCGCGACGGTTCTGGCGGGAGAAAGCCCCAGTCGCCTAACTCTGTGCCTTCATAGCCAGCCTGCCGCATTTCATCTAGCACCCGCGTGTAAGCGGAGCGATCTCCTGCGACATTCTCAATGACTCCCCAGGAACAGGGAGCATTACCAACACGAATAGTTCGCTTAGTCATAATTTTCTCCAATGATACAATTATTACATCCAAAATATTGTCTTTATTTTTCATCTTTCTCTGTAAATTCAACTGTCTCCCAGGAGCCGCTTTCCCAAGAGCGCATAATTGCCTGCTGGACTCGGGCCACGGCCAGCGCTTCCGCGAAGCCTGGCTCACCCTGCTGGCCAGCGGCAATGGAGCGGAGGAAGTGATAGGCTTCGATCACCTTGAGATCGTCATACCCCAGGTTGAGCCCCCAAGCCGGGTTAAAATGACGATGGAAGGGATGAGCCGGCCCGCTGAGCAGGGTGATATATCCATCCTCAGCGGGATTCTCGTCATTACGCCACTGCAATTCAAGCTGATTCATCCTTTCCATCGACCACTTAATAGCTCCTCTAGTTCCATATATTTCAAATGACATGTCACATTTCTCGCCATTGATGACGCGACATGACTCTAAGATGCCACGGGCTCCCTTAGCGAAATGAACCAGGACATTCACATAATCCTCATTGGTCACCTCGCCAAGAGGCCCATCCTGGCTGCTGATATCATAGTGGGTCTCTATTCCTGGCTGAGGAAGAGGGCGCTGGCGGATAAAGGTCTCTTTATCACTGACGACGCGTGTGATTGGCCCTGCAAGCATCTGAGCCATATCGATGACATGAGACATCAGATCACTGAGTGCCCCAAGGCCATGCTGGCGTTCAAAACGCCAGGAAAGGAAGCCACGTGGATCACTAGCGTAGCCGTTGAGAAAGCGCCCATGGTAGTGAGTAATCCGACCCAGTCTACCGGAAGAGATCAACTGGCGCGCATATTGTACCAGGGGAGCCCAACGGTAGTTGTAGCCCACGAAGGTAAGTACCCCTTGCTCTCGAGCAATGCGCGCACTCAGGACAGTCTCCTCTGGCTCACGACCCACAGGCTTTTCACAGAAAATGTGCTTCCCAGCTTGAGCTGCAGCGCGGTTGATCTCCAGATGTAAGTCATTGGGAGCGGTTACGATCACGGCTTCCACTGCTGGATCTGCGATGACCTCGTGCCAGTCAGTGGTAGATCGTTCGAAGCCGAAGCGCTGCTGTGCGGCTTGAGCGCGCGCAGCGATAGCATCGGCGCAGATGACTAGTCGGGGGCGCAAACCGCTTTCAGGGAACCGGTCAGGGATAGCACGATAGGCGCGGCTATGTACTTCGCCCATCCAGCCCATGCCAATCACACCAATACCAATGCTTCGCGTCATGGCAGATACCTCCAACAATCCAGGATAGGGGAATCTAATTAAGCTGGCTGCCAGTACGTAATTTTTACAGGTACATTCTGCCGTAAGGAAAGCAAAGCGGCCTCGGCAATCAGTTGCGCCCGAAGTCCATCGAGCAAAGTGGGATAGACCACCTGCTGGCCTTCTAAGACTCTGATAAAGGCATCGAGGGCAGTAGCGAAACTAGGCTCCAGACGCTCAAACCAGCTGGGGTAAGGTCCTGGAGAGATGACTTGGTGATCGCGGTAGAGAGAAATCTCTCGTAATGGCTTAAGCCGCGATTGTACCATCCCTCGTGAACCAAAGACCTCGATGCGCTCGTCGTAGCCGTAGGTTGTTCGCCGACTGTTATCGATGTGACAGAGTGCCCCGCTTGGCATCTTCAAAATCAACATGGAGGTGTCAACATCGCCAACATCACCAATCGCTGGATCGACAAGTGCGGCACCAGCCGCATAGACCTCTACAGGAGCTTCGTTAGTTAGCCAGCAGGCTAGGTCGAAGAAATGGATAGTCTGGTCGCGAAACTGTCCTCCCGACACCTGAATATAGCTGAGCGGAGGAGGCTCTTGGGCTCGTGAGGTGAGAAGAACCATTTCCACCTTGCCGATCTCTCCCTGCTGAACAGCCTCGTGTACCGCCAGATGATTACGATCAAAGCGGCGGCTGAAGCCAATCATGATTGGACGTGGGGACTGTCTTGCCTCCTGGACGACGGACTTGACACGTTCGATTTCCAGGTCTACTGGCTTCTCGCAATAAACTGCCTTCCCTGCCTGAATTGCTTGACTCAAGAGAGTAGCATGCGTATTAGTTGAGGAAGCAATGACTACAGCATCCACATCAGCAGCAGACCAGATTTCCTCCGGGCTGGATGCTACTGTGCTTCTCAGACGCTGGGCGAGCTGTTCAGCTGCCCGCCGATTGACGTCATAGATATAGCGCAGGTGTGCTCGCGGATGCGCCGCAATATTAGTGGCATGAACAGTGCCGATAAAACCCGCGCCAAAGATCGCGAACCCGATCATGGCTTCACCTCCTGACTATCTGAGGGAGAAGGTTCAGTTCAAGGATTAGCTGCCAAAAGATCCAGGCTAGCTTTCACCCAGTTACCCTGCTGCAGATGGGAGCTAACAGCGGCCTCGATGAACTGCACCCCCAGGACGCCATCTTCCACATCCGGGAACAGTCTTTCTTTGGGAGCAGTCTGGCCGCTACGACGAGCGAGGATCGCCTCTGCAATGTCGTTGTAGAGATTAGCAAAAGCCTCCAGGAATCCCTCTGGATGGCCAGGCCAAAGCCGTGAAGAGCGCTGTGCTGAGGGAGCTAGCCACTCAAAACCGCGCATCAGGATCTGCTGAGGGTCATTGAGCGGACGCACAATCAGTTCTTCGGGTCTCTCCTGTACCCACTCGAGGCTGGCGTCTTCGCCATAGACGCGGATGCGTAAGCCATGAAGATGCCCAGTGGCGGCCATGCTAGCCCAGAGGAAACCGCGGGCCCCATTACTCAAGCGCAACTTAATGTGAGCATTATCATCTACCTGACGACCAGGGACCAATGTCGCTAGCTCAGCAGAAAGCTCAACAACTTCCAAACCGGTAATGAAGCGCAGGAGGTGATGAGCGTGCGTGCCCAGGTCTGCAACAACGCTGGATTTTCCCACCATCTCCGGCGTCGTACGCCAGGTAGCCTGTTTATGCCCCGTGGCTTCGAGCAAGGTGCTAGCCCAGCCTGAGGCATGCTCAACCTGGACGATTCGGATGTTGCCAAGCTCACCTCGACGCACCATCTCCCGTGCCTGGCGAACCATAGGGTAACCACTGTAGTTGTAGGTTACCGCACAGATCAGCCCGCGGCTTCGACTCAACTGGAGTAAATCGAGAGCCTCCTCTAACGTGGTTGTAAGCGGCTTATCACAGATAACGTCGAAGCCCTGCTCCAGACAGGCCTTAGCAATGGGATAGTGACTCCTGTTAGGAGTCATGATGCTGATCACCTCTACACCATCCTCCCGGTGCGCCTCTGCTTCGAGCATCTCTTGCCACCTACCATACCGCCGGTCCCCGGCGATTCCCAGCTCTGCCGCAAATGCCCGACTCCGTTCTGGATCACTAGAAAAGACACCTGTGAGCAGGGCATAGCGCCCATCGAGTAAAGCTGCATAGCGATGAGCAGGACCGATATTGGAGCCAGGTCCGCCTCCGATCAAGCCAAGTCGAACCTTGCGCAGTCTGGCAGCTTCGTGGGTTGGCATGGATTATCTCCTCCCCTCAGGATCGACTTACCCGTTCGGTCAATTCGGCCACGGACGTTTCAGAGCGGCTGGCTTCGAAGACCAGCTCTCCATGTGACAGGATAATAAAGCGGTCACAGATGCGATAGGCGTCATAGAGGTTGTGTGTCACCAGAATACTGGAAAGCCCTTGTGAGCGAAGCGTGCGGAGGTACTCAAAGAGAGCCTCAGTGGCGCGGACTGCCAGCGCGCTAGTTGGTTCGTCAAGCACCAACAGCGTGCGTTTAAAGTAGACAGCCCGCGCAATTGCTACTGCCTGCTTCTGTCCCCCCGAAAGGCTACCGACCAGCTTATCAGGACTGTCGATTCCCTCAATAGCCACGATGGTCTGCAATACATCCGAGGCAATAGCCCTCATTTTGCGATGGTGCATGAAGCCAAAGGGGCCAACAAGCTCGCGGCCTAGGAAGATGTTCCGTGCCACTGTCAGTGAGTCAACCAAGGCCGAATCTTGATAGATGGTCTCGATACCCAGGGCGGTAGCCTCAGCGTGGCTCTTAAGGGTGACTGGCCGACCTTCCCAGAACATGCTTCCCGCATCGGGCGGGACCACACCGGAGATAATCTTCACCAGAGTAGATTTGCCAGCTCCATTGTCTCCCAGCAGAGCGAGAATCTCGGCTCGTTTTACGTGCAGAGAAACCCCTTTGAGGGCCTCTAATGCCCCATAGCGCTTCTTAATATCGCGTAGCTCCAGTAGAGGCACCGTACCCTCTTCTGGATATTCTGGCTGCTTGGCGGCGACTGTTTCCATATGCTCAATCCCCATAGATACGCTCCTTTGTATGGTCTGCGCGACTCTGATCAGCTCTGACGCCTCCGCAACTGCTCGTAGATAGCAGCCGCTCCGATAATCAACACTCCAACAAAAGCTGATAGATAGAAGCCCGGAGCGCCGAGTAGTAGCAGGACATCTTGAATCCAGTAGATCAGAGCAGCGCCAAGCGCCATCCCCAGGACAGTTCCTCGGCCCCCACTAAGAGTCAATCCGCCGATGACACAAGCTGCGATTGCTTGCAGGGGAAGATCGGTAGCACTCGAGGGAGCAATGTTGCCAATTTGAGCAGCAGCTAGAATGCCGGCCAAGGCGGCACATGCACCTGTGAGGCCGAATGCAATCAGCTTCGCTCGATTGCCCGGCACTCCATTCTCTTCCGCGGCGTACTTGTTCCCTCCTACAGCGAAGATGTGGTTGCCTAAACGATGCTGATGAAGCAGTGCCCAGAAGACAATGCTCAGAGCAAGGAACCAAAGAAACTCCGCTGGGATAATGCCAAAGAGGCCTGCTGTTACAGCCGCGAACTCCGGGGGAGGGTTGAACGGCTGAGATGAAGCTCCATGAATAAAGAGAGTTGCAGCGTCCCAGATTCCCATGGTACCCAGAGTCGTGATAAACGATGGGATCCGTAAACGAAGCGTAATCACCCCATTCAATAGGCCAATCCCTGCTCCGATGCCAAGGCCAAGCAGGGCCGCCAGCCAAACTGATAGACCATTCTCGGCAAGCTGGGCCATAATGATACTACTGAAAATGTAATTCGCTCCAATAGATAGATCAAATTCACCAGCGATCATGAGAGTGCCTACCCCTAGAGCTGGTATCCCGAGCAGAGGGATGGCCTCCAAAGCAGTTTGGATGTTAGCAGGGCTGACATAGGCGAAAGTGTCAGGGCTGATCACCCCGTAGATAATACTGGCAACTTGTACAAGGAGGAAAAGAATCAAGATCTCTAGACCAGACTGCTGGATACGGTAGCGTCGCCCGCTATCTGCGCGGCGTCCTGCTGGTGTGCGCTCCGTGATCATTGGTAAGTGTTGGTGTTCCATACTTTTTCTCCAATATGATGTCTCATCTGCCCGATCAGAAGCTTCTGGCCTCTACACCGCTTGCATCCTGGTCAGTGGAAATAACATGTTGGTTTGAGGATCTCGAGAGGAGAAGCTGTCACCGCCTGCTGGCCTCGGCAGAGGGCTAGAAGCGAGCAACAGCCTCTCCCTCTAATCAAGCGTCGCTCACCTAGCGGTAGGTCCCTGCTAGACTGAGCACTTGATCGACATTACTTTTATCGATCAATGCTCCGTTGCTTGTGTTGATACTGGAGGGAGCCAGGCCGTATTTTAAATAGAGGGCTAGTTCCATCACAGCATAGAAGCCCTGCTGATAAGGTTGCTGGTCAACAGTAGCCGTGATGACGCCACTCTTGATTGCCTGAAGAATATCAGGAGTGATGTCAAAGCCTCCAATTGGGATCTTACGATGGACCTGCTCCGTAGCTGCAGGGGCCTGATCCAGGGGAGTGTGCCCTAGCGCAATAATCGCCGAGGTATTTGGGTGTCCCAGCAGATAAGAGACCATCTTGGCTCGGGCTGGAGCATAGTCGACACCGGTACCAAGCTCTTCGCAGCTCGCCCCTATGGCTTTCAGAGCTTGGACCACGCCAGCATAGCGCTCAACTGCATAAACCTGTGTGGGCGATTCCACGGGACAAAAGACATGATCGCCGGGCTTGATCAAGCCATCATCAATCATGCGCTGTGCGATCAACATACCTGACTGGACAAAATCTTGACCGATAAATGCTTGTACGCAACGAGCTCCCTCTCCAGAGGCGCCGTTAATGTTAAAGGCTACAACAGGAATGCCCTGGGCGCGTGCCTCACACACGGTCTGATTAAGAGCTGAATCAGGAATAGTGACAGCAATGGCTGCCACACGGCGGGCAATCGCGGAACGGACCTGATTGACCTCTGTCGTGTCATCGTTGCTGGCATATTCGATTTCCAATTTGAGGCCCGTGATCGCCGCTGCTGCCC
Organism: Thermogemmatispora tikiterensis; assembly: GCF_003268475.1. Taxonomy (GTDB): domain Bacteria; phylum Chloroflexota; class Ktedonobacteria; order Ktedonobacterales; family Ktedonobacteraceae; genus Thermogemmatispora; species Thermogemmatispora tikiterensis. The sequence continues at coordinate 2,467,829 of NZ_MCIF01000002.1, read as the reverse complement.
GAGCGCCATTGACTACAGGGACAAAGAAACTGTCACTTGGAGTGCTTTGAATTTCGAAGAGGATAGTTTTGCCACTAATTGCCTTTCCTCCACTGAGAGAGGCGGAGGATGAGCCAGAACTGCCACCGGTTGTGCTACATGCCGTTAGCAACAACGCTAGAAGGGCGCCAACGCAGCTCAGCATAGTGCGATGCTGATAGACAGGGTACCAGAGAGGCCTCAACCAGGCCTCTTTCAGTCTGACACGGCATTGACACATAGGACAGTCACCTCCTTCAGCTCTGGAGAGAGCTGACAGACCTATCCACAACACACGCGGTTGTAAGCGAACAAAGTCGCATTAGCGGAAGTCAGCAACAACAGCTTTCTTGGGAAGGGCCTGCAACCTTGTCTGCAAGAGGACGAGCCCCGTACCCAATGATTCCCTTTAGCTGGCTCACTGGCGCTCGTGAGGCCGCGATCATAACACGGGAGTATCTCACCTCCTCGCTTTGGCTGGATTACCTGCAGCTGGTAAACCTCTTCCTGCAAAAGGGAGGCTGCCTCTTTCAAGAGGACCCCTCCAGAGCGAAGTAGGGACTAAGAACTTGCACAGCTGCCTCCCGCGCTTGGCGAGCCATCTGTAGTGGATCAAGAGCCCAGTACTCAGGCCGGAAAAGCTCGACCGAGCATGGGCCATCGTACCCAATCTCTTTAAGTCGCGTGCAAATGTCTGCCAGGGGAATCACTCCCTGGCCGGGCAAGAGGCGAATCGTGTCCGTATAGGCTTCTTTCACGGTGTCTTCGACATCATCCAGATGAAAGAGGTAGAGCAGCTCTGGATTAAGCTCGCTAATCTCTCCCAGGGAAGCCCCTCCAATATAGAAGTGCACTGCATCAAAAATGATACCTACGTTATCACATCCGGTCTGCTGGACAATTGTCTGAGCTGCCCGCGGAGTGCGCACAGAGCACCAGCCAAAGCCAAGGAATTCGAAGGCGAGTTTGAGGCCATAAGGGCGAGCAATGAGACTAAGTTCCTGCAAAGCGATGACATGCTCCCTGACGACAGTTTCCCAGCTGACTGTCCAGTGAGGTAGAGGACTGGCAACAACAGAAATATAGGGGCAGCCAATGATATGCGCAAGCTCGCAGAGCTGGCGGCATCTCTCCTTTACCTGGGTGAACTGTCGGTCACGAAAAGCTATGAATTCTATAGCACTGAAACTTAAGGGTATGATATCATGTTGATCCAATAATCTCCGCAGGTCTTCTGCAGAGTATGTCTCAAGGAAGTGATCAACCTTAGAGGGATACAGGCCCTCCTGGGCTGCCCATAGCTCTAGGTATTGAAAGCCGGCATTGGCAGCAGAAACGATGTCTGTCTTCAGATCCGCTTTCATCGTGGTTGCACCATGCAAGCCTAGCTTCATAACGGCCTCTTTTCCTCGTGTGTGCAATGGATTGCACAACAGGCAAAACAAAAGGGAAAACATCCTTTGCCTCAGCGCACGTCGACTGGCCTGAGAGGAATATGGGCTTGTCGGCGAGCCTGATCACTGGCAGGCCGAGCTGTTGTCTGCCGAATTACAAGCTCACCTGGTACAATTTCGTTTTCTGGCTCCTGGCCATCTAGAATGGCCAGCAGCATCAGCATCGCTCGTTGTCCGAGCTGGAAACGTGGTTGGCGAACGGTGGTGAGCGGGGGCACGGTGTAAGCAGCTATGTCTATGTCATCAAAGCCAATAATACTTAAGTCTTCTGGCACGGCTAGTCCCCGTTTCGAGCAGGCCGAAAGCAGACCGATGGCCACGGCATCGTTATAGCAGAAGACAGCCGTTGCCCCTGCCGTTAGCAAAGGTTCCAAGCTGATCTCGCCAATGCGCATATGATCCTGGGTCTCTTCAGGGACAATGATCAGCGCAGGATCAATGGGAATGCTAGCAGCCTGGAGGGCCTCACGGTACCCCTGCAGGCGATGCTGATTCGACTTCGGGCGATTTGTCACGCCAATGTACCCTATGCGAGAATGACCCAGTTTGAGCAGGTGCTCAACTGCTCGATATGCTTCCCGAATATCATCAACACTAACAAAGTGCATTGCATCGGATGGAGGTTTTTGCTCGTTAATGACTATAACTGGAGTCTTACTACGATAGAACAAGCGCGGGTATTGGTCAAATAGATGAGAGGCGATCACAATGATCCCATCTACGCGGCGCTGTTTAAGCATTTTCATAACAGCAATCTCACGCTGGGGATCATTTTGGGAGGTACTCACGAAGACGTTAAAGCCTGCCTCGATTGCCACATGTTCTACTCCTTCCACCACACGTCCCATAAACGGGTCTGCAATGGTTGCCAGTACCATACCGATTGTCCAGGTCCGATTTGCGATAAGACTCCGAGCAACTGCATTGGGAACATAATCCATTTCGCGAGCCAGCTCTTGAATGCGCTTTCGTGTCTCTGCCCCTATCCGGGGGTGATTCTCCAGGGCGCGAGAGACTGTCGAAGGTGAGACATTGGCTCGCCTCGCAATATCGTAGATTGATACAGCCGTTGGCCTTGAATGGCTGCGACTCTGTACACCGTGATCCTGCTCCATGCTCCTGCGTGACTCCGATATGCGCAATCGTTTGCACACAGTATATGCTAGAAATGTGCAGTTGTCAAGGGGACCCCAAAACTCTGTTCAGATGTTCAGAGATGGAAGGCCATCGTTCCCTCGACAGGCCCACGTGACTTTCAGTCATTGCTCTCTTTTTGTTGATAGTTGCCGATCGGTGAAATAATATCTCGCTGCTCATATTTTATATTTCTTGAATATCACTTTATCTCTCTCCGAATTGGGTGAAGGTTAGCTTTCTGCCAACGAGCCTATACTACCAGCAGCATGATGCCCTGACGTGCTCAGCACGGCTTGGGATTAGTGCTTCCAGAGAACCGTGCTTGACTGATATCAACGCAGGGCACAGCTGCAGCTGTAGCTTTTCTTAACTGATCAGAATCGGAATAAGATAGTGAAAAGCAGGCAAGTTGAATTGCACTGATAAGGGAAGGAAATCAGATAAAGGAGCGGTACAAACCATTGCCCAGGCTGCCCTGTGGAGACCGCCTTGATTGCGTCGTGTCAGCCGCAGACTTGCAGCCCTCTGGGGCCCCCCATCATCACCCTTGCTCCCGTCACCCCCCGTGCTGTGAGCTCTGACCAGTCCTTCCTACCTAGCTCCCAAGAGATTCCCAGGCTGCTCCCGTTGCCCTCGGGGCCCAGTGCGCTAGACTGCTTCCGTGAGTGCAGCTGGCCCTCCACGGCCCAGGCTCATCGATGAGACGGAGGAGGGGAAGGCTGCGCTTGCGGAGGAGGAAAGCCGACCGCGGTAAGGAGTCTGCCTTGGCTCGTCTAACGAGCAGACTGGAAGGCCCCTCCTCTGCTGTCAGGCACGTCAGCAAGAAAGGAGCACCCTCCGATGACAGGCGAACCACCTGGCACTCCTGAAGCGCCGGCTTCCGGCCCGTTGCTCCAGGCTGATCAACAGAGGGAGCGACCCCTGTCGCCGACCCCCACTGCGAGCGCACGGCCTGTCGACGCCAGCGATGGGGGTGACCCGGCTGCCATGAGCGATCCTGAGGACCCGGGCTCCTCCTTCGTCCTCCAGGAGGGGGCTTCTCTCGATCTGGAGACAGAGGTGGACCATGCACGCTGGAACGATGCCTTTCCACTCCCGTTTCAACTCTCTGAGCCGCTGCCCGCCCTGGCCTCGGAGCAGAGAGCTCCGACAGGGGCACCAGGGGCGGGAAGAACGCCATCGTCCTCTCTACCAGGAAGTCCATTGCCAGGAGGTGCGCGCCGGCGGATGTGGCTCAAGCCTGGTCTGATCAGCGTTGTCGTCGTCCTGACGGTGGGTTTTCTGGAACTTGCTCTGCTGGCTCCAGCCGTCTCGCCCTATTCAACGGCGACGCAGGCAACAACGGTTGCGCAGCAGCGCTCTACTCCTGGAGCCACATCTCGGACCCGTTGTGGCTCGTCACCGGTGACTACAGCTCCTCCGTCCCGGCACCCTCCTCAGGCGCCCTCGCCAACGGCGGCAGGTGCCAGTGACCCGGGCAACTGGATACCGATTTCACTCCCCGTGGGGTGGACCAGTGCGGGGCTGACGCTGGGGGATGCGCTGTTGGCTGAACGGACAGCAGTCACGTTTACGGATCGCGAGATGAGCCTGGATGATCGCGCGGTCGGAACTCGCGCCCAGCATGGAGGAACGCTGACAGCAGCAGTGTTGCTGCTCACTCCCGCTGCTCGTGAGCGGTTTCGGCAGCAGGATGTCCGGGTGACGACGAATCAGCTCTACGATCTTGTGGTGGGAGAACGCCTGATTCAGGCGGTCATCGATCCACAGCCTCGCCTGCGTGCCTTTGCCATCCAGGGGCGGCAGCAGTTTGCGTGGGGAGAGGTCACATTTACGCTGTGGCAGTCCCTGACTGATCCCCAGACAGGCCAGTCCCAGCAGGGGCTGATGAAGGACCCGACCAGCCAGCAACCGCGTGTCCATCGGATGGGAGTACTGCTCGTGCGTGTACCACCTGCCAGCCAGGGAGCCAATGCGCCGATGGGGGGCACAGGCTGGCTGGTCTCCAATTATGGGCTGGACACCCCTGACGATGCTCTCCCTCCCCTCGGGCAACCGGCGTGAAGTGGCGCCTCTCAGCTTAGCGCGGGATGTCTGCCCGACACGCTTGCCAGAATCATCCAGACTGCCAGAGAATCCCGTGCATGCATCGGTTCAGGATGGGCTGCCGACCGGCTCGTTAGACGAGCTGCGGCCACGGCAGGAAGAGGTCACTTGTCGCAAGTGCCTGCTACCCTGCTACCTTCCCAGTGAGGAGAGAGACAAAGGATGTTCCTATGCTCATGCCTGCTTGGATTGAACCATTGCTCGTGACCACTACTCTGGTGGCTCTCATTGCTCTCCTGGGGGTCGTGCCGCGTTTCGCGCGAGCATCCCAGGTGTATGGGGGCATCCCTCTGGGACTCGTTGCCCTGGCCGGAGGTGCTACCGCGCTGTCTTTCCATCAGCTCTGGTTACTGGGAGCCATGCTGCTGCCTGGACTGGCCTGGCTCATTGGCATGCATCGACGTACTGTCTGGAATGCCTGGGCTTGCCTGTATGCTGCGTGCCTGGTACAACAGGCGATTGCCACGCTGTTCTCTCTGGGGTGGGTTCTCCTCCGGTCATCCGAGCTTTCCCTGGTTCTTAGGAGCCTGGCGTGGGGAAGGCAAGTCCTCGCTGTAGTGGCTCCTTTTCCTTTGACGATCGATGTCCTGGCGGTGCCTGGCAGGCGTCATTTTCCTGAGCGCGATCGCATGCTTGCGGCGCCAGAACCGTCGCACTGGCCGGGCTGCTTGCAGGTCCCTCCCCATAACGAGCCGCCCGAACTGGTGGCCCGTGTCATTCTGCAACTGCTGCGGCAGCAGTAAGTATCCCGGGCCGTGGATGATCCAGGTCATTGATAACCATACTCCTGACCTGGCTACCTGGAAGCCAATAGCGCTTCTCTGTCAGCGCTCTCACCAGCGCTCCAGTTTCTCCATCTGGAGCAGTGGCCAGCTTTCAAGGCGGGCGCGCTCAATGAGGGGACCAGGCGCCTGCCAGCGTGGGGAGAACTGATCGCGGTCGTTGAGGCTGACGATCTGGTCCATCCCCAGTTCCTGCGAGCGACGGTACGGCACTCTGTCGATCCGGGCGTGGCTGTTGTCCAAACGCCTCAACACTATTGAGCCTGGCAGGGCCACCCCTATTTCGAAGGGTTGAACTGCATGTACGAGACCTTCTTCGCGACGTATATGGCCAGTCGGCGTGAACGCAACAGCCTCCTGTGCACAGGCACGATGGGACTCGTGCGACGTCGCTGCCTGGAGGAGGTGGGCCTCTGGGATGAGACCTGCGTGACAGAAGATGCCGAGCTCTCGATCTGCTTGCCTGGCAAGGGCTGGAAGGGCGTCGATGATCACCGTCCCTATGGAGCTGGACTCATGCCCCTTGAATTCGACGCGCTCAAGAAGCACTGGAGACCATTGCTCGGTCTCGCTTCACCGGTACAGTACCACTTGACGCTGATACAACGCCTCCTCGTATCTGGGCGTCGGCTTCCAGTATCTGATCGACGTCGCGTCGTTTTTCTCTACGCTGTTGCTGGTCATCATGATCGCCCTCTCCATCCTGGGGGAGCATCACGTCTTTGCTGCGTTGCAGTCCGTCTGGTTTATTCCGCCGCTTCTCCTCCTGACCAGGAGCCTCCAAATGGTCTGGGAACTGCGTGAGACGACCGACTGCAGGCGCTCTCAGGCGAGTGGGGCTCTCCTCTTCTTCTCTGCGCTTTCCTGGGTCACCTGCCAGGCCGGTCTGATGGCCCTCTGCCGCCAGAGAGGGTTGTTCCTACGAACTCCCAAGGTTTGCCAGCGTCGGAAATGGCAACGAGTCTTGCGCATCACGACTCAGGAAGGGCTCCTCGCCGCGGCGTTGCTGGGAAGCGCGCTCCTCGTGAGAATCCTACAGCCAGCTAATATTCTGGCCATCGTGCTCTTCCTGCTCCAGGCGTTCATCTATGGCATGGCTCCCGTGTGTGCTCTGGCCGTCGAGGGGATCTGGCTCATTCCCCGCTCCCTGTTTGGGACTAGCGAGGCAGCTTCTTTCAGCAGACCGGCTCCTCTGCCTGCTACGGCGCTGCTGCAAGAGACTTCGCCAGTAGCCGCACAACGCCACCATGATGAGCCGGCGGGCACAGATCATTGCATCCCTGCGAAACCCGGCAGGTCGGTCATTGGGCCTGTCCTCTTCACGCTCTCCGTACTGATTGGCCTCCCCGTGGCTCTGGGGCATCCTGCTGCTCTGCAACGCTTTTCATCCGGCGATTTCTGGCTCCGCTTCTGCGGTGGTGGAGGGAGTGATCCTCAGCATGGTCACAGTCGTTGGCGCGGCGCCGGACCTGGGCGTGGCCTCCACGATCGTCTCCCGGCTGATCCGCCCTAAGAAGCGACGTGAGTTTGTTCCGTTGAATCCGTTTGTCCTCAACCTGCCAGCAGAAGAGGTCTCCTTCCCTCCATGAGGAGGGAACAGACACCTCCCAGGTCCGTGGCCGCTCTATTCCCCACCCACAGGCCTCAACCGTGATCCTGGTCTTCCTGGCTACCGACGCGCACTCACGGACGTGCTGGGGGTATGCAAGCCTCTCTGGCTTGGCAGGCCGGCCATAGCGTGTTGGCCTTCGAGTACTACGGGCATGGGGAGCCGGTTGGAGTCTCTGTGACACTGGGGTATAGGGAGCTGAACGACTTTCTGGGGGCCGTTGCCTATGCCAGAGCACCTGCTCCCCAGGCGCGCCTGGGAGCGTGAGGCTATGCGATAGGGGCTGCCATCTCCATCATGGGCAGTGCCCAAGCGCCAGAGGTTGAGGCCCTGGTTGCTGACGGTGCCTTTGCCACCCAGTGGAGCGCGGTCGGATGGGCAGTGCCTCGCACTCTCCGTTTCTCTGCGCACCTTCTTGCCTGGGTGCTTCGTTTGCTGTGCTGGGTCACCGATCAAATCCTCTGCAGATGTACTGTCTATTGCTTCCAACAGGTTGAGCCGGTCCGTACTATTGGGCGGATTGCTCCACGACCGATTCTGCTGATCCACGGCGGAAACGATACTATTGTTGACCCGGATGATGCCATGCGTCTCTATCAAGCGGCCCATGCTCCAAAGGAACTCTGGCTGATTCCTCCACACGGAGCATATTCAAGGGTTTTTTACCGACAGCAGAGCCTATACCAGCAAAGTCCTCGGCTTCTTCGACAAAGCGCTCAGGCGGGAGCCATTGGCCCTGCCTAGCCCGACCTCTCCAGAGTGCTCGGCGCAGGAGCAGCAGGCAGGGATCTCCCCTACAGTGCCTTGCAGACGAGCCGGTCAGGATGAGGCCCTTCCTCTCCCAGCGCTCTGCAGGGGCCAGCGATCAGGGCCAGAGGGTAGCATACGCAGGACCGGTGGGACCCCTCTTCCCCGTACCTCTTCGGATGGCTCTTCTCTGGAGCGGCAGTGCTCACGTCCTGTGCTCTCAGCTCGACCGAACCCCTCGTTGCAGGTCCTTGTCGAGCGGATGCTCATGCAGCTCTTCGCTCAGGTCCTGGACCGACCGGCGGCGTGCATCAAAACTCTCTCGGCCCTGCTGTGTGCGATAGAGGAACGACTCCAGATTCGCCTCAGTCCAGAGGAGGTCATTGAGCACCTATCCTGTTTCGACTGGCGGCGATCGTCGTGCAGTGGCAAGCCACTATGGTACCACTGTCCACCCCCCAGCAGAGAGGAAGGCGATGATCCGAGTCATCGTCATGCCGGATTCCTCTGGCAGTTTCCGACAGCCCGCCTGGCTGTTTCAGAACAGGCGCTGTGCTGGGAGAACCGGGGGGCCTCCGCCTGTTGCAGCGGCTGCCACTCGCTCTCAGCGCAGGCACCCAGGGCCAGGACCACCTCTGGGCCAGCACGAGGCATGGCGAGAGACGAGAAGGTCTGAGGAAGCACTCGCCGATTCGGCGGCCCTATGTGCTTGATCTGGCCCCCGATGGGGCGACGCAGTCCTCTCACTCGATCTGGCCTGCTGCGAGCACCGCCCGTTGCGTATGGAGGTGCAGCCAGAGCGAGTTGTGGTGACGCCTGAGGGGGCTGACTAACAGGAACAGGAGATCGTGGCTCGGCCCAGTCACAGGGATCTACGCCGATGCGAGAGGTCGGGCCAACCCACTAGACCAGATCCATCGGCTACCAGCGAGCGCCTGCCTTGAGGCATGCCACCAGTTGCCGGGCCTGGTGCGCTTTCAAGGTGCCAATGGCGAGCGGGGGGGAGGGGAATGGAACGCCTGCCCTTGCGGGTCTTGGTCTCGGTCTCCACAAAGCCATAGCCAGCCTTCTAGCTAACGGTGCGCCGCACCTCTGCGCGGTCCATGCGGGCGTTCTGCAATTGGCTGGAAGCCCGAGGCTCTGTTTCGCGATCGCCGGCAGCCGATGTCAGCATACCCAAAGTGGGCAAGCCCCTCATTGGGATCATTGGGGAAGAGGAATGCAAGCGTTTGCAGAAAGCGTGTGCGTCGCTTTCTGAATCTGGCCCCCAGGCGGACGGTAATGCAGCGCGCAATCGTGCCATCCTGTGGCTCCTCTATGAGACAGGCATTCGCCTTGCGGAATGGGGCGGTCTGCGTCTGGCGGATCTGGATCGAAACAAGGGGGTGATTCAGGTCCAGGGGAAGGGCGAGCAGGAGCGGCAGAATGCCCTCGGGAGAAAAGCCCTGAGGGCGTTGTTGCTCTCTGTGGACCACTCTTGCCCCACTGCCGAGCAGCTCGTGGAGATGGGGAACCCAGGAGAAGATCATCTCTTCCTGGGTGAGCAAGGTTGTGGTCTCACCCGTCGAGGCGTCGATCTGCTCTTTCGCCGCCTTCGTCAGCGGGTCGCCTGGCCAGAGGAGCGGCGTCTGAGTCCCCGTGTGTTCCGCCATCCCTTCGCCGTTCGCTTCTTGATGCTTGGGGGCGATATCTCTACGCTGCAGGCGCTGGTAGGCCATGAGGATAGTGCTCCGCTTAAGGAATACATGCATCTGAGTAATACGGCGGTTCAGGAGCAGAAGCGGAAAGTGAGCCCTGGTGATCATATGGCCGTGGAACCTGGGCCTGGAGGGAGGAAACCTCGGCAGTGTTCCCGCCAGTCTGCCAGGAGCAGGCAGCGGGTTGGCCGGGGCAGGAAACCGGAAGCCTCCGGGAGTGACCCATCGAGCGGGGAGATCATGGGGAACGCGGGAGGGAGGCGGGAAGCAAGCGAGAGGGAAGCGGGAACCAGCCAGGGAGCTCCTGGAAGCGCGGCGGGAACCCGACAGGAACGGGCCAGGAAGGCCCCTTGGGCACCGGCAGCGGCTGTCCTCTCCTGCATCCTCTTCAGGGGGGAGCGTGTTCCGTCAGGGATACTGGGCCCAGGGTGTGCCGCCGGGAGAGGATGTCCCCGTCCTACAGGCTTGTCGCGAGGCTCTGGCTGGTGCGCTCCGTGACGCATTCCACCTGCCCTCTGGGAGGCGGTGCGTCAGCCTTCCCATCCTGGCTGCCTGCCTGCCTGACCGGCCTCCTCTGCTCCCGTGTCATCGTCGCCCTGCTCAACGCCTGCCCCTGGCAGGCCCTTTGGCCATGTCCAGGACCACAGGCGTGTGCGCTGGCGGGGTCTTGATTCTTGGTGGCAGGCATCGGTGGTTTGCCCTTCGACAGGGAGCGGTTCTTCTCTTGTCTTCCTTTCCGGCGGAGACGAACGTACCCCCTCGTCCTGGCAGGTCCCACCTGCCGCTGCTTCGATGAGCCACCACGTGCCTGCGCTCTGACAGCCGTAGAGCGGTGGCCTCTCGCCTGGGTCCAGGAAGCGACCCAGCGGCGACCAGCGACCTTCCCGGTTGCCTCCCGGCTCACTCCTGAAGCAGGACGGAGAGAGGCTGCTACACTGTTCCCTGCCTGGGAGCACACCCGGCAGCAAGCAGTGAAGCGGCCTTGAAAGCGGAAGGCGGTAAGCCGTCAGCCCTGTCGGCAAACCCGTTTCAATCCCAGACGGGCCGCTGCACTGCTTCTGACAGGTTGGGGATGGAACACGTACCTCATAGAGGTGTCTGTTTCAATCCCAGACGGGCCGCTGCACTGCTTCTGACAGGTTGGGGATGGAACACGTACCTCATAGAGGTGTCTGTTTCAATCCCAGACGGGCCGCTGCACTGCTTCTGACGATGTCGACATCCCCGGGGGGACGTATTCGTACCTGGAGTTTCAATCCCAGACGGGCCGCTGCACTGCTTCTGACGGCGCTGTGGGCCAGGGGCGTCTTGAGTTCTTCCCCGAGGTTTCAATCCCAGACGGGCCGCTGCACTGCTTCTGACTTGGAAGCGGATCAGCAGCAGCACGCCCTGCGTGTTTCAATCCCAGACGGGCCGCTGCACTGCTTCTGACGGTACCCCCTCTAGCGGAGCATCTGGAGCGGCCTCCGTCAAGCAGATTCGATGATCCCAAAAAAACGGTCAGCAGTGACCGCTTAAGAGCGGTCATCATGCCAGCCACGTTGGCCCTCAGACGGCCTGGAAAGCCATTCGAGGATCGCTGCGTGGAACGCCGGGTGCTGCGATCCTCGAAGTGACCTGCACAACAGCGATCAAAGAGCATGAAGAGGATATCGTCTTTATCGGTTGCATACAGCAAACCGTGAGTGAACCTGTCGCAGGGCTCCTGCTCGCTCGTGATGCCGGCGCCCCTCACCGCCACAGGGGCAGTCAGCGCTGCCCTGCCGCATGGCTCAGGGCGCTTGCCCGCTCTTCTGCCTGGTGTTCCCACGCAGCCATGCTGCTCGCTCCCGGGGGCTGCGCCAGAACGACCAGCTGGTTCCAGCTTGTTTCCTCTTCCGTTCCTGTCCGGTTCCCCTGCTGTTCCTCCCACGACCCGGGGGGAGACCGCTGGCACCACCGATCCATGCCCCCCGGGGTCCAGTCGCCAGGGCTATGCTCACCGAAGTCCGCCCATCAAGGGGCGCCCTCCGCCTTCGGACCTCCCCGCCTGGGAGCGTACCTGGACCGGTGCGTGTGTGGGGCGAAGGGAGGTGGCAGGACACCTGGGAGCGCCTGGGAGGCCGTTGCTCGGCGATGACCTGTCCCAGATGAAATGAAAGGAGCTGATGTGTGATGTCTGTCTCTGAACCTCGTCAGCCCGCCACTGAGGGCGAGTCCTGCCTGGCTGATCCCGCTGCTGGGACCAGTGCAAGCGCTGCTCCTTCAGCAGATGGAGCCAGGGCAGCGAGTCCTCCGCCAGGGCGGCCCTGCTCAGCGACCACCGCGTCAGCAGCAGCAGATAACCGGGCGCCAGAGCCGGCCCTGCCTTCGGCGCAGGAGCAGGAATGGTTCACCTGGGAAGAGGACGCTGAGGAGGCTTCACCCTTCTTCCTCCCCCAGCGTTCTGGCCCACTGGCGATGCCCACCGTCCCAGAAGCCGCTGCGAGCCAGGCCAACTCGTCGCAGTCAGCAGGCCTGGCGACGATAGCCCGGCGCTCCCCCTGGTCGCTGCTGCGCCGATTGGGCCTGGTGGCCTTGACCCTCTTGCTCCTGAGTCTGCTGCTGGCTACGGCTCTGGCTCATTCCCCGACACCTGGTGCTGCCTTCCCCACGCGGACCGCTCCAGGAGGTACCGCGGCACCTCCCACTGCCACCGTTCCACGTACTGTCCGTACGCCAGGGGCCCAACGTACCCCCACTGGGAGACCTTCGACGCCTACTCCTCGTCCCATACCGACCAGCAGCCCCAGCCCGAGTGCACCTGCGGGGTCCACGAGCCCGGCAGGAGATCAGAATCAGGGGACCACAGGAGTTCCCAACGCATGGCTGGCAGATCCGCTTCCGGCGGACTGGGCGGCTGCAGGCCTGACGCGCGCTGATGCCATTGAGGCGCTGCGTACTGCTGTCACCTTTACCGACCGCGAAATGAGCCTGGATTACCGCAACGTTGGCGCACGGACCAGGCCCGGCGGGACGTTGACGGCGGCAGTGTTCCTGCTCACCCCTGGGGGAAAGGCTCGCTTCCAGCAGCATGATCGCCGGATGAGTCCGGCCTTCTACGATACGGTGGTGGGAGAGCAGCTCATTCAGGAAGTAGTGAATGCAGAGCCACAGTTGGTGGCCCTGCAAGTCCGTGGAGGGCAACGCTTTGCCTGGGTAACGGTGCATTTCTGGCTCTGGCAGATGCGACGCGAGCCGGCAACGGGGCAGCTTCAGCAGGGGCTACAAGCTGATCCGACGACAGGGCAGCCTGTGCACCATCAGATGTCGGTCCTGCTGCTGCGAGTGCCTCCTGCTGTGCAGGGCCCCACGGCTCCGATGGGGGGCACAGGGTGGCTGGTCTCGACCTATGGCCTCGATCTGCCTGCAGGAGCAACCCTGTCTCTGCTGACGCCCCCTTGAGAAGCCCGTGCCAGTTGTGCTGCGGACCGGTGCTGATTTTCTCGCCGTGAAGGAGGTCCTCTCGCCATGCCCTGCTCTCCTGAAAAATTGAACCTGGAAGCTGCTCCTGCCGACCGGCTGCCTTCGTCCGCTGGCCGACCTCGCTCTCCCATGCTGCGATGGAAGACGCTGTCGATCCTGATGGCTGGACTGCTGCTCCTTCTCTGGGGACAGCAGTCGATGATAGCCGGTCCGGCAGGGACGATCCTGGTGCTGATCCGACGGCTGGTCTCGCTGGTCAGCTTCCCCCTTGTTCTCCCAGTCCTGGCTGGCCTGGGCGTACTTTGCTTCCTGGGAGCGCTCGGTCTGGTGGGGCTGGCCGAGGTCGTCGTACGGACGCTTACTCGGCCTCTGCGGCAGGCTCCGGTCTCCATGCTCACCCCGGCCCTGGTGGGGTGGCCTGCCGAAGCCATTTCCTTCCCGGTGACGGTCGGGTCCAGGTCGTATCCTGTACCCGGGTACTACTGCCCACGGCCCGGTGCACGGAGCCTCATCATTGTGAGCCCGGGTTATCGACGTCCCGTGGAAGATGTCCTCCTGATCTGCCGTGCCCTCTGGCAGGCAGGGCATCACGTCCTGGCTTTCGAGTACCTCGGGCATGGGCGTCCTCTGCCTGCTGGGGCCTCTTTCCCGCTAACACTGGGCTATCGCGAAGTGAAGGATTTCCTGGCTGCGATGAGCTACGCGCAAGAGCGGGCGCCGGGTTGCCGGATTGGTGCACTGGGCTTCTCAATGGGCGGGGCTGTGAGCTTGCTGGGGGCCGCCTGCTGCCCCGAGGTAGCCGCAGTCGTCGCAGATAGCGCCTTTGCCACACAGTGGCAGGCGGTCGAGCAAGTCGTACGACAGCGCCTGCGCCTGCCGCCACGCTGGGTGGACTGGTTGCTGCCGCTACTGCACTGGGTGAGCAACAGGGTCCTCAGATGGCACGCTGGCTATCGCTTCGAACAAGTGGAGCCGGTGCAAGTGATTGCGCAGATCGCGCCGCGACCGGTCTTGCTCATTCACGGGCAGCAGGATCGGCTGATCCCCCCGGTGGCGGCGCAACAGCTCTACGCGGCGGCCCGGCGGCCCAAGGCCCTCTGGCTGGTGCCTGGGGTGGAGCATGTGCGCGCTTGTCTGCACGTGCCTGACCGCTACGTAGCCTGCCTGACTGCCTTCTTCCAGCAGACGCTCTTGCAAGATCTGCCCGCTCGCTCCCTCCAGGCCGCTTCTGGCTCGAGCGTTGGCGCTGGTTCTCAGGAACAGGAGCAGTCGCCTCTGCGGGCCTCTCGTGCCAATCCACTCATGTCCGAGCAGGCTCAGTCATCTCCCCCTGGGTTCCGGCTGGGCCTGGTGTGGGGGCGCTGGCTGGTGCACTGGCGGTGGCAAGTCGTAGGAGCCTGGCTGCTACTGCTGCTCCTCAGCCTGCCACTGGCGCAGACGGTTGGGGCGGTGCTCCGGCCTGGAGGAACGACCGTGCCTGGTAGTGAAGCCGCCCAGGTGCAGACTGTGCTTCGTCAACGTCTCCACCAGCCGACGACGCAGCTATTTGCTGTGCTCTCTGTCTCACCCCAACAGGCCCGGAGCCGCTCCTTTGCACTGCAACAGCAGGCGATCGTCGCCAGAGCCAGAAGTCTCCCCCATGTCCTGACGATCCATGCGCAAGTCAGTCCGAATGGACAGACGGCCCTGGTGATCTTGGGATTCGATGAGGATAGCGAGACGATTGCTGCGCTTGTTCCGCACCTGCAGGACCAGCTGGGAGCCGTTCCTGGGCCTGCTCGCCTCCGCTTGACAGGTGAGGCCGCAGTCGCTGCCGCTCTGCAGCAGGCCACCCAGGTGGATACAGCCCGGGCAGAAGCGCTGGCGCTGCCCCTGACCCTGATCGCCCTGCTGCTGGTCTTTGACGGATTGCTCGCTAGCCTACTTCCGGTAGGGCTGGCCGGACTGACGCTGGTCATGACGCTAGCCGGACTCGCCTTACTGGGACGACTCTTCTCGCTGCAGAGCTTGACGGAGAGCCTGGTGAGCATCATTGGGCTGGGGCTGGCCATTGACTATAGTCTGTTGCTGATCCGTCGCTTCCGCGAGGAACTGGCGCGAAGCGGAGCAGTGCCCAAGGCAGTGGCTGACACGGTGGCCACGGCGGGCGAAGCGATCGCCTTTAGTGCCTGTATTGTGGCCCTGGGCTTTGGAGCATTGCTGCTGATCCCCATTCCACTGTTACGCTCTCTGGGAGTAGGAGGCTGTCTGGTGACAGGCATTGCAGCGCTGGCAGCACTCACACTCTTACCTGCGGTGCTCAGCCTGCTGGGGCCGCGCATCAATGCACTGGCACTCTCTTCCTTGCTCCCGTGGAAAGGGCACCGCTGGCGGGACCTGCTGCCTGTCCGGCGGCAGAACACAGCCTCGGTGTTCGCACCGCAAGGAGCTGTCCGACCTGCCTCCTGGTGGGAACGCTGGGCCTGGACAGTCATGCGCCATCCCTTCCCGCTCCTTGGGGGAGCTCTGGGGCTGCTCCTGCTGTTGAGTTGGCCGGCACTGGCACTGCGCCCTGGCCTGCCCGGAGCAGCAGTGCTGCCTGCTGATGCCCCGGCGCGGCAGGGGTGGGAGGATCTCACGCGGGCCTTTCCCACGGTTGACCCGGCACCAATTCTGGTGATCGTCCAACCCACAGATCCCCGATCGCTGGGCTCTGCCGCTGATCGTGTCAGGCTCATGCGGCTGGTCAACTGGATCGAACGCCTGCCCCACGTGAGCGGCGTCGATCTCCCTATGGATCATGAGCCACAGCCTTCCCCAGGTGGGGCGACGCTCCTGCTCGTGCATACAAACAGCGCCCCAGACTCCCCAGAAGAGGCCCGGCTGCTGGATCAGTTGCATGTGGCGCCAGCTTCCCTGCGGCAGGGACTCCTCCTGCAGATTGGTGGGCCACGGGCCCAGACCCTGGAATTTGATCGCACACTCTACCGCGCCAGTGGGTTGGCTCTGGGATTCTTGCTGACAGGGACTGTCCTACTGCTCCTGATCACCTTCCGCTCGCTGGTGCTACCGCTCAAGGCGATCCTGATGAATCTGCTCTCGCTTGGGGGAGCGTACGGGGCGCTGGTCTGGGTCTTCCAGGAGGGGCATGGAGCCAGCTGGCTGGGGTTCACACCATCCGGCTCGCTGGATCGCTTTGTCCCGATCGTGCTGGGCTGCACGCTTTTTGGCCTCTCCATGGACTACGAGGTCTTCCTGCTGAGCCGTATGCGCGAATGCTGGTGGCAGCATCGGAACAATGCACGAGCGGTGGCGGAGGGATTAGCTCGGACGGGAGGTCTCATCACCAGCGCAGCCTGCCTGTTTTTGCTGGTGGCGGGAGCTTTTGTGACAACCCAGCTGGTGGTGACCAAGGAGCTGGGCCTGGGCATCTGCGTGGCTATCGGGCTGGATGCCTTTCTGATTCGCCCGCTGGTGGTGCCAGCAACCATGCGTCTGCTCGGGAACTGGAACTGGTGGCTCCCTGGCCAGCGAAGAGGGAAACGATCATCTGCAGCGACCGGGGAGTCTGGCCTGCGCGACCACCTCCTGCCCCTCAGCGAGCAGCAGGCACAGCGGGCCTGGGAGGTGCTGCTGATCAGGCTTGTCGCCCAGACGCTGCAGCAACCTGCCTCCCCACTCACGAGACAGAGCCATTTCTTCACCAGTGGAGGTGATTCGCACTCCCTGGAGCAGCTCCTGCTGCGGATCAAGCAGCACCTGGGGGTGACGCTGACTGTGGAGGAGGTTCTGGCTCACCCGGTGCTTGCCACATTAGCTGTCATAGTGCAACAGAGGCTCCTGCAGCAAGAGGAGCAGGGGGCCTCCGACCCTCGCTGGCCCCTGGACAGCGGGCATGGCCCGACAGAGACGCAGCAGGGGTGATGAAGGCCGGACGCTGGACCTGTTGCCAGCCGCAGGTGGCTCTCGTTCACTCCCGACACTGGTTATACGAGCGATCGCTTGAGAGAGTGAGGTCAAGGCGACCTCGCCAGAAAGGAGCACTGATGTACCGCTTGCCAGCTCTTCTGACTGATCCTCGCCAGCATCGCTGGCTCCTCTGGGCCAGGAAGGCACGTGGGTGCTACTGGCTGCTGGTCCTGATCCTGCTTGCGCTCTTGATAGTCTCCCTGCTCTTGTGGCCAACTCCGCCTGGTCTGGCCAGGGGGAACTCGTTCGAGACATGCTCGACAGTGCTGCCCCAGGACCGGCCACGGTTCTGTACAGGGACTGATCCTATCGTCGAAGGATGCTCGCTCGATGCGCGAACAGTCAGTGACGTGCCCATGCGCTGGGGAACACGCACCGTAGGCCTGGCTCAGGTCCGTCACTCTCTGCTCTGCAATACCTATTGGGGACGTGGCTTTCGTTTTCTCCCTGGAGCCAGTATCAGTGTCTACCTGCCCGATCTAGGCACAGGAGCAGAGGCATCCTACCTGTCCACGACGTCACAGGTCTATTCGAATATGGTCTATGCCTTCATTCCCACCGTGACGATTGAAATCATCGTGGGCCCGACTCAGGTGATTGCCACGACCATCCCTGGAGTTCATCCCATCGGCACAGCAGGATAGTCGACCTCTCACGTCCCTGCCTGGCTATCTGCTGCCAGGCAGGGACGTGAGGAGGGAGCAGGGGAAGGCTGCTTCACTCCTTTCAGCGAGCCTCTCGCCACCGGCTCAGCTGACAGTAGGAAGAGTGACACTGCACTGGACGGCAACCATTCCCCAGGATGGGAGGCCTGATCTCTCGGGCTACGAACACCGAGCTCCCTGGGGAAGGGACTGATCCCTCAGTGGTAGAGGCGAGCAGTGAGCGGTAGGGAGTGCAGACTCAGTCTTCCTTTCGCTCGACCCGAAAGGAGAATCCCTATGCATCTGTCCTGGCTCCCAGGTTCTGCCACCCTGGCCAGTGCAGAGGGGCAGCATCTGGGCCTGACCCTCATCGAGATCGAAGCGACGGATACCTTTGAGGACATTGTTACTCGGCTGCCCTGTGCTGTGCCTGCACTGCTTGTGCAGTTCCCAGGAACAGGGCCACTCGTGGAGGACCAGGAGCTCCTGTTACAGCGCTGCCAGGCCAGCGCGGAGCGGCTGGCAGTTCTCCTTCCTCCCGAGCAGCTCCACCCTTGGGGAGCAAGTGCCTACCGAGTAGGCGTTCCATTTGCCTGTACGCGGGAACGTGCCCTTGCTCTCCTGGGCCTGGAAGACGGAGCGTTTCCCCGCAGTGAGACTGGCCAGGAAACACAGCTGTTGCCGGCAGAGCATCAGTGTCAGCCTGGAAGCTTCCAGCCGAGGCTCCTCTGGGCCGGATGCTTCTCCAACCGCTGGATCTGTCTGCTGAACCTCCTCTGGTGTGGAGGGTGCTTGCTTGGCCTGGTGCTGCTCCTGATCCATCCCATTCTCTTGCTCCCAGGATCAGGGAAGCCTTAGTGAGCGATGTGCATGTCTGCGTGCTGCTGTGTGCCAGCCGGCTCTCCTCCTGATTCCCTTTCGCGCTCCCGTCTGGGCCCATACATCTGCCCGCATGCGACTCCTCCTCTCCTTTCACATGGTCACTGGAAGAAAGGAGGCCACACGTGCCGATATCACGTGTCATGTCTCATGATCAGGATCGACGCCGAGTCATCTGGCAGGGGGAGGGGCCAACGCTCTCACCTGCGCGACGCAAGCGCCTGCTCAAGACCGATGGGCCAGCTCCAGCAGCCGGCTACACCATCGAGGATCTGGAATGCTTTCAGGACCTCCTCTCTGGCCTCGACAGCCATATCACCTTGCCGAAAGCCTTGCAGGGAGATGATCGTTAGTGATCCCTTCGATCGCAGCGAGCGGCCACGACAATTGCGTCTGGGAGATCTGGCTGCCTGGCTGGGGGCGCTGGTGAGCTAAGAATCAGAGAAGCCGCCTGTCCTGTCTTCCCCTCTGCTGAGGAATGAGGGAGGAGATGAGGCGGCTTCTGCCTACCGAAAAGAGGAATGGGAGAGGGAGAGAAGAACAGACTCAGCCTTCGACGGGTTCGACAGCTGGAGAGCAGCTGACCGCACCCGGTGAGACCTGGCGATTTGCGTGCTGAAGGAAAGAGCAGGCTGGAAAGCAGGAGATTGCTCCCTGCAGCTGAGAGGCGCAAGGGAACACGCTCCGGGGAGCGTCTGGCTTGAAGGTTCCTGAGAGATAGTGCTTGCTCTGAAGAGCAATCAGGTGGCAGAACACGTAAGTGAACACTTGACACTCTTGTCTTCTTTGAAAGGAGAGACTATAGTTGTAGCAGTGCAGTTTTCTGCCTGGAGAACACGTTTGTCAAAAGACCAGAAGATGGACAGGTTTTCCTTTGCTGGGGGAGGCAGAGAGTCAGAAAGTGAGGAACCTGTGACAACTTTTGCAAAGCGAGCGGCACAAAGCAGTGGTTGCTGTCAAGTCGCCTGGAGAGCGGCTGCAGAGGCTGGGTGGCAGTTCAAGGAAAAACCTGCCTTCGGATCAAGTGGTTGCGGGTTCGAGTCCTGCCAGGTGCGCCTTCTTTCCAGAGCCACCATCTCGCTTCGCTTCTCAAGCCCTGCGGCGCCACGCGGCGGAAGTGGGCGGCTGAGATGGTGGTCTGCCAAACGGTGTTTCCTCCCTGCTGTGACCACGTGCCTCCCTGTGACAGTGACCATCTGCCTCGCTCTGCTGGGGCAGACCCAGGTGTTTCCTCTTTGTGGCGGCTGGGACCACCTGTCTGTCCCAGCTGACAACCATCTGCCTCCAGAGGAAGCGCGCTCAGCTTCCCACCTGGTGTGGTGGCCGTCTCGTTCCCCGCTGCGTCTGTCCGGCTCTGGCTGCTGGTCCCGTTCTGATGCCCTGGGAAGCCTGTCGAGGAGCGCTGCGTGAGATCCCAAGGGCCAAGATCCTCGGCGTGACGGGGAGAGGGTAGCATCCTCGCGCGCGATCTCGAGCCACGAGCCTGCCTCTTGTGCCGTGGGAGCCGGGCCACTGGGCTGGCCCGACTCTGTCCTTGTACGAGGGACCCCGCGCCATCGTGGCGCAGGAGGCCCACCGGGGAGCAGGCTGGCGCGTCTCACTCCTCTGGGGTCCCGAGCACAGGAGCGCGTCCCCAGACGGTGAGCAGGGGCCAGAGGGCGCAGAAGTCCTCCTGTTGCATCTCGGCGACGGCCTGCTGATACAGGGTGGTCAACGCCGCCCGCGTGGCCAGCCCCTGGCGCTCCAGGAAGGGCAGGACCAGCTCCAGCCCGATGAGAAAATCCTTGAAGACCGGGTAGTGTCTCGGGGTGCCCATCGACCACTCGATGGCGGTGGCCCGCAGCCGCACGTCGACAAAGCCGGCCTGCCGCACCAGCCGGGGCAGGACCGGGGTGATCCCCAGATGCTGCCCGGTGGGGGAGAGGCTCTGGCCCGCCCGCGTGAGCGCCTGGCAGCCCAGGGCCATGAGCCGTTC
>NZ_MCIF01000002.1:1842258-2445580 GCF_003268475.1 Thermogemmatispora tikiterensis | reverse complement strand
GAAGACCTGCCCGCCTGAGCAGGCCCGCCAGCGTGATGTCAGGGATCGAGCCACGATGGGAGAAGCTCCTCCTTTCTGTTCTGTTGACATCCCGGTGATCTGTGTTGGGGGGAGAGGCCCAGAGGCAGGCCATCCCCCGCTCCTCAGTTGAGGCCCTCGCGGCGGGGCTGCCAGCGCAAGACGCGTCCCAGGCGGCGCAACAGCGGGGGACCCTGCCGGAGCTGCTCCAGGTCCTGGGCCGACAGCCCCTGGCGGGGCTGAGCCAGGAAGCGCCGCAGGAACTGCTCGCCGGCTCCCAGCAGCCAGCGCAGCTCGCGGACCTCCTGCTCGTCCAGCAGCCGCCAGCCACTGCCCAGGTCCCGCGCCTGGCGGCAGCGCCGTTCCAGCAGCACCCAGGCGATCTCGATCGGCTTCCAGCGCTTCTCCTGGCGGCCAGCAATCCAGCCAGGTCTGCCAGCGGCCCCAGCCGGCAGACGAGAGCCGGGGAGCCAGCAGCCGCACGAGGGCCCCGAGCAGCCGGGCCGCCCGCGCCCAGTCACTCAGGGGGAGCAGGGGCAACGGGGCGGTGCCAGTCAGCAGACGCCCGCGGCGCCGCGCGCGAGGCCAGTTCATGGCTTCCTCCCCCAGGCGGTGTAGACCTCGTAGGTGACCTGGCCCTCCTCCCACTCGCGGGCCAGCCCTTCCAGGATCTCGTGAAAGCGGGCTACCGACACGCCCAGCCCTTCAACGGGGGCCTCCAGGGTGCCGGCGGCGACCAGCAGATCCTGGGCCAGCAACTGCCCCAGGCGTCCACCCCAGCGGCCAACGGGCAGCCAGCAGGTACGCTGCTCGACCTGGAGGGCGCCCGCCTCGCGCAGCCAGCGGCCCAGCAGGAAGAGCTGGCTGGCGTCCATGCCACGGGCAACACTGAGCTGCTGCCACCAGGTCACGATCTGCTGCAGGCAAGGGCCTTGTGGAAAGAAGCCCAGCCCGAGTTCGACCAGCTCGATCCAGCCGCCGCGGCGGGTGACGCGCAGCAGCTCGCGCAGGACGGCGGGCCACTGCGCCAGGGGGATGCCAGCGACCAGCAGGCGCTGATGGACGTAGCCAAAGGTGGCATCGGCAAAGGGCAGCCCCTGGAGCAGATCGCCTTGCACGAAGCGAAAGCCGGGCGGCAGCCCCTGCGAGGAGCGAGCGGGTTCCCGGTCGAAGCCGACCACGCGACAACGAGGAAAGGCTTCGGCGACTTCGATGGCCCAGCGACCGGTGCCGGTGCCCACATCCAGGACGGCGGTGCCCTCACGCAGCAGGTCCTGCACGGGGGCCAGGACGTTGCCGCGGAAGACCTGGCGAAGCACATAGTGCTGATAGTCCAGCCGGTTCAGCTCCTGCTGGTCTTTGGGAAGCAGGTACGGCATGTCCTGGAAGCGTCGGCGCCCAGCGACATCGACCAGGACAGGGGAAGCCTCCGTCGAAGGCGAGGGGGCCACGGAACGCAGCTCGGCTTCCGATCGGCGCGCGTGCCACCACCAGGGCATCCCTCACCTCCTCTGAGAAGCCCGTGTCTCCCCTGACCTCGGGGCTGGGAGCGTGACGGGAACGGGAAAAGAGCGGACGTCAGCGCTGGAAGCATCAGCCCTTGCAGCGCTGGTGAGGGTCGCAGGCCGTTGCCTCTCGACAGGCGGCACAGGTTGAATGGCAGTTGCCATCGAGCATGTCCTCCATTCTAGGGCAGAGACTTTGGCTCGTGTTCCTAGGGGAAATATAGCTGGGGGAGAGGCGAAGCTTTTCCGACAGTTCTTCCCCGTTTCTCTGAAGTTTCTGAGACTGCTCTCTGCATCGCCGGGTACGAGACAGGGAAGGGCGCGGTGTCCGCCATAAGTGAATTCCCTCGCTTGTGGAGATCGTTGAGCGCTCTCAAGCGCAGCAATCAGGCGAGAGGGAGGGTGGGTGGCAGGAAAGGGATGCAATATGGTATACTCGCATTGATGAAGCAGTATCATGGTCACAGACAGATTCCTCATCCTCGGGGTTTGCTTTTCGACATGGATGGGGTGCTATTGCTCACCAGCCAGAGTCCGGCTCAGAGCTGGCAAGAAGTGGCTCGCCAATTTGCGCCGGCACTGGACCTTCCTGCTGAGGCCCTCTTTCAGGCTCTGCAAGCAAGCTATCAGGCGTACCGGCGCGCCATCGCCCATGATCCCGAACAACAGCGGAGAGATCGTCTGGAACCATTTGAGACGCGGTTAGAAGTGGTTGCTGGCGCTCTGGCTAGCCTGCAACGAGCACCTAACGAGATGGCAGTGGAGATTGTGCGGGCCTATGAGCAGCTTCGAGACGCCCATCGTTCCCTTGCTCCTCATGCACTGGAAGTGCTCCAGATCTGCCGCCAGCGCTCGCTTGCTCTAGCGCTGGTGACCAATGGGAATGCGACCTACCAACGCCGCAAAATCATGCATCATGGTTTAGCCTCGTGGTTCGATACGCTGCTGATCGAGGAAGAGGTTGGCTTCGCGAAGCCAGATGCCCGCATCTTTCGGCTGGCGTTGGAACGGCTGCATCTCAGGGCTTCTGAAGCCTGGATGATTGGCGATGATCTGACCTGCGACATTACAGGTGCTCAACAAGTGGGGCTTTTTGCCATCTGGTACGACGCGAGCTGCAAAGGACTGAGCCACGAATGCACGGTGCATCCTGACTGGACCCTGCATGACCTTATTGAGCTGCTCCCCCTTCTCGCCCCCTGAGAGAGAAAGGCTGGAGCTGCTCATTCAGTGCTTTGACAGAAGGAACATCGTGGTAGGGTTGTAGCAGCTCCTGGACTTGAAGTAGGTGCTTCTGAGCAGTCAGAGATTGTTCTCCAAGCTCAGTGAGAAGCGCAAGACAACGCGAGACAAAGGTACAGGCTTGCTCGATCTCTCCCTGGCGAGCATAAGCACTGGCAAGATCGCTCAGATAGTACAGTTTGCGCCTGGGAGGAGAAGGAGTGGTTAAGGCTTGCTCCAATGCTTCTTGAGCCTCACGTAAGAACCCATTCGTTGTGGACTGTTGACGCTGATACAGCAGTTGCAGACACACGCCTTTATACCCCAGCAGTAAGCCGGGTTGAAACTCGATGAGAAAGGCCAGATCAGATTCCTGGGCAGAGGAGCCTTCCTGTTCAAGGACACGGAGGCATTCAAGACAGGTATCGTGATGGTGCAAATGAGCACGAATTTCGGCCTCGACTGCAGCAAGCCAGGTATGTAACAGTCGATCGGCATGGGGGAGGCTAAGTTGACGTGCAGCCTGGATACAGCGAAGTGCTCTCTGATACTGCAATGAGTAGGTCCAGGTGAAACTCATCCACCCCCAGATGACCGCCTGGAGGAGAGGATCATCGGCCTCGGCTGCTGCCCGCAGAGCCAGTTGGTAGGAGGTACGAGCTTTCGAATAGTGCCCTCTGTCATACAGCAATACACCAGCGAGCAGTGCCGTCCGACTGATCGTGGCACAGAGCCGCTGGCGGAAACCTGC
This sequence comes from Thermogemmatispora tikiterensis, assembly GCF_003268475.1. GTDB lineage: Bacteria > Chloroflexota > Ktedonobacteria > Ktedonobacterales > Ktedonobacteraceae > Thermogemmatispora > Thermogemmatispora tikiterensis. The sequence goes on along the minus strand of NZ_MCIF01000002.1, from coordinate 2,442,085 downwards.
TGTCTGGGAGCCGGCAAGTACAAACGTCAGACTCTCCAGATATTTCACAACAGCCGAATATAGTAGAGACGGAGGCAAGGCGTGTTCTTCTCGGGCCAGCCAGTACACTCTCGTCTGCTGGTCAAAATAGTGTATTTCTCTCTGGGCGGCCAGTGCTGGTCTGGTGAGCAGTGTCATCAGACGATCACAAAGCTCGGTATCAGTGACCACCAGCAGATCAGAGGAGGTTCGCTCAAAGGAGGGTAGCGAGAAGAAAGGGGAGGCTGGCTGAGGAGCAGCCGGAGATGGAGAGTCCAGAGCCTGCTGAGGATGAAATGATGGGGCGTCGAAGAGAAACGAGAGAGAGAACCCCTGTGCCTTAGCTGCTTCCTGGGCCATCTGATAGCATCGCCATGCCTCCTGAGATCTACCATGCCGGAGCAACATCGCGATCCAGGCCCGGAGCGCTTCCTCATCTGGGGGAATAGAGTGAAACAACGCCCGGTACTGTTCTCCTGCTTGCCAGAGCCTTCCTTGCCGTTCGTAGGCGTTGGCGAGCCAACGCCGGCATTGTCTCAGCATCTCCTCGCTGCGTTGTCGGACTCCATACACCCAGGTCCCTCCCTCCCCTTCCAGCAACTCACCACGCTCCTGATAAGCCAGTGCTTGTTCGAGCAGAGGAACAGCCTCATCAGTGGTGCCTCCCCGATCCTCAGCTTCAGCAAGGAGCGCTCTACAAGTGTCATCATCGACCCAGATAATCGATTGATCTGCCAGTGCATAGCCCGTTTCCAGTGTGCGCACTAGATCTTTGCCAATAGCTCGGCGGATCTGGTTGACAGCACTGTAGACCATCTTATCGGCGAGGGCGAGCTGATCGATCTCTGGCCAGAGATCATCCTGGAGAGCAGCGCGCGAAAGATGCCGCCCGGGAGCTGTCAGCAAGCGTTTGAAGACAGAACGAGCTGGCCGTCCTTTCCCCCATGCGGCCTTATCAAGCAAACTCCAGGAGCCATCGGGATTGCGCTTCCAGACTTCCAGGGGGCCATAGAGATAGACACGCAGACGACACGAAGGGGGTACATGAGACTCGTGAGAGACTCGCTGATGATCCTGGGTCATTGGAACCTCCGACCAACCTCCTGTTGTGCATGTACCCAGCGCTCCAAGGCTCAGACGCAACTCCCTGATCTTCGGCGCAGATAGACCGCTGCTCTTCAAGCTGACCTCCTTCGACTCCAGCAAGGAGACGCGCCTTATTCTCTCCAGAGCTATTTTCAGGATAGCATTGCGCACCGCGCCCGTCAAGATGGGAAGGACAAAGCAATCATGTGTATCTGCCCTGACTATGCTCTCAAGAACAGGAGCCCTATAAAAAGGTGCAAACCTGCTTGTCCAGCAGCAGCCAGCCACTGCCCAGGTCCCGCGCCTCCCGGCAGCGCCATTCCAGCAGCACCCAGGCGATCTCGATCGGCTTCCAGCTCTTCTCCCCGCGGCCAGCAACCCAGCCAAGTCTGCCAGCGGCCCCAGGCACTTCCTGCCAGCCTGTCTGACGGAGATTCGCTGTCGGCCAGTTGGAAGGCGAGGAGCGGGTGCTCACAGGAGCGAGGGGCCTCGTGGTGAGCGTGACCGAGGTGGTCCATCTGCTTGCTGGCGGCAGGACCTGGCCCAACCGGCGCAGGACGGCCAGCTCGAAGCCGAGCTGGCGGCTGATGCCGGTGAAGCAGTCGAGCAGAGGGCGTGAGGAAAGAGGGCCTGCATCTCGAAGGCCCAGATGCCGGTGCCGGTGCCCACGTCCAGGATGGTGCGGGTGCGCTCAGGAGCGAGCGGGGCCAGGGAGTGGTTGCTCAGAGTGCGATACAGGGCGTGGTGCTGGTAATTGAGCCGCTGATCTTCCAGCGGGTCCTTGGGCAACAGATAGGGGACATCGTCCAGATACTGGCGCTGCCTGGTGGAGGGAGGCGCGCCCGCGCTCGGGGCAGCGAGCGCGTCGGGCAGGGTCGAGGCGACGGCGGCCCGGGTCCAGCGGCGGCCCAACAGGTGACGCAAGAAGGCCATGTCTGTCACGGCTCCTTTCTGAGCAGCATGGACGAGATCTCATCAGGACGAGCGGATTGGATGGCGTCCGGCTTGGCAACGGAGCCTGCCGGCGTCAGGTGAGGTTGAGCCGTCGGATTGGGCTGGGCCTGAGCTTGCCGCTGCCCACAGCGCGGGCAGGCCGGCAGTTTTGCAGGCCAACTGGTCCGCGGTTGCGGAAAGGTGGCCATTGGATCGCACTCCTTTCTTTCGCCGTGTGGTCCAGTCCTCTGGATCAGAACGTTGACAGATGAATCATCTGCTTCTCAGATCGTCGTGGATCAGCTCGGAGTCTTACCGTTACAATAGTAGGAAACTTCTCTAAGAAAACCAAGACGAAAGCTCCCTAGAAGTCTGGGAACTGTTAGGAGAGCACAAATGACTCCTTGGTAGAGCCATTGCAATTCCTCATTCAGCCTGCTATAATGGGCGCAGAGATTTGCTGGCAGCCACCTTGTAGCAAGTGGGGAGTCTCAGTATGGGGAAGCAGCTCTGGCGCTACGGGAAGTACTCGCCTGGACTCTATGGCCTGCCTCATATGGGGGAGGTTATTGCTGACTATCGCAGAAGGAATGGCTATACCCAGGAGGCACTCGCTGTTATCTGTGGTGTTGATAAACAAACAGTTGCCTACTGGGAAAGCCAGGTGTATCTTTCAGACATGAACCGCCGTACGCTCCTCTGTAGGGTTCTCTCTATTCCTCCTGCTTTGCTTGGCCTCAGCTGGAGAAGTCTGCTTGAAGAGAATGAGGTAGCAAAATACATCAAAGACTTCGAATCATTCTCTGAGTTTCTTGCAGAGAGTTGTTATGGCCTCTACGAAGATCTCTTAGCTGCTGCCCATACTGCTCCCGATAAATATACCCCCACGGCAGTGTATCGATTTTTAATGCATCAGAGAGAACTTGAGACAATAGTTGAACGTGCCCCTGCTCATGAGAGATCTCGGTGGATCGCACTGCTCAGTCAGTATTATCAGCATACGGCCTTTATTGCTCAGCATCACTGCCAGGATGAGAGAGCGCTTTCTTATATCAATCAGGGATTAGAGACAGCGGGGTTAGTGACACCTCGTGATCCGGCACTCATCGCGCTTGCCTTCTACAAGCGTGCACGTCTCCATACCATTCAACAAAAATATCAGCACGCCAAGGAGGATATTGAAGCCGCATTATCACTGGCTGAGCAGACAAATCGACCCGTACGCGGCGCCTGCTATCTGCTCGCCTCAGAGATTCATGCCTTCTATGCGGAGGGAGATGAGCAGTTGAAGTATCAGTGCCGACGCTGGCACGATAGGGCAACCAATCTCTTGTATAAAGGGCGAGTTGAAGAGGATGACTCCTTCCTGTGGTTTAATCTCTATGCTGTCCATCACGAACGAGCGAAGGTGCTGATGCGCTTCGCCTTTGCTCACGTTACTGATCGCGATTTGGTCGCCCTGAAAGACCCTTACCGTCGAGCAAATAGCCGGTTGATGGCAGAGGCCAAAAATGAGCTTGAACTCGCCTTGCGGAATTTGGAAGAGTACCTTCCCCACCAGTCAGCGCGGGTAGATTACGCCCTCACTGAAGCCCGCTTCTACCTGCTTCAAAAGGAAGTCGAACAGAGTGCCCAGATCGCTATGGATGCTCTTACAGTAGCTCTGCGTATCCATTCTCATCGAGGGCTCAAGCACGTTGCAGCCTTGCATGCCCTGCTCAACGAGGTAGCACCTAAGAACCCCTATGTTCGCCGCCTAGAAGTCCTGCTTCATGAGGCCGGTCATCCCCCATGCTGGGACTGCTGGCAGCGATCATTTTCTGGTGGCCAGCGGTCCCAGTGACAGGAGGATATTCCGTGGCAAGGCGCTGCCCGGCTAGAGTGCATGGTGATGGAAAGCCTCTGCGATCTTAAATTTATGCTCTGCCCCTGCTACAATACCTTTCTCCCGTATCCACTGCAGGATGTCTTTTCGACTCGTTTGGCTGGCATGGCATCGCAAAGCTGCAGCTTTCTGCTCGACCACGGTGCCGATATCCACCCAATGGTTCGGGCGATCGGTGGCAAAGTAATAGATCTGGCGCACCGCATGAGGAGTGATGCCATCATGGAGCTGCTCTGGGTAATACCAGAGGCCCCGTGCACACGCAATTGCATCCACCGTACAGATCCCGACCGCTCGGTGATCAGGGTGGACCTCATCCTTTCTCCAGGGATCGAAGGTGAAGACAACATCAGGTCGAAGCTGGCGGATCACCAGTGCGATTTCCCGCCGCAACTGCAGGCAGGGTTCAACTTCCCCATCGGAATACCCTTCCAGAAAGATCACCGACTGCACCCCGAGCACGGAAGCTGCTTCACGCTGCTCCTGCTCCCGAATTCTTGCCAGTTGCTCGGGAGGTAAGTGTAGATCATCGCTGCCTTTATCCCCTCGCGTCACCAGGAGATAATGGACCTCCTTTCCTTCACGAGCCAGTAATGCAATGGTACCCCCACAGAGGTGCTCAGCGTCATCTGGGTGAGCCTGCACTACGAGAACGCGCTGCCCCCCAGGGGGAAGCAGAACAGAAGAAGTGGATTCAGGCATAGGGACTCTCATCTCCTTTCCCGAGCACGCTGCCGCTGAGAGACAGCTGCTGCTGACCTTGAGGCAACACCCTCTCTTGTTCCAGTGTGCCCCTTATTATATCATCTCTTCTCTCCTCTTGAGGTTCTCATCGACAGGGAGGAAAGGAAGGTGGATGTCGACGCCAAGTCGAGGCGTTAGAGGCCCATAAAATGAAATGCTTCTGCCAGGGACAGGCCTGCCGCAGTCCCGGCCTCCTCCGCCCAACGCCGCAAATAGCCACTGGGATGCCGCCCTGGCCGCAGTTGACTCACGTGGCAGCAGCGAGCTTCCACTTTGCGTTCAAACACAGCACTGATATCCACCCAGTGGTTCGGCTGATCCGTGTTGAAGAAATAGATCTGCCGGACGGTATGGGGCGCCAGGCCCATCTCCACCTGCTCAGGATAATCAAGCCGACCGCGGGCAGCTGCAATAGCGTCCACTGTGGCCCACCCAACAGCTCGATGATCAGGATGCAATTCATAGCGCTTCCAGGGATCAAAGGTCAAGACCACCTCGGGACGAATGGTGCGAAGAAAGCGGACAAGAGCTTCCCGTAAAGCCAGGGAGGCTGTCACCACGCCGTCGACGTAGCCCTCTAAGAAGGTGACCGTCTGGACTCCCAGGAGCTGAGCGGCAGCCTGCTGCTCCTGCTTGCGCAGGAGACGCAGGCGTTCAGGGGTCATCTGGGGGTCGTCGCTGCCTTTTTCGCCATGAGTGACGATAAGATAGTGGACGACATGATCCTCCTGAACCAGACGGGCAATGGTTCCTCCACAGAAGGACTCGGCATCGTCCGGGTGAGCCACGATGACCGCGACGGTCTCTCCCCCTGGAGGCACGAGTACAGAGGAAGCTGTCATAAGAGCAGCACTCCTTTCCTGGTAATCGATGGCGGTTTCGTGAGAAGGTGCATCTCTTAGTATAGCAGAAGGGAAGGAGGACCTGGTATGGAGGCAAGAGCGGCTAGCTGCCTCCACCTTGACATGGCCCGGCAGGAGCGGCAGCGCGCACGGTGCGGTGTGTGGCTCGTGCATCTCTATGCGCAGCTTGGCAAACTGGAGCAGCTGGAGGAGCAGTGCGCGGCCCTACTTGAAGGGGAAGAAGAGTACGGGATGGAGATCCAGGAAGAAACGCTTCTGGCACTCGTGCAGAGCTTGGTAGAGGCGGGTTATCTGCACCAGGCGCGTTGCTCCTATGAAGGAGCCTGTGAGCAGTGGTCACGCAAAGGGCTGTCTGGCTCCGAGCAGTTGCAGCAGGCGATCAGCCACTTGCTCGCGGCTGGGCGTAAGCACCGATTCCCCTGGCTATCACTGACATCGCTGTTCCACTCAGAGTGGCTTGAGAAGGGCAGTATGATACAATGGACAACAAGGAGAACGATGGGGGGGCTGCTGGAGGTGGAAGCCAGGGAACAACAGCGGGTCGCATCTGGCGAGGAGGAGGTTGAGGAAGCCTTGCAGTTTGGGAGCCAGACAGCGCGGCTGGTTGCGCTGGTCCTGCAGTGGGACGGAGGCCCGCTCTCCATGTTAGAGGCACAGCTCACACAGGAGGTGCAGAGCATGACATTGCCCCAAGACGAGCAGGAGAACCGTCTGTCTCGCCGCAGCGCATTGCTGGTGCTGGCCGGGCTCCCTGTTGGCCTGCTGGGGAGAGGTGCAGGGAAGCGAGTCCTTGCAGAAGCGGCGATGGAGGCAGAGGTGCTGCCAGCCTGTGCAGCGAGTCTGACGGCCTGCTGGCAGTTGCTCAATGGGACAGACCTGGCTTTAGTGGAGCAGACCGTCAGGAGCTACCTGCCTCTGTTACGCCAGTGGGCCACCGATGCAGCCACCTCTGCTGTTGTGAGGGAAGAGGTGGCACGCCTGGCAGCACAGGGATATCTGCTGCTGGGCTTTGTGGCTTTTCATCACCTACAGTTTGAAAGGCGCAGGGTCTATGATCAGGAAGCAGTGACGCTCAGTCGGGTAGCGGGAGATCGGACGCTGCTGGTGAAAGCGCTGACCAGGCTTGGGGGAGCTTGTTTCCATCTGGGACGGACAGAAGAGATGTTGGCTGCGTATCAAGAAGCTGCTCAGCTGCTGGATCAGGTTCCACTGGTCTTGCAGGGCAAGGTCCAGATGGGGTTAGCGCGCGCCTATGCACAGGAGGGCAATGCAAGAGAAGCGCTCGAAAGCTTGGAGCGAGCGAAGGCCAGCTGTCTTGACGAGTCAGGCTGGTCCTCTCTCCCTGCTTTCTTGACCGCCGATGAAGGGCAGCATATGCTCATTCTTTTTGAAAGCTTTGTGTGGTTCGCATTGCAAAAGCATGAGAGACGACGTGAGCACCTGCGAGCGGCTGAGCAGGCCCTTGCGCAGGCGGAGGGGCTTGCTCTGAAACAAGCCATTCCAGAGCGTGCAAGACTGGGTATACACAATCAGCGTGCACTGCTCGCTATCCAGGAAGGCGATGTGGAAGCCTATACCTGCTCTGCAATCCTGGGATTCCAAGGATTCCAGCGGTTTCCGAGTCAGATGCGGCGTCAAGAGTGGATGACGCATCTCAAGCAGGCTCTGGCTTGCTGGCCCCAGGAGCGGCGTGTCCGCGATTTGCTTGATCTCCTGGTCTAAGCAGGCGTCCTGTGACCAAGGCACGGAAGGACAAGATTGAAGGAGGGGAGCAGGCTGCCGATCCCGGCCACGGGGAGAAGAGCAAGGGTGCAAGGAGACGTCGACGCCCACCACGAGGGCATGAGGAAAGAGGGCGTGCATCTCGAAAGCCCAGATGCCGGTGCCGGTGCCCACATCCAGGATGGTGCGGGTGCTCTCAGGAGCGAGCGGGGCCAGGGAGTGGTTGCTCAGAGTGCGATACAAGGCATGGTGCTGATAGTTGAGCCGCTGATCCTCGAGGGGATCTTTGGGCAACAGAGAGGGCACGCCCTCCAGATAGCGGCGCTGGGCGAAGGGGGAAGGAGACCCGTGCTCGGGGGCTGTGCTCACCGCCGCTGCCGTCATGACCACGGCGGGGGCAGCGGAGGCCGCCTGGACTCGGCGGCGCCTGCGGAAAAGATGACGCCAGAAGGCCATATCAGTACTCCCTTCGTAGAGCAATGGACGTCTTCTCATCAGGAGGAGAGGATAGCTCGGCAGAGGCGCCCCCCCTGCGGCCAGGAACGAGGGAGGTGGCCGATGCCTGCGTGGGCAGGGAAGCCGCCTCTGGCTGTGCCTGCCGTCGGCGGCAGTGGGGACAGGGCGACGGTAACACAAGAACATCTGTGAGCGGTTGTACGGCAGTTGCCATCAGATACTCCTCCTCACCATTGTCTGGCCGCAGGCATCGCTGATGCGGCCTCGTCTCTGTTTGTTGAACCGACTGTTCTTCCAGGCGGCAGAGGCTGGAAAAGTCACAGATCAGCCGTCTGCCCAGCCTTCATGAGTCAGGCCCGAGTCGGTGTGAAGACAGGCAACTCATGCCCAGGCAACCAATGAGAAGTATAGTGAGAAAGGAGGAACTTGAGCGATTGCAGGGAGACAACAGCATGCAGGCAACTCGTTCCCCACGTAACACGGTGTTACGCCGCCAGGTAACGGCACACAAAGCAAACAGCACCACCGTTCCCCCTGTAGCATCGGTGGTGCTGTAGGTTCTGACAGAGGCTGGCTCTCAGCGGACAAGCAGCTCCCGCAGTTCCTTCACGCGCCTCTCGCTGGGCCACGCAGCACGCAGAGCGGTATACGCCTGAATCGCTTCAGCAAAGCGTTGCTGACTTCGTAGTTCTCTTGCGCCGTTTACTCCCTTCTGCCACAACTCAAGGCACCGATCCAGATTCCGGGGTTGGTCGTCGCGACTTGTCTCGACCATCACTTGCTCAAACGTGGCTTCAATCAGGCATGACCGATGCTGGTCGTTTTGCGCATACTGTATCTCAATCTGCTCGAAAGAATCAAGCGCTTCTTTATAGAGTCCGAGCTGCAAGTGCGTGCTGCCATCGTGAAGCAGGAGGTTTCCAAGGTTGTGATCCAGCCAGATCGGCGGTGTGTCAGTTTGGGCGAAGAAGGTCTGATGTGCCTTTTGGAGGGACGAGAGCGCTTCTTCCTTGTGTCCGCTGGAAGCTTGATAGAGCGCCAGTCCAGCGTAGAGATAGCTCTGTGCAAGTGGGGGAATTGGCTCCGTGGCGGCCTGCGCGACCGAGGCTTGTTTCTGTCTATCTCGCTTCTCTCGTTCCTCCAACAGATGTTTCGCTTTCTCGGTCGCCTGCAAGGCTTCACCCCACCGGTTGGCATAATAGAGCGCAGCAGCCTGCATCTTGAGCGCCACAATCTGGAGCAGAAGGTTGCCGGCAAGAACGCTGTAGTACTCAGCCTGCTGAGCATAGCCCACTGCGCTGCTGGCCGTAGAGAGGTGCCAGGCGAGTGGCGCTCTCAGTAAACAGCACTGCGCAAGCAACTCGGCGGCAGCCTTGCGTTCAGGTGAGGGAGCTGTCTTCAGGATCGCCTGGAGCGTCGGTATGTATGCAGAGACAGCCAGGTCAGCAAAGGCTCGCTCGTGCTCCTGGCGGAGCTTCCAACAGGCAATGATGCCCGCTGCGCAGTATTTCAAAATATCCTCAGAGGAGAAAGGCCGCTTGAAGACTGCCCTCGCCCGCGAAAGGCCCAGCATGTCTAGAGGGATCAATGCCAGGAAGCGCAGGGCGTCGCGGCGACTGAGCTCATGCTTCATCGCGTGATCCTCTAGCTCCGCTGTGATGCACCACTGGAGCCGCTGATACCTGGTGTCGCCCGCTGGCCAGTTCCAGACAGGAAGCATCAGGCGTGAGATGAGGTGCTGTTGCCGAAAAGTGGCCAGCGCACCCTCCTCCTCGTTGGGCGCCTCCTCATGGCAGTCAGCGGTGGTCAGTGCTCCACTGACGCTTCCTGTCTGGTCAACCAGCGGCTCTGGGAAGCCGAGATCTGCCGCTGACTTGCCGAAGAGATCGCAGAGCTTCCGAAGGTGGAGCGGCTGCGGAACAGCACCTGCCCTCTCCCACCGATGGACTGTCGTTTTGCTCACTCCCAGCCGTGCCGCCACTTCGTCCTGGGAAAGATGACACGCGCGCCGGGCTGCGATGAGCGGCGTCCGTTCTTTCTCGGTCGCTGTAGCTTCCTGTGACCGTCCCATGAGATCTCACCTCTTGGCCCTCCAACGTGATTCCTGTGGGCTAGCCTGGCTTCCTTTTCGCATATCATACCATAGTGGAGCGGTGTTGTCGAATGGAGGCAATTCACAGCGTGCTGACCTGCAGAGGGTGCCCATTGTCTACCAGTGTTCTGACCATTCGTTTTTGTCAACGGAGCCGTAAGAAGTCACGAATCAAGAAAGGAAGAATCGCTATGCGTGTGATGCGCATCAGGCGTCCCTCCTATGACGCTATCATGGCTGGCCAGAAGACTCTGGAGGTTCGTGTCGGATATGACCATATCAAGCGCTATCAGGGAGGTGAGGTCATCCAACTCGAGACATCGGGAGCCTCGGCGACTCTCCGGATCAAAGCGATACGGACCTATGCGAACTTTGAAGAGATGCTGGCTGTTGAGGAATGGCAGAAGATTGCCCCAGACGCCGGTGATGCGAGCACGGCGTTGCGCTTGATCCGGGAGATCTACCCGCCAGAGAAAGAAGCCCTAGGAGTGTATGTCTTTGAGGTCGAGCCGGTGACTGACTAACGTCAACGACGGCTCGCGACGATGCTCGATCCCAGGTCAGTGTTGGAGACGCCACATGCTCTGGGTTGCATCGGGCCGGTGTCCTGCTCCTCCTCGCCACGCGGGGCGGGGGCCAGTTCCGTGTGTTGAGGGCGCCACCAGCAGGGCATGCGGCTCACGTCCGGCGGGGTATTCGTGCGGGCGCAATACGAGTCCTTGAGGGCACCCAGGCCGTGGAGGACGTCGGTGAGCAAGAGCTGGCCGGCGGCCCCAGCCCAGCGGCCCACAGGCACAGGGATCTCCTGGCTGGTGACATCCACGCAGCCGGCCTGCTGGAGCAGCTCACCGAGCTGGCGCAGAATCGCCGCCTCGAAGCCGCGCGCCCGGCTGCTCTCGGTGAACCAGTCGAGCAGACGCCGGGTGGCTGGCCCGGCGGGCTAGAAGACGCCGCTGGCTTCCACCAGCTCGATCCAGCCGCCGGGACGGGTGACGCGCACCAGCTCGCGGACGACGCCGGGCCAGGTTCTTCCTCTGGTGCCAGAGCGTGCGCTCGTGCCTGACATGACAGGCATGGGCTGTCTTGACAACAGCAGTGTGTGCTGCTAGTCTAAAAATACACTGTGTTGTCACTCTTCTCTCATTGCAAAATTGGGGGAGGTCATCATGCACGCGCAGCCATCTGTCCTCGCTCTCCAACCCTTTGGCCTGCACTTTCGCCGCTGGCCCGCTCAGGCAGGCAAGCGCGTCCAAAGCACCTGGGAGCCAGAAATCACCACAGGAGATGGCAGCGACCCGGACAAGCTCGACAGCGACTGGCTCCCCGATGAAGATGAGCAGGAGGATGAGGAAGAGGAGTGAGCAGGGCCTGTCTTCATCGCAGGCACCTGGAGGAGAAAAAAAGACGCTCATGGCCCCTCCACTCATTGGAATCTATTCGCAAGCCAGCGATGCGCATGTCGAGCGAGTGGTGACTGCCCTGCGCCGCCAGGGCTGCCGCTGGATTCACTTTGATGACGCAGACGTTCCGCTGGCCCTGCAGCTCAGCGCTGAATTGGCCAGTCAGGGGAGGAGCGCCGGCTGGCAGGGGCACCTGATCCTCCGCCGGCTCTCCGACTCGTTTCCGCTGGCAGAGCTGTCCAGCCTGTGGTATCGCCGTCCCAGCCGTCAGTTCGGGTTCCCCAAGGGGATGACCGCAGAAGGGGTCGCCTTTGCCACGGCGGAAGCCCGGCACGGCCTGGGGGGCCTGCTGCGCAGCCTGCCCTGCCTGTGGGTGAGTCATCCTGATGCCATTCGGGCTGCTTCCTGGAAACCGTTGCAGCTGGTGGTGGCGCAACAACTGGGCTGGCGCATCCCTCGCACGCTGCTGACCAATGATCCCCAGGCTGCCCTGGACTTCTTTGAGCGCTGTGAGGGGCGCGTCGTCTACAAGCCCCTCAGCCAGGGTCTCCCCCGCGTTGCGCCGGGGCAGTGGCAGGGAGGGATCTACACCACGCGGCTGAGCCGCCAGGACCTGCAGGCGCATCTGTCCACGCTGGCGCTGACGTTCCAGCTCTTCCAGGAGGCCATTCCCAAACGGGCGGATGTGCGCGTGACCGTCATCGGTGCCCGTCTGTTTGCCGTGGCCATGACTGCTCCCGAGGACTCCCCTGCCCGGCTCGATTTCCGTCTCGACTATGGGGCCTTGCGGTATGAAGTACACCAGCTGCCTGCTGCGCAAGCAGCGGCCTGTCTGGCCCTCGTTGGCACGCTCCGGCTCCAGTTTGCCGCCATCGATCTGGTGCTGACCCCCGAGGGGGAGTATGTATTCCTGGAGCTGAATCCCAATGGCCAGTGGGGCTGGTTGGAAGACGCCACGGGCCTGCCTTTGGCCGCCTCGCTGGCCGCCTTGCTGGCAGGCCAGGCCGAGCGGTGCCCCTGGCCCGTCCAGCCGCCCATGCCGGTGCAGCCGCCAGCGCCGGCTCAGGACCAGGAGGGAACCCCATGACCGAAGAGACAGGAGCCGCCGGCTGGCGTCACTGGGCTGAGCGGCTGGCAGCGGCGGTCCAGGCACAGCCCTTCCCGGTGGCCCCAGCGGTGCTGGAAGCGCTGACGCAGGTTCCCCGTCATCGGCTGGTGCCCCTGCTCTGGGACCATGAAGCGGGCAGCCGGAGCTGGCAGCCCGTCTGGCCAGCGGAGGGAGACGAGATCGCCTGGTATGAGCGGGTCTATCAGGATCGACCGCTGGTGACGCGCGTCGACGCTCGGGGGCGGACGCTCTCATCCAGCTCGCAGCCCTCGCTGGTGGCGCGCATGCTGACGGAGCTGGTGGTGGAGCCGGGCCAGCGCGTGCTGGAGATTGGCACCGGCTCGGGCTATCAAACGGCGCTGCTGTGCCGCCTGACAGGGGATGCGCGTCTGGTGACCAGCCTGGAGATCGACGCGGAGACGTTGCAGGCGGCTGCCTCGGCGCTGCAGGCACTTGGGCTGGAGCCGCACCTGCGGCAGGCCGATGGACGGGCCGGCTGTCCAGCGCATGCCCCGTATGACCGCATCATCGTGACCGCCAGCAGCGACGGCGTATGTCGGGCCTGGCTGGAGCAGCTGGCCCCTGGAGGGAGGCTGGTGGCCGTGCTGCAGCCGGGGCAGGCGCCCCTGGGGGGCGTGCTGGTGGCCCAGCGGGAGCAGGGAGGCCTGCGGTTGCGGGGGAGGCTGCGCTTTCCCGCAGCCTTCATGCCGTTGCGCCGGGCAGCGGGCTACGCAGACCGCCCCCCGCGCCCGGCTGGGAAGAGCTGGCCACGCTGGGCGCAGTTTCGTGGGGAGCTGGAGTGGCCGGTCACGCCCCAGGAGCTGCAGCAGGACCCGTGGCGACTGTTCTGGCTGTATGCGCGGCTGCCAGACGTGCAGTGCTGGCAGGAGCAGCGACAGGGACGCCGCTGGCTGGCCTGGTGGCTGGCGAAGCAGCCGCGGGGGCTGGTCTGCTGGAGCCGGGCCGGCAGCGATCAGGAGGCGATGGTCGAGATCGAGCTGCGAGGGGTGCCGGAGGAAGCCGCGAAGAGCTGGCAGCGGCTGCAGGAGGCCTGGGAGCTGTGGCGACGGTGGCAGCCGGGGCTGGAGCAGTATCGGCTGGAGGCGGATGAGCAGGGGCAGCGGCTGTGGGCCGAGACTGCGGGGGGCTGGCTCATCGCCCGGGCGACCTCCTGGGCGGAGGAGGAACCAGGGCACTGGCAGGCAATGCCGGCGTGCCTGGGTGGCACGTGAGGCACCGGGAGTGGTGGACAGGTCCAGGTCAAGATCGAGCGCCCACTCCGCCAGGGGCCTGCAAGACCAGGCCAGCAGCTCCCCCACGCTCTTGACGGGCGGCGAGCCCTTCCCTTCCGGCTGCGGCGCTGGGCATGGCTACACTGGAGGAAGCGAGACGCCACCATGCTCAACGATGGCATCTGCTCTCTCTCCATCCTGTGAACCTGGATCACGGAGAGATCGATCCGTGTTCCTACGAAGCGTCTCTGAAAACCCTCTGGGATCGCAATCATGCAACGACTGCCCAAGACCGGATAGCCGAGCTGACCACTGCTCTAGAGCGGCTTAGATCTGTTTTGCCTTATAAGAGTGGAAAAGACGAAGAAACAATCTCCGCTCTGCTCTGTCGATACCATCATCTCTCTGCTCATCTCCTCCGTGATCAAGGTCAGGATGAAGCTGCGTTGAGAGAGTTGGAGAAGGCGTTGAGGCTTGCTCAAAGAGCAGAGAACCGTTCCCTCCTCGCTGTCACCTCCCTTCGAATCGGAAGCGTGCTGCCGAATCGGAAGCGTGCTGCGTGACCGAGGCTCTGTCTCTGAAGCGCTGGCCAGGAGAGAAGTGGCCCGGGGAGATCATGAGGCCGAGCAAGCACTGCGCCGACAAGCCCGTGCTGACTCTGAGGCCGCTCTTGCTTCCTACCAGCGCATTCGTCTGCTTGAGCAGCTCCCGACAGAGTGAGAAGGAGTCCTCCTCTTTGATGAAGGCTACGCGCAGGCGCAGATGGCGAGACAAGATCGTCAGCAAAGGCAGAACGCTGTCGCTCTGCTGGAACGGTCTGGAGCGATGATCGCAGCAGCAAGAACCACGCTAGAAGAAGCGTGTGCCATTCGCATTCCGGAACGGACGTATTACAATACCAAGGCGGCAGCGTTGCTCGCTCTGGGTTGGCCTCGGGAAGCGATGGAGATTCTGACCGCGCTGATGGATCTTCCAGGGGATGAAGCCATGACGCGGCAGCATGCGTACAGCCAGTATCTCTGGGCGCAGGCCTATGCTGATCTCCGCTGGAGCGAGGCAGCCGTTCCCTCTGCTCAAGAGGCAGCAGTCAAAATGAAGCAGATCAAGTCTCGTCTGCATCTGTGCCGGTTGCGAGGCTTGCATGCCCAGCTCAGTCAGCTGGATGGCCGCAATCTTGAGGTGATCCGCCTGGGCGTGATGCTGCCATCGGGAGGGAGGAGCCGATGAGCCGACGGCCCGTGCGCACCTCCCCCAACCGGCAGTTTCTCACAGGAACCAGGCCCCAGCCAGGGAGCTTCCTGCCAGAAGACATCTACGCGCAGGCACTCGACGCCCTGGTCATTGGTTGTGTCGATGCGGCGCTGCTCTCCCGAGGGCACTGGCTCATTGCCAGGCGAATCCAGGAGCCCCATCCCGATTGGTGGGTGATTGGGGGACGCATGCGGAAGGGGGAGTTGATTGGGGAAGCGCTGCGCCGGACGCTGCGCCGAGAGATCCAGCTGGATCTGCCAGAGGAGCGGTTGCGCCACATCATCGGCTACTACAACCTGATCTGGGATACCAGGGCGCAGGAGCCGGTCAGCGACGGGTGCCAGCTCTTCTCGATCACCGTCGCGGTCTCCCTGACGGAGGAAGAAAGAGAGCCGCTTGTCCTCAACGAGGAGGATGGAGAAGCGCAAGGGGTCAAGCCGGAGCAGGTCATCCGCTTGGCGGAGCAGTATCACCCGTGTCTCGTGCAGATGGCGAAGGATCTCCTGCGCCAGTCCATTGCATCAGAAGAGGAGCGCGGCTCTCCTGGCTCCCTCCTCTTCTGACAGGACCTGCTGGACTCCAGGGAACCAGGCCTTCTCTTCACCAAGGAGCAGGGACGGGCCGCGCTGTCTGGCGGCCCCGGGCCACAGGAGTCTCGATCCGCACACCAGTTGAGGTGATAGGCGTTGGCGAACGAGCGCCCTCCTGGACGATGTTCGCTCCCAGGGCTTTGCCCTGATGGCCATCACCGATCACAATCGGGTGGACATGATCCCCCCGCCGGGACGGGTGACGCGTACCAGCTCGCGGACGACGCCGGGCCAGGCCTGGGCGGGAATGGCGGCCACCAGGAGCCGCTGATGGGTGGAGGTGAACTGCCCGTCGGGAAAGGGCAAGCCCTCCAGCACGTTCGCCCGGACGAAGACGCAGGTGGGGGGCACTGGCTGGGGCAGGGACTGCAAGGAGACGTCGACGCCCACCACGATGAGGGCGTGAGGAAAGAGGGCGTGCATCTCGAAGGCCCAGATGCCGGTACCGGTACCGGTGCCCACGTCCAGCAGGGGGCCTGTCTGTGCGAACGCCGACGCAGCGAGCTGCGATCCCTCTGGGACCAGGTATCCGCATAGCGGAAGCAGGAGTGAGCTCCTGCTTCCCAGACGGCGCTCTCCCACGCTCAGAAGGAACCTCACCGTTCTTGGGCGGCCCGTTGCCTCTCCCAGCACTGGCGTAGATAGCGTGTCCAGGCGCGCATCTCTTCCTGCCCACGTTCCAGATAGCTGGCACGCAGCGCCTCCGGTGGGGGATCTGCCGCATAGACGGGCCTGATCCGGTACAGTCCCGGATGATGCCGCTGCACCAGCAGCCGCGTGGCCGGACAACGGCAGGGCTGCTGATCATAGAAAGCGTCCAGCAGCTCCATCAGCCGTGCTCGCAGCGTTTCCTCCTGTTTCCACTGCGCCTGGGCCAGCTTGATCTCAGCCAGGGCACGATAGTAGCGATCGAGATCGGCAGGGTGGCCGCTCCGGTGGGCTTGCTCCTGGAACTGACAGACCTGGTGCCACTGCTGCAGGAAGCGCTGCTGCAGCGCGCGATCCACCACCGTGACCCAGGGATAGGGGGTGCCGTGGTCCAGATGGCCTTCGCAGGATTGCATTGTTGGGAAGCCCAGGAGATTGAGCAGCACGACCGTCTCAAAGATGCCGGGGTCGATGGGCGTCCCCAGGGCATCCGTCAACTGAGCCAGCGCGTCACAGGCTTCCTGCCAGCTTACGCTGGTCCAGTCCAGCGTGAGAGGAGCTGGCATCTCAGATCTCCACCTCGCCAGAGCCACTACACATATTGCTGGTGTCGCCTTCCTTGAGCAAACCGGTGCCCAGGCATCGGAAGCACTTGACAGTACGGCGTTGCCCCCAGTCATCGATGAGCTCGGCCTGGCCCGTCCCCTGGCATCGGTCACAGGGAATATCAGCGGTGAAGCCGGTCCCCTGGCAGTTCGAGCAGATGATGCGCTTCCCCATAACGTCTTCTTTCTGGGGAAGAGGGCTGCGCGCGAGTGCCGCGCTCCCTTCAGAGAGTTGCCGGCGTGCAAGGTGCTTCTCACGAAGAAGTATACTCCAGCTTCGACGGAGGGTGCAAGCCAGCGAGGGGTCGGGTTCCCTGGACTTTCTACTCTTCTGGTCGCTCTGCGCGCGCGTGCCGCGGCACATCGTTCAAGAGCAGCGTAAGCAGCACGATCACCACGCTCATTTGGCTCGCGGGTGATGGCGGCCTCGTCCAGCCCCAGGTTGTCCCTCTCAGGGGGAGCCAGCGGGGTGTTAGTGTGGGCGCAAGACGACTCCTTGGCAGAGGACGGCGAGCAGGAGGAGAGACCCAGACCATGTCGACGGAGAGGAGGAGGCCGCCTTTCTCCCCCGGATGAATCTAGGGGTTCCCAATGACGCGTCTTTATGGTATAATTAAAGTAGATAGATAGCTCTAAATATATGAGAGCATCTATTTGGAAGGTTCATATGAAAGGAGCGATTATGACACAGCAGGAAACTGTCACTGTAAAAGGTCTCGATTTCGTTTCCCTCCAAGTGCGTGATCTGGAAGCGTCACGACGCTTTTATACCGAAGTCCTTGGCTTCGAGGCGCTCCCCCAGGATCGCCCGGAGTCGGTCGTGTTTCGTACCGAGGGGGGAGCCGTTTTTGCTCTCCGTGTTCTTATGGTTGACCTCGATGCCGTCACACGGCTGGGCTGGGGGGTCGGTCTTTGGTTTGCGACACCCAATGTGGAGGCCCTGCATGAGCGTGTGGTCAACCACGGGGGAAAGGTTGTTAAGCCGTTAGCGGATGGACCGTTCGGGCGCTTGTTCGTGGTTGCCGACCCTGATGGGTATCAGATTACGTTTCACCAGGCCGATTAAGTCGGCTGGTTCTACGATATAGCTCTGGTGTGAACACAGAAAAGACCAACAGCAACAGGTGACCGTTGTCTTGCCAGGCACGCTGATGGAGTAGCTACACACTCTGGCACGAGAGCATAAGCGCTCGTTGACCGGGGAACTGCTACTTGTCAGCGCAAGCGCTCTGAAAAACAGCATCGCGTCTCCAGACGACGGCGATGGGGTGAGGCTGGATGGTGGTATCCTCTCGAGGGCACCTCAAAACAGCGACGACAGGAAAAGGGACCAGAATCTACGACGATGGGGCAGTGCGTACTTCACTGTGCCGTCTTGAATCTTCCTGTGATAGACTGTGGTACGGTTTCACGCGAATAGAGAGCTACTGCACGAAGCGACCCCTTTCCCTGGCCCTTCTCTGGGCCTGTGCGAATCATACCCGAGCGCAGCGCCCCGCTTGCAGCCAGTGTTTAGCCGCAGCGAGTGCCATCCTGGAGCATGGGAGCACGTGAGCCGTACTAATGGGCGAGCAACGGGAGTACAGCGACGCTGACTGCTGATCAGCTGCTCTAGATGCACCTGACCTCTTGCACTTCGCCTGCTGGCCGATGCCTGCTCTCGACCCCACGCAGTTCAACTTTCAATCCCCAACGGGCTTTTCCACACTTTCAGAGGGTACCCCCTCTAGAGGAGCATCTGGACCCTCTCCATCAAGCTGTTTCGACGATCCCAAAGAAGCGGTCATCAGCGACCGCTGTTGAGCGATAATCATGCCAGCCATGTTGGTCCTCCAACGGCCTGAGAAGCCTGCCTGCATTAGAGCTGTCTGTAAGCAAAGCAGAAAGAAGCAAGAGGGGGACCGCACTGCGTGTCCCCCTTCTTGTAACTGCGCTTTGGGCTGCCAGGAGCAGCGCCAGCAAAAGGATCAGGGTCAGGAGAAAGAGACCTGCAGCCCGCCGGCCTGGAGAGAGGCGCTGCTGAGCGAGCGGTCGATATAGAGTACCACATTCGTCATCACAAGACGGGGTACCGTGCCCCCGGCAGCCAGGATCAGCAGATCGGCCTTATTGGCGAAACTGCTCAGGCCAGTCACAATATCCTGCAAGATCGAAGTCTTGATTGAGACGCCGGTTGCCACCGCTGTGCCCGAGGCTGTGATAGTAATCGTCACACTGCCGAGATCGCGTGAGATCTGCAGCCCCGACATGGTGGTTGAACTGAAGGTCAGCACGGGATGCAGCGGGTCGGGCAGAAGACTCAGGTGGGCATTGGTACCAATAATCTCGCTCGCCCGCAGCACGATCGAGTTGGGTGCCGTGAGAATCGTCGGCTTCGGCGTCGTCGTAGGGGTTGGCGTAGGAGTCACCGTCACAGTCGCCGTTGCCCCAGGCGTCACAGTGACTGAGGGGACCGCGCTCGGCGTCGGGGTTGCCGTGGCTGTTTCGCCCGGCGTTGGCGTCGCCCGTGGCGGAGGCGTCGGCGAAGGTGTCGGTGACGGTGTCGGTGTTGGGGTTGGTGGATCGACAGTCGGTGTTGGGGTCGGCGTGCGATAATGACATGGAATCAGCGGCGGCAGACAGAACACCGGTCCGGCCTGCGGTGCCGTCGCTGGACCAGCGGCGAAGGCCGCCTGGCCCCCCGCAACAAAGGCTGGAATCAAGAGCACCAGAAAAGAACAGAGTGCGCCGACTTTCCCCCAGAATGCCAGCACTGCTGGAGAACGCTTCTTCTTCATAGCTTGGCCTGACCTTTATTCATTTACTCGTCCGCTGAGCTTGAGAGGATAGGAAGAAAAATACCGTCAGATGGCAGTAGTAGTACTATCTGGAATACCAGACGGGGAGAGAGCGCGAGTGCAGCCGACCCCGAGAGCACGAGCTGCACCCGCGCCTTGGCGATGGACGGACCGTACAGGAGACGTCCCGTCTCTCGCCAGCTGTTATTAGCTATGGGTGATGCTCAGCGTCAGACCAGGCAGCGTGATGCTATTAGCAGCCTGGTATGGGGAATTAATGGTTAGATTGGTCAGCGTCGCGCTGGTGGCCGTCTGATCAAAAGGATTGGGGCCGGTGCTGAGCACGAGGTTCTGGAACTGGCCCTCGTCGGCCTGCAACCCCGTGGCATCGTTCGTCAGCCCTGTCACCGACACCGGTGTGTTCTGGCCGGCCTCCAGCTTGACGGTCACTGTACCGAGGGGTCCCAGGCTGATGCTCTTGCTGATCACCAGGTCAGTGATGGTCCCATCAAGCTGGTTGACTGCCACTGGTGTGCTGTTATCGGCGGGCGAGATGCCCGGGTAGAGATGGAAGTTCGTGGCCTGCAGAACCTTGGCCTGCACCGTGACCGGCACCGGCGCCGCTGCCGCCAGGGCTATGGCGCCGTTCTCAACCGCTCCAAGCATGCCAAAGAGCACCAGGGCTGCAAGCAGCATCACCGACCAGAAAACAGTCCGGTTGGTACGCCCCACCGGAGGTAGCTCCTCGTCTTCGTCGGCAACCGCTCTGGTCTCGATAGTCTCCACTCGACTGACGTCAATGCTTTCCTCGTCGAAAGGCGGCAGGTGAATGGGCAAGCTTGTTTCTTCGCGCTCTGGCTCCCGGGTCATTCCGGTGTCGTGCTCTTTTTCCATGAGACGCTCTCCTTTTTAGGTACTACATGACAGATATATATTTATGTATATGCAATCCCGATGGGCGGGATTACAGACGAATGGATAGGGGCGCACATGGGATAATGATCTCAGAAGATAGGTAATTGGCGATCCTCGCGAGCTAAGAACTCCAGACTAGAACTCTAGGGCAACGGGCTCACGGACGGGTCGTTGCACGAGTACGAAGAGACGAGCGTGGCAGACCGCTTCGTTTGCCGGCGGCAACGGGACGCCAGGCCACCCCCAAGGCCCCGCCGATGATGCCAAGTAACATACCAATGCCAAAGCCGCCGAAAGAGGAAGCGATCAGCGAAGTCAGGGCGAGCACCACGCCAATAGCTCCTGTGATGAGCGAGTAGGCAGGAACGAGCAGCTGGATGACGCCCATAATGACCAGCAAGGCGCCAACAAGTATGCCGGCCCAAATCGTACTACCGGGGAGCATGGCCAGCCTGATTAACATAGCTGGACCCCAGAGGACCAGCAGGCCGGAGAGGATCAGAAGAATGGAGCCGGCAAAGGGTCGGGAGCGGCGCCAGCGGCGGAAGCGACCCCAGCGCTGCCACTGTTGGACCAGCCGTGCCTCTTTGTCAGCGGTGCGCAGGCGTCGGTAAGTACGCCAGGCACTGAAGCGTTGGCGCAGTCCTGTCAGCGCCTCTCCTAGAGCATGTTTATTGCGGCTGGAGCGACTGGAGAGGTCGACAACGATCACTTGTTGGCTCTGGCTACTGCTGCTTTGCGCGGTACCTTCCGCCTGTGGTTCTTGAGACATCGCCATTGTAGAAACTCCTTTTCCACGCCTCTACGGTGAAGCGACCTGCCGGTAAACAGCCCCGGCCAAACCAGCGAAGCGAACATTGCTCAACGAGCTGCGCGAATAGGGAGCGCGGGTGCAGCTGGATCAAGAGTGATTGCGTAGTGCAGCATAGCCCTCTTGAGCAGCTGCCTGGCCCTGCGCCACCCTGGCGTGCAGAAGCTGGCGCTCTGTCTCCTAAACAGCGAGCAGACGCGGCAGCTCCAGTGCCAGCCGCCAGTCACCGCTGATGCGGAGGCGGCGTGAGAGTACAGCCTGGCGCTGATTGAGACGACGGCTGGAGAGGCGGGCCCAATCGCTGGCCGAGCAGCGCAGCGTCAGCCGCGGATTCTCCAGACGCCCCACGCCGGTGACTGGTGGCTCGCCCGGCTCTAATTTCAGGTAGCGAGGCTGCATATCATCAAAGAGCCACTGGATGGAGGCGCGGATGGGCTTGGAGCGCTGCTGCGACCAGGAGGCCACCAGGCGCATCGAAGTAAAGATAGTCTCCATTGTCTCCTCGGTCACATGGGGGGCGTCCCCAGTACCCAGGACCCCGCCTTCGATGAACTTGATAATGCGCTCAGCCTGCACCTCGAAAGGATCATCCAGACCCAGTTTGGCCAGCTCGCTGACCTCATGGGGATCGATGCCCGCGCGGCGCAACTTCGTATGAAGCGAACGCAGACCAAAAGCGAACATCTCCTGGGGAGTAAAGCCGAGGCAGGTAATGTACGACCAATCGTGATTGGGGGGAGCAAGCACGCCCGCCGTCCAGGCCAGGATACGGTTGAGCATTGCAATCGCTGCCTCCTTGCAACGTCGATCCTTGCTCACCAGCTCGCGCAACAACTGGATGCCAAAGGCGATATGCCGCGACTCATCGCGGGAGACGAAGAAGATGCCGCGCCCCAGGGCTGGAAGAAGGCCAGTGCGGGTGGTGTATTCGCGAAGAAAATGCTGCCCTGTATGGGCCAACATTCCCTCGATCACGATGTGATAGAGGACAACACCCTGGGCCAGCAGCGGCAGACTGTGGGGATTGCGGCGCAGCCGCTCTGCGGCGCGGTCTAGCTCTGTGAAGACCTGCACAAAGCCCCAGCTCAGATGAGGACGAACCGCGCTCAGTGTCGTACTGATGTCCTGGCCGAGCTGGCAGACTTCGCGGATAAAACGGTCGAAGAAGACATGGTGGCGGGCCTCGTCAGCGATCTGCGTTGCGAGAAAAATTTTATCCTCTGGCCGCGGAGCCGGCTCCACGAAGGGGGCCAGCGTCAGCGTTACGGATTCCTCGCCATCGAGAAACATCGAACAATTCCAGAGAATCGCCGCCCGCTCTCGCTCACCGTGCTTTTCTCTCCAATCCAGCGCATCCTGGCTAAAGTCCAGCGCCTTTGCTGACCAGTTCCCTTCCTCCCACAGGCGATAGAGTCGATCTTTCTCAACCGGTGGCGTCTGTTCAGAATCGACATCGATGAAGCCTTCCTGTTGGGCCGGTTCGGTGGTCATGGGTTGTTTCCCCCTGTTCCTGGTACCTGCCTGCCTGTGAGGGAGGCGCCGCCCCGACAAAGCCGCGTCGGGACCGGCTGGCCCTCGCCAGATCCTGAACCATCGACTAAATTGACTGACAGTCAGTCAACCGTTGTTGTATATGACTATAGCCGGCAATCAGGTGATTGTCAAGGGGAAGACGATCGCCTAGTAAATTAGGGTAGTTTCTGCAACCGGACAGGATACCGGGAGCGAGAGCGAGCGATCGGTGCGAATCGGCGTTAGGCAATGCCGAGTGCGTGGCGAATGAAGCTAGAGCATTCGGCGATGAAGACCTCGGGGGAGACGGGCGAGTTATAGATATAGCATTCTTCGGCAGCGTAGTAGACTGTGCCGACGATAAGGATCGCCGTCACCTCGGGGTTGATGGTCGGGCTAAGGGTGCCGTGTTGCTGCTCCTGGCGGATGATCTCTGCGATCAGCCCGTAGTAGGGGGCGAAGATATGCTGGCGTTCGGCAGGGTGTTCTGTCCAGCAGGTATTGAAGTGCACGATCGCCAGGATGTCGCGGTACTCCGACATGATCTGGAACGTTTCGGCCACGCTACGCTCGATCATCTCTTGCAGATTGTGAGCCTCATCGTAGGCGCGTCGGAGCGCGGTCTCGATGCGCTCTTGCATCTCGCGGGCGAGCGTTGTCAAGACCGAGGCCTTAGATGGGAAGTACCAGTAGAAAGTTCCCTGGGCCACGCCGGCGCGGGCCACGATCTCGGAGATGGTCGTTGCTTCGAATCCTTTCTCGGCGAAGACCTCGCGCGAGATCCTGAGCAATTCGGCCTTGCGTGCTTCGCGATTGCCTCGATTTGCTGCCATTCCCTTCACCTTTGTGCTATCAATAAAGCAGATCCCTTGCTAGTCTTTTCTAATAGCATAGCATACAAACACGGCCATACGCCAGGTTAGGGTGGAACGGAACCTGCTGCCTGGGGAGAGGGGGAAGATAGCGGGGCTATTGCCTGAGGCGTGGTAGTGCGGAGTGTTGCTTTTCTTCCCCTACCTTGCGCCTGAGAGTGGCTTTAGTGCAAGGGGGGAAAAGCCGGCTCACCACTCTTATTGCGCACCTCGGGCCTTGGCGCTCGCTAAGTGGGAGCCGAGCGAGGCCTGGCAGGCTGAAGGTGGGCCGGCCTGAGACTCTGTTCCACCACGTACCTATTCCACGGTGCTTCGCTGGCTGAGTGAGCCTGGTGCGGTGTCCGGCGGGGGATTAAGCGCTCCGCCTCTACTCAGCATTCATACCTTTCTCCTCCTTGTTTGCTTGCCCTTCAGTTTGACCAGCGACCAGCTCCTGGCTATGCCGTGCCGCGTCGCCCTCCCTGGCCCGGCTGCATCAGACCAGGCTCCAGGCTCTCAGTGGCCTTCATCTAGACGCTGACCGCTGTGGTACCATGAATCAGGGCATCGAGGGTACTCTTCTTGACCCGGTAGCCCTGCCGTTTGCCCCGGTGGGGGAGCAAGATGGCCTCCAGGGCGCCCGACTTGATCCAGCGCCGCACGGTGGTGTCGTCGACGCGGAGCCGCTGGGCGACCTCGCTCACGGTGAGCAACTCGGTGGGAGGTTCCATCTCACGACCTGCTGTCTCCTCATGGTGTGTGCGTGTTCGTGCCATATGTCTCTCCTTCCTCCTGAATTCCAAAAAAGCACCTGTGGTATTCCTAGAACGGAGCAGCCTCCGTCTTACAACTAGCATACTGTAGTTCACAAAGAGGACGTCTGCAAGTTGACGCCATGCCGCGCAGTAGTCCGCCGGAGGAGCTGTTTCGCGAGTGCCCTGCCTGACTGTGCGCGACTCTGTCTAGCCTTGCCTGCCTGGCGAGACGGGGCGATGCAGGACGATGCGGGGCCTGCTGTTGTCAGCTTCCCTACGCTCCTCCCTTATATAATGATGATGCTCGCTTGAAATAATGCGGGTAATATGTTCTGACCGAGAGCGAGAATCTGACTATGGGCGATCGTCACTAGAGAGGTGAGCAGTATGACTAGCCGGTTGTCTTTCGGAGCAGGCTCGGACTCCAATCGAGAAGAGCGGCAGGGGCGAGAGCAGGGGAGGCTGGCGATCCCCTGTTGCCGACAGGGCTTGCCTGCCTTCACTGAGGAGGATGTGCGCACCTATCTCGCTGAGCACCCTCCGCTCTCTACCATGTTTGGAAGTGTGCCCGTCATTGGTAGCGTGCGCTTTCTTCCCGTTGCCGAGGCGATCTCACTGCTGGCCAGGTGGCGGACGGAGCAGACGCTGGCTTCCCAGCTCGCCGGACGAGGACTGGTCTGCCTGGTTGAGCTGCTGGGACCGTTTCAAATCCATGATCCACTGCGCCCTCTGGGGCGGGTGGCACCCATCGCCTCGCGCCTCTACTTACTCTTCGACGCGGGCGATGGGTCGCTGCTTACCTGGGTGCCCGCTGATCAATAGGCCCGGGCTGGCGGCTGCTCAGAGCATCGCGCTCATGAAAGCGTGCCAGGCGGAAAGGGGTCAGCGGTACCAGGGGCTCCTCGCCACAGACTAAGCTGCTGAGCAGCTCACCAAGCAAGGGACCAAATTTGAAGCCGTGGCCCGAGAGGCCCGTCGCAAAGGCAACGCGCGGCTCAGCGGGCAGGAGGTCGATAATGAAATCGCCGTCGGGGCTCATGTCATAGATGCATTTGCCAACGTGGGCCAGGTAGGCCCGTCGCAGGGCCGGAAGCAGTTCCTCTAGATCGTGGATGGCCTGACGCACAAGCTGCTGGCTTCGCGCAGGATGCTCCGTCTCGTCGGGATCGATCACCGGGCCAGTGGCGTGAGAGGCAACTTTGAGCCAGGGTAGCCCCTCGCCGTTGGCGCTGTAGGTGCTGTGAATGGGTAGCCCATAGAGATCATTGGCCATAAAGGCCGGGAAATTGTGGACACCAAAGCTGGAGAGCGGCAGCCCTCCAAAATAGAGCAGATACTGGCGGGTTGTCTGAACGGGCAGATGCAGCTCGCCAAGCAGACGGTGAACCCAAGGCCCGGTGGCCAGGACAACACGATCGGCGCTGATGGTGGCTCCATCGGCTAGCCGCAGACGAAGAGGCCGCTGCCGGCTGCTGGCATCGAGGGCACAGACGCGCGTTCTCTCACAAATTGTTCCTCCCATCTCGCTCACAAGTGCTTTGAGAGCGCGTAGGGCGGTCGAGGCATGGAGAATACCAGCTTCCAGGTTATAGGTCAATAGATCAAAGGCATGGGTCTCAAATTGAGGAAACCGTCGGCGACATTGTTGCTCGGCTAGCCGCTCTGTCGGCAAGCCTAAAGCCCGCAGCGTGCGGTAGCTTTCCAGTGTGAACCCGTCGTCCTCTCGCCCGAGCAAGAGCAATCCTGTGCGCAGATAGAGCGTTCGCTTTGTGAGCTGCTCCAATGCCACCCAGCGACTTAGACTGAGTATAACCATTTGCGAGTAGAGAGCATTAGCTCCGTATTCAAAGCGTAATAGACGCGAGGCTCCGTGAGAGGTAGAGCGCGGATGATCGACAACTTCCTGCTCCAGTACGGTGACGCGCTCTATGCCTCGGGCCAGCAGCGCATAGGCCGTCGCCAGTCCCACGATCCCCGCTCCCACGATGACAAAATGGTCTTGTTTCACGATCGTCTGGCGCCTCCTAGAAATTCTGCTATATGGAATCCTAGTATAGCAGAATATACATTTTTAGTCAATTGATAGCTATGACTTTTCCCTTGTTGAAAAGATAAAATGATGCACTATAAAGTGTAGCGTGACTTGTATGTGCAGTGTAATCCTTTTGTAAAGCGAGCAAGAGACATATGTCGCCCTGGCTGCTGACCACAAAGTTGCATCGGCTGGCTTGCATGTCATCTCTTTCTTTCGCCTCTTGAGAAAAAGCACACCGGCGTGATACTATCTTGAAGACAAGCTCCGGCCTGCTGGCGGGGCTGTTGCGCAAGATGAATATGGCTCTGCTGCGTGCTACAAGGCGGTGTGCTGCTTCTTGGCAGGGCAGCCTGATGGGACGTGAGATGTTCGTGCATGAGCCAGGCTAATGAGAGATGGAACAACGAGACGCGAGAACCACAGCGGCGGGCAAGCCAGGACGCAGTCTCTCGATTGCGCCGACAACGTTGCTGCGGGGGGAACCGTCGTTTCCCTCTTCCAAGTACTATACCTTGCGTTACCTGTTAGCGGCAACCCTGGCCGAGGGAGAGAGCCAGATTCTCTTCCCCGCTCTTAGCGAGGACAGCGAGGCGCTTTTCCGTGGCTGTCGCGCCTTGGGGGCGCAGCTCGACTGGCTGGGAGAACCGGGCGAGCGCTTGCAGGTGAGAGGTGTCGGGCGACCTCGGGCCACGGGAGCGGTTCTGATCAACGTCGGCAATGCAGGAGCAGTACTACGCCTCTTGCTCGGCGTCGCCGCCTGGCTGCCCCAGGTGACCTTTGTGACTGATCAGCCGCAGTCGTTGGGGCGCAGGCCAAATCGCGAGCTGCTGCAGGCGCTGGAGTCTCTGGGCGTGCGAGTCGAGGCTCAGGGACCGGAGGGCTATCTGCCGATTACGCTCTATGGAGGCCAGCCGCATGGCGGTCAGGTAGTGGTCTCGGGAGCGCGCAGTTCCCAATATGTGAGCGCTTTGCTCTTTCTGGCCCCTTTGCTTGCTGAACCGCTGACAATCGAGGTTGTTGACGGCTTAACCTCTCAGGTGATGGTGGAGTTGACGCTCAAAGTCCTGCGTCAGGCGGGGATTGTCATTGAGCACGATGCTGCTCTCCGGCGCTTCCAGGTGCCGGCCCCGCAAGCCTACCGGGCGGGTACTTATGTGGTGCCTGGTGATTATCCTTCGGCGGCGGCGCTGCTGGCGGCCTGTGCGGCGATGCCCGATCCCGCCAGTGAGCTACGGCTTGGACGCTTGCCGGAGGGTGAGGAGGATGGCGAGGCGTTGGTGGCGGCGCTGCTGGCGATGGGCTGCGATCTCCAGCGCGAAGGCGAGACCTTGTGTGTGCGTGGTGGGCGACCCCTGCGCGGGCTGGAGCTGGATGGTAGCAGGATCATCGACTGTATTCCTGTGTTGGTGGCTCTGGCCTGCTTTGCTGAGGGGCGTAGTGTCTTCTACAACGTCGAGAATCTCCACTATAAGGAGTCGGATCGCATTAACGATCTCTGCGCCGAGCTGCAGCGTGCTGGCTGCCGTGTGACTCCTTTGCCGGATGCCATTGTGGTTGAGGGGCAGCCAGAGGGCGTCGAGGGTGGGGTCTGGGTCGATGGCCATAGTGATCATCGCTTGCTGCAGGCTCTGACAATCGTGGGGATGCGCAGCCGTCTCGGGCTGTCGCTGCGTGGGGTGGAGCATGTTGCCAAGAGCTTCCCGCACTTCTTCTCTGAGCTACAGCGCCTGGGGGCAGTGGTCAGTCCTGCGCTTTCGTGGTAAACTCTTGTCCAGATGGATGATAGAAAGCGTCGTGTACCTGAGTCTGCCTGAGTGTTCTAGCAGGGAAAGGACAGAGGGGTGTATCGATACAAAGGCTTTGATAGTGCCCAGTGCGGCGATAGCATCTCCGCCCTTGAGGCGGCCATCAATGCCTGGATGGAGGCCGAGCGCCCCCGCATCCGTCATGTCTGCCAGAGCGTGCTGAACAATCATATTCTGCTAAGCTTTGTCTATGAGGAGATGTCGGAGTTGGAGCAGCGTTTGCCTGCCCAGGCTCAGACCCAGGCCGGTAGCACTCACTCCAGATTCTTAGAAGACGAGTGTTCCGAAGGGCCTCCGACCAATCCGCAGCTGCCGGCCATACCGCCGGTCGTCCACTGAGCGACTCAGCTTCCAGCCAGGGGCGTTCATCCCCTCTCAGACAACGCACGCTCTCTGTCGCCGCTGTCGCCTTGCTGCGCCTGCGTTGTGGGCAAAATCAAGTGCGGCATCCAGGTGAGCTGTGCCTGTCTTCTGCTGGGAGTGTTCTTTACCTTTTTCGCTCGCTTGTTGGCTGACTTCGTTCTCTTGTGGGTATCAGTGGGCAACAACTGCGGCAGGTGGAGAGCATCCATGATCAGGCGCTCGTCTTGTCCTTGCTAAGTGATGAGCAGAGCGCAAGAGGTGCTATGAAGGAACCGTATCTTGTTTATTCAACGGCGCGTGGGGAGGTTCGTGAAGAGCGAGGTCTGCGCGCACTGGCCTTTGATGGGAGTCCACTCCGGGCTGAGGAACTGATTCCTCTCCCCGATGGGGCGACACTCTCGATGCTCCCTGGTCGCCTGCCTGTGGGACTGGACGCGGCTGGTCAGCGTCGCACCTTGCAGCGTCGGGAAGTCTGGGCCCTGGCGGCGCTGCTGCCGATTGGTTATACACGTACTCATCTGCCAGCTTATAGCAAAGATCCTGAGAGTGGTCCGCTCCCTTTTTTTGGCTACTGTGCTGTGGCCGGCCTGAAGGGACGGCTCTTTGTGGCGGCACTGCGAACCGATGATCCGCACAAGTGGCATCCGCGAGCCTTCCCGCGTCGCACCCTGGAGCGTCTTGTCCAGGAGAAGCTGGCGGCCTATCCTCACAATCGCGTGGTGAAGCAGCATGCCCATTGTGCACTAGACTACTATTGTCCGACGGCCAGTAATCTATTTTTTGGCCGCTGGGAGATGGCTATTGCCGTTTCTCCTGGCTGCAATGCTCGCTGTGTAGGTTGTATCTCGAAGCAGGAAGAAGAGCAGTTGATCTCGCCTCAGGACCGCCTGACCTTTGTGCCGACGGTAGAGGAGATTGTGGAAGTGGCCGTTCCCCATCTGGAGCAGGCTGAGGAGGCGATTGTGAGCTTTGGTCAGGGTTGCGAAGGCGAGCCGTTGCTGCAGTGGCGGCGCATCGAGCAGGCCATCCGCGAGATCCGCCGACGTACAGATCGCGGAGTTATTAACATCAATACGAATGCGAGTAATCCCCGCTGGTTGCAGCGCCTCTATGATGCCGGCCTCGATATGCTGCGTGCCAGTACCATCTCTGGCCGTGAGGAGACCTATACAGCTTATTATCGCCCGATTGGGTATACGCTTGCCGATGTGAAGGAGTCGCTCAAACGCGCCCGTGATGCCGGCGTCTATGCCTCTATCAATCTGCTTTGCTTCCCTGGTCTGATCGATCGCGAGCGCGAAGTGGAGGCGCTGCTGGCTTTTGCACGTGAGACAGGCTTGCGTTTGATCCAGCTCCGCAATCTGAACATCGATCCCGAGGTGCTCTTGCCGCGTCTTCCCCCTCTCGATTCGCTAGGCAAGGCCCTGGGTATGCGCACCCTGATTGAGATTCTGCGTCGAGAGCTGCCCGAGGTGGAGATCGGCAATTTCTCCCGTCCAGTAAAGCGTCGTGCCGGCCAGTCTGATCGCCAGCAGGCTGAGGCTGGAACCAGAGTTTAGGCAGGCGAAGCGGCGACCAGCCCCTGATTGCCTGCGCTCCTCAGATCGATGGCTCATCTTCAGTGGCCCTCTCCGGGCATACCCGGACCCGCTTGAGAAGGCTGGGAAGAGTGGAAAGGCAAAGAGGGCCGGTAGCCAGCCTGGAGTAAGAGGCTGCGCGCTGCGGTGGCGACTGGATCTACACCGAGTTGGGCCAGGCAGTCGCGGGTGGCACAGCCCTCGGGTGTACCCAGCTCGTGGCCGCGATAGAAGCAGGGCATGCAGGGCAGGTCGAGGCGTACAACGATCGCCTGGCGTCCCGGCACTCCGCCGGTATAGGGTCCCCAGGCACGATGGTTGGAGAGGCCGAAGATAGCGACCGTGGGTGTGCCGGCAGCAGCGGCCAGGTGCATGACGCCCGCGTCGTTACCGATAAAGAGATCGACCTGTTCCAGGACAGCGGTCGTGACCTTGACGCTCCCTTTGCCGGCGAAGCTGCGCGCTGGCAGGCCCGAGCGCAGCAGGCTCAGAATATGCTGATGCAGCTCGCGTTCTTCTGGTCCCCCTAGAAGCACCAGTTGCCCTCCCACCTCGCGATAAAGGGTATCCGCCAGGGCTGCAAAGCGCTCGGGAGCCCAACGGCGGGCGGTGCTGTAGCTGCCGCTGCCCGGGTGCATGGCAATAATCGGGCGCATGAAAGGGTCGGGAGCCTCATCTATATAAAGTAGATAGCGGGCCTGTTCCCGCTCCGCCTCGCTCAGGGGGACGATCAGACGCCGATCGCTGGTGTGAGCGCCGACGGCTGCGGCAACGGCCAGATTGTAGTCAGCTTCGTGCATGGCTCCGAAGCCCTCATCTTTGACGCGTACATTGAGAAACCAGCCGTGCCCGTTATCCAGGCCCACCCGCCAGCGCGCCCCTGTAGCACGCACCAGCAGCTGATGTTTCAAGCGACCAAAGGGCAAAGTCAGGTGGTGCAAGAGCAGCACGGCATCGTAATGGGCGCTGCGCAGGCGCTGCCAGAGCGGGAAGAGGCCTCTGAGCCGCAGTGGATCGGTCAAAACCTGCTTTGGCGAATCGAACAGGTATTTATCAAGAACAATGATTTCGTCGATGACTTCCCAGTCGTCCAACAAATCCGCGGAGCCGGGCGTCACGAGCAGGTCGATGCGCGCCTGCGGATAGGTCTCGCGCAAGGCGCGCAAGGCTGGCGTCGCCAGCAAGAGGTCGCCGATTGATGCCAGCTTGATTACAAGGAGACGCGCCTCCGCTGGCAAGCGAATTGACTGCTGCTGCTCCGGCTCTGGTGAAGGCGTTCTCAAGGATGCGCGTTGCTGCTGCACTACTGTAACTGCCTCCTCTGCAAAGGTCAAGGGACTAGTGACTCTGGCCCGGCTGTTCGGGGTTAGCAGGACGGGCCGCCGCGGATGGGGCTGGCTGCCGTTCCTGGAGGCGGCGCAAGGCCAGGGCCAGCACCCGCTCCGGCGTGACGTCCTTCATGCACTGGACGGTATGGAAACGACAGTCGGCTGGACTACGGGCATCATAACAAGGACTGCACCAGATACCGCTGCGTACGATTGTGGCCTGCGGGCTGACTGGTCCACTAAGGGCCGGGTCGGTCGGACCGTGGATAGCGATCAAAGGAACCCCGGTGGCCGCCGCGATGTGCATCGGGCCACTGTCGCCGCTAATCACCAGGTCGGCCATCTGCATCAGGGCTGCCAGCTGAGGCAGGCTAGTCTCTCCAGCCAGGTTAAGCACCGGCGTAGAACCGTCCAGGCGCTGGAGGATGGCCAGAATGACTGGCAGGTCGCCCCTGGCACCGGTGAGAACCAGGTGGGCCTGAGTCTCCCGAGCCAGACCTGTCAGCAAACGTGCCCAGTAGGGGATAGGCCAGCGCTTGGCATAGCCGTTATGTGAGGCCACGTGACAGACCACCAGTGGTCTCGCGCGTGACCCGGCAACGTGTTCCGGCACGTCGTCCAGGTCGATCGCAGGATCAAGACGCTTGAGGAGCCTCTCCACCTCGAGGCGGGCTTGTGGATCGACATGGAGGCGCGGGAAGCGATCTTCTGGTTGGAGGCTGACGCCTGCTGCGCGTGCCAGTTCCAGGCAATAATCGACTTCGTGACGGCGATCGCCGGGCTGCCAGTGACGGCCCGGGACGGGATCGGTCATAAAGCCGGCGTAACCCTCGCCGGCGAAGCCGACCCGTCGTCGGGCGCCGCTCAAGAGGGCCAGCAGCGCCGCCCAGGGGCCAAAGACGCTCACAGCCAGCTCATAGCGCCTGGCCCGTAGCCGGCGTAGGAGAGCCGCGGCCTCGCGCCAGTTCTGGCGACGAACGAGCGCTTTGGGCCGGCGCCAGATGTTCGGATCGTAGGTAATGATCTGGGCCAGAGCGGGATCGGCGCCGGCGATTGGCGCTGTTGAAGGCATTGCCAGCAAATCGATCTCCGCCTCGGGATAGGTCCGCTTGAGGGCGTGCACCAGCGTGAGCGAGAGGACCAGATCGCCGATCAGGTCCAGGCGAATAACCAGGATGCGCCGCGGCCTGAAGCGCTGCGGGTCGAGCGGCTCATGGCGTCGTACCAGGCGCGCGCAGCGCAGGAGCAAGCCGTAGCTGCTCAGCGCCAGGTAGATGGTCGTCAGCAGCGTGCGTTTACTGATCTGGATGAACAGCTTGCGCAGGCGGCGCCGAGCTGGCGGACGCAGGGGATAGCCGTATTCATCGAGTTCTTCTCTTGCTGCCATAGCTCTTGCGTGCCATCCTTATTCTACAACATGCGTGCTGGCAAGAGTTGCTCCACCGCTGCAAGGACACGCTCCTCTGGAATCAGGCGTACGCAGGGATGCAAAGGCAGGGCCTGTGGAGGAATATCGAGACGCCCGCAGGGGAGTTTTGGACAGGCAGGACAACGTTCGCTTGCCAGAATGACCACGTGGCGTCTGGGGTTGCCCCAGGGGCCGAAGATGCGCGGGTCGGCAGGCCCGTAGAGCGCCACGGTTGGAGTCCCCTGGGAGACAGCCACATGCAGCGGGCCGCTATCGACACCGAGCGCCAGCCGCGCGCGGCGTAGAACGGCGGCCAGCTCTCCAACGCTCAAGGCGGAGAGCAAGACAGGGGGCGCCTCGTTGGCCCTGAGCTGCTGATGAACCAGAGTCGCAATCTCCTCAAGCAGGGCTTGCTCTTGCTGGGTACCTGTTAAAACGAGACGCAGGCCATAGCGGCGCAGCAGGGTCACGGCGCAGGTGGCCCAGCCCTCTGGACGCCAGAGCTTGACGGCGGCTCCGCTGCCAGGATGAATGACAGCGAAAGGCGTCTCTCCTGTCAAGCCGGCCTTGGCGAGCAGGGCTGTAGCCTGCTCCTCTTCCTGAGCTGTTGGCCCAAAAAGGAGCGGGTAGCGTTCAGGGGTAAATGGCTCCGCGAGGGGGGCCTGACCCAGCAATTGGAGTGCAGCGCTGACCAGACGCAGGCTGGAGCAGGTGCTGTGCTCTCCTTCGGAGAAAGGCAAGGCGTGAGTCAGGAAACGCCTGCCTGGGGCGAGCGCGTAGCCAACACGGTGCGGAATGCCTGCCAGGTAGAGCAAAGCTGCGCCCCACCAGAAATCGGGACGAAGATTGATCGCCAGATCGTAGCGTTCGCGTCGCAGCTGCCGGGCCAGACGCAGCAGCAGCCAGTAGGGACTCAAGGCTCCCTGAGACCCCCGGCGGAAACCAGGGAAGGCGCAGGTCAGCACGCGCCCCGCCGCTGGATGGCCCTTGACAATCGCCTGTGACCAGGGTCCCACAAAAAGCGTCACCTCTGCTGTTGGGCAGCGCTCCTTAAGCGCCGTCAGCGCCGGCGTTGTCAGGACCAGATCCCCCAGGTGGTCCGGGCGTAGGAGCAGCAGGCGCGGTGCCTGAGCGAGAGAGAAGGAGCCACGAGCCCGTCGCTGTGCCAGCCAGGACCCGGGCAAGCCAAGCAGATAGATCAGCAGCAACAGCATGCGGCGCAGCCATTCCTTGCGCAGCCATCCTCTCATCAGCGAATTCCTCCTCGCTCGGGACTGGGCAGCAACTGCTGCACCGCCTGCCAGACCGTATCGACGCTCAGCGCCTGCATGCAGGTGCATGCCTGGCAGGCGCGCATGCGACCCAGGAAAAAGCATGGCTCTCTACGCGGATGCTGCCAGAGAGCCACATGGTGCGGCTCATCCGGCGGATACGGGCCATACTCTTGCGGACTGGTTGGACCAAAAAGCGCGATCACAGGAATGCCCACGGCAGTCGCCAGGTGCATCGGGCTGCTATCGTTGCCAAGGAAGAGGGCGCACTGTTCAAAGATGGCCGCCAGCTCGCCAAAGCTGGTCTCTCCAGCCAGGTTCAGCACCCGACCTGGAGGGGCCACCAGGCCGGTCAACACCTCCTCGTTGACGGCGCGATCCTCGGGGCCTCCAACCAGCAAGACGCGAGCCTCCAGCTCGCTTAACAGGCGGCGGACCAGCTCGCGATAGCCCTCTACCGGCCAGCGCTTGGCCGTCAAAGTCATTCCTGGATTCGAGCCGCCGCCGGGCAAGAGTGCAACCTGCAGGCGTTGCTCAGCCCCCCGACCAGCACCGCTAGAGAGCAAGGCCCGCGCCCGCAGCCGCTCCTCGCTGGTAGGCACAAAGCGCATATGGGGCTGTCTTAGCGGCAGGCCAAGAGCGCGCGCCAGGTCCAGATACAGCTCGGCCTGGTGACGCAGAGCGGACAGAGAAGCGGGAGCGGGCACTCGATCAGTCAGCGAGAAGCCACGTCCCAGGCTGTCTGGTCCTACACGGCGAGGGATGCCTGCTAGCCACGGGAGCAAGGTCAACATAGGGGAACGATCCAGGACCAGGGCCAGATCAAAACGCTGTTGGCGTAGGAGACGGGCAAAGCGCAGATACTCTGAGAGGCGGTAGCGCCCCGGGATGCCGACCGTGCCGCAATCCAGGACTGAATCCACGGCTGGGTGATGCTCCGGCACCACCTTTGACCAGCTGCTGGCTACATAGGTAATCTGGGCCTGGGGATAAGCCTCCCGCAACACCTCTAGCAGCGGCGTTGTCATCAGCAGATCGCCCAGGCAGCAGGGTTTAATCAGCACGATCCGGCGCGGCTCGCGCCAGGCTTGGCGCCGGAGCCAGCGCTCAACAACATTGAAACAGGCAAAAGGAAGGCGCAGCATGTAGCAGAGCAAGCTCACCACATGCTGGCGCAAGGCTGCCAGTGGCATCGTCTACTGCTCCCTCATCCTCAACAAAGCGCGCCTCTACCAGCACAGTCTCGCCTGCCGGCCCGGCTCCGACCAGGCCGGCAGAGTAGCAGGCAAAAAACACATAACAAGCAGCGGCGTATACCTGCTCTCTCCGTGCGACATGGCAGGGCGCAGGAATTTGACGCTGTTATAGCAAAAGGCGCTTTGGCCAGGTGTATCGAGTGTGCGAGCCAGCTCGCTGCGGCCCGAAGCAGCTTAGTGAGCGGCGACAGACGCAAGAGTCAGGGATTCTGCTGAGGGATAGACCACCTGGGTCAGGTAGACCTCGTAGCCCTGCTCCTGGAGGAGGAGCCAGAGGCGGTGAGCCTCCTCAAGATCGGCCAGAGCCGTAAAGAGCGTCGGACCGCTGCCTGAGAGACGGACGAAAGGTGCCCCGGCCTCTAGAAGTGCGGCCCGCCCGGCGGCCACCTCGGCATAGCGCTCCATGACCCCGCGTTCAAGGCCATTGTGGAGGTGAACCAGCTCTGGCATGCGCTGGGCATGCAAAGCTGTGCAGACGGCCTGTGTATGCGAGCCATCGCTGTAGTCGCGTGCTGTCAAAGCTCTAAAGACTCCAGCTGTTGCCACACTGATCGCCGGCTTCAGCAGCACCAGCCAGCGCAGCTCGGCTGGCCAGCGAGGAGGCAAAGGGGTCACCAGCTCGCCCCGGCCCTCACAGAGTGCCAATCCGCCATAGAGGAAGAAAGGCACATCCGAGCCGAGCGAGGCCGCCAGCTCCACTAATTCCGTCGCAGTCAGCCGCAGCTGCCACAGGCGTGTCAGAGCCAGCAGAACCGCCGCGGCGTCGCTACTGCCTCCACCCAGGCCGGCAGCGCTCGGGATGCGCTTCTGTAGTTCAATCAGCACGCCACGTCGCTCGCCAGTATGTTCTCTGAGCAGCGTCGCCGCGCGTAGTGCCAGATTCGTCTCCGTACTCAGCTCGGGCTGCGTGCAAACCAGATGCATCAGCCCATCCTCGCGCAGCGTCAATGAGAGTGTGTCGTAGAGATCAATCGTCTGCATTACCGTCGCCAGCGCATGATAGCCATCGCCGCGACGGCCAAGGACGTCAAGTGTCAGATTGATCTTGGCGTAGGCGCGTACCGTGCAGCTGCTACCTGGTTGTAACCATTGCCATTGCATAGCCATAGCCATTCCATTCGTCTGGATTGTGCCGCTTCGTGACCAGGCTGTCAAGAATGCGGCCCCAGAGAAGGAAGTTAGTCCTTTTTCGCTCGTGGGAGAACTATTCTGTCCCACCTGTGGTATACTACCAGCGAGCTATTTCCCAACATAGCCCAGCTGCTTGCTCAGTACGAGTAAGAATCGGTCTCCGCACCACCTATCCTGGACCGCTTGCCTGGTGAGCGTCATGGACATTACTGTTGCCTATTTCCACTCGCTCTTTCATCCCGACCTCGTCAAACGGGACTTTGAGCAGATCCGCGCTGCTGGCGCCAGCAGCATCGTTTACAGCATTCTGGATGAAGAGCGCCACTACTGGCCTCGTGATCTGGAGCGTGGTCTGCTCCTCGCGCAAGACGTAGGTCTCAAAGTCTACCTGAGTCCGGGCCAGCATGGTAATCTTTTCGCCACCCCTTCGCCGGCGCCAAGCTGGTATACCTTCCATCACCCTGAGTCACGTGTATTGGACCGCCACGGTCGTTATCACGATTTGACCTGCTTCAACCATGAGCCATTTCGTCGCTGGCTCTTTCAAGAGATCGCTTTTTATTTAAACACCTATCCCATTAATGGGATTCTGCTCGATGAACCAGACTACGGAGAAATCACCTGCTTCTGCTCGGTCTGCCGGGCGCTTTGTCCCGATGTGACCGACCTGGCGGGCTTTCGTCGCCGCTCCTGGGTGACCTTCTTGAGCGATCTCTGCGCCTATATTAAAGGTCTGGACAAGCATGTTCGGACCGTTATTGTACTCCCCTCCTACGATGCCGGCCTGGTCGAGGACCTTGCCCTCTTACCGGACCTGGACATGTTGGGCCTCCACCTGCAGCGTCGACCCCGCCAGCAGCCTCAAGCTACTGAGGCTGTGACTGACAGCTATGATCGTGGCGAGCGGGAGATTGTTGATCGGGCGCGCCAGCATCAGAAGCGTAGCCTGCTCTGGTTGCAAAACTTCGATCTGGACGAAGAAGGCCAGCAGGAGCTACCGCAGCTCTTCCAGCTGGCGTTGCATGCTGAACCTGACGAAGTTGCCTGCTATTACTACTGGCGCAACAATAGTGATCCAGAGGGAGTCTGGCAGCTCACCAGGCAATTGCTGCGGAGCATCCCCCGGCGCCAGCTGCACTGGCAGACCGGCAAGCACTTTGCTATTCCACGCCTGGGAGATGAGTGAGGAAACAATGGTAGAGAACAGCAACATCCTTCTTCCCCCTGGTGGTCAGCGTATCCTGGTCGTGATGGCTCATCCCGATGACGCCGAGTTTCTCTGCGGTGGAACCATTGCCCGTCTGACCGCTCAGGGCTGTGAAGTCAGCTATCTTCTGGCCACCCGCGGGCAGCGTGGCAGCGATGACCCGGCCATGACGCCGGAGCGCCTGGCGGTGATCCGTGAGGCCGAACAGCGGCGGGCAGCGGAAGTACTGGGCGTACGCCAGGTGCTCTTCCTCGACTATGTCGATGGCGATGTTGAGCCGTCGCTGCAGATGCGGCGCGAGATCGCCCGCCTGGTGCGTCTGCTCAAGCCGGACGTAGTTTTTACCTTTGATCCCTGGCAGCGCTATCAGGTGCACCCTGACCACCGCGCAGTGGGTCTCTGTACCCTGGACGCCCTGGCCGCCTCACGTAATCTCATGTATTATCCTGAGCAATTTGCTGAGACGGGTGGGCCGCATCGCGTCCGCCAGATCTACTTCTTTGCCAGCGACCAGCCGAACCACTGGGTAGACATCAGTGCTGTGATCGACAGGAAAGTCGAGGCGCTCCTTTGCCATGCCAGCCAGATGCGCGGGCGCGATGCCCAGGCCATCCGCGAACTGGTGCTCCAGCGTGGCCGTCCGCTCGGCAGCGAGCACGGCTTTACCTGTGCCGAGGCTTTCCATCATCTGGTGATGAACTAAGCCACGTGATCGCGCACGCATGGCCCGACCGCAGGCCCGCGATCAACCTGGCGCGAAGGCCGAACTGACTATTCTAGGGTTCTTCTTCCTCCTCAAAGGAGGTTGAGAGCGACGGCTGAGGCACGGTCGGCGGAGGAAGCTCCTTTTCTTCCTGCCGATGGACCTTCTCCAACCACTCGCGCAGCTCCTGAATGCGCTGCGTCGTCGCGGCGGTACTCTCGCTGGCCGGCACAATCACTGCCTGGACGCCCAGCGTCAGCAGACCATAGGCGGCAGCCTCGCTATTGAGCGATGTCAGGCTCAGAAGGGCCGGCAGGCGCAGCGCCTCGCGGATGGCGCGGTAGCCAAGAGCCTCTTCAATGCTCAGGCGCTCTAATGGTAGCTCTCGGCCATCCAGATGCAGGGCCGAGAGGCCCTCGAAGGCGCCCAAGTTGCGCACCATCAGAGGATAAAGGGGGTCGTTCCCGCGCCAGGGTAGCGTCACTGCCAGATCGAAGTCCTTCAGGTGCGTGGTCAATAAGCGGGCTGGGGCCTGGAGCGGCACGATCAGGAAATGGACTCCGTGCTCTTTGAGAGACTCCAGCATCTTGCGCTCGATATTGGCCCCGTTGCCGAGGAGGCGCAGGCCGAGGGCGGCGTTCTCGTCCTGGCTCTGAATGGTCTCACTGAGCTGCTTCAGAGTAGCAAGGCTGGCACTTTCCAGGGGGGAGCCAGACCAATGGAAGAGCAGGCCATTGGCACCAGCTTTGATGGCGGCCTCCGCCTCGCCGGCGTCCACGGCGGGAAACTCAATCAGCAGCGCGGCGGCCCGGGGCTTAACCGCTGGTCGGCTTTTGCCACCGAAGAAGCCGATGGCGCCGCCGCTCTGGCCGCGCCGCGCCTGGCTCAACATATCAGAAAACTTGCTCATCTCTCTCTCCCGCTAGCTGATAGTGGATAGGATTGTATCATAGCAACAGGGCCGGGGTCATCGTCGCTCGCTCGCCTGCCCGATCGCTGGTGACGAACGAAGGCAACAACTGGTGCCCCGACCTGCCACATCTCTGTCTCTGCGCATGCCGGGCGGATAGTCCTATTATAGCATTCCGTTCTGGGTTGGCGCAGTGGTACTCTTCTGTCGCCACTCTTGCCTCTGTCCAACCTCTGGCATATAATGCCAGCACCAAGGCAAGCCACTCACTCCTCCCTCAGACACGGACGAGACGAGAAGATGGTGGTAGGTGCACTTCTTTCTCATTTCTGGGCAGGGGATATGTCGCAATGTTGCAAGAAGCTGTCGATGCCTATCTCGCCACTCTGGCTGAGAGGGGCGCCGGAATCAATCACCACACGGTGGCGGCCTATCGCAATGATCTCTCTCAGTTCTCCTCGTTTCTAGAGCAAAAGCGGCAACGCTGGCACTGGTCGGAGGTAGAGAGCGAGGATGTGCAGGCTTATCTAGAGGAGATGCGTCAGGTGCGTGCCTATCAGCCCACGACGATCAGCCGCAAGTTGGCCGCGCTCAAGACCTTTTTGCGCCATCTCAAAAGCCAGGGGCTCTTGGAGAGGAATCTGCTGGAGACGGTGCAGGCTCCCCGTGCTCTCAGGACCACCTTCCCTGTGCTTTCTGCTGAGCAGCTTGCCTGCCTGCTGGAGCAGATTCCGCCGTTTACACCAACTGGCATGCGCGATCTGGCGATGGTGCAGGTGCTCTATGCGACGGGGATGCATCTCACCGAGCTGGTGGCTCTCGATGTGGGCTGTTTCGATCGCCTCTGCGGCTCGCTGGTTTATCCGCGCAGCGATGGACGTTTGCGCGAGTGCCCGCTAACATCGCAGGCCATTATGGCGCTGGAGCAGTATCTGCTGCGCTCGCGTCCTTATCTGGCCCGCCGTCATCCCGAGGAGCCTGGTCTGTTCGTAAACCATCATGGCCGCAGGCTCACTCGCCAGGGCTTCTGGTTAGTGGTCAGAAACTATGCCCTGCGTGCTGGTATTGCTGAGCTGACGCCCTGCCAGTTGCGTCAGTCGCTGATGCTTCTGGCTATCAAGCGTAGCAGTGAGCCACAAGGTATCCAGGCGTTATTGGAATATGCTCACCTATCAAGGGGAGCGGGACAGTCGAAGCGCTGGGGAGCGTCTGAGAGTGATGATTCTCTATTGAAGCGAGGATAGTGTCATGTTGTACGACCAGGTCGAAGAGGCCGTGGCGGCGATCCGGCAGCTGTCTCCATTGGTGCCTCAGGTGGCCCTGATTCTGGGGTCGGGCCTGGGCGAGTTGGCCGAGACGGTAGAGGCCGCCGCTGCCATTCCTTATGCTCAGCTTCCGCACTGGCCCTCATCGACGGTAGCGGGCCATGCTGGTCGCTTGATATTGGGGCAGCTGGAGGGGGTGGCGCTGGTCGCCATGCAGGGCCGGCAGCATCTCTATGAGGGGTATACGCCCCAGGAGGTCACGCTGCCCGTGCGTGTGATGGCGCGTCTGGGGGCTCAGGTGCTCGTGGTGACCAATGCGGCAGGCGCTTTGAATCCTGCCTATCAGCCGGGTGATTTCATGCTGATTCGCGATCACATCAATCTGCCCGGGCTGGCCGGCTGGCATCCGCTGCGTGGTCCTAACGATGAGCGGTTCGGCGTACGTTTCCCGGCCATGACGGCGGCCTACGATGAGGAACTGCGGACCCTCGTACAGAAAGTAGCGGGGGAGATACCTTCTCTGCGCCTTCATGAGGGGGTCTATGTGATGGTCAGCGGGCCGTCCTACGAAACGCCAGCCGAGCTACGCTTTCTGCGGCAGATTGGGGGCGATGCTGTAGGGATGTCTACTGTGCCCGAAGTGATCGTAGCCCGCCATATGGGGCAGCGTGTCCTTGGACTGAGCCTGATTACGAATAGTGCCACTGGGACAGAGGGGCAGCCAGTAGATCATGACGAAGTGCTGGCAGCAGCGGCAGCCGCCAGCTCGCGCTTTGTGCTGCTGCTGCGGGGGGTGCTGCATGAACTGGCTCAGATCCTCCAGGGGCGAGCGGAGTCGGCGAGTGAGGGGGAAGCACACTGAGATTGGTCCCGGAGCGAGACGGGCCGACAGACGACTGGCAACGCGCTTGCTATGCCGTCTCCTTCCCGGCCAGAGCGAGCCATCCAGGTGAGGGCTGGGTGCCCTCTGGGGCCCTCTGGCTCCTCTCCTCTGCTGGTGAGGACATGACAGGGGGGACAGGGATCAGCAGCCAGCCAGCAGTGCAATTCTAGTCGTTTCCTGGTCCCTGCCCTGGGGTTTTGGTGATGACAATGTGGGCCCAGCTCCAGTTGTAGTGGATGCCCTGCCAGTCGGTGAGCAGGACGAGATCGTACTTACCCGGCTGCACGCCAGGGGAGATGGTGTAAGTCCAGGTGGCTCGCCCCTGGGAGTCGCAGGGCTGGGTTTGCGGCGTGCCAGCAGAGAATTGCAATCCTGCTACCTCGTCATAGGGCTTGTCTTTGACCTGGCCTGGAATGGGTTGCTGGATGCTGGCCAGATCCATACGCTTGCCGATGTCGGGCAGCTGTAAGAGAGCCCCATCAGGGACGCGGTGCACCAGCCAGAGCTTGCAGGTCACTCCACTGCGGTTGATCGCCTGTCCTTGCTTATCAATGGCCTGCACGGTAACGGTGTAGCTGGTTTGGCCGTCAGCAACTTCGCTAAAGGTCGGTCCGGCGGCAAAACGGGGAATACCGAGCAGAATGGGAACCGGCGAGGGAGTGGGCGTCGGTGTGGTGGTGTGTTGAGCGATAGTAGGCACCGTCGGCGAGGGAGTCGGCTGGCTGGCGCCGGATCGGTGGTGCACAGCGGCGCCGAAGGCGAAGCCGCTCATGATACCGGCCAGGGCAAAAAGAACCAGGGCACTGACAACGATTCTACGGAGATGGGTTCCACTCTGCGGAAAGCTCTCTCTGGGCTGCATGATTTCCTCACTCGCTTGCTCGCTTGCTCGCTTGCTCGCGCGGCAAAGGTCGCGTCGCTGCTCTCCTTTTTATTTCTGCATTTCTATATTCGGTTTAGATGATAGCACAGGCCAGGGAATAGGCAGTAGTGATAGGCCTGTTTCTCCCCCGATCTGGCCATATGGGAGGGCACGGAGGTAAATCAGCCAGTAGTTTAGGAGAGAGTTGAGAAGGTGGTGGGGCCAAGGTGGCTGATTGGCCTGCCAAAAAAGAAGGAGACCGATTGCTGTAGCAGGAACCGAAAAACAGCAATCGGCAGGCTCGGAGTGGGGGTGTGTGGGGGAAAGCTCCGGGCCTGGATCTCCTGCGTTGACCGCGTTGGTCTCTGTGCTCACAGCCATAGCCCTGGTCTTCAGCTTCCTCGTCTTCTCATTCCTCGTGGTGGGTTGCGATTGCCCCCTCTTACGAGGCGAGGCTGAGAGGCGCGAAGATATGCTGAGAGATAGGATGAACCATGCTATGAGTGAGAGCCGGACGGTCAACCTCGGCACTCTCTCCATTATAATAAACTCCTAACGATAACTTTTTCGTTCCTGAATTTTTCGCTCTCCTGTCCCGGTCAGTCGTAAAGAATCCGTGTGAGCCAGGCAGCCTGAGTCAGGAAAGGAGGCAGGCGGCGACGGAGCAAGCAGCTGGTGGCATCAGGAGGGTTCGCTATAGAGGGCGATCACATGGCCGGCTGGCGCTGGCTTCGACCTGAGAGAGGCAGCCGGCTTCTGCGGCAAGCAGGCTTTCCCAGACTGGCACCAGAGAGATCTCGTCAGAGCAACAACCATGTGGTATCATACTCTTAGCGAAGAGTCGAGAGAGCACTCATCGCCACCCAAAAAGCTGGAGAGCGAACAGGAAAGGCGGCCCCTATGGGCTTTCATCCAGTTGACCTGTTAATCATTCTCCTCTTCGGGCTAGCGCTCTTTGGACCGCGGGCGCTCCAATCGGTAGCGCGCAACCTGGGCAGAGGAGTTGGCCAGGCCCGCGTAGTGAAAGACAAGATCAAAGAAGAGCTGCAGGTTGAAGAGCTATCGCAGATCTCTGAGAATATCCCTCGTCTGCCGCTCAATACACGGGAAGCTGCCAGCCTCTTGTTGAAGGAGCAGAAGGAGAAGCGCACGAGTGAGGGAACAGCTCAAAGTCATGCGAGCGAAACGAACGAGCGGGTGGTACGCGATAGCGCCGCCAGTGCCTGAGACGCTCATCTCCACGAGCAGGCGGGCATCGTTCCAGTCCTGGTGTTCCTTCCTGCCTTGACTGACCTGGTTCAACCTGCTGACATCTCTTGTCCTGATCTCCCCGCGGCGGCGCTGCCGTCGTGGTCCTCTCTTTTTTCCTGTCTGAACCCCGTTTTTTGACCTGGACACTCTCCCACGCTGTATTCCGACGGAGCAGCAGGTGAAAACGAGTTCTTGCCTCTTGCCCGGAGCGGCCTCTGACTCTGGCCTCGTGAGGGGCGACCTGGGGCTCAGGGAGGCTGTCCCTGTGTTGAGAGCAACGCGATATATCGTACTGGTACGAGGGACTTGACAGAGGGACGAAGTCGTGCTATTCTTTGATCATATCAATGATTGTTACTACCAGTAATTGGTGGCAACAATCAACGCGACAGAGCAAGGCAGGGAGAAAGGAAAGAAGCATGGGTCATGGAAAGAGAGACCGATGGTGAAAGGCAGGTGCGCGACCTGGAGGAGCAAGCGGAGCGCTTTGCATCCCTCTTCAGTCAGGTTCAGAGGGCGATGGGGGCGAGTTTCAAGCGTGCCCATCAGCATGGAACGATGGTGAGTACGACCCAGTTCATGGTTCTGGGCTTGCTGCAGAGGGCGCTGCAAGAGGGGGGGGAGCCGTATACCATCGGCCTGCTGGCCAGCCGTCTTGACCTTGATCCTGCAACGGTGGTGCGGGCGGTTGACAGCCTGGAACGGCGGGGGCTGGTGATGAGGAGGCGGGATCATCAAGACCGTCGCCAGGTTTTTGTTGAATTCACCGATACTGGGCGAGAATTGCGCCAGCACATGGCACAGCAGATGAAAGAGCAGCTCAAGACGGTCTTTAGCCTCATGAGCGAAGAGGGACGGTTTTCCCTTCTTCGTGGGCTAGAAGAATTGGCCGCTGTGATAGCTGAGAGAGCTGAGAGAGAAGGAGAGTTACATGGCAGACATGGCTGCTGAAGAGCAGACACTGCAAGGAGAACAGCTCAACGGACAGATTCAGTCGCCGGCGGATCTGCGGATGGCGGTAGCGAGCGAGGGAGTGCGGCCCGCGGGGGCGCCCATCATCGAAGTTGAGGGCTTGACCCGCCACTATGGCAAGCTAGAGGCGGTCAAAGGTATCTCATTCGAAGTCTATCCGGGGGAGATCTTCGGCTTCCTCGGTCCCAATGGA
Source organism: Thermogemmatispora tikiterensis (assembly GCF_003268475.1). GTDB lineage: Bacteria > Chloroflexota > Ktedonobacteria > Ktedonobacterales > Ktedonobacteraceae > Thermogemmatispora > Thermogemmatispora tikiterensis. The sequence goes on along the minus strand of NZ_MCIF01000002.1, from coordinate 2,397,411 downwards.
GCCGGCAAATCGACTACCATCAACATGCTCTGTACGCTGCTGCGTCCCACCGCTGGGCGGGCGCGCATTGCTGGCTATGACCTTGTGACACAGCGCAACAAAGTGCGCGAATCAATCGGTCTCATCTTCCAAGACCCGAGCCTTGACGATCGCCTGACCGCGGACGAGAACCTGCGCTTTCATGCCACTGTCTATGGCTTGCCGGCGGCGGTCAGCAAGCAGCGTCGCGAGGAGTTACTCAAGATGGTCGATCTCTACGACCGGCGTGACCAGCTGGTACGCACTTTCTCGGGGGGCATGAAGCGCCGTCTAGAGATCGCTCGCGGCCTTTTGCACTATCCACGTGTTCTTTTCCTAGATGAGCCAACTATCGGCCTTGATCCTCAAACACGACTGCATCTCTGGTCATATATTCTGAATCTGCGTCAGCAAAAGCAGATTACGATGTTTTTGACCACGCACTATATGGATGAAGCCGAATATTGTGATCGAATTGCCATTATTGATCATGGCAAGATCGTGGCTCTGGACACGCCGAGTCGGCTCAAGGACATGGTAGGAGGCGATGTTATTCGTCTCAGGACCAGCGATAACGCTGTAGCAGCGCAGCAGATCAAGGAGCATTTTGGGGTTGAGCCGCGAGAGAACAAGGGGGAGCTGGTCTTTGAGATTGCGGGTGGCGAAGAGCTGGTCCCGCGTATCGTTGAAAAGGTGACGGCGCGCATCGCCTCGATCAGCGTGCGGCGCCCGACGCTGGACGATGTCTTCATCAAGCTTACCGGGCGTGAAATCCGTGATGAAGAGGCTGATGCCCGAGAGCTGATGCGCGGCTTCATGCGCTCACGCCGCTGGGGAAGGAGGTAAAAGATTATGGCGACAACTGTAGTGACGCCGCAACCGGTGCGGATGGAGCAGAGCCTGACGCCGATCAACGGGCCGTTTCGGCGCAACCTCAATACGATTGTGATCATCTGGTACCGCGAGGTCTTGCGCTTTGTGCGTGACTGGATACGGATCATCACCTCGCTGGCCCAGCCGTTGATGTTCCTCTTCATTTTTGGCTCCGGTCTCTCCAGCAGCCTGAATGTGGTTGGGAGTCAGGCCAATCTACCGCCGGGGACGCCAACCCTGGATTTCCGAACCTTTCTCTTCCCGGGCGTCTTGAGCATGACTGTGCTCTTTACCTCGATCTTCTCGGCGATTTCGATCGTCTGGGACCGCGAGTTCGGGTTTTTGCGTGAGATGCTGGTGGCGCCGATCTCGCGCACCTCGCTGGTCTTGGGGAAGGCTTTGGGGGGCAGCACGATCGCCATGTTGCAGGGGACGATCATGCTGATCTTTGCGCCGCTGGTGGGGGTCAATCTGAGCGTCGGCCTGGTGGTCAAGCTGATGCTGGAGATGCTGCTGTTGGCCTTCTCTCTGACGTCGCTGGGTATTGTCATTGCCTCGCGCATGAAGTCGATGGAAGGCTTCCAGATGATCATGCAGTTCTTCCTGATGCCGATGTTCTTCCTGAGCGGGGCGCTCTTCCCGTTGCGCAATCTGCCCGGCTGGCTGGCCTTCCTGACGAAGATTAACCCGGTGACCTATGGAGTGGACCCGCTGCGGCAGGCGGTACTGCGGGCTCTCAATCTGCCCCAGTTTGTGCTGGATGCCTTAGGTCTGGGGGTCAAGGTTTTTGATACAACGCTCTCGACATCGGTGGAGCTGCTGATTGTGGCCATACTGGGGTTGATCTTTATCGTCTGGGGCGCGCTGGCTTTCAATAAGCAGGATTAGGGTCAAGGGCGGTGTAACTGCCCAGTGCGCTGCCCTGGCGGGCGCCGCTCATGCTGCCTGCATCGGCGGGTGAGCAGGTTGCTGATGGCAGGTTTTGAGCCGGTATCTCTTGCTCTTTGAGGCGGGGATACCGGCTTGATTGATTATTTGGGCCATAGTTCTGCCGCCTGACTCAGTCCCCCTCGTCGCTGTCGGCTCTGCTGCTACATTACACCCTTCCAGGCTGCTGCTTTCAAGACGTCGTAATTCACCCACAATACTTCTTGCCTGGGAGTCTTCTTCGAATGGCAGAGCTTTACTGGCGCCTCTATGCAGCTCCAATCGCGATACAGATGATCAAGCAGCCTGCAGTGGTAGCCGGAGAGGGCCACCTTTCCTTTGACGCTGTGCAGCACCTCTGCCAGACGGCGATGATCATCGTTGATCATTTCATGGGCGTAGGCATTGGCATCCCCGCGAGCGTCGTGTGGGTAAGGAGGATCACAATAGAACAGAGTTTCCTGGCTATCGTAGCGCTGGATCACCTCAATGGCTGGGGCATGTTCGATTTGCACTCGCAGTAAACGCTGAGCAATTTCGGCCAGCCCTTCAACGCTGCCCAGCCAGCGCGAAACGGCTCCTGCCATTCCGGCGCGGCTGGTCAGGATGCAGTGCGCCCAGCGTCCGACACTGGCGGACTGCGCCAGTCCAGTACGAACTTGCCTGGCGCGGATGAAGAAGCGTCGGGCCCGTTCCAGATCTGAGATGCCTTCCGGCGATTCACTGCAGGCGCGCTCGAATTCCTCGCGTGAGAAGGGCGTCAGGCCGATGGCTTCGATCAGGGCCTCTCTCTGCTCGCGCAAGATGCGGAAGAAGTTAACAACCTCGCTGTCGAGATCGTTGTAGGTTTCTACCGGTGAAGGCTCGCGGTTGAGCAGTACGGCAGCAGAGCCGCCGAAGGGTTCACAGTAGTGTGTAGTCCTGGGCAGCAGCGGTAAGAGCCAGTTGAGATGGTTGAATTTTCCCCCATACCAGCCGAAGGCGATCAGCCTTCTTTTTTCCTCGTGTTCCATGCCAGCAGCCTCAATACGTCTGAAATTAGAAAGAGAAGAGAGCATCTGATCCGCCGCTTGAGAGACCCTCTCGGCTAAGCCTGCGGCGAATACTGTCAGTTAGGCAGTGTAGACCGGTTGCGAGGTTGTTTGCAAGAGTTTCTGCGGAGAAGGGCTTGTCGCGGTGCAGTTGCTCGGGATCAAGCGGGCTGAGGGCTGGTGAAGCGCTGGCTGCCGTTTCCTCGTGACCTGGTCCTGAGGCTTTCCAGACAGAGAGGAAGAGCTGCCAGTCACCCTGGAGACTGACTACTCTTTCCCTTTGTCTGCATAAGAGGAACTTTGCTGATATTAGATCGAAAAACATTCCTCAGAGAGGGAGGGGCGCACAGTGGCATAGGAGAGGCCAAAGCGGGCGAGGAGCTGCTGCAGGGAAGGAGGCAGGAGGTCCTCCTCGGCGGCGCGCAGCAGTCCAAGCAGCGGGGAACCGGAGGTGACCTCGTGCGTGGGCCGGCCACAGGGCAGCTCCGCGGAGAACCGGCGCACGGAGAAGGAAGAGGACAGACACCAGCGGGGATCATCTGTTGCCTGTCCTCTGCAGTAACGGTATCTTGGACCTGGCGGGCTGCTTCGTGTTCCAGAGCAGAGAGGAGGCTAGCGCGGCTGCAAGAGCAGGCGTCCCTCCATGTTGGCCTCGATCGCCTGGCGCTCGAAGAGCATCGGATGATGCTCTGTGCGCAGCCAGGGGCGCACAAAATCACCGTAGTGACGGCTGCCGGGATGGCCCGACTGGCCGGGCGCATGGCCCGAAAGCGAGGCATTCAGATCGGCCAGATTCACAATCTGGCGATATGAAGGCACAATTACCACCTGCTCCGGCTGATTGGGCACTACCGCGCCCATAAAGACCGTATCGATATCGCCGCCTGCTGGATAGGGGCCGCGGTTGAATAGCTTATCGAGGGGCTTCACGTTCCCCAGCGGATGCTGATAGGTCAGGCGGTGGATTGCCCCATACTGCCAGCGTGCCACATCCGGCCCCAGCTTCTCCAGCAGCTCGGCGATCGCCGCCGACCAGGCTGCCGAGAGAGCCGCATGCCAGGAGCGCGGCCCATTGGGAATAGCCGACTCCGCAAACCAGCTATCGTCACGCTCCTTGAGCAGGCGAATCAGCAGCGGCTTGCTGCGGCTGGCATAGCCATTGAGAATCGCCAGCAGCGTTGAACCGACCCCCAGGTACTGATAGAGCAGCTGCTCATCGTCGCCAATGACCGCAGCGAAGACAATACGCTCCAGCTTCTGCAAGAATGTTTCATAGATCGCCGCTCCCGTGCTCTCGGGAGAGAGCACATAATCCCAGTCGCGCAGCGTCTGGAGAGCGGTCTCCTCCAGGGCATTCGCCGGGCTGACCGTCTCCAGCACATGAGGCACAATCTCACGTGCCGGCTGCGCATACTGATCCGATTGGATGCGGGCCATATCAGCCAGCGACAGGCGTTCCTTGCTCTGCAGCAGGTCGCGGATGCGCTGCGCCCGATAGCCATTGAGCCACTCGTGAGTGATGTAGTAAGGATAGTCGTCCTTGACCACCCGGTTATTGGCGGTCACAATCAGATGCTCAGGAGGATTAAAGAGGCGTGGCAGCTCCTCAAAGGGGATGAAGCCCGTCCACTCATATTCACCGGTCCAGCCTGGCGAAGGCAGGAGCGTCTGACGATGGTTACGGACAGGAATCAGGCCCGCCATAATGTAGCCAATATTGCCCTCGCGATCCGCGTAGACCACATTCTGTGGCGGCACATCCCAATCGCGCATCGCCTCCAGGAACTCCTCCCAGCACGTTGCGCGGTTTAACTTCTCCACTGCCGCAATAATGCGACAAGACTCGAAGCCAGTCCAGCGCAGAGCCAGCGGCACCTCTGAGGGCGTGGCGCCGTCTCCCTCGCTGGCTCGTCCCTGCCCGGTGGACAAGGTCGTCAGAATAGGCCCGTGACGCGTCACCACCACCTCTTCGACAACCGGCTCCTTCCGTCCCTTCACGCGGATCTCCTCACGGATCACCTGAGCTTCCTCCCACTGGCCCCGGAACTCATAGCGGTATGGATGCTGCGGATCAAACTTCTCGATGTAGAGATCCTGGACATCGGAAATGGCGTTCGTCAGGCCCCAGGCAATATGGCGATTGTGGCCGATGACAATGCCGGGCGTGCCCGGGAACGAAGCCCCGACCACATCGATGTCGCCGGCTGCCAGGTGGCACTCGAACCAGATCGAAGGAGCACCCTGCGCCAGGTGCGGATCATTGCAGAGAATGGGCGCGCCGGTCACCGTCTTGCTGCCATCCACCACCCAGTTATTGCTGGCCCCCAGTGGGCCGAAGCCGCTCAGCTGCTTCACCTGCTCATATGGCTCCAGCAGACCCGGATTGACCCCGCCGTACTCGGCGCCGGGCGGGATAATCAGAGGATGCCCAGGATCATAGCCGGCCTCCAGTTTTGCCGCCCGCTCCGCTCCAGCACGGGCTACGATGCGTGCCCGAATCAGCTCGCTCTCCCAGTTGCCGCTTAGGTTCCAGCCCATCATCTTCGCCCAGAGCAGACTATCGGCGGGCTGCCAGGGGTCGGGCCGATAGCGCAAGAGCGTGAACTCCACCGGGAGCGTATGATTCTCGATAAAGGCATTAACGCCAGCGGCATAGGTTTCCAGGATGCGACGATGATGAGCCGAGAGGCGGGCCACATCGCTGGCCGCAGCGCGATGCAGGCCCAGGCGCCGGCAGAAACGATCAAGTTCCAGTGTTACCTCTCCCACCACCTCCGAAAGCCGGCCTGAACCCAGACGGCGGTTGAAATCCATCTGCCAGAGGCGCTGCTGGGCATGGACGTAGCCCTGAGCGAAGAAGAGATCATCCTCGTTGCGGGCATAGATATGGGGCACGCCATAGCGGTCGGTAATGACCTCGACTTCCTCATGCAAACCAGGCAGGCGCCGGACGCCCTTGGGCGAGGGGACGGGGCGACGCAGAAAGAAATAGTAGGCGCCGCCAACTGCACCCGCCAGACCGGCAGCAGCCATCAGCGTCTTTTGCCACCAGGATGCCATGATTCTCGCCTCCTTTGCGTGCGTGTGATACGACTGACTCGCTGAACCAGCGTCGACAAGCGCTGGTATGATTGATACTCCTGGTTTCTAGCGTGCGCAAGTGCCCGCTCGCCTGCCCCTCACGCCGCACTCGAGCCTCCCCACTTGCACAAGCATCTGGGATGGGACAGAAGTCTGCGAGTCTCTCTATTCTGAAAGCTGATCCGACTGACACTTCGACCATCGGCGCTTGCTCATAGCGAGCGGATGAGCAGGCGAGCGAGGAAAAGCAGAAGAACAGCGGGAAGAACACCAGGCTGGCCCTGGCTCCCTCCCGCTCTTACTAGCAGACAACCTGTATCGTCCAGGCAATATTATACGTTGTGCACAGCGCAGACTGCAGGCTTTCACAGTTGACGCTGAGTGCAGAGCATGGTCGCTGCGCTACTGCTTCCCCCGAGATCTGGCACCCAGCCAGCTACCCCTGTCGTTCGAGCTTGACAGCGCCAGCAGCGGCCATTGCCGGGCGCAAAGACCTAACAGGCGACAGGCATACATCCGTGACCAGCTCCTGGCAGTAGCCCCGGGTCTGGTCGTGCCCATTCTCATCGTGGCAAGAAGAGTCAGGCAGATAGCCAGGTCCGCCGCCTGCCCTTCGGCAAGCCTGGCTAGATCAGCTCGGTACCCCGAGGAGTATCGCGCACCTCGAAGCCGTGCGCTTTGATCTGCTCGCGTAAGGCATCTGAGCGCTGCCAATCGCGGGCGGCGCGAGCTGCCTCGCGCTCGCGTACCAGAGCCAGCACTTCCTCGGGAATGAAGCGCGGCTGGCGCGGGGCCACCGTTTCCAGGCGTAGACCAAGCACACGATCGAAATCCAGTAGCAGGCGGCGCCGCTCAGCCGGCGGAATGAGCTGATTGTGGAGAGCGCGATGGGTCAGATTCAGGGCCGTGGGCAGCTCCAGATTATCGTTAATTGCCTCGTGGAAGGCATCCCGCAGGCGCTGCGCCTCCTCGGACCAGGGGCCGGTGGCGCCCACGCCGTCAGCCGGCAGAGCGGCCAGAGTCTCGCGCAGATTATTCAGGCCATTCTGCGCCGCCGTGATCGACTCATCGGTAAAATTGATCTTTGAGCGGTAGTGCGCAGTCAACAGCAGATAGCGCAGGGCCAGCGGCTCAATACCGCGTTCCTTCAGCGTCGAGAGCAGTACCACATTGCCCTTCGAGCGGGCCATCTTGGCGTTGCCGAAATCCAGAAACTCGCCGTGGACCCAATAGCGCACTGGTGGCTTCCCGCTGACGCCCTGGCTTTGAGCGATCTCATCCTCGTGGTGAGGGAAGATCAGATCAACCGCGCCTGTATGGATATCGAACTGCTCACCCAGGTACTTGACGGACATCGCCGAGCATTCGATATGCCAACCGGGGAAACCAAGGCCCCAAGGGCTGTCCCAGTTCATCTGGCGCTTGGGACTGCCGCGCTTCCAGAGAGCAAAATCCTCGGGAGACTCCTTGTCGTCAGCCACCTCCATCTGTTCACGTCCGTGCCCACCGGCTCGCAACTGCTCCAGGGTATTGCCGGAGAGCTTGCCGTACTCCGGGAAGCGACTGACATCGTAGTAGACGTTGCCCTCGCTTGTCACGTAGGCTAGCCCCTTCTCGATGAGCCTGGCGATCATCTCCTGCATCTCGGGAATGTGCTCGGTCGCCTTGGGCACGATATGGGGCGGCAGAATATTCAGCTCGGCAGCGTCCTCTTCGTACCGGCGTGTATAGTAGGAGGCAATCTCGTAGGCTGAGCGACCTGTGCGGCGCGCCTCATGCTCGATTTTATCCTCTCCGCTCTCCTCGACGTCGTTCTGTAGATGACCAACATCCGTGATGTTGCGCACCAGCAGAACATCATAGCCGTTGTATTCGAGCATGCGACGTAGCCAGTCAGTCATCAAGAACGTGCGGAAGTTCCCGATGTGGATGTCACGATAGACGGTGGGGCCGCAGCTATAGATGCCCACCTTTGGCGGATGAAGCGGCTCAAAACGCTGTTTCTCACGACCGAGTGTATTATAAAGCACAATCGGCCTGGCCGATATGCTGCTCATTGTGCTCTTCTCTCCTAATGTGCAGAAATGCTCACAGAACTGTACCCAAACGGAGCCGAGGATAAAGAAAGCAGGCAGACAGGCAGTACGCTAGTTACAAATGTGGCGGTCAGAAACAGCGTGGGTACAGAAGTGTGTTGCAGCTCGTGGTATAGCCGCTATTATGCCCATAGCATCTTCAGTCCTCTGAATTCTCTGCCCTGTATCTCTGGTCTTGTCGGGCCTCCTCTCATCTGTGCTCGTGCCTGGGGCCAGGTCGCGATAGCGAGCACCGGCGCGGAGGCCAGTCCAGGTTTCAGCCGGGAGGGAGCCACCGATGCGTGACGGTCAAGGTGGGTCCGTCTTCGCTAGTATAGCACACTCTCGGGCGCTGGTATAGCCCCGCACAGAAATTGCCGGGTTTTTTCTGCTCGGTGACCGTTGCCCATCATTTTTTCGGTTTGCACCCCCTGTTCCGTCTACAGGATGGAAAGTCAAAGCCGCAGGGGCAGAGCTGGCGATACCGGCCCCCTCTTGCCGAAGCCGGTCCCTGCCTTCCTGCAGGCAGCTTCCTTTGGGGCAGCGATCTCTTGCCCTACTTTCCTGTGTTTAGCCCCTGGCCAGCTGGTGCCGCGCGTCAGCTCGGCGAGGAGGATCGATTTATAGTGCCTCTATCTTTAATAGCTGGGTGCATTTAAGATTTCGAGATTATAAAAATCTCGAAATCGGAGGCCAGCTAGCCAGCATCAACCACGACAAGAAAGGAGAGAGTCTATGTTTGACGGACAAAAGCAGTCTGAGCAGCGCAGCTGGCGAACCTTCCCCTACGATGGGCCAGGTCCTTACGATGATGACAACGGCGGAGAGAGCCGCTGGAAGCCCGGAACCTCGCCCGAAGACCCTGATCCCGAGGAAGAGGAGGGAGAGGAAGCGCAGGTCAGCGGTCAAGGAGCGGGGCAGTAGCTCGTCTCTCGCTGCCCTCCACTGCTGGTGAGCATTCGCTGCCGACTCACAGGGGCCCTGACCAGCACCTGGGATAGCAGTCTTAGCTCTCCAGAGAGGCGTGTGGGTGGCAGGAAGAGCGCACCAACCCTCGGCGAGCCCTGCCCCTCACATCCTATCACAGCGCACCTTAGCAGAGCAATCGCCGCGGCGAGGCCAACGGCGGAGCGTGCCCGCCAGCCCGAGGCTAGAGTCCTCTGGGTCTGGGCCTGAGCCGCGGCGGCGTATTCTCAGCGGTGCTCTGCAACTGACGTACTCACAGGCCGCTGAGGCCTGGGGATGGCTCTCGCACCGCGAAGTAAACAGCCTGGGGGTGATGAACTACGATAGCTGCCGTCGACTGCTCCGGTACCAGTTGATAGCCAGCAGTCAACTCGACCCCGATGCTGTTCTGGACTGGCAGCAGCGCAAATAAGACGCGGTGATCCTCCAGGTCTGGAATAGCGGGGTAGCCCCAGCTATAGCGTCTTCCTCGTCCTTCCTGTTCTCTCAGGCCCAGCTCGCGCCGAATATGTTGGTTCGTATACTCGGCCAGTGCCTCTGCTAGCTGTACCGACAGCCCATGCAGAAAATAGGCCTCCGAATAGCGCCCCTCCTGTTGAAGCTGGTGGACCAGCTCCGAAGGCCCAGGACCCACGGTGACCACTTGCAGCGCTACTACGTCGATGAGGCCGCTGGCTGTCGAGGCAAAATAGTCAGCCAGACAGAGCCGCTCGCGCTGGCGCTGGCGCGGGAAGTGGAAGCGTGCCAGCTCGTGCAGAACCTCGCTGCCCTCCGTCAGTGGCTGCGGATCATAGATGATCAGGCTATTGCCCTGGGATTGGCAAGGATAGTAGCCATAAATGACGCGCGGTTGCAGATAGCGCTGCTGCCTGGCCTCACGCAGCATGCGTTCCAGGCGCGGGCGAAACTCCTCTGTCGCCAGACGTGCAAAGTCATCGCCATGAGCCTTACCACCCCAATGCAGGCGGAAAAGTGTATTCTCATCCAGACAGGCCGCGATATCCTCCAGGCCGATGCGCTCCAGGACGCGCGGCCCCCAGAAAGGAGGCTTGGGGATGGAGGGAGCTGGCTTGATGCTGGTCGACGGCTGCTCGTCCTGGGTGCTGGTCCCTATCTCAGGGGAGAGCTGCTGCTGCTGCTGCTGCTTTTGTAGCTCACGGAGGGCTTCTCGCTTGATTCGCTCCACAAAAGCCTCACGCTCGCGAGGATCACCGGTCAGGCGATCCATAATCTCCAGGCCCTCGAAGGCGTCGCGTGCATAAAAGACTCCCGGCTCGTAAGGAACCAGGCGCCCTTTCTCGTGGGTACCTCCCTCCGTCTCTTCGACAAAGAGGATGCGGCGGCCATAGGCGCGATTAATGGCGGCGCCGCCCACGATCACCGGATAGCGCAGGCCGCGTCGATGCAGCTCCTGAACGCAGAGCGGCATCTGCTTCGAAGTGCTGACCAGCAGGGCTGAGAGACCGATGGCGTCGGCGTTGACCTCGACGGCCTTGTCGAGGATGGTATTGAGCGGCACCTGCTTGCCCAGATCATAGACCGTGTAGCCGTTATTACTCAGGATCGTATTGACCAGGTTTTTGCCGATGTCGTGCACGTCGCCGAAGACGGTGGCCAACACGACCCGTCCCTTGGTGTAGCCCTCTTTGCGCTCAAGATAGCCTTCTAAATGGGCCACGGCCCGCTTCATGACCTCGGCAGACTGCAGGACGAAAGGTAAGATCAGCTCACCGGCGCCGAAGCGATCGCCAACCTCTTTCATTGCCGGCAGGAGCACCCCGTTGAGTACCTGGACAGCGGCCTCGCTCGCTGTCATGTCCCCAGCAGCGCAGCGCTCCTGAATGGCCTGCGTGATCAGCTCCTCGATACCCTCCTTGCGCCGATGGAGGATCTGCCAATGGAGGCGCTCATCGGTACTCAAACCTTCCGTTGGATCGCTGCGTGCCTCGCTTCCCGTCTCAGGCTGGGCGTACTCCTCGAAATAGGCGATGTAGCGAGGCAGAGCCTCGGGTCGGTTGTAGATCAGGTCCTCGGCGAGGCGGCGCTGCTCCTCGGGGATCTCCGCATAGGGCTTGATGTGGGACGGGTTGACAATGGCGGCATCCAGGCCCGCGCGCACCGCATGATAGAGAAAGACGCTATTGAGCACGGCGCGCGCTTGGGGCTTCAGGCCGAAGGAGACGTTGCTGACCCCCAGCAAGGTCAGGGCGCCGGGCAGCTCGGCCTTGATGCGACGCAGCGCCTCCAATGTCTCGATAGCCGCGGTGCGCAGGTCCTCCTGGCCTGTAGTAATGGGGAAGGTCAAGGGATCGAAGAGCAGCGCCTCGGGCGCCAGCCCATACTCTTCCACGCAGATCTCATAGATCCGGCGCGCGACCTCTAGCTTGCGCTCGGCGCTGCGGGCCATGCCCGCCTCGTCGATTGTCAGAGCTACCACTACTGCCCCGTGCTCCCGCGCCAGGGGGACCACACGCTCAATGCGCTCGCGCCCATTTTCCATGTTGATCGAATTGATGACGGCCCGACCCGGGTAGACCTCCAGCGCTGCTTGAATGACTGCCGGCTCTGTTGAATCGATAAAGAGCGGCACCTCAATACCCTGGGAGAGCTTCTTAATGGTCTGGGCCATCTGCATAGCTTCATCGCTGCGCTCCGTGAGGGCCACGCAGACATCCAGCGCATGGGCCCCCCCCTCAACCTGTTCGCGGGCAATGGCCAGCAGGGTGTCGTAGTCATCGCGCAGCAGCGCCTCCTTAGCCTTGCGACTTCCCTGGCTATTGACGCGCTCGCCGATCAACAGTGGTGGCGGGTCCTGTCGCAGGCTGGTTGCGCGCATGCCGCTGGCCACCAGAGAGAGCGAGACACTGGAGAAGCTATGCCGCTGGAGCACATCGTCGGCCTGCGGGCGTGGACGGCGCGGCGCCGTGCGGCAGGCTTGCACAATAGCCCGTAGATGAGCGTGGGAGCTACCACAGCAGCCCCCTACGATATTGACGCCGAACTCGGTGATGAACTCGCGCAGGGCTGTGGCCATCGCCTCTGGCGCCAGTGGATAGACGGCTTTGCCCCCGACATTCAGTGGGATACCGGCGTTAGGGATCGTCGAAATCGGCAGTGGGCAGTGTTCGGCCAGGTAGCGCACCGGCTCGCGCATATGCTCGGGGCCAGTCGAGCAATTGAGGCCGATGATCTGGACCCGCAGCCCAACCAGGGTCGTCATCACAGCGGCGATGTCGGTGCCGAGCAACATCCGTCCGCTGGTATCGAGCGAGACCTGGGCCTGAATCGGCACGCGTCGCCCAGTTTGCTCCATTGCACGGCGCAGGCCCGTCACCGCGGCACGCACCTCCAGCAAATCCTGGCTGGTCTCGATCAGAAGCACATCGACGCCGCCCTCCAGCAAAGCAGCGGCCTGCTCCTGGAAGACCGTTACCAGCTGCTGATACGTGATATTGCTCAAGACCGGATCATCTGAAGACGGCAGCATGCCGGTGGGGCCGATCGAACCCGCCACAAAGCGCGGCCAGTCGGATGTACTGTAGCGATCCGCCAGCCGGCGGGCCAGGCGCGCGGCGGCCAGGTTAATCTCGCGTGTGCGCTCCCCCAGGCCATACTCATTGAGCTTCAAGCGACTGGCTGTGAACGAATTGGTCTCCAGTACATCGCAACCCGCTTCCAGAAAGCCCACATGGATCTCCTCGATCACCTCCGGTCGCGTCAGCACCAGATACTCATTACAACCCTCGGTGGCGGGTCCACCGTAGTCAGCTGCGCTCAGCTGATAGGTCTGAATCGTGCTGCCCATAGCACCATCGAAAATCAGGACGCGCTGTGCCAGGGCCTCCAGAAAGCGGCTCATAAGCAGACCGCTTACCTCCTCTACGCTCTTGCTTGTATTCCTACTCCGGGCGGGCCGGCGATGAAAGGTGCTCAGCGCTGGCTGGTTGTCTGTTGCCGGAGTCAGTTGTCAGGTCAGGTGACTCATCGCATCGCTCGGAGCGAGATAGCCCCGAAGCCGATGGCCTTGGGCGCTGTAGTCGGCAGCAAACAGGCTCTCTGGCATGCGAATGCAGCTAGAGAGCCGCCGCTATCACAGGTTGCTGAAGCTAACCGGGTTGCTCTATTATAACATGTTTCTCGATCCAGGCTGAGTTGAGATCTGCCCCCGGTTGAGGCGGAGGGATTGGCTGGCAGTCGTCAGACCAGGCCCGACCTGTTCAGACCAGTATCGTTCGTAGTAGGGGAGCAGCGAAAGGAGCCGAAGTCCGAGGCCGCCCAGGTGTAGAGGAGGAGGGGCACTGAACAAGGAGGGGCGGGAGGCGGTCTGATAGTGCCCTCCCTCACTTAGTTGTCCGTGGCTGCGGCCTTCCCGCTAAAAGGCTCCCAGATCTGCGCAGTGCCATCCCACGAGCCGGAGGCGAGGGCATCGCCAGTGGGCGACCAGGCCACGGCGCTCACCCAGTCGCTATGGCCGCGATAGCTCAAGAGCGGGGTGATGGGGACGACCTCACCGTCGGCCCGCCAGACATGAACCTGTTCATCGACGCTCCCGGAAGCGAGCAGGCGACCATCAGGGGACCAGGCCACGCAGGTCACGCCGCCGTTGTGGCCGTAGTAACAGAGGGGTTCGCGCCCGCCGTCGAGGCCGCGCGGGTCGCGAGCCTCCCATACCTGGACTGATTGATCATCGCTGGCAGAGGCGACAAAGCGTCCATTGGGCGACCAGGCTACTGCATTGACCTTATCATGGTGGCCGTAGTAAATGCGGATGTTCCCCCCGGTGCTCGCTGTTGGCTCCCAGACATGGACCGTGCGATCCTCTCCGCCAGAGGCAAGCTGGCGACTATCAGGCGACCAGGCCAGCGCGGCGATACTGCCGTGGTGACCGCGGTAGGTACAGACGACGCGACGCGTAGCTATTTCCCAGACCAGAACGACTCGCTCCTCACCAGCGGCGGCCAGATACTTTCCATCGGGCGACCAGGCCAGTGCCAGAATACGCTCGTTGAGACCCTCATAGCGTGCACCGGCGGGCGCCTCCAGCCGGGCCGCTCGGGCGTCGTGGGGGAGAACGGCTAACAGCTGAACCACCTCAGACAGCAGGCCATCGGTCATAGCTAGATAGCGTCCATCGGGTGACCAGGCGATCACCGGCGCCTCCAGTGAGAGACCGCGCTGTACAAGCAGCGTCTCACCACTGCGGCTCTCCCAAATCTGGACGCTCTCATCTTGACTGCTGGAGGCCAGATAGCGCCCGTGGCTGGCCCAGGCCAGCGAGGCCACGCGAGCGCTGTGACCGCGATAAACCAGGCGGGGCGTGGTCACCACGGAAGAGGGTGGCAACTCAGCGGCTGGTGCTGCCGCTGACTGAGCAGCAGCTGGGGCAAAGGGCAGCGGCGATTTAAACTGCGAGCGTGGCAGCGGAGAAAGCGGGAGGCGCTCCTGGCGACTGGCGCGCTCCAACTCACGGGCGAACTCCTCTACTGAGGGGAAGCGCTCATTCGGGTCCTTCGCCAGAGCGCGCAGCACCACCTGTTCCACGAGCGGAGGAACCGTCGGAGCGCGTTCGCGCAACGATGGTGGCGGTGCGATCTGATGCTGCAGAGCGATCTCCTGGGTCGTGCCGAGAAAGGGCCACTCGCCCGTCAGCCATTCATAAACCACCACTCCCAGGGCATACTGATCGCTGGCCAGCCGGGGACGTCCACGCAGCTGCTCCGGCGCCGCGTAAGGAACCGTTCCTTCGAAACCCTGTAGCTTCTCGCGGCGGTAGCCCGCGCTGCGCGCCACCGTTGCAATATCGAAATCGCTTAGCCAGACCTGGTTGTCCGGTCCCAGCAGCATATTGTGCGGCTTGATATCGCGATGGATGAGCTTATAGCCGTGGATATACTGCAAGGCTGCAGCCACCTGGCGCACGTAGGAAACCACTGTCGGCAGAGGCAAAGGAATACCTCGCGGGTGCCGCTCGCGCAGCGTCCCATGAGGGGCGTAGGCCATTACAATGAACGGCTGCCCGTCCTCCGCCCCAAAATCGAAAACACGCACAATGTGCGGATGCTCCAGCCGTGTCAAAATTTGTGCGCGGATCAGCAGCTCGGCCAGTTCCTGGCTGGAGAGCTGTGCCTCGACCACCTTCAGCGCCGCCGGGGCTCCCGTGCGCAGGTGCTCTCCCAAATAGACACGTGTCATATGGCCCTGGCCCAGCAAGCGCACCAGCCGATAGCCTCCAAGCCGCTGATCGATTCGACTGACCATAGCGCTCTTCTCCCCCCGCAAGGTTCCTGCTTTGGCCGCCATCTCCTCCTTCTACCTTGCGAGTCCTCCTGTTGGAGGATTGTAGAGAATGGGCAATGATCATGTCAAGCGGATAGTCAAGATGGTATATGTTGATGCTTTTGCGCTCTCTTGTGCAATAGTGAGAACGGGAGACGGGAGGGCAGCAAAAAAGATACCCTGTTGCAACAGAGCGAGGGGAGAGAGAACAGAGAAGCTTAACTCAGCGAGCTAGTGGGGTCAGCCAGCAAGCAAATGCTCCAGTGCCCGAGCGAAACGCTCGACCTCCTCCTCCGAATTGTAGTAATGTACCGAAGCGCGCACCAGCGTCTGAAGGCCGTGGGCCTGCATATCCAGCAGTGCGGCCTGTTGAGAGACCACCGAGACATTGATGTGCTGGCGGCGCAGAGCCTGGCGGATCATCTCGGCCTCCCAGCCTTCCACCGTGAAGGTCACAATACCGCCCTGAACCACTCCCCGATCATGGACAATGACCCCTGGCAGCGGCGTGAGACGTGTACGCAGCAGATAGGCGAGATCGCGAATACGGCGCCAGAGACGTTGCTGATCCCACTGCAGAAAATAATCGATAGCGGCCCCCAGGCCCAGGCGATTGGCAATACTTGCCTCCCAGCACTCGAAGCGACGCGCATCGGGACGCAAGGCGTACTGGTCTGGCGCCGTCCAACTGGCGGCGTGCAGATCGATGAGCGGCGGCTCCAATTGCTCTAACACTTCCTGACGCACATACAAGAATCCTGTACCACGCGGACCACGCAGGAACTTACGCCCCGTGCCAGCCAGGATGTCGCAGCCGAGCGTGCGCACATCCAGTGGCATCTGGCCCACCGATTGCGTCGCATCCAGCAGATAGAGCACGCCAGCCTCGCGGGCGATACGCCCCACCTCAGCCGCAGGATTCACCAGGCCATTGTTAGTCGGCACGTGCGTCAAAGCGATCACGCGTACGTGCTCATCGATGGCGTTGCGCAGGGCGCTCAGAGAGATTTGGCCATATTCATCGTCGGGAATCACCTCGACGCGGACGCCAGTGCGGCGGGTCATCTGCAGAAAGGCCAGATAGTTACTGGCATATTCAGCCATGCCTGTCAGAATCCGATCGCCTGGCGCAAACGGAATAGCGTAGAAAGCCATATCCCAGGCACGGGTGGCGTTCTCCACCAGGGCCACCTCACTCGGCTGGCAGCCGAGCAGCATGGCCACCGCCTCATAGACGTGAACGAGAGCCTCACGTGCCTCCTCGGCTGCTTCGTAGCCGCCATGACGTGCCTCGCGCTGGAGATGAGCGCTCACGGAGTCCACTACCGGCTGAGGCATCAAGGCGGCCCCGGCGTTATTGAAATGCAGCACTTCGGTACAACCTGGCGTCTCCGCGCGTACCTGAGCCAGATCAAAAGCACGAGTCTGCCGTTCCATGCTTTACTGCTCCGTTCTCATTCTCATTGCTCGTGCGGCTACCCTGTCATTGTGACATAGATCGGGATCTGCGGTCTCTTCATCTCGCCCGATGTGGACGGAGCTGACCTGCTCGCCGAAGCATAGCCAGCCTCAGCGCGGTCAGGTCGGGCCGAGAGGGCCAGGAGAGGGCCAGGCGCTGCCCCACCAATCAGCAGCGAATGAGCCGTTTCAGATCAGAAAAGAATCTGCCGCTGGAGCTGGCAGCGCCAGTACATCAGGAGGGGGCTGTTACTGCCCTACGGGGATAACGACGCGGCCCTGACCAGTGGGCGGCATATTGGGGCCGCTACCGACCCAACGCACCGCAGTACCGATAGCCGTTACCTCCATCCATTCGCCGTTATGCAGGTACTGAACCTGGATGTCGACGCCGATAACACCATCGGCCCCAAGCTGGTCAGCCTCAAACTGCATACGGCTCAAGGCCAGCTCGCGTGCCTGATACATGAGCTGGGTATATTCTTTCAGCTCGCCCTGGAAGTGGGACTTGATCCCCGCCAGCCAGTTGCGAATGGCGCCCATTGAGTAAATGCAGTTGCCCATCACCAAACCCAGGGGCTGAAAACCCTTGTCGACCACCAACCAAAATTCCTGCCCGGTGAGATCGGAGGTGAAGGCCCGGCCCCGGTAGCCCGGTCGGACATCCATCGCTGTTCGTGGTTCGCTCATGGGACCTCTCTTTCGCTGTGGTCTTGCCTGGCCGCTTCTTGTAGTCTTGCTTGCTGCCACCGGCTCGCCGACCCTGGCGGCGAGCCGCCTTTCCAGAATAGGCAATTGCCTTTGGAATGTCAACCATTCGGCAAGGCGTCATGCTCTTGCGGGAGCTGGTCTTGTTGCCTATCTGGCAGCTCCTATCTGATCTACGTCTGGCTCACCTTGACTCATACGTCTAAAATATGACTGGAAAGTTCAATGTCGTCGAAGAGAGCGTGGAGCGAGGGGCCTGCCTTCCTGGTCTGAGGAAAGGAGCAGCATCAACCATAACAGAGGAGGAATGGAGCCGATGGGGAGTGAGATGGGGCGGCAGCGCTTAAAAGAGCGGCTGCGCGAAGTACGCACAGAGCTGATTCTCAATGTGGCAGAGGAGGTCTTCGAGGAGCGAGGTTATCACGAAACGACGATGGATGAGATCGCGGCCCGCTGCGGCGTCGCCAAGGGGACGCTCTATCAGCACTTTCCGGGTGGTAAGGACGAGCTGATCACCGCTCTCTTCGAGCGTCACCTGGAGCAGTTCGCTCGCGCCGTCGCTCAGGCCCAAAGCGCTGCCAGCACGGCGCGTGGCAGACTCAGGCGCATTCTAGAGTATGTCTATCTAGAGCGCAGTGGCCTGCATGCGCGCCTCTTACAGCTGCTCACCTATGGCGGAGACCTGCGTCAGGCCCTCAAAGAGCGTCTTGGTCCCCGCCTGGAGCCGATCAGCGCCGCCATTCGCGCCATACTTGAGCAAGGCCAGCGCAATGGCGAGTTCCGCGACACGCTCTCGACCGATTTGCTGCTACAGACATTTATGCACCTGCTACTCTTTAACAAGTACCAGCCAGTGCTTGAGCGCGAGCAGCTCTCTCCCGAGAGCCTCGTGGCGCAGGTGGCGCAGATTTTCTTTGACGGTATTGCCAGCGAGACGTCTGGAGAGGAAAGGATATAGCAGCAATGCAATCACAACCCGGTTTGCGCGCAACGGCCCCCATGCTCTTTGGGCTGCAGCCCCTGGAAGATACCGAGCGCTCCTTTGCCTGGTTTGCTGCCATGCGTGAGGCACACCCGGTCTTCTTTCACGAAGGTACTGGCATCTGGCAAGTCTTTCGCTACGATGATGTTTTGAATGTTCTCACGGACTATGCTCGCTTTTCTTCCAACGCCTTTGAAGACGTTGGAGCGTTTTTTGAGGGAACGTTGTTGGCCAAAGATCCACCGGAGCATCGCAAGCTGCGCAACCTGGTCAACCAGGCTTTCACACCGCGAGCGGTGGCGCGTCTTGCGGATCGCATCACGCAGATCACGCAAGAACTGCTGGATGCCGTGCTGGCCAAAGGAGAGCTAGATGTGGTGGCCGACATTGCCTTCCCCTTGCCGGCCAAAGTGATCGCTGAGCTTCTCGGTGTCCCTGATCAGGATTGGGACATCTTCCAGCGCTGGGCGCAGGCTGATCCTTCCGCTCCACCGGCGCGGCGCCTGGCCGGGCGGACGATGCGCCAGGAGATGGAGGAGTACTTTACAGACCTGATTGCCGAGCGCCGACGGGAGCCGCGGGAGGACCTGATCAGCGCGCTCTGTCAGGCCGAAGTCGATGGGCAGAAACTCAGCCAGAATGAACTGTTGAGCTTCTGCGTCCTGCTGCTGGCCGCTGGTCAGGAGACCACAAAGAACCTGATTGCTAATGCCATCGTCTGCTTCACCGACTATCCCGACGTCATGGAGCGGCTGCGTCGCCAGCCAGAGCTGATGCCAGCAGCCATCGAGGAAGTGCTGCGCTTCCTGCCGCCGGTCTGGTTCCTGCTGAGGCGCACAACGATCGAGGTCGAGCTTGGGGGGCAGCGCATTCCGCCTGGGCAAAACGTTCTTGTCTGGACAGCCTCGGCCAATCGCGACCCGGCCCAGTTTCCCGAGCCGGATCGCTTTCTGATCGAGCGCAGCCCCAACCGTCATCTAGCTTTTGGTCATGGTGTCCATTACTGCGTCGGGGCGCCGCTAGCGCGTCTGGAGGCCAAGATTGCTCTGCCGTTGATGTTGCAACGCCTGGGCAGGCTGGAGCGGGTCTCGGGCGTTCCGATCATGGTCAATCGAGGTCTGGTCTTTGTGATCCGTTCCTTGCCGATCGCCTTTGAAGCGGCGACCGCTGGCAGCCAGCGCTAAAGGGAACGACCGTAGACAGTAACCTTCCCTTGGCGGCTTCCAATCCTGCGCAAAAGGGATCGGAAGCCGCTTAGTTTCCTTCATCAGGCACCAGTTCGATCACTTCGCCAAACGGAAAGCCATCTCGCTCAAGGTGATGTCCCGTTACGACCCAGAGCACGGGCAGCCCGGGCGGCTCCTCGGGAAAGGAGCCGAAGCCGTCGGTCAGGTAAACACAAACGGCGTTCTGCCACGGTTCGTGCTCAGTCTGGATGCGTTCGAAGAACGGAGCGAAATTTGTTCCTCCGCCGCCCTGTGGTGGGGGTAACTCGGCGGAGACGCTGCTCACCTCGTAGGGACCGTGGCATTCCGTATCAACATAGTAGAGCTGGCCGATCACATGGGGATAGGCGGCCAGAATACCGCGTAACTCGCTCAGGAAAAGGCTCAGGTCTTTGTTGCTGATCGAGCCGCTGGTATCGACTGCGATGTAGGCGTGAATCTGCTCGTTCTCCTGGGCGTCCAGATAGAGCCGCTGACCAATAAAGCGCCGGTCGAAGCCGGAGAAGTCGCTCGGGGTCTGCGTCAGAAAGCGCCAGAGATAACTACGCCAGTCCAGTCGGCTCGGATCGATACGGGCCAGCTCGCGTTCCAGGCCGAGAGGAAAATGACCAGATTGCGCTCCCGTGCTGCGGGCCTGCTTAATAGCCCGCCACCAGTAGTCTCGCTGTCGGTTATATTCCTCGTGCGATAGTGGGTCCTCTTGCTGGCTCTGCTGTTTGAGATCCAGAGGGACACGTAGCTGAGAGGCGCGCCTACGGTTCTGTTGTAGTTGCTGATAGATCTCCTCGACGCTCAGTCTCTCCAGATCAGGCTCGCGCAGATGGCCCCTGGGTAGCTCTAACCCTTCCAGATGGGCGATAATGCCGTTGACCACGATATCGGCAGCGATGTTCCAGAGGTGCGCGTCGCGTTGGCCACGTCGTGGCACATGCTGCAGAGCGGCGTGGAGCACCTCGTGGGTAAGTACCCCCAGGCGCTCGGCTGGTGTCAGCTGCCGCCAGAAGGTAGGATTAAAGGTGATGCTGCGCCCGTCTGTCATGGCCGTTTCGACGGTATCGCTCACCTTGATCTGGGCAAAGAGACTCAGCGTGGCGAAAAACGGCTGCCGTAGACGCAGCTGCAGAATCGCGGCACTGATCTGTTTGTGTACATCGTGGTGCTCCTGCATGGCATCTCCTCCTTGGAGCAGGCTGGTTCAGGCGATGGCTAAGCACTGGCGTCCTCTGGCTGGATCAGCTGTTACCCCTCCTTCGTTCATTGCTGCTGATTGAGCAGCTCCATGTACTCGGTAAACAGCTTCTGAAGCTGCTGATTGCGCTGCATCAGCGCAGCCAGCTTGCCTAGCTCGTTGCGTGCGCGCAGCAGACGGAAGAGATCGGTGGCGAAGAGCTGCACCCATTCAGGTTGGGCTTTCTGGCTCATCCAGACGAAGGCCTGGTAGCATTGCTGCAGGCTTGTGGCGCGCGTCGCCAACGCCACCGTGATGGCGTAGCGCAGCGATGGCTCGCTGGGAAAAGCGATGGGTTCTCCTGCGCCTTCGAGAATGGCCTCGACATCGGGAAGGCGGTCGTAGAGGGCCATGAATGCTTCGAACTCAGCGGCAGCTCCCTGGCCGACTGCCGGGGCGATATCCAGTCCGGCCTTGTAGAGCGCATCGGCCATCATCCAGGTGCGCGGCGAGGGCCAGGCTGGCTGCTGCGGATCAAGCCTGTGCAGCAGCTCAGGGCGGAAAGCCAGAAAAGCTAATAAGTGTTCGTGCATGCCTTGCTCCAGGGCGTAGGCTTTGAAGCTATCGAAGTTCGGCTCTACAAAAAGGTGAATAAAGCGGTTGCTCAGCGGCGCCGGCATGTCGAAGACGGCGGCGCGGTCTTCTTTGCGATTGCCGGCGGCCCAGATAAACCAGCCTTCAGGGACGGTGTAGCTGCCGACGCGTCGATCGAGAATCAGCTGCTGGGCGATGCCCTGGATCGTCGGCGGAGCCAGGTTCAGCTCATCGAGGAAGAGGATGCCCCGGCCCGAGCGCGGCAGAAACTCGGGCGGGTACCAGCGGGCCGTGCCCTCTTCAGCCACGGGCAGACCGCGCAGATCGGTCGGAGCAAGCTGCGAAAGGCGGAGGTCGATCAGCTCCAGACTGTGAGCACGTGCTGTCTGCGCGACGATACTCGATTTACCGACGCCGGGTGGCCCCCAGATCATGGTGCTCATCATCAGGCGCCGGCTCACCAGGCCGGACAGAAAGCGTGCCAGGGCATCAGGTCGCATGAGACTCTTTCACCCTCCTTGTGTTATCCTCGTCTTCAGCGAAAGATGATCTTCTAGCGTTCCAGATATCAGATATCAGATGGCAGCATGGCGTGTATAGAGCATGTGCTGAGGACTGCTCTCGGGTGCCACTGTCGAAAAAAAGGGGCTGGGTAGATGGCAACCACCATAGAACGTCGGGCGAGCTGTTGTCAAGCCTCCGGCTACCAGGCAGTCTGGCTGCCGCTATTCATTCAGGCCAACAAGAGTTCATGTTAATCGACGAGTACAAGCGCCACGGCAATCAGGCACAATACAACGCCATTGAAGAGGCAATATGGCTGACGCAGTTTATCCGTAACAAGTGCCTGCGCCCGTGGATGGATTCTTGTGGAATCAACAGAAATGACCTGTACTGCTTCTACTCACAACTTGCCGGCAACTATGCCTTTGCTTCGTGCCTCACTTCCCTGAATTATGCATCATAAGTCTCTTTATCTCATTATGCGTGACTATGGACAGGTACACGACATTCCTGTCATCGCGGTTGAGCCAGCATTCGCGAGTCAAGAAGAGCCTCTCCGTCAGGACGCCTGTCTGCCCACGTTGTGGGCTGGTGCTTGACCGCGACCGCAATGCCGTGAAGAACATCGTAGCAAAGGCTTTCAACCGTACCGGTGGGGGAGTTGGAAACGGGCCTCTCTCAGCAGAGACGAAATGCTTCTGGACAGACACCCGCTACTCGTTCTGGCAGGGCCAGGACGGGCAAGGTGGCTGGATGAAGGAAGAACCCCCTGGGCTTTCGCCAGGGGGGTGTCAGGCTGTTAGTGTAGGAAGAAGCGTGGCACCTGTCAATCCCTCGGCTGACTGGCTAGTCGGGCGCGGGCGGCGGCACGCACGAAGCAGTTACCATCATGGGCCAGGGTCTCCAGTAGTGTGGATGGAACTGCCGCGTGCTGAGCCACAAGATAGCGCTCGACCCAGCGCCCGGATTCGGCGAATAGCTCCAGTAAGGCTGGTGGCAGGTCTCGACGTTGCAGCAACAGCGGACGCAGACGCGAAGGCAGATCAGCTTTGATAATCTCTTCGCGTAGCGTCTCCAGCAGATAATCGAAGATCAGGCTCTGGCTCTGGGAGATGGTCCGCGGGTGAGTCGCGACCGTGATCGCCACCTCGCTATCGTTCAGGCGCAGCAGCTGCTCTAGCAGTGTCAGTGGAGCGGAAGGGTGAGCTGCCACAGAGCGAAGGATCTCAATGGGCTGAGTGCCCTCGTCTGTCGAGACGATAGCGCGCTGGCGGCGCCACTCGCTCAGATAGCGAGCGGCAAGGCGCTCCAGCAGGGGTACGGGCAGCTGTGGCTGCTGGCTCAAGGCCAGATGGATCTCGCGATCATCAAGTTCTGCAAGCCACGTCAGGACATCGGCGGGCGTGTTGGGATTGCGAGCCAGACCGGCGAGCAAGGAACGATCCTGCCTGTGGGAAGATGCCAGATGGCGCAAGGTCTCTGGCGCCAGCGCCGGGTGGGAAGCTACCCGCCAACGGATCAGCGCCTGTGAGTGTGCACAGAGCTGTTCGGCGAGCTTTGGGGGCAGACATGGGTTGCCTGCCAGCGAGAGCACAACCTCTAAAGCGGAATCCCTCGCCAGAGAGGCGCTGAGCGCTGTGGGCAGGGCTGAGTGAGAAGCGACGGCAGCCCGCACCTGACTGGCCTCATCCTCCGCCAGACGCCGGAGCAAGGCCTCCTCAGGAGGCAGGTGTGGCGCGACAGCGGCCCGTACTTCGGCGCTGGCATCGGTGGCGAGCAGTTCGCGCTCGACAGCTCCCAGCGCGGCATGGCCAGCCACAGCCTGCCGCACCTCCGGCTCGCTACTCCTGGCCAGATGGGCTAATCTGTCTGCGGGTAGCTGGGGATGCCGAGCCGCAGCGCTGCGTACCTGGCTGCTGGCATCCTCTGTCAAGGTCAATAAGAGTGCAGGAGGAGTGGCGGAGTTAGCTGCCACCGCGCTACGGATCTCTGCCTCTGGGGCACGTGCCAGTTCATAGAGTAGCTCAGGCGGAAGTGGTGTCAGCCTGATAGCCTCGACGCGGACCGCCAGCGGCCCTTCGCTGACCAGTTTGAGCAATGTCTCCTGGTGCAGGTAGGGATAGCAGGCTAGCAAGAGCCGACGCCAGCATTCGTCGTCTGGCGAGTAGATCCCCTCGACCAGCTCAGGATAGAGATCGGGTATGGCCAGGGTCAGAAGCACCAGCGTCGAGCTGAAGGAGCGGGGATAGAGGCCAACCTGGCTGCTACGCCGCTCGTAGTCAGCCACCGCTTCGCTGACGAAGCGCTGCCGCTGTTCGTTAAACTCAGAGATCTCACCCGCGATGGCGACGTGCCACTGTAAGGCCCACATGGTTTCATCGGAGAACCAACGAATGCGGCTGAGATTCACATCTTCATTGAGCCAGCGTAGCCAGAGCAGGGGAGTCTCTTCGCAGCGCAAGAGCTGCAGCCACGCCTGGGGCGAGGCTTGTTTAATAAAATCGGGCTGCGTCAGGTTCAGAAGAGGCAGGATGGGATTGGCTAGAAATTCATGGGGAAACTCGCGGGCCAGCTCCAGCAGCAGGTCAAGCGAGGTGTTCGGATTGCGTGCCACAGCCCGGCGTACAGTCAAATCGCGTTCCCTGCTGAGCTGCTCCAACACAACGGATGGCGTTGCCGGATTGGCGGCGACCAGGGGGCGTAAGGCTGGTTGATAACTTAGCTCGGTCAGCCGCTCAGGAGGCGTGTCAAGATTTTGAGCCTCGGCGATCAGCTCGGGGGGCACGTTTTCAGTTGTCATAAGCTAAAAGCTTCATCATGGCCTGATGCTTGATTGTCTGAAAATGGCTGCTTCACGTACTGGAGTAGCATGAATGGTGGGCGACGCGCGCGAAGCAACTGGCTGTCAGGTCAAGCAGGGAGAGCGACAGCATGGGCTGAGTAAGGGTGGCCCTGTGCGGCTCTCCGGACTACTTCCCGGGCAGGCTCATAGGCGAGTGACTAGTAAAATACTATAGACGACAGGGCCAGCCTTTGTCAATCCAGTCCCAGGTCTGCCTGATCTCCCGACGGCTCTTTATGGGTCTGGGCGGCTGGGGACTGTCGCAGACAGAAGCCCGCAGGACCTCTGGGCCTGATCAGGCCTGCTAACCGAGAGATAGCACACAGTCAGGAAGCGGTGACTACCTCTTTGTCAGGCTTACAGGCTTGCATCTGCTCTTTGCTAGCTGCCTGGCGAAAAATCAGGCCAGTCGGTGGTCTCGGCCCTGGCAAAAGCTGCTGCGCTCTATCTGCCCCGCCGCACTATATCGCCGTTCTCACTATTCTGGCCCCTACAGCTGACGACTCCCTGTGCTAGTAATTTCCTCTCTAGAGGCCGTCTCATCAGGAGCTTTCTTGTATAACTTCTTTTAGCATAGAGCACCATTTTTTTACAGGCTATTAATATCCATCTGGTTTAGATAGATGCTATACTCTCTAGCTGTATAGAAGAAACTGTTCAAGCGTTCTTCCTATCCTCTGACGGGAGCCCCCCAAATGTTGGCAGATCGTAGTCTAGAGCTACAAACAGGGCATGAGGCGAGACTGGACCCGTGGCCGGAGGCTTCTCTCGACCTGGCGACCCTGCTGCGCCGCACAGGCTTTGGCATCAAACTGCGCTTTCTTATATCCATGATTATTGTTTCATTTATTCCTGTTAGTTTATTTGTTTTGCTCTTTTATGGGTCGATATATCGACTGGCCGGAAGAAACACCTGGCTGCTACTCTGCGGCATTCTCCTCTTGACGGTCTTAACCGCAACATGGGTCTTTTTACCGATAGTGCGCCCCATTCGCCGGGCGACGCGCCGGATTACGGCGACGACGGACGAAGTAAGGCGTCTGACCGTCGACGCCCAGCGTATTGCCGAGGAGCAGCAGATTGGTACCTCCATTTTAGCGGCGGTCAGCCGGCATCTTGCCGTGCGTCACACGGCTATTATGCGCGATATTGCCCTGATTACGCGAACGTGCCAGAGCCTGCAGTCTCGCCTGGTCTTTCTACACCAGCGGGCCCAGGCCAATCGTGATAGCGAGACCCTGGAGGCGCTGACGGCTCTGCGTCATGGGTTGCAGCAAATCTCCTTTCTCTCGGCTCGAATATCTGATGCCTATGAACGCGATAGATTACCGGAGCAGCTAGATAAAGCTATGAAGAGTGCCCAGGAGATTGCGGCCCAGTTTAGCGAGACCAGTCAGCAACTCGCCAGGGATCTGGAGCAGCTTGAGCTAGCGACAGAGGCTCTTATTTAGGCTCGTCAAGGGCAGATCCGAAAGGATTTCCTGACCTGGCCCACCCGGAGGGCAAGTGAGCTGGTCGGTCTGCTGGAGGACGATGGGGACGGCGATGCCATGTACACCAAAGACTTCGCGAGCCTGCTGCAGCTCCTCAGCCTGTCTCAGCAGAGCGGGACGCTCATCGTGCTCCGCCAAGGAGAAGCCTGGCAGGCCAGCTTGCAGCTACAGAAAGGTCGCCCGCTCTCGTGCATCATCATTAGCCTTGTCGATGGGCGACTCCTCATGAGCGGTGCTCAAGCGGTTGACTGGCTTGCCAGTCGAGGAGAATTGCAGTGGTATCTGACGGTAGGAGAACAGGCAGGTGCTGCCAGCCTGGCGCCGACGACAACTGCGCCGACAGGAGATCCTGGCCAGCGCAGCGCTCCGTCCCCTTCGCCTTCACAGGGGATGAGGCCGTCCCATCTTGTGCCTCGGCGTCTGCTCCAGTCGCCTCCTCTCTCGTCCTGGTCGCGTGAGGAACGGCTGCTGTTTGCCTTGATCGATGGGAGCCGAACGGTGTCCGAGATTGCCCACCTGCTCCGTCGCTCACCAGAACAGATTATGCCTCTGCTTCTCTCTCTGATCCAGAGAGGAGCTATCACGCTCGAAGAGCTTCATCAATGAATTTCATAGATATAGTTACATGCATAACTAGAGAGGGGGAAACCCATGATGCCTTTTGCATCCCCGCTAGCGCCCGAGCAGCGCCCATCTGTTGGCAATGAAGCGGCCCCAGAGAGTCATCCTGTGCTCCCCAGCGAGCGCTTTCCGCTTGATCGCCTGCCGCGTGTCCTCCGTCCGCGGGATCTGACCGTCCTCTGTTTGTTTGCGGTCCTGCTCATTAACAATGTCCAAACGGTAGGAGCAGCGGGGGGAGGCAGCTTGCTGTACTGGGCCCTGGGCTTTCTCTGCTTTCTCATCCCCTCGGCGCTAGTCTGTGCCCAACTCTATCGTCTCTTTCCCGGTGAAGGGGCGGTCTATTTATGGGCGAACCGCGCCTTTGGCAATTTTTGGGACACTTTTCTCGGCTTTTTCTGCAACTGGTGGCCTGGGGCCATTGGTTTGACTGTGGAGGCTGAGGCTGCCGTCGCCAGCATCCAGGGTCTCAACAGTAATTGGTTGAGTCTTCCCTGGGAGCAGGGAGTGGCGGCGATCCTGGTCCTGCTGGTGGCGCAGTTGCTCTGTGCCCTCGGCCAGGGACAGCTTCAGCGTATCTTGAATGTTGTCTTCGCAGCCTATGCCCTCATGTTCGGGCTTGTGGGGCTGGCCGGTCTGGGGTGGCTCCTGAGCGGTCAGTCGCTGCGCGGCGACTTCTCGGCCCAGTCCTGGCAGCTCGGTCTCTCTAGCCTGCCCGTGCTTGCCGTTGTCACGGTTGCCTTGTTGGGCATGGCTGTGCCGCTGAACATGGGAGGAGAGGTCGTCGACCAGCGGCGCAGTGGGCGCTATCTCTTGTGGGGCACGCTGATCATCATCGCTGGCTACCTCTTCGCCACCTTTGGCGTTCTGGCTGTTCTTTCCCCCGCAGAGTTAAAAGAGACGGTTTTCGTATCTATACTCTTCAGTCATGTTTTTGGCAACGATCTCGGGCATATTGTTTCTAGTTGCTACTATATTATAATGTTTATCTATTTTGTGTGCGCGACAGCAGCCTACAACGCTATGTTCGGGCGCTTGCTCTTCGTTGCTGGCCTGGATCGCCGCCTGCCTCGTGCTCTAGCACGCCTTAATTCCAATGGGGTCCCATTCAATGCCATGCTCTTACAGACCTTGATCAACGTCGCTTTTATCTTTGTGATCTGCTTTGTAGCTCCTGTTGCGCCTAATCAAGAGCTAGCACTCACCGTGTTCCTGGTCGTCATTAACGGGGCCTCGGTCATTTGGGACATAGCAATGATCAGCCTCTTCCTGTGCGGCATTCTACTCTGTAGCCGTTACAGTCGACAACTGCGCCAGCGCTGGGTGGTACCGCCGCCGCTTTTTTACCTGGCTACTGTGCTCGGGATCGCCTTGACTGGTGTGGCCATCGGTTGCACCTTCTTCGCTGGTTCTCCAGTACCGGCGGTCTTGAACAACGAAGACTGGGGCTTCTGGGTCTTGCTTTTTGTGCTGGCCAGCCTGACGGTGGGTGCGATCTACAGCTTTCTCGTTCCCGAAGCGGAGGACCTGGCGACGCTATTACCAGCGGATAGCCAGGCACCCCTCTCGCCGATAGGGGCCAGTTCAGCTGCGCAAAAGGTGCCTTCCGTTGCTGCTGCCCCCAGCTCTCTCGCTGGCGCTGGCTGGCCAGGGGAGGGGCGCCCTCTCCAGAGAGACGCTCTGCGTCAGACCGAGCCAGCGGTGTGGCCGAGGCCCGGCTCCGTGCCCGGTCCTGGGAGATGGGAGCCATAGAGTGAGCGCTCAATGGTGGCGAACCTGGCTTCAGCGGGGTCAGACTGCCTGACAGGTGGGGCCAGGGACGTTGAGCAAGTGCTCATGAGAGTTGAGATGAGAAGAGAAAGGAATGGTGCAAGATGAGTGAAAGCCAGATGCAGACCTCATCGGAGCTGTTGTCTCAGAGCGAGGCGCAGGTCTATGCCTTGCGCAAAGACAGCCTGGGTCTCTTCGACGCCATTGCTCAGTCGGTGGCCCTGCTCTCGCTGGAGATGGGGATTGCGCTCTCCAGCTCCTTTGCTGCCGCAGCGGCGGGGGCTGCTGTGCCTCTGGCCTATGTCGTCGCTGGCCTCGCCAGTCTCTGTCTGGCCTACGTCATCATTCGCTTCACCAGGCGCATTGCCAGTGCTGGTGGCCTCTATACCTATATTGCGCAAGGGCTGGGGCCGCAGGTCGGTTTTATTGGCGGTTGGATGTATGGCGGAGCTTTTGCTGCCGGGGCTTCCTTTACGCTTGCTATTTCCAGTATCTTTCTTGGTCAGCTGTTGGAGCACCTGGGGCTGACGCTTCACTGGTTCGTCATTTTCTGTATCTTACTGGTGCTCCTCTTTGTCCTGGCCTTCTTTGATGTCCGGCTCTCGACGCGAACGCAGCTACTGCTCTCCTTTATCGGTCTGCTCTCGGTTCTCGCCCTGGCTGTGATTATCCTGGCCCGTGGTGGAGCGAGCGGCATTAGCTTCATCCCCTTGTCGCCGGCTGGGCTGGCCGGAGGCTGGTCCTCGCTCTTCTTCGCCGCCATCTTTAGCTTCACCTCGTTTATTGGCTTCGAGGCGGCGGCGGTGCTCGGAGAAGAGACACAGCGTCCGCGCCAGGCTATTCCCTGGGCCATTCTCACAGCGGTGCTTGTGGCCATCATCTACTATGTCCTGGTCTCCTTTGCGATGGCCAACGGCTACGGGGTGGCCCACATCGGTCAGTGGGCCAATGACGAAGCACCGCTGGACACGCTGGCAACACGCTACGCTGGGGCTTTCCTGGCGACTCTTATTGACCTCATGGTGGCCATTGGGGCCTTTAGCGCCACGCTTGCGGGGGTCATTCTGGCTTCGCGCATGATGTTCGCCGTCGGGCGCGATGGCGGTCTGCCGGCGGTCTTCGCTGTGACCCATCCTCGCTACAAGACGCCCTGGGTAGCGATTCTCGTGGTGTTGGCGCTCACGCTACTGCTGGGGGCTGCCCTGGGGATACAGCTGGGGCCGTTCCTCTTCTTCGGCTTCATGGCGACGACGGCCTCGCTTGGCATTCTGCTGGCCTACATTCTGGTGGCCTTATCCGGGATAGTGGCCGCTATTCGGACCCGGACCCGCGGTGAGGGCACGCCACTGGCCCTGGTCTTCGATATCCTGCTGCCCTTGATTGCGATCGTCATCTGCGCCTTTACTATCTACAGCTCGATTGTGCCGGTGCCGCAGTTCCCACTCAACCTGGCACCCTACATTGCTGCTGCCTGGCTGGTCATTGGTCTGGGACTGCTGATCGCTCTTCAGCTGCGCAACCCGCAGCAGGTGCAGCGCTTCGGGAAGATCCTGGGAGAGCATGCCGGCGAGTAGCCAGTGAGAGCGCGCTGGCGATGAAAGAGAGTCTAGCGGGAGGAAAAGCGATGACAGAGCCAATGGAGCAGCCGGGGACAGGAGCCTCACCCGAGCTGCTAGCAGCTATGGAAGCCAATCTATTTGAAGCCTATGCCCACCTTGGGCGGGCCTTGGGCGGTGAGTTTCACCAGCGTGATGGCCTGCTCTTCTTTTTCAGCGGGCGACCGGTCTTCTTCGGCAACGGTGTGATACGCTGCCAGCTGGCTGAGCAGGAGGCTGATGAGCAGATCGCGGCCCTCTGTGCGGAGGCGCGACGCCGACAGGTGCCTCTGACCTGGCTACTGGCCCCCTCGTCGCGTCCCGGCGACCTCGAACAGCGTCTGCAGGCGCAGGGCTGTCGGCTGGACGAGGAGGTCCCGGGCATGGCGATCGATCTGGGGCAGCCTGTGCCGTCAGCGGCGCCGCCGGTGCCCGAAGATCTGGTTGTCGAGGAGGTCGGCGAGGCGCGGGCGATGGAGACCTGGCTGCAGGTGCTCTGCGATGGCTTCGGTTTCCCTGAACCGATCAGAGCGGTCTTCTTCGATCTCTACCAGCGCTATGGCTTCCTGCCGGGCCAGCAGGTGCGCTATCTCCTGGGTTTCTGGCATGGGGAGCCAGTCGGGACGGCCCTGCTGACTTTCGGTGGGGATCTGGCTGGTCTCTACGGCGTGGCCACCCTTCCCCAGGCACGTCGTCGAGGAGTGGGTACAGCGATGACGCTGGCGGCCATGCGCACGGCTGAGCAACTGGGTTACCGCCGCGCGACCTTGCAGGCCACGCCAATGGGCTTGAATGTCTATCGGCGTCTGGGCTGGCAAGAGTATTGTCTCTTCAAGACCTATGTCCTGGCCTGAGCAGCATAGCGTCGCCTAAGCGCCAGCGCCTGGCACAAACAGCGAAAAAGCTTCTGTCATGCCAGGCATGGACGGACAGGGGAGGCGCCTCCGGCAACGGTCGAGAGGAACGCCTCCCCTGCTGCTGTGCTGCAGGTGCTTGCCACGAGCGCGTTGCCTTTTGTCTGCCCAGGTGCCGACCGCTCCGCATTCGGGCTACCGGGTTTTGACAATCGCACTGGAATAGGCTATAGTACAGGCGTTCGGTCGAGATCTGCTATGGCTTGGCAGGAGGAGAAGAAAGCGGTGAAGGTTACCCCCGCACGGCGCCAGTATCTGCAGATCAAGAGCCAGTATCCCGATGCGATTTTACTCTATCAGGTTGGCGATTTCTACGAGACCTTCGATGAGGATGCGCGTATCACTGCCCGCGAGCTGCAGATCGTCCTGACGGCGCGCAACTATGGCGAGGAACGGGTACCGCTGGCCGGCATCCCGCTGCATGCACTCGAGAACTATGTGGGCAAGCTGATTCAGCGAGGCTATAAGGTGGCGATCTGTGATCAGGTCGGCGAGGTGGGTCATGGCGTAGTCGATCGCGCTGTGACGCGCATTCTGACGGCAGGCACTCTCTCCGAGCCTAATCTCTTGCCGGCGCGGCAGAATAATTATCTGGTGGCCATTGCTGCCTCGCGTCAGCAGACTGGGTTGGCGGCGGTCGATGTGAGCACGGGTGAGTTCAGCGTAACCTGGTTTGCGCCCGCTGAGCTGCCAGCGGCCTTAGAGGCCGAGCTGCAGCGCCTGGCTCCCTCCGAATGCCTGCTTGTTGAAGGGGCACATCGGGATGCCTACCGCTTTCCTTCGCAGACGGTGACCATTACTCCTTGCCCACCCCATTTCTTCGATGTCGATGCAGCTCGCGCGCGGCTTTGCCGCCATTTCGGTGTGCAGTCGCTCGATGCCTATGGCTGTGCCGGCGCTCCCCAGGCCATTGCCGCTGCTGGGGCCATTATCGCCTATCTAGAGAAGATGAATACGGCCCTCCTCTCGCTCCTGACGGGCCTCCATTCCTACCAGACGACCAGCTATATGGTGCTGGATGCCCACACCCAGCGTAATCTCGATATTCTGCAAGGCTCACGCAGCGGTACGACGCAGGGGAGTCTATTGGGGGTACTCGATCGAACGCTGACGCCGATGGGCGCGCGTTATCTGCGCCGCATGGTGACGCAGCCGCTGCTCGATCTGACCTTACTGAACGCGCGCCTGGAGAGTGTCGAAGAGCTATACGAGAGCCCCGCCCTGCGCAGTCGCATTGCCGCCTGTCTACAGAGCCTGGGCGATCTGGAGCGCTGCGCCGGACGGATACGGCAAGGGACGGCCACCCTGCGCGAAGTGCAGGGATTGCGCAATTATCTGGAGATCGTTCCCCGTCTGCGCGAGCTGTTGCAGGGCTGTCAAGCTCCACTGCTGCAAGAGATTGCCGCAGAGCTGGATGATTGCCCCCAGGTGCGCGATCTCATTGCCCGGGCCCTGGTCTCCGAAGGGCAGGCGGATGACGGCGCCGAGCACGGACGACTAATCCGCGCTGGCTTTCATCCTGAGCTGGATGCCTTGATCGCCTCGATTCGCGACTCGCGCCTCTGGATGGCCCGTCTGGAGCCGCTCGAACGCGAACGCACCGGCATCAAGTCGCTCAAAGTCGGCTACAACAAAGTCTTTGGCTACTATATCGAGGTCAGTAAGGCCAATCGCCATCTGGTCCCTCCTGATTATGAGCGTCGCCAGACCTTGACCAACGCGGAGCGCTATATCACGCCCGAGCTGAAAGAACATGAGGCGCGCATTCTCAATGCCGAGGAGCGCATTGAAGAACTTGAGCGCAGCATCTATGCCGACGTGCTGCGTCAGTTGAGCCTTTCCTACAGTCAGATCATGACCACGGCCTCGGCAGTGGCGCGCATCGATGCACTGCTGAGCCTGGCCGAAGTGGCTGCTCACTACGGCTACGTAAGGCCGGTCCTGGAGCAGGGGCATGTGCTTGACATTGTCGGCGGGCGACATCCCGTGGTTGAGCGTAGCCTGGATGGCGATGTCTTTATTCCCAACGATACCCACCTGGATGGCGATGAGGGTGAGCGCATCCTCTTGCTGACCGGGCCGAATATGGCTGGCAAGTCAACCTACCTGCGGCAGGTCGCCCTTATTACCTTGCTGGCCCAGATCGGCAGCTTTGTTCCCGCCAGGAGCGCGCGCATCGGCCTGGTCGATCGCATCTTCACACGCGTAGGAGCTGAGGACGATATCGCCTCCGGCAAGAGCACCTTCATGCTGGAGATGGAAGAAACGGCGGCCATTCTGCACCACGCGACGCGGCACAGCCTGATTGTGCTCGACGAGATCGGACGCGGTACCAGTACCTATGATGGCCTGGCCATCGCCCGCGCAGTGGTTGAGCATCTGCATTCGGTGATTGGTGCGCGCACGCTCTTCGCGACCCACTATCACGAGCTGGCAGCAATGGCTAATGAGCTGTCCCACCTGCGCGTCTACACGATGGCGATCAGCGAGGACGAGGATGGCGAGATCGTTTTCCTGCATCGTGTGACCCCCGGCTGCATCGGACGCAGCTACGGTGTCCATGTGGCGCGTCTGGCGGGCATGCCGCCGAGCATTATCCGCCGCGCCCAGGAAGTGCTGAAGGCGCTTGAGGTTGGTCAGCATGCCCCGGGCCAGGTGGCCGGCGTGGCTCTGGTGACCGGCGCGTTGCCCGTTACCCCAGCTGCTGAGTCACCAGCCTCTGTCTCTGTCGCCAATGGTCATCGGGCAGGAGCGGGGCGTAGTCAAGGAGAGCAGAGCATCAGAGTCGCTGAGGAGAGTGGCGAACTAGCGCTCACCTATGCCTGGCAGAGCGAAGAGGGACGACGTTTAGCAGCTCTTCTTGAGCGTCAGGGGACGGATGAGGCCCTGCTTGATCACATCGATATCTGCGCTATCACCCCTCTGGATGCTCTCAATCTACTTTTTCTGATCCAACGCCAGCGACAGAAACAGAGAAAGGCGCTATGAGTCGTCCGGACCCATTCATGCCAGATCCGACTCACCAGGCTCCATCTGTACCTATATCGCTCCCGCCGCGCCTACCCATTCGCCAGTTGCCAGCGGAGGTAGCGGAACGTATTGCTGCTGGCGAGGTCATCGAGCGCCCCGCCTCAGTAGTCAAAGAGCTGGTGGAGAATGCCCTTGACGCCGGCGCCCATGACATCCGCGTTGAGATCCGTGACGGGGGTCTGCGCCTCATTCGCGTCAGCGACGACGGCCAGGGGATTCCTGAAGAAGACCTGGAGCGGGCCTGCGCGCGTCACTCTACCAGTAAGATCGTGCGTGTCGAGGATTTAGAGCATCTACAAACCCTGGGCTTCCGGGGGGAGGCGCTGGCCAGTATTGCAGCCGTCTCCGAGCTGACTTTGCTCAG
Organism: Thermogemmatispora tikiterensis; assembly: GCF_003268475.1. Lineage (GTDB taxonomy): Bacteria > Chloroflexota > Ktedonobacteria > Ktedonobacterales > Ktedonobacteraceae > Thermogemmatispora > Thermogemmatispora tikiterensis. Next base: position 2,362,898 of record NZ_MCIF01000002.1, on the reverse strand, counting down.
TCGGCCCATTGAGAGCGAGAAACGTGGCCAGGAGGAGCCGGCGGCCTGGATTACCGTGCGCGGTGGGGAACTTGTCCAGCGCGGCCATCGAGCGCGTCCGCACGGCACAACCGTCACCGTACGCGAACTCTTCTATAATGTGCCAGCACGTCTCAAATTCATGCGTAGCGCCCGTAGCGAGGCCGGCCAGATCCTGCAGCTCCTCTATCGCTACGCTGCCGGCTATCCCTCCGTGCGCTTTAACCTGAGCATCGAAGAGCAATCCCTACTACAAACCAGTGGCAGTGGTGACCTGGCTATCGCCCTGGCCGAGCTCTATCGCCTGCCGCTTGCTGAGCTGCTCATCCCCATCGAAGTGACAGATGAGGAGGGGATCAGGATCTTTGGCTACGTAGGCAACCGTGTCCTGGCCCAACCCAATCGACAGCATGTGATGCTCTTCATCAATGGACGGCCCGTACAGGTGCGCGCTCTGCAAGAGGCTCTGGAAGCCGGCTATCGCCCGCTCCTGGCCAAAGGACGCCATCCCCTGCTGGTGCTTCATCTGCAGTTGCCAGCCCAGGAGGTCGATGCCAATGTCCACCCGGCCAAAACAGAGGTCCGTCTGAGGCGTGAGCGTGAGCTGGCAACGCTACTGACCCGGAGCGTTCGAGCGGTACTCGAACGCAGCCCGGCCCTGCCCGCCGAAAGCACCTGGCCAGGCCCGCCCAGCGTCTATCAGCCGCGCTTGCCGGGCCCGCGTCGGCGAGGTCTGCGCGTCCTGGAGGCAGGCGAGCACTATCGCAGCGAAGGCAGTCTTCCGACACCTGCCGGGGTGCTGGCGGCTCTGCGTCCCCTGGCCCAGTTGCAGCAAGCGGTCATTCTGGCCGAAGCCCCTGACGGGAGCCTCTATCTGATCGACCAGCACCGTGCTCATGAGCGTATCCTTTATGAGTATCTGCGCAGCCGGAGCGCTGGCGCTGGCAGCGAGGGAGCAGAGAACCTGGCGGCGCATCTCCTGCTTGAACCGGTGGTGTTGGAGTTGAAGGGCTGGCAGGCGGAGCTGCTGGAGCAGCGCCTGCCGATCCTGGCCAGTCTGGGACTGGATTGCGAGCACTTCGGAGGGCGCAGCTTCCTTGTGCGTTCCGTTCCCGAAGGAATCGGCGATAGCGAGCAACTGGCGGCCCATCTGCGCGAGCTGGTGGAGATCGCTCTTGAAGAGAGCGAAGACTGGAAAGATCACCTGCTGATTGGGCTGGCCTGCCGCTCGGCCCTGCGCCGGGGGCGCATCTTGAGCCAGGGTGAACAACAAGATCTCTTGCATCGCCTGGCCCAGACTGCAGCACCAGCCGTCTGCCCACATGGCAGCCCGGTGCTGCTGCACTATAGTCGCGCCTTCCTCAGCGAAAAGTTTGAATGGTAACATTGGCAGCCGGCTGCCGAAGCGGAGTCAGTCCGGGGGATAGAGGGAGGAGGCTGGGACTGCCCCTGGTGGTAACGACCTCTTGCTCTCGGGTGTGGGGCAGCCGCGTCGAGCAAGAGGTGGGATGGTCACAGCAACCGGTTGAGGAGATCGGCCACAATAAAGATAGCCAGATCGAGGATCAGCAGTGCCAGCAAAGCAAAATCGATGTGGAGAGCCACCGAGGCCACTCCCTGCAAGAGAGCCTCATTGAAGACGAGCACATGCGTGTACCAGAGCGTCGCCAGGGCAATCCCGGCCAGAAGCAAGAGGCCCGTCAAGAGCCAGCGAGCGCCGCGCCAGTCCTGGGAGCTGGGCCAAAGCTCGGCAGTAATAGTCAAGATCAAGTAGGGGGCGAAGAGGAGTGTCCACCAGGGCCAACCTGGCCGGATCAGCTGCAGGCGCACCTCCCAGATATTGTAGCCGGTGGCCACCCAGTAGAGGAAGATGATCGCCCCAATCCCCCCGATGAGAGGGGCGACAGCGCTCAAGCCGTCGCCGATATGGCTGACCAGGCGCCCGGGAGGGCGCACATATTGCACTTCACCCAGCTGCAGAGCCTGGGGCATACCGCGCTGCAGCATACCGTACGGTCTTTCTTGCACCAGTGGTTTGATGCGGAAGAGCGTGATCTTGGTGATGCGGAAGCCGAAAGGACGGAAGAGCAGGACCACGCAGGCATGGCAGAGTTCATGCAAGATGACGCCGGGGGCGTTCATCCAGAACCAGATCAGCAGGCCCCGCTCACCGAACAAACGGTAGCCGATGCGATCGACGCGATGGCGCAGAGCACGGCAGGTCAGGCGGCGCAGGATAAAGAGCACAAAAACTCCGCTAATCAACAGCCAGGGTTCATAGGGCTTGATCTGAGCAGTCAGGGCAGGGTCCATGAGCATAGCCTCAGCGACGGTCGACAGCGCGACGGCCACTCATCTTATCTCTATTGTAGAGAAGGGTCTGGACGAGCGTCAATAGGGTCACGTTCTTCAGGAATCAGCGACTTATCTCATCGGCTTCCGTCTCAAACTCCTCGTGCCCATATTCTTCCTCTGGCTCCTCCTGCAAGCAAACGGCAGGAGGATGGCGGCGCTCATAGAAGAAGCCCCAGAGAGCGAAGAGCAGGATAGCCAGAGACAACAAATAGATTACGCGGTCGATACCGAGCAGATCAGCTGCCGCGCCTGTCAGCAGAATCACTGGGATTGTACCGGCGTTATAGAGCATCAACTGCAGTGCCAGCACACGGCCCTTAATCCACTCGGGGGTCTCCTCCTGGACGCGTGTCTGAGCGGGGATATTAATACAATCCAGGGCAATGCCACCCAGGAACATAATCAGCGCGGCGCTGCCCAGGAAGAGCGGATGGGTATTCCAGCCCACCGGCTGCAGACTGCGGGCAATGACCGTCAGGAGTGGCAAGAGCAGAATGATCAGAGCAAATCCCAGACAACCCAGGAAAATTGAGCGGGAAATGCCCAGGCGGCGCGTAATGCGCGGCATAAAGAGCGACCCCAGCACCAGGCCGATGCCGGCGGGAGCAAAGACAAAGGCCAGAGTATCGGCAGGCAACAGAAAGAGCCGCGTCACCAGAGCTGTAGCCAGCTCAGCCACCAGAGCCAGCAAGATACCGGCGAATGACAGCTGGACCACCGCCAGCAGCAGCGGCTTATTCTGTCGAATGAAGAGCCAGCCCTGGCGCATTTCGCTGCCGATATTGCCGAATAGGCTCAGCGACTGTGTAGCCAGGTCCTCGCCGGAAGCAACAGGGCGACGCGGAGCATGCTGCTCGAAAGCGCGGGGGGGGATCAGCAAGATCAGGCCCGCACAGACCAGGTAGAGCAGTCCGATCAAGAAATAGAGTGTCTCCACTGGCTGCACTGTCAGTGAAAAGAGCTGGAAAGTGGGGAGCAGGCTCAGCACCAGCGGGGCGAAAATAATCATCCCCAGGGCCATCGATGTCATAAACGTGATATTGAAAAGCGCCAGGGCGGGCATCAGCTCATCCTCATCGACCAGCAGAGGGATCGTCGAACTCTCGGCTGGCGTAAAGAACTGACCGATACTCGAAATCAGGAAGGTCAGCAAGTAGGCAGGGACGAGCTGTCTGGCATCGATCAGCAGTGAGATCACGAAACCGAAACTTGCAATAGCGCGCAGGCAGTTACTGCCCCACAGAATGAGCCGTTTGTCCAAGCGATCGACGAAAACGCCAGCGGGGGCGCTGAAGAGCAAAGCGGGCAAGCTGAAGCTGATAATCGCCACGCCCACCAGCGTCGTCGACCCCGTGACCTCCTCAACAAGGACCATGATGGCGTAATTGGAGGCGTTGAGGATGGTCATCGAGATCAACTGAGCGAGCCAGAGGTAGACGAAGTTCTTCTTCCTGAGAAGTGTCTTGAAGCCTCCCCCTTGCTTGGACCTGGCAACATCCATAGCATCTCTCCCAAATGTGCTAGCTTCGAAGTGAACACAGAGCAGCGATCACGACCAGGCACAGAGAGCCATGACCACCTGGGGACCCGCCTGGCGGTGGCTCCAGCTTGGACAGCGGCCTGAGCTGGAGCCTTTCCCGCTCGCCTGCCTCTTCCTGTTCGTGTGTGTACTGGCCCTCGCTCTGTCGGTCAGGGCTGGAACGTCGAAGGCGCGTGCGGGTCGTCATCCGGCGGAGTCACGGGTGGCAACCGTTCCTTGGTGCGCCGCTCCACCTCTGAGCGAGGCAGCAGCACGCGCCGTCCACACGTCTCGCAGCGCAGGCCGATATCGGCGCCCAAGCGCACTACCTGCCAGGTCGACCCACCGCACGGATGCGGCTTACGCAGGCGCAAGCGGTCCCCAAGCTCAAGATGCATGGGCATCCTGGACATAGCTGGACCTCCCCTCTGCTGGTTCACGTGGCATCGGCTCACGATAGAGCTGGTGCTGTGCAATATACGCCTCGACACTCTCCGGTGTTTGATACTTGATTGGGCGCCCCTCCGCCACGCGCCGACGCAGATCGCTTGCCGAGATAGAGAGATAGGGCGCGTTGACCACGCGGAGCCGCTCGCCTATGCCTGGCAGGCGCTCTTCCAGAGCGGTGACCAGCTCCTGGGGTGGGCGATAACCTGGGCGGCCTACCGCCACCAAGCAATCAAGCTGCGCCAGAACGCCGGCAGCGTTGTACCAACTGGTGAACTCCGCCAGGCTATCGGCGCCCAGGATGAAGGCCAGATAGGCTTGTGATCCCCAACGCTGACGCAGCAAGCGCAGCGTATCCACTGTATAGGAGGGACCTGGTCGCTCGATCTCGATCTCGCAGAGAGAGAAAGCGGGATTCGACGCAATGGCCAATTGCAGCATAGCGAGGCGATGCTGCGCCGGCGTTACCGGGCGGCCCGGCTTATGGGGTGGCTGGCCAGCGGGGATAAACACCACCTCGCTGAGTGCCAGCGTCGCCCGCACCTCCTCAGCAATCACCAGATGCCCGTAGTGAATCGGGTCAAAGGTCCCTCCCAGCAGGCCGATGCGCCTCACAGCTTGCGTCTCTCCCATACCCATAGGCGAAAACAACTCCTCTCAGCAACAATTGTAGGCGGCGCGTCCACCCGGCTGAGCTGCTAAATGGCTCCGGCGGACTCCTTGACTGTCAGCTCGGCCTCGGCGAAGGCATTGCGCAGGGCGTGCAGGGCGTCAGCGATCACGCCGCTCTGGCCGTGGACGATCCAGAAGCGCACCGTCAGAGTCACTGCCTCGCGCGTATAGCCACTAATGGTGACCACTGGCTCCGGTTTGGGGATAATTTCCTCAATTTCGCGCAGAATGCCCAGAATCCGCGCGGGCGTCTGCTCGCGATCATACTGCTCCTGGGGCAGCGTTATCGTCAGCGTCACGCGGCGCTCGCCATAGAAAGTATTGTTGATAACCGTGGTACTGAAAATCCGTGTATTTGGAATCGTCACTTCCTCGCCACTGACCAGGCGCACCTTTGTCGCGCGCAGCTGCACGTCTTCGACGCGCCCGGTCAGAATACCGGCGGTTCCTCCCTCGATGCTGATCTCATCTCCAATGTGGAAAGGGCGCTCGATCAGAATGTAGAAGCCCGCCACGAGATCCTTGAGAATATCCTGGATTGCAAAAGTAAAGGCCACCGTGATGGTGCCTAAAATCGCCAGGGGCGTCTCGATCGAGAGGTGCCAGAGGGCGAGAATCCAGAAGATGGCGATGCCCAGCACCACAAAACTCAGCATGCGCCCGATCAGCGTCCGCATGTTAATATCGATGCGGTTCTCCGCCAGGTTGCGGATGATGATCTTGCTCACCGTGCGTCCGACGCCGATGCCGAGCACCAGAATGAAGGCGCTCAGAATAACGGTCCAGACATCGCCCATATAGTTGGCCAGCTTCTCGATGGCCAGATTGCCGGCGAAGTTATGCCACAGCTGCTGCAAATTGCTAATGCTCCAGATGCTGATAACCACCACTATCCCAAGGGCAAGCAGCAGCAAAATGACCATCACGCCCAGGGTCTCGACCAGCCAGTCATCCAGCACAGTCTGGCGCAGGCGCCCAACCAGCAAGCGACGTAAAAAAAAGCCCGCTGCTCCCGTAATGAGGAGAGTCAGGATCGAGTAAATAAGCTGTTGCACCTGGATTCCCATTGCAAACCCGCGTCCGGCTCTTTACCTTCCTTGAAAAGAGCGTGTGTTGTGTATTACTTCGTCGCAAATTATATCATACTCTTCCTTGCTGGCGGCAGGCAGTGCTTCGACCAGGGGCAGAAGCTGCCTGGCGAAGGCTGCACTGGCGCTGGCAGAGTGAAGCCGCCTGCCTCCAGGAGTGCGCTCAGAGTGCAGAGTGGGAAGCCCACCACGTTGAGGTAGCAGCCGGCGATGCGTTCGGGCAGCTGAAAGTTGGGGTTCTGAATGCCATAGGCGCCAGCCTTATCGAGCGGGTCGCCGCTGGCAATATAGGCCTCGATCTCCTCGTCGCTGTAGGAGCGCATCAAGACCGGCGTCACACACCGGCTGCTCCTGATCAGGGCCGGCTTCTGGCCCTTGTAAGCAGCTGGCGCGCTGGCCTCGTCTCCTCTCATGGGAAAGGCAACGGCCACCCCTGTAATGACCTGGTGCCAGCGTCCGCGCAGCCGGCGCAAGATAGCTCGGGCGTGTGCAGCGTCGCGAGGCTTCCCCTGGGAGATTCCATCGAGGATGACTGTGGTATCGGCGGTCACTACGAGGCAGTCGGCAGCCTCGGGCAAGGCCAGCGCGGCTTCTGCCTTACGCTCAGCCAGCCAGCGCCCTAACTCCTCAGCGGGGCCATCGTAGCGAGCCTCAAGCCACTCTTCGTCGAGAGGAGACACTGTTACCTTGAAAGGCAGGCCCAGCTGCGCTATCAACTGGCGCCGGCGTGGCGAAGCCGATGCCAGCAACAAGACTGGTAGCCGCTGGCTGCCCCCGTTCCCTTCACTGGTTCTCTGGTTGTTCATGCCTGTCTCTCCAGGATTGCAATGCATTCGATATGGCTGGTCTGAGGGAACATATCCAGCGGCTGGACCGAGAGCAGCCGGTAGGTGGTCTGACGCCGACAGAGGACCTGCAAATCGCGGGCTAGCGTCGATGGGTCACAGGAGACATAGACGATCCTCGTCACTGGATGCTGTAGCAGCGCCTCCAGAACCACCTCCTGACAACCGGCGCGCGGCGGATCAAGCACCAGGCCATCGAGCTGACCGGCCAGCGTGGGCAGGAGGTGCTCTACCTTACCTTTCAGGATCTCAACATTGCTGACCTGACGCAGGTTCCACTGAGCATCTTCAATAGCGCTTGGCGACTCCTCGATGGCGTAGACTCTGGCGGCGTAGCGTGCCAAAAGCAGCGCGAACGTGCCCACGCCACAATAGGCGTCGGCCAGGACTGGTCGGCGCTCGGACAGGGCGGGCTTAGGCAACGCCTGGCTCTGCCCGAGGGAAGAGGCGCCGACGCTGACAACGGCCCTGTCCTGGAGCAGACCCTCGATGACCAGGCGCGCCATCTTCTCTGCCTGGGCCGTGTTGGTCTGGAAAAACGAGCTGGGACGAATGCGGAAGATCTCGCCCGCCAGGCGCTCCTCAATGGCCTGAGTGTGAACTTCGATACCGGCCTGGCTCAGCTCCTCAGCAACCTCCGGTGCTGGGGCTGGCTGCATGAGCACCTGGCCTGTGGCAGCACCACAGCGTACCAAAACCTGGGGGCGCGGATTAACGTGGCGCGCCAATACTCCCAGAACAGTATTGATCCGCTCATGGGCGATGGGGCAGGAGCTAAGCGGCAGCACGCCATGGCTGCCGCGCGCAGTCAACCCGAGCTGACCCTCGCGATTGACCGAAAAGCGCATGTGATTGCGATAGTGCCAGGGTACATCGCATGGCTCTGTCGCGCGCACAATCTCGCGCAGCTCCAGGGCGTCGAAGCCGCCAACCTCGCACAGCAAAGACACGACCACCTCGCGCTTCCAGGCCAGCTGTGCATCGTAGCGCATGTGCTGTAACTGGCAGCCGCCACAGGTGCCGAAGACCGGACACGGAGCGGGCACCCGCAGAGGAGAGGCTTCGTGAATAGCGCTGATCCAGACGCGCGGGGGGGCCTGCCGGCGAGCACGCCGCCGACGGGCAGACGGTACTGGTTCCTCAATAGCGATCGTCACACGCTCGCCCGGAAGACCGGCGGGCACCTCCACGACCCGGGGCCGACTGATGGGTGCCTCGCCTGTCCCGCTCGCGTGCTCGTCAGCAATCTCCGCCTGAGCCAGACCGGAGCGCGTCAGTGGCCCCAGGGTCACCGTATGGTAGGTCAGCGAACGCTCTCCCTCCATCATCGCTGTTTCCTGCGTTCGTTCAAAATCTCGCGTGCAGCCTGCACACTGGGCAGGCGCTGATCGATCTGCTCAGCCTCTTCTAAAAAGCGCTGGGCCTGGCGCAGATCGCCTTGCTCGGCCAGAACCATCGCCAATAGCGCGCGCAGATGAGCCGATTGTGGGAGCTGCTTCAAGCCCTCCTCCAACACGGCGTGCGCCTCTCCAAACTGCCGTTCCTCGACAGCCAGGTCCACCAGCTCGCTATAGGCTTGCAGATCGGCAGGATTATAGCGAAGAGCACGCCGCAGGCTCTCGCGAGCCTCTGCCCTTCGACCGAGGGCGCGCTGTGTATGGCTCAAAGCCAGCCAGATACCGGGATAGTCGGGGCTGAGCGCGGCGGCCCGTTCATAATGCTGCAAGGCTTGAGGCTGGTTGCCTCGGGCACTGGCGATCGTCCCCAGGGCGGCCTCGATAATGGTCTCCTCTGCGCGATTAGGATTGAGCGCCCGAGCCTGCGCCAGCAGCTGCTCCGCCTCCTGCAGGGCCTCTGGCGGAGGCAGCGGGGCTGCTGTGTGCTGCAGCTTCATCTGCGCCAGGAGCGCATAGCCAAGGGCCGTCGGACGCAGCGCCAGCGACTCCTGCATATGCTGCTCGGCCAGTTCATCGAAGCGGCGGCTCCGCTCCTTTAAGCCCTGCTGCTCGAAAAGGGTCGCCAGACTATCCTCGGTCATGGCCAGCTCGCGCAAGGCATCGGCGCGGCGACCTGGGAAGCGCTGGGCTAAACGCTCCAGATAGACCATGCCGCGCTCGCCGTTGCGGAGAGCGGCGGCGTGGTTATAGGCATTCTCAACAATCTGCTGGTCGAGCGGAAGACGTACCATCAGCGCATCCTCATAGTGTAGGGCCTGCGTCAGGCGGCGTGTGATCTCTTCGAGCAGTACCTGCGGGTCAGGACGGTCCAACAGCGAAATGCTCTTCAGCAAAGCTTCGCGCTGTTGCATTGAAATCTCACGGACGCGATCATCGTGCTCCTTAATGCGCTGTTGCAGCTCAGGAATCGGGAGGCCCTGTGCGCGAGCGCCCTCATCGCTCATCGAGTGAATGCGCCAGGATTCATCCTGGCGTAGTAGCGTATAGCTCGTCCAGAGCCAGTGTCGGCCTGTTTCCTTATTTACCGCTGTTCCCATTGCCATCTCTGGCAAGGTACCGCTCAGGGGCGTCTCGCTCAGCTCCAATGACCAGCCGATCTCGACCAGCTTGCGTGGACCGCGGCTGGAGAGTGTGCTGCCGGGCAGCCAGAGGCCGCTTTGTGGCTGCTCGCTTTCGGTCACAAAGCTGACCGTCAGGCGGGCAGGGTGTGCCTCGTTGGCCCAGGCGCGGCGGCGCTCGACCCACTCCTCACGGCTCAGCCCCTCGCGCAAAGGACTCTGCGGTGTCAGCAAATCGTAGGCCAGCCCGAAGTCACCCAGCGACCAGGCGCCGATAAAGGTGAGAGCCAGCTCTTCCGGGTCCAGGCCTGGCTGAATGAAGGTCAGGCCACGATCCTGGCCGGCCTCAGCTTCGGGGGCCTCCAGGACCAGCTGGCGGATCAGCGGCAGGTGATAGCGATAGCTTTCTGGCAGCTCCTGCCCGCGCCAGCGGCTCACCGCCAGCGCCTCTTCCAGCAAGCGGCGGCCCTCGGTCAGCGTACACTCGCTAAAGCGTGCCTCCTCCAGGCGGCTCATCAGCTCGCCAAGGCGGGCCTCGATGCGGCGTTTGCTCGCGCGCTCGACGATACAGTCGCGCACTCCTTGCTGCCAGAAATCCAGCCCGAGCGCGATCAGGCGCGCCTCATCATAGTCGTAGCTCTCTTCCCAGCAAAGGAAGAGCTGGACCTCACCCCGCTCGCGTGTCTCTGACACCAGCCCTTTCCAGAAACGTGGAGGGTGGCTCTGGAAAGCTGCTGGCTGTTCGCGTGGCGGCTGCCATTGAGGATAAATGCGGGCTCCTTCCAAGCGTATCAGCGAGCGCCTGGCCTCCTTGCGACACTCCTTCTCAGGGCTGTAATGATAAAGAGCCTGCAAGAGATCGGCAGCGTCCTGTGCGCTCCAGCGAGGCCCTCCTGCAGAGGAAAGCGTCTGTAGTGCTTGTGACTCCGGGGACTGCTCCCTGATCGCGGGTCCCGGCGATCCCTGCGCCAGCTCTCGCATGAAAGCAAGCTGGACGTTCACGGGAGCGGAAGTAACAGGTGCCAGAGCAGTCTCCGCCTCCTGCTGACTCTGGCTGCTGCGGAGCTGCCTGGCCAGATCAGGGACCTGCGCGAGCAGGCTCTGGAGACGAGACTGGTCCTCTGCAGAGACCGGGCTGGCAATTTCTTTCTTACGTGCCATATGAGTAGTATTCTGCTCCTCCCCTCGCGGCGACATACCTCTGTCTCTGTTGGGAGGATTGTATCACGTCCGGGCGTGAGGCGTCGAGACCTCATCTACTGGCAGCCAGGCAGGCCGGTCCGGTGCTGTCCATAGAGAGCAACATCGCAACTGACCTAGCCTGACAATCGTGACTGTCGCTGCAGCGGCAGAGCAGGGAATGAATCAACCGCTGGCAGGCTTGACAACAGCCCTGCCCCTGCTGGCTGCAAGGCCGCCCGTCCGCTCAGAGCTGGTAGAGGTCGCTGCTCGACCAGCGCGGGGAACGGCTCGCCGGAGCCAGGACGCTGGGAGGGGTGCTGCTCGCGCCTGGGGGCCGCCTTTTGTCGCTGGCGAGCCATCTGCAGCACAAAGAGCGGGAAGGCCGCACAGTAGAAGTAAGATGAGAGGCTGCGCCAGGCGAAGAAGAGTGGCACCACAGCCAAAAAGAAGGCCGCCTCTGGCCGTGTACGACAGATCTGCCAGTACCAGGCCAGCGAGGCCACCATAGCTGCCAGCTCAAGAGCCAGATAGACCTTTTCAGGGAGATAGGGGATCAGGTGGGTGGCGCTCAGATTAATAATCCCAACCCCGAGCGGGAACATTGGATCGTTGAGAGGGGCCAGCACGCCGGAGACGAAGGCTCCGGGGTTCCAGACAATGAACGGGAGATTCACCACCAGGGCCGTCACAGCAGCAATTCCCAGGCGGCGCAGCGCCTCCCGAGGCTGATAAAGGCGCCAGGCCATAATCAGATAGAAAGGCGTCGAGAACCAGGCTGGTTGCTTTGTAGCGATGGCCAGTCCCAGTAAGAAGGCCGAGAGCCAGCCGCGCTCGCGCAGCAGCCAGGCGAGCAGTAGTAACAGACAGCACAAAATATCGAGATTCGCCCCTGTTGTTGAGGCCCACATGGGGACATTTGCCAGGCTGAGAAGTAAAACCCAGGGGCGTAGCTCCGGGCGAGCCACCCGCCAGCCGATTGCCACGATCAGCAGATAGCTCAGCAAATACAGAGGGAGCACATTCACATCGCGTAAAGGAGAATGAAGTAGCACAAAAGGAACAAGAGTCAAGAAAGAGAGGGCGGGATAGCTCACCTTACCCTCAAACTCAGGGGCCTGGCCGGTCTTGAGGGCTGCGGCGAAAGCAGCGGCCAGCTCAGCATCCGAGGGATAGTCCAGGCGGTTGGCAAAGCGGCCCTGACGCAGAGGGGTGGTCCACTCGGGCTGGATCGCAAAGGTGCGCGCGATACTCACAAAGTTCGAATCGCTATAGGGATTGTGTCCCGCGAGCAGGAGTGCAGCGGCGTTGGTGTCCAGGGTTGTGCCATCGTTGGAGAACTCGGGAGGGAGGAAGCACATCACCACGCCACGACCTAGCTCTATCACGCCTGCCACGCTTGTCAACAAGATGAGGATGAGGGCAATGCGCTGCCAGCGGCGTGGGAAAGGTTGACTCAGGGTCCGCGGCTGTGGCCGTCGCGGCAAGGGGCGCAGAGCCATCAGCATGGCGGCGAAGCTGCCCAGAATCAACCCCAAAGGAATGAGCGAGCCGTAGGGGAGCAGGTAGGGCATATAGAGACGGTGATCGATCTCGTTGAGCGCTTGCAGGATCAGGGCGATGCCGATCCAGACAGCGCGCTCCTGCAGGGCGCGGACCATGTAGTTGTCGGGGCTTTGATCCTCACTGAAGAAGAACCGTAACCAGCTGCGTTTGGCTGTGGTGGTGACCTGCGTGGCCTGCTGCTCGCACGCCTCCAGGGACGGGGGCAGTAGGGATGGCTGCACCATAGCGTTCCACTTCCCTCCTGATACTGATGTAAGGCAAGCCTGTTGTATACTCGTGCGTATGACAGGACCACTACCCAACCGGCACCGGGAACCTGTGGGAGACGGCCTGGTCTGCTCTCGGGCCTGCTGCGCTGGCCAGACGACCGAGCCAGTGCAACCAGGACGGCCAGAGAACGGGCGGGGCAGGGCTTTCTCAGATGTTTCCCCAGCCTGAGTCTTACAACGAAGAGGAAGAGCCGGGCGTCACAAATTGGCGTGAGGCTGGGGAGGCCGCTTCGTCTTGCAGAGATCTGGAGATGAGTAAGCAAGCAAGCAAGCAAGTAAGTAAGTAAGTAAACAAACAAACAAAGAAAGGGAAGCGAGTGGCGGAGGGCCACCGCTGCGCTGGGTTAGAGGGAAAGGCGATAATATAGCTCGCGGTGCTGCAGCTGGAAGCCCAGCGACTCATAGAGGCGAATGGCTGGCCTGTTCTCCTCCCAAACGTGCAGGTCGAGCGCCTCCAGTTGCTCCTCTTGGCGGGCAAAGTCAATGATAAACTGAAGCAAACGGCGGGCCAAGCCCCGCTGCCGATATTCCGGCAGCACCACCACCCGGCGGATATAGCCGGTGCGGCTCCCTTCGCTGCCATCGGCGGGCGGCAACATCAGCTCTGCCTTGGCCACGGCTCGCCCCTCCAGCTCCCCAAGAAAAATCAAACCGCGCTCGTGCGTGGAGGGATCGACCGAGCCAAAATACTTCTCCAGCTCACGATGAATATTGCGCGTGGGGGAGGTGCCGAAGCGATCCAGGTATTCGATGCTCTGGATATCCTCCTCACAGGCCAGGCGAATCACAAGGGGGGTGGCGCGCTCCTCTACCATAGGTGACCGATGAACGCTAGAGTTGCTCTCGCAGCTCGACTAGCGCTGGGCATGCCTGGCCTTTCTGCTCTGCCGTTCTCGCTCGTCTTCTGTCTTCTTGCGTGGCAGCAGCAAAATAGAAACCAGGGCATAGCCTGCGCACCCCAAGAGCATCAAGGCGTAAATGACATCTTCGGTGCTGGTGCGATTCGCCAATTGCCAAAGCCCCCACCACAGAAACGCCGCAAATACGAGAAACAGCAACACCGTGCTGAGAATGGTCTTGCTCATAGCTTCACGGTCCTTACGTACTGGTCAGCTGGCTGCTTGCCGCTGCCTGGCATTCCCCCTATGTTGCAGGGGTCGACTGGAGCATGAAAAAACGCATCTCACTCTGATGCGGCCTTGGGCTGGTGCTCCTGATCTGAGCCATCTCAGGGTGGGCGGGTCCGCCGCCAGCCAGCGGCAAATACTCGCTAGTATTGTAGCATATCCGTCCAGCGGACTGCCAGCCGCTCGCGCAGCCGGGTGGGTCTGAGCTGGGAGAGAAAAAGAGCTAACGACGGCTGGCCAGGAGGCGTAGAGCGCTCTCCTGGCCCTGGCGCAGGGCCAGATGCACTCGTCCGCCAGTGAAAGCATCGCCGCTGAAGAATAGCCCATAGGGGGCACTCACCCTGTGCAGGGTCTCGGCATCCAGCAGTCTTTCCGGTTCGGGAAGGGCCAGAGGCCAGCGCTGGACATCGTAGAAATGCGGAGCCGGCAGCTGCTGTCCGAGCAGGGCCGAGACCAGAGTCGTCGTTGCTGTAGCCAGGGCCTGATCATCCCATGACCAGTGCGCCCGGCTGTAGTCAGGCGCGAGCTGGACGATGAGCAGCGTCCAGGCGGGAGGAACCCGTTCGGGACTCTTTTCCTCCTCGCGGGCTAGCCAGGAGATAGGATGAGTTTTATCGCTATTGACCAGGGCATAGTAGGGAGTAGGGGGGAGCGCCTTCCGGGGCCAGGCCAGAGCGAGGGACAGCAGGGGACGGTAGCGAGCACGGCCCAGCTCGGCAAGCAGGGCCTGCTGCAGCCCAGGTGGTAGCTCACTCGCGGCCATCAAGGCTGCTGCTTCTGGAGCGGGCAACGTCACCAGCACGGCAGGGACCTCGGCCACAACCTGACCGGTGGCAGAAAAGAGGCGCCAACCTGGTCTCATATAGGCCAGGCGGGCGATCTCACAGTGAGTATAGACCGTTAGCTCGCGCGCCATCAGCTCTGCCAGCGTCAGCAGTCCGTGCCGATAGGTCCAGCGCGGTAGAGCGTTCTGACGTGGATCACCTTCGCGAATCCGATTCTGGCTATCGAAAGTCCAGACTGGCTTGGCAATGGACACCAGTTCGGAGGTAGCGAAGCGCTGTAACAGCAGGGCGTCGCTGACGGGCGCATTGCCGTGGATATACTGGGCGCCGGGGTCGAAGCAAAAACCTGCGCGGGCGCGCGTCGTGGCCCGGCCTCCCACGCGTTCCTCACGCTCATAGAGCGCCACCTGCAGCTCATGGTCGCGCAGCATATGTGCCGCTGCCAGGCCGGAGACCCCGGCGCCAATCACGGCCACCTCAGCGCTCTGCTCGCGCTCGCTCTCTCCCTTTGTCGCCGGCCAGCTCTCCATTGCTGGTGCTTCACCCCTTTCCTCTAGTGGGCCTGGGCCTGAGAGGCGTCCCGGCTTGCTGTCTGGCTCTCAACCTGGCGCAACCAGTTCTCCTTCCAGAGCTGGGAGCGTGCCAGCAGCTCCTCGGCGCTCTTAAGAGAGAACTCGCTCACGTTCCCGCCCATGATATGAGCGATCTCGCGCACCCGCTGTTCGGGACGCAGCTCATTGACGATCGTGATCGTCCGCTCTCCCAGCACCTGCTTATTCACATTGAAGTGCAAATCAGCAAAAGCTGCAATTTGTGGCAGATGCGTTACACAGATCACCTGGTGGTTGCGTGTCAGCATCCACAGCTTCTCGGCCACCACCTGGCCGCTGCGTCCACTAATGCCTGAATCGATCTCGTCGAAAATCAGCGTTGGCGTGGCATCGGCCCGGGCCAGGATTGTCTTCAAAGCCAGCATCAGGCGTGAGGTCTCGCCGCCCGAAGCAATCTTTGTCAGAGGCTTGAAAGGCTCGCCTGGATTAGGAGCGATCAGAAACTGGATGCGATCGATGCCAGTCGCGTCGCAGGCGTAGAACATCTCGGGCTGGCCGTCGATCGTGGCTGGCACCCCCTCGGGATCAGGCTCCTGAAGAATCTCCACTGCGAAGCGTGCCCGCTTCATATTCAAGTCATCCAGCTGCTCTTCCATGGCGCTGGCCAGGCGAGCGGCAGCGGTGCGGCGGCGCTCCGACAGCTCCTGGGCGATGCGCCCGATCTCGCGGCGCAACTGCTGATCCTGCTGCTCCAGCCTGCGGATATGCTCCTCGCGGTTAACGATGCGATCCAGCTCCTGGCGGTCCTCCTCGGCGCGCCTGAGAATCTCCTCAATCGTAGCCCCGTACTTCCGTTTCAGACGGGCGATCAGATCGAGGCGCTCCTCAATTTCTGCCAGGCGGGCTGGATCATCTTCGATATCGGTCTCATAGCTGCTAATAGCGGCGGCCACATCCTCCAGGCGATAGATGGCCTCGTCCAGGTTGGCCTCCTGTTCCGCAAGGCTCTTATCCAGGCGGGCCAGCTCGTTGAGCGCACGGGCGGCGCTGCGCAGCAGATCGAGGGCCGACTGTGTCAGATCGCTAGCCAGCTCCGACCCCTTGATCGCCCCATAGATCAGGGCGCACAGCTCGCGCATGCGTTCGGCATTGCTCAGTACCTTCCGCTCGCGTTCCAGCTCCTCGATCTCGCCGGGCTGCAGCTCAGCCTTCTCAATCTCCTCGATCTCAAAGCGCAGGAACTCAGCACGGCGGCTCTCATCGCGCTCAGTCTGCAAGAGCTGCTGCAGGCTCTTGCGCACCATGCGCCACTCGCTGACGCGGGCCGCCAGCTGCTCACGCAGCGGCAGCAGCTCAGCATAGCGATCAAGGAAATTAACGTGCTGCTCTGGGCGCAGCAGGCTCAGATGCTCGCTCTGGCCGTGGATATCGATCAGCCAGCTGGCCACCTGCTGCAGCACATGCTGAGAGACAGCACGCCCATTGATCCGCGAGACCGTGCGTCCCGAGCGGAAAATATCGCGCGAGAGGATCAGCGTTCCATCCTCGGGCTGGAGACCGTACTCCTGGAGTAGGCTGGCGAGGGCCACGCGCGCATCGGCGCTGGAAAGGTCGGCCTGCAGGCGTTCCAGGCGCCGGCCCTCCTGACTTTCGGCCTGCTCCAGGGCTTCATAGAGCGTATTGCCGACAGCAGCCGCTTCCTCCTCCCCCTCAGTCGTGCGGGCCAGGGACTGGAAGCCATTGCCGCCGGGCGGCAGCAGCGTCTCCAGCGAAAAGACGCCCTCGACACTGGCGCGCTCGCAGCCAGCGCGCACATACTCTGCACCGATCTTTCCTCCCAGCAGGGCACTGACGGCGTCGATGATGATAGACTTGCCGGCCCCTGTTTCGCCGGTAAAGACGTTGAAGAGTCGATGGAAAGTGAGATGCAGATTGTCGATGATAGCGAAATCTTTAATATTCAGTTCGAGCAACATGGCACTGCACAGGCAACTTTCTCAACGGATGAGCAAAGCGGGAGACAACAGCGGGCCGGAGGATCGGACCGGCAGCCGGGTCGCCACCTGGCACCCGTTGCTGAAGGGAGTGCGGGTGAGCGCGCGCCTGGCATCGGGGGATGAGCGAGCGCGTGAGCGTACGAGCGATCCTACTCGTCATCTCTCAGCTTCGCATTGATAATCTGGTAAAAGTAAGTTGGTGGTCGGCGTCGCAGGAAGCGGGTCTCGTATTGGCTTTTCTGGACAGTGACCATTGCACCGTTGCGTATCTCGCGATTCAGTTGGCCGTCGGCAGAGAAGACGCCGCTTTGCGAGCCGGTCACGATTTGCAGGCGCACGCAGGCATCGGGGTGAAGAATGAGCGAGCGATCAGAAGCCAGATGAGGAGCGATAGGTGTCAGGACCATGCTCTGCACCTGTGGGTGAAGCAGAGGTCCCCCAACAGCTAAATTATAGGCCGTTGAGCCGGTAGCCGTTGAGACGATAACCCCATCGGCATAGGTTGTGCTATAAAAATGATCGTCGATCCAGATACCTACCTGCACTACGCGGGGCCAGGTGCCGCGTGCGATCACAATGTCATTGAGTGCCAGAAAGGTCTCGCTTTGTCCTTCCTGGTCCAGGGTGGCGGTGAGCATCGTGCGCGTATCCACCCAGACCGAATCATCCTTCTCCAGATAGTGTACAAGCTCGTAAGGAAGATCGCGGGGTTCCAGTTCCGTCAGAAAGCCGACGCGCCCGTACTTTACTCCTACAATTGGAATGCCATCGGCAGCACACAGGCGTGCGGCGTGCAAAATCGTTCCATCGCCGCCTAGCACGATGACCAGCTCACAGCCCTGCAAGAGGCCCTCGGGGGTTTCCTCCCCCTCCTCGCGGATATCAACACTACGGACCTCGTAGCCGCGGCGGCGTAGGAATGGTTCAATCTGGGCTGCAGCCTCAGCGGTGTGCTGTTTGCGGCCCTGATAGAATATGGCGATGACCTTCACAGATGGCTCCAGTCAGTCGGGTCAGTCGGTCGGTCGGTCGGTCGAGCAGATCTGAGAAAGCGCGCCTGGCTGCTGTCTCCACGGCCCTGGTAACAGAGAAAACCGCCGCCAGCCTCGGGGTCCAGTCCCAGCGGCGGTGAGGCAGGTTCCCCACCTCATGGGCTTCGGCCTTGACTGCGAGCCAGCCAGCCAGCCAGACACTCTCTATCCTGTTCTTATTCTGGAACATCTCCCCACCGCGGGATAGGTGCGGTCAGAGGGAGCAAACGGGCAGCTGGGCGTATCCCTGCAGTTGGGGGATGGCCCGCTCTTCCCACGGATCTGCGGTTTTGCCGCACGCCTGCCTCGCTCACCAGGGAAGCCCTTGGCGAGAAACCGCCTCCTGGTATGGTGCGTGCACAGCTTCCAGCAGAAGCCGCCCGACTTCTGCCCCAGCGGAATGTCACAAGGTAATGGTACGTCATCTAGATAGGCTTGTCAACCGTAGTGCAGCCAGGCTCGGAAGGGCAGAAGCCGCCTCCCGAGCCGCTTGAGAGCAAACAGACAGATTTTCTAGATGGACCGACTGCCGCTACGCGGGCGGCTGCTACTGCTCGGTGGCAGGCCCTCGCTGAGTGAGGTCAGGTTGATTGCCACGGAGTCAGAGCGGGCCAGGGCTACCCGTGGGAGCTGCTTCTCAATCGTCTGAATAAACGAAGCCTTACAGACGCTGGCCGGTTGATCGTTGGTCGCCACACAGATCCCCGCCGTCAGATAGTTAGCCACGCCCAGGATGCTCTTCGAAATGGACGTGCTTGAATTGGTCATCTGAATCGCGATATCCTTCTGCGAGAGACCACTGAGCAGCCCCGGGTCGACGGTCTGGCCTTGCGACATATAGATATTAGCGATGTCCAGGAAAGGGAAGCCGCCGCTGGGATTGAGGGCGTTCACCAGTTGTTGCTGATCCTGGTTGGGCGTCTGCAGCGGCTGCTGATTGCGGTCCTCCACCTCCAGCGGCACAAAATCAATATAGGAGCTGGTATAGTTGCTGCCGTAGAAGGTGAACGTTGCCGTATCGGGATAGACATCGCTGCTGGAAGAGGTCGTCTCTGGGAGAGCGCTGAAGTGGCCAAAGCGACTCAGAGCGACCACCAGCGACCAGCGTTCCGCGGCGCAATACGGGCAGAACTCTGCACCCCAGTAGAAGACCTCGGGCTTGCCGTGGGGACCTACCAGACGGTCGCGGTTTGTGACGGCCTGCAATGGATTCTTCTGGCCACCAGTCCCGATTTGGGCCAGCAGATTGGTGTCGAGGCGAGTGACCGTATTCAGAACCTCGGGATCGGTGCCGCCACGTGCTCCAGGGCTGCTGTGCTGCTGCGAGAGGAAGATAAAGCCTCCAATGATTGCTAGCACGACAACCAGGGCCCCGGCGACGATGAGCCAGCGTGTCCGCCCACTGATGCGCTGGCGTGTGTAGCGGCGCTGTGGCTGACGAGCGCTGCTACTCGGGCGGCTAGTCGATTCCGTGCGGGTGCTGCTGCGCGCGGTGGAACTGCTGGAAGTGCTGACGCTCCTGGCAGGAGTGCCTGTTGTCCCCGCTGTGCTCGGGGAGGCATTGCCGCCCTGGACTCCCCCGGCGGTGGCTCCACTGGCGCCCTGCTGGCTGCGGCTCTGTAGCTGCGCTTGCGCCTGGATCTGGGCCCGTCGCTGGACTGCTGAGGAGCCGCTGCCGCTATTTTTCTTGCGCTTTTTGGCCATACTTTTCGTTTCCTATTTGGGAATTGTTGAACCAGGTGACTTGAGGAATTGTTTGGCTGCCGGGTATCGCCAGTTATTATAGCACGGGGTCTTTGAATGGAACAGAGCACGAGTGCGGAACTATTATGCAGAGCTGGCTGCCGGGTAAGAATAGTGTCAGGAGCCGAGAACGGGCCTGGCTCAACGGCCTCACCAGGCGAGCAGACGGCCTGGCTTGCCTGGGAAGCTGGTGAAGAGAGCGCCATCCTGGCTGAGCCATTGGCCAACACTCGTCAGCTGTCTGAGTCAGGATCAGGTGCCTCGCTGCTGCCAGTTGCGTGGGCCTGCAGATACTCGCGGGCCAGCCAGAGGGCCTCCTCCTTCGAGTGGATACGCTCCTCGGCGCGCGCCTCAGCGATGACTTCGAGCAACTCGCCGATCAGGGGACCAGGCTCCAGTCCCAAACGGCGCATCAGCTCGTGGCCCGTCAGCAGGCGTGTTGGTAGAAAGCGCTCGCGCTCGTAGAGGTAGCTGCGCAGCAGCAGCGCCACGCAGGTAAGATGTGCCTCCCAGGCTCCGGCGGGGCGCCCGCCATAGCCGGGGCCGTAGGTGGCTAGATGGTCGGCCAGTGAGAAGAGAGCCACATGCAGGCCCTGGGTGCCCAGATCGACAAAGTAACGACGAATAGCGCGCGGTGTCACAATCTCCTGCTGCGCGAGCTGGCCCGGACGCATGTGGTGGAGCGTTACCAGACGCACCAGATGGCGGTCGTGACTGCTCGCACTCAGACGTTTCATCACGTCCTCGGCGAGCGGCACGCCAGCCTGTTGGTGGCCATAGAAATGGCTTATCCCTTGCTCATCGTAGCTCAGAGTGGCCGGTTTGCCGATATCGTGCAGCAGGGCAGCCAGCTTCCAGGCTGGTTTCGTCAGCTCGGCGAGCTGCAGCAGGTTCTGCCGGCTGGCCTCGGCTACCAGAGCGCGCAGCTGGGCCATCGTCTCCGTCTGCTCAGGGGCCATCAGCAGCGGCAGGCACCACGAAGAGCAGGACAGCTCATCCAGCGGCGACGGATCGGGATACAGCGTGCGAGCCACCCCTTCCAGGGCGCTCACGGTTTCTAGCGAGTGCTCAAAAACGTCCCAGTAATGGGGAGGGGGCTGTGGCATGCCTCGGGCGGGTATCAGCTCTGGTACCAGTACAGTCAGCAGGCCGTAGCGATCGAGCAGATGCAGACTGCGGGTGGCATCCTCCTGTTCGAGTAGCCTGTATAGCTCGGCGTGGAGGCGCTCTGCCACCTCGGTCGCTAACAGTTCAGCATCGTGGCGGATAAGGGCTTCTGTGGTCGGCTCGATCTGCAGAGAGTAGCGGCGGGCGAGGCGAATGGCTCGCAGCAGACGCACCGGGCGGGAGCGAAAGACCTCCGCATTGACTGCCCGTAGCAGACGCGCATGAGCATCGGCGAGGCCCCCACAGGGATCGATCCACGGCAGGGAGGCCAGGGAGGAAGAAGAGGAGAGGCTCAAGAGGACGTCCAGGGGCAGCGCCAGGGCATTCACTGTAAAATCGCGCTGGCGCAGATCTTCCTCAATACTGGCTCCCGTCAGTGGGGCCACATCGAGCGTCCACTCTCCCGCTGGTGTGCGCACCACAACCCGGCTGGCCTTCTCATGCATATGGGCATAATAGCCGCCGAGAGTATCGGCCAGTTGACGCGCCAGCAGCGGCGCCTCGCCGACGACAACCAGATCCCAATCGACGCTGGGCTGGCCCAGCAGCAGGTTGCGCAAGGCTCCGCCTACCAGATAAACCTGGGTCTGGTGCCGCTCTGCAAAGAAGCGCGCTACCTGCTGCAGTAACTCGTAGGTTCCTTGCTCTAAAAAAGGCACCGACATCTCTCTCTCTGCTCATTAGATCGATGTGGCAATGCCTGGAAGCGGAAAAAGGAGCTTCTCCCTGTCCCGTCTGCAGCCACCTTTCCTACTCCTGCTGGACAAGAGGTTATACGTATTTTATGCTAACATACAGTTGTGGCAGTTGCAACCATTAACTTGTGGTACAGCTATATATGAGAGTTCTCGGAAGGGGCGAGCATGGAAACCACAGCTCTAACATCACCGGGCAGCTTCAAAGCTGATCTTTATGCCCTGCATCTGCGATTGCGACCATTGCAGCCTGGAACCTTGATGCCGTTTTCGGGAGAGCTGGTCCATGGAGCCTGGCTCGAATGGCTGCGTGGTGCCGCCCCAGACGTCTCTGCACGCCTCCACGAAGGAAACAAGCGTCGCCTCTTCACCTGCTCCAGTCTGCAATTTCCGCTGCCGCCGGCCCAGGTTAGAGAGGCGGAGCGCAACAATCGGCACCTCCCGCTCAGTCCGGAGAAAACCTATACGATCCGCATTACCTTGCTGCTCGGTGAGCTGTTCCCGCACTTCTACAAGGCCCTTATTCAATTCAACCACTTGAGCGGAAATTTGCGACGCTCGCCTTTCATGCAGATTGGGCGTCAGGTCTTTCTGCTCGAAGAGGTCATTGCCAGCCCGGACGACCCTGCGCGCTGGACCGGCTTCACCACCTTTCATGATCTGGCCGAGCAGGCGGCCTTGTTGCAACCGGCGCACTGCGAGCGTATGACTCTAGAATTTGATTCGCTCACAACTTTCAACTGGATCAACACGCGCAACAAGGTTTATGGCAACTATTATGCTCTGTTGCCTTTGCCACGCTACCTCTTCCCCGGGCTGGCCAAACGCTGGCAAGAGCTGGTAGCCCAGGAGCCGGAGACGCGCGAGCTGGCCGCGCTGGTCCAGCCCGAGCTGATCGAAGAGTATATTCTTGACGATGGTGTTGTTATCGACGACTATGACCTGCGGCCGCATCAGGTGCATTTCTCTACGCATGTTCAGCCGGGCTTTATCGGGCGTTGCGTCTATCGCCTGCGCGGGCCTGATCCCCCGTCGGCCCCAGCGCCGTCGCCGGCGGCGGGGCTTTCCCTAACAGTACGGCAACAGCTCTGGCTTCTCGCCTATTTAGCCTTCTACTGTGGCGTAGGGTACAAAACGCCTATGGGTATGGGGCGAGTGCGTCCTCTCTAGGAAGAGGAGCACTTTACTGAATATAGGCCCTTACGCCGCTCACAGTCTGGTGTCTGCGCGCGGCGGGAGTGCCACCCCTGCGGGCGGCGGGAGTGCCACCCCTGCGGCCAGGTGGCTTACTCTCCCTGCGCTTTCTATGCTACCATTATATAGCAGCGACACGGCCTGGGCTGGGTGTGCAGGGCGTCCAAGGCGTAGTGCGTGGGGAACAGGTAGGGTATGTACTGACGATCAACACAGCTATCGCCGCAGGAACATATGAACAATGAGCCAGAGCTATGGTGTGCTACGGGTGGTGCGCATGCCCCACCTGCAACCCCAGACGACGCGGGGTTGGACCATACGTACGCCCTATCCTGCCGCCTGGCTGCCCGATGAGCAGCTAGTGCATGTGCTGACACGACGTGAAACCAGCATTGGGCGGGCCCTCAGCAACGACATCGTCTTGATGGATCTCTCGGTCTCGCGGGAGCATGCGCGTGTGGTGCTTGATAGTGATGGCTGCTGGTACATTATCAATCTGACACCCCACAACGTGATCCGGGTCAATGGGCAGGCCATTCCCTCGCATGTGCGTTTCCCACTGCGCTCGCAGGACCTCATCGTCTTAGGTAGCACGATGCTCCAATTCCTGGCTCCCCATGTGGCCGTCGTTGGAGGAAGCGAAAGTCAGAGAGAGCAGGCTCGGGCTAGCTATGCTGAGCAAGTCACGCAGCTGCTGCCGAGCGCTCAGCCCCAGGCAGTGTTATCTGCACCTGGCAACCCCCTTCCAGCCACCTTACCGCCGGGTGGCGAAGAGGCGGCAGTCTGTGGACCCTGGGACGAGAGGGAGAGTGAGGAGGAGAGCCTGCTTGGAGCAGGTGTGACCATGCAATTCGCCCTCTCGCCGCGGCTGGGGAGGCGGATACGCTGGCTTATGGCCGGTGTCGGACTCAGCATCCTCGCCATCTGTGCCCTCATCACCCTCATTCTCAACAGTTTCATCGGCATCAATGCCCTCACTCAGAATGGGGCTTCCAGTCTGCTGGCTGCCCTCACTATTCCTCTCGTTCCTGCGCTCGGGACCTTGCTGCTCGTCAACTTCATTGATCGCTTCGAGCGCGAACCGTGGTATCTTCGTCTGGCTACCTTTCTCTGGGGCATGGTAATCGCCATCCCCACCGCCTTTTTTATTGAGCGCCTGATCGATAGCGTGCTTCTCAACCTGCTGGCGCCGGGTACGAGTACGGTTTTGCGCTCGGCCTTGCAGGGTCTCAATGCCGGTTTCACTGAAGAGACCGTCAAAGGGCTGGGCCTGCTCCTGCTCTTTCTGGTTCTGCGCGACCAGTTCGACAATATCACGGACGGCATTGTCTACTCGGCCATGATCGGGGCTGGCTTCGCCCTGGTGGAGAACTTCAGCTATTTCGCCACCGGTTATCGCAACTCGCTGGTCTTTCTGATCATCTATCGTGTTGTGCTAGGCTGGCTGGGGCATCCGACCTTTACCGCCTGCTTTGGCTCAATGCTTGGCTACACGCGCCACACGCGCTCGCGCTGGCAGCAGGTGATCACACCCTTACTGGGCTATATCATGGCCGTCATGCTGCACAGCTTTTTCGATTTTGTGGACATTCAGGCGGGCATAGAGGTTCAGGCTAATCCTGGCAATACGCATGTGGCCATGCTGGCTCTGGTGACGATTATCTGTGACTATATTCCCCCTTTCCTGGCTCAGATGCTGCTGCTCTATCTGCTGATCCGCTCCCTGGCCCAGGAGGCGGCAATCATTCGCGAATTTCTGGCCTCCGAGGTGAGCAATGGGGTGGTCACAGTCGATGAGTACGCCTTACTGCAGCATTCCTTTCAGCGCACGCGTCAGGAGCGCAAGGCCCTCTGGCAGTACGGTTTCAGGCATTGGTTACGGGTCAAAGCCCTTTATCAAGCGGAGATCGGCCTGGCCTTTCGCAAGTGGCATGTGAGCATGGGCGATCGCCAAAAAACCGGCTACCTGCGGCAACCGGAAGATGCCTATCGGGAGCGCATTCGTCGTTTGCATCAGGAAATTCGGGCATTTGAGGAGCAAGCGCGAGCAAGGAGACGGGGGACCTGAGTCGTCTATTCTCGCAACGGAGCGCGTTGTGGTACACTTATGGGGGCAGGCACGTCCATCGCCACGGCCAGGCAACCAGATGCCCATCTTCCGCTGTGCAGCACACTGCTCGCTGCCGTTCGGGGCCGGCCAGCCCTGCAAGGGCGATGAGGAGGAGGATGGTGAGACCGCTCTCCGGTAGGGACTGGATGCTGGTCGCTGGAGATGCCTGTTGTCGGCCACACAGACAGACGCTCACTCCCTCGTCAGGCAGGGATCAGGCGATCACAATGCGGAGGAGTATCCCAGAAGATCATGAGCGAAGCGGAGCGGGCTGACCTGCTGTTGCAGATCTATTATTATATGCGCCTCACCCGCGCTATGGAGGATCGTACGCGCACCCTCTTTCTGCAGGGGCGCATTGTCGGCGGGGTCTATACGGCGCAGGGTCATGAGGCGACGACCGTCGGGGCGGCGATGACGCTGCGCGATGGGGACTGCATTGTACCGCAGCACCGGGATCTGGGCATGCATCTGGTACGGGGAGTCTCGCCACGCGCTGTGATGTGCCAGTGGTTGGCACGCGGCAATGCTCCGACGCTGGGACGCGACGGCCAATTGCACATTGGCGATATGCATCATGGGGTTGTCCCTATGATCAGTATGCTGGGCGAGTCGCTGCCGGTGGCCTGCGGCGTAGCCCTGGTTATGAAGATGCGCCGCCGTTCAACGGTGGTGCTGGCTAGCTGTGGCGATGGGGCGACCAGCACCGGGGCCTTTCACGAGGCCCTCAATTTTGCCTCGGTGCAACGATTGCCCGTGGTCTTTCTGATCGAGAATAATGGCTATGCCTATTCGACGCCGACCGCCAAGCAGTTTGCCATCGAGCAGCTCGCCCAGCGAGCGCTGGCCTATGGCATGCCTGGCGAGAGTGTCGACGGTAATGACGTGCTGGCGGTGATGGAGGCAGTGGGAAGGGCAGTGGCTCATGCGCGCAGTGGCCAGGGGCCAGCCCTCGTCGAGTGTCGTACGTTCCGCGTCCGAGGTCACTCCGAGGCTGATAAGGCCGACTATGTGCCGCCAGCTCTGCGCCAGGAGTGGCTCACCAGGGATCCCATCAAACGCTTTGAGGAATATTTGACGGCTCAAGGACTGCTGAGCGCGGAGCGCCGCCGGGAGATCGAGGCCCGGGTGCGGGCCGTGGTCGATGACGCTGTGGCCTTTGCCGAGGCCAGTCCCCCGCCCGATCCGGCGACCGTGGCCGACTATGTCTTTGCTCCCGATGGCCCGATCGCTATCGTCGGCGAGCCGGGTGCGACCGATCCACGCTATGTCAATGCCCTGGATACGCGCACCGGGAGGCCTTTCTGCACGATGAGTCAAGTAGAGGAGGCTGTTACTCAGCTATGACTGCGGTAACCTATCTGGAAGCGATCAGCCAGGCGATTCGCGAAGAGATGCGGCGCGACGAGTCGGTCTTCCTCCTTGGCGAGGATGTAGGCACCTACGGCGGGGCCTTCAAGGTGAGCGCCGGCTTTCTAGAAGAATTCGGCCCGGAGCGGGTGATCGATACGCCAATGTCTGAGACGGCGATCATTGGCTCGGCGGTGGGGGCGGCCCTGATGGGAATGCGCCCGATCGCTGAAATGCAGTATATCGATTTTATCACCTGCGGCTTCGATCAGATTGTGAACATGGCCTGTAAAATGTACTGGCGCTCCGGCATCCCCTTGCCGCTGGTGATTCGTGGTCCGGCAGGCGGCGGCACGCATGGGGGCCCTTTTCATTCGGCCAGTCCAGAAGCCTGGTTCTTCCATACGCCCGGAATTAAGGTGGTAATGCCAGCCACCGCCTACGATGCCAAGGGCCTGCTGAAGGCGGCGATCCGCGATAACAATCCTGTCCTGTATCTGGAGCATAAGCTGCTCTATCGCCTGCCGGAGCTGCGCGAAGAGCTACCCAGTGAGGACTACATTGTACCGCTGGGAAAGGCCATTATCCGTCGCCACGGTCGGCATATGACAATGCTGACCTATGGGGCAATGGTTCATCAGTGTCTCAAGGCTGCCGAGCAACTCGCCACTGAGGACGGTCTGGCGGTCGAGGTCGTCGATCTGCGCAGCCTGACTCCTCTCGATCGGGAGACGATCAAGGAATCGGTCAAGCGGACCAATAAGGTGCTGATTGTGCATGAGGATACGCTGACCGGTGGCGTGGGGGCTGAGCTGGCGGCTCTGCTGGCTGAGGAGTTGTTTGACTATCTTGATGGCCCGATTATGCGAGTGGCCGCTCCCGACGCTCCCTATCCTTATGCCCCTCCTCTAGAGATGGCCTACTTGCCTGGCGTGGAGCGCATTGTGGCCGTCGCGCGCCAGCTCGCTGCTTACTAGTTTGGCGAGACCCGTTCTTTAGTTATTGAGGGCGGGGTGGGCACACGAGTAAGTGAGTGGGTGAGTGAGTTCGTGAAGCCGGAGAAGCGTAAAAGGAGAAAGGGAGAGCAATTCGCTCCCCTCTGAAAGGAAACTGATGGAGTAATTGTTTGCGAGGAGTGGACTATGCCAACGCCGGTGAAATTCCCCCGTCTCGGCGAGTCAGTTGCAGAAGGAACCGTCGCTGCCTGGCTCAAGCGCGAAGGCGATTATGTGGAAAAGGATGAGGCTCTGGCCGAGGTAGTGACTGACAAGGTCAATGCTGAACTTCCTTCGCCCGTCGCTGGTCGGCTGGTCAAAATCCTGGTGCCAGCTGATCAGACAGTACCAGTCGGGACCGCCATCGCTCTCATTGAGGAGGAAGGGGCTGTGGCGGAGGTCGCAGAGGAAGCGAGTGCCAGCCAGAGTAGTCGTGCAGCCGCAGCTCTGGCGACGCCCGCAGTTGAGCAGGTAACTTCTGCAGCTGCAGTGCAGCGTGGCACCTCAGCTCTCTCCGTAGAGGCTGAGGCCGTGACGGCGGAGCCACACGATGGCCAGCAGCCTGGCGAACGTGAGCGTCAGCGTATTTCGCCCCTGGCGCGGCGCCTTGCTCGCGAGCATGGCATCGACCTGAACGAGATCAAGGGCACGGGCATTGGGGGACGGGTACGCAAAGAAGACATCCTGGCTTATCTGGAACAGCGTCAGCTCAGCGCGCAGACGGTTCAGGCACCCGCTGCGGCTGTGACTGCTCAGCCCGGTCCTGTCTCCACCGCTGTCGTCAGCACGGCGGCAGGTGCTGCCAGGGGACCGGAGCCAGTGGCTGTCGGTCCCGATGAGGAGGTCATCGTTCCCGATCGCATGCGCCTGGCCATCGCTGAACACATGGTGCGTAGCAAGCGGACCGCTCCCCATGCTACCACCGTTGTCGAGGTCGATATGACCGCCATTGCGCGCTGGCTGGAGCGTAACAAAGAGGAGTTCAAGAGGCGCGAGGGCTACAGTATCAGCTACGTGCCCTTCGTCATGAAAGCGGTCTGTGAAGGTATTCGGAAGGTGCCGCTGATCAACTCCAGCTGGACTGAGGATAACCGCATCATTGTCAAGAAGCGCATCCATCTTGGGGTGGCGGTTGCTACCGATAGCGGCCTGGTGGTGCCTACCATTCACGATGCCGACCAGTACACCATTGCCGGCCTGGCGCGGCGTCTCAATGAAGTAGCGCAGCGGGCGCGCAGCAACCGTCTGACGGTGCAGGACCTGCAGGGGAGCACCTTCGTGGTTAATAATCCCGGCACCTTTGGTACAATACTATCGGTACCGATTATCAATCAGCCCCATGCGGCCATTCTTAGCATGGATGCCGTGGTCAAGCGCCCGGTAGTGACAGAGGACGACGCCATTGCCATTCGTTACATGATGTATCTCTGTCTCTCCTTTGACCATCGTATCCTCGATGGGGCTGGAGCCGCTACCTTCCTGCAGGCCGTGCGAGCCAAGCTGCAGAGCTACGGATCGGAGATCGATGTCTATTAAAGGTGCCACTGGTGGAGCAAGGGGGTGAGGAGAGAGGGAGAGTGGCGATGTGGTAATCCGGTAATGCGCGATCGAACCTGGTAGGCGAGGCCAAAGCTGGCAAACAAGGGCCAGTTGGCCAGCCGACCAGGAAGCCAGCGAAGCGAAGCCAAGAGAGGAAGTAGAGGAACGATCATGGCGACCATTATCCCTGAGCGCCGCCCCTCGTGGTTACGTGTGCGCCCGCCCGAGGGAGAGGGCTATGAGGAGATCAAGCGGCTCATGCGCAGCAAAGCGCTGCACACCGTCTGCGAGGAGGCGCGCTGTCCCAACATCCGCGAATGCTGGGGACATGGCACGGCCACCTTTATGATCCTGGGGCGCATCTGCACCCGCAGCTGTGGTTTCTGTGCCGTTGAGACGGGGCGTCCCCTGGGAGTAGACTGGGAAGAGCCGAAGCGTGTAGCGGAGGCCGTGCGACAGATGGGGCTACGCTATGCCGTAGTGACCTCAGTGAATCGCGACGAGCTGAAAGACGGAGGGGCCTCCATCTTTGCCGCAACCATTCGCTGGATTCGGCGTCTCAATCCTGGCTGCAAAGTGGAGGTGCTCACGCCCGATTTCAAGGGAGACTACGATGCGCTCAAGGTGGTGATGGACGCCAAACCCGATGTCTTCAACCACAATGTAGAGACGGTCCCGCGCCTCTACCGTCGTGTGCGGCCCCAGGCGGTCTACCAGCGCTCGCTGCAGGTTCTCAAATGGGCGAAGGAGCTAAATCCGGCAGCTCCGACCAAGTCCGGCTTCATGCTTGGCCTTGGCGAAAGCTGGGACGAGGTGCTGGAGGTCATGCGCGATTTACGCGCTCATGACGTGGATATCCTCACCATTGGTCAGTACCTGCGTCCCTCTTTCCAGCATCTGCCGATCCAGCGCTATGTGCCGCTGGAAGAGTTTGCTGCGCTCAAAGAGGAAGGAAAGAAGATGGGCTTCCGTCATGTAGAGTCCGGCCCCTTTGTGCGCAGCTCCTATCATGCTCACGAGCAGGCCGAGGAGGCTCTAGGGTGAGCGTGCCAGGGCGGGGCTGGCTCAGGCCCGGAGACGATGCTCCTAGAGGCAGAGCGCGCTCTGGGGCGCGCGCTAGACTTCGACCGAGGAGGGGAAGCTGCTCATGAATGCACGGCTCAACGGCGTCCAAATCGCCTATGACGATCATGGGGCAGGTCTGCCTGTGCTCTTTCTGCATGCTTTCCCACTGAATCGCCGCATGTGGCAGGGCGAGATGGAGGGACTCCTGCGGGAAGGCCGCTATCGCCTGGTCGCTCTTGACTGGCGCGGCTTCGGCGAGAGCGAGATTGATCGTGAGATCCTGACGATGGAGACGCTGGCTGACGATGTGGCGGCGCTGATGGACTGGCTGGGTATGGATGGGGCTGTCCTCTGTGGCCTGTCGATGGGGGGCTATGTGGCCTTTGCCTTTCTGCGCAAGTATCCGCAGCGTGTCCGCGGTCTGATTCTGGCCGATACGCGACCAGAGCCTGACAGTGAGGAAGGGAAGGCCAATCGCGAGCAGTTGGCGCGTCTGGCCGAAACCCGGGGAGTTGAAGCGGTGGCCGATCTCCAGATCCCACGCCTCCTCTCTGAAGAGACGCGCCGTCAGCGGCCCGAGGTCGAGGCCCAGGTGCGCCGCTTGATTGCGGCGGCGACGCCGCGGGGCATTGCCGCGGCCTCACGTGGTATGGCTCAGCGTGCTGATGCCCGTGAGCTATTGCCTACCATTCGCTGTCCAGTGCTGGTCGTTGTGGGCGAGCTGGATCAGCTTTCTCCGCCCTCCCTGGCCCGGGAATACGCGGCGCGCATTCCGCAGGCCCAGCTGCAAGTGATTCCGCGGGCTGCGCATCTCTCCAATTTGGAGCAGCCGCAGGCTTTCCTTGATACCGTTAGCGCTTTCCTGCGCTCCTCAATTCCGGCTCTGTGAGCAGGCAAGGGGGAAGGGTGATCCCTCCTCTGGGGCAGAGGACCTGAGTGCGGATCAGTGGAGCCAGAGCGCTGGGTTTGAGGAATAGGGGGAGGTAGGCTGTAGGCGGGCGAGGCAGGCGAGGGAGTCTCCGGCGGCAGTCGCTGGCGCACTCCTGCCTTTGATGGACGGCGCGTCTGCCAGCTAGCGCTAGTGGCTGGTAGAGGTGATTTATTGGTTGTGCTCTATGGTAAGGGGAAAACAAGAAGAAGCAATGGATGATGATTGTGATCGGGGTGAAGGCCATCACCCGATTGTGCTGGTTGTGGATGATAATCCGGCCATTCGTGACATGGTAGCCTGGGCGCTGGAGCTGGATGGCTATGAGCCAGCGGAGGCTGCTGAAGGTCAAGAGGCGCTGGCCTGGGTCGATAATGCGGTGCGCGAGGGGCGCTATCCTTCCGTGATCCTGCTCGACCTCGCCATGCCGGGTATGGATGGCGAGACCTTCTTGCAGCGCCTGCGCTCGCAATGGGAGCCGGCTTATCCTTTTCCTCAAATTGTGGTCATCACCGCCGGAACCGGCTTGACCACTGCTGCCGCTTTAGATGTGCAGCAGGTCATTGTCAAGCCCTTTCACGTGCGAGACCTGCTCGATGTCATTCGCCGTCTCACTGTCTGAGGGGGCAACAACAGCCAGCGGGAGCAGGCTGTCCCGTTCAGGGATAGGTTTTTGGGCACAGTCAAGCGGCGGTTCGCGCTCGTGCGCGCGCCCGACGCTTCTGTTCTCGTTTGCGTTCTCGCCGACGGAGTTCAGAAGATCGCGGTAGTTTCCGGGGAACTGTGATGGTCTGAGGCCACGCTTGGGGCAAGAGCCTGCCACAGGGCAAGACCGAAGCCGTGAAGAGTGTGGCCACTAGCCCCAAGCGTCCACGTACGGCACAACTTAACCGGCGTGGCGGCGGCTGACCCGCTGGCCGTTTGCGCCGACGAGCAATATGCGTGGCAGGCAAATCTGCGTAGGCAAGGACCGTAGTGGGGTTTATTTACACGCTGCCAGTTGGTGTTGCAGATCAGTGAGAGATATCTTCACCGCGGGCTGAGGTTGTCCTGGTCCAGGCTCATTGGGGGAGCCAGCTTGCTGGAGGGTGACTATCCCGTGCTCATCGACAGGGAAGGCGTCATAGACCTCAAGCCATGTGCCCACTTTACCTTTGCCAGCTGGCTGAATTCCAGGGCCAAAGACGATGACATAGTGACCGGTGTCCTGAAGTTGGGGAAAAGGATCAAGCCACAACTGATCCTGCTGCACCTGCCCGCCGACTGTGACGAACTCCTGCGTAGGCTGCTGGCGCAGATCCCGCAACACCTTCATGGTTCCGAAGCGAACTGGCGTATAAATGCGGTACCCCTGTGCCACAATCGTCTCTGGGAGAGACATGTGCGGAGCTGCCGCCGCGATATGTGGCCTCAAGCCATCAGGAGTGTTCCAGTGACTCTTTCCATGAGTAATATTTTTGACTTCTGCCGTCAGAATAGCTGCACACATACTCTGTGGCGTAGTGAACTCATAGCGATCAGCGTGCAGGTGCAAATTGAGAGGCGCGTACGCCTGATCGCTGGGTACAGAAGTCTGTGATGGTGTCGTTTGACAAGCTGACAGCGCACCTATCAGCAAGAAGACAAGGACTGCAAACAAACGTGGAAATGGGGAACGCATGACCTGTGCCTCCTTCTACTCCGCTGGAATTCTGCCGTTATACTGTGTTTCCAGCCCATTAATGTCATCTGGTTGCAACGCATAATAGGTGGTTGCTCCTTGACGCATGACTGCCGGGTTATGAGCGGTATGTCCTAATCCTTCCATGTGCCCCGTTTCATGGGTGGATACTTTTCGCCCATCTGCTTGTGTATCGGAAAAGGTTAAGGTATTGTTCCACGTGATCCACTGAGTGGAATTGAAGAGGGTGTAATTCCCTTGCATGATCGCATAGTATTGCGAGCTATGCTGGGCACTACCTATGGTTCCATAGGGCGTCTCTCCATAGATTGCATACCCTAAATTGCCAATGGCATAGCTTGTTTGATACACACAGCTGTCATTACTACACGTATAGAGATAGGGGTTGAGTGCTGGGGCAGCATTAAAGTCGCTGGCTGCGCGGTTAATCGCCGTGATAAAATTATATCCCCCAACATTATTCAGCGAGGTAGGAACGTAGGTATAGACGATGGAACTGTTGCCGTTGGGCTCAGGCCAATACAAACAGGGGGTCGATGAAGTCAATCCGCACTGGTAGTCGTTCGGGTTCGTATCCCAGTTGTTTTCTCTCCAGGTCCAGGCAAAAGCTGGCTGAAATACGAGCACGAAACAGACTATCGACAAGAAAAACGCGAGGAGAACCTTCCGAATTGAGAAGAACCTTCTTACTATGGATCGCCCTCAACTTCCTTCATGATCTGCCTGAAATCAAAGCCGAATATTGACTATTGCCAATATAACGTGCTCTGCGGTAGTTTGTCAAGAGTTGTGTAAAATCTCGGTGTCTGATTGCTTGCTTAATGAGACGGGCATGGTCGGTTTGTTGAAACGCAAACTGCGAATGACCGCATGAAACAGCAGGAAACAGCTTCCTTCAGGGCGAAACGCCGCTCCATGACATTGCTGGTGCGAATGGTTTTCCAGTGCTCCTTTGGAAAGGCATAAAAGGCCAGACAAGCCTCCAGATCCCGCTGCAAGCAGGCGATGGCGCTAGGATAGACCTTCTCATACTTGGCGATAAAAGCCGCTACAGACTGACTACTCGCTTTTCGATCTTTCTAGGAGAACAAAGCTTTCAATTTATCTTTGATCGCTTCCTGTCGCTTGCTGGGCACATAGCTGAGCACATCGTCCATTTTGTGAACCACACAGCGCTGACGAGCGGAGTCTGGAAACTTCTTGGCAATCGCATTGAGCATGCTCTGGTTGAACGTGAAAGCTGTGGATTTCTCCGAGTTCTCAGAGGGGCATATGGTGTTCAAACAGGCATACATGCGAAATCTCGCCAGGGCCTCCTTCACGTATACCTGTCGTATCTTTGAGGATAAAAACAGCTTTTTCAGACTACCTGGCCAGCCTCTCAGGCTCCATTTTTGATCTAGTGGATAGGAAAGGTAGACGTAAACGAGGTCTCGGCGAGGTTTCTATATGCCCTGAAAAACCTATACCTGAAAGGCGGGCTGTCCTCCTTGCGGCGCAAAGACGGCAAAGGTATGAAAGGTCTGATCTCCTATCTCCTCCCTCGCCCAGGTGGCAGGAGCCTGGCTCAGGCTCCTGCCACCGCCGGTTAGGCCTCGTCTGAGCCAGGGAATCAATAGGCACAATGTCCTCCTCTGGTGGTGAGCAGATTCCTATCCCAGCCCGCCAGCACAGTGCCCCTCTCACCGTCCTTTTTCTTTGTCATTCCATTGATGAGGGCGACAGCCTGTCCTCTCGCTGCTCGGTAGCACTGGATTGGAGCAGGAGACGATAGGGCCGCGAGAGACGCTGGATGAGAAGAGCAACAGGAGGAGAATGTGAGCGTCCAGTTGCTGGTAGGCCGAGGCCAAGGTTGCTGCGCCTGGCGAGGCGATCAAGCAGCCAGGTTAGTACGAGGGGGAGAAGCCAGGCGCAGGGGCCGCGCAGATAAGCCAGCTTGAAGCCGGGCAGGAAGGGCATAAAGGCCCCGTGCAAAGCCCAGGCGTAGGAGCCATAGAGCATCAGCATCGTCAGGCTGAGCAGGCGAAAAGGCAGGGGCCGCCGCAGAGTGGCCGCCCCACGCCAGCGCACAAGCGTCAATGGCCAGCGCCTACTCGCGCCGCTCGCTTCGAGCAGGGCATAGAGACCGAAGAAGGTGACCAGGTACCAGGGCCAGAACCAGGGGGTGCCGATGGCGCAGTAGAGCAACCAGACCAACGCCAGCCACTGGATCAGGCCACCAGGGGTTCTGATGCGCCAGGAGTGGCGTAACGCCCGCCAGCAGAGCCAGAAATAGCAGAGAGCAAAGATGCCCATGCTCAGCGTATGCGTAAGGCGCTCGCCCGGCGAGCCGATAATCGGGATTGTCACCTCGAAATGCGAGACAATTGCCGCATTATAGAATTGCCCAAGAAATTCAGCGATTGTATTGATATTTCGTGATGCAGAGGGATTGACGCGTAAGACGTCTAGGACGGCACCGCTATCCCAGAAAGGCGCATAGAGCAGCACGATGCAGCCGATGTAGAGTCCCAGGCAGAAGGCAATCTGGCGCAACGGTACTCCTCGGCCCCAGAGCAGCAAGAGCAGCCCTGGAAAGAGCAGGACCGTGTTGATCTTCAGGCAGGCTGCCAGGGCGAAGAGGATGGTAACCAGAGAGTAGAGGAGCAGGACCGGCTTCCCGCGCACAAGGAGCCAGAGGGCGAGTAAGATTAAGAAAAGCAGAGTGCTATCATTGTGGGCGTTAACAGCCGCCTCGAAGAGCAGGAGCGGATTCCAGGCGAAAGCCAGTGTCGCCAGAGCACGCCGGCGCTGCCCGGGCTGATCCTCAGCGTGTGCCGGCTGCAAGTAGCCGCTGATAGACCAGATCAGGAGGGTCGAACCCAGGTGCGTGGCCAGGCCGAGGAGGCGCAGCAATAACAAAGGAAGAAGCAGATTGTTAGCTCCAGCTAGCGGCAGCGCCAGCCACTGCAAGAAACAGGTGATGGCGGCCCAGGTTGGCCCATAGGCTGAAGGTTGATCGATCCAGTAGAGATAAGGATAAGTTGCGTCATATTGAATTTGAGTTGGAAGTGTGGTAAGAGGGTTGAGATGATAAATAACCCCCATCCGTGCATAGATCAGGTAGGAAAAAAGATCTGGAGAGGTAACAACGGGAAAAAGCGCGTAGAACAGGCCCAGAGCTACCGTTGAGAGCATGACATGACGACGGGAGATAAGGGCAGGTAGCCTGGCCAGGGCGTAGAGGTAAAGGAGGAAGAGGGTTGTCAGGACTGTCAGGAACAGGATGATCTCAAGCCAGGCCAGCGGGGGCGAAGGGATCGCCGGGTCGATGGGCACTGGCTGCAGCGGAGTGATACTCCAGTTAGGG
The DNA here is from genome assembly GCF_003268475.1 of Thermogemmatispora tikiterensis. Classification (GTDB taxonomy): domain Bacteria; phylum Chloroflexota; class Ktedonobacteria; order Ktedonobacterales; family Ktedonobacteraceae; genus Thermogemmatispora; species Thermogemmatispora tikiterensis. Next base: position 2,327,118 of record NZ_MCIF01000002.1, on the reverse strand, counting down.
AAGAGTGCCTGGGTTGGCAAGAGCGACCAGGTGCCGGCCCGTGAGAGCAGCGCATCGTTGAACCAGAGGCCGCTCAGAGGGAGCACGGCATCCAGGAGCACGATGGCCAGGATCATCCCCCCAAAAACAGCCAGAAGAAGAAACCGCTGGCTCCTGTGCGGTCTCTCTGGCGATTGTGAAAGGCCTTCTTCCTTGAACTCCTGTTGAGCGATGACATCTGCTTCCGCCGTTTTTTGCTCAAGTGGCAATTCTACATTTCTCATCCCTATGCTTGCTACCCATCTATCACAGCTGATGCTGATATAGCACTGGCAGATGGCCGCGTGCCTGCGCAAAGGAAGGCCCCGCGGGCAGGGCCTTCCTGGAGAGCGAGAGGCACAGCTTCCAACTTTCTTGAACGATTGATAGTTTCGCGCGGTGACGGACCGGGCCAGATTCCTGTCGGGAGCCATCTTCAGCAAACATATAGCTCTTCTTGAGGACATCTTGAGCTTTCTCTGCTAGCATGACTGGTATAACCCGGAAAACATCCTGCCTGTTTTTGCAGAGTACGCACGGGAGCGACCTGGCTTATGGAAGAAGCAGCAAGCTATGAAGAACCGCACTGGCCCCCTTCTGCCGAACAGAGCGAGCCACAGCCGACGACATCTGCCGCAAACGCAGCACCAGCCTCGGCACGGCTGCCCCGGCGCCGTCTCCTTGGACTGGCGGGGATCGGCCTGGGTGCAGCGGGGCTAGTGGTTGGAGGCGTCACCCTGGAACAGTTCTGGCAGCATAGCCACTCAACCGGTGCCCAGGCTGACCAGCAGCTCATCGGTCACTTGCTGAGGCGTGCAGGTTTTGGCGCTGGACCCGAGGAGCTAGCACTCTATCGCAATCTGGGCTTCTCCGCTGCGGTCGATCGTTTGCTGAACTACCAGCAAGTGCCCGACGATGAGATGGAACAGCGTCTGGCGGCTCTCAAACTCAATCTCGATCGCCCGCAGGATCAGCAGCGCTGGTGGCTTCTGCGCATGGCCTGGACGCAGCGTCCGCTGCTGGAAAAAATGACCCTCTTCTGGCATGGGGTGCTTACCAGCAGCTTTCGCAAAGTCGGTGGTCCGCGCTTCTATCGGCGCATGATCATCCAGAACCAGTTTTTACGCGAACACGCCTTTGATACCTTTGATAGCATTCTGCTGGGGATCACCAGAGATCCGGCTATGCTCTTCTATCTCGACCTCACCAAGAGCACGCGCAACATCCCCAATGAGAACTATGCCCGCGAGCTGATGGAGCTATTCACCATCGGGTTAGGTCACTACACTCAACAAGACGTCACCGAAGGCGCGGCGGCCCTCAGCGGCTGGCATGTTCGGGGCTTCTCCTCTTATTACAATCCTGCCACTCACAGCGACCGCATCAAGCATTTTCTGGGGCATAGCGGTAACCTTGATTATCGAGACGTCATCAGGATCCTGGCCAATCATCCCGCTGCCCCCTGGTTTCTGGCGCGCAAGCTCTTTAGCTTCTTTGTCTACGAGAACCCGAGTGAGGAAGACCTCCAGCCGCTCGTCACGGCTTATCAGCAGAGCAACCATAATATTGGGGCGGTCATGCGGGCTCTCCTGCTTTCGCCGCAGTTCGCCTCGGCGAAGGCCTATCGCAGCCGACTCAAGTCGCCAGTTGAATTCGCTGTTGGCGCCTATCGAGCTTTGGGCCTCCAGGACGATGGCAGTCTCCTGCCGCAGTTCACCACGCTCATGGGTCAGACCCTCTTTGATCCCCCCAACGTTGGTGGCTGGCCTGGCGACAAGGTCAGCGCTTTCTGGCTCAATAGTGGCACATGGATGACGCGCCTCAATTACGTCGATCTCCTCCTGCGACGTGGCCTGGGACGTGGCGTTGTCCATCCACTCAATCTGCAATCTCTGATCGAGAAAAACCGTATCGCCTCGCCCGAAGCTTTTGTAGACTACTTTGCGGCTTTCCTGCTTGATGGGCAGCTAGCCGGCGATCGACGGGACCAGCTTGTCAGCTATCTCACTATGCCAGCGACAGGGCGGCAGGAGAGCGTAACCTTTGCCAATGGTAAGTCCTACCCGCTCAGCCGTGTAAGGGGCGCGCTCTATCTGCTCCTGGCCTCGCCAGAGTATCAGCTTAACTAGATTGGAGGAAGCAGATGCCCAACAGGGCTGCGGTTATGGCCTGCTGGGGACCTGCTTGAAACGGGAGGAAGAACAATGGCCCTTTCTCGTCGTGCACTGATCAAAGATGGTATGCTCGTCGTGAGCGCCGGCATGGTCATGCCCTCTGTCTTCAGTCGTGCTCTGCTTTCGGCGCGCGCGCAGGCCCGCGAAGGGGTGCGCCTGGCCCAGGCGGCTAGCGAGCGCACCCTGATCGTCGTTCAGCTGGCCGGCGGCAACGATGGCCTCAACACCGTCATTCCCTATACAGACACTCACTATTACCAGATGCGTCCCACACTGGCCATCAAGGAGGCTCAGGTACTCCCGCTTGATCAGCGACTGGGCTTACATCCTGAAATGGCGGGCTTCAAAAAGCTCTGGGATGCTGGCCACCTGGCCGTCGTCGAGGGAGTTGGCTATCCCAATCAAAGCCTCTCGCACTTCCAGGCGATGGACATCTGGCAGACCCTCGATCTCAGCGGCAACGGACGCGAGGGCTGGCTGGGCAAGCTCGTGGCTGGGCTGGTCGACCAGGAAGGTCACCCCTTTAAAGCGCTGGAGATCGGCAGCCAGACCGCACTCGCTCTCTCCTCACTTACCACCCAGGTTCCAACGCTCTCCAGCCTCAACTCCTATCGCCTCAGCGTTGACCCAGCCGATCACGATGGTGGAGCCTCGCGCCTGCAGGCCCTGCTCAAGCTCTACAATTCCTATCCGCGTACCGCCCCTTATGCCGCGCTTCTGGAGGCTACTGCCCTCGATGCCCAGCAGAGTGCCCAACGCCTGCATCAAGTGGCCAACAGCTACAAGCCTGCCGTGACCTATCCCCAGGGTCCATTTGCCGAGGGACTCAAGATTCTGGCGGAAGTCATCGTGAACGATCTGGGCCTGCGCGTTGGCTACATTACCCTGGGCGGCTTTGATACCCATGCCAACCAGGAGGAGACCCATGCTCAACTTGTCAAAACGCTTGCCGATGGCCTCTATGCCTTCTACACAGATCTCGCTTTGCACGGCAAGGCTGATCAGGTGGTGGTCATGACCTGGTCCGAGTTTGGGCGGCGTGTCGAGGAAAATGGCGGCCTGGGCACTGATCATGGAACAGCGGCACCGATGTTCATTATTGGCAGCGCTGTCAATCGTGGCATTTTTGGAGAACCACCCTCACTGACGAATCTTGACGATAATGGGAATCTAAAATACACAGTTGACTTCCGCTCAGTCTATGCTACCGTCTTAGAGCGCTGGATGGGAGCCTCGGCGCGCGATGTGTTGGGAGGCTCTTTTGGCACTCAGAATTTCCTCGCGGCTTCCTGATCCTGACCCTGACCCATCAGGTGTTATTCTGTTTGCAGCTGGCTGCTTTTCCGACGGATGAGTGGCCAGCCGCTCCACTCATAGAGGTCTCCTGCCACTCCTGGCATCCTGGCGGCTCGTCAGGTGACCAGGAGTGGGGGAATGGCCTCATCTTGCCGCTCGCTAGCTGCATCGTGGCTGTCTGACCTGCCTGCCGGATCTTTGCTATAATATGAACCGGTTGATCTAACTCTCGCAGTCAGGAGTACCATCGTCAAGATGTCTGATGATTTCAAGGAAGAGGGGTATCCACAGCGGCGTGAGCTGTGGATCACACTGGGCATTGTGGTGCTTGTGATGCTGATCGTCCTGGTTGGTCTCATGGCCTACAGCCACTTACCGCGGGCTGGTGGCAATGGCAGCGATGCGCTAACGGCGCTAACCCCCACACCGGCACAGAACAATCCAGTGGCTTCCATCGAGTTGAATCGGTCCTTCTCCTTTAGCGGGGTGAACCTGACCGTGACTCGGGTTGGCGAGGCAGGCAGCTACTCTGATGATCAAAAGCACCAGAGCAACTATGTCATCCGGGTCTATCTGGACGTTCAAAATCCCGGTGAATCGCCAGTAGGGATCGACTACCAGGCCCTGGCCCGCCTGGTGCTGCCCAACGGCACCCAGATAGCCCCCCAGCTGATTTCCATTCCTCCTGTGATCCTGCCGGGTCAGAAGCAAACGGGCTACCTTGACTTCCCTGTCAATCAGCAACTCGATCTCTCCACGCTTTCACTGCATCTCGGCAAGAAAGCGCAGGTGCTCTTCTCCTGATGCATTTCTCAGACGAATACGAAGACCAGGAACAGGAGCAAGAGGAGCGAGGCAGCGACGAGCTACTCGCCTCAGATGAGCTACGTTTGCCAGAGGGAGCCAGCTTCCTTGTGCGACTACACGCCGTCAGAGCCTGGCTGGCGCGTCGGCAGGAAGAAGCAAAACTGGCCGCGGGCGAGGCGGCTCTGCGCCTGCAAGAACTGGCCCTGGCTCAGGAAGGGGAGTCGCGTCTGCGCCGGCGCCAGCTAGAGCAGCAAGCGCATCTACAGTGCCAGGCCCAGCAGGACCTGGAGGATGCCAACGCTCAGCTCTGGGCCTACACTGAAGCAGCGGCCCTCTTAGAAGAAACAGTTGATCATGTTAGCGGCCAGCGTGTGCTGGTCGAGTACTATCTGGCCCTTAGCGAGCTACTAGAGTGCGAAGCGAGCCGCGCCAGGTCCCTCCAGGGGAGGGAGAGCCTGATCGCTCGCTCGCCCCGGCTCCAGGCTTTGCAAGACGTGCTACAGCGTGTCGAGCAGGTCAGCGTGCCAACGGAAGACGACTGAAAAGGAAGGGACCTGGCCCGGCCAGGTGGAGAGTCGGTGAAGAGGGAGGAGCCTGGGCATAGTGGCCCAATCTAAGGGGCTTGAGGGCCAACGGCCCTGTCAAGGCAAAGAGAGACGAGCATCCCTCACCCTCATGAGTGGTGGTGGGTGAAAGGAGGATGCTCGTCTCTCTTCGTTGGTCCCAAAGCTTCAAGCGAGCCTTCGTCTCCTTCCTTCCGTTGGACCTAAGCGGGGCCGGCGTTCTCAGCCTGCGCGTGCCGGGCGGGTAGCGAACGAGAGAGCAAGCCAGACCCCACCAACGGAAACAGAACAGGACTCAGGCCAGTTCCTCCATCAGCGGCTCTTTGGGCAGGGCGGCCAGCCCTTCCTCCTCGTAGTCGCTGGGTTGCGTATTGTCCTTCCCCGAAGGAACGCCCAGAGCGCGGAAGACTGGCGTCAAGATCAGCGTCAAGACCAGATTGACCAGTAGCGAATAGACCGCGATGTAGGCAGCGATCTTCACGTTGCCGAGAGAGATCGTAAAGACCGAGGAGGCGAAGTTATTGGCCACCGCCATCCAGGTGCCGGTCACCATCCCGCCGACCCAGCCGATGATCATTGCCCAGCGGTGCATCCAGTTGGTATAGAGACCCAGGAAGACCGGAGGCAGCGTCTGAATAATCCAGACACCGCCCAGGAGCTGGAAGTTGATAATATTGGTAGCTGGCACCAGCAGGATAAAGAGCAGGGCACCGAACTTCACCACCAGCGAGACCACCTTCGCCACCGCCGACTCCTCGCGGTCCGAGCAATTCGGGCGGAAGTACTCCTTATAGATATTGCGCGTAAAGAGGTTGGCCGCGGCGATCGACATCACTGCAGCGGGGACCAAAGCGCCGATTGAGATAGCGGCGAAAGCGAAGCCCGCAAACCAATCGGGGAAAGCCCAGCTCATGAGTGAAGGCACGGCCCCATTGGCCTTATAGCTGTGGAAAGCAGGCTGGCTCGTGACTCCCGTGCCGGCGGCAATGGCCATATAGCCGAGCAGAGCCAGCAAGCCCAGCATCAGCGAATAGAGGGGCAGCAACGCCGCATTGCGCTTCACTACCTGGCGACTGCTACTGCTGAGCACGCCTGTCATCGCGTGCGGATAGAGGAAGAGGGCCAGAGCCGAACCGAGGGCCAGCGTCGCGTAAGCCATCTGGGCCTGGGGTGTGGTCAGCAGATCGCGGAAGGTCGTGCCTTGAGCAATGGCGTTCAGATGCTTCGTATGGGCCGCGGCAAAGATATTGCCGAAGCCGCCCAGCTTGATCGGGATCACGATGATCGCCGCAATCATCACCGTAAAGATCATCAGATCTTTGACCAGAGCGATCATCGCAGGCGCGCGCAAGCCACTGGTATAGGTGTAGGCAGCCAGAATGAGGAAAGCGATAATCAAAGCGGCCTCAACCGGAACACCCATCTGAGCGATCGAGACCTCGATACCGAACATCTGGAGGGCGATGTAGGGCATCGTTGCCAGGATGCCGGTGAAGGCGACCACCAGAGCGAGGGTGCTGCTCCCGAAACGGTCGCGGACAAAGTCCGAAGCAGTGATGTAGCCGTGCTTCCTGGCGACGCTCCAGAAGCGTGGCATCAGCAAATAGACGAGGGGATAAGCTATAATCGTGTAGGGAACAGCAAAGAAGCCGGTTGCCCCGCTGTTGAACATCAGGCCCGGCACAGCAACGAAGGTGTAGGCTGTATAGAGGTCGCCGCCCAGCAGGAACCAGGTGATCACGGTGCCAAAGCGTCGACCCGCTAGCCCCCACTCATTCAACAGGCTTAGATCACCGCGGCGCCAGCGAGCGGCGACGAAGCCCAGCACGGTGACAAGAATGAAAAATACAATGAAGACGCTTAAAGCAACGACATTGACCATTGCAGTCTTTCCTTTCTCGGCAGGCATTGCATCACGGTGCAATGCGGCAATCCGTTGCGCAGATGCTCGAACAACGCTGTTCTCAGGGCCGCTTGCTTTGCTGGCTCAGGCTTTCAACCAGTAAACAATGGCAGTGACCAGCGCGCCGAGAATGGTCCAGAGCAGCTGGTACCAGTAGAAAAATGGGATGCCGATGAACTCCGGCTGATAGGAGTTGTAGAGAAAGGGCAGCAGGGTAGCAATAAAGGGGATGATGAGCAGGAGAAGAGGCCAGCGTCTCTTCTCGGTACGGGTAACCATAAGCTGTCACTCCTTTGAAACAGGTGGTACGATCCCCGCGGCACGTTGGGAGACGGTTGGATGGAAAAACCTGGTATGGTCGGCCCGGCCCGGCCCGGTATCGCACGATAGCAAAAGCCAGCGCACAGGCATGAGGCAATGGATCAAGGAATCTCCACCTCACCGGCTGGCTCGTTTGCTCGCTCGCTGTTGGCCCTTTGCCGAGACCATCCCTGCGTGCGCCCTTGCACGCGGCAGGCCCGATTAGGCTGAATTGGCGTGTCTCTCAGTCTGTACTGTTGCTGGACCCGGCAACCGACACGCGCAGTGCTGACTGGTATGCTATAATCGTACGCAATAAAGGTCGAAAAGTCAACCCGCCCTTGAAACTAGTCATTCGGACAACCGTGTCTTATGTCCTTCCCTCACTTCTCTCCCAGGCCAAAGCAGACTGGTATGATTGGAGCAACAGGGAGCATTCCCCGCCGGTGCAGAAGTATAATAATATAAAGGTAGCACTACTAGATGGTATGCCAATCTGTTAAGCTCTTCCTGGATATACGTCATATGTAATAAAAAGGATATAAAAAGAAGAAAGGCAGATTGTCAGCTCATGAACGAAGCGCAGACGAAAGAGAGCGCGTGGGATGTGGAGGAGCGGGAGCTGCGGGGGGCGGCGCTGCCGGAAGGCTCGATCATCCTCGGCGGGCGCTATCGTCTGATCCGCCTGCTGCATGAGCGTCCGCGTGTCCATCTCTACCTTGCCAGGCGTCTCTCGGGCAGGAGGGAGCGCATCCAGTACAGTGAGGAGCCGGAGCCGCTGGTAGCGGTGCGCGAGCTGTTGCTTGGTGGACTGAGTGCTCGTGAGCGCATGCAGATCGAACGTGCGGCCTATGAAGAATTTGCCTCCTTCACGCTGCTGGCCTCACCGCGTCTGCCCGAGGCAGGGGATCGACTGCGGGTAGAAGGGGATCGGCACTATCTGGTCCAGCAGCTGATTGGTTTGCGGCAGGCACGTGAACTGGAGGTCATGACCCTGGCTGACCTGCTGCTGGCCGATGGGCACTGGCCGGCCTGGCTTGATCTGGAAATTGCGCTCTCCTGGAGTATTCAGCTCGCCCGTCTGGTGGCGCGCCTGCATCGCCTTGGCTGTGTCCTGGGGGACCTCGATCCCGCCACCGTGCTGATCGACGCTGAGGGGCGAGCCCCCTGGTCGCCGACGCTGCTCGTCTCCTGGCCGCCGCCACCGGTCTTCTGGCAAGCGACTGTAGGCACACCGCAGCTAGCGGTCGAGCATTACCGCCAGCTCTTTCCGTTGCCTGCGCCCTCGGCGGCCAACCCATTCGTGGCCCCCGAGGTCTTTTCAGGCCAGTGTGATGAGCGCTCCGATGTTTATTCGCTGGGGGCGCTCCTCTACCTGCTTTGCACCCACTACGCTCCCATTACCGCGACTCATCGCCAGTTAGCTGAGATCCTCGATTGCGAAGAGATGGGGGCTGAAGTTCCTGATCCCCTGGAGCCATTGCCCGTGCCCGAGGGTCTGGCGCTGGTGCCTCCGCATTTGCTGAATGTTCATCTCCCGCTCGCCATAGAGGATATCCTCTTACGGGCTTTGGCCCTGGACCCTGAGCAGCGCTATCCCTCAGCCTTTGCCCTGGTAGAAGAGCTGGAGGCCCTGGATCTGCGCCGCCTGGGGATCTTGCGCTATCGGCCAGGCATCCTGGCCCGTTGCTTAAGCAAGCTCTCTGCCTTCCTGCGGCGCTGCATCGGAGCTGATGGCCTTGTCTAGTCAACATGCTGCCGCCTGGCTCCTGATCTCCCATGTGCCCGGCTCTGCTCAGGACCATCAGCGTACTGGCCAGGCAAGTGCTGGCCATGATGGCCACTGTCTTTCTTCGGAGTGGAGGGGTCTTGTCGCTCTTCCCGGCTCCCTCTAGCCTGGTCTGTCGCCTCTCCTTGCTCCCGGGATCTGCTCCTCACTGCCAGCCCTGGTTGCCGCTCCTTCTCGCCATTCGTAGGGCTGATCAGACTGACCAGCAGCACAGCAGGACCTCTGAGAGGCTGCTTGTCTGCCGAAATGTCAGGCTCTGACCCAGAGTGATGGGGAAAGAATGGTATGATAGAGGAGAGATCAGAAAGGCTCTGGTCTCGCCCTAGTAGCGCCGACTGCTTCTCCACAGCAGATGAGCAAAGGAGAGGATACAGCGATCATGAGCATGGTGCGCCTGAGACGCAGCGAACTGTCGACGCCGGCCAGCAATGTGCGCATGCTGCAAAAGGCGGCAGCCAGTCAGGCCGATCTTGTCATGCTGGATCTAGAGGATTCCGTTTCCCCCGCCGAGAAAGAGAAAGCGCGGGGGCAGGCCATTGAAGCCCTGCGCTCACTGGACTGGGGAAACAAGACCCGTGCGGTGCGCATCAACGATCTTGAAAGCGAATATGCCTATCGTGACATTGTGGCGCTCGTCGAAGAGGCGGGGGAACACCTTGACATCCTGATTGTCCCTAAAGTCAAGCGGGCGCGTGATGTCTGGTGGGTTGATCGCTTGCTGACCCAGATCGAGAAGCGTTGCAAGCTGGCAAAGCCCATTGGACTGGAGGTTTTGATTGAGGAGACCGAAGCCCTGATCAATGTTGAAAAGATCGCCCGGGCCAGTAAACGTCTGGAGGCCCTCATCTTTGGCCCTGCCGACTATGCGGCTTCCCAGGGCATCGATCTCAAGTACATCGGCAACGATCTGGATGCCTACCCTGGTGACCTCTGGCACTATGCACGCAACAAAATTGTCGTGGCGGCACGGGCAGCGGGCATCGAGGCCATTGACGGCCCCTACATCGATATTCGCAATCTCGATGGCTACCGACGCGAGTGCCTCCGGGCCAGCGTATTGGGCTTCAGCGGCAAGTGGGCTATTCATCCTGAGCAGATTCCCATTGCCAACGAGGTCTTCGCGCCCGCGCCTGAGCAAGTGGCCCAGGCGCGTCGGCTGGTGGCTCTCTACGAAGAAGCCCAGCGCCACGGGCAGGGTGCTATCGAAGTCGAAGGCCGCATGATCGACGTGGCCGTTATTCGCAACGCGCGGCAGCTCATTGCCCGCGCCGATCTGCTGAGCATCTAATCCGCCCAATGGCAGGCGCGGCCTGGCGGGCCAGGCCAGCAAGCAAGATAGCCAGCGTGACAACCGTCTGGAGAAGGACCTGGGAAGGGTGAGCCGACGCCTGCCTGTCTGCCTCCGCTCCTCTGCTCTCCTGATCAGTCTGGCCGCCTGCCAGAGACTGGCGGATCGGCCTAGACACTGGTTCCGTCGCGCCCGTGCTCGATCCGGGTGCGGATCTGGCGTTGCAGCTCCTCATCCAGGGCGCGCGTAGGTACCAGCACGCGCCTCCGGTACGACAGAACCTTTTCCCCACGCTGGTTGTAGGCTACTGTCTCGACGGTCACAATGCCGCGGTCCGGCTTACTGCTCGAGAGCCGCTTATCGAGTACGCGCGACTCGGCATAAATCGTATCGCCGTGAAAGGTCGGGGCCAGATGCTTGACCTCCTCAAATTCCAGATTAGCGATGGCTTTCCCACTCACATCGGGCACCGACATGCCGAGCACAATGCTAAAGACCAGGGCCCCCACGACCAGGCGTTGCTTATGCTGCGTGTGCGCGGCATAATTGGCATCGATATGCAGGGGATTATGATTCATCGTCAACATGCAAAACAGCATATCGTCGTACTCGGTGATTGTGCGCCCCGGCCAATGCTTATAGACATCCCCAACTGCGAAATCTTCATAGCAGCGACCGAACGACATGGTCTTCTCTCCTTCTCCAAGCAAGCTAGCTAGCTAAGACGGTTGCTCGTCAAGCGCGTACCGCTGAAGGAGCTGGCGGGCGATAATCAGCCGCTGGATCTCGCTCGTTCCCTCGCCGATCAGCATAAAAGGAGCATCGCGATAATAGCGCTCGACGTTGAACTCCTTGACGTAGCCAAAGCCGCCGTGGATGCGCAGCGCTTCCAACGTCACTCGCTGGCACATCTCGGTGGCGAAGAGCTTCGCCATCCCGGTTTCGAGATCGCAGCGCCCGCCGGCGTCCTTCTTGCGGGCTGCCTCATGGAGCAGCAGCCGGGCGGCCTCGATCTCCGTGTACATATCGGCGAGCTTAAGCTGGATGGCCTGATGTTCAGCGATCGGCTGACCGAAGGTGCGACGTTGCTGAGCATAGCGGATGGCATCTTCAAAGGCGGCGCGAGCCAGGCCCACAGCGCGAGCGGCCACATTGAGCCGTCCGATCTCCAGACCGCTCATGGCCTGCTTGAAGCCCTGGCCCTCGACGCCACCAAGCAGATTAGCCGCTGGTACGCGCACCTCCTCAAAGACCAGCTCAGCCGTATCCACTCCCTTGTAGCCTAACTTCGCAAAGGTGCGGCCCACGTGGAGGCCCGGTGTCTCCTTCTCGACCAGAAAGAGGCTCATGCCGCGGTAGGGTGGCTGAGCCTGGGGATCAGTGCGCGCCAGCACTGCCAGAATCCTGGCGTGAACTCCGTTTGTCACCCAGAGTTTGGCCCCATTGAGTAGGTAAGATTCGCCATCGCGCAGCGCTGTCATACGAATGGCCTGCACATCGCTACCAGCCTCGGCCTCTGAGAGACAGAGAGCGCCTCGACGTCGGCCCTCGGCCATCACTGGCAGAAAGCGCTGACGTTGCTCTGCTGTACCGTACTGAGTAATCAAAGCAGCGACCAGGATGTGCGTATTGACTATGCCGGCCAGACTCATCCAGCCGCGGGCCAGCTCCTCGATGAGCTGGACATAGGTCAGCAAGTCCAGCCCCAGACCACCATAGCTCTCGGGGATAGTGGCGGCGAAAAGACCGAGGTGGCGCAGCTCTTCGACCAGCTCGCTCGGATAACGGTCCTCATGTTCCAGCTGCTGAGCAGCTGGGAGTACGGCGCGCTCCACAAAGCGTCTGATCTCGGCGACCAGCAGACGCCGCTCCTCATCGGCGTGTGATGGCATCTCCATTGATGAGCCTCCTTTGCTTGCTGCACGACAGTCTCGCCCAATAGAGTGGCTCCGCCTGGCAGCCGAGCCAGAGCCCGTGCTCTCTGGGGGACGGTGACAAGCCGGCCAGATGGACGGTAGCAGTAGCCGGCGTCGGCGCTAGGAGCGCGGGGGTTCTTGCTTGCGGAGCCGCTTATCAGCGTGTTGTAAGAGAAAAAGCTTAAAAGCTCGCGCTGTGGCAGAGAGATTTTTATCCTTCAAATGCACGATTCGCCACTGGCGAATGATTGGAAAGCCCTCGACATCGAGAATAACCAGGCGCCCTGTCTCCAGCTCCATATCGATGGCGACCCGTGAGATCAGGGCAATTCCCAGGCCGGCGGCCACGCCCTGCTTAATAGCGCTGTTATTGCCCACCTGCATAGCCACCTTCAGTGGCACCCCGGCCTCCTGGAAAAGGCCCTCCAGCGCTGCGCGCGTGCCCGAACCGACCTCGCGCAGCAGAAAGGTCTCGCGTGTCACCTCCTCGAATGGGACCTTACTGTGTCCCGCAAGGCGATGTGTCGGTGCGGCCACCAGCACCAGCTCGTTAAAGGCAAAAGGCTCGATAACTACCGGAATATCGTCGGGAACTCGTCCAACCACCGCAATATCGATACGGTTGTTGGCCAGAGCGTCCACTACCGCGGCCCGATTGAGCACATTCAAGGTAATCTCGACCTCGGGATACATCTGGTGAAACTTGCCGAGCAGGCGCGGGATAACATAGGAGCCGACGGTAGTATCGGCGGCCACGCTGAGCCGTCCATAGTGGGGGCTGCGCAGCGACTCGATGACCTCCAGGGCCTCCTCGATAACTGAGAAAATCTTCTGGCTGTAGAGATATAGCTCCTCGCCGGCCTGCGTTAGATGGGTCTTGCGCCCGATCTGGTCGAAGAGCTTAACGCCCAGACTCTCCTCGAGCTGGCGAATCTGTGCGGAGACAGCGGGCTGGCTAAAATGGAGTTCTTCAGCGGCACGGACAAAGCTACAGTGTTTGGCGACCACCTGGAACGTTGCAAGCTGATGCAGATTGAGCGTGCGCATGGGGTCTCCTGGCAAGGGAATGGGAATCGACAGTATATGCGTCAGACGTAGAAAGCACAGTGGCCCAGATGCTTGCTCTTTGTCATCTATTTATATTTATTATCTTAGAAGAAACGGGCTAGCCTCGACAAGCCAGCGAAGAACGGCAGCGCGCTCTTGAAGAGAGCACCTGGCAGGCTGTCGCGGAGAAGGCCCCAGGGCGGGGCGGACCCGGACTTGATTTGACCTTGCGTCTGGCACTGCCCTCAGTATACCATGAGGGAGAGGAAGGCTGCAGAGGAGCAGCGAGCAGTTCTGCTTGGGTATGGATCAGTGCCTGCTGACCGGCGAGCGGATACGCGGGAGCGATGGCCAACCAGTCAGTGGGAGTGGCCAGAGTAAGTCAAGGAGCCAGAGTATGAACAGTGAGAACGAGGAGCAGGTTCGCGAGCGGGCTGTAGAGGAAGTGGGCGAGGAGCGCTCTGTCAGCCTCGAAAGGAGGGGGAGTCTGACGCGCCCGCTAGAGGGACAAGTTTGGAGCGAGGAGCTGCCGTCCGGGAATCCTCCCCAGGGGACAGTGGTGATCACCATCGCCCGTCAGCTTGGCAGTGGTGGCAGCGAAGTAGGGCGCCTGGTGGCCCGCCGTATGGGGCTGCGTTATCTGGATCGCCAGATTATTACTGAGGTGGCCCGTCGCCTGGGCGTGGATGTCCGCGAAGCCAGGCGCCTCGATGAATATACCGCAGGTGTCGCTGCTCAGATCCTTGAGGCCGTGCGTGCCAGCCAGCCATTCACCCTCAACTATGCTGGTCTGCTTGGCCAGGCCAGTCGTCCCCTGCAGCAGTATGATGAGGTGGCCTATCTGCACCTGACTCAGAAAGTCATTTTGGAAATGGCCACACAGGGAAACGTCGTCATCGTGGGCCGTGGCTCCCAGTTTTTGCTGCAAGACACTCCACGCACGCTCCATGTTGCTGTGTTTGCCCCGCTGACCCAGCGCATCGCTCGCGTCATGAGTACGCTTCATATTGATCAGCGCCGGGCGCGGGAGCTAATCGAGCAACGTGACTATGAGTATGCTGCTTACCTGCGCCGCTACTATGGGAGCGACGGCCAGCAGCCAGGCCTCTACCACTTGCTGATCAATACAGGCCTCTTCTCCTTCGAGCAAGCCGCTGACCTTATCTGTCAAGCCCTCTCGGCTGTCAGCCGCGGTCCAGAGGCCGACCTGTCCTCCCCTCAGCAGTGAGCGATTGGACAGCCGGCGCTGCCCTGTGATATACTGTAGCGAAAGCAGGCAGGTCACAGGTCTTTTTCTTCTGTGCCGTGGAGCAATCAGTCTGCCTGCCTGCGGGCGGCGGTGGTATGGCGGAGCGAGCCTGACAGATGGCAGGAAGGCGCTTCCGCCTGGGGAGGGAGCGTTGTGCGAACCACAAGCTATGACTGCCTATAGAGCAAAACCTGTTCTTCATCAGATGAAAGGGGGTAGCGCTTATGCCACGTAAGGGTGAGCTGTCCAAGACAGCGCGCGCATCGCTAGCCAATCGTGAAGAGGTCAATCATCTGACCAGCCGCATTTGTGCGAAGTGCGGTGAGCCGATCATGCTGAAGGAGCTGCAGCCGGTGAAGGTGATCGGCAAGGGCATGGTATACTATCACAAGAGTCACTATAGCATCCAGCAGTAGGAGCGTTATCGGCGGGGAGCGTACTCAGAGCGAGCAGGCCGGGAGTGCTCAAGGAGGTGCTCACAGGCAAGTAGGGCTTGAGCTACTTTGGCCCTGCTAGATATGGCCCGCCAGCGCCCCCGCCCGCCCAGCTCAGGCAAGCGGTTTTGGCCTTCTTTGCTCTGGGACGGTGGCGCGACGTAGCGACGGCGCTGAGTATGTGTCTTCGCCTGAGAGGGTGTTGAGCCAATGACATGGAAACGTGCACGTGTGTTATTCTTCCGGGCCTTGTTGCTGCGCTGCCCGGTTTGTGGTGAGGGTAGGCTCTACTGTGGGCTGTTTAAGACCTATGAGCGCTGTCCTGCCTGCAATTTCGAGTACGAGCGTGAGCCTGGCTACTATACCGGAGCTATGGCTGTTAACCTGGTGCTGAGTGAACTGCTCATTACCGCGATCACTCTCCCACTGGCGGTCAACACCAGTGTCCCCTTCATTCCCCTGCTCATCTGGGGCATGACGATGCCTATCATCTTCCCCCTCATCTTCTATCGGCACACGAAAAGCTTCTGGATGGCCTTTGACCATCTCCTTCATCCAGTAACCAACGAGCGCATCTTTTTCCCTGAGTAGAGGAACGCCAGTGCCAGTGCCAACGGTGGTAGGAGGGGGCGGTAGTAGGGAGCAGGTGCAGAGACCGTCTGGTGCCCTGGCCGAGGGTGGTTCTACCTTGCTCCATGCCGATGGGAGCTATCTGACCGCCTGGCCCGGCGTCCTTGCCTCGCTTGATGCTGATCTGTCTCTGCCAGTGTCAATCTTTCCTCTTGACAGTGGAAACAAGAATTGGGACAATCGAGAGCAACTATACAGGTGAGGAGTAAGGTATCTTTGATGGTACAATCGCTAGAGCATGAGCAGGATCGTCCGCCGTTGGAGGAGCCGGCTCCTCCCGCCGCGCGAACGGCCTCGGTCGCCAGGGAAGGGCAGGAGGGGCCAGCCACGACTGACGCCAGGGAGAACGGGGGCCTCACCATTCGTGTGGCTTTTCAGGGAGAGCGAGGTGCCTTTGGCGATGAAGCGGTGCGGGCCTACTTTGGCCCTGTCAGCGAGCCGCAGCCCTATCGCAGTTTTGCGGACGTCTTTCACGCCGTTGCCGCTGGCGCGGTCGACTATGGCCTGGTGCCGGTAGAAAATTCGCAGGCTGGCAGTATCAATGAGGTCTATGATCTGCTGCGTCAGTACGATCTCTTTATCATTGGTGAGATCAGCCTGCCGGTGAACCACTGCCTGCTTTGTTTACCCGGGCAGCAGCTCAGCGATATCAAGCGTGTGATCTCCCATCCGCAGGCTCTGGCCCAGAGCGAGGCCTTTCTGCGCGAGCTGGGGGTGGAGGTTGTTGCGAGCTATGATACTGCTGGTAGCGCTAAAATGATTCGTGAGCAGAATCTGCGTGGAGTGGCTGCTGTTGCTGGAGCAGCGGCAGCAGAGCTATATGGCCTGCAGATTCTAGCCGAAGGCATCCAAACCATCAAGGATAACCACACGCGCTTCATCGCTCTGGGGCGTGATCCGGCGCCACGACGTGAAGGCCCGGCCAAGACAATGATTGTCATGGCGACGCCGCATCAGCCTGGGGCGCTCTATCGCTGTCTGGGCGTGCTGGCTGAACGGGGCATCAACCTGCTCAAGCTGGAATCGCGTCCCTCGCGCCAGCGCGTCTGGGAGTATGTCTTCTATCTCGACTTCGAGGGGCACCGCGACGATCCAGCCGTGCGCAGTGCCCTGGCCGATCTGGCGCAGTATACTACCTTTTGCAAAGTCCTCGGCTCCTTCCCACGCCGCATTTAGTCGACTCACGCTGGAGGCCTGGCAAGAAAGAGGGCCATGCCAGAGCCAGACCAGAGCCAGAAGAGAGCAAGATAGACGGCAGTGCAGAGAGCCTGGCGGGGCACAGCGCAGCGTATTCTTGCTGAGTTTTCCTCGCCTCAGTGTCCCGCTGTGCCCCACTCTGCTTCAGAGTGCTCCAGCTCCGTGCCCCTTCCTCTCACGTATTCCCCTCCCCGGCTCTTGAGAACCAACGCAACGGCTTAGCGGAAAGGTTGTCGTGAGCGAGCAGGGGAGACATGGCTCGCCAGCCGACCGCTTGAAGGCGACCAGCGCGGCAGAAGAAGCAACGGGTGAAGACTTAGCGCTTGATCTTCAGCGTATTCAGGAAGTTCTCCGCCAGCAACTGGTAGGCCGACGATTCGTACTCTTCAACGCGTCCTGCATCGCAAAGAGCGGCGACCTGGGGATCAATCGGCAGTTGGGCAAGCAGCGGGGCTCCGGTGATAGCGACCAGCTCGGCACCCTGACTGGGGCCGAAGATCTCGTAGCGCTCGCCCGAGGGAGTTTCGAAGTAGGCCATATTTTCAACCACGCCGATGATGGTGCCCTTCAGGTGGCGCACCATATTAATGCACTTCTTGACCACCATTGTCGCCAGCAGCTGTGGTGAGGAGACGATGACCACGCCGTCGGGGACGACGGCCTGCATCACCGTCAGCGGCGCATCGGAGGTCCCGGGCGGCAAATCGACCAGCAAGAAATCGAGCTGGTCCCATTCGACATCGCTGTAGAATTGCTGGATCGCCTTGGCCACCATTGGCCCGCGCCAGATTACCGGGTCGCTCTCCTCTCCCAGGAACATGTTCATCGAGATAACCTTAATGCCACCGCGACTCTCGACCGGACGAATGCGGTTATCGGGCAGCATCGTCGGTTTAGCGCTCAGGCCGAACATGCGCGCCATACTTGGCCCGGTGATATCGGCATCGAGCACGCCGACTCGATAGCCCTGACGCCGCAGAGAAACCGCGAGCAGCCCGGTGACGAGCGACTTGCCAACACCCCCTTTGCCGCTCATCACGGCAATCACATGCTTGATCTTGCGCCCGCTCCCAGAAGCCATTGTCAGCGGAATGCCCCGTCCAACGGGCGCCTTTTTGGGCGCGACCGAAACTGGCTCGCCCTTGATAGCGGCGTTAAGGTCTTTGAGCAATAAGTCCAGCTTCTCTGGAGGCAGACGGTGAGTGCGTGCTCCCCCAGCGATGCTCTCACGGGAGCCGACCGCGCACGCCGTGCAAGGCAACCCGTGCCCGTGGAAGACCTTCACAGTCTCCGGGTGCTTGGTTACCACATCATGAATAACCATATCGGCAGTAATAAGCTCCGCCATATCAGCTGATACCCCGTCCTCTCGCCGACCCGTCCCTGTCAGCCGAGAGCGGACAGGTCGACGTTGGTGTTTCTCTTTTGTGCCTATGTCGGTTGAGCAAAGTGGCTCGCGCACTTAATTCCGACTTGTGCACTAAGTATTATAGCACAGGGAAGCTGGCTCTGGCTATGCTCTCCTCCCGGAGGGAGGAGGACCTCAGCCCGTCCGAGCCTGTTGTACCCTGCCAGAGCCTGTACCCTGGTGGGATGGAGCTGGAGTAAAAAAGCAAACGAAGTCATGAGAAGAGAGCCTTCTTGTGGCATTGCGCGCCCAAAGACTGTATGCTATCATGGCCGCGAAGGCTCCAGTCGAGCGTACGTTGGCAGCCTGGTTGGTGAACGAGTTCTCTGATCAAAGAAAGGGCCGGGCGCTTGGTGCCGGTGCTTGCTGATAGAGCTGAGCTGTCTGGTGCCCTCGCTCACGACAACGCACGACTACTTGCTTACTCATTTGAGTACGACCGTTACCTGTCCCGCCACCTATGACCAGGAGAGGAATGACCTATGTCGACGGATGAGACACTGTATTTGAAGCAAGTATCGAGCTTTGCTGAACTTCCCGATGATGATCTCCGCGAGCTCATGGCGGTCGCCAAGAAGCGAATCTTTCGTCCCGGCGAAGTTATCTTCCATCGCGATGATCCGGGGCAGGTACTGTACATTATCAAGGAGGGCAAAGTCAAGATTGCGATCAACAGCCCGGATGGCCAGGAGATCTCCCTGGTCATCTTTGGGAAAGGCGAATATTTCGGAGAATTTGCCCTCCTGGACGGCTTGCCGCGCTCGGCGGATGCGGTGGCTCTGGAGCGTGTCGAGTGCTATACCCTGCAGCGCGACGACTTTCACCGCGCCATCCTCAAGAATCCGCGGATTGCCATTCATATGTTGGAGTCACTCTCGCGGCGCCTGCGCAACACCGATAGGATGATTGAGGACCTCATCTTCCTTGATGTGCCAGGGCGAGTGGCCAAGAAGCTGCTCGAACTGGCTGAGCTGCATGGGGTGCCCACCGAGAACGGCGTGCGTATTGACATTCGACTTACTCAGCAGGATCTGGCTGCGATGGTTGGGGCTTCGCGCGAGAGTGTCAATAAGGTGCTTGGCTATTTTTCCGCCAAGGGGTATATCTCGACTGGTCATCATCGGATTACGCTCCGGCGGCCAGCTGAACTGAAAGAGCGCATTTATTAGCAGACGAGTAGAGAGTGCTGGCTGGCCGGTGCCTATCGTAAAGTTCGTTAGATCTCGTCTTGTCTAATCTCCCTCCTTTCTGTTCTGTCCGTGTCTGGGCCTGGCTGCTGGGGCCGACTGATCGGCCTGGGCAGTCAAGGAAGATTTTGTCTCCTTGCCGGCTGAAGACCAACAAAGGCGGGGGAAGAGGCTGAGTCAGGTGAGCCAAGGAGACAGGGCTGAGATAGAAGGCGGACTTCCTGCCAGGTCTGTTACTCCCTTTCCCCACTACTCGTCTTCACACAAAGGTCAGGGTAGTCGCCCTGCAGGATTGTGCAGTTGAAAGGCAGCGAAGGGAGCGTTTGACCATTGAACGAAGCGTTGACCGATCAAAGAGAACAATCGCAGCCGGTCGAGCAAAACGCGACATTGGTCAGCGGCGGGGTGGAGGAGGTGGCGGCCAAGAGGACGGTGACATTCTGGGCTCGTCTTGGGGCCTTGCTGCAGGCCCTGCGTCCGCGCCAGTGGACCAAGAATCTGGCTGTCTTTGTGGGCATTCTCTTTGCGAAGCGTCTTTTGGAAGTGACTCCGCTGATCCATGCTCTGCTCGCCTTTATAGCGTTCTGCCTTGTCTCCAGCTTTATTTATTTGTTGAATGATCTACTTGATCTAGAGAGCGACCGGTGTCATCCTCGTAAACGCAATCGTCCCCTGGCCTCGGGTCGTCTACCAATCTCCTGGGCCTGGGTGGCCATGGGGAGCCTCGTTGGGGGGGGGCGACGCTGCTCACACTGGCTATTTTTGCCATTCCGCTAGGAGGCCAACATCTCCCTTATAGCTCCCTTGGTGGCGGTGATTTGCTCTTCGCCCTTGTGCTAACAACCTACGTGGTCCTCATGGTGCTCTACAGTGTGCGTCTCAAGCACGTCGTATTGCTAGATGTATTTATTATAGCAAGCGGTTTCTTGCTACGTATTCTGGCAGGAGCTGTAGTCATCTCAGTCGTCATCTCTCCCTGGCTTTATCTAGTAACTATTCTGCTCTCGCTGTTTCTGGCTCTCAACAAGCGGCGGCATGAGCTTGTATTGTTGCAGGGCGAGGCCAGTGCTCATCGGCAGATCCTCAAGGAATACAGTCTGCCCCTGCTGGACCAGATGATCACCATTACGGCTGCTGGGACGGTCATGGCCTATAGCCTCTATACCTTCCAGGGTCCAACGGGAGATCATCATCTCATGGTCACGATCCCCCTGGTGCTCTATGGGCTTTTCCGCTATCTCTATCTGGTCTATATGCGCATGGAAGGGGGTAGCCCCGAGGAGGTGCTGTTGCGTGATCGCCCCACTCTGGCGGCAGTCGGGCTCTGTGCTGCAGTAATCTTTGTGGTGCTTTACGTGCTCCCGTCCTAGCAAGTGGAGGATCATCGGCCTATGTTGACTGCGAGCCGGCTTCGGACTGTGCGCACAGGCATAGTCTTTTCTCTGGTGCTGGCGTTTATCGTTCTGGTGGCGATAGGTCTCTATGCGGACTTCCCGCGCATGTTGAGCGCGCTAGCGAGCTTCCGCTGGTCCTTCCTGCCCTTGATTCTCTCTTTGACGCTCTTTAATTACTGTTTCCGCTTTGTCAAGTGGCAGTATTATCTCCAGCGTTTACAGATTCGCCTGCCGCGCCTGACTAGCTTTCTGATCTTTCTATCGGGGCTGTCGATGGCCATCACGCCGGGCAAGGTGGGAGAGCTCCTGAAGTCCTATCTTCTCAAGCGTGCGACGGGAGAACCAATCAGCCGGACGGCTCCGATCATTATGGCCGAGCGGCTTTCAGATGGGCTGGCGATGCTCCTCCTGGCTGCCACGGGTCTGATTTTCTATCGCTTTGGCTGGGAAGTGCTGCTGACTCTTCTTGTGGTGGGCTTAGGAATCATTTTGCTGATCCAGCGTCGTACCCTCTCTTTGAGGGTACTCGCGGTTGGCGAGCGGCTACCTCTGTTGGCGCGCCTGACGCAGCCGCTGCGTGCTTTCTATGAGAGCGCCTATACATTGCTCCGCTGGCGGCCTCTGTTGTTGGCCATTGCTATTGGCTTTCTCTCCTGGTCGGGGGAGTGTCTTGCACTCTATTTTGTCTTTCTCGGCCTGGGAGTGCCAGCCTCGCCTGACCTCTTGCTCAAGGCCACCTTTATTTTGGCGGTCTCCTCCCTGGTCGGTTCAGCCTCTGGCCTGCCGGGTGGTCTAGGCACCGCCGATGGTAGCCTGCTTGGTCTGATCCGCCTGCTGGTTTCCTCCTCCTCTGTCCTTGGTGGCACGGCAACTCTGCTGATTCGCTTCTGTACGCTGTGGTTTGGCCTGGCGCTCGGTGTTATCGCCTTGCTTGTTTTGCGTCTTACTCAATATAAGAAACTTTTCGTGCCAGAGGCTTATGAGGAAGGAAAGGTGTATTTATCGACAGCTGCAGATTCTGAAGCAATGTTATCTGAAGCCGATGGAAGCTACAATCTATCCCGGGCATCGGTACCTCTAAGCAACGGAGAGTGAGCAATCGATGATGAAGACCTTAATTATCATTCCTACCTACAACGAGAAAGACAACCTGCGTCCCCTGATTGGGGAGATCTTTCGCTATGCGCCAGCGACGAATGTGCTGATTGTGGACGACCATTCACCTGATGGTACAGGAGAGCTGGCTGATGAGCTGGCCAAAGAGGATACGCGGGTGCATGTGCTGCATCGTCCAGGAAAGCTCGGACTGGGCACAGCCTATATCACAGGCTTCAAATATGCCCTGGAACATGGCTATGATGCCGCTTTCGAGATGGATGCGGACTTTTCGCATGACCCGCGCTATCTGCCTGACTTTCTGCGTTTAATTGAGGAGGCCGATCTGGTGATTGGCTCGCGCTATATCACTGGAGGGGCCACACCCAATTGGCCTTTCTTGCGACGCTTGATTAGTGGTGGCGGCAATATTTTTGCGCGTACCGTGCTGGGTCTGCCAGTGCGCGACTGTACAGCTGGCTACCGCTGTTACCGTCGTGAGGTCCTCGAAAGCATCGATCTCGACTCGATTCGCTCGCGTGGCTATGCCTTCCAGGTCGAGCTGGTCTATCGGGTCTGGCGCCAGGGGTTTCGCATTGTTGAGACGCCGATTGTCTTTGTTGATCGGCGGGTGGGCCAGTCCAAGATGTCGAAGGCCATCGTCTTGGAGGGCTTTCTCTTTGTCCTACGTACTCGATTTGGCCGCAAGCCACAGCTGCCGTCACCGGTACGGCGTGAGGCCGTTCTGGTGGGGGAAACCGTCGGAAAGGAGGGACCCGAGCGGGTGCCTGAGACCTCCCATTAATCTGGCGGGTCTGCTGTGAGGTAACTCGCTATGGCTCTCTGCAGGCGGCCCTGCGAAGGCTTGGAAGGACAGAGAGCGGGCCAGCCGAGCGCTGCTGAAGTGGCTGAACAGTTTGCCTTGCTGGTGGCGGGTGTGAGGTCGCTTCAGTAGCGTCTTTTTTTGGGAATGCCTTGTTGCTGGTGGCGCTGAGGTCGACGGTGCCTGGAAAAAGGGGGCTCATCTTCGTAGTCTTCCAGCTTGAAGGAAGGGTCAAGTCCATAGAGGGCGCGCATGCGCATCTGGTGGGCGAAGCGCTGGGCCAGACGGCGTGGAGGAGCGTTGAGACTGGTGGCCAGGCCCTGGGTGGAGTCGGCCAGACCGCCTTGACGGATGACGTCCTGACGTACTGCGCTATCGTCGCTAAAAAGCTGGACCTCGTGTCCAGCGGCCCTGGCCTCGCGGGCGAGGCGCGCGATGACCTGATCGGCGTTTTCACCGTGTTGTGAGTAAATAATATGGATACGCCTCTCGTAGAGGTGTTGCTCGTGTTTGCCTGATCCATCGAAGACGACCGTGACCTGGTAGGGGGTATGGCGGTAGCGGTGGGCGAGTTGGGTGATCAGCAGCTGGCGGGCGCTTTCCAGACTATGAGCCAGAGCGGCGCGGAACTGTGGATTGCGTCGGATCACGTTGTAGCCGTCGACGAGAATGTATTGTCCCATTGTTCACAATCCTCTCTCGTACATTCCACCAGGGAAAGCCTCCTCTATCCGCAAGCAGCCCGGTCTGGCTCAAGGTGCTGACCGCGCGAGCGGTATAGCAGGCGAAGGTTCGGTTCGGCTCTCCTTATCTGGTGCCTTCAGGTATATGTTCAATGAAACCATTGTATCCATTGGAGGAAGAGGTTGATAGTCCCACGAATATCAATGTGGATGGCTCTGAGCAGCAAGGCATCAAAGGCCGATGAGAGTTCGGCCAGGAAGACCGCTGTCAGGGCAAGAGTGAGCAGGGCCAGCAGAGGTAGAGAGAGCCAGAGAGGAAATGCGCTTCTTGTGGGATGGGGGGGTTCCTTGGATGTGGCAATGCGTTTCGCCTGGTGGTAAGCGGCTTTGGAGGTTGCTTGAGAGGTGAACGATGGGGAGGAAGGTAGATTGTGGCTGGGGGTAGCCTGCTGCGAGGGTAAGGAGGTAGCCGCAGGCGAGGCTAGTGGTGGGCGCAGGGGCGCTTGCTCCCTCGCAGGGAGATCGTGGGTGGAAGACGTGGTGGTGCTCTCGGGGATAGCTGGGCTGCTCGATGGGGCAGCGGCGGAGGGAGAGGGAGGGGCTTCCGGCGTGATTGGGCCTGGGCTGGTTGGGGGCAGGACTCCCTGCATTTCGACCGTCTCGATCGCTGCAATGAAGGTTGAGGGGGAGCTGGGAGGGCGGAAGCGACCGGCCTGAACACAGGTGAGCAGAGGGTCGGGTGTTGGGCCGCTGTTGTCAGCTTGACAGGTGCAGGGATCGAACGAGGGAGGAGTGGTAGAAAGGGCTGGGGCTGCGGGAGGAAAATGGGTACCTTCCAGCGGGGGGACCTCGTGGCGGAAGGGAAGGCCAAGCTCTGCGACGCAGGCGCCGCAGAGACGGTGCACATGGTCCCAGCATTCGGGGCAGGAGGCGCGGCGGCAGCGGAAGCAGAAATGGGACATGCTCATCAGGGCTGCCTCCAGCACGGCAGGGCTGGCCAGGTGTAGCTCTGGGTGCAGGTGTGAGGGAGCAAAGATAGCTCCGCAGGTGCTGCAGGGTACGGTTATAGTTTGTGTGGTCGCCGGTGGACGATAGATACGCCGGACGCTACCATGTGGCCCGTGTGACTGGGGAGGCTGGTCGTGTCCTCGGGTGTCTTCATGCATAGCTGCCTGCCCATCTTCTCCGTTGGGATCGAGTCGTCTCCAAGATAAGGCTGATAAGCGGTCCGCCTTCTGCCTGCTTCGGCTGGCGCAGCAAGCGGTCGATGAAACAGGCAGAAAGAAGGTTAGACCCTCTGTAAAGAGTATACCCTACGGGCAAGAGAAGATGCACCAGCTGATTATGGCGCTTGCTAGGTAGTTCTCCTATTGTGGGATCTTCGCCTCCCCTTGGGTCGTGCCAGCCCTGCTACCGTGACAAAGGGCCGAGGTCCCAGACTCAGCTATCAATGAGCTGTCAGTAGCTCTGAGAGAAACGGCGCATGCGCGCGTGATCCCGCAGCCGCTGGAGGTTGAGAATTTCGGCTACTTCGTATTCAGTGGCTCCGTGATGGCGAGGGCGCAGACGAATGAGGGAGGGGAAATGTCCCATGCGTCCGTGAAGCTCTGCCAGCAGGGCTGTAGCTACCGGTGAGTAACCGGGTGGATTAATTAAGATTGGGAGCGTCTGCCACTCTTCTGTTGTGAGATTGGCTTGATTCGCGATAGCAATCACCTGGGGAGCAAGCTCCTTGGTTTCGTCAATGCGGACGGGAATAGAGCGGATGGCTTCGATCGGCTCGATAATACGCTCTGCGATCTGGCGCTGCTGGTCCTCGGTTAGCGGATGGCCAAAGTTTAGAATAATCATGGTCTTTCTCCTGTCTTGGCGAAGCGTCGCTTGAGTTGGTCTTTCCCAAAGAGATGAGCAGGTCTCAGAGGGGGTGGCAGCCACTCCCTCTTGGCTTCAGCGTAGCACTTGAGCGATCGCGCTCAGGAATTTCTGGCGATCCTCTTCCGAGAGTTCCCCATCCCTATAGGATTCTAGTACGATGGTTCGGATATTGAGAAGCTTAACTAGTTCCTGCTGATACCCTGGTAAGGGGACGGTCAGAATGTAGAAGCGCTGTATATAGCTACCAAGCTGCTTTGTACTGGTGACGAGTTGCTTGATGGCTTCAATATCAAGACCTGTAGTGCGTTTGTATTTTGCTTCGATTGCTCCATAGCGGTTCTGAAAGCGCACGATGATATCAATTTCCATTTGCCCGTCGGAAAGTCTGATATTCTGAAGGATTTCATAGTCCTCGGCTCTCAAGAGATTGGCCAGGGTCTGCTCGAAACGGAAGCCTTCGCCATGTTTTCCTTTTGTTTCCTGCCACTTGCCTGGTCCGAGGTGCAAATCCAGAACGTCTGCGAGAGAGAACTGCTTGCAAGAAAGACCACTTCGCCTGACCTGCTGAGGTCTGCCATCCTGCCACTCATACTCTATCAGGCTATCCTGCTTCAGTTCGCTTTGGAAGTAGAACATAGGGGCTTGCCATTCCTGGGCGATCTGGTAGGCGGCAAGTGACATGATCTTGGTCCCGCCCGTCAGGTTGAACAGGCAGTCCCGTCCTGATAGCTGCTTTTGCTCCAAGTATTGCTTTAATGATTTTGTGATTCTATCTAGATCGTATGCCTCTACACTGAGGCCACTGACATGGCAGCCAAGGTCACCATGCCTTTGGATAGTTTTCTGAAGTCTCTCAAAAGCCTGGCGAGTAGTGCTTGTGTACAAACAGAGGACGTAAGCAGGTTTGTAATGGAGAAGCGGTAAGAAATTAGGCAGGGTTTGTTCGCCCATCAAAGCAATCATCGTTACCATAAGGATCTGCTCCTTTCTCCTTTTTTCAGAGGCAGACGTCTGAGCTGAGCGAACTGAAGGCGGCAAAGGGACGGACGAGTTGCTCTTGGCTCGGAAAGTAAGGTCCGGTGGACAAAGAACTGTTAATCTCTTTATACTCGAGCAGGTCAGGGGAAGCCTCCTCAAAGGTGATGGAATTTCTCATAATGTCTTTGGAAGACACGTATCGTTATAGGATAGTATCATCGTCTTGCTCCTGCTCCACTATCCTGGCGAATTTCTCGCGCAGAAAGTGGTAATCCAGCGGGTCTTGCTCAGGCAGCTCCCAGGCTTGACGACACAGGCTCAGCAGAACTGTCTTATGAGAATGAACGGTCGTCTCGCTCAAGTGCAGCTCTTCAGCGACCTGCTTTGGGCGGAGGCCTTTGGCAAAGGCGCGAAGAACGCGCTGCTGGGCCGGAGTGGCCTGCCTAAGAACCGTGCGACAGTGACGCTCGTCCTCAGCAGCGGCCTTCTGACGCTGCTGCTCGTAGATGGCGCGGAACGAGAGCGAAGGGTCGTAGAGATACGGGCCTATCGTGGGCAGGGGCACCTCGATCAGCCGGTGACCTGTGTCAGGAGGAATGTGCATCTGGCGCCCTTCATCAACCTGCTTTTGTACTTCCCAGGGGGTGTAGAGATGCCAGATATGATCATGGCGACCGAAATTGAAAATGGCGACTGAAATGGCCAGCAATGTGATCAGGCGCCTGCCGCCGCTGACAGAGAGGTGGATCACATAATCGCGGCGTTTGTAGTCACCGAGCAAGCGCTGGAGAAAGTCGAGGGAGGCGTCGATCTGGGGATCGGTCTGAATATCCTCTATCGGCTGTCCGTTTAGCTCAAGTGCTTGCGACGAGAAGGAGATGGTCTTCTGAGCTGCCCGGTAATAATTACCAGAGAATTCACTGGCCAGCAGTTTGCATGCCTTGCTCAGGCGCAGATCTTCCCTGGTGGCAGGGTGGACAACCACTACTTCACTAATAGGGAACCCTTTGGCTAAGAGAAGATCGAGCGTAAAAGTCACGATCTGAGGTTGGCCCCCCAGGGTGGCGATCAGTACATGCTTTTTATCCATATCTTACTCCTTGTGCTGGTTAGAGGTTTTCCCATGTTGTAAAAGGAGGTAGCAACAAATGGTTTCGCTTCCTGCGGTGCTTATCGCTGGGACACCGCACTCTGGAAAATCTGTGCTGGCGTACTGTCTCTGCCAGGTGCTCTGTGAGCGGAAAATTCCCCATTATCTGCTCAGGGCTTGC
This sequence comes from Thermogemmatispora tikiterensis, assembly GCF_003268475.1. Taxonomy (GTDB): domain Bacteria; phylum Chloroflexota; class Ktedonobacteria; order Ktedonobacterales; family Ktedonobacteraceae; genus Thermogemmatispora; species Thermogemmatispora tikiterensis. The sequence continues at coordinate 2,299,793 of NZ_MCIF01000002.1, read as the reverse complement.
CCTGATGGGGAAGGCAACTGGTTCTATAGTGCTGACCCAGAGCGGGTCGGCTCGATTCGCCAGAAACTTGAGGGTCCCTGGCCTGAGAGCTTTCGCGATCGCATTCAGGCTGATTTGCATCATCGTCGTTTTCCTCTCCTTGTGGACATCGGGGGGAGGCCATGTGAGTCTGATCAAGTGTTGCTAAAAGAATGCACCCATGCTATTCTCCTGCGGCGCGCCGATCAGCCTGTCGAGGCTCAACAATGGCTTGACTTCATCAATACGTGCCAATTGGAGCTGCTTGCTGATCTTTCCTCAACGCTCAAAGGCGAGTCGAGCCTGAGTAGCCGCGAGCCGGTGCTGCAAGGAACCATCAGCGGCCTGGAGCGCCAAAGGCCTGTGTCCCCTGGTCCTGTGCTTGACGAGCTGATCGCACGACTCTCCTCTCTTTTCAAGACGGATGATGTGCAGAGAATTGAAGGTGAATATCGCAACAATGCTCCTGTGAAGCCCATCGTTGACTTAGACAAAGAGCTGTCACGCCTCCACCCAGAGGCGAAGCGTTGGGAGCCAGACTTGCTAAGCCAGCTCCTGCGATCGCTCTCTCCGGGGACGCCCTTAGCTGTGTATGGCAGAGCTCCAAATTGGCTCTACGCTGCCCTGGCCGCTTTTGCTTATCCTGCCGATTTCTATCTCTTTGATACGAAACTTCCCATGGCATGGGTGCGTCCGGTGGAGGTGGACCTGGCTGAAGATTGCACACATCCTGACCTTAGCGTAAAGATGGAGGAATATGATGATTTCGTTATACTATGCTTCTCCCTTCCCAATAAACGCCTGGAGTATTGGCAGCCTCAGCCGCTACCTCTGCCGTCGATTCCCCGCGGCAAAGGGCTGGTGATAGACGGTCCTCTCCCGTTCTGGCTGCTAACAGCGATTATACGCTTCTATCTCCGTCATATGCACCTGTTTGATCTGCTCTGGATGGCTCCCGTCTATGTTGCCAGTGGGGAAGGGAAAAAACCTATTGTTGCCTGGTCACGGGTTCCTGAGCATCCTTTGGGAGAGGCTTATCCCAACTTGGCAGATTGACAGACCTACCGCTGGCTAGGCCTCTGGTAAGAAATTCCAAGTCCGACTTATATGCGACAAGAAAACCTCTGGAGCGTTTACTCAATGGGTCAGCTGAATGATCGTTCTCTTATCAAGCGCGGCAGCGCTAGAGCGTACCCAGAAGGCCCAGGTCGGTTGTCATAACTATCGTTACACTTGCCTTACTGCGCAGAGACAATGAGAAAGGAGTGCTGTAATGTCACCAGATGCAACTAATACTGCTGTTACTATTATATCCTCTAGCTTTCTGTTTTCCTGCGTGATTGGATTAGTCGCTATCGTCCTTGGTGTACTGATCTTCTGGCAGATCTTTTCCAAGGCCGGTTACAGCGGCGCCTGGGCCTTGTTGATGCTGATCCCGGTGGCGAATATCGTCGCCCTCTGTATTCTGGCCTTTGGTCGCTGGCCTGTCCGAGAAGAACTTGAGCAGCTGCGGGCCTATGTCGGTCAGTGGCATGGCGGCGCCACGCCACCAGGTGCTGCACCCGGTTCCTTCTCTCGACCTGGCATCCCTCCACAGGGCTGATCCCCGTCGACGAGCTGGAGCTGATTGGCCCGGCAAGCCAGCCTCTCTGAGGACAGCGCCGGGCCACGCTCCTTGATCTTGCTCTTTCCCCTCTTTCCGGCCTCGCAACTCCGTGTCCTCCCCTCTCCGGCGGAGGATACTCTCGCTGCTCGCTCTCAAACTACGCTATAATAAAAAACTACTGTGCACTCTCAGGTCTATCTCAGACGATTCTCAGGATTCATTCATTGGAAGCTGGCATACTGGGTCTGAGGAAGGAGGCAGAAGGGTGCGCTCGCTTGCAGCTTGTTGGGTTCCCCCTCTCTCCCTCTCTATGACTCAGTAGATCCTGGTAAGGCGTTTGCCTGGCTCGACTGTGACTGCAGCGTCACTGACCACTGGCCAAGGCGACTCACCAGTAGCCCGGAGAGAGGCCTATGAAGGCGCATATCCTGGTTGTTGACGATGATCCGCGCATCACTAATCTCCTGCGCAGAATTTTAGCCTACGAAGGATACAGTGTGGCCATCGCTGCTACGGGTGATGAGGCCCTGATGCGCAGCCTGGAGCATCCACCCGATCTAATGATCCTCGACATCATGCTGCCCGGGATCGACGGGCTGGAGGTTGTCCGCCGCCTGCGCGCTGCCGGCGATACGATGCCTGTCTTGATGCTCACCGCGCGCGACGCTATTCCCGATCGCGTGAAGGGCTTTGAAATGGGGGCCGACGATTATCTGGTCAAACCCTTCGCTCCCGAAGAACTCCTGGCACGTGTCATGGCTCTCCTGCGTCGTAGCCAGACCGAGCGTAGCGAGATATTGCGCTATGCCGATCTCACCCTGGACACCGGCACGCGTCTCGCCTACCGTGGGCAGCGCGAGATCGAACTCTCCCCGACCGAGTATGAGCTACTGGCGCTCTTTCTGCGCCGTCCGCGGCAGGTTCTGACCCGCGACCTGATTATGGAACGGGTCTGGGGTCTCGACTTTGAAGGCTCTTCCAATGTGCTGGAAGTCTATATTGGCTACCTGCGCTCAAAATTGGAGGCTGGCGGCGAGCCGCGGCTCATCCATACAGTGCGCGGCATTGGCTATGTACTCAAAGAGTAAGTCCCTCCAGTCAGCGTCAGACCGGACTTTGCCCCGGAGGCCTCTCTTGCCGGCCAGGACTTGTTGTTGACCTAGACCCTCTTGCAGCCGATAGCGCTGCGACCAGAGTCACGGCTGCGTTGCTTGAACTCCAAGGAAAATGGAAGAAGTGTATGGGTGAGATTGGTGCCAGTCGGGCGGCTGCCCGCTTGCGGGCCATGCCACACACATTGCGTCTCCGCCTGGTCTTCTGGTATGGTCTACTGCTGACGATCACACTGGTAGCCTTCGGCTCCCTGATTTTCCTCCTGGCAAGCAGTGCTCTCAATCAGAGCGTGGTCACAAATACGCGCGTCGTCGGTCATGCGGCCCTGCTAGATATCGAGCGACAGCTGCAACCGACCCCACCCTATATGCCTCTCAATCCTGATCTTCATGATATTGATCTCTATCGCACACCAATTGTGATTGCGCTCCTGACCCCCAATGGTCAGGTCCTGTATTCCTCGAACGGCAGCCAGCTCAATATGCTGCCGCGCAATAGCGCAGCCTGGAATGCGGCTCTGCGTCGCCAGGAGGCCTGGTATACGACCGAAGTCAACGGCGACCGACTGTACGTCGGCGTGCTTCCTGTCTGCCAGACCAGGACAGCGAGCGCGCTGCCTTCTAATGTCAGTGCGACAGCAGCTCCCACCTGTCAGGGGCCGCTCGTGGGTCTCCTGCTGGTGGCCAAGTCCTTTAATGACGTCGATAATATCCTTCTGTTGCTCAAAACTTTGCTCGTGGTAGCCAGTGCTGTCATTCTGATCGGCGCCCTGGCGGGCGGCTGGTTCATTGTCAGTCATGTGCTCCGCCCTCTGGAAGGCGTCGTAGCGACGGCCCGCGCCATCAAGGAGGCCACGGCTCGCGGCACCCGTATCGGCGATCTGAGCTTGCGCGTCCCGCGTCCGCGCCGCCACGACGAAATCGGCCTGGTCATCGATTCATTCAACGCAATGCTCAGTGATCTGGAGCACGCGGTCCGGGCCCAGCGCCGCTTTATTGCCGACGCTTCCCACGAGCTGCGTGCCCCTCTGACCACTATCCAGGGCAATCTTGCCTTCCTGCAGCGCCATATCGATGAGCTGCCGCCCGAAGAGCGACGGACCATGCTCGGCGACGCCCACAGCGAAACGCTGCGCCTTGCGCGCCTGGTAGATGATCTCCTCCTCTTGGCCCGGGCCGATAGTAGCTTCGCTCATCAGAACCCCGAGGAGACGCTCGCTCCTGGCAGCAATGGCCGCCGTGCTCTTCCCCCAGTTGTTGAGCTAGACCGTGTCCTTCTGCATCTCATTCGTCAGCTGCGTCTTCGCCTCCAGGCAGAGGATTCGCCACTCAAACTAGAAATAGGTCATATTGAGCCGGTACGTGTGAGAGGTGAAGAGGAGCAGTTGAGACGTCTGATACTTATCCTACTGGATAACGCGCTTAAATATACCCCTGCTGAGAATGAGCAGCAACCCGGGCGCGTAGTAGTCTCGCTGGAGCGCCTCGGCCATGAGGCCATTTTGCGCGTCAGCGATACGGGGATTGGCATTGATCCCGCTGATCTCCCCCACATCTTTGAGCGCTTCTATCGTGCCGATCGGGCCCGCCAACGCCCGGGCACCGGCCTCGGCCTGGCTATTGCCCGTACGCTCGTCGAACAGTTCGGCGGTCGCATCGGGGCCGAGAGCGTGCCCGGTGAAGGCAGTACCTTCAGCGTCTGGCTGCCCATTGCCTCACCGAGCAGCCAGGGCAGCTCGGCGGCGCTGGGAAGCTGAAATCATGCGCTACGACTGGGCCTCAGCACTCCTTGTGGAACTACTCTGGCCTCTCCTCCTGGCTATGAGGCGAAGGCTGGTCGCTAGCTGGCTGCGCCAGATCCTCGGGATAGGTGAGATCGAAGAAGGGCGATGGCTGCTCAGTACGAATATGAGGAGCATAGGGTCCTCGCCGCTCGCGGCCTGCATGGGCATCGTAGGCGCCATGACCTTCGAGGAGGGCCACGGCCTTGCGGGCGCTGGCCGGAGGCAGTCCGGCAACACGCACGGTCACCAGCGCATGCCCCTCGCTGAACTCTTGGGCATAGAAGCGGGCCTCTGCGTCGGGAATGCCAGCTTCTACGAGATACCTTATGTCCAATTGGGGCCTACGCATCTCCTGGGGATTAGCCAGGCTCACATAGTCATCTCCAAAGCCTTGCGCTCGCAGGCTGTCATAGGCTTGCTGCGCCTGGTCGACATCCTCGAAAACGCCGACAACAACGTTGCTCTCTGCCATGTCTGCTTGCGTCCTCTCCTCTCTTCTGGTTGTGTATGGGCAAGACCGCAGGCCATCGCTCGCTCGCTCAGTACTTGCCAGCCACTCTCACGAGGATTCCACGCGGCAGGCGTCCTCACAGTGACTCTGCCATAGGGAAGGTGGAACCGAGGCAGGATCAGCCCCGGCTGGCTCTTATTGACCTGAAGAACGCTGCGAGCGGAGCCGGGGACCCAGATCCGTCGTGTTCTTCGATGAAGGGTCTGGCCAGACCTCTCGATCGGCGAGTAGATGAGATATGAGGAGCGGGATCATTTGTTGTAATTTGGAGTAGCCTCAAAAAAAGGAGAAGATGAGCATGCAACTCAATGAGAAAGTAGCCCTGATCACGGGGGGCGACAGCGGCATCGGACGCGCCATTGCGCTGTGCTTTGCCGGTGAAGGCGCGCGCGTTGCCATCAGCTATGCCCACGCTGCAGAGAAAGCCGCGGAAGTCAAACAGCTCATCGAACAGGCTGGGGGGCAGGTTCTGGTGGTACAGGCTGACGTCGCGCAATATCAGCAGGCGCTGGCTCTGGTCGAGCAGACAGTCGAGCACTATGGACGCCTTGATATTCTGGTCAACAATGCTGGCATGGAGATCCATCGTCCCTTTGTTGACGTCTCCGAAGAGGAGTTCGATCGGGTGCTGGCCGTCGACCTGAAAGGAGCTTTTTTCTGTGCCCAGGCAGCGGCCCGTCAGATGATCAGGCAGGGCAGTGCGGGACGCATCATCAATATCTCTTCGGTTCATGAGGATCTGCCCATGCCGCTCAACGTGCCGTACTGTTGCGCCAAGGGCGGCCTGCGCATGCTGACGCGCACGATCTGTCTGGAGCTGGCTCCTCATCAGATTACAGTGAACAATATTGCCCCTGGGGCCATTGATACCCCGATCGATGCTGATGTCAAAGCAGATCCTCAGAAGTATCAGGCGCTGCTGGCAGAGATTCCACTCCACCGGATGGGCCAGCCAGAGGAGGTGGCCGCTCTGGCCCTCTATCTGGCCTCGGACGCCGCGGCCTACGTCACTGGTGCCACCTTTGTCATTGATGGGGGCCTCATGCGCAATACAGGCTCGCTGTAGCCGCGGCGTCTGGTTGCTGGCAAGTCGATAGGCCAGAGGATCTGGCTGATGCGGGGCTGCCGCTGATCAACGGGGCGTTTGCTCCTCCTCGCTGCTTTCTCGATTGGGTGGAGGCAGATGCTCCTCACGCAGGCGCAAGGCGCGCAGTCGTGTTCCGAAGGGGAAAAGCAGACGAATGCGCAGAACACGCTCGCGCCGTTGCTCCTCGATCAGCGTGCGCACCCGGGCCTGCAACAGGTCGCTGATCGAGACCAGGCCAACCAGTCGCCTACTCTCCCGCTCGACCACCGGCAGACGTGTCAGACCAGTTGCGGCCATACGATAGACTACCAGGCGCAGCGGTTCATCGGGATGGCAGATTACCGGCTGACGTCGAATGGCCTGAACCAGTAAGCGCCCATCCTGTTGCTCCGCCTGTCCCTCGCGAGCAAGCAGCTCCAAATCGCGCCGCGTGAGCACTCCAACGAGGCGCTCCTGCTCATCAATTAAGGGGTAGAGGCGCTGGCCATGCTGGGAGGAGGTGTGTCTCAGCGATTGCAGCAGCTCTTTCTGAGGCAGCGAGGCGGGTAGGGCCACAATGCTCGTGCGCATCACTTCACGAATAAAGATGATTTCTAATGGATCGATGGAGTACTCGCGCGTCAGGTGGTAACCACGGCGGCTGACCTTCTCCGTCAAGATCGAGCGTCGCATCACCAGGACCGTAAAAGCGTGGGCTATTGTCACCGCGATCAGCAGCGGGAGCAGAGCATTCACATCATGGGTCAGCTCCAGCATGAAGACGATGCCGGTAAACGGCGAGCGCATGGTTCCACCGAGAATAGCCCCCATGCTCACAAGAGGCCAGAAACCTGGCCCCTCGGCAGGCAGCAGGGGCGTTAGCAGTCCTCCGAGAGCGCCTCCCATCAACAGAAGGGGAGCCAGTACGCCGCCGGAAGTGCCCGAGCCGAGTGAGATGGCCCAGATTGCCGATTTGACCAGCAGAACACCCAGAATGATAGTCAAAGGAACAGTGCCCTGAAGAAGGGCACTGATCGTGTCATAGCCTACGCCGAGAGCCTGGGGAAAGATCAGTCCGCCAAGCCCGATAGCTAGCCCACCGATGGCCGGCCACCACATCCAGTGGATGGGCAACAGGCGAAAGGCGTCCTCTGAAGCGTAGACCGCCACCGTCAGCAGGGCTGAGAGCGCCCCAGCTAGCAGCCCAACGACAAGGCAACAGAGTATGGCCTGGGGGCCGATGAAGGCGGGGTGTGGTGGCGTTGGGAAGAGCGGCCCCGTGCCGATCAGGTAGCGCCGCAGCACAGCAGCAGTAGCACTGGCCAGAGCCACCGGAATCATGCTGCGCGGCTTCCACTCGAAGAGGAGTAGCTCCACGGCGAGCAGGACCGCCGCCACTGGCGAGGCGAAGGTTGCTGACATCCCAGCCGCGGCGCCGGCGACCAGCAGTGTCTTGCGCTCAGCGCTGCTCAGATGGAAGAGCTGAGCGATCATCGAGCCAAACGCTCCTCCGGTCATAATAATGGGTCCCTCGGCGCCAAAAGGGCCACCGGAGCCGATCGAGATGGCCGAGGAGAGTGGCTTGAGAAAGGCGACACGCGGCTGCACGCGGCTCCCGTTAATGAGTATCGCCTCAATGGCTTCGGGAATACCGTGACCGCGTATGCGCTCAGACCCATAGCGTGCCATGAGGCCAATGATCAGGGCCCCAATGACTGGAACCAGTACCTCGAAAGGGCCAAGGCGATTGCCCGCCGGAGAGATCAGGGAGGTATCGAAACGCTGATAGAAGAAGAGATTAGTAAATAAGCCGATGAGACGTAGCAAGATGAGAGCGACGACCGCCCCCAGGGCGCCAATGGCGATGGCCAGCAGCGCAATGAAGATGACGCGCGGCGTGGTGGTAAAGTCGCCCAGGGGCCTGCTGCTCTCTTCCTGGTTCTCGCCCCTTAATGCCTGGAGCAGGGTCTGCCAGGAACCCGCCCGCCGCTCTGACCGTTGGTGGCCCACGCCGGCGGCGGTCTGCCCTGTCGGATCTCCTGCAAGATCATGTTCAATCATTGCTATTTATCCTCTTGAACCACTTGATCCTCTTGATCCATGTTCTTGTGATGAGGCTCACTCTCCTGCAGCGTGGTGGCCAGGGCGCTGTCCGTGAGAATAGCCTTCAGTGCAGCGACCAATGCCGGCCCAACGATTTGTAGCTCGGCCCGATGATAGGCGGCCAGGGTCTGCAGCACCTCCTCGCCGCGTGGTGTGAGCGAGAGAATGACCTGGCGCTGATCGAGCACGTCGCGCTGCTTGCTCACAAGATCGCGCTCGACCAGACGGTTGATCAGCTCAACGGCGCTATGATGCTGAATCTGTAGTCGCTCGGCTAGCTCGGTGATGGTGGCTTTGCGCCCTTCGGGTAGCCCTTTGAGGGCTAGCAGGAGCTGGTAGTGCTGCGGCTCCAGGCCGGCTTCGCGTGCAACCTGCTCGCTGAAGCGCAGGAAGCGTCGGATCTGATAACGGAACTCAGCCAGGGCGCGGTAGTCGATGGGCGGGTCCTGCTCGGATGACATGAGCGCTCTCATTCTGGGATGCAACTATATCGTATTACGATAGAATTGTACGGCGCGGGGTGCGCTCTTGTCAAGGCGACAGCGCCTGTCTTGTTCGTGTACTCATAAATAGAGAGATCTATTTCATTTGTATTTATCTTTTTGATATCTTTCGTATTGTGTAGACTATTATAATCTAATTATGATTAAAGAACAATAATACCGTTATACAGTTGAAGACATTTTTTGTTACGAAAGGAGGAAGCAACATGAATGCTCTCAAATCGAGAGCTACCGCCTGGGCTGGTGCCTTGGGGGGACTGGCGCTGCTGTTCGTGCTGGTGGCCTGTGGAGCCGCCACCCCTTCCAGCGGAGCGGCGCCGAACAGAACAGCGGTGACGGCCACCTTTGCCAGTGTCGTCTTTAAGCACATGCCGACGGGGACAGCGCAGCTGATCTGGACACCGCAGGACCATAGCCTGACTGTCAAAGTCAGCATGCAGGGATTAGTGCCAGGCACCAGTCATCCGGCGCACATTCACAAAGGGAGCTGTCAGCATCCGGGGCCAGTTGTCTATCCCCTGCCGATGCTACGTGCCGACGAGCATGGTCAGGCCAGCATTACCGCCGTCTTCAAAGGTGAGAGCGAGGGCATTCCTGCGACTGGCTGGTATATCAACGTCCACAATGGGCCGACTGCCGTGACTGCAGCTCAGATTCAATCGATCTCTTGCGGCGACATCAGCAATCCAGCGGGTTCCTCGCCTAAGAGTCGGCAGCAGGTCAATGTGGCCCTGGGCGAAGATATTGCCCCCAACCAGGCTATCAAGGGGCAGGCCCAACTTCGCCTGGAGGAGCGCACCCTCACTATTCACGTCTCCGTCAGCGGGTTGGCTCCTGACTCAACCCACGATTTCCAGCTGCATGCTGGCAGCTGCAGCGGCATGGGGCAGCTGCTTTACAATCTCCAACCCCTGAAGGCCAATGCGCGTGGTGAGGCCGATGCCAGTCTGACGGTGAAAGGGATCAAAGCCATTCCTTCCAGCGGTTGGTATTTGGTCCTCTATCAAGCCAGCGGCGCCTCGGTGGAGGCCAATAGCGATATCGTTGCCTGTGGGGATGTGGTTCCCGCTATCTAAGCGCACTGCTTACTGCTCTATGGGTGGAGAGGGCAAGCCGCGGACAGAGCCAGCCAGGGTCAGACAACGGCCACTGGCTGTGTCACTGGCTGGCTCTCTCTTGTTGTTTCCCAGCTACCAGACATGCCCTGGCTCCAGCAGTGGCTGCCTTCGTCTGCAGGCCTGCCTTGAGACGACCGCTCAGCATGAGCCAGAAGGCCAGGCAGCCCAGCAGGAGGATGGAAAGTACCCCGTTGTCGGCCACCACGAAGAACTGCGCGTTGCCAGTGAAGAGCATCACGCTGAGATTCCCTCCGATAGTGTTGGTGGCGGCGTGGGCCAGGCTGCTGGCCCAGATGCTGCCGCTGCTAAGGCGTAGCCAGCCGAAAATAATCGACAGTTCGATTGTGAACAGGATGAATAGTATCGCCCCCCACCAGGGATCAGGGTAGCCCTCGTAGCCCATGAAGATCAGGGGCAGATGCCAGCACCCCCAGATCACTCCCGTGGCGATCGCTGCTAGCTGCGGGTGCCCCGCGAAGAGACGCAGTTGCAGATAGCTACGCCAGCCAAACTCTTCGCCCCAGAGTACTGGCGTGGCTACCACGGCTGAGATCAGTAATTGAAGCAGCAACACAGGCCAAAGTGCCAGGGGCAAAGGCCCAACGTGAGCCGCGGGAGCATAGAGCTGGAAGAAGTGCTGTAGGGTGAAATCTGGCCTGGCTATGCCCAGAAGCGAGCTAGCGCTGACAATCAGGGTCGTGTTCATGAGCGGTAGCAGAAGAGCGATCAGGTAGTAGCGCCACTTTCCTCCGCGCAGCGAGAGCCGCAAGCCGGCGTCGCTCAGCCCTTCGCGCGTCACCCACAGGCGCACGATCAGGGCCGCAATGGCTGGCATCAAGCCGCCAGGCAAGAGAATCACTTGAAAGAATGGGCTGTTCACCGGTATCCTCGCGAGCATGCCCATGCTCCAGCAAAGCCAGGCTCCTACAAAAGTGATCAGCAGGTAAACGACGATTCCTGTTCGCTGGCTTTTCTCCATGATGGCGCTCGTTCTCCTTTCCTCATCCCCCGGTCGATCTGGGGGATTGCCTCTTTGTGCCATTTGTTATATAATAGCTATAACAAAAAGTCAAGGCGAGCTGGCGATGTTGATCTTCATCGAACCCGAAAGTGAGAAGCCGATCTACCAGCAGATTCGCGATCAGATCGTTGAAGGAATTGCCCGCGGCGAGCTGCTGCCGGGGACGGGGCTGCCGTCGATCCGGCAATTAGCTGCCGATTTTGGCATTAATCTGCACACTGTCAACAAAGCCTACGAGCTGCTGGAGCGCGAGGGCTTTCTGCAGGTGAGGCGCAAGACGGGGGCGGTGGTCCAGCCGCGTGGTCGCCTGGCCGAGGATTGGGAGGCGCGCCTGCGCACGCTGCTGGCGGAGGCGCTTGCTCAGGGGCTGCCCGCTGAAGAGATTCTGATGCGCTGCCAGCGCGTGCTGGCTACACTGACTGAGCGTGAACAGCCCGATCGGTAGCTGGCTCAGCAGGAAGGAGAAAGAGGAAAAAGCATAGAAGCCATGAATGCTCTTTACACCTGTATCAATGTTCTCATGCTCATCTGGATAGTCATGATCTGCTGGCTTTGGCCAGATCTGGCCTTGCCAACCTTGCCCTTTGGTGTGCGCGTCCCGCCGACGCATGTGCACGAAGCGGTGATTGCGCAGTCCCGACGACGCTATCACCTGGTGCTGTTGCTGACTGGACTGGCCGGGTTGCTGGTTCTCCTGCTGGTGGCCTTCTTCTTGCCCCTCTGGGGGCAGATCTGGGCCATGCTCGGTGTCCTGTTAGGGACAGTTGTCATCGCAGCGATCAGCTACGCGCTGCTCAATCTGAGGCTCCGGCGTATCAAAGAGCAGGAAGGCTGGTATGCCGGCCTGCGCCAGGCGGTCGCAGTAGAGGTTGGAGTCTCCGAGCAGCGCGGCTGGCCCTCGCCCTTCTGGCTTGGGCTGGATCTCCTGCTGCTGGTAGCGCTCTGGGTCGTGACGGTCGTACGTTATCCGGTCCTGCCGGAGCGCATCCCTCTTCATTTTGGCCCCGACGGTCAAGTGAATCGCTGGGGCGGAAAACAGGAGCTACTCTTGTTCTCCTTGCTTGCCCTGGCGCTCAATATTCTGCTCCTTGGTTTAGCGCTCGCGCTGCCTTTGGGAAGCCGGCAGCTCGACCCTGCGGACCCAGAGCAGGCGCGTCGCGATCGCCAGCGCAGGCAGCAGGCGCTGCGCAATCTGCTGGCCTCCGTACTGGGGATCGTGAATCTCTGCTTTTTGCTCATCCTCTTACTGCTCACGCAGATCGTTCCGCCGACGAATCTCAATGTCATGCTCATGGTAGTCCTGCTGCTGATTCTGCTTCTTGGGCTGGGGGGGCTGATGGTCTTCTATCTGATCCGGGCCAGGCCCTCCCAGGCCTACGCGCTGCGCACAAACTATGTGGCGCGCGACGACGATCGCTACTGGAAAGGAGGCCTGGTCTACATCAACCGCGATGATCCTGCGCTGTTTGTAGAAAGGCGCTTAGGAATGGGCTGGACTCTCAATCTGGGTCATCCACTTGGCATAGCATTGATGCTTGTCATCCTGCTCGTGGTGGTTGCGGCTCTGCTGCTTGGCCTGCTAGCTGGGCAGCGCTGACGGGAGGTGAGAGAGGGCTGGGATAGGTCATGTGCTACAATCAGGAGAGAAGGGCTGGGCTTGCCAACCTGCCCGTTTTCCAGTCTTTCCTGCGTCAGGAGCAGAAGCATGAGCGCGAGACGGCGCAAATTCTGGGGCTGGGGCTATGAGGGAGACATCCTCAGTGAGGAGGAACTGAACTGGCTAGAAGGGACATGGGCGGCCTTCTTCGGTGTAGATCAGTTCGAGGTCACCCCGCCGCCAACGGTGGAAGAGATTGATCTGCCTCCTCCGCGCCTGAGCATCCCCTCTCAGCTCGCGGCCATTTGTACAACGGAACCCTATGAACGACTGCGTCATGCCTATGGTGCTTCTTTCCCCGACTCGGCCCGCGCCTTTGCGCGCGACTTTTCTCATCCGCCCGATGTGGTGGCCTATCCGCGCAACGTTCAGGAGATCGCAGCCCTGCTCGACTGGTGCTATGCTCAGGATATTGTCACGATCCCCTTTGGGGGGGGCACGAGCGTCGTGGGCGGTGTCGAACCACCGCCGGTGGCGGAGCGGGTACTGACCATTGATCTGACACGCATGCAGCGTGTGCTGGAGATAGATGAAGCATCACAGGTGGCACTGATCGAGGCCGGAGCTGCCGGCCCGGTGCTGGAGGAGCAACTGCGGCCCGGCGGCTGGACGCTGCGCTTCTTCCCTCAGTCCTTCGAGTTTTCGACTCTTGGGGGCTGGATCGCTACGCGCGCTGGTGGCCACTTCGCGACCCTGGCGACCCACATCGACGATCTGGTCGAGAGTGTCGAGCTGGTCACACCGCGGGGGCTGATCGTCTCACCGCGCTTCCCTGCCTCGGGGGCCGGCCCCGACCCGCTGCGGCTCTGGCTTGGTTCTGAGGGTATTCTTGGCCTGATCACGCGCGCCTGGGTGCGCATTGTGCGGCGTCCGCGCTTCCGTGCCTCGGCCAGCGTGCGCTTTGAGGAGTTTGAAAAGGCCAGCGAGGCCGTGCGCGCCATTGCTCAGGCCGGCCTCTATCCTGCGAACTGTCGCCTGCTTGACCCCTGGGAGAGCCTGGGCAGCGGTCTGGGCGATGGGGGGCAGGCGTTCCTGGTGCTGACCTTTGAGTCGGCGGACCATGCGCTTGATCCCTGGTTGCAGCGTGCGCTTGAGCTGTGCGCCGACTATGGGGGTGTCACGGAGTCACAGGCGAGCGAGAGCGGACAGGGAGAGAGCCACCGCCAGGGTGCTGCTGGCCGCTGGCGCCAGCGTTTTTTGCGCATGCCCTGGTATCGGGAGGCCATGACGGCGCGCGGCATCATCACGGATACCTTTGAGACCGCTGTGACCTGGGAGCGCTTTCCTCGCCTGTATGAACAGGTACGCCTTGCTACCGCGCAGGCCATTCGCGAGGTGACCGGCAAGGCCGGTTGGGTCAGCTGTCGCCTAACGCATGTCTATCCCGACGGGGCGGCGGCCTATTTCACCTTCTGCGCCCTTGGGAAGAAGGAGGCTCTGGTACAGCAGTTCTGGGAGATCAAGCGCGCGGCCCTGAATGCGGTGACCAAGCATGGGGGGACGATTACCCACCATCATGCTGTCGGACGAGATCATCGCCCCTGGTACGATCGTGAGCGGCCCATGCTTTTTGCTGAGGCCCTGCGCGCAACCAAGCAAGCGCTCGATCCGCGCTGGTTGCTCAATCCCGGCGTGCTGCTAGACCCGCCTGCTGGCTCTGGCGTGATATAGTAGTAGTTATAAAGGGGCAACGGACGTCAGGCCAGCGAAGAAGCGGAGCCGGCCCCTGGTGAGGATCTTCCGTCTCGGCTCACCTCTCTGCTGGCAGCTAGCAGAACCTTCCAAGGTACAAGAGCATTTGAGTATGAAAAATGCATTGAGTGCATGGAATGAGCAGGAGGGAGCTGGTGAGATGAGGGAGCACTGGCCTGACCTGGTGTCCTCAGTCAGCGTATGAAAGCAATGACGAGGGAGTATCAACGTGGAACTCAGTGGCAAAAGCGTCATGGTGACGGGAGGCGCCTCCGGCCTGGGGGCGGCCTGTGTGCGGCTCTTTAGCCAGAGCGGTGCGCGTGTGCTCATCGCCGATATTAACAGTGAAGGTGGCCAGAAGCTTGCCCAGGAGATCGGTGCTGCGGCGCGCTTTGTGCAAACCAACGTTGTCGACGAAGCTTCGGTTCAAGCTGCTCTTAAAGAGGCTCAAGAGGCTTTTGGCGGCCTGCATGTCCTTGTCAACTGTGCCGGCATTGGCCTGGCCGAGCGCACGCTTGGCAGGCACGGGCCCCATAGTCTTGAAGCCTTCACCCGGGTCATCCAGGTCAATCTGATCGGCACGTTCAACGCCCTGCGGCTGGCGGCGCAGCTCATGAGCAATAACGAGCCGAACACTGAAGGCGAGCGTGGAGTCATCATCAATACAGCGTCGGTGGCTGCGTTCGATGGGCAGATTGGCCAGGCGGCCTATTCGGCCTCCAAGGGAGGGATTGTCGGTATGACGCTCCCTGTGGCCCGCGACCTGGCGCGCAATGGTATTCGCGTTGTCACTATTGCTCCTGGTATCTTTGACACGCCGCTGATGGCGGCTCTGCCAGAACCGGCCCGCGTCTCCCTTCTGCAACAGGCTCCGTTCCCTCCGCGTCTGGGCAAACCAGAGGAATATGCTCTGCTGGCGCGCCACATTGTCGAGAATCCGATGCTGAACGGCGAAGTCATCCGCCTCGATGGCGCGATTCGCCTTCCCTATTTGATTCGTTAAGGCAAGAAGCTGAGAAGAAGGGGCCGCTGTGTGCCGGGAGGCTGACGCTGTATCCTCCTAAGCGGCTCCTTCCTTGTTCTCTGCCTGTTGTATAGATCCCCTGGCCTCCTCCGTGGGAGCAACCAGCGGCAAGGTGAACCAGAAGGTCGAGCCGACTCCCTCACAACTCTCAACGCCCACCTCGCCACCTTGCTGCTGAATGAGACGCCGACTGATGTACAGGCCCAGCCCGAGGCTGGCGCCGGCGTTCTGATAGGGACGAATGCCAGGCACCTGATAGAAACGCTCCCAGATGTGCTCGCGAGCCTCATCGGGTAGACCCGGGCCAGCGTCGCGCACCCAACAGCGCGCAGCCATAGTACTGCGCTCTACCCCTACCTCGATCGGCTGCTCGGGCGGAGAATATTTCAGTGCGTTAGTGAGATAGTTATGGACCACCTGCTCGATACGATCGCGATCGATATAAACAAAGAGAGACTCCTTCTCAGGTAAGTTGAGCGCAATTACGCGCTGCGGAAAAGCCAGCTGTAAATCCTGGACTGTCTCGCGCACAATCTCCACCAGGTCCCAGTGGGCCAGGCGCAGCTCCAGGGTCTCATCCTGGTTGCGCGACATTTCCAGCAAATCATTGATTAAACGGTTCTGACGGCGTAGATGTTGCTCACCGCGCTCTAGTAGACCCTGAGCCTGCTCAAAGAGCTGGAGGCGTGTTTCCTCATCCAGCTCCGTCGAGCGTGCTAGCCGTTGCAGCAAACGGCGCGCAAGCTGAATATTACCCAGCAAGGCCGTCAGCGGCGTCTTCAATTCATGGGTGGCCAGGCTCAAAAAAGCATCACGCTGGCGCTCAAGAGCTGTTTGCTTGCTGATATCGAGCATAGTGCCGATATAGCCGGCGAACTGGAGGCTGGCATCGTTGTAGGGGGTGGTCCGAACCAGCATATCGTGATACTCGCCATCGGCTCCCAAGAGGCGAAACTGGGACTCGTAAGGTTGCTGGTTGGTCAAGGCCATATGCCAGTGCTCCAGCACTCGTCGACGGTCGGACGGATGAATCGCCGTAGTCCATTGCCAGCCCTGACACTGAGCTGAAGGGCGCCCGGTAAAGTGCTGCCAGGTCGTATTGAAATAGACAGCAGATCCCGTTGTATCGGTTTGCCAGATAATAATCGGGGCATGTTCAGCCAGGCTGCGGAAGCGCTCCTCGCTGGCCTTGAGGGCCGCCTCGGCCTGTTTGCGCTCGGTGATATCGCGCGAAATGGCTAACAGGCAGGCGATGCGTCCTTCATGATCAAGAAAAGGCGTGATGGTCACCTGCCACCAGCGCGGGGTGCCCTTCATGGTCGGACAGAAGCCCTCGAAATGCCCCACTCGTCCGGCGCGGGCCTCTGCCAGAGCCTGCTCGGCCAGGCGACGCCCCTCGCCCGACCAGAACGTCACCCACTCGCTATTGAGACAGCTGGCGACATCCTCGATCTCCAAAGCGCGGATACCGCCCTGATTGAGCCAGAGCAAGTGACCCTCGTGATCTAACAGCTTAATGCAATCAGGACTCTGATCGATAATTTCGCGGGTGTGGCTCTCTTGCAGCAGTTGCTCAATAGAAGGGTCTCTGGCGGGAGGCCCCTCCTCTGGAAACGTTCCAGCCATTGTGGCTACTCCTCTTTTGCTGAGCGATCTGAAGCCAGGTCATAACGCTCTTCATTATGCCACTATTTTCGCTCTTTGGGGATTCTTCTCGGGCTTCCCCAAGCTTACTTCCTCACTGCTCGCTCTCATGAGCGGCATCCGACCCTGAGGGGGTCGTGCTGGAGGTAGACGATGATCCTGGCTCTCCTGCCTGTGGGCCGGCAGCCTCAGCAGCTTCAGACGCTGGGCCGGCTGGCCCACCCAGAATAATCTGGCGTAGAAAGAGCGTATTCGGGATCGAGAGTAAGCGGGTCTGACCCGTTTCGTCACTGACCTCCAGGGTGGTGTACATGCCCGACGTTGCTTGAAAACGTCCCTGATAGCTGCCGAAGTGCAGCTCCTGACGCGAAGAAAAATGACGGCGGATATAGTAGCCGGCGATAATATTGCACGCTGCTTCTTGTGAGCCGAAGCCGAAGCTTAAAGCAATAGCCAGGCCCAGTGCCGCCAGCAGAATGGTAAAGCTCGTTGTGAGCACCGTTGTATCGATGCCGAGCAGCGAAATGGCGATGATCACCAGAAAGGCCAGCAGGACATATTCCACCAATGAGGCCAGCAGGCGGCTGTAGGCGATATTGACACTGCGGGCCAGAGCTGCCACCGTTGCGGCCAGAAAACGCGCGCCCAGACCACCCAGCAACACGAGTAGGGCGGCACTGATGGCCCGCGGCACAAAGTGCAGAATAGCCTCTAGAAAGTCAACCAGGCTAACGAACTCCAGCAGGCGTGCAGCAGAAGTAAAAAAGCTTAATAGCAGGAAGAGGAAAACGGCGTTTGATAGAAAGCGGGGCACCGAAGGTGAGAGGCCAAGCCGGCGTAAGAATGTGGCAAAGCCGAGGCGCTCCCCAAGCTGCTGTGCTCCCACATGCTCCAGAAGAAAGCGCAGCCCCCAGCGTACCAGCAGACTCAGCACATAGCCGATGGCCAGCAGTAGCAAGCTATTAATCAGACGAGGAACGAACGAAGCGATCTCCAGTAGTGTCTTGCTCAGACTATCAATGACCGGTTGGATGTTCATAGCCTCTCTTCTTCTTCTTCTTTCCAGGTTACATCAGACCAGGGTACTTGCTCATAGAGGCCATCTGTAGTGAGGCAATGCCACAGCCGTCCCTCTCTGTCCGCTCTGTCCTGTCTGGCCCGTCATGGAGCCGAAGCGGCCAATTCGGCTCCGGCTCGGACCTGGATGACCACTCTGACAGACGGACAGGGAGCAAATCGAGACAAGCAGCCAACCGAAGTCGATGAACACGGGGCGGCTGGCTTATCAAGGCCCCGGCTCGACCTGCACAGAGGCAGAACTCTCGTTACTCTCCCAGTCTGGAACCAGAAAGGTGCCGAGCATGTGCAGTAACTCTCTGAGCCAGGTGGTCAGAGCCAGGGCTGAAAGGTCGAGCAGCTCCAGGCTGCAGCGCTCTTGCTGGAGACGGGCCAGCACACGGCGTTCCAGGTTGACGGACAGGGGGACCGTTCCTTCACGCTGTCGCAAGACCTGGAAAAAAGCATGGACCTGGCGCGCGACCTCGAATTCGCGCCGACACTCAGGACAAGCGGCGAGTGCCGCCCGGGCCTCCGCCTGCTGAGCTGGGGACAAGCTGCCGTCAACCAACTCTGGAAGAAGGGAGCGCAGTTCATCACAATTCATGACTGCTCCTTTGCTCTCTGCTGCTGCCGTGGAATCGGCCGAGCCTGCTGTGAGGGGCGCTGTCCCGAACGCTCTGGCCGAGGACGGGAACGTACCACTCGCGCATAATGGCTACAGAGCTTAAGAAAGAGACGCTGGAAGGCCAGCCGGGCCCGATGCAGACGCATTTTAATAGCGCCCAGGCTCACGTCAAGCATGCGTGCTATATCGTCATAGCTCAGCTCTTCCAGCTCACGCATTACAAGAATCTGAGCCTGCTCTCGCTCCAAGGTGCAGAGAACAGTATTAATACAGTCTCTCAGCTCGTTTCGCAACAGTTGTTCCTCTGGATGGGCCAGAGCGACAGCTGCCGCTGGCAATGGCTGAGCCTGCTCTGGCACCTGCTCAATGGGTGCGGTCCAGGGGTGGCGCCGACGCCGTTCCAGCGAATCCAGGGCGGCGTTGGTCGCCATGCGATACAGCCATGTTGAGAACTGGGCGGGCTGCTTAAGCTGGGGCAAGGAGTAGTAAGCTTTGAGCAAGACATCCTGAGTGATATCCTCCGCTTCTTCGCGGTTGGCGACGATCCGAAAGACCAGGGTATAGAGGCGCTGGGTGTAGCGCCGAACCAGCTCCTCAAAGCTGCGCGTGGTCTCAGGCAGTTCGTGCTGGCAGCGCATTACCAGAGCGGCATCACTAAGCATACTCTCGTCCAAGGACGTATTCCACCTGCTAATGAGCGGGCATGACCGCCTGCATCAGGAAACCGGCCTCTCTCATCCCTTACTTGGCTTGGGCCTTCTCCTTCCATGCCCGGCTCTGCTCGGCTGAGTGGGCCAGGCAGAGGCCCAAGCCAGGAGTGAAGGCAGAGGAAGGGAGAGAGCAAGCGCAAGCGCAATCCTTGGCGGTCATGCCAGGGCAGAGTCGAGGACGGGGCGAGAGAGTGAACGAGCGATCAGCCGATAGGATCGATTGAAGGATGATCGGCTTGGCTCAGCTCAGATCAGATCGCGCCGGCGTCCCTGCAAATCTTCCCAAAGGGTCACCACATTGATCTGGCCCTCAGCAATGCCGCCAACCAGCCAGCCCAGAAAGGCGAGCACGGCAACCAGGAGCGCGGCCCCAAAGCCAAAGGCTACCCAAACGACCCCGAGGGCGAAGCCTATCACCAGGCCTAAGGTACGGGCCGTCATCTTCTCACTTCCTCCTTTCATTGCATCTCGGTGCGTGAGACAGTACCTTGTCCAAGGCGAACAGGCCGACCACGAGATGGCTAGCTGACCGGCGGCCTGCCCGACCTGATCAGGCAAGGAACTGCTCCGTCACCTTCCTTAGCGGACACGCCTCCCCCGTCCGGGGGAGGCAACCTGTGTAGCAATCTCTACCCTGGCCACCGGCAGGCCGAGGTGATGCTGAAGGGACTGCTGCAGCTTCTCTTGAAGCGTCTTGCCTACCTCTGGCGCTGCCGCCTCGGGAGAGATGGCGGCCTGAACGCGCACGCGCAGGCCCTGCTGCTCCTGGCGCACTGCTCCACGAGTCTCCAGAATGCCTGGCACCGTTCCGGCGACATAACGCACCAGCTCATTCACGCTGCTGCGTGTCACAGCGACCATGCCGCGGCTATCGTGCTGAATAACGAATTGGGCGGGCGGGCGCCTGCCCGGCAGCAGCTCCACGATGAGCAAGATCAGACCGACCAGGGCCAGACCTATCCCTACGAGAGTCGCGGTAGTAGCGTCGGCCTGGTTAAGATGGCTCAGGAACTCCCATTGCCGCTGTAAGAAGCCACCCGGGCTGACCTGAGCCGCGGTGACCAGTCCCGCTTCCAGCAGGATGAGCACGATACCCGCCACCAAAGCCACCAGGCTCAAGAGCACAATCAACAGACGATTGAATACATTTCTCATAGCACTTCCTCAAAAAGCAGGGGAAAACGGCGTTCCCACTCGCCAACCAGAAGAACGGAAAAGAGAGGAGAGTGGGAGCGCGCGTCACCCAGGCAGCCCTCAACGCACGTCGTCAAAAAAGACATTAATCGTCCGTGCAGGCTGTTGCCCAGCCTGGACAAGCGCACGCTGAATCGCGATGCGGATCTGCTCGCTCAAATCCAGCAGTGAAAGCTGATTGCTGCTGGCACTGCGTGCCCGTGGGCGCTGCTGAGGCTGAGTGCTGGCACTGCCGCCAGAACGTGGAAAGCCACCACTGTTACTGTTACTGTGATAGCCATCGCGGCGGGCTGCAAGGCCACCACGTAAAGCTTGCTCAGCCAATACCACACGGACATCGACCTCCAGCGAGTCGGGCGTGGGGCGCTGTAAGACAACCCCACGCACGAACTCGCCAGGGCCATAGGTACCTTCGCGGGCAAAGCGACCCGCGCTTAGCTCTAGCACCGCTGGAATTTGACAGACCGCCTCTGCTACCGCCCGCGCCAGCGAGAGATCGTCAAGGCTCGTCGGGGTCGCTTGCTGCTCAGTCATACCCCTGGCCATCCTCTCCACTATTGCACACGCGGCTGATTCTGGCGTGCCTGCTCTTCAGGAAAGTAGAGGTCGGTTACGGCAATGTTGACCTCTTTCACCGTCAGACCGGTCATGGCTGCCACCCGATTAATGATGTTCTGGCGCACCGCCGCCGCCACCTGGGGAATGCTCACCCCATAGTCGACCACCATGTTCAGGTCGATGGCCGCCTCCTGCTGACCCACCTCGACGTTGACACCGAGCGAGCGCGTATCTCCCCCGGTGACGCGACTGGCTAGACCGGCGATGGCTGCCCCCGCTCCGGCGGGCACAAGCTCGTGTACGCCCTCAATCTCACGGGCAGCGATACCGGCAATCTTAGCCACAACATTGTCGGCGATGGAGGTCTTTCCCTGGGGAGTGACTGCCTCCAACCCGCGCCCCATCGTTGCCGGGGCCACGCCACGAATCGAGCTTTGTGGCGCTGCCGTGGCTGTTGCGGTCGTCTGTTCATCAGGACGATCTGGCATTTCTATAACCTCCTTTGCCTCTATGGGCGAATAACTATCGTTTTTGCTGCTTTTCTGACGTTGCCTCTGCCATAGTCTTTCAGACAGCTCAGATCCTGGAAAAAAGGAAGATGGCCACGGAAAAGAGCCTGTCAGGCTGCTCTCATCTTTATGATAGAGAGGATGCGAATGTCCACCACCGAAAGAGAGAGACGGCAGAACTTTCAAAAAGTCACGCCTCTCTCCTCGCTAGCACCGACCAGTAGACGCCATCCTCCTGCTGCCAGAGAGACTCCAGAAACAAACACGGCTTGTCCCGGTTCAGCGTTTCTGCGTGGGGCGAAACAGCCTGCGCACCTGGAGGCTGGTGGCGGCTGAGGTTAACAAAGCTCCCACAATTTTCCAATCAAATTCTCATAAAGAGCTGCTATCCTGAGAAGGGCAGATTCCGGGAACCAGCCGTTGCTCTCTTCCGCTTTGCTTCCAGGCAGCCTCTCCTCTGGTACCGCCTGGGAGAGACTGGCAGGAGAGGAGAGGCAAAAGGGGCATCAAACCAGCGGCAGCGGTGTGAACCGCTGCTCTGCTGCGCTGGCAAACGCGAGCATTCGGGGGAAGAAGGCATGCATATTCTTGTCATTGAAGATGAGAAGCGTCTGGCCTATCTCTTGCGTCGTGTGCTGCAGGAGGAGCGACACACGGTAGATCTGGCTCATGATGGTCAGAGCGGTCTTGATCTGGCACTTTCCGACACCTACGACGTCGTCATCCTTGATCTGATGCTGCCGGGCATCGATGGGTTAGAGATCTGTCGACAAATGCGGGCCGAGCACGTTACCACGCCAATACTGATGCTCACGGCGCGTGGTGCCATTGAGGATCGGGTGACCGGCCTCAATGTAGGAGCTGACGACTATCTCACCAAACCCTTTGCCATGGCCGAGCTGCTGGCTCGTATCAACGCTCTCCTGCGGCGGCGCGACCGCCGCTTCGACGATAACCTGCAGCTAACTGTTGGTGACCTGACCCTCGACCTGGTACGTCACGAGGCGCGCCGCGCAGGACGGGTCATTGAGCTGACAGCCAAAGAGTTCGCCCTGTTGGAATACCTGATGCGCCATCCTGGTCAGGTGTTGAGCCGCACACAGATTATCAATGCGGTCTGGCGTTATGACATCGATGCTCTCTCCAATGTCGTTGATATCTATATCCACTACTTGCGCGAAAAGATCGATCAAGGCTTTGATTATCCTCTGATTAAGACCGTGCGTGGTGTGGGCTATAAAATCGAAGCGCGGGAGAGCGGCAAATAAGCGAGGATAGGGCTATGTTCCAAGGCTATAGATGGATAAGCGGTCTCTTGAGGCGATCAGGCCGGCGATTGCTGGTTGAAGAAGCGGGGGCGAGCCTCTTCCGCGGTCTACGCACGCGCCTGACACTCTGGTATTGCGGCGTCCTGGGGGCGGCGCTCATCCTCTTCGGGGTTGCCCTCTACTTTGGGGCCAATTATTTTCTCCTGCAGCCGTTAGAAGACTCAGCCCAGCAGCATGCTCGTATGCATGCCGAGCAATGGCTTGCGGGGCACCTTGACCGAGCCTGTGCTTCTTCCATGCCGGGCAATCCCTTTCCTACGCCCGGCAAAGAAGGCCCAGTCATGGAATGGGTGCTGTGCTTTGATGCTCAGGGCCATCCTCTCATTGGCGGCGATGATCAGCTTCCGCCAGGTCTGATCAGTGGCAGTCTCGTGCAGCAGGCTGTCCAGCAGGGTAACGCCAGCGACATCGTTGACGGCGGCCACTCCTTCGGCGCCATCTACCGCTATGCTGTTGCCATACCCAGCAGCGACGGCTCTACAGTCTCCGGGGTGGTGCTGGTGGGCGAATCAATCCAGGCCCAAGAAAATGCTCTCTCGTTGCTCCTGATCCTGCTCCTGTGTCTGGGGGCTTTAAGCCTGCTCGGAGCCGGTATCGGCGGCCTCTTCCTGGCGAACCGGGCCCTCGCCCCAGCGCGGCTGGCCTGGGCTAATCAGCAGCGCTTTATCGCTGACGCCTCGCATGAACTCCGTACGCCTCTCACACTCCTCCGGGCCGATGCCGAAGTACTGCTGCGCAGTCGTGAACGTCTGCAGGGGGAGGACGCTGCTCTCCTGGAGGATATTGTCACGGAAACCAACCATCTGGCCGCCATTGCTAACAATCTGCTCACCCTGGCGCGTCTCGACAGCGGCCAGCTGCATCGCGAACATGAGGTCATTCACCTGGCGACCCTTGCCCATAATGGCGCCCGGCGCATTCGCGCGCTGGCCATGCAGCGGGCCATTCGGGTAGAAGAAGAGCACCATGATCAGCCATATGTGATTGGTGATCCCCTTCTCCTCGAACAGGCCATTCTGGTCCTCCTGGATAACGCTCTCAAGTACAATCACCAGGGCGGCAGCGTCCTCATCCGTACGCTAGAGCGCGATGGGAGAGCCATCCTGGAGGTCTGTGATACTGGCATCGGCATTCCACCAGAACATCTGCCCCACCTGGGGGAACGTTTCTATCGCGTTGACAAGGCACGTTCGCGCGAGGCGGGAGGCACCGGGCTGGGCCTCTCGATTGCCCGTAGCATTGCCAGACTTCACCGCGGGCAACTGACGCTGACCAGCGTACCCGATCAAGGCACCGTTGCAACACTCAGCTTACCATTAGCTCGCAGCGCGGGCTTTGAGGCCCTACAGCACCGGCCTGCACTCCGCAAGGCGGCAGCTCCTGACCAGCGATTAGGTGCGCGCGAAACGGGCCTCAGTCGCTAAGGAGGGCTTCCCCCGGAGGGAGTTTTTCCTCCTGGTCCTGTAAACAATGCAACAGTTCATCGTAAAGGAGAAAGGACAGGTCAATTGCAGATGATGGACTATTGCTTTCACAGGGAGGAACTATGAAAAGGAAGAGCGTCATCGTTGCGGTTGTGCTCGTGGTGGTAGTTGTCGCCGTACTCGTCGGCGGCTTCCTGGTCTATGCCCAGCACTTTGCCAGTAGCGTCAATCAGCCGCATCAGGCGGCGGGGCCGGTCAGTGTCACGGGAACGCCGACTACGATCCCGGGGCTGCGCACCTTCCAGATTGTGCCCGATCAGACCACGGCAAGCTATAGCGTCTATGAGAACCTCATCATCGAGAATAAGCCGCATAACAAGGTCATCGGCACTACTCATGCGGTCCAGGGCAGTTTTGGGGTGCGTACCGATCCATCGCCGCTCATTGGCAACATGAAGATCACTGTGGATCTGCGGACCTTGCAGACCGATTCGCCACGACGCGACAACTATGTGCAGCGTAATGCTCTCCAGACCGATCAGTATCCCTACGCCACCTTTGTCTCTGTCTTGGCCCAGGGCTTGCCCGCTAACTATAGCGATGGACAGAACGTGCATTTCAAGCTTATCGGTAATCTGACTATGCATGGCAAGACCAACCGCACCGAATTTGATGTCCAGGGCAAGCTTAGCGGCGACACGATTACTGGCACGGCGACGACCACGATCTATATGACTGACTTCGGCATTCAGCCGCCGAATCTCGCCAACATTGCCATTTCTGAGAACCAGGTGACGATTTCGATCACCTTCACCGCTCGTGCCGTTGGGAGCTGAGCGAGTGGGAGGAACGGAAGGGAGCGCCCTGCCGCCTGCAGCGACGGGGCCATGTTCACTACAGTGAGTAGGTAAGTAAGCAAGAAAGAACAGCGGTATGCTGAACGCTGCCCTCAGAGGCGCAAGGCAGGCAGGCAGGCCGTACGCGGACCTGGAGACCACTCTTTAGCTCGCGCACGGCCTGCCTGTTCAATGGAGGGAAGCAAGCCGTAGCCTGCGGGTGGCAGGCCATCGGATCAGGACAGGACTGGCAGATTAGCGCGCTCTACCGTAGCTCTCGCCCGACAGAGCCTGACGACCAACTGGCAGGAAGCCAACGATAGCTGCGGCGGCCCCGACAATCAGATGCAGCAGATTATCGGCCAGATTGATATGGACGAGACCGAGCAGCATTCCATCGGGAGCAAGGCCCGGGATGAACCCTAGAATTCCAACCAGCAGGTAGACAATTCCCAGGATCTGAGCGTAAAGGCGCGACCATCCTGTAAAGGCCGCTGCGATGCCCAGAATACCTACAAGCAGATGGATGAGATTGTGCTCGATATTGACCGCGAAGATGCCCAGAAGCGCCCCCTCGGTCGGATTCAGAATGAAGCCAAGGATGCCAACCAGCAAGAAAACAATCCCGATAACCAGAGCGAAGCCACGAGCAAGGTCAAACTGTCTCATGAGGCAAAACCTCCTTTCTGCAAAGGGGCTACGTGAGAGTGGGGGTGGCGGATTACTTCACTCCTTCGTACGCGCTTGGTGCTGTGGTCAGGGGCAGAGGTGGGCGAGCCAGCCCTCTGACCCTGACTGCTAGCGGCAAAGAGATCCAGAGGGCCATCTTTTGCGTATCCTCCGCAAAGAGAGCCTGTGATAGAGAGGCGGCGTAGCTTGTAGCTTGCTATCATGCCTATAATGGCCTCTGTAGTGGCCTCTGGATCTTTTGCTTGCGACGAGGACCGTGAAGTGCAATGAGTGCATCGGGGAAGAAGGAGGGGCAGGGGTCGAGTGGGAAGGCTTCTGGCTCTGAGCCCAGGGCGAGGCCCCCGCACATCCCTGTTGAAGAGCTGAGCGACGAGACGCTCGTGCGGGCGATTTCCCTCGGCGTAGTCTGGGCTTTGGAAATGCTCTATGAGCGTTACCAGCGCCTGCTCTATTCTGTGACATACCGCATGGTCAAGGACCATCAGGTCGCCGAGGACTTGCTGCAAGAAGCTTTTCTGGCGGTCTGGCAGAACGCCAGTAGCTACTCATCGCGCATGGGTTCGGTCCAGAACTGGTTGATCTCGATCATGCGCCATCGAGCGATCGATCACCTGCGTCGCCTGCGCACTCACGCTGAATTGCGCGGCATGCCCCTGGAAGATGCTGTCACCAGCGAGGAAATGGTCACTGCTGACGCCTGGGATGCGGTCTGGCGCTCCGTCCAGGGGGCGCAGCTAAGGAGGGCGCTCGCGCTGCTCTCCAGCGAGCAGCGCCTGGTCATTGAGTTAGCCTATTTCGAGGGCTGGACCCACTCCGAAATTGCTCGCGCCTATGGCCTTCCCCTGGGAACGGTCAAGGCCCGCATGCGCTTGGGCCTGATGCGCCTGCGCAGCATTCTCGAACGACTTGGTACTGTTGAAAGCTAGCGCCCTGCATGCAGGCAGGCAAGATAGAAGCTCGCCAGGCCCCATCTATCCTGTGGCGTTGCCCACTGCACTGGTCCTACGTCAGGCGCTCGCCTTGCTTATTGGTCGTGATAGGCCACCGCGCTTTCCCTCTCTCCAGTCTGGCACCGTTGCCAGAACCAGAAACGGAGGAGGTGGCTGGCTGGCTGATAGAGAGGGCAATCTCATTGAAAGCAAGACCAGCACTGCAGACAGAGACCACGTCACCCAAGCTTGGCACGCTGACAGGGAGCGTTACAATACAATGGAGCGGGTTGCCCCGGGAAGAGAGAGCAATGGAGACGGAGCCCCTTATGAACTGCCAGGAATTCGAAGAGCTTTCCGGCGCCTATGCCCTTGACGCGCTAACAGAAGAGGAACGACGTGCCGCCGATGAGCATCTGGCTCAATGTCCGAAGTGCTCTCGCGCGCTGCAGCAGCTGCGCAGTGTCGTGGAGCTCTTTCCCCTCACCGTTCCTCCGGTCGAACCCTCACCACGTGTGAAGGAGCGCATTCTCGCGCGCATCGAAGAGCAAGCCCAACAGCAGCGTTTGAGTCAGATCCAGCCTGCCTGGCCCACTCAAGCGGAGAGCCGCTTTCGGCAGAGAGCAGGTAAGCGCTGGCGCTGGGCTGCTCTGGCCGCGGTGGCTGTTCTGTTGCTGTCGCTCCTCGGCGGGAGCTTCGCCTGGAATATCTCGTTGCAGCAACAGCTCAGCCATCTACAGCAGCAGGTAGCGCTGCTAGGCAGCCCGGAAGCACCCGTGGTCTATTCGCTCCGTGGCACAGCTCGGGCCAGCTCAGCCCGTGGAGAAGTCATGTACTTTCCCCGCCAACAGGTCACCGTAGTCGTAGTTTATGGACTTCCCCCTTTACAGGGCACCCATGTCTATCAGGGCTGGCTCCTGCGTCATCAACGCCCAACCAGCATTGGTCTGCTGACGGTCGAAAACGGCGTGGCCACTCTCAACTTTCAAGGCCCGCTGGCTGGCTACGATAGCCTCGCCATCAGTCTTGAAAACGGTCCTCAGCCTAGTCTTGATGCGCCAAAAGGCCCAGTCGTTGCCCTCGGTACGCTAATCAATTCTCAGGCAAATTATCATGGATAATGGATAATCCCTCTACAGTAGTACCTACAGCCTTTAAGGCGGTAGGGTAGCTGGAGGGAAGTAATCTAAGTGAGCCAAATTGGCGTATACGCAAGGCGAGGAGGAGGATAGCAGGAGTTAGCTCTGTCCCGAGTCGCTCTGCTACCCTGGTCGGGAGCGCCCGCTATGGTTCGACTTACCTGCTCAGGTGATGGGCGCATGAGTAGCGCCCGTCTTTCCTCACAGTCTCCTCTCTCCGACTGGGGCGAGCGAGCAGGTTCGTGGGGTACTGGTCTGTGCTTCCTTCTTCTCTTCGCTTGATCGTCCGACCCACTGACAGCGCACAACAAAGTGAGAACGACGCAAGGAGCATGGAACAATGGATGAGATGAGAGATATGGCAGCGCCAGAGCCGGAGTCTGAAGCGCAGCAGCCGGAAGCGGCCAGGCGCGCTCTTCTGAAAGGGGTAGCTCTGGGGGCGGTCACCGGAGCGGGCCTGGGGACTGCCCTCTCTGCGGCAGTCAGCGGCGCCTTTCTGGGCCAGGTGGCCCATGCTGCCCCTGCGGCGAGCAATAGCTGCGTGACTCCCATCAAGGATATTTTTACCATCGCTCGCACCGCCGAGCGCCTGGCCGTGACCTTTTATAGCAACGGGCTGCGACGCGCCTATCGTCTCGGCCTCACCTGGCGTGAGATTGCCGCTCTGGAAGCGGCTCTGATCGAAGAGCAGATCCACGAAAACTTCTTTGCTCAGGCGGGGGGTGGTGTCCTCACCAGCGAGTTCAGCTTTCCTTACGGAGAAGAGACCTTCGAGAATCTGCGCCTCTTCATTGAGACGCAGCAGCAGCTAGAGGGAGTCTTTGACTCAGCCTTTCTTTCAGCGGTGCGCGAGCTGGCCCAGCAGAATCGCCCAGATCTGGCCCAGATTGCCGCCCAGATCGCCACTGTCGAGGCGGAGCATCGTGCCCTGGGGCGCTTTATCGGGCGGCTCGATCCTGCTGACAACTGGGCCTTTTCACCTGTGCTGGTTGCCAAAGTCGGCGATGCCCCGGCCCTGGTCCAGAAAGCCGGCTACCTCAATCCTCGTCCTGGCAACCGCTTTGTCTATCATCCAGTTGACACAACCGACCGCGGCGTGACCTATCGTACCCCCTACGCTGTGGCCTGCTCCTAGGGGTTATCGCTAGCTGCTTTGAGCGCTTGCGCTTGCCATTGCGGGGCGGCGGGAGCCAGCACCGCTATTCAGCGGACGCTCTCGCTGCTCCCTCACTGCAGAGTTCCCTGTGCCTCGCCTCATGGTTGCAAGGCGATGCAGAGAATGCCTGCAAAGATCAGCAGCGAGCCAACCAGTTTCTGCCGTCCAAAGGATTCATGCAGGATGGCCGTGCCCATCAAGGCTGCAAAGACAACCGAGAGTTCGCGCGCTGAAGCAATATAGCTGACCTGTGTTTGCCGGAGTGCGAAAAGGACCAGTAAGTACGAGAGCAGGGCCAGAGCACCAGCCAGGATGATCCGCGGAGCGTGGGCTTGCCATTCAGCTTGCACTGCTGCACGGCGGGCCAGGAGCATATAAGGAAGCAGATAGAGAGCCGAGATCACAAAAATCAGATAGATATACGTAAGAGGCGCAACATAGCGCAGGCCCACCTTATCGACTGTCGAATAGCCGGCGATACTCAAGCCACAAAGCAGGGCCAGCAATGCTGCCGGTTCGCGCAGCCGACGCAGTGGCGCAGTCAGCTCGCGCCAGGCGAAGGTGCGCAAGTGGATCACATAGATTCCGCCCACAATCAGCAGGATACCAAGACCTCCAATCAGCGATAGGCGCTCGCCCAGGGCCAGCAGGGCGATCACGGTCACGAATAACGGGGCACTGCCACGCGCCAGTGGATAGACCAGCGAGAGATCGCCGTAGCGATAGGCTGCCCCCAGCAGCAAGTAGTAAGTGGCCTCCAGCGCTGCCGAAAGGGCGATCAGCGGCCAGGCATGAGGTGACACCGCCCGATAGAGCAGCAGAAACGGCAGAAAGCAGAGCAGGGAAGCGGAGCAGATCGCTAACCAGATGAAAACCTGCCGATCCTTACCCTCTTTCGACAGGAGATTCCAGCTGCTGTGCATGAGGCCGGCACAGACTAAGAGCGCGAGGACCTGGATACTCATGACTCAAGGTCGCTCCTGGCGGGGCTAGAAATGGTCCAGTTCTGCTGCAGCTGGGCTGGAGCAAGTCAGCGAGACGAGCGTTGCCGCCCGCGCCAGCGCATCATGAGGAACGATTACGGGTCTGGCTGTACCCTGGCTGATCGTCTGCATGGTCTGCCTGCCGCGGGCCGATCAGCACGGTCAGGGCGCCGATCTGGTACTCTCTTCCCAGGAGCAGAGCGGCATCACTAGTATAGCTCTCAAGCAGCGTCTCGTCCAGTCTACCGCTCATGCCTGCCAGCGGTGTGTCAGCGCGAGCGCGGCGCCACTTCTGGGCCATTGCCCTTCTGTGCTATGCTGTTAACATGCCCTGAAGAGCGATGCCACTCTCCTAACGAGCAGGGTGCCACATCGTCTATCATCGCATCTCATCTCTCTCGTTAGCAGCTGATTGCGATTCTGTGGATTTGAGGAGAAGATCATATCTATGTCGTCGTTGCATTCACAGCAAGAACAAAAAGCGCTGATGCCGGAGTTCTCACGCTCGCATGAGGAGGTCAATGCTCTGCTAGGCTATCTGCAGGAGATCTCTGACCTGGCGGCGCTCGGGGCACTGGCGGACTGGGACCAGAATACAGCCTTGCCGGAGGAAGCGGGAGATGTACGTGGCGCCCAACTGGCGACCCTGCGGGGCGTGCTTCACGAACGCTGGACCGCCCCCGAGCTGGGACGCCTGATTGCCAGGCTGGAAAAAGTGGTCGAGCACGAGCCTTTCACTGATGCCGACCGCGCCCTGGTGCGCGAAGCGCGGCGCGAACATGAAAAGGCCACACGCCTTCCGCGCTCGCTTGTTGAGGAGATGGCGCGCGTCGAGGCGGCCAGCTTCGAGGCCTGGCGGAGAGCGCGCGAACAGAATGACTTTGCCAGCTTTGCCCCCTGGCTGAGCCGC
Source organism: Thermogemmatispora tikiterensis (assembly GCF_003268475.1). Classification (GTDB taxonomy): domain Bacteria; phylum Chloroflexota; class Ktedonobacteria; order Ktedonobacterales; family Ktedonobacteraceae; genus Thermogemmatispora; species Thermogemmatispora tikiterensis. The sequence continues at coordinate 2,268,884 of NZ_MCIF01000002.1, read as the reverse complement.
ACTGTAGCCCTGCAGCGCGAGGTTGCCGACCGCTATGGCTACCGTGAGACGCGTTACGATGCCCTGTTGGACCTCTTCGAACCCGACCTGACGGTGCGCAAACTCGATGCCCTCTTCGCCCCAGTGCGCGAGGTCAGCCTCTCCTTACTCAAGCGCATTCAGGAAAGTGGACGCAACATCGATGCTTCCTGCCTCTACGGACACTTTCCTGTAGCCCAGCAGGATGCTCTCTGTAAGCGTTTGCTGGAGGCCCTGGGCTACAACTTCAAGCGCGGTGGTCTGGCTCACTCGCCGCACCCGTTTACCACTAGCTTTGGCAGCCCGGTTGATGTACGCCTGACCATTCATCCCCAGGAGAATTTTATCGCCTCGGCAGTGATGGCCACTATTCATGAAGGCGGCCATGCCCTCTACGAACAGGGTTGCGCCTTCACGCTCCTGCGCACACCGCTGGCTGGTGGGGCCTCGATGGGCGTCCACGAGTCCCAGTCACGCCTCTGGGAAAACTACATTGGCAGCTCTGAGCCATTCTGGCAGGGCCATTTCCACCTGCTGCGCGCGGCCTTCCCCGAGCACTTTGCCACAATCGATGCGGCAACCTTCTCGCGCGCTCTTAACAAGGTTGAGCCGAGCTTGATCCGCATTGAGGCCGACGAGGTCACCTATAATCTGCACATTATCATCCGCTACGAATTAGAACGTGAACTCATCAACGGAGAGCTGGCCGTCGAGTCCCTGCCGCGTCTATGGAACGCCCGTTATCGGGAGTACCTGGGGATCGAGCCAGATAGCGATACCAATGGCGTCCTGCAAGACGTGCATTGGACGAGCGGCTTTGGCTACTTCCCCAGTTATACGCTCGGGAACCTTTATGCAGCTCAGATCTACTATACGCTGCGTCAGACCTTCGCGGACTTCGACGAGCGCCTGGCTGGAGGCGATACGTCATTCATTCTGGACTGGCTGCGCCAGCACATGTATATCTATGGTATGATCTATCTACCTGAGGACCTCATTCAGCGCGTCACCGGTGAAATGCCTGATGCGCGCTACTTTGCTCGCTATCTCAACGAGAAATTTGGTCGTCTCTATGAACTGACCAACTAAGAGAGCGCATTCTGGTCGCGCTGGCTGCTGGCCCCTGGTAGCGCGCCGGCCAGGAAAGAAGCCAGCTGGCCCAGTGCCCAGGCAAGACGAGAAGTAGGCAGGCAGGTGAGAAAGGAATTGAGGCTTCGCCTGCGCTCCTGTCCTGCCTGTCTGCCTGCTTGTCTGCCTTAGAGGGAGGTCTTCAGCCCTAATTGGTGAAATCTTCAGTCACCCAAACATAGCCCTGGCTATCGAGATAGATGCCGATACCAATCTGGTGGAAGGCGCTGCTAAGCAAATTGCGACGGTGCCCGTCGTCAGGTGGCTGCTCGTTGAGCATGCTATTCTCGATCAGTTGCACGCCGCTCCAGGCATCGGGTGAGGCCGAGGCGTAGCCCACGTTCTCGCCGCAGACGCTCCACGTAATTCCTTCTGCGCTAATGCGGTCGCAAGGGTCGGCTTCTCCAGGACAGGCGTGGCTTAGACCGCAGTGTGCCATATTCCAGCTGTGCAGGCGAGCGCCGGCAGAGAGGGTGCCATTCAGGGTATAGGCGGGTAGTCCCTGGCTGGCGCGATCATGGTTGATGAGGGCAAAGAGCTGCTGCCGTAGTTGACTTTCCTGGCTGGTCTCCGCGGGCGGCGTCCCATAAGGACCACTGCCGACAGCGGCCAGGGTCGGAATAGGTGTGGCAGAAGAGCCAGAGCGCCCCGAAGCAGGGCTTGGCGAAGGTGTCGTGCGCCCGCGTACCGTAGGATCCGGCGTCGCTGTGGCCTCACCGTGACCCGTAATGCTAATTGGGGTGGCAGCTCTCAGGCCACCGGAAACTGTCGCTGTTATCTGCGGTGTCCCCCGAAGGGACGGTGTACTGTTCCCCTGCGCCGTTGGCCCCCTTCCTGATGAGGCCGGTCCCGTGGCCGGCTCGCTTGTTGGCCCACTCGCACACCCGCTTAGCCAGGTCAGCAGCAAGAGCACCAGCAGCACCAATGGCTTCTTGCTCAGCACGACATCCTCCCTTCTCCTGGCTCATCTCACCTATCCAGAAGCGAAGTCTTTGCATGGCATTACCATGAACCAGTCTGGCAGCAATTGTAGCACAGGCGGCCCGCCATGTAGTAAGCAAGCGAGGAAAAACAGAGAATATCTAGTACTGAAGTCCTGGAGAGAGAGGAAGAAAGGCTTAACCCTTCGCGCCCGCTGAGAGCCGGCCATCACCTTCTGTCGGGCACGAGAGGACGCGTTGACAACGCCGCTGACCAGGCAGTACAATTCGGGCAGACATCTCTTCTTGTAGGATAAACGTGGCTTGTGGTAACAGATGGGAAGGAAACCGAGGCATGTCCGAAGATACCCAAGACCAAACAGATCATGCTTTTGAGCGTGCCATTACCACCCTGTGCAACTGTCGTAGCCTGATCCGCCATCATCCTGATCTAGCAGCCATCCAGCGCGAGCAGCTGCTCAGTGACATTGACCAGACCCTGGAGCTATTGCAGGGCTGTGCCGCCAGGGCAGCCCAGGAAGCCTTGTTCTCCGCTGGGCCGGTGCCGCAACGGCCCTCGCCGGAACAGTCGACCTTACGTGCTCTCTACCAGCTCTATCAAGAGCACATCAACTCGTCCCAGGCCAGCACGCAGGTGCTCAGTGCGCGCTTCAACGAAACCCTGACGACCCTCAAAGAGATTCAGGACCTCATTCAGGAATGCGATGATCTCGATCTAGCAGGTGATCGCCAGCAACTCAGCATCGCTCTCCAACGCGTCGGGGCCTTCACTGCTGACCTCTACTGTCTCTTTATGGAGTTTCGCCGTTCGCTCGCAGCTATTCTTGACGAGCAGAGCAGCTACATTCACACTGAGGAACTCTCCAGCTTGCAGCGTCTGCGTCCAGCGGCCAGCGAGCGGCAGTCAACCCCTGCGCTGCGTCCGCCCCATGTGCGCGAAGACCATCGTCGGCTCGACGAGCAAAGGCAGGTCCTGACCAGCCGACTCACCGATGCCACGGCCTTTCTTATCATGCTGGAGGAAGGCCTGCGCAGCGATCTCAAACGCCGCAACGAGATCATCAGCCACCTTCACAGTATCGGGCAGCTGCTACGAGACATGGCTGGCCTGCTCGCTGGTTACGAAGAAACGCTGAGGGCCATCCTCTAGCCAGGCCAGAGTAACCGGCCCATCAGCGCTTCTCCCCCTGAGCCAGCTCAACCAGACTCAACCGGGGGCCCTGTCATCCTGTCCCTGCTGGGAAATGCAGGAGGCAGGGGCACAATGCGAGTGGCTCCACAAGAGCAGGCTCCCAAAGAAGAAGCGGTATGCACTATTACCCCCGACGTTCGCGTTGGCTGGACGGGTGGCCATCTCCTTGCTGTCTGATCTAGAGAGCTGCCAGCGCTGCCTGGGCCACTTCCATATCCTGGGTATAGTGGCCGCCGCTGACCCCGATTCCTCCGATAATCCCCTCGGCGGTTTTAATAGCAAAGCCGCCGCCGAAGACGATCAGGCGATCCGTCTTGATGATCCCATGCAGCAAAGGCGGATCGTTCCTAATAAAATCAAACCACTCGTGGGTAGCCATGCCTCCGAAGCTGACCGCTGTATAAGCCTTATCTTGAGCGATCTGAACGCTCAAGAGAGGTGCTCCGTCCATGCGGCTGAAGGCTTTCAACGTACCATCAGCGTCGCAAATAGCGATACACATCGGTACACCCATTTCACGAGCTTTTGCCTCAGCTGCAGCGATGAGACGATGTGCTGCCTCGATCGTAATACTGGGTTTCTGGAAGCTATTCTCGGCCATCGTTGGCTCCTTTCTCTCAGCGAGATGATCGCAATAAACGCAGACGGCGAGGAAGACAGCGCGTGCCGCTTATACCTCTCGCAGAGCCAGCACAGGGGGAGGAAAGCGGCCAGTCAGCCGAGACAGCAGGCTGGCCGTATTCCCCATTGTCTCTCTGATCCTCACTCAAGTCTAGTTTTCAGCTCTGATGGGGCTGTGGAGTGGCCTCCTGGCGTACACCGTAGCGAGCTTCCAGCTCCTGAATAAAAGGCAGGCCGACCAGCTCAGTAAACTGCTGGAAGCTCACCGACTGCTCGGCGAAAGCCGTCGGCGTCTCGCCCCGCTTCAGTCCTTCCAGTAAGCGAAGCATGGCATGAGTGGCCGTAAAAAGCAAGGCAACGGGGAAAAGTACCAGCTTAAAGCCCAACTCCCGAATCTCATTTACAGAGAGCGGGGGCGTCTTACCGCTCTGGGCCCAATTAAAGAGCAGAGGCACATCAGGGAAGGCCTGTACAATGGCCCGCAGCTCCTCCATCGTGCGAGGGGCCTCAATAAAGATCACATCGGCTCCCGCCTCGCGATAGGCCCGTCCGCGGCGTAGCGCCTCCTCAAAACCGAGCACTGCCGCCGCATCGGTGCGCGCAATAATCACAAAATCGGGGTCCTGACGAGCCTCCACTGCTGCGCGTACCTTCTGGACCATCTCCTCCATTGGAATGACCTGCTTCCCCTCCATATGGCCGCACTTCTTCGGCCACACCTGATCTTCAAGATGCAGTCCTGCCACCCCGGCCCGCTCATACTCGCGCACCGTCCGGCGCACATTCAGCGGATTCCCATAGCCTGTATCGGCATCGGCAATCAGTGGCACCTCGCCGGTCACCGCCGCCAAGGCTGCCGCGCGGCTCACCATCTCGCTCATGGTCAGCAAGCCCACATCGGGCATCCCGAGCACGCTGGCTGACGTTCCGAAGCCCGTCATATAGACCACGGAGAAACCGGCCTGGGCGATCAGCCGCGCACTCAAAGCATCGTACGCCCCGGGGGCCACCACCAGCTCGGGGCCAGCCAGTAACTGGCGCAAGCGTGTTGTCACTCGCATGGATTTTCTCTCCCTTTCCTTCTCGTCTCCTCCCTCGCGCGGGAGCTAGTCGCGGCTGGTGGGCACCTACCAGCCAAAGCGGAACCTGGCATTCCGCTACTGGCAAGTGTAGCCCATGAGCTGTCTCCCTGCAAGCGAGTGTCCTGGTAACGACCCCCCTGCCTGAAGGTGGGGGATGGCCTGCTGGCCGCTTCTTGGCGAGCGGAGAAGCGGGCGGCAGGCAAAGCCCGCGCCCGACTCAGTATTTGCCGCCGGGCGGGGGCAGGTGTTATCATAGAAAAGGCGACCTCTTAGTGTACCGATGACAATAAAAACTCAGGCGTAGTGGCAAGCGTGGTGCAAAGCCCTTGGCCAGACGGGACAGAGCCCCCTTCCGGGTGGGAATAAAACTGGCCTGTAAGCTCTTTCCACTAAAGAGAGGGGTAGAAACAAAGAACGGCATGAAGCCTTGACCAGAGGAGAAGAGCATGGCAAATCCCTTGTTACAACTGAAGGATTATGGACAGAGTGTCTGGTACGACAACATTGACCGGGCGCAGCTAGAATCCGGCGAATTCAAGCGCCTCCTGGAGGAGGATGGTGTGACGGGGGTTACAGCCAACCCCACCATTTTCGACAAAGCCATCAGCAGTGGTCACGCCTACGATGCCCAGATCGAGGAGCTGATCCGGCAGGGGAAAGAGGTCGAAGAGATCTACGATGCCCTGGTCGTGCGTGACGTTCAGACGGTTGCCGACCTGCTGCGGCCCATCTACGAGCGCAGCGCCGGAGTTGACGGCTACGTTAGCCTGGAAGTCTCACCGGACCTGGCTCACGACACTGAGGGAACGCTGGCCGCGGTCCGCCGCTACTGGCAGCTCGTCAATCGACCGAACCTCATGATCAAGATCCCGGCCACGCCTGAAGGGCTGCCTGCCATTCAGCAGGCGCTGACCGAAGGCTACAATATCAACATCACCCTCATTTTCTCCATCGAGACCTATCGTGAGGTCGCTGAGGCCTACCTGGCGGCGCTGGAGAATCGCAACGCCGAAGGCCAGGACATCAGCGGCATCGCCTCGGTCGCCAGCTTCTTCGTCAGTCGTGTTGACACCCTGGTCGACAAGCTGCTCGAAGAGAAGATCAAGGCCAGCAATGACCCTGCCGAGCAAGCCCGGCTCCGCTCCTTGCAGGGGAAGGCGGCTATCGCCAACGCGCGCCTGGTCTATCAGGAATTCAAGCGCATCTTTGGCTCGCCGCGCTTTGCAGCTCTGCGCCAGCTCGGGGCACACGTGCAGCGTCCATTGTGGGCCAGCACCAGCACCAAGAACCCGGCCTACCGAGACGTGCTCTACGCTGAAGAACTCATCGGTCCCGACACGGTTGACACCATGCCCTATGAAACCATCGAAAAGTTCCGTGATCATGGGCGAGTGCGCTACAGCATCGAAGACGATCTCGATGGCGCACGGGCGCTGTTCAAGGAACTGGAGCAGCTCGGTATCTCTTACGAAGCGGTGACCCAGCAGCTGCTCGATGAGGGTGTGCAGAAGTTCGCGGACTCCTATCATCAGTTGCTCAATAGTATTCGCGCCCGTCAGCAGGCGCTCAAAGAGAGGCAGGTTTCGCGGTGACAGCACAGCAGGAGCCAGAGCCACAATTTGAGGCCGAAAGCGCTCTCCAAGAGCTGGTACGTGCGGGGCTGGAGCAACTCAGCGCCGAGGATGTCGCGCGGCGCATCTGGGAACGTGATGCCAGCCTCTGGAAGAGCGAGCCTGCCGTCCAGCAGGAGATTCGCGAGCGACTCGGTTGGCTGACCGTTGCCAACACCATGCAGGAGCGTCTGCACGAGATCGAGGGCCTCGTAGAAGCGGTGCGTCAAGACGGCTATCGATACGCCGTGCTGCTGGGCATGGGAGGCAGCAGCCTCTGTCCCGAGGTGCTGCGCCTGACCTTCGGCGTCGCGCCCGGCTACCTGGACCTGTTTGTGCTCGACACCACCGATCCTGACACAATCCGCGCTGTCGAGGAGCGCATCGACCTCAGCAAAACGCTGTTCATAGTAGCTTCCAAGTCGGGCGAGACCATCGAGACGCTCTCCCATTTTCGCTACTTCTGGCATCGCGTTAGCGAGCGAGGGGACGCGGGAGGCGCCCACTTTATTGCCATCACCGATCCTGGCACCTCGCTAGAGCGGCTTGCCCATGATCACCACTTCCGTCATGTCTTCGCCAATCCGCCCGACATAGGTGGGCGCTACTCGGCGCTCTCCTTCTTTGGCCTGGTGCCCGGCGCTCTGATCGGCCTCGACATCAAGCAACTGTTGGCGCGGGCCCAGGCAGCCATGAGCCGATGCAGTGCCCGCCAGGCTGCGGATAATCCTGGTCTGCGGCTCGGCGCCATTCTGGGCGCTCTCGGCACGCACGGGCGTGACAAGATTACCTTTGTCCTCTCGCCAGCCCTCGCTAGCTACGGCTACTGGGTGGAGCAGCTCATCGCAGAGAGCACCGGTAAAGAGGGGCGTGGCCTCCTCCCCGTCGAAGGGGAAGCGCTGGGTGCGCCCGCTGTCTATGGCGACGACCGCCTCTTCGTCTATCTGCGGCTGGAAGGCGACGACAATGCGGCCCTTGATGAGGGCCTGGCGCGCCTGCAAGCCGCGGGCCAGCCGCTGGTCCGTTTCCAGCTGGCTGATCGTTACGACCTGGGTGCTCAGTTCTTCATCTGGGAGCTGGCCACAGCGGTCGCCGGCATCTTCCTGCGAATCAACGCCTTCGATCAACCCAACGTCCAGGAAAGTAAAGATAATACGGCGCGGCTCCTGGAGCGCTTCCGGGGGGAAGGAAAGCTTCCCGAGCTGGAGCCAGTTGTCAGCGAAGGAGCGCTGCGCCTCTATGGCAGAAGGATGGGAGAAGGGAAGGAGGATCTGGATAGCTACCTGCAGGCATTCCTCGACCAGGTGCATCCAGGTGACTACATTGCCCTCATGGCCTATGTGCAGCGTAGCGAAGTCAATGAAAGCGCCCTGCAGGCGCTGCGTTTGCGTCTGCGCGATCGCTACCGCGTTGCGACAACGCTCGGCTACGGTCCGCGTTTCCTGCACTCGACCGGCCAGTTACACAAAGGCGGGCCTAACAACGGCGTGTTTATCCAGATCACCGGTGATGTGAAGCAGGACATCGCCATTCCGGGCGAGCCTTATACCTTTGGTATTCTCAAAGAAGCGCAGGCTTTGGGCGACCTGTTCGCCCTCTCCGCGCACCAGCGACGCAACATTCGCATTGCTATCGGAGGTGATCTGGCTGCCGGCCTGCAGGCCCTGGCGCAACGGCTGGTTCCCGTAGAGCAGCAAGGTGACGGACAGCCCGCGCGCTGACTGAGGAGGCATCAACAGGCGCGCCTGTAAGCTGCGCGGATGTGTGCAGACGGGAGAGCCGCATCAGCCGCATTGTACCATCTCGAACCGTGGCAGCGACCGGAAGGAGGGAGCAAGAAGGCCATCTCTGTCTATTCAGCAGGCCCGGCTCCCATCCTGGCGCGGCCTCTGGCCCGGATGAAGAGTGGCCCCCGGCTCTGTCGGCCTGTCAGCCTGCCTGGCCCAGGCACATGGGAAGATCTTCAGAAGATTTTAAATCTGCACAAGCATTGCACTACAATGAATATAGCCGATGACAGGCGATGAGAGGTCCTGGTTACAAACCCGGAAACGGAAGACCAACCTGGAACTCAGTCTAGAGCGTGTATTGTCTGTCAAGAACAAGTGATGACCAGGAGAATATCATCGATGCCTCAACGCAGCGCGGTCGAGGCGCCCAATCCCCTACGCGAAGGGTTGCGTATCAAGCATAGCCCGGAACCCTGCGCGATGGTGATTTTTGGGGCGACTGGCGATCTGACCCATCGGAAACTCTTGCCTGCTCTCTACAACCTGGCCTTAGAGCACCCGCTGCCGGCGGGCTTTTCCGTCATAGGCTTTGCGCGCCGGCCCTATACCGATGAGCAATTCCGGGAGCAGGCCTTTGAATCCATCAACGAATACTCGCGCCAGAAGCCCATCAATCAGCAGGTCTGGGAGAGCTTTGCGTCCGGCATCTTCTACCTGCAGTCTGACTTTCACAACCAGGCGGGCTATGAAAAGCTGAACGCCCTGCTCAACCGGCTGGATCGGGAGCGTGGCACTGGCGGTAACCGCATCTTCTACCTGTCGACTCCGCCGAGCCAGTATCCCGAGATCATCCAGCGTCTGGGTGCTGCTGGTCTCAACAAGAGCCGCAAAGGCTGGACGCGCATCATCATTGAGAAGCCCTTTGGTCATGACCTGGCCTCAGCTCGTGAGCTGAACCGTCAGGTGCTGCGGGTCTTCAAAGAGGAGCAGGTCTATCGTATTGACCATTACCTGGGCAAAGAGACGGTTCAGAACATACTGGTCTTCCGCCTGGCCAACGGCATCTTCGAGCCGGTCTGGAATCGCCGCTACGTTGACCATGTCCAGATCACCGTAGCGGAGAACATTGGCCTTGAGGGGCGAGCGGCCTACTACGAAGAAGCGGGGGCTATTCGCGACATGGTCCAAAACCATATGATGCAGTTGCTGACCCTGGTTGCGATGGAGCCGCCGATCGCCTTTGATGCCACGGCAGTGCGCGATGAAAAGGTCAAAGTGCTGCATGCGCTGCAGCCGCTACAGGGGCAGAATGCCCTGCTCAACACCGTGCGTGGCCAGTATACCGCTGGCTGGATGAATGGTCGGCTGGTACCTGGCTATACCGAGGAGCCGGGGGTGCGGCCCGATTCCGGCACCGAGACCTATGTGGCCCTCAAGGTCTTTGTTGACAATTGGCGCTGGGCGGACGTTCCCTTCTACCTGCGCACTGGCAAGCGCCTGCCCAAGCGCGTCACAGAGATAGCCATTCAGTTCAAGCAGCCGCCTTCCATGTTCTGGCAGCGCAGCAACATTCAGGGGCAAATTGATCCGAACGTCATCGTGCTGCGCATCCAGCCAGACGAGGGCATCTCGTTGCGCTTCGGTGCCAAGGTCCCGGGTACCGAGATGCAGATCCGCTCGGTCAACATGGACTTCTTCTACGGCTCGTCCTTTATGCGTCCGCAGCCGGAGGCCTACGAGCGACTGCTGCTCGATTGCATGCTGGGTGACTCCACGCTCTTCACGCGCCGCGACGAGGTAGAAGCGGCCTGGGAGTTCATTCAAGGCATTCTAGATGCCTGGGCTGAGGCGCCGCGCGAGACCATCCATCCATATGAGGCGGGCACCTGGGGACCCCAGGCCGCCGATGAGTTCATCTGGCGTGATGGGCGCCGCTGGCGACGGCCCTAGCGCCTTCGCGCTCGCGTCCGGACTTGCGGGGCAACTCAGACCAGCCCATGCCACCGTGCCAGGCCGCGGCCATCCAGTCCGGCCTGTCGCGTCAGCCAGCCTGCTAGGCAACCAATCAGACAACAAGTCGGTCGCCCAAAACTGGGGGACTGGCTGACGCACCCTCGCCTGTGTATCGGCTCTGCCGTCTCCTGTGGCGCGGCCTGATCTTGCCGTGACTGGCCGGGAGCGCCAGCTGCGGACGGACGGTCAACGGAACGGCGGGCAAGGTTGTGACCTGAGCCGAGGGCACTGACAACGCGGGGGCCTGCTCACTCAGCAGTACTGGAGGGAGCTGTTTGCCTTTCGGTACCTCGCTACACAACACGAGCCGAATCGGAACAAGAAGCTGCAGTAGCTAGCGCACGCGATCCAGGCCGGACGGTCTCCGCCCGTCCGTCGATCGCCTGGAACGATGCCGTTCTCTATCAGGGGAGATCTGGAATGACTGTGGACCTCGACCTATCCCCGGGGACACGCTCGCTGTGGGCCGGCAAGGCTATTCCCTGGGAGCATCTAGAGGAAGAAGTGGCTTTGCTCTGGAAAATGGCCGCTGATAACATGCGCATCGGCCAGAACATGAGCGTGCGCACTAGCGTGCTCAACCTGGTGATCTGTGCGCCATCGGTTGCGCGCGCACGCTACGCCAGCGACCTGCTGCGCGATCTGCTGAGTACGCATATCGCGCGTGTCATCATTCTCATTTTCGAAGACCATCCTGACGCACCGGCCTCAATCGCGACCTGGGTGACCCTGCGCAGCTTCCCAGTCATTTCAGACCTCACGCGCCACCACTTCGAGCAGATTACTGCGCTCCTGACCGGGCCAGTGGTTCAGCATAGCGCCGCCCTGCTGCAGAGACTGGTCAGACCAGACCTGCCGATCTATCTCTGGTGGCTTGATGAGCCGCCGGCCAGCGGTGATCCCCTGGGCTCGCTAGCCGCCATCAGCCAGCGACTGATCGTCGATTCTGCCAGCTTCCAGACCCCAGGGCCGACACTGCGTCTGCTGGCTTCTCTGCTAGAGACGTATCCAGCCTGTGCCATCAGTGACCTGAACTGGGGGCGCCTTACGCCGCTGCGTCAGCTGGTTGCCCAATTCTTCGATGGCCTGGAGTATCGTCCTTACTTTGACGGTATCCAGCGCATTGAAATTGAGCATGCCGTGCTCGGTACTTCTGCCACTGGCTCCCCGGCGGATCTGCCATCGACCGGGGTCTCGGCAGCCGGTGTCTACCCTCAGCGCCTCCAGGAGCCGGCGCGGGCCTTGCTGATGGGCGGCTGGCTCAAAGAGCGCCTCACCTGGCGTCGTGTTGCCTGTTCCGCCTCCTGTCCGGGCAGCAGCGAGAGCCTGCCACCGGGCGCCTATCACTGGTGCCTGGAGAACGAAGCCGGGCAGCCGACGCGCATCGATATCCGCCCGCGTCGCGAGGGCGAAGTTCCCCCGGGGACCATCTGCCTGCTGCGTCTCACCAGTCGACTGGCGGATCAGCAAGCGCTGTTCAGCATCAGCCGTCTCGCCGGTGACAGCGATCATGTGCTGACCTCCATCGAGCTGGAGCAGGAGCAGCCGCGTCAGCGCACCCTCGCTCTCAACGAGCAGCACCAGGAGAGTCAGCTGCTCGTTGATGAGCTGGAGATCACCGGCCATGATGACCAATTCGAAAAAATCCTGCAGGAACTGGCGTCCTTAGTGACTTGAGCGCATTGTCTGGGGGATGCCATCGCGGGGCCTCTCTCTTCTATGTTTAAGCCGGAGTGACAGCTCTCCTCTGGCTGTCCAGCCTTATCAGAGAGGATAGAATCGAAACAATGCAACAGCGGATTGCCATCTATCCTGATAGCGAGAGCCTCAGTCAGGAGGCGGCCCGTCTCGTCATCCGCCTCGCTCAGGAAGCCATCGTTACCCACGGGCGTTTCACCCTGGCGCTGGCTGGAGGCTCCACACCTCGCAGACTCTACAGCCTGTTAGCCAGCGATCCCTACCGTGGCCAAATAGACTGGACGCGCGTTGACATCTTCTGGTCCGACGAGCGCTGTGTCCCGCCTGACCATCCAGAAAGCAACTACCGCATGGCCTACGAGGTCATGCTGAGCAAGCTACCCATTCCCGCGGCCAATATTCACCGCATGCCAGCGGAGCAAGCCGATCGCCAGGCTGCGGCGGAGAGCTATGCCGCTGAGCTTCGGCGCGTCTTTGGCACAGCGGGGGTCCCTGTCTTTGATCTCATTCAGCTTGGCATGGGGCCAGAAGGCCACACCGCCTCTCTTTTCCCGCATCAAGCGGCTCTGCACGAGCGCGAGCGTCTGGTCTTGCCCGTCAGCGTACCCAAGCCTCCACCCGAGCGGCTCACCTTCACCCCGCCCATTCTCCAGGCTGCGCGCCACATCCTCTTCCTCGTCACCGGTAGTGACAAAGCCGAAGCTGTGCGGGCCGTCCTCGAAGACCAAGGCTCGCCCGATGACTATCCTGCGCGTCTTGTCCACGCCGCTGCCGGAGAGGTCGCCTGGCTGTTAGACACAGCCGCAGCCGCGGCTCTCCCGAGGAGGTCCACAGCATGACAGCCGAGCAACCGATAGCGAGGGCAGCTCAGGCGCCACAGTCGCCAGTGGCCATTGGCCTCGTGCCTTCTATTCTGAGCGCTGACTTCAGTCGCCTCGGTGAGCAGGTGCGCGAGGCCGAAGAGGCCGGCGTGCAGCGCATCCAAATCGATGTCATGGATGGGCACTTTGTCCCCAACATCACAATGGGACCCCTCATCGTCGAGGCCGTGCGACGCAGCACCAGCCTGCCGCTAGAAGCGCATCTCATGATCACCAATCCTGAGCACTACATCGAAGCCTTCGCGCGGGCTGGGGCCGACGTCATCATTGTCCACCAGGAGACCTGTCCCCACCTGCACCGCATCGTGCAACAGATCAAAGAGGCTGGCAAACAAGCAGGAGTGGCTCTCAATCCTTCCTCGCCTATCTGGCTGCTGGAAGACATCCTCTCCTTGCTTGACCTGGTCCTCATCATGACTGTCAATCCTGGCTTCGGCGGTCAGGAATTCATTCCCGAGACGCTACCCAAAATCGCCCGTCTCAGGCAGCAGCTCACCGAGCGCCAGCTTCACTGTGACCTCGAGGTCGATGGTGGCATCAACGAGCACACCGCCCCGCTCGTCGTACGAGCGGGTGCCAACCTGCTCGTCGCCGGCAGCGCCGTCTACAACCGGCGTGAGAGCGTCGCCGCAGCCGTCGAACGACTCCGGCGCGCCCTGGCCCTCACCTGACCCCTGCGGTTGCCGCCAGCCAGACTGTCGGAGAAACTGACGGACGAGCGCCGCCTGATAGCATAGCACCTTGATCCCTGACTGACGCTGCTTCGCCCGGATTAGGTCGGGGCGGGCGGGGTCAGGCGCCAGAAAGAACTGCTGGAGCAACAGCTGGGCCTGCCGGCGAGGCCACCAATACCGCCGGAGATTCATCGGGAGGCAGCGACCATGCACGACGACATCACCGATGTTCCTGGCATCCGTGTCGGACACGACACCAACCTGGAGGCAGGGACCGGGTGCACAGTTCTACTCTGCGACTTGCCCGCAGTAGGCGGGGTAGACGTACGTGGCGGAGCTCCAGCGACGCGCGAAACTGATCTTCTGCGTCCCCTCTACCTTGTCGAGCGCGTCAACGCCATTCTGCTTACCGGGGGGAGCGCCTTCGGATTGGAGGCCGCCGCGGGGGTCATGCGCTATCTTGAAGAGCGTGGCCAGGGCTTTGAGACTGGTGTCGCGCGCGTGCCGATCGTACCAGCAGCCGCCATCTTCGACCTCGGACTTGGCTCATCGCAGATTCGGCCCGATGCCGCAGCCGGCTACCGTGCCTGTGAGCGGGCCAGCGGTGGGCCCATTGAGCAAGGAAGCGTAGGTGCTGGAACCGGAGCCACCGTTGCCAAGTTTGCCGGGAGCCAGCACGCTATCAAAGGTGGGCTTGGCTCAGCCAGCACGCAGCTTCCCGACGGGACCGTCGTCGGGGCCTTAGTCGTCGTCAATGCTGTTGGCAACATCATCGACCCACGGAGCGGAGCTATCATTGCTGGGGCGCCGGCGCCGGATGCTGGAACAACTCAAAGACAGGGGCCACATCCCTTCAGCAACACCACCATTGCCATCGTCGCTACCAGCGCTACCCTCAGCAAAGCGAGCGTCAACAAAATAGCGCAAATGGCCCACAATGGACTGGCGCAGGCCATTCAGCCGGCGCACACCATGTTCGACGGTGACACTGTCTTCGCCCTGGCTCTGGGCCCAGAGACAACAACACCCCCTGATCCTGCGGCCACGGCAGCGCAGGTCAGCCTCATAGGAGCCGCGGCAGCCAGCACTCTGGCGCGAGCCATTGTCAAAGCCGTGCTTCAGGCCAAAGGGCTCCACGGTGTTCCGGCGATCACCGACCAGGCTCAGCAGTCTGGGTGAGAGCCAGGCAGCGCGCGGATTTGCTGGGGCGGGAGCTGACCGACCAGCATCCAGCTCTCACCCCGCGGGCCTTGTCTCGCAGCCGGTTAGCCGGCGAAGCGGCCAGGAGTACAGAGACAGGTTCTGCCTGACCCGCAGTCGCATTGGGGAATGGGCATCAAGAGAATGCCCTGGCCGACTGGCGGACATGGCCAATGCGATCAGCCTCAGCCCAGTGCAACGGCGACCTGATGGAGTCCGGCATGATGCCAGGGGTCATCGAAGCCAGCCGCTATCCGCAGTGGGAAAGGGCCGGGTGTCTCAAGGTTCAAGGATCAGTAGCAGCAGCAGCCCTCCACTCAGCAGCATAACCAGGACGCAACACAACACCAGCAGAGGAAAGAGAGGAACGTGGGCCGCTGGGGGAGGAGCGGGCGCGGCGGCAGGAGCCTGCCACTCAGCGCGCAGGGGCAAATCGCGCCGCGTAGCCAGCGTCTTCAAGCCCCCAGTGGTCAAATCCCCAGAAGGAAGGATAGGGGAGCTGCTTCTTCCCAGACCGGACTGCAGCGGCTCCGAAGCGGGGGGAGAAGGGGGAGGGGTCACAGGCAAAGCGAGGGGGGGGTATGCAGCGGAAGCGGGGGACGAGGCAGGCGACGAGTGGGGGAGCACCGCCCGGTCCGCCTGAGCGAGTCGGAGCTGCGCAGAGTGGGCATCGGAAGTTGGCAGTCTCACAGCAATCTCCACCAGGGGCAACTGAGAGCCAGACCCACAACTCACACAACGAACAACAGAACCTACAAGAGACGCGCTACAGAACAGCACTACCAACGCAGTAGCTATTGTTCATTGTAGCCGGGCGAGGGGAAGAATCAAGGAGACCATGACTATTGGGCTGTTGACTCTTCCAGTATAGAGAGCAATTGGTGCAAAATTCTGGCGGTTGCGCCCCAGATGCGATAAGGGCCGTAGTCATAGAAATAGACGACGCGGCGCAGGCCAGAAGTATCCCAGACCTCGCTATGGAAGATGCGGGGATCGGCCAGGGCGGGGAGAGGAGCGCGGATGACCTCAGCGACCTCGGAGGCCTGGGGGGTAAGGGGGCCGGGGCCGGCGGGCAAGAAAGCCACCACGGGAGTGATCCAGAAATTCGTCACCAATGTAAAGGAGGGGGAGAGCAAACCGAGCACCTCAGAGCGCTCGGGGGGGAGGCCGATCTCCTCCTGGGCCTCGCGCAGGGCTGTCATGACTGGATCGCGGTCCTGGGGATCGACCGAGCCACCAGGAAAAGCGATCTCGCCGCTATGAGTGCGCAGTGTAGGGGCGCGGCGGATCAGCAGCAGGCAAGGCAGGCCCTCGGCCTCGAAGAGTGGTAAGAGCACAGCGGCGCGCCGTAGAGGGCGAGAAGCGATTTCGGGAGGTGGTGCTGTTGACAGCGCCTGGTCGGGAGGGGCCAGGCGGGAGCGCAGAGTGGTCACCACCTCGTTGATGCTGGACATATTCATGTGCCTATTCTACCACATTCACGCCGCAAAAAGGGGCTGGTTGAACTTGCGTGGGTATGATACAATGTGGTAAACAAAAAAACAGCGGGGAGGTCCGCCGAAAAGCTAGCTTTTGCCTTGCATTCACAGGCGGCTTTTGGTATAATTAGAGCATCGAGTGGGGGTATGCTTACACAAGGCTTTCATTGTGCCCATATATACCTTATGACCTGTCTGCGGGCATCGTTTCGTAGAACTACTCTCTAGCACGAACGGGTGTACTATGGAGAATCGTCGTCTCATAGTAGGAAGTACAGCGACAAGCAGCAGCCATCGCAGCCTGAGCAGCCTCCTCCGATAGCCAGTTGTCCGAGACGCATCCCCCCGATCTCAAGATGACGTTCCTGTCGTTACCCCTGGCAGAAGTGATAACGGACCAAGGAAGCGGGCGATCTACGTACGACATACGTTAGACAGGATCAGAGGGCGCTCGAGGGGCAAGGCAAAAAAACCGTGGATCGAAGGGGGTATTTTACCCATGCAAGCACAACAGCACGGCGACCTTTCGACACCGCCAGCGGAAAAAACTCAAAGCGGGCAGGTACAGACCATGTCTGAAGCAAGAGAGCCTGAAACCAGCAGAACCGGGAACCCGGAAGAATCAGAAGACCTGAACATGGAGGCCCTTCTGGCCTCAGCCAATAATCCCACCAGCCTCAAACGTGGCGATGTTGTCGAAGGGGAAATCGTGCGCATCGACCAGGATGAGATCCTGGTCGATATCGGCCTCAAATCAGAGGGCGTGCTCTCAACAAAGGAGCTGCCGGCCAGTGGCTATGGCTCGCTGAGCGAGTTGAAAGTGCACGACAAGGTCCTTGTCTATGTCGTGCAGCCGGAGACACCGGACGGCCATGCTGTGCTCTCGCTGAGGAAAGCCAACGCCGAGCGCCAGTGGCGTCTGGTTGAGGAGCAGTATCGCAACAACGAGCTGATCAAGGCGCGCGTCATCGATTACAACAAGGGCGGCCTGATCGTCGATGTCAATGGCATCCGTGGCTTCGTGCCGATCTCGCAAATCCAGAGCCTGAAGCGCGAAGAGGTGGCTGCGGGGGGTGAGAGTCAGGAGACGGCGGCCAAGCTGGCCAGTATGAAGGACAAGGAGCTGCAGCTCAAGATTATCGAGATTAACCGCGCCCGCAATCGGCTGATCCTCTCTGAGCGCCAGGCGGTGCAGGAGTGGCGGCAGCGGCGGCGTGAGGAGCTGCTGGATGAGCTGAAGCCAGGTGAGATTCGCAAGGGCGTGGTGAGCAACCTCGCGAACTTTGGGGCCTTTGTTGACCTCGGCGGGGCCGATGGCCTTGTCCATATCAGCCAGCTAGCCTGGAGCCGTGTCAATCATCCCAGCGAGGTGCTGCACGTTGGCCAGGAAGTCGAGGTCCAGGTCCTCAGTGTCGACAAAGAGAAGAAGAAGATCGCGCTCTCCATCAAGAAAGCCGAGGTTGATCCCTGGACAACCGTCGAGCAGCGCTACACGCCTGGCCAGCTCGTGACGGGCACGATCACCAAGATTGCGCCTTTTGGGGCTTTTGCGCGTATCGAAGACGGTATCGAGGGCCTCATTCATCTTTCGGAGTTGCCCCCCGGTATGGACCCCAAAACCAGCCTGCACGAGGGCCAGCAGCTCCAGCTGCGCATCCTGCGCATCGATCCTGAGCGTCGTCGTCTCGGCCTGAGCCTGCGTCAGGTGGAAGAACCGGACAGCGCCAAGACTCAGAGCCAGAGCCAGAGCCAAGGCCAGAGTCAGAGCCAGGCGGCTCCTGGCAGCGGTTCGCTTGAGGCTACCACCAAGGGGGCCACAGATGATAAAATGAAGCTGTCCCTTGAAGAGGCGGCCAGACGTCAGGAAAGTGGGCAGCACCAGCATGAGGGACGTGGTGAACGCCGTGAACGTGGCGAGAAGGGTGAGCGAGAAGGGCGTGGCGAACGCCGCGAGCGCGCTGAGAAAGGCGAACCGTCCTTGTTGGACCATCTGCCGCTGGGCGATGATGGCGAGATCACTGCGATGGCTGAGGCTTTCCGGGCCGCTGCCCGCCAACGCAATAAGAATCTGACAACCGAGGAAACGGAGGGTTCTGGCAGCTAGTAGGCACTGTTGCCTTGCGTAGCGCGGCAGAGCGCGGTGCAGGATCGCAGCCCGTACCACAGCCCCCGAGGGGTGGGAGGGAAAGCGGCTGGCGACTGAGCCTGTGCTGTGGTCCTGGGCTGTAGACCTTGTAGACCTGGCTCAGCCAGCGCGCTGCGCTCCCGACTATGAGGCAGAAGCGCGAAGGCCCGAACACGTACTGACACGCTTCTGGACAGGCCAGACAAAAAACCAGTCTTCAATGGCTGGCAGTCACTCGTTCTAGCTGAAGGGACGCCTGTGCTACCAGCGGGTTGAGCGATGGCGCCCGCGCCGGACGCTAGAGCGTGCATGCGCACCTGAACAGCTGAGCTGATTCGACCTCCTTGCTGCGACAGGCGAGAGTGGAGCAGTGAGGGGGTCGCTTGTTTCAGCGTGTAGAGGAGTGATCCATGGATGACGGCAATGCCCCAGGTCGTTCTTGCTTGACGCTGCAAAGAAGGGTGTTGTATGATGAATTACCAAGTTTACCTGAGCGACACAGAGGGCTCGGTTCCACCCTCTGCCACTGAAAGGGGGGTGACAAACAGGTGAACGACAGGGATAGAGATAGATTTGATAAATTCACCGAGCGAGCCAGGAAGGTCCTGAGCCTCGCCCAGGAGGAAGCCCAGCGCTTCCAGCATAATTACATCGGGACAGAGCACCTCCTTTTGGGCCTCGTACGCGAGGGCGAAGGTGTGGCCGCCAAGGTTCTGGCGAATCTGGGTGTCGAGCTGCACAAGGTGCGCAGCGCCGTTGAGTTCATCATCGGGCGCGGTGACCGCATCGTGCTTGGGGAGATTGGCCTGACCCCCCGGGCCAAGAAGGTCATCGAGCTGGCGGTGGACGAGGCGCGCCGCCTGAACCATCATTACATCGGCACCGAACACCTTCTGCTTGGCCTGGTGCGCGAGGGTGAGGGAATCGCCGCCGGTGTCCTGGAAAGCCTGGGTGTCAACCTGGAGAAGGTGCGCACGCAAACGATCCAGGTGCTCAGCCAGTCCGGCTCGCCCCATGAGCGCGATGCCAAGCACTCCAAGACGCCGACTATCGACGCGATGGGCGTTGATCTGACCGCCGATGCCCGCGCCGGTAAGCTTGATCCTATTATTGGACGCCATCAGGAGATCGAACGGGTCATTCAGATCCTGTCGCGTCGTACCAAGAATAATCCTGCGCTCATCGGTGAACCTGGTGTCGGTAAGTCGGCAATCGTTGAGGGCCTGGCGCAGCGCATCGTCGCCGGCGAGGTCCCCGAGACCATCGCGGGCAAACGTCTGCTCACGCTGGATGTCGGCTCCCTGGTGGCAGGCACCAAGTACCGTGGCGAGTTCGAAGAGCGCCTGAAGAAGATCATCGAGGAGATCCGCAATAGTCGCGACTGCATCATCTTCATCGATGAGGTCCACACGCTGGTCGGCGCCGGCGCCGCGGAGGGCGCGGTCGATGCGGCCAATATTCTGAAGCCGGCTCTGGCTCGCGGCGAGATCCAGTGTATCGGCGCGACAACGCTCGATGAGTACCGCAAGTATATCGAGCGCGACGCCGCCCTGCAGCGCCGTTTCCAGGAGGTCATCGTGCGCGAGCCAACCATTGAGGAGACGATCGAGATCCTCAAGGGTATCCGCGAGCGCTACGAGGCCCATCACCGCTTGACCATCACCGATGAGGCGCTCAAGGCGGCAACGGAGATGGCCAGCCGCTATATCACGGATCGCTTCATGCCCGATAAGGCCATCGACCTGATCGATGAGGCCGCCAGCCGTGTCCGCATGCAGCATTCGCTGGCCCCGCTGAACCTGAAAGAGGCCAAGAAGGGCCTGGAGGCGGTGCTCCGCGAGAAAGAGGCCGCAATCCAGCAGCAGGATTACGAACTGGCTGCCGAGCTGCGCGACCGCGAGGTGAAACTGCGCGAGCGTATTGCTAAGCTGGAGGCCGGCTGGCAGAAAGAGCGAGGGAGCGATCGCCCCGTTGTTGGCGAGGAAGAGATCGCTCAGATTGTCTCGATGTGGACCGGCATCCCGGTCATGCGTATCGCTCAAGAGGAGTCGCAGCGCCTGCTCCATATGGAGGAGGCCCTTCATAAGCGCGTCATCGCTCAGGATGAGGCGATCGAGAAGATCGCGCGCGCTGTCCGCCGCGCTCGCGCCGGGCTGAAAGATCCTAAGCGGCCCATCGGCTCCTTCATTTTCCTTGGCCCAACTGGCGTCGGGAAGACCGAGCTGGCCCGCGCTCTTGCCGAGTTCATGTTTGGCAGCGAGGACGCCCTGATCAAGATCGACATGTCAGAGTTCATGGAGCGCCATGCTGCTGCTCGCCTGGTCGGCGCTCCACCGGGCTATGTCGGCTATGAGGAGGGCGGCCAGCTGACAGAGGCCGTGCGCCGCAAGTCCTATAGCGTGATCTTGCTCGATGAGATCGAGAAGGCCCATCCCGATGTCTTCAATATGCTCCTCCAGATCCTGGAGGATGGCAAGCTGACTGATGCCAAGGGCCGCACGGTGGACTTCCGCAATACGATCATTATCATGACGTCGAATGTGGGCGCCACCTTGCTGAACCGCGAGGCGTCGATCGGCTTCAAGCTGACGAAGGATAAGGAGCAGGCTTATAAGAGCGAGTACGAGGAGATGAAGAATAAGGTGCTCGGCGAGCTGAAGAATACCTTCAAGCCCGAGTTCCTGAACCGTATCGATGAGGTCATCGTCTTCCACTCGCTCCGCCGCGAGGATATGTATCAGATCGTCGATCTGTTGCTCAATCGCGTGCGCAATCAGTTGACGGAGCAGCAGATCGAGCTGGTAGTCCCGCAGCCTGCCAAGGACTTCTTGATCAAGGAAGGCTTCGATCCGCAGTACGGCGCCCGCCCGCTGCGGCGCACGATCCAGCGCCTGGTCGAAGATCCGCTGGCTGAAGGTCTGCTCCAGGGTCGCTTCCATGCCGGCGATGTGGTCGAAGCGGTGGTGGTCGACAATGCTCTCGAACTGCAGGTGCGCAGTCGTCTGGAGCAATTGCCCGCTCCGGCTTCGCCGCAGGCGGCGCTCTCCGCCGGCAGCAGTGAGGGCAGCCCCGCCGGTGAAACCTTGCCAGGTTGATAGTGTGCAGAGGAGAGCCACTCTGGCGCGTCGCTCGCGCCGCAGGCTCTCCTCTTTTTTTGCCATCGCTCGCTTGCTTCCTTACTTGGTACCCGCTGGCAGGGCCGGTAGCTATGGATGCTTTCCTTGTGCCTGCCTGGTGAGGCGCCGGTCAGACAGGCAGACAAGCAGACAGACAGGCAAGTCGTCAGGACCTACGCTACCATATTACCTGTTCTGAAGCAAGTGTGCTGATTGTAATCCTATGCCTAAATCTCGTACGCGCTTTGTATGTCAGCAGTGTGGTGGCGAGCAGACGAAGTGGCTGGGACGCTGCCCCGATTGCGGCGCCTGGAACACCCTGGAGGAGGTATCGCTCCCCGAAACGTCGGCGGCGGCTCCTGCCCCCCAGCGCCGCTACGCCTTGTTGAGGGGGGCGGCTGCGACCGTGGGGGCCTCTGCCGCTCCAACGGTGCCACAACCCCTGAGCCAGGTGAAAGCCCTCTCTCATGAGCGCCTTTCGGTCGGCTATGCCGAGATGGATCGTGTCTTGGGGGGTGGCCTCGTGCCTGGCTCACTCACGCTGGTCGGTGGCGAACCGGGCATCGGCAAGTCAACCTTGCTGCTGCAGGTCTCGGGCTCTATTGCCGAGCGTGTGGGGCCGGTCCTCTATGTCTCGGGCGAGGAGTCGAGTGAACAGATCAAGATGCGCGCCGAGCGCCTGGAGATCAGCGGTGAGCGCCTCTATCTGCTAGCGACGGTCGAGCTGGAAGTGATCTGCGAGGCCATCGCTCGCCTCAAGCCGGCGCTGGTGGTGGTCGATTCCATTCAGACGGTCTTCGCGACTCATCTGACCTCGGCTCCGGGTAGTATCAGCCAGGTGCGCGAATGTACACTGCATCTGATGCAGATGGCCAAGAGTAGCCACATCCCAATGTTTATCATCGGCCATGTCACGAAGGAGGGGACGGTGGCAGGCCCCAAAGCTCTGGAGCACATTGCCGATTGTGTGCTCTATCTGGAGGGGGAACGCTACCATACCTATCGCCTGCTGCGTGGTGTCAAGAATCGCTTCGGAGCAACCCATGAGGTGGGGGTCTTCGAGATGCACGGCGAGGGCCTGCAGGAGGTTCCCAATCCATCGGCTCTCTTCCTGTCCGAGCATCCCGGAGCCGCCAGTGGCTCGGCGGTGGTGGTAAGCATGGAGGGAACACGCCCGCTGCTGGTGGAGGTGCAGGCCCTGGTGACTCCCAGCAATTTCGGGATCGCTCGTTGTACGGCCAATGGCATTGAGCATAATCGCCTGTTGATGCTGCTGGCGGTCTTGACCAAGCGTGTCGGCCTGGCCCTGGGCAATCACGATGTCTATACTAACGTGGTGGGAGGCTTCACGCTGGAGGAGCCAGCTGTTGATTTGGGCGTGGCAGCGGCAATCGCTTCAAGCTACCGCGACCGGCGTATCCCGCCCGATCTGGCCTTGATTGGCGAGGTCGGCCTCTCAGGTGAACTGCGCCCGGTCAGTCGCCTGGGGCTGCGCGTGCGCGAGGCGGCGAAGCTGGGCTTCAAACGCTGCCTGGTCCCTGCCAGCGGGCGCACAGAGCGGGTGCGCCGCGAGTTGGAAGGGGCGGGACTGGCTGAGGAGTGCCGGGTCATCCCCGCCAGTACTCTTGCAGTCGCCCTGGAAATCGCGTTACACTAACCAGCAAAGGCCACTCTTATCCCGTGACTGAAACATCTGTTGAGTTTAACTGAAGGAGGTAAGCGTTTCGTGCATTATCGTGGCTCCCGCTCTCAGAGGTTGATCCTCGCTCTTGATTCTGACTCGGGAAAACGGTATACTTTATAGCTGGCATGACGATTTTTGTGATTCGACGGGCGCGTTTCTGGCGGTTCAGCACAGCAGGCCAGGCCCTGTTATCCGGAATCATCATTCTTGTTCGTCTGATTATCATCTATTCTGCTCCTGCCCGCATGCTTTACCTCACGCTGGCCCGTCGTCAGTGGTCGAACCTCTCACCCTTCTGGAGGCTGATGGGATGTCTGTTAACACAATCGCTCGCTGCATTGGGGCGCTTCTGGCTGCCAGCGTTAGTTTCTTCATCTTCTTTTTCGAACATCCGCTGTCAACACTCCTGCTTGAGAAGCTTGAATGGTCAGCTGCAATTGCATTTGCCTGTGCGCTCGTTGCTTTTGTGATTACACCCTATGTGACCATTGTTCCCTATCGCTGGGTGAGCCATCAGCTGCGGACGGTGGCGGTCAGTGATCTGATCGCTGGCACCATTGGGCTCATTGTGGGCCTGCTCATCTCTGTGCTCTTTGGTATCCCCTTGGGAGCCTTGCCAGAGAACTGGGGCCATATTCTGCCTGTGGTGGCAGCCATCATCTGTGGGTATTTAGGGGCGATGGTGGCCGTGCTGCGCAAGAGCGAGCTGGCGCATATGTTTCAGTCCCTCTTTCTGACACGCCGTCGAGAGCGGGAAGAGGAGCGGGAGCGGGAGCGGGAGCGAGAGCGAGAGCGTGCTAAGGAGGCGGAGGCGCTGGCAAGTGCGCTAGGTCCCCAGATCTTGCTCGATACCAGCGCTATTATCGATGGTCGCATTGCCGATATCAGCCAGACAGGCTTTATCTTTGGTAAGTTGGTAGTGCCACGCTTTGTGCTCAACGAGCTGCAGCGGATCGCCGATTCTGCTGATACGCTCCGGCGGAATCGGGGCCGGCATGGTCTGGAGATGCTGAACCGCTTGCAGAAGGATGCGACGGTGCCAGTGGAGATTATGGATACCGATATGGAGAGCAGCTCGGAGGAGGTGGATAGCAAGCTGGTCAAGTTGGCGCGCGCGCTCCATTGTCCGATTATCACGAACGATTTCAATCTCAATCGCGTCGCCGAGTTGCAGGGAGTGAAGGTGCTCAATATTAATGAGTTAGCCAATGCGGTGAAGCCAGTGCTTCTGCCCGGTGAGGAGATTGCAATTAAGATTATGCAAGATGGCAAGGAGCTGGGTCAGGGTGTAGGTTACCTGGATGACGGGACGATGATTGTGGTGGAGGGTGGTCGCCAGTATATGAATATGACGATTGAGGTGACGGTGACGCGGGTAATTCAGACGGTCGCTGGGCGTCTGATCTTTGCTTATCCGAAGCAGAGTAGCGGTAATTCGATGTCCAGCAGTCAAGGGCAGTCGACCGGCAAACAGCGTCAGGGCTAGCGCTGAGCGAGCGTGACCGAGGGGGGAAAAGAGACGACGGAATCGGGCCAGTGCCAGGGCAGGTTGATGGGATAGCGACAGCCTGGAGGGGGTGGAAGGGAGGAGACGAGAAAAAAGGGGGGACCTGGCTCTCTCTGGCTGCCAGAGAACGTCATAGTAGATGTCGGGTAGGCACCAGTCATACGGTGCCTCTCATTATAGGCGGAGGCGCTGGTGGATTATTGCTATGCAAGAACGAGCCGCTGTGGTAATTGTGGCCGCCGGCAGCAGCCGGCGTATGGCCGGTCGGGATAAGCTCTGGACCCCGCTGGCCGGGCGTTTGACGCTAGCCCGTACGGTGGATGCTTTTGAGGTTTGCCCGCTGATTAAGGCGATTGTCCTGGTGGTCCATCCCGCTCGCGAGGCCGATGCCTGTGAGCTGTTGGCCGAGGAAGGCTGGCGTAAGGTAATCGCCGTGGTAGCCGGTGGGCCACGGCGCCAGGATTCGGTACGCCTGGGCCTAGAGGCCCTGGCTCGCCACTTGCCAGAGACCCAGTGGGTGCTGGTCCATGATGGAGCGCGTCCTTTCGTGTCTTCTGCCTTGATCGAGGCAGGTTTACATGCGGCCCGTTTGCACCAAGCAGCGGTGGCCGCTGTTCCTGTCAAGGATACGCTGAAGGTGGTCGAGGGGGGGTATGTCTGTGAGACCCCTGAACGTGCTCACCTGTGGGTGGTGCAGACACCCCAGGTGTTCGCCTTTCCTCTACTCCGGGAGGCTCACCGCATTTGCTCTGCTCAGACTGCGGAGGAGGAGGTGAGCGATGATGCTGCACTGGTGGAACGCCTGGGCTACCGCGTAGCAATCTTCCCCGGCTCGTACACCAATATGAAGATTACGACGCAGGAGGATTTCCTGCTGGCGGAATATCTGGTGCATCAGGAGACGTGGCCGCGATGACTTGGCGAATCGGCTGTGGGTTCGACGCTCATGCCTTTGCCCCCGAGCGACCGCTGGTACTGGCGGGGGTAACTATTCCTTCCGAGATAGGGCTGGCTGGTCATTCGGATGCCGATGTGGTGATCCATGCGGTGGTGGATGCCTTGCTGGGAGCAGCGGCCCTTGGCGATATTGGGATGCATTTCCCTTCGCACGATCCTCGTTGGAAGGATCAGTCGAGTGCTCTTTTTTTGTCGTATGCGCGCGATCTGTTGCGCCAGCATAGCTGGCGCGTGGTGAATGTCGATGCGACGGTCATTGCACAGCGTCCTCGCCTGGCTCCTTATGTGATGACAATGCGCGCGCGGCTGGCGGAGTTGCTTGAGCTGCCACTGGCGCAGGTCAGTGTGAAGGCGACGACTACCGACGGCCTGGGCTTTACCGGTCGTGGCGAAGGCATCGCTTGCTCGGCAGTGGCCCTGCTGGAAGAGGCGACTGTGGCAACGACAAAGACGCAGGAGCGCTATTGACAAGGCTGGCGGTGCTCTCTTTCCTTGCCTCAACTGGCTAGGCCAGAAAGCATGAATCTGTTCTACTGGCTGACTCCTCCTTTGGGTCCCCTGGCCTTCTCTTTGTCAGTGGTCGAAAGACAGTGGCTGTCCTTCTCCGCTGGCCTCCGCAAGGCGAGCTGACGATCTGCTTCAGCGTAGGGCTCTCGCCTTTAGCTTAAGAAGTAGCGATTGAGCAACTGGTCGACGATCTGTTCGTACTGCTCTTTGCGCCAGCCATCGTCAGCAATGTGGTCGATCATAAACTGGAGATGAGCAAGGCGGACATTGGTCATCAGGCTGGCTAAAGCTTGTAATCTCAGGCTAGCAGTCTTTGCTTGAAATTGGTGCCAGGCTCCCAGGAATGTTGTCAGGGCTGAGACTATGCTGGCGAAGATGCTGCCAGCGATGAGGCGCGGATCTGCCCCGAAGAGGAAGGCTACGATGATCATGGCGATTGTGATCAAGAGGAAGAACAGGCTAGCTCCAAAAAAACGCTGGGTGGCTCTGAAGGCATCTTTAGCTTCTTTATTAAGATTGCGCAGATATTGATCGCTGCGCATAATGATTCTGTTCAGATACTTATCTGAGAGGGTTTGAACGCCGGAGGCGAGTTTCTTTGCCTCCTGATCCATTGGCTCTTCCTGCTCTGAAAGGTAAATGCTCTCCAGCGTGGCTTTCAAGGCACTGGTCTCGGCCATTGCTTGCATGATCTGCCCCAGGATCTCGCTCTTGCTGACCTGGGGGGCTTAGTCGAGGGACGAAGGGGAGGCTTCAGCCCAGAGCCGGAGAATGGCAGCCTGCTCCTCCTCGTCTCTGCTTGCAGTGAGAACGGAAGCAGGCTGCCAGCAGTTCCCGCTCTGAGGAAGAGAGAAGAGGCTAGCCGCGTACAGGCAGGCCCAGCAGCTGACGGGTAAGCTGGATATGGCCTAAATGCAGAGCTGAATGCTCTACGGCGTGCAGGAGGGCGTCGCGCGCGATCAAAGGGCGATCTGCAGGAGCATAGCGATAGGTAGTTGGCCCGCTCACAGGCTCCTGAAGGCGGGCATCCGGGAGTGTATCCAGGACCTCATGCATCGCCTGCAACCAGCCTTCATAGCGCTCCTTTAAGACGGCGAAATCTCCGTGAGCCTGAAACTCGGCAGCGCGGTCGCGAGCGATCTGGCGCTGCCCAACGAGAACGAGCACCCAATACTCAGCGGCCCCAACCAGGTGAGTTGCCAGCGCAAAGAGGGTGTTGGTCTCGGGCAGCTCAAGGTGTCGATTCAGGTCAGCCTCTGGCACATCTTCCAGCTGGAAAAGGACATCGTGCGAGAGGCGCTCTAGAATATGGGCAAAGCAAGCTCCTTCGCTCACGCTCATCGGATTTCCTCCATCGGCAGTAATGAGTCTGGCAGAGAGAGGAGAGCAGAGATCATCAAGTCCCTGCTTGCCTCGTCTCTGCCTTGTGATCCTTTGTTATCGTATCACCTGCTGACCATCAGAGAATAGGGAGGGAGGGAAGGAGCGAGCGAGGAAAGGGTTGAGAGCGCTGATCAAAGGGGCTGCAGGCGAGCTGGGGCGGGGGCAGCAAGAGGAAGCACATTATCTTCTTTTTTATTTCTGGCGACAGATCAGGCCGAGGTCTTGCTCTGCAGCGAGGCGTACCGCTGTCAACAAATTGGTGCCATAGGCTGGGAGCACTTCATCGATCAGGCGCGTCTCCTGGCCTGAAGCCACTCCCTGGCGGAATCGATCGTAGTCCCTGGCAGCGACCTCGGTCTCTGGGGCTGTGGCTGTATGCAGGCAGTGAGCCAGCCTTTTGACCTCAGTGGGGGTCAGATAACCGATGTAGTGACCGAGTGAGACGCGAGTGAGCGCCCCCAGCAGACCGGGCCTTAAGCCATCTTCAAAGGGCAGAGCGCGCCGTCCGCAGGCCAGGTACTCAAAAAGCGCCAGCGCTGCAGGTGAGATAGAGGCCAACCAGCCGCGCAGACGCAGCACGTTAGGATGCTGTCCGAGAAAGAAGCCCTCTGGCGGCTCCTCCTCTCTCAGGTCTGGACTGGTCACCTCAAAGTAGGCTTCACTCAGCTGGAGCGAACTGCCCTTGACCTCCTCTGGCTGGCTCATCAGAGCCACAGCGGCCCGCGTGGCTGTTGGCCGCTGCTCTGTCTCTACTGTGGCCCTGGTCAGGATCTCGCCAGGCACACAGTAGTGCTCAACGATGGCGCTCCAGACTGCTGCCAGCGCTTCTGAGCAGCGGTGGAGATGCGGGACATGGCGGTAGAGATAGCGATCGCTGAGCACCGTGAACTCGTCGGCGGAGCAGAGCAAGCGATATTCGTAGAGACTGTGGGGGCCACGGGGCAGGGTTGCGACAAAGGCCACGGCCCGAGGCCAGGTGCGCGCCGACTGCATCGCTGCTGGTAGAAAAGCCTCCTCGTATGCCAGGCTCGTTGCGGCATAAAGCGCTTCAACCTCCCCGGCATCATTGGCTGTGAGCCAGCGGGCAAAGGCCGGCATCACCAGCTCTCGGTAGCTCCTCCAATCAAAGCCGTAGATCAACATCGCTTTTGCTCTTCTTGCCATCTTCTGCTCTCTCACCAGACCTACTAACGTGGGTCCCGAGGCGAAGTGGCCAGAAACCCAGATCGACACTATCTGGCAGAGCAGACGCTGGCCGGGCTAGTACCGGACCACCTGCTCTGTAACCCTGCTCTACCTTTATCGTACTCGCATATGGGGATTTTCCCAAACTGTTAGCTCTATGGTACTCTGGGAAGAAACGGCTGGCTATCACTCCTGGTGCCATCGCCTCCGGCTTTCTTTCCAGGGGAGGAGGGATGCTGTTGCTCCTGTATCTTAGAAAAGAGGGTTGTTTTGTGCACGGATGGAACCAATCCTAATATAGATTCTTTTTTACAGTTGAGGAGCTGATAGCCTTATGGCTGATCAAGAACATACTGAGAGTAGAGAGCAGATCATTCCTGATTTCTATGATCAGGAGACGCAAATCTTTGAAGAATTGAGCGCTCCTGAGCCGGCGCGTCCCTGGTGGCGGCAGCGGCGCTGGCAGGTGATCATCAGTCTTATTTTACTGCTCGCGCTGATTGGAGGGAGTATCTTGACAGTAGTGGCCCTCAGACGTGGGCGAGTGACCTATCAATACCAGCGTGTCACGCGCGGAACCTTTACCCAGGTAGTCAGCGCTACTGGTACTTTGCAGGGAACCGTCTATAATGTCACCGCCCCCGCGAATGGCAAGATCAGCGCTCTCTATGTCAGTGTTGGCCAGCAGGTGCGCGCTGGCCAGGTGCTTGCAAAGCTTGACTCGACCTCGCTGCAGGATGCCGTTAATCAAGCGCAAGCCCAGGTAAACGCTGCCCAGACGGCCCTCACCGATGCCCAGAACAACCTTAACAAGGTTGAAGCTCAGGCCAACGCTAGCCTGGCCACAGCCTACGACCAGGAGCAAAATGCCCTTTATAACTGTGACCATCCAGCGCTGAATCAGTCGGTGCCTCCCAATTGCAAACAACTGGCCGAGGATCAATATGCCCAGGCCCAGAGCCAGGCAGCGGCCCAGATAGCCTCAGCCCAAGCCCAGGTTGACAACGCCCAGGGCCAGCTGAAGACCGCCCAGGCCCAGCTCACGACGGCTCAACACAACCTAGATCTCACCACGATTACAGCTCCGCATGCTGGTGTGGTCGCCACCATCAACGGTAGCGTTGGTGGCTATCCTGGTAGCCCCAGCAGTGGCATCACCAGCGGTGCAGGTGGTCCCGGGCAGAGCAGTGGAACGAATACGGGATCAGGCGGCACGGTGGGAAGCCCGGCCACGACGGCCTTTATTCAGCTTGTCGATCTCTCCAGCCTCCAGATTACGGCCAATGTCAATGAGGCCGATATCGGAGCCGTGAGCACAGGTCAGCCCGTCCAATTTACGGTCAGCGCCTATGGCAATCGTCAGTTCAGCGGCACCATTCGCGCCATCTCGCCGCTTGGCCAGAGTGTTTCCAATGTCGTGACCTACCCGGTCACTATCGATGTAGACCTCAGCAGCGCGCGCAACGTCCATCTGCTTCCAGGGATGACTGCCAACCTGACCATTACGACTCTCAAACACGAGGATGTTTTGCTCATCCCGGTTGATGCCGTGAATTTCGCGCGCAGCGCTGCCAACCTGACCCAGCGCAATGGGACGCCGGTCATTGATCCGGCCCAGGTCAAAGCGGCCTCTGCCCAGGCGCGCCAGCTCCTGCAGGAGCTGCGCAATCTTCCCCCGGGCGATCAGCCGACGCCTGGCTATGTGCTGGAGCGCGTTGGAGAGCGTTGGGTAGTCAAACCGGTTGTCCTCGGGCTGACCGATGGCAATACCTACGAGGTGCTGGCAGGCCTGGAAGTCGGTGAGAGCGTCGTCACAGGAGCCCAGGGTGGCCCATTTACCTCTCTCAACCAGCTAGGCAGCTAGACGGCAATTGTGATCTAATAGAGGCTGGGGAGCTTTCACTAGAGGTGGATCGATCGTTCAGGACGCGGTACTGCCAGCTCTGTATCAGAGCAGAGCGGAGGGACATGAGCATAAAGGAGAGCATCCTCTTCCTGATTGGGATTACTACCTGCCTCAAAAGTGAATATGACAAAGCAG
The DNA here is from genome assembly GCF_003268475.1 of Thermogemmatispora tikiterensis. GTDB lineage: Bacteria > Chloroflexota > Ktedonobacteria > Ktedonobacterales > Ktedonobacteraceae > Thermogemmatispora > Thermogemmatispora tikiterensis. The sequence continues at coordinate 2,238,113 of NZ_MCIF01000002.1, read as the reverse complement.
CTCTCTGTCTGCCGAAGAGAGGGAGTGGGTCCCCAATTCTAGAGAGTAGAGCAATATGAGCGACCGAGAAGTACAACTGGTACAGGGCAACGAACAATCTATGCCAGTAACTCAGCGACGCCCGCCGATTGTGCTTGTGCGCAACCTGACCAAGGTCTATCATCTGGGAGAAACCAGCGTCCCGGCTCTGCGTGGAGTCTCGCTGACCGTCGGAGCCGGTGAGTTTGTCGCTATCATGGGACCTTCCGGCTCAGGGAAGACGACCTTTATGAATCTACTGGGCTGTTTGGATCGGCCCACAAGTGGCGACTACTGGCTTGTAGGGCGCAAGGTCAGCCAGATGACCCCGGACGAGCTGGCCGATATCCGCAATCGGCGCATCGGCTTCGTCTTTCAGGGCTTTCATCTGCTGGCCCGTTCTACTGCCCTCCAGAATGTCGCTCTTCCTTTGATGTACGCCGGACTATCGCGCGCTGAGCAAGAGCGGCGTGCGCGTCGTGCCTTGGAGCTGGTTGGTCTCGGCAGTCGTCTTCACCATCGTCCCTCACAGCTGTCTGGAGGTCAGCAGCAGCGCGTCGCCATTGCGCGTGCCCTGGTCAATAATCCGGCCCTGCTGCTCGCTGACGAACCAACTGGCAATCTTGATAGTCGAACCAGCATTGAGATCATGGCTATTCTGCAAGCCTTGAATGCCCGGGGTCTGACGATCGTCCTCGTGACCCATGAGGTCGACATTGCTGCCTATGCCCGCCGGCGCATTCTCTTCCGGGATGGACAAATTGTCAGCGATGAGCCGGTCACAGCGACGCGCTCAGCCCAGGAGGAGTTGCTCCAGTTCTATCAGGCCAATCCGGCCAGCAGCGATGGCTATCGGGCGCTTCCTGCGGAGAAAGAGCGATGAGTGGTCCAGTTGAGCGTGAACGCCAGACGACAGCGAGCACGGAGTTGCTGGCCCAGCAGGCTCGTGGGCGGAGCAGCACCCAGGCGCCTCGATCTCAGACTCCTCCTGTGGAGCGCGGCAAGCAGCTACAGAGGCGCCGAGAAGTGCATCGCGGCAGCCTGCTCGTAGCCAACTTCGCCAGTGCCTTTGAATCCCTCTGGGCTAACCGCCTGCGGTCGCTACTAACCACCCTCGGGGTCGTCATCGGCGTAGCTGCTGTCATCGCCGCTATGACTCTGACCCAGGGGGCCAGCGTTCTGATCCAGGCTCGCCTGAGCGTCCTGGGAACCAATACCCTGCTGATCGTCCCCGGCGCAGCCACCAGCAGCGGAGCCTTCAGCTCGCTCGGCTCACAGCAAAGCCTGACCCAAGGCGATGCCGACGCTTTAGCTTCCATACCGCACGTGGTCCAGGTCTCGCCGGTGCTCTCACTCGGGGCCCAGGTGATCTATGGCAGCCAGAACTGGAATACGCGCATCCAGGGAGTCTATCCAGGCTATCAGCAGATTCAGGGCTGGGAGATCGCCAGTGGGCGCTGGCTGAACGCTCATGACGAGCTGGCGGGCTTGCCGGTGGCAGTTCTCGGCCAGGTGGTAGCCAACAGTCTCTTTGGCCCGTCCGGCACCAATCCCGTTGGCCAGACAATCCGCATCGGCACCCAGATGTTTCGTGTCGTGGGCGTCTTACAGCCGAAAGGCTCTTTTGGGGCCTTCACTCAGGATGACGTTGTGTTTGTGCCCTTCACTGCTGCCGTAATACGCCTCAAGAACACCGGCTATGTCGATCAGATTCAAGTCCTGGTCGATAAAGCTGAACATGTCGATGCCGTGCAGCGCGCAGTCGATGCCACCCTCTTGAAGCGCCACCGCATCAGCGCGGGCAGTCCTGCTGACTTCCAAATTCGCAATGCCAACCAGTTACTGCAGACGGCCCAGCAGGCGACTCAGACCTTAACCCTGCTTCTGGTGGGGATCGCTGGCATCTCCTTGACGGTGGGAGGGATAGGCATCATGAACATCATGCTGGTCTCGGTCACGGAGCGAACGCGTGAGATTGGCATTCGGATGGCGGTCGGCGCGCGGCGAAGAGATATTCGCAATCAATTCCTCATCGAGGCCCTAACACTTAGCTCTCTGGGCGGCATTCTCGGGATTATCCTCGGTTTGCTGGTCGGCTGGCTCATGACTACGAACTTCGGAGTGCCTTTTGTTCCCCAACCGCTGTCGATTCTCCTGGCTTTTGGAGTGTCAGCCCTCGTTGGGGTAACCTTTGGTTTCTACCCGGCGGTGCGTGCTGCGCGGCTCGATCCGATCATTGCTCTGCGTACCGAGTGAGCGGCGGCGACAGCGGAAGAAGGGCAGGAGAGCAGGGCTACTCTCGATCCCGGTGCGAGAGCTAGCCGCTGCTCGGCTGCTCTTCTCCTTTGTCAGCTAGCCTATCGTCTCCTGGCTAAGGCGACCTGTGCTAAAGGGAGCGCACGCTGCTGAGGTCAGATGCGCTATTACAACTGGCTCCCGTTGCTACTATTGTTCTCGTCCCTGTTCTCCACTGTCGAGAATGAGCCATCAGCAGTCAGGCTGGCCAGCCACGGTGGAAGGGCTGAAGCCCCTGGCTCTGTCTGACGCTCACCAGTTGCAGGCCCGGGGATGGATGGAGCTGGCTGCCCGGGCTGTGGCGAGAGCTGGGGGGGCATATCGTGGATGCCGCTGCCGGTATCGGGCGAAAGCGACATCCCCTCGGTAGGCACCAGGCTGGTGGTTGGAAAGAGGAAATTCCCATTGAAGGGACTGGTTCCATGAGGCGGAAAGGCGAGGTTCGAAGCCACTGGTAACTCACCGGTCGTGGGCATCAGGCTGGTGGTTGGGAAGAGAAAGTTGCGCTTGAGACGGCTGGAAGAGGGGCCGCCGGGTGTCGAACGAGGAGTAGCCGGGCGCCGCGCGGTATCTTCCAGAGCGCCAGATGGCAGAACGCTCTGCTTGTGCTGGGCCGAGGAGGAGCTGCCCGGGGTCACAGTCAGCCCGGTTGGCACAAGTGGGAGGTCATGGGCGATTGTTGCAGGCGGGGGCGACGGCCTGGTCGAGCCTGGGGGGGGAGTCGTGGCGGATGAAGCAGCCGATGCGGGCATGGGGGTAGCCGGCTGCATTTGTGTTGGAGCGGCAGCAAAGGACTCGCTGGATGGCATTGCATTGCCCAGGCGAAGCGGTGACTGTTGGACGGAAGCGGCAGCAGGCTGCCAGCTGCTGCTGAGGGTAACACTGGTTGGACTGCCCTCCAGGGGCAAGGGCAGAGGATTACCGGCCAAATCGCGGTCTCCGGCCAGACTCTCCGGGCTGCGGGTGCGGCGCCAAGGGCGCGCTCCCGAGGAGAGGCGCGGGCGGGGTAACGGCTCTGGCGCAATGTAGTGACGCAGGAGCAGCACGCCTACCAGAATCAGGGCCAGGAGCATCAAGACGACGCCCGTGACCACGGGAAGAAAGCCGAGATTGTTGTGCTGAGCGATGCGGGTCGCCGCCGCTGTGTTGTCATTACTTTGTTGACCATTATTGGCATTACCGCTCGTCATGGCAGGTGCCGCCGTGGGGGTCGTGGTCGCCTGGCTTGTGGCGGTTGCTTTGGCGGTCGCCGTGGGGGTCACGGTAGCTGCAGCCGTGGCAGTAACAGTGGCAGCAGGCACAGCAGTTGGCGACGCGCTGCGCGTTGGGGCCGGGGCTGGCGTGCTGGTTTTCGTCGGTTGAGCCGTTGGGACGGGTGTGGGAGTAGGCGGCGGAGTCGTCGGCTGCGCCGTGGGCGTAGGCGTAACCGGGGGCGGAGTCGTGGGCGCCTCGGTGGGTGAAGCAATAACCGTCGGACTGTCAAGCGGCTGCAGGAGCGGGATCTGCGGGCCTGACGCCGCATACATCGGCACCAGATTGGCCAGCACACCGATCACGGAAACCGCTAGCAAGCAAGCACAGATAGTGAGTGTGAGCGTTCGTAATAAAAATTTCCCCAGGTCGGGGTCGGTTTGTCTGAACATCGATCCCTACCTCTCTGCACCGGCGGTCATTGCCGGTCAGCGGTTGGTGTGCACGATGCGCCGCGTGCTCGATATGGAACGCGACCGGCAGGCACCAGGCGATGGCTTGCTGCGCTTTGGGCTGCGTGCTTTTTCTTTTCGTTTGCCATCGCCCTAGAGGGGAGTATAAAATATGCGTCTCAGTCGGTCAAGCAATCTGAAGAGGATATCCAAATGTACTAGTCGAAATGTGAATGTTTGGGACCCTTTGACCTTGAGCGAGCCTGCGTCAATCAGATGGAGAACGTTCTCCAGGGCTTCTCTCTGTCAGTACATTGATCGTCTCACTCCTCTGGTGATTAGCGCTTTACATGATCTCTGCTAAACATAAAAGCATTTGCATTCATATATTGAAGATCCCCGGGCCTAAGAACCTGGGCTGCAGCACCAGGAATAGCAGGCGCGCTTCTTATTGTGGCTTGGGATGGAGCTAACATCGCCAATTGCAATATATAACTTGATATTATATACTTCCCCATGATGGAGATAGTCTGCATGTTCAACTGGAACATCTACTTCTCATCTCAGTACCATGTGGTGTAGTGTGGTGTTCTAGATATTGCCATCAGGTCCTGGAAACGCTGTCAGCAGAGTAGTTCGCGCATCGCATGCGCGAGATATCCCAGGAACATGATGCAGAAGTGGTGAGGCTAGAAATCATACCTGATCATGTGCCTCTTCTGCTGGAGTGCGATCTGACCCGCAATGCGGGATGGATCGCCAGGGGCGGCTCTTGCAGATGAGCACAGGATTTTCTTGCCCGCTAGGATAGTAGCCAGGAGCGAGTTGAAGGAGCGTGCTATGACTCTTGGCAACGAGATCAATGTGGTGACCGGTGCCTTTAGCTATACTGGTCAGTACATTGCGCGGCGCCTGCTGGCCCGTGGCAAGGAAGTGCGCACTCTCACCGGTCATCCCCAGCGTGCCCATCCTTTGAGCAATCAGGTGCAAGCCTTTCCTCTAGCTTTTGATGATCCGCGCCTGTTGCGAGAGGCTCTTAGAGGGGCGCGTGTTCTCTACAACACCTACTGGATACGTTTCCCTTATGGCCAGCAAAGCTACGAGCGTGCCGTCGAAAATACACGTCGTCTCTTTACTGCGGCGCGAGAGGCCGGCATTGAGCGCATTGTTCATGTGAGCATCAGCAATCCAAGTCTCTCCTCTCCGTTCCCTTACTTCCGTGGCAAGGCCCTGTTGGAACAGGACTTGAGACAGAGTGGCCTCTCCTACGCGATTGTGCGCCCGACAGTAATCTTTGGCCGGGAAGATATTCTGATCAATAATATCGCCTGGCTGCTAAGGCATTTCCCGCTTTTTGCCCTCTTTGGCAACGGAGACTATCAGCTGCAGCCGGTTTATGTGGAGGATATGGCCGACTTGGCAGTGCGGGTAGGGCACCAGCAAGAGGATGTCATTGTTGACGCTGCCGGGCCAGATATCTTCTCCTATAGAGAGATGGTCGCGCTGATAGCGCGTATTCTGGAGCGGCGCGTATGGCTGGTGCCGGCGCCGCCGGCTCTGGTTTTAGCTCTGGGCCAGCTGCTCTCTCTGTTCGTCGGCGATGTCCTGATCACGCGCGATGAGATCGATGGCCTGATGGCTAACCTGCTGGTCTCGCACGAGGCCCCTACAGGCCAGACGCATCTTGCTGACTGGTTACAGGCCCATGTGACAGAGGTGGGACGGCGTTATGCCTCAGAGCTGGCGCGTCACTATCGCTGAAAGAGAACTGAACAAGGGCGGGAGAAGGAGCTGGTCCCTTCGCTGGTTCCCTGGCTCCCATATCTCCCGTGTCGCCCATAGTTCCCATAGTCCTCCTTTCTCTGATTTGTTCATCAGCCGCGGTCTCCTCGCCTGGCTACTCTGGATTGGTGTTCTGGCTGCGGCCTGGCAAGACTGACAAGCCGCTTTGTACCTGGCGCATCAGGGCCTCCAGCGAAACTTCTGTGGGAGCGATACTCGCCTGCTCTTCTTGTTGTGGCTCTGCAGTAAGCGAGTGCTCTCCCTCTCCATGTTGCCGGGACTGCTCGGGCTGTAAGCCGTTTGTGGCCGGCCTCACGCTTGACAGCGGGAGCGTTTCGCTCTCGTTGAGGGCGCTGAAGTGGCTACTGGCCGGCTTCTGGCGCCGCTGGCGGTACTGTACAAAGCCGCCGAGCAATCCGAAGAGGAGCAGGCCGCCAACCGTGGTCCCCAATAGTCCCGGGAGCAGGTGACTGAAAGAAGATGGCGAACTGGCCGGAGCTGTTGTCTGCGGCTGGCTTCCCGGGTTGGTGCTGGCGGTGGTGATGGCCGGCATCCGATTGGTGTTGCTATCAGCAGTGGCCGTTGGCCGGGCAGGCGTTGGCGTTGGGGTATGCGTTGGCGTCGGAGTGGGTGTTGTCGCCGGTGTGGCCTGCGGCATCGAGGTCGACACTGGTATGGGTGCGGGGTTAATAGTCAAAGCAGCGCTGGCGCTCAGGGTAGCGGGAGAGCCGCTACCGACACTGGCCTTGATTTGAGCTGAACCAGAAAGCCCGTTGGGAATGCTGATACTGCGCGTGAAGTTCCCCTGTCCATCGCTCGTGACGCTCCCCAGGCTTATGGTGGTGCTGCCGGCCTGTAAGACCAGCGTCACCTGTGTCCCTCCGGGCAGGAAGTTGCTGCCTGTGACGGTAGCGGTCTGGCCTGCTGTAACCTGCGTTGGGCTGATGCTCAAGGTGGGGGAGGCGCTTGACAGCAAGGTATAGCTACCGGCCACGGTTGGGGTGGCTCCAATGAGGGCGCAAATTTTGTAGGTACCCGGGGCCAGGCTACCTGGCAGGACCAGCCAACCGCTGAAGTTACCGCCCTCTACCGTGCCCGGCTGGCTATTGCTCGCTGGTGTGTAGCCTAGCAGACAGTCCTGCTGGCTGTAACCGAGCGAGACCTGGCTGCCATCACTCAGCTGGGTCCAACCCGAACCGCTGACAGTAATCACTGCGCCTGCTGGTCCCGAACTGGGACTGCTGCTCAGTGTTCCACTGTCCCTGCTCGCGGCTCGCGCTTGGCCAGCGCTGCCCATAGCAAGCAACCAGGCTGTTAGTAGCCCAATCAGCAAGAGAGCCGTGCCTCTTGCTGGGCTGCAGAAAAGCCAAGTTCCAGACTGTCTCTGGAGCGTTGGCCGCCATCGGCGTGTGGGGGCCTGGTTGGTAGCGCCGGAAGTTGCAACTATCTCTCTTGCGTCCGCCATTCTGCCGTTAAAATAGCTCCCGCTGGCGGGAGCCTGGCCGCTATGATGTGCGGTGATTGCGTATAAATCCATCCTCATTCAGTGTAAGGATGCATTTCCCTATGTGTCAAGAAAGCACGCATGGGCCTTGCCAGAAAGGCTATGCCTCGACCAGTTCAATGGTTACCTCATAGCTGAGGCCCCCTGGAGCGCCGCTAGAAAGGGGCACCTGCTGCATATGCAGATCGCAGGCGCTTTCTGCATAATAGTCGAAGTGCACAGCGATAGGTACTCCTCCTGTTGGCTCGCTAAAGAGGAGGGTGCGCCCGGTCGAGGAGAGGTAGCTGGTACGCAGGGCATCGCGGTAGGACTGGCCGCTCAGACCGGTGGGCTGGCCATCGTAACCGACGAGGTCGTTGAGGCAGAGGATCGTCATGCTCCAGGTCCGTCGGCCTGGGCCAAGATCAACGTAGGCCTCGCCGCCGTCGGCGCGCACGCTGGCCCGTCGAATGCGCGGCTGCGTCATGCGGTAGCTGCCTGGCTTGACGAAGTAGCCGACTCCATCCAGGATAATCTCGCAGTCCACGCCGATGGTAGGCATACAGGCTAGACCTCCTCATTGCGGCAGTGTGTGGGCCTGGTAGGGTTGTTCCCCGCACTGGCTGTTTGAGCTGGCAGGCGGTTCTTTCTCGATGATGCGACTGGTCTGGGTGCAGTAGCCGCTCTGGTCGTGAATACTGACCAGCTCGCCATCAATGGTGACGTGGAGACCGCGCTGCTGCAGAGCCAGGCGGATGGTGCCGATAATCTGACTCAGGCGCTGGTTCTCCTTCTCTAGCGTTGTCAGGCGCTCCTTGAGCGTATCAATCTCGTGCTGCATGGCGCTGATGACGCGCGCCTTGACCTCGTCGGCGGTGCGGGCAAAGCCGTGATGGTAGGCGACAAAGGCGCCGGCGATCAGCGCCAGGGTGATGAGCAGGTTGGTCAGGCTAAGCAGGTCCTGCATGAGAGGTGCTCCTTCTTCTTGATTGGGTGATCAAGCGACTGGGCCAGCCCTAGAGACGAGCCCACCGGGCCGGGATATCGCCCCACTGGACGCGGGCTGCGCTGGCGAAGTCGCGTTGGCTGCGAAGCTCCTGGAGGCGAACCTCGAACTGGGTGCGGCGGGCGTCAATGGCCTCTTGCCAGGCGCGGGGAATAGCACTGTCGTCGAGGTGGTCATGCAGCTCGCCGTCCTGGAAGCTGAAGTTGTCGTTCGTGGGCACCTGGTACGCCTCCATTGCGTAGAGACTGGCCCCCAGGACGATGAGATCGCGGTGTATCTCGGGAATGGTCGAGCCGCTGCTATCGAGCTGGTGCCTGGTGGCATAGAAGACGCGCATGACAAGCGTGTTGTCACGAGGCAGCTCTGAGCTGGAGAGTTTGAGAGTAAAGCTGGGGGTCTGCGAGGCCGGCTGACCCTGGCCGCTGCCAGCGCTGCCCTGGGGACCGAGATTCCCACCCGCCGCCAGAGCTGTGCTGCTCTCGAAGAGGTTGGAATATTCGGCAAAGTCGCGCTCCAGGGGGGGCCAGAGCATGACGCCGCTGGTGTTCACGGTGGGCGCTGGTGGTCTGTCTGCTAGGAGACTATCGGCTGTCGTGTCGAGGTAGCTAGTGCTGCTATTGTCTGCCAGGGTGGTGAGCAGCAGTAGAGTGTTGCCACCGGCCTGAGTGCGGTAAAGGTTACGCCCGATGACGTTATGGGGGGCGTTGCTGGCAAGGGTGGGCTGCGTTGGCCCGAGAGGAATGTTACTCAGGTTAACGCTACCGTTGTTCGTCACCGAGACACTGATGATGGGGGAAGGGGTGGTCTCGCCGCCCTCGCTCAGGAAAGTGACAGCGTATTGGTAGAGGCCGGAGCTGAGTCCACCTCCGCTGCCGGGGCTGGCACTCATGCCGCCTGGTGGTGGCTGGAAGTAGCTGCCGTAAGCCTGCAGTGGGTAGATGATGCGTTCGATCCACCAGACGGGATAGACTGGGTTCCACGCTTGCGGATAAGGATAAGTCCGCTGATAGGGGCGTGTGCTCATATCGCAGTAGCCGATATTGGGATAGTACTGACTGTAGCGGAGGACAGCTTTGTCGATCGCCCGCTCCAGATCTGCATTCGACCAGCGCTGATTTGGCCCGGCGGCATCGAAGAGATCGAGACGCAAGGCATTTTCGATATCCTGGAGATTCATTTTCTCTGTCAATCCTCCTGGCCGCTGTGCGCTTAGTAGGGTCTGCCCGCGCCGCAGGTGAGGAAGACCTCGTTCAGCGTAGCGGAAGCTGACTGAAGTCGCTCCCCGCGACGCGGTAGGGGACAAGACTCGGACCCCTAGCTGATATAGCCGCAGGTGGTGAGTGTGACTGTGCAGGTCGCTCCTATGGCCCGGATGTCGATCTGCCCATTGCTGTCAAGCGGCAGGATAGCCTGGCCCTGCCAGCGCGCTGTTGTGGAGAGCAGGTCGCCGCAGGTGACCGTCTGAGCAAGATTGCCACCGTGGGGGGCAATGTCCAGGTGAGCTGGCTGGCTGCTGGCGCTAAAGGAGATCCTGGCCAGGATGGCCAGAGCGCCAAGGGGGATGCCGCTGCTGCCACCGACCAGTGTGAAGGTAGCGATGGCTCCATTGCTGATGGCGACGTTGTTGATCTGTTGCACGCCGCTGACCAGGGTCAGGCGACCTGGGGGTGGTGTAGGGAGACCGCTGAGGCCGTTGGCATAGGTGGCAATAACCACGGCATCCTGGGGATTGTGTTCGTCGAAGAAGAGCACGGCGCATAAGGCTCCGATCAGGCCGCTGCTCCCGTCGAGACTATTGGCCACCGGCACGCCTTGAAGCATCTGGGAAGTGGCTTCAAAGAGCAACACCGAGGCCTGGTATGTGCCTGGATTGAAGGCCTGAATGATGCCGCGTCTGATGGTTACTCCCATAGCGTTTCTTCTGCTCTCTTTCTGGGGTGAGCCAGACGCCTGTGGACGGCGCTGCCTTCAGATGAGTGGAAGGCTAGGCATCATTGGCTCCCTGGCCGGGCTGTGGAGCCGAGTCGGAAGTGCCGCAGGCGTGGAAGCTCGCCGCCGTGTAGCTGGTACCGAGCAGGGTGTTGAGAGCCGTGGCGATGGTGGCAAAGGTCTGGCTGCCCGATGGGTCAACGCGGCAGAAAATGCCGTCCTGGGGGAGTACTGCATCGCTGGTCGTTTGGAAGATGCACATGGTGCGCGGGTTGAAGTAACTGCCCGCCGGCACGGTGCTGCCACCGTTGTAGCGTCCGTAGACGAATTCAAGGATATCCATCATGGTGTATGTTTACTCCTTTCTCCGCTGGGAGATTTGTTCCTATCAACTGCTGAGGCTGACGGTGGGTGCCAGTTAGATTTCGAGCCATTTCAGCATGGCCGCCCAGCTGTTGCTGCTGGTTGCCACGTAGAGGGCCAGGCCGTTGCCTGGCGGCAAGATGATCAGGGTGCCATTGCTGAGGAAATCGATGGTAGTGTTGGAGACCAGCAGCAGGGTATCGAGCTGGCTGCCCACTGGCGTAAGATTGTTATTGCTCATGCTGGCGCTGGCCACACTGGCGGGGCCACCGGCCTTGAGATTGAGCGGTGTGAGAGTGGTACCAAGAGCTGGGTCGCTGCTGGTCAAGTTGAGTTGGTGCCAGCTCGAAGCGGCCTCGGCCACGCGGGCGGAGAAGACCAGTAGTGTTTTACCGGAGCTGCCCGGATTGAAAAGGCTAAGCCCGGTGGTGGCTGTGGCCGTGCTGGTTTGCTTGCCGGTAGTGACGCTATAGCCCTGGCCGTTACTCAACCACTCATTGAACTGCTGGCGTACGAAGACAGGGTTGCTGACGCTGGGTGCGGCGCCGTTCCACTGAGCGATATTGACCTGGGTACGTCCGGCGCTATCGAGCAGGATAGGGGTGTCACCAGCGCTGCTGCTCTTGCCGTAATTGGAGACGCGGAGTTCATTGCTGCTATCCAGGCCCGGGGCGATGCCGCCAATCTGGGCGACGTTGATGGTCTGGTTAGGCACCAGTTGCAAGCGTCCGTTGCCATCGATAGCCAGTAGATTGCTGCTGTTGCCATCGGCCAGTCTAACCTGACCGATCAGATTGCCGCCAGAGGGTAGGGCTGGCAAACTATTGATGTTAACGATCTGGCGTCCGGCACTGTCGAGCAGGATAGGGGTATCGCCTGGAGCGCTGTTTTTGCCGTAGAGGCTCACACCAAGGCGGTTGGCGCCGGTACCATCGGCCTGGGGAGCAACGCCGTTCAGCTGGTTCAGATTGACGTTCTGCTCGGAGGCGGCGTTGAGGGTAGCAGTCGTTTTCAGATTCCCCTGGGCGTCGAGCTGCAGGGCCTGGCCCAGACCGGCGGGATTCACTCCCCCGATCAGCAACGAGCCGTCGCTGTTGAGGTAGCCTGACATCGGGTCCTGCCTCCTGTCTACCTAGATGCCACGATAGAGACCGCGATAGTCGACGACGGCGCCGCCGTATTCATGGCGGATCTTGTACGAGATGACGTCCTGGGTAAAGTTCAGGCCGTAGAGGGGCTGGTCCTGGATGAAGAGCACGGGATTGACCTGGCCGCCAACGAAGCCAATTTCAATGGTGTCGACTTCGCGAGGATCGGCCACCAGGAACCACTGAGTTGGGCTGGTGAGCTGAGGCGAGACGATAGGGGTGACATAACCCATCATGGGGTTAATGTCGTTGTTCGGCGAGCCGGGGATGCCCGCCGAGCGTGTAGCGATCATGGCGCTCCATTCCAGCTCGGGAGGGACAACCAGGTAGCGCGGGCGCAGTCCGATACGCTTGCCGGCGAAATTGCTCTGTTCGCGCATAGCGGTAACCCCGGTCTGCATAGCAGCAGTCGAGAGGGCAGCGTTGCCGAGGTTGTTGTGCGGGTTGCCCGTCGTAAAGAGCGGGGAGCCGTCATAGATGGTAGGATTGCCCGAGAGGAAACCGTAGACGAATTCGGCCAGGGTATAGGCCGCGGCAACGGCCAGCTTGGTAGGGATTTGGCGGATGGCCATCAAGTCATCGTTAATGATGGTTTCGCGCGAGATGGTGACCAGGTTACCGCGCTTCATGGGAACGTAGGTGGCTGCGGTATCGGTCAGGCTGAGAGTAGTGTAGGCACTGTCTTCAGCTACAGTCGAGAGGCTGCCAAAGGCGCCCAGACGCACACGTGTCTGTTGCTTGAAGTCTCTGATGGGTACAATGGTGCAGAATTTTTGCCACTCTGCTGGCCAGGCCTGGTAGTCTTTGAGGAGACGCTTGTTCATGGAGGTCCCCAGCAGGTAGCTGAAGGAGGCGGTGGTTGTGTCACCCTCGCTGATGCGCGTCAGGGGGGCGTGCTCTCCGATACGGATCTGACCAAGCAGGCTACGTGCAGAGAATCCGCTGACGCTCGGGTCGCCGGTGACGCGGGCGTAAGCTTCGCGGATGCTGGTGAAGCCGCGGATGTTGCCGAGGCGACTGGTGTCGATCTCCAGCTCGAACATGCGATCGAAGGCAGCCTGGATTTTTTCGGCCTCGGTGATTTGCTCGCCGATCTCAGGGCGGGCGTACCCGTGATCACGCACGAGGCCGACGGCGGCCAGCTCGGCTAGCACGCGGCGTTGTTCGGCAATGGCCTCGTCTAATTCGGCGACCTCGAAGATGCGTCCCTCGTAGCGGCGGCGAAGATGCTGCTTGACGGCTTCGGGCAGGTGCACCTCCTGCAGGCGTCGCTCCAGGGCGAGGCGGGCGCGCTCAAGGCGTAACTCTTGCAGCAGGGCGTCCCACGAGGGAGTGGGGCAGGTGGTCTGCTCCTGCTCGCGGAGGGAGCCGGGCAGCTCAGGCTGGTTTTGGGGGGTGCTGGTCTGTGCGGGAGTTGGGGAGTTGGTCGGGGTGGCGGTGTTGCTCATGTGGTGACCTCTCTGGGGGGTGGCCTCGTGAAAAGGACAATAGTCGTGGAGGATACGGCGGATGCTGCCACCGGCGCTGGGACGAGTGACAATATCGCACGAGTTGAGGGCGCTGATGCTGACCACTTCGCGCAGGGGACGGGCGCCATCCTGGCTCTCGCGCAGCTGCCAGCTGCCATAGATGTCGATGGAGAGGCCGATCAGGCCCGGCTGACCCAGAGCACAGGCTTCGCGGATCAGGCGCCAGAGCCAGTCGGCGGATTCGAGAATGTGCAGGGTGGCGTCGACGCGCCCGGGCTCGCCGGCAGTGGGTGGCACATAGCGCGGAGCACGGTAAAAGCCGGCGATGTCGCGCACAGAGCGGGTAACGCTCTCGCCGTCGCTACGGGCATGATCGACGTAGGCGTGAGCGTTGTCGAGCAGAGCGGCGAGGCGTTGGAGGACGGCCTCATTATAGTAGTAACCGTTAAGACTGGCTCCGCCGCGAATGACGGTGACCAGGACATCGCGGTGCTCATCCTGCGGAAAGGTCTGTCCTTCGCGAATGAATCCCTCGATGTGGATGCGCTCCGCGGGCTGAGCAGGGCTGGGGTGGTCGCTCGGCTCCAGGTCGGCCTGGCTCGCGCTGGTCATGTGGGGAAGTACGGGATGCTCAGCGGTCATAAGGAACCTCCTGGCCGGCCCAGGGAGGCGACTCCTGGCTGAGCGCTAGCAGCAGTGATGCCAGATGGCGCAAGCGGTGAGTCATGCCGTCCTGGGTGGTACGCGTCTCATCGTAGTGCAGGGTGGGAGGAAGCAGGCGGGCGTCGGCGCTACGCCGAACCTGGGCGGCTATTTCGGGGCTGAGGGTGGCTGGTGCTTCGCCCAGGGTTGGGGCTATCTCTGCCTGTCTCAGAGAGTGCTCACTGGAGGGAAAGCGCAGAAGATTGGGGGGAAGCAGCGGTTCCAGCAGCGTGGGCAAAGGAGGATCGGGTTGATCGGTAGAGGGCAGGTCGAGGAGAGCGGAAGCCGGCTGCGCGAGGAAGAGAGCAGAAGGGTCGGCTTTCTCGGGATCAGGGAGCGTCAGCGCGGGCAAGCCGGGAGTATCTGGCGCCAGCGGAGGGAAACGAAGAGCGAGGAACTGCTCATCGGTCATGGGGGTCTCCTTCCTTCCTCGCCGTGGCGGGATAGACAAGTCCACAAGCGTAGGAAGTGAGTGGAATGGGGCGGGCTACCCTGCCTGGGAGCAGAGAGCCGCCGGCGAGTGGTGACAGAGAAGAAATCAGCGATGCAGCCGCGAAGGTGGGGTGAGTGCTGCTTTGCAGGCACACTCGAGAAAGGACAGATCATGGGTGGGCGCGAGAGGGCACACTCACCATTGCCTTGCCGGAACGTGAAGGGGCACGCCGGAGGCCGTTTCGTGGTTGCATCGTGCGGCGGCAAGCCAGAAAAGCTTACCAAGTGACAAGTATAACTGAGGCTTAGGGAGAAGTCAAGCCTGTTCCTGACTGGCTGCTTTGCCGCCCCACCCTCTCTTCTTGACAGGTTGCTTGTCATACTCTATACTTGGCTTAGCTGGCAGTTTGCCACCTGCCACATCCTCGCCTACTGCGCACGGCTCGGGAGACCGCTGCCTTCGTGTCCCCTGGCCGTGCCGCATCTCGCTTCTGGTCTCCGCATCAGACAAAGCGCCCTGTTCTCTAGCGCGAGCAGGTGTTGTCTATTGTCTGTCATCACTGCCTCAAGAGGAGGTCCCACATGCCACCTCGCTTCTCTTTCCCCGGCTGGCTACCCAATCGACACGCTTCCTCAACTCAGCGCTCTGGCGCCCTGGCCATTTCCTCCACCGGTCAATCCTCGGCTCTCGACCGTGTCAGGGAGCAACTCGGTCCTACCGCCTTTGCCTCCAGTCCTATGCAAGAAGACGGGTACTGGGGGAGGCTTGCCAGTGGGGTAGAAGAAGACTACTTCTGGCGCCGTCTCTCGGACAACTGGTATCAGAAGGACCCTATTCCCTCCACTTATCTCGAACTCCACAACCAGTGCTATGAGGCCTACAATGCCAATCCTCTGGCCTTTGCCATCATCGAGATCACTACCAGCTTTGTCATGGGAAAAGGCGTCACCATCGCCGCGCGCGACCCGCGCGTCCAGCGCGTCCTGCTCGACTTCTGGTACGACCCCGAGAACCAGATGGAGACACGTGTGTATTCCCTCTGTACCGAGCTGGCCCTTTATGGAGAGCAGTTCATCCGTTTCTTTGTCAACCCTTACAATGGGCGGGTCACCATTCGTCAGATTGATCCCTCGCTCATCGATGAGATTGAGACCGATCCCGATGACATCGAAAAGCCCTTGCGTTTCCATCGCCGGCCCGTCGGTCCCTCAGCCAGTCTGCCGAACGGCTCTGGCCAGAGCGCTGCACTCTCACCCGGTGCTAAGCCAGCGACGTCTGCCGCTTCTCTTGAGGGACAGTGGTTCAAGGCGGGTGAAGAGGTTGTCCAGTTCGCCATCAATAAGGTCTCCAGCGCTAAGCGCGGCAAAAGCGATCTGGCTACCCTCCTGCCCTGGCTACGCCGTTACAAGGACTGGCTAACCGATCGCGTGCGCATCAACAAGTACAAGGGAGCATTTTTGTGGGATGTGCGTTTGCAGGGAGCCGATCGCAAGACCATCGAACGCAAAAAGATGGAATATAGCTATCCGCCGGAGCCGGGCAGCGTGATCATTCACAACGAGGCTGAGACCTGGTCGGCCATCAAGCCGGAGATCAATGCCAACGAGGCTGCCGAGGATGGACGGGCCATCAAGCTGATGATCGCCGTTGGCGCTCAGCTGCCAGAGCATTACCTTGCTGACGGCAGCTACAGCAATCGGGCTACCGCCGCTGAGATGGGCCTGCCAACCCTCCTGAAGTTTCAACGCCGGCAATTTGTCATGCGTGCCATGTTGCGCACCATTCTCGACCGAGTCCTGCACGAGGCGTCGCGGGCTGGCACACTGCCCCCAACGGTCGACAGGCACTATGACATCATCTTCCCCGAAATCGAAGTTACCGATCATGCTACCCTGGCCAGCGCCGTGCAGATGCTGGTCTCGGCTCTCAGTGCTGCGAAAAGCCAGAGCTGGATCAGCGACGAAACAGCCATGCGACTCATCTTCCAGTTTGCCGGAGAGGAGATCGATGTTCACGAGGAAAAGGGGCGCATTAGCCGTCAGCACGATCAGCTTGAAGAGAGGCCCGGGGCCGTCAGCGATTCGGGAGAGAAGTCGCAACCCCTGTGAGCCTTAGCTCTTGTCTTGCTGAGCAAAAAGGCTCTCACGCGGTCTGCTTGTTGCTCCGCTTAGCGGGCATTGATACACTCCAGAAAGGAGCCGCGGCCATGTCTCGTGCTAGCCCACTGCGCCTGTCTCGGCCTGGCCATCGTCGCCTGGAGCAGGCGCCGCCTGCCGTTATCAGCTCGTCAGCTTACAGCCTACCCGGGCCTGCTAGCCGACGGAACCTGATCTGTGACGCTCGCCATTACGGCTATCCACTTGCTCGCTCTCACCACGCTCTCGGCCTCGGCGTGCCTGAGCTTACTTCTCTGTCCTGGTGGATCGGAGGCGAGAGCGATGACCATGACCGGGAGAACCAGCTTCCCCTTTAAGGGCTGGCTGTGCCCGCCCAGTGCCCGGGTTAACCTCGACAATCTGACGCTGTATTGACGGAAAGGAAATATACCCGTGCCCCTTGACTCCCGCAAAACTCAACACGTACTCCAGCTCATCAACCGCAGCTATGCAGGGCGCCAGCGCAGCCTTGTCGCTGTTGTCCTCAGCGGAGGCAGCTACAGCTACCGGCTCATACAAGGCATTGTACGTCCCCTGCACTGCCTTGATCCCCAGATCTATGACAGCAGTGGTCTGCCGCCGCGCCCCGAGGCCGACCTTTTGCTCATTGCTCCTCTGGGTAGCGACTTCAGCGGCGTCGTCTACCTGGCCGATTGTGCCGTGGCCAGCGCCGCTGCCGTGGCTGCAGCAGCCAAATACGAGCTGATTGAGGCCGTGCCTGTGGGCCTGCTGCCCGGGGGAACCCATCTGCGCGTCCTCCTGCGCCGCCTGCGCTGAGCCGCAGGCTCTCTTTGTTTTGCGAGATTCGGTAGTGCGCTACTAAGCGACAGTATTGCTTTCAAGCTCTGCCTGTGGTATGCTCTCGTTAAGATCTCTGTACATTTTGAGCCTGTTGAGCATCTTCTCAGAGATCAAGACATCTCACCCAGGCCATGCTATGCATTTCGTTGCGGTGTAAATGCTGCTTGCAGGAGGAGGAAGCCTCATGGATGCGTTCTTTACCGCTTTGAACTGGATTGGGCTGATTCTCTCTCTCCCTGGACTGATTGCCTTTGCCTTGGGCCTCTACGCCTGGGTTCGTGGCATTGCGCCTGTCCTCTATCGCCTGGGGCTTGGTTTAGCGCGCCGGAAAATTGCCCTTCTGGCGAAGGGCGACAATGTCGCCAGCGGTCGCAGCCTCTTGCTTGATCCGCACCTCTTCCGTGAAGAAAACCTGATCATCGTCACTTCGCCCAAGGATCTAGGCCGGGCTGAGCGCGCCGATGTTCTGCTGGTTTACTGGGAAGATTGGAAGGACAATATTGATGACATTCTACGCCTCAAAAGGGATCATGTCGCCCTGGTAATTTACGCCCTGCCGCAGACCATTCTCCCCGAGAAGCTAAAAGAGCTGGACAGCCATCGCTATACCATTGTGGCTAACTTCCGTGGCCGTCTGCTCAACGACGTCATTGTGAGCCTCATCGCCATCAGCGGCCAGGCGAGCTGAGCGGCTGCAACTCTCTCTTCTTATCACAAGGTAGCTTCCTGGAACAGGAGAAATTATCAGGATCATCAGATGCTCGATCATCCGCTCATCTAGACCTGTAGTTGGCGAGCAAGCAATTCTCTTCCAACTCCGCCAGGCTGGCAAGAGGGCGGAGTCTCTCCAGGCTCTCCCGCCATTCTGGGAGGAGCTGATAAGCAAGAGCCATCTATGGCAGGCGGGTGGGGGTAAAGAGCATCCTCTTTTGGAAGAAAGCACCGCTCGCTCGTTCTATTACAAGGGAGTCACGTTTTGTGCAAACGAGCGGCAGGCCGGTTCAAGCAGAGTCGCAAAGAAGGAGGTCAGAGCCATGCTTAGCAGCTCCACGAGCCGCTTCCGATCTGCGCTGCGCTTAGCGCCAACCGTGCTTGAACGGCGCCTGGAACGAATCACCCTGCTCCTGCTTCTGCTTATAGCCGTTCTCAGCGGCTGGGGTCTCCTCTTTCTTCCCAGGACTATCCCTATCCACTACAGTCTTAGCGGCTCTATTCATCCCGATCTCAACGGCAGCAAGTGGATTCTCGTCCTCTTCTTCCTGCTGGCCCTGGCTCTTTACGGGCTACTCAGCTTGCTCAGTCGTTGCCTGCATGCTTTCCACCATCCCCTGCTGACCGTTCCCCAGCGGGCCGAGCGCCGCTATCGACTAGGGCGCTTGCTTCTAGCTGGGCTAAAGCTCTGTCTCTGCGCTCTTCTGGCTTATCTCTCCTGGATGTTTATCCAGGGAGCCATCAGTGGTCTCAACGGCTGGATCTTCCTGGGTTTTCTTCTCTTAGCTGCACTGCCGCCCTTGCTGGTTCTCCTCTATTTCATCCAGCTTCGGCGCCTGTCCTAAGCCTGCTCTGGCTGGTCTGGCACAGCGCTGCCTTTCCCTTCTCCACCTTCTGCCAGAAGCGGTCTGCTCAAGGCAGCAGCCCGCCCGGTGGCAGTGGTTTCAACCAGCGGTCTAAAAACAGATAGGCCGTCTCGCGGGCCTCTGGAGGAAAGGCATGGCCGCCCTGGAAGACCAGATAGCGAAAGCGCTCGGGTACTCCTAGCTGAATATAAATACTCTGCGCGTAGTTCACCATAAAATAGAAGCCATCGATCGGAAGGAACGGGTCCTGTTCACCGCCAACCATCATGAACGGTGTTGGAGCCAGCGACCCAAGCAGGTCATCCATATCGGCCACATCGAGCAAGCCTGGAATGCAGTTCACCAGAGGCTGGCTCAGACCATCGCGCAGCAGTGACTTCACCAACGTCAGCCCGCAGGATGCCACCGCGGCCATCACTCTGGCATCGTACCAGGTCAACCAGAGCGCCTCAAGCCCGCCTAGTGAATGCCCAATCACTCCCAGGTTCTGCTTGTCTACTTCTGGGAGCGAGCTGAGAAGATCCAGACTGCAAGCCAGGTCATGCAAGTACTTCGCCTGCAGCGATGAACCTTTCTGCAAGCGCTTCGTAAACTCAAAGCGCTCATAATTTTCGCCCATCAGCGCCGTCCGCCGTCGACGGATCTCTTCCGAAGGGCGGCGCTCCTCGTAGCAGAGAAGATCAGGGCACAGTACCACATAGCCACGCAGGCAGATCTCTCGCCCGTAATGATACATTGGGTCGCCAGAGATCCCGGCTACTTCTCCTTTCCCCAGCTCACAGCGCTCGCTATCGCGATGAATGGCCAGAATCGCCGGCCAGCCCTTTTTCGGCCTCTCTCCTTGCGGGCGTAGCAACCAGGCTGGCATGATCTCGCCCGGCTCGACCATGTAGGTGACGCGCGTACGCGTATACTCGCCCTCATCGACAGGCTCCTCAAAGACTGCCTCCAGAGGCACCTTCGAGGGAAATCTTCCCAGGCGTGCCAGGATCTTCTCGCGCAACAGGCGATTCTCCATCTTTTCTCCTCTCTTTCTACCTGCAAAACCGCACAGCCTGCAACCGGATCAGTGCAGCATTGAGCCATAGCCGGTGGACAGGCGAGGCAGCGGCGCGAGGCGTCTGCTCTCTGCAGACAGTTACCCTCTGTGGGTCCGCAGCGGTCTCTCTCTGGGACACTGTCCTTGACGAATCACAGACAGCTCACCTGCTACAGGCACGTCCCCACGCAGCGTTTCTCTGACCCTTCCCAAGCCTCTCATTTCTTGTATAGCAGAAAAGATATGAATTGTATGATATGCATATTGTAATGCACTGCTTGAAGAATTGCAAGCCTGGGGCGGCAGTCTCATCGGACTCACCTTGTCAGAGAGCAGCGGCTGCGGTAGTGTATTATCAATGGGGCTGGCCATGAGAAGCAAGCGGTGCCAGCCTCAGCTGACCACACCAAGGAGAGACTGGCCATGATGTCTGCTCATGCGCAGACAACGGGACGGATGGTCGATCTTGCGGCCTCACCCGAGGGAGCAGAGGCGGCCATCGTCGTAGATAGATTCTGCAAAAGCTATAACGGACGACGTGTCGTTGACGAACTAAGTTTCAGTGTGCGACGGGGAGAAGTCTTTGCCCTCCTGGGGCCTAATGGGGCCGGCAAAACCACCACCGTTGAAACTCTAGAGGGCTACCGTCGCCCCGATGGGGGGAGTGTACGCGTCCTTGGGCTGGACCCGATCCGGGACGCCGCTCGTCTCAAGCCGCTCATTGGCGTCATGCTCCAGCAGGATGGCCTTTATCCCATGCTCCGCCCGCGGGAAGTGTTGCGCCTCTTTGCTGGCTACTATCGGCAGCCCCAGCCCATTGATCAGCTCCTGGAACGTGTCGGTATTGACCCTGGCACCAAAACCATCTGTCGCCGGCTTTCTGGCGGTCAGAAGCGTCGCCTGGCCCTCGCCCTGGCCCTCGTCGGCAATCCTCAACTGCTTTTTCTCGACGAGCCTACCGCAGGCATGGACCCCCAGGCTCGCCTGGCTACCTGGGAGATCATTCGCGATCTCAAGGCTCAGGGAGTCACCATCTTGTTAACTACCCACCTGATGGATGAAGCTGAGCGTTTGGCCGACCGCGTAGCCATTATCGATCATGGCCGGCTCATAGCTCTGGACACTCCTGAGCGGCTGACTGGCGTTGACAGCGCTACTGTTCTACGCTTCGTCGCTCCTGCCGGCCTCGATAGCCGCGCTCTGGCGGCCTTACCTGGCGTCCAACGTGCCGAGGAAGTGCGCCCCGGCAGCTACCTGCTCGAAACGGCGCCGCAAAGCATGCCCGCGGTCCTGGCTGACCTCACCGCCTGGTTGCGCGATCGCGGCATCACCCTGACTGAATTGCGTGTCGGTCATGGCTCGCTCGAAGAGCTATTCCTGCGCCTGACCGGCTCCGAGATGCGTGAATGAGTGGAAAGGCAGGTCTCAAGCGTCCTTTGTGGAGGTGAACCTATGACAACCTTTGCCAATACGGGCCAGAGTGGACGGGCGCAGCCACAGCCGGCGCAGGCAGCTCCATTCCTCCGTCAGGTTGGGGCCCAGTTCAAAGCTGAGCTTCTGCTGACCGCGCGCCGTGGTGAAAACATTCTCGTCACCCTCATTCTCCCGGTGATTCTCCTGGTCTTTTTTGCCTCGCTCAAGATCATTCCTGTGAGCACAGGCTCAGTCATCAACTTTCTTTTGCCTGGCATCCTGGCTTTAGCCATCATGGCCTCGGGCATGGTCCATTTGGGCATCTCGACCGCCTATGAGCGGTACTATGGTGTGCTCAAACGCTTAGGAGCGACGCCTCTCCCGCGGAGCGGCCTCATCACCGCCAAAATTGTCGCAGTGCTGCTGCTAGAGGTGCTGCAGGTAGTCCTGCTAGTGGGCATTGCCTTGCTCTTCTATGGCTGGCGTCCCGTTGGCTCGCCCGGCCTGGCCATTCTGGTGCTGGCTCTGGGGACCATTACCTTTGCTGCTTTGGGACTGGCCATGGCCGGAAGCTTGCGCGCTGAGACAACCCTGGCAGTAGCCAACGGTCTCTATCTGCTCTTTCTGCTCATTGGGGGCGGTATTCTGCCCCTTGACCACCTACCAGCTCCCCTGGCAGCTCTGGCTCAGTATCTGCCAGCTGCGGCCTTCACTCAGTCGCTGCAGGCTGCTCTGACTGCCGGCGCTCCTTTCCCCGGCACAGCCCTGCTGACACTGCTGGTCTGGATGATTCTCATCCTGGCGGTGGCCATCAGGACTTTCCGTTGGGAGTAGCGTCATCTGTGGGAATAAATGAAATCATCTCATTGTTTTTGTAAGGTGGAAGCCCCAAAAAGAGGGCATGAGCAGGAGCTTCTCGCTAGAGAGGTCAAACGGATCAGCGAAACGGCTGGCGGTCGTCTCTTGACGAGACGATCGTGACAATCCGGAGACAGAGAAAAGAAAGACGGAGCCAGCCGTGAAGAGCGGCAGAGGCTCACAGGACCCGAAGCGCGGGGAAAATAAGCCTGGCAATCGTGCGAAAGGAGGTGGGCGGCTATGGTCAGCATCATCCGCTACGATCCTTTCCGCGAGGTAATCAGCCTGCGGGATGCTATCGATCGGCTCTTTGAGGAGAGCTTTGTGGCGCCTGGCTGGCGCTGGGATGAGGCTTCGGCGACCATCCCCATCAATGTGCGAGAGAATGAGCACGGCTATCAGGTTCAGGCGCAGATCCCTGGCGTGAAGCCTGAGCAGCTGGAGGTGAACGTCACCGGCAACACGCTGACGCTTAAGGCGGAGGTACCGCGCGAGGAGGTGGAGGAGCAGCGTGGTCAGTGGCATGTGCGCGAGATTCGCAGCGGTAGCTTCGCGCGGACGATTACCTTCCCGAAGGACATTGATAGCGGGAA
This sequence comes from Thermogemmatispora tikiterensis, assembly GCF_003268475.1. Lineage (GTDB taxonomy): Bacteria > Chloroflexota > Ktedonobacteria > Ktedonobacterales > Ktedonobacteraceae > Thermogemmatispora > Thermogemmatispora tikiterensis. The sequence goes on along the minus strand of NZ_MCIF01000002.1, from coordinate 2,215,405 downwards.
GATCGAGGCCAGGTACGAGAACGGTGTGTTGACCGTGAACGTTCCCTTCGGCGAGGCGAACAAGCCGAAGAAGATCCGCGTCAAGGCCGCCTGAGCCTGAACGCTGGCTTGTGGCGCCCGGAGAGACTGAGATCGCAGAAACGTGGCCAGTTCAGGCCACACCCCTCACCGTCACCAGAAAACGGTGAGGGGTTTTTTATTTCAGCTCTGGAGCTGGCAGGATACCGAACGGTTGCACATGCTTAGGACCCGCTTTATCACGTTCTCCCCAAAAAAAGACCTGCACAGCCACGGCTCCTGATTTGAGACTGTGCAGGCTTCTAGTGGGAGATACCAACAAAAGGATATCGCTACCGGTGTCCCCGACAGGAATCGAACCTGCGCGCCCGGTTCCGGAGACCGGTGCTCTATCCACTGAGCTACGGGGACCTGCTCCACCGACGATTATACCATATCTGTCAACATGGGTCACCATTTCCGCAGGGATATGTCACTGCCAGGCTCTGGCGCTGCTCCTTCCCTCGTAGTCTCCCCTCTCACTGGCCGTTCCCGCTCAGAGGCTTGCCTTTCCCGCCTGGGGCCGTTCCAGCCGGCCTTCCTGACTAGTTCCGTCTCTTGGCTAGCGGCCTCCTTATTTTACTGTCTGCTTCTTAGCTGATTATTTGATCTGTTCGCTGCTTCATTAGATTGCCGCATTTAGCTATTGACAGATAGGTAAATGCCGTGTTATTATGCCCCCATATTTTCAGGGAACAGGGAATACGTAGAAAGGGTTGGGCCTATGGAAAATAGCCACGAACATCTATCCTTCTCGCCTACTCTACCCGTTGGCCTTGGCGGCCATTCGCGATTCTCTGAAGTTTTGACCCCCGCCGCGGAAAACGACGGACACGGCGAAGAGGAGCTGGTGCTGGCTGAGACGCTGAAGCTGCCGGTCCCGGCTGCTCCGCCAACGGTCAGGCAGCGCGTGCTCCGGGCGGTGGCGCTGGGACTCTCTGTGGTGCTGGCGGTGACGCTCTATCTTCTCTGGCAGGAAGCAGCACCTGCCGAGGCGCCTCTGGTATCAGCTCCATCTGGCGGCACAGCGACTGCGCTGACCCCAGCTTCAGCAGAGGGTCGGGTGCCCGTGGTGACTGCCACAGCGACGGTTGCTCCTGCCACGGCACTGACGCCTGCTGCCAGTATTGAGGTTTATATTGTCGGAGCTGTTCGCCATCCCGGGGTCTATACACTGCCCGCGGGCGCCCGCGTCTATCAGCTACTGCAAGCTGCAGGCGGCCCCTTGCCCGAGGCCAATCTGGTGGCTCTCAATCTGGCCGCTGTCCTCCACGATGGCGAGGAAATCTATGTGACACGAGTTGGTGAGGCCCCTCCACCCATTGCTGTCAATGGCTCAGCGCAGGAAGGTGCCGGCTCTGTCTCCAGCAGTCCTGCTGCCTCTTCCTCAGCTCTGGTGAATATCAACACTGCCGGCGTTGATGAGCTGCGCCAGCAATTGCATGTCAGTGCAACAACTGCCCAGAATATTGTGAACTATCGTCTCCAGCATGGCCCCTATACGGCAGTCGATCAGCTTCTCCAGGTCGTGAGTCGCTCGATCTACGACCGCATTAAGAATCTGGTGACGGTCTGAGCGATGTAAGGCAGCGCAGTAGGGAAAGAGGGGATTGTCATGTCGTTGCTGCTCCTGAGAGAAGCTCGGCTACGGCTGCGGAAGCTACCGCTGATAGTCGCCTGCTCGGGCTGGCTGGCAGGGATACTGCTTGCCTATTGGCTGCAGCTTCCCTCGCTCTGGCTCCCGCTGCCACTCCTGGCAACGGTCGTGGCAACCGTTGTTGGCTGGCGCCGTTGGGAGATGGCCGGTGGGCTTTTGCTCTTCCTGTCAACGTTGCTTGGTGGTGCCTGGCATATGACGCTGGCCGACCCTCGTCATGATCCTCAGGCTCTGGTCAGTTTGCTGCGTTCCCCGGCGGGGACCAGCGAGATGGTCGTTCGCGGTGAGGTGAGTGCGCCTCCTGCTCTGGAGGGGCATGCCCGTCGCCTCACGGTGAGCGTGGCCGAGGTGAGCAGCGATGGTGGCTTACACTGGCAGCCGCGGCATGGCGAGATCGCTGTCTTCACTTCTGGCACCTTGCTCGATGATCCCTATGGTCCAGCTTACGGCGATGAAGTCCTGCTGCGTGGGCACCTCGTGCCACCAGCCAGCAATGATGCTCCAGATCTGCAGGCGTTGATGGTCTTCCCTCGTCTCTCGGTCAGACGGCACGGAGGGAATCCTTTGCTGGCTTTGCTCTATACGCTTCGCTTCCGGCTGGCGGCTTTGATCGCAAGAGCTTTGCCCCAGCCCGAGGCAGCGCTGCTGGTGGCGATCCTGCTCGGCTTACGGACGCCCGCTCTGCTGCCGCTGACACCCCTATTCAATGTGACGGGCACTGCTCATTTGATTGTCCCCAGTGGCTTTAAGGTGACGCTACTCGCCGGCCTGATTGCACTGCCACTGCAGCCCCTGGCTCGCCAGAAGCCTGACGATTGGCGTCTCCTGCCGGCTCAGCGTCGGCGCTCTCAGCGCTGGCTGTGGCTGCTCTGTCTGCTCCAGCTGCTGACGATTGCTGCCTATACGGTGCTCAGTGGCACAGGGCCAGCGGCCTTGCGAGCTGGTTTCATGGGGGCGCTCCTGGTTCTTGCTCCCCGCCTGGGGCGCAGCTACCATGTATATACTGCTCTGGCGGCGACTGCTCTGGCGATGAGTTTTGTCGATCCGTTTATCCTCTGGGATAGCGGTTTCCAGCTCTCGTTTCTGGGAACATGGGGGATTGTGCTCCTGGCTCCCCTCTTTACCCGACCGCTGCTGTGGCTGGAGCATTTCCCGGCTGGTTCGCTGCTGGTGGAGGCTCTGGCGGTCACGCTGGCAGCCCAGGTAGCAACCTTGCCGATCTTCGCTCTGACCTTTGCTCAGCTCTCGTTGGTGGCGCCGTTGGCTAATTTGGTGACGGTCCCTTTGCTGGAGCTGTTGCTCTTGCTGGGCGTGGCGATCTGTCTGCTGGGAGCGATGAGCTTTCCTCTGGCCGTGGTTGTGGGCTGGCTCGCCTGGTTCCCTCTGCACTATGTAATTGGCGCTGTGGCTTTCTGCGCTCGACTCCCGTTGGCCTGGTTGAGTACGGCGGGCTGGCCGCTTTCGCTTCCGCTGGCCTGGGGCTACTATACGGTTTTGGCTGGCGCCTTGGGACTGGGCTGGCGCTCTTGTCCGTCGTTGTTTGTCCCATTCCCTGAAAATGGCCTCAGGCAGACTGGAGCAAGTCGTTCAACGCCGGGGAAGGAACATGGCCGCCATCGGGGCTTGCTCCTTGGCGGACAGGTAGCCCTGGCGCTCTTGCTCCTGCTGGCGACGGGCCTGCGTGCGCTGCTGAGCCAGGAGAGTGCTGGACTGGTGCTGACGCTCTTCTCGTTAGCGTCCCCTTCGGGAAGCACTGGTCCTGCGATGCTGGTCCAGATGGCCCACGGGGGCGTGCTCTTGATCGACGGCGGCCCTGATGCGACGGCCCTCGCTCAGGTACTGGATCACCGCCTGCCCTTGTGGCAACGCCACATTGACTGGCTGGTGCTGTCTACTCCTTTGCTCTCTCATTTAACAGGCCTCCAGGATGCTGCATCGCGCTTTGAGATCGGCCAGGCCCTGGATGGGGGGGTGCTACACCCAGGGGCAGCCTACGCACTCTGGCGTCGTACCCTCCGGGAAGATGGCGTCCCCTACCAGACGCTCCGTCAAGGCCAAGCGCTCTCGCCAGGGCCAAATCTGCGTCTGGAAGTGCTCTGGCCTCCATCCCCCCTCCACCGTGGAGGCGATGAGGCACGCAATAACGCTCTGGTCCTGCGCCTGGTTGCTCCGGGTTTGCACCTCTTGCTCCTGGGGGAGGCAGCGCAGAGCGCCTATGCGCTCAGTGGATTGCTGACCGCTGTCGGATCATCCTCTCCAGGTCAGGATAATGTGGTACTGGCCACGCTGACTGCTGGTCAGCAACCACCCCCCGCTTTCTCTCGCCTGCTGGAGCTGTTGCATCCATCCTTACTGGTGGTGCATGTGACGACTCATCGCTCGCCAGCAGCAATGCAAAAACCCGTTGCGGTGAAGACTGGCGAGCGGCCCTTCATTGTCCCTTCTGGCTTGAAGCATACGTTTTTGCTCAGAGCGCCAGCTGCCTTCACATTGCAGACTGGCCCGACTGGTTGGTCTTTTGGCCTGGCTGCCCCGTGATTGCCGCGCTCTCCAGGTCGCAGCTCATTCGACGAGAAGAGATGTCCTGAGATCTAACGTCTCTCGGGCATCGCATTGTAGGCGAACATGGATGAGGATGAGAAAAGATCGGCTGAACGTCTTCATTTCAGGATGAGTTGGCGATGAGAAAGGCACGAACTCTCTGAAGAAGGCTGTTGAGAAACCGCCTCGGTGGGAAGCAAGGATGGCGCCATGTTTGCTACCACTACCGTGCTGAGCTTCTGGCTGTTAGAACCACTGAGGTAAAACAGCGGCCTGGATCTCATCGGGCTCATCGGTTCTGCCTGTCCATCTTCTGCTGATATGCGGGGTGGACGGGACAGGCAATAAGCAGCAGCACTATTGCTATAGTGGTTGTCCATGCTATCATAGGGGGAGTCATTGGCAATTAGTCAGGATAGCAAAGGAAGGAGCATCTACGTCTTATGAGCCGCTGTGAACGCTGTGGCTATGATAGCCCCCATCATGTGGCGATCTGTCCCGTCTGCGGCTCGCTGACCACGGTCTCCGGTGACTATACTCCCCCATCGGGAGGCCCTGAGACGCCAGGGAGCACGAGCGAGCCATTTTCATACTATAGCCCCAGCGACTGGCCAGGTTCTAGCCCCGGGTCCTATGCTGATTCCCAGCCTCAGCAGGCTCCCTTGTCCTATACGCCCTACTCTCCACCTCAGCAGGTCAATGTGATGGTCGTGCAGCCTCAAAAGGAGGTGGCGCCTCTCATCGTCGAGCTGTTGTTATCTCTTCTTTTGAATATCTACGGCATTGGCTGGCTGATGGTCGGCGAGACCCTTCCTGGGGTGCTGCTCCTGGTCGGCAGCATTGTAGTTCTCTGGCCACTCCTGCTGGTCTCCTTGATCATCTGGCCGGTGTGCTGCGGTTTCAAGCTCTTGCTGATTGTGGGACTGGTCATCAATAGCGTGCTGTTGAATAACTATCTGGATCGCCAGGCTGCTCGTCGCTTGATGCCGATGCCTCCTCCACCGCAGCGTCAGTGGTAGAATAACTAGGTTAGAAAGGAGTATCTCTATCCTTACCTGCATATGCGGAAGACAAGGACGACAGTGGAGAGAAACAATTGCACTCAGGCCCTCGACTCGCTACTGGGCAGCTGGCTCGGGGCGGCCCTGCCCTGTGGCCCTCGATCTGTCTGATAGAAGCCGTCCCTGTAGGGCGGTGGCGACGTCATAGGAGTAAAGAGTAATAAGAGTAATCAGACGGGAAAGGCCAGGCGCCGATACTTCTCTCGCGATTCGAGCCAGGCTTCATCAGAGAGACCCAGCCGCTCACGCAGCGTCTCAAAAGAGACCCCAGCCCGCAACTGACGGACGGCAAAGGTATCGCGCAACAGTTGTAGCGTCACCCGCTTCTTGATTCCGGCTGCTTTGACCGCGCGGGCCAAAATATAGTTGAGATTGCGATCGGTGCAGTTAAAGAGCGTCTCGCCAGGCTGGTGCTGATATTTTCCTAAATATTCGCGCACAATGTCGCTAAACTCGGGCGGCAAGACCAGGCTGCGCTCGCGGTGCTGCTTGCCTGTTGAGGGAGGAAAATGGATACTCACTAACGGCTGCTGTGGATTGGAGAGGTCAATGTGCTCTGGTTTGAGAATCATGATCTCTTCTTTTTTGAGACCCGCGTGCAGTGTCAGATAGATCAGACAGAGACAGCGCACATCTTCGGCTGCCGCTCTGAGCAGTCGCTCGATCTCTTCCTCAAAGAGAAGCTCCGGCAGCGGCGGCAACGGGCGCTCCAGGATGAGGCTCGCCGATGGATCTTCGCGGATCACCCCTTCGCGTGCCAGCCAGGAAAAGAAGTTCTTGAGAAAGGTGACGCGCCGCGCCATGGTCTTGGGGGCCGGTGTATGATCTTTGTTGCCAAATTTCAACTTCATGAGCCAGTCGACAAGATCCTCTTTGGTGATTCTGCCAACCGGTGTCTCCGGCCCCATGAATTCGGTGAACATCTTGAGGTCAGAAAGAAAGCAGGTAACGGTATAGTTCGATTTTCCCCGCAGCTTCAGCTCCTGCTGATAGGGTAAAGCGCAGGCTGCTAAGCTGGACTGCTCTGTCAAAGGCTGCGTACGCACCAGAGGGGGAAATGGAACCTCACGTGGGTCCGCTGGCTGCGTGACGACCTGCGTAGCTCCCGGGAAAAGACCAGCTTGTACTACAACAGGCTCTTCTTGCGCTACGCTCTCCGTTGGCCGCTTCTTCTGACTATCCTCGTGCATGAGCTGCTCTCCAGTGGTAGTTTCATGCTCTGAAGCTGTTCTTTTTGTGTTTCATTATAGCAGGAGAAGCCAGCACTGTTCAACCTTCGTACTCGCTTCCTGTGACTCCTTTCCCCTGCTCGTCATGCCTCAAGCAAGGAGAACTTGCGCTCCTCGCGCAATGCCCGGAGAAGATGGTTCTTTGATCTGAATGAGACACCTGCCTGTGCTGTTCCTTGTGATAGGCGGGGCGAGCCTGGCCTTCGCGGTGCCTGCAACCTATAACCTGACGGTTGCGACAGCCTGCGTTCCCCTTCCCCTCTTTGATGCTCGTTTCTATGAAGTGATGGCACGGTCGCACGGTCCTGTTGGGGGTCTATCACGATCTCGGTTTGACGACTCCAGACTACGTTAGCTCCTGGATCAATCCGCGGCCTGCTACCCGGCGATCTGCCCAGCCCCTTGGACGCTGAGGCGCGAGGAAGATTTCAAGTGTGGGGCCTGGCTCTAGGTGGAACGTCATTAGAGCACCCTTTCATTTCTGCTGTCTATGCACTTTGGGAAGCTCTGGCAACCGGGGAGCATTGAGGGTGATCTGCCAGTCATTCGCTTCCCGGCAGCTCCCGATGCGCTGGCGGCCCGCCTTATGGTGTGCTCCTTCCCGCTTCTGGTCTTCGCCCTGGCCCTGCTCAGACTGGGGCCGCTGGTGGCTCTGGCTGCCGATTCTCCTGGCCATAGCCATGACCATCGGTCAGTGCCTCATCTTCTACAGCAGCCCTGGCATACGGGCTCCAATTGCGTCCATCGCTGATCCTGCTGGAGAGTGCGGTCATTGCTCAATGACCAGAGAAAGCGCTGACGCCGAGGCCAGAACCCAAAAGCAGACCCTGGCAGTGATCCTGGCGGGGGAAACAGCTTCCCAGATAGAGGGTAAGGATGCAAGTGAAATCTGGTGGGACCTGTCCCCTGCAGGGACTTCACTAAAGGTGTACCGCAGCTGCGGAGCAGAAATCAAGAGACCTCACCCGGATTGTCCTGGCATTGTGGAGGAGCAATCGGCTGAGGTCTTTACCTGATAGGCGTTATCTTGCTGTAGTACTAGAAAAGCGCCAGACGGTCCTGGCCCTGACGTAGAGTAAACTGACCAGCGACACCTGGCCACTCACCCACCCACTCGCTCAGGCCAGGCGCTCAAACGGATGAGGCGTGTCAGGCGGTCCAGGCGATTACTCTGGTTTGCTCCCTTGGCTTCCCGACTCCCCTTCGGCTTCCAGGCTATCTGTCTCCTCCACCTCTTCCTCGCTGTCCAGAGAGTAAAGGGGTACCTCCAGATCCTCTGGCTCGAACTCCTCATCCACCTCCTCGCTCTCCTCAACGCTGGCCACACGCCCCCAGTCGCTATAGCGCGCCGGTCGGGACTCCTTCCAGACACGGATAGTGGGCCGCATCGTAGGGAAGGCGCGTAGTCCTTCTGGCGCAGCCGGACCTTCGAGCTGCGGCTCGTAAGCTGGCGCGCTCTCGCGCACAAGTACTTCCTCTCCCCAGGCCGTGGCTTCGAAGCCCAGGCGACGCAGGTCCATAACCATGCCGGGCCAGGTATCCTCTGGGGCAATGGCCCACCATTCGCGTCCCCACAGACGCACCGGGCGAACGCGTAGAGGCCGATTCAGATCCCCCAGAGTGGCTAGTAACGGCGAGCGCTTGCGTTCCGCTTTTTTCATTGCTTGTCAACCGTCCTTCCCAGGACTGAGACCACCTGTTCTGGCCTCTTCTCCTGGTACCGTGTTGCGATGGAGCAGCGTCGTGCCTCAATGCTGCTGCCAGGTGAGACCAGGAGAGTCGGATTCTGTATCCTTCCGCTATTTACGATACCACATAACCCGGGCTATTGCCAGTAGGGCGATATCTACCGCCCTCGCTGTCGCTCCGTGCTGCGCGCCAGAGAAGGCGGTTGACATCGCCCTCGTGTTATCAAAGCTCAGACTAACAGGACTGCTTGTCTGGTTCTGAAGGCCAGGTTAGATGGAGCCAGATCGCCTGCTCTGGCTACCTACTTTGTACTGGCAGCCCCAGATGGGCTACTATCTCACCGTCGTGCCACTCCGGTGGTCCCTCTAGCCAGCGTAGCATCTGGTGATAACGCTGATCCTGCTCCTCGCTGCGAGCGTTGGCCAGGTAAGCTTCTTTGTCGCTGAAAGCTACAGCGATATAGCACTCACGGTCATCGGCATCCATGCGGTAGACAAGCGTTGCAACGGTTCCAGGCACATGCGCCTGCTCAAACTCGCGTAACTCTGCCAGGAGCTGTGCCTCTGCTCCGGGTTTGATCCGACAGTGGGCGACTGTTCCATACATGGAATATTTTCCTTTCTGTCTGACTACAATGAAGGACATTGCCGCATCGGATACCGGGCCGATGCTGTTGTTGTACCTCTTAACCCAGGCCTTTAGCAAGCACAGCTATGGGCACTATGACGCGGCCAAAAAAGCAAGGCGCCGCCAGCCAGCTTTCGCACAAGCCAGCTTGGCGGGGTCTCTATCCTGGTCAGGTAGCTGCCTGGCTAATTGCCGCTGGCCTGGCTCATCCCGCCAGAGGAGAGGTCCAGAGGCATAACGCCAGCAAGCTGCTGCTGGTTCAGCTTAGCGCGTAGATAGCCAGATTGCTATAGACCACGTTGGCATCGTTATCGCCCGCAGTGCCAAGAAAGCCGATATTGCCATCTGTATAGCTGTTATCGCTAACTGTGGTCAGGTAAACGTTGTTAGCGTAGAACGAGAGGCTGCTCCCGTTGGCAATGATCTGCAGCGTATTGGCGACACCGGCGCCAGACTGCAAAGCCGGAGAAGAGGCCCAGTCAGCGAAAGGCTGTTCAATACCCCCGTCGAATCTGGCGATCCGGTAACGGCCCTGGCTATCAACCTCGAAGAGATAGCCCGAGGAGAGGCTGAAGAGGTTAGGGTGGAGGCGAATGAAAACGCCTCCCGAGGCGCCGCTCAGGATCTTCATCTGCACGCTGAGGGCGATATTGCCGTAACTATAGTTCGCTTCATGGCAAATGCGCTGCGTTGTTGTCAGACTGACAGCCTGAACAACGTGGTAGCCATCACCTCCAAAGAGGCAATGACCGCTGCGGTCCCAGTTAGCTTGTCTGGTCGCCGGATTATCGGCGTTGGTCAGCGCATCGCTATAGACCAGCCTGCCTGCGGTGGCGGTCTGCCAGACTGCCGCAGTCGCGGTAGCCTGGGCCTGTGCAGTAGCCGTAGCCCCGGCCACGGCTGTACGCGTGGCTTGCACCTGCGCCTCGGCGGTCGCCGTGGCTTGGGCCTGTGCGGTAGCGGTCAGGTTAGGCGTGGCTGTGGGTGTCTGCTGCTGTCCGCTGGCCTGGCCGCTGGAGACCGTGGGACTCCCGTTCGTTCCCTGGTGTGGCGAGGAGAAGAAGGCCAGAGCTAGGGGAATGGAGATGGCAAGGAGCAGGACGAGGGCCAGGCTGGCAATGAACAGACCCCGGCGAGTGGAGGCCGTGCCTGGCTGGGCCCCGTATTGCTCATATTGTCTATAATGCTGCTGCTGTCCATAGTCAGGATAGCCCGCACCCAATGGAGGCGGCACGGTTGCTGCAGCGTTGGTTTGCCCGGGAGGAGGGTAAGAGGTTGGTTGAGGCGGCGTGGGCGTACCTATGCTGCCCATGCTACGCAGCACCAGTGGCTGTGGTGCCCCTGTTCCTGGAGTGCCTGCGCTATAGGTGCTGGCCTGGGTCCAGCCCTGGTACTGCTGGGCGGTGGCTCCTCTGGCCAAAGCCCGGCTGCTGCTGGCGACCGCCTGGCAGAATGCCTCAGCCAGCTCGCTGGCGCTGCTATAACGTAGCTCGGGCCGCTTCTCCAATCCTTTGAGAATCACCTGCTCGACGGCGGGACTGACGTGGGCAGCATAGAGGTGCGGCGGCGGAGGTGGCTTGCTGATGTGCATCGTGACGACCGCGATGGGATTCTCAGCGGTGAATGGCAGGCGCCCGGTGACCATCTCGAAGAGCAGGACCCCAAGCGAGTAGAGGTCACTGCGTACGTTGGCCCGGTTGTCCCCCTCGAACAACTCCGGCGCAACATATTCGACGGTGCCAAGGACGTTACCGGTGCTGGTGAGCTGCGTGGCGTCGCTGGTAGTGCGCGCGATGCCAAAATCGGAGAGATAGCAGTGCCCGTCGGCGTCGAGCAGCACGTTAGAGGACTTGATATCACGATGGATGATTCCCTGACGATGAATGTAGTCGAGAGCCGCGGCAATCTCGCGCAGGCTGCGGCAGGCTTCGCTCAGCGGCAGAGGCCCCTGCCGGATACGGGCCCGCAGCGTTCCTCCTTCCATGAAAGGCATCACAATATAGTACCAGGTCAGGCCATCAATCTCGCCCGAGCCAGTGTCATAAATCGGCACCAGATGCTCGTGCTTGAGCGAGGCCATCAGGCGCGCCTCGCGGATAAAGCGTCGCAGCAGCTCCTCGTCTTCTCGCTTGAACACCTTGATCGCCACGGTGCGCTCAACCGCCAGGTCGTAGCCCTCATAGACGTCGGCCATGCCTCCTTTGCCAATGAGCCGACGTATTTCATAGCGTTCGAGGGTCTTTCCCTCCAGACCTGCCATGCATCTTCTCCCGATTGAAGTCTCACGGTCTTGGAGAATGCTATCTTGCCCGCCGCTAGGGGGCATCTCCCTATAGATACAACGGTTGACCCTCCCTTTCGTTACTTGATCCAACCTCGCTTGATAAGAAAGAGCAAGAGCGGTGGCATGACTGCGCGGTAGATCAGGAACAATCCATAAGGAGAGATAATCAAAAAGCCGAGGCACATCATAGCAACAGCTATATTTAATAACTGCGGACTTCTCTCTGTAATGGAGAGTTCTGCGATCTGATTTACTAAGAAGAGGAGCAGTCTGCCAATAACGAGGATAAGGAGCACGGCTCCACAGCCAACCCCCCTTCTCAGGGATGGTGGCAAGCGCCGAAGAAGAGTGCGATAGCTGAGAATGGGCTGGTAGAGTGGGTGGGCCGCTCGGATAGCTTGTAGCAAGCGCTGCTGCGTCGTTTTCTCTTGAGGGTCCAGGCGGATTGCCTCCTTGAGGAGGTGCAGAGCCTCTTGAGGGCGGGCCTGGTAGTTGAGCAGGAAATCGCCGTAGTCACTGAGAATCGCTGCGTTCTGTGGTTCGCGTGCTAGGGCGCGAAGATAGGCTTGCTGTGCCAGGGTCAGATTGCCATCGATGCTGGCTTGGTATGCGAGCAGCGCTTGCAGGCGTGCCTCTTCGGGGTCAAGCTCCACGGCTTTGTAGACGTAGGGGCGGGCCTTGTCTGCTAAGGGCTGTGGTCTGAAGGAGAGATAGCTTGCTCCGAGAAAGTAGTAGGGCCAGGGATTAAGGGGTTCAAGCTCTCTAGCCTTCTCCAACTCTCTCTGGGCCGGCAGCGGCTGTGATTTTGCCAGCAGGATAATTCCATAGAGCAGATGATTCCTGCTGGACTGGGGATCAAGCCGTAGGGCTTCCCGTATGGCGTCCTCTGCCTGGACGTAGTCCTTGTTCCGCAAGGCCGCCGCGGCCATCAGGGCCAGGGCGTGGGTGTTCTCGGGCTGAACGCGCAAGACCTTGCTCATCAGCTCCAGCGCCAGCTGTGGCCGCTTGAGGTTCAAAGCAACAATGGCTTTCCTATAGTTTTCCCTGGCCGCCACCTCGTCCTGGGTCTTCCCTGTCTTTTCGCTCATGGTCATGGTTACCATTTGGCCTTCTGCAGAAAACGGAGCACATCGTCGTAGAGTCCTCCCTCATTGCTGTAAGTGGCGTAATTTTTGGCTGTAGCAAACCATTCAAGTGTGGAGGGACGGATCTGTTTGAGGGCTGCTAGCAGATCGCTAGTGCGCAGGGGGCGCGGCTGCCCCGTTTTGATCGCTTCACTCAGCACGGCCTCTGTCGCCCGCTCACAGACAGCGCGAATATCGGCGCCTGAGAATTTCTCCATCTGCCGGGCGAGCTGTGGGTAATCGATGGCCTCAGTAGGTTTCTCCTCCAGGTAGATGCGCAGAATCGCGCAGCGCGCCTCCAGGTCCGGGGGCGGTACAAAGAGAATGCGGTCGAAGCGCCCAGGCCGGCGCAAGGAGCTGTCGACAAACCAGGGGCTATTAGTCGCTCCCAGCACGAGGATCTCGCTGTTATTAGCGGCGATGCTATCCAGCTCTAGCAGCAGCTGGTTAGTTAAGATGCGGAGACCGTGGAAGCGCATTTGCTGCCGGCTCCCTCCGAGGGCATCCAGCTCGTCGATGAAGACGATCGCCGGGCGATTACGCCGTGCCAGCTCGAAGATCCCGTGAAGGTTCTTCTCGCTGTTCCCGATATACATATCTAGAATATCATGGATAGCAATATTGATGAAGCTACACTGGCTTTCCCCTGCTGCTGCTCTGGCCAGAAAGGTTTTCCCGCACCCAGGAGGCCCATAGAGTAGAATGCCGCCGCCAATGCGCTTTCCAAAGCGTTGAAAGAGAGCGGGCTGCTGGAGTGGATAGAGGATCTGCATACGGATCTGCTCTTTGATTTCCTCCAGACCGCCGACGTCCTTGAAGCTGGTGGTAGGCTGCTCAATTAGCTCTTGGTCGGCCTCCATCTCCTCTACTTCAGCAAAGCGCAGCAGGCGCAGCTTGCCTCTGATCACTATGCCTTGTCGGGCCAGCTCCTCTTCTGATCACTATGCCTTGTCGGGCCAGCTCCTCTTCGTAGCTGCTCTCGCGCAGGCTCTCGTCCGCCTTCAGGGCCTGGTCGTAGTAATGGCCTGCACGTTCGTACTCCTGGCGCGCGAAGGCATTTTTGGAAAGGAGCAGGTAAAGCTCGGGAGTGGCCTGTTGCTCTAGGGCGGTCTGTAAAAGCTGCTCCGCGCGCTCGAAGTCGCCGCGCTGATAGTAGGCGCGCCCGAGATTAACGCGGCTCGCGTGATCGTTACTGCGCTCCAGTACGGCCTGGAACTGCTCAATCGCTTCCTCGATCCGGCCCAGTCGCAACTGTAGCTCGGCCAGGTGCCTCCGTAGCGGAACGTTCTCAGGGCTGACTGCCAGAGCTTCTTTGAGGATCTCAATAGTCTGTTCGTCTTCCTGGTTGCTCATCGCTTTGCTCTGCCTCACTGAGACCTTAGTTTGAAGAGGATCAAGCAAGAAAGAGGGGTGTAGGCTGTCTGGCAGACAGCCTACACCCGTACATAGATCTGCTGCTGCTCATCGTAGCGATAGACTTCATTCCCCTTGTGGAAGGTCAGGTTGCCATGCGCGTCCAGGCTGAGCCAGAGAAGGACGCGCGTCCCCTGGGGGAGATGCAACGGGAGCTTCCAATGATCGAGGCTGCTTGGTCCAACCACGCCGAGCAACCAGGCTCCTCCATCGTCATCGATGGTGTTGGGCTGGAATTCGTCGCAGGAAGAGGAGTGATCATCGTAGGTGTCGTTGATCTGAATCTGACAGGCGTGCAGAGTAGCGCCGTTGAGCGAAGTCTGGGGGTTGGCATAGGGGTAGTTGCTCATCCCGGTAACATGTGCCAGCGGATAGGTAGCGAAGGCCCAGATCCAGGAACCGTTTTGCACGGGTACGTTGGTCGTGGCATCGACATTGACCACGACGCCCGGAGCGATACGCACCTGCATGGTGCAGCCCTGCGAGCAATCGATCCCCTGGTCTGGTGGAGTCGGCACGGGAATGAGCGGCGTTGGCAGAACCTGGGGCGGCGTGACGGGCCGCGCCTTCAGGATGATTCCGCCGAGTGCCATCAGAGGATACTGTGGCGAGAGCCGGATGACCATCCCTGGCTGGAGCTTGTGGCAGTCTTGGCCGATGGCCGAACTCAAGGCCCGCACAGTCTCCGGTTTGGCATCACTGAAGATCTGGCTGGCGTCCGCCATGTGCATTTGAACAGTCAGGATCTCGTCGCAGTTGTCCCCTTCCTGTACGGTGTAGAGCACAGGGCCTGGCTGTGGCAAGGCCTGGGCAAAGGCCGGATAGGGTGTCGGCACCGGTGTCGCTGGTACCCCAAGCGCGTAAAAAAAACCGCTGATAGCCGGCATGAGGCGACCCCCCAGATGGAAGCTATAGCTGAAAACGGGGGTAACAATCGCCCCAAACAGGATTAAGAGGAGCAGCAGCTTCCAGGGTATAAGACGCAACAGCGAGCGAAGTGTGTCGCTTGCTCGCGGGCGTGAAGGCATGCGACTGGCCATAAGGTGCTCTTCCCCTCACTTCATGCCGTCTCTTGGCATAGTGCTATTATAGCAGGACTGCGCTTTGCTGGCTATCAAGGGGGGACTGGCAGGCTCCTCTTGCTGCGAAGGATAACCCCTATTGTTATTCTACACTAGCGGCTATGCTTGCTTCTGCCAGACAGTTAGGCTGAGGGTTGGCTGATCTCGGTCAACAAAGGCTAGCTGTTCGGAGGCTGGGCAGGAAGCCAGCTCTGCGGAGAGAAGCTAGCTTCTCTGCTCCGGTTTCTGGCCAAGCAGGCGGAGATATGAGCGGGGGCAGCCCCCAGCGACCGCTCCAGAGGGGATAACTCTTGGTTATCCTCCCCCCTCCGCCTAGGGCAGCACCCAGGTCCCAGTGCGCCCGGCCAACGCGCGCCCAATCGCCTGGGGACAGGTGAGCAAGGCTGCGCCGCCACCGCGCTCCAGGTAGCGGATGACGGCGCGAATCTGTGATTGCTGGCGCGCGTTGGAGAAGTGTCCATCGGCCTCATATTGGCGCAGCTCGGCCAGGGTGAGCATATCCAAAGGATAAGCTCCTCCCGTCTGTTGGGGAAAGAGGACCACCCTCTCGGCTGTCGTGGCGATCAGGAAAAGGTCGGCATTCAGCTGCGTAGCCAGGAAGCTAGCGACTAGATCGCTATGGAGTCTGGCCTCCACCGGGCAGAGGCCTCCCTCTCCATCGCGTACCACCGGGATACTGCCGCCAGCTGCGGCAATCACAATGAAGCCGGCCTGGAGCAGGGTTTTGATGGCCTCCTGTTCTACCAGCTCCCGTGGCTCCAGCCTGGTCCTGGTCTCTCCCTTGTTGCTTGCCAAGCCGGTCGTGCAGGCCTCTGCCTCCTCCGTTGTCTGGGCCTCGGCTGGAGGCCATCTGACAGGCTGGGCGAGCGTTGTCTCATCGTCCTCTGGGCTGACGATGAGCCGCGTGAGCAGGCAGGCACTGCGGCGATTCAATCCCCGGTGCTGCAGCTCATGATCCAGGGCCTGCTGAATCAGATAGCCCAATCTTCCCTGCAGTCCTGCCAGGAAACTGGCAGGGGACCACTGGGAAGAGCGCAGGGACCCGTGAGGAAGAGGCTCGTCTGGCTGATTCAGCTGGGGGGTGTTGTCGTGGGCAATGACCACGTTCCAGCCGTTGACGACCAGGTCGACAACATACTTCGCTGACGCACATATGGCCTCAAGCTGCCCAGGTCCGTCCCTGTCTCCCTCGTCTTCGATGAGTGAGTTACCGCCTATGGCAACGACAGCCAGCTTGCTCATTGAACGGGTATCCTCCTCGGATAGTTCTCTCCACTGGCCAGCGAGCGTTTGCTGCTGTGCGCTCAGGCGCTGACTTGCAGCTCCAGGGATTGCAGCCCTTCGCTGCCTCTGGCGAGCGTAACAAGCTCGTCTTCGCGCTGCTCAATTGTCTCACCGCTACGCTGACCGCTAGCTGTGGCTAACAGGACTACCATCTCGTGGCGCTTGATCTTGCCTTCCTCAAGTAACTGCAGCAGGGCCGCGTAGGAGGCCGCTCCCGCTGGTTCAACGAAGATACCGGTCAGGGCGGCCAGCTCTTGGCGGGCCTTGAGCAGGGCCTCATCGCTGACGGTGATCCCAAAGCCGCCGCTCTGACGCACGTGTCGCAGGGCCATTGCTCCATTGTGGGGATGACCGACAGCGAGGCTCTCCACCTGAGTTGTCGGAGAAACGATCTCTGGCTGGCGCAGGGCCTCGTTCCCAAGGGAGCGTACGAAAGCCGGCGCACCTTCGGCCTGCACGGCGATGAGACGCGGAATCTGGCGAACGATGCCGAGCTGACGCAGATCTTCGAAGCCGCGGTAGATGCCGCTGATCAAGCCGCCATCGGCCACGGGCACCAGAATAGCGTCGGGAACGGCGTGCCCCAATTGCTCGGCAATTTCCAGGCCAACGGTCTTGAGTCCCTCGACAATGTAGGGGTTGTAACCGATATTGACGTTGTACCAGCCGAATTTTGCCGTGGCCTCGATGCTCAGGTCAAAGGCATCGTCGTAGCTGCCATCAACAGCAAAGATCCTGGCCCCGCATAGCTGCAGGACCCCGGCGAGCTTACGGGCGCTGCGCAAGGGGAGAAAGAGCTGACAGCTCAGTCCCAGGGCCGCCGCTTGCTGACTCAGCGCCAGAGCGCTGTTGCCTGTCGAGGCGCAGGCCAGCTTGCGCTCCTCTGGCAGGGCCAGACTGGTCGCGACAAATGCCCCGCGGTCGGTATATGAACCGCTGGGATTGCGCGTTTCATCCTTCAGCCAGAGGTTGCGCATATTCAGGTGCTTGCGTAGTCGCTCTGCCGGGTAGAGCGGCGTTCCCCCGACGATTAGCGGCGGCAAGCGATTGCCGTAAGGAATGGGAAGAAAGGGGCGATAGCGTCGAATTGAGGGATCACGGCTCTCGGCATGGTAATTCCAACGAATCTGGTCGTAGTCATACTGAACTAAAAGAGTGCCCTGGGGACCGCAGTTCGGGCAGGTATAGGTAACGCTGCCCGGAGTATAGCTACTGCCGCAGAGAACACATTCTAGCTTCAGAATATGGCTCGCTAACAGCATAGAACCTGTCCTTTATTGATATGCAGTAAGTTGAAATGAGTTGTTGTTTGTATGGCTGGAGAGCGCGCGACTGCGGCTGGCTGCCAGCCCTGTTGGTATCAGCGGGAGAGAGGAGCTTGTTCTGTTGCTCCACTGATCCCACCGCTTGCTATTATGGCACATGGGGGAGCCTGACGAGGGAGCGATCGATGCTGGTCAGGTGAGGGCAGCCTGCCAGGGCCATCGCTTGCTCCAGCTCGTCACGTAGCATAGCCAGGACGTCGGCCACCCCCTGGGCCCCGTTGACGGCCAGGCCCCAAAGAGGGGGACGCCCAACAAGAACCGCCCGCGCCCCCAGGGCCAGTGCCTTGAGGATATCGGTGCCGCGTCTGATTCCTCCATCCAGGTAGACCTCGCAGCGCCCTGCCACGGCCTCGACGATCTCCGGTAGGACTTCGATGGTGGCGGGTACGCTGTCAAGCTGGCGCCCTCCGTGATTCGAGACGATGATGGCGTCTACGCCGTGCTCACAGGCCCGCTGAGCGTCCTCGCCTGTCAGAATTCCTTTCAGAATCAACGGCAGGCGAGTGAGCGAGCGCAGCCAGGGAATGATCTCCCAGGTACAGGAGGGATCGGGCAGGTCACCCTCGCTCTCATTCTCGAAGTTGGCCTTGCGAATGCTGCGGCTGAGTGGATAGCGCGCGGCGCGCTCTTTGTTCCCCCAGCGCGGCGTGTCGACCGTCAGCACCAGGCCCTGATAGCCGGCGGCCTCTGCTCGCTCGACCAGGCGCTGAGCGGTCGGGCGCGTCGTGATATAGAGCTGAAACCAGAGTGGCCCGCCGGCGGCTGCGGCCACCTCCTCCAGACTGCGGCTGGCGGAGGTACTCACTACCAGCAAAGTGCCGGCCAGGGCGGCGCCGCGGGCCATCTCGCACTCTCCCTTGGGATGAGCCAGGCCTTGTAAAGCCGTTGGCGCGATGAAAATGGGCATTGGCAGGCTCATACCAAGCACTGTTGTTGTCAGGTCAATCTGACTGACGTCAACCAGGACCCGTGGTCTAAGTTTGATGCGCTCAAAGGCGCTGCGATTGGCCCGTAGTGTCACTTCGTCGTCGGCTCCACAGGCGTAGTAAACCCAGGAGCTGATGTCGATGCGCTCACGGGCCAGGGCCTCGTAGTCGAAGACGTTAATCAGGTCCATTGAGCTTTCTCCCTTTTTGCTTCCCCGCTTGCTCATGGGCCACTTCGTCAGACTGCCCACCCTGATGGTGGTCTGATGCCAGCCAGTGGTCGACACTGCTCAGGCTGGCCTTGCTGCCTGCTGTCTGACTACGTAGAGGGCGTGCAAGACGCGCTCGGGAGTCAGTGGAAGCTGGCGCAGGCGCACGCCGAGCGCGTCTGCAACGGCGTTGGCCAGGGCCGGGGCCACTGCGGCGATGGCGATCTCGCCAATGTCGCGGATGTCGAACGGGTCGGAGCTGTCGCCCTCCATAAGGACAATGCTCGTCTCGGGCATATCGCGAGCACTGAAGATCCGGTAGTCATTCAGATTAGTCGTCAGCAAGTTCCCCTGCTGATCATACACCATTTCCTCGCATAGGCTGTAACTGAGTCCTTGAGCAATGCCACCCTCGATCTGCCCCTCGGCAAGAACAGGGTTGACAATGTGACCGCCGTCGATCGCTGAGACAACCTTGAGCACGCGCGTCGCGCCTGTCGCGGTGTCGACTTCAACCTCGACACCTTGGGCGGCAAAGGTAGGAACGTTGCAGACAGCGTTCCAGGAGGAGGTGGCACTGATCGGCGTCGGTTGCTCGCCATAGAGAGCCTGCAGCGCTACCTGAGAGAGGCTGAGGCTCTTACCGCCTGGGGCGCTGATCTGATAGTCGGCCAGCGAGAGGCTCTCTGCTGGCACCTTGAGCAGCCGAGCAGCAACGCTGAGTAGTTGCTGTCGAACCTGCTCTGCTGCCTGCCTGACAGCGTGAACACAGGCGTAGAGGGAGGAGGAGGGGTCGCTGCTGGTGTCAAAGGGTGTGCTGTCGGTATCAGGAGGGTGAATGAGAATATCTTCAGGACGTACTCCGAGAACCTCGGCGGCGATCTGGGCCAGGATGGTATGGCTGCCGTTGCCGTTCTCAGGGAGGCTGATGAGCAGGTTGAAGGAGCCGTCCTCGTTGAGCTTGAGTGTGGCGCTGCTCAGCGAGGATTGGGCAGAGGTGGGCAGGTGCATGGCCAGAGCGATGCCAACACCGCGTTGGATGCGCCCGCTCTGACCGGGGCCACTCTGTCCCTGTCGACGTTTCTCGCGCCAGTTGAGCTGCTCTTCGACAACCTGCAGACAGCGAGGCAGCCCACAGTGTGTGAGCCGTACCTCTGCCGGGTAGGGAGAAGCCAGACCTGCCTGCTGGGGAGTGGGGGACTCGTAACTGGCTTTGACCAGGGAGAGGAAAGGGAGGGTTTCCCCCTCCTTGAGCCAGTTTTTGCGCCGCAAAGCCAGCGGGTCCATACCCAGGCGACGCGCGATCTCGTCCATGTGGCTTTCAAGGGCAAAGAGGCCCGCCAAAGCACCGTTGCTGCGGAATGCGCCAGCCGGTGGCAGGTTGGTATAGACCGCCTGGGCGCTGTAGCGTAGGCTCGGGCAAGGATAGAGAGGCAGACTGTTCAACCCGCTGCCCACAGTGATGGAAGCGACCTGGCCTCCGTAGGCGCCAGCGTTGACCAGGACCAGCATCTGGTTCGCGATGATGGTACCGTCACGCCGCAAGCCGGTCTTCAGGCGGATGATCTGGCTCGGCGCCACACGGCTGCTGCGAAACTCGTCCGCCCGGCTGTATGCAAGGCGCACGGGGCGATCGGTGGCCAGGGTGAGCAGAGCGCAGAGGTCTTCGACGATGAGATCGTGCTTGCCCCCAAAGCCTCCACCCACACGCGGGGCGATAACCCGAATGCGCCGCGGCGCTAGTCCGGTCAGCGCTGCCACAATGCGCCGCACGTGATAGGGCACCTCGCTGCTGGTGCGCACGACGAGCCGGTCATCCTCGTCCCAGTAGGTAAGAGCGACGTGATTTTCCAGGGTGGCGTGCTGGATCTGGGGAAGGATGTATTCGCCTTCCACGATCAGCTCGGCACTGGCAAAGGCCCGCTCAACATTGCCCTGCTCGAACTGCACGTGAGATGCAATATTGCGATTGGAGTCGTAGATGCCATACGACTCTGGTTCGGGGTGCAGCCGTGGTGCCCCCGGCTCTAGTGCCTGGCGGGGATCAAAAACGGCGGGCAGTGGCTCGTAATCGACCTTGATCAGCTTCAGCGCCTGCTCAGCGATTTCTGCTGTCTCGGCGGCGACGACTGCCACGCGGTCCCCCACGTAGCGGACGGTATGGTCCAGACTGTACTGGTCGTGCGGCCCAGGCTCAGGCCAGGGTTGACCAGCACTGGTATAGGCAATGCGGGGAATGTCTTTGTAGGTCAGGACAGCGTGCACGCCCGGCAAAGCTCGCGCCTCCGTGGTATCGATCTCCCGGATGATGGCATGGGCGTGGGGGCTTGTGAGCAGGCGAGCATGCAGAAGACCGGGCAAGTCGCAGTCGTCAGCAAAGGCCGGCTTGCCTGTGACGAGCTTGATGGCATCGATCTGGCGTTCTGGTTGCCCCATCATGACCTGCACGCGCTGCACTCCTGCGCCCGTCTGCTCGTATGGCTCCAGTGAGGCGCGTCCAAGATCCCAGGAGCGCGTACGACCGCCGCTATCGGGGATACTAATTGGCTCGATGTCCTCGCCGCGTAGCAGGGCGGCGGCGCGCTGAACGGCCTGGACAAGGCGGTTGTAGCCGGAGCAACGGCAGAGATTCCCCGCCAGCGCTTCGCGGATCTCTTCCTCGCTAGGGTTGGGATTACGTTGCAGGAGAGCGTAGGCTGAAAGCAGCATACCTGGGGTACAGAAGCCGCAGTGGACTGCGCCGGCGTCGATGAAGGTCTCCTGTAGGGGATGGAGGCGGTGAAGCGAGCCTAGCCCCTCAGCCGTGGTCACCGTGGCTCCGGCTGCCTGCATGGCGAGCATGACGCAGCTGGGGCGGGGCAGACCATCGATGAGCACTGTGCAGGCGCCGCAGTGCCCATGATCGCAGCCGTGCTTGACACTGTAGTAGCCTTCGCGCCGCAGGACGTTCAATAGCAACTCGTTGGGAGCGACGTCGAGGCTCTTGATTACTCCATTGATGCGTAGTTCTAGTTCCATGAGATTACGCTCTCCCTTCCGAGGACGTAATATCGCGCCAGCGGGCTATGTTCGCAGCTTCTTCGAGGGCGCGATAGGCCAGGTTAGCCCCGCAAACGCGCCGATAGCCCGGGCTGGCCCGAAAGTCGGCGGCTGGACGGAAGTCGGCCAGGCCGGCCTGGACAGCTGTGGCCAGCAGGCGCAGGTCCTGGACAGGTTGACCTTCCAGGCGCCGCTCAAGGGTGGGCAGGCGCTGTGGCTCCATATTGACCCCGCCGAGGGCCAGGCGCACATTGCGATAGCGACCATTTTCGACCTCCACCAGGGCAGCAGCAGTGAGCAAGGCGGTATCAACGGCGCTCCGCCCAACCCGTTCCAGGGCTGTACCCCAGCCGCGGCCTGGGGGAGCGATCTGCACTTCGATGATCAGTTCCTGGGGGCGACGTTCCAATAGGAGCCGGTGGTAGGGGACGCGCCGTTCCTGTTTCCCTTTGTAGGTGACGCCTGAAAGCGCGAGACCCGGGCGCTCTGGCGTGCCGCCGCGCAGATCGACCTGGGTTTTCTGGCCGGAGCGCAGGACAACCTCGGCGTCGACGACAGCCAGGGCTGTGAGCAGATCGGCCTGGGAGCTGGCTCCGAGTGCTAGCGTGCCCCCCAGTGTGGCTGCGTTGCGAATAAGAGGTGAAGGCGCGGAGTACTGAGCTGCCTGAGCCAGCAGACCACCAAGAAAACTCTTGAGCAGTGGCGCCTCCGCCATGCTCTGCAAGGTGGTCATGCTTCCAATACGAATCCCGCGCTGGTCTTCTGAAATATAGGCCAGGCCCAGGTCACGCAGATCAACTACGGCCTGGATGCTTTCGTCATTCTGGCCCAGCAGGTAGGTGCCCCCGGCCAGGGGTACCGTTTTGATGTCGGGACGCGAGAGCAGAATGAGGGCATCATCGACGTCCTCGACCCAGTGATATTCAAGTAGATTTGGCAGCATGCTAGAATCCTCGGACTTTCCTTGCCTCAAGGCCCGGCTGGGCAAGCCAGAAACCACTGGCTCGACTTGCCTGCGTGCTGATCTGATTGATGGGTTGGCTAACTTTGCAGTGGCACCCGTGCAAAGCGCTCAACGTCGATCAGTCCTTGATCGGTGAGCTTCAAGGCTGGAATAACTGAGAGCGAAAGGAAGCTGAGGGTCATGCAGGGATGCTCTAGGGTGCAGCCGAGAGTAGCGGCGGCCTCATCCAAGGCCCGCAGGCGGGCGACTAGCTCGGAGATAGGTGCGGCGGAGACCAGACCAGCCAGAGGAAGGGGAACGCTGGCCCGCAGCTCGCCGTCGACGACGAGGGCGAACCCCCCTCCCATCGCTGCCAGGGCCTGGGCGGCCTTGAGGATGTCATGATCACTGACGCCGGCAATGACCAGGTTGTGGGCGTCGTGGGCGACGCTAGAAGCAAGGGCGCCACGCTTCAGCCCCAGACCTTGTACAAGCCCCAGGCCGATGCGCCCGCTGGCATGGTGGCGCTCGATGACCACCAGCTTCAAGAGATCGCGCTCGGGGTCAGCCACGATCTCGCCGTCGTGCAAGGATGCCTCTAGTTGCAGGTGACGGGTGACAATCTGCCCTGGCTCGATGCCGATCACTGCCACTGGCCCGGGCCGACCCGTAATGCGCAGGTCCTCCTCGCGCAAGGCGGCGATGCGGATAGTATTGCTGAGGTCTTGTAGCTGACCGGCTTCTGGCTCAATCAACAAACGCCCTCCCTGGGCAACCAGCTGGCCGCTTTTATAGACCGATTCCACCTGGAACGTTCTCAGATCGTCAAGCACCACCAGGTCGGCCAGGGCCCCTGGAACAATGGCCCCGCGGTCGCTGAGACGGAAATATTGGGCTGTGTTGTAGCTCGCCAGGCGAATGGCCTCCACTGGGTCCAGACCCAGCTCGATCGCCCGCCGCACCATCGAATCGATATGTCCGCGCTCCAACAGATCCAGCGGATCGCGGTCATCGGTGACAAAGAAGGCGCGCGGTGGATGCAATTCCTGTATGAGCGGAAGCAGTGCCTCCAGATTGCGAGCCGCCGAGCCTTCGCGGATCATGAGCCACATGCCCAGGCGCAGACGCTCGCGTGCTTCGGCGACGGTGGTGCATTCGTGGTCGGACGAGATACCAGCGGAGGCATAGGCGCAGAGATCCCTCCCTTGCAGCCCTGGGGCATGGCCATCGACGACCAGACCGTGATTCAGGGTGGCAGCAATTTTAGCCAGTACCTCCTCGTCGCCGTTGAGAACACCTGGCATGTTCATCATCTCGGCCAGCCCAAGCACCCGCTCCTCACTGAGCAGGGGCAGCAGGTCGCTGGCCAGCAAGGGGCGATAAGGTGTCTCGTACTGCGAGGCGGGAACGCAAGAAGAGAGCAGCACGAAGGCATCCAGTGGTAGACCACGCGCTGTCTCTAGCACGAAACGGATGCCGGCGACACCGGAGACATTGGCGAACTCATGCGGATCAAGCATCACTGCCGTGACGCCGCGAGGGACGACTAAGCGGGCAAACTCTGAAAGGACCAGCATCGTGCTCTCAATGTGCATGTGCCCATCCATGAGTCCCGGGGCGAGCCAGCGCCCCTCAAGGTCGCGCTCTTGCTGGCCGCAATAGTCACCTCTCGGTTCACTGATGCCGGCAATCCGCCCGCCGGCAATGGCAATGTCGGCGGGATAGCATTCGCCGCTGCAGACATTGACGAGTCTGGCGTTGCGCAGGACCAGATCGGCAGGCTCCTCTCCTCGGGCCACACGAATGCGCTGCCGGAGTCCTTCCACCGTGTACATTCAAGAACCTCCTGGCCGGAAAATAGGCTGCTTGAGGCTGTTTACGTGCCTCAGCTGTTGGGGATCTGTTGACACCTCTGGAGAGCGGGCGTGCTCTATGTCGTCTTTGCCGCTTGTCTGCTTGATTGATCGCTGATCCATCCGCCACCGGCTGGGCATCCCTGCTGTCACGCCTGCTATTGCCGCACATGGTAGCAGAAATATGGCCTCTCGTCGAGGGGGAGAGGCCCCTCTTTCAGAGGGGGAGAGGCCCCCTTTGGATGAGCCTCCTTGCTGAGAGCGCTGTCATCTGGCACTGGTGGGGGCCAGTTGAAACGCCGCCTGTAACGCGGAGCCAGGCTCAGCTGAATGTTTTCCTGAGTGGCGAAAAGGGTGCACGGGAGGAGTAGCTGATTATCTTTTCTTCTCCTTTGTCTGGCATCCCTGCCCTTCACTGATTATGGACAACTTACTACTCATTAGAAGCAAGGAATAGGGCAAGATGTCGTGGAATGTACAGACTGCCGTGGCGCCCCGGGCCGGCTACACCGCGCCTGCTGATGGCCTGGCGTTACGTACGCGTGGCCTCACCAAGCGCTATGGCCAGCGCCTGGCGGTAGCTGATCTTAATCTGGAAGTCAGACGTGGCGAAATTTTTGGCTTTCTGGGACCGAATGGGGCTGGCAAGACGACTACTATCCGTATGCTTCTGGGCTTGATTACACCCACGGCTGGCAGCATCGAGATCTTGGGGCAGGACCTGCGGCGGCAGCCGAAGCTGGTGCTGCCGCGTGTTGGCGCCTTGATTGAGACGCCGGCGCTCTATCTCTACCTGTCAGCCCGGGATAACCTGCGGGTAGTAGCCAGATCGCTGGGAGGCATCTCCGAGCGCCGCATTGATGAAATCCTGGAGCTGGTTGGCCTGAGCAGTCGCCAGAAGGATCGTGTCAAGACCTACTCGCTTGGCATGAAGCAGCGCCTGGGCCTGGCTCTGGCCCTCTTACATGATCCCGAGCTGCTGATCCTCGATGAGCCGGCCAATGGCCTCGATCCCGCCGGTATTGTTGAGATGCGCGATCTCCTGCATCAGCTCGTTGCTCAGGGCAAAACGATCTTCGTCTCCAGTCATCTGCTCAGTGAAGTCCAGCAAATCTGTACGCGTGTGGCGATCATCAGACTGGGACGGCTGGTGACGGAGGCCAGCGTGGAAGAGCTGACCCGCGGACGTGGCGAGTTTGTCGTGCGTGTGGAGCACCCCCAGGAGGCGCTGCGGCTTGTGCGTGCCCAGTCGTGGGGAACGACGGCCCGTCTCACGGAGAGAGGTGAGCTGATAACGCCTGCCCCCGACGGACGCGGGCGCGAGCTGAATCGCTACCTGGTCGAAGCTGGCCTGATCCCCGACTCACTGGCTCCTGTCACTCTGGATCTGGAGCAGGTCTTCCTGCAACTAACTGGTGACGATGTTGCTATGGGAGGAAAGGTTTAACGATGATGAAAGAAACCATGCTCTCTGCTGGTGAGCGCAGCGGTCGCGAGCAAAGCGAGGTCACTGTGAGGATGCTGCAGCCGCACTTCTGGGGACTGGTGCGTGCCGAACTGCTCAAGCTCTCACGCCAATGGACCAGCTGGATTCTACTGGTGCTGGTGCTTTGTTTTGTCGCTGGCGTCTACTTCATTGAGTTGACGCTCGGTTCTAGTTCTCTCAGAGATGAGCTTCAGCGTGATCCGCTGCGCTATCTTGAGATGCAGCTGCGCGGCCTGGATATATTGCGCGTCTTTGCCGGCGTCTTCCTCATCGTTGTGGCGGCTCGCTGCATTGGTCTGGAGTGTCAGCTTGGCACCGTTCGCATTCTCCTGGCGCGTGGGGTTGGGCGCCTCCAGCTCCTTGGGGCGAAGCTTCTGGCCCTATTGCTGGTTGGTGTTCTCACGCTTGCGCTGGGAATCGTGGAGGTGGCCATCTGCTCTTGCCTTCTCACGCTTCTCCAGGCGGGCAACCTCAACGCTCTCTCAGCGGCCAATGCCACTTTCTGGAACGATGCTGGTCTCTACACGCTGGCTGTCGCCAGTAGTATGGGGATCTCGATTCTGATGGCTGTGGCGCTGGCGGTGGTCGGGCGCTCGCAAACCTTCGGTCTGAGCGCTGCCCTGGGCTACTTCCCAGCGGATAACTTTCTGGTCTACCTGCTCTACCTGGGCTTCAGGCTCACTAACAACCAGTTCTGGCAGGATGTTTCTGCTTACCTGCTTGGTCCCAACCTTAACGTCATGGGCTTCGTCGTCACCAATGGACAACTTCCCTCAACGGGAGTGCAGCCTTTGAACATGCACCTGGTCGACGTACGCCACATCTGGCTGCTCCTCCTCGTCTATGCCCTGGTGTTTCTGACCATCTCACTGGTGCTGACGCGAAACCGCGATGTCAAGGAATAGGTGGCCTGGCCTCCTGCCCTGCCGTTAGCGTTCGCCAAGCAGCCATCCGAGACGCGCCACGCCAGGCGTACCGCCATAGGGGCTTGTCTTGAGACGCTGGTAGAGAAGGCTGAGGTGAGCCAAGGCTCGCCGGGCGTTAAGCGCCCGTGCTTCGCCGGCGGCCTGGATTGCCAGCGAGGTCGCAACTTCGTAGTCCTTCAGCATCAGGTGGGCCAGGGCCCGATAGATCACAATGAAGAGTCGGCGCGTCGTGAAGAGCGGCTGTGTATGCTGACTGGCCTGGTCTAGCTCGCCAAGGGCCTGGCGTGCCTGACCCAGAGCCAGCAGCGTTCTGGCACGGTTGAGATGATAGTAGCCGACATCGGCAGCCAGAAGGTAGGGATCGTCATCCTCACTGGCTTGGCTTAGCAACTGGCCTGCCTGGTCGAGCAGTACCAGCGCTTGCTTGCGCTCTGGCTCATCTCTGGCCAGGTGGGCCAGAATGTGCGCAGCCTCCTCCAGTACAAAGCGCTGAACGGAAGAACAAGTCTCGGCTAAGCGTTCGAGGGCCTCTCCTGCATGGTGGCGAGCCGCCTCCGCTTCTCCCAGCTCGAAATGAGCAATCGCCTGCCCGATCAGAGCATTGGCCAGCAGATCGCGGTAGATGCTCTCCCCCGGCGTCTTGCTCTGGCCGCTGGCCTGCTCCCAACTGCGGGCGATGGACAGGCAGTGCTGGACGAATGGCAGGGCGCTCGCTACACCATAGAGGTCAGCCAGCCCGTCGGCCACCAGTTGGGCATAGTTAAATTCTAAACGTAAGATATTATCTAACAGCTCATTTTGGATAAGAGGTAATAGCCGCTTCAGATAGGTGAGACGGCGCCAGGCTCGTGTCAGTAGCTCCGGCTGGCGACTGGCCCGAAATTCGGCGTAGAGTTCTGCTTGCTGGCGCTGGTAGGTGACCAGCAGAGGCTCCTCGCTATTCTCGCTGAGGAGGAGAGAGGTAGGTGAGGGAGGAAGGGGGAAACGAGGGACTGAAGGGCGTCGCGCATCTAGCCCCAGCAAATGGGGAGGGATGCCCAGGATCACGGAGAGCATGCGCCGGCGCCGTGAGGAATCCAGATAGTCGCTGCGGTTCTCCATGCGACGGATTGCCAGCTCTGACAGGCCGAGAGCCTCCGCCAGGTCAGCCTGGGTCCAGGAGCGCTCGCCACTCTGTTGCCGTCTGACTTGCTGCAGACGGTAATACTTGATGACCGCTCCTGGCAGCGGATAGCCGTCATCCCCGGCGGGAAAGGCCGGGTAGCCCTCCTGTACCCACCAGGGCGGCGAGCCGATGAGTCGCGGATGCTGGGGATCAAGCCCCAGCAGCTCCGGTGGAATGGCCAGCAGCTCAACCAGTTGGCGCCGCCGCTTGAGCGAATCAAGTCCCTGTTGCTGCTTCTCTAGATAGTAGATCATGCGCGCGTGAACGCCCAGCCGACGTGCCAGTTCAGCTTGAGACCACCCCTTTTGTCGGCGGTAATGTGCTACAACCTGTCCGGAATGTGGATAGTGACCGTGTTCGTCTTCGGGATCGAAGGCTCCATAGCTCCGCCACCACTCAGCTGCCATGCTATTACTACCCGTCCTTTCTACTTCTACTGCTGAAAACCTCTATGCTCCCGGAGGCGTCTCTTCCTGATACACAAGAAGTAGACCGATAATTTGAATATTTCGATCTCAGTGTATCATTGTAACTTTTCAGCCATAATTTTGCAAGCTGCCAGCATTCGGCTTGTATACTTCCTTGAGATTTTCCACTGAGCCTGCGCTGGGGAAACGGCAAAAGGTGTCCTTGAGCGACCTGAGCTGAAAGCCAGCACCTCAGTGGAGCGGTGGATGCCCTCTCTCCTGCGCGTGAGTCTTATCCTGCATCTGGATCACCTTCCCCTTGCAGCCACTGAAACAGGCGAGGACCAAGACGGCTAGCCCGGGCCGTTGCTGGCAGCGCTGCCAGAGTAGCTGCACTCATACACAGAATAAGCAGGCTACCGACCAGGAGTGTCCAGTTAGAGTTGGGGAGCATGGGGGTCCAGGAGTGGGTCAGAATATCCAGCATGGCCAGGGTGCTGCCCGTTGCGCCCACCATTGTACCTGAGCGCAGCAGCCAGGAAGCCGTAGCTCTTCCTCCCAGGGCCAGGGATGGCTGCTGATAGGAGAGCAGCGTCATCATATAGAAACAGAAGAAAGCGACGAACAGGCGCAGCAGCGTCATGGTTGCCAGCGGCAGGGCCATAGCTACTGAGGAAAAAGCCGCCTCTGATGGCACCAGGGGCAGTGCTACTAACAAAACAGCGGCTAGAACACCGGTGAGTAGTGTTTGTGTCACGAAAGCGCGCCACGGAATTCGTTCCCGGTTAAGCAAGGCCAATCCAGTTGGTAAAAGGCCGTCGAGGCTGGCCACAAACAGCAGGCGTGCGCCGGCGGAAGTATGGACGAGGGCCGCGCAGAGGTAGAATGCCAGCAAGCCGACCAGGGCCATATTGCCAGCAGCGTGGCCCAGGGCCATCTCAAGCACAAGGCCCGGCTCGCCGCCGGGTGTGACCAGAGCGGCGAGCGCGACGAGCAGATAGCTGCTGCAGACCAGTAGGGCGCTCCCAAGCAATGGGCGGCCTGGAGCGAGGCCGGGGCGCAGCTCGCCAGCCATGCTCAAAGGGGCGCTATAGCCGAGATAGAGCAAAGCGACCAGACTGTCAGACGGGCGTGAGGACCCAGCGACGGGCCAGCCTGGGCGCCAGGAGGGTGGGAGCCGCCACGCTCGCTGCTGCAGCAGTACCAGGCTGCAGATTCCGCTGAGGATCACAATGGCCAGTGTCAGTGTGCTGAACGTGTTCACGATACGCTGCACCGTACGCTGCCGTTGCCGGCCCAGCAGTAGCAACAGCGCCAGCACGATCATGATCACCAGTCCTCGCTGCCACGGTTCTGCCAGCCAGCCTGCTTTCAGGCTCTGCAGCGTCGTCACCAAACTCGCCAGCGCGCTGACGGTGGCCAGCAGACCGGGCAGCCAGTCGCTGATGCCCACAACCGTGCCCCAGTACGGTCCGAGTAAGCGTGCGGTCCAGGCATAGAGTGCTCCCTCGGAGGGAGCCAGTGCCATCAACTGCGAAGTAGCCAGCGTCATAGGGAGCAAGAGGCTTACCGTGCCCAAGACGACGGCCAGCAAGGCCGACGATCCTTCCCTGGTCAGCTGCAGCAGCGGGCCAGGGGTGAACAAGGCTGTGAAGTATAGCAGACAGAGATCAAGCGATCCGATAGGCCGTGGCAAGGCCCGTCTCGTGTAGTAATGGGAGAGCGCTGGCGGGCAGATCGCCCGGGAAACGCGGCCCGGCGGACCACCGGTCCCGGTTTGCATAGTGGCATCCCTGCCGTTTGGTTGCTGCCCTATCATAACCTTTTCCTCCTTCCTCTTCTCCTTCCACCCTGCGCCTCCGTGTGCTGACAGATGAGGAGATAGGAACAGGCGAGCGGTCATGGCGAGCGAGAGGCCCGCATCATGGCCAGACTCGCATTTTACACAAGAAACACCTTTATTCATATTGTACCGGAGGAGGTATAAGTAGCAGAAATAAGTGGGAGCTGCTCCTCTCTGCCGTGCCTTGACAGAGGGGGAAAAGATATGTTCTTATAGAAGGAACAAACAGCTGAGAGCGTCGAGCTGACGCCCCACTTAGGTTGTCAGGGAAGAGACTGGCTGATTGGCTGACCAGCTGATCGAGGAATGACTGACTGAGGAGGGAGCCAGTCTAACGGAGCAACCGAGGCGGCGGGCGGTCAGCGAGAGAACGAGTGTCAGTCAAAGAGTCATTGTAGCTCAAGAAGGACAGGCGTCCTGCCTGCCGTGCTGCTCGAAGGAAGCCAGCGTAATAGCAGGAGCAGGAGACCAGAGAAAAGCGCCCTCTGAAAGAGACGTGAGCATTCCCACGCAAGCCAGAGGGAGAAGAGCCAGCGACCTCCCGGCGGCGAGAGCGCAATCCTGCAGCAGTCGCGCCGGACAGGCCAGGCGAAGAGAGAGCAAGCCCGGCAGGGAGGCGTCCCGTACGTATCCGGTGCTCGTCTACCCCGTGCAAGAGGAACGAGTGGCCCGGCACAACAACCGATGGAACTCCACAGTGTGGAGGACGCGGGACCACGTGCCGGGCGTTTGCGTATGTTGAAGGAGGAAAGGAAGGAGAGCTATGGCCGAGGCTCATACAGCAGAAACCATCGGCGACCTGCAAGCGCACCCTGCCATTGCACCAGTCGAGTTTGAGCTAGATGGGCGAGAGAAATTTGTCGGTGAAGGGTTGACCTTCGACGACGTCCTGATCATTCCGGCGGCCTCGCGGGTTCTGCCCCGCGACGTCTCGACCAAGGCCCGTCTCACGCGCACCATCAGCGTCAACATCCCCATCGTCAGCGCCGCTATGGACACGGTCACCGAAGCGCGCATGGCCATTGCCCTCGCGCGTGAAGGCGGTATCGGCGTCATCCACCGCAACCTCTCGATTGAGGACCAGGCGCGCGAAGTTGATAAAGTCAAGCGCTCCGAGTCCGGCATGATCACCGACCCTGTCACCCTTGGGCCAGAGGCCTCGCTGCGCGAAGCGTTGCAGGCTATGGAGCACTTCCACATCTCTGGCATCCCAGTGGTCGAGAACGGCAGACTGGTTGGCATCCTCACCAATCGCGACATCCGCTTTGAGACCAACCTTGACCGGCCCGTCTCAGAGCTAATGACACGCGAGAACCTGATCACCGTGCCAGTAGGCACCACTCTGGAACAAGCCCGCGACATCCTCCATCGCCACAAGATTGAGAAACTCCCCGTCGTCGACGAGCATGGCATGCTGCGCGGCCTCATTACCATCAAAGACATCCAGAAGAAAATTCTCTATCCCAACGCGGCCAAGGACGAGTACGGGCGCCTGCGGGTTGCCGCCGCTGTCGGCGTTGGACCCGACACCGACGCGCGGGCCGCGGCCCTGGTCGAAGAGGGGGCTGACGTTCTGGTCGTCGATACCTCGCATGGTCATTCCCAGATGGTACTGGACACCGTGGCCCGTCTCAAGCATCTCTTCGGCGACCGTGTCCAGATTATGGCTGGCAACGTTGTCACCGGCGAAGCCACAGAAGCCCTGATTCAGGCGGGGGCCGATGCCGTCAAGGTAGGTATTGGAGCGGGCTCTATCTGCACCACGCGTGTCATCGCTGGCGTTGGCATGCCGCAGGTCACCGCTATCTATGAGTGTGCGCGGGTGGCCCGCCGCTATGGCGTCCCGATCGTTGGCGACGGCGGCATCCAATACTCGGGCGATATTGCCAAAGCCATCGCCGCTGGCGCCGACACCGTCATGCTGGGCAGCCTCCTGGCCGGTGTCGATGAAAGCCCTGGTGAGCTGATCATCTCCCACGGCGAGCGCTTCAAAGACTACCGCGGCATGGGTTCGATCGCGGCTATGAAGCAGCGCAGCTATAGCAAGGATCGCTACTTCCAGGGCGATATCGGTGATGAGTCGCAGCTGATCGCCGAAGGGATTGAGGCCCGCGTCCCCTACAAAGGCATGCTGGGGCCGCTTGTGCATCAGCTGGTCGGCGGATTACGTCAGGCTATGGGCTATGCGGGCTGCGCCACTATTGAAGAGATGCAGACGCGTACGCGCTTTGTGCGCATTACCAGCGCCGGCCTGCGTGAGAGCCATCCGCACGATGTGATGATCACCAAAGAGGCGCCCAACTACGGAACCAAGTTCCGCTAGGATCAGTGGGCCTATCGTAGTGGATTGCAGTGGCTTGTCGCAGCCCTGGCCGGCAACCACTGCAACTCACTCGTCGCTCCTCCCAGCCCTGTCAGCAGCGCCAGGCGCGGAGACAAGACCTCAGCAAGGTGCGCGATCTGCTCTGCTGCACTAGCGTTTTGGAGGCCGGCTGCCTGGTGGCTTTTCCTGGCCCTGGAGCCGGGCGAGCTCCAGCTCGGCGTTGATCAGCCGGCGCTGGAAGTCTGCCGCTACCTCGCGCAGCTCTTCCAGCTGCTGCCGCAGTGCTACGCAGACAGAGTCTCTATCGGCAACCGTACTGGTGTGATCAGGAGGCTGGGAGAGCATCTGAGGCGTGGGCCTGATCCCGCCAGCGGCCTGAGACTGGCCATTGCGAGCCAGGTAGGCAAAAAGTTCGTCCCAGGGGTAAGGCCCGGGACAGTAGCTACGTCCTTGTGGATCGAGCGAGAAATGACCGGTAATGCCCCCTTGGGCATCGGCTCGCCGTCGCGGAATGCCATGCCGCTCACACAGATGATCAATCAATAAAAAGCTGGCCTGCTTTTGGGCCTCGGTCAGCTCGTCTCCATTATCGCGCCTCAGCTTATGATGCTCGATCGAAAGCGTCACATAGTTGGGATTGCTGATTGTTCTCCACCAGCGGTCATGCCCCCGGCTCACTGCGCCGTTGCCCCAGGCGGCATCGGCCTCGCGTACAAGCTGGAAGATGCGCCCATCGCGTGCAATGAGATAATGCGTGCTCGCCTCCGTCTCGGGACGCTGAAAAAAGGCTACCACCTCTTCGGCAGTGGCGAAACCGGCGGTCCCATGCACAATGATCCAGCGTGGTCGCTCCCCTCGCCGACCAGCGAAGTAATGAGGCGAAGGGCGCCACAGCGCCCCTGGTTCGTCCATAATTCCTCCTGAATTGGTTGAGTACTCACTTACCTGATATAGAGTGTACTGACTGTCGATGGGAAAGATAACTGCTCACCACCCTTCCTGGCCCGGCCTGCCGATCCTGCTCCTGGCCAGGTCTGACCCGAGACCGGGATAGCCGGTGTATTGCTCATCCATCTACATATAACCATTAGCCAAGAAGTCTCACCTGGTTGCGCTCTCAAGCCGTATCGTATACAATACCAGCAGTCCCCGTATGGCAGAGCATAGGCGGGAACAGGCTGAATAATTGGCACCGGTGTTCCCTTCATCCACCTGCCGCGAGGTGCAACCCGTTCAGATATTCTTGTGGCTTCTTTTGCTCGCTAGCTCGCTAGCTGATGGGCGAGAGAGGGCAATTCTATTCTATACGATCGATCGACCGACCGACTTACCAACCGACCCGTTGCGGTGGTGCGTTCCGTGAGAGACGGAGGAGAGCATGGTTGACCTGAAGCAGGCACTAGGCCGCTTCCTAACCATCCCAGGCGTGAGGATGGCCATCCTTGTCGGACGCGATGGCCTGCTTATCGAGGGGGTCCCCCGCGATAGCAAGGAGGACCTCGAAGCTGTGGGGGCCATTATGACTAGCGGCCTGAGCGCCGCGGAGGCTCTGGGACGGGAGGTCGCTCGCGGCGGGCTTGTTGGCGCTCTTGTCGAGTTCGAGCATGGCCTGGTGAGCGCTGACCCCCTGGGCGACTTCGCGCTGATCGTGACGGTGTTCGACTCCGCTTCAGCGCTGGGGCGGGTACGCCATCTGGTCAAAAGTAGCCGCGATGAGATCCTCGAAGCGCTCGATATCGCTTGATCAGGCGCCGGCGCTCACTCGCTCGCTCACTGGCTTGCTCGTTCGTTTCTCTTTCTATTGTTCGTTCTTTCGTTCTTGCTTCGGTTTGTTCATGACGCCCGCTGCTCGCTGGCGCTCATGAAGCTGTGCCTGTGCTGTGCACGCTAAGCTTGTTGTACCGGACCGGAGGCGGCGCGTACATGGAGCAATTATCAAATCTGGTTATTTCGGATCATGAACTTGAGGCTATCCGGGCGACACTGAGCAAGTTGTTGCACGATACCAGCGCGTCCACTGTGATGTTGCTCGATAAGAGCGGCCAGGTGATCTCTAACTTCGGCAATGGGGTGCGCCGCAATGTGACTTCCCTGGGCGCCTTGCTGGCCGGCGCGTTCTCTTCCTCTCGCCAGGTGGCCGAACTCCTCGGCGAGAAGGATTTCCGTACGATCTTCCAGCAGGGCATGCACGAGAATATCTATACTACCCTGGTCGAAGAACAGTGGCTGCTGGTGATCGTCTTCGATAAACTGACCCATATCGGCCTGGTGAAGGTCTTGTCTAAAAAAGCCACCGATGAGCTGGTGCGCGTGCTCGCGCGCGTCAAAGCCGATACGTCTCGCCGAAAGACGTCGGTCATTAATGTGGAATTCCGTTCCTCTGTCGAGGATACAATCGATTTGCTTTTCCGCGATTAGGGCCTGCTTCCGAGGTAACTGGTTTCTATGGCTCTTATCAATATCGCTACTCACGAGATCCATTGCAAAATTGTCTACTACGGCATTGGATATTGTGGGAAGACTACCAATCTGCAGTACGTGTATAAGAGCATTAACCCCGCTATCCGCGGCGAGATGCTCTCTATCGCGACTGAGACTGAGCGCACGCTCTTTTTCGATTTCCTCCCCCTCGACCTCGGTACTGTGCATGGTTTCCGCACTCGCTTCCATTTGTATACGGTGCCCGGGCAGATTCTCTACGAGCGTACTCGCCTGGCTGTCCTCAATGGTGCCGATGGGATCGTCTTTGTCGTCGATTCTCAGGCGGAAAAATTTGAGGAGAACGTCCAGAGCATCGCCGAGCTGGAGATGTATATGCGTCGCCTCGGCAAGGATCTTGGCCATTTCCCCTTTGTGATGCAGTGGAATAAGCGTGATCTCCCTTCGGCTTTGCCTGTCCACGTGCTCGACCGCTACCTGAATCGTCGACGGGTGCCAGCTTTCGAGGCGGTGGCTTCCAGTGGCATCGGGGTCTTCGCGACCCTGCGTGCTATTAGTAAGAGTGTGATCGCGCAGCTCTAGCCTCGCTTGAGTAGGCGGTTGTCTGCTCTTTCTTGCTTGATCTGACTCCGGCCAGGCGCGGTTGAGGCCGTGGCGGGATCGGGCGCGTAACTTCATCTTCTGGTGGCCTTGTGATGTTATAGGGGCGATGGAAGATGCTGCGGTGGGGTGGATGGAATAGGATGAGGTGAGTGGCTCCAGGCAACGAGCGGAGCGGTCTGCTCGATGGCTGCTTTCTGTGGTCCTTCCTGTCTGATCGGGCCTGTCCAAGATGCGCATTTATGGCTGTGACTTCACCAGTGCTCCCTGCCATCGTAAGCCGATAGTGGTGGCTGTTGGCCAGCTAGAGGGCAGGCGTCTGACCATCCTGAGCCTGGAAGACTGCTCCGACTGGGCTGCCTTCGAAACCTATCTGCGTCTCCCTGGCCCCTGGCTGGCGGCCCTGGATCTCCCCTTTGGTCTACCCGCAGCGGTCGTGAAGGCGCTCGGCTGGCCGGCATCCTGGGCAGACTACGTGTCGCTCGTAGCCCGGCTGGAATTACCCTCCTTTCTGGCGCTTCTCCAGCGCTATAGCGCCGGCCAACCGCCAGGTCAGAAGCTGCCACGCCGGCCTACCGACGTTCTGGCTCAGGCGCGCAGTCCCCTGATGCGTCAACGCGTGCCTCTGGCCCGGATGTTCTGGCAGGGGGCGCCGCGTCTGCTGACCAGCGGCGCCTGCATTCTGCCCTGCCACCCGACGGAGGCTGAGCGTGTTATCCTGGAGGGCTATCCTGCTCTGGTAGCACGACGTTGGCTGGGGCGCCAGCCCTACAAAGGAGAGGGCCGAGAGCAGAACACCGCCGCCCATCGCCAGGCACGGCTCCGCCTGCTGATGTCTCTAACGTCTCCTGAATTGACTCAGAGCTATGATCTGACGCTCGTTCTCCCAGCAGCCTGCCAATCTGCCTGCCTGGATGATGCGCGTGGCGACCGTCTTGATGCCCTGCTCTGCGCCATCCAGGCTGCCTGGGCAGCGCAAGCCAGCGGGGACGTGAGCGCTCTCGCTCCCCAACAGCTGCGAGATCGTCTGTGGGCGCTTCTGCCTGTCGGCTGCAATCCCGATGAGGGCTGGATCTTCGACCCGGCACTTGTCGCCAGTGCTCACGCCAGTGGATCACTTCTCTCGCAGTCGAGCGACCGTCCCGCTTCACAGCAGCACACTGATAATCCCGGCCAGGGTCACAATGACGCCGATGATCGCTGTCAAGGACGGGATCTCATGCAGCCATAGGATGCCGAGCAAAATGCCTCCAGTCACCTCCTGGGTGGCGATCAGATTGGCATAAGTGGCATGCAGCGTCCGTAGCGAGGCATTGTAAAGCGTATGCCCCAAGCCGAGGGGCAGGACTCCCAAAGCAATCACAGCCCCCAGGGCTGGCAGCGGATAACTATGGCCAAAGGCGAAGTAGAGCATTACCGGCAGCAGCCAAAGCGCTGCCAGACCGTAGACATAGAAGGTATAGCGGAAAAGCGGATGCCGATCCCGTTCGCCACGCCCAGCGATCGAATAGATCCCGTAGCAGATAGCCGAGAGCAGAGCCAGGCTATCTCCCAGGAGCATGCAATGTCCTTCTTGTGGCTGGCAAGCGGTATAGTGCGGCTCAAAACCGGCCATGAAGGCCACCCCGATTACTGCCACCGCGATGCCGATGTACTTGCGCATTGGCAGGGCCTCGCGCAGTACCAGGGCGGAGAAGAGCGTCACGAAAATTGGCGAGGTGTAGACGATGGCCAGAGAATGAGCGATCGTCGTAAAGCTCAGCGAGGCGATGTAAAAAATAAAGTGCAGAGCTGTCACCAGCCCATAGAGCAGGAAGCGCGGCAAATCTCGGGGACTCAGCAGCAGTGACTGGCGCGTCACCAACCCCAATAGCAACACGAGCAGGGCGGCAATCGCCAGGCGCCAGAAAGCGATTTCGACAGAAGTAAAAGGGGTGGCAAGGCGAATAAAGACGGGGCTTGTTGAAAAAAAGAAAACCGCCAGACAGGCATAGAACAGACCCTGCCAGGAGCGGCCTTCTGTACCGAGGCCAGTGGGAACAGGGGCATCGGCCTCGATCTCGTGGGGGGAACGGGACTGCATCATGCTCCTCCTCGCGTTGTCCACACCCGCTCAGTCAGACGGCGTGGAGAGGCGCAGTGTCTTCCACGGAGCTGAACGAGTGGGTGAGTGGGGACAAACAATCTAGCCAGCTGCAGGCAGCCCAGACCGCTTACAGTCTGTTGACGGTTTGTTTACTGTCTGTTTGTCTAGCTGCCTGTCTGCTGCCAGGCACGCCGGCCTTGCTTCTAGACTGGACTGAGCGAGGCCTGGCAGCGGCTGGAACGGCTCGACCTTCTGCCAGCGCTCGCTCATGCGCTGCCGGTACTCTGAACATGCCAGAGCTGCTGACTCGACTTCAACCGTGCCCTGAGAAGCTAGGGACGGAGGGTAGCAATCAGACGCTTTGGATAGAAGAGGAGGTCGATCCCATCGATGGGGTTGCGCACCAGCACATCGGCGGCTTGCAAAGCCTCACGCGCCACTCCTTCGGGTCCCAGGACTGCCACGCCGATGGCTGCCCGGCGCAGCATTCCGGCATCGTTGACACCATTACCGAAGGCGATCACATTGGCTGGACCTAGCTCCTCAACATAACGTGTCTTCTCCTCGCCCGTATCGATCACATGCAGCGGCAGGCCCAGGCTGCGCTCCAGGGCAGCGACCTGGCCGTGTGTCGCCGCTGTCAGCAGGTGGATAGAGAGAAAGCTGGCCAGACGCTTCAAACGGCTCACGGCCTCGGGCCAGGGCTTTCCATCGAAGGCCAAAGTACCGTTGATATCAAAGACAGCATGCTTCAGTTCAATAGTCTCTCTTTGCGGAATCTCGATCCTGATCATTTCTATCAACTGATAAGCATCATGCGCTCAGAGAATGATGAGCTGACCACGGCCAGCTTTGTCCCCGCAGCTAGCGAAGTAACAATGCCAGCCATAAGGTAGAACTGGCACGGCAGCCAAATGAACCAGGCTGAACAGGCGGGAGAGAGGTAGTCAGCCTGGTATCCGCCTGGGTGTCTGCCGAGGCCACCGACGCCGGCTGCTCTGCCAGGCCGCCTGATGGATGCAGCTGGCGACATCAGCCGGACAAGCCTGCTCGGGCGTCCCTCTCTACCTGCAAGGCAGACCAGACATGAAGCATAAGAATAAGAAATTGCCGAGCAGAAGGACTGGCGAGCCCTTCTTGCCCAGGCAGGCAGAGTGAAGGACAGACGCGTTCACAGCTCACAGCTGTCCCGTCCCGGCTTATGGTCCTATCTCAGCAAATGGCCCCTCACGGCGGGCGACCATCTCTAGCAGTGCCTGTAAGCCCTCACGAGCACCGTGACGCTGGGTCGCACTCAAATTCGTAGCTGCCTGGAACTCATCTTCATCCAGCACCTGCACCCTCCCCTGACGGTCAACCCAGACGTCGAGAAAAAGATCGACCTGCTCGATACGATTGTCCTGGATCACCGCTGGCTCAGCAATGTTGCAATACCAACCCTTGCGCTGGCCATCCTTCCCTGCAATGGCAAAGATGTTGAACCAGCGATCAGTATAATAATACTCCGTAAAACAGTCGCCCGTTTCGAAGCGCGCATAGCCAAGATCGCGATCGGGCCACGTCCAGAAGGCGCGGATGATGCAAGTGCGCGAGGTAGCAGCGAGCACTTCACCCTGATAGGAGAAGAGCGCCTCACCCTGCGGATTTTTCTTAATAACGGTGATCATCGTATGCGCTCCTCGCGGCAATCCCACACGGGTCGGGCCACGGCCTGCATGACTCATCCGCCCAGGGAGAAGGGTAGCAGCAAGAGCCAGCCTTGTCAAGTGGCGAGAGCCAGAGGAGAAAGCCGCCGGAACGCAATAGAGAGCACTCAAGTGGCAGAAGATCCTCTTCCCCTAAGAAAGGTGAGCATGCTGATCAGATTGAGGAGCGGCGACCGGAGAAGCAAGGCGCTGGCGTTCTGGTCCGGCCCCGTCCCCCTGGTCAAGAAGCGCGCATTAAGCCAGCACCTGGACTCTCTTGCTCTACTCGCTTGCTATGCTATACTAACAGCGTATGCTGAGTCTTGATTTACTGCGCCAGCATCCCGATCTAGTACGGAAAGGACTCCAGAAACGCCAGGTCTCTGTTGCTCTAGAGGAGATTGTGCGCCTGGCCGAGCAGCGCGATGGCCTTACCAGGCGCTGCGAGGGACTCTATGGATCGCTTAAGAATCTGCGAGAGCAATGCCGGGCAACTCCAGTCAGCCAGCGCGCCCGGCTTGAACAGCAAATCACAAGCATCGGGGAGGAAATTCGAGAGCTGGAATTGCAGATCGCTGATCTGGAGACACGTCTACGCCTGTCACTTTTACCATTGCCCAATTTGCCCCACTCTGATGTCCCCACCGGCTTCTTGCGTTCGGCCAATCGCGAGCTACGCCGCTGGGGCGTTCCCATGAGCTTCTATTTTCCCCCGCGCTCATATCGCGAGCTGGGTAGTGAGCTGGGCATACTCGATAGCGTCGCCGGCAGCCGCCTGAGTGGCAGTCAGTTTATGGTCGTGAGCGGCCCGGGAGCCAGGTTGCTACGGGCGCTGGTGACCTTTGCCCTCGACTTCTTCACGCATGAGTGGGACTACAGAGAGGTTCAGCTGCCCCTTCTGATGAAATACGGTGCCCTGCTGGCCGCCGGACAGTTTCCTCCCCTGGAGACCCAGAGCTATAGCTGTCAGGCCGATGAACTCTATCTGAACCCCGGAGGCGCGACATCTCTGGTGAATCTGTACAGCGATATGCTGCTTACTGCCGAGACTATGCCCGTGCGCTTGGTCACCTGGACCCCCGTCTTTCACCGCGATGGTGGCTCGGCCTCGCTTCCTCCAAGTGCGGCTCGCCTGCCCTGGCACCAGCTCAGTGAGGTGCAACTGCTATTGTTGGTTGCTCCGAACGAATCATACACAGTCTTGCAAACACTGTTGTTTCAAATTGAAACACTGTTGCAGCGTCTGGAGCTGGCCTATCGGGTCGTCATGCTCTGTAGCGGCCAGTTGCCCTTCGCTGCAGCGATGACCCTGACGATCGAAGCCTGGCTACCAGCCCAACGCCGCTTTCTCCCCCTGGCCTCCGTGAGCAACCATGAGAGCTTTCTGACGCGCCGCTCCAACATCCGCTACCGAAGCCCCGCTGGTCAAATCGACTATCCCCACAGTCTGGGCGCCTGCGCCCTGAGCATTGAGCAGACGTTGGCCACCATTCTGGAGGTCTACCAGCAGGCGGATGGAAGTGTGGTGGTGCCCAAGGTGCTCCGCCCCATGATGGGCCTCTCCTTGCTCACTTCACACTGAACGCGATTCTAACAAATGTTTGTTCTCGCCATGACAAAGTGTCCACGATGTTGTCGATCCTTGTTGTGCAATGCATAAGACAATGACCCAAATGGTATGCTCGCAACGGCCCTAATCTTCCAAATTGAAACCGGTTGTGGTAAACTATCTAGCGGAGGGGTGGCAGAGCGGTCGAATGCAGCCGTCTTGAAAACGGCCGGGCGATGAGCCCCGGGGGTTCGAATCCCCCCCCCTCCGTCCTGCGCTGATCGATAGCGGCTGGCCTGTGTCCATAGCCCGGGGGTGCTGTGGGGACAGTGCGATTTTGTGTTTATGCGGCTGTGCCCGTGGATGGATAGGGTCATACTCACGCTGTCAAACAAGGTCGTTTGATGCCAACGCTGCTCAACGTTGTTGAATTTGACTCGGGTCGTATTCTGTTTGTAGATATTGCTGATGTCTCTCACGCATGCCGTGCTTGCTAGAGGCGAGAATTATACTTAGATATACACGCATGCACGCACACGCGCGGCAGGGGCATTGCGACAGGCGGTGAATTGCTGTGTCTACGGTGAGTTTTGCGACGACGTTAGATCGGGTCAATCTGGCTGATCTCTTGCGGCGCCTGGAGGCCCATGAGAAGAGCGGGATGCTGGTTGTAAAGCAAGGTGCTCTCTGGGTGGAGCTCTATTTTAGCCAGGGGCGCTTGCTCTGTATCGGCCCAGTGCGTGCTCAGCTGACGCTGGGCGACCGCTTGGTACAGGCTGGAGTGATCTCCCAGGCTGCTCTCTCCAACGCGATGACTGTCCTGCGGGAACGCGGTGAGGAGCCTGGCGAGACTCGCATCGCTCTGATCCTGATGGAGCTGGGCTATGCAACGCGCGAGCAATTGCGCGCCTGGGCCGCGCGCGAAGCCTCTCGCGTACTTGAGGTCCTCCTCTCGTGGCGCTCAGGCGAGGTGTATTTCGAAGAGGGGCGCACACCTCCTCCGTCTCGCTTGCTGGTCTCTCTCTCCCCCTCCACTCTCTTGCCCGCTCCGTCCGCTCACTCTGCTCCTGCGCCGTCGTCGCAGCTTATCCAAAACCAGGGGTCGTTTTCCGGCTCCGACCCGGTGTCCGCGCCTGCTGCTGCTTACCCTGGTTCGCTGCCTCCCTCTCAGGTGCCCTATGAGCAGCCGTTGTTGTCGCAACCTCTCTCTCCTTCATCGCAGCCTCAGCCGCCTCAACTAGCCGCCCAGGGGTCGGGACAGATCTCCCAGCAGCTTGCCCCGACTTCTCAACCGCGTGTAACTCAGGCTCTGCCTGAGACGGGCGCTGCCCCTCAGCGCCAGGAGCGTGCTCGCATCGATCTCAGTTCGCTCTTTGACCCCGATGCCCTGGCCCGCCTCTCGGCGGTTGCTTCTGATGCTCCCTCTTCCACCGCAACGGCCAATGCCGCAGAAGCGGCCTCTGCCCAACGACAGCCTTCTGTTGCCCAGCAGGCTGCCCCAACCTCCGCGGCGTCAGCTAACCTGCCAGCTCCTCGCCCCATTATGACGCCCTATACGCCGCGGCGCGTTGATGTCTCTTTTATCCATCCCGAGGCCAGGCTGATCCCGCCTGATCTACAGGCCCTGCGCTCTGGCAGCGTGGAGATTCCTCTGACCCCCGATGAGTGGCGTGTCTTTGGCTGTATTACTGGAGAGACAACGCCGCTGCAGATCGCTCAGCGTCTGGGGATGCCGCTAGAGCAGGTCTATGTTGTGATCGGAGAGTTGATGGCGCTGGGCCTGATCCAGCATCCTTACAGTATGCAGCCGCAGTATCCTGTCCAGGAGTTTTCTCCGGCTGCTCTGCCTCCAATGGCTGATCCTTCTGCGTCGCAGTCGCAAATGTCAAGCTCGCCGCCCTGGGTACCAGCCCAGGCGCAGGCGTGGCCAGCTCCGCCTCAGACTCCCCAGATCACGGGCGCGTTTGCTCCCACTGCCGCCGCGGTCCCTCAGTCGCCAATCTATGTGGAGACCGAATCGCAGTGGGGCAACGGCGGCAATGGGGCCCGCTTCATCGTGGGTCGTGGTTGGGGGGTCCAGCCAACACGACCGCTCTCGCCCGGTAGTCCCGCCCAGCCTCCGTATCCGGCCTCGGTGCCTGTTGGAGGCTCCCAACCCGGCAGATAGTCAGGCTGCATGCAGGTGAGCATAGTGGCCGCTGGCAGAGGGGCCTCACCGGTAGGGAGGCCGCTCCTGTTCGCCTGGTCATGGTAATTCCGTAGGCCGCTGGCTCCCTCCCGGGCAAGCCGAAATGGCGGCCTCCTT
This sequence comes from Thermogemmatispora tikiterensis, assembly GCF_003268475.1. Classification (GTDB taxonomy): domain Bacteria; phylum Chloroflexota; class Ktedonobacteria; order Ktedonobacterales; family Ktedonobacteraceae; genus Thermogemmatispora; species Thermogemmatispora tikiterensis. The sequence goes on along the minus strand of NZ_MCIF01000002.1, from coordinate 2,172,248 downwards.
GTGAGCTGAACTGGAATGGAAGGAAGGGTGGGGACGATGTCGCAGGGTTCAGGACCGCGTTATAGCTCTCAGCCCGCTGCAAGCTCGCCTGAAGCGCATGAGGATGAGGCGCTCCTGATCGAGTTGGAGCGTTGTGGCCTGGTCATTGGACGTAGCCAGCCAATGCGTCAGATCGCGACGCTCATTCGCCAGGTGGCAGCTTTCCCAACCACGACAGTCCTGCTACAGGGGGAGAGCGGTACTGGTAAGGAAGTCATCGCTTACGCTATCCATGCCCTCAGCGGCGGTTCCGCTCGCCAGTTTGTGGCCATTAATTGTGCGGCCATTCCCGAAACCTTGTTAGAGACAGAACTGTTCGGCGTGGAAGCTGGCGCCTACACCGATGCTCGGGTGACGCGCGACGGCTATCTGGCGCGGGCCGATGGCGGCACGCTCTTTCTTGATGAGATCGCTTCGATGCCCCTCGTGCTCCAATCCAAGCTCTTACGCTTCTTGGAAACGCGCTCCTTCCGCCGCGTTGGTGGTACCACTGAGATTCAGGTCCGCCTGCGCGTGATCTCTGCCTCGAACGTCGATCTGGCAACGGCTGTGGCCCGGAAGGAATTCCGCGAGGATCTCTTCTATCGCCTAAAGGTCTTCACCATTCATATTCCCCCTCTGCGCGAACATCCTGAAGATATCGCCCCGCTGGTTGAGTACTTTTTACGTCAGCAGCTGGGGGAAGAAGGCCGTCCGCGCCGTCTCAGTCCCGAGGCTCTGGCCCTCTTGGAACGCTACAGCTGGCCCGGTAATGTGCGCGAGCTACGCAGCGTCGTCCAGCATGGCCAGATTATGTGTGAAGGCGATGAGATCCGCGTTGAGCACCTCCCTGCCTATTTGCAGTCTGCCTGTAGTAGTGCCCTACAGCGCTTGCTGGAACTCAAAGAGCAGCTCCATCTCCCCCCCGAAGGGATTAATTTAGAGGAGTTTCTCGCTGAGATCGAGCAGCGTTTTGTCTGTGAGGCCCTGGAACGCTGTAACTATAACCAGGTGCGGGCGGCAGCCCTGCTGGGCCTCTCGCGCGACCAGTTGCGCTATCGCCTGACACGGGTTGGCACTGGGAGAGGACGGCAGCACCGTTAGAGCACCGACGTCCCACGGAGAGGCCCATGCTCCTCCGACCGCATAGCGCTCTCTCGATGGCGGCTGCTGTCAGCTCAGCTATTCCTCTATTCCTCCGGCCAATCGAGCATGATGGCTTGCGCCGTCTCTCCCGGCTTGAGAATCTTGCCCCCTTCTGGAACGATCACCAGGGCGTTGGCGTTGAGCAGCGAGGTGGTAATATGTGATCCCTGATGACCGGTGGTGCGTGCTACAAAGCGGCCCTGCTCCCGACGTACCTGCGCACGTACGTAATGACGACGCGGCGTGCGCTCGCTGACGCCGTCCTCGACCGTGACCTCTACCAGGGGACGGTACAGGCGGCGGTGCCCCAGCAGCTTACGGATCAGCGGGCGCCCGAATAGCTCGAAGGTCACCGCGGCTGAGACAGGATTGCCTGGTAGCCCTAGCAGGGGGACCTGTCCAATGCGCCCGAAGGCCAGCGGCTTGCCAGGTCGCATATTGATTTGCCAAAAGTCGATGACCCCCTGCTCATTCATGATGCGCTTGACCAGGTCGAACTCGCCAACAGAGACGCCGCCAGAGGTAATGATGAGATCGTGTTGCATGGCCTGACTGAAGACCTGGCGCAGGCTCTCCTCGGTATCGCGTGCCACTCCCAGGCGCTGAGGCTCGGCCCCGGCGCGGCGCACTGCTGCCTCCAGCAGATAACCGTTGCTGTTGCGAATCTTGCCCGGTTGCAATGGCTCCCCCACGTCGATAATCTCGTCTCCCGTGCTGACAATCGCGACCCGCGGGCGACGAATCACCTTCACGCGGGCCTGTCCCACAGTGGCCAGGACACCGATCTCCCACGGGCCGATCTCACTTCCCTGGCTCAGCACACGCTGTCCGCGGCGGATGTCTTCACCAGCGGCGCGAATATTATTCCCCGGTGCTACCTCCTGGAGGATTTCGACCCAGCTGCTATCGGTGGGATCGCTGCGCGTCAGCTCGATCTGGATCACAGCATCGGCCCCGCGCGGTAACGGAGCACCAGTCATGATGCGCATGGCGGTGCCTGGCTCGATAGCCTGCTCTGTCACATAGCCCGCGGCGATCGTCCCGATGACGCGCAGACGGGCCGGACGCCCATGCTCCATACGCGTGTCTACGCTGCGCAGGGCGTAGCCGTCCATTGCCGAATTGGCGAAGGGCGGAAGATCTTCCTTGGCGACAACGTCCTCAGCGAGGACCAGTCCCGCGGCTTCCGCCAGAGCAATGGTGATAGCTGGCAGCGGTTGAATCGTGGCCAGCATACGTTCCTGCGCTTCCTCTACACTGATCATAGGCCCTCTTCCTTTGCTCTGTCTTGGCCCACGCCTGCCAGGATGGAAGAATATGGCAGGGCGAGCGGAAGGAACAACAAGGCCAGCCAAAAGCAAAGAGCCTGGCAAACCAGAAACACAGACAGGTCTGCCAGGCTCTTCCCACGATTGCGCTGATACCTCGTACGGGATTCGAACCCGTGATCTCCGCCTTGAAAGAGCGGCGTCCTAGTCCGCTAGACGAACGAGGCCCAATGACTGCTGCGCGCCAGCGTCTGGTAAAGCGCTGAGATGCTATCGCGCCTGCGTCATCTGGATTGTACTGTATCTGGCTCGTTTTGTCAAGCGGCTTTTGACGACAACCTCTTCCGAGCAGCTTAAGACCGGCGCGCGCCGACCGCTGACCAATGCCATTGTTGAGGGCAGGTATAGTCGAGAACCGCGACGTTGCCAGGCTCGGCGATCGCCACCACAACGAACTGGGGAACGCTCGGTTCCTGCAGCTGATTCGCTCGATCGGGGAGCTGGACGCTAATGCCATCCAGCTCATGAATATGTGAGATGGTGGCCTCGACGGTGGCCAGCTGGCGCAGGATAACGGTAACACTGAAGCTGAGGCTGTGGTCATAAGCGTCGATGGCCACAAAATGCGGAATAATTGTATCCTGCGCGTTGCGAAAAGGATCTTGGAAGGTAAAGTCTGTCTTGTAGGGATTGTCAGGGGTGGCGCGCAGATAGGCATAGGCTTCGGCGCAAAGATGATACTTGTAGGCGCTGTTAGGGCTGCGGACCAGTTGGACGCGCGGAGTTGGCGGGCGTCTGGAGGCCAGGCTGGGACCTAGCTGGTGGATGAGGACCAGCACACCAACCAGTAGGAGCGCCGCCGCGAGTGGTACGAGCAGAAGCCCCAACTGCCAACGCTGCTTCATGGCTTCTCTCCCCTTCCAGGAACTGGATGGAAAACTGGCTTTGCCTGACGCCTCCATTCCTGGCAAGGAAGAGGCTCATCCCCCCGCCTGCTCCTTGGCTCAGCGGCCCTTACCCACGGGAGAGACGCTTCTTTCCAACAGGGAGGGGGCAACAACCCTCTCACGACAGAGAAACTGGCGCTCACCCTGCCGATCAGTCAGGAGCCTCGGCCTGGCCGGAGGCTGACTGCTGTCTCTCCTTCTCCGCAGCTCCTGCGCTCAGATACAGAGATATGTATCTATCTAGCGACCAGCCCGAGAAGAGCGCGGGCGTGAGCGAGCAAGGGTTGTGGGCGGAGCGGAAGAAGAGGGCTGGAGTGCTCCTGCCTCCATCTCTGGCTCCGGTTCCAGCCACCTGGCCAGGCTGATCAGGAAAGCGATCAGGATCAAGACATGAAGAACGGTACACCAGAGACAAATGGCATGCAGGCGGACCAGCTCGACGTAGACCAGGTAGAGCACAGTGACCATACCGGCCAGCGACCAAAGGAACTGAGCGGGGCGAAGCCAGGCAGGCTCTGTAGGGCGCAGCAGGCTCATCAGCGCCAGCCCAGCCAGGATCAGGCACCAGCCCAGGCCAGGCAGCGAGATAGGAAGCGTTGTCCCGGGCACCACCGCGTAGCTGCTGCTGAGCACATGCGCGCAGTCAATAGCGCCCGAGGCAGGACAGACCAGCGGCGCATCTTGATAATGCACGATAGTCAGGTAGATCGCATCCCCTATGCCTACCAGTGCGAGCAGAAGAACCAGGAGCTGCAAGCCTGAACGTCGTAGTAACAGTTCCATCAAGTCAGACTCTTCGATACAAAATCGGTGACAACAGCACTCTCTGTAGAGAGGATACTGCGCGGTTCCCCCTCTGTCAAGGGTCAATCAAGTGCTACAATGAAGACGGCCTCTCGCGGCCCTGGCTGCGAGGGTGCTGTCCTGTGCTTGCTGCTTGATATGGAGGAGACTGAGATGGGACAGCGCATTGTCCAGGTCGATGCTTTTACTGATCGTCCTTTTGCCGGTAATCCGGCGGCAGTTTGCTTGTTAGCAGAGGCGCGTGACGAGCGCTGGATGCAGCTCGTCGCGCGCGAGATGAATCTCTCGGAAACGGCTTTCCTGCTCCCAGAAGGGGATGGCTATCGCCTGCGCTGGTTCACGCCGACAGTAGAAGTCGATCTCTGTGGCCATGCTACCCTGGCCAGCGCTCACGTCCTCTGGGAAGAGGAGCTGTTGCGGCCAGATGATCTGGCTCGTTTCTATACGCGCAGCGGCCTGCTGACCGCTCGTCGTCTGGATGGCTGGATCGAGATGGATTTCCCGGCGACGCCGGCCACAGCTACGACCCCGCCGCCGGGCTTGAGCGAAGCCCTGGGCCTAACCCCGCGCCTGGTTGCCAGGAACCAGTTCGATTATCTGATTGAGCTGGAGAGCGAGGAAGCGGTGCGTGCTCTCCAGCCGGACCTGACTCGCCTGCTGACCATTCCCGCGCGGGGCTTCATCGTAACCAGCCGTGCCAGCGGCCAGGACTATGATTTCGTCTCGCGCTTCTTTGGCCCTGCTGTTGGAGTGAACGAAGACCCGGTCACCGGTTCTGCTCACTGTACGCTGGCTCCTTTCTGGTGTAGCCGCCTCGGACGTCCCGCTTTGACAGGTTACCAGGCTTCTGCTCGTGGCGGTCTGGTGCGTGTGCGCCTGGCGGGAGAGCGAGTCTTTCTCAGCGGCCAGGCGGTCACCGTGCTGCGCGCCGAGTGCTTTTTCTAAGGGGAGCTACTGGAGGCCGCTCTCCCCTCGAGTCTGGGTGAGGAAGGGGGAGAGCGCTGAGCGCCGGCTGTCTGGGCTAGCGGAAGACGTAGCCCACGCCGCGCACGGTCTGAATCAGCTTGGGGGAAGCCGGATCTTCTTCTAATTTCTCACGCAACCAGCGGATGTGAACGTCGACGGTGCGGGTGTCGCCGGCGTAGTCGTAACCCCAGACGTGGTGTAAGAGTTGATCACGGGTCAGCACCGTTCCGCGATTGCGCACAAGATAGACCAGGAGATCGAATTGCTTCGGCTGCATTTCGATCTCCTGATCGCGACACCAGACCCGTCGCCCAGGCAGGTCGATGCGTACGGGGCCGGCAATCAGCTCCCGGGCACTGCGCCGCGACTGGACAGTGGCCTCTGGCGTCATGCTGCCCCCTTCGGGAGGCGCCTGCGTAACGGGATAGGCGGCACGGCGCAATAAAGCACGCACGCGCGCCAGCAGTTCGCGACGCCCGAAGGGTTTGGTCACATAATCGTCGGCCCCAACTTCAAGGCCCACAACCCTATCAATCTCTTCCCCGCGCGCTGTCAGGAGCATAATCGGCGTAGTAGCTGTAGCCGGCTCCCGTCGGAGCTGCCGGCAAACCTCCAGACCGTCGATCTCTGGCAGCATGATATCCAGAATAATTAGCTGCGGTCGCTCGCGCCGTGCCAGCTCCAGAGCAGCTCTGCCGTCAAGGGCCGTAAGCACCTGGTAGCCCTCCTGCTCCAGGCTGTAGGCAATGGCCTCAACAAGGACCTCTTCGTCATCGACCACCAGTATCTTCTCGCGTTGTCCTCTGATCATAGTGACGCTCTCATCCTTAACTGAAGCGCCCGCTGATGTAGTCCTCTGTCTCTCGCTGCCGCGGTCGCTTGAACAGCTCGGCGGTTGGCCCATATTCAATTAATCTGCCGTTAAGGAAGAAACCGGTATATTGGGAAATGCGTGCAGCTTGAGACATATTATGGGTCACAATGACAATGGTGTATTCCTTGCTGATCGAGAGCAGCAACTCCTCGATCTTGAGCGTGGCGATGGGATCGAGCGCCGAGCATGGTTCATCAAGCAGGAGCACCTCGGGGTGTAGTGCCAGGGCGCGGGCGATGCAGAGCCGCTGCTGCTGTCCGCCCGAGAGACCGAGAGCGGAAGCTTTCAGGCGGTCCTTGACTTCGTCCCAGAGCGCCGCGGCTCGCAGGCTACGCTCGACCTCCTCCTGAATCTGCCGGTGTGGCTTTCTCTGGATGCGCAGGCCATAGGCGATGTTTTCAAAGATCGACTTTGGGAAAGGATTAGGACGCTGGAAAACCATGCCAATGCGCTGACGGAGGCGGATGACATCGATGGCCGGGTCATAGATATTCTCGCCGTCAAAGATCGCTTCTCCCTCGATACGCGTCTCGGGAATAAGATCGTTCATGCGATTGAGTGTACGCAGAAAGGTGGATTTCCCGCAGCCAGATGGCCCGATCAGGGCTGTGATCTGCCGCTGGCGAATCGGTAGCGAGATATCGAAGAGAACCTGGCGCGTCCCGTAGTAGAAATTAAGGTGCCTGACCTCAATCGCAACCCCGGCGTTCTGGTCCAGCGGCTGACCTGGCTCAGCAGCCCCAAGGGCATGGTTTAGCCGAAGGTCGACAGGGGGCGTCTCGGATCGCTGGCTGGCGAGACGCCCCTCCGTCGCTGGCAACCGCGAGTATGGCCCACTCATATTGCTCTCCATTGCCTTTCCTCGCAGCCGCATCAGCTAGAGAAGCTGATACTCCTTATGAAGAGGAATAGCGGTATCTACGATCAGACGATTGTTCGTCACGATGAGACGAATGTAGCGCCCGGCGAGGGCTTTGCTGATAAAGTACGGGCGCCCTTCGTAGGAAATGTGGCCGCTACGGGCCACTTTCCGTGAGAAGATGCTGACGCCCTCTGGGAAGGTGTTACCGGTGGTGCTCACCGTATTCTTGCTCTCTGCTGCGGTATCCTTCACAGTAATCCCCTCTCTTGTAGCTGAGTTATCCTGACTAACTCGACTAGCCGAAACGTCCACTAATGTAGTCTTCAGTCTCTTTCTTGCGCGGGTGAGTGAAGAGCTGTTGAGTCTCTCCCTCTTCGACAAGGTGGCCCTGCAAGAAGAAGGCTGTGCGGTCCGCGATACGTGCGGCCTGTTGCATGTTATGGGTGACGACCACAATGGTGTACTGTCGCTTAAGATAGGTGATCAACTCCTCCACCTGGAGGGTGGAGATAGGGTCAAGGGCCGAGCATGGCTCGTCCATGAGCAGAACCTCTGGCTCCAGGGCCAGGGCGCGGGCGATGCACAGACGTTGTTGTTGCCCGCCTGAGAGGCTGGTGGCCGGGCTATGCAGGCGGTCTTTGACCTCCTCCCAGAGCGCGGCCTGCTGGAGGCTGCGCTCGACCAGTTCCTTCAGCCTCGATCCGCGCAGCCCTAGATTGAGCCGTGGCCCGATAGCCACGTTCTCGAAGATGCTGCGTGTCGGCAGTGGATTGGGCTGTTGGAAGACCATGCCGATGTGGCGCCTGACGTTCATCGGGCGAATGCCGCGCCCATAGATATCGAGGCCATTGGCGATCACCCTGCCCTCAACGCGGGCGCCGGGGAGGGTCTCATGGAGACGGTTGAGGCAGCGCACGAGCGTCGATTTGCCGCAGCCGGATGGCCCGATCAGAGCGGTGACGCTCAGTGGGGGCACCGTCAGGTTGATATCAAAGAGGGCCTGCTTACGTCCGTACCAGGCATTGAGCTGCTCAATGCTGAGCGCCATCCCCGCCGGCCTTGACACGCTCCTGCTTGTCTGCTCTACGATTGCCTGATCCATAGGCGAACTTCCTTCCTTCTTGTCCTCCTACCGGCCTGAACCTTGCTGCTCATCGTTGTTTGAAGCCGCCTGTGGCCAGGCGCACAGCCAGGGAGGCGAGGAGGATCAGGACGATGAGCACGAAGGCACCTGCGTAAGCTTGATTGACCTGTTGTTGATAAGGGCTGAGGGTGAACTGGAAGATGCGCAGTGGCAGAGCATCCATCGGCTGGGTGACATCGGTATTCCAGAAAGTCGTCCCGAAGGCGGTCATCAGCAGAGGCGCCGTCTCTCCAGCCACGCGTGCCATGGCTAGCACCACGCCTGTGATGATCCCGTTGCGCGCCGCGGGAAGCACTATCTGCAAGATTGTGCGCGCCTCCGTGGCTCCTAGTGCTAGCGAGGCCTCGCGTAGCTCGCGCGGTACCAGGCGCAGCACGTCCTCCGAGGTACGTGTCACGATGGGAATCATGATCATGCCGAGGGCGAAACCGCCGGCCAGACCCGAGAAGCTTTGCATAGGGATGACGATCAGAACCCAGGCCAGGAGGCCAAAGATGATGGTCGGGATGCCGTTGAGGACGTCGACCAGGAAGCGCACTCCCTGGGCGAAAGATCCGCGTCCGAATTCAGCCAGGTAGATGCCAGTGAAAAGTCCCAGCGGTACTCCCATCAGCGAGGCCAGAGCGATCAGGATCAGACTACCCTGAAAGGCTTCGCCCATGCCTCCCCCCGGCTCGCCGTTCGGGGTCGGGAGTTGCGTAAAGAAGTCGAGGTTGATGTAGCGCAGACCCTGGCTCAACACGTAGCAGAGCAGATAGATCAGTAGTCCGGCGGCGAAAAGAGCCGCCAGGGTGGTGAAAAGAACGATCAGGGCGTTCACCAGGCGCCGCCGTAGGTTCAGGGAGGAGCGTGTAGCCAGGAATGGGTGAAGACGGCTCTCCCCTGACGGCAGGGTTGATGAAGAAGATGCTGGCATAGGCACGCTCATGGGCGCCCTCCTCTGCTTCCTTGGGCCTGGCGCTGGAGACTGGCGATCAACCAGCGCGCCAGGATATTGGTGATCAAGGTGATGATGAAGAGGATGAGACCGGCTTCGATAATGGCCGAGAGGAAGAGGCCGGGCGTCGCTTCGCCAAACTGGTTAGCAATGACGCTGGCCAGGGTATAGCCGGGCGTGAAGAGGCTGAGGCTTGGCTCATTGGCCTGGTTACCGATGATCATGGTGACGGCCATCGTCTCGCCAAGGGCTCGCCCCAGGGCCAGAATGACACCGCCCAGAATGCCCACGCGTGCAAAAGGTAGCACGGCGTGGCGAATGACTTCCCAGCGAGTGGCTCCGAGCGCGAGCAGAGCCTCGCGTTGAGCGATGGGGGTCACCAGCATTACTTCGCGTGAGACTGAGATGATGAGGGGCAGGATCATCATTGTCAAGACGATGCCGGCCCCAAGGTAGCCGACGCCCTCCGGTTGCCCTGCGAATAGCGGCAGGAAGCCCAAGTGTTGCTGGAGCCAGGGCTCGCCGGCATTGTGCAGCCAGGGAGCGAGTACGAGAAAGCCCCAGAGGCCATAGATGACGCTCGGGATGGCGGCCAGCAGGTCAATCAGAAAGGCTAGAACGAGCCGCAGCGAGCGTGGGCAGAAGTCAACAAGGAAGATGGCAGCTCCCAGCCCCAGTGGTACGGCGAAGATGAGGGCAAAAGCTGAGGTCATCAGGGTGCCAAAGATGGCTGGCAAGACCCCGTAGACGTCGTGAACTGGATCAAAGGCTTTGTTAGTCAGGAAGCTAAAGCCGAAACGTCTGATGGTGGGCAGTGAATTGCTGATGAGAATCCAGGCTGTGCCCGCAACCAGCCCGAGAACGATCAGAACGAACAGCAGGGTAATGCCGCGGAAGAACAGGTCCCCGGGCCGCTGAACGCGCAATATCCGTTGCCAGCCTATCCACTGCTGACGTGCTTTGCTAAGGCTGACTCTCTCCTGGCTCATGCACTCTCCCCTGGCTCTCTACTCCCTAGGTGATGAGGCAGGGGCTGATCTTTGTAGGATACAGCTCCCTGCCTGTGCTTGCCTGGCTGATCTTTCTCGTTAACTCGCTGACGCCCTCTTCAGGAGCCGCTGTAGCAAGCGCTGCTGCCGCAACGCATGGCCTTGATCTGGGCCTCGTCCTTGCTGACGATGGTGTCTGGCAGTGGCACATAGTTGAGCGGCTGTGCATACTGCTGTCCGTCATGCACCATCCACCAGAGCAGGCGCGCCAGGGCCTGGCCCTTATCGCTGTTGCTCTGGTTCTGGTAGACTACGACCCATGAGAAGCCGGTGATTGGATAGGCGTTGTCGCCGCTGCCATTGACGATATAGAAGCGCAGATCTGCCGGGATATTGCTGAAGCTCTCGGCGTCGGCTTTGGCGCTGTCAAGTGAGGGCGCAACAAACTTACCAGCAGCGTTCTGGAGCAGGGCGTAGGGAATATTGTTGGCAAGAACGTAGGACAGCTCAACGTAGCCAATGGCCCCATCGGTGTTCTTGACCTGCCCGGCGACGCCGGAGCTTCCTTTGGCTCCGACACCCGTGGGCCAGTTAACGGTGGTACCAGCCCCGACCTTGCTCTGCCAGTCTGGACTGACTGCCGAGAGGTAGTGCGTGAAGATACTGGTGGTGCCACTGCCGTCAGAACGGTGGACGACGGTGATGTTCTTATGGGGGAGGTTGAGGCCGCCGTTAATGGCCTTGATCTGCGGGTCGTCCCAGGTGGTAATCTTGCCTTCGTAAATGGCGGCCAGAATCGGCCCTGTCAGCTTGAGCTGGCTGACTCCGCTGAGGTTATAGGAGATGGCCACCGCTCCAATGGTAATCGGGATGTGCAAGATCGGTCCACTGGTGCTCTTGTTCAGCTGATCGTTGGTCATAGGCGCATCAGTGGCACCGAAATCGACAATGTGCTGTAACAGGTTATTAATACCAGCTCCACTTCCTACCGCCTGATAGTTTACGTTGATACCACACTGGACTTTGGGATACTCCTGGAACATTTTTGAGAATAAAGGATTGTCAAACGTCGATCCAGCGCCCGTAAGCTGCTTGGTCGAAGGGCAGGTGCTGCCGCTGCCTGTAGTCGTGCCTCCGCTGGAGCTGTTGCCGCAGGCTGCCAGTAAAGCTAGCAAGCCCAGCAGCAGGAGGGCACCGAGATATCTCAGTCGCGGGCGCCCTCGGTGGCGGAGTGAAGGTGTGAATGGTGTCATAGCGCTGGTTTCCCCTCCTCAGTGACGCTGCCGTGGCGCGACGGCAGCGGAAAATAGATAAGCTAGTCGGCGGACAGGCCGCGCTGCCGGCCTTAGCCGGGCCACTGTTCCGTTCGGGCGTGCCCTGGCTCTTTTCCGCACCACCCGAATTGTACAGTTATCGCTTTAATGGCCCTTTAAGGGGGGGTTAAGTGCCTTTAAGCGGCGGTTAAAGTTTGCCGAAAGGATAGGAAGACTCTGTTAAAGAGATAGGGACGCCACTCTGCCGGGAGCACCTGGAGTGGCTCCGCAGGGAAGCTCTTGCCGCGAGCGACGGGGATGAAGAGTATAGAGGGGTGCCCGCCGTGGAGACTATAGCGTTTGAGCGGGATGGTGCCGGGTCCTGACTGCCAGTGCTCTCTTCCACGGCGGGCCTCTGATGAGGAAGGTGATGCTGCTTCTCTTTAGATGATCAGGCTGCGCTGTGGCCAGGTACCTCCGACCAGGATCGGGCTACTGAGCCTGGGGAGCTGTCTGTCGAGGATGAGGAAGGAGGCGGCTCTATCGATGGCGATTGGCCCCTGCTCCTGGCCTGGGACAGCCGTTCCAGGCGCAGATAGCTGCTCTCGCCGTCGGGGACCAGGAAAAGGTGGTCACCCCTGCCGATCTCGCCTCGCAACAGCGCCTCACTGAGACGGTCTTCCACCTCGTGACGCACAAGCCGCCGCAGCGGACGGGCACCCTCGATGAGCAGCTGCCGCTGACCGCGACTGAGCAGGTAGTCGCGTGCGGCTGGGCTGATTTGCAGGTTGATACCGAGTTGGGCCAGCCGCTGGCAGCTAGTGCCCAGCAATTGATCAACAATCTGGCCTAGATGCTCTCTCTTGAGGGGGTGGAAAGGGATAATGGCGTCGAGTCGGTTGAGCAGCTCTGGCCGGAAGCTGTGCTGAAGCTGGGTGAGGAGCTGCTTCCACCGGCGTATTGGCGACAGCCCACTCTGGGGCAGGCCGCTCCCGAAGCCGAGGACAGCTGCTTGATCTGGGGAGGTAGGCAGATTGGTAGTGAGGATGATAATGGCCTCGCGGAAGTTCACCAGCCGGCCCTGGCCATCGCTCAGGTGCCCATCTTCCAGGACCTGCAGGAGCAGGTCGAACAAGGCTGGGTGGGCCTTTTCCAGGCCCTCGAAGAGAACAATACTGGCAGGCCGCTGGCGGAGGGCCTCGCTCAGGAGGCCAGACTCCTTATAGCCCTGATAGCCCGGTGGGCTGCCGAGCAAGCGCTGTACCTGCTGGCGCTCCGTGAAGGCGGCCATATCCAGTGCAATTAAGGCGCGTTCGTCTCCTGTCAGGACCTCGGCCAGGGCTGTTGCCAGATGGCTCTTTCCGACGCCGCTGGGGCCAACGAAGAGGAATGAGGCTGCGGGCCGGCGCGGATCACGCAGGTTGCTGCGCGCGCGACGCACGGCCCGGGCGACGGTAGTGATGGCTTCTTCCTGACCGGCGACTCGTTGCTGGAGCAGATGTTCCAGGGAGAGCAAATACTGGGCCTCTGCGCCGCCTGGAAAGGTCACCTGCAGTCCTGTCCACTGCGCTACCACCGTGGCCACAGCTCTCTCGTCAACGCGCGGACGCGCGGCTGGAGTAGCTGCGTTCGATGCTACAGTACCTGACAACCTCTGCATCAACCACTCACTCTCGATGGCCAAAGCACGACGCAGGAGCTGCTGCTCTTGTCGGCGTAGCTCTAGAGCCGTGGAGAAGTGCTGTTGACGTATAGCGGCCTCTCGTTTCGCTCGCAGGCTGGCTAACTCCTCGTGGAGCTGGCGCAGAGCTGGGGGCGGCAGGGCCTGGCGCATGTGCAGCGTGGCGGCAGCTTCGTCGATCAGGTCAATCGCCTTGTCGGGCTGAGTGCGCCCGGCAAGGTAGCGCCCTGAGAGGCGCACTGCTGCCTTCAATGCCTCGTCGCTGATGATGACGCGATGGAAGGCTTCATAGCGCGGGCGCAGGGCCTGCAGGATCGCCAGCGTCTCGACGGCATCCGGTTCAGCGATAAAGACGGGCTGGAAGCGCCTGGCTAATGCTGCGTCCTGCTCGAAGTGGCGGGTGTACTCCTCAAAGGTTGTGGCTCCGATGCATTGCAGGTGCCCCCGGGCCAGCAGAGGCTTGAGCAGGTTGGCCACGTTCGGGGCGCTGGCTGGGCCGCCGGCGCCGATGAGCATATGAATCTCATCGATAAACAGGAGAACGTCACTGGCACTCTTGATTTCTGCCACGATACCTTGTACACGCTCCTCCAGGTCACCGCGGTAACGTGTACCGGCTATCAGCAGGCCGATGTCGAGGGCAACAACTCGTTTGCCCCGCAGACATTCTGGCACGCTGCCGGCGGCAATGCGAGCGGCCAGTCCCTCGACAATGGCCGTCTTGCCGCTACCCGCTGGCCCGAGCAGCAGCGGGTTGTTTTTGGTATAGCGCAGCAGGATCTGAATTGTGCGCGTCAGTTCAGCTTCGCGTCCAATCAGGGGGTCCAGGCGCCCCTCTAGTGCCGCCAGCGTCAGATCGTGGCTAACACTGTTCAGTTCCGGGGTACGCTCATAGCGCTCACGGTAACTCGATTGGAGGTCACTGGCTCTGCTGGCTGACGAGCCTGAAGGAAGATCGGAGGCAGAGCTACCTTGCGCTCCTGGCTCACCGGCCTGCGCAGGCGTGAAGATGGCCTGGTCGGGCAATGAGCCAGATGTGGCCAGGGCCAGCAAGCGAGCACGTACGCTGGCGCAGGTGATGCCAAAACCCTCCAGCAGGCCCAGCAGTAAAGCGGCCTGGCGATCCTGGACGCTGAGGAGGCCCAGGAGCAGATGCTCTGGCGCAATGGAAGGTGCTCCTAGTCTCCTGGCGTGGAGAGCTGCGGCACGTAAGGCCATCCGCGTCGCCGGAGAAAGCGTCTGACGGGACGCCTGGACACGCTTGCGCGGTCTGTCCAACGCCTCAATCATGTGGCGGAGCAGGGGAGGCCGCAGCATGAAGGAGGTCAGGAGTTGCCCGATGAGGGGGTCGTTGAGGCGCAAGATGCCCAGCAGCAGTTGCTCGTTGCCAATTAACCTGCGATGCCGTTTGCTGGCCTCTTCGCGTGCGTAGTGCAGGGCCAGGCGAGCAGCAGGGGTATATGTTTCATACACATGTTTCATTGATCTGGCCTTGTTAACCATGTCCTACAAAAATAAGCGCACCAGGTAGAAGAGACCCACTGCTTCCTCTCCCAGACCGCGTTGGCGTTGGCAGGGTGCTGAGACGGAGGGAGGCAAGCAGGGGCCTGTGGACATAAATCAGCAATAATCGATAGGGATACATACCTCTACAATATCTCTTGTCGGCAGGAGGGGCGTCAGCTATAAGGGGGAAAGCAATCCCTTCCCCAGATACTGCTATGGCAGACGGACAATGCTGAGAGAGGAAGGGAGAAGAGCTAGACTGCTCGCTCTGAGACGAAGCAATAAAGGTCTCCTCCTCATAGTGGTGAGCTGTCTGGTATCCCTGGACTCCGTATCGTGGATATGCTAGGATTCTCTTGCGAACTTCATTCGAAGTTGCAGTTCAAGTAGCCTATTGCTTAGTAGAGCAGAGCAGGGACAGCCTCGCCTGTCTCTGCTCTCTTCTTGCTCGCGACTCTACCTCAAGCCAGCTTGCTCTGGCCTGCTAGCTTTCCTTGTTCTGATTGAAGAATCGGAGGTCATTCTCGTATGAGCGAAGAGCAGCAACAGACGCGTGTGCCGGGGCGCTACGGGTTGGATGAGATTGCCACCAATCGCCTGGAAGCCTGGCCTAATCCGAACCCCGAGCGTGACTACGTCGTTCACCTGGAGATTCCCGAGTTTACCTGTCTCTGTCCGCGCTCGGGCTTCCCGGATTTCGCTACGATCGTTATCGATTATGTCCCTGACCGCTCGGTAGTTGAGCTGAAGAGCCTCAAGCTCTATATCAACGGCTATCGTGATCGACAGATCAGCCATGAGGCCGCCACCAACACCATTTTGAACGATCTGGTGACCCTGCTTGAACCGCGCTGGATGCGTGTGGCTGGGGACTTCAATGTGCGAGGCAATATCAAGACGATTATCTTCGCCGAGTATGCCGCTCCCAACTATAGCGGTCCCCGTCCTGAATATCGGCGTCACATGACGGGGAGCAGCCTGTAATCAGCTCCAGCTCCCGTGCGAGAGAGGCGCGACCAGTTGCCCACCTTCCCGGCGACCGGTGGACCCCCGAGGGGGCCTGGCGGGCCGGGAAGGGAGGCAGAAGAGAGAGCCTCTCTCGCTGGCCAGAGCCCTGACCTAACCTGTCACTGTTGGCTCAGTCAGCGCGAGAGCAGAATTGGACTGAAATTGGTATTGTAATCGAATGTATCGATCTGCTCATGCTTCTTGAGGAAATTGACGACTGCATAGGTCAGCGGCGTTGCCACCACCTCATAGCCAACCTTGAAAAGCCACTGCGTGAGCATCGCCGTCAACAGCTCGGCAGCTGGGATCACGCCCCAGAAGGCGATCGTAATAAAAATCAGCGTATCCAGTCCCTCCCCTACGAGCGTCGAGCCGATGGTCCGCGTCCAGAGCCAGCGCCCCTTTGTCAGAATCTTGAGCTTAGCCAGGACGAAAGAATTGGCAAACTCGCCGCAGAGATAGGCCACGAAGGAGCCAAGCAGTAAGCGCGGCGTGAAGCCGAGAATGGCGTTGTAGGCGGCCTGCAGCTTCCAGAAAGAAGCGGCGGGGGCCAGCCCTCCCACAAAAATAGCGACCACTGCCAGTAGATTGCAGGCGAAGCCAAGCCAGATAACGCGCCGCGCAGCCGCATAGCCATAGACTTCTGTCAAGACATCGCCGAATAGATAACTCAACGGAAAGACAATGATGCCCGCGGGCACGAGCAAGCCCGCCAGGGCGATGATCTTGACGGCAATAATATTAGCAGTAATCAAGCAGGTGACAAATAATGACGCGATGGTTACGAACCAGAACGATACTCGCAACGGACTCATCCTTTCTTAGCGTTTACTCCATGAACACCCGTCTGCCTGCCTTCAGATCTTCACAGGCTGTGCGCGTCTGCGTACAATATCAAGAGCAGTCGCCATCGCGCATCTATCCCGGTGACTTCTGCTCTATCAGGTAGGTGGCAGCCGCTATCATCTCTCGTTGGGGTGGTCGCCCAACAAGCTCCGGCTGGAAGTGCCCTGATCACACGCACCCGACTCACCTGACCTGGCCAGTGTGAGGGTGAACAACTGGAAGGAGAAGCAAGCATGTCTCGTCCCAAAGCGATCGCTGTTGTCAGTGGGGGGCTTGATAGTGTCACTCTGGCCCATCTACTCCATGCCCAAGGGTATCAGCTCCATCTGCTCTCTTTTGACTATGGCCAGCGTCATCGCAAAGAGCTGTTCTTTGCCGAGCGCTGCGCCCAGCGTCTAGAGGCGGCTTTTTCTCTCCTCGATCTGCGCCAGCTTGGCCAACACTTCAAAGGCTCGGCACTAACCGATGAAAGCGTGGCTGTTCCTGATGGGCACTATGCTGCTGCGAACATGGCCATCACAGTCGTACCCAATCGGAATGCCATCATGCTTGCCATTGCCTATGGTATCGCCGTGGCCGAAGAGGCGGAAGTGGTAGCTTTTGCCGCTCATGCTGGCGACCACTTTATCTATCCTGACTGCCGCCCAGCCTTTATCGAGGCTTTTGGTGCGATGGAGCGCCTGGCGGTCGAGGGGCATGGGCACCCGCGCCTGCATCTGGAAGCGCCCTTTGCCCACCTCAAAAAAGAGCAGATTGTCTGCCTCGGTGCGGCGCTCGGCGTTCCCTTCGTTGAAACCTGGAGCTGCTACAAGGGGGGCGAGAAACACTGCGGCACCTGCGGTACCTGTAACGAACGCAAAGAAGCCTTCCAGCTGGCTGGCGTCCCTGATCCCACTGACTATCTTCAGTAACCTGGCCCTGGGTGAGAAAGACAGAGGCTTCACCCAGGGCTGGCTTAGCAGGCGCAGCTCAGGTCGAGTGTGGGAACTGCCTCTTCGACGGTCTCCTCCTCAGCGCTATACCCTGAGAAGGCTTGCGGATTCTCCAGAGCCTGGTAGATGATAGCCTCCACCTCCGCCAGGCTATTGACGCGCACCAGGGCATTGCGGACATACTTGGCACCCGGGAAATGGCCCAGGTACCAGCCCATATGCTTGCGCAGCTCGACGAAATGATCCTCGCCCTTGAGCCGGGTATAGACTCGCGCGTGCTCCAGGGCCATCAGCAGGCGCTCCTCCCGGCTCGGGTTGGGGGGAGGCAGGTCGGCCTCCGTTGGCTCAATACCGGCATTGAGCAGACTCTTCATGCGCTCGCGATCGCGGAAGATCCAGGGATTGCCCAGGGTAGCACGCCCGATCAGCACCCCATGTACGCCCGTCTCGCGGATGCGCTTGGCCGCCTCGTAGAGCGAGTGGATGTCACCATTGCCGAGAATCAGTGTATCCGTCTGGCGCACGATCTCCGCAGCGGTAGCGATTGCCTCCCAGTTGGCCTCACCCTTGTAGTGTTGCACCAGCGTCCGCCCGTGCAACGAGATGGCAAACGGCTCCGTCTCTAGCAGATGCTGCACCCAGTCCTTAATAACGATAGAAGCGTAGCCCAGACGCGTCTTCACCGAGACTGGGATCAACCGTCGCTCGCTGCGCGGCTGATCTCCCCAGAGGCGGATGCGCTCCTCATTCATCTGCCGGATGCGCTGGATGCGCTCCGGCTCCATTCCCAGATCCTCTAGCGTCTGGCCATTAGCCCAGTCGCGCACTCCGCGCTGGGTGGCACGGATGATCTCTTTCGCCAAGTCGGGCGTACAGATCAGGGCCGCACCGCCACCACGGCTGGCCACACTCTTGGCCGGGCAACCCATATTGATGTCGATGCCGTCGAAGCCTAGCTCGCAGACCACGTGAGCGGCGCGATAGAAGGACTCCGGATTATTGCCGAAGATCTGCGCGACCACGGGCCGCTCAGCGGGCGTGTAGAGAAAATCGCGAAAGATACGATCGCTGCCTCGCCACAGGCCCTCGACATTGGTAAACTCGGTAATCACAAGATCGGGCCGCCCATAGAGGCCATGCATAGTCCGGCATGGCGCGTCTGTTACTCCATCCATCGGGGCCAGCCCAACAATCGGTTGTGGTATCTTCTCCCAAAACGATGGGTACCTTGTCATATCTCCCTCTGGCGCCACCTTCCCCTAATAGGTTGGCTAGGTGCTGAATAGCGAGGTGCCAGGCACTGAAGACTGGATACCAGGTGCACGGCAGCACCTGTCAGGCCCTTCTCTCTACCGACCTTTATCATTGGGATTATAGCCTTGTCTTGCCCAATCTGGCAAGTTAGCCCTCTGTTTCTCTGGCTGTCTGGCACCCGGCGACGGCCTTGGGATATAATGGGCCGCAGGAGCAGTGGCGCTCGTTGCCGCTTCGGAATAGCAGAGTCCCTTGCTCTGCTCATCCTGTCTGGATCTCCGGCTGCAGTAAAGGAGTCGACGCACGATGAATTTCTACTTGACTGAAGAGCAGCAATTAATTCGCGACACCGCTAGACGCATCGCCAGGGAAGTCGTTGCGCCTCGCGCCCCCGAGCTTGATGATACCGGGATTTACCCCGAAGATATTTTCCAGGTCTATAAGGAAACTGGCCTGCTGGGCCTGGGCTTCCCTGAAGAATTAGGAGGCAGTGGCGCCGGCATCTTTGGGCTAGCGCTGGCGATAGAGGAAATTGCCAAGGTCGACAATGCCTGTGCCCTCATCCTTCTCCTGACGCGCCTCTCCACCAGCGCCATTCTTAAAGCGGGCACTGAGGAACAGAAGAGGAAATACTGTGCTGGGACTGCGCGCGGAGAGCTGCGCGGCGCCTTCGGCCTGACCGAGCCAGGGGCCGGCTCCGACTCGGCCAATATTGCCACTCGCGCAGTAAGGAAAGGGAACGAATACATCCTTACCGGCACCAAATGCTACATCTCAGGTGCCAGCGTCGCCGATTTCTTCCTCGTTGCTGCCAAAACCGATCCCGGGGCTGGTTCTCGTGGCTTCAGCGTCTTCATCGTCGATCGTGACACACCCGGTTTCCGCGTTGGTAGAGAAGACCGTAAGATGGGCGTACATGGAGTTCCCACCTGTGAGCTGATCTTTGAGGAAGCGCGTGTGCCTGCCCACAACCTGGTGGGCCGCGAGAACGAGGGCTTCAAGCTCATCATGTGGAATCTCAATTCGGTGCGTCCTTGCGTCGCGGCGCGCGGCGTTGGTACCGCCGAGGGCGCTATTCAATATGCTGTTGACTACGCGCGTCAACGTCAGACCTTCGGTCAACCGCTGATCGAGCACCAGGCCATTCAAATGATGATTGCCGAGGTGGCGATGCACATCGAAGCCTCGCGCCTTCTCACCTACCAGGCTGCACTACTGGTCGATGAAGGAAAAGCCGATCGTGAGCACGCGCACTTTCTCTCGATGGCCAAGGCCTTTGCCACAGAGACCGCGGTTGAAGCCTGCGATAAAGCTCTTCAGATCATGGGAGGCCTGGGTTACATGCATGAGTCGCTGACCGAGCGCTTCTATCGCGATGCGCGCCAGCTCACGATCGTCGAGGGAACAAGCCAGGTTCAGCGCCTGATTATCGCGCGCGCAGTGAAAGATAACCTGCTCAACTGGTACTAAGGGAAGGAAGCAGCCACTTTCCCTCACTCCGTATCATCTACCTCGATCTCAGCAAGCTGGTTGCTGGCCCGGGCGTGGCCCGCCTGAGAGACAGGGGTTGCCAGTATCCCTGCGCGGGTCAGGTCAGGCAGGCCCTGGTAATGGTAAGAGACAGGTCTTTGCGCAGCAGCAGGCAAGAAGGAACAAGGCCGGCTCCTCACCCGGATGGGCAAGGCCGGTTCTCTCTTGCCTGCTGTTACCTCCTTGCCCGATCAGGCTGCTCGCTCAAGCGGCTCGCGCCTGAGTGGCAAGCTGGCGCTGGATAAAAGCACCAATATGCTGGATAGCGTGGGTGGCCTCGGGCATCCAGGGGGCGCCGATTTGCCAGACATGCCACATGCCTTCCCAGATCTCCAGCTCTACGGCTACACCGGCCTGACGCGCCCGCTCAGCAAAAGCGACCACATCGCTGAGGAGAATCTCATCGCTGCCTACCTGCAGGAGCAATGGCGGCAGGCCGTGCAAATCAGCGTAGAGCGGGGAAAGCAACGGCTCCGTCGGATCATGGTTCCCCACGTAGGCAGCGACCAGGGGGCCAACGGTCTCGACACGCAGAACTGGGTCGCGCCCGGCATGGGTGCGCAGCGACTCGCCCTTGCCATCGAGGGCTGTTGCGGGCGATAAGCAGACCGCCGCAGCTGGCAGAGCTTCGCCAGCGGCTCGCAGGGCTAGCAGGGCCGCCAGGACAAGATTGCCGCCGGCAGAATCACCGATCAGAACAGCCTCTGAGGCCGGGCAATGCTCCCTGAGCAACCAGCGGTAGGCGGTCAGCGTATCCTCAAGCGCTGCTGGAAAGGGATGTTCAGGAGCCAATCGATAGTCGATGGCAAGTGCCTGCAGCTGCGCTGCTGCCGCAATGCGGGCCACCAGGCCACGATGACTGCGTGGTGAACCCATAACAAATGCCCCTCCATGCAGGAACAAGACCGTGCCACGGCGGCGCTTGCCAGGGGGCAAGACCCACTCCGCTGGAACTCCACCTGCCGAAACCGGCTCGGTCACTGTGCCACAGGGAACCGAGAGGGAAAGAAACCAGTCCCCTTTCTCCATGCTTGCTCGTAGCTGGGCGATGCTCACATCTGCGCGATTGCTGAGCGAGCCAAGGCGCACAAGGTGACGAAACAAGATGCTTCGCAGGCTGGGCATAACGCGCTCTTTTCCAGAAGCCTTTTGCTTGTATCAAAAGCCAGCCGACCGCTTATTGGCAGGCCGGCTGAGAAGGAGCCAAGGCATTATCGGCTCCCTCGCTTTGATAGTCTACAATTCTCCACTGATGATTGCTATCCTCCTGGAGTGTGAGTGTCAGGCGATAGCTACGCTGGAGTTTGCTACGGGTGACCTCGTAGGTAGAGCTCCAGGTGTTGTCCTGGATAACGGTTGTGCCCTCGACCTGTTTATAGTCAACCACAGTGCCAAAGCAAGCGTCGTAGCGTTGGGCTTGGGCAATAAAGGTGCTCTGGGCGCCTGGTTGGAGTGTCATCGGGGGACCAAGATAGCGATAGGCCTGAGCGTAATCCTGGGTCCCCAGGGCGGCAAGAAAATTACTGGCGGTCACTGCTGCATCCTTGCTGAGACTCATACCGATGCCCAGATTGACGGCGGCGAAGGTTCCCATGAAGCCACAGATTCCGCAGATGACCAAGGCGGCGATAGCCAGCCACCACCAGCGCCATTTACGTCTGCGAGGAGGCTCTGGCTCGACATCAACATCATCAGGAGGGGGCCAGGCGGCAGGTGATCTCCACGCTGCCGACCGGCGGCGGGGGCGATAGCGGTGACCATTGGCCCCGTCGGCCATCTCAAACTCGGCGAAATCCTCTTCGTAGCGCTCCTGAGACTCTTCATCCCGGTCCCTGCGTCCTGGCATGCGATCCTCCTGCCATGTGCTATTGCATCACGATAGCTCTGTCTACAGGTATCGCTCTTTGACTGTGCGCAGCAGATCGCGCTGCGCTGTCGCAGGCGACACCTGTTCCCGAGCTTACTGGCTTTCACACTCGCTGCTCTTAATGACATTATGAATGGGGAACCACCCGAGAGGCAAGCCAGGCTGACCCGCTTGCAAGAAGCGAAGCAGGGAAAAGCGCTAGCAACTCATCCCTGCGTGAGAATGACCCCACTCAGACGGGCGCGGGCGCGTTGGAGCTGCTCACTCGCCTTCTTTGTGGCCGTCCGTGTACTGCGTCCCAGAACAACTACCAGGAAGGTTTGGTCAACGTAAGCACCCAGCAGCGAAGCATCGGCGCCTTCCAGAACGGGGGCTCCATGCACCACCAGCAAGCCTGATTGGCCCTGGCCCTCCTCTAGAAAGCGGCGCAGACTCCGGAGCAGCTCGGGTAAACGAGCTGCATAAGGAGCCAGCCCGTGCGGCATCCCTCCTGTACCGCTGCTCAGCAGCCAGAGGTGAGGTACAAAGGTTGGCGCCAGGTAGCGGCTCACCTGTTGTGGAGTCACCGTCTCTTCCTGCAAGAGTATATCCGAGAGACCCGGGCCCTGACTCAGGCCAAAACGCTGGCCCAGTCCGGGGTGGCGCACGTGAGCCTCAATCAACACCGTCGGCAGACCGCTTTGAGCCGAAGCGATGGCCAAATTAGCTGCCACTGTTGCCTGCTCCTCTGGATGAGACGGGCTGGTCAGCAGTAGCGCCAGAGAACGCTGCTGGCTCTCCCAGTTCAGGCGGATGGTAGCGAATAGCGAGAAGACCGCCTCAACGTAGGCTGAACCAGGATCATAATCCGATAACAAAGGCTGCATCTGTGTATGTGATTCACCCACGATACAATCTCCCGAGCTGCCAAAAGGTCAGGCTGTCAGGCTGCTGGGCTTGTTGGCCTGCGAACCCCAAACGATCTGCCTGCCAGCCGTTCATTGTTGTCGCTCTCACCTTGCATCCTCCCCCCTTATCTGTCCTATCCTCTCGGTCGTTAGAGCAATAGCAATTTGCCAAAGCATGGTTACTCGTACACTTACTGAGAGAGATCGCCTGCCTGCAGGAGCTAGCTTGAGTGAGCAGCTCAGGGCACTGGGGCAGGCGGGACCCGCCGTCGCTCGCGCTGCTCCCCAGAGCGTGGTGCCCGGGGCAGCTCACCATATACCGGCAACTGTAGCAGCTCAACGACCTCCTCGGCGCTACGAAGGCGGTCATCCAGGTAGTCGACCAGGAAAGCCAGCGCCAGACCAATGATCAGAGCCACGAGCATGATCGCGGCCAGAAGCGTCAAGCGGTTCCCCGCTGAACCGGCGCCAAGGCTGGGATCGGAGGCGGGACTGACCAGGCGCCCAATAGCTGCCGGCTGCAGCTGCTGCGCACCGGGACTGGCTCCTGGGGTGCCCTCAATGATATAGTCGAGATAGGTATTCAGATGGCTCGTCAGAACCTCGCCCACAGCATTGGCAATGGCCCAGGCGCCGGGGGCAGTAGGCCAACTGACGTCGATGGTCACCAGGTTATGCGATCGGCTGGCCGAAAGCGCCCCTCCAATCGCGCTCGGATTCTGCCAGTCGCCTAGATCAGGGCTATTCCCGTAACGCGCCTGGATCGCCTGCATATCCTGACTAATCTGGTCCGAGACGGCCTTGTCGAAGCCAGGCATAGTAACCAGGCTCGGCACGGCATCGGCCAGCGACTCAGCCACCTGCATATCTTCGATATAGCTAGGTATCATGCTGCGAGGCTCCGGTTGCAAGCCCACCTGAATCGTCACCGTCGAGTGGTAAGCTTTCAGAGCGCCGGGTGTCTTCCAGAGATGATAGCCCTGGTAAGCAACATAGAGAGCGGCAATAACGATCACTAGTATAACGAGCCAGAGACGGCGCCTGACGACATCCCAATAAGCTCGCAATTCCACGATTAACTATCCTTCCTCTCTTCTTCTTGGCTTGGCATACATAAGAGAAGCCACCAGTAGCGGAGCGGACTGCTGAGCCGCCAGGCTATGGCGCTCCAGAGGCCCCTGCCTCACCTCGCGGTTTGCCCTTCACTGCGACCGAAGGGAGAGCAAGAGTCTGCTCGTGTGACTGGCGCTCTGCCAGTTTCGCCTCGATGAATTGCAGCATGCGACGCTGGAAACGCGGCTTATCGAACTCCAGCGCGTGCTCACGAATCCTGTAAGGATCGAAGGCCCGTTCATCGAAGGTAGCTAGCACGGCGGCCAGGCTCTCCACCGTCTGCTCGTGGAAAAAGACCCCGGTCACACCCCCAATCACGGAAGCCAGAGCGCCGCCGGCGCCATAGGCGATGACCGGGCGGCCCGAGGCCTGGGCTTCAAGCGGCGTGATACCGAAATCCTCCTCGCCCGGAAAAATCAGGGCCCGGCAGTGAGCAAAATAGTCCAACACCTCCGCATCGCTGAGTTGGCCAGCAAAGCGGATCGTTGGGCCAGCCAGCCGCTGCAGGCGGGGCAGATCGCGCCCTTTTCCAATAATGACCAGAGGCAGGCGTAAGGCATTACAAGCCTCGATGGCCAGATCAATACGTTTGTAAGGAACCAGGCGGCTCACAATTAGAAAATAGTCACCTCTAGCTTGTGGCTCAAACTTGAAACGGCTGGCATCAACTGGCGGAGGGATGACCACTGCCTCGCGCCGGTAGTACTTGCGGATGCGCTCCGCCACCACGGGAGAATTGGCGATAAAGTGGTCAACGCGGGCCGCGGTCACCTGGTCCCAGAGGCGGAGCTTGCTGATCAAAAACGGCAAGAGACTGCGAGCCAGGCGTCCCAGCTGCTCGCGCTCGACGTATTCCTCATAGTTCCAGCACCAGCGCATTGGCGTATGGCAATAACAAATATGCAGCGTCTCCGGGCGCGTAATCACCCCTTTGGCGAAAGCACTAGAACTGCTCAGCACTAAATCGTAGCCGCGCAGATCCAGACTTTCCATTGCATAGGGGTAGAAGGGCAAATAGGGCTGGTGATGGCTTGTCACCAGAGGAAGTTTCTGCATAAAAGAAGTGCGGATATCCATCCGCCGAAACGCGGGATCAACCCGTTTCGGATCGTAGATAGAAGTATAGAGGGGGGCGTCGGGAAACAGTTCATGTAGCGCCAGAACAACGCGCTCCGCACCCCCCATCTGATTCAGATAGTCATGGACGAGCGCCACTCTCATCGTTTTTAGTATGCACCCCGCCTGAAAATGACCGCAGGAATCGTGCTCAACAGGATCTGAAAGTAGAGGCGCAGCGACCAGTTCTCAATGTAGTAGAGGTCGAGCAAGACGCCCTCATCGAAGCTAAGATCGCTCCGCCCGCGCACCTGCCAGAGGCCGGAGATCCCCGGTTTAATAGCCAGTCTACCCTTCTGCCACTCCTCGTACTGAGCGACTTCGCGAGGCAGAGCCGGGCGGGGGCCGACCAGGCTCATCTCTCCTTTGAGCACATTGATGAACTGGGGAATCTCATCCAGACTCAGCTTACGCAGAAGACGTCCAACGCGCGTTATGCGTGGATCAGAGCGCATCTTGAAGAGTGGTCCCTGCGCCTCATTGCGGTCGAGCAGGGCCGTCAGCATCTGGTCAGCGTTCTGATACATCGAGCGAAACTTATACATCTGGAAAGGCTTACCGTTCAGCCCGATGCGCGTCGACTTATAGATCACGCTGCCGGGCGAGTCCAGGCGGATAGCCAGGGCGATGCACAGCCAGAGCGGGGCGCCCAGAAGCAGGATCAGGCTGGAGACCACGATATCCACAGCGCGCGTGACGGCCCGCTGCCAGCGGTTGAGCGAAGACTGCTTGATGCCGATGAGGGGGATACCCTCGATCGACTCCATGTCGATGCGCGAGAGACTCAGCTCATAGAGGTCGGGAATGAGTTTAAAGGAGGTACCTAGCCGCTCGCAGAGACGCACAGTCCTGATCACCTGCTCATGCAAGTGAGAGGGCAGAGCGATGATCACCTCATCGACCTGCATCGAGCGGATGGCCATGCCCAGGTCATCCAACGTACCCAGCATCTTGAAGCGACCAAAATCGCCGGGCGCATTCTCCAGGTCATGGAGAAAGCCCACAATGGAGTAGCCCAGACTGGGGTTGGCCGCGACGTGCTGCATAATCATCTTGGCCAGGCGACCTGAGCCGACCACCAGGACGCGAGTCTCTCCCAGACCGAGCTGGTAGAGCGTGCCCATAATGGCCGAAGCGATCAGGCGCCCGAGGCAGAGCAGCACGATCGAGATGGCCCAGACGAAAGGTACCAGCAAGCGCGAATTGGCTGTCGGCTGAAAGACAAAGTAGTAGGTGATCAAGAAGGCCATGCCGATGGTGGCCGAACTGGTAATCGTCCACATCTGGCGAAACCAGGTACCGGTCAGGCGCAGCCGATAGAGGCCGCGAACGGCGAAAATGACGATGGCTCCAATCACGATGCCGGCCTGCATCTCGGTCAGCTTATCGAGAGGGATAAATGTGGCATGGCTAGGGCTGGCATCGGTCAGGGCACGGCGCAGACGATCGAGCCAGGGACTTTCAAACAGCAGCTGGAAACGGATAAGGTAAGCGAGATAGAACGAGATCGCGACCAGGGTGGCATCTAGCAGCACCATCGCGAGGCACTCAAGGATGCGCCACTGGCGGCGATGGGAGCGCCGCTGTGAGATAATGCGAGTCAGTTGGCCGGTAGCTCCCGTCACTCCCATGACCCCCGTATTGCCGGCCATCATACTGGCACCTGCCACTGAAGCGGTGGCCTCTGCTGGGGACTTCGGCGTTGCGCTCGCCGGACCCGCTGCTGGCGTTCTGGAGAGCTGTGCTTGTGAGAGTTCGCTACCTTTCACGGCCATATACCTGCTTTTTTGAACGTTTTATCACTCAAGAGAAGAAACATGTTGCTCCTTGCGTTGCGACCACGGCTCAGGTTGCTGTGGCTCTGGCGGCTTCTCGCTGAGGGCCTCCTCGTAGACAGCTCGCATCTGGCGAGCCATTGTGCGCAGCGAGAAGCGCTCTGCCACCGTGCTGGCCATTGCGCGGCAGTGCTGCCGATAGGCCTCATCGCTGAGTGCCCGGTACAGGGCGTTCGCCAGGGCGTCCACGTCGCGCGGCTCTACCGTCAGAGCCACGCCGGAACCTGCTTCGGGCAAGCTGGAGACAGTAGAGGTGACCACCGGCAGCCCGCAGGCCAACGCTTCTGCTACCGGCAGTCCGAACCCTTCATAGAGGGAGGGATAAGCAAAGGCCGTGGCTGCATGATACCATAAAACCTGCTCGCTGTCCGCGATGAAACCCGGGAATAGGACTTCTGACTCAAGCCCCAGGCTGCGAACGCGGGCAAAGATCGAGTCATAGAGCCAGCCCTTGCTCCCCGCCAGCACGAGCTTCTCCCGAATGCCCTGCTGGCGCTTCAGACGAGCAAAAGCCTCAATCAGTGTATCGAGATTCTTGCGTGGTTCTAGCGTCCCAAGATAGAGAATAAACCCACTCTCAAGTCCATAGTGGGCGCGTAACGCCCGTACTGCCTGCTCATCCTGCTGGCTGGCGGTAAAGCGAGCGTCGATGCAGGGGTAGACGGTGCGCAGACGCTCTGCCGGCAGAGAGAGCAGCTCGATGGCATCGCGTCGCGTGCTGTCTGAGACCGCGATGATCAGCGTTGCGCGGCGTAAACTATGTAACGTAAAGGTGCGCTGATAGAGCCGTTTTGGGCCTGTCAGAACCTCCGGGAAGCGGAGAAATGCCAGGTCATGGAGCGTCACCACGCCATGGCAGTCCGCTGGCAACCGGAAAGGGAGTACGTTCACCGGCGAGTGCAGCAGCTGGATGCGCCGCTGGCGCAGCTCGCCCGGCAGCTTCAGTTGCTCCCAAGCCACACGCCTCACAGGCTGCTCTTCTGGCCAGGGGGCACTGATATAGGTCAGCTGCGGATGGCGCGCTACTGCCGCTAGCTGCTCCTCTACCTGAGGACCATTGATAAAGATAGTATAGCAATGCTCGCCAGGTTCCTGGGCCAGTCCTTCCAGCAACCGGCGGATGTAGCGGCTCACTCCACTATTACGGTAGCTCTGGCTGTACGATAAGAGCTGGGCATTGATCCCAATATGCATAACAACTGCTACCCCTCCCAGAAAGGCGTATTCCCTATTCTATGCTATAGCAGCCGCTATAACCTGCCAGAAGAACGGCTTGTAGGCTGACCTGGTAACAACTCTGGGCCTTTTCACCCGCCCTTTCTCTGCTCTGGCCTCCCAAGAACAATAGCTCAGCTTACCAGCACGAACTTGACTCGCCTTGGTACCACCTGCTTCCACTACCCTATTACGGATAAACGCATGGCTCTGTCCTTTAGACACAGGGAATCCTCTCCGTCTCTAACCAGCCAGCCCGGACGCATAGAAGGGCCAGCTCCTGGCTCTGAGCACCCGTGGCCTGGCCAGATTGTCTCTTCTCTCTTTGGTCTGAGTCTGGTTTCACCCTGGCCCCCCGAACCACTCAGGCCAGCTTTCTTGACCACTGCCCCTTGCCTGTATACAATGCAAAAAAGGAGGCATTCCTCCTGGTCGGCTACCAAAAGTGAGCTGGCTGCTCGCAGAGCAAGCCAGCCGGAGAGGGGGGAAGAGCAGCGGAGACGGCAGCTAGCCAGAACAGGAGATTGTCGTGAGGGGGAAGGGCAGCGCCAGCAGCGCCTGAAGAAGGCACGCGCGGGCCTGTGATCAGCAAGGCTGTCTGCTTACTTACTTATGCTGAGGAGGAGCCGACCGGGGTGGATGGAGCTGAGCCTGGTGGCGCGGCTTCTACTCGGCCTTGCTATGCCTTTCCCATGCGTTGCGTTTTTCTCGGCGTCGGTGTAATATAGCCTAAAGTCTCGGAATTGCCTAGTGTGCACATCACTCAATCGCGAGCTATCAAGTACGGGAGAGAAGTGCTTTGGCCAAACAACTCCGTCTCGACGTTGCACAGCTAACAGACGTTGGCCGCAGGCGTGAGCACAATGAAGACAATATGGCCTATGTCATCCCTAAGGACCCCCAGGTGATGGCAACGAAAGGCTCACTGTTCATTGTGGCCGATGGCATGGGCGGTCATGCGGCGGGGGAGGTGGCAAGCGAGATTGCCGTAGACACTGTTAGCACGGCATACTATCAGGACGACAGCGATGAGGTTCCGGTCGCTCTGGTCCGCGCTATTAAGCGAGCCAATGCCGCCATTCATCAGCGCGCAGCCGAGAATATGCTGCGCAACGGCATGGGCACAACCTGCGTGGCAGCGGTGCTGCGTGGGAATATGGCCTATATTGCCAATGTAGGCGATAGCCGCGCTTATCTGATCCGCGGCAAGACGGTCAAGCAGATCTCTCAGGATCACTCCTGGGTCGCCGAGCAGGTACGCGCTGGCTTGCTGACTGAGGATCAGGCCCGTACTCACGCGCAGCGCAATGTGATCACTCGCTCGCTGGGCACACAACCCGATGTCGAGATCGATATTTTCACCGAGCCACTGCAGGAAGGGGACTCGCTCGTCCTCTGTACCGATGGCCTCTCCGGGTTGATCACTGAGGATGAACTGCAGGAGATCGTCAATCGCTTCGTCCCCCAGGAGAGTGTCTATCACCTGGTAGAGCGCGCCAATGAAAACGGGGGGCCCGACAATATTACGGCGATTGTGATTCGTGTCAACGAGGTAGGGGTCGAACCGCCTCCTCGCCAACGGCGCCCTGTAGCGGTCGGTGGACCCGAGGAGGATACGGCGATTCTGGAGACTTCGCTGGCCTCTTCGGCTGGTCAGGCAGGGACGCGCTATGGCAATGGCCACAGTGGTACATTCTCTTTCTCGGCTCGTGCCGTACCGACGCTGGCGGATGCGGCGCCGCTGGCCGCTCCTGCCTTACCTGTCTCCAAACGTCGGCGGCGGGGACGGATCTTCTTTCTCAATGTAGCCCTGCTTACGGTGGTCCTGCTGGCACTGGTTGTCGGGGCTGTCTACTATCTGGTGCTCCGCCAAGGTCCTGATCCCGATCAAGTCCTGGCCCAGGCAACGACCCTGATCAACCGCGCTACAGGTGAGCTGAACAGTGATCCGGTGCGCGCTCTGCAAGATCTGGCCAGCGCCCAGCAGTCTCTGCGCTCGCTTCAGGGCGTGTCGCTCTCAGATGCTCAGCGGACGCAGCTTGCCAGTCTTCAGCGCTCGCTGACCAGCCATGCTGAGGCCGCCCTGACTGCCTACAATAAGCGCTTTGGCATTACTTCCCTCCCCTGCTCCAGTACTGGCGTGAGTCCCATCAATACCGGCAGCATTGCCACGCGGGCCCGTAGCCTGGCAATCCTGCAGCAGAAGGGGAAGGCGCTCTTATACGCCTTGGGTGAGGATAGCCAGCTCTACCCACTGATGCAGGTTAATCGTCAATATAGCCTGCAGAATCATCTCGACCTTGATGGCAAGGTGCTCGGCGTGGCCAGTGCTAATGATGGCTCGCAGCTCTATCTGCTCCTGGCTCGCACCAGTCAGAGCCAGGGGGCTGCCTCTGTCAGCTATGAGCTGGCTGCCCTGCAGGCTGGCCAGACGAAGGCCAAAACAGTCCCTATCGATACAGCCTTGACCTCCAACGGTCAGGTCCCGTCGTTAATCGCGGCCTGGGATGGCGATGTCTATGTGGTCTTCTCTTCTAAACAGGCTCCCAACAGTGCCCAGATCGTCGACTTCGATCGTACCAAGCTGACTGCCAAGCAAGCACCGCTGCCGATCTCGGCCAATGTGGTCAGTATTGCCGCTTTCCCCAACAATCAGCTCTTTCTCTTGCTGGGCGATGGCAGCGTGCAGAGTCTGCAATACACCTCGGGCAAGGCCCAGGAGCCGGTACCAGTTCCTGTGCAGGTGCAGCGTCCCATTCCCAGCGCTCTCCCGGTCAGCGATCAGGGGTTCACTGCGGCTACTCCCGTTCCTACCGTCACGGTTCCGGCGCAGCAGGGTCCTGTGCCTCTGCTGGCCTCCAACAAGGCCACCCTCTCTGCTGGCCTGGTGAATCATATTCCCCATCTCTATGTGGCCGATAGCGCTGCCCATCGCTTGCTCGCTTTTACGCCGCTCGGCGGCGGCTCAGCTGGCGGCACTTCTGACTCGAATAGTATCTTAGTGCAGCTGACGGGACAATACACCTCCCCAGGCTTGTTCGCCTCCCTGCGCAGCGCTCAGCCTGACCCCTCCAGTGGCACCCTGCTCTATGCACTTGCTCAGAATACTGCCTCCCTGCTCAATGTGGTTGCTGTCGACACCAGCTCGTCGGGGAGTTGTGCCTGACCACGAGATGGTGTACACTTGGTGAAAACCATTGCAGAGAGTGGCCAGCAGGGACCGCTGCCTGGGAGGCTTTCTTTCTTTTTCCGGGCCGAAGCGAATTGGGCTGTTTCTCGGGTGGTGGTTATCCTCTTGCGTGTGCGTGAATGGCAGTGAAGAAGGAGTCCTGAGCAATCGTGAGTTTCGCCGTACATTATCGTACCCATACCTGTGGAGAGTTGCGTCAAGAGCACTGTGGCCAGCAGGTGCGCCTGGCGGGCTGGGTCAATCGCCGGCGTGATCATGGCGGGCTGATTTTCCTCGACCTGCGCGATCGCTATGGGATCACGCAGGTCGTCTGTGATCCCTCACGCTCGGAGGAGGCGCATCGTGTGGCCAGCGAGCTGCGGGCTGAGTATGTGATCGAGGTCACGGGGACGGTGGCGCCGCGCTTGCCGGGCACGGAAAATCCCCATTTGGAGACGGGGGCTATTGAGGTCGTGGCGACAGCCATCCGCCTTCTGAATCCCTCGCGCGTTCCCCCTTTCTCGATCTCTGGCGAGGGCCAGGTTGAGGAGACCCTGCGCCTGAAGTATCGCTATCTCGATCTGCGACGGTCCAGGATGCAGAAGAACATGATCCTGCGTCATCGCTTGATCAAGGCGATGCGTGACTACCTGGATGAGCGTGGCTTTTTGGAGATTGAGACGCCCATTTTGATCAAGAGTACGCCCGAGGGGGCGCGCGATTACCTGGTGCCGAGCCGGCTCTATCCCGGTCAATTCTACGCTTTGCCGCAGTCGCCCCAGCAGCTCAAGCAGCTGCTGATGGTCGCCGGTCTAGACCGCTACTTTCAGATCGCCCGCTGTTTCCGCGATGAGGACCAGCGCTCGGATCGGCAACCGGAGTTTACGCAGCTGGATATCGAGATGGCCTTTGTCGATGAGAACGATGTGATGAATCTCATCGAGGGGCTGCTGATCTTCTTGGTTGAGCAGGTGACGCAGAAGCGCATCAAACAGAAGCCGTTCCCGCGCCTCTCCTATGAGGAGGCGCTAGAGCGCTACGGTACTGATCGCCCCGATCTGCGCTTTGAGCTGCCCTTGGTGACCATCTCCGACTTGGCGGCTGGCAACTTTGGGGTCTTTCAACAGGCCCTCACCGTCGGCGGCGCGGTCAAGGGCATTCGCGTTCCAGGGGCGGCGGGCTATAGTCGGCGCGAAGTGGAAGAGCTGACAGAGTTTGCTCGCAGCCTGGGAGCGAAAGGCCTGGTCTCATTGGCTATCGCTCCGACGGGCGAGCTGAAGTCTGCCCTGACTAAATTCTTGCCAGCAGAGCAGCTCCAGGCCATTGTGAGCCGCATGCAGGCTGGCCCGGGTGACCTCCTGCTCTTCGTGGCCGATCGCGTTGAGGTCTGCAATGAGGTGCTCTCTCGCCTGCGCCTGCGCCTGGCAGAGCGTCTAAGGCTGATCGATCCCCAGGAATTGGCCTTCTGTTGGGTCGTTGACTTCCCGCTGCTCAGCTATAACGAGGAGGAGGGACGCTACGAGGCCGAGCATAATCCGTTCTCGGGAATGCGTGAGGAGGATGTGCCTTTGCTGGAGACGGAACCGCTGAAAGTGCGTTCGCGCCAGTACGATATCATTTGCAACGGCTCCGAGATCGGCGGGGGCAGTGTCCGTATTAATGTGGCTTCACTGCTCCATAAGGTCTTCTCGTTGATGAATTATAGCGATGAGCAGATTCGCGACCGCTTCGGCCATATGCTGGAGGCCTTCGAGTACGGCGCTCCTCCCCACGGTGGTATTGCCCTGGGCCTGGACCGCCTGGTGATGATTCTCGCCGGCGAGCAGACCATTCGCGAGGTGATCGCTTTCCCCAAGACGCAGAGCGCTCAGGATCTGCTGCTGAACGCTCCTTCACCTGTGGATGAGCAGCAGCTGCGAGAACTCCATCTACAGGTGCGCGCTGCGGCGGAGCCCCCCCAGCCTCCTGTCCATAGCTGAAGTGTAGATCCTCTCGCAGTGCATGCTGCACAGAAGCAGAAGAACCTGCGGGCAGTCAACCCCGCCCTGAAAAGCCTGGGGTTGTTCCTGCCCGCAGAGGCCGCTTCGGCTGGCGTCCCCTATTCAGTCTACAGCTTTTTCTCTATAGACAATTAATTGAAGGTTAATATTTATATGCATCTGAATTTGCTAATATTGTTTAGTAAAATTTGTATCTTTTTCTTGCCCAAAAATTCGCTTGTGAGTTAACGATAGATTTCTCCTTAATACGATTTGGATAGGCAAGTATACTGGAAGTAGATCCCCCCAGATCTAGAGAAAGTTTCAAATCACCCGGATGGGAGGATGGAAGGAGAAGAAGACAATGGCCACAACGAATCAGGGAAACACAACTCGCAATACACAGTCAGGTTCAACGGGATCACTGAGCGTCTTGAGTCGGCAGTCAGGTTCAACGACCCATCATTCGTCGGTGGGAGTGGGGCCTAAGTTCGTGCCGGCTCTCAGCGAAGATGAGGCCATCGGCCAGGCTCGCTTGCTGAAGGCGCTGGCCGATCCTACGCGCCTGCGCATCCTGAGCCTGTTAAGTCGCTATGAAGGGGAGGTGTGTGTCTTTGAGATCGTGGAAAGCTTCACCTTGGAGCAACCGACTATCTCGCATCATCTCCGTATTTTGCGAGATGCGGGGCTGGTGGATTGCCGTAAAAAGGGCCTCTGGGCTTATTACTATGTGCGTCGCGAGGCCCTTAACCGCGCTCGGGATGTGATCAGCGGCATTGTCTCTTAGCCTGGCCTGGCCTGATCTGGCATGTCTCCTGGCCAGGTGGCTCTATTCTCTATCTGGCTGGGGCTGGTGCTTGGGCTGGAATATGTCTGGTATGCCTGAGGTGCTCTGGATCAGCTCTGATTGCTTCCTGGTGGGGGCTTCTTCCAGCCAGTCAGAGGAGCTGGCGAGCCGTCGCACTTCTAGCGCGTGGTCAACAGACAGTTCTCAGTCTGTGGGCCTCTTGTGGGCCTCTTGTGGGCCTCTTGTGGCCTTCTCGCCGGTCCTCAAGGGTGTCAGGGGAGCGGTAGGAGAGGACCCCTGCTTCGCCCCTTCCTGGTCGACCGGGCGAACGCGGTGGAGCGGGGCTCTAGCACGTGAGGCGGCCCCCACCCTGCCAGGGGGTAAGATTGACTGGGGTACGAAGCAGGCTCAGGCTACCAGACTAACAGCGCTGCTGGCCTCACATGGGGGCCTTCGTTGCAGAAGAGGTCGCTCGGCGTCTCCAGTGGAGCTGAGCTTCTTCCCTCTCTTCGCATGGAGCCGCCCCCAAATTCACCAAACTGGTCAATCTCCCCCTTGACAAGGCTCAAAATTTTTTGTATCCTACAAGGCGGAAACGGTAAGTGCTAGATGTGCCTGTAGCTCAGTGGATAGAGCGTTGGCCTGCGGAGCCAAAGGTCAGAGGTTCGAACCCTCTCAGGCACGCCGATCGAGAAGCCCCGGTCATTGTCAATGGCTGGGGCTTCTCTTTGTCTCTGGCCCTGCCTGGCCCTCCTGCTGCCAGCCCTGGTCTGCATGGTATCCTTCCTGTCTACTCGCGAGTCAGGTTGCAGCCCTTTCTCCTCGCTGCTACAATGGAAACCACATGGCTGTGAGGCAGCTGCTACTGCTAAGGATCTCAGCTTCGTGAGGGCTTGGCTCGCGCGACCTCGGTTTCGAGCAGGGCAGGGGACCAGCTCATCCGCTGGCCTGCCTCGCATGCTGGTGGAGTATTGCCGTGACTCGCAGCTGGTTCTGTCGCTACCTATGCCATGCTCGCCGGTGCCTTGCCTGGGAGCGTCTCACTGGTTGGCTCCAGGTGCTGGTGC
Source organism: Thermogemmatispora tikiterensis (assembly GCF_003268475.1). Taxonomy (GTDB): domain Bacteria; phylum Chloroflexota; class Ktedonobacteria; order Ktedonobacterales; family Ktedonobacteraceae; genus Thermogemmatispora; species Thermogemmatispora tikiterensis. The sequence goes on along the minus strand of NZ_MCIF01000002.1, from coordinate 2,137,248 downwards.
TCTCTGTCTCTACGAACTATCGCCTCTTCAGGTGGCGACGCCAGCCCCTACGCTGGTGGCGGCAAGACCAATCTGTAGGGAGCACTGCTGCAAGCTCAATGGAGAACAAGCAAACCTTGCTTTTTGTGCGTCATGGCCAGACATCCTGGAACGTTGAGCGTCGTCTGCCTGGACGCTTACCTGGTATTCCTCTGACCGATCAAGGGCGGCAGCAGGTAGCGCGCCTGGCTGATGCCTTGAGTGGGCTACCGATCAGTGCCATTATCAGCAGCCCGCTGGAGCGGGCGCGTGATACGGCGGAGATTCTGGCTCAGACTTGGGGCCTGGAGGTCTGGCTGGAGCCTGATTTGATGGATACCGATGTGGGGCACTGGGCTGGTGAGCGTTACGATGAGCTGCTCAAGAAAGATCCTGCCTGGAAGGCGTTTGTGCAAGATCCAACGGTGGCCCCTACCCCTGATATTGAGACATTTCCCCAGGTGCAGCAGCGTGCTGTTGCCGCAGTGGAGCGCTGGCGCCAGCGCTCCGAGGCGGGTGCCTGGCCGCTCTTTGTGGCTCACGCTGATGTGATCAAGCTGCTCCTGGCTCACTACAGTGGCCTGCCGCCTGTGCGGGCGCCCCTGCTGGGGATCGATAATGCCTCGGTGAGTATCGTAGAACTGGAGGGAGAGTTGCCTCCTCGTTTGATTGCCGTTGGCTGGACACCTCGCCCGGGCTGGTTGCGTGCGCCGGAGGCGGCACGGGCTTCTGTAGCCTCGCCTCCAGCCTCCCCGCCGTCCCCGGCGGCTTCGCCAGGCGCTGGCAGCCAGCCTGGGGAAAAGGGTACAATAGAAGGAGAGGCTTAGCGCGCTGTCTAGCTGTTGTCTATGCTGAGAGAGTGCTGGAAGGAAAGAAGCAGCATGTTTGATCCGCGAGATCCTTACGAGCGTTACTGGTGGCATTACGAGTCACGCCGCCCGCTCTCGATTGCGCAGATCATCGCCCTGGGCTCAACGGATGCGGAGACGGTAGCCTTGATCTGGCTCATGCTGGAGCACGGTGCCTCGCTCACGGTGGCTGGACCGACTGATCCTCAGCCTGGCGTTGGCAAAACCACAACCCTTAATGCCCTGCTCCAGTTTCTTCCCGAAGGGACGGCGCTGGCCTATATGTCCGGCATGTATGAGGATTTCTCTTTCACTCGCTTGCCTGAGGTCGATCCCACTCGCACCTATGCTCTTTGCAATGAGGTCAGCGATCATTTGCCGATCTATATGTGGGGGCGGGTGGCCCGCCGCTATCTGAGGCTGCCCTCGCAGGGTTTCCATATCGCTACCAGCGTCCATGCCGATACGATTGACGATGTGATCCGCATGTACCGTCGCGATCTCCGCCTGGAGATCGAAGATGTTCGTCGTCTGGGCCTGGTGATCAATATGGGCCTGGTAGGGCGCATCTACCCGCCGCGTCGTCGCTGGTTCACCACCCATTATCTGCATCCTGCGGCTCCATCCGAGCGTCCCGATGAGATTGTCAAGCTGCCTCTTTCCGTCTGGAATCCAGAGGACGATAGCTTTGAGCATGCTGATGCCTGCGTGATCGATGAGCTGGCCACGATCGCTGGCTTGCCCTCTCAAGAGTTCAGGGCTGCCTTTAAACGCCGTGTCGCCTGCCTCCAGGAGATCTCTCAGGGGCGCGGTATCGATATGCACGAAATGTTCAATGCTATCGAAAAAGTGCGAAAACAGGAGCGCCAGCTGCGCTCGTGAGCCGGCCTGACCTGAGTCAACAGCCTCAGCGGAAATATCCGCGCTTTGCCCGCGTGTTCTATGTAATGGCTACAGCATGGCGCTGTAGCCATCATGGTACATTGTTGTCTTCCGCCTGTTTTCAGGAGAGGAAAGGAGGGACGCCTGTGTCCGCGCATCTGCTCTCGATGGCAAGCGAAGGGCGCTGGCCCCGCATTTGCAACTCATAACGATTGCTGCCAATTCTTGTGAGGGGAAGGAGTTTGCGCATTATGAGGCATGCCATTGCCATGCTCTGCGTCCATACGTCTCCGCTGGACATGCCGGGGCAGACGCCGGACGCGGGCGGCATGAATGTCTATATTCGTTCTCTGGCGCGCGAGCTTGGTCAGCGCCAGGTTGCTGTTGATATCTTTACCCGTCGCACTGATGATCATCTTCCTCCGATCGTTCCGCTTGGACCCCGCACGCGAGTCATCCAGGTTGAGGCCGGCCCGGTCGCACGCTTGCCAAAGCACGACCTCTATCCCTATCTCCCCCAGTTTTGTGCCGCGGTTGAGGCTTTTCGTCAGGCTGAGGGCCTGAGCTATGATCTGATTCACAGTCACTACTGGCTCTCTGCCTGCGCCGGCCTGGAGCTGGCGAGTCGCTGGCATGTTGCGCATGTGACGATGTTTCACACCCTGGCCCAGGTGAAGCTGCTCAGTGATCCCACCAGTCAGGAGCCTCCCCTGCGCACTGAGATGGAAAAACAGGTCGTGGCCGAAACCGATCGTATTATTGCTGCGACAGCTGAGGAGCGGCTCCAGCTGATGAATCTTTATGCAGCCTCGCCTGGCCGCATTAGTGTCATTCCCTGTGGCGTTGATCTGCGTCACTTTGTCCCCCAGGATCGCTTCCAGGCTCGTCAGCGCTACCGCTTGCCGCTGGACCGTCCTTTGCTCCTCTTTGCGGGACGCCTGGACCCTTTCAAAGGGCCTGATCTACTGCTGCGCGCTTTGGCGCTGATGGAAGAACGGGCTGAGGCCGTCATTGTGGGGGGCAAGCTGCGCGGTGATCGCGAGCTTCAGCAGTTGCGTCGGCTGGCGGCCTCGCTCGGGATGGCGGCTCGGGTGCATTTTCTAGGGGCTTTGCCACCGTGCGAGATGCCTTTTGTCTACAGTGCCGCCGATGTAACGGTCGTGCCCTCTTGTAACGAAAGCTTTGGCCTGGCGGCGGTAGAGTCGCTGGCTTGTGGCACCCCGGTGGTAGCGACGCGCGTCGGGGGGCTGGCTGCGATCGTGCGCCACGGAGAGACTGGCTATTTGGTGCCCCGTTGCGCGGGCTTCTTCGCTGAGCGCCTGGATTTCATGCTACGTCATCCTCTCTTACTGGCTCAAATGCGCCGGGCCGCGCGTCCTTCGGTGATGCGCTTTAACTGGCAGCAGATCGCCTCGCAGGTGCTGGATGTCTATGCCGAGCTACTCAGTGATGCACGCTACCTGCTGGCGCAGTAGGGTGGGCCGGGCCGGTCGACTCTTCGCTGACTGGTGCTCTGCCGCCAGGTCGAAGTTGATGACCGCCAGCTCCCTCCCTCGGCTGTAGCAGATAGCATATGAAACAAGGATTGATCTCATGAGGAGGAGCAATGAGTGATGACACGCGCGCGCCTGCGTGACCTGGGAATCAGTGTGGGGCATCTCCCGCCGGGTCGCTTCAATGCCATTACCGATGTAGCTGGGGTCCTGGTGGGCCACTGTACGTTGATCTATGATGAGCCGCGGGTGGCGCGCACAGGGGTCACGGTGATTGTGCCGCGCGAGGGAAGGATCTGGACGGATCAGGCCTTCGCCGGCTATTTCAGCCTCAATGGTTGTGGCGAGATGACTGGCACGGCCTGGATAGAGGAGGCCGGCCTGCTGCATACACCTATAGCCATCACCAATACCAACGCTGTTGGGGTAGTGCGTGATGCCCTCTGCGCCTTTCCTATGGAGCAACAGGGTGAGGCCGCTCTGGCGGCGGTTTCTTCTTCATGGACTGGAGCCTTGCCGGTGGTAGGTGAGACCTGGGACGGCTGGCTCAACGACATTGCTGCTTTCCATGTGCGCAAGGAGCATGTCTTTGAGGCGCTGAGGACGGCGAAGGGGGGGAGCGTTCCCGAAGGGAACGTGGGAGGGGGGACAGGCATGATCTGTCACGAGCTGAAAGGAGGAATCGGGACTGCCTCGCGCCTGGTCGATTTGGGCGATGCTCGCTATGTGGTGGGGGCCCTGGTCCAGGCTAACTATGGTGCACGCCATCTGCTGCGCGTCTCTGGCGTACCCGTGGGCCGTGAACTCAGCTATGAGAAGGTCCCTAGCCCCTGGTCTACTCCGCCGCCTGCTGCTGGTCGAGAGGGGGCCGGCTCGATCATTGGTATTATTGCCACGGATGCGCCGCTGTTGCCCGTGCAGTGTAAGCGTCTGGCCCGCCGCGCCGCTCTTGGCCTGGCGCGTGTGGGCAGCATTGCCAGCAATGGAAGCGGAGATCTCTTCCTGGCTTTCGCCACCGGCAACCATCTGCCCGCGGGCCAACTGCGGCCCTACGCTCTGACGATGTTGCCCCATGATCGGCTTGACCTCCTCTTTGAGGCCGCGGTTGAGGCGGTCGAAGAAGCCATTCTTAACGCACTCACCGCGGCTGAAACGCTCAGTGGCTGGCAGGGTCGTACCGTCTATGCTTTGCCTTTGGATGAGCTGCAACGCATCATGGAGCGTTATCGCTAGCGGCCTGCGCTCCGGTGCGGCGTCGGGTGTGCGCGAAGGGACGCAGGTAGCTAGCGAGTCGCGGGTGCAGAGAGCGCAACAGCATCAGGTCCTCCTGAGTCAGAGGCCGGATCAGGAGCAGGAGCAGGGCTGCCCCTATGAGATAGATAAAGCCTGCCAGAGTGAGCGTCGGGAAATTATGCGGACGCAGCAGCAGCGATGGTATAGCAGCCAGGGCCAGGGCCAGGAGCAGGCGCAGGGTGTAGCTGAGGGGATAGCGCTCTGGCAGGAGTCGCCAGAGGAAGCCGAGCAGCAAGGCGCCGCCAATGATCTGAGCCAGTCCATCGGCGATCAAGGCGCCCGCCGGCCCCCAGCTGGGGATCAGCACGACCCCAAGGATGATGAGCGAGAGCAGACTGATCCACTGGCCAAGTACTACCTGCCAGGCTCTCCCCACCACATAGAGCGTTGACTGGTGGATGCTGGTACCAAGGGTTCGGATGAGGATCTGGAAGATCAGGAAGAGGGCCAGGAGCGGCCCAACTGGCTCATAGCCTTGATAGAGCAAGTGAGCAATCAGGGAGGCGTTGAAGAAGCTAAAGACCAATACCGGCGCCGCCAGCAGCGTTTCGATCTTGATGAGTGCCTGCCAGGAGCGCGCGAGCCGGGCATAGTTCTGGCCGACGAAGGCCGCCGCCAAGGCCGAGCCGGCTACACCACCGAAGCCGGTCACCATAAGGAGGCTGGCAGTGTGACCAAGCTGGTAGGAGAGGTTGAAATAGCCAATTTCTGCCAGCGGCACGGCGAAACTTCCCAGTAGGATGATGACTGTCTGCTTGAGTAAGGCGCCAGAAACAAGGTTGGTGAGCCAGGCCGAAAGCCCAAGGCGAATCACTGGCTTGAGCGGCTGATGATAACCCGCTCCGCGTTGAAGCAGGAGCGGTGCTTGCCAGATGAGGAAGGCAGCAGCGCTGGCGAGCGAGACCAGTGCCTGCATCCAGAGCAGGCCATCGACGCTGCCGCCCAGTCGCAGCACCAGGTAGCTCAGAGGAAGTTGCACCAGCTGGGACAGGCTGCCGATGACGAAGACGAGGCGCATGCGCATGAAGGAAGCACAGACGGCGGTTTGCAGGCTGAAGATGCCGTTGCCGAGGACGTAGAAGGCGATAGGCGTGATATGACGTAGAAGCTGGGGATTGCGCAACCCGTTGGCCAGGTCGCTAGCCCAGGTCCACGAGCTGGGAAGAAGGCTAAAAGGCCAGGCCAGGGCGGGTAGGGCGAAGAGCATCACCCCCATGCACAGAACCAGGGTCAGGCTGCGTAAGAGTAGCAAGCGCCGAATCAAGGCCGCTGCTGCCGGCTGCCCATGCTCAGCCAGGACTCTGGGTACATAGGTGGTTGTGGCATCCTCCAGCCCAAAAGCGACGATGTAGGCGATGGTATTGAAGGCCGACATCGCTACCGCGTAGACGCCATAGAGTTCATGACTATTGACAAATGCGCGGGTAATGATGAGCGTCAGAATGAATGAGGAGAGGAAAAACCACAGTCCGTATGCCTGATTGAGCAAATAGCTGATGGGGGTTCGGCGCAGCAAATGACGCGCTTCGCCCTCCGCTCTACTGTGCTCTGAGCTGATCGCAGAGCTGCTATCGCTGACAGTATTGGCGCTACTTATGCTGGCACTGACCACCTCTGCGACAGGAGGGTGGCTCGGCGGCGGGTCGTCTCGCTGGTCGCCGTCCTGTCTGCCTAATCCCTCCTGCAGCGTTGCCAGTGGCACGGGCTGGTCTGCCGCACTTCGATCGAGCTGAGAAGCCTCGCTGGTGAGCTGACCAGTATAGAAGCGCTTCAATCGTAAAGGGTGAAACCTGGGTCGCTGCATAGCTCGTAGTATACACCTTTAACCAGATTGGTGCAGCTTGAAGATATGTCGCCCTAGCCAACCAATCCCACCCAGCAAGGCGAACAACTCCAGGATGCTGACGTTGGCCGTCACATGGTCCGGCGAGACCAGGTAGAAAGCCCCGATCTTGGAGGTGGCCGCCACCAGAAAGAGGCCCAGGCTGAACCAGGCTGGCAGCGAGGCGTAGAACAAGGCTCGCTGCCAGGCGCGGCAGAGGAAGCCGATCAGGGTGGGGAGCACATAGAGCGAAGCCGCCACAAGAGGCGCCAGAACTGGGGGGTAGGGGCCGTCCAGGGCCGCTGCCGCTGATTGGGGCAGCAGGCGTGTCCAGAGTTGGGCTGGCACCAGGGCCGTTAACAAGAGCAAGGTCTCAATAACGATCAGACAGATGGCAGTAATATGCCAGCGTTTCTCTTGCTCAGCTGTTGGTACACTTAACCGCAGCATTATGGTTTTCTCTCTTTACAACAATAGAAGGTCAGTCAAAGACAGAAGCATCAGAAGAAAGCCTCTCTGCTGCTCTGAACGGTTAAGAGAGCTACTGTGGTAAATGCAGCAGCCCCAATTGGTATTTCAGCATCAGAATACGGCGTACAGACTCATCGATTCGTTGAACGCTCAATGTTCCCGTTTGCACTGCGGATTTCAGAGCTTCCAACATGGAGGCCGCTGTCTGCGCTGAGATCGGCCCCATAAGCAGATCGGCCCCGGCCTGGACCGCCATCACTGCCGCCTGGCTTTCGTTGTAGTATGCGCTGATCCCCTCCATCGTCAGGCTGTCGGTGATGACCACGCCCTGGAAGCCGAGCTGCTGGCGGAGAATACCGGTGATCACCTTGGGTGATAGTGAAGAGGGTGTGCTGCTGTCGACTGCTTTCACGATCTCATGGGTTACCATGATCGCGTGGACCTGTCCTGTTTGGATTAACGTACGATACGGTAACCAGTCGTTGGCCTCCAGCTGAGCCAGGCTGCGCGTGAGAACAGGTAGCCCACTGTGGGGGTCAACGCTAACATCGCCCAGGCCCGGGAAATGTTTCAGGGTGCCAAAGACCTGGCCACTCTGCTGTAGTCCTTGCAAGTATGCCCCTGCCATGCGTGTCACCAGGCCAGGATCGCTGCCGAAGGTACGCGTGTCCAGTTGCGGGTTATAGACGCTGGTCACGTCAACGACAGGGGCAAGATTCAGATTAATCCCGTAAGATGCCAGATCATGAGCGTCCTGGAGACCGGCGGCCCGCGCGCGCTCGGGGTCATTGGTGGCGCCGATCTCGGCAGCTGAGGGGCGAGGACCATCGAGGTCGCGCAGGCGATCGACTAGCCCTCCCTCCTGGTCAATGGCGATGAGGAGAGGAATGCCGCTTCCTGCGGTGCGAGCCCCGTTCTGAATCTCTTGAGTCAGCTGCTTCAGTTGAGGAATGCTTATGATATTGTTGTTGGCCGTGAAGAGAATCACTGCGCCGACATTTTCTTGTGTGATCATTGTGCTGAGATCCAGCGAATAATAAGGACCAGTGAATTGTACAAAGAGCATTTGCCCCAGTTTCTGGTCAAGCGTCATAGTGCGTAGAATCAGATTGATATAGGCTGCAGGTGTAAGCTGCTGTGAGCTTGGCTCCGTCGCGTGGACTGACGGCGTAGCGGAGGGCAAAGCCGAACGAATCTGCTGTAAGACGTTGTTAGAGCCAGCGGTTGGACCCCAAAGCATAAAGGCCCAGCCCTGTGGTCCCAGCAGCTGAGCCAGGCTGCTAGTGCTGGCGTTGATTACCAGGATGAGCAGGAGCACGAGCAGGCAAAAGGCTTGACCACGGCTGAGTCGCCAGGCCCGCTCTTCTTCTCGCCTGCCAGCTGCTTTCAGGGCCGGCAATTGGCGCGTGGGTAACAAGGCGAGAGCGGCGGCGGCTCGCTCTGCCACGTCGACCCATGTGGGAGGAGGGAAGGCAGGCACAGGGGCAGCAGGCAGTTTGGCAGTTTCGATCTCGGCCAGACGAGACTCTGCCTCTGCCAGTGCCGGAGGCAGAGGCAGCTCGCGCGTCTCCTCCTGGGCGATCTGCTCGGCCTGTTCCTCTTCACTTTGCTTCGGCTCGGCTCGAGCCGCTTCTGGGGGAGTGAACGGCGCCAGGAGAGGCGCTTGCAGCTTTCTGGCATCGCTCCCGCCACCAGTTCTCGAGGAGTGGCGAATGGGCGAGGGCCTGCCGGGAATCCTGATCGTGGCCAGCTTGACAGTATCCTCCTCATCTTCCTGGCGGATCTCAGGAATCTCTGCTGCTTTCCTCTGGCCAGGTGGTTGCTCTTTCTCCATGTTGGTAATACCTCATCATAGTGCCCTCTGACAGGGATGCACTTCTCTCTTCGCTCTAACAGAGGAGCTTGCCGCTTGCTTTGTTCTGCTGCTATTACCAATGACGTATAGCCTGTCTGCTGGTCCAGGGTCTTTTGTCCGTACTCTGGCCAGGCAGCAGGAAAGTGGAGACGGGAGCATGGAGGTCTTTCAATAGACTTGTTGACTGGCCGAAAGTAGGCAAGCACCGCGGGCAGCCTCTACTCTGGGTCGATAGCACGTCACGCAAGCTTGCCCCTTCTCTCTGGCTTTGTGTGACACCAGGTTCATAAGTCGTCTCAATAAGCAAATAGTCTTCCTGTTATACCGGCTCCGCATGATTGCTGGTTACCTCCATGTTGACACTTGTTCAAGTCACCGCTGCTACGCTATACTGTGACTGCTATCAACCGGCAAGTTCTGCGAAAGGTCGCTGGACGGAATGAGAGCGGAACAACATCCACAGGCCCTCGTAAGCGTACAAAAACTGGGAGGCGGGGCTACAGCTCTGCGACTACTCGCCTGGCCGCTGCTAGCTGGGACTTTGGCCGCCACAGCTGGCTTTGCTGTTGAGCTGGCGCTGTACTGGCTGCAGAGAATGGCCACTCACTGGCCGCTAGGACGGGGAGATGGCCATCAGCCCGCCTTGTTGCTGTCTTTTGCTTCCTGGCTTCCTTCGCTCTCCTTCGGTGGATGGTGGCCGCTGGCCATTCCTGTAGGGGTCGGTCTCCTTGTCTTTGTGATCACTGGCCTGCTGCGCCGCCCGCTGGCTCTCCGCGCCTATGCCCGAGCCGTGCGTTCCTCCCCGGCAGGTCCGCTGGCTATACTCCCGTTGTCAACTGCCTCTGATATCTATGAAACAGCGCTTGCTTATTATCAGGATATCACTGATCAGAGTGCTCTGCCATATAAACAGGACCTTTCTTTCTCCGCTTTGCTGCAAGAGCCATCTGCTCAGCTGCTACTGCTAGGAACGTCGGGGGCTGGGAAAACTTTTGCCCTTTCCAGGCTGCTGAGATCTACTCTCGATGCTTTCCTCCGCAATAGAGGAAAAGATACGAGATTGCCTGTCTACCTCTCTCTAGAGCACTATAGCCTCTATCTTAATAGACGGTCATCGATCGTATGCGCAGCTGATTCGGAGGCGGAGGAGGGAGGGCAGGGCAGGGGAGGGATGGTGAAGGAGGATGAGGAGGACAAGGAGGCAGCCCCTGATAAGCCGGCGCTGGTTAGCCTGCAGCCAGAGGCCACCCTTTTTGACTTCCTCCTGGAGAGCCAGGCCCCAGGTCTGCGCCACCTGCGGCCCTATCTGAGCCAGCTGGCGGAGCGTGGCCAGCTATTGCTCCTCTGCGATGATTTCCATCTGATTGAGGTGGCTTTCCGCGAGGCTATCATCTCTGAGCTGAGCTATCTCATGAGTCAGACAGGTAATCGCCTGGTGGTGAGTGCCTGCGATCTGGCTCATGACGCTCTGCCCCAGTTGGAGCGCTTGTTGACAGCAGGGGAGATGGCCTGTGCTGTTCTTACTCCACTCTCGCCCGCGCTAATCCGTCGCTTTGTCGAGCAGGCGCTGCGGGAGCAGCGGATTGTGACGCGTCGACAGTACACTGCTGGCCAGATTATGCGTGCGCTCGAAGATAGTCGCCTGCGCTATCTGTGTAGTGTGCCGCTCACCCTCTTTAGCTTTCTGGAGATTCTGGATACGCTCGATTTAGGGAATCCTGGGCAGTTCGATAGTCGTGGCCGCCTCCTCGCTCATTTATTACACCTCTTGCTGATGCGGGAGTTGCGGCAAAAGCGCTGGCGCCGGGGCAAGCGCGGTCTGACAGAAGAAGAAGTAGTGGCGCTGCTCCGCCGGCTGGCCTGGGTGCTCTATCTGAGTGGAGCGCGCAATCTCATCGTTCTGCCCGTGGCCCAAGGGCGCCGTCAGAAAACGGCGGCCCGTGCAGCAGCTCTGGCTTTGCCTCGCTGGCTCGAAGAGAATCGCTCGATCCTGTCGCGACAGGGGCTGGTACTACCAGAGGATCTCCAGGCTCCACTGGCTGAGCCATCGCTCCTGGAACACCAGCTGAGCTGTCTGGAGGCTGCTGGTCTGCTAGTGCTTGGCGGCGATTGCCTGCGCTTCCGTCATCTCTGGCTGGTAGAGTACCTGGTGGCCTCTGTCTTGCTAGAGGTTGATCTGGAGACAGGCCAGGGAGTGGAGGGACGGCAGGCAGTCCTCGCGCTCTGCTGTAGTGATGCTGCGCGCTGGGCGGGTCCCGTCGCGCTGTGGGCGGGCATTATCGATGAGCCTCTCGATCTGGCGGAGCGCTTTGCTGGCTTGGGAGAAGCGCATTCCTCCTCTGCCGTGGCTGCTGGAGCTTTGGCGCTTATCTGTGTCGGTGTCGCCTGGAGTCCCCCGCGTTCAATGGCCGATGAGCCGCTGAGCCTGCCACCTCGCCTCTTACGCTTGCTCAGTGGCATCCTGCGCGATCCAGCGGCTGTTGAGCAGCTCTCTCGTCTCATTGGGCGGTTCGCCGCGGAAGGCACGCTGGAGATCTATCAGGGATTGTTGCCGACCGTGATGGTGCCTGGCATTGAAAACCTGCTGCGGCTCTGCGACCAGAAGTTGCTGTTGGATCGCTTCTTCGATTATCTCTACGAGGTCATCGACCTGCCTGCCTATGATGGCCAGGTCCGGCGTCTTATCCCCGTTTTAGGGCGCCTGGGTGAGGGGGTAATTCCCTATGCTGCTGAGTTGCTGCAGCCAGCATCTGATCATTCGTTACGCTTGCGGGCGGCAGCAGTGCGTATCCTCGCTCGTTGTGATGCGCAGCAAGCCGTAGATCCTCTACTTGATTGCCTTGCCGATAGCGAGCAGGTGATCGTCGAGGGGGCGCTTAAGGCGCTGATTCGCCTCGGTCCCACGCGAGCCTTGGAGCCACTGCTCGATGCCTTAGAGCAGTATCTGCCCAGTGGTACGGCAGCGCGTCAGGTGCAGCGGGCCATTCTAGTGGTACTTGACTATTTTCTCAGCGAGAGCGATGCGCAACGTGCGCTTTCTGAGGAGCAGCGTAAGCGAGTTCTCGCGGCGGTCTGCCCTCTCCTGTCTGGGCAGCAGCCGCCCGAGGTACAGCGTGCGGCGCGTGATCTGCTGGCCCGTCAGTTGCAGAGGGAGCCGCAGCCCGAGAGTGTTCAGCTTCTCATCCAGGCTCTGGCTAGTGCAGATGAGCTGCTGGTGCGCAATGCCATTCGGGTCCTGCAGCAGGGAGATGCGCGCCTGACGCCTTTGCTCCTGAAGCAGTTAGAAAGCCAGAGCACCGATGTCGTACGGGCCCGCCTGGTCGAGGTGCTCGGCGGCATCCGCGACCTGCAGGCTTTGCCCCTACTGCTCAAGCTTCTGGCCGATACTTCGCCCCTGGTGCGCCAGCAAGTAGGGATCGCTTTGCAGCACGCCTACGTGCCCGAGAGTATTCCGGGCCTGATCGAGCTGGTGCTGCATGGCAAAGAAGAGCAGGTAGCCAGTCTGGCGGCGCGTATCCTCAGCGGGATGGGCGAAGAGGTGTTGGAGCCAATTTTGCAAGCTTTACCGCAGATTGTCCCCGGTCGTACCCAGCTGCTGATCCAGGTGCTCGAAGAGTTGGATGATCCGCGCGTGATCCCGGCGCTGATTGGCCTCCTGCAGGAGGCGCGAAGCGAGCCGCTGCTGACGGTAGCTATTATCCGGGCCTTGGCACGCTTCGCCGATGGGCAGGTGGTGCCGCCGCTGATCGGTCTGCTGGACAGCAAGGAGACGCTCGTCTATGAGGAGGCTATTCTGGCGCTGAGCCGCCTGCGTGAGGTGGCTCTCTCCGATCTCCTCGATGCGCTCGATGTCGAGCCGGAGTGTGAAACCGTAGTGGCGGCTCGGGTGAGGCGGGCGATTCTTGGTATGGAGCCGTTTCCTGGTGAACAGCTCATCGCTGTTCTGACCCACGGGAGCGAGGCCCAAGTCCAGCAGGTAGCGAAAATCTTCCAGGAGCGGGGAGCCGAGGCCGCGCTGCTGCTTGTCCAGCAGCTCTTCCATCCCGATGCACGCACTCGCAGCTATGTCCGCCAGATTCTCGATGGTATGGCCGGGCAGGTCCTGGTGCCTGCTCTCCTTGAAGTGCTGAATCGTCCGGCCTGGCGCCCGGTACTGGCAGAATATCTGGTACGCTATCCGGCTGAGGCTGTGCCTCCACTCATCAGTCTGCTTGGTGATCCCGAGCGTGGTGATGCCGCGGTCTCGATCCTGCTGCTCTTTGGGCCAGAGATTCTCTCGACCATCATTCCGGGTCTGGCTCAGGAGGATGAGCTGGCACGGCGACGGGCGCAGCAATTAGTGATCTCGCTCGTGCGCCAACAGCCGGAAGCTGTCGAGCAGGTGGTGCAGCTCTTTGGTCCCTCGTTGCCGCCACGGGCCTATGAGAGCCTGGTGGCGATCCTGGCTGGCGATCTCGCCGATCTGGCTGTTCCCGCTCTCCTGGACGGCCTGGGCGATGCCTATCTCCTCGGCGGGGTTTCAGACGTGCTTGCCCGCCTGGCCCGGCGCCGTCTTACACCTGCTGGACGCGAGGCGCTGGCGGGGTTAGTGGCGGCTCTCCGCTCGGAGGAGCGGCGGCATGGTGCCGAGATTACCCTGGTCGAGTTGGGTGATCTGGCGGTCGCTCCTGTAGGCGAGCTAATCACCGATCCTGATCCCCAGGTAGCGCGTGCCGCTCGGCGTATTCTGCGCGATATTGGTACACCAGCCCTCCCCTTTATCTGGGCAGCTTGTAGCGATCTGGCTAATCGTCAGCGGCGTGAAGCAGCCCTTGAGATCTTCCGCAGTATGCCGACGCTTGTCATTAAGGATGAGCTGCTGGCTCACCTGGCCAGCCGGACAGTTCAGGAAAGCGCAATGGCGGCAACGCTCTTGCAGGAGCGTATCCATGATGAAGCGAACAGCCCTGATCCTTCTCGTCAAGAGATGGTTCCGGCCTTGCTGGAATATGTCCAGCATCCCCAGAGCGACGAACGGCTCTGCCGCCGCATTCTGGCTCTGCTGCTGCTGATGGGAGGGGAGTATATTGTCCAGCATCTGGTGCAGGCTCTCTATGCGCGTTCGGAGCGTCAGGAACTCTTGATGCGTTGCTTTCTCTTCTTGGGCCGGGAGGGCGAGACTGCCCTGTGGGAGATGTATCATGATCCTGAGACCCCGCCGGATCTGGCCAATCTGGTGGTCAGTATGCTGGGAATGCTGAGGGCCTACCCTGAGATCAGCGAACTGGCTCTGAGCCTGAGTCAGTATGGCCTCACTCTCAATAGGGAACGCCTCCAGAGTCCTGATCAGCTGGAGATTTCTCTGCGGGCCCTTGGCGGCCTTCTGGCTGGAGGCCATTGGAATGTCGAGGCCCTGGAGGAGTTGCGCCAGCGCTTGAAGGAGGGCAGCGCAGAGCGCGATCTGGTGGAGGTGCTGCTGGGTTGGCGCTATGGGGCCTACATTACTCGCCTGGAGAACGATTTGCAGAGTGTTGAGCAGGCCCACAAGGAGAATATGCGCAATTTGACGATGCAGCTTCTGCAGGCCCGTAGCCAATTGAGCGATATGGAGCATGAGCGTGATAATCTCGAAGAATCGCTTAAGAAAGCACAGCAAGAGCTGGAGGTGACGCGGCAAGAGTTGACTCGTCTAACACAGGAATATCAGCGCCTGCAACAGGAGCAGGGGGCCAGGAGCGAGGAGCTAGAGCAGGCTCAGCAGGCCGTTCAGCGTCTCCAGGAGCGCTTGAATGTAGTCACACAGGAGAAGCGCCTGTTACAGGACCAGATCAATCAATTACATGCCCATAATGCTCAGCTTGTTGAGCAGATCAATCTGCTTCAAGGGGCGGAAAATCCCTGAATGCTCGCAGCAGACTGTCAGCCATTGCTGGTGATAGGTGGAACGAACAGGTAAAGTCTGGCTGGGGCGCCTGGAGCGGGTCGGGCCGGGCCGGGCTGGACCCGCTCCATCCTGCTGCTGAGGGGGGGCGAAGGGGGGCTGAGGCGCTGTGGATAAGGCAGGTGGCGATGGCCGGTCTGGCCGAGAGGGCTGGCCCGATTGGTTAGAGCTCGTGCTCGGCTTCCAGGTGACGCCGGCGGTGTTGGCTGTAGAGTGCATAGTCCCAGTCCAGGTACGCTTTAGGCAGCATATCCTCGGGCGACCATTCCTGCTGCTGCCCATATTTCCCCTGATATTCTTTGAGTGTCTCACCGACGTACTCGAAGGTGATCTGGCAGATGCGGAAGCCGACGGGCACGACAATGGTCGTCATGGTATGGTTGCTGATCTCCATTGTCCAGCGGCTGATATAGCCTACGTCGCCCACACCGGCGCAGCGGCAGACCGAGAGGCCCGAGCGAGCGACTGTGCTGCGTGCGTACATTTTCCCCAGGTAGCCATTGCGACCACCGATGATCTCTTGCGTATGGGCGAGAATGGTTGTCCCTGGGCGAATGGCTATCTGGCCATTCTTGGCGCGACGTGGCTCGCCCCAATAGCGTCGGATCTCCTCCGGGTTGTCTAGATGGAGGATCTCAACGTTCGCATCGCCCTGAAAGTACCACTCACCCAGACGGCAATCATAGGAATTGGTTCCAAGCTGGCGCTCGTCGAAAGGTTCGATAACAATGTTGCCGCGTGCAAGCTCCTCTTTGATACGCTTATCTGATAACAGCATAGATCATTATTTCCTCCGCGCTGGATGAACTGGCTCTACGGACCACCGCCATGATCTGGCTCCTGGCCTGGACTCGTCAGGAGCTGGTGGAAAGGAGAGCGATGATGTAGCTGCTATGGTATCACATCTGAGCCATTTTGTCTGCGCGCCTGGTCGTCTGATCCCGGCTCCTGTGGCTGGGTGCGCGTGGCAGGCCCTCGTTGCTGGGCACAGAGCGCTTGCCAGATGGCTTCAATCAGCTGCTCCCTGGCCTGCGCCTCCACCAGGACCTGGGAGGTGAGAGGGAAGAAGGCGCGGTCCCGGCTATGGCGCTTGATCCAGCGACTGATGATCATAATCTGGTCGATCTCCGCCTGTCCCACTGTGGTGGGGGGGGACGGCAGGGCCGCGGCCCTGGCGAGTAAGTGGCCCAGCGCCTGGCGCGTGGCCTGCTCCTCGTGAGGAACCCGTTGGAGTTCGAGCAAGCGACCGTGACGGATCAGAAAGATCTCGTTGTAGCCCTCCCAGGCTGAGGGATAGGCAATGAGCAGATTATTGGCGGCAACGGCACTGCTGATCAGGCGCTGACTGAGGAGGACCTCCTCAGCGCTCTGGAGCATGTCACGCAGGCGGGCGGCCCGCTCGTAGTGCAGGGCCTGGGCGGCTTCCTCCATCTGGTGGCGCACACGGGCCAATAGCTCGGGACGCTTCCCCGTCAGGAAGGCGCAGACCTCCTCGATCATCTGTCGGTAGGAAGCTGGATCGGCCTGACCACTGCAGGGGGCCAGGCAGCGACCCAGATGGTAGCGAAGACATGGCGCGCTGGGCGCGCCTGCTGGTGGCAAGGGGCGGGTACAGGTTGCCAATGGAAAAAGGCGCTCAAGCAGCTCTAACGTCACAGCCAGGCTGCGCTCGCTGCGAAAGGGTCCGAAATAGCGGGCCCCGTCGGTCCCTGGCTCACGGGTAATGCCAAAGCGTGGAAAAGGCTGGTGTACATCGACCTTGAGAAAAGGATAACGCTCGTAATCGCGCAGCTGGGTGTTGTAAGGAGGCTGTAGCTCCTTGATCAGCTGGGACTCGACGAGCAGCGCCTCTAGCTCGGAGCCGAGAGGACGTGTCTCGATGGCCTGCACTTGCGGGAGCAGACTATCGATTCTCGGCCTGATGCCTGGTCGGTGATGATAGTAGGAGGCCAGGCGCGCCTTTAAGCAGCGAGCCTTACCGACGTAGAGCACGTGGCCCGCTCCGTCTTTCATCAAGTAAACGCCAGGTTGCGCGGGAAACGTACGTCGCCAGGCGGGATTGAGCCAAAACATGCCTGAGAGTGGTGACCAGACGGTAGGGTCAGGTCTCCGCCTGGCCGAGTGTCTTTCTGCCTGCTGCGACTCAGAGCACTGTGCTGGCTGGCCCGGAACGCTGGGGGACCGGGCCAGACCTGTGCTCAGCTCTTCCTGCCCAGCTGACGCAGGCTGCAGATATTGCAGGAGCTGCCCGTAGGTCGTTAGACCCTGCTGACGGGCCAGCTGCAGCAGCTTGACAAAGACCATTGCCGTTGCCTCGGCATCTGCCAGCGCCCGATGAGGAGTCGTCAGTGGAACCTGCAGCCGGCGGGCCAGGGCCGCCAGGCCGCAGCGGCGCTGATCAGGCAAGAGACGGCGGGCCAGCGTCAGCACATCGATCCCCGCCACGGGCAGCCGTGCATTGAGGGGAGCCGTCTCGTAGGCGAGGAAATGTAGATCGAAGCCCAGGTTGTGCCCGACCAGGATGGCGCCGCTGCAGAAACGTAGCAGCTCAGGCAGGACCAGCCCGATTGTAGGCGCTGCCGCCAGACTTTGCTCATCGATGCCAGTTAATCGTACAATAGCGGCGGATACTGGCTGCTCAGGATTCACCAGGCTGTGGAACCGTCCACCCAGCAGCTCGCCTCGTAGGCGCCAGGCTCCAAGCTCAATGATGCGGTCGCGCCCCGGTCTTAGGCCGGTGGTCTCGATATCCAGGACGACAAAGTCAAGATGCTCTAGTTCTCGTTGCCAGAGTCTCCAGATGGCTGGCTGCCAACGTCCTGCAGGATCGCACACAAAGAGATCCGAGCTTGCCAGCAGCTGAGCGAGCGACTGGCGCGAGGGAAACTCGCAAGCCAACTGTGCCCTCTCCCGCAGCCCTTGAAGGAGCCGCTCCTCGTCCAGCGGCTCCCCTGCTGCCTGGAGCAGAGCGTAGATCTCTCGTAAAATGTGGCCAGAGCCGGCTGCTGGCTCTGGCTCCCCAGCATAGTGCAATGATAGCCTCGACCTTGACATGTTGCGCTGCTGCTAGTGACCGGCCTCTTTTCAGGTAGCCTTGAGAGAAGCAAAGTGGATAATAGCGGGCGCTGCTCACATCCTGCCGATACCAGAGAGGATAGCACGAGGTATCTGACCTGACAAGGGCACGGGCCAGCAGGCGCCAGCACCTCTAGATAGCGCTCCTCTTCCGCTGGCGCATTGGTCTGTATCCTGTCTGGCCTGGCCTGCTGCAGCCAGCTGAGATGAGACAGACAGAGGATGGCGCGCTTTAGAACCGAAGTAGATAAAGCTGGCCTGACACTCTTACTGGAACATTGCCCGCCAGGCCAGTCAGCGAGATGGTATACTGATCCTATACTGCTCACCCAGACGCACGCTCTACACGTCTGTTAGTGGCTGCCTGGAAATGCTCAGCCGCACTCTGTGCGATGCTGGAACCCTTCGCAGCAGGCGGGACGAGCTTTATTGCTTAACATAATCGCTGCTAGTGAGAAGTTGAAGATGACAGCAGAAATGCAGATTCCCACCTTTCAAGATGTATTGCGGGCCAGACAGCAAATTGCGTCCTATTTGCCACGCACTCCCCTATACAGCTATCCGGCACTCAATGAATTGCTGGCGGCCCAGGTCTATGTCAAGCACGAGAACTATCAACCCGTAGGCGCCTTCAAAGTACGCGGAGGCGTCAATCTAATTGCGCGTCTCACGCCCGAGGAGCGCGCTCGGGGGGTTATCGCGGCCTCCACCGGCAACCACGGCCAATCGGTGGCCTATGCTGCCCGCCTCTTTGGGGTCAAAGCGCGCATCGTTGTTCCTGAAGGAGCGAATCCGGGCAAAGTAGCGGCCATGCGCGGGATGGGTGCAGAAGTCATCTTTCATGGTCCGACCTATGATGAAGCCAAGTCCTACTGTGAAGAGCTGGCCCGGCAGCATGGCTATCGCTACATCCATTCGGGGGATGAGCCACTGCTAATTGCCGGTGTGGCGACCCTGACCCTGGAGATTCTGGAGGACTGCCCGGACCTGGAGGTACTCATTGTCCCCATCGGGGGTGGCAGTGGGGCCGCCGGCGCCTGTCTTGTGGCCCGTACGCTCAATCCTGGCCTGCGCGTCATCGGCGTGCAATCCGAGGCAGCCCCGGCGGCTTACGAATCCTGGCGCCAGCGGCGGCTGGTGACCGCTCCGAATCGCACCCTGGCTGAAGGACTGGCAACCGGGGTCTCTTTTGCCTTACCGCAACAGATCCTGCAGGAGAAGCTGCGCGAATTCGTATTGGTCTCCGACGAGGAAATCCTGCGTGCGATTGCCTGGATGGCTGAACTGGCCCATACGCTGGCCGAGGGAGCAGGCGCCGCGGCCCTGGCGGCAGCCTATCGGCTGCGAGACGAGCTGCAAGGCAAAAAAGTCGCTCTCGTCTGCTCGGGCGGCAACGTCTCCTTGGAGCAGCTACAGCGTGCCCTCGCTCTCCGCTTGCAGGAACAAAAGCAGTAGGATGCTTGTGAGTGATCGACGGATCAACCAGAGCAGGGCTGGTAGCCACGAGAAGTGAGAGCATCGTCAATAGCGAGAAGGAAACAAGCGCATCGTGATGAGCACTGTTGTTCATATTCGAGAGATTACACCAGACGATGCTGAGGCCTTTCTGACGCTTTGTAAGCGACTCGACCAGGAGACACGCTTTATGCTACTGGAGCCTGACGAGCGCACCCTGACGCCGGACGAGCAGCGGCAAGCGCTTGAAAACCTGCTGGCTACGGGGCGCTCGACCATTTTTGTGGCCGAG
The DNA here is from genome assembly GCF_003268475.1 of Thermogemmatispora tikiterensis. Taxonomy (GTDB): domain Bacteria; phylum Chloroflexota; class Ktedonobacteria; order Ktedonobacterales; family Ktedonobacteraceae; genus Thermogemmatispora; species Thermogemmatispora tikiterensis. The sequence continues at coordinate 2,117,824 of NZ_MCIF01000002.1, read as the reverse complement.
GCCGGGCAGAGTGGCGAGCTGGTTGGCTACCTGGCCCTTGAAGGAGGAACCTATCGGCGCGAACGTCAGCGGGCTACACTGGTCATCGGCATCCTCCAGGCCTTTACAGGCCAGGGAATTGGCAGCCGTCTCTTCCAGGTGATGGAGAGCTGGGCCCGGCAACGGAGTTTTCATCGTCTGGAATTAACCGTGATGGTCCATAACCAGCGCGCACTGGCCCTCTATCTCCGGCAGGGCTTTATGGTCGAGGGTCTGCGCCGTCAAGCCCTCGTCGTCGATGGGCAGTCTGTCGATGAATACTATATGGCGAAACTCCTCCAATAAGCCTTTGGCCTCTGCGGGGGTGAGAGAGCAGCTCGGGCCAGTCTGCTGAACGGAACAGCTCTTTCGTCGGAGCTACAAACATGCTACAATAACAACCATGAGTGAGCTGACCTCGCGTATTGAACGCCTGCAATGGCGAGTCCACGAAACGATGGTGCGCCTTTGACCTGGCGCACAAACGAGAACAGATTGCGGCTCTCGAGGCGGAGACGCTCCAACCCGATTTTTGGTCCGACAATCGCCGGGCCCAGTCTCATATGCAGCACCTCACAGCATTGCGCGAAGAAGTCGAGACCTGGGAGAGACTGGAGAAGCAGCTTCAAGATCTGCAGGAGTTAGCGCAATTGCTAGGAGAGGAACCGGATGCTGATCTGGAGGCTGAGGTCACGCGCTCGCTGAATGCTGTAGAGCAGGAGGTAGAGCAGCTTGAGCTGGCTCTGCTCTTCAGCGGTGAGCACGATGAACGCGACGCTATTCTCAGCATCCATGCGGGCAGCGGCGGCGTTGATGCTCAGGATTGGGCCGAGATGCTGCTGCGCATGTACTTGCGCTGGGCCGAGCGACATCGCTTCCGCACCCAGATCTACGATTACAATGAAGGTGAGGAGGCAGGGATCAAGAGCGCCACGGTTGAGATCTCGGGACGCTATGCCTATGGCCACCTGCGTTCCGAGATTGGAACCCATCGTCTCATTCGCCTCTCGCCCTTCGATGCCGCGCATCGCCGCCATACCTCCTTTGCCCGCGTCGAGGTCATCCCCGATATTGAGGACACCATCGAGGTAACCATTCGCCCCGAAGACCTCGATATCGATACCTATCGCTCGACCGGCGCCGGCGGCCAACACGTCAACAAGACCGATTCGGCGGTGCGCATCCGCCATATTCCAACGGGGATCGTAGTCACCTGTCAAAACGAGCGGTCGCAGATCCAGAACCGCGAGGTGGCGATGCGCATCCTGCGGGCGCGTCTCTACGAGTTGGAGCGCCGCAAGCGTGAGGAGGAAGTCGCGCGTCTCAAGGGCGAATATGTCCAGGCCGACTTTGGGACCCAGATTCGCACAGTCACTTTGCATCCGTATACGATTGTCAAGGATCATCGCACCGGCTATGAGACCAGCGATACCCAGGGGTACCTGGCCGGCGATCTTGATCCCTTTATTCGCGCGTACCTCCAGATGCAGGCGCACCAGGCGGTGAGCGCCCAACGCTAGCCTGACGCCTGGCAGGTTCCTCTATCCTCGAAGCGAAGAGGTGGAAGAAGAGCCAGGCGGAGCCAGACCAGCGGTGGTGCGCTCTCTCTACCGCCGCTGGTCGGCTCGCCGATCTCCTTCCTCCTTACCTTACCTTTCAGAGCGAAGCAAATTCGCGCAGACCGTAGTAGCGCTCGGGATAGCGCAGCTTGCGTAGTGCCTTCACCTCGATCTGGCGAATGCGCTCGCGTGTCAGTTTGAAGCGGGCGCTCACCTCGTCCAATGAGTGAGAACAACCATCCTGCAGGCCGTAGCGCATCTCAAGAATCGTCCGCTCGCGGGGATTGAGAATCTCCATTGCCTGCTGAAGATGGTCATGGAGTCGCTGACGTGCTTCGCTGTCCTCTGGGGCCATCATGCTGGGGTCCTCCAGCGTGTCGGCCAGGTGATACTGTTCGTCATCGGCAACCGGAGCATCGAGAGAGACTGGCTGCTCCGAGATATTGAGAAGCTCGACAATGCGCTCCTTGGGGAGGCCTACCTCGGCAGCTAGCTCCTCGGGCAGCGGCTCAACGCCTTGCTCCTGATAGATGCGTCGGGCCACGCGCTTAATGCGGTAAATGAGTTCTACAACGTGCACCGGGATATGGATCGTGCGCGAATGCTCCGCGATCGCCCGGCTGATGGCCTGACGAATCCACCAGGTGGCATATGTGCTGAAGCGGAACCCGCGGCGATAGTCGAATTTCTGGGCCGCTCGCATGAGGCCGATGTTCCCCTCCTGAATCATGTCGAGGAGAGGTAGGCCCTGGTTGGTGTAGCGCTTGGCGATGCTAACAACTAGACGGAGATTTGACTCGATGAGGCGCTGACGGGCCCGAAGGTCGCCTTGGGCCACGCGCTCGGCGAGCATTAACTCCTGCTCTGCAGTCAGCAGCGGATAGGAGCCGATTTCTTTCAAGTAGAGCTTCACAGTGTCATCGATGGCACTGCGTTCTGATGTCTCCCCTCCATCCTCATCCTCGTCCTCCTCTTCTCCCAGCTCAGCGAGAACAGCCTCTTCGCTTTCCAGGTCGAGATCGGAGGGGCTAGGCTCATCGAAAGCGGCGGCTGCCTGACGGCTGCGTTTGCCGGGGTGCCTGGGTTGTCCCGCTCTCTTCTTTGGACGCTGGGCCGCAGAAGTCATATCATCCACCTCAAGCAGACCAAGATGCGTCTCTGCCTTGTTTCCTCGCACTCCCATTACTCAAGCTCCTTATGGCGCAGATGAGGTCGCGTTGATCACGCTGCTCATGCAACCGATGCCAGTGGATTGAAAGGGCCGCCCTGACTGAAGGACCAGGGGCGGCGCAGGGTTTGCGCTCCCACACTTCTCTGGATTCGCAAAAAGCATGCCAAAGGGTAAGAGCAGGTCGCAAAAAAAGGTGAGGAGATCATGAGCCTGATGGCAAGAGGCAAGCCTGGCCTTGTCTCCGGGCGGAGAGATCAGAGAGCAGAGCGCCTGGAGAGCCGAAAGACGCTGGTCTTCCCTCCAGGAATCTACTGGAGGGCGAAGAGATTTCCACCTCTGGGGAATTTTCCTCACCCGGCTGGCCTGGCTGGCCAGCCAGGCAGCAGACCGCTCTTCGCTGGCACTCGCTCGCTCGCTCGCGGAAACTGGCGGAAAGCCACCAGGCTGCCAAAGCTGCAAGGGACAGGTGCAGACAGTGTCTCCCTGGACCGGGTCAGGACTTGCTTCTCCCTGGTATGCTAATGTGTAGAGTGAGCAAACAGGCGGCGGAGTGGGGCAGGAGGCGAAGCGCAAGAGGAGGATGCTGGTGAGGGCAAGCTCAGGTATGTTCACGTCAGCCCCCATCCTGACCTCAAACGATGCTGACGACCCTCAGCCGCGCTTGCTTCTTGCTTGCCATTTCGGCAGAAACAATTGTGTGTGACGAATAGATATGTTATAATCGTGTGGTATCGAAGAGATACACGCGCGAGCGGTTGGGATTGGCCGTTCCCAGCAAAACCGACCCCTCATAGGGAAAGAGGGTGTCACACAAGAGACAATCTGTGGTATGATAGCGGCGGCATGGACTATGTATGACTGCTGTGGGGACGCGGATGCAGAGGCGGAGGCTCCCCCTCGGCTTACTTCTTCGCCCAGCCTCGCCTGGTCTCGTGGTTAGGCAGGCGAATACAATCCTCCAGAGAGAAGGAAGGAGGCGATTTCGTGGAATTCTCGTTTCCTCGGTGTCGCAAATGTAGTGAAGGTGATCTGGTTCCGCTTTCGGACTTCGGCAGCCAGGGAGCTTCTATCGAGTACAAGGCCTGGGTCTGTACCAATCCCTCTTGCCTGTACAACATCAAGATCAGGAATGGAGATATCATCATTAATGAACCCATTAGTGATGGCTCTCTCCATCAGTACCGTGGCAGCCGCTCGTGAACCGGCCTCCAATTGCTAAGATCCCATCCATAGAGCAATCAGCGCAGTACCTGGATGGCTACGGTGGTGGGCAACAGGGATACCCGCCGCTGCCCTGCCCCCGATCCGGTTCGGTCGCGTGCAACGGGTTCCTTTGTGTGTTTAGCTGCTGAAAAGACGCTGGCACGATGCTCTTGCTCTGCCTGATGCCTTTTCAGCTTCAGCGCGCACTTGTAAAGCGAGGGCGTTCTCACCTGCCGCACGGCTCCGTCCCAGGTGAGCAGGCCCTCACTTACAAGTTCGCCCCATTTGCTCTCTTCTTCCGCCGCTTTCTGCCCGGCTAATCCCCCAGCTCTTGGCTCTCTTCCGTGCCACGTAAGGCCTGCTTGCGGCTGTAGCGAGGTTTGTCTGTTGAGACGGCGCATAGCAAGGCAAGTGCGAGCGTGGCTACTATCCCTGCCTGTGACTCTCTTCAATGGCTTGTTGCCTTTCTCGCTATCCGGTGAGCGCGCGTGAGCCAGACCTCCCTTTACTTCTCAGGTAGGAATCGTCTACAATGAAAGCTGATGGCTGGGGCCGGCAGGAAGCGAGTGAGGTCTGTCAGTCTGCTGGCCTGGCTCCTTCTTGTTGTCTGCCTGGGGACCGGATCGCGGGCGGCCAGCGCTTGCCTCCTCTGCTCTTCCCAGATGGGGGCAGAGTGATCACGCTGGTAGATCTGGGAGCAACCAGGCGAGGGGCAGGCGGAAGGAGAGCACAGTGCGCTGTTGGCGAACGATTGGGCTGAAGTCTCTGATCGCCTGAAGGAGTCGAAATCACGGTGCTTAATAGATTTTTTGGTCGTAAACCGAAAGAGGAAGAAGAAGCTGCCAGGCAAGAAGAGAGCGTTGCAGGGCAGGAGCGGAAGGGGGCGGACTCGGCGTTCGAGCAGCGGCTGAGCTTTCTCAAGGCCAGCCTGAGTCGTACGCGCCGGCTCTTTGGGCGGGTGCAGGAGAGTTTCCGGCAAGACGAGCCGGTAACTGACACCTTCTGGGATGAGCTTGAGGAGTCCCTCATCGAAGCCGATGTTGGGGCTAGCACAACGACCTGGCTGCTTGAGCGCCTGCGCGAGCGGGCTGAGCAGGAGCGCTTGCGTACAACCTCGCAGGTGCGGCGTGCTCTGCGTGAAGAACTGCTGACCCTGCTCGGCAAAGCGGCACCATTGCACTTTGCCACTCAGGCGCCGCTGACGGTCATGCTCATCATCGGTGTCAATGGCTCAGGTAAGACCACTACGGTGGCTAAGCTCGCCTACCGTCTCAAGCAGGAGGGCCATCGCGTCATCCTGGCGGCTGCCGATACCTTCCGTGCTGGAGCGATCGAACAGCTAAAAGCCTGGGGGGAGCGCATCGATGTGCCAGTCATCAGCCAGAACCCCGGCTCCGATCCCGGGGCGGTGGTCTATGATGCCATTCAGGCTGGCCTCTCTCGTGGCCATGATGTCTTGCTGGTTGATACTGCTGGACGCTTACACACAAAGTTCAACCTGATGGAGGAGCTGAAGAAGATCGGGAAGGTGGTACAGAAGTTCCTGCCCGAGGGCCCCCAGGAGCTGCTCATTGTGATCGATGCCACCACGGGCCAGAATGCGCTGTTGCAGGCGCGAAAGTTCGCTGAAGATGTTGGTCTGACTGGCGTCATCATTACCAAGATGGATAGTACGGCCAAGGGTGGCTTTGCCTTTGCTGTGGCCGACGACCTGGGCGTGCCTATCAAGTTCCTCGGTACCGGCGAGAAGGTCACCGATTTGACGCCCTTTGATCCAGAGAGCTTTGTAGAAGCACTTCTGGCCCAGGATGAATAGTGAAGTCAAACAACTGCTGCTGCTACAGATAAGGGCAACATCAACGACTCATCGCAACGTCACAAACATAAGAGGGTACTGTTATGGCGAAGGAAGCGGCGGGCTCTTCTGGTGGGCCGCAACCTGAGCGGCCTTCGGGACCGGGGGTTGCTCCCGATAATTTGATGGTTAAATGCCCCAAATGTAAGGAGATCCTCTATAGCCGAGACTGGGAGAAGAATTTAAAGGTCTGTTCACGCTGCAACTATCACTTCCGCTTGACCGCCCATGAGCGGGTCAGCCTCCTGCTTGATCCCGGCAGTTTTGTGGAGCTGGACGCCGCGATGGTCTCGGTTGATCCTCTGAACTTCGTGAGCCGCTCCCAGTCCTATGCGGCGAAGCTGCAAGAAGAGCGGGCCAAGGTGGGCCTCAATGAGGCAGCGATCCGTGGCTACGGTACGATCGAGGGGCTACCGCTCTCGCTAGCGGTGATGGATTTCCGCTTTATCGGCGGGAGCATGGGCTCGGTGGTGGGTGAAAAGGTGACGCGCGCCATCGAGCTGGGGTTGGAGCGTCGCTGGCCGGTGCTGGTGGTCTCGACCTCTGGTGGAGCGCGCATGCAGGAGGGTTTCTATTCACTGCTGCAGATGGCCAAGACGGTCGCCGCTCTGGCGCGCCTGAGTGAGGCCCGCATTCCCTATTTCAGCTTGATTACCGATCCGACTACGGGGGGTGTCACCGCCAGCTTTGCCATGCTTGGTGATGTGATCCTGGCCGAGCCGGGGGCCTTGATTGCCTTTGCCGGTCCGCGTGTCATCGAGCAATTTATGCATGTGAAGTTGCCCGAGGGAACAGTCAATTCCGAATTTGTGCTCCAGCATGGGATGATCGATGCTGTGGTCCATCGGCGCGAGTTGCGCGCCACGCTGGCCCGCCTGCTGCGCCTCTATAAGGTTCCGGAGGCTGAGCGGGCACAGCAATCTGCCCCCGCTGCGCAGTCGTCGGTCGAGGCGGCAACACTCTTGTCTCGCCAGCCAGCGCAGTCGCGGGCCGAGGTTGGAGGAGGTCAGGATGGTCTACGATCTTGAGTTTGAGAAGCCCCTGGCGGAGCTAGAGAAGCGCATTGCCTCCCTGCAGCGTAAGGGGGAGCGCCTCCGCCCGGAGGAGCATGTCCAGTTGCAGGAGTACGAGCGCGAGCTGCGCCGCCGTACGGAGGAAATCTATCGCAGTCTGACTGCCTGGCAGACGGTTCAGGTGGCGCGTCACAAGGATCGCCCCTATACCGCTGATTTCATCCATCTGATGTGCGAGGAGTTCTTCGAGCTGCATGGCGATCGCCGCGTGGGTGATGATCAGGCCATCATCGGCGGCCCTGCCCTCTTCAACGGGGAAACAGTGATGATCATCGGCCACGAGAAGGGGCGCGGCATGCGCGAGAAGATGTATCATAACAACGGCATGCCTCACCCGGAGGGCTACCATAAGGCCATTCGCCTCATGGAGCAGGCCGAGAAATTCGGCTATCCGGTCATCTGCCTGGTCGATACTCAGGGGGCCTTCCTTGGCCTGGAGGATGAGGAGCGGGGTCAGGGCAGCGCTATTGCGGCCAGCCTCTATGCGATGGCTCGCCTGCGCGTGCCTATCATTGCAGCGGTGATCGGTGAGGGAGGAAGCGGCGGCGCTCTGGCCATCAGCGTGGCTGACCGCCTGCTGATGCTGGAATATAGTATTTATACGGTGGCCGCTCCCGAGGCCGCCGCCTCGATTATCTGGCGCGATAAGGTCTATGCCCCCCAGACGGCAGAGGCCATGCGCATCAGCGCGCGCGAGCTATACGCTTTGGGGCTGATCGATGAGCTGGTCCCTGAGCCCCTGGGCGGTGCTCACCATAACCATCGGCTGGCGGCGGAGAATCTTAAGATGGCCCTCATTCACCATTTACAGGAGCTGAGGCAGATTCCTGTCGATCGACTGGTGCAGATGCGCTACGAGAAGTATCGCGCGGTCGGACCGTTTGGTTTTGCCTCGTGAGTATAAGAGAAGTCCGGAGCGCACGGTTTTCTGCTTGCTCAGCCGGGGCTTGACGTCAGTCGCAGACTTTTGTATACTGGAAGCTGCCAGAGCGAAGGACAGGTATGCTCGCTGTCAGCCTGGCAGCTTTTCTGAGTCTGAGCAGCTGCTTGGCAAAGTGCTCCTGGCTCCAGAGCCGGTGTGGCGGAACGGTATACGCGCCTGTCTCAAAAACAGGTCCCGCAAGGGTTGTGAGTTCGAGTCTCACCACCGGCACCTCCATACCATAGAGGAAGAGGGCGGAGTGACAATCTCCTCCAGGAGGGTCATTCCGCCCTCTGCTTTTGCTCTCCTCAGCAGTTTGCTTTCCCGGCCCGTCCCATCCTACCGTCCTACCCCCTGCCATCATTACTCACGCTGCCAGGATCGCGCGGGGCTAAGAGAGGGCAACGGACGTAGGGGGAAGACTGGCCACATGCTCGCTGCCCTTGTTCTGCAAGCTGACTGACTGTGGAAGGCGAAGAGCCAATTTGAAGCTCTCTAGCCGGAAGCCCAGACCGATGCTCACGACGGCCAGGATAAAGAGCCAAGGTGCGCAGCGCGTTGAGGTCGTTGATCATCGCCGGACTGGACTGCAACAGATGTAAATTGATCAGGACGGCCATGACGAGTGAGGCCGGAATGAAACCGATGACAAACTTGGGGAAGCGCGTGAAGATTTCGCTCCAGCGCGGGCGCAAGCGACCGCTGTCGCGTTCGACGCGGGTGATCCAGTAGAGGGTAAGCAGGAAGGCGATCAGACCCCATAGCAAGAGGCTCGCTGTCAAGGTCCAGTCGAGCAAGTTGGTTTGCCGGTGGAGACAGTGGAGAGAGCGAGTGAAGAAAGACAGGCGAGGGCCACTCTTGGTGTGTCGCTCTATACTAGGGGAGGGGAAAGCGATGAGCCTGGTGCGTGATTCCTTACGAAGCAAAGGTGCTTCACTACGTATTCTGTGCATTGGGGGGAGCAGTCGCGACGACTGCTCCCCTTGGTCTCGAACTGAGCCGGGCCTCTTTCCCGCTCCTATGGACCTGTCTCCAACGCCGTACCATCGGTTGGGGGGGGTCTATGTTCAGCATGCTCCACTCAGACTGCGGGCGTTGAGGGCGCCATTGGCGGTGCCAGCAGCAGCACTGAGGGGACGCGCTCGGGAGAGGCCAGGCGCAGAAGGGCAAAGCCGGTCCCCGCCAGTCCTGTCATCAGTCCGGGTGTTTCCACCCCGAACGGTACACCACAGACCCAGCCCTGGTGCTCCATATTCTCCAGCAAGGCCGCGGCGATGCGTGGGATATGTTCAGCGAAGGTCTCGCCGGGTAGCAGGCGAGCGGCGGTGATCAAGATATCCAGGTTGCCCAGGTCCCCATGACAGAGGGAATGGTTCAGGCCAAAACCCTGAGTCAGGGTCGTACGCAAACCGGCTTTGATCTCCTCTGTCAGCTCCTGGTCATCGAGCAGCGAGAGCAGGGCCAGGCGCGAGAGAGCCACCCCGGGTGCGCCATGGCACCAGGCCACCATATATTTCTCCCCTACTGGCTGGTTGACACCTGAAGAAGGTGGGCGCTGACGCAGATCCAGCCAGTTCTGGCGTGAGGGCGAGAAAAGCGTGCGCTCATAGGCTAGCGCTGCACGGGCCATCTCGGCAAAGCGTGTCTCCCCGCTGACCTGAGCCAGCTGCATCAGGTACAAGGCGATCCCGGCGTTCCCGTGAGCAAAACCGGCCAGCGCGACCGGCTGACGCGTCGTTGGCCAACCGCAGCCGCCCTGTGCCTGGGGTTGAGCATGGGAGAGCAGATGCTCGCCGCAGCGGACAGCAGCCGCCAGCGTTTCGGGCGAGGGAGACACACGCTGCAGGCAGAGCAGCGCTGCGATAGCTCCCGCGGCTCCGCCGATCACATCATAGACCTGGTCCTGCTCAACCTTCGCCAGGAGCGAGGGAACCAGCTCCTCTGCTTGACGATAGAGGGCAGGCTCGCTCCAGAGGGCGCCCAGGTGGCAGAAGAGGTAGATCAAAGAGCCGAGGCCATTGAAGGCGCCGATTCCGTAAGCGCGGGGGAAGTACTTGCGGCGCATAATCTGCTGCTGGATCGTGCGCAGGGCCATCCGTGCCAGCTCAGTGTGGCGCTGCTCGCCTGTCAGGTGGCCCAGGTAGGCCAGAAAGAGTGCGATGCCTGCCAGTCCATTGTAGAGATCGCCATCGGCGGGTAGCAAGTGCCACTCGCGGTCGTTCACCGGTGTCACGCCCAGCCAGCCCACATACTCACCCTGGTAGAGAGCAAACTGGCGCAGGCGGTTACCGATCGCCGAGGCGGCGGCCAGCAGCCGCTCCAGGGTTGGAGAAGTGCGGGCGGGGTGCAGCTCCAGGCGTGTGTAGCTCTGGGGAGTGGTGGCATCGATCATGCTCGTGAAGGAGGCACGAATGATCCACAGCTGCTTCTCCAGGTCCAGCTCACTGAGCTCGGCCAGGCGTCGGCGTACCACTTCCAGGCCGGGTTCGCTGAAGAAAGCAGACAGGCGCTCGCCCTCTGACGTGAAGAGATCAGTTGACGCTGCTGTGGTCGTAAAAACCGGAACATCCCCGCGCCACAAGTCGCGCCGCTCAGCAGGGATCAGTGGCACCAGATACGGGAGGCGCTCCGTCGTAGCCCACAGTCGGTCAAAGAGACGATCGCGATCCAAGGCATCGCGCAGCACGTTGGGATGCAGACTATCGACCAGCAGCTGCGTATAAATCCGTGTTGGACGGAGCACGCAGCGAACCTCAGCATCGGCAAAGCGTGGAAGATAGGTCTCGAGCAGCTCCGAGCGTTGGGCCATGAGGAGGCGGTAGGCGCGAGTAAAGCCCTCAATGATGCACTGGCTGTAATCCAGAACATTGATATCCTGGTCATTGAGGCGCGGGCGATTCTCCTTCACGGGCAGCTCGACGCGCTCATTGGTCAGGCGCATCTCATCGGTGCCTGTACCTTTCCAGGTAGGGACAGGGCGCGGAGAGAGCTGGCCGGGCTGGCCGCCGAGGCCACTCATATCGATCCCCTCACCCTCCTGGTTTGACCAGAGGCGCTGCGGCAACAAGCCCACGCGCAGCACCGAATGGCCGATGGCCTCCAGGCCGGGCGCTCCCTGGGCCTGCAACACTTCGGGGTTGATCTGGGGTAAGAAGAGCGTCTCCAGATCGATCAGCATCGGATACTCGCCGGAGGCGATGATATTCTCGGCATGAAAGTCCGAGGCCTCCAGGGCGTAGAGCAAGGCCAGGTAGGCGCCCTGGCGCAGATAGAAGCGCTCAATCTCCTCGCGAGAGGAGCAGTGGCGAGCCTGAACAAACTCGACCCAGCCATAGTGTCCCCGATCAAGGACTGTCAGCGTACGCAGAGGTGGGCTGAAGCCTCGTTCATTCATCCAGGCGAGCAGCTCCTGAAAATGGCGATCAATAGCCAGCGAGCGCGGTTTATAAACCAGGCGGAAACCGGAGTCCCAGCGTAGCAAGATCACACTCTGCCCGTTGCGATGCAGGTCCCCGGCGCCCTGGTGAATCTCGCACAGCGACCCGGCCTCGCCGTTGGTGAGGAAAGTGGAGCAGATCAGTGGCCAGTCGTCGGTGAGGCGCTCCAGCAGCTCCAGTGAGCGGCAGACCCAGCGCTCAAGCGTCTCCGTTACCAGACGGGCCAGAACCACGTACTCTTGCAGAAAATCGAGGGTCGCCTCACGCTCGCTCAGCTGCTCCAGGAAATACTGAAAGCGCTCCTCCGAAGTGGCCCCGTGCAGGCGGCCCTGAACCCGCGCGACGTGAAGCTCCAGGACGATAGCGCGCGAGATCGAAGGGAGCAATAGACCGGGGATATTGCGCGCCAGTAAATCAAGGACCCTCTCGGCATCGAACGAGAAAGAAAGGGAGCGCCGAGCCAGCTCCCGCAAGCCGGCGGCCAACTTTCGTCTGGCGCGCCTGATCAACGGCAGAAAGGGGTGGAGGAACGAGCGCGTGTGGCTCCCTTCCTCCAGGCCTGGCAGAGGAGAGGAGCAGACGGTCTCGGCCTCTTCCCCGTTGTCGTGCGGGCCTGCAGTAGGGGAGAAAGCCTCGCTGAGAGCTAGCAGCCAGGTGGGAGGAGCGGGGCAGCGTGCGCGCAGGACTTCGGCGGGTTCACCCAACAGGAGCAGTAGCTCCTCCTCATCCAGGCCATCCAGTGCAAGGCGGGCGGCAAAGCGGCCCTCTTCCTCACTCAAGGCCGGTAGCTCTTTCCAACGCTGCAGGCGCTGCTGGGCCCGCGCCAGAGCCTCTGCCTCGAGGGCATCCAGCGTAGGCGGAAACGGGGTCGTGCGCAACAAGGCCAGGCGCTCGTTCAACGTCAAGGCGCGGTACCAGTCGGCCTCTTGCCAACGACCCTGCGGATAGGAAACGGAAGCGGTGATAGTCTCGCTCGTTGTCTCGCTCATGGAATCACGCGCTGGGATGCAGCGCCAGGACAGGCGATCCCGCCGCCTTAACCGGTGCCAGGAAGCCTGGTACTGCGCTGCATCTCCTTTCTTTGCTTTCTTCTTCATTACTCGGTAGTTACCGATGGATTGTGGCAGCAGTCGATGCCTGCCGCTCAGGTGGCTTGTCAACATGGAAGAATAGAGGTGAGCGGTGCGAAAAGACTGGCGACCGCTGGAAGGTAAAGAGCGTAGTGGTAGCGGATCTCAACTGAATTGCAACGTGCGAACCATGCTGCAGCGGACTCGATCATTGATCGTTCTCGGAGGTTTGACCCGGCTCGGAGCAAGCGCTGGCAGGCAGAGGGCTGTGGATGGGATTCCCTGGTATAAGAGTTCAGCAGGCGCCTGCTCGTCTGCTCTACTGTTCTGGTCTGGCTAGGTGAGCGAGCGCCAGAAGGCTGGGAGTGTCTTGTCAGAGCAGCCTTAACTGGCGCGAACAGAGGGTCGGGACGGAGTCAGGCATCCCAACCCTCTGTATATCCTGATCAGGCCATACCGAGACCCCTGGCGTGGGGCGACGACTGCTAGAGACAGCCGCCAGCGGCGTTGGTATTGCAGAGGCCGAGGAGCACAGCCAGGGACTGCAGACAGAGCACGGCAACCGTGTTATTGCACTCGTCGGTGTTGCCGTGACCGCCCTGGACGGCCTCCAGATCTGCATCAGTCAGCTCGACCTCACCGATGGGGCTCTCAGGCAGCAGGCTGAGCTCCTCCTCGCTGAGGCTCTGGCGATAGGCTTCATCTTTCCATGCGCGAACGATGTCGAACTTCATGTGCGTGCGTTTCCTTTCTTGTACCTTTGGTGTTGTTGTGGTGTCGTGCGTTCGGGCACCCCGTCTACGCTTTGGGATAACGCTGCCCAGGCAGGTGGCTTCCTGACGCCCCCAAGGTGGCCCTTCGACGCCCGGCTGACCTGCCTGAACAAAATACGTTCAAAGCGTATTTGCTACCCGAACGCCTAAGTACATTGTACGGATAAAGCCAAATACATAAGTTTCAATATATCATTTGTAAGGAGAGAAGAGGGAAGAAAGGCGGTGGAACAGGGAGAATGGGGCGAGTGGAGAGAAAAGCACGGAGGATCAGTGACCAATGGGGGCCAGGCTCGGGACCGCGCCTTAACGGGCGCCAGCGCGAGCCTGGCGTTCCTCCTGTTCAAGTTGCTGCCGCATAAGCTGGGCGTAGTAGCCATTCAGCTGGAGTAGCTGCTCGTGGGTTCCCTGCTCGATGATCATGCCATCGTGCATGACCAGGATCAGATCGGCGTCGCGGATAGTACTCAGACGGTGAGCGATGATGATCTGCGTGCAGGGATAGGCGCGCAGGTTCTCAGAGACGCGCTGTTCAGTAAGCACATCGAGATGGCTGGTGGCCTCATCGAGGAGCAGGATGGCTGGTTCATTGACCAGGGCGCGTGCCAGGCAGAGGCGCTGCCGTTGACCGCCCGAGAGGGCACTACCGCCTTCGGCCACTGGAGTATCGTAGCCCAGTGGCATACGCATGATATCCTCGTGGATAGCCGCGGCGGTTGCTGCTTTCACGATACGCTCATAGGGAACATTGGGATCATTGAGCGTGATATTCTGCAAGATGGAACCGCTGAAGATCTGGCTGTCCTGGAGAACGACGCCGAATTGACGCCGCACCTCCTGGTAGTTGAGCTGGCTCAGCGGCAGTCCATCGTAGTAGATCTCGCCTTCGGTTGGCGTATAGAGGGCCAGCAAGAGCTTACCCAGCGTGCTCTTGCCCGAGCCTGTGCGCCCGACAATAGCGATTTTCTGACCCGGCTCAATACGGATGTTAATCTGCTTCAGCACCCGTGGCGAATCTGGTCCATATTGGAAGCTCACATTCTGCACGTAGATGCGTCCGCTGAGTCGCGGAGGCAACTGAGCCTTCTCGATGTCCTGTTCCGGCTCGGCTGTTGTGACGTCGGTCAGGCGCTCCAGGTGGGCGTAGAGGATCTGGAACTGTTGTCCGCTGCTGACGAGCGAAGCCACGGGAGTCAGGAAAGCGCTGGCCAGCGTATTGAGGGCAAGCATGGTACCAACGCTGAGATGGCCATTGAGAACCTGGTAGGCGCCGATCCACAGCAGGGCGATCGGTGAGAAGATCCGCAGAATGGTCATGGCCGTATTGATGCCGGCCTGGAGATAGCTGAGGCGCAGAGTGATATTCAGGCGCTCGTAGAAGAGATTCGACCATCGTTCGAGAGCGCGCTGCTCGGCGCCGGCGGCCTTGAGCGTGGCCATTCCGGCCAGGGTCTCAGCCAGATAGCCCTGAGCTTTGCCTTGGGCCGCCAGATCGCGGCTGGCCAGGTCCAGCACAATACGATGGGTCCCCAAAAGGACCAGCACCTGCAGCAGTCCCAGGCCAAGGGTCAGGAGCGCGAAGATCGGCGACTGCCAGAGCAGGATAAAGAGATAAGCGATGACCGTGCCGCTGTCAAGCAGGGTTGAGATAAGCTGGTTGCTCAGCGTGTCGCGGATGATGGTGTTGCTTCCCAGGCGCTGAAGCAGGTCGCCACTCGAGCGCTGTTGGAAGAAGCTGAAGGGCAGGGTGAGGAGATGCTCGAAGAAACCGAGCACCAGCTGGATGTCGACGCGGGCCCGCAGATAGACCAGCAACCACTCGCGAAGGATCGTGGTCGTAGCCTGAGTGGCGAGGAGCAGCAGCAGGCCGAGGCCCAGGATGCCCATGATATCGACCATGTGATCTGGCAGGATCTGATCGATGACGATCTTGGTGAGCAGCGGCAGGAGCAGGCCAAAGAGCTGCAGGAAGAGTGAAGCTCCAAGCACCTGAAGCAGGGTGCCGCGCGTTTGACGGGCGAACTGCTTGACCTGCATCCAGAGAGTAACGCGGTGAGCGCTGCCTTCGGTGCTGAAATGTACTCCTGGTTCGAAAAGGATCACAATGCCGGTGAAGCCGGCGTCGAATTCTTCGGGGGTGAGTCGCTTGCGCCCCCAGGCGGGGTCGATGACTTCCACCCAGCGGGGAGTCCAGCGCTCAACGACAATGAAGTGCTTGAATTCCCAGTGGACCACTGCCGGAAGCGGAACGGCATGGAAGTCCTCGGTGCGCTGCAATGAGATGGCGCGTGTGCGCAGACCATAGCTCCGGGCTGCTTTCACGATGCTCAGCGCTGAGAGGCCGTCGCGCCCCAGACCATGCCGCATGCGTAGCTCGGAGACTGAGGTAGGGCGTCCGTAATAGTTGAGGATCATCGCCAGACAGGCATAGCCGCACTCGACGACGTTCATTTGGGTAAGGGGACGGACGCGCCGCCGTCGCCATCCTCGGCCAGACCAGGTTTGCTTGCTGGCGCGCTTACTCGGCGTGCCTGCCTCAACCGCCGGCCTGGCCTGACCTTGTTGCTGAGGGGGTTGGGCCTCCGCTGCGGCGGGCTGCTGTTGCTCGCCTATCTGCTTGCCTTCGGCTGCGGCTGCGGGCACTACTGGTGTTGCTGCTGACGCTGGCTTCTGCCTGACTGGCAGGCGCAGATGAGGACGAATGGCTGGATAGTCGCCCTCCTGCTGGAGGACGATCGGACGAATACGCCGTCGCTTGAGCGGTCGACGTGCAGTGATATATTCTTGTGGGTCGAAGATGTCTACATAGTCGCGATCCTGAGTTACTTCCTGTCCATACTGTCCTTGCTGTCCGTAGTCGTGCATCATAACGCTCCCTGGCCTCCCGACAACATCCCAACCCCTGGCAGCAAGTTGATAAGGCGGGTGAAACCAGTCTGTACCTGCGCTGTCAGGCCCGTTCCAGCATAGATGCTGGCTGAGAGCTGCTGGCCTAATGGTACCAGTACAGCTACTGAGGGATGCGTGACCGGTGATGACGCTTGGTGCGAATTAGCCGTAGTATAGTAGGTGCAGGCGGTTGCAGGACTGGTGACGCCCGGCAAAATGCGCGCTATGTGACTATTCAGCGTGAGATTGGTGGCTGGTAAGGTAATTTGTACAGGTTGCCCTGGTCGCAGCCTCTGATGTGCTTCCCAGGGAAAGAAGATCAGCGCAAAGGCCCCCTGTGACGGCAACTGGAACCGCTCGCTGGAAGCTTCCGCGTCTAGTACCAGGCCCGGGCCAACGGTGTAGGTCGGGATCTCCGTTGTCCAGGCGAGCGCTGCGGCGGCGAAAAGCAGCCCGAAGAGCAGCCAGAGCAGCACGGGTACGGGCAATGCCATGAAATGCGGGAGAATATCTTTTTCTCGTCCATAGAGATGATGGTGCAGTGCACGCTGACGAAAAATAGGACGTTGATGTACTTGCATCGATCTTATTCTGCCTTGCTACCAGAAGGAATAGAGAAAGAGCCTCTAAGTGCATTATATGAAGTGGACCAATTGGGCGAGGAGAGGATATGGAGAGAAAGGACAGAGAGGCAGCCAGGCTGCCTCTCTGGGAATAGGCAGATCTTGGGCTGCGAGCGTTATTGCAGGTAATGCTCAACGATACGGGGATCGCGAGGCTGAGCCTCATCGGGGTTGAGATGGGCATGGCGGCGCGCTCGCTGCTGGCGCAGCAGGTCCCAACACTGATCAAGGCGAGTCTCTAGCTCTTTCATGCGCACGCGCTCCTCGTCCGTGAGCCCCTCTTCTTCCGCCTTCTTGAGCAGTTTGTGCTCCTCATCCACCAGTTCGTCAATACGCTGCAGAATTTCCGCATCATCCATCGCTAGCGATTACCTCCTCTCTTGAACGATCGCACAGCGGTCTACCTGCAATGCTTTCATGCTGGTTGTCTCCAGCCACAGCATAACAGTAAAACTCGGAGGTGCCCCCGCTTATTCCCCTGGGCAGGATTTGGGATTGGTGCGGAAGAGGATGGGTATCAGAGGCCGCCCATCGGGAGCGAAAGGGCGGTGGAAGCTGGGCGAGGAGCCTGACTGCTGCTCAACCTCGCTGAGGATGGCGAGCAGACGGGCACGGTGAGGGGAGAGACTACAGGCGGGGTCGGTATTGGCGGCATCGCCTGTCAGCAGGAAGGCCTGGCAGCGGCAACCGCCGAAGTCCTGCTCACGCAGCGGGCAGCTCCGGCAAGGTTCAGGCATCCAATGGCTGCCGCGGAAACGCTCAAAGGCCGCTGATCGCTGCCAGATCCAGGCCAGGGAATGCTGGCGCACATTGTCAAAATGCAGGTTGGGAATGACGCGGGCGGTCTGACAGGGCAGGACCTCACCCTCGGGGGTGATGGTCAGATAACGGCGGCCCCAGCCATACAGGCAGGGCTTGGGACGTTCAGCATAGTAATCGGGCCAGACATAGATGACCTCCATGCGTCCGCGCAGGCGCTCCTGAGCAGCGCGCACAATCGTTTCGGCCTGCTGCACCTGAGCTTTTGTCGGGAGCAGCGCGACTTTGTTGCAGAAGGCCCAGCCCAGATACTGCGTGCTGGCCAGCTCCAGGCGCTGAGCGCCTAGCCGCTCGGCCAGGGTGATCAGTGCCGGCAGGCGCTCGATGTTGCCGCGGTGAAGCACCACATTGATCGTCAGGGGCAGGCCACAGGCGTTGACCAGGCGCGCGGCCTCTAGCTTGTGCTCATGAGCACCCGGACAGCCGGCAATGCCATCGGCCAGGGCAGCTTCGTCGGCTTGGAAGCTGATCTGAACGCTATCAAGACCGGCCTCCCGCAACTCCTGTAGACGGCGCCGTGTCAGGCCAAGGGCGCTGGTGATCAAATTGGTATAAAGGCCAATGGAGCGAGCGCTATCAACAAGGACGGGCAAATCTCGCCGTAGGAGTGGCTCACCACCTGAAAAGAGCAGATGCAGAACCCCGAGGGTGGCGGCCTCGCCGATCACGCGCTGCCACTCGCTAGTCGTCAGCTCAGGCTGTCGCTGATCTGAGAGAATCTGAGTCGGATTCGAGCAGTAAGGACAACGGAGCGGACAGCGATAGGTCAACTCGGCCAGCAAACCGAATGGCCGCAGCGTATTGCCCAGGGCGGCCTGAGAAAGAGCATCCTCCGGCTGATGTGTGCCTGGTGAAGGAGATGGCTTCATCTGCTGCTCGTTGAGCGTCATGATCAATGTCCTCTCTGGCTATACAACCTGTCTGGCGACCGATCCTGTGCTGAAGCCGATAGCGGGCGAAGGAGTAGGCGGACCTGATCTACTCTAGCCAGGCGACGAGATTCTGGTCCCGCAGCGAACAAAGGTATTCATAGACATCATCCTGCAGCTGCTCGGGACTGGCCTCGTAACGGTTCGCCAGCTCTCGAAGGATATCGGCCAGCGTATACTCGCCGTTGCAGAGCTGCAAGATAGCAGCTGCGGTCTCATTGAGCATCATCACTCCTTCGGGATAGAGCAGAATAGGTCGCTGGCTGAGACGATCGATTTCCAGCCGTGCCCTGGGAAGCAGGCGGGGACGCAGCACCTTCGGAGGTGGGAAACTGCCTTCGCCAGGCGTGCTCATAGGCGACCTTCCTGTGGGGCGGGAGTGGGGGCGCTGGTGCTGGCCGCTGTCTGCGCCGGCTCGCCAGGCAAGGGGCCGTAGGCGAACTGCAGGGCGTCGAGCATGCTCCAGAGCACATCACATTTAAAAGCGAGCGCCTGGACAGCACCCTCCTGAAGCTGGCGCGTTGTGCAGTAGCGCACAGTCAGCTCCAGTGCCTGTGCCGCGTCGCGTGGTGCCTGCTGCAAACGGGCCCGGAAATAGGTCAACCCCTCCGGGCTAATCCAGGTGTAGTAGCGCTCAAAGGCGGCCAGGCGCTCGCTCATCAGGTCGGGAGAGAACAGCTCAGTCAACGAGGAGGCTACGGCCAGAGGCCACGGCTGCTGACGGGCGAAAGTCACATAGGCTTCGACGGCGAAGCGGACGCCAGGCAGCACATGCCGTCCGCTCAGCACCTCTTCCCGTGAGAGGCCGCTTGCTTCGGCCAGCTTCAGCCAGGCTGCAATGCCGCCCTCATCCTCGTGCTCGCCATCGTGATCGCTGATGCGGTGAAGCCAGAGCCGGCGAACCTCTGGGAGAGGACAATTGGCAAGGATTGCCGCATCTTTCATCGGAATGTGCTGCTGATAATAGAAACGGTTCACGATCCAGGCGCGGATCTGCTCAGGAGAAAGGGCGCCTCGATTCATAGCTTGATGAAAAGGATGGAGATGATGATAGCGAGTCATGCCAACAGCTCGCAGTTGGGCGACAAAGGTCTCGTGATCCCAAGGCTCAAGAATCACTGTGCTCATAGTAGCTCCTCTCTTCGCTCTTGCCAGCCAGCTTACTTGCTGGCTCGATTGCTTATCTGCCCTGCGATCCTCTGGTCAGCGGCAGGCGAGGTGAGGGCGTGTGCAATCATAGCTGCAGTTCTAGGCCGTCCCAGCCGATGATGACTCCGGCAGCGTACACGGTGGCATACTGGGGCGAATCCTCGACCAGGACCGGATTGGTGTTGTTGATATGGGTATAGATGCGATAGGGAATAGGAAGCTGCGCTAACCAGGCCAGACTGCCTGCTGGCCCGCTGATTGGGAGATGGCCCATGCTGCTTGCTGTTGCCTGGACAAGACCCTGCTCCTGCAGCTCATGCTCGCTCCAAAAGGTGCCGTCAAGGAGAATGGCATCGCAGGCTCGCAGGTAGGGCTGCAGCTGCTCCTCTTGTCGGGCTAGCCCTGGTAGGAAAAGCAGACGTCCGCCAGTCCGCACATCCGTGAGATAATAGCCAACGCGGAACGGGGAGCCGGTTGCGAGCGTACTGGCCTCTGCGAGGTCGAGGTAGCGCGGAGGCTTGCCGGTCAGGGGGATAGCCTGGTAGAGAAGGCCGCTCTCATGGCCCGCCGCAGTGGGCAGAGGAGCCAGCTCTTCGGCGGGTTCACGCCACTCGACGCAGCAGTAATGAGCGAGCAACTGCGGTAGGACCAGTCCCTGGCGCAGGGCTTGTTGAACTGCCACAGGCGCATAGATAGTCAAAGCTGAACGCTCCCGAAGGAGCAGGAGGCCGAGGGTATGGTCGAGATCGGCATCGGTCAGCAAAATGGCCTCGATCGGCGTGCCGCGCCTGCAAGAGGCTGGGGGCCAGAGAGGTGGAAAACCTTCAAGCTGAATGCGCAGATCAGGAGAGGCATTGAGTAGAAACCAGCGCTCGCCGTCGGCGCTCACCGCCACACAAGACTGTGTGCGTGCCTTCGCCTTCAGCTCTCCCGCACGGAGACCCTGGCAGTTCGAGCAATTGCAGTTCCACTGCGGGAAGCCTCCTCCTGCTGCTGTACCGAGCAGACGCACCAACATTTTTCTTGTTTTTCTAATCCCTGAACGGGCTGCCTCTCTCTTCCATTTCAATCCTTGGAGGTGTTTGCTCACTTTCCGCAGCCCAGGCCAACAAAGCAGAACCAGACAAGGCATCGACCGCAGCCAGACGGGGAGCAGGGAGGAGGCAGGACCTGCTCAGTCTCCGCCCCCTCCCTCTACGGCTCACCCTTCCTCCATTAGCGCCCTCTGCCTGCTCTCTCCCTGCCTAGCGCGGTACTACTGTCTCTTTTGAGGTTCAAACAACAGGAGTACACCTGCATAGGCAGTGCACTCAAGGCTCACCGCAATGACTTCGAAGGACGGCTTGACCCACCGGGGCTTTTCTTGCATGTTGCTCCTTTCCCTTTTCAGGCTGCACAGAGTTCCAGCGCAGTACGCTTCTCAAGCACCCCTCTGCGGAGGACGCTCTGACCATGCTCATCCATAGCCCTCCGCTCCTCACCCCGCCTCCTCTCTTACCGGTCAGCATGCCCTCCAGTCCATCCGTCGAGATAACCGCCGACGAACTGGTGGACGGCCCGTCGACCAGTGCCTCACGCTCTTCGGCCTTGCTTCGCTTGTGCGCTGGGCAAAGCTACACCTCCATTATAACCAACCCCAATAAATAATAAATGTATATCCATCTATGAAGCGAGATGAAGAGCAGCGGAGCTGGCGGAGCCTAGGGCGTACTGCCCGAGCGAGCCTGGAGTTGGCGGGCGAAGTCAACGAAGAACTGGATCGCCTGAGGATTGCTCATCGCGTCGGGGCTGGCCGCCTTCTCCAGAGGCATACCCAGGAGCAGCTTCTTGACTGGCACCTCCATTTTCTTGCCGCTCAGTGTGCGGGGCACCTCGGGAATGGCAATGATCTCGTCAGGCACATGATGCGGCGAGATCTCGCGGCGCAGAGCCTCCTTCAAACGGCGCTGAAGGTCTTCATCGAGGCGGACTCCCTCGCGCAGCACAACGAACAGGGGCAGGTAATAGCCGCCACCGGGGCGTTCTACTCCGACGACCAGGCTATCGAGCACCTCGGGGAAGCTCTCGACGACGCGATAGATCTCGCTGCTTCCCATGCGAATCCCCTGGCGGTTGATCGTCGAATCTGAGCGACCGTAGATGATGGCGCCCCCGCGTGGGGTGATCTTGATCCAGTCACCGTGGCGCCAGACGCCCGGGTACATTTCGAAGTAACTTTCACGGTAGCGGCGATTATCTGGATCGTTCCAGAAGAAGAGTGGCATTGAGGGCATCGGCGCCGTGACCACCAGTTCGCCGACCTCATCGATTAAAGAGCGTCCCTCTTCGTCGAAGGCCTCGACACGCGCGCCGAGTGCACGGCACTGGATTTCACCTGCATAGACGGGAAGCAGGACACAGCCGCCGACGAAGGCTGAGCAGACATCGGTGCCGCCGCTGACCGAGGCCAGCCAGACATCGCGCTTGACGTGCTCATAAATCCAGCGGAAGCCTTCTGGGGGCAGGGGGGAGCCAGTGGAACCAATGCAGCGGAGCTGGCTGAGATCGAACTCCTTTCCTGGCTCGATACCAGCCTTCATGCAGCCAGAGATGTAAGCGGCGCTGGTCCCGAAAAGGTTCATACCGCTATCCTGAGCAAAGCGCCAGAGGGTATTCATATCGGGATAGCCGGGGGCGCCATCGTAGAGTAAGATCGTGGCCCCGACCAGCAGGCCGCTCACCAGGAAGTTCCACATCATCCAGCCTGTGGAAGTGAACCAGAAGAAGCGGTCGCCCGGCTTAAGATTGCTCTCCAGTGAGAGCACTTTGAGATGTTCCAGCAGGATGCCGCCCTGACCCTGCACGATGGCCTTGGGAAGTCCAGTGGTTCCCGAGGAATAGAGCACCCAGAGCGGATGCTCAAAGGGAACCTGCTCGAAGGTGAGGGGGGCTGGTTGGGCGAGCAGACTGCTCCAGGGAATGGTCTTGCTGAGGCCGGCCCTGGCTTCCTCAGGGGTGGCGTGCAGGTAGGGAATGATAATGGTATGTTCGAGCGTAGGCAGGGCTGTCTGAAGCTCAGCCAGCACTCCCCTGCGGTCGAAGGAGCGCCCATTGTACTGGTAGCCATCGACGGCGAAGAGCACCCGTGGCTCAATCTGCTGAAAACGGTCAACGACGCTGCTGGTGCCAAAGTCGGGCGAGCAGCTAGACCAGATAGCGCCAAGGCTGGCGCAGGCGAGGAAGGCGATCACTGTCTCCGGAATATTAGGCAAATAGGCCACGACCCGGTCGCCGCGCTTGATGCCGAGCTGACGCAGGGCCTGGGCCACGGCTCCCACTGCCTGCTCCAGCTCCTTCCAGGAGAGCGTGCGCCACGGTTCGCGTTCGGAGCGGAAGATGATGGCCGGATGCTCAGCACTGGCCTGGCGGAAGACATGCTGAGCGTAGTTCAGCTCGGCGCCTGGGAACCATCTGGCGCCAGGCATGCTGCGGCTGGCCAGCACCTGAGTATATGGCTGGCTGGCCTGGATCTGAAAATAGTCCCAGAGCGAGGACCAGAAGCCTTCAAGGTCGGCGACCGACCACTCCCAAAGCTCATGGCGGCTGGCGAATTGCTTGCCGCGCTGCTCGGCAAGCCAGCGCATATAGTGCGTAATATTGGCTTGCTCTTTTAGTTCCTCTGAAGGCTCCCACAGGGGCTGTTCGGCGTTGAACGAGGTACTCATCGGCTCGTGCTCCTTTCAAACAGATGGGCTTTCGGGGCCCTTGACCTTCGAGGCAGGGAGACAGGTCGGCCCGCGCTGGTGGTTGTTCTTTTTCTGCTGTAAGTAAGTCTATGTCGCGCGTAGAGACAAGTCAATACAGACGGCGATAGCTATCCAGTAGCGGCTGCAAGCCTGCACGGCCAGCCAGGCGCCAGCGCTCATTCCAGTCCTTACCCTGTCCGTCCAGGGGCATCAGGCAACAGCTGACTGCCCGCCCTTGCTCGCGGAGTTGCGCGCTGAGACGAGTTGTGGCCTCGCGTCCTCCCTCATCGCCATCGAGGGCCAGCAGCACGCTGCGAACCTGGGCAGGGAGCCAGCTGAGGGGCAGTGCGGTGCCAGCCAGGGCGACCACTTCGTTCGCTCGAAGGCCAGCCGCCAGCAAGGCCAGACGATCAAAGGTTCCTTCAACCACGATGAGCTGAGGGGCAAGCTGCTCTCGTGGCAGGCTAAAACAGCCGGCAGGATTGGTTTTGATCCAGCGCTGTGGGCGACCGGGACGCTCTAAGAGCTGCTTATGAGCGTTTTCATCCATTCCAGGCTGCCATCCCACGAGTGTGCGCCCGATATAGCCTCTTGTGGTTTCTGCTTGAAGAGGAAAAATCAACCGCCCGCTCCAGCGTTGCAGGAGGCGTCGCTGTTTAGAGTGCGTCAGGCGAGTAATGATCGTTGGCGTCAGGAGGCCAACGCCACCAGTAAGAGCGATCTCCAGAGGAATGGCCCGCTCGCGCAGGTAGGCGCGCCCCAGGCTGCTGGACTTCAACGCCGCTTGCATGGTGGGTTCCAGGGCTTGCAATATACGCCGCTCTTCTTCTTGCCAGCGGTTCAGAACGCTGACGCTACTAGGCCGTTCTTCTGGCTGGCTCAGCCAGTGAAAGGGCGAGGAGGTCTGGCTTCCTGTTGACCCTTCCTGAGCGCTTGCCTGTCCCCGACTACCGCTGGCGTTGGCTGCCAGGAGATGGTGGGCTGCACCTGGATTCCATTCAGCTATCAGGACTTTGGCTTGACAGGAGGCGTTAAAGCAATAGCCCCAGCCGCTGGCTGGGTCGATCGAGAGCGAGCGTTGATGATCACTGCCGTGAATCGGACAGAAGGCGCGCACCCGGTTGCCTGTCAGGCGCGGATGGCGTAGTTCACTCTGTGAGAGAATCTCGATCCGTTTGCCTCGACGGGTGAAGATGGTGATCATACTGGCCATCCTCTGCTCTCTTTGGCGCTTTCCCCGTCCTTCCATCCTCGCCAGCGCTGCTCTCTTTCTATTTCTACTGGAGATTATAGAATATTTGTTCTGACCTGTCGAATGTCGGACGAGCCGTGACGCCAGGCTAGGACTTTCGGCCAGCGCCCAGGCCGTGGCCGTGGAGGGAGAGAGAAACAGGCGGACTCTTGGAGTTATGCAACCTGCCAGCGTTCTCCTCTGTAAGAGAGAAGGGAGAAGAGGATGCTCCTCTTCCTTGACAGCGATAGCTATCTGTTATACTCTGTCTTTGAGAGAATGGCGCAATGAAGATCAGAAGCTGCAGGAAAAGGACGCACTTGAATAGAAGTTCCGCCTTTCGGGCGCTTGTTGAGAGATAGAGAGGATCGACAATGTACCGACGAAACCATTTTGGGCGCCACCGGGGTTGGTTTTTCTGGTGGTTTATTCCTCTGTTTTTCCTGGGTCCGGCACATTGGTGGTGGGGCTGGGGTAGCGCGATGTTCGGCATTATGCTGAGCATCTTCTTCATCGCCTTGCTGGCCTGGGCCCTCTCTGTGCTCTTTGCTGAGCAGGGGCCGGGGGCGGGGCGCAGCTGGCCGATGAGTGGTGGCATGTGGCAATGGCAGCAGCAGCCGCCGCAGGCGCCGCCGGGACCAATGGATACCTACCAGACCTCTTACCCGGGCAGCCAGCCAGGAGAGCCTGAGCGGCGCTACCACCAGGGTTATCGCGCCCAGACGGGTCCGCGCTCCAGCGAGGCTGCCGAGCCACAGCCACAGCAGGCTCAACCGATGGCGAGGCGTCCTCAACCGCAGTACGAAGAGCCGCAGGTTGAGTATCCTCGCGAAGAGCCGCCGCTGGTCCAGTAGCCATCTTGACCTCTATACCGCCAGGCTCCCGCGCGTCTTAATCTGCACCAGCATGCTTCATATGGTACTATTGTGGGGGTGATTTGACGGAAGCCCTCAACTCCCGGGATACTTCTGGTAAATGATGTTGATGTGTTTATGGAGATGAAGAACCGGGAGGTTGCTCTGTGGTCCCCTTTATGGTGCTGGCGAGCGCGCTGCTCCTGCTCATGCTGGGGCTGAGTCTTTGGCGCCGTGGAAGCTGGCTTGAGCGCTGGTTGCGGCGTGAAGGGCTGGCAAGTGCTCTCCTCGTCTCCTCTTCAGGAGAGCAAGCAAGCTTGACCGCTCGTACTGCCCGCCTTCTGCAGCGGGCACAAGACGGCCAGGAGGGGAAGCCCTGGTTCGCTCAGACGATCCCGGCGCCCTGGTATCGGCGTTGGCGTGTGATTCTCTCGCTGCTGCTGCTGGTAATGGTTCTTCTGGCGCTCTCGATGACCAGTGCTCTGGCCGATGGTGGACAGCTGACGCTGAACGCGGCGCTCACCTTTTTCCGCAACAATCACGGTCAGACACTTGATCTCCAGACCCTGCCTCATGGCTTCAACGCCTCGCGCAGTCTTGTGCGTATCTCCCAGCTTGATCCTGCCCAGTATGCTTCTCAAGAAGAATATGACACCTGGGCCTATTCTGCATGTTCAGCAGCCGCCATGACGGAGGTCTTCAATGCCTATGGCCGGCACTATCGCATCAGCGACGTGCTGCACGTCGAGGCAGCTCTGGGGCAAATCACGCCGGAGCTGGGCCTGGTATCGCCAGATGGTATTGCAATCACTGCGGCCCACTTTGTCTTTCGCACCGAGTGGGGTGAGCACTGGTCCCTGGAGCAGCTGCTGGCCGTGGCCAACAATGGTGCCCCTGTGATCGTAAGCTTCCCACCAGATCGCTATGCTGGCGGCCATTTGCTCGTCGTGCTCGGCGGCGATGCAACGTCGGTCTATCTGGCCGACTCCTCGGCCTGGAATCGCCGTGTCCTCAGCCGGGAGCAGTTCCTCCAGTGGTGGGGCGGCTATGCCGCTGTAGTAACGCCTCTTGAGTAAGCCAGGCCAGCGGAAGGCGGCCCTGACGCGGGCACCGCTCTGGCGCTCGAACAGATCTTCGAATGTCCATCCTCCTATGTCGGGCTGCATGGAGGGAGACCTCACAGCTGCGGCAGACCTGTTGGCTTGACAGCTAGAGAGCCGGGGAACACGCTTCCCAGCAGCTCCTGCTTCTGGGCAAGGGGAGTGGTTACCTCTCCTCCTTCTCCTCCTTTCGTTCCCATTGAGAGATCAATCCTTTTGAGAGATCAATCCTTCTGATCAGGAACCGTGCTGGATCAACATCAATGGGCGCAACGCTCAGATGGCCTGTGCCGCTTCTCCTCTGCTTTGCCGGGTTGATCACCTGCTTCTATACTCCCTCAACTCCCCGCTTCTCTCTTCTCTAGATACGGCTGTTCGCTGGCCGGGAAGATTATCCGGCTTCCCCGTTGTTATTACCAGTGGATTGGATAATAGATCGGAAATGTGCTATTATAAAATCGGAGAAGTGAAAAGTCTCAATTTCCCGGCCCCAAGCGGGGAAGCTGCTGAGGTTCTGTCTCTTCCTTTTCAGGCAAACTGAGCCGCTTCCCTGGCGGGACGGGCAGATCGGGAGTTCCAAATTCTCAGCGAAATTTCAGCTAATTCACAGTTCCTCTTAATAGAGGAGTGTTTTACTCATATTAGCTGGAAATGATAGAACGCTCCAGGCGAACTGCCTGGGACTGTAATCCGATCGAATTCAGTAGAGAGGAGAGGGAAACCTATGGCTCGTCGGGAAAGTGCAGTTGTGGATCGCGAGCGCGATTCTCGTGAAGAGTATACGACAGAGCTGCTCACTGTCAGCGAGGTAGCGAAGCGCCTGCGTGTTGATGACACCACGGTGCGCCGCTGGATCAAGACCGGTGCCCTGCAGGCCATTACCTTGCCGCACAAGGGCAAGCGCGAAGTCTATCGTGTCAAGAAGAATACGCTGGACGAGTTGCTCAACACGCCCGCGACTGCCGCGTCGTAAAGCGGGTCGGATCAGCGGCGGTTGTGCGGTGATCTGACCACAGAAACAAGCTGGACCCGAGGGTATCTCTCTCGGGTCCTTTTGTGTGGAAAATGGCACCGGGGACTATCCTGGCATCAGGGGTTGCTCGCAGAAGGCTCCTGTCTCTCTGATCAGTGCCCACCCAAACGGCGTAGTTCAACCTGGCCATTGCGAACGCGTACCGCATAGCGCGGAGCCGGCACGGTTGCCGGGCCAGTCAGCACGCGCCCATCGCGCACGCAAAAGCGTGAGCCATGCCAGGGACATTCCACCACATCCCCATCCAGCGTTCCTTCGTCCAGAGGTCCCCCAGCATGGGGGCAGGTTGCTGAAATTGCATAGTACTGCTCGCCACGACGGAGCAGTACCACGGGCACACCGGCTACTGTTACGCGATAGAGGTGTCCCTCCTCGACATTGCTTGCCGGAAGGACCGGCTCGAAGTCCTCGCCTGCCGCCTCCCAGGCAGTATGGTTAACGTTGGTGCCCTTCACAAAGACCATGTCTCCGCCCAGATAGCCCGCCACCAGAATAGCCACGAAGCCGATGAAGCCGAGCACGGCGGCGGCGATGCTTTCGTTCAGAGGAGAGATCAGGCGCAGGATCAATGAGACCAGATAGAGGAGAAAAGCCGCCGTGTTGAGCAAGCCATGATAGAAGCCGACCGTTCGCTCAGCTCCATAGGTATCGCTCCAGTCGGCCAGACCGGTAAACAGCGCTCCCAGAGCAGCGATCAACCCAACGATGGCTCCGACCAGCGCCCCGCGCGCGGCCCAGCTATTGCCAGCTGGTGCGGCCAGCCAGATAATGTCGAGAATGGCGGTCAGGGTCCAGGCGCCGATCGGGATATCGGTGATGGCCGGGTGCAGGGGATGACCTCCAAAGGTGCCGCTGAGTAAGCTTTTCAGGAGGCGTGGTGGCTTCTGCGTGCCTCCAGTCAGCGTGCGGGCCAGAGCCTGCAGACTGTCGCCAAAGCGGTCGGCGAAAGACTGCCAGATGTTGGTCGTTGACGGGACCGGCTCATGCGTCGTGTCGCTCATGGTGCTCTCCTTCGTCTCTTCTCTTCTCTTCACAAGGGCTGACAACCTGCCCATGCTCCAACTCTGGCCTCAAGAGCGGCCTTCCCCCTCGTCCTTGCTGCATGTTGCCAGGTCAAACGCCTCTCGTCTCTGTGCACGGAAAAACGGGGGGGCAATGGCTGACAAGACCGCATACAGTGGGCCTTGACCACGTCAGCGTGTGCGCTGGCCAGGCCTCGACCGGCTGGCGTTGCTCGCCATTGCCCCTCCGTCTCTGGTTAGCCGCTCCTGCTGTACAGGAAGCAAACAGGCGTCAGCAGATAGCAGGCAGTTGTGCTTTGGCTAAAAAAGCCTGCCCGATCCGTCCACTAGCGCATCGGGCAGCTTCCAGGACTCTCTCCCTCTTTTGGATATACCATACTCGCTCGGGAAAGTCAAGAAAGTCAAAGAATTTATTGACATAAGGCTGGCTCTCTGTTAAACTGAGGCAAAGCAAGCGCTAATTGTTTTTCCTCTCGATCAGGAAGTGCAAGACCGATGACTGGCAATCAGGCGCAGCGGCGCTTTTTCAGGAGCACGCGCGGGCGCATTGTGGCTTTGCTCTCTCGCCAGGGGGCTACAGTTGAAGAATTGGCCCGGGAGCTAGGGCTGACCGATAATGCCGTGCGTGCTCACTTGGCGGCGCTGGAGCGTGATGGCTTTGTTGTCCAACGGGGAGAGCGGCGTGCTGCTCAAGGGAAGCCGGCTTACCTTTACGAGCTGGCTCCGGCTGCCGATCCTCTCTTTCCGCGTGCCTACCTGCCAACCCTCGATGCGCTCCTTGAGTTACTGACCGAGCAGCTCCCTGCCGCGGAGCTAGAGCGACTCCTGCGGACTATCGGCCAGCGCCTGGCACAGCGCTGGCGAGCCAATGAGCAAAGTCGGTCGAGCGAGCCGCTGAGTCGCGTGCGTTGGGCGGTGGCGGTGCTCAACGAACTCGGGGCTTTAGCTGAGCTAGAGGTAGGGGTGGAGGATCTGAGCGATTGTTCTGGCAGCCAGGCTCGTCTACGTGCCGCGAGCTGTCCACTGGCTGCGCTGATCCCCTCTCATCCCCGTCTCTGTCTGCTGGTTGAAGCGCTGTTGGCTGAGTTGACTGCTTTGCCCGTGCGGGCCTGTTGTTGCTGCGCAGAGCGACCGCAGTGCTGCTTTGAGATCGATCTGATCACTGAGCACTGAGCTCCAGCCCGGTCGGGGCGGGACCAGGGGATGCCCCTTTCAATGCTCTCTTGTTCGTCCTCTTTGCCGCTTTCAACAGCAGAGTCTGACATGGTACAATGAAGAGGAAACGGCCTTGCAGCAATCCCCAGGGAAGGAAAGGACAGAGCCGCGATGTCAGAGACTCCCCACGAGGGCGACCATGTCTCGCCGCCCTATGGCAGCGAACGCCAGTTTCAAATCTACATGGCGGGGCTACAGGGACAGCTTCCGGCCTTGCCTCTGGATGTGCAGGAGCTGGAGCGGCGTGCCAAAGAGCGCCTAAGCCCCGAGGCTTATGACTACGTGGCTGGGGGTGCTGGCGCTGAGGATACCATGCAGGCTAACCTTGCTGCTTTTCAGCGCTGGTCCATCGTCCCGCGTATGCTGGGCAATATTGCCCAGCGTGATCTCAGCGTCGAGCTGTTGGGACTGCGCCTACCAGCGCCTCTGTTGCTTGCCCCAATTGGTGTTCAATCGATCATTCACCCCGAGGCCGAGCTGGCAGTGGCGCGGGCTGCGGCTTCGCTGGGCATTCCCTTTATTTTGAGCACGGTCTCCTCTTATACACTGGAGGAGGTAGCTCGGGCAGCAGGCGGTGGACCGCGTTGGTTCCAGCTCTATTGGCCTGCCGATGCCGAGTTCTGTGCAAGCCTTGTTCAGCGAGCTGAGCGGGCTGGCTACGGCGCAATTGTGGTCACGCTCGATACACGCTTGATTGGCTGGCGTCCGCGAGATCTGCAGCGGGCCTATCTGCCGTTTCTCCAGGCGCAGGGGCTAGCCAACTACCTGAGCGATCCTGTCTTCCGTCGCGATTTACCACAAACCCCCGAAGAAAATCCATTTCCGGCTATTCAGAAGTATGTCTCCAGCTTCGGCCATCTGACACTCCAGTGGGAAGATCTCGCTTTCCTTCGCCAACATACGCAACTGCCCGTCTTGCTCAAAGGGATTCTTCACCCTGATGATGCGCGCCGGGCGGTGGAGTGCGGTGTCGACGGCGTGATTGTCTCCAATCACGGGGGACGCCAGGTTGCGGGGGCCATTGCTGCGCTGGAGGCATTGCCGGGAGTAGTGGAGGCCGTTGCCGGACGGATTCCCGTGCTGTTTGACAGCGGCATTCGTCAGGGGGCTGATATTGTCAAGGCGGTGGCGCTGGGGGCGCGGGCCGTCTTGCTGGGGCGCCCCTATATTTGGGGGCTGGCTGTGGGAGGGGAGGCTGGTGTGCGCGAGGTCTTGCAGAATATGCTGGCCGATCTGGATCTCACGCTGGCCCTGAGTGGGTTTGTCTCTGTCAGCTCGCTGGATCGTTCAGCCCTCGTCAAAGCGGAGAGAGCGTGATAAGATAAAGAGGAAAAGCGAGGAGCGCCGCCTCTGTCTGTAGGCGAGGAAATTAGCCGGAACCGGAAGGACGTCCCGCTGACGAGATAGCTGGTTCTGATAAGCGTGTTCTGCAGGAAGCCTGGCCTAGCGACAGCAGCAGAACGATTGGTTCCTTCTTCCCCTCTCTGGCCACGAAGGGGCAGTGTGTGCCAGAGGAGGGGAAGCGAGTCGTTAGCTGGCTAACTGAGGTTACAGGCAGACCAATTGGCCAATCAGACAAGGTGGTGAGTACCTACTCAAGAGTAGCGGGAGGTTGCCAGGAAACAGGCCTGTCGCTGCCCGACTCCTGCTTTGCAGGCAGGGTAATGCCCGTCAACGAATCGCAGGCTATCGGACGGCGCGTGACAGGAGCCGACGGCGGCAGGCGCTGAAAGAGTCGAGTAGCAAGAAGGAACAGAAGAGCAGTTCAACAGAGGGTTCAGAGAAGAAGTACATCGCCTGCAAGAGGATGAGATATTCTGTCTGTCGGTGAGGAACACAGTACTCCTGCAGACTGGAAGCTCAGAGGAGATGACAGGCGATGAGAAAAGTCAAAGATGTTATGACCACACGGGTGGTAACTGTCCGTGAGGACCAGACGCGACAGCAGGCGGCAGCCCTGATGGCGTGCCATCGAGTCAGTGGGTTACCCGTGGTCAATGAAGAGGGGATGATCACCGGTCTTGTCACTGAGCACGATGTATTGGCGCGTCAGGGTCGCTTTGTGCGAGAGATTATGACCCGTGGTCTGATCAGTGTCAGCGAGGAGACCGATCTGGAGGATGTTGCCCAGCTGCTTGTCAATCGGCGTGTTCGGCGCTTGCCGGTGCTGCGCGAGGGGCGGCTGGTGGGCATCGTGAGCCGCGCTGATCTGGTCAGGGAGGTGGCGACGCGCTGGACCTGTCCGGTATGTGGCGAGGTGGCGCCTGGCGAAGCACCGCCGGAGTGCTGCCCTCGCTGTGCAGCGCCTCAGATGGTGGCGCCAGCCGAGCCAGCTCCTCCTGGTTTCTAGGCGTCTGCTTGTCTGGTAAGAACGACGCCCAGGCAGCAGTACGGCGCTGGCTCTGTGCTCTTCCTTGTTCCGGCTCATCAGGGCGATTGGATCGCTAGCAGTCAAGCTCATCTTGTTGAGGCAGTGTCGATTAGCCAGAAAGAAGAAGTAGTGTACCTATGGAGACCAGACAGCAACGGAAGGCAGCCGCACACGGGGCCGGGCCGAATACCCCCGGCTCCCCTGCTTCGCTGCTCGCAGGAACGGACCGCGAAACGCTGCTCAATTACTATTATCAGATGGTCCTTATTCGCTATTTTGAGGAGAAGGCCGGTGAGATGTACACCCGTGCGCGCATCGGCGGCTACTGTCACCTCAATCTTGGCGAAGAGGCCACGGTCGTCGGCTTCTGTGCCGGTCTGGAGCCTGACGACTACGTCTATACCAACTACCGCGAGCATGGCTATGCCATCTGCCGTGGCATCTCGCCTGCGGTGGTCATGGCCGAACTATTCGGCAAAAAGACTGGCTGCTCTCTTGGGCGTGGGGGATCAATGCATCTCTTTGATATCAAGCGGCGCTTCATGGGGGGCTACGGCATTGTAGGGGGGCAGTTGCCGCTGGCGGTGGGGGCGGCCTTTGCACTGGCCTATCGGGGCGCACGTGAGATTGTGGCCTGCCAGATGGGCGATGGCACTACCAATGGGGGGCCTTTCCACGAATCGCTCAACCTGGCCAAGCTCTATCGGTTGCCGGTGGTCTTCCTCATTGTTAACAATCAGTACGGCATGGGGACGCGTGTTGATCAGGGCTCGGCGGTCCCCGATCTTTATCGCAAGGCCTGTGCCTATGATATGCGTAGCGAGCGCGTTGATGGCACTGATGTTCTGGCCGTCTTAGAGGCTGTACGCACGGCGGCTCGTATTGCGCGTGAGGAGCGTGAGCCGAGCCTGATCGAGGCGGTCAGCTATCGCTTCCGTGGTCACTCGGTGGTTGACCCTGATCGCTATCGCCCCGAAGACGAGGTACGGCGCTGGCGCGAGCGTGACCCCATTGTGCTTTATGCAACCCGGCTCAAAGAGGCGGGGCTGATGGATGAGGCGACGCGCCAGGAGCTGGAGACGCGGGCGCAGCAGGAGGTCGAGGAGGCGGTGCGCTTCGCCGAGGAGAGCGAGCTTCCTTCGGTCGAGGAACTCTACGACTTTGTCTATGCCGGTGAGGGAGGGCGCTGAGTATGGCCGAGATAACCTATCGCCAGGCGCTACATGATACGCTGCGCGAGGAGCTGCTACGTGATGAGAATGTTTTTCTGATCGGCGAGGAGATCGGGCGTTTCGAGGGTTCTTACAAGATCACCGCCGGCCTCCTCCAGGAGTTTGGTCCGAAGCGTGTGGTTGATACGCCGATCTGTGAGAATGGCTTTGTGGGGCTGGCGATCGGGGCCGCCATGCTTGGTTTGCGCCCAATCGTGGAGATCATGACGATCAACTTCATTGCCCTCGCGATGGATGAGATCGTCAACCATGCGGCCAAGATCTATTATATGTTCGGCGGTCAGTGCCCGGTTCCTCTGGTGATCCGCACTCCGGGCGGTGGTGGTCAGCAGCTCTCGGCGACCCACTCGCAGAATCTGGAGGTCTGGTTTGCTCATGTTCCTGGCCTCAAGGTGGTCGCGCCCTCCACGCCGGCGGATGCCCGAGGTCTGTTGCGGACCGCTGTGCGTGACGACAACCCGGTGCTCTTCCTGGAGAATCTGGCGCTTTACAATACGCGTGGCGAGGTACCCGATGGGGATTACACCATCCCCTTTGGCAAGGCTCGGGTCATGAAGGAGGGCCATGATCTGACCATCATCAGCTACTCGCGCATGGCGGTGGTGGCTCTTGATGTTGCCCGGCGGCTGGAGCAGGAGCGCCAGCTCAGCGTCGAGGTGGTTGACGTGCGTTCCTTGCGTCCGCTTGACCATGAGACAATTGTCAATTCGGTCAAGAAGACCAACCGAGCTATCATTTTTGAGGAAGACTGGCGCTCTTATGGGGTGGGGGCCGAGCTGGCGGCCACTCTTCAGGAGGAAGCCTTTGATTATCTAGATGCGCCCATTCAGCGCGTTGCTGGTGCTGAGGTACCGCTCCCCTATTCGAAGCCGCTAGAGCAGGCGGCTTTGCCAAGTGCGCGGCAGCTGGTGGAGGCGGTCGATCGCCTGGCTATTCGCAAGAGGAGGGTCGTCTATGCCTGAGGTGACTATGCCCCGGCTCAGCGATACGATGCAGGAGGGGACGATTGCCCGCTGGTTAAAGAAACCTGGCGATCGCGTTGAGCGGGGAGATGTGCTCGCTGAGATCGAGACCGATAAGGCGACGATGGAGCTGCAGGCCTACGAGAGCGGGGTCTTGGAAAAGATCCTGGTCCAGGAAGGGGAAAGCGCCCCGATCGGTCAGGTGATTGCGCTGATTGGAAGTGGGGCAGGTGTTGCTGACCAGGCAGGGGTGAGCGCAGCGCGCCCAGTTCCCCAGGCAACGACTGCTTCCTCTGCGGCGGGTAGTGGTACCACCGGTAGCGGCGGCTCTGGGGCAGAGGTCTCTCAGGAGGCATCATCGTCGCGGCAGCGGACCGCAGCGCCGGTTGAGGTACCCCCACCGACTGCGCCGGTTGGTCATGAGAATGGAGATCGCGTCATCAAGGCCTCGCCGTTGGCCCGTCGCCTGGCTGAGGAGCACAATATCGACCTGCGTCAGATCCGTGGCTCTGGCCCTGGTGGGCGTATCGTGCGCGATGATATCGAGGCTTTCCTTGAAAGCCATCGGGCGGCGACGGTGACTGCTCCGGCGGAAGCCGCCCCAGCACCTTCAGTCGCTGCGCCCGCTGCCGCCGCTGAGGTCGGGGCGGCTCCTGCTGAGGAGCTGGTGCCGCTCTCGCGTATGCAAGCGACGATCGCACGGCGCCTGACTGAGTCGAAGCAGGCGATCCCGCATTTCTATGTCAGTACTGAGATCGATATGACGGAGGCTCTGGCGCTGCGCCGCCAGCTCAACGAGAGCGCTGGTGAGGGCGGTGTTAAAGTCTCGGTCAATGATCTGATCATTAAAGCCTGTGCTCTGGCTCTGGAGAAGTTCCCCGAGGTCAACAGCTCCTATCGCGATGGCCAGTTTGTGCGTCATCAGGCTATCAATATTGGTATCGCGGTGGATATTCCCAATGGCCTGGTGGTGCCGGTTATTCGGGATGCCAATCTCAAAGGGGTGCGCACTATTGCTCGTGAGGCGCGGGCTTTGATTGAGAAGGCCCACGCTGGAAAGCTGACACCAGCTGATCTTTCGGGTGGTACCTTCTCAATTTCCAATATGGGCATGCTTGATGTCAGCGAGTTCATCGCTGTGATCAATCCGCCCGAAGCGGCCATTATGGCGGTGGCCTCCGTGCGGCGTACTTTTGTTCCTATCGATGATCAGCCTGTGCTGCGCGATATGATGCATGTCACGGTCTCGGCAGATCATCGTATCCTCTATGGGGCGACGGTGGCGCGCTTCTTGCAGGAGGTCAAGCGTTTGCTGCAGAATCCGTTTAGCCTGCTCGGATGAGGCTGTGACAAGCCTCAGCGATCGATAACACAGGTGGGCGCCCGCCCTATCTTGGCCTGGGCGCTGCCAGGAGGCTCTTCTGATACCGTCAGAAGAGCCTCTTTGTTTTGGCGATAGAAAGAGCGCTGCCAGATTTTCTTCTCCAGGCTGCGTAATCCTCCCATTTTTGCGCACTTTTGCCCCATCATTGACAGGAAATGAGATCTGATATATAAAATATTTGCATCTAAGAAATAAGAAAGGGCAGATTGAATGGCGAATCTTTGTGAGCCTCCTCGGCGGCCTGCAGCTAGAGCCTCTCTCTTGAGTGGTTGGCTACGACGCAGTGGTCGGTTTTCTCGGCAGCTGACGCAGCGTTTCACCTTTGCGCGCGCCTTGGCCAGTCGTCCTTTTCGCTTGCTCTGGTTGGGCCAGACGATTTCGAACCTGGGCAACAATGTCTTCTCGCTGGCACTGGCCTGGCAGGTCTTGCTGATGACGCACTCGGCCACGGCTATGGGCCTGATCCTGATGGCCAGGCTGATTCCCAACCTCGCCTTTGTTCTGATTGGGGGCGTTGCTGCTGATCGGCTGCCGCGGCGTTCGATCGTGCTCTGGTCGGATGGCTTACGGGGCCTTGTCCTGCTCTCCGTTACAGTGCTGGGCGTTGTCGGTCTCCTTCAGCTCTGGCTGCTTGTAGTAGAAAGCCTTATCTTTGGGATCGTTGAAGGCTTTTTCAATCCTGCGCTGATGTCTCTCCCGCCCGAGCTTGTAGGGAAGGAGGAGCTGCCATCTGCCAATGCCTTGACCGCGCTGAGCCTCAATCTGGCGGGACTGGTGGGTCCGGCGCTTGGGGCTTTACTCATTGCTCTGGCAGGGCCGTTTTCTGCCTTTGCCCTGGATGCTGTGAGCTTTTTTATCTCGATGCTTCTGTTGTTCCCTGTTCCTATTGTTGAGCGCCACCGGCGCTCTGAGCAAGGGCAACTCGGATCGTCAGCTCTGGCGCTGCGTGAGGATGCTGAAGGCGAGGAGGAGAATCTTGTGAGAGGGCGGCTGTGGGAGCTAAGGGCTGGTCTGCAGAAGGTGTTGCAGGACCTGGGTGAGGGTCTGGTCTATGTGCGCCGGTCGCGCTGGATCTGGGTGACCTTGCTCAGTGCGACTGTTGGAAATGTCTGCTTTATAGCCACTTTGGCGGTTTCTATGCCAAAGCTGGTGCAGGTTGTCTATGGACAGGGGGCTGGATTCCTTGGTCTTCTTGAAACAGCTGAGGCTATTGGCTCGCTGCTGAGCATCTTGCTTTTGGGGGTGGTCTTGCGTCTGGGACGGCGCGGGTTGCTGGCCTATCTCTTTCTGATGCTGAGCGCGGCTGGTGTGCTTGCTTTTGGCTTGATTCCGGCGGCCTTGGCCCTCTGGTTAGCTCCGCTGGCGTCGATCCTGGTCGGCTTCGGCCTGACCTTTTTTAACACGGTCTATTTCACTATTTTGCAGGAGCAGGTACCTGGGGACAAGCTGGGGCGTGTCATCAGTCTGGATACCATCGGCTCCTTGGGTTTAGCCCCGCTGGGGCAAGTGCTGGGTGGAATTTTGACCGATCGGCTCGGAGCTGCGACTGTCTTTCTGCTCTTCGGGTCCCTTGCGCTGGGCAATTGTTTGTATCCGCTGCTTGTGAGAGAGGTACGGGAGACGCTCTAGACGGAGATGAGTCTCTGGGAGCCAGAGTGAGAGCCATTGATCGCTTGCTGTAGGGAGGAAACGCCGCTCATTGTAGAGGGCGTTCGCCTGGCACGCCTGGCGACCAGGCAGTTGCGGGTGAGCTGCCGTGGACACCGCGAGCCAAACAGGTCTTCACGCTGGCAAAGGAAGAGGCTCAGAGACTGAAAGTAGGACGCATCGGCACTGAACATTTGCTGCTTGGGTTGCTTCGGGACGGAGACAACCTTGGCGCGGGGATGCTAGAGATGCTGGGGATCGATCTTGCTGAGGCGCGCAGGCAGATGTTGCGCGTCATTGGCAAAGGAGAATAATGCAACAGGATGGTGAGGTGATGCGCCCCAGTTCCTGCTGTGAGGTCTAGTGCAGGGGCACCGGTGCGAGAATTCAGGCCCTAGATCCCATATTGTGGCCTGGTCCAGTCGGTGGTAGACCGGCACGAGCTGCGTACCAAACGAAGCAAGGGTCCTGCTCTCTCCTCTGGGCTGCCCCTTCCGCGTGCGCTGTTATCGACTCCAGTACCAATTTCACCATTATCAACAAAAGCTGTTTTTGCTGCTGTTGCTGTTCGCTTCGAGGATCTCGGCTCCCGACGTTCCACGCAGCGATCCTCGAATGGCTTTTGAAGCCGGCTGAGGGCCATATAGCCTGGCATCATTACCGCACGAGAGCGGTCACTGATGACCGATTTTTTGGGATCATCGAAAATGCTTGACGGAAGCCGCTCCAGATGCTATCTTAGAAGGGGTGCCGTCAGAACGCCGCTCAAGCCCGTTTAGGGATTGGAACATACAAAGACAACTGTGTATGCCGTATATACATTTTTGTCAGAACGCCGCTCAAGCCCGTTTAGGGATTGGAACAGCCTGGCTGCAATGCAACCTCTATCTGCATCTGGTCAGAACGCCGCTCAAGCCCGTTTAGGGATTGGAACTCTTCCACGTGGTGGTTTACCAATTGCTCTCATTTCTGTCAGAACGCCGCTCAAGCCCGTTTAGGGATTGGAACTAACACTCGGGGCCGCCCACCAGGCTCTCTCTAGAAAGGTCAGAACGCCGCTCAAGCCCGTTTAGGGATTGGAACTACTGGCTGACGCGGGATGTTTCCATCCCCGTGGGTCAGAACGCCGCTCAAGCCCGTTTAGGGATTGGAACACAAGTGCTCATCGGCGTTCGTGATAGTGATCTACGTCAGAACGCCGCTCAAGCCCGTTTAGGGATTGGAACCATACTCGACGCCGGGGAGACGGCAGTCTGGATGGAGTGGTCAGAAGGCCGCTCAAGCCCGTTTAGGGATTGGAACTTGCAAGAGATCCAGGCTTCAAAGCCGTTCAAGGCTGGTCAGAAGGCCGCTCAAGCCCGTTTAGGGATTGGAACCAGGCACATGTGGGGGCGACGTCTACGGGGGAGATGGTCAGAACGGCGCTCAAGCCCGTTTAGGGATTGGAACTACTATCGGCTGCTGGACCAGGTCAGAACGCCGTGCAAACCTGTTTAGGGATCGGAACAAGGGATTGAAAGAGAAAAAAGTAGGACCAGCCCTTCCCCCGGAAACGATGCCTGGAGAAGGGCTGGTACTTTTCTGTGGAAGGCACCGGCCAGCAACGCTCGGGTCGGGTCACCAATCGCCCCTAAGAAAAGTAGAGGTGTTCCTCTCGCGGTGGCTTGCCTCCGACGGTGAGAACGTGCTTTACACAGGCCTGACAGAGCGGATACATACGGACACTGTCCTCCCGCTCGTTCAAGTGGGCTGCCAGGCGTGCCCGGAGAAGCACAAGCTCCTTCTTTGTCAGGAAGCATTCGAAGACTGAATACTGAGTCCACTGCCCGAAGCCACAGAGGATCTTGTACACACGGGCACGGCGCCGATCATCAGGAATATCATAAGC
This sequence comes from Thermogemmatispora tikiterensis, assembly GCF_003268475.1. GTDB lineage: Bacteria > Chloroflexota > Ktedonobacteria > Ktedonobacterales > Ktedonobacteraceae > Thermogemmatispora > Thermogemmatispora tikiterensis. The sequence goes on along the minus strand of NZ_MCIF01000002.1, from coordinate 2,078,670 downwards.
AATGATATAACAACAGGTGTCATGAGACATATAGCGATTTCACCTCACTACGAACGGCTGATAGTATGCAATCTCGCCAGTCAGGTACTTGGCCAGAAGACGCGCCTGTAGCTCGATGCAGCGCCGATAACTCACACGATAGCCGAAGATCGGATGAGTGATCTCCTCCTGGAAACGCTCCTCAAGAGCGGTGAGAAAGCGCTTTTTTGGCTCTTTCTTGAGACGATAGGTGCCGAGCAGCTCCTCGAAATCGTCCCGGCTGAGCATATGCTTGTTAACTAACTTCACAACGACAGAGTCAACAATGAGCGGGCGGAACTCTTCCATGAGGTCAAGAGCCAATGCTGGGCGGCCATAGCCACTGCTGTGGAGATAGCCGATATAGGGATCAAAGCCAACAAGCTGAACAGCTCCTGTGAGGCGATTCGCCAGGATGGTGTAGCCATAACTCAGCAAGGCATTAACAGGGTCTGTCGGAGGCCGCTTTGTCCGACCCGGGAAGCCCCAGATGTCAGGCTCCAGGAGCATCTGAGGAAAAGCGGCATAGTAGAGAGCGCTACCCTGGCCTTCGAGGCCCAACACGGTTTCCAAAGGAGTTCCTCTGATCCTGTGATCGCCTGTGGCGAGAGGGCGCAGAGAAGCAGAGACCACTGCAGGAAGCTCACGAACTGATTCGATGATTCGAGCGAGGTCCTCCAGCACCACATGTGCTTGGTCAGGGGAACGCCGTGACAACAGACGCTGCAAAAGACGCCGTTGGTTGGTGAGCTTGCCGGCTACAAAGCACGAGGCCAGCGAGAGCCGCTGCTGGGGATCATGATGGGCCTGATGCTGCGCAATCCGCAAGAGAGCATTTTTCGATGCCTCCGGAATCAGCGATCCCCGGAAACTCCCATACTCGCGCATGAAGTGCACAGGTATCTTGCGCTCGAGCAAGAGGTCCAGTGCAGCTGCCGTAAACGTGACATCTCCCATCACAACGACCTCATCCACCTTGAGAAGAGGAATACGCTTTTTAAGCAAAGCCGTTTTCTGTTCTCCATTAACCAGACGTTGCTCCGGGATATGAATGAGAAGACAGTCTTCAGTATCTCGCTTTACCAGGCTATGAGCCTCCATGAGATAGAGCGTAGACACATTCCACTCCTTTATTTCCCATTGGTTATGCTATGGCCATCGGCTTTTTAGCAAAGATTACACCCAGGCATCGCCTGTCCCGTTGTATCTTCCTGCTCTTGCTCCTGAAGCGCGCGGACCTCCTCGGGTAGGCAGAGCGGCAGCAGACTGCAGTCGCGACACCGTCGTGCTGCCTTCCCCTGAAGAGGAACCGGTGGGCCTGGCTCTCGGGCAAGCTCCAGAGCCAGCTGAATGCTTTCCTGCGTCTTCTGACGGAGTTCGGGGAGAAACAGAACCTGCTGACGACGCCGTGAGCCAAAGTAAAAGATGTAGCCATGCGTGAGCGGTGCCAGATGTGGAAGATGCTCCTCCAGACAGAGTGCCTGAGCGCAGAGCTGGATATGATCATTCAGCCAGCGCCCTTCTTTCCCTCGCTTGTATTCAACGGGCACCAGCTTTCCCCTCTCCTCTTCAAGTAAATCCAGGTAGCCAGCCGTGCGCAGGCGCTCGCTGCAGAGATAGAGGCGATGGATGCGCTCCACTCCTTTCTCGGTAAGGAGGCCAGGCTGATCCACCCCTTGATGAAGCAGCTGGCCCTCTAGTACAAAGGCATTAACGAGCATCTCCCCCTGAACATATTCGTAATAGAAGCGTCTGGGACAATACTCCAAGGCATTCAGGGCGGAGAAAGGAATAATCATCTGCTCAGCCGGCTCACTGTCAGTCAGCCTGGTAGACAATTTCATCTTCCTCTCCCACTGGTTTGTGAAAGGTCGACGCAGCCCTGGCCACAGCATGGCTGGCTGACGGCTGCTCAGACGACGGCTGCACATTCAGCCAACGCGCTTGCCCCATGCCCATCGCTGTTTTGTAACCCACGCCGCTAAAGAGAGCCAGACGAGCAAGGGGCGTCAGCCAGCGGGCCTGTGGTACGTCCCCTGGCCCTTTCACTTCGTAGGTGATGCGTCCCAGAAAGCCGGTCTGTCCAAAGCGGCTGGAAGGCAGGTACTGGGTGCGAAGATCGTAGTGAGAGACGATCAGGTTGTCAGCACACCAGTCAGCAATCGCGAGAGGGGTCAGACCGGCAGCAGTGAGGCGCAGGGGCGCGGGAGCGAAGAGATCCCAGGAGCGTGCCAGGCTTTCAAAGACAGCAGCGGGCTCGGGGAAGAGAGTCAGCAGCTTGCCCCAGGGGCGTTGTCCCTTACTAAAGGCCGTGGGACTCGCAAACTCAAAGGTGTAGTGTTCCTGGACCTCCTGCTCACGGGCCAGCTCCTCAAAGGAAGTGATCGCCACCCAGGACGGCCTCTCATGCGCTGGATCAGGGGCGGCTAGAATATGGGTGATGAGCAGCGGCGTCTGCTCAATGGTCAGGCAGAGCTGTCGGGCCTGCTGCAGAGAGGTGCGCAGGATAGCCCGGATAAGCCGCTCATCTAAGAGCGTCAGACGCAACCAGTAGCGCTCTCCAGGCTGGACAGGTACCGGTTGCTGCTGGCTGGTGACAAGCTGCAAATCCTTCGCACTGAGCTGGCGAAAGCCGTGCAGCAGACTAAGTGTGTAAGGCCGGCGCTGATTTGGCTGGTGCAGCCAGGCCGAGAGATCTGGATCGACCCGGCGCACCAACTGCAAAAAGGCCGCCTGTAGCTGCGGGCCACAACTGGGCGTCAGCCAGCCCGGCTCAGCTGGCTCTACTCGCAGCACCATTGAGATGAGTGTTCCGCGCTCCTCTACAACAGCTCCTGAAGACATAGTCGCTCTCCTCTCTCTTGCTCTGTCCTCAGCAAGCTGCTGCGGCCAGCAAAAAGGCCGCAGCTGGCTGCGTGAGGCGTGGCAGTTTCACTGTCTCCTCGTGAGGACGCTGCTTTCTCCCGCTGTCTCGTTAGAAGAAGAGCAGCTCGCTCTCTCCCTGCTGTCCTCGCCGCCGATCACGCTCGAAGACCCAGCGAGGGATCTCCGCCGCCAGTTGCCAGGCCAGCGGACCCAGCACAGCCCGATAGCAGACCTTCGGGCGATCGGCGAAGGAGACCTCCAGCGCCACAGGGAAAAAGCGTGCTTTCTGGCGCAGGGACATGAGCCAGGCAACGGTGCTGCTTTCCTCTGCCGCCACGAGGACAGGAACAAAGCGCTCTTGTAAACACGTGCGTATGCAATCTGGAAGACCGCTATCATCGTTGATCAGTCGCGGCTGCAAGCCCCAGAGTGCCGTGACGCGATAGGCCCACTGTTCTTCCCATGCCCCCCGCTCCTGGTCAGGGACGTCCAGGCGTAAGCCGACTTGACGTGGCTGCTTGCGTAGCCCATGAAGGCGACAGAAGAGAATCACCTCCTCCTTTCTGGCGCGCACTGGCTTCTCTCGCTGATTTACAGAGACGTCCGCCTGCCAGCGGAAGCTTTCGGAAAAGCAGGCGCGTCTCCATTCCTCCACGGTGGGGAAGAAAGTCGCTTCATACGAGCGCAGAATGTGGAAGAGATCATAGTGGGTCACGTCCTCGTCAGACAGCAGATGCTGCGGGTCGAACACCAGTACCTGGAGCGTCTCAAAACCCTCGCGGAAGTTCCATCGAGCGTGCTCTACATAGTACTGGCTCAGATCCTGCTTGAGCCAGCGAATAGCCTCAAGACTGCACCGCGGCTTTTCTTGCCGATGCTCGATGATAGAAAGCAAGCGCTCATCAAATGCCTTCAGATAGGGGATGGTCGGATCATGCTGATCTGGCGGCTGGCCATTGAGCAGGGCGGCGAACCGCTCAAAGGCAGCAACGGGAATATGGCTGAAGCCCCCATAGCTGCGGGCAAGCTCTTCATAGCGCCTGAGTACTTCCCGTATCCGCTTGTAGGACCAGGGACGCTGGCGCTGCTCTTGCTCTCCCGCAAAGGCCCTCTGGAGGTCCTCCAGGAAGTTATCGAGGAGTGGCAGCTCCTCGTCGGCCATCCCCTGGCCGATCAATCCAATCGCGCGGCAGAATTCCACAATCGCACCGCTGCGCACATAGGCGGTCAAATTCTGCCTCGCCGGCATCTGGGCCGCCAGCTTGGCCAGCGTTCCTCGCTCGATCGTCGTCCCGTCATAGCCTTCAAACAAGCGATAGCTCTCCTGATCCACGACAGCCCAGGCCTGACAGGGGCCACAGTGCTCTCCTGTCGGCAGCGCCAGGACCCTCCCAACGCGGCCCAGACGCTGAAGTAGCTCATCGCCCGACCAGGCGTCGAAGAGCAGGAAATCGAGCGAGGGTCGCGGCTTGCGCACAGTCGATATGGGAGTCTCTTGCCCTGCCTGCTTCTGCTCTGACCGCGTGCGCTCGAAGTTGTAGCCGATGTCCACCGTAGGGGTAGCCAGGATTAACTGGCGCTCGCGTGCCTGATCACGTGCCTGGCCGCTCTGCGGGCCCGTAATGCGCCCTACCCGTTCGCTGGCAGCTGGCCAACGCGCTTGCAGCTCGCGGTAGATCAGATTGATGGTACGTAGCGAGTTAGAGAGAATGGCCCCCTCGACAGGGAAGCCATCGGCAGGCTGCATCTCTAGAAGCTGGCGCAACGTTGGCCACAGGTGCTGGACCAGGCTCAGCAAGGCGTCGCCACTTTGGCGCTGGCTATGCTGATCCTGTGCCAGTTCTTCAGCGCTGTAGATCGCCAGCTCCACGGGCGTCAGTGCTCGCACCGGTTCGACTTTGTCTGTCCACGCCTCGGGAACAGGGTCCTGCGGCTCGATCCATTCGGTCTCGATCCCCAGCCCTTCCAGATAGCGCCGCATCTGCACCGAGGGCGTCGCTGTCAACAGGCACACTTGCCGGGGGCTGTCAGGGCCACTGAGGTAGCCCCAGGCCGCTGACAGCTTCAGGAAGAAAAGAAAGGCTGCGAGCTGCCGCGGGCTGTAGTAGTGCACCTCGTCGATGATTACCAGGCTAAAATCTCGCAGCACCTCCGTCAACAGCGGCCCGCGGTCAAAGCGATTGTAGCAAGCGGTCAGGATATAGTAGAAAATGTCAGGGTTGGTCACAAAGATAGTGGCCTTGGCCGTCGAGACATCTTCCTGCAAAGCTGTGGCCGGCTCGCTGAGCAGGTGGCGCAGAAATTGGCCGAGGCGGGAGTAGCCTTCTGTGGTCAATCCTTGCCTGTACCCTTCCAGAGCGTCGCGGGTCACGGAGACCACCCGGTAAGGCAGCCCATAGCGCTGACAGAACTCTCTGGCAGTGGCTGCGTGCTGCTCGATCAGCTCGTTCGTAGGGGCGATGAAGAGCGTGTCTCCCTGGCGGGGCGTCAGCTGATCAGGGCCGATCTGACGCACACGGGCCAGCAAGCGCAGCAAGGCCCCCAGGGTTTTGCCAGTACCTGTGGCGTGGGTATTGATGACCAGCGGCGCCGTGGCCTGGTACATGCGCCACTGATGGTAGAGGAGCCGAGGCACTTCCTGTGTCGGAGGGCCATCCACCTCGCTCCCGCCCTGCTCAGGTCTGGCCGAGCTGTCGAGCGCAAGCGGATGCACCCCTAGCCAGCGGCGTTCCTCTTGAGGACATACCTTGATGGTCAGCACGATGTTACCCTCCTCTTTTCCAAGTTCCAATCCCTCAACGGGCTTGAGCGGCATTCTGACGCACGGCCAGGCGGGCCCCCCATAGCCGGTCAGCGCTCATTCATTCAGGGCAGGGTCTCGACGCCATAGTGCATGCCGGCGGGCAGAGGAACGACTTCGCCATTGGGCAGACGCCCGACCCAGAAAGGGCCGCGCAGACGCGCCTGACGCACCAGCGGCGCCGGCGGAATATTGTACAGGGTGAAGCTGCGCATGCCAGAGAGCATGGCCTCCGGCAGGTCAGCGGCATTCAGAAAGAAGTCGACAACGTACTCTTGCTCCTGCGGCTCCTGGGTAAGCAGCTGCAGTGGTTGCCAGTCGAGGCGGGCCTTACTCTGAAACTTGCCCAGACGGATGTAGCGCGGCAGTGCGGGAGCCAGCTCTTCCGGCAACAGTGCGTAGAAACGTGCCTGGCTCTCGGCGGCGAGCAGACGGATCTTGCCAGCCTGGGGGAAGTTCATGGCCCGGGCCTTGCGAGAGCGTTCCAGCGCAATGGCATTCTGATCGAAGCGGAAGTAGTAGCTGTCTGACTGGGCGTTGAACTGGCTGAACGCGAAGCGCAGGCGACCAGGCAGAAAAGTCGCCGGCGTCACATAGCGGCCCTGGTGGTTCAGCGGCAGCAGGTCTACTTTATAGCGTGGCGGGCCATTCCAGTTGTAGGGAGAGGCACACCAGCCCAGGGCATAGGTCAGGGCGTAGTTGCCGATCACGGGCTCGGTCTCGTAGAGCTGGCCCACCTCGCGACTGGCAAAAAAGGTATGTTCCAGCAGTGTCAGTTCAACCTGATAGATCGCCAGCGTTGTCATATCATGATTCCTCCTGGGGTGCAGGGGGAAAGGAAGGCGCAGCCAGGCCAGGGTTCCTCTGTCGAGTCGTGTCGCTCAGCTGGGCCGAGCTACATTCCTGGCCGCTATCCTCTTCTTGCGTTTCTGTCCCTTTCCTTCCTTTCCCGCTTCTTATCGAGACTTCAGCCTGTTTCCTGGCGTGCGGAACCCAGAATCTCAGGGAAGAGCCTGGTAGCTCGCTGTGGTCTCCTGAAGGAGCGCCTTGAGACGCTCTGGCTCGCGATAGAGCGTCAGAGTCTCTTCTAGCAATCGCGCCAGAGCTTCCCCGCGCACGACCAGTGGCGGGCGCCCGACCAGGTCGCGCAGCAGGGTATCGGTGGCCTGCTGCACAGCATGCTCGACAAGAGCGTCAGAGAGCGGCACATCCAGCTCCGTACTCCCCTGCGTCTCCAACAGCAGATCATAGACCTCCTGGGTCAGTTCGAGATTCGAAAAGATCTCTGTATCGCTAAATATCATGGCCACGATCATATTGCGTACGCGCCCCTGACGGCTGCTGATTGCCCCGTAGCGGGTGCTGCGCAGGATGTTGCCAAGCACGTATTGGAACTCTCCTGGCGTGAGATCCTTGAGCGTCTCGATATCGAGAAAATGGGTCTCGGGCAAGACGTACTCATCCTCGTTGATGGAGGTCGAGGGCTTCCCATCAAAGGGGTTGCGCATCGTCCCGTTGTCGAAGGTAGCGTTGAAAGTGCGCTTGCTGGTGACCTGGTGGGCCGGAGCCAGGGAGTAGGCATCGTCGGTCATGACGCGACTCTTCTGGGCACCGCCACCGCCAGCGGCGTAGCCATAGACCATGCAGTCGATGCACTTGCCACAGGGGGCATTGGTATTCAGCGCGCACGGGCGCTGCTCTCGCCCCACTGTCACTGCCCCCAACAGCTCGTACTCGCGCAGCAGCTCGCGCCCAACACGGCGCTCCACCGCGGTCTGTTTGCGCTTGCTGATGACCACGCGCTGGATCGGTTCGCGTGTGCTCTCCCGGCGACCAGCAGTCACCAGCTCCTTGACAAGACCCTCTCCACTGCCTTCCGTGCGGAAGATGGTCTCTGACTCAGTCTTGCGGATCAGGATCACGCTGATATAGCGGCCATGCGGGAAGTTATCATAGCGCTCCAGCAGATAGTCACGGTACTGATTGAGGACGGTGAACGTTGTAGTGACACTCATGGATACGCAACATCCTTTCTTATGAAATGTATCTTATGGATTGTATCTCTACTCTTGCACTCTTCTGGCTGTTCAAGGGGTGAGGGCGCTGAGGGAAGCGCTCAGGCCTGGCCTGGCCTGCTGGACCCTGTGCGAGCTAGTCCGCGAGGGAGCCGGTTGCCGCTTCTTCCTCGGACTCCTCCATTTCAGCAGCCTCAAGCTGCGCAAACGCCTCATCCTCTGAGGCTGCCCGCTTCCTCTCCATGAAGACGCGCGCCAGCTCCTGACGCACATAAACCAGGTAGGCGCTGCGCAGCGAGCGCTCACGCTGGAGCAGTTTCCCTGTATGGTTGTCAAGGGCCTGCTTGAGCACTTTCTCAAAAAACAGGTCGACGTACTCATAGATCGCTGCCTCCGAGACCCGGGCTCGAATGCGCTTGAGGTGGTCGAAGATCAGGCCTTTGCTGCTATCGCGGGCAAACTCCAGCTCCTTTGGATAGCGTCCCAGTTCGGCCAGAATGATGTCCAGGGGTTTCAGGAGCGAATTGCGCTTGAATGAACGGCTACGAATGGCTTGCCTGGCCGCGTGGACGGCCACCTCTTTGAGTGCCTGGGCCAGAAGGTCCCCTCCGGCCTGATGAGGGCTTGCCTGGGAAGGTGTGGACGTCACAATGAACCTCCTCTTGTTGTAATCTGGGCTATGAACAAGCGACAGACAGACGGGTGCGTTAGCCGATCGCCTCCGCAGCCCCGAGCAGCTGCTCCAGCAGCGGGGCGACCTGATAGCTGAGCTTTAAGACATACCGCTCCTTGCCGGCTTTCTCCTCGATCAGGCGGTCAACCTCGTGGTAGAGCATCAGAGGGTCATGAGCTGCCGCCGCAACGAGGTCGTAGAGCACCGCCACGGTCGACGGAGCATGCGGTTGCAGGACAAGAATCAGCTTGTGCAGCAAGGCAAGACGACGACAGAGGGCCTGGACCTGGGGACGAGTCAATACCTGCTCTGGTAGCAGCCAGGTGAGGGCCTGGGGCACTCCCTCAGCCATGAACGCTACCGGCTCCGACCCGATTGTTTCCTGTTCCAGGTTAAGCAGCGGCGTCGGCAGGCGCGAAAGGAGTACGCGGCAATCAAACCAGGCGGCCAGCAAGAGAGCTTTCTCCAGAGCGACCAGGTATTGGCGACCATATCCTTGCTGGTTGATCGTCAGCGGCAGCACTGGTGTGGGACTGAGAGCCTCTTCGTAGCGCGGAATAACCAGTCCTTCGCGTCCAGCTACGCGATAGCGTAGCTGTTGCAGAAATCGGCCATCAGCCAGCCGCTGCCACTGCTCCGCGTCGCGCGTGTCTGGGTCGATTGCTCCCAGGTCTTCCTCCCTGACACTCTCGATGGTCTGCCACCAGGCTTGCAGCAGCGGCCCAGGGAAGAAGCTGTACGGGAACAGGTGGAGATAGAACGTTTGAAACTCACTCCCTTGCTTATCGCGGTGCGACGGCCAGGCCAGCTTTTCCAGGAGGAACTGCAGCCGGCAGATGGGACAAATATTGCGCTTCGGTTCGCGCGGGCTTCCGCCCTCCAGCCGGTTCGAGAACTGCTGCACCCCGATACTGGGCGGCACCTGCAGGGCCATCCATTCCTCGGCGGGCAAGGGACTGCTACAATAGCTGCATTGCCGGTTGGCGTGGCGCGGGTCGGCATAGTGGCGTAGATTTGCCTGAAAGTCGACTGGCTGCTGCAGCTCGCCGCTGACCAGGTCCCAGAAACTCAGATGGCGATCCAGGTAGTCGAGTAGCGCCTCCTCCTGGGACGCCAGCGACAGGTCCCCCCCCTCTGCAGTCCCTGCTGGGTCCTGCTGGTCCCTGCTCTCCACTGACTGGGAGGAGGCGGGCTGTCTCTGCTCCCGTTTGCCACGGCCTGCGCGTGGTGGTGCAGCTTGCTGAGCCTGCTTTTCCAGACGGGCGAGATCGGCGAGGGCCGCGGCCTCCATCTCAGGAAGCTCGAAGGCCGGCAGGTCGCGAGCCATGACATAGCCTCGCCGATAGGAATTGACCAGCGCGTAGAGATCCTGTCGCTCTTCAGGCACTCCAAAGAGACGTGCCGCGCGCTGCCAGGCGTCATCGTGCAGGCGCTTCAGCTCTTCTCCTCGATGGGCTTCAAGAAAGTTCCGGTAGGCCATGAGGAACTCGCCCCGCTTGAATGCCTCGGAATCGACAGGCAACAGATGCTGCTCTGCCAGCAACGCTTGACACTGGGCTTGCAACAGCGGCTTCGCCGCTGCCTGCGGAGAGGCGAGGAAGGTTTGCAGGTCCTCACGCGCCGCCGCTTCGCGCTCCTGGCGCCAGTCTTCCCGGTATTGCTTGCGCATGACCACCTTGGTGATACACCCAAAGATCCGCTCGATAGAGGCCCCACTGTCGAGCGCTGCCTTGTCGACGTTGATCCCCGAGGGCCGCGCCTTGATGAACTCTGTCAGGCCTTCCTGCTGCATCTCTGCCAGCCTGCCAATCACTCGCCGGGTCAGCTCACGCTGCTGCTTGCGCGTCCAGGTAAAAGGGATGGCGCGGTTGAGCAGGTAGTCGACGCCCTCGGCATGGAAGAGCAGGGGAATGCAGCTTTGCGGCCCATACTGTTCCTGGAGGAAATGGACGACCTGGTTATGGATCGTATTGGAAAGCAGGCCACGCTGTTCGGCCAGGCGATGGCTAATAAAGCGGTACCGCTGCTGGCCCCCGCTGAGGTGAAGGCCCTCGTTCAGCCGCTCAAGAGCCTTCTGATGAATATGGCGCTCCTGATGGCTGGTCTGGTCTGAGCTGTGAGACAGATCCAGTACATCCGCTGTGCGCAGCAGCGCTCTGAGCGGCCCTTCAAGACGGGACCGGGGAAGACGACATTGTTGCGCAAAGGAGAAAGAGAACTGGGAATTCTGAGGCGCCTGGTCCTGATGGCTATCGACCAGGAATTTGATGTCCCGCAGATAGTCCCGCCACTGTGGGAAAAAGCGGTCCGCTTGCAGGGCCTCTAGCTCGCTGGCCAGGTGCTCCAGTGTAGCCGCGTTGGCATAGCGGATAGCTTTTCCACTGCTGTCCTTACTGTAAGCTGGCAGCTTATTGATGTCATGGAGAGTCATGGCCAGGAGAAGACAGCGCAGCTCAGTGGCATTCAACCCAAAGAGAGGCTGGAGTCGCTCAATGATTGCTGCTCCATTGAGCACATGCAGCCAGAGACTTTCCCCTTGCTTACTGCCCGTCTGGATGATCTCCTGGTAGTGGCGTAGTCCTTCGTCAGCGATGCACTGCAGGTACTGCTGAAAGACCTGCTCTGGGTCATCGCCCCGGTAGGTCAGGCCCAGTACCGACCAGGATGGAGAGGTGTCAGAGGCCGGAGCCATCTCAATTCATCCCCCTTTCCAGAGAAAGATTTCAATACAGGAGAGTCGACCATCGCTCCCACAAGGGCAGCCTCTCCCTCACTGCTCGTCAGAGGTGAGAGGTGGTTATATAGTAACAGGTCGATACGACATATTCTGTCGTATCAATCTGTTGCTGTACAACAACATAGATGGAAGGTGAAGGGACCGGAGGCGAAGGAGATTGGGGCGGGAGAACGGGCCTTCCTTATCGCACCTCCTCTGGCTCGTGCAAGCCGAGTCCATAGAGCTTGCCCATCTTGCTGACGACCCTGCGCATCTCCTCTCGCAGCGACGCTGGCTCAACCAGCTCCGCTCTCTCCCCGTAGCGTAACAACTGCTGGATCACCCGCCACCCGCTGTACGCTGTGGCCCGGATGAGTATCCAGCGTTCCTCTTGCCCTTGCTCGTTCATGCGCATCTCCTCTCGCTCAACCATTTGCGACAGCCAGCGCTGGCTCAGGCCAGGCTCAGCGATCCTCGCGTCCAGCCAGAAGCGGAAGGTCAGCACGTGGCGAGGCCGTGTCCTGCCAGTGAGCTGCGGCTCAATCTGCAGCGACTGCTCCTGAATGCGATCGATGCGGAACTCCAGAAATCGCCCGCGCTCGGGATGATAGGCAACCAGATAGAAATGCCCCTCCATCTGGATCACATAGGCGGGTTCAAGATGCTGATGGGTGACCTCTTTGCCCGAGAGAGGCCGATAGGTAAAGCGGATGTGCTGGCGCTGCTGTATCGCTCGCGTAATCTTCCTGATCAGCTCCTGATAGGGCAGATAGTCCATCACAGGGGCCAGATTAAAGTAGACATAGGGGGTGCGGGCCCACTGTTGGAAGCGCTGCTGCTGCCGTGGTGGCAGTTGCTGGGCGAGCCGCTCGATGAGTGCCTGCACCTCATCCGCAAACGGGTGGCGCGGCTGGGGCTGTGGCAGCGCTTGCGTCGGGTCTGGAGGAGCCAGGCGATAGGGGTCCGTGAACATCGAGGCCAGGAAAGCTAGACATTCCACCTCTGTATCCGACAGGGACCAGAAGGGAGCCAAGCCCTGATCATCCTTGAGGACATAGCGTGCCGGGAGCCTCCCCCGCCGCTCCCGAACCAGCACCACGCCAACCGCTTCCAGGATCGCCAGATCTCGCTCTAGCATGCGATGGGCCCCGCGGAGCCGTGCATCATCACTGGCCTCCTCCCGATCTATGCCATAGTGCTGCCCCAGGCTGGAGAAAATTTGCTCGCGTGTGCAAGGCCCTTGTCGCAGCAGTGCCAGCAGGCGCAGAAGCCGCTCGAACCGGAGGACGGCAAGCCTTTCCTCTGATGAAAAAGGTTCAGCGTGTTGGAAACCGGCCATGCACTGCTTTCCCTCCATCAAGGCAAGAAAGATGTTTTTTACCATAGGGCTTTTGTGCGCCCGCTGTCAAGGTGTCGGGTCACTCTTCTGTCTTATGAGCAATGCTGCTGCTGCCGCTGGTGCCGTTCGCTTTGTGGATCTTGGTACCCGGCTTCTCATGCGGCGATCCTCGCAAGGCTTCCCTGGTCGTAGGAAGACCACAGTGGCTGGTATCAAAGCCGCATAGAAGGAAGCGGTCACTAATGACTGCTTTGCAAGCCCGCTGAGGGATTGGAACGGATCGACAGTGGCATCAAACAGGGGAGTGGCTGTAGCTTCAAACTGTCACTCAAACTGTCACAGAGCAAACAGACCACTCCGAAGGCAGCTCAGGAGTGGTCTGAGAATGGTGGAGATGGGGGAGAGTCGAACTCCCCGTCCAGGCAACCCTGTTAAAGGATATCCTACAGGCTTAGTCGGTGTATTGCTATGCGCAGAGGACTCCCACCGACAGGATTCCTCAGCGCTGGCCCTCTGGTCTTAGATGCCGCTTAGAGGGCGATCACCGGCACCGCAGCCCGTGTCGTCGGCGCCCACATCTGACCCCACAGGCGAAAGTCAGAGGGACGACGCTCGCCTAATTAAGCGGCGAGAGCGTAGGAGTAATTTGCCTTGTTGGCAGTTATTTTTTTGCCGGTTGTTTAACGAGAGAGCACACCGGCACCTCGGCCTGCAATCCTTTCAACAGCTTGTCTGTCGAAACCCGTCATCCCCATGATATGGTCGATTGCCCAGGGTAAGGGCAACCACCCCTGATCGCCAGCGCCAGACAGGTCTGGCCAGTCCAAGGCAATCAAGGGCAGGATCAGATGAGCTGCCACTCTCTTGTGGCCTTCTTATCTTACCACACCATATAACGTCCAGCAAGGGGAGAATTATTTCAGGCGCTCCAAGAAACGTTGGAGATGGACAATAAAACGCTCGTGGATGCCTTCCCCGATTTTCTTCTCCTCGTCATAAGCCTCAACCCTGAACACCAGGCGCCGCCCGTCCACCTCAATCAGCTCGGCAGTAGCATGAACACGCTGGCCGATCGGCGTCGCCGCCAGATGTCGCACATCAACACGTGTCCCCACCGAAACATAACCCTCCTCTAGAAAATCAGCTACCGCCCGCCAGGCTGCATTCTCCATCAAGGCGATCATCATTGGCGTTGCAAAAACCTCGACACCTCCCGCTCCAACAGCGGCAGCCGTGTTCTCATGAACAACCGTCGTGCTCGCCTCACCTTTCAGCCCTGGTTGTAAGCTCATAACGCTCCCATCCCTTTCTTGTAGTCTTTAATGAGAAGCACCAATGCAGACGACCCTTTCCATGTGGCTGGTGCCTCTCATTGATGTTTGTCTGCGGGCTGCCTGCTGGATAAGGCAAAGGCAGTCCGCAGTTCTTCTCGCACACTAGTTGGAAACGACTGCTCTCCCTGGAGCAGCTCCTGTCCCGGCCTGGCCTATTGACAGGCTCTGTGCCTGCCGTGCCTGGATCTCCCGGGCACGGGCACGCAGCTCAAGCGCTCGACTGACCTGGCGCGTCTGCTGCAGAAGCAAGGCGTAGTTTTCCAGAAAACGCGCGTACGTCGGATGATTCTTTCCGAAGACCCGTTCGCCAATCTCCAACGCCCGCTTGAAGAGCGCCCGCGCCGGACCGTACTTGTGCAAAGCTGTATAGAGAGTCGCCAGATTATTGAGATTGATCGCTAAGGCCGGATGGTCAGCCCCCAACATCCTCTCGCGAATCTGCAGAGCGCTCTGATAGAGTGGCTCCGCCCGCTCATACTCGCCGCGATCATGGTAGAGCATCGCCAGATTTTCCAGGCAACTCGCCGTATAGGGATGCTCATCGCCGACCAGCTGCCGATAGATCGCCAGCGCTCGCTGATAGAGCAGCTCGGCCTGCCCATAACGCCCAGTCTCGCGATAGAGCAAAGCTAGATTATTCAATGTCGTCGCCAGGTCTAACTGCTCGGCGAGCGGCAGACCCTCATGAATCGCCAGCGCCTTGAGATAGCACTGCTCAGCCTGCTCGTGATGCCTCTGGGCATGATAGAGGCTGCCCAGAGCGCTCAGCGTCTGCGCCACTGCTGGATGCTCGCCCCCCAGCAGATGCTCCCGCATGCGCAACGCCCGTTGATAGAGCAACTCAGCCTGCTCATAGCGTCCCTGTGCCCGGTAGAGTGTTGCCAACTCGTGGTACAGCGTGGCCAGCAGAGGATGCTCAGGCGCCAGCTCTTGCTGCCAGCTCTCCAACACTTGCAGGAAAAGCGATTCGGCTCGCTCGAAATCACGCCGATCCCGGTAGAGCAAGGCCAGCCGATAGAGAGCACGGGTCAGTCCCTGGTGGTCGTTCCCTGCCTGCCGCTCTTCAATAGCGACTACTCGCCAATACAGCGCTTCAGCCTCGGGAGATCGTCCCTGCTCCTCGTAGAAAAGCCCAAGGTTGTAGAGGCTGGCACTCAACTCAGGGTGTTCTGGCCCAAGCTGCTGCTCACGGATGAGTAGGGCCCGACGTAAGAGCGGCTCTGCCTCGCGGTAGGCTACACAACGCTGCAGGTAATAACCGGTCTGCTCCAGGAGACGCGCAGCGTCAGGACTGACCAGCTGCCACTCAGCGACCCAACGAGCACAGGTAAGCAAGTGCGGCAGATAGGCCCGGCAGAGAGCCATAGGGGTTGCTGTCTCGCTCTGACAGGCGCTCTCTACCAGGCGAATAGTCTGCTCCGCCCACAGTAGACACGATTCTCTACTCAGACGCTGACGAACAAAGGCGCTGACCAGGCGATGAAGAACCAGTGACCCTCGGCTGTAGTCGACCAGCGCGAAACGACGTAACTCATGGATCAGTCTGAGCAGGTCGAAGTGCTCCAGGAGAAGCTGACCCAGGCTCTCCCCTAATTCACTGCCGCCGCTCACCAACAGCTCAAGGGGGAGATGATCGGGCTGCAGGAAGGAGCAGAGACGCAATAACTCAGCGGCGCTTGGACTGATGCGTTCGGCCCGTGAGAGACTGATATGCAACACGGCTGCCAGCGGCTCAAAGAGACTGTCGACCTGATGAGTGGCCGACCGGATACTCCGCTGAAGCTCAACACTGGCCTGCTTGTAGAGGTTCAGATAACTGCTGAGGCTACATTGCTCTGTCTCGATATAAGCTCCCGCCAGAGCAAGAGCCAGTGGATAAGCCCGGAGCACAGCCACCACCTCGTCGGCCCGGCTGGCCTCTGCTGGAGGAGCCTGCTCCAGCGTTGCCTCCACCGGCAGCAAGCCAGCGGCGCGCAACAAGAGAAGGGCAGCTTCCTCCGCCGTCAGCACAGGGAGCGTCACTTGCATAGCCTTGGGCAGAGCTAGTGGCTGACGAGCCAGCAGAATCTGATGACCACGGGCTCCCACGGGCAGCAAATCGCGGATCGTCTCACCATCCGCCACATTATCCAGAATGAGCAGCCAGCCTGACTGCTTTTCTAGCCAGCGGCGCACCGCCAGAGCGACCAGATATTGATTAGGAAGCACTCGCTCTGGCAACTCGAGCACCTCAGCAATACGTGCCAACTCATGAATGAGTAGCTGACGACTGGCAGCATTGACCCAGAGCACAGCCTCATACTCGTGGCCGTACCGATAAGCATATTCAAGAGCCAACTGCGTCTTCCCGCTGCCGGCTGGTCCGCTCACCACTTGTGGTGGAGTAACCGCGCTGGCCTTGTTGCTAATAGGCATGTCGTGCAGATAGGCTAACAACGAGGAGCGACCAGTGAAGAGCGGGTTCCGTCGATAGGGTACCAGCCAGAGTGAGGGCGAAGAAGAGGAAGAGGCCGCTATCGCTGGCTCAACTGGCGGGGTCGGTGGTGGAGGTAGCGGAATGGCCGCAGTAGAGATGGCGCTCGCACTCGCAGCAGCAGCGAGCCAGGTCCCTAACTCCGCAATCACCTGCTGCCAGGCCGCTTCACGGTCCTCCCAGGCGCTAATGGCCACGCCATTCGTCGGCAGAACCGCTAAATCGGCCAGTGGCGTGTCCTCTCGCTCGGTTGGCCGCACGAGCACGGGAATCACCCGTGCCAGGCCAGCGTTATGACGTTGGAGAGCCACTTTCAGCTCTGCACTGTAGCAGTAGGCAGAGTGCACAAAGTCGGGGCTTACTAACAGGAGAATGAGTTGCGCTCGTTCCAGGGCAGAACTGATCTCACCGCTTTCTTGCCAGGAAAGACCCTGGCCCGTAGCACGCTCCTCCCAATCAGCAATGAGACCTTGCCAGCGGAGTTGGTAGAGATGATTGATAAGTTCGTTACGCGCGGCTTCGTCTTTGAAGGTGTAGGCCAGGAAGACCTTCACTGCCATGTTCTGGCTCCTTGCGTATGAGTGAGACAAGGGCAGTTCCTTGCCCTACCGCCGGGAAGCACAAGGTTCTTCGCTGTCTGGCGAACGGATCAAAAGGATGAACGCCCCTTCGAGCGAAACACGAAGGTAACGTGCATCTTGTACAGTGGCTACGCATCTAGTATACACTCAGTGAGAGCAAGGTCGCAATAAATGAGGCGAGGAATCCGACATGTTCCATGCTCGCTATCGGCTTCAGAGCTGATACAGCCTATCTGCTTCGCAAGAGAAATTTATTTAAACAGAGTGTAACACTTTATATGGAGTGCTGTATGGTAAGTGCAGTTCAACGTATTGCCCATCGTGGTGGGGCGCAGCTGGCGCCCGAGAACACCCTGGCGGCCTTCCGACAGGCCTTAGTCTTGCCTGTGGATGCCATTGAGTTGGACGTGCAGATGAGCCGCGATGGCCATCTTATCGTCTTCCATGACGCCACAGTCGAGCGACTCACTGATGGTCGAGGAAACATTCTTGATCTAGACTTTGCCTATCTGCGCAGTCTCAACGCTGCGGCTCACTTTCCGGGGGGCTGGCCGGAGCCGCAACGGATTCCCACCCTGCGCGAGGTCCTTGACCTCGTCAAAGGACAACGACGCGTCTGGATTGAAATCAAGCCGAGCCAGCGTGGAAGCGTCTATGGACGCTACCCGGGCATTGCCGAAGCGGTCGTCGAAGAGCTACGGCGTGCGGACATGGTCGGCCAGGCCGTAGTAATCTCCTTTGACTGGTATCTCTTGCCAGAAGTGAAGCGACGAGAGCCGAGACTAGAGACGGGAGCGGTCCTCTCCGAAGACATCTGGGACCCCCAGGCTGGGCAGGCCCTTGATACCCTGGTAGAGCAGGTCCGTGAGTTGGGCTGTAGCTGGCTGGATGCGGATGAGACCCTTTTCCTGCCGCAACTGCCTGCCCTTGTCCATGGTTGCGGCCTCAAACTTGGCGTCTGGACAGTGAACAGTCTCGAACGCTTGCGGGAGCTGGCGGCGAGCGGTGTTGATGCTTTGACCAGTGATCGGCCCACTCTCTTCTCTGCTTTATCGTAGCCCCACGCCGTGCACGGGTTGTCGAGCACGGCGCAGCTATGTGCCCTCCAGGGGGGAGGCGTGTCCTTTCTTAACAGCCATTCGTTCTAGATCCCTAGAATGAGATGGTTCCCCCACACGTAAAGGTACCATCGGCTACTGTCAGGGAAGGACAGTATGCTATAATAGGCCGGCGCACGGAGAGCAGGCATCAGCCTAAACTCAGGGTTTTGTGGAGTCCCAAGAGTATGCAGCAGATGGAAATGTCATCGCTAGCTATTCCCCAACGAGCGGATACCGCTGTCACTGCCACTGCTGACAGGGAGAAGAGGCAGGGCGTGGGGATCTCGGTCGTGATCCCGGTCATGAACGAGCAGGAGAATATTCGACCCCTCTTCGAGCGACTGATCGCCCAGCTTGAAGAGCTCGGTCAGTCTTATGAGGTGATCTTTGTCGATGATGGCAGTACCGATAATACCTTTGGCGAGGTGAAGGCCCTGCACGATGAGCATCCCGGTATCGTGCGTGTCATTCGCTTCCGCAAGAATTTCGGCAAAACGCCAGCGCTGGTGGCGGGCTTTAGCCGCTGTCGGGGAAAGATTGTCTTTACGATGGATGGCGATCTCCAGGACGACCCTGCCGAGATCCCGCGCTTCCTGGAGAAACTTGAGGAGGGCTATGATCTGGTCTCCGGTTGGAAGTATCCGCGCCTCGATCCGATTACTAAAACCTTCCCCTCGCGCGTCTTCAATGCTCTGGTCAGAACGCTGACTGGTGTCCCGCTGCACGATATCAATAATGGCTTTAAGGCCTATCGGCGCGAGGTCATCGATGATGCCCATCTCAAGCTCTATGGCGAGTTCCACCGCTTTGTCCCAGTCATGGCCCAGTGGCGCGGCTACCGCGTGACCGAGATCAAAGTTCGCCATCACCCCCGTCGCTTCGGCGTCTCGAAGTTTGGGGCCCGACGCTTCGCTCGCGGGTTGATCGATCTGCTCAATGTGCTCTTCCTGACCACCTTTCTGCGTACGCCTTTACGCTTCTTTGGCCCCTTCGGTTTCTGGACGTTCCTGCTCGGGCTGCTGATCGATGCCTGGGTGGTGATTCGTAGCCGCCTGCTCGAGAATCAGCCTATTCATACGCAGCCAATGCTCTTCGTTGGCATTCTGCTCATGATCTTCGGGGTCCAGTTCGTTCTGGTGGGCCTGCAGAGCGAGATGATCCGCCATTATGCCTTCCAACCAGGGGAGGAGTATAGTATTAAGCAGGAAATCGATGTCCAATGAGCAGAGCGGTCCTTATACGCTGGGTCAAGGTCCTGGTGCGCTTCGGTCTACCAGCGTTGGTGCTGGTCTTCTTCGCTCTCCAGGTGAAGAATAACTGGAGCGCCCTGGCCTCCCATCACTTTGAGTGGAATCCGGTCCTCCTGGGCCTGGCCTTCCTGGGCTTTGTGCTACAGGAGCTGTCTTTCGGGCTGATCTGGAAAAATGTCCTGGCTCGCCTCGGCTACCGCTTGCCCCTGGGCGCCAGCCTGCGCATCTATCTGGGTTCCGAGTTTGTACGCTATATCCCCGGCAACGTCTGGCATGTGCTGACACGGATTCTCTGGGTCGGTAAGTATGGCGTGCCGCGTTCACTGGCCTTCACTAGCATGGTGGTTGAGCTGGTGACGAAGCTGGCAACCGCCGCTTTCATCTTCGCGCTCAGCCTGCTTTTCTGGCGCGATGTCCATGCACTAGGCTCAACCCAGGGCCTCTTCTTTCTAACCTTCAGTGCCGTCGCTATGCTGGCGGTGCTGATTGGACTGCATCCGCGTATCCTCGGGGGTCTGCTCAATCTGGCTCTACGTCTACTCAGACGAGAGCCGGTGAGACTGGCTCTGCGCTACCGTGATATTTTGTTGGTCTCCTTCTTCTGGTGCCTGAGCTGGTTGATCGCCGGCCTGGCTTTCTATGGACTGGTGCTGGCCTTGTGGCCGACGACCCCTCTGGGGGCCCTGCCGATCTGCATCGGCATATACGCGCTCGGTTGGGATATCGGCTTCATCTCCTTTATCACGCCTAGCGGCTTAGGCTTCCGCGAGGGGGCCATTGCTCTGCTCTTCGCTTTCTCACTGCCCGCTTTGCCTGCGGCCCTCGGCTATGTAATAGCCCTGCTCTCGCGCCTGGTCTCAACGCTGGCCGAGCTACTCTGCGTCAGCGTGGCTTATCTCGGCGGCCTGCGCCAGATACGCCAGATTCGTGCTGAGCAGGCGGCAGAGCAGGCAGAGAGGCAAGGTGCAGAACCATTTGGCGAGCACCTGGCCGCCCCAAAGGATGAGACAGTATCTCCGCCTTTGACAGTGACAGTCGGTTATGAAGAGCAGAGAGAGCGAGAGGCTCAGATCCCACAGGCGGCAGTCTCTGAGGAGACGGTCGCTTCCCATGATGGAGGGAGGGGATATGAAAACTAGCTCTGCCCTGCGTAAGTGGCTGGCTGTCTGCTGGAATCGCCTCTATCTCTATCCTCCACCTGAGCCGCTGCCGCGTCGACGCTCCTTCTGGGTAGCGATGGCTTTGGTGGCTGGGGCGACTCTCCTCTTTTCTGCCTTCTTCATCTGGTATTTGACGATCCGTCAGGATGCTTTCCAGACCAACGCCGAAGATCTGGGGATTATGGATCAGGCGGTCTGGTCGATTTTGCATAGCGGGATTCCCCACCAAACGATTTGCAATATTGTCAGTGATACAAATTGCTATAGCAGCAACGGGATTAGTCGCTTCGCCATCCACTTTGAGCCGATCCTCTTTCCTGTAGCTCTGTTCTATCTACTCTGGGCGACGCCGAAGACGCTGCTCGTGCTGCAGACACTGGTGGTGGCCACCGGCGCCTTCCCCGCTTTTTGGCTGGCGCGCCTGCGCTTGCGCAACGAATGGATCGCTGTCGGTTTTGCTCTGCTTTATCTGTTGCACCCTCTCCAGAACCTGGCCTTGCTCAATGACTTCCATGCCGTTACCTTCACCTCCGCCCTGCTGCTGTTTGTGCTCTATTTTATGTACACAGGGCAGACGGTATGGACCTTCGTCTTCGCGGTTCTGGCGATGGCCTGTAAGGAGGAAATTCCTGTCCTGGTGGCCCTCTTCGGCCTGTGGTCGCTCCCCTTCCAGCGGCGCTGGCGCTCTGGCCTCGGTCTGGTGCTGCTGGCTCTCGTCTGGATCGGGCTGGAGCTGGTGATTACGCGCCTCGCTGGGGGGCCGTTGTTGGCCTCGCGCTACGCTCATCTCGGCAATGGGCCGCTCGATATTGCGAAGAATATCTTGCTTCACCCGCTCACTATTCTGAAACAATATGTCTTCGAGCAACAGCATTTCTTCTATTTACGTCAGGTGCTTAGCCCCACTGGCTATTTGCCGCTGCTGGCCCCCTGGGTATTGGTGCTGGCTGTGCCGACGCTGGCGCTCAATTTGCTCAGCTCGAAGCCCGATATGTATAGCGGTCTTTATCACTACAATGCCGAGATTGTCCCCGTGCTGATCTTCGCGAGTATCGAGGCGGTAGTGGTTATTGGTTGGGCAGCTCAGTGGCTGCTGCGCTGGGGGCGCGCCCTCTGGAAGGGAGCGCCGGCTGCCTGGGAGAGCCGGCGCTCGCGCCTGCCCACTCGTGGAATGCTGACAGGTCTGTCGCGCTTGCCTGGTTCTCTCAGCTGGGGCCAGCTCATCTTGCTGACGTTGCTCATGATCTATTTGCTTGCCTCGGTGACGCGGGCCGATGATGCTCATGGGACGATGCCCTTCTCGCCAGGTTTCAAATGGCCAGTGATCAATGCCCACACCCAGCTCGCTGAGCGCTTCATTCAGATGATCCCGCCCTCGGCCTCCGTCTCGGCCCAGTCGGCTCTGGTCCCTCATATCAGCCATCGGCAGCGCATCTATCTCTTCCCTTATCAGGATCAAGAGGCCGATTATATCTTTCTTGATGTGACGAGCGATATGTATCCGCTCTTCCTGAACAGCTATAGCGCTGAGGTCAAGAAGGTTCTCTTCAGTGGGCAATACGGTATTGTGGCCGCTCAGGATGGCTATCTACTGCTAAAACGCGGCCTTCCGGCTCCGGGCATCTCGCCCGTCTCCCCAGTGCAGAGCGGACCAGAGGCTCTACCCGCTCTGCCCACCGCTTTCTGCTCCTTCCAGTGGGTTACGGAGCAGCAGGTAGAGCACCCGATCACGGCAACCTTCAGGAAGAGTAACAGTGCTCAGCCTTTGGTTGATGTGGTTGGTTACAGTACGCCGACACCAGCGACAATCGATGGCGGAACCTATCTGCAGTTCACGTTCTATCTGCGGGCCAGAAGCACCTCGCTGCCCGCGCTCAATCCCCTGGTCTTGCTCAGAGATAGCGCTGGTCATGAGCACCTGTTGTCGCAGGATTTCCCTGGCTTCGCTTTTTGCCCAACAACGACCTGGCGGCCTGGCCAAATCTACATGCTGAAGACTCTGGCTTTCAGCCTGGGCTCTGTCCACGTCGCTCCCGGGCTAGCCCATATTTCTATTGCGCTTGTACCTGTGAGCCGTTCGGGCAGTACAATGATGGATGTGCAGGCCAGACTGCCTGTGCAGCTGCAAAGTGCATCCGGGGCAGTGAGGGCGATACCGGATGCACGGGAGCTACAGTTGACGAGCGTGTTTGTTCGCTAACTTCAGAGGCGCCGCTGAGTGCGCGTAGAAAGGGTTTGTGGCATGGGAGTTTTGCTTGGTCAACTCCCGCTAGCAGAGCTGGGACGCTTAAAAGCTGAGCTGGCGGAGACCTTGATCGCTAACTTCTGCTACCCGCGATTTTACGATTATCGAACCGAGTCCCTGCGCATGCGCCCGGTCGATAGCGCGAAGCGCAAGGAGGTCTGGCTCTATTTGAGCGCGGTCGATTTCACGGCCTGGAACCGCGTGGACGTGATGTCGCCGGAGCTGCAGACCTATATTGAGCGCCTCTTTATCCATTTCGTCCAGCGGAATCGGGCGTTTTTTGGTAATCAGGGGCGGAAGCGCATGGCCGATGTGCGCATGCTAATTACGACCTCTGCTCAGGCAGTGGCCGAAGGACTCCGCGCCCATCTGGCCAGTCCCCAGAAGAAACGGTCGACCTTTGGCAGCCCACGGCCAGTCCCTTCTTGGGCCACGACCCACGCCACTCCTCTTCCCGAGTTGGGTTGGGAGCAGATTAGTCAATCAACGCTCTTGTTGCAGCAACAGCTGCAGGAGCTGCGCGGAGAGGCAGGCAGCTATGAAGGCCGCCAGGTGGGCGCCAGCTTGCCCCCAGGCCCAGGGAGACCGGCTATACCTCTGCCAGCGACTCCCACCGCCTCGGGAGCATTGGCCCCTGGCCGCGCGCCAGCCCCAGCTGAGGAGCGCTCGTCCGCTGCCGCCTCCGCCGCGCCTGTTTCGGCACCTCCGACGCGGCGTGTTCCTCCTATTCCCTCGCGCGCGCTGCCCGGCTCCCCTTCCACTCCTGCGGCAGCAGGCCCCCAGGCCGCGCCCGTGCGTCGTCCTTCCGGGAAGCTTCCTCAACCTGGGCCTGCTCCTCAGCCGGCAGAGACCTCCTCAGCCCAGGCTGCTGCCTCGTCAACCGCTCCGGTGCCGGTCCAGCCTCGCTCACCCGCAGGCTCTCAGGCTGGCGGACGCGCTCCCGCTCCAGCAGAGGGAACGCCGCTGCCGGCCAATGAGGATGTGACCATCTTTGAAGAGATGCGCCAGCAGCTGGTGCTCTGGTTGCGCCTGGAGGCGGTGCGCTTGGGTTTGGATATTTCTGGACAAAGTCCTTCTCAGTTGATCGAATTGCTGCGGCGCCAGGATGGCTTTGAACAGACGCGCCTGCAGGTTATTTCTAGCTTGCTGAATTTGATCACTCAAGTGCTTAAAAATGGCAAGGCCAGCCCGATGGATTATAAGCAGGGACTGATGTTCTTCCTCATGCATACACGCCAATTGCGCCCCTGATATCTCTACTGTCTGTGCATTGCCTCTGGAGTCCTGTCCCCTCTCTAGAGGCAATGCATTCTTCTGCTTGAAGCTCTATTTATGCTAGGGTGCTGCCTTTCTCCTTGTTTTAGGGGAAAATGCTCCTTCTTCTGAAAACAGGGCCTCCATAAAAATTTCGTTAAGAATCTTCCCTACAGGAATATTTATGTTTTTTACACCTTCCCGCTCCCATGAGGCTATGGTATAACACGTATAGTAATACGGGGATTTTTATGGCCTGGAGATACATCTTCTTGAGCGCGTACGCGCTCTGCTAACTGGCAAGAGGAACGAACGCTTCCTGAAATGGAGGCGGGTGGCTCTTGTTAGGAGGGACCCTGGAGGGAGTGTTATGCCTCATGGCTAAAGGTCGTGACAAGACTGCTGATAGCCTTCTACCTGTGTTGGAATTCTTCCGGACGAGGCAGCAGACTGGGCTGCTGAGCGTGGAGCGCCTGCGCAATGGACAGCTGGAGGAAGGGGAGATCTATTTGCGCGCTGGCCGTCCCGTCTATGCCGCTGCCGGTCAACTCGCCGGCCAGGATGCGCTCAATCTCCTGCTGACCTGGAGCCCTATCCGCTTCGCCTTTTTCCCGGATGCTCCTTATCCGATGCGCTCCGATAGCTCCTCTCTGCCCGCAGCGCGCCTCACTCCTTTGCTACCCGGGGTGGCGCGCAGCGAGAGCGATCCTCAGCTCCCTCTGGCGCCGGAGAAGGTCAACGACGATGCGGCTGGCTATATTGGTATATCTACATATGGTAGCAGCTATAAGCCCGGCCTCGAATGGCTGGTGCCGCGGCGCCTGAGCAACGATCTGAGCGTCTTATCGCTGCTGAGTCGGCGACAGCGCTCGGTCTATCTGCTTGTCGATGGACGGCGCACGGTTGCTGATCTTGCCCGTTGTACCAAGAAGAGCGTGCAGGAGATTGAACGTATCCTTATCGAGCTTCAAGAGCAAGGTCTCGTGGCTATCTGAGCCAGCGGAGAGCGAACGAGCAAGCTCACCTGAGACAAGGCTGCAGTTGCCTTGCCTGGGCGTTGTCCAGCGACTGCCTGATCCGCCCGCCGGTTCACTGCCTGGCGAGGCGGTCAGGTCTGGTCAGGCTGCTGTGGTCATCATCGGTAGTAGTTCGCTCAGCTGCTGCAGCCAATTGGTACCCAGCAGGCGGCGTGGAATGCGGATAACCCCTTGCTGGACGCGAGCCTCGTTACGGAAGCGATGGTAGAGGGCCACGCGGTTCGGAATCACCGAACGTCTGACGGTAACTACCAGCTCATTGTTTTTGAGCGAGATGGCCTCAATGCCCTGGTGGGCTGCCTCGATCTTGAGCCGGATGAGGGTGAGCAAGTTCTGTACTGGGGGCGGGGGGGCCCCAAAGCGGTCGGTCAACTCGGCAGCGATGGCCTCCACCTGCTCATGGGTGGTGAGATTGGCCAGGCGCTGGTAGAAATTGACCTTCAGGGTGCGGTCCCCAATATACTCATCCGGCAAATAGGCATCGAGCGGCAGGTCAATGGTGACCCCGGGCATGCTCGTCTCCTCTTTCTGACCCTGCAGTTCCTGCACCGCCTCAGCCAGCAACTTGCAATAGAGATCGAAGCCCACTGAGTTCATGAAGCCCGACTGTTCTGCCCCGAGCAGATTGCCCGCGCCGCGCAGCTCCAGGTCCTTCATGG
Source organism: Thermogemmatispora tikiterensis (assembly GCF_003268475.1). Classification (GTDB taxonomy): domain Bacteria; phylum Chloroflexota; class Ktedonobacteria; order Ktedonobacterales; family Ktedonobacteraceae; genus Thermogemmatispora; species Thermogemmatispora tikiterensis. The sequence goes on along the minus strand of NZ_MCIF01000002.1, from coordinate 2,053,151 downwards.
CGATGCGGAAGCCGGCTCCCAGTTCTGTGGCTTCAAAGATGGCGCGGAGCCGCTTCTCCTGCAGCGGTGTCAGGCGGGCTTCCTTGTTGTAGAGAAAGTAGGCATACGCCTGCTGGGCTGAACGCCCCACGCGACCTCGCAGCTGGTAGAGCTGTGCCAGCCCGAAATGGGCGGCGTTGTTGACAATGATGGTGTTAGCATTGGGAATATCCAGCCCGTTTTCGATGATAGTTGTGGAGACCAACACGTCGTACTCGCCGTTAGCGAAGCCCAGCATGATCCGCTCCAACTGCTCCTCGTTCATCTGCCCATGAGCTACGGCGATACGGGCTTCGGGCACAAGCTGCTGCAGCTTTTGCGCCAGCATTTGAATACCAGCGACGCGATTATGCACGAAGAAGACCTGACCTCCGCGGTCAAGCTCGCGCAGGATGACCTCGCGGATCAGCCCTTCGTCATATTCCCGAATGGCTGTTCGGATGGGCAGGCGTTCCTGGGGGGGGGTCTCGATGACGCTCATATCGCGCAGGTTAACCAGGGCCATGTGCAGTGTGCGAGGAATCGGCGTGGCCGTCATGGTCAACACATCGACCTCGGTGCGTAGCTGCTTGAGTCGCTCCTTGTGCATGACCCCGAAGCGCTGCTCCTCGTCGATGATGAGCAGCCCGAGCTGGAAGAAGACAACGTCCTTCTGCAGTAAGCGGTGGGTGCCGATAATGATGTCGATCTTCCCCAGGGCAAGGTCTTCCAGAATCCGCTTCTGCTCCTTCTCGGAGCGGAAACGGCTTAGTAGCTCGACGCGCACAGGATAGGGCTTGAGCCGCTCTTTGAAGGTATTGTAGTGCTGGAGGGCGAGGACGGTAGTGGGCACAAGAACTGCCACCTGGCGCTGATCCAGCACGGCCTTGAAGGCGGCTCGCAGCGCAACTTCGGTCTTCCCATAACCCACATCGCCGCACACCAGGCGATCCATCGGCCTGGGACGCTCCATATCGGCCTTAACTTCTTCAATGGCGCGCGCCTGGTCAAGCGTCTCCTCGTAAGGGAAGGCATCCTCCAGCTCTTTCAACCACGGCTGTTCAGAGTCGGGAGGAAAGGCATGGCCCTCGGTGGTCTCGCGCAGACTGTAAAGACGCAGTAGCTCACGCGCAACGTCCTGGACGCTCTCTTTGACCCGCGCTTTGGCCCGCGTCCATTCGGTGCTGCCTAGCTTGCTGAGAGCCGGCACAGCCTCTCCCATACCGATATAGCGTGTCACACGGTCAAGCTGGTCCGTAGGGATGTAGAGCTTGTCGTTGCCGGCGTAGCGGATGAGCAGATACTCGCGCTCGACGCCGGTCAGGTTCATTCTGACCAGGCCTTCGAAGCGCCCGATGCCGTGCTCCTGGTGGACGACATAGTCGCCGGGATTCAGCTCGGTCAGGAAAGAGGCTGGCGTGACGGGTCGGCGTCGCTGGGCCGGGCGGCGCTTGGACCAGCCAAAGACCTCCGCGTCAGAGTAGACATTGAGGCCCAAAGCGCGCGACTGCCAACCCTCTGCCAGATGCCCCTGGATGAGGGTAAGACTGCCCTCGGCGGGCAGCTCTTTGATGCTGCTGCCGGGACTGACGTGAATCGGCCCCTCTTCGTCGGTGCTGGCCTCGTCGGCAAAGACCTCAGCGAGGCGACGTGCCTGGGCTGTGACGATCACAACGCGCTCGCGCCTGGCCAGCGCTTTACGGCAGTCGTGGACGAAGGCCCGGATGCGTCCACCGTAGGAATTCGCGCTGCTGCACGTCGGCAACAGCGGCTCTTGACCGGGCGCAGAGGCTCCATCGGGATCGTGCTCCCCTGTGGCGGCAAGGATGCCAGCGAAATGGAGCTGACGGCGCTGCTGCAGACGTGGACTCAGCTCCTCCCAGGAGAAGTGCGCCGGTCGCAGATGGGCCGGGTTCTCGCGCTCCGCTTCCAGGCGCGCCTTCATCTCCTGAGCCTGGGCATCGAGGTCGCGGATACGATTCTGAATATGCTCAGGCTCGTTGAGGATAACAAGGGCATCCTTGGGAAGGTAGTCGAGCAGCGTCACCGGCTCGTGTAAGTAGGGCAGATAGAAAGCGATGTCCTCGAAAGAACGACTCTGGCGCAGCAGTTCCAGGTCACGGCGCCAGCGTTCCTCTGCGTCGCGATGGAGGATGCGCAGATCGAGCTTCTCTAGCTCGCGGGCCGCCTGTGCTCCGCGCGTTGGCAGAGCCTCGCGTGCTGGCCCAATCAGACAGCTCATGAGTGGATTGAGCGAGCGCTGGGTCTCTGGGTCGAAGGTCCGCAGCGACTCGACTTGATCGCCAAAGAACTCGACACGCACCGGTCGGCTCAGCGTGGGAGGGAAAAGGTCAACAATACCCCCACGATGACTGAATTGACCCGGCTCCTCAACCTCGGCTACTGGCTCATAGCCTAGATTATAGAGGTGCTCCAGCAACAGCGGGAGATCCAGTTCCTCGCCCTGCTGCAGCTCATAGAGGGTGCGACTCAGCTCATGAGGCGGCATCAGCGGCTGTGTCAAAGCCCTCGCTGCGCAGACGAGCAACTGTTGCGGCTCGCGTCGCAGCAGGCCGATGAGGGCTTGCATGCGTTTCTGAAGCGTCTCGGCGTCGCTAAGCAAACGCTCGTATGGCAGGGCGGTGCGCCCCGGAAAGTAGAGGACCTGGCTACCCTCCGGGGCGAACATGGCCAGACTCTCTGCCATCTGCCGCGCCCCTTCTTCTTCGTCTGTGACGATCAGCAGCGGCTGCTCGTATGCTGCCGCCAGCGCAGCGATAACGAAAGGACGAGCCGGTTCTGTAATTGCGTCAAGAACCGGCAGCCCTTCAGCAGCACGCAGCCTTCTGAGTAGTCGTTTGAAATCGGTTCTCTGGGTGAGCAGTGATAATAAGCCTTGGAGTGTCAATCTTGCCTCACAACACCAGCTAAGATTTCTTGGTGTGACTGGTTTCTTCTGCTATGCTGTTGTACTATTGCTGTACTCTATCAGATTTGCTTGTTTGCTGGCTGGCTGAGGGCTTAGCTCAGCGGGTGCGGCATACTGAGGTGTCCTGCTCCTCTGGCACTGGCTGGCCCGACAAAGGGAGCAGGCCCATGCGGCGATCCTCAGTCTAGCACAGCGGGCCTCTCCTGTCGAGAGAGCAGGTCTTCCCATCAGAGTTAGCTGTGTGGGCCGAGAAGCATTGCTACCCCACTGAGCCTGTGATCCCTCGTGACCTGACGACTGCCGGCGCCGGCCAGCCTCTTCCCCACCGTCCCGGCAGACACGACGTGCCAACCCAGGCCGAGGTCTGGCTTGGCAATGAGGATTGATCGCTCCTGTCTTTCTTATAGTTTATCTTATCATAAGCAGGCTCAGCCTGGCAAAAAGGAGTGGAGGCGCTTACTGAGCCTTGGGTGCCTCTGGTTGGCGGCTGCGCACGCGGGCATAGGCCCGTCCAATGGCGGCACGCAGGCGTTGGGCCGAAGCTTGCAGCGCCTCATCGCTATCGTGGCCAAAGCCACCGGAGCGGGGGGTCCCTCCGATTTCCAGGATAGCAGGGCCAGCAAAGCCGCGTGCGAGCAGCTCTTCGCAGTAGCCCTCAATATCCAGGGTTCCCAGACCCAAAGGCAGGTGATAATTCAACTGTGGCAATGGCGTATCCGAGACATGGATCAGGATCATCCGTGGAGTCAGCGCCAGGTAGTCAGGCAGGGCTTCAGGAAGGGTATGATTGATGTCCCAGACAAAGCCCAGCTCGGGCACTTGCTCCAGCAACCAGGCGCAACGATCCGGTCTGGCGAAGGGAGCAGCCGCAGGCTCGTTGTGCTCGATTCCCAGCAAGAAAGGTGGAGACTGAGAGGTAGCCAGGGCCAGGGCCTCCTGGAGAGCGGGGGCAAGACGTTCTTCCAGAGCCTGGAGGGCATCAGGGTTGGCGGGCGAGGCCGTCAGATGAAAATGGACGCGACTACAGGGTAAACGGCGGATCGCTGGGAGATTGGCCGCCAGTACTGTGGCCAGGGTTGCCCCGCTTGGCGTGGTTCCTGCTGCAGTCAGCGAGAGAGTGATCTCCAAGGCACAGGCCAGGCCAGACCCCTGTAGGGCCGCCGCGACTGTCTCAAAGGAATCTCCCAGCGTCTGCTCGCTAAGCCCTGTTTCTGAACCACGGAGCTGCAGCCACTGGAAGCCACAGGAGCGAGCAAAGGCGATCTCCTCGCGCAGTGGACGCCAGTGGCTGGGGAAAAGGCGGGCTACCATGCCGATCTGGATCGGAGGACGGCGGGTTTGTTGGCGCTGACGTTGTTCCTCTGCGCGGCGCCGGGCCTCTGGGTCACTGTTCACCACGCTCATGGCGGTCTCCAGGCCGCGCATGAGCACCAGCTCGATAGCTGCCACGGCCTCGTCTTCCGCTCGTTCCAGCTGGCCGCGCTCTGCGGCAGGAGGAACCCCCAGCACATAATCGATCACACTCATCCGTGGGTGGGTCGGGCGTCCGATACCAACGCGCAGGCGTGGGAACTGATCACTATGCAAATGATGAACGATGCTCTCCAGGCCATTGTGACCGCCAGTGCTGCCCCGGGCGCGCAGGCGCAATCGTCCGACGGGGAGATCGAGATCATCGCAGACGACCAGGATATCCTGGGGAGAAAGCCGATACCAGCGGGCAAGCCCACCCACGGCCTCGCCGCTGAGATTCATATAGGTCAGGGGCTTCACCAGAACGACCTTCTCTCCCCCAAACGAGCCGCTAGCCAACAAGGCCCGATTGCGCTCTTCGCTCCAGCGCCAACCCAGCTTCTGAGCCAGCTTCTCAACGACACGGAAGCCGACGTTGTGACGCGTCGGCGCATATTGAGGGCCAGGGTTGCCCAGTCCAACAATCAACTTCATTTATTGCTGATTCAGAGACCTGTTATCTATTTTTAGGGAAAAGACGAAAAGAGATCTATAGCCGAGCTAACGACCGTAGGCCAGACGTATAGCCAGATACTGAGGCAAGCCGGCCCTAATGATTTTCTCCTGTGTCTTCTTGATATCGTAGGGCACTCGGTAGAACTCAAAGCCGGCTTCTGTGTCATAGATCATGAAAGCGGCGCGTGGATCACCATCGCGTGGCTGTCCCACTCCGCCGGGATTAATAATCGCCCGATAGCCGGCAGGCGGGTCCCAGTGGCCTTCTGGCGGAGTCAGCATTTCGTTGGTGACCTTGATCATGCTCTGGCTGAGGCCAAGCAAAGCCAGCAATTCCTCGATCTCACTGTTGAGGCGATCCTCGGCGCTGAGGATCTCCTCCTCGGAAGTCCGCGCTTCGATCGCCTCAAGCGCTGCCACAATATCGGCGTACTCACCTTCCTGCTCCGGCTCGTTGGCCTCGGTTCTGGGCGTCTCTTCGTCGGCAGAGACCTGCTCGACATTGGCAGCTTCTCTGGTTGTCGCTGGGGCAACCGTCTTTGTCGCTGCTCCTTGCAGCTCTTCAGCGGCCTCCTCCGTCGGTTCAGGACGCTCGCCTTCGCCCAGACTGGCAGAAGCAGACTGCTCTGAGCCTGAATCACCCATGCTGCCCTCATCGGCCTCGGCGGCAGTCGCTGCAAAAGCCGTTTCCTGCGCGCGTTCCCCAGAAGCGCCGGAGCTGCTGGCCTTGTTAACGCCCATCGGCTGCTGGAAGATCACTGGAATATGGGTATGGCCCACAAAGCAAAAGCGGCTGCTAAAATACTGGAAGCTACGCTCAGCCAGCACCTCGGAGGTCAGGTACTCCCAGAGGGGACCGTAAGGACTCCCGTGCACGAGTGTCACGTCGCCGATATCAAGACGCTCGGGGAGGTTAGCCAAAAACTCACGATGCTCTTCCGTCAGCTGCTGAGCAGTCCACTCGGCGGAGATGCGCGCGGCGGCGCTAAAGTCGTCAAGATCGATCTTGTTGACCGCCGCCCAGTCGTGGTTGCCCGCGATGATCACATCAGTACGCTCGCGCAGCAAAGAGATACAGGCATTGGGGTCGGGGCCATAGCCAACCAGGTCCCCCAGGAACCAGATCTGATCGATGGGTTTCTCTTTAGAGATCTCATCGATCTTGGCGAGCACTGCTTCCAGTGCTTCCAGGTTCGCATGTATATCGCTGAAAACGGCGTAACGCATTGCTGTCCTTTGTGCCAAAGGTTAGTGCGAGCATGGTCAGGTCGTAAAGCTTATTCTATCATGTTTACGTCCACCTGACCAGTACGTCTTGCCGCCAAGATGGGCCAGAATCCGGCATCATATAACGGACCTGGCAGAAGCTACCAGATGCGCACAAGATCTGCCGTGGCCAGCCTCGCCGGGCATCCTCAAAGCTAGATAGGAGGTGGGGCCGAGGGGCCGGGAGGCGCGACGGGAAGCGAGAAACCCCAGTCGAGCAGGCGGCGGGCGTCCTGAAAGCGAGCTTCAGGGCTAGGGGTATCGAGCACGACGCCGATCAGGTGATGGCCGTTGCGCGTAGCCGAAAAGACCAGGCAGTAGCCGGCCTCTCCCGTAAAACCCGTCTTGATGCCTGTCGCTCCTGAATACGTGCTCAGCAACTCGTTCGTCGAGGTCCAGACGTGGGCCGCATGAGTAGCGGTTGCTGGCACGGAATAGACGCGGGTGCCCACAATCTGGGCGAAGAGCGGGATGCTCATGGCATAGCGGGCCAGGCGCACCAGGTCGAAAGCCGTAGTGTAGTGGCCTGGCGCCGGTAGCCCATCCGGGTTTGCGTAATGTGTCTGGAACAGGTGCAGTCGCAGGGCATAGAGGTTCATGAGGGCCACAAACTTCGCCGTTGAGCCGGACAGCCCATCGGCAATCGCAATGGCCGCGTCATCGCCCGAAGGTAGAAGCAGCGCGTAGAGCAGGTCGCGCAGCGTCAACTGTTCTCCCACCTGTAAGCCTGCGTTGCTCCCATCATTATCGCGGGCCTCATTTACTGCGTCGGCGCCGACCGTAATCTCCTGATCGAGGTTGCCGATTTGCAAAGCGATGACCGCTGTCATAATCTTCGTTGTGCTGGCCATAGGGCGCGGCACCTCACCGTTGATATCGGCCAGAATGCGATCGCTATCGGCGTCCAGCAGCATAGCCTCGGCGGCGGTCAGCGAGGGGGGTGAGCCGCGAGGAGTCAACACGGGGGCCAGGGTTGGCCGTGGTGTTGGCGAGAGCGAAGACGACCCTACAGTTGGGGTCTCCGTCATGCTGGGACCGCCTGCCAGCCCGGTCCCCCAAGGGGTAAAAACCAGCAAAGAAGCCCCGATAGCGATGAAGGCGGCCAGGGCCAGAAGTAGCGCTGCCAGCATACGGCTGACCAGCGGTGGCAGGCTTGGAAAAGCAGAGCGGGGACGATGCTGCTCTTGTGGCAAGGACAGACTCTCCTTCCTCGGTTCCGTCCACAGCAGGTAGAGGGATAGCCAGATGAGAGGCAGACAGACAGTCGCTTGCCCGGCCCGACTTGTTCAGGCGAAGCAAGCTCTCTGGGCTGCTCTCTTCCTCTACACTACAGGGCCGGGCGCTGGATATGATAGTCCGTTACACGCTGGAAAGCATCAGCCACGCGCAGAATCGTCGCCTCGGCAAAGGCGTTGCCGAGAATCTGCAGCCCTACGGGCAGGCCCTCGCTGAAGCCACTGGGAATCGAAATGCCGCAGATCCCGGCCAGATTCGCCGGGATAGTGAAGACATCGTTCAGGTACATCTGGTAGGGATCTGATAGCTTCTCCCCCAGCCTAAAAGCCACCGTTGGTGAGGCGGGGCTGACCAGCACGTCGCACTGCTCGAAAGCACGCTCGAAGTCCTGTGCGATGAGCGCCCGCACCTTCTGAGCCTGTTTATAGTAGGCATCGTAGTAGCCGGCGGAGAGCACATATGTTCCCAGCATGATACGGCGCTTGACCTCTGGCCCAAAGCCATATTGACGTGTCTTATCAAGAGCCTCCCACATATCGCTGGTGTCGCGATAGGAGTAGCCGTACTTTACGCCATCGTAGCGAGCCAGATTGGCGCTTGCCTCGGCTGGGGCGATGATGTAGTAGGCGGCGACCCCATAGCGGGTATGAGGCAGTGAGACCTCGCGGATCTCGGCCCCCAGCTCGCGCAAACGATTGACCGCCTCCTGGCCAACGCGCGCCACGCCTGGGTCCATACCAGGAGCTTCCCAGTACTCGACAGGCACACCGATACGGAGGCCGCGGATCTCGCCCGTTAGCTCCGCCGTATAGTCCGGTACAGGAGTGGCTGAGCAGGTGGAATCACGTGGATCGGGGCCGGCGATGGCCTGCAGTAGCAGAGCGGCATCGCGGGCTGTACGCGCGAAGGGGCCGATCTGGTCCAGCGAGGAAGCGAAAGCAACCAGGCCAAAGCGGGAGACGCGACCGTACGTTGGCTTCAGCCCTACCACGTTGCAGAGCGCTGCTGGCTGACGAATCGAGCCGCCAGTGTCGCTGCCCAGCGCTCCCGGAGCCATGCCCGCGGCCACGGCAGCAGCCGAGCCGCCGCTGCTGCCGCCGGGAGTGCGTTCCAGGTCCCAGGGGTTATGCGTGGGGAAAAAAGCCGAGTGCTCGGTCGAAGATCCCATGGCGAACTCGTCCATATTGGTTTTCCCAAGCATCACCGCTCCTGCGGCCTGGAGGCGCTCCATCACCGTTGCATTAAAAGGAGGGCGGAAATGCTCCAGCATGCGTGAGCTGCAGGTTGTTGGGATATCCTTGGTGCAGATCACGTCCTTAATGGCCAGCGGGATGCCTGTGAGAGGGGTCACCTGCTCGCCGCGCTGCAGGCGCTGGTCGGCCTCCTGGGCTTGCTGGAGCGCCAGGTCTGCTGTCACCAGAGTAAAGGCCCGGATGCGCCCATCGAGGGCCTCAATCCGCTCCAAAAAAGCGCGTGTCAGCTCAACAGAAGAAATCTGGCGCTGGCGCAGCAGCGTCGCCGCTTCACTCAGCGTTAGCTCATGCAAAGCGCTCATCGGCTAGGACTCCTCCAACACAGCGTTCACCTTCAGACATTGCTCCTCCTGGTCGGGGGCATTGGCCAGGAGCACTTGCGGGGGATAGGAGGGAGCAGGCTCATCCTCACGCATCACGTTCGTGAGACGTGAAGCATGGGCCAGGGGAGAGACTCCGCTCACGTCTGCCTCGCGCAGAATAGCCATATGCTCCAGAATGCTGGAGAGCTGTTGGCGAAAAAGCTCAACCTCCTCGTCGCTCAGGCCGAGTCGTGCCAGCTGGGCAATGTGGAGTACCGTTTCTCGATCGATCAAAACCCCGAGCCTCCTTCACTCTGACTAACCTGTTGATCGCTGTTGTCCTCTCTTTTTATACAGTGGAAGCTCAAATGAGCCAGAATAGAGACGCTTGACGAACCAGAATCTGCAATAAGCGTCAAAAACGCTCTCAGCAAGACAGTGCAGGGTGAAACTGCGCTGCCAATGGAACAGCAGAGTAGCAAATAAGTGAGCTACCAGCGGATATGGAAGCCACTCAGTGGCTCACTGGGCTGGCGCCAGTCGACGCGGACCTCATGGACCTCAGCGGCGGAAGGACCACGGTGCAGCAGAGTCAGCAACCGTTCCAGAGCGGCGCGTGGCCCTTGCGCCAGCACCTCCACGCTGCCATCGGCCAGGTTGCGCACGTAGCCGCGCAGACCCAGGGCCGTAGCGTGATGCATGACAAACTGGCGGAAGCCAACCCCCTGGACATATCCCAGGACGCGGGCGTAGAGTTCTTGCCTCTCGTTGTCCTGTTGCATGGCTTTCATGATACCATACTCACCCTTGTGAGGATAGTCCTTTCTTTTAGGAGCAGGACGGATGGCTTAGCTCGGACTGGCTGGAGGGCAGCGGCGAACAGAGGGGAACCTCCTGATGCTCTCGCCTGCCTCCCGTCTCCTCTGCCAGACGAAGGAGGAGGGGCCATTCCTTCAGCCAAAATTCAGCAATCTTTGCTAGACTGGCAGCAGATTGCGATCGTTGCTCCACTGTCAACGTTATTATAGAAGAAAAACGGAGGCAGACGCTGTAGCGATCACCAGTGCTCAGCCCGCGCCATAGGAGAAGGGTAGGAGAGGCTGGCGTCCAGGGCAAACTGGTATCATCCAGGCGGGCAGTGTGGTACACTAAAGCAGGTTGAGCTGTTCCTGGATTCGGGCCTCCGCGACCTGATCGGAGAGTAGAGCATGCAGTCTGTACAGGATCTCGCTGCTGCTGTTCAGCGAGTGATTCGCAACGTTGAGAGCGTCATTGTTGGTAAAGCCGAAGCTGTCACCTTCACCCTGATCGCCGTCATCTGTCGGGGCCATGTCTTGATTGAAGATGTGCCGGGCGTGGGCAAAACGGTCCTGACCAAGTCCATTGCGCGCTCGATTGGCTGTAGCTTTAAGCGCATCCAGTTTACCCCTGATCTTCTGCCAAGCGATATCACCGGTGTCTCAATCTACAACCAGAAGACGGGCAATTTCGAGTTTCGCCCTGGGCCGATTATGGCGCAGATTGTGCTGGCCGACGAGGTGAACCGCGCAACACCCAAGACCCAGTCGGCTCTGCTGGAAGCGATGGAGGAGTCGCAAGTCACCGTCGATGGCCGGAGCTATCCCTTGCCTGAGCCATTCATGGTCATGGCTACCCAGAACCCCATCGAATACGAAGGAACTTTCCCCTTGCCCGAGGCCCAGCTCGATCGCTTTATGATGAATATCAGCCTGGGCTATCCTTCCCCTGCCGATGAGATCAATATCCTCAATAGCCAGCAAGACCATCATCCTCTTGAGGATCTGCAGCAGATCATGACGGCGGAGGAACTGCTAGAGATACAGAAGCAGATTCGAGCTATTCATGTTGACCAGTCTATTCGTGAGTACATTGTGGCCATCACCAACGCCACGCGCCATCATGGTAACATTTATCTCGGAGCCAGCCCGCGCGGCTCGCTAGCGCTCTTCCGCGCTGCGCAAGCGCTGGCGGCCATTCGCGGGCGTAGCTACGTGATCCCTGACGATGTCAAGATGATGGTCAAACCAACGCTGGCGCATCGAATCATCGTCACCCCGGCGGCCCGCGTGCGCTCGGTCACCTCCTCGGCCATTCTGGACGAGATTCTGCAGACGGTGCCGGTCCCGGGCGCCTGGGTCGGAGGAGGAAAGGCGCGCTGAGCCATGCGGAGCTGGCAGACCGTTTTTCTGGTGCTCTTGATTGTGGTGACGGGCTTTCTGGCCATCAGTAGCGGCTGGAAGGCGCTCTATGTGGTCACCTATGTATTGCTGGCCGTCTTTCTGCTCTCACTGCTGTGGGCCCATTACAGTCTGCGCGGATTGGTCTTTCATCGCGCGGCCCCTTTTGGGCGCGTCCAGGTGGGTGATACCTTCGACGAGCGCCTGATGTTAGATAATGTCAGCATCTTTCCCAAACTCTGGGTGCAGATCGTCGATGGCTCCACGCTGCCTGGCCATCGCGCCGGTTATGTCGCCAGCATGGGCGGACGCAAGCGCGCGCTCTGGCGGGCCCGTACGGTCTGTCGGCGCCGGGGTCGCTACCAGCTTGGCCCCGTGATCGCCAGCAGTGGCGATCCCTTCGGCCTCTTCCGGCGTCATCGTCTGCTCTCGCCGGCCTATGAGATTCTCGTTCTGCCGCGCGTCATTCCTCTGGCAGGCTTTGCCTTTTTTACTGGTGGTCTGCCTGGTAAAGGGCGCAGTACCCGTCGCGCGCTCCATACGACAACGAACGCTACCACTATCCGCGAATACGCCAGCGGCGATTCGCTCAACCGCATTCACTGGCCTTCAACGGCACATTATAATAAACTGATGGTCAAGGAATTCGATCTTGATCCAGCAATGGATGCCTGGATCTTCCTTGATCTCCATCAGGCAGTGCAGGCGGGCGAGGGAGAAGAATCGACAGAAGAATATGGCATTACGATCGCAGCCTCGCTCGCCGTCTATCTGCTGCGTCAGGACCTGTCTCTGGGCCTGATTGTCAACGGCGAGCGTCGAGAGTTTCTGGCACTGGATCGCGGCGAGCGCCAGATCGAGCGTGTGCTGGAGCTGCTGGCGGTGGTCAGAGCAGGATCTGGACCGGACTTGAAGGAGGCGTTGGCGCTGGATGCCCTGCATTTTGGTCGCAATACAGCGGCCATTGTGATTACCCCGTCAACCTCACGCGACTGGCACGAAGGGTTAAGGCATTTGCGCCGCCGTGGGGTCCAGGTGGCGGTAATCGGACTGGAGGCCGCTTCTTTTGATGGACGACCCGTCGATGAAGATACGTGGGCCTTGCTGGAAGGCGAGGGCGTTCCCGTGCTGCGCGTCAGGCGGGGCGACTCGCTAGCAGAGGCGCTCGAACGCGGCCCGAGCGTGCGCTCTCTCCAATGGAGGTCTTGATATGGGCCAGGCCACTGCTGATCGTTTCTCTCGGCTGTTCTCGGAGCCTGAACTCCGCCCCAAGGGGGCAGGTTCACCAGCCCCAAACCCGGATAAGCCAGGGCTGAGCTGGTCCTCGCTCAAGGAGTTGTTCCATCTCGAAGAAGGCTACTTCTCGCTCGTGCTGGTGACCATCGTCGTCTATAGCACCATCTGGTCGGTGCAGGTGGCTGGCTGGGTAGCCCATCTGGAGGTGCTCACCCTGACGACCGCACTTGGCCTGCTGCTCGGCTTGTTGGCCGGGCGCCAACGTTGGCTCCCTCCCTGGCTCGTTCTGCCGCTGGCCCTGGTGCTCGGTCTGCTCATCGCCTACTGGCAGACCGCAACTGCCGACTTCAACGGTAGCTTTCCTCTCTTCTTCAGCGCCCTGCGGGCCTGGGTGGCGATCGCTCTGGCTGGGGGTACGAGTAGTGACGATTCGATCTTTCTCTTCCTGATCACCGCTCTCAGCTTCTGGCTGGCCTACGCCAGTGTCTGGCTGGTCTATCGCACTCGTGTGCCACTGCTGATGATCCTGCTCAACGGAGCGGTGTTGCTCATTAATCTCAGCAATGTACCTGTTGGCTATCTGATCTTTCTCTTTGTCTTTTTGTGTGCCTCACTGCTGCTCCTGCTCCGCTTTTCGCTCTTTGAGTCGATGCGCCGCTGGAAGCGACTGGGTCTGCGCTGCGCCGACGACTTGGGCTGGGACTTCATGCAGGCCGGCCTGCTGGTTTCGCTGGCGGTGGTGATTCTCTCCTGGATTCTGCCGGGCAGCTATGTCAATGCTGATGCCGCTCAGATCTGGGATCTTGACAGCAATCCCTGGGTGCAGGTTGAGAATGCCTGGGACCGTCTTGTCGCTGTCAATGGGGGAGTAATTCCATCGAATCGCGGCAACTTCACTAATTCGCTGGTGCTGGGTGGTAATCCGCATCTGAACAATGACATCGTTTTCCGCATCACGAGCAGCGAGGGAGGGCAATATATTGCCTCGCTCGCCTATGACACCTACGATGGGCGTGGCTGGTCGACCAGTCCCACCTACAGTATCTCGCTGCCGAAGGGCCAGCAGATTCCGCCCGAGGGCACGCCTGTCCATGCCGTGACGCTGCAGATCACCGTCGTCAATCCTCCGGGTGAGCAGCAGCCCTACCTCTTCACGCCCTGGCAGGCGGGCCAGCTTGACCAGCCTGCGGTTGTGCTCGTGAGCAAAAGCACTACCAGCATCGTGGCCGTGCTGCGCAAAGGGTCCAAGCTGGCGGCAGGTGATCATTACACGGTCCAGTCGTATGTCTCCTCAGCGGATGTCAAGACCCTGGAGTCGGTCCCTTTCCCTTCCGCAGCTCCCAAGCTGCCGCCCAACTATGAGGGCCCTCTCCCCACCGATTATTATGATCCCGCCATCCTGCAGACCTATCTGCAGTTGCCTCCCCATCTTGATCCCAATATTCGCATCCTGGCCGAGCGACTGACCGCCGGCGCTCACACGATGTACGACAAGGCAGTGGCTTTAGAAAACTACTTCCGTGGCTATACCTACTCAGTCGATGTCCAGCTGCCTCCCGGCGATGAGCCGGTCTCCTGGCTGCTCTTCCGCAGCGGTCACCGGGCGTTCTGTAATTACTTTGCGACGGCGATGGCGGTAATGGCGCGCGAACTTGGGATGCCGGCGCGAGTGGTGACTGGCTATGCGCCGGGCACCTACGATCCTTCTACCCATCAATGGGTGGTGCGTGGTACTCAGGCCCATGCCTGGACGCAGATCTACTTCGCTGGCTATGGCTGGATCAATTTCGAGCCTTCTCCGGGATTTCCGGCCTTCACCCGCCCGCTTCCCAATCAGTACAGCTCGTCAGATAGTGGCTCGACGATCACCCCTGGTCAGGGCATTTCGCCCAGCGCCACGACGCCACGGCGTCTCCCGCTGCCGAATGATGAAACCGGGGCAACGGGGGGCAGCTCCCAGGGGAGCGGTCTGAGCTGGCAGCAGTCATTGAGCTACTTCACTCTGAGCGTGATCTTTGCTCTCGCCTGCCTGTTGATGCTCTTCGCCATCTGGTGGCGGCGGCTCTTCCGTCACTTGCGTCTGACAGCCCAAATCTACGGACGCATCTGTCTATTGGCGAGCTGGGCCGGCTTCACTCCCCGTCGCGCCGAGACGCCTCACGAATATATCCAGCGTCTCAGTGACGTGGCTCCCGAGCAGGCGCCGCTCTTGCAGCGTCTGGGGGATCTCTACGTGCGCGATCTGTGGGCGCCCCCGGGTAGCCCTGAGCACCCAGCCAGCTCGGGCGAAATGCGCGAAGCGCCAGCCCTCTGGCGGCAGATTGAGCCGCGTCTCTTCCTTTACCTCCTGCGTCATCCCTATGTGCTGGTCAGGGCGCCTGTGCACTTTATCCGTTGGCTCTGGGAACACCTGCGCCGTCTATGGCGCAGAGGTCGCTCATTCGATTTGCCAGCGCCAACCGCCCTGGAAGATCTCTGACGCTTGTGAACGAAGTGAGAGAGAAGGCTCAGTCGGAGCCAGGGAGCACTTGACCTGCTCTCCCTCTTCCGTTAAACTGTACTATGCCACCTTGGAACTTTCCCAGGCCAGGGTGGCATGTGCCCTTTAAGCTGATCCTTATGGAGTGATGCGATGATTGATCGTGTTGTGCTGGAACAGGATCGGGAGATGCTGGCCAGCATCCGGGAACGGCCTCTGGAGATCCCCGATGCCTATCCGGTGAAGCTGCAGGTGCTCGACCTGGCTCGCCACGTGGTCGTCGCCCCGGATGGAAAGCGCTACGTGCTGGCGACCTTCGATGATCGCCGCCTGGGCCGCGGCTTTGTTACAGCTGTCTATCCTCAGCAGAACGGTTATCTCACCCTCTATCGGTTGGTGATCTACGAGCATAGTAGCAATACCCCGCAAGAGGCGATTGAGTGCCATAAACGGCTGGCAAAGATCATCCAGCAAGGGCAACTGATACAGTTTGTGAAACAGGCGAAAGCCGAGACTAAAACCGAAGTGAAGGCCGGGCTGGGTAGTCGTTAGCCCGGCCTTCGCTCCTCTTAAGCTGATCTTCCCTCGCTCTATTGACCAGCGTTGATCTTCCCTTGACAAAGGAGTTTTTTTACCGTATACTCGTTCTAGACCTTTTCTAAAAAGTAATCATTCACTTGAGGTCCTGTGGCCCCGTGCCGCTGCTTCGGGGCCTTTGGTGTCCCCATCTGGGGCGAAAAAACAGTCGCTGCGCTTAGCGCAAGCCCAAGGATAGGGAGGTGAGCTAATGGTAAGCAATCGTGTGCTCCTGGCCTCTTGGCCTCTCCAGCAGGAGAGGAGCAGGGGGATTGTTTTGCCATTCGCTATCTCTGCCCTTTCCAAAGGCTACGCTGGCCTTTCTTCGCTGTTACTCACTACTCCATGCCTGGTTGACTCGGGGATCAGTGGGCCCATTTGCGGGGAGTCGCCGCCTGTTTTACACCTGGCGCCTGATGTGTGACAAAAGCGCCAGGTGCTGAAGAGCGATCTCTCGACCGTGGGCACTGAGACAGCAACCTTCAGTCCCACGGTTTTTTGTCGCCTTTTTCCTGGTCGGGCGATGACATCCATTCTGTTCCCTGGGTTGCAGCAGCCTTGGAGTACTGAGACTGAGAAGCCTCGGAAAAACCGGGCCGAGTTCGCTTCCGTCGGCCAAGAAACTCCACTATTCACCTGCTCGACATGCCTGTCCGCTCATCTGACCCGGCGCTAGCTAACGGGCTGGCTGGCTGACCTGCCCGGTTTGAAGCCTGTCATGGCCTTGTCATACGACTCGCCCTGAACTGTGTGCTTCCAAGGCGGGTGGAGCTGTTCTTTAGGGCAGATGGAAGACCGGTCGAGTGATCGTGGTAAGAGGCCCCGGCTGGTAGTATCTTTCCGATCGACCGTTCTGGTTTCTCTCCACGCTGGAGAGCAGCGTGGACCGGACGGGGACAGCCAAGACGATGCTCACAAGCAAAGGAGGTTTACTGCATGGCGATACAGCGCCTGCTCCCAACATTATCTACACCGACGTTGGCAGATCACCAAGAGGAGCAAGATGCTGTTCTTGTTGAGGAGGTCACGAAAGTCTTTATGAAGTCTCGTCCGTGGCTGCCCTGGCAGAAGGGAAAAGATGCGCGCACGGTGCGGGCGGTGGATCGGGTGAGCTTGCGGGTTAAGCGTCGCGAAATCATCGGCATTCTCGGCTCAAATGGCTCGGGCAAATCCACACTGATTCGCATTCTCTCCACGCTGCTCATTCCTGATAGCGGGCGGGTCACGATCTTTGGCTACGACGTCGTGCGGGACGAGGCCATCGTGCGCCGCCTGATCAACCGCGTAAGTGTTGAGGCTTCCTTCTTCAAGAAGCTCTCACCGATGGAGAACCTGATCTATGCGGCGCGTCTCTACAACCTGCCAGGGCGTCTGGCGCGCGAGCGAATTGTCTCTATCCTGGAGCGCCTGGGAATCGGGGCCGCGCGCATTAGACAGCCGCTGGAAGATATGTCGCGCGGTATGCAGCAAAAAGTCGCTATTGCCCGCGCTTTTCTGACGGCTCCCGTGCTGCTGCTCCTGGATGAACCGACGACCGGCCTTGATCCTCGCTCAAAACTGGATGTGCAAACCTTTGTTCGCGAGCTTCGTGAGGTTCACGATGCAACAATCCTTCTGACGACCCATGATCTGGAAGAGGCTGAGGCTCTCTGCGATCGTGTCGCGATTATCGATCAGGGACGTATTGTGGCGCTAGGTTCGGTTGACGAGCTGAAACAGGAAGTGATGCGCCAGCTGGGACTGTCCGTACCCGCGAGCATGCATCAGGTGTTCATGCACTATACAGCCAGCCATCGTATCACGGAAGAGGATATTCTTCGCTACGGCAGTTGGGAAAAAGCCTTTGAGGCTTTGGAAGCTATGCGTGAAGAGGAGGAATAAAAAGGACGTTATGATGTTTACTGCTTTAGTGCACCGAGGACGGGCAACCTACGCTTTCTTTGAGCGCAACTGGAACCTGACCAGGCGCTACTGGGCCTGGGAAATTGTTTGGTTGCTCTACAACATCGTCAACGCTCTCAGCGTGACCTTCATCGGAGCCGCTGCTGAGCAGATTACCGGGGCAAAGGTCAAGTTCGACACCAACTCACTGCTGTTGGTACTCGTGATCGGCACCTCGGTCTGGTCCTATCTCAGTGTAACCTTCGACGGCGTAACTGACATTATCAATATGGAGCGCTGGGAGGGCACTATCGAATATACCTTTATGGCTCCCATCTCGCGCTTTACCCATATGGTCGGGAGCTGTCTTTACGCTGTTGCTCATGGACTACTCTTTACGCTGATACAGCTGCTGGTCATTGCAGCTTTCTTCCATATCGATCTAAGCCATGCTAATTACCTGACGGCACTCTTTTTGCTGTTGCTGGGTAGCATCTCATTTATCGGCTTTGGCATCGGAGCAGCGATTCTACCGCTGTTGTACACGGAGAAGGGCATGCAGATGTCGTTCATCGTCAAAGCCGTTCTGTTGCTGGTCTCGGGGGTCTACTATCCTATCTCAGTGCTGCCGGGCTGGATGCAGCCGCTGGCGCGTATTTCGCCAGCTACTTATGTGCTGGAGGGCCTGCGCGAAGCGATCATGCAGGGCCGGCCTCTCTGGTCTCCTGAGATCTGGAGCTGTACCTGGCCCCTGATCCTGACGGGTCTGATTAGTGTGCCAGCGAGTGTCTACGCTTTTAGCCTGGCGGAACGCTATGCTAAGCGAACGGGGAAGCTGAAAAGGAATGGCTGAGGCCCAGGCCCCGGCCCTGGCTGCTCTGGTGAAGGTCTGTCGCGTGGCTGACAGGCCGGAGAGCTAACCGGCGAACGGGCTGGGGCTGGGCCGTTTATTGCCGTGGTTTCCCCTTCCAGAGGAGGACAACGGATGGCTGTTTACTTGCGCGATCTCTCGGCGCGCTCTCCGACAGCCGCGGACCTGCCGGCTGTCAAAGAACTGTTTGCCATCTGTGCACGGGTTGAAGGGGAGCAGGAGGGTCATGAGGAAGATGGAGATCTCAGTGCAAGCTGGCAGCGGATGGATTTCCTGCTGAGCAGTGATGCCTGGTTAATTCTGACGCGTCAGGGCCAGGTAGTGGGCTATGGCGCTGTTTGGGCTGTCGCCGTCGCCGGGGCTGAGTTGGCGCAAGGGAGCAATTGGGCTTTCTGCGTCCGCGTTCACCCGGCCTATCGAGGCCGAGGCATTGGCACGCTCTTGCTGCGCCTGGCGGAACAGCGTGCGCGTGCCGCCCTGGAGAACGTTGTCGTCAGAGAGCGCGGCTGCGCCCTGCTCACAACGACGGTGGCCTATAGCAACCGATCCGCCCGAGCCTTGTTGGAACGTGAAGGCTACCAGTTAGAGAGGAGCTTTTGGTACATTGTCATTGAGGGTCAGACGCAAACAGCCTGGTCTGAGCGAGGGCGCCTGACGCTGGAACTGGAGTTGGAAGAGGAGGAACGCTCAGCTCCCGGTTCCAGAGGCCCGGCGCGGCTGTTAGCACCTGCTGGGAGAACGATGGTGCGCCACTACTGCTGCTATGAAAAACAGCTATTGCCGGGAGCGCTCAGTCTTCAGCAGGCAGAGCAGCATAAAGCCTAATACTGCTTCTAACTGATAGCCAGGGTCAGCCTCTTTTACCTTGCTCGTCTGGGACTCCACCGCGCGTGGCGAGTGAGGACTGAGGCTGACCTGCTTGGTTTCTGGAGGGATAGAGGGAGGGGGGAGTGCGTTACTTTCTTTCTGCCTCTCCCGTCCTGATGATAGAGAGCTGTTCGGGGGAACTATTTCATCAGGGAGAGAGAGGATTATCATTGATGCCACTACTGGCTCTTTCTCTGAGCAGTGCTTCTGATCATCAAGGATTGCGTATATTGTTGCTGGTGCTCCTTATTGTTGCAGTCGTCCTGCTGATCGTTGGAGGGATTATTGCCGTTTGGACCTTGCGCAGCTATCGCAAGGCCACAGCAGCAGGCCACTATGGCCTCTCAGGCGAAGGTGAGGGTCAGGCAGCGCGCTTCTAGGCATGGAGGAGGCTGAACAGGTCAGGCTGGCTGTGAAGACTAACGGCGACCTCGCTGAGGAAGAGGGGGCAAAGCAGGCGGTGAGGAAGCTGACCTACGTGCGACGATCTGGCGAGATAGGCAGGTAGGTTGGCTGGAACTTGAGGGGGCGATATGGTGCGGCGATCGGCCATCCCGCTTATTGTGGGAACCTTTCTCTTGCGCGTCAATACTGGTGCTGGGGGAATCGTCCTGGGGCTATTCCTGGCCCGCCTGGCTATTCATGCAGGGCATCACATTACGGCTATTCAGGTGGGGCTGCTGGCTGTCGTCTATTATGCTACTGAGCTGACGCTCGCGCCGTTCATGGGAGCGTTGAGCGATCGCTGGGGACGGCGCCTTTTTATGGTCCTGGGCCCCCTACTGGGCGTGCTGGGGATGCTGCTGATACCGCTGACACCTATGGCCTCGCCGTTGCCCTTCTTGCTGACCTTGCAGGTGCTTGCGGGCCTGGCGACAGCGATGATCACCCCGTCAGTCTTGGGCTATCTGGCCGATTTGACCAGGCGGAATGAGCAAGGACGCATGCGGGTCATGGGCTTCTATGAGCTGGCGACCAGTGGCGGGATAGCAGCCGGGGTCGTCGTAGGCGGCTTTGCCTGGGACCGCTTTGGTTCCTGGGCTTTTGCTCTGTTAGCCCTCTTCTATGCCTTGGTGACGCTCTGCATGTTCCTGGCTCCTCGTGTTACCCAGGTGACTGAACACACTGGCCCGGCGCTGCTGATGAGACGTTATCTGGCAATCTTGCACAAGCCGCGCCTCTTTATCTTTATTCCAGCCTGGATCTGTATTAGTGCCCTGCTGGGTATCTGGGTCAGCTCACAGCTGCCTTTCTTACTCTCCCGCCCTGGACGCATGGGTGATCAGCTCTTAATGGGCATCATGAGCGGACCTGGTGGCGGTGGGCGCCTGAGCCTGGTCCTGGGTAGCTATGTCCTCTTCTTCGGTCTCTCACTGCTCTTCTGGGCCTGTTTCCTTGCCCATCTGCCCCGCCTGATGATGATGCTCACTTCCGTAGCGGGTCTCTATGTGGGCGTGATGGCCCTCTGGGGCATGAATCACCGTCTCGGAGGTGATTTGGCTCCAGGGATCTGGATTCCTGTGCTCCTGCTAGGAATCTTTGCTGAAAGCAGCTTTGCCCCTTCTGCCCTGGCCTATCTGGCCGATCTCACTGAGGAGAGCGCGATGGATCGCGGTCTGCTGATGGGCCTCTATTCGGTCTTTCTTGGCCTGGGCCAGTTGCTAGGCAATGGCCTGGCTGGTCTCTTCGCCCATCGTCTTGGCTTTGATGGCCTGATTTGCCTGACAGCCATCCTTGGCCTGGTCGCACTGCTCTCACTCCTGACGCTCCTCCGTCTCGAACAACATTACGCTGCTAAGGCCAGAGAGACAGGCGAAGCCTCAGTGGCCGAGCGCTCACACATCGCTTCTTTTTAGTTTTAGTTAGTCCGAGAGGCGAGCTGGCAAACTAGCCAGTATGCTCGTCGTGGGTGCCCTTCTCCTCGCTTGGGAAGATATAGAAGGTGCTCAAGACGCGGGCCACCGCGCGCTGTTCCTGCCTTTCGTCGCTCTGATGATAGACCGTAGCCTCCAGCACCGCCGTGGTCCGGCCCTGATGGATGATGGCAGCCTCCGCCAGCAATTGCCCATTGCGCACGGCGCGGAGATAGTTGATCTTGGCCTCGATCGTCCCGGTATGTGTCCCTGGCGGATAGGAGGCCAGGAGGGCCATAGCCATAGCTGTATCGGCCAATGAAAAGATCACGCCGCCGTGCACCAATCCCTGGGGGTGCATCAGCCGCTCATCGACTGTCAGGCGCACTCGCCCACGCCCTGGCTCCGCCGCCTCTACGCGCATGCCCAGAAGCTGGCCGAAGCCCGGGCGCTGGTTGATCTGTTCTACAAAATGATGAATTTGCTCCACTTGCTTTTCCTGGTCCATTGGCGACTTGTTCCTCTACTTACGAAGAAAGCGAGATGAGGATCAGCTTGTGATTGCGCCGCTCGCCTGGGTTGGGCGGCGAAGCATCAGCTTCAGCGGCGACGCAGAGCGCGCTCCATCTCGCGACGGGCATCGCGCTCGGCAATGGCCTCCCGCTTGTCGTAGAGCTTGCGCCCGCGGCAAAGGCCCAGCTCAATCTTGGCGAGACCGTCTTTGAGATAGAGCTTCAGAGGGATCAGTGTCATCCCTTTCTGGCTGACCTTGCCGAGAAGCTGGTTGATCTCGCGGCGGTGCAGCAGCAGCTTGCGAGGGCGCAGCGGGTCATGGTTGTGGATGTTTCCATGCTCGTAGGGAGAGATATGCATATTTTCCAACCACAGCTCGCCGTTTCTGCCGATGGCGTACGCGCCGCGGAGATTGACCTTGCCAGCGCGAATCGACTTAATCTCGGTGCCAGCCAGGGCGATCCCGGCCTCTACCGTGCGCTCCACATCGTAGTCATGGTAAGCCTGGCGATTGACAGCGATGACCTGAATTGGCTGGCCGTCGCCCTGTACCGGCTTTTTCGTTGTCGCCTGCTTTGCTAGCTGCTTCGTCATAGGACCTCCTCCGAGTGCCAGCTCCCCTTGACACACAGACAAAAGCTGTCTACTAGTATAACAGCAATGTCGTTCAGGAACATCTTCACAGCGACCCCGCACGGAGATGAACGCGGAGTGAGGGGCGAGCGGCTCGGCTGCCTTGACTGAGCCGTCAGAGAGCCAGCAGCACAGCCGGTCTGCCGGGCGCGGCCCCCAGGTGAGGAAGAGTATACATGCAGAAACCGAGAAGGTCAATTTTTTATGCGCTAGGCCAGGTGACCGTTCGGGCACGCTGGCTGATCCTCCTGCTCTGGTTACTTCTGGCTCTCGTGGCTCTACCCTTTGCACCACGGGCCAGCCAGGTGCTTCAGCCGGGGGGATTGCTCAGCCCTGATGCTGAGTCGCAGCGAGCGCTCGATCTGCTCACCAGCAAGCTCCATCTCAATCCGACGGTTGTCCAAGTGATTTTCACTAGCCAGCGCTATCGTGTGGACAGCCCGCAATTCGTCCAGCAGATGCAGCAAGCACTCGCCGAGGTACGGAGCTGGTCTGAAGTGGCGAGCGTTGTCACCTACCTGGATAATCCGCGGCAGATCTCGCTCGATCGTCATGGCGCCTATGCCAATGTCATGCTCAAGACTGATCCCGACAGCGCGCCGCGCCTCTTGCCCGAGCTGGAGCGCAGGCTGAGGGCGCAGCCGGATCTGGAAATTCACGTTGGCGGCAGCCCCGTCTTCTACGAAGATATTCAGTTTGTCAGCGAGCGTGATCTGCGACGAGCCGAGCTGCTGGCCTTTCCTTTTGCTCTCATTGCCCTGCTCCTGGTCTTCCGCTCTGTCATTGCCGCGCTCTTACCCACCATCATTGGTGGCGGAGCGGTGGTCGTGGCGCTGGCCATTATCTTTGGGCTGGGGCATGTCACCCCGCTGTCGATCTTTGTTTTGAACATTACCACTCTGTTCGGCCTCGGGCTGGGGGTTGACTATTCCCTCTTCATGGTCAGCCGCTTTCGCGAAGAGTTAGCGCGTGGTCGGAAGCCAGGTGAGGCGGTGGCCGTTACCGTGGCCACCGCTGGGCGAGCTGTAACCTTCTCCGGTTTTACCGTCTCCATTGGCCTCTTCGGACTGACGTTCTTCCGCATTAACATGCTGCGCTCGGTTGGTCTGGGGGGTATGCTGGTGGTCATGCTCTGCGTAGTGGCGGCCCTGACCCTGCTGCCGGCCATGCTGGCCATTCTGGGGACGCGCGTCAACGCTCTGCCCGTGCGCCTCTCCTGGCTGTGGGGCTGGTGGCGTCAGCGGCGGGCTGCTCATGTAGATGCAGCGACAGAAGAAGTGGCTCTGGCTGGGGCACGCAGCGCCCTCATTCAGCCACATCAGGGATTCTGGTATCGGCTATCGCATCTGGTCATGCGCTATCCGCTACGCTTCTTCTTCCCGGTCTTAGTGCTGCTGGTGGCCCTCGGGTTACCCTTCCTGGCGGTCCGCTTTTCGGCGCCGGGGGCCTCGATCCTGCCCCAAGATGTCCCGTCGCGCGTCTCCTATGATCTCTTGATCTCGCGTTTCAACGCGCGCGAGACGACGCCCATTCTACTGGCCGTTCAGATGCAAGGCGACGTGCTGACGCCCAACAATATTGCCTTGCTCTATCGCTATGTCCAGCGGCTAGAAGCTGATCCGCGCGTGGCCCGCGTCGACAGTATCGTGAGCGCTGATCCTCGTCTGACTTTACAGGAATATGAGCTACTCTATACCCACCCACAACTCATTGCTGATCCCTATTTATCCGGTCTGCTCAAATCCTCGGTCGCGGGCAACCTGGCAATGGTCACTGTCATCAGTAAGTATGACATGCTCTCGGAGCAGTCAGAGGAGCTGGTGCTGACCATTCGTAACACGCCTCCGGGGCCGGGCATGCATGTGCTTGTTGCCGGAGGGAGCGCCAGCAACATCGACTACGTCGAGGCCCTCTATGGGGATTTCCCGAAGGCGGCGCTGATTGTAGCGGGCATCACCTATGTCGTGCTCCTGCTGCTCTTCCGCTCGCTGCTGCTGCCGCTCAAGGCCATTCTTATGAATACACTATCGATCCTGGCTAGCTATGGAGCGCTGGTTGTCATCTTCCAGGAGGGCTTCTTGCATCAGCTGCTGGGCTTCACACCCCTGGGCTTCGTCGAAGCTTCCAGTCCCATTCTCCTCTTCTGCTCGCTCTTTGGCCTCTCGATGGATTATGAGGTCTTTCTACTCTCCCGGGTGCAAGAAGCCTACTGGGAGAGCGGAGACAATACCCAGGCGGTGGCCCTTGGCCTGCAACGCAGTGGGGGAATCATCACCAGCGCAGCTGCCATTGTTGTGGTGGTCAGTGCCTGCTTTGCCACTGCCGATATGATCCTCGTGAAGGCTCTCGGGTTGGGCATGGCCCTGGCTGTCATCTGCGATGCCACGCTCGTGCGAGGTTTGCTTGTGCCAGCGACCATGCGGCTCTTGGGCAATCTCAACTGGTGGCTGCCATTTGTCGGGGTCCAACGCCGGCCTACCCTCCTGGCTGAGGAGGAAGCAGGCCGCCACGAGGTCAGCAGTGAGGGAGGGACGTTAGTGAGCAGTGAGGGAGAGCAGCCTGCTCATCCCCGGTCCCAGCAAGGAGGAAGGCTATAATGAGCACGCTGCATAGGAGAGGCTGCCGTCTTGGACAGCTGCTCTATCTTCTGCTGGCGCTGCTGGCCGGACTGAGCGGCTTGAGCGCCTGCGCCTTTCCGGGCATTCCGGCTACCTCAGCGCAGCTGCCGCTGGTGCCTGTCACCGCCCAGGCGACGCCTTTGCCTCCCATTCGTCTACCCCAGGACGAGGCCCCGCATAAGGACCTCACCGAGTGGTGGTACTATACTGGCCACCTCCAGGCCCGCGCCAACGACGGGCGTCTCCTGCACTATGGCTTCGAGCTGGTCTTTTTCCAAGTACTGCGTAGCGACTTGCCGCCTGTCTACGCAGCTCATTTCGCCATCAGCGACATCTCCCGTGGTCAGTTTCACTTTGCGCAGCAGCGCGTGCTGCAACTTGATCCTTCATCTGCAGGAGCGAGCAGCCAGGGAGGCTTCCAGCTCCAGGTCGGCCCCTGGCACATGCAGGGGCGCAATGGGAAAGATCAACTGGCAGCTGTCATGCCAGACTATGCCCTGCAGTTGCAGCTCCAGGCGCTCAAATCAGCTGTCTTGCATAATGGCAACGGGCTGATCACCTATGGTCTGGCAGGCTTCTCCTACTATTACTCGCGCACTCGTTTAGCCGTCAGCGGCCTCCTGGTTGATCATGGCCAGACCCTGACTGTCACGGGATTGGCCTGGATGGACCACCAATGGGGAAACTTCCTCACTCTGGCCGGCGGCGGCTGGGACTGGTTCAGTTTGCAGCTCAATGATAATAGCGAGCTGATGCTCTATCTGATCCGTGATGCTAGCAAGCGGGTTATCTCCACCTATGTGAGCTTCATCGATCCCAGTGGTCAGGACCACCTCTTGCCGGCCAGTGCGCTGCGCGTTCAAACCCTGGCAACCTGGCTGAGTCCGGTGACCCATGCCCGCTATCCTTCTGGCTGGCGGATCGTCATCAGCGATGGACGCTTCTCTGCCCAGCTCACTCTTCAGCCAGAGCTGAAAGATCAAGAGCTGGTGACCTACCAGTCGACTGGCAACGCCTATTGGGAGGGGGCCGTGAGCATTCAGGGTCAGAGCGCAGGCCATGCCGTCGACGGAGAAGGCTATGTTGAACTGACCGGCTATGCTGCTGCGTAATCCCTTGGGGAGGCGAGAGTGCGCCTGTCTTGACGGACGGTGCGATGGTCGAGCGGATCGATCGATCCGCTTAACCGCGCCTGTTGGTGGTCTTGCCGCCCGTCTGATAATAGAGTAGACTTCTGCGGAGAGCCGGAGCCGGGCCAGAATGCTCTATAAAAAACCGTTCGGTCGGCTTGAAAACAGTTCCGGTAGTACCTTCGGGCCAGAGGGGGCCGCATCACCAGCTCAACAGAAGCAGAGTAAGGCGATCAATGCGGATGAATTTGCCGACTACTTGTGTCATCCTTTTGTGTTATACTGCTGATGATTGTGTAGAGAAAAAACTCCAGGCTAACTGTTCAAGAGGTGGTAGCCCGGTTCATTGTTGGGGGGAACAATGAAAGCAGGGACGCGCGTCTCCACGCTAGATGAATCTGCTATCGTCGAGCGTGTGTTTCGCATTATTGCGAGCGTGCGTGGCTCGAAACCCGACTATACCAGGCTTGCGGCAGAGCTGACGCCGACCATCCCATTTGACGTTTTTGGCGTAGTCCTTCTAAGGCATGACCGTCAAGCTGTGCGCGTGACAGTCTGCTGGCGAGGAGAGGGCGATGCTTGGCAGGCGCGCCATCATCAGCACCCGTTACCCGAATCGCGGGCGGAGCAGGTGCTGAGACACCCCATTATGCTCGTCGAGAACTATCCGCAGGGAGCGGATGGACCGCCGGCGAAGGTAGGGGATGCCCTCAGCGGCCACCCGCAGCTGCGCTCGGCTGCCATTGTGCCATTAGTAGTCGAAGATCGTGTGCTGGGCACTTTGGAGCTGGGAAGCTGTCAGCTGGGTACCTATGATGATCCCTCGCTGCGTCGTCTGCTGGAAGCGGTAGGGCGGGTCCTGGCGGCTGCGATCGAAGGGGTGCAGGTAGGCGGCAGCGCCCAGATTCAGGACCGGCAGCGGGAAGCGCTCAAAGCCGTCTCCAATGCGCTGGCTTCGACGATGGATCTGGCCACCATCTTTCAGCGCATCGTCAACGGTATTGCCGAGGCGCTGCGCGTCTGGTCAGCGATTGTCACCCTCGACCGCCCGGGCCAGAGGGGGGGCTTACGCCTCGAAGCTCAGGCTGGTCTGGAGGCCCACACCCTCGCGCGTATTATCGAGAAAGGGCAGGCTCTCAGCGAGCAGTGCATCATTGGCTACAGCCTGCTTCATCGCCAGCCGCAGTTTTCGAATGACATCGGCAATGACTCGCGTTTCCCAGCCAGCCAGCCTCTCTATAGCCAGCTCAAGATTCGCTCTATCTTTGTCCATCCGCTGGTCACTGACTCCACCGTTTACGGAGCCTTACTGCTCTGCTCTGAAGAACCGGGTGGTTTTACACCACTCAAAGTAGACATCCTCTCACTCTTTGCGAGTCAGGCCACTATCGCCATTCACAATGGTATGCTGCTCGAAGCGGTACGGCGGCAGCAACGCTTTCGAGAGATCATTGCGCGACTCGAAGCGACTCAAAGACAATGGGGCAAAGAAGAGGAGGAGCAGCTACTGGAGCAGGTACGTAGCGAATTTGAGCAGACCTTTGGCATCAGCTTTATGAGCCTTCTGCGCTTCATTGCCGACTATCTGCTGACCTGTCCTGAGCAGAACCTGCAGACTCTGATGAACGCCGTGCGTCAGCGCAGGCAGGCTGTTGGGACTCCCCAGGCGTTGTCTGATAAGCAGATTGTAGATGTGGCAGAGACAAAGGTCGTTACTCCGGCGCAAGATTCCAGCGCCGCCCTACTCACGCGCGGCGCCGAGGAAGCGCTTGAGCGGGCCAGCATACTGAGTGAACTGAGCCGCCTGGTCCAGCTTCATGAGCACCTGCCGGGTCATCTTACTGATGCCTGGTTTGCTGTGGATCTCAGCGGGCGCTGCATCTACATGAATCCAGCGGCGGAGAGCCTGTGTGGCGTTCGCCTGCAAGCCGGAGATAGTCGGCGACTCGCTGAAATTTTCTCAACCCTGCTCATCCTTGCGCGCAATCGTGAGCAACTGGAGCAATACCTCGGCCAGTTTACCCAGGAACAGGCACGGACCTGGGAGCTACGCTGTGCCTTTGCCAGCGAACCACTCCATGGGCAGGCGGCCACCAGAGCGGCAGACGGTGACGAGAACAGGCGACACGAGCGGCGAGGGGGGGCCGGCCAGGACGACACGAGCCTCGATCGCCATTATCTCTTCACCCGTCATCCTGTCAAAGACCAGCATGGCCAGCTCAAAGCCTACGCGCTCCAAGCCCACGATATCACCGAGCAGGTGCGCGACGAAAAGAACAAATTGGCCCTGCTCTCCTCGGTCTCGCACGACCTGCGCACGCCCCTCACATCCATCAAAGCGGCCATCACCGGGCTACTGGAGCCAGGCATTGTCTGGGATGAAGAGACGCGGCGTGAAATTCTGCGCGAGGTTGATACCGAGACCGATCATCTGACCGTGCTCATCAACGCGCTGATCGAGATGTCGCGTATTGAGATGGGGGCTCTCACCCTTGAGAAAGAGTGGTGCGACATGGGTGAGCTGCTCAACAGCGCCCTCCTGCGCCTAGAGCGCAGCTTGGGAAGAAAGCTCAACATTCGCCCATATCTGCAGCCTCCATTGCCGCTGCTTGTCCACGCTGATTACGCACAGATGGAGCGCGTCTTTTATAATCTGTTGGAGAACGCTCTGCGTCATAACCGATCGAACGAGGAGATTGCTGTCAAACTCGAGATCGTTGACGGCGTACTGCACGGTCGCCTCCTCGCTCATGGCTATCAGCTGCCGGAAGGAGAACGTGAGCGTATCTTCAAAACCTTTTATAGTGTTGACCCCCAGGGAAATGGCCTGAGTCTGGCCATCTGCCGAGGCATCATCGAGGCGCATGGAGGGCGGATCTGGATAGAGTCCTCCGTGGGAGGAGGAGCCATCTTTGTCTTTGCCCTGCCAGTCTGCTCCTGTGGGCCCGCTCCCGGCCCGGCCCACAGCCTGCCTTCGCCCGCTGCACGGTTGTCGGAGGAACAAGAATGAGATCCCGAGGCAAGCGCATCTTAGTTGTCGATGACGAACTCTCAATTCAGCGTATTTTGCGCAGAAACCTGCTCATGAGCGGCTATGAAGTGTTAGTGGCCGACAACGGAGAAGAAGCGCTCAATGCTGTGCGCCAGCATGAACCTGACCTGATCCTACTCGACCTCTGCCTGCCGGGGAGCATCGACGGCCTGGAAGTCTGTGAGCAAGTTCGCCGCCAGAGTCAGGTGCCCATCATTGTCCTCTCAGCCAGGACTGAAGAGAAGCAGAAAGTCCGCGCCCTGGATCTGGGGGCGGATGATTATCTGACCAAGCCCTTTAGTAACGCCGAGCTGTTAGCGCGCGTGCGGGCTTGCCTGCGCCGTGCTGCCAGTGGTGGAGGGGGCAGGCAGCAAGAAGAAGCGCAGGTCTTGCGCAGCAGCGATGGCTATTTGGTTATGGACGTCGAGCGCCGTTATGTGCGGGCGGGTGATCGTGAGGTTCGCCTCACCCCAACAGAATTTGAGCTATTGCGGCAACTGATGCTGCACGCTGGCAAGGTCCTGACCCATCGCACCTTGCTGCGAGCGGTATGGGGGCCTGAGTACGGAGAAGAGGCGGACTATCTGCGCGTCTATGTGCGGCAACTACGGCGCAAAGTCGAGCAAGAACCCTCGCGCCCGCGCTATATCCTCACCGAGCCTGGGGTTGGCTATGTTTTCCAGGCGGATGGGAGGCGTGATCAACAGCCGACTGCTGCCTCTAGCGTGAGCAACGTTGCCCCGGCAGAGGAATAATTAATGGGATTTTAATGCTAACAAGGCTGTCCTATATGGCGAATTGAGCCGGCTTGCTGTACACTGTTATTCGGAAGAATGGGAGTTCTTTACTATATTACCGGTATTTCTTGACAGAGGCAAAGCGAGCAGGCATGCTATGGCTAGAGCGATGGTGCGGCCAAGGCCGCTCAGAGTCCTCATTGTGGGGCAGCAGGAAAGTCTGAACACCATCTTAGAAAGGCATCTGCGCCAGCGCGGCTATGAAGTCCGAGTCCTGCTGCGTGGGGGAGAGATAGACCTGGGGAGTTGGGTAGGAGACGTCCTGTTATATGACATGGATGGAGATAGGGAGGGAGCGGGGGAGAGAGAGGGGGAGAAGCTGCTGCAGCCTCCAAGAAGCTGGCCGGAAGCTCGCTTTACTGTGATCATGGGAAGCAGCTCCGTCTCGCGAGATCGGCTAGAGGAGCTAGGCGTTGTAGCCTTTTTGCTCAAGCCCTTTGACGTAGGACGGCTGTTACGCTACCTCGGTACCCTGCAGCGGCTGGTTCAGACGAGCGAAGAACGAGGCGAGTCTTTCATCAGGGGCAGGCAAGGAGCTGAGGGCAACCGGGCACGGGTGCTGATTGTCGACGACGACGTTGACGTTGCTCAGACGATTCAGCAATCCCTCAAGGCCGTTGCTGACTACGAGCTAGCGGTGGCCCACGATGGATTAGAGGCGCTGGAGCGTTGTGTTGAGTGGCGACCGCATTGCGTAGTTGCTGACCTGATCATGCCCTGGATGAATGGCTATCAAATGATGCGCTGTCTGAAGCGCAGTGCGCTGCCCAGTCCGCCGGCCTTTGTGCTGATGAGTGCCCTGACGCCGCGGCAACTGGAGCGCAGACCCTATCTACGAGAAGAGAAGTCGGTGGTCTACGTCGAGAAGCCCTTCTTTGTCGAGCACCTGCAGGCAGCGATTGAGCAGGCGCTGCAGAAACTGGCACCGGCAACGCGACCACTTGCATAGAGAAGAAAAGGAAGAAGAGAAGAATGGAGCAGCAAGATCGTATTATGGATGGTGACCTGCAGACGCTGGGTCTGCAGTCCATTCTCAAGATGCTTGCCCTCAGCGGTAAGACAGGCACGCTGTTTGTCCATTCCGGTCCTGAGACACTTTCGATCGCCCTGCGCAAGGGCCAGATTGTGGCTTTGCGCGAAGAGGGTGCTCCCCAGCTTGATCTGCTCACCATGCTCTGCCTGCTCAATCGGCTCGATCCACGCAGGGCGCAGATGATTCGCGAGCTGGCGCGAGGTGATATGCAAGTGGCACTGGCGCTGCTGGTTGAACGAGGCTGGATGAGCGCTGAGGAGATGCAGCGCCGGCTGGAGTTTGCCGTGACCCAGTCGATCAGCCACGCCTTACGCTGGGCCGAGGGGCGTTTCTCCTTTCATCGGCGCCTGCTGGCGATCGAGAGCCGCATGCAGCCGCTCGACATCGACTCAGTCCTGCTAGAGGCCCTGCGCCAGGCCGATGAGTGGGAGGAGATGGGTGAGCTGCACTTGACGCGCGCCAGCGTAGCGCGTTGGCTGCCAGAAGTCAAAAACAGCAACGACCTGCGCAGCCTGGGGCTGAGCCAGGAGTATATCGAGGTGCTCTCGCTCTGTAACGGCGAGATCCCCCTGCAGGCCATCTCCCTGGCGCTGATGATGCCGGAGGCGCGAGTCGCCCGTCTCATGGCTCGCCTGCTGGAGCTGGGATTGATCGAGTTAGTGGACACCGAGCTGGAGAAAGCCCTCCAGCATGACCTGCACGATCTCCTGATTCGCTGCCAGCACACGCTCTGGCAGCAGCGCAAGAATGTCAGCCCTGAGCTGCACCTGCTGAATCTCATTCGTGTGCTGGTTGAATGCATCAATGGTCTACTGGTGCATCACGGACGCTTTGCCAGGAGCCTGCGCGGGAGGGGGCATGTGCCCACGGGTGAAATCATCCGCTATCTTGAGCGTACCTTCTCGCAGCCCTTGCAGCTCCTGGCCAAGCAGTATTATCCCATTCTAGAGACAGCCAGCTTTGTCGATGGGCAGCTTGACTGTGGTGATATCCTGACCCTGGACAAGCTGGTCAAAGGTGAGCAGCTAGAAGAATTTTATTGGGAGGCGGTCGTGGGGTTGTCGGCGTTCTTGCGAATGGTTTTTACCGCCGTCTTGCAAGATGAAGTCGGCAATTCGCACACGAGACAGCAGCTCAACGTTGCCTGGAAGGCCTTTCTGACCGAGATCGATGCTGAGATCCAGGAGTATCAGAAGGTCAGAGCCTATCGCAACGTCCAGCGAACCAGGGGGCGTGAGTTTCAGCCGCAACCGCCACGTCGAGGGGAGGAGGGACAATGGCAAGGGTTCCCGGAGAGCGGTAGCGCCTACGGGTGGCCTGAGACGCGAAGGAGGTCGATCTAAGCATGTCAGCAGTACCGACGGTACTGGTTGTAGATGATAGCCCTACCGTGCGCAAGATTGTGCAGATGACCCTGCAGCGTGAAAATATCCGTGTCATTGCCGCGGGCGATGGGCTGAGCGCCCTCACCTCGGTAGCGGACGAAATGCCGGCACTGATTCTCCTGGATGTACAGCTGCCCCGCATGGACGGGTACCAAATTTGCCAGATCATACGAAAAAACTTGCAGTTTAGACAGATACCTATTATTATGCTCAGTGGGAAAGATGGTTTGTTCGACAAGATGCGCGGTCGCCTAGCCGGCTCTACCGAGTACATCACAAAGCCCTTCGATTCTGCCGAGCTGGTCCAAACGGTCAAGAAGCATCTGGTCAACTGGCAGGAGCGTGTTCCTCCGCGCTACGAAGGTATGCGCCCGCGGCTGCGTCGCCGCGGTTAGGGATGAGACGCTTCTCTCGGTGATCTGGGCCTGTCTAAGAGGGTGCTGGACCAGCTTCGACGGTAGGGCAGGGCAGGGTAGGGCAGTGAGGCCAACCAGGGGAAGGAGAAGACGCTCTGATCGACGTCTCGGGTCAAGTCAAGTCGAGTCACTACGGGAGGAGAGTGGGATCTGTTGAGGCAAGTGGTGAGACAGAAGAGGGGGCAGAGAAGGAAGGCTGAAGGGGGAGGGGAAGGACTGCCCGGCGGCGGTCCAGAACTCGGCAAGACGCAGTGTGAGAGGACCGAGCGGTCAGCGCGCATTACAGACTTGCCTCCCTATCTGATCTGCCAGTTCGCTGGCCAGGCCCACCAACAGCATAGTGGTGCTCCGCTTATTCCATAACGTAGCTCTGGCCCGCTGTCAGATCCAGGTCAGAACACAGCCCAAGCCTGCTTAGGGATTGCGACACGCACGTGACTGGCCTTTCTTTCCTAAAAAGCTAATGTTTTGACTCTGGAGAAGTTACAACAAGAGGTATAGGGGAAATGCCAGGGCAGAAGGTGCTCGTTGTAGATGACAGCTGGACTGAACTCACGATGATCGCAACCCCACTGCGCAACAGTGGCTTCGAAGTGGTGACAGCGGTCGACGGTGACGAGGCTGTGGAGAAAGTCTTTAAGGAGCGTCCACAGTGCATCGTCCTGGATGTGGTCCTGCCTAAGCAGAGCGGGTTTCAGCTGTGCCGCAAGCTCAAATCATCGGAGCTGAGTCGGCATATCCCGATTATCTTGCTGACAAGCAAGAATACACCCCTCGATCGCTCCTGGGGCCTGCGGCAGGGCGCTGATCTATACATGACCAAGCCCTTTAACGAGGAAGAACTGGTGGCCAATGTGCGCCGGCTCCTGTAGCCTAGCCAGCCTCAGCCAGCGACCCTAGACAGGCGAGGCAAGGGGGACACAGCCCGATGTGCGACCAGAAGCTGGGAGTAATCCTGTGGCAAGCGATGACCTGAACATGTTGCAACGCGCTCTCCTGGCTCAGCAGCAACGGGGAGCGCATCCTCCGGCATGGGGGGCCTCGGCGTTGCAGCCTGAGCAAGTGCGGACCAATACGGCAGCTGCTCCCGGTGTACCCACTGAGGTACCCGGCGAGCAGTACCTTGCTTTTACTCTGCTCGACCTGGAGTTTGCTTTCAAGGCGGAGTACATTCAAAGCGTGGAGCGCCTGCTCGACGTGACCCCGGTCCCGAATGTTGCTCCCTGGGTCCGGGGGGTGATCAATCTCCGCGGCTCCATCGCTTCCGTGGTGGATTTGCGCACCTTCCTGGAAAGGGAGCCGCTACCCTATAATCCACGCACTCGCCTGCTATCGGTGCAATATAATGAGATGGTGATTTGTCTGGTGGTGGATAGCGTCAGCGAGATGCTCCCCATTCCTGACAACGTTATCGCCAGTGTGAGCACACGCCAGACCAATATTCCACAGTGGGTTGCTCCCTATGCCGCCGGAACGGCAGTGCTCGGTAAACGTGTCATCATCTTGCTCGATGCCGCACGTTTGCTGTTCTCGGAAAAGATGCAACATTACGAAGCTCTGGATTAGGATAGGACGAACAGTGCAGCCATTGTTCTGTATTTTCTATAGAGGAGGTCTGGCGGATGAACCCGGATCGTAATCGAGGTGGGATGACGGTAAGCGGCCTGATGAATTTGGGGTTGGCCGTCTCCGCCATTATCCCGGCCTTCCTGCTCATCCTGGTGGGCATCTACGCCCGGCTGAGCATGCCCACCGCCGATACGTCGGTCCTGATCGTCGTGGTCATCATCTGCGCTATCGTTGCTCTTTTGGCGGTGGTCATCACCAATTACCTGGTCAATAGCCGTATCAAGGACCGCTTCCTGGCCCTGGCCGATGTCTGCCACGATTTCGCCGGGGGAGATCGCCGGGTGCGTGCCCAGGTAGATGGCGATGATGAGTTTGCTCGCCTGGTCGCTTCGGTGAATACTGTGCTTGATCAGCAGAGTGCGCAGGCGAACAGTGCCTCTGGCCTCGGCTCCGGCAGCGACGCCGCCGCTCTGCAGGCCCAGATCGAGAAGCTGCTCCAGGAGGTGAGCGCCGTCGGCGATGGTGACCTGCGCGTCCAGGCCGAGGTGACTCCCGATACGCTCGGCGTGCTCGCCGATTCGTTCAACTATATGATCGAGGAGCTGGCCAAGGTGGTCGGTCGAGTGCAGAGCACGGCCATGCAGGTGACCAATGCCACTCGTCGTATTCTGGATCGCGCCGCCGAGCTGGCCCAGGCCTCCGAGATGCAGGTGCAGCAGATCTCGCAGACTACTGAGGCAGTCGAGGCCCTGGCCATCTTCATCCAAAATGTGGCTCGCAATGCTCAGTTGAGCCATGAGGCCGCTCAGGAGGCTTTGCGCAATGCCCAAAGCGGTCAGGAAGCTGTGCGTCAAACGATCGAGGGCATGATGCTGATCCGCGAGAACGTCCAGGAGACGGCCAAGAAGATTAAGCGCCTGGGCGAGCGCTCGAACGAGATCGGCGAAATTGTACGTATCATTGAGGATATCGCTGATCAGACAAACCTGCTCGCACTCAACGCCGCCATTCAGTCGGCAATGGCTGGCGAGCATGGCCGCGGCTTCGCTGTGGTGGCCGATGAGATCCGCCTCCTGGCCGAGCGCTCGACGGAGTCGACAAAGCGGATCGCCACCCTGGTCAAGAGTATCCAGGGCGATACCTATGAGGCGGTGGTGGCAATGGAAGATAGTACGCAGGAGGTGGTCAAGGGGTCTCAGCTCGCCGATGAGGCTGGACGCGCCCTGAACTCGATCTATAGCGCTGTGGAGCGCCAGGCCCAGATGATCGAGAGTATTGCCCGCGCTGCTAATGAGCAGACCAGTGTGTCAGAGGCGGTGGCGGTGGCTATGAGCCAGATCTCCGAAATCACTCGCCAGACCAACGCTGGTACACAGGAAGCCGCCGCTAGCGTGAGCTACCTGGCCGAGCTGGCCGATCAGCTCCGCGCTTCGGTCTCGACTTTCCGCTTGCCCGACCATGTGCTGGAGTCGATCAATAGCAGTATGGCTACTGGCCCAGGGGCTGTGCCCGGCCTGCCTGCCGGTGGCGATCAGTTCTATGCCTCCTCGGGCGGCGACGGCTGGATGCAGCCGCAGCAGCAGAGCTACGGCGGTAATTTCCCACCGCTCCCTGAGCCGGAAAGCGCTGGCCTGGTGGCGATGTCTTCGCCCGTGGCGCAAAATCAGCATCAGGCTCAGTTCGGCTTCCCTGCCGCTCCGCAGGAGTTCGGCGCTGTCCCTGGCTTCTCCGACATGGGCTCCTTCGGCAGTACCGGTCAGCAGGATTTCGGAGCTGCTTTCGGCTCAAGTCCCGCTCCCTCCTTTAACCAGGAGTTCGGCGCCTCGGCTTTCTCTAACTCCCAACCTTTCGAGGCTCAGCGCGCCTTCGGCTCCTTTGATCCCTTTGCTAACCAGGGCTTCTCTGGTCCGCAGGGGCAGTCGGCTTTCTCACAGCAGCCTTTCGCCAATCCCCCCGCATCGGGGGCAGGTTTCGGCAGCTCAGGCCAGGGAGCGGTCCCCTACTCTGGTGGCGGTCAGTTTGGTTCAGTGCCTCCGCAGACCTTCGGAGCACCACCTCAGTCGGGTCAGGGACAGGGACCACAGCAGCGTCAGCCCTGGACCCCGCCAGGAGCAGCTCCTCAGCAATCGCCGCATCAGCAGCCGGGTCAGTCGCCGTTCCCAAAACCAGAACAGACGCCTTTCCCGCGAGGCAATAACGGGCAGTTCGGCCAGTAGCCGTTGCACCATCAGCATCAGGCGAAGACGGAAGGGAGGGGCGCCCAGGGCTTCGACCAGGGGGCGAGGTCGGGCCAGCGCCCCCCGCCGCGTTTCTACGTTTCGCGCCTCGGCATCCCGCGAAACCGAGTTCGATCGACTAGAATAAGTGGGTGCGTGCAGCATGTCAAATACATTTGATAAACTGTCAGTGCTCGATTCGTTTATCGAAGAGGTGAAGAGCTACCTGCCAGAGATCGAGGCGAACCTTGACCGCCTGGCTCAGTCTCCCGGCGACATGGATGCTCTCGAAGAGACCTATCGTCGCACGCATACAATCGGCGGCTCAGCCTCGATGATGGATTTCCCCGGCCTGGCCCATGTGGCTCATGGCATGGAGGATATTCTGGGGGATGTGCTCGATGGCCTGACTACCCTCGATGAGCCTACGCTGGCCCTGCTGCGTCGTTCTCTGCGACGCCTGCATGTGCTGATCGATGGAATTCGCGATAATTCCGTCAACCAGGATGCCATTATTGCTGAAGACGATGCCGACTATAGTCGCTATCGCGCCCTCCAGGAGGCCGCTGGGAAGGTTGTTCCGGGTTCGCCAGATCTGGCCTCTACTCCCTCCCAGCCATTGGATCATCAATCCCCACAATCGGTCGCCCCAGAGCACTACGCACACGAGTACCAGGGCTATCATACGGATAGACCAGGCTACCAGGGTCAGCCCCAGCAGGACTATCATGATTCTCCACGCTCCCACGCTCCCACGCCGCCTTCTCAGCACTACGGTTTCCAGGAGGATGGCCTGGGCTTAGGCGAGTCCTATGCGTATCAGCAGCAGTCGGTATCCGCCTCTTCTCCTCAGTCGACTCCTTTACCCGAATCGCCCTATCCGCCTGCTACCGGACAGGAGGGTTTACTCCCTTCCTTCGATGAGATGCTGGCTGCCTTCCGCACGCCCAGTACTCCGGCCGATGAGGAACCACTCTGGCCGGAAGATCCTGTTCCGCTCTCTCAGCAGTCACCCGAAACGCCAGCTTCTCCTGCCTCGCCCTCCGCGCCGGCGGCCCCGAGCGCCTTGGATATGTTAGCTGCCAGCTTCCGCAGCTCCGAGGGAACTCCTTCGTCGACTGGCTCTCCTCCTGGTGAGGAACAGTCACGTTCGCCTCGCGCCCCCTCGCCGTTGGAAGAGCTGGTCAGTCGCTTTACTGCCCCTCAGCCCGAAGCTCGGGGCCAGGCCACTGCTGCTGATGCAGACCTGGGCGCTCTCCCGGATTGGTCGCAGTCGCAGCCGCTTGCTCCCCATACACAGTTTGTCCAGCCGCTACAACCGCTGCGCTCACTGTCAGCGCAGCCGTTGCAAGCACCGTCGGGCTGGTCGCAGCCCGGATCACCCCAGTCTGAGCAGCCTTCGGGCCTGACCGAGGAAGGGCTTGTCTTGCCGGCCTCTGCCTCGCGGCTCTATAGCGATCTGCGCCAGGAAACCCTCTCGCTTGAAGAGCAAGTCAATACGTTGCATACCCTGCTGACCCAACTGCAGCAGGCTGTGAGCATCATCGAGGAGCAGCGCAGCGAGTTCCGCGGCTTCCTTGATGGCTCGAAAGATGCTCTGGAGCGGATGGAAGACTGGGCAGGCCAGGCGATGGGTCTCAATCTGCGTAAGAGCCCCGAGAAGGTACGCCGTTATCTGCCGCTCTCAGTGATGTGGGTGGTTAATACCAAGCTCAAGAAGGTGCTAGAGCTGCTCTCGCGCATCACAAGCGGTGTTGAGGCGACCGATGAACAGATCCAGACAACGCTGCACCAGCTCCGCAGCTCGGTTGAGGCGTGCGGCGACTTGTTGGAGCGCTTGCCTCAGACACTGGCCAATCAAGAGCCGGGTTGGACGCCCTGGCAGGTGCAGGTCGCTCGCGATGTGAGTGGAGTGCGCGAGCGCGTGACCTTTGAGCGCCAGGGAGATCTGGCAGCCTTGCGCGCTGAGCTAGAGGCAAAGATCCGTGAAGAGCTGCGCCGTGAGTATGAGCAGCGTCCTCTCTCTCTGGCTGCGCGCATGGAGCTGGAGCGCCAGATCCGTGAGGAGGTGCGCCAGGAATTTGAACGCCAGCGTCAACTTCAGCATGAGATCGTTGGACCTGATGGGCAGGAGAGTTACGAGGAGCTGGTCAAGCGGCTGCGTAATGAGATTGAGATTGAGGTGCGCCGTGAGTTTCTGGCTCAGCTGACAGGGAACGCCGATCTGGAGACGGCTGCCAACTTGCAGCAACCACCGTCGGGTAGCGGGCCGCTGCCTGCGTTGGAGATCCCGCGGGCTCAGGTCAATCCTCCGCCCGTGGTTGCACCGCCACCGCCACCTTCACCTGTGCCTGCTCCTTCCGTATCGTCAGCAAGCGGTGGCTCGGCGGTCAGTGAGGGCACTGACTTTGGCGAGGAGGCCGCTGAAATCTTCCGATTGGAGGCGGAGGAGCATCTGCAGACGATCAGTATGAATGTGGCCGCTCTGGAGAAGTCGCCCGAGGATCGAGATATTCTCCAGAGTATCCGACGCGCGACCCATACCCTTAAAGGAGCGGCGGGCATGATGGGCTTCCGCCTTATCGCGGACCTCTGCCACGTCTCCGAGGATCTGCTCGATAGCATCATGGAAGGTCGGATCGCTATCACCCCGCCTGTAATCGGCATCATTCTCGATACAGCGGAGACCCTTGATCGCCTCATCAATAACCGGGGTGAGGATCGCGCAACTCTGGAAGCGGCTGTGGCGGCTATGCGAGCACGCTACGCTGAGCTGCTTGGTGAGCAGCAGCTCTCGCCTCTGCCCGCTGAAGAGGAGCTGGAGAGCCTCCTCGAGAGCAGCGAAGGCCCTGAGAGCTCGACCTTCTCTCGTACCGTGTCCGAGGCCGCTTCCTCTGCCGGCGAATTGCTGATGCAACGTTCGCCAGCTGCTGAGTTGAGCGTGCGTGTGCGTCTCCAGAAACTGGATGAGCTGGTGAATCTCTTCGGCGAATTGCTGGTCAACCGCAGTGCTCTTGAAGAGCATATCCAGCGCCTGATGCGCCTGGTGGCCGATGTGAGCATGAGTAGTGAGCGCCTGCGCGATGTGGGTCAGAAGCTAGAGAGCCGCTTTGAGGCGGCAACCTTGCCCAGTGGGCGCGTGGTCCAGGTTCCCCCTGGCACGGGCAATGGCGCCTCTCGCTTGCCGGCTCTTCAGGCCGGACGTCCTGCTCCCACCGGCAACGGCGAGCCGGCACACCTGGCCGAGTTCGATGAGCTGGAGCTGGACCGCTATACGGAATTCCATCAGCTCACCCGCGGTCTCAGCGAGGGCGTCTCGGACATGATTACCCTGAGCAGCGAGATGGAGGCGGTCATCCGCGAGTGCGAGAGCATTTTCGCCCGTGAAAGCCGTCTAAGCACCACCTTCCAGGATCGCCTGATGAAGACGCGCCTGGTGCCGCTTTCGTCGATGATCCCACGCCTCTATCGCGCGGTCCGCTCCGTCGCGCTCAAGCAGCATAAGGAGATCAACTTTGTGACCGAAGGCGAGGATACTGAAGTTGATCGCACGGTCTATGAGGAGATCGCCGGTCCGCTGCTGCACCTGATGCGCAACGCTGTCAATCATGCCATCGAGGAGCCAGAGGTACGTGTGCGCAAGGGTAAACCGGCGGCAGGCCTCGTCAAGCTCTCGGCCTCCTACGAGGGCAATCAGGTAGTGATTACGGTGCGCGACGATGGGACCGGTATCGATCCCGAGAGGGTGCGTCAAGCAGCCATTGCCCGTGGACTGATCCGGCCCGATCAGGTTCTCTCACCCAGCGACGTCATCGATCTGATCTTCCGCCCCGGCTTCTCGACCGCTGAGGTGGTCAGTGAGGAAAGTGGGCGTGGCGTGGGCCTGGATGTGGTACGCGATAGCATTTCACGTCTGCGGGCCACGCTAGAGGTCGATTCGACGCCGGGCCAGGGGACAGCCTTCACCATGAAGTTCCCCACCAGTCTGGCCATTCAAAGCGTGATGATGGTCCGCGTCGGCGACCAGCAGTATGCTGTCCCAACAACGCTGGTCGAGGCCATTGGCCGGCTCGATACCTTTAAGCGCACAACTCACGGCGGGCGCCCGGCGGTCGTGGTGCAGAACGATGTCTATCCACTCAGCCAGCTTGCTCACTATCTCAAGCTGCCCGCCGGTGAAATCGATGAGCGCTCTCCGCTGCTCCTGGTGAATACGGGTCGTCATCGTGTAGCGCTGGTGGTGGACGAAGTCAGGACCCGCATGGATGTGGTAATGAAGAACCTGGGTCCCCATCTGCGTCATGTACATGGAATCGCTGGCGGCACCGTGCTCGGCAACGGGCGTGTGATTCTGATCCTGGAGCTGAACGAGCTGCTCTCGGTACAGCGCCGCGGCACGGGAGCCATCGCGGGCACCCTGTCGCAACCGCAGGAGAGTCTGGCAGTTGCTGCGACCGCGCAAGCTCAGATGCCGGCCTCGCTGGCTGCGGCGGCCACAACAGTGACTGTCAATACCGGGGTGCTACCTGCGGTACGCCCGCCGGCAACTCCGCTCCCCTCGCAGCGCGTGGAGCGCGGCAGGCATGTGCTGGTGGTGGACGATAGCCCGAGTGTGCGCCGCGTGGTAAGTAATATGCTCAAGCAACACGGCTGGGAGGTCCAGACGGCTCGTGATGGCGTCGAAGCTCTGGAGCTGATCTCTACTCAGCCACCGGCAGCAGTCCTACTCGATATCGAGATGCCGCGCATGGATGGCTACGAGCTGATGGCCACTGTCCGCTCACAAGAGCAGTATCGCACCTTGCCGCTGGTGGTCCTGACCTCACGCGCCGCCTCGAAGCATAAGCAGCGCGCCATGCAGCTTGGGGCCAGCGCCTACATTGTCAAACCCTATCAGGATGAGGAGCTAATCTCGACGCTGAATCGCCTCGTCTATGGCGCCAGTGCCTAGATCAGCGGGCAGCAGGGCCGGGCCGATCAGCGGGTGGTAGGCAGGTGCTCAGCTGCTGCGTCGCTCGTAGCCGCGACGCGGCTAATGACCTCGCTCCTGCGCATAGCGTAACGGCGCATGGCCCGGCCTGATCGGCCTGTGGGAATGAAGCCAGGAATCATAAAGCGAGCAATGGGTGTAGAACGAGCGGTCACGCGCTGGTATGTGCAACGTCAGCGGCTGCTCACCGAGATTGCAAGTCTTGAGCAGGCACTTGTTGAGCAAGAGCAGAGGGAGCAGCCGCCAGAAGGAGCGGAACAGGGAGAGGAGCAGCGGCAGCGGCTTCTTGCCCGTCTAGAGGAGATGCGAGCGCGCCTGCAACACCTGGGACCCTGTCCGAAACCAATGATGGGCTAGGGAGCAATAAGCCGCTGCAGATGGTGGCCTATCCCGGCGGGGAGCTGTCTGAGAGTGCTCGCCGCCCCTGGGCCACAGGTGGCTCTGTGCCATCTGCCGCCTGTCCTCTCTTATCTGCTTCTCTCGTTGGCCAGCTCGCCTGCAAGTCTGGGCTGGCTAGTGTCTGGCCGCCTGTTCCCCTCGCTTAGACTGGCTATGCCTGAGCAAGGTAAAGGCGACCAGACAACCGAAAAATAAGGAAGGAAGGCAGGGTAGGATAACCCCGCCGTCGATCAGGATGAGGTCGCCGTGACTGCCTCGGCGATCAGACGCCCCATCTCCTCGGTCCCGACGATGGTTTTCCCCGCTTCCTGCAGGTCTTCGGTACGATAGCCGGCATCGATCACCTGCTCAACAGCGCGCTCGACCGCCTGAGCCTCTGCCTCCAGGCTCAAGGAGTGCCGCAGCAGCATCGCCAGCGAGAGGATCGAGGCGATCGGATTGGCCTTATTCTGGCCAGCGATATCGGGGGCCGAGCCGTGAATTGGCTCATAGAGGCCGAAGGTACCATGCGCTGTCTGTCGCGTCCCCAGACTTGCCGACGGAAGCATGCCCATCGAGCCAGCCAGCATCGAGGCCTCATCAGTCAAAATATCACCGAACATATTTTCTGTCACAATCACATCAAAGCTGGCTGGACGACGGATCAAATGCATCGCGCAGGCGTCAACCAGCAAATGCTCAAAAGTGATGTCGGGATAGTCAGCGGCGACGCGCTCAGCCACGCGACGCCAGAGGCGAGAAGAGCTGAGTACATTGGCCTTATCGACCGAGGTCACCTTCTTTTTGGTACGACCTCGGGCCAACTCGAAGGCCGTGCGTACGATGCGTTCAATCTCCCCCTCGCTGTAGAGCAGAGTATCGATAGCCTCCAGGCCGTGTGGGGTCTGGCGGATCTCGCTAGGCTTGCCGAAATAGATGCCGCCCGTGAGTTCACGCACAACCAGCAGGTCGGTCCCCTCAAGGATCGAAGGCTTCAGCGTTGAGGCATTCAGCAGCGCCTTAAACGGACGCACCGGGCGCAGATTCGCAAACAACTCCAGCTCTTTACGCAGGCGGAAGAGGGCGCGCTCAGGCTGGACCTTGGAGTTAGGGCCTTCGTAGCGAGAGACGCCTCCCACAGCGCCGAACAGGA
Source organism: Thermogemmatispora tikiterensis (assembly GCF_003268475.1). Lineage (GTDB taxonomy): Bacteria > Chloroflexota > Ktedonobacteria > Ktedonobacterales > Ktedonobacteraceae > Thermogemmatispora > Thermogemmatispora tikiterensis. The sequence continues at coordinate 2,010,356 of NZ_MCIF01000002.1, read as the reverse complement.
TGGCATCACTCTCTTGACAGAGGGCCATCGTCGCATCGGAAATAGCATCGCCCTCGGCCTCGATAGCGGCGGCTCCGACGAGGGCTTGCGTTGTCTGGAAAGTGTGGCCAAAGCGGGCACCGACCCGTTCCAGCACACGCAGAGCCTGGGTGGTCACCTCGGGGCCAATGCCGTCGCCTGGCAGGACGGCGATCTTGTAGGTACCCAATGCAGGAATCCTCCCTGTACGATCTTAAGCCTTGACCTCCAACTTGAGGTGAACCTACGTAGGGATAGGTTCGCTATCCGCTGGATGGACAGTGCCATGATAGCCGATTCGAGACGGCAAGGCAAGGCAAGGTAAAGCAGGCAGAGCGAGGGCCGCTTAGGGTGACAAGAGCTGGGTGGACGCTGGCGAGGAGGGGAGCGCCAGGGGGAGAGAGCGGCTGCGGAGGCCGCTCCGCGGCGGCGCCCTTTTCTGGCGTCAATGGGTGAAACGTGCTATAATAAACTGCGGACCACAAGGCCAGGAGAAGCATCGCCCCTCCGAGCGGGGAATCCCTGTTCCAGTTCCGAGAGAGCAAGTCGCCTCATCTTTGGCGAGGGGCAATCAGTAGAGGAGCAATCATCTTATGAGTAATACGACGAGCCAGCAAGCGGGGGAGAGAGCCGCAGTGCCTGGAACGCGGCGCAAGCCCGTTCCCATTGCGATGGCGACTGGCCCCCACGAATATACGCCAGGTGATCAAGAGCTACCAGTGGCGATTACCAGTCTAGCCGATATGCTTCAATGGGCTCAGAACTGGGCGCGCTCGCGCTCGGTGTGGCCGCTGGGCTATGGTCTGGCCTGCTGTGCCATCGAAATGATGGCGAGCGCGCAGTCGCACTATGATCTGGCCCGTTTTGGCTCGGAAGTCTTCCGTTCCAGCCCACGTCAGGCTGACCTGATGATTGTCGCCGGCACGGTCTCGGTCAAAATGGCGCCGCGCCTGCGTCTGCTCTGGGAGCAGATGCCCGAACCGAAGTGGGTCATCAGCATGGGGCAGTGCGCCAACTCGGGCGGTGAGTTCTACGATAGTTACTACACCGTTCAGGGCGTTGATACCATTGTGCCGGTTGATGTCTACGTGCCCGGTTGTCCGCCGCGGCCAGAGGCGCTGATCGAAGGGCTGCTCAAGCTGCGCGAGAAGATTCTCAAGCAGGGCCTGAAGGTGCGCGGTGAGAAGGAAGGCGAGGTGTAGCCCATGCGTGGCATCCTGCAGGGAATGGGGCTGACCTTCAGCCACCTCTTCCGGCCCAAGGTGACACGGCTCTATCCTTATGAGAAGCCTAAATTGCCGCCGCGAAGCCGCGGGCTGATCCAGTTGATTGCTGAAGAGGGACTTAAGACCGAGCTAAATCTGAAGTGCGAGGCCTGCTTGCTCTGCGAGAAGGCCTGTCCGCCGCGCGCCATCACGATCGAGTACGAGCCGCTGCACCGTTGGAAGGAACGGCCCTGGTTCCGTTCCTACATTCGTGAGGGCGCTGAGAAATTCACTTCGCGCAAGATTCCCGAAGCGACTGGCATCTCGAAAGCCGGTTTCTATACGCCGCGCATCTCTGAGTATGCCACAGCCTATCCCAATCGCCCAGTCGCGCCGTGTGTGGCGATGCCAGTTAAAGATCATCTGGAGCCGGAGATTGATCTGAGCAAGGTGGATGAGTTGCTGGAGCAGTGGCCGCATGAAGCGGCGGCCCTGCCGGCCCTGTTGGATGCCGTCATGGACCATTACGGCTATCTGCCGCTGCAGGCCGCCAAGCGCATCGTCCAGGCGCGCGGTGTCGATCTCAGCGATATCTTTGGGATCGCGACGCTCAGCCCGAAGTTCAAGCCGGCGCCGGCAGTCAAGGGGATCACGCGCGATGATCAGCCCGAGCGCGGGCTGGCACCTGATAAGCGTGGGGTGTGGGGAAATATTCATCATGTGAGGCAGCCAGATGCCTGAGTTCGATTCGGCCTATCGCGTTCTGCGACGGCGCGGCGAGCCTGATCTGCGCTCGCTCCAGAGCTACCGGCAGCAGGGAGGCTATAGCGCGCTCGAACGCGCTTTGCATGATCAGACGCCTGAGCAGGTGATCCAGTTGGTGAGCGAGGCCCGCCTGCGCGGGCGCGGTGGCGCTGGACGCCTGACGGGCGAGAAGTGGCGTATTGTGCGCCGTCAGCAGGAATCGCCCAAATACGTCATTTGCAATGCCTACGATGCCGATCCGCGCTCGTGGGCAGCGCGCTCTTTGTTGGAGCGCAATCCACATCAGATAATCGAAGGAATCCTTTTGGCCGCCTATGCCGTTGGGGCAACGGAGGCCTATTTGATGACGCGCAGCCTCTTCCGCGAGGGAATCGAGGCAGTGCAGCAGGCGCTCAATGAAGCGTTGGAGGCCGGGTTAGTAGGCCGTTCGATCCTTGGGACGACCTTCCACTGTACGATCAACGTCGTGGGGTTCGACATCGGCTTCATTGGGGGCGAAGAGACAGTCCAGATTGCTGTTATCAAGGGCCGGCGCGGGATGCCGGAGCAGCGTCCACCCTATCCAGCCGTCTATGGACTGTGGGACAAGCCGACGGCCATCAACTCACTGGAGACGCTGGCCAATGTTCCTCTGATTGTACGCGACGGCCCCGAGGCTTTCCGACGTCTGGGTAGCGAGACGACGCCTGGCACGAAGGTGCTGACCATCTACGATGCGGTCCCCGATGCCGAGCCACGGGTAGTCGAGGTCCCGTTTGGCAGCAGTCTGCGCGAGATCCTGCGCCATGCTGGCCTGAACCATCCAGACAGCGAGCTGCGCGCTGTCGTCGTTGGCGGTGCTGAGGGTGGGGCTTTACCGGTCAGCCTGCTCGATCTGCCTTTTGACTTTGATCCCCTGGAGGAGGCCGGCGCCATTGTCGGATCTGGCGTCATCGAGCTTCTGCCCGCTCAGACCTGCATGGTGGCCTGGGCGATGGAGCGCACACGCTATCTGAGCAACGAGTCGTGTGGCAAGTGTGTGCCCTGCCGCATCGGGGTCAAGCGCATGACGGGCATCCTCGAAGGCGTTATCAGCGACCTGGGCGTGCGCTCGGATCTCGATCTGCTGGATGAGCTGGCCGGCTATGTCCCCGATGGCTCTCTCTGTGGCTTCGGCATCCAGGCCCCCAATGCGTATAAGACGGCCCGCCGCTATTGGCCAGAGCATTTCCAGATGCATATTGAAGAGCAACAGTGTCCAACGGGGACCTGTGTGCCGGTGCGCTCCCATCGCTTCGTCACCAAGCACGTGCTGCCCTAAAAAACACAAGAGCACCCACGGCTGTCAGATCTGACGGCTCAACGGTCGGTCACACGGTCAGTCAAACAGTCGGTGTCTGGGACGCAAAGCGGCGTTCTGCCTCTGTTCTGCGCGCTGATCCAGCGTGCCAGGCACGTCGTGAGACTGCTCACTCGAAAAGAGGCATATTCGTCATGGCACTATCAATCAGAGATCGCTTCACGCCGCTTGCTCAGGATGGGCATAATGGAATAGTGCGCAACGAGGTGGGCCAGCCCAGCTTCACGCTGACCATCGACGGCAAGGTTGTGCGCGCGTACGAGAATCAGACGATCCTGAGCGTGGCGGAGGAGAATGGCATCGAGATCCCTAACCTGTGTAACGATGAGAAGCTGGAGCCGACCTCGGCCTGCCGCATGTGCCTGGTGCATATCGAGGGCTACGATCGGCCCCTGCCTTCCTGTAATACGCCTGCACAGCCCGGGATGGTGGTGCGCACTCAGTCGGATGAGCTGTTTCACATCCGGCGTACCAACCTGGAGATGATCCTCTCGGACCATAATGCCTACTGTCAGCCACCCTGCCAGGTCGATTGCCCGACCCACATCGATATCCCGGGCTATCTAGAGTTGATCGCGAAGGGATCGATGAAAGAGGCGGCGCGCCTGGTGAAGGAGGTTCTGCCCTTCCCCTATATCCTGGGCCTGACCTGCCCAGCGCCCTGTCAGAAGGCCTGTCGGCGTGCCCTGGTCGATGAGGAGATCGCCATCTGTCGCATGCACGGCCATGCAGCAGAAACCTGCCTGCTTGATCCGCCGGTACCCTTTGTCAAGGACCCGCCGACGGGCAAGAAGGTGGCGATCGTTGGCGCTGGCCCCGCTGGCCTGACCTGTGCCTACTATCTGGCTCTCAAGGGCCACTACTGCAAGATCTTCGATATGCAGCCGCAGCCCGGTGGGATGCTGCGCTACGGCATCCCTGAGTATCGCCTGCAGAAGGATATGATGGACCGTGAGCTGAACCATGTCTGGGAGCTGGGGGTCGATCTGCAGTGCAATGTCAAGCTGGGCCGCGACTTCACGATCGATGATCTCTTTGCCCAGGGCTTTGACGCCGTCTTCCTGGCCATCGGGGCCTGGACGAGCAACCCGCTGGGAGCACCGGGCGAAGATGCAGAAGGCGTGGTCAATGCCATTGCCTTCCTCGGGGAGAAGGTCGAAGGCAAGCCCGTGCCCGTCAAAGAAGGAGCTGAGGTGATCGTCCTCGGCGGCGGCTTCACTACCTTTGATTGTACGCGCACATCGCTGCGCCTGGGTGCCAAGGTCCATACGGCCTATCGCCGCTCGATCAAAGAGATGACAGCCACGATGGAAGAGATCGAGGACGCCGAGGCCGAAGGGACTGAGCTGCTCTTCTATGAGCAGGCAACGCGCGTCATTACCGATGAACATAATCGCGTCACAGGCCTGGAGTTTATTAAGAACCGCCTGGGAGAGCCTGATGCCAGCGGACGCCGTCGCCCGGTCCCAATTCCTGGCTCTGAGCATGTCATTCCTTGCGATACCATTATCCCTGCCTATGGCCAGAAGCCTGATCGCTCGGTGCTCGATGAAACGTCGGGTGTCAAGTGGACCAAGTGGGGCACAATCCAGACCAACCCCTATAATCTGATGACCGATCGCCGTGGGGTCTTTGCAGGAGGCGATGCCCAGATGGGCGCGCGCACCATCATCGAGTGTGTTGCTCAGGGCAAGCTGGCGGCTCGCTCGATCCACGCCTATCTGAATGGCGAGGATATGAATGAGGTGGCGCGTCGCCTGGAGCTGGAGGAGCGCAAGCCTGACCTCTTCGATATCGTGCCCTACAAGCCCGTCGAGCCGAAGGTCAAGATGCCCATGCTCCCCTATGAGGAGCGCAAGCGCAACTTCCGCATCATCGAGATGGGCTATCTGGAGGAGCAGGCCAAGCGCGAGGCCGCTCGCTGTCTGCAGTGCGCCTGCCCGGCTGCCGGTCAGTGCGACCTGCAGCGCTACAGCATCGAGCACGGCCTGGTCGATAACCGCTTCCACGATGGCGAGCCGAGCGATTATCACGATTACGACGTCGACCTCTCGCACAGCTTCATCCTGCGCGATCCCAATAAGTGCATCAACTGCACGCAGTGCGTACGTGTCTGCCATGACGTGATCGGTCCCGACTGCTACGGCATGTTCGGCAAGGGCTTCGATACGATCGTCTCGACGCCCTTCAACGTCAGTCTGCACGATACCGACTGCGTCTCTTGCGGTGCCTGTGTGCAGGTCTGCCCGACTGGCTCGCTAATGATGGCTGAGCGCAAGCTGACACGCTACTCATTCGCACTGGATCGCTGCATCTTCTGTGGCGACTGCGTGGAGGTCTGCCCGCATGGCGCGCTGGGCGAGACGCCGAACTTTGAACTCTCCTTCTTCAACCGCTTCGGCCCCGATGTGACCCTGGAGAAGGAGGATCTGGCCCTCGCTCCGAACTACCTGGTGCGTCAGCGCCTGCCACGTGATAAAAAAGAGACGCCGATGATGAGTCCGTTGGTGCGTCCGCTGCCGCCGCGCAGCATCCGCGAGTAGCTGGCCCATACCCTCTGCGCGGCTGGGCACGAGTCGACCGGGAGCTTTCTTTCCTCCCCTCGCCCGATGCCGGCCTGGCCCGGTTATTCCGGCACGCAGCAGACCTTACCTTTGCTGGACCGTCCGCCAGTTTAGCTTGCCGCTGGCGGACGGCCTTTTTTCTGGGGAAAGAGAGTTTGATACGCTGCACCATCGTTCGTCATATACAGTGATAAGCGTACAAATTGTGGATTTTTAAGTATAAAAATGGCTCTACTTTTTGTACGCTTCACTGTAGGGAGGCGACCATGTTCACCGGGAAGCAGCTCAGAGAATATCGGCGCCGACGGCACCTGACTCAGAAGCAGCTGGGGAAAGCCGTCTGTATGAGCCGCGATGCGATTGCCAAGATTGAACTCTATAACCGTGTCATCAGCGACATCCAGACCCTGAAGGCGCTGCAGAAAGCCCTGAATATTCCCTACGACGTGATCGGCTTTATTCCCATCGACTGAGTGGGCACAGGCGTGGACCAGCTTCTCGCCCGGTTCACGCCTGTGGTCCGGTCCGCACTGTCTGGATCTTCTCCTGATGCTGGCTCTTCCTTCTCTCTGTTAGCCTCTGTATCGCTGGAGTCTGGCAGGTAGCGAGAGGTGAGCTGGTCAGGTCTGCCCATGCTGATCTATCTGGCCTGAGAAATAGAGCTGCTTCAGAAACGCGGTGAATTCGTGCATCTCCTGGCGGTACTCCTCCAGCTTCTGGCGCTGAAGCTCACGGGGAGCTTCAAGGTAGAGGTCAATGGCCCCCTGGCTCTGCAGACGCGTATAGAGACCCGGCGCCAGAATCAGGCGGCGGTCAAAAGGAACCATTCTCCCTTCATAAAACTGATTGAGGTACCTGACGAGCCTGGTGCGTAGAGGAATCTGCCAGATGAGCAGCTGCCGCTGGGCCTCACGCATCCGGCGGGCCAGTTCATAGACCTGGCTTTGGACCTCTGCCAGGAGACTCTCCTCGCAATGCTCCTGCTCGCGCAGCGCTGAGAGATGCTGATGAGCCAGGCTCACTTTCAGGACCAGCTCTTGCTCTTCCTGAACCAGCGCTTTAAATTCTGAATCCTGGGGACCGATGTCAACCCAAGGAAGCAGCAAGCCACGCCTCTCGTCAAGGTGACCGCCACAGGACATGATAGTCGGGAGTCCTACGGCATTGAGCGTCACAACCGTCTCGAAGATCTCCTCATCGATGCCTTTTCCCAGACGATCGGTGACTCCTGAAAAATGTGTCACCAGTGCTTCCCATTGCTCTAGCACCGTTCTCCTCCTTGAAAAGAGAATACAGTGACATTGATTTGATTCTAATCGACAAGTAAATAATCAATTGTTATGATTTTTATATTAATGACATGTGCCATAGATTCCCATAAAATAGGAAAAAAAGTAACTTATCCATTTAGATGAGAAATTGTTACACTTTGTCCAGAAAACATCACCAGGAATAACCAGAAGGGAAGGTGAAAGGTATCCTGGTGGTGTCACAATCTTCACTGACTGCGGGCGCTCTTAGCTCAATAGAACAGGACAGGAGGAAATATGTACGACTCGGATGACCGTCTAAGCTGTATGCGCAACGGCGAAGAGGATGTATGCAACATGTGTGGGGGCTTCGGCTACCTGGACCCTCTCAAGCGGCAGGTTTGCCCTGATTGTCAGGGAACGGGCCGTGTCTCGATCTACCTTCCCAGTTAGCGGCTGATCCTCACCGCCGTCGATCTCTCCAGGGGCGGGCAGATTGGAGCGCTGGCCGTATCTGCCCGCCTTAGCTGGCCGGTCTTGCTCTGACTGGCGATGCGGGCTAGAATAGACACAGGTGCCGCGCTGCTGCGCTGCGCCTCCCGCACACAAGCTCGTACCCAAGGAGAGAGAATGGCGAGAGAACGCAAGCTGCAGTTCCCCGAGGGCTTCCTCTGGGGCACGGCCTCATCGGCTCATCAGTGTGAGGGTGGCAATGTCAACAACCAGTGGTATCGCTGGGAGCAGCAGGGGCGTACCCTGACAGGCGAGCGCAGTGCAGTAGCCGCCAACTGGTGGCAACAAGCCGAGCGCGATTTCGAGCTGGCCGAGCAGATGGAAAACAACGCTCTGCGCCTGAGCCTGGAGTGGAGCCGCATCGAACCGGAAGAAGGACGCTGGGACGAGAGCGCTCTGGAGCGCTATCGTGTTCTCCTGAGTGACCTGCGCCGGCGTCATATGACCCCCCTGGTGACGCTGCATCACTTTACCGATCCGCTCTGGTTCGCCGATCGCGACGGCTTTGCCCGCGAGGAGAATATCCGCTATTTCGTGCGCTTTGTCCGTTTTGTGGTAGAGCATCTGCGCGACCTTTGCTCGTTCTGGTTGACGATCAACGAGCCGAACGTCTACGCCTTTCTGGGCTATCTCACTGGCGAGTTCCCGCCTGGTGAACAGAGTGCGCTCCGCGCTTTGCACGTCTTGCGCAATCTAATGGCAGCCCATGTGCAGGCTTTCTATGCTATTCGCGAATTGCAGCCCGAGGGGCAGATCGGCTATTGCCTTAATTATCGTCTCTTAGAGGCTGCTTGTTCCTATTCTCCTCTCGATCGAGTAGTAGCTGGTCTGCAAGATACCTTCTTCAACTGGCTGGCGCTGAAACTGGCTGAGGGTGAGCGTTTGCCGCTCCCGCTCAGGTTCGTCCTGTCGACGGTGCCGCGAGCGGCGGGTGCGCGTGACTATCACGGCGTCAACTACTATACTCGCGATCTTGTCGCTTTTGACCCGCGACGACCGGGCGAACTTTTTGGCCGGCGCTTTCCGCGTCCAGGAGCACCGATGCAGGACCCTGGGCGTGGTGGCTACTTCGGCGAAGTCTATCCCGAGGGTCTCTATCGCGTACTCCATTTGGTTTATCGCAGCACACGAGGCAATAAGCCGCTGTATGTTACCGAGCATGGCCTCAATGATGTCGAGGATCGCCTCCGTCCGCGGGCCATTTTGGAGCATCTGGCCATGCTCCATCGTGCTATTCGTGAAGGGCTGCCAGTGCGTGGCTATTTTCACTGGACGCTGGTTGATAACTTCGAATGGAACGAGGGCTGGAGTGCCCACTTTGGTCTGGTCGAGCTGAACCCACGAACCCAAGAGCGGCGTCCACGTCCCAGCGCCAGCATGTTCGGGGAGATCTGCCGGGCCAATGCCATCACTGAAAGCATCGTCGAGCGCTATGCCCCCGAGGCGGCAGCTACGATCTTTGGTCCGGTCACTGCCGCGGGCTCGGGAGCGCGCGTGCTGATCTGAGCGGGTCGCTGCCTGACTTGGGGAGCGGGGCCTTAGCTCTCGCTCAGCAATGCCCGGCGCAATAGCGGGTCGGGACAGAGGTGCGGGAATCGGCGGCTGTAGCAGACCATGCAGTAGTCGCCGACCAGCTCCTCATCTTCACCTGTGCCATAGTAGGTAATGGTATGGGGCGGACAGGCGTAGTGCCCGCAGGGGCGGAGCTCCGCCTGGTCACGATGTGGCAAGCTGTGGGGAAACTGCTCGATATAGCACTCGTGTTGTGTGCTCATCACTCTCTTACCTCACTAGAATGAGCTTCTTACCCGAGGGCGCGGCTGGTAGCCTTCGGCTCTTTCATATTACCAGAAAGTCTGCCGTCGTCCAGGCGCCTTGCCTGGTTATGTCAGCTCATGCTACACTCTTTTGTGGCGAAGGCTGGCAGCTCGCCAGTTTTCTATCAAGCTGCCAGCGTTGGGAAGGTACGCGAGGAATGCGATGATGAAAAGCGAACTTATCTCTGAACTGCTCAAATTCCGCTTCGGCAGCAAAGTCTTTTGCTCCGATGGAGAATATGGCGTACTTGATGAAGTTGTCGTTGAGCCGGCCCGGCGCACCGTCACCCATGTAGGGGTTAGTCGAGGCCTCTTCGTCAAGAAGCGCTTCTATCTCTCCTTCAGTCGGGTCGGCGAGGCTTCTAGCGATGGCGTGAGGTTGACCACCAGTCTGGCCACCCTGGAGCAAGAGGCAGTTGCCTCGCCGGGCGGGGTGCGTCTCTCAGGGCGCAGTCTCGTCGAGGCACCGGCTGCTGGTCAGCGTGGTACCCTGCTCTTGCTGGCTGTCCAGCCTGGCAGCGGCGAGATTGCCTATGTGGTGGCCCATAATCTACCTGGTGGACAGGATACCCTCTTCCGCGTTGAGACGATTACTGAGCTGGCCAGTGGAGTGGTGCGTCTCAATCTCTCTGCAGAGGCCCTCAAAGGGCTGCCGCCCTATCGACCCGATCGCGACTTGCAGCGTGAGGTCGAGGCTGTCCTGTTCGACCTCTATCCGCTGCACGTTGACCTGCAAGGGATCTCGGCGCGCGTCCTGGATGGCGTCCTGTATCTGGACGGCAACATCTCCAGTACCCTGCGTGCCGACCTGGTCGAGCGCCAGGTCATGGGGGTACCGGGCCTGCTGGAGATCAAAAACAATTTGATAGCCGACGATACACTCGCCAGCGAAGTCGCGCTGGCTTTGGGGCGTGATCCGCGCACGCGCGGCCTCCCCATCGGGGTCTACCCGCGGCTGGGCGTCGTGCGGCTCAGTGGAGCGGTGCGCACGGAAGAGCAGAAGCGCATTGCGGCGGAGATCGCGCGCTCGGTGCCTGGCGTCCGACGGGTACTCAACGAGCTAACGGTCAATCCCACAGCCGGGCGTCTACCTGTCATGGCCTCCACTGGAGCGGAGGAAGAGGATCTGGTACCAGGTGGGCGCTATGTGCGTCATACAAAGTAAGCTGCTGTTCACTTGAAACGGCATCTGCATCATTGTGACCGTGGCCCGCTTGCGCTTCGCTTCGCCCAGGTCAGGATGGCACTCTCCTCTCCTGATGCCCTGGCGAGCAAGCAGGAGTGATTGGAAAGCTCGCCTAGCCAAGGTCTGCGGGCGGGTGGCAGAGGCTGCAGCGGGCCGACCTTGCTTTGCTTGATCCTTCCGCGTCGATTGCCGAAATCCTCCACTTCGTTCGGAACTTTCCCCTGTAAGGAGATCCTCGCTCAGTGAGCGGTATCCCACTAGAAGAACAATATACTTGCCCTTGACTGAGCTGAGCTGGAAGAAATGCATGCATATGGCAGAGGATGCGATGAAAGAGCAAGAATGGTTGTACCCGGGGGAGTCTTTGTCAGAGTCGCAGGATCATCGACCGTCGGATGGGCCAGCTCTGAGCTGGCGCCGGGAGCTAAAAAGTAAGGAGATTGCTGTTCTGGGGCTAGAAAAGCTCTGGCGTCAGCTGAACCTGACCGGTCCCATGTTAATCTTCCATTCTCCTTTTGTATCAACATCATCTTTTCTTTTATACTTTGAGCATCATCCACTGCTACTTGATCGTCTCGTGGCGGCAGGCCAAAGGCGCAAGCGTCCGCGCTTTGGTCAACTCAGCGGTTGGCGTTCGCTGCCGGCTCCTGACCTCGCCTGGGGTCTCACTGTCTCGGCTAGAGCTGAATGCTTGTTCAAGTCTGACCTGACACATCGCGCCGAGCTGGGCGACCGAGGAACGCAGCCAGCGTCTCTCTACGGTTGGAAGCTCTACCAGTTTGCCAGCGGCTGGACGGCACTTTCTGTCTATTATACGGAAGAGGACTACGACAACGTAGCTTTCACTGCCGTGCCCCAGGGTCGTCAGGATGAGTGGCTGGCTTTTCTAGATCTTCTTGTGGAGACCTACAAGCAGCATCTCCATCAGCATGGACGCGGCAGCATTGAGATCGTGGGGACAGCGACGAAGCCGCGGGATCTCATCACGGTGATTCGGCAGGCCTCATGGAATGATGTGGTCTTGCCAGAGGCGACCCGTGCACTCGTGGAAGCCCAGCGACGCATCTTTGATCCCGCCATCCTGCGGCACTATGCCGCCCTGAGAGTGCCCCGTCTCCGCAAAGTCCTCCTGGTCGGACCGCCTGGGACGGGGAAAACCACGCTCCTCAAGGCTGAGGGGGCCTATCATGCTCGCCGCGGGGGGCGCGTGCTCTATGTCACGCCTTCGACCAGCAATTACGACGGGGGCAGTTCTTGGAACATGCTTTCGACGGCTTTGCAAACGGCGGCTGACAGCCGCTTACCGACGCTGGTACTGGTGGAAGACTTCGAAGCCTTCGTCTCTGATCCGAAAGAGCAGCAAATCATACTCAATACGCTCGATGGGGTGGCAACGCCTGATAATCCTGCCGGTACCTTGCTGCTGGCGACAAGCAATAACCCGGAGCAAATTGATCCACGCATTCGTGATCGTCCAGGGCGCATCGACGCGCTCATCGAGCTGAGGCCAGTCCAGGATGAACAGCTGGCTGTGCGCTTCCTTCAGCACCTGCTAGGAGCTGGCTACCGTGAGGAAGAACATGCGCCCGTAGCCTCGCAGCTCCTGGGACAGCCTGGCAGTCACCTGCGCGAAGTCTGCCTGACTGCCGCCCTGCACGCATTGGATGAGAATCGCACGGCAGTCCTGGCCAAAGACCTCCTCTGGGCCCATGAGGTCATTTTGAACGGAAGGGCTGCCGCGGCTCAGAGCGAGCGCTTTGCCCCCCCGCCACCACGGCGTCGCGGCAGCTACTTCGGCAAGCGCTAGCTAAGGCAAGTGGAAGGAGACAGGGGCTACCCCAGCCCAGCAGGCGGTGCTCTCCCGGTCTCCTCCACACTAGCTGTGACCCTCAAGCTGTGGCCTGCTGCAGAGCCTGATCCAGATCGTGCATAATATCCTCGGCGTCTTCGATCCCCACTGAAAGGCGCACACAGCCCTCGGTGATACCGGCCTGTTGTAATTCGGCGCGCGAGAGATCACGATGGGAAGAGATAGGCGGATAACTCACCAGCGTGTGGACATCTCCGAGGGAGGTAGCAGGGGCACAGAGCTGCAGGCTGTCCATGAAGCGAAAAGCGGCGGCGCGGGTCTGTTGTTTCAGCTCGAACGAGAGCAAACCGCCGAAGCGCCCGGGAGCAAGCAAGCGTCGAGCCTGCTCGTGTTGCGGATGCTCGGGCAAGCCTGGGTAGTGGACGCGAGCCACTGCTGGATGATCACGCAAGAAATGAGCGATGCGCAGCGCATTCTCACAGTGGCGTTCCATGCGCAGCGCCAGCGTCTTCACGCCGCGCAAGATCAAGTATGACTCAAAGGGACTCAGCATTGCACCCAGCAAGGAAGCGTAGGAGCGCAGCGACTGCAGCAGGCTCTCGCGGGCGCTCACAACCAGGCCGCCGGTGCTATCGCCGTGTCCGCCGAGATATTTCGTCGCGCTATGGATCACCAGATCAAAACCGTGCTCGATCGGGCGGAGCAGACAGGGGGTCGTAAAGGTGCTATCGACCAAAGTCACGGCTCCCACCTCGCGGGCGGCGGAGCTGATAGCATCGAGATCGGTGACCTTCACCAGGGGATTCGAAATCGTCTCGACAAAGACAATATCGGGCTGCTCGCTGCGGATGCGCTCCGCTGCAGAGGCACAGCAGAGGTCGCAGAGCACGATCTCCACACCCTGGGGAGCAAAGACCTGACGCAGGAGAGCGATCGTCTGGCCATAGAGATCCTGAGCTGCCAGAATCTTCGCACCTGGTGCCGCACCCGCGGCCAGCAGCGCGGCATGGATGGCTGCCATGCCTGAGCCGAAAGCCACAGCTCCCACTCCTCCTTCAGCGCGAGCCAGCACCTCTTCCAACTGCGTTGCATTCGGATTTCCCTGACGCGCATAGACAAAAGAGCGCTTCTCTCCCGGGGCTGGGCTCTTGAAAGCCTGGTCCAGACGCTCCATATTGCCGTGCAAATAGGTCGTGCTTGCATAGATGGGCTGGACGATTGATACATGGGCAGGCCCTTCGTTCCAGCGCTGCCTGCCGTCCTGTACCAGCTGCGTCTCCAATTTCCAGGCGGCTGAAGAATGGTGATCTGCCAAGGTCATCCCCCTCTCTGGAGTGAAATGAGAGCCCGTCCCAGGTCTCCCAGCGCGAGCGAGGCATAGGCGTAGAGCCAGGGGAGCCAGGCGGGCACACCGAGTAGCTCGGCGTTCTGCGGAAAAGAGAAGATCCCAGCGTTCACCAGGATCATCTCAATCAGCGTCCCCGTAATCGCCACCACGGCGGAGAAGATCAGGTTTTGCCAGCTTCGCCCGGCTAGCAGCCAGAAATTGAGGTAGAGTAGGCCCAACAGGCCGCAGCGGGCGAGAGGAGCGAGTGGTATAGCCCCCAACAGGTAGGCTAGACACAGCCAGCCGAGAGCGGCGATGCTCGTTGAGAGACGACGCGTGGTCCTCAAATGAGCCAGGAGAGGGTCTAGCAGGGGATGAGAAAGACCAATAGCGACGGCGGCACTGCCGGTGAGCAGCGGCACCCACCAGGGCAAACCGAAGAGCGTGGGGCCGGCGACCACAGCTGTGCTGTAACGCTTTAGCCCCTGGTGGACGTAGAAGGCATCAAGTGCACTTCCACCAGTGGCTCCCAGGAGGAAGAGCAGGACTGCAGCCCGGCCCCACGTGCTCGTATCCATTGCTGGCTCACTCAACCTTCCCGGTCCGCCACTGGCTAGGGACAGCACAGGCGGTTTAGATAGCGCAAACACGACAGCAGCTCGCTGAGAGGCGGGAGCGCCTGCTCGTCTGTGCTGACCCACTGCTGATAGAGTTCGCCGTAGCGGTCAGCCAACAGCAGGCTGGGATTGAGTGCGCGCTGAGTGGCCTCCCACTGCGTCAGGCGAGCAATGACCTTCCCTGTAGGATCAGCGAGCAGTGGAAAGGGGAGCTGCAGACTGGCCTGGGCCTCCGCATTCCGCGCCAGGTGGTCCGGGCTGATAGCCAGTAGGCTGCAATGCTCCTCGCGCAGTACTGGCTCTGCCTCTGCGAACTGCTTCAAGAAGAGACGTGGGCTCGGCAGCTCGACACTGCGTACAATCAGCAGCAAGAGGTGATCTCGCTGCTTGTAGTCATGGGGACCCCGGAGGACCCCAGCGGGGTCTGGAAGCGCGAAGCTCGGGAGCATCTCACGCGCCGTCAGCTTCGCCACAGCGGCCAGCGCTGGCTGCACGCATGAGACGGAAGAGGACAATGACTCATCCATAACGCTCTCCACTTTCTCTTACTCTCTCTACTGTTTTGAGGAGTGCCAGCCAGCCTCTTGCCTCACCAGCTTGGCAACCAGTGCTCCCCGGTTGACCAGACGAACCGAATTGGCAGGCCGGACTCTCTCACTCCCTTCAGGGGCTGAAGGGCCAGCTGGCTGCCTCCATGCTCGTAGTTCGCAGCTTCTGCCCGCAGCAGCTTTCCCTCAATCAAAGGAAGCCCAGCGTAGCGGACGAGAGCCTCCTCTCAAGAGATTATCGCACAGGCGCAGCATTCTGGCTAGAAAACAATCGTGCGATTCTTATACACGAGCACACGATCCTCACTGTGCAAACGTACGGCCTCGGCCAGCACGCGTCGCTCTACGTCACGCCCCTTGCGGATCAGGTCTTCGATACTATCGCGATGGTTGCAGTGGATCACATCCTGAGCGATAATCGGCCCCTCATCCAGCTCCTCCGTCACATAGTGAGCGGTCGCCCCGATGATCTTTACCCCTCGCTCGAAAGCTCTCTCATAAGGCCGGGCTCCTGTGAATGCTGGCAGGAAGCTGTGATGAATATTGATAATGCGCTGAGGATAGGCTTGCACGAAGAACGGCTCCAGGATCTGCATGTAGCGCGCCAGAATCAAAAAATCAACCTTACCTTCCAGGAACTCTAGCATGCGCTGCTGATCAGCGGCACGGCTCTCTGGCCGAATCGGAAAATGATAGTAGGGGAGCTGGTACATACGTGCCAGTGGCTCCAGATCGGGATGATTGCTGATGATACAGGGAATATCAATCACCAGCTCTCCATTGCGCCACCGCCAGAGCAGATCGACCAGGCAGTGATCCAGACGCGACACCAGAATAGCCGCCCGTTTGCGGTTGCGCGAATAATGGACGCTCCACTGCATGCCAAAGCGCGCAGCGATTGGCTGAAAAGCGTCGATCAGCTCGCGCTCGTTTAACTGGAAACCCTCTTCCGAAAAGCTGATACGCATAAAGAACGTACCGTTTTGGCGAGCCGTTGCGTATTGATCCGATTCGACGATGTTGCCCTGGTGCTCAAAGATGAACTGCGAGACAGCCGCCACGATACCTGGCCGGTCGAGGCAAGAGATCAAGAGCGTAATAACATGATCCTGTTGCATAGAACCCCTCTTCCCAAAAAAGCATCAGCAGGCAGGTCGCAAGCCCGCGAGAGAGAGGGAGCAGAAGCCCTGGCGCGGCGCTGGCATCGGTGCCGCTTCCCCCCTCGCAGGCTATCTCTGCCGTAGTATAGCAGTAATGGCGGCAAAGCAAAATGTTCACGGGAAAGAAGCCTCCCTTGACAGCTCTGGGTTACTGGTGCTATCATACTTACATAAGTAAAGTACCATACTTTATCTTAGCAAGGATATTACGGAAGCACTGAAGGAGGAAAGTGAGAAGTGACCTGGCAGATTGATCCTGCCCATTCGCGTGTCGCTTTTGCGGTGCGGCACATGATGGTCAGCACAGTACGCGGATCATTCAAAGTTTTTAGCGGCGAGGTAGAATACGACGAGCAGAATCCCGCGAATTCGAAGATTACGGCTCAGGCAGAGGCTGCCAGCATCGACACCGGTCAGGCGGATCGTGACCAGCACCTGCGCAGCGCAGATTTCTTTGACGTCGAGAAGTATCCGACCATTACCTTTGTCAGCACCAGGATCGAGCCACTGGGTGGCAACCAATACCGTGTCACAGGCGATCTAACCATGCACGGTGTTACCCGTCCCGTGACCTTCACTGGAGAATTTAATGGTCCAATCGTCGATGCCTTCGGGCTGCGTCGCGCTGGTATCCTGGCCTCGACCACCATCAGCCGCAAGGATTTTGGCCTGACCTGGAACCGGGCTATTGAGAGCGGTGGAGTAATTGTCGACGATCAGGTCAAGATCGAGATCGAGCTGGAGATTACCGAGAAAGTACCTGCTACCTCTAATGCCTGAGTCTTCTCGATAGATTGATCTATATCCAAAATCACAGATCCTGTTGATAGTTCATAGGTTGCTATCAGCAGGATCTGTGATTTTGGAATCCGCTGCTGCTCCTTTTGTTCCCCTGTCTGAGGCGGATCATTTGAGGGTTGGCAAGACCAGGCGTTCCAGAGCTTGCGCCACTCCATCGTGAGCGTTATCGCTGGTTACATAGTCAGCAACCGCCTGTACTTCGGGGGGAGCGTTGCCCATAGCGATACTCAAACCGGCGAAGCGCAGCATTTCCATATCATTG
The DNA here is from genome assembly GCF_003268475.1 of Thermogemmatispora tikiterensis. Lineage (GTDB taxonomy): Bacteria > Chloroflexota > Ktedonobacteria > Ktedonobacterales > Ktedonobacteraceae > Thermogemmatispora > Thermogemmatispora tikiterensis. The sequence continues at coordinate 1,993,174 of NZ_MCIF01000002.1, read as the reverse complement.
TAGTGATCGCCGATGGCCACAATTTCGGCTGGAGCTACTCCTAGCAAGTGAGCGACCTGGCGCAACGCTTGCCCTTTACTGGCCTCGGGATGCAACAACTCTAGCAAATCACGCGTCGACTGCGTCACGTGTAACGCCTTGCCAAACTGCTCCTGGAGCTGCCGGCGCTTGGCTGGCAGTGTCTCTGGCGAGCCGACGGCGGCGATCTTGATACAGGGACGGGGGTAGAGCGTGGTCACATCATCGACCTCGATCGCCGGTGGCAGCGGAGGGCGGTACCAATCGCGGGCCCGCGGCGTATGGCGATCGACGTAGACGCCTTCCGGTGTATGATAGGCGCGGTAGAGGCCCAGAGAGCGAGCTGCCTCCAGGACGGGTAAAATATACTCCCTGGGTAAAAAGCGTTCGGAAAGTACCGAACCGCTGACGATATCGACGATCAGGGCCCCATTTTCCAGAATCTGAGGGCCGCTCAGCGGCAGGCCGGCGCAGACATGGCGCAGCACGGCCTGCATCTGCCCGGTGGTAATCGTAATCGCCATACCGGCGGCGCGGGCGGCCTCCAGAGCTTGGCGCGCTCGCGGCGTCACCTGTTTCTCTGGGAAGGGAGTCAGCAGTGTCCCATCGAGATCGATAGCCAGGAGACGATAACGTTGCATCTTAGTTACCAGAGCAATTCCATCTCGCGCGTTATTGGAACAAAGCCTTCGCTGGCGTAAAGCGGGCGACCGGCGGCAGTCGCGCGCAACCAGAGGCGGCGCGCGGGGGTTTGCTGGCGGGTATAGGCCACGATCTGGCGTAGAATAGCTCTTGCCAGACCCTGGCCCCGCCAGGCTGGTAGCGTATACATATTAAGAACATAGCCCTCCAGACCGGCCTCATTCTCGGGCGAGGGTGGGCGATGTAAAAAGACCAGGCCGCCAGTAGCCGCGATTGTCCGCTGCTCGTCGACCTCAGCGACCCAGGCTAGAAATTCCTCCCGTGGCAGCGCCCGGCGAAGATAAGAGTCTGTCAGCTCGTGGAGCAGTCGCTCCTGCTGCTCGTCAACGACCTTGCCCGTCTCCCGCAGCAGGGCCAGGCGGAGCGCCGTCAAGGTGGCGATATCGGCACTGGTGGCACGGCGTATGAGGGGCATAGACTTCACGTTACTCCTTGCCAGGTTCAGCAGCGGCCAGAGGCTGTTTTATCGTGGCAGACTCCGGCCTACAGCTTAGCTTATCACCTGCGTCGGTGAGCTTGCAAACGATTGGTCCTGTGTGTCACACTTACAGAAGTACAGTACCGGTGACAAAGTGAGTCGGCAAATTGAGTTTCTGGAAGGAGAGCACTATGAAGATTGGCATTGGACTGCCGGCCTCGATCCCGGGGGTTGATCCTGGCCTCTTGCTAGAGTGGGCGCAGCGTGCCGAGCAGGGACCGTTTGTCTCCCTGGGCCTGATTGACCGGCTGGTCTATCCCAATCTAGAGCCGATGATCACGCTGGGAGCCGTGGCGGCGGTCACTTCGCGCATTCGCCTGATGACGACTGTCCTTCTTGCGCCGCTGCGCAATACAGCTATGCTGGCCAAAGAAGCAGCGACCCTGGACGCCTTTTCGCGTGGGCGTCTGACGCTGGGGCTTGGCATCGGTGCCCGTGAAGACGATTTTCTCGCCGCAGGGGTACCGTTCCATCGTCGCGGCAAGATCTTCGATGAGCAACTTGCCCTTATGAAGCGCATCTGGTCCGGCGAGCCACTGAGCGCAGCGGTAGGCCCCATTGGCCCCAAGCCGTTCCGCCCCGGAGGACCTGAGGTCCTGCTCGGTGGCTACTCGCCAGCGGCGATCCGGCGCCTGGCCAACTGGGGCGATGGCTTTATTGCCGGTGGCAGCGCTCCCGACCAGGCTGCCCAATTCTTCCAGCTGGCCAGACAGGTTTGGCAGGAGGCGGGTAGACCTGGCAGGCCACGCCTCGTCGGCTCGGTATACTACGGTTTGGGCGAGCGGGCGGTGGAAAAAGCTGACGCCTACCTCAGCCATTACTATGCCTTTGCTGGCCCTCGTGCCCATCAGATGGCGCAGATGATCCCCACCACGCCGGAGGCTATTCGCCAGACCGTGCAGACCTTCTCTGAGGCAGGTGCTGACGAGTTAATGCTGTGGGCTACCATACCTGAACTGGAACAGGTTGATCTCCTGGCCGAGGCAATCGCGGGGCTGCAGCTCTGACCAGATCTGCTGACTGGCTGACTGGCTGACTGGCTGACTGACTGGCTGATTGGTTGGCTGCTGGCCAGTCAGCAGACCTGCCATCTGCTTCTTTTCAGATTCTGGCGGCTGCTCTTCAATTTGCTCCCTCTCCCCCTGGTGATAGCCTGTTTGCCTGCAGGCGCGTCCTCAGCTGGTGCCCTCCTCCTGAAAGTCCTGGTCAAAAGAAAAGGAGGTGCCGCCACGCTCTCTGGTGTGGTATAGTTGTTGCAAGCGCCGTGTAGTTTGTGCAAAGGCTGAGAGCAAAGGAGGGCAGCCATGCCTATTTGCCCAATCTGCGATGATACCGGCCTGCAGAATTCGGATTCGGCTCACCCCCAGTTTTGCTACTGCTCGGCTGGTAAGCAGGCGCGCAAGGAGTGGGAGGCAGCTCAGGCAGGTCGAGGCCAGGGAGCGCAAGCGAATCAAAGAGAGCAGGATCAGCGTCAGAAGCAACAGCAGAAAACCAGCTTTATTGATATTGAGCGGCTTGAAGAGGTCAACGCCAGTGTTGATGCCATGCGTGCTTCCTTGATTGGGTCGCTGGCAAGCGAGGCGGCCCAGTCGCTCAAGCTACCTGCGGTGCAGCTGCTCTATCAGGTGGCTCATCCTGGCCACGAGGTGACGGTCTATGAGGCCACCCAGCTCTATGAGCTGGCGAAGGCTCTGGAGAGCTTCTTCACTGCAGTGGCACCGATCGGGCGCAAGGTGCGCTGAGCGAAGCGTGCGGCCCGATAGCACAAACGGGTAGCGGCATTGACAGCCGTAAATCCTCTCCTCTATACTCTCGACAAGTGTACCCTGCACGAATTTTGTGTGGGGTCCAGTGTGAAGAAAGTTTGCTTTTTATTTCATATTATTTCGCGAAAGGTGTCCTTCCTCTGCGCGCGCTCTCATGAGAAAGAGGGACTGCTAGGTGCAGTTGCGCGGTTGCCTGCCTGGCTTTCCAGCTCTCTTCTTCTCGGAGAGGGTGGGGTAGCAAGGGGCGCCGGTGTTAAGTGCCTTATTTCTGGTTGTGTCGGGGAAGAATTCTGCTGCAGCTGGCGCTCTCTTGAATAGACTCCCGTTCAGGGATTGGAACTTGGAACAGGGATTGGAAAAGAAGAGCAAGCGAGCAAGCAAGCTGGGCGCACCTCTCAAGCCCGTTCTGGGATTAGAAATGAGGAGGAAGAGTCCATGATATGTCCTCGTTGTGGCAACGAGTGGGATGCAAGCAAAGGCCCCTGCACCCGCTGTGGCCTGGTCATTCGCCTGCCGGGCCTATCTGGGGGGGCATCGGTGTCAGGGTGGTCGGCATCTTCCCCTGTCCAACAGCAGAAATCTTCTAATGCTGCCGATCTCCAGCAGCAACGTTCAGGCCCGCTATCTGGCTTCCCTCCAGGGCCTTCGTCTATGCGGAGTGGAGCGCTCAACAGCCCGGGGGCCGGGGGTGGTGTGCGTACGGGGTCGTCGACGACGGGTACAGGTGCGCGTTCACCTTTTGGAACTTCGGGTCCTCTCTCCAGCTCCTTTGGTGCTGGTAGCGGTTCGGGCCTGGGGACAGGTTCCCTGGACTCGACAACTCGCCGCGCCGGGCCTGGTCCTGCCGGCTCGCAGGTGAGCAGGCCTCTCTCGCAGCCAGGAATAGCAGGCTCCGATGCTGCGGCAAATAGAAACCTGGCTTCTCCCAATCAGCAGCGTTCCCCGCTGGGATCTTCGCCGTCCATGCGCAGGGAAGCTGCGGGCGACTCTTCCCTTCCTTCGCCTTCGCGCCCAGGCGTGCCCTCGCGGGCTCAGGTTCCCACTCGTCCCAGTCGCGCGAGCGGTGCTCTGCCACAAGATCTCTCGCGCTCGCAGAGTCCGCTCCGGGTTAGTCGTCTAGTGACTGATCCTTTAGCGCGCGAAACACCGGTGCCTCCGACTTTTCCTTCGACGCCGACACCGGCAGTGAACACCGCGACTCCTTTCCCGGCTTCGATGCCGTCTTCGACCACCAATCCCAGTAGCAGTGGAATCTTGGGAGGCGCGCTGCGGCCCTTGATGCCGGGGGCGATGCTCAGGGGTGGGCGCTATCGTCTTCAGGAACTGCTGGAGCGGCAGGAGTGGCTCAATGGCGTCTTCGAGGCTACGTGGAGTGGTCAGGATGCCCAGCGAGCCGGGGCGCAGGTGATTATCTGTGAGCTGGTCATTCCCGAAAGCTCCTCTGCTGCTGTGCAGTCGATGTTGCGTACGGCCACAATGACGCTCTCGTCCATTGGACGACATCCTCGGGTGCCAGCCTTGTTAGATGCCTTCAGTGATCAAGGGCGTAGCTTTTTTGTCTTCGAGATGGTCGAGGGCGAGAGCCTGTTAGCGCGTCTGCGCCGCAGCGGGCGTGCGTTGCCAGAGCAGGAAGTGGTTGAATGTTGCTTGCAGATTGTGGATGTTCTGGAGACGATGGCTCAGCAAACACCCCCGCTGGTGCATGGCCTGATCCGCCCTGAGCATATCGTTGTGACGCGTTCTGGCTCTCAGTACCTGCTGACAAACTTTTCGATTGTGCTGGCCGGCGGCGCTACCCAGTTTATTTCCGGGCTGGATCGCTCTCGTCTCTCTCCTTATCTGCCTCCAGAATTCATGCGCGGGGCAGTGGATAGCCGCACCGACCTCTACTCGTTACTGGCAACGGCCTATCATTTGGTGACGGGCAGTCCTCCAACGGCGATGAGCGGTAGCATCGCGCCAGCTCAGCGGCTCAATCCTTTGGTCAGCTCAGAGTTCGAGGCTATTCTATCGAAAGGCTTGCGTCCTATTGCAAGTCAGCGCTATCAGAGTCCCGCCGAGCTCCGCCACGATCTATTAGCGCTGCGCTCGGCGATTGGGGGGGCTGACTCTGTTGTCGAACAATGGCCCGAGCAGTCGATTCCACTCTCACCACGCCCGGCTTCGACGCTTGCCTCGACCTCTACTCAGGCGCCCGCCTCTCCGTCGCCGGTGCCTGATAGTGTGGCTCAAGCCTTGCCGTTGATGCTGGGGGCGGTGCTGGAAGAAGAAGAGCAGCGTCTGCTCTTGCCGCGACCCGAGGACCTGCCTCCGATGCGTGAGAGCAACGACACACTCAATGCAGCCCTGTGGGTGGCTGGCATTCTGGTAGCACTGATTGCCGTGGTCATCTTCGCGCGCGGGCTGTTCTAAGGACGAGCTGATCACTCAGCTGCCTCTCGTGGGTAGAGGATGCATGTGGACTCGTTGTTTCAGCCCCCTCGCGCTCCGCGCTCCAATAGCGACGATGGCAAGGAGTTGCTCTGGCTGGCTGGAAAGAAGGAGAAGAGAGAGTCAACAGGCCTGTCGTTGACGATCTGCTCTTCTTCCGTAGAGTTCCCTACATCGCGAGCCGACGCGCTTTCCAAGGCTTTTCTCTAAGGGAGTTCTCTCAGGCTGGCTAGCAGGCAGGAGGACCTGTAAAGGAGGCTGACCGGACTGGCGTAGCCTGTTCTATTCTGTCCTGTCCTGTCCTGTCCTGTCCTGTTGCCTGGTTCCATGCCTGGAGGTGGCCAGGAGGCGCGTGATGGTGACAATCCGTCCTGGCGCACCGCCGAGGCCGATGGATGGCTCCAGCTCCGCTTTAGCTTGAGGATGCTAGCTCAAGCCCAGGTCGGTCAGCGTGGGAGCACAGCAACCTGGTCTGTCTTTCCTCTCTCAGGGGGCGGTCAGCCTCAGCGCTTGCGCAGGACAACGAAGTCAATCAGTTCATCGAGGACGTCGCGGTCCGATGAAGGAGGAAAGTGATACAGAGCCTCACGCGCCCGCGCCGCATAGCGATAGGCATCTTCGAAGGAGCGTTCAATTCCACTGCCACGGGCGACCCACTCGACGATTTCACGGATCTGTTCCTCGCTCCCTCCCTCGCCTGAAAGCAGAAGCTGGACCTGTTGATGATGACCATTGTGGGGCTGGCTCTGTAGAGCATAGATGAGCGGAAGCGTCACCAGACCCTGACGCAGATCGTTCCCCGCGGGCTTGCCGATTGTAGTCTGATCTTCAGTGTAATCCAGCACGTCATCAATGATCTGGAAAGCAATACCAAGATTGATTCCGTACTCGTGTAAATGCTGAATCTCTTCGTCCGAGGCCTCGCTGAGGATCGCGCCACCTTTGCAACAGGCCGCGATCAGACAGGCTGTTTTATGGCTGATCTTCTCGTAGTAGCCCTGGACGGTGAGATCCAGGCGACGAGCGCTGAGTATCTCCATGATGGTGCCTTCACAGACAGTGGCGACTGTATCGGAAAAGAGATGATTAATACGATTATCTTCGATATCAGCGATCAGGCCAGCAGTTTTAGCAAAATAGTAGTCACCAAGTAAAATCGCGATGTGATCGCCCCAGAGAGCATTGACTGTCGGTTGACCACGTCGGGTGTGGGCTCCGTCGACAATGTCATCATGAATAAGCGTCGCCAGGTGAACCATCTCGAAGGCGACGCTTAGGGGCAACAGCTTCTCAAAGCGATAGACCTTCAGTTTCCCCGAGAGCAGCGTGAGTGCCGTTCTCAAGCGTTTACCTGGTGAAGAGAGAGCGTGCATAGAAGCCGAATTCAGAATCGGGAGACCAGATCTGGCACGCTCCTGGAATACTTTATCTACTTCGTCAAGATCAGCCTGGATACCCGCAAAAAGGCGGCTTAAGGTGGCTGTATCGTTCATATGATGTGCGGCGTGGAGGCCCCGGGCTGGCTGGCTTAGACCTGGCGGCTGCGCTATGCACGACTGTACTTTGCTGCGCACTTCAGCCTGGGGAAACGCCGTCCTCCTTTCTTCCTGGTCTTGGCGAGCGACAGCAAGGTAGAACCCTTCCTGTAGAAGGAGGGGCTCATCACCTTCGGCAGGCGAACAGAGACCCTGCATGGCCTCCGTTGCCACATCTGACGAGCTAGAGCTAGCCCTGACGTTCAAGTGCGGGCCAAGCTGGCCCTGAGACAGTGCGAACAGAGTAGTATTGCGCCGGGCGGGTCAGGATCAGGTGGCCTCTCGTCTTCCCCCGTTTCAGCCAGAGCGAGAGGCTGGCCAGGTCCCTGGCTGGAGGATGCAGGGTAAGAGAGGAGAGCCTCTATGCATGCGGTTCCTTCCTCCTGTGATGCTCCTCAGTTTAGCGAGAATACGCGAAAGAACAAGTTCCTGCCAGCTTTGCCTACTGTCTTCCATCACAGGGATGTGACGAGTATCTCAACATACACACAGGGGCGGGAAGAAACCACGCCCCTGTGTGTACCTCCCTTCAGATTATAGCATGCCTTATCCACGATCCTGCTCGGGCTCGGGTGCCTTCGTCGCTCATGGCCCTCGCTACTGCCCCCCCTCATGGCCGTCAAACCGTTCTCGCTCGCTTGTCGCGCCCGCTGCGACCAGATAACGGTGGCGCTCCGCTGTTGGGGCGTCTGTCTGGCAGCCATTGGCTGGCATCGGGAATTCGGATACCCACGTCAGGTCAGATCTGGGCCGCTTGTAAGAGGAGACGAAGCTCCTGCTGGGCGTGTAACATGCTGACCGCCTGAGTGTGAGGCGACCACCCTGTCGAGTGCGAGCGAGCGCACCGATCTCTGGTGGTTGACGCAGGGCCGCTGCAGGCTGGCGGTCCAACTTGCTGGCGGGCAGGTAGAGCAAGATGGACGGTGCCAGAGCCATGAGACTGGGTGGCACTTTGAGCCTGGGCGAGATGCTCTCTGCTCATCAAAGGCCGGGACAGAAGAGAGGGCTAGTCCTCTTGCTGTTGTGGCGCGCTGGTGCGGTCTGGCGTCTCTGGCCCTGTCGGATGATCATCGGTCTGAGAGGGGCCAGGAAGGTCGGGCGCTACTGATTGAGAAAAGGTGGAATACCCCTCAGCCGACGATGCTGGCTGATGGCCATTGAGCGAGAGATGCCCGAGCAGCTGATCGGTTTCTTGCGATACCTCCTCCCAGAAGGCTTTATCGCGCTGTTTGCTATGGTTCTTCTTCTCTTTTTCGGCCTTCCCGCGCTCGCGAGCGGCGCGTGTGTTGCCAGATGAAGGACGAAAGCCGTTTACAGAAGCAGGCGGATGGCGGTGTCCAGGGCCTGGATAGGGGGCGTCGTATTCATAGACGCCGTTGTGCTTGCCGCCACCTTTAAATGGCTCGATATCTGTTCCATAGGGCGAGCCATGCTGCCTGCGCTGGGGAGGAGGTGCGCCCCGCAGGCGATATTGCTCCCGGTGGGGTTTGCCTGACTGCCAGCGGCTGTTGCCGTTAGAGAAAGAAGGCCCTCCCAGCTCTCGCTCGTACGAGCGCGGTCCCTGCTGCGCACGAGGGCCGGGACCACCACGTCCCATATTCCCAGTCCCGGCCATACGACCCTGGGATCGTCGATTCTGCTGGCCTTGAGGTGAGCGGTTCTGCGGCGGCGTCCAGGAATTGCTGGACCGATAGGGCGGGGTGCTGGTCGACTGGAAGTAAGAAGGCCCATAAAGGTCCGCACGCGGCTGATAATCTGGATGGTGCAGGCGGGCACCCATCTGCCAGGCCCGGTCGACAATCTCACGGTTCAAACGAGGGCGCTTCGGGCGGGCAGACCGCTCCGGGTTGTATCTGCCGTTGGCTGACGACTGGTTGCGAGCGGAAAAGCGAAAAGTATCTCTTCGCCTGTTTTCGAATTCTCTGGTCATATGTCCTTTCTGCTCGTCCCATTGAGGGGTAGAGTAATCACGAGGTAGACGGTGCAGCCAGGAAAGGAGAATTCCTACGTGCTCGTCTCTTTGAGCGTGGCTTGAAGCGTAGGCTGCCTGTCCTGGTGCAACCTTACATCGGCAAACGTACCTGCTTCATGGTTGGCGTGCGTTACACGCTATGTTAGTGGTGTTGTGGAGGGACCTTGCTCTCTGTGACTCAGTATACCACACTACGCCATGACCTGTCTGTCCTCCCTCGCTGATCGACTGCCTGTGGACGACATCGATGGCCGGCGACACGCGGGCTGACTTCCCTGACCGGACCTAGGCCGAGCGGGTGGCCGCTCTGTGGCTATGCTGCTCGCTGGGCTTGGAAGCCTGTGGAAGAGGCCGTGGCCGGAAGCGGTCCCTGCTGCAGCGGCACCCCACTGTAGGTCAGGTCCTGGCTACCATACATGGCCAGCACCCCCTGGTTCAGCTCATCCGGCAGGAGTGCGCGGAGCATTACCGTATAATATAACCCTGTTGCTGGCTCGTAAAATTCCCCACTCAGCTTTCCGTGTAGCAGATTGCCGATGGTGCGGCTCTGCTCGGGCGTGAGAAGCAAGGCTCGCTGGGGCGTTGTGAAGGTCAGACAGCCGGAATCGGCGTTCGGTCCTGTGATGTCCTGGGGCACCGGACCGCATTCGAACTGGGCGAGCTGACGCAGAGTAAAGTCGGGTACGTCCCAGGTGGGGATCGACTGACTCAGATTGGGACTGAAGTCCTGGCGAACCAGCAGCGCTTTGCGCGTGGTGTCATAAGCTGTCGTCGATCCCTGGCTCACCGCTTCATTGATCGTCGTGAGTGCCTCGCCCAGGCGCTGGTACTCGTTGAGATCCTGCTGGCTCTCCTGACGTTGCCCAAAGATACTGTAGAGAAACTGGTAATGCTGGTTGTTCACGTTGAATTGGAGCAGGATCGCATCCTGATCGGGTATCTCGTAGAACTGCTGACGCTGGAAACTTAGCAGCCCGTAGCTGTTAACCAGCGTATGGAGCAGTTGGCTGAGTTGCTCCTGGCTAAGATGCCCCTCACGCATCTGCAGGCCGGGGCCGAGAATATAGCTACCATCGCCGTAAATGCTCAGCTGAGGACTGAGATCGAGTGTGCCCTGATGGCCCCCACCGCGGAAAGTTCGCAGCAAGACGGTCTCGGCACTGCTATCGTAGATAATAGTGCCGTTATCAAGCTGGCGTAAGTGAGCCTGGCCTGCTACTGGCTGGCTCGTGTCGGATTCGCAGGCTGTTAGCAGGGCCAGTAACACGAGCAGGAGCACAAAGATAGGCTTGCTCCCCGGCCACGATCCTGTCTGCCTGCGCCAGCAGCGATACCGGTCTGAACGGTGCTCATCAAGATAGCGCCTCTGCCCTGGGGAGGTACAGGCTACTCTCCTCGCCTCTTCCCTGGTTGGGAGGCCAAAGCCCTGCTCACGGTTCTCTCCGTTCATCTCTCCTCCCATGCTCTTAGCCTTGCTGGTTCTTGTCTATTAGTAGATGCTGCCTGGGGATCTACTCGGGTAGCTGAGCAGAAAACCGGTAGCCGATCATCTTATAGATCAGACGTGCGGCCAGAAAATCCGCGCGGATCTGGCCGGGGATGGGGCAAAGCTCGACCACATCCTGGGCTACTACGGTGGTACGCTGGTAGATCTCGCGCAGCAGTTCCAGTGCCTGATACCAGCTCAATCCGCCTGGCTCTGGGGTGCCTACAGCGGGCATCTCAGCAGGATCGAGGGCATCCAGATCGAAGGTTACATAGGTGTGCTCGCTCAGTCGCTCCCAGGGGATGTGTGCCTGCCCACGAGCGAAGTCGCGCGCCCAGACAATGGCTGCATCGGCTCCACTACGGAGAAAGTCCATCTCCTCGGCACTGATGCTGCGAATACCGATTTCCAGTACCGGGATACCCAGCTCTAACACGCGCCTGGCGATGCAGGCATGTGAGAGGGGAGATCCCTCGTATTCAGCGCGGAGGTCGCCGTGGGCGTCAATATGAATAACTGTCAGGTCGGGGAAAAACTCGCGTGCCACGGCAACCGGTTCAAGAGAAAGCGAATGCTCGCCGCCGATCAGCAGAGGGAACTGGCCCCGCTCTAGAACCTCACGCACTGCCTGGCCTGTCAGCTTCAGAGCGCTTGCATGGTCCAATCCCCGGTAGTCCAGGGCCGGGCGGGTGTAGATGCCCACCTCCTCAAGCGGGCTGCACTCTAGCTCCTCGTCATAGAGTTCCAGCTGACTAGAGGCATTAAGGATAGCCTGGGGACCGTGACGTGTCCCTTGCATATATGAGACGGTATATTCAAGCGGCGCCGGAATGATGGTCACCCGGGCCTTGTCGGGATGGCTGTACTGTGGCTCGTCCAGAAATTGCCTGATGATATGCTCTCTCATGAGAAGCAAGCAACCTCCTCTTACATCTACGCACCGCCTTGTACTCTACCACAACCTGCCCTGCCTGCCCAGCTCTCAGGACTCTTCTCTAGGCGTTTCGGGAGAGGTTCCTGGCCTCCACTCCAGGCTCGCTCGCCTGTGGGTGGGGGGCCCCTTGGGAGGAAGAGGAACTTCTCTCCACGAGCTGGCCTTGCCTTCTCTGCCTTGTCAGGGAACGGTGAGGCTGAAGCGCGTGATAGAAAAGCGTGCGTTGGGGCCGGTCAGCAGAAGGCCTGCTTTCCCCCCGCTGTAGCCGCCACGGTCGCTCACGCTGTGCGTTGGGGCGTTGAAGTCCAGGGGAACAGCGTTGATGCGGGCTGTGAAGGTGTCTCCCCGGACGCTGATTTCTAGGGTGTCAGGGGCATGTGGGCGAGGGGGGTAGGTGCCGCTCACCAGGACTAAGGGAGTACCGGGCTGGGCTGCGTGGGCATCGAACTTCCAGAGAGCGTAGTGACCAGCACCGTCGATCACCAGGGCATAGCAGGAAACATAGTTTCCTTCGGGATGGAGGCGGAAAGCAATGCCATACCAATTCTCCTCCTCGCCGGCCAGGCGCTGCATTTGAGCCTGTAATGTAAAACTGGCTGGCAGGCTCCCTACGGCCTGGGGGTAGGGGAAATAGTAGGTGGCTGGCGGCGTCCAGTCGATGGTGATCAGGTACTGGCCGTTGCCGATGGCTGTACTGAGGGCAGGAGCACTCTCGGTCCAGCGCTGTTGATTGTTCTGGAACGTATCCGTAAAGGGCCGGGCTACGGCCTCGGATGTGGAGCCAGATGTGTTCAGGAACCTCAGCCAGCTGCTCAGCGGGCTTTGCATGAGCGTAGTGGCGATGAGGAGGAGAAGAACCAGCCCGCCGAGGGCAAAGGAAAGCCAGCGGCGTTCCCAGATTTGTCTTCTAAGAGAAGCGGGCAGTGTCTGGGAGTGTGTGCCAGTGCCTATGCTGGCCCTACCAGGTCTGAGCACTGAGGTGAGAGCAGAGGTCGCAGCGGGCGGTGTCTCTGTGTGGCTCGGGGCTGTGGTGATCTGGGCTGGAGCCGCTGAGCTGTCCTCCGGGGCTGCTGCAAGCTCAAGAGCACTGGCTCTGCCTGGCTGAGCAAGCATCCGGCCTGAGTCCTGGTCTCGCGGTGAGGGATAGATAGCCTCGCTCTCTCGCGACAGCAGCAGGTCCAGGGCCTGGGCCAGTTCTGCTGCTGACTGAAAACGTTCATCGGGGGCCTTGGCCAGGGCACGGGCGGTCATGCGCGCCAGCTTCTCCGAGACCGCCGGATTGATGGTACGAGCGTCGGGGGCTGTGCGATAGACATGTTGATAGAGCAGCCCGACAGCACTGTCGGCCTCGAAAGGGGGATGCCCTGTCAGCATCTGAAAAAGAACCACCCCCAGGGCATAAATGTCCGTGCGCTCATCGACTGGGAGCCGCTTGATCTGTTCTGGGGCCATATAGGCCGCCGTACCAATTAGCTCGCCGGCGCTGGTGAGTTGCAGATGCTCCAGCTCTGGCTGGGTCGGCTCGCCTTCTTCCTCGCTCTCATCGGGTAGTGGCAGCCTGTCTCTTCGGACTGCCGGGCTAGCGCGCCGATCGAGCAATTTAGCGATTCCGAAGTCGGAGAGCAGAATCTCGCGCTGCGGGCCGCTGCTCAAGAGCATGTTCTGGGGTTTCACGTCACGATGGACGATCCCGCGTTCGTGAGCCAGATGCAAAGCGCGGGCCAGGTCTCGGGCATAGCGTATGGCCAGCTTCTGGTCAAGCGGACGACGATTGCGCAGGAGGTCGCGCAAGGTACCACCGCCAACGTATTGCATGACCAGGTAAGGGATGGTCCCAAGCCTGCCAAGGTCCGCTTCGCCGAAGTCGTAGACGGCCACAATGTGAGGGTGCTCCAGGCTTGCGATCAGTTGGGCCTCCCGCTCAAAGCGGGCGGCGAAGCCAGGGCGCGCCGCTACCTCTGGGCGAATGATCTTGATGGCCACATCGCGCCGCAGCCGTGAATGGTAGGCCTTATAGACCCGCGCCATTGCTCCTTCGCCGAGCTTGCGCTGAATCAGATAGGCACCAAGCCGCTGCCCGATCAGTGCGTCACTATCCATCACTTTTTCTGCTTTTGCTAGAAAAATTGCTCCTTACTGTCATACTCAACGGCCATTGTGACCCGTTTGTGGGCTGACCACGAGGCTGAGGGTCACCGTCTACGGTCTCTCCCTGCTCTGCTTGCCTGTATCAAGAAGCAATAGGGGAACAGCTCCAGGTGACTTCGACGCTATTGGCTGGTCCCTCGAAGAGCAGCACGGCGGAAGAGGGACAGGCCTTGCCAGGAATCGTCACCTGGATCGACACCGTCTGCCCGGGAGGCAGGGTGCCTGCTGCAGGCGTGAACGTGATGCCGCTGACGCCGCTGCTAGAGCTGCTCCAGTTCAGTGCAGCAACGTTCTGGCTTGCCGCCCCAATAGTTACCGGGCACAGCCAGCTTGTCTCTGAGCTGGTGAACTGACAATCTTTATCTGCCTGGAGCATGCCTGACTGTGGCGTTTCCAGAATCAGTGTCGGGGGAGGCTGGACCGTCAGCGTCACCGGAATAGTCACCTGGCTCTGCCCGCTGCTCAGAAGAATCTTCCCCTGGTAGCTTCCCGCTGAGAGGTTGGTTTGCAGGCTGTTCACCGTGACCGTGATCGAGCTGGAGCGGTTCGCGCTGAGCGTGCCGCTATTGCTGCTGAGATGTAACCAGACTTGTTTTGTTTCCAGTTGCAGGGCTGCTGACCAGCTTTCCAGGCCGCTGCAGCTCTGGATGGTCAGGGTCTGAGGAGCCGGGTCGCTGGTGGAGGCCACAGCAGTGAAGCTGAGCGAGGTAGGAGAGGCGCTCAGGCACGAGTTGACCACAATAAGCGTTACTTGGAGGAGCAGGGCGGGATGGCCAGCATCGTCGCTGAAGCTAATCTCAGTACTGTAACGCCCTGCTGCCAGGGTACCGACGCTTGCGCTGAGACTAACCTGCTCTTCGCCGGGCGCAGCCAGCAGACCCGAGGTTGCGCTCAGGGAGAGCCAGGGTGATTGCTTACTGTCCCAGCTGGCTGTCCAGCCGACTGCACCGCTGCCGGAAGCGCAGAGGGTGATGCTCTGCTCAATTGGCGTACTATAGCCGACACTCAGCGGGCCGAATGTCACCGCTGAGGGATTAACGCAGCTCAACCCTCCAGTGGGTGGGGGGGACGTGGGTGTGGCGGTTGCCGTGGCTGTAGGCGTTGGCGAGCTGCTCGGGCTGACCTCCACTGTTGGCGTTGGGCTGGCGGTCGCTGAAGGGGTCGGCGACGTGGCTCTCACGATCGTAAAGGTCAGGCTTGCGCTACGCGATGTCAAAGCCTCTTTGGCCTGGATCGAGTGCTGGCCCAGAGGCCAAGCTGGATCAATGATCAGCGTGGCATCGAAGGTTCCGTCTCCCCGGACCTGCAGGCTATTCCCCTCCAGCGTTTGCCAGGCCAGCGTCACCGGATTGAACAGCTCAGCCGCGACTGCCCCCGGTTGTTGCTGCTGCGGGGCTAGGGCGCTGCTGAAGTGCAGAGGAAGATGGTGATCAAGCGTTAGAGTCACCGTGCTGCCGGGCAAGAAATGGGAGCCGTGCAAGTGCAGAGAACCGCCCGGGGTTACGGTCGAGCTGCCGGAGAGTACAGCGAGCGTAGGCGACCAGATGGTAAAGGCCGCAGCCACGGTGCTGCTCATGATCAGCAATGCTGCGCAGAAAGCGACCAGAGCGAGTGTCAACCATGCCGGTGGCCCGCTGCTTGGGCGAGTGAGCGGCTGCCAGGGACGACGAGAGGCTGATGGACTGGCAACAGGGTACGCTGGGGGCTGCTCAGCCAGCTCCCGAAAGCTGGTAACCTCCTCGCCGTGACCCGAAGCTTTGGGGCCGTGAGGAGGTCTACCGCGCACATAGGGTACAGGGGCTGGAGGATTGCCCTGGACATGGGGCGCTTGACTTGCCGCCAGCTGCACCCCTCCAGGCAAAGGCAGGATCCAGGCTCGACGGCGCCGAGTCTCTTCCTCCTCCTCCTGCGCAGCCCGGTTGTCCTGTTGAGCGACAGACGTGGCCTCTACAGAAGGAGAATGGTAAGGTCCTCCCGCCCCGTCCCCCGGGATAGCGGAAGGCGACTCTGGGATCGTCTGCCACCAGTCTGAGACCGTCTCATCCTCTGAAGGGCTGGGTGGGGATGCGAGATCCAGCTCCTGCTCCGCTGGCAGTGGTAACGTTGCTTCGTCGGACTCCTCATCACCTTCACTGGCGGGGGTCCAAACTGAACCAGACGCGGCGCTAGACGGCTGCTGACTGAACATGCTGTCCCGGGCCGGGAGTAGTTGAGTTGGCTCCTCTGTGGGCAGAGAAAGCCCACAGTGTCCACAGGATCTGGCATCATCTGGCAGCTTCGTGCCACAATAGTTGCAGGCGCGCATAGCGATCCTCCTGCGCAGCGTAATCGCTCTCTTGCTTGGAGAAACTGTGTCTAGTCTACCATAGTCCGTCGTAAATAGGGAGTCTGCAAATTCTTCCTGAGAAATCTGCGGCAGTCGATGGGAAACACCACGAGAAGAACATCGCAGCGCCAGCTTGCTCTCTGGCCTTCAGAAGTGCTCTGGCAGTGCAGAAGTGTGCGTCTATTCAACTGAGTGCGTGTTACGAAATATTCACCGAACGTGAGGAAAGGAGTCTAGAAAGGGGATGTGGACGAGAAATGTGCGATTGCAAGAGCAGGCGGAGCAACTCAGTAGCGGTCGCCAGGACCTGATGACCGCTATTGAGGAAGCCTGTGACTGGGTGGAGCGGGCCGAACCCGCGCTGGCCGCTCTCTTGCCCGAAGAGGGAAGGCGCGAGCGGCTGTGCAAAGAGGCGTTAAGCCTGCAACGGCGTTATCCTGATCCAGCAGATCGCCCGCCGCTCTATGGGGTCCTGTTCGCCGTCAAGGACCTCTTTCATGTGCATGGCTTTCCAACACGGGCCGGTTCCCAGCTGCCGGCGGAGGTTCTGAGCGGGCCGCAAGCCAGCAGCGTGACCCTGCTCCGCGAGGCGGGGGCGCTCGTGTTGGGCAAGGCCGTCAGTGCTGAATTTGCCTATTTCGAGCCGGGACCAACGCGCAACCCGGTGAATCCTCTTCATACGCCGGGTGGCTCGAGCAGTGGTTCGGCGGCTGCGGTAGCCGCCGGCTACTGTCCGCTGGCTCTTGGAACCCAGACCATCGGCTCAGTCCTGCGTCCAGCGGCCTTTTGTGGCATTGTGGGCTTCAAACCCACCTTCGGACGCATCTCTGCTGATGGTCTGATTCTCTGTGCCCCTTCTCTCGATACTGTGGGCCTATTTACCCAGGACATCGCGGGAATGATGCAAGTGGCCTCCCTGCTCTGTCGCGGCTGGCGTGGTTGCCCTTCGCTACCCCCGCCAGTGCTGGGTGTGCCCGAGGGTCCCTATCTTGACCAGACCTCGCCGGAGGGGCGGCGAGCCTTTGAGGAGCAGCTCGCGCGACTCCAGCGGGCGGGCTATTGCCTCAAACGTGTACCTGCCTTACCGGATATTGCCTCTATCAATCAGCGCCATTTGCGTCTGGTCCATGCTGAGATGGCGCGAGTGCATGCGCGCTGGTTCGAGCGTTTTGCGGCCCTCTACCGTCCGCTGACGGCGGCGGCCATTCGCGAAGGGATGACGATCGGCGTTCAGGAGATTGTAGAGGTGCGGGCTGGGCGGGAGATCTTGCGAACCCAGGTGCAGGCCCTGATGGAGCGTGAGGGCATCGATCTCTGGCTGGCCCCGGCGGCTCCTGGCCCGGCTCCCCAGAGCCTGCAGACAACTGGCAGCGGCCTCATGAACTTACCCTGGACTCAGGCCGGCCTGCCTGCTCTGAGCCTGCCAGCAGGTCGGGCTGAGAACGGGCTACCACTCGGCCTGCAGTGTGTAGCCGGCTGGATGCGTGATGAGGAGTTGCTGGCCTGGGCCGCTGCGTTGGAGATTGCCCTCGCTGAGCAAGCCTGAGTGTGTCTGCTCCTTTCTACTCAGGCCACCAGCTCTCGGACCTGCGGACCAGCACAGACAAGAGGTCTCGGGCAAAGCGGTTGGCTGGACTGGCAGGCCTCCCTTGGCTCATGGGCCGCTTAGGGCACAGCCACCGCTCTGGTTGTTCCATTCTTCCTGTACGAGGTAGCGATGGCTGTTCCAGATCACATTGCCCCCATCAGCGCCTGTCGGCCCAAACTCCCACGAGCACTTATCTCCGATTTCACTCCCCTGGCTATCGTACCAGGCATTGAGCAGGGGATCAGTGGCCCCTTCCATCTGCTCATGGGAGGCTACATTGATGCTGCTGTCTGCGTCGCTATCGTGGTTAGGTGAGGAAGGGACGCCACAGGCCTCGGGATCGCTCCCTGTATAGGGAATGACGGCGTAGATGATCTCCTTGTCAAAGTAGCCGTGATAGGCACAGAAGCTAGAGAAGCTACAGTAGCTGTCATAACAGATGTTCTCTCCACGAGCCGTAAAAACAAAGAACATATGGGAAAGCGAAGCGCTCCAGCCTTGCATCTGCAGCGCGCGTCTGACCTCGTCCTGGATTTGGGCGTCGCTCAGTGTCGAGTTCGGGTATGGACGGCGGTCGATCCAGGAGCCGCCGAAGCTGGCGCCAGTCGGCGCCTGACCGCTGCTATCGCTGTATTGTACGTTATTATGATAGAGCGCTGAAGTGCCTACATCCTGGAAGTAGCGTTCGATCAGCTGATGATAGCTCGCGCTTACCTGAGAGCCTGGTGGTTCCCAGAAGATAGCGTAGGCGGTCATCGCGCGGCTCATCACTGGACCGTTATGGTAAAGTAGGTTCTGGCCGGCGGTTTGCGGCCTGGTGACCTGGACGGAGCGTATCTTCAAAGGATGCCAGCCACTGAGAGGATGAGCGGCACTGAGGCCAGGGTGACCCCAGGGAGCGATCGGCCACAAGAAGCTGACACTCAAGCAGATTCCCAGCAGGCCACAGGCCCCGAGCAGCCTGACCAGGTGGAGTCGCAAAGAACGCCGAATTGGGAGATATGGTATAGTGCTAGCGAACAACATTGTTCCTCCTCTTCCTGCTGCAACGGAGGTGGGATAGCTTCGCCGTTTAAGCCCTTACGAGTGACCTGGCAAATGAGTGAGCGAGCGCTGCCTAGGGAGTGAGTATAGCCTGGGAAGCTGCGTGACTGCTTCGTCTGGCCTTCCTGCTCTGGCAGCGGAGTCTCTCGGCTGGCGCCCATCTTCCCTATACATGGCACTCTTAGACAAGATTGGCGTTGGGCGAGCACCTCTCATCAGGTGAAAGGCCCGGCGGGGTGATCTGCAGAGGAGTGAAGGGGTGGACGTCTCTTCTCAGTAGAAGCTTTGTTGTAGAAAGCCGTAATCAATCTCATCAGCGGTACAGGTAAGCAGATATGCTGAATCGTCTCCTGGAGCGAAGCCCGTGAGCTGCTCTCTCACCGGAGGGCGAGCTGGAGCAGCTCAACAGGGCCGCTGATCGCTGGCCAGGCGAGATTGGTTGTCCATCCGCATTTCCCGCCAATGAGGTAGGCATGGTCATTGAGCTAGAGACCCGCATCGCTGAGGTCACAGTCTATGGAGATCGAGCCCTTGTTAAGCGGCAGGGAAGCCTCTCCCTGGAGGCGGGCGAGCATGAGCTGCGCATCAACTATCTGCCGCCTTTCCTCAAGGACTCGCTGCGAGCCAGCGGCAGGGGACCGGCAGGAACGCGCCTGCTCGGAGTTGAGGCGACCACCGCTTTTCTAGCCCGCCCTCCCGAGCAAGAGCTGCTGCGCTTGCAGACCGCCTGCGATCTGTTAGGGCGCAAGATTCAGCTCCTACAAACCCGCCAGCAGGCGCTTGAGCAGCGTCGACGCTGGGTCCAGGCTTTGGGAGAGCAAGCACCGGCGCTCATTCAGGGGCTGACCCAGGGACGCTTGCAGCCGGGCGATTACCAGCATTTTTTTGCCGCTCTGCTGGAGCAGATGCTGCAGGATGCCGAGGCTTCCCAGGATGTGGCTGTCCAGTTAGACCAGCTGCAAAAAGAGTGGCAGGCTAAGAAGCGTGAACTGGAGCAGAAACGTCTGCACAGCGATCCTGACCGCCTGGCCGTGCTTGTAACCGTGGAGCTACCACGTGCTGGTGAGCTGATACTGGAACTAAGCTATCTCATCGAAGGGGCGGCCTGGCGTCCCAGCTACGATGCCCGTCTCTCCTTCAGCGGCCACGATGGTGCTAAGGGCGATGTTGGTCAGGAGAGCAGTGTTGATCTCGCCTGCATCGGCCTGGTAGAACAGCACACCGGTGAAGATTGGAACGAGGTAGCGCTGGCGCTCTCTACAGCGCGCCCAGCGCAAGCGACGGTTTTGCCCGAACTGGAACCCTGGTATCTGGATACCTTCCAGCCAGTGTTATCGCCCCGAGCCTTGACTAGGAGATCTCCTCAGTTACCTGCCGTGCCTGGCCAGTGGCAGCCGCAGGTCATGCTGGCGGCCCCGCTGAGTGCCTTGCCAGAGCCAGCTCCGACCGTGGAGGGGCAGGTCAATGAGGAGGCTCTGGCCAGTGAAGAGGCCGTCGAGTCAAGCGCCGAGATTGAGCAGCGAGCTACTGCCCTGGTCTATCGCTGTGGGCGCTCTGTTAACATTCCCTCCGACGGCTCGCCCCATCGGACGCTTATTGCCCAATATCAGCTCCCCTGCCGACTCGAAGTAGTCGCAATCCCGGCCCTGGAGGAAGTGGCCCATCTGCGTGCCACGGTGGAGAACAGCAGCGGCGGTCTCCTGCTCAAAGGCAAGGCCAACATCTTCGTCGATCAGGAGTATGTCGGTACCACCGAGATCGACCTCACGGCTCCCGGCCAAACCTTTCGCCTCTTCCTTGGCCTCGATGACTCTGTGCGCATTCGACGTGAGCTGGTCGAGCGGACAGTTGAACAGGGCAGTCGCTTGCAGGGGAACCTGCGGCGCATCACCTACGCTTACCGCATCACAGTGGAGAACTTTGCTCGGGGTGAACGCCGCATCATCATTATGGACCGTGCACCCGTCTCACGCCATGAGCGCATCAAAGTGCGTATTGTCTCGCTGTTGCCCGAGCCGCAGGAACGCAGCAAGCTGGAGCAGCTGACCTGGCAGTTTACCTTGCCCGCTGGCGGGAAGCAGCAGATTGAGGAGCGTTTCGTCGTCGAGCATCCGCGCGATTTCCGCGTCAGCGGTCTGCCTTGAGACTCGTCTTGGAGATTCCGGGCGGGAGCCGCTTTTGCGGGGAGGAGTGTGCACTTTACAGATACAGTGCTGCACTTGGGCAATATAGCACGCAAGGAAAAATGTTATAATAACACAGGGTTGCACTATCTGAAGAACCCGATCGGCTCCCCTGTCTGCCGGAGTGCTCACTGGGGGGTTCTCCCTGGGTCACC
Source organism: Thermogemmatispora tikiterensis (assembly GCF_003268475.1). Taxonomy (GTDB): domain Bacteria; phylum Chloroflexota; class Ktedonobacteria; order Ktedonobacterales; family Ktedonobacteraceae; genus Thermogemmatispora; species Thermogemmatispora tikiterensis. The sequence continues at coordinate 1,972,409 of NZ_MCIF01000002.1, read as the reverse complement.
CTGGAGATGATCATCGGGCCGAAAGGAGTCCACATGCGCGAACTGATTACCCTGCGTATCAATGGTGAACGCTATGAGGTGGCGGTGTTGCCTCATCGGACCTTGCTAGAGGTCCTGCGTGAGGATCTCGGGCTGACCGGTACCAAACATGGCTGCGAGCTAGGCGAGTGCGGCGCCTGCACCGTGCTCCTCGACGGCGTGCCGGTTCTCTCCTGCCTGACCCTGCCGCTGGAGGTTCAAGACTGTGAGATTACGACGATTGAAGGACTGGAGGAGCAGGGCAGGCTCCACCCGCTGCAAGAGACCTTCGCCGAGCTGGGAGCGGCTCAATGTGGCTACTGTACTCCCGGGATGCTACTCTCTGCTGTAGCCCTTCTCCGTCAGAATCCCCATCCAACGCGCGAAGAGATCAAACAGGCGCTGTCCGGGAACCTCTGCCGCTGCACCGGATACACGAAGATCTACGAGGCGGTCGAAGCAGCGGCGGAGCGTCTCTCTGCTGCCCGCCAAGGTGAGCGGCAGCCCAATGCTGCCCTCCAGCCCTGAAAAGGCATCCTGGGCAGAGAGATCGACAGCGATCCTATCCGTATCGTCCGCTCAGCTCAGCACCGGTACACAAGAGAGAGGAGAAGCTATGGACGAATGGCGGCGTCTGCAACCACGCAAAGCAGGTCCCTACAAAGTGGTAGGTAAGCCCTTGCCCAAAGTTGATGCCTATAGCACTGTGACCGGGCGGGCTATCTATGCCGATGACATCATACTCCCGCGGATGCTCTACGGGGGCCTCCTGCGCTCGCCTCATCCCCATGCGCGCATTATCTCCATCAATACGCGTAGAGCGCGGGAGCTGCCGGGTGTGCTCGCCGTTATTACGGGTGAAGATCTGCCGCGCAAATACGGTATTTTGCCTTCCAGCCAGGACGAAACGGCCTTAGCCATCGACAAAGTGCGTTACGTTGGCGATCCAGTGGCTGCCGTGGCCGCCGTTGACCCGGACACGCTGGAGCAAGCCCTGAGCCTGATCGAAGTTGAATACGAAGTCTTGCCGGCGCTGATGAGCATCGAGGAGGCTCTGGCGCGCCCTGACGTCAAGATCCACGAGGAGACGCGCAACGGTAACATCCACAAAGCCGTCTCTTATGAATTTGGCGATATCGAGGCTGGCTTTGCTGCCGCCGACTATGTGCGAGAAGACTGGTTCTACTACGAGGGCAACAATCACGTTCCGATCGAGACCCACGCCTGTGTCGCGCGCTGGGAGCCGGACCCCCATAATCCCATCGGGGGGAAGCTCACCCTCTGGTCCTCAACCCAGACCCCTCACTATGTTCATCGCGAAGTCAGCAAGGTCCTGGGTATCCCGCCCTCCCATCTGCGCGTTATTGCTCCCCACGTAGGAGGTGGCTTCGGTGGCAAGAGTGATCCCTTCTCGCATGAGATTTGTGCCTGTGAGCTAGCGCGTCGCACTGGGCGGCCTGTCAAAATCACCTGTACGCGCGAAGAAGTTTTTCTCATCCATCGAGGGCGCCATCCTGTCAAGATGTGGATCAAGACCGGAGTCAAGCGCGACGGGACAATCACCGCCATGCATTTTCGCTCCTTCCTGGATGGCGGGGCCTATGGCTCGTACGGCGTGGCCACCACCTACTATACAGGCGCTCTCCAGCCGGTCACTTATGCCCTTCCTGCCTACAAATTTGAGGGCATGCGTGTTTTCACGAACAAGCCGCCCTGTGGCCCTAAGCGTGGTCACGGCACACCCCAGCCGCGCTTCGCTGTCGAGGTTCACCTCGACAAAATCGCTGCTGATCTGGGAGTTGATCCGATCGAACTGCGCAAGCGCAATCTGGTTCGGCCCTACAGTCGAACCATCAATGGTCTGCGCATTACGAGCTGTGCCCTGGAGGAATGTCTGGATCAGGTCGTCGCTCGCTCCGGTTGGCGCGAGTTTCATGCGGCGCGTCTGGCGCGCGAGGCTGAGGCTACACGCCAGTCCTCACCGGTCCGGCGTGGCATGGGACTGGCTCTTTCCACCTACATCTGTGGGGCCGGCAAGCCGATCTACTGGAATGATATGCCCCATTCCGCTGTCCAGATCCGTCTCGATCGTGGCGGAGGGGTCACCGTCTACTGCGGTGCCACCGACATCGGCCAGGGCTCGACCTCAGTGCTCGCCTACATCGTAGCTGAGGAACTGGGAATTGAGCCGGAGCGCATCCACCTGGAGACCGCCGATACGACCTTAACCCCGGTTGACCTTGGCTCCTACTCCAGTCGTGTCACCTTCATGGCGGGTAACGCCGCTATTCAGGCGGCCCGGCGCCTGAAGGAGCTGCTACACAGCGTTGCGGCTGAGCGGCTGCGCCTGCCGCCCGACCGTCTGGAGAGCGGCGACGGCTTCATTTACTGTGTTGACGATCCACAGGTGGCCCTCTCCTTTGAGCAGGCAGTGCAGCTGGCCGAAGCTCGCTACGGGGCCCTGGTTGCAGCAGGCTCCTATGCGCCTCCAGAGGACATTCATGGTGACTTCAAGGGGGCTGGGGTTGGTCCTTCGCCGGCCTACTCATACTCGGCCTGTGTCGCTCTGGTGGGAGTTGACATCGAAACGGGCGAGGTCAAGGTTGAAAAGCTCTGGCTCGCCCATGATGTGGGCCAGGCGATTAACCCCTTGCTCGTAGCCGGCCAGGTCGAAGGAAGCGCCTATATGGGCTATGGTGAGGCTCTCATGGAGCAGCAGATCTTTCGCAAAGGGCGGCACAAGATCCCGTCGATCCTGGATTACAAGATCCCCACTACTCTCGATACCCCGGAGATCGAGACGATTCTGGTTGGCCGGCCTGACGATGAAGGCCCCTTTGGGGGAAAAGAGGCCGGACAGGGGCCGCTACTGCCCGTCATCCCGGCTATTGCCAATGCCATCTATAACGCCGTTGGCATTCGTATTGATGAAGTGCCGATTACACCAGATAAGGTTTTGCGCGCCCTCAAAGCAGCTCGTAGCGAACCTGGCGAGCGTCCGCTGCCCCCCCCACGTGTCACGCCTATCGTTCTGAATGAGCTATGGCCCGCGCGGCTCATTCGCTGGTCTCCAGAGCAGCGGGAGCCGCGGCCCGATCCAACGAACGGCCACCATCAGCATCCGAGGCAGGGAGAGAGTGCTCCTCATGGGGCGGCTTCCACCTCCTCCCAGCTTCCGCAGAAAGGAGGAACTGCCTGAATGCTACGCCTGCCTCCTTTTCGCTATCTGGCACCACGCACGCTCAGCGAGGCAACGCGACTCCTGGCTGAGGAAGGACCCCAGGCCATGCCCGTGGCTGGCGGAACTGATTTGCTGCCGAATATGAAGCGTCGCCAGTTTACGCCTGCGGTCCTTGTTGGACTGCGCCGCCTGCGCGAGCTGAAGGGGATCGGTGGCTCACCAGATGTGGGCGTGCGCATCGGTGCAGGTGAGACCCTGACAAGCGTTAGTAACCATCCACTCATTCGTGCCCACTATCCTGCCCTGGCCCTGGCTGCCGCGGCGGTCTCTACACCTCAGTTGCGCAATGCTGGCACCATTGGCGGCAATATCTTGCTGGATACGCGCTGTAACTATTATAATCAAACTGAATTCTGGCGCCATTCCATCGGCTATTGCATGAAGCGCGATGGCAGCATCTGCCTTGTCGCTCCGGGCAGTCCGCGCTGCTGGGCCATCTCCTCGGCGGATACGGCGCCCGTGCTTGTGGCCCTGCAAGCGCGGGTACGCCTGGTCAGTGTACGTGGCGAGCGCGAGATACCGATTCAGGAGCTGTTCTACGACGATGGCATGCGGCCTTATACCCGTGAGGCCGATGAGATCTTGCAGGAGATCTGGCTGCCACCCGCACTTGGCTGGCGCAGTACCTATCTCAAGCTACGCCGACGTGGCTCCTTTGACTTCCCCATTCTAGGTGTGGCCGTGGCCCTGCGTCGTGAGCCGGATGGTCGCATAGGCGATGCTCGCATTACGCTGGGCGCTGTTGCCTCCCATCCCGTCGAGGCTGAAGAGGCAATGGCGCGCCTGCGAGGACAGCAGCCCACGCCTACCTTGTTGCAGGAAGTAGCGACCCTGGCGGCGAAGCGTGCCAGGCCACTGGACAACGCGGATTTGACAATCACCTATCGCAAACAGCTCACACCGGTCTATGTTCGACGAGCTCTCGACCTGCTGGTAGAGGCAGAACAGGGCAGCGGAGCTGAGTAGGCTGGGACCGATCTTGAAGCGCTCCGCCGCTGCCCAGGCGTGTTACTGCATGAGAAGGCTCCGCCCGTCTGCCCGGTAGGTCGGAAAGAGAGGGCTGTCCTTTGTCTGCCATCTGCGGGCGCCTGGCTCTCTCAATGTGCCGGGCTGTCTGACCCTGCCCGGGCGCAGGCCAGGCTCCCCGTGAGAGAGATCTACTTGCTGCAACCACACGTACAGGACAGGCAAGGAAGAAAGACAGAAGAATGAGCAAAAAGCCGCAAGGAGAAGAGTAAGGGATATGGCGTGCTTTCCCGCCCGCCGGGCAGCTCGGGGCCGGGAGTGAAAGGACGTGATCCATGCCTCAATCGAATCATCCACGGCTGGAGACTGCTTCGCGTTCACTGATCGAAGCGCGGCAATTGGCCCGGCTCCAGCTAGGGCTTACGCGCATTTTACCGCGCAACAGTTTTTACGAACGAAAATTGTTGGCGAATGGCCAGTCGCTCTCGCTAACACGGCTGCGCGATCTATCGCTCTTGCCCTTTACAACCAAACAGGAGCTGCTCGCTGATCAGGAGCGGCATCCGCTCTATGGCGAGAACATGACCTACGCGCTGAGCGAGTACGTGCGTTATCATCAGACATCGGGCACAACTGGACGCCCCTTGCGCGTCCTCGATACGGCGGAAAGCTGGAAGTGGTGGGCCGACTGCTGGAAGACGGTCTATCAAGCGGCGGGCGTCACCCGCGATGATGTGATCTTTATCGCCTTTGGTTTCGGACCCTTCATCGGCTTCTGGGCGGCCTATGAAGGGGCCAAAAATCTGGGGGCCCTGGTGGTGCCTGGCGGCGGGATGGACTCGCTGCAGCGGCTACGAATGATGCAGGACGTCCAGGCGAGCGTCCTGGTCTGCACGCCGAGCTATGCCCTGCGCCTGGCGGAGGTGGCCCGGCAGGAGGGCTTTGACCTGCAGAAGCTCAAGGTGCGCATTACAATCCATGCGGGCGAGCCGGGGGCCTCGATTCCGGCCACGCGTCGGCGCATTGAAGAGGCTTGGGGAGCCAAAGCCTACGACCATGCCGGCATGTCCGAAATGGGTGCCTACGGCTTTACCTGCGAGCGGCAACACGGCCTGCATGTCAATGAAGGTGAATTCATCGCTGAAATTCTGGACCCTCGCTCAGGCCAGCCCGTGCCGGTGGGCGAAGTTGGTGAGCTGGTGCTGACCAACCTGGGACGTTGGGGTAACCCGGCCCTGCGCTATCGTACCGGTGACCTGGTGCGCAATGGCGGTTATAGCTGCCCCTGTGGCCGGGCCTTCCTGCTGCTGCCCGGCGGAATCTTGGGGCGCATCGATGATATGCTCATCGTGCGCGGCGTCAATATCTATCCGTCGGCCATCGCCGATGTCTTGCACCGCTTCCCCGAGGTGGCCGAGTATCGCATTATCGTCACCAGCAATGGGCCACTGGATGAGATCGCGCTCCAGGTCGAGTGCCCTCCCTCGTTGGTCGGCGAGATTCAAGAGGCTCTGCGCGCCTCCTTCGGCTTGCGTATTCCAGTCGAGGCCGTCGCCGAGGGAAGCTTACCGCGCTTCGAGCTAAAGGCGAAGCGCGTGGAGGATCGTCGCCGGCGAATGCTCTAGCCCGGTCCCTCCCCTGGTGCGTCGCTTGCATCACTAGCCGGATAGAGTGTATAATGAAAAAATTTGTAAAGAATGCGCTTTGGCTCGCCATGCAAGGAGGAGATCCATGACCAGGAATGTTGTGTCCCTCGGGCAAACGCTTCCACCAGAGGAAGTTGGGCGCCGGTTACGCTTCGCCGCCAACGGGCTGGAGATCGTTCCCAACCCGCCGCGTGTCGGTGAGACAGTCTCGATCCGTCTTCTCTTGTGTAACGAAGCAAGAGAGCCGCTCACGGTGCAGAAGGCCACGCCGCGGATCTACTCCTTCGGCATGGGCTCCCGCGAGCACGAGAGCCTGCCAGCATTGGGGCCTGTGACGTTACCAGCTGATCCCGCCCATATCGAGGCCCTCAGCTGGCAATGGCTCCCAAGCGCTGGCGGTCACCGTTGTCTGCGCGTCTCTCTTGAGATCGAGCAGTGGCCAGAGCCCTGGGTTGTCGGCTGCAATTTGAATGTCATCAACGCCACTGCCGATGCTTATCGCTGGGCGGTGCCGTTTCGACTGGGGAATCCCACGGAGAAAACTCAGCCCCTGCGCTTGCGTCTGGACCTCCACGGCGCCGGCCTGGGAGATGAGACCTTCCGGGCCTGGGTCGAGCTGCCACAGGACGGCAGTCGCCTGGTTCCCGGGCAACCCCTCTGGTTGCGGCCCCATGAGGAACGCGGGGCTCTTCTCGTGATTCGGGCCCATCGCTTTGCGACAGAGGCTTTTAAGCTGGTCAGTGATGTTGAGGCCTGGCTTGGTGATACATTTCTGGATGGCATTCGCGTCATCGTCCGGCGCAGTGCGCCAGTTGCTCCATTCGCTTCTCTTGGGGCACGGCAGCCAGAGGAATCGCTCCTGGTCAGCGTGCCCGTGGGGCTGAAAGACAGCGAGGCTTAGCCCGGCAGTGCCCAGGGCGGCAGGCTCTCCGCTCCGCCCTGGCATTCGCTGCTTGACCGGTGGCATATCCAGCGCACCCAGGCTACTGGAGCCGTGGCCTGCCTGGGGTCACCGGTCCTATCTGTCTTCCCTGGCCCCGGCGCCTGGTCTAGCGATGTCCTGATCTGCCTTCTTATTCTCGCAGGGCCAGGGTCTGGAAGGGAAGGAAGGCGTGACGTCCTCTCGGGCCACTACGGACCGTCGGATGAATGGCGTGGGATTCACCTGCCCGCCTCTCCGTCTATCTGTTCGTCGGCCCGCCTGCTCAGTCAGGACCAGAGACGAAACAGCGCTCTGTGCATTCTCTCAGGAAGAGAGGCCTATGCAAAGCGAGCTACACTCAGCGGAAGCGCCGGTGAAATGGGGGATACTTGGCGCGGCCAGCGTTGCCCTCAAGCGCGTCATTCCCGCTATTCAAGCGGCCAGTAATGCCCAACTGGTGGCCATTGCCAGTCGCGAACCGGACCGTGTTCGCCTGCAGCTGTCTGCTCCCCCAGCCGTACGCATCTATAGTGATTATGAGAGCCTGCTGGCAGACGAAGGAGTAGAGGCAGTCTATGTGCCCTTACCCAATAGCATGCATGCGGAGTGGAGCATGCGAGCCTTGAAGGCCGGCAAGCATGTCCTCTGCGAGAAGCCGTTGGCTCTCACCGTTGAGCAAGGGCTGAGCATGCTCCAGACGGCCCGTGCCCAGGGGCGACTGCTCATGGAAGCCTTCATGTATCGCTTCCATCCGCAGATGCTCTGGGTCATGGAGCAAATCAGCGAGGGCCTCATTGGGGCCGTCAAGCTTGTGCGTTCCTCCTTCTATTTCGACCTGCGCAGCCGTCCCCAGGACATTCGCCTACAAACTACCCTTGGGGGCGGCTCGCTCGTTGATGTGGGCTGCTACTCACTTAATCTCTGTCGTGCCATCTATGGTCGGGCCCCACTGGCTGTCGGGGCCCGTGTCTATGCCCCGGCTCGCGGGGAAGTTGAGCGTGCCGTGGTGGCCTTCCTCGATTTCGGAGAAGGGCGCTTCGCTCTCATCGACAGCAGCTTTGAACTGCCTACCCGTCAGCTTGCTGAGATTATCGGAGAGAATGGGACCCTTCTGCTCAATGGCCCATTCACACCCGGGCAGATAGAGACCACTGTGACCCTCACCATTGGCGAGCAGATTATCGTGCGTCGCTTCCCGCCCAGCGATCCTTATCGTCTCGAGATCGAGCATTTTGGAAGCTGCCTGCGCACCGGGCGCCCGCCCTTGCTGCAGCTTGAGGAATCGCTAGAAAACCTTGCCACCGTCGAGGCCATCTATCGCTCCGCTGGCTATCAGTGGCCGCCTGGCTGAAGCTGGCGAAGAGTGCTGGCCTGGCCTCCTCGCGGCTCGGGCTTCGCCCTCCCGCAATGAGGTGCTGACATGTGATATGATGCTCTCGACAGAGCAAGCCTGCTCAGGTCTATTCTGATAGAAGGGACGAGCAAGCGTGAGTCGTGTTGAATTTGGTTTGATGCTTCAAATGATGCAGCCGCCCCCCCCTAGGTCCAGATGAGCTATGGGACTATAATCAGCGACTGATTCAGGCAGCAGAAGGGTTCAGCACCATCTGGGTAGAGGATCATTTTGACTGGGGAGAAGCAGCCGTCATGGAATGCTTCTCGACCATGTGTTATGTAGCGGCAAGCTATCCCCACCTCAAAGTCGGCTCACTGGTCCTTGGCCAGGGGTACCGCAATCCGGCGCTGCTGGCTAAAATGGCCGCCAATCTGCAACTCATGTCCGGCGGGCGGCTGATCCTCGGCCTTGGCGCCGGCTGGCAGGAACATGAATATCGCTCCTACGGCTATCACTTCCCCAGTGTCAAAGAGCGGATGGAGCAGCTGGAAGAGGCGCTTCAAATCATGCGGCTCTTGTGGCAGGGGGGGCCAGCCACTTTTAACGGGAAGCACTATCATATCGAAGCGGCGCACTGCCTGCCGGTCCCGCAGCCGTCGATCCCCCTCCTCATTGGTGGCGGGGGTGAGCAGCGCACCCTGGCCATTACCGCGCACTATGCCGACCTCTGGAACTTCAATTCCTGCACGCTCGAAGAATACAGCCGCAAACTGAGCATATTACGTCAGCACTGCCAGCGACTCGGGCGCAATCCAGCTGAGATCACCCTGACCTATCTCAGCACCGCCAGTGTTGCCGATGATCCCGCCCTAGTCGTACGCGACCCCAAAAAGCACTTCATTGCTGGCAGCCCCACCGAGGTCATTCGGGAACTGGAGCAGTTCATTGAAGTCGGTGTCTCCCACTTTATCTTCCGCTTCCTGGACATTCCCTCACTAGAGCGCTTCGTGCGTAGTGTCTTGCCCCATTTCCGCTAAGGCGAAGAGCACGTTCAACGCAGTGCACAGCGCAGATCAGAACGATGAGGCTGGTCCCGCTGCCCTGCCCTGGGGCAACGCCACCTGTGTGTCCGGATGCCAGCAGGGTGGGACCGGCCTCTCTCCAGACCAGGCCTTCGGGGAAGGAAGGCCTGGGCCGCAGCCTAGCGCACCAGCTCAGCAGAAGAGGGCTTCAGTACCTCAGCCCGAGGCAAGGCCCGCGAAAGGACCACGCCCGTGTTCAGTCCGACAGTGTGCAGGCCGCCGAAGAAACGAGCATGTTCCATCTTAATACACTTATTCTGCACGAAGATCAAGCCAGCCTCTTGAGCCAGGCGTCCGGCCTCATCGTTGCGGATACCGAGCTGAAGCCAGAGCACCTTGGCCCCGATGCGAATCGCCTCCTCAGCAATAGGCAGAACATCCTCGGGCTTGCGGAAGACATCCACTATCTCAATCGTTTCACCGGCCTCCTTGGCCTCCGTCAGCGAAGCATAGACCCGCTGTCCGAGGATCGTCTGCCCGGCGTAGCGCGGATTCACCAGAATGATATGATAGCCCTCGGCCTGCAGATAAATGGCCACAAAATGGCTCGGGCGATAGGGATCAGCCGAGATGCCGACAATGGCCACATGGCGATACGTCTGAAGGAGCTTCAGACGATCGTACATATCAGGAGCATACTGCATCATAGAACGCTCGACCTCATCCTTCTTAAGACAATTGCGACTCAGACCATCTTTGTCCACCTCGCCGCGGTGAAGCGCAGAGAGCCACGGGGCAAAGCGTAGGCAAGGCCCCGCCCTTTATTGTACTGCAGAGCGAGGAGAGACTGCAGCCATCTCACCATCCTCCATCTCCCCTGACGCCTCCCCGCGTGAGGGCTGCCGAACGCCGCAGCACATGTGATACGATACTACAGAATAGTCAGCCAGCCGCCCGGCCCGGCAAGCGACCATCTCTGTGCTCCTGGCCGGCCTGCCTGACGATGGTGAGCGCACCACAGCACACAGCCAAAAAGGAGCCTAGCCTACACCAGAGAAGAGGGGAATAGAGGATGCCAGAAATCGACGGCGATCATATCTTCGGCTTCAACACTCTATCGGTCCATGCTGGTCAGCGGCCTGATCCAACCACCGGGGCCAGGGCAGTACCCATTTATCAAACGACCTCCTTTGTCTTTGATGACACTGATCATGCGGCCCATCTCTTTGCCTTGCAGCGCTTCGGCAACATCTACACGCGCATCATGAATCCCACCACGGCGGCCTTTGAAGAGCGCATCGCCGCCCTGGAGGGAGGCACTGGGGCTGTCGCCACCGCCTCGGGTATGGCGGCCCAGATGGTCACCATGCTAACGCTTCTGCGACCTGGCGACGAGCTGGTCTCATCCAGCAGCCTTTACGGAGGCACACACACCCAGTTTGACATCACCCTGCGCACCTGGGGGATCAATACCATCTTTGTTGACAGCAGCGACCCTGAAAACTACCGGCGCGCCATCACTCCGCGCACACGCGCACTCTATGGGGAGACCATCGGCAACCCGCGGGGGGATGTCCTCGACATCAAGGCTGTTGCCGAGATTGCCCACGAAGCTGGCCTGCCGCTTATCATCGATAATACCTTTGCTACACCCTATCTCTGCCGTCCCTTCGAGCACGGCGCCGACATCGTAGTGCATTCGGCCACCAAATTCATCGGTGGTCATGGTAACTCGATTGCCGGCGTCCTTGTCGAATCCGGGAAATTCCCCTGGGATAACGGAAAATTCCCGCACATCGTTGATCCGTCGCCGGGCTATCATGGTGTCCGCTTCTACGAGACCTTCGGCGACTTCGCTTTCGTCATGAAGGCTCGCTGTGAGACCCTGCGTGACACCGGCCCCTGCTTGAGTCCCTTCAATGCCTTCCTGCTGCTGCAGGGCCTGGAGACGCTCTCGTTGCGCATGGAACGGCACTGCCAGAACGCGCTTCAGGTCGCTCAGTTCCTCAAAGAACATCCGGCAGTCAGCTGGGTTAACTATCCAGGCTTGCCCGATAGTCCTTACTATGAGCTGGCCAGGCGCTATTTGCCACGCGGTGCCGGTGCCATCTTTACCTTTGGCGTCAAAGGGGGCTACGAGGCCGGCAAGGCCGTTATCAACAATGTCCGCCTCTTCTCCCACCTGGCCAACGTCGGTGACACGCGCAGCCTGATCATTCACCCGGCCAGCACCACCCATCAGCAGCTCTCCGAAGAGGATCAGCTAGCGGGTGGAGTGACGCCGGATATGATCCGCGTCTCCATCGGCATCGAGGATATCGAAGATATCCTGTGGGACCTGGATCGCGCCCTGCATGCTGCCATGAAAGTGGCCTGATCTCGTCAAGAGCTGACGTGGCGACGGTCTGGCAGCCGAGGCTTGCCTCTGGCCCCGGTAAACAACGCCAGCCTACGCGCTGTTTACCGGGGCGCTCTTCTCTCCTCTAGAGAGCTGTCTCTCCTTTTCTCTCTCCTGCCCCTGGACCATCCACGCTTCAACCAGAGCTGTCTCTCCTGTATCCCCTCTTATTAATATCTATATATTTAGATCACTCAACATTACAATGTATTCATAAATTATCACAATGCAGATTCTTTATTGACATCGATGGGAAAGCGTGTTATATTTTTCCACGCTTCGATAGGAGAAGGTACTCGGTTGAGTGCCTTCAGGAGTATCGTGCAGCCCATTCCACCTGGAGTGAGAGTAGGAAGGGACTGCGCACCATCTTACAGGTGTCAAGTGGAGGAAGGCATTGCGAAGAAAAGCTTCCTTGATTTTGGCGGCATGTGTACCGTTGGCGCTTGTGATAGCGTTGTTGAGTCTGGGTCTATCGCAGCTTGTTGGGGCGCGTGCCTGGCATACGAGCTGTAAGTCAACGGGTTTTAGCTGGCATGGAGTCACCCTGACGGCGGCGCTGGTCAATCCCTCGACCACGGTCACAGGGGTCGTCAACGCGACGGGCTGTGACGTTGGAGTCTTTTTCAGCAGCGGTGTGACTGGTTCCATTGTCAATGCAGATATTTATGGTGCGCTGGACTTCGGTGTTCTGAATGTTGGTGCGAACGTGACGATCAAGCAGTCGCGCATTCATGACATTGGCGATGTCCATCTGAGCAACATTCACGTTGGGGTAGGCATCTATTTCGCCAATGATAGCCACGCCTGTGGCACCATCGAAGGCAACACCATCACGCACTATCTGCGCTCGGGTGTCATCATTGCCGGACCATCGGACAGCGCCGTCATTAGCAACAATACCTTGATTGGCCTGGGTCCGATTTCCTTTGTGGCTCAGACAGGCATCCAGATCGTGGGTGGAGCCCATGTCTCCCTGAGTGGCAATCATATTACTGCCAATATTTATGTTGGCAGCCAGCCGGGGGTGGCGGCTGGCATCGCGGTAGTCGGTGGCTCCTGCTATGGCCTACCGCTGACGCTGGGCCTGCAGCTAAAGTCGAATGTCCTGCAGGATAACGATATTGGCATCTGGATCTCCGAGCTGAGCATTGGTGCGCGCCAGGGTCTCTGTGTCTCGGCCCGCACAGCTACTCATATTGTCCTGCTCAGCAACACTATTAGCAATGCGCGCATTCTCAACGTTAGCGGCGCGGAGGGCCAGTCCTACCAGGCCGGTATTACCATTCAGGGCAGCGGCGTCAGCATCGTCAGCAATACGATCTGTGGCGCCGGTTATCTGACCGCTGCCCGCGCCACTGTTGCGGGCTACATTTACCCGATCGATCTGGTGCTGGCCACTGATCTCAAGCTGAGTGGCAATACAGCCTGCGGTGGCTCCGCCCTCGATCTCTCGCTTGGTCTGGGCACGACCACTGACATTCAGAGCCATTTGCTGGTGGCCTTGGTGCTCTGACCCTAGTTCGATAGAGGCAAAGGGCGCCGGGGATTTCCTGACGGTTGGACCCAACCGCTGCGGCCTCCGTCAGGTCTCTTGCCCCTTTGCCTCGCTCTCCCGGCTCCTCTCAGGCTTGCCTGAGAGCCTGCGAGCAACACCAGACAGAGCAGGAACTCATCTGAACACGCGCTAGACGGACGGCATCAAGAGGTATCCAAGGGAACCGGAGGAAGAGCAGCAACCCCAGTCGAAGGAAGTGAAGAAGCATGGCCCATCAAGCCCAGCGGCCCCGCTAGCTTCTCAAAGATCCTCCTGGTTCTCTGGTGGCCTTGTCGTCTCATTGCCTCCATCGGTGACAGGCGGTGCGCTCCGTCCCAATAGCTTACTTCCCTCGTGCTATCCGGCCTAACGAGTGCACCGCCTGCTCTTCTCCCGCCTTCACTTTACGCCTTACCTCTGCGCCTGCTTACTCTCCTCTCGTCGCTCCCATGACAGGCAGGCAGAGTTTGTGCTACACTGTGGGCGGACTGTTTTTTGGTAAGTAGCTGCTTTTTATCCAGGAGGCAGGGCAAAACCGGAGCTGATCTCTGTGGTTTTCTCTTCCCTGGCCTGCCTCTGAGCAGAGTGAGCGAGTGAGTGACCGATGACACAGACAGCTGACAGATCGGCTGAATACAGAGCCATAGGCAAGCCCTATCAGCGCCCAGACGCGCCCGCCAAAGTCACCGGGCAGGCGCGCTATGCTGGCGATATTCCTGTGCCGGGCAAGCTGCTCTATGCGCGACCCGTACTCAGTCCGTATGCTCATGCCCGCATTGTCAATATCAATACCAGCCAGGCGCTGGCTGTGCCTGGTGTACGCGCTATCTATACTGGTGAGACGTTGCCACTAGAGGGTTATAATCCGGGTGAGCGTACCAAATCGCCCCTGGCGCGCCGGGAAGTGCTTTGGGCCGGTCAGCCCGTAGCCCTCGTCCTGGCGGAGAGTGAGGCCGCCGCCGCCGATGGAGCTGCAGCGATCGAGGTCGACTATGAGCCGCTACCGGTGGTAGTTGATCCGTTAGCGGCGATGGAGCCAGGCGCTCCCCTGGCGCGTCTGCTAGAGAAGAAGCAGGCAGGGGAGATCGCCGGTGGAGAGGCCCATGCGGCTGTGGCCGGAGGAGAAGAGGAAGACGGGCAAGAGAGCCGGCCTCTTTCTGAGAACGTCAGTGACAGGAGCCACCTGCGGCAAGGTGATATCGAGGTCGGCTGGCGTGAGGCCGAGGTAGTAGTTGAGCGGCGCTATCGGACCAGCGTGGTGCATCAATCCTACCTGGAGCCGCAATCGATTACGGTCATGCCCTCCCCCGATGGAGCGCAGTACACCGTCTGGGCCAGCGCCCAGGGCCTCTTTACCACTCGTACGGAGATCGCTGAGGCTCTCAATCTGCCCGAGCGCCAGATCCATGTTGAGTCAGTCCCGATCGGGGGCGCCTTTGGAGGCAAATTTACCTTGCTGGAGCCGCTCGTAGTCGCTGCAGCCCGTGCCAGTCGGCGACCGGTGCGCCTCGTTTTCACGCGTAGCGAGGACCTCTTAGCGGCCAATCCTGCGCCCCAGGCCATCATTACTGTCAGGCTCGGAGCCAGGCGCGATGGCACGCTCGTCGCCCTCCAAGGCGAGGTCATTTTCGATAGTGGGGCCTATGCCGGAGCTGCTGCCGGCCTGGCTGGCTTTATTCTGGCCAGCACCTACCGCTGTCCCAATATCGATATCCGCTGTTATGAAGTACTGACCAACAAGGTTGGCGTTGGGGCCTATCGAGCTCCCGGGGCGCCCCAGGCGACTTTCGCCCTGGAGTCGACTGTCGACGAGCTGTGCAGTGAGCTGGGCATGGACCCGCTAGAGTTTCGCCTCAAGAACTGTCTGCGCGAAGGAGACCCCGCGCTGGATCGTCGGCGTCCCCGTTGGCCACGTATTGGGCTGCTAGACTGTCTGGAGAAGGTGCGAGAGCATCCTCTCTGGGCGCAGCGTCAGGAGCTGTTAACTCCGCCGCCCGAGCTAAGCGGCTGGAAGGTTGGTATTGGTCTGGCGGTCGGCGGCTGGCCAGGCGGTACCGAGCCAGCGGCGGCAGCCTGCCGACTCGACCGCGATGGACGCCTCACAGTGATCGTTGGCACCGTCGATCTGACCGGTACCGACTCGGCGCTGACCCTGATCGCCGCTGAAGGGCTGGGTGTCTCGCCCGAGCTGGTGCAGATCGAACATGGCAGCTCCGACAACGTGCCTCACAGCGGCAGTACCGGCGGCAGCAAGATCACCTATACGATGGGGCCGGCTGTACTAGCCGCCGTGCGTGACGCCCGTCAGCAAATCCTGGAGGTAGCTGCCGAGCTGCTGGAGGCCGCCGTTGAGGACCTGGAGATCGAGCGAGACCGCGTTGTGGTGCGAGGTGTGCCCGATCGCTCTGTTGCTCTCCAGAAGATCGGTCAAGTCACCACAGCTTTTGGCAGCCGCTATCAGCCGATCTATGGCCGTGGGCGCTCGGCCCTCGGCTCCTCGCCCATGTACGCGGCCCATGTCGCGCGCGTCGCCGTTGACCCTGAAACGGGCGAAGTGCGTGTCCTCGACTATCTGGCGGCCCAGGATGTGGGTTTCGCCATTAACCCTGCTGAGATCGAAGGCCAGATTCATGGCGGAGTCACCCAGGGTATCGGCTGGGCCCTCTTTGAGGGGTTCGTCTACGACGAGCATGGGCAGCTTCTCACCGCCACGCTCATGGATTATGCTCTGCCCCATAGCACCGATGTTCCAACCATCACCCCTCTGCTCGTCGAGGTCCCATCCGAGCATGGTCCTTTCGGTGCTAAAGGGGTAGGCGAGCCTCCAGTGGTTCCTGTAGCTGCGGCCATCGCCAACGCTGTCAAGGCAGCTCTCGGGGTGCGCCTGACTCGCCTGCCTATGACGCCCGAGCGCGTTCTGCGAGCGCTCCAGCAACAGGGCCAGGCGCACTGAAGGAGTAAGGGTAAATAGCAAACGCGTTGCTGGCCCTGCGCCAGCGAACGCCGGTGGCTTTTCGCTCTACCAGGGAGCTTCACTCTCCCTGGTAGAGCCAGAGCGGTGCTAGCCGACGGTAAGAGGAATAAATGGCCTGGCTCTGGCTGTTCTTAAAAATAAGAATGTCGTGAAAAGGCTGACCCCTCCTCACTGATTAGCTCTTCCTTGACAGATCAAAAGAGCGCGTGATAGTCTGTCTTTAGCACGACGCGACAAACTCGATGAACATAGTCAACAATCGAAAGGTGTAGAGCGATGGGCGAAGCGTCCAGGGAAATCATGCGGCGCGCCCGCGAGCTAGTGCCGGAGTGGACGCCCGACCAGGTTCATGAGGCTCTCAAACGCAAGGGGGAGGGAGCGCAGGACCTGGTTCTGGTTGACGTGCGTGAGAAACACGAGTGGAACGAGGGCTACATTCCCGGTGCGCTGCACGTGCCGCGTGGCTATCTAGAGCTACAGATTGAAGAGGCGGTACCTGATAAGACAAAGCCGGTGGTGCTCTACTGCGCTGGCGGTGTGCGCTCGCTCATGGCGGGAGCCACCCTCAAGCAGATGGGCTACCAAAACGTCATCTCAATGGCGGGCGGCTTTGGCCAATGGCGTGCCCGTGGCTATGAAGTGGCGCAGCCGCGTACGCTGGGGGAGGCGCAGCGCAAGCGCTACAGCCGCCACCTGCTCATCCCCGAGGTCGGTGAAGCGGGGCAGTTAAAGCTGCTCGACTCGCGCGTCCTCTTGCTAGGTGCGGGTGGTCTTGGCTCACCGGCGGCCTATTATCTGGCGGCGGCGGGGGTTGGCACCATTGGGGTCATCGACTCCGATGTCGTTGATGAGAGCAACCTCCAGCGTCAGATCCTGCACAACGTCAGCCGTATTGGCAAGTACAAGGCTGAGTCGGCGCGCGAGACCATTGAGGCGCTCAACCCTGATGTCAAGGTTATCACCTACGTTGACCGCCTCGATGAGACCAACGTGGCGCGCATCATCGCCGACTACGATGTCATTATCGACGGCACCGACAACTTCCCGACGCGCTACCTGCTCAACGATGCCTCGATCATTGCCAACAAGCCGGTAGTGCACGGAAGCGTCTTCCGCTTCGAAGGCCAGGTCACTGTCTTCAAGCCGCACGAGGGGCCGTGCTATCGCTGCCTCTATCCAGAGCCACCTCCGGCGGCCCTGGCTCCTAGCTGCGCCGAGGCTGGAGTGCTTGGCGTACTGCCCGGCGTAATCGGTCTGCTGCAGGCCGTCGAGACCATCAAGCTCCTGTTGGGTATTGGAGAGCCGCTGGTCGGGCGACTGCTGACCTACGATGCCCTCGCTGGAGAGTTCAGCGAGCTGAAGCTCTATCGTGATCCGCAGTGCCCAGCTTGTGGCGAGAATGCCCATCCTGAAAACTTGCCAACCTACGCTGACGTTTGCGCCCTCTCGGCCTGATGTCATGCCGGCAGGGAAGCGGTCAGCTTAGGAGGTGGCTCATTGGCTGCCGGTGGCGGGACAGTGGATCGTGTCCTCACCGTGGCTATCTTGCACCGATCCTACCATGATAGGAACAGGCCGGTGCTGGCGCAGGCGAGTACGTTGCGAGGTGAATCGGCTCGCCCGCGCTAGCATCGCCAGGCAGGCGTGATTGCTCAGCTGACTGACTGAGCGAGTGGTGTGTGGTAGAAGTTGTAGCAGTATCTAAAGAGGAGTAGGAAGAGAACTATGGCGACAGTGCGTCTCGCCCCAGTGCTGCGCGCAGCAGCGGGGGGTGCCAAGCAAGTCAGCGCCCAAGGCAACACACTAGCGGAAGTCCTGGCGGACCTCTATCGGCAGTATCCTGCCCTCAAAGAGCAGATTCAGCCCGAGGAAGAGTTAAGCCGCTTTGTCAACGTCTATGTCAATGATCAAGACGTGCGCTACCTCCAGGGCCTGCAGACAGCAGTAGGTCCCAATGACACGGTGATTCTGCTGCCCGCAATGGCTGGCGGAGGCCAGGAGTAGGGAATGCCATCATGCGCTATAGCAGCATACTGGAGACCATTGGCAATACGCCGCTGGTAGAGCTGAAAAGCTTCAGCCCACGACCCGGGGTGCAGATCTTCGCCAAGCTGGAGGGAGTCAATCCTTCTGGCAGCATTAAGGACCGCATCGCCAAGCGCATGATCGAGGAGGCTGAGGCTAGCGGCAAGCTGGCGCCAGGATCGATCCTGCTGGAGCCAACGAGTGGCAATACTGGCATTGCGCTGGCGATGATTGCGCGAGTCAAAGGGTACAAGTTCGTTGCGGTGATGCCCGATAATGTGACGCGCGAGCGTCGCCAGTTGCTGGAACTCTATGGCGCGGACATCATCTTCTCGGACGGGACTCAAGGAAGCAATGGCGCCGTGCGCCTGGCGCAGGAGCTGGCACGCAAAGATGAGCGTTACGTAATGCTCTATCAGTACGGCAACGCGGCCAATCCTGACGCCCACTACTACAGCACCGCCGTGGAGATCATCAATGATCTCCCCGACCTCGATGTCTTCGTGGCCGGCCTGGGTACCGGGGGAACCCTCACTGGCAACGCGCGTCGCCTCAAGGAGCACAACCCGGCCATCCGCGTCGTTGCTGCCGAGCCGATGCAAGGCGACAGTGTTCAGGGCCTGCGCAGCCTCGAAGACGGCTTTGTGCCGCCTGTGCTGGACCTGTCCCTCCTCGACGCGCGTATCCTGGTCTCGGGCATCGACGCCATCCGGCGCACGCGCCAGCTCAAGGACCAGGAGGGTATCTTCGCTGGCCCTTCCTGCGGCGCTGCCCTGCATGCAGCCCTGCGCGTCGCTTCCAGTATGGAGCGGGGGAAGATCGTAGTCATTCTCGCAGACGGTGGCTGGAAATATCTCAGTGAAGATCTGTGGACGCGCGACCTGAGCGCGCTGGAGGATGAGCTGGAGAATAAACTCTTATGGTAGCAGAAGCCTTTGTTGTGCGTATCCCTCGTACAATGTACTCGGAGATGGTGGCGCATGTCACCGCCGGCTATCCTAATGAGGCCTGCGGTCTGCTGGCGAGCAAGGATGGTCGGGTGGTGAAAAACTACCCGACCCCCAATGCTGCTGAGCACCCAGATGATTTCTCCGAGATTTCTCCCCAGGACCTGCTGCGCATCGCTAACGACATCGACACCTACGATGGTGAGATGTTCGCCTACTACCATTCTCATCCACGTAGCGAGGCCTATCCCTCAGCTCGTGATATCGAGTGGGCCAGGCGTAACGGCCTCTACTACATTATCTTTTCATTGCAATACCATCCTGAGCCACCTTACGCACGTGTCTTCTCCATCCAAGCAGATGGGAGTGTCAGTGAGGGCAAACTGGAGCTAACCGATTGAAGTGAGGCCGGCGAGCAGAAGGGGCTGGCTGATGGCTCTGTCCCGGTGGCTCCCTGCTCCACTCTCCCGCTGCCGTGCCCACTCGCCGCCCGAGGCCGACTAAAGCGGGAGACGCCCAACCTGGGCGAAGAAACGCTCTAGCTTGCGAGGATCAAGGCGGCCCTCGGTGCGTACCGAACTGCAGAGATCGAGGCCGAAAGGAGCAACCTCCTCAATAGCAGCGCGGGCGTTCTCGGCACTGATGCCACCCGCCAGAAAGACCGGAATAGGAACGGTCTCACGAATGCGCCGGCTGATCTTCCAGTCGTGCACCTGGCCGGTGCCGCCTAGGATTTTGACTGGCAGATCGGGTTGACCTGAGTCGAGCAGCAAGGCATCCACAAAAGGAGCAACCTCCAGAGCTTCCTCCACCGACCCCGGGCCACGCACATGGATCACCTGGACCAAGGCAATGCCGGGCAGGGCCGCGCGCAGGCGCTGATGGCTTCCCGGCGGCAGGCGATCGACTAGCTGCAGCGTATTGGTGCGGCAGCGGTGCTGCTGCTCGATGATCGCCTCGACATCCTGCAGGCTGGTCAACAGGAAAGAGGCGATCGGCGGCGGAATGGTCTCGGCGATCTCCGCGATTAGCTCCTCCGCAATGACCCCTGGCCCACTTGGCATCTGCGAAACCAGGCCCAGGGCATCGGCGCCGTAGCGGATCGCCAGCTGCGCTTCCTCCTTGCTGCTGATACAACAGATCTTCACTCGTGGCCTTGAGACTGCTTCCATTACTGGTACTCCTTATCTATCTGGGTGCTCCCCCCTCAGGAAGGGCAAGGCTGAGAGCATGGTACCCTACTCTCTTCCTTGCTTTCGTTTGGACCCGAACCCGGTCAAGCGTTACCGAAGAAAAGAGCTGCCAGGAAGACAAGGATACCGCTACCAATGACCTGAACAATAGAGACTAGCCATTTTGTACCGAAGTAGCGGTGACGGATAGCGGCAATAGCCAGCAGCTCAGCAGCGACCACCAGGTAAGCGGTAGCCAAGGCGAGCTGCAGATGAGTGATCAAGAAGGGCAGCGTGTGGAGCGAGCCGCCCACAAACGTCATCAGACCTGTGATAGCCCCGCGGATGATAGGGCTGCCTCGCCCGGTCAGCACGCCGTCATCCGAAAGCGCCTCTGAGAAAGCCATGCTGATCCCGGCACCGGTAGCTGCAGCCAGACCAACCAGGAATGCTGTAAAAGGGCGGTGAGTAGCGAAGGCCGTAGCGAAGATGGGGGCCAGCGTAGAAACCGATCCATCCATCAGCCCGGCCAGACCAGGCTGGACCACGCGCAGCAAGAAGTGGCGCGAATCTGTATTATTAGTGGCGATCCCTCGTAGGATCTCGGCCAGCTCGATCTTCAGCCGCTCTAACTCCGATGAAGGTCGTTGCTTTAAAGCCTCTTCCATCTCTGCTGGTAGATCTTCCTGCGCGGTCGTCGCCGCGCCCGCTTGTCGTGTCTCGGTCTCCGGCTTTTGTGGCATAAAAAGACTCCCCTACCGTGCCTGTAGTCTGCTTGTCCGATTACCTGCGAGCGAGGCAATCCTCTCAACCTTCCACTGATTCCACCTGCTGCAGTCGCTGACGGCAGGCAGTGCATAGGCCATAGAGCCTGACCTCATGCGAGTGCAGCTCTATACCCGCGGCCTGTGCTGCCGAGCGAAGCGCCTCCTCTGAGAGACGCACCTCGACAGGCAGATCGAGAAGAGCGCCGCAAGCCGTGCAGATTGCGTGGTCGTGGCGCTCGATGTGCCCATCGTACCGACAGGCCTCGTCACTACGCCCCAACTCGCGAATCAGCCCTTGCTGCGCCAGGCTGTGCAGAATACGGTAGACACTCGCCACCCCGATGCGGGGGCGCACTTTGCGCACAGCCTCGTAAACCTCCAGGGCAGTCGGGTGATTATGGCTGCGGCGCACAACCTCCAGAACTGCCTGGGCATTGGCGTTCAACGTTTCTTTCATTGGCGCCTAATTCTCTCGGACCCCGATATTAGGGTCACCTAATAATGATAATCATTATCAATCTGCTATCAGAATTATATGTCCTGCCTGGAGGCTTTGTCAAGGGGGGCAGGGGCTAGCAGACCTGGGGGCAGATGGAGAGGGAAGCTGAAGAGGGGGTTCGAGAGCTGAGTAACGGGAGGGGTGC
Source organism: Thermogemmatispora tikiterensis (assembly GCF_003268475.1). GTDB lineage: Bacteria > Chloroflexota > Ktedonobacteria > Ktedonobacterales > Ktedonobacteraceae > Thermogemmatispora > Thermogemmatispora tikiterensis. The sequence continues at coordinate 1,950,794 of NZ_MCIF01000002.1, read as the reverse complement.
CTGCTCCCGCCTAAGTCAACCACGACTGGCAGCGCGGCGGATTGGAGGGCAAGCCGCGCCAGGAGAAAGTATGTGGGGAGCAGGCACCCCTGGTCCAGCCAGCATCGGCCTCAACTTTCAATCAACAGATGCCTCTTTAGCGATGTGAAGGGCGTAAAGCGGCCACCAGCATCGCTGCCAGGCTCAGAACGAACGACACCAAAAACGCTGAGTGCAAGCCGTGCATAAAGGTGGCCAGGGCTGAGGGAAACTGGCCCATACCACCGCCATAGATAAAGACCTGCATGACCGCTCCCATTGGCACCCCCTTCAGAGCCAGCGGGAAGACAATAGCAATACTGAGCATCTGACCAGTATTATTGAGCATTCCCAGCAGTCCCGAGGCGGCGCCGCGCTGATGGGGTGGCACCGAACTCATAATCGCGTTCGTATTGGGTGAGACAAAGAAACCCGAGCCTCCTCCCATCATAGCCATATAGAGCGAAAGCAGCCAGAACGGTGTCGTAGGCGTAATGGTCGTCAAACCCAGCAGGCCCAGAGCCGAGATGGCCAGACCGATGGGAGTTAGAATACGGGATCCAATGTGGTCCGAGAGACGGCCACTCAGCGGGCCGATAATCATAAAAGCAGCCCCGAAGGGAGCAAGCATCAGCCCGGCAGTCAGCGGATCTTTCCCATAGGGTCCCTGGAGAAAGAAGATCAACAGGAAGAGCACCGCGCCACGGGCGATTCCATTCAGCAAGCCACTCAGACTCGCCATCGCAAAGAGGCGCTCGCGAAAGAGCTGTAGCTGTACGATAGGTGCTTTGATGCGTGGCTCAATTATAGCGAACAGAAGCATGCTCAACAGGCCCACTATCAGAATAGCCACAGTTGCCGACTCGCCCAGCAGCGGGAAAGCCACCATTGTCAGAGCCAGCAAGGTCCCAGAGAGGCCCAGAGCAAGCGTCAGACCACCAACCCAATCGATAGGGGTCTGGCGAGCCGGGCGTACTGGCTCGCGCAAGCGCCAGATTCCCCAGAGCGTGCCGAAGGTCGCCAGAGGCACATTAAAAAGGAATACCCAGCGCCAGGACCACTCGGTGAGAAGGCCGCCGATAATGGGGCCGATCAAGAAGCCTGCGGCCCCGGCGATCTGATTGATACCCAGACCCAGGCCGACCTCTCCCTTGCGAAAGGCATCGGTGACAATCGCCGTACTATTGGTCATCAGCAAGGCAGCTCCGAGGCCCTGGATCAGACGTCCTGCCACCAGATCGATGCCGTGCAAGGCTGGCTGGGCCAGACCAGCGACCAGCGAGCCCAGGGCGAAGAGCAGAAAACCGCTATTGTAGAGGCGTTTGCGGCCCCAAATATCGGCCAGGCGGCCAACGATGGGGGTCAACACAGTCAATATCAGCAAATACCCCATCAATGTCCACATAATCGTGAAGAACGAGGCCTGCAGCTCGACCAGAATCGCCGGCAGAGCGATCAGCAAGGCCGAGCCTTGAATAGAAGCCAGCAAGGCCCCTACTGTGGTTACCGAGAGTGCCGTCCAGCGATAGCCATCGCCTCCGCCTGTCAGCTCTCTCTCATCAGCAGCTCCAGCTTGCTCAGAGGCATCAGAGGTCTCTTGCGTCACCGGCGTCAAAGAAGACTCCGAAGAAGTCTGCATAGTAAAACCTTTCTACTCTCCTTTTACGTGATATGTATGGACAATAAAAGAGGGGAAACAGCGTGCAGGGAGCAAAGGCGATGGAAGCGAAGCGGTGCGGAGCGAATAGGCGCCTTCAGCGGCCACTCATCAGCCTTCGATGAGGTGACGTAAGGCGGGAAGCGCGGCGACAAGGTGCTCGCGCTCAGTCTCGCTCAGACGGGCCAGACGGCGCTCCAGCGAAGCCAGGCGGCCACGGTCATAGAGTTGGACCAGGTGTTGGGCGCGTGCTGTTGGCTTCACCCAGACCGTACGCCAGTCGGCCTCATCGCGACTCCGTTCCAGATAGCCCTGAGCCTGCAAGCGTTTCACCATTGCCGTCACCGTTGAAGGCGTCACCCCGAGCTGGCGGGCCAGCTCCTGCATCATGCAGCACTTGCGCTCGATCAGAATGCGCAGCAGGCTCAGCTGTCCGCTAGTGGTACGGATCTCGGAGAGATCCTCGCGGTCAGGCTCAGCCAGGATTTCGGAATTGAGCGCATCGGTGTGCATCTGGCGCAGCACCTTGGGGACAATATCCAGCAGCTCCATTGCCAGCGCTGCGCTATCATCCAGCGAATCCGGTCGCATGGTCGCTCCTTACTCACTTTGACAATCTAATTATATGATAGGCAAACTAGCGAGGCAAGTAAAGGGAAGAAGGCCGCGCCTGGCGGCCTTACGGAAGAGTCCAGTAGCAATTTTGCCTGAACTATGCTAGAATCGCCCATAAGACAGAGACCAGGAAAACCATCGCAGGCAAGGAGAACGGCATTTGACAACGCACGAGAAACGGTACGTTATTATTGGGAACGGGATCGCCGGCACCACAGCCGCCGAGACCTTACGCAAGCTTGATCCAAACTGCAGCATTCATCTGATTACCAACGAGCCTTACCCTCTCTACAACCGTGTTTCATTGCCGCGTTTCCTGCAAGGGGTGCTGCCCGAGCAAAAGGTAATGATGCGTGACTTTGCCTGGCATGAGCAGCGCCGCATCTCTCTGCTGACCGAGACCCTTGTGACCGAGGTCAACACGGACGAGCGGATTGTAGTGACTGAACGCGGGCAACATTTCCCCTACGATGCGCTTCTCATTGCCAGCGGGGGCTGGGCCAAGCCGCTGCAGGTGCCGGGAGCAGCTGGCACGAAGCACATCTACAACTTTGTCACCCTGGATGACACGAAGACTATTATAGCGCGCATCCTCGAATCGCGCACGGCCCTGGCCTACGGAGGCAGCTTCATCTCCTATGAACTGTGTGACGGTTTTGCCATGCGCAAGCTAGAGACCACCTGGCTTATGCGTGGTCCGTACTGGTTGCGCAATTGTCTTGATCCCGAGGGGGGCGAGATCGTCGATGCCATTGCCAGGCGTTTTGGCGTCAATGTCATCCACGGCGACGAAATCGCTGAGGTTGTTGCGCGCGACGGAGTACCGGCCTATGTCAAGACGAAGCAGGGGCGTGAGATCCAGGCGGACATCATCGGCGTAGGGCTTGGGATTACGCTCAACACCGCTTTCCTCAAAGGCACCCCCATTGAGGTTCGCACTGGGGTTGTAGTGAACGAGTATCTAGAGACGAATGTGCCGCATGTCTATGCTGCCGGCGACGTTGCCGAGTTTTACGATCCGACGATTGGCCGTCACCATACGATGGGGACCTGGGATAATGCTTTGGCGCATGGGCGCATCGCCGCTATCAACATGGCTGGAGGCCATGAGCCATACGTTGATGTGCCCACGTATACAAGCCCGCTCTTTGATGTCAACATTGCCGTCATTGGCACAGCTGAGTCCAACAATCCAGAGCTGGAAAGCATCTCGTTGCGCGAGCCTGGCGAAAAAGGCCATGAGAACTACCGCAAGCTATTCCTGCGCGAGAACAGGCTGGTTGGGGCGATCATGATTGGTAGCCCCAAAGGACGCAGAAAGCTGGTCGAACTGATCAAAAACCAGCAGCTGCTGGCCAGTCCCACCGAGCGGGAGGCCGTTCTGGCCCTGAAATAGCACTCCTTTTGGGCTATCGCGCTTGACGAAAGCGGGCTGGTAAGATACCGTAGCTACCATCAAGTACCGTCAGACCCGCCAACTCGGGCAGGTCGTGATGCTGCGCCGGAGCGAGCATATGCAGGAGGGAGTTTGTGGCCGTTTTCTGTCCGCATTGTGGCAAAGCCTTGCCCAGGGAAAATGCACGCTTCTGCAATAACTGTGGCAGATTTCTACCCGCGACAAAGCAGGTGACTCCTTCCACTTCCGTCAGCGGGGAGCCGCCCTCTGCAGGGCATCTGGTAACTCAGGAGCCTGCTGGGAAGGCGCCGGCTCCTAACGATGTGCATCTGCCGCCTCCCTGGCTAGACCAGTTAGATCGGGAGGTAGCTAGCCGCCGCTGGCGGGCGCCGCGCCGCGACTCGTTCGAGCGCTTGCCCGACCTGCCCGGGGAAACGGAGAGTTCCTTTCAGAGTTCTTCTTCTACAGCTAACTCTCCAGATCAGGGATCTGCTGCTTCGTGGTCAGCCCAGCTGGCTACCTCTCGGCCTGCCTCTCCTTCTGGCGAGCAGGAATCAAGCGCTGCCGAGGATATGGGAGAGCAGTCCGAGACCGCGGCGGTGGCAGAGGCCTGGCGCCGGGCCTGGTTAGCTGATGCACCGACCTCGACAGTACCCGCCGCTCGTTCGGAAGAGACTCCGACAGAGGAAGCTGGCCAGTTGCTCCCCTCCTCTTCTCCAGAGGGGGGGCTATGCTCAGGGCGCTCACTCTCTCCGCGTGAGTTGCATGTGCGCGTCTGGGAAGAGAATGAGACCCTGATCATGCCGCAGCCAGGGGAAGCAAGCGAGGCTGAGATCCGGCAGCTCTCGGGGCAGACGCCGGTTGAGGAAGGCTGGTCTCAGGCTCAGGTCGAGGACGCTTCATCTTCCCTCTCCTATGAGGACATGCCCACGCAGGGGCATCTCTTAGGAATAGAGCTGCCGCGCTCGGAGCGTGTGCGCCCCGGTGAGCAACCTGATCAGCGTCACGAGGCTGTCGGCGATCTACCTACCATGCCGCTCAAGGCCAGTCCCGGGCCTGGGCTGGTCATTGAACGCGCCTCGACGCCGCGTCCCAGCCGTTGGCAGGAGCACGAGCTGGGCAGGGAGCGTGGCATGTCCTTTGCTGGGCAGGCCAGTTCTCCCACGCGCTCGGGAGACATCGAGGAGCTGGATACCATGCGCCTGGCAGCGCAGCCTCCTGCCGGGCCTAGGGTGACCGCTGGCCCGTGGCGCTCTCAGCCTGTCACCCCGCTGCCGGCATCCGCGCTCGCGCCCTCTAGTGGGTCGCCTCCCTCGTTACCGGGAAGAGGGGAGCCTCCCCTTTTTGGCGCTCCAGCCACGAGGGCTGGAGCAGGAACGTCTCCCTCCAGACCTCCCGAGGTCGCCAGCTGGGGGGCCGACAAGGTTGAGCAGGCGTCGCGTCTGGCTAATCCTTCTCTCCGCCAGTGGGAAGCCGAGGAAACAGCTGCTCTGCCCCAGGTCGAAAAGCCCAGCTTATCGCCAGCTGCCCGGTCAACTGCCACTGAGAATCAAACCTCCCGACGGCGTAAGCGCCCGCTGGCTGTTGTGGCATTAATCCTGGCTTTGCTCCTCATCGGTGGTGGCTTGACTGCTTGGGTGGTCGTTTATCAGCCGTTCAATGTCCCGCTCATTACCCAGCCTCTGCAGGCGTTTAGCGATCAACGTCTGGGAGTGGCGCTCTCATACCCGCAGGGGTGGAGCTATCAGCTGGATTACCAGCAGGGCAAGGTCACTTTTAGCGATAGCAGCCAGACCGGACAGATGATTCTCCTGGTGGCCCCCGCTGGTGATCAGGACCCGGCCCATTATCTCCAGAAAGAGGCAAACCAGGTAGGCCTGACAGGTGCCAAATCGGCAGACCCTCTGACTTTTGGCGGTGTGAGCTGGCAACAGCTGCGAGGAACAGTCACCATCGCAGGGGCCAGCTACACGGAGGTCCTGCTGGTCACGAGTCGCTCCGGCCACCTCTACACCTTTATGCAGCTGGCATATCAAAAGATCTACACAGATGAGGAGAGGCAAGTCTTTGCGCCGGCACGAGCCTCCTTCCGCTTCCTCAGCTGAAGCGCAAGCCAACCTGAGCGACGAAACTGGGAAGGCTGGCATCGCGTGGAAGAAGTGATCTGTGTATCCCCTATCGCGACGGAACTATGTTATAATGTGCGCGATATCCGGTGCAGGCCTCTCCCCCAGGGGAGAGGTGCCGGAGGACGGGATAGCTTCCCATCCTTCACGATTGACGGACAGTGTGGCGTAGATCTGGTGATCAGAAAGGAGGGCGCGGCGGTCAAGCCCAGCTGCCGCGCAGACCTGGCAGGCTTATGGAAGACATTCGCTTCGAACGACACTTCCGCACACCCTACTCAGAAGGCTATTACATCATGCAGGGTAATAGCCTGCAGAACAGCACGCGCCTTGGTACCATTGACATTCACTTTACCACAACGGCAGTGCATGGTACCTTGATCCTTGAACGCGAGCTGGAGGAGGCTGAGCTGACCAAACTGATCGAGCAGATCGACGAAGACCTGGTCCTTTCCGCAGATATGCCGCGCGACGACTTTCTGGTGAGCGTCTACGTTGGCAGAGATGTCGGCTTCTACAGCGACGAGTATTTCGCTGGAGAGAGCGGGCGAGAGGCTGACCTCAGCGATGAGGATGAGGTGTGATGTGGTTACACCCTCTCTCATCCTCGCCCCAGCCAACGAAGGAGGCTCACTCCGCGGCCAGGCCGAGAGGTCTCGCTGGCTGGCGGGCAGGCGGAAGTGACGCACCGCCCGGCTAGTCTTCCAGCAAGCCGCGCCGCATTGCGTACTTGACCAGCTCGGCGCGGCTATGGAGATTCAATTTATCCATAATGTGTGTGCGGTGCGTGTCGACCGTCTTGGGGCTGATAACCAGGCGTTCGGCGATTTTTGTGTTGGTATAACCCTCAGCCACCAGTTTCAGAATCTCCCGCTCTCGCTCAGTGAGGCTCTCGTAGCTGTCCTTCTCCTCACCGGCACGTACTCGCTGGAGATAGTCGCCCACCATGACCGACTGAGCCACCGGCGAGAGATAGACCTGACCATTCTGGATGACGTGCAGCGCTGAGATCAGATCGGTATCGGCGGCCTCCTTGAGCATGTAGCCAGAGGCGCCTGCCCGCAGCGCCTGAAAGATATATTCGTCGTTCTCGTGCATCGTCAGGATGAGCACCTTGGTCTCGGGGACCTGCTTCTTGATCTGCCGTGTGGCCTCGATCCCGCTCATGTCGGGCATGGTGATATCCATGAGCACGATATCGGGTTGGAGGCGAAGCGCTTCCTGGAGAGCCTGGCGGCCATCCTGCGCTTCGCCAACCACCTCCATATCGGGTTGAGCATTGAGCATCATCTTCAGGCCAGCGCGCAGGATCGTGTGGTCATCGGCCAGGAGAATACGAATCTTCTGCACGGCTTTGGTTGCCTCAGCTGTACTCGTCATCGTCATACCTTCACCGGACCTCCGCGCGGTTGCTTCTCCGAAGGGGTCAGCTCAGCGTAGGGAACGGACTCGCTATCACTCTGGCGCAGGGGCAAGCGTACCTCGATAGTGGTGCCAGCGCCAGGACGGGACTTGATGTCCAGCGACCCATCGAGGAGAACGGCCCGTTCCTGCATGCCAGCCAGGCCCAGGCCGCGCTCCTGGCCTGGCGTCTTCATCAAGGCCTCGACATCGAAGCCGCAGCCATTATCGCTGATCGTTGCGTGGACCGCTCCTTCCTCCTCCCGCAGGGCGATAGAGACCTTCGTCGCATTGGCGTGACGGGCGGTATTGGTCAGAGCCTCCTGCACAATGCGATAAAGGACAGTCTCCATCTCGGCGGGCAGTCGCCCCTTAAAGCCTGTGGCTGAAAACTCTACCTCGATGGAGCACTTCTGTTGATATTCTTTAATATACCAGCGCAGCGCCGGCAGCAAGCCCAAGTCATCGAGGGCACTGGGACGCAGATCGATGCTCAAGTTGCGGATAGCCCGTAGCGTTTGATGGGCCAGATTGCGTGTATCGGCGATACGTTCGCGGGCCTCGGGGCTGGTCACCGACTTCTCCAGGATCGCCAGGCTGATGAGCAGCGAGGTGAGCATCTGGCTGGTTTCGTCGTGCAACTCGCGAGCAATGCGTTTGCGCTCCTGCTCCTGAGCATTGATGATCTGCGTTGAACGCAGGCGCGACGCCTCGTCAATGGCCTCCAGCATGACGTTGAAGGTCGCAGCGAGCTGGTCGGCTTGAGGATCAAGCCCGGTCAGAGGAGCGCGCAGCGAACGCTCGCCCTTCTGGACACGGCTCATAACCTTGCCCAGGTCCATCAGGGGCCGGAAAGCGATCTGCAGCAGCAAGAAATTCAAGGCCACGCTCACCAGCCAGCCCACCGTAATAAAAATGATCAGCGAGGTAGGCGTTGCCAGCCCCTGCCGGCTATCATTCAAATGGGAGGCCAGCCAGGTGCCGCCGGTAGCGCCGACAAAGATAATCAAGCTATTGGCAATCAGAACTTTATAGAAGATAGGCAGGCTAAGTAGGGGCCTGAGCAAGCGCGGCCAGCTTTGCACCCCCGACCCGGCCAGTGTAGTCTTGCGCTCCATAGCTCTCGAACCTCTCTACGCTTAGCGAAGAGGAGCCTCCCTCCCCTTTAATTGTAGCGTTGGGGGGCTTGCCTGTCAAACGAGCGCAGGCAAAATCGCACCTACCATCTCCTATTGCCCGTGTTGGCTATACTATTAGTAGTTTTGATATGATATATTGATAGTGTATAGGTAGAGAAAATAAAAATGGTAGAGCGACCTCCTCACCCAAGTCTCTTCTCTATTCCTCCAGACTGCCGCGGCCAGCAGCCATCTGGAGACCTGGTGGGTCGTGAGGGGAGGCGTGCGTAGAGTGCCGGGCAGAATCAGGTATTTACCTGATGTTCTCCTCGGGTCCCCGTGCTATAATCTCCCGGGCGGCTGAGAACCTCCATGCTGGCCTTTCTCCTCAGAAGAGGTGTATTACAGGGTAAAACGGGCGTTGCCTTCCCTGAGAACAGGCAGAGCTGGGGTTGCCTGGCTAAGAAGGCTGAGGCAAAGAGGTGGACCGCGTGGCCTCCCAGGCGCGAGCGGAAGGGTGCTTGGCCAGGGGGCCGGCTGATAAAATCAGGTAAACACCTGATGCTCTCTTCAGGAGATCTCTGTAATCTAACAATGAGGGGCAGAGAAAGAGCGGGCTGCTCCTTTGAGCGCACCGAGGGCTGCTAAGGGAGAGGAGCAAAGCCCATCAGCCTGGCCTTACCCGTCTGGCGCAGCTGTGGCCTCCTCTTATTAGAAGAGAATAGGCAGAGAAAGGGGAGGGGGTGGAAGCGAGGCAGGACCCTGTTGGGAAGGGGTACTCAGGGAGAGAGCCGGTGTGGTATAATCTGCCACGCAGCTGAGCGCCCATCTCCCGTTTCGTTGCTGCTAACCAGCCGAGAAGGAATTGCTGGACAAAAGCAGGCAAGGAGCGAACCTATGAGCGGCAGCTCAGATGGTCGTCACGCTCGCTGAGGGATGAGAACAGGAGGAACTGTGTGTGAGTTCACTACCTGAAAAGAAGAGCTTGCTCGACATCATCACGCAGAAGATAGTGACGAGCCAGCTCTGGCGATCGATATTCCGCCACGGCTATCCGGACACCCCACTCAACCAGTCACTGGTGATGATGGGGAACGTCTTCCTACATCTGCACCCGGTGAAGGTGAGCCGCCAGGCGATGAAGATCACCTATACCTGGTGTATGGGGGGGATCTCCTTCTTCCTCTTCCTGGTGCTGACCCTGACCGGGGTTTTTCTCATGTTTTATTATGTTCCTGAGACCCACACGGCCTATCAGAACATCAACCAGCTCAGCAGCGCGGTCTCCTTTGGCCATCTGGTGCGCAACATGCACCGCTGGGCGGCCCACCTGATGGTCGTCTCCGTGACCCTGCACATGATCCGTGTCTTCTATCATGGCGCCTACAAGCCGCCGCGCGAGTTCAACTGGGTTGTGGGCGTGGGCCTCTTCTTCTGTACTCTCTTCTTGAGTTTTACTGGCTATTTGCTTCCGTGGGACCAGATTGCTCTGTGGGCTATTACGGTGGGAACCAACCTGGCCCCGTACACCCCGATTTTGGGACAGCCGGTCTATCAGGTGCTGGTAGGTGGTCCCGCGGTTGGTCAGGCAACCCTGATTCGCTTCTATGTGGGGCATGTAATCTTGCTGCCGCTGGCCACGGCGATTCTGCTGGCGGTACACTTCTGGCGCATCCGTAAGGATGGAGGAGCGGCTGGGCCACCGCCGCCGCCGCGGCGCGAGCTGGAGGCTCGTCTGGCAGAGGCTGAGCAAGGGCTGGCGCCCACGGCTGCGCGTTAGTTCGCCCTTTATAGCCGCTAACCGGGCGAGGGAGTGGCCTGAGCGGGAGGAACCGGGAGGGCACTGGAGAAGCTCTCCTTCGCAGGCGAGGCTCTTCCTTGCAGGATAGCCCACTCGCTCAGGAATGGGAAGCGGGGATGAGAAAAAGAAGCCGTTGCTGTCTCTGGCTGCTCACCAGGCCGGCCAGGCTGGTCTGGCCTGGTCAGGAGAAGCTGGCTCAGGGATTAGAACGAAGATGAGAGGATAGACCAATGGCAATCGAACAGGAGCCAAAGGTACAGACGCAAGCAGCGGCGACCCAGCGACGCTATCGTACGCTGGCGGTAGTAAGGCAGGAGGCCATCACGCGCGTTGAGAAACCGCTGGAGGACTCGGTCTTTGTCTGGCCTCATTTGCTGGTGCGAGAGTTCTTTGCCTCCACCATCGTGATGGTCATGCTAACCCTGCTCTCGGTGGCAATCGACGCGCCGCTGCGGGAGCCGGCGAACCCCAACGTTACGCCGAACCCGGCCAAGGCTCCCTGGTACTTCCTGGGCTTGCAGGAGCTGCTGCACTACTTTCCACCAACGACTGCCGGTGTGCTCATCCCGGGGCTGGTGCTGGTCGGCCTGGCCTGCCTGCCCTACGTGGATCGCAATCCCAGCCGTGCTTACGCAGACCGTAAGATCGCCATTGTGACCTTCACAATGTTTGTGGTCTTCTGGGCCTGTGTGACTCTGGCCGGGAGTTTCTTCCGTGGCCCCGGCTGGGTGTGGTACTGGCCCTGGCAGGGTCTTTTCTTCGACCTGTAAGGGAACTCTGGGAAAACGGAAGGAAAGGATCTGTTCTTTATGAGTATGGATTTCCCGCCGCGGGATGTAGATAGGCCACCCTTGACACCGCAGCAGTACGAGGTGCTCCACGGCGGCGGCGCAGAGGCTGCCGAGATTGCCCGGCAACGCCTCTCGCGCCGGCGCTTTCTGCGCCGCGCCACGCTGGCTGTCTGGGGCCTCTCGGCGACTACTGCGGTGGCCGGGGCGCTGAATATGCTCTATCCGAATCTGGCTGGCCAGTTCGGCTCGGCCCTCAATGTGGGCAATAAGAGCGATTTTCCTGCCGCCAAGCCGTCCGAGGCGAAGCTGGATCAGGCCGCTGTCTTTTATCGCCAGGAGGCCAAGACCTATGTGGTCCATCTCGCCAAGGATACGCCTTTGTTGCTCTCTGGCCAGGCGCTAAGCGATCAGCTGGATTCGGAGTGGATTGTTAAGGATAGCGATGGCTCGTACTGGGTAGCGCTCTATCAGCGTTGCGTCCATCTGGGCTGCACGGTGCCATTCCGTGATGACTGTGTGAGCTTTAAGTGCCCGTGCCACGGCTCCCATTATAATGTTGATGGCGAGTTCCTCGATGGCCCGGCACCCCGCAGCCTGGATCGCTTCCGCATTCTCTTCCAGGGTGAGAGCGTGATCGTGGACACGTCTCAGCTGAACAATAAGGTTCAGCACCCCGATGCGTCCACCCGCCTGATCCCCGAGCCGACGATTGCCTGCGCCTGATGCTCGCCTTCTCTTCTCCGGCTCCTGGACGGGTAGACAGGGGCAGCGTCCAGAGAGAGCAGGCCACCAGAGATGCTCTGGCAGCAGCTCCAGTCCCGCTCTTTCCGGCACGATGCCTGTCCGGCCCCGCTCTCCGCTGGTTTCTGCCCATGTTCGCAGGCCATCTGCTTCCCGTGCAGGTTCCTGGCTGGAGGTAAGAGAAGGAACACTAGGGAAAATCTTGGAAAGGTAGCGCGTATGATCAATCCTGTCCAGGCAGCTATAGGCATTGTCGTGCTGCTGGTGACCGTTGGCGGCCTGCTCTATCTCTTTTACTCACGCACCAATGCGGTTGAGAAGAGCGGCTATGGGGCGCTGATCATGCTCTCCCTGATCACGCTGATGATCCCTGTCTTTTGGATCATGGAGAGCAATGGCGAGGCGATGGCTAAGGTCCAGCAGCATCAAACCGCTCTGGAGCGCGGAGCTGAGCTATATGCTCAGTACTGCTTCCAATGTCATGGCACCAAAGGCCAGGGCCGTGTCGGCCCCAGCCTGAACAATAATCCCCAGGTCAATAAGTTGAGCGATAATGACCTGCTGCGCATTATCAGCGCAGGTATCTATAATACAAGTACTAATCAGCTCAACGTGGCGATCATGCCGGCCTGGAGCGAGGATTATGGCGGCCCGCTGACCAACATCGATATCCAGTATCTCTTTGAGCTGATTCGCTCATCCGATCCAGATTATCTGAAGGCCAATGGTCTGCCAGCAGGCAATGGCTTCGACCAGGTGCCGGCGCTGATCCAGAAGAATAACCCTACGGCCTATCAGACAGCGGTCGCTCAGGAGAGTAGCGGTCAGTTCGGCAATCCGGTCGATCTGACTTCCAAGAAGAATGTCACGATCGATATCGTGACCGCCCCCAGTGGGGCAAGCTGCTCGCCGGCCTGCTATGACCCGATCTATGTGAAGGTGAAGGTGGGGACCACCATTACCTGGGTGAATAAGGATACTCAGGCTCATACGGTCACGGCTCTCCAGACCGAGGATCTGAACAATAAGAAGATCGCCTCAAATATCTTCGACTCCGGCCTGTCAAAGCCGATCTTGACCAATGGTACCTTCACCTACACCGTGACAATGGCGGCCTATAATTTGAATAAGGACCATAAGGTCTACTACTATTGCCAGTATCATCCAAGCATGGTAGCGGTTCTGCTGATCGTGCCCTGATCAGAGGCCGCTTGCTAAAAGCGCGACCTGCTTGGTTTGGCTGCCGGCTGCGTGCCATGCCTGCTGACTCTTCTCGCGCTGCTCCGTCGAGCTGGGCAGGGAAGAGGAGAGAGCCCGGGCAGGGTACTGGCAACCATATGGATACTGGAGTCTGTGTGGACGCCCTGCCTCAGTGCAGATAAGCGTCAAAGCGTCTTTCGCCGCGCAAGAAACTGACTGACTGGCCAGGAGATCACCAGCCGGGAGGGCAGGCAGACAAAGAGTTAGCTGCTCTCGGGGCGTTCTCCTGGCATGTGGATCTACAAGACCATGCCTGGAGGTGCCGACCTGTCGTAGACTGGTGAGAGGCCGGGCAAGGTTTACTGCTACGGCGAAAGACGCGGTGATCAGAGCGGGGCTTCGTGCCCCATATCAAGCATGTCGCCGCAACTGTTTGTGGTACATGTCGTTGAAAGGGCTGGCAACTATGCAGAGAGTTCAACCACGGGAGCTGCCTGAGCGCATGTCGTGGGCACGTGCCCTGATCTTTGGTGTCGGCTTCTTCTTCATTACGGCCTTGCTGATCGGGCAGCTTCCGGGCTATATTTTCGATGAGCTGACGGCTTCCACCCTGCAGGGCATGGAGCAAGGCTCGCTTGCCCTCGGTCTGGTCTGCCTGCTCGGCTTCTTCATCGTTGAGGTTATAGTCCTGCTCTTTGACCCCAAGCCGGTGCTGCCGCCCATGCTCTTCATCGGCCTGGGTCTGGTGCTCTTCGTAGGGGGGCTGGCGCTGCTCCTCTGGGCGGTGCTTACCCCGGTGACGGCGGGGGGGGTCACGACTAACAGCCAGTACTTTCCATCAGCGAACTTCTTCTGGAACCCGCTCCTCGATGGAAATGTGCTCTGGTTGGAGCCGGGGGCTGTTGATTTTGTGCTGATCGCCGTTGTGCTCCTCATCGCCGGAGCTGCTGCCATGTTCTACGGTAGTCTGGCGCTCAAGGAGCAGAGCGATCCGGATCGCAGTGATCCGGGGACCACACCGACGATTCGTGGCCTCACGGTGCTAGGTAGCGTGGTCCTCTTTGCCTACATGCTCTTCTCGATGCTGGTTGATCCCAATGCCCTGGCGGCCCGCATCAACCCGGCCTGCCCCACGGCGATCGACCTGGCAAAGGGCTGTGGGATGATCACCGGCCTTTTCGTGGTGAACGCCATCGAGGGCACGCTGCTGGCCATTGCTGTGGCTGCAACTTTGGGAGCTTTTGCCCTGCGCCTCCATTACCTGATGCGCCCAGTGCGCAAGCGTGTGATGGCGCCTTTTTATGCAGTGGGGGTCAATCTCCTGCCCTTCGGCCTGGCCTTCCTGCTGCTCTGGTTCTTCCTCTATCCTTTGCTCGACTGGATTCACAGCTGGTCGTTGGCGGGCCTCGGAGACTGGCTGACGGTATGTGCCCGTAAGTCGGTGGTGCCCGGTTCCTGCACCTTCTCCCAGCAGGCTGGTTACATTGTCGATGCCTTCTTGACGATGAACTTCTTTGTCCTGCTGATGGCAGCTATCCGCGTCTGGCGCACCAACCGTAACATGGTAATCATTGGAAGCTTCTGGGTAGCGGCGGTTCTGGGGTTGGCGACCCTGGTGACCCACTTGCATCCTGAAGAGGCGCTGATCGCGCTGCTCCTCTGTGGCGGCACGCTGGTCATGGTCACGATCTGGACGAGTGTGGCGCGGCGCGAGTTCGCCGTGGTGGGCGAGCGCAATCTCGGCTGTCTCGGTCAGTGGCTCGTGGTGGGGACCTGTCTCTTCGTCTATATTGCCGCCTTTGCCTTCTTCTCCATCCCGGGCTTCCGTGAAACAGAGCCGAATATTACCTTTACGCCGGGCCTACTGATTCCCGGCAAGGGCGCGCCTGATGCTATCATTGTCTTCATCCTGATGGGCTTGCTCGCTGCTCTTCAGTTCTACTTCCTGGTGCGTAATCGCTATAAGGTGTAGTCTGATCAAGAAAGGCAGCGAAAAGCTGCTGGGGCAGGAAAAGAGCGGCTCAGCGCTCTCTGAAGCGTCGCAAGGCTGGCTGGTATCCGCAAAGTGAGGAGACGGACCAGACCACGGCCTGCGGCGCTCTCTTTTTGGGCGCGGAATGATGTATAATGGGGGACAGATTGTGAAAACGGGAAGACCAGGTAGGCAGTATGCAGTGTGAGAGTCCGCTCAAGATTTTAATTCTCGCCGCGGAAATCGTGCCCTTTGTCAAGGTCGGCGGCCTGGCGGATGTTGTAGGGGCCCTCCCCAAGGCCCTGCAGGCCCTGGGGCATGATGTACGCCTGGCCATGCCGCGCTATCGCCAGGTTGATCCTGAGCGCTTTCAGCTCACGCCGGCGCTCGATAGCATCACGGTGGATATGAATAAGTTCCAGGCAAAGGTGAGCGTGCGCCGGGGCACGATCGGTAACGATATTCCTGTCTACATGATCGATGCTCCCCGCTTTTTTGAACGCGAGAATGTCTATGGCTACACCGACGATGGCGAGCGCTTCATTTTGTTCTGTCGCGCTGCCCTCGAAGCCATGCGCGCGCTCGACTGGTCACCCGATATTATTCACTGCAACGACTGGCACACCGGCATTGTGCCGAATTGGATGCACACTATCTATCGCCATGACCCCTTTTATGGGGGGGCCGCCACCGTCTATACTATCCATAATCTGGCTTATCACGGTATCTTTGGCTATCGCATCCTCGAAGTGGCTGGGGTGGCGGCCAATGGCTTTCTCTATCCGCAGATTGCGGAGCTGGCGAACGTGGTCGATATCATGGGGCGCGGGATCCTCTTCGCCGATGCCATTACCACAGTCAGTGAGCGTTACGCTCAAGAGATTCTGACGCCCGCCTTTGGCGAGAAGCTCGATCATTTACTTCGTTCGCGCAAGGATCGACTCTTCGGCATCCTAAATGGTATTGACTATGAAGAGTGGAATCCTGCCAATGATCGCTACATTGCTGCCACCTTCGATTCTAATACACTAGAGCGGCGGGCGGAGAACAAGCGAGCGCTTCAGCAACAGGCGCACTTGCCCATACGCCCCGACGTCCCCCTGCTGGCGATGATCTCGCGCCTGACCGATCAGAAGGGCTTCGATCTCCTGGCTCAAATTGCCCATCCACTGCTGGCTCAAGGGGTGCAGTTCGTGGTCCTGGGGATCGGTGATCCGCACTATCAGGAGCTCTTCCAAAGCCTAGAGCAGCAGTATCCAGAGCAGGTAGCCAGCTTCTTCACCTTCAATACGGAGTTAGCTCATCGCATCTATAGTGGCAGCGATATGTTCCTGATGCCCTCGCGTTTCGAACCGTGTGGCCTGGGACAGATGATCGCGATGCGCTATGGCAGCGTGCCCATTGTGCATAGTGTGGGAGGCCTGGCCGATACGGTGCATGAGTATGACCCGCGCAGCGGCGAGGGAAACGGCTTTACTTTTACGCGTTATGACCCCTGGGAGCTGTTTGCCGCTATTGTGCGAGCGCTGGAGTTGTATCGCTTCCCGGACATCTGGCGCGATCTCCAGCGTCGCGGAATGGCTGCTGACTACTCCTGGCATGCTTCCGCTGTGCGCTATGTCGATGTCTATCGCAATGCGCTCGCCTTTCATCAGCAGGGCAAGTAGAGAGGCGTTGGCGCAGGTGGGGCTCCGACAGTCGGTGAGTGATGGGAGAGACCAGGGTGAGAGGGGAGCGCGGGGGGATATAGGCGAGGCGTTGGCCGGATGGGCAGACGGGGAAGGAAAATGGTTGCGCAGCGAAGGCTTCAGGATCTGGCCTCTGAAAGATGGGCCGGACTGCGGGCGAGTGCAGGACGAGGTGAGTGGTCACCCGATGGTGCAGCGCGGCTCAAATCTGACGCAGGCTCAGCCAGACGCAGGTCCCTTTACCGGGCTGGCCTGTGCTTTCCAGCCAAATCTCTCCCCCCATCTCTTCAAGCAGTCGTTTGCTGAGATAGAGGCCAAGACCCTTCCCCTGGGGAGCCAGATGCAGAGCGCTCTCCAGACGCTGAAACGGCTGAAAGAGTCGTTGCTGCTCCTCGGGTGGGATACCGATGCCCTCGTCCTGGATAGCGAGGTAGATGCGCCGCCCCTGCTGATCTTCTGCGTCGGAGAGCAGCGGGGCGCTGGCTGGCCTGGCGGTAGTGAGAGTAATCCGCAGGCGGCTACCGGGATTGGAGTAGGAAAGAGCATTATTAACTAGATTGCGCAGCACCTGACGCAGTTGCAGGGGCTGGGCTATTACGTCGCAGTTGCTCATCTGCAACTCAAGCGTCCGCTGTTCGAATTGCAGACGGGGAGCAAAGGAGGCCAGCACAGAGAGGACTGCTTCTTTGAGGTCAAGACGCTCGGCCCCGTTCTGCTCGCCAGCTCGCTGAGGCAGAATAATTGAATCCAGGATAAAGGTGGCTTCATCACAGGCGTGATTGATTTGTTGAAGATATTGATCCCAAACTTCTCCTGGAATTTGCTCGCGGTAACAACGCAGCAGCTCGGCATAGCCCTTGATGGCAGCAAGTGGCGTTCTGACCTCGTGATTGAGGATGAGCAGTAGTTGTTCGCGGTTCTTTTGATCCTCGATAAGCTGCTCGTTTTGCTGGCGGAGTTGCCGACCTTCCTGGTCGATCTGGCGTACCTCGCTGGTGATCTTGAGGAATGCGCAGCCGACAATGAAGATCTGAGCGGTTACCAGGACAAGACTGCTGTAGATCACAGCGTTGGCCGAACCCAAAAGGCGTGGTAGCATTATCAAGCTGGCGAGGTTGAGCAACCCAATGGTTACCAGGACCCCGCACAGGAGGCGCAGGCAAGTGCGAAGCATCGTCATGTAATTCTTCACCTTTAAGACCCCTTCGCAGAAAGCTCAGAACGAGTTACCTGTCTTGTTCTAGGAAAACGAAGATGGTCTCTTGCCAATCTCTTAATTATACCCTTGGGTCTGGCCAAAGTCGAAAAAAGCCTTGCTATCTGCCTCATCTCAGGCTGAGGGAAGCGGGTGCTGGTCGCGAGCCAGGCCAGGCTGTGCACTGTCACTGGCGAGGCCGTTTGCAACAACAAGGAGGGTAAATGATAGGCTATCTGGATTGCTATTCGGGGATAAGTGGCAACATGTTCTTGGGGGCGATGCTTGATGCGGGGCTCTCGTGGAGTGACCTGCAGGAGATGTTGGCGCTGCTGCCGGTGGAAGGCTACCGGCTACGCCGGGAGCCAGTAGAGCAGGGGGGAATCAACGGTCAACGCTTCGAAGTGATCTTAGAGAACCCTCATCAGCCAGAGCGGCATTGGTCTGAGATCCGTCAGCTTGTGGAGGATGCTCCCTTGCCCGGTCGGGTTCGTGAGCGGGCCCTGGCAATCTTTCGCACGCTGGCGGAAGCAGAGGCAAGCGTACACGGCGTAGCGCCTGAAGAAGTGCATTTTCACGAAGTGGGTGCTGTTGATGCTATTATCGACATTGTTGGAGCGGCGATCGCCGTTGAAGCGCTCGGCATCAAGCAGCTCTATGCTTCGCCTCTACCGCTCACCAGTGGCATGGTTAAGACGGCGCATGGGCTGTTGCCTGTTCCAGCTCCGGCCACCTTAGAGATTCTGCGTCGCGTGGCGGCCCCGTGGCGTCCCTGCCCGGCAGAGGGAGAGCTAGTCACCCCAACCGGGGCGGCGATCCTCGCTACGCTCGCGCGCTTTGAGCTGCCCGCCATCCGTATCGAACGGGTGGGCTATGGCTTTGGCCATCGTCAGCTCCCCTGGCCGAATTGTCTACGCCTTTGTCTCGGCATGGCTGAGCGCGTAGACGGTACTGTGGGAGAAGAATTAGATCGTGATTGGGTGACCCTTATCGAGAGCAACCTGGATAATACGACGCCCGAGCTGTTAGGGGCCTTGATGGACGAGCTGCTAGCTGCGGGGGCGCTTGATGTGACTTTCTCGCCTCTGCAGATGAAGAAGAATCGTCCCGCTACCCTACTGAGCGTCCTGGCGCGTCCGGAGCAGAGCGAGGAGCTGGCGAGGCTGATCCTGCGCTCCTCGGGAACACTCGGCGTGCGCTTGCAGCAGATGCAGCGTCTCAAGGCTCAGCGCCAGCAGGAAGAGCTGCTCACCCCGCTAGGACCGGTGACGATCAAGGTCAAACGTCTGGGTGAGCGCGTGGTGAGTGCCGCGCCAGAGTACGAGAGCTGTCGTCGTCTGGCTCAAGAACGCGGACTACCCCTGAGCACGGTTTATGAGCTTGTAGAGCAGTGTCTGAACGCGACCCTCTACAGTCGAGGTCAGACGCAGATGCAAACAGATGGCTTGGCCTTGACGGTGGACTCCCCTCTGACGGAAAGAGAAGGTGAGCATTAGCCAGGATAGGAGAAGGAGAAGAAGGGGCAGTTTATGAATGTAGAGAAACAGAGATCGTTCTACCAGAGGCAACAGCGGCAAGAAGGATCAGAGAGTGAAGGTGAGCGGGGCAAGGGGGGGTACGACGAGCGGCGCTTTCGAGACTTTGTTGAGGACCAGATTCGCGAGGCCCAGGAGCGGGGCGTGTTTGATCATCTGCCGGGCATGGGCAAGCCGTTGCAGCTGGATGAGAATCCCTATGCGCGGGAGAAAGAGCTGGCCTATCATCTGCTCAAGAGCAATGGCTTCGCTCCCCAGGAGATCGAGCTGGCAAAGGAGATTCGCGGCGAGCTGCAGCAGGCAGAGGCCAGACTGGCCAGATTGCGCGAGCGACGTCAGCGACTGGCCAGACGCCGTGTCCCTCCTTTCCCCAGCGAGAAACGGGCTTTCAACGCCGCTCTGGCTCAGGCGTTGCGCGACTACGAGGCAACCCTGCGTGAACTCAATCGCAAGATCCTTACCCTCAGCCTGATGGTACCGCCGGCCATGCATATGAATATGGTCGACGTCGATAGCAAGGTCCAGGTGTTCCGCGAAAGCTGCCCGCCATTCCCCCTCTGAAGCTCTACTGAGCCGCGGTATGATCTCACACTCATTCCTGGGCTTTGGAGGAAGCGGCGAGCGCCTCTAGAACCTGGCTTGTAAGGCTTGGGTGTCCTGTCTGAAGCGCGAGCAACCGGGAGATGGCAGGATAGTCGATTGTGGGGAAGATGTGGAAAGGCCAAAAGCCGACTTCCGGGCAGGCCCTGACCCTCTCCTTCCTTTCTCCCTTCCTCTGCTCGCTGTTTCTCGCCACTGTTCACGGACTGGCCATCTGTCTGCTACAGGTAAGAGAGTAAGCAAATACTCCTAATCATAGGACCGGCATAGCAGTCCTGCTCAAGACTGAGTAGACTGCCTATCGGAGGGGTTAGGGATGGATTCCCTCGGGAGCCTGTGGGGGCTTTCTGGCTCCAGTCCAAAGCGAGGGAACCTCCACTTTGAGGCTTACTGATGCCCGGTTGGCTCAAGGGAGCAGGGAAAGATCTCTTCCCTCCTTATTATAGTATCGAGCCGGCTCAGAGAAGAGAAGGGGCGTGTCGCGGACAGGTGGCCTGCCGGCGGCTCCCTATCCAGCACGCCCCTGTGATTGCCAGCAACGCGATGCCTGGAGACGTTTTGCATGGAGGTGTGACATTGGCAACGCAAGATGAACTGGTACGGAAAGGGCTGCTTGAGGGAGATATAGATGTTGATCAAGCCAACGTTGACAAACTGCACAAGAACGTCATTGGCCTGCCAGGCGTGCTCTACTTCTGCATTGCCGGCTCGGCTCCCATCTCGGCCATGCTCTTCAACGTGCCCCCCATAGCCCAGCAGGCTGGGGCTGCTTCCCCGCTGGTCTTTCTGCTCTCGGGGATTGGACTCCTATTGCTGGGGGTCTCCATTGTTTATCTCTCGCGCCGGTTGACCTCGGCGGGAGGCTTTTACACCTGGGTCAGTCACAGCTTGGGGAAAGGTACCGCCTTCCAGGCGGGCTGGCTCATGATGGGCGGCTACGCCCTCTTTGAAGCGGCCTTAATGGGGGCCTTTGGCTCCTACACCAACAGCTCATTTGCCACCTATCTGCATCTTAATCTTCCGGGTGGATGGGTTAGCTGGGCGCTCATTGGCACGCTCCTCATTTTTCTCCTCTCCTACTTTGACGTTAAGTGGTCGGTCTTTGCTATGGCGCCTTTCCTGATCCTGGAGATCAGCGTGCTCGTGATCCTCGACCTGGTGGTCTGCCTGCGAGGCGGAGCGAGCGGACATGACCTGCTACATACCTTCAGCGCGGCGGGGGCGGATCTTAAAGGAGCGGCGCCAGGTGGCGTGCTCGGCATTGGTATCGGCATGGCACTGGGGGTCTGGTCCTGGGTGGGCTTCGAGGCTGGAGCTGTCTACGGGGAAGAAGCACGCAACCCGCGCCTGGCGGTACCGGTGGCGATCTTCAGTGTGGTAGCTTTCCTGATCATCCTTTATGTCTGGACGTCCTACTCAGCCACCATCGGCTACGGCTGGCAGCACGCTGTTGATCAGTTTGCCGCCAATCCCAGCACTGCCTATTACACCCTGGCCACCGAGTACGTTGGCGGCTGGTTGCAGGCCCTCATGATCATTGCTATCAGCACCAGTGCCCTGGCCTGCGGTCTCGCCTTCCACAATGGCATGGTGCGCTACCTCTACGCTATGGGACGGGAAGGCATCCTGCCACCGCTCTTTGGCAAGACTCACCCTCGCTATCGCAGTCCCCATATGGCCATTGTGGCTCAGTCGCTCTTTACCTGTCTGCTGATTGCCTTTTTCGCCCTGGTGACGCAGAAGCCAGGGACGAATAGCTATGGCTTTGGCCTGCCGGGCAATGGCTATCAACAGGTAGACGGGCTAGCCCCTTATGCCTGGCTCGCGACGGCTGGGACAATTGCCTTCATTATTGTCTACATCATGGTCAACCTGGCGGCCCCTCTCTTCGCCTGGCGTTTTGACCGCTCCAGCTTTGGGATCATGCGCCATGTCGTAACACCGCTGCTCAGCTCGATGGTCCTGCTGGTCCCGCTGGCTTCCTTCATCATGCCTGCTATCCCAGGTCCCATTGGCTCCTTCTTCACAACGCTGGGTTTTGCTCCCACTCCCTTCCCGACCAATATCCTGCCCCTGTTCGTGCTGGCCTGGATCATCTGCGGCCTGCTGTATGCGAATTATCTGGCGCGCAGCGACCCGGAGCGCTATGAGAAGATGGGGCGAATCGTGCGCGGGGATGTCGCCTAACCCGCAGGTGAACCTGGGAGGCGTCCCTGCCTACGTCTACGAACCTTAACCCGTCCTGCGCCTCCTCTTCAGGGCCAGGAGAGCGAGCGGACTGCGCACAAGCAACCAGGCTCTCCTGGCCCGCCCTCTTACACTTCAATCTCAATAAATATAATATCTTCTAT
The DNA here is from genome assembly GCF_003268475.1 of Thermogemmatispora tikiterensis. GTDB lineage: Bacteria > Chloroflexota > Ktedonobacteria > Ktedonobacterales > Ktedonobacteraceae > Thermogemmatispora > Thermogemmatispora tikiterensis. Next base: position 1,928,589 of record NZ_MCIF01000002.1, on the reverse strand, counting down.
TTATAGCTAAATGTGGCCAATCTTGTATTATTTTCTTGCAAAAAGCAGATAAAGCAGTAAACTCAGCTTAGAGAACAGCCGACCCATCACCGGCTAGCCGGGCGAGAGGAAGAAAAGCGGATCAGAGGCAGTGGAGTCGCTGCGGCGCAGGTGGGAAGGTTCAGGTCAGGGGGAGGAAACTCATGGCGCTCTACTCGGAGAGGAGCAAGTGGCACAGTGCTCAAGAGCCGCTGGCCTCAGAAGAATACGTGGTCAAGGCCATGCCGGCAGTGTTAGGCACCGTTGAAATGACCGCCTTTTTTATCGTCATTGTCTTCTTCATTACCAATGCCAACACAGCGAGTACAGCGGGGCCAGCGGCGCTCACCTATCTGGTGGTGGGAGCCATTGTCTTCTTTCTACCCAGCGTTATTGCTACTGCCCAGTTGGGGGTGATGTTCCCGTACGAGGGTTCACTCTATAACTGGACCCACAAAGCTTTTGGGGGCTATTGGAGCTTCTTCGCGGCTTTTTGTGCCTGGTTCCCGGGCGTTCTGGTGATGGTCAGCGCAGCAGATAATGTTCTGGCCTTTATTCAGGGACTTAATCGCCAGTGGGTGATGCAGCCCTGGCAGCAAGGGCTGGTCATCATCGGCACGCTGGCGCTGGCCGGCCTTCTAGCGCTCCAGCGCTTTCGGACGGTAGCGAATGTGATCCTGGTAGCGGCGAGTGCTATTGTAGGGGCGCTGGTCATCCTGGGGGGAGCGGCGACCTGGTGGCTGCTCAGTGGGCATGCTCCTCTGAGCGACTTTGGGGAGGTAGAGGCCTGGCTGCCGACCCTCGCTCCGCATGGAGGGAACATTGCCACCTTTGGTCTAGTCATACTGGCCTATCTCGGGGCCGAGACGCCGCTCAACATGGCCGGAGAACTCAAGCACCGGCGGGTGATAACGCGCCATCTCTGCTGGGGGCCGCTTGTCGTCCTGCTCGGCTATTTGATTGCGACGACAGCTCTGCTCATCGTCGAGGGGCCGACCAGTGGGGCCCTGCTGCCGGCATTGGTAGCCACGGTTGATCTCAGCCTTGGCAAAATGGCTGGCAATCTTATGGCTGTTTGCCTGATCATCTTTTTTTTCGCGGCCATTGTGGCCTACAACTGCAGCTATGCTCGCCTGCTGCTGGTGGCGGGGATTGATCAGCGGCTTCCTGCTGGGGTGGGACGCCTGAGCCGCAGCCGGATTCCAGCCAGGGCCATTCTCTTCCAGACACTCATGGCTATCATACTCGCCGCCCTTATCTTCATTGTGGCCCCGCTAGTAGTGCACGTCGGCTCTCCTGTCGACCTGACCACTGAAGTCTACAATGTGATGCTGGCCTCGTCGACTCTGGTCTGGGCCACCTCTGCCTCATTTCTCTTTGCCAACCTGATCATGCTGGCCTTGCGCAATCGCGAGGCCTTCCACGCTCAGCTGATCTTACCGGCGCCGGTCCTCTGGGGAAGCGTGGTGCTCGGCCTCCTCTCGTCGCTTTTTGCTGTTGTCGATTCTCTTATTTTCTCCTGGATTCCGGCGCTTATTCCTAATGGCAGCTGGTGGTACATTATTGGGGGGGTAACCTGCTTCTGTCTCATTATCGCTGCTATCGGCAGCATGTTCGCAGCCAGTGAGGCCGACTGGCAGGGCTTGAACGGTGAGTGATTGGCCGCGTGGGGAGGATAAAGGGTCAGTGTGGAGGGGCAAAACAAAGGTCAATTATTGAAAGCAGTGCAGAGGGCGAACCGAGAAGAAGAAGGACTTAAGCGCCTCTTAAGTCCGTAGGTCTCTCCGCTCGGCGACCTGGCTGGTGTGGCCTGCAGCGATCGGGGGAGGCAGGTTTCCAGCGAAGGGAGAGAAGAGGGACAATTACGCTGTAGAATGAGGAGTGGAGGCAATAGAGGGAGATACCAGGAAAGGGCTGAAGAAAGAGCCGGTGGTCGGACTCGAACCGACGGCCTGCGCATTACGAGGGCGCTGCTCTACCACTGAGCTACACCGGCTGGAATTGGGTTGGCTAAACGACTCCAGTGCTCTCACACTGGTTACACCGGTGCGAGGGCTAGCCACCTGGGCTGTTTACCGCGTTTAATTATACTCCTCGTCTAGAGCGGCTGTCAAGCATCAGTTCTGGTACAGAGGCCAGGAGCGTCGTGGGCGCAGGAGAGTGGCTGAAAGTGGTGTGGAGATATATTCTGGCAGAACTGCTATCCGCATCGACCGGCGTGGGCGTCTTCATTTCCGGGATGCAGGCGGCCCGCGAGGTCAGAAGAGGATCGGGGCAAAGAGGAATGGTAAGGTTTGGTGCCTGAGCATCTTGTGCGGGCCGTCTGGGCAGGGTCGGGATGAGCGAGGGCAAAAATAGTACTCTCTGAAAGAGCCGTGCCTCTGAGGGGGCTGATGCGTCTCTATCGAAGGGGGCGAGTAGTGCTATTCTGTCGAGATGGTTGTCGCTTTTGCCAAGAGTAGTTGCAGGCTGACCTATGAAGGAAAGCAAGACAGTGCTCATTATAGATGATGATCGTGACGTCAGCGAGCTGTTACAAATGGTTATTCTAGAACGTACGGACTATCGCCCGTTGTGGATAGGCGAAAGCGAGCTGACGCTGTATGCGGCTCCGCACGTCAGGCCGGCACTGATCCTGTTAGACTATTGGCTACCGCGTATGCATGGTCTGGAACTCTATGATCGTCTGCAAGAGATTGAGACCATGCGCAACGTGCCCACCGTGCTTATCACAGCCTGGAGTGACCTGCCGCTTGAAGAGCTACGCCGTCGCGGTATCTATCTGTTGCGTAAGCCTTTTGATCTAGAGGAGCTCCTCCAGCTAATGGCGGTGCTGCTACCTGGTACGGTGCCTCCCGTGTCTTGAAAACCAGAACAAAAAGCTCGACCAGGGCTGGATCAAACTGGGTGCCGGCATGGCGCCGAAGCTCCGTCAGGGCCTGGAGGGGGGGGGCGTGGCACCTGGTAGCTGCGTCCGCTGGTCATGACGGCAAAAGCATCGCTGATCGCAATCAGACGAGCCCCGAGAGGAATCGCCTCGCCGGCCAGCCCGGTCGGATAGCCGTGACCATCCCAGCGCTCGTGATGGTGGTAGACAGCGCGTACCATGACCTGGGGGGCTTGCAGACGGCTCAGGAGTAACGCTCCTTTCAAACAGTGAGTGCGAATCTGGGCAAATTCCTCTGCGGTCAACGCTGTTGCCTTATGCAGGAGCTGTCTGGGCAGCGCCACTTTGCCAAGATCATGGAAGAGGGCTGCCAGCTCGATCAGGATACTCTCATGTACCGACAGGCGGAGAGCCTGTAGGAGCGGGGCTGTAAGCAAGTAGACATGTAGCGAGTGGTGATAGAGCTGCCCGTCGTATTCGCGCAGTGATCGAAGGAGATGAGCAAAGCCGCCAGCCAGGAGCGGTGGCTCCTGCTGAGCGGAATCTGTCAACACAGGTGTTGTCTCCACTGGCTCTGGTTTCGATCCTATCAGCAAGGTTTCTTGAACGGTTGTCCGGTTGGCCCGCCGCTGCTGCCAGCCAGAACGAACCATTGCTGACGCTGACTGTCTCGCTTCTCCGCCAGCAGCGTTGCTGCCGTTTGAGTTGTACCTCATCATCTCTTATCCAGGTCAGTCTGGCAGGCTTTCCTTCGCTTGTCTAGGCGTTTGCCCCTCTAAGAGAGATACGTTTCAGCCAGCGAAAAAGTTGAAGGCGGCGATGGATATAGCCACCAGCGGTCCCACGAGGTTGGTGGCAAGGCGCTCAATGGCCTTTTCTCCTCTCGACAAGGTGGCCCCGGTATGGTAATATGGGATCAAATTTGAAACTATCCGCCTGGGACAAGGAGCGAACGGGCCTGAGAAGGTCTTGCCTGCGCAGGAAATCAGGGTGAAGGGAAGCAGTTCCCGTTAACGGCTTCTGACGAGACCAGTGCTCCCACCTGCGTCTGCTCCGCAATGATCTAAAGTCGATGAAGCAACGCGAGACGAGCGACCAACCCACTCAAGAGCCAAGGCGCTTGCTGCTAGCGACTACGAATCGCGATAAGCTGGAGGAACTGCGCACGCTTTTCAAGGGCCTGCCTTTTCATGTAGTCTCCCCAGTAGACGTCGGTCTTACGCTGGAGGTGGAGGAGACCGGGCAAACGTTCTGTGAGAATGCCGAGCTAAAAGCGCGGGCCTACGCAAAAGCTTCAGGTCTGCTGGCGCTGGCTGATGACTCGGGCCTGGAGATCGATGCCCTGGGCGGTGCGCCCGGTATCTATTCGGCTCGTTTCATGGGGCGGGAGACGCCTTACGAGGAGCGCTTCCGGTTTATCTTGCAGCGTCTGCAGGGGCTTCCGCCAGAGCAGCGCACAGCACGTTTCCGCTGCTGCATGGCCATTGCAGAGCCTTGGGGCTACTGTCGCGCGGTCGAAGGGGTCGTAGAAGGCCGGATCGCCGAGGAGCCGCGCGGCAGCAACGGTTTTGGCTACGATCCAATTTTCCTCGTTCCTGAACTTGGTAAGACCACAGCCGAGCTGTCCCCGGAGGAAAAGCATCGCATCAGTCACCGGGGAAGGGCAGCGCAACTGGCACGGAGACTGCTCGCAAGCTGGCCTCCCTTCGCTACTTCTGCCGACCTGCTCGACGCTCTGCCTTAGCCTGGCCTTGCGGCTAGGGGAGCAGCGATCACTAACTACGCAAGCAAGCAGCAGGTGAGTGCAAGAGCGAATGAGCAAGCAGGAGAGAAAGATTTCCTATGGGGAAGAAGCCGCCTATCCGGGTCGCGCTTGATCTGGAAACAACCGGCCTGCATGTGGAGCAAGATGCTATCCTTGAAGTGGCTGCGGTCAAGTTCCAGGGCACGACGATCCTCGATCGACTTGAGACGCTGGTGGCGCCGGGGCGTTCCATCCCTTATCGGGTGCAGCGCCTGACAGGGATCACACCGCGGCAGCTGATCGGGGTGCCTTCGTTTGAGGCGATCGCGCGCAAGCTGCAGCAGTTTGTCGGCAGCTTTCCGATTGTTGGGCATAGCATCCCTTTTGATGTCAGCTTCTTACGCCGGCAGGGGTTAGCTTATCATAACCAGCTGATCGATACCTTCGAGCTGGCCTCGGTGCTTCTCCCCTCGCTGCCGAGCTACAGCCTGGGCTATGTGGCGCGCTTTCTGGGGGTGCCCAGCTCCCCAGAGCGCCATCGAGCGATGGCCGATACATTGCTGGCCATGCATGTCTTTCTCGCCCTTTATGAGCGCCTGCAGGCAATTGACCTGGCGGCGCTTGAGGAGCTTGCCCATCTCGATGCTCCACCTGATTGGCCGCTGCTGACCTTCTTCCGCCAGGAATTGCGCGAGCGTCAGCGCGAGCAGGGGCTGCAGCGCGGCCCCATTTGGGGAAGCCTCGGTCTGCATTTCGCCTCCCAGTTGGGCATGGACCCGCGGGTCCTCTCGTTTGCCGTGGCGCGTGCCGGCCCGCCGCTTCCCATATTGACCGCTGAGGCGGAGCGCTCATCCACGCCTTTCCCTGATGATCATCCTCGTTTGCCAGCCCAGTCTCTTGCGTTCTCCGCATCGGAGGCGACGCCTGACCTGCAAATCTTGCTCGAAGCCAGGCGCTCAGAGTGCGAGCGTCAGCGCCTCACTAGCTATGCGGCCTTACAGCACCTGTTGCATGAGACGTTGGCCCGTTGCGAGACAGCCTTAGTCGAGACCACGCTTGGTGGCGATGACTATGTGCCTCTGCTACTTGCGGTTCTTGAATGGCTCAAAGACGCTGCCGGGCAGACGGGAGCGGCCTCATTACCGTTACCGCGTCTGCTGATCAGCTGCGCTTCCACCCAGGCGGCCTATCGCATCAGAGATATCTTGCTACCGCGTCTCCAGGAGCAGCTTGGAGCGCGTTTCGCCCTGGCCTATCTGGCTGAGCGTGATGGCTATCTTTGTCTGCATCGTTGGTTTGGTACCGCCCAGATGCGCGTGGGAGGAGGGCCGCGTTCAGAGGAGGCTCGGGCTTTTGCAAAGTTCACACTGTGGGCGCAAGAGACGCTGACCGGTGAGCGGGGCGAGTTGACACTGTTGCCCCACGAGGTTGCGAGTTGGGAACGCATCTGTTCGGGGGGCGAGCGCCTCGTGGCGAGCGATGAGCGTCTTGGCAGCATCTATGAGCGCTGCGCCTATCGTCGCAAAGGCTACTGCTTCTATCAGCGAGCCGAGGAGCGGGTGCGAGCTGCACAGATTGTGGTGACGACCCATGCGGGACTGCTTGATGATCTCGCTTCTTCCCATTCCCTCTTGTCTGAGATACCGTATCGCCTCATTCTCGACGTTGATCTCCTTGAAGAGGAGTGGGCGCGCCGCTGCGGCGTAGAACTGAGTCATGGACGGTTGCTAACGCTCCTCCAGACGCTCGGCATCGAGCTACCCAATGGGCGTTACCAGGGCCTGCTGGCGCTAGCGGCTCCGGCCTTGCGCGAGGAGGTTCTCCCTTCCGCTGGTGCTCCCCTGAATCTGGCTTCCTCTTCCACGGTCACGCGGGCCGATCTCGATACCCGCTTGCTCTCCTGGTTCCAGGCTCTGCGTCAGGCCTGTGGGGCGGCCAACCACTTTTTCCTGGCGCTGACCCACTTGCTGGATGAGGCCTTGCACGCTCCTGTTGCCAGCCAGAGTTCTCGTCATGATCGTGGACGTTCCCAGGCAGTTCGCACGCAGGGTCAGAGTCCGCGTTTCGCCGAGCGTCTTGATCAAGCCCTGCGCCTCCAGCGTTCCCTGCTAAACCTGGAGAGCTGGGATGAGGCTGCTCATGCCTGGCGTCAGCTGTCGCAGCGCCTACAGACGGTGATCGAGCTTTCTCAGGAAGCTGAACGCTTGCTGCTAACGGGCAGCCGTGGAAGAACGCGCCTGGAGCGGACAGGGTTGTTAAGCGATGCCCTGGCAGCGGAGTTTGCCATGAGCGCTCAGCGGCTGCGGGCTCTCAAAGAGCAGGGGGACCAGGCTTTTGCTCTCACTGAAGGGGAGATGGTCTACTGGTTGCGTGTTCCACCAGCCCCTGTGCATCCACAGCCGCGCGGCTTAGACAGCGCTACGGCGGCCCCAGTAGTGGAGCAGCCGCTGGAGCATGCCCCGGCCATCTACGGTCAGCCAATTCAGGTTGCACCTATGCTAAAGCGATTGCTGTTTCATCCGCAGCGGGCGACCATTTTGGCAGGCGTGGCTTTAGCGGTCGCTGGTGATTTCTCCTTTGTGCGGGGCCGGCTGGCGTTGGAAATGGAGCACTGCCCAGCCTATTCGCTGGAAGGCGATCGTTGTGCGCAGACGCTGCTCTATATCCCCAATGATGTTCCCGAACCCAATATGCCCCAGTATCAGCGGCGTCTCGATGAGGCCATTTTGCAGATGGCCGAAGCCTTAGAGGGCCAGATTCTAGTCTTATTCACCTCACACGCCGCCTTGCGCAACTCCTACTCTTTCATCAAGGCCGCCCTGGAGGCGCGCGATATCCTGCTGCTCGGTCATGGGATCGACGGCTCTCCGCGTCAGCTCTGGCAGATCTTCGCTGAGCAGCCGCGGGTTATGCTCTTTGGAGCAGGAGGCTTCTGGGAAGGTGTTGAAGAGCTACCGACACTGCCCTCCTGCCTGTTTATCACCCGGTTGCCGATGCCTGCCCTCAATGATCCTCCTCTGGCGGCCCGAGCCGAGCAGTATGCTGACCAGCTCCATCAAATGACCGTGCCCGTTGCCGCTCTGCGCCTGCGTCGAACGCTCAATCGCCTGGCCTGGAGCAGTGGTAAGCGCAATAGCGTTATTATCTTTGATCGGCGGCTGATCTCCAAAGAGTATGGGCAGCTTATCCTGCACTCGCTGCCGCGCTGCTCACAGCGGCAGGATAGCGTGACCCAGATGCCCGAAGCCGTTTTGGACTGGCTCACCTCGGATGGCCTCGGCGGTCAGTCAACGCCTGGCTCCGGCGTCGAGCTACCTTGACCCGCATCTGCCCCCTATGGTATCGTACTGGCATTGAAGAATGACGGTGGCGAGCAGCAAGCACGTTGAGAGCGGCATAGTGATGATGAGTGTGGATAAGCGTGGAGCACTGGCGCTCCCACATGGGGCAGTCTCTCTGCCAGCCTTTTTGCCCGACGCGACGCATGGGGTAGTGCGGGCGGTTGACAGCCTTGATCTGGAGCAGTGCGGAGTCCAGGCGCTCGTCATGAATACCTTCCATCTGATGCAGCGCCCTGGGTCCTCTGCGGTGGAGGCCATCGGTGGGTTACATGCGCTCAGTGGCTGGCGGCGCCCGATTGTGACCGATTCGGGCGGCTTTCAAGCCTATTCACTGATTCGCCAGAATGCTCGCTATGGCCATTTGACTGAGAAGGGGCTGGCCTTTCAGCCAGAAGGAGCAACACGGCGTTTCTTGCTCACGCCTGAGAAGAGTATCCAATTGCAGGTGAGCAGCTACGCCAGTGATGTCGTGATCTGCCTGGACGATTGTACGCATGTTGATGAGCCGCCCTTGCGGCAGCGCGAGTCGGTCGAGCGGACGATTGCCTGGGCACGGCGCGGCAAGGCTGAGTTTGTGCGCCTGGTGGAACAGAAGAAGCTGCCGCCCGAGCGGCGTCCGCTGCTGTTTGCGGTTGTACAGGGCGGTGGCGATTTCGCGCTACGCCGCGCCTGTGCGGAGGCGTTGCTGGAGATTGGCTTTGATGGCTTTGGTTTCGGCGGCTGGCCGCTGGATAGCGAGGGCCAGCTGCTGAGCGAGATTGTGGCCTGGACGCGCGAGCTGATTCCGGCGCGTTTTCCCCTGCATGGCCTGGGAATCGGCCATCCCCTGAATGTGGTGGCCTGTGCGCGCATGGGATATGATCTCTTCGACAGTGCGATGCCAACGCGCGACGCGCGCCATGCACGGCTGTACTGCTTTACAGAGGACCCTACCACGAGTAGCCTCGATTCCGATGGGACCTGGTTTAGCTATGTGTACCTCAGCGATGAGCGCCTGCGCCGTGAGCGGCGTCCGGTCTCTGCCTTCTGTGACTGTCTCTGCTGTTCACGCTACAGTCTGGCCTATCTGCATCATCTCTTTAAGGTCAACGATGCCCTCTTCCTGCGCCTGGCAACGATCCATAATCTGCGCTTTATGATGCAGTTGATGCAGCGCCTGGGAATGCTGTTGCATGGTGAGCGAGTGGCAGAGCAACCAGAGCGGCGAGCGGCTCAGCCAGCTGGTTGAGGCGGTGCGGGCGAGCCGCAAGTACCGCTCACTATATACGGGAACAATCGCCGCCGTGGGCGCTCGTGAGCTAGCCCGGCATGTTGATTTGGAGGAGGCGATCAAGGCCACCAAGCGTCGGTTGCATCAGATTGCGGGCATGTATCTGACAGGCCCGGCTCCATATGAGCGCTGGCTGGCGGAGCTTCGCCAGGCGCGCGCGAGCGGTGATGAGGAGGGACTACGCACCATCTGTCGTCGCGCGATGGCCTGGCATGCCTCGACTCGTGAACGGCTCACTGTGCTCACCACTTTTTACGATCGCTTGCTGGCTGATCTGCCTCCTGTGAGGCGTGTGCTGGATGTCGCCTGTGGTTTCCATCCCCTGGCTTTGCCCTGGATGCCTTTCTTCCAAGCCAGCCGGGGTGCCTGCTTCTACTATGCCTGTGATATCTATGAGGATCTGGCAACCTTTCTGCAGGCTGTTTTAGAGATCCTGGGGGTTCCGGGTGAGGCCGCCGTCTGCGATATCGTGCAGGCCCCGCCAGATCTGGCGGTCGATCTGGCCTTTGTCTTGAAAGTCTTGCCGTGCCTGGAGCATATTGAGCCGGAGGCTGGCAGGCACCTCCTGCAGGCCATCCGCGCGCGCTACTTGCTGGTCTCCTTCCCCGGGCAGAGCCTGGGTGGTGGAAAGCGAGGGATGGCGGCTTACTATGAGGCTCGCTTTCGCGCCCTGGTTGCTGATTGCGGCTGGCGACTCGAACGTTTCTCTTTTCCGGGGGAGCTGGTTTTTCGCATCGAGAAAGAGTAAGCCGGCACTAGCCTTGTACGCCTCGCCCGGCGAGCAAGGGAGAAGCAAGCCGGCGTTTTCTTCACTGGTAGAGGAGCTTGTTCCGCATGGTCACATCTTCTTCTGAAGAGGGAAAGCAGGCGACCTCAGCCGCTGTCCGGCTGGTCTACGGCGCCTGTCCTCATGACTGTCCTGACGGATGTGCTTTAGAGACCCTGGTCGACGAGCAGGGAAGGGCGCTGAGTCTCCGCGGGCGAGCCAATCACCCGATTACTCGTGGCTGGCTCTGCGCCAAGGTAAACCGCTATCTGGAGCGCGTCTATCACCCCGAGCGCTTGCGCTATCCGCAGCGTCGTAAGGGACCCAAGGGCAGCGGCTCCTTCAGTCGCATCAGCTGGGAGGAAGCTTTTGCTGAGATCAGCGAGCGCTGGCAACGTATCATCACTGAGCACGGTGCCCAGTGCATCTTGCCTTACAGCTACGCTGGTACGCTGGGATTAGTCAACGGGGCGGTGGCCGACTCGCGCTTCTGGAATCGCCTTGGGGCCTCACGGCTCAAGCGGGCCATCTGCGGTTATGCTGCCGAGGAGGCGGTGCGTCTCACTCTTGGCTGGCGTCTGGCTCCTTCTCCAGAGATGTTGCTGCAGAGCCGGCTGGTCCTCATTTGGGGCAGCAATCCGGCGAGTACTGCCCCGCACATCATGCCTTTCCTGCGTCAGGCGCAGCGCCAGGGGACGCGGGTCATCGTCATTGATCCCGTGCGCACGCTGACGGCGCGTTCTGCCGATCTGCACATCCAGCCGTATCCTGGTACCGATGCAGCTCTGGCTCTGGCCATGATGCACGTCATTGTGAACCGTGGCCTACATAATCAGGCCTGGATCGAGGCCCATACTGTCGGCTGGGAGCAGCTACGTGAGCGCATCATGCGTTATCCGCCTGAGCGAGCGGCGGCGATCACCGGTCTGTCGGTTGAGACCATCACCGAGCTAGCCGTGGCCTATGCTACTACCACGCCCGCTATGCTGCGTGTGACCGACGGAATCAATCGTCACACGAATGGGGGGCAGACGGTTCGCGCGTTGCTCTGTCTCCCCGCCCTGACCGGCCAGTATGGGCTGGCTGGCGGAGGGGTCATGTACAGCACCAGTGATTGGCTGCAGTGGGATGCTGAAGCGGTCAAACACGAGCACGATCCGGCCTGTCCGCCGGCTCCGCGCGTCCTCAACATGAATCGGCTGGGGGCCTTGCTCACTGGTGAGGCTGATCCACCCATCTATGCCCTCTATGTCTACAACGCCAACCCGGTGGCCTCCGCTCCCAACGCTGGTAAGATCGTCGAGGGCCTCCAGCGCGATGACCTCTTTGTCGTGGTTCACGACCTGTTTGAAACCGATACGGCGCGCTACGCCGACATCTTGCTGCCAGCGACCAGCCAGCTTGAGCAGACCGATCTCCACAAAGCCTATGGCCATCTCGCACTGCAATACAATGCTCAGGCCATTGCGCCGCTGGGAGAGGCGCGGAGCAACTGGGATGTCATGCGTGGGCTGGCGCAGGCGATGGGCTTTACAGAATCCTGGCTGCAAGAAGACGCTGAAGCTGTCATTCGGGGAGTGCTGGAAGCCACGGCGGCACGCTCTCCGCTCCTGAAGGACATCACTCTGGAGCGCCTCCAGCGAGAAGGGTGGGTGGCGCTGGCCATCCCCGAAGAGCGACGTATTCCCTTCGCCGATGGACGCTTTGGCACCCCTTCCGGCAAAGTCGAGTTTTACTCGCAGCAAGCGGCAGACCTGGGTTATGATCCCTTGCCCGATTGGGTGCCCGACGTCGAATCGCCGTTTACTGCTGACTCAAACGGCCAGCGTGAGCGCCTCGTGCTGGTCTCGCCGGGAGCGCATCACTTCATCAGCTCCAGTTTCGGCAATGTGGCAACTTTACGTCGTAAAGAAGGCCGCCCCAGCGTGCGTCTGCATCCTGACGAGGCCCGAGCGCGTGGCATTCGAGATGGGCAGCTGGTGCGCCTCTCGAACGAACGCGGGAGCTGCCTGGTCTTTGCCGAGGTAAGCGGTGAGGTGCGTCCCGGCGTGCTGGCGGCCAGCTCCGTCTGGTGGCCGCGCTTCAGTCCCGATGGACGCAATATCAACTGGCTGACCTCCGATCGTCTGGCAGACTTCAATGGCGGCAGCACCTTCCACTCTACGCTCGTTACTATCGAGCCGGTCGCCGAAGCGCCTCAGTCTTTCGACGAGCCGGAGGAGGCCGTCAGGAGCTAACTAACTGAGGTTGGGCGAGAAACGGCGCTGATAGAAGACCTCGTAGAGCACCAGGGCCGTGGCGACCGCCAGGTTGAGCGAATCGCTGCGGCCCGTCATAGCGATGCTGACCATGACGTCGCAGCTAGCCTGCTCAGAGGGAGAGAGGCCTTCGCGCTCGCTACCCATCAGCAGGACCAGGGGCAGCGGATAGCGTAGAGAGCGATAGTCAGTTGCAGCCGCCCCAGAGGTACCGACCACTGTGCAGCCTGTTTGCTTCTTCCAGCGCCAGAACTCTGCCAAACTGGCGCGAATAATCCTCTGAGCAAAGAGGGCACCCATGCTGGCGCGGACGGCATTCGGGTCGTGGGGATCGGCGCAGTGATCGAGCAGCATCACCCCTCGGGCGCCAGCCGCATCAGCGGTGCGCAAGATTGTCCCGATGTTGCCTGGGTCCTGAGCGGCATGCAGCGCTACCCAGTAGTCGCCAGGAGCTGGACGTAGCTCTTCCAGGCGCTGCCAGCGCTGACGGACGACGGCAGCCAGACCCTGGGGACCCTCCTTCTGCGAGAGGCTGTTGAAAACCGCCTCGCTCACCTCCAGTACGGGAATAGCTGCCGCCTGGGCCTGCGCCACCAGGGAACGGGCAAAGTCACTGCGCAGCAGGGAGGGCGCCACTACCAGCGTCTCAACAGGAGCCTCCATCTGGAGCGCCTCCGCCACAAGGCGAATGCCTTCGATGAAGAAGCGGCCACTGCGCTCGCGCTCATGGCGCTGACGCAGGGCACGGATCGCTTTAATGCGTGGATTAGCGGGACTGGCGATCTGCATAAACGAGTCTCGGCCAAGAGAAAGAGAAAAAGCTGTCCTTCTCAGGTCTTGAAGCCTTCCTTCACGACTGCCTGACGGCTGGTGTTGTCATCCTGGCCCCCGTCTATCATACTGTCTCTCAGCCAGAAAGGCAAGCCCGTCCCGCCAAGCCACTCTCGATCGGCCAGAGGAGCCGTTGCCGCCAGAGGCGGAGGCAGCGAACGGCCTCTGGAGCGAGCTGAGTCCTGTATTTGTAAGAAGCTGCTGAGACTGTGCTATAATGAGCTTGACTCGCGGGTCTCATCTCGTCTTCAGGCATGAAGAGGGGAATGCATCGTGTGAAACAGCGATCAACCAGGCAGCAGGAGAACAGCTTAGAGCAACAGCAGCGGGAGCTGCTCCGTCATATTATTGATATCGGTGCCTCATTACGCCTGGGAATGGATACCGATACGCTGCTCCAGCGTGTATCGGAAGCTGCCTGTAAGGCGCTGCGTTTTCGCTATTCGGCGCTCTATCTCAACAACGGGGCCGGTTTTTTTGAGGCGAGGGCCTCGGCTGGCCTCTCGCCGGAGCAGCATCGCTACCTGATCGAGCACCCGTTGCCCGAAGAGGCGCTCAACAAGCTGATCTGCGAGCGCTATCGCATCGGTAACTCCTATTTTGTCCCCAAAGGCGACCCCATTTGGCGCGACGCGACTCTCGCGAGCTTCTTCATCATTGTCGATGATCGCGTTGAGGCTGTGCCCCTGGATTCCACCCCGCTAAGCGAGCCGGACCTGGGCCCTGAGTGGCAGGTTGAAGACTTGCTGATCGTGCCTCTGCGCGGCGCCGATAACTCTCTTCTGGGCTTCCTTACCCCCGATTCACCCCTCAACGGTCTGCGCCCAACGCTGGAGATTCTGGAGCTATTCGAATTGTTTGCCAACCAGGCAGCGATTGTCATCGAAGGTACGAGGCTTTACGAAGAGCTGAAGCGGCACAGTGAAGAGCGGGCGGCTCTCGTGAAGATTGGGAGAGCGCTCTCGGCCCCAGAAGACCCCGGGGACTTGCAGAGCATTTACCAGACCATCTATGAGCAAGTAGCGCCCATGATGCCCGTTGATGCCTTTTATATTGCCCGCTATGTGCGCGATGCCGAGGGTGAGAAGCTGGTGATGGAGTTCTTAATCGATGATGGGGTCAGGTATCCAGCGGTCGAGTTTGGCCTCATTCTACCACAGACGCACGATATCCTCTTTCACGAGCCGGTTGGTCGACTCATAACGACCAGTCATGAATTTCTCGAATTTGCCGGCCTCACAGCGAGTGGCGAGGGAGCGAATCTGCTTGGCAATAACCGACCGGCGGAATCGATACTGTTTGTCCCGCTGCGCTATGGAGAAAAAGTCCTGGGGCTTCTCTCTGTGCAGTCCTATCGTCCTCATGCCTACACCTGGAGGCATCTGGAGCTGCTGAAAGAGATTGGCATTCAGGCGGCCATAGCCATGAACAACGCGCAGCTCTATACAGAATTGCGTGAAGCTCTCAAGCAAGCGCAGGAATCCGAGCGCCTCAAGAATCACTTCCTGATGACTGCCTCACACGAGCTGCGCACCCCGCTGACGGCCATCCAGGGGTATCTAGAACTCCTCGGAGACTTTGGGGAATCCCTGGATGAAGAGGCCAAAGCGCGTTTCGTCAACAATGCGCGCCGGGCTTGTGAGGAGCTAGTCCTGCTGCTTGGCAATGTGATGGATGCCAGCCGCATTGACCAGGATCGTGTCATGCTTAAGATGGAGCCAGTGCAGGTTGTTCGTCCTGTCATGCTGATCCTGGAGATTCTGGAGCCGATCCTGGTGCGTGAGGAGCGGAGCATGTACATTGAAGTACCCGAGGATCTACAGGTGTGGGCTGATGATCTGCGGCTGCGTCAAATCCTCCTCAACATCGTTGGTAATGCGCTCAAATATACCCCAGTGGGGTCGCCTGTTGCCATTCATGCGCGGCGCCTGAGCTGGGAAGAACTCTCTGGCCTCCTCTCTTTGGCGGGGCAGCGCTGTCCGGCCAGGCCGCCGTCGGACGCTTTTGCGTTGATTGCGGTGCGTGACTGGGGACCAGGGATCTCGCGAGCAGATCAGGCGCGTCTCTTTACCAGGTTTATGCGCCTACCCAACGCTCTCAACAGTATGCAGCGCGGTGCAGGGTTAGGGCTATATCTCTGTCGTCAGCTGACCGAGGCGATGGGAGGCTCGATCTGGATGGAGAGCGAGGGGATCACGGGCGAAGGCTCGACCTTCTACATCGCGCTGCCGCTCTATTCTGAGGAAGAGTGTAACAAGGAGTGAGTTGTAGGTGACGAAGGAACTCTCTTTTGCGACAGCCTCTGATCATCAGACGAGCCCAGCCGGCACCATGACCTTAATGACTGCTGCTGGATATAGTCGTGCCGATATTCATATGCATACGAACCTTGGTGACGGTTGGGCCAGTCCGGCTCAGGTCATCAAGGAGGCGCGGCGTCGTGGTCTGCGTCTCATCGCCATTACTGATCACGACCATCTCGAGGGAGCCTGGCGCGTGGCCGAGTTGCTTGCCAGGGAGCAGGCGCTCGGTCCAGACGGCGACGGCCAGGAGGCAGCGACGCCTCTGGAGCTGGTAATCGGGGTTGAGGTTACCACGCGTGATGGCCATCTTCTAGGCCTCTTTGTGGATAAGCCCCCTCGTGCCCAGCGACCGGCGGAAGAGGCCATTGATGAAATCAAGGCCCAGGGAGGGCTGGTTGTCGTGCCCCACCCCTTCGGACGCCTGGTGCCTAGCCTGAGTCGGGCCAGGATCGAAGAATTGCTTAGCAAGGGCTACTGTATCGATGCCCTGGAAATGTACAATCCCTCGCCAGCCAATGCCTCGCAACGCCATATGGTGCGCCTGGCTAACCAGGAGTGGCAGCTTGCCGAGGTGGGTGGCAGCGATGCCCATTTCTGGCAGCACATTGGCGTAGCCTATACCCTCTTTCCTGGGCAGAGCGCGGAGGAACTGCGTCAGGCTATTCTCCTGCGGCGGGCCACACCTGGCGGTCAAGAGGTACCGACGCCGCGCTTGCCACTGGGGGTCTATGTGGCTCAGTGTGCCTGGAGCTGGCTGGTTGATCCCCCACGGCGCGCCTGGAGGGCGCGTCGCAATCACCAGAATCATCGTGGAGTAGTGGTACGGTAAAGATAAGTAGCTGGCTGAGGAGTGATCGATGAATGGGCTGGTGAGGGGCTTCCAGCCCACGCACTCGAGCGGCTCGCCGTCGCGCCGCTCAAGACGCTCAAGGAAGAGCGTTCAGCGCCCATCTTCTTCCTCCTTCCTCGCGCCTCGTCTCTGCTCTTTTTTCGGGTGTGTCGCCTGACCCCCTGGGTGACCTGCCTCCTGGGGCCTCGACTCGCCGATGGCCCTCAGCGGGCGGCATCCCGTCCGGCTGGTAGACTGGGTGGTGGTAGTAGGGAGGGAGAGGCGGCAGCCGCTCCTCTGTCCTCTGGGGAAGATGAATGACCCCTCAACCTATTCAAGTAACATATAATAGAGGGTGATGAACGGCAAGCGGTAGCCGCTACCCTAGAAAGAGAGTAGGCATTCATGAACTTATACGAACAATTGCAGGTCATTCATGAGCGCCTGAACAACATCGGGGCCCATGAAGACAGCATTGCCCTGGTAGAAAAACTGCTCAAGCGAGCCGAACCCACCAGGTATGACCGGACCCAGATCTCGCAGATGCAGGTCTTAAGACACATGCTGCGCATGCCTGATGTCATCGATAATTACGATATCTATAACGATCTACAGGAGCTCATGGGAGAGCACTCCGAGGTCGATCTGATGGCTCGTGAAGAAGCGGCGCCACCGGCGTATGAGGATACAACGCGCCGACCCAAGCCACGCTCCTACTATAAGGCACGCAAGGCCAAGGAGAAGAAAAGCAGCTAGATCTAAGCAATAGTTGCCTCTTCCCCTGGCCGTTTCTCTTCTGGAATGAAGAGCGCAACGGCGGCTAGTCGATAGGGCAATGGAGGCCGGGCGGACCACAGCGAAGAGGAAACGAAGGCCAGGTCCTCGGAAGCTGAGGAGGCAGGGCAGGTTTCCCCCAAAGCGCGAGGAGGGTTGGGTCCTGGTTACCTGCGCTGTGACCTGCAGCGCAGGGCAGCAGGCTGGGACCTGCTGAGAACACTTACGTTTCCGCTGGAGGGAGATGGCCTTGCCCTTCCGAGGTCGGCCTGTCTAGCAAGAGCCGCTGCTTAAGAAGCTGGAGTTGTTGCTCTATTTGCTCGTCCTGATCGAGGCGGGCCAGCTCACGGTCGAGGGGATCGCCGTCAGCGGGTAGAAGCGGAGGAGAGAGGGGGCTGTCCAGCGTGCCCTGTTCGAGGAGCGAGTGTAAAGCGCTGGCGCGGGCCTCCGCGGTCAAGATCTTCTCCTGGGCGCGCTCCAGAGCGAGACGCATTTCCGTCATCTCCGTGCTCAGTCCTGTGAGGGCCTCCTCGATACGGGCCTGGGCCTGAGCGGCGCTATAGCGGGCCTTCAAGACCTCTTTCTGCGAGCGAAAAGCCTCGACCCGCATTCTCAATTGCTGCTCCAGTTCAATCAACTGCTCCTTTTGCGCGCGCACCTGCCCAAGCTGTTGCTCGTAGCTATTGAGCTGATCAAGCAACAGCTCGCGACGCTGTAAGATCGAACGTGCCAGATCCTCACGATTAGCGCGAAGTGCATAAAAAGCCTGCTGCTCATAGCGCTCGGTCTGGCGCTGCAGCTCTGCTTGTTGAAGCTCCAGGCGTCTCTCGCTGGTAGCCACGTCGGCGACGGCGCGGCGGAGCTGTTGAAGCTGCTCCACTTGTTTCTGATAGGAATAATCGAGCACCTGCACCGGGTCCTCCGCTCGCTCAAGGGCGGCCTTGCTGCGGATGCGCAGCAGCAAAGCCAGACGTGAAAGCAAGCCCATGACTGCCTCCTCTCGTGCTGCTTCCTGATAAGGAAGTCCCTGGTGATCGTGCGCTTACTAACCTCTCGTTCCCGCTATTACTGATGGCCTTGCGCCCTACGCGGTGTTACTTCTCTTGCCTGCCGGGTGGGGTAGTGTTGCGCCGCCGGACGTCAAAGCTATTGCCGTCGACATGATATCACAAACGAAGCTGCTGGTTCCCGTCAACCTGGGGCGCAATGCCAGTATATTCCCCCTTGCCCTCTTGACATTTGCGAGAGTGGGGGCTATAATAAATGCCGTCAAGAGTGAAAGGCGGGCTTGGTGTAGCGGTAACATGCAACTTTCCCAAAGTTGAGATCACGGGTTCAAATCCCGTAGCCCGCTCCAGCTTTCTGAGAACGCCCCGCATTGCGGGGCGTTCCTTTTTCTGCTTTCCGCCCCTGCCAGTTCTCCTCAGTGACCGATTCCTGCACCGTCTACCTTCTCCCTGCCACTCCCGGAGGGAGCGGTCCTTACCTGGTCTCCGCTCCCTGTTGGCGGCGCTCCTCCAGAGCGCGCTGCATCTGCTGCATATCGCGGGCTACCGTTCGCAGGCCCAGAAGGCAGATCAAGCCAGCCAGGAGCAGAGCACTGGGGGCGGTACTGAGCAGAGCAAGGTGGAGAGAGCTATGCTCCTTCAGCAAGCCGATCAGAGCAGGAGCTGAGGCATCTCCAAGCAGATGGGCGAGCAGCAGAGCGAGGCCCAGAGCTGTGGCGCGTACTTCTGGTAGCACTACGTCCTGTATGACAGCATTCAATGGGCCGGTACAGAAATTGAGCGCCACGCCGGCCACAAAGAGCATGGCCACAAAGAGGAGCAGCTGGTGGAAGAGGAGGGCTAACAGAGCTAGAGGAGCGCCGATCAGGAAGCCCAGCGTAGCCACCAGCAAACGACCCTGCGCGAAGCGGCGCTGGGCGCGATCTGCCAGCAGGCCGCCGAGCACGGTACCGATCAGACCGCTTCCGACCAAGAGGGCACCCGCCAGCAGCCCGGCCTGGCTCAGAGTGAGGTGGAAATCCAGAAAGAGGTAAGTTGGTAGCCAGGCTGAAGTTCCCCCGATGGTAAAGAAGCTGCAGATGAGGGCGCCCAGGAGCACCCAATAGGTAGGAATACGCAAAATAGCTCGGGCTTGGCGCCAGAAATCGCCGCTCAGACTGGCATGGCCCTCAGCCACTAACGCAGACGAAGAAGCTTCAGATTGTCCCTGAGTCTCATCCTCCTCGAACGAACCGCGCGCAGGCTCATAAAGGCGCCAGGCCAGAAAAGCCACCACCAGCCCGGGCAGCCCAACTACATAGAAAGCCCAGCGCCAGCCGAGTGTGTCGGCGATCAAACCGCCGATCACAAAGCCCAACGCCGAGCCGATCAGGGTTGCCGCTGCCCAGTAGGAGAGCACACGCCCACGCTGAGCGCGCGGGAAATAGTCACCCAGCAGCGAGAGCGAAGCGGGCGCATAGCCAGCCTCACCAATACCGAGGACCGAGCGCGTAATGAAGAGCTGGATGAAATTTCGGGTCAATCCAGTAATAGCAGTGGCGAGGCTCCAGATGCCGACACAGAGACTGACGATGTTCTTGCGTAGCGTGCGGTCGGCCCAGATACCCAGCGGCAAGGTGGTCAGTCCATAGACGAGCAAGAAGGCTGAATTCAGAAGGCCGGCCTCGAAATCGCTGATCTGCAGATCGTGCTGGACGCGGGGGAGAATCGCCGGTAGAATATAGCGATCAGCGTAGTTAAGCATATTAACCACTAACAAAACAGCCAGAGCAAAGCGTGCCTCGGCGCGTGTAGGCCGCCGTAGGCGTTGACCTCTAGAGGCCGGGGTGACGGCGGTCATGTATCAGTGAACTCCTTTCTTCCTCTTGAGAGCGGAATTGTCAAAGAAAGTATGGACGCCTGGTCGATTGCAGTAATAGCTTAGCAAGACAGCGAGCAGTCCAGTCCGGCAAAAAGACAAAAAAGAAAGAAAGAAGAGCAAAGCAGGCGAGAGGACCTCACTACTGCGTGGTGTCCGGGCCGCTGGCGCTCAAACCGCTGGGTTCGCTGCTCTTCCCCTTACCAAAGGCGCTCCAACGGGCGCAGATGGGTGAGGCGCAGGCAGAGGCGCTGGCTTCAACTGAGACAAAGAAATCTTCCCCCTGGACCTCCTACGCGCTCCCCTTGCGTCGAAGAAGGCTATTCGCTTAGATGATACGTTGCCAGACCAACTTTGTTGCAGAGCAAGATAGCTCACCGCTTCGGGCCAGCGCTTGCAACTCTATTGATGGCCCGCTCGTCTTATGGGTGGAGTAAAAAGAGGACATGAAGACCTGGCTTGAGACATGTTTGGGACCATTTCACGATAGGTAAGGAATGGCTTCTTCTGTTGTATACTCTTCAGGAAGAAGAGAGAAAAACAGAGGGGTGCTTCCTGCCATTGGGTACATTGACTGGCTAGCTGGCTGGCATGGTTTGGTCTAAGCAGAAAGGGACAACATGCTAGAGACACTGATCCAGTTCCTGCTCGACAATATTGTTTTCAAGGCTCATCCAATAGTTATCTATAGTATTGTGGCCTTATTTCTCTTTTTAGAAAGCTGCGGAATTCCTGTCATCAACAGTACGCTTTTGCTGCTCACTGGAGCGCTGGTGACGCTCGGCCATCTGGATTTCTGGCCATTGGCCGGAGCTGCCCTGTTGGGGAGCTGTCTGGGGGCCTGCTTGGCCTACTGGATCGGCGAATGGGGAGGGCGTCCGGCGCTGGTGCGGCTGATGAAATTCCTACGTATTGATGAGGGCAAAGCGAATGTGGCAGAGGGTTGGTTTCAGCGTGCGGGGGTCTGGATGATCTTCCTCTCGCGGATCACTCCTTACGTTCGTCCCTTTGCCTGCTTTCTGGCGGGCATATCGCGCCTGAGTTACCGGCGCTTCCTCCTGGCCATGTTTCTCGGCTCCCTGCTCTGGTGTGTGGTGATCATTCGCCTCGGCATGGTTCTTGGAAGGCATTGGCGTTGGGGGGTTGCTCTGATCCAGCAGTATACGCTGCCGGCCTGTCTGATCTTAGTAGCTCTCATGGTGCTCTCGCTGGCCATCAGCCGCCTGCTGCAGCGTCAGCTCAAGCGGCGCTTTCTGCAAGAGCACTCGCGCCAGGGTGAGGAGGCCGAGCGCCAACTGCTCAAAGTCCAATGAGCTGAGGAGCATAGATTTGAAGAAAGAGAAAAGGAAGGCAGTCCCTCCCGCCTCTAAGGCTCTAGCTGAGGCGGAGAAGGACTGCCCTTTGGCGCCTGGGCTTGCGTATCCAGGCGAGCAAGCAAGCCCAATGTCCTGCGGTAGGAATTGCTCCTCAGAGGTTGACCACCGTCAAGCCGAAGATATCGCCCGAGGCGCGGATCTCTTCGAGAGCCCAGTCGGGGATCGGATCATCGACCGAGATAATCATCAGAGCGATGTCGGGTTTGGCGCCGGGGTGACGCGGACGCGGAGCGCGCTCGATTGGTCCGACATCCATATGGCGGATATTGACGCCGGCCTTGCCCAGGATGGTGCCCACGCGTCCGATCATGCCAGGTTGATCGGGATTGCGGCAGAAGAGAATGTAACCCTCGGGCACAAACTCCGTCCAGTAGCGACCGACCCGCACAATACGCGGCTCCCCATGCATGACTGTACCACTGAGCAACTCGACATGCTCAGCCTCGCTCTCGCCCTGACCCGCGAAGGAGGCCCGGCCATTGACATCGAGCACGCGCAGCGTCACCAGGTTAGCAAACTCGCTAGCCGTAGGCGACTTCTGCTCCGTGATCTCCAGGCCGCGTTGCTTCGCTAACAGAGGAGCATTGATCATGTTGACATGGGCATCTGAGATAGGTTCCAGCAAGCCCTTAATGAGAGCAGCCTGGAGCGGACGCAGATCGTAGGCGGTAATCTCGCCGCTGTAAGACAGCTCGATGCGATGGAGCGGACCTGGCTGGAGCTGGGTATAGAGGCGCCCCATTTTCTCCAACAGGGTCATATAGGGCTGGAGGACCTTCAGTGTCTCAGGCAGAATGAGCGGGGCGTTGACCGCGGCGCGAGGGAAGCCACCGCGTAGGACGGTCACAATCTGCTCAGCCACGTCGAGAGCCACGCCGACCTGAGCCTCCTCGGTCGAAGCCCCCAGGTGAGGAGTGGCCACTACCTGCTCGTGACTGACCAGCTCCCTTAGCAGAGCGTGATCGCGGATCGGCTCCTGGCTGAACACGTCGAGCGCGGCCCCGGCCAGGCGCTGCTCTTTGAGCGCCTGCAACAAGGCCTCCTCATCGATGATGCCGCCACGCGCGCAGTTAATCAAGCGAGCGCTGGGCTTCATCAGGCTCAGCTCACGAGCGCCGATCAGACCGCGCGTCCCGGAGGGGCCAGTGGTCAGCGACGTATGGAGCGTGACGAAGTCGGAGCGACGCAGCAGGTCCTCAAGGTTCGTCATCTGCACGCCCAGCTTGCTGGCCTGCTCTGCCGAGACATAGGGATCGAAAGCGATCACCTCCATCTCCAGGCCGCGGGCGCGCTTTGCTACCTCGCTACCGACCTTGCCCAGGCCAATAATACCGAGCACTTTATTGCGGACCTCGCTGCCCAGAAAGCGGCTCTTCTCCCACTTACCGGACTTCATGCTACGGTCGGCAGCGGGAATATGACGTGCCAGGGCCAGCAACATCGCGATTGTATGCTCGGCAGCAGCGATCACGTTGCCCAGGGGGGAATTCACCACCATGATACCGAGGCGTGTCGCTGTCTCTAAATCGATATTATCCACGCCCACCCCGGCGCGGGCCACAATCTTCAGGCGCTTGCCAGCGGCGAGCACCTCGCGAGTCACTTGCGTCTCACTGCGCACGACGAGGGCGGCATAATCGCCAATGATCGAGCATAGCTCAGCGGGAGAGAGGCCCGTACGCACATCGATCGTGGCCTCTGGCAGATGGGTGCGTAGAAAATCGATGCCCTCCTGAGCCACGCGATCAGCAATCAAAATCTTTACGGTCTCTGTTGGCGCAGGCGGCGCAGGCTGTCTATCCTCAGCCATCACCATAGCCTTGCTCCCCCTTCCTGCAGCGGCGTTCAACGGCCCGTGAAGCCGAAAGAGCGCAGGCGCTGCTCCACCTTATCCATAGCCTCGGCCAGATCCTCCTCACGGAAGTAGCCCAGATGGCCGACGCGGAAAATCTTACCCTCCAGGTGCTCCTGGCCGCCACCCAGAACGACGCCATCCTGCTCGCGCAGAGCCTTCATGAAAGCCTTGGTATTGAAGCCCTCTGGCAGGCGGACCGCTGTCACCGTATTTGAAGCGTAGCGTGGATTGGCGAACAATTCGAGGCCCATCTCGCGAGCGCGGCGGCGCACGTACTCACCGGCATGGCGGTGGCGCTCAAAGATTGCCTCGCGACCTTCTTCCAGCATCAGCTCCAGAGCGCGATCGAGGGCATAGAAGACGGAGACTGCCGGTGTCGTTGGGTGCTGGCCAGCCTCCAGCTTCTTGCGCGAGCTGGCCCAATCAAAGTAAAAGCGCGGCAGTTTGGCGCTCTTATTGGCCTGCCAGGCGCGTTCGCTGGCGGCGATCATCATCACTCCGGGGGGAGACATCCAGCCCTTCTGCGAACCCGTAAAGACGACATCGAGGTCCCACAGATCCATTTCCAGCGGGATGCAGCCCAGAGAGCTAACAGCGTCCACGGCGATCAGTGCATCGGGATTGTGACGCCTGATCAGGGAGGCCAGCGTCTGAATATCGTTGGTCACCCCCGTTGACGTCTCATTATGGGTAACCAGCACTCCGCGGTAGGGGGGCAGCGTCTTCAGGCGGCTCTCTACCACATCTGGGTCGGCCCCCTCACCCCAGGGGAACTCGATGCGGCTCACCTGCAGCCCGTAGGTCTCGGCGATGCGGGCGAAGCGATTGCCGAAGGAGCCGATTGTAATCGCCACCACATGGTCGCCCGGAGAGAACAGATTAACAATAGCGCTTTCCTGCCCACCTGTACCGGAGGCGGGATATGTCAAAACGGGAGAGCGCGTCTGGAAAAAGTATTGCAGCCGTGCGGTGACACGGCGCAGAATAGCGGCAAATTCCGGCCCGCGGTGGTTGATCATCGGGCGGGCCATCTCTGCCAGGATCTCATCCGGCACCACAGTGGGGCCGGGGATACGGAGATTCTGCTTAGGGATCGGAGCCCGTGGCTCAACCTGGGGAACGGGGATTGGGTTCTTTTCCTGCTGAACAGTCATGCACACCTCTTCTTCCTGAAACAGGACTCAAAAGCCGAGCCAGCCAGGCGGTACGTGCCATGCCATGTCTTGCCCCGTTGCAATAAGGCGCGGCGGGATAACATCGCTATTACCCGCCGCAGCCGATGGCGCTGGTCTGATGTTTTCCAGTATAGTCCTATTCAGCGAGGATGTCAAACGAGGCGCGCCGTTGCCAGCCTGCCAATGCCCTCCGCTGCGGCATCGCGTCAGGGGGGTGGAGGGCAGGGCGCTGAGGAAGAAAGAAAGAGAAGCTCTTGCTGGCCTGAGTTAGCTGGAGACGCGCCCCTCGCCGATGCGATGCAGTTTGACAAAATTGGTGCGTGCGCGACTGGCTACCGGCAACCCGCCCATAATCACCACATGCTCACCTTCGCCGAGCAGATGGTCGCTCAAGAGGTGCTGCTCAACAGTGGCGATCAGCTCTTCGGTCGTCCCATGCATCTCGATCAGGCGTGGCCAGACGCCCCACCATAGGGCTAGCTGACGATAGACGCGCTCCGAGGGAGTATACGCCAGGATCGGGCGGCGCGGTCGATCTTTAGAGATCAGGCGGGCCGAGTTGCCCGAGCGTGTAAAGACCACAATCGCCCGTACGCTGGCCTCCTCGGAGAGGGCGCGGGCGGCGTGGCTGACGGCATGCTCCTGAGAGAGGCGTTGGCAATGTGGCGGCTGCGCGGTCCGATCGTCGGCCTCTGTCTCCTGAATGATGCGCACCATCATCGCTACTGCCTCCACCGGATAGGAGCCGCTGGCCGTCTCGGCGCTCAACATCACGGCGTCAGTGCCGTCAAGCAGAGCATTAGAGACATCAGCGACCTCTGCGCGTGTCGGCGTAGGATTGGTCACCATCGACTCTAGCATTTGCGTGGCCGTGATCACCGGCAGTCCTAGCTCGTTGCAACGAGTGATAACGCGCTTCTGGATCAGTGGCACCTTCTCTAGCGACATTTCAACCCCGAGATCGCCGCGGGCGACCATCAACCCATCAGCCACCTCTAGAATCTCATCGAGGCGCGCCACGGCCTCTGGCTTCTCCAATTTAACAATCAGAGGAATGTCGCCCATAGCCTGCCGTCTGCCCTCATGGGCAGTGATCTCCGCCTGCAGCTCCTGAAGAAAGCGGCGGGCCTCCAGCACATCCTCTGGCCGGCGCACGAAGCTTAACGCCACATAGTCGACTCCGTATTGGACGCCGAAACGCAGATCAGCGCGATCTTTCTCACTCAGCGCGGGAGCACTGACGGTCACGCCTGGCAAATTCAGGCCTTTGTGCTCCTTGAGTAATCCCCCGTGTACCACCTGACAGCGCACGGAAAGGCCATCGCTGGCGAGCACACGTAACTCCATCAGGCCGTCGTCGAGCAAGATGCGATCGCCGGGCTTGACGTCTTGCGCGAGCAGCCCATACGTAGTGGGTATGACCGGTAGCTCGTCGCTCTGCTCTGAGAGAGGGACGCCTTCACCGTTGGTGGCCGGCGCGCGTGTTG
Organism: Thermogemmatispora tikiterensis; assembly: GCF_003268475.1. Lineage (GTDB taxonomy): Bacteria > Chloroflexota > Ktedonobacteria > Ktedonobacterales > Ktedonobacteraceae > Thermogemmatispora > Thermogemmatispora tikiterensis. The sequence continues at coordinate 1,902,810 of NZ_MCIF01000002.1, read as the reverse complement.
TGATAATCACCTGTCTGCCGGTCTCCAGGCGCAGCGGCTGCCCGCCGGGCAAACTGCCAACGCGGATCTTTGGTCCCTGCAAATCCTGAAGGATGGCCACGGGCCAGCCCAGCCGCGTCGAGATGCGTCGGATGCGCTCGATTACCGCGGCGTGCTCCTCGTGGGTGCCGTGAGAGAAATTGAGTCGGGCGACGTTCATTCCGGCCAGCATCAGCTGCTCCAGACGCTCCTCACTGCTGCTGGCCGGTCCAATGGTACAGACAATCTTTGTACGACGCATGAACAAGCTATGCCCCCTCATACTCTGCATTCGCGCCTCATTATAGCAGAGAGCTTGCGAGCTGAGTGCTTCCTTTCCTGTCCTGCCGGACCCAAATCGATGGACTCGCTCTGGCCCTGACCGGCGTTCTACGTGATCCGAGCCTTGAGCAGGCGTGGAGGCCCACCACTCCATCTGTTGACAAAATTTGTCACCCGTGCTATCCTGATGACGCCATTGGGGCCATGCCCTATGCCTTGTCCAACATCTACCAGGCTATGCCTCGCACGCACAGCGGCGCAGCGTTTGCTCCAGCTCTCTCTTGCTTTGGCGTCGTCTGTGTATGAAGCGCTGTTCTCAGCGAGGCTGGCTGAAGTGAGTGAGGAGGGGACAGCTTGACGGGCGTGGTTCCGTCGAGAAGATCAATGAGGGTGCTAGCTCTACGCAGGCTGGACTGAAACGCGCAATGGCCAGCCCGGGCTAGCGAGAGAGAAAGTACTGTTGAGGACTTTCCCCGTTGGGGAGAGGTGAGAAGAGGGAAGCATGGCTGTTAAGATTCGTTTGATGCGCGTGGGCAAAAAGAAGGCGCCCAGCTATCGCATTGTGGTCGCGAACGCGCCTTCGCCGCGCGATGGGCGCATTATTGAGAATATCGGCTGGTATAATCCGTTGCGCGAACCGGCGGCGGTGCGGATCGATGAGCAGAAGGCGCTACGCTGGCTGCTGCATGGCGCTCAGCCCTCAGAGGCCGTGGTCGCGCTTTTCAAGAGCACTGGAGTCCTGGAGCGCTTCGAGCAGGCGAAGGCAGGTTCTGCTTCCTCTGGTAAGGCAGAGTAGCTAGCTATGGCCGTGAGAAATTCTTCGATGCGCCGCTTGGTGGAATATATTGCGCAGTCGCTGGTGGATAACCCGGCGGCGGTGCAGGTGCGCGAGGTACGCAACGACCGTCAGGCAGTGGTCCTTGAGCTGCGAGTGGCGCCCGAGGACTACGGCAAGGTGATCGGGCGAGAGGGCCGCGTGGCCAAGGCCCTGCGTACGCTGATGCGCGCTATGGGGACGCGCGAAGGCCGCCATACCTCCTTGAAGGTTGTCTAGCCTGGTTTCGCTAACCCTGTTTTTCTCTCGGAAACCCCAATGAGAGAGACTGAGCGGGCAATGACTGCCAGTTCTATTCAAGGCAATATGGAATGGGCGACCGTGGGGCGGGTGATTGCCCCCTTCGGGTTGCGTGGCGAGATCAAGGTGTTGCCGATGAGCGACCTGCCTGATCGTTTTGCGCAGCTGGAGGCTATCTATTGCGGTTCCCCTCCCCGGCGCCATCGCATCGAGCATGTCCGTCCCTACAAGAGCGGCCTCGTTCTGCTGAAGCTGCAGGGCTTCGATTCGCTGACCGCTGCCGAGGCCCTGCGCAACTGCGAGCTGCAGATTCCACTGGCCGAGTTGCCTCCCCTGCCTCCCGATTCCTATTATCAGCATGATATCCTCAACCTGCGTGTCTTTACCCTCGATGGCCAGGAGGTAGGGTCGATCACTGAGATCTGGCTAACCGGTAGCAACGATGTCTACGCCATCCGCATGCCAGATGGCAGGCAAGCCTTAATCCCTGCCGTCAAAGAGGTGATCAAACAGATCGACCTGGTGCGCCGCACCATGTACATCGATCCCCTGCCAGGCATGCTGGATGAGCAAGAAGCCATTATTGATCGCGGTGAATTAGAAGAAGACGTAGATGATGCAAGCGAGGAGCCTGACCTCTAAGAAGCCGCCTGCCTCTCGTTAGTTCCTCTTTCCCTGCTCGGCGCTGACACCTTGCTCGCCTGTAGTTCCGCCGCGGAGACTGAGCGCTAGCGGGTCGCTCTCCTTTAACTCTCCTTCTTGCTCCTTCTCAACTCTTTAGCGGCGTGAACGAGAGCGCGTCGGCGGGCCTGATGAGATCCCGGCTGCCGTAGCGCGGCGCGTTGATTTTCTTATAGTACTGAGTAACAAGCGCTATCCTGGTTGACAGGGGATGACTCACCAGGCCTGAGGCGTGGCTGGTCTAATGATCGCGACCACGCAGGCGGCGAGGATTCACGTGGGGGCGGGGATGAGCAGGCGCTGCAGGGCCAAGGTCATCGGGGGAGGGAGGTCCTGATGACTGGGGACGCTCGTTGACCAGCCAGCTGAGATCGTCGCTGGTGGGGGGAAGGCGATAGGGGCGGCTAGAGGAACGGGCCTCCCGCCCTCGGGCGGCAGCCAGCTCTTCCAGGACCAGCCCGCCTCCGTCTCTGCAGGCGAGCGCCGGAGCCTCCTGAGAGGGCAAGGTAGATGGTTCTCCCTCAGCTCGGTGGGCTGGCAGTGGGGACAGGAACGGTACGGTGCTACCGATGAGGGCTGCATCCCGTCCCAAATGCGCCGGGACAATGCTCAGGGCCTGGACGTGCTGGCCCTCTTCCGCCGCTGGCTGTGCCCCAAATTGGGAGAGGAGCGAGTGGCGCAGATGACTGAGCAGCAGCTCATCAGCGTTGAGCAGGCCATTCCCCAGCACTACAACCTCGGGCGCGAAATGGCGCAGATAATACGCCACTGCAATGCCGAGCCAGTGCCCCACCTCTTGATAAATAGAGAGCGCCAGGCTGTCTCCCCGGGCCGCCTCCTCGGCCAGCAACTGGGCGCTGAAATGCTCGCGATTGCTGAGGCGCTGAATCAGGCTGCTCGACTCACCCTTACGAGCTGCACGTTGGATCAGACGCTGGAGCGCCTCTAGCGAAACCAGGGTACTGATGCAGCCACGGCGCCCACAGCTACAGCGCGGACCAGTGTTGGCCACGGGTAGATGACAGACGTGGCCAGTGCAGTCGCGGGCCGTCGGCTCCGGTTGCCCATCACTGATCAGCGCTGCACCCACAACCGCTTGAACGGTGAGTAGCAAAGCCTGATGCCTGTTCCTGGCGGCACCAAAGGCATATTCACCCAGTGCTGCTGCCTCAACGTCGCTGTGCAGTCGTACGGGTAGGTGGTAGCGTGTTTCGAGCAGATCGCATAGGGGAAAATGATTGAGGGAGGGAAGGAGAGGAATGAGAAAAGGACGGCGGTATGTCTGATCAAGTTTCCCCGGCAAGGCCACGCCAATACCGCGCAGAGCATAACCTGCTCCCTCAGCTCGCTGTATGGCGGCATCTATCGCCCGTAGATATGGCTCCAGCGTGGCTCGTGCCGGCCGCCCGCGCAGCGTTCTGGCTTCGAAGCGCTCCCGGACCTGACCGTTGGCAGAAATAATTGCGATCGTCGCCCGACTGCTTCCAATCTCCACCCCGACCGCCGCGCTCAGCTCTCGCACCATATCCCTGATCCTGCTAGCGGCTTCTGCCCGGGTGACGGCACCCCATCAGAACAGAAGTTCTAGATGTGGTAGACCCGAGCAACATAGACAGAAACAATAACGACAGTTTGTGCAATTCAAAGTATACTCACTGTTGAGAACATTTGTCAAGAGCATCTGTTCGTCTCCAGAAGTGCCTTGAGGCCGAAATCCAGCGAGAGGGAGGGGTGTGTACCCTTCCCTGTCGGGGAGAAGGAAGGAAGGAAGGAAGGAAAAGGAGCCATCTCGCCGGGCTAGCGAGGTGGCTCCCCGCTCCTGACTCCAGGCTGGCGGTCGGCAAAGGTAAGGGCGGACCGCCAGCAGGCAGAACGCAAGCAGGCTTAAGCAATAGCGGCCCAGCCGCGTGCGCGCTCCACCGCATTAAACCAGCGCCGATAGAGTGCCTCGATCGAACCATTGCCACGCGGGCGGTAGACCTTGGCCTCCCGCCAGAGGCGAGCCGTCTCTCTTTCATCGTGCCAGAGGCCTGCCCCGATCCCGGCCAGAAAAGCGGCGCCCAGGGCTGTCGTTTCCTGGACGGCGGCGATGTGTACCTCGACCCCAGTAATATCGGCTAGCGCCTGCATCAGGAAGCTATTGGCCGAGGCGCCGCCGTCGACTTTCAAGCTGCGGATTGGCCGCCCGGTATCTTGAACCATTGCCTGCAGCACGTCGCGAGTACTGAAAGCGATTCCCTCCAGGGTGGCCCGTACCAGATGGGCGCGTGTTGTGCCACGGGTCAGGCCGATAATCGTACCGCGGGCATAACTATCCCAATAGGGAGCCGCCAGGCCGGCCAGAGCTGGCACAAAGAAGACGCCGCCGCTGTCAGGGACCGAGAGGGCCAGCTCCAGCGTCTCCTCGGGGCTGTGCACCAGGCCAATATCGCGCAGCCACTGGATCGCGGCCCCGGCCACGTAGATTCCCCCATCGAGGGCGTAAACGATCTCCTCGCCGCGTGACCAGGCCACTGTCGGGAGCAAGCCGTGGCGTGAAGTTGGCGGTGTCTGGCCAGCGTTGAGCAAGATAAAGGCGCCGGTACCGTAGGTCACCTTGACATCGTTGGGAGCATAGCAGGCTTGACCGAAGAGGGCCGCCTGTTGGTCCACCAGGGAGGCAGTCAGCGGCAAAGGGTGCCCGAAGTGCTCCGCCGAGATCGTACCAAAGAACGAACAGGACGGCTGAATTTCTGGCAAGATCGAGCGAGGGATCTCCAGCAGCGCCAGGATCTCCTCATCCCAGTCGCGCAGACGAGGATTATAGAGCATCGTTCGTGAGGCTGTTGTCTCATCAGTGCGATGCTCGCCCAGCAGACACCACATCAACCAGGCGTCGGTGGTGCCTGCCAGTAGCTCGCCGCGAGCAGCTAGCTCACGTGCCCCGGGGACGTTATCCAGAATCCAGCGGATCTTCGTCGCCGAAAAGTAGGGATCAAGCGGCAATCCGGTGCGTTCGCGAATCAAGCGTTCGGCTCCCTCGCGGCGCAGCTGCTCGCACAGCAGATCGGTGCGGCGGTCTTGCCAGCTAATGGCATTATAGAGCGGTTGTCCGCTGCGCCGGTGCCAGACCACCACCGTCTCGCCCTGATTTGCCAGGCCGCAGGCCAGCAGTGACACCTCGCCGGCGGTCTGCAGAGCCGCGCGGGCATTCGCGATCACACTCTCCAGCAGGTCATAGGGATTCTGCTCCACCCAGCCCGGTTGTGGATAAGTCAGCGGTACCTCACTCGCAGCCTGAGCCAGACAACGAGCTTCGGCATCGAAGACGAGCGCTTTTGTGCGGGTGGTTCCCTGATCGATAGCGAGTATTGCGGGAGCCATCATCCTTGCTCTCCTCCTGTACTGATGCCCTTCCCAACACAGCAAGGCCGGCGGCCTCTCATCGCCTCTGGCCCTGCTCGTGCGCTGCTGATCCCTCAATCACCCGTAGAGAGTAAGCCAGTGCACGAACGGGCCAGAGCAGCGAGCAGGTTGGGTTGGTTGGATAGAGTGCGCCGGCTCTGCTACGTTGTTGACGAGCCTGAGATCTCGGCGGAAGGTGAGGAGTTGCCCAGGGCCCGTACCGTCTCCTCGATCGGCACGGTCTTAAGGACCGCCGGTCGTGCAATCAGCAACCAGACGAAGTAGATCAGGCCGAGCGCGAACATCCCCAGGGTATAGAGCCAGGGAACAGCGAACTGCCTATCGCGGAAGATCAGCAGTTCGAAGACGAGCCAGATGAGAGCCAGAATAATCACCGGCCATTCAAAGACCCCCAGATTGAGACCGCCGGGAATGGAGGGCAGGCGGCGCCGGGCAGCCACATAATAGATCACCGTCAACAAGTAGATGATCGCGGGCAAGAGCGTGGCCGCCGAGAAGAGATTGCTGAGGGTTGTTGTCTGGTTCTGAGCCAGGCCGATGCCGGCGAAGAGGGCCAGGACCAGCTCGCACAGGACAAAGGAAAGCACCGTCGATGGAACTGGTGTGCCCGTATTAGGGTTAACCTGGCGCAGCCAGCGCGAGGCAGGAAAGCGCTCGTCGCGCGACATTGCCCAGATCAGGCGTGTCAGTGTGATAAAGATCACCAGACCGCAGGCAAAGATCGAGAAAGTCACCAGCACCAGGAAAATATCGCCAACGATCGGCCCAAGGATATGGGTAATGATATCGGCCACTGGCGTCGCGGAGCTGGCCAGTGCCTGCAGATTGTCCGAGGCCAGATTGAGGGCGATTAGGAAGGCAAAGCCGACAACGCCGCTCAGCAGAACCGAAGACCACATGGCGAACGGCACCGTACGGTGCGCCTCCTGCGTCTCTTCGGCCAGGTTCGCTGCGGCCTCGAATCCGACAATCGTGAAGGCTCCCAGCAAGAAGGAGAGCATGAAGGGGCCGCTGGAGAAGAGGCCGCCAAAGCTGAAGTAGTTGGCGGCGGGAACGCTGCCTGTGCTGAAGAGATGATCGGGGTGGAGCAGGCCACGGGCACCGCCGACGATCAGTAGCAGCAAGGTCAGGCCCACAATGCCAACCACCTCCGTGCCGACGGCAGTGTTGTTGATGCGCGTCGCCCAGACAGTAGAAAAGAGCACGAGCAGCGTCTGGATGAGAATCACCACCGCGGTGGCGATCCAGGCATTGACCGGCGTCTCTGTATAGCCGAAGAGCGTTGGCAGAACTGTCTGTGCCACCGCATAGTCGACTGCCACCACGTCGACGACCAGAAAGGTGAAGGAGATCCAGCCTGTGAGCCAGCCAATCTTTGGGTTAATCAGACGCGAGGCCCACTGATATGAATAGCCGGCCAGCGGAATGCGAGAGGCCAGCGCCCCGAAAACGAGCGCCACCAGGAGTTGACCGACAATGACCAGTGGCCAGGTCCAGATGCCGCGAGGCCCGCCCCAGTTCAGCACTGAGCCATAGGTGGTGAAGATACCCGTCGTGATCGAGATAAAGGAGAAACCTACAGCGAAGGAAGCGAAGCGCTTCAATTCGCGGCGGAATTCCTGCCGGTAGCCAAACTGTTCGACAAGCTGCTCCTCTGAGATCAGCTTTGGTTGTTCGCTGAGCGACATAGAAGGTGCTCCTTTCTTCGGCAGGGCGGACAGATGCGCATCCTGGATGGGGCGCTGGCTGAGAGGCAAGACCCGTACCAGCCCGGTGGGCGCCACACTCGCTCGCTCGCTCGCTAGTCGGGCTGGTAGCAATCCTCAGCTCAGGGCCTCATGGGCGCGCTCCCCTGCGCAGCAGACCGTGTGATAGCTTCATCCTGTTGAGGAATGAAGGAGTGGTAGACCTGGGCCAACCCGGCCTGGTGGCGGGCAGACCAGGCGAGCAAGAGCCGACTCTAGCGTTGACCAGGTTCCTGGGCCTGGGCTGAGAAGAGCTGAGCAACATTGGCGGCGAACTGTGACGCCAGCCGATTCGCCGTTGCCCGGATGATGGCCTCGCCCAGGCTTGCCAGGCGTCCCAGCATCGAAAGCTCGATCGTGTAACGTACCTCCGTTCCTCCCGTCATAGAGATGGGGATCAGGTCAACCACCAGGTGGGCGCGGAAAGCCCCAGCCATTGCCAGCGGCTCGCCGACCATCTCGGCGACCAGATGGTCCGGCTCACGCGCCTCCAGCAAAGTACCGTGGGCGCGGGCGCGGATGGTCATGAATTGAATCTTGACCGCCAGCAGCGCCTCATAGTGTGTGTCATCCACACGTTGCGCCTGCTCGCAGCCTGGGACGACCCGACAGAGCTGGGTCGGGTCCATAAAGAGCTGCCAGACCTCTTCTCGGGGCGCGCTGACGTTGACCGCTCCGTTGAGCTTCATGATACACCTCCTGGCAGCAGGGCTGCCACCTCTTTCCCCATGCGCACGGAATCCTCATGGTCTAACCCCGGTCTGACCACCGTGCCGATGGCATAGATGCCCGCAATATTCGTGCGGTAGTGAGCATCGACGGCGATGGTGCCAGCAGCAGTCAATGCGACACCGCTGCCCTTCAGCCAGTGCGTGCCGGCCAGCAGGCCAGTGGCGTAGATCAAGGTATCGACCTCGACCTCCACCGACTGCTGATCACAGAGCAAACGCACGGCGGTGAGGCGAGGAAAGCCGCAGATCTCCTCTAAGGTCCCGCAGAGCCTGACCGAGCGACCATTGCCACTGGTGGGAGCTGCTGTGATCACCTCCAGGCCGGCCTCAGCCAGACGCCTGGCCGTGGCCAGGGCGTAGCGCGAATCGCCGTAGACGAGGGCGCGCCGCCCGGGCAGGTACCCTTGAGCCAGCAGCTGCAGAGCCAGTACGGGTGTCATGACTCCCGCTGGGCGCGTCCCTGGAATAGCATCGTGCTCGCGGGGACGCTCCACTCCGCCGCAGGCGATTACCACCTGGCGAGCGCGCAGCTGCATCGTGCCCTGGCGCCGACGGACAACCAGCGTATGGGTCGGCTCTGCATCGTGGGCAGGCAGCAGTCCCACTGCCGTCGTTTGCAGGAGCAAGCTCACTCCCGGGGGAAGCTGGAAATCCCGCAACAGTTCCCACTCTGTTCCAAAGCCGTCGGCTGGCAACAGATAGCGCAGCAACCCGCCCACCTGCTCCTGATAATCAAGCACCACCGTGCGCCCGAGGGCCGCGCCTCCGCTATGCAGCAGGCTCAAGGCACTCAGGCCGGCTCCAACGATAGCCACATCATAATCTCCCTCATGCATGTTTTCCATCAGAAGCATGTCCTCTAAGGTATATACTGACATCTGCACCTTCCTCATCTGCTTCCTTTGCTCCTGCATTTACCCGCACTCCCAGCGATTGGTAGACCAGAGGGTGCTGACCTACTGTCCTCGCTTAGGCCGCTCACCGCTGTGGGCGGGGACGCTCCCAAGGTGCCTCAGACGCTCGACCAGCAAGCGCGAGCCGGGGGCATGCTTCTCCAGAGACAAAGGATCGCGTCCCAGCTCCTGCTGGAACAGTGCGATCAGACGAGGGAGGCAGAGATTGCCCTGGCACTCGCCCAACATTGCGCCCGTCCGTCGCTTCAGGCCATCCAGGGTCTGCGGAGGGAGGGTTGAGCGCAGAGCGGCCAGAATCTCGCCGCGAGTAATCGAACGGCAGAGGCAGACCACCTCGCCATCTTCATGGGTGGCTTCACTCAGCGGCTCCGGTAGCGCCTCGCGGTAGCTGGTACGCAGGCGCAGCCCCAACGTTTCCGCGACCAGCGTTCCAACGTAGTGCCCGATGGCCGGCGAAGCCGACAGACCAGTGGAGCGAATACCAGCCACATGAAGCAGACGCTCACTGACGGTTGAAGGGCGAATGATGTAGTCGCCGGTACTGCTCACGGCGCGCAGGCCGGCGAACTGACGCACGGTGGAGGCCGTAGTCATAGCTGGCACCAGCCTTCCCACACCCTCGCGGATGCGCTGCTGTCCCGCCGTGGTTGTCGCCAGGTCTCTCTTATCGCTGACGTCCTCTGCTGTTGGCCCAAGCAGGACGCCACCGAAAACGATCGGTGTCACCAAAATACCCTTGGAAACCTCGCTCGGCACGGGCAGAATGATCTGGGCAACGCCGTGGTCCTCCTCGGTGATCAGAAACTCACCTTTGCGTGGTGTGAGTTTGAAGGAATGATCACCTGCCAGGCGCGCGACCTCGTCAGCCCACAGTCCAGCAGCATTGACAACGAGAGCTGCCGAAAAGGTTTTGCCGTTTTCCGTGCGCACCCGAAGCCGCCGTCGTCCTACCTCTATAGCGTTCACGCGTTCGCCCAGAAAGAGCTGGGCCCCATTAAGGAGGGCGTGCTCGCAATAGGCGCGTGTCGTCCAAAAAGGATCGATGACCCCTTCACCTTCGACCAAGACACCGCCAACGATGCGCTCGTTGACGTAAGGGGCCGCCTCCAGAATCTCCGCCCGGCTCAACGGCTGCAACGTGATCCCGTTGGCTGCTGCTTTGGGCACAATTTCCCTGGCAATGGTAGCCTGTTCCTGCTCATTGAGGGCTACCATCAGCGCCCCCGTCTGCAGATAGGGAATGTGAAGGCGCGCGATGACCTCCGGCCACAGTTGACGCGCCTCGGCTAGCAAGCGCGCCTCCAGGGTGCCTGGCCTGGCATCGAAGCCAGTGTGCACAATAGCGCTATTGGCCTTACTGGTACCTTCGCAGACGTCAGGGTACTGCTCCAGCAAAGCAATGCTGGCATCGTAACGCGCAAGCTCGCGCAGAATCGCGCAGCCAACCACACCCCCACCGATCACAAGGATATCAACGTCAAGATCTATGCTGGTCATCTCCATATACCTGCCTGATTACCTTCCTCGCTGACGCAGTCCGCCCGGCCTCGCTGAGCACACGCCATCACAACGACAACCAGCGCAGGCCATAAGCCCTCTTTCTCCCCTTCCCCCCGGCTTTCATCCAGGTTGGTGTGATAGTTTATGATATAGTTTTACGGATTAGGCGATGGTTTGTCAACATTTTCTCTCGTCACATTGACACAAAGCCGTCAGGCTGAGGACAAACAAGGCCAAAGTCGGGGAGCAGGGCGCTGGCAGAAAGGTGTGGCTGAGAACGAGAGGTAGAGCAGATGAGACCGCTGGCTCAGGTCAGGCCAGGGAGCGATCGCGGCGAACAGGTTTAGAACATCCTCAAAGGAGGCCTGGCGTGGGGCAGCGGCGCTGGCGTACTGGCCACACAGCTCTGCCGGCGCCGCCTAGAAAGGGCTGACAAAATTGAGGGCCACCAACAGCCCGCAGAGCAGCAGGCAGCAGGCCAGCGCCAGACTATCGGCGCCGGTCCACTGCAAAGCATGCAGCTTACTGCGACGCCAGCCGCGGTAGCCGGCGCGATAGCAACGAGCCTCCATAGCCGTGCTTAACATCTCCACGCGCTGCAGCCCGCTCATAAAGAGCGGCACAATGATCCCACTCAGCGCCCGAATACGCTGCCAGGGGTTGCCGCGTCCGAAGCGCACCCCGCGCGTCGCCTGGGCGATGCTCAAGCGTTCCACCTCCGTAATGAGGAGGGGCACAAACTTCAGAGCAATCACAAAGACCATCACCAGCTCGTGAACCGGCAGCCCGAGGCGACGGAGGGGGCGCAGTAAAGCCTCCGCTCCATCGGCCAGATCGACCAGCGAAGTAGTCAGCATCAGGAGCGAAGTCAAATAGTACAGGAAAATCACTCGCAGATCGACCTGCGTACTGTGAATGAGGCCCTCCCAGGAGATCGTCAACACTCCCCAATGCCAGATCACGCTCGTCGCCTGCGTGCTCGACGTATAGAACAGGACCTGAAAGGCATAGAGTATCACCAGAAAGCTGATGAACATGCGCATACCCTGCAGCACATAGCGCAGAGGCAGGCGAGAGAGCCACTGAAGAAAAAGACAGAAAAATAGACAGAGGGCTAGCGCAGCAAACTGGCTAATATAGGTAAAAGCAGCGACAGCGAGAGCAAAACAGAGAATCTTGGCCCGCGGATCAAGGCGTGTTAGCCGTGAGCCGTTATCGACGTATTGACCGAAGGAGATATGGCGGGAGATCTCGATCATGGTAACCACCTGCTGGCGAGTATCAAGGAGAGGAGAGCTGAGTCTCCTGGCTGGCGGCATGAGGAAGAAAGCGCACCAGCTCCTCTTCAAGCTCATCGAGGGTCAGCACATCGCAACGAAGAGCGGGCCAGAGCGAGCGCAAGCCCAGAGCGATTTGCGTAATCTCGGGCAAGGTAATATCGAGCGCGAGCAGCTCCTCGGCGTGAGCCAGAACCGTACGAGGGCTACCGCTCAGGACCACACGTCCCTCATGGAGGACAATCACCTGATCGGCCAGCATAGCCACATCGGCCAGGCTGCTCGATGTGAGCACAATCGTCAGCCGGCGCTCCGTTTTCAAGCGCTGAAGCAGGGCCAGCAACTCCTGCCGGCCCTGGGGGTCGAGTCCCGCCGTTGGCTCATCGAAGAGGATGGCTTCGGGTTCCAGGGCCAGCACGCCAGCGATCGCCACACGACGCTTCTGTCCGCCGCTCAAGGAGGCGATATAGCGCGTACGGAACTCCTCGTAGGGGAGTCCCACCGCCTCCAGCGATTCCTGGACCAGGTGCCGCGACTGTGCCGGTGCCAGCTTTTTCCGACGAGGCCCGAAGGAGACATCCTTGCCAACCGTCTCCTCAAAGAGCTGGGCCTCGGGCGACTGAAAGACAATACCGACGCGCAAGCGTAGAGCCTCAAGGTCGAAGGGGGCCTGGTGGATATCCTGGCCGCGAAAGAGCACCGAGCCGCGGCTCGGTTGGAACAGGCCCAGGAGCGTCAGCAGCAGCGTCGACTTGCCGGCCTGTGTTGGTCCCACAATAGCGGTAATCTTGCCTTCGGGGATCGTCAGGCTGCAGCCCTTGAGGGCCTCGACCGCAAACGGTGTCCCGCGCATGCGGGTATAGTAGACATCCTTTACTTCAAAGAGCATAAAGCCGCCTTTAGATCATCCAGAGTCAGAATCACCTCCGGGAGCTGCGACCATCCCCTGGCGCGCAAACGTTGGCCGAGCTGCGTAATCAGCGGCAGGCCCAGACCGGCGCGCTCCAGCTCCTCCCGGTGGCGCAGGACGCTGGCTGGCGTCCCGTCCAGCAGCACGCGCCCCCGGTTCATGACAATCACACGATCAAAATCGGCAAGCTCGTACATGTGATGCGTAATATGGAGCACACTGATGCCTCGCTCCCGTGCCAGGCGACGCACCGTCTCAAGCAGCTGCTCGGCGGTGTGTCCAGGGATCATCGTCGTTGGCTCGTCCAGGATCAGGTAGCGGGGGCGCATAGCCAGGACACCGGCCACCGCCAGACGTTGCTTTTGGCCCTGAGAGAGATCGCTCACAGCGTGTCTGGCGTATGGCCGCAGATCAAGCAAATCCAGCATCTCTTCAACGCGCTCCTCAATTTCGAAGCGCGGCAGGCCCAGGTTTTCCGGTCCAAAGGCGATCTCATCGATCACCGTATTGGTGACCAGCTGGTCGTCGGGGTTCTGGAAAACCAGGCCCACGGACTGGCGGATCTGCCAGAGACTCTCGCCGCCGGCGTCCGTGCGCAGGCCATCGACGATCACGCTCCCCCGCTGTGGCAGCACGATAGCCGCCAGCAGGCGGGCCAGGGTACTTTTGCCCGAGCCATTGTGACCGATGAGGGCGATAGTTTCGCCCTCATCGATCCGCAGCGTAACCTCTTCCAGGGCTGGAGCTATGCCCTCTTCAGCCTCGCCACTATAGCGGAACGTAACGTTATTCACCTCGATCATAGCTCAGCGCGTCTGGCTCCTTAGTAAGGCAGGGTATCGCGTGGCCTGGTCTCGCGTGCGCGCGCCAGCCGGCCTCGCACCGCCTCGTAGGAGCGCACGATCAGAGTAATCACGATGGCTGCCGCGATCGCCTCTACCACAGCCTGGGGGATAATCAGCACGATGAAGCCCCAGGGCAAATAGCCGCGTAGGAAACCAAGGCCAAGCACAAAGACCGTATTGGTGGCCGAGCCGATAGCGCCCGCCAGGGCCGAGGCCGCAGTGCGATTCGTGCGCTGCAGGGCAGCAAAGGCCAGCCAGGATGTCAGGCCGATCAGAATGCGTGGCAGGAAAGCGATCAGTGGGTCCTTGAACAGAGGGCTGCCGGCTCGCAGGAAGCTGGTCAGGCCGAAAAAGAAACCCGTGATCATACCGACCAGCGGGCCTTCAAGGACGGAGCCAACGATGACCGGCAGATGCTCCGTCGTGGCGGCCCCCGCCGGCGTTGGCAGAGGAATATAGCCAACGAAAGGAATGTAGGCCATTAAGATGGTCAGACCGGCCAGCACACCGGCAGTGGCGATGCGTCTCGTCGAGAGCGACCAGGGAGATCCCTTCGGAGGTGTGAATTTGCCCTGCGGGCTAAACGTATCATTGCTCAACGCTGGCACTCCTTTGGTCCAGAAGCACTAGCTAGCTCGTTGCGGCTGCACATTGCCTCATCTGCCAGCGCTGGAGGATAGGAGAGCACCCAGGGAAGAGAGGGCCGAAGCCAGCACTGGCCAGGACGCAGCAATGAATCCATCCGCGATGCAAGAAGAAATAGCCAGACTACAAAAAAACCTCCTCTCCTCTTGCGAGAAAGAAGTCAAAGGAGGTTTTTAAATATCTTAAAAAGATTATAATGACAAAGCAAGTGAGCTGTCAAGGAACAGCAGGGCCTGTTGGGCTGCTGCTGTCGGCCTCGGAGCGGCGAGCCAGGTGGGTGATGCCTCCTGGACCGGCGATCAGGGCCTCGGTGGTCATATGCAGAAACAGACCCGTTTCGACCACGCCCACGATGCGCCGAAGCCGGTTCTCCAGCTCGCCCGGATCAGCGATACCATCGGGGAAGTAACAATCCAGTATAAGATTGCCATTGTCTGTATAGAAAGGCTGGCCATCGCGCTGACGCAAACGGGCCTCAGCTCCCAGGGCCTCAAGGCGACGTCTGACAGGAGTCAAAGCGAAGGGCACGGTTTCGATCGGCAGGGGAACATGGAGGCCAAGCAGAGGCACTTGCTTGGTGACATCGGCGATCACAACGAAGCGGCGCGAAGCTGAGGCTACCACCTTTTCGCGGAGCAAAGCTCCGCCGCCGCCCTTGATAAGATGGAGGTGAGGATCAATTTCGTCGGTACCATCGATATCGAGGTCCAGCTCGGGGTAATGATCAAGGTCTGTGAGGGGAATGCCCACTGCGCGCGCCACGGCTTCGGTCCGTTCTGAGGTAGGAACTGCCCCGGCGATCCGCAAGCCTTCCTGCTGGAGCCGGTGCCCCAGAGCGCGGATCATCCACTCGGCGGTAGAGCCGCTACCCAGGCCGATCACCATGCCTGGTTCGATCAGAGCAGCGGCAGCTTCGCCTACCGCCCGCTTCCAGGCTTCTTTTTCTTGCAGTTGTGCGCTTTCGCTTTCCTTCATGCTCTTTTGTCCTCGCTGGTTGCTCACATGGGTTGAGAGAGAGAAGCCAGAGGCAAGGAAATAGGAGCTTCTCTCTTCTTCTATAGCATATCCCAAAGGGTGGACCTCGTGCACACCCGTACCGGGGAGAGCCGTGCGTAGACCGCATCCCCTGATGCTCGCTCCGCTTGCCAGGAGCAAGCATTAGCCAGTCCAGCTGCCTGTGACCAGCTATGGCTAGAAAGGGGGAGAACGTCAACGGCTTCCTCTCTCTTCAAGGGAGGGCGAGAGTAACCTCTCTTGGGGAGAATCTTTTCAAAACTGGCCCCTTTCCAGTACTATGTACCTAAGAGCAGCAGCCGTAGCCATCTCTTTTCTGCCTGCTTTCCAGCCTACTACCAGTGAAGGGCAAGAGTCAACTGCTGCAGTGCTTGATTGAGGTGGAAAGGCTTGTCCGCTTGCCATCCCAGCACTAGCGTGGTATCATCGTGCCGTAGCGAGAGAAGGGAACGAGCGCTGTGTGGTAGGGAGGATCAGCCGCATGAGGTGCCGAAAGCAGGCGCAGCACGAGGATACCGAAAGTGAGCTGTGCGCCTGCTTCTCAAGAATGTGATCAGAGATAGTCAACCCTCACGAGGATGCTGAAAATGTCGGAGCAGTCGCGCGTTCTGGTAGTCACTGATGATGCAGAAGAGGGTCGGGCCATGCTCACGGCCCTGCGCGCTGATGGGTATCTGGTTCAGGGAGTAAGCGGAACTGCCGAGGCTCTTCGCGTGCTCTGGCGCGAGATGCATCATCTGGTGATTGCTGAGCTGAAGCTGGCCAGCGCCGATGATTTTGAACTGGTGCGCTGGTTGCGCCTCTACTATCCACACACTGCGGTGCTCTTATTGACTCCGCCCGAGGCAGGTGAGGAACGAACACAGGCCCTAGAGCGCGGTGTAGCCGCCCTCGTTGATAAGCCCCTCAATCTGGAGCGGCTGAGAATGGAGGTGCGGCGCCTGCTCACCCAGCCGGGCTTTTCTGCAAGCCTGGACTCGTTCGATCTGCTTGATGTCATTCAAATTGTAACGATGAGCCGCAAGAAGATCGCCCTTGTTGTCAGCACAGACCAGGGCGAGCGCGGCCTGTTACGCTTCCAGAATGGGGAGCTGGTGTGGGCTGAGTATGGGGTGCTGTGTGGTGAGGAGGCTTTTTTTGCGCTGGCTGCGCACCGCAATGGGACTGTCTCCTATCAGTCCTGGGAGGGCGAGATTGCTCCGAATGTGGCTCAACCGCTCTCACGTCTGATTCTGCAGGCGCTGCAGTATCGAGCAAAGCAGAGCGGTGAGCTAAGTAGTGCTGCTCTGCCGGTATTTGGATCACAGACGAATAACGAGAAACAGGAACAGAGGTCGCTATCGCTCGAAGAAATTGACGATACGCCCTTTGGCCTGCTGGGGGAGGAAGTGCAGGTCTCAGCGACTCGGGAGGAGATGGGGTCGAGCCGCAGCGGTCCCACCTGGGAAGGGGGAGGGGAGGACGGAGGTCGCGAGTGGTGGATGGCGACAGGCTATATGCCCAGGCTGGGTAGCAGTGAGCAGCGACGAGAGGCAGACCTTCCTCAAAGCAGTGAAAGCAGAGCACTACCGGTGACCGGTCATCTGGCTGCTACCTCCGCCTCGGCCTCTGGCGCCGGCGTCGGGAGCACTGGGAAGATGCCAACACCCAACCGCTTGCAACGCCTGCCCGCCTCTGATTCCCTAGAACTGCCTTCGTGGTTAACAGAGCAGCCGACGCACGCCGAACTACCGCCAGTCATCCCTTCCTCGCGGGCCCCTTTGACCACCGGGCAGTTACCGGTCTTACCGACCCAAAGACAGGGGGCGGCCTTTGGTGAAGGGCGCTCTCCCACGCCTGCTCCTCAAGGCCCTGGCAGCCCTGAGCAGCCCCTGCATCGTCCCCTCTCGACTGATACGGGCATTCGGCTGCGGCGTATTGGGGGCAGTGATGGTCAGCCTTCACTAGCCTACTCCAATCCAGCGAGCGCCATCCCCAGTAGCGGACCACTACAGAGCCTCATGTCGCTTGGGCGAGGGAGTGGGCCCCTTTCGCTCTCGCCTTCCTCTACTCCTGGCGCGCATCAGGAGAGTCCCGCTTTGCCCGAGACAGGTGCTCTGACTGGCCCGCGCCCGGCAGTGGGTCCTGCTGCATCAACCACAGGCAGTATACCGAGCGCTGGCTTTGGACCGCGCAGTGGACCCTTACCGTCTAGCTCGACTAGCCAGGCTGGTCCGGCCAGCGGCCAGAGCGGTCCCTTGCCGCGAGCGGTCCGACGGAACATTAGCGCCATTGTGGCGGCATTGCAGACGCTGGGCTATGCGATTCCTGGTTTTGTGGCCACGGCGGTCCTGAGCATGGAAGGTCAGCCGATTGCTCAGGTTTCGGTCGATGATCTTGACCTCTCGCCGGTGGGTGGCCACCTCAAAGCAACCATTCAGGGCGTTCTCCGCTCGCTGGAGCTAGGTGGCTGGGGTCCCTACGAAGATCTCGTGGTGACAAGCTCAAACCATCGTTTGCTCCTGCGGCTCATCGAAGGAGGAAGCGCCGCCTTTCATGTGCTGGTCACCACGCGCGAGGCCGATCTGAAAGAAAGCATGGAAGTGATGGCCAATGTTGAGGGAGCGATTGCCGCTGCGCTATAATCCAAAAGAACGAAGCCGTGCGTGTCACGATCATGTCTACTGGTAAGAGTCCGACTGGAGAGAAGTACAGCGATGAGTGAAAGCCAGGGCAAATCTCAGAAAACTGAAGAGCAGCGCCGGAGAGATCAATACTCCTTCATCATTGGCATGATCATCGGCATGGTCATCCTCATAGCCTTTACTCTGCTCTTTAGTCACTAGTCATTCGTTGGGCTGCTCTGGGCCGATGCGGACCGGGCAAGGCGGCGAAAGCAGCGCTCACACCGCGCCGGGCAGACTGGGCGCTCGTGCGGACCCGAGTAGCCCCACGTGGCCAGCGACGGCAGACTACCAGAGGCTGAGCGTTTTCATTCGGACGGGTCGTCCTGATGGTGATGGCCTGACTGTAGCGTCTCCAGCAGGAGAGGAAGATCAGTGAGCCTTGTCCTATCCAGGGCGTCGGTTGTGCGCGTCGGAGCTTTGTCAGTGGCTTTGCGCGAACCCAGACGTGTCCTCCCAGAGACAGAGGGGGCTTCCTTCTTTCCTTCCTCCTCATATTCACTCGCAAGGTCGCCAGTATGATTACGTGCCTTTAGCTCACGAAGCTCCTTTTCGATGGCTGCCAGGCCACTATTCTCGCGTAGCATCTGAGGCGGCTGCCGCGAGGAGAGGGAAGGCACAAGGGCCTCGGTGATCGGCGCCTGCTGAGGCTCCAGCGTTCCTTCTGGAGCGGGAGGATGAGAAGGTGATGCAGCCTGCTCCCGCGGGGCTTTTTCTGGCCGACGCCGGGGCTGCTCACCGGGAACCTGCTGCTGGCGCTGTTCTCGACGGCGGTCGATCTCCTGCTGAAGTCGTTGTCGCTCCTCGAGGAGGCGCTGCTGGAGCTGCTCCCGCTGGTGATCGAGGTCTCGCTGACGCCGTTGCTTTTCGTTGAGAACGTGCTGCTGGATACGCTCCTGGTGCTGTCTCATTTCTAGTAGATCGCTAGCAGCCTCCAATTCGCGCAATCGCGATTCGAGCTGCTGGAGGGCATCGCGCATAGTGCGAGCAAGTTGCTCCTGAGTTTGACGCTGTTGCTCATAGCGGAGAGCGAGGCGATTGACCTCATTGTACTGCAAGAGAGCAGAGCGAGCCACCTCTTCGTTCCCCTGCCGGAGGGCCTGCTCAGCCTTCTTGAGCCAAGCTGCGGCCTCCTCTTGTTTCTCGCGCGCCCGGCGCTGGAGCTGGTGTGCGGTGGCGATCGCTGTTGCCACCTGAGTTTTCACCTGCACCAGTTGATTGCGCATATCAAGCTGCAACTGGCGAAGAGACGACTGAGGATCAGGAGCTTTTTCAATGAAAGCATCGATATTGATACGCAGCAGCGTAAGGACACGTTCCAACAGGTTCATTGCACATCCCTTTCCAAAGAAGCGTAGCGGACCGACCGTCAGCGGTTGCAATAGAGCAGGCCAGGGAAAGCGTCGCAGGAAGTGCCCGAGGCGAGGCTTCTCTTCCCGACGCCTTCCCTCCTGCGAGGAGAGCGAGCACTACTGTTCTAGGAACAAGAACCAGAGAGCAACTCGCCAGCCTCGCTTAGCCTGAAGGAACAGACGTTGAAGCACACGAACATGGGTGGTGATGCGTCGAAAGCTCTCATTTCATGCCTGATGGTTACTGACTCCAGAGCGATCAACGCCGGCTTCCGCCTCACTGGCTCGCTCATCGCTGCTGGCAACCTGCTGATCAGTCTGACCTTTGAGCGTAGGAACGCGTGCCATCAGCTCATTGATATGTACACCGCTCAGCAGCTCAAAGAGAGCCGGAATCTGAGCCGCCATATTCATGATATCACCTGTGAGGCGGCTGGCGCCCACACCGTTAGCGCTGTTACCGGTTGAGACAATCGTCACCTTATCGACCTTGCTGAGCGGCTCAGCGATGGCGCGTACGATCTCCGGCATATTGGTCAGCAGCTTATCCAGCACAGCGGCTTGATTGTACTCGTGGTAAGCGGCGGCCTTTACCTTCATGGCCTCGGCCTCGGCTTCACCCTTAGCGCGAATGACCTCGGCTTCCGCCAGACCCTTGGCGCGGATGACCTCGGCCTCCGCCATCCCGCGGGCCCGTGCGGCTTCTGCCTCGCCCATCCCCCGCATGCGCGCCGCGTCAGCCTGACCTTGGGCTTCAAGGATCAGGCGCTGCCGCTCGGCCTCTGCCACTGTCTCGATACGGCGGCGCTCGGCCTCGGCTGCCTTCTGAACGGTCGCCTGTAACTCCAACTCGCGGCGCTGGATTTCGGCCTCCTGCACACGGATCTGCGCGTGCTTCTCGACCTCGGTGACCTTGATAGCCTCCTCGACGACCTGCTGCTGCATGATGTTCGCCTGAATATCGTAAGCCTTATCGGCAGCCGCCTGCTGCTTCTTGACCTCGGCATCGAAGGCTGCCTTCTTGAGCAGCAGATCGCGCTGGTACTCTGCCTGCTTGGCCTGAGACTCGGCCTCGGCCTTCGCGCGCTCCTGATCAGCAAGTGAGCGAGCAATAGCCGCTTCACGCGCCGCCTGCGCCTGCTGGATCTGCGTGTCGCGGGCGGCCAGGGCGGCGGCAATGTCAGCCTGCTTGCGGATCTCCGCGATCTGTGGGCGCCCCATATTGGCGATGTAGTCATTCTTGTCGCGCACGTCCTTGATGGTAAAGGAGATGACCTCCAGGCCCATCTTCTCCATGTCGGCGCTGACCGTCTTGAGCATCTTGGCGCTCACGCTCTCCGGGTCCTTGACCAGATCCTCGACCGTCAGCTGGCCCACAATGCCGCGTAGGTGTCCTTCCATCACCAGGCGGATCAGATTCTCGCGCTCCTGTTGGCTCTTGCTCAGGAACTGCTCCGCCGCCGTCTTAATGCTTTCCTTGTCGGAGCGTACCTTGATCTGGGTAACCGCCTCGACATTGACAGCCACGCCCTGGGACGTATATAGATCCTGAGCTGGTGCTACATCGAACGACATCAATTCAAGAGGAAACTCCTGAGCGCGGCTGATCAGCGGGAAGACGAACTTTGCGCCGCCGGTGACCACATCGGTGCCTCCGGCGCCGTAGATGATCAAAGCCCGGTTTGGCCCGACCTTGCGCAGCATGCTGGCCCAGAGGGCGATAGCGATGATGACCAGTACCACGAGTAGCAAGACGCCGCCGACAACCGGCCCGAGAACGCCTTCGAACATGACAGACACTCCTTACTTACAAGGGTAGCTTTTCCTGCGTGTCAGAGGAGATCTTTGCCAGTAAGCAACTCGGAGCGATCATTTCCGTCCTGATCCTGAAGGAGCGTGCGCAACTGCTCCAACTCTGCCCCAGTTGGCGTACGCAGCGGCTGCTGTCCCGGCTCGCCTTCGAAGAACCGTTCCCAGGTTTCCACCTCGGCGATACCGTGTTCGTAGTGGAGAATGATCACCTCCTGTCCGCGTTCGATAGGCTGACCATCGACGCTACGGGCTGGTACGCTCTTACGCAAACCGCCGGGCGAGACATAGATGACCTCGCCGATGCTATTCTGGCGGATTGGCAAGCTGACCTTACCGATCAGGCCTGTGCGGTCCGAGACATCCTGAATGGTCTCGGCCTCGCTATCTCCGAAGATGCGGAATAGCAGCGCCAGCACCAGCCCGGCCAGTAGCAAGCCTGTGATGAGGGCCAGAAGTAGCGAGAAGAGAACATCCAGATGGGTAGCGTTATGGAAAACATAGCCGAAGAAACCGAATCCGAGGAGGAAGAAAATCACGCTCCAGGGATTGAC
The DNA here is from genome assembly GCF_003268475.1 of Thermogemmatispora tikiterensis. Classification (GTDB taxonomy): domain Bacteria; phylum Chloroflexota; class Ktedonobacteria; order Ktedonobacterales; family Ktedonobacteraceae; genus Thermogemmatispora; species Thermogemmatispora tikiterensis. The sequence continues at coordinate 1,881,390 of NZ_MCIF01000002.1, read as the reverse complement.
AAAAGTAAGCAGATGGGAGAACCACAAAGCAGATGTTACCTGAGAGGGCTGAGAGGGCTGACCGCTCGGGCTGGCGTGCCCGGTGTGAGTAGAAGCGGGAGCCTGGCTACCCTGGCTCACCTCGGACACCACGTGGGCCTGAGGATCTGCCGAGCCTGGATGAAGGTGGGGCAGATGCACATGTTGGGCGAGGCCATGCGGACCGGTCGATGCGTGGGAAGCAAGGCCGCCAGCATGATGGGCCAGGCCGTGCCCCAGACCCCCGAGCAGCGCCGAAATGACCAAGAAAAAGGTCCCAAACAGGAAACAACCAATAAAGACGAGCGAAAGCGGATCAGTGGCAATGACCATAACCCGGCTCCTTTGCTGCTGCTGGTGCGCCTCTGCTCCCGGCTCGCACGAGAGCATCGTCGCACGCTCTTCCTTCAGATCCACTGTGTATAGACGCTTCACCTTTGAAGGTGTACAACGCCATGACCCTTTTCCTGTAGTGCTGTCCCCCCAAAAGGAAGGGGCGGGCCCAACCTTGCGAGGGAGCTGATCCTCTGGCCAGTCCAACTGCAACTACGAGGTCACTTCCCGCTCTGTGGAGCCCGTGCTGGGCGCCGTCAGGGTGCGCACGAGCTGCTCTAGCTCGGCCAGGGGCAAGGCCAGCAGCTCACTGAGCAGCGCCAGATAGCGACGCGGGTCCGTTGTGCGCGCCAGGGCAGAGAAAAAACCAGCTACCTCTGGCTCTGTCTGCCACTCTTCTGCGCTAGCCTCCAGCCAGGTAGAGAGGCGATCGCTCTCTTCTGCCACGTCGGTCAACAGGTCGGTGCTGAAGTCGGGTGGGTCGCTCACCAGATAGCCTGGATGCACCTTGAAGAAGCGCGCCAGCAGATCACGGGTAAAGGCTGTCAGGTGGACCCGCTTCCCGCTCTCCAATTGCGAGAGGTAGGCCTGGCTGATGGTCTCACCGAGTTCCTTCTCCATAGCGGCGACGACTTCTGTCTGCGTCATAGGCCGATTGAGGCCGCGTAGCTCTCCTTCCACCTTCCGTAAATGCCTGAGCTTCTCAGCGAGATCCATAGTGCCTCACATAGCTATTTGCTAAATCACCTTTTCTACTATAGCGATCTGCTATCAATATGTCAAGAAAGAGAGAATGAAAAGAAAGCGCCCAAAACCAGCTTGTCGTCTTGGGCCAGCCTGCCTCGCCCTGCCAGCGTCGAGGAGCGACGGCCAGGCTCTCTGGCTGCCTGGTACCTGGTCCTAGAGCAAACTCCTCAGACCCTCAGCGAAGAGCCAGAGACCGAGTGCTATCAGCAGCAAGGCGCTTAAGAAAAGCACCAGATGATAGAGCGGTCCCTGGAGACAATGCCGGCTCCGATTGACAACAAAAGAGATAACGAGCTTGGTGCCAACCAGGAACGCGTAGAAGCCGAGCAGCAGCAAGATGGGACCGCTGGTCCCCTGTTCCTCATAGTTACGGATCAGCAGCTGGGCCCCCACTGTGCCCCAGAAGAGATAGGGATGGGGGTTCAAGGCGTTGGTCACGACAGCACGCCAGAGGACGCTGCTGCTGGCAGCGCCAGCGGGGATAGGGGACGAGAGGGCCTGTGAGGGAGCAGCGCCATGAGCGTAGCGGTAGGCAGTCAAAGCCGTCTCGCAGCCCAGGTAGAGCACAAAAAGGCCCCCGGCCACCGCCAGCCAGCCGAGAGCGCTGGCCGGCAACTGGCTGATCAGCAGGACGGCCAGCACGATAATAGGCAGATCGGTGATGAGCGGAGCCAGTGCCACAAGGTTGCCTGCGCGCCAACCACGCTGCAGCGTCTGCGTGATCAGCAGGCCAAGCATCGGACCCGGGCTGATACCGGCGGTGAAGCCGTAGGAGATGCCCAAGAAGAGAGCGGTTAACATCGGTGGCGCAATAACTGGCACCTCGTTCCCCGTCCGGGTGGCCTCCTGGCCGCTGACCGGTTCGAGGAACAGCGGCCAGTCTGCTTACTGGCTGAGCTTCTCTTTGAGGAAACGCACAGCCAGCGGCCAGGCCTCGGCAGCGGCCTTCTCGTTGCCCATGCCGTGCATTGGGTTCAGGAAGGCATGGCCAGCATCATAGACCTTGACTGTGATGTCCTTGCCCGCCTCCTTGTAGACCTGTTCAACCTTCTCGACCTGCTCCATTGGGATACTGTCGTCGTAGCGGCCATAGATCGCCAGAATGGGTGCAGTCACGTGAGCCACATTCTCGGGCTGGGGATCATAGCCGCCGGCGTAGAAGGGTACAGCCGCAGCCAGATCGGCGTAGCGTTCAGCCACTTTGTAGGTCAGCAAGCCGCCGACGCAGAAGCCAATGAGGCCGAGCTTTTTCGGTTCCACCGAGGGCATGGCCTTCAGGGTCTCCAAAGCTCCGATGATCTCCTTGGTGGCGCGATCCATCTTCTCGTGGATCATTGTCATCATCATCTTGAGCGCATCATTTGGCTCTGTGGCAATTTTGCCGTGGTAGAGATCGGGCACAGCCACAATAAAACCCTCGGTGGCCAGCTTCTGCGCCAGGTCTTGAATGTGGGGCTCAATGCCCCACCATTCCTGAATCATCACAACACCGGGGTGCTTCTGGTCATCGTCCGGCTGGGCCAGGAAGGCGTAGGCGCCGTTGCCATTGACTTTGAGATCTACCAGCGAGGTACGTATGACTGCCATTGCTCCGACTCCTTAAGAAAATAGTGCAGTGCATTTCTGGCCTGCGGTCGCCTCTGCGGTATGCGTTGCGTGCAGGGGTTACCCCTATAATTATATACTAGACTGACCGGCCTGGCGCTGGTAGGGCCTGACAAGGTGGACTATCCTGCATAGTCTGAGGCGTCGGGAGAGGTCTGTCGTTATGAAGAAGGCTGGCCGCAACAATCTTGACTGGAGAAAGCGGAAGCGCATACAATAGCGAAGAGCCTGGCTGACCGCTGGTGCCGCCGGCAGGAGGCTGTATGGCCCCAGTTGATCCGCACGAGGATACTGAAAGGAGGATACTGCAAGAGAATGACAGACGTCTATCATGATCAGCCAGAGCCAGCAACGTCGACGTCGGGGCAGGAGGCCCGAGCGACGCCAGTCTCGGATGAGGAGACGCTCAGTGTGGAGATGAAGCCGCAGGCAGCGTCGGCGGCACAGGAAGAGGGCCAGGCTCTTGCAGCCGAGGAAGGAGCGGCGTCGTCGGCAAGGCCGGCAGAGGCCACGGAGCAGCTTGGCGAGAGTGGGGCAGCGGCGACGGCGACTGATCTGGAAGGGAGAAGAAGGCCGCTGGAGTATGCTGCCACCCCGGAGCATCTGCTTGCGCGTCAGCCACAGCCTCCCCTGGATGTCGAATCGCTGGCGGTCAGGGAGCGCTTGAGCCGGCTCCGTACCGATGTCATGACCCTGCTCACCGATCTGCGCTGGGGGGTCCTCAGTGTGGAGGAGGCAGCCAGGCGCCTGGTGCCTCTACTCGACTTCAGTCCGCTACCCCAGTGGGCGCCAGTGGTCACTGCTCATCTGTATGAAATAGACCGCGCTGGTAGCCTGATACCGGTCTGGCAGGCGCTGATCGCGCGTGGCGACCCAGGCGACCAAGAGCTAGAACAAAGGCCACTTCAGGCCAGTAGTCCGGCGGAGACGCCTCTGGGGAAAGCCCGCCGCCTGGCTGTGCTGATGCTCGGCAGCTATAAAGATACGGAGCTGACGGTCCTCCTCGGGCGTCTGGCCCTTGATCCGCATCTTTCCTTTTATGCCGCGCAGGCCTTGCTGCGACAGAACACTCTCTTGGCGCGTCAAACGCTTATGCGAGCGGCAAAGGAAGCCGAGGGCTGGGCGCGTATAGACCTCATCGAGGCCTGTCTGAAGTTAAAGCAGCCGGGCTTCTTTGACCTCTTGCTGGCCCTGGGTCTGGAGGGCATTCCGGGACTCGAAGCCTATGTGGCTCCCTCGCTCTATCGGGCCATTCCTTTAGAGGCCTATCTTGATCCGCCCCCAGAGGTGACGCTGCCTTCCAGGCTTATCCAGCATGCCGCTCTGGTCTGTTACTATGTCTGTCTTGAAAGCATTCGGAGCGCCAGTGTTCAGTCTGAGCAGCCGCCACTGGTCTTTGAACGTGAGCTACAGCCGTTGGTGCAGGCTCTCTTTGCCAGTGCACGCCGCTATGGAGGCTGGCCGCAGGTCGTGGCGCTGCACCAGTTTGCTCTACTGCTGGGGCGCTACTGGAGTGGTATCGTGCGCGGCCTCATTCGCGAACCGCGGATTATCGATCCCGTTACGAGCTGCCTTCCCCTGATGCCTGAGATCGAGCGCTGGATGAATGGACCGGCACGCGATATTTTGCTGGCGGCCCTCCACGACCGGAATGAGCAAGCCTGGTCGCCGGTTGTGAGGACGCTGCTAGATCTGCGCGAGCTACGGTTGTGTGCGCCCCTGCTGGCCGCCTTGGAAAGAACCAACCGTCTGGAGAGCGCTGAAGAGGCACAGCGCCTGAGCCTGGCCTGTGAAGCTCTGGCCGCTCTTGGAGAAAGACGGGCGCTAGATGTATTTCGTCGCCTCCTCGCAGAAGTTGTTGTTCTCTCGGAGCGCACTGCTCTGGCCCAGCGCGCCGATCCCCTGCCGCCTGAAAATGAGCGTGTGCCGGGCAGTATCCTTGCCGTAGCCGTGCTGCGTTCTCTGGCTCTGCTTGAAGCGCGTGAGTGCCTCGATCTCGCAGTGCAGGCCTGCCGTGACTTCGATCCGGTTGTGCGCGAGGCCGCTTTCATGGCCCTTATGAGACTGGACAGCAGCGGTGAGCAGTGGAGCAGCCGCATGGCTATGCGTGAAGCTCTGAGCGATCCGGCCCCGGCGGTGGCGGCTTTAGCCTGCCGTCTGGCTGCTCAGTATCGCGATCGCGAGTCACTACCGGCTCTGCGCTACTTACTCCAGTCGCGTCCATCTGTGCGTGAAGCTGCCGCGGCAGCGCTTGCCCAGCTGGAGCAGGCTGTGGCCTAGCAAGCCTAGGCCCCGGCCCAAGGCTGGTCTGGTGGGTGGGGGAGAGGGATGAAAGTGCCCTTTCTCTCGCTCTTCTGCCGTCTTGTTTCGTAGCCCCTCTGTATACTATACAATAGGAACCAGAAAACTCTCTTGGCCCGTCAGGGAGCATTACTGTACCTCTCTCGCGGCTCCTTCCTGGCGAGCTTTCTCTCTGTTATCCAGGTAGTGAGGGTCAAACGGAATGAATATGTTGGTGGGGAAGACGCTCGGTGGATATCGTCTCTTACGGCTCCTCGAAAGTGGTGGGATGGGGGATATCTATCTTGCCCAGCATGAACGGATCGGGCGCAAGGTTGCTATTAAGGTCATCTGTAGCGATCTCCGCTCTGCTCCACTCTCTCCCGAGGGTATACAGGCTGCTCGTCGCTTTATCCGCGAAGCGCGTGCTGTCGCTGAGCTGGAACATGAGCATATTTTACCCCTTTATCATTTTGGTGAAGAGACACTGGAGCCGGACTCAACGGTTATTACGTATCTGGTTATGCCCTATCTTTCTGAAGGCTCGCTCTGGAAGTGGCTCCAGCGACGGACGCAGCAGTACGGCTTTAGCTGGCCTATTTCGGCGGAGGAGGCTGGCTACTATCTGCTGCAGGCGGCCTCGGCCCTCCAGTGTGCCCATGATCATGGCATTGTTCACCGTGATATCAAGCCGACGAATTTTTTGATCCGCGTCGATCGCGGCCCGCTCAGTCCTACGGTGGACGCCGAGCGGGCAGCTCTGCTGAATCGCATCTTTCCGCATGGCCGGCCTCATCTCTTGTTGGCTGACTTTGGTCTGGCGACCTTTTACCGCCAGGGCCGTTCGTTTCATCGCTCTGTCGGGACGCCGCTCTATATGGCGCCGGAGCAGTTTGACGATCCCGCCCAGGCTGATGCGGTGGCTGTTGGTCCACCTGCCGACCAGTACGCGCTCGCGGTCATGATCTATCAACTTGTCACAGGACGGGCGGTCTTTGAGGGGACTGCCAGCCAGCTTCTGCATCATCACCATCATACTCCTCCGACGCCTCCCAGCGTCTATAATTCTTCTTTGCCGCGAGAGCTGGATGAGATCTTCCTACGAGCATTAGCCAAGAAGCCCGAGCAGCGCTTTCCAACGATTCTGGCTTTTGCCCAGGCGTACGACGCAGTGATCCAGGCCAGGTTGCAGGCGAGCGCCCAGCTGCATCAGCAGCGCAGCGAGGTGCGAGCGCTGGCGGTGGCGGCCAATCATGCCGCTTGTCTGGCCTTGCCCGGGCCGGTCGAAGAGCGGCTGGTGACGCCGAGGCGCACACCGCAGCCGGAAGAGGTGCCGCTCAAGGCCGCGGCCCAGCTCAGGCGGGCGCAAGAGGAGCGGGAAAGGCGCCAGCGACAGAGGCAGACCCCGACTCCTGCCGCGGTGAAGCAGGCGGGGCAGGAGGGAGCTGCGGAAGAGAGCGAGCCAGCTCCTGCCCCGGAGCCGCTGAGCGAGAGCGAGCGCGGTCTGGAGGTCAAGGCCAAAGCTGTCGCCCGTCCACCTAAGCCGGAGCCGTTCTTACTCACAAGCCGCTTGCTTGTGCTGACGCTGACACTCCTGGCCATAGTGATTCTGCTCGGCGGCCTCCTGCTTTTTTTGCTGCTGCTAGCAGGCCATCTCGGCATCTTCTCCCACACCATGCAGACTGGTGAGCGTCTCTGGTGCTGAGGGCCGTAGTGGCCTGGTTCACGGCGGTCAGGCATGGCAGCCTGACATAGGCTCTTTGACCACAACCCCGGAAACGCTGCTGACGCGGTGTGGTCAGCCGCGCCAGGGCCAGCAAGCACACGATCTGATCAGCGAATGTGCCGCGCACCGGTGGCCAGGGAGGCTTGATTGCCGTCTGGCACAACTAGTGAGGCACAATCGGCAGAACAACATAGGAAGGGTGCTCGCGATTATGGAGAATCGTCTGCTGAGCGAGGATCATCTCGGCGCTAGCCCCCAGTGGCTGGCCGGTATTTGGGTTGCGGTCCCAGCGAGGGAAATTGCTGCTGGTGATATCCAGGCGGATACGGTGGCCTGCTTTAAAGAGATTGCTGGTCGACCACAAATCGATCACGTATTCATAGGCTTTGCCAGGCTCAATCAGCGAAGGGTCGCCACCTCGCGGCGCATGGCGGTAACGGGCCCGGATGATGCCATCGGTCAGGTTCTGGGCGTAGCCATCGGGATGGACGTCGACCAGGCGAGCCACAAAGTCGGTATCGGGAGCGCTGGAGACGGCCCACAAATGAACGCGGATAGGACCGGTGACCTCCAGGTCTGCCTGCAAGGGGGCGCTGGTATAGACCAGGACATCGTGGCGGCTCTCTGTGGGTCGCTGGTCAAAAGGGCCAGCGGGGTACTCGGGGGCCATCAGCAGAGCGCCTCCGCGTGTGAGCACCGGGTTGGCGGGGTCGTAGGTATACCGGTCGGCGCTCTCATCCTCGGGAGGCTCGGTCGAGAGAGTGCCGTCGCCGTGCAGGGTATTGGCGTGGCCCTGGCTATGCAGGTAGTAGCGCGTCTCGACGGCGCGGGCCAGCGGCCACTCCTGCTCGTCGCGCCAGATATTGGCTCCCATCACGAAGATCTTGATGGGAGCCTCCTGGAGGATGCCATTCTCGATGCCCTTGAGCCAATAGTCGAACCAGCGCAACTGATAGGTCATGAAATCCTGCTGCAGATTAATGAATGCAGTGGTCGAGGCGAAGCCAAAAGTCTGCTCACCAACCAGGGTCCCTTGCGAAGTATGGGCCCAGGGACCGATCAGCAGCTTGCTCTGACGGGCCTGGGGGGTGGCGCCGTGCTGACGCATGGCGGTGAAATGCTCCAGCGTATCCTGCAAGAAGATGTCGTACCAGCCGCCACCGTTGAAGGCTGGCACGGTCACACGGTCGTGTTTGCCGCTGATATTCATATATTCGGCGGCGGCGCGCTGCATCGGAAACTCCAGGGCCAGGAAGAACGCGGGTGCAATCTCCTGGGTTTTCAGCGGGCGGAACTCCTTGAGGGGCAACGACCAATAGCCTTCCTTGCCCAGTGCATCCATCTCCTTCGCCCAGAGCGCAATGGCCCGCCCCAGGGCCTGGGGGTCGTTGCGGTACCGGCGCATCAGCACGTCCATACCCATCTGCAGCTGCCAATGGGCCATTGTACCCAGCTCCAGCGCACCGCCCCGGAAGACCACCCCATTAAAGGGGTCGCTCCAGGTGAAGAGCGGAATCATCGTCTTCAGCGCTGGGGGCTGCTCGACCGCTGCCGACCACTGGGTGAAGCCGAAGTAGGAAGCGCCATACATTCCAACCTGCCCGTTGCTATAGGGCAGGCGCGACGCCCATTCAATCGTATCGAAGCCGTCGCGGGCTTCGTTGGCCATCGGCACCCAGTCGCCTTCAGAAGTAAAGCGCCCGCGTGTGTCCTGCACGATGACTACGTAGCCGCGTCTGGCGGCCTGGACAGGGTCCAGAATGGCGCTACCCAGTGGCAGATCCTTGCCGTAGGGCAGGCGTGTCAGCAGCACTGGCCACTGTCCTTCACCAGCCGGTCGGTAGATATTCGCACGCAGCGTCGTCCCATCGCGCATGCGGGCGGGGACATCATAGTCCACGACGACTTGCTGACCCGGTTGCGTTGTCATAGATGCTGAAACTCCTTCTTGCAGATGCCTGGCCTGGCTCTGGCTACCTTGGTGGCGCCTGGCCGGTCAGAGGTGACCAGGCCAGGCCAAACCGGACCTGACGAGGCCCAGCTGGGCCTGAATGATCATGGTGTATGATACAACGTCTCACGAGGAGAATGCCAGTCTTGACACTCCCTCAGCCGTCTGACTATACTGCCACTCATCAATTATGGGACACTCTATTCCGGCAGGCGAACCAGGCAGGCCGGTATAAGGGGGAGACGTATGCGGCATGGAGCGCCCCTGGATGGCGAAAAGACTGTCCAGATTGTCCATCGGATCGCCAGTGTGCTGCGCGCCTTTCATAGTCGCCGTTTGCTAGGGATTACTGACCTGGCCCAGGCGACGGGCCTGCCCAAGTCGACGACGCATCGTTTGGTGACAGCCCTGGTGAATGAGGGTTTACTGATTCAGGATGAAGATACGCATAAATACGGTTTAAGCTTACATGTTACAGCCCTGAGCGCGAGCGTGCTGAGTTCTCATGCAGTACGCAAAGTGGCCCGGCCTATTCTAATGGAGTTGCGCGACCAGACGCGCGAATCGGTCCATCTGGCCGTGCTGGAAGGGATGGAAGTGGTCATTATCGATACAGAGGATTCTTATTTCTTTGTGCGCGTGGTGAACGTGCCGGGCCAGCATCTACCAGCCCATGCGGTCTCAACCGGTAAGGTTTTGCTGGCCTATCAGTGGGAGCATCGCCTCAGCGAGTTGATTGGCCAGATGAAGCTGGAGCGCTACACCGAACGAACGATCACTGATCCCCGGCGCTTCATCGAGGAGCTACGTCAGGTCCGCCTGCAAGGCTATGCCGTCTCGTGTGGTGAGCTGGAGGAAGGAGTCGATGCCGTGGCGGCACCCATTTTTGATCATCTTGGAACAGTGGTAGCCGCTGTCTCGATCGGGGGACCAAGCGAGCGCTTTCATCCACGCCTCTCCGATTTTATTGGGGCGGCGGTGCACGCGGGCCAGCGCATCTCTCAGGCCCTGCGCTATGTAGGCTGGAATTAGAACAAACGACTGGCTGCCTGCTGCCACGAGTCACTGCCTGTCTTCGTCGCTGCTCCAGAGTAAAAACACGCGACGGGCGCTGTCTCCGGCTAGTGGATCGGTCATCCTGCGGTGTCCGTGGTACTATAGTATGCTACAATCAATGCGGGAGGGAAGAGGAAAGCATACTCTACTCGCCCCAGTGCTTAGGCCGCCCCGCCGCTCACGCGGTCTCAGTCACGGCCCTGGGCCAGGTCGCTGGTGGAACGGCCAGCTGGTCGCCCGTCTGGGAGGGCCTTGGCGAGACCAGGAGCGGCGCCTCTGCCCGCTTGCCTGTGAGCCTAACCTGCGAGAACAGAGAACTGGATGCTGGTCCATGCGGAATGTGTTTTGGTTGATGCGTACTCGGGAACACAGACGCCTCAGCGAGGAGTGCCACCAGATGTTGCGAGAGTCTTCAGAGCAGCCAGGGGTCGCCTACTTGGTAATTCATCGCGAGCCGTTGCCAAACAAGCGTGTTGAGCTGTGGAATGAGTGTACAACTATAGGCCGCAGCCGTGACTGCGACATTTTCCTGGAGGATGTCAGCGTCCATCGCCGGCAGGCGAGCATCCTGTATACGCCTCAAGGTTACCTGCTGCGTGATGATCATGGAAGTGGCGATAGCTTTGTGAATGGGCGGCCCGTCAGGCAGGCTCTGCTGCGCGATGGGGACGAGCTACGCTTCGGCAATACTCGCCTCACTTTCTATGCCCATGAGGGCACGCGTCCTTTCCAGCTGGCCTCTTCACGAGGGAAGGAGCTGCATCTGACCAGGCAGCCCGATCCCGCAACCAGCGTGATTGCTCGCCTGGAGCTGGGCAATGTCAGGGGGGTCCCGCGCACCTTCGAGCTATTGCCCGAGATGACCATTGGCCGTAGTCGCGATTGCGATCTCTTTCTGGAAGATCTGACGGTCAGTCGTCTGCATGCCACGATTCGTCAGTTGCCGGATGGGCGCTACGAGCTGGAAGATCGTCGTTCAGCCACCGGCACTTTTGTCAATGGCCAGCGCGTCTCGCGCTGTATCCTCAAGGAAGGGGATGTGATCCAAATCGGCAATCACCGCATCATTTTTCGCCTGGTGCCCCCTTCCTGAGCACGGCTGCAACCGCTCGCAAGTGCTCCTCATAAGGGTCTGGCGCGCCCGCGCCCTGGACTGCAGGCGCTTCGTAGGCGTGAGTCTCCTGGATAAAGCGCAGGACCTCTGGAGGCACATCGCGGGCGTGGACGGTCGGGTTCTGGCGCACGCGCGTCGAGGAGATGTCTCGATAGGCTGGATCAAAGGGCAGGGCCTGGACTGCCTCGGCAAACTGGCGATTCTCGGGCCGCGCCAGAAGAGCATGTAGCTCCTCTTCGCCATTGCTCCCACGCGGAGCTACCAGCAGATGCGCCAGGCGGAAAAGCTGACGCAACGCCGCATCGCGATCGCTATAGTAGCGCGGATCAAAAATTTGCACAATCTTGTCAAAGCCAACCAGAAAGGTAAGGCGGCTGACCTGGGGAAAACTGCGTTGTACGGCCTCTGCCTGCTCAACGTAGAGACCACGGTTAAACAGCAGCAAGCCCACGCTGGGAAGCTCGTGCTGCAGAACTTGCTGCAGTAATACCAGGCGATCAAGCAAGGTTGGGCGCTCGACATGTTCTTTATCAACGATCTGCTTGCTCATGGCGGCATAGACCATAACATCACCTCCTCCCCACTCTTGGGCCTTGTGCAGCAAAGAGAGATGCGCGGTGGTAGGAGGATTGAAGGATGCGGGAAAGACAATGATATGGCCCCGTGGCTCTGGCGAAGGGGGCACGACGATTGCTTTCGGCGGTTCGCGCGGATCGAGCTGATCTAGCAAAGCCTGGAGAGCGCGGTACTGCTCCTGTAGCTCAACTGGTATCTGTCCCATGCGCTGCTCGCTCCTCGTCAACATCTGCTTGATGCTGCTGGGGTATGGCTGCTGGCGGCCAGGGGTATGGCTGCTTCTTCAAGCATAGCATATGCCGGGGAAGACCGAGGGGAGGAAAACCTGCCTGTCTGTCTGCCTGCCGAGGCCCCTAAGCTCAGCTGCTGGCCACGGAGCAGAGACAACCTCGTCCTCGGCAGCCTGGCGAGGTCCGGTCCGGCCACCGTGCAGCAGAAGGGAACCTGGGTGAGCTGGTCACTTCTTCCTAGCGGAGGTGATCGCGGAAGGCAGCGATCTGCGCACTATGTTCGCGCTTGTGACCGTAGTACATATAGACGATCAGGTCATCGAGCGAGTAGGGATCACCATACCAGGGCAGGGTGCCTGTCTGACGGCAGGTTTCCGCTGGAATGCGGGTGATCAGCTCCATCGTCCGCTCATGGGTTGAAACATACTCCTGGAGCACCTCAGCGAAACTGGATGCCTTGCGCATCGCCACCTCGGCCTCATTGAACTGAGGCCCCAGCTCGGTAAAGCGCCCCAGGTAGGGAGTGGGATCGTCTTCGAGGAAAGAGACCAGGACATCGACCAGGACCAGCTCATATGAGGCCAGGTGAGCAATGATATCTTTGACTGACCAGACCCCGCACGCTCCACTTTGCTCACGCGCCGACTCGGGAAAGCCTTCAAGTGTTTTCATGACCGTCAAATGACCGTATTTTAGAACATCGCTTGCATTCATCGTTTCTTCCTCCTCTGCGCTCTGACCGGAGGGAACAGCGTGCCACCCCCACGGTGATGCCACCAGGCCGCTCCTTCCGGCGTCGCGACCGATCGGCGCTTACTCTGGTAACAAGAGGCAGGGGAAGGCGCGGCCACAAACAAGGTCACAACCAAGGCGGTGCCAGCTCAAGGTCATCTCTTGCCCGCCGTATCGAAGCGACCGGGTTATCCTAACCGATAGTGGCGCTGCTTGTAAACCGCAGAAGTACTGGCTGGGGAAGGAGAAGAACAGTCCACTGGGTCGACGGACAGGTTCTCAACTACGAGAGCAGCCAAAGGCCTCGCCGAGCTGCACTCACATGCGAAGCGTCCCTGGCTGCTCTCCACACCTGCAGGGCGGCGATCTCCCCTCAGAAGATGCCTTCGGGCCTGTCGAAGCGTATTCTGCCTGGTCGGCAGGCCGAGCTAATCCTGGATCAAGCGGCGCAGGACTGTGGGCAGAATGCCCCCATTCTTATAGTAGGTAACATCAACCTTGCTATCCAGACGCGCGATGGTCTGGAAAGTAAAGGTCGAGCCGTCCTCACGAGTCACGTGCACCGTGACCTCCTGGCGCGGTTGTAGATCGTGCTCGATGCCCAGGATATCATAGCGCTCATGCCCTGTCAGACCCAGGGACTCCTTGTTCTCGCCAGGGCGGAACTGCAGCGGCAGAATGCCCATACCGACCAGGTTGCTGCGGTGGATACGCTCAAAGCTCTCAGCGATGACCGCGCGAATCCCCAGCAGGAGCGGCCCTTTAGCGGCCCAGTCACGCGACGAGCCTGAGCCATATTCCTTGCCGGCAATGACCAGCAGCGGCACGCCTTCCTCCTGGTAGCGCATAGCCGCATCGTAGATGGTCATCTCCTGACCATCGGGCAGGTGGAGCGTATAGTAACCCTCCTTACCGCCCACCAGGCGATTGCGCAGGCGGATATTGGCGAAGGTACCGCGCACCATCACCTCATGATTCCCACGACGCGCTCCGTACGTATTGAAATCGCGTCGCTCCACACCGCGGGCCAGCAGGTATTTGCCCGCGGGACTCTCGGGCGAGAAGCTACCAGCGGGCGAGATATGGTCGGTCGTAATGGAGTCGTCCAGCATCACCAGCACCCTGGCCCCCTCGATGGCCTGCAGAGGAGGAGGCTCAAGAGCCATGTCCTTAAAGAAAGGCGGCTCCTGGATATAGGTCGAATTCGGGTCCCAATTAAACAGGGGTCCTGTCGCATTGCTGAGCGAGCGCCAGTGTTCGTCGCCCTCGAAGACGTGGCTGTAGTTCTTCTTAAACAGCTCGGGTGAGATTGCGCGGCTTACCACCGCATTGATCTCCTCCTGGCTTGGCCAGATGTCCCGCAGATAGACTGGCTCGCCGTTAGCATCGTAGCCGATAGGGTCCTTCGACAGATCGATGTCGACTGTGCCGGCCAGAGCGTAAGCCACGACCAGCGGCGGTGAGGCCAGGAAGCTTGCGCGCACCTGGGGATGGATGCGGCCCTCGAAGTTGCGGTTGCCCGAAAGCACCGCTGCCACTACCAGGTCATTAGCCTGCACGGCCTCCGCCACCGGCTCCGGCAGAGGGCCACTGTTTCCGATGCAGGTCGTACAGCCGAAGCCCACCAGATGGAAGCGCAGTGCCTCCAGATAGGGGAGCAGGTCAGCGCTCTCCAGGTAGTCAATAACGGCCCGCGAGCCAGGGGCGAGGCTGGTTTTCACGGTCGGCTTCACGCTCAGACCGCGCTCCACGGCATGCTTCGCCAGCAGGCCGGCGGCGACCATCACCGAAGGATTGGAGGTATTCGTACAGCTCGTAATGGCCGCAATAGCGACCGCCCCATCGCTGAGCGTCGTCTGCGTATCGCCAATGCGCACAGTGGCGCTGCGTCGATGACCGTTGCTGCCGATGCGGTCCGCGTAGGTCTCGCGGAAGACCTCTCCCACGCGCGCCAGCGGCACGCGGTCCTGAGGGCGGCGTGGACCAGCCAGGCTGGGCTCGATCGTTGCCAGATCCAGCTCCAGGAGATCGTCGAAAAGCGGCTCTGGGGCATCGTCGCTGCGGAAGAGACCCTGAGCGCGGGTATAGTCTTCGACAAGCTGGACCAGCTCAGGATCGCGCCCTGTATTACGGAGATAGCGCAGCGTCTCCTCATCGACAGGGAAGAGTGTCGCGGTGGCGCCGAACTCCGGCGACATATTGGCGATCGTCGCGCGATCGGCCAGGGAGAGATAGCGCAGGCCAGGCCCGGTGAACTCCACGAACTTACCCACCACGCCGCGCTTGCGCAGCAGCTGGGTGACCGTCAGCACCAGATCGGTAGCGGTGGACCCTTCTGGGAGGGCGCCAAAGATGCGTACCCCGATTACCTCGGGCGTCAGCAGGTAAAGCGGTTGACCCAGCAGCACAGCCTCGGCCTCGATGCCGCCGACGCCCCAGCCGAGTACGCCCAGGCCGTTGACCATCGTCGTATGCGAATCGGTGCCCACCAGCGTATCGGGGAAGGCGAGGCGCTCACCCTGGGCCTCTTTCGTCATCACGACCGAAGCCAGGTACTCCAGGTTGACCTGATGTACGATGCCCGTGCCTGGAGGCACCACCCGGAAATTGCGGAAGGCCTGCTGGGCCCAGCGCAGCAGCGCGTAGCGCTCGCTGTTGCGCTCGTACTCGCGCTCGACGTTGCGCTGGAAGGCCAGCGTTGAGCCGAAGACATCGACCTGCACCGAATGGTCAATGACCAGATCAGCGGGCACCAGCGGATTAATCTTTTGAGGGTCGCCGCCCATGCGCGCGACGGCGGAGCGCATCGCAGCCAGATCGGCGACGGCGGGGACGCCGGTGAAATCCTGCAGCAGCACGCGTGCTGGCATAAAAGGAAACTCCTCATCGCTGCTGGCGGCCTTGCCTGGCTGCCAGCGTGCCAAAGCCAGCACGGTCTCCTCTGTGATCAGCTCGCCATCGTAGTGACGCAGCAGATTCTCCAGTAAGATTTTCACCGTGAAGGGGAGGCGCTCCAATTGGACACCGTGTCTGGCCAGCGCCTCAAGACGGTAATACGTAACAGTGCCATAGTTCCCGCTCAGCTTTGAGCGGGCCTCGAAGGCGTCGCTATAAGTAGCCATGCTCTTCTGTCCTCTATCCTCTCATAGGTTCGCGATCTTGGGGAAAGTACAGAGCTGGTATGGTCGCTAGGGGAGTAAAGCTGAGAGAGAAGCGTAATCGGTAGCAAGTGCGTAGAGTCCGCTCACTCAGGACTGAGGCCACCGCATCTAAGGAACTCCCCTACGCCACTCGGGTTTCCTGTCCGCCAGCGTAGCGATGGGTGACGGCTACAACAGTATTCAGCTTCATTAATTATAATGGATGAGCAAGAGCCACGGCAAGCGTGCGTGAACTCCTAACCTGTATCGTACCATCTCTCAGAAGCAGGTAAATGGGGGAGGTCGTCGCTGCCGCGGAGAGTAGGAAGGGAGAGCTAGAAAGAAAGGGCGAGAGAGGAGAGAGGGAGAAAAGAGGTGGGGGTCCAGGAGGGCCAATGTGTCCGATAGAAGCTTACACAACGAAGAGTGAACACCGCACGGAGAGACAAAGATGCTACTCGTTTCAAAACCCGCAACGGGCACAAAGACCGTTCCGAGCACCGGCGATGAGTCGTCGATAATCTTGGCCCCCGTAGCCAGGTCCCGGTCCCTGGCTAGAGCTTACCGTCGACCCATCGAACCGCAGTAAGCTTCCATCAACACTGGCTGCCTCCCGGACCCCACCCAGTTATTACTATGCGTCATTGGCTGGTAAAAAGCATCAGCAGATGTACCTAATCGTCTTCGAGAAGAAAAGTGAGAAGCGCTTCGCTTTGGGAGAGAAGAACTGATCGGTCTGATCTGAGGTTGAGGGCGGCGGTGGGCCTGCAAGTGGGGCGCTACTGCTGGTCAGTGCCCGGCTGATCAGGGAGCAGAGGGAGCGCCAGGCGGACAGTGCAGCCCTGACCGGGGGCTGACTCGATCGAGAGCGTTGCGCCGACCAAAGCCGCGCGCTCGCGCATTCCAAGCAGACCCAAACCTCCCTGAGAGCCGTGTTCGCGCCCCGTGCCTACCTGTTCAGGAGCGAAGCCCCGGCCGTTGTCGCTCACAGTCACCGTCAGGCAGGCGGGTAAATACGCGACATGCAGCCAGGCCTGACTGGCCTGCGAGTGGCGCCAGACATTCGAGAGTGCCTCCTGAACAATGCGAAAGACGGCAATCTCCGCCTCTGGAGAGGTCGGGCGAGGTTCACCCGAGCAGCTGAAGGTGCAAGGGACGCCGCGCTCAGCGGAACTATCGCTGAGCCACTCCAGGGCCGCGTGCAGGCCCAGATCATCCAACACCGACGGACGCAGATCGCGGCAGGCGCGGCGCACTCCCTCCAGCGTACGATCGGCCAGATTCTGCAGACTGGCGTGCCACTCCAGATCTTTCTCCGGCAGCTGGAGCTGGCGCATGGCGCGTCCCAAACCGTCCAGGCCCAGAGAGAGCGCGATCAACGCCTGGGCGGTATCGTCATGCAGCTCACGGGCCAGACGGCGGCGCTCTTCTTCCTGGACGCGTGTGATCAGAGAGGCGTAGTCGCGTAGCTCATCCTGGCGCCGGCGTGCGCTCCGCAGATCTTCGAGCGTGCGCTGCAGTTCATTGGTCTGAATACTCAAGCGCGTACTGACCAGGGCCAGGTAATAAATAGCGAAGAGCGGCACCAGAAAGAAGAGCCAGGCCAGCTCGGCGGCAGCATCGTCGAAAATATCGACCACGGGCAGCAGCGGGCCTACGCTCAGCACCAGGGCCTGAAAGCGCAGAAACGGGGAGGTCAGATAAGCGCGCCAGGCGGCCCCGGTGGGACGTCCAGACCAACGGAACATCACGGGCAAGGCGATCAGGGCGATGAGGATCATCATGACCACAGCGGCCAGCACGCTGCCGAGCAATTCGTTGGTTTCTGCCAGGCGCCCACTATGTTGAAGGGGTAGATGCGTGTTGCCGGCCACCCAGACATAGACCGAGCCGGCCAGAAAGACGATCAGGCCTGTGCTGGCCAGGCGATAGCAGGCCTCACTCCAGGAGATAAAGCCGCGTGCCAGCGTATAGCTCTGGAGCACCGCCTGGGTGATGATTGCCGTCAGCACTGCGGCGGGCACGCTAATCAGCACGCTGGCGGCCAGATAGAAGGGGGCGGTGATATCGAAGAGAAAGAGCGGGCGCCAGGTGTCCAGGACCTGCTGCTGGGTATTTTTGGGATCGGCCAGCTCGGAGCGCAGCAGACGAAGCAAAGAGAAGCGCCCTAGCAGGGCCAGCAGCGACGTTAAGGCGACCAGGCTATAGATGGCACGTGGGCCGTAAAAGTTAGGGGCTGGTCGATAATTGTGGATAGACCAGAGCAGTAGAGGCAAAGCAATGGCCAGGGAGAGAGCAATTACCAGCAGCCGTAGCGGCGAGAACTGTGCCTGCTTGAGCATGGTTCTCATTGAGTATCGTACGTATCCTGGAGTGAGATCATCCCTCGGCGCAGGGCCTGGAGCACAGCCTCGGTGCGTGAGCCAACCTGCATCTTCTGGAAGATATTGGCCAGGTGACTATGGACGGTGCGGATACTCAGGCCGAGGCGGCGGGCGATCTCCTTATTCGGCAGACCACGAGCGGCCAGGCGCAGCACATCGAACTCGCGTTCGCTGAGCAGATCTGAGGAGCGCTGAGCCGGGTGGCTGCGGTTTGTCAGGCGGCGCATCATTTTCTCCGTCAGCGACGGCTGCAGCACTGACTCGCCTCGGGCCACGGAGCGAATCGCGTTCACCAACTCCTGGCCATGCACATTCTTCAGGAGGAAGCCGGCAGCGCCCGCCTCCAGCAGCGCGATCAGGTACTGTTCATCGTCGTAAGCGGAGAGCACCAGGACAGCGGTTTTGGGGCAGTAGGCCTTGATCTGGCGGGTGGCCTCGATCCCTCCCATACCAGGCATAGCGATGTCCATGATCGCAATATCAGGATTCAGGCGCCGGGCGGCCTCTACCGCCTCCTCTCCGCTTGCCGCCTCGGCCACCACTTCGACATCGCTCTCCGCCTCAAGCAAGCGTCGTGTCCCTTCGCGCACTAGGGCGTGGTCATCGGCGAGCAGCACGCGGATCACTCGCTGCTCTTCGTGCTCGCCATTGACTGCACCAGGGGCGATCTGTGTCGTCATCAGGCTATCGTCCTGCTCTCGTAGCTCGCTGAACACTGTCAAAACCCTCCTGCGGAGCAACTTCCTCGCAGCCAACCAGCATCAGCCAGTGTGAGACTGTTACAGCGTTTTGCTCTTACTATAGAGGATCTCGGCAGGAGAGGACTACAGCAAATCTGCTGAAATCCTTTTCATTATGGCACGGCCTGAGAGGGAAGGCAAGTCCCCCTGAGAGGGGGAGGGACAGGCGAAAATGGCCGCTGGGCAGCGCCCTGGCCGCACTTTGTGGTATCATGAGAAAAGCATGCTGGAACGTTCTCTTGACAGAGCAGGACCCTTTCGTTACAGTAGGTCGCGGGTCCCTATATGCTTGCATGCTGCTGTTCCACCGTTTCTGTGATGTCTACGTGTTTGTATGTATGAGGGAACGTTGTTAAAACGATGTGCTGAGCAGGGAGGAGGCCCATGGGGGGCTGTTTGGACGCCGAAGGTTGTGGTTATCAGAATCCTGATAAAGTGCGTTTTTGCGCCCGATGTGGAATTCCGACCAGAGGCTCATTCCTGCTGGGGCGCTATGAAATTATGGATCTGCTTTCTCGCGACCGTCAGACGGTTACGCTGCAGGCCCTGGATCACCATCGCGGGCTGCCGGTGACGGTGCGTGTGCTGCGCCCGCGCGAGGCAACGGAGCAGGAGCGGGAGGAGTTCCTGCAAGATGCGGAGCTGGCCATGTCGCTCTCTAGCCGGGTCAATGAACCGGGGAGCATTCGCGTGACCGATTATGGCCAGGATGGGCCGGTGGCCTTTCTGGTGAAGACGGAGTTTGATCCGGCGCGTCAGCCCGCTCGCCAGTTTCGTCCCCACATGACGGTGCGTGTGGGGAGCAACCTGTTGTGGTCGGAGGCTGAGGCAGCAGTGCAGGCCGCGGCTGAGGTGAGAGAGGAGGAGGAGGAGAAGAAGGGAGTCGCGGAGGATGAGGTCAGTACTGAGCGCTATCCAGCGCTGCCCCGCCGGGCCGTCCCTCAGCGCCAGACGACTCCGACAGGCGTGCGCGACTGGCTGGCTGAGGCCAACGCGCTCTATGAGCAGCAGCGCTATGAGGAGGCGCTGGCCGCCTACGAGGTGGCCATTCGCTCTCAGGGGAACCCGGTAGAGGCCTGGATCGGCAAGGGGGCCTCGCTCATGCTACTTGGCCGCCCGGAGGAGGCCCTGGCGGCCTATGATTACGCCCTGCGCTTGCGCCCGGATGATCCTGAGCTGTGGAACTCGCGCGCCAGTGTCTTGCATGAGCTGGGCCGCTACGATGAGGAGATGTATTGCTACGATCAGGCGCTGGCCCTCGATCCAAATTCGGCCTTTGCCTGGAGTGGCCGCGGCATGGCGCTGGCTGAGCAGAATCGCCCGGAGGAGGCCCTGCTGGCTTTTGACCGCGCCCTGGTGCTTGATCCCCATCAGAGCGTGATCTGGCAGGCCATGAGCGATACGCTCTATAGCTTGCAGCGCTACGAGGAGGCCCTCATTGCTATCGATCGCGCCCTGGAGTTGGAGAGCCAGCGCGCTTCGTTATGGGATATTAAGGGTAATATTTTGCGTCGCCTGAAGCAGCCCGATCAGGCGCTGCCGCTTCATGAGCGTGCACTGCAGCTGGAGCCGCGTAATGCCCTCTATTATTTTGATAAGGCGAACGACCTGCGCGATCTGCGGCGCTATGCGGAAGCGCTTGCTGCCTACGATGAAGCCCTAGAACTTGATCCTACCCTGGCCGGCGCATGGTATAATCGAGGAAACGTCTTGGCTGCGTTACGCATGTATGAGGATGCCCTTGAATCGTATACCCAGGCGCTGCGCTACGACGATGGCCTGATCTCCGCCTGGTATAACAAGGGGAGCCTCCTCCATGAGCTGGGACGCTATGAAGAAGCCCTGGAAGCTTTTGACCGCGCTTTGGCCCTCGATGCCCACTATATCGCTGCCTGGAACAATAAGGGCTTATCGCTCTTCGCCCTGGGCCGGCTGGAGGAAGCCCTGGCGGCCCTCGATCAGGCGACAGCCTTCGCTCCAGAGGAACCCGATGCCTGGCATAATAAGGCGGTCGTTCTCGAACGCCTGGGACGTAGCGAGGAGGCCCGCTCCTGTCAGGAGTGGGTACGCTCGCTGGAGCAACAGGCGGCGTTGCGCAAGACGTAGATGAGACGCTGAACACGCCGGTGGCTGCGCCCTCTCTCTGGAGAGATGAGCTGCACCTGGTTGTCGATCGCGTTACGGAGAGACTCGGAGAGACTGGAGAGACTGAAAGAGGAGGAGGGCATGCGACGCTGCGCCGACCTGGATGATTGCGGATACGAGAATCGCGAATCTGATCTGTTCTGCCGAGCTTGCGCTCTCCCTCTGTTGGGAACTGCGCTCGCCGGTCGCTATGTGGTTGAGGCTTTGATCAGCAAGGGGGGCTATGCAGCGGTCTTCCGCGGGGTCGATCGCCATTTGTCGCGCTATGTGGCGATCAAGCTCCTCCTGCCAAGCAGGACAACAGCGGGGGAGCGCGAGCATTTTTTGCGCGAAGCGCGGATCGCGGCGGCTCTGGATCATCCCAATATTGCCCCAGTGCTGGACTATGGCCGCGATGGCCCGAGCGTCTTTTTGATTATGCCCCTCTATACTGCGGGTTCACTGCGCACGCGTCTGGCCGGCGCGGGTGGCCCTTTGCCATTCTGGGAGACGGTGCAACATTTTCATCAGTTGGTGTCGGCGCTGCATTATGCTCATACTCGCCCTCGCCCGGTGATTCATCGCGATATCAAACCTGAAAATCTCTTGATCCATCAGGAAGATTATCGCCTGGTGATCACTGACTTCGGCATCGCCCGCGCTCTGGAGCCGGGCGCGCGCGTGGGCATGACGGTCACGGTGCGCGGTACGGTTGGCTATATGGCTCCCGAGCAGGCTCATGGCATTGTTGATCCCCGCAGCGATCAATACGGTTGTGCGGTCGTCCTCTACGAAATGCTTACCGGTTATCATCCCCATGATCCGCTGAGTGGCGTGATTGTGCCTCCTTCTTCGCTGAACCGCGAGCTGGCCCCGGAGCTGGATGAGGTGCTGTTGCGAGCCCTGGCGCCGCGCCCGGAGGAGCGCTACAGCGATATGCTGGAGTTTCAATATGACTTTGACCGGGCTTTGCAGCTCGGCACGGGGACGCGAGCCCTGGTGGTGCGCTCGCGCGAGGCGGTGCGGCTGCCTCCGGCCTCGGGCCCGCGGCGGGCGCTGCCTGCCCAGGTTCAGGCGGCGGCTGCCCTCCAGAGCGAGGCGGAGAGCAACGGGGTGGAGGCCCGGGCCAGTGCTTCATTGCCGGTTCAGCAGCAGACGCGTGTTTCCTCGCGTATCAGCAGCAGCGTGCGTGAGAAGTGTCAAGAGGGGGACCAGCTCTTGCGCCAGCAGCACTATGCGCAGGCGCTGCGAGCCTACGAGGAGGCGCTCCAACTCTCTCCTCGTAACTTCCATGCCTGGAATGGCAAGGGAACGGCGCTCTATAATCAGGGGAATTATCGCAAGGCTTATGAGGCTTTCCAGCGAGCGACGGAGATCGATCCCGAGAGCGCGGTGGTCTGGGTCAGCGCCGGCCTGGCTCTCCATCGGCTGCAGCGCTATCAGCAGGCCCTGGTCCATTTTGAGCGGGCCTTGGCTCTCGACCCTCATTATGTGGCGGCCTGGAATG
The DNA here is from genome assembly GCF_003268475.1 of Thermogemmatispora tikiterensis. GTDB lineage: Bacteria > Chloroflexota > Ktedonobacteria > Ktedonobacterales > Ktedonobacteraceae > Thermogemmatispora > Thermogemmatispora tikiterensis. The sequence continues at coordinate 1,859,127 of NZ_MCIF01000002.1, read as the reverse complement.
GGAAGGCGGATGCCCAGCTGGATATGGGTCTGACGACCGAGGCGCTGGCCTCCTATGAGCAGGCTCTGGCCTGCGACCCCAATAGTTTCCATGCCTGGAATGGTTTAGGCAACGCTCGCTCGGCTCTCCACGATTTTGCTGGAGCGGTCGAGGCTTATACGCGGGCGCTCTTGATTAATCCGCGCAGCGCTGTGGCCTGGTGCAATAAGGCGGAGGCTCTTCTGCGCCTCGGCCACCATCGCGCCGCCCTCGATGCTTTGAATGAGGCAACTGAGCTTGATCGCAGTTATGCCCGCGCCTGGATGCTGAAGGCTGAGATCTATGAGCTGCTCGGCCAGTATCAGGAGGCCCAGAAAGCCCGCCGCCGGATGAGGCCCTGGGGACCGTTGAGCTGATTTTGCGCTTTTCCACCTCACCGCGCCGCTTCTATCCGCATTCTTTGCTCACCCTTGCCCCTCTTTGTGTTGTTGCTTCCCTTTCTTCCTCTCAAGTTGTATAGAGATCTTCAGCTTTTTTAGTGAATTATAATAGAGACTAAGGTGATCTGCGATTGCTATCACTTCCTTCCTGGTCGGTGAGGAGGAGACCCCGATGGGAACACGTTTCCGTACCCCCAGGGTGCTGCGCAGAGGCGAGGAGGCGCTAGCCGCTCCCATGCTGATGGTCGGTGTCGATAGAGCCAGACTCTCGAATGAGACCGAGGAGCTGCCCGGGGCGGTTTGCTATGATCTGGCTGAAGAGTATCTGTCGAGGCTGGATGCTTGCTATCAGCGGCTGCGCAAAGAGCATGTCCGCCTGCGCCGGCGCCTGGCTTTGACGCAGCGCCTGGTTGTTGGGGTATTGCCAATGAGCGTACTGTCTCTGGGCATGGCCCTGGCTGGTCTCTTGCTTGCCGTACCGCTGGAATGGAGCATCGGGGCCGCCTCGCTGGCGATTGTACTCGCGCTGCTATTGCTGCGCTTCCATCAGCGCTATCAGCACGAGCTGGAGGAGCATCTGCAGCGTCTGCAAGAGCTGTATGCGGCCTATCTGGAATGTTTTCGCGCCTATGAGGTGGTTGATGCTCAGAAGCGTGGAGAGGCGATTGCTTCTCTACTTGAGTACTGGGTGGGGCCACCTCAGCCCCCTCTCTCGTGTGAGTAGTTAATGCCTCAATTGCTTTTGTGTATAACAAAAAACAATATATGATATGAGTAGTAGGCGATCCTGTGCCGGGTTGGGGGGCTGGTATGCATGATCACTCGGCAGAGCAGGGAGCGAGCGCGTCTGAGGAGGCTGAGGGCACATCGCGCCGGACCAGGCGCCGCCAGACCCGGGCCAAGATGGTTGAATCTCCCTCTGAGCCGCTGGCATACTTTCCCGACCATCTGGCTGATTTCTATCAATTGCTGAAGTCAGACTATGAAGAGCTTCGTCGCGCCAATCGTATCATCTTCTATGAGACCCGAGTGATTGTCTGGCTCTGCGTGATTGTTGCGCTGGTGATTATGTTCAAGGCCTCCGTTGTGGGTGGCTCGATTCTCTCAGTAGCGACATTGCTGGTCAGCCTGATAGGGAAGCTCATCAAAGTCAAGAGTAGTGAGCGGGAGGATCTGGGGAAACGCTTGGAAGCGCTGCGTCTGACAACGCTGGAGATTGAGCGCATCTGTCTCAGTCTACACCTGGCCCGGGCTATTAGCGATCAGCAGCGTCGTGATCGGGTGTTGGAGGAGCTGGCGGAGGAGCGAGGCTTGGCCGGGGAGGAGACGAGGCATGCCCCTTCTTCCAGTTCGCTGCCCAGCGACCAGGAGCATGGGATGCACCAGCTTCCTCCCCAGGAAGGACGGCCCTAGCTGCGGCAAGGAGCAGAGAGTGAACAGCCGCAGCATTCCCCGGATCTCCTTTAAGGACGGGCAAGAGGAGCGAAGGTCGAGTACCCAGGGTGGGCCTTCGCTCCTTGCTTGTCCTGATTGAGGTGTGTGAGGCACCAAGGCGCTCACGGGCGGCTCTTGATCAGGAAGATGGTGGGGCGACGATGGTGTTGCGCAGGAGCCCCAGCCCGGCGATTTCTAGCTCCACGACGTCACCCACGGTCAGCCAGCGATGGCGTTCCTGTCCGAGTTCGAGCAGGCACCCGCCGCCGCAGGTGCCGGAGCCGAGGATGTCGCCAGGACGCAGACGGACGTGCTGAGAGGCGCGCTCGATCATTTGAGGGAAGGTGTAGTAGATCTCCTGGAAGTTGGCTTCGGTCAGGAGGACCCCGTTGACCCGGGCGCGCATGGGCAGAGCAAAGCGCTCGTCGGAGCCGCTGCCGCGACGGTAGGGCTGCAGCTCGTCGGGCGTGACCAGCCAGGGGCCAAAGGAGGTGGCGAAGTCTTTGCCTTTGGCTGGCCCAAGCTGGACGGCCATCTCCTGGAGCTGGAGGTCGCGCGCGCTCCAGTCGTTCATTATCATATAGCCTGCGATGTAGTCCGCGGCCTGCTCGGCGGCGATGTCCTGCCCCTCGCGTCCGATGACGGCGGCCATCTCTAGCTCGTAGTCCAGGGCCTGGCTAAGGCGTGGATAGGGAACGGCCTCCTCGTGTCCGTAGAGGGCCGAGGTGTTGGAGAAATAGAAGACGGGGATCTGGTACCATTGCGGCGGCACTTCCAGACCGCTACGAGCGCGGGCGTTGCGCACGTGGGCCTCGAAGGCGAAGAAGTCACGGATGGTGGGAGGGGTGGGAATGGGCGGGCGCAGGCGGACCTGTGCCAGCGGAAAGGCTAATCCCTCCTGGCTTTGGAGGTGCGCCGGCTCTGTCTGACTGGCCAGGGCGAAGGCGATGCGCAGCCGCTCCCAGGCTGGCGCTCCCTCCTGCAGAAGGGCCAACAGCGTGGAAGGAAGCGGCGCTTCGCTCCCCGGGCTGAGACGGGCAAAGGCGGCCTCGCGCGCTGCGGCCCAGCGACCAAGGGAGGCCAGATCAAGGACAAGGTCGTTGAGCAGCACACCGGCTCGCCCTCCTTCGCGCGGCGTGTTGGCGTCGAGGACATAGGTCACCAATTTCATCGGCTCTTGCCTCCAGAGATCTCGGCTGGTGGGCCGAGTGGGAGAACGGTCGATTGATTCGACGGTTTTGGGTCCTGACAGCTATTGGCTCTTTTCCTGCAGGGCAGCCTCTCTGTCTCCCTCCCTGGCTTGTAGAAGCTGCTGGATCAGAAGGCTGACGAGGAAGGAGAAGAGAGGTGCAGTGCTACACTGGACGCTCGGGATCAAGAAGCCAGTGCTGCCATACTGGCGAAGAGTAAGGGCTTCTCAGGCTGGCTCTGGTCGCCGCTGAATTCGCGGTACATGGCCGCGACATTGGCGACGATGCGCTCGCCATCGGTCCAGGTCGCGTAGCGGTCGAGCGGGATATCGCGCGCGGCCTCCAGGGCCGACAGGCCGGCCTCGTAGCGCTTGCGGGCTTCGTCGTAGAGGTATTGCAGGTAGCCTTTGACCTCGCTGACGCCGCGTTGGTCGGTGATGGGGCCGTGTCCGGGAACGATGATCTCGGGATCAAGCTGCAGGATCAGGTCGCAGGCGCGCAGCCAGTTGGCGGTGGGGCCGGCCCACATGATGGGATGACCACCGATGAAGAGGATGTCGCCGCTGAAGACTACGCGCTCGTCGGGTACGTAGACGATGATGTCGCCACGCGTGTGGGCCGGTCCAACTTCGATCAGGCGCACTTCTTTGCTGCCAACATGCAGCGTCAGCTCGCCGCTGAAGGTGCGCGTCGGCGGGGTCAGGGTGATGTCGCTGAAGTCGAAGGCACCAAAGGCCCGCTGCAGGAAGCGCTGTAGCTGGGGCAGATTGGCTGTCTGGGTGAGTAGGGTGCGCAGGCGCTCTGGCGGGTCCTCTTGCATCTCGATGGCGGCTTGCTCGGAGGCAATGATCTGGGCGTTGGCGACGAGCTGGTTGCCATAGCAGTGGTCGCCGTTGGCATGGGTGTTGACCACGGTACCAATCTCGGCGGCGGCTGGCACGGCCCGCTTCATGGTCTCCAGCATCTGCCCGGTGAGCTTAAGATCGAAGAGGGTGTCGACGAGTAGGGTGGCCTGGCCGTCAACGATCAGTCCGGCGTTGCTCAGACCCCAGGTGCCAGGCGGCTGCAGGTAGGCGTAGAGGTCGTTGCCAAGATCATGTAGTCCGCGGGTGTAGGCAAAGCTTGCCATAGTGTCTCTTTCCTCCCTTGTTGGTCTACTGGCTGGCTAGCGGGCTGGCAATGTGGGGAAGTCAGACCCTGGACACTGCTGGCCCAACATGGGAAATGCGAACTCCCTGATGCTCTCCTTTCTGGTCCTGATACAGTATCGCACGTCTCTCCTGCCTTGACGAGGGGCCACTACGGTCTTCTCGCAGACTGCTCCCCGAGCAGCCTGCCTCTGCAGGTCCGTCGCCTGGCGCTGCCTTTCCTCTCCGCTTCAATAGAGAAGGTCATAATGACCTATCCTTATTGAAGAATTTCAATTTTTATAGGCAAATTTGTGTATCTAACTATTGACTTTCTCCGAAGAATGGAGTATAGTAGGTCACTGTGAGATATGTCTGCGGGGGAAATCAGCCCCCGTAGGCGTGAGGGGACTTGTGAGAGAGAGCTTGACTATCTTGACCGGACTGGGTGAGACAACGCGCGATGAGCGCCGCTGTGGGCGATAGCCAGCTCTCCTGCAGACGTATCCTTTCTTGCCAGAAGGCGGAAAGCGAGGTAAAGGGCATGGTACAAGCAAGTTCGGCGAGCGGAATGAGGCGGGGAGCTAATCCCTGGCTGGCGCTGCTGGCGCTGATGTTCGGCCTCTTTATGGCCCTCCTGGATCTCTCGATTGTGTCGATCGCCTTGCCAGCCATTGTGCAGGATCTGCGTACCGATCTGACGATGGCTGGCTGGGTGCTGGATGCCTATAGTCTGGTGTTTGCGGTGCTGCTGGTGACCGTGGGGCGCCTGGCCGATCTGTTCGGGCGCAAAAAGATCTTTATGGCCGGGATGGCGGTCTTTATGCTGGGGTCGCTGCTCTGTGGCCTGGCCCCTTCAATCGACTGGTTGATCGGCTTTCGGGCCTTGCAGGCTGTGGGGGCGGCAGTGCTGCAGCCGGTCAGCCTGGCCATTCTGATAGCGATCTTTCCCCGTGAGCAGCGGGGCACGGCGGTCGGCCTCTGGGGCGCCGCGGCTGGCCTGGCCACGGCCCTGGGCCCGGTTCTGGGCGGGCTGATTACCCAAACACTGAGCTGGCGCTGGATCTTTTATGTCAATCTGCCTTTCTGTGTAGTGGGGCTGGTCCTGGTCTGGCTCTGGGTGCCGGAGACGCGCGAGGTGCGTCAGGATGGGCGCACCGGACGCCTGGATTGGCCCGGGTTGTTGCTGGTGAGTGTGGCCCTGTTCACGCTGGTGCTGGCGGTGATGCAGGGCAATAGTTGGGGCTGGGGTTCGCTGCCGACGCTGGCGCTGATGGGGCTGGCGCTGGTGGCCCTGGCGAGTTTTGTGGGGGTTGAGCTGCGTGTACGGGAGCCGATGGTCAACCTGCGCCTCTTTGGCATTCGCAGCTTTCTGCTCTCGGATGTGGCGATGCTGCTCTTTGGCATGGCGATGCAGGGGGCCTTTGTGATTGTGGTCTTCTACTTTACGGAGCTGCGCGGCTATGACCAGTTGGGGGCAGCCTATGCCTTGCTGCCTCTGCCGCTGGCGTCGCTGATCCTCTCGCTGCTGATGGGAGCAGTGGGGCATCGCCTGCCGCCTCTCCTGGTGGGTCTGGTGGGCCTGCTGTTGGTGACGCTGGGGTTTGCGCTGCTAGCGCTGATTAGTGCCTCGGCGGGGGCGCTCGACACGGCCTGGCGCCTGGCCTTGATTGGGGTGGGCATGGGTATGTGTTTCCAGAGCTTCCCCGCCTTTGCCCTCAGTGAGGTGCCTCCGGCTCAGCTGGGGGTCGGCAGTGGCATTCTGAATACCTTCCGTCAGGTGGGCTTTGCTCTCGGGGTGGCCGTGCTGATTGCCCTCCTCACTGCCCAGTTGCCACAGCATCTGCAGCAGGCCCGTCAGAGCAGCGTCCAGCTGGTGGAGAGCGATCAGCAGCTGCCTCCAGTCCTGCGCAGCCACCTGGTGACCGCTTTGCAGCAGGCGAATGTAGGCCAGTCTGGCGGTGAGGCTCAGTCGGGATCGGCAACGGTCGATTTGAGGCCGCTGGCCCAGATGGTGCCTCCTGGCCCGCAGCGGGAGGCCCTGCGCAGCCATCTGCAGGCGCTGGGTGGGCGTATTAGCGCCTTGTTCAGCGCTGAGGTGATGAAGGCTTTCGCGGCGACCTGGTGGGCGTCTGCGGCCTTCGCTGCGCTGGGCTGGGTGCTGACGGTGTTGGCGCTCTTGTTGGGATGGGGGCGCTCTCGTCGACAGGTCGCTGCTGATGCTGATCAGGTAGCTGTGGCTGAAGTGGGGGCCGCTCCCTGAGTGGGGGCGGTCTCAGGTGAGGCTGAGGTGGAGGCTGAGACTCGTGGTGAAGGCCAGGCCGGGGAGTCGAGTCTTGCGGCAGGATCTGCGCTAGCGCTGGGCAGGTATGCGGCGACTATATGGCTGCCCTTCCTGTCTGTCTGTCTGTCTGCCTGCCTGCCTGTATCGGCCCTCTGGTCTGGCCCCGGCTCATGGAGAGGCTAGCTGCTGGCCGACGCCTGCGGCTCCTGGCTGGCGCTGAGGTCGCTCTCTGCCTGGTCCTGGCGCTGCAGCTGGCTCTCGTGCAGCTGCTGGACCCAGCGCAGCTCAAGTTTCCATTGCTCGATCCAGTGATACATAACGTTGAGTATATTTTCCAGCTGCTTGGGATCCTGGAGTCCTTCAATTTCGTAGGCTTTCTGGAGGAGATCCTCAGCCTCTTTATAGATGTATGTGATGTGTTGCTCGCAGTAGTCGATGTAGTGCTCGATCAGCTGCAGGCGCTCGGCAAGGGTGAGGAATTCAAAGCCGGCCACTTTGTGGGCAAAGATCTCGCGGTATTCGCCCAGGTTGGAAGTGGTGTCCATCATGAGCTGGTGGAGACGCTGGCGCCCGGCTTCGGTGATGTGGTAAACGCGCGTTTGACGGTCGCCCTGCTGGACGCTCCCGCTCTGCTCAACTTGAATGAGTCCCTGCTGCTCCAACCGGGCCAGCAGCGGGTAGAGTCGTCCGTGACTGAGGGTGGCGTAGGGTCCGATCATGTCGTTGATGATCTTGGCAATCCGATAGCCGTGAGCTGGACTGCGCACCAGGGTGAGGAGAATCAGCAGTTCATATAGCATAAGGACCTCAGCGTCTGGAATGGGTCAGCTGTTCTTCTGTCAGTGTGCAGGCAGGGCAACGCTCCCTTCCTTACAGTATAATAGCAAACAGTGCCCCCTTCTTGATAAGGGTAGGGTCATATAGGGCCGCTCTTGAACTTCCCGCGGCCTGAACTGAGAAGAGCGATTGGCTGGCTCGGCCTGGTGGCCTGCTCTGCCGCCAGACGAAGGAATAGGGTACTCTCTTCCCCCTCTTCCTCCCTTCCCTTTCGCTAAGACGGTGCCCGGATACGAGGAAGCAGAGCGGTTATCACGAGCGGGAAAGGAGTTTTCCTGTGAGCAACGAGGTCTCGCAGCAGTCACGCCCGGCAGCGCTGTCGCCATCCCGGCAATCTCAGTCTCGACGTCCAGTCGGCCCGGGAGAGAGTGCGCGCCTGCGCGAGCTGGGGGAGTTCGATCTGACGCCCGATGGTCGACGCGCGGCTTTTGTGGTACGCGAGCCGGTGCCCGGACTGCCACGCCTCCTGCGACGAATCTGGCTGCAGGAGATTAGTACCAGCGCCGGGTATGAGCCGCGCCCGCTCTCCGCTGGTCTGGATACGGGCGAGCAGTATTGTCCGCGCTGGTCACCAGATGGGCGCCTGCTCGCCTTCCTGGCGAAAGAGAAAGAGAAAAAAGAGGAGGGGAACGGCGATAGAGAACGGCTGGCGCTCTTCGTGATGGCGGCTGAGGGCGGGACGGCCCGCCGCCTCTGTTCGCTGCCGGGCGGCCTGAGTGACCTCGCCTGGTCGCCGGATGGCTCTCGCCTGGCCTTTCTCGGCTATGAACAGCCCGAGCCGGAAGACGATCCGCGCGTTTTTGGCCGCCAGGCCGAACGCTGCCAGCGCCTGTGGACGGTCTACCTCGATGAGGGCGTGCCGCACCCGGTGACGCCCGAGGGGCTGGCGATCTGGGAATATTGCTGGTCACCGGATGGACGCCGCTTCGCCGTCTATTTCTCCGCTGGCCCGGAATTGACCACCTGGTACCGCGGACAGGTCGGTGTTGTCGAGGCCGAGGGCGGCACGGTGCGTCAACTGACAGCTCTGGAGCATCAGGCCAGCGGCCTGACCTGGTCGCCGGATGGGACGCGCCTGGCCTTCGTCTCAGGCGAGTGGAGCGATGTGATCCGCGGGGCCGGCGATCTCTATGTGGTGCCCTTGGAGGGTGGCCCGGCTTGCAACCTGACCCCCGGCGCCGAGGTCAGTGTGGCCTGGTGCCGCTGGTTCCCCGATGGGCGGCGCCTGCTCTATACGGCCTGGAGCGGCCTAAGCCAGCAGATTGGTATCCTGGATGAGGCCAGCGGCAGGCGCCAGGTGGTGGAGGCCGGGGTAGTGCTGCGCGAAGGCTGGCCCTGTCTGGCGACCACGCCAGACCTGCGCTGTTTCCTGACGACGCGCAGCTCACCTGAGCAGCCGCCTGATCTCTACTACGCCGAACTGCTCCCACTGGCGCAGGAGAACCAGCCAGGCCAGGAGTCGGAGGTGCACCTGACCTGGCGACGCCTGACTCGCCTGAACCCGCTGGCCGAAGAGACCTGGCTGCTTCCAGACAGTCAGCGCTTGAGCTACCGCAGCGTTGGTGAGTGGGAGATTGAGGCCCTCTTTACGCCACCGCTGGTGCGCCGCGGCCAGGGGGCGCCGCCGCTGGTCGTCTGGGTGCATGGTGGCCCGACGGGGGCCTTTCTGGAGGGCTTTGAGGATGGCTGGAGCCTGCTGCTGGCCTCCGCCGGCTACGCTGTGCTGCGCCCCAATGTGCGCGGGAGCCTGGGCCGCGGCAGAGCCTTCGCCGAGGCCGTGGTCGGCGATATGGGAGGCGGGGATTTGCAGGATGTGCTGCGAGGCATCGATGAGCTGGTGGCGCGCGGGCTGGTCGACGGTCAGCGCCTGGCGATTGTCGGCTGGAGCTACGGCGGCTTCATGGCGGCCTGGGCCGTGACGCAGACGCAGCGCTTCCGAGCGGCGGTCATGGGCGCCGGGATCTGCGACTGGCACGGCTTCCACGCCCAGACCAATATCCCCGATTTCGATGTGCGCTTTCTGCAGGCCGATCCCCTGACCCAGCCAGAGGTCTACCGCGCCCGCTCGCCGCTCACCTATGCGGCCCAGGTCACAACGCCGACGCTGATCCTGCATGGGGCTGAGGATGATTGTGTGCCGGTCAGCCAGGCCCATGCTTTCTATCGGGCCTTGCGCGAACGCGACGTACCCACCGAGTTGGTGATCTATCCACGCGAGGGGCACGGCCTGCGTGAGCTGGCTCACCAGCGCGATCGCGAGGAGCGTGTCCTGGCCTGGCTCGATCGCTACCTCTGGGAGTGAGGCAGCTAGCGGCGGGAGACCTGCCGCTGGAAGACCTGCCAGGGAGAGAAACGACCTCCTTCCTGCTGCCAGCCAGGCCGTCTCTCCCTGGCCGCTGGCTGGAGATCGCTGGCGGGCCAGGCCAGAAGACCATCGCTCTCTGCTCCGGCCCGGCACTGCTGCCGCCCAGAGCGCACCAGTCGCGACAGGGCAGTGTGCCGGACCAGGTCGCTCCGAGCGGCTGCCTGGTTATGACCCCGCGCCACGCTTCCGGCGTCGGGGCTTTCCTTCTCCTGATTGCTGCAATTCCTTTCCATAACGCTGGCTCGTTATTTGCCCCTGGCTCTCGCCCGAAAGTACCACTGCTCACCTGCTCTGCTGCTCGACTGCTGCTCACCGTGCTACACTGTTCTCTGTCAATCAGCAAAGCAGGCAAGTGTGGAAAGATCAACGTACACGGCAGAGAAAGGAGCGGAGCGAGCGCGATGAGCTTGAGCCTGAATCGGAACGGTCGCGCAAGCCTCATGATGGCCCTCTGTCTCCTGGCCTTCTGTGTGGCCTGCGGCAACGGCAGCGGGTCGGGCGGCCAGCAACAGGGGATAGCACCGGGGACACGGACCATGAGCGACGCCGTGGGCAATCTGGAGCAGCACCCCAGGCCCACCAGTATCGTTATCCCCAGTCAGCGCAGCACGCCGACACCAACACCAACCCCTACGGCGCACAGCGTCAGCAGTACCTCCCATGTCTGCGGCGCGACAGCCCCGGCAACGAGCGGCGCAGCACCCAGCGCCAGCGCGATCGCCACCACCGGTAAGGGTAGCGCTCCCTATGGCCAGCCGCCAGCTCTCACCTCCGAGGAGATCATGCTCACGCAGAAGCTCTTTCAGCAGATCAATCAGGATCGCGCCGCCTGCGGCCTGCCTCCTTTTGTCTGGAATACGACTCTCTCGGGTGGGGCGCGCCTGCATAGCTGGAATATGTATCACTGCGGCTTTAGCCATACCTGTCCCGATGGACTGCCGCAGTGCACGCGCATCGCTAACGAGGGCTTCACTTTCAGCGACTGCGGCGAGAATATCGGTCTGGCTGGCCCCTATCCAACGCCCTGGGGCGGCGCCTACAATATCCAGGCCAGTATGGCCAACGAGCCAGCCACGGGCTGGCACCATATCCACCTCTTCAGTACGACCCTGCACCAGATCGGGATCGGCGTCTACGTGGCCCCCAACGGCTGGATCTGGTTCACCGAGGATATGATCAGCTAGCCGGGACCAGGCAAAGGCTTAGGGCTGTCAACCTCCTCTCCTGGTTCGGACTGCCTTGCTTGTCTGCCGGCCCTCCTTCTCTCCTTGCCCTGCGCCGCTGCCGCTCACCCAGCGGGCCGGGGCTGTGTCTGACGCACCACGGGCGCCCCGCTTGTTGTGAGGGAACATATACTAAAAAGGAAACCCTGGGAGTCATGTGGTGAAGCGGGAGGGAAGGTAGCATGACAGCCGAGGGAGACTTACAGACGCTGGCCTGGCGGCTGGCTCGCCAAGCGCGCGAGCTGGTCGACTGTCAGGCGGCGGGCCTGCTGCTCGGGTGTCCCGATGAGACGGTTCGTCATCCTCTGCTCGATGTCTTTGTCCCTGCCTCTGCTGGCTATGTCGGCTGCTATGGGTGCAGTCAGGAGAGCCTGCGGACGCTGCTGCAGTATGAGCAGGTGCGCGCGCTGCTCGATATCGCCGTTCAGAGCGGGCGCGTGCATTGCTGCGAGGCCGAGCCGGCCCTGCGCTGTCGGACGGCCATCGGCAGTCTGGCGGCGGCTCCGCTGGAGCGCCCGGCGGGCGCCCTGGGGACGCTGCTCCTCTTCGATGAACGACGCTCGGCCTTCGCCGCCGGCGAGAGCCAGCTACTGGCGGCAGTGCTCTCCCGGCTGGCGCGCGCGCTGGAACAGCAGTTACGCCTGCTCTCACAGGCCGCCTGCGCTCCTGCTCCCGGGCAACAGCAGCGCTGCGGGCCGACACTGCAGCTGATGCTGGCCCCCCGAGGGAACGGCGCCGCCGCCAGCGCTGGGGAGCGCCGTGCGCTTTACTGGCCGTCGGAGCTGGATCAGTTGAAGTATGAGTTTATCTCGATGGTCAGCCATGAGCTGCGTACGCCGCTGACGGCCATTAAGGGCTATGCCAGCCTGCTGCAGGCGTACGGCCCCTCCGCTCAGGGACGCAGGAGCAGCGACGGGCTGACCGAGGAACTGCAGCGCCATTACCTCGATGTGATTATGGAGCAGGTCAATCATTTGGAGGCCCTGGCCGGCGACCTGCTCGATGTCTCGCGCATCCATGCCAATCATCTCGATCTGCGCTGTGCCCCGCTGGATATTGCCAGGCTCTGCCGCCGCGCTGTGGAGCTGATCCGCCAGCGCGTCGAGCGCGAAACACCAGGCAAGTATGCTTTCCGCTGCCGCTTTGCTGAGCAGCTTCCTCTGGTCTGGGCCGACGCCGACCGCGTGCAGCAGGTGCTGACGAATCTGCTGGAAAATGCAGTGAAATACTCGCCCGCCGGCGGAATGATCACCATCGAGGCCGGCCTCCAGGCGGCGCGGCGCGAGCGAGCCGTGGCGGCGGGAAGCGCGATGATGGTGATCAGCGTCTGTGATCAGGGGATTGGCATCTCGCCGGAGCAGCAGTCGCGCCTCTTCCGTCCTTTTAGCCGGTTGGAGCAGCCGGGCAACGAGTGCGTGCCGGGGGTGGGTCTGGGCCTCTATATTACGCGCCGGCTGGTTGAGGCGATGGGCGGACGCATCCAGTTGCGCAGTCGCGCCGGCGAGGGGACGCGCGTGACCTTTACGCTGCCGCTGGCGACAGCCCTGCCGGAGGCCACGGCTGGCCGCGCGCGCTAGCTCACCCCGCCGCCGGTCCGTCGCGCTGTGCCCTGCTGGTGCCCGGCCAGGTTGGCAGCGGCCCGGCCCTACTTGCGAAATATAGTCCAGTTTGCTATAGTTTGGCTGGAATGATAGTGAGACTCAACAAGGTAGGGACGAGGCCATGCATATCAGCCTGCTAGAAGATGACTCCGCCATTCAGGAGATGTTACAGCTCGTCCTGCAGGACGAGGGCTACAGTGTAACAATCTACCCTACTGCTGAGGAATGCCTGAACGCGCTCCAGGGTGCCGCGCAGCATCAGGCCCCCTCGCCCGATCTCCTGATCGTTGATTGGCTCTTGCCCGGGCTGGTCTCTGGGATTGAGGTGATCCAACAGGTTCGCCGCCTCCCACAGTATCGCTCGCTCCCCATTATTTTGACGACCGCGGCTACGCTGACCGAGCCGGAAGATGCGGAGTTGCAGGGCTTGCAGGTGACGCTTCTGGAGAAGCCTTTTGCCATCGATGATATGGTCAGGCTGATTCGCGATCTGACGCAGCGCCATAGCCCTTCGGAGCGCTAGGCCCGTGGCCCAGGTGGCTTTGCCAGGTCAGCCCTCCGGCCCGGTGGCTCTCCTCTGTCGCTGCTTGCTGCTTGCTCAGGTCGATAGCCTCCGCGCGGCAGGCTGCAGATTGCTGCTGGCCTCCTCCCGCTAGCGGCCCCGGCCCACCAGGGTCAGGAAAGAGGGGCCTGACCGACCGACTGACTGTGCTCTCCGCCTCGCTGTCAGCTGATACGCTCTGGCTAACCTTAAAGAAAGCTGAAACTTTTTGGTAGGGGCGTATTGTTGACTTGTTCTTCTCCCCATGTGCCTGTTATCCTAACAGTAGGGAATGCACCCCGACTGCTGCAAGGCAGGAAGCAAGCAAGACAGCTGCAGCGGGTTCGCTGTGGTCTGCGTTTGCGTCACTTCAATAGCCACGTTTCACCCAGTTGAAACGCAGAAGACGAAGAAGAAGAAGGAGAGCACAGCATGCAAAATCAGAAAGGTCGTGGTCGCGGTTTCGCATCCATGAGCCCGGAGAAGAAGCGTGAGATTGCCAGCAAGGGCGGCAAGGCGGCCCATGCGCTGGGCACGGCCCACAAGTGGACCAGCGAGGAGGCCCAGGCTGCCGGTCGCAAGGGTGGCTCGATCAGCCGACGGCGCCCGAAGAACGCCCAGACCCAGGCCCAGGCTTAGGCGCGGGCGTTTCTGCGCTCTTGCCTCGTGCGCCGCATTGCTGACGCCGCACGAGGCGGCCTGTGATTGTACTTCAAACTGTTCCTTGGTTGCTAACGCTGGTTGTTTCTACTCAGGTAACGCTACAGAGGCTGGCCGTTCTCCTACGGACAGCCTTTTTTGATGCCTGCAGGCGGCTGGCGGGCGCGCTTGAGAAGAGAGGGCCAGACGGCATGGTGGATGGGAAGCCGCGCGCCGGGCTGAACGGCCTGGGACTGGCCGGGAGTACTTTTTTGAGGGAGCGGTATCTGCCGGGGCGCAGGACTGGTATAATCTCCTCTGTACACGAGAGCTGAGGCGACGAGCACGCCATGCAACAACTGTCGAGAAGGAGGCTCCTATTTCTCAGAGAGCACCACGCCTGGTTGATCCGACGACTGGGATTGCGGTGAGCGAGACGCCGGTGACGACGGAAGCCGCCCGGCTTGAGGCCCCTGATGAGCTGGAGGAGCAGGCGACTGGCTCCGGCTGGTCGCTGGCAGGGCTGCGCTTGCCGATCAGCCTGGCTCGCTTGCGCCCGGGCCGGGGAGTGACTTTACGCCGCTTCTCAGTGGTGGAGGCGGCACTTTTGTTGATGCTGGGAATTCTGGCCTCTAAGGGGTTGGGGGTGGTGCGCCAGGCCCTCTTTAATGCCCTCTTTGGGACGGGGCCGGAGGCCAATGCCTATTATGCTGCTTACCGCCTGCCCGATACGCTCTTCAATCTGGTGGCCGGGGGAGCGCTGACGCAGGCTTTTATTCCGGTCTTTGTCTCCTATCAGCGCCGCGGCGATCAGCGCGAGGCCTGGTATCTGGCCAGCCTGGTCTTTAATGTGCTGCTGGTGGCCCTGACGATGCTGCTCCTGCTGGGTTGCCTTCTGACGCCGGCGTTCGTGGTTCATGTTTTGGTGCCGGGCTATCCGCCAGCGGTGCAGGAGTTGACGATCCGCCTGACGCGCATTATGTTGCTACAGCCGCTGTTGCTGGGCCTGGGGACGATTGTGACGGCGATTTTGAGTAGCCGCGAGCAGTTTTTGCTGCCGGCGCTGGCGACGGCGATCTATAATGTGGGCTTGATTGCGGGCCTGGTGGTGGCGCTGGTGGTGCCAGGGGTGGGGATTTATGGGCCGACGCTGGGGGTGTTGTTGGCTGCGGCTCTGCAGATTGTGGTCCAGTTGCCGGCCCTCTGGCAGCAGGGGGCCCGCTATGTCTTCGCCTGGAATCTGCGCTATCCGGGCTTGCGCGAGGTGATGGCGCTCTTTATTCCGAGCATGCTGGCGGTGGCGGTGGCGTATGTGAGTTCGATTCTGGAGACGACGGTAACCTCCTTTCTGCCGGACCTGGCCAGCCTGGCGGCCTTGCATAATGCCTATATGTTGTTTTATTTGCCGGTGTCGTTGATCGCTCAGGCCATCGGGCAGGCGGCGCTGCCACGCATGGCGCGCCTGGAGCTGGAGGGCCGCTATGCGCGCTTGCGCCGCTTGTTTGTGCAGGTGATCGGGTCGTCGCTGGTGCTGAGTGTCTTGTCGGCGCTGGCCCTGGCCGGGTTGGGGCTGTTGGTGATCGATCTGCTCTTCCGCCACGGGGCCTTTGATGATCATTCGGCCTGGTTGACCAATCTGGCTCTGTTCGGCTATGTGGTGGGTTTGCCAGGGGTGTGTGTCGGCGATGTGGTGGCGCGCAGTTTTTATGCGCTGAAGGATGCGCGGACGCCGCTCTTGACGAATGTCTTTGCGCTGCTGACGCGGGTGGCGCTGATGGTGGGACTCTTCGTCTGGCTATCCGGCGAGCGGCAGATTCTGGCGGTGTCGCTGAGTTTGTCTGGCTCGGCCTCGGCGGAGGCCCTGCTGCTCTGTCTGGTGCTGTGGTGGCGGCTGCGCCAGCGCCAGCGCCGGCAGGTCCAGGGAGTGGGATGCTGAGGCCGGCGCCGCTGGTGGGAGCCGTGCTTGTTGTCGGGTGAGCTGGCTGATTTTACGGCGGGACGGCTCCCTTTTTCTCGCTTGCTGGTGCTTCTCTCCTCCTGACTGTTCTCCTTTCTTTTCTTTTCTTTTCTTTTCTTTGATGTTCCCTTCCCTGTGTTTTGCTCTGGTGGTAGTGATGAGCTACCTCTGCGGTGCTGTGTGCTTTTCCCTGGCTGCTGCGAAGCGACCGACCAGACCCTCCAGGGTCGTCTTCCGGTCGGCATGGGAAAAGAAAGGAGCGGAACCCGATCCCCCTCTGATGAAGCCCTTTTGAGAGCCTCTTTCGAAACTCTCCTCGGTCCCGCCAGAAATGCGGTCAGATTCTGACCGCATTTGGCTGGTTGGCCGCATGTATTACCTGTAAAATATGATAGTCTGTGCTGATGCTTTCTCGAAACTCGCCCCTTGGACGTTGCAAAAAACGAGTTTCGAGAAAGGTCGTGATCCGATAGATTTTTGCGAGGGGGAGCGGGAAAAAACAAGGCTCTCAGAGAGAAAAAATGGGGCCTCGATCGTTATAGACTATGGAAGAAGTATCCCGGGGCCACTTACGTCGGGCACGGTTGCAGAGGGGACGATCCGCACGAGGATACTGAAAGTGGCCAGACGTTCTCGAATCCGTGCCATCTGGTGATTTGGTTGCAGAGGGGACGATCCGCACGAGGATACTGAAAGGCTCGAATCACCTCGGCTTGCTGCTGTAAGGTAGCGTTGCAGAGGGGACGATCCGCACGAGGATACTGAAAGTGTTGACGCTTGCCACAACGTTGTGGCGGTTGAGGGTCTGTTGCAGAGGGGACGATCCGCACGAGGATACTGAAAGGCGCCGCCCTCACATGCGGAGTGGTCAGCCAACTCCGTTGCAGAGGGGACGATCCGCACGAGGATACTGAAAGAACGTCTCGGCTCTCGCGCAAGAAGCGTCAGATGAGTTGCAGAGGGGACGATCCGCACGAGGATACTGAAAGTCGCCGGAAAGAGTGAGCCGGGCCGAGGGAGCGGCTCGTTGCAGAGGGGACGATCCGCACGAGGATACTGAAAGATTGATCCAGCTCTACCAGGTGCCAGCCACTCTGGTCAAGTTGCAGAGGGGACGATCCGCACGAGGATACTGAAAGGTTTTGGATTTTGCCGGAAGAGGTGTGGCGCGAGGCATGGTTGCAGAGGGGACGATCCACACGAGGATACTGAAAGGAGCAGGTGTCGCTGCTCGTGGGCGGCGTAGAGTGGG
>NZ_MCIF01000002.1:1589073-1841281 GCF_003268475.1 Thermogemmatispora tikiterensis | reverse complement strand
AAAGTACAACACGTACAGCAGAATCGATTTGGGTCCAGCGTTGCAGAGGGGACGATCCGCACGAGGATACTGAAACAAGAGGATACGGAAACAAAACACTGAAAAATAAAGCAAAAAGAGGCACAATATAAAAAGAATAGCGTATTGCCCCGGGCATCGCCCCCCGACTAGCCCGGCGACAATACACTACATTCCTACAAAACGGCCCTTTCCTCCACTTTGGCGGATACCCACCTACCTCACTCTCTCACTCACACCATCATCCTCCCAAAAAAAGGGGAGCCGGCCCGTGCCCGGCTTGCCGCCAGCTACACGCACCGACTCCCCCGAGAAGCAAGGCAACAACGGAAACTCGGACAGAGGAAGCGCAGTTACACTAGATTAGGGAGATGGAATCTTGCTCAAACGCTGGCTCCTGGCCCAACGCACCAGTTGCCCTTGCTCCCTCATCCGCCCGCCTCTGCCGCCACCACCCCCCGCCGTCGCGCTCTCGCCGCCTGTACCGATGCCGCTATCGGCGCCTCTCTCTCCGACTCTCCCGACTCCACAGGCTCCGCCAGCCGCATCCTCACCGTCCTCATTCCCCGCCGTACCCTCTCCTTGCCGCTCCTGGCCCGGCTCCATACGTGTCCCTCTATCAATCCATGCCCCAGCCGCCGCCCGGTCGCCGCCGCGGCTCGCGCCGTTGCCAGTCCCTCCACTTGCGCCATCCTCAGCCGCGCGCTCCTGCGTCGGGAAGGGGACCGCGTTCCCGTAGACAAAGAGGCGAAAATCACTTTCCGTCAGAACACGCCAGGCCCGTTGCTGCAGCTCCTCACGCTCGATAAACCCCCCAACCTCCTTGATCTCCCCCAGTTCCGCGCAGGCCACTAGCTGGCTCAAAACCCCCAAGACACGCCGCGCCTCCTCACGGCTGACCGCTCCCCCGATCTCCATCAGGTAGACCGCGCGCAGCGGCACCCCCGCCCGCCGCGCCAGCTCGGACGCCGTCAGACCGCCACACCGACGCCGCAACTGGGCCACTGTCCAGAAGGCTCGCCGCTCAGTCGAGGCCGTCGCCTGGCTCGTCGCTCTCACTGCCACCGCCGTCATGACACAGATACCTCCTCACACAGCGATCGTGAATCTCTAGTACCGCCGTCATCGCTGCTCTGGCCCTATGTATAAACTTAGCTCGTGCCCCAGCTCGCCAATGCGCTGCATGCGCGCGTTGATAAAGTCATGACGCGCATAACAGGCTAACCCGCTCAATCCACGTAAGGCCGCCTCGTAAGCCGTCTCGATCTGCTTCAGCAAGCGCGCGACTTCACTTTCGGCCATGTCTTGCCGTCCTCTCTTTTCTCTTCGCCAGGATCTGCTGCTTCTGACGCTGGTAGACCTCAGCCATCTCCTCTTGCGCTTCCTCTAACCCGATGTATTCGCTGAGCGCCTCCTCTAACTCGGCCAGCCTCCCCATACGCGCGTTGATGAAGTCGTGCCGCGCCCAGCAGGCCAGCCCCGTCAACCCCCACAAGGCCGCCGCATACTCCTCCTCAATCTGCCTCCGCAGACGCGCTACTTCACTCTCGGCCATCTCTCCTCCTTGTTTGTTCGCTTACTCACTCCGATCCTGTACGTCCGCTCATCCACCCCGCGGCTCACAGTCTTAAGCTTACCATAGAAACTACGGACTCGTCAATATTCTATCTAGATTATAAACATCTCTCTGTAATCAGATTAGAATGAACATCTTATTATAAAGGCAAGACTATAGTGAGTACTATCACCTAGCTCTGACTCCCTCCTAATCACCCCCTACACCCTGCAGTTGAAAGCTTGCCATAGGGGTGTGGCTAGTCACTAAACTATAAAGACTTTTTAAAGAGTAGAATATATATCTTAGTTTAAAGAGCTAAGTTTATACTGCATACTATAAAGGATATACCTCGCTTTCGAATCTCTTGTTATAGTAGAGAAAAAAGTGGGGTTACCCTGATGCTTCGCCTCCGTGTGAGGGAAGTTGCAGAGGTGAAAGGTATTTCAAGAACCAAGCTTTCTCAGAGATCTGAAATTAGCTACAACGTTATCAAGGAGATCTTTCGCGATCCTTATCGTGTTGTCACTACAGACACCTTGCAACGGCTGGCCCGGGCGCTGCGCGTGCCAGTGACCGACCTGATCGAGGAAGTCTCTGAAGAGCAGTGGAAACGCGAAACGGGGCAGATCGACTAGCGTCCCTCGTGAGGCGTGGAAATATTCCTATAGCCATAGAGGTAAGATGAGGGAAGGAAAGAAGCGAAGAGGGAGGAGTGTAGCGCTCAACGGCCAGAGTGACTGGATCAGGTTAGAAGCATCCAGGTACCTCCAGTAGTCGATGAAGCGGTTTAGCTCTTGTGGGCACACTGGTGCTGGAGAAGGGCAGAAAATCTGACTAGCAGGGGGATAAAGCGACATGTTACGCCTGCGCGTGAGGGAGGTTGCGGAGCAGAAAGGCGTTTCGATGAACAAGCTATCGCAGCGCTCCGAGATCAGCTACAACATTATTAGGGCTATCTTTCATAATCCCTATCATGTCATCAGAACCGACACCCTTGACCGCCTGGCCAAGGTCCTGGAGGTCCCGGTGACCGAGCTGATCGAAGATGTCTCTGAAGAGCAACGCAAGCGCGAGCTGGGGCAGAGCGTCTGACCCCCTCGCGCCGGCCTGCCCGATCCCTGGCGGCAGCGATCTCAAGAGCCGCGCTCAGCCCCGCCTCTGGGCAATCCTCACTACGAGCGCGCCAGCCCCGACGTCTCCAACAGGCGACGCGCCAGATGCAGCCACTCCTCCGGCGTATCGTCCGGCACCGAGCAGCCATTAGCCAGAATCAAGCGCCGCGCATTCGTCTGAGAGATCGCCGACAACATCTCATTCTTCAGCTCCTCCTCGCTGCCGCGCGTCAGCGGTCCCCGCTCGTGCAGCCCGCCCATCAGCGCCTTGCTCGTCAACTGCAGTGCCTCGCTCAAACTCGGCCCTGTCAGCCGATCGCTCCAGCTAATCACCTGCACCGGATAATCCGTAAAGCTCTCGAAATAGACCTCATCCTCGGACTGATCAGGATCGGCATGCACATGCACTATGTTCAGCCAGCCGGCCTGCGCCCCCTCTAGCGCTGCCAGATCGTAGGGCCGGCCCAGCGTGCGGTACTCCTCGCGCGTAAAATCCGCCGTCGTCGCCCCCATACACGAAAAGAAAATCCCGCTGGCCCCCGCCTTGATCGCCTCGCTCATCAACAGGCGCAGATTGGCGGCGATCGTCTCCATTGCCCGGCGCGCCGCCTCTGGATTCGCCCGGATCGCCTCCACCCCCTGGCGCTTCCCGATCGCCCGCAGCACATACGTCAACGGACTGAAGAGCGTCACAATCAGCGGATACTCTGGCCCCACCCGCTGGCGGATCGCCCGAATACAGACCAGTTGCTCGCGGAAACTGGGCGTCGTCAGATCCAGGTGCGGATGCCCGGCCAGCTCCTCCAGGCGCGCCGAGCCATCGGTCGGCAGCGGATAGGGCAGATCCGGCATCACCTTGATGATATCGAGAGCGAATTTCTCTACAAAGAACTCCAGCGTCAACTGAGCTAGGCGCTCGCCCGACCCCTCGGGTCGGAAATGATGCCAGAACACAAACGGCACACGGTCCACCGCCTCCCCGGCCAGGGCCGCGCGCACCCGCTCATAGGGCGTCATCGTCTGAGCCATCGTCACACATCCTCTCTCAAACAAGCAAGCCAACAAGAGATCAATCGCCGTCGTGCCCGCTGCCTCCTGCCGTGGCCAGCCGGCCAGCGTAAGGCAGAGCAGGGCAAGCGATCACTGGATTATATCACGTCGCTCAGACCAGGCGCTGAGCCGGGCAATCCCCGGTGACCGGGCCTCTCACCAGTTGGCAGCCGGAGCCAGCCGAGGGCGAAGGCGTCACGCTGGGCTGTGCAGCCGGCCCCAGCAGCAGCGCCAGCGTTGCCGCCTGGCCCGTCTGCAGATCGCGCGCCAGCAGCGTATGATGGCCTGGGGGCCATTGTGGCAGCAAGCGCAGGCTCACCGTAAAGCGACCGGCCCCATCGGCCTCCACCAGCACGGGCCAGCCGCGCTCATCGACAAAAGCCAGACGCCCATCGAGCCAGAAGCGCACCGGCGCAAAGGCACTAAAACCGCTGCCGGCCAGGCGCAGCCTCATGCCCACAGTGAGCGGCCCTGTATCCAGGCGCACCAGGCGCAGGCCCGGCGTCGGTCTCAGCGACGCCTCACCGCTGGCTGTCACCGTCGCCATCCTCCCCTGCCAGGCCAGCGACAGCGGCGCACTCGACCGCAGCAGCACGGCCCAGGCCAGCACCGTCGTCAGCGCCAGCAGCACGAGCGTTCCCCCAAGCCACAGCAGCAGCTCGCCCGTCGCCCCTCGTCGAGTCATCCCCGGCAGCGAAGGAGGAGTCAGCCCGCGCCCCGTCTGCTCCGCCGACATTGGCCCTGAGCGCCGCGCCGTCATCAAGCGCCGCAGCGGCAGCGTCGTCACCGTCGCCAGCGCCGCCCGACGGGCCGCCACCCGCGCCGCGCGCCGCCGCGCCAGAGCCGTCCCCTCAGAAATCTCCTCTCCAGCGGCGGCAGATGTCGCGTCCACTCCCCTGCTGCTCCCTGAGAGAGATCCTGTGGCCCCTCCAGGCGGCAAGCCTGGACTGGGGCCGATACCCGCTCCTGGAGAAGCTCCCGTCGTAGACCCCGTACGCAGGATCGGCCCCGGGCGCGGTCCTCTTCCCTGGGCCAGCAGAGGGCGCGTCGGCAGCTCGGCCAGCCTCTGGCGCCGCTCGGTCTCCTGATCCTGGCCGCCCGCCCCCCTGCCAGCGCCTGTGACCAGCGGCGGGCCACCGCTGCCGCTCCCCGCCGGCGGGGGCCGCTGAGGTCGGGAGCGAGAAGCGGCAGCGAGACGGGAACGAGAGCCGGAGCGCAGACGGCCCCCCGCATGACCTGGTGGAGACGAGGCCGCGCGAGTTGCTCCCCGGCTGCGCGAAATTCCCCAGCCAGAAGAGAGCCGCGAGCCACAGAACGGACAGCGCCGGCTGCCAGCAGAGAGCGGGCGCGAGCAGCGCGGGCAGAGAGCGGAACGTCCCGCGCCGGAGCGATGTCTGAAGACATGCATCGTCGAATCATCCACTTTCTCAGCCCCAACCCCACAGCGGGGGGCAGAAGCCATCACCAGCGGCCCCGTCAGGCCCGGTGCTGCCAGACCAGAGCAGCCGGGCCGCCACACACGAACCAGGCAACAACCAACTCTATCGACAAAGAACCGAAGCAAGCACTTTTTTCGAGCAATCCCGGATCGCCAGGCCGGGCCGGGTGGGGAAAAATCCGCACCACCCTGAAAAAATTTACGGCAAGCCGGCATTATTTTGAGCACAAAAGCATGAAAGAATCGTCATATCCGTGCGTACTTGGATATTGGCACATTTCTTGCAATAGAGAAGGATGGGGGGAAAGAGACCGAAAAAATTTCGGGTTTTGCCCCGGCAACCAACACGTGGGAAGTGGTTATGAGAGGTAAAGGAGTCAGGAAACAAACAATGGCAACCAATGCGCGGAGAAGCACAAGGAGCACGCGCCGAGCGAAGCAAGGATGTCACGATGAGGCCGTCCTGGCCTTCTACCAGGACGACGACGAACTCTTTCGAGACGACGACGAGCTAGTCGCGGGGGACGAAGACGAGCTAGAAGAAGAGGAAGAAGACGAGACCCTGGACAACGCCATTCGCAAATATCTGGGAGAGATTGGGCGCTATCCCCTGCTGAGCGCCGAAGAAGAAATGGAGCTGGCGCGGCGAGTTGCCGAAGGAGACATCGAAGCCCAGCAGCGGCTGGTCGAATCCAACCTGCGGCTGGTCGTCAGCATTGCCAAGCGTTACAACACCCAGGGTATTTCTCTGCTTGACCTGGTCCAGGAAGGGAACCTGGGACTCATCCGCGCGGCCCAGAAATTCGACCCCTCGCGGGGCTTTCGCTTCAGTACGTATGCCACCTGGTGGATTCGTCAGGCCATCAGTCGCGCCGTCGCCGAGCACACGCGCACCATCCACATCCCGGTGCACGTCGTCGAAATGATCTACAAAATCAAGCGCATCACGCGCCATCTCTACCAGGAGCTGGGGCGTGATCCCGAAGCTGAAGAGATCGCGCGGGTGGCCCGTCTCAGCAAAGAGCGCGTCGTCGAACTGCAGGGCATGGCCGAGAACCCCATTTCCCTGGACGCCCCCCTGACCGACGACGAACCCTATCACCTGGCCGACACCCTGGAAGACACACGGGCCACGGCCCCGGCGGAGGCCGTCACCCATCGGGCCTTGCGCGACCAGATCGCCAGCGCCCTGGAACTGCTGAACCAGCGCGAGCGGCAAGTCATCGAGATGCGCTACGGCCTGGCCGACGGCTACTGTCACACCCTGGAGGAGCTGAGTGCGCACTTCAAACTGACGCGCGAGCGCATCCGCCAAATTGAAGTCAAGGCATTACGCACCCTACGTCAGCCGATCCAGGCCCATCTCTTGCGCGATCTTGCCTGATAGGACGCAGGCAACAACTTCATGGCGTTCTTCATAGAGCGAGCGGGGACGGAACAGGGGCCGGTGCTCTCTCCACCTGCACAGGACAGCAGCGGGAGCGCCGGGCGCCGTTCCGTCCCTCTTGCCATCCTCTCCTGACTCACCCCAGCGCCTCGACTGGCGCCCTCGCGCCGACCAGTCGATCTACCACTACCAGCCGGCGCTAGAGATCGCGATGGGCAAAGCGCAGCATCCCCAGCAGCGGCAACACCACGATATAGAGCGCCACCCAGAGCCCCATCGCCGGCGTCAGCGCCTCGGCCCCAATGATTGGCAGATTCTGCACCTGGTGAAGACCGATCAAATCCTGGGCCACCGGCGGCAGCAGTGCCGCAGAAGCCGCATGCCAGAGAGCATCGGAGGGCATTAGCAGCTCAAAGAGCGTCTTAATGCGATCCACCGTTGTACTCTCGCCCGTAATCTGCGTCACCACCTGAGCGAAGCTGGCGATCGGCGTCGCCAGAAAGAGCAAGGCTGCGATCGCTCCGTTCGCCAACGTTGGCAGACTGGCGCTGCCCACTGTCAGCAAAGCCAGCAAGCAGAGCATCCCCAGCTCCAGCAGTCCAAGGGCCTGAGCCATCCCGTCGGGCCAATAGCCCGTCTTCCAGTAGATCACCCCCAGGAAACCCAGCTCCAGCACCGCCGTATAGCCGCCCAGTACCAGAGCATAAGCCAGCCACTTCCCAAAGACGATCTCCACGCGATGCAAGGGCTTCGGCACAATCACCGCCAGCGTCCCCGCCTCGATCTCCGCCGAGAGCATGCCCGCCGTCAGCAAGAGCGTCATCAAACTCGACTGCAAATAGACCGACCAGCTCGCCAGCACCGCCATCAGCGCCCCGATTCCCAGCAGCAGCAGATCCATATTCTCAGGCTGGGCCTGCCGGAGATTATCGACCAACGCATTGAGCAAGAGCGTAAAGAGGCCCAGCAGCAGCACCGTCAGCACGACCACCGCCAGAAAGATACGGCGGCGCACAATCTCCTTGAGCGTAAAGCGAGCGATAACCAACCAGCCCATAGCTCAGCAGCACCTCCTCAGCGGACCTATTGCAGACTGCGCGACAGCTCGATCGTCCGCAGAAAAACCTGTTCCAGCGAGCGCCGATGCGGAGCCAGACGATAGAGGCGCGCCCCGCAGGCATGGACCGCCTCCGCCACCTCGGCGGCCTGCTCCTCGCGCTGCAGGCGCAGCAGCACCCGGCCAGGATCATACTGATCGCGCTCCACCGCCAGCGCCAGCTGAGCCAGCCGTTGCAGCAGGGCCTCACTCAGCGGCTCCGCGCGCAGCTCCACCAGCAGCGGCTCATCAAACAGCTCCTCCGGGGCCCCGACCTTCAGAATGCGCCCCAGGTTAATGATAGCCACCCGATCGCAGAGCGCCTCGACATCGGGAAGCTGATGCGAATTAATAAAGATGCTGGTCCCCGCCCGCTTCAGATCGAGCAACAAACTGCGCAGATCGTGCTGACCGACCGGATCGAGGCCCGTCGACAGCTCATCGATAATCAGCAACTCCGGGCGATTCAGCAGAGCCTGAGCCAGGCCAATGCGCTGCAGCATCCCCTTCGAAAAGGTCCCCAGGCGCTGGCGCTCGCGGCCTGCCAGCCCAACCAGGGCCAGCACCTCCTCCATGCGCGCCCGCAGCAATGAGCCGCGCAGCCCATAGAGCGAGCCGTGAAAGCTCAGAAACTCCGCCGCCGTCAGCCAGCGATGGAAGGTTGGCAGCTCCGGCAAATAGCCGATGCGGCGCCGCACCTCACGATCGCCCAGAGGCCGCCCCAGGATACGAACCGTTCCCTCAGTAGGCTGAACCAGGCCCGTCAAAATCTTGACCACCGTACTCTTGCCCGCGCCATTCGGCCCCAAAAAACCGAAAGCCTCGCCGCGATAGGTCACGAAGCTGATATGATCGACTGCCAGCAACCGGTGGTAGAGCTTCGTCAGCCCCTCGACCTCGATCGCCGGCTCCTGCTCCTGCCCCTGTGACTCACCAGACATGAACGCTCCTCGCTCCTCTTCATCAGATTGGATCAGATTCGCTCACGCAGACAGACCACGCCAGGTCGATCAGCCGCCCCGTTCCTGGCGTTGCTGGCTGCATCAACAAGAAGAGCAACCTGGCGCCGCGGTCATTCCGCCCGGCCTGAGAGAGCCAGGCCGGTTCCGTTCGTCCCCGCTGCGCGGCCCCAAAGCCGACGGAGGCCGGCCTGTGTCAATCGGCCAGTCGGACCGAAAGACAGACAGACAGCAACGGATCGGCCCGAAGCCGTCAAGCCTGGGGATCAGTCCAGTTATCCTGACGACCTCTGCCGATCCGTTGCCTCGCCTGATGCGGAACTGGGTGCGCACCGCTGAGAGAAGCGTGTGAGGCGAAGCGCGCTCAATCCTGAGCGAGAGAGCCAGCAGGCCGGTGAGTCTGCCTACTGCAAGCTATTCGCCACGCTCAACAGCTCATTCTGATCGTGACCGCTCTCGCCCAGCAGATAGACGCGTCCCTGGGCCTGCCAGAGCACGGCCTCCCCGACCGGCAGATTCGTCACCTGACTGGACGACTCAAGCTGGTCACTGGTCAGCAAAAGGCCCGATTGGCCCTGGACTGTTACCGTCCGGGAAGACATGCCGGTCAGCACGGGGATCGGCACCGTGCCGCTGCGCAGATCGATCTGGCGCAGCTGCTGCACCAGCGACGGGGGCAGCCCTGGCAGCGAAAGCAAGAAATCGCGCAGATCCTCCAGCGAAGCCTTACCCGTGGCCTCGATCGTCGGCGATGGCGCTTGCAGGATCACCAGCACCTTGCCACTGCTGCTCACATAGTGGGTCTCGACAATGCGCGGGACATGGATGACAAAGGTCGCCCCGTCCAACTGAGAGGGAATGGTCAGGTTCGCGTGGCCGATGCGCGTCAGGTAGGCGCGCGCGCTGGCCGCATGGAACGTAAAGGTTGCCTGGCCGCCCTCCAGCACATCAAAGGCTGGCTGCCGACCGCTGAAGGAGGCCGGCAGATTCGTCGGCAACTTGAGCGTGAAGCCGGCCAGTTGCTCGGCCTGAGCGCGCGTCAGATTGCGCTCCAGTCGCAGCAACGTCGGCGTGGTCTGCAACTCGCCCAGATCGCGCAACAGCGGAAGCTGGGTCGCCTTGATCGTCTGCTGACTGACTGGCACCGGCTGGAAGCGCTGCACGCTAAAGAACGAGAGAAACGTCGCCGCCAGCCCGGTGCTACTGCCGACCACGAACAAGACCACCAACAGCACCGCCGCGGCGATCACCATCCACGAACGGCGCAGCACCTGGCGAACCGGCACGCGGCGTCCTTGCGGCACCTGCACCGGGCGCACCCGCGGGCCAGCCCCGCCCAGGAGCGACTCCGTGCTGGCCAGGCTCGCCTTCTCTGGCACCGGCTGCGAGCGCTTCACGGCCTGCTCAAGCTGGCGGCGCGCCTCCTCGCCCTCGGCGGCAGTCACCGTCAGCCCGTCCTCCGCCGCCAGAGCAGCATTAGTCTCTAGCAGCAGCTCCTCCAGGCCGGCATCGGCCTCTGCCTCCTGCAGCAGCAGCGCCAGCCTCTGCTCATCGCCGCTCTCCAGAGCCTCCAGGTAGCGCCGCAAGAAACGCGCGCGTCGCTCCCCCTCGGGCAGCGAGTGCTCGTGTGCATGCTCTTGTAACTTCATTGATCGATCCCTTCTCTGCTCTGTTCTTAAGTCGCTGTCTGACTGCTTGATAATCGCTCAGCAAATACCTCTCTAGATCGACAAACCCCTTTCTGCTCACTTCCTCCCTGATCCGAGCGCATCTGAAGACCAGGCTGCTAGCCGGGCCTACCCGGGTTGGTGGCAGACTGCTGCTGGAAGGCCCGCCGCAGACGCTGGAGCGCTCGATGGAGCCGTACCCGCGCTGCCCCCGGGCTAATCCCCAGGTGACGCGCCAGCAGCTCACGCTCGCAGCCCTCGACCACTGCCAGACGCAACAGCTCGCGATCCTCCTCGCCGACCAGAGCCAGCAGTGCCGCCATCCCCTGCTCGGCCTCAACCTCCTCTTCTGGCCCGCTGCTCGTCGCCTGCAGTTGATCGAAGACTTCCAGCTCGCTGGGGGACTCTTCCCCGGATAGCGCACTTGCCAGACGGACGGGAGAAAGCTCGCGCTGGCTCCGGCGTGCCCGCTCAGCCCTCTGACGTCGGATCACATTCAGCCCGATCCCCAGCAACCAGGCCAATGGCTGGCGCCCCGGCTCGAAGCGCGCGGCATGGGCCAGCGCCTCAACGGCCACCTCCTGTAAGACCTCCAGCGCGATGGCATGGGCCTCCCTCTCGGGAGCCACCCCCAGGCGCACAACATAGAATTGCAGGTTCTGAAGCAGAGTCTCGCTGTGCTCGATCAAAGCTCGCTCCAGCTCGGCCCTGGCTGTCTCCTCCGCTGAGGAAGCGAACGACCCAGGTGAGAACCTGCTCCGCGCTGGCTCACGCTTCATCTCTTCTGAGTATCCTTCCCTGTTAAAAACCTGCGCAGGAGGAGACCCTGGCTGGACCACCGGGTGCATGCCCCTGCCCACACAATTCTATTCAAACGAACCTGGCCCGATGTTACGCCCCTGGCCGCAGCATTGCCGGCCCTGTTCGCTCACCGCGGGGAGAGGCCCCGGGCAGGCTCTTGTCAGCTCTCGTTTCACCATGCTATACTTCTTATAAGGACCGGTCACGAGCAGCGGACACGAGCCAGCTCGCTGGGCTGGCCGGTCCTTCCAGGCTCCTCCACTCTTGCAGAGCGGGCCAGGCGCTCTGCTTCTGGCCACGCACCGAGAGATCGCCCTTCCCTCAACGCGGCGACAGTCTTCCCCTAGCCAGAGAGAGGCACCACGCAAGGGTACCGCAAGCACAGCGGCAGAAGAGAGCCGACCTGGCCCGCTTGTCTATCTGCTTGCCTGTCTGCTTGCCTGTCGCCCTGGCCAGACCAGCCGACCGACCGACCAAGCATCTCCGCCAGCCATGCCTGATTTATTCCCGTTTCAGTCAGTCCCGTCTCCAGAGAGCGACATCGACCACTTCGCCAGCACTGTCCTGGCGCGTCCGCTCTATCCCTACCAGCGCGAGATCGCCGCTGCCATTCTCGACTCCATCCACAGCGGGCGCGGCGACATCTTCAGCGTCATGCTCGCGCGCCAGATGGGCAAAAACCAGCTCTCCGCCGTCCTCGAAGCCTACCTGTTGGCCACCGTTCCCGAAGGCACCATTGTCAAAGCCGCTCCCACCTTCAAACCTCAGCTCCTCACCAGTCGCCTGCGCCTGCTCACCCTCTTACAGACCTCGCCCCTGGCCGAGCGTCTCTGGCGCAGCGGCGATCACCTGCTTGGCCTGGCGCCCCAGGCTGATCCCCAGCTCGTCCGGCGCCACAGTGGGCCGCGCATCCTCTTTCTCTCCGCCGCCCCCGAGAGCAACGTCGTTGGCGCCACCGCCAGCCTCCTGCTTGAGATCGACGAAGCCCAGGACGTCAGCCCTGACAAATTCGATCGCGACTTTCGCCCGATGGCGGCCACCACCAACGCCACCACCGTCCTCTACGGCACCGCCTGGAGCGACGACACCCTGCTGGCCCGTCAGCGAGCCTTGAACCTGGAGCGCGAGCAGCACGAGGGGCGGCGAACCCACTTTGAATACGACTGGCAGGCCCTGGCGGCCATCAACCCCGCCTACCGGCGCTTCGTCGAAAGCGAGATCCAGCGCCTCGGGGCCAGCCATCCCGCTATCCAGACCCAGTACCTGCTCCAGCCCATCAGCGGTGCCGGCCACCTGCTCACCCCCCTGCAGCGCAGCCTCCTCCAGGGAGACCATCCCTGGCAAGAAGAACCACAAGAAGAGGCGCACTATGTCGCTGCCATCGACATCGGCGGCGAAGAACAACGGCCTGAAGAGCAGCTTGCCCTTCTCAGCCAGTCCACAGCCGTGCCCTCACGGCGTCGCCGCGACAGCACCGTCCTCACCATTGCCGCCCTCAGCCCGAACGAGCTGGGGCTGCCCGGCCTGCGCATCGTCCATCAGCAATGGTGGACAGGCCGTCCCTACCTGGAGCAGTACAGCGCCGTTCTGGCCCTGGCCGAGCGCTGGCGCCTGCGCCGCCTCATCATCGACGCCACCGGCCTTGGCGCCGGCCTGGCCGCCCTCCTGCGCAGCCGTCTCGGCGACGAGCGCCTCCTGTCCTTCACCTTCACCCGTCCCAGCAAATCGCGTCTCACCTACCAGTTCCTGGCCGCTATCAACAGCGGGCGCCTCAAGCTCTACACCCCAGCCAGCGCCCCGGCGGCCATCGCTGGCGAATGCTGGCAGCAACTCCGCCAGGCCCGCTATCGCCTGCTCGGCGAGAGCGGTATCGACATGTACGTCAACCCCAGCGAGGGCCACGACGACTTTCTCATCAGCCTGGCCCTCCTCTGCGAGGCCCTCAACGAACTCGACCAGCCACCAGCCTCGGCCCTGATCCCCCCGCGCCGCCTCTATCGAGACGAGAGCCGTTTTTGAAAGCTGAAAGCGGCTCATCCATCTCTAGTGCTCCTGTCTCTAAGGAGTCTTTTCTCATCCCACCCTCGCACACACTCAACCGTCCTCATCTGCCCCTCTGGGCCTGGCCGGCTATCGACTTGTGCCCCCGCGGCGTGGTACAATCCACACGATAGCAAGGCAGCCCGACCGAGGACCGGCCATCGCAAAGAGGCAACGCGGCGCCGCTGACCGGACCACCCCTAGCCGCAGCCAGCGGTCCCGCCTGCGGGCGGATGCCAGAAGAGCCTCAGCAGACCGAGAGAACCAAGCGAAGAGCGAAGAGGAGAAGCGTCGTCCCATCCCCTCGACCGTAGTGGAGGACAGCGCAGAGAAAAGAGGGAGAGGCATGCCAACAAAGAAGCGAAAAGAATCGCCGAGCATTGACGAAGTCCTCGACGCCATGTGTCACCGCGACAGCGTCGACCCCCTTCAGATGGATGCCTATCTGGAGCGGCTCGACGAAGAATGGACGGCGGGAGCGCGCGACAAAGTACTGGACCTGCTGCGCCGCCGCGACCCGGCGGCCCACTCCACCGCGGTCTATATCCTCTCGCACCTGGCCACCGAAGATGACCGCGAAGTACTCGAAGACTTTGTGACTGATCCCACCGTCAGCGACATCGCCAAGCTCACCCTGGCGCCCGTCCTCAGAGAACTCAACTCCGAGCTGGCCGAGGAAGGGCTGGTCGAATACCTCAATGATCCCGAGGCCGCCATGCTCCAGATGCAGAGCCGTCTCCTGGAGCTGGTTGGCAAGAGCGAGCTAGGGGTCGAAGCCGTTCTGGAAGACGTCCTCAGCATGCCGCTAGAGCGGCGCCTCGGCTTCGTCGACTGGCTTGGACGCAGCCATGACCCGCGCGCCGTCCATCTGCTCCTGCCCCTGCTCGAAAACCAATCAACGCGGGTCGTCATGGCCACCATCGATGCCCTCGAACAGCTTGGCAGTCTGGCAGCGCCCCAGGCCATTCCCGCCCTCAACCACCTGCTTGCCAGCAGCTCGAACCGCCTGCTCAAACAGCACGCCCGCGCCGCTCTTGGGCGCCTCACCATGCAGGCCGCCCCCGGCACCGAAGCCCAGGCCCTGGCCGAAGCCGCTCGTCCCGCCTACCCCCTCTACGAAGCGCGCGTCAGCTTCATCGATGGCAGCGGCTCCCAGATCATCATGCTCGCCTGGAAGCACTCTGAAGAGACCGTCAAGGGGATCAACCTGCTCTGTCAAGACCAGTGGGGCATCAAAGATTGTTATAGCACGGACGAAATGACCATCGAGCGCTGGCAGCGCCTCGTCCGCGAAATGAGCGACCAGGGCTTCACCAACTTCGTCGTCCCGCCGGCCTACTGCCTGGCCCTCATCAGCGAGGCCGCCGCCCTCAACCGCCGTGGGCGCCATAAGCTGCCCATCGCTTACGCTATCTGGCGCCCCCTGCTCTCCGCCGAGATGCAGCAGCACCAGGGCCAGCCCGTGGCCACCGCTCTGGAGCCGCAGCCCTTCTCACCCGAGCTGTTGCCCCTCGTCCAAAAAGGCGGTGAGCTATTTCAAATGCCCGAATTTTCCTCCTGGATGTACGAGCCACTGGAGCGCATCCAGCCATTTATGGCCCGCTACTGGGGCACCATCGAGTTCCCTCGTGTCCCCCCAGCCAATGCGCGCGGACGAGGGCGCAGCCACAAGCAAAACCAGCAGCAGGCCGCCACCGACCAGCGCCAGGCCCTGGAGACCGTCGTTGAGCAGGCCCTGGAGGAGCTGATCGACGACCAATGGCGCCTGCTCTACGAGACCCGTCTGCGCCGTCAGGGCCAACTCTTCGCCTTCGCCGGACGAAGGCAGGAAGTGGCCCTCATCCACGCCGTTGCGGCGGCCCTGCACCCGGCCTCGGGCCTTCCCCTCAAAGAGCAGCCCTTTGTCCGCGCCCTCCTCAGTCTCTCGATCCGCCAGGGACCTTTCCGCATACTGCTGGAGACGCTCGACAAAGACGAACTGCAGCCGCTGCCAGGCGACCTCTTCCCGCCGCGCTAGACGAACCCTGCCTGGCCCAGGCCCGAGCCTGGGCCAGAGGCACGGGCCGCACCCAAAAAAGCCCTGAAGAGAGCGCCTGCTGGCCAGGCCCGCCAGTCAGGCCAGCCCTGCCCTGCTGTCAGCAAGACGAACGCGCAAAGCAAGCCACAGCAGAGCGAGCTAGCTAGCTAGCGATAGAGATCCGGGCGCCGATGTTGCAGCGACGGCACCTTAGCCCGCGCCTGCTCCAGGCGCTGCAGATCCAGCTCACCAAAGACCAGCTGCTCGCCCTCGCCGCCCTCTGCCAGTACCACCCCCAGGGGATCAACGTGCAGCGAGCGGCCCAGGAACTGATGCCCGGCCTGATCGCAGGTAAAGATGTAGGCCGTGTTCTCAATCGCTCGCGCCACCACCAGATGGCGCCAATGGACCTCCTTCAAATGGCCGTTCACCCAACCCGACGGCACCACAAAGAAATCAACCCCGCGCGCCGCCTGATAGCGCGCTACCTCGGGAAAGCGCAACTCGTAGCAGACAAACAGCCCCATGCGCCCGAACGGCGTCGCCAGCGGCTCAAAGAGCTGGTCGCCGCTCACAAAAACGTCCGACTCGCGGTAGCCGTAGGCATCGAACATATGCGTCTTATGATAGGCGCGCAGCAGCCGCCCCTGCTCATCGATCACCACCGTCGTATTATAGGTCTTCTCCTCCGCCTCGCTGGCCGTCTCGATCATCCCCGCCACTACCCAGACCTGGGCAGCGCGCGCCGCCTCGCGCAGGCCCCTCACAAAGGGACCGTCTAGCGACTGCGCTACCTTGCGGGCATGAGGGGCCGTAAACTCCTCATGCGAGAGATAGGCCATGAAGATCTCCGGCAGAATCACCAGGCGCGCCCCTCGCTGGGCCGCCAGCGCGATGGCCGAGCGCGCCCTGGCCAGATTTTCCTCCGCCGAGGGACTTGACTCAAGCTGTGCGGCAGCGATCAGCGTCGTTGTCATGGTTCTCGTCGCTCCTCTCCTGCGCGCATGTGCGCAACCAACCATCGGCCCGGGTCGGCCTCCGATCCGATCCTGGCCATCAGCGATCAGCGGGCCGATCCAGAGCCAGAGCAGTCAAACAGACGTGACAAAGCCGACCGGGCGGCTCCCCAGCCAGTCAGCCAGCTAGCTAGAGCAACACCCAGTCGGTCAGCAAGCCTACCAGAGCGGGTGGATCACCAGGCCGCTGGCCAGCTTCGGATACAGATAAGTCGACTTCTGGGGCATGCGCTCATCGGCCCGGGCCACCTCACAGATCTGGCGCACGGGCGTCGGATTGAGCAGCAGCACCGCCTGAGCCTCGCCCCGTGGCAGCGCGGCCAGGGCCTCCTCCGTCTCATGCGTATAGCGCAAATAGCGTCCCGCCCGCACATCCTCCGCACTCAGTCCAAGCAGCTCCTCCAGCAGCAGCTGATGGGCAATCGCCACATCGAGCGCATTCCAGGCCGGCGCTCGCCCGCTCTCGGCCATCCGTGCCTGCCCGGCCTCCGTCAGCCGCAGCAGCCAGCTCCCTTCCGACGTCAGCAGCGCAAAGGAAGGGGCTGTCTGGCCCGCCTCGGCCAGGCGCACCATCAGCGCCGCGCCCCGACCTGCCTCGCCTTCCAGGCGCTCAACCTGGAAATAGCGCCCCAGGTGCTCCGGCGTCAAGCGCTGCAATTGCTCAGCGGAGAGGCCCGCGAGCAAACGATGTGTGGGCAGCACCAGCAAGCCGGGATCATCCACATCGATCAGCACCATCATCACAAAATTCGCCCCATCTTCCGGGTCCAGACCGTGATGTAGCTCGCGAATCTCCTCGCGATAGCTCAGAGCCGTCTCATAGCGATGGTGCCCGTCGGCAATGAAGAGCTGCCGCTGACTGAAAAAGTCCTGGATCAGCGCCACCTGCTGCGGGTCCGTAATCGGCTGCAGGCGATGCTCGTCGGCCAGCTCATCGCGGGCCTGGACCTCTGCGCGCTCAGCATAGGGCTGGAGCAGGCGACGCAGGCGGGCCTGGGGGTCCTCATACCAGGCCATGATCGGACTGAAATTAGCGGCACAGGCCCGCATCAGCTGCAGCCGGTCATCCTTGGGCTTGCTCAGCGTCAGCTCATGGGGCAACACGACCCGCGCGCTCCACGGCTCCAGCCGCACGCGCGCCACCAGGCCCGTGCGCGTATAACTCTGGCCTCCATAGCTGAAACGCTGTTGATACAGATAATAGCTGGGGACCGTATCCTGACGGAGCACGCCTTCCTTGCGCCACTCGGCGAAGGTCCGCGCCGCGCGCGTATAGCGATTATTCAAGACGGTATCATCGGGAAGTTCGCGCCCCAGCTCCAGACGGATCATATTATAGGGATGGCGCGCATAATAGCGCTCCTGCGCCTCGGGCGAGATCACATCAAAAGGAGGACAGAGTACCTGCCCCACATCGCTCACCACCGTTGGCGCATAGCGTATGCCACGGAAAGGTCGTACATCTGCCATAGTCGAGGCACTTCGCTTTCTCTCCAGATTCAACGCTCCCACAGGAAAACATGCTCAGTGACCCGCATTGCCTCACCTGCCAGACCATCATCCTGGAGGCGGAGGCAGAGGGAGCGGCGTCTTCTCTGCCCATTGTACCATCTCTGTTTGCTCTGGCCCAGCCCAGTCCCTATCTCTGCAGGCCGCACCTCGCAACGCGACTCTCTCGCTCCCGCTGGCGAGTGAACTGAGCCAGAAAACCACCAAAAAGCCGAATCCCCTCTTGACTTTTCGCGCCTTCTATGGTATCCTGAAACTAGAACTTATGTTCAAGTTCTGTGACTGAAGCGACCTCCCCTTTTCCCCGTGCGGGAGGCGGTCCCCCGCCGCCTCCCGACTCGCACTCTCTCACTTCGCTCTCCACGGGCGGTCGGGTTCCTGTTTGCTCCCCCCGACCGCTCGTCTCTTTGTGCACTGACGGAGAGGCTGATCCCCTATCGGGCCGGGTCGGCTGGTAAGTCAGAGGTGTGCAGCTCAGGCCAGATCTCCAGACGTGCCTGGATGAGCCAGTCTGACCGCCCTCGTCTGCCCGTGCCTCGCGGCCTGCCGGGCTTCGCGGCAAGGGCTGGTGATGATTATCCTGCGGGAATAACCCACAAGTCCTACACTAAGAGCAACAGATTGACTCGCCCTGATATACTTTGTAAGCTCATTACGTCGGAGCTGTGAACATACACCCTCAAGGCAGGCACAGCGCTCAGGCTCTATGCGCCGCTATGGGCGGACGCTGAGTTGATTCGCGAGCCGATTCGCGGCCAGATCCGTGGCGCAGCCCAGGCGGGCGAGCAGCGTCTGAGATGTGCGCCTTGAAGAGCTGCCTGTGGGGAGGAGCGAGCGGCCCCCTGTCCCTGCTCCCTGCTGCGGACGGGGCGTCAGCCCCTCGCTCGGCAGGTACCGGACACTGTCTCTGACCCGTCCAGCGAGCGATGGGTACAGTTTCGGAGAACGGAGATGCTATGTACGAGACGCAGCAAGAAGATCTGCTGGTGGGGCAGATGGTGGGAGGGTACCGTGTTGAGCAACTGCTGAGCAAAGGTCGTGTCAGTGCCGTCTATCTGGCCCGGCACTCTGTGAGCGGCCTGCCGGTGGCCGTCACAGCCATCATCATCCCAGAGGACTTCTCTGTGCGGGCGCGTAACCGTTTCATCAGGCGCTTTACCCAGATAGCGACGGCCCTGCTTGAACTTGATCACCCGCATATTCTACCGATTTACGACTTTGGCGAGCAGCTTGGCTATCCATACTTGATTTCGCCCTATGTTACCGACGGCTCGCTGGCGCATGTCCTCAAGCGCGACGGGCGCTGTGCCCCCTCCTATGCCCTGGAGGTGCTCCAGCAGGTGGCAGCGGGGCTGGACTATGCCCACGCACGGGGCATTGTGCACCGGGCCTTGAAGCCGGCTAACATCGTGCTCCAGGGAGACGAGCACCATGTAACCGTAGCGGGCTTCGGCCTCGTCGATCTCTTGCAGCTGCGGGGCGTGCGGCGTGTCGAGCATCCCTATCTCCATCTGCTCAATCTGGCCGGGACCTTCCTCGGATCGCCTGAATATCTGGCCCCGGAGGTCGTGCTCGGTCAGCAGCAGATTGATGCCCGTGCCGATATCTATGCCCTGGGCATCATCTTATATGAGCTGCTCAGTGGTAAGCCACCCTTCACCGGCAACGATTCGCTGGAGATCGCTCTTCAGCATGTCAAGCAGCCGGTGCCAGCTCTACGCAATCTCTGTCCTGCCCTGCCGCCAGAGATCGATGAAGTTCTCTCGCAGGCTCTGGCGCGCGACCCGGCGCGCCGCTTCTCCTCAGCGGGGGCCTTTGTCACGGCCTATGCGCGCGCCTTGCGGCGAGAGCGCAGCTTTGCCGCCGCTGCCCCCGTAGCTGCCAGCATCGCTCAGCTTCAGACCCAGCTAGCTGAGGAAGATGAGCTAACCAGCTCCGGCAGCCACTGGCAGCTGCGACCACCCATCATCACGGGGCGCCTGCCGAGCGTCAAGCGCAGCGGAGAGCTACCGACCACCGGCCCCCTGGCTGGAGGAGCTGCCTGGCAAGACCAACCCCTGCCTCTGGTGAAGGAGGCGCCCGCCGTTGGAGCGGCGCCAGCGAACGGCGCCAGGCGCGAGATGGTCTCGCTGCCCGGTACTCTGCCGCAGGCTGTGCCTCCCATGCCCCCGGCTCCGCCCATGCCCGTTCCCAGTGGCAACAGCGCCGACCTCGATAGCTTTGCCTGGTGGTCCGGGCGACCCG
Organism: Thermogemmatispora tikiterensis; assembly: GCF_003268475.1. Classification (GTDB taxonomy): domain Bacteria; phylum Chloroflexota; class Ktedonobacteria; order Ktedonobacterales; family Ktedonobacteraceae; genus Thermogemmatispora; species Thermogemmatispora tikiterensis. The sequence continues at coordinate 1,821,369 of NZ_MCIF01000002.1, read as the reverse complement.
AAGACTATGCCCTCAAGCGCGCCGCACCGGCCCAGGCATCTGCACCGTCAGCTCCTGCCAGGGTGCCCCCCGCGGCTGGCAGCGGCAGCGCCGAACCCGCGCCGGTCGTCTTGCCTGCTCCACGAGAGCAGCGCGCGAAGCAGAACGCCCGCCCTGGCGTGCTGCAGCAAGAGGTGCCGATCCCTGCCCAGATCCCCGTGAGCACGCGGCGTGGCCGCAAGCGGCGCCGGCGTCAGGTAGTGGCTCTGCTCGCCGGCGGTGGCCTGGCCGCGGCTGGCCTGGGCCTGGCTATCAAAACCTCGGCAGCCCAATCGTTGCTGGGCAGCCTCTTCCATACCAACCAGAGTGGCAACATGGCCGCCTCCTCTGGTTCCACCAGTGGCCAACAGCAGACCAGTGGCCAGCAGTCTACCACCGGTCAGACCACGAACGGCACCAACACCAAGCAGAATGGCAAGGTCATCGGCACCACCTCCCTGGCGCTTAACTCAGCCCAGGCCTTTACCAATCCAGCCGATGGCAAGCAGGGGCTGCTCATTCACCTGCCGGGTGGCTCCTTTGCGGCTTACTCGCGAAGCTGTACGCATGAGGGAGTGGCCGTCAACTATGACCCGGCCACCCATTTACTCGTCTGCCCGGCGCATGGCGCGATCTTTGATCCGGCCAAGAAGGGGAGTGTTGTCCAGGGTCCTGCCACGACCCCACTCCCGCAGATCATGATTCGCGTCAACGCCGATGGCTCCATCACAACTGTCTGAGCGCAGTTGGCCGGCTCCAGAGTCTACCCCTGGCCGGCCTCCGCCGGGCGTCGCACCGCCGTACGTTCTCTCTCTCCCCTACCACTGAGCTGGGGATAGCCGGGATGGCTATCTCCGGCTTGACGTGCCGGGGCTACCCTGGGTAGACTACAACCAGTGACTCCTGGTGCCGCTACCCTCTCTGGTGGGGGAGAGCTGACGCTGGCAGCACAGTAATCACGTGGGAAGGAGGCGGCGCCTCTCTCAGTTTCCAGGAACAAGGTCTGTTCAGAGGAGGAGGTGCCGCAAGAGATGGCCAAATGGACGAGACTGTTCTGGGCTATATCGGCTTTATTGTGGCTGCCCTCATTCTTGCCTGGGCCGCTTTGGAGATCGGTAAACGCCTCAATACTGTCCGCCGCACAGGCACAGGTACAGAGACGGCAGATCGTTTAATCAAGCTGGACCCCTCGCAGCTGAATCAGCTAGAGGAGATGGCGCCCGAGGTTTCCCTTGAAGACGATGAGGATGAGCCGCCCTATCCTCCCTTGCGCTCACGTCTCAACGGGCATTATTCGAATAAGAGTAAACAGACCTTCTAACTGAGCAGAAGGCTGCTGATCGAGTGAGTGGGGAGCAAACTCCTGCTGTAGTAGCCTGGCCCCCGCCGCAGTAGTCTCTGTGCAGCCGCCGGCCCAGTCTGCCAAAGAATGCTCAGTCGAGGTCGTCATCGCGCTCCTGGCCCTGGCCCTCCTGCAGCATACGCCTGATCTCCGCCAGCACCTCGGCGGCATCTAGCTCGGGAGCGGAAGGCGAGGCGTCAGTCTCTGTCTCGTCTTGTGTCAGCCCTTGCTCGCTGCCGGGCCTCTCCTGCCAGAAAAGGCGCTCACCCTCGTAGCTCTCTAGAAAAGCCTGCTCACAGGCAGTCAGCGCAGCCCGAGCCGTACAATGCCCGTAGATGATGCGCGGCAGCAGGCTGTGATAGATGACGATCGTCTGAATGACCCCTTCGAGATGCTGCCGGAAAGCTGGCAACGAGAGCCGCTCCTCGCCCAGATAGAGACTGGCGCTGAAACGCACCTCACCATCTTCCAGATCCAGACCGAAGCGTCCGAGCGGCAGCGTATAGTTCAGGCTCATCAGCGCCTCCAGGCAGCTCCGGCGCCGCCGCTGCGGCAGAATACTGAGATGAGGCACAATAAAGAGCAGTCTTCTTCCCAGCGGTGGACCGGCCTGCAAGATGATCAGCAGTTGCCACTGCCCCAACTCGTCGTGAAAAACTAACTCAGCCACTCCCTGGCGCTCGTCCACGCTGGCGACGCGCAGTCCTAGCCGCGTGAGATAGCTCACCACATCGGTAATGCGAAAGTCTTCACTCACTGGTCTGCTCCTTCTCGTTCGCTGCCCACCTGTCGCCGCTCCTCTCCGCTTCACCTCAGAACAAGCAGGCTCTGTCTTTCTGTATGGAGTATAGCAACGCCCTGCATCGGTAGTTCTCACCTTCTCGCTATACTGGAAACGGAGAGCACCTCCTCACCGTCGTTTCCCAGAGACGTTACTCTCGCTGGAGCGGCGGCGTCTCTCTCTCCAGAGCATCCTGTGCACAGCCGCCAGACCGCCGCAGCGCGGCCTGTCCAGGAATGAGAGGAGGGACGGAGGTGGGTGAGAGAATCGGCGGCCTTCTCAGCGTTCTCTCTAGAGAGCGTAGAGACAGCAAGAAGAGTGTCGTGAGATTAGTGAAGGAAGAAGGCAGGAACGCAGAATCATGAGTCAGCAAGCGATCACCAATATCCAGAGCGACTCTAATTTCGAGGCACGGGTGCAGCGTGGAGCCGAGAATGCTCTTAATTGTATGGGGGTGGCGGCCACCGATCGGCTCTTTATCTTGACCGACTATGAACGCGGGGCGATCGCCCGCCGGGTGGCGGCGGCGGCTCTTGATCGTCATGCCGCTGTCAGCGTGCACTTTCTGGAGCACTACGGCAAACGGCCCCTGACAGGCTTTCCCGAGAGCCTGCGCCAGGACCTGCAACAGTTTCATCCCACTGTCACCTTCTACATTGCTACAACTCGCCCTGGCGAGATCGGTTTCCGCATTCCCTTGCTGCCCTTTTTGACCCAGGAGCTACGTGTCCGGCATGGTCACATGCCAGGCATCGATGAGCGTCTGATGGCCGAAGGCATGTGCGCCGACTACGATCAGGTCTATGAGATCACCAACAAGGTCTATGAGATCGTGCGCCAGGCCGAGCGCATCCACGTGACCTCAGCCAAAGGCAGCGATCTGAGCGCGACCTTCCATAAGCACTGGAAGTGGATTCCCTGTCACGGACGCTATCACGAGCAAGGGCAATGGGGCAACCTGCCCGAAGGTGAGGTCTTTACTGCCCCTGCCGATGTCAACGGCGTGGTGGTCTGCGACGTCCTCGGTGACTTCTTCTCCGCCAGGTATGGCGTCCTCAAGCATCCTGTGCGCATCACCATCAAAAATGGCTATGCCACCGAGGTCACCAGCGAAGATACCGCGGTTGCCAAGGAGCTGCGCGATTATCTCTTCTCCGTTCCCAACGGCAACCGCGTGGGGGAGTTCGCCATTGGCACCCTCATCAGCCTCAAGCAGCCGGTTGGCAATCTGCTCCAGGATGAGAAGATTCCCGGCTTGCATATTGCCTTTGGTAATCCGTATCCAGAGTATACCGGGGCTGACTGGGATGCCCGCATTCACGTCGATGTCGTGCCGACAACCTGCACCATCGAGGTCGATGGACGTCTGATTATGCGCGATGGTGAGTTCTGCCTCTAGAGGAGGCGACTCGCGTGCCCTGGTCTGGGGCCTGGGCTGGACTGCCTGGAGAATCTCAGCAGATCCGATCCAGGCCGCCCCCTGTCTTCCCGCTCTCGCCTTGCCACCTCGGCAGAGCTACTGGTCTAGCGAGCGAGAAGCGACAAAGACAGGTAAAAGCCCCAGGCATGACTTGCCCGCCTCGCGCCGATGGCCTGGCCGCCGCCAGCGAGGCAGTGGCGAAGAAAAGAGGTGCTGCGAAGTGTTGCACAGCAGGGGTCAGGAGCTACTCGGAAAGACCCTCGGGGGCTATGTGCTCGAAAAGCTGCTTGGCTACGGCGGAAGCAGCGCCGTGTATCTAGCTCGCTGCAATGACTCAACAACCCCTTCCACCCCCGTGGCCCTGAAAGTCTTTCTACCTCGCACCCATCTGACGAGGACGGCCTACCTCGAACTCCAGCGCCGCTTCCTGCAAGAAGCCCAGGCGGCCAGCCGCTTGCAGCACCCGCACATTGTGCCTATCTACGCCTGGGGCGAGGAGGCCGGCCTCGCCTATCTGGTCATGCCTTATCTGGCTGGCGGCACCCTGGCCCACTACGTACGTCGCCACGGCCCTCTCCCCCTAGAGGAGGCCGCCACCTATGTGGAACAGATCGCTTCCGCCCTGGACTACGCTCATCAGCACGGCTACATCCACTGCGACGTCAAGCCTGCGAACATTCTACTCAACGAGCAAGGGCGCGTCTTCCTCTGTGACTTCGGCATTGCTCGCCTGCTACAGGACGCGTTAGCGAACGAGGGCCAGGTTGAGGAATCGCCAGCCAGCGAGCAGGCTGCCGCCATGTCTATCCCTATGGGCACGCCGGATTACCTGGCCCCCGAGCAAGCCCTCAATGAGCCAGTTGATCACCGCGCTGACATCTATGCTCTTGGCGCTACCCTCTTCTATCTGCTGGCAGGACGTCCCCCTTTCCAGGCCGATTCCCCCATTGCACTGGCCTTGCTACACGTCCACGAGCCACCGCCAGCCCTATGCGAGCTTGATCCACGTATCCCGCCCCAGGTCGACTATGTGCTGCGTAAGGCCCTGGCCAAGTTCCCCGAGGAGCGCTTTGCCTCCGCCCGGCTCTTGAGCGAGGCCTTCCAGCAGGCGATTGCTGGCCCAGAGACACCTGCCCGTCTCCGCCTGAGCATACATGGCCTGCTCCTACCGGCCTGGCTCCCTTTCCCACTCGTTCGGCGCCTGGAAGCGCTGCCCATTCCCTCCAGCTTTAGCGGCAGATGGAAGATCCTGCTGCTGACCCTGCTTTTGCTGCTCCTGCTCTGCTCCAGCTCGCTTGCTTACGCCCTGCATGCCGCCCGCACAAGACCAGGCAACGGCGCCAGCGCCAGCCTGTCAACCTCTGACTTCTCTCCCCCTCAGCCCACGGTGGCCCTCACCGCTCCCGTCGACCAACTGCTGACTGGAGCCAGCGATTGGCCTCATAGCTCTAGCGCCTTCTTTGCCGATGGAGAGTATTATCTCCTCAATACCAGTCCGGGAACCAGCGCTCTTGCGCTCTACGCCCGCCATCATTTTGACGATTTTCACCTGGCCGTCAACGTGCGCCAGGTGCGTGGCTCCCACGACGACGCCGACTACTATGGCGTGGTCTTCCGAGCCAGTAGCGACCAGCAACGCTACTACGTTTTTGCCGTTGCCAGCTGGGGTGGTGGCTCATATGCCGTCTGGCGCTATAGCGGACGCTGGACGACGCTGGCTGAAGGGCCAGCTCCCAGCTTGCTGATCGGGCCGGGGACCGTCAATACCCTCGAGGTCGATGCTCATGGCCCCCTCTTACGCTTCTTCATCAACGGACAGGAACTCTCTTCTACACCGCTGCACGATTCTGCTCCTTCTGCCCCTGTCAACGGCAGCATTGGCCTCTACGTGGAAGAAGAGGGCAGCGAAATCGCCTGCTCACAACTCTATATTGGGCCTGCTCGATTCTAAACCCAGACTGGCCCCGACGCCGGTGGATGGCTCTGCTTGTATGCTCGGTTGCTGACCTGCCCGCTTCCCTTTCCGCGCCTGGCACAGGCAGTGCTCGCCCTCCCTCGCCTCGTCCCACGGACAAGGTGCTGCTCGTCGCATTCCAGACGGAAAATAGAGTATAATTCGAAAGGATCGTCTTGAAGGCGTTGCGTGTCGATGGAGCCACCTCTGCCGGACCTGTCGCTTTGAAGACCAAAGGATCACGTATGAAAGGTCGTTCAGCCCTTTATCGTCCCACTCTTGGCGTAGAGGAAGAATTTCAGCTTGTTGAGCGCTGTAGTGGTCAACTGTGCGGTGCCATCGAGCGCGTCCTGGAGCAAGGTCAAACCCTCTTTGGCGAGCAGATCAAGCCCGAAATGCATGCCTCAACGGTCGAGATTATCAGCCCGGTCTGTGCCGATATCGCCGCCGTCCGACAAGAGCTGTGCGAGTTGCGCCGGCGTCTCATCGAGGTTCTGGCCAAAGAAGACCTGGTACCCGTCAGCGCGGGCACCCATCCCACGGCTCGCTGGCAGGACCAGCAGCGTACCGAACGCGAGCGTTACATAGAGCTGGAAGAAGAGGAGCAGGACGTAGGCCGTTCGCTGCTCATCTTTGGCCTGCACATCCATGTCGGGATTCCCGACCGTGAGGTGGCCATTGCTGTCATGAACCAAGCTCGCCTCTGGCTGCCCCATCTGCTGGCGCTCTCCGCCAACTCGCCCTTCTGGGCAGGCAGACTGACTGGCATCAAATCTTACCGCTCCGTCGTCTGGAAACGCTGCAACCGCAGTGGCCTGCCTGAAGTCCTGCCCAGCCTGGCCCACTTTGAACGCTATGTCGACGACCTCATCGAAGTCGGTGCCATCGACAATGGCAAGCGCATCTGGTGGGACATCCGCCTCCATCCCTTCTTTGACACCCTTGAATTCCGCATCTGTGATATGCCAGCCACCCTGGAAGATACTATCGCCCTGGCCGCTCTCTGCCAGGCCCTCGTGGCCAAGCTCTACCTCCTCTACCTGCAGGGAGTCACCACTGTCGTCCTGCCGCGCCTCTACCTCGAAGAAAACAAATGGTTAGCCATGCGCGATGGACTGGACGCCACCTACTTCGATTTCCCCAATCACCGCCGCCTGAGCATGCGCGAGGCCATCAGCGAACTCCTTGACTTCGTCGCCGACGTGGCCGAGGAGCTGGGTAGCCAGCGGGAAATGGCCTATCTGCGTGCCCTCTTAGCTGATCCCCGTGGAACCGGCGCCGATCGCCAGATCGCCATCTATCGCCAGACCGGCTCCATTGACCAGGTCATCCGGCTCCTGATCGAACAAACCACCCAGGGCGTGCTCGAAGTGGCCTGAACCCACCCAGAGGCAGACAGCCGGTGAACGAGCAACCCAACCACTCGCTCGCTCACCGACTGTCTGCCCTGGCCCTCTCCCTGCCACGTACCATGAGGCCCAGAAATCCTATCCCAGCGGTATGGCCTACGAAGGCCGCTTAGGAAAGAGCGTCTGCAGCAGCATTTCCGCCGTCGGCTTCACCTCCACGTCTGGGAAGGCGTAGCTCAGCTCCTCCAGGCTTCGATAGCCAAAGAGCAGCTGCAGAAAAACCAGGGGTGGAAAGGCCGCCGCAGCCTGCTCGTAGTCGTAAGCCCGCTCCACCTGCCGCACCGCCTCCAGGCTGCCCGCCTGAAAATGCAGCAGCAGCTCATGACCATAGAAGTGCAGGCTCAAGCTGCCGCTGTAGCCAGCCAGTGGCGACTGAGCCAGCCGGCGCTCCAGCACCGGGGCCACTCGACGCAAAAAGGCCGCCAGATCGGCAACACGTACGTACCAGGCAAAGCTACGGCTGCTCCTCACCGCGAGCGGCTCGCCATAGCAATTGGTCAGGCGCAGCAGCGCTGCACGAATCGGGTGCTCTATGGGCAGATAGAGGCGCAGATAATCGATCTCTGCAGGAGCTCGTCGCACTGGCATCTGCTGGCCCCGTGCCAGAATCGCCCGCAGCACAGAGGGCAAGAGCTGAAACAGATCGACCCCAGACACCATCTCAAAGCAGTGCGTCACCGGCACCTCCGAGCGCCAGCGCATCGTCGGCATCACCAGGAAGCCCAGAAAACTCTCGCTCTCACTCTCTATGACCTGAATGTGCCAGTGCTCGCCCGTGCGGCAGCCCTGCTGATGCAGCACGTGATAGCGCCACCACGCCTCACCAATCGGCGTCGTCACCGCCAGCTCTCCCCGCTGCCGGTGAGCCTCATAGAGCGCCATAATCGCTGGCAGGTCCTCCAGCGTTGCATCGCGCAGCTGCACTGGCTCCCGCTCGTTTCCGGGTGCAGGCGGAATCAGCACCACCGGAAAGCTCAAGTAGCCTGCGAGATCCAGGGCATACTCGTAACCGAACTGGCGGTAGAAGTAGGGAATACCCGTAATGGCCTGCACCAGTGCGCCCTCGGCCTCGCTGCGTGCATGGAGTAGTCCAAACAGCGCGCGTATCAGACCACGATGGCGATAGGCAGGATCGGTCACCACCAGCTCAGGGCGTCCTACAAGCAAACGAGCACCCTCATAATCCCAGAACTGACGCCAGAGGCAGGCACAGGCCACCACGCGATCGCGGCTGCTCCGCGTGTCCTCTACCAGCGCAAAGTCGTGGCTGCCCATCAGCGGGTGTTCACCACTGAGTAGCTCGCGCACGTGCCAGGCCAGCGGCTGATTGAGCGGATCAGCCGGCCTGTTGAGAAAGACCTCGCATTCCAGGCGTGCCAGCTCCTCGGCATCCTCGGGGCGCGACCAGCGCAATCGCAGGCCATCGCCCAGGTCGCGCACATATTGCGGATCGGCGAGAGGTGAGTTGGTGAAAGGCATGAGCGAAGCTCCTTTCTCCGTTGAAGCGTAGTAGATGATCAAAAAAGACAAAAAAAGCCCTGCCTCTTGCGTTGGCCTTGGGAGCTGGGCCGCGACCAGCGCAGACCTTGCGTCTGCAGGCCGCTGGCGAAAGCGGTTGCTCTCCAGGAGAAAGAGAAAAGCAGACGCTGGACGGGTTCAACGATGAGGTGGACAGCAGGAAGCAGAGAAAGCGAGCAGCTTTGGCTGCCTGAGGGGGGAGAGAGCTGAGCTGGCCACCGTGGGATGAATCGCCTGCCTCTGAGCAGGTCGAAGCGAGGGCTGTCCCTTCATCACCAGGGGCCTCCTTTCAAGATCAAACAACGAGCAAGCCTACACCGGACCGGAGAAGTATAGTCAATGCAAGGCTCGTTGTCAAGCAAGCGGAGAAGACGCAACGGAGAGTAACTTCTCTGCCATCCAGGCAAAGCATCACTTAGGGTCTCTGTGGGTCGTAGCTCCAGCGAGCGAAGATGGCCGTTGACAGCAAGCGTTGAGCGCTCTCCTCCACCAGCACCATCTCGCCAGTTGTAATCGTGCCGCCATACCCACGCATCATCTCCGCCAGAGCGTAGTAGAGACTGAGGGCCGAAGCGCGGATCGCATACGTAGTCAGCACCACAAAGAGCGGTTCCTCGCTCAGCAGAGAGCGGCAGGTTGCCAACAGTGTTGGAAGCGACTCCTGGAGTTTCCAGACCTCGCCGCGTGGGCCACGACCGAACTTTGGCGGATCGATAATCACCCCATCGTAGCGCGAGCCGCGGCGCACCTCGCGCTGAACGAACTTCAACGCATCATCCACGATCCAGCGAATCGGGCGGGAACTCAAGCCAGAGAGGGCCTGATTGGCGCGGGCCCACTCCAGAACCTTCTTCGAGGCATCGACATGAGTCACGCTGGCCCCAGCGCTGGCGGCGGCCAGAGAAGCCAGACCCGTATAGCCGAAGAGATTCAGCACCCGTACCGGGCGCCGAGGGGCTACAGCGCGCACCAGGTCTGCCAGCCAATTCCAATGGCTGGCCTGCTCAGGAAAGACCCCCAGATGACGGAAGGGCGTCGGAGCGGCCCAGAAGCTCAGATCTTTATAGCGCACCATCCAGCGCGGCTCAAGAGGATGACGGAACTGCCAGCGCCCATGCTGCTCTTGCTCCTCTGACAGTGGGGCGCCGCTCACGAAAATAGCGTCGGCCTTTTCCCAGAGCTTGCGTGGCAAAGCAGGCTGCCAGAGGGCCTGTGGCTCAGGACGCACAAAGCGGTAGGGGCCAAGACGTTCCAGGCGGGCTCCTGCCCCGCTATCCAAGAGCGCATAATCCTGCCACTCTCCTGGGGTGAGCAAGAGCAGCGAAGGCCGCTCCGCAGGCCTTGAATTCAGCTGATCTAGAAGCTGACCCATGCCAATACTCTAAAGGATCACAGCCGTTTTGGCAAGATGTGAGTTGCGCCTCGTAAATCTCAACTGACCATAACCATCATTGTCTTCACCCGAAGCTTCGGGTTGGCTGTGCTCTGCTAGAGGGCTGCGGCGGCTCTGCCGTTGGTGAGCATTCTGGCTGCAGCGCGGGCAAACCCTCCTCTGCGCGCACTGCCCTCCACCCTGCAGGAAACGCACTGTGAGGCAGCTGTGAGAGAGAGCCAGACCAATGCTGCGAAGAGCGGCGCAGGCGCGGAAAAGCAGTGATCTGGAATTGACATCGAGTTGCCAACCTTCTATACTGAACTAGGCTACAATCGGTGCCTGTCCATTGAGCATAGCAATCGTCGGCAAAACAACGGCAGCCCTATGGGCAGGCTCAAAGCAACGACTGGAAAGTCAGACTTGTGGCGGCGCCGACCCCACACCGGGCGGTCCCATTGCCAGAGAGAGTCAGCAAAGCAACGAGGCGCCCGCGCTCTCTGAATGGACTGAGAAGCTCAGGGGGGCGCTGACCGCGAGCTCGAGAAGACACGCGGGGCCTGATTGCTTGCTTGCTGACTGCCAAACCTTCTTGCTGCGAGGAAGACGCATAGGCCCCGGCTTGGATCAAGCTCATCTCAGAGGAAAAGGAGGCGGCGCTGTTCCCCCTTCCTGCTTACAGGCCGAGCGTGCTATGGCGTAGGCAGGGGTTGATGCGCCGGAATGTTGGATGCCCTACGTGATCACTCAGCCGTGCATTGGCGTGAAGGATGCTTCTTGTGTTGATGTCTGCCCGGTAGATTGCATTCATCCAACACCGAACGAAGAGGGGTTTGAGGAGAGCGAGCAGCTCTACATCAATCCCGATGAGTGCATCGACTGCGGCGCCTGTGAGCCGGCATGCCCGGTCAACGCTATCTTTGAAGAGTCGGCGGTGCCTGACGAGTGGAGGCATTTTATCAAAATCAATGCCGAATTCTTCAAGAGGTAGAGGGGCCGAGCCGAGGAGGCAAAAGGAAGGAAGCGGAGCGTGCTGGTCGCCTGGCAACGTCAGGGGCGGGCAGACCATCGATCTGCTTGAGGGACTGAAAGGGCTGTGATATAATGCAGGTGCATGTATCATCGAGGAGAAAAGAACTTTTATTGAGGGAGCTGCCCCTATGCCAGTAACGAGGCGCAGACGCGCGAATCCACCAGAGCAACCGGAGAACGACAACCATAACCATGTGGCGGAGCAAGGAGAGGAGGTTGCAGCCGAGCCACTGACAACGGAGCAGGCTCCCATTGTACCGCTGGATGGTGAGCAGGCATCGGCAGCGCCTCCCCGCCAGGGAGCACAAGCTCCCACGCAGTCCGGAGAGGCTATCTCGCTGCCGTTCCCGCCCAGTGAAGCACTCGCCACACCCGCCGGCCCAGGAACTCCACCGGTGGCCAATGGTGAACGTCCGCCAAGCGAGCGGCAAGGCCCCGACTATCTCCCTGCCGTGCCTGCGGAAGGGGGCCGTCGTACGGCTCGTGAGTACTTCCGCCGACCGGCAGCGGCGATTCCCACCAGTGCCCCTGGTCCAGTGGCAACCTTCCAACAACCGTCACCTCCGGCCCCATCCCATGAGATTACCTTGCCGCTGGGCAACCTCTTGCATCTGGCCTATAATCCCAGCTATACCGGAGCCGAAGAGGCGCGCAGCCAGCTGCTGCGCCGCCTGGAAAGCGAAAGTAAGGCTGGTGGACGCGCCCGCTGTTGGAACTGCGGTTCCCTGGCTGTCGTCTACGATCGCTGGGAGACACGCAGCAAGGCCTTCGGCGAGGTTGGTGTGGCCTATTGCGAGATCTGTGGCGTCTGGAGTGTCATGTAAGCCAGTGAGTCGCCGCAGGTGGTGAGGTGGGCGCTGGCTGTCCCTGCCCTGCCCACCTTATCTTGTCTTACCCTGTGCCGCCGCGCCGGCCCAGGCCGATACTCCCGGCTGACCCTCACTGAAGGGGCACAGATCGGGCAGGCAAGTGTCTGGCCTGACTCTGTACTGAGGTGCTAACCAGCCAGCCAGCCAGCCAGTCGCGTATGGAGGTCAGCAGCTGGCTTTCCTCTGCTGTTTGGTAGAGCCGAGTGCGAATAAGAATGGATAGCCAGCTGATCAAAAGCGTAGACAGAGCGGAAGGAATCCCCCAGCTTGGTGAGAGATCACCTTGCCTGGAGCTTCGGCCTGGGGCAAGTTGTGTCAGCGCCATAGCAGTGATGGGTGAGCAAGAGGACAGACAGGCGGAACCAGAAAGGAGGGGTGGAAATAGGAGGGAAGGAAGAGCCTAACGCCCAATCCGTCGCCTGCCAGGCCATACGCTGGCCCTGGGCGAGCGCCCTGGCTTCACGGGGGGAGATGGGCGAGAGGAAGGAAGGATTGATGGATGGAACCGGTTCGGCTCAGCTGGCTTCTCCCGGCTGCTAGTCCGGCAGCTTATCGGTATACCTGCTTCCTCTCCCCTACAGTCAGGTGTTTTTCTCAGGCTCCTATTCCGCACTGATCTGAAGGAGTGAGGGATTTATGCCGACGAGTCAGGATCAGGAGAACGAGACACTGCGTCGCTGCCCTCGCTGTGGGGGTCTTCTCTACAAGCCTCTGGGTAGCAGTTTCTATTGGCATGCCGATAGTAACCATCCACCTTGCGATATCACCAATATCGCCGAATCCTCCTTCAAGCCGCGCAGTGCAGAGGCCGAGAACCCGGCAGAGGGGCGTGAGTCCTCGAAATAAATCCGCCCTGCCGGGCGTTTCCTTTTCTAGAAAAGATCCGCGCTGAGCCTGAAGACAAGGGAGAAGAAGGAGAAGGCAGAGAGCAAAGGAGGGAGGGAGTGTACAACTTCAGGCCCACGGCTGCGTAATATCTTGATGAAGGAGGAAGCAAGAAACGGCAGCGGCTCTGGCGAGCGCCGCGCAGCAAGACTGTGTCCCAGGCGCATCGCATCGGAGCCGAGTGGCAGCGGAAGCAGCTTGTTTCCCTGAGTGAGGTGAAGCATGTATAATCCACGCTATAATTCGCCGTTTGGTATGGGAGGAGAGCGCAATAACTGGCTTGGCTCCTATCCTTACCAGACGATTCCTTACGTCAATGAACGGGCGGGGAGCCTGGTTAGCAAGGTCATGTTGCTGCTGGCCATCTCCTTCCTGGTGGCCTGTATCGGTACCTTTGTCGGTATCTCCTTCTTTGCTCAGGTTGCCGGCTTGGGGGCCTACCTGCTAGTTGCCTTGGGTGGCCTGGTCGTCCTCTTTATCCTGCAGCTGGCGATCAATGTGCATGGGTTGAATCTCTTCCTGCTCTACCTGTTCACCTTCCTGGAAGGGATGTCATTGGCACCCCTGGTGATGGCCCTCACCGGGGCCGGTATGGGGAATATTCTCGGTGAGGCCTTCTTGATTACGGCGTTGTCCTCGTTGGGGCTAGCCGCCTATGCCTGGACCACGCGCCGTGACTTCTCTGGCCTGGGGAAGTACCTCTTCTTCGGCCTGATTCTCTTGCTGGTGGCGGGCATCATTGGCCTCTTCTTGCCCGGCCTCTTCGGCACGGGCCTGGGTGGCCTGCTGATTTCCATTGTCGGCATCGCGATCTTCGGCGGCTATGTGCTCTACTATGTACAGCGTGCCAAGTATCTGGCCGATACCCTACCTAACGCCATCATGCTCACCGTCGCCATCTTTGTGACGGTGATGAACCTCTTCCTCTACATCCTGCGCTTCCTCATGATCCTGCAAGGAGGAAGCCGCAGCAATCGCTAACAAAGACAGGAGGCGCAAAGACGGCCATGGCAAGCGCTTGCCTGGATGATAGATGAGGGTCGGGCAAAGCGAAGCAGGCCGACTGACTGGTGACGGTCGGGCAATGAGGCAAAACAAAGTCGATCCGACCCGGTTGACTGTGTCGAGGTGATGGCCCTATCTCGACCTGCTCACCAGGCGAGCAGTGAAACTGGGAAGATGGAAGGAGGGAGAGGAGCAGAAAGGAGATGGCTCTGGCTTGGCTCAGCTCAGCAGCCATCGGCTCGGTCAGTGCGGCAACAGGACTCTTGTCACAATCAAGGCCCTGGCTATTGCGAGAGCCTCACGCCGCTGAGTATAATCAAACGGTGGCCTGGCTCTCTGGAATAAGGGCAGTGCTGCCATTGTTGTTCTAACTGAAAGCCTTTGAGGCTATCTTTGCTTCCCTCAAAAGGCAAGAAAGAAACCCATTTCCATTCCAGGGAAAGAGAGTCACGCGAATGGCTGAGCGTTCCAATCTGTTTCATATCAGCGATAGCGACTTCGAGGCGCGGGTGCTTAAGTCTCCGACGCCGGTGATCGTCGATTTCTGGGCAACCTGGTGTCCCCCCTGTCGCGCCCTCGCTCCTACTTATGAGAAGTTGAGCGACGAGTATCAGGGGAAGCTGGCCTTTGCTAAGATGGATATCGACGAGAACCAGATCACACCCATGCGTCTGCAAATCCAGGCCGTCCCAACGCTGATTGTCTTCAAAGATGGTCGAGAGGTAGCCCGCTTGGTGGGTCCTCATCCGCTGCGCCTGAAGAGCGAGATCGATCGCATCCTGGCTCAGGTCAGCGTCGCCTGATCCTCTTGCTAAGCGGGTAAAGGGAGAAAGTAAGAGGCAGTGTCGAAGGAGAAGTGCGACGATGAAGGCTGTTTCAGAAACCGCCCGTCTGACTCGCACTTCTCCATGTATGTCCCCCTCTCGACGCTTTTCGGCTTTTATGATATATTCTTCTCATCATCCTGACTGCCTAAGAGGTAGAATCCTGTTGTCTGGACATAGGGGGGACTGTATATTATGCCAATGTTGGAACGTTCGAACCCGCTGCCGCTCTATTACCAGCTCAAAGAGGTGCTCAAGCAGCAGATCCGCGCCGGGCATCTAGCCCCACATACCGCTATCCCGTCCGAGCCGGAGCTGGTGGCGCGCTACCGCGTCAGTCGCGCAACGGTGCGGCAGGCTCTGACCGAACTCGTCCATGAGGGCCTGTTGTATCGTCAACATGGCAAAGGGACCTTTGTCTGTGAGCCGCGCGTGCAGCAGACGCTCAGTGAACTGACCAGCCTGAGCGAAGATATCCGCCGCCGTGGCAAGCGCCCTGGTGGATTGCTGCTCGTGAGCGAGCTGGTTCGCGGCTCTGAAACGGTGCGCGAGCGCCTGCGCCTCCTCGATGAAGAGCAGGCGATTCGTCTGGTGCGTGTACGGACTGCCGATGAGGTGCCGATCGCTTACGAGGTCGATTATCTGCCATATCCGCGGGCCACGGGCATCTACCAGCGGGCCAGGGAACTGGGTGAAGGCTCACTCTATAGTATGATGGCCTCAGAGGGCCTGACCCCCTATATCGCCGAGCAGAATGTGAAAGCCGCCCTGCCTTCGGCGCGTGAGGCCGAACTCCTTCGCATTCCCCCGGACGAACCCGGCTTGCGCGTCACGTGCACCACTTTCGATCAAACCGGCTCACCTATCGCCTATAGTGAAGTGTTCTATCCCGGATCGCGTTATGAATATATGGTAACATTGCGTGTCGCCAAGTCCTGAATGAGCTGTCGCTGGCTTTGGCGATCACCTGCCTGTGGAGGTGGTTGGTGAGCGAATTCTGCTGCAACTCTCGCATCTAGAGAGAGCGGGGCGAGCGCCCTGCTTTCCTCGCCTGCCTCGCTCGGTGCTGGCTAACGAAACAGCGCGCACCCGCTGTCAGCTGTCCTGTGTTGACTGCCTGACTACCCTGAAAGACGATCTGCACACAGAGCGGGCCGGCCTTGTCTGGCTGAGCGTACTGCATGGGCGTACTGCAGAGGAGCGTACTAGCTCCGGTGCCAGAAAGGCTGGCCTGCCTTGTTTAAGAAAGCCTGCTCCTTATCATCATATACACGTGTTGATCTGCTTTTGCTAAGATACTGCTGATTCTCCTGTCTGGACTTTCTTCTCTTCGCCTGGCCTCCAGGAACAGACTAGAAGAAGCCCTGGCAGCATGTTATACTAGGCCGGGACGTGCTTTTGCGTAGAGCCTTACGCTGTTGACCACTGTTAGTCAAGCACACTCTGATGAGCAATTAAGAAGGGTAGCTACTGATGGAAGACATACCAGAAAGAGAAGGGGCTGCTGAGTCGGGGGCTGCTGCTCAGAACGGCACGGCGGATGTTCGCCGTCGTGAGGAGCAGGAGTGGACCGATCGCGGCAACGAGGCGGCGCGCGCCGGCGACTATGAGCAGGCGGTGGCCGCTTTTGAGCGAGCGGTGGCGGCCAATCCCGACAGTGCCCGCTCGCGTTACAACCTTGCCTTAGCACAGCAATATCTCGGTGATCGAGAGCTGGCCATTGCTGGCTATCGACGCGCCATCGATCTTGATCCTGGTCTGATTGAGGCCTATGTTAACCTGGGCCATCTCTATAGCGAGCTGGGCCTCTATGAGGAGGCTATCGAGACCTTCCAGCAGGCTCTGGAGATCGATCCTGAGAACGATGAACTCTATGTCAGTCTGGGCGATGCCTACCGCCTCCAAAACCTCTATCAGGATGCGGTACAGGCCTATCGGCAGGCGCTCATCCTCAATCCTGATCATCCTCTGGCCTCTGCGAACCTGCGCGACGTACGTGGGCGCATCAATGACCAGCTACGTCGGCTCATGGCTCAGGAGGCGGAGATCGATGAGAACCCTGCTGATCCCGCGCGCTACGGTGAGCTGGCCTCCATCTACCTCGATATGCGGCGCTACGATGAGGCCCTCTCGGTCGCTAACCAGATGCTGGCCCTGGCACCCGACGATCGAGCGGCTTACGATGTGTTGGCCCAGGTCTATGAGCAGATGGGCGAGCGTGATCAAGCTGCCCAAACCTATGAGCGTATTGTGGGCCTGGCCCCAGAAGACGCTACTGCCTGGGAACGGCTTGCGTACTGGCGCTCACTGCAAGGGCAGACGGAGGCCGCGCTGCAGGCCTATCGTCGCGCCCTGGAACTTGATCCTCAGCTTCAGAGTGCCCGCTTCGGCCTGGCAGAGACCTGTATGGAAGCTGAGCGCTATGAGGAGGCTGCCAGCGCCTATCAGGAGCTGATCGCTGCCGCCGATAATCTGCAGGAGGAAGAGCTGGCAGCGGCCTATGCCGGCCTCGCCGATGCCTACAACGCTCTGGGCCGCTATGAAGAAGCCATCGCAACGGCCAGCGACCTTCTCCGGCGCTTCGAAGATGACGCAGAGGGATACTATCAGCTGGCTACTGCCTACGACGCCCTCGGACGCTATCAGGAGGCCATCGAGAACTACGAGAATGCCATCGAATCCGACCCCCTCAATGCCGACTACTACAACGATCTGGCTGATACCTATCGCGAAGTCAAACGCTACAATGAGGCGGTTGAGATGGCCCGACAGGCCATAGCTCTGGACCCCTCGCTGGTGCTGGCTTATGAGACCCTGGCTCAGATCTACCAGGAGATGGGGCGACCCGACGAGGCACGCGAAATCCTTGCCCAGGCAAGCGAGCTGCGTCAGGCCAGTGAGGCTCTCTAGCCCCTGGCTGGTCTCGTTCTTCCCTCACTCAGCACCATTCAGACAGGCAGGAAGGGAGAGAAGCGGCGCGATGCGGCACGGTGCAGCGCGGTGCAACGCGCCGCCCATTACAACGGACCCGTTCCCTGGGGAACGGGTGGCTCCGGTCTGCTGCGCCCGCGGTTCGCTGCGCTGCTATGGTTCCAGGCGACCTTTGATCGTCTCGGCGAAGCTCTCCAGGTCATCCAGGCGCTGTCGGATGTGGTCATAGAGCAGATCACGGTTCAGCGTGCTGGGATCGCGGATAAGGGCATCGCGCAGATTTGTCAGAACTTCCAGGCGATAGGCGAGCGTCTTGGGTATCAGCTGCTGGGCCGCCACGATGCTCAGTAGTTCATGGTAGTCCTCGGGTCGGCGCAGGCCGAAAGAGGCGACCAGGATGCTGCAGATCTGCAGGCAGGCTTCAATGGCAAGCTGAAGGTAGCGCTCTGCCAGGCCATAGATGCGGTAATCGCTGGTGAACTCCTCGCGCTGCGTCTCCCCCAGACCGCGCAAAATGCCGATAGCCTCGCTCAGCTGCTGCAGGTGACGCTGTACCAGGTCCTTATCTATCGGCAGCAGTTGCTGCTGCAAGCGGCGGCTCAGGGCCTGATTCTGAATTTCGTCGAAGCGCTTGAAGTCCAGATAGTCCATGACTGCCTTGGTCTCAAACATAATGCGCCGCTTCTCATCGCGGCTGTAGAGAACCTGGCCGTACTTGATCACTTGCAGCTTGAGCAGCAACGAGGCCTGATTCAGGATCATGACATCAATATTCTCGGTCTCCAGGCGCCGGGCCAGCTCGCTGAAAAAGTAAAGCTGATAGTCGAGGAACTGATCCGAGCGCACCTGGTCCATCAGGAGAATGGCAATATCGATATCGCTCAGTTCCCCAAAGGTCGTGCGTCCCTTCAGTACGCCTGTCAGATACGCGGCATTGACGGGATTCTGGGCGAAGAATTGGTGAAGCTGTGCCTGCTTCTCAAAGAGATTCATCAGCAGCCTCCGATCAAACTCCTTGAGGACTGTCGGGAGACAGTAGCAGAAGGCTTCAAGGAGTATCCCCCATCCGTTGAGAGACCGGGGGTGCTTTTCAGCCAGTCCTTTGCCTGCATGCAACAGTCTGGTCAGAAGAGAGGCGCTTTCCTCTCTCTTCTATTGTTATGTAATATTCTACCATAGAAATGAGCCTGGGATGGCCTCCTGACCTCTGCGCCCCTGCTCAGCTGACAGAGAAGAGAAACCGGCTTGCCCCACCCACTGATGGTGATGGGCTGCTCCTGATCTCGCCCTCCTCGACAGGAAGGAATGAAGGCGGAGTCGGTGGAGATGATCAGCAGCGCGAAAGGATCAGGAACATGCTTCCTGATTAGCTGACTGGTCTAAAACTGGTCTTGGAGCTGGTTATCCAGGCATGGAGCAGGATCACGCCCAGGCCAGCCTGGGCCAGCTCCCTCCGCTCTGGGCCTGTCGACGTGCACCGCCGTTCAACTCAGCTTAGCCTTCTACCCAGGCTTCTCCGTCGAGGCTGACCTCTTTCTTCCAGATTGGAACGGTGGTCTTGAGCGTGTCAATGATGTAGCGGCAGGCTTCAAAGGCTTCGGCGCGGTGTGGCGTTGCGACCACGATAATCACGCTGGCCTCGCCAATCTCTACCCGGCCAAGGCGGTGAGCGACTGCTACCCGCTCTGCCCCCCAGCGTTGGCGGGCCTCCTCCACAATGCGCCGAATCTGCTGCTCGGCCATCTCGGGGTAGGCATCGTACTCCAGATAGCGGATCTGTTTGCCGCGTGCGTGATTGCGCACCACTCCCTCAAAAATGACAATGCCGCCAACCTCGGGCGCGGCCACCGCGGCCAGCAGCGCCTCGCGATTCAGCGGCTCGCGCGTAATCTGAATCACCGGCTCCATAGGCCCATCCTGCCAGGTAGAAACTCTCCCCCTGTCCGGGGGTGGGTTGGCTGCTTGCTGGCAGCCTCAGGCTGCCCCACCCCCGAGCGGTGGAATAAAGACCAGCTCATCGTCTTCCTGCAGCACCCGGTCCGCGGGGACATATTCGCGATTCACTGCGCACAGCGAGCGCTCCAGGATTGGCTGCAAGCGGGAATGGCGAGCGCTAAGCAAGGCCCGTGCTCCAGCGACGTCCGTCCCCTCGGGCACCGTCAGAGTCTCGGCGTCCTGACCCACGATCTCGCGTAATCCCGCAAAGTAGCGTACACGAATCTTCATGCCAAGAGTATATCACGCTGTTCGCGCGACTGTACAGCCAGGCACAGCTGTTCAGCTCAGCTTTGAGCGGCGGCACGCCTCATGATGAATTCGGCCAGCGTTCGCACCGCGACCCCCGTGGCGCCCTTCTCTTGATAAGGCTTGGGGCTGTCCACAAAGCTCGTGCCGGCGATGTCCAGATGCGCCCAGGCCGCCGAACCGGCGAAGTGTTCCAAGACCTTGGCGGCAGTAATCGAGGAGGCGGGACGCCCCCCTGTCTGCTTGATATCTGCCACCTCACTCTTAATCTGCTCGCCGTACTCATCGTCCAGTGGGAGACGCCACAGCTTCTCTCCCACAGCCTCGCCCGCGGCAATGAGTTCTTCGCTCAAACGCGTATCATTGCTGAAGAGACCTGTGTAGACATGTCCCAGGGCCACCACGATACCGCCGGTGAGCGTTGCGACATCGATGATCGGGGTCAGTCCCTCGCGCGCAGCGTAGGACATGGCATCGGCCAGGATGAGCCTTCCCTCTGCGTCCGTGTTGACGATTTCAATGGTCTTGCCGTTCATGATGCGCAAGATATCGCCTGGCCGGTAAGAGTGCCCATCAGGCATATTTTCGCTGGTGGGAACGAGGACCGTCACATTCAGGGCTGGTTTAAGGCGAGCGATTGCCTGGATCGCCCCCAGCACGGCAGCGGCTCCGGCCATATCTCCCTTCATGGTCACCATACCGTCAGCGCTTTTCAAGGAGAGGCCGCCGCTATCGAAAGTGATCCCTTTACCGACCAGTGCCAGGCCACCAGCCTGCTCTGGCGCGCCGCGATAGCGCAGAATAGCCAGGTAGGGCGGTTCACTGCTCCCACGCGAGACAGCCAGCAAGCCCCCCATGCCCAGCTCTTCCATCTGGGGGCGCTCCAGCACCTCACAGGCCAGGCCCCATGTTTCGGCCATGCTGCGGGCGCGGCGCACCAGCTCGCCGGGCGTCAGAATATTGGGAGGCTCGTTAACCAGATCGCGCGCGAAGTTGGTCGCCTCGGCCAAAATGCGACCCCGCTGCAGGGCGGCCTCAAGCGTGCTGCTATCGTAAGCTGCCTGCGCTGGCCCAACCTGTAACAGCAGCTCGCGGATAGCCGGTTCATACTCGCTGCCTCCATTGCTACGATAGCGACTGAAGCGGTAGAGTCCGAGAAGGAAGCCTTCCACCTGGGCTTGCAGGGCCGCCAGCGTTGTCAATGCCTGTGGCGAGCCTGGTTCGGGCTGAAGGCTGATTACATCGATGGCCAGAACCACACGCCGCGCGCCTTTCTCCTGGAGCTGGCGAGCCAGGGTTGCGCAGGCTCGCCGCAGGGTACGCGTTGCATCGCGCTCCAGATCGCCAAGCCCGAGCACAATCACACGCCTGGCGGCTAACTTGCCCGGCGTATAGAAAGTCGTAATCTCCCCGCTGTGGCCTTTGATCTCGCCGCGGGCGCAGCTTTCCTGCAGCAGGCCCTCCAGGCGGGCATCCACCAGTTGGCCAGGGGCACTCAGGCGGGCCTGCTCGCTCCCACGGGGACGACCCGCACTGACCACGAGTGCCTCGCAGGCAATCTCTGTGACAGGCTCATTAGTCAGTCGAAGATCGAGTTCTACAGTCTCCACAATCTCACTGGCTCCTTTGCGCAAAAGTCATCATCTTATGAGGTCCAAGAACCTAGCAAGCGCTCAACCAGATCCAACAACTGACGCGGCTTAAAGGGCTTCAATAAGTACTCATCGTAGCCACCGGGACCCGAGCCGCGGGCCTCATCGGGAGGGTAGGCCGTGACAGCCACGATTGGCACTCTCTCCATGCCCGGGCGGGAGCGGATCAATTGAGCCGTGCGTTGCCCATCGAGGACGGGCATCAGCAGGTCCGTGAGGATCAAATCGACCTGCACCCGGTCCAGCAAGTCCAGCGCTTCGCGGCCATGCGTCACTGAAAGGCAGCGGTAGCCGCGGGAAGAGAGGACCTTCTCTAGCAGAAGGCGGTCAGAAGGATCGTTCTCGATAATCAGAATTGTGGCCTCACGTCCTGTGGAAGATGCACCGGTATCCATCGTCATCGACCGTCACTGTCATCCTAGATGCTTGTCTTGGAGAAACGAGAGGTGGCTGGCATGGGCAGAGCAGACAGCATTGACCTGACTGGCTCGTTCGGACTCATGAGCGGCTCTGGAGCTTCGGGCTAGCTGCCAGGGGAAGCACAAAGGAAAAAATCGAGCCACGCCCCGGCATACTTTCCACGAAGACCTCACCACCCTGCAGTTCGACGAGCTTGCGGGCAATTGTCAGGCCCAGGCCAGTGCCTCCAAACTTGCGCGCTGTGCTACTATCGGCTTGGCGGAATGCCTCGAAGATGTATTCCAGCGCTGCCGGCGAGATACCGATCCCGCTATCATGCACAGCAATACGCAGCATATCATAGCGTTCCAGGAGACTGCAACGGATGGTAATGCCACCGCGCTCGGTGAACTTAATGGCGTTGGAGACCATATTGACCAATACCTGGCGCAGACGGTAGCTATCGGCCAGAACTCGCGGCAACTCCTCGGGCAGCTCCAGCTGCAAGGTCAGGTCGCGAGCGAAAGCCAATGGCCTCAGTTGATCCACCACCTCGCGCAAGCAGCCCTCAATAGCCAATGGCTCAAGGCGCACCTCCAGGCGATCAGCCTCGATCTTTGAGAGATCAAGCATGTCATCGACCAGGTGCGACAGATCCTCGGCCCGGCGGATCATAAAGCGGATATGCTCTTCTTGCTCCGGCGTCAGCGCTCCCTCGACAAAGCCATCTACCAGCAATGAGCCATAGCTGATAATACTGTGCAGGGGAGCGCGTAGCTCATGGGTGACCGTGGCCAGGAACTGTGACTTCAACTGATTCGCGCGTTCCAGAGCGACATTCTTCTCCTTGACCTCGGCGAAGAGCAGGGCATCCTGGATGGCCATCGCTGCCTGGATGGCCGCCGTACTCAACAGGAAGGTATCGCGCTGAGTCAGTTGATAGGGGCGCTCGGAGTAGAGCATAATCGCCCCGATCGTCTCGTCTTGCAACAGGAGGGGTGTGGCGATCACCGCCCCATAGCCAGCCTCTAGCGCCAGCCGGGCCCAGCGCTCCTGACGCTCCTGGTAGATAGCCTGCACGTCCTCTCCATAGGCGATTTTCTGTTTCTGCATGGCCATACGAGCAAGCAACAGGTCCAGCTCACGGAGCGCCTCATGAGGGATGCGAGGATGAGGAGGCTCCACACGAGCAACGGCGGCCTGCAGGCGTGGTGGACGGATCACTCGCCGCCGGGGGGCTGGGGGCATCGGACGTGGTAGCGCCGCCATTTTCGTGGTAGCTGCCAGCGTGATATCAGCGCGTGGGTCTGTATAGACGCGTACCTGACCCTGGCGCGACGTCTCGCCAGTCAAAGGCTCGGTGCGCGGGGGGTCGTTGCTCCACAAAGCCACCGCCCACGGGGCAGGCTGATCCCGCCCATAGAGCAAGAGCGAGACCTGGCGCACCTGCATAATGACCCCGAGGCGAGAAACGATCTCGGCCAGGAGGTGCTCCAGGTTGAGCGTTGAAATCAGAGCATCGCTCATACTCAGCAGGTCGCTCAGCTGCCGTGTCAACAAGCGACTTTCAGCATCCTGATGCGCCAGGGCCGAGGCGAGCTGCTGAAAAGCCTGAGAGAGCGCTCCTAACTCGTCGCCCGGAGATAAAGTCGATGGAGGCCCTGACGACGTAGCGGAAGGTGTGCGGGGAGGCAGCGAGAGCGGCAGGCGCAGACTCTGCTCTACCCGGCTCAGCAGCTCAGAGAGGGGGCGATTGACGAGCTGGCGAACGGCAATGCTGAGGAGCAGGAAGCCAGGGGCGCAGGTAAAGAGCAGCAAAGAAGCAAGTGCCAGCCAGACATGGGGGAAAGCCGTCTGATGAGCTGAGAAATAAGAGAGCAGAGGCCAGCTCAGAGCCAGGAACAGGCTCAGGCAAAGGAGGCAGATCAACCCCGCCGCCAGAATCAGTTTAGCGCCCAAAGAATGCACCATTGCACGCATGCGAGCACAAGCCTCAGCAATAGATAAGGGGAGGGCGGGATCCGATTCGTCCTCCCCTCCACGTACCGCGCTGGCAAAAGAGCTGGTGCTGGCCTGGCCAACCCCAGCGACATGGGCAGCGCGGCGAGGTGGGCAGTCAGCTCCGCTGAAAGGAGGCTATAGCACCCCACGAATCAGAAGGACGTCCAGGCCGGCAAGGCCATGAGTGGCCTTGCTCTGCTTCTTTTGCTGACCGTCACTTGCGGGTGGACCTACCTGGCCACGCTCCGCCATCCTTTCAGGCTCCTTTATTATAACGGATGAGAGGGAGCCTGTGTTAGCGGGGTGACCGCTGTGCCAGCTCTGGCTGGGGCGGTATCATCCTCGATATGTTCCACATAGCCGCTGCGAAGCAAGCGAGCCACAGTACAGGCCACATCTTGCTCATCGCGGTGGACGAGACGAGCGATCTCGCTCAGGCTTCGTTTCCCATTCAGCAGCAGAAAGACCAGGCGTTCGCGGCGATCGAGCTGAGAAATAATTTCGGGCCTGGCCGCCTCGGGAAGCGCGCGAAAATAGACATCTGAATGCAGCTCACCTCGCATCGCCGTATCCGTGGCAGCGGTGCGCTCCAGCCTCGGGGAAGAAGCAGCGGCAGGCGAGGTCAGCAAGATCGGTGCGGCGCGTGTCGCGGCATGCTTCAAATATTTACTGAGACCCCAAGCTCGTAGCATGACATCCCTCCTAACCTATTCAGTTCGCACTGCGAATCCGCCCCTGGTTCTTGAGAAGTGCCTGGGACCCACCACTACTACATTATACTCGTGGCGCCTAAGAAGGTTGGTTGGCGCAGGTTGCAGCGGAGGACAGTGAGAAGAAGGAGGCAAGCGACGGAAAGAGAGGCGAGCGAGGGCTGCCGGTGATGCCGCAGGGCAGGATGACGCAGGGAAACAGGTGGACGAAGAGAGCATCCCGCCATGAATAGCGCCAACAGTGAGAGCAGCGGCAGGGCAGGGGATGCCAGCAATGGCCAAGGGGACAGAAAGGCGAAAACATCGTGTGGAGTGATGCGCCCTTCCCTGCCTGGCTGACAGTGCCGGATCATCACCTTCCTGCGGCGGAGTTACTTAGAGCCGGCCCCTCGCTCTAACGCCTTATAGTGTTCCCGGAACGACTGACGCGCGCGCGACAGATACATCTTCACACCGCTCTCGGCGATGTTGAGGGCCTGAGCGATCTCACTGTAGGAGAACCCTTCCTGAGTATAGAGCAGCAAGGCGGCCCGATATTGCTGGGGCATACGTCGCAGGGCGGCGCGCACCAGCTCGGTCGTCGTATAGACCTCCTGTGGATCAGCGCTCTCCACATCGGCTGGCTCGTGTTCGAGGTCCTGCCAGGGAAGCCAGGCGATCAGCTTCTTACGACGCAGGGCGTCATAAGCCGTGTTGGTCGCAATACGATAGAGCCAGGCCGACACCTTGAGATTGCTGTCCATCTTCGGCAGAGCGCGGAACGCCTTCAGGAAGGTATCCTGAGTCAGGTCATCTGCCTGCTCGCGATCGCCTACCAGATGGTACACATAATTATAAATAGATGTTTTATACTCGTCGTAGATCTGATCGAAAGACCAGGTCCTCTCTTTCGTTTCCGCCCTAGCCATGCGCGACATCCCTTCGATGTTGACTATAGCTAGAATCTCGTTGTCCCTCGCTCATAGCCAGAGCCTGCCAGGGCAGGGTCAAGCATGGGGGAGGAACGGGAAACCTACACCTTAGTAGCATTGCGCTATTCACACTGCTGCTCTCGTATGCTGTTTATCATGTTAGCATATTGAGCGGGTTCGTTGAAAACGGTTCTGTTTATGTTAGTACTATTTGGGGGGCGGCCTCTTTTGCCAGCGAGGGGCAATTATGATACCATAACAGCAGCAGGAATCAGCCATTGGAAGAGGGTCCAATCTCCACAAAGCTAGCTAACGAAGGAAGGAAGAGAAGAGAGCATGTCGACGGTTGCAGGGGGGCTGGAGCACGAATCTGAGCCGGTGCAGCGTGTCCGTCCTCTCTGGTGGCAGGAAGATGAGCGCGGCTGTGCCCTGATGTTACTGGACCAGACGCTCTTGCCGCAGCAGGTAGTGTACAGTCGCCTGGAAGATGAGCGGCAGGTAGCAGAGGCAATCAAAGCCTTGAAGGTGCGGGGCGCGCCTGCCATTGGCATGGCGGCGGCCTTTGGCCTGGTCTTAGCGTTCAGGCGTCTGCTGGCAGAGCGGGGGGACGAGGTCAGTCTCGCCGAGGTTCTGGCCAGACTTGAGGAGGCGGGAGTCTTGCTTGCTGCCACCCGTCCCACCGCGGTCAATCTCAGCTGGGCCATTCGCCGTTTGCTAGGATGTGCTCGGCAGCTGGCCGGGGCTGGGTGCCGTCCTGGGGATTTGGGGCGCCGGCTCTTGGAAGAGGCGCAGGCCATTGCAGCTGAAGACCGGGCGGCCTGTCTGCGCATGGGCCGCTATGGCGAGGCTCTGATTGCTGATGGAGATCAGCTGCTGACCCATTGTAACACGGGAATTCTGGCCACTGCGGGCTGGGGCACGGCTCTGGCGCCGATGTATCTGGCCCATCGGGCGGGCAAGCGCATTCATGTCTTTGTCGACGAAACGCGCCCGGTGCTCCAGGGGGCGCGCCTCACTGCCTGGGAGCTGCAGCAGGAAGGTGTGCCTTTCACACTGATCACCGACAATATGGCTGGCTATTTCATGCGTCGGGGCCGGATCGCCGCCGTCTTTGTGGGAGCTGACCGCATTGCAGCCAACGGCGATGTCGCCAATAAGATTGGAACCTACAGTCTGGCAGTACTGGCTCAAGCGCATGGTATTCCTTTCTACGTGGTCGCTCCTTGTTCTACGATCGATCTTGATTTGCCTTCCGGGGAGGAGATTCCTATCGAGCAGCGTGACCCGCGTGAGGTCACGGCCATCCGTGGGATCTCCATCGCTCCCGACGGTATCTCTGTAGCCAATCCGGCCTTTGATGTGACCCCTCATACATATATAAGTGCTATTATTACCGAGAGAGGGGTTGCGCGCGCTCCGTACAGCGTAGCCCTGCGCGGCCTCTGTGCAGATGACCATCATCCTATCGAGAAGCAGGCAGAGAGGTAATGGAGACAGACGTTGTGCAGGCTGTGGCCCAGCATGCTGAGGAGACGCTGGGCAAGGAAGGTTTTCGCTACGTCAGCGCCGTTGTGGCAAACTGTAAGATGCTTGCGCTAGATCTGGAGGCTCGGGGGGATGAGGAGGCCGCTCATTTGGATATGGAGGCGCTGACGATCGCCGCCTATCTGCATGATATCTCGACGGCCACCTATGGCTTTCAGGACCACCATATCAAGTCCGCTGAGCTGGCCGTCGATTTCTTGCGCGAGTTGGATGTCCCCGAGGAGCGCATTCGCAAGGTGGAACAGATCATTCTGGCCCATACAACGGTGGTGCCCGCCGAGCAGCGTCGCAAGGTTCCTCTGGAGACGCGCATCCTCTACGACGCCGATAAGCTGGGGCGCCTCAGTGGGCTGGCCGTGGTGACTTCGCTCATCGAGTTCGGCGCGCGCTATCCCAATCGAGCGGTGACCAGTGAGGTGCTGGCGGCGATCCTGCGCCACATTGAGGAGCGCTTTGTGGAGCTGTACCAGTCGCTCAATACGGCCCCGGCCCGCGAGCTGGCCCGTGATAAGTTCGGTAAGACCCTGGCCTTCCTGGATGGGGTCATTGAGCATCTGAGCGGGGCCACACCTGTCTGAGCGACGCTTGCCCGCTCTTTCTAATTGGGGCTGACTGGTGGACGAGCACCACAGCAGGTTTCTCTCTCCGCCGCTAGCTTGCCGGTGTACTCGTGCTCGTCAGCCAAAGACTGATTTCTTTCTCGCATGGAGGTTGTGAGGACGTGTCGTCGTCTATCCTCGTTGTCGGCTCGGTGGCCCTGGATACGGTTGAGACTCCCTTCGCCAGAGTCGAAGAGGTGCTCGGGGGGGCCGCTTCTTATTTCTCAACGGCGGCTTCCCTCTATAGCCCAGTCAACCTGGTGGCGGTCGTCGGCACTGATTTCCCCCAGGAATATTTGGAGTTTTTCCGCCGCCGGGCCATCAATCTCGCCGGCTTGCAGGTGCGCCAGGGTCGCACTTTCCGCTGGTTCGGTCGCTACCATCTCGATATGAACGTGCGCGACACGCTTGATACACAGCTTGGCGTGTACGCTGATTTCCATGCGGTCATTCCCCCTGAATACCGCGATAGCTCACTGCTCTTCCTGGCTAACATCCAGCCCGGCCTGCAGCAGGAGGTGCTGGATGCCATGCCGCGAGTCCGTCTCTCTGTCTTGGACTCGATGGATCTCTGGATCAATACGGCGCGTCCTCAGCTCACAGAAGTAATGAAGCGCGTCGATATCATGCTGATGAGCGAGGAGGAGTTGCGCCTCTACACCGGTTGCTCAAGCGTGGTGGCCGGAACCCGCCAGCTTTTCAGCCTGGGCCTGAAGTACGTGATTGTGAAGCAGGGCAGCTATGGCGCCTTACTTTTTGGTCAGGATGGTAGCTATTTTAGCGCCCCCGCCTATCCTCTGGAGGAGGTGGTAGATCCAACCGGTGCCGGCGACGCCTTCGCCGGGGGCTTGTTGGGCTACCTGTCAACGGTAGAGCCGGAGCCAGATGGCCACTATCGCTTTGAGGACCTGAAGCGCGCGGTGGTGCACGGCAATATCCTCGGTTCGTTTGTCTGCGAGGATTTCAGTATCCGTCGCCTGCAGCAGTTGACGCTGGCAGATATCGCCGCCCGCTATCAGACGCTGGTGGCCTGCTCGCACTTTGATCCCAACTGGTTACCTTCGCGCTCGTCGGAGACCTCCACCGCAGGCTGAGTAGAAGGCTATGCCCCGCCTGCAGGGGTGAGCCGTGGCCTGAGCTGACTAGAAGCTAGCTGCAGCTCGCAGGCGGCTGCAGGAGCGAAGAAGCAACTTTCACAAGATTACTAACTAAACTACAGGAGAAGAAGGGAAAGAGGGTCTATGACCACATCGACACAGGGAGATGTTAAGGACCGCTCGCTGGCCCCGCGCGGAAAGGAGCGCATCGAATGGGCCGCGAGGGATATGCCCGTGCTGCGCCTCATCCGCGAGCGCTTTAGCCGGGAGCAGCCGCTGAAAGGTATCCGCATGGCGGGCTGCCTGCATATCACCACAGAGACGGCCAATCTGGCCCTGACGCTGCAGGCTGGGGGGGCTGATCTGGTGCTCTGCGCCTCTAATCCGCTGTCGACGCAGGATGACGTGGCCGCGGCCCTAGTCTGCGAATATGGGATTCCGACCTTTGCCATTAAGGGCGAGGATGAGGAGACCTACTATCGTCATATCCATGCGGCTCTTGATCATCGCCCGCAATTGACGATGGACGATGGTTGCGACCTGGTCTCAACCCTCCATAGCAGCCGCCGCGAGCTGCTCGGGCAGGTCATTGGGGGAATGGAGGAGACGACGACCGGGGTGATCCGCCTGCGCAGTATGGAGAAGCAGGGAGTGCTCAAGTACCCGGTGCTGGCTGTCAACGAGTCGAATACGAAGCATCTCTTTGACAATCGCTACGGTACGGGGCAGAGCACGCTCGATGGCATCATTCGGGCGACCAATCTGCTCCTGGCCGGGCGGACGATTGTCGTCCTGGGTTACGGCTGGTGTGGGCGCGGCGTAGCTGCGCGTGCGCGCGGCCTGGGGGCCAACGTTGTAGTCACGGAGGTCGACCCAATTCGCGCGCTGGAGGCGGTAATGGATGGCTTCCGCGTGCTGCCCTCTCTGGAGGCGGCCACCATTGGCGATATCTTTATCACTGTGACGGGCAACCTCAATGTAATCGACCGTCCTCACCTCGAACGTCTCAAGGACGGGGCCGTGCTGGCCAATTCTGGTCATTTCAATGACGAGATCAATATTCCCGAGCTGGAGAAGCTGGCCGTGCGTAAGCGGCGTCTCCGCGATTTCGTCGATGAGTATACCTATGCCGACGGGCGCCAGGTCTATTTGCTTGGTGAAGGACGCCTGATCAATCTGGCTGCCGCTGAGGGCCATCCGGCCAGCGTCATGGATATGAGCTTTGCCAACCAGGCCCTGGGGGCCGAGTATATGCTCAAGCATGCCAGCGAGCTGCAGCCGCGGGTCTATACGCTGCCGTTGGAGATCGACCAGGATATCGCGCGCCTCAAGCTGAAAGCTATGAACGTCGCCATCGATACGCTGACGTCCGAGCAGCAATCGTATCTCAATTCCTGGGAGGCGGGTACCTAAGCCTGAGCCATTGGGGCGGGGCCTCGGGCCTTCTGGCCCGCTCTCTTGACAGTCAGCAGCATTCTTCGATATACTGAGAAAAACCCGACCTGTTCTGGACAGAAGGCATCAGCATCTGTGGTGCCTTGTCCAGCGTCCGCTTACTAGACAGCACACCTACAATTGAATACGTTCGCGTGAGATCTGCTCTCATCCAGAGAGGTGGAGGGAAACGGCCCGATGAAGCCCGGCAACCCATCTGCCGCCGTGGCCACTGCCCGCGCAGCAGGAAGGGTGCCAATTCCGGCGGAACGTTCCGCAAGATGAGGGGGATAAGCAAGGTGACGTTGCTAGACCCCTGCTTGCCAGGGGTCTTTTTGTGCCTTACGCACCGCTGCAACCACTGCATCGATCCCCACATCGCTTGTCTCCTTAAGGAAGTGTGTGTGCATGACCTGCTCGATTAGCAGGCAGATAAAGAGAAAAAGAAGCGGCAGAGAGTGCCAGTTTTCTCGTCAGGAGGAATGTGTTCGGTGAGCAATACCATGAGCAGCTTCATGAGCAGCCCAAAGTTGTTCTTTACCAGCGAATCGGTGACCGAGGGGCATCCCGACAAGCTGTGCGACCAGATTTCGGATGCCATCCTTGACGCCATTCTGGCCCAGGACCCTCTGGCCCGAGTCGCCTGCGAGGCGGCGACCACTACCGGTCTGGTCCTGATCGCCGGTGAGATCACGACCTCTGCCTGGGTTGATATGCCCGCAGTGGTGCGCAAGACGATCGAGCAGGTTGGCTATGTTAATGCCGAATATGGTTTTGACTATCGCACCTGTGGTGTGGTGACCTCCATTGGCAAGCAGTCCCCTGATATCGATCTGGGGGTAAGTCGTTCGGCTGAGGTCAAGAGCGGCCTGGTGTTGACCGATGATGAGCTGGAGCAGATTGGCGCCGGCGACCAGGGGATGATGATCGGCTTTGCCTGCAATGAGACGCCCGAGCTGATGCCGTTGCCGATCAGTCTGGCTCACAAGTTGACCCATCAGCTGGCGCAGGTGCGCCGACGCTCGTGGGCTGGTGATGGGCCGATGCCCTATCTACGGCCCGATGGCAAGAGCCAGGTCACTGTCCAGTATGCGTATGGACGTCCAGTTCGCGTTGATACGGTCGTGGTCTCGACTCAGCATGCTGAGTACGTCGATCAGGAGCAGATTCGCCAGGATGTCCTGGAGTATGTGATCAAGCCCGTCATTCCGTCTCATCTGCTCGATGAGCGGACGCGCATTCTGGTCAATCCTACGGGCCGTTTTGTGATTGGGGGACCGATGGGCGATGCTGGTCTGACGGGGCGCAAGATTATTGTCGATACATACGGCGGTATGGCGCGTCACGGTGGCGGCGCCTTCAGCGGTAAAGATCCCACTAAGGTTGATCGCTCTGCGGCCTACATGGCCCGCTATATTGCGAAAAATCTGGTAGCTGCCGGTCTGGCGGATCGTCTGGAACTGCAGATCTCCTATGCCATCGGGGTGGCGCGTCCCCTCTCGCTCTTTGTCGATACCTTTGGCACTGGGCGGGTCTCGAACGAGGAGTTGGTCCGGCTCATTAATGAGCATTTTGATCTTCGCCCGGCGGCTATTATTCAGAAGCTGAATCTGCGCCGTCCGATTTATCGCCCCACGGCGGCCTACGGGCACTTCGGACGTACCGATATCGACGCTCCCTGGGAGGCGCTCGATATGGTGCCAGCTTTGCGCCGGAGCGTAGGCGCCAGTGTCGAAGATGGATCGGCAGCCTCGCAGCAGCCGCCACAGTCGCGCGCTGGTGAGGCTGCGGAGATTAACTGAAGGCAGCCTTGTCACGGCTGATCTGGGTCTACAAGCTCACTTGTCTGGAGGGGGCGGTGCAGTGGGGCCTGTGGGGAGCAAGCTCGCGTGGCTCCGTCTTGTCCACCGGCTGTGGCAGCAGAGGAGAGGTCGCGAACGAGCAAGGGGAGGAACGCGCGTGCTTACTTTTCCCCACAATCTGCCTCGGCTGTGATTGCCCCCTTGCTTCTCTCTTCTGCCTGGTCTTCTTTCTCTCTCTCTCCTCTGGTCTGGCAGCTTGCTCCCCTGAGCCTGGGTGGCCTCACAAGCAGATGCTTGCCAGCAGGCTATCGCCTCCTGTCCTGCTTTGTGCTATGATGTATGCCACATGGCTTCTGGCCTGACCCTTTGGCAAATCATAGTAACCCTGAAAGGAAAGTGAGTCGCTGCGATGGACTTTTCGCTCAACGAGGAGCAGCTTGCCATTCGCCATACCTGTCGTGAGTTCGCCGAGCAGGAGATCAAGCCGCGTGCGGAAGAGATGGATCGCACGGGGGAGTTCCCCTACGACCTGATCCGTAAGATGGGCGAGCTGGGGCTGTTGGGGCTGCCGTTTCCCGAGGAATATGGTGGGGCAGGAGCTGATTTCCTCTCGTATTGTATTGCGATCGAGGAGATCGCCCGTGGCGATGCCGCAGTGGCGATTACTATGGAGGCCCACACCTCGCTGGGGGCCATGCCTTTCTATCTCTTTGGGACGAAAGAGCAGAAGGAGCGCTACCTGCCGCCGTTAGCGAGCGGTCAGCAGCTGTGGGCCTTTGGGATGACTGAGCCAGAAGCCGGCTCCGATGCCGGCAATCCCCGTACACGCGCTGTCCTGCGTGATGGCCACTGGCATATCAACGGCTCCAAGGCTTTCATTACCAACGCCGGCACCGACATCAGTGGCGGTGTGACCATTACGGCAGTTACTGGGACGCGGCCCGATGGTCGCAGTGAGATCACCAATCTCATTGTGCCGCGTGGTACCCCCGGCTACATCATTGGCAATCCCTATCGTAAAATGGGCTGGCGAGCCTCCGATACGCGTCCCCTCACCTTTGAAGATTGTCAGGTGCCCGAGGAAAATGTGCTGGGCCAGCGCGGCGAGGGTTTCAAGCAGTTCATGCAGATTCTCGATGGGGGCCGGGTGGCCATTGCGGCCCTCTCGGTCGGTCTGGCTCAAGCCTGCCTGGATGAGGCGCTTAGCTATGCCAAGCAGCGCCGGCAGTTTGGTCAGCCGATTAGCAAGTTTCAGGCCATTCAGATGAAGCTGGCCGACATGGCGATGGAGATTGAGCTGGCTCGGCTGATGTACTATAAGGCAGCCTGGTTACAGATGCAAGGGAAGCCCTATAGCGCTGAGGCCTCCATGGCCAAGCTCTTTGCTTCTGAGACCGCCAAGCGTGCGGCTGATCAGGCGGTGCAGATCCACGGTGGTTACGGCTTCATGGACGAGTACCCGGTTTCACGCTATTGGCGGAACGTCAAGGTCAACGAAATTGGAGAAGGGACCAGCGAGGTGCAACGCCTGATCATTGCCAAGCACCTCGGTTGCTGAGTCAACGAGGGAGGACCTGTCTCAGAGGAAGACGGCGCCTCCCTCACTTGCCGCGAGTCTCTGCAGACGCTTTCCGCTCGCTGTCAGCGTCGATCTGGCCAGGAGGACGGAGAACTACTCGTCTACTCAGGCTCTGATCGCCCGGTAGCCGGCTTTGTCTTGAATCTTCTCCTGTTCTGTCGCTCTGCTCAGACTCAGACAGGCTCACTCGTGGCCGCTGCCGCTGGCAGTGAGCGGCCAGTTGAACATGCGGATTGTGGCCAGTGGGCTTATAGACGCCGGTCCACGACTGGTTGATGGGTTAGGGGCATCGCTCCAGACAGCGCTGTTGCCATTGACGGCCACAAATGCGGCGCCGTTAAGCACCGACCCGACCTGGACAAAGGAGTTTGACTCGACGTCGAACATGCCATAGGTATTGTTGTCGTCCTGCCAGAGGACGAAGGTGGCACCGCCCTGCAGGGCCGAGACATGGCTGATGGTGTTCAGCTGACTAAAGGTGTCATCCGAGGCCGGCCCTAGCGAGAGCATATAGAGCGAGCCACTGATCAGGAAATCCAGCGAGGGCGGGTAGATGCTGGCGTTGGCCACCGGCGTGACACTGGAGTTGAGCGGCAGAGTTGAGGCCGTCGATTGTGAGGCCGGCTGCGGGCTGGGACTGGCCGCTGGTGTCGGTGTGGCCAGGGCGGAGGTGCCATCTAGCCCATCGTTTGTATTCAGCATGAAGAAGGTATGGCCTACTACCACGGGACGGAACGAGGTGCCATCAGCCCGGAAGAGCCAGGTCTGTGGCTGCGTGTGCGGCAGCCAGCGGCCCCGTGTGGGAGCACTTACTTCGATCTCTTGTCGCGTCCAGATGTTGCTGTGCAGGAGGCCGGCGCTGTCGAGCCACTCATCGGCCCAGAAGATGTCACTGCCATCAGCGGTGGCAGTCGGCGAGGTATAGATGTGCCCAGCTGGGGCGGAAGCCAGCTCGCTACGGCTGGCAACCTGACCGTTCTCCTGCAGGCTGTAGAGCCAGAGGTGAGAAAGCCCGTGCTGGTCAAGGGAGGCCACCAGCAGGCCGTTCTCCAGAAACCAGATGCCTGGTACCGGGGTGTGCACGATGCCCGCGGCCAGCGCAGGGTTAAAGATCCCGCTTAAGAGCTGCTGCGCGTGCAGCGACTCAGGGCCGGTTGCCGGGTCAACCACGGCGTAGAAGAGCTTCCAGGATCGCAGTCCCTCCGTTGCAGCATCGCGCGGCAAGCCGTTGTGCTGATTCTTCTTGGCCGAAGGTGCGACTGGCGTCTCTGCGGCTGGCGGATCATACTGGAGCCAGACGAGACGATTGTGGGAGCTGCCCAGGACGATCAGCGGACTGCTTTGGGCGCTGGGCAGCAACGGCTGACTGAGCTGAGTCTGGCGGTCCAGGCGCAAAAGCATCCAGCCAGCGGGCGTGCTATCGTTGAAAGCGCTATAGTAGACGGCGTTGCCATCGGCGGCAGCGCTGACGACATTATGGTAGATGGTAGCACTAGCGTAGCGCATCATCACCACATTCGTGGGATGATTGATGGCAGCCGGTGGGGGGATCGAGCCGGAAGAATGCTGAGCTAACAGTAGCACAGAGGTCAGGCCGCCGGTGAGTAGAGCCAGCAAGAAGGTAGCGGCCACAGCCAGAGCGGCTAGCTGAGGCATGGGCGGGCGCCGCTGCACTCGCGGCGCTGTCTGGATAACTGGCAGTGGGCCAGTTTTGGCCGTTGAGAGCGTTGCCAACGGGTCGCGCCCCGCCTCCTGCTCTAGTTGCTCCTGCATATAGGGTTTCAGGAAATCGGGGGGGGGGCGGCGTACCAGGCAGACCACGCCTCAGAAAACGTGCATGCTCAGCGGCCAAGGCCCGCATCAGCCGCTCACGCATCTCAGGGGGCGGCTCGATGGCAGGCAGACGCTGCAGGCGGGCGCCGACCAGTGTGAAGTCTGCCTGCGTCTGCCGGCAGTCTGGACAGGACTCCAGATGCTGCTCCAGCTCCTGTATGGTGGCCCACGTCTCTTCATTTTGAAGCAATGGCTGGGCCTTGGCTTCTTTCAAATCGCGATAAACCGCGAGAAGACCCCGCGCCTCTGTGCAGTTCACTCTTCCCCCACCTCTTGTCGATACAGGGTAATAAAGCGCTCTCTTGCACGCATCAGCCGCATTTTTACTGCTGAAGGACTGATATTGAGCATTTCTGCTATTTCTGCACATGAGAAGCCATGATATTCATAGAGCCAGAGGCAGACGGCGTACTTTGGAGGCAGTTGCCTCATCACGCGCTCGACCACCTCGTGCTCAGCGACGCGGCTTTCAAAGCGACCGCCATCATAGCTTCCCCGCTCATAGAGCATAGTAGCGGCGCCTGGGCGCCCCTCGCTGCCGTCCTCGCTGCCGGAGAAACCCTCACCCGTTGTACTGCCGGTCTCTGAGAGTACGCCGGCGCCGATGCCCCGGTCGTCGTTAAAGAGCGACAGAGGCAACCAGGAAATCAGGCGGCGGCGGCGGAGCGCATCGATGGCCGTATTTTCGGCGATATGATAGAGCCAGGAAGAGAGGGCGCCGGGGCGGACCACGGTGCCGGCCAGCAAGGCGCGGTAAGCTTTGACAAAGACGTCCTGGGCCAGATCGTAAGCCTGTTCCCGGTTCCCGATCATATGATAGATGAAATTCGTAATTGGCGTTTGATAGCGTTGAAAGATCGCCTCGAAGTCCGCCACATCCACGCTGCGGGCCTCGCCCTGGCTCGTCGTTGCTGCCTGGAGGGGGAGGGCCTGAGCGCTTGTCTCAGCCTCCTCGTCCGGCTCCGCCATATCCGTATCTTCCTCGGGTGAGTCGAGCTGAGTGGCCTGTTCCTCTTCAGGCAGGGCCATCTCTGGCTGATTCCCACGAGTGGCATCCAGGATAGAGCGCCAGCCACCGTTCGTAGTGTAGAGACGGATAGAGGTATCCATTGGTTACATCAACCTTAGTGTTTCAGGAGATCGTGCTGGATGCGCACATGTATCATACTGCTCTCTTGCGAATTCGAATACAGCATAGCATATAGTTGTCATCGCTGCTATGAGGTAGGTGACAGTCACTGGACGAATTTTCTCACGGCCTTCCTCGGCTCAACGAACAACGGTACAGCATACAGTATAGCATACTCAGGCGAACTGAAGCAGGATGGGTCATGGCAGCACTCGCAGAAGTGCGTGAAGGCTGTTCCGCCTTGCCTTGAGGCGCTCTTTCTGCTACGATAATAAAACCATGACTGTGACAGCTCTTGAGGCAGCCGCGCACGGTTGGGGGATCATCGGACATGAGCATGCCCTGGAGCGCCTGCGACGGGCCTTGGCCTCGCAGCAAGTGCGCCATGCCTATCTGTTTACTGGCCCTGATCAGATTGGGAAGACGCTCTTAGCACAGCGCTTTGCTCAAGCCTTGCTGTGTATGGGTGGCCCTGATCCGCGACAGGCCCCGCTCAATCCCTGTCAGCGTTGTCTGGCCTGCCGGAAGGTGCTGCATGGCAATCATCCCGATGTCCATGTAGTCGCTCGTCCTCCCGACAAGCAATTCATTCTCATTGATCAGATCCGCGCTCTGCAATCTGAGGCGGCCCGGCACGCTCTGGAGGGTCGCTATAAGATCTTCCTGATTTTGGGTGCACATGAGATGAATTCCCAGGCGGCCAACTGCCTACTGAAGACGTTGGAAGAGCCGGAGCCAGGGGTAGTCTTGTTGCTGACCGCTCCTGAGCGAGGCTTGCTCCTGCCGACCATCCTCTCGCGTGTGCAGCATATCCCGCTCCACCTGTTGAGCACTGCTCAGATCCGTCAGGCTCTGGAAAGCTACTGGGAGGTCGAGCCGGCGGAGGCTGAGCTGATTGCTGCCCTGGCTTCAGGGCGTATGGGCTGGGCCGTACGGGCTGTAGAAGATGAGCAGCTGCTCGTGGAGCGGCGTGAACAGCTGGAACTGCTGGCGCGCTTGCCCGGGCAGGGGCGGGCAGAGCGCTTTGCGATCGCCCAGCGACTGAGTGGGGAGCCTGAGCGGCTGCGCCAGCTGTTGGAGTTGTGGCTGCTCTGGTGGCGCGATGTCTTACTGATGGCCAGTGGGGGACAGGATCTGATTGTCAATGTTGATATGCGTGAGCTGCTCCAAAAGCAGACAGCTCTGCTTGGTGCTGCTGGCGCACGTCACATGATTTATGCAATCTTGCGAACTCTAGAGGCGCTCGACCAGAATGTGAACCCGCGGGCCGCGCTGGAGGTGCTTATGCTCGATCTCCCCTTGCTGAGTCGTGTCTGAGCGCCGCACCTACCTCAATTCGCGTGCTCTGCGAGCCTGTACAAGCTGACTGGTGACCTTAATCGGCAACGAGGCCTGTGCCCCTTGTTGAGGGAAGGAGCAAAGAAAGCCATGCAGAAGTCGTTCCAACATCTGCTTGTCGACCAGGCAGAGGGCGTGCTGACGATTGCTTTTAATCGTCCTGAAGTACGTAACGCTTTCAATGATCGCATGCTCGAAGAACTGGCTGCGGTCCTGGAGGAGGCTGCCGCCGATGCCGCTGTGCGCTGTGTCGTACTGACTGGGGCCGGAGGAGCTTTTGGTTCCGGTCAGGACCTGCGCGCCTTTGAAGCGCGGGCCGCGGGCGAGCGCCGAGGCCGTGTGAGCGAGCATCTACAGAAGTACCATCGTGTGATCCGCTGCATCCGCGAGATGCAGAAACCGGTGATTGCCGCTGTACGTGGTGTGGCGGCGGGGGCTTCTTGTAGTCTGGCGCTGGCTTGTGATCTGCGCATTGCCTCGGAAAATGCCCGCTTTCTGCAGGCCTTTGCGCGCATCGGCTTGATCCCTGATGCGGGGGGAGGCTTCTTCCTGACGCGCCTGGTTGGGCTTGGCAAGGCGCTGGAGCTGGCGATGCTGGCCGACGAGGTCGCTGGGCCTGAAGCTGAGCGCCTCGGGCTGGTCAATCGCTGTGTGCCCGATGCTGAGTTCGAGGAGGCCACGCGGGCCCTGGCCCGCCGGCTGGCGCAGGGGCCAACTCGGGCCTATGGGCTGATCAAGCAGCTGCTCAATACGGCGGCGAACAGCGATCTGGAGACGGTGCTGCGTCTGGAGGGCGAGCTGCAGGAGATCGCTATTGAGACCGCAGATCATCGTGAGGGCGTGGCGGCCTTCCGTGAGAAGCGCCCGCCGCGCTATAGCGGACAGTAGGCTCGCGGCCCGTACCGGGTGGGCTGTGGGGATAAATGTGAGGTCTTCTCGTTCGTTGGTCTGCTGTGCGTATCGATTCGCTACCTTACAATAATGCCCAAACACAGGGGCCCGCGCGCCGTCGCTGGCTGCAAGAGCATGCACCGCAGCACCTGGAGCAGTGTGCTACCCTGATGCTGGAAGCTCTGGGGCGACGCTCGCCGGCTCTTTCGCAGGGCATTGCCGTACTGGGGGCAGGAGCCTGCACCGAAGTCCCACTGGAGAAGCTCGCGCGCGCGGCGGATGAGGTGGTCCTTGTCGACCTGGATCGAACGGCTCTGCTGCAGGCGCGGGCTGGGTTGCCTGCTGCCTCCTTGCAAGCCCGGGTGCAGTTGCTGACCTGTGACCTGACTGGAGGCGTCAGCGCCCTGCTGCAGGAGCGGTTGCGCCTGCTCCCCTGGCGTAAATTGGTGCAGGGGGAGGCCTCAGCGCTCTGGGACCGTCTGGCTGCCGTTCTGGATGACTGTCCTGTGCCCGACCCGCCCCAGATTGAGGGCCTCCCGCGTGCGACCTTTGGTCTGGCCATCAGCTCGCTGGTGCTCTCCCAGCTCTTCAGTTATCCCTTGCTTGATCTCCTCGACACCGTGCAGCAGCGAGCCGCGCGCCATCTGGGAACGCAGGAGCGTCATCGCCGCTATCAGGAGGCTGCCCAGCACTTCCGCCTGCGGGTCATTGCGGCCCATTTGCACCTCTTGCGCGACCTGGTCGAGCCGGGTGGGCTGATCGTCCTGCTCAGCGACGTGCGGGGCTTCCTCTTTAAAGAGGGTGAGATGAGTCAAGGAGGGCCGGTACGGCGTGAGTTACCGCTGGTCCCCTACGCCTTCTTTGATCTGGTGCGCCAGACTTTTACGGTGCTGGCCGAACGGCGCTGGGAGTGGCTGAGTGATCTGCCGACCGCTGAGCGACCGGGCCGCGGCTACGAGGTGGTCGGCTATCTGGCCGTGGTCCCTGCAACTTGAGCGCTCCTGGTCTTCCCAGGAGCGCTACGCACAGCCAACAGCCGCCGGCGCGCTTCATGCCGGTGGCCGGTGAGGCTGCTGGCTGCGAGCAAAGGAGACGCAGTCAGGACAATCAGGACTGCGCGGCAACTCCGCGCTGAAGAGACACATCCTCGAGGGCGCGATCGAGGCGTTGGGCGGCCTCATCGATATCGGCTCGTGTTAAGATGAGTGGTGGCACCATACGCAGAGTGGCGTTCCCCAGGTTATTCAGCAGCAGACCATGCTTAAGAGCCTGATCGACGATCGCCGGCGCCAGATCGTATTTAACCTCCACGGCGCGCATCAGGCCGATGCCGCGCGGATTCGCAATAAAATCGTACTTCTGGCAGAGGGCCTGTAGTTTCTCGTGCCAGTACTCGCCCATGCGCGCGGCATTCTCGACCAGGCGCTCCTCCTGGATGGTCTTCAGTGTGGCTAAAGCGGCAGCACAGGCCAGGGGATTCCCCCCGAACGTCGAGCCGTGGTCACCGGGCACGAACAAATCAGTGCGGCGCCCGGTCAGCATGGCACCAATCGGCACGCCGCCGGCCAGGCCCTTAGCCAGCGTAATGATATCGGGCATCACGCCGTAGTGCTCGAAACCAAAGAACTTGCCCGTTCGTCCCATGCCTGCCTGGACCTCGTCGCAGATCATCACCAGATTCTGCTCGTCGCACCAGCGGCGTACACCCTGCAGAAACTCCCTGGTGGCTGGCCAGATCCCGCCCTCACCCTGGACCGACTCCAGCAAGATCCCGACCGTCTTCTCGCTGGTTGCTGCCTTGAGAGCATCGAGATCGTTGAAGGGGACCTGCTTAAAGCCATCTGGCAGGGGCTTCCAGGTCTCCTGATAATGGGCTTGGCCAGTGGCTGCCGTTGTGGCCAGCGTGCGCCCGTGAAAGCTGCGCTCCATGCTAATGATTTCATAGGCGCCGTTGCGATGCAGGCGGCCAAACTTCCGGGCCAGCTTGATAGCTCCCTCATTGGCCTCCGCGCCGCTGTTGCTAAAGAACGAGCGCATCCCGCCGCTGAGCAGAGCCAGCTGCTCGGCCAGCTCGATCTGACGCGTATTGTAGTACAGGTTAGAGACATGGATCAGTTGCGCTGCCTGCTCCTGGACGGCCTGCACCACCGCAGGATGGCAGTGCCCAAGGACATTCACCGCGATCCCAGCTACAAAGTCCAGATACTCGCGTCCCTCTGTATCCCAGACGCGAATGCCCTGGCCACGGATAAACGTTACCGGCTGGCGTTTGAAAGTGGCCTGGTAGTATTTCTGCTCAAGCGCGATCCAGTCGCGTTTCAACATAGGTGTCGTCATCGGTCAAGCTCCTTATTCTGCCGCGGACCTGCTGCTGTTGGCGAGCGAGCGGACGCGCTGGCGAGTTAACGCGTATAGAGTGTATTCTCATCAATATAACCGTGGGTCAGGTCGCAACCCCAGGCTGTGGCCTCTGCCTCTCCCAGGTGCAGATCAATCGTAATGGTTACCTCGCTGGCGGCCATCACGGAGCGGGCCGCCGCTTCATCGTAAGAGGCGGCTCCTCCCTGCTGCACCACCTGGACAGGACCGATAAAAATATCGAAACGATCGGGGTCAAGCGTACAGCCGCTGGCGCCGAGAGCGGCGACAATTCGCCCCCAGTTAGGGTCGCCTCCAGCCAGAGCGCACTGCCAGAGAGGAGAAAGCGTGATGCCGCGGGCCGCCTTGATCGCATCGGCTCGGTCGCGCGCGCCGCGCACGTGGACCGTCATCAGCTTGGTCGCGCCCTCCCCGTCACGGGCGATCTCACGGGCCAGATAGGTGGTCACGCGACGCAGCGCCTCGCGGAAGCGTCCAGCCTCGGGATGGGCCCCATTGAGCGGCGTGTTACCCGCCAGGCCATTGGCAAGGAGCAGACAGGTATCGTTCGTCGACATATCGCCGTCGACAGAGATCATATTGAACGAGTCCGCTACGGCGGCCCGCAGCTCTTCTTGTAACCAGGCTTGCTCGACAGCGACATCAGTTGTCAAATAGCAGAGCATGGTCGCCATATTTGGGTAGATCATCCCGGCGCCCTTGGTTGCTCCACCCAGACGCACGGTGTGGCCCTCGATCTCGAATTCCAGAGCGATGCGCTTGTGGCGTGTATCGGTCGTCAGAATGGCCTCGGCGAAATCGTTGCCGCTGTCGCTACTCAGCTCAATAGCCGTGATGCCCCGCTCAATCTTCTCCATAGGCAATTGCCGGCCAATGATACCCGTCGAAGAGCAGAGCACCAGCTCCTTCGGGATACCTAAGCGAGCGGCGGCCAGCTCGGACATGCGATAGGCATTGCGCAGACCCTGCTCGCCGGTGGCGCAGTTTGCATTGCCGCTGTTGACCACCACCGCCTGAGCCTTACCGCCGCGCAGATACTCCCGGCAGAGCAGCACAGGGGCGGCGGGGGTGCGGCTCGTTGTAAAGGTACCGGCGGCGACGCAAGGGACATCCGAGGCCAGGATCGCCAGGTCTTTGATCGCCGCATCGGATTTGATACCGCAGGCAACAGCTCCTGCGCGGAAGCCGCGCGGAGCAGTGACACAGAGGTCTACCTCACGGAATTGCTCAGTCAATGGTCGTCCCTCCTGATACAGCTAGAGCTGGCGGCTCGGCAGCTTGCTTGTTGCCAGAGTGAGCCGCCGCGCCTTTCCCCGGATAGGTAACGGGGCTGAGGGAGATGCGAAGGACCCTTTCCCTGCTGCTCTTCCCTCTAGCTAGACAACACTCCGCGTTCCCCCAGCAGGGGGAGACGTTCCTGCCCGGTTAATAGTGGTGAAAGAGGATCTTGAGCAAAAAAAGAAAACCGGCGGCAGCCAGACACCGGCTCTGGATAGAGGCCGCGCTTGTCGCACGCTGATCACCGCGGAGGCCAGCCTCCTGGCCGGCTTGCGCGAGGCCAGAGAGGAGCAAGTCGGGCCAGAGCTATCTATCTGGCTGGTGTCAGGCAGGCCAACCTGTGAGGCGCGCGGTGCGTGCCGCACGACCTTTGCTGAATAGTATAGTGCGGGGGGCAATCCTTGTAAAGCCTTGGTCCTGGTGCCGCTATCAGCGCAGTGGC
This sequence comes from Thermogemmatispora tikiterensis, assembly GCF_003268475.1. Lineage (GTDB taxonomy): Bacteria > Chloroflexota > Ktedonobacteria > Ktedonobacterales > Ktedonobacteraceae > Thermogemmatispora > Thermogemmatispora tikiterensis. The sequence continues at coordinate 1,778,746 of NZ_MCIF01000002.1, read as the reverse complement.
TGGCTCTTATCAGTGAAGTGCTCGTGGCGGTATAATGAAGAACATAGGAGACTCTAGCTGGAAGGATAGCCTGACCGTGCAAAACCTGGAATTAAAAGTCCGCTGTCTCGGTGCCATGACGCTCCAGCAGGTAGAAGCACTGGCCTGCAGCGCCGGAGCGACCTATGTACGCACTGTGAAGCAGCGCGATACTTACTTCTTGGCAACCCATGCTCGCCTTAAGTTACGCGAGTGGTGGCGCGAAGACGAAATTGTGGCCACGGCCAGCGTAGTCGACGTGGCAATGAACAAAACTGCGGGGGAACGAGCGCGGGGTCAGGAAGCAGCCGAGGGAGGCCGTGAAGGCGGTAGAGAGGGAGCGCTCCTTATCTCCTCGCTCCGGCAGGAGCGGGCGGGGACGCGTACCTGCGAGTATTTGGTCTATCCTGTGAGCGAGCCAATCGTTCTCCGGGCCTTGCTTTCGTCGGCTCTGGGAGTCCTGGTAGTCGTTGAGAAGACGCGCCGCTTCTATCGCTATGGGCATACGCGCATCCATCTGGATGAAGTCAAAGATCTTGGTTCCTTTGTCGAACTAGAGACTGTCATCGACGAGAAGATCACACCCGGCGAGGCCAGCGCTGAGCATTCTGCGCTCATCTCGCTGCTAGAGCTGGATCGCCTACCAGTAGTACCCTACTCCTATAGCGATCTGCTCAGCGGGCACTGCGACTGATGTACGAGTCTACTACCTGCGGGTAGCGCAGAGCTACCAGATCCTGGTAGGGCGGAGAGATAAGGTGGCAAGCGCACTGGCCGGTCCAAGCCAGGCCGCAGTGGGGGCGGGCGCACAGGCAAGCTAGCCTGGCCCACCCACCGCTTGCCTGCAGTGCCCAGCCGACAGCCTCGGCCCCACCAGCAAGAGGAGAGCGGCCTGGGCTGTAAGGCTGGTTACGGCTCGCGGTTTCCCTCACCGTGAGATGAGGACTGGAAGCCCGAAGGTAGCGAAGGAAAGAGCGTATCAGGCAGGCGGCTTACGTCATCCCGCTTGCCGTTGAAGCGGGTATCGCGGACGTCTGGCGTGCCAGCGAGGATTGAGGGAGACTCGTACTCATCCTCTTGGATTGGTTGATTGAAGAGCGCTTCGAAGGTTGGCCCCTCCAGAGTCTCTTCCTTAATCAGACGTTCGCTGATCATGATCAGGCGCTTCTTATTCTGAGACAGCACCTGATAGGCCTTGTTGAAAGCCTCCTGGACGATCCGGCGCACCTCCATATCAATCTCGCGCGCCGTTTCCTCACTGTAGTTGCGCTGCTCATTGAAATCGCGACCGAGGAAGACCAGCTCCTCTTTATGGCCGAGGGCCACAGGGCCGATCAGGCTGCTCATGCCGTACTCGGTGACCATCGAGCGGGCGATCTTGGTCACGCGCTCGATGTCGTTAGAGGCGCCAGTCGTCACCTCGCCGAAGATAATCAACTCAGCGACATGGCCACCGAGGGCGTAGGCTAGCATATCCTCGAACTGCGACTTGCTCCACAGATAGCGGTCCTCTGTTGGTAGCAGCATTGTGAAGCCGCCGGCCTGGCCACGAGCCACAATTGAGACCTTATGCACCGGGTCAGTATTGGGCAGCATGCGCGCCACCAGGGCATGCCCGACCTCGTGGTAGGCTGTAATCGCCTTCTCGCGCTCACTAATAATGCGGCTCTTACGCGCTGGCCCTGCTACCACCCGGTCGATGGCCTCCTCCAGCTCCTTCATGCTGATAGTCCGACGGTTGCGTCGAGCAGCCAGAATGGCGGCCTCATTGAGCAGGTTGGCCAGATCTGCCCCAGAGAAGCCTGGAGTCTGGCGAGCAATCGTCTCCAGAGAGACATCTTTCTCCAGCGGCTTGCCGCGAGCGTGGACCTGCAGAATAGCCATGCGACCGCGGATGTCGGGGCGATCGAGCACCACCTGGCGATCGAAGCGACCGGGGCGAAGCAAGGCTGGATCAAGCACGTCCGGTCTGTTGGTGGCCGCAATCACAATCACATTGGTGCTCGAATCAAAGCCATCCATTTCCACCAGAATCTGGTTGAGCGTCTGCTCGCGCTCATCGTGCGAGCCGCCCAGACCAGCGCCGCGCTGGCGCCCCACCGCATCGATCTCATCGACGAAGACAATACAGGGACTGTTACGCTTCGCCTGCTCGAAGAGATCGCGCACCCGGCTCGCCCCCACACCGACGAACATCTCCACGAACTCCGAGCCGCTGATGCTGAAGAATGGCACGCCGGCCTCACCGGCTACGGCCCGAGCGATCAGGGTTTTCCCCGTGCCGGGCGGTCCCACCAGCAGCAGACCCTTGGGAATGCGGGCCCCGAGGGCGGCAAACTTATCAGGATACTTCAGAAACTCGACGATCTCTTGCAGCTCCTGCTTCGCCTCATCCACGCCGGCTACATCGGCGAAGGTCACCGTAGGCTTATTGCCCAGGAACATGCGCGCGCGGCTCTTGCCGAACGAGAGCGCCTGGTTATTGGTGCCCTGAGCCTGGCGTAGCAAGATAATGACGATCACAGCGATCAACACGAAGGGAATGAGGCCCCCGAGGAGATTCAACCACGCACCCAGCGAACTTGGCGCCTCGTACTGCAGGGTCAGCAAGCGATTGTTGGTGTAATCGATGTCATTATCCCGCAGCACGCGGGTAATATCGAACGAATCGTTGATATTAGCGACCTCGCGCTGAGCCGAAGAAGTGGCACCCCGCGTCAAGGTGAGGGTATTCGTTCCGACGTTTAACGTATCCTGAACCCCATTGTGCAAATCCGCCTTCAGATGGCTCAGGAGGGTGGAAACCGTCACTGTTTTAGCGCCGCTCTGGGGGCGGAAGAAGACAACGAGGATCAGGACAATGGCGATTGCCAGTAGCAGCCATAGCAGGCTGTTTCTGAGCCATTTCCCAGTACTTGGCATCAAGGCTCCTCTCTCTATCCTCTCCTGGAAACGGGCAATCTCGTATAGGAATGTAGGAGAGCTGTACTACGTATTACACTGTGTCAATGGAAGACTCATTCGAGGGGTATTATAACATAGTAGGCCCTGAATTCTCCACGGAATTCTGATGTAACGCTGAGTGCACCTAAAAACGTGCTGCGTCCTCTTAAAAAGCGCTGCCAGGCCATGTAAGAGGAATAGATCCCTCGGGATGAGAGGGAGCAGTGAACCCTCAGCAGGGCCGCTATTGTGATAGCTTTTGTTCAAAAAGGATCACTTCAGCCTCTGGACCTGGAGCGAAGGGGAAAGCTCACGCGAGCGAAAAGAAGCTCCCCGTTCACTGGGACTCCTGTTCGTGCGGCAGCGCGGTCGGCGCCCTGCTCTCGCCCTCGGTCAAAGCTCGCAACCAGGCCGGCAATTCATGGGCCTGGCGTGTCGCGCGCTGGGTATAAACATGCACACTCTCCCCGCGCGCCAGCGGCGTCAGAGAGCCATCGGCCTCCATTCGGGCAAAATCGTAACGCACTGTCAGACTCGTTCGTCCCAAACGCACCAGGGCTGTTGTCAGGCGCACGCGCTCATCAAGCGCCGCCGGCTCCCAGAAATCAAGCTGGCAATGGACCACCGGGAAGCCATAGCCCTCAGCGAACAGGGTGTGCAGCGGATGGCCCAGGGTTTTGAGCAGATGAAGAAAGCCACGATCCATCCAGATAGTGTAAGCAGTATAGTGGATGAAAAACGGGTCCATATCAACCAGGGAGACCTCGAATTCCTGTACGGCCTGCGCAAGCGGCCCGCCGTTGCGCTGATCCACGCTCTCTATACCTCCCTCGCAGCAGGTCAAACTATCCAAAGAAGCCGGCTATCCCAGCGAACTGGAATCCTTTCACAGTGACCGGCCCACTAGATCCATCCATACCCTCACTTCTGTCAACCACTGGCCTCGGTCCGGGCTCAGGCTGACCAAGGCGGTAGCCGAAAGCCGATAACCCTGTCTGCGGTCTGCGGCCTTCTATCATGTATGGTAGCATAGCCGACCGGGGCCAGGCGAATCGCAGGACCATCCTGGGCCTTCTGTCTATGATAACGTTATCGGAAAAATGCCGACGGAGCAGCCATATTTTTTTCAGCATTCGGCGCTTTCATCGCAAGAAGCCGAGATAATCAGTTGAAGATCACCCTTGACAGAAGGCTGATTCCCAGGTATGATTCAAGCAACCACTGTCGCGATAAGGTTACCGGTAATGAATACAAAGTCGAGGCAGAGCATGAATCGGCGACGCAGCACCATCGCCGAGATCGCGGCCCGCGCTGGGGTATCGATACCGACGGTCTCCCGCGTCCTGAACAACCGTCCGGATGTGGCTCCGGCTACTCGCGAGCGTGTCGAGCGTGTTATTCGTGAGGCTGGTTATGTGCGCAGCCGGGTAGCGAATGCCCTCAGACGAGGGAGCAGCGGGATCATTGACCTCGTGGTGCCGGATCTGGATAGCCCCTACTATTTCGAGATCATTCGCGGTGTGGAGGAGGTGCTGGAGCGCACCGAGCTGCGGATGGCTCTCTCGACGACACACGACGAGTCACGCCGTGAGCGGCAATGGCTGCGTCAGGTCATTGAGGGCGCGACCGATGGGGCCATTCTGGTGCTCGCGCAGGGCCAGTCAGAGCGCCTCGACGAATTGCGCCGGCATCGTATCCCCTTTGTGGTGGTTGACCATCGCGGCGAGCTGGGACCCGATGTTCCATCAGTGGGCGCTACGAATTGGGCTGGTGGGCGAGCGGCAACTGAGTATCTGCTCTCGTTGGGACATCGCCGCATCGCTATTATCGCCGGCTGGCCTAATCTCCGTTGCAGTCAGGATCGCATTGCCGGCTATCGCGCTGCTCTAGAGGAGGCAGGCTTGCCAATCGATCCGGAGCTGATCCGCCCCGGTGAGTTTCGCCAGCAGACGGGCTACGATCAGACCTGCGCGCTGCTGGCTTTGCCTCAGCCGCCAACGGCGATCTTCGCCGGCAGCGATTTGCAGGCGATGGGAGTCTACGCCGCCCTGCGGGCACATGGCCTGCGCGTGCCCGACGATATCAGTGTGGTCGGCTTTGACGATGTGCCTATCGCAACGATGGTCTCCCCAACGCTGACAACTATCCGCCAACCTCTGGCCGAAATGGGTCGCATGGCGACAACAATGTTGTTGCGTCTGATTGCAGGCGAACCGCTCGATAGCATGCGCATCGAGCTGGCGACTTCCTTGGTTGTGCGCGAATCCTGCGCGCCCCCACCTTCGCCTGATCGCTAGCGCTCGCCAGGGCGCCGATCATCGCAGGGAGGCGTGTGCTCATAGATTACTGGTGGAAAAACACATCAGTATGTATACACGTCTGGCTGTATACATGTAAGGATGGCAGGTCAGATCGGCCTACGCCTTGCAGGCCAAGCCATCAGAGCAGGTGGCGAAGGCAGCCGCAACAGTAGAAGCTGCAGAAAGGAGGCTATTCTCAGCGACGAGCGCCTGATCTATTGCTCTCAAGGCAGCCCTCTGGCGGCCAGCCCCGGTGCCGGCTCGCTTCGGTCTCTCTGTTCTTGTCTGGTCTGGCCCCCGTCCCGGGACGGCGACAGGGGCACGGCAAGCCAGAGGGCTGCCCTGTTCTACCGGCCAAGCAAGGATGTTTTCCGGGTCTGTCCATGTGCAGCACCATGCCACTGTCTGCGTGGGCCTCAATCATGACGGGCGAGCAAAGATGCCAGAGGAGATGGAACTATGCAGCAAAGGAGACTCTCTCGCCGCGACTTTCTCCAGACGACCGGCGCGGTCTCGCTGGCCGCGTTGCTCTCGGGCTGCTTTGGCGTGGGTGGCCAGAGCGGCGGAGGGGGCAGCGCTCAGTCGATTGTGGTCTGGGATATCAGCACTGGCAACGATCAGAAGCTGATCCAGGATATCACGGCGAAGTTTAACCAGACACACCCCTCGATTCACGCCACCGTCCAGTTCTTCCAGAATGACCCCTACAAGCAGAAGCTGCAGGTGGCGATGGGAGCGCACCAGCCCCCTGATATCTTCTTTGGTTGGGGCGGCGGCATCCTCAAATCCTATATCGATGCCGGCGATGTTTATGATCTGACTCCTGATCTCAACGCCGATCCGGCCTGGCGCGATCGCTTCCTGCCTTCCTCGCTGGGCGCTGCTACCTTCAACGGCCACATCTATGGTATCCCCAACGACGGGGTGCAGCCTGTGGTCTTCCTCTATAATAAGGATATCTTCGCGAAGTATAAGCTCTCGATCCCCCAGACCTGGGGCGACCTGCTCAATCTGGTGAAGACAGTGAGGCAACAGGGGCTGCAGCCGATTGCGTTGGGTGGAGCAAGTAAGTGGACCTATTTGATGTATGAGATGTACCTGGTCGACCGCCTTGGCGGTCCACAGGTCTTTGATGCCATCATGGCCAACCAGCCCAATGCCTGGTCAAACCCGGTCATTATCAAGGCCAATACGATGATTCAGGACCTGGTGGCCGCCGGGGCCTTCGGCAGCGGTTTCGCCTCGGTGAGCTATGATACCGGCCAGGCCAGCGCCCTGCTCTATACCGGCAAGGCCGCCATGCACTTGATGGGTACCTGGGACTTCGGCACCATTCTGAACGATGATCCCTCCTTTATCCAGCAGGGCAAGCTCGGCTGGTTCCCATTCCCGGCGGTCGAAGGCGGCATTGGCGATCCCTCCAATCTGACGGGTGTTCCTTGCAATTACTACTCGGTTGCCAAAACGTCGAAGGCCATTCAAGCCTGCGTGACCTATCTCAAGGACGCTGTCCTCAATGATGAGGCAGTCGATCGCCGCATTGCTCTGGGTGAGATTCCTCCAGTCCAGGGCATCGAGAATAAGTTGAGCAGCGCTCCGCATAGTGACTGGCTACTCTTCGTCTATCGCCTGGTGCAGAAGGCTGTCCACTTCCAATTGGCCTGGGATCAGGCTCTGCCACCGCAGCCAGCTCAGGCGCTGTTGGCCAATCTGGACCAGCTCTTCCTGCGCCAGATTTCGCCGCAGCAGTTCTCAGCTAATATGAATCAGACGATCGGTACCTGATGTAGCGCAAGCTAGCTACTGCAGCGGTAGTTGTATCGGGGCAGTGCGGTAGGTAGAGCAGGGTCTACGAGCGGGGAGGGACCCCTGTTCTACCTACCCACTTACTCAGTCACGCCCCTCTCTCGGAAGCTGCAATCCTGACACGTGCAACCAGATTGTTTACTTGAGTACTAAGTGCTGGCCCGCTTCTCCAGACCACTGATCGCTTGCTGGTGAGGCTATGAGATGCTGCTAGCACCCGCTGTTCTCCGCTGAGCTGAGGCTAAAACGATGAGTATGAGTGTGACCGTGCGCGTCGCTCCTATCCGAAGACGGCCCGCCTCCTGGCCGGCACTCCTGTGGACTGCTCCGGCCCTCTGTTTCTACGCCTTATTCGCGCTCTTCCCCCTGTTAGTGGCCGTCTATCTGAGTTTTACGAACTGGAATGGCATCGCCCAGGCGGTTTGGATCGGCCCGGCGAACTGGCTACATTTCTTCTCTGACCCCCTGACGCTGCACGCTATTGGCCTGACTGTGGAAATGATGATCCTGACTTGGGTGCTGCAGACCCCACTGAGTTTACTGCTTGGGGTCTTTATGGCAGGCCAGCAGCGTTATCGCGCTGTCCTGAGCGTCTTCTACTTTCTGCCCTTGCTCTTCTCAACAGTGGCTATCGGGATCACCTGGGTCTCGATCCTTGACCCCAACTTTGGCCTGATCAATGTCGCCTTGCGAGCCCTCGGCCTCTCTTCTTGGGCGCGTGGTTGGCTCGGCGATCCGGGCCTGGCTTTCTATGTAGTGGCTATCGTCATCGCCTGGCAGTTCATTCCCTTCCATTCTCTGCTTTATATGACTGGCGCACGTCAGATCCCCCGTGAGCTGTATGATGTAGCGGAAATCGATGGCGCCGGCAGGCTGCGCAAGTTCTTCGCGATCACGCTGCCGCAATTGAAGTACACCATCATCACTTCTTCGATCTTTATGCTGACCGGCTCGCTGACCTACTTCGACCTGATTTGGGTAATGACCGGCGGCGGGCCTGGCTACGCGACGCGCATTCTGCCGCTGCATATGTATATTACCGCCTTTATGGACGAGCAGGTCGGCTATGGCAGCGTCATTGCTCTGGTGCTGGCCATAAGCGGCATTGCGCTCTCTCTCTTGCTGCTGCGGGTAACCGGCTTCTTGCGCATGTCAAGCCAGCTTGAGGGGCTGTGAGCAGCCTGGTGACGAGAGAAGGAAGGGAGGAAGGAATGGAATGCCGAAGAGAAGGAGGAGAGGCGATGCGGCTGACCCGTGTCCTCTTGAGCGCGTTCTCTTTGGCTGGGGGGCGAAGCCTGCCAATGCAGGCCGAGGTTGCCCCGACAGCTCTCGGTGAGAAGAAACGGGCGGAGAAGCGCACGCCAGAAGAGCGGCTCTCGCGCCAGCGGCGGCCTTTCCGGGCCAGTCGGCTTATCGAGCTGATTCCGGCTTGCTGTGGCTTGCTGTGGTTCGTGGTGGCTTTCTATCCGCTGCTCTACATGTTTATGAGCAGCCTGCGCTCACAGGCCGGCTTCTATCTCGATAATCCCTGGCTGCCGCCATCGCAGCCGACGCTGGAAAACTATATCAGCGTCTGGGAAAATGGCTTCAGCCTCTATCTGCTGAACAGTCTCTTTGTGCTGGTGATCAGCGTGGCTCTGATCCTGCTGATCTCGGTCCCAGCGGCCTACGCGATCGCTCGCATGCGCAGCCGGCTGACGCGGACGATCTTTAACCTGTTCCTGCTGGGCCTGGCGATCCCCTTGCAGGCCGTGATCATTCCGATCTATGCCATCATCAGTAGCATGCACATCTATGATACGCTCTTTGCCCTGATTCTGCCCTATGTAGCCTTCGGGGTACCGTTGTCGGTGCTGGTACTGGTGACCTTCATTCGTGATATCCCTGCCGAGCTACATGAGGCGATGCGCCTGGATGGAGCCAGCCATCTGCAGATTCTCTGGCGGTTGGTCATTCCGCTCTCGCGCCCGGCCTTAATCACGGTGACCATTTACGAGTCGATCCAGGTCTGGAATGGATTCTTGTTCCCTCTGGTCTTGACTCAAAGCCCGGAGGTGCGTGTCTTGCCACTAGCCTTGTGGAGCTTCCAGGGACAGTATGCTGCCGACGTGCCAGCCATTATGGCGGCGGTCTTCCTCTCGGCAGTGCCAATGCTCTTACTCTATATCTTCGGTCGACGGCAGCTGTTAACGGGCTTGTTGGCCGGTTTCAGCCGCTGAGAGGGCCGATAGACAAAGGAGCGGAGACCGCAAGGTTGCGTTGCCGCTCCTGTGGAGCTGGTGTGATACTGGCTGCCATCTCGCTCACCGACATCGCTGTGGTCATGTCAGGGTGCAAGGCAAGGGGAGGCTACTGAGATAGACAGGCAGCTAGTACAACCCGGCTCGCCACCACCATGAGAATAGAACGAGAAAGGATAGCATGACATCGGGTATGCTCACTACGCAGGGGTCACAGATTGTCAACACTGAGGGCCAGCCCGTGATCTTGCGCGGCGTTGGCCTGGGTGGCTGGATGAACATGGAAAACTTCATTACCGGCTATCCGGCCAACGAGGAAGCGCAGCGTGAAGCCTTATACAAGGTGCTCGGCCCCGAGAAATATCGCTTCTTCTTCGATCGCTTCCTGGAGTACTTCTTTGGTCCGGATGACGCGCGCTTCCTCGCTTCGCTCGGGCTGAATCTCGTACGCATTCCGATCAACTATCGTCACTTTGAGTCAGATATGGAACCCTTTGTCATCAAAGAAGAGGGTTTCCGGCATCTGGACCGCGTCGTCAATCTCTGTGCGGAGCAGGGGATTTATACCATTCTCGATCTGCACGCTCTGCCGGGTTACCAAAACCAGGACTGGCATAGCGACAATCCAACGCATAAGGCACTGTTCTGGAAGCATCGCCATTTCCAGGACCGGGCGGTCCATCTCTGGCAGGCCCTTGCCGGCCACTATCGTGACCATCCCTGGGTGGCGGGCTACAATCCAATGAATGAGCCTGGTGATCCCACGGGCGAGCTGATTGAGCCGTTCTATCGCCGTCTTTACGAGGCCATTCGGGCGGTCGATCCTCACCATATCATCTTTTTCGATGGGAACCGCTATTCGCAAGATTTTCACATGTTCCATCAGGTCTGGCCCAATACGGTTTTTACGGCGCATGACTACGCCGAGCCTGGCTTCATCCACGGCGGCCCTTATCCAGGCTATACCGATGGCCAATACTTTGATGCCAGCGTCATTGAGGAGGTCTTTCTGAAGCGCACAGCTTTCATGCGCGAGAAGGGCAGCCCGATCTGGATCGGCGAGTTCGGTCCAGTCTATCGTGGCGAGCCGGAGGCTGATGCCATGCGCTATCAGTTGCTGCGCGATCAGCTGGAGATCTACCGACGCTATGGAGCGAGCTGGTCCATCTGGACCTATAAGGACATCGGTCTCCAGGGCCTGGTCTATACTGCCCCCGATTCTCCCTGGAACGAGCTGCTGCGCCCCTTCCTGGAGAAGAAGGCTCGTCTCGGCGTCGATACCTGGGGGACGCTGGATACTCACATCCGCCATATTATGCAACCTCTGGAGGAGATCTTTGCGCGTGAGTTCCCTGACTATGCTCCTTTCCCATTTGGGGCGAGCTGGCTGATTCGTCGGCTGGTGCGTCACATTCTGCTGGCGGAGCCGCTGCTGGAGGAGTTCGCCGCACTCTTTGCTGGTCTAAACGAGGCCGAGCTTGATCGCTTGCTGCAGTCGTTCCGCTTTGAACAGTGTATCCAGCGTGAGCCACTCAATGATATTCTCAGGGAGTATGCTTGTCGCTAAACAAGAAGGAGAAGCGCCGGTGGCCGCTGCTCGCTAAGCAGATTTCTTCCCTCTGAGCACCGCGGTACCCGACCCTGGCTCCCTTTCCTGGAGAGCCGTGAGGCTCTCGCTCTTACCTCCCTGTCCCCGGGAGGAAGAACGGGCGGCTGTGGCCTGTTATGCAGCTCACAGCCGCCCATCTTACTCTTCTGATTACTAGCTGGCCGCCTGATCCTGGCGGTAACCGGTGAGTGATCTGCTGCAGGTGAGCTATGGCTAGTCCGGTCAGTGGCTTGCGCTGCTGGCAGCGGCCAGCGCAGGTGTCGCCAGTGGCACGATCTCGACAAGAGCGTTGTAGTCGGGCATGCCAGCGGCAGTATCACAGACGCGCCGGCGCAGCAGCACATTGCATTCTGGCCAGAAGGCTTGCACGTTGCGCGGCTTGATCTCGTCAATGAAGATACGGCACTCCATGCTCTGGCCGTTGTCGCTCCGGACTAGCACGCGGTCGCCGTGCCGCAGGCCCAGGGCGGCAGCGTCTTCGGCAGAGATAAAGAGGCTATCGCGCGGGGCCCCGCTCATGGTGTCCTTCTTGCCGTAGATCAGGCTGTTGAACTGCTTGCCGCGACGGGTTGAGAGCATGAAGCGTCCCTCGGGCAGATTTAATTCAGGGGGGCGCAGTACAGAGAAATGGGCCTTGCCGTCGGCAGTCTTGAACTGGCCATCACGGTAGAGCACGCGCCCGCCATATTGCACCTGATCGCCAGGCTTGCGCAGACGCTCGATTCCCGCGTAAAGCGGCATCACCCGTGCAATCTCCTCACGGATCGCCTGAGCGTTGGGAAAAACAATGCGCTCGCGGCGCTCCGGATAGGCACGGGCGGCCACCTCCTGGAAGATTTCCCACTCGCAGCGCGCCTCACCGACGCGTGGCCCGGGAATCTCGGGGGTGAAGATAATGCGCCGCTCGGTGCTGGTCTCAGTGCCGCCTCCTGGCTGTTCATAGCGCGTTTGGGCGGGTAAGAGCACAACCGTATCCGCGGGATCAACCAGCATCTGACTGGTCACAAAGATGTCCTGGTGCACACGCAGCGGGATGCGCTCCAGAGCTTGGCGCACATAGTCTGGATCGGGCAACACCTCCAGGAAGTTGCCGCCGCTGCAGTAGAGCACATCGAGATCGCCGTCGTAGGCGGCGTCGATCATCTGCACGGCGCGCAGCCCGCTTCCTTCTGGTACCTCGAAGCCCCAGAGCTGGCTGAAGCGCTCGACATCAGCGGGATTGTTGACGGAGGCCCCGCCTGGCAGTAGGTCGGGCACAGCCCCAACCTCGGCTCCGCCCTGGACGCCGCTGTGACCGCGAATGGGCACCACGCCGCAATGCTCCTGGCCGACCCAGCCCTGCGAGAGAGCCAGATTGACCACGGCCTTGACGTTATCGACACCGAAGGTGTGCTGGGTCAGACCCATACTCCAGATAAGGATGCCGCGGCGTGCCTGGTGGATCAACTCGGCGAAGCGGCGCATCTCCTCCCGTGGCAGGCCGCTATAGCGCTCTAGCGTCTCCCAATCCTCTTGAGCCAGCTCGGCCTGCAACTCTGGCCAGCCCACCGTATGGCGGGCGATGAAGTCGCGATTGACCCAGTCTTGTTCAATCAGATACTTGAGAGTGCCGTTAAGGAAGGCGATATCGCCGCCCGTCGAGACCTGAAAGAAGTCGTCCATCAATCTGGTGCCCATCACGGCACTCTCGGGGACCGAGGGCACCCAGTAGCGCGTCAGGCCCGGCTCCTTGTAGGGGTTGATCACGACGATCCGCGTGCCAGCCTTTTTAGCGTAATAGAGATATTTGGTAGTCACAGGCTGGTTGTTAGCGATATCGCTGCCAAGTAGTATCAGCAGATCGGTGCCGATCCAGTCTTTGTAGGAGACCGAGGAGGCCCCAACCCCCAGCGTCTGCTTGAGAGCGACAGTGCTGGGAGAGTGACAGACGCGGGCGGCATTATCGATATTGTTGGTCCCCAGGAAGCGGGCCACCTTCTGGGCGACGTAGTAGACCTCGTTGGTGATGCCGCGCGAGGTCAGATAGAAGGCCAGGCGATCCGGGCGCGTGATACGGATGCGTTCGGCGATCAGATCGAGCGCTTCGTCCCAGGAGATACGCCGAAAGCCGTTTTCACCACGACGTCGCACCATTGGATAGGGAAGACGACCAAGCTGGCGCAATTGAGGGCTGGAGAGCTGCTTGAGGCTGTCTAAATCGTTGGTCAGCCGTTCCCAGGGCATGGCTCCCATTGTATTCAGCTGTAGCAGATTGAGGCGGATAGTGCACAGGTGGATGCCGTCCATCGTCCAGTCGTGCATGCCGTAGGTGCCAAGGGCACAGCCGTCGCAGCAGCCGCGTGTCAGAATGCGCCAGGCGTAGAGCGGATGGCGCCGATTCTGCCAGAAGGTGCGCGCGATCTCGGTGAAATGATGGGGCTTGCGCTCGCCCAGGCCAAAGGGCTTCCAACTGGCCCACAAATGCGGCGCGATGAGCTTGTTTGCAGCCATAGCCTCGCCCTTTCTCTTGTGAAAGTATCGTGACGCTCTCTTACTGCCGAGGATCGAAGTCTGTGCAGAAGCAGGGGTGATGAAACGTTCATCTTTGCAAAGCAGGGCCCAGGTCAGAAGCCTCGGCTTCTGACCGCGCTGGCCTGGCCTGGCCCTGGCCCTGGCCCTGGCTGGCAGGTAGGTCAGCTTATGCCGGCGCTGCCTCGCCCGCGGCCTCGATGCGCGGCGGGCGCGTGAAGAGAGGCAGCAGGAAGCTCAGGGCCATAATGATGGCCAGAGCCACAAGCGCCACGACGTAGCCACCGGTGCGATCCTTGACCTGGGCGATCAGAATCGGCCCGAGCACGCCGCCGGCGCTCCAGGCGGTCAGCATCAGACCGTAGATCGAGCCGGAGTGTTTAGGGCCGAAGTAGTCCGCCGTGAAGGCTGGCATGGTACCGAAGCCGCCGCCATAGCAGAGGGCCACCAGCAGAGCCGGCACTAGAATAACGGCGAACGACTTGATGAAGGCGGCCATTAGCAGGAAGAGGATGATCTGCAGCGCAAACATGATCATGAAGACCTGACGGCGCCCGATCAGGTCGGAGAACCAGGCCCAGACAAAGCGTCCGCAGGCATTGAAGATAGAAATGAGGCTGACAAAGAGCGTGGCCAGGGCATCGGGAGCACCGCCGCCAAGGGCGATCTGTTTGGCCTGAGAGATCATGGCGATGCCGGCAGTCACGTTAAGCGCCAGGATGCCCCAGAGCGCGTACCACTGCCAGCGCGTCAGCGCCTCGCCCGGAGTAAAGTCGCGGCTGGCCCGTTGGGAAATTACCTGGGCGCTGGGGACCCAGCCGGCGGGACGGTAGCCTGCCGGCGGATTGGCGTAGAACTGAGAGGCGAGGCCGATGAGGATCAGGTAAATAATGCCGAGGGTCATGAAGGCCGGACCGATGCCGTGGGCCTGGATGCCTCCACCGTAGGCGCTCATGAGGATAGGTCCTACTTGCGAGACGATCACTGCCCCGCCGCCGAAACCGAAGACAGCCAGGCCGGTCACCATGCCACGTTTATCAGGAAACCACTTGACCAGGGTCGCTACGGGCACAATATAGCCGAGTCCCATGCCCAGGCCCCCAAGCACTCCATAGGCCAGGCAGAGGAGCACTAGCTGATTGCCGGTAAAGCCAGCCAGGAAGACACCTAATCCGTAGCAGACAGCAGCGGTCGTGCCCACAATACGTGGCCCGACACGATCCATCCAGAAGCCTCCGATGGCCGCGGCAATGCCTAGAACAAGAATGGCGATCGTGAAAGGCAGCGTTGCCTGCGTGTTATCCCAGCCATAGAGTTTTTGCAATTGGGAAGAGAAGACGCTCCAGGCGTAGACGGAACCCAGCGCGAGCTGCATGACAATGGCAGCGATGACAATGATCCAGCGATTGCGTACCTGCGTCGTCGAGGTTGCGGTCGCCATAAGCTCATCCTTTCTGGCCGCTAGTCTCGCCTACTAGCAGCCTTGCTCTGCTCATCTGGCTGCGACGCCAGACCTGCTTGCTCACCGTTGCCGGTTGGCCGGTTGCTCATGACTATCAGTCAATACGGACCTGCAGGGGAATAGCGGCTTGCCGGCTGAGCTGACCGGGCACGAGAGTCGACGCCACCCAGTGGTGGGTGCAGCGTGTGCCAGGCCAACAGGTGGCTGCCCGGCAGAGCGCCAGGCATTTCGACCCATGGTTGACGGCTTCGTCGGTCAGAAAGGTCCTCCTCTGTGGCCTGTGGTCAGCCAGACCGCTGTGGCGAAGGAAAGGAACGGGCCCCAGGCTGCTTGCCAGGCGTCAGAACCGGTCTGCCATGCGCACGGATCGATGCGCTTGCTGAACACCAGCGCCAGGCCGGGGTAGATACCTTCTCTCCTCCCTCTTCTGCCAGCTCGCTCGCCTCACTCAGCTTATCGGGCAGAGACAGAGGTCTGCCCCTGGTGATGCCAAAAGCTTCAGAAGGATGGAAAGAAGTACCGATGCCTGGTCCGGGCTTGGCGCGTGTACGCTGCAGAGAAAGCCTCAGTGGCCCGTGCTAAGGCTCTCAGCGCCCGGTGCTTCGCCCTGGAAGCAGAGTACTGAGGATCTGTGATAGTATGTGATAAGTATACCAGACTTCGGTGAGCCAATCAAGTCCATCTCTGCTTAATCTTCAAAGATCTGCTGTAGTATTTAAACTAGTATTCCTCTCTAGAAAGAATCAATTGCCTGGCTGTCGGCCAGGCAACTGGCGGCCTCTCAGAGTTGCAGGGCCAGAAATCAAGGAGGGAGGGGTGACCATCGACAGGAGCAGGAATAGAGAGAGGAGCGAGGGCGAAAGCCGATCAAGTAGGAAAGCACGTCGTCTCCAGGCCGTCAGAGTGGGAAATCTGCGCGTCCTGGCTCTGGAGGGCGAGCATGAGCGGGAGCTACTCACGCATCAGCTGTGGCGTCAAGGCTGGAGCGTCCGACGAACGTTCCATTTTCTTCTCGCCTGGCGATCGAGGGAGTCAGAGAGGCCTGTTCCAGAGGAGCGGCTCCTGGCCCATTGGCTGAGCGAGGGGGAAAGCGACAATCGGCTCGTTGATTATCTTCAGCAGGAGCTGGTGAGTATTGGCTGGCTGCAGGACGAAGCCGACTTTAGTGCGGCCCTGAACGCTCTCGTCGTCTCCTTTGATCCGGCAAGGCCCTTGCGGGCCTGGCGCCTTTTTGCTCTCAATACCTTCACCCAACTCAGTGAGCGGATTGCTCAGGTCCCCGCGAGTGTAGCGACCAGCACTGAGACTACAGAAGACAGCGAGACCATCGCCTCCTTTGCGGCCATTTATCGTCGTCTATTCTCTCTGCTGCAGGGGAGTAGCTTGCTCGATGTTGGCTGTGCCTGTGCCTACTGGCCATTACTCGTGGCCAAAGGCGGTCACTGTCTGCCGGGGCCGATCGTCGCCGTCGATCGACGGGTTGAGGCCCTGCGCTTATCAGCGCTCCTGGCGGAGACTTTGGGACTGGCCGCTCAGCTGCGCTTTGAGCAGCAAGACCTTTGCCAGCCGGCCTTTCTCCATCTGGGACAGTTTGATACCGTCACCGCTATTCACCTTCTGGAGCATCTAGAAGAAAGCCAGCTGCCGCTAGCGCTAGATCAGCTGCTCCAGGTCACTTGTCGTCGTCTTCTGATTGTCGTTCCCTATGAGGAGCAGGCCCAGATCTGCTATGGGCACCGTCAAGTCTTTTCAACCGCGAAACTCCAGTTTTGGGGACAATGGTGTCTGGAGCGGCTTGAGGGGAGAGCCACCTACTGGTGCGAGGACCTCCTTGGGGGGCTTCTTGTGGTCGAGCGCCATCATCAGCCTTAGCGAACAGCGCTTGATGAGAGGCCAGCAGCTGGTCAAGAAGCGAGCTAAGAGAGAACGGAGCAGACTCAGGTAAGAGCCTGCTCCGTTAGGAGAGAGGAGTCCGCTTGGCGGAGCCAGACCACGGCACGGCCAGGTTCCGGCCAGGCGGACTGGTCATTGAAAGAAACGGAAGGCGCTAGACGATTGTACAGGCGGTTCCGTTCAGATAGAAAGCTGTTGGCGATGGATTGCTGCCGCTCCAGCTTCCATTGAAGCCCGGGTAGACCGACGAGCCTGGTGCAATCGAACCGTTGTAGCTGGCGTTCGTAATCGTCACCTGGCTCCCTTGCTGCGAGAAAACCCCATTCCAGCCCTGGGTCACCGTCTGGTTACCAGGGAAGGTAAAGGTCAATGTCCAGCCATTAATCGTTGTTGTCCCCGTATTGGTCACCGTCAGGTTGGCCGTGAAGCCACCTGGCCACTGATTAACGGCGTAGTGGACGCTACACTGCAGCCCGGCTACAGGCGTTGAGGTAGCGGTAGGAATCGGTGTTGGGGTAGGGGTAACTGCCGCAGTAGGAGTTGGCGTCACCGTCGGTGGCGGCGTTGGTGTTGGGGTCGGCGTTGGGCTGGCAGCTGCTGTTGGAGTAGGAGCAGCTGTCACCGTTGCTGTTGGGGTGGGCGTCGTCGCGGCTCCGGCGATATCGCCATAGACGATTCCGAAGCCATTCGTGCCCAGGTAGACGCGACCGTAGATACGCGGATCGCCGGTAATCGTCGTAATGTTACCGTATTGATGCTGACTATCGTTAATCAGCACCCAGGTATTGCCCCCATCGTCGGAGCGGAAGATGCCGCGTACATTGCCGACGATCCCACTGATATAGATTGCCGGGTAGCTCTGGCCGGGGGCGGGCATGCCGAAACCGATCTTATCGGCACCGGCCAGGCTGGTCAGCTTTGTAAAGGTCTGACCACCGTCAGTCGAATGCCAGAGGCCGTAGTCACTGGTCCAGGCATTGCCGCCGGCTACCCAGACATCTCCCTCGTGACCGGGCACTGCCTTGACCACCACCGAGTCGCCGGCCTGGGGCAGGCCCGTCGCCGATGATGCGGTGAAGGTGGCACCGCCATCCGTGCTGTACCAGAACTTCCCCTGGCCGTAGGCGTAGAACTTTTTCGGATTGACGCGATCCGAGGCCACGACAGCATTCTGGGGCACATTGGCTGAAGCCACCCAGCTATTGCCATTATCGGTCGAGTAGGAGACCGGGGCATTGACCGGGGCCCACAGCACACGGCTGGCATCAGCGGCGGCGGCCACCGTGCCACCGTTCTGCGAGACGCCGGGGATATCCTTATTGCCGGCGAACCAGGTAGCGCCACCATCGTAGCTGAAAGCCGTGCTCGTCACCGGCGGACTGGCGCTTGGATTCCCGTAGCCAACGCGCACCATAAAGTTCGGGTTCTGCTCGGCGTAGTCAATGGCAGCATACGAACCGGCATAGGGGATGTAGTACATCTCCGAGGGTGACTTTGTGAGATCATCGTGGCGGAAGCCGCTCACATCGGCCATTGTACTGTAAAGATGAGCATTGGCCGGTGGACTCACCAGATCGGTGACATACTCCTCCTCGATGCCAAGAGCAGTGCTCTTAAAGTTGACGATGCCGCCATTCTGGTAGTTATCCCAGGCCGTTAGATTGTTGGTGGAGTAGAGCGTAGCGCCGGTGCCATACATCAGGCGATCCGAATTGAAAGGATCGATGTTCATCCCCTCGATCATCCAGCCTAGCTTCACTGCTGGCACGGGCGGCACCGGGTTCTTGTTACCGAAGTCGAGCCAGGGAGCGTTAGAGACATCGATCGTATAGTAGAGGTTGCGGTTCGGATAGCTGGCCCAGGTCCAGATGGGTTCCCAGCTAGCGCCGCCATTAGTGGTGCGGAAGAGCTGGGCGTCGGGCCACCACGAATTGACACTGGCGACCACGATGGTGCCAGGATGCTGCCAGTCGACAGCCAGGCCGCCGTAGCCAAAGTAATCGTTGGCACTATCGGAGCCAGGCACGGGGCTGATCTTTGTCCAGGTCCCGCTGCTGGGTGTAAACTTCCAGACATCGCCGCGGCTCCCGTTATAGGGGCCTTCCCAGTCGCTGTAGGTGACATAGAGCGTCCCCTGCGAATCGACCTTGCCCTGATGGGGGAGATAGCCAGTAGAAGCGTCGCTGGTTGTACTCCAGGTAGCGCCGCCGGTGCAGGTCACCGTGGTACCACTGACATTGCAGGTTGGCTCTCCCGGGATCGGGGCCCAGGTAGCCCCAGCGTCGGTGCTGCGGTAGATATTGTAGGCCCCGCTGCGGTTATCGGCAACGCCGACATAGATGGTCTTGGTGGGGCTGCCCGGCGTGCCGGTCGAGGGATCGAAGGTCACCCAGACCACGCCCACAGGATCGCTGAGATAGCCGCTCGGATCGTTGGGATTCTCCGCAAAGGGGCCGGTGTCGGGGAAGTTGGTCACCTTGCTCCAAGTCACGCCGTAGTCGGTACTACGCCAGAGACCGTTGCCACTGCGGGCCCCGAAGTAGAGAATGGCGTCATCGTTGGGATCGACCGCCAGGCGCTCTCCCATGCCTCGCCCAGGCATGTTGCCGCCCATTTTAAAGGGCATCTGGGTGATCTGGAAGGTGTTACCGTAGTCGGTTGAGCGGAGGATGACCCCGTTCTGGTTAGTCCAGTTATTGGTATACATGCCGGCGGCGATATAGAGGCGATTGGGCTGCACGGGATCGGTGGCGATACTCTCAACGCCGGCCATATTCCAGTTGTCAGGGGTCACCCAGGCCATCAGTTGGGTCCAGGTGCCGGTTGAAGGGTTCCAGCGATAGGCTCCACCAATGTCTGTGCGCGCATAGATCAGATCCTTCTGTTTGGGATTAAAAACGACGTCGACGACAAAGCCGCCACCACCGCCAGTCACCACATTCTGCCAGGTGTAGGGCTGGGTCGCTGCCGGCGCGGCGCTGGCAGCGCGTGAATGTACACTGGCGAGAGTAATGGTGGGCAGAAGGATGGCGAAGAGGGCCAGCAGGGGCATGGCCCGCCGGGTCCATTTGGCCCATCTCGTCCACCTGCGGGGGGGTGAAACGTGTTCTACCATAGCAAGCACTCCTTTGCAGCGGTAGTCATAAAGAAACAGGCTGAGCGCTCAGGCGACACACAGGTATGGGGAACCTTGCTGCTCCGGCTGCTATTCGTGATGGTATCGCTCCCGGGAGCGATACCACAAGAGCAAGGGCTGAGCAGGTAGTAGGCAGGTGGGCAGCAGAACGCCTCCTGCTCGAGAGGCGACAGAGGAGGGAATCGGAGTGATTGAAATGCATGAATATACAATTGAGGTTCATTGGCGCGACTAGAGGTTGCTACTGGCGGGCGGTAATGCTACAATAGCAATCGTAAACGGTTCCGTAATCGGTTACATAACGAATGAAACTGTTGTGATCTGCATTGTTAGGAAGCATCTCTCATTGTACAGCGGCAGGGCGCGGTGAGAGTGTACAATCGAAAGAGTGAGCAATGCAGAGAGCAACGGGATGCTGTGAGGTTGCGATCAGCAAGCAAAGGCCGTCACAGAACTGTAGAGCAGGATGCTCTCAGCAGAGAAGCCAATGCTGCGAGGTCTTTGGAGGAGACACGCATGCCGACCCCAAATCGTCGCCTTAGGCAGGCACGCGAACTACGAGGTTGGTCCCAGGCCAAAGTTGCGGAGCAGATTGGTACCGATGCCACCACGGTCAGCCGTTGGGAGAGAGGGTTGTTTTCTCCGACCCCCTACTTTCGTGAGAAGCTCTGTCAGCTCTTTGGCAAGAACGCCGAGGAGCTAGGGCTGCTAGACAGTAGCAAGGAGCAGCCCGGGGGGAGCGATGTCACGGCGATGGCGCCGGCGCTGGTGGGGAAGGAAGTCGGAGAGAACAGCCATGTGCTGCCCTGGGGAGTGATGCCGCCCCAAGCGCCGTCATGGCAGCAACGCACGGACACCTTTGCCTATATTTTGCAGAGTGCGGTTCATGACGTGCAGGCGCATCTCCTCTGGGAAGAGGCTTATGTACGAGTGCTCCAGGGTCAGCGGGCGCAGGCTCAGCGCTCTGGGGAAGCCAGTTTGACTGCCTTCGAGCAAGTTGGGCACATGAACGCTGCCGTTCTGCGCGAGTGGTTGCAACAGCATGGGCTGCTGACCTCCTCATCATCCCCCTCCACTCCCTCTTCGGCTGGGGTGATCGATCCGCCCGCGTCTCAGCAGCACCAGCAATCGCCAACTGCCGTGTCAGCCCCAGGGTCTGGGTCTGGGGCCTCTGAGAGACCGGTCGGAGCCATTCGTCGTTTTGGCTATGGCCGGAGCCTGGGTTTCCTCCTGGTGCTCATGGTAGTGGCCGCCGTGGTTCTTTGTGGACTTTCGCTTGGCCAGCTGCAGCCTACCGTTCTTTCCTCGCCTCGCCTTGCTGGCTCAGGGCAGGATGCCCGCACCCTTGACGCTGTCCCCGCTTCTGCGACAACTACTCCGACGCTCACCACTCCGTCTGCGACGGTGGTTCCACCCACGAAGACGTCTCAGCCCACGCAGTCCCCTTCCTCCTCTACGCCTCTGGCCCAGGCCTCGCCGACCGTCGCTGTGTCCTCCGCTGCTCTGATGATTACAGTCACTCCGGATAAACTCACACCGCGGGACTGCGTCCTTGAGGCTCTTGGCTATCGTTGCACTATAACGCTGTGGCCTTTCACTGGCCAGGCCAACAAGCTCTCCTGGCAAGCGAGCAGCCGTGATCTCCCTGTCCGTTTCAATCCTCCAGGAGGCACCTGTACCCCGGGGCAGCCGTTTGAGGTCATCACCTACATTGTGAGCAGCCCTGGTCAGCAGGGTCATCTCTTCTTTACCTTCATGGTCCCATCCTCGGGCGCCACCTACACGCAGATTGTGCTCTGGCAGGACTAGCCGGCTGGGCCTGCTCGTTGGCACGCCTGGTTTATGTCCCTGAACCTCGCGTGTTGGTTGGTGTCCGGCGCCAGCCCAGCCACTGCGCTTTCGTTGGGGTCAGTAAAGGGTCCAGGCATCTTGGTGAGCGCAGCGGAGTGCGAGGGGGTTGTGGTCGCTCTCGCTCTCTGCTGCTCGCCAGGTGCCTAATGACTGTCTAGCGGATGTTCTTGTTGGCATAGAGCTGGTGGGATACAGTATCTTTCCACCAGCTCTATGGGGGAAGCCACGATCCGCTTCCTCGGGGGCTTGAGCGGTGGGGGGGGAGGGCGGCAGTTCATGTCATGAAGGGGGTGGTCGGCGTCGCAGCGCAGCCAGCCGATGGCTCATTCGCTGCTTACTCACTGCTCACTCGCCGCAGGCTTCATCCGGTTTGCTGGTGATGGGGACTGCGGTGACTGGTCCAGTTAACGGGTCTGGTCGAGTGTAGTGGGACGAGGCGAGTGGGGTAAAGGACATCTGCTATCGCTGCCTGCATCCTATGTCAGGGGGCTCCTGCTCATGTGTTTGTCTGTCTTTGGCTCTGTGGGCCACCTCAGAGTCTCTTCGTTCGGAGGGAGGCATCGCTCTCGCTCTGTGACAGCAGGAAGGAAGATCGCGAAAGGAATTGGAGACCAATGAGAACCTTCCACCTGGGGGTACTGGTCAGGAGCAGGCTCACGCTCTCAGCGGCAGCGCTGATCGTTCTGGGGACCTTGCTTCTGCTGACGACCTGGCTAGTCGGCCCTTTCCCTCGTCCAACCTCGGTGCGCGCGGCGCCGGCCTTTAACTATGGCGAGGCGTTGCAGAAAGCCATTTACTTTTACGAGGAGCAGTCATCTGGTCCAAAGCCTTCCTGGAACCGTGTGCCCTGGATCGGCGATTCGGCCACCAAAGATGGCTCCGATGTCGGCCTCGATCTGACCGGTGGCTGGTATGACGCCGGTGACCACGTCAAGTTCGGCCTGCCGATGGCCTACACGGTGACGATGCTCTCCTGGGGGGTCATTCAGTACCGCAATGCCTTCGTCCAGGATGGGCAGCTCCCCTACATCCTCAACAATATTCGCTGGGCCACGGACTACTTTATCAAGGCTCATCCTTCGCCTAATGTACTCTATGGGCAGGTAGGCGACCCCAGTACCGACCATGCCTTCTGGGGGCCGGCTGAGGTCATGCAAATGGCCCGTCCCGCCTACAAGATTGATCCGAGCTGCCCTGGTTCCGATCTGGCCGGGGAAACCGCTGCTGCGATGGCTGCCGCTTCAATCGTCTTCCAACCAACCGATCCCTCCTATGCGAGCACGCTGTTGACTCATGCCAAGCAGCTCTACACCTTTGCCGATACCTACCGGGGCAAGTATGATGCCTGCATTACCGCCGCCAGCGGCTACTATACTTCCTTCAGTGGCTACAACGATGAGCTGGTCTGGGGGGCGATCTGGCTCTATCTGGCCACTAACGATAGCAGCTATCTCACAAAAGCCGAGAATTACTACAATAACCTCAGCTACCAGTCGCAGACAAACGTCCACTCGTATCAGTGGACGATCAGCTGGGACGATGTCTCCTACGGCTGCTATGTCCTGATGGCCGAGATCACAGGTCAGCAGCAGTACAAAGATGATGCTCAGCGCTTTCTGGACTGGTGGACAGTCGGTGTGAACGGCTCGCGGGTGACCTATTCCCCGGGTGGTGAGGCGTTCCTGAATAGCTGGGGCTCGCTGCGCTACGCGGCCAATACGGCCTTCCTGGCCCTCGTCTATGCCGACTATCTTGGTGCGAGCAATCCTCTCTATGCCCGCTATCACGATTTTGCTGTCCAGCAGATTAACTACATTCTGGGGGCCAATCCGCGCAATTGCAGCTACATGGTAGGCTTCGGTTCCTGCTATCCCCAGACGCCACACCATCGCGAGGCGCACGATTCCTGGACAAACGATATTAACAACCCGACCTACGAGCGCCATATCCTCTACGGGGCGATGGTCGGCGGTCCCAGCTCGGCGGATGACCAGTTCAGCGATAATCGCCAGGACTATCAGACCAACGAGCCAGCTGACGATTATAACGCCGCGCTGGTAGGCGCCCTGGCCCGTCTTTACCAGGAGTACGGTGGCAGCCCTGTCTCTTCCTTGCCCGATAAGCCCAAGGATGATGATGAGATCTATGTGACAGCGGCGGTCAACGCTTCTGGCAGCAACTTTACCGAGATCAAGGCCATCTTCATTAACAAGACTGGCTGGCCGGCCCGCGTGACCAGTAATCTCTCGCTGCGCTACTACTTTACCCTAGAGCCGGGCGTGACGCCGAGCATGCTCACGCTGAACATGAACTACACTGAGTGCGGCAACCAGCTCTCTGGGCCAACTCAGTACTCGGGCAACATTTACTATGTGACGGTAAGCTGCGCCGGCGTGCTGATCTATCCAGGCGGGCAGAGCAATTATCAGAAGCAGGTCCAGTTCCGCATTACCAGCTCTGGGGCCTGGGACCCAACCAACGACTGGTCGTATCAGGGTGTGGCGACGCCCGCCGGGGCGACGCCGGTGAAGGTGACCAATATTGTGGTCTTTGATGGGAATACCCAGGTCTGGGGGACGCAGCCCAATGGCACCGCGCCGACGCCAACGCCGGCGCCAACGGCCACAGCGACAGTGACTCCTACTGCCACGCCGACCGCGATAGCGACCGGCACACCGAATCCTACACCAACACCCAGCCCGACCTCGCAGCCTACACCGACGCCGAGTCCGACTCCAAGTCCGACCCCGAGTCCGACTCCAAGTCCGACGCCAACGGCGGGCCTGAGCTGTCGGGTACAATATGTGATCACGGGCCAGTGGCCGGGCGGCTTTGGCGCGGTGATCAACATCACGAATACGGGGACGACGACGATCAACGGCTGGACGTTGCAGTTTAATTTCCCGAATGGGCAGACGGTGACGCAGGGCTGGAACGGGAGCTTTAGCCAGTCGGGGAGCAAGGTGACGGTGACGAACCTGTCCTACAACGGGACGATTCCGCCGGGGACGACGCTGAGCAATGCGCCGGGCTTCAACGGGACGTGGACGGGGACGAACTCGCCGCCGACCTCCTTTACGCTCAACGGCGTAACCTGCAGCACCTCCTGACTGGGTAGCCTGGTTGCTCTGCGAGTTTGGCCTGCTGAGAAGAGAGGCTCTGCTTGCCAGGTGGGCAGCAAGCCGGTCAGAAGGTTCAGGGGACTGAGCGGGTGAGCGCACCCAGCGAGTGGTGATGATAAGAGCAGATAAACCTCCTCTCTTCTATCCCGTCGCCTCTAGCTGCAAGGAAGGGGAAGAGTAGCCATCAGGCTCTCTTCCCCTTCTCTTTGTTTGGCTCGTTCGCAACGGCCTTTCCCTCAGGCTAACGCGGGCTGGAGCCTGCCTCTCTCGGCTGCAGAGAGAGCGGAGTCAGGGCCAGGTGAGAATCGGAAGAAGGGCGTGGGCTGTGGTAAGCAGCTCCTATAGCCTTTAAGCATTGTGGTCCTGACGCCCTCTGCCAGTGCCTCGCCCTTTCCTGGCCCTGCCCTGACGGTGCATCAGGGACAGAGCACGTGGATAAAAGCGTGGCCGCCGTTGCTGCGTGGAATACCAACGATCCAATACTGGCCATCGATCTGGGCAATCTGGTCAAGTTCGCCGGCGTTGTCCGCCGTATCCTGGAGCATCTGCCACTGATGCCCATCCCAGTGAGCAATGAATGGCTGGAAGGTATTGCTGCTCTCACGGACACGCCCGACGACCCAGACGCTGCCAGAGCTGCTGACGGCCACACTGGCCAGCCAGTTGCTGTTGTCAGGGGGTACAGCTGGGGTATCGACGATCTTCCAGCTCTGGCCGTCCCAATGCTCGCTCAGAAGGCGCTGGCTGGCGCTGCCCACTGCCCACAGGTTGCTGCTGTTGCTTCCATCGATCGCGTAAAGCATGCCTCCACCGGAGGGAGTCAGATCGGGGCTAGCCACTGGATTCCAGGTCTGGCCGTTCCAATGCTCAATCACAGGCTGATTCACACTCTTGCCGCCGCGGATGAGGCTGCCGTAACCTACCGCCCAGACATCGTTGCTCGCCAGCGCCTTGACGCTTGTGAACTGGAGACCGCTCACTGGCTCGGGATGCTTGACAATGGTCCAGCGCTTGCCGTCCCAGTGCTCAATCAGTGAGCTGAGCGGTCCTCGGGCAGGCACCTGGAACCCCACGGCCCAAATGTTATCGCTGGCGGTTCCCGAGACAGCTACCAGGGTATTCTTGCCGTCAGGGGCGCCGTCAGGGGCGGCTACGACGCTCCAGCTCTTGCCATCGTAGTGGACTGTTATGGCATGGGAGGCGAGGCCATTCGTCAATTGCTCGCCCACAGCCCAAATATTATCTGGGGCGATCTCGTCGATGCTGCGCAGGTCAAGCTGGGCCGAGAGCGGACGGAAGGAGACGCTCCACTTTTTACCGTCCCAGTGCATGATGCCTGCGCCGATGCTCCAGACATCATGCGTAGAGAGGCCTGTAATGCCAAAACCGGTGAAGTTGGTGGACAATCCTTGTGGAGAAGCGCACCATGGCCTGGCAGGTGCCTGAGCGGTGTTCTGCCCGCCAGATACGGAACCGGAGCTGTGCCAGCTCTGTAGCAGGAAGAAGGCGCCGCCAGCGAGGAGACAGACCACCAGAAACAAGACGGTGAGGAGCTTGATGCGGCCTCGCGAGTCGCGTCGTGGTGCTTGCTTTTCCTCTGTGGGCATCCTGTTATCTGGAGAAGGGGGAGGGGTATGAGGTGCATAGGACGGGTAAGGTGGTGTGTGTTGTTCTCCCATCATGCGTTGAACTCCTACGTTTCGAATGAATTGTTGACCTTAAAAAGGGATGAAGGCGGCGGAGCACTCCGCCGCCTTCACCTCACCGATCTTTGGCCTCAAGCAGGCTTATACAGCTGTAGCTCAACTGGTACTACAGGTTACGCCGTTGAGCGTAAAGGAGGTCGGCGGCGAGTTCGTCCCCGTCCACGTCCCGTTGAAGCCCGGCGCATTGCTCAGCGTCGTCCCCGGCGGAATCGTCCCGTTGTAGGACAGGTTCGTCACCGTCACCTTGCTCCCCGACTGGCTAAAGCTCCCGTTCCAGCCCTGCGTCACCGTCTGCCCATTCGGGAAATTAAACTGCAACGTCCAGCCGTTGATCGTCGTCGTCCCCGTGTTCGTGATGTTGATCATCGCGCCAAAGCCGCCCGGCCACTGGCCCGTGATCACATATTGCACCCGACAGCTCAGGCCCGCCGTTGGCGTCGGACTTGGAGTCGGACTTGGAGTCGGACTTGGAGTCGGACTCGGCGTCGGTGTAGGTGTTGGCGTGCTGGTGGCCGTCGCCGTTGGGGTCACTGTAGGACGCGGCGTCGGAGTGGCCGTTGGCGTGCTGGTAGCCGTCGGCGTCGCTCCTGGTGTACTGGTGGCCGTCGCGGTCGGCGTGGGCGTACCCGAAGAAGAGGGTGGGAAGAGGATATCCACGTCGGCCATGGCCATTGCGATATCGGCCTGCGCCCAGAAGCGATGGTAGTTGAACGTGGGAGCGGGGCCACCGTTCAGGTAAGCCTGCACCTTGGGCCAGTTCGGGTCCTGTGTATACTTCGGGCGCTCGGTCAAGAAGGTCGTCGACGAGTTCAACGTCGCGCCCTGAGCATTCTTGCCGGTCCAGCCAGCAGGAATGTATGCCGAAGCGTTGAAGTTGCTATAGTCAGTGCGAGTCTCGGGATTGGAGATACCGATGCTATCCGAGTAGTCGTTCCACATATCGTCCAGCAGCGTCTGGGCCAGTGTGCGCGAAGAGGTATCACCCGACTTCGCGGCGTAGAAGAGCAGGGTCTTGGCCAGCGCTGCCGTCACGCCCACGTCGGTAGTCGTATCGACCACGGTCACGTGGAGGTTCGTGTTGGGCACCGGCGTTGAGTTTGCGGTCCAGTTCTGGGAGGGCTGACCGCTCCAGTTCAGGGTCGAGGGGATCGAGTAGGTGCCGTTCGAGTTGACCGTTGTCACCGACTTGGCCCAGGCGACCCACTTGTCGAGGATCGACTTGGCCGTTGCGTCGCCGGTCACATAGTAGTATTCAGCCAGGCGCTCCATTGACCAGGCCTGGTAACCGAACCAGTTATTGCTGGGAGGATTATGATAGACCGGCTCCCAGTCGTAGGCCATGCCGTAGAATGTCGGATCACCGGCAGGTGGAGCGCTGTAATTGCCGTTCCAGCTGTTCGTCGCACCGCCCGCAATAGCGCCCTCAGCGGACTGGAGCCACTCGTAGAATTGCAGTTGTCGCTGCAGGCTAGTTGCCCAGTCGCTCGGGGCAGTCGGCGACTTTGGCTCAAGCGCAGGGACGTTGCTCAGTGCCCAGGCGGCCAGCGGGTTTTGATAGCCCTGGTGAGCGGAGCTGGAGCCGATACGCCAGGCCCAGTTACCAGCCGAGGGCAGGGCACCGCCCCAGGCATAGTACCAGCCAAGCAGATAAGTAGCGCTGTTCTTGCCAGTGCCTGCTGGGCAGCTTGGGCTCTGGCAGCCCATCGTCTTAAAGTACTTGTCGAAGAGGCTGTAGCGCAGATAGTCGCCCATCTTGGCAGCTTCGGCAATCTCTGGCGCGATTGTGCTCTCCTGGCCCTGCGCGCTGGCCCAGGTGTAGGCCCAGTAAGCGGCCTGCACAGTGCGTGCATCGGCGTCAGGCGCGTCAGTGTAGCGCCACTGTTGCTGATAACTGCCGCCAGGGGCTGGCTTATTGAAAAGACTCAGGAAGCCGGTACCGTCGTTGCTGCCCCAGGTGAAGGTCTCACACTCGGGGTGAACGACCGTGTTCCAAACCGACTCCGACGAGCCGCGCTGATAGGAGTTGATAAAGGAAGGCTTGGTTGTGCCATCACCGCAGTGACCGTAGCCGTACCAGTTATCGGTATCGAGCAACCAGGGCATACCATAGATGTCAGGCGTGCCGTAGGTCTGCTGCAGCTCGTTGAAGAGTGGATCCTGCCCAACTGGCACGCTCGGATCGAGCTGGGTCGGGTAATCTGTGATGTTGGGCGACTCCGGCGCATACTGAGCAGGGCTACTGGGATTGTAGCCACTGTTGGTCGGCTGGTCCGAATGCGCCGGAATCATATACTTATCCATTGTCTGCCAGGCGTTGATGAAAGGCTGCCAGTTGCCCGTCACCTCGCCGTAGGTCGCCTCCAGCCAGATCCAGAAGCTGAAGGTCTCAGAGGTCGTCTCGTGCCCATAGTCAGGGGCCTCAACGATCAGAGTCTCCACAGAGTGATAGGGAATTCCCAGCGAGCTGAAGTAACCGTTCGCCGGGTTCTTGATCTCGTTATAGAGCGTCAGAAAGCGTTGCGTGTAGACCGATGTGGCTTGGGCAGCACTGGCGCTCTGGTTGGCCGCTCGCGTGACTGATAACTGTTGCAAGCCCAGTACTCCTCCAGCCAGGAGGGCGAGCATCACCAGCGCCAGCGACGCGGTGCGCAAAATCCTTTTACGATTCACACTAACCTCCTTGCTATCAGACTGCGTCGGCAATCTTCAATGGCAGGTCTCCTTGCTGCCCTCTTGCTCGCAAGATACGGTGTGCAGCGCTGCCTTCTGCTCGTTCTCCCGGGACGGGAGCAGGGCCGTTCCCTTCGGAACAGCTCCGAGCAGCATACCTGCTCGCTCTCACCTCCTTTCGCTTTTCTGACGAGGCCAGTGGGCCTCTCTTTACCTCTCTGCTCTTCCGTCTCGTTTGCCTGTTCCTGCTCGCCGTCTCGCAACCGCTTACGTGACCGGTTACGGAAACGTTGCTTAAAAAAGGCAAACAATTCGAATGTCAACTGGTAGTACCCCTATTGTAGGGGGCAAGCCGGGTTGGAACAACGGCAGCTACTAGGCAGCCTGTGAACAGATAGTAAGCGCTCCGTCCGTGCGGCAAGGTCAGGATTGCCTGTGAGGGAAGAAAGAGACATCGTCTGCGCTGCTCCGGTCTGTTTAGTAGCTGTCTAGTAACTGCTCTGGCAAGGGGTCCACCTCTCAGGTATAGTACTCTCTGTTCCAGGGCTGTCATCGGTGAACGGAACGGCCCCTCCTCGCGGAGCTATTTTCTCTTGCAGTGCGGATAGTTAATATAGCAAGTAAAATGTTTCAAAAAGTAGACCAGCAACAGATGACCATTTGCCGGATATCTTGCTGGCGAACACTCAGGCTTGTGGTTGCCGTGCTGGCTCTGGGCCTCCTGCTCGTGACTGCGGCGTGTGATGATTCTGCTGGCCAGCAGGGTACGACCGCTTCGCAGGGGGTTATAGCCACCGCAACCGTCGGGGACGTCACCAGCACGGCGACCGCCGGTAGTGAGGCTACGGCCCCGCCAGCGCCGGTCTGGGATGGGGCTGATCTGCATGTGCCTGGCAACTTTGTACTGGTTCTTCCCTTACAGTTTACCCTTGCCCGGGGGGTCGTCATCAGCGACAGCGATGTCACTCCCCTTGATGAAGGGACCATTCGCGCTGAAATCACCGAGGAGTTGCGCCATCTGCTCTTCGTAATCGACAGTAACAGCAACATGAAGGTCTACAGCCCTGGTGTCTCGCCTGTCAGTGCCCATCTTGGGCGAGCAGCCAATGGGGGCGTGCAGATCACCTATAGCCAGAATGTTGATTCGCAGGCCGGGACCGTCTCCATTACCTTTGAGGGGACCTTGCTCAACGAGCAGTTCACTGTCCACTACGAGCAGTACTACAACCCTTCTGCTTTCATCAACGCCAATGCCAGTGATGTCGTTGTAACTTTCAATGCGCGCATCCGATGGATTGCAGCCTCAGAGATTCCTGCAGCCCCTAGAAACGGCAGCTATCATTTTGGGGCAGGCGGGGCCATTGTTTTGACCTGGCAGACTGGTCAACATGCGGTAGCCTATGAAGTCTATCGGCAAATCTCCGATGTCGATCAGCAATTTCAGTTGCTGGCCACGGTGAAAGGGACCTCTTACACTGACAGCTCCTCGCTCGCGCGCCAGAATCTCCATTCGATGAGGGGCATCACCTATGCGATTTTCTCTGTCGGACCAACGGGTGTCGAGAACCCGGGGGCCATTGTAGTGGCCATTCCTGGCCAGGCTAGCCAGGGATAGCCAGGACGAGGGCCTGCACTCTGCCCGCCCCTCTCTGAAGAAGCGCTGTCGTACAGGCTTCCAGCGTTGCCCCTGTCGTGCAGACGTCATCAATCAGCAGGATGGTGCTGCCTGAAAGCGGGAGGGCACTCCTCTGGGGTTGACACTGGAAGGCGCCAACCACGTTCTGCCGGCGCTCGCTGCTGGAGAGGCCGGCCTGAGCGGCAGTGGCCCGCACTCGTTGGAGCAGCGGATGGGCACAAGGAAGCCCTAGCTCATCTGCGCAAACGTCGGCCAGAAGGCGGGCATGGTTGTAGCCGCGCAGGCGCTCGCGCTCGGCGTGCAGCGGCACAGCGATTACGAGATCGGCGCGCAGATGGTAGCGGCGATAGCAAGCGGCAAGCATGCTTCCTAGAGGCTGGGCCAGGCGGGTGATCCCTCGATATTTCAGGTACTGGATACAGGTCCGCAGCGGCTCCTCGTAAAGAGCGACGGCCTGCAGGGCGAACAGACTGGAACTGGAGAAACGGCAACGCCGGCAGTCGGTGCCGCGACATGGCAGGGCACAACGCGCGCAGCGCTGCTCCTGTAAGCGAGCGATCGCGCGCAGGCAGGCGGGACAGAGCAGGCTGCCGCTACTGGCGCAGCCGGCGCAGCATGGAGGAAAGAGCAGATCGAGCAGATGCTCCGCCCAATGCGTAAAGCGCAGTCTTCTCTTCAGGGGAACCCCTCCTTTCTGGACGCAATGAGGCTGGTCTGGCTCATGGTTATCAAGGGCAGAGCCTGGCCCTGAGCCTGAAGCCAGCGGCTGGACCTGTTGACGATGGGCCATTCCCTCGAGTGCTGGCTGCTGGCTATGTGGCCCACCGGAGGGAGAATAACCTCTCGGGCTGGATTGCGCAAGAAACGGGCAGTGTAATGCGACGGTGTTGGTGCGGTGATATGGTATACTGAAACCAGCCATCATCACGCCTTATGGAAAGAGGGGTTTCTCGATGAGCGCACAGGAACAGCAGGCTGCCACCACAGGCGCTGGCACCCAGCCCGCGGGAACGACGGGGCAGCCAACGGAAGAGCGCCATGCCTTTGGCACGGCAAAGACGGAGAGCCTGCAAGATTCTGGCTGGTGGCGCATTGCCATTCCGGCCTTCGTTATTGTGGCCTCAGTAGCCCTTTTCTTGGTGCCTCTGGTACTCTTAATCACTCTGCTGGTGACAACTTCCTTTAATACCGAATCCGCGGCGGCTCACCAGGGGATTCCTCTGGCCTGGCTGTGGATCACGATGATTGTGATCGAGGTGGTGATCGCGGCCTTGATCGCCCGCGGGCTGCTAAAAATCTTCCTGACGGATAGCTGGAACTATCGCACCTGAGCCGCGCTGAGACAGAAGGGCGGGAGCACGCTCCCTTTCGCGCTGGCCGCGGAGGTCAGCAAAGCCTGGCGTGTTTCCCGCCTGGATGGGGCTGGACTGGGCACCTTTCTCTCCCTACCCACCGTATTGGACACTGGCTGAGGTAGGCAGAGAGCGGCGGACTGAACTGGCAGGATGGAAGGGAAAGAACGACGAAGAGGCTCTTGACTTTTAGTGGTCCTGTAGGTACACTCATTCTCAGACTTTTATGCTTATTTCTTAGTCCAGTGCAGGAACCATGCGCAGGAGTGACGCCTACGAGGAGGTCTACTCTACGGAAGACAACCCTCGTGAGGGTGCGACAATGATAAAGGTTCCCTCCTATCGACGACAGAGCCTGGCAGACCGAGAAGGTAGATGTCGGCTGCTGGCTTCCCCTGTGTCTTCTCCCGTTGTGTCTTCAGTTCTCCTCCAGGAAGGGAAGGATTCGCTGCTCTGATGATGTGAGGACGGTATGGGCCTGGCATTTACCATGCTGCACGATTCCTCTGCTCCGATTCTTACCAGGTTGGCTCTTTGTTCTGATCTGAAATGCACTCTGTACACAAGATGAAGCGGCCTGCGCTGACGGAGAGGTTTGCGCGTTGCAGGGATGTCACGCTGAGGCCTCTATCCGGTGGTGCCTGGTTCAATGCTGTGCCAATCCCGTGTAGAGAGGAGGTGAGAGCGTGCGAGGAAAGCTGCGTGACAAGCGCGTCGACATGAAGCGCTCCCGCTTCAAATTCAAGCGGGAACGCGAGCGCGAGCTTGAGGGGCGGCGTCGCCTCGTCAAGCGCGACTATCGCGACCTGGACGAGTGGCTTGACGAAGAAATGCTTGACCTGTCGGACGAAGAAGAGCAGTTCGACGAGGAGGAAGCCACGCGCTAAGGTCAACAAGGCGGCACATGTCGGGGGGCCTCGGGCCGGTCAGTTCGGGGCAACTGAGCGCTGGCCAGCTGATCCTGGACGAGGTGGGAGAGAAAGAAGGGACCCATGAGCACGAGGGAGGACGGTGGGCAATGCACTGGGGGAGAGCGCAAGAAGCTGCTCTCGCGGGTTCCCACCTTTCCAGACCAACCGCGGGCCAGGACGGGGGGCCGGATCGCCAGCATCGAAGGCTTTCGACAGTGCCGTTTTTTTGCCTGCTGCTGGCCACTGGAGCCGCACGACGGCGAGGGGAGGCGGGCGGGCAAGGCCGCTAGCTGATCAGCTATTCAGCAGCCCGAGACCCGCCTTCCTCCCTTCCTTTCCAGCTTCCTTACTAAGGAATATCGATGTTGGGGAAGAGGCGCCGGGCGATGACCAGGCGCTGAATCTGGGCAGTGCCCTCGAAGATATCGAAGACCTTAGCGTCGCGGAACCACTTCTGGATCAGCAATTTTCGCTCGCTCTCTTCGCCGGGAGCAGTGATGCGTACTGCTGTGGCAGTGGCTTTCATGACCAAAGCGCCGGCGTAAGCCTTGCTCATGGAAGCCTCTTTTGAGTTAGGAATGCGGCGGTCGGCCATCCAGGCGGCACGCCAGACCAGGAAACGGGCCATCTCGATCTCCTGGCCTAGCTCCTTTAGCTCCTCCTCCCAGGCGCGCCGCTTGTGTGGAGGATAGCCGGCGGGCAGCTCCTCGCGTAGCCACTCGCAAGCCGCCTCGTAGGCTGCGCGGGCGATGCCCACAGCCATGGCGCCCACCATCGGCCTGGTGGCGTCGAGTGTGCCCATTGCGGCTTTGAAGCCCTCTTTCTTCTCGCCGCGCCCGGCGAGCAAGTTCTCCTTGGGAATGCGGCAATTGTCAAAGATGAGTTCTGCCGTCTGGGAGGCGCGCAGACCCATCTTCTTCTCAATGCGACCCACGATCAGCCCCGGGGTACCTTTAGGGACCACGAAAGGGCGGATGCCTTCGCGTCCCAGCCGCTTATCGATCGTAGCGAAGGTCACGATCAGGTCGGCGCGGGCGCCATTGGTGATATAGTGTTTGTGGCCATTAATGACCCACTCATCGCCATCGAGCACGGCGGTGGTCGACATGCCGGCCACATCGGAGCCGATGCCTGGCTCGGTCAGAGCCAGGGCACCCCAGTGGAGCTGGCCGTCCATATAAATGCTCAGGAAGCGGGCCTGCTGCTCGGGCGTTCCCTGCGACAGAATCGGTGGGGCCGCCAGACCCGGCCCAGGAATGGCCGTTGCCAGAGCCGCATCCCCCCAGGCCATTTCTTCCTGGGAGATCACCGATAGCAGGTTCTCCTGTTTGACCCCCTCGTCCTGGCCGTAGGCCCGTGCCTGAGCTGCGGCGCCGCCCCAGTAGCGACGCTGCATATTCCAGAAAAACGACTCAGGAATCTCTTCGGTGCGGTCGCATTCCAGCGAGAGCGGACGCATCTCCTCCAGGGCCACCTGGTGGGCGTAGTCACGGGCCGCCTGTTGCGCTTTACTCAGAGAAAAATCGATCATGGGGCATCACTCCATCGCGGCAGCATCACGCATCCACATTTCGGCGGGGTGGTCCTGCATAAAGCCAGCTCCACCCATGACTTGAATCGCATCCGTTGTAGCCGCCTGAGCCATTTTGACAGCCTGCCGTTGGGCGCTTTCTGCCTCGTGGATCAGCGTCTCATCGGCCTCGCCGCGATCCCACGAGCAAGCGGCACGCCAGGTAAGGAGGCGAGCGGCATCGAGCTTCATGGCCATCTCGGCGATGATGAAGGCGATGCCCTGGTAAGAGACAATCGGGCGCCCGAAGGCGATGCGTTCGCGAGCGTAGGCCGAGCAATATTCGAAGGCGGCGCGCGCGGTGCCGCAGGCGATAGCGGCGCGCAGGATCTGATAGAGTGTCGCAGCGCGCACAACGCCGCTACTGCCTGTCTCCCCAAGCAGCGCCTCGGCTGGCAGCTGAACCTGGTTGAAGAGATAGGTGGCGCTGGGAGCAGCCTGCAATCCCAGCTTCTCCTCTTCGGCCTGAATGCTCAGTCCCTCCTGAGTGCCGGGGAGCACGAAGGCGCAGAGTTTGCCCTCAGGACCCTCGCTCTCATGCTCGGCTAGGCGTGCCAGGACCACGCGCAGATCAGCGCGCTGGCCATGCACAACGTCGCGCTTAGTGCCGTTAAGGAGATAGCCATCACTGGTACGACGCGCTTGCAAGTGGATATCTGCCAGGGTATAGCCACCGGTGCGCTCGGCGAAAGCCAGGCTGCCACGCTGCAAGTAGCCGCTGGTAGAATTGCCAAAGGGGGGCAGGTAGCGCTCCTGTTGCTCGCGACTGCCGGCCAGCCAGACCGTGAGCGGTCCCATCAGGGAACCGACAATATGGAGCGCCAGCCCCGGGTCGCCGTAGGCCAGCTCCTCGGCGATCAGGCTATAGGTCACAGCTTCCAGGGGGCCAGATCCGCCATATTCCTCGGGGAAGGGAGTCGTCAGGCCAGTTTGGGCCAGAGTCAGCCACAGCTCATTAGGGCTGTCATGTTCTATCTCGGCCTTGCGAGCATGGGGCCGCAGATGATCAAGGGCGATGCTCTGAGCGAGCTTGCGAATCTCCTCCTGCTCTTCGGTGGGGGCGAAATCGAGCATAGGCTAGATCCTTTCAATGATCGTGGCTGTCGCCATGCCGTGACCGATACACATGGTCTGCAGACCGTAGCGTCCGCCGCGACGCTGCAGCTCGTGGACGAGCGTTGTCATCAGGCGAGCGCCGCTAGCGCCCAGGGGATGACCCAGGGCGATGGCTCCGCCGTTGACATTGACGCGGCTCATATCGGGATCAAGCTCGCGGGCCCAGGCCAGCGGTACAGAAGCGAAGGCCTCATTGATTTCTACGAGATCGATATCGGCCAGACGGAGCCCGGCCTTCTTGAGGACCTTCTGGGTGGCGGGAATGGGGCCACTGAGCATCAGCACAGGATCGACGCCAGCTGTGGCCATCGCCACAATGCGCGCCAGGGGTTTGAGTCCCAACTCCTGGGCCTTGCTGTCGGACATCAAGAGGACAGCGGCAGCACCATCGCTGATCTGGCTGGAGTTACCCGCGGTAATGATCCCATCGGGCTTAAAGACGGTCTTAAGGGCAGCGAGTTGCTCCAGCGAAGTATTGGGGCGAATACCCTGGTCGCTGATCATGACTTCGCGGCTGCCGTCGGGCAGGGTCACCTCGATCGGCATAATCTCCGGCTTGAAGCGTCCTTCTGCTGTGGCAGCGGCTGCGCGGCGGTGGCTCTCTAACGAGAAGGCGTCGGCCTCTTCGCGTGTGATGTGCCACTTCTCTGCTACCAGCTCGGCAGAAATGCCCTGGGGTACCAGCGGGTAGCGCGCGATGAGCTTCTCGCTAAAGCTGGCGCCGGCCTTGTCTGAACCCATTGGAACGCGGCTCATGCTCTCAACGCCGGCGGCAATGGCGACGTCGATAGTGCCGGAGATAATGGCCTGGGCGGCAAAGTGAATAGCCTGCTCGCTGGAACCGCACATGCGATTCACACTGACACCGCAGGTCTCGACGGGAAAATCGGCGATGAGGGGAGCAACTCGCCCTATGTTGAGGCCTTGCTCTCCGATCTGGGTCACGCAGCCCATGATCACGTCCTCGACAAGCCCTTTCTCGATGCCGGCCCGGCGTACAACTTCGGCCAGAGTCATGGCGGCCAGCTCGTCGGGGCGGATGCCGGTGAGCTTCCCTCTGTCAGGCTTGCCGATGCCAATGGGTGTGCGAACCGCTGCAACAATGACAGCTTCCTGGTGCTTCATGGTCCTTGCTCCTTTGCTTGCTGCCTCGTCTCTCGCCCGCTGCCCGCTCGCGGGGCAGTCGTCTCTGACGGCGGCAGTCGGGACAGACAATCACGCCTCCACTGGAGTTATTGTACGTGATCGGTGCGAATTTTTACTAGTAGCCAGCTAACAACGGACTGAACCCTGTTCGGGGTAGTTAGCTACCTGACAGAGCGGGGCAGGCGAGGAGCCGTGCGCGAGTGCTGGGTCTCTCTTGCCGGAAAGGAAGAGGAGAGATAATAGACGCGAAAGAAGCAGAACACGTGTTCTGGCTGGCTGGCTGGCTGGCTGGCTGGCTCTGCATCCTCCCTGGCGTTGAGGAGAAGGATACAGAGCCAGTTTTGTCCTCCAGGTAAACTTCTGTCAGCAGGCGAGTCAGCTGGGTCAGGAGGCCGCCAGCAAAGGCGGACTAGCTGAATTCGATCACGCCTCGAATGTTCCGCCCGGCGAGCAGATCGTCGTAGGCTTCATTGATCTGGTCCAGCTTGTAGGTTCGCGTCACCAGTTCATCGAGCTTGATCTTACCGCTCTCGTACATGCGCAGCAGCATAGGAATGTCGTTGCGCGGCTGCGAATCGCCGAAGAGGGTACCCATGAGGGTCTTCTGGTAGAGGACCAGATTGAGCGGAGAGATGGGAATGGCCTGGGCCAGGAAAGGCGAGAGGCCAGCCACTACCACGGTCCCATTCTTGGCGGTGGCGTTGAAAGCCTGGGCAATGGTCTCCGGTGTGGCGATCGCTTCGAAGGCATAGTCGACGCCGACGCCCCAGGTCAATTCCAGGGCCTTATTGACGGGATCTTCCTGGCTGGAGTTGATAGTGTGGGTGGCGCCGAACTCTTTGGCCTTCTCCAGCTTGAAATCATGGATGTCAACGGCGATGATCATGCGCGCCCCGGCGATGGCTGCTCCCTGCACAATGTTCATGCCGATGCCGCCGCAGCCGATGACCATAACGGTGCTGCCGGGGGTGACGCGGGCCCGATGGATGACAGAGCCGACCCCGGTGGGGACGCCACAGCTCACGAGCACGGCCCGGTTCAGGGGATAGTAATCGGCGATCTTGACCACCGACATGGCAGGCACGACGGTGTATTCGCTGAAGCTACCGATGTAGCAAAATTGGCCAATATCGCCTTTTTCGCCATGCATGCGAAAGGTGCCGTCCAGCAAAGGACCGCTCAGCGTGCCCGCCCCCTTGTCGCAGAGGTTGCTGTGCCCGGAAACACAGGAGGGACAGCTGCCACAGGCGGGAATGAAGCTCATGAGAACGTGGTCGCCTGGCTTCAGGTCGCTGACGCCAGGACCGACCTGCTCGACGATGCCAGCCCCTTCATGTCCGAGAGCCATTGGTAAGTAGGCTGGCAGGTCTCCTTTGACTACGTGGTAATCGGAATGGCAGACGCCGGCGGCTACCATGCGTACGAGCACTTCCTGCTCTTTGGGCGTGTCAAGTTCGATCTCTTCAACGCGGATGGGGGTACCAGGTTCGTAGATGACGGCGGTTCTGGTTTTCATCGTTGAAGTCCTCTCTTCTCTTGCGAACGCTGAGAGCCCCGGGCCGACGCGGCGCCCGGACTGGCTGCCCAAGTCAGCGACAAATACGATCATCCATAAGTATACTGGAAAGGATGCTTGTTCTACAATGTCGCTCTGGTGCAATAAAATGGCCGCTCTTTGTCTACCCACAACAAACCCGGCGGTCAACCCCGTGATAAGCTCGATCTGCTAGCCTTGCGCCCAGCCCTTCCATGTTGTATACTGTCATGTTCCTCTCTTACTTTTTGTAAGTAAGGGAGAAGAGGAGGGCAGCCATGAGGAAGAGCGTAGGGAAGGACCCTTTCTACACGCTGATGATGGCCCCTGTGTAGACAGCGGGTGTAGTAGTGTAGTCGGTCAGCAAGGAAAGGAGGGCACGGCGCAGCAGCTTAGGGCCGTGCAGCAGCGATGAAAGAGCAGCAAGAGAACACCCCTATCAATGCAGCAGATATGCTGCCCGCCACCACGCACATCGGCCTGGTTGCCCTGACGGTAGCCGATCTGGAGCGGGAACGGCGTTTCTACGAAGAGGTCCTTGGTTTTCAGCTGATTGACCGAAGTGAGCGGCAGATCTGGCTAGGAGCGGCTGATCTGGCGGGTCAGACAGAAGAACCAATCATGAAGAAGCAGCCGCTGCTGCTCTTGATTGAGCAGGCTGAGGCCCCGCGACCGCCGTCCTGGAGCACTGGCCTCTACCACTTCGCTATTCTGGTCCCCTCACGACCCGCCTTGGCGCGCTCGCTGGCTCAACTAGCGGCCAGTCGTTACCCCCTGGGGGGCTATGCAGACCACCTTGTCAGTGAGGCGCTCTATCTCTCCGATCCTGAAGGCAACGGTATCGAAATCTATCGTGATCGTCCTCGCGAAACCTGGCGTTGGCAGAGCGGGCAGGTGGCGATGGCCACTGATCCCATTGATGTGAGGGCCATGCTTACTGAAGGGCGAGCAGAGTTAGAGAGGCAGCCCTGGAGAGGACTGCCGGCGGGCACCACCATTGGTCATGTCCACCTGCGGGTGGCTGACCTGCGCCAGGCGGAGCACTTCTATCATCAACTCCTCGGTTTTGCGATTACCGCGCGCATGCCAGGAGCGCTCTTCGTCTCGGCGGGCGGCTATCATCATCACCTTGGCCTGAACACCTGGGAGAGCCGTGGTGCGTCTGCACCACCTGAAGGTAGCCTTGGCTTGCGCCTCTTCTCTATCGAGCTGCCCACGCGGGCGGAGATCGAGAGAGTAGCTGAGCGCCTGGAAAGGGAACGTTGGCCGATCGAGCGCCACGGTGAGATCATTGCTGTACGTGATCCCTGGCACCATCTCGTGCTGCTCACGCCCGAAGGGAAGCGCCAGCCCGACGACCTGGCGACCTGGCTTGCGTAGCGGTGCTTTGCCTTGCCAGGCTTAGAAAGCCGGCGCGGCGTGCAGGAATCCCCTTACCCGCCCTCGCCAGCGAACTTCGACCCAACACATGGTAGTGCGCACTGTGCTGTTCGCGGTGCCCCTGTGCGCGGTCCGGGCGTGACAGTGCACAAGAGCCTGCCTTGGGGCTTCCACAAGGGGATGCAACGCTTCAGGCCGTTGCCGCCTTTGTGTTCGCTGTCGAAATTCGCTCGCTACCAGCTTGCAAAGCAAGCCATCCTGCGCGCCGCGCTCAAGACGCAGCATTTCCTTCTGAGCGTCTCTCGCCAACGCTAGAGGCACCTGCCGCGATTAGGAAGGATGCTGGCTAGACGCTCTCGCTCACTCCTGCAGATCGGTGGCCCAGTTTGTGGCCTGGATAAGTGTATCCAGCTCGCGGCGCTGACGGGCGATGCGATCAAGCTGCCGGTAGAGGGCGGCGGCCTCCACCGTTGGCAGGCGGCGGATCTCCGCCCGTCCATAGCGATCGAAACGCTCGCTGGCTGCAGCTGCCAGATCGCTGATAATGCTATGATGCAGATCAAGAACATCTCGCTCGGCCAGAGCCTCGGTCAGGGTCCGGCCATCTGGTAGCCTGCTTTCCAGGTTAGTCCGATTGATACGGACCATGAGCTGGCGATACTGCCTGAGAAGCTCCTCGACCTCACGCAACAAAATCTCGGGGTTCTCGGGCGGTTGATCCCCTTCCTGAACGATTGCGCTCCTCTTGAGGCGATTACGCAGTTGGGCGAGCTGCTTTTTCATATCGGAGCGTAGCACGAGTGCTTCTGCTAGCTTCATAACGCTTCCTTTCCAGTTGTGGCAATACCGCAGACCAGACTGCCTGATAACCTGGAAAATGACTTTCTACTACCTGCCTCTCCGCGGATACATTGCTATGGTAATATACATCTCTATATTTGTCAATGCATAAAGTCGGAAGATGAAGTGATCTCCTGTAGGACTGGCGAGAAAGTAGATTTGCCGATCTCTCTTGTTAAGCTTGTCAAGTCGAGATGAGAGAAACCTTTAAGCCGAAACAGGTCGCTAAAGAAAAAAAGGAGGAACAAAAGAAAGAGGGGATCGCTCTAACGGGTCAAATAGCCGGCGTCAACGGGCAGAGCGCAGCCTGTCAAGTGTCGTGCCTCGTCGGAGGCCAGCCAGAGCACAACGGCGCTCACGTCCTCGGGTGGCAGCAGGTTGCGATCGCTGAAAAGATTCATTCGATTCATCTGGCTCACCATATGCTCGTAGGTAGCTTGAGGGCCGGGGCCGCCGGCGAAGAGGTCATAGAGGGCCTGGTTGAGACACATCGTGGTAGCCACGCTGGTGGGGCAGACGGCATTGACATTAATATTGTAGGGGGCCAGCTCGCGAGCCAGCGTCTTCACCAGGCCGATCACCCCGTGCTTCGCGGCCACGTAGTGGGCCAGGTGATCCATGCCTCTGAAGCTGGCCGTAGAGCCGATGCAGATAATTTTCCCCTGGCGCCGCTCCAGCATCTGAGGAATAGCCACCTTGCAGGTGATCCAGACGCCTTTGAGATCGACGTTGATGGTCTCGTCCCACTGCTCTTCGGTCATCTGCCAGCTCAGAGCAAAGGAGTAGAGGCCGGCGTTGGCCACCACCACATCGATCGGTCCCAGCTCGCGGCGGGTGCGTTCAGCCAGGGCCTCCATAGCCGGGAGGTCGGTTACATCCACCTGAGCGGCGATCACCGGGCGTTCCAGGGCCTCAATCTCCCTGGCCACAGCTGTCAGCTCCTCGGGGCTGGCCAGCGGATAAGGGACGGTGCGGTATTGGCGGCAGGCATCGCAGATCACCAGGCGTGCCCCTTCGCGGGCAAAAGCCAGAGCATGCGCACGACCCTGGCCGCGCGCTGCACCGGTGATCAGAACGACGCGATCGGCAAAGCGCCCTTCAGCCGCCGGGCTAGTAGACTCCGCAGATGCCATCGATGGTGAAGTCCTCGATAATCAGCTCCTCTTCAAACTCCTCCTCGTCCTCGGCTCCTGTCGTCTGCTCATCCACCAGCGAGGAGGGCAGCACTGGCTCTGTCTGACTGTAGGCAGACTGTTCTTCTGCTTCTGGGAAGTACCGATTGTGCTCAAAGAGGGACTCCATACCTGCTATTGCTCCTTCTTGGACTCGCCTGGCGAGGTACCAGGTAACGGCCTCGCTAAGGCTTCCCGGTTGCCTCATGCCTGTCTTCTTCAAGGATACCATCCCTGGGAGAGGCTGACAAGGCCAGGCAGACAAGCCAGGCGGGGTCTGCCCGGAGAGAATCCTCGGTCGATAAAGAAAGAGGCTCCACGTCTGGTCAGGAGGATCA
Source organism: Thermogemmatispora tikiterensis (assembly GCF_003268475.1). Classification (GTDB taxonomy): domain Bacteria; phylum Chloroflexota; class Ktedonobacteria; order Ktedonobacterales; family Ktedonobacteraceae; genus Thermogemmatispora; species Thermogemmatispora tikiterensis. The sequence continues at coordinate 1,736,487 of NZ_MCIF01000002.1, read as the reverse complement.
GCATCCTGCCAGGCGCAGAGCCTGAAGCCGGTAAGATCTAAGCCATGACTAGGTCCACAGGCCATGCTGTGTGCAGTACGGCACCGAGGAATCGGCGGGGGCCGGTTGCTGCAGTTTCAACACGCTGGTGTAAATGTCGTTATACATCGCTGCCACAGCTGGACCATTGACGTTGGCGCCCTCGCCAGCATTCTCGCGCATGCTTACAATAGTCAAGCGCGGGTCCTGGTAAGGAGCCTGGGTCATCAGCCAGCCGTGGGCGGCCTTGCCGCCACCGACCTGACCGGTGCCGGTCTTCGCGATAATATTCCAGGGGGAGTTATAGAGTTCGGGAATCACCGATCCCGAGCCGCAGCGCACCACACCGTACATTGCTTCACGGGCGGAGGCGGCTGTCTGCTCTGAAATCGGCGTGCTCAGCGTCTGAGGCGACATCGACTTGATGATGGTGCCATCTGGCGCCTGAATGCGTGAGACCAGCATCGGGCGCATCAGCTCACCGTTGTTGGCGATTGCGTCATCAATCAATGAAATGAGCATCGGCGTCACAAGATCCACGCCCTGACCAAAAGAGTTCTCGGCCAGCAGATTTGGGGGTAGTTGCCCGTTAGGTGGAAGGACTGAGCTCCGCGCAACTGGTAAGTCGAAGGGGATATCCTGGCCTACATAGAAGCGTTTATTGTATTCCAGCCAGGTATCTGCCCCCAGCTTAGAGCCGATAAAGGCGAACATCACGTTATCCGAGTGAGAGAAACCCATATTCATACTCACCGGGAACGTGCGCGCATAGCTGGCGTGGTAGATGTTGCTCATCTGAGGGGCGAAGACCTCGCCACCGATCGTCACCGGTCCGACTGCATGCTGGTAGTCAAACGAAGGCGTATTCAACTGATAGGTGCCGGTGTCCAGCGCTGCCAGCAAGGTCATCGCTTTGTAGACCGAACCAGGCACATACTGACCCTGGACGGGACGCTCTAGTAGCGGCGCATCTGGATTGCGCAAGAGCTGGTTATAGTATGCCAGGTCACCAGCGGCCACGCGATTGCTATCGTATGTCGGACGCGTCACCATGGCCAGAATCTCCCCCGTATGAGGATCGGTGACGATCACCGCGCCACGGTTGGTGGCAAAAACGTTATCGTTATCGATCTTAAGTTCTGGCACGGGTGGGTTGTAGCTTGGCGCATACTTGTCAAAATCGCGCTCGACAATCTTCTGAATGCGCGTATCGATCGTCAGGTAGATATTATCACCCACGGGAGGGCGGTGGAGGATCAGGTTAAGGTTGTTGGTCAGTTCCGTTAAACCGGCCCGCCCGCTCAAATAGTCGTCAAAAGCGTGCTCGATTCCTGTCGAGTTAAAGAGGGGACTGATATAGAAGCCAATCAAATTGGCGAGCGAGGGCATGCCATCCAGATAGTAATGGCGCTGGTAGCCGCAAAGGACCCCTTTAAAAGGGTTGTTGGGATCAATCGGCTTGGACTCGGCCAGCAGTACCCCGTTGCGGTCATAGATCTTGCCACGTACCGGGGCATGGTCTTTCATGCACTGGCGAATATTATGAATATTCGCAGTGACCTGTTGCGCGACCGCCACTTGCCAGTAGACAAGCCCAAGACTCAGCCCTAGGAAGAGCACGATGAAGATCTGGTTGAGACGGCGTATGGCCGAATTAATATTCATGACGTTCGATCCTTGCGTCTGTCTCGGAACAGTTTTTTGTGCTCTCTTGCCTGTTGTGTCGCTTCTATCGATCTTGCTTGCTGTAGGTAAGATCCAGGCAAGTGTAGCACGCGGTGTCTTGTCTGCCAAGTGTTCTAGCTAACAAGGGGGAGCTGTGGACGGGGTCTTGCCCTCTCTCCCCTACAGTATCTAACGCTTCAGGCTGGTGACCTTGACTCTGGGATAGATCTCTGAGTATGCTTCCTCTGTATACCGTTCTCGCTGCGTCCGCTCGCGCAGTAAGCGAGCTGGCTTTAGAGTTGGGACGCTAGGGGTCACCAGGCCCCTGCCTTCGCAGTAGACAGGCTGCCTATCTGCCTGACCACCAGGTAGAAAGAAGGACTGCTATGACCATGACAGCACATGCGGCGGGCTACCGCTATCGTCTGCTACCGGAGGTCAAGATTCGGCGCGAGGCCTTTGGCGGCATCCTCTATAAGTATGGCTGTGCTGATCGAGGAATGCTCTCATTCGTCAATTCTCCGCGTCTGATTGATCTGCTCCTCTTAGCGCGAGAGCAGTTTGCAGGCGATCTCAGTGCGGCCATTGAACAGCAAGTCTCCTCCGCAGGAGCCAGGGCTCGCCTCTTGGCGGCGCTCGATGAGCTGCGGAAACGCGGCTATTTAGAGGCCGAGGTGATAGCCGGGTTGGCGCCTGAGGAGACGGCGGCTGAGTAGAGTGAGCAATGCCCGACAGTTGTCTAGGACCCGACCTCGCTACGGCGGGCCAGGACGGCCATGAGCCGCCAAGCGGAGCACTCGTAGAAGAAGGAGCAGAAAGGCATGATCCAATTCGTACAGTTTCATGGACGTCGCCACCAGTGGACGGGAAGCCAGAGGCGGGCGGAGCCTGGCGCTCTTCATCCTCTGGCCAGAGCTGCCTTTGCCGAGACTGGTGACCCGCTCTTGCCTGCACAGACCAGCGGCTCGCAGCGTTTCCTACGAGGGGGACTCTCGGCGCCAATCACGGTCACCTGGGAGATCACGGCTGCCTGCAATCTGACCTGCGTGCATTGCCTCTCCTCCTCGGGGAAGCGCCGTCCGCGTGAGCTGACGACAGAGCAGGCCCTGGCCGTGGTCGATGAGCTGGCCGAGATGCAGGTCTTCCAGATCCACTTTGGGGGCGGCGAGCCGTTCATGTATCCGGGCATCTGGCGCGTGCTGGAGCGCTGCCGCGAGCGTGACCTGGTGATGTGCGTCAGCACGAATGGCACGCTGATCACTCCTGAGCGCGCTCAACGCCTGGCTGCTCTGGAGCCGATTTATTTTCAGGTCAGTCTGGACGGTGCCACCCCTGAGACCAATGATCGCATTCGTGGGCAAGGTGCGTTTCGGCGAGCCATGCGTGGCCTGGAGCGTCTGGCTGCCGAGGGCCTGAGTTTAACCGTCAATAGTGTCCTGACGCGTTATAGCTTCCCCGAATTGGATCGTCTCTATGCGATTGCTGGCAACTTTGGTGCCAAATTGCGCGTGACGCGCCTGCGCCCATCTGGTCGTGGGCGTGCCGTGTGGGAAGAGCTACATCCCACGCGTGAGCAGTATCGCAGCTTCGTGGCCTGGCTGCGGGAGCATCCCGATGTGCTGACTGCCGATTCGTTTTTCCATTTGAATGCTTTCGGCGAGCGTCTGGCAGGGCTGGATATGTGTGGTGCGGCGACGGCTACCTGCTGTATCTGCCCCGAAGGCGAGGTCTATCCCTGTGCCTTTTTCCAGGCGCCCGAGTTCGAGGCCGGCAACCTGCATGAACAGAGTTTTCGGGAAATCTGGCAGCACTCGCCGGTCTTTGCCTTCTACCGCCAAATGGGGACTGGCTCCTGTGGCGGCTGTGTGCGCTATGACCTCTGTCACGGCGGTTGCCCGGCCACCAAGTGGTTCGTCCAGCGCAGCCTGCAAGTGCGTGACCCCGAGTGCGTGCTCGCTGGTAGTTCTGTTGATCCGTTGCCCGCTTCGCATGAGGCCCCGTGCTCGTCGGCGGCCATGTGGGGGAGCGCTCTCCCGCGGCAAGCATAGGCAAAAGGTAATAACAGCGCTACAGTAGCCAGAAGATGGTGAGGAAACGAGCGCGAGGGCCGGGACATTCAAGAAACATTGCCAGGAGGCAGCGGCGGTCAGGTCAGGTCAGGTCGAGCACTGCTCTGAGGAGGTGGTGCTCGACAGGTGTGTGCAGCATGCAGTGCGGGATGGGGGACATCTCGCTGTCCTGTTGTCGTGTCGCTGCTGGCCCTGCCGCCTGCCTACCTAGCGACGCTCCAGACTGTGTAGAAATGTCAACACGGCTCGGTTGAAGGTCTCGGGGCGTTCGAGGTTCAGCATATGGCGCGCGCCGCGGATAACCACCTTCCTGGCATCGATGATGCCGGCTTCAAGTAGCTCGGCCTGGGCCTGCATCTCCAGCGAGTCTGCGTCTCCGATCAGAATCAAGGTCGGCTGGCGGATCTCTGCCAGACGCTGCAGGGCAGGTGGCCTGAGCTGCTCGCTGGGCACTGGATTCAGGTAGTGCACAAAGCTGTAGTCACGCAATAGCTCGCGGTAGCGCTGTGCTGCTTCTGGATATTCGTCCTCGTGCGGCATCGCCGGATCAGTGGCCCACAGCTCATAGAGCTGCTCCTTATCCTGCGCCCGGGCAGCGGCGGCGATGCGCTTCCCGCGCTCCAGCGTTTCTGGCATATAGTTATCGTAGCCGCTGATGTTGGCGGCGGCCAGAATCAAGGCATCGACCATCTCGGGATAGCTCAGGGCGAAATCGATAGCTAGTCTGCCGCCCCTTGACAGGCCCAGCAAGTAAGCACGGTCGATGGCCAGATCGTTGAGTACATCGTAAAGATCGCGGACATCCGAGTACTCGACGTTCCCCATCGCTGAGCGACCGAAGCCGCGTCGATCGTAGCGTACAACCTCGTAGTAGCGAGCGAACTCCATGAACTGTGGGTCCCAGGAGCGATGATCGAGCAAGCCGCTGTGGAGCAGGACCAGCGGATGGCCGCGTCCAGCGACTTCGTAGTAGAGTCGCGTACCGCGAGCTTCAATAAAACCCCATTCAGGTTCCAGTCTTCCTGCCATCGTCTGTCTGCGTCACCTCCTTTCAACGCTATCGTTGGTCACGTGAAGGTAGAGAGGGTGGGCCTGGCTCGGATGGTTGAGCAAGTTGGGTAACTGTGGCATTCTTCCATTCTATCACGGCTAGCAATGGCCGCCAGGTGCGCTGCCTCCAGCAGCCGAGCAGCAGGCCGAGAGCATAGGCGCAATCCTCTAGCAGAGAGTAGAGAGCGAATGCGGGCAGACTCAGGCGCGGACGCAGGCGCGCGTAATCAACGCCTACCACCACGGCTTGAAGTAGGCCGACCAGCACCAAAAGCGGCGGAAAGAGCAGGCCCGCGGCTAGTAGCGCGAGCGTATAGTAGCGGGTCAGATGGCGGCAAAGGTGGTAGGTGTAGGCCAGGTAACTGCGTAGCGTGGCCTGCCAGATTTGCCAGGCTGTCAGCGGCAGGCGAGCAAGTCGGGCAGCCTGATGGCGACGCCAGGTGCTGGCTCCAGGCAGCAGCAGAGCCGGAAACGCCAGTAGGAGGGAGAGGCGCGCCTGTCCTGTCCTGCTTGGGCGCTGTCGACCCTGTGACCTGGTCCACAAAAGGCTACCCAAGGGGAGAGCGGTGATGAGCTGCCAGAGGCTGCCGAGGGTCAGGGCGGCAAAACTTGCTTCCCAAGGTGGAAGCAGCAGTATCCGGCGCTGTTGCGGGTGAAGTTGTTGGAGCACAGCCTCGGCAGAGGCATAGCGCACGCGCGTCCCCAGGAACGTCCCAAGGCGGGTGCGGTAGTCATGGTAGACCACGCTCTCGGGAGCGGGCCAATAGCGGATGCGCCAGCCCTGAGCGAGCAGCCGGTAGCAGAAATCAACATCCTCGCCGCAGCTCAGAGGAGCAAAACCGTCCAGAGCCTGCCAGGCTTCGCGACGCACGAGTAAGCAGGCGGTGGGAAGGTAGGTGAGCGGCCCACTCAAGCGCACCTCCTGGGGCTGCAGGCCCATGAAGAGCGAGGAACGGACGTCCTCGTAACGCCCCAGCGCGCTGCCGGTTTCGTAGGCGCGGATTTGACCGCCGACGGCGGCCACGCTGGTCTCGCTGAAGAGTGGTACCAGGGTGGTGAGCCAGTCTGGTGTTACCACGCAGTCATCATCGACGAAGGCCAGGAGATCGTAGCGAGCGGCGGCGGCGCCACTGTTGCGGGCGCCTGCGGCTCCCTGACGCCGGGCGTGGCGCAGACAATGCAGTCTCACTCCACGACTGGCGAAGGCTGGAGCGAAGCGGGTGAGCAGAGTCGGCGTCTGATCGCGAGAAGCATCATCGGCCACGATGATTTCCAGTGCCTGTGATGGATAGCGCAACTCAAGGATAGCCTGCAGGCAGCGCTCAAGCTGGCGGACACGGTTGCAGGTGGGCACGATCACGGAGACACCTGGCCACGACCTCGGTGGTAGTGGAGGGCCGGCCTCCAATAGCCCTTTGGCACTGAGCTGCTGGCAGAGCGTGGCCACCCGCGCGGGGGCAAGTCCGCTCAGGCGAACCAACTCCTCGCTGCTGCGCTCTTGGCGACACAGGTTGAGTAACCGCCAGGCTTGCTGGCCAAGGCGCAAGACGCGCAGCGGGTAGGAAGCGATAACCAGTCCCCCTGGCCGCCCGTCTATCTCTTCTAGCAGGCACAGGCCAGGAGCCAGGCGGTAGCAACCAGGCGATGGATAATAGTAGCTCTGAGGACTCATCACGATTCTGCTCCCCCTGCTCCTTGTTGGGCAATGAGCTGTAGAAGCTGACCCGGGGTCACCGGATAAGCGATCTCACGCAGTTCCTGCAATGCCTCCCAGAGGGCGCTGGGCGTCAGACGCCAGGCCAGCACATAGAGCTGGAGGAAGAGCGGGCGCCGACGATGCGTGGCTTGCAGTCCCCTGACGAGGTGCACCAGCTGAGACCTGCTGCTGACAAGCCCCAGATTGTGATAGACGGGCATGCCCATGATTTTCTTATAGCTTAGGGTGAGGCCACTGGCACCTGTGAGCAGGCCGCGCAGCCCAGCGGGCCGGAGGGCCTCGATAAAGGCGTGCTGCTCCTCAACATTAGACAGGCGCATGCTAGCCGGGAGCGGCAGGCCCAGCCGCTGACGCCAGTCGCCATCGAGCACCTGCAGGAGAGAGAGGCCCATCCCTGAGAGCAGGCGCTGGCTATGCTCCAGGAAGGCTGGCCGCTGGGCAGCTGGCCAGCTCGATGGGAACATGTAGGCGGCGCCGCTGGGGCCGGCGATCAGCTCATCCTGGGGGCTGGCTGTCTCCAGGTAATAGGCTGCCAGGGCGGGAGCGGCCTCCAGGAGCGCTGGGGCGATCGTCCAGCCAAGTGGGAATCTGCCACGGGCCGAATCGCGCCACAGATGCAGCATACGATGCTGCACGTATTGCAGGTTATCTCCGTCACTGATCGTCAAAGACAGATAGACGCGTGGTTCCAGGGCCGGCAAAGGGCGCTCATCCTGCTGGCGGTGATAGCGCTGAGCCAGGGCCTGGAGGCGTTCGATCAGCTCTGGGGGCTGCAGGGCAGTCCAGACCTCTAGATTGCTGCAATGGTCGCTTGCCAGAACTGCCACGGCCCGCTCGGAAGCCAGCGTTACCCCGCTTCCCTCATCCGGGAACCAGCCCAGATGGATGCTGCCAGGGAGAAGCTCAGCGAGCAGTTCCTCCAGGAGAAGGCGCTGCTGGCCTGCGGAGGGCTGCCAGGGGCGCGAATCGAGCCAGTGGACGAAGGTGCGCGTAGCTACCAGGAAGGAGCGCAAGCCGCTGGCGATCTCTGGATTCATACCGGCCAGGGACCGTCGCGATCTCTGGGTCTGGCTGGTCTCTCTTGCCCAGCGATAGGCCAGGCTCTCGCTCTCCCAGCCCTGAAGGCGCAGGTCCCTCAACACTGGCTTCCTCCCAGCTGCTTGTAGCAGCGGCAGCAACTCGGGGGCTGCCACTACGCCCGCCTGGATACCGGCCAGCGTAGTCGCCACATTGATGCTGGCCGGGCGCTGTGGATCATAGACAATGAAGCCAGCAATGCGCGCCTGAAAGCGGGCGATCAGCTCTCTGAGCAGGGTCTCCCCTTGCGCTTCCAGTCTTTCCAGCTGCACGGGCCAGGGGGCGATGGCGCTTTGCAGCCAGAAAAGATCATCGTCGTAGGTTGCCAGGTAGAGCTGTGGCTGTGGCACGTTCACCAGGCCAGCCAGCGTGCTAGCTGCCAGCTTAACAGCGAAGGAGGCATTGCGTAGATCAGCCACTGCCAGGTTGTGAGGCACTTGCAGCTGTGGAAAAAAGGCGTTCACTGGCCAATCAAGAGAGAACGAGGCCGCGCCTCGCTCGGCATCCATAGGGGGGGACAGGTCCTTTCTGGACGGGAGCCGGCGCCAGGTGCTGCCTGCGGCCTCACCGGGCACTGGCTGACATCGCTTTCTTTGAGAGGATTATAGGGTGTCAAGCTGCCCTCGTCAAGGGAAGGAAGCTTATCCTCACCTGCTGATAATTCGAAATGTATGAAACCAGAACGAATGCTGTATTGACCAGCTCGTATGTCTGGAGTATGCTACTATACAAGCCTGCGAAAGCAGCGAAGCTGAGCAGAACCTGGCTACCGCGTCGCTTCAATACCCGGTAGCTTTTTTCACCTGCTGTTACTGCTTGCAAGAGAATCTGCATTCTGCATTGCAGTTGAGACCCAGGGCCGGGTCGAGAAAGGATTGAAGCATGCCAGAGAAAATGTTTGCTCCCGAGTTGTTCAGACCTCCCGTCGAGTTCCCAGAAGTCCCCTATGATCACCTGCTGCGCAGAGCGGCGGAGCGTAACCCCGATGGGCGGGCTATCATTTACCATGACCTCAGCCTGACCTATCGAGAGGTTGTCTCGATGGTGAACTGCATTGCCAACGGACTGTACAATCTGGGACTGCGCAAGGGCGAGCGGCTCTGCATATTTACCCTCAATCGGCCAGAATATACCATCACCTTCATCGCAGCGGCCTCCATCGGCCTGGTTGTGACCCCGATGAATCCCTCCTATAAAGAGCGCGAGATTGCCTATCAACTGGAGAACTCGGAGGCCAGTGCCATCCTGGTACAACGCGAGTTACTGCCGCTGCTGCAGGCTGTGCTGGCGCAGAAGTCGCTGCCCAATCTGAGGCATGTCATCGTTACCGGGAGCCATGTACCCGAGGGCCTGCCCCAGGCGATCCCTTTCGGGCGCCTGCTGCGCGAGTCCTCGCCGAAGGCGCCACCGACGGTCCCGATCGATCCTGATGACCTGCTGGCGCTTCCCTATTCCTCGGGCACGACTGGTCTGCCCAAGGGAACAATGCTCACACACCGCAATCTGGTCTCCAATAACCTGCAATTTACCACGGCGCTCCAGACAACCTTCACCGATGTGGCTCTGCTCTTCCTGCCTTTCTACCACATCTATGGTGTCATGCTGACTGGTGGTTTCCTGGCCTGTGGAGCCACGCAGATCGTTATGGAACGCTTTGATATGCTCCAGTCCCTGGAGCTGTGTGAGAAATACAATGTAACCTACTACTTTGCAGTTCCTCCAATTATCCTGGCACTGGCCAATGCTCCCATTGATCTGAGCAAGCTCAAGAGCGTCAAATACATCTTCTCTGGAGCGGCCCCGCTGGCACCGGAGCCGGCGCGCAAGGTGCAGGAAAAGACAGGCATTCAGGTGGTCCAGGGTTATGGCCTGACCGAAGCCTCGCCGCTCACCCATGCTCAGCCAAAGGACCCGGCTCTCGTGCGGCTGGAGAGCGTCGGCCTGCCCGTGCACAATACCGAGCAGAAGATTGTCGACCTCGAGACCGGCACGCGTGAGCTGCCAGTGGGTGAGGATGGGGAGATCATCATTCGCGGTCCCCAGGTCATGAAAGGCTACTGGAAGGCGCCCGAGGAGACGGCTCAGACGCTGCGCGACGGCTGGCTCTATACAGGTGACATCGGCCATGTCGACGAAGACGGCTACACCTACATTGTTGATCGCAAGAAGGAGATGATCAAGTACAAGGGCTTCGGCATTGCCCCCGCCGAGATCGAGGCCCTGCTCCTGGAGCATCCCGCGGTCATGGATGCGGCGGTGATCCCCGTGCCTGATCCCGAGGCCGGCGAGGTGCCCAAGGGCTTTGTCGTCCTGCGTCCAGGTCAGAGTGTGACGCCCGATGATCTGATCGCCTTTGTCAATGGGCGCCTGGCTGGTTACAAGCGCCTGGGCTTTGTGGAATTCATTGATTCCATTCCCAAGGTAGCTTCTGGCAAGATTCTCCGTCGCGAGCTGAAGGAGCGCGAGCGTGCGCGACGCGCTGCCGAGCAGCAAGCCCTCTAGCCAGAGCGCCAGGCCGAAAAAACAGGCCGTGCGCTGAAGCCATCCGGCCTTCTTGCTTGTTTGGCTGTCCAGTGCCCTGATCAGCGGCCTGCTTCAAGCAAGCTGCGGATAGGGTTCGTTTCAGGGAAAGAGGGTCAACGCCGGGTCTGTTAGAGACCTTGAGTACAGAAACAGGGTGAGAGTTCTGGCATCTATCTGCCTGGATGCCACTCTCACCCTGTCTTGTGAGGCACCCGCGATCTGGTGACTTCCTTACAGGCTTGTGCTCGATCTGGACGATTCGTGGCGCGACAGGCCCCGCCAGCCGTGCCCTAAAGCGTGCTCAGGAACATGCCGCGGGCCAAAACCTCACCTGCCAGCGTCATGACGACGATCAGATAGAGCATACCCGTGGCCGATTGAAAAGAGCGTTCACGCGCCAGCTTCCAGGTGAGAGCGCCCAGGACGAGCGGGAAGGCGAAACCGAGCAGAATGCGCAACCAGCCAAGAACGTCCATACTCAAAGGACTGACCGTGGGAGCGCCGGCTGGCTTGACGGCTGCAGAAGCGCTTGAGACGGCGGGTGCAGGCGTCGGACTCGTAGCTATGGCTGTCGCCGTGACCTGAGCTGAGTGTGTGGCGGCGGTTGAGGTCGCAGGGCTGGCTACAGTAGAGCTGGCCAGCGTCAGGAGAATCTGAAGCACAATGGCGATCAGGACCACCGCCGTGCTGAACAGGAGCGGGCGCTCGCTCAGAGCTGGCGTGACAAGATACCAGTGGCCGAGCCACATCGAGGTCATCACGCCGCCGACAGCCAGGGCCGCTATGAAGAAGCTCAGAACGGTGAGGGCTTCCCCGAGCGGCGAGGGCGCGAGCGGACGGTAAATCATGCCCAGTACAAAGAGCATGAGCAAACCAGCCGCTGAAGCCAGGCCGCCGCTTACCAGTCGCAGAACCCGTATCACAGAAAATTGCCCTTCCCCGGCTTGAGCAGCTTTCTCTTTACCGTCTACTCCGGCTTTCCGGTCCAGGATCAGGAAGAGCAAATAGGGCAGCAGTAGCAGGAGAAAGGCCAGCAGCACCGGGCTGGTATAGCCAGTCCACTGCTTGTCGAGTCGCTCAAAGCTATCCAGCAATGGCTGGGAGGCGAAGCTCTGCTGGAAAAGATAGGTGAGAGCGGTGAAGAGGAGATAGATAATGGTGAAAAAGAGTAGAAAGCTCCGCCGCACCTCACTACGCCAGTCCAGCACGTAGAGCAGCAAGAACGAGCCGATGGCCAGCTCGCTCATGACAATCGAAAGCACCAGTGGGAGTGTCTGTATCATGCCGGAAACATATCCTTTTAGCTCGCGTCTTCCTTTGGGGTGATGCCGACAGTCTAGCCAAACAGGGGGCAGCAGCGGCCCTCACCCTGACAGATTATACTCCTCCTCCGCCAGCCGGGACAATCTGGCTGTGAGCCGGGGCAGATCTTTTCTCATCGACCTCTGCTTTGCTTGATTGCCTGTTCTTCTGCTCTGCCTAGTCACTGTTCTGGGAAGACAGTCTACCGCTCTACTGGCTTTGCAACTTTTCTCCCAGCCTCACGTATTCGCTACAGCAGTGGCAGAGACGAGGAACCCTGGAAGAGAGGGTCAGCGATCTGAAGTTGCTCTCCTTTGTGGGTGCTGTGGCGTCGGGAGACCTACCGCTAGGAGACAGGAGGGCGACCGCCTGCTTCCCAGGTACCGGGTGGGTAGTCGGGAGGGGAGAAGAGTAGGCGCTCTGGCCGTTGGTGACCGGGGGTCAGGACGGATGGGGGGTGACTGCCTTCTCCCTGGCCTGGTCAAGTGCCCTGGCCCCTCAACGGGCTGGAAGCGACGGTCAGGGGGCTGAGGCTGTCCCTGTTGGCGAAGAAAGGAAGTAAAAAGAGGAGAAGAAGACGGAAGCTAGGGGGAGAAACCAGCCATGAGCCAGCAGCAAATGATGTTTCCGCCGGCTGAGGGGCCAAAGCCGGAAGGTGAAGAGCAAGGGCAGGCCCAAGCTGAGGGGGAGCCGCGCTATCCTGCGCCTTCCTTTTTTGAGGCGAGCTATGCAGCCCACGAGGCTTTTGGAAAAGTGCAACCAGGCTCTTCTTCTCTTCCGGCCTGGCAGCTTGCCCTGATCATAGTCGTTTTGGTAATTATCGGCAGTCTCTTTGTCAGCTATCTCAACAGTCTACTTGGCCTGGTGCTGGCCCTGGCTGCCCTCATTGTACTGGGGGGTGTTGTGGTCCTCTGGGGCTTTAGACGGGTAATCACTCTACCCCCCCGCTGCTTCGAGGTCACGGGGCGTCCGACCCTCATCGTTCGCAATCCGGCTGGCCCCATTTCCATTCATCGTGGAGGAAGTCACACTAACACGGTTGAGATCCTGGCGACGAAGTACCTGAGTGGTCTCTGGGGCGGGCGCGATGAGCTGACCGTCGATTGTCAGCAGCGGGAGAACACGGTCAGTGTCGCGGTTTCGAACCTCTACCAGCATCCCTTTTCGTTGACGAACCTGGGCTATGTTCGGCTGGATATCAGCGTACCTGCTGTCTGTGACCTGCAGATCGAGGGCAATGCTGGCTCTGTCCAGATCCTGGGCGGGCAGGGACGGTTGACGGTCAAAACGAATGCGGGTACGATTACTGTGTTACAGGCGACACTTGAAGATCGGTCGAGTCTGGAGACTGATGCCGGGACCATCACTGTGCAGCAGAGTCGGCTCTGTGGACAGGTTTACTGTCATACGAATGCCGGAGCCATCTCTTTTGGCGGTGCCTTGGAACCCGGAGGTCACTATCAGATGACGACCAACGCGGGTACGATAGATGTCAGCTTGCCACCCGACACATCGCTGCTGCTGGCTGCTTCCTCCAACCTGGGCAGCGTTACCAATGAGTTTGGGCAAACGCTTGTCGGTGAACCACCTCGTGCCAATCTCCAGCTCCATACCAATCTTGGCACCGTGACAGTCCGCCGCACTGGTCTGTCTATGCACTGAAAAGCCTCAAGGCCCTTATCCCGTCTGGTGTTTTTCTTAATCAACAGAAAAAATTATCTTTCATAGGTTAAAGGGGAAGTAAGAAAGTATATGGAACTTCAGGAGCGTCAGATCGTTTCCTCTGGTTCACCCTATGAGCCAGTGATCGGCTTTGCGCGGGCGGTCCGTCTTGGAAATATGATCGCCGTCTCGGGTACTGCGCCGCTTGGCCCGGACGGCAAGACCGTGGCCCCTGGCGATGCCGCAGCTCAGACTCGACGTTGTCTGGAGATTATGCAGGCAGCGCTGAATCAGCTTGGGGCCGATCTCTCGACAGTGATTCGCACCCGTATCTTTCTGGTGCATGCCGAAGACTGGGAACAGGTGGGCCGCGTTCATGGTGAGTTCTTTGGCGCGGTGCGTCCGGCCTCTACGATGGTCCAGGTGGCACGCTTGCTTGATCCACAGTGGCTGGTAGAGATTGAGGCCGATGCTTTGCTTCCGACAGGCGCTCCGTAGAAGGAGACCGTCGCAAGGCGCTGCCCGGGCCCGAATGGTAGCATGACCCCGAGCGTACAAGCTGAGCAAGCAATTGACAGCGAAACAATAACTCCTCTAGACTAGAGCGCGAGAAGCGGGCGAGATAGGCGATCTACCTGCCCTCGCGCTTGACCTGCATACCTGCAACAAGGGTCGTGATCGCTCGCCTGGTGCGCGCGGCCTGTGTTGGGAGGAACCCCTGATGCTTCGTTGTCCGAATCCGCGTTGTCAGGCCAGCTATCCTGACGGCACCTTCCAGTGCAGCAAGCCCTTCTGTCAGTGTTTGCTCCCTGGGGCGGTCGTTGCCGGTCGCTACACGATTGAGCAGCTACTCGGTCTGGGAGGTATGGGAGCGGTCTATCGGGCCAGAGATGGTTTTGATGAGCAGGAGGTTGCGCTCAAAATCCTCTCGCTCCACATTGCGAATATGGATATTTCCACAGCAGTGGAGCGATTCAAGCGTGAGGCTCGCTATGCCCATCAGCTGCGACATAAGAACATTGTGCCGGTGCTCAACTTTGGTCAGGACGGGCGCCTGCTCTACCTGGCCATGCCCCTTGTCACGGGGGGAACGCTCAAAGCCTTACTCAAGGATGAAAAGCCGCTGTCGCTGGAGCTGGCTCTGCGCTATCTTGACGATCTCGCCGAAGCAGTAGATGCGGTGCATGCCCATCCGCAGCGTATCGTCCATCGTGATATCAAACCCTCAAATCTTCTCATTCACCAGGATGATGGGCGGCTGGTCCTGACAGACTTTGGTATTGCGCGCGCCATGGAGAAGGAGGTGCCGCTAACGCAGCGTGGTTGGGCCCTGGGTACCCAACACTATATCGCCCCCGAGCAAGAGAAGGGGAGTGCTGAGCCAGCAAGCGATATTTACTCAATGGGGGTAGTGGTCTATCAAATGTTCACGGGCCTGCTCCCCTTCCAGGCCATCGTGCGCAGCCACTCAGCTGAGCTGCCACCGCCGAGCCAGCTCAACCCGGCCCTCAATCCTGGAGTCGATGCGGCTATTCTACGGGCCATGCATATTGATCCAGCGCAGCGCTGGCCGAGTGCCCGCGCCTTCGCCGACGCTGTGAAAGCAGCCCTTGCTGAAGCCCCCACCGTGATTGTGCCACCACCTGAGCGCAGCAGCCCTCTACGTAGCAGCGCTAATTTGTTGGTGCGTACCCTCATTCCAGAGAATCCTTGTGGGGCCTGTGGACGAGAAAATCGTCCTGGCTCGCGCTACTGTCGTCACTGTGGCCACGCTCTCAATGGAACCTCACCGCTCGTGATTGACGTCTGTCAGGTCGGCTATATAAGCGATGTGGGACGGCGCTACGTAGCGCAAGACAACGAAGACATGCTCCTCATTGTCCAGGGTCTTGGTCTGGGTCTCGGGCTGCCACCACGTCCGTTTGGCCTGTTCGGCGTTGCCGATGGGCTGCGTGGCCCTGGAGGGCGCTCGATCGGTGGACATGAGGCCAGTCATCTGGCTATTGTCACTGTAGCTGATGTTCTCATTCCGCGCCTGACTGCTTTGCCGCCTCGGTCGCCGAATGCAGCCGGCTCGCGAGCCGCGCAGCAAGCCGAGTCCTGGCTACGAGAGAGCGTCCTGCGTGCCAATCAGGTCATCTACCACTCTAATGCTGACTACAACACAGCAATGGCCAGTACGCTAACCGTGGCCATTCTTCATTGCCACCACCTCTATGTGGCCAGCGTTGGCGATAGTCGGGCCTATCACTTCGTCCCCGGCAGAGGACTGGAGCGCATCACCCGCGATCATTCGCTGGCCGCCGACCTGGTCGAAGCAGAGCTCCTGGCGCCCGACGATCTCTATAAGAGTGCCCGGCGCCATCGTCTCTACCGTTATTTGGGCCAGGCGCCCCACCTGCAGATGGACTTTTTCAGCCGTCAAGTAGCGGTGGGTGACCTGATCCTGCTCTGTACCGATGGACTCTGGCATATGCTTCGTGACGAGCGTCTCAGCGAGCTGCTGGCACGCGGCGGTGACCTCCAACAGCTGGCGCGCTCGCTGGTTGATGAGGCTAATCGCGCCGGTGGCGAAGGGAACATCAGCGTTATTCTGGTGCGCGTGCAATAGAGCGCCTGGAGAACCGGCCTTGCTTGCTCGCCGCTCGTGCTGCCCCGTGTCCTCCCCCAGCGGAGGTGGTCAGTGCTGGCCGAACAGGAAGTGGAGGGCAAAAAAAAACAAGGCTGACAAACCTGGGTAACGCAAAGAGACCTACCCGCCAGACTGGCGCCATACCCTACAAGGTATGGCTCTCACCGGAAGCACACGCTCGATGCGTTGCGACTGACGGGTCAGCCGCCCACAGGACCGGCTCAGCTGCCAGCTAACCGGCGTCACTTTCCACGCGGTCCTCCTGCATGCCTTTACCTTCCCTGTGCCGCTTCCGGTGAGAGCGCATAACACGGGCGGAGGAGTAGCCCGCTATCCAATCCGCCGCGTGTAAGCGGCCCTCACGCCTCAGCGGGTGCTAGCGGCTGCCAGCTCCTTTTGAGGCTCGGGCTGACCGGCTGTGATCGCGATGCGCTTTGGCCGGCTGGCCTCGCTCACCGGGATCGTGATCGTCAGCAGACCATGCTCGTAGTGCGTCTCGATCTGATCGGCCACAATCGGCTTAGCAAAGGTGATGCTGCGCACACACTCGCCAGAACCGATCTCGTGCAACAGCCAGTTCACCTGCTTCCCCTCATCCACCAGGGCCGGATAGCGCGCCTTGATTGTCAGGGTGTTCTCCTGGACCGTCAGATCGATGTCCTCCGGCTTAACGCCCGGCAACAGCGCCTGCACCTGATAGCCCTGATCCGTCTCATAGACGTTCACGGGCACGCTCGGGCTCAGGGGCGTGCCGAAGAACGGACGCACAAAGGTCTGCTCGAACAGCCGGTCCATCGCCTCGCGCAGGCTCATCATCTCACGCCAGGGATCGAAGCGAACCATCGTCGTCATGGTCCGTCACCTCCTTCGTGACATGATTACCTAGTCACGCAGCGATGTCAGGCCACAAGAATATCGGCTTCTCTTGGAGCGCGCAAGAGCGGGATTCTTCGCGCACTCCCCTGCCAGCCAGCCAGTCTACCTGGCGAGCCAACTCACACTGGCGGTGGTTGGCGGGCCAGTCATACGCTACACTGGCTGGCCTCCTTCTGGCCTTTCCACCCTCTAGAAACAATGACCAGGGGAACTTTATTCCCATCAGGGCAGGGAGATACGCGTTCAGATTCTCCCGACTGTCTACTCGGTGACCAGCGTCCAACAGCGCAGCACCTCGGCCACGCTCCAGGCCTGGGCAAAGCAGCCAGCAGGTGTGAAAGGAGGCTCCGGCTCGGCCACCTCGCTAATTGTTCCCAGGCAGGCATCCCAGAGGTGGCGCACCAGAGGCTCCAGCAAGGGCAAAAGGGCCTGGTTGTCCTTGTAGACATGGAGGTAGGCATCGATATAGGCGCCGATGAGCCAAGGCCAGACTGTCCCCTGGTGATAGGCGTTATCTCGCTGGCGTTGATCGCCATTGAAGCGAGAGCGATAGTGAGGATCGCGAGGACTGAGTGTACGCAGCCCGAGGGGTGTCAGCAGCTCGGCTCTCACCCGTTCGACAATGCTGCGCGCCTGCTCATCGCTCAGCAAACGACGTGGTAAAGCCACTGCGAAGAGCTGGTTAGGACGCAGAGCGCTGTCGTTCTTGCCCGTCTCTCCATCGACGTCCACCACATCGTAGAGATACCCTCCCTCGGAGTACCAGAAGCGTTCGGCGAAATGTTTGCGCACCTGGATGCGTAACTGACTGTAGCGCGTAGCGTCAACAGCCAGACGCACTGCCCAGCTCTCCATGCAAGCCAGGGCATTGTACCAGAGCGCATTGATCTCCACAGGCTTGCCGCGACGCGGCGTCACCGGGCAGCCGTCAACGCGCGCATCCATCCAGGTCAGCTGCAGATCGCTGGTTCCCAGCCCTACAAACAGCAGGCCGTCGCGCTGATCCATGCCAATACCGAAGCGCGTCCCGCGCATATACCATTGTAAGATCTCCTCAAGAGCGGGAAACAACTCCTTAAGCAAGGTCCAGTCACCGGTGGCGGCCAGATAGCGATCGAGTGCGCGGAAAAGCCAGAGTGAAGCATCGGCGGTATTATACTCCGGAGCCGCTGCGTTCTCGGGAAGGCGATTCGGCAGTAAGCCCTGATTGGCGGAAGAGGCGAAAGCCTTGAGCAGCCCTCGGGCCTCGCTATAGCGACCGGTGCTCAGGAGCAGACCGGGCAGAGCGATCATGGCGTCGCGCCCCCAGACCTCGAACCACGGATAGCCGGCGATAATCGTCTTATGATCAGGCGAGAGCTGCAAATAGCGCTTCCCCGTAGGCGTGAGCACGTACTGCGGACGAGCCACGATAAACTGATCAGCGGCCACTACCAGGCGGGCGCGGACAGGATCGCTCTGCGCCAGATCCTCAACACTACGGTCTGCCACAGCAAGAAGCTGCTTGAGGCGGCGACGATGATGGGCATAAGCCTGGGCGACCTGCTCCTCATGCTGCGGGCCGCCCAGGGTGGCAGGCGGTTCCTGCTCTGCACTCAATACAAGCGTCACCCGGTCGCCGGGCATCAGCGGGAGATGGAAGATGCCAGGCAGATAGACATCCTCCTCACAGGGCAGGCCACGCTCGCGATCGTGACGGTGGAGGACCCGCCAATACCACAGTCCCCGTGGCTCAAAGCGAGCTGAGGGACCGACGATCAGCTGATAGACAGGGGTGTCAGCGCTGGCACGGATGCGGTAGCGGTTCCCATCCTGCTCGACCTGAAAATGCCAGCCGGGATCTCCACGCAGCGTGCTGTGATGGCTGCGCGCGACACAGAAAGGCAGGAGCGTCAGCAGCGATGGCTCCCGCTCCTGCTCACCGCCTTCGTCATAGCTACCGTGCAGGGCATACTGGACATAAGTGGTATTCTGCCCGTATTCCATCCAGATGCGCTTCTCTAAGATGAGAGCGGTTCCCAGGCGATAACGAAAGCAGGGAATGTCGCCTTCGAGGCAGACGCTGTCGAGGTACGACATTCCCTGCGGGTCAAGCGTGCCATCGTGGTACTCGTTGACTCCCAGTTTCAGGACCGGGCCCTGGGGGAGGCGAAGCTCTTCATCGACCTTCGTCACGAGTACCCAACGCTCAATCGGCGGGCGAAGGGCGGCGACCAGCAGGCCGTGATAGCTGCGCGTAGTGGCTCCAAGAAGCGAGCCAGCGGCGTAGCCGCCGAGGCCGTTCGTGACCAGCCATTCGCGCTCCAGGCCCGCCTGAACGTCGCCGCAGATGGCGCGACCAAGCGAGAGATTCCATGCGTTCAGTGAAGTGCGCTTCATTGCGCTTGTCTCAGACTGTTGCATCATGGCCCTCGTTCCCCTGGCGCTAAAATGGAGGCGTGAGCGCCGCCGGAGTGCTCCCGAGCAAGCTCCGCTGCTGGTGCGCGCCTGCCTCCCCGATCCTGCTCTTGATCTCTCCATCCATCGCTATTGTCGCTGCACAAGCGTTGGCCAAGCGAGGCCGCGTCTAAAAGGAAGCATCAACCTGCGGACGGTACGCCCGACCGCCTGCTCCCGGTGAGAATCTCAGGGGCGTGGTAGTTCGCGCAGAGCGGTCTTCATCCGCTGTAGCGCGGCCTCGATGCGCTCCTCGGGGGCTGTCATAGAGATGCGCAGGTAGCCCTCGCCAGCGGCGCCGAAGTTTGACCCGGGAGTCAGCAGCACCCCGGTCTGATCAAAGAGCCAGCTTGCGAAATCGCGGGCCTTGAAGCCCTCCGGCACCGCGGCCCAGACGTAGAGGCCAGCCTGCGTCTGGCGAGCGCGCAGCCCCAGGGAGTTGCAGCCTGCCACAAGCAGGTCACGGCGACGGCGGTAGACAGCGTTGCGCTCCTGTATCCAGGAATCGGGCAATTGCAGAGCCGCGATGGCCGCGTGCTGGATCGGACGGAACATACCGCTATCGATGTTGCTCTTGAGCCGTCCCACCGCGTCCACTACCTCGCGATTGCCAACGAGCCAGCCGACGCGGAACCCGGCCATATTATAGGTCTTACTCAGCGAGTGCAGTTCAACAGCTACCTCGCGCGCCCCCGGGATCTCCAAAATACTTGGTGGGCGCTGTTCGAAATAGACCTCAGCGTAAGCCATGTCGTGTACGATGAGCAGGTCGTGCCGGCGAGCGAAAGCGACGGCGCGTTCAAAAAAAGCCTGGTCGGCGCAGGCGGCGGTCGGATTGTTTGGATAGTTCAGCCAAAGAAGGCGGGCCTGTTGAAGCACCGGGGAAGGAATGCTTTCCAGATCGGGCAGATAATCATGGCTTTCGCGCAGCGGCAGCAAATAGGGGTGAGCGCCGATGCTGGTTGTACCTGTCACGTAGACGGTATAGTTGGGATCGGGCACAAGGGCCACATCGCCCGGGTTGAGCACTGCCGCCGCCACGTAGGCTAATCCCTCTTTTGATCCCAGGAGGGGCAACGTCTCCTCCTCCGGAGTCAACGTCACTCCGAAACGCCGCTGGAACCAGGCCACAAAGGCCTCGTGGAGGGCACGCAAGCCGCGATACTCAGGATAGCGGTGGTTCTCTGGATCGTGGGCCGCCTGACAGAGGCGCTCAATAACGGTGGAGGGCGCGGGTAGATCGGGATCGCCCATCGACAGGTTGATCACATCAACCCCTGCCGCCTGGCGGGCGGCCAGCTTCTTCTGTGTTTCGGCAAAGTGATATGGGGGTAGACTCTGAACAAGACGTGATAGCTGCACAGATGGCTCTCCTTTTGCGTTCGCAAGCGAGATCATACCGCCAGCATTCCTATGGCGGCAGCGACTCAACGGGGCGCCGGCGGGCTACTCAGCGGGAGCAGCCTCGTACCAGTTTCGCCCCACTTTGGTTTCCACCTTAAGCGGGACCTTCTCCGTGATCTCTGGAATGTCTTCCATGATGGTCCGCACCAGGCGGCGGGTTGTCTCCAGCTCCTCTACTGGTACCTCAAAGACCAGCTCGTCATGCACCTGAAGGATCATGCGTGCCTTCAAGCCACGCTCCTGTAGCGCGTGGTGGATACGGATCATGGCGATCTTGATCACGTCCGCATTGGTGCCCTGGATGGGCATGTTGATCGCCTCACGCTCCAGAGCCTGGCGCTCCGGTCCACTGAGAGTTCGCAAGTCTGGCAGGAAGCGCTTGCGCCCGAAGAGCGTATTCACATAGCCCTGCTTGTAGGCCTGGTTCAAGGTCGCATCCACGTAGCGCCGCACCTCGGGGAAGGTCTCGTGATAGCGCTTGATGAACTCGCTGGCCTCAGCGTTGCTCATGCCGGTCACCTGAGCCAATCCGAATGCTGACTGACCATAGAGAATGGCATAGACCACAGTTTTGGCCAGGCGGCGCTGCTCGGGCGTAACCTGGCTCACCGGCACATGGAAGAGAGAGGCGGCAGTGATCGTATGAATGTCTTCGCCCCGCTGGAAAGCCTCCACCAGACGCTTCTCCCCCGTAATGCGCGCCAGAATGCGTAGTTCGATCTGAGAATAGTCGGCAGTGAGCAGGAGGTAACTCGGGTCAGCAATGAAGGCGCGCCGAATCTGGCGCCCGGTCTCCGTCCGCACAGGGATATTCTGCAGATTGGGGTTACTAGACGACAGCCGCCCGCTGGAGGTCACCGCCTGATTGAACGAGGTATGCACGCGCCCGGTCACGGGGTCCATTAGGGTTAGCAAGCCATCGACGTAAGTAGATTTCAGTTTAGTGAGCTGGCGGTATTCCAGCAAGGCATCAACCACCGGATGAAGGCCCTTGAGACTCTCGATGACCTCGGCGCTCACAGAATAGCCGGTACGCGTTTTGCGCCCTGTGGGCAGCTTCAGCTCCCTGAAGAGGACCTCGGCCAGCTGCCGTGTTGAATTGATGTTAAAACGATGTCCGACAGCGTCGTAGATCTTCTGCTCCAGGGTGCGAATCTGCTCGTTGAGGCGCTCGCCGAAATCGTGCAGGAAGTCGGCATCCAGGGCCACACCGTGCAACTCCATCTGAACCAGCACCTCCACAAGTGGCACCTCTATACGCTCGAAGAGCTTCCACAGGCCGTGCCGCTGCAGGTCGCGTCGCAAGGGGGCTACCAGACGCAGCGTCATGTCTGCATCGGCCCCGGCATACTCGGCGGCACGCCTTGCCGAAACCTGGGCCATGCTGATGGCCTTGCTACCGCTGCCGATGAGCTGAGAGATAGGGGTCATCACATAGCCCAGGCGCTGGAAAACTTGCTCTTTCAGTCCCAGGCCGCGTCGGCCAGGGTCCAGCAGATAGGCCGCCAGTAGCGTGTCAAAGGTTAATCCCTGGATGCGTACACCGTAGCGCGCCATCACCAGCAGATCGTACTTCGCATTATGCATATATTTAGCAATACGGGCATCTTCCAGCACCGGGCGCAACCGCTCCAGGACGAGCGGTAAAGGAAGCTGGGCCGGTGGCTCTTCGCCGTCGAGCGTCTGCTGATGGCCAATAGGGACATAGTAAGCCTCGCCGGGGGCCATACTAAAAGCCAGCCCGACCAGTTCGGCCCGCCACTGGTCTTCAGAGGAAGTCTCGATGTCAAAGGCAAAGGCTCCTGCCTGGTGCAGGCTGTGCACCAGAACCGTCAGTGCCTCCTCGCTGGTGATCAGCAGCGTGTTGGTTGTTTTCTCACTGGCCGGCTCAAGGAGAGGGAGACTATCCTCAATGGCAGGCAGGCGGAGATGGCGCACCTCTGCCTGGGCTGGCAACTCGAAGAGTGCCAGTTGCTCCACCTGGGCGTGATCTCTGGGCTGAGACGGCGACTGGCTGGCGGCCTCCTGGGAAGTCAGGGGGAGTTCCGCGGCTAGCGCGGGCTCACCGGTCTGAGTGAGCTGTGTTGGTGGAGGGGGAGGCTCCAGGATAGGCACGATACCCAGAGGAGCGGACTGCCCTGCGTGGGCTTCCTCCCCGCTCGGGGCCTTCGTGGACTGCTCAGCAAAATCAGGCCCTGGCTGCCCTGCATCGGGAACCAAGATCTGCCCCTGGCCGCTCGCCTGGCCGCCGCCTCTCGTATCACCGAAGGTACCGTCGGGACCGGGCAGCCGATCAACCAGCGAATGAAACTCCAACCTGCGGAAGAGAGCCAGCGTCTTCTCGCGATTGAAGCGCCTGATATCGCAGGCGGCCAGATCAAGCTGCACCGGGGCATTGCGTACGATCGTGGCCAGGTACTTACTCTGAAGGGCCTGCTCGCGTGCTTCGCTGAGGGCCTTCTGCTCCCTTGGTTTCAGCTCGGCCAGGTGTTCCAGCACTGCCTCAAGGCTGCCGTAGGTGGCGATCAGCCGACTGGCGGTCTTCTCTCCAATCCCAGGCACGCCGGGGATATTATCCGACGGGTCACCGACCAGTCCCTTAAAATCCGGTAGCTGGCCCGGTTCAATGCCATAGCGCGCTTGTACCGCGGCCCGATCGTAGACTGTCACCTCGCTAATGCCGCGTTTGGCCACCATGACGCGGACACAGTCATCGACCAGCTGTAGCGTGTCCATATCGCCGGTCAGAATAATGGTCTCCAGACCCTGCTCCGTTGCCTGACGCGCCAGTGTTCCGAGCAGGTCGTCTGCCTCAAAGCCGTCCAGCTCATAGACGGGAAAGTTGAAAGCATGAACCAGCTCACGGATACGCTCAAACTGCGAGCGCATCACTGGTGGTAGCGAGGGACGCTGCGCCTTGTAAGTGGGAAGCGCCTCATGACGGAAGGTAGGCACTGAGCGATCGAAGGTCACGGCCACATAGTCCGGACGCACCTCCGCCAGTGCCTTCAGCAGCATGCTGGCGAAGCCAAGAACCGCGTTCACCGCTTCGCCGCTGCTCGTCGTCAGCATCTCGGGCAGCGCATGGAAGGCTCGGTGGATCAAGGCATGCCCGTCGACCAGGAGCAGCTTTTTACCACTCTCACCACACCGAGACTTCCCCGGTGCTCTGGAAATGTCACTCTCACTCATACCTGCTACTCAACCCTTCAGGCCCCAGCTTTCTCTCACGACTTGTATGCTTATTGCTGGCTTCCGTCACCATCTCATCCTACCCGCACTACTCTCAGAAGGTGGCTGTTACCAGGACCCGGTAAGCTGGCTGAGAACGAACTTCCCAGGCGCAAAGGCTGGCCGTAGCCTGGACCCCGTCATCGCTGGCGCGGATCAGCGCGAACGTATACTGTGTCACCTCGCGCAGCGGCGAAGTGGTCGGCGTCGGTGGCCAATCTGGGGAGCGCAGCCAGGCTAAGGTCGCGGGCGTGATCTCCTCCGGTGCAGGCCGCGCCAGGCGCCGCGTCCATGTGCCCGTATTCAGATAGGACTGGCGGCTCTTGGCTAGCGACTCTACGAGCCACGAATGAGTATGGCCGGCCAGGGCATAGCGCAGGCGAGGCTCACGCTGCAGTAGGGCCTGCATACCAGCGCCGGTTGGGCCTGCCCGGCGCGCCGCTGGCCTTCCAAAGATGCGGGCCACGGCCTCCAGCAGCGTCCTCTCCGTCGCTGTCGGCTCGCTCGCCTGGGCCAGCGCCTCCCGCAAAAGCGTATATTCCTCCAGCGTAGCTGCCGTAGCCCGCTGCTCATCCCAACCTGGCACCGGCTGCCAGTCGCTTTTCTGACGCTCCATATCGCGCTGGAAGGCGGCCAGATCCTGCATCGCCTCCTCGAAGAGGCGCAGGGCCACGTGCTCCTCGCCTCGGCTCAAGCCAGCCAAAGGCTGACGTGGACGGCTCATCAGCCCGACGAGGTTCGTCACCACTTCGCACAGCAGCTCGGGAGCAAAGAGACTCAGCAGCGCCATCTGGCGCGGATAGCTGAGCGATGGCTCCAGGTGGTCGAAATACGGAAAACGGCGATGGATCAACGCCCCTGCCTCTTGATAATACCACGAACCCGCGGAGAGAAGAATCTCTTCCGGGGGAGGCAGTGGCTCGCCACTGGCAGCCCACAACCCGGCACTGCGATGATTCCAGAAATCATACAGATTGCCATGTTCTATAGCGATCGTCGACAGCGGCTCATAGCGCGCGCGGGGCCAGAAGCGAAGCCGCTCCTCTGAGGCCGCGGGCCAACCCACCGCCTGGCGCAGGCGCTGCTGGACTGCCGGGAAGAGCAGTTCAATATCGTGATTGCCGGGCACAAAGGTCACACGCCGTTGGGGCTGCCTCAAAAACTGGGCCAGCGCCTCAAAGAACGCTCCATGAGCGGCAATGATCTGCTCTAGCTTCTCCAAAGCCTGAGCTACCGTCCGAGTGCGATCATGCCGCAGGGGAGCAGCCGCCAAAAAATCAAAGCAGTCGCCATTGATCACCAGCTCAACCGTCTCATCTGCCCGCTCCTCGACCAGTGTGCCTCCAGGAGAGGCCGCCTGCAGAAACTCCTCCCAGGCACGCTGTTGCTGCTCGGTAAAGCCCTCAAAAGGTTGTTGACCATGCGCAAGGTGAAGATCACTGACGACCAGAATGGTCACAGACATCAAAAAAGGCCCTTTCCAGTCCTTTGGACCGCTCGCAAGTCGATCGCTCGCCTGTCTCCCTCTCTCCTCAGAGAACATTCTGCCTGACGCAATCCAATCTGGCAGTCGAAGCGACCGCTCGCTTCCAGCGGGAGAAGGTAGACGCCAACCTGACATCTGCTCCATTTTAGTACGTTTGTGCGTAGTTGTATAGTGTAGTTAACTGGCAGACAGCGTTCAACTGTTCTGGCCTCACGGGAGGATGCTACCCCCAGGGATATACTCTCGTATAGAGGGACCGAAAAAACGTCTGCTCGTGAATCGCCAGATGGCACCCCTTCCCGGCTTGACCGGAAGGCGACGCAGCTCTCTCCGCTCAACGAGGGGAGGGCGGCGCGCCAGGGGTGTCAGAGGAACGCTGGTGATCGCGCCTGTTACGAGCTAATCCCAAAGAGTAGGAGAGACTGCTATGGCTGAGGATCTGGAAGAACTGCTCACGGTACGTGAAGTTGCGCGCCGTCTGCGCGTGGACGATACAACGGTGCGTCGTTGGATCAAGAGCGGAGCCTTGGAGGCGATCACCCTCCCCCACCGTGGCAAGCGTCAGGCTTACCGTATCAAGAAGTCCACGCTGGATGCGCTCATGAGAGGTACAACCCCTGCCTCATAGAGGACCAGCCGCCGCCGGTTAGCGAGACAAGCGCTGTGGCCTGGCGGCGGCTGGCACAGTGAGCGGAACCTGAGCTTTACGACCTGCGCCGTCCCCCCCGCCGGCGCAGCTCCTCTCACTGCGGCGGGCCAACGTCAGTCTAGATTATCTCCCGTCTTCTCTGAGACGGCAATGCAAGAAGCATAGCAGGCGGACAGCCGGCCCAGCGATTACAGGCTAGCTGCCTGTGGATTGCCAGCATTGCCAGCCCTGCCCGACACAACCCACTCTATCTTACCTCTGGCCTTTCTCTTACAGAAGCAGGTCGATCAACTGTCCTCATCGTGGCCAGCCGTCGTCGCTCTTTGTCATTCTGGCCATTGAAAAACTGCTATATACGATCATATCGCTTTTTGTCGTATAGATACATATATATCTATATAATAGAGATCAGCGCTACACTAGAGATAGCAGAGAGCCACCGATCGAGACAGCGGCAAGCCAAGCAAGGACAGAAGGGAGAGACACACTTGGTCAAGATCGCCATCACTGGCGGAGCTGGGTTTATTGGGGCGCACTTGACTCGCGCCTGTCTGGATGCTGGCCATCAGGTCATAGTCATTGACTCACTGGCCAGTGGCGCACGGGAGCGCCTTGATCCACGCGCGCGCTTCTACCAGCTAGACATTCGAGACCCGCGGCTACACGCAGTGCTCCAGATGGAGCGTCCCGAGATTGTCAGCCATCATGCGGCCTGTCGTTCGGCGCTACTGCCTGGCCAGCGCCCGCTAACCGATGCTGACGTCAATTTGCATGGCCTGCTCAACCTGCTTGATGGCTGCATAGCGGCCAACGTTGGTCGCATTATCTTTGCCTCTGGCGGCAACGACCTCTATGCTGGAGAAGGCCAGGCCCTTCCTCTCAGCGAGGAGGCCCCGCTCTGCCCACGGCGTCCTCTCGACATTAGCAAACTTGCCGGAGAATGGTATATTCGCTACTATAGCCGCTACTATGGAATAGAGCATGTTATTCTGCGCTATGCTGATGTCTATGGAGAAACCGACAGACAAACCGCTCAACATCCCTTAACCGAATTCATCTACAGCCTGCTAGAGCAGAGGCGGGTAGTCATTCGCGCCCCGCAGGGGGAGAGGCGGGACCATATCTACATCGCCGATGTAGTTCAGGCTCACCTGCTGGCTCTCGAGCGCGGCGGCAACCAGACCATTCACATCAGCAGTGGCAGCGGCCTCAGCCTTGAAGAATTCTATCAGCGGACCGCCGCCCTACTGGCCAGCGAAGTCCCACCCCTCTATCTGAGCGAGCGTGGACGAACTGGAGCAGCCATCGCTCTCGATAACAGCCGTGCGCGGCAACTCCTTGGCTGGCAGCCGAGCGTCGATCTGGAAGAGGGGATACGGCGTACCGCCCAGAGCATCTGCGCCAGCCTGGGTCACAACCTGCCACCTGTACCGCTCCAGCCTGTCCTGGCGCGGTCCGTAGAAGCGGCGTCGGCCTCGCGTCTGGCTGCCTCGGCCTCGGCCTAGCGCGTGAACCAGGCCAGGGCGCGGCTGTTCGCCAGATGCCAGTACAGCCTGTCCTCTGGCTAAGAGGGTGGCGGCCAGAGAGTGGGAGGGCCGCTCCGGCAACTGGAAGACAGCAACCTCTTTCCCACGCTGGTGCAGCGACAGCGGCGGCACTGGACCGGACACCGAACTCATCAGCCCCGTTGCGTCCATTCCCTCCACCGCAACGGGGCCTGTTGTTTCAAGCTGGGGGAACCGAAGAGAAAAAGCGAAAATAGAAGGTCGGAGCGTTCCCCCTTGTGCTGCATCTCTGGCCGGCTTGCAGATAGCGGGAGCTGCCGGGCGGGTAGGGAGCTACTGCTGCAAGCCGCTTACCACGCGGGCATACTTCTCAGCCAGAGCCTGGGCCTGTTCGCTTGACTCCGATTCCGCCACCACGTGGAAGAGAGGCCGATCGGCATCTGGCAGCACCAGTACCCACTCCTTGCTTCCCAGGTCGATCTTAATCCCATCGATCGGCTTGGCACGTCGCTCGCGATACTGCTCGCTCAGGATACGCATGACCTTGCCCTTATGCTCCCAGGGGCAGGCCACGCGCGTACGGCTCAAGTAGTAGCTCGGCAGATCATCCACCACCTCAGAGAGCTTCGCCTCAAAGTAAGCCAGCAGCTCCAGCAGCTTTGCCACAGCCATCATACCATCGAATGCGGGCAGGAACTCCGGGAAGATGAAGCCGCCCTCGCCGTCACCGACCAGCACCACTCCCTCGCGGCTTGCCGTTGCCATCAGGGCTTGAGGTAGAACGCGCGTATGCAGGATATGGCCGTCGTAGCGCTTAGCAATATGCTGGAGGGCACTGGGGGCTGTCACCGGGGCCGCCACCGTCGCCTGATGGAAGCGGCGCAACATCAGGCTCGTCATCACCGCCAGCATCTTCATCCCGTCCAGGATGCGCCCGCGGTCATCCACCACTGCGATCCGCTCACCAGCCGGATCGATGCGGATACCCAGATCGGTATGGAGGGCTGCCGTAATCGTGGCCAGGCGCTGCAGATCGCGCTCCACCTCATCCTTCGTGCGCGTGACCAGCGACTCATCGGCGCTTGTATTCAAGATAATGACATCCACACCGAGGCGGTTAAAGATGCCGGGCAGCAACTGAGTCGTACTTCCATGCGCATAGTCCATCACGATCTGGAACTTGCGCTGACGGATCAGCCCTTCATCGACCACCTTGTGGAAGCCCTCCAGATAGAGATTGAGCACGCGCTCATTCTCCTGGACCTCGATCGACCCCAGGTCGTCGATGTAGACGCGGCGGAAGTCCTCGCGGAAGTAGAGGTTCTCCACCTTGCGCTCGGTCGCCTTATTGATATCGAGGCCGTACTGGTCAAAGAACTTGATGTCGACAATGCGCGGGTCGTGAGGAGAGAGGCGCACATGAATACCGCCGACGGCCTCGGTATTGCGCACATAGTAGCGAGCCACCGGAATCGGGACCTGATTAATATCGTGGACGTTGATGCCAGCCGAGGGGAGGCCGGCCACGATCGCCCGCTTAATCATTCGTGAGGTGCGATGTGATGAATCGCGATTGACAGCAATGATGCTGCCCTTGGGAAGAATGGCTCCGTAAGCTGCGCCAAGGCTGGCGGCGAACTCGGGAGTCAGATCAATATTGACCAGACCCGTTACCCCGTAGCGCCCAAAGAGGCCGCGTCTGCCCTGCGAGCCCCAGATAATGCTGTTATTGACCACAGCGCCGGTCTCGATCTCCTTATCGGGCCAGATCTTCACATTGGGCTGGATAATGGCGCCCTCCTGGACGATCGAGTTATCGCCGATCACCGAGCCTTCGAACATCACCGCCTTGCTCTTGATGCTCGTCGACGAGCCGACGAGAGCGCCGCGCAGCTCAGCTCGCTCGCCGATATAAGAGTTATTCCAGATGATGCTCCGGTCGACCTGGGCCCGCTCATCGATGATCGTATAGTGGCCGATGATGCTCGGCCCGTGGATGATGGCGCCCGACTTAATCTTGCAGTCGTGTCCCAGGTAGACCGGGCCATAGAGCTGAGCATCCTCAGCGATCTCCACGCCCTCTTCGCACCAGATGCTGTTACCAATATGGCGGCCAGGAATCTCGATCTGAACCCGTCCCTGCAAAGCATCGGCGTTGGCGCGCATATACTCACTCAGGTTTCCCACATCGCACCAGTAGCCGCTGGCGATATAGCCATAGATGGGGTCACCCTTTTTGAGCATCAACGGAAAGAGATCCTGGCTGAAGTCGAAGGGCTTATTCTTCTCGAAGTAGGTCAGCACGCGGGGATCGAGCACATAGATGCCCGTATTGATCGTATCGCTGAAGACCTCGCCCCAGCTAGGCTTCTCCAGAAACTGCGTGATATGGCCATCTTCGTTCGTGATAATGACCCCGTACTCGAGTGGATTATGGACGTGAGCGAGCGTCAACGTTGCCAGCGCTTGCTTTTCCTGATGAAAGCGGATGATATCGCTCAGATTATAGTCGGTGAGCGCATCGCCGCTGATCACGAGGAACGGCTCGGTCAGGTGCTCCTCAGCGTTTTTCACGCTGCCGGCGGTGCCCAGAGGGACATCCTCGCGAGAGTAAGTGATGCGCATGCCGAACTGCGAGCCGTTGCCGAAGTAGTCCTCGATATTGCTCGCCAGGTACTGAACGGTGACGATGACCTCGGTGATGCCATGTCGCTTCAGGAGGTTCAGGATATGCTCCATGACGGGCTTGCCCACGATCGGCACCATTGGCTTGGGGCGCTTGATGGTCAGGGGACGTAGGCGAGATCCTTCCCCTCCGGCCATAACAACCGCTTTCATGACTTTTCTCTCCTTGGCGCGGGGTTGCTCATCTGGTCATGGAAACTGCAACGGCGCAGCAGGGGGCTGCGCCGTAGTCTACTGCCTGCCTCATTGCTATTGTACCTCACAGCAGAAGGCAGCTACAAGGATTTCGTCCCTTGCCTGCCTGGCTTGCCCGCTAGAGATAATCGCTCAGGTGGCCATATTCGATCAGCCAGGACATGAAACGCTGATAGGGTATCTCCTCGCGGGCAAGCTGCTCTTCGTATGCCTCGCGCAGTTCGATCAGGCGATTGGCCTCCTCGACCGTGAATCCCTCATCCAGGAGGGCATCGATCAGCAGATCGCTGTATTGCTGCATCTATCAGGTCCTCCTTTCTTGCTTCTCTTCCAAGTCTTCCTCACAGGACTCGTGAGCGCGACTGAGCGGACGGGTACATTGAGGAGCTAAGGCGCTGTTCTGCCGCCGTCTGAGCGTGGACGGGTGCAGGACAAGCGAGAAGCCAAGGCCGCGCTGACTGGCTCGCTCTGGCTAATGAGGGCACAGCAGCCTCGACTGCAAGAGGAAAGAGCTGTGCCGGCGAGTGTCGAAGCGTCGGCGTCGGCCTTCGAAACCAGGACAGGGACAGGTGTGCGGTCGTGCGATGAAGGGCAAGAACAGCCCTGCGGGCAGTGGCGAAGAGGAGGAAAGAGCTACCCTACGCCACTCACCTTTAGTTCAACCAGGCTGACTTTCGCCAGTATACTATGTAACAGTATAGCGCGTGAAGCAGCGGTGTGGCTAGACCAGCCGCAATGAACATCCCGCCCCGGCTGTGATCTCGCTCACCATCGCCTGGCAAAAGCCTGGCAGGCACAAAATAGAGGGTGCCGGAGTCGGACAGGCACCAGCGTCAATCAACGGCAAGCGCAGGGAAGTCAACAGCCAGGGGGCCGTCTCTCAGTCGCCTTCCCAGGACTGATTGCGAATATAGTGCTCGATTTCCTCTTCGTTGTCGTAAAAATAGCTGATGGCATCGTAGACCTGAGCCAGGCTCAGACGATGGATGCGCGCAATCTCTTCAGGATCTTTGCCCGACTGGAAGAGCAGGATCACATGGCGCACGCCAGTGCGCGTGCCTTCGATGATCGGTTCTCCGCCGTAGATGGCGGAGTCACGAACAATGTAAGGATGGGCAGTACGCTCGATGGCCATAGCAGAACTCCTCCTTTCCTGGACCAATCTTATTGTATATTATTTCAAGCATTGAGAACCTGCGCATGGGCATGAAAGAACTCTTAAAATCCGCACGGTTGATCGTTCCTGTTGACATTGGCCTTCTGGTCGAAAAGCTCAAGGAAAAGGTGTTCAAGTAAATTTCAACGAAAAGCTTGACAGCACCTGAAATGCGATGTTACAATTAGCGCAATGAAAGGAGGTGGTGTGCACATGCCTGAACGACAGTGCCACACAGGTGGCGAGTTAACCAGCCACACCAATCGGGAAGAGAGGGGTGCCTCCTAAGTGTGGCCCTCAGCCGGAAGGTGGGAAACAACCAGGCCCGCTTGGAAAGTCGGTTAGCTCCCGCCTGTATGGTTTTACCGCAGGACCTGTGCCGGTCGGTAGTGTTATCACATTCTTCGCTTCCGATGCATGCCAGAAAGAGCGTGTAGAAGTCGTTGGATTGTCGCTACCAGCCGGCCTGGTGCCCGCGGGTGTCTTTTTACAGGGCGCCTGAGTCAGGCAGGCCGGGATGAGCTGGTTTATTCAGAACGGCAACGGCGGCGCAAAGTGGAATGGAGGGGGGGGGGAAGTGAGCCAGAGTTATTGCATAGAGTGTCGGAGGGGAGAGGGGGCTGCCGGGACGTCGGCGGGAGGTCCAGGTTCTCAGGTAAAGGGGAGGAGGGGTATGGTAGCGAGGTGAGCAGGGGTGTACAAGGGCAGATGGCTAACAGCGCACGATTGCATCTCGATAGACTGAGGCAGATGTTAGGTACTCGCCTGATCGCTAGGGGGGAGGCACGGCTGTTCTATGTCCCGGTGGTCGATTCAACGAATACGCTGGCAATGCTGCGTGCCGTCGAGGCTGTGCCTGGCGAGAGCCTGGAGGGCCTGGTGGTGCTTACAGAAAGTCAGACTGCTGGGCGCGGCAGGCAGGGCCGCCGTTGGGTTGACGTAGCCGGGTGCAATGTCCTCTTGTCGCTGGTGCTCTATCCCCGCTTCCCGCTTCCACTGGTAGCTATGTTCTCCGCACTGGCCGTGCTGGATGCCATCGCTGATACCGCTGGCCTCGTCGCTGGTATCAAGTGGCCCAATGATGTCTTGATTGGCGAACGTAAAGTTGCCGGTATTTTAATCGAGACCAGCTCTGATCGAGCGGGTCGTTTAGTGGCCGTACTAGGCATCGGCGTCAATGTCAATGGACGCAGTGAAGATTTAGCGATTGAGCAGAGTGAGGGCGGATCAGTGCAGTCCTACCCCCAGGCTCCTGCGGCTGCGTCAGCTCCGCTGGTTCAAGCGCCGACGCCGACAACGCTAGAGACCGAGTGCGGTCGCTCATTGAGCCGCGAGGTGTTTATTGCTCAGCTTTTGGAGCATGTAGAGGACTCCTATCTCGCCCTGCAGGAAGAGGTGGGAGCACTCGCTGAACGATCCGCGCTCTTGATGCCCCCTGTCTCGGCGGCGTTCTTCTCGCTGCCGGTAGCCCGGCATATTCGCGAGCGCTGGCGCAGCCGCTTGCAGACGTTAGGGCGCATGGTGCGCATTCAGCAAGGTGCTCGTCAGCTCGAAGGCTGGGCGGAAGAGGTCAATGAGAGCGGAGAGCTGCTGCTGCGCTGCCGCTCGGGCGAGCGGGTGACAGTCACCTGGGGAGATGTAGGGCATCTCTCTCCTGAATGAGCGGCTCTGGCCGTCAGGCCCGCTGCCAGGCGTGAGGAGGCTGTCGTGACATACTTTGTCTGTCTCGCCTGCTCTGCTCCCAAGCGTTTACTCAGGCAAAACCGGCCAGAACACTAGAGACCTGGACCGGCTCTCTCTTGAAGAAGCTGCTTACTCTCTGTTGGCGCTCTCCCCGTATTGTGGCGCGGCAGGTTGTAGGCAGGCTGAGACTCTGGTAGTAGATGAGAGATTTCCTGCAGACAATGGAGGGAAACATAGGATGGAGACACAGGGCGTCTATCTGACCGAGGATGGCCGGCAACGTCTTCTGAATCAACTGGAGTTCCTGCGTACTGTCAAGCGGGCTGAGGTTGCACGCTACCTGCACGATGCCAAGGAGGGGGGCGATGTCAACGACAATGCGGCCTATGAGGAGGCCAAGACGGAGTACGCCCGGCTCGAAGGGAAGATCTATGAGCTAGAGCAGATGCTCGCCACCGCGCGCACGATTCAGAAGGTCCAGAGCGACGAGGTAACGCTGGGATCAGTGGTGCGCGTGCGCAGCAGCGACGGGCGTGAGGCTTGCTATACGATTGTGGGCGCCTATGAGGCGAATCCGAGCGCTGGCCGCATCTCCAACGAGTCTCCGGTCGGGAAAGCCTTACTTGGCCATAAGGTGGGCGATCTGGTCATGGTTTCTACCCCTGGTGGCGTCAAAGAGTACACGGTCCTCGCCATCGAGTGAATGAGCTTCTCCCCCTGCGACGAGAGCATTTCTGCTTCTCCTCCCCGAGTGCTTTCGTCTTCTGATCCAGCCAGGATGGAGTATGCCGCTGTGTCTTTCGGGGCCGCCTTCTCTTGTGCGGCCCTCCTCTTTGCTTGCTCCCAATCAGGGGGAGAGCTGTCACCAGGTCTTTCTCTCTCCCTGCTATCCACTGGCCCGGAATTTTGCTAAAATAGCGGCAAACCATTGTGAGGAGTTTCCAAGAGCGTTATGGCTGATGAAAGAAGTGTGCGGCTCCAGCGCCTGCAGGCTTTGCGTGAGCGCGGCATTAATCCCTATCCCAACCATGTAGAGCGCAGCCATACCATTGCCGAGGTGCTGCAGCACTTCGATGAGTGGCTGGGAGAGGAGCACTCTTTTTGTCTGGTCGGACGCATCCGCTTGCTCCGCGAGATGGGCAAGGTAGCCTTTGCCCATATTGAGGATGGCACTGGCCGTATTCAGGTCTACTTCCGCATTAACGATCTCGGTGAGGAAGCCTATCGCGCAGTCCGGCTGCTGGATATCGGCGACTTTATTCAGGTGCGAGGCTTTCTCTTCCACACGCGCACCGGCGAGCGCACGCTCCACGTTTTGGAGTTTGCTTTGATTGCCAAGGGCTTGCGCCCATTGCCCGAGAAATACCATGGGCTGGAAGATGTGGAGCTGCGCCAGCGGAAGCGCTATCTGGATCTGCTGGCCAACGGGGATGAGGTGAAGCCGATCTTTGTGACGCGCAGCCGCGTGATTCGCGCGATGCGCCGCTTCCTCGATGAGCACGGCTTTCTGGAGGTGGAGACACCGATCTTGCAGCCGATCTACGGCGGTGCTACGGCACGCCCCTTTGTGACCCATCATCATGCTCTAGACCGCGATATGTACCTGCGCATTGCGGTGGAGTTGTATTTGAAGCGCCTGATTGTGGGTGGTTTCGAGCGAGTCTATGAGATCGGGCGCAATTTCCGCAATGAGGGAATCGATCGCACACATAATCCCGAGTTTACGATGATGGAGTGCTATCAGGCGTATGCCGATTATGAGGACATGATGCGCCTGGCGGAGGAGATGATCTATGCGATTGCACTGGAGGCCTGCGGGACGCCCCGCATTCGCTACCAGGGCTACGAGGTGGATCTAACGCCTCCCTGGCCGCGCCTGCCTTTGCTGGCGACGATCGAGGAGTTTACCGGGATTGATGTGAATCGCTATCCCGATCGAGAGAGCCTGGCCGCTGCGATGCAGGCTCGCGGCTATGAGGTCGATCCCGCCTTGGGTCGAGGCCGTTTGATCGATGAACTGAAGAGTGCGATGTTCCGCCAGGGAGCCGAGCCGCTGCGCCGCGCGCTCTTCCTGGTTGATTATCCCCTGGATGTCTCACCGCTGGCCAAGCGTCATCGCTCGCTGCCTGATCTGGTAGAGCGCTTTCAGCCGTTTCTGGGCGGTCTGGAGATCGGCAACGCTTTTACTGAGCTGAATGACCCGCTCGATCAGCGCCAGCGCTTTGAGGATCAGATGCGCCAGCGTGCCCACGGCGATGTGGAGGCGCAAGTGCTCGATGAGGACTTTCTGGAGGCGCTGGAGGTGGGCATGCCGCCCACGGGCGGGCTGGGCATCGGCGTGGATCGCCTGGTCATGTTCCTGACCGATCAGGAGTCCATCCGTGATGTGATTCTCTTCCCCACGATGCGCAAGGCCCCTAACGAGCTATGATGACTGCCAGCTGGCTCCATTCCTGCTTGCTCGTCTGCTGTCGCTCTCGCGTTTGACGCTGCTGCATGCTACCTGCCTTTGCACTCCGAGCGGTGCACCAGACCGCTTATCGTGCCTGCCGCGGCCCCGCGGTCCTGCTCCTCCTCTTCTGTCGGTCGGTAGATGTCGGGAAAGGCCGCGCCGCCGGCGTCTTTAGCTGGCTGATGAGGCCGCGTGCAAGTACGCTCTGGCACTTGCTGCTGATATCCCCTCTCGCTACTTGACAAGCCCCGCTCGGAGTGCTATAGTAGCTATACCAGAGAGCTGGGTGATAGCCAGAGGCCATGGTAAAGCCGGCGGTCACCACGGTTATGAGAAGTAAAGGGCGCTTAGCTCAGTGGGAGAGCGCTTCGTTCACACCGAAGAGGTCACTGGTTCGAGCCCAGTAGCGCCCACTTTTTTTATGCCCGTTTGTGTTCTGTGAGAGGTATTGTAAGCCTGTAAGCCCGCTCTGCATCCTTCCGCGCTGACTGGTGGCCTGGATCACAGGCTTTTCCGCTCATTGCCGGCCTTTAAGAATAAGAAGAGGCAGCAGATTGTTCCCTGCTCTCCTTGACGTCTGTTTCAACAGGCTTTAGACTCTAAATGGGTACCCTCGCGCGTCTCGTCTTGAAGTGTGCAGCTTAGTCTTCGAAGAAGGCTGAGGCTCTGTGAGCCGACCAGTAGCCGAGGGAGGATTATTTGTGCTGACTGCGCTCTTCCTCTGCGCCTCTCCCTGCCTGGGACATGAGTCTCGTATGTCGTGCCTGATAGAGAAGGCCAGGCCTTTTTCCTTCCTCACTCCGTCCTGAAATGCTATGGCTCGTGATCTTGAGACGCAGCGCCGTTCTCTGCTAGAGAGCTTGCGTAGCGCTGGCATCCATGATGAGCGTGTGCTGGCAGCCATTGAGGCGACGCCGCGCGAACTATTCGTTGATCCCCATCATCGTCAGTGGGCCTATGCTGATCAGGCCCTTCCAATTGGCTGCGGTCAGACCATTTCTCAGCCCCTGATTGTGGCAACGATGACCCAGGCTCTGCAGCTGAGCGGTCAGGAGCGTGTCCTGGAGATTGGAACTGGTTCGGGCTATCAGGCGGCTATTCTGGCACGTCTGGCGCGCTTTGTCGTAACGGTGGAACGCTACCAGCAACTAGCTTGTCAGGCGGCCAGGCGGCTGCTGCAGCTGGGCCTGAGCAACGTTGCCGTCTTTGTAGGAGATGGCTCGCTGGGCTGGCCGGATGCTGCGCCCTATGACCGGATCGTGGTCACCGCTGCGGCTCCGCAGATTCCTCAGCAGCTGGTTGCCCAGTTGGTTGAGGGGGGTATCCTGGTGCTCCCTGTTGGCAGCCATGACCATCAGGAGCTGCTGGTCATACGGCGCACGTTTAGCGGGCAAGAGGTGCATTCGCTTGGTGGTTGTGTCTTCGTGCCGCTGGTTGGCAAAGGAGGGTGGGAAGAATAGCGAAGTCCTGTTGTCGGCAGGCATCTCATGGGCGTACAATACAAACAGAGGTTTCTGGTGTCGCTGTTTACGACGTTCGAGGAGGATGAGCATGCCGGGGATACTGGCCAGTATCCAGCTTCGTTCTCTACCGGGCTTGATTGCCTTTGTGCTGCTCTGGCTGCTGCTGGTTGAGGGATCTCATCTGTTGCTGGCGCTCTTGCGGCGCGATCAGCTGATCGGTTGGGCCATTGGTCCGCTGGGGATCACCACCCTGTTTGTGCGTGAGCCGTCGCGCTTTTATATTGTGCTAGAGGCGCTCCTGCCCGCGCTGGTCTCAGGCAGCATGGTCTATATTGGCTTCTTTACGGCGTTCGGCCCGGTTGCTCTTCCCCATCATCTGCTCTTGATGATTGGGGTGACGCTGGTCGGTGTGCTCATCACCAGCACCGGCGATATTGTGAATGCACTCTGTGATTTGCTCTACCCGCTGTGGGGGGAGGCCCGTGTCTTGCGCCATATTCAGATTTTGCGAGCCAGCTGGGCCACCATCCATTTTACTCCGTTCGGTCGCTCTTACCTGCTGGACCGCTTCCAGGCAACGCCAACCGATCTGTTGAAAGCCTTCTAGGAGAGATGCGTGCCGGTTGGCACGGAGTGGCATGGGAGGAGAGGAGTGGGGAACGCGTGAAGAAAAGGTCGCCGCGCTGGCTGCGAAGTTGCTGGTCAAGCGCTAAAGCTCTCTGTCATGCGTGATGCGAGGAAGAAGTGGCTAAGGCCAGGCGCTGAGGCGAGCTGGACTCCCCGTTCGCGGTCAATCAGCGACGTTACCCTTTCTCGGCTGGGTTAGGGATCCGCGGCAGGCTAAAGTAGAAGGTGCTGCCCATCCCGCTCTGATTGCTGGCGTAGCCGATGCGGCCTCCGTGAGCTTCGACGATAGCGCGGGCGACATAGAGACCCAGACCAATCCCCGAATACTGGCGACTGGCAGCGTTGCGGACGCGATAGAAGCGCTCAAAGATATGATCGAGGTATTCAGGACTGACTCCAATGCCTTCGTCGCTGATGCTGATCAGAAACTCTTCTCCTGCGCTCTCCAGCCGCACTATGACATGTCCCCCTTGGGGCGAGTATTTAATGGCGTTGTCCAGAATGTTGCCAACAACCTGAGCAATGCGCTGGCGATCGGCGATTACCTTGCTGTCCTGTACCTGCAGATCGAGCTGGATGATGTGCTGCTCGGTATTGGCCTGGGCCAGGCGCACCTGCTCGGCTAACAGGTCAGCCAGGTAGAAAGGGGTGTATTGTAAATCCAGACGTCCCCATTGCACGCGCGATAGGTCGAGGAGATCACTGACCAGACGCTCCAGATGCTCGGCCTCGCTTTGTACAATGTAGAGGCTGCGTAGATCGTAACTTTCCGGTAGCTCAGATTGGTCGCGGCCCTCACGCGCCTGCTGGCGCAGACGCCGCTCCAGGCGCCGGACCAGGTGCTGGGTGTAGCCCTTGATGGCAGTCAGCGGCGTCCGCAGCTCATGCGAAACCACCGAGACGAACTCGTCTTTAAGCTTCTCGATCTGCTTGCGATCGGTGATGTCGTTGAGGACCACGACGGCGCCACCGGGCAACGGGTGATGGCTATCCTGGCTCAGTGGGGCCGCGCTGATGCTCAAAGTGAGGGGGACGGTCTCGCCACTTTCACCAATGATCAGCTCCTGGTTCTTGATCGTCTGCCCGGTCAGAGCCTGGTCGACGACGTGGGCCAGTTCGCGTAGCCAGGGTACATTGCTGCGAGCAGCAAGCTGACGGAGAGGCACACCGGGTTCGAGACGGGTATCAATCTCAGCCTGCTGGAAGAGCTGCTCGGCAAAGCGATTGAGGGAGACAATGGCTCCCTGGGCATTGGTAATCAGCAGGGCCTCGGCCATGCTGCTGATGATCAGCTCCAGCCGGCGCCGTTCGAACTCGGCTTCTCGCCAGAGTGCCTGCTCGCGCTCACGCAGACGCATATTCTCCAGGGCGATGGCGGCGTAGTCGGCGATGATACGTGTTAGCTGCAGGAGCTGAGTATCAAAGACGCCCTCGCGCTCATGGAAGAGACTGAGCAGGCCAATGATGCGGTCCTCGACGGCCAGCGGCAGGTGGAGGAAGTCACCGATCTCGCTGCTGCCGACGGTGGTTTGTGGCTCCATCAGAGCCAGGTCGTCGGGGGCGTCGAAATAGGCGGCTACGGCCAGCTCCTCGGGCGTCACATGGGGGAAATCGATGATGTTGGCGGCGCGGGCGATACGCTGGATCATCTCTTGGAGAAAGGAGGAGCTGAGTGGATAACGGGGGATGATAGAGAGTTCAAAAGGGTCGCCATGCTGGCCCTTGAGCAGAATAGCACAGGCGGAGAAACTGTATAACTCTTGTAACGTGGCCAGCAAGGCACGATGGACCTGGAAGCGATCGTTGGCAGCGACGAAGCGTTTCCCAATGGTATTGAGATACTCCATCTCATGGCGAAGAACCGCCAGCCGATCTTCCCCCGATCCTCTGGAAGAGCGGTACGCGCCATCTGGGAGTGTCGACTGAGACTGCACGCTGCTCTTCTCCATTGTTCGCTGCTACGCCAGGCCGTTTTCTGTTTACTGTATGATCGACATATGCTGGAGCTGGCGGGTCACCTCATCGTGAAGCGGAGTAACAATCAGGTCGCCAGTGAGTTCCTTCAAGCCCGCAAAACACTCCTCTAGAAGAGCATTCAAGGCTGCCGTCAACTCCTGCGGAGACTGGCCACCAAGCTGCTCCTGGGCAATCGCTGGAGTAACTTCAGTATATGGGATACGCTCAAGAAAGTGAAGAAATGGGTACTTCTCCGCTACTCGCCGGGCCGCGCCCTGAACGAGGACACGCGTGGTCACTTTGCCCAGGAGAGGCGCGACACGGTCGTCAAGCAGGCGAATGACCTCCAGGTAGGCCGCGACGACCGGTTTCCGGGAGTCTGCAGAGCTGGTGTCTGATGAGTACAGCGACAATGTTGTCTCCCTTCGCTATGCTCACACTCTCCTTTATATTATATCACACGCTAACTATCCCAGTCAGCTAACTTTGATTGGAGTCGAAGTAGTTGTATTGACATGTCTTTGCCTTTGATCCAAGGGAGAAGCAGCCCAGCTTTATCAAGTGTTAATGCGTATGCCTGCTCAATGTATTGAGCAAACACTGCTCAAAAGAGGCGATTGTACTCCCAGCGGGCGTCTCTTCGGCGGCCTGCAAGCGTCCAGTCCTCGCATCAAAGGGAGGCGGCGCCTTGATCATCGGGCCTGGTGCCTCTGATGCATGCCCTTAGCTCCTGGATCGGAAAGAGACCGGACGCCGGAGCAAACGAGGGGAGAGGAAAGAGTGCCTCTGGCAGCTCCCTCGGGGATTCTCCCCTCGTGTCCGCTCTGGCTTTCGTGACGTATGCGTTCTTGCCTGAGAGCGGCTGAATTTGCCCGCGTCTCCTTTCAGGCGGCGGGTGGTGGTGAGCCGGTCTGGGAGCGGCGCGGCAGCAGTCCGAGCAGGCGGGCCAGCCAGAGGCGCCAGCCGCGCAGTACTGGTGGCTGGAGGGCGGTCTGTGGAGAAGCATTCCCGAGGCCGCCGTAGCTGGCGGCCAGGTCGAGCAGGCGCTGTCGAGCCTCGTCGCGACGAGTGCGCTCGGCCTCCAGTCTGGCTTGGGACTGATAGCGCTCTTCCTGTTCAGTGATCGCGCGCAGAAAATGTTCGCGGCGGATAGAGAAGCGGCTCTCCTCTCCGCTTGCCTGAGCTGTCTGGGTGGTGGGGCCGACCGTGTTGGGGGCCTTCGACTTCGACTCCTGCGGCTCCTCGCTGATCTGTACGCGGCCTACTTGTTGCAGACGCGGCTCGATCCAGTCGTGCAGGGCCAGCATGGAGGCGCGACGACAGATCGCTTCAATATCGGCGCCGCTCCGTCCTGGGGTCAGTTGGGCCAGCTCTTCCAGACTGACATCGGACGCCAACGGTTTCCCGCGCGTGTGCACGGAGAAGATCGCCTGGCGATCAGCTTCATCGGGATAGGTCAGCTCGACAATCAAATCGAAGCGACCCGGACGCAGCAAGGCTGGATCAATCAATTCGGGCCGGTTGGTGGCAGCCAGCACAATCACGCCCGTACGCCCCTCGATGCCGTCCAGCTCCGTCAGCAGCTGCGCGATCACGCGGTCTCCAACGTGGTTGTCCAGCTCGGCCCCACGGCGCGGCGCCAGGGCATCGATCTCGTCGAAGAAGATGATGCAGGGAGCCGCCTGCTTGGCACGCTTGAAGATCTCGCGCACACCCTTCTCAGATTCGCCTACCCACTTTGAGAGGAGCTCAGGGCCTTTGATGGAGATGAAGCTGGCGTTGCACTGATTGGCCAGGGCGCGCGCCAACAGCGTTTTCCCGGAACCTGGGGGACCGGCCAACAACACGCCGCGGGGTGGTTCAACTTTAGCCTTGCTGTAGATCTCGGGATAGCGCAGCGGCCACTCCACGCCCTCGGTCAGCAGCTGCTTGGCCTGAGTCTGCCCGCCGATGTCATCCCAGGTCGTTTCACTGACCTCAACATAGACCTCGCGGGTCGTCGATGGCTCAATCTCACGCAGGGCGGCCTGGAAATCGGCCATAGTGATGTTGAGATTCACCAGGGTCTCGAACGGAATATAGCCACTCTGATAGTCAATATAGGGCAGCACGCGGCGGAGCGCGATCATGGCTGCCTCCCGACAGAGCGCCTCCAGATCGGCCCCTACAAAGCCAGGTGTCAGTTGAGCCAGGCGAGCGAAATCAACGTCGTCCGCCAGGGCCGCATCGCGTGTATGGATGCGCAGGATCTCCATACGTCCGTGGAGATCAGGTACGCGCAGGGCTATTTCGCGGTCGAAGCGACCTGGGCGGCGCAGCGCCGGGTCGAGGGCGTTGGGCTGATTGGTGGCTCCAATGACGACAACCTGGCCGCGCGAGGCCATGCCGTCCATCAGGGCCA
Organism: Thermogemmatispora tikiterensis; assembly: GCF_003268475.1. Classification (GTDB taxonomy): domain Bacteria; phylum Chloroflexota; class Ktedonobacteria; order Ktedonobacterales; family Ktedonobacteraceae; genus Thermogemmatispora; species Thermogemmatispora tikiterensis. The sequence goes on along the minus strand of NZ_MCIF01000002.1, from coordinate 1,694,567 downwards.
GCAGTTGACCGACAATGCGGCGCTCAACCTCACCCCCCATTTCGGAGCGGCGTGGCGCCAGGGCGTCCAGCTCGTCGATAAAGATGATGCTGGGAGCGCGCCGCTGAGCCTCTTGAAAGACCTCCCGCAGGCGGGACTCACTTTCTCCGTAAAACTTGTTGATGACCTCCGGCCCGTTGATGACGAAGAAGGCGGCGTTCGTCTCCGAGGCGACGGCGCGGGCGATCAGCGTCTTGCCGGTGCCCGGAGGGCCATAGAGCAGTACCCCTTTGGGTGGTTCCACTCCCAGGCGATCAAAGACCGCCGGGTACTTGAGGGGCAGCTCAATCATTTCACGAATGCGCTGCAGCTCCTTGCCCAGCCCTCCAATGTCTTCATAGCTGACGCGCCCTAATCCGCCGGGGCGACCGGCGCCGCGAGCCTGAGCGCGCACAACCGTCCCAGGCTGAACAATAACTGCTTCGACCTCCGCCCGCTCGTTCTGCTCGGCCAAGGGGGCGGTGGCAGTACCCTCTAGTTGCGAGCGGCGAGAGGGATAGCTGGGTGTAGCGGGCACCGTGCTAATAATCAAAAATTCGCGGCTCGCCGTGCCCGGCAGGTTGAGGCGGAGCAGATCGCCCGTGACCACGGGCAGGCCCACCAGGTAGCGCGCGATGTACTGCAAGTCGCTCTCTTGAATGGGGGCCCCGCGGGTTAGGGGGAGCAGCGTGATCTTCTCTGCCCTCTGCACCCGTGCCTTGCGCACCGTGACGCGCTCGCCCAGGCCGGCATCGCTGTTCTGGCGTACCTGGCTATCCATCTGGATGATGCGCTGTCCGCGTTGCTGCGGTACGCCGGGTAACAACCTGGCGGCGGTAGTCCGCGCGCCGGTGATCATGACAATGTCGCCTGGCTGACAACCCAAAGCCTCGATATCGCGTGGATCGAGACGGGCGACGCCACGCCCGACCTGCATGCCCTCGACGACGACGAACTGCAGACCCTCATCCTGGCTCGCTACAGTCTTCGCTCCTTCGTGCTGCTCTGCCGTGCCCGGTCCTGTGCTGGTGCTCGCCGCTGAGATTTCCCCTTCTGGGTCCAGGCGGCTGGTGATTCTTCCAGTCCCCACGTTGCCGGGCCCGCTGCCACTGTGATGCTGAGGCTCCTCCATTGCTCGGTTCCTACTCTTTCGCTGAAAGATTGCGCTGATGCATGCCGCTGGGGAATGACAGGCTCACCGTCACTGACGTTTCCTCATTACATCTACGCTGCGGCTTGGCTCAGGGTTGGAGATCGCTGGCAGGCCGGGCAAGATAGGGGGTGGCCCGCGAGAGAGATCCTCTCCTGCCTGGCCAGTTTCTCCCCTCGGCGCACCTGGCCGGGCATGGAGAGGTCAGCTGACCAGACAGGGAAAGACAGGGTCTAGTGGTTGGTTAACGAGCAGCGCGGGCATGCCAGAGCGTGGTACGGGCATCGCGGCTGGAGCTATGGCCGGCCTCAATGATCGTGCGGCGCAGAAAATAGCCGCCGATCAGGACAAGGAGCGAGAGCAACAGGCCGCCGAAGCGCACACGACTGCGCTCTGACTGTTGGGTTGCTGCTCCTGCCGTGGCTGCCTCTCCATGAGCGCGGCGTGTCAGCAGCAGCCGTGTCTGGAGTAGCCAGGGCAGCAGCAGGCCACCGATAGCCACAAGGCGCCAGAAGCGAGGTCCGTGCTCCGCAGGTCCGCTACCCACCAGGGCGCGGGCGGCCCGTCCAGAGCCGCGCAGGAAAGCCAAGAGAGCGAGCAGCTCGCTCAGGAGCGCACCCCACTCCAGACGCTCCAGTTTGTGCAGAGCAGCGGCAGGTGCAGCACTGAGGCGTAACACGAGAGCAATCAGCGCCGAACTGGTAGAGATGGCTGACGAGATGAAAACTGCGCCGAGCATCTTGCTGCGCGACCAGAGCGGGATGCTAGTGGTAGCCAGGAGAACCCCCGTGTAGCCTCCCAGGAATAGCGCGAGAACCATGCCTGGGAGAGCCAGCAGGCGCTGAGGCAGGCGAGCCAGCCAACGCGCTCCCCACCAGCGACCCAGCCACTGGTCCCGCGCGGCCTGAATCAGGGCGCTCAGCCCGCTGAAGAAAGAGAAGCTCACCAGGCACCAGACGCCCATCGACATGGGTGAGCGCACCTTAAACATACGCAGCATATTCAAAAAGCGCTCAGGACGTCCGAGATCCTTGATCAGCAGCAACGGGCACGGGAGCAGAGCCAGCAACGAGAGATAGTAGCCAGTGCGCCGCGTGGCTCGATCCTCGGCGTTGCCAAAGAGCGCCGCCAGGCTGGCAATGAAATAACAGCCAGCGGCCAGCCCCCCCAAGAAAAAGTACCAGACGATTTCCCAGCGCCAGACTGGCTCTTTAAGGGCGGGATAGTCGTAATATGTTGGCTCTTGCTGCTCGCGCTCAGGGTCAGGATGATACCCTGTACTAAGTGCAGCCAGGCGCTCCATCCAGCCATTGCCGCTAGAGATCTGCCCGAGCCGTTGCGCTAGTGCCTGGCCTGTCGCAAGCCAGGTGGAAAAGCTATGCCTCTCTAACCGCATCGCTCATCATCGCCTCCTAAACGAGAAGATTCCGAACAGACCCAGCACTAACGCCATCAGTGCTGTCCAGAAAGAAGCGGGCAGGACATGCTTACTGGGACGAGACGGGTCTTCGGGCAGATTGTAGACAGCAGGCTCATCGAGCAGCAGGAAGAAAGCGTGAAGGCCGCCTTCCAAAATGGTATCGTCGGCGCCATAGAGACGGGCCTCACGCAGGCCGCGCTCATGCAGCTGGGCCAGGCGAGCCTGAGCCTGTTGGCGTAGCTGATCGACCGGGCCGAAGACGATCGAGTCCGTCGGGCAGACCTTGGCGCAGGCCGGCTCCAGACCATCCTTCAGACGATCGTAGCACAGCGTGCACTTGCGCGCGGTTCCCCCCAAGGCATCGCGGGCAATCACACCAAAAGGACAGGCGACCACGCAATAGCCGCATCCATTGCAGACGTCCTGCTGCACATAGACAGTATCGAATTCGGTGCGAATAATCGCCCCGGTCGGACAGGCTTCGAGGCAGGGAGCGTTGGCGCAATGCTTGCAAACGTCGCTCAGCATCAGCCAGCGATCGGGATTGAAGAAAGGCAACTCTGTGGGGGCTGCAGCCGTTTCCTCAGCGCCGCGTCCATCATGGTCGCCCTCCTCGTGACGCCCGATGCGTTCAATAAAGAGCACGTGACGCCAATTGATGGCGTTCAGCTCGCGCGTATTATCATAGCTGGTACCTGCCCAGACCGGTTCACGAGCAGGAAGCTGGTTCCACTGCTTACAGGCAATTTCACAGGCTTTGCAGCCGATACACAGGCTGGTATCGGTGAAGAAGCCCACCGCTGTCTGTGGGGGCAGCGGTTCCTCCTTGCGCAGCGGCTCCAGCAGGGTGCGCAGCTGCTTGAGCACTCCAGGCAGGGGTCTCGCTGCTTCAACCGCCATGATCTTTTCTCCTTTGTTGCCAACGTGCCAGAGCGGCGGCAGCATCTGGCGCAGAGGCAGACCACTGGCTTTGGGAAAGTTCGCCGTCGGTCTGCCCACACTAGTCACTGAGGCCGGCATGCCGTGCCGCTCTGCGAGCGCTTAGCTTCTGCCTCGCGCTGGACGCACATCGCACAGGAAGGCTTTCGCCTCCTCAATGCTGACGTTGGGTTCAAGCACCATGTGCGTCAGATCGTTCGTGATGCTACCAGTGGCCTTGCCCTGGAAGCCCCAATGGAAAGGCAACCCGATCTGATGGACAATGCGCCCATTGAGACGCAGCGGACGCAGACGGCGCGTCACCAGGGCACGGGCCTGGATCTCGCCGCGGGGAGTGCTGATAATCACCTGGTCGCCGTGGCGAATCTGGCGTTCTGCGGCCAGCTCTGGGCTGATCTCCACAAAGAGAGCCGGCTGGAGGGCGTTCAGCCAGGGCAGCCAGCGCGTCATCGGCCCGCTCAGGTGATGCTCCGTCAAGCGGTAAGTAGTAGCCACGATCGGATAGCGCTCGTCGCCGACCGCCGCCAGTCGGTTGTCGGGTCGGTCGCGGTAGTAGCGAGCCGCAGGATTGCTCTGACGATGGTAGAGCGGGTTGGTGATCGGCGCCTCTGCCGCCTCATAGTGCGTCGGAAGCGGGCCATCCTTGAGGCCAGTCGGTGCAAAAAGCCAGCCCTTGCCGTCAGGCTTCATGATGAAGGGGTCGCTGCCAGAGTGGGCATCGATCCCGGTAGCGCCCGGCGGCGGCGTATAGTCTGGTGGCTTGCGCAGCGGGAAGTCGGGGACATCGTAGCCTGTCCACTGTCTGCGCTCCTCGTCCCACCAGATATACTTTTTGCGCTCCGACCAGGGGCGACCCTGGGGATCAGCCGAGGCCCGGTTGTAGAGGATACGACGGTTAGCCGGCCAGGCAAAGCCCCAATTGGGGAAGGTATAGCCGGAAGGATCGCGGGAAGCTGCGCGGTTTCGCCCCGGCTCTGGGTATACTCCGCTATAGATCCAGGAGCCACAGGCCGTACTCCCATCAGCCTTCAGAACCGTGAAATCAGGCACATGGGGAGCCTCGCGCAGACTATGCTCCTTCCCGTCGGGGGTACGCGCATAATAGCCGTTGATCTCCTTCAGCACCAGCAAGGCATCTGGCTCATCGAGAATACGTGAGCCAGGCTCGGGCGTCTCGCGCTCGTAGTCCCAGGTCAGGGCCTTGATAGGCAGATCGCGCTCGTGGGGACTATCGGCGTAGAGCGCCTTCAGGCGTTTGCCCAGATGGTAAACAAACCACAGATCGGAGCGCGCATCGCCAGGGGGATCAACAGCCTTATCTCGCCACTGCAGCAGGCGCTGCGTATTCGTAAAAGAACCCTCTTTCTCCGTGGAGGCAGCGGCAGGTAACAGGAAAACCTCGGTCTTGATCTGCCTGGGCTCAACCACCTCGCCCTCTGGCCCACGGTACCAGAAAGCCGCCGACTCGACCTCGTAGAGATCGCGGACCACCAGCCAGTCAAGCTGAGCCAGCGCCTTACGCTGCATGCGGGCGTTCGTGCTCCCGGCGGCGGGATTCTGACCGAAGAGGAAGTAACCGCGCACCTTTCCATCGAGCATCTCGTAGCTCGTGGCCAGATGAGAATGGTCACCGATGATCTTGGGCAGGAAGCGGTAGCTGCGCTCCCCCTCTTCCTCGTCGGCATAGGAGCCGTACCAGGCTTTCAACAGGCTGCGGATATAGGCTGGTAGATTGGCCCACCAACCCGTTTTCTGCCCGACCGCGGCGATATATTCGGCCAGCGTCTGCTGCGAAGGACCAACCGGCCTCATCTCCTCGCCGGCAACCGGTGCCTGCACCTCCTCGGACCGCGGGCGCCTGGTTCCCGGTCCAGGAGCGAGCAGCGCCGCAGGTTGTGGCATATAGCCAGAGAGCAGATCGTAGAGAGTCGGCACGTCGGTTGACCCCTGGATCGAGGCATGGCCGCGCAGGGCCATGACCCCACCGCCAGGACGCCCGATATTGCCCAGCAGCAGCTGAAGCATGGCCGCCGTACGGATAATCTGCACGCCTTTCGATTGCTGCGTCCAGCCCACGGCGTAGCAGATGGCGCTCGTGCGCTCGCGCCCTGAATTGGCGATCAAGGTATCGACCACTTGCTGCCAGAGCGCGCGTGGCACTCCACAGACCTGCTCGACCAGCTCAGGAGTATAGCGCGCATAGTGGCGACGCATGATCTGGTAAACGCAGCGCGGATGCTCCAGCGTCGGATCGCTCAGCGGACGGCCATCGGCGTCGCGTTCGTAGTCCCAGCTTGTCGGGTCGTAGGTGCCGGTCTCGGGATCATAGCCAGAGAAGACCCCATCGAGGTCCTCGGCATCGCGAAAATCCTCACGGATCAGGGTCGCAATATTCGTGTAATGCAGTACATATTCCTGGAAGAAAGCCTTCTGCTCCAGCAGGTAGCGAATAATAGCCCCCAGGAAGACGATATCGCTCCCTGCGCGAATGGGCACATAAAGGTTGGCGAGCGCGGACGTACGTGAGAAATGCGGATCGATGTGGATGACCTTGGCGCCGCGCTCTTTCGCCTTGACAACATTAGCGAAGGCCACCGGATGGGCTTCCGCCATGTTGCTGCCCATGATCAAAATGCAGTCGCTATTGACAAGATCTTGTGGGAAGGTCGTGGCCCCGCCACGCCCAAATGTGGTGCCCAGACCGGGCACTGTGGAGCTGTGTCATATACGGGCCTGGTTCTCGATGGAGACGATACCCAGAGCGCCCGTGAAGAGTTTCTTCATCAAATAGTTCTCTTCTACATCGAGCGTGGCACCGCCCAGCGAGGCAATGGCCAGAGTATGATTGACCTCCCGCCCATCGGGGAGACGCTCAACAAAGGTCGCATCGCGCGTCTGCTTAACGCGCAGCGCGATCTGCTCCATCGCCCAATCAAGGGACTTCTCCTCCCAGTGATCGCTGTAGGGGGCACGATAGAGCACGCGCGTCAGGCGGCTAGGATTCACGGTGTACTGGAAGGTAGCTGCCCCTTTGGGGCAGAGCGTCCCGTGGTTGATAGGACTATCTGGGTTCCCTTCAATATCGAGCACCTGGCCATCTTTCACATAGACATTGAGGCCGCAGCCCACAGCGCAATAGGGACAGACGCTGTGAACCACGTGTGCGTCGCGGATGCGAGGCCTCTTCTGGCGGCTCTCTGCGCTGAAGGGTTGGCGCTTGGAGCCGATCTCCAAAGCCTCATCGGCGACCTCTTGGAGCGTCTTTACCAGCAGTGGCAGCGCTGCAGTTGCTTCTTCTGCTTCTTCGCGCTTCCTGGATGACATAGGATCTTTCCTTTCCGTTCCATCTCCCGCGAGTCGTTCGTCGAGCTGCTCAGACACACTGAGTAGTGTGGCACGCTGCTGTCTTCGGCATCTTCAGCGTCGTTGGTGCCTCCGACCCAGGAACAGAATCATTATGACACGGGCCGGGAGCGATTTCCAGTCCCATCAGAAAGAACCTCTCGCGCCGTGCCGGAGGCTGGGTGGCCGGGAAAATAGGCCTGGCCCGATCAGGCCAGATCCGTGGTGGCTGGCCTTCCCCTGGTACAATCAGCTACAGTCTTGCTAAACCGGGCTGTAGCAGGCTATAGTAATCACATATTTGAACCGATCTAAAACACTGAGAGCTACTTTGATATACTCTGGGGCAACATAACCCGCTCTGGAGGTAGATGTTGTAATTAAGGATTTGAAGGATGCATGGATAGGTCTCCTGAGCACAAGCACGAATCATCGTCGAAAAACAAGCGGCGCTTCTCTTTGAGGACTTTCTGGAAGAAGAACCCGTGGCTGCGTTTGCTTCTACCACTTATCTTAGTAGGAGCAACGCTCTTTGTCTTGCTGAGTGTGCGCGTTGTGCGCAGTCCCTTCGGTGGAGCAACCACGCACGAAGTGCCGATCAGCGCTTTGCTCGACATGGCTGACCATCACCTCCTCCGGAGTGCCCTGATCAGTGGTAGCGATGTCTACGCGCGCGATCGGAGCGGTCAGCAATACCATGCCTTGAAGGAAGAGGGGCAGACGCTCACCGACCTCTTGCGACGGGACGGAGTCACCGTGACTGTCGATAATGGGCAGCATACGAGCTGGGAGCAAGGGCTGGCCTATCTCTTCTTTGTGGCTCTCGTTGTGGGAGGAGCCTTTTTCCTCCTGCGCCGTGTTGGTCCTGGGGCCTCGGCCCTGCCTTTCGCCCGCTCGCGTGCACGGCGCTTTCACGAGAGCCGTCCCTCCATTCTCTTCAAAGATGTTGCGGGCGTTGAAGAGGCCAAAGTCGAGCTAGAAGAGATCGTCGAATTTCTCAAGCAGCCCGAGCGCTTCCGGGTCATGGGCGCCCGTACACCGCGTGGAGTCTTGCTCGTGGGCGCGCCTGGCACGGGCAAGACGCTGCTGGCGCGGGCTGTTGCCGGTGAGGCGGGCGTGCCTTTCTATAGCGTCAGCGGCTCTGAGTTTGTCGAGATGTTCGTCGGCGTTGGCGCTGCGCGTGTGCGGGATCTCTTCCGTGAGGCCCGGGCTCATGCTCCCTGCATCATCTTCATTGATGAGATTGACGCCGTTGGTCGCCAGCGTCACGCCTCGGCGGCCAGCGGGAACGATGAACGGGAGCAGACGCTCAATCAGCTGCTCGTCGAAATGGACGGCTTCGAGAAGAACAGCAGCGTGGTAGTGATCGCCGCCACCAACCGGCCCGATGTCCTCGACCCTGCTCTCCTGCGCCCAGGCCGCTTCGATCGGCAGATAGTCCTGGATAAGCCGGATATTCGTGGGCGTCTGGCAATTCTGGAAGTGCATGCTCGTGGTAAGCCCCTGGCGGAGGACGTTGATCTGCAGCGCGTTGCGCGCCAGACGGCAGGGTTCTCAGGGGCCGACCTGGCCAATCTCCTCAATGAGGCTGCCCTACTGGCGGCTCGTCGACACCGTGAAACCATCGGCGATGCCGAGCTAGAGGAGGCGATTCTGCGGGTAATGACGGGGCCGGAGCGTAAGAGCCGCGTGATTACAGAGGCCGAAAAAGCCATCATTGCCTATCACGAGGTAGGCCACGCCATTGTGATGCGCTCGCTGCCCGGCGCTGACCCAGTGCGCAAAGTAACAGCCATTGCCCGTGGTATGGCCCTGGGTATTACTCTCCAGGCCCCGCTGGAGGACCGCTATCTCTTGCGGCGCTCTGAACTGCTGGCGAAGATGGCCGGGGCTATGGGGGGACGTGCCGCTGAGGAGTTGATTTTCGGCGACATCACGACTGGGGCCAGTCAGGATATCGAGTATGTGACGGAGCTGGCCCGGCGCATGGTCTGCGAGTTCGGCATGAGCGCCCTGGGGAATGTGGCCCTCAAGATGAGCGAAGATGGCGCTGCCCTGATTAGCCCCGAGATGGCGGCGCGCATCGATGCCGAGGTCGCGCGCCTGGTGGAGGAAGCTCACCAGACGGCCCTTGAGATTCTCCGCCAGAAGCGTGAGAAGCTGATTGCTATCGCTGAGCGCTTGATCGAGGTTGAGACCATCGATGGTGAGGAGCTGGATGCCATGCTCTTTGCCGCGTGAGGGGAACGATTTCCGGCAATGACACGCACCTTTCTTGCTCTCGATCTGAGTCCAGAGCTACAGAAGTTTCTAGAACGAGCTATCGCGCGTGGCACGCATCTTTTGCCTGCGGCGCGCTGGGTTGAACCAGTCTCGTTGCATGTGACGCTGGCTTTTTTGGGGGAATTGAGCGATGAGCAACTGGCCCAGGCAATTGAGGCCGGGGAAGCCGCGGCGCGTCAGGTGCCCCCTTTTAGCTATCGCCTAACAGGGCTTGGTACTTTTGGGTCCGCGCGGGCCCCGCGCGTCGTCTGGATGGGTCTTGAGGATGCGTCGGGACGGATGCAAGCCTTGCAGCAAGTGCTGATGCGTGAACTGCAGGCGCGAGGGTTCCCGCCCGAGGAGCGACCATTTTCGCCCCATTTAACGCTCGCGCGCCTCAAGAGGCCGCTCTCCCGTGAGGAGCAGCAGGCTTTGCAGCGCTTGCTCTACGAGATCCGTGTGCCGGCTTCGCTGCCAGAGCACACAGTAGAAACCCTGGACGTGATGAAGAGCGAGCTGTCGCGAGCGGGGGCGCGCTATAGCTATCTGTATCGCGCCCGCCTCGCGACGCCAGAGGAGTAGCTAGCAGCAGGGGCTGGGTCGTTCCAGAACTGGCTGGGTGAAGTGTTGGAAAAAGCCGCCTCCACCGCTGGCAACTGGCTAATCTCTACGTTCGTTCCTATCCGGCCTGACCCACTCTTGTGCCTGGTCATCTCTTTGCAGGGGACCGCAGGAGAAGAGGAGGCTGGTCTGTCACCTGGCTGCTGGCCTCTCTCGTCGCTGCCCATAACAGGAAAAAAGAGGTTCCAGGCCAGCCTCCAACCTCCTTTGAAGACGCTCTTGGCTTCTACCAAGAGGGGCAGAAAGTGATTCAGGGGTTGACAAACTCCTGCGAGTGGTGTATCCTCTCAGACAGCAGGACCCGCTACGAAGATGTGGCTCCGAAAGGGTGGTCAGGAGAGAAGGGAAGAAGAGCAGGTACGGGGTTCGCACGACAGCCTGGCAACGGCGCCCGCAGTCAATTACCTCCGAGACGCTGCACATGCTCTTGACGCTCTCTCTTTGTTGCAGGCTGGCCCGGCAGCAAGATAAGAGCCGGCTGACGGTAGAGAAGAGCGAGTAGAGCAGGTTTGAGGCAACGGTTCGCCTCTAGCCCTGAAACGTCTCTTGCAAGCAAGTAGTGATCTCTCTAGACACTGAAAAGGTTGTTTCGCGCGGAGGGTATCTTTCCCTCCTCTAAGCTGAGCAATCGCGCGGAGCGAAAGAAGTACGCATACTGTGCGCAAAGGCAGTGAGATTCTCTGAGAGAAGGAGCCAGTGAGCATGTCAGCAGCGTGTCGCACCGGCAACCAGCGGGCCGAAGCAATGTCCTGGGCTGAACAGTCCGCAATGGGCTGTTGCTCTGCGGCTAGCGCTATGCGCGGCGAGATGGGGCATGCTGCGACTATGACGGCTGCCGCCGCTATGGCCGCTGCTATGATGGCTGGTCACCTCCTCATTCTGAAAATCGGCGTCTTGACGCCGATTTCTTTATTTATTGCTCCTCTAGCTATTGCGATTACCTCCACGCTCCTCCTTGTAGGGCTTGTGCTGCTTATTGGCCTTAGCCTTACCCTTAGCGGGTTGGTAAGCCTTACGGGCCTTAGCCTTAGCCTCGTAACGCTTACCACGGGCCTTACGCCTGGCACGCCGAGAGGAGAGTAGCGGGAGCAACGAAGCAACCCGATCCAGCGCAGGTAACCTAACGAGGGCCTCCCGGCAGGGCGGTTCCTCGTTTTTTATTGCTTGCAGGGCGTTTCGCAGCGATCTCACTTGCATTATCTGGTCTCAAGCGTCTATCACAAGTCGAATCGAGTCTAGCGAGCTATGCAGGGACGCCCCTAGGTTAAGGAGGAAGGTAGTATGACAACAACTGCGACGGTTACTCAGGAGTCAGGAGATGCCCGTAGGGCCAGTACACATGCCACTGATGAGGCACGTGAGCTGGCAGGTAGTCATATTCTCTGCGAGGCCCTGGTGCGTGAGGGCGTAGAGCTGCTCTATGGCTATCCGGGTGGTGCGATCATGCCTTTCTATGACGCGCTTCCTGCCTATCCTCGGCTGCATCATGTACTGGTGCGTCATGAGCAGGCCGCCGCCCATGCCGCCGATGGCTACGCGCGTGCCACCGGCAAGGTGGGCGTCTGCGTGGCTACCAGTGGTCCAGGCGCCACCAATCTGGTGACCGGCCTGGCCACCGCTTACATGGACTCAACGCCGGTGGTCGCCATTACGGGCCAGGTGGGTCGTCCCTTCATCGGACGCGATGCCTTCCAGGAGACCGATGTTCTTGGCCTGACCCTGCCCATCACCAAGCACAACTTCCTGGTCAGGCGTGTCGAAGAGCTGGCTGATGTGGTGCATGAGGCGTTCCAGCTCGCCCGTAGCGGGCGCCCCGGTCCCGTGCTGATCGATGTCCCCAAGGATGTCCAGTTCGCCAAGACCGTCTATCGTCCCGCTGCTTCCGTGCGCTCGATCGAACTCTACCGCGCGACGCGCGTGCCCCAACCAGCCCCCGAGGCCATTCAGCAGGCCGCACGCCTCATCGCTCAGGCCCGCCGCCCAGTCATTATGTCTGGTCATGGCGTCATCCTTTCAAATGCCTATAGCGAGCTGCGCGCCCTGGCCGAGAAGACCAACATTCCGGTGATCACCACCCTGCTCGGTCTAAGCGCCTTTCCTGTCGATCATCCGCTCTTCCTGGGCATGCCAGGGATGCATGGGCCAGCCTTTGTGAACCGCGCGATTGGGGTCACCGACCTGATCATCGGCGTTGGCCTGCGCTTTGACGATCGTGTGACCGGCAAGGTGAGCGAGTTTGCTCCCCAGGCCCAAATCATCCATATCGACATCGATCCGTCGGAGCTGAACAAGGTCAAGCCGGCTATTGTGCCCATTCTGGCCGATGCCAAGGCAGCCCTGGCGGCTCTGGCCGAGGCCGTTGAGCCTGGCGATCACCGCGAGTGGCTCAGCGAGCTGCGCCAGTGGGAGGCTGAGGAGCAGGAGCGTGCTCGCCGCCTGAGCCGTCCTGTGCCCTATCCCACACCGACCGATATCCTGGATGCCATCTACGAGGTCACCGATGGAGAGGCGATCGTGGTCAGCGATGTGGGCCAGCACCAGATGTGGACGGCGCGCTTCTATAAGTGGACCCACCCCAACAGCCATATTACCTCTGGCGGCCTTGGCACGATGGGCTTCGCCCTGCCGGCGGCGATGGGGGTCAAAATGGGGCGACCCGAAGCCACAGTCTGGGTGGTGGCCGGCGACGGTGGCTTCCAGATGAATATCCAGGAGCTGGCGACGCTCCGCGATGAGGGCGTCGAGATCAAGGTGGCCATCATGAACAACGGCTACCTCGGTATGGTGCGCCAGTGGCAGGAGTTTTTCCACCAGCGCAACTACTCTGAAACTCCCATTAGCAGCCCGGATTACGTCAAGCTGGCCGAAGCCTACGGCCTGACCGGTATGCGGGTAGAGCGGCGCGAGGAGGTCCAGGCCGCCGTGCAAAAGGCTATGCAGACGCCTGGTACGGTCATTATCGACTTCGCGATCGAAGCCGAGGCCAACGTCTACCCGATGGTGCCACCTGGAGCCGCCATCACCGATATGATTATCGAGAGTGAATAACCAGCAGGTTGTGAGGATAGACGGAAGGATGGGATTGAACATGACGGAACAGGCTGTCATCTCAGCGCGTGCTGGGCAGGCAGATATTCCCCCAGGAAGCGCGCGCCTCTACACCCTGGTGCTGCTAGTCGACGATCGCCAAGGGGCTATTGATCGGGTGGTCAACGTACTGCGCCGACGACGTGCTAACATGCGTACCCTCGTCGTCGGACCGAGCGAGGAGGCCGGCGTGGCCCGGGTCACCGTGGTCGTCGATGATGCCGAGGTCGGCGTCGAGCACCTCAGCGAACAGTTGCGCAAGATTGTCGACGTTCGTCAGGTGCTCCTCTTCCCGGCGGGGCAGGCTATCGAACGTGAGCTAGCGCTGGTCAAGGTCAGCTGTACCACGGCCAACCGCCGCGAAATCATCGAACTGGGCCAGCACTTTGGCGCGCAGGCGGTCGATCTGGCCCCTGAAACGCTCACATTGCAGGTTACCGGCAGGGGTGAGCAGGTGGAGCAGCTACTGGAGCGGCTCCAGCCCTATGGCATTCGCGAACTGGCGCGTAGCGGTTGTCTGGCAATTGCGCGCGATGAATAGGAGGAGATGCAATCAATGGCGAATATCTACTACGATGCTGATGCCAATCTTGAGCTGATCCAGGGCAAGCGTGTGGCAGTCATTGGCTATGGAAGCCAGGGCCACGCCCACGCTCTCAACATGCGCGACAATGGCTGTAATGTCGTAATTGGCTTGCCGGCAGGCAGCAAGAGTCGGGAGAAAGCCGAGGCCGATGGGCTGCAGGTCATGGCGACCGCTGACGCGGCGGCGCAGGCCGACATCATTATGCTGCTGATCCCCGATCAGTACCATCGCGAGGTCTTTGAGCGCGATATTCGTCCTGGCCTGGCCCCAGGCAAGATGCTGATGGTCGCCCACGGCTTCAGCATCCATTATTCGCAGATCGTACCACCTGCCGATATTGACGTGGCGATGGTTGCCCCCAAAAGCCCCGGGCATATGATGCGCCGCCTCTTCACCGAAGGCGTGGGCGTACCGGCCCTGTGGGCCGTCCATCAGGATGCTACCGGCCAGGCCGAAGCCCTCACGCTGGCTTATGCCCGCGCCGTTGGCTGCACACGTGCCGGCGTATTGCGCACGACCTTCGCCGAGGAGACTGAGACCGATCTCTTTGGCGAGCAGGCTGTGCTCTGTGGCGGCGTGACGGCTCTGATCCGCGCCGGCTTCGAGACGCTGGTGGAGGCCGGCTATCAGCCCGAGGTGGCCTATTTTGAGTGCCTCCATGAGATGAAGCTAATCGTTGACCTGATGTACCAGGGCGGCATGAGTTATATGCGCTACTCGATCAGCGATACTGCCGAGTACGGCGACTACGTCTCTGGTCCACGCATCATTAATGAGCAAGTGCGTAACGAGATGCGCAAGATCTTGCGCGAGATTCAGGATGGCACCTTTGCGACCCGCTGGATTCTGGAGAATCAGGCTGGGCGCCCGGCTTTCCAGGCCATGCGCCGCGCCAACGCGCAGCACCAGATCGAGCAGGTCGGCAGCGAGCTGCGCGCGATGATGCCCTGGCTCAAGCCTGTAGACAAGCGGCCTGAGATCACAGGGCCAACGAAGAAGTGAGGAAAGGAGCAGCCTGAGCTGGCTCGCCGGTGATGAGCCAGCTGGCCTGGCCGCCGGCGCGCTCATCGGCTTGCCTGCACTACGGGTGGCGGGACGCCGACAAATGGCCTCTCGTCGCCCGGTGAATGGTCACAAGGAGGAACAACAACAATGGGAGATCCTTCGGTAATTCGCGTCTTTGACACGACTCTGCGTGACGGTGAACAGTCGCCTGGCGCCACCATGACGACCGAGGAGAAGCTGCAAGTTGCTGAGCAGCTTGTGCGCCTGAACGTCGATATCATCGAAGCTGGCTTTCCGGCTGCTTCACCCGGCGACCTGGCTGCGGTGAAGGCCATCGCTCAGCGTGTGCGTGGCCACGATGTGGCCGTTGCCGGCCTGGCACGCGCCAATACCGAGGATATCGATGCGGCCTGGGAAGCCGTCCGCGAGGCGGACCAGCCGGTGATTCATGTCTTCCTGGCTACCTCTGATATCCACCTGAAGTATAAGCTGAGGATCACGCCCGAGGAGGCCCTGGAGCAGGTCAAGACAATGGTGACCTACGCGCGCAATCTCTGCCCGCGGGTCGAGTTCTCGGCAGAAGATGCCACGCGCAGTGACTGGGACTATCTCTGCCGCGTCTTCGAGCTGGCCATTAAGGCGGGTGCCACGACGATCAATGTGCCCGATACGGTCGGCTACGTGATGCCACATGAGTATGAGATGCTCTTCCGCTACCTGCGCGAGCGCGTGCCGGGCATGGACGAAGTGGTGCTCAGTGCGCACTGCCACGACGATCTTGGCCTGGCTACAGCTAATACCCTGGCGGCGATCCGTGGCGGTGCTCGACAGGTGGAGGTGACCATCAATGGCATCGGTGAGCGTGCCGGTAATACAGCGATGGAGGAAGTGGTGATGGCCCTGCGTACGCGCCCGGATGTCTTCCAGGCCGATACGCGTATCAATGCCCGTGAGTTTGTGGCGGCCAGCCAGCTGGTTAGTCGCCTGACCGGTATCCCGGTGCAGCCGAATAAGGCAATTGTGGGCCAGAATGCCTTTGCTCATGAGGCTGGCATCCATCAGGATGGCGTGCTGAAGAACCGCCTGACCTACGAGATCATGACGCCACAGTCGGTCGGCTGGGATGATACGCGCCTGGTGCTCGGCAAGCATTCCGGGCGCCACGGTCTCGATGCCCGCCTGCGCCAGCTCGGCTACCGCCTGAATGCTGAGCAGCTGAAGAAGGCCTATGCGCGCTTCATCGCGCTGGCCGATGAGAAGAAGTATGTGACCGACGACGATCTGATCTATATCGTCGAAAGCAGCCTGGAGACGCCTTCAGCGATCTGAGATCGCTGCCGCCCTGCCCGGCTGGGAAGAGCACGCTCCGCTCCAGCCCAGCCCTGTCCAGCGCGGGACCAGCAACCAGCAGACCAGGCAGAACCGGCGGTCAAGAGAGAGCTTCTGGCCCGCAAGGGTGTGTCCGTCATGGGTCTCAGCGGCACACCCTTGCGCCTTCTTCCTTTTTACTGTTCTATTCGCTTATTTGCGCGTGGGGCGGTTCTTCCTCCCCACCACTTGGTTGCTATCGATCGAAGGAGTGAGGTCGTGACGCAGACACAGAGTTCTCAGGAAGCCACGCCGCAGAAAGTTTCGATTCAGGACCCGCTGGAGGGCTACGCCTTCTTCGAGGGCCGCGTTGTGCCAATCGCTGAGGCCAAGGTTAGTATTGCTACTCATGCCCTTCAGTACGGCACAGCCTGCTTTGAGGGCATCCGCGCCTACTGGAATCCGAATCATGAGCAGCTCTACGTGCTGAAAATGCGCGAACACTACCAGCGAATGATGCATTCGTGGAACGTGATGCGCTTCAACCTCCCCTATTCAATCGAGGATTTGGAGCGTATCACAATTGAACTGCTGCGCAAGCATAACTATCGACAGGATGTCTATATTCGACCGATCGCCTACAAGGCTTCGTTGACGGTCAAGCCGCGCCTGACTGGTCTCAAAGATGAGTTTGCTATCTATACCTTCGGCATGGGCAACTATGTGGACATCGAATCGGGCTTGCGGGTCTGTACATCGAGCTGGCGACGAGCCAACAGCAACGCTATGCCAGTGAGAGCCAAAGTGACAGGCGGCTATGTCAACAGTGCCCTGGCGACCGAAGATGCACTGGCTAGCGGCTTTGACGAGGCCATTATGCTGACGCACGATGGCTATGTCTCCGAAGGCAGTTCCTGCAATCTCTTCATTTTGCGCAACGGCAAACTGGCTACTCCGGCACCTTCTGAAGATATTCTCGAAGGAATCACGCGCAACACCTTGATTCAGCTGGTGCGCGATGAATTCGGCATGACCGTTGAAGAGCGACGCATTGATCGCACGGAGCTGTATGCCAGCGAAGAGATGTTCCTCTGTGGGACGGGCGTCCAGGTTTCACCGGTCATCAGTGTTGATCACCGCCCGATTGGGAGCGGGCGCCCTGGTCCCTTTACGATGAAGTTGCAAGCCCTCTATCTGGCGGCCTGTCGAGGTGAGAACGACAAGTATCGCCACTGGTTAACGCCGGTCTACGAGTAGGTAAGGAGACGCTACAGAGGGAGCTGAGCAGGGTTGTTCTTCCTGTTCCCGCCTGCGATAGTCACGCTCGCCGACCAGGGGCGTATGGCTTTAGGAGTGGTTGAGGTCTGAGCCGGAGCAGAAGTATAGGGAGGAGGGAAGACGCCTCCTCTCGCTCCCAGGCGTGTTGTGTCGCATTGATATTGGGGCTACTGACGAGTAGCCCGAGAGCGTGATACAATAAAAGCCACTCTTGTCTGCTGACAGAGCAGACAGAAAGGAGATGCTGAGAGCAATGGAAGGTCTTGCAGCTGAAAGACAGGAGGCCCGTGGCGATGGCACCGGTATTTCCTGTCGCTTTTACTGTGCTCGTACCGGCCACCTCGGCTAACCTGGGGCCGGGATTCGATAGCCTTGGTTTGGCCTTGCAGCTCTACAATCGCTTTGAGGTTGTAGAGGGTGGCAATGATCCGCAGCATCCTGTCATCCAGATCGAGGGTAGTCTGGGAGCAGGGCTTCCCACTGGTCCTGAAAATCTCTTCTTCCGCGCTTTCTCCTCAGTTTTTGCTTCGAAAGGAATAGAACCGCCAGCGGTACGCATTCGGATGTTCATTCAGATCCCTGCGGGGGCTGGACTGGGTAGCAGCGCCACTGCAGCCGTTGGCGGCGTTGTGGCGGCCAGCGAATTTCTGCGTCTGCGGGGTCTGATGCTTTCTGAGCAGGAGGTTTTGGAGTTGGCAGTGGCCAACGAGCAAGGGAATCATCCTGACAATGTGGCCCCGGCCCTCCTGGGCGGGCTGGTGGCGACCACGGTCAAGGATGGCAAGATCCATGCGGTCAAGACTCCCTTCCCGGATGCTCTGAAGGCGGTCATTTTCACTCCCTCGTTCTCAATGGATACGCTGGCCGGTCGTAAACTGCTCCCTTCCAGCTATCCCAAGGATGATGTGACCTTCAATACCGGGCGCGTGGCGTTGCTCCTCTCAGCTCTGCAAACGGGACGGTATGAGCTGATTGGAGAGGCAATGCAGGATCGTTTGCATCAGCCCTATCGGCAGGCCCTCTTTCCGGCCATGCCCGATATTATTAAGGCTGCGGTAGCTGCCGGGGCTTACGGCGCCTCTCTTTCCGGCGGCGGTTCTTCTCTGATTGCTCTTGCAAGTTCGCGTTTCCAGGAGATTCTGCGCGCGATGCAGGAGGCCGCGCGTGCCCGCGGCGTGGAAGGAACCGGGATGATTCTGCGGGCTGACAAGCATGGGGCGCGGGTGATCAATCCTCGTCATCATCGAGTGCGCCGTCCGCGTGCTCGCTACTATGAAGATCAATTCTGCTGGTCGCCCGCCCGACCGCTCAAGGAGGGATCGCTTGGACGCTAGAATCGATCATCAAGAGGAGATTCAGCTCGCTGCCGCCGTCCGGCAGGCGCTGGAACAGGTACGCCTGCGCTGCGTGGGGTGCCAGGCACTCTATCCCGTGCTGGAGCCGGGGCGGGCGGCGCGCTATCGTTGCGATTGCGGAGAGGTACTCGATGTGGAGATCCCTCTCCTCTTACCCAGGCCGCTAGCTGCCCAGGCTGGAATGGCTCAACAGGCTTCCGGGGAGGCTGCCGCCTGGCGCCAGCTTTTTGCTGAGCGTGCCATGCTGGTGCCGGGCACGCCTGGGGCCGCTACTGTGCAGCGTAGTGGCGTCTGGCGCTACCGTGAGCTGATTCTGCCCATCCCTGAAGAGGCCGTGATCTCGCGGGCGGAAGGCAATACGACCTTATACGCGGTAGGCAGCGACCAGCAGCAGGAGACGCAGGCCAGTCCTGGTCTGCGCCGCATTGGTGAGTATGCTGGCCTCTCCCAGCTCTATCTTAAGCACGAGGGCGAGAATCCTACGGGGAGCTTCAAGGACCGCGGGATGGTGGTGGGCGTCACAATGGCGCGCCTGATGGGGGCGCGGGCTGTCGCTTGCGCTTCCACCGGCAATACCTCGGCCTCGCTGGCCTCCTATGCCGCTCTGGCGGGCCTGCGGGCGCTGGTCTTTCTCCCCGCTGGCCAGGTTGCTGGGGGCAAGCTAGCGCAGACGCTAGCCTATGGGGCCTCTATGGTCCAGATCAATGGCGATTTTGATGCCGCCATGCAGCTTGTTGAGCAGGTCTGTGACGAATCAGGTATCTATCTGCTCAATTCGCTCAATCCCTTCCGCGTCGAAGGCCAGAAGGCGATCGCCTTTGAATTGCTGCAGCAGCTCAACTGGCAGGCTCCCGACTGGCTGGTGCTGCCGGCTGGCAATCTGGGTAATACTTCAGCGCTGGGTAAGGCTTTCCGTCAGGCACGCGAGCTAGGGTTGATCGGCCATCTGCCGCGCCTGGCTGCTATCCAGGCCGCCGGAGCCAATCCCTTCTACTTGAGCTACCGAGAGGGCTTTGCCCGCCGGCACGCTGTCCAGGCTCAGACAGTGGCGAGCGCCATTAAGATTGGCAACCCTGTCAGTTACGCCCGCGCTCGCCTGGTGATCGAGGAGTGTGCGGGCCTCGTCGAGGAGGTCAGTGATCCAGAAATCCTAGAGGCGAAGACCGTTATTGACCGCGCAGGTATTGGCTGCGAACCTGCTTCCGCGGCAACGCTAGCCGGCATTCGCAAGCTTGTCAGGGCTGGTATAATCAAGCCAAATGAGCGCGTGGTTGCTATCCTCACCGGTAATTTGCTCAAGGATTATCAGACCGGTATCCCACGCGCCGAGACGGTCTGCATTGATCCCGATCTCGCTAGTGTCAGGAGGACACTTGATGCGCTTGGCTCCCTTACCGGCCCACCATCAGGGGAGGGTAGTTCCGCAGCCACCGGGGCGCTCTGAGCGGCGGCGCTCCTGGTGGTCCTGGCTGCTGAATCCTGAAGTCCTGGGCCTGCTGCTACTCGCTGCGGCCTTGCGGCTCTACGGCCTCAATCAGACTGAGTTTGATGATGATCAGGCCACGCTCTTTCGGATGGCCTACGATGCTGTCCATCAGGGCCTGCTGCCAGTGACGAGCAATACTGGCTCGATAGGCTCGCAGCATCCGCCCGGTGTGGTCTACCTGTTAATGCTGCCCGCGGCCTTGAGCGCTAACCCGCTCTGGGCCGCCGTGCTTATTGCTCTCCTTAATGTCCTGGCCGTCTTGCTAACCTATTTCTTCTTATACCGCTATTATGGTCGCCTGGCTGCTACAATCGGGTCTTTTCTCTATGCTTCTGCTGTACTGACAGTCAAATATGCCCGTTTTATCTGGCAGCCAAATATAGCCGCTCCTTTTGTCTTGCTCTTTTTACTGGCACTCTTCCGGGGAGCCGTGGAGCGACGGTCAGGTTGGTTTGGGTGGGCTGTGCTCTGGCTAGCGCTTCTCTACCAGGCCCACGAGGTCAATCTCTTGCTAGCGCTTCCGCTCCTGCTCTGTGTCGTGCTTGTTCCCAGGACAGTGCGCTGGCGCGATGGCCTGCTGGCTGGTCTGATTCTCCTGGTAGTGTTTATGCCATCGCTACTCTGGCTACTGCTCTCGGGCCTGCAGGATTTGCGCTCTACCCTCAGTTTCTCCAATCATCAGACGAGTGGCCTCTCTCTTCAAGCGCTGCGCATCTATCGTCTCTTCATCATTCCATACGATCAACTTCCCAATAGAAGTGATACACTTCTACTGCCGTTGCATCGCCTGTTCTCATGGCTCAAGCTGGCTATGCCTGGCCTGTTGATCCTGGCGGCCTTTTGGCTGCTGGTCGTAATTGGGCGCTGGCGAGTTGGCTCGGTTGAGCAGAGCAGACAGCCTGTGGTGGAAGGGCTTGGCCGCTGGTGGCAGCGGCTGCGTGAAGGTTGGGAGGACTTACGCGCAGATGGCCAGCGTTGTGGAGCGCTGATCTTGCTCGTCTGGCAGCTTATCCCTCTGTTAGTCTTTTTGCACTATGGAGGAGAACTTCATACCCAATACTTGTTGTTCTTGATGCCTGGTCCATTTCTCTTGATCGGTATCGCGGCGGCACGTAGCCTTGATTGGCTGCGCCGGCAAGAGGGCTGGCTGCGGCGTCTACGTTTGGCCGGCTATCTTCTGGTGGGGATGCTCGTGGTGGCTCAGAGTCTGGCCGCGGCTGTGAGCGTTCTTGATACCCTTGAAGGCCATTTCGATGATCGTTCCTTTCCACCCTATCCGTATCATAATGACCTTGCCTCGCTACAGCAGGCCCTCGCTGCTACTGATCAGCTTGCCCAACAGGAGCATCTGTCGCATGCCTACATCACGGTAGATGACGCCACGCGCACCGCTGTCTTCTTCCTCAGTCGCCAGATGCGGACACCCGTCACTCTCTTTGATGCCCACTGTCTGCTCCTGCCAACGGAACGCGCGGTCATGCTCGTAGGGCCTTATGATCCCTGGGTGACGGCTCTGCTGGAACGTTTTGGGCATGCCACGCTGGTGAGCCGACTCCCACGTCCGGGAGGCCTGCCATTTTCCCTCTATGTGGTCGAGCCAGGACCGGAGGCTGCTGCCTCTGCCCTGGCCTCTCCCTGGAAGCTCAACCAGCTACAGGCACTCTCACAGCAGGCTTTGCCTCTCACGCTGGCCAATAGCTCTCAGACTCAGGCTACCACCTGGCTTGTCTCCTCCTGGCAGATCAGACAGAGTGTCTCGCCTGTGCTCAATACTACCTATGCCTATCGCTTCGTAGCTGCTGCCGGGGCCTCGCCTTCTTCTCAAAGTCTGCAGACGACCTGTACTTTTAACCGCTTGCAGGCTGGAGAGAGGCTCCTCGTGACCTTCGCTCTGGCTGATAAGGCAGCGATCCCTGTCAACCTGCTGCTGCGCATCTGGTCCTATCGCACCGTCCTTTATACGCCGTCCTACGGCCCCCTGCATCTAGAGACTTCTATATCGAAAGAGGTGGATGTGAATCTTTTGCAGACGGCGGCGGGGGCGAATCAAATTCTGCTCTTGGTGAACGATGGGACGGGAAGATGATCACCGGGGGCCCGAGCAGGCCTCACTCTGGAAACAAGTGTACTGGAGGCGCAAGTGAGAGGAGCTGGGGCACTGGCGCTGTCGCCTGCTGGCTGTTACAATGATGTCAGCATCAGAGCGGTGCCCCTCTCCTCTTGCTCATCCTTGCTGGCTTGACATAGACAAAGCTGAACTGCCCGTGCTGTTGCTGATCCGGAGGTCGGAGCAGCGCAGGGTCACATGAAAGAAGACAGAACGGACCAGCAGCGCACCTGGCACCGTGAACATGAAAAGAAAAAATCGTCGTTTACAATGGATACCACCCTGGGAAATGCCGGCAGACCCCATCAAGGCGGTCTTCTGGTTCCTCTACTGGCTGCTCCGGGTAGTGGTCCGCTTCTACTGGCTCCCCCTACTCGCTGGTGTCATCTATGAGAGTCTGCTCAACGGCCTGATTGGGGGAGGCATCACCCTGCTTCTCGGATTAGTGCTCTGGGTGGTGCTCTTCGCTGCTCTCAGAGTCGTTGAGCTGCTCCGCGGGGTCGCGCACGTGCTGGCCACCGTCGAGCAGCTCCAGCGAGAATTCAGCCTTGTCGACAATGATCCTCTCCCCCGATCCAGTGAAGGCGAGCCACGCGATGAACCGCGTGTCGTGGAAGGTACCATTGTCTACCTGGATGAGAAGCGGCGCGAGCGAGGAGGCCAGCCTGGGGCCAACTAGATGCCAGCCCGGCGCGCAGGGACAGGCCGGGCATGGTCAGCTCGGACAAACCCGGCCTCGCTCCTCCTTCCTGCCTGGGGAAGGGCCGGGTCACCAGCAAGCGGTCTGTCTGCCTCGCTAACTCAGGCCAGTTCTGGGTTAGCCTCTTTCCAGGCCAACCAGGCCGCGTCATTGGGAGCTGGCACGTAGGAGCGCAACAGCAGTCCATGACCCTCAAGAGAATAGGGACCAAGGGCGGCTGGTAGCACGACGCTCTGACCGCGTGTGAAGGTCAGGTGGAGCTGCTGAGAGGGGCCATAGTGGATCGTCGCCTCAGCGCTCAGCGCCGACAGGATCTGGCAGCTGCCTGTCGTCTGGTCGTGGGCCTCCCCTTTGAGTGCTAACTCGCGCATCACGAAGTAGCGGCAGGCGGCCAAACAGCGCTCCTCGTAGCCCGGTCCGCCGGCCAGGGTCACCGGGCGGACCTTAATGCGCGCTGAGGGACCGTAATGGGCCACGGCCAGTGCGCGCTCGATATGCAGCTCGCGCGGCTTCCCCTCGGCAGTCAGGCGTCCGTAGTCATACATGCGATAAGTAATATCAGAGTACTCCTGAAGTTCATAGAGTAGAATGCCGGCGCCGATGGCATGCACCGTTCCGGCGGGGACGAAAATGACATCTCCTGCCTGAACTGGCTCTTCGTGGAGAAGCTGCTCCAGCTCTACCTTCTCGATAGCTGTGGCCACAGCGGAGCGAGTGGTGGGGGTGGCAAAGCCGTGGACGATAGCCGCGCCTGGCTCTGCGGCCAAAATATACCAGCATTCTGTTTTGCCAAGCTTTCCGCCCTCGTGCTGAGCAGCGTAAGCATCATCGGGATGTACCTGCACAGACAGCTTCTGATGAGCGTCAATGAACTTGGCCAGCAGGGGGAAACGCGGACCGAAGATTGCCTCAGCCTGTGGGCCAAGGAGAGAAGGCCCAAGCTCTATCACCAGCTGACCCAGCGTTTTCCCAGTATAGGGAGGGTTCTGAGCCAGCGTATTCACCTCAGTCTCCCAGGCTTCGCCGATCAGCTTTGCTGGAGGCAGCTTTTTCCAGCCATCCTCCTCCAGGCGCCGCCCTCCCCAAATGGTCTCATGGAGCGAAGCTTCCAGGAGGATCGGATGAACGCTCTCCACAGCGCAAACTCCTCCTTAGACTCATCATAAGGACAACATGCGGATGCTCTTGGAATGTCCCGGCAGCCGGGCCATTGTTCAAACCTGCTGCTGGCCCATAGCCAGACAACCCGCCAGCAAACGCAGTCGAGGTCAGCGACAAAGGGACCTGGCGGCAGAATCCTCACTGCTTCAACTAAGAGAAGCAGTGGCTGACCACCGGCTCCTGGCTTCGTTCAGGAACGAAGGCGCATCGTTGTCAAGGGTAGCACCCTCGCTAGTTGCTGTCAAGGTCAAGATGAGGCCTGGCAAGCCAGTCGGGCATACCTGCGAGTTTGAGCCTGCGCCAGGGTTGAAGAGAGTAAGACCCAAAAGCGGGCGCAGCCAAACCTGCTGATCCCTTCAGGCCCTCCTGCCGGAGGCCGCCGCAGCGAGGGAGGGGAGAGGAGAGGCATTGCAAGAGAGGTGCGCCTGCGGGCTTGGCTCTGCACTCGATCTCAAATCAAATATCGGGCATCTCGGCCCAGCGCATCAGATAGCGCGTAATCGCCTCAATCGCCGGCTCCTCGTAGCCGCGCATTAGATGGCGAGCGCCAGTGATCACCTTAATGCCCTTCGGCCCTTTCTGCTGCTCAACGAACGGCTCCAGCTTATAGAGCGGACAGACCTCGTCGAACTCGCCGGTCACAAAGAGCTTGGGGCGCTCAAACTGACGAGGTAAGCCGCCGATAGCTCGGAAGAGCGGCAGGCTGATCGCCACCACTGTGCGGATACGCGGATCGTAAGGAGCATACTGCAGCGCGATATAGGCGCCGAAGGCGTGACCAATGACGCAGAGCTTGGCTGGATTGACTCCGGGCTGGGCCAAAACAAAGTCGACGGCGCCCGCCAGATCCAGCGGCTCCAGGCGGCCATCGGTCTGTTGCCCCTGGCTACGGCCAACGCCGCGGAAGTTGAAACGCAGGGCGATCATACCTTGTTCGGCCAGGCGTCGCGCCAGGAGCAAAGTCAGCACATCCTGCATATCACTACTGGCCGGCTGAGGGTGGCAGAGCACAGCGGCGGGGGCCTGACGAGCCTGGCCGGGATAATGGAGAATGCCCTCTAGCATAAAAGAAGGCTGTCCCTTGCTGGGGAAAACCACGCTGCGCTCGGTCGGTGCGGAGGATATGGCCATAGGCTCCCCTTCAAGACTGGCTAGATGTTTCTCGCGCCTGGATGGGCGCTTTTATCTTAGCGCAGGCCGAGCAGCACGTCAACTGCAAAACCTGGAAATCCTCTCTCTCCGTGGCAAGCCTTCTGGCTTGTTTGCCCCTGGCTCCACTCGCCGTCTCTGGCCTGACCTGACCGGTCAGCAGGTCGTGGCCGTCCGAAGGCGAAGGCGAAGCCGGGGAAGGACCTGCATGAGCAGGGGGCAAAAAGAGCTGGACTGGCGGCGCCAGCGCTCCAGCTGAGATTAACAACCAGACAGGCTGCGTTACAAGGACATCATGACACTTCTTGGAAGAAGGGATAATCTTACATCTCCTTCTGTATAACATGACAGGAACATTTGTTAGAACTTTCTTTGCGGGTCCATCTGGGGATATTACACTGGATCGTGCAGACAAATGTTGAACTTTCTCGTGCTCAGGTGGATGATGAAAAATTCATCTCTGATGTGTTGACACTGCTTGCTTTATGTGCTAGCGTTTAATATGATGGGGCAAGCAGGTATGGCGCTGTTGCCAGGACCCGTGAGGGGCAGCATGGGTCCAGCTCTGCAGGGCTTCGGGATGTTGACAGCCAGGCCGAGGGGACGAGAAATCGCCGCGGCTGACGTGGGGCTTCCGTCCGTGCTAAAAGTCAGTGCGTTGGCTGGCTGAATGGGCGGTGGAGGAGAAGACATTTGAACTCTACATTATTTGCTCTGTTTGCTCTATGCTCTTGCTCATGCGCGCTGCCTTATCGACGAGGGGAGCAGAGATAGTGGTGGCGGTGCATGAGTCCTAGTCCTCGCCCTGTGCCCGGGGAGCTGCCCGTTTGCCCTGTCGTCAGGGGTCGTCAGTGGCCAGGGTCTACGATCTGTAACAACTGATCCTGCCTGGAGAAAGAAAGGCGGTGAGCAAGCAGGCATGCTCACAGTAGGCATGCATGCTCACCCCGGGCAGCGAACCTAGAGGTCTCTTACACAGATACCTCTGCACCTCTGTCACACCTCATCGCATAGGGCTGTTTTTATTCCTGTGAGGATCAGGTGTGAAAGGTAAAATGTGCTTTCGTTGTGCTAGTGAAGCGTAGAGGCAGGAGCACTTATGGGCAATGTGTTAGTCGTCGAGGACAACAGTCTGATCTCTTGCATCCTTCAGAAACATCTGGAAAGTGATGGAGATCATACGGTCACTGTCCTTCACGGCGAGGATGCTATCCAGTTCGCGCTGCGCAAAATGCCTCAGCTAGTCATTCTCAATATGACAAGCTCCGGCAGCGACGGCGAGCAATTCATTCAGTGCCTGCGCGCGCATGCGCGGACCATGTATATTCCTATCATTGTCGTTGGTGCCGCCAGCGACCCCGGCGCTAAGGTGCGTGCATTCCGTATGGGGGTAGATGATTATATCGCCACTCCCTTTGACTCCGAAGAATTTCTGGAGCGTGTGCGCACGCAGCTACGACATGTACAGCAAGTGATGTTATCGAGGCTGATTGATCTCCCTGGGGCATTCCAGGTTGAGATGACTATCAAGTGCAAGCTTACTGGCCAGGAGCCGTGGAGCCTCCTCTACCTCGACCTCGATAATTTTAAAGCCTTCAACGATACCTACGGTTTCCTTGCTGGCAATGAGTTGATCCGTCTGGTAGGGCGCATCTGCCGTCGCGTGGTCTATGAATATGGCAACCTGGAGGATTTCGTCGGCCATGTTGGAGGCGATGACTTTGTCGTGGTCACCACGCCTGACCGGGCCCGCCTGCTCAGTTGCCGCATCATTGCGGCCTACAAAGAGCTAAGTCAACCATTCTATCGACCTGAAGATCTGAAGCGTGGCACGATCAGCGGCGTTGACCGCAAAGGACGTCCCTATCAGTTCCCGCTCGTCTCTCTCTCGATTGGCATCGTCAACAACCAGCCCTATCTTGCTCACAGTCTGCAGGAAATCAGCTATCTGGTCGCCGAAGCCAAGCGCAACGCTAAGCGTTCCAGCGATAATATTTACTACATCTCATCGTCTCACGACGTTGCCAGCTGTTTCGATCAGCCCCTTGGCTCCGCGCTCCCTCTCTCGGCCAGCACCACTATCCTGCCTTTCTCGGCTCTCAGCTGGGAGTGGGAGTTGAGCAAGCGCGAGCTGGTCCATGCTCTCAGCGGCGAGGAGGCGCGCAGCGACTACGAGCTGCGTCTGCGACCCTAGAAGCGGAAGGAACAAGATCACTCTGACTGACTGGTTGGCTCTGGGCCGCTTCTGGCCGCAGCCTCCCTCTTTGTGCTATCCTCTCTAGGGGAGAGCCTTGAGGGATGGCTCTGGTGAGTTACGATGAGCAGACAGATGATTGGAGATTCGGGGTCGCAGAGGCTGAGCCGCGGAAGGGCGGAGACGCGTCTCACTCGAATCATCCGCTGCTCTCCGATGGAAGAAAGGACGGCTGAGTGCTTCTAGTATGAGTCAGTCGGAAGAGTTAGTTGACGCAGACGCTCAGCGTCAAGCGCGCCGTGAAAACGCGCGGCGCATTATGCGAGAGAGTGATCTTCCCTCGCTCTTGCGCCGTCTCGATCGTGAGTTGCTCAAGGGGCGAGGGCGCTTTGAAGAATACGACACGCTCGTGCTCCTCAAATGGGGTTCAGGTTATACGGGACGCCATATCTGGGTGGAAGTGGTCGACGATACCATTCGCTTCCGCCTGACGCCTCATCGGGTCTGTTCCACCCAGGTGCCCCTCTGTGATGGCGAGTACCATATCTTTACACCCGCCATGTGGCGGGATCGTGCCCTGCTCTGGTCTGAGCTCCAGAAATACTATGCCAGGCCGGTGGCCGAAAGCTCCAGTGACTAGGGAGCTACTGCCGCAGAGACCAAGGCCAGGGGGGCCGCTGACGGCTATCGGGCCAGGCCCGGGCGCGAGCCGGCGCCGACCCGACGGCCTGGCCTCTCACGGGCGTGGGGCCTGGTGCTCCAGGCGCTGCCCTGGCCCTCTCTCCTGCTGGATCGAGGGTAACCGCGAGGAGAAGAGCCAGGGACATCAGGGCTGTTCCAGGGCCAGCATCTGGATGAGTGCCGCCTGGTGCAGCTGCAGGCTGAAATTCTGGTAGCCTGGCTGAGTATAAAACTCCTCCTGCTCAATCTCGCTGGCCCAGGTGAGGAAATTGAGGAAGACTGTCCCCCACCGATAGGCCGGCTCCCGGCTTGCGTTTTCCTGGCCTCCGCTGGCTGGTGTCCCGTTCTCCTCCTCTCCGCGTGCCAGAAATGCCGAGGTCATCAGCAATTCCGCCGCCTGACGATGGAGGCTTTCTAACCAGTGCTGCTCGATTGTCTCGGCCTGCTCTGGATGCACCCGTGCCAGCAGAGCCACGGCCAGAGTTGGACTTACCGCCGGACGCACATAGCCCCAGATATAGCGCATTGCCCACTGCTCTGGCGTGTCCATGAGCTGAGCGCCTGCCATCTCCTGCAGCAGGCGAGCGGGACTGCAGCGGTCGCGCACTTTTTGCCAGACTGCCTCATTCTCCCAGGTGGTGAGCAGCAGGTGATAGCGCCTGTCGCGGCTGGTGTAGCTGCGCACGCCCAGCAAGCCGGGAGTTGGACGCAGGGTCTCGGTCACTTGCCGCACCTGCGTCTGAGCGTCAAGCTCGTAGGCGGGCCTGATATGGGCCAACGTTACAATTAATAGCTCCATTACTCAGCTCCCCACTTATCCTTAAACTCTCGCCTTGCCCCTCAACCTCCCTCCTCTCCTTCCTGATCTTCATCGTCTCCGAGCGTATGGCATTCTTCTCATGTCACCAGGCTGGTCTGATGGCAAGGGGAGACTGGCGCACTCAGTAATCGGGGCCTGGTGAGCCGGCTGATTGGGGCGGGGGCAAGAACGCGGCTGTCCTTTGACCAGGCAAAGTGGCAAATGAAACGGCCAGGACGGAAGAGAAGGAAGCAGAGAGAGGAGAGGGCGACGGCCCCAGCTAAGTGAGCTGAGGCTGACTTGTCGCCCCTGTTCTCTCTTACCAGGCAGTACTGACTGCGGAGGAAAGGGTCGAGGCCCTGCCTGGTCTCGTCTTGTTGCTTCCCGCTACTGAGCAATCTGAATGCTGCCATCCTGTTGCAGCACCAGGATCGCCGGTGCGGCGCGTGTGCTGGTAACCAGCACATTATCCCACAAATGCAGTGCGATAGGGCCACTCACGCCGTTGAAGTTCTGGTTACTGATGCGCTGCACGAGCTGGGCAGGCGTAGGGAAGCCGGGAGAAGCCTGAGCCTGACCCTGGCTGCTCTGGGCCTGTTGCTCTGACTGTTGATCCGGGCCAAGGCTTAAGGCCACCATCTCTACCGCATCACCGAAGAGCAGCGCGCCCTGGTCCAGGGCTGCGGCCCCACTACAGAAGCTACCTGGTGAGGCAAAGAGCGTGCAGAAAGCGGCGTAGAACTGCTTGGGCCAGGGGCTATCTCCGCTGGGAGGGCGAGCGGCGCTACTGACCGTCACATAGATGCGCGGCAGCGTGAGCTGGTTTTGACGCACCCAGGGCACCAGCTTCTGGATGGCCGTCGGCTGGACGAACTCGCCACCGATCAGCAGAATCGGCTGCTGGTTGCGTGGCAGTTGGGCGATTGCCTCCGCCAGTGTCATGACATCGTTAGAGAGCAGCGGCGCAAAGATGAGGTCGGGACGGGGCTGGGCCTGCAGGGCATCCTTGAGGCCGGCCAGCAAATCATCGCGCGAGGCTTGGGGGCGCCCATTGGCATCGAGCAGGCCGCTAGCCACAGCGGTCTCCTGAGCCACGATGCGTGTATGCCGATGAGCGGTGAAGTACTGGCTAAAATAGTGTGCTGAGCTACTGGAGGAAGGATTGCTCGGGTCATAGAAGATCGCCACGTTGCGAGCCCCCAGCTCATTGTAGGCATAATCGGCTCCTGCCCGACTCTGCGCCGAATCGTCCGCCGAGAAGCGAATAAAAGCGAAGCCGGGGGTGCAATGGCGATAGAGGGAGGTCTGAGAGAGCAAGTCAATGATGAAGAGACCCGAAGCGGTCGGGGCAAGCAGAGGAACACCGGCGCGACAGAGTACCGGCAGCACCACCTCTGTCAAACGGCTTGGCGCCAGCCCCAGCACGGCCAAGATGGGCGGACGTCCGGTGACCTGCAGCCCGAAGTCACCAAAGTTCCCCTGCGCGTTTAGCGTCGCCACAGCATTGGCGATCTGCAGCGCACCCTCCTCCTCGCCTGTTGTGTTGGCAAGCACCAGGTACAGCAAAGGGGCGCCAGGAATCTTCATCTGCGCGCTATTGTACTGCTCCTGACTGATATAGGCTCCCACCAGCTCCTGGGTATAGGCGGCGTAGAGAATATGGCGATCGGTACCGCCCTGGGGGTCGGCCACACCGGGACCGCTATCGAAGCTCACCACAATGATGCCATAGGGGTGGCCTGAGAGGCGCACACGCAGGTCCTCTCGATAAATGGCCGCCTCGGCGCTGTTGCACCCCGTGGTATCGCTAATCTCCACCGCTGCCGCGAGCAGGGCATCAGCCTTCTTGCTATTGCCCGCTTGCATCGCCTGAGCGGCCTGTCGCTTATCCTGGTAGCCTGCGGCGTTACAGGCATCAAAGACCTTCAGCCCGTCGCTCAGCCCGATACCGTCCGGTGTCGGCAACAGATGCGTATTGGGGGGATGGTAATAGCGAGCGTCATCCCAGCGAATCGCCAGGAATGCGGTCAGAGAGGTCAGCAATAAAATCAGGATCAAAGTCCCGAAGGCCAGGGCACGCGGGGAGATCGGGACCAATCCGCCGCGGAAAAAGCCGCTCATCTGCCACCACATCACGCGGAACGGATCGCGCACCGGGCGGCGCCGATACTTGCGATTGGCCTTTGCCTCCTGACGGAAGAGGTCTAGCAATACCAGACAGCCGGTGTCGCAGACAAGCAAATGGGCTTGAACCTCTGGATAGAGTAAAGCCACATTCTGCCCGCTATCCATCGCCTCGGCGTACTCGGGCAGCAGTTGACGACACTGCTGACAATCGATCAAGCCATCGCCAGCCGAGGGAGGTGCAATGCGGATTGTCTGCTCAGGTGCCTCGGGACCAGGCGAGGGAGAGGAGAAGCCTGGCCCAGCGGGTGGCTGCGAGACGGGGGGAGCCACCTGGAAAGACTCGGCACTGGCCAGGGCCGGCGCGGCTACTGCCGCCTCATTGCCTTCGGAGGCGGCCAGAGGCTCTACAGGAGAGAGGCGCCGTACCTTCTTTTTTTTGCGCTTGGGGCCGCTCGCTGCCGAGGCTTCCTTGCAACGTGGGCAAGAGGCCATATGCTGCCGGGCTGCCTCGACAGCCTCCTCGGGCACGGCCTCGGGGTCCTGCTCGTACTCAGCCAGGACAGAGACAGCGAAAGCACATGCTGGCGGCAGCAATTCGTCCGTTGCCATCAGCATCCTCCAGAAAATAGGCGTTTTCTGCGAATCCTACCTGCTACAACGACCGTCAGTCAGATCAGAGTTCGCGGGCGAGGGAGCGCAGGGCCAGGGTGATTTGTTCTTCCAGCGTCAGGTTCTGGTCCTGGGGCAGGCGAGCGATGGCCGCCTGGGCGGCAGCGGGACTATAGCCCAAACCGACCAGGGCTTCCAGCACCTCGGAGCGCCGGATACCAGCGGCGGAGGCTGTGCCTGGGGCTACTGCCGGCACCTTGCCCTTCAGCTCCAGCACCAGACGACCGGCAAGCTTCTTGCCCACGCCGGGGGCGCGGGCCAACAGCTGCACATCCTCTTGAGCGATGGCGCGATAGAAGGTGGGTGCGTCGAGCGCCGAGAGCAGTGCCAGGGCTACCTTGGGGCCTACACCGCTGACGCCGATCAACAGCTCGAACATATCGCGCTCGGCCTCCTCGGCGAAGCCATAGAGCGCCAGGCCGTCCTCGCGGACGTGCAGGTGGGTATAGAGCGAGACCTCACTACCGGGAGTACTGAAACGATTGCGTGTCGAGGCTGGCACAAAGACACGCAGCCCGAAACCTCCCACGCGGACGATCAGTTGGTCCTCGCACTGTGCCTCAAGAATGCCATGAATGCTCGCAATCATCCCTGCCTGCCTATCTCTCCCTCTGCTGTCGTATAGGAAGTAACGCCACTGGCGTGATCTGAGTAACGGTTGCTGACTTTTTGGGGAATGATTACCATCCTCCTGATTCTGAGGAGTGGAAGCCCTCTGAAAGGAGACTGGCTTTGATCAGGTGGGAGCTATAGAGGTGACAGATGGCAATAGCTGCCGCATCTGCTGCGTCGTCGGGGCGAGGAATGGAGCGCAGATTGAGCAAAATGCGCACCATCTCCCCGACCTGCGCCTTGTCTGCACTGCCGTAGCCGGTGACTGCCTGTTTCACCTGGCGTGGCGTATACTCTGCAATGGGCAATCCGTGATTGGCCAGCGCCAGCATGGCTACACCACGCGCCTGGCCGACCATCATCGCCGTGCGGGCGTTTTTGGCGAAAAAAAGCTCCTCCATAGCCGCCTCCGCCGGCTGGTGAATGGTGACGATTTCTCCCAGACGCTCATAGATCTGCTGGAGGCGCTGAGGTAAGGGCATGCCGGCGGGCGTAGTAATGACATCGCAGGCGAGCAAGCTAAGCCGGTCGCCCTGGGCCGCTACGACGGCATATCCTACAATGGCCGTCCCTGGATCGATGCCCAGGGCGACCCGCCGCGGCGGAGCCTTCTGAGTCATAGGGTCATGCCGCCTTCCTTGCTGTGCTTCCGGTGAGAGGACAGAGCGGCCACAAGGGTCGCTCTGATCCCTGGCTCGCTGCTGTCACAGGCCCTACTCATAGGAGGCCACCAGTTCGTCAGGAATATCGGCGTTGGAGTAGACGTTCTGGACGTCGTCCAGATCCTCCAGCTTCTCGACCAGCCGCATGAGCTGATGGGCAGTTCTGGCATCGTGCAGTTCGACCCGTGTCTTGGGAACCATCGTGCTCTCAGCTTTCAGAATCTTGTAATTCTTCTCCTGGAGAGCCTGACGTACCTTCTCCAGATTGGCTGGGGTCGTGTAGATCGTCAAGATCTGGTCCTCCTCCGAGGACGTTTCCGCATCTTCGGCGCCCAGATCGATGGCCTCCAGTGAGACCTCATCGGGGTCGTGCCCGTCGAGAGCCAGCTCGATGATCCCGCGCGGCTCAAAGATCCAGGAGACGCTACCCGTCTCGCCCAGGCTTCCGCCGTTGCGGCTGAAGGCGTTGCGAATCTCTGCGACCGTGCGATTGCGGTTTTCGGTCATCGCCTCGATAAGGATGGCCGTCCCGCCGGGGCCATAGCCCTCATAGGTCACTTCTTCCAGGTTGCTGCCCTCTGCGCCGCCAAGGGCCCGCTTGATGGTGCGCTCGATGTTCTCCATTGGCATGTTGGCATCGCGCGCGCGCTGAATAGCCATGCGCAGACGCGGGTTGGCGGCTGGGTCTCCGCTTCCTCCTTCGCGCACAGCAACTGCGATCTCGCGCCCGAGGCGCGTGAACAGTTGTCCCCTGCGCGCATCGTTCACGCTTTTAGCTCGGCGAATCTGTGCCCATTTCGAATGGCCTGACATACCGTTGCCCCCTATCTATCGCAAATGCTCTGTATGAAGAAGGGCCGTTGCTGCCCTGCTTGCTCTATTATTCGTGAGGGAAACCACTGGCTGTATTGTAGCATGAACCAGGGGAAGGCGTCGAGGGGGCTGCTGCCAGCCAGGCAGCGATGACGCGAGCCAGCTCCTCCGGTCGCTCTTGCATCAAGGCATGACCGGCAGCAGGGATGATCTGCAGCGTTGAGCCTGCAATGTGGTTATGAAGATACTGGCTATACTTAACAGGAGTCATCTGGTCTTCTGCGCCTACGACGATCAGGGTTGGCAGCTGGATCTCTCCGAGGCGGGCCATGCAATCGAAGGTGTGGCAGGCCAGCAGGTCACGATAAAGCTGAGCAGCGCCGCTGGCTAGCTCCTGTTGAAAGCGAGTGCGCTGGCTCTCGCTGCTTGTCGAGACCAGGCTCCAGGTGGCCAGCGCTTGCAGCGCCTCGGGTGAGCCTGTCCGAGCGGCTTCCAGTAGATCGGCTCGTACGCGCAGGCGGGCGCCTGTGCCGATCAAGATCAGTCCGGCCAGCTCCTGACCATGCTCCAGGGCCAGGGTCAGGGCAATGGCGCCGCCCATCGAGTGCCCGGCGACAATCGGCCTCTGAAGCTGTAGTTCATGGCTCACAATCTGCCAGACGGCCTGAGCGTAGTCGCTCACGCTCACCTCCGCTGGTAGTGTGTCCGCGCGCTGGCCGTGGCCTGGCAGGTCAATGGCAATAGCGGGACACGAGCCGAGATACTCTAGCAGAGCGCTCCAGCTATGGGCGCTCCCTCCTGCTCCGTGGAGAAAGACAATCGGTTGCTGTACCATCTCTTGACTTACTCCTCTTCTGAGCGTTTCCCCGGGTCGTCTTCGGGAACGCTCCTTGTCTGCTTGCATCTGGCCGCTGTCTAGGCTATCCTTGCAGAGACGGCAAGAGCGCTGCTAGCTCAGCGGTGTTCTCATAGGAAGCATACAACATTGAGAGTGGGGATGGCGTATTACTCTCATGAATTGTCCAGATCACGAGAAGTCTGGTGGACAGGGACGGAAGAGCCTGAGCCGGACCAGGGGCCAGCGCGCCCTTGGTCAAGCTGGCGAGCGCCTGGCAGCTGTCATCCTGCGTCAGCAGGGCTATCATATTCACGAGCACAACTTTCGCTGCCGGGCTGGTGAGATCGACCTTGTGGCCAGCGATGGCGAGGAGCTGGTCTTTATTGAAGTGAAGACGCGCCGCGGCAGCAGCTGGGGCCCTCCCGAGGAGGCCCTGACATGCCAGAAGCGTCGCAAGCTCATTGAGGTGGCCTCTCACTACCTTGAGCTGCACGAGGCCTACGAGCGTCCCTGGCGCATTGATGTGGTGGCTATCCAGCTCAGCAGCGCGGGTCGACTGGAGGCTGTGCGTATCCATCGCGGGGCAGTGGAGAGCGAGGATTAGCTGGCAGTGCCTGGGCCGGGTCTCCAGGTAGCAATCTAGCGCGTCTACCCTTCTACCGGTCAGAACTGCCAGGGAGCCAACGGGGGTGCATGAGTGGGCTAGAAATGGCTGCTCTCGCCGCTCCCACGAGAGAGGCAGGATTACCCTCGTGCCGAGCAGGAGGCCCGACCTGCATTCCCAGCTCACCAGACCAACTGACAAAGGGAAGGAGCACCAATCATGGCGGACTTTGTTGAGTCGGCGAAACATCTTGTCTCCGCGGCTGTCAGCCGCACCACCTGGGAAGCGCAGAAGCAGCTGCGTATGCGAAACAAGCAGGGGGAGATTGATCAGCTGCTCAAGCAGCGTCAGCTCCTGCTGGAGGAGCTGGCCACTGCGGCTATGACCCTCTATCAGCAGGGAGCGCTATCCCAGCCACAGTTAGCGCGTATCTGTGTCAGTATTCAGGAGCTGGATGCCGATCTGCGTAATCGGGAGCAACAGCTGCAGGAGATTAAGAATGAGACCTATCAACCGGAGCAGTTTGCTCCGCAGCCACCGCGCGATTATACTCCGCCTCCAGTGGCGCCAACGGCCTCAACGACGCCACCGGCGCCGGCGGGAATGGGAGGCTTCCCTGGAACGGTAGGAGCGGCTGGTTCAACGGCCAGCAGCGGCCCGCGTGTGGCCGATAAGGTGCCCTGCCCTCACTGTGGCCAGTTAGTCCGCGTGCGGGCGCTCTATTGCTCTAGCTGTGGGAAGAAAATCGGCTGAGGCGAAGCAGGGAGGACTGTGTTATAATAATTTGAGGTTCTCTGGAAAGGCTCAAGAGATACTTGAGCCACGGCTATAGCAGGGGAAAAGGAAGACGGTGTGACTGGTGCTTCTCAAGACGAGGTGAGCTGTACC
Organism: Thermogemmatispora tikiterensis; assembly: GCF_003268475.1. GTDB lineage: Bacteria > Chloroflexota > Ktedonobacteria > Ktedonobacterales > Ktedonobacteraceae > Thermogemmatispora > Thermogemmatispora tikiterensis. Next base: position 1,658,706 of record NZ_MCIF01000002.1, on the reverse strand, counting down.
CTTGATGTGATCAGTCATAGTGCGGCCCAAACTCAGCGGCTTGGTATGCGCTTAGGAGAGCTGCTGCGTGGTGGTGAACTGATCCTGCTGGCCGGCCAGCTAGGGACGGGGAAGACCACCTTTACGCAGGGTCTGGCTCAAGGTCTGGGCATTGCTGAGGTGGTCAGCAGCCCTACCTTTACACTCCTGAAGGAGTACCGTGGTCAGCCGCGCAGGCGCGGAGAAGAGCAGGCAACGCACTCCAGAGGTTTGGCGCTTTACCATTTCGATCTCTATCGCCTGGAGCATCCTGAAGAGATACTTGATCTGGGCTTCGAAGATTACTTTTCTAACCCGGCAGGCGTCTGTGTGGTGGAGTGGGCTGATAAGGCTGCCACGCTCTGGTCTGGCGAGTATCTCCGCATTCGTCTGAAGTTGCTCAGCGAGACGAAGCGTGCGCTCCTCTTCGAGGCCGTTGGATCGTATTATTGTGAGCTGCTACAACAATTCCAGAAAAATACCTATGCTGCTCTTGGCAATTGATTCCTCCACGCGCCAGGCAAGTCTGGCCCTTTGCTCCGAGGAGACGCTCTACGCAGAGGAGACCTGGCTTGTCGAGAACAATCATAGTGTTGAGTTGTTGCCAGCGATCCGTCGGTTACTGACCAGTCGAAACTGGCGTCCGGCGGACCTCTCTGCCCTGGCGGTGGCTTTAGGCCCAGGCTCCTTTAATGGCGTGCGCGTGGCGGTGGCCACGGCCCGTAGCCTGGCTTTTGCCCTGGAGAAGCCACTGATTGGGGTGGGCACCCTGGACATCATCGCTGCCCAGCAGCGCCGCTGGTCGGGGCCGATCTGCGCTGTGCTGGAAGCAGGGCGCTCCGAACTGTATGCTGCCTGCTATCTCAGCACGGAAGGTCAGGATGAGCAGGGGCGGCTTAGGCAGGAGCTGCGTCGGCTTGGAAACTATGTCCTGCTGCCTCCTCAGCAGCTCGTGGCCTATCTCAAGGAACTGGCTGCCACATCTCTGGCAGTGCCGGGCCGGCGCGAGCTGCCTCCTTTTCTCTTCTGTGGGGAGCTGAAAGCGGCCACCTGCGCGACCCTGCGCTCCTCTCTGCCGGAGTGTGCCTTCGCTGAGCCATTGCTGGCCACCAGACGGGCCACCACTCTGGCCGCTCTCGCCTTACCGCGCCTCTTGCGGGGCGAGCATGATGATCCTTTGCGCCTGGAACCGCTTTACTTGCGCCCCCCTGCCATTACGGCCAGTGCACGTAAGCAACCGCTGCTGAACGCGGTGGGTCAGCCGCGCTCACTACCTCAAAGCGAGACAGAGAGGGAAGAACGTGCGTTACAGCATTGAACGCATGACGTTGTCAGACGTACCTCGGGTGATCGAGATTGAGCGTCTGGCCTATCCATCAACCTGGCCTCCTAGTGCCTATCGCAAGGAACTGCAAGACAACCGCTGGGCGCACTATATTGTCCTGCGGGATAAGAAGATTCTAGAGGAGCACGTGGAGCCTTCTGCCTCTGAAGCTGAGAAGCCAAGGCGCTTCTTCCCTCTGTCGCTGTTGCCGGGCCGCTCGTCGACGGCGACAACCTCACCGCAGCTCGCCTCGATCATTGGCTTTGCCGGGCTGTGGCTCATGGTTGACGAAGCGCATATCACCACGATTGCCCTGCATCCTGACTATCGTCGTCAGGGACTCGGCGAGTTCTTGCTCATCAGCCTGATTGATATCGCCTATACCATCGGCGCCAGATGGGTCACGCTTGAGGTACGTGTCTCTAACTACGTTGCCCAAAATCTCTATCGTAAGTATGGCTTCCGTGAGGCCGGTCTGCGCCATCGCTACTACAGCGATAATCAAGAGGACGCTCTGATCATGTGGACTGACGAGATCCACAGCCCGGCCTATCGCCAGAAGTTTCAGGAGCAGAAAGCCGCGCTGTTACGGAAGCTGGAAGCTCGGGGCTAAGAGAGGTCATCCCGACCGATCGACCGACTGCCTGATCTGCGCTGACAGCCTCTGACCCGACTTGGGTGACTGGGTCTGGATGGCCTGGCCGGCAATTGTATGCTGGCTGCCGCCGTTCTGGCCGGGCAGAAGAGCGGGGCAACGCCGGAGCCGGAGCCGGTCAGAGAGATGTGCACCCCAGCTACGCAACTTTTCATTGAATGAGAAAGGGGGTGAGCTATGCTCGTTCTAGGGATCGAAAGCTCTTGTGATGAGACTGGGGCAGCCATTGTCAAAGATGGTCGCTACCTATTGGCTAATGTAGTCGCCTCGCAGACAGAGATTCATGAACGCTACGGAGGAGTAGTGCCAGAGGTCGCCTCGCGTCAGCAGCTGGCCGCTATTCTGCCAGTCATCGAGACGGCTCTGCAGCAGGCTCACTGCCGCTGGGAAGACATCGAGACGGTGGCTGCTACCTATGGTCCTGGCCTTGCTGGCTCGCTGCTCGTTGGCCTGACAGTAGGCAAGACCCTGGCTCTCGCCCGCGATCTACCTTTCCTTGGGGTCAACCATCTGGAAGCCCATATCTACGCCAACTGGCTGCGCCCAACGCCGGACGCTGCAACGCCGGACGCTGATCTCCAGTCGGGCGCGAATGAGACGGAATGCGCCTATCTGCCCGGTGATCCGCTCTTTCCTTTGATCTGCCTGGTCGTTTCCGGCGCTCATAGCGAGCTAGTCCTCATGCGTGATCATACCGACTATCTCCTGTTGGGGCGGACGCGCGACGATGCCGCGGGGGAAGCCTTTGATAAGGTGGCTCGCATTCTGGGGCTTGGCTATCCCGGTGGTCCAGCCATTCAGCGGGCTGCACGCCTGGCGGAAGAGGAGCTACGCCAGCAGCGCCTTCCGGTGCGCAACCCTTATCGGCTGCCGCGGGCCTGGCTACGAGGAACCTATGACTTCAGCTTCAGTGGACTGAAAACAGCCATGCTACACCTGGCCGAAGGACTGGTGGCGGACCAGCAATCGGGTCGCCCACTGCCCAGTGGAGGGCGCCAGGTTAGTCGCTACACCACGATGGGAAGCGAAGCGGCCAGACGCGGTCAAGTCCATATCGGTCTGCTGGCGGCGGGTTTCCAGGAAGCCATTGTTGATGTCCTGGCGGTCAAGACGCGCATGGCCGCCCAGGAATATCACGTGCGGCAGGTCTTGCTGGCCGGTGGCGTTGCGGCCAACGTTGCCTTGCGGGCGCGCCTGGAGGAAGAGCTGACACCGCTAGGCATCCGGTTGCAGTATCCGCCGATCGAATTCTGCACAGACAATGCGGCCATGGTAGCGGCGGCGGCCTTCTTCCATCGCCTGCATGGTGAGGAGCATGATCTTGATCTGGATGTGGAGCCGAATCTGAGCCTCCCCTTTCGGCAGGAGTAAGGGAGAGAAGAGGGACTGAAGCGTGCTCCCCTGGGGCAGGTGGGCGTGCATGCTGCAGGAGCAGCGAGCGTACTCTGCTCAGAGAGCCGTCCCATATCCACACTATCATGAGCAAGCGGTATGAAACAGGCTGTGCGGCCTGTTGCTACCGTTCTGTTTCTCTTGAGGAGAGGACTATGGCCAAGAATCACGCGGGACATCCAGCAGCATCCTATGCTCTTGGCATCGACCTGGGAGGCACCAAGACGCTGGCGGCAGTTATCGATGTCTCCACTGGCGCAGTGATCGCCTCGGCGCGCAAGCGCACAAAAGCGGAGCGAGGGCAGGACTTTGTTGCCCGCCGGGTCGTGGAAGTCGCTCGTGCCGCTCTAGAGGCCGCCGATCTGCGCAACGGGCGCGAGCTGCTCGCGGTAGGCATCGGTGCTGCCGGCCAGATTGATCGTCAGGCCGGCGTGATTCTAGAGGCGCCCAACCTCGGCGTGCGCGATATGCCGGTAGCGGCTCTGCTGAGTGCCGAATTTGAACGCCCAGTTGCAGTTGGCAATGATGTTGAGGTCGCGGCTCTGGGCGAGTACCTCCACGGGGCCGGGCGCACCTACAAAAATTTTGTCTGTGTCTTTATCGGCACCGGCATCGGGGCTGGTATCATTCAAAACGGGCGTCTCTACACAGGTCTCTCCGGTACCGCCGGAGAGATTGGCCATATTACGGTGGAAGCCAGCGGACGCATCTGTGGCTGTGGCGCGCGCGGCTGCCTGGAAGCCTATGCCTCACGCACGGCCATCACGCGGGCCATTCTGGCTGAGATCCATCATGGCCGCAAATCGATGCTGGCCGACGAGGCCCTGCTCCAGCTCAAAGGTGGCGAGACCATCATTCGCTCGGGATTGCTGGCCAGCGCGATTCAGCAGAACGATGAGTTAGTCATAGAGGTAGTCAGCGAAGCTGCGGACTACCTGGGCTATGGCCTGGCTTCGATCATCAATTTTTACAATCCCGAAGCCATCATTCTGGGGGGAGGCGTTATCGAAGCCATCGATCTGCTCTTTGAGCGCGCCGTGCGGCGGGCGCGCACTGTGGCCCTCTCCCTACCTGCACGCCAGACGCCCATTGTGCGCACTCGCCTGGGCGATTTCTCGGGCGTGGTAGGGGCCGCCTGCCTTGCGGCCCAGGCGGCGGGCTATCGTCTTCGGGAGAGCGAAGAGCAGGCGATCGAAGAATAAGGATCAGCCAGGCGGAGCGCCTCCTCCTCCGCCCGGCTGGCACTGGGGGGAAGAGACGCTCCCCAGCGGTGTTGTAGTTCTCTTTTTCCTCTCCTGACTGGCTCGCTCTCTTGTCTGGGCCTGTGGCAGGGCCTGCCGGCAAGGCGATCAGCCCTAGGGCAGCGACTTACTCTCAGTGGAAGAGAGATCAGCAGGCTCCTCCAGCTTGGCGAAGAGCGGCTGGGGTGGTGGCAGCCGTCTGCCAGCGGGCACCGTTTCAAGCTGCCAGCGAGAAGCACTGACATCGCCCTCGAAGCCCAGGTAAGTGTGCAGCTTCTGCGAAGAGAAAGGCAGGTAGGGATAGAGCAACAAGCGCAGACCGCTCAGCACCTGCAGCATCACGTAGAGCGTCGTCCCAGCGGCCTGACGATCCTCTTTGATGCGTTTCCAGGGGGCCTGCTCATCAAGATAGCGATTGGCCACGTGAGCCACAGCCATCGCCGCCTGCAATCCGTCCTTGAAGCGGCAGCGACTGATCAACTCGCCGACTGTCAGAAAGCCCTTCTCCACCTCTGCCAGCATGGCTTCATCAGCGGTGCTCAGTGCCCCGGGCGTGGGAACTGTCCCGCCAAAGCGGCTCTGGACAAAGGTCAAGGTGCGATGGACAGCGTTGCCGTAGGTAGCAACTAGCTCATCGTTGTTGCGCCGTACCAGCTCCTCGAAAGTAAAATCGGTATCGCGTCCCTCGGGAGCGGAGGCTGACAGGTAGTAGCGCAGCGGATCTGCCCCGTAGAGATCGAGCACATCCTTCGTCCAGACCACATTACCCCGGCTGCTGGATGCTTTGCTGCCGCGCATTGTCATGAACTCGTTGGCTGGGACATCGTAGGGCAGATTGCGGTTGCCATAGCCCATCAACATGGCCGGCCAGATAATCGTGTGGAAAGGAATGTTGTCCTTGCCGATAAAGTAGTAGGCTTTCACCGGGGGATTGGTCATGCCAGGGACCCACCATTGCTTCCAGGCCTCGGGATTGCCACTACGCTGCGCCCACTCCACGGTGGCTGAGAAGTAGCCAATCACCGCATCGAACCAGACATAGATGCGCTTTTCATCGTAGCCTTCCAGCGGGATAGGCACGCCCCAATCGAGATCGCGCGTGATCGCGCGCGGGCGCAGGCCCTCCTTCAGCCAATTCATTGTAAAGGCATAAACGTTGGGACGCCAGTGCTCCTTACCCTGAGAGAGCCACTGCAGGATCGGCTCCTGAAGCTTGGGCAGGTCAAGAAAGAAATGCTCGGTATCGCGGATCTCCAGCGGCTGCTCCCTACTGCCGCAGAGACGGCAGTGAGGCTGGATCAGATCGACGGGATCGAGTACTCGACCACAATTGTCGCACTGGTCACCGCGCGCCTGGGGATAGCCACAGTGAGGACAGGTCCCCTCGACGTAGCGATCGGGGAGAAAGCGGCGATCCGTTGGACAATAGGGCGACTGCATTGTATCTTTATAGACATAGCCCTTCTGATAGAGCGTCAGAAAGAAATCCTGCGTGATGCGATAGTGATTCTCCGTACCCGTTTCTGTATAGAGATCCCACGAGATCCCCAGGCGCTCCCAGATCTCGCAGATCTGGCGATGGTAGTAGGAGACAAATTCGCGCGGCGAAATGCCCTGACGCTCAGCTTCGACCAGAATGGGCGTGCCATGCTCATCGCTGCCAGAGATCATCAACACATGGTTACCGGCCAGACGATGATAGCGCGCGAAAGTATCGGCGGGCAGATACGCACCGGCGATCTGCCCAACGTGGGTCGACGTTTTAGCGTAGGGCCAGGCCACGCAGACCAGAATATACTCAGCCATAGAACATGACTCCCTTGCTTGCTGATGGAGGTCAGTCGAGTCGTTCTGTCTCCTTGATTATGAATTGCTTGCTCGCTTGCTGGCGCTGTTGGTTGCGCTGTGCCTCTCAGAAAGACGCTAACGGATGATGAAGTGAAGAGACCACCAGGCGGATTGTGCCTCATTATAGCATAGAGTGGGAGAGGGACAAGACCCCGGCTGGGCAGCGGGGCTGGACCTGCCCGCCTCTGCTGGCAGACCTGGCGCTCCTCCCCAGGCCGGGCCGGGCCGGGCTGGGCCGGGCTGGCGCGGAAATCGGTCACATACCGATGTAACGGGCGTAGAGTGAGCGCGCAACTTGCTCGTTATCGGTGCCCTTGATGATCGCGCGTCCGTCGGAGAAGACCGTCATCTCGTAGCTATCGATAGTGAAGCGCAGCAAGTAGGCGTTGTGCTGGACGGGAACGAGCGCTTCTAGACGCTGAGCCAGAGCCCCCAGATCGACGGGAGTTCCGCGGCGGCTGCTGCGTATCTGAACAGCGTTGCGCCCACAGAGCACGGTTGTCCTGCTCTGGAAGGAGGCGTTCAAGAAATCGAAGCGTCCAAGGGAGCAGGTCGGGCAATCGAGCTGACGAGGCAACTCCAGACGCTCAAACGTATTCTCCCAGAGATCGGCGGCCAGCAAGGCCCGGCTGATCAGAGGACTCTGAAGCAAGATTTTAAGGGCCTCAGTCGCTGCGATGCCGCTAATCATGCTCACAATTCCATTGAGCACCCCGGCAGTATCGCAGGTCGGTGTGCTGCCGGGGGGAGGCATCTCGGGGAAGACACAGCGCAAGCAGGCGGTCTCGCCCGGGAGAATGTTCATCGTCACCCCGTGAGCGGCGATCACCCCGCTGTAGATCCAGGGTCGTCGGTGTTTCACGCAGGCATCATTGAGCAGATAGCGCGTTTCGAAGTTATCGGTGGCGTCCAGCACCAGATCTACGCGCTGGACCAACGACTCGACCTCCTCGGCATCGAGGTCGGCAACCAGGGCTTCGATCCTGACCTCACTGTTGATACGCTCCAGTTTCCTGGCTGCAGCCACCGCTTTGGGCAAATGGGCCTGAACGTCGTCTTCGTCAAAGAGGATCTGCCGCTGCAGGTTACTCAGCTCAACGTAATCGCGGTCGACAATGGTCACTTGCCCGATACCAGCGCGACAAAGGTGGTTAGCAAGCATAGTGCCGAGCGCGCCGCAGCCGATAATGGCCACGGAGGAGGCAAGCAGGCGTTCCTGACCCTGGCGTCCAATAGGACCAAAGAGAGTCTGTCGCGAGTAGCGCTCGAAAGCTACCATCAGCAGAGGCCTCCCCAGAATGGGGCATCCTACAGCCGCCTGACAGCGCCACGCCAGGGCAAAGCTGTCGGCAGCCCGTTGCTATCTGCTTCATTGTACCACAAGGGGACAGGCGGGGAAAAGATGACCGACTGGGATGCCAGCCGCCTGACCGTCCGCCTGGCTAGTACTCCCGAGGGCCTCAGTTGGCAAGGCCAGGCCGGTGTGTTACAATGCAAAGGGGTGGGTCGTCTTTGCTGTTGAGGAGAGATAAAGTGCAGTGCCTGAGCAAGACGGCTTTAAACGGCGGAAAAGACGATGAAGAAAGTGCTGGTCATCGACGATAATCCTACTATTGTAGAGCTTATCAAATATGCCGTGAATCTCCAGGGCTCCTACGAGGTCATCGTCGCTTATGACGGCGTCCAGGGCCTGGAACAGGTCTATGCCCATCACCCCGATTGCGTCATCATCGATGTGAAGATGCCTCGGATGGATGGCTACCAGCTAGTGCGCTGCCTGCGGGGCGATGCACGCACTGCCGATACTCCTATGATCATCCTCAGTGCGATGACGCGCGAGGAGGATCAGCTCACGGGCCTTCTCTCCGGGGTCGATGAGTATCTGACCAAGCCCTTTAAACCTAGCGCCCTCAATGCGGCTATCGAGCGCGTTCTGCGCCTGACTCCCGCTGACCGCCAGCGCCGCATGGATGAATTGATGCGCAGCCAGAGTGAGCAGCAGCAACAGCAACAACGATAAGGACGATGAGTCGGTTGAGCACGATGGGGACCGTGCGCGAACCACTCTGCTTCGCTAAGGGATGCTGCTGCAATGGCTCTTGACCAGATGCGCCACCAAGCAACAGGTCTAAGCCGAACCACGTTTGCTCAAGTGGGTGGCCAGGATCTTTTGTGTCAGGCTTGTCTTGCTGGCAGAGGGCTGTCCACTCATCTTCGTTGAGAAGCAAGGGGACAGCCGCGGGAGAGGCCTCTTGCTTCCCGTCTCCCTCTGTCCATGTCGGTTTTATTTAGCTGCTTGAACACTTATTTCTTGTAAGTGCTGATCGACGATGCTATCTATCCGTCTCATGGCTCGTGAACCAAGAACAGCGCAATTGCCGCGGGTGCTCTTCGTTGATGACGATCCACATACCCAGGGGCGCATTAAACAAGCCCTGGAGCATATGTTTACTGTCCGTTGTGCCTCTTCTTTGGAAGAAGCTCGTCGCTGCTTACTCGAAGAGCCCCCCGACCTGCTGATCTGTGAGATTGTGCTGGGCAACGAGAATGGTCTCGATCTCTGTCGCTTCGTGCGCGATCAGTCTTCATTGCGCCATCTCCCTGTAATGATTCTTAGCTCCCAGATGACGGTACAGGATAAAATCGCTGGATTCGCCGCCGGCGCTGATGACTACGTTGTCAAGCCGGTCGATGCACGCCATCTCGCTGCCCGTCTGCGTCTTCTCTTGCGCATTAAGCAGCTGGAGCTGCGTAACCAGGACTAACAGTGAGAGCCTGCCGTTCACCTCTGGCGGATTCCTGGGGGGCGGCAGGATTCTCTCCGGCCTTGCTCCTGGGTAGATCTTCCCCTTCCACAGTTGCTGGCGAGCCTCTGCGTCTCTGGCGGCTGGCGAGCGGACGAACGAGCGAGGGCGTGCCCGGTGGGAATTGGTGGAGGTTCCGGCCAGCAGTCGTCTGGCTTCTCCTTTGCCTCCAGATCCTGGCAAATAGGCTGAACAGGGGGCAGCGCACCCTTTCTTTTCCACCTCTTCTGACCAGAAGGGCAGTCGTTGGTGGAAGGATGGTTATCGAGGGCCGGCCGTTCTGTTGACAACATGAACAGAAGCAGCGCCGCAGGCTGGCCCGCGGCGCTGCTTTCTAGCTGAATTCCTTCCCTATGCTGCGCACCCTCGATCAGGCCAGAGCTGGCAATCTGATCTGGGAGCGGTGCAAAGCGAGGGGGCAGCCCTTCTTAACCTGGGAAATGACAGGCCACGTAGTGATCTCGCTCCTTCTCTTCAAGGGGAGGCGTCACTTCACGGCAAATCTGTTGTGCTTTCCAACAGCGTGGATGGAAGTTGCAGCCGGGTGGTGGATTGACCGGGCTGGGCACATCACCTTCCAGAATGATACGCTTGCGACGGGCTTCAACCTCGGGGTCCGGGACAGGGATGGCCGAGAGCAGTGCCTGAGTATAGGGATGCAGCGGCAACTCGTAGAGCTTCTCGCTCGCCGCCAGCTCGACGATGCGTCCCAGATACATCACAGCGACGCGATCGCTGATGTGTTTCACCACCGAGAGATTGTGTGCGACGAACAGGTAAGTCAGGCCGAACTCGGCTTGCAGGTCCTGGAGCAGGTTGACGACCTGGGCCTGGATAGAGACATCGAGTGCTGAGACTGGCTCGTCGGCGACGATGAATGAGGGGCGCAGTGCCAGAGCACGGGCAATGCCGATGCGTTGCCGCTGGCCGCCGCTGAACTCGTGGGGGAAGCGGTTCACATAATATGGGTTGAGCCCAACCACTTCTAGCAGGTGGGCCACCTGCTCGCGGATCTCACGGGCATTCCCTCGTTTGAAGTTCTCCAGTGGCTCGGCGATAATCTGCCCTACAGTAAAGCGTGGGTCAAGCGAGCCAAAGGGGTCCTGGAAAATCATCTGCATCTCAGCGCGCTTCTTGCGCAACTCTGCGGGTGGCAGCTTGGTCAGTTCGACCCCATTCAGCTTGACGCTGCCAGCTGTTGGCTTGATAAGCTGTAGAATAGCGCGCCCCGTTGTCGACTTGCCGCAGCCACTCTCACCAACCAGTCCAAGTGTCTCTCCGCGGCGAATTGTCAAATCGACGCCATCAACGGCCTTCACTTGGGCGATAGTGCGATTGAAGAGGCCGCCTTTAATTGGAAAATGGACCTTCAGACCCTTGACCTCGACCAGTGTTGTTCCGGTTGCTGTCGAGGTTGCCATCTGCTGTTGTGCCATAGCGTCTTTCTCTCTCTCTCCCTGGCTAGCTTGGATAGAAGCAAGCGGCGAGCTGCTCACCGCGGCCTACCGGTTTCAACTCTGGCCGTTCTTGACGGCAGCGAGGCTGGACCCGCGGGCAGCGTGGGGCGTAGGGGCAGCCGATAATCTCGCGTGAGAGGTCGGGGGGCTGCCCAGGGATGGGAGTCAGGCGCGTGCCACGCTTCTCGTCCAGGCGAGGGATCGATTGCAGGAGTCCGATGGTATAGGGGTGAGCTGGTGTTTGGAAGATCTGCCGGACTGGGGCCGACTCTACAATATGGCCAGCGTACATCACGATCACATGCTCGCAGGTACCGGCCACCACGCCCAAGTCATGGGTGATTAGCATCAGGGCCGTGCCGAACTCCTTGGCCAGGCCCTTCATCAGTTCGAGAATCTGAGCCTGAATGGTCACATCAAGGGCGGTGGTTGGCTCGTCGGCAATCAACAGTTGCGGATTGCAGGCCAGAGCGATAGCGATCATGACGCGCTGACGCATGCCGCCGCTGAACTCGTGGGGATAGCTCTTCGCTCGCCGGCGTGCATCGGGAATGCGCACCAGATCCAGCATCTCGACTGCCCGCTGCCAGGCCTGGTCGTTCGAGATACCCTTGCGGTGGCGCTTGACCGTCTCGGCGATCTGATAGCCGATGGTGAAGACTGGATTGAGCGAGGTCATCGGGTCCTGGAAGACCATCGAGATCTTACTGCCACGCAGCTCCGTCATCTCGTCGTTATTCTTCTCCAGGATATTCTCGCCGTTGAAGAGAATCTCACCCCCAACGATCTTACCCGGCGGTGAAGCGACCAGACGGATAATGGAGAGCGCGGTCACGCTCTTGCCGCTGCCACTTTCGCCCACCACTCCCAGGGCCTCGCCAGGCCGCATGGTGAAGGAGACATCGTCTACGGCCTTGACAACGCCGCTGCGAGTAAAGAAGTAGGTTTTGAGATTATTCACTTCCAGCAGGTTTTCTGGCATGGGTGTATGCTCCGCTCTTGCATGGTTCGCTTGCTTAGTCTTTGGTGCGAGGATCGAAGGCATCGCGCAGGCCGTCGCCGAGGAAGGAGAAGGCCAGTACCAGGATAGCCAGCGTCAACGAGGGGACCAGCACCTCCCAGGGGTGCGTATCCACCGCGTTACTGGCCTCGGAGATCATCAGGCCAAGGCTGGAACCCGGTTGCTGAACGCCCAGACCCAGCAGGCTGATACTCGCCTCGCCGATGATGGTGTTGGAGATATCGAGAGTGGCGGCCACCACAACGATGCTGAACAGGTTGGGGATAATGTGGCGCCAGATAATCTTGAAGTTGCTGCTACCGGCAGTGCGGGCCGCTTCGATGAACTGCTGTTCCTTGATCTGAAGTGTTTGACCACGCACAAGGCGAGCCATCAGAGGCCAGGAGACGAGGGCCAGGGCTGCTGAAACCAGGAGCAGGCGGGCGTTTCCATTAGGACCAACGATGGGAACGTTGCTCAGGGTAGTATCGGCCCACGTGCCGAAGATTCCGGTGAGCAGGATGATGAAGAGCAACCCCGGGAAGGCGAAGATGATATCCGTCAGGCGAGCCAGAACTTGATCGATCCAGCCCCCGAAGTAGCCGGCCAGGACGCCAACCAGAATACCCATCGTGATGTCGATGACCTCCACCAGGACGGCCACGCTGATAGAAACGAGCAGGCCCTGCATCAGGCGCGCCAGAATATCGCGCCCCAGATCGTCGGTGCCCAGCCAATACTGAGCCGATGGCAGCTCATCCTGGCGGCTCAGCTCCTGATGATAGAAGGTGCGGTAGACTGTCGCCGGAATCGGCCCATTGTCAGGGCTGTCGTAAATACCTCCCAGGTGCTGGTAGACGAAAGGCCCGAACAGCGACAACAGTACCATAAAGATGATCACGCCCAGGCTGACCATCGCGCGCGTATCGCGACGCAGGCGCCGCAACGACTCCCGCAGCGGTGAGACTGGTTTGCGCTCTTTCGGCCCTTCGGTCTCCGGTATCACGCCTGGCGTCTCGACGAGAAGTTCCGGCTCTGCGGGCACCATCAGGTTCGTGTCCGGGGCAATCAGGGGGGAGGCTGGTTGAATCTCTCGATCGCGCATATCCATTATCTACGCCTCCTATTCGAGCTTAATGCGGGGATCGACCAGTGTGTAGGCAATATCCGCCAGCAAGTTGCCCAGCACGACCCCGATGGCCAGCAGTACCGCAGTCGCCTGGATGACCGGGTAGTCGCGATCAAGCACAGATGAGACTGTGATGGTGCCGATACCGGGGATGTTAAAGATGTTCTCGATGAGAAAGGCCCCCGTAATTGTGAAGCCCAGCGTGACGCCTGTCACGGTGATCAAGGGAATGAGCGCGTTGCGCAGCGCGTGTCGGTAGATCACAAGGCGTTCGGGCAGTCCTTTCGCTCGGGCCGTACGGATGTAATCCTGGCGCATCACTTCCAGCATACTGGTGCGAGTGATACGCGCAAAGTAGGCAGCGCCGGCTAGCCCGAAGACCAGCACGGGCGCAAGCTTAAACTGGATGTCGGTCCAGGTGTAGTGCCAGGGTTCACCCCAGTTTGCCACTGGCCAGTTCGCTCCTGTTTCCTGGTCGATGAAGACGATCAACACCTGAACCAGGACGCAGAAGACAAAGATGGGCATCGCATAGAGCACCAGCATGATGCCCATGTTGAGGGTGTCCACCCAGGTATTGGCCTTGAGCGCGGAGATAATCCCCACGGGAACCCCGATGAGCAGATAGATGACCAGGGCCCAGAGGGCCAGCTCCATAGAAACAGGGACGCCGTCCTTGAGAATATCCCAAACCGGTCGCCCCTGCGTCTTGAACGAGTAGCCGAAATCGAAATGTGCCAGGTGGACGAGGAAGTTCCAGTACTGCTCATACCAGGGCAGGTCCAGTCCGTAGGCATGCCTCAGCTGAGCGTAGAGCTGGGGAGAGAAATGCTCACCCAGCATGGTGCGGATTGGATCGCCCGGGGCAAAGTAGCCCATGATGAAGGTGATGAAAGTAACTCCAATCACCACGAAGACTAAGCCTATGAGGCGCTTGATCAGAAACTGTATCATGCTAAGCCCCTTACTGTCCTGTCAGCGCTCACTTGACGAGAAGGAGGCTCATCTCAAGCCTCCCTATCTCCGCTGCTGTCCTCTGCCTCTTGCCTCCTTCGTGGACAAGTGTACTCATGTCACGTTCCGCTAGAGGTGGAAGATCTATGAAATGGCACCCTTTCATAGATGGATCTGGACTGTAGCGGACAACAGACGTTACATGACGGATCTTGTCCCATATTTTAAGGAGCGCTATCAGGCTTGTCAAGCTAGAGGTTATGCTTCTGCCATCATATTATTACGCTCGCCTGCCTGCGTTGTTCACATGCGCGTAGAACAGCTTCCCACCGTCAACTCGCTCGCTGTCTGAGCTGGTGGCCTTCAATTGGCGCTGCACTGGCCTGCTGCGACCGGTCTGACGGTGGTTCCTGGCTGCTGGCTGAATCAAGCAGGGAGGCAGGCTGATGAAGAAGGAAAAACGGACAGACGAACAGACAGGGGCTATTATAAAGAGCAGTCAGAGTAAGGTCAAGGTAAGGGGGATAGCAATGAGAGAAAAAGGTGAAGAGCCTGGGGAGAGGAGTCCTTTGGCTCCTGCTCCGCCAGGCTCTGGTGGTGAAGGATTCGTCTCTCGGCCAGCTCGGTGGGCCAACGCAGCAGATGAGCCGCCTGGCTGACTGGCTGAGTAACCAATCCTCGCGAGCTGCTTCCTGGTACCAGCGCTACCGGAACAAGCCTAAGCCGGTAATTCGTCCTGCTCAGGTGAGACTAGTGTTGCGTGATATAGATCTGGGACCAGTAGTCGGGTGGGATCAGCTGCTGAGGATTGTAGAAGAAGCCGTGGACATAGGTTTTGACCACGTAGGGAGCCTGTACCTGTTCCATCGGCAGCCAGGCCACGTCATTGACGAGCTGCTGCTCGGCCTGGTTGTAGGCCTGGTAGCGAGCTGGGCCGTTGGGCATGGCGTCGGCCTGCTCCATCAGCTTCTGGGTGGCCTGCTGCTGAGCGGCGTCGGGACTATGGTTCTGGCCATAGTTCATGTTGTTGTTCGGCACTCCGGCGTCGAATTGCAGCGTGAGCCAGTCCTGCGGATCGGGGTAATCCGCGATCCAGGCAATGCCCCAGAATTGCAGACCATGCGGGTTGTTGGTGGCGGCGACAATATCGTCCAGCAGCTTGTTGAAGTCCTCGGCGTGGACTTTGACCGTGATCCCAAGGACCCTTTGCCACATCTGGGCCAGGGCTGCAACCTCTCGATCAGCATCGGCGGAGCCGCTTGGGTAAGTCAGAGTGATCGGCGGAAGCTGAGAGACGCTGGTCAGCCCTTCATCTTTGAGGCCGGCCTCCAGATACTGCTTGGCCATTGTGGGATTCCCGGCGGTGCTGGTGGTGCCATCGGGTCCTTTGAGGTTCGGGTCATAGCCTGGCATCCCTTTGGGCACGATATGGTTCGTGGCAATGTAGATGTCCTTCCAGACAGCGTGGACAATTTCATCCTTGTTGATGGCCAGGGCGAAGGCCCGGCGCATGTTGATGCTGTCGAAAGGCTTGACCAGATAGTTCATGGTGTAGTAGTTGATCCACAGCTGAGGGGCCAGGTGGAAGTCGTTCCCTTTCCGCGCCTGATCAACGTACGAGCTAGGTACGCCCGCTATGTCAACCTGGCCAGCGCGGTAGGCCTGATAGGCAGTATCAATCTTCTGATAGAAGGGGAAGATCACCTTCTGCAACTGTGGCTTGGGTCCGTAGTAGTAAGGATTGGGAACAAAGACGATCTGCTTGCTATGCTGGTACGATTGCACCTTGAAGGGGCCTGCGCCGCCGCCTTCGTCAAGATGGTCGGTCCAGTTCTTGCCGTATTTGTCAATCAGCTTCTTTTCCACCACGTAGGAGCAGGAGTAGGTGAGGGCATCCAGGAAGTAAGCGGCCTTCTTTTTAATGGTGATGACTACCGTATTGGGGTCGGGGGTCTGGATGCTGTCGCCGATGATGGTCTTAATCTTCCCTTTCTGCAGCAGGTCAGAGTCTTTGATCAGGGCCAGGTAGATAGGGGCGGTGGTCGAGTGCTCTGCCGGCTGCAAGGCCCGGTCGATGCTGTAGGCTACGTCAGCTGATGTGAGAGGCGTACCATCGCTGAACTTCAGATTGGGTTTCAGATGGAAGGTCCAGGTCAGGCCGTCTGCTGAGGTCTGCCAGGAAGCGGCCAGCTGCGGTTGAACTGTTAGATTGTTGTCGAGCTGCACCAGGCCGGTGAAGACCATGTCGATAGCCTGAATCGAATAGAGATCGGTGGAGAGGCCGGGGTCGAAGGTGGCGATGTCGCTGACCCCCGCTTCTGGATAGACAAGGACTTGTTTGCTGGCTGGGGCTTTCTGCTGCGAGGTCGTTTGTGTTCCTCCGCCGCAGGCAGTCAGCAGGAGAACAAATAGACAGAAAAGAGTGAGGGCTAAGCCCACGGAGTAGGTTCTCTTGCGCGGTGCGGACATGGATCGTGCTCCTAACCATAAGGTGAACGCTAGCCACAGCAACAGCCTGCCAGGATGTGGGCCAGGCCTGCTGGTGGCAGCTCAGCCAACGTTCAAGTTCCCTCTACGCTCCTTTTCCGGGCAGAGGCTGCAGAGGGAGCGATAACCGATCCAAAAAACAGGATACGTGCGGTGTTGCTAGCGAAACACGGCACGCGAAGAGAACTATCCTGAGTTCAGGGCCGGGCGGCAAAGCCGTCCTGTATTGGTTGCGCTGGCACCCTGGTCAGCTGAATCACTGTAGAAATTGCTGAGCTTCAACCCTGTTCAGGTTCAAGACATTATTATGTACGTTGTGTCTGGAGCGGATCTCTCAGCCTGGCTGGCCTGGATATCGGGAGCAGAAGATCTGCGGCGGGCGACACACGGAAGGCTCGGACTTGGGCTTAACAAAAGCGAGCGCAGCCGGGACGCTGCATCTGCTGGTCTCTGATCTGACCGGCAAGCTGCAGGCGCTTGCTGGCTGCGCTGCTCTCGACGTGGGCCTTACCTTTGGCTGGCTGATCGTTCCTAAGCCAGGATGCGCCTCCCCTTAGTGGACGCTGATATAGACCTGGGACCAGTCATCGGGAGGAACCTGCAGCTGGGCATTCAGAACGAAACCCTGCACATAAGGCCTCAGCACATAGGCGTCGCGCACCTGAGTGATGGGCAGCCAGGCTACGTCGTCGACGAGCTGCTGCTCAGCGTTTTGGTAAGCCTGCAGGCGTGCATTAGAGTCTGGCAGAGTATCGGCTACCTCTAGCAGTTTCTGGGTGGCCTGTTGCTGCAGATGGTCGGAAGAATTGTTCTGGCCGTAGTTCACCTGATTATAGGGGGAACCGGCATCGAACTGAAGCGTTGTCCAGTCCTGTGGGTCGGGATAGTCGGCCACCCAACCGATGGCCCACATTTGCAGACCGTGGGGGTTGCCGGCGGTGTTGGATAGCTCATCCAGCATTTTATTGAAATCGATGGCCTCACTCCTGACGGTCACTCCCAGGACGTTCTGCCACATCTGAATGGCTGCCGCTATCTCATTGGCCTGATCCTGATTGCCGGAAGGATAAGTGATGGTGATTGGCGGAAGCTGGGAGGCGCTGGTGAGTCCTTCGTCCTGCAAGCCCTTCTGGAAGTATTGGCGCGCCAGCTGAGCATTTCCGCGAGTGCTGACGGTGTTATCAGGGCCGCGCAAGTTTGGATTGTAGCCTGGCATCCCCAAGGGAATAATATGGTTCGTCGGAATGGGGACATCTTTCCAGATAGCATGCGCCAGTTCGTCTTTATTCAGGGCGAGGGCGAAGGCGCGGCGCATGTTGATACTGTCGAAAGGCTTGACCAGATAGTTCATCCCGTAGTATCTGATCCACAGCTGCGGAATCAGGTGGAACTCCGGCTGATTGCGCACACGGGCAACCTGCTGGCTGGGCACAATAGCGAAGTCGACCTGGCCTGCTTGGTAGGCTTTATAGGCGGTATCAGTGTCCCGATAGAAAGGAAAGATCACCTGCTGCAGCTGGGGCTTCGGACCGTAGTAGTTGGGGTTGGGAACGAAGACGATGCGCTTATTATGCGTATATTCCTTGACTTTGAACGGGCCCGCCCCACCACCTTCTTGGAGATGATCGGTCCACTTTGATCCGTACTTATCGATAAGCTTCTTCTCCACCACGTAGGAGCAGGGGTAAGTCAGCGCATTGAGGAAATAGGTAGCCTTCTGGCGTGCCAGGATGACGACCGTCTCGGGGTCGGGTGTGAGCACGCTGTCGCCAATGATGGTGCGGATCTGTCCTTTAACAAGGCGATCGGCATCCTTGATGAGGCCCAAATAGGTTGGCGCTGTGGACGAGCGTTGAGCTGGCTGCAGGGCACGGTCCAGGCTGTAGGCAACATCCATTGAGGTCAACGGTGTACCGTCGCTGAACTTCAGGTTCGGCTTCAAATGGAAGGTCCAGGTCAGGCCGTTGGGTGAGACCGTCCACGAACTGGCCAGCTGAGGGCGAACAACCAGGTTTTTGTCCAGTGACACCAGGCCCGTGAAGACCATCTGAATCGCCGTCTCCGAAGGTACATCGAAGGTCAAGGCGGGGTCAAAGGTTGACAGATCTTGAATCCCTCGCTCCGGTTCGATGAAGACCTGCTGGCTAGGAGGAGCTTTACGAGCGGAGGTCGTATTGGAGTTGCCTCCTCCGCAGGCGCCCAACAGGATGACCAGAAGAGAAAGCAGCGCTACGAGGCCTGCTCTGCTCACACGTTGCTGGGTAGACATAGGGAGCTTCTCCATCGCTGCTTAAAGCAAGCTGCCATGTTGTTGGCTAGAGATCACTGCTTGATGTGGATAGCTATGCCAGCCAGCCGGACAGAAGACAGTCCCTGATATCGTCGGTCTCGCGATGCTCTTGGCGTAGGTAGGCGACCTGGCCGCGGCTCTGTGTGGTGACAGTGTCAGGACCCGATAAGAGCACCGCGCTGTCGGCGTATAGCTTGCTCTGGGCTGGCGGATCTGTAGGATGGCAAGCGGCATCCGAAGTCTGGCACCACCTCGCTGCTATCATACGGAACCCCTTTGCCGGGAGCAAGCAGAGAAGCAGTGAGTAGGAAAGGAGGACCATCTCTAGAGATGGCCTGATAAGCTGACCACCCGGCTGGCTCACGCTCGGCAAGCGCTGTGACCGGTGTGGCGTCACAGCTATTCGACTCATTCAAAGGAAAGGAGCAACGGCAGAGAGAGGGCTTCTTCTGGTGCTCTGCTCGGCTCCTGCTCTCTGCCGTTCTCCTTCAGCTACAGAGGGAGGAAGACAGTTCTGTCACGACTGACTTTCGACGACATAGATATTGGCCCAATCATCGGGTGGGACCAGATTCATGCCGTTATCCTTGAAACCAACGATCAACGGATTGCGCAGAAAAACCATATCCACCTGCTCCAGCGGCAACCAGGCAACGTCGTTGACAAGCTGCTGTTCGGCCTGCTGGTAGAGACGCAGACGAGTTGCCGTATCTAATGTGCTATCGGCCTCCTGCAGCTGCTTTTGGACGAGCTGTTGCATCGCAGCATCGTTACTGACGTTCTGGCCATAGTTCATGTTATTGTTGGGGACCCCCTGGCCGAACTGGGCCGAGAGCCAGTCCTGCGGGTCTGGATATTCGGCGACCCAGGCCAGGCCCCACATCTGGAGGCCGTTGGGGTTGTTCGTGGCTGCCGTCACGCGCGTCAGCAGCGTATTATAGTCGACTGGATCGGGTGTGACGGTCGCGCCCAGGTTCTGCTGCCACATCGCAATCAGTGCCTTAGCCTCCTGATCCAGAGTGCTCAGCCCGGTGGCATAGGTGAGCTTGATCGGCGGCAGGCTCGACAGATGCTCCTCTTGCAGCCCCTGGGCCAAGAGCTGGCGGGCCTTCGCTGGATTGCCTGTCAGGTTTTGTGTGCCGTCGGGGCCAGTCAGGCTGGCGTTGTAGCCAGGCATACCCTGGGGCACGATATGATTCGTTGGCTGCACCGTGCCTTTCCAGACCTGCTCAGCAATGGTAACCTTATTAATCGCCAGGGCGAAAGCCTGCCGGATATGGATGTTATCGAAGGGTTTCACCAGATAGTTCATTGTATAATAGTTGATCCATAGCTGAGGGACCTGGTGAAAGTCTGGGCGCTTCTTATCGCTGGCATAGCTGGCCAGAGGGACGCTGGTCAGATCAACCTGGCCGCTTTGGTAGGCATGATAGGCATCGCTTGCCTGGCGGTAGAAGGGAAAGACAATGCGGCTCAGTTGGGGTTTGGCTCCATAGTAGTAGGTATTAGGAACAAAGTCAATTTCCTGGCCGTGGACATAGCGAGCCACTTTGAAAGGGCCGGCGCCGCCGCCTTCCGTCAGATGATCACTGAAGTCTCCGTGATATTTTTCGACCAGGCTTCGCTCAACCACGAAGGAGCAGGGATTAGTGAGCATGGCCAGGAAATAAGGAGCTTTCTGGCGTGTAATCAGGACCAAGGTCTGCTTGTCTCGTACGAGGATGCTATCGTTAATCAGGGTCGGAATGGTACCAGCCAGGAGCTTATCAGCATCGCGCAATAGCGCCAGGTAGAGGGGAGCGGTCGTCGAGCGCGTCGACGGTTGCAGCGCGCGATCCAGGCTGTAAGCCACGTCTTGGGCAGTCAGCGGAGTGCCGTCGCTGAATCTCAGGTTTGGCTTCAGGTGGAAGGTCCAGCTCAAGCCATCGCTAGAGACGGTCCATGAGCTGGCGAGCTGGGGACGGACCTGGAGCTGGTCGTCAAGCTGGACCAGTCCGGTAAAGACCAGCTCAACGGCGCGGATCGCTGAAGGGTCGGTGACTAGAGCCGGGTCAAGGGTCGTGTAGTCGGCAAGGCCAATCTGCGGCTCGCGATATACCTGCTTGCTGGCTGGCGCTTTCACCAGATGTGGTTGCTGGTTGCCAATCTGACAGGCGGCCAGCGTTAGCATGAGAGCCAGCAGGGAGACCACCGCGGCCAAACTCCGCTGAGGGCGCCTGGTCCTCTTCTTCTGTGGATCGATCTGACTCATCATCGTATTTATGCTCCTGCAAAATCCTTGCGCCGAAGGGTACCAGAGTGAAGAACGCAGAAGAGTGGGAAAAGCATCTGCTGGAAATTGCCTCGTCTGCCAGCATTGTCGCTGCTGTTTCTTCTTCCCAGGGGAGAGCCAGGAGCGTGCGAGCAGAGGCGAGAAGCCGGGACCCAGAGCAGTACTGCCCGGCTCACCCTTCGGTGCCCCCGTCTGTCTATCTCGTCTGCCAGCCGTGCAGCTACAGCTGTTGGTGTCCCGGCTTCTCGCTTCACAGTTGCAATGGCCAACGATCTCGCACCAGGCTCCTACTGGAGCCTGGGCGATCCCATCTGCTTCTGTGCTCTATGGCTCTAGTCTCTCCCCTAGAGCGCTGATGCCAGCGTATTGCGTGGAGCCAGGGCTGCGGCTCGCAGCGCAGCACGCAGGAAAACGCTCAGGTCAGTCTCCGTCAGATCGCGAGGCCATCCCATGAACTCCTCACCTGCCGCCTGTACAATTTGTAACGTATGGCCCTGATCAGCGGCTGCATCCGCCTGGGCCGCGACCAGCCCAATCGTCGCAAAGAGCGGCTTTGGCTCGTAGCCGAGGTTCAGGTAACGGCGAGCGGCCAGATAGGCCCCTTCAAGATCGCGGGCCTCCAGCTCGCCCTGGAGCGTCTCCAGCAAAGCGGGAGCCAGCAGACCGCCGCCAACGTGCAAGTGATGAGTGCTCTGGTGAAGCTGGCCGCTGGCCAATCCCAGACGCTTGCGCAGCTCATTGACGAAGACTGCCGAAGTGAAGAGCAGGGGAACCACCTCGATATCCTGGACCTGGGCAAAGACCAGGCGCACGGCGGCGGCGTAAAGAAGACCGTGAGCTGCCTCAACGAAAGCTGCCCGATCCTCATCGCCGATCTGGTTCAGAATGTCGGCGGCAGCAAGGGCGATAACCGAGCCAACCGCGCGCGGCGAAGCCTCGCCCTGGATCAGCGCCTCGTGGACAGCCTGACAAATCTGGGCTGGTCCGGCATCGCTCAGCAGCAGCGTGCGCAGAGGAAGTGCGCGCTCATTCTTGGGTGGGGAGATGCGCCGACGGATCACTTCGAAGTCCCCTGAATGCTGAGCAATGAAATCGCGCACTGCCCCGATCCAGGCCGGCTCCTCGCTGCGGACAGGCAGATGAGGAGCCAGCCAATGGATAATATTGGGGGCCCGATCTCCCCACTCCACGGGATCGAGCAGCTGGTAGCCGCGTACCGCAAACATCAGCGGGTGGCCAGCCTGGTGGAAGGTCATAGCCAACCCCTCGTAGGTGCGAGACTGCAGTGTGCGATAGTCGGCCCCGGTGGCGTAGAGGCCGAAGAGGAGCCGCTCGGCCAGCTCGGCCTGGTTCTGGTAGATGGCCTCACGCATGAGAGCGCCAACGCTCTTTCCCTCTGGCAGCTCGCCGGGATAGTAAGGCCGCGGATAGGTCGGCTGCTTGCCACGCCCCACGCGCACCGCTGCGCTTGCTGTGCACAGAGCCTGGACCAGCAGTGGCAGGGGACGCAGACGATTCTCCACGCTCTCGCCTACCAGGTGATCGTAGGCGTGGAGCCAGCGGCTCAGGACGCTTGCGGCTGTGAGCGTCAAGATTACGTGCCCTTCGGGGTCGCCATGAGCGGCGATCATACCAACGCGCCCGATCAACACATCGATATCTGCCTTGCTGTGAACCAGCTCCCGGGTCAGACTGGCCAGACGCGACGCATCAGCCGCTGCCGCGGCCTCGACCAGCTCCGAGAGATCAACCCTCATGCCGACTGATGCCATAAAATATCTCCGTTACCTTTATGTATTGTCATAATCTCGTAATCAAGCGAACAGGTATAGAAAAGAGGGAGGCAAAGCCACAGAGGGAGGAGACGGATCAGCTGCTGACCGTTGACTCTGCGGCGCTGGGGGCACTGGCTCGCAGGCTGGAAAAGCCCGGGGCGGAAGAGAGATAGGCGCACTTCAAGCAGATTGCTGCAGCTCGCGGATCGCCTGTTCGATGCGTGGGATGTCCGCGTATTCCTCATCGAGAAGCTTATAAGCCCGTTCCAGGTACAGCTCGGCGATGCGAGCGGAGTGCTTGCCTGCATCGCAGGCTGCCGTGATCAGAGCGTTTCCTTTGTACTTCTCGGGAAGGAGGCGGACGATGCGCTGCATCTTCTGCCGTGTCTCCTGCAGGAGATGCGTGTCGTTGCCTTCGAGGGCGTAGCGAGCGACCCCAACCAGTTTCCCCAGCTCCGCCAGGCGCTGCCGGTCAGTCATGGTCTGAAAGAGCAGCTCTTCGGGGTCCAGGTCATCGAGGGCCGGCAGCCCCTCCCTGCTAGAGGAGCTGCTGGCGGCTTGCTCGAAAGAAGCGCTGTAGTTCAGATAGAGCTGGCCGTACTCCTGGCAGGCCTGAGCTGCCAATTGCATCTTTGCCGCTTCATCGCGCGGATGAATAGCCCCCAGTTCGCAGAGGTCATCATCGCGGTAGCGGGCCAGGACCTGCAGATAATCGAGGCCTTTCTCCCCCTCCAGCTCCTCCAGCATTGGAGGGATTGGCATCACCTGCACATTTGGCTCATCCATTGGCAAGTGAGCGGCCAGGATTGAGGGCAGGTATCTGGCCAGTGACAGCGGGAGAGGCGGCACCACGCAGTAGGTATAGAAGATGTGCCGCTCATCCTCGCTGCTGCGGGCGAAAAAGATCGCATGTCCTTTGGGTGCCTGGGGGTCACCACGCAAGAAGCGCAAATCCATAGTCTCCTCCCGTTGCTCGTGGCCTGTTCGACTCTTGTCTTGCTAGCTAGATAATACGGCGTTTGGGGCCTACTGGCAAGGTGTCAAGCCTGGCCTCCCGCTCTATCCGTTTCCTGTTTTTCCCCAGCTTGTAACCGGTTGAGCCTGATCCCGGCTTTGCCGCCGAAAGGTCAGCTTGCCGTGCCAGTGGTCGGGGCGGGCCTTCGCTATGAGGCCAGCCCCCTTCGTAGCTGGCGGAGGCGTTTCAGCAGATCCTTATTGGCGCTGATAGCCTCCTCGCTCAAATGCTCTCCCCCAGTAGGAATGCTCTCTTCATAGGCTTTAAGCTGCTCCAGTAGCTCGTGTGGACCAGCCAGGCGCACATAGGCCTCCAGCAAGGCACGGGCCTGCTGCTCCCGATTACGGCGCACCTCTGTAATGGCCGCCTGTGCGTAGAGCGCGGCATATTGGCGCATAAAGGGGGCCGTCCATTGCTCAGGGGCGGGGAGCGTCTGACGCACCTGCTCCACGAGAGCGATCGCTCGCTGCAGCTCGTCCGCTGCCTCATCGAGCCGTCCTTGGGCCAGCAGCACGCCGGCGCGCTCGTAGCGAGCATCCGACTCGCCCAGAGGCTGACCCTGTTGCTGATAGAGCCGTAGAGCGGCCTCCAGGCTGGCCCAGGCCTCGTCAAGCTGCTCCCTATTGCGGTGAGCCAGGCCGAGCGCCAGCAGTGTCTCGGCCTGGCCGGTGAGATCCTCATTCTGCCCGAAGCGCGTCAGAGCGGCTTCGCAGCGCTCGATTGCCTCTGACCAGCGCTGCTGACCGATCATGACCTGGGCACTTCCCAGGGTAGCGGCAGCCGTACCGACGGGATTTTCCAACTGCTGGAACTGCCGTTCGGCCTCGGTGTAGGTCAGCAATGCGGCCTCCAACTCGCTGCGAGCGAGGTAGGTGCGGGCCAGAGCCAGCAGTGCCTCGGCGGCCAGCAACGGCTCTTGAAGCATCTCGGCCCGCTGGCGCGCCTCGCTAAAGCGGCCCTCGGCGCGTGCCGGCTCGCCCAGCGTCAGGTACCACTCTCCCTCAGCCAGAGCCAGCAGCGGGGCAAGACGCGCATGCTGAGAAGAGCCTGACTCGACGTGAGGGCGAGCTGTATTGAGCTGCTCCCAGGCAACCTTGAGCGAGCCACCGGCAATCGCCAGTCGTGCCTGGCGCAGGATGGCCTCTGCCAGGCCATAGGAGCGGAATGGCTCGGCCAGCTGCGCTGCCTGTGTGGCAGCCTCCTCATAGACTTCATGGGCGCGGGCTATCTGGCCGCGCTGGCGATAGATATCACCAAGGCCCAGCAGCGCCTGACTTGGCAACAGGGCATTCGCGGAAAGGTGGGCCTGCTCGTGGGCCGCGCTGAACGTTTCCACTGCTCGCTCCAGCAGGCCACGCCGTCGCAGAATCTCGGCCAGGCAGAGTTGAGCCTCTGCCGTACCGGGGAGGCGAGCAAGCGCCTGATACGTACGCAAGGCGCGCTGCACCTGCGAAGTAGCATAAGCCAGCTGCCCACGGCGGAGATTAATCTCGCCCAGCAGACGTAGCGCCTGCGCGAGTCCCAGGGCATTGCGCTGGTCCTCATAGACCTGCTGAGCGCGCTGAGCGCTGGCCAGCGCCTGTTCAAGCTGATTATTGGCCAGGGCCACGGCGGCCAGTCCAAGGTTGCCATCGGCCTGCCCCAGCTCGTACTCTAACTCCAGTGAGCGCCGGATCACCTCACCGAAGAGATCGGCAGCCTCAGCGAGTCGCCACTGCTCCAGGCAGATCTGGGCCAGGCCGCTCAAAGCATCGACAGCGCCGTAGTAGTCCCGCTGGGCCTCATAGACTGCCAGAGCCTGCCTGTAGGCTTCCTCGGCAGGAGCGAACTGCTGCTCAAGACGACGAGTATCACCGTAGCTGCGACGAGCATCAGCCTCTGTAATTGCTTCACCGGCCTCCTGAAAAGCAACGATGGCTCGCTGGTAATAGGTAGCAGCCTCTGCAATATGGCCACGCTGCAGCTCCAGGTGTCCCAAAGCGAGCCAGACATTGCCCTGCCCTCTAACAGAGTGCTGCTGCTGGTAGAGCGCGCCAGCCTCTTCGTAAGCCTGTTGAGCCAGATCGAGATGGGCCCGCTGGCGCTCTAAATGTCCCAGGGCCATCGTGGCGCCAGCCTCGCTCAGCGGCTGCTCAGCCTGACGGTAATAATTGCGCGCGCGCGAGTAACTGATAATAGCACTATCAATCAGATTATTCTGTTGCTGAACCTCAGCGAGCAGCATGCGACTATCGCCAGCATGGCGATAATCGCCAGCCAGACGGAAGCGCACCTCGGCGTCGCTGAAAGCCTCGGCGGCCTTATCGAGTTTTCCCTCGTTGAGGGCGTCGACTCCCTCACGGAGCCGCTGATGGGCCACTGAGATATCTTGTGTTGTCATGGCTCTCTGATCTCTCTAGCGAGTGGCTCGGGCCTAGGTTTCTCTTATCTGGATAGTCGATCAGTCGTCTCACTTATTGTAGTGCGTCGCCGTCAGAAAGTCAAAAAGGAGACAGGGCTGAGCTACTGTGATACAATACTGCCAGGCCAGAACGATGGAAGCGTGGCAGGCGTCTGCTCGGGTAGCGAGCCGATTTTGCATGAGGAGCCATTCACAATGTATGAGGACATACTAAAGAAGGTGAGCTTATTTTCGGGCTTGAGCGACAGAGAGCTTAAAGAGATTGCCAGAAGCGCTCAGGAGCGGCACTATAGCGCCGGCACTGCGCTGTTTCATCAGGGCGATACGGGAACTGGCCTGTACATTATCACGGCAGGGCGGGTGCGTATTATCCAGGCCAACGATCCTGATCGGGCGGAGGAGGTGATTGGTACAGCTGGACCGGGGGAAGTGCTGGGGGAAATGGCCCTGCTGGATGATCTTCCTCGTTCGGCCAGCGTTATCGCTGAAGAAGAGACTACGGCTATCCTTCTGCCGATCTGGGAGTTTCGCGCTGTCCTGCGACAGCAGCCGGAGATACCCCTCAAGTTGCTAAGCGTGCTCAGCCGTCGCTTGAGAAAGGCAGAGGGACGGCTCGCGGAGCATTAGTGAGCCGGGGGCAGAGAACCGGCGCGGGGTTGGAGGTAGGGTTGAGGTCGGGGGGAAGGTGGAAGAAGATGACCCGGCAGCCCACAGCCCCCTGGTCCCCCCGATCTGCCAGCTCGACAGGTGTAGCCAGCGCGGGGGTGTAGGAGACAAAGATAGCCAGGTCCTGACATGGAGAGGAGATCATGGTGGTGGTTAGGAAGAGAGCACAGATCTTCCTGCCGTAGTGGCCAGAGGACGGCTCTGCTCGGGTCGTGAGGGAGGCGGGATAAGCGTGACGACGGGCTTATTCTGCCTTCTCGCGATTGAGCAGCTGCTGGATCTCCTCGAACATTGTTTCCACATCACCGAAGGAGCGGTAGACGCTCGCGAAGCGGATATAGGCGATCTTATCCATGCGGCGCAGGCGCTCCATCACCAGCTCGCCGATCACGCTGCTGGGTACCTCCTGCCGGCCCATGCGATAAAGCTCCTGTTCAATCTCGTCGATCGCGCTTTCGATCTCGCCAACGGGGAGGGGCCGCTTCTCACAGGCTTTGCGAATGCCGATATAGAGCTTCTGGCGGTCGAAAGGCTCGCGGCGCTGATCACGCTTAATGACCATCAGATGAGAAGGTTCGACTCGCTCATAGGTACTGAAGCGCCCCTTGCAGCGTTCGCATTCACGTCTCCTGTGGATTGCATCTCCGATGTCACGCGAGTCTTTGACGCGTGACTCGGTGCCGCCACAATATGGACATTTCATCCCGCAGCTCCCAACTCTGGGTAGAATACTGTCGAGATGATTCTATCACAGAAGCAGAAGTGGCGACAGTCATGTCACCCTGCCTTCAGGCGGGGAAGGACTGGCTACCACCAGGGGAGAGCAATGCGATGCGTCCCTGGCTGGGGCTAGTTGTGTTCTGTCATCGAGGAATCTGCCAGATCCTGGTTGGCGGGTCCGTGTGGCCAGCCAGAGCAACCCTGACTGGCCTCCTCGTACCCCACGGGAGACGTTGGCGGTGGCAGTGGCTGTTCCTGCTCCCTAAGCTGCTGAGCTGACCCTCTTTGGGCTGGTCCGGTCAGCTCAGGGCGGCTAATAGAGGCAAGCATGTATTTCCCCGGCGTGCCTGCCGTTCAGAGCGTCCCCCGCCCGAGTGTCGCTTCCTCTCCCGCCCTGGGAGCTTGTCACCCTCCGGTCGCTCCTTACCGACGTAGCCTGAGCGCAGCCGTGACCCCTCGCGCCAGTAGGCGTACCAGTAGGGGCCGTGTCCCTGACCGTCGCGGCAGGTGCTGCAGGTCGGTTTCCCACACTTGCGGTACTGGAGCTGATAGGTAATGTGGTGATCGCTCGGAATCTGCGCCATGAAAGCCACTCCCCTTCCTTCATTCCACTGTACAGATTTGCTGCAACGCTATCATTAGCTTAGCAGCAATAGATGAACATTTTATGAATCCAGGACCTCTATAAATGAAAATTTGTTCATCTTTTGGGCCTGCATCTGTTGACGGAACGTCGCTGTTACATAACACCTTTTTCATGAAAGCCTGGGAGGCTGGTGGTCCAAGCTGTTGCCTGCGCTAGAGACGGGGTGGAGCTGGTCGTGGCAGTCCGAGGGATGGTATAATGAGCAAGACCCAACTGCGCCCACGGTTAGGGTTCGCTCTCCTGCGTTCAGCCAGACGCCTGCAGGTCTGCCTGGACCGACCGGTGTTGTGGCCTTGGAAAGAGGGAGTCAGAAGCTATGCAGATCATCATCAAAGGCAAGCAGATGGAGGTCATGCCTCGTCTGCGGCAGCACATTGAGCGCAAGGCCCACAAACTAACACGCCTCATCTCTCCTCGCAACAGTACTGCTCGTCTGCAGATTACCATCGCAGAGGAGCACACGCGCAGTGCTCAGGACCGCTACACGGTCCAGATCCTGCTGATGGGAACCTCGCCTACACTACGTAGTGAGGTGAGTGCTCCCAATGCCACCGTGGCCTTTGACCAGGCTCTTGGCAAGCTGCTTGCCCAGTTCTGCCGGCAGAAGGATCGACTGACCACCGCGCGTCGTCATCAACGCCTGCCCATCAGGGTTCTGGCGCTGGCGCGCTCGGGGCAGCTCTCGGTGCTTGGAGGGGAAGAGGCGTCGGTTGTCACAGCGGCGAGGGAGGGGGCTGAGGAAGTGGAGGATCTGCCTGTTCCCACCAGCCTGAGCGAGGAGCAGAATGAAACCGTATGGGCCAGGATTAGAGAGATCCGCAGCCTTCCCACCAAGCCTATGAGCGACAAAGAAGCGATCCTACAAATGGAGGCCCTTGGTCTTCCCTTCTACCCCTTTGTGAACGAGGCCACCAACAGCGTGAATGTCATGTATCGCCTGGAGAAAGGTGGCTATGGCCTGTTGATCCCCGCTCTGGAGTAGTCTCCGTCTGTCTGTCCGGTTGGCCTGGTTGCTATGCCAGGGATGTTCTTTGGTCTATCCTCCGCCAGGGGGAATAGTCACAATTGCCGGCGCAGGAGCTGCCAGGAGAGCCTTAAAACCGAGAGGGCAAACGCTCCGGGTCTATTAACCGACGTGGGGAAGTTGGTCAGTAAGGAGGGAGCAAGAATGAGCCAATCAGGCCGAGCCTGATTGGTTGACATGATGGCTGAGGTGCAGCGGGCGGCAGCAAGGCCGTACATCTCAGCCATCTGTTTCTCTAGGGTCATACTGCTTGCTCTGCGGGTCTGTCCCTTTCCCTGCTGCTTCTCCGCGGAGGAAGTGGCTAGAGTGTGATTTCGAACTGCCACGGACGTGGAGGAGGGTCCTCGAACTGGCCGAGCGGGTCGGCAGCGCGAATAGTCAGCCGGTGGGCCTCTGGAGAGGGCAAAGGGCGGAAGCGGGCCCGTCCCTGGTAGACGGCATGGTTCGGGTCACTGGCCAGCTCGGGCCGGGCCAGTAGCATTCCACCCTGGTCTCCGCTCCATTGCTGGCCCAGGTTATCCTTCAGGAAGAAGATCAGTCGTGGCACAAAGGCGAAGCCAGGTGTGAGCGGTGGCCTGATCCACAGGTAGTGTAGATCAAAGTAGTGAGCGTAGAACTGGATCTGATAGAGCATCAGCGTCATGTCTTGCTGCTTCTGCTCCAGCTCCAGGGTCAGCGTACGCAGGGCCTCGCGCGGAGCTGGCTGCTCTTCCTGGCTGCTGGCGGGGGGTTCTAGGGGGGCGGCGACGACCACGGGGGGACGCGAGGCCAGCTCCAGGGCCTTGGGAGAGAACGGCCTTGGATCTTGTAAGATCTCATTGCACGTCTGAAGGCAGGCTTCGCAGATATAGGCGGCGCCTGGCCCGGCTATCATCCGTCTGACTTCGGGTGGGCGCCGACCGCAGAAAGAGCAGCGAGCCAGTGTTCGATCAAAGCTCATAATGGCCCAATCCTCGATGCTAGAGCAAGCAAAGCAATCCTCTACGCTGCCTCGGCGCGCCGCAGAGCGGCAGCGGCCTCCTCGTAAAGCCCCAGGCGTTCCAGGATGGCTGCATGAGCCTGCCACTCCAGGCGGTCATCCAGGGGCCGCAGCAGGGTGGTCGGATCATCCACGGGAGTGAGCTGGGCGGGCGTAGAGCCATTCAAGATCTCGCCTGGCGGCATACTCAAGCTTGTCAGCCGCCGGAGGCCGTACTTGCGCTGCAGCGCCAGGCCGATCAGATAGTCAGCAAAGTGCGGATTCTTCGGCAGGAGCGAGCCATGCAGGTAGGTCCCGTAGGCGTTACGATAGACCGCCCCTTCGGTGCCATCCTCGGCATTATTGCCGTGGCCTTTGAGGACCTTGCCCAGCGGGCGAGCGGTCCCCAGGTAAGTTCGTCCGCCGTGATTCTCGAAGCCGACTACTGTCATGCCATTCCAGCTGATGACCACGTCGCCGATGCAGCGCGGCGTCCGTGGCCCCTTATGGACTGTCCAGGCATCGAAGACTCCCAGACCCTTCATATCGGGGCCTTCCGCCGGGCGATAATAGTGGGCCAGCAACTGATAGCCGCCGCAGACTGCCAGCACGGGCATATCATCCTCAATAGCGGCCCACAGGCCGATGCCCTTCGTCTCAAAGAGGTCCTGAGCCACGGGAGCCTGCTCCTTATCCTGACCACCGCCGATGAAGAGCAGATCGTACTCGTCGGGTGCCAGAGCATCGCCGATGCCCAGTCCTACAACGCGCAGTTCGATGCCACGCAGCTCGCAGCGACGCTTCAACGTCAGAATATTGCCGCGATCCCCATATAGATTGAGCTGATCAGGATAGAGATGCCCAAGTGTGAGCGTCAGCCGGGCCTCGTTCCTACCGTGCATCTAATCTCGTCCCTCCCAATAGTGAGGCGTCAGCCCGCGCCGTTCTAGCTCGCGATGAAGCTCCAGCAGCCCCGTATAGGTTGGCACAATAAACAACGTCTCCCCAACTGGGGTCTGCTCGATGGCCCGCTCCAGCGCTGTTGCCAGCCCGTAGCCTGGGAAGGGAGTAGCTGTCTCTCGCGGGCTGGTAGCTCCCTCCTCTGCAACAGGCGAGGCCTGGATGCTGGTCTTCGCAGCACCAGCACCAGGCTGGTACTGCTGGTGTCTTGCCCTGCCGCGTTCCCTCCCTTTCCGGCCTCTCGGCTGAGAACCGATCAGCTCTTCGAGGGCCCGCAGCGGTGTCGACGGGATGATCGTCATCTCCTCAGGAGCGAAGCCGGCATATTTGAGGCGCAGGGCCAGATCGAAAGCGCGCGTGCCGGCTACCGTCAGACTAGCGGTCAGACCCTGGGCGCGTTCGAAGTCGACGTCCCAGATCCACGAGACGTCTCGGCCATCGGCAATATTATCATTGAGTACAAAAAGGATATGACGCGGTGTGCCCTCGCTGAAGAGGGTACGCAACACCTCATTCAGGCCGGTAGGATTCTTCGCCAGCAGCAGGCGCAGGGTGCGGCCCGCTACCTGCACGCGCTCACCCCGTCCAAAGGCGGGCTTAAATTGCTCGATCCCTGAGACAATTGGCTCCCAACTGATTCCCAGGGCCTGAGCGACGGCGATCGCAGCCAGGGCATTATAGACATTATACAGCCCGGGTAGAGGGATCACAATCTCTCCCAGCTGTGTCGGTGTCTCAACCGTCACACGCAAACGATCAAAGGTATCCTGGCGCACCTGGAGCGCGCGTACGGCAGGAGCAGGGCGCTCCAGGCCGCAGTGAGGGCACTGATAGTGGCCCATGTGACTATAAAAGCGAGCACTGTAGCGATAGTCGCTGCCACAGCGTACGCAACTGCGACTGTCCACGGCTTGGTAGGTGCCTGCAGTTCCCTGGCCATCCTGACCGCTCAAATCGAGCGTCAGATCCTCTAGACCAAAATAGAGGACGGGGCCGCGGGCCAGCTCACCCAGACTGGCCGTTGTTGGATCATCGGCGTTGAGAACCAGCGTGGTTGTCTCTGGCAGCCCTTTGACCATTTGCCGCCAGAGGGCGGCCACGCTTTCCACCTCTCCGTAGCGATCGAGCTGATCGCGGAACAGATTCACGAAGACTGCGGCGCGCGGTTCTAGCAGGCGGACGGCCTGGGGCATAACTGCCTCATCGATCTCGAAGACCGAGATAGCCTGACCCGCGCGGCGCAGATTGCCGCTGGGGAGGGCGCGCACCACCAGGGCCCCGGCAACGCCGCGCAAGAGATTCGCCCCCTCGCGGTTGCGCCAGACGCGCAGGCCAGCATCGCGCAAAATCGCGGCCAGGAAGCCGCTTGTGGTCGTCTTACCGTTGGTGCCTGTAACCAGGACGCTGCCATGTTCCAGTTGGGCGGCCAGATGGCGAATGATATCCGGGTAGAGGCGTTGAGCCACCAGGCCCACGATGCTGGTGCCGCCGCCGAGGCGGAGACGACGACTTAAGGCTCCTGCGGCGCGCCCGCTGATCACCGCCAGGGCTGCTCTCAGCGAGAGGCGTCGCCTCCGCGAGCGCTGGCCGGCTCTTGCCGCTCCGGTAACTGATCCTGGCTTGGCTGCTGGGCGGCCTTTCTTCGGGCGAAGCCATCTGCTCCCTCTGGAATCACTTTGCTTAGGTCCCTGAGAGATCACGGGAGATGGCCGATGTTGCTGCATGCTTCTCCTCCGAACCAGCGCCTATGTCAATAGTTGTATCTATTTTTCTCATTGCCTAGTTGCAGCATAGCATGCGCGCGTGAAGCGGTCAAGACCGCGAGCCAGGGATAGATCTTCTGGTTGCCAGTTGCCCTGGCCCCTCCCTCCGAGGATCGCGGGCCTCGACCGTCAGCCGTGGATCGCTGCTTGCCTGGCCGGAGCCTTGACCTGGCCTTACCTCAGGCTCAAGAGCCAGCGGGGCCTGTGTGGCTACCGCTGTACCACTGATGTAGTACCTCGCTCGCCTTCTGGCCCCGGATCGAGAAGCGCGCTACTCTATCCCAACCCCAGAAGAAGATGCCGGCGATGTGCTCATCGCTCATAACGTTGGTGAGCGCGGCGTTGTAAGCGTCGGCCTGCTCCTGGGGATCTGCTGGGGCTGTCGAAGTGGGTGACCAGACCTGGTAGAGGGCGTCAGCGCTATTGCGATAACCGATTTCAGTAATGACGATGCGCCGGTTCAGTTGCTCAGCCAGCTGGTCGAGCCGTGTCTTGATTTGCTCACGCCAAAGTTCAATCATGGTCTGGGCATCCAGGCGCACGGGGGCGTCGCTGAGGGAGATGTACTCAGAGACGCCGATGAAGGTGAGGCGCGGATCACGCAGCCAGGCCGGCGGCTGATCCATAGTGGACCAGTTGATGTCGTAGGTCAGGTTACCTGTATAAATGCTGCGCACGCGCTCGATGAGCTGGCGCCAGAGCGCGCTGGGGGCGTTGCTCTGCAGCCACTCCATTTCAGTGGCCAGGGCAATCTGCTCAACGCCATTAGCCTCGGCTGCCTCGACATAGGGCCGCAGGGCCTGCCAGTAATGGTCAAACCAGCGCTGCTGGCTCTCAGGAGCCGGCATGACTAACGCGGCCCAGCCGCCTGGCTGGCGTACGGTCAGCAGCGGGGCGAGAAAGACTTTGAAGCCAACCTCATGAGCTTTGCGCACTCCTGCCACAAAGGAGGCTACGCTAGGCGCCGCCTGGTCGACACTGATGTCGACGGCGTCAGGGGTCGATTGGGAGAAAAGTACTGGCATCTCCAGCCACTCGGCAGCGGTGCTGCGCCTGATCTCTTGCAGGCTCTCCTGCCAGCGCCGATCGCTAAGACCGTAGGCACTCCGACTCCAACCGGGGTAGACAATCCCTTTTTGAAAGCCATACTGCTCCACTGGCCGGGGAACCGGGGTCGGGGTCGGTGTCGGGCTGACGGTTGCTCGTTTGGGAGCACTGCCTGTTTGCTCAATAGCTGGTCCTGTGCCAGTTCTGCCGAACGGCTCGCAGGCGCTGCTAAGCAACAGGAGAGCAAGGGTGAGGCCCCAGAGCAAGAGCGACTGGAGCAGGTTCAGCAGCCAGTGAGACCAGGAACGTTGCGTCCTCCCATGAGCGCGGTCAAGGCGCTGTTCACGGCGCGCAAAGGTACCAGACATCTATCA
Source organism: Thermogemmatispora tikiterensis (assembly GCF_003268475.1). Taxonomy (GTDB): domain Bacteria; phylum Chloroflexota; class Ktedonobacteria; order Ktedonobacterales; family Ktedonobacteraceae; genus Thermogemmatispora; species Thermogemmatispora tikiterensis. Next base: position 1,624,486 of record NZ_MCIF01000002.1, on the reverse strand, counting down.
ACCCTCCCATCCATCTTCTGCCCGCGCTCTCCTTCCGCGCTCTTACGCTCGTCTCGTGAGGTAGAGAGCCAGAGCTACCCTTGTAGAGGAAGAGCGGCGGAAGGGCGGATTCTCCACTATTGTACTCCTGGCGGGAAAGATGGCCAGCGCGCGCAGGAAACTGAGGTCACTCGCTCTGGCGGTTGGGGGAAGATCGGGGGGCTGTCTTGTGTTATCTCACTCAGAAAGGATACGTAATGAGAGGAGAGAGAAGTGGCAGGCTCTGGAAGCCGTTGACCGGTAGTCCGGTTTGTCACCCCTCTTGTCAACGTGTGCTATCCTATCCTGTGAGATTGAACGGCTCACCTGGCGTTCAACAGGACAACATCTGCAAATCAGGTACAGGTTGATTAATGGCAAAGAAGCTTGTCATTGTTGAGTCTCCGGCAAAAGCCAAGACCATTGAGAAGTTCCTCGGGCGCGATTTCGAGGTGCGCGCCTCTATGGGGCATATTATCGATCTGCCCAAGAAGGGCCTTGGCGTCAACACGCGCAAGGATTTTGCGCCACAGTATGAAATTATCGAGGAGCGAAAGGGCGTCATTGCCGAGCTGAAGGCGGCGTCGAAGAAGGCCGAGGAAGTCTATCTGGCCCCCGACCCTGATCGCGAAGGGGAGTTTATCGCCTGGTCCCTGATGCAGACCCTGGGACTCAAGAATCCGCGCCGCGCTGTCTTTAATGAGATTACGCGGAAAGCTGTACAAGAGGCGATCCAGAAGCCGCGGGCTATTAATGAAGATCTATTCAATGCACAGCAGGCGCGTCGAGTGCTTGATCGTCTGGTGGGCTACAAGATTAGTCCCCTCCTATGGAGACGCGTGCAATCGGGCACCAGCGCTGGGCGGGTGCAGTCGGTCGCCTTGCGCCTGATCTGCGATCGTGAGCGGCAGATTCGGGACTTTGTGCCCCAGGAGTATTGGACGATTACCGCTCTGCTAAGCAAGCAAGGCGAGCAGGAACGCTTTGAGGCGACGCTAGTGGCGCGCCTCAATGAGCTGGCGGGTCACCAGCCAATGGAAGGAGAGGAAGAGGGGGCAGCCGAGAGCGAGGAGGGCGAAGGATCAGCGGAGGGGGAGAACGAGCGTCGCTCTGAGGAGACGCGGAGACGCTTGCATATCGCCAATCAGCAAGAGGCCGAAGCCATTCTGGCCGAGCTAGGTGGGGCGAGCTTCTCGGTTTGGCGCCTGATCCAGCGTGAGGTGCGTCGTCAGCCGCCACTCCCCTATACGACCAGCACCATGCAGCAGGATGCTTCGTCGCGCCTCTACTTTAAGCCCAAGAAGACGATGAGTCTGGCTCAGCAGCTCTACGAAGGTATTGAGCTGGGACCACGTGGCTCACAGGGACTGATTACCTACATGCGCACCGACTCGACGCGTGTCTCCGATGAAGCGAAGGCAAGTGTGCGTCGCTTTATTGAGCAAAGCTATGGCCAGCCCTTTGTCGGATCGGGGCGCGTTGGCAAACTCAAGGCCACGGCTCAGGATGCCCACGAGGCGATTCGTCCGACGGATGTGACGCTCACGCCTGAGCAGGTGCGAGAATATCTGACGCCTGACCAATACAAGCTTTATAGTCTGATTTGGCGCCGCTTTGTAGCCAGCTTTATGACGCCGGCGCTCTTTGACACAGTGCGCGCCGATATCGTGGCAGGCCAGTACGTCTTTCGGGCCAGCGGCTCCCATCTTCGCTTCCCTGGTTTCTACGCCGTCTGGCCACGCGATGAGGAAGAGCGTCTACTGCCGCTGCTCGCCGTCGACGAAGTGCTGGCCCTTCATGAACTGCAGCCGCAGCAGCACTTTACGCAGCCGCCGCCGCGCTATACAGAGGCTAGCTTGATCAAAGAGCTAGAGGAACTGGGCATCGGACGCCCCAGTACCTATGTGCCCATCATCTCAACCATTCAGGAGCGCGGGTACGTCACCCAGGAGCAGCGTCGTTTTGTGCCAACCTGGCTGGGCGAAACCATCAACGAGCTGCTCAATAAGCACTTCCCCGAGATCGTTGATGTCGGCTTTACTGCCGATATGGAGCAGAAGCTGGACAATGTTGAGGAGGGGCGCCAGTCCTGGACCGAGTTTCTGCGCGATTTCTATGAGACCTTCAAGGAGATGGTGGCCAGAGCCGAGGCTGAGATGAATCGCGTGCAGAAGCCGGTCGAGGAGCTGGACGAGTTGTGTCCCGAGTGTGGCCGGAAGCTGGTGATCCGCAGCGGGCGCTTCGGTCGTTTTATCTCCTGCTCGGGCTTCCCGGAGTGCCGCTATGGGCGCTCTTTCGTCAACAAGACCGGGGCCCTCTGTCCGCAGTGCGGTGGCGATCTGGTCGAGCGTAAGACGCGCCAGACCAAGCGCACGTTCTATGGTTGCAGCAACTACCCGACCTGTAATTTCGCCATTTGGGAGCGCCCGGTACCGGAGCCGTGCCCTCGCTGCGGTGGATTGATGGTGATCCCGCGCGGCGGCCAGGAGCCGGTCTGCTACGAGGAAGTCGTGCTGCCGCAGCAAAATCCTGAGGAACAGCCCCAGCAGAATGGTCTGGCCTCCTCCCGGCGAAGCACCGGGTCCAGACGCAGAAAGGCCCAGAAGAGTACGGAGTCAGGCGCGGAGGCCAGTCCCTCTCTGAATGGAGCGACGGAGACGACAGAGGCGCCTTCGGCAGCCGGGGAGCTGCCCCTCTCCACAACCGTCAGAGCTAAGAGCAGGCGGACCCGTTCAGCCTCTCATGCTACCTCCAATGGGAATGCCAGGAGCAGCGGGCAGAGACGGAGCACAACTAAAGCTGCGACTGGTAAAAGCGAGAGTAAGGGAACTGATAAGCAGAAAAAGAAGCAAAGAATCTGCGAAGAATAGCAAAGGCAGCAATAAACGGACAGCTAAGGCAACAGAGGCAACAACTGCCAGGGCCACCAAGGCGGCGAGTGCATCGTTGGCTGCCACGCCTGCTGAGTCGGATCAGCGCTAAGGGCATTCCCTTGCTCTTCCCATACCTCCAGGGCGCCCGTTCCCGCTCAGTCCTGCCTGGTAGCACAGGTGGGCTTACGGCTGGCACTCGTGCTATAATCTCTACATGATTGCTCAACCTCTTTGCTACGAACAAACTCTGCAGTTCTGGAGGACTTCATGCCGCATGCGGTAACCCTCATCCCTGGAGATGGGACCGGACCGGAGATCACCACGGCAACCCGCCGCGTGCTGGAGGCGACGGGGGTAGAGTTCCGCTGGGAGGTCTGCCAGGCGGGCATGGAAACCCTGGAGAAACAGGGCACGATCCTGCCCGAAGACGTTATTGAATCGATCAAGCGCACCAAGGTAGCTCTCAAGGGACCGATTACCACGCCTGTTGGCAAGGGAGTGCGCAGCGCCAACGTCACACTACGCAAGAAGCTGGATTTGTATGCCAACGTCCGCCCCGCCAAGACCTACCCAGGGCTCCGCTCCCGCTATGAGCATGTTGACCTGATCATTGTGCGCGAGAATACTGAGGATCTCTATGCTGGCATTGAATTTCAGCGTGGCTCGTCCGAGCTGGCGGAGCTGATTGAGCTGGTAGAGCGCACAACTGGGACGCGCCTGGACCCCGAATCGGCGATCAGCCTCAAGTATATTTCGGTGGCCGCCAGTCGCCGCATTGTTCGCTTTGCCTTTAACTATGCCCGTGAGCATGGTCGTCGCAAGGTCACGGCTATTCATAAAGCGAATATTATGAAGTTCTCCGATGGCCTCTTTCTCGCCACTGCCCAGGAGGTGGCCCGCGAGTATCCCGATATCCAGTTTGAAGATCGCATTGTTGACAATATTTGTATGCAGCTCGTACAGAAACCAGAGCAATACGATGTCCTGGTGCTTCCCAATCTCTACGGAGATATCGTCTCCGATCTGTCGGCGGGTCTGATTGGTGGGCTAGGTGTGGCGCCCGGGGCCAACATTGGCAACCAGTACGCTGTCTTTGAGCCGGTGCATGGCAGTGCCCCAAAGTATGCCGGTCAGAATAAGGTCAATCCGATGGCCATGATGTTTTCCGGTGTACTGATGCTGCGTCATTTGGGTGAGAAGGAAGCGGCCAATCGACTAGAGAGGGCCATTGCTCAAGTGATCGCTGAAGGAAAAAACGTTACCTACGACCTGAAGCCGCGCCCCGATGATCCGACAGCGGTCGGTACTTCCCAGGTAGCTGATGCGGTGATCGAGAAGCTCCAGCGCCTCTGAGCGGAGAGGCCGGCCCGGCCCATCGCTCCGTCCACTCGAGATCGAGAGACAGGCATTTGCAAGCGCTCGCTGCCCTCATGAGATGGACGCTGCCAGGTGGCTGATGAGGCTCGCTTCTGAACGCCGTTCTTCGCTTCGTCAGTGGCTGGCATCTCCTCCACTGTTGAGGCGGGAGCTTGAAACGAGCCCCTGGCTTCCTTACTCGTGGCGCCTGTCTCCGCTTCTCGGTGGCTCGGCTCCCCTTGCCCGCTCGCGCGGCTCGTCAGGCGGTCACGATGATGGTGGCTGTCATGTAGGTATGAATGCTGCAGTGGTACTGATAGGTCCCCGCTGTGGTGAAGAGCAAGGTGAAGGTCGCACCCTCCCCAATGGTGCCAGAGGCGGAGAAGGCTCCATTATTGCTCGTGACGGTATGCGGCGCATCCGATTTGTTGAGCCATGCGACCCGTGTCCCTTTCTTGATGGCCAGTGTCTGTGGTGAGAACTGGTAGCGATCGTTCTGCTCAATAATCTGCACTTGCACGGTAGCAGCAGTGCCGGAGGCTGACTGAGTGGTTTGGGGCGTCGTGGTCGGGGATGGGCTGGACGTGGGCTGACTGCTGCTGGCTGTCGGAGTGATCCCGCTGCCAGTGGAGGGACTTCCGTTGCCGCAAGCTGCCACGAGCAAGGTGACAAGAACGGCCATCCCGAGCAAGAGAAGCCAGGCTCCGGCTCGCTGGCGCTGCCTGCCTGAGCCGTGCTCATCGTCATGAAGTGCCAGTATCTGGCGCAGAGGTTTGAAAAGCATATTGTGCTCCTTATTCCGCTTAATGAATGATATTAGTGAAGGGATACACCTCGCCTGTGAGCAGGCGAGGCGGCTCCGTCTCTTGGCCTGTCTCTCTAGGGACAATACGCCGGGAGGTTACATACAGGCAAGGGCTGGAGGGGGCCAGGAGGTGCCTGTAGCGAGGGGGCAGCGCCCCCATTCCACTCGCCTGCTTGTTGAGACGATAAGTTGACTGAAGGTCAGTCGTGGGCGGGAGAGGGCGAGAGTTGAAGGAATGGGGAGCGCTGCTCTGCAGCGCATCAGGGGTGAGAGCGCTGGCTAGCGTGCTGTCTGAGCTTGAGAAGCGCCCAGGCCACGGCGCCACTTATGGCGTGCCTGGATATAGCGCACGGTGCCAGAGCGCGAGCGCATCATAATAGAGGAGGTGCGAGCGCCCCAGCCGAAGTACTGGACGCCATCGAGCAGCTCGCCGCTGGTAATGCCCGTGGCCGCAAATGAGACATCGTTACTGTGCACCAGATCATCGATGGTCAAGACCTGATCGAGGTCGATGCCTTCGGCTTTGAATTTCTCACGCTCCTCATCTGAGCGTGGCCACACCTTGCACTGCATCGCGCCGCCCAGGCACTTAATAGCAGCTGCGGCCAGCACGGCCTCCGGAGCGCCGCCAATTCCCATTAAGACATCGACGCCGCGGTAGTCTTCCATAGCGGCCAGAATCGCCGCGGCCACGTCGCCATCGCTGATCAGGCGGATGCGAGCCCCTGCCTGGCGAATCTGGCGGATGATCTCCTGATGGCGCGGTCGATCCAGAATGATCACCGTCAAGTCGTCGATCTGAGCGTCCTTAGCCCGGGCGATTCGCTCCAGGTTCACGGCCACTGGGGCGTTGATGTCGATGACATCCTTAGCCGCGGGACCGACGGCGATTTTCTCCATATAGAAGACTCCGGGCGGTGCAGAGTACATGGTGCCGCGCTCAGCGGTAGCAACGACCGCCAGCGCGCCTGGCAGGCCCAGGGAGAGCAGGCGTGTGCCATCGATCGGATCGACCGCGACATCCACTTGCGGTGGAGAGCCGTTTCCGACGCGCTCTCCGATATAGAGCATGGGCGCCTCGTCCTTCTCGCCTTCACCGATGACGACGACGCCATCCATGTCCACGCCATCAAGGGCCTGGCGCATGGCGTCCACGGCGGCCTGATCGGCCTTCTCCTTATCTCCCCGCCCCATCCAGCGGCCTGCGCTCAGGGCTGCTGCCTCGGTAACACGTACCAGCTCCATTGCTAAGTTACGCTCTTTGGTACCGGATTGCTCAAAACGTATATTCATCATACGGCCTCCTCTCAAACGTCTGAAGCTGCCTTAGAGTTCTACATAACGCGGTTGGACTCGGCAATGTTCAGCGATCATAATCGCCCGAACCTGCTCGACCGCCTGGGCAAGCTGGCCCTCGCGGTTAATGACCAGATAATCGTACCAGTGGTACTGGGCCAGCTCGTTGGCCGCATCGGCGAGACGCCGGCGGAATTGCTCCGCGTTTTCGGTCTGTCGCCGGCTCAAGCGCTGAGCCAGCTCTTCCTGCGTCTCGGGGGCCAGGAAGATAAGGATGGCCTGGGGAATCTTGCGCCGAATGGTGGCGGCACCCTGCACATCAACCTTGAGCAGGACATCGCGACCTGCTGCCAGGTTTTCCTTAATCTGGCGTCGGGGCTGCCCGTACCAGTTGCCATGAACATTGGCATACTCGATCAGCTCGTCGTTGACCACAAGCTGCTGAAATTCCTCGTAGCTGATAAAATGATAAGGATGGCCCTCGCTCTCCCCAGGTCGGGGAGCGCGAGTTGTCACCGAGGTCACCACATGAAAGTCCATACCTTGCCGCTTCAACGCCTCGATGACGCTATCCTTGCCTGTCCCCGAGGGTGCGGACAACACAAAGAGCAGTCCTTGCTTCTCCGCTGGCCGGAGTGTGGTGCTCTCTCTCTCGGCTGTAGGCTCCATCTCAAGGTGCATGCTGCTTTTCCCGCTCGGCTGTGCTATGCTCCGCTGTGCTGCTGTCCCAAGGTGTATCCCTGGCAGGTCGCCTGAGCTGATCCGCTTCTCCCACGCAGTGCAGGGCCAGCAATGCAGAGAAGAGGCTCCTCCTTCCCTGGAGAGTGACCTGACTAGTGGGTTGTGATGGACGTCCCTGTCTGCTGGTGTATTGGCGTTTGTGATTGCTCATGGCCTGCGCAGGCGGGTGGCTGAGATCCCCTGCCTGACAACTGCCGCTCGGAGGGGGCTGACAAAGTGAGCCCCTGGCCGCTCGGGCAACCGAGCCGACCAGATAAAGCGATCGCTCAACTGGCTACGCGGGCATCGCGACGCGCAGATGAGGCTTCCCGGGAGCACAACGCTTGCGAAGAAGGCTGCGCGAAGGAGGGGCCGCTCTGCTCTCCCTGGCGCCTGCCCGGCGTAAGGGATGAACCAGGACTGCTATAATTGTACAATATCCCGAAACGCTATAGCCACCGGTGAGGTTTCTCGCATGTATGTCGACGCCATCACCCTTGCTGCTGTCGCTGATGAGTTGCGCGTGCTCTTAACTGGTGCGCGTGTTGAGACAATTATCCCGCCTACAGAACATTCCATTGCTATCGAGTGCTACTGTCCGCCGCGGGCAGGCGAGGACGAGAAAGGGCAGAAGCGCTGGCTCTATCTGTCTGCCCATCCGCAGCTGGCGCGCTTGCATCTGACGCTGCGCAAACCGCCGCGCGCAGTACCGGAGCCCCCACCCTTTGTGATGCTGCTACGCAAATATCTAGAGGGGGCGCGCCTTGAGGCCGTCGAGCAGCCGCGCTGGGAGCGTGTGCTTCATCTGATCTTTCGGGCGCGGGTCTGGCGTGACAATGAAGATAAAGCGCCTGCCGTGGAGGCGGAGGAGCAGGCTGAGCACGCCAGACAGGGGCCAACGGTCAGCTATCAGCGACTGCGCCTGATTGCTGAGATCATGGGACGCACCAGTAATATCGTGCTGTGCAATGAAGCGGGCTTGATTCTCGGCTGTCATAAGCGCATTGGGGCAGACATTAACCGTTATCGCGTGATCATGCCGAACGTTCCCTATGTACCGCCGCCTCCTCAGCAGCGTGCCTTTGCCGGTCAACTCCTGCCGCGTCTGGAGCCGACGACTGTCACCGCGGCCCAGCTGTCCATCATTCCCGGCAATGAGGGAGGGGAGTCAGCCTCCGTGGAAGGAGGAGAGGGCGTCAAGACTGCCCCGCGACGCAAGGAGGCGGCTCCGAGGCTCTGGCAGCTTCTCGTTCGTCACCTCCTTGGTTTCAGCCCCTTGCTTGCGCGGGAGGCGGTCTATCGCGCGCTGGGCGACAGCGAGGCCGGGCTGGAGCTTAGTCAAGAACAATGGGAAGAACTGGCCTGGAATATTCGTGAGCTGGCTGCCCTCTATGATACCCACCGCTGGCGTCCACAGCTTGTGGAGCGTCTAGAGCCGGCCTCTGTGGCGGCAGTAGAATCAGAGGCGCGAGGGACGCCGCTGGCCTTTGCCCCCTATGTGCTGGAGCAGTATAGCGCGATGGAGGGGGTGCGCATTCGCGAATCGCCGTCGATCAACGTGCTGATCGACGACTTCTATGCCCGTAACGAGTGGCTCGATGCTCTTGAGAGCCGACGAGCGCCACTACGCAGGTTGCTCCAGACCCAGATAGAACGCTGCCGGCGGCGCGCTGCCACACTGGAAGAAGAGCAGCGCGCGCTTGCTGAAGCGGAGAACTATCGTCGGCAGGGTGAACTGTTGCTAACCTTTCAACGCGAGATAGAGCGAGGGCAGAGGCAGGTTCGCCTGCCCGATCTCTTTGCCGCCGACGTAGCCCAGGACAATCCTCCCGAGGTCGCTATCGAACTTGATCCGCGTCTTGATGCTGTGGGCAACGCCAACCGACTTTTTGCCAGATATCAGAAGATGCGCCGGGCGGCGGCGCTTCTGCCCGAGCAAATAGAACGCAACCGAGCGGAGCTGGCCACGCTAGAGCAGCTGCTTACCGACTTGCAGCTGGCCGAGACGCCGGATGAGATCGAGCTGGTCAAAGCCGAGATCCAGGCTGCTGGCTATCTGCATGAGAAAAAAGGTTCTGAGGCACAGGCGAAGGCGGGGAAAAAGAAGGCGGGCCGCGGAAAAGCTGTACCTCCTGGAGGAGGTGTCCCGCTCTACATCCAGAGTCGCGATGGCTTCACTATTCTGGTGGGGCGTAACAGCCGGCAGAATGAGGAGGTTACCTTCCACCAGGCGAGTGGCAATGATATCTGGTTGCACGCTCGCGGCGTGCCGGGTGCCCATGTCATTATCAAAGCGGCGGGCCGCCAGGTGCCACAGAGTACTCTTGAGCAGGCGGCCCGCCTGGCGGCCTATTACAGTCAGGCCCGTGATAACAGCAGCGTACCCGTTGACTACACGCTCCAGCGTCACGTGCGTCATATGAAAGGAGGTGGCCCGGGCCTGGTCGTCTACGACCATGAGCGGACCATCCACGTGCGTCCCTCAGCGTTCACGTGAGGAGCCGATGCCCATCTCCTCGCGGTACTTGGTCACGGTACGGCGGGCCAGATGGATCCCGCGCTCGGCCAGCAAGCGGCGCAGCTCCTCATCGCTCAGGCGTCGCTGAGGTGCCTCCTGCTGAATGATCTCACGCAGAATATCCTTGACGCCAAGCGAGCTATCAAAAAAGTCGGAGAAGGGGATCAGGCGTCCGTTGGGCAGCAGAGCGTACTTGTTCGCGGTGGCGCGGCTCACCGTGCCCTCGTCGAGGCCGAGACGCGCCGCCACCTCGGCCCGAGTCAACGGGCGCAGGTAGCGAATCCCTTTCTCTAGAAAATCGCGCTGCTGTTCGACGACGACCTCCGCCACTCGTTTCAGGGTGCGCCAGCGGCGCTGAACACAGTCGATAAAAAAGCGTGCCCGGTCGCTCTGTTGGGAGAAATAGCGCTGCAGGGTGAGACTTGCGCTCTCGCCCTCCGCTGCCTGATAGCTGTGGTTGACCGTGAAGTGATAGCGCTTCTCCTCGATGAGTTCGATCTCGAAGCCGTTATCGCCACGGCGGATAATGACGTCTGGGCGCACGTACATGGCGCTGCTCTCGCGTTGGGTGGCCTGGCTATCCAGGCGGTAGGTGTGGGCGGGGAAGGGGTACAAACGGCTGCGGATGTAAGCACTTGCGGCGCGGACTTCCTGTTCGGGCACCTTCAGCTCGCGCGCAATCTCCTGGTACTGACTGCGCCCCAGGCGGTCGAGATAGCGCTCGATCAACGTACGAGCCAGCGGATGCGGGGTCTCCTGTTCAGTCAGTGCTTCCAGCTGGATCATCAAGCACTCGCGTAGATCGCGGGCGCCGATGCCTACTGGTTCCAGGGTCTGGAGTTGCTTGAGGACATACTCGACTCGCTCTAGCGGGACATCGAGGTAGCGGCTGATCTCTGCCGTGCTGATTTCCAGATATCCCCGCTCGTTCAAGTTCCCAACCAGGTGCTCGGCAATAGGGGCCTCTTCGGGAGGAATAAGGGCTTCCAGCTGTTGAAGTAGGCGTTCAGCTAGAGATTCGGGCGTCGCGATTCGCGCCAGAGGATCATCCTCAGCCTCGGCATCGGCCTCGACGAAACCATAATTGTCCATATCGTAGAAAGGCTGGAGGAAGCGCTCCCAGGCGACGCCAGCGCCATTTTCGACGGGGGGCGTAGCGCTGCCCTCTGGGACCCCGACTGTCACATAGTGACCGCACGAGGCGCAGGCACTGCCGCTACCGCGGAGCAAGCTCCCGCAGAAGAGGCAGACGCGCTGCTCCTGAACCTCCAGGGCCGGATTCTCGGTCTGCTCTTGAGTAATGCAGCGCTCCAACTCATCGGAAGACAAATGCAGGATCGTACTCGCTGTGATCAGCCGCGCGCTGACTCGCAGGGTCTGCTCTGGACGCGGCGTTGGCTCCAGTCGCATGCGTTCTCCTCCTCCCTATCCTGCTAACCAACCAACCCTTTCTTCCCGAAAGAGTAAGCATCGTGCTTTGCAACAAGCTTTTGAAGGCGCACGGAGCTGCCTGACTACAGCCAGCCGCGGCTATCCAGTGCCGCGTGGGCGGCTTCCTGCTCGGCTGCCTGTTTATTACGTCCCTGGCCCCGACCAATGACCCGCTCGCCGAGGAGCACCTCGACTGTGAACTCACGGTTGTGAGAGGGACCTTCCTGGCTGACCAGGCGATAAGAGGGAGTAATACCCTCGCGAGCCTGGGCCAGTTCCTGGAGCAGAGATTTGCTATCCTTAAAGAGGCGCTTCTCAACAATAGTGCGGGCTAATGGCTCCACGCGGGGGATAATCACACCACGCACCGCCTCCAGCCCTTGATCAAGGTAGATCGCTCCCAACAGAGCCTCGAACGCCGAGGCGAGCACGCGCTGGCTGCCCCCGCTCTGCTGCTCGCCCTTTCCGAGGAGCAGGAACGAACGCAAATTCAAGTCACGTGCAAACTGTGCGAGGGTCTCCGTCTTCACCAAAGCGGCACGCAAATTGCTCAGCTCGCCCTCATTGAGCTGAGGAAACGTGCGGTAAAGGAAATCAGCGCAGACAAAAGCCAGGATCGAATCGCCGAGGAACTCCAAGCGTTCGTTCGACTCGCGCCCGGCGCCGGGTGTTTCATAGATATAGGAGCGATGGGTGAGGGCCAGTTGCAACAGTGCAGGGTCGCGAAATTCGATACCCAAGGCCTCTTCCAGTGCTCTATATCCTGCTGCCATTGTCGTTAATACACCTCCAGTGACACCTGTGCCTCCTCAGTATGTCTGGTTGTTACCTCGCCGATGAGCCAGAACGGAACAGAGGACTCCAGAGCGGCCAGACGGGGCCACAGCTCTGGTGCGATCGCTGCCAACAGACCGCCCGATGTCTGCGGGTCCCAGAGAATCGCCTCCGCCACAGCGTCCAGTTCCTGACCCAAACGGACATGGGGGCCAAAATAGGCCCGGTTGCGGCTCGTCCCGCCGGGGGTGCAACCGCGCGCCGCGTATTCCGCCGCATGGGGCAACAGTGGCAGCGCGGAAAACGCCAGGCGTATGCTTGTCAGGCTCTGAGAGGCCATTTCCCAGGCGTGACCGAGCAAGCCGAACCCCGTCACATCGGTCACGGCGTGGACACCTCCACTGGTGGCCGCCAGCTCTGCCAGAGCGCGGCTGGCTTCGCGATTGAGGCGCGTCATCGAGGCCACGGCAGCCGCCAGATCCTCCTCAGTGACCTGATTGCGCTTGTGGGCTGTGGTAATCAGACCCGTGCCGAGTGGTTTGCTCAGGACCAGCAAGTCGCCGGGTTGGGCGCCGCCTTTTGTAAAGATGCGTTGCGGGTGAACGCTGCCGGTGACGGCCAGCCCATACTTTGGCTCGCGGTCGCTGACTGTATGCCCTCCAGCGATGACGGCCTGGGCGCGGGCCACCGTCTCGGCCCCGCCGCGCAGAATCTCGCTCAACAGCTCCATTTCTAGATCATCGGGCCAGGCGACCAAATTGATGGCCATCAAGACCTCGCCGCCCATAGCGTAGACATCGCTCATAGCGTTGGCGGCAGCAATCGCGCCAAAAGCATAAGGATCATCTACCACGGGCGGGAAGAAGTCCGCCGTGCTAATGATCGCCTGCTGCTCGTTGATCTGGTAGACTGCCGCGTCATCGGCAGCGCTCAAACCTACGAGCAGGGGGGGCGGGACGCTCTGGGCTTTCAGGGGACGCAGAACCTGCGCCAGGGCCTCCGGGCCCATTTTGGCCGCTCAACCGGCACAGCTGGCGAGCGAGGTTAAGCGAATATGCCGACTGGTGCTCATAGCTGGAATGTTCCGTGCTTGTAACCCGTTTGAATTAGGTGCAAGGTCATTGTAACGCCTTGGGATAAGGCTCGTCAACGTTGTAGACGGACCGTTCTCACTGTGCTACTCTATATTCAGCTGTGCGGGCCTGAGCAGGCCAGGCAATCGCGGGTCATGTCAGCTGAACGTTTCGGCCTGTCCGGCCTTCCAGCCTTGCGAACAGGCGGGCCGGAGAGGGGGGGCGGCAGGCTGCTGGCCCGAGGAAAGTCCGAACTCCATAGAGCAGGATGCTGGCTAACGGCCAGTGGGGGTGACCCCAAGGAAAGTGCCACAGAAACGATACCGCCCGCCGGCCTGGAGGCCGTTGCGGGTAAGGGTGAAATGGCGGGGTAAGAGCCCACCGGCAGGCGGGTGACCGTCTGGCCGGGCAAACCCCATCCGGAGCAAGACCGAGTAGAGGGAGTGGCATTCCCCCTGGTGAGCTGCGCTGGAGGCCACGAGCTGGGAATGCTCGCAGGTTGCTCGCCTGTTACCCCTCGGGTTGGTCGCTAGAGGCGACGGGTAACCGTCGTCCCAGAGAGATGATTGCCGCCCGGGTCACCGCAAGGTGGCACGGGAACAGAATTCGGCTTATGGCCTGCTCAGACCCGTGCAGCAGGCTTTGCTTCTAACCACACTTCTCCTGCTATCTCTCTTGCCTGAACTTTGCTGCTTCTGGCTTCCCCTTTCTCTTTTTCTCCCTGCTGGTTAACAGTCTCCCGCTACGAGGACACCTGGAGTCCTCTTGGCTGAGAGGTGATCAGCCTCCCCTCACTTCATCTGCAGTACTGCGACGAATTTTTTGCTCCGGTATATATTGAAATGAGATGATCATGGATGATATTCTTTTACTAAACAGGAATGTTCTAGTGTATCTAGCTATCTCCCCTGGAAGCATCCCGGGCTGGCCATATCTGGCAAGGAGCACTTAGCTATGGGGCACATGCTCACAAAGATCAGTCGGGCCTATCGCTTTTTCTTACAGGCTGAGCAAGAGAACCGCGTTATTCAGGATAGTGAGATTCAGGCAGCAACGGGCTATACTCAGGGAACGGCACACGTCTATATCCAAAAAAAGTGGTGGTGGTTTCTCTCTCCCTGCCCAGGTGGTGGCTATCGTGTTCAGGGATTGCGCTCGTATTCCTTTGAAGAATTTCTTGATCTTCATCGACAAAAGAGAGCACCTCTTCGACAAGATTCCCTGTATTCCCCTTCCTCTACTGAAAGGCTGACTATCTCCTTCCCACCACATCTTGCTTCCTGGCTACGCTCCTATGCCTTGCAGAAGCGTCGGAGCGTTCATGAGGTGGTGATTGAGCTGATTGAGCAAGCCTTCCAGAGCAGGGGACCGGGTTTGCTATCTCATTAGACAGTGGTCCTTTGGGGCGTAGTCGAGAATCTTGCCGCTCGCCAGCTCGGATGAAAGGGGAGCAGAGGCAAGGCGCTTGCGTCAGGAAAAGCGGGCTTCTATTGACACCCTTCCAACGAGATCGCCGAGAGCTTGTTGCTTTGCTGCCTGCCTGGTCTCTGGGGGTGAATAGCTAAGCAAGCCTGTGGTCAGCCTGTCCTGGGACCTCCTTGTTGCCAGGGTGGCTCCGGGTCCGTGTGCACTAGCGGTCGTGGCGGCCTTTCTTGCTGGTCCCTTGCTGCCTTGTAGAAGCAGATCGGCAGCGGGCCAGTAGGGTGGCGGAAAAGCAAAAAGCGGCAGGCCCTTGACCTGCCGCTCTGTTCTGCTTTCTGGCTTAATCTATCTGCATTACCTGCTGATCCGATCGTGCTCGATCAGCCAGCGGATAAAGTTAAGTCGACGGCTTTCCTCTAGAATTTCGCGATATTCGACTTGCTCATCGACATGGTCTCGCAGATAGAGAAGCCGCTTGGCTTCGCTTTCTGTGAATCCCAGTGACAGCAGGCGTTCGAAGTCTGCGTTATCGGTCGCGTAGAGACGGTCCGGCATGATAACGGCGCTCCCTCTATTCTGGACTACCAACGGATTGAGCAAGCGTCTCCTATTATCGCTCTGCTTAATTATAGAGACGCTTGAAACCGTTCACAGGATACAACATCTTTTCGCCCTTCCAATATTTCTCAGCTGGAGAGTTGGAAGTGGCAATCAAGAGGTGGTGACCCTGTTTTCCCGTATCCTGCCTGGTCGGCTAGTGGAATTTTGCCAGTTGCCAGAGTGCCCGGGCGGGATGCTTGCCCAGGGACACATAGGCGGGCAGACAGGTAGGGCGCGGCGGTTTCTTCACGTCTCCGACCTTGAGAGTAATTCCCTTTAGTATAGACGAATTATATCGCTCCAAAGTAAAGCCTTCAAGGGGGGGGCAGGCGTTGGCCCAGCAACAGTAAGCGTGCAGCTCGTTCGCTGGCATCGGCCAGCAGAGAAGCGGCCTGGGTCATGGCCTCGTTCAGCGAGAGGGGGGCGGGCAGCAAGGGCATAACCGCCTCGACCCCCAGAGAATAGACTACCTGGTACTCCTCTCCCAGACTGCCAGCCAAGGCAAGGACAGGGACACCGCAGCGCTGGGCCAGGGCAGCCACGGCGCCTACACTCTTACCGTAGGCGGTCTGGCGATCGATCTGTCCCTCGGCCGTCACGAGCAGACTGGCTCCCTGCAGGCGCTCTGCCAGGGCTACGGCTTCCAGCACGAGGCTGGCCCCTGGGCGGAGGGTGGCCTGAAGGAAGGCCAGCAGACCGGCCCCCAGTCCGCCGGCGGCTCCTGCTCCGGGAATATCGCGCACGTCCCGGCCCAGGTCGCGTCGAATGATCCTGGCGTAGTGATCAAGGGCCGCATCCAGCTGGGCAACCATCTCGCGAGTGGCCCCCTTCTGAGGACCGTAGACCGCCGAGGCCCCCTGGGATCCACAGAGAGGATTGGTCACATCGCAGGCGACCTCGATCTGGCACTCTCGCAGGCGTGGGTCAAGTCCATCGGACACGATGCGGGCCAGGCGCGCCAGAGCAGCCCCGCCATAGGGAAGGTCCTGCCCCTCGGCGTCGAGCAAACGAACCCCAAGAGCCTGAGCCATGCCGGCCCCGCCGTCATTCGTCGCGCTGCCGCCGATGCCGATAATCAAATGACGGCAACCGCGATCCAGGGCGGCGCGAATCAACTCACCTACTCCGTACGTTGTTGTCAGGCGAGGATCACGTCGCTCTGGGGGAACCAGTGGCAACCCAGCGCAGGCGGCCATCTCAATCACCGCAGTTTGCCCGTCCCCGAGCAGCCCGAAGGTTGCTTCCACTGGCTCACCCAGCGGCCCTGTGACCCGCTCATGTAAGATCTGCCCGCCAGTAGCGCTGACCAGGGCTTCGACGGTGCCCTCGCCTCCGTCAGCGATAGGAACGAGGTCTAACTCAGCAGTTGGCAGCGCTCTCTCAAAGCCGTGAGCAATGGCACGAGCGGCCTCGGGAGCCGTCAAGCTTCCCTTGAGGGCCTGGGGAGCGATCACAATACGCATGGCTGGCTTCCTTCCTCTCTGCTCTTTGCCTGTTTCTATTTCTCCCAGGTGCAGGACAGTTGCAGCGCGTAGCGCAAGCGGCGCTCGTATGCGCGTCGAGGGATCTCGCTGGCCCCCAGGCTTGCCAGGTGAGGGGTCAGAAACTGGACATCGTGAAGGATATAGCCGCGGCTTTTAAGGTGCTCAACGAGCGCCACCAGACAGACCTTCGAGGCATCTGGAGCGCGTGAGAACATACTTTCTCCCATAAAGGCCCCGCCCAGGGCTACCCCATAGAGACCCCCCACGAGCTGGCCAGCGCGCCAGGCCTCGACACTGTGGGCCAGGCCGAGACGGTGTAGCTCGGTGTAGGTTTGAATAAAAGTCTCACTAATCCAGGTCTCCTCACGAGCCGCGCAGGCACGCATCACCTCGGTGAAGGCGGTATCCATGCGGATCTCATAAAGGCCCTTGCGTAGGGTAGCACGTAGCGAGCGGGAGACATGCAGCCGCTCGTGTTCGAGGATAGCACGCGGGTCTGGGGCATACCAGTGGATCTGTCCCTGGGAGTCAGCCATAGGAAAGATGCCCCGCGTGTAGGCATAAAGGACAGTCGCGACATCAAGCTGGTCCGCCATCTGGTTGGCCCTCCATCCTGAAGCTGGAGCTGGAGCGCGAGCATTGTGGCAGGCTTGAGCCTGACCTCTTCTCTTGTTGGGGGGCCTTGCAATTTATTGTAGCATAGCAGGCCCACTAGCTTCTGACAAGCCGCCCAGCCGCCGTCGTTTTGCGCCCCACAGCGGGAACGAGCTGGCCAGCCTGTGCCAGCCCATAGGGAGGCATATTGTTATAGATGCATTCGTAGGCCCCGGCCTCGACACAATAGGTTTCGTGCCAGATACCAACTGCGCCGCTGCTTCCCACCCGCCGGTTAAATGCGACCCAGGCCGGCCAGTGCTGGGCATTGTGCTGTCCAGCATAAGCAGCGAGCTGCTCGAAAGAACGCCAGTACTGGACGACCATGCTGATGGGGAAGCCGACGTGAAGGTGATAACCGAGCAAGCCAAGCTCGGGCTTGCTCTGAAGCTCCTTGAGCATGCGTGGCATGGCCATAAAGACCGGAAGCCATTTGTGAAGCTGCCAGGGCCGATTGATACGGATGCCGATTAAGAACACAACAAAGCTGCCCTCGATCTGAGCGGTCATACGTTGCTTGATGATAGAATGTGCCATTGACTCTCTCCTTTGTCTGGTGACAACGGCAAGCTGTATCTTTTCCATACAGCTCTCAAAAAATCGAACGTTGTTCGGTATTGAAAAGAACAAAAAAAATCAGGGCTGCTGCAGGACGGTGATCAGGCCCCGGAGGACCCGCTCATGCAGATCCTCAAGATCCTGACCTTCGCTGCTGAGCAGCGTGAGGCGTAGCATAGCCATCCCGTGGACCACGGCCCAGCAGTGGTACGTCATTTCTGCAAGGCTGTAGTCAGGGCGGGGAAGGAAGACGCCCTGGTCGATGCCATCGGCAATGATCTGGCGCAAGAGACTATATGCGCGACTGGCTTCAACGAGACGCAAAGGATCTTGCTCGCCTCTGCTGCTACTAAAGGTGAGCAGATACTGCTGAGGGAAGGCACGGGCAAAGCCTAGATAGGCCAGTCCTGCTCTAAGCAAGCGCTCGGCGGGTGGCAGCTGGGGCGGAATCTCGCTGAGCGTCTCGGCGAGACCTATCAATGTCTTTTCACAGAGAGCTGTCACGATCTCTTCCTTGCTGCCAAAGTATTCATAAAGCGCGGCTGGACTGTATTCGAGGCGGCTGGCCAGCTCGCGCATTGATAAAGCCTCTGGCCCCTTCTCGCAAAGAATCTCTTCCGCTGCGCTCACAATACGCTGCCTGGTGCGAGCGCGCCGTCGCTCTCGTGTCCTACCTGGATGCTGCTTTTCCATAACTCTAACATCGTTTGAAAAACGAACACTGTACGGATAGGGTACACGAGTCCAGTGCTTCTGTCAAGAGGAAGCGGAGGTAGAGAGGGAGAAAGGGGCCAGCAAGGGCAGGGAGCTTCTCTACAGCCCCTGCCCCTGCTGGCTGCTCTCAGGCCGACTGCAGGCACTGGAGGAGGGCGAAGAAGTTGGGGGAGCCCCAGCCTGTAACGTAGTCCCAGCCGGGGGTAGCGCGGTAGAAGCCGTTGTCACCGCTCACAACATCGTTGAGCAGTTGGGAGCGACCGGGATGGTTGGCCAGCCAGTAGAGGGTCGGCGTGCTGCCGAAGAGAGGCTTTTGGAGTTGGCGCAGACCCTGATCGACCAGAGCCAGGCCAGCGGCCCAGATGGGAGCGGCGGCGCTGGTGCCACCGGCTCTCACCCAACGCCCATGCCAGAAGATGGCAATATTATCGGCGGCGGCTGCCACATCGGGGACCTGGCGCAGACCATTGGGGGCCTGCACTGGCGTGAGATCTGGAGTCAGAATCAGACCAGCCGTCCCATCGTAGTGGCTATTCAAGCCAGGGCCGGTCTGCCATGATGGTCGTTTGAAGAGAGAGGACTGGGTGACGCCTCCGCCGCTGCCCCAGTCATTCTGGCAGAACGATCCGGCGCCTGCCATGCGTCCCCAGGCTGTTTCATTGGTGCGCTCATTGTGGACATTGACCTGCAGGGTCGTGCCTCCTACGGCGATAGCGTAGGGGATAGCGCTGGGCATTTCCACCAGGGCGATATTGGGTAGACGCTCTGAGAAGGCCCCGCAGTCGCCACTGCTCACAAGAACAGAGATTCCTTCTGTGGCCATCATGCGCAGCGCTCGTGCCAGGCTGAGCTGTTCGTTGTCGCTGAGAGCATCCTCTGGGGCACCATAGCTGACGCTAAACGCTGCCAGGCGATTCTCTGCGGCGACACGCTGAAAAATTGCCAGCATGTCCTGAGTCGAGGCCTTCTGGGCCTGGTAAACCACCAGATGGGCTTGCGGGGCCAAACTGCCGGCCAGCTCGAGGTCGAGAGCGGCCTCGCCCTGACCGGGCCCGGGTGCTACCTTCCCCACGACGTTCTCAACCTCGATGGAAGGTGGCTGCACTCCTGCGCAGGCGAAGTACTGAGCAACATCCTGCAAGTCGAATGGCTCGTTCAACTCGAGAATACCGATGCTTATGCCCTGGCCCTGCAGGCCATGCCGGTAGAGCTGGTCAAACTGGTAGGCGGCGGCCAGCTGAGCGTGCGTCAGAGTCTGCCTGGCTCCATACTGATGGCAGTCTCCTGACTTAGCCGCCGCTGCTGGACCCGGCTGCTGGGATCGCAGCTCTGGCTGGAAGATCCCGAAAGTACTGAGGCCGATGATCGACTGGACCAGGGAGGCAATGTGAGCCGGCAGACGGGGCTGGCCCGTGGGCAGATAGAATTTCTGACTGGATGGTCCATTTTGCTGAATATACTGCTGAAGCTGCAGGTGCAGACTGTGTTCGATGGTGCCCACCGAGGCTTCTACCCGTAGCGAGGTGGCCAGGCTGTCGACTGCCAGGATGCGATAACCCTGGCTGCTGAACCACTGGCGCACGTTTTGAATCTGCTCATCGCTGGGACCGAAGGCCTGACGGATCTGTTGTGGCGTCAAATAGTGCCTGTAGAGCGGTGAGCCGGGCGTATAGATCTGGTCGAGCGTGCGCTCCAGGGCCGTATCGTTATACAGCAGGTCAATGGTCAGAGGCAGGACGAGGTCTTGAGGCACAGCTTGACCGGGGGGGAGATTATGGATGATGGGTCGGTCGACAATGACGTGATTGTCAGGAAGTAGAGTTGGGGCCTGTCGAGAAACGACTGTTGCTGCTGGAGTGGCATGACGATCAGCCTCTGGAGAACCAGGGCCGGGGAAGAGGCAGGCGCTCAGTAGGAGCACCAGAAGTAAGCTGGCCAGGAAAGCTCCTCTGTACCTGGGCAGAGAGACTCCAGCTCGAAAAGGGTCACTGCTGCTCATCGGTTGATTCCCTCCTCCTAATTGATCGAGACTGACCAGTGTCTCTCTGCGAGACAAGTGGACCCGACTGGAATGACCGAGACCTGGCCACTGCGCGAATCCGTCTCACTCAACGTCGGTCATACCGGGGAAACGTGAGGCCACGAACAAGCGACACATACCAACTGAAACAGCTAGCAGTGTTCTGCTGGTTAACCAGGCGGTGACACTCATCAGTGTAGCTGAGAGAAGACAGAGCCTGCAGTGAAGTGGCTAACACTGCGGTTGTGAGCCTGGTCTGTTCCCAGGAAACGAAACAGAGCAGGATCTCTGACAGCGCCGGCGCGAAGACCCGTTGTGCAGCCAGGAGCAGCCACCCCTGTCGTCTGCAGCCGCGAGCGTGTGCATCTCTGACCGGTCTCCGGGGGCCATCCCTCCCTCTGGACATTCGCACCAATCTGTGGTATACTTGGTCTTACCAGGACGGTGCAGAGTTTCAACGGGGAAGATATCAATTACGAGGGTTGCCGCCTATGCACTCAGAGAAAGAGGATGCACGGGTTACGTCGCGGAAGGCAGGCGTGTCAGCCCATACTGCCAACGGCTAGCATGCATACACACTGGGGAGGTTCGACCCTGGTGTTTTTTATTTCTCTTGTCACGGTCAACATGCACTCATCACCAGGCTCTACACAGATTCTTCACATGATGGCGTTGCTGGGGTGTCTCCCAGGCGCAGGTGGCCTCCGTATCTGATTGCGAAGAGGAGTGAGTGGGCCAGTGTTGGTGGCTGTTCGTCCCTCTGCTCCGGGGGCGAGACTTCGCGTGAAAGGAGGGTGAGACACGCTCTCGGGCCTTCAGCCCCTTGCACATTGAGAACATTGCTGATGGGATGGGATAGGCCACACCTATTGGCATGAGCTGTTGTCCACGCCTCGTGAGACAGTTGCCGTTGATCTGTATGTGAAGTGGTGCTTGCTTGCTACACCTGAAGGAGAGTACCGACCGTGAATTCAAGCATGATCAGCAAAATCGCTAAAGCCAAGCGTTATGCGGAAGAGCCGGAGCGTATCCAGTTTACGCGCTTCGAGGCCAAGTTCCGTGGTGAGAACGATGTCCATACTACCAATTATGATCATGGAGTCTGGAACTGCACCTGCCGTTTCTTCCAGGACTGGGGGCATTGTTCGCACACCATGGCCATGCAGCGCGTGCTGGGCGTAACGATCCCGGCTGAACATCGCCAGGGTATTTCTGCCGGGCTGAATACTGGACCCCTGATGCACTAGTGCCAGGCAGGATAGGAGACAGAGCAGCGCGAGCCTTGCAAGGCTCTCTCCTCGTTCGCTTGTCTGGCTTTAGACCGCTGTGCGGCCTCTAGGCAAGCCATCCAGGATGAGAGATCCTCGGCGACACTGAAGGAGAAGAAAAAGAAGAAGCACTGAGGGAAAGAGGAGTAGCCTCGGTGCTTCTGTTCTTTTCTTTCCTTTCCTGTTCTTTGGCTCTGGAAAGCTGGCTGGATCTATCTATGCGAGCCTTGTCCTGGAGAGAAGAAACAGCTTCCCTGCCGCATTCGCTACCCGGTTTGCTGGGCGGTGGGTGCGCACTGGATGGAAGGCAGCGCTGCTGTGCTAGCCGCCGAGAGCTGGCACGAAATGAAGAACGATCAGTGTTGCGAACATGATAGCTGCCAGGATCATAATGATCACCAGGTCTCGGCGGACATACGCGTAGTGCTCTGGGGTAACTAAAGCGGCGCTGCGCTGGGCAGTCCGGCCCGCCTGACGGCGAGCAGCCAGCTTGCTGGCCGCGCTGGTCGGACGAGAAGTTTCAGCAGGAAGCGCCGAGCGTTCCCGCTCGCGTGTTTCCTCGGGACGAGCCTGGGCGGCGGTGCTAGAGGTATGCTGTTGGCTCTGCGAGGCCGGGCTATCTTCCAGGGTAGAAACTCTGCTATGTTCCCCCTGCCCTACCTGGCGAACCAGCTCGATGTGCTTCTGCGCACGGGCCTTCTGCCGTGTCCCGCTGCGTGCACCTGCTTTCTTTGCCATTGCTGACTCACTCCTGCTTACACGGGCCCGCTGCCGCAGCCCTGGGTCTCTCTGCGCGTGCTGACAGGGTCTGCTGCGGTCGGCGCGGCGCCGCAAGATCTTCGCCTCAGCCAAGGCGGCTGCTCTTCCGTTGCTCACCAGCTCAGCTTTACTAAGCGCGACGAGGGTGACTCGATCCGCTCTCCTGCCGCTGAGTCGAGCTTGCGTGGGTATCGGCCTCCGGCAGCCAATAGCTGTCAGGCCTGTTGACGTTGCGCCTATTATACACGATAACAGCCTTCTCGTCGAGAGGTAGCTCAATCAAACAGGACTGACCGAAGCACGGCAGGGAACGGCTCCATCGGTTTGACAAGGACGGCAACCTGTGCTACACTGAGCGAAAGTACAATTCATAGAGCACTCAAAGTGCGTCGACCACGCTTGCAGAGGGGCCGATTCGGGCGAGGGTACTGAAAGAAAGAAGGAAGGAAAGACAGAGAGAAAGAGGCTAGCCAGGCGGTGGGCTAGTCTTTTTTCGCTCACTTGGGCCGTGCGCGCTCAAGGACAGCCTGTCCCAGTCGATCCTGGTGAGGATACTGAGAGAAAGGCAAGAAGGGAAAGAAAATAGACGAGTGAAAATAGCGGGAAGGAAGCAGCAGTATGGCAAGAGTTGTCGTTGCCATGAGTGGCGGCGTGGATAGCTCGGTAGCGGCTGCCCTTCTCAAGGAACAGGGGCATGAGGTAATCGGCATCATGCTGCGCCTCTGGGCTGAGCCAGGCAGCGAGGAGGATGACAGCGTTGAGCGCGTGGTGCAGAACAAGTGTTGCTCGCTGGAGGCGGTTGACGATGCGCGGCGCGTAGCTCGCCTGCTTGACATTCCCTTTTATCTGATGAATGTCGAGCAAGAATTTAAGGATCAGGTCGTTGACTACTTTTATCGGGAGTATGTGGCTGGTCGCACTCCCAATCCCTGTCTGGTCTGTAACCGCTTTATTCGCTTCACAGTGCTCTTGAAGCGAGCGCTGGCGCTAGAGGCGGACTATCTGGCCACTGGCCATTATGCGCGCGTTGAGCGTGATCCCCTGACAGGGAAATATCGCTTGCTAAGAGCGGTTGATCGGCAGAAGGATCAGTCCTATGTGCTGCACGTGCTGAACCAGGAGCAGCTTGCCCGTGCCTGGTTCCCATTGGGAGCCTATACTAAGGAGCAGGTGCGGGCAATGGCGGCGGAGCGCGGTCTGCCTGTGGCCAGCAAGCCCGAGAGCCAGGAAATCTGTTTTGTGGCCCGCGACGACTATCGCGGTTTCATCCAGCGTTATGCGGCCAGCGAGGTCGCCGCTGAGGTCGCTGTTGGTCAGCGCAGCACCATCCTGCCGGTCCCGCGTCCTGGCCCGATCTATGATCGCGAAGGCAACCTGCTCGGACAGCATCGAGGTCTGGCTTTCTACACCATTGGACAGCGGCGCGGCCTCGGATTGACCTCGTCCCATCCACTCCATGTGCTCAAGATTGACACGGAGCGGAACGCCCTGATTGTTGGCCCGGCAGATGCGCTGGAGCGTACCAGCTTTACCGTCCACTCCATGCACTATATCAGCGGCGATGTTCCGACAGAACCATTTGAAGCGGCGGTCCGCATCCGTTACAAAGCCAGCGAGCAGCGAGCATGGGTGACGCCGCTAGAGGGTCGCCGCGCTCTTGTCACGCTGGAGCAGCCGGTGCGAGCTGTTACGCCAGGGCAGGGCGCGGTCTTCTACGGCGGCGCTGATGGCGATGAAGTGTTGTGCGGAGGCATCATTGAAGCATGACGGATCAAGCCCATATTCGCAACTTCTGCATCATCGCGCACATCGATCATGGCAAATCGACCCTGGCCGACCGCCTTCTGGAATACACAGGCACCATTTCCAGCCGCGAGATGACCGAGCAAGTGCTGGACCAGATGGAGCTAGAGCGGGAGCGGGGCATTACCATCAAGGCTCAGGCTGTGCGCATGCTCTATACGGCGCGCAACGGTGAACAGTATGAACTGAATCTAATCGATACTCCAGGACACGTCGACTTCACGTACGAGGTCTCGCGTAGCCTCGCTGCCTGTGAGGGGGCCTTACTGGTCATCGATGCCACGCAGGGGATCGAAGCCCAGACCCTGGCCAATCTCTATCTGGCCCTGGAGGCAGACCTCACCATTATTCCGGTGATCAATAAGATTGACCTGCCGAGTGCCGACCCTGAGCGGGTGCGCCAAGAAGTTGAAGACGTCATTGGCCTGCCTGCGAGCGAGTGTCTCCTGGCTTCGGCCAAGGAAGGAATCGGCGTCAGCGAGATTCTGGAGGCCATTGTCGAGCGCATTCCACCGCCACATGGCAACCTGGGGCGTCCCTTGCGTGCGCTGGTCTTCGATTCGCACTATGACAGCTACAAAGGAGTGATCGCCTACGTTCGCATCGTGGACGGAAGTGTGCGCGTTGGTGATCGCATTGCCATGATGGCCACTGGTAGTGTCACCGAAGTCATCGAAGCTGGCTACTTCCAGCCACGCATGGTCTCGACGCAGATCCTCAGCGCTGGAGAGGTAGGCTATCTGGCAACGGGCTTCAAAAACGTCAAAGATTGTCGGGTTGGCGATACGGCGACCGTTCCCGAGGTCCTCGGTCAGATCGAGCCGCTGCCAGGTTATAAACCGGCCAAGCCGATGGTTTTCGCCGGCTTCTACCCGGTCGATAGCGATGACTATCCGCTGCTGCGCGAAGCTCTGGAACGGTTGCAGCTCAATGACGCTTCGCTCTCCTTCGAGCCGGAGACCTCCGCGGCCCTCGGTTTCGGGTTCCGCTGTGGATTCCTGGGTCTGCTCCATATGGAGATCATTCAGGAGCGGCTGGAGCGCGAGTATGGCCTGCGCATTCTGGCCACAGCACCTAACGTAGAATATTACGTCACGAAGCGCAACGGGGAAGTGGTCAAAGTCGATAACCCTTCGGCCTTCCCCCCACCTGGCGAGATCGAAAAGATTGAAGAACCGTGGGTGGAACTGTCAATTTTCTCCCCGGCCCGCTATATTGGCCCGATTATGGAGCTGGTGACGGCGCGGCGCGGCGTCTTCAAGGAGATGAAATATATTGAGGCCGATCGCGTGCTGCTGACATACCGTATGCCGCTAGCCGAGTTGATTGTGGACTTCCACGATCAGCTCAAATCACGCACACAGGGCTATGCCTCTCTGGACTACAGCTTTGCCGGTTACCGCGAGGCCGATCTGGTGAAGCTGGATATTCTGGTCAACGGGCAGCCGGTCGACGCGCTCTCCATCATTGTTCATCGCAGTGAAGCTTATCGCCGCGGGCGGGCGCTGGTTGAAAAACTACACAAACTGATCCCTCGTCAACTCTTCGAAGTGCCCATCCAGGCAGCTATTGGTTCGCGCGTCATAGCACGTGAGACCATCAAGGCTCTGCGCAAAGATGTCCTGGCCAAATGCTACGGGGGCGATGTCACGCGCAAGAAGAAGCTGCTGGAGAAGCAGAAGGAGGGTAAGAAGCGTATGAAGATGGTAGGCAGCGTGGAGATTCCTCAGGAGGCCTTTATGGCAGTGCTCTCCCTCAAGGAAGACGGAGAATAGCGCGATCCCCAAAAACAAAAAAACAAAAGGACGGGGCATAAATAGGTCTTACGTATGCCCCGCATGCCCTCTGTTTACGCCTGCCAGGATCCGACGGTCACCCCGTCGTCGCGACCGCCCATAAACCTCTCAGTTGCAGCGGTTGTCAGATCGATGGCGCAGCGCTCAGAGGCTTGGAGTGCCCGCTTTTACGGGCGCTCCTAGTCAATTTGGAACACCATCCCTAAGAGGCGTATCGGTTTCTTCATCTGCATACAACCTCCTTTCGGGATTCCAAGCAAAGCCTGCGCCTTGTGCCAGGGTCGTTCCCTGGAAATGTTCCCTGCCAGGAACACTTAAAGTATACCATCCTGTTTCACGGAAGTCAAGGAGGACCCGGGCAAGAAAGGTAGCTTGTTGAAAATTTGCAAAATCAATGTCAGGCTTCTTGTGGCAGTCCTGCTACTCAAGAAGCCTGAAAAGCTGAAGAAAGATGGTGATGGTGAAGCCGGTTAGGCCGACTGCTCCTGTAGCATCTGTCTGTGCTGCTGACGGGGCCTATGCCTGTCAGGTGGAAAGTTGAGGGCTTGCCTGCTGTCCATCAGGAGCTGCGGCAGCTGGGGTGGAGAACGAGAGAAACGCGAGCATGGCGAGTGGGATGCCAGCATCTGCAGTTGAGCTAATAGATCAGGTAAATACCCGACGCAATATCGGGTATTTGCCGGATTTGCAGAGGCTGCGGGTCGCCGTATTATATCCTCGAAAGCAGGAAGAGCCGAGAGACAGAGAGAGCGTTACTTGTAGCTCTGCTAGCCAGGGGCTACAGCGCTCTGTCGTGCGTGCAGATTGTTCTGCTTTCGGCATCGGCTAGGATTGAGAGGCTACAAGGTTGCTATGGAGCAGAAACCTCTACGCTTGCTGTGGCTGGTGTTGACAGCGCTGGCGCTGGTGAGCCTGCTGTTGGTGGCCTGTACACGGCCTGGGACAACCAGCTCGACTGCGGCCAATGCAAGCAGCAGCAGCGGTAGTTCTTCTTCGGCGAGCAGCGCCAGCGGGGGGAACACAGTGAAGATGGACGCCACGAACTTCGAGGTGTCCTCTATCACCATCCAAAAGGGTGAATCGATTACGCTGGTCGATACTGTCGCTGTGCCGCACATTATTCAAAACGGCTCTTGGGTCAATGGGACTGCCAAGCCTGCGATTGAGCCGGGAGCTCCAAAGGTCGATGTGCAGTTCAGTGGCAACGATACGAAGCAGATTGGCCCTTTCACTACCGCTGGTACATTTAAACTCTACTGTACGATCCACCAAGGGATGAACTTGACGGTGATCGTCAAGTAGACGGGCCTTACGTTAAGGGAGGAGGTTGCGGGTGGCAGGAGACACGAGGAGATGAGGCTGCCTCCCAAGCCCTCCTCTCGAAAAGAGCTGGCAGTTTAGAATTTTTGCAGATAGGAATGTTGGTAGCCCCTTTATACCGTTTTTGGCGCCAGACGTATCATAGAAATGGAGACTATGAATGAAGTCGGTGGTGGTGCGGGGGCTGCAACCTGTTTCGGTGTTCAGGCGTATTCTGTTGAGGAGCGAGAATCTCCATCTGGGTAGCCCCCGATGGTCCCGCTCTTCTGTCATCCTCGCTAGCCTGCTGGGATAGCTTGAGACTGGAGTGCGCCGCGCCGGTCTTTATTTCATGGCTGGTGATGGACTTGCTTGCTGTCAGACTCAGTTCTTGATCGAGAGGTGACACGCCATGTCAATGGTAGCTGCAACTGAAGATCCCAGGCTCCATCGTGCCCTGGAACTGCTTGGCGGCTCGATCGATCCCGAAATCGAGCAGTCCTTCTCTTCCCTGGAGGAACGCATTCTAGCCCAGGCTCTGGAGAATGTGGAACGGGCTGAGTGGCGCTTGCGTGAGATCCAGCGTCTGGTAGGGGAACGCGACGGCGTTCTGGCCTAAGTGAGCACCTGCGATTGCCCTCTCTCCCAGGTCTCCAGAGGCCACGCCTCGCCCTTTTCCCCGCTACCTGGCTGAAGCTGCCGGGCCTGCTTCGACGGGCGAGGAAAGACGGAGGTTTTTGTCTCTGGGCCTTGTCTCGTTGTTGCGTGAGCCTCGCCCTCTCCTTCCTCTGTTCTTCATTCTTCTCCAACTGTGGAGATAGTCTATGTTTACCTGTCCGCCGTCGCGATGCCGGCCCATTTGCCTCTGCCTCGCATCGACACGCCGGGCCGGCATCGCTGAAGGCTTTTTCCTCTTTTTTAGACTCCCTGTCTGAAACGAACCGCTCCCTGGATCAGCGTCGCGAACTGGTCCAAAGGTCGGCGATCGTCGTCCGCCTGCCAGCCATCGGGATGAGGCTGCAGATGACGCCTCATGAAGAGTTGGGCAAGGAGCAGCTGCCGTTCGCCAACGGCCTGCGAGCTACTGAGGCTGGTGGCTGCCTGCTCTAGCAAAAGCGTGGCGATGGTGACTTGGGCTAGACGCTCAACCAGGCCACGTAGGGGCAGCTGGGCACTTTCGGGATCAAGCGTCGTCAGGGCCTCGAAGCGAGCTGCGACTTGCTTCAGGCTGAGCTGGAGATCGTGAACACTCTCCGCCAGCTCAGGGCGTTGGAGAGCACGCAGTCGCTCCTCTAACCAGGCGAAGAGCTGTAGGTGGCTACCCTCACGGCTCATGGCCCGCGCGACGTCGAGAACGATCACGTTGCTGGCTCCTTCCCAGATGGCGTTGACAATGGCGTCCCGTAGGAGGCGCGGATTCACCCAATCTTCCACGTAGCCATTGCCTCCCCGCATCTCCAGCGCTTCCAAGGTAACGTACTCGCCTCGCTTGGGGATGTAGTATTTGCAGAGAGGTGTCAAGATGCGCAGCAAGCGGCGATCTTCCTCGCGCCCGTAGCGGTCAACCCGCTCCAGAACTGCTGTTGTCTCGAAGGCCAGTGCTGCGCAGCCTTCGACTTCGAGGAGGAGATCAACTAGTTGACGCCGCATGAGGGGATGGTCACAGAGGCGACGCCCGAAGACGGTGCGTCCGTGGGTGTGCACTGTGGCCTCTAGCAGGCTGCGCCGCATGGCGGCCAGGGAGCCGATGGCTGCCCAGATGCGAGTCAGGTTGATCATCTCGGTCATCTGGACGAAGCCCCGTTCCAAGGCTCCCACCTGGTAGGCCAGGGCGCCCTCCAGGGTTACTTCACCTGTGGCCAGCGAGCGAGTGCCCAGTTTCTCCTTTAAGCGGTTAATGGTGTAGGCGTTGCGTCTTCCGTCTGGCAGACGACGGGGTACCAGGAAAAGGCCCAGGCCCCGTGTTCCGGCTGGAGCGCCGCTGGGACGTGCCAGGGTGAGAATCAGGTCGGCAGAGACGTTAGAGCAAAACCATTTCTCTCCCCAGAGCTGCCACTGGGGCCAGAACTCAGTCTTGTCCTCGCCGCCCTCGCGTCGACGGGCTATGGTGGCTGTCTGACCGACGTCTGAGCCACCTTGCTTCTCGGTTAAGAACATAGCCCCCTGCTGGAGCTGATCCAGGCTGAGGGCGGTCAGATGAGGAAGAAAGCGCTGCTTGAGTGCTTCATCGCCATAGCGCTCCAAAACGCGAGCCAGGGCGTCGGTCATGGAAACAGGACAGAAGACGCCTGCTTCGGCTTGCATGCCGAGGTAGGCCAGGGCAAATTTAACAGGCTGAGGGACGCGTCCGGGCCAGCCTAGGGCACCCTCACGGTGGGAGCAGGCGGCGATGGCAAAGTCCTGGTAGGCGATGCGTTCAAGTTCGTGATAGGCCGGATGAAAGATTACTTCGTCGATGCGCTGACCACGTCGATCGTATTGGCGCAGCACCGGCCCGTGTCGGTCGGCAATGGCGGCCAACTCATCCATGCGCTCGGAGGCAACTGCCCCCATGTGCAGAAGCAGGGGGCGTGCGCGCTCGTAGTCGTCGGGGGAAAGATGACGCTGGAGCAATTGCTCCAGGATGGGATCGGCTTCATAAAAGTTTATGCCCTCTGTGCCAGGCATCAGGCTCTGCTCGTCCAGGGCAGGCACTCGTGGCCTCCTTTCCGCTTCTCTGCTTGTGATGGGTGGGCAAGGTGCTTCGCTTTCTCCAACCTCCCATAGGCAGTGTAGCATATCTTCAGAGCTTCGGGGAGTGAAGCTAAGCTGTGCCTGTTGCCTGACTGCCGAGGCTATGGTATCCTTTACAGAGAGAGCAGCGATGCTGCCATTTTGCGGAAGGAGTCCGACTATGTCCACCAGCATCTCCCCTCGGCTTCCGGTGCTGCCCGAGGCTCTCGCTTTGATCGCTGGCTATCGATGTTCTGAGACCCCGCCATCTGTGGTCGGGCCCTCTCTCTTGACCACTGCAGGCAATCCTCCTATACTAAAGGCCACAACCACAGGAAAAAGACGATAGCTTGCTGTAGTAGGCAGCCGTGGCGATAGATGGTTCATCTTTGCTTGAGTAGAGACGACAGAGGCGCTCCGTGAAGCTTGTTATTCGCTGGCGTCCACTCGCACTGATCGCCTTGACAGTGCTTGGCTTAGCGCTTCGCCTCTATGGCCTGAATTGGGATGATGGTAATAGCTTCCATCCCGATGAGCGCGAGATTCTCTTTCACGTCGTGGCGATTGCTCGGCCCACAAGCTGGGCCCAGTTCCTGGACGCAGCTCACTCTCCATTGAATCCACAATTCTTTGCTTACGGCTCGTTCCCGATTTATTTGCTGGCTGCAGTGGGCGCGGTCTTGAAGCCTTTCTTCCCCGCCCTGGGCAACTTTGCCACTCTCACGCTGCTGGGCCGCGCGATTTCAGCCCTCTTTGATAGTGGAACGATTGCGCTCACGGCTCTCTTGGCGCTCTTGTTGGTGGAAGACGAGCAGCCTGGCCGACCTCGCGCCTGGGCAGTGGCTCTGCTGGCCGCCGCCCTGGTGGTGTTCACCCCCCTGCAATTACAGCTCTCACATTTTTACGCAGTCGATACCATTCTGGTCTTTTTCATCACGCTCACGGTGCTGGCCTGTGTGGCCCTGGTCAAAAGTGAGCATCCGCTCCGCTGGGCACTCCTGGCCGGTCTGGGCTATGGCCTGGCGCTGGCGACCAAGTTTAGTGCAGCTCCCCTGATCGTTCCACTGGGGCTGGCTTTTGGCCTGCGCTGGTGGCGTCAAGACTCCCTGCATGGCTGGGGGCTGTTCGTCCTCTCGCTGGTCACAACCGGGCTGGTCTTCTTTGTAGCCATGCCCTATGCTTTTCTCGATGCGCGAGACTTTATCCAGCAGGTCTCATTCCAGGGGGACCTGGCCCGCGGCCTGATCGATCTGCCCTACGTGCGCCAGTTCGCTGGTACGATTCCTTATCTTTACGAGCTGCAGAATATGGTTCTCTGGGGCCAGGGCCTGACATTGGGCTTGACCGCCCTGGCTGGCTTGCTCTGGCTCTGTTGGTATCTGCTCAGACGACGCCTGCTCTCTGCCTGGCTAGTTCCGCTCTCCTGGGTGGTGGTCTATGGAGCCATTACAGGCAGTTTCTATGTCAAGTTTATGCGCTATATGCTGCCGCTCTATCCCTTCCTGACCTTGCTTGCTGCGTTCCTGCTGCTGCAGATTCTGGTCTGGCTGGAGCGGTGGCTAACGCGTAGGAGGGGGCAGGTTGAGGGTAAAATCGGAGCGAGCCGCGGCCCCCTGGCGCGCGCTATCGGCTATGGGCTGGTGGGGGTGGTTTTGGCCGGCACGGCCTTTCAAGGTCTGGCTTTACTGAATGTATATAGCGAGCCAAATACGCGAGTGATGGCTTCACGCTGGATCTATGCCCATCTACCGCCGGGCAGCGTGCTGACCTACGAGCAGTGGGATGATCCGTTGCCTGTGCCAGTCGATGGCCATGACCCCAGCATCTACCGTCAGGCAACCTATTTGAACGCTGCTGGCCAGCCTCAAACAGGATTGGATCTCTATGGGGATGATACCCCGCAGAAAGCCTGCACTCTGGCCAAGCTCTTGCCGACTGTCGATGCCATTACTATGCCTACTGATCGCCTCGATAAGTCGATCCCGCGCCTGCCCGCACGCTATCCGCTGACGATTCACTATTATCAACTCCTGTTTAGTGGACAGCTGGGCTTCCATCTAGCTGCTCAGTTTGTGGTGCGTCCGCATCTCTTTGGTATTACGCTCGACGACAGCGGAGCCGATGAGAGCTATTCGGTCTTTGATCATCCGGTCGCCCGCATCTTTGTGCGTGATACTCCCTATCCTTACACGCCGCAGCAGCTTTTTGAGAAGCTCGTGACTGGCGTGCACTGGCCTCAGCCTGTCAATTCGCTAAGCTGTGCCTTCTCGGCCCCTTAGTCAGTGTCGAGTTCTCTTTCCTCCCAGGATGAGGCTGCTTGCGGGACAGAAGGGGCGCCAGATTCGTTGGTAATTGGAGATGGTGGGAGGTACTGCAGGGCAGTAGCTCCGAGTCAGCTGCTCCCTAAGATGCGCTGTGCTGCTGGCCACTTGCTGGTAAGCAGCTCTGTGCTTCGATTCACTGGCGTGCTGGCTGGGGCCGGGCTGATCATGGCTTCTGGGCTTCTGCCTGGCAGGTGACCCATGTGCACAGGGGGCTGTGACACGGTGGCTCAGGAGCTGAGAAATCTATGGTGGTACTGATCGAGTATTCCTATGCTTGACTTGCTCTTGATATGGGCTTTGGTGGAGCTGCTGGGCCTGCTCTGCCTGCCGCTGACTGTGACAGTCTTGCGCAATCTCCCCGACCGCGGCTGGGCCTTTAGTAAAACCCTGGCGCTAGCGCTCTTCGCCTTCTGTGTATGGTTGCCTTTGATGTGCGTCCAGTCCTGGCCGTTCAGCCGCGCTTTTATTGCCGGGGTCTTCGTGGTGCTTCTGATTCCTGCTCTTGCGGGCCTGCTGCTGGTGCGCGCGACGCTGTTCAAGTTGCTGCGTGCGAATGCGATCTATCTGGTCAGTTGCGAGCTGGTTTTCCTGGGTATGGTCTTTTTGCTCGGGTGGATTCGCTCCTATGGCCCTGATATCCGCGGCTTTGAGATGTTTATGGATGAGGGCTTTATTGCAGCAATTATGCGCAGTCCTCATCTGCCGCCGAATGATATGTGGTATGCCGGCTATCCGATCAATTACTATTACTACGCTCACTTTACGATCGTGGTGCTGGCAAAGCTTCTGGGGCAATCTCCTTCCATCGCTTTTAATACTGGAATCTGTATCTTTTTCGGGCTGACGGCGGTTAATCTCTTCGGCGTGACCTGCAATGTGATTGCCTGGGCCAAGCATGTCCGCGCTGCTGGCTCTCCTCCTGATGATGGACGCGCTGAGGCGCCGGCTTTGGCTTTCCCGCGCTTAACAGCAGCTATGCCCTACGGACTCCTGACGATGGCGCTCGGTTTGATTCTGGGCAATCTGGCCGCGACGCAGCAGTGGTGGCGCGATCACGGTGACCTTAATCAGTTCGATTGGTTTGCGCCCTCGCGGGTGGTTGATAAGACGATCAATGAATTCCCCGCTTTCAGCTTTCTGCTCTCCTGTTTCCATGCCCATGTGCTGGCTCTGGCCTTCACTATCCTGGCCATTGCTTTGGCCTTTAATCTCTTGCTGGCGCGCGAGGGTCAGGGGATCTTCATCTTTGGTCGCGGCTGGCGCCTCCCGCTGACCCTGGGCGTAACGGCGCTGGTGATCGGCGCGCTCTTTACGATGAACGGTTGGGATTATCCGACTTATCTGGGCCTGGCTGTGGTCTGTATTGCCCTGCAGCAGTGGTTACTTCATGGGCGTCGCTTCCAGGGGGCGCTCCTGGTGGATATTGCCGCGGCAGCAGTTCCGCTGGTCATTCTCTCGCTGGCCTTCTACCTGCCTTTCTATTTAAGCTTTGTATCGCCATCTCAGGGAATCGGGGTGGTTGGCCCTGCTGATCGCTCGTCCCCTGGCCAGGAGATTCTGATCTATGGTCTGTTTGCTTTCGTCTTTCTCTCCCTGTTGGTGGCGAGCGTGGCCAGGTTACCTGCCTTTGCTGAGGAGGAGGCTGCCACTGAGAAGGAGGATGACCCGGCTGTTCCTACTCCTGGCTGGCTCAAGTGGCTCGTGCGCTTCAGCGCTCAGTGGTTGAGCTTCTGGGTGATCGCTTTGCTGGGCCTGGCGACTCTGCTCCTCATGCGCAACAGCGGTACATTTGTGGCGGCAGGCGCTCTGGCGGCGGTGGGTGCGGTGTTGGTTCTCTCTCACTTGCGCGATCGGGCCCTGGCTTTTACGCTGTTGCTTGGATCGCTGGCTTTTGCCCTGGTAGCAGGCTGCGAGGTATTCTATCTGCGCGATGTTTTTGCCGACA
Organism: Thermogemmatispora tikiterensis; assembly: GCF_003268475.1. Classification (GTDB taxonomy): domain Bacteria; phylum Chloroflexota; class Ktedonobacteria; order Ktedonobacterales; family Ktedonobacteraceae; genus Thermogemmatispora; species Thermogemmatispora tikiterensis. The sequence continues at coordinate 1,590,264 of NZ_MCIF01000002.1, read as the reverse complement.
GCTACCCACGTATGAATACGGTCTTTAAGTTCTATTTCCAGTCGTGGGCTCAGCTCTCGATCGCCTGTGGGGCTGCTCTCTTCTTTATTCTAGAGGCCCTACGTCCTGGGGAGATGGTGGCGCCACTACAGCGCCTTCTGCAGGAAGGTTTGCAGGTGGTGTGGACGGCGGCCCTCTGTCTCTTGCTGCTGGCCGGAGCGGTCTATCCGGTGGCAGGGAGCTATACCCGCACGGATCATTTCGCACAACGGAGCAATAGCCTGGATGGGCTGACTTATCTGTCCCAGACTGATCCCGGCGATTATGCGGCGATTCGCTGGCTCAATGCCCATGTCGACGGCGATCCTGTTATCGTGGAGGCGGTTGGCCCGGACTATAGCGACTACGCTCGGATCTCGGCTTTTACTGGCTTGCCGACCATTATGGGCTGGGTCGGCCATGAGTATCAGTGGCGTGTGAATTGGCTGAATAATGTGGCCTACGCTGCTGATTTTAATCGGCGAGCCAGCGACGTGGCAACGATCTATACCAGTCCTCAAGCCAACGTGGTACGCTCGCTGCTGGCTCTTTATCATGTGACGTATGTCTACGTGGGACCGCTGGAGTTGGCGAAATATCAGACGATTAATTTGGGCCATTTCCCTTCGTTCTTGCGGGTGGTCTACTCCGCCGAAGGGGTGACAATTTATAAGGTTGGGCTGTCATAGGTATGACCTCCGCTCTTCCGGTGAAGGTTGTATGAGGAGTTGGGCCTTGAATTTGAAGAGGTTTGAGCATCAGCCTGTAGATAGTCGGTCGGATCAGGGTGAGCTGCTAGCTGGAGCAGTGGCTGAGCAGCCAGACTCGCTTGAGCAGGAGAAGGTTTTTGCTCAGGCTAAAGACTGGCACTCTAGAGGCGCTCTGCGCCGTCAAAGGCCGTCCCGCAGCCAGGTCCTGGAGTGGGTAGCCTATGGGGTGGTGTTGGTGGCGGCGGCGGTGTTGCGCTTCTGGGACCTGGGGGTGCGCCCGCTGCATCACGATGAGAGTCTCCATGCCTACTTCTCCTTGCAGCTGTCGCTGAATATTTTGAGTTATCACTATGACCCGCTCTTGCATGGGCCGTTTCAGTTTCATGCGATGGCGTTGGTCTACAAGCTGGCCCAGCTGGTGGGAGTGCCCGATCAGGGAGTGAATACGACCACGGTGCGGCTG
>NZ_MCIF01000002.1:1410954-1585236 GCF_003268475.1 Thermogemmatispora tikiterensis | reverse complement strand
ACTCACCGATGATGCAACCTGGCCACTGATCTGGTATCTGCGTGACTATCCCAACGTCTGCCTGGAGTACCCCAATGGCTGCCCGGCAACCGCCAAGAGCATACCCGTGATCATTGCGGGTGGCGATAGTATTGCCAATGGCTTCCAGCAGCAATACGCTGGCCCCAACGGCGACTATCTCTATCATGAGTACCAGATGCGCTCGTGGTGGGATCAAGGCTACATGCCGCCTCCCTGCATTCCCAGCGCGAAGCAGCAATGTGGACCGCCGGCCCCCTATGTTGGAGTAGGGCCGCTGCTGTGGCTCAGCTATGGGGACAATCCGCCGCCGGGGGCGCATTTCAACCCGGTGCTGGCAGCGGAACGCATCTGGGCCTGGTGGTGGCAGCGTCAGCCCATAGGGCAGGACGCCGGCTATTATCCAATGGCGCTTCTCATCCGTAAGGGCCTGGGGGTTACACCCTGAGCTGGAGCTGGTCCTGAGAGAGAAAAGGACCTGCTGTCCTGGCGGAGCAAGTGCTCTACCAGGACAGCAGCTAATCGGCTGCAGCGTGCTCATACTCTGCTTCAGATGAGCAGGTAGCCGAACGAACCACTTATTCAGACAAAGCCTCGTTCCTTCAGAAAACGCACTAACTCATGGGCCAGCTCTTCAGGTGATCCCTCGACCAGGCGAGCCTGCCGTCGAGACGTGCCACCGGTGATAATCTCTCCGATGCGTTCAAAAGGGCTTAGCTGACTATCGGGGATGGGAAGGCGATGTGGGCGCGGACGTGGCGTACGTACCTCAACGATTGTTGTCTCCTCTGCCTCGAAGTCAGCGGCAAACTGGGGCAAACTCAGCGGGTCGCGCACGGTGATCGTGGCCCGTAGCGCTGCCAGGTGGGCAGGCAGAGAGGGATAGCGCGGCTCGTTGAGCGTCTCGTGTACAGTGAGCAACAGGGGAGGCCTGGCCAGTAGCCGCTCGCGGTAGCCGCGTTCTAGACGGCGAGTGACTCGTAAAAGGAGCTGGCCAGAATCCTGGTGCGCCTCCAGCCCTATCACGCCCGTAATTTGGGGCAAACCCAGGTAGGCCGCCAATGCTGGCCCCACTGTCCCAGAGGCCCAGTCGCTGCTCTGTTCTCCACAGAAGATCAGGTCAGGCAAGGAAGGATCAGCGCGCAAGCGCGCTGCCAGCGCGGCTGCAATCGTCAATGGCCCCCAATCAGCAGCGCTCGGATGCCAGAGGCGTTCGATAGTATCAGCTCCCATTGCCAAAGCGACGCGCAGCACCTCCTCGCTCTCGCCTGGCCCCAGGGTGAGCGCAAAAACTGACCCTGCTCCTAATTGCTCCTTCAAGCGCAGGGCCGCCTCCAGGGCACAAGCATCAGCGGCATTCAAAGTCTGGACGAAGCGTTCCGTATCGACCTCGCCGCTGATGGGATCAACATAGACCGAACTACAATCAGGAGCCTGCTTCAGGCAGACAGCGATGCGCATGGTCTCTCCTTTGGGTGGACCTTCCCTGTGCTGTGATCAAGTCTAAGTTGGAGAGCCTCTTATGAGGCTCGAAAACTAACCCCCCAACCTCCGCGGGGATAATCCCACTCGATGGCTTTGCGCTCGCAGGCCACATAGCACGTACCGCACTCCAGGCAATGCTCGTAGGAAAAATGCATCTCGCCTCCGAGAATCTCGAACAGTCCCGCCGGGCAGACATAGACGCAGGGAGTCAGATCACAGTCTCGGCAGGCCTCAGTATGAACGCGAATGTGTGGCCTCTTATCGACCTTGAAACGCACCAGTTCCAGCCGTTCTTCGATAGGTTGCATCACCACTGGTTCAGATGCTATCTGTTGCATAGTCACGTGTACTCCATGCACTCCTCAAGCGCACTAACAAACAGAGCAGGAAAAGCAGAGCGCGCTTCACTGGATTCTTTTTAAAAGAAGAGCGCGCGCCCTGCCTGCCATCCATCGCGCAGGAGGGTCCAGAGCGAGACCTTGCAGCGTAGCGTCGCCAGGATCGTTGACCCTAGCTTCTTGCGTGGCCTGCCCTCTGAGCGAAAGACCTGTTCAGCTGCCTGACACAACAGTTCAGGATAAAGGTTCTGCAAGCGCTCGTTATTCACAAAGGCAGGAGTCAGGCGGAAGCGCTGCAGGTCCTGCAACACAAAAGACTGCTCCAGGCGTTTCCGATAGCCTGTGAGAGTCGCGGTAGAAAAATCGCCATGTCGGTGAGCCTCCAGCGCCGTTTCAGCGGCAGCCAGGCCGGAAGCCACAGCGAAGTTCATGCCTTCTAGAAAAATGCCTGCGGCGAAGACCAGGGCGGCAGCGTCGCCAGCCACCAACAGGCCAGCGCGCACCAGGCGGGGGATAAGCTGCCAGCCTCCTTCGGGAATCATGTGGGCCGAGTACTCCAGTGTCACACCATCGCGCACCAGAGGGGCGACCGCTGGGTGCTGTTTGAAGCGATCGAGCAGTTCATAGGGTCTGACCCGCTGCTGAGCCAGCGAGGCAATCTGGACAATGACTCCGAGTGAGAGCGTGTCGCGATTGGTATACAGAAATGCCCCGCCTTTGACGCTGCCAGTGGCCTCGCCCACATACTCGCTGGCCATACCCTCATCACCCGTCAGATTGAAACGCTCCTCGATCGTACGCTCTCCCAGGCGGAGCACCTCCTTGACGCCCAGGCTCATCTCTTCTGCAGAAAACTCCCGTTGCAGGCCGGCTTTTTTGGCCAGGAAGGAATTGGCGCCGTCAGCGGCAATGACCACGGGGGCATAGAGGGCCCCGTCATCACGCCGGCATTGAACCCCGATAACACGTTCTCCCTCGTAGAGCAGGTCATCGACCACTGTCGAAGTAATGAGCAGCGCGCCGGCCTCGACAGCCTTGCTGGCCAACCAGCGGTCAAATTTGGGGCGCAGAATCGTCACCCCATTGTAAGGAGGGGTAGCGAAATGGCGGGTGCGGAAGTCGAGTGAGAATGCGGATTCCTTTCCCAGGAAGGTCAGTACTCGGCGCGTAATATAGCGCTCGAAAGGGGCCTCGTCCCAGAAAGTAGGGAGCAGTTCGGCCAGCAGACCAGGCGCATAGAAGACCGCTCCAGAGACATTTTTGGCCCCGGGATACTCGCCGCGCTCGATCAGAGCCACGCGCAAACCGGCGCGCGCCAGCACCAGCGCTGCGCTGCTTCCCGCCGGCCCGGCACCCACAACGATCACGTCAAACTGCTGCTGCGCATGCATCGCTTCGTCTCAGCTTTCGTCGTCACACTGTACTGCTGTACTGCCTGTACCGCTGCTTCGCGATCAGCTCGTGCCAACCTGGTCTGGCATAGCCTCGGAGCACGCTCCTTTGCCGCGTTGCGCTATCCATAGCCACATTGCTAGCTGCCACCTAGAAGGACCTGAGATACTGGAGGGAGGGAGGGCCGGCCTGGAGCAGGTCGAACAGATGATGCTGAGGACAGGCTTGTTATGCTCCGGGCCAGCTTCCCTCTTTGCCCTGGCCGATAGTGACTCAGCTGTGCAGGAGGACAATCTTGCCAGTAACCTCACCTGCCGCCAACAGCCGATGAGCTTCGGCCACCTCCTTGATCGGCATAACGCGCGCTATGATCGGCGAGACCGCCTTCTCGGCAATCAGCTGGAGAATGCGCTGCTCATTGGCGGGCGAGGTGCGCAGGGTGCCGCCGCCGATGACCTTCACTCGTTTGAGGCGCCAGGACTGCGTGTCAACAGTCGACTGCTGGCCGCCCAGGTTGCCGATCAGCACCACGCGTCCGTCGTTCACGCAGGCATCGATGCTATCCTGTAGGGTGGTACCGACTAATTCAATGACCAGGTTGACACCGTGGGCATTGCGCACTACCTGACCGACCTTTTCCTCACGATAGTTGACAATCATGTCGGCCCCCAGGCGGCGCAGCGTCTCAGATTTCTCCGTGTTGCTGGCTGTCGTGGTGACCCAAGCACCGACATGTCTGGCGAACTGGATGGCCCACGTCCCGACTCCACTTGCGCCCGCCCATACGAGCACGCGCTCACCTGCCTTGAGGTTCCCCAGGTCGAACAGTGCCGCCCAGGCCGTCGAGGCCGCCAGACCAGCTGCTGCCGCCTGCTCGAAAGAGACATCATCGGGAATACGTACCAGGTGGGAGGCAGGCACCGCGATCCGGCTGGCATAGCCACCACCCCCACGCGCCTCCGGCGCCCGCGTGGTGAGCACGCGCTCACCTGCCTTGAATCCATTGCTGTCCTCGACTACCACGCCCGCCGCCTCTAGACCTGGCGTGTAAGGCAGGTTGGGCACCGGTCTGCTGCCAGCCCGCTGAAAAAGATCCAGACGATTAACGGTCGTTGCTTTCACGTCAACGAGCACTTCGTCTGCTGCGGGAACAGGGTCCGGGACCTCGCGCAGTTCCAAAACTTCGGGTCCGCCGTAACGAGCAAATTGCACAGCTTTCATGGCGATGTCTTGCTCCTCGCTTCTCGTGAATCGTCAGGAGGTGTTGCTCCTGGCTTGATATATTGTATCCATTCCGCCTGATGACTGGCAAAACCAGAAAGAACGCTGGCAATCAACCAGCCAGCCAGCCAGCTCAATCAGGTCAGACCAGATCAGACAGAGAGGTAAAAAGAGCAGTAGAGGGCTGAATTGAAACGCTTAGACCCCTACCGACTCTTCTTGTAGCAGCTGGATGGCGCGGCGCAGAATCTCTCTGGCATCGCCTAAAAGTCCCAGATCGGCCAGCGCAAAGATCGGGGCGTTGCGATCGGGGTTGATGGCGATGATGGTTTGGGCCTCCCGAATGCCGCTGGTGTGTTGAGCTGCGCCTGAAATGCCACAGGCAATGTAAAGCCTTGGACTGACGCTTTTGCCAGTCGCTCCGATCTGGCGCTCTGACTCAACCCAGCCACGATCGGTAGCTACGCGACTGGCTCCCACCGCTGCACCTAGCAGGCGAGCAAAGGTGGCAAGCTCGGCAAACCCCTCGCGGCCAACACCCCGACCGCCTGCGACGATCTTCTCCGCTGCCTCTAGCTCTACTTCCTCTGCTGCTGGGGCCTCGATCCCAAGACGCTGCAGACGCGGGCTTTGCTCCTCAGTGGCGAGTGGAAGCTGATAGCGAATCACCTCTGGTGCCGGCGAAGGCCCCACCTGCGAACGGCTTGCCGACGGTGTTCCCCGCGTGCCCGGTACAAAGGTCACCAGCGCTGGCAGCCGTCCCAGTCGGGTACGAGTCTGGACGTAGGCCCGCCCGCCGTACAAGGCTCGCAGCGTCAGCAGGGTATCTTGCTCCAGCACAAAACGCAGACAGCGTGCCACAAAGGGTAACCCAAGCTGTGCTGCCAGGCGCGGGGCCCAGTCCTGGCCATTGGCCGTCGCGCTGGTTACGATCAGCGCCGGTGTGTGCGCTCGGATGAGCCAACTCAGCGCCGCAACATAGCCCTCCGTTGTGTAACGCTCCAGGGCGGGATGCTCCAGCACATAAAAGCGTTCAGGCGCGATGCTCTTGAAAAACGGCTCCGTGTTTTTCTCGGTAGCAGTAGGGAGAGGAGCGCGCAGCTGCACCGCGCACAGCTGCAATCTGCCTGAATGTTGTTGGACCAGCTCCTGTGCCTCAGCAAGCACCTCCTGATTGTACTCAGGGGGCAGGCCATCTTGTTCCTGTAGCACGACCCAGAGTTCGGCCACGCTTTCACCTCGCATGAGCGCCGCATCATCGGCAGCCTTCGTTGTTGACCAGATTCACCTGTTCTCTCAAGCACCCCCAGGCGCGGCAACCTGGAGCCGGCCCTTTGCTCTGAGCACCTGGGTCACCAGCACAAACATGGCGTGGGACCAGCCAAGCGGCATAATCCAGCAAGGTTGGCCATCCTGGCGACTGATTTGCTCAGCGAGCAGATCGAGGGCAGTACGATGTTCGACGGCCCAGCGATAGAGCTGCTCAGCTTCGGCAAGGTGTCCCGCCAGGGCCTCATACCAGGCCAACCAGAGCGTACATAGCACCCACGGATTCCCGCCGCGATAGCTATCCCCCTGGTAGCGCAGAATCCCACCAACAGGGCTGCGTAGCCGTTCGGCAATAGCTCTGGCTGTGGACTGCACCCGGGGGTCGGCTGGATCAAAGACTCCGCAGGGGACGGCCAGACCCAGAATCGAGATATCAAGCGTTGGATCGCTGCGGCGCGCGCGCCAGCGTCGACCCCGGATCTCGATCGCGACCTCATCGGCTGTCAGCGGCGTCGTCTCCTCATCTTCCAGCGGAGCCACTTTCAAGCGTCCCCCACGCAGAAAATGCCCTGCTGACTCGCTCCAGAGATGCTGCTCAATAGCCTGCTTCAAGCGAGCGGCGGCTTCCTGCCACTGCCGCATCTCTGCCTCGTCGCCCAGGAGCGTGGCGAGGTGGGCCAGGGTGGCGAAACCGGCCCAGGTCGTGGCGCAGGCATAGGTACTGATGCCGTCGAACTCCTCCCACAGATCCTTCGTGACCGGAGCCAGACCTGTCTCCGGGTCCAGCTCGCGTAACATATAGTCTCCAGCCCGTCTGAGCGCCGGCCAGGCCAGGCGCGCATACTCTATATCCCCGGTCAACTCCACGTGTTGGCCCAAGGCCCAGACAAAGATGCCGATCTCATCGAATTGAATCAGACCCCAGGTTGGTGCCAGGTTCCCCTGCGTATCATAACGCTGGTACCAGCAACCGGCAGCCTCCTGCGTCCGCAAAGCCCAGTCAAAGAAGGCACGGGCACGTTCATGCTCGCCGGCCACATCAAGAGCATGGGCATTATAGGCTCCATCGCGCAGCCAGCACATACCATATCCCCCGCTGGAACGGAAGGTCGGGTCCATCTCCGGCGCGGCGATGATGGCCCCCGTCTCCTGGTCGCTCAACAAATGGAGCACTATGAGCGAACGCTCGTAGAGCCGACTAATCTCATCTTCTATCCCGTTGAGAGCGAAGCGCAAGCAGAGCTGGCGCCAATAGACAAGCGTCTCCTCAAGCAACTGACCGCTGTTGTGTCGCTGCTGAGTCAGGACCGTACGCACGGTCTCTAGCTGGCGACCGAAAGAGAACAGCAGGACCCCACGGTGGCTAGCCCCAGGGGACAGCTCACCGATATTGTGACGCAGGGCCGCCGCCACCTGACCAACAGCAAACTCCTGGCGGCTGTAGCGCTGCTCAGCGGCCATCTGGAAGGCTGCATCAACGGCCCCGCAGCGGCTCTGTTCACAGGCGAAATCGGCCACGGGCCAGTTGCTGCCCAGAGCCAGATAGCGATCAGCATGGAAGAAGGTCAGCAGCTCCGTCTCTGGATCGTACCAGGCGCAGTTACCCGCTGGGCGCAGATCGATGTCAATAGCAGCGTAGGTGAGCAGGCTGCAGCGCAGAGGAACCTGCCCCGTATTCGTCAGGCGCAGCTCAACCACCAGCAGATCGTGCTCGGGATGGACGGCGAGGCGACGCTCAATGAGCAGCCCGAGGTCGGATTGCTCCGAGCGAGCGCTGACCACGGCGCTGGATGGCAGATAACGCAGCTCGTGCGACCAGCCTTCCTCGGCCAGCCAGCTCACCTGCGACGCCTGCTCCTCTCGCTCGACCTGGACTCCCTGGAGCAGAGAGCGCACATGTGGGCCACCGTCGATGTGCGGATAGAAGCATTGCACAGGGGTCGCTGTCTCATCCAGACAAACGAGTAGCCTGCCATTGCTGAGGAGCGCGCTATAGAGCCAGGCCAGGCTCAAGGCCCGTTCTGGAGGCAGAGGAGGAACGCTCGCACGCCGGGCAGGAGGCTCCATCAGATAGCTGGCATTGAGACCAGCACTCAGCTGAGCAGCGACATGAGACGGAGACGACCCGGCGGCCTGGGCCAGCTCCTTTTGCCCTCCTGACGAAAAAGAAGAACGCTCAACAGACATACCTACTCCACAAACAGCATTTGGCCTAGCGCTCACCGCTGGCTGAAGGCCGACGACTGCCGGCGGGCAAGAACCAGGCAAAACCCGCGCTCCTGGCGCCTTGAGTTCAGCACAGCGGGTTTCCCTGTATTGTAGCATCTCGAGCGAAATCGACAAGCCTCGAACCTGCTCGGAGGGCCGGAAGTTGGGGCCGCTGGAGCTGGAGCCTCAAGCCCTGTCGACAGCGCTCAGGCCCTCTAGCGCCAGTGCCCGCCCGACGCGCTCACCATCGAGAATAGCATGCTCCACACGTCGCGGCGCCAGACAGTCTCCTACACGATAAAGGTGAGGAACCCGACCCTTGAGGTCCTGATAGAGGGCCTCATCGGCTACCTGGGGAGCGACTACGACCACCAGCGCCAGGTCCTCAATAGTGCGGGCCTGACCGGTATAGTTATTGACAATGGTCGCCCCGCCGGGCTGCAGGGCCGCCAGATAATGATGAGGAGTGAAGATCGCCCCGTGAGCAAGCATGCGACGATACCACAGCTCGATATCCAGTGTCACACTGAGATCGCCGCCGACGTAAAACTGGGGCGTCACCACCTCAACCTGACAGCCGCGCTCGGCTAACAGCTCTGCCACGCTTGTCGCCTGGTGGAAGCCAACCTGATCGTAGATCAGAACGCGCTGGCCGGCAGCCGCAGTTTTCTCTCCGAGAAGCACCTGCCAGGGGTTGGCCACATGGGGCAGATCGCCGCCTGGCACTGGGACCGGCCCGGGGCGGGAGCCGGTGGCGAGAATCACCGCGTCTGCCTCCTCTCTCAGGATGAAGTCGGCGTCGACCTCGGTGCCTGTGATCACCTCAACGCCCACCTCGGCCAGCTCGCGCTGCAGATTCCGCGCGGCATCGCCAAACTCAACGCGACTGGGCACCCGTACAATCAGGTTGATCTGGCCCCCAGTCTCTGGCTGGCGCTCATACAAACGTACCTGGCCTCCGCGCTGAGCAATCACCTTGGCTGCCTGCATGCCCGCTGGCCCCCCGCCCACTACAAGCACCCGCGGACGACGAACGGCGCTCCGCAGCATGGGCCGCGAGGGTAGGGGACGGAAGCGCAGCTCGTTCCCTGTAGCCGGTGTCTGGATACAGCCCAGGCTGAGATTCAGCCCCATCCGTCCGATGCAATACTGATTGCAAGAGATACAGAGGCGAATACTCTCACTATGCCCCTCACGCGCCTTGCGGGCAAAAGCAGGATCGCAAATCTGGCCGCGCACTACATCGACCATGTCGGCCAGCCCTTCGCGCAGAATACGCTCCGCCTGGACGGGGTCCTTGATGCGTCCGGTGCAGAAGACCGGCAGCTGTACGACCTCGCGCAGTCCTGCCGAGACGAAGAGCTGGTAGCCGGGCGGTGTGTGCATTGACCCCTCAACCATATAGAGATTATGGAATTCACCGATGCTTGTATTAATGAAATCAAGCTGTCCGGTAGCTTCCAGGCGCAGAGCGATCTCGCGTACATCGCTGAAGGTCAGGCCCCCGGGGATCAACTCATCGCCGCAGAGGCGAATTCCCAAAGGGAAGTCGCGCCCGACCTCGGCGCGAATGGCCTCGATGACCTCCAGCACGAAGCGCAGGCGGTTCTCTAATGAGCCACCGTAAGCGTCACGACGCCGGTTGTAGTAAGGGGAGAGGAATTGACGGATCAGGGAGCTATGCGAGGCTTGCAATTCGGCCCCATCGAAACCGCCCTCGCGCACATGACGAGCCACCAGGGCGTAGCTGCGCACGATCTCGGCAATCTCCTCGACCTCGATCTCCTTACACATCTCGCGGTGGATCGGATCGACCAGAGGGGAAGGACCGAGCACAGGGCGGCGCGAGTAGATACTGCTCGCCTGCATGCCGTTATGGTTCAGCTGAGCAAAGATGCGCGTCCCGTAGTCGTGAACGGCGCGTGTCAGCCGGCGATAGGCGGGGATTACCTGGGGATCGAAGCCGTGGATCAGTTTTTGATAGGCCCAATCGCTGGGATGAACCGACTGCTCCTCGGTAATGATCAAACCGCAGCCGCCGCGAGCGCGCTCAACATAATAGGCAGTCAAGCGCGGGCCAGGCTGATTCTCCTCGGCCAGGTTCGTCAAATGAGCGGCGAAGACAATGCGATTGGGTATGACCACTGTACCAATGCGCAGCGGCGTAAACAAATACTGAAACTGGCCTGCCATGGGCGGACCCTCCTGTGCTGCTCAGGCGCATGTCTGCCTGCTCTCTACTACGCTCATGCGTGGGCTGACTGCTGACGCTCAGGCCCAGAGGCCAGCCTGGCGCCCCTCAGCGATCGCCTGCTCAATGCGGCGAGGGGCAATGCAATCGCCAGCGCGGCGTAGACGAGCGAGGCGCCCCTTCAAAGCAAAATAGAGATCCTGGTCGGGCTGCTCATAGACTCCCAGAACCACCATGTCGGCGGGCAAGGCGCGCTCCGCCAGGGCGAAGCGATCACGCACGACCACTTGTCCAGGCTCAATGCGCACAACGCTGGTATGGGGTGTCATGACCACGCCGCGCGAAAGTACCCGTCCCAGCCAGGCAGGCAGATCGTGGGTAGCGACCAGATCGCGCCCGACATACCAGTCTTCAGTCACGATCTCGATCTGCCATCCCTCATTGGCGAGCAGCTCCACTGTCGAGAGCACGCCATGTGAAGCTGTCTCATCGATCACGACGGCGAGCTGACCAGCCCCCGTCACGCGTTCACCCTGCAGAATGCGACGCACGTCCAATACATGGGGGAGGCCATGACCGGGAATCGCCAGCAGACCCTGGCCCGCTTTCGCCCCTGTAGCCACAAGCACTGCCCCAGGACGCTGCTCCAGGAGCCAGGAAGCACTCACGGCGATACCGGTCTGCAGCTCGACTCCCAGACGCTGGCATTCGCTCACCAGATAGTCGATGATGCGGCGCAGCGAAGCGCGTCCCGGCGCCCGCGCGGCCAGGGCCACCGCCCCACCTGGCTCCGACTCACGCTCGAACACTACCACCCGCCGCCCGCGCAGAGCGGCAGTGCGTGCCGCTTCCAATCCTGCTGGACCTGCCCCTACCACGACAAAGGCTTCGCTCAGTGAGGGCGTCTTGTCTGGAGAAACCTGGCAGCCCTGGCTCTGGAGGCCTCCCGCGGATGGCTCGGTGAGCAGAGCAATGGAAGGAGGCCCGGGATGCAGCACATCAGGGTTGACGTTACAGCTGAGGGCCACATTGAGCAGGCCACGCACCTGGCAACCCTGGTTACAGGCCAGGCAGGGCCGTACACGCTCCGCCTGGCCCGCCTGAGTCAGACGCGGCAAAGCGGGATCGGCGATCAGAGGCCGGATCATCTCAACGCCATCGGCCTGGCCTGCCGCCACAATTGCCTCCGCTTGCTCGGCATCCATAATGCGACCGGCGGCAAAAACAGGCAGCGCGACCGCCTCCTTCACGGCTGCCGCCAGTGCTACTGCATAACCTGGGGCGACATGCATGGAGGCGTGGAAAGGAAAGAGGTGGGTACTCAGGATGCTTCCCATCGTTACCGTCAGGTAGTGGACCCGACCTGTCTCGGCCAAGCGGCGGGCGATCTCGACCCCCTGCTCTGGCGTGAGACCGGCCCACGGTGCCAGCTCATCGACGCAGAGGCGTACCCCGAGAATATAGCGCCCCTGCAGGACGGCGGCCACAGCCTCGATGGTCTCCTGCAGGAAGCGCAGACGATTTTCCAGCGATCCCCCATAGGCGTCGCTGCGCTGATTGGTCAACGGCGACAAGAACTGACGCAGCAGCGAGCGATCGGCGACTTGCAGCTCTACCCCATCGGCTTCGCCGCGCACGGCGTGCTGAGCGACCAGGGCGAAACCGGCGATCACAGCGCGAATATCCTCCAGCTCCATCGCCTTGGGAACCTCGCGCGTGGCCACATCAGGTACGGCAGAGGGCGCCCACAGTTCGCGCTGATGATGGTCACTCACTCCTTGCTGTCCGTTGTGGTTCAGCTGAACGAGGGTCAGCGCCCCGGCAGCATGCAGACGAGCGCTCACCTTGGCCAGGGCCGCTGGCGTTTCGGGCAAATAACCAAACAGGGCAGCCTCATACGGAAAATCGGAGACGTGAACGATGTGCTCCTCCAGCACGATGCTGCCGACACCTCCTTCGGCCCGGCTGGCGTAGTAGTCGCCATGCTGCTCGCTCAGTAGATGATGACGGGCGAAGTTGGTCGTGTGGCTCCCAAAAATCAGGCGATTGCGCGCCTCTCGCGGCCCAATACTGATGGGTTGAAAGAGTTTCATATCCATGCTTATCATGGCGTAGGGCGGATTCTCCTCCGGCGGCAATGCCTGCGCCGCCCCTTCTCATGGATAAACAAGCAACCGGACTGCTGACTCGGCTCCCAATGCTCAAGCCCAACGCACCAGGCCCATATCATGTTTGCCCGCCAGCAAGGGATGATTGGGCAGCACACGTACCCCATAGACCAGGCTGCCGCTCTCCTCTGGCTGGAAGCGAGCCTCGTAGCGATACGAGCCGTCCTGCTCCTGGTGCTGATATTGCATGGGAATAGCCCGCTGATTAGAGACCTGCTCACCGTCCCCGCTCTCGCCATAGACCAGCTCGACCAGCAAATCATCCGGTGTAATCTCGGGTGCGCGCACCCAGGCACGTACTTCGATGGTCTCGCCCAGGCTGAGCTGACCCTCGCGGCGTCCCTCCACATAGAGAGCCAGGCTCTCCCAGCGCTGCTGAATGCGCTCTTTCCACTGAGCCAGTGCGCGGGCCAGCTCGTAGGCGTTCTGCTCGACCCGCTGGCCCTGCTGAATCTGGGGTACATAGAAGCGTGTCGTGTATTCCTTCACCATCCGTCGCGTACTGAAGTGGGGGGCGCAGGAACGGATGGCTTCTTTCATATAGCTGATCCAGCGATGAGGCAGACCGCTATTGGCCAGATCGCGCTCATAGTAGGTAGGGATGATCTCCCCTTCCAGAAGAGCGTAGAGTGACAGACTGTCGGCCTCATCCTGAACATCGGGATTGTGGTACTCGCGCTCCTCGCCGATGGCCCAGCCGTTGCGCCCATTGTAGGCCTCGGCCCACCAACCGTCGAGAACGCTGCAGTTAGGCTGCCCATTCAAAGCCGCCTTCTGGCCGCTGGTGCCGCTGGCCTCGTGGGGGCGAATCGGGTTATTCAGCCAGAGATCGGTCCCTGCTACCAGATAGCGAGCCATATCAATATCGTAGTTTTCCAGGAAGATCACCTTGCCACGGAAATCGTCGCTCCGCGAGATCCGATAGACCTGCTCGATCAGGGCCTTGCCCGGCTCATCGGCGGGGTGGGCCTTGCCCGCAAAGATAATCTGTACCGGACGCTCAGGATTATTCATAATGCGCTTCAAGCGCTCCGGATTGCGGAAGATCAGCGTTGCCCGTTTATAGGTTGCAAAGCGGCGGGCGAAGCCAATCAGCAGGGCCTCGGGATCAAGCATACGCTCGAACTCGGCCATCTGCAGTGGCCCCTCGCCCAGGCGCAGATGCTGCTGTTTTAAGCGTCGACGCACGTAGTCGATCAGCAAGCGCTTACGCTGCAAATGCACCTGCCACAGCTCCTCATCGGGAATCTCCAGCACACGGTTCCACAGATCCGGTTCATCGACGTGCTCCGCCCAATCCGGCCCCAGGTAGCGCTGGAAGAGAGCGTTCATCTCAGGAGCCACCCAGGAGAGGGTATGGATACCATTGGTAATCGAATCGATAGGGACCTCATCGGGATCGACGCCCGGCCAGAGAAACTGCCACATCCGGCGCGAGACCGCGCCGTGCAGCTTGCTCACCCCATTATGCTGCCCGGTCAAGCGCAGGGCCAGCACTGTCATCCCGTAGGTCGGACCCCAGCCATGATCTTCGCGGGCCACCTCCAGAAACTGCTCGCGCGAAAGGCCAAGCTGACCCCAGTAGGTATTGAAATACTTGTCGATCAGATCATAGCTAAACGTATCATTGCCCGCTGGCACCGGTGTATGAGTCGTAAAGAGGGAGCTGGCGGCCACGACCTCGCGTGCCTCGCGGAAAGTCAGCCCGCAAGCGACTAACTCGCGGCAGCGCTCCAAATTCAGGAATGCAGCGTGTCCCTCATTGATATGCCAGACTGCCGGAGAAATGCCCAAAGCGCGTAGAGCGCGCACGCCACCAATGCCCAGTACAATCTCCTGAGAAATGCGCATCTCGCGGTCGCCACCGTAGAGGCGGGCCGCCAGCTCACGATCGGCGGGAGCATTCGGTTCGACATCGGTATCCAGCAGATAGAGTGGAATACGACCGACCTGGACGCGCCAGACCTTGGCATGGATGCGTCGTCCTGGCAGATCAACGCTAATCAGGACCTCATTGCCATCGGGGCCGCAGGCCGGAGTTGCCGGCACCTGGGAGAAGATCAGCTTATCGTAGAAGGCCTCCTGAATACCCTCGCGAGTGATGCTCTGCCGGAAGTAGCCCTGGGGATAGAGGAAGCCTACTCCCACCAGCGGCAGGCCCAGATCGCTGGCCTCCTTACAATGATCGCCTGCCAGGATACCCAGGCCACCGGAATAGATGGGCAGGGCCTCGTGCAGGCCAAACTCAGCCGAGAAGTAAGCAATGACGCACTGCTCCAGCTCTGGATATGTGCGAGCGAACCAGGTGCTGCCTGGAGCCGGATGCATATAGCGGTCGAATTCTGCCAGCACACGATCGTAGACCTGCAGATACTGGGGATTATGAGCGGCCTTCTCTAAATACTGTGGTCGCACCTCGCTCAGAAAGTGGACAGGATTATGACCGACCGCCTCCCATAGTTCGGGATCGAGCGTACTATAGAGCGTGCTGGCTTCGGGGTGCCAGCTCCACCACAGATTGTAAGCAAGCTCATAGAGGCGGCTAATCCGGGCGGGCATGATGGGGAAAACGGTCATGCGTCCGAATACTTTCACGGAAATCAAGCTCCCTTTCTTCGCTTACTGGACTGGCCTGTGGGCTATGTTGTTATCTCTCGTTATCGCTAGCCCATGACCCGGCAAGAGGTCAAAGGCTACCTGGGCTGACCTCCTGCCCCAAGGCAAGGCTTGTTTCAGGGTACCACAGCTGGCAAGAGGAGGTCCCAGTCTGCGCCCTGGGTTCTCGCTCCGCTTGTCAGGCCCTGCAGGCGCAGGTCTGGCAGCGCCGGGCCTGTAAACCATAGACAGACTCAACCTGGCTTCTTGCTCCTCTTCTCACTCTCATTATGGCATATCGCTTGAGCGCTGCGCCTTTCCTCCGCTGTGGGAGGCTTGTCTTTGCCAGGCATCTTCGACTATACTTGGCAATACTGGATGGACCAGATGCTTGAGCGAGGCGGCGAGCGCCAGGCCCACGAGTCCAGTCCTCAACCAGCCAGCCGGTTTAGTTTAGTGGCAAGCGAGCCGTAGCTGATCAGCTCGTCTACGGCTCGCTAGAACCTAACAGGCAGCAGGCCAGGCGCATCTACTCAGAGGAAGGAGAAAAGGTATCAGCATGAAGCGGCGACAGCGTATCCAATCGCGTACCTGGAAGATCAGCGGCCTCGTCGGAGCGCTTCTGCTGGTGATTGGTCTGGGCTGGTTTATCCTCCTGCTCAGACACCCCCAAGGAGGGCTGAGGCTGCTCGTCCCCCACCTGGCCCAGACCAGTCAGACCTCGGCGGTCCAGCTGCCCGCCCTCTACACCGCTGGCGTTATTCTTGGTACACCCTCCCAGCCGGCCAGTCTTGGTCAGGAAGAGGCTCTTCTGCTGGCCAGTCAGTGGGAGCCAGAGGTGGCCAGCAATGCCAAGAAGGTCCTGGCGCGCTACGTCCTCCTCACCTACATTCCGCGCACCAGCAACCGGGCCCAGATTGAAAATGCTCCAGCCTGGATGATCATCTACGAGCAGGTACCGCTGCAGCCCGCCGATGCCTCAGTTGATCCCACCCCCTTCCCGCGCTCAAGCTACGACTTTTATCTGTTTCTTGACGCCCGGAACGGCAAGGTGCTCCTCAGTCTGTGGACCTAGCAAGCTTGCCTGGCTCAGTACTGCCTGCGACCTTCCTCCTCTCTGCGCTCGACTTACGTATCCTGAATCTTGATCCAGCCGTGGCGCAGAGCATGCACCACCGCGGCGGTACGGTCGTTAACCGCGAGCTTTTTGAGGATCGACGTAATGTGATTTTTCACGGTCTGATCGCTGATCTTCAAAGACTTAGCGATCTCCTTATTACTATTCCCACGGGCAATGTAGTCCAGAATCTCGATTTCACGGCTGGAGAGGGGGGAATAGCTCTCCTTGCCGTCGCTCTCAGCGGCACCATCGTGAGAGGCCATCGGCAGCTCGCGCAACGACTGCAAAACACGGCTGGCGATCTGAGGCCGGGCGAGCACTTCGTCATTGATCAAATACTCTCCGCGATTCACGCGCTGCACGGCCTCGATCAGCTCCTCGGATGAAATATTGCGGGTATAGTAGGCGGCGGCGCCCACCTTGATCGATTGAAAGAGGCGCTCCTCATCCTCGGAAGGGGTCAGGATCACAATGGCCATCTGGGGGGCCAGCTGGCGGAGCTGGCGGGCCAGCTCAAGAGCGTCAGTGCTCTTGAGACCGGCATCGAGGAGGATCACCTCGGCTCCCGGCTCGCGCGCCAGCGCCAGAATCTCGGCGGGGTTAGTCGACTCGCCCACAACAGTGCAATGGCCCAGGCGCTCAAGCGTATAGCGAATTCCTTCGCGGAACAGCGGCTGCTCATCAACGATGATGACACGGATAGTCTCCATAAGAACCTCGCAGCGAGACAGTCGATCGATCAAGCGAGCGGCCCGGTGCTTTGCCTGGGCCGTCTCGAAGTGATGGCCTTTCATCTGCAAAGACAAGAGAGGAAAGGCCAAATCTCCCTTCGTAGAGAGGGAGAAGATAACCAGACCAGGTTTCGCCGTATTATACACAGAAAACCGTCGATGAACAACGAGTAAGACAGGAACAAAGTTGCTCTACATAGATGGCGGAAGAGGCACGGGGAGAAAGAGTTGCTGAAAAAAGGTCGGGCCATCCTGCCAGTCAGAGGAGAAGCGGCGACTCCTTGCCACAGGAGGAGAGCGAAGCGAGCGAGCGAGCGCGTAGGCGCGCGCACCGCTAGCAGGCTGGACTAGATGCGTTCGAGGCGGCGGAGCGTCGCGTTGATGGCGACGCGCAGGCATTCGATCACGCCGTAGCCTGTGACAGCGACGGCCTCGAAGCTAGGGACGCGGTACGGGTTCAAATACTGTTCCAGCACCGATACTGGTAGAATATCCTGCAAGTCGCGCTTATTCCACTGCATCACCAGCGGGAACTCGGTGATATTCTTGTTCATGCGGCGGAGCTGTTCCTGAAGCTCGTTCCAGCTTTCAATATTTTCCTGCAATTTGCTGGCCTGGGAATCAGCCACGAAGATCACGCAGTCGGCCCCTTTCAGCACCGAGATCCGCGTCTGCTGGTAGAGCACCTGACCGGGCACGGTGTAGAGCTGAAAACGGATTGAGAAGCCATTGACCTTGCCCAGTTCCAACGGCAGCAGATCGAAGTAGAGGGTACGCTCTGTCTCGGTATCGATCGAGACCATCTCACCCACATCGCGGGGATCGACTGCCTGATAGATATAGTGCAGGTTAGTGGTCTTGCCGGACAGACCAATGCCATAGTAGACGAGCTTACAAATGATCTCGCGTTTGGCCATATTAATCAGGGACATAGGTGGTCATTCTCCTCATCCGCTCGCTGGTGTGCCTCGTCGTGGTAGCGCGTCGTCTCCTCTTCTCTGTAAGAGGAGGGCACCGTGCCTATGAATCTCAGCAACAGTCCTCTCGTGCGAAGCAGTACAAAAGGTATTTCCTGGATTTATCGAGGGAAGCTTGCGTTTCAGCGCAAGACGTCCCACGATGTTGGTGACTTCAGTATACCAGAGTCATCCGTATCTGGCAAGGACTCCGGCTCCTCTTTCCTGCTGGTCCCGAAGCAAGGGACTGGCGGCCTGATCGGGCATCAGTGCCAGTGCAGCCCTGGCTGGGCCTGTCACGGCTACCCAGTTGACGAATCCAGGGGAAAGGGCTAGACTAACGGGTGACAGTGACGCTGAAGAAGCTTTCAGGAAGGTTGGGAAAGATGGCTGTACCTGCTCATACCGAGGTTGCCACTGAATTCGAGATTGTCATCGGTCTCGAAGTGCATGCTCAGCTCACCACGCGGAGCAAGATGTTCTGCTCCTGCAGCACTGACTACGCCAACGCCGCCCCCAACACCCATGTCTGCCCTGTCTGCATGGGGATGCCAGGCGTGTTGCCGGTCATCAATCGGCAGGCTGTGGCCTACACCATTATGACGGCGCTGGCCCTCAACTGTAGCATTCCCGAATACTCCAAATTCGACCGCAAGAACTATCCCTACCCTGACTTGATGAAGGGGTACCAGATTTCCCAGTATGATCTTCCGCTCAGTCGCAATGGCTATCTGCTGATTGAGCATGATGGGCAGGTGCGGCGCATTGGTATTACGCGCGTTCATCTGGAGGAAGATACCGCCAAGCTGCTGCATCGAGACGGTTACAGCCTGGTTGATGTCAACCGCGCCGGTACGCCCCTTATCGAAATCGTTAGCGAGCCGGACATGCGCAGTCCCGAGGAGGCGCGGCTCTATATGCAGAAGCTGCGCGAGATTCTGGTCTACCTGGGAGTCTCTTCGGGGCGTATGGAGGAGGGCAGCCTGCGCTGCGATGCCAATATCTCGGTTCGTCCCCGCGGACAGCAGACGCTCGGGGTCAAGACCGAAATCAAGAACATGAATAGTTTCAAGGCCCTGCAGCAGGCCCTCGAATATGAAGCTCATCGCCAGATTGAGGTGTTGCGAGCCGGCGGGACCATTCAGCAGGAAACGCGTGGCTGGGACGAGAGTCGAGGCGTGACGGTGCCGCAGCGTAGCAAAGAGTATGCGCATGACTATCGCTACTTCCCTGAGCCGGACCTGCCGCCGCTGGTGATCAGTCGTGAATGGGTGGAGGAGCTGCGTGCGCGCCTGCCAGAGCTGCCCGATGCCCGCCGGCTGCGATATCAGCGCGACTACGGCCTCTCGGCTCAGGATGCTGATATTCTCACAGAAGAGAAGGCTCTGGGCGACTACTTCGATCAGGTCATGGCTCTTTCTTCCCAGGTCCAGGATCGCCAGACCAGGGCCCGCGCAGCCAGCAACTGGCTCCTGAGCGAGGTTGTTCGCCTCCTCCATGCGCATGATATCGCTCCTGCAGCTTGCCCGCTGAAGCCAGAGGCCCTGGTGAATCTGCTCGATCTGCTCGATCGTCAGCGCATCACCGGCAAGCAGGCGAAGGAGGTTCTCGATGAGGCCTTCGTCAGCGGTGAGCTGCCAGAGACCATCGTGGTGCGCAAGGGCATCCAGCCGCCGATTACCGATCCGCAAGCCTTGGAGCGCATCATCGTTGAAGTCATTGAGGCGAACCCTAAGATCGTGGCCGATTACCGCGCTGGTAAGACTAACGCCGCCCAATATCTGGTCGGCCAGATTATGAAGCGCACCCGTGGCCAGGCCAAAGCCGATCTTGTCCAGCAACTCTTGCGCGCCAAGCTTGATGAGACGCCCACGGCCTGAGCGAACTTGACCGGCCCTGGCAGTCAGACCCGGCTGCTGGACCGGAACAGGCTGGCTGGGCGATTGATTCTTGATCCTTGGCTGCATCAGCTGCTCTCAGCTGTAAAATACGGAAAAAGGAGCAAGAACGTGGACCTGCACAACGACGTGAAGTCCTCTCGCGAGACCCGTATTAACCCCTATGAAATGGCTGTTCAGCAGTTTGAGGAGGCTGCCGATCGGCTCAATCTCTCGGAGGATATGCGAGAGATTCTGCGCAAGCCCAAGCGCGAGCTGACAGTCAACTTCCCTGTACGCCTGGATGATGGCCGGATCAAGACCTTTACCGGCTATCGCGTACAGCACAACGTGAATCGCGGGCCTGCCAAAGGTGGCATTCGCTACAGTCCTGATGTGACCCTGGACGAGGTCAAGGCGCTGGCCATGTGGATGACCTGGAAGTGCGCAGTGGTGGGTATTCCCTATGGCGGAGCCAAAGGCGGGGTCATCTGCGATCCCAAGACTATGAGTCCAGGCGAGCTGGAGCGGCTGACGCGCCGCTATGCGACTGAAATTTCGATCATTATCGGCCCTCACAGCGATATTCCAGCGCCCGATGTCAACACCAATCCCCAGGTCATGGCCTGGATCATGGACACCTATTCGATGCACGAGGGCTTCTCCATTCCCGCCGTTGTCACTGGCAAGCCACTCTCCATTGGAGGGAGCGAGGGGCGCAACGACGCTACCGCGATGGGCGTGCTCTTTGTCACACGTCAGGCGGCGCGCCGGATTGGCCTGCCGCTGCGAGGGGCGCGCGTCAGCATTCAGGGATTTGGCAACGCTGGCTCCATTGCTGCCCGTCTGTTCCATCACGAGGGCTGCAAGATCGTGGCGGTCAGCGATACCCGGGGTGGCATTTACAACGAGGCCGGACTGGACCCTGCCGCTGTCCTCCGGCATAAGCAGGAAAGGGGCAGCGTTGTCGGTTTCCCGGCGGCTCAGCAGATCAGCCCCCAGGAGGTCTTGGAAGTTCCCTGTGATATCCTGATCCCGGCGGCGACTGAAGGGGTCATCACCGAGGCAAATGCCGGTCGTATCCAGGCGCAGATCATTGCTGAAGCTGCCAATGGCCCGACAACGCCCCAGGCGGACAGGATTCTCGGGCGCAGGGGGGTCGTTGTCATCCCGGATATTCTGGCCAATGCTGGCGGCGTCACGGTCAGCTACTTCGAGTGGGTGCAGGATCTCCAGAGCTTTTTCTGGGGAGTCGAAGAAATCACTCAGAAGTTAGAGATCATTATGAATCGAGCCTTTGCGGCGGTAGCTGAAAAAGCGGAACAATACCATTGTGACCTGCGGCTGGCGGCCAATATGCTGGCCATCTCACGAGTGGCTGAGGCCACTCAGATTCGCGGCATCTATCCCTGATATGACCTGCGAGGAACCGAGGGTTGAACAGCTGCTGCTCGGCGAGCGGTGGCGGCCCGGGGCAGTCGAAGCGGCTGGTGATCAACAAAAAGGCCAGGAGCAGACAACTGCCTCCTGGCTTTTCCTGGCTGGGATCGGACTGGGACAGCAGTGAACAAGTTTCCCCAAGACACAGAGGCTGATCGACAGCTTCCCCTGTTAGCTGCTGCTCCAGTCCGACTGGCATCCAGCGCAGCGCATCATCGCAGGCCGTCTAGTAACCGCGACGCGTCTCGCGTTTTGCGCGCTTCGCGGGCTTAGACTGGCGACCGGCTTTCGGCTGCTTCTTCTTCCCTTTACCGCCGGGCCAGAGGTCCTCATCCTCCTCCTCTTCCTCATCCTCGAAAAACTCCTCCTCCTCCTCGAAGTCCGGCTCTAGCTCCTCCTCTTCCTCGTATTCCTCCTCCTCCTCCTCTGGAGTGGCTTCCAGAGACTCTTCCTCTAGCAGCTCCTCATCCTCAAGGTCGGCCCCCACGCTCTCCTCTTCCTCCTCAGCGCTCGGGATCTCCTCCTCGGGGACAATAATTTCCTCAGAGGAAGCCGTCGCAGGAGGAGCCGCGGGCGTCGCGACCTCGGGCTGGCGGGCCTTGGCTGTCAGCGTTTCCGCCTGAGAAGCGCGAAGCTCCTCACGCTCGCGGCTTTCGCCGCTGGACGTGTGGCTGCCGCGAGCCGGCTTTCGTGCTGCCCCTGACTCCTGGGAGTCGCGTTCGCCCCGCTCACCCGTCTCGCTCTCCTCGGTGGTCTTGGAGCTGCCGATCACCCGGCGTCCGGCGGCGACATCGAGCCAGAACTGAGAATAGTAGTGCGGACGTTCGGTGTCCTTTTCGCTCTCTTTCCTCGTCATTGGACCTGCGGCGCAGCAACCCCCGCCAGGAATCTGGGGAAAAGCGCCGCCTCCTTTCCCTCAAACAGTATCAGAAGATGACGACAAAAGCGCCGTAATGTCCGTTCATTCAGACAGACGGCAAGCCGCCTGGGCACTATTGCCGGTGCCTCTCTCCCCGGACCGGGCGTGCTGATCGCCTCCCTTTCCGTGATCCTGTTGGCGTGCTGTTCTGCGGGGCTGCTTCAGCCCTGATGCTTGCCGACCTCATAACTGCTTAGCTGGTTTGACTCAGCTCGACTGGCTTACTCACGAGCTGAAGGGGACATTCCCACGCACGGACAGGGTTGATGGGAGACGAAGAGCTGAAGGGATGCAGGAGAGCCGCCTCCACCCCAGTGTGATCAGTATACCGGCAGGAAAAGGCAACGTCAAGCGGTCCATCGGGTCACGCCTGCCATCATTTCAGCGCGTAAACGGACCTCCCCTTGCGGGGGAGCGTTGATCTTTTGGGAACGCTCCAACCCACCCGGATGTCCCAACTGTTTTCCGAAAGGCCATGATAAGAAGAAAGTCGAACCCTGTCAAGAGTCTTCCGGCTCCATCCCGGTTGGCCAGTACCGTGAGCAGCTCCAGCGCCCAAGCCACCGCCTGGCCACCTCCCGACCGCATTGCCTCCCCCTCCTTTCACGTGAACAGCTGTCCTGTCAAGGCTTCAGGTGCCTTCCTCTGTCGCATCGCGACCTTTCTTTCGCTGTCTGCGACGCCCTATAATACGAGGTAAGCTTTCCTGTGGGAGGACTGCCTTGGCAAGGATACTGGATCGCATTGATAGCCCGGCTCAGCTCCGTTCGCTCAGTGTGGCGGAGATGCAAACGCTGGCCGAAGAGATTCGTCAGGAAATCATCGAGACTGTCTCGACGAGAGGAGGACATCTTGCCCCCAACCTGGGTGTTGTCGAGCTAACACTCGCCTTGCATACCGTCTTCAACACCCCCCATGATCTGCTTGTCTGGGATATCGGCCATCAGGCTTATGTGCATAAATTGTTAACTGGACGTCGCGAGCGCTTCCGCACAATTCGCCAATTTGGAGGCCTGTCGGGCTATCTCCGCCGCGAAGAAAGTCCCTATGATGTCTTCGGCGCCAGCCATGCCAGCACCTCCATCTCTGCCGCTCTGGGCCTGGCCGTGGCGCGCGATCTCCAGGGCCAGGACTTCAAGGTCGTGGCCATCATCGGTGACGGCGCCTTGACTGGCGGTATGGCTCTGGAAGCCCTCAACAACGCTGGCAGCTTGAAGAAGAATCTCATTATTATCCTCAACGACAACGAGAAATCGATCTCGGATAATGTGGGCGCCATTGCCACCGTGCTGGCCAAAGCGCGACGCATGCAGACCTCACCAGGCTACCAACGCTTACGAGAGGTGACCAAAGGCTCCATCGAGCGCTTGCCCGTCGTGGGTGATGTCGCTCTGGAAGCCGCTGCCCGTGCTGAAACCAGCTTTAAACAGTTTGTCTTGCATAGCAAGAGCGGAACCATTTTCGAGGAGCTGGGCTTCAAATTCTTTGGGCCATTCGATGGCCATGATCTTGCACTGCTCATTGATGTTCTGGAAAATATCAAGCGTATTGAAGGGCCGATCGTGGTCCAGGTGGTTACCAAGAAAGGCAAGGGCTGGACCTTTGCCGAAGAAGATGCCACCAAGTGGCATGGACCAGGCGCCTTCGACTACCGCACCGGCGTCATTAAAAGGAATCCCAACGACCCCCCCACCTACACCGAGATCTTCGCGAACACACTGGTCGAGCTGGCTGAGCGCGACCAGGCCATTGTTGGTATCACTGCCGCTATGGCCGAAGGCACAGGCTTGAAGAAGTTGCACCAGCGTTTCCCCGAGCGCTACTTCGATGTCGGCATTGCTGAGCAACATGCTGTGACCTTTGCCGGCGGGCTGGCTGTTGGTGGCCTGCGTCCGGTGGTTGCCATTTATTCCACCTTCATGCAGCGGGCCTTTGATCAGGTCATCCACGATATCTGCATGCAGAACCTGCACGTCGTCTTTGCGATGGACCGCGCCGGCGTCGTCGGAGAGGATGGCCCCACGCAGCACGGCCTCTTTGATATCGCCTTTATGCGGATGATCCCTAATATGAAGGTCATGGCCCCTCGTGATGAAAACGAGCTACGCCACATGCTCTATACGGCCCTCTACATGGACGGGCCAGTCTGCCTGCGCTATCCGCGTGGTAAGGCGCGTGGGGTGCCCCTGGACAAGGAGCTGCGCCCTCTAGAGATTGGCAAGGCTGAGCTGCTCACACCAGCGACCCTCTCGGAGGCCAGGCGTTGCCAGTGTGCCCTGCTCGCCTATGGCACTACCGTCGAGTTAGCTGAGCAGGCGGCCACAGAGCTACGAGAAGAGGGATTCAATGTCGCGGTAGTCAACGCGCGCTGGGCCAAGCCGCTGGATGAAGATCTCATTCTGGATCTGGCCCGGACCACGCGACACCTGATCACCATTGAAGACCACATGGTGGCGGGCGGCTTCGGTAGCGCCGTCCTTGAACTCCTGGCCCGCGAAGGCTGCCACGACGCCCGTGTCAAGCTCATTGGCTTTCCCGATCGCCTGGTCGAGCACGGGGCGCCGTCTATCCTCAAGGAGCTGTATGGCCTCTCCTCTGCTCATATTAAGGAAATCGTTCGCGAGCTGCTTGGGATCACAACCCCAGCCCCCACCGCGCATAGTCGCCCGGCCTCGGCCTGAGCAAGCGGTGGCAGGCCACACCTGTGAGCTGAGGGCAGCACGGGCCTGTTCTGCCTGCCCGGTTTGATCCTGCCCTCAGCCACAGCGATGAGCAAGCGTGCGGCAGAATGATAGGAAACAGATGGCCGCCTGGTGGTACGCGAGAGGCAGCGATCAGCCCTCAGTTGCGTGAACTGAGCAGATAAATGGCCTCAGTGCGGCTACGAGCATGTAGCTTCTCAAAAATATTCTGAATGTGCTTATGTACTGTTGATTCTGCTATATTGAGTTCCTGGGCGATTTCTCGGTTCTTGCGACCTTTGCGGATCAGATCAAGAACCTCGATTTCGCGCTCCGTGAGCGGGCGCGAGAGGTTCGGCAGGTTCAGCGCCGAACCATGAAGGCGCTGCTGGACCTTATAATAGAAAGCGCGACTGGTCGCGCCCTGGGAGAAATCGGCGGGAGGAACCTCGCGGATCTTACCGCTGAGAGTCAGTGTGCGCAGGTGAGCTAACACGCGCGTTGCCAGGGGGCCGGGGATCGAGATTTCGTTGCGCGCGGCGGAGCGGATGGCAGCTACCAGTGTCTCTGGCTCGATATCCTTGGTTAGATAGCCGATGGCCCCACGCTGGATGGCCAGCAGCGCCAGCTGTTCCTGTTGCGAAGCTGTCAAAATGACCACGCGCGTCTCCGGCGAGCAGGCGAGCACACGCTCCGTTGCCTCGAAACCATCACATTCTGGCATGTCCAGGTCCATCAATGCAACATCCGGGTGCGTTTCCCCGGCCTGGGCCTCAGCCTCCCGGCCATTACAGGCCTCGGCCACGACCTCGATATCGCCGGCTCGCTCCAGAATCTCACGCACGACACGTCGAATCAAGGTATGATCATCTGCCAGTAGGACTCTAATCATCGTCTAACCCTTTCTGCCTCCTGTACAGTCTTAAGTCCTATCAGTATATAAGCAAATATGCACGTGTGCCAGATAGGAAAGCACACATAAGCGAATATGTGTACACATTACACTGTACTGTGGCCTCCAAGAAGCAGGGGCTAAAAGCGCGGTTAGAGGGGAGGTTGTAGGAAGGTAGGGGGGGCCGGGGTAGGGTGAGCCGGGAAATCTTGCTTGCGTCCATCTGCAACCTATGCTATACTTGCAAGTTAGCAGGAGCGAGGGTTCCTGCGGGTTAAGGCAAGTGTAGCGTTGTATTATTCATCAAGTACACACGCTCTCTAATCGGCGTTTCCCTGGTGCCCCGATACCCTCGGTACCTCGAACCCTGAACAGCCCTGGCACCAGCGTGGCGAGGGGAGGGGCGCGAGCGAACCAGCAGGCCAGCCAGCCAGGAAGCTGTGCAGCGCAAGGAGCGAGCAAGGGGAACCCTATCGCCGATCGGAGGAGAGCGGAGGAAAAAAGGGAGGATCTGTTTTTTGGCCAACATTATCTCGATGAAGCAGCTGCTGGAAGCTGGCGTTCATTTTGGGCACCAGACGCGGCGCTGGAACCCCAAAATGAAGCCCTTCATCTTCATGGAGCGCAATGGCATCCATATCATTGACCTTCAGCAAACTGTGGCGCGTCTCAACGAGGCCTACAAGTTTGTGAAGGAACTGGCTGCCAGCGGTGAGACTCTGTTGTTCGTCGGGACGAAAAAGCAGGCTCAGGAGGCGGTGGCGGAGGAGGCCAGGCGCTGTGGAATGTTCTATGTCAACCAGCGCTGGTTGGGTGGTATGCTCACCAATTTCCAGACCATTCAAGGGCGTATCCGCTATCTCCGCGAGTTGGAGGCGCGACGCGATCGGGGTGAATTCGAGCGTCTGCCCAAGAAAGAGGCTCAGCGTCTGCAGGATGATTTGGTGCGCCTGGAGCGTATTCTGGGAGGCATCAAGGAAATGCGGCGCCTGCCTGGAGCGGTCTTCATCATTGATACGCGCAAAGAGCATACCGCTGTGCTGGAGGCTCGCCGCCTGGAGATCCCCATTGTGGCCCTGGCCGATACAAACTGCGATCCCGACGAGATCGACTATCCGATCCCGGCTAACGATGATGCTATTCGCGCTGTCCGCCTGCTCTGCTCAAAGATCGCTGATGCGGTGATTGAAGGACGCCGCGAGCTGGAGGCGCAGCAGAAGGATAGCGAGGTGCCTGCCGAGGGCGCGGCGGCTTCAGGTGAAGAGGGGGTTGTCCCGCCGGAGGCGGTGGAGGCGTCAGCCTCTGTTGCTGGCTCGTCTCAGCGTGAGCGTGAGGCGACGTCCTCTACTGGTGGAGAGGCCGAGAGTTCATCGAACGCCTCTGAGCCTGAGCTGGTGGCCAAAGAATCCTAGAGCCATCTCGCTCCCCTACGAGTTTGTCCCATCCTGCCGCTTGTCGTTCGTTGTGATCTGGTTGCACTGCTGTGCTGCTCACCCTGCTTTCGCCTACCAGCTGATCGCCAGCTGGAGAGGCGTGGCTATCTGCACTTGTGCCTGAAAGAAAAGCCTGGGCTGGTGCCCGCTTTTGGTCTAGGCTCTACGAGAAAAAGCGCGAGAGCCTGGGCGGTACAAAGAACTGCGATATTGGTTGGACCAGTGCAGCTGCCCTGGCCGGTCCAGCGCTGGGGGCTGGGTGAAACGAAGCGATGTTCCGGGCAGCAGGCGCTTCCCAACAGCGAAGAGGGCAAGTGGCAAGGCAGGTAGCCCGGCGAGCTGGATTCATCTTAACAAACCTGTTCTTCTCTTCTCTCTGTTATCCCGCGTGCTCCAGGTCTAACGGGACCGGCACGGATGGCTTGCGGCCTGCGCCAGATATCAGCTGTCGGCTGCGCCCTCTGCTGCCAAGAGACTTGGTTGGGATATGGACCTGGTGACCACACGTGTGCCAGACCCGAAAGACAGCAAGGTTTCTCGCCTCCGGGGGCTGGCCGTGGTGGATGCCAGGTCCTCTCTATGCCGTCTGGCCTGGTCGAGATTGGGCCGGTGGCTGCATGCTCACACTGAGGGGTCTTGGAGGGGAGGAGGCTGATGACCGGTGAGCCGCACAAAGCCCAGAATCCTACTGTACCGCAGCTGTCAAGCACTCGAAACCGTCTACGAGTGGCCGAGAGTCATTGTCAGTCAGGCTGAAACCTGAGTATGCTATCAGAGTACGCTGAAGGAGAAATGCCCTTATGAACTATGCTGCTGCCGATGTGAAGAGGTTGCGTGAGGAGACCGGGGCGACCTTTGCCGATTGCAAGAGCGCGCTGGAGGAGGCGCAGTCGTGGGAGGAGGCCATCAAGATCCTCAATGCGAAGGCCAGCCGCAAGGCGGAGAAGATGATTGCTGCTGGGCGCGAGACCAAGCAGGGAGGCGTCTTCTCCTATGTCCACCACAACAACAGTGTGGGGGTCCTGCTGGAGCTGAACTGCAGCACCGACTTCGTGGCGCGCAGTGAGAGCTTTCGCCAATTGGCCAATGAGTTGGCTCTACAGATTGCTGGCACCAATCCGAAGTATGTGAATTACGAGGATGTACCTGCCGAGGTAATCGAGCAGGCTCGTCAGCAACTGCTTGAGGACCCCTCGATGGCTCGTGTGCCGGAGCACAAGCGCGAGGAGGTCATTCAGGGCAAGCTCAAGAAGCTCTTTGGCGAGCAGGTGCTGATGATGCAGCCCTGGATTCGTGATGAGAGCCAGGTGGTGGGCGACCTGGTGCGCAAGGTTATTGCGGAAACCGGGGAGAACATCGTGATTCGTCGCTTCTGTCGCTTTGCCTTGGGCGAATAGGGTAGGAAAGGAAGCGGCACTTCCTGGCCAGTCTTGTGGCGTGCTATGCTATGTGTGGAATTGGAGGTGAGCGAGATGCGCTCCGGTCAGCCGTCCAGGTGGCCGCCGAGGCATCCGCTCCCACTCCGGCCTTGCCCACCGGGGGCCGGCCTCTCTTTTTCCCCTCTCTGCCTGCTCTGGCCGGTGGCTGAAAGCGTCACGTGCCAGTGTTGGACGGTCGGGGCCGGGGGCTGTCCCCCACCAGAAGCGCATGGGAGTAGAAGAGAAGATGGCTGAATCTCAGATGGCTGCGTCCTTGCGATATCGGCGTATCCTGCTCAAGCTGGGCGGCGAAGCGCTAGGTCCCCGCCATACCTCGGAGGCCGGCGAGCCGCGCATTGGAATCGATCCGGTCGCGGTCCGCCGGATCGCGGCTGAGGTCAAGCGCGTCCACGATCTGGGGGTCGAGGTCGCGATGGTCATCGGTGGCGGCAATATTTGGCGTGGGGCAGATGCCGCTGCCGCAGGCATGGATCGTGCGACTGCCGACTATGTTGGCATGCTGGCCACGGTAATGAACTCTCTGGCCATGCAGGATGCTATGGAGAAGCTCGGCCTGGTCACCCGCGTGCAAACAGCGATAGAGATGCCTCCGGTGGCGGAGCCCTTTATCCGTCGCCGCGCTGTGCGCCATCTCGAAAAAGGGCGCGTGGTCATTCTGGCGGCGGGAAGCGGCAATCCGTTCTTCACGACCGACACGGCGGCGGCCTTGCGCGCCATTGAGCTGAATGCCCAGGTGCTGCTGAAGGCCACAAAGGTGGATGGCGTCTACGATGACGATCCCATGCGCAATGCGAACGCTCGTAAGTTCGAGGAGTTAAGCTATATGCGCGCTCTCAATATGGGCCTCAAGGTGATGGATAGTACTGCGATCTCGCTGTGCAAGGATAATCGCTTGCCGATCGTGGTCTTCAACCTCGATCAGCCTGGTGCGTTGGAGGCGATTATGCGTGGCGAGAAACGTGGAACACTCGTTCATGACCTTGAGGAGAGCGTTATTGGTGAGCGCGCCTGAACACAGGTTGGCTGCCAGCCGCAGGCCCAGGTCTCTTGCTTCCTGGCCGCCGACTGGCTCGCTGGCCCGTGATTCTATCCTGGTCTGTCGCTGGCTCTGCGTGCGTATCCAAGGTACCTTACGATGGGAGCATTGCTATGGTAGATGATATTTTCGGAGATGCCGAACGCCGGATGCAGAAAGCTGTGGAGGCGCTCCGCCATGACTTGGGGAGCATCCGTACTGGTCGCGCCAGTTCTGCCCTCGTGGAGCGGATTCAAGTCGATTACTATGGCGTCCCCACGCCGATTAACCAGCTCGCTTCGATCTCTGCGCCAGAACCGCGCTTGCTGGTGATCCAGCCCTGGGACCGCAGGCTGCTCCCTGATATTGAGCGGGCTATTCAGAAGTCCGATCTGGGGATCAATCCCAGTAGTGATGGCCAGGTGATCCGCCTGGCGATCCCCCCTCTCAATGAGGAGCGGCGCCGTGAGATGGTAAAACTCCTTCATAAGAAGTTGGATGAGCATAAGGTGGCGGTGCGCAATATCCGTCGCGATGTCCAGGACAAGTTGCGCGACCGCGAGAAGAAGAAGGAGATCTCCGAAGATGAGCTGAAGCGCGGTCAGGATCGTCTGCAGAAGCTGACCGACCGCTACATCGAGGAGATGGATAAGATCGGCAAGCTCAAGGAACACGAGATTTTGGAGGTCTGACGTTGACCAGGATACGTGATCTTTTTCCCTCTTCCGTAGGGAAAAAGAGTGAGCAGTCGCAACCAGCGGTAGAGGTGCGCTCTCGGGAGCAAACTCAGGAGCAGAAGCAGGGACAGAAGCAGGAGCAGAGCTGTCCGCTGCGTCACCTGGCCATCATCATGGATGGCAATGGACGCTGGGCCGCTCAGCGCCATTTGCCTCGCTTGGCCGGCCATAAGGCCGGCGTGGCTGCGCTCCGCCGCGTGGTGGAGGCCGCCGTCGATGAGCATATCGAGTATTTGAGCGTCTATGCTTTCTCGACCGAGAACTGGGGCCGCCCGAGGGAAGAAGTCGAGGGCCTCATGCGCCTTTTCTGGGAAACCATCCGCTCTGACCTGGAGAAGTTGCATCGTGACGGAGTGCGGCTGCGCCATCTTGGTCGCTTGCAAGATCTCCCCCCTGCGATTCAGCGCGCCGTCCAGGAGTCGGTGGAGCTGACGCGCTATAATAATCGTATCCACCTCAGTGTGTGCTTTAACTACGGCGGTCGCGCCGAGCTGGTCGATGCCGTGCGGCGTATTATCGCCGCTGGCTTGCCGCCCGAGGCGATCACCGAGGAGGTGATTAGCTCCTATCTTTATACTCACGATTTACCCGATCCCGATCTCGTCGTCCGCACTGCTGGCGAGATGCGCGTCAGTAATTTTTTGATCTGGCAGTCAGCCTATAGCGAGTACTATTCCACACCAACACTCTGGCCCGATTTCGGGCGCGAAGATCTACGCGCGGCCCTGGAGAGCTATCGCCAGCGCCAGCGGCGTTTTGGGCGGCTGACCGCTTCTCCCAGTGGCCGCTAAGCAGGTGGAAGCATCGCGTGGAGCGCGCAACTGAGAAACAGGTACAATCAGGGAAGAGAGCTGCTGACAGCGGCGGGCAGTGGACGGGCACTCTGGCTCTGCGAGTGCTGACCGCTGTTGTGGCCATTCCTATTGTCTTGCTTGTGGTCTGGCTGGGGGGGTGGGTGGCTTTTGCGGCGGCGCTCTTTGTGCTGGCCTGGGGCAGCTACGAGTTGCATCAGATGATGGCGCACTCAGGTAGCCGCCCCTTGCTCTGGGTGAGCTTCGGGCTGGGGACGCTCTTGCTGATCTCTGCCATGTTCCCCCAGTGGCGCCTGCTCTTGCTGGAGATCAGCCTGGGCGCCGCTTTGCTGGTGGCCTTCCCGCTCCTCTTTTGGCGAGAGCGCCTTGACGGTTCGCTCGTCGATTGGGCGCTGACGGTCGTCTTTGCTCTCTATCTCGGCTGGCCGCTTAGCCTCTTGTTGTTGTTGCGTGGCTCTCAGTTCGGCTGGCCTCCCCCTCGTGGTCTCTGGTGGCTGCTCTTGCTCTTTGCCGCCGTCTGGACCTTCGATTCCGCGGCCTTTTTCACCGGCCATTTCCTGGGGCGCCATAAGCTGGCTCCTCAGATTAGCCCTGGCAAGACCTGGGAGGGGGTCTTCGGCGGCCTGCTCTGTACAGTGATCCTTTGCCTATGGCTGGCCGGCTCGCTGCTGCAGGTCCCCTGGTACCTGGCTCTAATCCTCGGCCTGGCTCTCTCGCTGGCTGCTACCCTGGGCGATCTGGCTGAGTCGTTGATGAAGCGCCAGGCGCAGGTGAAGGATAGCGGTCAGCTGATGCCTGGCCACGGCGGCTTGCTCGATCGCATCGATAGCCTGCTCTTCGCCGCCGTTGTTCTCTACTTTTTCTCTCAGCTGGCCCTGGCGCTCCCGCACTAATCAGCTGGCCGGCTCACTTCCTGGCAGATCCAGGTAATGGCTAAGGGAGGATAGTCACTGATAGACGAGGCTGGTCGCAGTCGATTAGACGGACTGGCCTGAAGTGCCATGCACCGTCTTGCTTAAGATGGAATTCTGACGAGAGTGTAGAATAAGAGCAGGAACGTCTCCTGCTGCATGCGCTCTGCCGTGCTACAATATTCCCTGGGCAGAGCCAGCAAGGAAACGGCAATACAGCAATGGAATCGAATGAGGAGAAAGAAGCTGGCCAGCCGGCTGCAGGCCGGATGACTGCGATGCAGACCTTTCCCAGGCGCATCGCCCTGCTAGGAAGCACCGGCTCAATTGGACGACAGACGCTGGACGTGGTGCGCTGCTTCCCTGAGTACTTCGAGGTCGTGGCCCTGGCCGCCCATAGTAATCTATCCCTGCTGGCCCAGCAGGTTGAGGAATTTGCACCGACTCTTGTAGCCTGCTTCGC
The DNA here is from genome assembly GCF_003268475.1 of Thermogemmatispora tikiterensis. GTDB lineage: Bacteria > Chloroflexota > Ktedonobacteria > Ktedonobacterales > Ktedonobacteraceae > Thermogemmatispora > Thermogemmatispora tikiterensis. The sequence goes on along the minus strand of NZ_MCIF01000002.1, from coordinate 1,552,925 downwards.
GGAGACACCGGCCATTCGGGAGGAGGCGCAACGCTCGCTTGTTGAGGCCCGTGGCCGTGAGCGGCGACCTGCGCCCCGCCTCGCTTTCGGTCTCGCTGGCTTGCTGGAGGCGGCTACCCTGCCGCAGGTGGATCTGGTGGTTGTGGCTACGTCTGGCCTGGTGGCCTTGGAACCGGTGATGGCGGCAATCCAAGCTGGTAAGACCATCGCTCTGGCCAATAAGGAGACGCTGGTTATGGCCGGCCATCTGGTGATGGAGGCGGCGCGGCGGGCCGGAGTGGCTATTCTGCCGATCGACAGTGAGCATAGTGCGCTATGGCAGTGCCTGCGAGGTGAAGACGGAACCGAGGTGCGCCGCCTGATCTTGACGGCTTCAGGCGGGCCTTTCCGGCGCACTCCTCTCACAGAGCTGTCCTCGGTGACGGTTGCTCAGGCGCTGGCTCACCCAACCTGGCGCATGGGGCCGAAGATCACCGTGGATTCGGCGACCTTGATGAATAAGGGACTGGAGGTCATTGAGGCTCACTGGCTCTTCTCCGTCCCTTACGAGCGTATCGAGGTGGTAATCCAGCCTGAGAGTATTATCCATTCTATGGTTGAGTTCGTTGACGGCTCGATCAAAATGCAGGCGAGCCTTCCGAGTATGCATCTGCCCATCCTCGATGCGCTAAGCTATCCGCTGCGTCTGGAGGCTGGGACGCGCGGGCTGATCCGACCCCTGGACTGGGCGCAGGTGGCGCAGCTACATTTTGAGACCCTCGATGTGGTACGCTTCCCTTGCTATCGCCTGGCTCGTGAGGCCGCTGAGCACGGTGGTACCTACCCTTGCGCTCTGGTGGGGGCCGATGAGGAGGCGGTCGCGCTCTTCCTGGCGGGACAGATTGGCCTCTTGGATATCGCTCGCCTGATTGAGGCAGTGCTGGAGCGCCATACGACGATGGCTCAGGCGCAGCCGGATATTCCAGCCATCCTCCAGACGCGCGATTGGGCACGGCAGACAGCGCGAGAGTTGGCTGCCTCGCTAGGGGTTGTGCGCCAGGCCACAGGTTAGTCTTTGCTTGCAAAGCTGTCTGAGGGAAGTGGGAATGAATTATTGGTACTTGTTAGCTGCGATACCGGTCTTTGGTCTACTAGTCTTTGTCCATGAGCTGGGTCACTTTTTGACTGCCAAGTGGGCGGGGATTCGGGTCGAGGAGTTTGGCCTCGGCCTGCCTCCACGCATTGTGGGCATTCGTCGCCGCCCTGGCGGGGGATGGGAGCTAATCTGGTTTAACGGGGGCACTCAGCCTGGCCAGCCAGCTGCTACTCAGACTGCCGACGATCTCTGGACTCCAGGCGCTCCCGGTTCTGGCACCACAGCCGGTGAGCGCGAAGGCAGCTCTATGGCTGTGGCTCCTCCTTCCTCGACGATCTACTCACTCAACCTGCTTCCCATCGGTGGCTTTGTGCGGATGCCTGGCGAGAACGGGGAGATGTATGATGAGTACGGACGCTATGACCCGCAGAGCTTCGCCTCAAAGTCCGCTGGTAAGCGTCTCATTGTGCTGGTGGCCGGGGTGGCGATGAATTTCTTGTTGGCGATCCTCCTCTTCTCGATCGCTTACAGCGTCGGGGAGCCGGTGATCCCGCCGGTCATTGCCAAAGTAGCGCCGGGTTCGCCGGCGGCTGCGGTGGGCTTGCGCCCAGGCGATACTTTCCTCTCTGTCAATGGTCAGCCGGTTCAGCAGTTCTCTGATGTGCAGAATATCGTCCAGCAGGCCATCGCTCAGGCCCACGGTCAGGCTACGGTACCGGTGCACGTTGTCATCAGACATGCTGGTGATTCGCAGCCAGTGGCGCTGACCATCAATGTGCGGGTCAACCCTCCCCCGGGTCAGGGTCCGATGGGGATCGAACGCGGCAATGAGGTTCGCTATGTGACCTACCCGCTCTGGCAGGCTCCACTCAAGGGCATCGCGCAGACCTTCTCTGTGACTGGCCAGTTTATCTCCAGTATCGTCCAGATGGTGACGGGGGCGGTGAAGCCGGAGATTGCTGGACCGGTGGGTATTGTGCAGATGACTGGCGAGGTGGCCCAGACCGTCCCTACCATCGGCTGGTGGCCCATTTTGACCCTGACCGGTATCCTGAGCTTGAATCTGGCCATTATCAATATCTTGCCGTTCCCGGCTCTCGATGGGGGGCGGGTGCTCTTGATCTTCATTGAACTGCTGCGCGGTGGCAAACGCTTGCGCCCTGAGCGCGAGGGCCTGATTAATCTGGTGGGCATGGCCATTCTCTTGATGTTGATCGTGGTCGTCACGATCAGCGATGTCGTGAATTGGGGCGCCCGCTGAATGCCTGTAGAGTGCTGGTATGATGGGTAGCTTGCTCTCTAGTCGACCTGTCTGCTCTCCTGCTCGCTAGCGGCCCTCGATTGCTCTGACCGGTCGAGTAGCGGGCGGGTAGAGCCTCGCCGCAGTCGTTTGTCAAGGTAGGCTCCTGCTCAGCAGTGCCTTGCCACAGCGGGTGCTGCTGTTATGATAGATGTATCGGATTTATGGAGTGCTTATGCGAAGAAAGACGCGACAGATTCATGTCGGAGATGTACCTATCGGTGGTGATGCACCCATTGCGGTGCAATCAATGTGCACCACCTACACCCGCGATGTCGAGAGCACCGTGGCCCAGATCTTGCGTCTTGAAGAAGTAGGCTGCGAGCTGGTGCGCGTGGCCGTGCCGGAGATGGAAGATGCTCTCGTCCTGGGGGAGATCAAGAAGCGTATCCATATTCCGCTGATCGCCGATATTCATTATAATCATCAGCTGGCCCTGGAGGCAATTCGCCAGGGCGTCGACTGCGTGCGCATTAATCCTGGTAACTTGATTCATGGGCGTAAGGCTCTGGAGGAGATTGTCAAGGCTTGTAAGGAGCGCGGTATAGCGATGCGCATCGGGGTCAATTCCGGCTCGCTCGATGCTCTGGACAAGCAGGCCCAAATGCAGCGCATCCAGATTCGCCGCCGCTCCGATGGAGTAGTGGAACGCAGTGATCCGGCTGAGGAGCGCCGACGCGAGCGTGAGCAGCTGGCCGAGCGCATGGTGAATAAGGCTCTGGAGTACATTGGCTGGTGTGAGGAGCTGGATTTCCACGAAATCAAGGTCTCCCTGAAGTCCTCTGCGCCGTTGACGGCTATTGAAGCCTATCGGCGTTTCTCACAACGCTCCGACTATCCGCTTCATTTAGGGATCACCGAAGCCGGGACTTTGGTGCCAGGAGCGGTAAAGTCGGCGGTTGGTCTGGGTATCTTGCTGGCCGAGGGGATTGGCGATACTATTCGTGTCAGTTTAAGCGCCGAGCCGGAGCAAGAGATCCCTGTGGCCTATGAAATCCTGCGCTCGCTGGAATTGCGCAATCGCGGTGTGACCTTTGTTTCATGCCCTTCTTGTGGGCGCGTCGAGATCGATGTTATCGAAGTTGCTAATGAAGTGGAGCGCCGGCTGGCCAAAGTGCAGACCCCTATTCATGTAGCGGTGATGGGTTGTGTGGTGAATGGGCCAGGTGAGGCGCGAGATGCCGACGTTGGCCTGGCGGGCGGACGTGGCAAAGGGGTCATTTTCCGCAAGGGGCAGGTGGTACGCACGGTACCTGAAGAGGAGTTCCTCGATGCAGTCTTAAAAGAGGTGGCCTCGCTCCTTCCAGAACATGAGGCGCGTCTGGTCTATCCCGAGGGAGGGATTAAGGAAAGTGCCGGACGTCATCGCACACGCGATGAGGGCATCACAGAAATCCCTGTGCTGAGGAAGTAGCGAGAAATGCGCTGAACTAAAAAGAGAGCAGCCCTCATGGCGTCCTCTGCGTGCAACCTCGTTCCTGTGAGACAGGAGCACAGCCAGCAAGACAGGGCAGGATAGCCGGGTAGAGCTGTGCCCTCGTTGGAGGGTGCCAGGCTGCTCGACCGGCGCCCTCTGGCCAAACTGGCGAGAGGGAGAGGCGCGCGATCGGGGGAGCTGGTCGGGCTTGTCTTTCTGGAGTCCAAAAGGGGGAGAGAGTAACCTCCTCTGGGCCATAAGGCAAGGAGCTGAATTGCACGAGTTCCTTTTCTCTTCTTTTCTTTTTGACCTCACTGTTTTCTTCCCTTTTTCCCTGTCTCCTCAATAGAGGTCTCTTCCCTTTTCTGGAAAAGAAAAGAGGCGATCCTCTTTACACAGGATCGCCTCTCAGAGTGGGCAATACAGGACTCGAACCTGTGACCTCTGCCATGTCAAGGCAGCGCTCTAACCGGACTGAGCTAATTGCCCGAGCCTTGGATTGGATAGCTTTGCACTTCCTTCAGGACGCTCCTATCATAGCATTGCTCCCCCACCCTGTCAAGCCCTTTTTTGGCTGGGGAGCGAAAAGGGCAGAGCGCAGGCTTGTTGTCTTCTGCTCGCTTGCTAGGTATCTGCCGGATGGCCGAGACGGGCCTGGCTGTCCAGGAAAAAGGTACAATAGAACTGGAAAGTGACGGAGGCGGTGCCAGCTCCTGGCGAGTGCTGTGGTGTGAAGGCAGAAAGGAACCGACAAGACAAGCAGGCCACCTTGCGCGCATGAACTCACAATGGTATACTCTCCAGGAAATCGCAGAATGGCAGAAAGACCGCGAGCGTGCTTTCAGGCAAATTGGCCAGCCGTGGCTGCATACAGGTCTTATTTTAGGGAGGAAGAGACCAGATGCATCCTTTGGCCTTCCTGCGGAGGCTACTGCAAAGCGATGACAGGCATGTGTCCACTGGGCCTATCAAGCGACGCCATTTCCTCACTGCTTTCCTCGTTGCGGTGCTCTGCTTGCTGTTCTCGCAACCACTCTCATTGATGAGCCTGCTCCAGGCTAATGCCCAGGGCCTGGGGTATACCGCTCCAACGCTCGATCCTGACTGTGACCAGCTCAGCTTCAGCGCTGATGGCAATCCCTTTGCGCTTTGCCCTGGTCCCTTTCCTCGGGGCGGAAACTGTGTCTGGTGGGCCTGGGAGCAGTGGCACTGGCTGCATTACGATCTCCCCCTCAATTGGGGAAATGCGGCGGACTGGATCAGTGACGCGCAGAAGGCTGGCCTGGCGGTGGGGACGCAACCCCGCGTCGGAGCTATTGCTGTCTTCCCCGTTGCTGATGGCGTCTGGGCCTACAGCCCCGCTGGTCACGTAGCTTTTGTCACCTGGGTCAGTCCCGACGGCGATACGTTCAATGTGACCTATCAGAACTACGGTGACCCTACCCCCGTGCACCTCGGCCTTGGTTACCGGGTCTCGATCATCAATCAGCCACGCTATCAGCGCGGTCAGCTCCGCTTCATCTATTTCCCGGGCCAGATAGACCCGCAACTCTTCGCTCGTTTACCAGGTGTTGACAGCGAAGCCCTGGCGCAGGTGATAGCGGCTAATCAGCAGCAGCAGCGTGATCCGGCTACGCTGACCACGGCGCGCCTGGCTCTTGGTCTGCCACCAACCTCCTCGGATCAGGAGTTTGATGCCGATTTCACTGGCAGCGGTCAGAGCGCTCTCCTGCTTTATAACCGCCAACAAGGTACGCTGAAGGTACTGCAACTGCTGGACGCCGACCAGCTCAGCAGGCGCCCCGGGGGACGTCTCTGGCCCTATCCCGACGCGCCAACGACTTCCTCTGGCACGATCGCCGGCGCGCGGCTGGTGACGCTGGCCGATCGCCAGGTGGGGCCACATGGTTGGGGCTCGGACCTCGATATTCGGATCGGCGATTTCGCGGGCCTCGGTCATGCTCAGATATTGCTCTACAGCCGCTCTTCAGGGAAGATACAGATCTTGAGCCTTGGCCCTGATCTACAAATCAGCCAGCATATTACGCTCGATGGTTGGGGACCTGGTTGGGAAGTGTACACCGGTCGCTTCGATGGCCAGACGACGGGTTTGCTGCTCTACAATCGCTTTGTCAACACGCCGATCCCGACTATTCCGACGCCGAGCTTGACGCCCACTCCTTTCCCAACCGTAACCAGCGAGTCAGGCGTCTCGCCTGTGCCCAGCCTGGTGCCGACGAAGACACCTACACCTTCGCCCATTCCAAAACCCACGCCGCGGCCAACAGCGACCGCTGCGGCGAGTCCGACGCCGACACCGAGGCCAACAGCGACCGCTACGGTGGGTCCGACGCCGACGGCCACGCCACGGCCAACAGCGACCGCTACGGCGAGTCCGACGCCGACACCGAGGCCGACACCGACGCCGACGGCCACGCCACGGCCAACAGCGACCCCTACCGTCACCCCTGTGACCAGCCCTACAGTCACGCCGACGGCCACACCGGGCTCAACGCCTTCAGCCACGGCGGGAGCTATCACCAGCACTCTGGCTGCTGGCGAAGCAGGACCCCTGGCCGTGCCGAATGGCCTGGCTCTGAGCTTGACCCCCAGCGATGGCGGAGGCAATGACCTCGGCGGCAGCCAAAGCAATCAGTCCCAGCTGATGCCGAATGTACTATTGGTTGACTTCACGAGCAAATTTGGCATCAATCATCTCCAGCGCTACCTACTCTCACAGGACTCGTGGGAGATCTATGTCGGGAGCTTCGTGAGCACCCGGCAGGACGGCCTCTTTCTCTACGATCGTCTGAATGGCCAGGGGCGTCTGATCAGTTTTGATGCCCGCTTGCAGGTTGTCCATAACCAAGCCGTGACCGATCTCGATGGCAACTGGCAAGTCTACAGTGGTGATTTTTGCGGCACTGGCCAGGCCCAGCTCTTGCTCTATGATCCCATTGCTGGCGAGGCGCAGCTCTTGATCCTGAAGCCCAATCTACAGGTGCAGGGGCGTCAGAGCTACAGCCAGTGGGAAAGCGGGGCGATTCTCTACACGGGTCACTTTGGCGGTGCTGCGGAGGGTATTATGCTCTATAGCCCTCTGCAGGCTCAGAGCACCTTCATCGCCTTTGGTCATGATGGGCAAATTACCCACCAATATACTGTGGCAAGCTGGGATCAGCGCTGGCAGGTTCTGATCGGCTCTTTCACCAATCATACGTCCTGTAGTGCCGAAGCGACCTGCCTGCCTGGGGATGACATTCTGGTGCTCAATCGCCAGACGGGGCGTCTTGAACAGTACGCCTTCCATTTCCAGTCAACCTTCAGGCTCTACGATAACCGCGTCCAGGCTTTCCTGCGCGAAGGTCTGGCCCAGGAGCAGGATAACTATCTCAAGATAGTCGATACCTCGACCTTCAGCCTGCTGGCTGTCCTGGATACGCCGGTGCACAGCGAAGAGCTTTACTGATCAAGCAAATAAAAGGAGTATCAGAGGAGGGAGGAAGGAGCCGCGGCAGCTGCTGAGCTGGCTGCCAGGCTCATGGTAGAATAATGCGCATGCGTAACGTCTTCTTGATAGGGCTGTCCGGGAGTGGCAAGACGACCGTAGGCCGTCTGCTGGCGGAGCGCCTGGGAAGGCCCTTCCTTGACACCGATCTGCTGGTAGAGCAACGCTGTGGCAAGCGTATTGCCACCATCTTTGCTGAGGAGGGTGAGAGCGCTTTCCGGGCTCGTGAGAAGCTGGCCTTGCAAGAAGCGGCTGCCAGCGCCGGAGCCATTGTGGCCACGGGCGGGGGGATTGTCCTGGATGCTGACAATCGCCGGCTTATGGCCGAGCGGGGAGTAAGGATCTTTCTGAGTGTCGAGCCGGAGACTGCCCTTGAACGCCTGCGTCAGCAAGAGGCAGTAGCGCGGCGGGAAGGCCTCTCTCCCGAAGTGCGTCCGCTGCTGGCTGGTGATGATCCGCTGGCGGCTCTGCGTCGTTTGCAGGCCGAGCGTCGGGCACTCTATGAAGAGGCGGAGGCCACCTGCTCAACCGATGGCAAAAGCAGCGAGCAGGTCGCACGTGCTGTCCTGGCGGCCCTCATCGCCCTGGGAGTGCTGGAAGGAGGGGAGCCACTGGAGCGTCAGATTCGCGCTGGGGAGGGCTATGCGGCGATCGTCGATTGGGGTGGACTGGGGCGCTTACCGGCGTATCTGGCGCGTCTGGAGCTGCCGCGGCGCGTCTTTCTCCTCAGCGACCAACATGTCTATGATCTCTACGGGCCGCCTTTGCTCCGCACGCTGCAGCGAGCTGGCTGGAGCGCGAGTAGCTACGTCCTTCCTGCGGGCGAAGCCAGTAAGTCGCTGCAACAGCTGAGCGCCATCTACGACTGGCTCGTCGAGCAGCGGGCAGAGCGCCGTGAGGCCCTGCTGGCCCTCGGCGGCGGCGTCGTCGGCGATCTGGTTGGCTTTGCCGCCGCTACTTATCTCCGCGGCGTGCCCCTGGTACAGCTGCCGACCTCGTTACTGGCCCAGGTTGATGCGGCCATTGGAGGAAAAACAGGAATCAATCATCCGCGGGGCAAAAACCTCATTGGCGCCTTCTATCAGCCCCGTCTGGTCTTGGCTGATCCGGCAACACTGCTGACGCTGCCAGAGCGCGAGCGTACTGAGGGCTGGGCAGAGGTTGTCAAGTATGGTATGATACTCGACGCAGAACTCTTTACTTTGCTAGAAACCCATGCGGCGGCGCTGCGCGACTTCTCTTTGCCCCCGGCTTCTCTGTTGGCGCAGATCATCGCGCGTTGTATTGCCCTCAAGGCCGCAGTAATTGAGGAGGATGAACGCGAGCAGGGGCGGAGGGCGATCCTCAACTATGGGCATACGCTAGGCCATGCCCTGGAAAATGTAACCGGCTATGGCGAGTGGCTGCATGGGGAAGCGGTAGCGCTGGGCATGGTGGCCGCGGCTGAACTGGCTTACCAGGCCGGCTTCCTGGCGCGTGAGGAGGCTGAGCGCCAGCGAGCGCTGCTAGCGGCTTTGGGACTGCCCACTGCCTATCATGGGAAGCCGCAGAGCGAGGCTTTGCTGGCCGCCATCCGGCTTGATAAAAAGGTGGCTCAGAAGCAAGTACGCTGGATCATGCCGCGCCGGATCGGCGAGGTCTTCCAGACAACGTTACCAGATGAGCTGGTCAGCAAGGTTGTGTACTCCCTCTTTGGAGGCGAGAGCATCACCCGCTCCAGCGCCGGGGCAAGGCAGGAAGAAGCATGACGCGCACGATCCTGGTGGTCAATGGACCGAACTTGAATCGTCTGGGCAAACGGGAGCCGGCTATTTATGGCACGGTCACCTTGCCCTGGATTATCGAGCGCTTGCGCCACCTCGCCGCTGAACACGGGGTCACGCTGCTCGATTTCCAGTCGAATCACGAGGGGGCGCTCATCGATTTTCTCCAAGAACAGGGAGAGCAGGCCGCCGGAGTGATCATTAACCCAGGGGCCTTGACTCACTACTCGCTGGCCCTGCGCGATGCGCTGGCCGCCCTCGCGGTTCCGATTATCGAGGTCCATCTGAGCAATATTTATGCGCGGGAGCCTTTCCGTCACCAGTCAGTGACGGCAGCGGTCTGCCGCGGCCAGATCACTGGTCTGGGCTGGCGTGGCTACGAGCTGGCCCTGCGCGCCTTGCTCGATATCCTTACTGAGGAAGATTCTCGCGCAAAAGAGGAGCGTACATGAAAGAGGAGAGCATCGCCACCGTTCGCGCGTGGCTGCGCGAGCAGGGACTCGATGCCTGTTTGATCACGCAGCCGTACAATCGTGTGTATCTGAGCGGCTGGCTAGAGAGCGACCCCGAGGCGGCCTGGTTGCTCATCTCTCAAGAGCTGTGTCTGCTGCTTACCTCCACGCTCTACCGTGAGGTAGCGGAGAAAGAGGCAGCGGGCTGTCAAGTGCTGGTGCCGGAGCGGCGCGACTTTGCCCAGGCGGTAGCGGCTCAGGCCCGTCAGCATGGTTGGCAGCGCCTAGGTTTCGAGGCCTCGGCCCTCAGCTATAGCTACTATGCCAGTCTCTCTCGTGGCGGCGAGGGCCACTACACCTTGCAGCCACTGGAGAGCACGATCGTTGACCGTCTACGCCAGGTTAAATCGGCCCAGGAGCTGGAACGGCTGCGCAAGGCCGCGGCGATTACTGACGAGACCTTTATCCATCTACGCCGCTGGCTGCGCCCTGGACTCTCCGAGAGGGAGGTGCAATGGGAGATTATTCGAACCATGATCGCTCTTGGGGCGGATGGACCGGCCTTCGAGCCGATCGTGGCGGCTGGCCCTAATGGCTCGATGCCCCATGCTCGTGCCAGCGGGCGCCCCATTGAGGCAGGCGAGCTGATCACGATCGACATGGGGGCGTGCTACCAGGGCTATTGTGCCGATATGACGCGCACTGTCTGTCTCGGGGAACCGCGCGAGGAGCGTATGCGCACCCTCTATGAGGCCGTGCTAGAGGCCATGCGCACCTGTGAGCAGGGCCTGCGGGCGGGCCTCTCTGGACGTCAGGCCGACAGCCTGGCACGAGATGTATTGGAGCGTCACGGCCTGGCTGAGTATTATATCCACAGTACCGGCCATGGTGTTGGCCTGGAGGTGCACGAGGAGCCGCTGTTATCTCAGCGGGCACCCGAGGATAGCCACTTGCCCGCTGGGGCGGTGGTGACCGTAGAGCCGGGGGTCTATATCCCAGGCTGGAGTGGCTTGCGCATTGAGGATAGTGTGCTGGTGTTGGAAGATGGGGCGGAGGTGCTGACGCGCTCACCGCTCGATCTGATCATTCCGCAATAGGGAGTGTGTGGCGATGATTTCGACTGGCGACCTGAAAAAGGGCCTTTCTATAGAGCTGGATGGCCAGCTCTATACCATTCTCGACTGGCAGCATATTAAACTTGGCCGCGGTGGGGCCACGGTTCGCCTGAAGCTGCGCAATTTGCGTACGGGCGCTATCGTCGAGCGAACCTTTGATGCCGGCGAGAAGTTTAGGCGCGTCTTCCTGGACCGGGTGCATGTGATGTACCAATACCGGGATGGCGATCAGTACCATTTTATGGATACGACTACCTACGAGGATATTGTCCTGACCGAGGATCAGCTCGGCGATGCCCGGCTCTATCTGACCGATAATATGGAGCTGGATATCATTATGTATGAAGGCCAGCCGATCTCGGTGGAGCTGCCGGAAAAGGTGGTGCTTCGGGTGACCTATACGGAGCCGGGCGTCAAGGGCGATACGGCGACGGGTGGTTCGAAGCCAGCCACCACGGAGACAGGTCTGGTGGTGCAGGTGCCGCTCTTTGTCAACATCGGCGACCTGATCCGCATCAATACCACCACTGGTGAGTACGTTGAACGCGCGTAGCCTGCCAGCGCAGAGGAGGACCAGAACAATGGAAACCAAGGGATCGCGCCGGGGAGGCAGCCGCGCTGCTCTGGAGAACGGTTCTTCTGGCGCTGAGGAGCTGACAGTTGAACAGATCAAGCGCCTGGTGCAGTTGCTCGACAGGAGCGATGTGAGCGAGCTGGAGCTGCGCGCTCCGGCTGCGGGCCTGCGCCTGGCGCTGCGCAAGGCGCGCCTCAGTGGCGCCGATGGTCTGGCAGCGGCAGAACTCGTTGATGAAGAAGAGGCGGCGACCGAGGAACCGCCAGCGACCGCCGTCGAAACCCGACACACGGTTGTCTCTCCCTGGGTTGGTATCTTTCATCGCTGGGCCAGGCCCAAGGAGCAGCGCCCTGCGGTCCAGGTCGGTGATCAGGTCAAGGTGGGCCAGCTGGTGGCCACCGTCGAGGCACTCAATGTCATCAATGAGGTCGAATCGCCAGTAGTGGGCCGCGTCGTTGAGATTCTGGTGGAAGAAGGCCAGCCGGTCGAGTACGGGCAGCCGCTGATGGTGATCGATAGCGCCGGCGAGGCTTAGCCGAGGAGCGGGAGGGCGCTGATGCTGGCGACACTCAACGAGCCGCCGTTGACGGTCTCCGAGGCGGTTCATTACCTCAAGAAATTGCTGGAGCAGGATGAGCTGCTGCGCAGTCTCTGGGTGCAGGGAGAAATCTCTGATTATAAGGTTCATCTGGCTTCCGGCCATTGTTATTTCACCTTGAAAGACGAGACAGCCCAGCTGTTATGCGTCTTTTTCAAGCATGCTCGCCTGCGGGCCGGCTTGCCTGAGCTGCGCAACGGCATGGCGGTGCTGGCCGCCGGCTATGTCTCGTTCTATGAGCAACATGGTCGGCTGCAACTCTATGTCGAGTATGTCGAGCCTCTAGGCGAGGGCGCCCTCTATCGCCGCTTTGAGCAACTGAAAGAGCGGCTGGCTGCGGAGGGCCTCTTTGCCGAGGCGCGTAAGCGTCCGCTCCCTTCAGCGCCAGCGGTAATCGGGGTCGTGACCTCACTGCAGGCGGCAGCCCTCCGCGACATGCTACGCGTACTCCGCACACGCTACCCACTGGCGGAAGTGCTGATTGCCCCCGCCCTGGTGCAGGGAGAGGAGGCTCCAGCCTCTATTGCCGCCGCTCTTGATCTGTTAAATGAGCATGGAGAAGCAGAGGTGATTATCGTGGCGCGCGGCGGCGGCTCGCGTGAAGAGCTATGGGCTTTCAACGACGAGCTGGTGGCGCGCGCCATCGCTCGCTCGCGCATTCCAGTCATCAGTGGCGTCGGCCATGAGACCGACGTTACCATTGCTGACCTGGTGGCCGACTATCGGGCTTCAACGCCAACCGCCGCCGCAACCATCGCTGTACCCGATGTGGCTCGCTGGCGCCAGGACTTGCTTGAGTGGCAGCGGCGCTTGCAGGAGTGTATCTTGTCGTACCTGGCCGAGCAGCGTGAGCGCTTACTGCTCGCCGAGCGCGACCTCCGACGCGCTAGCCCTCGTGGTCAATTGGATCAGCAACGCCAGCAGCTGGATGATCTGAGCGAGCGCTTGCTCGTCAGTATGCAGACGCTCCTCACTCTGCAGCGCGAACGTCTCCGCGGAATCGCACGTCATCTGGAAACGCTCTCTCCGCTGGAGACGCTCGCTCGGGGCTACGCCATTGTGCGACGCGCCGAAGACCAGGCGCTGGTTACCACTGTCGAGCAGGTCCACCCTGGCGATCGCTTGCTGCTCCAGCTCGCGAACGGTTCCGTGACCGTTCAGGTGCTCCCCTAAGCGAGTCACCCCTGCCGCGCGACCTTGCTTGAGGTGATCTGCGTTCCCTTGCTGCTCTCTCTGGCTCTCAGCTCCCTCAAGGTCAATGGCCTGTAAGCTGTGGCGAAAGCTTCGCTGCTGTTCACTTTACTGGTAACAAGGCTGGTCCCGTCTTCCTGGTTGGCTTTACTCGGAAAACTGGCAGAATGGTGCGCACTATGGAAGAGTTGTCTTTTGAAGAGGCATTTCAACAGCTAGAGGAGACAGTGCTCACCCTACAAAATGGACAACTTCCTCTAGAAAAAGCGATTGAGCATTTCGAACGTGGTATGCGTCTGGTGCACTACTGCAACGATCTCTTACAGCGGGCGGAGCTGCGCGTTAGGCAGCTGACAGTTGACGGCCAGGGGATGCCGGTGGCGCAGCCGCTGGAGCTGAGCCAGCTCGCGGACGAGATCGAGTAGGAAGCAGGGCGCGCATAGTTGCAGGTGTCGATGGCATCGTTGCTAGAGAATCGTGCCTTGTTGGCAGCCTTGCTGGCCTGGGCCTTGGCCCAGGTGAGCAAGACCCTTATCGAGGTTGTCACCCAGCGGCGACTGAACCTGCGCCGGCTGGTCTCGGCAGGAGGAATGCCCAGCGCCCACTCAGCTCTTGTCATGGGACTGGCCACGGCGGTAGGCCGTCTGGCGGGCCTCTCCTCGACCAGTTTTGCCATCAGTATCGTGCTGGCGGGCGTGGTCATGTACGATGCGGCGGGCGTAAGGCGAGCTGTTAGCATTCAGGCCCGGATGTTGAACCAGATGCTGGAGGAAGCCTTTAAGGGCCACCCTATTGGGGAGCAGCGTCTGCGTGAGCTGATTGGCCATACCCCGGTGCAGGTCCTGGTTGGGGGACTGCTGGGCATTGCGATCGGCTTGCTCATGACGGCCTGAGCATGCTCGCGGGCCTCCGACAGCAGCTGCTCTTCCTCGGCGAGGAACGAGTAGCAAGCAGGTGGCTCAAGAGATGATATTTTCAGGAGAAGCGCGGTAATGGAGCACAAGCGCACGAGTGAGAAGGATATCTTTATCCATCCGACGGCAGATGTCTCGCCAGAGGCGCGGATCGGCACGGGGACACGTATCTGGGGTCTGGCCCAGGTACGCGAAGGAGCTGTGATTGGCGAAGAGTGCATTCTGGGACGAGGCGTCTATATCGATGCGCGAGTACGCATCGGGGCGCGGGTCAAGATTCAGAACTACGTGTCGGTCTTTGAGGGGGTGACGATCGAAGACGGGGTCTTTATTGGCCCCCATGTCTGCTTTACGAACGATCTGTTGCCGCGGGCGATTACACCCGATGGGCAGCTGAAGGGGGCCCAGGACTGGCAGATTACGCCCACGCTGGTGCGCTATGGGGCTTCGCTGGGGGCGCGGACGGTGGTAGTCTGCGGAGTAACCATTGGCGAGTTTGCTCTCGTAGGAGCCGGTTCGGTAGTCACGCGCGACGTACCTGCTCATGCTCTGGTTTATGGTAATCCGGCGCGCCAGCATGGCTATGTCTGTCGCTGTGCGCGGCGCCTGAGCGAGCTGCGCGAGGAGGGGGGGCAGCTCGTTGGCTGGTGTTCGGCCTGTCAGCGCCTTTGCCTGCTGCCTGCTCACCCCGAAGGCCCGAAGGGTGGAGGTGAACAGGGAGAGGCAACGGGGTAGTGCGCTGCGCTTCCCTGCTCACCCCGCAAGGTCAAGTGGCAGCCGTGGACGTCACGGCGCCGGGGGAAGGGGGGGATAGTAGTGGGGGTCCTGGCTAAAGTCGAAGACCTCATAGAGGTCGCCGATCTGGACCAGCCCGTCGCGTGGCGGGGCTGGCGGTCCTGCACTTCGCCCGGCGGCGGCGTCGTTGTTGCTGGCAGGCGTCTCGTCATCAAATTGATGGTTGAGGCTGGCCAGCGCTGGCAGCCCGAAGGTGCGCTCGATGAATTTCAGCACGGAGCTGTGTTCGTAGAGTTGGCCAGCGACATAGCCGCGCTTGACCCAGGGCGAAATGATCAGCGTGGGCACGCGCATGCCGAGGCCGTAGGCATCCAGCTGCGGCGGCGCGATGTGGTCAAAGTAACCGCCGTTCTCGTCGTAGGTCAAGATGAAGGCGGCCTGGCTCCAGTAGCGCGAGGCGATGAGCGCGTTGATGATCTCTGCGACCTTTTTCTCCCCAGTGCGCACGTTGCTGGGGGGATGCTCGCTGACCTCGCTGCTGGTAATGAGAAAGACAACCTGGGGCAGGGTTCCGTCGGCCAGGGCCTGATAATAGTCGTCTTCACTGCCATAGAGCCGCGCATCTTTGATCCAGCGTTTGAAGTAGGCCAGTCCGTTGAAACCGTTGGGGCTGCCGATGCGCTGCCGGCTGTGGCTGTTGAGATTATAGCTTTGCCAGCTGACGCCGTGCTGGTCAAGCAAGTCGGCGATGGTTGGCCAGTCGAGTGAGCCTGGCCCTGGTCGATTGTTGGTGATGCCGCCACAGGTGCCGCTCCAGAGGGCGAGGCGATTCGGCAGGGTCGGCCCGAGCTGGTAGCAGAAGTAGTTGCCGCAGAGAGTGAAGGCGTCGGCCAGGGCGTAATAGTAAGGCAGGTCACTCCGCGTGTAGTAGCCGAGAGCTTCGAGGCCATCTGTGGTAACGAACCCGTCCATCTTGCCACCGTTCCATTCAGCGTGGAGGGCCTGCCAGCTGTGGGGAATGTCGTGGTTGGTGTAGCTGCTGAAGTGATAGGGCTTGACGACGGGCTTACCGGCTCCACCCGGCTGGCTGTAGTTGGCCGGTACGGCGAAGCGCCCAGCCCGCTCGTAGTAGCCAAAATAGGTATCGAAGGAGCGGTTTTCCTGGCAGAGGATGAGAATATGTTTGAGCGGGTTCTCTGCCGGAGCCGGAGCTGGCGCGCTGGCCGCGGCTCGCCCAATGGCGGTCAGCGCTCCTGTTCCCAGACCCGCGCCAGCGCTCAGGCCAAGGGTAAAGGCCCCGAGCCGCTTGAGGGCACGGCGCCTGCTCTGGCGGCGGAGAAATTGCTGTGAAAAGTTCATGTAGCCTCCTTTGCTCTACTAAACCATCCTGTTGCTATTATAGCGGTATGAGTAGCAAAAGTGAACACAATATCTATGAATATAGGGGGGGAAGGATGGGAAGTGGTACTGACAGGCAAAAGCGCGCATAGCTTGACCAGTAGTCCAGTATACGTTAGAATAGGTCTGGCGCTCGGCGACCTTGCGGTCGCAGCCTTTGGTTTGGCTGGTGTCCTGGTTGGATGAGCGAGGAGCGGTAGGGGGATAAGCCGGACGGTGCCGTTGCCCAGGTTGGGGGAGAGAGGTATTGAAAGGCGGGCGGCTTTGCTGGCAGACTGCGGAAGGCTGTGGAGGGAGTTGGTTCTCTGGTGGCACGAACTGGCAGACGAGCTTGTCTGGTGCTTACCTGAGCTGAGCCGGGTGGGCTGGGCTGCGGCCATGCGCTGCTGGAGATGATCCTGATGAGACCCGGTGGCTCTGGACGCTTTAGCGCCGGTCCGGTCGGGTTAGGACGGCACGCGGACGAGGGCCGCTGGACTGCGGTTGCGGTAGGTAGGGGAGGCGCTAAAGTGGGGAGGGGCGACGAATGGGAGGAATGGGTGAGTAACCCGCACGTGGCACTGTCTCACGGTCACGGGAGACAGCACCCGAACACTGATGATGGCCTGTCCATCGTTAGGGCAGTTTCGGAGAACGGCGTTGTACTATGTCTTCCAATGCACAGTGGCAGGGTTCGCTAGCTGACCTGCCCAGTATTATCAGCAGTATTAAGCGCCTGCGCGCCTTTGGGCGGCTGACCGTGCGGAACAATACGCGTCTGGGGCTGGCTCATCTCTATTTCCGAAATGGCAGACTGGTGCATGTGATCGGAACGCGGGGCGCAGTCGATGCTGTGCTGGCGGATTTGCAGAGCTGGACGCGCGCGACGCTCCGGTTTGAACGCGGTGTGACGGTCCAGAGCGAGAATGTGACGCCTGCCCATGAGCAGCGCTTTGAGCGCTGGCTCTCGCATTTGCAGGCGCGCTATAGCTCTGGGGCCGTACCACGCTCAGGGCCGGCTCCAACCGCGCCTCCGCCTCCTGCGGCCCAGCCGCGTCCACAGATTGTAGAGGGTCAAGTGGTGGCCCGTACCAAGGTCAATCAGCTGATCTCGCCCTGGGAGTGGCAATTGCTGGTTGAGGCCACCAGGCGGGTCTCGTTGGCTGTAGCTCAGCTGGTCGGGCCAAAGGAGGCAATGAACGTTCTGCGCGACATCATCGATGATTGTTCCGCTGCTTTCCCTGCCTTCTCTGGCCTGAGAATCTCCCCCAACGGCTACCTCTATGTGATGGATAAGTCTCACCTTGACCGGATGCCTCGTGAAGACTTGCTTGAGGGGTTCTCAGCCCTGATTGCCATCTGTCAGTATTTCTGCTCTCCTATTGTTGGCGAGGTGGAGGCTCATAAGTTGATTATTCGGGCCTTGGGGGACATCGCCCCGGCCCTCGTCAGTCTGGGGGTCTTTCAGGTTGACAACCACCTGCTCCTTAATGGGGGCTGAGTCGGGCGAAAGGAGCGAGCCAGCCACGCCGCAGCAAGCCTGCTCAACCCGGCTCGCGCTGGCGGCGTGCGCTGGTCTCTGGCTTCCTTTCCCCGCCTGGCTAGGCGGGAGGACTCTCCTGGAGCCGCTCGGGGTGCTTCTTCCGCCAATAGCGCATGTAACCCTGGACTGTCATCGGATAGTTGGTCGCAAGGTCGTAGCGCTTGATGGCCTGAGGATCGCGAGCGACGCGCTCCAGCTCAGGTTGGGTCTTGGCGATGAGGTGCTCGCGGATCTCCTCCTCGCTTTTGCCTTCGCGCATGGCCTGCAAGACAATCTCGCCCCAGGCGATGAGGCGCTCGCGCAGATTGGCGATGTGCCGGGTGACATCGCGCGTTGGTCCGAAGTGCCCCAGGTAAAGCACATCAGGCCGCAGACGGCTGATGCGGCTCAAACTCTCGAACCAGGCTTCCAGATCGAGATCGGGTGGTGGCGTGGGTGGGCGCACATAATCGACGTCCTGGAGACGCACGCCAGCGACGTCCCCAGCGAAGAGTTCTCCCGAGTGGACATCGAAGAAGATAATGTGGTGAATGGCGTGTCCAGGCGTATAGTGCACCTCTAGCCGACGCCCGGCGACTGTGAGCACATTCCCGTCCTCGAGGCTATGGACTCGCTCGGCGGGCACGGCCTCAACCTCGCCCCACAGTGTTGGCATCTGCTCGCCGTAGATGCGGCTGGCGCTGGCGATGACTTTCGATGGATCGACCAGATGCGGGGCGCCCTGGCTGTGAACATAGACCTGGGCCTGCGGTAGCAGGCGGGCCAGAGTGCCCGTGGCCCCAGCGTGGTCCAGGTGAATGTGGGTCAGCAGAATATGCGTAATGGCCTCGGGATCAAAACCCGCCTCGCGCAATTCGCTTAGCAGGGCTGTCACTGTACTGGTTGGTCCGGGATCGATGAGAGCCGTCTGACGCTCATCTGTGATGAGGTAGCTGCCGATGATCCCGTGTTCGCCGAGGAAAGGCAGTGAGATCTGCCATGTCCCCGGCCTTTCTTTCCGTAGGCGAACAACAGGTTGAAAGTTTGCAGACACGTAATACACCTCTCTCGTGCCGCGACGCAGGCGCTGCCCTGCGGCAACAAGCTGCTCTTGTTCGGGCTCACTCGCCTGGCGGGCGAGCTAGAGCTTCTTGACCGAGATCGCCTTAGCCTGCGTAAACAGCAGGAGATAGTCGCGGCCCCCGGCTTTGGAGTCCGTGCCTGACATGTTGAAGCCTCCGAAAGGGTGCACGCCGACCAAGGCTCCCGTGCACTTGCGGTTAAAGTAGAGATTGCCAACGTGGAACTCTTCTTTGGCCCGCTGGATGCGCTCAGGGTCGCGCGTATAGACTGAACCCGTGAGGCCGTACTCGGTATCGTTAGCGATACGCAAGGCGTCACTGAAGTCCTTCGCCCGGATGAAGGCCAGCACAGGCCCGAAAATCTCTTCCTGGGCGATGCGAGCGTGGGGATCGACGTCTGCGAAGATGGTCGGCTCGATATAGTAGCCCGGGCCATGATGGCCACCTCCCAGGACAAGGCGCCCCTCGCCTTTGCCGATCTCAATGTAGTCGGTGATCTTCTTGAAGGCGTTGGCGTCAATCACTGGCCCCATGAAGGTTTCGGGACGCGTGACGTCGCCGATGCTGAGCTGTTTGGCCTTCTCTACCACCTTCTGTAGAACCTGATCATAGACGCTCTCGACAATGATGGCGCGCGAGCAGGCTGAACATTTCTGGCCCTGGAAGCCGAAAGCGGAGGTAACAATGCCGTGAGCGGCAGCCTCCAGGTCGGCGGTTTCGTCGACGACGATCGCATCTTTACCGCCCATCTCCAGGATGGTACGCTTGATCCAGCGCTGGCCCGGCTGAGTCTTGGCCGCCAACTCGTTGATGCGCAGGCCGACGTCGCGCGAGCCGGTGAAGGCGATGAAACGCGTCAGGGGATGGGAGACCAGGGCGTCGCCAATGCTGGAGCCGGCTCCCGTCAGGAAGTTGACAACGCCCGCTGGCAGGCCGATGTCTTCAAGGATGCGTACAAACTGGGCCGCAATAGTGGGCGAGGCGCTCGATGGTTTGAGGACCACGGTGTTGCCCGCCACAAAGGAGGCGCTGGTCATTCCAACCATGATAGCGCCGGGGAAGTTCCAGGGTGGAATGACGGCACCGACGCCCAGCGGAATGTAGACAAGTTCGTTATCTTCGTCTGGAATACGGACAAGTGGCTGTTCTTCGGCCAGGCGCAACATCTCGCGGGCGTAGAACTCCAGGAAGTCGATGGCCTCGGCGGTATCGGCATCGGCCTCGGTCCAGCTCTTGGCCACCTCGTAGATCATCCAGGCGTTGAAGAGAAAGCGACGCTCGCGCAGGCGGTCGGCGGCGGCAAAGAGATAGTTAGCGCGCTCGTGGGCTGGAACGCGCTTCCACTGCTCAAAAGCCTCGGCGGCGACGCGCACGGCCTGGTCAACCTGGTCTAACGTGGCGCGCGAGAAATAGCCGATGACCTGGTCAGGCTGGGCCGGGTTGACGGAGGCGAAGGTCTCGCTGTTCTGGATATGCTGGCCGCCGATGATCAGCGGATAGGTGCGGCCTAGCTCGCTACGCACCTGAGCCAGGGCCTCTTCTTGGGCCCGACGATTCTCAGGGCGCGAGAAGTCTGTCAGCGGCTCGTTTCTAAAAGGGGTCCGCGCACGCTCTAAAACGTGCTCTGCGGTTATGGTCATAATTGGTCACACTCCTTCGTGTTCTCAACGGGTACTTTCCCCTTTATTGTATCCCACGGAGTGGCCCGCCTGGTAGGGAAGGGACCAGCTCTGCCGGCAGACTGGTGGCTGGTTGGCTCGATTACTGACCGTCTGCTCAGCCGGCTCAGCAAAGGACGAGGTCGCTGGCGATTGCGATCAGAATGGTGCCAAGGCAGAGGAGCGCGACACCAGGCCAGCCGCCGCGCAGGAGGGCAATACCAGGCAGGACCGCCCCCAAACTGCCACCGAAGTAGTAACAGGAGAGGTAAAGGGAGGCGGCCGTCCCTTTGGCTTTGTGGGCTTGTTCACCAAGATAGAGATTGACGGCAGGAATGGTACAAAACATGCCAAGGGCTAGTAGACCAAGGCCCGTGATGACAAGAGGTAGTAGAGGAATCAGAGTAATCAGGAGTCCGCAACCAGCCAGGCTCATGCTGACAGCAATGGCGCGCCGTGAGCCAACACGTCCCGCTAGGCTGCCCGCGATGGGCGAGCAGAGGCCAGTTAGCCAGAGCAGATAGACCAGACCAAGCTGGACCGTTGAGAGACCGAAGTGCGGTCCGCTGAGGTAGTAGGGTAAATAGGTGAAGGTGCCAACGAAGCCAAAGAAAAGGGTGAAGCCGATGATGAAGGCTCCCACCAGGTGCTGATTGTGCAAATGAAACCAGATATCGCTGAGCGACTGACGCAGGACGTTGCCCTCTGGCTGATCACTGACGCTGTCGGAGATCGCCGTCCGCTGACGCCGGTGGAGCGGATGAGGAGCGCGCTGGGACTGCTGGCCCTGGCTGTCGGGCAGAAAGCGCCACATGGCGAGTGCGGCGATCAGGGTCGGCAGGCTGAAAGAGAAGAGGGCGACCTGCCAGCCGGTGGCTGCAGTCAGGGAGGCGCTCCCGAGGCGAGCAAAGAGACCACCGAGCGTCTGCCCGCTGACGTAGACACCCATTGCCAGGCCACGCTCGCGCCCTCTAAACTCGTCATTGACATAGGAGATGGCTACACTGGTCAATCCCGGCATCAGCAAGCCCTGCAGGGCGCGCAGACAGAGTAGAATGGTAAAATTAGGTGCGAAGGCGCATAGCAGCGTCGGCAGGGTAATGAGAAGACTGCTGCCCACCATGACGATTTTGCGTCCAATGCGGTCGGAGAGCGGTCCATAGAAGAGCGAGCCTATCGCGACCGCCAGGACGGTAATGGAAATGGTCAGGCCTGCGGTGGGCGCATCGACTCTGAAAGCCCGGCTCAGCACAGGCAAGATAGCCTGGGTGGTGTACATGTTAGCAAAGACAAAGGCAGGACCTAAGAAAAGGGCTATCAGTGCTCCAATACGGATGTTTTGCTGATCCGGGCGAGAAGAGAAAGAGGTCGTGCTAGACATGAACGGGAAGACCTTTCCAGACACAAGAGACTGCCAGAAAAGAGATGGATGTCTCTATTATAGCCTCGTGAGAGCTGGCTAGCCAGCCAGCCAGGTTGGTGGTCACGGCTTTCAGGCATCTGGGCTGCCTTGCTGTTATGGTCAGGACGCTGCCGACGTTTGTTGCCCTTGCCAGTGTCGACTATGATAGGAAAAGCGAGGAAACCGTATGGACATCTATCGCGCCCTGGGACTGGATGTACCGATCCTCCATCTCTGTGTCCGCCTGTTAGCTCGGGAGGGGGAGGCCGAACTTTTGCCGTTGCTCGCTGCACTCCGTGAACGCTGCGCGGCGGTCGCGGCGCGCTTGCAGGAGTGGACTGAGGAGCAGTGCGCGCGCTATGCAGAGGAGGCCGCGCTGCGTCTTCAGCGTCTGGGCTTCCTTGCAGCCGCTACTG
The DNA here is from genome assembly GCF_003268475.1 of Thermogemmatispora tikiterensis. Classification (GTDB taxonomy): domain Bacteria; phylum Chloroflexota; class Ktedonobacteria; order Ktedonobacterales; family Ktedonobacteraceae; genus Thermogemmatispora; species Thermogemmatispora tikiterensis. The sequence continues at coordinate 1,530,826 of NZ_MCIF01000002.1, read as the reverse complement.
AGCCATCCCAGGTTGTAGCCGCCTTGCTGCGTGAGCTGCGTCATCTGGCCACGCGCTTAGGCTCGACTGGCCTTTTCCCTCTTGAAGGGCCAGCGCTAGTTGCCTGTGCTGTCCCGGAGTTGGGGCCGGAGTTGGCTGCCAGTGAGCTGGCGCCAGCATTACAGACTGCCAAAGCCAGGCTGGAGGACTGGCGACGCTGGCGACCCGGGCACCAGCTCTATGAGCTGTGGTTTCTCTTGCGTGGCGCCTGCGCCTTCGATCTGCTCAATCAGTTCATTGCAGACTGGCCAGCTTCCTTGCGCGGCGATCGGGGGCCGGCAGAAGAGGAAGAGCTGCCTGCGCCTGCCTCTGCCGGGCTGTCCTCCCTGGCCAGTGGTGCGCTTGTCTATCATCTCGTTTACCAGCTCGGCAATGATCTGCTCAGTGGAGCGGCGCCAGAGTTAGGGACGCAGACGCTCTCGCTCACCTTCTCTGCGGGTGATCTTCCGTATAGTACTCTGAGATATGAGGTGATGGCCTTGCTGGAGCAGCTGGCCGAGCAGCCTTTCCTGCGCCACGCCTCGTTTTGGCAGCGTGATCCCTGGCCGGGAGAGACGGGCGCGGCTTTTCTGCTACGCCTGCGTTTGCCTGCGGGAGAGGTAGCGCTGCGGCAGATTGGAGAGGTGCTGAGGGCGGCCAGCCCCAGTGGCTGGGAGCACCTGTTGCGCCGGGGCCTGCTGTTCACTGGACGGCGCCTCTTCTAACAAATGGGTAGCCGGGTTGGTCCGGGAGTGGGGTCGATGCAGTGGGGCGTAGGCCTGGCCGGTCCTGCTAGTGTGGTGTGCGCATCGCCTGACTGGCTCGACAGCACTGGCGCCAAAGGCTATACTGGAGATCGCCATCAGAATTGCCGAGAGCATAGGAGGAATATGTAACATGGCGCAGACGCGTGAGGAGTTCCCTATCGAGAAACAACTACGAAAAGACATTCAAGAAGCTCAGCGAGCGAGAGATCAGCTCAGGGTTGACACGCTGCGTATGGTGCTGGGAGCTATCCACAATCTGGAAGTTGCGCGCACCGATCGCAAGCATCCCGAGTATGGGAAGCCACTGACCGAAGCTGACTGCTATCAGGTGCTAGAGCGCGAGATCAAGATGCGTGATCAGGCCATTCCCCTTTACGAAAAGGGAGGTCGCAGTGATCTGGTCGAGAAAGCCCAGCGCGAAAAGGCCCTCCTGCAATCCTATCTTCAGGCTGCCCAGCTCAGCGACGAGGAGATCCGGGCTGTTGTGGCCCGTCTCATTGAGGAGCAGGGGCGCGATTTCCGCAAAGTTATGCCGCTGGCGGCTCGTGAACTGAAAGGGAAGGCCCCAGGCGCCAGGGTTCAGCAGATAGTCAAAGAGATGACCGCCTGAGCCTGGACTCCACCTGTGCACGAGCGTTACTGGCGAGGAGGGAGGTGGCTGCACGTCGACACGCTGGCGGGACTGCCCTGTCTCCTCGCCTGGTCGAGGCCGCCAGGCCGGGAGTATAATTCCGTGTGGGAAAAGAAGGGATATGGTGCGGGTCAGTAGCAGTCGGCGCCAGGGGCGGCGGTTGAGCCGAGCCACATGGACGCTCGCTCGGGCGGGGACTGGCAGAGGAGAGGCTGTCACGGAAGGCCGTTCGTCGTTGTTCTGTTTGACCCATGCTGGGAGCGTGACGAGGCGATGAGAATCTATAACACACTCACGCGGCGCGTCGAGGAAATTGTCCCGTTGGAGCCTGGCAAGATCAAAATGTACTCCTGTGGTCCGACCGTCTACCGCTATATCCACATCGGTAACCTGCGTACCTTCACGATGGCCGACTGGCTCCGCCGTACCCTGGAGTACCTCGGCTACGAGGTCTTCCATGTGAAAAATATCACCGATGTCGGGCACATGCGTCATGAGCTGTTGGACCGTGGCGAGGATAAGATCCAGGCCCAGGCCCGCAAGGAAGGGAAGACCTCTGCCGAGATCGCGCGCTTTTACACTGAAGCCTTTCATCGTGACGAGGCCAAGCTCAACATTCTGCCGGCCCATGTCTTCCCGCGGGCCAGTGAGCACATCCCCGAAATGATCCAGGTCATCGAGGAGCTGCTGCGCAAAGGCTTTGCCTACGAGGTGCACGGCTACGTCTATTTTGACATCCAGCGCTTTCCCGGCTATGGCAAGCTTTCGCGCAATCTGCTGGAGTATATGCAGATTGGCATTCACGAGGGCAGCGATGCTGACCGCCGCCATCCCGAGGATTTCCCGCTCTGGAAGCCTGCCGAGCCAGGGCGGGACATGGCCTGGGACAGCCCTTGGGGGCGTGGCTTCCCCGGCTGGCACATCGAATGCTCGGCCATGTCCATGAAGTATCTGGGACCCCACTTCGATATCCACACCGGCGGGGTCGACAATATCTTTCCCCATCACGAGGATGAGATCGCCCAGAGCGAAGCCTACAGTGGTCAGCCCTTTGTCAACTACTGGGTTCATGCCCAACACCTGCTTGCTGACGGGCAGAAGATGGCCAAGTCGGTCAGCAACGACTATACCTGCGCTGAAATTGAGGCGCGCGGTTTCGATCCGCTGGCCCTGCGCTATCTCTACACCACCGCCCTCTATCGTAGCCGTCTCAACTTCACCTTCCGCGCTCTAGAAGCGGCCCAGGTCGCTCTGGAGCGCTTGCGCGAGCGTGCCTATGATCTCTGGCTGCGAGCTGATCAGGAGCGTGCGCTCAGGCCTCTGGAGGATGAAGAACAGCCGTGGCGTCTGGCTTTCCGCCGTGAGCTGGAGAATGATCTCAATATCCCTCGGGCGATGGCGGTGCTCCTGGCCATGCTGCGCACTCCTGAGCTGGATGCTACCAGGAAGCTACAGCTACTGCTCGACTTCGACCGTGTACTCGGTTTCAATCTCAAATCTTACCTTCTGAGCGAAAAGCCACGCCAGCACCGTGAGCCGCAGCACACACAGCATCTTTTGCCGGCAGAGCTGACGGCGCTTGTGCGTGAGCGGGAGGCCTTGCGTCGGCAGAGCGACTACGAGGGCGCTGATGCCTTGCGGCTCCGTTTACTCCAGCGGGGCTGGAAAGTAAGTGACCTGCCCGAAGGGACGCTGGTTCGGCCCCGGCGTCTCAGCGAAGAGTTTCCGGTGCTCTCGCGCTGGCAGGATGCTCCTGATGCCACACAGCTGCCATCGCGCTATGCCTTCTCGCTCAATCTGTTGGCGCGCAATAACTACAGGGACCTTGAACGCTGCCTTAACAGCATCTGTCGCCACGCCGACGGGCGCAGCCTGGAAGTTGTCGTGATCGAGAATGGATCAACCGATGAGACCCTTCCTTTTCTACGGGAGCTGGCCCGACGTGCCGAGCTGGTCGGAGCCAACGGCGAGCGGCTTGCTCTGCGCGTGCTCTTCGCCGACCATAACCTGGGCTTCGCCGCGGGGCGCAATGCAACCATGCGTGCCAGCCAGGGAGCGATCATTGTCTGGCTAGACACCTCGGTTGAGATCCAGGGCGATATCTGGACGCCCCTGGAGCAAACGCTGACCGATCCGCAGGTAGGAGTGACTGGTCCCTTCGGCCTGATTACCGAAGATCTGCGTGAATTTCGCGAAGAGAGTGGCCCCGAGGTGGACGCCATTGAGGGGTACCTATTAGCCTTTCGCCGCGCCTTGCTTAACGAGGTCGGCTGGCTCGATGAAAAGTTCCGTTTCTATCGCCTGGCCGACGTCCACTACAGTTTCTTCTTCAAGGCCGCTGGCTATCGCGTCGTAGTCTGTCCCGAGGTCGCAGCCCGCCTTATCAGGCATCCTCATCGCGAATGGTACAGTCTGACGGAGGAAGAGCGGCGTACCAAGAGCAAGAAGAATTATGATGTCTTTCGCGCGCGCTGGCATCATGGGCAGAGCCTGCTGGTGGCGTACTGCAATCCGGCTCATCGCTGGTACGGGCATGATCATCCCCATCATCTCGATGGCACTCATAGTCACGGACCTGGGGAGCTGCCCCCGCCGGGAGTCATGCATTGCCATGAGCATCAGCACTGGCCCGACCATGCTCATAGCCATCCCCATCTTCATGCTGTTCAAACAGTCTGAAGCGCTCCTTCACGGTCAGAGCGGGCCAGCCAATGGCCTCGCCTGGCCTGGTTCCGTCGGCGGAGGTATCGTCGACAGGCTGCATCGACCTGGCCAGGGTCTCTCTCCGGCGCCTGAGAGCGGGGTACTCAGACCGGCAGGCCAGGGCTACCTAGGATGCGATCGAGGCAAGGCCCCAGTCTATCCCAACCAGCGGGCCCAGATGCGGATGCGCCGGCAGAAGCGAGCGAATACACCCATGATCCTGGAAGAAAGCCGAAAGCCCGTGCGCTAAGGAGAAGATCCCGTGGAGAGAATCGTCGAGGTCCCACTCTTCCCGTTGCAGCTGGTCCTCTTCCCGACCGCGGTGGTGCCGCTGCATATCTTTGAACGGCGCTATCGCCTGATGGTCGCTCGCTGTCTTGAGGAGAAGTCTCCCTTTGGCATCGTCCTGATGCGTCCCGAGAGTCGTCATCTTCAGGAAGTGCCCTACAGCGTAGGCACGCTGGCCGAGATTCTGCAGGTCGAGCGTCTAGAAGACGGGCGCTACAACCTCATTGCCATTGGCAGCGAGCGCTTCCGTATTCGCCAGCTCAAGCATCAGCAACCCTACCTTTCGGGTGTGGTTGAGCTGTATCGCGATGCACGTGAACCAGCCAATCTGATCAGGCCTTACGCCGAGCGGGCCCTTGATCTCTTCAGCAGCTATCTAGAAATCCTGCTAGAGGCGCGCAGCCTGCCGGAGATCAAAGAGCATCTTCCGACCGATCCAGAGGAACTTTCCTATCTCATTGCCTATCTGCTCGATCTGCAGGATGAGCAGAAACAGCACTTGCTGGAACTGACCTCGACGCGACAGCGTCTGGCAGAGGAGAACGAGATTTTGAGACGTGAGGTTCCCTTTGCCCTGCAGGTACTGCAGCGTAACGCCCATTTGCAAACTCATCCAGACCGCAGCTTCTTGAATTAGCGCGATGAGGAGGAAGAAGGGGCGTGCCCATTGGTAGGCGGGAGCGTTAGCTGAATCAGCCCCTGTTCCTGCAAGCGCTGGAGAGAGGCATAGACCTCGGCGGGTGTACGCCGGGTCAGCTGTGCCAGATCGCCGAGCGTGCGCCGACCATTGATGAGGAGAAAGACGATTCGATCATAGCGCGGAACGGCGGTGGCAGCATATTCCTTACCGAGGGCGGTCAGGCTGGGTACGACAGTTTCCGGCGGCAGCGGACCAGACGGCTGGTTGGGCTTGACGGCTGGCAGCACCAGCGAGTCGCCGAAACGCGGAGTCAGGCGCCCGTTTTGGGGCTGCGCCTGGCTTGGAACCTGGACATGAGTCTGCCCTGCGCTGGACGAGCGCGCCTGAGTGGGTGGGCTACCCATGCTGCCATGCTGACCCTGTAGCGAGATCGTCTGGCGGGCACTGCTCCGACCTCTAACAGTGGGCAAAGGTCCACTTTGGAGCGAGAGAGGTGGCCAGGTTGGCCTCCGCGTGCCCTCACCAGTGGGAGCACCCTCCTGTGGCTCCGGCTGGCCGGGGGCGGGCAGCTGCAAAAGCGGCTCGGCGGATTGAAAAGTAAAACGAATTTCTCCCCATGAATTTAGCCAGGCCAGCACAGCCTCGCTGGCCTCCTGCTGCTGGCGGTTCCAGACAACCAGCGTTGGTTGCCCCCGCTCAACCGTGATATACACTTCCTCGGGCGGCGCGCCCCGTGCTCGTTGAATAGTTAGCAGACCGCTGGGCCGGTAGATCCTGAGCTGCTTGAGCACCTCCGCGAGCGAAGGCGCGGAAAAAACCGGTCTGGAAGGCATACGGCCACCTCACTGAGCTCTGGTGCAGGCCCCCTGCTCTCGTCCTTAAGAAGGAACACGATCTGTTCGTTGTCTCTGGAATTGTACGTATCCTGGTGTCCGCTGTCAAGTCCGCAGAGCTGCCTCCTTCGCTAGAAAGCCGCTCAGCCCAAATCCTCGCATTCTGCCGCCTGTCTTCAAGGAGAAAAATAGAATCACGATTGAAAGTCCATTAAACGAGAATGAGCGACTGCAAACAATCAGTGAAGCATATCTGGGCACCGCGATCACCGTCGCGGGCGAGTTTCCTGCCAGGACCTTGCCAGCAACGGTACTGGTCCGTCTGCTACTGTGGAGCTGGAGGAACGAAGTGCGCCAGGAGCGCGGGCAGCTCCTCGGAGAAGGTCGGCGGATAGAAGTGACCCAAACCGGGATAGAGTTTCACCTCGCAGGCCAGCCCGGCGGCGCGCAGACGCTCGATAGCCGCCAGGGTGGTGGGAGCGCACTGATCATGCTCACCGAGCAGCACGAAGCCCAGGCGCACCTGACAGGCATCTTGAGGAAGCAGGATCTGGCTCGCCTCCAGGGCCGGGCAGATAGCAATGAAGCCGATGGCGGGGATACGCCCCTCCAGCGCCAGGCGCAAAGCGATGCGCGCGCCACGTGAGAAGCCGGCCAGAACCACATGCTGGAGATCAATGCGCTTCCAGCGCTGCTGTTGTTCCCAATGGGTGCAGACCTCATCCATTGCGCGGACCTCATCGTTCCAGCTAGCCAGGCCATAACCGACCAGCTGCGAAGAGCAAGGCAGGGCCACCTGCCAGCGATGCGCCATGATGGGCTGCCAGTACTCGAGCTCGGCCAGTGGGCTACTCTGATTCCCGTGGAGCGCGAACAGTGTTGGATAGGGGGGCGGGACCAGGTTGTCAGGCTCCAGCACCAGAATTCCCGGATGTGAGCGGGTCTGGGCCTCGGCGTAGCGTTCCTGACAGGTCTGTTCCAGGGCAGCGAAAGCTGGCAGTGAACGTAGAGGAGCGAGATCCTCATCCCCCAACTGCGCTGGTCCAAACCACAGCCCCTGGCCAATGGCCTCCTCCAGAATCGCCAGAGCCTCCTCGGGGCTTCCCAGGCGCAGCGTGAGGATGGCGCGCCATAATACCAGGGTGGACCAATGTTCGGGGAAAAAAGGAAGCGCTTCCTCAGTCAGATCCCGAGCGCGGGCATAGTCCTGCTGGTGGTACAGCTCCAACACCTGGGATCGCAGCCAGCCGAAAGACCTATCGTGCAGGGACATCGCAACTCCTTTCACCAGGCCTGGCTACTCAAACTCAACCGCAACAGAAAGGAAAGCGGGGCACCGTCCTATCCTGACGGATCAGCCATCGACCTCTGAGGTGGCGGCTCTCCGCTCGTCTTGGGAAGACGGTGCCCCATCCTGCAATCGAATGACAGCGATATTGAGGGAGTCGTCTGCCTTGCTCGCCTCTCTCGCGAACCAGGCAGCGGGAATCAGGCTGGCTCTCCCTTCTCTTTCTTGTAGCGAGCGATCAACTCCTGCTGGATCTGAGGGGGGACCTCCTCGTACTGATAGAACTCCATCGTAAAGGTACCACGGCCCTGAGTGAGGGAGCGCAGGTCTGTCGCGTAGTGAAGCATTTCCGCCTGAGGGACTTGAGCGACGATCTTCTGCATACCGTTGCCAAGGGACTCCATGCCCAGCACACGCCCGCGCTTTGTATTGATATCGCTCATCACATCGCCCATCGTCTGCTCGGGCACGATCACTGTCACGTTCATCACCGGCTCCAGGATCGTGGGATTGGCCTGGGGCACGGCCTCCTGCATGCAGATCGAAGCGGCGATCTCGAACGACTGGGCAGAGGAATCGACCGGGTGGTATTTACCATCGACCAGGGCCACCTTAACATAGACCATCGGATTGCCGGAGATGAAGCCTCGCTTCAACGACTCGCGCACGCCCTTCTCGACGCCGGGGACGAACTGGCTTGGAACCACGCCACCCACAATACGGTCTTCGAAGATGAAGGTATCGGGTCCACCGATGGGCAGCGGCTCAATCTCCAACCAGACATCGCCAAACTGGCCGTGACCACCAGTCTGGCGCTTGTGCCGTCCATTCGCGCGCGCCTTCCGGCGAATCGTCTCGCGGTAGGCGATATGGATATCGCGCACCTCCAGGTCGATGCCAAAGCGCCGCTTAATCATATCGACCGCGACCTGGATATGTGTCTCGCCCATGCCCGAGATGCGGGTTTCGCCCGTCTCTGGATCGCGCGTTACCCGGAGCGTGTGATCCTCCTCTACCAGGCGTGTCAGAGCATTGCTCATCTTATCGAGATCGGCCTTGCTCTTGGGGAAGACCGCCACCGTAAAGCACGGCTCAGGGAATTGGATCGGCTCCAGCGCCGTAGTAACCTCTTTGCTTCCCACCAACGTATCGCCCGTATGCGTATTGGTCAGCTTGGCCACACCACCGATGTCGCCGGCGGCAATCTCTGACGCGCTCTCCTGAGCCTTGCCGCGAGGAATGATCAACTGACCGATGCGCTCCTCGGCGTGCGTTTGCACATTGAAGACATGACTATCGGCCTTCAGCGTGCCGCTGTAAACGCGGAAGAGCGAGATTGTGCCGACCTGGGCGGCAGCGGTCTTAAAGACAAAGAGAGCCGGCGTCTCGCCCAGGGCACGAACCTCATCAGAAAGTGCCTCGGCGGCGCTCGGCAGATAGTCGAGAAGCGCATCGAGTGCGGTCTGCACCCCGATATTCTTTAGCGCGGACGCACACACCACGGGCACCAACTCGCCGCTTACCGTTCCCTGACGCACCAGCGTACGCAGCTCCTCCTCGCTCAGTTCCTCGCCTTCGAGGAACTTATCCATCAGAGCCTCATCGTTCTCGACCGCCGATTCAATCAGCTGCTCGCGGAAAGCAGAGACCTGATCCTGGAGGTCGGGAGGAACAGGAACTTCCTGAACCTTATTACCGCCCTCGAAGGTGAAGCCGCGACGAGAGACCAGGTCGATCACTCCCTTGAAGTTCGATTGGCTTCCGATGGGGATCTGCAGGGGAACTACCTTGAGGCCGAAGCGCGCCCGCAGTGCCTCCAGTGTCTGCTCGAAAGAGGTGTTCTCGCGGTCCAGCTTGTTGACCAGGATCATACGCGGCAGCCGGCGCTCATCGGCGTACTGCCAGGTGAGTTCGGTGCCGACTTCGACCCCTTTCTCCGCCGTCGTCACGATTAAGGCCGCATCGGCCACGCGCAGCGCTGCTTTCACTTCACCTACGAAGTCTGGGTAACCCGGCGTGTCGATCAGATTCAGCTTCTGGCCCCGCCATTCTACCGGCACCGGCTTGGCGTGGAGGGACATGCCTCGCTTCAACTCCTCCGGGTCGTAATCGACCGCCGACGTCCGCTCATCCACTTTCCCCTGCCTGGTCACGGCTCCGCTGTCATAGAGCGCGGCATCCACCAGCGACGTCTTGCCCGCTCCTACATGCGAGATCAGCGCTACATTGCGAATCTGTTCTGCCGTGTAGACCTTCATGAAAACGTTGCGGCAGAACCCCTACCAGGATCGCTCCTGGCTGCGAGGTGCAGAATGCCGCCCCTCCTTTCCATGCGTATTACGTTCTTTTGCAAGCGCAGACGCGACGCTTCTCCTTTCTATGGTGGTAGTATAACAGGATCGCCATCTTTGTTCAATGCTGTTTGAAGACGATCGGGGTTCACTTTCTCTCATCTTTTGTTCAGCTTATTGCAGCAATGCGCACTCGGGGCCATATCTGAATGACACGGCGGGTGCCGTGCAGCCTGAACAGAGGCCCCTGCCATTTACAGATGCCAGAGGCCATGCTACACTAAACCCACCAGCGTTGCGCATGATCAGCTCAGGCCAGTCAGCAGTCAGCCATAGTTGCCCTTGCTCGCTTGCTCGCTCAGCCACCCAGAAGGGAAGGCGCATCACGCTCGAACGAGCCGAACGCGCCGAACGCGATGCGCCCGATATTCAGGCATGACGTGTGCGGTATGAACAGGTAGGGGTCTGGTGGTTAGGCTCCGTGTAACCTCTGGTCACCTTCACCCCTTCCTCGCTAGTGGCTATCCGCTGCAGGCTCCCGGCTGATCCGCTGCGCCGTCACTTGCCCCGCCTGGCTCTTCTGACTGGTACTGCCCCAGGCCAGCGGTCGCTCTGGTGATCGCCACCACGGCTCCGGCAGGCCAAAACCAGGGAACCGGGCCACGGCGCTCTTGCTGTCGCGCTTGCCGTATTTCTTTTAATGCTTGCTTGAACGCTCGGCACGTCTGCTCTTCGTCGGTCAGTCCGATCAGCCAGGCAGAGTGGCTGTCTGATTGGCTGGCGGCCAGACGCTAAACTGCCTGTGCGGGAGGAGGAATACTGATGACGGTTGATATCAGTGACATTGAGGCCATTCTTGCCAAGCAAGAGGACTGGCGCCAGAGGCAGTGCATTAATCTGATCGCCAGTGAGAATACCCCTAGCCCGGCGGTGCGTCGCGTCCAGCATTCTGATTTCATGGGGCGCTATGCGGAAGGCCATCCTAATGAGGGCGAGCGTATCAATCGCTACTATCAGGGAACGCGCTACATCGATGAAATCGAGCGTATGGCGCGAGATGAGATTTGCGAACTCTTTGGGGCTAAGCAGGCGGATGTACGCCCAATCAGCGGCAATGCAGCCAATACGGCGATCGCGCTCGGCTTCCTGCGCGGCGGGGATACGATCGTAGTCAACTCGACTGATGCGGGGGGCCACATCAGCCACGGGGCCGTGGGTGTCTTCGGACGACGTATTCAGACGCGGGGGCAGTCCTTGAAAGTGGGCGGGCCTCAGTCCATCAATCTCCACTATCTGCCTCTCACCGAGGATCGCTATCATGTCGATGCGCAGAAGACGATTGAATTGATCGACCGAGTGAATCCGCAGATTGTTGTCATGGGCAAGAGCCTCTTCCTCTTCCCCGAGCCGGTGGCGGAGGTAGCGGCCTTCTGCAAGACCAGAGATATTCCGGTGCTCTACGATGGGGCTCATGTGCTTGGCCTGATCGCCGGTGGCCAGTTCCAGTCACCACTGCAGGAAGGGGCCACCTGGATGACCGGCAGCACCCACAAGACCTTCCCCGGTCCGCAGCGCGGGGTGATCCTGGCGAATATGGATGAGGAGACGGCGAAGAAGTACTGGCCGCCTGCCGATCGCGGAGTCTTCCCTGGCTCTTCGAGCAACCATCATCTCTTCTCACTGCCGGCCCTGCTGGTGGCGACCCGTGAGATGAAGCGCTACGGGCGCGAGTATGCGGCCCAGATTGTGCGCAATGCGCAGGCATTGGGCCAGGCCCTTGATGAGCTGGGCACGCCGGTGGAGGCGCGCGAGTTTGGCTACACGCGCAGCCACATGATTGCGGTCAATGTCGCGAACTGGGGTGGTGGTGTGGAGGTAGCCAGGCGTCTGGAAGCCAACGACATCATCGTGAACTATAATATGCTGCCCGGCGATGCTGATCCGCGCAATCCCTCGGGCCTGCGCATTGGAGTGCAGGAGATGACGCGCTTCGGCATGGATGAGCGCGCAATGGGGGAACTCGCTCAGCTGATCCACGATGCTATCCGCGGCAAGCAGGTGCGTGAGGCTGTCCATCAACTGCGTGCTCGCTATCTCGAGATGCGCTACGTCTGAGTCCGAACCGCAGCGGACCCCTGACGGTGGGGTGGGTCCGCTGGGCTGCGGGGTAGAAAGGAGGGGCGACTCTCGAGAGCATCTGTGCTCCGGGCTGTTCCCTCCTCTCTCTCTGGCCCGGTGGGACCAGTCTACTGGCTCTCTCGCCAGTCTGGTCCCTTGCTCGGGTTTCAGGTGCCTGATGAGCTAATATTGATGCCGTGCTGGCGCAGCAGGTCAAGGAACCACTGTTCGTCGTGAATCTGCACCCCGGCGCGCTGGGCCTTCTCTAGCTTGGAGCCAGGGTCTTCGCCCACAATGAGGTGAGTCAACGAGCGTGTGACGTTGCTGGCGACGGTGCCGCCGAGCTGGCGTACTGCCTCCTCGGCCTGTGAGCGTGTCAGGTGGGTCAGTTTGCCGGTGAACAAGAAGGACTGGCCGGCCAGCGGTCCACCAGGCCGTTCTTCGCTGGCCATGTTGACGCCAGCCTGACGGAGGCGCTCGATAAGCTGGCGATTCTTCTCCTGCTGGAGCCAGGTATAGAGACTATGAGCGCTCTTCGGCCCCACACCGGGAATGGCCATGATCTCTTCTTCGCTGGCCATCAGCAGGCGATCCATTGAACCGAAGTGCTCGGCAATCAGCTGAGCTGTCTTTTCGCCGATATAGCGGATGTTGAGGCCGAAGAGCAGACGCCAGAAAGGACGCTTCTTACTCGCCTCGATGGCCTTGAGCATATTGTCGGCGCTCTTCTCCTTGACCCCCTCTAGCTTAAGCAGCTGCTCTCGCGTCAGATCGTAGAAGTCGGCCACCGTTTTAATATAGCCGGCTTTGACCAGTTGCTCGCATTGTTTCTCGCCGATTGTCTCCAGGTCCATTGCCCCTTTGGAGGCGAAGTGTATGACGCTCTCCAACAGGCGCGCCGGGCAGTCCGTGTTGGGGCAATAGGCAATGGCCTCGTCCGGCAGACGCATGATGGACGTCTCACAGACGGGGCAGCGTTCGATCGGGGTGTAGGGGCGCTCTTCACCGGTGCGCCGCTCGACGATGGGCTTGACTACCTGGGGAATGACCTCGCCCGCGCGCTGTACAATGACCCAGTCGCCGACGCGCAGATCTTTGCGGAGGATGTCTTGTTCGTTGTGTAAGGTGGCCCGCGAGACCGTCACGCCGCGGATGTTGACCGGCTCCAGCACAGCCCAGGGATTGACTGAGCCAGTACGCCCGATGTTGATACGGATGTCTAACAGGCGTGTGGCGACCTGGATGGGAGGATATTTGAAGGCGATGGCCCAGCGCGGCTCTCGTCCAACATAACCCAGCTCCTGCTGTTGGGAGAGATCGTTGATCTTGATGACAACCCCGTCAATTTCGTAGGGCAACTCGAAACGCTTCTGCTCCCATTCACGACAATACTGCAGCACTTCGTCAAGGTCCCGCGCCCGCCGATTGTGGGGGTTGACTGGAAAGCCCCATTCGGCGATCAGCTGCAGAGCCTCCCAGTGCGTGCTCAGATTGCGACCCTCGATATAGCCGATCTGGTAACCGAAGAAGTCGAGGTTGCGCTCAGCGGTGATACGTGGATCTTTCTGACGGAGCGAACCGGCGGCGGCGTTGCGCGGGTTGGCAAAGAGTTTCTCGCGGGTAAGCGAGGCGTTGAGCTTCTCAAAGCTCTCGATGGTCATGTAGATCTCGCCACGTACCTCGACCCGCGGCGGCGGATTGGCGTCACGCAGGCGCTGAGGGATGCTGCGAATGGTGCGCACGTTGGGGGTCCAATCCTCGCCGACAAGACCGTCGCCTCGAGTGGCACCCACGGTCAGCCTCCCCTGTTCGTAGGTCAGAGCCATAGCCAGCCCGTCGATCTTCAGCTCGCAGACATATTCAAAGGTGGCGTTGGGCAGGATGTTCTGCGCGCGCCGGTGCCAGGCCTGTAGCTCTTCTTCGCTGCGCGCGTTGGCCAGACTCAGCATGGGGACAGGATGGCGATGTTGCCGCACTTCAGGGAGCGGCGCCGCCCCAACGCGCTGCGTTGGCGAGTCAGGCGTCTGTAGCTCAGGATGCTCCTCCTCGATGCGTCGCAGCTCCTGCATCAATTGATCATATTCTGCGTCGGTCAGCGTGGGGTTGTCGAGAACGTAATACTGGTAGTTGGCCTCTTCTATGCGACGGCGCAGCTCTGCCACGCGAGCAGCTAGCTCCTCGCTCTCGCTCGCTCTGCTGCTTGCTTCCTGGCTCGGCTCGACGCCGGTCTGTTCATGCTCGTGCTCAAACGACTGATCGGCCATCAGGTTGCCTCCCCGAAAAAGAATCTCCCTGACTGAAATACCTCCCCACTTATCTTGTTCTTTTGAGAAGGGCCAGGAAAGGAAAAGTCTGTTCTATCTCTGCTTGTCAGTCAGCCTGTCTGTCAGTCACTGGTCACTTCTGACCAGAGAGGAACGCTCTCTGGCAGGAGTGATCAGGTTTGTTGCGAGACTGGGGCTGAGCGTGTGGATGCTTGCCCATCTGCCCCGTCGGTTCTGCTAATCGCTCAGGTCCTGTGGTCCGGCCTAGGCTGCTGTCAGCGCTACGGAAGGACTGGGAGTGACAGAACATGCTTTCCTATCGTATCACATGGTGGCAACGGGGAGAGAGAAGCAGGGACGACGTCAGCCTGGTACTATCAAGCTGGGCCAGGCCGAGCGAGAAGCCTGGCGAACTGGCTGCTCCGCTATGCGAGTTCGCCAGGCATACCGCTCAAGGCTGGTTTGGCTCGCTCGTGCCGGCCCGGTCCAGGCTGTTTGTGCCCGTCGTCTCAGGGGCAGTCTGGAGAAAGGACCGGCCTTCTTGCTGAACCGCCTAGCGGCAGGCGGCTCAAGAGGTGGTCGAGGCCTATGGGTTTTTCAGACGCTGCGCGAACTGTTCCAGTCCTTGGAAAAGGTCTGCTGGAGCACGCTGAGAATGTGTTGATCGGAGAGCACGATACCCAGCTCGCGATTGTGATCAAGCGATTGGCTTGAGAAGTTCTCGGAGCCAACAAAAGCCTTCTCACCGTCGACGATCATCAGTTTGGCATGCATATAGAGCTGCTTATCCTCTCGTACCTGGGCTCCGCCGCGTTTGATGGCCATGATACCGCTGTGGTTGCTATCGGAGGAACTGCTCTGGTAGGGTAGGATGACCTGCACCGTAACACCGCGTTGGGCCGCGGCAGCCAGGTCCTGCTCAATGGTGTCGTCGATCAGCTCCTCTGCTTCGATGAGCAGCGATTTTTGCGCGCCTTTGATAAGCGATTCAAGGACGCTGCGCGAGTTGATAGGGCTGACGACGAGGTTCGGATTGCTGAGAGAGACCTGCGTGCGGTTCCAATCGGCTTCGAAGATATCGCTGACGGCTTTAACATCTGGGGGATTGGTATCGATGATCCCATATTCGCGGTTTTTGGTGCTGCCGACGCCGAGAGCGGCGTTTGTCAGGTTACAGGTCATGATATAGGCCGTGGTGCCATCGATAATCATGCCCTTCTCGTGGGTCAGAGCGAAAGCTGGGCTGGTCGCTTTGACTTTGACCCCCGCCGCGCTCAGGCGGTCCATCGTTTCGGTCGGCGAGAGCGAGCCGCCGCCGTAGGGGTGAGTCTCCAGCATCACGCGCACATCGAGGCCGCGGTTGGCCGCCTCCTCAAGGGCGTTGATGACATTGCGGTTAGTTAACAGGTAGAGTTCCAGCCAGACCGAGCGGTGGGCCCCATTGATAGCGTTGGTGATGACCCCTTCGCCGGCATCTGGTTCCACAAAAACTTGCAGCCCTTGCTGGGCTCCATTGCTGAGAACGGCGGTCGGCGAGGCTAGCAGGGTACTCCCGCCAGCGGTAATCTCAATGTTACAGGCGCTCAGGAGCAAGAGGAGGCAGAAGAGCACGGGGAAGAGGCCCTTCTGCCAGCGAGAAGCGGTGCGTTCGGCGTACCTTTTCATCCTCATCGAAGCGACTCCGTGATCGGTTAGTAGAATGGAGACGATAAATGGTCTCTCCAGCCTCATCATATCTTCTGCAGACGAGAGGGGAGCAGTGCAAGAGCAGTACTCTCTAGATAAGCACGTCTGGGGGGCCAAAGGCGCGTCAGAAGCAGTCATTGTCAAAGGCTGGCCTGACTGACGCAGGGCGATGAGCCGACCGGGACGTTGCCAGTGTTGGGGATAAACGCAGATCACAGAGAGACCAGACCGGAAAGCATGGGCCTGCGCAGTGCTGCCTGCCTTGTCTTCCTCCGCCGGTCTGGTCTGGTCTGGTCTGGTCTGTAGCGGTTGGCTTCGGCTTCCTCTCTGGCCAGGGCGGCGCTACGATCGAACACGCTCCTGGAGCAGGCTCCGAATACGACCCAGCAGGGGAACCAGTTGTTTCTTGCGCGAGACCAGCCCCTCGACCTCGATGGTGTGGCCGTCGGACCCGAGCGGCGCTCCGAGCGCTGTGGCCACCGCCTGCTCGCCACCGTGGATCAGCAAGCGGCAGCGCATGTTTATAATGTCAACAATCATGAAGAGGAAGACGCTATAGTTACGCTCCTGAGAGAGCTGGCGCATGGTCTCCAGCAGCTCGGCACTGCGCTGCTCGATTACCGAGGGAGTGGCGGTCTCGACGGTGCCGATAGCGAAGCGCAGACCATGAACGGTGTACTCCTTGAAATCGGCGGTGAGCAGAGCCTCGGGACTGCGCTCGTTTAAGTCGGAGGCCGCCGCGGCAAAGATAGCCTGGCCATAGGCTTCGAGATCCTCGCCCGTAATCTCCGCCAGCTCGGCAGCTACCTGCTCATCGCGCTCCGTCGTCGTGGGTGAACGTAGAATCAGTGTATCATAGAGCAGTCCGGCGAGCAGCAGACCGGCGGCTTCGCGCGAGATAGGCACTCCAGCCTCGTGATAGAGACTGACAATAATGGTGCCCGTACAGCCGACCGGCTCGGCCCGGAACATGATGGGCTTGCTGGTGTGAACATCGGCAATGCGATGGTGGTCGATAATGGCCAGCAGCTCTGCCTCTTCGATGCCATCCACAGCCTGCGCGCGTTCATTGTGATCGACAAGCACAATGCGACGTGGACGGGCATTGAGCATGTCGGTCCGCGAGAGATAACCGACCAGGCGCCCTTCATCGTCCAACACTGGCAGCGAACGATGGCGGGCCAGCAGCGGCTGTATCTCGCTCATCAGGTCTTCCGGCCTGCAGGAGTCGAAGTCACGGTTCATGATCTCGCTGGTCTTCATGCTCAGATTGATGAGGCGGACGGCGGTGAAGGTGTGATAAGCGGTGCTAATGACGAGCACACCGTGTTTGCGCGCTGCAGCCAGCGTGCGCTCGGAGACGAGCAAGTCGCCGGTGATGACCAGGGCAGCAGCTCCAGCCTCGATGGCAGCCAGTTGGGCATCCTCGCGGTCCCCCAGGACAACCAGACAACCCGGCTCAAGATATTCGCGCATGGTGGCTGCCTGCATGGCGCCGACCAGGATGCGGTTGCCCAGCTTGCGCCGTCCCTCGACGAGCACGCGTCCGTGAAGGACACGTACCAGGTTATCCCGCTCCAGCGGGACCCGGTTGACCGCTTGTGGATCGAGATCCTTGAAAAAGAGCTTGGCCAGGTCTTCAATGGCGATAATTCCCCGAACGCGGCCCTCGTCGTCAATCACGGGCATGGCGCGCCGGTTGTGCTCCTGTAGCAGGCGCCCGGCTTCCAGCAGGGGCTGATCAACGTGGATACTGATGACGCCGCGCCTCATGACGTCGCGTACCTGCAGATAGACGTCCTCCAGGGCCTCTGGCGGCTCCACTCCGTAGCGCTCTAACACAAAACGCACTTCTGGTTTGATAGAGCCGTGCCGAGCGGGAATAGCCTCTTCCCCCTGAGCTTGTAGCAGACGCGCATAAGCGTAGGCCGAGGCGATCGAGTCGAGATCTGACTGTTTATGTCCAATAACGTAGATTGGCTGTGCCATGCTAGCTGCTTCCTCCAGGCCCGTGCTCCCTCCTGACGTGAGCACTGGCGTTCTGCCGGTCGTTGCGTTGGCTGCGAGAGATGAACAGTAGTACGCCTATCAGTATAACAAAAAGCAGTGCCAGGCCGATAGCCACGCCGAGGGCAAGCGCCAGAGGATGAGCTGTGCCAGCTGAAGGGACTGTTGTGATTGCGGTAGCCTGGGCGACAGTGGTGACGCGGTCGCTGAGCCGGTTATTCGGAGTGGGCAGAGTAATGCCGGGGTTACCGGGCGGCATGCCGTTGTTGAGGAAACGCACGTAGGGATTAGGGTAACTTGGGGACTGCTGCCTCACAACAAGCGTCTGGCTGATGAGGCGTTGGGAGCCATTGGCAGCCGTCACTGTAAGTCTGAGCTGGTACTCGCCGGCCCGATGATAGACGTGGCTGACGCGCTGACCATGAGCGCTCTCGCCGTCGCCGAAATCCCAACGGTAGCTGAACCTCCCTACCGGTAAGCTGGAGCCAGGCAAGAAAGCGGCCTGAGCCTCAACGGTCAGTGGCAGACCTGGTCTTGCTCTGCCGAGATCATTGATGGCTGTGACCGGGCGACCATCAGCGGGGGCCGCTCCCACGATCGCGGGCTGGTTGAGCAGCCAGGTCGTGAGCATGGCGGGCAGGGTCAGAGCTAAGGTCAAAGCCTGTGACTGCTGTGAGCTGCCGTCGGCGAAGGTGTTCATCAGCTGAATCGTGTCTTCCGGCTGGTCAAAGGGGTAACCAGGCGTGGCGGCTGTGCTGTAATAACTGGAGTTGCCGACCAGAGTGGCACAGGCGATCCCTGCCAGCGTGAACGGCACCTGATCGCTGCTGCCAAGCCGGTCGTCCTCACGGATCACGTCTTGCTGCTGATCAGGGGTAAAGATCGGCTCAAAGATGTCTTGTTGCTGTTTCCCGTGATAGGAGAGCATCTGAAAGCCTTCTTCGTAAAGCTCGGCAAAGACAGCAGGAACAGCCTGATCCATCAGATTCCGGAGTTGGCTGATACGTTGGCGCTGCTCGGCTGAGAGCGCGTTCTGCTGTGGATAGAGCTTAGTGCTTGTCAAGGGGGAGAGATCGACATAGAGGGGAAAAACAGGATTAGCAGCCTGACCGAGGTAGCGCACAGGATAGGCGATGCCGCTCTGCTCCTCGTTAAACATGGCAACGATATTCCCCAGATCGGCGTTCATGGTCTCGTTGACGGCATGGAATGAGCCATAGAGACCCTGCTCCTCGGCATCGAAGAGGACAAAGCGTAGCGTGCGAGCTGGATAGAGCTGATGCGCACGCCAGTAGCTGGCTAACCCGCGGGCGATGCCCAGTTCGATGGCGCAGCCGCTGGCGTCGTCGTAGGCCGACTGGGTTGAGAAGGCCATGCCATCGTAGTGACAGCCAATGATGATGATCTGCTCAGGCTGTTTGATGCCAGGGACGCTGACCTCAACATTGAATGCAGGCACGAGCGCCGGGCGATTAAGCCAGCCCCGGATGGCAAAGGGGTCGCGCTGAACTTGAGGGTCGAAGCCACTCAGGTTGCGCAGCATTTCTGCGCTCCAGTAGGCAGCAAACTCGTCGTGGCCGTTGACAGTAGGCGGCAGATTGCGATCGTAACCGGCTTCGCGCCGCAGAAAATGGGTGGCCATATAGAAAAGCTGCTGGTAGATATAGTTGCCGTCTACAGTAGGAAAACTGGCCACCCCAGAGCTGCGCCCGCTGGCGCTGGCCGATGGCGATTTGAAGTAGCCGGGCCATAGCGAGCTGATCAGCAGTAGGGACAGGAGGAGCCGTTGAACGAGTGTCGCCTTGCGCGAGGTTGGCTGCCATAAGCATGTCTTGCCTGGTAATGGCATGATCTTCCTCCATATGAGAGTCGCCTGTATACCTGCAAGCAGACCCCCTCCAGGGGCTTGGGCGGCTCAACTCCATAGTGCTCTAAGACAATGCAAAGCGCACCTCGGATATGAGGGTGCCGTGGTGGACAGGAACAGACCTTCCTTCTCTCCTGGCTTGTAGCAGATGACTGTATGCAGCATGGTGACAGTCAAGTGGCAGAAAAAGGCGCCTGGCTCTCACTTCCCCCTTCTAAAAAAGACGTTTCGCCGCCTCTTTCTTGGTGGTGGCCATTTTGGGGGAGGAGCGCAAGCTGTAAAAAATAGGCCGCTTGATCGTTCGTGGATTCCTCCCAGAGAGAAGCTGTGGATGTGAGGCGCGAGCCTTCAAAGAGGGGAGACAAGCATGCTAGAGGTCATCATTGAAGACAGCCTCTCTGGACTGAGGTATCCAGTGGAGGTCTCAGGCGAGGCACCGCTCTGGTCGCTGGTGCCGGCCCTGGTCAAGGTGTTGAAGCTGCCACTAGAGGATAGCACTGGTAATCGGCTGAGCTACCGTTTGAGCCTGGCAGAGAGCGGACGGGAGCTGCCGCGTGAGCTGAGCCTGGAGGAAGCCGGAGTCAAGGCAGGGACATCCTTGCTGCTGCGACCCTACGTGGTGGGACCGGCTGCCAGCGGACGCGGGCCGGTGGAGGATGGGCTGCATGATGCCGTGACGCTGGTTGATGCTACGGCTCTGCCAGCAGTGGGAGTGCTAGGCTCACCAGCTGCAGATGGGGGTCAGCAGGCGGCAGGAAGGAAGCGCTCACGGCGTCTTGTCCTGAGCTTGCTCGGTCTGACGGTAGTGGGAGTGGCGGGAGCGAGCGCTGGCTACGCCGCCTACCGCTCTGGGGTCCTGGGAGGGTGGCTGACAATGCAGCAACGCCAGGGCAGGCCAGCGACCACCGCTGTACCGAAGCAGACGCCCACGCCAACGGCGGCCCCGCTGCCGACTACCGCCCGGGCCAGCCTGGTCTTCACCCAACACCGCCAGACCGTGCGCTCGCTGGCCTGGTCACCCGATGGAAAATTGCTGGCCAGTGGTTCGCTTGATGGGCAGCTGCTGATCTGGAACACACAAGGTCAGGTTCAACATACCTTCACCGTCAACGGAGCCGTCCGCACCCTGGCCTGGTCACCCGATGGAACGCAGCTGGCTCTGGGAGCTGGCTCAGCAGTGCAGTTTCTCGATCCCTACAACGGCACCCCACTGACGCAACCGCTCCGGCAACATACGGCCACCGTCACCGCCGTAGCCTGGGCGCCGCATGGTCAGGCACGCCTTGTCTCGACCAGCCTTGATAAGCTGGCCATTGTCTGGGATGGCAAGCTCTGGCGCCCTTTGCAGGTCTTCAGGCGCCATACGAGTCCGCTGGAAGCCGCCTCATGGGCCGCGGATGGCCAGACCATAGCCACAGCCTCCACTGGGGGACTGGTGCGCGTCTGGCGGGCTGACAGCGACCAGGAACTGCACGGCTACTATCAGGACGGTCAGATAGCTCTGCGTACGCTAGCGTTCGCTCCCACAGGCATGCTGCTTGCGGTTGGGGGCGACGACGGCCTGATCCGCCTCTGGAACGGGCTGACTTGCCAGCGCCAACAGGCAGGGGCCTTCGGAACCCAATGTGTCGACGGACCTCAGCATCTCCATCTGCACACACAGCCGCTGCGTACGCTGGCCTGGTCGCCCGATGGCAGGCTGCTGGCCAGCGCCGGCAACGATGGCCTGCTGGCCGTCTGGTATCCAACGCACAGTCAGATGCCGCTCTTCACCGTCCGCCTGGGCGCTCCGATACTCTCCCTGCAATGGTCCGCGGACGGGCAGACCATTGCCACAGCGGCGGGGAATCGGGTGACGCTCTGGCAGCTGAGTTAAACGACTGCCGGACCGCGCCAGACCAGGTCTGGCTCAGCCTTCCCGTAGAAGCTGCCCTGGCTGGCCAGCTGCGACGCTGCTCATCTCTTGCTCTCTGCCTGGAGCTGATGAAGGCGGTGCCAGTCCTGCCGCCTGCTGAGGCCGATGGCCCTGGATGATCCTGTGCTGCTGAACGCTAGTTTTGGCTGGCTGCTTCAATGAAAGCCACAAAGGCTTCTAAGTCGCTTCGAGCGCGCTTGGCGAGTGAGGTAGACGAAGCAGGGACAGCATCCAGGGCGGCGCGCGCTCGGCGGCATTGCTCGGCCAGAAAAGCCTGGCAGTAGGAGCGTGTCTCCGTGCGAGCAAAGATCGCTAGGATCTCGTCCACCTCCTCTCGACTCAGAGGAGCGCTTTGCTGGTACAGGATCTGTAGCCGCTCGCGATCAGCCGGTTGGGCTTGGGCCAGGGCGTGCAGGATCGGCAGACTCTTTTTGCGTCGGTAGATATCGCCAGCGGGATTCTTGCCCAGCTCATCGAGACTGGCCCAGACGCCCAGTACGTCGTCGCGCACCTGGAAGGCCAGGCCGATAGCCTCACCGAAATGACGCAGCCGCTCCACGGTCTCTGCGTCCTGTGTGCCCAGCAAGGCCCCCATCTCGGCAGCGCAGGCCATCAAGGCAGCGGTTTTACGTCGAATCATTTCGATGTAGGCCTCGACCGAGACATCCATACGTCTCTCGAAGAGCATATCGAGATACTGGCCTTCTGCGATTGTCAGACAAGTGCGGTCGAGAAGAGCGGCCAGGCGGGCAGCGAGGGCGGGATCAACACCGATCTCCAGCAGGCCCCAGAGGGCCAGGCGGCTGAGAGCGAACATGCCATCGCCGGCATTGATGGCGTGAGGCACACCCCACAGCTTCCAAACTGTAGGACGGTGGTGGCGCTCGCTATCTTCGTCCACAATGTCGTCATGGATGAGGGTGAAATTGTGGGTCAGCTCAATGGCTGCCGCAGCGGGCAAGGCCCGCTGGAGGTAGTGACGTGGCTCATCCCCAGGGGGAAGCTGCCCCCAGGCGCCAGCGGCTTCGTAAGAGAGGAGCAGTAAGGTAGGGCGCAGGAGCTTGCCCGTCTGAGCGTTGATGGGATGCAACTGGGCGTCGACCCAGCCCAGATGATAGCGCATCTGACCATAGTAATCTTGCAGGAGCCCGGAAGCCTCTGCCCCGGTAGAGGCCGTGGCGCGTGCCACAGCCTCCCTGAGTGCGGCCTGGATCTCCTCGCGGTAACGCTGGAGCGTTGCTTGAACGGTAGTTGAGATGGCCATGCTTCTCCGCAGAAAACTTTTTCCCTATCTTAGGGGTGAAAGTGAAAAAAGACAAGGGCCACAACGGTTCCCACCAGCGTCACCCAACGCGCTAACCCCTTGAGGCCACCCACGTAGGAGAGAGGGGCACAGAGATCACAGTAGCGAATCGTGTACTGGTAGCGATGGCCGCGCAAGCCCTCGCGAACAATAACGACATCTTCATCTTTCTTCCTGGTATGTAGCTCTTCGCAAACATAGCGCCCACAGCCTTTACAGCGGTATTGATCGATGAAATGTGAAGTACGGGAGATTGACCACTGATCTGGATAAACCGGGACGCCACAGACGTAGCAGACCTGGATCTCAGCCAGGCGCAGCTGCCGCTCGGCGCAGGGCGAGTGTTGCTGCTTCGGAAAATGCTCCTGGCAGAAGCTGCGATGGCAGTCGGGACAGCGCCCCAGGGCCTCCTGCTCGCATTCTCGGCAGCGGCGGGACTGACTCAGCGCCTGTTGGCGTCGACGCGTCGTAATGGGATCTTCCATTGTCTCTGCTTCCTCTGCCTTTTCTTATAGTTGATAGAGCGGTGCGGTTAATGAGTTGCTTGCTGGATCACGGGTAGTTAGTCAAGTTGGCCGGCTGGCCTGACTAGGAGAGCAATATCTCTATCTCTCTGTGTAGTATAGCATGAGGGGCATACCTGTGCCGCATTGTGACCGGGATGGTCTAGCGAGCCGGCTTCCAGGGGAGGGAGCGGTGCCTACCGCTTGCCCGCAGTGGCTCGACCCGGGTATCTGGATAGCAGACAAGCAGGCAAGATCAGGTTTGCAGCCTCGCGCTGCCAGAAGATAAGATAATATAGGCACCAGGACCAGGCATCGGAGCGAAGCAGGCGGAGGACAATCGATCTTGGCCCTACCCGACCCGACCATGCGCGCGCAACGGCGTCCTGTCGCCGAGAGACTCTGGAAGTCCAGGCTGAAGCGACCACTCTTGTGAGACCCTTTGCAGCTTGGGCCAGAGACAAGAACTCTATTGTTGTGAGGGCAGCCAGCCATGTCCGTAGCAGCAGCGGCAACCGTACCGCTACCGCCGACTATCTGGGATCGCTATCACCTCGAATGGGGTCGACGCACCTATGTGATGGGCATCGTTAATGTCACCCCTGACTCCTTTGCCGGCGATGGCTTGCTTCCCACAGGAGCAGCCACCTTAAGCGATCCCGCCGTGCGCGACCAGGTAGTGCAGCGTGCTGTCGCGCAGGCCCAACAGTTTGTGAGTGAAGGAGCGACCTTTATCGATGTAGGAGGTGAGTCGACACGCCCAGGCGCCTCAGCGATTTCGCCCGCAGAAGAACAAGAGCGGGTGTTGCCCGTCATTCGGGCCTTGCGTGCAGCCTTGCCCGAGGACATCATTATTTCCATCGACACCTATCGGGCTGAGGTTGCGCGGCAGGCGCTGGAGGCCGGGGCCAACCTGATCAACGATATCTGGGGCTTGCGCGCTGATCCTGAGATGGCGGCTCTGGCTGCCGAGCGCGGTGTCCCCGTGGTCCTTATGGCCAACATGCGCGGCTTTCAGAAACGCGATATCGTCAGCGATGTCCTGCGCTTCCTGGCGGGCAGCATTGAGATCGCTCTCGCGGCAGGAGTGGCCTGGGAGCGCATCATTATTGACCCAGGCATCGGATTCGGTACGACGCCTGAAGAGAATCTGACCTTGCTCCGACGCCTGAGCGAACTGCGCAGCCTCGGGCGCCCTCTCCTGCTTGGAACGTCGCGCAAATCAACCATCGGCCTGGTGCTGGGGGGCCTCCCGCCCCAAGAGCGTGTCGAAGGCACTGCCGCCACAGTAGCTCTTGGCATCGCCCAGGGAGCCGATATCGTCCGCGTTCACGATGTACGTGAGATGATGCGCGTTGTCAAAATGAGCGATGCTATCGTGCGTGGAGCCTTTTCTATTCCAAAATCCTGAGTGAAAGGTGTAGCGATCGAAGTGAATTATCAGGAAGCCCTTGCCTATCTCTACAGCCTCAGTGACTATGAACGCGGCGGCAGTTACGTGCGCGATCGCAACGAGAATCTGCCTCGCGAGCGTTGTCTGCTAGAGGCCGTTGGCAATCCACACCAGGCCTACAGCTGCACTCTCATAGCGGGTACCAAGGGGAAAGGCTCAACAGCAGCCATCATCGAGCGTGTCTTACGTGAGGCGGGTCTGCGCACTGGCCTCTATACGCAGCCGGATCTACACACCTTTCGTGAGCGAATTCGCATCAACGGCCAGCTCATTGGTGAAGAGGATGTAGCCAGGCTTGTGCCCGAGCTGCGCGCCGCTGTCGAGCGTATCGAACGAGAGGGGCGCTTTGGACCCTATATCACCTTTGAAGTAGCGACCGCCCTGGCCTTCCTCTATTTCGCACGTCAGGGGGTCGAGCACGCTGTAATTGAAGTTGGTCTGGGGGGACGGCTCGATGCCACCAATGTCACCATGCCGCTGGTCTCGGTCATTACCTCCATTGGCTTCGATCACATGGAGGTCCTGGGTGATACGCTCACCAAGATAGCCACCGAGAAGGCTGGTATCATCAAGCCGCAGGGGACAGTCGTCACCTCGGCTCAAGCCTCAGAAGCCCTGCTGGCCATTGCCGCCGTGAGCGAGAGGCAACAGGCCGAACTCATCCGGGTAGGGCCGGCGGAAGGCGATCCGGCGCAAGAAGAGGTCCGGGCAGGTCGCCTTCCGCCGCTGCGTTATCGCTATGCACTGGAAGCGCGCACCCCGGAGAGTCAGCGCTTTACTGTCGAGACTCCCACCTCTGTCTATCGTGGACTGGAGCTATCCTTGCTGGGCCAACACCAGCTTGAGAATGCCACGGCGGCCATAGCCACCCTGGAGGCATTGCGTCACAAAGGCATTCAGTGGAGCGAGGAGGCCCTGCGAGCAGGCTTGCGCTCGGTCTACTGGTCGGCGCGCCTGGAGGTTATTGGCCGGGAGCCGCTGGTCGTGGTAGATGGCGCTCATACCGCTGAATCGATGCAGCGCCTCCTCGAAGCGCTACGGGCCACCTTCCAGTTCCGGCGGCTCGTCGTAGTCCTCTCAACCCTGCGTAACAAGGACGTTGCGGGTATGGTCCAGGCCCTGGCTGGCGTCGATGCTGTTGTCATCACCACCGTTGCCAATCCCCGTTCGCTGCGCATCGAGGAAATTGCCGACCAGTTCAGGACCCACGCTCCTCACGTGCCCCTCTATCACGCCGAGACCAGCCGTCAGGCGATGGATCTGGCCTTGCGGCTTGCCGAAAGAGAAGATGCTGTCTGTGCTGCCGGCTCGCTCTACCTGGCTGGCGAAGTGCTGCGCTGGGCTGCGGCCCGGGGCAACCAGCAGGTGGCGGCCACCATCGAAGGCGTTGACCACGCAGGTTAGCTGAGCTGGCTTTGCAGCTCAGCGCGCCTGCGTGCATAGCGGGCGCTGCCCTTCTTGCCCGCCGCTGAGGCCTCTTCTGCTGTCCACTGATGGGCCGTGCCGCGCGATTGCGAGGTACGGCCCCCTTTGCTGGCGATCTCGCGTCGACGCTCGGGGCTGAGCGCGGCCAGCCCACGCGGGCGCCCCGTCTTGCTTATCATCATAGTCAGCTCCTCTGCTCGATCTAGACTAACCTGTGTATCGGTTGCCGCTGGTTGCTGGGGCCGGCTCGCTCCTCCTGCCCCCGTCTTCCCCGCCACTATGCCGGGTTGTGACAGCAGCCAGGCATGCTATATTGGCTCTTCTGTATACCAGGATAACAGAAGCTCAAATCCTTGGGCAAGCAAACCTACAAAAATCGTCTGAATTCTCAGCAGTCTCTAAGATTGTGGCGTTTTGTTAGAGGCCAGACCCGGCGGAGCGGCCTGCTGGTTGTGAAAAAAAGCCGCTGGCTCTCTGGAAGAGGGCGGCGGTTGCAACGTACAATACTGTAGAGCAGGGCGTTGCGGTTCCGGCCCATGCCCCGCCCCGGTACGATGTCGTAACGCTTGATCCACGACAGGAGATGCGCACATGCAAGGCTTAATGATGAACTACCCGCTGACGCTGCAACACGCCTTCAATCGGGCCACGCGCCTGTTCTATCGCAAAGAGGTCGTGACGCAGACGGAGGAAGGACTCCATCGTTACACCTACGCCGATTGGGGCAAGCGCACTATGCAACTGGCGAACGCTCTCAAGGAAGCGGGCGTTGCCCAGGGTGACCGTGTTGCAACTTTTGCCTGGAATACCTATCGCCATCTGGAGCTGTATTTTGCCATCCCCTGCTATGGGGCCGTCCTGCACACCCTCAATATCCGCCTCTTTCCCGAGCAGCTGGTCTACATCGTCAACGACGCTGAAGACCGGGTGATCTTTGTCGATGGTGACCTGGTGCCGGCCCTGGAGCAGATTGCCGATCGGCTGCCGACGGTCAAGCTCTATGTGGTGATGGGGCAGCCGCCCTATCAACCTCAGAAGCTGCATCCCGTGGTGGACTACGAGGACTTCATTGCCACGCAGCCGACGACTTATGCCTGGCCCGAGCTAGACGAGAATACTGCGGCAGCCATGTGCTATACCTCCGGTACTACGGGCAACCCCAAAGGTGTGGTCTACAGCCATCGCTCGATCTTCCTGCACTCGATGGGTGTGGGTCTGGCCGATGGCCCCGGTCTCTGTGAGCAGGATCGTGTTCTGCCGGTTGTGCCGATGTTCCATGCCAATGCCTGGGGCTTTCCGCATGCAGGTGTCATGATGGGATCAAGCATTGTGATGCCGGGGCGTTTTCTTGATCCCCTGCGCATTGCCCAACTGATGGAGAAGGAGCGCGTGACGCTCGCCGCTGGCGTGCCCACTATCTGGATCGGCCTGCTCAACGTGTTGGAGAAGGAGCAGTTTGATTTCTCCTCTCTGCGTGCCATCATCAGTGGCGGCTCGGCGGTGCCTCAGTCGCTGATCGAGGGTCTGGCGCGCAAGAACATTACCATTATCCATGCCTGGGGCATGACCGAAACCTCGCCGCTGGCCTCCCTTACACGTCTGCGCAGCTATCAGCGTGACCTGCCTGCCGAAGAGCAGTTCCGCATTCGCGCTAAGCAGGGCACGGTTGTACCTGGCGTCGACTTCCGCGTGGTCAATATTGAGAGCGGCGAAGAAGTGCCCTGGGATGGGCAGACCTTTGGTGAGCTGCAGGTGCGTGGCCCGTGGGTGGCCCGAGCTTACTATAAAGATGCGTCTTCCGGCGAGAAGTTTGTCGATGGCTGGCTGCGCACAGGCGATGTGGCCGTCGTTGACGCCGATGGCATGATCCAGCTCGTTGACCGCACCAAGGACCTGGTGAAGTCGGGTGGCGAGTGGATCTCTTCGGTGGAGCTGGAGAATCTGATTATGGGGCATCCCAAGGTACTCGAAGCCTGTGTGGTAGGTGTGCCTCATCCGAAATGGTCCGAGCGCCCGATTGCCTGCGTTGTTCCCAAACCGGAGTTTGCTGGCCAGGTGAGTGCCGAGGAGATCCTTGAGTTCCTGCGCCCCAAGGTCGCCAAGTGGTGGCTGCCAGACGAAGTGATCTTTGTGGAAGCCATCCCCAAGACTAGCGTGGGCAAGTTCGATAAGAAGGTGCTGCGTGCCCAGTACGAGTCGCGCCTAGCCAGTCAGGCCTAGTCCAGGACTGCCTGGGCTTGCGAGGAGAGCCAGCGCCAGGCCTGGCGCTAGAGCGTGGCCCCGAAGAGTTTGCAGAGCAGTTGCGTTGTGAAAACCAGTACCAGTTCCCGTGGCACACCACCGCCACGGGAACGCTCTTGCAGGGCCTCCACGCTCTTGGGGGCGAAAATCCCGGTCTGCAGCAGGGCTGTCGGAGTCAGGGTCTCGGCGAGCAGGTCGCGACCGATGCTGCTCAGGGCTGTCGCGCCGGTTAGCTCGGCTGCCAATGAGCGAGCCGGCGCACTGAGGAGGGTCGTCGCTGGCCAGGCTGCCTGGGCCGACGATCTGCGGTAGCTCTGGACCAGAGATGCGAGTAAAAACGGGCTGAGCTGGTTCCCAGGAGGGGCCTGCCTGATCAGATGCTCGTAGTCTGGCGGAAGGAGGGCCAATGCTTCCGCCAGCTCCGGCAGCGCAAACGGCGCCACCAGGATCAGCCGGTCAAAGGTTGCCAGCTGCTGCGCTGTCTGCAGAAGCAGGTCGGGCAGACGTAGATGCAGGTCCAGATAACGCCAGCGCTGCCAGGGCTGGCGCAGCGCCAGTGTCTTACGGGCCAGGCGCCGGGCATGGCGGGTCTCCTCCCAGCTTGGACTCTCGGCCAGACAACGCCTGACTTCCGGCGCCCATAGCTGGTCTCCCTCGGTAATAGGGAATCTGGGCCTGGACGATCTGCCGTGTAGGAGCACACTATACCTGTGGAACAGCTCTACACTCTCCTGTCCTGCCAGAGAGGGGGAAGGCGGAGGAGCAAGCAAGGGGCGTGCTCCCAATCCCAACAAGGCCAGGCGCGCATTGCTTTCGACCCCTGCCGTGTGCAGGGCTTGATGCAAAGCCAGCGGAAAGGTCAGCGCGCAAGGCGCTTCGATGGCGCTCACCGTTGCTAACCAGTACTCTGGCGCGTCGACTCCCCGAATGGCCAGCAAACCGGCCTTGAGACGCTCTGCTAGCGCTTCCGCGCTCGTGTAAGCATGGCGCTGACCAGCAAAGGCCAGGGTGGCGATTTGGAGGGAGGGGCTGCTCTCCTGTTGCTGCTGCTGGGCAACCCAGCTGAGCAGTTCTGCGCTCGTGGCCGCTGCCCCTGTCCCGGCGGTCAACACCAGCAAGGGGGCGGCTGGCAGTGGCAGCAAATGTCTACACTGTGCACAGAGGATCTCATCTAGCTCACGCAAGGCTGCCTTGACCGCATCTGGGGTTGCTTCCCCTTCTTCTCCCCCTGAAGCAGAGGCCGCCAGGCGGTAATCATGCAGCTCGCTGACAAGCGTACGCCCCTGCTGCCAGCGCAGTAAGGAGCCAGCAGGAACCACCTCAATGCCGGCAAAGGCCGTCCACGGCGCTGGCAGGAACCCATAGCGCCGCACAGCCTCCAGGGCTGGCAGGAATAGGCGACACGGGACGCCTGCGGCCAGCAGGGCTTTGATCTCGCTGGCAAAGAGCAGGTCGCCCGGCTCTGGCCAGTCCTGCACGTAGTAGAGCGGGTGCCAGCCAGTAAGTGGACGGCGGTAGACAAAAGTCTGCTGACCCGGTAGCCAATCCAGGAGCGCCGTTTTTTGCTGAGTAGCGACTCCCACCAGTGGATCGGCGAAGGTCACCAGACCCGCCCCAGGTTGCAACACCAGCGCTCGCTCACCACCGCGCTGCTCTAGCACCGCGGCCATGCGTAGGAGCCGCTCCTCAATTACTGCCTCGGGTATGACTTGCTTGCTTAACCAGCCTGCCAGGATGGCCATTGTCAAAAGCGCTCCTGCCTGATACGCGGTACAACTGCTTGCTGCAGGTGCTCACGCTCACTCTCAAGCTTTCACATCTTCTGATAATAGCATAGAGTACCGCCCAGGTGCGCGCGGGGGGAAAGGAGGGGGAAGATCCGGCTAGCGGAGGCGGGGGGTGACTTTCTATCAGAGTACGTGTTCTGAGCTGTCTTCAGTCAGAAAGGCACTAGTCTAAAAAAGATGTGACACCCTGTCCCCTGCTCAGGATACGCCTTGCCCGACTGGCGTGGGCTATGCTATACTTCCTTCTAGCCAGACCGTTGGCTACATCATACTCACTGCCAGGAAAATGGCGCGCTCCGCTGCGCGACAGCCGGCCAGAGACGTGGCACCCTGGCGATGCTGAGGAGCCTGTATCGATGCCTGTGCTCGTGCTCGTGCTCTTTGCGGTCGCCTTGACCGTCTCACTGTTCGGTCTCTACCTGTCCGCGCGCCCATCGCTGAGAGGCCGGAAACGCCACCCTGCTGCCGCAGAGCGCCTACTGCGCACTCCGAACACACCTCGCTTACGCGCGCGCCAAAGCCCGATCGCAACCGTGGCGCAACCGCGAAGACGCAGCGCGAGCGTACTCTCGCTCTCAGTGGCTTCTGAGCGTGTCTATGGCCCTGGTTCTTTCCCCTGGCGTGAGATCCCCTGGAAGATTCTCCTTCTCGGCCTGGTTTCGTTGCTGATTGTCATCTTTCTCGGCTCGCAGCTCTTTCTCTCCCGTGGAGTAGGCTTTGTCCTTCCCTATCTGTGGACTGCTGAGCCAGCGGCAACGATGACCTCGAACGCACCGGCCTCTACTGCTCACTACGATGCCACAAGTCACCTGGTGCGCATCAATCAGCTCGATCCTGCGCAGTATGACTCCCAGGCCCAATATCAGATCTGGG
Source organism: Thermogemmatispora tikiterensis (assembly GCF_003268475.1). Taxonomy (GTDB): domain Bacteria; phylum Chloroflexota; class Ktedonobacteria; order Ktedonobacterales; family Ktedonobacteraceae; genus Thermogemmatispora; species Thermogemmatispora tikiterensis. Next base: position 1,499,925 of record NZ_MCIF01000002.1, on the reverse strand, counting down.
CTTATTCGGCTTGCTCCGCCGCCGCTATGACGGTGGTCATCAACTCCTATGGCTATCACTACCGCATCGCCGACATCTTAAAGGTCGAGTCTGCTCTCCATGAGATTACACCTGACCAGGGCTTGCTGGAAGAGGTGGGTATCGCTCGTACCGCTGCTCGCTTCCACTTCAACACGCTCTGGGGGCACAATCTCTCGCTCGACCAGATGCTGGCCATCGCTAACAGCGGGCGCCCGGTGATTGTTAGCTTCCCGCCTGATCGTTTTCCTGGCGGTCACCTGCTGGTGGTGCGTGGAGGTAATACGAGCACGGTCTACCTGGTCGACTCATCGCGCCTTAACTACACCTCAATGGCACGCTCACGCTTCCGGCAGCTCTGGGGCGGCTTCTACGCCGTGCTGACGCCACAAGCCTCCTGATAATCTCGCCGTGTCAGCTCTTCCCCGACTCATTTCGCGCTGCGCCTGCCTTCCTCGCTAACGGCTCTTCCCGGTGGTGGCAGTTGCCTGCTTAGTGAGCAGCCTGCTCCTGTTGGGTTTCCGAAGGCTGTTCCTGGTTCCCTTTCTCCTTGCCGGGGATGTAGAGCTTGATGCGCCGGAAGCCCTCGGCATACTGCATCTGCAGACCCTTTTTCTGCTGGGCCTCGCGGGCCGTCTCAGCAGCCCAACGCTTCACACCCTCCAGCAGATTCGCCTGGGGACCAAACTGACTGACATGGCACTGCAGGCCCCTGGCCTTCAGTTCGATCGTCTCGCTGATGTCAATATAGGTGTTATCGTGTTCGCTGTTGAAAAGATACAGCTCGTGAACCTGATAGGGAAGGAACCCTTCAACCAGCAGCTCGCGGTAAGCGTGGGGATTAACCGCCGCCGGGAAGATGGCATCGAGCACAATATTGCCAGTGGCACGGTGATCAGGATGATTCAGATAGGCCGTCTCATCTGGCTCCTCGTCAGGATCGGGGGCAAAAATGTGCTGGGTCGGATCATGGGTGATCACAATACGCGGACGGTATTTGCGAATCAAGCGCACCACCGCCTTGCGCGTCTCATCATTATTCACCAGATGGCCATCTTGGAAGCGCAGAAACTCCACTGCCTGAACCCCAAGCACCTCGCAGGCCAGGCGCTGCTCCTGCTCGCGAACCATCATCAGCTCCCTATCCACCATACTGGGTACCTCGGTACCCTCCGTACCGTCGGTCATAATAACCCAGACAATCTTCTTCCCCTGGCGAGCCCAGAGGGCGCTGGTTCCCGCGGCAGCAAAATCTGCATCATCGGGATGGGCCCCGATGACCATCGCTTCGTAGTCTGGAACCTTGATAACCTCAATTGCTCCTGGTGCATTCCTATCTGCCATAGTAAAGGACCTCTGCTACTATACTCATGGAGTTTGCCTAGTATAGGCACGAGAGCGGCGCCTCGTCAAGTCTCAGCAGGAGATGTGGGGCGCTTTTGCGGCGTTGGAGGAGAGAAACATCGAGCCAGCAGGGCCTGTTCGAAAGCGACCATCACTTCTGCAACGGAGACCGCTCGGCCTGCCAGAGTCTCCAGTCCCACAGCACGGCGCGGCAGCTCGCGGCGCAGCAGAGCCTGCTCTTCTGCCGTCTGACCCAGAACCAGGGCGAGCGGCTCCACCTCCCAGCGCAGCAGCAGCCCGGACTGTAGCAGACTCCCTGTACGACGGCGGATCATAGTCAGTCCCACTACCTTGCGCTGATCAGGCGCCACCACCTCGTAGGGAGAGAGCGACCCATAACAGGCGCGGCGCAGCACGGCCTCGCGCGACGCCGTAGCTGGCTGTTTCAGCAGAGCCTGCTGAGCGCGGGCCTCTGCCGGTGGAACAAGGCGTGTCGTAACCCCTAAGCGGTCCAGGGCCGCTACCCAGCTCTCTCCCAGCCAGCGGTAGGACTCCACCACGTCCGCCAGAATGAAAGGATGTCCTGGCGGCAAAAAGACGTCCAGCGCCAGCAGATCAGGGCCAACCAGGACCGCTGTGCCGCCGGCCTGACGCTGATAGAGCGGCAAGGCCAGCTGGCGCAAGGCCTCGACGTTCAATTGGGCCGCCTTCTGAGAGAAACCCAGCACCAGACCTATCTTGTTGGCCTGCGACCAATAAAGGGTCGGTGGCTGAGGCGCCTCGTTACCGGCAAGCAGCCGCAGACCGTAGTCCAGATGCACCTGCTGATCAGCGACGGTGAGCGGCAGGATACGCCAGGCGAGGTCATCAGTCGCAGCCATAGCTGTATCGCAGCTCCATCAAATCTTTCTCCATTGGTTCGCGCAGCAATCAGCCGAGCTGGACAGAATGGCGCTCAGGCTGAGAACAGCCGCCGCCAGCACCACCGCTGTCACCCCGAGCGGCGCAGCTCACGCACCTGCGCAGCTGATCTGGCCTCGCAGTCGGCAGGATGGTAGCGGTCCGGGCTGAGGAAGCGATCCGCGTGGAGTCGGTCAGGGCACTCAAGGTCAATGACGGCAGCGACCGGAGCGGGAGCGCGAACCCTGCTTTCAGTATACTGCAAGCGCTGCCGTTGACAAAGAGGCTACGGATAGTAGACTGCTGCTTGACCCAGGCCAGTCGCCAGGCTGGCAGGCACGGCGATGCGCTGGGTCGCAAAGCCAGGGCATGCCAGCGAAGGAGAGACTGGCTGGAAAAAGCCCGGCGCCAGGCCCCTAAGCTTGGCCTGCAACCGATAATAGCAGCGCGGTTGAGGTAGCGTGGGCCTGGCGGGGCTGGAGGCGTGAGCCAGTTATAGAAATTGTGGCGATTCCGTCAAATCTTTCTCGGCAGGTCCGCGCAGGAACCAGCCAGCCAGCGCAGCGATCAGGCTGGGGAGTGCACCAGCCAGCACCGCCGCTGGAGCGCCGAACAGATCGGCCAGGGCGCCCGTGTACAGATTGCCGATGGGCGAGCTACCAGCGAAGACCATCATATAGACGCTCATCACGCGCCCACGCAGGTGGTCTGGCGTCACAGCCTGCAAGGTCGTATTAGCCAGCGCCGAGAAAGCGATCTGCGTAAAGCCGGTCAAGGCGATCAAGACCAATGACAGCGGATACCACGGCGACATGGCAAACCCGGCCTCCAGGATGCTAAAAGCGATGCCACTAACAAGGAGGCTGCGAATAGTGGGCCGCTTATTGGCCCAGGCCAGCCAGAGAGCTGAAAGCAGCGAACCGATCCCGAAGGCGGAGGAGATGAAGCCAAAGCCTGCCGGTCCGGCGTGCAGCACATCCGTGGCGAAGAGCGGCAGCGAGACATTGAAATTAATCCCGAAGAGCGAGACCAGGCCCACCACCACGATCACCAGCAGCACAGACGGCGTATGCGCCACATAGGCCAGCCCTTCGCGCAAGCTCTGCAGAGGACTGGGCTGCCCCTGCTTGCCTAGCGGCAAGCGGGCCTGAGCGTAGAGACGACGGGAGTCGATCATGGCGATGCCCGCGATCACCGGTAGAAAGCTCAGTGCATTGAGCAGAAAGAGCGGCGCCACCCCAAGGCGGGCGATCAACAAGCCACCAATAGCGGGACCAAGCACACGGGCCATATTGAACAAGGAGGAGTTCAGGGCCACTGCGTTCGGCAGATCCTCGCGTCCCACCATCTCGACCACAAAAGCCTGCCGTGTCGGCATATCGAGCGCATTCGTAATACCCAGCAGCAAAGCCAGCACCAGCACGTGCCAGATCTGCACAGCACCACTGGCCACTAACACCCACAGCAAGAAAGCTTGCACCGCGGCTGACGATTGCGTCAGCACCAGAATGCGCTTCTTCGGGAGACGATCGGCAATAATGCCCCCGAAGAGAGCGAAAAAGAGGACAGGCAAGAACTGAAGGGCCCCGACCACACCAAGTAACCAGGCGTCATGGTCCAACTCCAGCACCAGCCATGCTTGAGCTGTGGTCTGCATCCAGGTCCCGATCAACGAAATAAGCTGACCGAACCAGAAAAGACGAAAATTACGGTGGCGTAAAGCCCGGAAGGCGCGAAAAATCCCGCTTTGCGATGGCGCGGGCTGGAGCACAGCAGTCGTCGTAGTAGCTGCGGAAGCTTCTCTGGCCATATCAGGCGCTGATAAGGTCACCTCTTCTTCTGAAGAAACGCGCATCTTGCTAACACATCCCTTCTCTCAAGAAAATCAACTCAATCTGCCAAGGAATTCCGTTTAAAGAAATGCAGGTAAAAAAGCTAATGAGCAGAGAATCTCCAAGAGGCCGTGTCAGGAGAGCGGTGGAACCGGTGCTTGAGTGCTGGGACAGAGAGTCGCTCCGCAAAGGGCCAGTGCCGGTGAGGCAAGGCGATATCAGCTACGAAAGGAGAAGATGTGGACCGGAACGCCAGTGGAAGGCGCGCGGGCCACACCGGACGGCATGACCTCGCCGCTGTCTCCGGTCCACATCTCCTTCGGGAAGGAAACACTATGCCGGGGACCTCATGTGCCCCTGCACCTGCAAGCATCTGTCAGGTGGCCATGCCCCTGACCTGCCTACGCTCAGGGATTGGTCTGCTCCCCTGAGACAGCTGCCATTACATATTAATAATTAGAAATATAACTATATATGTCGCCAAAAACTTGCGCCAGGAGCATAAAGCTCACTTGTCAAGTGAGGATCGTTGCTGGAGCAACTCAGCGCGACGTTGGGCGTGGCGGTCCAGCCTTGCTTGCAGGCTGGAGCGCAGCTGCTCCAGGCCGGTGATCTTCTGCTCAATCAACTGTAGCTGGCGCTGAATCAAGGTATCGCAACGCTCGAGCTGAGCGAGGCGGGCCTCGACATCGCTCTCCTGGCGGAAAGCCTCGCGGAGCTGCTCGCGCTCGTCGTCGGCCTCCAGGAATGCGCGAATTTCTGCCAGTGAGAAGCCCAGCAGGTCGCGCAGCTCCTTAATGCGTTCCACGCGCTCCACATCGTCCTCACTATAGAGGCGATAATTGCCATCGCTGCGTCCAGTGGGTCGCAGCAAGCCCAGCTCCTCATAGTAGCGCAGCGTCCGCTTCGTCAGACCGGTACGAGAAGCCACCTGCTCAATTGTCAGAAGAGGAGAGAAGCGTCGTCTACCAGTGCCAGTCTGCTCGGAGGAGCATGCCGCATCTGCCATAGCCATCGCTGAGGCGACCTCCTGGAGAGCGAATTACAACAAGAGAACGAGCGCTGTCGCCTGGCGACCTGGCCGTCTGGCCAGGGCTATCGACCGTTGCAGCTGCACAAAGCTGCTCTTCAACACCGCTTTCGCCAGCCGTCCGTTACCATTGTAGCACAGGTTTACCGTTTACGTCAAGGTTAAGGAAGTGAGAGGTCATGTCGTAAGAGTGAGGCGCGAATGTGGGTTAGCGAGTCAGGGGTGAAAAAGGAGCACAGCCAGCACCAGTTGGTCTGCTGGAATAGGAGTGGACAACCGTAAGTACGAGCAAGGAGCAACTAGAGACAGCGATGACTCTGTGCTACAATCAGGGCAGCGACCCTGATAGCGTAGACAAAGGAACTGAAACAGCATGCAAGATACACTAGAACCGCTCATTGACAAAGCCCTACGCGGCAGACCGCGGCTCCTGGAGTTCTATCTGCGGGAGCAGAGCCATCTGCCGGGCCCCCGGGCCAATCTGGCCTTAGCCTATGATCTAGCGCATCTCCTCGCCTTGCACATGTCCAATGATCAGCCAGCTGTCGAAACGCTCCTGACCTATCTGTTGAGCACGGAGCGTGAAGACGTGCAGAGCAATACCCCTGCCGAATTCACCGTCCTGTGTGGTCTCATTGCTCTGGGGGCCTGTGCGGCGGTCTGGCCAGACTGGCGAGCATGGGCTTTAGCCCTCTTAGAAGATCGAGCGCTTTCTCCCTGCTGGCGTATTCGCGAGGGAGTAGTTATGGCCTATCAGCAACTGCTTCCTGCGGCCAGCGCAGAGACCCTGGCGCAGCTTAGTCGCCTGGCTGCCGAAGGTCTCCTGCTGCACCAGCGTGCCGCAGTAGCGGCCCTGGCTGAGCCATCGCTGCTCCTGGAGCATCGGTTCATCACAGCAGCTCTCAGCATTCATCGCCAGGTTCTGGAGCGGCTGCATCGGCTGCCGCCGGCGGATCGCCATCAAGCCGCTTTTCGCTCCCTACGTCAGACTCTGGGTTACAGTCTCAGCGTCGTCACAGCTGCCGCCCCGGAGGAAGGCTTTGCGCTGATGCAGACCTGTGCCAGCTGGAATGACAAGGATATTGCCTGGATTCTGCGCGAGAATCTCAAAAAAAAGCGCCTGGCCAGGTTCAGTGCCCAAGCGGAGGCCCTGACGCGTTTGCTCCAGTCTTAGGTGCTCAGCTGAGTCTGATCTTGTCGGGCCAGCCATCGGCCTGCAAGTAGCTCCTTTGATTTTTGGACAAATCACTTGACAAAAATTGTTAAAAAGTATATCCTATGGATAGGTCCCGGGAGCGGGGAGCAGGTGAGCGTGCGCCCCTCGTGGGGAGGTAGGTTCAGGGGTGAAGGGGCGTGCGTGATGCCCACAGCATGGCACAGCGTGGCACAGCGGGCCAGGTCAGAGGTCGTTGAGGAAGGAGGCTTGGCATGAAGCGACGATCCAGGCCATCTGCGAGAGTCCCAGGTGAGCCGAGAGACACAATTCACAAGTACACCATAGGGGTTGTCTCGGAGCTACTGGGGCTGCCTCCGCACATGTTGCGACGCTATGGAGGAGAGCTGGAAAAAGCGGGCCTCCTGGAGCCGGCGCGTCAAAGCGGCAAGAATCGCCTCTACTCCGATAGTGATCTGGCCATCCTCGAAGAGGTGGCCGAATTATATGAGCAGGGAGTGAACGCGGTTGGCATTCGCTATATCATGCAGATTCGCAGGCATGTCCGCGTTCTCCAGCAGGAGATTCAAGAGGCAAGAGAGGCGCAAATGCGTGCTGAGAATGCGCTGCGTGAGATGCGTCGGCTCTTCGAAGTGCTGGGGCTGGGCGAGGTCGGAGAAAGTGCCGGAGTGCGTATCGAGGTACGCCGGGCGTTGAGCGAGCAAGCTGGAGTTGGCGAGCAGCACAGCTCGCAGGAGGCAGCGGCTGGACAGGCGGACATTGCCGGGCAGCCGTCGCAGTCCCTAGCTCGCATCAGGCTATCGCAGGCAGACCAGCACGCCGCTGAGGCTGATCCCGCTGAGCGAGCGGTAGGCTCTGAGTCGGCGCGGGAGTGAGCAGAGTGGAAGAGAGAGGAGGATGGAAGGGGAAAGGGAGAGCAGGCTGCCTGCCTGCCTGCGCGCACGCTGTGCCAGTCCGGCTCCGACGGCGCTCGCCCCACCTCAGGGGGGGCGGACGCCCAAACGGGGGAGTTGGGAGCGCAAGCAGCTGGCTGCCTCGGCAAGGGTGTTCCGAAGATCAGCAAACAGGAAAGAGGTGGCGGGACAAGAGCAGAGCAGACTCGTATTTCTCCGAGCTTCTGCTAAAGAAATGCCCGTCAGTTCAGCGAGCGTTTGACAAACTATGATAGAGTTAAAAGTTACAGGTCTGACATTGCGCGAGGCGGCTGGTCAGGGGCAGCCGGGGGGTGCCGGAGCACTGCTGGCCTCGTCTTCGCGCTAGAGGAGGCAGGAAATGTGGCATCAAGGGCAGGAGCGACAGCAGGAAGCCAGGCCACAGCAGGCCGTGGAGGATGATAAAGCGCAACTGGTCAGTCGCCTGGAGCGCGAGCTAGCCGCGGAGCAGCGGCGATCAGAAGAGTACCTGGATATGCTGCGTCGCTCACAGGCCGATTTTATCAACTACCGGCGCCGTGTGGGGCAAGAGCAGGAGGAGGCCAGCCTCAGTGCCCAGATTGCTCTCCTGCGGCGTCTGCTGCCCGTCCTCGATGATCTGGGACGCGCCCTCAGCGCCACTCCCCCTGAACTGGCCCACCAGCCCTGGGTTCAGGGGCTGCACCTGGTGGCCCGGCGCCTCGCCAGTACCCTGGCCGAGTTGGGCATCCGTCAGATTGGGCGCCAGGGCGAGCAGTTCGACCCGCGCCTGCACGAGGCCGTGGCCCTCGATACCCAGGCTAGTGCCCCCGAGGGCACTGTCCTGCAGATCGTGCGCCCCGGCTATATGCTTGGCGAGCGCATTGTCCGCCCAGCTCAAGTCGTTGTGGCCGGCTCACAGTCTACTACTTCCTCGCCGTCTGCTCCATAACTGCCTGGTTCCGTATCTGACGGTTTGGGTAAATTGACTTGACAGTTTTTGTGATATGTGATACAAGTACTGACAGAGACCTGCCCTGCTATGGCTGGCGACGTGGGTATAACGGTGTTGAAGTGACGAGATGACGAAAGAGCTTGAAGGAACGAAGTGAGTGAAAGCATGAGTAGTGTGAGGAGAGAGTCTTCTCAGAAGAGCGCTTTCTCCTCCACGAAGGAGGGATTGTAGCGATGGCTAAAGTGATCGGCATTGACCTTGGGACAACCAACTCGGTGGTGGCGGTGATGGAGGCGGGCGAGCCGGTAGTCCTGGAGAATAGCGAAGGCTCGCGCCTGACACCGTCGGTGGTGGCGGTGACCAAGACAGGTGAGCGACTGGTGGGTCAGCTTGCCAAGCGCCAGGCGATCACCAACCCGGAGAACACGATTTATTCGGTCAAGCGTTTGATGGGGCGCCGCTTCGATGACCCCGAGGTCCAGCGCACCATGAAGCTGGTGCCATACAAGATTACCAGGGCGCCCAATGGTGATGCGCGGGTCGTGATGGGTGGCCGTGAGTACAGCCCGCCGGAGATCTCAGCGATGATCCTGCAGAAGCTGAAGCTGGATGCCGAGGCGAAGCTGGGCGAGAAGATTACGCAGGCTGTGATTACGGTCCCGGCCTACTTCAACGACTCGCAGCGCCAGGCCACGAAGGATGCCGGCAAGATCGCCGGTCTGGAGGTTCTGCGTATCATCAATGAGCCGACGGCGGCCTCGCTGGCCTATGGTCTGGATAAGAAGAAGGATGAGATCATCGCTGTCTACGATCTGGGTGGCGGGACCTTCGATATCTCGATTCTGCAGCTCGGTGATGGCGTCTTCGAGGTGAAGGCCACCAATGGCGATACGCACCTGGGTGGCGATGATTTCGATCAGCGCATTATCGACTGGATGGCCGATGAGTTCCGTAAGGAGCATGGCATCGACCTGCGCCAGGATCGTATGGCGTTGCAGCGCCTGAAGGAGGCCGCTGAGCGCGCAAAGATTGAGCTCTCCAGCTCGCTGCAGACGGAGATTAATCTGCCCTTCATTAGCGCTGATGCCAATGGCCCCAAGCATCTGATGATGACCTTGACGCGCGCCAAGCTGGAGCAGTTGGTGAGCGATCTGATCGAGCGCACTCGCGGACCGGTGATGCAGGCTCTGGCCGATGCCGGTATTCGCCCCAGCGATGTCAACGAGGTGGTTCTGGTCGGCGGCCAGACGCGCATGCCAGCGGTCATCGAGATGGTGCGCCGCCTCTTCGGCAAGGAGCCACATAAGGGGGTCAACCCGGATGAGGTGGTGGCGATCGGTGCGGCGATCCAGGCCGGTGTGCTCAAGGGCGAGGTGCGCGATGTCCTGCTGCTCGATGTGACGCCGCTCTCCCTGGGTGTTGAGACGCTGGGAGGTGTGATGACGAAGCTCATCGAGCGCAATACAACGATCCCGACGCGCAAGACGGAGCTGTTCAGCACCGCTGAGGATAATCAGACGGCGGTCGAGATCCATGTGCTGCAGGGCGAGCGCGAGCTGGCTCGCGATAACAAGAGCCTGGGCCGCTTCCGTCTGGAGGGGATTCCGCCCGCTCCGCGTGGTGTGCCGCAGATCGAGGTGACTTTCGATATCGACGCCAACGGTATCCTGAATGTCTCGGCGCGCGATAAGGCCACCGGGCGCGAGCAGAAGATCACGATCACGGCCTCCAGCGGCCTCAGCAAGGAGGAAGTGGAGCGCATGGTGCGCGAGGCCGAGCAGTACGCGGAAGAGGATCGGCGCCGCCGTGAAGAGATCGAGCTACGCAACCGCGCTGATAGCGTGGCCTATCAGGCTGAGCGGACGCTGCGCGATATGGGCGATAAGGTGTCGGCCAGCCTGCGCAGCGAGGTGGAGAGCAACATTGCGGCGGTGCGAGAGGCCCTCAAAGACAGCGATGTCGCTCGTGTGCGTAGCACACTGGATGAATTGGAGCGCTCGCTGTCGCGCATCGGCCAAGAGATCTACAGCCAGGCTGGAGCCAGTGCCGGTGCTGCTCCGGGCGGCGGCTCGTCCTCCAGCTCGAACCCCTCCGATGGTGGTGATTCTGGCCCCATCGAGGGTGAGTATCGCGAGGTCTGAGCCGCTCGCTCCCTGGTTGGTACCCCGGTACCTCGTCTCTGGCTGGCTGGCCTGGCCTGGCTTGGCTGGCCCTTGCTCTGCGTCAGGCGGCCTCGCTCGGCTGCTCAGGCTAGCTAGCGAGGCCGCCTCCTCGGCAGGTGGACCGGCCAGCTCGCCAGCGGCCCAGACTGCACGAATCTAGGTAAGAGCTATCACGCTCTCTGCTCGCTCTCTGCCTGGTGAGCTGGCTGACCAGCGCTACTAGACCGCCTACCAAGCAGATTGTTTCCTCTCGGCAGCGGGCTGGCACTGGCTGCCGCCGTCCTCCTTCCGCTGCCACCTCGCGTGACTGATGCCGACGTCGGGTCCGTTGAATGAGATACTGATATGTTTGCTTGTCTGCTTGTTTGCCTGTGAAGATTGCTTCCCTGCGCGTGTGGCTCCCCTGCCTTCCCGTAAGGCAAGGGAGAAGGACATGCTTGTGTCGGAAGTGGTTGATCCCATTGTTCTTCTGCAGGCGGTCGTTCCTCTTCAAGGTATGGAACCTGTCTGGCCCGTGGAAGACTGAATGGGTGGTGAGGTAGGCAGGTCGTTAGTTGCTTGCTTTCTTGCTTGAAGGGCCTGTAGTTCACATCTTCCTGGGGGGAGGCACCTATGGCTGTCGATTATAAAGATTATTATAAGATCCTGGGTGTGGATCGTAACGCCGACGATAAGACTATCCGGCAGGCTTACCGCAAGCTGGCGCGCCAGTATCACCCTGATGTAAATCCAGGAGATAAGCAGGCGGAAGAACGCTTCAAGGAGATTAACGAGGCCTACGAGGTCCTGTCTGATCCTGAGAAGCGCAAGAAGTATGATGAGCTGAGCAGCTATTATCAGCGCTATGGGCGCTGGCCGGGTGCCTCTGGCTCTGGCGGATATCGCTATCAGACGATCACTGAGGAGGATCTGGAGGATCTGCTCGGTGGCGCTTCGCCCTTCTCCGATTTCTTCGAGATGTTCTTTGGCAGCCCCTTCGGTGGGCGGGCACGGACAGGCCGTACTGTCGGGCGCCAGGCTCCACTTGGGCGCGATGTGGAGTCAGTGTTAGAGGTATCGCTGGCGGAGGCTTACGACGGCGCTACCCGTATGATCGAGTTGGAGGATCTCGATGGCAGCCGCCGCCGTCTGGAGGTCAAGATCCCTGCCGGTGTCGAGGATGGTGCACGCATCCGTATCCCTGGTCAAGGACTCCCGGGGGCTGCTGGGCGCGGCGATCTCTATCTGCGTATCCATGTCCGGCCTGATCCACGCTTTACTCGTGAGGGCACGATTTTGCGTACGCGGGTCGATGTCCCTCTGGTAACGGCTATGTTGGGCGGTGAGGTGGAGGTGCCGACGCCGTCAGGCCGTCGCCTGTTGCTGAAGATCCCGCCGGAGACCCCCAATGGCAAGTCTTTCCGCCTGCGTGGCCAGGGCATGCCGGTTCTGGGACAGCCCGATCAGCGTGGCGACCTCTACGCTGAGGTGAATGTGGTTCTGCCAACTCACTTGACCGAGGAACAGCGTCGTCTCTTCGAAGCCTTTGCTCGCTCGCTGCGGTGACAGTTGCTGGCTCTCTGGCTATGCTGGTTTGCCTGCCTGTCTATCTGCCGGATCGCTGCTAAACTGGTGACAGGTGAGAAGAAGTGAGAGCAGCGGTGGAGGAGGTGTGCTGTTGTTGTCTCTCTCTCGGATGGCGGCCCTTGTCTCTCAGTAAGTAGGCGTGAGCACGCTGGCTCCCCGTGGCAGATGCCAATGAGATGAGAAGGAGGCAAGAAGCCGGGCATACTCTTCGGGGACGTATTGGCGAGAGCATGCCCGGTTGTCGTTTCTCTGCTGAGGTCGGTTTGCCCGTTCTGTTCGCGCTTCAGCCTGGCCAGGCTGGCGCGTGCCCTACTGCTCTCAGACCTTGACGGCCTCGATTTGCTGAATCAGCCTCTCCAGCTCCGGCGTCAGGCCCGGGGAAAATTCCTCGGGACGAGCCTCGCTGAGCTTGATGGGGGCTCCTTCGGGTGGCTTCTGAGTGGTGGTCAAAGTGCCATCCTGGGCTGGCGACGGTCCCTGGAAGATCTTGCCCATCTCAGAGCCGTCGAGGCGCCAGTGATGGAGCTGGTTATGGAGACCCATGTCCATCAGACGCTTGACTTCAGGTAGCTTGCTAGCGTCAAACTTGGGAATGGGCAGGATCTTCCCCCACTGGACTCCAAGGGTCTCCAGGGCTTTGGCGTAGGCTTTCTCGTGCACCTCGTCGCGCACGATCAGATAGGCAATGGTGGAACGCGCGGTTTTGTTGTTAGTCATCTCGTAGAGGCGACACTTCTGGAGCCGCCCGGTGGCTTCCAGAACCAGGTTGTTGAGCAGGTCGAGTACCAGGTTGCCGCTGCTGTAGACGTAGGAGCCTGACCAGGGATTGCCAGCGGCGTCGATGGGCAGCGCTCCCTGCGCTCCGACCAGAAAGTGGTGGATGTTCCCCTCCTTAAGGGCGATGTTGAGCGGGGTGGCTCCATTGGCCGGAATCTCTCCACGGTAGCGCGGCGAGCCATCTAGAAGACGGTTGATGGTAGTGGCAATTAGCTCGACATGGCTGATCTCTTCAACCCCAATGCCCTGAATCAGGTCGAGATAGGGCTTGGCCTTGCCGCGGAAGTTGAAGCTCTGGAACAAATACTGCATCATTGTGCGCATTTCACCAAACTGACCACCTAACCCCTCTTGCAGGGCATTAGCCGCTGCCGGGTCTGGTTCATCTGGAACGATCTCGTTGATGAGCTTCTGTACATGGAAGAACATGTCGTTATCCTCCTTATTGTTGACTTTTCAGCGGGAAACTCTGTTTCCTATCCCTTACTTATTTTAGAACACTAATACAAGCTGACAATATATCAAGTTGCTATAAATTGAAGAGATTATTTGGCATGAGATACCTCTGTAGTAGAAAATTGATCGGCTTACCGAAACGCCTGGGCTATGCTCAGGCCGGGGAAAGAGGCTATACTTCTCCTTGGCGCAGGCAGGAGGAGGCGAGAGGATATCAGCGGTCAAGAACGGGGAGAGGAGAATGCATGATCAAGCAGATGTAGTCATTATTGGGGCTGGAGTCATTGGTTGGTCGATCGCCTACTATCTCCGCCGGGCTGGGGTTGACGTCTGTCTCCTGGAGCAAGCGAAGGTCGGCGCTGGGGCCTCGGCAGCGGCGGCGGGCCTGCTGGCTCCACTTGGCCCACTCAATGGACCAGGCCCTATGGCTTCGTTATTGCTCGCGGGCTGCTCACTCCTGCCAGAGCTGGTGGCCGAGCTAGAGGCGAGCAGCGGTCTTCAAATCGAGCTTGAGCAGCGTGGGGCCTTGCGTCTAGCCTGCGAGCCGCGGGCGGTAGCGCGTCTGCAGCGGCGACTGGCCCACTGGCAACCGCTAGGTTTGCAGCTGAGCTGGCTCAGTGGAGAAGAGGCGCGGCGGAGGGAGCCGCTGCTCAGCGCTGAGGTCGAGGGGGCTGTTTACGCTCCCCAGGAAGGGCAGCTTAGAGCCAGGGAGCTACTCAAAGCGCTTGCCTGGGCTGCTCGTCAAGCTGGGGCCCGTTGCTACGAAAGCTGCGAAGTATGTGGCCTGCGCCAGCGTGCTGGTCGGGTGCTGGCTGTCCAGACGAAGACGGGTGAAGAGATTGGCTGTGGCTCCCTGGTGATTGCGGCGGGGGCCTGGAGCGCCCGGTGCTGCGCCTGGCTGGGCCACACTGTACCAGTGAGACCTGTGCGGGGGCAGCTGCTGAGCTTACGCCCGCCGGCGGGGCTGCCGGCGCTCCGTCACCTTATTTTTGGCCGCGCCATCTACCTTATTCCCCGGCGAGATGGCTCGCTGACAGTGGGAGCTACGCGTGAGGAGGCCGGCTTTGAGGCGCGCGTGACTGCCGAGGGAGTGGCCTGGCTGCTCGCGCAGGCGCGGCGTCTAGTACCGATGCTGACTGACGCCAGGCTTGAAGATAGTTGGGCTGGGTTGCGCCCAACCACACCTGATGGTTTGCCAATCCTGGGCCTTCTCCCTGGCTGGCAGAATGTCCTTCTAGCGACTGGACATGGCAGTGTTGGGGTGATGCTGAGTGCCATCACTGGTCGGCTGATCAGCGATTTGATTTGCACGGGACGGCGTTCTCCGCTGCTGCTGGCCTGTGGCCCCGAACGCTTCGAGGCCCTCGCCTCTGGAACAGAGCTGCGAGGCGAGCTATGATGGATGGCTGAAGCAGAGGAAAAAGCAGGCGGGAGATGCCCCGCGGAGGGTTGTATCTGATGGCCGCGCCAATGCCAGTCGCGCGGCCATCACCATCCTGTTGGAGCTGTCCTGTCCCTATATTAACTGGATCTTGCTTGCTACTTCCCCCCATCTGGCGCAGGGCAGGGCTACCTCTGGCCGATGGCTAGCTATTCTCACTCAATGTGGCGAGAGATAGACCTGTGACCAATCCTCCACGTAGAGGCCGCGAGCATTGAGGCTAATCCCATGCACCCAGGGGGGAATAATGGCATTGATGGTCTCATGGTCCAGAGGCAGTATCGCTACCTCTTCGAGAGCTAGCTGCTCTGCCTGCTGGTAGAGAGCAAAGCGAGCCTCGCCGCTCGTTTGATCGGCCTGGGTGATCAGTTGATCGAAGGTCTGGTTTTGCCAGAGCGACTCATTATGGAGAGCGCCAGAGAGCAGGTTAGGGGCGAGCCAGTTGTGGGGATCGGGGTAGAGCGCATACCATTGAATGAAGCCCAGCTGGACCTGGTGCTGGCTCAGCTCATCGGTATAGGCGTTCAGCTCGACCGGCAGGGGTTTAACCGAAATATTGAGAACGTTTGACCACATGCTGCAGAGAGCATTGGCTTCGGCGCGCGAGAGCAGCGCAGTCGGATAGGTCAACACAATAGGCGGCATCAGAGCCGTGTCGGGATAGACCGAGCGCAGCAATTCACGAGCCTTCTCGGCATCGAATGGCAGCCCCTGGTAGTCCGTTTGATAGCCTGGCAAACCGGGAGGAATCAGCGTCGGGGCCAAGGTCGCTGCGTCCTTGAGGAGTGTTTGCACCAGAGTGGCCCGATCCAGTGCATAAGCGAAGGCCTGGCGCACCGTAGCGTTATCGAAAGGCGGCATGCGGGTATTGAAGAAGAGCATATCTGTTTCTTGCTGCGGATTAGAGACAAAACCGGCCAGACCGCGAGCTGCTGGGAGATCGCTCTGAGGGATATTCCAGATCAAACTGAACTGCCCGGCGCGATACTGTTGATAAGCGGTTGCCGGGTCATTCACAAAAATCATATCGATCTCGCTCAGGCGTGGGCGGGCCCCATAGTAGTACGGATTCGGCACCAGGATCATTTTGACATTGTGCTCCCAGGCTTTCACCATAAATGGCCCGCAGCCGATGCCGTTGCCTACGGCATGCTCGGTCCAGTCGCTCTGGCCATAGCGCTCGATCAGCTGCTGATTAACAGGAAAAAAGAGTTCGTTGGTGAGCGAAGCCAGGAAATAGGGAGTCGATCGTGTCAGCGTAATGCGCAGCGTATAGCGGTCGACCGCCTGTACGCCGGCCAGGACCCGGCTCTTCCCGCTCATGACAGCGCTCGCTCCAACAATCGGTTTCTCAAGGACCGCAGCCAGAGGAGATTTCACCTCGGGCAGGAGAGCGCGTGTCAGAGAATAGACGTAGCTGGCCGCTGTGACCGGAGTGCCGTCCGAAAAGGCGATGTTCGGCTTCAAATGAAAGGTATAGACTCGTCCATCGGGGGAAATTTCCCAGCTGGCCTGGTCGGGGACCACGTTCAGGTTCTTGTCAGTCCGCACCAGACCGCTGTAGAGCATGCTCAGAGCGAGCGCCGAGTTTGGATCAGGTCCCTGGGCTGGATCGTTGGCGTCCGGCTCCTGGGCTGGATCGAGATAGTTGAGGTCCTGAGTTCCAACGTTGGGCAGAACAAGTACCTGCCGGGGTGTTGGCGCTGGTGAATTGCTCATCGCCGTCGATGAGTTGCCCGTGCTGCAGCTAGTTACTACAAAGACGATGGTGGCTATCAGCCCGACGAGCAGACCAAAGCACGGCCATCCGGGCGCAGGGCGTCTGGAGCATGGATCACAATGCACAGATTATCTCCCTTCGCGGGAATGGGATAGCTAACCAGAGCAGAGCCACAGAGAGGCCTAGCATCAGCGCTAGATTGGGATCATGGCCGCTCCAGTCAGGCCTCTCTGTCCTCCGTACAGGCGCTTGCCTCAGCGTGTCGTCAGCCAGGCCAGAGTCGCAAAGGCCTCAGCTCGGCGGAGGTGCACACTGTTTTCCCTTCGCTAACTATAGGGGCTGATGTTCAAGAAACCGTCAGGAAACTGTAAAAAAATTTCGCTGACTGCCTCCTTCGCTCAGGGGTAATCTCCACCGGCAAGGAAAAAAGGAGAGGAGAAGACCGACCGGCCTCTCAGCCAGTCGAGATCTATTCCCTCTCCTTTATGCAGCAAATGAAGCGCGCCCGGCAGGACTCGAACCTGCGACAGGCGACTTAGAAGGTCGCTGTTCTATCCAACTGAACTACGGGCGCAGGATCGACGCAGGCCACGGACTGCGGAAGTCAGGCGGTGACCTGCGCCCTCTTCTTTGATGATAGCAATCTCTCTTGCGATCTGTCAAGTATCTCAATCCTCTCCAGGGCGTGCTAGCCCAGAGGAGAGGCGGCAGGGCCAAGAGGACGAGCGAACCGCTATCCACAGTAAGGAAGAGAGCAGAGCGGAGGGGCAGCGGCACAACTGGGAGAGGGTGGCAACCGCCTCTTGACTCAACGCCGTAGGGTGAGCCACCAGCTCCAGAGATGAGGCCCGAAGACGCAGACACCGATTGCCACAGCGAGTAACGCACTCAACAGTACGGCCCCGGCGGCCACGTCCTTGGCGGCCCTCACCAGGGGATGGTATTCGGGATGCAGCAGGTCAAGGCACAGTTCGATGCTGGTATTCACCAGCTCGCTAATGAGCACACTGCCGATCGCCACCGCCACTAGCGCAAACTCGATAGGGGAGAGGTGCAGGAGTGAGGCGGCGATGATCACCAGCAGGGCGACGCCGGTATGAACACGGAAATTGCGCTGAGTGCGTAAGGCGTACCAGAGGCCCCTGAAAGCGTAGGTAAAACCGGCCAGGAAACGGCCCCAGGCGCTGCGAGGTGCGCGTCTGGGATCGCTCAACTTGCTCATAAGCCGCCGACACGTTCCCCTGTAGCCGCCAGGATTGCCTCCTGCTTGCGGACCATTGTCTCATAGCCGGCCTGTGTCTGATCATCGTAGCCGACCAGATGAAGGATGCCGTGAGCCAACAGATAGAGGAACTCCTGTCGAGGGCTATGACCAGCAGCGGCAGCCTGGCGAAGCACGGTGGGCCAGGAAATAGCGATATCTCCCAGGTTTGTCGGCTGGCCTGGGGGGGTTATGAATGGGGGAGGAGTAAAGGCTGCGGCCTCTGCTGCTAGATTGGCAGGCTGCTCGGGCGGTTGCCAGAGCAGCTCTGCGGGGGCCTCGACCAGCGGCTGATCAAGGAGCGGGAAAGAGAGTACATCGGTGGGCTTATTCTGCTGGCGGTACTGGTTATTCATCTCCTGGATCGTAGCGTCGTCAGTGACCATCAAGGTAAACATCACAGGCTGGTCTACCCCGGCCTCTAGCAGGGCGCGGCGGGCGAAGGCGTCCAGATCGACCGAGGCCAGTGCCTCATCGAACGAGCGCTTCAGTGCCACATCTTCCAGCGTGACATACAGGTCAACAACTTGCGACAGCTGTTCGTCCATAAGGCCCCTCATTATTGGCAGGAACTGTGCAGTAATCCGGGTAGTAACTTGCCTGGCGCTCTTGTTTGCTTCTTTTGCGTTCTGACTGGTTGATTGGCCAAAGCGAGCGAGTCGGCCAGCAGGAAGTCGCCGCGCAATGACGGAAGCAAATGACCTGAGTAAAGCAGGTTTTGCACCAATACAGAGGGCAGGTTTACCAGTCGAACCAGCGGCGCGCCAAAAAGAAACCCCTGTCGGAAAAGCACCTGCCTTTCTTTCAATCCCTGTTTTCAATCCCTGAACGAGTCAAGCGTAATCCGACAGGGGGTACGGACTACTTATTTTTACGGGCTGTCTTGCGACGCTTGGCTGCTTCCTTCTTCTTGCGCCTCACGCTTGGTTTCTCGTAGTGCTCTCGGCGTCTCGCCTCGGCGAGAATGCCGTCTTGCTGGATCTTGCGATTGAAGCGTTTCAGCGCAGCCTCGAACGGCTCATTTTCGCTAACCTTGACTTCCGACAGCAGGACTCCCCCCCCTCTCGGCCTGGTTGCGAGATGGTGTTTGCCATTGTGTCTGCGTCGGCATGTGTGCCTGGACGCATCCCCAAACGGTTGTGGGGGTGAGGGCTCCTCTGCCCTGTTATTTGACTGAAGGTTGGTCAGAGTGGAGCCCTTGCAGTCTTGATGTCCGTTTAAGCCATCCCGCGGGCCTACGGGGAGATTATAAGACTGGTGAGTTGGCTCTGTCAAGCATCTAGGGACTGCTTTGCTGTTTGTCTCCCGAAGGCGACGAAGAAGACGATAAAGCCGATCACCAGGATGCTGAGCAGGCTGATAGTGCGGTCCAGCACGATAGCCGCCAGGGCCAGGCTAGTGGCATGGGGGCGGAAGAGAGCGATCATAGCGATCATCCCTCCTTCGACCAGGCCCACGCCGCCCCCGGTGAAAGGGATGACCGTCAGCAGGGCCTCAACCAGAGCGATGAGGATCGCCACCGCCAACAGGTGCAGTAAGGGACCTTGCAGGAGCTGCAGTGCCAGGACCACGAAGAAGAAACGCAGTGCTTCACAGCTCCAGATGGCCAGGGTCAGCAGGCCCAGGGTAGGCAGATGGCGAAAGGAGCCGAGGATGCCCCCCTGCAGATGTTCATAGTAACCGCACAGGCGGGCCGGAATGCGCTTCCCGATCGGTTCGTGCAGCCATCGCAGCAGTCCCAGGGCGGCAATACCGACCAGTACTGCGGCCAGGGTTACGATCAAACCGAAACGCACCTGCCAGGGCATACGCTCATGGAGGCTGATCATCAAGGCCGGAATACACAGACAAAGCAGCACAATGAGATCAAGCAGGCGCTCCGCCAATACTGTACCGAAGGTGCGTGTCGCTGAACAACCGCTCTCCTGCCGCAGCAGATAGGCCCGGTAAAGGTCGCCGAGCTTGGCTGGCACCAGAGCATTGGCAAACCAGGAGATATAGACGATCTCTACCAGTTTCCAGAAAGGCGGCAGGCGCATTTCATGCTTTGCTCCCTGGCCCTGGCCGGCGTTCCGCAATAGAATGCGCCAGCGCCAGGCTCGCAGAGGAAAGGAGAGGTAGTAGATCACAAAGGCCAGGGTGAAAAAGAGAGGATTGGCCGCCTCAATAGCTAACCAGGTCTGCTGGAGATTGATCTTCTCTTGTTTTAAGAAGATCAGCAGGGCCAGCAGCACAACGACCAGGGGCACAATGGTACGCCAATTCAGCAAACGCTTACCAAGCGAGAGTTGCTCTGCTGTAATGGGCGGCTCGTTGTGTTCATCAATTGTCAGGGGGGCCTCACTTACCGCCCCTTCCTGGAAGAGTGCCGCCTGTTCTAAGGGGCGGCCTGTACGCTCTCTCTCGGCCTCATCCTTGCCGTGCTGAAACCACTGACTCATCAGTGCAGACTCCTTCGGAGATCCTTCTCCCTGTACGTGCTTATGCCTGGCCACAAATGGCCAACCTGGCTCTCTCCTTGTTTAGTTACGGGCCTGCTCTTCTCCTCTCTGGGCAGACCCGGGCGCCCCTCACTCACCTCGCAGGCAGCGAAGCTATCTGGCACAGGCGCCTGCTGAGCCGCAGCCTGCTCTGAGATTGCGGGCTGCGGGCACTGGAATACCGGCAAAAGCGACCCTCACCCGCGGCAGGAAGAGTTCCCGGCGCTGCTCTTCTCAATCGCACAAGTGCGCTCTTCTTATTTCATCGAGCAGCCTGCTTGAGGGATCGCCTCTCATAGACCGCCTGGCTCCTGGCCTGGGTCGACTTTGAAACCTGACAGGGCCTGCTTGCTCAAAGTCAGGGCTGTACCTTTTCTCCATCTGCTAAGCAGCAGGTCCCTCTCTCCTTTCCCTGACCAGATGTTTCCTTCTCTGCTAAACGCAGAGAAGGCCAGCCAGGTCACGTACGCGCGGCCAGTGCTGGCGCCTTCTGGATGGCTGCCTGAGTAGGAGTACTCTCTCTCTGTCCCGGCTGCTGGTGCTCGGCCAGTGTCAGGCGCTCCAGACGAAGCAGAACAATCAAAAGGATCGCCATCAGATTGGTCATACCTTGCACGTAGAGATTATCAACCATGTTATGCACGAGAACCGTAAGAAGCGCAGCCACGATTCCCAGGGCCAGAGCCTGATCATCGCCAAGATGAGCGAGCCGCTTCTGCCAGCGGAGGGCGGAGGCACTCATGCTGTTGGATGCCAGACTGGCAGCCAGCTCCCGGTAGGCGCAACGCAGGCGATGGTAAGCGCGAGCACTCAGCCCGGCGATGACAAGAACAAAGAAGGTGTAGGCTATCAGTCCTACTAGGCCCATCTCTGCCGCGACATTGATGAAATAGTTGTGGGCGTGACCAAGGGGAATAACGAAGATGCCGATCGCGTAGCCTGGATAAGCATCACCATAGTTGCCAATACCTACCCCTAGCCACGGGTGGTCAAGAAACATGTGAATCCCTGCCAGCCAATGGGCCAGTCGCTCCGCTGTAGCGTACTGCTGAGCACTAGGTTGTGTGAAGGAGATATTGTTAACCCCAATGAAATTTAATAATGGAATAAAGAGATTCTGCGGAATAATGCCAATCAAGATGCTCTCGACCAGCGCCCCGAAGCCGACAATGAGCACGCGCCAAAACGGGCGCAGACTGGGCACGCCCACCAGCAAGATGAAGAGGCTGGCGGTGATAATGGCCAGCCAACCCCCGCGTGACTGGCTGAAGAACTCGGCCAGGGCCAGCAGTACGCTTGCGCCGGCGGCCAGCCAGCGGGTTTGTTTCCTGCTGCCCGCAATGGTCAGAGCTAGAGCGATAGGCAGCGAAAGATTGATATAGCCAGCATAGGGATTGGGCTGATTGAACGTGCCGTAGACACGCAGGCTCTCGCCACGCACAAAGCTGCTGGGACCAATGTTGAACAGCTCCTGATAATAGCCGAGGGCTGCCTGCGAAAGCGCTGCCACCAGGCTGAGAATCACAATTGTCCAACCCTGGCGCCGCGTGCGAATATAACTACTGCCGGCCACAACAACGATCAGCACCTCGATCCACTTAAAGATTTCTTTTATGCTTGATTTCACACTGATCGCCACAGTCATTGAAACGAGCATGCTGATCAGCAGTACGGCCAGCCCCACCAGCAGCAGCGGCGGAACAGCCTGCCGCTCGTAGCTGCGCGGTCCGTTGGTTTGGTCGCCGCTACGCAGGACGTGACCTGCCAACCAGGAGGCAGCCAGGAGAATCACCAGGATATCGGTGCTGTTGAGACGCAGCGAGCCAAGGCTGATATAGTCAAGTGCTCCCCAGGGAACGCTTAACGGGAGAAGGTAGAGAGCGACCCGGGGACGGAGCAGGACCCAGACGCTGAGGATGAGATAGATCGGCAGACGAATGTTCCACGGCGCGGAGAGAGCGAGCAGACAGCCGAGAGCTAAAGCGGCCCCTATCAGGCCAACTACGTTGGCCGCTGTCAAGAAGGAGCGCAAAGTTGCTCTCAAACGGAAGAAGCGAGAAACATCAACTCCGACTTCTCTTGTAAAGATGCTAAAGCTTCTCATGATGCGCTAAATTCTGCCATAGTTGCAAAAGCTCCTCTCGGGGCGGGCACCTGTCAGGAGATCGCCGAGAGGGAACTTTGTTCCTTACTAAACCATTCTATCGTTCGTCGCAATCCCTCCTCCATTGGGACAGTGATATGCCAGCCCAGCAGACGACAAGCCTTGGAAATATCAGGGCGGCGTCGTTCGGGGTCATCGACGCGGGCTGGTTCAAACACAATGGGTGATGAGGAATGGCAAAGCCGGATAATGGTCTGAGCAAACTCCAGAACGGTGTGCTCTTCTGGATTGCCCAGGTTGAAAACCTCGCCGGTCGTCTGTGGGTGGAACATAGCCAGCATCAGCCCCTCGACTAGGTCGCTAACATAACAGATACTACGGGTCTTGCTTCCGTCGCCGTAGATAGTCAGCGGCTCATTCTTGAGAGCCTGGGTAATAAAGTTCGGAATCATGCGCCCGTCGTTCGGCTGGCTATTGGGGCCATAGGTGTTAAAGATACGCACGATGCGCACATCTGTACGATATTGGCGGTAAAATTCCATTGTCAACGTCTCGCCCAGTCGCTTGCTTTCGTCGTAACAAGCACGTGGGCCGATCGGGTTAACGTGACCCCAGTAGTCTTCGCGCTGCGGGTGCTCTAGTGGGTCACCATAGACCTCCGAAGTAGAAGCCAGCAGAAAACGGGCCTGCTGGCGCCGGGCCTCCTCTAGCAGCAGGTAGGTACCGTGGCTATTGACCAGGATGGTCTCTATCGGGTGCTCCATATAGCCCACGGGACTGGCCGGGCTGGCTAAATGAAAAATCGCTTCTGCCTCAAAAGCGAAAGGTTGCGTAACGTCGTGATAGAGGAAAGCGAAATGAGGATAATGTCGCAATTCTGCTATATTTCTTTCTGATCCGGTGATCAGGTTATCCACGCAGAGTACATGATGGCCAGCCTCTAGCAAACGTTTGCACAGATGGGAGCCGATGAAACCCGCTCCACCAGTGACAACGACTCTCAACGAATGAACCTCCAAACCGAAAAAGGTAGAGACTTGCTTGATTGGCGAGTCAAGGATATCATACTTTCTCCCTGCAAGGGAAGCTACCCGTCCAGGGGCGGCCCAATCGGGGGAGAAAGCACTCTGTCTGCGAACGACCAGACCGACTGGAGCTGGGTGAGATAACAGCTGACCAACTCTGCGCTCGCGGCTTGCTCCCTTGGGTCCCGTGTAGCGGAGAGCAGAGATGATCAAGCCTGGCTGGGGTTAACAGATCTGAACAGCCCCAGGAAGTGTCAGACAGCCGCAGCAAGCTTCCATGAAGGCATGCCGCCGCGGGCCCCTGGATGAATCCAGGGGAGGAAGGCGGCTCCCTCCTGGCATTGGTCTGTGCTGGCAGGTTTGATCTTCAGGACAATTGGCCTGGGTGTATATCAGCCCCGCTCTGAAGCGGCTTCGTTCTAGTTCAGAGTTGTGGCAGTTAATAGCTGTCAATATTTGTAGAATCGACCCACGGAGAGTCTTGTAATAGCGTTTTGTTTACGGTAGCCTATTATAATAAGCGGTCGTGTAAGCACGTTTATAGTGGTTGTAGCTACAGGGTGCTCATTGTGAGTGGAAAAGCGGTGAAGGTACGCAATCGGCGCACAGCGAAGACGCAGGCGCGGTTGCAGCGGAAGCTGGCGGCCCACAAGACACGGCACCCGCCGGACACTGCGCGTGTCTCGATGCTGTGTCTTGTGGGCCGCCAGCAACGGCACCGGACCCAGACGTTTGTGCAAACGGTGGCGAAGCGCCTGGTGGAGTGGGCACCACCGCAGGCGGTGCTGGTCTTCGAACGGCTGCAGATGCCACCGCCGCAGCAAGGGCAGATCCGGGGGCGAGCGTTGCGGCGCCGGCTCGCGCTCTGGCAGCGGGGGCTGATCCGCCGCTGGACCGAGCAGCAGGCGCAGGAGCAGGGGCTGCGCGTGGCAGAGGTGAACCCGGCTTACACCTGTCAACTCTGTGCCTGTTGTGGACAGCGAGGAACGCGTCACCGACATCGCTTCTCCTGCCCCCACTGCGGGGCCGAGGAGCATGCCGATATCAATGCCGCTCGTAATATTCGGGATCGCCTGCCTGTCCTACGGGGCAGTGGGCTGTTGTCAACCAGCCCGGAAGCCCGGGCCGCTGCGACGGCGGGCAAGCCTCTGGCTTGAGCCAGGGGCCGTTGACTGCAAGGCATGAGTCTCGTCTTGCTCTCTCTGCCTCAGCCTTTAGAGGCGGGAAGATTCTGGCTATGACGACGACGCCAGCGTTGATAGAGGAACTCATCGCCCCAGCTGAGAAAGCCGCAGGTGGTGAGGCCGTGCACCAGGACCACGCTCAGCAGCGATGGGGGGGTGGGCTGTAGTACGTAGAGGGTGCTAAAGACCATCCCGGCCAGGCCCACGCCCGCGATGCTGCGCCAGTTCCAACCCCCCAGGCGGTGGTAGAGCGTATAGACCAGGGTGCTAATCAGCCAGCCCCAGCTGCTCCAGCCTGTCCATTGCCAGACCACGTGCAGCAAAAAGCCGCGAAAAAAGACTTCTTCTGCTGGAGCATTAATGAGGAGGTAGTAGAGTGCCTGCAGTAGATGGTCGCCTGGCGTCGGACGTTGAAAGCGCGGTCCTACGATCAGACAGCGGTAGAGCATAGCCAGCAAAGCCATCAAGCTGCCCAGGCCCAGCCCCAGGGCCAGCTGCATCCCAAGGGCCGCTGGCAGACTCAGGCCCAGTGCCGCCGGCGGCTGGTGCGAAAAGATCAACCAGAGCAGGGGGATTCCACTCAGGGGGACGATGCGGATCAGCACGTCTGGCCAGAGCCAGCGCCAGGTTGTGACCACCGTCGAACGGGGATAGGTGGCAGGAGCAGACGACTGCTTAGGCGTCTCTACTAGCGACATTTTCTCACCTCATGGACAGCGCTGAGGAGCAGCTCAGGCAAGAGCGGACTGCGGTAGCCAGCCGCCCTGCCTGCTTTACTCTGCTGAGGGAGGAGAACGGTGTGCCTCCTGTAAACGCTGGAGATCTGCCAGCCCTTCCTTGATCTCTTCGGGCGAGAAATTGCCTGCTCGCAACTCGGCATTGCTCTTCTCCTGCAAGCGAGCGTAAAAGGCTAATCCCTGCCCAAAAACCTCATCACTGCTATCGGGAGCCTTCAGAGCCTCGAAGAGTGCGTCCTCTGCCTGGGCATAACGTCCAGTTTTCTCATAGTAGAGCATGATCCGCGTCAGCAGCGAGGCAGGCAGCTCATGGCGGCTCAGCAGCGTCAGCAGCTCCTCAACCTCGGCAAAGAAATCTGACTGGCGCGGATTCTCCTCCAACAGAACAGCCTCCAGAAAGAGGCGTAACGAGCGCAGATAACGAGGGAAGCTTTCCTCATAGCGCTCTAGATCCTGATAAACATCGCCTTCCAGCTTGAGCAGGAGAGCTATCCAGAGGCATTTCCCGACATCGAGCAGATCGATACGCTTCACCAGCGCCAGGAGCATCTCTTCGGGAGCCGCCAGCAAGAACTCGGAGCTCAGGCCTAGCGTCTGCCGGAAAAGCTCATCGATCAATATGAGCGCTTCCTCATACTGGTAGTCCTGGCGTAAGAGAAGCACACGCGCTAAAGCGCGGCTGAACTGCTCGATCAATCGGAGAATATAATCGCGATTAATCACGGGACTAACCTCTCCTGACGCTCAAAAAGGATCGGCGGCTTAGCTTGCTGGAGGGTATATGGGCATATCCCCGAGGCAAGGACTGCTGGCGAAGCGCCGACTCTCTCCAGAGAACGGGAGTTTTCAGATCTGCGGCCCGGTCAGGAGAGGCGAGCGATTGCCTGGTCGAGACGGTGCAAGGTGCGCTGACGGCCCAGGACCTCCATTGTCTGGAAGAGTGGGGGTGAGACCGTGCGCCCACTGATAGCCACGCGAATTGCTCCGAAGAGCTGGCCGGTTTTCAGTCCGAGCGTTGCAGCCAATGCACGCAGCGGCTCTTCGAGAGCGCTGTGTTCCCAGCGATCGAGTGCGACCAGAATCTCGCGCGTGCGTTCCAGGGCCGCGCGGGTGCTGGCTGCATCCATCTGCTTCTGTATCAGAAGTGTTGTATCGTAGTGCAGCTCATCGACGTAGAAAAAGTCGATCATTTGAGCCGCCTCTCCCAATGTCTTTAGCCGCTCCTGCTCCAGCTGAAGCACGCGCTGTGTATACGCGAAATCGAGAGGACGAGGGACACTGTCAGGTAGGCCACCCTCGGCAGCGGGGCGCTCAAGATAAGGCAATGTGCGCCGCGTTAATTCCTCCAGGGGCAGCTGGCGGATATAGACCCCGTTCATCCAGGTCAACTTATCAGGATCGAGGATTCCCCCGGAGACACCGATGCGGTCCAGTGTAAAGACGCGAATCAGCTCCTCGCGGCTAAAAATCTCTGTCTTATCGTCGTAGGCCCAGCCCAGCAGTGCCAGGAAATTGAAAACCGCCTCGGGGAGGTAGCCCTGCCTCTGCAGTGTATCCCAAGAAGGAGCGTTGTGGCGCTTGCTCAGCTTCTTCTTATCCTTCCCCAAAACATTGGGGAGATGATAAAAGAGCGGTGGCTGCCAGCCCAATGCCTGATAAATCTGCACGTGGCGTGGGGCACTCGCGATCCACTCTTCGCCGCGCAAGACATGGGTAATCCCCATCAGATGGTCGTCGATAACGTTCGCCAGATGGTAGGTGGGATAGCCATCCGATTTCAGAATCACAGCATCGTCGAGATCGGCATTTTTAAAGGTGATATCGCCGTGCAGCTCATCATGAACAACGGTCTCGCCTTCGAGCGGCATCGCGAAGCGCACCGTCCAGCTGTGGCCGGCGGCCTCCAGGGCAGCGCGCTCCTCGGCGCTGAGAAAGCGACAGCGCCGATCATAGCGGGGTGGAAGCTTTTGAGCCTCTTGCTCCTTGCGCATCTGCTCCAGTCGTTCGGGAGTACAGTAGCAGCGATAGGCATGGCCGTTGGCAATCAATTGATGGGCGTATTGCTGATAGAGGGCCTTGCGCTGGGTCTGATAATAAGGGCCATATGGGCCACCGACAACTGGGCCTTCGTCGTAGTCCAGCCCGAGCCACTTGAGGCCCTCTATCAGATAGCTCACTGCGCCCTCAACCGTGCGACTCAGGTCAGTATCTTCGATGCGCAAGATAAACGTACCGCCGCTGTGGCGAGCAAATAGCCAGCTGAAGAGGGCGGTCCGATAACCGCCGATATGCTGAAAGCCCGTTGGGCTTGGGGCAAAGCGCAATCGTGGAGCAGTTGTAGCTTGCTTATGTTGCTGCTCCTGCATAGGCACGTCGGACTGTGTCATAGGCGACGATAAGCTCTCCTCTTTCTCGGCTAAGAACGGCCTCATTGTACCATACCTGGCAACAGAGCGTAAGAGCCTGATAGAGAAGAGCGTGAAAGACTGCGTGCAGCGGGCCAAGCTGACTTGACGTTGGCTTGCATTGCTGCCAGCCTGTAGCTCCCTCCAGCAAGCCGCCTCACTCAGCCAGGGCAGGAGATTGTGGGTGGAGAAGCGATGGCAAGCAGACGCTTTGTCCTGGGAAGATGTCCTCGGACAGGGGCAGAGCGCAGGAAAAGGGGCGCAGGGGAACAACAGAGATGCGGCACTGAGAGCGTTATGGCAGTGGGCGGAAGCATCGGCAAGCCGGGGAAACGAAACGACCGCTGGCAGGCTCTCCGCTGACCCTGCACTTGTCCCTGAGCTGCTGAGCAAAACCGTCTAGGCCAGAGCAGAGCGCTAAGAAGCCAAAGGCATCAGTCCCAGGGCGTTGTGGCAAGGCCAGGAGCATCCTCTCGCAACGCTGGACAGGATTTATGCCGCTTTTGCTCCTTTTATGCTATGTTTTTAAATAGACAAGCTCATATGATCGATCTGGAAAGCGATCGATCATCAAGATACTGGTGGAGTCCCATTTGACCTTTATGCTTCCGAGAGAAGGCAAGCCAGCGGAAAAGAAAAGACTCACTTCCTCACCGGAGCAGCATGTCTTGTTGCTCGGTTATCGGAGAAGAGAGCCAAACGCCAGGTTGATGCCCCTACAGCATCGCGTCACCGCCGCGGTTTTGGGCCAGTGGAAAGCGAGCGGGACCCGATGCAGCAAGGCGAGCCGGAAGAGGCAGTGACGGGGCGGCAGGCAGGGTCAGTCAGTCCTTACCGAACTCGTCCAGCACATCGAGGCTATTGATAAAGTCGCGATAGGCCTCCAGATTATCCGGCTCCGGCTCCTTCTTCGGAGGGGTCTTGGGCAGGCTCTGCTCCTCACTCGTCTCAGGCGTGACACCAGCGCGCTCCAGCACACTCTCCTCGACGTAAATCGGAGCCTTGGCGCGAATGGCCAGCGCGATCGCATCACTTGGGCGAGCATCGATCTCCACGTGCCTGCCGTCGGCATCCAGGATAATGCGGGCGTAGAAGATATCGTCGATCAAGTCAGAGATCACGACACTCATAATCTTCGCGCCCAGCTCGGTGATCACATTCTTGAGCAGGTCGTGGGTCAAGGGCCGTGGGGAACTAGCTCCCTGGAGTTCGATCGCAATCGCGTAGGCTTCCGCGTGCGCTATCCAGATGAAGAGATAGCGCTCCTGCCTTAGCGCCTTTAAAATGACTACCCGTTGCTGTGTCGCCAGATTTATGCGTACACTCTCGACTGTCATTTCAACCATGTGTCTCTGACTCCCTCTTTCATGGCCGGTTCCGCGAGTGTTCGACGCCTTTATTGTACATCTATCTACGGGTCTGGCGCAAATCGCTTGCCCTTCTCTCGCTGGCTACGGTCAGGACAGGAAAGGAGCAGGCGCTGCCTGGCTGCGACCCGCCATCGCCTCCCCTCGTCCGATAGTATAGCAAAGACTGGCGCCTATTCCAAGGGCCTGCCTCCCCCTTGATGCTGCCCGGCTCGCTCATGATCCCCTCTGAAAAACTGTTCCGAAAATACGTTCGAGAAAAAGCTTGACTTGTCTTGCCCTGTCTGATATCATTGACTCGAATAGCCGTTCTACTTTTGACAGCGACGAAGTTCGCAGAACGGGTTTTTGGAGAAAGGCAGGAACCTGGATTATGCCTGAACCATTGGGCGAGTTCCAGCGGCGCATGTTGGAATTCATCGTCAATTACATCCGTCGGGAGGGGATGCCTCCGACTAACCGTGAGATCGGCAAGGCCATGAAGATCGCCAGCACTGGCCATGTCGATTACCACCTGAGCATGCTGGAGAAGCGCGGCTACATCATACGCGAGGCAAAGAAGAGCCGCGGCATTAAGCTGACCAGGCATCCCTGGGGCATTCCTGTCGAGGGTACAATCGCCGCTGGTGAGCCGATCGAGATTTTCTCGGAACCGGATCAGACCATCGAAGTGGGGCATGGCGTCGATCCCGAGAACAGCTTTGCCCTCATTGTCCGTGGCCAATCGATGATTGAGGACCATATTTGCGACGGCGACTATGTGGTGATTAAGCGCCAGCGCACCTGCGAGAACGGTGATATCGTGGTGGCTGTCCACCTGGTGGAGGGCACACCCGGTAAAGCAACGCTCAAGCGCTTCTTCCTGGAGAAGGAGCAGGTCCGTCTGCAGCCGGCCAATGCTGAGCTGGAGCCAATCTATATCCCGCGCGACGAATGGGATCGTGAGTGGGAGATTCAGGGCAAAGTGATTGCTATCGTACGCCACTACGGCGGTTCCGGGCGGGCCGCCTGACCTGATCTCGACCAGCTTGCTCTCCTGGGCCAACACTGTGCTGTGGCTCCCTGGCTCTCCTCCCTGTTAAGCCTGCGAGACTTGGCTTTAGAGAGTAGACGAGGTCTCCCCAGAGTTGAGTAGGGTGTAACACTGAGGACGGGCATATCCTGCCGTGCTGCGTCCTCTTCCTTTGTATCTAATCTCGCTCGTGTCAAGAGAGGCCATTTTGTTTGTGGCTGCCCGGCTGGCTGGCTGGCACAGCCTCTTTCCCCTTCCTTCCCACCTGGTGCGCCTGAGTCGCCCGGCTCTCCCCTGCTCCCTCGCCAGGGCGTGGCAGCTAGAGCGCTTCTTGCCAAGAAATCCCGTCGCTGTTATACTGTCACTAAAGATGATAGGCGCATACCCAGGCTGGGTTTTTGAGAAGAGAGGCATGGCTCTTCCTGGGCAGGCCCTGCTCTTTTTTCGCCATGCTCTTGCTCGTACTGAGGAGAACTTCTGTTTGAAAGGATATACTTCCTATGAGAGCCGCCGCCGTGGCTTTCGTGCTGGTTGCTGCAGCTGCCGTGGTCCTGTGGTTCGGGAATACGCTGAATTCCTGGGTGCTTGGTGGCCTGATAGGCGGGTTGGCAGCCTTGTTACTTAGTATCCCCATTTCTCTCTCTCTCTTCTCCTTTCTCTCTCGTCGCCATGATGAGTATTTTCGGGCTGAGTTGCAGGCTCACATGGCTCTCGAAACGGCACATCAATCGCCTCCTCCTGCTCCCCCGCGTGCTGTTCATCAGGCGCTGCTGGCTGGCGGTGGCTGGCGAGGTCCGACGCGCTATACGCGGCTTGATGGCGATGGGGGGCCACTGGCTGGAGAAGACGAGTGGGTGGTTGCTGAGGGAGAGGAGGAGACTGATTCCAATAGTGGCTTTGTGACCTTTGATGATGAGGAACCAGAAGAGGAGATGGCGCGTGGTCGGGAGTCTGCTTCCAACCCGCTCTCATCACGTCTATCTCGCTCATTATCACAAGAGCTTCCGGCTCGCTCTCCCTCTTCTGTTCCTTTACAGACGCGCTCAACTGGACGCTATTCCTCAGCGCTTCATCCGCAGACGCGCATCGAGGGGCGCCGTGCGCAGCTTCAGCAGGGAGGGTATCGGCTTCCCCCGGCTGCTGCTGGTCCAGCGTATCCTGGCGTGGCGCGCGCTCAAAACGGTAGTCAGCGCCGTCAAAGTCAATACTTTGCTGAGGCGCTGCGCACGGCACGTCTGGAGGCTCTACGCCGGCAGGAGGAGACCCTCAACGAGGAGAATGTCGAGATCTCGCCAATGCTTCCGCCGCCGCCGCCAAGGCTGGCGGCGCGTCGTTCTTCTGGCCTGACTGGTCAGATGCCTGCTTCTCCCTCCTTCTCGGCTCTCTCTGCGTCCGTACAGCAGCGCCAGCTGCGTTCGCAGTCGCTGGCACGGTCGGAGGGTCCCGTCGGGCCTGTCTCCACTACGCTGTCCCAGGCGGCTGGGCGCCGTTCGCCATTGGCCACTGAGGCTGACGAGGCCTATGATGATGATTCTCTGTCTGCTCTGAAGACAGGGAACAGTGCTTTTGCTCGCTCGCCTTCAGCAGAGACCGACAGCGGCCCAGGGCGTGTACGCGCCGCTGGCGAGCAGCGTCTCTTGCGCAGCTCTCCGTCGGGGAGCTTGAGGAATCCTCTGGTGCGTCGCCCGCCGTATCTCTATGAAGATGATCCTCTGCGCACAGAGTTAAGTCAGTTCGCCGAGGAACCAATTACTCGCCGCTCTTCACGCCTTCGACGTTTTCAGGTGCCTGACGAGGACTAGACGGCCTGCATGGGAGCCGGAAAAGGCGGAGACTGAAGAGGGTGGCGCGGCTGATCAGCCAGCTGACTAGCCAGGGGGCTACTCCAAAGAGGCGTTGGTACTCCTTCCCTGGCGTCCGTCGGCAGAGTGTGCTAGGATTGGGCAAAAGTGCAGGAGCTTGCCTTACAAAGGAGGCCGTGTTTTGTTGAATCACTTGATCGAAGCTTTGACCAGCTTGATCACCAATCTCTATGTCTCGACAGGACTCTTGGGGATCGTAGTGGCGATGGCGGTTGAGAGCTGCTGCATTCCATTGCCCAGTGAGATTGTCATGCCGCTGGCCGGGGTGATGCTCGCTCAAGGCCGCTTGCTTCCTGGCCTAAACTCCTGGTTGGCTCTGCTGCTGGTGGCGCTCTCTGGCTCCCTTGGTTGCTTACTCGGTTCGATACTGGCCTATGCGATTGGAGCCTCCGGTGGGCGTCCACTGATGCTCAAGTACGGTCGCTATCTGCTCATCTCGCAGCATGATGCTGATAAGGCAGATGAGTTCTTCAGGCGATGGGGGAGCGCAACAACCTTCTTTTCCCGCCTGCTACCCGTGGTACGTACGTACATTTCGCTACCCGCTGGCATTACAAAGATGCCGTTTGGGCGCTTTTGTCTTTATACTTTCCTGGGTTCGCTGCCCTGGTGCCTGATCTTGGCTTACGCTGGCACGGTCCTGGGCAATCATCTGGATACGCTGGCCCCTATCTTTCATAGCCTCGATGGCGTGATCGTGCTAGCGTTGCTGGTGCTGATCGTACTCTATGTCTGGAGGCATATTCGCAACGATCGGCGTGCTCGTGCCGCCCATGCTGCCGCGGCTGCCCTGCAACAGCAGCCGGGCCAGGGGCCGCTGACTGCTGGTCCGGCTGAGGGGAGGCTGTCCGCGATGGCTCCCCAAACGGCTCCTTGGGGTCAGCCCATGTCACAGCCGCCGTTTGCGCCGTCCTGGTCGAATACCCCTACTCCGCCGACTGCACCACCTCCTCAGTCTCCTTCCTCCTCTCAGACACCCTGGCAGGGGCCGCCTGTTCAGGGGTCGCTCCTGGGAGGGCAGGATTATCGCCCGCGTTGGCCTGCGGAGGGGCAAGGTGGGCCGGCGGGGCCTTATCCCCGCCAGTAGCTAGTGGCGATAGCGATTGCGGTAAGAACGCAGCGGAGCAGCCGGCAGGGCTTTGGCCCTGACCGGCCTTCTTTGTGTGTGCTGGTGTGAGCGAGGTCTGGAACGGCTGGAGATAGGGGAGAGTACAGTGGCCTCCACCAGGCGGGTGCTGGGGGGATCGAAGAGAGCTGAGCTGTTGCTCAACGGTTTGGCTGACGCTGCGTTGGCTGGCAACTGGGGGAGATCAACGCCTGGGAGTGCTGGTCGGAGGAACGGGGGTGGGGGAGATCCTCCCAGGCGTTGATCTTGACAGCAGGAACCATAGGGGTCTGTCTGCTCCCTATAATAGGGGGAAGAAATCAAAAAATCCTAAGCCAATTACAAAGATTTTGTAAAGATTCCTCTCGTGGCCGGATGTTCCCGCTGCTCCTTGCTGACTTCGGATAGGAGATAGCGTTTGCTGGCTGGGGCTGTCTCTGGAGAGGGGCTTTTTGAAGAAGAGGAGAAGTCACCAGGAGTGTGGATCATACTCTGGCAAGGCAGTAGCGGGGTGCTCCACTGACCACTGACTGGTGGTGAGAGTGGGGCACCCCCTCCGAGAGGAGGAAAAGGGAGGGCGTTTGAGGCCCTCGGGGTAACCTAGGGCAGGCTACTGAGGTGTGGTCCTACGGTATTGGCAAAGGCATAACCGTTGGAGGCGTCCCAGTTAATCGACCAGGTCATGGCTCCGCGCAAACCAGGGTAGGTCGTCGAGGGTTTGAAACTCGCGCAATTGGTACCGCTGCTGAGACAGTCAAGGGCTGCATTAACCACGGATGGGGCCACGTAGCCGCCACTTGCCGCCGAGGGCGAGGCAGGCAGCCCCAGGCCAACCTGGTCGGGGCGCAGTCCGCCTTGCAGCTGGATACAAGCCAGCGCGGTGATAAAGTCCTCGCTTCCCTGAGCGTAGACGTTGCCATCGCAGCCGTTCATTGTCCCCGAGTTGTAATACTGGGTGTTAACAAGGGTCAGAATATCTTTGATGTTGAGGGCGAGCTGGAAGTAGGCGCCAGCCGTCGATTGCATATCGATGGTCTGGGGGGCCAGGGTAATGATCAGGCTAGGCCCGGCCAGTGCTGAGAGCTGACGCAGCGCGCTGGCCAGATAGGTGGGATTGATCCCGTTTTCGAGATCGATGTCGACACCGTCGAAACCGTAGGTGGTCATGAGCTGGTAGACGCTATTGGCGAAGTTGGTGGCGCTTGTCGCGTCGTTCACTGTGATGGTACCATTCTGGCCACCAACGGAGATAATGACTTTTTTCCCTTGGGAGTGGAGCGTGGCGATGTCGCTGATGAACTGGCTGGTGGTGTATCCTCCCAACGCCGAGGAAAGTCCGGAGTCGATGCTAAAGGTGACAGCGCCTGGACGAGAGGGATCAGCGTTGGCGAAGGCCACGGCAATCAAATTATAGTAGCTGTTGATGTCACTGAGTCTGAGCGGGGTAGCGCCGTTGGTGAAATCCTGCCAGTAGCCGGTTAAGATATGGTGCGGAAGACTACCACCACAGTTGGTGCAGGGCGTTGGTGTGGGCGTAGGTGTAGCTGTGCTGGTGGGTGTGGGTGTGGGTGTAGGTGTAACTGTGTTGGTCGGAGCCGGCGTTGGGGTGGGACTGCTGGCCGCTGTAGGGGATGGGGTTACGCTGCCCGCTGGCCCAGTCAGGCTGACGTCATCGACATAGACGCTTCCCTGCAGATACCAGCCATGCACATAGATGGTGACGCTGGTGGTCGAGGCGCCGGTGGTAAAGGAAACGCTCAGTTGAGTGTAACTACTGCTGCTGGTCCAGTTGCTGGCTCCTCCGTTAACACCGAGATAGGCATAAGGTCCGTCAACGTAGGCGCTAAGGGTATAGCTACTGTTGGGTTGCACGCTGATGGTCTGGGTACATTGCCCGGTGGTGGAGGCAGTGGGATTCATTTGTAAGGCATAGTTGCCGCTGTGTACTGGCGCCGTCACGACGGTATCACCAGGGTCACAACTCCAACCGCTCAGATTGCCGCTCTCGAAGCCCGGATTGGTAACGAGGTTGCTGCCCGCCGCAAAGGCTCCGCTCGTCCAGTGCAGAAAAAGGGCTGCTGCCAGACCACTGACAATGAGAAGCGCCGAGAGCAGTATGAGCAGGAAGCGAGGCCGCAGAGGAGGTAGAGACCTGACCTTGGGCAGACTGCTGGACATAGCGATGGCTTTCCTCCTTGCCTTGAAATGCTCGAACAGCCGCAGGCTGTTAGATGCCACGGCAGGGCATGCTGGCTTCATGCCCGCGGCCTGCCTCTCTCATCGCAGGCAGGCCGTGCCCTGCCGGCAGATCCTTCATAATCAATGATAACTGCGTGTAATCATATCGTCAAGATGTCTAGACCACTCTAGCTAGACCTGGCCGAAGGAGCGGTCCTGTGGACCGCCTGGCCTGCTCCGGGTGGGAAGGTGAGATGGGCAGCGCGACAGAGAGACCTCGGATGAAGTCGGCAGAGGTCCAGGCATGCAGGTCTCCGACCGGCTCTAGGTGCGGGTGTGCAACCAGGCTAGAGCGGTGTCGGGGGTCATGCGAAGCGATAGCGCAGGAAGAGGTAGCTACCAGCCCGTTTTAGACTGAGCAATTCTCCCCAGCGTGGATCGGACGGCAGGAAAAGCTGGTTCGCGACAAAGCCGGGACGTGACTCGTTGGCATCGCGTCCAGCTAGCTGTGGGGCCAGGGTCAGGAACAGCTCATCGATCAACTGCTCGGCCATAAAACGACCCATCAGCTGGGGGCCACCCTCGATGAGAATGCGCTGGCACCGCTGCCAGCGGCTCAGTGTCTCCACAATGGTCCGAGCCTGGAGAGGTCCATGCTCGCTGGCGACGAGCAGGTGCAGGGTAGGAGGAAGGGACTGCTGTTGCAGATGGGCCTTTCCTTGAGCAGTGGTAATCAGCACTGAGCTGATGGTAGCCTCGTGGAAGAGGGGGAGGCTAAGATCGACATTGCCGCTGCTACTGACGATCACATTCAGCGGCTGGGTGGTCTGGCCCAGCTGCTGGCGCAGCTGATGATATTCTGAGGCCAGCGGAGGATAGATATAATCGGGGGTCCAGCGGTGCTCGGGCGCGTCGCGTAGTGTGCCCGCCCCAACAATTACCGCGTCAACGCAGGCTCGCAGCAGACCCATGACCATATGATCATGCTCGTTGCCGCCGCTGATATCCAGGCTTTTTCCGTTGGCATGGGCGACGGCCACGCCGTCAAGCGTCTCGACAAAGTTGCTGATGATGTAGGGGTGCTTCTCCGGTGCGGGTGGAAAGGCCAGCCTGCCGTAGAGATGGGCTAGCCTCGGAGGAAGTGGCAGCGCCTGGCCTTCAGCCTCTATCTGCTCAAAGGCGGTCTCCAAAGGGGATACTGTTTGCATGGCTGGTGTACCGTCCTCTTTCTGCTTGTGGAGCTATCCTTACTGTTATTATTGTATAAGACAGGCTGCCCCTGGTGTGCGTTGGCCTCTCTTGCTGAGAACTTGGGCTTGGGCGGGGAGGCCGCTGGGCGCTTGGGCCTCCCTCTCTATCACGCTGCGAACCCTGCTTGGGGAACTATCCGGCGCTCGCTCATGGTGATTTTATTCAGCCGTAGTTAAATCCTGCCAGCGGGCACCGCTGTTGACAATCATACTGCCGATAGCGGCGGCGCCCAGACAGATCAGGGCCAGGCCACCGACGAGGTACCACCGGGAGCCGCCGCTGATCTGGGGAATCCAGGGGTAGACGACGGTTGTGATCATCGCTGTCAAACAAGAGAGCGATCCTGGCAGGCAGCATAACCAGAGGACGGGCCTGATCCAGGATTTCGAGAGGAGGCAGCGACTGTTCAGCAGGGATGGATAATGGAATATGCAGACCAAGATGTCGATGAACAGAAACATGACAGAGAGCGCCCAGACGAGTGTAGCTGCTGCAATCAGCACATTGTAGGCTTCGGCCGCAAAGTCGCCCGGCGATGCGGGCGCGATCAGATAGGGAATCATCAAGAAGACAACCGCGGCAAAGATCAGGCTGACGCAGGTCTGAAAGATAATGGCGTTGCCCGGCACGCGATTCCGGTTGAGAAGCCCAATCTGCCGAGGCAGGTGCTTATCGATGGCTCCTGCCATGAGCAGACGCGCAAAGGTAGAATTGAAAAATACAGGTATGATGAGAAAATAGGCTAATATGCAGACCAGGATCAGATCGCCTGCCCACTTGCCAAACACCATGTCCGTGAGCAGGACCGGAGCGAAGCCATTATATGCGGCCTGCCCTCCCTGAATAAGGTCACCAGGGAACCGTTTGAAGGATGGCGCTGGGCGAAAGCGGCTACGCTTGAACCAACAATGAGCATGGCGATCGCCGCCAGCAAAATAGTGAAAGGTGCTCCCAGCCCTGCGCCTTGCGTGATGACTGCCATCCCTAAATAGAATGAGAAAGCTGGGGCAATCTGGGCCATGGTAGAGCCAGCAATAGCAAATGCCGTCAGTGGTTTGTGAGGCCGTAGCTGTGGGATAGTTGTCAAAGGGCGCTCCTCCTTTCATCTATGCCTGTTGCCAGCTGTTGGACTCTGTGCCTGCAGAGCTGACTGCTCTGGCTCTCCTTGCGTGAGAGACGATAACGGAACGGCACCATGAGGGCCAGCCCTTGCGCTCAGCCGCTGCAACAGCGCTATCGACAGCGAGAGCAGGACAGAGAACTGTCACTGCACTCTCCGTCGCCTGGCTATGGCTCGTGCCTGCTCAGAAGCAACTGGCTGCTTCTGCCTCCCTGACCTCTCTCTTGGCACTTACCTTCTCATCTCCAGTAGCTCCTTTCTTGATTCAGTGCAAGATTAGCAGCTTAATCTCAGTAAGAGTCTTGTATGATACCAGGTGTTGAAGAGCCTGCAAAGCCTCAGCATTATAACATGGAGATATTCGAGTAGTCAAGCCTGATCTATCATGCCTTGCATAATTCTATCATGATAGGGCGAGTCTAAAGTGCCCCGACGGGCGGCAGAAGAACAGGGCTGAGGCTGAGCGGTATTTACAGATGGTGCCAGGCGTGCTATCCTCTCTCTGACTTGAATGGCGATGCCGGCTTGAGCCTGGGATCTCTGAGCTGATCACGAGTATCAGGCAGGCCCTGATGCTCTCTGGCGGTGGTGCACTCAGACGGCTAAGGTGTGATGGAGGGAGCGAAGGGACAGACGCCTATGGCCTATTTTCTGGTGAAGACCGAGCCTGCGGACTATAGTTTGGAGGATCTTGCGCGTGAGCAGCGCACTGTCTGGGATGGGGTGCGCAATCCCCAGGCGGTGCGTTTCATTGCGCAGATGCGCCCTGGAGATCGGCTGCTGATTTACCATAGCGGGACCCAGGCGGCGCTGGTTGGCCTGGCCCGCGTCGTTTCCTGGCCGCGTCCTG
Organism: Thermogemmatispora tikiterensis; assembly: GCF_003268475.1. Classification (GTDB taxonomy): domain Bacteria; phylum Chloroflexota; class Ktedonobacteria; order Ktedonobacterales; family Ktedonobacteraceae; genus Thermogemmatispora; species Thermogemmatispora tikiterensis. The sequence goes on along the minus strand of NZ_MCIF01000002.1, from coordinate 1,461,719 downwards.
ATCCTGCCGACAGCCGCAGTCAGGTGGTCGAGATCGAGTTTGTGCGTCCGCTGGCGCGCCCGGTAAGCTTACGCGAGATCAAGGAGAGCCAGCTCTTTGCCGACTGGAGTCTGGTGCGGCAGCCGCGTCTCTCCGTCATGGCTGTTCCAGAGCGCTTTCTACGCTGGTTGCGTGGGCAAGGGCTGCTTGATCCAGAAGAGGAAGAGGAATAACTATGGAGCAGCAGACTAGCTGGTACGTTGGTGGACGGTGGGTCCATCCAGACGAAGCCTCTATCCCTCTCACCGATGTGGCCGTCTTGCGAGGCTACAGTGTCTTCGAATCCCTGCGTACCTACGATCGTCGTCCATTTCGTCTTGAAGATCATCTCGATCGACTGTATCACTCTGCAGAGCTAATTGACCTGGCTATTCCTTATACGCGCGAGGAGATTCGCGCTGTTCTAGAGGAGACCATTCGGCGCAATCCCTTTCGCCATGCCTCTCTACGTATTCTGGTGACCGGTGGCGTGAGCGAAGACGGAATTCTCCCATCTGGGAAGCCGCTACTAGCGGTCTTGATTACGCCCTTACCCGAGCGCGATCTGGAGGCTTTCAAGCGCGGGCTGCGCCTGATCACCTGTCGCTTGCAGCGGGAGGCGCCAGAGGCCAAAACGACTAGCTACATAGCGGCAGTGCGGGCTTTCAAGGAGGCGGTGCGGCGTGGAGCCGCCGATGCTCTCTTTGTCAATGAGCAGGGGCAGGTCCTGGAGGCGACGCGCAGCAATTTCTTCGTCTTCCGAGGCGACACGCTGGTGACACCGCGGGAGGGTATTCTTCCAGGAGTGACGCGCGCTGTAGTCCTGGAGCTGGCCCGGGGGCGCTTCCCGATAGAGGAGCGACCCATTGCGCTATCTGAGCTGCCCTCTGTTGATGAAGCCTTCCTGACTGCCTCGTCCAAGGAGATCATGCCGGTGCTGCAGATCGACGACCTGGTGATTGGCTCAGGTCAGCCAGGACCACGCACCTGGGAGCTGGAGCAGCGCTTTATTGCCCTGGTTGAGCGAGGTCGTTTCTAGTTTTCTAGTCGACGGGCCTGGGGTTGGAGGTGAGCAGCACAGGCGGGTGGGCCATTCAGGCCGCACCTCCCAGGCTGGCTGGCGGCTCCGGCTCCTGCCGTTGAAAGGCGCGCGCGGCAGCTTGCTTCAGACGCTCCTCGCTGCGAGGGCCAAAGCCGGGCAGACGACGCAGGCGTTGCTCATTGGCGGCCTGCCATAACTTCTCTGCCGAGTCGATGCCCAACTCTTCATAGAGTCGCAGGGCTGTACGCGGGCCGATATGCTCGATCGTCAGGAGGCGCCGCGCTCCTGCTGGCAAACCCTGGGGAAGAAGGTCATGGGAGAAGGTCAGGGTTCCCCGCTGCAGGAGCTCAGCAATGTGGGCCTGCATGCGACGACCCAGGCCCGCAATTGGCAGCGGCTCACCCCGCGCGATGATCTCTGTGACTGGCTCGTGGAGAGCAAGGATCGCCCGTGCCGCGTTGCGGTAGGCCTGAATACGGTAGGGGTTACCGTGTTGTAGCTCAAGCAGCTCAGCCACGCTCGCCAGTACCTCGGCAAGCTGACGATTGCTGCGAACAGGCCGGGCTTCCTCTAAAGGCTCCAGCTCCAACCCTGGGAGCATCGGCTGCTGCACTGCGCGCCGCTGGTAGACAGATTGGCTCGGCAGCACCTGAATGGTCTGAGTAAGTTTGAGAATGGGATACATAGTTACGCCCCCTGTCGACGCTGGTCTACTCTGCTGACCTTATCGTGGTCGGTGATACGGTACTGGGTACTGCGTACGCTCTCCCTTTCTTTCTTTCTTTCTTTCCGTCTGGCTATCCTCTGACCGGCAAAGCCGCAGACAGCCACGGCTGAATGTACTGCTCTCTCAGAGTGGCTGGAAAATTTGTTCAATGTAGTATAGCACAACGGGGGTAGAGTTGCAAGGAGCGCGCAGGAAGGCAAAAAACAAAGGCCGGGACACAGGTATATGCTCTGGGGGCAGCCAGCCAGCGTGTCGGGTGCCAGCGCTTTAGGAGGGCGGGTTTGAAACATAGAGCGTTCTTGCACATACATCCGTCTGGTCGCCGCTGCCTATCAGAGCATAGATAGCAATTGTTACCTTCCGCCGCGTCCCTTGCTGTTCTGGCGCAGGCGGGCAGTGTTTCTGATTGGGCCGCAAGGGCGTGATGCCAGTCTGCGACCTGATGGCACCCTTTCGATCTGGACTGTCGCCGGAGCGGAGGCCAATGCTCCCCTAGACGGTGCCTGCTGCCTTCCAGGGGGGACTTGCAGCAGCCAGAGAGATGGATAGCCTTACCATGGTAGAGCGCGATGGGTGATTACCGGAACGACTCACGATCACGCTGGAGGTGCCCGACCCGTAGCCCCGGCCCGCCCCGGAGGAGGCAGCAGGAAGCAGCCGGATGGTGGGGATCGAGCTGAGCAAGAGGAATGCGCTACTGGCAATGGATGGAGAGGAGCGGGTGCTCTTCGTCAATGGGAAGATGGCGAAGGTTCGCAAACAGCGTGGAACCCGTTGCCGGCATGTCTTCGCCTCTCCTCAGTGTGGGTTCCAGGAACACGCCGATCTCAAGGCGGCCAGGAATATTCAAGCGCGCTTTACCGTCCTGCGGGGCAGTGGGCTGCCGTCAACCAGCCCGGAAGCCCGGGCCGACGAGGCGACGGGTCAATCCTGGGCATGAGCCTGGAATAGTTGACCTGCGGGACACGGTCCTTATAGCATGTCACTGGAGAGACGTTGTCTAGCTCAGCTGCGCTCTAGAGAGGACTGAGAGAAGATCAGGACTCCGCCTCCCCAGTAGTGAGATCGGCTCTCTCTGGAGAGGTGAGTAGGTCCTGCACCAGACTTGTCAGCGAGCTGCTCAGCTTTGCATTAGACACCACGCGCTGAGCACCAGCCTCCAAAGCTTTGGCCCGGGCCTCCGTATCCACATGGGGGCCAAAGGCCAGCACCGGCAGTCCAGCCTGGCGAGCCTGGCGGATCGCCTCGTCCCAGGCCACACCTGGGGTCGAGATGTTGATAATCGCCAGCGCTGGCTGCTCACGCGGCTGCCCGGTACTGGCCAGCGCTCGCGAGAAGGCAGCCAGATCATGCACGACGACCGTCTCCAGCGCCAGGTGACGCAGCGTATCGCGTATCTTCACTGCGAAGAAGAGGTCTCGCTCTAGAGCAACTACTGATCGTGACACAGGATAGCACTCCTGCTGATTGGTTGACTGATGGCGCTAGCGACCTGGGCCTGATCGCTCTGGTTCAGGGCCGCTGGCGTCCACACGTGTCTCGTCCCTATCTCGGCCTCGTCTTAGTCGTCGGTTGGCTCCTGAACGGGACGGCGGAACAGCTCGGCCAGCTCCTGATTGATCAGATCGAGATTTGTATACTGCTCGCGGCTGAGCACATGATGAGTGCCAGTGCAGTAGGGCTTACTACACTTGCGCATGTGGCTCGTCTCAAAGAGCAGATTGCCGTTCTCCACACTCACCCAGATATGCTTGCGCGAGTAACCATCGCCCCACTTCAGCAGCAGGCCGCCCTCGTACTCATCGAAACGGCCCTGCCCATAGAGGTAGTCGCGATTAAACATCTGCAGAATCTCGCGTACCCGACTGGCAGCTATCACCTCGGCCACCTCTGGGCGCATGCGGGTGGTTGCCTCCTGAGCCAGGTCCTCCTTGGGAATCTCCAGCGCGCGCGAAGAATGTTGTTCCTCGCGAATCATGCGCTGAATCAGGGCCGCCTCGTAATCGGAGAGGCTGCGGGACTGGCCCAGAATCAGGGGTTTCCCATTGGATGCACGGAGACTGCGCTGATTATTAGGATTGTTCTGTTCAGGCACCATTGTGCTCCTTAGCTACAATCGCTTCCAGTAGAAAGCGTGCTTCTGGTAGGCTAGCTGACCTGCCCTGCTCGGTCCCAGGCGCGCAGGGAGGTCGGTGGCTTACGCTGCCGAAGCGATCAGCCCGTTAACCTCTTTCCTGACTTCTTCTGTCCAGGCACTTGTTGTGATTGTTTGTTAGTTCGCTCTCTGTCATAGCTTACAACGCCACGGCCCCTTTCCACAAGGGGGGGAGGGGAACGAGCACAAGAGGCTGACCAGCAATGGAGCCGGCTCAACGGCCTGGGGACACTGCGGTCAGGCCGACCTTATCCACTCTGGTGATCGTGGATATGGGCAGCGAGAGAGTTGGGCGGCCGGATCTCGCGCCTGCTCTGCGCCTGACTGACTAGGCGGGATAGCTACGTTGGGCGACTGCTTCAATAGATTTGAGAATCGTGTCAAGCTGGTCTGGCTCCTGGATAAAGGCGAGCATGCCTTTCCAAAAAGCGTGCTGGACCACTGGCGGCATCAAGTCACCTGCCCCAAAGCAGAAGAAGGGGGCCTGGCTGAGCATCTGGGCCGAGGCCCGAGCGACCGGATTGGGATAGGCGCTGAGGGAAATCGATTTATTGACGGAGGTAAAGCCGCCGCGCCGGACCCAGATCTCTTGCGCTTGTGCGCTGGCGAGGTACTGCACCAGAGCCCGCACCTCTGCTGTGTCCTGCAGCGCAACCACGGCATCGGCTCCCCCGGTGACGGCGCCAGCGTAGCGTGGGTTGATCTCCGGGAAGGGAAAGAAGTTGATCTCCTCTCCGGGAACAATAGTGGGAAAGCGGCTCGTGACAAAGCCAAGCACGAAGTCGCCCGAATAGTAGAAGTAAGCGCGCGGCGGTTGTTCAAAGGGTGCGTAGCTGGCGTCCTGAAAGTTCGTTAACAGGATCGAGGTCGGAGCATTGGGGATATAGTGTTTGCCCGTGACAATAGAGCCGAAGCGGCGAAAGGTCTGCTTGATAGTCGGATCAGTCCAGGCAATGGTGTGGTTGACCCAGCGCTGGTACATCTCTGGTCCCCACTCTTTCAAATACAGCTCGGCGATCCAATCGGCAGCCGGCCACCCACTAGAGGCGGCACTCTCGACCCCGATGGCCCAGGGATAGCGTCCCTGGGCGGCAATGGCGTTAGAGACCGCGATCAGCTCATCCCAGGTGTGGGGTACGCTCAGGCCGAGGGCCTGCAGTTGCCGGGGGTTATACCAGATGATCCCTTTATTAGCCGCCTTGTAGAAGAGCGCATAGAGCGCTCCCTTGTAGCTCCCGAGATCGATCCAGGTACGGCTATAGTCGCGCTTGACCATCTCCATGTCCAGGAAGCTGTCCAGAGGGAGAAGCTTCCCCTGCGCGGCCAATTGCTGCATCCCGCCCGGATTGGGCAGGATGGCTACCCCTGGAGGCGTGTTCGCTCGTAGCAGCGTGGTCAGGAGCGTGTCTTGATCGCGAGTAGAGACAACTTGCACCTTGATCTGAGTCTGTCGTTCGAAAGGGGCAACCACTGCTCGGAAAGAGTCCTGTTCCTCGCTGCTCCAGACTGTCAGCACATCGACCGAGGCGGACTGACTGTCGCAGGCTGCTAGCAGGGCGAGTGCCGAGTGGGCGGCCAGGCCCAAGGTCAGAGCACGCTGCAAGAAGACGCGACGGCGGAGGCGCTCCTGCTTGCACTGCTTCCGCTGATACTGAGCCTGCCAGCCCGGCTGTTCATCGCGCCGTTGGTGATGATGGTATGGCGCGGGCATGCGTTCCTCCCAGGCTCACAGCGCACTGAGCTTCCAGCGATAGGGGGCGTGAGTTAGCCACCCTACAGTATAGTTCTTTCGGGCTGTCTGTGCAATATGGTGGCTATCAGAGAGACTCTGTACTAACCGATAATGTCAAAAGAACCTGGAATGCTCTTGATTCTTCGACAGAAATAATGCTAATTATAGCAGATCGATCGAGAAGAGAGAAGAAATGTAGAGAGGGAAACGACTCCCCCAGTCCCGACTGACTGGCTAGGGACTCCCGATCGGGTCGGGACCAGGGGCAGGAGCCTGACGTGAGAGGGAAGTGGCATCGGTATGAGGTGGTCGCTCTCTCCCTTGGGGTAGAACCGTAAGCTGCTCAGCAGCTGTGCCTAGAATGGTCAGGGAGCGCGCCAGACCTGTACCGTATGGTCCCAGCCCGCGGAGGCCAGATAGTGATCGTTCGGAGACCAGGCGACCGCGGTGACTTCATCGCTATGTTGTCGATAGATCAGAGCCACCTCGCCGTTGAAGGGGTTCCAGACTTGCACGGTCGCATCGGCTCCCGCAGAGGCGATGAAGCGTTCGTCATGCGACCAGGCGACAGCGTCGACGCTACCGTGATGGCCGGTATAGACCCGCAGGGTGCTGCCGTTTTTGGCGTTCCAGACGCGCACCGTGCCGTCCTTGCTGGCCGAGGCGATATAGCGACCGTCCGGTGACCAACTCAGGGAGGTAATAGCATCGCTGTGGGCTGTATAGGAGAGGAGCGGCGTCTCTGGATTGCTGGTGTGCACGTTCCAGATGCGGACAATGTCGCCGGCGTCGCCTGCTGCCAGGTAGTTTCCGTCCGGTGACCAGGCCAGCGTTGTCACGGGAAAGATGCCGTTATAGACGACGGCATTAGCTCCTGTGGTGGCATCCCAAACCCAGATGCGATTGTCACCTCCTCCAGAGGCCAATCTCCGGCTGTCTGGCGACCAGGCCAGCGCATAGACGATATCTGTGTGGCGAGTGAAGCGATAGAGACGCTGGCCCGTTTCGGTGTTCCAGACCTCGACGGTATGATTCTCAAAGGCGGCGGCCAGATAGCGCCCGTTGGGGGACCAGGCCACGGCGTAGGCAATACCGGCGCTAGTCTCATAGCGATAGCGCAGCGTGCCAGTCAGAGCGCTCCAGACTTCGATAGTGCCTTTGAGGTCGCTGGAGGCCAGCGAGCCGCCGTCCGGCGACCAGGTTAAAGAGCTGATAGCGCTGCTATGTCCACGGTAGGTCACCAGCAGTGTGCCCGGGCTGCTGGCTCCGCTCTCTGTGAGCAGGTGCATCAATGGCAGGCCCATGACCAGCATGAGGCAAGCCGCCACCAGGGCGACCACGGCTGTCCAGACAGGCTGACGCGACCGCGACCAGCGGGCCGGCCTGGGTCGCGCGTAAAGGCTGCTTGCCGGGCGAGTCCGGCCTGCGAACGGTGGTGCTGAATGCTCCTCTTCCTCGCTGGCGAATTTGCTCATGAGGGCGGCCAGACGTGGCACAGGCTTCAGCACCGGGTCGGGCAGTGCTCGCAGGCGGGCATCGAGCAGCTCATAGTCGGCCCGGGCAGCTGCGCAGACGGGGCAGTGCTCCAGATGAGCCTGTAGCGCCTCACGATCGGCAGGTGACAGGTCCTCCGGACGCAGAGCGAGCTTCTCAGCCCAGGACGGGCAAGGAGGACGCGGCGGCTGCTTCATTTCCGCTTACCTCCTCTCTGCCTGGTCGGAAGCCCTTCACTCTCCAGGCGCTGGTAGATCTGGCGCATCTCCTCTTTGCCTCGACTGAGATATTTACTCACGCATGATTCTTTCATGCCCAGCAGTTCAGCTACCTTGCGCTGTGGCAGTCCTTCAATCACGTATAGAATGAGGCAGGCGCGGTAAGTGGGCGAGACGTGGGCAAGCGCGATCTGGGTCAACTCGCGCTCTTCGATATGCTGTTCCATCCCTAGCGTGCTCAGCTCGCGACTGTCCTCATGGCAGTCTTCCCAGGGGACGTACTGCATGCGCCTGGCCTGTTCCAGATAGTTATGAGCAAGATTAGTGGCGATGCGATACAGCCAGCTGGCGAAACGTTGCGGATCGCGTAGACCTGGTAGTCCTTGCCAGGCGCGGAAAAACGTATCCTGGGTCAGATCGCAGCTCACCCCATCGTTGCCGACCATGTGCTTCAGGTAGCGAGCGATCCTATGCTCGTAGCGCTCGAACAGCGTATTAAAGGCAGCCTCGTCGCCGCGTTGCGCTCGTTGCACAAGAGCTAGCTCATCAGGCGAGCCATTTGTCTCCGATGAAGACGTATCCTCTATCCTGTAGGCCATAGGTGAGGTTCCTTAACGAGCTGCCGAAGACAACTGCAGAGAGACCCCGGCGTCTGCTCTGGGTCTGCTGCCTTGCGCTAGTGCTCTCTCAAGCAGGTGAGCCAGAGAGCGCGCGAGGTGGCAGTTTGGACCCCCTGGGAGGCAGCTCAGGGAGAGAGCGCCAGGGGATTAGCATGAGCCGGCTGCTGATGGTCCTGGTGATGGAGCGCAGGCAGCGACGGCTGAGATCTCTCCCCTCCATGATACACCATCGGCGCTAGATCTGGGCAGCGGGCAGGACGTTCGGGAGAGCCGAGGCTCGCGGCGCGAGGGCGCTCTGCCAGCGGGACAGACGCGGCGACGGGTCGGGAAACAGATGGAGTGAGATCCTGCTCCTGGAGGTGAGAGTAGCTACGTGCGTACTCGGCGATCACTGGATGCAACGTATAGCTGTCTGGGCCGGCGCTTTCTAGCAAACCGGCATCCAGCAGCTCATCGAGCGTTTGAGCTGAGACCTGCTGGCCCAGCGATGTTTCATGAAAGGTCTGCGGCTTCGGTGGTAGAGCTGCCAGGCAAGTCAACGCCTGGCGAGCCTCACGGCTCAAGCGGCGATAGCTGATTGCAAGTGCAGCTGCCAGCGATGGAGGAGCGGCCTGGGCGTGGTAGTGGTGAGGTTCCACGGTGGCGTCGCAGCCCTCCAGTGAGAGGCGCAGCTGCGGATTCTGGAGGCGCTCCAGGGCTGAGCGCAAGCGGCGGATCTGGCCGCTGTAGGTCTGGGCCTGCAGGTAGCGCCCGATCAGGGTCAGCGCCAAGGGTAAGCCGCCGACGGCCTGTACCAAAGCGCGGCTGGCCTCCGGTTCCAGACGAGTGGCCAGGGGAGCAAAGCGCTCCAGAAGAGCCAGCGCCTGCTCCTGCTCCAGCTCAGGAACGCGGAAAGCCCGCTCATTGGCGAAGTGGAGGGCCACCACCGGCAAGCGTGTTGTCAGCAGATAAGCGCACTGTGGCCCTCCGACCATCAGCAGCAAGGATTCAGCATATGACCAGGCATCGTCAATAACCAACAGCATGCGTCGATGCTGAATGGCGGCGCGCAGCGCCTGAATCCAGCTTTCAAGGCTTTCCAGGCGGAGCTGAATGTGGGGTGGAATCTCTAGCAGCGCTGCCCAGTGGCGTAGCAGAGCAGGAAGATGAGGTTCGCTGCTGAGCCGGCCCCAGAGGATACCCCCATTGAAATGGGCCTGCACCTCTGGATCGTGTACCAGGGCCAGAGCCAGCGTCGTCTTGCCAACTCCAGGCAGACCGTAGAGGGCCACCGTGTTGCCGCTTCGTTCTTGCATCAATTGCGATTTTAGCTGGGATAAGATCCGGTCACGCCCAATCGGGGCAAGACTCTCTGGCGTTACGAGAGGCATGGCAGGATCAAAGATGCTCTTGTTAATCCCCGGCTGCTCAGGCGACTCGTGGCTGCTTTCCTCATGTGTTCGGGCTGATCCACAAGCGGACGACTCGCTGGTCGGCGGAACGACGTGGGCAGGCTCCTGATAGAGGCCCAGCTCCTGGGCCGACAGGCCGAAGAAGCTGCAGAGCTTCTGGCGGAAGTAGGCGCTGGGAATGGCGTCCCCACGCTCCCAACGACCAATTGTCTTCGGATCAGCCACTCCGATCTGGGCCGCCACATACTCGCGCGACCAGCCCCGACGGAGTCGCTCGCTGCGGAGCCGGTCATTGGCAGGCATTTTTCTGGCCTTGCTCACGGCTGTATCCTTTCTGCGCTTGTTGTCCCTCTGCCTATACTGTATGACAGGAGAGCCATGAAAAATCTGACAGAGAAACGCTTAAGATTGCCGTTACCATCGGGAAATGAGAGAAAGATTGCTGTCTCGGAGCCGCGCGATCAGTCTGCTTGGAGGACCAGAGGCTGACCAGGTCGGCTGAGTGGGCCGTGCTATCTGCTGTAGCTGGCTGCGGCGACGCTGTCAGCAAGCTTGTGTTGGGAGCAAACAAAGGAAGGAGGGAGGACTGGCCAGATCAAGCCGTCTATGAGCCGTCACGCTGTCCCTATGAGGACGTTGCCAGTTTGGGGCTGCCTGGCTACACTCTCTCTGTCTGCACAGACATCTTTCTGCTCCGTTCCCTGTTTGTCTGTGACAGTTGCAAGCTGCACGCAACTGTAGTGAGCCGAGCAACATCAGCCCAAAGGAGGAGCTTATGTTTATTTATGATCGGCAACAGCGCGAGGCGCTAGATCGGCTCGTAGAAGATCTGAGTGAGCATCGGATCGGGAGACGGGTCTTTCTACAACGCGCGATGGCGCTTGGGTTGACGGCCAGCGCTGCCGCCTCAGTACTGGCGGCCTGTGGTACGCCCAGCACTACTGGGGGCAGCAGTACGCCTGCAACCGTCAGCTCGATCGATGTGCTCAATGTCTGGAGCGGCGAGGAGCAGCAATCGTTTGACGCCGTAGTGACTCCCTTCGAGAGTCAGTCGAAGATCACGGTCAAGATCGAGGCGACACGCGATCTTGATGCGGTGCTCACCTCGCGCTTGCGCGGCGGCAACCCGCCAGATATTGCCGTGCTGCCCAATCCGGGCAAGATGCAACAGCTGGCGAGCCAGGGCAAGCTAATCCCCCTCGATTCCTTCCTGGATATGAACAAGGTCAAGAGCGATTACGCTTCGACCTGGATCGATCTGGGTTCCTACAACGGTCGGCTCTACGCGCTCTTCTACAAGGCGGCCAACAAGGGTACTATCTGGTATAATCCTACGCAGTTTCAGGCGATCGGCGCTACGATTCCCAAGACCTGGGACGACCTGATCAAGCTCTCCGATATGATTGCTGGCAAGGGAAAGTTCCCCTGGTCGATGGGGGTCGAGAGCGGCTCGGCCAGCGGCTGGCCGGCTGCCGACTGGGTCGATGAGATCTTCCTGCTGCAGTCGGGGCCTGATCTCTACGATCAATGGGTCAATCACAAGATCCCCTGGACCCATAGTAGTGTCAAGCAGGCTTTCCAGACCTTCGCCCAGATCGTCACTGGCAAACACTATATCAATGGCGCGCCTCAGTCGATCCTGGCCACCAACTTCCAGGACGCCAGCTATGCCCCCTTCAAGAATCCTCCTGAGGCCTACCTCTACTACCTCGGCGACTTCACTGCCGGCTTCATTACGGCGCAGTTCAAGAGCGCCCAGCCTGGCAAGGATTTCAATTTCTTCCCCTTCCCGACGATTAATCCCCAGTATCAGGGGGCTGTGACTGGGGGTGCTGATGTGATCGTAGCCTTAAGGGATAACAATGGTGTGCGCGAGCTGGTGAAGTACCTGGAGACGGCCCAGGCACAAGAAATCTGGGTCAAGCGCGGCGGCTTCACTTCGCCGAGCAAGGCGGTTTCCTTGTCAGCCTATCCTAATGATGTCGCGCGCGCTTCGGCGCAGATGCTGACCAGTGCTACGATCTTCCGCTTCGGGGCCGATGACCTGATGCCTCCGGCGATGGAGACGGCTTACTGGAAAGCCATGCTGGATTTCATCAAGGACCCGACTAAGCTCGATAGTGTCCTGAGTTCGCTGGAGTCAACAGCTCAGCAGGCTTACGCTTCCGCGTAGGAAAGTGAGGCGCCTCTCGTTCGGGTGAGATCGCTTGCTGGCTTGTCCGCTGGCTCCTCTCCGCCTGAGTAGAACCTGGCAGTTCAGCCGCGCGTCTGCGAGGACTTCGGAAGGGACAGGGCTACTGAGGCGGAGGGGCAAGAGGGGGAGAGGAAGGGCTATCTCCGCCTCGCCCTCAAGCTACGCGATGGCTGGCGGACAGGCCGGCCCGACTCACTGGATGACCCGCGATGAGGCGCACTGACGTCTCTCTTGTGGGGCTGTTGGGGACTCCTTCGGGATGCCAGTCGGACTCTTACCTTTTGCAAATGTAGGCAGGTCTCGCTGGATAGATGGAGCTTCTTCGCCTATTTTTACGTGGTACTGGTGTCTGGTCCGTAGGCACAGGCCGGTAGGCACAGGCCGATAGGCACAGGTTGGCAGTCGCGGGCCAGCAGCTGTGGTACTACCGTGTCATGGCATGGACACAATTGTTCCCAGGGGATGTGTGCTTATGATCAAAGCCATCGAAGAGCAGCGGAGCCTTCCGACGAAGACAACGGCGCGCAGAAAGCGCTTCAGCCTAACCCCCTGGCTCTGGATCGGGCTGGCGGTCCTCTTTGTGGTCATCTTTCTGCTCTACCCGATGTTCTTCACGATCTGGCTCAGCTTCCTGGATGCCACTTCCACGCACTTTGTTGGGTTGCGCAACTATCTTCTGATCTTTACGAACTCTTCTCTACTGGAGGTGCTGCGCAATAACCTGCTCTGGCTGGTGCTGGCCACGGTGGCAACAGTGGTACTGGGCTTGCTGATCGCTGTCCTGGTCGATCGCGTGCGCTTTGAAAGCGTGGCCAAAGCAGCTATCTTTGTGCCGATGGCGCTCTCCTTTGTAGCAGCCGGCGTCATCTGGCGCTTCGTCTATGAATATGAGCCGCCTGGCCAACCCCAGATTGGTCTGCTGAATGCCCTGGTGACGGCTCTCGGCGGCCAACCGCTGGCCTGGATCACCGATAGTCGCTTTAATAACTTCGCTCTGATTGCGGTCTACGTCTGGATGTGGACCGGTTTCTGTATGGTGATCCTCTCGGCGGCCATTAAAGGAATCCCGAGCGAGATTCTGGAGGCTGCCCGCTGCGATGGAGCAGGCGAGATCACCATTTTCTTCCGCATCATTGTGCCGATGATCAGCCCGACGATTGCCGTCGTGACGACCACGATGATCATCAATATTCTGAAGATCTTCGATATCGTCTACGTCATGACGGGTGGAGACTACGGTACAAATGTTGTGGCTGTTGAGTACTACCAGCAACTCTTCAATTTCAACAACTTTGGTGTGGCCAGTGCTCTGGCTGTCTTACTCTTGCTGGCGATCATTCCTATCATGTACTTCAATATTCGTCGTTTCCGTGTGCAGGAGGCGCAACGATGAGTACCATGAATCCAGAGGCTCAATCGAGCCTGGTCACTCCCCAGAAAGCGGCGCCCGCCCTGCCAATGGCGGGGACGGCTGCCAAAGTGGGGCGCCTGCCCCTGCGCCAGCGGCTCCTGAGCCTGGTCAACCATAGTCTGGTCGCGGTCATTGTCATTCTGATTGCGCTCGTTTGGTCGGTACCCACGCTGGGCCTCTTCATTAGCTCCTTTCGTCCCCCGTCTCTAATCCACGCTACTGGCTGGTGGACGGCTCTCGTTCCCCCCTGGAGTTTCACTATCCAGAACTATGAGAACGTCCTCCATGCTCAGGGTCTGGGCCAGGCATTCCTCAATAGCCTGATTATTGCTATTCCTGGCACGATTATCCCCACCCTGGTGGCGGCTTTTGCTGCCTATGCCTTTGCCTGGATGGAGTTCCCCGGGCGTGACTGGATCTTCCTGACTATTGTGGCGCTGATGGTCATTCCGGTGCAGATGACTTTGATCCCTGTGCTGGGCCTCTATACGATGTTTACTCAGGCAACGGGCCTGCAGTTGACGGGTAATTACGTTGGTATTTGGCTGATGCACACTGCTCTCGGCCTACCTTTCGCCGTCTACCTGCTACGCAATTTCTTTGCTGGCCTGCCGAGCGATCTCTTTGAGTCGGCCCGGATCGATGGCGCCTCCAATATCAACATCTTCTTCCGCATTCTGCTACCGCTCTCTGTGCCTTCGCTGGCTTCGCTGGTGATCTTCCAGTTCATGTGGGTCTGGAACGATCTGCTGGTGGCTCTGGTCTTTATGGGCGGTAACCCCGATCGGGCTCCCATGACAGTGACGATCGCCAATCTGGTCAACTCCTATGGCTCGAACTGGGAAGTGCTGACCGCAGCGGCCTTTATCTCAATGGCCTTGCCTTTGGTGATCTTCTTCACCCTGCAGCGCTACTTTGTGCGCGGTATCCTGGCCGGCTCGGTCAAAGGCTGACCTTGTCTGTCTGGATGCTTGAGGCAGCGGGCATCACAGGAACAAGAAGGCGATCCTGCTCCTTCGTCTCGCAGGCTTGAGGGAGTGGGATCGCCTTACTAGCTGGCTAGAAGCTGAGTCCCTCGCCGCGGGCATGCAGGGGCGGCAGGCTCACTGGCAGGTGGCCCTGGGGTTGAGCGTCTCCAAAGAGAACGGCGACGGCGGCTTCAATGGCGGGCCGGGTATACTCATAGGTGAGCAAGTAGGTGGTGATCTGGGGACAGGCCAGAAGGTCGTAGGGGTTGTAAACGGCAAGCGCGACGAGAGGGCAAGGGGCTTCCGTGACCAGCCAGTTGATGTACTGGCTCTGGGCGCGATCCAGGTAGGCATTGACCGTCACCAGCAACACCAGCTGAGCTTGAGCCACTGCCTCGCGCAGAGACTGATGCTCACGCTCGGAAAGAGGAAGCGTGAGAAGCCGAGCCTCTGTCTTGGGATGATAGCTTCGCACGGCAGCGACGAGCGCTTCGACAGGATAGCGCTGATCTTCGACGCGGCTGGCTCCTTCCTTCTGGGGCAGCACGATCAAGAGCCGCTGCTCTGGGGCCAGTCGTAAGGGCAGTAGCCCGGCGTCGTTGCGTAGCAGAGTGATGGCCCGCCTATAGCTCTGCCGCTGCAGGGCCAGATGCTCAGGCTGTTTGAGCAGGCGCAACCCTTCGGGCCGCGGCAGCTGCTCCCATGAGAGGTAGCGTGCTTTGAGACGCTGCAAGCGTGTCAGGGCCTGGTGCAGGCGGTTTGGCGAGAGCCGTCCCTCATCGAGAGCGGAGCGCATGGCAGCCAGCCCGGCTAGCTGGCGGTCGTAGCGATGCGAGATCAAGATCAGGTCGAGACCGGCCTCTAAGGCTCGCACCGTTGCCTCCTCAATGCCCAGCGTGGTAGCGGTGGCCTCCATCTCCAGGCAGTCGCTCATAGCTACTCCGTCGAAGCCCAGACGTTGCCGAAGTAGGCCGGAGATAATCGCAGGCGCTACTGTCGCGGGTAGCGCCGGATCGCCGGTCAGGGCTGGAAAGGCGATGTGAGCTGTCATGACGCAATCGGCCCCTTCTTCCTGCAACACGCGGGCGAAAGGAACCAACTCCAAACGTTCCAGACGGGCCAGATCGTGGGAAATGAGCGGCAGGGCGAGATGAGAATCGGTAGCCGTGTCACCATGCCCGGGGAAGTGTTTGAGACAGCTAATGATGCCTGCCTGGCGGTAACCGCGCACCGCTGCCAGACCCAGGCGGGCGACCTGCTCGGGATCTTCACCAAAGGAGCGGACGCCGATGACTGGATTAGCCGGATTGTTGTTGATGTCCAGAACCGGCGCCAGGTTCATGTTGATGCCCAGGGCTTGCAGCTCGCGCCCGGTAGCACCAGCGACTGCAGTCACAAGCTCGGGTGAATCGCTGGCTCCCAGGGCCATATTGCCTGGAAATAGGGTGACGTGCTCGCCCAGCCGCTGGACCATGCCATTCTCTTGATCGATGGCGATCAGCAATGGATAGCGATGGCCTGCAGCACGCGCTTTGGCCTGTAGGGTGCTGGTCAGGCGATAGACTTGCTCTGCGCTCTCGATGTTGCGTGAAAAGAGAATGACCCCACCCAGGCGGTGATTCTCGATAAGGTCGAGAATAGCGGGCGAGGGGTCGGTTCCTTCGAAGCCTGCCATCAGCAGCTGGCCAAGCTGGTCGCGCAGATCGGCGGCGCTCAGGGCGGCTCTCTCGACCATCTCGTTGGACGATGGATGATGAGGTGACATCAACGTCTCTCCCTTCCTTCATCGCTCACATAGGGCCTGGACTGCGGAGAGGACGACCTCTGTGGAGCGCGCACGGACTCCAGGTGAATCGCGGCTTTGGCTGCGCTGAGTGCTGGCTCCTCTACGATGACTACCTGGCCAAGACGGCGCCGCGCTCGCAGCCGCCGCAGGATCTGGGCGCGGAAGGGCGCCTCACGTACTAGCAGGCTTCCTGCCAGAGCCAGTGGCACCACGTTATCAGAAAACTCCAGCTGGTTGCTAACCACCAGGGCCGCCAGCGCCAGCTCGGTAGCTGCATTGCCCACGATGCGGCGCGCTACCAGGTCGCCCTCGCGAGCTGCAGCAAAGACGCATGTTGCCAGGCGAGCGACAGCGGCAGTCTCCAGGCCGTGGTAGACAACACCGATCAGGTCCTCTGCACGCTCTAATCCCCAGTAGGCTAGAATACGGGGCAGAAGGCTGGTGTGAGGGCCGCGGCCATCAGCGGCGCGAGTAGCAGCCTGGAGAGCCTGGCGCCCGATATCGTAACCACTTCCCTCGTCGCCCAGCAGATACCCCCAG
The DNA here is from genome assembly GCF_003268475.1 of Thermogemmatispora tikiterensis. Classification (GTDB taxonomy): domain Bacteria; phylum Chloroflexota; class Ktedonobacteria; order Ktedonobacterales; family Ktedonobacteraceae; genus Thermogemmatispora; species Thermogemmatispora tikiterensis. The sequence goes on along the minus strand of NZ_MCIF01000002.1, from coordinate 1,445,423 downwards.
CCGCCGGCGCGGCACACCCGACCGCAAGCATCCCGTCCCAGGGCGATTGAGCCGGTGCCCGCGATCAGCACGACGCCAACGGCTTGCTCCAGTGCCGCGAGAGGAAGCTCGGCGTCATTAGTCACATGGACCTGGTCGGCCAGGGTTGCCAGAGGAGGGGAGAGAACAGCGTGATCAGCTAGACGGTCCAGCCCAGCCAGACCAATCCAGGCGGCGCGCGGTCGGCTCTCGGCGCCGGCGGCTTGCAAAGCCCGCTCGGCGGCCAGCTGCACCTGATGGATAGCCTCCTCCTGGCCCACGGAGGCATAGTTTGCGCTGCCGGCTAGCGCGCGACCACGCTCGCGTCCGTGGCGGTCGACGACAATCGCCAGCGTCTTGCTGCCCCCGCCATCGACCCCAAGATAGAACTCCTCATCACGCGTGGCTGTGTGTTTCTGTGGTGTGCTTTCTATCATGACAGCGAATCCAGTGTTGCGCGTAAAATAAAACCGTGTTCGGCTAGGCGCTGGCGGGCGCTCTGGGGATCGAGGCCGCTGCGTGCACAGACAATCGCTGTTTTGACCTCACCATTGGCCTGAGCGAGCAGCTCCTCGGCGGCACTTCGTTCCAGGCCGGTGGCCAGCTGTACGATACGTAATGCGCGCTGCTGCAACTTGTAGTTTGTCGCCTGGACATCAACCATCAAGTTGCCGTAGGTTTTCCCCAGGAGAATCATGGTCCCGGTGCTCAGCATGTTGAGCACCATTTTTTGCGCGGTGCCGGCCTTCATACGGGTGGAGCCGGTAATGACCTCTGGTCCAACGATGGGCGCGATCATGATCTCAACAATAGCTTCCAGAGGCGTCGGGCGGTTGCAGGCCAGGCCAATGGTCAAGGCCCCCTGCTCACGGGCGTAATTGGCGGCTCCCAGCGCGTACGGCGTGCGTCCGCTGGCTGTGATGGCGACCAGCGCATCGCCAGCCCCAACCTGTAAGCGTGCCGCATCGTCGCGACCGGCTTCGGCGCTGTCTTCTAGATCCTCATTGGCCTGGCTGAGGGCGGCGGGGCCACCGGCGACCCAGCCGATGACTAGCTCTGGCGGCACATTGAAGGTCGGGGGACATTCCGAGGCATCCAAGGCCCCAAGCCGCCCCGAGGTGCCGGCCCCCATATAGATTAAGCGTCCACCACGACGCAGACGAGCGGCAATAGCCTCGATAGCGCGCGCGATCTGGGACAATTCTTGCTTGACTGCCTCAGCAACACGGGCATCTTCGGCGTTGATGATCTGCACAATCTCCAGTGCACTCTTGCGGTCAATGTCGCGGCTGGCGGGGTTGTCCTGCTCGGTGACCAGGGCGCTGAGGGATGGCTCAGCTGGATGGTCAGGCTGTAAAGAGGCTGACATGTTGACTGCTCCTCACTCTCCTACTGAAATAGTTCCCAGCCTCGGCTCTCCTCGCTATCCTTCTCCCCCGGGCTGGGCTGCTCCTGGAATGCCCTGCCTGTTGTGATCACGGCTGCCTGGCTCGGTGCTGGGCAACGCTACGAGAGCAGTTGCTCGCGCTTCATATGAGTATAGAAGACGTACTTATTGCCACAATAAACAGAAGAGGCGTACTCGATCGGTTGATTGCGCTCGGTATAGGTAACTCGCCGCGTGAAGAGGGCCGGGCTGCCAACAGGGACCTTGAGATATTGGGCTTCCTCGCTGCCAATGAGTCCGGCCTCTAGCTCCTGATCAGCTTCGAGCAAAGGCAGGCCGTATTTGGTCTCTAACAGACGGTAGAGCGAGTTATGTTCCAGGTCCTCTTCGAGAAGTTTTTCACAGCCGATAAAGCTAATATGCGAAACCTCGATGGCCAATGGCTCCCCATCGGCCAGGCGCAGGCGATGAAGACGGAAGATTTGCAGCCCAGGCTTGATACGCAGCCGCTCAGCGACAGCTTCGTCCGCCGGACGCATTTCAGCAGAGAGGACGCGTGTGCCCGGCTGCTGACCGCGAGCCTTCATGTCTTCGGTGAAACCCGTCAGATGGATGAGCTGCTGGGTAATCTTGCGCCGGCTGACAAAGGTCCCTTTCCCTTGCTCGCGGTAGAAAAGCCCTTCATTCACTAGCTCGGTGATAGCCTGCCGGGCCGTCATCCGACTGATCCCGTATTGCTCACCAAGCTCACGCTCAGAAGGGATTAGATCCCCCGGCTTCCATTCACCGTTACGGATCTTTTCCCTCATGATCTCTTTGAGTTGATAGTAACGTGGCAACGGACTTTTTCTTACAATCGTGCTCATGGCTGTTCCTGTTCAGAAGATGCTTGCTTGTTCACTAATTTCTCTCAGTTGTTCGTTCGGGCCTCGCTCGCGGCAGAATTCACTTTCGGGGCCACGACGATCAAGGTCAACACAGATTACAGTATACCACATAGCCTGTCTACTTGGTATATTGTCTAGACCATACGCCTTCCTTTCCCTAAAGAAGCCCACGGTACCGTAACCGTGCGCCCTCCTCTATGGTCTACTTCGATGGTTGTATATACCACTATACCGGCAACAACAAGCCGCTATTAGCGGCCCCTGATATCGTGGCCGGCTCCTTCAAGGGGCTGTTCTGTCGCTAAGGTGAAGGTTCGGCCTGGAGGCGGATGAAGGTCGGGAAGCCTTTGAACCAGGCTTGCAGGACCTCGACGCCATCCTGATTCACAAAGCTGGCCTGAGCCGAGAGGAGGCGCTGCTCTTCATCCTTCTCGGCAAAGGTCACGGTGCAGGTGACGGTCTCTCCTGGATAAACGGCCTTCAGGTAGCGAAAATGCATTTCGGTTGCCACGAAGCCCAGCAAGCCCCCAATGTGGGTGATCATGCTACCGGTGAGCAGACCGGGGAGGATACGCCTGCCGTACCAGCTAGCCCGGGCGAAGGTTTCGTCCAGGTGATACGGATTATAGTCTCCTGTCAGGCCACAAAACAGTGCCATGTCCCCTTCTGTAAAGGTGCGGCGAAAGACGTAGCGCTGCCCGGGCTGGATGGCCGCGAAGGCGCGGCGCACCTGCTCTTTGAACTCTGCTGATGCAGCCATACGGGTTTTGCTTTCCTCCTTTCTCCCGCCTCATGGGCAGAAAATAGACTTGACCAGACCAGCTAGAGGTGTGCGTGGGTGGGGCCTCACCCGTGCTTAGTTGCGCCAGATGAGCAGGGCATCGAGCACCTCCACCTGGTCGCCGTTGACCAGCAGGGGATTGATCTCCAGCACTTCCAGGTGGGGGGCCAGTGTCTGGGCCAGCAGCGCGATCTGAGAGATCACGGCGCTCAGGCGTTCCAGGTTGGCGCCTGGTTGGTTGCGAAGGCCGCGCAGTAGTGGAAAGCCGCGTAGCTCTTCGAGCATGCCCCGAATCTCTCGACGTTTGAGGGGCAGCGGGCGCAGCGCGATATCGTGGAGCACCTCGGCCCATAGACCGCCGAGACCGATGGTCAGGGTAAGGCCCCAGACCTGATCGGCGAGGATACTGACCAGCAGCTCGTGGCCCTCCTGACGCATGGGGCTGACGAGGATGCCCTCAATCGCACTCGCGGGCACATGCTGACGGGCGGCTGTCAGGAGGCGGTTAAAGGCCCTTGTGACCTCCTCTTCGCTGCTGAGGTTCAGAGCAACGCCGCCGATGTCGCTTTTGTGCAATATCGCGGGCGACTGAATCTTCAGCGCCACCGGAAAGCCGTAGTGACGAGCGGCGGCCAGGGCTTCGGAGACAGAACGCGCCAGTTGGGCTGGCACGAGCGGGATACCGGCCTGCTCCAGGAGAGCGCGCGTTTGAACCTCTGACCAGCTGCCCATGCCAGAAGCGGCGAGCGCGGCCCTGTCCAGGGCCAGCGCCGGCCCTGGCTGTGGTTCCTCAACGTCTGGTTGCTGTGATTGGCTGAGCTGCTCTGACCACCAGAGCAGCCGACCCAGGGCGCGCAGGCCATGTTCGAGGCCGGCAATAATATGAAGACCGGTGCGCTCAACGATTGGCAACAGCGCTGCTGGCAGGTCGACACAGGTATTAGAGACCAGGAGGATGGGGCGCGGCGAGGTATGGACCAGATCAGCCAGGCGCTCATACTGATTGTAGAGGGCCTGCTGACCTTCGGGATTAGGGCGGCGCAGACCGTCGATGCTCACCACGTTGAGCACGAAGTCAAGCTGAGGGTCTTCGCGCACGATGGCCAGGGCTCGCTGTTGGAGTGTGCTATCGACAACCACGTAGCCGGTCACATCGAGCGGATTGTGAGGAGTAGCAAAGGGTGGCAGCACGGCCTGCAGTCGGGCGCGTGTTCTGTCGCTTAGCTCGGGTAGGAGCAAGCCCTCATCCTGGGCGCGATCAGCGATCAGGTCGCAGGCGCCACCCGAGGGCGTAACCGCGCCCAGGCGTCGGCCTGGTAATGGGCCGTGATAGGCGGCGAGTGCGGCGGTCGTCAGCAGGTCCTCTAGCGAGGAGACGCCGATGATGCCCAGTTGGCGCAGAGCAGCGGCGTTGACCGCCGCATCTCCGACCAAAGCCCCTGTGTGGGCAGCGGCGGCCCGTGAACCTGCCTCACTTCGACCAGCTTTGAGCGCGACCAGTGCACAGTGCTGGGCTTGCGCGCGGGCTGCAAGCTGGCGCAGTGTCTTCGGCTGGCGAATGCTTTCGAGGAAGAACGCCACGGCTCGCGTGGCGGAGTCGGCCAGCAGATACTCAAGCACATCACAAAGGCTGATCATCCCTTCGTTGCCCAGCGAGACCAGAAGGCTCAGGCCGATAGCATGGGCCTGGGCAAAGGCGAGCACGGCGCTGGCCAGCGCTCCACTTTGGAGCACCACGGCCACTGGTCCGCTGCGCAGGGGGAAATTGATGGGCAGTCCATAAGGGGTAATGCCGGCGCTTGCATTGATGAAGCCGTTCCCATTCGGCCCCAAGATCAGCAGGTCATGAGCCTGGGCAAAGGCCAGCAGCTCCCGCTCTCGCTCTTCTCCCTGTGGGCCGGTCTCGCGGAAGCCGGCTGTGAGTACTACAAAATGGCGCACGCCACGCGCTGCTCCTTCAGCGACAACTGGCAGCACCTGGGGCGTCGGCACCATGACAAAGGCCAGGTCCGCCGCCTCCGGCAGAGCGCTCAGCGTCGGCAGGGTGGCCTGACCGTGAACAGAGGGACGCCGCGGATTGATCAGGTAGAGCGGGCCAGAGAAGTTGCTTGCTGTGAGGTTTTGCACAAGATAGGTCGACCAGCGTGCCTCGTCGCTGGCCCCGACCACAGCGATACTGCGCGGGTGAAAGAAGGCCTGCAGCCGCTCTGCTGCGATGGGTTTCTCCTGCTCCATGAGCCTTTCATCCTTTATGGGATGCGACATTGCAACGGTTCGACAACGACCACAGGGGCCTATTGGCAGCAGCAGCCTCTGGCCGCTTGCTGCCTGAGCGCCCTGCTGGTCATACTGGCCTCTAGCCGGACAGGCTTGCTCACATACCCTATTCCAGCAGGCGGAAAAAGGGCAGTGGTGGGCGCCCGCTCACTTGTTCAAAACTGACCTGAACCGCAGCGCCAATGCGCACGCGCTCGCGCGGCGCGTCGATCAGGCGGGTCATCAGGCGCACGCCCTCCTCCAGCTCGACGATGGCGATGATGAAAGGGGCCTCGGCAGCGAAGGGGCCGAAAGCGCGGTGGACGATTGTATACGAGTAGATGGTCCCTCGGCCCGAGGCGCTGACCCATGCGAGCCGGTCACTGTGGCAGTGCGGGCACAGGCTTCGCGGATAGAAGATGTGGCGTTGGCAGGCTGTGCATAACTGTAGACGTAGCTCCCCCTGCTGGATGCCTTCCCAGTAAGGAGCTGACTCGGGATCGCTCTGGGGGAGGGCGTAGGTTGCTTCCTCACTCATACTGCATGCTCTCTTTCAATCTTTGCCAAGCAGAACGGTGGCCGCTGAAGAGAGAACGCCGCCAGTGCCGTGGGCCAGGGCAAGACGGGCTCCGGGGACCTGTCGCGGGCCACACTCGCCGCGCAATTGGCGCGTGGCCTCGATGAGCAGAAAGATGCCGTACATGCCGGGGTGGCAATAGGAGAGGCCACCACCATTAGTATTCATCGGAAATGGGCCACCCGGAGCGGTGCGTTGGCCACTGACGAAGGCCCCTCCTTCACCGAGCGGGCAAAAGCCGAGGGCCTCCAGGGTCATGATGACCGTGATGGTGAAAGAATCGTAAATTTCCACAACGTCGATCTCTTCGGGCCGCAAGCCGGCCATTGCAAAGGCCGCCTGGCCGGAGGCAATGGCTGCCTGATGGACGGCCAGATCAGGCATATTGGCGATCGTTGCATGGGTATGGGCTTCTCCGTGTCCCAATACCCAGACCGGAGGCTTGCGGGCCTGGCGTGCTCGCTGGGCTGAGGCCAGCACGACGGCTCCGCCGCCATCGGTGACAAGACAGCAATCGAGCAGGTGCAGGGGTTCGGCGATCCAGCGCGAAGTGAGCACATCCTCAATCGTGATGGGATCGCGCATCATGGCCTTCTCGTTGAGCGTGGCCCACTTGCGTGTCGCCACCGCTACCTCTGCCAGTTGCTCGCTGGTCGTGCCGAATTGGTGCATGTGGCGCATGGCGGCCAGGGCGTAGGCTCCTACCGGCGTGGGTAGTCCAAACGGCCCTTCGAACTGTTCTGTGAGGCGGTATGTCGGACTGACTCGCCCGCGGGAACGGTCCGAGCGCTGGGTGCTGCCGTAGACGATGAGAGCCACCTCGATGAGACCGGCTTCGATGGCAGCCACAGCATGCTCGATGTGAGCCTCAAACGAGGAACCGCCGATGTTGGTAGAGTCGCTATAGCGCGGTCTGAGGCCGAGATACTCGGCCAGGGTCAGAGTAGGAGACCAGGACCAATTGCCAGCGCAGAAGAGGGCGTCGACCTCATCAAAGCTGAAACCAGCATCTTCGAGGGCGGCGCGGGCCGCCTGGGCTTGCAGCTGCAGGACGGTCTTATTAGGGGTGTAGCCCAGGTCGGACTCGGCAACGCCGACAATGGCGGCGCGCGGACTACGCGGCGCGGATACTCTGGACATGCATGCCTCCAGCCTGTCTACGTGTTTGTAGTATTAGTGTATCATCTCTCCTGTGGCTCAGCCCAGGTGCAGGCCAGGTAACTCGCAGCAATTCACACAAGACTAGTGTGGTGGTAGTGGCTAAGCAGCGCATGGACGATGATCCCTTCCCGCCGTGCCAGTGAGCCGGAGAGGAGCGCTTTGCAGCGGCAGAGGGGTGTCAGCCGTTCTATAAACAGACGGCCAGTCTGCGGCAGGCAGGTCCATCTCTGGACAGGCCAGACGGACTGGCAATGCGAGGTCGGAAACGGAAGGAGTCATCTCTGCATGGACGAGGAGACGTTTGCTCAGGCGGAAGAGCTGCGTTTACGTGAGGCCACGAGCCACGAACGCAACTGGGAGCGCTGGGGTCCCTATCTGGCCGAACGCCAGTGGGGGACGGTGCGCGAGGACTATTCCCCAGACGGAACCTGCTGGGACTATTTTCCCCATGATCACGCGCGTAGCCGCGTCTATCGCTGGGGCGAGGATGGATTGCTCGGCATCTGTGACCGCGAGTGTCGGCTCTGCTTTGCTGTGGCCCTATGGAACGGCCAGGACCCGATTCTCAAGGAACGGCTTTTTGGGCTGACCAATGCCGAAGGCAATCACGGCGAGGATGTCAAAGAATGCTATTTCTACCTCGACGCTGTGCCCAGCTCGGCCTACCTGCGCGCCCTCTATAAATATCCGCAGCGGGCCTATCCCTACGCGCGCCTCGTCGAAGAGAATCGCCGACGCTCGCGGGCTGAGCCAGAGTACGAGCTGCTCGATACCGGCGTCTTTGACGAAGATCGCTACTTCGACCTCACGGTCGAGTATGCCAAAGCCTCGCCGAATGATATGCTGATCCGCCTGACCGTGGCCAACCGTGGCCCCGCAACGGCCACGCTCCATCTCCTGCCCACGCTGTGGTTTCGCAACACCTGGATTTGGGGCCAGCATGGTGAGGATTACTGGACAAAACCACGTCTGAGTACCCCCGACGGGCAGGCCCTGCTGGCCGAACATGCCTCGCTGGGCCGTTTCTGGCTGCTGGCCGAGCAACGCTCAGACCTGCCGGCGCCACGACTGCTCTTCACAGAGAACGAAACCAATTTCCAGCGCCTCTTTGGGGTGAGCAATGCCACCCCTTATGTCAAGGATGCCTTCCACGCCTATGTGATCGAGGGTCGTCAGGAAGCGGTCAATCCTGCCCAGGAGGGAACGAAGGCCGCCTTTTACTATGTGCTCACGTTGCCCGCCGCTCAGGAGTGCAGGCTGCATCTGCGCCTCTTTGCTGAGGGCGAGACGCCCTCTGCCCCCTTCGGGGAACACTTCTCGGCACTCTTCGTCCAGCGTCGGCAAGAGGCAGATGCCTTCTATGCGGCGCGTATTCCTCCTGCGCTTCCGGAGCAGGCACAGCGTGTGATTCGCCAGGCCAACGCCGGCCTCCTCTGGAATCGTCAGTTCTACAACTATGATGTGGCCACCTGGCTCAAGGGCGATCCGACGCAGCCTTCACCGCCATCTGCCCGCCTCTGTGGGCGCAATCACGACTGGAAGCATCTCTTCAATCGTGATATTCTCTCTGTACCTGACAAATGGGAATATCCCTGGTATGCTGCCTGGGATCTGGCATTTCACGCTGTCGCCTTTGCCAGCCTTGACCCAGACTTTGCCAAGCAGCAGCTCATCCTGCTCTTGCGCGAATGGTACATGCATCCCAATGGGCAGCTTCCGGCCTATGAGTTCGCTTTCTCGGACACCAATCCTCCGGTTCATGCCTGGGCTTGCTGGAGAGTTTACAAGATGACTGCAGCGCGCGGCTCCCGTGACCTCCAGTTTCTGGCCCGCACCTTTCACAAGCTACTTATCAATTTCACCTGGTGGGTCAACCGCAAAGATGTGGCCGGCAGGCATCTCTTTAGTGGTGGCTTCCTGGGGCTGGACAACATTGGTCTCTTTGACCGTTCACGTCCCCTCCCCGGAGGTGAGCAACTTGAGCAGGCCGATGGCACTGCCTGGATGGCCTTCTACTGCCTGACGATGCTGGCCATTGCTCTGGAGCTGGCCCATGAGGACCACGCCTACGAGGATGTTGCCTCCAAGTTTTTCGAGCACTTCATTGCCATTGTGGATGCCATGAATGCCCTGGGCGGCAATGGGATGTGGGATGAAGAAGATGGCTTCTACTATGATCAGCTCCTCATTGATGGGCGCAGCTTTCCCCTGCGAGTGCGCTCGGCGGTCGGCATCATTCCCCTGTTGGCGGTCGACATCCTCGATGACGAGCGGCTCACAGCCCTGCCCGGCTTCACAAAGCGCCTGCGCTGGTTTCTGGAGAATCGGCCCGATCTCGCCCGCCACATCTCCTATCTGCAGGGAGGTGGTCAGCACTCTGAAACGCATCGGCTCCTGGCCATTCCTTCGCGCGAGCGCCTGTTGCGTGTCCTGCGCTATCTTCTGGATGAAGACGAGTTTCTCTCTCCCTATGGCGTTCGCTCGCTCTCACGTTACTACCGTGACCACCCCTACACCATCGTGCTCGACGGTCAACAGCTCAGCATTGACTACGAGCCGGCAGAATCGCGCGGCGGCCTCTTTGGCGGTAACTCCAACTGGCGCGGCCCTATCTGGTTCCCGCTCAACTACCTGCTGATCGAAGCTCTGGAGCGCTATCATCGCTTCTACGGGACCAGCCTTCTGGTCGAGTGCCCCACTGGCTCAGGAAAACAGCTGACGCTGGCGCAGGTGGCTCAGGAGCTGACGAGGCGTCTTTGCCGTCTCTTCCTGCCCGACGAGCAAGGCAAGGTCGCCTGGTGTGGAGAGCAGCAGCGCTTTCTGAGCGACCCATATTGGCGTGATCTGATCCTCTTTTGCGAATACTTCGATGGTGAGACGGGGCGCGGCCTGGGTGCCAGCCATCAGACCGGCTGGACCGCTCTCATTGCTCGCCTGCTGACAGACCTGGCGAGCGAGACGGCGACTGTTTCCTGATTCTGAATGGCTGGCTCGTTAAAAGCGAGGGCGTGGGCTGGGCGGACCATCGTCGGGAGAAATCAGACCGTGGCGGATGGCGAAGCGTACCAGGTGTGGGATATCGTGCAGCCCAAGCTTCTCCATAATATTGGCGCGGTGAGCCTGCACAGTTTTAACGCTCAGGACGAGCTGGTTGGCGATCTCCTGGCTGGTGTAGCCCTCGGCGACCAGGGTCAAGACCTCTAGCTCGCGTGGACTGAGCACGCGCAGCTCATCGGCCAACTTTTCCATCTCTGCGCTAGACTGGGACTCGTGAGCAGGCTGGTCGCTTTCCTGAGCCTGGCGCTCTTGCTGTACCGTGTAGTGTTCCAGGTAGACGCGGATCAGCGAGCGGGCCAGGCCAGGGTAGAGGAAAGCCCCATTCTCGGCCAGAGCCCGGACCGCGCTATGCAGCTCGGCTGGCGCCGCCTTCTTGACCAGATAACCGCTGGCTCCGACTCGTAACGCCTGCAAAAAGTATTCCTCACTATCATGCATGGTCAGAATCAAAACCTGCGTCTCAGGCTGTTCAGTGCGGATGCGGCGGCACGCTTCTAAGCCATCCATTTCTGGCATTGTGATATCCATCACCACAATATCCGGTCGCAGTTGGCGCGCTATCTCCACTGCCCTGGTGCCAGTCTTGGCCTCCCCAACAATACGAATCTCCGGCTGAAGCGTGAGCAGAAGCTTCAGTCCCTGGCGCAAAATATCGTGATCGTCAGCCAGCACCAGACTGATCGTGCGCTCAGCCGTAGGGCCAGTGCTGCCCGGTTGCTCATCCTCCATAGTTCTCTCCCTCCTTGCCCTCATCCTGGTCAGAGGTCTCTCGGTGTTCTATAGTAATTAGGTAGTGTAATCTACCAGGGGGGAACCATTGCCAGCCTGAGTGAGCCGGGCGGGCGGCTCACATCTCTCTCTCTGCACGATTATCTTATTTCACTCATAGAGCATGCCAGAAAGAGAATGACGATGCGGATCATCTGGGAATGGCTGCGGCGCTGGCAGCTCTCTCTCTTTGAGAAAGTCATCCTCACGAATAGCCTGCTGCTGTTGGCGGAAGCCATAGCGGCTCTCTGGGTGACCAGCCATGCATTGGAAGCCCATCATTTTCTGATCGATACGGCCTTTCTGGTAGCGGCTACCTTACTCAGCATCGCCATCAATGCCTTCCTGCTACGGGCCAGCTTCAGGCCGCTCTTTCGCCTGCTAGAGGTCATCCGCCGCGTCAGTGCAGGCCAGACTGAGGCTCGGGCCGAGCTGGCTGCTACGGATTCCGAAGTGGGGCAGCTCGCTGCAGCCTTCAATGCGATGCTGGACCGGCTGGAAGAGCTGCGCCATCAGCAATCGGCGCTCATTTTGCAAGCCAGAGAAGAAGAGCTGCGGCGTGTTTCGCGCGAACTGCACGACGAAAGCAGCCAGAATCTAACCGCTGTCCTGGTCTACTGCGAAATCCTTATGCGCACCGTAGAGAGCCTGCCTGATAGAGTCATCGCTGGTGAGACGCGCCAACAGCTTGTTACAAGCTGTCAGCAGTTGAGCGAGCTGGCCCAGCGCACGCTTGATGCAATCCGTCAGCTCTCACAGCGACTGCGTCCGCCCGTGCTCGATGACCTGGGGCTGGTTGCGGCCCTGCGCTGGCTGGTTGAGGATAGCCGTCAGCGTTTTTGCCTTCCAGTTGAACTGACTATAGAAGAGCAGCCGCTCTGGCAGTGCTTGCCTCCCCTCTATGAGACCACCCTCTTTCGGATTGCTCAGGAGGCGCTCACCAACGTGGCTCGTCACGCGCGCGCCAGCCGGGCGCAGCTCTCACTCTGGCTGGCTCCTGCCGCTGTTCATCTCTGTATTCAAGATGATGGCTCAGGGTATGATCCAGGGCAGCGCAGCAACGGGCTAGGCCTGGTGAGTATGCGAGAGCGCGCTGCTCTCCTCGGTGGTAGACTGTCTATCGATGCGCACCCGGGTCAAGGGACGCGTGTTGAGGTCATTCTCCCCTTACCAGCGCCGGCGACCTGATGGCGCCACCTGCGACGAGACGTCGCAGCGCGACCCTGGTACCTGCTCTCCTTTAGCTCAGGCTATTTCCAGATGGAGGATCTGCTGCTGCGGCGTAAAGCCTCTGGCGCGTGCCTCTATTTTGATGGCCCAGGCGCCTGGCATTGAGAAAAAGACCAGCACGCTATAGCTGCCGTGCCCCTCCTGCTGGATATGGATCGGTGTCGGCCCCATAGCCATATCTGGCATCCAGGCTGAGGAGCTGACCTGAGCCTGCTCGATAGGGGTTCCCTGGGGATCAGTGAGCTGCAGTTGCAAGCGCCCTATCCCCACGCGCAGCGGCGCCTGTTCCGCTACGTGCACCTGGAGGACAGCAGGAACCTGAACAGGCCAGAGTGCGGCCAGCGTCAGGGCCGCCACGCAAGAAAAGACCAGCAGCAGCCAAAAAATCGGGCGCACACGCATCAGTGCTCACCCTCTCGACGTGGTATCCTTCTCCTCTTCACGCGCGATCTCGCGCCGCATCTGTGCCAGGCTAGAAGAGCTAGCGGACGGACGGGCGAGGCTGCGACCCAGGCCGAGGCCGGCGCCGCCACCAACTAGCAGGCCGGCAATGCCTGCCACGCTTACCCACAGCGGCAGATTACTCGTCCCACCCGAGGTCGAAGCGGTTGAGGAACTGGAAGCGCTGGCCGGGGAGGTGGGAACTGGTGTCATGCTCGCGCTGGTGGCCCCAGCGGGCTTTACCGTGAAGATAAAGGCTCCCTCGGCTGCATCACCGTCCTCCGCTGACACAGTGATCCAGCGCACGATGTAGACCCCATTACCATCCGGCTTGATGCGCACCGACATCTCTCTTGGATTGTTTAAAGGGATCGTGGCGTTCCCCTGGCTAATCAGTTCCCCGTCTGGCCCGTAGACGAAAAGATTGCTTTTGCTGGGATCGGGGTTCATATTCTCGGCAGTGAAGACTGTCACGGTCGATGGTACCTGGCTAATCGTAGAGCCAATTTTGGGATTGGCATCGATAACCTTAGCATGGGCCGAAACAGGACTGACCCCAATGACAAAGAGCAACAACGCGCCCACAAGCAGCGCACAGCCCAACTGCACCGGGCGCGTGAGTCGCCACTGAGAGTACAGCATCGTCAGCGTCCTCACTTTTTCATCTTTTCATCTCCGCAAGTGGCTCCGGCTCTGGCTCAAGTGCTGCCCTCCCCTCCCCTCCCTCTCGAAGGGAAGGGCAGCTTGGGCCAGATAACCTCTGGTCCTAGCATAAGAAGCAGCTTACCTGCTGTCCATTAGGAAGAATCCCTATTCTCCCTGGTGGACACCGTAAGGTGTTTGCACGGAGGGGCTAGACCAGCGAAAGAAAAAGTGACCTGCCAGACGATCAGTCGGCAGCAGGAAAGAAGGAGGCAGGTCTCCAGGGGAGGTTAATCAATCGGTCAACACCTGCCAGGAGCGACCTCCGTCCTGGCTGAAGAGCACGCTGGCGGGATAGAAAAAAGCGGCATAGAGCAGTGTAGACTGCACGGGCGAAAGCTGCAGTGTCATCAGATCGCTGCGCGAGAAAGTAAAGCGTTTCTGCCAGCTTGTGCCCTGATCAGCGGAGAACCACAGATCGCGGCCAGCCAAGGCATAGAGAGCTTGACCATTGGCTGAACTGACCAGGCGCGTCAGGGAAGCATTCGGAGTAGGACCGCTCAGGTGAGTGATCTGTTTACTGCCATCTTGCCAGCGGTAAAGGCCCTCATCGGTGGCACAGAAGATCAAACGTGGCCGGGTCTGCGTGGCTGTCAGGCTGAGAACCGTACCGTTGATCCCCTGGATACGCTGCCAGTGGTTCCCATCGTCGGTGGTTTCGAAGAGTCCCTGATCACCCCCGAGCAAAAGATGGTGAGGATGCGCTGGATCAGTCAAGAACAGGGGAGTCTGCATCGCTGAGAGTGCCCCGCTCGTAATCGGGCGCCAGTGCGCTCCGAGATCGGTTGTTTCGTACCAGCCAGCGTAGACGAAGAAGGCATAGAAATGACCGGCTGGGCCACTGCCTGCTTGCACTGAAAAGGGATAGGCTGAGGATGGCAGATGAGGCGGGTTACTCAGGCGCCAGCTTCTTCCACCGTCGCGGCTCATGTAGACACCGGGTTGCTCACTACCGATCCCGCTCGGCACGGCAATCACCGCGAGCAGATTGGGATCGCCGTGAGCGGGAGCAATCGAGGTCACCATCGCTGGCGCTAGCGCGCCGCGCGTCTGAGGCCAGCTCTTTCCCCCGTCGTGGCTGATGAAGAGACCGAAATGGGTCCCCAGGTAGAGACTGCGCCCATCATCGCCGATGGCCAGCGTATGCAGGTGTGTCTCCGGATTCGAGAGTGGACGCCCCGGCACTGTTGGATCAGTCGTGCTGCGTCGGTTGCTCAACAGCTCCCAGCTGGCGGCCACAATCACTGCGATCAGCACCATAGCCAGAAGAACATACGGTCCTCGTCTCGGCCGCCCTTCTCCCGCTTTCGATGCCCGCTCCTGCGAAACATATTCAACAGACTCACCCTGCTGACGCTGCTGTGAAGTCGCCATTGTTCCTCTTTCATCCGCACGCTCGGACTCAAGACCCTGGACATGAGTTGGTCTGGCTGCTCAGCGAGCACGGCCAGGACGGGACTGGCCCGGCGATGATCCCTACAGAAAAACATTACCATCGAAGGTCAATAGGGAAGATTCCCGATCTCGGGTGGTCATGGTGCAGGGCTATCGGGCTGGCTTTGGTCCATCTGGAGGGGGGAGCGCTTGCGGTTTCTTCGCTCTTGACCCCTCCCCGGGGGGTGTGGTATAGTGACGGAGGGTAGTTCCCAGGTCAGGCAATGCAGGCAGCAGAAAGGAGCCAGCCGCTGTGCAGGAAGAACGCCGTCGCGAAGTATTGAAACGGCTCTCCTACATCAAGGGCCATCTCGACGGCATCTCCAAGATGGTAGAAGAAGACAAATACTGCGTCGACATCCTGCGTCAAAGCTATGCCGTACGTCGGGCGCTAGAGAAGGTAGAAGCCATCATTCTCGAAGGGCACCTGCATACCTGCGTCCCAGAAGGTATTAAAAGCGGACGCGAGGAGGAGGTTGTCGCAGAACTCCTGCAGCTTTTCACGCTTGCAGGCAATCATTTGAAGACGCGGGAGGCCGGCGAGTTGCCTCCTGCGGAGGAATGAAGAGAAAGAAAGGATGGCGACGAAAGAGCATGAGCACTGCGAGCACCTCGGTGACACTGATCTCACCAGACATTTCCTGTGAGCACTGCCAGCGAACAATTGAAAGCACACTGAGCGCTCTGCAAGGCGTCGAGCGAGTGAGTGTCGACATCACCGGCAAGAGCATCCAGCTCTCCTATGATCCGACGCAGATCTCGCTGGAGCAAATTGAAAAACAGCTCGACGAGATCGGTTATAGCGTTGTCCACTGACAAGGCAGCTTGCTTGCTGTGCCCCGAGTTGCCTAACCAGGCAGAACGCTGTGAGGGACGGGGGCCTGCGACGCGCTTCTGCTGCGCCAGGTTCTTCCGTTCCCTCGCTGAGCAAACGGACTGATGGCTGGTTACTCTCGGGCACTGTTATCTGGAGTGCCGCCGCCGGTCTCTGAGGAGAGCTGGATGCCGAAAGAATTAGTAAGTTGTTGGTCCCGCTGATCGCGATTGCAGCGGAAAAGTCGCCTCAGTCTGGCGAGGCAGTTCTGTCAGGTCGGTGATGCGCAGCCAGCGCACCTCTAACGCAATGGCCTGGACTGGAAGCCTGGCAATGAAAGAGGCCGCCGCGGGCGATTTCTGGATGAGCCGCTTGCGAACCGCGGCACTGGCCTGCTCGTCGTTGATCAGGCGAGCCTCTGCCGTTGCCTCCAGCCAGGTAGTTGGCTCTCCTGGCCCAATAAAGATACCCACGCGCGGATTTCTCTGCAGATTCGCCAGCTTACGCGACGTCAGAATGAACGTGCAATAAAGTGTCAGTGTCTTGTGCTCCTCACTGAGCGGTTCCTCTGCATAGAAAACGCGTGTCACGTAAGGCTGACCTTGGTCCTCGGTGGCAATTGCCAGCGTATCATAGCGAGCAAGAAATTCATTAATGGTTTCTCGTAGCCGGACTTCATCCTGTATTGCATCCATGATGTTCAGTCCCCAATGGTTTCAAGCCCCGCTGGGCTTCTGGCTGAGAGAGCGGGAATGCCTGGTTCTGCCTGTAGCATACCGCATGATGGCAAGAACGACCAGTCCCGCTTCTGGGAAGGCTAGCGTCTCTGCTGATGCTTGCTATGACCGGTGTTGGCTTTGCCAACAGAGCCGGAGCAGCAGTAACCAGTGAGTGTGGATAGACTCACTCATCGGGGCGCTCTTGTTTCGAGAAGCGCCTTTTCGTTATGCTTTTAAGAGCGTAAACCCCTGTTCAAGAGATCCCTATCTAGCAACGAAAGGACCAGTGACAGGAGCCCAATGAGTGAACGTTTTCCCTGCTGGTATCCCCTGCAGATCAGATTTCGCGATCTTGACCCACTTGCCCACGTCAATAACGCTGTCTACTTTACGTATTTTGAGGAAGCGCGCAGCTATTATCTGAGCCTCCTGGAGCGCTGGCTCAAGGAGTGGCCGGGAGAGGAGACTATCCAGGAGCGGCAGAGTGCTGAGAATCCGCGCATCCAGACGGGGCCGCGCGCGACGCGCTATGGCCTGCTGGTCAAGGAAGTCAGCTGTACCTATGAACTGCCACTGATCCGCTCAGACCGTGCTGAGGTGGGTGTACGAGTCTCCCACGTTGGGCGCACCAGCTTTATTATGGAGCACCAGATTCGCGATGCCCACAACCACGAGCGCGTTTTCGCCACGGGCCGCTCCGTGATGGTCTGGTGCGATTATCGGACTGGGCGACCGCATCCACTGCCGCCGGCCCTGCGCCAGGCCTTCGAACAGATGGAAGGGCGCAGCTTTCCCTCGCCCGAGTAGGAAGCAAGGAAGGAAGCGCTAGCCCAGGCTACGCCCATAGCTGCTTTTGTCCTGGCTCCGCTCATCTACCAGCCTGGGGAAGAGCGGGGCCAGGCGCTAGTCGCAGCGATGGCCAGTGTGGTCAGGTATAGCCAATAACGGCAGAGAAGGGAAGCCGACCACAAAAGACACTAGCACGATCGGGCTGTTTTTCCTAGAAGAGTCGCCTCATCGTCTCTCGCTGAGCTATACTAATTTCAAGATTAAGCCTCATTCTTTGCGCAGCGTGAGGTTGCTCTATGCTCTCTTCAATAGTGATGGCGCTGGTGGTTGGCTGCCTGATCTTACTGCTGGTCGGTCTGGGACTGTGGGCGCTGCATCAGTATCGGCGCTCCAGGCGAGCAGAGGCGACTGGCGGTCGCTCGTTGGTCGTCGCCTGTGAAGAGCAGCAAGTCAGCGTCGTCCTGCCCGCGCAGGAGGGGGCGTTGGTCTCCCTCGAAAAGGCTCAGCCGCTGCCGGGCTTTGTCCTCCCTCCTTCGTGGTATCGCCGCTGGCGCATGCTGGTTTCCCTGGGTCTCCTGCTCATGTTGGGCCTGGCCCTGGCAAGTCAGGGAGGGATTGTGCGCGACACTTTCCGCAGTCTGACCGCTACATTCAGCTTCTTCTCTGCATCCTCAACAATGGACCTGCAGACTGCGCCCCATCCTCTACCCGACACAGCCAGTGCGCGCATCGTCCGCGTCGACTCGGCCTCGCGCAGCCAGTACTATACTGACTACCAGTGGCAGGTCTGGTCTTACTCCTCCTGCTCAGGGATTGCTCTGGAGGAGGTGATGAACGCCTATGGTCGCCATCTCATTGCCGCCGACGTGCTGCAGGTCGAGCTACAGCTCGGTGTCTGGGATGTGCAGCTGGGCTTGCTCAGGGAGGAGGGGATCGCTATGACGGCCAACTATTTCAACTTCAATGCGAGCCTGAGTCATACGCGCACCCTACAGGATATCATTTCCATTGCTAACAGTGGCACGCCTGTCATCGTCAGCATCCGCGACAGCTACTATTTCCCCGGCGGCCATATCTTTGTCGTCCGCGGTGGAGATAGCCAGTATGTCTATACAGTCGACTCCTCTCCGGCCAACTTCACGCGTATGACCTACAATATGTTCGCCGCCATGTGGCGAGCCAACAACGATTTCAGCGCCGTGGTGACACCGCGTTAGCCAGCCAGTTCTGCTCACTCAGCCTGGCACAGGCAAGTCTCTCTCTCTCTCTCTCTCTCAGCACAAAGCGAGAGAGAAGAGGCGAGGGGGCCAGGTCTCCATGCTGAGACCATAAGCATGCCTCGTTTCTTCTCTCTCGCTCTGCTGTGAGTCATTGATTGCCAGCTATCCCGATAGACGCCTGGTGGTCTGGTCCCAATCTGGTCCCTACCCCCCGCCGTACTGCTCTCCGCCAGTCCGCTTCCCTGGCAGGTCCTACTCATTGACGCCTGACCACCAGAGATAGCGGTGGCGGAGGGCAAGGACAGGCTAGTAGATCAGCACTGGTGTATACAGGCTCACAAAGTTATAGAGCCAGGCGGCGTTATCGGTCGACATATTGACACAGCCATGCGAGCCTTGGCCCGCGAAGGGGTCGCCGGTTGGGTCCTGGTGGGGGAAATTAGTACCCGGGCCAAAGTCGGCGCGCCACCAGGCGTCATGCAGGAAGTACCCATTGCTATGATACTGCATGGCGTAGTTGATCGGCGTATCGGGATACCAGTATGGTGAACCTTTGGGCTCGCTTGACTTGAAGACGGTCGGATGCTGTTTGCCTTCAATCCACCAGGTGCCTGGAGGCGTCGGCAGGTCGGGCTGGCCAGTAGTTACCAGGAAGGCTTTGACCAGCTTGCCGTGATCGTAAGCCCGCAGGGCCTGCTCGCTAAGCGAGACCACCACTACCCGCTCATCCATATAGCCATAGTGACGCATCAGCTCCAGATCGGTTTGGTGAGGTTGGTTATAGGGTGTCTTATCACTAAAGTTGGCCTTCATCGCCTCGAAATTTGTCAACCACATCTGTAGGTCCTCAACCACCTGCTGGTAGTCGGCCAACGTCTGAGCCTGACTCAGCTCTTCACCGAGCCACTCGCTACCGCCAATGCCTTGAGGACCGTATTCATAGCCCAGTGGGTAGGTCTGGTTATTGTAACTATCGTGATAGGTATGCTCTTTTCCCCAGGCGCTGACCTCCTGAGCCAGCTGCTGCTGGAGATGGGTGCTCTCAGCCTTCATCGCCGGAATCTGAATAGCGTTGATATGCTCCTTTAAGGTGGTCAACGCCCGGCTATAGGCGCTGGCTGTCTGGGCCTGTTGCAGAGCCTGCTGATCACTCTGGTACTGCTGCTGATAGGTTGTCACCTCTCCACCATTTTGCTGCATCAGATCAATCCATTGCTGAAAGGTCTCCAGAGCCATCTGCCCCTCATTTTGCAGCGTTGGAGAGATGGACGGTGTGGGCACAGTCCTGGGTCCGCTGGCCAGCACGCTGGGGCTGTTGGAACCGCAGGCGCTCAACAGCAGCAGGCCAACCAGAGCAAATGCGGTCAGCAGCAACCTTCCTGCCATGTGCCTCTGGGACTGAGGCCGAAAAGTGAGAACCTCTGTGGCTGCCCGTTTCATGGCCCTTCCTCGTTTTTTCTGCATGCTGTTTGCTCTTCTTTCATCCTTGAAAAGGGTGAGTTGTGACCAGGGATGCTGGCTAGACAGGATAGCCTGGAACACCTTGGCAGGGCTGTTCTCTCGCTACTCCCCTTCATCATACTACGCCTATTGAGAAAAACGCGGAACAAGGCTACTTCATTTCAGGAACCTGATTCTTATCCCCTTCTGGAGGAGAAAGCGGCCTGACCAGTCTGGGACCCGCAGGCATCCCCATGAGTGTAAGCCCCAAGGTGCGCCAGCGTGAAAATGGCCATGCCTAGTACTTTCTTCTTGAGAATAGTACTTTTGACTAGACCACCGGGGTAGAATAGTACCGTTGGGCGGGGGAAGAGCGTGGGCTAACCTCAGACCACTGATAGCCTGCGAGCCTTGCCTCCGCCGAAAGGGCTGGCCAGAGGACGGGACAGGCTTGAAAAGAAATATTAACGCTGTAGAGCCGGAAGGAGGAGGGGAGTCCTTCTCTGTGGGGGGACTGCCGCAAGCTGGATGGAGACAATACGTGTGCTGATTGTTGAAGAGCAGCCGTTGCTGCGCATAGGTATTCACGCTACCCTGGAACGCATGGGGGATTGTGAGATTGTCGGCGAGACGACCGATCCCGCCGAGATTTTGGCGATCGCGGGCGACGGTCAACTCGACGTCGCCTTGATCGATACCGGTCTGACCTGTGCTGATCCGCTGGAGATTGCTCGCCAGGTGCGACGGGTTGCACCGCATGTCGCGATGATTATGCTCACTCCCGCTGAGAACGAGGAGGATCTCTTCCAGTCGATCAAGGTCGGCGCCGCAGCTTACTATACACGTGATATCGGCCTGGAAGAGCTGCGGGATGCGGTGCGCAAGGTCAGTCGCGGCGAGTATCTGATGAACGATGATGTGCTCTCCAGGCCGCAGATTGCCTCGCGTGTCTTGGCCTCATTCCGGGCCCTCAACGAGGAAGAAGAAGAAGTCGACAACACGCAGAAGGAGCCGTCACCGCTGTCCAGCCGCGAGATCGAAATTCTTGACCATATTGCCCGTGGGCGTAGTAACAAGGAGATCGCCAAGGTGCTCAAGATCAGTGATCAGACCGTCAAGAATCATATTACTTCAATCCTGAAGAAACTGGCTGTTAATGATCGCACTGCGGCGGTTGTCTATGCGCTCAAGCATGGCTGGATCACTATTGAGAAAGAGCAGTGATGGCAGCCATCCTGAGCGCCCTGAACAAAGCCATCGTGGCACGTCGCCCTTGCCTTGCCGCCTTTGTCCTGATGTGGCACAAATGCCTTGTGCCTGAACCAGGTCTGCTATGGACTGGCGAGCGCTAGCGCTGGTAGTCGATAAGAAGCCTGCTCTAGCCGGCCCACTGGCCGATGAGAAACTGGAGCACCGAGAAGGTGAGCAATCCCCCAGAGATCATCAGGTAATGAAGGCGGAAGCTTTCACTCTTGCCGAGGCGTGCCAGCACTATGAAGGCCGGGAAGAGGGCCAGGGAGAAGCGCGGCATCGACATGGTGGGATAGCGCCCCACCGCAGGAACCAGCAGGAAGAAGATGAAGGCTCCAACAGTATAGAGCGTGTAAGTGGGTGCAAGAGGACCGCGCAGGCGCCAGGGCCCTACAAAAAGGAGCACCACCAGGGCCAGCACCGCAGTCAGCAGCGTCAGGTCGATGACGCGATGGATAGTAATAAAGTCAAGGTGGCTGGAGTCCTGAACGAGGGCGGCAATGGTCGCGCTAAAAGCGAACCAGGGAGGTTGGAGACTGCGCTGCCAGACCGATTCCGCGTGAGAAAAGGCCAGCGGATCGTGAAAACGCAGATAGCAATAGCCGGCGAATAAGGCGAGACCGCTGGGAATGCCAAGGATGCTGAGGACATCGAGACGGAACTCGCGCAGACGAAAATGATGCTGGCGCA
Organism: Thermogemmatispora tikiterensis; assembly: GCF_003268475.1. Lineage (GTDB taxonomy): Bacteria > Chloroflexota > Ktedonobacteria > Ktedonobacterales > Ktedonobacteraceae > Thermogemmatispora > Thermogemmatispora tikiterensis. The sequence goes on along the minus strand of NZ_MCIF01000002.1, from coordinate 1,423,801 downwards.
GATATTCGTAGACAAAAGGGATGAGCAGCGGAATAGCGGTGGCACGCGTCAGGCTGGTCAGGCCGCCCCAGAGCGCGGCCTGCCACCAGCGTCCACGCCGTGTGCTATAGAAACAGAGAAGAGAAAGAAGCATAAAGAGTGATTCACTATAGGCGGCTGCCAGAAAGAAGGCCATAGGAAACATTGCATAATAGAGCACAGTGCGGCTGGCTAGTTCGTCGTCAAAGTCCTCGGTGACCAGGCGGTATAACAGTACCAGGACACCAAAGCCCGCCAGATTTGAGACGACCAGACCCGCCAGCACTGGATTATCTGCCAGATAGTTGACCAGGCGAATGAGGAGCGGATAGAGGGGAAAGAAGGCCGTACGCCACCAGTCGCTATAACCATGTAGAGCGATGGTGATGAAATGGCCAGTGTCCCAGTGCCTCCAGCTGTTGATCATGGCCCCTAGAACAGGGCCGCTGGTGCTGCTGGAGTCGCCAGGGAAAAGAAAAGCAATATAGCTCAGCAGCAAATAGAGCAGGTGGGTAGCGCTGTAGATCGGTAGGACCTGCTGAATGGCGACGAGCCAGGTAGAGAGGAGAGCCGTGGTCGCCTTCGCCGTCTGCTCCTTGTTGTGGCCTGCCTCAGCGCTGGTGAGCTGTTCCTGCTCGGACAGCCTGTTCTCGCCTCCTGTTGTGGCCAATTCCCTTAAAGCAAGGCTGCGGGACGGGGTTGAGGCTTCCTGCTTCTCCTCCTTATTCGCAAGGTGCAGGCCAGGCGCGAGATGCCCTTGCTCATCAGTAGCGGATTCAGGCGTTGGCAAGATCTGCTGCGCAGCCTCGTCTTGAGTCAGAGGCTGGCTCAGCTGATCCCGTCTTGGGCGATGAGAACGTAGTGAGCGAAGAAGCATGAGTACCCTCATTGATCAGAAAATCTTAGATACCAGGCGCTCTCAGTCCGCGGCTAACCTGATCGGGTTCCTCTGCCACCAAGGAACGGCTGCTGCGCTCCGCTCAGTGCCGGGAGCTGAGTCGCGCTCTTTCTCGTGGGCAAATGGTTCAGCTCTGATAGTGTGACGGTTGATTGCCTGCGGCAATAACGCGCAGCTTCCCTTTGGTCCTCTCCATTCCTCATAGTAATATTCTCTAATATTTGCATGGGAGATTGTTGTTCAATGGGGGGATATGCTATCATAGAAGAGCTGTCACGAAACAGCACTTCCTCTTTGAGTTGAGACGTAGATCAATCGATTCTCTCGATAAAGTGCTCTAATGATATTTCAGGAACGCTATGGGAAGGGAAGACGCTTGCAAACCTGGCAGGAACTGTTGAGTCAGCTTATTGAAGACATTCAGCTGGAGAGGCGGCTTGCGCAAGAGATGGGGGTACAGCCAATTACGCTCAGGCGCTGGGCGCGAGGTGTAGTGCAGCCGCGAGAGGATAATATCCGGCGCTTGCTGAAGGCGGTGCCGCGCGAAGTCTACCCCGAGTTGATGCGTCTGCTGGCCAACGACTTCCCGAAGCTGCTGGAGCAGTCTACGGAGGCCTCTGCCCCAGCAGTGCTGCCGGCGCCACCTGTCGAGGTTTACGTGCGAGCCCTCAGCATGTATACGACAACGCCCCCTTCTCTCTATCCAGATGCACTCTACGATCTCCTGTTGCAGCAAATGCTCAGGCAGCTTGATCCTGAGCAGCGAGGTCTGGCTGTGACGGTGGCGCGTTGTATGCCGCCGCCAGCGTCGGGGCGGAAGGTGCGTAGCCTGCGTGAGATTGTTGGACGTGGCAATCCTCCCTGGCCACGCGATCTCAGCCAACAGGCGATTTTCCTGGGAGCAGAGTCCCTAGCTGGAGCTGCTGTGACCCATTGCCGGCTGGTGACTATTCCGAGCCGTGATGAAGAGTACAGTCTCTTCGCCGCTCACTGGGTCGAGCATGAGCAGAGCGCCGTGGCCTGTCCCATTCTCTGGCAGACGCGTGTCGCTGGCTGCCTCATTGTCTCTAGCGCTTTCCCTCATGCTTTTACCCAGACCCAACAGTCCTTGATTGAGCGCTATGCCCAGCTGATGTCTCTCTGCTTTCGTCCCGAAGCCTTCTACAGCCATAGCGATGTCGAACTGCGTCTGATGCCTCTCTATACTGAGCAATTGCCATATCTTCAAAATTTCAGGAGATATGTCAGCCGCAAGGTGGAGGAAGCCAGCGCGGCAGGTCGCTCATTATCGCTCTACGAAGCGCAAGAGGCCGCCTGGCGTGAGATAGAGGAGCAGCTCCTGGAGCTGCCTCTGCGTCAGGCGGAAGAGGAGACGGAAAAACGCTAAGTGCTGAGGGGCCTGGATGCCAGGAGGAAACTCCCAAGCATGCGCTCTGGCCTCTCTCTGGCAAGACTCTGCTTGCGTCATTCCAGAGCGCATGCTCGGTAAGGGGATCTGAGCGAAGCTTCCAATGGAAGGTGTTGTTGCCCCGGCTTCAGCTTACCACCAGCGGCGATAGTCGTTCTCGCGTGAGTAGGGGTGGTAGGGATAGGAGGGATAGCTGATAGAAGCTGGTGGCTTGAGCCAGGGGCGCAGGATGAGCGTGATGATCAGGCCAGTCAGGAAGCCGCCAACGTGGGCCAGATAAGCGACGCCGCCCATGCCCTGTTGCACCTGGGCCAGTGAGGCCACACCATCGAAAAGCTGCAGCACAAACCAGAGGCCAATGAGTACAATCGCTGGCAGTGTCACGATGGTGAAGAAAAAGAAGATGAAGATGACCGTGCGCACACCTGCCAGGGGGAAAAGAACCAGATAGGCTGCCAGCACGCCAGCGATGGCGCCGCTGGCCCCAATGCTGGGGACCGTTGAGTCGGGAAAAGCCACAGCCTGGACGAGGCCGGCGACGATGCCGCAGAGCAGGTAGAAGCAGAGATAAGGAAAGTGCCCAAGACGGTCTTCCACGTTATCGCCGAAAACATAGAGGAAGAGCATATTGCCGCCGATGTGCAACCAGCCGGCGTGCAGAAATTGAGATGTAATCAGGGTGAAGTAGACTGGCTGGGGAGTCTGGAAAGCAAGGTGAGCTTGCACAAGGGCGGTCTGAGGAATGCCGTGTAATAAGGCGACGGGTACCACTCCATAGGCGAAAATCAGCTCATCTACGCGATTCCCGAGGGAAAGTTCATAGAGAAAAATCAGTATATTGACCAGGATCAGACCCCATGTCATCCAGGGCATATGTCGGCGTGGCCCTGGGAAGTCCTGGAAGGGTATCACCTGCGGCCTCCTCCTTCAACCTGTAGGTTACTATGCTCCAATACGATTCACGGGCCATCAGTGCTTCAGGTGACGTGCGTCGACCGGTCTAGGCCAGACCGGCCTTGTGTGCAGGTGAGTGTGCGCCGCTGCCCAATTGATCGACTCGACAGGCAACCTCTGACCAAGGCCCTCTCTGAGCGGGACCCGGCTTGTTCGGCTCTGCCTTGGCTTCTGCTGCTCTGGACCCGACTACGCAGGGTTTCGGTCAGCCGCTGAGCCAGCGCCCGACCAACGGTGCAGCACCTCTAGCGTGTCCTCTACCAGTTGCTCCAGTGGTTCGAGCGGCACATATTCTGTGGGAGAATGCTCGTTCACCACACCGGTGGAGATGGTAAAGACACGTAAGCGCGGGCGCAGAGCGCTCGTATCGCTGCCGATGAAGGTGGGACGCAGCTGGATCTGCTTGCCCCGATCAGCAAGCACCTGACGATAGAGGGCCAGTAGCGGCTCCTGTTCATCAACAACGTAGGCGCCGCAATGAGAGACAAAGTGTATCTCTGCTCGCCCGCCGGCCTGATGGGCGCTCTCTTCAAAAGCCTTGCGCAGGCGTTCACGGTAGCGCTCTATCTGCTCGCTTCCCTCGAAGCTGCGCAGCTCTCCCTGGAGTAGTACACGAGCAGGAACGGCGTTGCGCGCACTGCCACCCTCGATGCGTCCGATCAGAATCCGCGTCTGGTCATTAGCGAGCGAGCCGTGGGGATAGGCCGCCTGGCGGAAAATCTCCACGGCGTTCACGGTCTGACTCAGATCTTTGCCAGGATGACCGGTGCGTCCAGTGATCTCGACATCGAAGGCTTCATAGTGAGCGCCGCGCGAGACGACTACGCCGGCCTCAAAGGCATTGTCAAAGACAATACCCTCGCTTACCTGCCAGGGGATCGGGTCAAAGGCGCGGGCTCCTTGCAGGCCGCTTTCCTCCTGGACAGTGAAGAGAGCGACGATCGGCGGGTGGGGAAGCGAGCGCTCCTGGAGACGCCTGAGTGTTTCCAGAATAATGGCCAGGCCAGCGGCGTCGTCGGCTCCAAGGTTAGAGCTGCCATCGCTGTAGAGCACGCCATCACGCAAGACCGGATGCTGCCCTCGCCCCGGTGGGACCCGGTCCATATGGGCATTCAGGAGCACAGGACGGCCCTGGCCGGGGAGCAGAGCGATCAGATTCCCAGCGGGGTCAACACTGGTTGTTAACCCCTGGGCCTGCAAGGTGGCCTCAAGGTACTGGCGAACGTGCTCCTCATGGCCTGAGGTGGAGGGCAAGCCTACCAGCTCTATCAGAGTGGCGTAGAGACGATCTGCGCTCATCGCAACGGTACTCTTTTCTTTTTCTTCTCCCTTAATCCTGGCTCCCAGGGCTTCTTATCTCATTATAACGGGATTCTAGGGGCGAAGAAAAGGAGGCTGGGCAGCTGCTCCGGTTACCAGCGTACGGCCAGGCAAAGCCATTCGTCCCATCCCTGAGAAGCGCTCCAGGAGGTCTATTTGCTATCTTCTATTGGTTCAGTTATAATGCCCGATGATAGAAAAGCAGTCGCTCCATCTCATTTTGCATGAAGCGGGTAGGCGGAAAAGCAAGTGAGAAAGGGGTCTTTGCTGAGGAAGGAAGAGGGCAAAGATGCCATCCTGACTGTGGCTGTCTACCTGCGGTGGAACGCTGCTCACCATGTTGCGCGCTCGTTCATGCCGTACTAGCTCTGGCTAGAAGGGGATCTGTGCATGACTCCTGGTGCTGCTGACCTCATAGGGAGGCCAACCGAGCTATTTTACTGGGTACGTGGAGAAATGGTGGTTGTAGTGCAACTGCCCAGAAGGCCGGCTGAAGATGCCTTGGAATTGCTGGCTGAGCAGGTACGGAGCCAGCTCAACGCTCTTCTGGCACCACATCATCTGATGCTGGAACCATATGGGAGCGGAAGCCACTGGCAGGAAGAGGCGAAGCCACCCCGACCTCCGATTCGCCAGCGGGCCTTCCTCTTTGGCTATCATCGCCAGCAACCGCTTGTGGCGATTTTCTATCAGGTGCGCCATTTAGAGCAGGCGCTCATTGATCCCATGCCTCTCGCGCTTGCCTATCTGCAGGTGCATCTTGATGAGCTAGCTGAGCGAGGTCTCCGCCTCGTCTCTATGATGCCCAACTGGCTGGTCACTGCCGCCCCTTTTTACTATAGCATCGGCGGGCCGGCTCTGCCGCCGCGTCCTGCTCCGCGGCTAGAGTTGCCAGCCATCGGAGCCAATGAGCCACCGCTCGGCTGGCATATTTCCTTTCTTGATCAGGGACTCCTGCTTGATCCCGAGGGGGCGAGCAATGTCCTGGTAGCGGTGCTGGACACAGCAGTCGAGGCCGAGCGCCTCCTACGAGCGGCGGACCGCCCTGAGTTTCGGCGGAACTGGCTGCTCCAGCGGCTGGCAGCCGATTTGCGCAATGGCCGCGGCCTCTTCCAAATCGAATATGATCGTTATCCGCTCTGGGAGGCGATACGCACTGGACGTGATCGTTACGGCGAGGCTCTGTATTATCCTATGCCTGACCACGGCCTCTTTGTAGCTGGCCTGATTCGAGATATTGCTCCCCAGGCGCGCATTCGATTGATTCGCATTCTCAATGACTATGGGGGGGGCGATCTCTATGGGCTATTCGCAGCCCTGACGGGACTGGAGAGAGAGCTGTTCACCGGGACTATTCGGCGCCTGGTCGTCAATTTGAGCCTGACCACCTTACCCGATGCGCGTCGTCTCCCCTATGTCTGGTTCGATGATCGTCGTTGGCCAAGTCGGGGGTTGGCCAGTGCTATAAGTGCCCTGACGCTGCTGGAGGATGGGTTGCGCCTCCTCTTTGAAAGTCTCTATGCCCAAGGGGCCTTGCTAGTCGCCGCTGCGGGAAACGATTCATGGCCGGAAACTCGCCAGGGGAAGCGGCGAAGACCGCCGCGAGCGCCGGCGCGCTATGCAACGGTGGTCAGTGTGACCTCGGTCAACAGTCGCTTCGAGCCGTCTCAGTTTGCCAATGTCGCTGCTATGCCGCCGGTGAATGGTGGCGTGGCTACGTTCGGGGGCGATGTTGAGGGCGTGAGAGATAGTAACGATCTGCCCGATGCTGTCAGAGGAGTCTATATCTCTCCCACCTTCCCCAACGGCGAGCCGAACACCACCGGCTGGGCAGATTGGTCAGGCTCCTCGTTTGCTGCGCCTATCGTCAGCGGCCTCGCTGCCCATTTACTCGCTCAGGGCTGGTCTGCAGCCAATACAATGTTGCGGATGACTTCCAGTGGTGAGTGGCATGGGGGCCTGCTCTATGGCTCCCCCCCTGAAGTGCCTGCATTGCTGGCCAATCTGATCCGCGCCCAACAACGCTTTGGTCTCTAGTTCCTGCTGGCTTGCTCTCGCTGGCCGGCGGCTACGAGCGCTCGCTGAGCGAGGATTGATCTCCTCCTCTGGCTGAGAGCGTGGGCCCTTGCCCTTTCCCTTGACGCTGTATACCTCGTGGGATATAATAAAACGCAACTGGGTGCTTGAAGTGTCTTCATAGAAGGCCTAACACGTATCTGCTGGGTACGTGGGGCCTGTCTTGGTGGGCTTGAGGAGAGCAAGCAGGTTCTACTTTTGGGAGAGAGATACTTATGATCGAGCAGACGCAGCAAAAGAGCGAAAGCAGCGTGGTGACGCTGACCCCTCTGGCGATGGAGAAGATCCGCGAGCTTCTGCAGCAGGAGAACGATCCTAATCTGGGCTTGCGTATCTTCGTAGCCAGTGGTGGCTGCTCCGGCCTCCAGTATGGCATGACACTGGATGAGGAGCAGGAAGGCGATACAGTCATTGCTCAGGGCGATTTCAAGGTGCTCATTGATGAGATGAGCCTGGATTATGTCAACGGCAGCGAGATCGACTACGTTGATAGTCTGATGGGCGCCGGCTTTACGGTGAACAATCCCAATGCCGTGACAACCTGCAGCTGTGGCCACTCCTTTAGAACGGCCAGCGGCGGCGGCGAGCCGCGCGGCTGCGCTTGCGGTCGCTAACCTCGCTCGCCCCTAGCGCTACCTCGTTTCACGACGCTAGTGTAGCGCTTTCTTTTTCTTTGTCGCTTGACAGGACCGATGCAACTGTGAGCGAAGGGGTCTCACCCAACGTATGTTGTAGTGAGACCCCTTCGTGCTTGTTTGTCGACAAGCAGCGGACGAGCAGACTTGAACCTGGCTCTCCTTGCATTAGTCGTTCGATCACTTTGTATGGCATCTGCTGCAAAAGAGGAGTGTGCATGAGCAGACGTTTCGCCTATCGTCCACGCTACTTCTCTCTCTCTCGCCGCCAGATTCGTACTCTCTCCAGAAATCAGCGTGCTTTCTTCCCTCACCAGTGGCCTGCTCGACAACAGCCCTTGCGTCCTTCTCTCAGGGGCGGCTTTTTCCCCCAGCCCCATTTACCTTTCTCGCCCTTTGTACATTCGCTGACTTTGCCCCAGCTTTCCCCTCTCTTCGGGGAACGAGTGTGGCCTGCTCCGCTCCTGCTTCTGCCCAGTAAAAAAGGTTGAGGCTTGCGCATGGGCCACCTCTGCGCAGACCCCAACCGTGATCCCAGATCTTTTCTCCCAGACACTGACTGCGGGGTTTGCTAACTGGGTCGCCGGCTGGCGCCCCAGTCCGGCCCACCCCGGGCAGATCTCTGGGTTCTGTCTACGCCACCTCTAGTATGGCCTGACACCTCCATTATAGTAATTCCGTGAAAGCTCTGCAAGAAGATAGGACTCATGGAGTGCCTTACTTCTCTCGTGAGCAGCGGCTACTCTGATGGATGCCTCTTGTCTAGGAACCGTTGGCGATTCTAATCACCTCCTATCTTGCTATCTCCTTTTGCTTTTCCATCTATTTAGTGAATATCATTCTCTTCTATCGCCTCCAGGCGACGCTTGAGGGCCTCGGCGAAGACCGTGAGGTAGGTGGTGCGACTGGTAATGTGTGTGCCAGGCAGCTCCTGGCTGTCGATGTGCCCGCGACCTTCCTGTTGATGGTGCCGGGCGAAGTCGAGCCAGGGTTTACGACGCCATCGTTTCTCTTCGGCAGCCCAGAAAAAGGTGATATCACCACGGTAAGGACCTGAACGGTAGCGTGTTAAGATCCAGCTGCATGTGCTTGTCCAGCGCTGATGGTCCTCGTTGGGGGGGGCTGGTTCATTCTCTCCTGAACCTTTCCGCCAGCGGGCAAAGCGATAGCGCCAGAGGCTGTAGCGGTACCGCCATCGTCGGTAGCATTCCAGTTGTTGAAGCTCATTCCAGTGCAGGAGAGCGCCCAGGACTCTGATGAAGGAGCACGCCAGGCGGGCCTGGCTCCATCCTTGCTCGGGAGCGGTGGGGTCGATCAGCACAAGCAGCTCGACCTTTTCTCCCACCGCTTGCAGTTGGCGGGCCATCTCATAGGCTACCAGACCTCCGTTACACCAGCCAGCCAGGCGATATGGTCCGTGGGGCTGAATCTGGCGGATCGCCTCGATGTGAGCGGCGGCCATCTCTTCAAAGCTTGGAGGTAGGGCCTGCTGTGGGAAGCGATAAGGTTCAACAGCGTAGAAAGGCTGGTCTTCTCCCAGTTGTTTCGCCAGTTTGATACAGTAGAAGGCGCCACCGGTCCAGTCCCCGTGGAGATAGAAAAGCGGTCGCTTCTTTCCCTGACGTTGCACGGCGATGACGGGGGCCCCTGAATGTTTCTGGGGTTCTCCTTCCTCGATGGCTCTCGCTAGCCTCTCTATGGTTGGCTCCTGGAAGAACAGGGAGAGCGGTAGCTGCTTGCCAAACTGCTGCTCTATGCGTGCGAAGAGGCGAGCGGCAAGCAGGGAGTGGCCCCCGATCTCGAAGAAATTGTCGCAAACGCCGATCGGCTGCACGTTGAGCAGCTCTTCCCAGAGCTGGGCGAGTTGCTGCTCTAGCAGAGTGCGCGGAGCAACCTTAGCCCCTTGAACGCTCTCGTTCTCGGGAGCTGGTAGCGAGGCGAGGGCTCGGCGGTCGACCTTGCCGGAGGTGGTGTGGGGGAGGGTATCCAGGATGACGAAGGAGGCAGGGACCATATAGGCGGGCAGCAGCTCTGAGGCGAAGGAGCGCAGGGCGCTCGGGGTGGGCTGGGTACCTGGGCGGGGGGAGACGAAGGCGAGGAGACGCGCCGAGGAGGGGTCATCGGGGGAGGGCTGGTGCAGGAGGACGGCGGCCTCCTGGACGGCGGGGTGGGAGCAGAGGAGGGCCTCGATTTCGCCGAGTTCGATGCGGAAGCCACGGAGTTTGACCTGCTGGTCGAGGCGGCCCAGGAAGAGGAGAGAGCCGTTGGGGAGCCAGCGGACGAGGTCGCCGGTGCGGTAGAGGCGGGAGGAGGGGTCAGAGGAGAAGGGATGAGGGAGGAAGCGCTGGGCGGAGAGGGAGGGCTGGCGGAAGTAGCCGGGGGAGAGGGAGGGGCCGCCGATGAAGAGTTCGCCGGGGACGCCGATGGGGACGGGTTGGAGGGAGGGATCGAGGACATAGAGGGAGCAGTGAGGGAGGGGGTGGCCGATGGGTGCGGTAGGGAAGGGGTCGGAGGGGGAGCAGAGGTGGACGGAGGCCCAGACGGTGGCTTCGGAGGGGCCGTATTCATTGAAGAGGGGGGTCTGGGGCAGGAGGGTGTAGTGCAGCTGTACGAGGGAGCGCGGGCAGGCTTCACCCCCAATTGTTACACAGCGCAGGGAAGCAAGCTGAGAAGGAGCGGCGTACTCCAGTATCTGACTGTAGAGAGAAGGCACAAGGAGCAGGTGCGAGACCTGGGCCTGTTCTAAGAGAGCAGGTAGCTTGCTGAGATTTCTCTTGTGCTCTTCAGCCAGCAGTACTACTTTGCCTCCCTCGCATAATGTCCAGAGGACGCCTGTCAAGGCGCTGTCGAAGGTCAGCGAGAGCAGAGGGACATGGACCTTGGGAGGAAGGGCCTTATAATACTCCAGGCGTGAGGTGAGCGAGACCATGAGATTAGTGTGGGAGATGGAGACAGCCTTTGGAGTACCGGTAGAGCCGGAAGTGAAGATGAGGTAGGCGAGCTGATCGGGGGAGCTGGACCAGGGGAGATTATCGCTGGAGAGAGAGGCGAGCTGTGCCTGTGTCTCGGCTGTATCCAGGCAGAGCACCAGGCAAGAGCTGGCCAGGGATGGCAGGGAAGCAGCCAGAGACTGGCTTGTGAGCAGCAGGGAAGGTTGTAACTCGGTTAACAGAGCCTGTAGGCGCGCTGGGGGAGCGGTGGGGTCCAGAGGCACGAAGCAGCCACCAGCCTTGAGAACGGCCAGCATTCCCACGAAGAAGCTGGATGAGGCAGGCAAGACCAGAGGGACGGGAGTGTTGGCAGTAAGGCCGAGGGAGAGCAGGAGGCGGGCGAGCTGGTTAGCCTGGGAGTTGAGGGAGTGGTAGGAGAGGGAGGAGCCAGAGGGCAGGTCCAGGAGGGCGCAGGAGGAGGGAGAGCGCTGGGCCTGGGCTTCGAAGAGGAGGTGGATAGCAGGAGCGGGAGAAGGAGGGAGGGTCTGGGAGGAGGAGCTGAAGGAGACGAGGAGCTGGTGGCGTTCCTCGGGAGAGAGGAGGGGGAGAGAGGCGAGGGGGCAGGAAGGATCGGAGACGAGGGAGGAGAGCAGGGTCTGCCAGTGGCGGGCGAGCCGGGCAACGGTCTGCTCCTCAAACAGGTCTCGACTGTACTCGAAGCAACCGATCAGATCCCCATCGGGACGCTCCTCCAGGCTCAGCGTCAAATCAAACCTGCTTGTTCCGTTATCGATAGCCAGCTCCTGAATCTGCCAGGAACTGTGGCCCAGTCTTCGATAGGAGTTCATGGCGATTGCTACCTGGAAAAGAGAATTAGCGGTAGCAGGTCTTTGTGGGAGAAGGCGACTTATCAACAGAGGCAGCGGTAGATCATCGTGGGCCAGGGTTTGGGCCAGCGCTTCGCGAGTCCGCTGAATCAGCTCGCGCCCGCTCAGCTGATCAGGGTTGGTGATGCAGCTGCGCAGCGGGACAGCGTTCAGGAAATAGCCGGGGATCTCCTCGAACTCTGGTCTCTTGGTGCGGTTCGTGCTGAACGTTCCAATCAGGAAGTCTTCTTGCTGGCTATAGCGATAGAGGAGGACTTGAAAGGCTGCCAGCAGCACTGTATAGAGGCTGACTCCCTCTTGGCGAGCCAGCCGGCTTAAATCCGTGGCCAGGTTGGGAGACATTGAGAAATAGTAGCTACCCCCGCGATGGTAGAGTGTGGCTGTACGCGGGTAGTCAGTGGGCAGCGCGAGCGTAGTAGGTGCATCCTGCAGGTACTGCTGCCAGAAAGCAAAGAGCTGCTCCAGGCGTGCAGGGGTCAGGCGAGCCTGCTCCCAGAGGACATAGTCGGCGTACTGACAGCGGGGTTCAGGCAGGTCAGGCTGCTGGCCCTGGCTATGCGCCTGGTAGAGCTGCTCAAGCTCAGTCGGCAAGATGGTATAGAGCGTCTGGGCGTCGGCGATGATGTGGTGGGTAACTAGGCAGAGCCAGTGCAGCTGTGGGGAAAAACGGAGCAGGCAGACACGCAGCAAGGGAGCCTGGGAGAGATCGAACGGGAGGCGAGCCTGCTGCTCGACGAGGGAGCGAGCGGCGGCGAACTGCTCGGGTGCAGGCAGAGAAGAGAGATCTGTGACAGGGAGAGAGAGAGAAGGGCAGGGTTGCACTAGCTGCACGGGAGTATCGTTCAAGGAAGAGAACGCTGAGCGCCAGAGGTGATGGCGGTGTAGGAATGTCTCAAGACTCTGTTGAAGGGCCTTCTCATTCAGGTCTCCCGCAATGCGGATGACCAGGGGAATTGTGTACATGGGAGTCTCTTTGAATAGCTGGGTGAGGAACCAGAGCTGCTGCTGACCATAAGAGAGAGGGGCAGGCTGCTCCGGTTCATGGTGTGGTAATGTTGGCATCGTATCAGTGTTTGTCCTTATCTCTAGTGAAGGTTTCTCGGTTGCTGTTTTCGAGTGCTGTTGTTTGTCTTCGATAATCATGGCCAGCTCTTCGATGGTTGGGTGTGTGAACAACGTGCTCAAATTGATTCGCACCCCGTAGAGTTGTTCGATGCGTGCGAAGAGGCGAGCGGCCAGCAGTGAATGGCCCCCCAAAGAGAAGAAGTTATCCTGTGTGCTGACCGAACGAATGTGGAGCAGCTCCTCCCAGAGTTGGGCCAGGGCTGCCTCTGTCGGGTTGCCGGGTGATTGCCGCCCTGCGCTCTCTGTCTTGCTCACCTCTGGCAGAGGCAGGGAGCGCAGGGCTCGGCGGTCGACCTTGCCGGAGGTGGTGTGGGGGAGGGTATCCAGGATGACGAAGGAGGCAGGGACCATATAGGCGGGCAGCAGCTCTGAGGCGAAGGAGCGCAGGGCGCTCGGGGTGAGCTGGGTGCCTGGGCGGGGGGAGACGAAGGCGAGGAGGCGCGCCGAGGAGGGGTCGTCGGGGGAGGGCTGGTGCAGGAGGACGGCGGCCTCCTGGACGGCGGGGTGGGAGCAGAGGAGGGCCTCGATTTCGCCGAGTTCGATGCGGAAGCCACGGAGTTTGACCTGCTGGTCGAGGCGGCCCAGGAAGAGGAGGG
>NZ_MCIF01000002.1:1407740-1410073 GCF_003268475.1 Thermogemmatispora tikiterensis | reverse complement strand
AAGAGCCAGAGGGCAGGTCCAGGAGGGCGCAGGAGGAGGGAGAGCGCTGGGCCTGGGCTTCGAAGAGGAGGTGGATAGCAGGAGCGGGAGAAGGAGGGAGGGTCTGGGAGGAGGAACTGAAGGAGACGAGGAGCTGGTGGCGTTCCTCGGGAGAGAGGAGGGGGAGAGAGGCGAGGGAGCAGGAAGGGTCGGAGACGAGGGAGGAGAGCAGGGTCTGCCAGTGGCGGGCGAGCCGGACAATGGTCTGCTCTTCAAACAACTCGCTGCTATACTCAATGCAACCGTGCAAAGAACCGTCGGGCAGCTCCTCCAGAATTAGCGAGAGGTCAAAGCGGCTGCTCCCGTTGGACAGGGTGCTCTCCTGAACGCGCCAGCCCTCTGGCAACGAGGCAGGAGCAGGTGCCAGTGAGACGGCAACCTGAAATAGTGGATTCTGAGAGAGATCGCGCTCGGGAAGAAGGTGCTGAACCAGGTGATAGAAAGGCATATCGCCGTGAGCCAGCACTTCTGTCAGATTATGCCAGGTCTGTTTCACTAACTCACGAGCACTCAGTGTATTGCTCAATTGACTGCGCAGCACGAGGGTATTGAGAAAGTACCCGGGAATAGACTCAAACTCGGGCCGATGGTGGCGATCACTTGTGAAAATACCAATCAGAAAGTCCTCCTGATAGCTGTAGCGATAGAGCAAGATCTGGAAAGCAGCCACCAGGGCCGTATAAAGGCTGATACCCTCCTTGCGCACAAAGTTATGGACCATTTCCATTATATCTTGAGCAATAGTGAAGTGATAGGTGCTGCCCTGGAAGCTCTGCTGAGCAGGGCGTGGGCGGTCAGTAGGCAAGCTAAGCGCAGTCGGGGCGCCCTCTAAATAGCGTTTCCAGAAAGCTACCAGCTGTTGCAAACGCTCAGCAGAGAAATGAGCCTGTTGCCAGAGTGTGTAGTCGGCGTACTGGTAAGGGGCAGGCTCGATGTTTGGAGAAGACTGCTGACAAAAGCGCCGATAGAGGTGGAAGAGTTCAGGGAGCAGGATACTCTGAACGGTGTGGCCATCGCAGATAATGTGATGAACAACGAGGACAAGCCAGTGCAGCTGTGGGGAAAAATGGAGCAGGCAGACATGCAGCAAGGGAGCCTGGGAGAGATCGAACGGGAGGCGAGCCTGCTGCTCGACGAAGGAGCGTGCGGCGGCGAACTGCTCGGGCGCAGGCAGAGAAGAGAAGTCGGTCACAGGAAGAGGGAGAGAGGGGCAAGGCTCCACCACCTGCACAGGGGAGCCGTTGAGTGTAGGGAAAGAAGATCTCCAGAGATGGTGCCGATCCAGAAATGCCTGCAGACTCTGCTGAAGAGCGACCTCGTCCAGGTCGCCGGGAATCTCAATGACAATAGGGGTATTGTAGACAGCAGAATCGGGCTGTAGCTGAGAGAGAAACCAGAGCTGCTGCTGGCCGTAAGAGAGAGGAGCCGGCTGCTCTGGATCGTGGTGTGGCAACGGAGGTAGCAAAGTTTTTCTACCCTGTTGATCCAGTTTCCCTTCACGTAGCTTTTCAAGCAAAACACGCCTCTTATTGGAAAGATCTCCCTGTGATGTCATCTTCTACTACACCTGCTTTCTAGTTATAAATGAATATCTGCGCCCTTGGCAACCTTTTGCTAAAATGCTTTTCATGATAGCCCCAGGCGAGAGAGCCACTCTTCAGCCTCTTCGTCGCTCATGCTCTCTATCTTCTCAAGGAGAAGTCGGTCGACCTCTGCGGCCAAGGCACGCAGCGAGCCACTCCTGAAGAGGACTTGAAGGGGCAGGTCGACCCCAAATGCTTCTGAGATGCGAAGCATGAGCTGGGCACCCAGCAGTGAGTTCCCCCCCAATCTGAAGAAATTCTCATCAAAATCGACATGCTCTCTCTTTAGTAGAGAAGCTACCAGCTCTGCAACTCTGGCTTCGACTGGGGTCCTGGCTTCTCTTTCTATGTGAGCATCCTCACGTAGAATATAGGTCTCCTCTGGTTTAGGCAAGCGAGCACGGTCGATTTTCCCATGCTCATTGGTTGGCATTTGTTCCAGCTTTACAAATGTGGCTGGAATCATGTAGTCCGGCAAGTGCTCTCTTAAATACTGGTGAAGGCTGTGCAGGGTAAGCTCTGCTTCTGGCTGAGGCACGAGGTAGGCGACCAGTTGAGCGGAAGGGGGATCATCGGGGGAGGGCTGGTGCAGGAGGACGGCGGCCTCCTGGACGGCGGGGTGGGAGCAGAGGAGGGCCTCGATTTCGCCGAGTTCGATGCGGAAGCCACGGAGTTTGACCTGCTGGTCGAGGCGGCCCAGGAAGAGGAGAG
>NZ_MCIF01000002.1:1178628-1406412 GCF_003268475.1 Thermogemmatispora tikiterensis | reverse complement strand
AGGAGCCAGAAGGCAGGTCCAGGAGGGCGCAGGAGGAGGGAGAGCGCTGGGCCTGGGCTTCGAAGAGGAGGTGGATAGCAGGAGCGGGAGAAGGAGGGAGGGTCTGGGAGGAGGAACTGAAGGAGACGAGGAGCTGGTGGCGTTCCTCGGGAGAGAGGAGGGGGAGAGAGGCGAGGGAGCAGGAAGGGTCGGAGACGAGGGAGGAGAGCAGGGTCTGCCAGTGGCGGGCGAGCCGGACAATGGTCTGCTCTTCAAACAACTCGCTGCTATACTCAAAGCGCCCGATCAATCTCCCATCGGGTCGGTCATCCACCTCCAGCGAAAGATCAAACTTAGATGCCCCCGCACTCACATCCATCTGCGTAATCGTCCAGCCCGAAGGCAGCACTGGCAGCTGTGGCTCCAGCGTCAGGGTTACCTGGAACAGTGGATTCCATGCCGCTGAGCGCTCCACCTGGAGCTGCTCCACCAGGTAGCTAAAAGGTATATCCTGATGAGCAATTGCCCCTATTATTCTCTCGCGGACCTGTTGCAATAGTGAGCGGAAGCTCGAACTGCCTGTCAACTTGCAAGTGAGCGGGAGCGTATTCAAAAAATATCCTGGCATCCTGGCAAACTCGGGACGTTGTTCGCGGCTTCCCAGGACTGCTCCAACTACAATCTCCTCCTGTTGCGTATAGCGATACAACAAGAGCTGGAGAGAGGCCATCAGGACCATATAAAGCGTCATACCTTCCTCACGCGCCAACCTCTTGAGTGCCTCGGTTAGCTCCTGGCTCAGGGTGAAAGGTACCATCCCCCCACGGAAGCTTTGAACTGGCGGCCTTGGGAAATCCGTAGGCAAATTAATCAACGCCGGTGCCCCTGCAAGCGCCTCTCGCCAATAGGCGAGCTGTTGATCAAGTAAGCTCTGATTGACAGAAGCCTGTTGCCAGAGCGTGTAGTCAGCGTACTGATAAGCTGGCTCAGGCAGAGGTGAGGAGCGATCAGCGCAAAATGCCTGATAGAGTGTCCACAGTTCTGGCAAAAAAACCTGGTAGAGAGTGACTCCATCAAAAATGATATGATGTAAAGTTAGATAGAGGCGATGGAGCCGATCCTCAAATCGAATAAGCAGACCGCGCACAAGAGGACCGTTTGCCAAATCAAAAGGGAGGCGAGCCTGCTCGGCAGCCAGACGTTGAGCCTCTTTCTCTCGCTCTTCTGGAGGAAGATGCCGCAGATCCACAAAAGGCAATTCAATCGGCTCGAAGGGATGGATCTTTTGAATAGGCTGTCCATTCTTCTCGGGAAAGCTCGTGCGCCAGATCTCATGGCGTCTGATAAACTCGTTAAAGCTGCGCTCGAATACTTTGCGGTCGAGAGAGCCTGGCAGGTGGACAGTCACGCACTCGTTATAGACTGGCTCCTTTGCCAGGCGAGAGAGAAACCACAGCTGCTGCTGCCCAAACGAGAGCGGCAGAACCTGTCCTCGCTCATATCGGGGAAGCGGTGTTAGCAGCCTCTGAGCCAGAGGTTCGCCGACCAATTTCTTCTGGCGCAACTGCTCTAGCAGTAGTTGTCGTACATTCTCCGCCGAGTGATTCTCGCTCATCGTTCACCTCTCACCTTTCCCAAGATACCGGCAAACTTTTGAGGCCACGCAGGCCGAGATTCTCACGCCAGACAAGCGGACCTGGCTCCAGCCGGAGGCTGGGCAGGCGACGCACAATCAGCTCGATGGCAATTTGACCCTCAATACGCGCCAGAGCTGCCCCGAAGCAGAAATGACTGCCCCAGGCGAAGGCCACATGGCGATTGTCCTCGCGTCGAATATTGAGGCGGTCGGGATCGGGGAAGCGCTCTGGATCGCGATTAGCTGCACCCATAACCGCGATCACTGCATCGCGCTTCCGAATCTTCTTCCCACCCAGTTCTGTATCCTCGGGGGCCAGACGAGCCGTATGCTGGCTGGGACTCTCGTAGCGCAGCAACTCCTCCACTGCCGATGGGATCAGTGAGAGATCTGCGCGCAGTAGAGCAAGCTGATCCGGGTGGCGCAGTAAGCTCAGCACGCCATTCCCGATCAGATTGGTCGTTGTCTCCTGCCCTCCCACCATCGTAATAATCGTATTGGCGATAATCTCCTCCTCGCTCAGACGATCGCCATCGATCTCGGCGGTCAAGAATGCATGGATCAAGCCCTCGCGCGGATGGCGCTCGATTTCCCTGATGGCTGTGCGAAAATAGGCAGTCATCTCATTGAGACTGCGAATCACCTGAGCCACGCGGTCCGGGTTATGTTGAAAGTTCCCGAGCACCTGCGCGAAATCAGCTGACCAGGCTGTCAACTGCTGCCAATCCTCCGTTGGCACCCCCAGCATCTCTGCAGTGACGATCGCCGGTAAAGGGTAAGCCAGGTCCGCGATCACGTCCATGTGTCCCTGAGCTTGAACGCGATCGAGCAAGCTGTGAGCGATGTCGCGGATATGCTCGCGCAGCACGGCCACGCGGCGAGGAGTAAAAGCCTTCGCTGCCAGACTGCGCACCCGCGTATGGGCTGGCGGGTCCAGAAACAGCATCTGCTTCACCATGACGCGGGCCAGAGGAGTCAACGCCTGCATCCCCATAGCCTCTAGCTGCTCAGGGGTTGGCGTGCGCTGAGCAGAAAAGCGCTGAAAGACCGTAATGACATCGGCATAGCGCGTCACTACCCAGGCGTGTAAAAAGGGGTCCCAGTGAACAGGGTCCTCACGACGCAGGCGGTGGTATAGCGGATAAGGATTGGCCAGAATCTCTGGATCGAGTAGATGATACAGACTTAGTGGTGGCTCCTGCCGCTGCGGCGGCGTCACCGACCTCGGTTCCTGCATAATTGTCTTGGGCTCCTCTTGTCCAGCAACAAGACTGACCGTTTCTTCTTCTTGCAGTCGCAAACCAGGCTGGCTGCTCTCTCCCCCTATTCTGGCAGCCAGCAGGCGCGTTACACGCTTCTCTCCCTGCTTCACCTGTTCTGCAACTGCTCTAGCAAGCTGCAGGCTTCCTGCTCACTCATAGTGGCCAGGCGCTCAAGCAGTAGCTGCTCGATGCAAGCGGCGAGCTGACGTACTGTCGGTGCGGTAAACAGCGTATGCAGCGAAATCTGTACCCCGAACAGCTCGGTCAGGCGTAAGATGAGCTGGGCCCCCAGCAGAGAGTGGCCACCGAGCATAAAGAAGTTGGCATTAGCATCGATTGCTGGGCGTCCCAGCAGCGAGCAGACTACCTCGGCCACCTGTTGCTCGATAGCGTTGGCTGGGTCCGCAGCCGCCTCTGTCGCAGGCAGAGCAGCCAGGCTTTCTATGTCTGCCTCTCCTGTCTCTGGAGCTTCTGACAGGATCTCGCTGGCTTCAGGTGGGGGTAATGCCGCCCGATCGATCTTGCCATGCACAGTCAGTGGCAGGGCTTCCAGACGCACAAAGATCGTGGGAAGCATGTAATCGGGCAACTGCTTGGCGAGCGCCGTACGCAGCTGGGAGGGTGTGGGACGCGCTTCTGGCGAGGTGACCACATAGGCCACGAGTTGCTTCTCGCCAGGTAGCTCCTCGCGAGCGATGACGACGCTGGCAGTGATCCCCGGCTGCTGATTGAGCACCGTGGCTATCTCGTCCAGCTCAATGCGATAGCCTCGAATCTTGACCTGAGTATCCAGGCGGCCCAGGAAGGCAATCTGGCCATCTGGCAAGAAGCGTGCCTGATCGCCCGTACGATACATCCGGGCCCCAGGCTGTTGAGCAAATGGATCAGGGAGAAAACGCTCAGCGGTCAGCTCTGGGCGTCCTCGATAACCACGAGCCACTCCCTGGCCGCCGATATACAGCTCGCCAGGTGTTCCCCAGGGCACAGGGCGGAGCGCTTCATCGAGAATGTAAATCGACGTATTGTCAATAGCCCAGCCAATAGATGGAGGCTCTGCCAACGGCTCGCTCACTGGCGGCACAGGGCCGGAAGTCGCTACCACCGTGGCCTCGGTCGGTCCGTAGTTGTTCACCAGCGTGAAGGGCAGGCCGGGCTGTGGATAGCGGCGGAGCGTATCGGCTCCCGTCAGCAAGAAGCGCAGAGCAGTTTCGCGAGGCCATGGGAGCTGGATCAAACGTTCGGCCAGCGGCGTTGGTAAGAAAGCGATGGTGATTGCCTGCTCAACCAGCCAGTCACGCAGTGCTGGTGCGGAGAGACGAAGCTCATCAGCCGGCAAATAGACAGTGGCGCCGCATGTCAGATAAGGCCAAAGCTCCCAGCCGGTTGCGTCAAAAGCTGGACTGGTCACCTGGCTGGCCCTATCGGCAGCGCTCACGGAAAAGACACGCTGGTGCCAGAAGATCAAATTCAGCAGGCTATCATGGGTGACCTCCACACCCTTGGGGCGCCCGGTTGAACCCGAGGTATAGATCACGTAGGCCAGATCGGCTGCCCTGGCCTGTTGTTCCTGGATCTCTCCCGTTGACTGGGCAGCCAGCTTGACGGCATCCTGATCTAGGTAGACACGTTGCCTCGTCGGGATCGCTGTTTCCTGCTCAAGTTGGCGGGCCAGACGAGAAGTTGTGACCAATACGGGGGCCTGCGCGTCCTCCAGCATAAAGCATACGCGCTCGTGGGGATAAGACGGGTCAAGTGGCAAATAGGCCCCGCCGGCTTTGAGAATAGCTAGTAGCCCCACTACCATCTCCGGTGAGCGCTCCAGGTAGAGGCCGACCGGAACACCAGGGTAGATCCCTAGCGCTCGGAGATAATGAGCCAGCTGATTGGCTCGCCGGTTGAGCTCCTGATAGCTCAAAGTAGTCCCCGCTGTCACTACTGCTGGGGCCTGCGGGCGCTCGCGCGCCTGCTGAGCAACAAGAGCCGGTATACAGGCATCACGTGGATAATCTCGTTTAACTGCGGCCCAGAGGCTGGGTGGCTGTTCTGCTTCGCTCGCCAGGAGACGACCGGGATTCTCCTCGATTACACCTCTAGCCACCATTGCTAGCGCAGAGAGTTTGCTACTGTGCAGCTCTTCTTGCTGAAGATCCATATGAATAGCTTGCTCCTACCAAATAAATCATAGATCTTTATTGCCTCTCCCGGGAGGAGGCTATGATCAAGACAGCCTGCTGATTAAGCGTAGATAGACAATACCCTTGAGGGTACGTCTGTTGAAAAGTCACTGAATCCGTTGTGGCTGTAGCTGCTCTGAAGTGCTTCATTCCTGCTTACTATCCCCCCTATCTACCAGACTCCCTGCTCGGGGAGCGCGTATGAACGAATGCGCCTTCAAATGAGTTAGGAAGAAGAACGTCAGATAACAGTATACTGCTCTATTGGCTGGGAAGCTCCTCTGGGATAGCTTTTTTAGCTGAATATGATAGCCGTCTTTGCCGGCATTGATGACCGCTTTCGGGCGGACCTAATCCATTGCCTGGGGAGTCCCCTGTTCGGCTGTGCTCCAAATGTGCTGACAGGCGGCAATACCCTGACGAATGCCCTCCTGAATAGCGCGATTATTGGCAGGCGTTTGGGTCTGCGGACTGTAGAGATTGGCGTCCCAGCCGTAATAAGCGATGCCGGTAGCTCCATGCTGGCAGAAGCTCTGGCTTTGCTGAACAATATCGGCAGTGCTTGGCAGGGGCCAGCTCAAGCCTGGACGCGTCGAGGGGCCGCCGAAAGCCTGGGCGATCCCAATCAGAGGTGTCTGAGTGTAGTTCCAGCCCCGTTTCTGCAGGCTAGCGAACATGGCATTCAGAGTGCTGCGCATCGACCAGTCATAGCGGCTGGCTGAGGCATCCTCCTTGGCTTGCAAGACTGTGAAGATGTAGAGACCGATCATGTCGCAGCCCTCGGGCGTGAAGTTAGCCGCCACCGCGTCGTGCCAGCCGGTGTCGAAACCTGAAGGAGGCGAGGCGCCAAAACCGCAGATGGCTGGGCGCTGTGGTGTGTATTGCTGGATCAAGTCATGGAACTTGATTAACAGCTCACGGGCGCTGCCGGGGTCCCACAGCACCCAGTCATCGAGCACCCAGTAACCCAGAATGAGCGGATTAGACCGGGTCTCTTCGAGATGCCGTCTGACAAGCTGAAGCAAAGCCTCTTCGCTTGGAATCGGCACAGAGTCACGCCCGCAGTAAGGATGGGCGCCGGGCGGTGGTGGCTTGACCGTCTTTGTGCGGTGGCACTCGTAATACTGCAGATAGCTAGAGATATAGCCATCGATGACCTGCATGTGAGCAGCCTGCAGCGCCTGCCCTAGTTCGCTCTCAGGCGAGGGAGGATTGCCGTACTCAAAGACAACCCGCATCCCCAAGGCAGCAGCCTCAGCTACCTCGGCAGGGGTTCCGACGGTGAAGCCGCCGATCAGGCGCAGGTCCTTGAAGCGGCTTTCCTGTCCGCTGGAGCCGGAGAAGCGCGGGCTGCTGATGGTCAGTTGAGAAACCAGCGGCGAGTTGGTAATCACCCACCAGGGATGTAGCAGCCAACCAGCTCCTACCAGGATGACTATAACCGAGACGCTGAGCAGCAAAAAGGCACGCTTCTGCCAATGATACACCTGCTTCATACGTTCGTCGCTCCCTGCTTGACTTCCTGCGCGATGGTCATGCCAGAATGGCGACCGGCCCGGCCCCGCTGCTCTTGAGATCTTCTTGCCGATGACTAAGTCGTCTCGACCTCCTGTTGGCCAAAAAGCTTGGGAAGAAAGGTTTTAGCCAGTTCCAGGTTCCCCTCGTAGCTGCGATAGAGCCAGCTTTCCAGCTTCTGTCTGGGTGTTGCTCCTTCGGCCACCCACCAAATGGGGTGTGTCAGGAGCTGAATCGCCTTCTTTTCACGAAAAGCGGCTGACTGCAGCGGGTGGCCATAGCGCCAGCGTCCTGTTGAATCGCTGATATAGGCAAGATCGCCCCGCTGAGCTAAATGGTAGACCCTATAGATCGGCCTGGCCTCTTCTACCGGAATGCTGGAGAGCGTGCGCGGACTGTGGACGCTCGCGATATCCCGCTTGACATAGGGATAGAAGTGAGCCAGGATCGCTATTTCTTGGGCAACGTCAAGACGCTGACCGTGATAATCCTGTAGATCAATATGAAGGGCGATGTCATGTCCATAATTATGAATCTGCTCTAGAAGACGAGCACTTTCTGTGCTAAGTACATTATAGAATGGAGAGGACAGCATCACAAAATACGTGGCCTGGAAGCCTAACTCGTGTTCGACCCGGGCAATCTCCAGAGCTGCTTTTAGGCTGATATCAATATCGTGTCTCAGAAGCAGTATCCGCTCACCGCTTGCTAGCCGTTCTTCAAGAGCATCAAAAAGCGAGCAACGGTAGCCTCGGCTGGCAAAGGCCGAGAGGAGTTGACGATAGCCTTGTAAAGTAAAGTCTTCCACTGCTCTTCTACCTGTTTCTGGTTTCTACTATGAGTGAACTTTATAGTCTGCTGATTTTTTAACTGTTGACGATCTGCTGGTATAGTTGCAGTAGGTTTTCCTGTTCCTTCTCCCAATGCAGATCGGAGGAGGCCGCCTGTAGAGCATACTGGCGCATGGTAGCCAGCCTCTCTGGGCGGGCGAACATTCCATTAATGGCCCTGGCAATGGCTTGAGGAGTAAGCTCGCTAAGCACCTCACCCAGGCCGTAAGCCTGCACCAGCTCTACCACGGCAGGCAGGGCCGAGGTCAGAACGGGTACGCCGGCCATAATGTACTCAAACAGCTTATTGGGCAGAAACATCCGCACATTCAGCGAATAGTCGGGCGAGGCGACCAGTAAGCCCAGATCTGCCGAGGCTGTCCAGCTCAACAGCTCAGCGTAAGGTACTGCGGGCAAGAGCTTCACGCGGTCGCTGACCTGCTCTGCCGCAATCAACTGTTCCAGCTCCTCTGCGGCATTGCCCAATCCTTTCCCTAAGAGCACAATCACGATCTCGGGATCAAGATAGCGGGCAGCCTTGACCAGAAGATCCAGCGAGCGGTTGGCCTGGAGGCGTCCCTGATAAAGTGCGAGGCGGATCTGAGGTGCAAGGCCGAGGGCCTCGTGTAGCCGTCTAGTACGTGCCACCTGCTGATAGGGAGGAATATTGCGTACCAGCGCCAGGTGTTTGATCCGGTAGCGACGCTGAAGCTCCTCAACAATTGGTGGAGAGACCGTGATCACGCCATCGCTGGCTGGAATCATCCCCTTCATGAGCAGGGTTAGCAGATGGTGAAGCAAGCGCCGCCCCCGGTTCATCGAAGAGAGGGGATGCTCCTCCAGAGGCATTTCGTGAGCCTCAAAGACCAGCCGTTTCCGGCGCAGGCGCGAGGCCAGGTAGCAAGCTGGTAAAGCGGCAACATCATGAGCGTGATAAACATCCGCGTCGGTGCTCAGCACCTGCCACGTACCGCGCACGAAGAGAGAGGCAGCTCGCAGTAGAGCGCGACGTTTGAAACGAGATGAGAAAAACTCGGGGGCCAGCCGTACATGCTGCAGAGCAATGCCCTGGACTTGCTCACGAGCAGGTTGTTCTTGGGACTCCAAATCGACCACACTGACATGACACCCGGCGGCGCTGAGCGCGGTGGCGGCCCGCATTACTCGTACATCGCTCTTTCCCTGGCCCAGTACATGCATACAGACCCGCAGGGGGGGTAAACCTCCTGCACGCTCTCTGTTTGAAGCCTCGGTAGCCTTATTGGGGCGCTGGCTGGCTAACAACTCTGTCAAAGTGATTCCTCCTGCTGTGGCGCTGACGCGCTAGTCGAGCTTGCTGGCAGCAGCGCCTGATAGAGTTCAAACAGATGAAATTGCTCACGGTTCCAGTTGAACTCGCGACGCGCAATCTCCAGGGCGTGGCAGCGCATGCGCTCCAGAGCCTCCTGGTCGTGAATGACCCGATTGATGGTGGCAGCAACGGTGGCTGGATCACGCGACGGCTCAACCACTCCCACTTGGTGGATCTGGATCAGCTCGGCAATCACATCCAGCTGAGAGCTAAGCACGGGAAGTCCTGCCATCAAGTACTCAAAAAACTTGTTTGGCAGGCAGTAGCGGATACTCAGCGAGTAATCGGAGGGAAGCAGGGTCAGGCCGAGGTCGGCTGAAGCAGTCCAACTGAGGAGTTCCTCGTAGGGAACGGGCGGCAGCAGTTTCACACGCTCCTCTACCCCAAGCTCGGCGATTAGCTGCTGCAGTTTCTGTTGTATTGGCGCGCGGGCGGCCCCGAGCATGACGATCACGACGTCTGACTCAAGAAATGGAGCGGCCCGCACAAGCAGATCGAGGCCACGGTTTTCCTGTAAATTCCCCTGATAGAGCGCAATGCGGATATCATTTGATAAACCTAATTTCTCGCGTAAAAGGTTAGCGCGCTCAACCTGCCGGTAAGGTGGTACATTGCGCAGGAGCGTGACACGCTGGCCGCCGTACTCGCGCTCGATGAAGGAGACGATAGGCGGTGAGACAGCGATTACCCCCTGGCTGTGTCGAATGAGATAGCGCAGCACGCGGCGTGCAATCGCCAGGAGGCGAGGCCAATGCTGGACTGCTCGATCAGACAGAGGCAGTTCAGGCGAATCGAAGATCAGGGGCTTATGTCGCAGTTTCGCTGCTACAAAGGTAGCTGGTAATGTATGCTCCACAAATGAATGATAGATGTCTGCCTCTTCCTGCAGAAGATAGAGAATACTTAATAGATTGAGGCGGAGCAGCTTCACCAGGAACCAGGGCTTAAAGCGCGTTGGAGTAAACCAGGCGGGCATGAGAATGTGTTTCAGCCTGATCCCCTGGTGAATCTCCTCGCGGGGAGAGGTGTATGACCCGACAACGTCCACAATGGTGACCTGCAGACCTGCCTCCTTCAGAGCAATAGCGGTGCGCCACAAGCGCGCATCGCCAATGGCTGGGGCGAACCTGAGCATGACAACCCGCTGTCCCTGAAAAAGCGGCGTGAGGTCAACAGTCACATCTGGGGCTTCAGATACCGTAGTCATAGGCTTCTTTTCACTCTCCTTCCGGGAAAGGAATAGCGCAGGCGAGCAAGCTGCTGTAGTGGCAGGCGAGCCAGTACCAGCAGGATGACGGCGTAGGCCAGCCAGGTCAGCCCATAAAGAACGGCGCTGCTCAGCGGATCGAGGCCTTGGGCGAGGAATGCCGCGACGAAGTAGAGGGCGATCCCGATGGCTAGCACGCAGAGAAAGAAGCCGACCTCGAAGGGCACTGGATACATCTGGTTGTTCACCAGATAAGCGAGAAACGAGAGGAAAGCGTAGGCCAGTAGTGTTGAAAAGGCCGCGCCGAGTGCGCCACTGAGGGGAATGAGTACCACATTCAACACCACGTTAAAGATAGCAGCCTCTGCCGTCAGAACTACTGCATACCATGTTCTTCTCTTGATCGATATTCCTACATTGAAGACGTTGTAAATGCCGTAAAAGACCATAGACATGGCCACTAAAGAGATCACAGGCGAGGCCCCCTGGTAGCTGGCGGGGAAGAGGACCTCTAGCAAGAACTTCCCGGCGAGTGAGAGGCCAAAGGCGGCCAGCAAAAGGACCACACTGAACCAGCGGAAGATCAGTCTGAAGATCTGAGGCGCGTCGCGGCGACGAGCTACAGAGAACATAGTCGTAGGCCAGGCCAGGTTGAAAGGCGAGATGACCAGCACGCCCAGGACGTTGCCCAGTGTATAGGCAATCGAGTAGCTGGCGGTTTCGGCCAGCGAGCCAAAACGGCTCAGGAGATAGCGATCTGAGAGCTGCAGCACCCAGACGGACACGAAGCTTGCCACCAGTGGTACGCCGAAAGATAACATATTGCGAGCCATCTCTCGGTCGAAGGTCAGGCCTGCTTCCCAGAGGATCACAGGCAATATGCCGAAAACCACAATGGCATAGCCGCTGGCTGTGCCTAGCAAGGCCCCGGTCATGCCCAAATGCATGGGTCCCACGTAGAGCAAGGTTGCGACGAGGCCCACGAGTAGATTAGCGATCGAAAGTGTCGCATAGAGCGTAGGACGGTTCTCCGCTCGCAGCCAGGCCAGGCCCGGCACGCTCAAATTCTGCAGCAGCACCACCAAAGCTGCGGCCTGCACTGGCGCTGTCAGAAGGGCTGACTGGAAGAGGAGCAAGGCAATGAAGGCTGCGCCTAAAGACATGGCCAGGGTGACCACAATCGAGATCGCCAGCAGAAGGCCCACCAGCGTCGAGAGCACGCGCAGGCGCTCGCTGCGCGATTCATAGTCGTAGCCATAGGCGCGAAAAAAGGCATTCCCCAGGCCGAGCTGAGTGATGCCAGCGATCAGCGAGATAGCTGAGAGCAGCACGGAGAGAGCACCATACTCGTCGCGCGAGAGCGCATGCGTCAGAAAAGGAGCCAGCACCAGTGAGGTCAGCGGGCCAGCCAAAGAGGAGAGGGCGTAGATCCCGCTGCTCTTGACCAGCGTGCGCAGCTGACCCACATAGTCATTGCGCTTCTCCTGGGCTGGTGCTGGGGTACTGGGTTGCGGCGTCCTTGGCAGGGCCGGCTGCACTGGTCGAGCGACCTGCACCGCTGGCGCTGGCTGATAGCTCGGCGCATACTGTGGATATTGCGGCCCTGGCCCTGGGTAGGCTGGGTAAGGCTGTGGTGTTGTTGGCTTCAATCCTCAACTTCCCCCTCTAGGCCGGTACGGGCCACCGTTTCTGTAGTGATCTGCTCCAGAGCTGCCCAGCCAGAGGCCCGGAGCAGAACCCGTCGGAAAGCCTCGGGACTGTGTCGATCGGCAATATAGGCCCGAGCGGCCTGACCCATCTGGCGGCAGAGAGCAGGGTTGGCGAGCAAGCGTACGAGCGCGTTGGCGGTCTCCTCTATATCAGCCGGTCTGACTGCAATGCCGCGTCCCTCGGCAAGCAGCAGCGCATTCGAGGGCGGACGGGTTGAAGCAATCACTGCGCAGCCTGCGGCCATTGCCTCCAGTACGGCCATTGAGAAGCAAGCGCCGCGGGTACTAGTGTAGAGAAAAATATCGCTGATCGAAAGGAGCCGGGCAATCTCAGGCGCAGGCAGCTCGCCCCAGAGAGCACAATGCTCCTGGAGCTGGAGCTGATCAATCGTCTGCTCAAGCTCCGGGCGCAAAGGTCCATCGCCGGCAATCATCAGGCGCACCCTGGCTCGGGTACCGGGCTGTAAATGCTCCAGGGCACGAGCCAGGCTGGCCAGCGCGAGATCAAGGCCTTTCTCTGGCGTAAGGCGGCAGGCGATGGCCACCACCATATCGTCCTGCCTTAACCCATATTCTTGGCGGCGACGCGCGCGCTCCTCCTCAGAGGGCACTGGATAGCGCTCGATATTGACCATGCTGGCGAAGCGCACCACGCGGCTGGCGGGGATACCGAAACGTGCTGCCATCGTCTCCACGCCATCGCCCGCGACGCCTGGCACCAGATACTGGTCAACACATCGGGCTGCTAAGCGGAGCATCAGGCGATAGGAGGGCCAGTAGCACCACTCCTGCACACGCCCGATAAAGCGGCGCAGGCGACTGCGATGAGCGAGCAGACGCCTGCGCTCGGCCAGGTGTAGTGGATGAATATCTTCCTGGAGCAGCGTCAGATGACCGTGATCAATACAAATCACGCGTGCACCGGCCAGGCGTCCCAGTGGGGCGGAGAGCAAGGCAGAGAAGACTGCATCCTGCGGCAGTACAAGGTCAAAAGCTGTCCCCTGGCGTAGCAAAGCAAACAGCCTGGCGGCGCCGGTCAAGACATAGAACCAGACAAACGGGAAGTGGGAGGCGCCCATCCAGGAGCGGCCAAAGCGATGGATTATATACCTACCAGTCTCCTGGTCAGTAATGGCTCGTGTGAGATATTCCATTCTCCAATGGCCCTGCATGGCCTCTTCAATGCCTTCCAGGACCGTGAGAACCCCACCGATGGCTGGAAAAGCCGGGAGAGGGACGCAGACGCGCAGCTGGTTGGAGGAGTCCAGCGGGCGTGGAAAAAGGCGCGGTTGCCAGCGACGCCAGAGACGTGCACTCAAGGAATGCCGGGTATGCCACCAGCGGTAGCGCAGGCGGCCCTGCCGGCTTCTCGCATAACGTTGCCAGCGCTGGAGGGCGTGGGCACAAACCTCGCTCTTCGTCGAGGTCGCCAGGGCGTCCAGCAAAGCAATCTGGAGAGTTAGCTCCTGGGGCGTTGCCAGATGGCGCGTGGCCAGGTCACGATAGGGCCAAAAAGGCCCGGAGAACTCACTCAAACTCTGCTCAAAGGTAGTGAGAGCTTGCTGGAAAAGCTGTCGACTCGCCTCATCGCAAGCGGGCCAATACAGTATCAGCTCGTGGAGGCTGAGCAAGGCCAAAGCCATGCCGTTGAAGCTGTGGAGGGCCGGATAAAGCGCCAGCTCCTCGAAAAAGATCCCGTCAGCATAGAGCGGGGAGCAAATACCTCCATCCAGGATATCGCAACGGAAGGTTTCCAGACAGCGCTCCAGCGCCAATGCATGAACCTGGTCACCAGTCATACTCAGAGCGCGCAGCAAGACGGCCAGGGCGCAGCTCTGCATAAGGGCGGAGAGGCAAAGCGCCACCCTGCCACCGGGTCGAGTCGAGACTAGCAACCAGCCGCCAGCTCCATTGTTGAGAGGCTGCTCCAAAGCGAGCAAGTGCCTGGTTTCTTCAAGGAAGAGATCCCTTTCCTGGTGATCACCGCTCTCTAGATAGCGATTCCAATGGTCCAGAGCGCGCCAGGCTGTTGGTAAGGCGATCGTACTGGCAGCCAGTGGGTTGCTCAGGCTTAGACAAAGCTCTAGAACCGCTGCAGGATAGGGGCCGGGCTGTTGAGGCCAGCCGCCTTCCTGGCGCTCACTACCACTACGCACTTTTTCATACTCATAAGAGATAGACATAGATCTTCTCCAGAGATGCACCTGTCAGTTAGAAGAGATCAGATATATTAATCGCGCATGGGCGTATCCATCATGGCGGAAGTGGGGGCCAGGCTAGCCAGGAGCAGAGGAGAAGAGAGCAGGCCCAACATGAGCCAGCCGAAGCAGGCCAGGGGTGGCAGAGTCCAGCCATTGATGCTGATGCTATTGATGCACAGCGCTCCAACGGCAGCCAGGCCCCCGGCAAGCAGTGCGCGATGGCGCTGATCACAGAGACGCCAGGTGCGCCAGGCCTTCCACAGGTAGCAGATCAAGAGTGCGAGGAAGACTGCTAAGACTGGCAGGCCGCCCATCGCCCCAAATTCCAGATAGGAATCGTGGGGATGTGCCAGCGGCACATACTGAAGTGGCGAGCGGTAGGGATCTGAGACCTGCATGTAGATGCTCAAGCCGAAACCCACGCCTGTGAGTGGATAAGCCATAATCACATTCAAAGCCGTTTCCCAGGCGCCCAGGCGCAGTGATAGCTCTCCTTGGCCTGTCAGATGAGCGAAGAGGAGCTGGAGCTGATCGAAGAAGAAGAGAATCAAGATGAGTGAGACGAGAAAGATGCTCAAAACGATCTGCAGGCGTAGCTTCCAGCTGTCCACGAAGAGCAGGAAGAAGGCCAGGCCGCAGCAGGCAGCTACCCAGGCGCCACCGCTGAATGTGAAGAGCAGCGCAGGCCCAATCAGTAGTGCCTCACCCAGATAAAGCAGGCGGGCCAGCCAGGAGCGACTGTGTGCGTAGAGGCCCAGAGGAATGAAGAGCACGAAGGCGAAGAAGGTCCCATTCCAATTCGGGTCTATAAAGAAGCCCCCTACGCGTTGTACACCGGTATCGCCGAGAGTGAAATTCGAAACGCTCTTCAGGAATGGGTCGTGAAGGGAGGTGCCCAGGATAAATTTGCCTGTCAGCGCGATTACAATCGTATGAGCAGCGATCAAAGCACCAAAGGCGGCCAGGAATTCCATGACCAGCCAGAGGCTTTTCAGATTACGTGCCGTATTCAGACCCAGCCAGAAGAAAAGGAAGGAACCGGCGATGACATTCGGATAATAGAAGAGAGCATCATCCAAATTTGTGGCTCCGCGTAGGGAGGGAAAGAAAGTCAGGCCTAAAAAGAGGAGCCAGAGCCAGAGTGGACGAGGTTCTGCCCAAGGACGCTGCTGTGAGCGACCGAGGAAGAACACCAGCAAAAGGACGAGCGCGAGCAGCTGAGCTGTCGCGATGAGGGACATATAGAAGTCAAGGTAGAGATGAATCAGGGCAACGGCCACCGCCAGAATCTCGTCGCAGCGCAGGTAAAGCAGCAAAACTAAAAATAGCAGGCCGGCGATCAAGGCTGTTGACATCGAGGCGGCCTGGCGGGTCACACTGGTGGAAGGAATGACTGTCCCGACGAGTAAAGGAGCGAAAACTTCCAGCATGCCCATCAGGATCAAAGCCCCGATGAGGAGAGCAACATGCCCTGTGGAGGGAGCGATCAGCTCCCTCCCTCCACGCTCGCTTGACATTGAGCGCTGGGTTGTCTTCTGAACGATGCTCATAGTCCTTATCGCTCTCCGCGCTGTCTATGCGGTTCTATCGAAGGCATCTCCAGCGTTTTCAGCTCAGTAATATCGGAGCCACGCTGTCCTGGACGTGGAGCAGGGCCTTCGGCTGCCTCCGCTGGAGCGTTGGGACTGCCGGGACGCTCGCGTGTCAGGCGCGGACGAGCTGGGACCGGCGAACTTTTCCCGTCCGACCCTGATCCGATCCCGGTCACGGAGGTCATGACTCGCTGAACCTGGGCAGGAGTGGCTGGCTCCGTCAGTGACTGACTTGACCCAGTGCGCTGCTGGCTGGCCGTTGCAGGCATTCCTGTCGGCTGTGGTGCGGATGAAGGTTGATGTACTCCCCTTGCGGCAGCCGGAGAGTGCTCTCTTCTCGCCAGCGCGGCCTGCTGGTGTTCCTGTCTCCAGCGGCTGCTTGTCAGTTCCGCTCCTGCCTGTTCACTGTGCTCATCGCCTGCTGCCTGGTAGTAGTAGGGGGTGATACTACCGCGCTGCTGTTGCTGCTTATTGACAACACAGCCGATGATGCGTACGCCTGTCTGGCGCAGGAGGGCGCGCGCCTGGCGGATATGCTCTTTCCGAGAGCGCGTGATGTCGACCACTAAGAGAGCGCTATCGACCCGTGAAGCCAGGATACTGGCATCGGCCAGGCCTAACAGCGGCGGTGCATCGAAGATCACGATATCGAAATAGTAATCCGCCAGGTTCGATAGCAGGTTACGCATGGCCTGCGAATCCAACAGCTCGGGCGGATTTGGAGGGAGATGCCCGGCTGGCATCAGCCAGAGATTGGTAGTGCTGGTCTCATAGAGAAAGCTATCGAGAATACCTCCCTGCTCAGTTGGGCGCTGGCGTGAAGACGAGACGCTTGGCAAGGGCGTCGTCGATGACTGACTCATGGCCATAATAGCGCTGCTCAGGCCGGCTTCAGCAGCGGAGACCCCAAAGAGGCGATGCAGCATTGGGCGGCGCATGTCAGCATCCACAAGCAGAGTCCGCTTCCCCGCCTTCGCCATAAAAATAGCCAGATTCGCGGCAACCGTGCTCTTGCCCTCTCCCGGCACAGAGCTGGTGATTAAGAGATAGTTGACAGGTGTATCAATAGAAGAGAAACCGATGTTCGTGCGAAGGATGCGATAGGACTCAATGAGGCCAGCATGCTCCTTGGGATTAAAGATCTCTTTCTCCTCCGAGGAGCGCACTCGCCAGACGGTCGCGAGAACGGGGTAGCCGAAGAGCTGAGCCAGCAGCTCGCCGGTACGCACCCGTGTATCAAGCTGTTCCAGCAGCAGCGCTAGTAGCACGCCGATGAGAAGGCCAGTTACCAGCCCTGCCCCGGTGTTAAGTAAGATACGTGGCTGAGCTGGACTGGTCGGGGGAGAGGCCTGCTGGACAACACGCAGAAAATTCCCGTTTTCCGCTTCGGTCAACTCCAGTTGAACAAGAGCATCCTGAACCTGAGAATAGCGGTCCTGCAGAGCCTTGAGCCGGGCTTGCAGCATGCTGATCTGCTGCTGATCATTAGTGGTACTCTCAATTTTGCTGATCTGATCGCTAACGCTGTTGATTTGCTGCTCTGTAGAAGTAAGCTCTTGTTGTAGCTGTTGTTGAGAACGTTGATTGTCTTGCTGGATAGCGGCATCTTGTTGCTGAATAAATGTCTGAGCTATATCATTAGCTAGGGCCGCGGCCCGCGTTGGACTTTCATCCAGGACAGAGATCTTGAATAGCTGCGTATTTGTCTCTGTAGTAGTGGAGACACGCGAGGCCAGCGTGGAAGCGCTCAAGCCTGGATAATGGGAAGCCACTGCTGTAAGGACTGGCTGGCTCGTGACCAGTGTCGCCTCGGTATCGACAAGCTGGTCGCTGGCCAAAAGATTATTATAGTCAGCCAAATTGTTGCCCGTGCGAACGGTGACTTGCATGAGGACCGACGCCTGGTAGAGGGGAGTCATCAGCTTGCTGGCGATCAGGGCCCCGATGCCGACCGCCATGCAGCAGATGACAACCAGCCACCAGCGCTTGGCTAGCACGGCTGCGTACTGAGCAATCGTCATTCTAGGTGTTCCTCTCTTGCAGATACCTTTGCCCTGTCTTTGCTCTCATTGTTATATGTATCGATCCTGGCTGAGAATTGTAAACTTCTGGGGAAAGAGTGGTAAGAAGGTCCTGTTCCCCGAATGAGCAGATTCGGTGCTGGGCTGGGCCAGGGCTGGTTCCTCTTCTCCCCAGAAACACCGGCCTATCTGCCTGCCTCCTTTCGTGCGGGGATCTCCGCGCAAAAGTGCTGGCTCTCAGCGGGCGAAGCACTTAGACACCGCGCAATTTAATCACTTCAATAATCGTTCTTAAAAGAATTAGAATATCTAGTATATATGATTGGTGCTTAATATAATAGAGATCGTATTGTAGCTTTTCCAGTGCCTGCTGACTGGTAAAAGTATAGTGATATTTGACCTGAGCCCAGCCTGTTAGGCCCGGGGGAACGCTCAGCCGGCAGCGATAGAAGGGGATCGTTTTTTCCAGGACGGTCACAAACTCTTCCCGCTCGGGCCGTGGGCCGATCAGGCTCATCTCCCCGCGCAGAATATTGAGGACCTGGGGAAGCTCGTCAAGGTGAGTTGCCCGCAGAAAGCGTCCTACTCGTGTCACCCGTGCATCGTTGTGGCTGGCCCACATCGCCTTTCCCTCTGGTTCGGCATCGACGTGCATTGAGCGGAATTTGTACATCTTGAACTTGCGCCCATTCTTGCCCAGGCGCTCTTGACAGTGGAAGAGGGGACCGGGCGAATCAAGACGGATCAGTAGTGCCAGTGGCGGCAGCAGCAAGATCAGTACCAGCAAGCCTAAGAGACCAAAGGTGAAATCGAGTGCTTTGCGCCAGCAGAGGTAGAGAGGAGAAAGGTTGGCACCTGGCAAGGCAATATACCATTGTCCCCCGATCTGCTCCACAGGGATCTTGCCGCTGACGTTCTCATAGACGCAGAGGGCGGGTACCAGTGAGATCCCCAGGTGGGTCCCAGTGATGGCGTCCTGTACCAGGGCTGGATTCTCCTGATACTCGGTGGCCATAATCAGCACGTCAATGGCTTGCTGCTCAATCAAGCGCTGCAGCGTAGCTCGTCCGCCCAGAATGGGCAGAGGCAGCTGCCGCTCAGGCTCGGCCTGCGCCAGTGGGTTCTCCTCCTCTGTGATATAGCCCACGATATCGATGGTTGAGCGTCTGGGAGCAGCTTGCAGCTCTCGTGCAATTGCTTCGCCGATGGTGTTGAGCCCGACAATCACCCCCTGGCGCCGAAAGGGAGGCATGTGCAAGCATTGGGCGATGGCGAGGTGCCAGCCGGCGATCAGAGGAAGACTGACACCGGTAAAGGAGAGAGTTGTGAGCAGCAAGGAACGCAAGGCGTGGCCTTCCAGTGTGGCGCTCAGGGCAAACCAGAGGCCGGCCAGTAGGAGCAGTGTAATGATAGCTCGTAGAGGGCTGACCAGGCGGCTTGACATGCCATTGAGGTCGTAGGCGCGGGTCAGGCGGGCGGCAAAGCCCCAGAGAAGCCCAGCGCAGCCGATCCAGGCGAGGTGCGTTTCCCAGGGTGTGATCAGGCGACTACTGCTTTCCACTGGTGGCTGATTGTGTACTATCAGCAGGGTGAAGGTCACCAGCAATAGTAGACTATCGCCGCCAATCAGAATGAGCCGCCAGTCGTTGCTGGAGATGCGCCGTCTCGTTCGCAGGCCAAGCTGCCTCTGCTCACAGTGAGAGGTGGTGGACAAAGCCAGAATGGCGGCGCTACCCTGATAACTTTGCCTCGACACTGGTTCGCTTTGCTGCTGATATTCTTGCTCTTTTAACATATCTTCCTCCCTTTCTCTCCTATGCCAGACATCTGCTACCTTTCTATCTATCTATATGAAATAGATTTATTCGCCTTGTATTTTTGCTCATGTTGCTGTTCTTGCGCTAAAGAAGGCAGTGTTGGAGTGAAGGAAGAGGATGGCAAAAGGGCGGCGATTTGGGCGTCGAGGCGGGCGCTCAGTTGGTCATAGTCGAAACGCTCCTCGGCCAGCGCGCGACCGCGGGCGCTAAGAGCCTGAGCCAGGGCCGGCTGCTCATAGAGCTGTACAATGGCTTGAGCCAGGGCAGTGGGGTTTTCCGGTTCGACGAAAATAGCGGCGCCGGCCTCTTCGGCCAGCCGACGGGCTTCCCCATCGACGGCTAGCAAAATCGGGCGTCCGCAGGCCAGGGCCTCGTACATTTTGCAGGGCAAGGCCCCCTCAAAGAGAGGGAGCTTGCGCATCATGATCAGACAAGCATCGGCGGCGGCCAGCAGCAGAGGAACTTGCTCGTGAGGGAGCGGGTCCATGAAGATGACATTCTCCAGTCCGCGTCGGCGCGCCTCAGCCAGCAGCTCGGGCTTGGCGCCGCCGTCACCGACCAGGCGAATACGAATTGCGGGATAGGAGCGCAGCTGCTCGGCGGCATCCAGGACGGTGGTCAAGCCATGAGAGATGCCAAGAGTACCAGCGTAGAGCACCGTAAATCGCTCCTCCCAGCCCAGGTGTTGCCGCGCCTCGGCCTGTGGACGAGGGAAGAACTTGCTCGTATCAACGCCGTTCGTCAGAAAGAAAATCTTCTCAGCTGCCAGACCGCGGCGCAGCAGCTGATCACGTATCCCCTCGGTAAGAACCCAGACCAGGCTGGCGCGCTCGTAGGAGGACCACTCTAGCCACTCGGCCAGGCGGATCAGCAGACGATTGCGTAGTACGCCAAGCTGCACCGCCGACTCCGGCCAGAGGTCCGAGACTGTGAACACATAGGGGCTGCCTTTCCAGCGGGCCAGCAGACGCCCAGCGATGGCATTAAAGAGGGGATGCGACTCGACAACCAGCAGGTCGGGACGACCGACTGCGCGCGCTCCCAGGATGGGAGCCAGACAGCCAAAGGAGAGATGAGCCAGGATACGGCGCAGGAAGCCGCGGTTGGGACTCGTGTAGCTCCAAACGCGTACCACGCGCACACCAGCTCGCGTCTCCTCCTGGAGCAGGTGCCCACGGTACTCTGGCGGGACCACGCCGGTCGGATAATTCGGCACCGTTGTCAGGACTGTGACCTGGTGACCTCGCTGCACAAGATGTTCAGCATACTGACTGATTCGTGAAGCTGCTGCCCCTTTCTCTGGAGGGTAATACAGAGTCAGGAAGAGAATATATGCCATAGATCTTTTTATTCCTCATCTTCAGCGCTGCGAGAACGAGAGCTGTATGAATAAGTCGACGTCGACCGTCTCTAATGAGCACTTTTTGGACGATGGCGCGTAGTCGCTGCTGTTTCCTGACTAGAGGCTGTGGCCTCCCGCCTGCGGAAAGCCGCCAGCTGTCTCTGCCTGCTTCTGCCCGGGCTACCGTCACCGATAGCGAGGTAGCGCATGCCAAGCGCCTCAATGGCGGAGCGTTGCAGGGCCTGGCGACCATCGAGCACCACCTGGCAGTGGCTAAAAGGACGAAAATCAAAAGAGCGATAAGCGGTATGAGCTGCTTGCAGAATAATCGCCCTCACCGCGGCAGCCTCCGAAGGAGAGAAGGGGGTATAGCCAGCGGCTCGGATTTCCTCGGAGCTGAAAAGCGGATCATCAGCGAGTACGTGCGCCCCCCGCTTCTCCAGAGCTGTGCGCAGCAAAGCTGCGCTGCTAAAGGCCAGCTCGCGTACATCGCCGCGGTAAGCAATGCCCAGGATCAAAACCGTCTGTCCCCGTAAGGAACCAAGGGCCATTTCGAGGCGCCGGACGGCATAAGTGGCCATGCTATCGTTGATGGCGCGAGCCTGGCGGGGAAGCTGGAGCAGAGGAGCGAAGCCATCGACCTGCTCGGTGACTGCTTCAGCGCCAGCCAGCAAAAAGTAGGGATAAACAGGGATACAGTGGCCACCGACTCCAACGCTCGGTGTATGGATATGAGAATAGGGCTGGCTGTTGGCGGCGGCGATGGCTGCCTGCACATCCAGGCCGTGAGCATCGGCGAAGCGAGCGAACTCGTTAGCCAGAGCAATATTCACATCGCGATAGGTTGTCTCGATCAGCTTCACAAACTCAGCATCGTCAGTCGAGGGCATCACAATAATCTCGGAAGTATCGAGCACCGAACGATAGAAGGCCACAGCTGCCTCCGTGCTGGGGGGATTGAACCCTCCCACAACCTTGGGGTAGAGGCGCAGGTCGCGGAAGATGGTGCCGGAAGAGACCCGCTCGGGACTATAGGCCAGCCAGAAATCGGAGCCGGCCTGCAGACCAGACTCGCTCTCCAGCAATGGGGCCAGGTGGTGGGCGGTCGTTCCCACCGGCAGGGTTGTCTCATAGAGCACCAGTGTCTCGGGCTGTAGCCCTCTGCCAATGGAGCGGGTAGCGGCCTCCAGGGCTGTAAGATTGGCGCGATGAGCCTCATCCATGAGGACTGGCACAATCACCACGACGGCGCGCGCCTGGCGTACAGCAGCCGTCGTGTCGCTCGTGGCACGTAAGCGTCCCTCCTGGACCAGCTGTGCCACCGCTTCCTCCAGGCCAGGTTCCTCATGAATATGGGAGCGACCAGCGTTGATCTGCTCAACCACGTCAGGATTCACGTCGCAGCCAATGACATACCAGCCGTGACGAGCATACTGCACGGCCAGCGGCAAGCCAATCTTGCCCAGACCGACAACGACCGCCGTGGCTGGTGGCAAGGTGGCTATTGACTCGCTTGACAATCTCTTCTCCATGCTCTTCTCTGCGTTGCAGTCTCTCATCCCTCGTCTAGCTGCCTCCCAGGGTGCTGGGATGCTCCTCATGCCTCTGTGGCAGGGTGAGAGAAGAGGGGCTGGCAATACGGCGAGGGAGAATCTGCTCATTCGGCCCTCGCTGGTGAGAAACTGCCGTGCTGGACCCTGCTGTCGAGCTGCGGTCGGCCTCTTCAGGCGAGATATGCGGCTCCTGGGCCTGGGATAGAAGGCCATTGTTGGCTAGCGCCGAAGCCAGCAGCTGCTGAACCACCTTCAGCACAGCCAGGCCATCCTCTCCCGAGACAGAAGGGCTACTATCGCTCATGATCGAGCGAATCACATCCTCATACTCGCGGCGCAGCGGTTCCGCCTTCTGTACCTTCAGGCGGATCATGGTTCCCTCGCTCACGCCTGTCAGGGAACGCAGGGCATCCCAGGAAGTAGGGGAATAGTCGTTCTCGTAGAAAAAGACATCTTGAGTCAAATAATTCACCAAGAACATCCCCTTCTCACCGGTGATGGTCAGCTCACGCACCTTGGTAGGCGTCAACCAATTGACATCCAGTACTCCCAGAGCATCGTTGCTGAAGCGCAGCAGCCCCAGCAGCAAATCCTCGCAGGTACGGTGGATATGCTGCTGGATTTGAGCCGAAACCTGGCTGATCTCGGCGTCCACCAGATAGCGCATCGTGTCGATCTCATGCGAGGCCAGGTCGAGGGTCACGCCGACGTCGCGGATGCGCGGTGGGAACGGTCCGATACGTCGCGCATGGAGATGGAAGATGCGTCCGAGAGTACCAGCGTTCAAGCGGCGCTTCACCTCTGTCACCGCTGGATTGAAGCGCTCGATGTGGCCCACTGCCAGACGAGCATCGCGCTGACGGGCTAGCTCGATCAACGCCTCAGCCTCCTCGACCGTACTGGTCAGGGGCTTTTCTACCAGGACATTGAGGCCGAGATCCAGAGCGAAAGCGGCCACCTCACAGTGGAGGTGAGTCGGGACGACCACCGCGACCAGCTCGGGGCGTTGCTCATCCAGCATCTGGCGATAGTCGCTATAGCCGGCGATGTGGAAGCGCTGAACCGCGCGCTGGAGAGCGCTGGGATTGGTTTCGGCGACAGCCACAAGCTGAACCGAGTCCTCCAGCTCCTTCAAGACGCGCAAGTGGTTCCAGCCCATTGAGCCGGCGCCGACCACTGCTACTCTCAGCTGCATAGAGCAATCACCTCCCGGGCGATGGTCTCCAGGTCATCTTGAGTCAGGGCGGGGTGCACTGGCAGCGAGAGCACCTCGCGCGCCGCCCGTTCCGTCTCCGGCAGCTGAGCCAGAGGGCTGTCTCCGCGCACGCGCTGCCGCCGCTCGGGATTCACCACATAAAAGCGGCTCGCCTGGCTGCGGTAGAAAGGTTGCTGGTGGATAGGAACGGGGTAGTGGACGGCGGTGGCGATGCCGCGCCGGTGCAGCTCAGCGGCGATCTCATCGCGGTGGGCAGGAACGCGAATGGTGTACTGATGATAGGTATGACGGCAACCCGGGCGAGTAATCGGCGTCTGCACAATGCCGGCCAGATGCTGGTTCAGGTAAGTGGCGTTAGCGATGCGTCGCCGTGTGAACTCCTCCAGTTTCGCCAGCTGGACCAGACCCAGAGCGCCCTGCAGGTCAGTCATACGCAGGTTATAGCCCAGGCCAATCTGGTGATAACGACTGGCCTGGCCGTGGTTGCGCAGAAGACGCAGCCGGGCGGCCACCTCGGGATCGTCACTGGTAATCATCCCGCCTTCGCCGGTGGTCATGTTCTTCGTCGCATAGAACGAGAAGCAGCCTGTGCCGAAGCTCCCCACCGGCTTCCCGGCGAAGCTACTGGCATGGGCCTGGCAGGCATCTTCGAGCAGGATCAATTTGTGGGCCTCGACCAGCGGCAGCAAGCGACCCAGGTCGCAGGGATGACCGTAGAGATGGACAGGAAGAATGGCGCGCGTACGCTCGCTGAGGGCCAGCTCTACCTGTGTGGGGTCAAGAGTATAAGTTTCCGGCTCGATGTCGACGAAAACCGGTGTGGCACCCACCAACAAGATCACATTCGCGGTGGCCGCAAAGCTGAAGGCCGTGGTGATCACTTCATCTCCCGGGCCGATATCATGAGCCAGAAGGGCGAGATGAAGAGCCGCCGTGCCCGAGGAAACGGCAATCGCGGCACCAACCTGGCAGAGTTCGGCGAAACGCTGCTCAAACGCAGCGACGTATTTGCCCTGAGCAAGCAGACCCGAGGTCAATACCTCGCGAATAGCAGCCTCCTCCTCAGCTCCCAACAGGGGACGAGCAATCGGAATCATCGCTTTCTCACTTCTCACTGCGCCATCGATCGAATCTGGTCAAATCGCCTGCGTATGACCAAGCGGAGCAGTGCTAGAGCCGTGGGTCACTCACTGGTCAGCGGCAAGATGCGGGAGGTGGCCTCTCTCTACCGGGCAATCGGGATGCTTCTCAAAGCCTGCATGCTGGCCAGATGATGATTTTTAGACATAAGCCAAAGGCATTGGCCTCGACGCTCCTGCGCCACTCAGCAACGCTCTTTCTTTGCGAATTGTTAGGAAAGTATTGAGAAAACAGTCCCTTCCACACTACTCGAGCAGCGCTCTATCCTGGCGCTGCCACACTGCCGAAGACCAGTATAGCTGACCTGGTTGCAATTGTCGTCCCGTTGATGGCTATTTTGTCGGGAATTGATAACCGTTTTTCCGGGTAATATTTACCGCTGACTCGGGTTAACAAATACACACCGCTCAGTGGCTGCTGGAGGTAGGCGAGAAGGCGTCAATCGGCTTCCTGGGCTGATGGAGCCTGGTAGCCACTCGTAGGACCTCCCCGGCAATTCTGGCTACTCGCCTATGGTCCAGCGAATGCCTGTGCTATATATCCCTTCAGCGAAGGCTGTGATTGGTATGTGTCGATTCATTCATGGGCGCTCCAATCGCTGCCGGCTGCGAGGCTGGGCTCTCGTCCAGGCAGTACGACCGGCCTGGCCCCTCATCCCAATGGACAGGCGTACAGACGGGTGGACCCTGCTGCACAGGGGCTTGTCTGACCTTGACGGAAGGAGTTGGCCTGGCATCTTGCCGGGTTCGTCAGCTCTTCTCTGGCTCGTATGATTTGGTTTGTCGCTTAGGCATGAAGGAAAAAAACACTATGTCAGAGCAGACATTAACTCGTTTTAGAAAACGTCGAAAAGGGACAGAGACGCGCATTCTCCATTTTGCTTTTCAGGATCTCTTGCCTCCTGGTCAGACGCTGGCCTTGAGTTTAGGCACGCGGACGCTCTCTTTACTTTGTGATGGAAAAATGATACTTGATCAGCAATTCAGTATCAATGAATTGCGTGTGCTTGAACCTATTTTACAGGCTTTTCCTCACTATTGCCCCTACGAGGTTCTGCTAGCCAGTTTGTCGTCGGCTCCGGTGACCGCCAGCTCGATCGCTCGCTGTCGTCAGCGCCTCTTAGAAGCCCAGGGCAGCCAGCGCTGGCAGCAGGAGTTGCGTCCGCTCCGCCGTGCTCTCTCGTCGGTGCGTAGCAAGCTGCATCACTTTGGTTTGGAGATCTCAAATGTGCGCGAGCGAGGGTGCAGTCTGACATGCCTGACCTATGCTGGGGATATGGCCCAGCGTGAGGTAGTCTAAGCTGGCAGAGGGCTGAGCCGAATGGCCAGCTGGTCTGAC
This sequence comes from Thermogemmatispora tikiterensis, assembly GCF_003268475.1. Lineage (GTDB taxonomy): Bacteria > Chloroflexota > Ktedonobacteria > Ktedonobacterales > Ktedonobacteraceae > Thermogemmatispora > Thermogemmatispora tikiterensis. The sequence continues at coordinate 1,380,529 of NZ_MCIF01000002.1, read as the reverse complement.
AGCCAGGGTGAGCAGGCAAGTAGAGAGAGGCGGGGTCAGCTCTGCGGACGTCTCTCCTCTCTGCTGATCCAGACCTCTCTCATCCGTCTGGCCTCTGTCTGTTTCTGGTGTCACCCAGTCCGTGATCGGCCAGGAGTAACTGGTCTCTGAACGTTTTGGAGCTGCCTCTGCTTTCTGGTGATGGTGGCTGAGCACCCCTGACTTGCTCAGGAGTACTGGAGGCGGTGGAGCACTTCGCCGGCATGTTCGACCACCAGAATGCCCTCGTCCTCTAGTCCTTTCCAGGCTTCGGGATCGATTGACTGTGGATCGCGATAGCCCAGATTGACACGCTGGCAGCGTTCAGCATCGATACCGGTTGCAAGCGTGACCTGGATGCGCGGCAGCTCGCGCCCTGTTGTGGCGTCGTAGCTGCCGGCCCCTTTGACATGGGTGCTATGCGCTTTAATGGTGCCGGGGATCGTGCGAAAGCGTTCAGGTTGCTTGAGAAAGTAGTCGCGCACGTGATAGCCAACGCGCTCGATCAGGGGGCCGTGGGTATAGGAGAATTCGGTAATCTTGGGGGCATAGATGATGACCTCGCCGCCGTCGGCTACAATTGGCTCAGTTTTGTACATGGCTTTGGCACCAGTCCAGAGGTCGGGATAGAGTGGAGCAGCCACGGCTAGCACCAGTTGGTAGGGGTGTGGATGAGTAACGATGTTGAGGCGCGCGGAGAGGTCTGCCGCTGCTTCGAAGGCCTGCTGGTAGTCACCGATGTAGAGTCCGTGCAGATCCTGCCCTTGCATTACAAGGGCAAGGACGAGCAGTGGCCTGGGTACCAGTTCGGCGGCGCGATGCAGCAGGCGACGTACTGGTGTCTCTTTCACGCCGATCGTGTGCAAGCTGGTGACCAGGGCTCCTAGCCAGTGGGTAGTATTGATAATTTCTGGCCCGGCTATGCCAGGGAAAAGATACTTGGCCCCGCCTGAAAAACCGGCAACCTCGTGCGGAAAGACCGGACCGCAGATGATCAGCTGATCATAGTCAAGGATGCGGCGGTTCAGGGAGACGACAATCTCGTCTCTGAGCAGTCCTTCAGTCAGCTGATCAACTTCCTCGGCGTTCAGGGTGCCGAGAGCGTGCAACATCGCGGGTCGATCCCACTGGTGGTTGAAGATGCGCAGGCCGGGATAGGACTGCGCACGCTCCTCCGCTGAGAAGCCCACCAGGGCCGTAATAGCGGCCTCACTGAGAGGGGGATGGGTGCCGAGGGCGATGAGATAGTCTAGTTGCGCTACTCGGCTGTATAGTTGCTCATTCAGGAGGCGGAAGAAGAGAGGGATAGGAGCGCTGCGCGTTCCATCGGGAATGATGACCAGGACGCGCTTGCCTGCAAGGGCTAGCGGTTCGAGGGCGCGCTGGAGCAGGTCGCTCACCTGGCTGGAACTGAGTGTCTCGCTGGTACTTCCCTCGCCAAGCAGCATCGCAAGTTTCTCTCCTTTGGGTGTCTTGCCTGAGTGCTTATGTTCTCTTCTTTGCTCACTGGCCACCGCGGAATGCGGGAGCAGCATCCGCGAGGGTCGGCCTAGTAGGCCTAGTAGGGGCTGGATGCAGCGTGAAGGCAAGCTGACTTTCTTGCTTCCCCCTTGTCACTGATTGTATCACCTGCATTGCAGGCCAGGGTCTTCTACTGAATTGGTTGGCTATGGTGCGTTAGACTGGCTATTTGATTGTCTGTTTGTCTGCTTGCCGCGCTGGCCAAGGGCTCTAGTGGATAGTGAGACCTTGCCAGCGCTGACCAAGCAGCAAGAGTTCCTCTTCAATCTCATGGAGCACGCGTAGCTCAGCCTGCTTGTATGAGAGGGGAGTACCGTGCAGAGCGGCCTGGCGCAGCTGCTCTAGCACGCGGCCAACGGAGCTGATAGTATAGGGACGCTGCTCGGCTGCGGAGGGCATAATGCCCAGCGCGATCTGGCTGCTGTCAAAGAATTCTTCCGGCTCACAACTCAAAGCCAGAAGATAGGCGTAGTCGCGGGCCAGGTCAAGCTGGGCCTGATGGAAATAGTTGCGCTGGGTGCTGGCAATGGAAAGACAGCCAGCGATCTTCCCCCCCTGCAGAAGAGGATAGGCTAGCATGCTTTCTGTGAAAGGCTCGCTATGGGTAGGGAAATAGTAGGTGAGGTCCTCCCGGCTTGGAATGATGGCGTAGTGGCCAGAGGCTACGCAGTGACCGGCCAGCGATTCGGCCCCCAGCAGAAGTAGCTCCGGCTCTGGCAGCGAGCGCCAGGGTGGGGTGCCACGCCCCTGGACGATGCGTAGGCTGCGCACTTGTTGGGTGGCCAGACTAGGGGGCACGCACTGGATAAGGGTAACTTTCAGCCCAAGCTCATGAGGATCAAACTGGCTGATCATCTGCTGCAAAATAAGGTTGCGCATGGTCACGGAGCGGAGCGCCGGTGCGCATTCCAGACAGGTAGTGAGGATACGGCGGTAAAAGGTCGACGGGATCTGCTGGTCTTCGCTGTCGCTGATGGCTGGCCTGCCCAGGAGCTCAGGATGGGCCTGTCGCAGATGCTCCGCCAACACTGGATGGGAGCGGAACACGGCCTGATAGAGCTGCCGCAGATGCTCCGTGCGCGGGCTGCTTTGCCCTTTGGCCCAGCGCGCGATGGTGACGCTATTGACACCGACAGCCTGCGCCAGGCGTCGAAGCTCGTGCGCGTTGCTAATGGCCTGCTCCAGCAGTCTCCGCCAGGTCTCCAGCTTTGTCATAGTTGCCTCTACCTAGGGATTGTTGAGTGCTGCCTCGCTGGTCCTGATCTGCCTATGACTGTCTCATTTTAACCCAATCCTGTGTAAATATCAACGCGAATCGACCCTTTCTGCGACAGCGAAATAAACGCTCGCTTCGCTATGTATTATCAATCAACGATCATCGATAGATGCTGGCTTCAGACACCGGCGTAGGCGGAGAAACCGCCATCGACCGGAACCACGATACCTGTAACGAAAGCCGAGGCAGGACTCAGCAGCCAGAGCAAGGTACCGAAGAGATCCTCTGGCTGGCCGAGGCGTTGCATAGGAGTATGGTCGAGAATGCGACGCCCGCGCTCGGTCAGGCTGCCTGTCGAGGGATCAATGAGGAGCCTCTGGTTCTGCTCGGTTAAGAAAAAGCCGGGGGCTATGGCGTTGACACGAATGGCGGGGCTGTACTCCTGAGCCATGTAAACAGCCAGCCAGTGTGTCAGATTCACGACGCCCGCCTTGGCTGCTCCGTAGGCAGGGACACGCGTTAGTGGGCGCAGCGCGGCCATAGAAGCGATATTGACGATGCTTCCCCTCCCCTCGGCAACCATGCCGCGCCCGAAGACCTGGCAGCAATAGAAGGTGCCGATGAGGTTGAGTGTCAGCACCTCATGCAGGGCCGCCGGCGTCAGATCGAAGAAGGGCAGCTGTGAGCTCGTCGAAGCGGCCTCGCGATTCCCGCCGGCGGCGTTGATTAAGATGGTCGCGCGCCCAAAAGTGGCCTCAATCTCTCTGGCCGCTTGCTCGATAGCCTGACGGTCGCCTACATCACAAGGGAGCCCCAGGACCTCCCCTCCCTCGTGGCGAATCGTGCGCACGATCTCGCTTGTGGGGCCGGCGCGGCGACTGAGAAGGGCGACACGGACTCCACAACGAGCCAGGAAGCGAGCCATACTTCCTCCGAGCACGCCGGTGCCGCCGGTGATCACCGCTGTTTGGTTGGCAATGGTGAATAACTCCTGCTCATCAGCAAGGCGCTCACTCATTTTATGGTATCCTCACTTTCCTCTTTTGATCTTCAAATATGCAGCAGGCGCTATATCTGACCTCTCTCTTCTCCCGTAGACCTGGTAGGTTGGTAAACGATAGGCGGATCGTTACGATCACGTACCTCGCCATGTGCGACGTACCACAGAGCCAGATGGCCACAGAACAGCGGATCATCCGCCAGCGCATCTTGGTGCAGCGACACCGGCTCTGGTAGCTTGCCGTGTGGCGTGCTCAGAAATGAGTTCAGGAGCGGCACTCGCAGGTCCTGCTCGTGCTCCGAACGGAACCGGATCATAAGCTGACCATCCTCGCTTCACTGCAATCCGGGACGTGGCGGAGGTTCAACAAACCGGAAATTTCGAATGAGCTACTCATGTTCCTGCCTGGCCTTTTCTGGCTTCTTCTCCACTGGGCTCTTTCTTCCCTTGACAGGGGCTGCCGCGGGACGTATACTTCTCTTTTAAGAGAAGGAAAACTTTTATTTTAAAAATTTAAAAAGTTGGATAATGGGGTGGGCTGGATCAGACATGGCCAGGGAAGGTGTTGTGGCAGGAGGGTATCCCTGACCGGTTAGGGGTGAGGGTTGCCATGTCCGCGAGGTGATCAAGGTTATCTTCTCTGCACGTCTCATCTTCTCAGCACGAGAACGCGACAGGAGCAGATTATTATGCGGTCCGAGTCATCGAAAATCGCAGTTAACGGGGGGGGAGAGAGGGGGGGACAGTGCGAGCGGCCAACGAGGTCCTGAGCGGTCAGACCAGGCGTGGTCTGCTGCGTCGGGTGCTGCCTTTTTTGGGGCCGGCCTTCATTGCCAGTGTGGCCTACATAGACCCTGGCAACTTCTCGACCAACATTCAGGGAGGGGCCAGCTTCGGTTATCTGCTGCTCTGGGTCATTGTCGCCAGCAATCTGATGGCCATGCTCATTCAGGCCCTCTCTGCCAAGCTAGGAATTGCCACCGGGCTGAATCTGCCCGAGATGTGTCGCACCTATTTCCCGCGTCCTGTTGTTTGGGGCATGTGGCTCCTTGCCGAGATCGTGGCTATGGCTACCGACCTGGCTGAATTTCTCGGAGCTGCTGTCGGCTTTCAGCTCCTCTTTCACATTCCCCTCCTGCTCGGCGGCCTACTGACCGCCATTGTCACCTTTCTCATCCTCGGCCTGGAGCGCTACGGCTTTCGCCCCTTGGAGGCTGTCATTAGTGCCCTGGTGGGTGTCATTGCACTTTGTTACGTCATCGAAACCATACTCGTGCGGCCTGCCTGGGGAACCATTGCCTATCATGCTTTCGTGCCGCAATTCTCCGGCCCTGAGAGCATTCTCCTGGCCTCTGGCATTCTGGGCGCCACCGTCATGCCTCATGTCATCTACCTGCACTCAGCCCTTACCCAGGGGAGGATTGTTGTCCGCGACCCGGTGCGTCTGAAGCGCCTCTTCCGCTATGAGCTGCTCGATGTGATTATCGCCATGGGCATTGCAGGCTTTGTCAATGCAGCGATGCTCATTATGGCTGCAGGCACCTTTTTTCAAGCTGGACTACGCCAGGTTGCCACCCTCGAAGAGGCCTATCGTACGTTGCAGCCCTTGCTAGGGAGCGCTGCCAGTTGGGTCTTTGCCATTTCCCTTCTCATTTCGGGACTTTCGTCCTCGACCGTTGGCACGATGTCGGGCCAGGTTATCATGCAGGGCTTTCTCCATCGCCAGATTCCCGTCTGGTTGCGGCGCCTTGTGACCATGCTGCCATCTCTGCTCGTAATCCTGATCGGCCTGGAGCCGACGCGGACATTGGTAATTAGCCAGGTGGTGCTCAGCTTTGGCATACCTTTTGCTCTTGTGCCGCTGATTCTCTTTACGCAGCGCCGTGATATCATGGGAGTATTGGTCAACAGCCAGCTGACGACCGCTCTGGCCTGGTTGGTTGCCAGTTTGATTATTGCCCTCAATATCTTTCTCTTGTATCAGGTCTTTACAGGAGGCTGATGGAATGTTGCCTGCTCGTGAAAAAGGAGAAAGCGATAGTGACCAGAAGCAGCCTATCAAGCAAGATGCCGGGAAGGGTGTTGCGCAAGGCATCGGGCATGAGCTGGAGCACGAGCGTGGGAAGGTCTTCACGGCGAAGAGTGGCAGGCTAAGGCTCCTCGTCCCTTTAGACGGCTCGCGCCTGGCTGAGGCGGTGCTCCCAAGCGCAGCTGCCCTGGCCCAGCGCTATCAAGGTGAGATCCTGCTCCTGCATATTCTAGAGCAACATCCGCCTGCTCAGGTGCACGGAGAGCGCCATCTGCGTGACGTTGCCGATGCCAGGGTCTATCTTGAAGAGGTAGCGGCTCGTCTGAGGGCGCAAGACCTGATGGTCACCGTGCATGTTCACGAGAACCGTGAACAGAGCGTTGCGCGGGGCATTGTGGAGCATGTGCAGGAGCTACAGAGCGATCTAGTGGTTATGTGCACTCATGGTAATGGCGGTGTACGTGATCTACTCTTTGGCAGCATTGCTCAGCAGGTCCTACAGCGAGGTCCTTGCCCTATCTGGCTGGTTCAGCCGCGCAAGGATGGGAGCGCGCCGCCCTTCAAGCTGAGGCGTATCCTGGTACCACTGGATGGGACTCCGGAACACGAGCCAGGACTGCCGGCGGCCATCGCTCTGGCGCGCACTTTTGGGGCAGAGCTGCGTCTTGTCTTTGTGATCCCAACGCTCACGACGCTGGCGGGGGAGCAGGCGGTCTCAGGCACTATGTTGCCTGCCACCATGCGCGCTGTCCTTGACCTGGCTGAGCAAGGAGCGCGCTCCTATCTCAAGCAGGTCGCCGAGGAGTGTCAGAGTCAGGGGGTCAAGGCTCAGGGAGAGGTCTTGCGAGGCGAGACGGTGCTAGAGGTCGTCAAACTGCTTGAACGCCAGGAGCTGGATCTGGTTGTTCTGGCCAGCCACGGTCGGACCGGGCTGGATGCGCTGCTGAGTGGCAGTGTGGCCCCGCGCCTCGTAGGGCGCGTGAGCGTGCCGCTGCTGCTGGTGCGCGCCACAAACCTCTAATGGCGCTCTCACTCTCATGGCTGACGGCCAGCCAGCGCCCTGGTCTAGCCCAGGCTCTCAGTTAGGATGAGAAGCTAGGCTGGAGGCGATCCGCCGAATCATCCTCGTCTTCCTGGAGGCTCACCGTAATCTGTTCGGCCAGTTCGGCGCTCAACAGGTGCTCGACTGCCTGGCTCTCCTCACCAACGCGGATGCGCAGCGGCCCACCGAAGGGTACCCGTTCAATCACATACACCCGTACCTCTGGATAGAGGCCCATCTGACCCAGATAGCGCAGCTTGGCCGCGTCCTGGTCGTTGACGCGCAGAATACGGGCAGATTGTCCTGCGGGCACCTCCAACAGCGGCTGGCCCGGGCGTTGGGCAATAACCCCTTCCTTGCTGGGGATGGGGTCGCCGTGGGGATCAACGGTTGGATAGCCGAGAAGGGCGTCGAGCCGTTCCTCGAACTCTTCCGAGATCACATGTTCCAGTCGATCGGCCTCCTCGTGCACTTTATCCCAGCTATAGCCCAGTTCGCGCGCCAGATACAGCTCCAGCAGCCGATGATGGCGGATGACCTCCTTTGCCTTGCGCTCTCCCAGCGGGGTCAGGCAGACGCCGCGGTAAGGAGTATGCTGGACCCAGCCAGCCTTGGCAAACTCTTTGAAGAGCAAGGTCACGGTGGCATCGCTGACCCCCAGACGTTCGCTCACCGCCGAGGTAGAGACTCGCTGGCCACGTTCCTGCATGGTATAGATGACCTTCAAGCAATCGCTGACGCGCGGGGCCAGTGCCTGTATCGGTTCATCCATGCGCTCATATCCCGATGTCTGAAATTTCTGATGCAGGAAATCTATATCACATCTTCAGCATGTAAGCAAGGTATGGCAAGGGATCACATGGCGAGAATGGGCGGTATTTGGCCGACCCTAGGGGTCGCTCTGTTAAGCGATCCGGTCACCCGCCCGATCAGCGCCTGCTGCCTCTCCACCGCTGTGGTTTTTCTCACCAGAAAGCCAGCACCATTGTCACCACCCCGTAGAGGAGGCAAACTATGCCCATAGCAAAGTAGGCCAGAGGCTCGGAGAGACCCTCTATGGCTGCTGCAATGAGCAGGAGCAGAAAGCCGACGAGCAGGGTCAGGCCCTCGAACAGCAGGCGTTTGCCCAGACGCAGATGAGGATGACGATAATAGATCAACACCAGAGGAAGAAGTACCAGCTCGCAGGCGCAGGCTACTAGTACGAAGATAGCCATCACCGTCGAGGGCATCTGGAACAAGAGGCCGCCCACGCCAAAAAGGGAGAGAAAGGCTCCCCACAGATACAGCAGCGTGCTGATCAGAGCCTCGCTCCAGCCCCGGCGCCGAGGCTGCTTCTCTGCTGCCACAGAGACAGGCAGCCCCCCGGAGAGGGGATATGGTCCTGGCGTTGGCTCGCTTGCTCCCTGAGCATAAGGGTCATAGGCTGCCTGTCCCCCTGAGTAGAAGGGGACTGAGGCCCCCTGTGAAGCGAGCGATGGCGTCAACGACCTGTACGGCCACTCGTCCAGTGGGTTGGACAAGTTGGAAGCGAGTGGAAAGCGGGCATTCACATAGCCTGCCTGCTCTTCTCGCGGCAGCAGCTCCGTCAGATCGGTGTATGCCTCCGCCAGGGTGCTACCGCAGAAAGCACAAAAACTACTTGTGGTATCGTTCTCACGACCGCAGCTGGGACAGCATCTATTCATCGCACTTCTTACGCGGCAGGGATGAGAGCCGCGCCCTCCCCAAATTTCAAAAGCGCGAAGCCAACACGCCGCATGGCCTGACCCCCGCAGGCGCTGGCATCAGCTGTTGTCACGCTGCCAGACCGGGCTGCAAGCATGTCATCTGCCTGGTCATAGGCAACGCCCGTTGCTGCCAGGGAGCGTGTCGGCCTTTCCTCCATCTCTTGGTGGCGGCCACTGGGGGCCGATGCATCTTGGTCAGAGAAAGTGAGATGAGTCCTTCCTGGGCACGGATCACCTGCTTCCACAAGTGCCTGCTGCCAGTCGGGGCCTGACGCTCTGCTATCCCGACCGAGCAAGGTGGACAACAGATCCCTGTGGTTCGTATTCGTCTATCCGCTTTACCGCCTGGGAGAACTACTTTTTCATTCTAATCTGACCGTGGAGAAAAGGCAATGGCGAGCGAGAACACAAGCTGCTCTCTCCTGCTACGTAGTCGAGGGCTATGTATGTAGGGTAGGTACGGTTACGCTCACCGCTCCCGCTCCAGGCGCTACTGCAGGACGTTCCCCAGGCAATCAGGTTGTCTATTGCTGCGCTCAGCGTCTTGCGGTCTCGGTCAGCCAGTGGTCCTCTGCGCCTGCTGAAAGCGGGAGGGATGGAGCAGCGAGGCCATACATAGGCTGGATGAGGAGAGAAGGGAAAAATGCGGGCCAGGTCTCGTGGTGAGCCAGAGCGAAGGCGACCGGCTGTTGCGTCACCTGCTCTAGCTCACCAACTCTCTCAGGAGCGAGGGCGACGTGCGGCGATGAAGGAAGCATACCAGTAGCCACTGTCCTTGACAATGCGCCGCTGAGTGGAATAGTCGACATAGACAATGCCAAAGCGCTTGCTGTAGCCGAAGGCCCACTCGAAGTTATCTAATAGCGACCAGACAAAGTAGCCGCGCACAGCAGCCCCTGAAGCCAGGGCCTCGCCCAGGGCCTGGATATGCTGTCTCAGGTAGGCAATCCGACAGCCATCGTGGATATGCTCGTTGCCATCCCATTCATCGTGAAAAGCCGCCCCGTTCTCAGTTACAACCATCGTCTTTGGTTGATATTCGTGTTGAAGGCGCAGCAATAGGTCTTTCAAGCCGGAAGGGTAGACCTCCCAGCCCATTTCCGTATAGCTGGAGCCGGGTACTGGAGCCACCGTTTCATGGGCCAGGCGTGCTGAGATTGGCCCTCCGTTAGCCGGAGCGCTAGCGCGTACCAGCAGGCGGGTATAGTAATTGACCCCAAGGAAATCGAGAGGAGCAGCAATCAGCTCCAGATCTGAGGCCTCCATCGCTGGTGGTTGGACCTGCAATGCCGAGAAGAGCGTCTCGGGATAGCGAGCGCAGTAGAGCGGCTCAATAAACCAGCGGTTGTGGAAGGCATCGGCCTGCTGTGCGCTTTCCTGAGTCTCGGGCTGCTCATCGGCTGGGTAGACGGGGGTGAAATTCAGAACAATCCCCAGTTGAGCATCGCTGCGCGTATGGGCACGCAAGCGTGGCAGGGCCAGGCCGTGTGCTAGCAGGAGGTGGTGACCGGCGGTGATAGCAGCCTGGAGATCGCGCAGGCCCGGAGCATGCTCGCCGGACCCATGCCCGAGATAGGCGCTGCACCAGGGTTCATTGAGCGTTGCCCACCAGCGTACGCGATCACCCAAACGACGGGCCACAATCTCCGCATACTCGGCAAAGGCCAGGGCCGTCTCGCGGTTAAGCCAGCCGCCATCGCTCTGGAGCGCCAGGGGCAGATCCCAATGGAACAGAGTGACCAGCGGCGTGATCTTGTGAGCGAGCAAACAATCGACAAGGCGCTCATAGAAATCGAGGCCGCGGCTATTAACTGAGCCTTTGCCCTGGGGGAGCACCCGGGGCCAGGAGATCGAGAAACGGTAAGCTCCGATGCCCAGGCGGGCCATCAGAGCGACATCCTCCTCCATCCGATGATAGTGATCGGCGGCAATGTCGCCGGTGTCGCCCTGGTAGGTCTTGCCAGGTGTACCTGAGAAGGCGTCCCAGATGGAAGGGCCGCGCCCATCCTCATAGGCTGCGCCCTCGATCTGGTAAGCCGAGGTGGCCACTCCCCAGAGGAAATCGGGTGGGAAGCTGACACTGATCTCCAGAGTATTAGAAAGGGGCAGTGTATCAGGAGCTGTGCGCGCTGGTTGACCCATTAATCCTCCTTGTTCAGATGGAGCGGCAAGCAGCCGCTGCCTGGAATAGTAGAGTTCGGGCCGGGCTGCGACCGGCTGAATCGCTGTGGCTGCCATTGGTAGTGTCTCTGTCTCCCCCGATGCTGCTAGTAGAACATAGAACAGATAGAGATCGTTAAGCACTCTACCAGAGAGTGTAGCGTGGAAGCTCGGCTCGTCCAGGTGGGCAAGGCCCAGGCTGACCGAGGCTGGCTGATGTTGCGCTTCTCCTGGTCCCGACGAGGCAAAGTAGGCAGACTGAGTTTGAATAAGGATAGGGCGACCGCAAGCGCAGTCGCCCTATCGATAAATGATTGGCGATTACCCCTGCGGCATCCCTGCCTGTTAAACTCACATCCATGTCTGCTTTACCAGGTGAGACGAAGCGTCCCTACTGAGCTGAAGGGGTAATAAGCAGGTGAGAGAAGCAGCGGAGAGCCATCGTGGCCCTCTAGGCGCTCACTCACTCTATGATGCCTGCTCTCTATAAGTCAGCTCGCTGTAGAAGCCATAGCGCCTCACTGCGGTGGTACTCCTCTCCTCTGGCGCTGAGTGGCGCTGTGATCAACCCCTTGCGGATTGATAAGGACAACAGGATCAGTGCCACCAGGATGACAGGTATACTGGTCATACACTCTACAGTAACCTGGCCTGCCTGGCGCTCTGGCTTCACTCCCTTACTCACTCATCGCTCAAAGAATGCTCCTGCTCCTGACGGCGATGCAAAGTCAACGCTCCGCAAGACTCACGAATCACCAGGCGAGTGGGAAGCTGAATACGGATAGGAGGCTGATAGCCGTCCTCCGCGCCAGCTACGGGCTGCATTGCCGGCCCGTGCAGCAGCGAGAGCAGCAACTCGACCGCATTGCGTCCCATCTCGTAGAATGGTTGCTTGATAGTGGTCAGCGTTGGCCTCACATGCGCCGAGAGGGGAATATCGTCGAAGCCGACAACTGCAAGATCCTGCGGAATGCGTAGACCCAGCGCCTCAGCGGCACTCAGGAAACCGAAGGCCATCTGATCATTGGCGATGAAGATAGCCTCGGGACGCTCCGCAAGCGGTAGCGTGGCCAGCGCTACAGCACAAGCCCTCCCACTGGCGGTCTCGAAGGTGCCGTTGAAGACCAGCGCAGGATCAAAGGGGAGACCAGCGTCGTCGAGGGCCTGACGGTAGCCCTGGTAGCGCTCCTGAGCGCAGCGGAATTCGGCGGGACCTTGCAGATGGGCGATGCGCCGATAGCCGAGGCGGATCAGGTGCATCGTGGCCTGATAGGCACTGACGCGGTTGTCGATGCCGACCGAAGGCAGCTCCGGCGGCGGTCCCTGGTCGTCGATCACGACCACCGGCAAGCCCTGAGAGGCGAGCTGCAACAGGCGTGGAGTCAACGGACCTGGCTGAATTACCAGCAGGCAGGAGGTCAGCCCCAGCGCTAGAATGCGGTTGACAATCGTCGTCGGACTCTGCCCGGCATTCGTGCTGTAAAGAACAATTTCATAATCGGTGTGCTCGATCGCTTCGGCCACGCCGCGCAGAATCTCGGGAACGGTTGGCTGCGTGAAGGGTGGAGTCAGCACTCCTACCAGTCTGCTCCTTCCGCCGGCCAGTCCCGCTGCCGCCAGACTGGGTACAAAACCTTGCTCTTGCATGACACGCAGGACTCGCTCGCGTGTCTCGGCCTTCACATTGCTGCGCTCATTGAGCACCCGCGAAACTGTGGCCTTCGATACACCTGCCAACCGGGCAATGTCCTCAATCGTCACCTTTGGCTTCATGCTGCCTGCTCCCTCCCTGCTGCGTTCCAATGCTCACCCTCTTCCCTCTCTGCAACGACCTCCCTCGTCACCCTCTCATGGCCTTCGGGATGAAAGCGGTTTCATCGCTTTCTACGTAAGCATAATATGAAACCGTTTTCATGTCAAGGGGGCAGCGATGTATCAACGTCACCGCCCGGAAGCGAGCGCGCTGGGTACAGGCCGAGTGAACGGCAGAGGCGAGCTGTTCTGGTGCTCAAGCGCCCAAATAGGCGGTGCGCACGCGCTCATTTTGCAGCAGCTCATGGCCAGTTCCTTCAAGGACAATATGACCATTTTCAAGAACATAAGCGCGATCGGCACGCTCCAGAGCGATTTGCACGTCCTGTTCAACCAGGAGAAGGCTCAGGCCCTTCTCGCGATGGATCACGTCGAGAGCATTGAGCAGATCGTCCACGACTTGGGGCGCCAGGCCCAGTGAAAGCTCATCGATCAGCAACAGCTCGGGATGGCTCATCAAGCCGCGGCCAATAGCGCACATCTGTTGCTCGCCGCCCGAGAGCGAGCCGGCCAATTGGCGGCGGCGCTCGCGCAGCTTTGGCAGAAGCGCATAGACCTCTTCCAGCTCCTGTTTGATGGCCTGCTGTGAGCCGGCGCGCCTGGTATAGGCCCCGAGCAAGAGGTTCTCTTCCACAGTCAGCGCGCTGAAGAGGCGTCGGCCCTGGGGAACATGGCTCAGGCCCAGGCGGACAATCTCCTCAGCTCGCCGGTGGGTAATATCATGTCCGGCAAAGCGAATATAGCCCGTCCAGGCTGGTAAGAGGCCCGAGAGAGTGGCCAGCAAGGTTGACTTTCCGGCCCCATTAGCGCCGATCAGGGCTACCAGTTCGCCGCGGCGTACTTCCAGCGAGACATCCCATAGTACGCGCGTTTCATCGTAGCCACTCTCTAGATGATCTACCTGCAGCAGCGCTTGCTGGCGCTCCTGGCTGGAATTGGATACTGTTGCGGGCTGTGTGGAAACAAAACCCCTCTGCTCGCTCAGAGCACCTGGTCCCGACCGTGGCTCAGTCGGATTCATCCCTGCTCCTCCTTCCCCTCCTTTTGGGGAACCGGACGCGCCGCGCCCAGGCGGCTCTGTTGCTCGCGGGCGTAGCGCTCACCCAGGTACGCTTCGATGACACGCTGATCTGCTAACACCTGTTCGGGCGGTCCCTCAGCGATCTTAGTACCCTGGTGCAGGACCATGATGCGCTGCGATAGGCCCATGATCGCCTGCATCACATGCTCGATGACAAGCACGGTCACCCCGCTGGCGTGGATAGCCCGAATCAGAGCGATCGCTTGTTCCATCTCTGTGGGCGTCAGGCCGGCCATCACCTCGTCGAGCAGCAGCAGCTCTGGCTCCAGCGCTAGAGCACGCGCCAGCTCCAGCCGCTTGCGATCGGCAACCGTGAGCTGATCCGCCCGGAAGTGAGCCTTGGCTGCCAGACCGACGCGCTCCAGCACAGCATCAGCAGCCTCGCGCGCGGCGGCCTGTTTCAGGCCACGGCGTCCGAAGAGGGCGCCGATCATGACGTTTTCGCGCACACTCAGCCCCTTGAACGGCTGAGTCACCTGAAAAGTGCGGGCAATACCCAAGTAGGCCCGTCGGTGAGGGGGCAAACGACTGATATCCAGACCGCGGTAGCGAATCTGTCCGCTGCTCAAGGGCAGCGAGCCGCTGATTAGCCCGATCATCGTGGTCTTGCCGGCTCCATTGGGGCCAATAATGCCGACAATCTCGCCGTGTCGGACGGCAAAGTCGAGCTGCTTGACGGCGGGTAGCCCATCGAAGAACTTGCTCACCCCCCGCAGCTCTAGCAATGGCTGAGGCCCCTGCTGGCTTCCTGCCTCAACTGGCTCAGACGCCGTTGGCGGCGATAACACGTCGGACACGTCGCACTCCTTCCACCAGCAACTGCCGGCGGCTCATCCCAGGGGCCAGGGGGCGGAAAAACTCCTGTACGAGGCCCACCAGTCCCTGGGGAATGAAGATGGTGACAATCGCGATCGTCAGACCTAGCAACGAATTGTGGAACGTCGAGCCACTGATCTGAAACTGGAACGAGAGTAGCTCGAAGAGAATGGCGCTGACGAGCGGTCCGAGCAGGGTTCCTGCCCCACCAAGCACGGTCAGGAGAACCATCTCTACCGAAATGCCAACATCGAAGACTGTCGGGGGGTCGAAGCCGGTTGACCAGTAGGCATAGAGGCCGCCGGCGAGCGCCGTGGGCACAGCGCTGAGGACAAAAGCCCCGATCTTATACCAGTAAGTCGGAATTCCCATAGCCTCGGCGGTCTCTTCGCTCTCGCGAATGGCGATCAGAGCGTAGCCAGGTTTGCTGCGCGCCAGATAGGCCGTCAGTAGGAAGCACGCCAGGGCTAGCAGCCAGAAAAGAAAGTAAAAGGCGGTGTCGGAGAGTGCTGGTAGAGGCAGCTCAACCTCGCCACCGCTGCCCCCAAGGTTGCGGATGGCAACCAGCTCACGCGTGGCTTCGGCGATCCCTAGCGTGGCGATAGCGAAATAGTGTCCACGTAGGCGCAGAACAGGTAAACCAAGTAAAAAAGCCAATAATCCGGCGGCCACGGCTCCGGCCAGCACTCCGAGCCAGAACGGGCGGCCAGCCAGTATCAGCAGACCAGTGCTATAGGCGCCAACGCCGAAGAAGAAAACGTTCCCGAAAGAGGCGTAGCCAGTGAAGCCGCCGAGAAAATTCCAGCTTTGAGCGAGGGCGGCGAACATCAAAATCAAGGTCCAGGTGTGGAGCGTAGCAGCATCGCCGCTGAGCGGAATCAGGGCCGCCAGTGCCAGGATGATCAGCCCTGTCAACAGCGACCAGGGCCAGCGAGTGCCTGATTTTGGCTGAGCTGGCCGCTGCTCTGCACCCGGCTCGGCGGTAGCCGTGGATGAGGTAGAGGGCTTATGCCAGGATCCAAACATGGAGCCTTCTCCTTCTGGTCTTTGGCCGACCATCATTGTCATTCAAGCGTAGAATGCCTTGCCCAAAATACCGCGCGGACGGAAGATCAACACCAGGACCATCAGGGCGAAGGCAATGGCGTCGTCATAGCCGGGGCCGATGCCAGGCAGCAAAGGAACAACCGTTTCGGCCAGACCAAAGACCAGCCCACCAGCCAGGGCCCCCCACGGGGTTCCCAACCCGCCGAGCACGACGATGACGAAGGCTCGCAGCGTGAAAACTCCGCCTTGCGAAGGATCAAAAGGGTACAGTTCAACCAGCATAGCCCCTGCTGCGCCGGCCAGGGCCGCCCCAAGGCCGAAGGTGAGCGCGTAGATGCGATCAATGCGAATGCCCATCAGGCGTGCTGCGTCGCGGTCCATACCGGTGGCCAGGATAGCGTTCCCGGTGCGAGTACGTTGCAGAAAGAGGCTCAGGGCAGCCGTCAGCAGCACAGCAATCAGAGCGGCGAGCAGACGGTCAAAGGGAATATGCAGGGTTCCTAGCGTCAGGCCGAAGCCGCTGTAAGCCGTATTGATCGAGCGCCGATCGCTGGTGAACAGGAGCTGTACCACATCGGCAATGAGCAAATCAAGACCGAAAGTGAGCAGGAATGTCACCAGAAAAGGTGCGCGAATAACGCGATTAATGGCCACATATTGCACGACCCAGCCCAGGCAGAAGAGCAGCAGCATAGTTAAGGGGAGGCCGAGGAAAGGATCGATGTGCAGCTGGGTAAAGGCCCAGTAAGCAGTATAGGCTCCGACCAGAATGAATGCGCCGTGGGCAAGATTGACAATATTCATGATCCCCCACACCAGCGAAAAGCCCAAGGCTACCGCGGCGTAGAGACTGCCCAACAGCAGCCAGTTCACAATCACCTGCGCAATCAGCATCGCGGATACCTCTCTGTGAAAGGGAAGCCTGCGCACAGGCAGGCTTCTGACAGCTAAAACCAGCATCACTCCGGCCCTCACTGACCTGTCATGGCGGGTCAGTGGCCTTCGTCTTGCTCAAGTGAGCCGGTGAACAATGCTAGCGCTGGGATAGAGGAGGAGTGGGATAAAGCAGCTGTGCGTTAGCGACCTCCTTGGGATAGACGGTCACCACCTGGCCATTCTGGATCTGGATGGTCGCCATCGGCTTAAACGTATTGGCTCCGGTAGCATCGAAGCGAATGACGCCATAGAAGGTCGTAATATTGAGACGAGCCAGGGCGTCGCGCACCTTCTGAGGGTCGATCGAACCGGCGTTCTGGATCGCATACTGGAAGGCCAGGCCAGCAGCAGTGGACTCGGCAGACTGATAGGATGGCTCGTGACCAAAGGTCTGCTTGTAAATCCGCTCGTAGTTGGCTGGAGTACCGAAGAAATCGATGCCCTGATAGCGCTCTTGGGGAGTCCACTGTGAAGATCCCAAGACGTAGTTGGCATCGGGGCCGAGCGAAGTGATAAAGTCAGGGGTAGCAGGTCCGACGGTAAAGGCATAGAGCTTGGCATTGATATTGAGCTGCTTGCACTCTTTCATGGTCGTCACGGCTTCGCTTTCGTGCCCCGAGCCAAGCAGCATATCGGGGACGCTTCCGTGGGCCGAAGTTTTCAAGGCTGTCAGTACTCCTGTCAGATCAGTAGCCCCCGATGGGTAAGTCTGGTAGTAAACGACCTCCATGCCGTGACTGCTGGCGAAGTCGCGGGCGGCAGTAGCCACCTCCTCAGAGAAGGAGTCGTTGGCTGAAATGATGGCCACGGTCTTCGGAGGGGTGGGCAGGCTCAGGGCTGCTTCCAGCATGACTTTGGCGTACTCCGAGGCCGGGCTGAGTACGCCAAAGATGTAGTGGAAACCACGAGAGAAAATCGCTTTGGCTGCGCCGTTGGCCTCAACCATTGGGATCTTGTAGCGTTCAGCGATGGCTTCGTCCTGCAGGGTGGCTGATGTGCCATAGGGGCCGAGGAGGAAATTGACTTTATCGGCAGTGATCAATTGCTGAGTGAGCTGAGCACTCCTGGTAGGACTGCTGCCATCATCATAGTACTTGAGCGCGACCTGGTAGGTGGTGTTCCCCACTTTAATGCCGCCGTGGGCATTGACCTCTTTGACCCAAAGCTGGTAGCCTTCCAGGGTAAGATGACCTTCGGTCGCGGTGGACCCCGTGAGCGAAATCGGGGCGCCGAAGAGGAGCGTATTGCTACTGCTCGCTGCTCCACCGCAGGCCAGCAGCCCTGTCGAGCAGAAGAGGACGAGGAGTAGCGAGAGGAGAATTATCGGCAGCGACAAGCGCGCTGCGCTGCTCCGGGACTGGAAAGACGAGTCGTGTCCCGTGTGCGCAAGATGGCGCCGCGGGAGGTGGAGGTAGCTGAAAAGGTGAATCATGGCTTCTCCCCCCATCGTTGGGTTCTCCGGGTGGCGCTGTAGCTGTTAACACCGGCGTAACGAGATGACTGGCGCTGCGCCTGGCCCGAGGCAGGGCGCGGAGAGCACGAGATGGAGCAGGGATCACGCTGTCGCACAGCACGGCCAGCAGTCGTTGCCTGACCTCCCTGCCAGGGCTGCTCGCAACGGCGACGCCTGGCGTGGGCGCTGTCTCCTTTGCTTCGCTTCACTGCCTGTCCATCTCTGCAATGCATCGTTGCGCTGGTCAAATAGATTGAACAATTTCTATTATAATAGGTCAGACAGGGAGCGGTAAACTGTTGACAGGCCAGCATTAAGCGTCTGGCTGCTCATCCGTACTCGACTCGCCGAACATGGCCTGTGATTAGCCGATGCTGCCTGCAAGCGAAGAGGAGGAATGGTATGCGTATGCACTCTGATGATTCCCAGACCAGCCTGGCCTTACAGGTCATTTGGAAACCGTGGACCCGGCTGGGTCGTTTCTGCCGTAATCAATATGCTGAGCTTGTCGCTGCGGTTCTGTTTCTGACCATCTTGCCGTTACCTGGGAGGCGCCTCTTAGCCAGCAGCAAAGAGGGAAGCGCTGTGCCGATTGTGGGGAGCGTCTATTACCCTCTCGTTGGCCTCATCCTCGGGGCGATCCTTTGCGTGTTCGCCGCCTTGTTCACCGCACGTGTTCCCGCGCTTGTCCTGGCAGCTCTGCTGGTCCTTGTCGAGATCGCCTTCACGGGCGGCCTGCACCTGGATGGTGTCATGGACAGCTGCGATGGCCTCTTTGGGGGCCTCGGACGCGAGCGTCGCCTGGAAATCATGCACGATAGTCGTGTTGGAAGTTTTGGAGTTCTGGGTGCTGTGACGCTATTACTGCTACGTTTCGCTATTCTGGCCAGTCTCCCCTTCTGGAGTCTGCTGGCTGCGCTCCTGGTCGCGCCGACCCTGGGGCGCTGGGCGATGGTACTAGCTGGTGGTCTCTTCCCGGCGGCGCGTCCTGATGGGCTGGGAGCAGCCTTCCATCAAGCTGTGACCCTGCGGCGTCTCCTGTTGGCTGGCCTCAGCAGTGCGTTAATAGCCCTCCTCTTCGCTCACCTCATTGGCCTCTTTGTCTGGTTACTGAGCAATCTCCTGGTCGTTGGCCTGGGCGTAGCCGTGACACGCTCGCTCGGCGGCCTGACGGGTGATGTTTGTGGGGCCTTGGGCGAGATCTGCGAGGTGTGCGCCTTGCTGCTCTTTCTGCTCATGCATGTCTCTCTTTAGATGAAGGTCAGGAGTTGACTCCACATGGACGGAGAAAAAACAGGATCTGGAGCTGTCGTTGCCCAGTTAACATTTATCCTGGGAGGAGCACGCAGCGGCAAAAGCCGCTTGGCCCTGCGCCTGGCCGCGGCTAGCAAGCGGCGTGTAGCTTTTATTGCCACCGCGACAGCCAGTGATCGGGAGATGGCTGAGCGCATTCGACGACATCGGGCCGAGCGTCCTGGGGACTGGTACACCTTTGAAGAACCGTTACGATTGGACCGGGCCGTTCATCAAGCAGCCAGAGTTGCTGATGTGCTCCTGCTCGATTGCCTGACGCTCTGGCTGAGCAACCTGTTACAAGCCCATGAGCAAGCAGAGCCAGAGATGGCGGCGATCAGTCCCGAACGAGAGGCCCAGGTCCTGGAAGAAGTTGAGCGCCTTCTGCAGGCGGCACGCGCCCTACGATCTGATCAACAGCTCATCGTCGTCTCTAACGAAGTGGGGTTAGGCATCGTGCCGCTCTCTCCCCTGGGACGAGGGTACCGCGACCTGCTAGGACTGGTCAATCAACGCCTGGCCCGGGCCGCCGCGCGGGCCTATTTCCTCATCGCCGGCCTTCCCCTTGACCTCAAGCGCTGGCAGGCTGAGGGCCTGGAGGCCATTCTCGACAACGACCGGTCCGGCCTCTAGCCTCGTCTCTCGCTGGCTGGTAGCTAGTAGATGAACGCAGGAGAGTCGAGCCAGCAGCGGCGCTGAAGAAGGCTCAGGCTGGCCTGGCAGCCCGCTGCAACTGGCGACTGGCGATGATGAAGAAAGGGATGGCCAGCAGCTCGGACAGCAAGCAGAAAGTGATAGCGAGCGGCAGCGCCACGCTGTAGAGCAGACCGATCAGGGCGCTGCCGAGGAACCAGCAGATACCGTAGCCGGCGGTGAAGATGCCATAGGCGGAGGCACGGCGCTGACCAGGTACCATTAGGGCCACGGCGGCGGGAATAAGCGATTCGTGGACGCCCATGCCGAGGCCCCAGACAACCACTCCGAGCAGTGCCAGCCAGAAGCCTCCCAGGAAAACCAGCGGTGCAAACAAAGCTGCCAGAACTGTCAAAGGAATCAGAATGCCCATCCCCAGACGATCGAAGAGTCGTCCACACAGGAGCGAGCCTAAGCCGCTACTTCCCATCGCAATGGCATAGAAGACTGGGACCAGCGTGGAGGGCACGCTGGAGACACGAGCGAAATGATAGGCTATCAGAGGAAAATCGGCGAAACCGGCGGCCACCAGGACGGCCCCGACCAGATAGATCCAGTACGTAGCTGGCAGTGCCTGGGGGGCAGCCACCTGGGGGGCGGGTGCCAGCTCGTGAGGACGAGGGTAGAGCAGGCGCGCCAGCAAGAGAAGCAGCAAGGTTAACGCAGCACTGACCGCCAGCGAAGCAAAGGCCAGGCGGTAGTTCCCCTGCCAGGCCAGTACCGCCGCTACAGCCAGTGGTCCCAGCAAGGCCCCAAACTGATCGAGGGCCTCATGGAAACCGAAGGCCCAGCCATAGCCCATCTCATGAGCGGCCTGCGACAGCATGACATCTCGCGGTGGATTGCGGATCGCCTTGCCGGCTCGTTCGAGGATGATCAATAAGGCGGCCAATGGCCAGCTACCCGCTACAGCCAGCAAGGGAACTGAGACCATCTGCACGACATAGCCCACAATTGTGACCGGCCAGTATTGGCCAGTGCGATCACTCAGAGGACCAGAGACGAGGCGCAGACCGTAGCCAAGTAGCTCGCCCAGCCCGGTTACGACGCCGATCAAAGCCGCCCCAGCTCCGAGCAGGGCCAGATAGGGACCGAGGATGCCCCGGGCTCCTTCATAGGTGAAGTCCGCAAAGAAGCTCAAGATACCGATCAACAGCACGAAGCGAAAGGCAGCTCTTTTGAGCGTCAGGCTATTCATAATCAGCCTTTCTCCCCTTTCTCCTCGCCGGTTCACGAGGCGGGAACAACCGCTCGTTGTCGAAGCGAGGTCTTCTGGCTCGGGGCACAGCGGTAGTTGGGTAGAGTGACCACCGCCATGCCGCCGCTCCTTATTCTATGCGTTCATACACCCACACAGGAAGAGGGAGAAAGAGTCCTTGTCTCTCTTCTGATCCTGGTGGCCTCCTGTCTGATCTTCAGCCACGGGTCTCATGCTCAGCCTCGACCAGCTCTATCTGCGGGTCATCCTCTGTTGCGGGCAGAGCCTCATGCCGTGGCAGGAACCAGGTCTGAGCGATGAGCGTCGGTACGAAAGCCGAGAGCACAACCACGGTCACCAGCACCGTATACTGTTCCTGCCCGATAATCTGATGGGTTAAGCCATAGAGAGCCGCGATGCTCCCAAAAGTCAGACCAGTGGACATGAGCAGCGTTGTGTAGGTTCCCTCGCGCGCCTGGAGCCTGAAGACCTGGGCCAGAGGCCATACACCGGCGAACTTCGTGCCAAGCTTCACGCAGAAGAGGCAAAGAATCAGGAAGGCGCCGCTTATCAGTGCTGATAGCGAGATGTACATACCGGCTTTCAAGAAGAAAAAGGGCGTCAGGAGGGCAAAGGCTATTGAGCGCAGCCGCTGCATCAGGGCGCGCTCGCGCTCAAAGAAGCCAGCCATTACCAACCCGATGAGATAGGCGGGCAAGACCGCCTCGCTCCCGGCCAAACTGGCCAGACCGCCAAGAGCGAAGAGCACGAGCAGCAAGAGCTTTACCTCGAACTCACTCACTCTTCCTCCCAGGTGGTGAAAACTCCAACCGGCAAATGCTGGCAGGCTCCAGAGGACGAGGGCAGTGACTGAAACGAAGGCCAGCATCCAGAGCGAGAAGCCGGCGAAGAGCAGTCCCAAGGCCAGCACTGTTCCCAGGTCAGTCACAAAACAGGCTGCCAGAATGAGCTTGCCAATCTCGCGTCGATTGAGGCCCGTCTCGACCATCACCGCGTACACCACGGCTACAGACGTAGTTGAAAGAGCTATCCCGGCCAGCTCTGAGGCTCGCCAGCTCCAGTGGCTGATCAACAACGTGAAGGCGAAAGCCCCGGCGAAGGGTACCACAAACGAGGTGCAGCCGATAAGCAGACTGGGCCAGAGATGGCGACGAAAAACCGCCGGCTCGATTTCCGCTCCTGCCAGGAAGGTCAGCAAGACCGAACCGAGGCTTGCCAGAAAGTCGCTCCAGGCCGTCGAGTAGAGCAGATGGCTATTGCCGCCGATGACCCCCAGAACGATTTCCACCAGGGCAACAGCGAGGCCCGTGCGAATCGAGATCAAGCTGGCTAAGAGAGCCAGCGCCATCCAGATCGCTGCGATGAACCACAGGTTTTCCGACACTCTTCTCCTCCTGATTGGCACAGAACCAGTGATTGCTGGCAAACAGAGAGAGCCTGGGAGACGCAGACAGAGGAAGAAGAGAATGGGGGAGAGGCCTCTCTGATGGGAGAGACAAAAAAGCCCCTGATTTGCGCCTCCAGGCGTAAATCAGGAGCCATCAGCAGCGCTGGTTGTCATCTGCGGTTTCGCCACTTTCCTCGCTCAGCGCAAGTCAGGTGGCGCGGCGGACTCCATCGCCTTTCTCATACTTTGCATGCAGCTGCTTGTTCTCTCAACTGCTTTAGTAATTATACCATAGCTTGCAAGAAGCGGGGGAAGATTTGCGGTGTGGATGGCTGGCGGCCTATAATGAAAGGGCAGCCGCCCACGATGGAAACAAGCGTTATCTTCCTTTCCTCTCAAACCTCATCTCTGGAGCAGAGCATTGAAACAGGTAGTAGCTGATGCAGAGGTCCGTCCCATCTCCAACTGGCGTATGATTCTCTGTTGCGGCCTGTTGACCCTGGTTGGGCTGAATCTTCGATCCATCATCCTCGGAGTCCCGCCAGTGCTACCACTGGTGCAGCATGATCTGGCGCTCTCTTATTTCGAAGTTGGCCTGTTGACGGCGCTCCCGCCGCTGACTCTTGGCGCAAGCGCCTGGTCACTTGGCCTGGTTGTCGAGCGCCTTGGAGAGCGGACCTGCGTTGCCCTTGGTCTGCTTCTGCTTGGTATAGGGGCGATCCTGCGGGCCTTGTGGCCGTCGGCGGTGACGCTCTTTTGCTTTACCCTGCTGCTCTGTCTTGGCATAGTGCTTGCTCAGACAGCCGTCCCGCCTCTGGCGCGCCACTGGTTCCCGCGCTCCGTGGGCCTGGTAACGGCCCTTTTCAGCGACGGCCTCATCATCGGCGAAGCGCTGGCTGCTGGACTAACCGTGCCTCTGATGCAGCGCTTCTTTGGTCCTGGCAACTGGCGAGCCACCTTTATTTTTTGGGGAATGCCAGCGCTTGTCCTGCTACTGGGCTGGCTGGTGTTCGCGCCACGCACATCGGACAGACAGCATCGAGAGCTGCCACCAGCCGCGCCAGCACCCCAGCCGGCGATAACGCAGCAACCCGCCCAGGGAGCGGAGGCTCATCTTGGAAAGGCAAGGCAAGGGCGACGTGTTAACGCCTGGCACCTGGGCATCTTGCTGGGCGGAGGAAGCCTTATCTATTTCGGCATGAATGCCTGGATTGCCCCCTATAACGCGGCCCTACAGCGAGCAGCCGTCACGCCCCTGGTGCTGGGCGTTCTCAACACCGCTCAGCTCCCATCGAGTCTGGCGGTTACTCTTTTCGCCCAGCAATTGGCGGGAAGGCGCTGGCCCTTTATTGGGGCAGGCATCGTTTGTGCCATCTCCCTCATTGGCTGGCTCCTCTCACCTGCCGGGCTGGAAGTTATCTGGGCGGCTCTCATTGGCGCTGGCTCCGCCCTCGTTTTCACCCTTGGAGTAGCATTGCCCGCTTTGCTGGCCTCGCCCAATGAAGTCGCTCGTCTGACCGGCATGACCCTCTCGCTCACCTATGCAGTGGCCTTCATTGGTCCACTCATTGGCGGGGCCCTCTGGGATCACCTCGGGTTGCCGGCTCTTGCTTTTCTTCCCATCCTCATTGCCTGTCTATTGCTAATCATTCTGGGGGCTTTGCTGCCCGAGCGCCGACCAGATCAAGTGGCCCTTCTCGCTGCCGAGCAGAGCCAGATCGGTCTGGTTGGGGGTGGTGTCAGCCAGGAGCAACCGAGCCCACCAACCGCCTCCTAGATCGTTGGCGGAAGGGCTATCGTCCTCCATTGCCTCGCTGGGGCCGGGGCCTGTTGCAATCCTTGCCTGATGCGCTATCATGAGGAAAGACAAGGAAACAGAGATTAGCGAGGGAGGCTACTCAAGCCATGTGCTACGATGACAATGCTCGTCCACCCGTGCCAGATGGGGCAGATGGGCAAGCTCAAGGAGAAGACCTGGTTCTCACTGCTGCGGATGGCAACCGCTTTGCGGCCTACTTTGCCCGTCCTGCGGCCCCCACGGGCGCACAGGTGATCATCTATCCTGACGTCCGTGGCTTGCATCAATTCTACAAAGAGCTAGCGCTGCGCTTTGCCGACATTGGCATCGCCGCCATCGCGCTCGACTATTTTGGTAGGACTGCCGGATTAACAGCGCGCGACGATTCTTTTGAGTTCTGGCCCCATGTCCAGCAGCTCAAGCTAGAGAATTTCTTTCTGGATGTGAGGGCGGCTCTCGACTACCTGCGCAGCCACGCCAGCGCCGAGGGAGCGACCTTCCCCGTTGGCTTCTGCATGGGTGGCAGTTTAACCATCCTCTCGGGCAGCGATCGCTCCTTCGGCTTTGCCGGCCTGATAGCCTTTTATGCAGGGCTGAGCCGCCCCATTGCGGGTAATGGCACGGCTCTGGAGCATGCCGATCAACTGGTTTATCCGCTGCTCGGCCTCTTTGGAGGCGCGGATCAAGGCATTCCTGTCAGCCAGGTGCACGAGCTAGAGGAAAAACTACGCCAACGCGGCCTTGAGCACCAGATTCACATCTATGAAGGGGCGCCCCATAGTTTCTTTGACCGTCGCTACAGCGAGTATGCCGAAGCCTGTGCCGATGCCTGGCAGCGCGTCCGCGACTTCATTGCCGCCCATAGCCATAGCCGTTAGTCGTACCTAGGCCCACCTCACTCAGAAGACCTCATGATGTTGCTACGCTTCCCTGCCTGGTTTCGCAGGCCATTCCCTGTGAGACCAGATAGGGGAAGCGCAGCGCCTCCTGCAAGCTACCTGTCTGGCGGAAGTGCTCGATCATCTGCTGGGCAGGTGTCTGACGCTGCTCCAGAAGCGCGAAAAGCGGTTCCAGCAATGAGCAGCTCTCATCCTGGCTTAAGGCTTGTGCAGCAGCAGTCAGGATCTGCTGTGCCCCCTCGAGAATTGTCTCGTCCGCAAAACCGCGCAGAGCCGCGCGCTGATGAAGGTTGGCATCGGGCACGGTGGCTCGTCCGGGCAGGGTATCATCGAGTGTCAGGCCCTTGAGGAGAGCCAGCAGGGCGGCATAGAGCGAGAAATCCGCGCAGCTATCACAGGCTTTGAATTCCAGCCGCCCTATCTCTGCCGGAATACGCGCCAGCTTCGTCAGCGAAGGGCTGCTATAGAGCAACTTGGTCTCATCCGCGATGAAGACCAGCACTGCTGGACGTTGGCCAGTACGCAGAAATGTACGCACAGAGAGTCCTTCCCAGAGCTTGCCCTCGTAAAAAGGCGAACTGAAGCTGAAAGGCACGATATAGGGACTGTAATAGGTTAATTTACGCCCCCGGTCGATCAGCAGCTCTGTCGGCCAGCTCGGGCAAGACAGGCTGAGATCGGGACCATAGGTCAGAAAGGTGCTCAGGGCGGTGCGATCTTCTGGCGAGCGATCCAGCAGGCGCCATTCATAAGCATTGAGCGGAGGATCAAGAATGAGGCAGGTTTGATAGGGGTTATAGCTCGTCAGGACCGGAGTGAAGCCGTGGCGAGCAGCTACCTGGCAAAGCAGAGCAAAACTCTCCTGCAACTCGTCAATAGTACTCTGGATGTCATGATGAATGGTCGTCCTAATTTCTATTCCCTTTGGAAGGCAGGTCAGCCACTCGCCTTCAGGGCTGAGACGCTCCAGAGCTTCAAGGTACCAGCGCTTGAGACGGATACCGGCATCGCCGATACGCAGCTGCTGTTCATCGCCGGGATAGAGTGGCAGCTCTTCAATCACGGCCTGAAGCAGGCTATAGGGAGTCGAAACGAAATCCACAAAGCGTCCATTGTGGTCAAGAAAAGCCACCTCGTGTTCAATACCAAAGCAGAAATTGCTCATCTATCTCGTCCTTTGCCTGAAATAGAAGATTACAAGAGAGAGCTACCTGGGAGCCGCCTTGTAGTGGGAGAGGGGAGGTCTGCCTCCACCAGCTACCAACCACCTGGGAGGAAAAGCGCTCTTCCCTTGCGGCAGTGCAAGCAACGATCCCAAATCAGAGTAGGCAACTCAGATATTAGCATGACCTAACATTGGCGTCAAGAGGAAAGGCACTTCTGGCGTAGCGCGTAGTATCAGGAATAGGTCATTGCACGATACGCACGGGCAATCAGTCGGCAGCGATGAAGTAGCAGGAGCAGGGACAGATCAGAGCCGTGAGGGAGTGGTGGCGTAGTGAGGGAGTGGCTGGTATAGCAAGTAAGCAAGCGAACGGACCTTTCTCTGTTCTCTCTTGCTTTTGAGCAGGAGCGCAGGATAAAATACAATACTGGCTCTTGCGCTGCGCTATTGGAGAGCGCAGGAAGAGGGTCTACCGCTATTACACCTATGACTGCAAATAAACGATATCAGCGAACATCAGTCCTTCAGCATCTTATCAAGTCAGTTCTCGACAGTTCTGGCTTCCGCAACCGAACTCTGCTCGCCATCTCCTTTTCTGTGCTTGGGGCCTATATAGGAACAGCAATGATCAACCCTGTGCGCGTTCTTTACGCCCAGGAGCACGGAGCCTCATTACCGATCATTGGAGCGATGGCCTCAGCCTACCTGGTCTCTGACTTTCTCTTCGGCTACCCGTTAGGCTGGCTAGCCGATCGCTGGGGACGCAAGCAGGTGATCCTCATCGGCATGGCGGCGCAAGCATTACTCTCCGCGCTCTATCTCCCCGTCTCCGATCCGGTCCTCTTTATCGTCCTGCGCTTCCTGGAAGGAATCGCAGCGGCCTCCCTGCTGCCGGCGGCGCGGGCGTTACTCATTGATGCCGTGCCTGTTGAGCAGCAAGGTGAAGCATTTGGAGTCTTTAACGCCTTTTTCAATGCCAGTTTTCTACTTGGGCCGGCGCTTGGGGGATTGATAGCCTCCCTGGGCTACAGCTGGGCTTTTATAGGGGCGATTGTCATCCGGCTGGTAGGTATCGTTCTTGTTGTGCTGCTCATTCGGAACGAACCCCAGGCTCGCTCCCGCAATGCAAAGCAGCCTGCCCTCGGTAGTGTCTTCAAGGAGTTATTTGCCTGGCCGCTGCTCGCTTCCTATCTAATTGCCTTTGGAGACTATCTCTATTTAGGCTTTGATCTCACCCTGACGCCTGTCTGGATGCATGATCACTTGCAGGCTTCCGTGGCCCTGATCGGCCTAACATACACCGCCTGGGCGGTGCCGAACACGATTTGCTCTCCGCTTGGGGGGAAAGTGGCCGATCGCCGGCGGCGTTCCACATTGATCTTAATCTTTGGTCTGGCCCAGGTACCGCTCTACTTCCTCTATGGGATGCTAAGCCAGGCCCTGTTGGCCTTGCTGTTATTCGCCGTGCATGGGATCGTTTATGCCTTTGTCCAGCCGGCCATTGACGCTCATCTGGCAGCCTTTTCTGGAAATCACGTGCGCGCACGTATTCAGGGTCTCTACAGCACGATAGGTCTGATCGGAGCCTTTGTCGGAAGCAATCTGTTCATCCCTCTTTACCTGGTCAACTTCCGCTTTCCCTGGTTTATGATGGGACTGTGCTATGGTCTCTGTATCCTCGTTGGGGGGCTGATCATTCGGCGCCAGGAGAGCAAAAATCTACCTCGGTCTCAGATGCTGCAAGAGGATCAGGCCAAGGCGGTGACCTTGGGATCAGGCTCCCATCTCTAATCAGGGCTGCCGTCTGGCCTCTCTCTTCTTTTCCCTCTGCTGCGACTGGAGGAGGAAGACATGGCAACTTCATCGAACGACGCCAGACCGTTTCGTCTTCTGTTCCTGGGCGATGTCATGCTCGGACGCCTGATGAACCAGGTCCTGCAGCAAGTTGAAGCGACCTATCCCTGGGGAGATACCCTCCCGCTTCTGTTACAGGCGGATGCGTGTATCTGTAATCTGGAGTGTGTTCTCGCTGATACAGGTAGCCCCTGGTCGCTCACGCCAAAGGTCTTCCACTTCCGTTCAGACACGCGCAACGTGGCGGCGTTGCAGGAGGCACACATCAAGGCAGTCTCATTGGCGAATAATCATACGCTCGACTTTGGCTACGAGGCTCTGCTGCAGATGCTTGCTGTACTGCGCCGGGCTGGCATTCACTTTGCTGGTGCAGGGAGCAATAGCGCAGAGGCCAGGCAGCCTGCTCTCTGGGAAACAGCAGGTCGGAAGCTGGGGCTGCTGGCACTCACCGATAACGAGCCGGCTTGGGAGGCTGGCCCTGAGCGGCCCGGTATCTGGTATATGACGATGACCATGAGCGACCCGCGGGCTGCAGAGCTACGCGCTGCGCTCAAGACTGTGCGCGCTCAAGTTGATTGGCTGATTGTTTCCCTGCACTGGGGGGGCAACTGGGGCTATACTCCACCGGCAGAACATCGAGCTTTCGCGCACGCGCTCATCGAGGCGGGGGCGGATATTGTTTATGGCCATTCCCCTCATGTCGTACGCGGCGTCGAGATCTATCGAGGGCGCCCAGTGCTCTATAGTTGTGGTGACTTTGTCGATGATTACGCCGTTGATCCGCGCGAGCGCAACGATCTCGGCTTCATCTTTAGCATTGAGATTGTCGGATCTCAGCTCGCGCGCCTGCGGCTCTACCCGACGGTGATACGGGCTTTCCAGGCCCGAAGAGCCCACGGCTCCGATCGTGAGGAGCTTGTCGCCACTATGCTGCATCTCTGCTCCTTGCTGGGCACGGCTGCGCGTTGGTCTGAACGAGAAGCTTGCCTGGAAATAGAGGTGGTCAGGACATGAGCCTGGCCTGTGAAACGCCCTCTGGGGGCTGCCGCTACTCTCCTCTCTGTGTGTGTAGGGACCGATGAAGGGCGACGTCTGGCTCAGGCTCAGCAGATGGCTCGACAATGACGACTCAACCATTGTGTACCATCCCGGCCTCAGTCAGAGCTTTCTTTATCCATATCTTTATAAGCACCTGCACCCGTTCTCTACCTCAGAGCGCTATCCTCTTAATTAAACAGAACATGGCCAGTATCTGACAACGGCTGTACACACGCTGTCTCTACGCGCTGTGGAGGGAGGATGCTCAATGGCGGTTCTCGCTGAGCCTCGTTTGCAAATCCCTGTTGACCCTGGCTACCTGCGCCTCAAACGACTGGTCGATGTAACCGTTACCCTGGCTCTGTTGCCTCTACTCCTGGCGGTGATGGGGGTGATAGCCGTCCTGATCCGGCTCGATTCGTCTGGCCCTGTCTTCTTCCGCCAAAAGCGCCTGGGATTGAACGGTAAGGAATTTACGCTGCTGAAGTTCCGCTCAATGTATGCCAATAGCGATGATTATCTGCATCGCGAGGCTATCAAGCGTTATATGAACGGTGATCGACTCAGCAGTAGCCAGCAGGCTGCCAATCCTTACAAGTTGAACGATGATCCGCGCATTACGAGAATCGGTCGTCTGCTCCGCCGTACTAGTCTGGATGAGTTACCACAGTTCTTTAATGTGCTGCATGGGGAGATGTCGCTCGTCGGACCACGCCCTCCCCTGCCTTACGAGGTGGAACAGTATAGTGAACGAGACTGGCTGCGCCTGGCAGGCAAGCCTGGCCTGACTGGCTACTGGCAGGTCTATGGACGCAGCAAGGTCGATTTTAAGACGATGGTAGAGATGGATATTGCTTATCTGCAGCGCCAATCGATCTGGGAAGATCTCAGGCTCATCGCGTTGACCCCACTGGTGATGCTGAGCGGTCGTGGCGGCGCCTGAGCCTTTGATCTCGTTCTTTTGTGGCTGGCTGGTTTGTTTACCGCTGTAGATGTTCACCTCTTACTAGAGACTGCCTTCTCTCTAGGTCTTCGTCTCTTCCATCCATCTACCCATCCAGAAAGGGCAAGGATGCCCTTCCTCTTTGTGTATTCTTATAGTCATAGAATAGCTGCCCTTGCCTCCTCCTGGCTGTCGAGGGGGCAAGTCACTCGCTGGAAGAGACCTCACCTCACGGTGAGTTTGGTAGCTGGGTGGCTATGATTGCTCGCAAAACTAGTGCAGATGCTGTCTGCTGATCTCCTGAGAGATGGAGACAGAGGGTGTAGAGCGGCGGCGGTCGCGGCGGTCGCGGCGGTCGCGGCGGTCGCAGAGTCTCTCCAGTAACTCGTTATAGCATTCGCTCATCAGCTCCCAGCGGAATGGCTCGAAGTCTTTAGCGGCGTTCTCAACGAGCTGAGCGCGCTTCTCGGGGTGGTGATAGAGATCAACAAAAGCCGCTGCGAAGCTGAGGGGGTTCTCCGGTTCGCAAAGAACAACCGACTCGGGACGAAACATCGAGCGGATCGCTTTAGTATCGGTAGCGATAATCGGGCGATGCAACCAGGCAAATTCGTAGGCCTTGGTAGGCAGCAGGAGGTCCATAAACCCATCGCAGCGGTAGGGGATGATGCCCACATCCCCGTGAGCGATAAAGTGAGCCACTTCCTCAACCGTGCATGTCTCCCTGAAAGTGACGCGATCGCTGATTCCCAATTCCTCGGCAAGTGTGCGTAGAAAAGGGATTTGCTCCCCGCGTCCCAAAAGATCGAGGCGAAGGCGTGGGGCCGCTGGCAGAGCCAGAGCGAGGGCGCGCAGGGCCACATCGAGGCCATGTCGCTCTGCCATTGTGCCGTGATACATCAGGATAAAATCGCTATCCTCCTCGGGAGACGGAACACGGGTGCGCTGTGAAGGGGGGAAATAGCGAGGGTCTGGACTGTTCAGGATGACTGACAACTTGTGGCGGGGGACGCCGCGCCTGAGCAGCAGCTCCTCGAAAGGCCAGCCTACAGTGATCACATGGTTGGCGAAGAGAGTTGACAGCCGCTCCTGCAAAGCGGCCAGTCTTCGGGCCAGGGGGCGCAGGCGTCCGTGAGCCTTGACGGCCATCAGCTCTGGCGAAGCATCCTGGACCTCCAAAATCACCCGTGCTCCAAAGAGGCGTGGGATGAGCGCAGCGAAGACCAGGAAATCTGGCATGTTATGCACCTGAATCACATCATAACGCTTGCGGAAGTGAAGCCGTGTCACTGTCCAGGCGGCGAGGAGCAGAAACCTGAGCCAGCCAAGCACAGTCAGCGGCAAAGGCTGACCAAAGCCTCGATCCAGAGGGACACGATAGACCGCGACGCCGTTGCATTCTTCATAGGGAGGCTCGGCGCCATGACGCAAACAAATGACATCAACCAGGTGACCTCTGGCGTGGGCAGCCTCAGCTAGGCGACGCACCAGAGGATCAAAACGATACCAGTCGTAGCTAATGTGAACAATGCGTAACGGCGACATTCCCAAATTCCCTTTCAGACCGAACCACAATTCAGGCGGGCGTACGATCGGTTCTCAGCCAATCTCTTTTTTGCCTCTGTTTCTGGCGGAGCACGAGATAGACCCAGAGTTTCCAGAGCACAAATGCGGGTGCGAAGAAGAAAGCCTTATAGATCCCTTTAGGCGTCTCCAATAAAGCGAGAGGGGAGAGCACATAGAGGCTCAACCCTAACAGCAGAAGCAGGGCTGATAGCAGAGCTGGTGGCCAGTGAAGCAGCAGACTGGCCAGAAACACCAGTGTGGTCCCAGCCAGCAGCACGGAGAGCGGAGGCGTCAGCAGCTCGGCCACCGCCTCCAGTCGGCGCCAGTCGCCGGCCTGCAGTCCAGCTCGCAGCAAGCGCGAAGCGCGCCTTAGCGCGGACGTGCTTGATTCGGCGGCCTCCCAGCGCAGATCTTGCGAGCGCATCTGTGCAAAGCGAAGCGGCATCTGAGAGCGGACGATCGCTGCGGGCACGTAGCGGACGCAGATCCCCTGCTCCACGAGATGCAGATAATACTCATAATCCTCGCCACGAGAAAAAGCCTCCCAGGGATAGCGCTCCAGCAGGGCGCGGGTCAGGCACATTCCATTGCCTGTCAGAGTCGACGACGCGCCCAGCCTGGTTCGTCCAAGGGGGCGAACGTGGTTCATCAAGGAGAGTGCCAGCCAGCGCAGGGCTGTCCCAGGGGAAGCGGAAGCATTAAGCACCGTATTACTAGCCTGCAAAGCCTGGAGACGCTCTCCGCGAGCTAGGCCGGCCTGTAGGGCCTGCTCCAGGGCCCGTAAAAAAGAGGGCTCAACCACAGCATCGGCATCCAGGAATACACAGGCATCGTAGATCACGCCGTTCTCGGCCAGTTGTCTCAAGGCCCAATTCAAGGCATAGCCTTTGCCGCGTCGCTGAAGGTCAAGGCGCTCATAGACGGTGGCCCATCCTGTAGAGCGGACCAGGCTTGCTGTGCCATCGGTACAATTGTCGGCGATCACGTAGACCTGATAGTGGCTGCGCGGATATGCAAGCCGTTGTAAGCTTGCCAGGAGTGTTCCAATTACCAGCTCCTCATTGTGGGCAGGAATCAGCACCGCAAAGCGCAATGGCTCGACTGTACTGGATTCTGGGGCCGAGGCAGCGGCCCGTTGAGAAAAACGGGTTAGCAGGGCCGCTGCTGTCACCACAGTCAAGTAACTGATGGGTAGAGCCAGCACCAGCTCTGCCAGGAGCAGGGTCCACGAAAGCAAGGGAAGGAGTACAGCAAAGGACGTTATAAGCGTCATCAGCTGACCTCGCTCAAAACCGCGCGGGCCTGTGGAGCGGTGGGCATACTCTTCTGCGCTGCCTGCTGCATGGAGCGCCCTCGTTCCAGGGCTGGCAGGCGCATCAACAAGCCGGCCAGCAGACCCAGATAGATTACATTGCGATAGAAGAAGAGCTGATAGTCCGCGTAGGCTACCATAACTTCCATGAATGTAATGGCGATCACATAGACAGCGATCAGACGCAAGTAGGGATCTTGGAGCTGGCGGGCGATCAGGCCGCCGCGTACGATCAACGAGCCTAGCAAGAACCAGAGAGCAATATAACCAATCGGCCCGAGACGCATCCAGATCCAGTAAATCGTATTATGTGGCACATACAGATAAGGGTTACCGCCGAAGTCGGGATTATCGCTAGCCAGAACCGGCAGCGGCTCAGGCTGTAGAAACTGCTTTCCGAACCCCAGTCCCAACAATGGATTTTGCTGAACTGTGTACTTCAGATCATAGTTTTCGGCGTTGCGATAGGCGTTTGAAGCCTGGTCGCGCGTATCGGAGGCCGAGGGATCAATAACCGAGACAATCGCCCGAGCTGGCTCCGCGAGGCTCCCCGTTCCATGAGCGAAAGCGAGGACATAGCCGACGCCCAGGAGTGTGCAGATTGCCAGTCCGGCCAGCAAAGGCTTACGCAGCTGTGGCTTCAAGTAAAACACAAAAACCCAGGCTACAAGCACTCCTACAATCAAGGCAATATAGTCAGCGCGTCGCTTGTTGGCGACCAGCGCGATTAGCACGACTGGCAGGACGGCCAGCGCCGCGTACAGTTGTGGTCTATAGCTATACAGGAGGCAGAAGAGGATGATGAGCAGCAAAATCGAGATGAAGAAGAAAGATTCCTCGTGCGACATGATCTCATTCTGATTCGTCAGATCGCCATGTAGCACGAAGAAATAGATATAGCAGCCTTGTAAGCCTTTGAAGCCAGCTCCGAAGATTGCGAACCACAAGAAGAGGCGGACGTGTCGCAGCTGCGAGATCAGGTTATAAGCCAGCAAGTAAGAGAGGAACAGGTACCAGAGCGGTCGCACCTCCAGAACAGTGATCTTCAGATCACCGCCGGTGGTCAGGCCATGAAGGACACCAATCGCCACACAGACCAGGAACAGGATGAAAGGCCAGAAGAGAGGGCCGCCCTCCAGGGCCGGACGGCGCTTCGCCAGACGGTGGCAGATGCTCACAAAGAGTGTAAACAGCATCAAAAACCCAATTGGGCGTTCAATCATCCCGGCCATATTGGGCGGCCAGTAAAAGATATTCAACTGATCGGTGCCGATATGGAACTGCAAAGGATTCTGCTCAATGAGCAGGACGCAGGCCAGGCAGAGAAAGAGGCCGCTAACGGGCCAGCGCATAATCAACAAGCCCGCAGTACAGGCGGCGAGTAAGGCCACAACGATGCTGAAGCCGAGGGAGGCGCCGGCCAGCATCAACAGAGGAAGGACGGTCAAGCCCAACATGAGAGCGACCCAGAAAGGGAGGATGCCTCTCCCTTGCGGCTGGGCTACTGGTTCGTCGGGATAAGCCCTATAGATCTGTCTCAACCGTGGCGGTGACTCTGGTAAAGAAGGCATAGACTTTCACTATCTGTTGTGCAAAGACGACGACAAAGCCAGATCCACTGTGTTCATGATCTGCTGAGCTGCTCAGAAGAAAGTGCTGTAAGCCACTAGCACAGCGATGGCCAGCAGCATGAGCAGCCGCGTTGTAGCGTTATACTTCCTGACAAAGAGGCTTAGTGCCAGGAAAAAGCCGAGCAAGATCACGATCGTTTTCATGGGTCAGGTACCTTCTCTAGGGCAACCCTCACAGCAGCTGGCGTATCCAGCGCGGAATGTGGCTCTCGATCTGGTTCAGCAAGATACCCTGGACAGGAAGGTCCCTCAGCTGAGCACAGGCTTCGCTGACCAGCACCTCAGACGTCACGCCGGCGTGCACCACCAGGATCAGCGAATCGGCCAGGCTGGCCGCCAGAGCGCCGTAGCCCGACGTCACCAGCGGCGGCAGATCAAGAATGAACAGCTCCTGAGAGCTGGGCAGGCGAGAGAGAAGCTGGCGTTCAGAGAGCAGGTGGATTAGCTTCATAGCCTGCCCTGCGGCATCGCCCGCAGGGATAACCGTTAGCTCGGGCGACACGCGGTAGCGAATCGCCTCCTCGCTGCACTCGCCGCGTAGCCATTCCGCCAGCCCCTGACCACGCGGCAGGTCGAATAACTCCTGCAGGCGCGGGCGCTCCCAGGTGCATTCTAGCAACGTTACAGGCCTCCCGCTGTCGTTAGCCAGCACAGTAGCGGTCGCCAGGGCCA
The DNA here is from genome assembly GCF_003268475.1 of Thermogemmatispora tikiterensis. Lineage (GTDB taxonomy): Bacteria > Chloroflexota > Ktedonobacteria > Ktedonobacterales > Ktedonobacteraceae > Thermogemmatispora > Thermogemmatispora tikiterensis. The sequence goes on along the minus strand of NZ_MCIF01000002.1, from coordinate 1,345,198 downwards.
GGAGCGTCTTCCCCTCACCAGCGGTAGCGCTCGTAAAGCCAAGGCTGCGGATCGTCGAGTGTTCCCGGAAGAAAGTGGCGGTGCACAGCTGGCGGCAGCGCTCGCGTAGCGCTTGGGCATTGAGCAACTCGCCTGCCTTATGCTTATGACCCTTGGTAGAAGCCGCCTGCTCCTTCTGCTGGAGCTTTACCTTTGCGGGTCTAGTCGGCACGGGCGTTTCTGGCACCTTTATCTTGCTGAGTGCCTCGGTCGGCTCTTTAGAGCCTTTCAGCGACAGACCAGGCTCTTCTGGGGCCTGCTCCTCCGTTTGAGTTGACGAAGCCAGGGCGGCAGTAACCGACTGCGAGCGGCGAGCTGGCAGCTTAACCGTATCGCTTTCCGAGTCGTGCGAGCCAGGGTTCTGCTTCTTATTATTGAACCAATCATGTTCTGCCATAAGCGCTATCCTCTCCTCTCCTCAGCTAGTTAAGAAGGAACACCGTCCCTGCCGGGCAGCAGCTCGCCAGAAGCGGCTGAAGGGAGCAAGGCCGTAATACCTTCCTGTCCCAGGCGTGGAAGCTGAGCCAGCACCGGCAGCGTTGTGATTTTCTGCAAGTCGAGAGGTGTATAGACCGCGCGATTGCGGCGAACCTGGATGATTACCAGAGCGGAGCAGCTAACGAGCGCTGCCACCAGACCAATCGCGCCGCCGATCAGGAATGACTTCAGCCGTGAGACTGGCTGTGTGCCCACGCTGGGGGTATCGATTACCTTAAAAAGGCTGTTGGTGCCAGTACCCTGAGCACTGATCTCCTGATTCAGGCTGGCAATCAGCGATTGCAAGTTTTCCACCGTCGCCTGGGCCTGCTTGGTCTGACTATGGAGGAGGCCGTAGGCAGGGTCGAGGGTAGCAGCGTAATCAGGGCCAGAAGTCAGCACCTGATGAGCCAGGTCGGGATGATTGGTGAGATAGCGAGCCTCGGCAGCCGCGGCAGAGGCAGCGTCCTGCTGGGCCTTCACGAGCTGGCCCTGATAGCTTTGGAGCAGATACTGTGCCTCGGCGATGCTGAACTGCTGGCTCTGCTGACTATAGTTGTCGATGACAGACTCTACCACCTGTTGAGCAATTTTTGCGCTTTGGTTCTCATAAGTAATAGTGAACAGGTTATAGCCCACTGCACGTACAACTACATGCTTGGAGATCTCCGTGAAGAGGGCATCGTCACGTAAGAGAGGATCAGAGCGCGTGTGCGCGTCAAGTGTTGAGGCGAGCTGTGTTTGAGAAGCCACCTTTAAAGCGAAGGTGCGACTTTGCAGCAGCTCGCTCAGAGCCGTGGCTTGCGTTTCTGCTGGTGTTGCCTGGAGATTCGTCTCTGGCCCGGTGGCTCCGATGACCTCGTAGCGTCGCAAGGCCCAGAGTGAGGCCGTTGTTTCGTACGATCGAGGGAGAAGCAACACGACTGCAATTGCCAGTGCCGGGAACATTACGAGCAGCAGAATGAGCTGCAGGGGCCGGCAAAAGATAGCTTCAAGTACACGCCCCACAAGAACAGACCTCCTTCGCTTCGCGTAGCATCAGGTAACCTCTCGTTTTTTCTGCTGGTATGTGGTCTGCTACAAGGGTACTACCGGCTCGATGGTAAAGTGGTATTCGTGTATGTGAAGATGTCGTTTCTGCTGGGGGTTCGATGTGTACATCGCGCTACCGGCGAGCTGGGGTAAAGGCTGATGCAGGTTGGGGTACTGTTCGTCTACTCTGCTCTAAGAAAAAGACTCGTTCTTTACCAGATTCGCAATCTTGTCACTACAAAGGCGTGCTATAACCCGAATAGACCAGGAGCGAACCAAGCGCCGGAGAACTTCTCGCATGGCCAGCGTGGCTCGCTGCCAGGAAGACAGCTATGGCCTGAGTTGCTGATCGCTCTGGGTCAATGGGGGGCGCAGAGCGGATGGTCGTGATCTGTATGCCTGCTGGTGAGCCTGCTCCAAGACCACCCGCGTTCCGCTCTCGCTGTGGGGGCGGTCAACTCCTGTCCCTGGCCGCGCTGCCGGAGGTGCTCAAATGAGGGATGCCATCCGTGAGTTGCTCAAATATCTCACCAATCAGGTTATCAATTATATTCCTTCTTATACGCTGCGCTATGCCTGGTATCGCGCGGTGCTGGGGTGGGAGATCGGTCCGCAGGTAACGATCCTTTCTGGCGTGCGTATTCAGATGGCAGGTCTGCGTGGCCGGGGGCGTCGCGTTGTGATTGGCAAGGGCTCGGTGATTAACTATGGCTGTCTGCTCTATGTAACAGGGGGGCTGGTGATCGGCGAGCATGTCAGTCTCTCGCCGGGGGTCTGGCTGATCACTGGTTCGCATGATATCAACGATCCAGAGCACAAGGATATCTACAAGCCGATTGTGATAGGAAGCTATGCCTTCCTGGGAGCGCGGGCGACGGTCCTGGCAGGTGTGACCATCGGCGAAGGTGCCGTCGTTATGGCGGGCGCAGTCGTGACCCATGATGTTCCTCCCTATGCAATCGTGGGCGGCGTGCCTGCGCGCGTGGTCGGAGAGCGCCAGCTGCGCAATCCTTCCTATTCCCTGGCTCATTTTCATCCTCTGTTTGGTTAACACCCCTGTCAGGCTGGCGGCAAGGGATTGGATTGATCTCTCTCGATTCCTCTCCCTCGCTATGCCAACTAGCTCAGGAAGCCGCTTGGTCGTGAGCTGAAAGGAGTTTAGGGTTGCTTGTCTCTGCTATGGACGATGTTGGTCCAGAGTATCAGCATGTCTATCTTTCACCACACTTCGATGATGCTGTCTATTCTTGTGGTGGAACTATTGCCTTACAGACGCTTCAAAAGGAATGTTCACTGGTTGTAACTGTATTCGCTGGCCTTCCAGGACCCGATTTAAAGCTAAGCTCCTTTGCGCGACGCATCCAGCGCACGATGAGCAGTCACCAGCAGGCGTTTAGCCTGGTAGAGCTTCGTCGCGAGGAAGACCAGTGCGCCTGCTCCTCGCTGCGGGCCGATTGCCTCTGGTTAGATTATCTCGACGCCATCTATCGCGGCTCTCCTGCCCTCTATCGCTGGAAACGGGCTATCGGCGGACGTATGCGTCAGGTTGATGCCTGGATTGTCGAAGATTTACTTCACCTTTGTCTGGCTCTCCATCGTCGTCTCCCCTCGCTCCACTGGTATGCGCCCTTGGGCATTGGAGGCCATGTCGATCATCGCGTTGTTTCTGCCGCTGCCTTCCGACTTCTCGTATATGGAGCTAATGTTGCCTTCTATGAGGATTTCCCCTATGTCCTGCATCCCACTGCTCTCAAGAAGCGCCTGCAGGAGCTGGGGTTCATGATGCAGCCTCAGCTGGTGGAGATCTCGGATACGCTGGCTTTGCGCCAGCAGGCTGCCAGCCTCTATGCCTCGCAGGTGCGCATCAACTTTGGCACGGCGGCTGCGCTTTATCAAAGCATCGAATGTTACAGTAGCCAGATCAGCCCGAAGCAGGGGGCGCATGTGGAGCGCTTCTGGCGACCGGCTCTGCAGGGTGACTGCCCCCATCCCCACTAGCAAAACGACTGGCGGAGGGTGAAACATCTCCGCCAGTCGCCTCCAATCGCGGAGTTTGAGGAAACCTGCACAGACCTCCTTTGATCTGCTGGGCGTTAAGAGGGGGTGGAGGGTAATAGTTCGTTCGCTAGCAGGGACCCAGCTGGACCCAGACGCCGGCTGGACCGCCCGGCACGTCGTTGTACGTCCACCACTTGGCCTGCCAGAGATAGCCGTTATAGGTAACTTTGCTGCCCCCGGTATAAGCCGTGGTAGGACTCCACGGGGCAACGCCTGCGCAGCTGCTGCCAGTTGAGGGTGTAGGCGTCGGCGAGGGAGTAAGGGTCGGGGCAGGTGTGGCGGTGGGCGTTGGCGTTGATGGCGTTGACGAAGGAACTACTGTAGGAGTCGCTGTGCTCGTCTGAGCGAATTGGGTAACGATGCGGGTGAAGTCCCAGTCGTTCTGAGGCACGCTGCTACAGGTAGCCGAGAGGTTCCCGTTGTTATCTGGCGGCGTGCATTGGCGATCGCGGTTTACCGACCAGAAAGTAAAGCGGGCCAGGTGATTGCTCTCGACGAAGCTAAGCACCGTCTGGAAATCGGACTGGTAGAAGTATTCTCCGCTATCGGTGCGCCCATTCATAGAGGAGATGCCCTCATGGGCGTAGGCTGTCGCGCTATCCCAGCCAAAGGTGTTCATGAGCATAGTGTGGAAGCTCTGCAGAGCGCTGATCTGGCTGCTGGCGCCGCTGAAGCCTCCATCAAAGGGCATGATGGAGTAGCTGCTCGGAGTGTAGCTGAGGCTGCGCGCGGTCGTGAGCAGCTGCTGTCCAAAGTAGCCAGTCCCCGAGGTGGTTCCCGGCAGGGTGATAGTGATTAGAAGGCCGGGGTTGTTAGCCTGCAGAATCTGAGCGGCTCCCAGCTCGTTATTGATAGCACTGGCGTTCTCGTACTCCGGCTCTTCCAGGTCGAGGTCAATCGCGCGCAGGCCGTACTTGCTAATGACGGCCTGCTCTGCGGCAGCGGTAGCCTGGGCGGTACCACAGACCTGTCCCAGTTTCGTGCCATTATAGCCGCCGAAAGAGACCACCACATCGCCGCCCGCTGCTCGCACAGCATTGATAATAGGGCCAACCTGGGTATCGGTTGAGACATCGATCAGGCCGCTGTCGGCCTCCCAGGCAGGTGTGCAGCTGTTGTCTGCCACGATGAAGGCCAGTGTAAAGACGCGTGCGCCAGTTGCGGCCATCACGGTTGTAAGGGACGGTGGGTTATTGGCGAGGGGCATGACGTAAGGAGCCGCATTGTACCAGGCCGTCCCTGGAGACGCGGCAGCTTGGGCTGGCCGCTGCTGGTACTGGAGGCTGAAGGCTACCGCTGCAAGGCAGACTACAAGGAAGGCGACAGAGACGAGCAGCAAGGCTCTTCGGGTTGGCGGTCCACTTGTGCAGGAAGTTCTCAGAGGCAGCATATCTTAGCTCCTTTGCTTGCTAGTGCTAGTGATCGTGGAAGGCCATCAGGAGAAGTCAGGGTAAGGGAGGAGAGTGACAGAACGGTCTGAGAGCTGGACGAGGCCGTGCTGCCTGCTCTCGCTCCCTCCCTTGCCAGTAGTCTCGCGTTGAAGCCTATTGAAGCGAGACGTCGTCTACGTAGACGTTGCCCTGCAGGTACCAGCCGTGCACGTAGATGGTGACACTGGTGGTCGAGGAGCCAGTTGTGAAGGAGACCGAAAGCAGCGTGTAGCTACTGCTGCTGGTCCAGTTGCTCGCTCCACCGCTGATGCCCAGGTAGGCATAAGGACCATCCACGTAGGCGCTCAGCGTATAGGTATGATTCGGTTGGACGCTGATCGTCTGGGTGCACTGGCCTGTTGTAGAACTCGTCGGAGTGATCTGCAGCGCGTAAGAACCGCTGTGAACAGGCGAGGTAACAACCTGATCGCCTGAGTCGCAGCTCCAGGGCGCCAGCGAGCCACTCTCGAAGCCGGGATTCGCGACCAGGTTGCCTCCAGACGGAGGGGAGGTCGGTGTTGGGCTAGGTGTAGGAGTAGCCGTCGGCGCTGATGTGGGCATAGGCGTAGGCGTGGGAGTACTGGTCGGTGTCGGTATGGGAGTCGGGGTCGCTGTCGGGGTTGGTGTGGGGGTTGGCGTCGGACCAGGGTTCGAGGTGTTTCCCAGACCATTGACGATGGCGTTCAGCAGCGTATCGGCTGTGTCCTCATCTTCCAGGGAGAACATCATGGCACCGGCCAGGCCCTTGTTCTTGATGTAGGTCGTTTTCGCAGCGATCGACTGCGGCGTGTCGCCGGTGTAGAAATTCGTGCCGTCATAGATCCAGGAAGCCTGTGTGGTCGAATCGAAGAAGTTGTCACTTGCATTACTCGTCAGGCCAGCGGCGGCCAGCTCCTTATAGAAAGCGACACCGGGGGTCTGACTGTAGGAGAAGGACGGTGAAGGGCCAGTAGCAGACTGGTAGAGGCCATGCGTATTGCCAGCGGGTACGCCTGTCCATCCACGGTAGTAGAAGGGGAAGCCCATCACCAGCTTGCTGGCGGGAAAGCCGCCAGGGATACTGTAGGCTGAGAGTCCGCTTGTCCAGGCCTGGATGGACGTATCAATATTATATTTGGCCTGACCGGGAGGGATAGGTGCCGAAGGATCTTGAGGCGACCCATAGAGCGGATCCTGGAAATTCGTTGGGCCGCTGCTCTCCCAGGCTCCGTGCATGTCATAAGTCATGACATCGGCGTAATCCAGATAATTCCCGATCTGATCGGTCTGGATCTGCATAATCTTATCTTGTCCCGAAGGGACAGCCGCTGTTAGCGTGAAATGCTTGCCAATGCTGGCCCCATAGGCGTCCAGCTCGTTGCGGAACTCCTGGAGCAGGAGCGTGAAGTTAGCTTTATCCTGGGGACCATAGTGGTTGCCAACATGCCCGAGGACACCGGGGTACTCCCAGTCAATGTCGAAGCCATCGAAGATGCCGGCAGCGGAGGCAGGACCGCCCGATGGATCACCACTGATGCCCGTGGGCAGGTTCCCCTTAAGGAACATATCGATGCAGGAGCTAACGAACTTCTGGCGTGAGGAGGCCGTTGCCGCCACATCGGAGAAGTACTTTGAATAGGTCCAGCCGCCGATGGAGAGCAGAATCTTCAGATTGGGATATTTGACCTTCAGCTCACGGAGCTGGTTGAAGTTGCCCTTGATCGGCTGACTGTAAGAGTCCGAGCTGCCGTCGACGGAGTTTGTGCTGCTATAGCTCTTCTGATAGTCTGCAAAGGCATCGCCTGCTCCATCGCCGGCGTTAGGGTCGTTCTCATTGCTGGAGTCTGCCGCCTTGATCGTCTCAAAGCAGGTCAGATTCGTGGGGTCGATGTTCTCGAAAGCGTAGATAATCATGGTCAGGCGTGAGGCTGCTCCCGAGGTATCGACAGTCGAGGGATAGTAAGCGTTGCCGTAGATGCTCCACTGGTCGAAGTAGGCGATTTTCTGGTAGGTGGGAGTGCTGGCTGCCTGGGTGGAGGCGGTAATTGGAGCGCTGGGGGCCGAGGTGTTGCCGTCCTTGTCGTAAGCTTGAACGGTGAAGGTGTAACTCGTCGAGGGCAGCAGCGAGCTGATGGTCACAGCCGTACCCATCGAGGTGGCAACGATATTGCTGCCGTTATAGACGTAGTAGGCTGGCACGTCGCCAGTGCCGGAATTGTCTGTGGAGGGTGACCAGGCCAGGGTGATCGCTTGCGGACCGGTGGCCACTACATGGACATTGGTTGGTGTGGTAATCACCGTGGCCCCACGCACCTGGAGCGGATGAGTGTAGAGCAGAGCGGCCAGGCCCGAGCAGAGCAGAGCCACCGCTATTCCAAGCTGCAAGAGTCTTTCCTGTCGTCTCATGGTTTCTCCTTGCTAACATTCCTTGCTAGCAGTCTCGGCTGGGAGGCCCCTGGCAAAGACACGCGGCAGCCGACCAACCGCGTGCTGAGCGTCGCACGTGCTGATCTGGACAGGACTATGTAGGGCTGCCTGAAAGCGAGCAGAGCAGCCCTTTCGCCACTCTCTCCTCCTTTCTTCTCGAACTCAGACAGGTCAGGACCGGCCTCTGTCCACCAGTGGCCCGAAGAGATGTGTCGCAGTGCGCAGACCCTGTCTCAGCGGAAGCCCTTAGTGCTTGCCTTCCACCTGTGGTGCGTTCGCGTCGGTTGTGGACAGCGAAGCCAGACTGCTACCTGCCACAGAGAGATCCCGGCAGGCCCCGGAGGCCGGTTGATCTCCTCTCCTCATATGGAGTGTACCCATTTATGGTGTATATGTCAAGATGTATAGACCAGATAGATTGAAGGGCGAGGAGGGTGGTGGGGGGATACTTTAGCGCGCTGGGGGAGCTGCCTCTTGAGGGAGAGTGGAAGGAGGACAGGGAGCGGGGTGAGGGGCCTGGAAGCGGCTGACGCGCAGCAAGGCGACGAGCAAATCGCCGACGGCGGGCAAAGGATCGGTCAAAGAGAAGACGGAGAAGGTTGTAGGACCGACCAGTGAACGGAGATAAGCAAGGGGGCTGGAGAGGCCAGCGCGCATCTCCTGGAGGCCGGCGGGCAGATCGGTCAAGAGGCGCAGCCAGCGAACGCCGTAGCGGATGGGGCCGGGGTGATCGCCGGCTTGGCCGATAGCCTGGCAATACTGCAGGTAGGGCAGGTCCAGGCCGCAGGCCACGCAGAGCGTGTGCCAGCCCCAGGGGCGCAGATTGATATCGAGCAGCTTATAGCGGTCATCGCGAGGATCAAGCTTAAACTCGACCTCGACCATGCCGCTTGTGCCCATGAAGTGGAGCAGCTTCTCGGCCAGAGGGTAGAGAGCCGGGACCTCGACAGCCTCTACGAAGCTAGAGCCAAGGCCATAGTCGATTGGATATTGGCGACGGCGGCGGGCGGTTAAGGCGTAGAGCAGCTGGCCGTTCTCACAGAAGGCGCCCAGCGAATACTGAAGCTGGCCTCCACCGGGGATAAGCTCCTGAAGCAGGATCTCATCGGCCTCCAGGACTGTGCGGGCCTGGCGATAGGCACTTAGCAGCTCAGCGTAGCTCCGCGCTTCCAGGGCCTTGAGGCGCAAGGTATATTGCAGGTGGACCGAGATGGCCGGCTTCACGATCACAGGAAACTGGAGATCGAGGTCTGCCAGGGCCTGCTCATCGGCGGGGTACCAGGTGCGTGGTGCCGGGACATCCAGCTCCTGGGCCATGCGGTAAGTCAAGCGTTTATCGAGGGCCCAGCGAGCCACCTCCCAGGGTGGAGTTGTGAGCCGGTAAAGGCGAGCCAGTTCCGTATGGTGGCGGCTAATCAGCTCGACGGCCTCATCCTGCATAGGGAAAAGGACGGCGCCCTGCAGACTACTGGCGGGCCCAGAGGAGAGCAAGAATGTCAGCAGCGCCTCATCGCCGAGGGAGCCGGGCCAGCGAATACGCTGGCGCGTATAGCGTGAGAACCAGGCAGAGCGTGGCACGGCATCGAGCACTGTGCAGGCGATGCCCCGGCGTCCCAAGCGGCGTGCGACTCCCAGAGCTTTGAAATCGCTTCCCAGGATCAAGACAGGGGGGAGTCTCTTCTCTCCCCCCTCAACAGATCTACCAGGCATCAGCGTACCTACCGACCGAGAATAGCGCGGTGGCCAGCTTCCAGAAAGGCAAGGCACTGAGCCGAAGCTAAGCGAAGCGGCGGTCGCGCTGGACGCAGCGCAAGATCTGACGAGCGGGGATCTTCGCCCCGGCCACGAAACGGCAGATTGGTCCGAAACTGTGATTGGCCAGCGCGCCAGCGAAGTGGAGGCGAGGCACCGACGACTCGAACCACTCGTTGAGCACGGGATAGCCATCGCGGGCCAGGATCTGTGCCCGCAAAGCCTCGTCAAGGTAAGTCAGCTTATGAATATTCGGGCGATAGCCAGTGCCCAGGAAGAGGTGGTCGACCTGGCGCGTACTCCCGTCGCTGAGCGTCAGCTCCAGGCGCTCGCCGCGAGGCGTAGCCTTCACGACCTCCGCCGTATCCGTGATACGGACATGACCCTCTACCCGTGGGCGCAACCATTCCGCCCCTGCTGGTCGGACGGCGCGGCGATCGAGGGCATAGCGCGTCTTCTCGGGGAAGAGGCGGAAGAGCAGCGGCGAGGCGACGAGCCAGTTGAGGCCCGGGGGTCCGACATCGCTGGGGGGATAAAAGATGCGGCGGGCCGGACCAGTGCGATGGTAGAGCGCGCGGTTGATCCAGATCACTGGGCCGCGGGCGATCAACTCCACGCTGGCTCCCGCCTCGTGGAGCAGGGCGGCGCACTCCAGGGCGCTCTGGCCGCGTCCAACGATAGCCACCTCGCGATTCGCAAAGCTGGAGAAATCGCGGTGAGCCTGCGTATGGGAAGCCAGCTCGGGCGGCAGGTGACGAGCGAACTCTGGCACGTAGCAGAACGGGGCAATCCCGCTGGCGACCACAACGCGCCTTGCTTTCAGCGAGCGGCCATCTGCCAGCTCAAGCACGAATGTTTCACCATCGCGGGCCAGCCTGGTGATATACGTTGGATCTACATCGGGAACTGCCTGACGCTGGAACCAGCAGCAATAACTCAGAAAAAGCGTGATCGGCAGCGGCTCCTGGCGTGGCGTGCTGGTAGCGGTGCAGTAGCGATCCAGACTATAGCGACCATCCGGGTCGAAGAGCGTCGAGGCGCTCCAGACTGACTTCAGGTGAAAGCCAGTGGGCATTTGCTGCCAAAACTCCATTGTACGGCCAAAGACCAGGGCGGGCTGGGCGCGCCCCTTCAGATAAGCGCCGATCGAAAGCCCGTATGGTCCAGCGCCGATGACGACCGTGGTGTCGTTGCTCACGCAAGCACCCTCCCTCTCTCGCAGCTGATCGCCGCCGGCCACCAGTCAATGCGGCCTGCTGGCGAATGCGGTTTTACTGTCTCTGACAGCATACTGCTTGTGCGTTGGGAAGCGATGTTTCTTCTGGTGAAGAAGATGTCGTGATAGCGAGAAGGGTTATGTGAATTGGTAGAGATAGCCAGCGCTCCTCTTTCGATTGTGAATATGCACTTCCTGGCCTCTTCAGGAACACATTCTTGACCGAAAGGTCAACCGTTCCGCGATCAGCAGGCGCTATGCTTACTGACTGGGCAGGTTCCTTAGCTGATAAGCAATAACAATGAAAGAGTTGCGCTTGCAGCGATCCCCGTGCCGAGCGTCTGCGTCTCTATGCGCTCGGCGGCAATGGCAACTAGCCTGGAAGGAGTAGCTACCTGGAGGAGCCAGTGCGCCTTGCCTATAGCGCTGGCAGGCAACGCCGAGCGAGAGAGGTATCTTGATGAAGCTATTGGCGGTGATCCCTTATATTCCTGCTCCAACCTGGGGAGGTGGAGCACGCAGCTTCTATGTTTTAAAGGCGCTGGCGAGCAAGTATCCTGTTTCGCTGATCGCGCTGAGCCGCGGCGAGAAGTTGCAGGAAGCAGCGAGCTGCGGGCCGCTGCTAGAGCGGTTGCAGGGTGTCAACCTGGTCGCGTCCCCGGCCTCACAGTGGCGCCGCTGGCGGCAGGCGCTTCATGTGGTGCGGGGGGAATCAAGTGCCATCGCTGACCGTTGTCCGCCTGGTTTACAGGACGCGCTCGATCGTGCCCTGGCCACTGATGCTTATCAGGCGGTCTATGTTGATGGCGCTCTCACCGCGGCTGGCCTGCGCCTTCCTGCTTCTCTGCCTTTGCTTATTTTGCAGCATAACCTTGAGTATGAGCTGCTCTATCGCACCTATCTCACTGAGAAAAGCTGGTTACGCAGGTGGTATAACGGGCGCGAGTATCGCCTGGTCAAGCCACGCGAGCTGGCTTGCTGTCAGCGAGCGGCTGCTGTCTTGGTAGCCAGCGAGCGCGAGCGTCAACTCTTACAAGAGCTGCTCCCGCAAGCTCGTGTGGGAGTCGTTCCCAATGGCGTGGATCTCTCCTTCTTTGCTCCTCCCTCTACGGACGAGGAGGAGGGGCAGCGGATCGTCTTCACCGGCTCGCTAGACTATTATCCCAATGAGCAGGCCGTTCTCGGCTTTGCGCGCCAGTGCTGGCCGCTCATCCGCGAACGGATGCCTGCGGTTGAGTGGTGGATTGTGGGGCGCAATCCACCCCGCTCGGTACGGCGGCTGGCCAGACTGCCGGGGGTGACAGTCACTGGTACAGTACCCGATGTGCGTCCCTATCTCGCTCGTGCCAGTGTTGTCGTGGTGCCGCTGCGCATCGGCAGCGGGACACGGCTCAAAATTCTAGAGGCGCTGGCAATGAAGAGGGCAGTGGTCTCAACGACATTAGGGGCTGAAGGCCTGGCCGTGGCCTCGGGTCGCCATCTGTTACTCGCCGACACCCCCGATGACTTTGTGAGGGCAGTGCTCTTGCTCTTGGAAGATGCCAGGCGCCGGCAGGCATTAGCTGAGGCTGGCAGGCGACTGGTGGAGCAGGCCTATTCCTGGGAGCGCTGCCAAGAGCGTCTGGCGACCCTCCTGGCTGAGGAGGAGCTGCTGGAGAGAAGGCCGCTCTTCCGCGGCTCGCTTCTCTAGCTAGAGCAAGGCCAGCGAGGGTGCCTTTGTTCGCTGCACGCTGGCTGGTGCCTGGATGCATGGCCAGAGATCAAAGTGTGCTCGCACCCCTCCCGCTGACTGGTGGCAGTGGGGGCAGTGAAGAAGAAAGATAGCTACCAGGCTAGCACGGCTAGGAGCAGTAATGATGACGCAGGCAACGCTCTCTCTTTCGCAGACATGGTCGCCGGCCTTGGCGCAGGAGGCCAGTGAGACCTTTTATCTCATGCCAGAGTGGCTGGAGTTGATAAGTCGCCTCTATGGCTACAAACTGCTGCCCTTGGGGCTGCGCAATGAGGCTGGTCAACTCTGTGGCTTTTTGCCTCTCTGTCTCGTGCAGAACCGTCCGGGAAGCCGACGTTTAGTGGCCTTCCCTTTTTCGGATTACTGCCCGTTCCTGGCTGACAGCGCGGAGCATGCCCAGGCTCTCCTTGAGCAGGCGCTGGCCCTGACTGCGGATCAGAGGGCGGACTGCTTAGAGCTGCGCTGTGGTCCCAATGGGTTGCTACAGGCAGACAGTCGCTTTGTGACCAGCGATCTCTATGTGCGTTGGCTGCTCCCACTAGCGAGGGAGGCCCAGATGATGTGGTCCCAGCTGCGTAAGCCAGTGCAGCGCCAAGTACGCAAGGCTGCCCAGTTAGGGGTTCAGGTGCGCCTGGCAGAGCGCCGCGAGGAGATGCTGCGCTATTATCAGCTCCATCTGCGCACGCGCTGTAAGAAACATGGGTTGCCGGCTCAGCCGCGGCGTTTCTTTCTGGAGCTGTGGGAGACTTTTGCGCGCAGCGGACGGTTACGGCTATGGCTGGCGGAGTATGAGGGGCAGCCGATCGCTGGCATGATCTTCCTGGCAGCTGGTGGAACGCTGCGCTATGCCTATGGGGCTTCGCACGAAGGCTATCTGCAGCTGGCGCCCAATAATCTGTTGATGTGGCAGGCAATTGAGCAGGCCTGCAACGAGGGATTCAGGGTGCTGGACCTCGGGCGCACAGCCTGTGCGAATCAGGGCTTGATGGAGTTTAAGCGTCGCTGGGGAGCTGAGAAAGTGCCGCTGCCCTATTATTATTACCCGCGCCAGGCCGGTCCGGTGAGTACCTCGGAGGAGAGCCGTGTCTATCGTCTAGTGACGAGCTGCTGGCGGGTACTGCCGCTCCAGGTGAGTGGTCCTCTCGGAGGGCTGCTCTATCGCTACCTGGGATAGGGGGCAGGGACAGGACGCTACGAGCCGGGTCCCAAAGCCCAGGCAAAGATAGTGACCGCACAGGCGTCCTGCGATCGCGTGACGGTGAGGCGAGAGGGGCAGGCAGGGGAGCAAAGAGATAGATCGAAAGAGATCTTTCCCTGTCTGGCTCCCCTGCCTGCCCGGCTGATGCTGAGCGTTCCCTGCCGGCTCTTGGGTCGAGTCGCTAGTGTCCCCCTGATCCTTGCCCTGGCCCCTGGCCGTGAGATCAGCGAGCTTCGAAGCGCAGCAGCGGATGAGTCGCCACCCCACTGGCCCGGCTCGTGCGAGACGGGGAAAGCGGGGTGAGTGTCTCTGGCCAGACAAGGGCAGACGGCGCCTGGCCGGCTTAGCCGGAGGCTCGTTGTGTGTGCCCAGGAGAGCTAGCCGGGGCCTCGGCCTTGTCAGGGTGGCGTACTAATGTGTAGCCGACACCTGGTACGGTTAGAATGTAGCGCGGATTAGCCGGGTCTGGCTCGATTTTCTGCCGGAGATGGTGGATATGGGCTTTGATCAGGCTGGCATCACCGTCGTTCCCATAACCCCAGATGTGGGCCACAATCTGCCCTGCTGTACAGACATTATTGGCATTGACTCCTAAAAGATGCAGTAGCTTGCTCTCAGTGGGAGTGAGATGCACCGTTTTACCAGAGATGCGCGCCTCGTTGTGGAGCGAGTCGATGGAGAGGGGACCAACAGTGATGACAGCTGGAGGGCGTAAAAGGAGGGTTGACCGCCCGCGCCGGCTGACAGCTCGGATGCGTGCCAGGAGCTGGGCCGGGAAGAAAGGCTTGCGCAGATAATCATCTGCACCTCCCTCCAGGCACTGGACCTCATCGTGGACGTCCCGCTCTTGTGAGATGACCAGCACAAGGGCATCGTGCCGCGTGCGCATCTCGCGGCACATGGCGAGAGCATCGGTGTCTTTGAGAGCCGTATCCAGAATCACCAGGTCTGGTTTGTGCTCTTCCCACTCACGGCGTGCCTGCTCACCGGAGTAAGCGCGTCGCACCTCATGCCCCAGCGTCTTTAACCAGCCTGTCAACATTTCAACAAGATCACGGTCTTCATCAACAATAAGCAATTTCATCAAAATACCCCATTCTCATAGCTGCCGATACTCTACCGGATTTCGTATAGTAGAAGATTCTGCCTTCTGGGAACGCTTGACTCCCTAGTATTAAAACACAATGACCTGCAGGTTTACAACTCCTCAAGTGAAGTATTCTGAAAAGCAGTAACTTGTCAATAATTACTGTTCATCCCTTACTTGAGGCCCCTCAAATGAGGTATGGGAGGCAGCTTGCGTACGATTGCTGGCCCCGAGCTTGCGCAGAATATGCTGGACATGCTTCCCTACTGTGTAGGGAGAGATCGAGAGACGGGCGGCGATCTGCTTATTGCTCAGACCGAGTCGCAGGAGGCGAAGAATTTTCTGCTCCTGCTCGGTCAGGTGAGGCAGGGCCGCCGGCCTGCGGGTTTCTGTGGAAGCTGGCTCGGAACGGTGCTGTGGAGTACCAGCCTGAGTCTGATCCAGAGCGATTGCCGGGCCAGTGGCGGAGGTGGTCGCAGAGAAGGTAGCGGCCAGGCGGTAGCACTCCCAGATCAACAGGCGGATAGCTGCGCTGGCCACATGGGGGGTCAGCGCCAGCTCGCCCTTGCGCAGTCCTTCCAGACAGGCAAGCACCTGGTGACCAGGGGTATCCTTAGTCAGGTAGCCACTGGCGCCGTTGAGCAAGGCGCGCAGGAGCAATTCATCGTTGATACGGGAGGCGAGCAGAACCACATGAGGAGGCGAGGGTGCTTCATTCAGGCGGCGTGTCAGTTCGATGCAATCGCCATCTGCCAACATGCAATCAATGAGAACCGTATCCACGGTGGTCGTCGCTACGATCTCCAGCAGAGCGGTGCAAGAATTAACCTCTGCGAGCACTTCGAACCCCTCACTGGTTGCCAGCAGGCTGTGTAGCCCACGGCAGAAGATATCAGCTTCATGGGCGATGACTACGCGCTGAGTCCTCCTGTGAAAAGACAACTGCTGTCTTTCTTGAGACGGCATACGCTCATCCTTTTCCTCATGGCTCTAGTCAATGCCATTTCGTTAACCCCCTAAGTATGGACGTAGTAGATCGAAATTTTTTACAGATGAAGTAGCTGGTGAGTATTCTTGCTGACTTAAGAACCAGGAGCGCCAGACGATACCAGCGTGTCGCACTTTCCGCAGTTCTACGAAACTGCCAGGACAGGTGATCATCTGAAGTGCTGGCCAGGAAAAACGCGCCTGTTGTATGCTGGCGCGTCTCGGCTTGTGCTGTCTGGGTTGGCTCTCTCTTTCTCTCCCTCCCTCTCTTCCTCCTTTGTTCCCGCTTGGTCCAAGGACCCTCACTGTTCTGCGTGCCCGGGCTAGCTATAGAGAGAGACGACTGGCGCGGGCAACCTCAACAATGCGGAGGAAGAAGTCCTGGATTGTTACCGAGTCGATATCGCTGCTGATGGCCAGAGCGGCGCGATAGGGGGTGGGCCAGGGGGCGAAAGAGAGCAAAGGGGCCGACAGTGCTTCGATCTGGCCAACGAGCTGACGGCGATGCTCCCGCTGCTCCCGGGGAGAAGCTCCCAGGCCGGCGGGCAGATCCAGAAAAAGGCTGTAAGTGGTGGCCTTCTCGGGGCTGGTCTGAAGCACAGCGTAGCCCTGCTCTTGGAGGAAGGCCATGACTGTTGGCGGAGTCGCTGGCGAGAGAGCAATGGCGGGACAGCGCTCGGCCTCAACCAGCCACTCTTGTTGTTGTAGTTCTCCCTGAGCCGTCTGCTTGCCTTCGCTGGCGCTGAAGCGGGCGAGCACCGTGAGCTGCCGGGTCTGAACGTGGGCGCGAGGCGAGCTGAGCAGGCGAACCTGCCATCGTTGAGGGCCAGCGGGGGTGAAGTCGAAGCGGAACTGGCAGCGCTCGCGCCACCAGCGAGCGATCTCCCCCAGACGAGCGATCCAGACTGGTTCCGGCTGGTGAGTGGCATAGTCGAGTAGGCCGCGGAGAGCGGCCTGGCAAAGTAAACCGCGCTCAGGATGGAGATTGAGTGTGTACAGACCACCCAAGGCGTAGACGCGTGCCATGACCTCGGACCAGATGGCAGCGATGCGTTGCGGATCGGTGATGCGCAGGCGGTCGAAGAGCATTTCATCATCGGGGATGCTCGTGGGCAGGCGCACCAGCGGTCCCTCGCAATGTGGGCGCAGGTCATAGATGCTAGGGGGCACTGCCTGAAACAAATGCAGGGATTTCTCATAGCCGCTACGCAGCAGGGGCGAGAGCGTGTCCAGATCGATCACATCGTGAATGACCGCCTCATTGCTTTCATAGGTGAAGCCCAGTGAGGCGAAGATCGCCAGCGCCTCCTCGGTCCAGCCCAGGTAAGGATTGCGGAAGCCGGCAAAGGAGATCTGGCTATGGCTGAAGGCGGTGATGGCCAGGCGTGTCTGGCGCTCCTGCTCCTGGCGTGTCAAGGTGCGATAATCGTTGTGGACGTAGCCGTGAATCCCGATTTCGGCGCCGCTGGCGGCGATCTGGCGCAGCAGGGGAACGTGGCGGCGCAGCACCACGGCGGGGATAAAGAAGGTAGGATAGGCTCCATACTGACGCAGTGTTGTTACCAGGGCCTGCAAGGCGCGGGCGGTGCGTTGCTCTGTCAGGCCAAAGCGAGCGAAGACCGTCCAAAGGCGACGCAGAAAATTATGCGTGCCCTTCGTGCGCAAAGAAAAGGCGACCAGATTCATTGCAACTTTGCTTCCTTCCCTGATTCAGCGCGCTTGGGTCCAAAAAGAAGTGCATAAGGTCTCTGCTGTGCTGCTCTGAACCTAGCTGGCCGGGCTGACTACTGTCAGGGGCTGGCGTGTTTGGTGTTCCAGCTCTTGCTGAGCTGCTGCCAGAATGCGGACGACCTCCAGTCCGACCAGGCCATTTGCACGCGGCTGTCTGCCTGTACGGATCGCCTCGGCGAAATCCTCGCACTCCAGGCGGAGTGGCTCGACCCAGTCGATATGTGGAATGGTGATTTCACCGTTGCGGTAGGAGACAATTGGATCGGCGTGTACATCGGCCCCCTTGTTATAGATCTTGAGCATCTCGGCAGGGTTTGTATCATCATAAACTGCCATGCGCTGGTCGCCGATGACGGTGACGCGGCGGATCTTGCAGGGGTGGAGCCAGCTCACATGAATATGGGCCGTCATGCCGCTGGCGAAAGTCAGATCGAGATGAGCGATATCTGGGATACGTGGCTGGATATGGGCGTGGGCCTGCACGCGCACCCCTGCCGGCTTCTCATTGAGCAGGTAGAGCAGAATGGAGATGTCATGTGGGGCAAGATCCCAAATGACATTGGTGTCCTGACGGAAGAGACCCAGATTCACGCGGATCGCCTCGAAACAATAGATCCTGCCCAGGTCATTATTGCGGATCAGCTTGCGCAGCTCATTGACAGCCGGACTGTACTCAAAGGTATGGCCGACCATCAAGATGCGCTGTCGCTCCTGGGCTAGGTGGACCAGCTCCTCGGCCTCGATCACGCTCGCGGTCAAAGGTTTTTCGACGAGGACGTGTTTGTCGTGTTGCAGGGCGGCGCGAGCAAAAGTGTAGTGGGTACTCACTGGAGTGGCGACGACGACAGCATCCACGTCGGAGCGATAGACTTCCTCAACGGAGGTAGTAAAGCGGGCCCGCGGGTGATGGCGCAGAGCGGGTGAAAACTGGCAAGCGGGATTGCTATCGGCAATCAAGGTGACGCTGGCATAGGGGAGCGACTCAAGGTTGCGTGCCAGTCGGGGCCCCCAATACCCCCAGCCTATGATAGCGAAGCGCAGTGTTTCCATAACGGTCTACCTCTTCCATTCCATGAACCATACATAGCTCTGGCCAGTGACAACCGGTCGACGGCTGGGCCAGGTGAGATTGAGCTTACTGCCAGGATAGTGGTAACGGCGCAGGCTGGCGTCCTGTCAGCAACCCACGCCGGACAAACGACAGTCTTGTGCTCTGGTCCGTAGCGCTGTGGTCACATTGCAGAGAGGCCCAGCCGAGGGTCAGAAGGCTGGCTAAGGAGGGCGGGGCCTTCTCGTTCCCTCCGGCCTGGCCGGGGGCGGCGTAAACAGCCTAGCGGTCAGCCACAGGTGTGCACAGCGCCAGGCTTTTGTGAACCATCTCCACCACATAAGTCAGCTGCTGCTCCGTTAGCTCGGGATACATCGGCAGCGAGACAACGCGAGCAGCACAGGCTTCGGTCTGTGGGAGATCCCCGCGTTGATAGCCGAGATAGGAGCAGGCTGGCTGTAGATGCAAGGGAAGCGGATAGTGGATACCGGTGCTGATGCCCGCCTGCTCCAGCAAGCGACGAAATTGATCGCGCTGCTCAACCTGGATCACATAGTAGCAATAGACATGGGTAGCCCAGGCCCTGGTCACGGGTAGGGCCGCCACAGTAGTACGCAGGTGCTCGCTGTAGAAGTGAGCATGTGACTGGCGAGCGGCGTTCCAGCGTTCCAGATAGCGTAGCTTCACGAGCAGCACTGCGGCCTGCAGCTCATCGAGGCGGGCGTTACTGCCCAATAGCTCATGGTGATAGCGAACGCGTGAGCCGTGATCGCGCAGCATGCGGAGGCGCTCTGCCAGCGCTGCGTCGTTGGTCACGCAGATGCCGGCCTCGCCATAGGCGCCCAGATTTTTACTGTAATAGAGACTGAAGCAGCCAATATCGCCCAGGCTGCCAACGCGGCGACCCTGGTAAGTGGCGCCGTGGGCCTGCGAGGCATCTTCGATAACGCGCAGCCCGGCGCGGCGCGCGATAGCCAGCAGCGGCTCCATTTCAGCGGGGTGGCCATAGAGGTGCACAGGCAACAGCGCGCGCGTGCGAGGCGTCAAAGCGGCGCTGACCTGCGCGGGATCAAGCGTATACGTTTGGGGGTCGATATCCACAAAGACCGGCCTGGCCCCGACCTGTGCGATTGCCTCAATGGTAGCGATAAAAGTATTGGCTACAGTGATGACCTCATCGCCGGGGCCGATGCCACAGGCGCGCAGAGCCAGCGTCAGGGCATCGGTGCCCGATGAAACCCCGATGCCGTAGCGGCAACCGCAGTAGGCGGCAAAAGCCTCCTCGAAAGCAAGGGTACGCGGTCCGAGGAATAACTCCATGTCAGCCAGGACCTCATCCAGGGCCACCCGGACCTCCTCCTTGATCGTCTGATACTGCGCCTGCAGGTCCACCAGTGGTATATGCATAGAAGCCAGCCTCCTGAAATAGCCGTGGTGGCAGCTACCATAGCAAGCGAGCTGAGCAGCAATATGTCGCCAGGGTAGGTGGCTGCCCTGCCTTCTTTTCAAGAAGCACAATAGCACTCACCGGTTTTTGCCTGATGCTTATGCTGGTTGAAATGCGGTGATGCCGGAGAGACTGCAGCTGTCAGCCAACCGGTCTCAGAAGCGAAGCGGAAGGCGTGACAACGTGTTGAACTGGTGAGGATGGAGAAAATAGGCAGGATGTAGAGAGAGACTCGGGTGACGCTGATCGCGCTCAAGGCGCCTGATTGCCAGACGCAGCGAGGACGGAGAAACGAGCACCGGGAAGACAGTACAGGAGGTGATCTCTTCCAGCAGCGCATAAAAAGCGGCGTTGCCTGGGCGAGCCAGGGCCACAGTGACCACGCCCTGGGCAACGCCGATCACCAGGCACTGGTAGCGCCTGGCCACTGGCAGAGGGAGCCAACCTCGGTAGCGCAGAGGGACATACCTCAGCGAAGGAAGGCGTGGGAGGGGTCCCTGGCGAACGAGATAGGCCATCTCTTTCAGTGTCCCCATGCTGGCAACGCTCTCTTTTCCCCATAATGGGGTATCGCTAGCCAATTGCCCGGCTATGTTATGCTCTTGTCCCTGCTGCGTGACCTCCTCCTGCCCTGAGCGGCTATACTGGCTATGCCAGGCCGATAGACTATGCATGCCGGAGGCATCCTATTATGAAGCTTTTCTTTGAACTGAGAACGTAGGGGCAAGTTCCTCTTTTTGCCTTGCGTTAAGAAGTGTAGTTTTCAGGCGTGCTGATGAGATGTTGATTGGGAAAAAGATATGGTGTTGTCTCTTCCAGTTGTGTAAAGACTCCGTTGTTTCAGTGATGACAGAGGCAGAGGCTATAGCGGGGTGGTGACCAGCCGTGCCAGGTGCGAAGATGTACTTGCTGGACCTGGGGGAAGAGAGCAGGGGCCGTAATAATGCTCTTGCAAATGCGAAGGGATGGGGATAGAGTAAAAAAATGATCGCTTTCCTCAAGGCAGCGAAGGGATCATTGCAAGCTAAAAACGGCAGTGTACAGCTATGAACATGTCTTCCGGGCAGCTGGTTTTCCGTCTTTTGGGTGTTCCCGAAGTACGCATTGCCGGTACTCCGTTGGTTTTGCATCATCAGAAAGCGCAGGCGCTCCTCTACTATCTGGCGGCCTCTGAAGGCCCTCAGCCACGTGAGCATCTAGCGGCCTTGTTATGGAGCGATGTGCCTGAGGATAATGCCCGCCATTCGCTGCGCTCCAACTTGTATGTCATTCGTCGTACTCTTCAATCGTATGGCCTGGCCGAGGCGTTAGTGGTCGATGGCCCCTATGTCTCTCTGGCCGAGCAGCTGCTGGTCTGTGACCTGCGGCGTTTCCGACATCTCTTACAGGAGGGCAGCAGGCAAGCTCTGGCGGAGGCGGTGCAGTTGTACCGCGGGCGGCTATTGCAGGGCTTTACGCTCAATGGGGCGCCGCTCTTTGATGAATGGCTGCAGGCAGAGGAGGCGGCTCTTAGCCGGAGCTATCTTTCGGCGTTGAGCCGCCTGGCGACCTATGCTGAGCAAGAAGGGCACTGGGAGGAGGCCATAGAATACCTGCAGCGTCTGGTCCGCGAAGACCCGTTCTCTGAGGCTGATCAGCGCCGGCTGATTGAACTGTCGCTGCGCTCTGGCTCTCTCGGCAGGGCCTGGCTGCAGTATACTCAATACGAGAAATTTCTGCGGCAGGAGCTTGGCCTCCCTCCTCCGGTTGATCTGCAGGATCGCGTGAGAGAGGCTTTGACAAGACGCTGGAGCACTGGGGCCTGTGGGGGTGGCCAGGCTGGTAGGGGCGGGTCACGGTGCTCTGGATCTGGCGGGTCGGGCTGGATGCTGCCGTTTGTCGGACGTGAGGAACCGCTGAGCCATCTGCTGAAGCTGGCTGCGCAGGTGGCGAGCACGGGTCAGGGGGCAACGGTCCTGATTCAGGGTGAGGATGGTAGCGGCAAGACGCGGCTATTGGATGAGCTGATGGCCAGGCTTGAGACGCTCTCGGTGCGTTGGATCGTGCTGCGAGGGGCCTGTTCGCCGTTTGATGAATTGCTGGCCTACGGCCCTTTTTGGGAGGCCCTGCAGGGACTGGGCTTAGATCCTCTCGCCGATGCCCTAGCGCCAGCCTCACCCGCTCTCGGAAGCGCTCTGCCAGAGGAACAGGGGCGCTTTATGTGGTCGCTCTGGCAGACGCTGCGGACCCTGGCGCGCACGGCTCCCTTGCTCCTGGCGATCGACGATCTCCATTGGGCCAATAGCTCGACGCTCCAGCTTTTTGGCTTTCTGGCTCTGCGTGTTCACCAGTTGCCTATCCTGCTCATAGGGACCAGTGCCTCGGTTGAGCTGGTTCCTGCTTTGCAGCGTTTGCTGACGCTCGGGCGACGACATGGGCATGTGCAGGTGCTCTCACTGGGACCGTTGACGCCGGAGGCGGTGACAACTCTGGTAGAGACACTTCGCATTGTGACCTTGCCGGTGGCCTCCACCTTCCCGGCCTGGTTATACGAGCGCTCAGGAGGAAGCCCCTTTATCTTGCTGGAGCTGCTGAGGCAGCTGCAAGCTGATGGGGTCCTGAGCGAGAGCGCTGAAGGACTGCGACTAGATATGCGGCGCTGGTTGCAGTGGCGAGCCATGCATGCTCTGCCCGAGACCACCTATGATTTAGTACTCTGGCGCTTGATCGATCTCGATGGCGAGGCTCGCACGCTGCTGGAGGTCCTGGCGATCGCTAACCAGCCCTTGCCTCTAGCCCTTTTGCAGGAGATGCCTGAGATGCGTGAGGCCCCCCTCTTGGCTATCGTAGATCAGCTGCTCTGGCGTGGTTTGCTCGTGGAGGCTGCTCCGCGCTGCTATGGACTCTCACATGCGCTCTTGCGCGAGGCTGTCATGCATCGGCTTAGTCAGGTGCGGACGCAGCAGATTCACCGTGAGCTGGCGGCCATTCTGGAACGATGTCCAGCGCTGCAGCAGGATTTTCCGCGGCGGCAGATTGCCCTCCATGCGGTGATGGGGGGCGACAGTGAACGGGCCCGGCGCTATGGACTGCAGATTCTGGATGAACTGGCGCGCGAAAACGTCAGCACGGAGGTGGCCCTCTTCTTGCAGCAGCTCTACGATCTGGTGGCCCCGGCAGCCGCCCTGGAGGAGGAGCTGCGCCTGACGATGGCGCTGGGCCAGGTCTACCGTGCCCTGGGACAGCTCCAGCAGGCAGCTGCCTGGTGCCGGCGCTACTTGATGCTGGCGCACCAGCTGAATGATCGCGTAGCCTGGAAGAGCGCCTATTTCGAGCTGGGAGAGCTGGCGCTGATTATGAATGACTATCGTGAGGCCATTGCTTGTGCTGAAGCTGGACTGGCGGTGCCTGATCCTCTCCAGGAGAGCGAACGGCTGGCACTGCTTGCGGCTGGTCAGCGCTTGCTTGGCGCAGCGCTGGCAATGGAGGGCAGCGATCTCGTGGCTGCCGAGGAGCATCTCCAGGAGGCGGCGCGTGCGCTCCGCCAGTGTGGCAATCTGGGCGACCTCTGTGCAACTCTCTTTGAGTTGGGCAATATTGCGGCCCAGTATGGCCAGTTGCGTCAGGCTCTGCGTTTCTATGGAGAGGCGGCTGAGGCTGCTCGGGCGACCCATAACTATTATTTTCTGGCCCTTGCCTACAACAATGCGGCCTATCATCAGCTCCTCCTGGGAGAGCTGGAGGCGGCTAAGGTATCTTTAGCTGAAGGGCGAAGAATCGCTGAGACTTACGAGCTGCTGGGCGCCCTGCTCCATCTCTCAAGTACGCAGGGGGAGCTGCATCTCTATGTGGGAGAGTGGCGGGCCGCGACCGAAGCCTTTAGTCAGGGGCTGGCTCTGGCTGAAGAGCTGGGCAACCTTGAACGGCAAGCAGGGTATCGAGGGGGTCTGGCACTCTGTGCGCGCTGTCAAGGGCGCCTGGAGGAGGCGACTGCCCTGCTAGAGGAGGCTCTGGCTCTGATCGATGAGTATGGCTATCACCATCTGCGCACGCGCCTCCAGCTATGGCTGGCTGAGGTCTGGTTGCTGCGTGCTCAACCTGGCGCGGCTGCTCCCTATCTGGAGGCCGCCCTGGCCACGGCTCAGCGTCAGCAGCGCCGGCTCCTCGCAATGCGAGCGACAGCCTTGTGGGCCTGGTATTGTGCGGCCTGTGGAGCCTGGGAGGAGGCCGAGCGCCGTTTCCACGAAGCTGCCAGAGAGGCCGAAGAACTGGAGCTGCCACTAGAGCAAGCACGTATCCAGGTGCTCCGGTCCCAGGCGGCGCTGCAAGCGGGATCGTCCGCGCAGCACGAGAAGGCGCGTGCCCTCCTGCAGGAGGCCCAGGGCACGCTGGAAAAGTATCAGGCGCGCGGCGAGCTGGCTCAGCTGCCGCTGGCTGCGACATTTTAAGCCTGGCCAGGCATTGACGCTGCGTTGACAGTCGGCGCCTATGCTAAGTAATGGCAGCTTGCCAAACGCGCGTGGGGGGCTCCTGGCAGATCTTCGTGTTGGCCCGAGCGAGATCATCGGGGCTCTCCGCGCGCGGTCCCGCAGCTCTTCTGGTGGCTATCGTTCTCCGCGGCGTAGCTGTCATTCCAAAACCGAGGAAGGCGAGAATACAGGAGAGTGCGGCATGGCTCTCTCCCCCAGGTAAGGCCACAATGCCAGTGGCACAGCTGTCGAGGCGTTGTCTGGCTTTCCCAAACAGCAGGAGTCAAGGGAATCTCTAGCTCCTATCGCGCGGATATCTTCCACCAGTCGCACCGAGGCCCTCTCATCGCTGCTGTCCAGGTTTTGCTGGACGCGGCGGCGAATCCACCGATTTCAGCTCTGCCTGGCCAGGCGAGTGCTGGACCAGAGGCGGCCTGAGCAATCCTGCGTTTCAGCCTGATCTGGGCCTGTCCAAGGCTGGCCAGTGTGAGCTTCCTCGGGGAGAGGAAGCGCTCCCCAGACCTGCAGATAGTTGATCTCGCAAGTCATCTTTCCTTGAGAATATAATATAGCAAGCTGGTAAACACGAGATTGCACTGTCAGGGAAAGTGAGACATGGCAAAACTTCAGGTACAGGGAGTTCACCATATTACCTTTGTTGGCTCCAATCGCGAGGCTATCATCGAATTCTACCGGGACTTCCTCGGCATGCCCCTCATCATGGAGCAGCCCAATCTTGATGTGCCGGAGGAGACCCATCTCTACTTTGATGCTGGTGATGGGCGTCTGATCACCTTCTTTGTGCGACCGGACCGGGCCAATGACCCGACGCCCAACCCCGAGGGCATTGGCAACCTGCATCATTTGGCCTTCACAGTCTCACGTGCCACCTACAATCAGGTTGCCCGGCGACTCAACGAGCGCGGTATCTGGAACACGGGCAACATTGACCGCGGCTTTATGGACTCGATCTACTTCCGTGATCCAAACGGGCAACTGTTGGAGATGGCCTGTTACAAATTTGAACCGCCGCAGGGCTATACCATCGCCGATGTGCTGGCGACGGCTCACAAGCTGCGTGTAGCGGCGGGGGCGTACAATATTCAAGAGGAGCATCTAGCTGAAGCGATTGCCGAACTCAGTCAGCGACGCGCGCCTGCGACGGTAGAAGAGGGAGTGGAGGCGCGCACCCGATGAGTCATGTGGCTGCTTCCGTGGTGCAACACACAGGAACGTTCTGGTCTCTCGATCTTGACCGCCGTCCGATCATGACCAGCTCGCCAGCGCGGCTGCCTGCTACCTTTCTGCAGGCTGGCCCGGAGCGTGCTGAAGAGCTGGCGATGGCGATGGAGGTGGCCGATCCCGCTGTCGTAATGGAGCGCTTTGCGCGCGGCTGCCAGTGTTATGCGGCCTATCTGGACGGGGGAAAAATCCTGGCCTCCTATGGCTGGGTCTCCTTCAAGCAGGAGGAGATAGGTGAGCTGGGACTCACGATTCGCCTCCGGGCGAGGAGGGCTTATATCTGGGATTGCGCCACCTTGCCACCATACCGTGGCCAGCGGCTCTATCCTGCTCTGCTCGTCTATATGGCCAGGGTATTACGCGAGCAGGGCCTGCGCCGTCTCTGGATAGGGGCTGATGCCAGCAATTATGCCTCACGGCGTGGCATCGAAGCGGCTGGCTTCCAGGCAGTAGCCGACGTGACGCGCATCGCCGGCGTCGAAATGAAGACACGCTATCTGCTGCGCCCCCGGCCTGACGTGCCTGAGGAGGTGCTACAGGATCTGTGCCAGTCCCTCTCACACGAGGTTGAGCTGGTCGCGCCGCAGGGTGAGAGCCGGTCGGCGTGACCGGACGGTGGGCAAGACTGAGAAGGGAGAGCGAGAGCAGTCAACCCCGGTGAGGGATGATAAAAAGCAACTGGCATGCGAAAGGAGGGAAAGGTCAAGCTGATGCAATTCATCGACCTTTCTCATGCAATCGAGCAGGGAATGACGGTCTTCCCTGGTGATCCGGAGCCGCGCGTTGAGGCAGTGGAGACCGAGCCTCCTTGGCAGGTGTCGCGCCTGGTGTTGGGGACGCATACCGGTACCCATATTGATGCCGCTTCCCATCTGGTGCCGGAAGGAAAGACCATTACGCAGTATCCCCCGGAGCGCTTCCTGCTCACCGGCATTGTGGTCTCCCTGGAGGGGTGTGGAGAGGATACGCCAATCCCCGCGGAGGCGCTGCAGCCTCAGCTGAAGGCGCTGCCAGCTGGCGGGGCGGTGCTGTTGCGCACTGGCTGGGACCTCTATTGGAAGAGTGAGCGCTACTTCCGCCATCCCTATCTCTCCCCGGAAGCTGCGCAGCTGCTGGTCGAAGCCGGCGCTTCGCTGGTAGGGATCGATGCCCTCAGCGTCGATTCCAGCGTGCAGGGTACCCGGCATGCTCATACTACCTTGCTGGGCAATGATGTCCTCATTGTCGAGAATCTGGCGCGCCTAGATCGGCTGGTTGGCGGTGTCGTCTATCAGTGTTCCTTCCTACCCTTGCCGCTACGGGGCCTTGATGGCTCTCCAGTACGTGCTCTGGCCTGGCGCGCTGCCTCGTGAGCGCTGGTGGCCCGCCGTTTAGCCTGCTAACGAGCGGCACGGCGGGCCAGTCCGACTGGAGCGTGTTGCGCGGCCCGTGAGCTTGTCAGGCAGATGCTGGCCTGAGCCTGTCCAGGAGCAACGGCTTCTCTCTATCTCCTGGACTGGGGATCTTCTCCCGAGATTCTCACTTCAAAAGGAAGAGGACCTTATTTCGCGTTGCGCGGCAACCGGAAAGGATAATCGTAGCATGGTGGACAGAGCAAGCAGCGATCGCGACGAACGGCAAGAGGGGCATCAGAAACTGCGGCGCGAGGACCTGCGGGGCACATGGGCCATGCGCTGGCAGGCTCAGCAGCAGGAAGGGGCGGAGGTCAGCGCGCGGCGAGAGCAAGCCCGGCGCTATGGACTGGAGGCGGCAGCCAGCATTGAGGATCGCAACCTCACCCTCTTTCGACGCGAACCCTGGACGTTAGGCGGAGGAACGGGGGAGGCGACCTTTCTGCAGGTGCCCTTTCTTCGTGATATGCAGCAGCTTGGGGGGCAGGATGTGGTCATCGTCGGGGTACCCCTGGATAGCGGTACCACCTGCCGCCCAGGGGCGCGCTTCGGGCCTGCGGCCATTCGGAAGGCCTCCGCTCTGAGCTATGGCTACAATCCCGAGCGTGGTCTTGATCTGCACGAAGCCCTGGTTATGGTTGACGCTGGCGATGTCCAGGTTATTCCCTCGCACATCGAGAAAAGCTTCGATCAGATCACGCGCGCTCTCAGCTACATCGTCGAGCGGGGAGCCTTCCCTGTGGTCCTTGGCGGCGACCACTCCATTGGCTACGCCACCCTGCGTGGAGTGGCATCGCACGTCGAAGGCAAATTGGGCGTGATCCACTTTGATCGGCATAGCGATCTGAGCGAGCGGACCTATGACGAGCGCATGCATGCCTCGCCTTTCTTTCATGCCACCGCCCTGCCTAATGTCCCCCCGACCAACCTGGTGCAGATCGGTATCGGCGGTTGGACTGGCTCCAAGAAGGGAATGCGTCTGGCTCATGAGCGGCAGATAACCGTGATCACACTCGATGACATCGATCGCTACGGCATCGAGCGCATTATGGAGTATGCTCTGGAAGTCGCCTGGAAGGGGGCAAGTGCGGTTTGGCTCTCATTTGATATTGATGTGGTGGACCCGGCCTTTGCTCCGGGAACAGGAACGCCCGAGCCGGGGGGATTACTGCCACGTGAGGTCTTTAGAATGGTGCATCTGGCGGCGCGTGAGGGCCTGCGAGGTATGGAGCTGGTGGAGGTGGCTCCTCCCTATGATGTGGCCGATCTGACAGCTCTGCTTGCTGGACGGATCATTATGGAGGTGCTGGGTGCTTTAGTGACGCAAGGCAAACTGGGGCATCGCAGCAGGACAGGCGGTACGGAAGAACGCCGCTAACGCTGTCAGTTGCTGGCACAGGTATTCTACTATCAGAGGAGCAGCGTTTGATAAAGAGGAGAATGGCCTGCAGCGCTACCTCCTCTCTGAAGGGGCCATTTATGGCTATTCTATGCTGGAATTCACCACAGGAGAGCGGAAGCACGCTGAGCGCCTGCGGCGGTTGAGCCAGAGCCTGCCCGGCTGGCTTTTCATTGATGATGAAGGCACAGAGAGATACCTGATACCCTTTCTAAGGCTTTCTGAGACTACAGGATGCAAGATACCCTTGACAGATGTCGTAGATTTTTCTACACTCTTAATAGATTACCTGGTTCTACTCATAACTGTTTGCTGATTCCAAACTCGATAGAAAGGGGGTGTGATCTGAGTTGAAAAGAAGCTTCTGATGGATCTGGTCCGCAAGGCGTCAATGGCCTTTAGACACAATGGATAGTCAGCGTAGCCATTATGTAGTCTTCAGGTGAAAGCCTGGCCTGATGCGAAAGGATTTCGCGGGAGTCTTCCTTCCCATGAGAAGAGAGGAGACAAGCAACGGATGCTCATTTTCAACGGCGCAGGCTCCTTCTCGCGCCGCGGAAGAGGCTCTGATGGCGATAGCTCTTCCGCTTCCCACAGCGTCGACGTGCCTCTAGTGCTGCTCAGTCCCCTCATTCTCCTTTACGCAGATCAAGGGCTGCTGGCCAGCTCGTTTGCTCCTGCTATCGGGCCTTGAGACTGTTCCTTGTAGCCAGAATCTTTTGCAAGGGGTTTGCTGCGTCGATGCACCACACCCTTGGAAAGGAGCGTCAGCGTATGACGACTCGCAGACAGTTACTCAAGGTTGGTATTGCCCTGGGTCTTGGGGGCCTCTTCCCGCTCTCGCTGTGGACAGCCTCGCGCGTCTCAGGCTCAGTGCAGGTTGCTCAGGCGCCCTTGCCGGGGGCCGAGATTCCCCAATTTGTCGAGCCGCTGCCCACCTTTGCCGACTCTCGCGTCAGTGGCTCTCAGCTTCAGGTGCGCATGGTCGAATTTCAGCAGCGCATTCTGCCGACCAGTTGCTATAGCCGCCTCAGTCCCCCTTTCTGCGCTGGTACCTATGTCTGGGGCTATCAGGTAGGTGAGCGCCCGCCGCACTACCCTGGCTACACGGTTGAGGCCAAGCAGGGGGTGCCGACGGTTGTAACCTATATCAATGCGCTGCCGCTGCCAGCTCAATCGCAGCTTTTGCCGCTTCTCACGGTGGATCAGACCATTCACTGGGCTGATCCCCTGGGGCAGATGGGGGCGACTGTGCCCTTTGCTGGAGCCTTGCCGACGGTGGTTCATCTGCATGGGGGTGAAACTCCTTCCGCCTTTGATGGCGCTCCCGAAGCCTGGTTTACCTCCGATGGACGGCATGGCAGAGGCTACTGCAGCTATGCGCCGACAGCTCCGAATGCTGCGGTTTATTGGTATCCGAATGGCCAGCCGGCGACGACGCTCTGGTTCCACGATCACACGCTTGGCGTGACCCGTCTCACACTCTTCTCTGGGCTGGCGGCCTTTTATCTGATCCGTGATGCCTATGATACAGGGCAGCCGCACAATCCCCTTGGTCTACCGACCGGTGCTCAGGAAATCGAACTGATGATCCAGGATCGCCAGTTTGATACGCGTGGTCAGCTGCTCTTTCCCGATGGTACGCCGCCCGCCAGGCCGACTGGCCTCAATGGGCCGCCTCCCAATCCCTCGATTCATCCGTACTGGATTCCCGAGTTCTTTGGCGACGTCATCGTTGTCAACGGGAAGGCCTGGCCCTATCTGAATGTAGAGCCACGGCGCTATCGGTTTCGCTTTTTGAATGCGGCCAATGCACGCTTCTTCCAGATGCGGCTGATAGATGCCCTGAGCCAGGAGCCAGGGCCGATCTTCTGGCAGATTGGCACGGATGGAGGCCTGCTTGACAGGCCAGTCAAGCTCAATGACCCTCAAGATAGGACCTCGCCGTCGCTCTTGCTGGCCCCGGCAGAGCGAGCCGATGTGATCATTGACTTTGCCCCCTATGCTGGTCGGACCTTGCTCTTGATCAACAGCGCACCGGCCCCCTTCCCTGACGGCGATCCGCCTGATCCAGCCACCAACGGACGGATCATGCAGATTCGGGTCTCGCTGCCCCTGTCAGAGACGGACAGGACCTACAATCCGGCCAGCGGTCTGCCGCTGCGGGGAGGAGTCAACCAGCCGCCGGCGCTGGTGCGTCTGGCTAATCCTCAGACGGGTATGCTGGCGGCGGGAGTGAAGCCTGCGGTCAGGCGGCAACTGGTCCTTGTTGAGGTGGAAGGACCGGGCGGGCCTGTCGAGGTGCTGGTCAATAACACCAAGTGGAGCGGTATACGCGAGGGGAGCGGTCAGCCTGTGTCAGGGTCTCAGCCCGACAGGCAGGGGCAGGGGATTTACCTGACCGAGTTGCCGCGTGTTGGGGCAACCGAGATCTGGGAGGTCGTGAACCTCACTGAGGATGCTCATCCCATTCACATTCATCTTGTCCAATTCCAGCTGCTCAATCGCCAGGCGTTGGATGTCGAGGGCTATCGAGCGCGCTACGACTCACTCTTTCCTGGGGGGACCTATAACGGTCTCCGCTCAGATGGTGCCTGGGGGCCGGTACACTATCCGCCGGGGGTCTTTATTCCGGGTTATGGTCCTCCATTGCCCTATGGCCAGCCAAACGCCCGGGGCGCGCTGGGTGGCAATCCCGATGTGACGCCGTATCTGCGCGGCCCGCTGTTGCTTCCTGACGCGGGTGAGGATGGCTGGAAAGACACCATCAAGATGTATCCCGGCCAGGTCACGCGCCTGGTCGTGCGCTGGGCGCCGATCACGACGCCGCTCAAAGAGGTGAGCCCGGGTCAGAATCTCTATCCCTTTGATCCTACCCAGGGGCCAGGCTACGTCTGGCATTGTCACATCCTTGATCACGAGGATAACGAGATGATGCGCCCGTATCTGCCAGTGCCCTAGAAACTCTGCTGAGCTGGCATCGCCTGGTGTTCCTCCTTACACTCTTTGAATTCGGTGCCATGCTCTGCTGCATGAAGGGTGGCGCGTCTACTCATTCGCCAGTAGCCAGCTGCGCCAGTGAGAGAAGGAAGGAGCGAGGGAATATCACTGAGGCAGTGAAGTGGGCGCTGTCCCTTCGCTCCTTCCCTACCAGGGCCAACAGTGCTCGTTGGGGAAAGGGAGAATATCTAGCCAGGGTTGCCAACGAGTTGGGCCCTGATCCAGGGCCGGGCCGCGTTGCTGCCGGTGATCAGCCACAGCCAGGCCCGGCCCTCCCCTTGTTCACTGGACAGGGCCGGCCTGCTCAGGCAGTGATAGGAACATTCCAGTTCCCGCCGCCGTTGTTGTCCCAGTTATTCGCGTCGTCATGGAAGGCGAAATTGATCTGGGTGGCATCGGTCGGCACGCTGATCGTGACCTGCCAGAAGCCATCGCTGCGCTTCACCAGGGCGGCATCGGGAGGAATGTTCTGCCAGCCGTTCTCGCCCCAGCGGATATAGACATGGGTATGTGAAGCCAGCCAGCCGTTATAGTAGATAGTCAGCGCCTTGCCGGGGTGGAGCTGATTGGGGTCGTAGTCGACCACCCAGCCGCTATGAGGCTGGTAGGCATTTGTTACATAGCGACTGTAGGTGATCGAAGGCATGTCCACCACGCGGTGATTGGCCTCAGAGAAGAGCAAGACAATATACTCGCCCATCGCCCAGTTGAGCGGGTTCATCGACTTCGTTGGGGTACCGGGTGTATAGCCGCTGGGGGCGGCCACATCCCAAATCTGTTCGGGGATCATGCCCGAGGCGTTGGCCGCAGCCATGAGCGCGCTCAGGTAGAGATCGGCGTCACCGCCGGCGGCGATCGTATAGATTCCGCGCTCAGCCGTTAGGACTGGCCACAGGCGTCCGATGCCCGTACCATTGTAGTTCGAACCATCGCTATGCTCACCGTAGCCATCGTGGTTGTAGCGGAACCAGTAAGGGTAGCCATTGATCGTCTCCTTGATGGTGGCATCGATCACTGGCAAGGAGAGCGTAATATAGGGAGAGTTGGCCGGCATCACTCCCAGACGTACCAGTTCCAGGAAGCCAGCATCCACGATCGTCCGCTCATCGTAGGTGCCCCCGCCGTTGGCGATCGTAATGGAGGCCCCATCGTTGGGGTTACCATTGCCATCGATGCGCTCAAAGTAGTAGCCGCCGCCCAGTGGCCCAGTGGTCGTGAAGGTCCAGTTTTGGACCATGCCCTGATAATAATCAGCGACATTGGTATAGCGCGTCTGATCGGTCGTATCTCCGTTGATACGGGCGATATCGGCGGCGCAGAGCAGACCAGCGATCTCTGCCGCGATTGTCGACGGGCTATAGCCGCTGTTCTCCTCCCAGCGCTCTTGGCCCGTGCGCGGGCCATTATTGACGATATAGTCGGCGGCCTTCTTGATGTGGTTCACAAACGTACTGTTATCAGTCAGGCCGAGCTTCCAGGCCAGGATGATCGGGAAAGCCTGCTCATCCATCTGGATGCCGTTCCAGTAGGGCGTCCCGTTGACATAGCTATTCTGCGGGAAGTGGCCATCGGACTGCTGTTGGGTATTGAAAGCCCATTGCACGGCACGCAGGGCGTCCGCGCTGTCACCGGCCACAATCAGGGCGCTGGCGATCTTGTACATGTCGCGCTCCCAGACCAGGTGATAGCCGGCGTCACTATCGCCATTGCTGTCACCCCAGGGGACGCCCAGACCAGCTACAAAGGCTCCCGTCTGCTTATCCTGCGAGGCCTTCAGCACGTTCGCGGCCAGGTAGTACTCCTGCTGACGGGCCTGCTGGATTGCTGTCGTGCTACCAACGGCTGGCGGGCTGGTGAGATTGTTATCGAAGCTATTCCACTGGGTGACATAGGTCGCCAGCATGTTCGAGGTATCGCTCAGGGTGGCATTAAGTGTCTGCTCGGCGACCGTAGCCGCGGCGGTACTGCCGCTGGTCTGACCGAAGGAGAGGACGAGGCTAAAGGTGATCGAGGTGGCGATGCTCGTATTGACGCTGCCACCGTTTGAGAGATCGAGCAGGCCTGTCTGGGCCGTATTGCCATTGCTGGCCAGGCTATACGTATAATTCATCGTATAGTCTGGGCAGGTGCTGCTGCCACAGTTACTGGAGGCCTTCAGGTCGGTCCAGCCATCGTTGACCCCGACAAAGCCTGAGCTGGTCATGCCGGAGACGTAGGGGATAGAGGCGGCCAGGGCACTGGCATAGTTGCCTGTGCTATCGGTTGTCACCAGCATTGTGCGACCATTATAGGTCTGGGTCGAGCTGGTATTGTTGTTGCCGGCATTGTGAATGGCCGGATTATAAAGAACGTAGAGTAAGTAATTCGAGAGGGTGCCGCTGAGGGCGGTAAACGTCACCTGCTGAATCAGCGAATTGCGAGCAGGATCGGTGTAGATAATCTTCGTGATGCGGTAGCGTCCGTTCTTGGCGGTGTTCGTCACCTGCCAGGCGAGCGAGTGGGCATTGTAGAGCTGGACAGTGGAGGTTGTGGCGACCTTCTCCTCGTCGACCCAGGTATGGCCGCTGTCGCCGATCAGGAACTGCAGATCGGTGGTGTTGGCCGTATCGGCAGTAGGGAAGAAGACCTCGCTGATGATGCCGTTGTAGCCAGTGAACCAGACATCGCTGGTAGTGTTGGCAGCGGTGCCAAGGAAAGCCTTGTTCGAGGGCGCCCAGATAGAAGAGTAGCCTGGGCCGTTGGGCGCCGTACCTGCCGCTC
Source organism: Thermogemmatispora tikiterensis (assembly GCF_003268475.1). Lineage (GTDB taxonomy): Bacteria > Chloroflexota > Ktedonobacteria > Ktedonobacterales > Ktedonobacteraceae > Thermogemmatispora > Thermogemmatispora tikiterensis. The sequence goes on along the minus strand of NZ_MCIF01000002.1, from coordinate 1,311,318 downwards.
TCGCCTGCTGGAGACCGCCAGGAAGAAGCAGCGCACAGACAAGCAGGAACGCCAGCAGGCGAGGGCGCCCGAGGCGGAAGAACCAGGCACAGGCAGCGTGCCAGTGCACAGAGTCGGGTGGTGCTGCATCATGCGTATTGCTGCCCATGTAGTCTCTCCTTTGTTCGGCTTTGACTGATCGGTCAAATGGTCATCTGTGACTCACATTGACCGGATAAGCCGCTTCCGGGTCCATCCTGCGACCAGGAATCAGGGCAGGCACTCGTTTTACTGCCCTGGCTTACACTCTTCAATCACAGCAATAATCATGCCAAAGTTCTGTGTGACACACTTCAACACGGGAAAGACCCGGCAAAACCGTGAGAGAGGCCGGAAAGAGCTGGCCGCGAGGGACCATCTGAAGACGATTATCTTCTGTGAGCTGGATCACTTGACAATAGCAAGCAAGAGGAGTAATCTTCTCTTGCAGGCTCATGTGCTGAACATGTCAGGCACAATGAGCGTATGGAGAGGATCTTTCATTCTTGACTGACCATTGGGGCCTACCTGGAAACGATGGAGGAGCCTGGCAATGATGCGCCAGGGCCAGCGACTTGGCAATTACCGCCTGATTCGTCTGCTAGGCAGCGGGTCATATGGTGCGGTCTATCTGGCTGAGCATCTCTACTTGAAAACTCAGGTCGCGATCAAGGTTCTCACGCAGCTTCTGAAAGAAGAAGATGAGCAGGCTTTTTTACACGAAGCCCAGATTCTAGCCCGCCTGCGCCACAAACACATCGTACCCGTGCATGAGTTTGCCATCGAGCGTGGTCAGCCCTATCTTGTCATGGAGTATCTGCCGGGAGGGACCCTACTCGACAGGCATCCGCGCGGTACGCGTCTTCCTCTTGCTACCGTCGTCAGCTACGTCTACCAGCTGGCGGGCGCGTTGCAATATGCCCACGACCGGAATATTGTCCATCGGGATGTCAAGCCGGCGAACGTCCTCCTTGGGAACGACGGGCTGCTCTTAAGCGATTTCGGGGTTGCTCTACCGCTCTTAAAGAAGGAAGGGGCTGGCGAGTCGGCGCCAGTTGGTACGCTGCCCTATATGGCTCCCGAGCAATTCCACAGGCAGCCCACCTTTGCCAGTGATCAGTATGCCCTGGCCGTCATGGCCTATGAGCTGCTGTGTGGTGTGCGACCTTTCCAGGGTGGGGCTGCTGACTTGATCAACCAGCATCTTACAAAAGAGCCACCAGCGCTGCGCGAGCATGATCCGGCGTTGCCGGAGTCGGTCGATCGCGTCATTCGTCGTGCCCTCGCCAAAAAGGCGGAGGAGCGCTATCCCGCTATCATCCTCTTCGCCCGTGCCCTGGGAAAGGCTGTCAGTCAGGCTATGTTGCGGCCGGAGATCGACCAAAGCCTGACATGGCGACCGGAAGAGATACAACCTCGTCCGCAGGCTGGCGACGGTCAGCACAGTTGGCGCGTGATTCTGGCCGTCCGAGATGAGCAGTCCCCGGTTAGCCAGCGCCTTCAGCAAGAGCTGTACGAGCGTGGTCTGACCGTAATTATGGCACAGCGCTATGAGCAAGCTGATGAGCTGGAGCTCCGACAGGCGATGCGTGCAGCTCAGCTCGTGCTGGTAGGGCTTACGGCCCAGGATCAAGCCCTGCCTGTTTCTGAGCAGCTTCTGCAGATGGCCCATCTCTATCAGCGTCCAGTGCGCTATCTCCTGATGGGTGCAGCGCCCCCAGCTGGGAGCAGTTGGCCGCTGGCAGAGATGGTACCGCCAGCGCTTCTCAGCGATGGAAGCGGTGCCCGCTATCGACAAGCCCTGGACGAGATTATTCAGCAGATTGAAGAAGGGCAATGGGGAAGGCGGCGCCAGAAGCAAGCAATACTGACGCTGGAAGAGGAGGGAAAAGCGCGCAATCCCTACAAGGGGCTGCGAGCCTTTACCCAGCAGGACCAGGGTGATTTCTTTGGACGTGAGCGGCTCGTGCAGGAGCTGCTCGCGCGGCTCGCCACTCTGCTGGGTCAGAACCCGGCTCAGTCCTCCTCTGCGCGCCTGCTGGCTCTCATCGGAGGCGTCGGTGTTGGCAAATCGAGCCTTCTCATGGCGGGCCTGCTCCCCCGGCTGCAGGCTGGGGCGCTGCCAGGTAGTGAGAACTGGCGCTATCTCTCCGTCTTCAGGCCAGCCTATCGGCCACTAGAGGCGCTCGCGGAAGTACTGGCCGCCGGCGGCAGCCAGCAAGAGAAGGAAGCTATTCACACGGCCCTTGTCCAGGGAGATAGCGCCGCCCTGCACCGATTGGCCCTCACCCTAGCCCCTGATCATCCCTATCTTGTCCTGGTCATTGACCAGTTCGAAGAACTGTTCACTCCCGAGGTAGCCGAAGCTGAACGGCGGCGCTTCATCGATCTGATCGCCACTGCAGTCTCTGTTCCTCACGGCAAACTGCTTCTCCTCCTCACATTGCGGGCTGATTGTTACGATCGGCCTCTGGCCTACCCATCCCTGGCGCAGCTCTTGCAGGGACCGGCGCATTGCCCGATAGGACCCATGACCCTTGATGAGCTGCGGGCCGTCATTGAACAGCCAGCCCTGCTGCCCGATGTCCAGCTGGTCTTCGATGAAGATCTGGTGGCCGACTTGCTCCTGGATATCCGTGACCAGCCCGGTGCTCTGCCTCTGCTGGAATTCACCCTGGACCAGCTCTTTCAGCAGCGGCGCGGTAGCCGTCTCACGCGGCGCGCTTACGAGGCCATTGGAGGAGTACGTGGCGCCCTGGCCCGCCACGCCGAGACCACTTACGCTTCTCTCCCCTCGGATCGCCATCGCTTCCTGGCGCGTCAGCTCTTCCTGCGCTTGGTGCAGCCAGGACGAGAGGGTCAGGCTCCCATGCGCCGCCAGGCGCGCCAGAGTGAATTAGCTCTAACAGATGAGCAGGAGACTCGTCTGATGCAGGAGACGTGCGAGGCCTTTGTGGCCGCGCGCTTACTGACGGTCGAGCGCCGAGCGGGGGAGGTGATGTTAGAGGTCAGTCATGAGGCCCTGCTGCAGGAATGGCCACAGCTGGTGGAATGGGTGCGTCAGGCCGGCGAAGATCTTCCTCTGCAACAGAGGGTGAGCGCTGATGTGCAGGAATGGTGGCGGCGCGGCAAGCCGCGGGATCGCCTCTACCGCGGTTCCCTGCTCAAAGATGCCTTGCGCTGGCAAGAGCGTGCCTCGCTGAGTCTCCAGGAAGCGATGTTTCTGCGCGCCAGTCGGAGAGCCAGAACACTGGCGCGAGTCAGGCTAGCGCTGGTCGTTCTTCTCATCCTGGGCCTGCTCATTCCTGCTAGCTGGCTGCTCTATCAGCAGGTAGCGCCACTGCAGGTGACCTCGCTCCAGGACGACGGACCAGGTTCGCTGCGACAGGTCATTGCTGAAGCAAAGCCTGGTCAGACCATTAGCGTGCAGCCTGGCCTGACCGGTGTTCTCTCTCTCACTCACAATCTCGATATTGGCAAGAGCCTCACCATTCGGGGGCCAGGAGCTGCCAAACTCACGATTAGCGGCCAGCCGGGCCTCGAAGCCAGCTATGCCATCCGCATTCTGGCTCGGACAAGTGTCACTTTTAGCGACCTCAGCTTCAGCGAGCGACAGCCAAGCCCAGGTGATTTCTTCCTCAATCAGGGGAACCTGACCTTGCAACGCTGCCGCATTGCTCAGATTACCATTTCTCCCGTCAGCGAGAGCAACGGGCCATCCCTGCCCGGAGGCAGTGCTATCGAGAATAGCCAGCAAGGCAATCTGACCCTGCTACAGAGTACCATAACGCATGTCCAGGCCAGCGGAGTTGAGGCCCACGCCGCAGCTATTCTCAATAATGGAGGGAAGGCCACTCTGAACGCGAGCCAGATTACGGGCAATAGCGTTAAGGATAGTGGGACCAGCAGCAACGGTGCAGCAGGAGCGGTTATCGTCAGCCTCAGAGGCAGCCTGACCCTGAACGGCAGCAACGTTTCTGACAATCAGGTCAGCAGCCAGGAAAGTGCCTTCGGCGGCGGCATTTTCGCCCTCGATAGCACCGTTCAGCTCATCAACACGCGCCTGGTTGACAACAGCATCGTGGCAGCTCAGGAGGCGGCAGGCGCAGGTCTACAGGCCTCTGGAAGCAAAGTAACTCTGAAGAACACTCTGGTCAGCAACAACAAGGTGCAGGCTCATTTCGCTGTCGGGGCGGGCCTCTTCCTGCTAGGAGGGCAGCTGACCATCATGGAGAGCACGGTGAGTGGCAACCGTGCCAGTAGTCAGGATGACCGCGCTACGGGAGGAGGCGTGTTTGCCGAAGGGGCGCTGACGATCAGCAACAGTACTGTCAGCCATAACGTGGTGATCTCGACCTCCTCGGTCGAAGGGGCTGCCATTGGCGCCGGCATCGCGGTTACAGGTAGCCTGGTCATGACGGCCAGTACCGTGGCAGACAATCAGGCCCAGGCCCCAGCCAGTGATGCCGAAGGTGGAGGCCTCTTAGCGCTCTCTCTGTCTTCATCTTCGGGATCTTCGGGCTTTCAGAAGACTATGCTCACGCTGGTCAATTCCACGCTTTCGGGTAATAGTGCACAGGGGAAACGGAGAAGCTCTGGAGGCGGCTTGTTCATCAGCGAGAGCGATGGCCGGCTCGACTTCTGCACTATCTATGGCAACCGCGCGGCTGCCGGAGGCGGCCTGGCCATCTTACCAGGGAGCGGAGAGGGACAGGATTCACAGATTACGCTCCTGGACTCGCTGCTGGCCGCTAATACTGCAAACGTAGCCCCTGACCTGTTGGGTCAGGTGACGAGCGGAGGCTATAACCTCATTCAGCGTGCCTCTGGGGCCAAGTTCCTCGACCCCACTGGACGCCACCATCTTGATCTCGTGGGCACTGGCTCGACTCCGCTCGACATTGATCCACTGCTGCGTGCCAACGGGGGACCTACACAGACACATGCCCTGCTGGCGGGTAGTCCTGCGATCAACCGTATTCCTGCCGCCGACTGCGATGTCGCGGTCGATCAGCGCGGCCTGCGACGACCACAGCAGGGAGCCTGCGATATCGGGGCCTACGAGTATAGCCCCACAGCGCAGTGAGAGAGGGCGCGATGCGCCCTCTCTCACTGCTCCCTGCCCTGTCCGCCTCTCGGGCCGGGGCGGCCATCAGTTGCAATCGTAGTTGACCCCTTGCCTTCGCACCTTGCACCTGCTCACTCTTTGCCTCCCCGTTGTTCAACTGCAGGAATCGCTGCCCTGCTGACCTTGATCATTTAGTTTGAATGTAGTATAGTTGGTAGGTGAGATAGTTTGAATATCAAATTAAAGGCCGGTCGCTTCCGAGTGCTGGCGCGTAGCGTAGGGAGCGTTGGCACGGCGGCCAGGCGAAGGAGGGAGGGTATGAGCGGAGAGTCTGGTAGTATCAGTCAGATGAGAGCCGTGACCATTTCACGTGAATATGGCAGTGGTGGGGGAGAGATTGCCAAAAGACTGGCTGAGCGGTTAGGCTGGCATCTGGTGGATCACGAAGTTGTGGTCCAGGTGGCGCGGGAGCTAGGAGTCAGTGAAGAAGAGGCGGCAGCGCGCGATGAGCATGTTGAGAGCTTGCTCTCACGAATCCTCACCAGCATGCAAGGCATTGCGCCAGCAGTCTATCCGGCCATCTACGACGAAAGCACACCAGTAGCTCTCTTTACCAATCCCGAAGAATATCGCGAAGCCGTCAATCGCGTCATCAAGGGGGCCTTTGCCGTTGGGCACGTCGTTATTGTCGGGCGCGGGGCCCAGGTTGTGCTGGGTGATCGGCGAGATGTTCTGCATGTGCGCATTGTGGCCTCGCTGGAGAGGCGTGTACCCTACGTGATGCGCCGTGAGGGTCTGGATGAGCACGCGGCGCGCTCGCGTATCCAGAGCAAGGATCATGATCGCGAGCGCTATCTGCAGACTGAATATCGGCGGCACCCTGCCGATGCGCATCTCTATGACCTGGTGGTCAATACCGATGTGCTCGATCTGGATAGTGTCGTCGATCTGATTGTACTGGCCCTGGAGCGCAAAGCGCGCCGTCTGAATGTGTCGGAACGGGAGCTTGGTCCAGGTGCGGGTCTGGCTCCCTACAGTGGTCGCCCCGGCGACCTGCGCCCTCCTTATGAGCGAGCCTCGGGCAAGGTCTAGGGAGGCTCTGCCAGGCCAGGCGGCCAGCGAGAACGAGTGAAACGGCACAGGGCGGCGCCAGCCCCCAGGCATCAGTCAAGACCGGGCTGGCGCCTTCCACAAGAGTTGCTTATCTGTGGCTGCCCGAGACGCTGGCGGCCTTTTTCTCTGGTCGTTGTATTCATAAAGTGAAATGTATTGTTTGAAGAGTATGTAGAGCAGGAAGAAGGTGAGCGAGAGCGGTATGGCACGGAGTGAGACACTACAGCGACAGGTACAGGTCAGTGGAGAGCGGCCCCAGCTTGGCCCACATTACAAGTGGATTGCGCTATCGAACACCACGCTGGGCATGTTGATGGCCACCATCAACTCCAGCATCTTGCTCATTGCGCTCCCAGCGATATTCACCGGCATCGGCATCAATCCGCTAGCGCCTGGGGAGACCAACTATTTCCTCTGGTTGCTGCTAGGCTATATGGTTGTTACGGCCACGCTCCTGGTGACCTTTGGACGCATCTCCGACATGTTCGGGCGTGTCCGTATGTACAACCTGGGATTTGCCATCTTCACCCTGGGGAGCATCCTCCTTTTCTTAACGCCAGGCAAAGGCAACGCAGCGGCCCTGGAGCTGATCATCTTCCGCCTGGTCCAGGGCGTGGGCGGTGGCTTCCTCTTTGCCAATAGCACGGCCATCCTGACCGATGCCTTCCCGCCGCATCAGCGAGGCATGGCGATGGGCATCAACCAGATTGCCTCGATCCTCGGCTCCATCATTGGTCTGATTCTGGGTGGCATTCTGGCGACCATCAACTGGAGAGTTGTCTTCCTGGTCAGTGTGCCCTTTGGACTCTTCGGAACTGTCTGGGCCTACTGGATGCTGCGCGAGACAGCGACCATTCGAGGCCATCAGAAGATTGACTGGCTGGGCAACATTACCTTTGCACTGGGCCTGACCATCTTACTGATTGGCATCACCTATGGTCTTGAACCGTATGGCAATCAGCCGATGGGCTGGACCAATCCTTTGGTCATTTTGGCGATTGTGGTCGGGATCATTCTGTTGGTAGCCTTCGTCTTCGTCGAGCTGCACGTCAGCGATCCCATGTTCCGTCTGGATCTGTTCAAGATCCGCATGTTCACTGCGGGCAATCTGAGCAGCCTGCTAGCTAGCATTGCGCGTGGTGGCCTGCAGTTCATGCTGATCATCTGGTTGCAGGGAATCTGGCTGCCGCTTCACGGCTACAGCTTTGAGGAGACGCCACTGTGGGCCGGCATCTACATGCTGCCACTCATGATTGGCTTTATCGCCTTTGGACCGTTGAGCGGTTGGCTGTCCGACCGCTTTGGGGCGCGTCTCTTCTCAACCCTGGGCATGGTTATCCAGGCGTTGGGCTTCCTCTGCTTGACTTTCCTGCCGGCCAATTTCGACTACATCTGGTTTGCGCTGATTCTGCTGCTGATGGGCATTGGGCAGGGAATGTTTGCGGCCCCCAATACGACGGCCATTATGAACAGCGTACCAGCGGACAGGCGCGGCGTGGCTTCTGGCATGCGTTCGACCTTCCAGAACTCGGCCACGGTCATGAGCATCGGCATCTTCTTTAGCGTGGTGACCATTGGTCTGGCCACGGCTCTGCCCCCAGCGCTGGCCTCGGGCCTCACAGTTGCTGGGGTCCCTGTGGCGGTGGCGGATAAGATTGCTCATCTGCCGCCTACCTCGGCCCTCTTCGCCGCTTTCCTCGGCTACAACCCAATGGCCACCCTGCTGCCGGCTGCGGTGCTGCAGCACATCGCCCCGGCGCAGCGTGCCCACCTGCTTGGGAAGGAGTTCTTCCCTAATCTCATCGCCTCGCCGTTCATGTTCGGTCTACGGGCCGTCTTCTACCTCTCGCTCGTGCTCTGCCTGCTGGCGGCAGTGGCCTCGCTGCTGCGTGGCCGGCGTTATATCCATGACGTCGAGGCCGGGACGCTGGCAAGCGAGACGCAACAGATGGCTGCTGCTCCTACCCAGGGAGGGGCTAAAGACTAGGAAGGATGCCGTTGGCGGTTGGCAGAGGCCAGAGGCGAGCGCGGGCCAGCCGGATTGGTCTCCGGTCCCGGTCCCGTGCTCGCCTCGTTTGGGCGGAGTACGCTATACGCTGTCAGGGCCGCTCTCCTGTGTTGGAGCCTGTCTGTCCACAGGAGGCCCTGCCCTGCTGTCCGTGGCTAATCCTCGTTCAGGCGCAAGGTGCGAGCCACAGTCAGGCGTGTCACCAGCGATACAATCAAGGTCAGTGCCAGTAAACAAATGAAAGCTAAAGCGGCCAGCAACGCGAGCAAGGTCGGTGGAAAAATGAGTTGCACAGAAGGCACGCGCTGCGAGACATAGAGGGCAGTACCACTGAGAGAGGTGCCGGAGCTAGTGCTCGGGGCGCCGGTGAAGATGAGGGCCGGTACCACCAACCAGACGAGCACGAGGCCGAAGACAGTTCCCAGGGCGATTGCCATCACGTAGATTAGCCCTTGTTCCCAGGCCAGCGTTGCGGCGAGCTGGCGGGTACTGCTACCCAGGGCGCGCAGCACAGCAAATTGTAGGAGACGACTGCGGGTACTCTGCCAAGAAGCCAACAGGTTCCCAACGAGAGCGAGTAGCAGGGCGGCAATTACCCCGAGCGTTAACAGGCCCAGGAGATCAAGATAGAGCGGCTCGTTGCGTAATTCCTCTAACAAAGCGCGCCGATCATAGACCTGTGTTAGCTCTATGTCGCTATTCGTGAGCAGAAGGCGGAGATGCAGCAGATCCGCGGTATTCTCCGAAGTGCGTAGCCAGAGGTAATTGAGTGGTAGCAGGTCGCTGCCAACGGCGAGAGCTGGCCCTTCAAAAATATCCGCGTAGGTCTGGTAGTCGACCAGGACGCCCCCCGCAGGAATGCCGTTAGCGGCATTCCCCTGGGGACTGGAAAGCACAGTAGGGATCGCCTGCACCTGGTCGATGACAACAAAAGAGGTCTCGATGGGCGGCGAGCCGGGCGTCGCTGTCACGGTCAGCACCAGGGTTGAGCCAGTGGAGAGATGCAACGACTCGGCAGCGGCTGCGTCGATGATGGCCGGCACCAAATGATGGGCCTCGCCCCAGCTGCGGCGGGCCTGCAAGAGAGCGATCAGCGTAGGCAACGCCGGGTCGGAACCCTGCCGCGGCCAGAGAGCTGCCTGCGCAAAGGTTGCGCTATCGATGGCTCGCAAGGCAACGGGAAGCTGCAGAGAGCCTCCGGCGCTGGCAGTGGTGGCAAAGCCAACCGAGGCAGCCAGTACCCCGGGCAAGTGTCGATAAGAGGCAGTCAGATCCGCCAGATCATCCAACCGCCCGGTGAAAGCCAATGGCCCGCTAAAGTCGGCCCCTACCGTGTAGGTTGAGACGTCCAGGGCTCGCTGCGTCTGTGAGCTGAGAAAGACCAGACTGAAGATAGCAAAGGCCGTGGCCAGGGCCAGCAGCAGGGTCATACGCGCCGGCTGGTGCGGCGAGCGCTCCAGTTGAGCCACTGCCAGGAGAGGAGCAGCCCCGCGCCGTCTCGCTGCCAATCTGCTTGCCAGTGCCAGTATTTGTGGCAAAAGACGTAAAAATAGCAGAATAGCGGCCAGTAGCAAGCAGACTGCGCCGAGGAGTGAGAGCGGAGAGAGCAAGAGCAGGCGCAGGCGAGCATCGAGCACATTGCTGTTCACGAAGTAGAGAGAGAGGCCGTAGCCAGCCAGCATCAGGAGCAAGAAGACGATATCCAGATGCAGGCGGCGCCAGAGCGGGCGATGGCTTGCTCGCGTCATTTCACGACGCAGGCTGATGATATTCGAGCGGAGCGGGCGCCAGAGTCCTGTGAGCAAAGCCCCCAGAGCGGCAAGAGCAGTCAGTCCTGCTGACCAGCCCAGGGACGGCAGGAGGGAGTGCCAATCCTGGGACAGCAGGCTCAAGACGCTCGGGCTACTGACTGGTAGGAGGCGAGCGGCCAGCCACTGCACCAGCAGCCCGGCTCCCCCCAGGCCCAGTAGCAGGGCGAGCACGCTCAGCAGCAGGCCCTGGCAAGCAAAAAGGCCAAAGATCTGGCTGCGGCTCAAACCGCGGCTGCGCAGGACGGCAATCGCTTCGCTCTGGCGAGCGACCAGCAGATCGGCGATGATGCTCACGAAGAAGAGCAGCAGCGACACGACGAGCACCAGGATAGCGGTAATCGGTATGCTTACCAAGGCAACACTATTCTGATATTGTGTGAGAGTATCAGAAGCCAGAGAGACGGTCGTGCCTGTGACAAACGGCACCTGCGTCAGGGCATTCGGACTATCCTCGGCGCTGCGATTGGCCACATCGAGCTGCAGGTTGTGCGCACCACTGCTAATGGCCGAGAGCTGATCGATCGTAATCCGTGCTGGCTGCAGCTCATAGAGCCAGCAGAGCACTGGTTGAGTCGTCAGAAAAACGGGATCCTGCTCGCGTTGCAATTGTTGATAGAAGCTATCCAGCACCGTCACCAGGGTAGTGGTATCGGCCAACACGGTATAGTCCGCACCTTCTCCACTGAGGCCCATCCCCTGATGGTCAGCGCTCAGGAACGTCTCCTGATGCCAGAACGGATCTTCGTCCAAGCTGGTCCCGTGGTACTGGTTGGCGAAAATCCCCGTGATGTGGAGCGTCAGCGTGCGGACGCGGCGCCAGCTAGATGAGATATCACTGGTCAATCCTGGTAAATCGTAGACCAGCTGAATAGTCAGAGTTTCACCGACATGGAGCTGCCAGCGCTGGGCCTCCTGCTGGCTGAGGGCGATAGCCAGGCTGGCTCCTGTGGTAGTCACCTGACGCCGTGCCTGCTCCGCTGTCAATGCTGGGGGCAGACTGCCCGAGACGACGGTCAGGTGCTGAGCGGCCTGGCTGATAGGCTGTGTAAAAAGGGCCAGGTCATCAACTGCAGGATTCAGGAGCTGACCGTTGCGTGCCACCACCTTCTGCCAGGGAACCTCGAGCGAGAGGTGCAGCGGTCCGATGTAAGGGCCAAGATACCGATGGACATCCTGATCGATAGAGTCGGTGATAGAGCTAAGCACAGCGGCGTCGATCTGCTGTGTTGTTGCCTGCACAAATACCGCGCGATTTTGGGGGCTGGCCAGCAGGACTGCCCGCAAGCTCGCCGTCATAGCCAGCGTCGAATAGAGCGGTCCCGAAGCGGCGAGGATGACGGCGGCCAGCATACCAAGCCCGGCAACCAGCAACAGGCCGCGGCTACTTCGTGCACGCCACCAGGCCAGGCGTAAGACGGGAGGGGCGGGGACGAGCCTGCCGCGCTGGGGTGACCCTGATGGCTGAGATGAGGGTCTCTGTGCGGGCGAGCGACGCTCGGTGGTGGCCATCGGCTTCTACCTCCTCTCCTATGACTGCCAACCTGGTTGACGTAGGGTTCCATCTGAGATTTCAAGCACGCGGTCGGCCAGCGTCACGGCCTCGGGATCGTGGGTAGCCATCAGCAGGCCAATCCCTCGCTCGTGGGCTACTTGGCGCAGCAGCTGCATCATCGTGCGAGCCGTGGTCGTATCCAGGTTGCCCGTTGGCTCATCTGCCACAAGCAAGCGTGGCTCATGTACCAAAGCTCGGGCCAGGGCCACTCGCTGCTGTTCGCCGCCAGACAGCTCAAGGCCGCGATGGTGCAGACGGTGAGCCAGCCCCACGCGTTCCAGGGCCGCCTGGGCCCGCTGGCGGCGCTCTTTCGACTCCATATGCACCAGGCGCAGAGGCACCTCGACATTCTCCTGAGCCGTCAATGATGGGAAGAGATGTGCGTTTTGGAAGACCATGCCAACAGCCTCACGACGCAGGCGAGCGCGGGCCTGCTCATTCAGGCGGCGCAAGCGCTGCCCGAGCAAGATCACCTCGCCGTCGGTGGGATCGTCGAGACCGACCAAAATATGAAGCAGGGTAGTTTTGCCTGAGCCGGAGCGTCCACGCAGGACCACGAACTCTCCAGGCTCGATACGCAGCGTTACCCCGCGCAGGGCCTGTACTACACTCTGCCCACTACGAAACTCCCGCCGGACATTGTAGGCCTCAACCACCGCGGGGGCCGGCGACTGAAAAGCTCGACCACCCCGGAGTGGACGCTGATCAAAGTCAAGCTGCTCTTCCATTACGGCTGCTCCTCCCTCGGCTCGCAGCTGTTCGCGCCTACTGCAGGTCCCCCGTTGAGCAGGCTACCGACGGGCCAGAGTTCTACATGGTCGCTGGCAATCACTACCTCAGCGCGTCCATGAAAAGGAATCCGCTCCAGGGCCTCCTTGGGAAGCTGGAGCCGTCCCACGCGGTCAATCAGCACTGACTCGCGGTGGGTCTTGCTGGGCAAGGCAATCACTGCGCTGGCGGTGGACAGATGAGAGGGGATGCTTGGCAGGGGTGCCTCGCGGCGCACTGTCTCTGTGCTCGTGCGCCCATCGCGAATAGCAATCACCCGGTCCACATTGGCGGCCAGAGCTGGATCATGGGTCACCAGCACGATAGTCAGGCCCAGCTCCTGATTGAGGCAGCGCAGCAGCTGGAGGATCTCCCCCGCCGTCTGCGAGTCCAGCTCACCTGTCGGCTCATCGGCCAGCAAGACCTGGGGCCGATTAGCGAGAGCCACGGCAATGGCTACGCGCTGCTGCTCTCCGCCCGAGATCTGGGCCGGCAGGCGCTGGGCAGCCGTTTCCAGGCCGATCAGGTGTAGCAGCTCGCGTGCCCGTCGAAGGCGCTCGCGGCGCGCAACCCCACTTAAGAGCTGCGGCAGCTCGATATTCTCCTGTAGGCTCAGCTCTGGCAGCACATTGCGCCCGCTCTGTTGCCAGACATGACCAACCACGAAGCGTCGATAGAAGAGGCGCTGTCGTTCGTTCATGCGGGCCAGATCGTAGCCAGCCACCAGGCAGCGCCCGGCACTGGGACTGTCGAGGCCGCCCAGGATATTGAGCAAGGTCGTCTTGCCTGAGCCGGAGACACCGACTAGAGCCAGCATCTCGCCGGGCTGGACCTCCAGATCCAGCCCCTGTAAGGCCACTACCTCCAGATCAGCCACCTTATAAATCTTGACCAGATTCTCACAGACAATGACTGCTGACGTCATAGAGACTCCTTAACAACATTGCAGCCTACCTATCTAATCCTCGCTGACTCGCAGCACATAACTCACGGCAGGGCGCGAAACGGTGCTCGTCATCATTCCCAAGGCGAGGGCGAAGAGTCCCAGCAGGAGGGCAGGAATGGCAGGGAGCCAGGCAGGGATGGCGAGTTGCACAGGCGGGATGCTCTGCGCCACATAGAAAGCCCCCAAGGAAGCCGCTGCCGGGGCATTGCCGCTGGTAGCAGTAAAAACCAGGGTCGGTACGCTCAGCCAGGAGAACAAGGCTCCCAGACCGATGCCGAGAGTCAGAGCGAACACATAGATCAAGAGCTGCTCCCAGGCCAGCGTCGCGGCAAGCTGTCCAGGACTGCCGCCCAGGGCTCGCAGCACGGCGAACGCTGTCAGGCGACGGCGCACGCTCAGCCAGGAGGCCGTCAGGCTTCCGAGGACGGCCAGCAGCAGCGCACTGGTGGCTCCGATCGTCAAGACTCCAATCAGATCTAGATAGAGCGGAGCATGCAGCAGTCCGGCGCGTAGCGAGCGCCGATCAAGCAGCGGCGAAAGCGCCAGTGCCCCCTTGCTGAGTTGCTGGCGCAGTGCGGCCAACTGGCTGCCATCGTCCATCGTTCTGAGCCAGGCGTAATTGAGAGGGGCCTCCTGGGCGACGAAGGCTTTCGGAAACTGGCTCTGTAGGACAGAGATATAGGTCCTATAGTCAATGAGCACGCCACCTGCAGGGATATCGTCGCTTGACGAGCCGCTCGGCAGAGATGAGGAGACAATGGTGGGAATAGCATCAACTGTCGCTATATCCTGAAAGGCGAGAGAGATCTGACCGTCACTACTATTCAGCGTAAAAGTCTGATGGGGCTGGATCTGCAAGGACTGAGCGGCATTGACATCGACAATAGCGGGGATGACATGGGTTACTATCGCCCTCCCTTGGGCAGCGACCAGTGCTTGCATCAGCGTGGAGAGAGGCACAGCGGAGTCCGCCCGTGTCCACTCGGCTGTACGGGTGAATGTCTCGGTATCGACCGCCCGTAGAGCAATCGGCAGATCCTGAGTCCCGCCCCCTAAGAATGTCGTAGACTGGCCGAGCGAAGCCGAGAGCACACCCGGCAGTCGGCGATAGGCCGCTGTCAGCCTCGCCAGCTCATTAGGCGCATGAGACTGCAAGAGTGCACCGCTGAAATCGGCACCTACCTGGAAAGCGCTGCTATCGTCGCTACGCTGAACCTGCGAAGCCAGCAGCACCTGGCTGAAAAGCAGGCAGGCAGTTGCCAGAGCCAGTAGCAGCGTCATACGCAGCGACTGGCGTGGAGCGCGGGCCATTTGGGCCAGGGCCAGCAGCGGAGCCAGGCCCCGGCGGCCTGCCGCCAGATGTGCTGCGGCTGCTAGAATCAACGGGAAAAGACGCAGGAGCAGTAGCAGGCTGGCGATAACTAATAAGAGTGATCCCAGCAGCGTGAGTGGGGCCAGCAAGATCAGACGAGTGTGGGCATCGAGCACATTCGAATTCGTCAAATAGAATGCCATCCCATAGCCAGGCAGCATCAGCAGGGCGGCCACCACATCGAGATGGAGACGCTGCCAGAGCGAGACCTGGCTTGTACGAGCGGCCTCGCGGCGAAGGGCCAGCACATCGGAGAGCGTCGCGCGTCTGATCGTGAAGGCCATCGTTAGCAAGCCCACCAGAGTAGCGGCCAGGGCATAGCCGCCGAGCGAAAGCAGGGTCTGCAGTGGCTGGCTGATCAACAGCTGCTGCGTGAGCTGCTCGCTCTCTGGCAGGAGCACATGGGCCAGGCTGAGCGCCAGGGCGATGGCCAGGAAGGGACCGCCAACCAGGGCCAGCAGTGCCAGCAGCAGGGCCTGGAAAAAGAACATGCCAGCAATCTGCAAGCGGCTGGCGCCCCGGCTGCGCAAGATGGCCACTGCCTCACTTTGACGATCGATCAGCAAATCGGTCATGATCGCGATAAAAAAGAGCACCAGGGCCATCACCAGCGTCACCAGAGAGAACAGAGGAATCGTGGCCGTGTTCATCTGATCGTAAAACTCCTGCAAGGTGTCGCTGGGGAGATTCACCTGCAGGTGCTCTATCAGAGGCGGAGTATTCAGCCCTGGGTTGTTGACAACATCGCTTTCAACCTGATCGATATTGGCAAACAGCAGATAGAGATCGCTGATACTGGCCTTCTGAGGATCGATACGGTAGAGCCAGGAAAGCGTGAAAGGTTCTTCCAAAACAAGGCCGTGCGTCTGCTGTCCGAAACGGTCGAAGAGAGCCAGCAGGCTCTCGGTGGTCGTCAGGAACGTTGATTGTAGGCCCAACGGCTGGCCGTCGCTGACCCCACGAGAGGAAGTCGTAAAGGTCGCGCCCTGCCAGAACGACGGGTCGGTGTGGGGTGAGAAGATTCCCACCACGCGGAGCGTCACATTGTAGACGACGCGCTGAGTAGGAATCTCCACATAAGCAAACTGCACCGTAAAGGTCGAACCAGGGTGAGCCTGCAGCTGGCTGGCTTCCTGCGAAGAGATGGCGATCTCCAAGATATCCGATGAGGGGGAAGGCAGCGTTGCCTGGGGAAAACGGCCTGTCAGCAAGGCCGCGTGGGAGGCCAGGCTGGCCGCTGGTTCTGCCACTAGCTGAGCCTCGCTGCCGCTTAGGGTCTGGGTGCGTGTGTCTAGAAGCGGAACAGGGGAAGTAGCGATGGAGAGATTAGCGGTACTCAAATAACTTCCCAAGAGGCGCCGGAACTCCTGATCAAGCAGAGTGGAAGCATGGCTGAGTCCAGAGAGAGAGAGCTGTTCCGCACTGCTCTGTACCAGAATATCGGCGCTTTGGGGCCGAGAGTGGAAAGCGTCCTGCAAGCCCAGGGAGAGCGTCAGGGCGGAGTAGAGAGGTACAGTACAGAGAATCGTGACCGCTGCCAGCAGGCCCAACGCTGTCAGCGAAAGCAGGCCCCAGGTGCGACGCAGGCGCCAGAAAGCCAACCTGGCAAGCGAGCGTGAACTGGCCTCGCCGCCATTGCCAACAGTGGGAGCCGGCCCAGCAGAACGACGAGCGGGTAGAAAGCGAGCCATGTTCTTTCCTTCCCGATGCGATGCTAGACAGCGGGTGATCCACCGTTGGCGGCACGCTAAGCAGCGCTTCCCCTCCCTGGAGACGGGAGACAGGCGAGCGTGTCCAGGCACCCTCTGTTAACAAAGAAAGGAGCAAGGGGTAGTGAGAGCAATAGGCCGTCCTGGAGACATGTGGATACCCTGCCGTCCCTCTATAGAAGAAAACGAATAAATGAGCTGAAAGTCGCAAGCATCTGTCTCTAAAGGGAGAATGGAGGCAGCGAAGTGGAGCGAATGCCTGCGGGGCAGGAGGTGCTGCTGGAGCCTGCTGGCTCTGTCCCAGCGCGCAGAGGGACTGGTGAGTGCCAACAACCTATTCAAGTTTTTTTGCCAATGAATAAGCAACCGTTAGGTCAAAAGCGCCGGCGCAGCTCGCTGCGGCCCGGTCCCTCCTGTTGTCTTGCGGCTAGAGAAGCCGGGCTAATAGCGTCAGATCCACAGCTCAATGGGTTGCTTTGTCCCGGTCAAGTTTGATAAACTAACGACCGGTAGGGGCATCAACGTTGCTGTGCGGACGCTCAAAGACGGATACGCACACGCGCGTATGCCGAGCGCCGGGCTTGCCTGAGCGTCTCGCTTCTCTTTATTCATTGTGCTCGTTGGGCATATTTATCGGGCTATGCCACTGGTTTTTCGGTCTCCGCTCAGGAGCCTGTGCGGGTAGGCATACGGCGGGAGGACAAAGCCGTTGCCAACGTGCCCTAAAAGGAGAACACTCTATGACAATGATGATGAGCCGGAAGGCCCTGGAAGAATATGGGCTGATGAACCTGGGCAAGATTCACTGGAATCTTGCCCCGGCTGTCCTGGTTGAGCATGCTCTGGCGCGCGGGGAGGGAGTGCTGGCCTCGAACGGCGCGCTTGCTACCAAGACCGCCCCACATACGGGGCGCTCTCCCAAGGATAAATATATTGTCTCGAATGAAGAGTCGGCGTCACGCATCTGGTGGGGCGAGAATAACCACCCGATGGCGCCGGAGCATTTCGAAATGGTGCGTCGCAGCCTGGCTGCCTATCTGCAGGGGCGCGATGTCTATGTGCTGGATGCCGCTGCCGGGGCTGATCCGGCTTACCGCATACCGCTGCAGGTCATTACGGAACTGGCCTGGCATAATTTGTTCGCGCGCCAGCTCTTCCTGCGTGTGAGGGATGAGGATCTGGCCAGCGAGCGCCCGGGCTTCACGATTCTCTGCGTGCCCAATTTCCATACTGACCCACGGACCCACGGCACGCGCTCAGAGACGGCCATCATTATCGACTTTGAGGAACGCCTGATCTTGATCGCTGGGACCCACTACGCGGGCGAGATGAAAAAAGCGGTCTTCACGGTCCTCAATTTTATGCTGCCAGCCCAGGGAGTCCTGCCGATGCACTGCTCGGCCAATGTGGGGGAGAAAGGCGATGTGGCGCTCTTTTTTGGCCTCTCGGGTACGGGTAAGACGAGCCTGTCTGCTGATCCGACACGTCGCCTGATTGGCGACGATGAACATGGCTGGGGCGATACGGGGATCTTTAACTTCGAGGGCGGCTGCTATGCGAAGTGTATCAATCTCTCACGCGAGCATGAGCCGCAGATCTGGAACGCCATGCGTTTCGGCGCCATCTATGAGAATGTCGTCCTCGATGAGAAGACGCGCGAGCCGCGCTATGAGGATGCCTCGATTACTGAGAATACACGTGCGGCCTACCCGGTCGATTTTATCGACAACGTGGTCCTGGAGGGTCGGGCCGGTCATCCCCAGGCGATCATCTTCCTCTCTGCAGATTCCTTCGGGGTCCTTCCTCCGATCTCACAGCTGACGACAGAGCAGGCAATGTACTATTTCCTCTCCGGCTACACCAGTAAGCTGGCGGGGACGGAGTCAGGAGTGACGACGCCGCAGGCCACATTCAGCCCATGCTTTGGAGCGCCTTTCCTGCCGTTGCGTCCCGGAGAATACGCCAATCTGCTACGTGAGCGTATTGTCGCTCACAAGGTGCGTTGCTACCTGGTCAATACGGGCTGGACCGGTGGTCCCTATGGGGTGGGACGGCGCATCAACATCAACTATACGCGAGCGATGGTACGAGCGGCGATCAGCGGCGAACTGGAGGGGGTGGAGACAATCACGGACCCTGTCTTCGGCCTGCATGTGCCTGTAGCCTGCCCTGGGGTGCCCGCGGAGCTGCTCAATCCTCGCAGTACCTGGCCTGATCCTGAAGCCTACGATCGCCAGGCGGCAGAGCTGGCGGCGCGTTTCAAGGAGAATTTCAAGCAGTTTACGCTGCCAGGTGAGGAAGTACGCGCTGCCGGGCCGCGCTGAGCTGCTCCCTGTGGCCGACCAGACCACGGCAGAGACTGAAGGGCTGCACCGCTTGCTCGCGGGTGCAGCCCTTTTTAGCATTGGCGGTGTCGGCCCGTATGAAGGCTGAGCCGCCCTCGCTAGTGGTCTTGCTCTGGTTCTAGCCGCTGTCCCTTGTGCTCCTGCAAAGCACGCACATAGGCGATGAAGCGCCGTCCTCGCTCAAATTCGTTCTGGAACATGCCGAAGCTGGTGAAGCCGGGCGAGAGCAGCACGACGTCTCCTGGCCGGGCCAAGGCTACAGCGGCGTCGAGGGCCTCCTCAAAGCGGTTGAAGATCCCCTGAACCGGGTCAGGGCGTCCCTGTCTGGCAGCTTCGGCGCGCAGGGCAGGCAGCAGCTCCTCTGTCCCGCTGCCCTGGAGCAAGAGCACGGCGCGGCAGCGCGCCACAATCTGAGCTGGCCAGTCTTCCAGCGGCAGATGTTTGCTGTTGCCGCCAGCGATCAGGATCAGAGGCTCGTTGAAGGCCATCAGGGCCATGCGTCCGGCGACCGGCGTGGTGCTGGTCGTATCGTTGATATAGCGCACGCCATCGATAGAGGCCACCTCTTGCAGGCGGTGTTCGACGCCGCGGAACTGGCGCACGGTGCTGGCGATGATCTCATCCGGGATCTCTAGCAGGCGGGCGACAGTAGTGGCCAGCAGCACATTTTCCAGGTTATGCCGCCCGGGCAGAGGAGTGTCACGGAAGATAAAAGGCAGCAGCTCGTTGGAGCCACGGGGAAAGCTGCCGCCGCGTTCAAGGCTGGCGAACCAGGTGCGGCCTGGAGCCTCCTCGCCGAAGCGACGTGTCCAGGGATTATCGTAGTTGAAGACGGCCAGGTCTTCGGGCCGCTGATAGCGGAAAATATTGGCTTTGGCCGCGCCGTATTCTTCCATACTGGCGTAGGTGTCGAGGTGATCGGGGTAGAGATTGGTCATGACGGCCACAGCAGGGCTGATGTGGTGTTGCTCGAAGCCCTCCAGCTGCCAGCTTGACATCTCCAGGACCACCAGGGTTTCGGGCCTGATCTGGGGCAACAACGAGAGCGTTTCGACGCCAGCAACGTTGCCGCCGATAACCACGGGCTTGCCGGCAGCGCGCAGGATCTCGTAGATGAGCGTGGTGGTAGTGGTCTTGCCACGTGTGCCGGTGACGCCGATGGTGCGTCCCGGACAGGCAAGCATAAAGAGCGCCAGCTCCATCTCGATCTGGGCGCCGTGAGCGCGGGCGATCTGCAGGTAGGGTGAATTACGTGGAATGCCCGGGTTGCGGATAACGATTTCGGCCCAGCGGAAGTCTTCTTCGCGATGTTCGCCGAGGATGAACTCAATGGGAAGGCCCGCCAGGGCGCGAATGCTAGGTGCCAGCACGTCCGCCGGCTTCTTATCGGTCACGCGCACGATGGCGCCCTGCTCAGCAGCATAGCGAGCTGCGGCGATACCTGAACCCTGCAAGCCCAGCCCCATGACCAAAACGCGTTTCCCGCGTAGCTCCATCCGTCAACAGCTCCTCTTCTCCGCTCCCCCAGAGAGGGCAGTCTCATCAGCAGTATATAGGAGGTTGTATAGCAGCCTGGGCGCGCTGCTGTCAAGCCCCTGCTCTGGAACAGGAACGCGGCTGAACGCCGGTCTGGCTGTCAACCATGCGGACCGCTCGTCTGCCAGCCGGGCCAGGAGCTTATGTGTGGGATGAAGAGCTGTCCTCCGCTTCGCTCTCGGGACGGCGTGGCACGAGGTGAATATCGATGTCGTTGCTCAGGCGGAGCAGGCGATTGACCAATGAGCCGCGCAGCAGCTCCTCCCAACGGTGGCGTGTTGGGAGGCCCAAGACGATCAGGGTGACGCGGCGCTCGCGGGCGATGGTAGCGAGCGCCTGGGCAATGTCAGGGCTGCGCACATGGAGCACCTCGGCCCCCAGGTCCTCAGCGAGCAAGGCGTGTGCTTCAAGACGGCGCCGCGCCGCCTCCTCCTCAGCGCGCAAGCGACGGCCATATTTGAGCAGGCGCACCAGGCGTGCCGTCACAGAGGCGAAGCCAGTTGGCTCTACGGAGACGGCGATCAGCTGAGCCTGGAGGCTGTGCGCCAGGCGCCAGGCATCGCGGATCACCTGGCGGCTGTGAGGACGGTGATCGAAGCCGACCAGGACGCGCTCGCAGGCTGGCCAGAGCTTATTGATCCTATGCGAGGCCATGTATTGCTGCAGCTGGGCCTCGGTCTTCTCGGCAGTGCGCCGGAGGGCCAGCTCGCGCAGGGCCGTCAGGTTCCCCTCGCGGAAGAAATTATTAAGGGCGGCATCGATACGCTCGCGAGGATAGATGTTGCCATGTTTCATGCGCTGGCGTAGGGCATGGGGTGAGATATCGATCAGCTCAACCTCGTCGGCCTGGTCGAGAATCCAGTCGGGCAGCGTCTCGCGCACGCGCACGCCCGTGATGTTAGCCACAATGTCATTGAGGCTCTCCAGGTGTTGGATATTGAGGGTAGTCACCACATCGATGCCGGCCTCCAGCAGCTCCAGCACATCCTGGTAGCGCTTTTCATGTCTGGAGCCGGGGACATTGGTATGGGCCAGCTCATCGACCAGCACCACCTGGGGACGTCGTGCCAGAACGGCCTCCAGGTCCATCTCTTCCAGGGTCAGGCCGCGGTAGGCGCTCTTCTTGCGAGGGATGATCTCCAGATCGCCGATCTGCTCGGCGGTACGTGGACGCCCGTGGGTCTCGACGTAGCCGATGACCACATCAGTTCCGCGGCTCTTGCGTCGGTGACCCTCGTTGAGCATCGCATAGGTTTTGCCTGCTCCCGGGGCGGCGGCCAGGTAGATGCGAAGGCGCCCACGGCGGCCTGAAGAAGGCCGTGGAGGGCGTGCCCCCAGTGCTGGGATTGGGCCTGTAGCCGGCCTGTGGTTGCTGCCAGCCGCCCCGGCTCCCTGTTGGGGTTGCTGCTGCCCGGCCAGATCCTCATCGCGCAGGCCGTAGCGCTGCAGCAGTTCCTCGGGAGAGGGGCGCCCATCGCTGGGCTCGCGGCTTTCTCTCTGCTCGCTCATAATCGGCAGGCTCCTCCCTGCTGGGCTGTGGGCCTCTCCAGCTGATCCATTTCCTCAGTTGCTCGACCTGCCCTAATGTTTGAGGGCGTCGAGCGCCAGATTCAGATCGAGCACATTGACATGAGGCTCGCCGAAAATGCCCAGAAAGCGCCCCTGAACGTGGCTCAGTACAAGCTGGCGCACCGTTTCCTGACTCAGCCCGCGCGCCTTGGCCACACGCGGCACCTGGTAGAGCGCGGCGGCTATCGAAATGTCAGGGTCCAGGCCCGAGCCGGAGGCCGTTACCAGATCGGCGGGCACCGGACCCGGTGGAGCATCCGGGTTCTCGCGTTTCAGCTCGGCAATACGCTGCTGCACCGTCTGCACCAGGACCTTGTTAGTGGGTCCGAGGTTAGAGGCGCCGGAATTCTCTGCATTGTAGGGCTGGACGTGGCTACCGTCATTGCTCAGCGTGGCCGAGGGCCGTCCATGAAAGTACTTGGGCGAGGTCCAATACTGGCCGATCAGCTCTGAACCGACCAGCCGGCCATCGGCATAGCGCAGGCTGCCGTTGGCCTGGTAAGGAAAGAGCAGCTGCGCCAAAGCGGTGACCACTCCTGGGTAGAGCAGGCCCAGCAGAATAGTGAGGAGCAGCGTTAGCATCAGCGCCGGGCGCAGATACTCGCGCAAGAGAGACTTCAATGACAGATGCATGGTGCTCATCCCCTTGAACAAGATGGCCTAGAGCGTTAAGTGCAACAGCGAGAGCAGCAGATCGATAAGCTTGATGCCCACGAAGGGGGCCACGATGCCACCCAGGCCGTAGATCAGCAGGTTACGCCGCAGCAATGGCCCGGCCCCGAACGGGCGGTATTTGACCCCGCGCAGGGCCAGCGGAATCAGGGCGATGATGATCAAGGCGTTAAAGATGACCGCCGAGAGCACCGCGCTGTGTGGGGTAGCCAGGCCCATAATATTCAGAGCATTCAGCTGTGGATAGGTAGTCGAGAAGGCCGCTGGGATAATGGCGAAGTACTTCGCCACATCGTTGGCGATGCTGAAAGTAGTCAGGGCGCCGCGTGTGATCAGCAGCTGCTTGCCGATCTCCACGATCTCGATCAGCTTCGTCGGGTTTGAATCGAGATCGATCATATTGGCGGCCTCTTTGGCGGCCTGCGTGCCACTATTCATAGCGACGCCGACATCGGCCTGTGCCAGGGCGGGGGCATCGTTGGTTCCGTCGCCGGTCATGGCCACCATGCGTCCGCCGGCCTGCTGCTCGCGGATCAGCTTCAGCTTGGTCTCTGGTGTAGCCTGGGCCAGGAAGTCGTCGACGCCGGCCTCGCGAGCGATCGCCGCTGCAGTCAGCGGGTTATCGCCTGTGATCATAATCGTACGAATACCCATGCGACGCAGCTGCTCGAAGCGCTCGCGCATGCCGCCCTTGACAATGTCCTTCAGCTCGATGACGCCCAGTACGCGGGCCTGCTCCTGATGATCCTGGCCGGTGCGCCAGGTCTCAGCGACCACCAATGGTGTACTTCCAGCGCGAGCAATCTCATCGACCGTGCGCTGCAGCAGCTCACCATGTGTGTTATCGCCGCCATGTTCGTGCACATAGGCTATAATCGCTTCAGCAGCCCCTTTGCGAATGGTGCGCACAGGGGGAGCCGCCTCCTCCTCGCCCCTAACACTGGCAGCCTGTCCGTCGGTATCAGCCAGCACATCGAGACCGCTCATGCGGGTCATGGCCGAGAAAGGCACGAAGCGGCTAGCCTGCTGCTGGAGGCTGGCCTCCTCGCCGATTGCGGAGCGTTCGCGGGCCAGCGCCACAATCGAGCGGCCCTCGGGGGTCTCGTCGGCCAGGCTAGCCAGCAGAGCTGCCTGGGCCAGGGCCTGCTCGTCGATGCCGGGCAGGGGCAGAAAGCGCGTGGCCTGGCGATTGCCCAGAGTGATGGTCCCCGTCTTATCGAGCAAGAGCACATCGATATCGCCGGCGGCCTCTACGGCGCGCCCGCTCATAGCCAGCACGTTGCGCTGCACCAGGCGATCCATGCCCGCGATGCCGATAGCGGAGAGGAGGCCGCCGATGGTCGTCGGAATCAAACAGACCAGCAGGGCGATGAGCGTTGTGATCGAGACCGGGCTTCCCGAGTAGATGGCAAACGGTTCCAGGGAGACTACGACCAGCAGAAAGATGATGGTCAGGCTGGCCAGCAGAATATTGAGGGCGATCTCATTCGGGGTCTTCTGGCGCTGCGCCCCCTCGACCAGGGCGATCATGCGATCGAGGAAAGTTTCGCCAGGATTGGCGCCGATGCGCACGATAATCCAATCCGAGAGTACGCGTGTCCCGCCAGTCACAGCGCTGCGGTCGCCGCCGCTCTCGCGGATGACCGGAGCCGACTCGCCGGTGATGGCCGATTCGTCGACCGCCGCCACGCCCTCGATCACCTCGCCATCGCCGGGAATGACATCGCCAGCCTCCACCAGCACATAGTCGCCTTTGCGCAGGGCGGGTGCGGGCACCTCCTCCCAGGGAGCCGAGCGCTCGGGACGGCGCAGGCGCTTGGCCATTGTGGTCGTCCGCGCGCGGCGCAGTGTTTCAGCCTGGGCCTTGCCGCGTCCCTCGGCCATTGCCTCTGCGAAATTGGCGAAGAGCACCGTAAACCAGAGCCAGAGACTGACGGCCAGCACAAAGAGCGTCTCGTTATGTAAACGCGCGGCAGGAAAAGCCGGCCCGGGGGCGGTCAGCAGCAGGCGCACGAACTCGATAGTCGTGATCACGCTGCCGACCTCCACCACGAACATCACCGGATTCTTGATCTGCCAGCGCGGATCAAGCTTGCGGAACGCATCCAGTAAGGCCTGGCGCACAATCTGCGGATCAAAAGACGAAACGGCTCCTTTGCGCCGTGTCTTCCACGGTCGCACTTCCAGTGTGTGACTGCTCATTCTTCAGAAGGTCCTTCCTGCCAGCATCAGCAAATGTTCAACAATTGGCCCGAGGGCGTAAGCCGGGAAGTAGGTCAAGGCTCCCACGATCAGGATCACTCCCACCAGAAGCGAGACGAAGAGCGGCCCCGTCGTCGGGAAGGTGCCTGGTCCGGCGGGGACAACGCGCTTGCCGACGAGCGAGCCGCCAAAGGCCAGAATGGGGATCAGGAAGGCGAAACGCCCGATCAGCATAGCCAGAGCCCCGGTCCAGTTGTAGAAAGGCGTATTGCCAGCTAGGCCGGCGAAGGCTGAACCGTTGTTGCCGTTCGAGGAGGTATACAGGTAGAGAATCTCTGAGAGGCCGTGCGGGCCAGTATTCGTCGTCAACGAAGCCAGGCCCTGGGGCAAGACGCTGGCCACGGCGGCGAAGCCCAGGACCGTGGCCGGGCTAATCAGCAGAGCCAGAGCAGCCATCATGACCTCTTTACGCTCGATCTTCTTCCCGAGGTACTCTGGCGTGCGCCCTACCATCAGCCCGGCGATAAAGACGGTCAGGATGGCGAACATCAGCATGCCGTAGAGGCCCGAACCGACGCCGCCGAAGATCACCTCACCCAGAGCGATATTGGCCAGAGGCACCAGACCGCCAAGCGGCGTATAGCTGTCAAGGAAGCTATTGACTGCTCCACAGGAAGTGGCGGTTGTCGTCACTGTAAAGAGCACGGAGTCAGTGATGCCGAAGCGCACCTCCTTGCCCTCCATGTTACCGCCGGGCTGCAGGGCGGAAGCCTGCTGGTTGTCCCCCAGATGCGCGAGCAGGGGGTTCCCGCCTTGCTCGGCGGGCAGGGCCACAGCCAGGCCGAGGACAAAGAGGATGGCAGCGGCGGCCCACAAGGCCCAGCCCTGACGGGTATCGCCGACCATGCGTCCGAACATATAGAACATGGCGGCCCCGATGCTGATGATCGCCAGCATCTCGATCAGATTCGTCAGGGCCGTCGGATTCTCATAGGGGTGGGCTGAGTTGGCATTGAAGAAGCCACCGCCATTGGTCCCCAGCTCTTTGATAATCTCTTGGGAAGCTACTGGCCCCTGAGCAATGACCTGCAGGCCGCCATCGAGTGTATGGACGACCGTGTAAGGATTGAAATTTTGGACCACGCCCTGTGAAACCAGTACCAGGGCCCCGACCAGGCAGATGGGCAGCAGGATATAGAGCGTGGCGCGCGTCAGGTCGACCCAGAAATTACCAAGGTGCTCGGCGCTGTGGCGGGCCAGGCCGCGTACTAAGGCCACAGCCAGGGCCATACCGGTGGCCGCCGAGATAAAGTTATGGTAAGCCAGGCCGACCATCTGGGTCAGGTAGCTCATAGTCTGCTCGCCGGCGTAATTCTGCCAGTTCGTGTTCGTCGTAAAACTGGCGGCGGTGTTAAACGCCAGCTGTGGCTCAACTGGCCCCAAATGCTGCGGATTCAGCGGCAGCCATTGCTGTGTCCGCTCCAGCCCGTAGAGCAAGAGCATGCCAGCCAGATTAAAGACCAGCATGGCGATCACGTAGCCGGTCCAGCGTTGTTCCCGTGCGGGATCAATGCCGCAGGCGCGGTAGAGAAAGCGCTCTAGCGGAGCGAAGACCGGCGACAGCCAGGTGCGCTCGCCGTTGAAAACCCTGGTCATATAGAGACCAAGCGGCTTCGTCAGCGCTAGCACAAGTGCTAAAAAGAGCGCAATCTGTACAAAGCTGTTGAAAGTAATAAACATTGCAAAAGCCATCCCCTATGGCTGAATGAGAGATTTAGAAGCGCTCCGGCTTCAGTAGTGCGATGAACAGGTAGATCAGCAACAGCAACGCGCTCAAACCGGTCAGCAAGTACTCCAGTGGTGTATTCATCGAGAGAGCTCCTTCGTCCTTCTGCGGGGCCTGCTCACAAGCGCTCGCAGGCTAGCGTGAAACCGACAAAGATCAGGAATATGAGCAAGGTCACCAGCACAATCAGCAAATCAAGCATAGAGCCACTCCTCAGAAGCCAGCCTCTCTGTATCTGGTAGGGCGGAAGAATGGGCAACCTGCTCCCCTCGCTGGCGGGCACAGGCTCTGGCAACCAGCCGCAACACGGCGCCAAGTGGGCAGAGACGCGGCAGACAGGCCAGCGGACGCAGCTCGGCTCTGTGCCATACCTGAAGCGGATTAGCAGACAACAGGATGACAGGGAGACAGGGATCGCCTTGCTCCGTAGCATGTGGAGCAAGTAAGCCACGTGCGCGGGCCTGGCGTAGCAGACCCCAGCCAGTATCGTCGCTCAGGGCCAGATCGACGATCAGCAGAGCGGCTTTTCTCCCTGTAAGCTGAGCCAGGGCTGCCGCCGCAGTCTCGCAAAGTGTCGTCTCGTAGCCCTGAGCTTGCAGTGCCCGCTGCAGCAGAGGGCCGAGGAATACATCACTGGTCGCAATCAAGATATGTTCCGTTTTCATCGCTTAATATATACCTCTGCTCTATAGAGCATAATAAAACCAGCAAGCCGTGATTGATAGCTTTCTAGCGCCTCTGGCCTTAGTGATGCTATCTAACGAGCGCTGCCGATGCGAGCCAGTCGTCCAAGGCTGTGGACCTTCAGCCAGGCGCAGAACCGTTGCACAAGTGAGAGACCTTCAGACTGCTCTGGTAGGTAAAAAAGCATCAGGGGTACCAGGCGCTCGCGCACGAGCCGCTGGACCTGTGATGCGGGCAGCAGAGCGTCACCGTGCGGACGGCGGATGACGAGAACTCGATCGCAGGCAAACTCGTGAGCAAAGCTCACAATGCTTTGCCCGACATCCTCGGTCAATAGCTCATAGGCTTCGCCTTTGACCCTGTAGCGCTGGCGCTTCCAGCGCACCACTTCCAGGAAATCCTGTGACTGCTGCCAGTGCTCGGCGCGCAGCTTATAGGGCGAGCGTGTCGTTGCCCCTGGCAGCAGAGAGAGCGCGATCAAGCTTGCTCCCTCCAGAGCGGCGAGACGCATAATGGCATCGATCGCCTCTACATCGACCTCCCAGCTAAAGGGGAGTAACCAGCGTCGGCTCATCTTGATCTGTCCCTTCTTGCGGCTTCGCCATCGCATCGCCACCGATAGCGGAGCCTTGGCACTTCTCTGCTTCGGCTTGCTCTCAGCTAGAGTGTAGAGCAGGATTGCTCAGGATGCGTTCCGAGTTTGTCCCACTTTGCTCAAGCTTTTCTCCAGAGGGCGGGGCAAGGACTCAAGACAAACTCAAGGCTCTGAAGAGTCAAGCTCGCGAGCAGCCTCGACCTCATCGCTGAAGCGGTAGCCCACGCCGGGAATGGTCAAGATCAGGCGTGGCTCGCCGGGTCGAGGCTCGATCTTCTGCCGGAGCTGTGCCACATAGACGTGGAGGCTATGCATGCGATCATACGAGGCTGCACCCCAGAGCATTTGCAACAACATCTGGCGTGTCAGCAGCTTACCGCGATGCGTTACGAAGATCCTCAGCAGTTCATACTCAGTCGGGGTCAGAGCTACATCGTGTCCATTGAGCAGCACCCGGCGACTTCCCAGGTCAACCACCAGCGGCCCGATGCGCACCTGCTCCTCCGCAGAATGTCCATTTTGTCGCTCCAGCCGGCGCAAGGCCACGCGGATACGGGCCAGCACCTCGGCGATCCCGAACGGCTTGGCCACGTAGTCGTCGGCCCCCAAATCCAGGGCCTCTACCTTATCGTGCTCGCTATTTTTCACCGAGAGCACGATGATTGGCGTCGGCGAGACAGCCCGGATACGGCGACAGACCTCCAGGCCACTTACATCGGGCAGCAGCAAATCGAGCAGCACGAGGTCGGGATGAGTGCGGCTGAACAGCGCCAGCGCCTCCTCTCCGCTGCCGGTACTCTGGACCCGGTAGCCGTGAGCCATCAGACTGCGCTCCAGAGCGCCAGCCAGTTCCGGCTCATCTTCGACCACCAGGATGGTGGCCCCAAAGCTCGCCATAGTATGACACCTCCCGCAGCCAGGCAGCAGAACCGAACCATCTGTCTCTCCGCTGCCACTGGTCCGTTTGTCCTTACCTACCCTCGGCAAGGGCCAGTATAGCCTGAGAACGGTCAAAAAACGGGCAGAAGTTCGGGGTCTGGTTCTCAGGATTTCCTCAAAAAATGGCCCTGTTCCGCCGCGACGCCTCTGCTCCCGGAAAGCAAGCTGCCAGCTATGTCGAGTTGGAAGAAGGAGAGACCTTGCAATAAGGAGGGGGTGGAAGGAAAGAAGAGCTGTTGAAGCTGGACAGGACCTTTGCCTGCCCTCACACCCGTGCGAGGAGGGCCATCAAGGGCAGATGGAGACGATGGGTCAGGAGTCGGGAATGTTGCCTGTAGCCGTCCTGGCCCATCGTCGCCTGGCCGAGAGAGAAGGGGAAAAGAAAAGCCAGATGTCAGCGGCCTGTGCCTGAGAGGGCCACTTAGCCCCAGACCTCGCGCGCCACGCTGGCCACCAATTCCAGCTTGCGGCGCTGGTCTTCGAGCGATAGGCGATTCCCTTCGATGGTAGAAGCGAATCCACACTGCGGGCTAAGCGCCAGCCGCTCCAAAGGAATATAGCGCGTCGCCTCCTCGATACGCCGGCGCAGCTCATCGCGGCTTTCCAGCCGTGGCTTCTTCGTCGTCACCAGACCCAGGACCACAAAGCGATCCTCTGGCATATAGCGCAGTGGCTCGAAGCCGCCCGAGCGCTCATCGTCGTATTCCAGCAAGAAGCGCTGGAAATGCGTCTTCTGGAAGATGCGAGCGATTGGTCCATAATCGCCGCTGGCATAAAACTTGCTTTGATTATTGCCGCGGCAGATATGGATACCGAACGTAATTCCCGGATGGCCATCGATAATGGCGTTATCCAGCTCGATGCAGCGATCGATGAGCTTCTCGGGGTCGTTGCCGCGCTGGCGATAGCCCTCGCGGATCTGGGGATCGAGCAGGGCAGCGTACTGAGGGGCATCGATCTGGATATAGGTGCAACCCAGGCGGATCAACTCCTCGACTTCGCGGCGGGAGATATCAACGATATCGGCGAGGTAGGCATCGAGCGTAGGGTAAGCGCCCTTCGACTTCTCAGGATCGTAGTAGGCCGCGGCCTGCTGAGCGCTAATCATGGTCACCTTACCAGCGTGCTTCTTGCGCGCACGCAGATAGACCCACTCTTCGCTGCACATATTGCGGCGCCAGCGCAAGCGATCCACCACCACTGGACGGCGCATTACCAGCTCCTCGCCGCTCTCATCGCGAAAAGGAATAGCCCAGCCGCCATACTTATCAAAGCCGTCGAGGGCCTCGATGAGATGGCCGAAGAAGGCATAGCGTCGCTGCTCTCCATCGGTAATCACCTCGATGCCGGCCTCCTCCTGCAGCGCGATCGCCTCATCGACGGCTCGGTCCTCGATGGCCTTAAATTCGGCGGCGCTGATCGCTCCCTCCTCTAACTGCTGGCGCGCTTGATGGAGATAGGGGGGACGGAGCAGACTGCCGATTACTTCGCTATGGTAGACCATTGCGCTTCTCCTTCTTCCTTCATGCACTTCTCGTTCTTCTGACTCACTGACTGACCCCTCTCCCTCTGACCCGCAGTCGTAAGCGAGGGAGAGGGGTTTTACCGGCTGTCTCGGCCAGGCCCTGGCCAGGCAGCGGCCCTTCTATCTCACCCGCCGCTTGCCGAGGGACTGGTGACTGGCGACATGCCGTTCCGGGCTGGTCAGCGAACGCGGAAAGCGAACAGCCAGCAACATCTCGGTCTGACCTGAGTGAGCGGCAGGCGGAAAGCCACCGCCTCAGATCCTATCTTGGGAGGCCCGATCAAGAAGCGGAGCGGCCTGGAGCGCGCGGCAAGCCAAGCCACTATTTGGCCCGATAGTCACGTCAGCAACCAGTGGAGATTAGCGAGATAGTGACCGGCCAGGCCGATCGCAGCAGATCAAGAGCGAGAGCGGCGTGCTCTTGTCCTCTGTCAGAGAGGATCGAAGACAGGAGCTGGGGTCTGTCCACCCTGACCGGCCTGCACTGGCTCGATGACCGGCGTCCCGTAGGTCTTAAAGCTCTCTGGCAAGGCGCCGCCCCAATAGACGCCACGCCCGCGCTGCTCACGGCGCCAGACGATCGGCTCCCAATCGGGAGCAAAAGCGAGATAGCCGCCGGAGTAGACTTCGACCCGATTGCCACCTGGCTCATACAGGTAAAGGAAGAACGCCTGCGAGACGTTATGGCGCGCTGGTCCCGCCTCAATAAAGATATCATGCTCTGACAGAATATCGGCGGCGCGTAGCACCTCCTCCCGGCTATCCAGCCAGTAAGCGATGTGATGCAGGCGCCCGTGCGCGCCACTGAAATCGCGCATATAGGCGATATCGTGGGTGAGCGGCGTCACACTGAGCCAGGCTCCTTCCTCAACACCGTTCTCCTCCGGTTGCAGTAGCTCGCGCAGACGGAATCCGAGCTGTTCCTGCAGGAAGAGGCGGTTGGGCGTGATATCGTGGCACATCAGGTTCACATGATCGATGCGCTTCACACCCACGCCGTGGCCAGTGAACTTTTGGGGCTGATTGTAGAGGCGGGAGCGTAGCTCTGCCGAGGCCAGATATTTTTTAGCCTCGTAGTACAGCTCCATGACATGCCCATCGGGATCAGTAAAGCGGTAGGCGCGCCCGTGGCCGACATCGCCATCGATCCAGCCCTGGCCGTAGCCCTGAGAAGACAGCGCCTGAACGCGTCGTTCCAGCGCCTGGGGGCTGACCGTGCGCCATCCGACATGACCGAGGCCGGCGTGGGGTGCCTCGGTCAGCTTGAGAGTACAGTGTTCGTAATCGCCGTAAGCGCGGAGGTAGACCGACTGGCCCTGGCGGTCGGTCACCGTCATTCCGAGTACCTCTG
This sequence comes from Thermogemmatispora tikiterensis, assembly GCF_003268475.1. Taxonomy (GTDB): domain Bacteria; phylum Chloroflexota; class Ktedonobacteria; order Ktedonobacterales; family Ktedonobacteraceae; genus Thermogemmatispora; species Thermogemmatispora tikiterensis. Next base: position 1,279,749 of record NZ_MCIF01000002.1, on the reverse strand, counting down.
TGAAGAACCAGAGGCTCTCGGCAGGTCGAGGGGTAAGCAGCTCAACATGGCCCAGGTGGGCAACATCCCTGATTGGCTCCTGAAAATCCGTCATGGGGCCATCTCCTCTCTTGATTGCGGCATTGCAGCGCGGCGGAGAACAGGCTCTGACCTTGCCTGCGGCTGCAGTAGGCCCTGTTGAGCACAGCACAGGATAGAGGTCTGTCCTGTAGCTGGCAAGGCTCATGTCCTGCTCTTCCGTCTCGCGTCAACGTGGTTCTGACTCCTTTGAACCATGCTGGTCTTCATCCGCGACCAGTTGCTGAAGAATTTGGGCACCGAGATTGCCAGCGGGCAACCCGCGAAAGAGAAAAGCCAGATTGACCACCGCGTTGAGTTCTTCCCAGGTGGCGCCAGCGCGCCGGGCGGCGCGTGCATGCAGATGAGCCGCATCAGAGAGCAGCACCAGCAACATGCCGAAGAGCATTAACTGGGCTGTCTTTGTATCAAAGCATGGGGGATACATAGCGCGCCGGCGGATCTCTTCCTGGAGCAGAAGGAAGTCGGGATCGAGGCGAGCTAGCAGATCGGTTCGGGCCTGAACCCGCGGGGGAACAAAGCCAATCAGCTCAGTATAGCGCTGGCGAAGCTCCGCCAGTTGCTCCTGGCTCAGCTTCAACTCAGGAAGCTGCTCTCCCCCTTGAGAGTGGCTCATATGCGCGTCTCTCTCCTTGCCCTTCAGTGGGCTGACTGAAATAGCCGGCCTGCATACGAGGCGAGCGTCTTTGTTTGTATACATGATACCATAAAATAGCTGCCAGGCCTGCATCTTCTTGACCTTCCAAGTCAACAGTGGATCAGCGTACCTCCAAACAAAACGAAGCCGATCCCCCGGGGTAGAGCAGAGCAGGTGTGTGGGGAGCTGGGAGCATATGACCGTGGAAGAGATAGCCTATCTGCCCTTGTAATACCGCTCCGTCGTGGTTAACCATGCCATTCTTAAATATATCATGAGAAATAGTCTTTAAAATTGACTATAGTGATCAAAGGAGATTTTACAATCTGGGCTTACTCTGGACTTGAATAAATGGAGATCGCCAGCATTTTCTATCTGGATAATAGACCAGTCTGATTGCATTTAGCGAGCCTTAGCAGTGCCAGAAGGCTCGCTTGATGTGGAAGGCTGAACTTCTCCTCGACCTGCGTTGGGGGAGAGAGGTAGTTTTTGTCTGGCGGAAGAAAGTGCTGTCTCTCGCCTGAGTGAGAGCCGCTTTCGCCCAAACTGAGTGGGGACAAGCGCGTGCTGAGTATGACAAAAGGAGGTTCAGGATGACCACATCCACGCATCTGAGAACTAGCCCAGAGAAAGTCAGGACCAGTATTCCGTTTCGGCTGGATCGCCTTCCCTGGAGTCGCTGGCACTGGCTGGTCGTCATATCGCTGGGAATCACCTGGATTCTCGATGGTCTAGAGGTGACCATTATTGGCTCGATCGCAGCTGTCCTGACAGATGCACGTACGCTCCACCTGTCAAGCGTTCAGGTCGCCTCGGCTGGTACAGCCTATCTGATTGGAGCTGTGCTTGGCGCCTTTTTCTTTGCACGCCTGACCGATCGTTTCGGGCGCAAATTGCTGTTTTTGATCACTCTCAGTGTGTACCTGCTGGCAACGGTAGCCACCGCTTTTTCCTTCAACTTTCTCTGGTTTGCGGCCTGCCGTTTCCTAACGGGGACTGGTATCGGAGGCGAGTATGCAGCGATTAACTCGGCAGTTGATGAGTTGATCCCCGCCCGGATGCGCGGTCAGGTTGACCTGGCGATCAACGGTTCCTGGTGGTTAGGGACTGCTGTCGGGGCCTTGCTAACCACGATTTTGCTTAACCCGCATCTTCTTCCCGTGAACGTTGGCTGGCGATTGGCCTTTGCGCTGGGGGCCATACTGGGCCTGGGGGTATTGCTGGTACGGCGTAATCTTCCAGAGAGTCCACGCTGGCTCTTAATGCACGGACGTTTTGAGGAGGCAGAACGTATTGTACGTCAGATTGAAAGCATTGTAGTCAAGGAAAAACATCTGACTGCTCTGCCCGAGACCTGTGAGACGATCGAGATGCATCCAGTGGGCATGGTAAGTCTGAAAACGCTGGTGCGTATCATACTCAAAGAGTATCCGACGCGCTCGCTGCTAGGTTTCTCCCTGTTGGTTGGCCAGGCCTTTCTCTATAATGCCATCTTTTTCACCTATGGTCTTGTGCTTGCACGCTTTTATCGGGTGCCAGATGAGGCCATAGGCTTGTATCTGATCCCGTTCGCGATTGGCAATTGCTTTGGGCCGCTGCTCCTGGGGCGTTTCTTTGACACGCTAGGAAGACGCAAGATGATCAGCTTTACCTATATCCTGCCGGGAATACTGCTGGTACTCACTGGCTGGCTCTTTATGCGGGGGAGCTTAACGGCAGTCACTCAGACGCTCTGCTGGTCGGTCATCTTCTTCTTCGCCTCAGCGGGTGCCAGCTCGGCCTATCTCACAGTTAGCGAAATTTTCCCCTTGGAGGTAAGGGCCCAGGCCATTGCCCTCTTTTATGCGGTTGGTACAGGTGCTTCAGCGGTGGCTCCGCTCCTCTTTGGCCTGCTGATCCAGTCCGGCGGGGCTATCAATGTCTTCTTTGGCTACCTCCTGGGGGCTGTAGTGATGGCGGCTGCGGGAGGTGTAGAAATGGTTTTTGGGGTTGACGCAGAGCGGCAATCGCTAGAGAAGGTAGCTCGTCCTCTTTCAGTCAGTGAGTGCTTCGATGAAGGTCATGGCTGATTGCCCCAGGGCACTAGCCAGGCAAACAGCAAGCCTGGCTGGTGCGTGAGGTGTCTGGTCTGATGGCTCCCTGGGCTTGCTGGTGGCGAGGCACAGAAGGCACCAGGGCAGGGAGCTGCCTTACTACTCAGCCAGGTACCAGAGGGATCCGGTGAGCGGCAAGCGCGCCACGCCAGCCTTCAGGGGGTATCCCACTCGCGCCCATCGCGCCGGATCAGCTCTTCCGCCTCGGCGGGCCCCCAGGTCCCGGCGGCATAAGGGCGCACATTGTCTGCTGGCATCTGCTGCCAGGCCGTTGTAATAGAATCAATGATGCGCCAGGCGGTCTCAATCTCATCGCGGCGGATAAACAGCGTCGAATCCCCGAGCATACAGTCAGCGATCAGGCGCTCATAGGCATCGGGTGGCTCGGTCTGGAAAGCTGTCGCGTAAGAGAAGGTCATGTCAACCGACTTAAGCCGCTGGGCGGCGCCGGGTACTTTGGCCCCGAACTTCAGCGTGATCCCCTCTTCTGGCTGGATACGTACCGTCAGACGATTAGGGATCAACTCACGGGCCTCGCTTGGCTTGTAGAGTAGATGAGGCACGCGCTTGAACTGAATAGTCACCTCAGTGCTGCGTTTTGGCAAGCGTTTCCCCGTACGGATATAGAACGGTACATCGGCCCAGCGCCAGTTTTCGATAAAGAGTTTGAGCGCCACGAAGGTCTCGGTCGACGAATCGGCAGGAATCCCATCCTCCTCACGATAGCCGGGAACCTCCTGGCCGTTGATAGTACCGCGCGTATACTGGCCGCGCACCACCTGATGTGCTACCTCCTCGGGGGTCAGAGGAGGAATAGCGCGCAGCAGCTTCACCTTCTCGTCGCGGATCGCATCAGCCTCGAAGGCGACAGGCGGTTCCATTGCCGTCAGGCAGAGCACTTGAAAGATATGGTTTTGCACCATATCACGAATGGCCCCAGCCTCATCATAGTACTCGGCTCGTCCGCCAATACCGATATCCTCTGCAACCAGGATCTGCACGTGATCGATATATTTCTGATTCCAGAGTGGCTCAAAGATGCCGTTTGAGAAGCGCATGGCCAGGATATTCTGTACCGTCTCTTTCCCCATATAGTGATCGATGCGGTAGATCTGATCCTCGTGCAGAATGCGGGCGATCTCGCGGTTAAGTTTCTGGGCGGAAGGAAGATCGCGCCCGAAAGGCTTTTCAATGATCACGCGGCTCCAGGGACCATGATGATTGGCACGGTGGCCGCCGTGAGGGCGATGGACGAGTCCATTTTCTCCGAGCATATGCACTACCGGAGCATAGAGATCAGGGGGGATAGCCAGATAGAAGATGCGATTGCCGCGGGTCTGATACTGCTGATCCAATTGCTCAAGCAGCTGAGCGAGTTTCTGATAGCCTGCGGACTCATTCAAGTTAGCCTGGCAATAGAAAGTACGCTGGGCGAAAGACTGTCGGGCCTCCTCATCCAGGCCCAGCTCGGGTGGACTGTTCTCGGCAAGAGCTTGCACGACAAGCTGGCGCCATTGTTCCTGTGTGAAAGGGCGGCGGGCGAAAGCTACCACTACGAAACCCTGGGGTTGTGGGTGGGCGTGCATCAAGTGGGCCAGGGTTGGGAGCAGTTTGCGTCGGGTTAGGTCGCCCGTGGCCCCAAAGATGACCACAATGCAAGGCTCAGGATGAATACCATCCTGCCAGATGACGTGAGGCTGAAGGGAGGATTGCGCCTGTGTATCGTTCGCCATCGAGGTCTCTCCTGCTTCCTTGGCGTCTGGACCGGTCTTTTTTTGGTCAGATCAGTGGCTCGTTGCGGATAAGGCAAAGGGCCGGCCAGCGGTCTTCTCTGTTTCCTACCCTCATTGTAGCAAAAAAGGATGACCAGCCGCTATCCAGCCAGGGGTTACACGGTCTGACTGCGGAGACAGGCAGGCTGTCGACCGCTGGTCGACAGCAAGCGATCAAAGTGGGGACCAGGCGGTGGAGGAAAGAGGGCGAGCAGACTGTTTAAGTAGCGCTCGCAGTCCTCGCTGCCCTGGCCCCAAGTAATACACTCGCGGAAAGGCTATGAAGCTTCAGCGTGTTGGTATAGTGGCTACGGCTACCTTCACCAGCCGTCAGCCCCCGCCTGTTTCCGCCGGGCAACGGGGAGACGCAACGGGTCGCAGGAGAAAGTCGGGTGACAAGCGGGCTGACGGCCTGCTCAGATCGGTGGAGGATAGGAATGGCCAGTTTAAGGACTGGCGTCAGGCTTCGATTTGGAGAGCCTCCAACACCGCGCGTCGACTCTCCTCGCGCGAGGGGAGGGAACCGCGTAGGTAGAGCGAATGGCGAGCGATAGCGGCATTCGCGGCCTGACGGAGGGTGATGCGGTAACCATGCGTGCGATTGAGGGTCTGGGTAACATCCTGAAAGTCCTCCAGCTCCTCGATGCTTCCTTCGGCGCGACAACAGAACGCATAGAGTGCCATGTCAGCATAGTGAAGGACCCACCAGCGGCGACGCTGCTCCCAGGGCGAGCGCTGCGACTCGGAGAAAGCGGCGTATGATTGCTGGTAGCACTTGCGGAGCATTGCGGCAGTCCAGTAGCAGGGAGGCTCATGGAAGACACTGGCTAGCTTGCTGGCCAGGTTGCAGACCTCGTTGATGATCTCATCCTGTTCGGTGGCCTGTTGCAGTTGCAACTGATTCGACATAACCTTCCCCTTTCCGTTCCTTCCTTGCCACGAACGGGGGCAGTGACTGTAGACTGGGGAGCTACACAGCTCCCCTTATATAGGGTACATGAAAGACAAAAATTTGTCTAGAGCAATTCGGGCTTTTCTTGTTATACAAGAAAAATAGTGCGAAGAAAAGTGATAAAAGAGGGTCTGTGTCAACTGGATATCCTATTTATGGAGTAAATCACGTTTTAGTGGTAGAAGACTTTCTGGGGGCGCTGGAGTAGTACGTTGCCATTGCGACACGGAGGCGGGCGAAGATGGTGATCAATACCAAGCAGATCAAAATTGGAACATAGAGAGAAACCATCGCTGGAAAGTGTAATACGAAATAGAACAGTGATTGAAGCACCGGCAGAGGTACGATGAGGAGCAAGACCGAGAGGGTCACGGCCAGCGACCAGCGTCCACCAAGGTGGGAGACCAGCGTCTTGTAGCGTAGCTCAGCCTGTTCGCGGATACTCTGCTGCATCTGCAGGAGCTGCTGACGCTCGCTGGCGATCTGCTGGCGTTCGTGGGCCAGCTCCTCTTCAAGCTGACGGGCACGGCGCTGTGCGTCGCGTATCAGATAGAGAGCGGCAGCGGCCTGTTCATCTTCCTCCTGGCGTACTTTCAGCTCAATTGTCTTTTTAACATCCTGGAACAGAGAAGGGACATGATCGGGGCGCATAATGATCGTATTGGCCGCCTCTGCTATCATCTTGTGCGCCTCTTCCTCGACTGCTTGCTGAAAATTCCTCTGAAGATCCTTATACTGCCCTTGCAGGATCTGCTTCTCTGCCTGGAGGTGGCGATTCTCCGCCAGCATATCGCGGAGGTGCGCCTGATACTGCTCAATCTGTTGCTGATGTCCCTCTTTCAGGGCTGCCAGCTCCTCGTCGAAGCTAGCCTGCTGGGCGTTATAAGCGGCGACCAGGCGCTCCAGCTCGGCGCGCTGCTCGGCCAGCTCAGTGCGCAGGCGCTTGTTCTCCTCGCGTAGTAAGACAAGCTGGCGTTGAAGATTACGTGTTTGGGCCAGATTGATCTCGCGGTTCTGGCTGGCGGACCACGACTTGAGCATGCTGGCGGAGGCGGCCTCATGCTGGTTGGCTGAGTGCTGACTCTCGTCGAGGGCTGGAGTACGCTGCTCAGGTGGTCTCTCCTCTGAAGAGCGTGTCATGGTGCTTTTCCTATATCTAAATATGCCTGCAATGATCTGTATCTTGACCTATGGAGAGATGTCAGCAGACACTATCTATCACATGATAGTATAGCACGCTTCTTAACCTGCTTGAAGGAGCAGCAAAATAGAAGCACATCACGCCGGTACAGTTCTCTCTACAGCAATTATGCCTCGAATTGAGAGAGGTTTCAAGGGATACAGCGCCGCATCTCCTGAGACAGTGGCAGGGGACGCTCCTGGTAGGAAGGCGGATCAAAAAAAAGGGACCCGGCTCCAAATGCTACCGGCACCTTGGGCCTGGGTGCCTTCTAGCGTTGAGCCGGGTTGCGACTCAGCTCGCTCTCTGGCGGACGAGCGCCGGAGGCGGCATAGCCAACACAAAAGGTAGCCTCACGGGTGAGGAGTGGCCGTTCCTCGGGGTGGCCCTGGAGGGAACGTCACCGTGATCGTCACGGTCGGGAACGGCACGGCAGTGGAAGTAGCCGTGGGCGTTGGCGTTTCCTGTGTCGGGCTACCGGTCGCTTGAGGGCTGGCCGTCTTGGTGGCTGTCGCTGTCCCACCGCTGCTGATTGTAAAATAGGCGGCCTGGGGCACCGTACAGCCTGGTGTTCCCTCTTTGCTGAAGGTCACGTTCACCAGCGTCAGCTTGCCGACAGCATCCGCCCGAGGGGGGATGGAAAACACCGCCAGACCGTCGCTTGTCGTCTGCACCGTCTGCGTCGTCACACTGCCATCCCACCAGCGCACTGTGGCTGTCGCAGTTGCATCTCCCACTCCTACCGGGTTCCCATCGACAGTGTGCACAAACTTTGCGTAGACCATGATCATCTTCCCGCTACTGATCTGTGGTGAAGTGTCGGTCGCCCACGCACCACAGAGGTAGTCTGGCAGGGACGGAGTGGGAGAATCGTTCGTGCCGAAAACAATGGTAGCCGTTACGCTCGGGCTCTCCAGGTTCGCTTGCGAGCTATTATTGCCACAGGCGGCAATCACTACACAAAAAGCTAAAAACAGACCCAGAGAGCTAAACTTTAACGCCCGTTTATAAATGGAAGAAGGAAATGTCTTCTTCATCAGTCATCATCTACAAAAATAGCAGCAACTGCTTTCTATTCAGCCAGCGTTTCAGGCTGCCGGATGAGGGGCCGCTGCTTGAGACTGACTTGAGTATAGCATACCGTCCCTGGCCATCGGCGAATCGGCGTCTGCTTGTGACAAAAAGTACTAGCAAGCGCGTAGGACCCACGGCGGCGGCTGATCTGGGTGGCGGCGGAGAGGAGAGGACAGTGGCGGCAGGAGCAAGACTGACCTCTATGCGAGGGCCGGCGGACCAGAGAGCTTCCTGTCCTCTGTGACAGGCGACAGGTAAGAGCGATCTCCGGCGACCCGGCCCTCTTGCTTCGCTGCTTCTGGCTGGCCTGGGAGCGGCCTTGCTTCTCCTGCTACTGGACGATAACGGTTAACTGCATGTTGGGATGGATAGTGCAAAGCAGATGATAGGTGCCAGCGGTGGTGAAAGGTGGGGTTGTAGCGCTTTCACCCTGAACTCCATTGAAGTTCAGATCCACCGTTGGGGCGCCAGCCTCCTTTGTCACATCGGGGCTGGAGCCTTTCCAGGTGCCGTTTTTGATCACGTGGGGGACGGCCACATCATCTACCAGGGTAAGCGCCTGGCCCTTCTTGATGGTAATCTGCGTCACCTCAAACGCAGTTGAACTCATCTTCACCGTCGGACCAGTGTTTGTCGCACCTGCGGCTGTATCGCGGATACCGCAGGCTGCCAGAACCAGTGTGAGGAGTCCCAGAAGTACCAGACCCGTAACAACCTTTTTATACATAGGAAGACATCCCTTTCGTCATAGAGAGATAGAAAAGGAGCAGGCGAGCGAGATCCTGCTGCCGTCAGCCTGGCGCGGACCGGCTAATGCGGGAGTCTGCGTAGCCGGCCAGGTGGTGCAGTGCTCGCTACCTGAACAGGTGCGGTGCCCCTGCTAATAACTATAGCAAAAGCCGGCAGTGGCGAGAAGGGAAAAGGACCTCTCCCTACACACGATCGTGCCAGGGGGACAACCGTGGCGTGCCGACACAAACAAAAGGCCCGAGGCGTAGCCTAGCCAGCGGGCCTCGGGCGAGAAAAGGTAGCGCATACGGGATTTGAACCCGTGATCTCCGCCTTGAGAGGGCGGTGTCCTAGACCGCTAGACGAATGCGCCAGGTAAGCGATTCACTCAAGTCAGCAGGGACTCAACTGCTGGCGCGGTTATCATACCCTATTCTTGGCCGCCTGTCAAGGGTTCCCGGAGCCAAGGCCCAGCGGTTGGCTTGCTGAGTACTGAGACCGCGGCTCAAGTCCTCTCTCTATCGGAGCGTCCCGGCGCGCGTGTATAGCTGAGGGAGCCTGAGCTAGCTGCCAGGCTAAATCAGGGCGCGGAGAAAGGGAGGGAGGGAGGGAGGGAGGAGGAGGAGGGGACGCACAAACAAAAGGCCCGAGGCGTAGCCAGCCAGCGGGCCTCGGGCAAGAAAGGGTAGCGCATACGGGATTTGAACCCGTGATCTCCGCCTTGAGAGGGCGGTGTCCTAGACCGCTAGACGAATGCGCCAGGTAAGCGATGCACTCAGGTCAGCAGGAGCTGAACCGCTGACGGCAACTATCATACCCTACCCTTTGCCATTTGTCAAGTACTTTTCTCAGAAAGACTATCATCGCGAGTGCTGGCTGAAGTTGAGACCCAGGAGCCGCAGATCTGCTGCCAGTCATTCGCTGCGAGTGGAAGGGGAAGGCTCACCCGAGGTGGTGGCCATAGATTGTAAGGGATCAGTCACAGAATAGTATCCTCCCCAGTGCTCACGAGCGATGGCCGGTCCGGCGACCAGCGCAGCCACAATGGCCAAGGCACTAAAGAGCAGCATGATCCCAAAAGCATCGCTGTAGCTGGCCGTTTGATCGAGCAAGAAGCCAATCAGAGGTGGACCCATAATCAAGGTAGGCGAAGAGATCACGCTCACCAGGCTCTGAGCCACGCCTTTGCCGACGCTGCTCAGAGAGGCGGCCTCATTAAAGATGGCCGCATAGGGAGCGCTAGAGCCAATCGCCGTCAAAGTGATCCCGATCCAGCTTAGCGGGGTGCTATGCCAGGGCAGAGCCAGGCAGATAATACCTGCGCAGCAAAATAAGGCCATCAGGCGTACCAGGGTGATGCTGCCCAGCCAGCGCCGCCCAAGGATCAAGCCTCCCAACGGGCGGAAAAGCATCCCGCTCAGCAAAGCCAGCGAGCCACAGGTCGCTGCCAGGGCCAGAGGCAGGTGATCCAGCTGCACCAGGTAGAGTGCGATCCAGGTAGCGATGGCATTCCCCAAACCGAACGTCCCCATGTGCGCCAGCCCCAGGCTCCAAACGGCCCCCGAGCGGAGTCCGCGCCTCAGTCCTCCCTGGCGCAGCGGGTGCTGCTCCGCAACGTCTACCAGGAGCCAGATCAGCGCGCCGAGCAGGCCAGGGAGGCCCCAGCAAAAGAAAGCTCCACGCCAGCCAAACAGCCGGGTGAGATAGGGAGTCAAGAGCAGGCCCAGGCCGGCTCCCACCTGGGTTGAGCCGCCGTAGAGGCCCTGGGCCAGGGCCGCCAGGCGACCGCTACCTGCCGCCAGGCTGGCGCCTGCCACGAAAGCCCCGCCGATCCCCAATCCCGTCACGAGTCGCATGGCCAGCAGCCAGCCGAAATGCGGAACAAGAGGGAGCAGCAAGGCCCCGCAGGTTGCCAGCAGCGTCGAGGCCAGTAGCACTGGACGAGCGCCATACCGATCGATCAACACTCCTGCTGGCAGATAGGCCAGGGTGAGGCCGAGAAAGAGTAGGGTCGAAAAAAGGCCGACTTCACCAGCGCTGATCTGCAGCGTGGCTCGCAGCTCAGGGATCAGCGGGCTGTAATTCGTGTATTGCACCGTCAGAATCAGCAACGTCAGACAAGCAGCAAAAATACGCCAGGGCGCGCTGCGTCGTTGCTCGAAGAGAGGAGAGCGCATGATAACCTTCCTTGTCAGCCGCACTGGAGCATGCATGAGCGGCGGTCACCAGGCCAGCAGATAACATAGCCCAGCCGAGCCAGGCGACCTCATCGCAGAGAGGCCGCCGCTGGCGATCTTCGCCTGGATCTTCTTGCTCCATACAGAGAAAGGATGCCAGCCAGAGAGCGGCGCGTCAAGTACCTGGCAGCCGCGATCAAATGCGGGCATAAGAGAGCATAGTGAGCCAAGACTTGACAGATGAGCAGAGGAACGGGTACAGTCTTGCTATAAGCACGGGCAGAGCGAGAGGCGAGGTAGCGCGGCCAGCGTTGGACGCGCAGATGAGCTGTTCTCTCGTCTTCGTCTGCGCCGTCAGCCAGACCGGAGGTCGAATCCAAGCCAGGCCAGGTCAAGCCACGCCGCGCGCGACCCCCAGGCCGGCCAAGTATGCCAGCCGAAGCCTAGAGAAGAGAGGGGGAGAAACCTCATGGAAATCGGCAAAGACTCAGGCGAAGTGGCCATGAGCGCCGCAGCGACTGCGGAGCTTCCTATCCGTCGAGTGTCGCTCCTCGAACACATCAACATCAACGTCTTCTGGTTCGCCAACAACTTTCACTGGCAGGCGTTGCTGGCCATTGTCATTCCCAGTATGGTGGCCAAATTCCTGCCAGTCAGCCAGGAGGCTATCAACCTCACCACCGTCGTTCTCTGGGGGACTATCGTCGCTGTGATTGTCAACCCGCTGGTCGGAGCCATCTCCGACTATGCCACCTTTCGCCTGGGACGACGGCGCCCCTTCATGATCATTGGCACCGTCTTCAATATCATCGTCCTGGTGGCTTTTGCCTTCGCCCCCGGCTGGGCCAGCTCTACGGCCTTGCTCGCACTCTTCGCCGTCCTCTTCATCCTTCTCCAGATCGCCAACAACGTTGCCAATTCCCCCTGGAGCGCTATTATCGCTGACAAAGTTCCTCAGAGCCAGCGCGGCCTCGCCGCCGGCTTCAATGGACTGCTCTCGCTGCTCGGAACTGCCGTCGGCTCGCTCGTTGCCGGAGCCATTGTCAACAAGCACGATCCTCTCCCGGTCTACCGTCAAGAGATTGTCCAGATCTTCCTCCTGATCGCCGCCGTCCAGATCATCTTCGTCGCCTACACGGTCCTCACTGTCAAAGAGGTGCCCCTTCCCCTGACGGATCAGGAGCGTTTCAGCTTCAGACGCTTTATCCGCCGCTTCCTCTTCAATCCCCTCCACTATCCCGACATGGCCTGGGTCCTCCTTGCCAGGTTGCTTGTCATGATGGGGATCTGGACCGTCTACTATTTCCTGCAATACTACTTTGACAACGTCCTGGGGGGACCGGGGGTACGGACCATCATCTACAATACGCCCTTCTCCGGCGAATTCTTCAATGGCCTCGTCTTTCAACCGGCTCTCTTGCTCACCGCTCTGCTGACCTCGATCGTCGGCGGCTGGGCTTCGGACCACTGGGGCCGCAAAGGGCTGGTCTATCTCTCCGGGGCGATGATGGCCATCGTCTGTCTCGTCTTTATCTTCTTTCAGACTCAATACGGGGCCTTAATTGCGGCTCTCATCTTTGGCGTTGGCTTCGGGGCCTACACGAGCGTTGACTGGGCTCTGACCACCGATGTGCTGCCGCCAACCAACGAGGCCGGTAAATTTATGGGCTTCTGGTCAATGATGGGTATTCTGCCCCAGGTCATAGGGACGGCCATCGGTGGCGTCATTCTCCAGCTGCTACAGAGCCTGCCCAATCATCTCGGCTACACAGTCCTCTTTGCCGTGACTACGCTCTACTTTGCCATTGGTACCCTCGCCATCAAGCAAGTTCGGGGAGCGCGCTAGCATGGCGATCCGGGCAAGGAGCCAGCTAGCGGCGCAGGCTTGAGACGGAGGGAGCAAGCCATCCTGCGAGAAGCGAGGCAGTGTGGCCAGCCAGGTAGAGCGCTAGGCTAGCGTGGGCCGGCGCGCTGCCTCTGCCAGTGTATGGCCAAAGCAAAGGGCTGGTCAACCCAAAACCGGGCGACCAGCCCTGCGTAGTCAGCCAAGGCCGCTGTGGCGACCCTCACCTATCGTGCCTGTCACGCGAGCAGCTGAGCTTAGCGAATGGACCCCTCGTAGATGCCCATCACTGTGTTCAGGAAGCGCAGTGCCTCGTCCTTGCGGCGCTGGAAGGAATTGCGTCCGATGATCGAGCCGAAGCCGCCGCCATCGCGAATAGCGCGCACTTCCTCGAAGACCTGCTCGTCGGCAGCTGCCGGTCCACCCGAGAAGATCACGATGCGCCGGCCATCAAAGGCGCTCTGCACCACATGGCGCACACGATCAGCCAGGGTAGCGATTGGAATTTCGTACTTCTGATAAACCTTTTGCGCTTCTGGCTTTTCAATCTTCTCGCTAGGGAGCTTCACCTTAATAATGTTCGCGCCGAGCTGGGCGGCGATGTGCACCGCATAGGCCACCACGTCGATGGCCGTCTCGCCCTCCTTGCTCAGGCCACTGCCGCGGGGATAGGACCAGACGACCACAGCCAGGCCGTGGGCCTTGGCCTGGCGAGTCAGCTCGCGTAGCTCCTCGTACATCGTGTCGCGAGCAGCCGAGCCGGGATAGATCGTAAAGCCGATCGCCGAGCAGCCGAGGCGCAGAGCGTCCTCGACGCTAGAGGTCAAAGCTGGCAAAGGATCACGCGACTCATAGAGCAGGTCGTGGTTATTGCACTTCAGGATGAGAGGGATCTCACCGGCGAACTCTGCGGCGCCGGCCTCCAGGAAGCCCAGCGGGGCGGCGTAGGCGTTGCAGCCTGCCTCGATAGCCAGCTGGAAATGGTAGCGGGGATCATAGCCAGCCGGGTTCGGTGCGAAGCTCCGCGCCGGACCGTGCTCGAAGCCCTGGTCGACTGGCAAGATTACCAGCTTACCGGTTCCTCCCAGGCGACCATGATTCAGAATACGGGCCAGGTTTGTTAAGACGCCGGGGTTCTCGCCGGCGTACCAGCTCAGAATCTCGCGAATGCGCTCGTTCATAGGTGTTGCTCCTTCCTCCATCAACAGCGACAAATACGTTGGTAAACAGGATCTGTAAGCGTAGCTCAGCTAGAGAGAGTTCACAACCTTTATTGTACCACGGCTGGGACCGCGGTCCTGACCAGGGAAGACAGCGGACCGCACGAGTCGCTGAGCCGGGCCAGACAGACCGGGCAGGCATAAGCATCTTCGCCACTGTCTGGAACCTGCTCCTCTACGAGCGGGCATCACTCTGCTCAAGGCTATTGAGCCGGCCAGTTGGGATTGGCCACGCCGACGGCGCACCTGCTGAGCGCCTGCTGAGCGCCTGCTGAGCGCCTGCCGACCTTCTCAGGTTACCAGCGCTTCACCATATGCGCCACCTGCATTCCGCCACCGGGACTAATCTCGTAACTAATGCGATCGGGGTTAATATCCTCAATCCTGGGCACCTCGTCGGCGGGGACAATCGTATCGTGAGGGTGAACGATCTGCCAGACGCGGGCGATCGTTCCCGGCTCATAGGGACGGTAGACATAGCGGCGGGTGCTGATTTTAGCGCGGCGAGCCTGGCTTTCGGCCTTCCCGAAGAGTTCCTTGGCCTGTTCATCCTCCAGGTAGGGATCGACCACCTCGAAGAGGCGCGGCGTCCGGGCCACACGTGGCTCGCCAACGTAGAGGAAGACCACTGGGCGCCCATCGGCGCTCTGGAGTGCCGTACGGATCACATCCTCATTATGAGGATTATTGGCTGTTAGCACTGCCAGAATGGAGCCGTGGAGATGATCCTCGATCGTTGTCACAGGCACAGGCAGGCGGCCCATCAGGCGGTGGCTGCGATAGTTATAGAAAGCCACTCCCATGCCCAATAAAGCGACCGAGCCGCCGAAGGCCGTAGCCAGCGGCTTGGCCACCAGGTTAATTGACCAGGCCAGCGTCACCAGGAAAGTGGTAACGACTCCCAGATAGAAATCGATAGTGTACCAGAGGCCGCGCCAGCCCTCGTAAGAGCGCTCGGAGCTCTCCACGATCTCGCCGTGAGTGGATTGCCGCGAGGACTGAGGCCCGTGGTGGCCGTTGAGGGCCAGGCCACTTTCGGCGGTGAGCGCCAGCTCCGCCTCTCTGGAAACGTGGCCATTCTGCTGGCTCTCTCGCAGCTCCGCCAGGGCCGCGGCGCGATTCCGGGCCGCGTGTCGCTCGCGCCAGCGCACAACATCCAGGCCCAGGCAGGTCAACGAAAAGGCCCCCAACAGGCCAAAGGCGTACATATCGCCGAGCAAATCCAACTGGCCGTGAACCAGCAGCAGGACCACAATCGGAACGCCAGTGGCCAGAGCGATCGAATAGTGGGGGGTACCGCGCAGGCGATTCCGCTTCAGCACGAAGGAGGGTAGGAACTCCATACGCGAGAGGGCCATAAACACGTGGTAAGCGCCGATGATCGCGGTATTGCTGGCAAAGACCAGCAAAGCGCTGGCGCTGATCGCCACCTCACTTTGGAGCCAGATATTACCCCAATGGCCAGCCAGCAGCGAGACAAGCTGGCTGTTCTTGAGGGGGTCAGTGGCCTCCTGGGGCTGCAGGAGCGTCGAGAAAGTCGTAAGCAGGGGGCTGGTGAGGCCGATCGTCACGACGACCAGCAGCAGAGCCAGGCCGGCGACCTTTTTGCGAGGGGTCTTCATGACCGGCGACAGCTGAGAGATGCTCTCCAGGCCCGAGAAAGCCAGGAAGGCCCCTCCGAAGCCGACCAGCAGCTTGACCGGAGTCACGGCGTTGCCGGCGAACATGCTTGCGAAAAGATGGAGGGCCTCAGCGAGTGAGATATGGCTAAAAACTGTAACGAGAATAGCCAGATCGCTGACAAAGGCGATCAAGGCGCCGATCAAGCTCACCGTGGCGCTCTCTGTGATACCGATCCAGTTAAGGATGCCCAGAAGGGTCAGGACAGCGATTGTAATCCAGAGAGCGTTAGGCCCCAGGACTGGGAAGACGACGCTGAAATAGAAGATGCCCGAGAGACAGCTCAAAGCTGCCGTCAGGAAGTAGTCCACGAGAATAAACATACCGCCCAGGGCGCCGAACCAGGGATTAAGAGCATGGGCTGCCACACTGACAACACCACCGCCCTGGGGGAAGCGGGCCGAGACCTCAGCGTACTTGAGCGTGAGCAGTATGAAGACAAACGTTGTGAGGAGGACAAAGAACCCGGCCAGTTTCCCCACAGTAACGTAGAGAATGCCGGGCGTATAGTACACTGAAGTGCCAATGTCGGCGAAGACGACTGCCCAGCAAAGCAGGGGGCCGAGGCGGCCACGGCCTGGCTGATGCTCCTGCGACTGGTCTGTTGTTGCTGCCTGTGTCACCGATTCCTGCATTGTAGAGTCCTTAGCTGAGCTCAGATGATCTTGGGTTGTGCCATCCCCTATTTGGTTTCCCCCAAAAGGGAGAGGCACCTGAGCCGGCGCGTCGGTTGTTCCGGCTATAACTGTAACATGCAATCTTAATCCGGGGCAAGGGGAAAACGCCTCACTCTGGGCCATTGGCCAAAGCTCGGCCACTGTTACTTCGCTGCCGCTCAACCGTTCTAAGCCAAAGAAATGTTTCTCGGGTAATCATGCTGTTTCACTGGTCGGACGGACCTGGTGACAGGCGCATCTAGCTGGTAGTGTATCGGTGTAGGGTGGCTGGAATCAGCGCCTGGACGAGGCAAGAGGGCGGCAGTTGTCTTACGCTGGGAAGTGGGGAGCAGGTCGAGCGGTTATAGTCCGTCTCTATCTTGTCTGTCTCCAGAGTTCGCGGGCAGCGGTTGGTCGTGGCTGATCGGATCGTCAGGTCTGCAACTGGAGAGGAGAAACTGAATACGATGACAGTAAGTGGCGATACCTTTGATCGTCTTCTAGAAGCAATCTATGCCCAACAGCGTCTATTAGAAGAGCTTGAAAGAGAGAATCGCGAGCTGCGCCAGCAGCTGCAAGATCTACGCGAGGGGCGAGGGATTTTTGTAGAGATTCTGGGGGTGCGCTATCCCCTGTCTGTGGCGGGGGCGGTAGAGCGGCAGATCACCGCGCCTGCACCGGCAGTCGCTGCGCAGCCTGAATACATAGCCGGGCCGCCGTCATCTCAGCCGCTGTCAGAGCGGCCAGAGGAGCGCCTCGGGGGTCAGGACCAGCGAGGGGTAACGTCGGCGGAGGAGCGCTCCGGAAAAATTGCGCAGATCAGAGCCTCGATTGGTCCGCTGGAGGCCCAGCAGATGGCTCGGCCTCTGCCCCCGGCCCAGGCGCCAGCCTTAGAGGGGCCGCGGCTCTCCCCTTCGTATCTCGAAGAAATGTTACTTGATGAGTTTGCCGCCGCTGCCACAGGGCCGCTCGGGGCCTTTGCCAGCTCTGGTACTGAGCCTGGATCAGCTGGACCCCAGAGCGCAGAACATCCACCTGAGCAAAGGCTGGCTCATGGTGAACCAGCAGGCCCTGCACCTACGGCCCTCGACGAAGAAAGCAAGGCGGCTCTCAGACGTGAGCTGATGGGGAGCTTCCTGCTGGACTAAGCGCCAGCACGAGTCAGGAACCGCTGCTTTTCACTGCTCCTGTGGAACACAACTGCCTGCTGTCCCTGGAAGGGGGGATCTCCTTCCAGGGACACGTCCTTCTGACCAGCTCAGCAGCTGGTCCTCCACGTCTCTTCTCTTTGCCGTCTGTTTGCTCACCTTTGATCCACGGTAGTGATGGACGAGCTACCGGCCAGTGCCGATCTGTCTGGGCAGGCAGTGGAGGCAAGGCTAGGATGTCAGGCGAATGGTCGTGCTAGCGCTCTGCATGCCGCTGCCGGACTGGCCCATTATCAGGGTAAATTGCTGATCCTGCTGAGGAACACTAAAAGTGACCATGCCGCCCTGGCCATTAGCTCCCTGGGCGAAGGCCACGGGCAAAGTGCTATAGCTAGGGGCAATTCTGTCACCGTTGGCTGTCTGGAGACGGATATAATCGTACGGCGAGCCGGGGATCACCGTCTGGGCCAGCGTATTCTCAACCGTCAGCGTCAGGGTCAAGAAGACCTTGCCCCGTGGGGCCTGCTGGCCGGCAGTGCTCCAGGCCAGCATTGCCCTGGTAACGGTCCAGTTCAGTCCGAAGTACTGCAGTTGTGTATTCAGCTTGACGCTGCGGGGGGCGTAGCGTGAGAGATCCGGCTTACTCGTCAGAGGGATATCCATCTGGGCCTCATTGGCCGTGCCCAGGCGCAAGGTGAGTCTGCTGAGGGGGAGGTTCAGAGGGACTGCAAAGTCCAGCAGATTGTTGCGGCTCGCCTGGGGAGCGAGCGGGCCATTGACGGTCACAAGCAACGGGGCCTCCGCGCCTTTCCCGGGCACGAGCAGATGGACACACTGGTAAAGATTATACATAATTGGGCTGGCTGTCGGATTCTCCTCTTGCAAGAAGATACGCAGCATCCCGTCTGCCGTAGCTTGTGGATCATCGGCGAAGGTCTGCGCCTGCTGAACGCGTTGGATCGTCAGGCGAGCGCTAGCATAGGTCACCGTCGTATTCAACGTCAGCGTCGTCTCCGGTCCCTGTGCATGGCTTGGGAAACCTGGCATGGGGACACCGACGAAGCCAGCGACAATATAGCCGAGGGCAACGAGGAGCACAAGGGCAAGCAGGGCAGGGAGCAGCCAGCGCTGCCGTGGAAGGCGTCTGGCGAGCGGACGCGCTGTCATGACGGGTCCCACTGGCGCCTGCTGCCCGGATACAGGCTGCGGTGGCTGTACGCTTAGGTAAGAGAAAGCCTCTTCCGCGCTCAGGCCACAGTGAGGGCAGAAACGCTGGCCGGGTCTCGCCGGGGCGCCACAGCGGGGGCAAGACGACAATGGCGAATCCTGCGCCATAACCAAAGACTCCTTGGGTGGGTACTCTCTCTGGGCTTGGCGTAGTGACGAAGGCGGGGCTTCTCCCCCCGGCCTCTCGCTACCATTGTAGCATAACGCCTTGTAAAGACTGTGTAAATCAACCCTGCCCCAGAGTCCCATGCCCGTGCATGTCCGGGTTTTCTTGCACTGGCAAGCGCCGGGCGACCAGGTGAAAGAAGGGGTCGCTACTGGGGAGAGAAGATGATATAATGGTGAGGACTTTTGGAGACTCGGCCATAAGCCCAAGCCACCGCCAACGCAGGCGACGCAGACAAGTATCGGCAGGCAAGCGCTAAGAGACATGAGGGGGTCAAGACCTGTGCCTGAGTTCAAAGTAGAATCACCATTCACACCAACCGGTGATCAACCGCAGGCCATAGCGGCTCTCGTCGAGGGCCTCAAAAAGGGTTATCGCATGCAGACGCTGCTCGGAGTCACTGGCAGTGGCAAGACCTATACGATAGCCAAGGTCATTGAGCAGGTGCAGCGACCAACATTAGTGCTGGCCCCCAATAAGACCCTGGCAGCACAGCTCTACAGCGAATTCAAGGAGTTCTTTCCAAATAACGCAGTAGAATACTTTGTTTCTTACTATGATTACTATCAGCCAGAGGCTTATATTCCGCGCACCGATACCTATGTCGAGAAAGAGAGTCTCCTCAACGAAGAGATAGAGAAGCTCCGTCTCTCAGCAACCAGGAGCCTCTTTGAGCGACGCGATGTCCTGATCGTGGCCTCGGTTTCCTGTATCTACGGCCTGGGCAGCCCAGAAGAATACGGTGAGGTAGTGCTCACGCTGCGCGTTGGTGAGGAGCGGCGGCGTGATAAAATCTTGCGTCACCTGACCGAGATTCAGTATGAGCGCAACGACACCAACTTTACTCGGGGGCGCTTTCGTGTCCGTGGCGATGTGCTGGAGATCTTTCCTGCGTATGAGGATGTAGCGGTACGGGTTGAGTTTTTTGGCGATGAGATTGAACGCATGACGGAGATCGATCCGCTGACTGGAGAAGTGCTGGGAAGGAGGCAACGCCTGGACATCTACCCGGCCAAGCACTGGGTCACGACACGCGAGCGTCTCAACTGTGCCATCGAATCGATCCAGGCCGAGCTGCAAGAGCGCCTGGCCGAGCTAGAGGCCCAGGGGAAGCTGCTGGAGGCGGCCCGTCTGAAGCAGCGAACGAATTTCGACATCGAGATGCTGCGTGAGACTGGCATCTGCTCGGGCATCGAGAACTATTCGCGGCACCTCTCGGGACGCGCCCCAGGTGAGCCGCCCTGGACGCTGCTCGATTACATGCCCGATGACTTTCTGCTGGTGGTCGATGAGTCGCATATTGCCCTGCCCCAGGTACGCGGCATGTACGAGGGCGATCGCTCGCGCAAACAGGTGCTGGTGGACTACGGCTTCCGCCTGCCCTCGGCACTCGATAATCGCCCGCTGACCTTCGCCGAATTTGAGCGCCAGATCAACCAGGCGATCTTTGTATCGGCCACGCCTGGCCCTTATGAGTATGAGCACAGCGAGGCAGTTGTCGAACAAATCATTCGCCCGACGGGCCTGGTTGATCCCGAGATCTTTGTGCGTCCAACCCGAGGCCAGATCGATGATCTGGTGGCTGAGATTCGCCAGCGGGTCGAGAAAGGGCAGCGCGCTCTGGTCACCACTCTGACCAAGAAAATGGCTGAGGACCTGGCCGATTATCTGCAGGAGCTGAACATCAAAGTTCATTATCTGCACTCGGAGATCGACACCATCGAACGCGTCGACATCCTGCGCGATCTGCGCCTGGGGATATACGACGTGGTGGTAGGCATCAACCTCTTGCGCGAGGGGCTCGATCTGCCAGAGGTCTCACTGGTAGCGATTCTGGACGCAGATAAAGAGGGGTTTCTGCGCTCGGAAGGCTCGCTTATTCAAATGATCGGGCGAGCCGCGCGCCATGTTGAGGGCACGGTCATTATGTATGCGGATACAATCACTGGCTCCATGCAGCGGGCCATTGATGAGACGAATCGCCGGCGTCGCTTGCAGATGGCCTATAATGAGCAGCATGGGATAATCCCGCGTGGTATTAAAAAAGGGGTTAAGACACTCTCGGAGCGTATCAAAGCGATGAGTGGGGTGGGGGCTGATGAGAGTCATCAGGAGCAGAAAGCTGCCTTAGCCCTGGCGGGTATTCCCAAAGAGGAGGCTCTGCGCCTGATTAAGAATCTGGAGGCTCAGATGCGCGCCGCTGCCAAGCAACTGGAATTCGAAAAAGCCGCTGAGCTGCGCGATCAAATCATCGAGATCCGGCGCGCGATGATTGAATAAGCTGGCCAGGCGTGCTCAGGCGTCAGTCGCGTGATAGCTCATTACTTGGCCAGACGCATTGGCAGAAAGAGCAAGAGGGCAGAAGGACTTTCTGCGGCGCTCACTTTGCCAGGCCCCTATGCCTGGCTCGAAAAGAGCAAGTTATTTACATGTGTGCCTGCTTGAAAGTCAGGCTTGCCGGAGTCCGGCACCACTACCTACCCGACCAGGAAGGAAAGGATTGGCAGTACTATCAGCTATGGCCCAGCAGAGTCCACATTGTCGGCAGCAGACCCAGCGCGGTCATCACGCAGCGACCCAGGAAGCCGGACAGTCTGAGCAATCCGAGCAATCTGAGCAGTCGGAAGAACGTCTCTTCCACGCCGATCGGTGGAGTTGTCCTCCTCTGTCTCCTTATTGGCGGCAGTTAGAGGCAGACAGAGCAGTAGCAAGTGACCACCACTTTGCTAAAGCTGATCATATTGCGTGCTGGCAGGAGGCAGCACGTTTCTTTGTAGCAAGCGCGGCATGTGGCACAGACATACAGCGACAGCCGCTCATCCTCAATAGGAACGACGCCATTGCTTACCCCGCGTTCCCTCAGCCGCTGAGAGCGGCGAGACAGGAGAAAGCCCGCGACCTCACCACCAAGGTTCAGGTCTGGCCAGCTCGAAGGGTGCCGCAGCAGAGCGCCTGCGCCAGTGGCAGGGTCTGGCCTACCTCGGTCTCTGGCATGATCGTGATCAGGAGGCGCCAGATCCGCACGGCCTTAAGGAGAGGGCTGTTGGTGCTCAAGGCGCGGGTCTTTGACCAGGAGCCAATGACCAGCTTCCTCCTGGTACAGCAACTGAATGTTCTACTACCGCAGCTGGGCGGCCCACGGGATAGTGGGCGTGACCTGGAGAGGCCGCTCTCTACCGCGATGATCGCCTGGCGGATTGCCAAGCCTGAGCCTGAGCGACGCACAAGCGCAACGATCAACTGCGTCCACTGGACCAAGGCGGTCCATTTGCTGGTAATCTGTCTTGCCAGCAGGGCCTGGCTGCCTCCACGCAAGCACCTTCGCGACCGACGCGCTGCGTGGCTGGCGGCAGCAAAGTGGCTCTCTCGTCGCCAGGCTTGTTGAGCGCTGGGGAGCGGTGGCTCTGGGCTTCTGCGCCCCGGTTAATCCTTTTGCCATGCAGCGCCCGCCATTCCTCCCCAAACTGCTGAGCTGATCTCTTTCCGTTCGCTTGCTCGGGGGAACGTGTCTGCCCATGTCTCCCCAGCTGGTTCCAGCTGAAGGGCTGAGCTGGCCAGTGATCGAGGCGCGCTTGCTTACGGATGGAGAGCAACTTAAGCTCAAACATAGTGATACTGTAACGATTGTACTCGATTACTAGTTCAAATGAGGAGGCAGGCCAATGAAGCGGCTCCCCTTAGTCATCATCTGGGAGCTGGATGCATTTCTGGTTCAGCGTCGGCTTTGAGGCTCCTCTTCTGAGAGGAGAGAGCCAGCAGGCTGGGCCGCGACAGCAGTCGCCTTGTGGTTCCGTTGACCTGCTACCGTATAATATCACTTGTGCTCAAAACGGCACTTGAATTGATTGCAGCGAGTCGCTAACCTGGCAGTCTGGGCCGAGTAAGGGTGAAGACTCGCAGATTTCATACTTTTGACGTCTACAGGAGGAGTAGCCCGATGCTTGTGCATTTAATGCTGGAGTTGTACGGCTGCAAACGGGAACTCTTGACCAGTGAGCCGCTGCTCAGGCGCGTGCTGGACGAATTCCCGGCTCGGGTGGGGATGGAGAAGGTGAGTCCGGTGCACCTCTACGACATCGAGACACCGAATCCGCTCGACTCCGGCATGTCCGGCTTTGTGATCATTGCCCAGAGCCACATTAGCCTGCACGCCTGGCCCGAGTACGGCGAGGTCGATATAGATATCTGCTCCTGCAAGGAATTCAGCCAGGAGGATGCCATTGCCTATGCCAAAGAGATGTTCCAGACGGAGGATGTTGAGGCCCATTTTGTAGTCCGTGCCACGCGCTCACTGCGCCCGGACACACCTGATCCGGTGCGCTATGCCGAAGCGATGGCGGCCCGTCGTGCCAGGCAGGCAGCCCTGGGCGAATCCAGGTTGACGACGGAGGTGTCCTAAAGGCAAGGACAAGAGGCCGGGGAGTGGCTCCACGGCCCTTCACTATCAGTCTCGTCCGGGTATCCATCCCGGCTGAGGAGCTATCTGCGACAAGTGGATAGCTCCTCGTTTTGTCTGATAGGTCCCGGCTTGTCTCCAGGCCAGTTCGTCTGCTATCCTGAGAAAGTGCACGGCCCAAGTGGGGCTGTCTCATCTTGCGAGCGGGAGGAAGCAGCAATGGGCATGACGGACCCATCCAGCCCTGGAGCACCAGTGATGCGCCTGAGCTATGGCCCCTTGCCTCTACACTTTGGCGAACTGCGTCTGCCGTCTGCTCCAGGACCTCATGCCGTGGCGGTCCTGATTCATGGCGGCTTCTGGCGCAATCCTTATGATCTCTCTCTCATGCACGGGCTGGCCGAGGATCTGACGGCCCACGGTCTGGCCACCTGGAATATAGAGTATCGCCGCCTGGGCGACGATGGAGGGGGCTGGCCAGGCACGCTGCAGGACGTCGCCCAGGCCGTGGATGCCCTGCGGCAGATGGCGCGGAGCTATCATCTTGACCTCGAACGGCTCGTCTCTGTGGGCCATTCCGCTGGAGGACAGCTCGCCCTCTGGCTGGCGGCGCGGCCCCACCTCGGACAGCGGGTCGCCGGCCCTGAACGGGCGCTGCTTGCCGGTGAGGGTGCCTTACCCCTGCAGGGAGCGGTTAGTCTGGCGGGGGTCATCGATCTAGAGGCCGGCTGGCGTCGCCATCTAGGACGTGATGCCGTGTCTGAGTTGCTGGGAGGCAGCCCCGATGATGTGCCAGAACGCTATCACCTGGCCTCGCCAGCAGCTCTACTTCCGCTCGGCGTCCCCCAGATCTTGATTCATGGAACGGCAGATGATCGTGTGCCTGTAGAGATCAGCCGCGATTACGCAGCCCGCGCCCGTGCTGTGGGCGATCGGCTTACACTTGTCGAGCTGTCTGGCGTTGATCACTTTGCTCTCATCGATCCCCATTCGTCAGCCTGGCAAACGACCCGCGAGCTGGTGCTTTCCCTCTCGCGCCGGCGCTGAAGGTGGAGACAGTGCATGAACGGGTGCGATCGAGATGGGGAGCGCTGCGGCGGTGGTAAAATCTCGGGGACAGGCGACCAACCTCGTCGCCAGAGACCCTCTCGTCGCGGCGCTCTCCTGGCTCAGCCCTGTTCGATCCGCCTCAGCTAAGAGGACGTGCGTTTCGCCCACAGGCCGGTTTGGGAGACGAAGACATCGTAGCTGCCATCAGCTGGATTGAAAACGGCATTGCCGTAAGAGGCCTCCACGAAATTTGAGAGCCAGCTGCCCTGCTGATTACGCATCGTCTGGAAGAAGTTATCATCGCCCCCATTCAGGACCACAACCGTGTGCTTGGCGTTCGCCTCCAGATTGGGATCGTCAAAGCGCCCCTCCAGGCGCGTCAGCTTGTAACCCGAATGAAGGCCCAGGACATTCAGCCAGGCCGGGTACTTGACGATGTCGCCTTGGAGCATCCACTCATCGCCGGCCACAATGTAGAAGTTATCCGAGAGCTGGCTGCCGTCCTGGCCATAGAGAATCAGCTCGACATTCATGGTGTGGGGCATATTAGCAACAGGGTGAGCCCGGACCTGGGCCACCTTGATGTCGCCGGTCAGTCCAATATAAGTCTGCATCAGCGAGGTCAGCCAGAGCAGCAGGATCGCGAACAACAACAGAACCAGCCCCCCAAGACCGTGCCCCACGCGATAGCGCCGTCGATAGCGAAAGAAGCGTCGGTGGGGATGGTCATACCAGCCGTGCTCCCAGGCTTCTTTCTCGCTGCGGTAGGGATGCTTTTGACGGTAATAGACCTTCTCGCCACGGACCACGCCGTGGATGGCGTAGATAAGCAGGGCCAGGCCAAGGAGTGCGATGGCAAAAAGCAAGAGCTGCTGCCAGCCGAAGACAAAAGGTGTATTCATCGGGCCTTCCTTATCATTTCTGCTCCCCGGTATTGCGGGAAGGTTGCTTCCCTTCAGCCATTGGAAAAGAAAACGCTTCTCTATCAGAAAACACGTCCTGCCGGGGGGTGTGGTTCTCTTCGAGAAGAATCTTACCGGGCGCGGTCGGGGGGGTCAAGTGACAGCAGATCGAGAAAAAGGATGGCGAGGAAGAGCGGGCCAGGCGATCGAGAAGAGAGTTGCCGGTGCCAGGCCGAAGGTCGGGATTGATTCCACAAGAGGAGAGTGTAAGCTGGTCCGGTCGGCGCCGCCTGCGGGCAGGAGGTTGCTGCAAGAGGACTGAGGCAGCAGCAAGCGCCGACACAGACCAGACAGGATAAGAGGGCCACAATAGGCGCGAGCGAGTAAGCGGCCAGCTAGATCTCTGGGAGCAGCGCAGAGGGATGGCGCTGCAGGGCGCCGCAGGACTCGCGGATCACAAGACTGGTGGGCAGAACAATGCGCGGCGCCTCACGCGGCGACTCCTCGGCTGTGGCAGGCAGGGTCTGCCGTCGGCGTCGCGGCATTTGTTCCTGCTCGATCATCTCCAAGAGCAGTTTGATAGCCTGCTCGCCCATCGCGTGTACTGGCTGTCGCACTGTCGTCAGGGCGGGCCGCACATGGGCCGAGGCTGGATTGTCATCGAAACCGACCAGGGCCAGATCCTGGGGGATACGCAGACCGAGCGTTTCGGCAGCGGCGATCACGCCATAGGCCATGTAGTCGCTGGCGGCAAAGATCGCTGTGGGCCGCTCGCTGGCGGGACGCGAAAGGAGCGCAAGGGCACAGCGCTGACCGCCCGCGGGCATAAAATCGCCCTCCAGCACAAGCGAGGGGTCGACTTCCAGGCCGGCCTCCTGGAGCGCGTCACAGTAGCCCTGATAGCGCTCGTGAGAAACGCAGTATTTGAGCGGCCCCTGGATGTGAGCGATGCGCCGATGACCAAGCTCGATCAGGTGACGCGTGGCTTCGTAGGCCCCACGCCGATTGTCGGCCCCAATCCAGGGAATGCCCTCTGGCGGCGGACTCTGGTCATCAATGAGCACAACCGGAAAGCCCTGGCGACGCAGCCGCGTCAGGTGCTGGCTGGATTGGCCCGGGAAGACAGCCAGTAGTCCGGCGGTCAGCCGCGTGGCGAGAATACGGTCGATGATCTTGCCACAGTCTCGCTCGTGATTGGAGCTGCTGATGCTGTAGAGCACCATCTCATAAGAGGTGCTCTCGACAACGGACGCCACACTCAGCAGCAGTTCGGGGATCAATGGCCAGGTCAGAGCTGGCACCAGCACGCTGATCAGGGGATTGCGCCCAGCGGCTAGACCGGCAGCAGTAATGCTGGGTACAAAACCTTGCTCCTCAACAATACGTAGGATGCGCTCGCGCGTCGCCGGGTCGACATCCGGCTTGTTATGGAGGACACGCGAGACGGTGGTCGTGGAGACCTTCGCCAGGCGTGCAATATCGAGTATCGTAACTTTGTGGGCCATAGGTGTTTGCTTTTCGCCTCCGCTGCTTGTGGAACATAACTGCCTCAAGGCAGGCAGGCCGATGGAAACCTGCCCTCATGTCGTCTCTACTCTGCTGTGCTGCTCCGGGTTCCTGCGCTACTCTGTGAGAGATCACAGGTGACCTGCTTCGGTTACCTGCTTACGAGATAAGTATACCGAAACGCCAGCATAAGCACAAGCATCCCGACGGTTCCATCCTGCCTGCTAATGTCCCACTCTTGACAATCAAAAGTCTTCTTAATATATCTACCTACGTAAACGATTACGGTAACGGTTGCAAAAAGAAGGCAAACAACCTCACGCTTCTGTCGGTCGTCGGAGAGGCGATGCCAGGCACGTCATAGTGCATGACGGGCGGGCAGACGAGCGAACGAGCAGAGCGGGCTGACGGATAGGCAACCAGTAAAGAGAGAGCATGACAGGGAAGTGCATCTCCTCGAAGCTGGTCCAGCGCAGCTGGCTAAAGCTCATTGTCGTTGCGGCTCTGCTGCTACTGAGTCTCTCCAGCGTTTCCACGGTAGAGGCCGAAGCATCCAGCCAGGAAGAGATTGGAGCCAGGGCTGCGACCACGGCGGTTGTGGTCGACATTCGCATAGCGCTGCGACAGACGGTGAGTTTCCTGGCGTCTGTCGCCTTTGGTGCCAACGAAGCCGTCTGAGATGGGCATCTTCTTGCTTCCCAGGTGCCTGCCCTCCTACGAGCAGATGGCGTGCAGGTCATGCGCCACCTGGATGGTTCGACCGCGGGTGTCTTGCACTAGCCGAGCAAGACTATTGAGCCTGGCGATACCGATGCCGAACCAGTCACCGTTGACCGCTTCCGCTTCATGCAGGTCGTGCGCCAGTAGAAGCCATCCCCGTCATCGCTGTCCACTGCGGCGCTGTAACGTCCCAGGAGGCTGTTGCCTGGGTGAGGTATGCCAACGTCACCCATCACTATGATATCAAATTTTGGGAGATTGGCAACGAAGCCTCCGGCAATGGGACCAGTGGCCTGTGCCATCAATGCATTGCCATTGATTCGCCTCGTGAAGGCGGTTGATCGGACCATCAGGGTCAGCATCGTGTTCTCTGCAGATGAGAGGGTAGCTATCAGTATTGAGCAGTGCCGTGGTCCGGCAGCGCGCGCTGCTTCTCCCGCCCTACTCGCTCGCTACGCTAATCTTCCGACCGGTGCCCTGGTAGGGACGAGTACGACGGGTCAAGGATCAGACCGGTGTATCTGGTCAAAGCCACGCTGGGGCAGGTCTAGCCGCTCTGAAGCCTGACAGTCCTCTGCTCTAAGGACGTCCAGTCAAATCGCATGAGCCTGATTCACCGCGACAGAAGCAGCCTGCTGCTGATCAGCGCTGTAGAGGTGTGGTCTTCTCTCCTGTCAACGAAGGGGTGAGACAGCCGCTGGCAGAGGCCACCGCTGTCTCACCCCAGGCGACTGGGCTTCTCCTCTCCGGCTCGCTGGACCGGCAAGAGCTGGCGGTTCAGGCCAGAGCGGCTTCGAGCCGTTCCTGCTCAACTGTGATGGGGCGCTTGAGCACGAAGAGCATACCTGTTGTCACCAGGGTGCCCACCACAATCGACAACAGATACTGCGGCAGATTGCCCACCACGCCTGGCAAGAACATGACCCAGATCCCGCCATGAGGCACGTGAAGCTGGCAGCCGAAGAAGGCCGAGAGCGCGCCGGTCACTGCCGAGCCGACCATAATCGAAGGAATAACGCGGAACGGATCATTGGCGGCGAAAGGGATGGCGCCTTCTGTGATGAAGGAGAGACCCAGCACCCAGGCGGCTTTGCCAGCCTCGCGCTCGTCAGGAGTGAAGCGGTTCTTGAAGAGCAACGTCGCCAGAGCCAGCCCCAGAGGCGGCGTCATTCCGGCGGCCATAGCCGCGGCCATCGGTAGATAGACGGGGTTATGGGCGTCGAGTAGCAGGCCCGTCGAAAAAGCGTAGGCCGCCTTGTTAACCGGGCCACCCATGTCGAATGCCATCATCAACCCAATGATCAGCCCCAGCACGGCGGCATTGGCTCCCTGCAGATCCTTGAGGCCGTTGACCAGAGCCTGGTTCAGCAAGGCGACCGGGGTACCGACCACATAGAGCATCAGCAGGCCAACAATTAGTGAACCGAACAAGGGCAGGATCAGCACCGGCATCAGTCCAGCGAGATTGCTGGGCAGGCGAATGCTGCGGTTCATCCAATAGACCAGATAACCAGCCAGGAAGCCGGCGATGATGCCGCCCAAGAAACCCGAGCCGGTCAGGCTGGCCAGCACTCCGCCGATCATACCTGGGGCGATGCCAGGCCGGTCGGCAATAGAGTAAGCAATGAAGCCCGAGAGAATGGGGACGAAGAGCAGGAAGCCCGCCTTAGCGCCAATAACGAAGAGCGCCGCCCCTACCGATTGCAGCGGATTGGCACTGAAGCCAGTCGTCAAGGTAGTCAAATTGGAGGTATCGTAGAAGGCAATACGATAGCCAGCGATGGCAAAAGCCAGAGCAATCAAAATACCGCCTGCGACAACAAAGGGGATCATGTAGGAGACGCCAGTCAGGAGGTGCTTGTAAGGACCACGACGGGCCTGAGCCTGCGCCGCCTTGGCCTGCTGGACTCGCGCCAGATAGCCACTGCTCTCTCCGGACTCGGCCTTGGATGCGCCGCTCGCACTCGCGCCAACCTGACCAGCCGCAGCCTCGGCGCGGGCGAGGGCTTCACGAATGACTGTCTGGCCGTCCTTGATGGCGGCGCTGGTCGAGGTCTCATAGACCGTCTTCGCGCTGAAGCGGCTCAGGTCGACCTTGGTATCGGCAGCGATGATCACCACATCGGCGGCGGCGATCTCCTCGGGAGTCAGGGTATTCTGGGCGCCGACCGATCCCTGAGTCTCGACTTTGATCGTATGGCCCAGAGCCTCGGCGCCGCGCTGGAGACCCTCAGCGGCCATAAAGGTGTGGGCGATGCCCGTGGGACATGAGGTGATGGCTACAATCCGTGCCATGTGCGAACTCCTTTGTGTGTGCTAGGTGTCGACGAAACGACGCTGCTTCGTTGCTCCTACGTAGATAGGGGCTAAAACACTGCTCTTTTGAGGGCTGACTGGCCACTGATCTGGCAGCAAGGCACTGCCCGCCTGCGGCTCAGCCCATCCAGGCGAGGGAGAAGAGGCCGCGCAGGTCAGGTGAGCCAGGCAGCTATCTCAAGCTCAGGAGGCAAGGCAGTAACGATCATTGCCGCGGTTAAGCCTCCAGCCACGCGGCTCATCTAATGAGCGGGGACCCAAGCCCGAGCGTGGATGGAAGCCCAGCACGGCGCTAGCCCTCCGCGCTGAGTAAAGCCAGCGGCGAAAGCTGCACGCGCTCACTGTAGTCCTCCAGCACTGTCGATGGCGGCAACGTCCCATCGAGGCGCGTAATACGGGCCAGGGCATAAGCTGTAGCCAGGCGCGCCGTGGCTGCCAGATCGAGGCCGCGCTGCTCGGCCAGCACCAAAGCGGCTACCATGGCATCGCCGGCCCCGACTGTGCTCTCTACCGTCACCGCTGGCGGCAGAGCCTGCAGAACCTGCTCGCCTTCCACAAAAAGCGCCCCTTGCTCGCCGAGCGAGACCACCACGCGCCGAATATCGTGCCGCAACAAGGAGCGAGCGGCCTGTGCCACCGCACTCGGGCTGGTGAGGGGCTGGCCGACCAGCTGTTCCAGCTCCACCCGGTTTGGCTTCACCAGCGTAGGCCCGGCCAGGATGCCTTGGGCAAGAGCCTCGCCGCTGGCATCGAGTACTGTTAGCCGACCCAGGGCCTTCAGGCGCGCGATGAGAGTCGCGTAGAGGGAGCTAGGGACCGCTGGCGGTAAGGCTCCCGCCAGGACAAACCAGCGGCAGTCGGCTGCCAGGTCTTCGACCGTTTGCCACAGCTTGCTCAGAGCCTCCTCTGAAGGAGCCAGGCCCGGTAAATTGATATCGGTTGTCTCTCGTCGCTCCTCATCGACAATCTTGATATCGATGCGGGTCTGGCCTGGAAGACGTACGAAGGCATCAGCGATGCCGCGCTCGGCAAAGAAGCGCTCAAAAACCGAGGCGTTCTCGCTTCCCAGAAAGCCTGTGGCGATAACTGGGCACCCGCTCGCCGCCAGAAAGGCTGCCACGTTGATCCCCTTGCCGCCAGCCTGCAAGAGCATGGTCCGTGCCCGGTGGACGTGGCCCGGCTCCAATGAAGCCACGCGCACCGTCTGATCAATTGCCGGATTCAGGGTCACCGTTGCCACCTTCATAGAGCGCGTACCTCCTCTGCCGTGCGGCAGCGTAAAGCCCGCTGGGCCAGCTGTTGCAATTCGGCCAGCGAACGACTGCGGATCTGCGCTTTGATCGTCGCCAGGGAGGGGATGGTCATGCTCAGTTCTGAGACGCCCAGACCGACCAGGAGGGCGGCCCCCAGCGGCTCGCTGGCCATACCGCCACAGACGCCAACCCACTTGCCGGCAGCGCGTGCCGCCTCCACCGTGCGCGCAATCATCCGCAGAACGGCGGGATGGAGCGCATCGGCCTGGCGAGCGAGCTGCGGATGCAAACGATCCATTGCCAGCGTGTACTGCGTCAAATCATTGGTTCCAATCGAGAAGAAATCGACCTCCGCGGCGAACTCCTCGGCTAGCAGCACCGCCGAAGGTACCTCGACCATCATGCCCAGCGGCAAGCGCGGTGCATTCAGCTCGCGCCGCACACGCTCGGCATACTCGCGGGCCTGAGCGAAGTCCTCCAACGTTGCAATCATCGGGAACATAATACTGATCGGCCCACAGGCAGCAGCGCGGTAGAGCGCGCGCAGCTGTGTCACGAAGAGGTCGGGGTAGACCAGACAGAGGCGAATGCCGCGTAAGCCCAGGAAAGAGGAATCTTCAGCAGACAACTCCAGGTAGGGCACCTGCTTATCGCCCCCGATATCCAGCGTGCGAATAATCAGCGGGCGCCCATTCAAGGCCCGCGCCATCGCGCAGTAGGCGGCATACTGCTCATCCTCAGAAGGGGGAGCAGCCCGTCCCAGGAAGAGAAATTCCGTGCGCATCAACCCGACGCCCTCGGCTCCTGCGGCCAGGGCCTGGGGAACCTCCTCAGCGCGGTTGATATTGGCCGCGATCTCCACATGGTGACCGTCGCGGGTGACTGCCGGAGCAAAGCGCTGACCCTGAGCCGCCTCCTCCTGCTGTTGCAGCTGCACCTGCAGCGTCCGCGCCTCAGCCAGATCGGCCTCGCTGGGCTTCACATAAAGCCGTCCGTTGAAGCCATCGAGAATAGCTGGCGTTCCATCGGCGAGTGCCAGCACCCCCTCACCAGCGGCCACCACCGCCGGGATGCCCTGAGAACGAGCGATAATGGCTGTATGCGATGTTGGGCCGCCGCGCGCCGTGCACAGGCCCTGCACGATGTCCGGGTCCAGAGCTGCCGTATCCGAGGGCGTCAGATCATCCGCCACCAGAATCACCGGTCCGCTGATGGGGAAGGCTCCTGGGGCGCTCACACCGAGCAGGTGGCGTAGCACTCGCTCGCCGACGTCGCTCAGATCGACGGCGCGTCCCGCCAGCACTGGATCATCAAGCTGCTGCAGCTGATTCACGCGCCTGCTGATGGCCTGTTGCCAGGCCCAGGCTGCGCCGTGCCCGGCGTAGATGAGGCGGACCGCCTCTTGAATCAGCTCGGCGTCCTGCAGAAACTCGCGATGGGCGCGGAAGATCGCGGCCCGGCTCGAACCGAGGCGCGCCCGCACCTCCTCGTAGAGCTGATCCAGTTCGGCCTGTGCTGCGTCGAGGGCGTGCTGGAGGGCCAGCCCCTCGCTGGCGGGGTTGCCCGGCTGATCGGCGACCTCTAGACGCTCGCGACGATAGCGCTGCAGGGGGGCAATTGCCAGACCGCCAGAGGCTCCAAGGCCGCTGTAGATGGCGGCCGCTGAGCGTGGAGCCCAGCGAGGTACAGCGCCTGGAATCTTCTCATCGCGGGCCGGCAGCGGCTCCAGCTCGTCGCCCAGGCCGGCGGCGATGGCCTCCTGCAGAGTGGCCAGAGCCTGGGCCGCATCGGGGCCTTCTGCTGAGACCCGGATAGTGGCGCCGCGCTCGACCCCCAGCTGGAGCAGCGCGATCAGACTCTTGCCATCAGCGACACGCTCGCCGTAGCGCACCCGAATGGCTGCCTGGAAGCCGCGGGCCAATTCCACAAAGCGTGTCGCCGGACGGGCGTGCAGTCCGGTGCGGTTCTGAATCACCGCCTCGAAGAAAGCGGTATAGTCGGCCACGGCGCTGGGAGTGGCGGGCCGTTCGCCGGTGAGAGCCTCGATAATATCTCGGGGATCAGTCGTGTGAATCAGGCGCTCGACGGCAGCCATGTCGCCAAGCACACGCGTCAGCCGCCGCAGCGCATCGATGTGCTCATCGGAGCGAGCGGCAATGGCCACTACCAGGTGGACAATTTCGCCGGGGTTCCAGATTACGCCAGCAGGCAGCTGCAGCACAGCAATCCCAGTACGGTGAATCAGCTCCTGATCGCGGGGCAAACCGTGGGGGATGGCGATGCCGTTGCCAAGATAGGTGTTGGCGACCTGCTCACGCTGCAACATACTGTCAATGTAGCCTGTCTCGATGCAGCCACTGCGCACCAGGAGGTCGCCCGCCTGGCGAATGGCTCCTTGTTTGTCCTCGGCCTGCGCCTGCAGCCGAACTTGCTGCTCAGTTATGCGAATCATCGTTGCCTCCAGGGGGAGAGGAGCCAGGGCACACACTCTATCTTATTTGTAAACGATTACAATAATTTTGTCAAGTATCTCCCCTTCTCCCGCGGCTCGAGCAGCCCAGAAATTGGCCTTTTTGGCCGGAAAATGGCAGAGATTTTTGTAAACGATTTCATAATGATTACTGAAATGGCCGCATGGTGATATGCCGAGATACAAAATTGTGGTATAGTAAGATTCGAATTGACTGGAGTGAGTCAGTCGGCCAGCAAGCCCATCACCGAGAGGCATTCGGAGAGCGTGCATGGCGAGCATCAAAGAGGTAGCCAGAGCTGCGGGCGTATCGACAGCCACTGTTTCGCGGGTGTTGGCCAACAGTCCACACGTGCGTCCGGCGCTGCGCGAGCGTGTACTGAAGGCTATCAAGGAGCTAGAGTATCGTCCCAATCTCATTGCGCGCAGCTTGCGTGCTCAGCAGACCACGACTATTGGCCTGATTGTCTCAGACATTCGCAATCCTTTTTTCACGGCTATTAGCCGAGCCGTCGAGGATACTGCTTACGAGGAAGGCTACAGCCTGATTCTCTGCAACACGGACGAGGACCCCAAGAAGGAGAGCATTTATCTCAACGTGATGCGCGATGCCAACGTAGCGGGCGTCATCCTCTCGCCGACCGGGCCAACGGCGGCGGGGTTACGCGAGCTGGAGACGGGTTTTGCGGTAGTGGTCATCGACCGCTCGATCCCTGACGCTGACGTTGATATGGTCTTACTGGACAACGTTGATTCGGCCTATCGCCTGACCCGCCACCTGCTTGAGAATGGTTACCAGCGTATTGCTGCCATCTGCGGGGAGCGCAGTACCACGGGGCGGGAGCGCTGTGCCGGCTACGAGCAGGCATTGCGAGCCTATGGGCTGCTGCCGACAGCGGAGCTGGTGCGCTTTGTGCCGCCGCAGATTGAGGCTGGCTATGCGGCGGCCCTGCGACTGTTAGATCTGCCTGAGCCGCCGGAGGCACTGCTCACGACCAATAGTCTGCTGGCGGCGGGAGCCTTGGAGGCGATCCGCGAGCGCGGGCTACGTATCCCCGACGAGATAGCGCTCGTCACCTTTGATGAGACAACCTGGGCCTCGCTGGTCCAGCCACCGATTACCCTGATTGAGCAGCCGACGTATGAGATTGGCAAGACGGCTACCGAGCTGCTGCTACAGCGGGTGGCTGAGCCGGAGCGTCCGACGCGACGCGTTATTCTCAAAGGCCGCCTGTTGGTTCGCGGCTCTAGTGCTCCGCGCGTTCGTTGTGGTTGAGAGCGACGGACCTGAATGGCTGGTAGGGAAGACTATATTTTAGAAGGAGAAGAGAGGCGGCCATGCGCTATCTGTGGCCTGATTATGTCTATACATCCCGCGGCTGGCAGCGCGATCTGCTGGTGGCCCTGGGTGAGGATGGGCGCATTGCTGGACTGCAGCCACGTTTTGCCGATGGGGTGGCCTTCACCTTGCCGGAGGGGGCTGTCTTAGAGCCGCTGCCGGGCAAGGCCCTGCTGCCTGGCTTTGTGAATGTCCACAGCCATGTCTTCCAGCGCGCGCTACGTGGTCAGGCTCAGCGGCCTGTAAGCGGGCGTGATACCTTTTGGAGCTGGCGCCAGGCGATGTATGCCGAGGCCCAGCGCCTCGACCCTGAACGTCTTTACACGCTGGCCCGGGCTACTTATCGCGAGATGCTGGCTGCCGGCTACACCACGGTTGGCGAGTTTCATTATGTGCACCATCAACCCGATGGTCAGCCCTACAGTCCCCCCAATCTCATGGCTGAGGCCCTGCTACAAGCAGCCCGTGAGGCAGGCATTCGTCTGGTGATCTTGCTTGCCGCCTATGCGCGCAACGACTTTGGCCAGCCGGCCTTAAAGGAGCAGCGCCGCTTCTGCGATTCCTCGGTCGCCGCCTATCTGGAGCGGGTCGAGGCTCTGCGCAGTCAGGGAGCCTCCGTCGGACTGGCGCCGCACTCGGTGCGAGCGGTTCCCGAGGACTGGCTGCGCGCCATTGCCGTCTACAGCCGGCAGGAGCGACTGCCGTTGCATATCCATGCCGATGAGCAACTGGCAGAGATCGAGAGTTGTCTGGCGGCCTGTGGTTGCCGCCCGCTGGAGTTGCTGGCACGCTGCGAGGTGCTTGGGCCGCTGACCACTGTCATTCATGCCACGCATGCTGATCAGCAGGAGCTGGCTCTCCTGGCCAGCTCTCAGGCCAGCGTTTGCCTTTGCCCGACGACCGAAGGCGACCTGGGCGATGGCATTCCGCCGTACCGTGACTTCCTGACGCAGGGCATCCCGCTGGCCATCGGTTCCGATAGCAATACACGCCTGGACCCATTCGAAGAACTGCGCTGGGCTGAGTACACGGCACGTCTACGCTATGGCGAGCGGCGCGTGCTCGTGGCTGAATCAGAGACCTCGCCCGGGGCCTATCTCCTGGCCTGTGGCTGCGAGCATGGAGCAGCAGCCCTGGGTCTCGAGAGTGGGCGCCTTGAACCCGGTCGCCTGGCTGATCTCGTGGCCATCGATCTGGAGCACCCCATGCTCCAGGGCTGGACAGTCGAGAGTCTGCTCGATAGCCTCTTCTTCGGTGCCTCGGCGGAGGTTGTCAGTGCTGTCTGGGTAGCGGGAAGGCAGGTCTATTGCCGCTGAGATGAAAGTCCCTCTTCTCCCGGAGCGGGAGTAGCAGCGATAGACGATGGCCTGTGGTGGTAGATCAGTCGGGTCAGCGCCGCCCTGGCGGTTATCTGAGAACCTGGCTGCTTATCGATCTCGTCGCTATTGTTCCGCTGACGGGCCTGTACCCCCTGACGGCCCGGGCTGTGGCGGTCTCCGGCGGGACGGGGAGCTACCCAGGCAGCCTCTTCCTCATCTATGGCCTGATCGCTCTCTTCTTCTTCTGGGAGTGGAGGGGCTTCTATGCTATTTTTAATGATCTATTATATCCTTGATATTGTTAAGAATATGATTTTGAAGATTGTAATTGTGAGATCGTTTGTGCTGATTCTACGTTGCGCCTGTTCTCTATAGCCTGCTACGGATAAATAGCGTCTGGCTGTATCTCACCTGCTCTACTCTCCCTGTTCAGGATAGTTGGCTGTCTGGCTAACGCGAAGGCTGGATGAGACGCGGGGGCGGTAGCATAGCCGTAGACCGGCCCCTGCGCCTCACTTCCCATAATCACCGGCTCTCGCTCGCTGGCACGCAGTCAGTCACTCAGCCGCTGCGGGTGTATCGACATTGCTGTCGGGTAGAGCCTGGCTGCTGGAGCCGGGTTCAGTGGGTGGTGAAGAAACCAGCAAGCGTGGACGGGAGCGACGTGGGCGCTCACCGGGTTTGGGCTCCAGGACCGGATAACTCTCCAGCAGGCGCAGTGCCTCAGCGACGGCCCGCTCCAGCTGTGGATCGCGCTGGCTAGCGTAGTCCTGGGGAGCGATATCCACCTCGATATCGGGATCGGTGCCGTAATTCTCGACATTCCAACCGACATCTTTGAACCAGAAAGCAAACTCCGGCTGCGTTGTCCGTGTTCCATCGACCAGGCGATGGCGGGGGCTGATGCCAATCACGCCGCCCCAGGTGCGTTTCCCGATCAGCGGCCCCAGGCCCATCAGCTTAAAGCAATGACTAAAGATATCGCCGTCCGAGCCAGCCTGCTCATTGGTCAAAGCGACCATTGGGCCGCGCGGTGACTCCGGGGGATAGGGGACGGGCTGTCCCCAGCGTGGAAAATCGTAGCCGAGGCGGCGACGCGCCAGCTTCTCCAGCAGCAGAGGCGAGACGTGGCCGCCACCATTCCAGCGCACATCGATCAACAGGGCCGGGCGATCATACTCATTCAGGTAGCTACGATGGAACTCCGCATAACCCTCAGCTCCCATATCGGGGATATGGATATAGCCTACGCGTCCCTCCGAGAGCTGATGCACCAGGCGTCGGTTGCTTTCGACCCAATCGCGATAGCGAGCGTGGCGCTCACTGGCCAGAGCCTTCACGGTGATCGTGCGCACCTCGCCGGTGGCTGCGCTCTCGATCGTCAGCTGCACCTCATTATGAGCCTGATTCACGAGCAGCTCCTCGGGACTGCGCTGTGGCCCGACGCGCTGACCATTGATCGCCAGTACCGCATCGCCCTCGGCCACGTTCAGCCCGGGCGAGGTCAACGGAGAAGTAGCGCGGCTGTCGGAGGGATCGCCACGCACAATGCGGGCGATGCGGTAGCGCTCGTGCTCAGCGTCGTAGAGCCAGTCGACGCCAAGGAAGCCTTGTCGATACTGCGGTCCGTGGCGATACTCACCGCCCATCTCATAAGCGTGAGACGTGCCCAGCTCGCCCTGCAGTTCCCAGAGCAAATCAGACAGTTCTGAACGCGAAGCGACGCGTTCCAGCAAGGGGGCATACTGGGCATGAATGGCTTCCCAATCGATGCCTGACATATCCTCATCCCAGAACTGTTCGCGTTGCAGGCGCCAGGCCTCATCGAACATCTGGCGCCACTCGGCAGCTGGCTGCACCGACACCTTCACGCGACCCAGATCCAGCCAACCCGTTTCACGGTTGGCCCGCTCACCGTTCTCTCCTTTGGGAGCCTTCTCACCGGCCTTAACCACGCGCAGGCGCTGACCGGAGCGATAGATCAGCATGCGACCATCGCGAGCCAGCTCAAAATCATCGACGCCATCGATCAGCCACTCATACTTATGGTTCTCCAAATCATAGCACTCGATATGGCCACGGACCGGCGGTGTCTGGCCATCGGTCTGGCTGTGCAGCGCTCCCTCGACCGGAAAGCTCAGGAAGAGGACTTTCCCCTTCATACCGCGGATCTTGCGATAGCGGCCCTCTGGCACGGGGAAGGGTAGCACTCGCTCTGTGATGCCCTCCAGATCGATAGTCATGGGAACAGGACGGCGCTGGCCCTCTTCGCCGTTCTCCTCCTCGCCTTCCTCCTTGGGGTCGCCTCTGGGAGTGCCCTCGGCTCCGGTCCCCGCGGGGCCAGCTCGCTTCTCCTCTTTCTCTCGCCCATTCGGCTGTGGCGCCCGTGGCTCCGGCACAAATGGCGAGCGCTGGTCTCGGCGCAGCATAATAGCGTAGGGCTTCACCCCGCGTGGAAAATTCAAATCGAACTGCAGAGCATCGTAGACTGGATTGAAGATGCGGTACCCCAGGAAGTAGAGAAACTTCCCCTCGGGATCAAAGGAGGGCGCCACGTCGTGTAGCACTGGACGCGTAGCCAGGGCCAGCTCGCCACTCTCCAAATTGCAGAGTTTGATGGCCGTTTGCTGGGCGCTGGAAGGAAAGCTGTAGGCCAACCAGCGCCCGTCGGGCGACCAGGCCACATGCTCGATCTGACCGAACGGGCTGCGATCAAGCAGACGAGCACGACCCTCGACCAGATCGACCACTAGCAGCTCATTGCGGTGGTTCGAGATTGCCACCTCGTCGGCGACTGGCGAGACGTCGACGGTCAGCGCCCGCCCAAACTCGATCTCGGCATAGAGGCGAGGCTCAGCAGCGTCCTCGGGATCAAAGACTACCAGGGCTTCGCGTCCGATGGCATCGCAAACTGCTACCAGGCGCCGCCCATCATTGAGCCATTGCAAGAAGCGATAGCGCACACCATCAGGCTCGCCATACTGAATGACCGGTCCTTCCCAGTTGCCGAAAGAGAACGCCTTGCCACGGGTTGTCACCGCTACCATATGCCCCTGGGGATGGAGGGCATAGGTATCGAGATAGTGAGCCGCGGACACAAACTTGCGATTGCGCTGTGTACGCTGGCTTGGGAGCAGCACCTCCAGGCGGCGTGTCTGGTTGCTCGCGGGATCGAACAGATAAAGATCGGCTCCGGCATGATAGACCAGGCGCTCGCCATCGCTAGCGAGATTACGCGCGTAGAAATCCTCGTGGTGCGTGTGACGACGCAGGTCCTCCCCTTCGGGGGTGCATGAATAGACGTTACTGATTCCCTCATGATCGGAGAGGAAGTAAATGCGCTCGCCCACCCAGCAGGGAGAGCTGATGTTCCCGTCGATGCGCAACAGGCGTTCGAAGTGTCCGCTCCCATCGCGGTCGCACCACAGGTGGCCGACGGTGCCACCGCGATAGCGCTTCCAATAAGCTGCCTCGCGGATGTTGCGACCGAGGACGATGCCGCCACGGGGACCGAAAGAGATCTCATTAGCGGCGCCGTAAGGAAGCTGGCGCGCTAGGCCGCCAGCGGGACTGACGGCGTAGATCACTTCATAGTGCAGGCTCATCTGACCGGCGCTGCTGGCATAGAGGATGGCATCGCCCGTTGGAGTCCAGCCCAGGACCTTACAGGAGGCGGCTTGATACGTCAGGCGGCGGGCCGGTCCACCTGCCGCTGGCATCAGAAAGACCTCGCTGGGACCTTCCTCGTGACCAACAAAAGCAAGCTGGGTGCCATCGGGAGAAAAATGCGGATGGCTGATCGCGCCCATACCTGCCGTCAGGCGTTCAGCGCGTCCACCCTCGCTGGAAACGAGCCACAGGTCGTCCTCGGCCACAAAGACAATCTGATCGTGGTAGATCGTAGGGAAGCGCACATATCCCTGGGAAGGCATATTCTCTCCTTTAGTCGGATCAGGAATTAATCGCTGCTGAGTCCTCTGTATGGCAAAAGAATGACGTCTAGCTCCTTGGCCATATTATATGAGATGAGCTATGCTACTGTGCAGTAGTAGAGAGACTCTAGTGAAGCTACTAGGAGCATTCTAGCATAGATTGCTTCAATTGTCGAGTTTTAGCTGAGTGACGAACGACCGTGGGTGGCCAGCAGCGCAGCCTCAGCCTGGGCAGAGGAAGCGAATGGGCGGGCATCTCGTGGGGAGTATGGCTTGTGCGCAGGGAGAAGCTCGCGTAGGTGATAGGGGCGCTAGAAGAAAACCGGCGGCGACCTGCGCAGGCTTGCTCTTGCCAGAGTGGAGGAAACATGTTAATCTCAGCGTAACAATGCACACCATCACCACCGGGGCAGGCATCCATCACAGATCCACAGAGGAGAGTGTATGACGCAGACAGCACAGGGGAAAAAAGGAGGTTCGCAGAGACAGCGCCGTCCGGGGCAGCGCCAACAAGAGCGAATCAGAAGGCAGGTGCGGCGTCGGAGGCGTCAACAGCTCATTATCACCAGCACTGTGACTCTTGTCATCATTGCCCTGGCCGTGCTGGGCTTTTGGCAGTATCAGCGTGTCAGTGCTCAGCAGGCCGCCTCACGTGAGGCCACAGCGACCGCCGTCAGCAAGGCCCATGCCAACGCCACGGCGACGGCGCTGGCGCGCAACTGCTTCATCGATAGCAGTGCCTCTACGCAGGTGCCCTCGATTTACAGCGCCACGGCGACCCCGACAGCGGGGCCGGCAACCTCGCCAGCGGTCAATGGAACGCCAGTGGTCAAGAGCGATGGACTCAAGTATTTTGACATCCGTACGGGCAACGGTACAGCGGCTAAGAACGGTTCTACCCTGGAGGTGGAATACGTCGGCTGGCTGGCCAATACCTGCAAGAAGTTCGATAGTTCCTATGATCGCAACGGTCAGCCGTTCTCGTTCACTCTGGGCAAGGGGCAGGTCATTAAAGGCTGGGATGAGGGCCTGGTTGGGGTCAAGCCGGGGACGATTCGTCGCCTCTACATTCCGGCGAAGCTCGGCTAC
The DNA here is from genome assembly GCF_003268475.1 of Thermogemmatispora tikiterensis. Lineage (GTDB taxonomy): Bacteria > Chloroflexota > Ktedonobacteria > Ktedonobacterales > Ktedonobacteraceae > Thermogemmatispora > Thermogemmatispora tikiterensis. The sequence continues at coordinate 1,238,825 of NZ_MCIF01000002.1, read as the reverse complement.
GGCAATCAGGCGCAAGGCTCGATTCCGGCTAACTCGGACCTGATCTTCGATGTCATCGTGCTCAGCGTGAAGTAGCCTGAGCGGCCTCGCCGGCTGGCCGCTGGCAAGCTGCCGCGGTCAGCCTTGACAAACATGGTAGTGCAGCGCAAGCCACTGAGGGATGGGAAATGATGGATGAAACAGAGCTGCTGGCGCTCTTTGAGCGTCTGGGGGTTGTCTCGAAAGGGCACTTTGTGCTGACCTCGGGTCGGCACAGTGACGAGTACTGGGAGAAGTTTCGCCTGTTGGAGTGGCCACGGGTCACGGAGCGCCTCTGCGCTGAGATTGTGGCGCGCTATGCTCTCGAAGAGATCGAGGCCGTGGCTGGTCCCACCACTGGTGGGGCGCTATTGGCCCAGGAGGTTGCGCGTCAGCTTGGGACGCGCTGCCTGGTGGTAGAGCCGGCTACCGGTGGTGGGCGTGAGCTGCGCCGTGGCTTTAGCCTGCGGCAAGGCGAGCGCGTCTTAGTGGTTGACGATGTCCTGACGACAGGGCTGTCGCTGCACGAGACGCTGCAGGCCCTGCTGGTCTATGAGCCAACGGTCGTGGGCATTGCAGTCCTGCTGGATCGTAGTGGCGGCGCGGCGGCAAAGGAGTTGCCTGTTCCTTGCCAGGCGCTCCTGACAGTGACGGCACGGACCTATGAGCCTGGCGCCTGTCCTCTCTGCGCTCAGGGACTGCCGTTGACGAAGCCTGGTAGCCGTGGCCTGCGCGCTCCTGGAGGAAGGTCATCATGAGCGGGCCGAGCTTTCTGGAGAAGTGGCAGCAGGCGAGTGGTGATCGTCAGAGTCTGCTGTGCGTTGGACTTGATCCCGAGTTGGAGCGCTTGCCGAAGCCGCTGCAGGGGGGTGGGCCGGAGGCGCTGGTGCGTTTCTGTCGCGAGATCGTAGAGGCAACCTTGCCCTATGCCTGTGCCTATAAGCCGAACCTGGCCTTTTTTGAGGCTCTTGGGCCGCAGGGGTGGTCGCTGTTGCGCGAGATCCTGGCGGCTATCCCATCGGAGGTGCCGGTGATTGCCGATGCCAAGCGCGGTGATATCGGGCACACGGCCCGCGCCTATGCCGTGGCTATCTTCGAACAGCTCGGCTGTGATGCTGTGACAGTCCAACCCTATCTCGGCTACGACGGCGTGCAGCCGTTTCTGGCCTATCGTGAGAAGCTGGCCTTTATACTCTGTCGCACCTCGAATCCGGGTGCGCGCGATTTTCAAGATCTCCTGGTCCGCTCCTCGGCGGCTGGTGCTGAGGGTGAGGAAACGAGTGACTCGCAGCTCACGCCGCTCTATCTGGCAGTGGCGGAACGCGTGCGTCAATGGCAAGAGCGCCACGGCAATTGTGGGCTGGTGGCCGGGGCGACCTATCCCCGCGAGCTGGCGGCCATTCGAGAACGCTGTCCGACCTTGCCGCTGCTGGTGCCTGGCGTGGGAACCCAGGGAGGCGAGCTAGAGGTGGCGGTACGAGCTGGTCTGGATGAGTATGGCGGGGGAATCCTGGTGGCGGTCTCGCGTGCCATCCTGTATGCTGGTGCGGGAAGCGACTACGCTCTGGCAGCGGGCGAGGCAGCGCGGCGTCTGCGTGATGCTATCAACCAGGCAAGAGGAAGCTAGATGCAGCTCACGGTCGAACTGGCGGCGGGACGCAAGAGCAGTCTGCTGCTGCGTAATCCGGTAATGTTGGCTGCCGGGACCTGCGGTTACGGCCTGGAGTACGCCAGAATCGCTGAGATCGAACGCCTGGGAGCCATTGTCAGCAAGGGCACTACTTTGCGCCCGCGGCGGGGTAACGCGCAGCCACGCACGCACGAGGTCGCGGCGGGCTTGCTCAATGCCATTGGGCTGCAGAACCCTGGCATTGAGGCTGTGATCCGCAGATATGCACCGATCTGGGCCACCTGGCAGACGCCCGTAATCGTCAACATCGCCGGCGAGACGGTCGAAGAGTTTGCTGAGCTGGCGCAGCGTCTGGAGGGTGTGCCGGGAGTAGCGGGCGTTGAAGTCAATGTCTCCTGTCCCAACGTCCGCGCCGGAGGCCGTGTCTTCGGGGAGAGTCCCGAGGCAGTAGCCGCAGTCACGGCAGCGGTACGCCAGAGCACGACGCTGCCGGTGATTGTCAAGCTCTCGCCTAATACTGGCGATGCACGTCCAACCGCCCTGGCGGCGGCGGAGGCTGGGGCCGATGCTGTCTCCCTGATCAATACCCTGACCGGGATGGACATTGATATTGAGGCGCGCCGTCCACTGCCAGCCCACGGGACCGGCGGGTTGTCGGGACCAGCGATCAGACCGCTGGCCTTGCGCATGGTCTACGAGGTGGCCCGTGAGTTACGCGACCGGCAACCGCAGGTGGCAGTCATTGGCATAGGTGGGATTACCTCGGCCTCGGACGCGCTGTCCTTTATCATGGCCGGGGCGATCGCTGTGCAGATCGGCACGGCTAACTTTGTGAATCCGCGTACAGGTGTGCTTGTGCTGGAAGGGATTGAGGCTTTTATGCGAGCGCACGGCGTCGAGAACATTGCCGAACTGGTTGGGGCCGCCCTCCCTTAAACCGTGCTCTGCTGAGCAAGCCAAGCCAGAACTGGACGGCGCTTCTCACTATATCTGGAGGCTTGTCCGATCAGGACTGCTCTCTCGCCACATGGGTCTCTATTTCAGCTTCTTGAGAATTGCAGAGCTTCAAGAAGCTGACTCTTTTTTTGGGGGGAGAGGGCAGGAGGCGCTGTAGGACCGAGACGAGTGCTCAGGTCTGGGCACGCTGTTTGAGCAGGTGCCAGCAAGCCTCGGCAATCATCCAGTCTTCCTGAGTCTGGACGACCAGCACGCGCACGGCTGAGTGAGGGCTGGCGATGTCGGCGTCGCCGCCGGGATCGGCGTTACGGCTGGCATCGATGGCCAGGCCGAGGAAGCCAAGGGTCTCACAGGCAGCAGCGCGTACTTCGGGAGCGTGTTCGCCGATGCCACCGGTGAAGACCAGGGCGTCTATGCCTCCCAAGACTGCCAGCATGGCGCCGATTTGCAGACGCAGGCGATGGACGAAGGTGTTGAAGGCCAGACGGGCCCGCCGATTCCCTTCGGCGCGCGCTTGCAGGATGATGCGCATATCACCCGATAAACCAGATATGCCCATTAATCCCGATTCGCGGTTGAGAATGCGGTCAAGGTCGTCTGCGCTGTAACCAGCGTGACGCAGCAGGTAGAGGAGCAAACCGGGGTCGATCGAACCGGAGCGTGTGCCCATCATCAACCCCTCCATAGGGGTGAAGCCCATTGTGGTTTCGATGCTTTCGCCGCCCAGGATGGCGGCCAGGGAGCAGCCGTTACCCAGATGGCAGGTGATGAGGCGCAGGCTGGTGAGGTCGCGCCCCAGGAGCTGAGCGGCCCGGCGCGCGCAGTACTGGTGGCTCAGGCCGTGGAAGCCGTAGCGGCGCAGGCCCTGGGCGAACCATTCGTAAGGGCCGGGATAGATTTGGGCTGGCAGAGGCATATGGCTGTGGAAAGCGGTGTCGAAGACGGCGATTTGCTGTGCCTGGGGAAAGGCTTCTTCTGCGGCGGCGATGGCTTCAAGGCTGGCGCGATTGTGGGAAGGCGCCAGTATCTGTAGTCGCTCGATAGTGGTTTTCAGTTCAGGGGTGATCAGCGCCGGCTCACGGTAATAGGCCCCACCGTGTACAACGCGATGTCCCACAACCCCGATCTCTTCGTTTCGTTCGATGCTGCCTGTCGAGCCGTGGCTGAGACTCTGCAGGATATGTTTGAGGACCGCGGGCCGCTCGCTGGTTGGTAGCGTCTCGCGCTCTTCTTGCCCGCTGGCGCTGCGAATGACCAGTTCGGTTTTGCCCGGCTCGTGCGACCAGTCGGCGCTGGCTTCCCATATGGGAGGTGGCGCCTCTGCTGGTAATGGCGCCTGTACTTCGTATAGTCTGGTCTTTTGGCTGCTTGAACCGGCGTTGAAGACGAGGATTTTCATGTCTTGCTCTGTCCTTTCTGCGGCTCTCTCGGACGGCGGATTGCTCGCCTGGCTCACTGTTTCTTCTTCTATTATCTGTTACGGAGGTCGACCGTGCACAGACGCTGGCACCTCACAAAACTGGCACCGTAGGCCGGCAGTGAGGGGCTTCTAACAAGAAGGGTCTGGGCTGATGCCAGTGTAATGCCTCTGGCGCTTGATGGAGCTCTCCGCGTGAGCCTTGCCTGAAGGGAGTAGCGGTGATAGCATGAAGCAAGTAGCCTCTCTGCTGGCAACAGCCTTGCGAGTAAAATGGTGAAGGATGGATGGCCACAGAGAGAGCAGTGGAGAGCTGGCCAGCCAAGGTGGTGGTCGCAGGCATAGGTCTGCCCATGTGCAGGTACATGGGTCTGTGCGCCGGGCATATACCGGTCAGATACGCATGTATGTACCAGTACTGAGTGTCAGTGAGGAGAGGAGAAGGAGCGAGGCAGCAATGACGGATGCACGACAAGAGATCGATCAGGGGCAGAGTCAGCAAATCCAACAGTCTCGACCGGCTCCTACAGATAGCGCTCAGCAAGAGGAGCGTTTCCTTTATGCGGGCTACCATAGTATCATCAGCGGCGTTGATCGGCATTGGGACTATGGAGGCTTCCCGCTGCCTGACGGCGGTTTCTGGCGCTATCGTGAGCCAAACGCCGTGGTGGTGGTTGAGGGCAATCGTCTGCGCGTGGCGGCGGTCCCGTTAACGCGCTTTCATAACGAGGTGCAGATTCTCGATAACGCCAAAAATATGTTTTTCTCGACACGGCGTTTCACGATGCCCGATGAGGGCACGATTCTCTTTGAGTGGGAGATGCGTGCCCGTGGGATCAATACACGACCACGGGATCTCTACGATGGCTTTGTCTCGGCTCACCTGCTCGATTTCTCCACCGGTATGGCTTTCGATTTCTTCGTCTCTAACGATACGATTGCCACGGTTTATGCGCTCCTGCCGTTTCCAGGGGTGCCAGCACCGCCCGATCCTGAGCCGGAGCGCGCCGTCAAGCCAAAGTACTTCTGCGATTTTAATGAGCTGCCGCTAGAGACGGCGCCCTGGCAGTGGCATCGCTACGGCATCAGCTACTGCAAGGCGCGCGATGAGGTGCGCTTTTTCCTGGATGGGCAGGAAGTGGGTCGCTACAGCGAGGTACCGTGCAAGGTGGACGGCTGCATTCTGGCGCTGGGCCTGATGACGGAGAAGAGCATTGAAGACGGACGCAGCGTTTCGCTGCATGGCCAGGGCCTGATCGGTGAGTGGGGGCCGTTTACGATCACAGTGCGAGGCAATGGGGAGGACGGAGAAAAAGCCCGTCCGTAGAGGCCCGTGCCTGCCAAGCGCGCTGGACGCGGGTGCAGGGTTGCGCTGCCTGGCCACGAGGTGAGGAAAGCTGTCGGCTTTCGTCCAGGGCCAGGCCGGGGAGACCATAAGCATGGGGCCTGGATGGTGCAGGCCCAAAGGGGCAGGTCTCTCTTGGGTACAGGCAGGACCCTTTAGCTGTCCGGCCCGTAAACGGTCGTGTTCGGGAGCATCTCCAGATAGGAGCTGGCGAACCAGATAGAGCGCGGGACGAGCTGATCGGCGAGTTGCCGCCATTGATCCAGGGCCGCCGGCAGGCTCCTGGCGATGCGGAACTCTGTGGCCTCGCGCATCGCCACGGCCAGGAAACCGTCGCGAACGCCAGCTTCTGCCAGAGCACGTAGCCGCTGCTCAAGCCCCTGGACAGGAGGATCACCCGCCCGTCCCACTGTGGCCAGGCTCTTTATCTCCTCATCAAAAGTCACCTCACGAAGCTGTTGACCCGGCTGCTCTGCGTCCTCCTGAGAAAATTCCTCTGTCCTCTTCTTGGCTGCCAGGCGTCTGGCCTCTTCAGCCACGGCGCGGCCTTGCAGGGCCCAGCCAAGAGAAGCCCACAGGCTGCCTAGCCTAGCGGCGATCTCCGGGTCGCGCGGCTGGGGAAAGGCCGTGGCAACCCACTGCTGGATGAGCTGCAGATAGGCTGAGATGCCGTACAGATCATCTGGACCGTAGATCCATTTCTGATCCATCAGATAGTAACCTCCTTACATGCCTGGCCTCCGTTCGTGCTCAATAAAAACTATAAGCTTCTGCAGGAACAGCCAGATAAATCGAACGCCTGTATTCTCTACCTATCTTAGGGTAGATCAGCGCAGACAAAAATACAAGCGCTCACTCGGCTGGGAAGATCTCATTCTCGACGCATAGGGGACCTGGGCGGCAAAGTGCAACTGCACCCGCTCTCTCTTCGCCGCCAGGCCCTTAGCTCAGTCAGGTTGCCGCCGTGCTGCTCTGCGCGCCGCGCTCTGTTGCTGCTCACTGGACAGGGATCGGATTGGCCTTCTCCTGGCCAGCAGATCCCGATTGGGGCCAGCCAGTGTGCGCTAACTCAGGCCAGCTCTTCCAGGACGCCCAGGACGCGCTCGATTTCGGCGGACGTATTATAGTGGCAGAGGCCGAGGCGCAGGGCGCCGCCACGTCCTTCAAGGCCGAGGCGCTCCATCAGGCCGAGGGCATAATAGTTGCCGTCCCAGGCGAAGATACCACGTTCACCCAGGGCGACAGCCAGCTCGCGCGGGTGACGGCCATCGATGGTACAGGCCACTGTTGGGACCCGCTGCGCCAGCTCCTCGGGGGTGGTCCCGCTAATCCCATAGATACGTAGGCCCTGGATTTCGCGCAGGCCCCGCAGCAACTGGGCCGAAAGCTGGTGCTCGTAGTCGCTGATCGCACGCATTGCCACTTTCAGTGTGTGCCGCCGCCCGGCGTAGGACTGCAGCGCGGGATCGTTGCCGTAGTGGGCGGCCTGCTCCTCTCCGAGCAGCGTCAGGTAGTCGATGGCTCCCAACAAACCGGCCAATCCTTCATGGTTCTGGGTACCGGTCTCCCAGCGGTCGGGGACCGCGTTGCTGGCCGGGCGCACCTTGTAGGCTGGGAAGCGCTCTAGCTGTTCGCGCTTGCCGTAGAGAATGCCCAGATGCGGACCAAAGAATTTATAGGCCGAGCAGACCAGGAAATCGGCATCGAGGGCCTGGACATCGATCGGCCCATGCGGTGCATATTGCACAGCATCGATCCACACCAGGGCGCCGACGGCGTGGGCCAGCTCCGTAATGCGCCGCACATCGTTGATGGTGCCAACGGCGTTGGAGGCATAGCCCACGGCCACCAGGCGCGTACGCTCGTTGAGTTTGGCCTGCAGATCCTCCAGATTGAGCGTGACATGCTCGGGATGAATATCGACGGTGCGCACAACTACGCCGCGCTCCTGCAGGGCCAGCCAGGGGGCGACGTTGGCATCGTGGTCGAGGACGGTCACAATGATTTCGTCGCCGGGCTGCAGCGTTTTGCCGATGGCGCGGCTGAAGGCAAAGGTCAGGGTGGTCATGTTGGGGCCAAAGACGATCTCTGCCGGGCTGGCGGCGTTGAGGAAGTCGGCCATCGCCTGGCGCGCGGCGGCGATGGTCTCATCGGTGTGCCGGCTGGTGAGAAAGGCCCCGTGGGCGTTGGCGTTGGCTTCGCGCAGGTAGCGCGTCATAGCCTCGATGACCTGCTGGGCGACTTGGGTGCCGCCGGGGTTATCCCAGTAGATGACGGGCTGACCGTTCATCTCCTGCTGCAGGGCTGGAAAATAGCGACGGTAGGCGCTCAGGTCAAGAGGTACTGTCATGTGGTGCTCCTCCTTGGCAAGTCCCCATTGTCCCTTGCTCTCATCATATCACCTGGCGTCGCCGGCTGGCGCTGGCTCCGTAACTGACCAGGTTGGCCCTGTGCTATAATGGGCCTACCATTGAAGGGGGAAGACCAGAAGAAGGCAGGGGACGATTCGTGAGTACTGCAAATCTGCCACCGACCTATCAGGGACCGGCCCCCGGCTCGCCCGAGCATGTGCGTGCGGTCATCGCCGAGCTGCGGCGCCTTTATCCCGATGCAAAGTGCACGTTGAATTATGAGAATCCACTGCAATTGCTGATTGCGGTCCAGCTCTCGGCCCAATGCACCGATGAGCGCGTCAATGAGGTGACGGCTCAGCTCTTCCGCAAGTATCGCACGGTTGAGGATTTCGCCAACGCTAACCCCGAGGAGCTGGAGCAGGATATCAAGCCGACAGGTTTCTATCGCAATAAGGCGCGCAATCTGCGACTGACCTGCCAGCGGCTGATCACCGACTACGGGGGCGAGGTGCCGCGCAGTATGGAGGCGCTACTGACGCTGCCAGGCGTGGCACGCAAGACCGCCAATGTGGTGCTGGGGAATGCCTTTGGCATCGTCGAGGGCTTCGTGGTCGATACGCACGTCAAGCGTCTGGCGCGCCGTCTCGGCTGGACGCAGAGTGAGGACCCGGAGCAGATCGAGCGCGATTTGATGCGCATTGTGCCGCGCGAAGAGTGGCTGGATCTGTCGCATCTCTTGATCTTCCACGGGCGGGCGCTCTGCCGCGCTCGTGATCCGCGCTGCGAAGAGTGCCCGCTGGTACCGCTCTGCCCCTCGGCTTTCCAGGCCAATGGGGAGACAGCAGCTGCAAAAAAGCGCCCGCGCCGCACCGCTGCACGCTCGTCCTCATAAGTAATAAGTAAGGGGCATTCTCAGCGATAGAGGCAAGGGCAAGCACCCGTCGCAGCCTGGTTGATTGACCCGCATAGCCGGGAGCCGGTTGCGCTGCGACGGGTGAATTGAGAGGCGCTGCGGCTCGCGCAGGGAAAATTCTTGTAGTCTTGATGACCGGAAGCAAGATGGACCCGCACTACGGGCGCCGGATCGCTCAGGCTAGCATCTTACAAGCAGCGCCTGTGGAAGGACGTTGACCTCGAAGCGCTGGCCGTGGAAAACTTCGCCGTCCATCTGGGCATTGAGTGGCAGGCGGCTTTCGATGGTGAGGCCCTGGATGCGGTAGAAGTGGACTTCAGGCAAGTGGGCATGCTGGCCGCGCTTGACGACAGGCAGCAGTCTGAGGGCGCGCCCGAGGGGGGCATAGCGAATAGTGCAGAGGTCGAGCAGACCGTCGCTGGCGTCGGCCTCGGGATTGATGCGGAAGCCTGAGCCATAAGTGGGGCCGTTGGTGACGGCCAGCAATACGTAGCGCTGGAAGGTCTCGGCGGGCGGAGCCTCGGAAGCGGCAGGCTCCAGGCTGAAGCGCAGCCAGGGGCACTGTCGATAGCCGAAAAGAAGCTGTCTGACGGTGGAGCTGTAGTAGAGGCGCATGCCGGTCATAAAGGGAATCTTTTTGAGCTGGCGAGCACCGGCGGCGATGTCGGCGTCAAGACCGACGCTGAAGGAGTTGGCAAAGTAGCGCTCGTTGGCCTGGCCGGCGTCGATAGGCACAGGCTGACCGCTAAAGGCGCGCTCGATGGCGGCCTCCGGCTGACGCGGAAGTCGCAGGGTGTTGCAGGCAAAGTCGTTGCCAGAGCCAGCGGCGATGATGCCCAAAGGTACACGCCGACCGCTGTTGAGGATACCATTCACAACCTCGTGAACGGAGCCATCGCCACCGACAACGATGACGGGCCGTCCCTGGCGCGCAGCCTCGCAGGCGAGCTGCTCGGCCTCACCGGCCCGTGCGGTCTCGCAGTAGTCGGCTCCCGCGATGGCGGCAGCCCGCTGGCGTACCAGGGTACGATGACGCTGCATGCGACCTTGATTGGCGGTAGGATTGAGGATCACAAGGGGCGGGCGGTTGGCAGTGGAGGATGAGGGTGAAGTGGCAGAAGCGATCTCCATTGAGGGCCTCCAGGCGGCAGAAATGTCGTGCGCCCGGATTGTAGCACGTTTGATACTCTGCCGTAAAGAAGGGAAGGGGCAGGGCCGGACCTTCCCTTCCTAGTACTGTTCTGGTGGTGAGCGATCTGGGACCCGGCTGACAGCGCGGCATCCGCTAGGAAGCAGCAGCACCAGCCTGACGGCTCTCAGAGAGGGAACAAGCGCCTTGGCGTAGCGCCTGAAGCTCGACCTGGCGCTGCTGGCGCTCCTCAGCGCTCTCGGGCTGCAACGGTCCGCTCAGATAGCCTACGATCAAGTCTCTATAGTCTATTAGTAATTAATAGTCTTTATCGAATTTTAAGTCAATATGGACTATTTGACGCAATTAAGCAAAGCTGATACAATTTCAAAGGAGAAGACAGTATACGAGGTGCCAGGCGTAGATGACAGACCACAGTAACCACGGAGATGAGTGGCTGACCACCAACGAGGTGAGCAAGCTTATAGGGATTGGCCCGAAAACGGTAGTGCGAATGGTTGAGAGGGGAGAATTAACGGGGTATCGTGTGGCCTCCAGATGGCGCTTCAAACGCCGTGATATCGAGGCCTATCTTGAGGCCCATCGCTATGGTCCTGGGCGCCTGCCCGGATCGCGCAACGACGACGGAGCGGAAGCAGATCAAGAGCCAGACTGAACGGCCTGCGGAAGAGCAAACCCACCTCACCCATGCGCCTTGGGAACCCGCGTACGGGCAAAGAGAAAAGCTCACTGGTCACGGTCCGGACCAGCCAGCGCCGCTCTTCTCAGCTGGTGCTCACTCAGGCACTCCCGCCCGTCGCTGGCTGACAGAAAAGCCGGCACCGGAGAGAACGAAGGCCCCCGTCCAATCCGGGCACAGATCTGCCTATTCCTGGCCAGCCAGCCAGCCAGAAAGCTAGCGAGCAGTGAATAGAGATACAACGGCTTACCTGCGGTCCGGGGAATCAATGCCCAGAGCACAGGGCAGGGCTATAGAGGGCCATAGAGAGCCATAGCGACCACTGATCGGGACAAAGGCCGAGTGCGCGCGCGGGCGGTGAGAGCCTGGTGCTCATCAAGGAGCGATGCGGGGGCGGTACTGCACCGCCTCCGCCACGTGGGCTGAACCGATCAACTCCGCTCCTTCCAGATCGGCGATTGTGCGCGCCAGCTTCAACAGCCGATGAAAAGCGCGTGCCGACAGCGCCAACTGCTGCACCGCTGCCTTCAGCAAGCGCTGCCCGGCCTCATCCACGCGGCAGAAAGCCTGCACCTCAGCCGGCCCCATCTCCGCGTTGCAGGTCAGGCGCGTTCCCGCAAAGCGCTGGCGCTGGCGCTCGCGGGCGGCCTCGACGCGGGTCCGAATACGCTCCGTACTCTCTGGTGCTGGAGCGCCAGCCAGCTTCTCATAAGCCACACGCGGCACCTCCACCTGAATATCGATGCGGTCCAAGAGCGGACCGCTGACGCGCTTCTGATAGCGGCGCACCGCCGCCGGCGAACACGTGCACTCGCGTGCCACATCGTGTAGATAGCCGCATGGACAGGGATTCATCGCCGCGATCAGCATAAAATTGGCCGGGAACGTCACCGACCCCTGGGCGCGCGAAATGGTCACCACCTTATCCTCCAGCGGCTGGCGGAGGGCTTCCAGCACGTACTGACTGAACTCAGGCAACTCGTCCAAAAAGAGGACGCCGCGGTGAGCCAAACTGATCTCGCCCGGGCGCGGCTGACGCCCCCCACCTACCAGGCCGGCGTGGCTGATCGTATGGTGTGGCGCACGGAAAGGGCGCTCCATAATGAGCGGCACCTCTGGCGGCAGCAGGCCGCCCACGCTATAGATGCGCGTCACATCCAGGGCCTCCTCAATCGAGAGCGGAGGCATAATCGACGGCGTCGCCCGAGCCAGCAGCGTCTTTCCCGTCCCTGGAGGGCCACACATCAACAGATTATGACCGCCGCTCACCGCCACCTCCAGTGCTCGCTTCACATGGTCCTGGCCGCGCACAGCCGCCAGATCATGGGTTGGGCAACAGCGACTGATCTCCTGCAACAGGGTCGTATTTGTCGGTAAGGGAGCCAGGCGCTGCTCGCCACTCAAATGGGCAACCAGCTGGGCGAGCGTCTCCACCGCGTAGATTGGAACATCGCGCACTAAAGCCGCCTCGCGCGCATCCACCGCCGGCACAAAAACCGCGCGGAGGCCACGCTCCCGTGCCAGCGCCACCATTGGCAAAATCCCATTCGTATGACGCACACTGCCATCGAGGGACAGCTCACCGAGGAAGAGACAATCAGCAATTGGCTCAGCGGGGACCAGCTGGCCCGAGGCCAGCAGAATACCGATAGCGATGGGAAGATCGTAGACAGGCCCCTCTTTGCGGAGATCGGCGGGGGCCAGATTTACTGTAATCCGCTTATAAGGAAAAACCGCCCCACTATTCTTAATAGCGGCGCGTACCCGTTCGCGCGCCTCCTGAATAGCCGTATCGGTCAGGCCCACGATCGTAAAGCCCGCCAGACCATTGGCCAGGTCAACCTCCACCTCAACCAGGGCGCCTTCCAGACCCACAATAGCACAACTTCGAACCTGCGCCAACATCCTGTCTCCTTAAAAACCTCCTCTCCTCCACGTAACAGAAGATAGCCTATATTATGGCGCAGTAGCTCAACATTTGCAAGCCCACCGATAAAATGGCCAGAGGTCAGCGAGCTAATGCAGGCGCTGGCCTAGGGGGTCCGCGCAGAAGGCAGCACAATAATCTCCTCGCCGGGCCTCAAGACGGTCTGCAGGTCATGCGGACCAGTAATCAGCTTGTTGCTCACGAAGAGCTGGATCTGAGCGCGCACACAGCCGTGCTCATCGCACAGGCAGCGCCAGACCTGCGGATAGTGGGCCTCCAGCGCTTCGAACAGTTCGCCTACCGTGCTGGCCCGTACAACGATCTGGCTTTTGCCGCCGTTGCAGGCGCTCAGCGTTGAGGGTAAGCGCAGCGTCACAGTTGCCTGCTCAGTGCCACCCATGCCGTCTACCCTGCCTTTTGAAGATGGCATCGATTTTTCATCGAGAACAAGGCTCGCATTCCGAGACTCTATCATGCTGTACCAAGCAATATACTACATACAAAACCCCGTTTGCAAGCGTGGGCCTGCGAAGGTCCCTCCATCCCGCCAATCAACGTCTCTAGCCTCCACCCGACGGAGCAGGCGCTCGCTCAGACTCAGGCGGCGCTCAGAGCCAGAACCTCTGTCAGGCGACTGATCACGCGTGCCCCAGCCTGCAGTAACTGCTCAACCAGCCGGGTTGCCTCGCCGCCAGTATAATCCCGGGCGGCGATTCCCGTCCGTGCCAGGAGAAGCGACAGCTCCTGCGACTCGCTGTCGGGTATGAAGGCCATATCGGACGGCTCTGTCGCAGCCGTTTCGGGAGCCACCAGCAGCACCCTGCAGCCCTGGCGAGCCGCCGTCAGGGCCTCGCCCAGCAAAGCCACATTGCCGGGTCCAACGTACATTGGACAGATAATCAGCGTCTCGACAGTCGTCAGGGCCGTACGCAGCTCCTCCAATGCGGCCTGAGAGAGAGGGGCATACGGTTGCTCTGTCAGTACGCGGCTTGCCAGGCGCAGGGCCAGCGTGTGATCGCTGTCACCCATATTGAGCACTCCAGCCAGAAAAGGAATATGCCAATCTGCCAGAGCACGCATCACCCGTTCGCCGGAGCCGCCGCCAGCCATGACGAACACTCGCGGAGGAGGCTCCAGGGCTGCCATCTCCTCCTCGGCCTCTTGAGCCTCGCGACTGCCCGGCGGCACCACACTGAAATGCGCCGTGCCGCGCACAATTCCCACCTGGACCGCGATCCCATAGACACGGCTGAGCAAGCGCGGCTCCAGGACCGTCGCCGGCGTCCCGTCTGCCACGATGCCACGCTGGAAAAGTACCAGGCGCGGAAAATAGCGGGCCGCCAGATTCAAGTCGTGCATAGCGGCCAGCACCGTCAGCCCGTGCTCGCGATTCAGGCGCTGCACCAGCTCCAGCACCTCGATCTGATATCTGATGTCCAGATGGGCGGTCGGCTCATCGAGTAACAACAAGCGCGGCTGCTGAGCCAGGGCCATCGCCACCAGCACACGCTGTCGTTCCCCGCCACTCAGCTCATTGAAAGGCCGCTTCGCCAGAGCCGCGACCCCAGTCACCTGCATCGCTGCCTCGATCCGGGCGCGGTCCTGCGGCCCGTAGCTGCCCAGCAAACCGACAAAAGGCAGGCGGCCCAGCGCCACCAGTTGCTCGACTGTAAAATCGAAAGGAATGTGCAACTCCTGGGGCACCACCGCCACCACACGCGCCAGCTCACGTCGTCGCCAGCGGTCAAGCTCTCGTCCCTGCAGCCGGATCTCCCCCTGGGTTGGGCGCAGCACCCCACTCAGCAGGCGCAGCAGCGTGGTCTTACCTGAGCCATTCGGACCCAGCAAACCCACCATCTCACCAGCCGCCAGCTGCAGACAGACATCAAAAAAAACCGGCTGCAGCTCGTAGCCGAAGGTCACATGGCGCACCTCCAATAAGGGAAGGCCGCCCGCAGCAGACACGTTCCAGCTCTCGGGCCTGAGATTCACGACCATCGATACTCCTTCTTACTCTGACGCAGCAGATAGAGGAAGAACGGCGCCCCGATCAGGGCCGTGAAGACCCCAACCGGTAAGACCGCCGGCGCGATCACTGTGCGTGCCAGCAAATCGGCCAGAGTCAAAAAAGAAGCTCCCCCCAGGGCCGAGGCCGCAATCAAAGGGCGATGGCGCGGACCAATCAGCAAGCGCAGCATATGCGGTGTGACCAGACCCACAAAGCCGATCAGACCGCTAATCGAGACCGCTGCCGCTGTCAGCAGCGAACCGAGCATGATCAGCAAAAACTTATACCACTCGACCCGCAGGCCCAGGTGGGCGGCTCCCTCCTCGCCCAGCGCAAAGGCATCCAGCACCTGCCCCAAGACCAACGCCCCGCCGATGCCCGCCACGATAAGGCTGCCCACGATCACCACTGGCCACCAACTATTGACGCTGATCCCTCCCGAGAGCCAGTTAAAGAGAGCCTGCAGATTAAACTGCGCCTGGGGACTCAGCGTCAGAATCAGGGTCTGGACGGCCACCAGCAGGGCATTCATCACAACGCCAGCCAACAAAAGGGTCACCACTGGTGTGCGCCCGCCGACGCGCGCAATGGCGTAGACCAACAGCACTGTCAGTAACGCCCCGCTAAAAGCCAGCAAGGGCGTCAGAGAGAAGAAGAGACCATAGGTTGTATCGAGCGGCAGGATGAAGGCAATGACCGCCCCCAGGGCGGCCCCCGAGGAAGTCCCCATCAGGAAAGGATCGGCCAACGGATTACGCAACATCCCCTGAAAAAGCACCCCGGCCACCGCCAGCCCGGCCCCCACCAGGGCCGCCCCCAGCGCCTCCGGCAGGCGTAAATCCCAAATAATGATGGCCAGTGCCGGGTCCCAGCTCTCCCGGAAATGCAAAAGGTGGCTGCCGTCGAGCAGGATCTGCAGGACAGTCGCAAAAGGAATGGCCGTTGAGCCAGTGCTCACCGCCGCCAGCAGCGTGAGCGGCAACAGAAGCAAGAGAGCTGTAAAGATGAGGGGAGTCAGGCGGCGTCTGACGTGCACGGCCTTAGCATCGGCAAGGGTCGTAGCGGTGGTCGTCGCGAGTGCTGGCGATTCCTGGGTCGTTCTGGTCTCAATCTTCATTCCGTCGGAGGGCTGTCCATAGGCTACTGCTTATCGCTTTCGCTGTAACTATACGCGCTAGAACTGCCCCTGTCAATGGAAGAGCGGTTGGCAGGACTGTTCTGGACCCTGCTCGCTGGCAGAGAAGCGGCACATATGCTACGATTCTGCTACGGAGTTCTGTCCGAAAGGCCAGTGTCAGGCGCCGACAGGCCCCGGATACTACAAGTGAGCAGACGAGGGAACGATGCTTGTGTGCGGCGCTGGGGTGGGGCTGCAATCAATGCCCCGAGGCGGCGCACAAGTGGTCTCCTAATTCCCTCGCTGGCTTCTGATGGTGAAGGAAGAAGAGGGATCGAGCCGTTAATGTCTATTGACAGAGAATTCTTTCGCCACGTCCTGGGGCAGTTCGCCACAGGAGTAACGGTTGTGACCACGAGGGGCAGCGCCGGCCTGGTGGGGCTGACAGTCAACGCCTTCTGTTCTGTCTCGCTAGACCCTCCGCTGGTCCTTGTCTGCATCGACCTCAAGAGCCGAACCCTGCAGGCCATTCGCGAGAGCCAGATTTTTGCGGTCAATATCTTGAGTGAGGAGCAGGAAGAGCTGGCCCGCTGCTTTGCCCTGCCCTCAGAGGAGCGCTATCGCTACTTCTGCCATGCACCCTATCATCCGGGCGTGACCGGGGCGCCGCTGCTCGAAGGGACCCTGGGTTTTGTGGAAGCGCGGCTGGTGGCCGATTATCCGGGCGGCGACCATGCGATTTTGCTAGGCGAGGTCGTGGCCCTCGGGACTGCTGATCAGCCCTCGTCAGACAGCGCGAACGCCGCCAACGAGCATCAGGTTGCCGGCATGGGAACGCTCCAGGACGGCAACAGGGAGGCTGGTCAACCTGGCGGCAAGCAGCCTTTGGCCTATTACCGGGGCCGCTATCGCCATCTGGCGCACGATTATGCCCGGCCAAGCCTCTCATCCTTGTCAGCGCCAGGCGATGTTATTTGATGAAGCCTCTTTGCTCCGGCACGAGGAATCAGGGCAGCGAGAAGGAGAGGAACAGGAGCGCCTCAAGCAGCTTGAAGCGCTGAAGCGCCTGCAGGAGACTTTGCGCCTGTGCCGTCGCTGCCAGGACCAGGGCTACCTGGAGCAGGCCCTGCCAGTGGTCAGTCCAGTACCTCACGAGGGACTGATCGGGGGACTGATGGTCATAGGGCAGGCGCCCGGACTGCGTTCGCAGCAGCGCGGCATTCCCTTCGGCGGCCCGGGCGGGCGCATCCTGCAGTCCTGGCTAGAGCAGGCGGGCTTTCCCCCAGGCTACCTGCATCAGCGCGCCTACCTCAGCTCGCTTACGCGCTGCTATCCTGGACCGGCTCCCCATGGGCAAGGTGATCGCCGACCTTCGCCCCAGGAGCTGGCCCTGTGCCGCCCGTTTCTCGAAGCCGAGCTGCGCCTGCTCCGTCCACGCGCGGTCTTACTCGTAGGCGTCATGGCCATTGAAGCCTTCTGGGGCAAAGTCAAGCTAGAGGAGATCATCGGTACAGGGCGCATAGAGGAGACCAGGCGCTGGCTCCCTTTGCCCCATCCCTCGGGGATCAGCCGCTGGCTCAATGTCCCCCGGCATCGGGAGCAACTCCAGCGCGCGCTGACGCTTCTGGCCGACTGGCGCCGCGAGCTAGGCCTGTAGTCGCTCTCCGCCTCCCTGCCTCCTCTGTCTGCCGTTAGGTCTCAGGTACGGCACGAGAGGGCCGTGGGCCGGGTCAGGAGGACTGTTGCTGTGCTGATCCCGGGTGTTGTGACTGCGACTGCTCTTGAGCCTGCTGAGGTAGATCGCTTTGCTGCGAGAGCTTGCGCATGCGGTACTCATGTACGCCGCGCTTTAGCGTGCCCAGGGCCAGCGTCGCGCAGGTGGGGCGTGTCATCACCACCTCGCGTCCCAGATCCTCGATCAAATCCTCAAAGCTCAGGTTCTCAATCTCTTCTGCCGTCATCCCGCGCGTCAACTCGGTCACGTAGGAAGCGGCGGCGCGGCTAATAGTACATCCCTCGCCCTCCCACTGCACTTGAGCCAGGCGGCCCTGCTCATCGAAACGCCCGTACATCGTGATCACATCGGCGCAACCCGGATTGCCTCCCTTCAAGCTGACATCGGCCTCCTCAAGAGGACCATAGTTGCGCGGATTCTCGTAGTGATCAAGCAGAAACTCAATGGCTTCTTGTCTGTCCATAAGGCATCACGGAACTTTCCAGCAAAAGCAACGGGGCCTCCACCGTTGTCGGAGAGGCAGACAACCACGGCGTCGATAGAGCGACGCTGGCGAAAAGATTGACAGCCGCGGTTAGGCGCGCTACCTCCCTCTGCCCGGGGATGGCCCCGTCTCGTTCCATCCTGGGTGCTCTGTCTATCCAGGCAGGCTCTCCGTGCCAGCGCTGGTGCGGAGAATGGACCAGCTGCGGCTTCTGATGTCGGGCAGCTGATCCCATCCCAGGTCAGGGCTTCTCAATCGGCGCGCGCACCATATTGCCCCACTCTGTCCAGGAGCCATCGTAGTTGCGCACGCGTGGATAGCCGAGCAGCTGTGTCAGCACAAACCACGTGTGGGCGGAGCGCTCACCGATACGGCAATAGGTAATCACATCCTTATCGGGCGTGATCCCCTGCTCGCCGTAGAGCTTTCGCAGCTCCTCCGCGGACTTAAAGGTTCCATCAGGGTTGGCAGCCATCGACCAGGGGATATTTTTGGCCCCGGGAATATGTCCACCACGCTGGGCCCCTTCCTGGGGATAGTTTACCATATGGATTAGCTCGCCGGTATACTCCTGGGGCGAACGTACATCAACCAGACCGTAGCCGGACTGGTGCAGGGTGGCCAGCACATCCTCGCGGAAGGCGCGAATCGACTCGTCTGGTTCCGGCGCCTGGTACTCGCTTGGTTCATAATGGGGCACTTCCTTCGTCAGCGGTCGCCCCTCGGCCTCCCACTTCTGGCGTCCACCGTTCATAATCTTCAAATGCTTATGGCCGTACATTGTGAACAGCCAGAAGCTATAGCAGGCGTACCAGTTATTGCGATCGCCGTAGAGCACCACCGTCGTGTCGTTGCGAATGCCCCAACGACGCATCAGACGCTCGAAGCCCTCGCGGTTGACAAAATCGCGCGTCACCGGGTCCTGGACATCGACATGCCAGTCCAGCTTGACAGCTCCAGGAATATGGCCAGTCTCGTAGAGTAACACATCCTCATCGGCCTCGATGATGCGCACGTTGGGATCATTGAGATGCTCCGCCACCCAGTCGGTTTCCACCAAGACTTCGGGATGAGCGTAACCAGCGGGCGTGCTCTGGCCCTGGCCCGCCGTTGTGGCCTCTGTCTCTGGCATAGAATCGTCCTCCCTACTCCAGTACGGAATACTCTAGAATAACAGCTACAAGAGAGCGGCCAGCCTGGGGCGCGTCTACCGCCACTCTTAGAAAGAGTGGTCTGCGCAGCCAGGCGGTAGTTGACTATGTCAATTCAGTTTCTATTCTACCGCAGTGCGAGACCCAAGGCAAGCCGTGTTCGGGCTATTGAAGTACGAGCGTGCTTTTAGGTGAGCAGCGAGAAAATGGAATGTTACTCTAGCAAAGCTCTCAGACGCTCGGCCAGAGCGGTATTGCGCTGTGCCACGCGGTCGTTGCGGATGGCCTGTTCCAGGGCCTGGCGTTGTCCCACCAGAACACAGAGCCGTCGAGCGCGCGTGATAGCGGTATAGAGGAGATTCCTCTGCAGCAGCGGAGCATGCTGCAAAAAGAGGGGGATAATTACCGCTGGGTATTCACTCCCCTGGCTCTTATGAATCGTGACCGCGTAGGCCAGAGTCAGCGCGTCCAATTCAGCAAATTCGTACTCGATCAGCTGGGGGCCGGCCTCTTCCTGAAATTCGACCGTTACGGTTGCAGCCTGGTGGTCGATGCGGCGTATCCAGCCGAGGTCGCCGTTGAAGACCCCCTTATCGTAGTCGTTCCGCACCTGCATGACCTTATCGCCGACGCGCAGGCGGTGTTTGCCCAGCAGCAGCTCGCCCTCGGTGCGTGGATTCAGGTGCTGCTGCAGTAGCTCATTGAGACTGATCACACCGAGTGGCCCGCGATACATGGGCGAGAGCACCTGGATGTCGGCGCGTGGATGAAGGTGGTAGCGAGTCGGCAGAAGGCGCTCCACCAGGTCAAGGATCAGGGAGCGGGCCCGCTGCGGATCGCTCTCGTGTAGAAAGAGGAAATCGCTGCCCTCCTCGTTCTTGACCACGGGCAAGAGACCAGCGTTCACGTGGTGGGCGCTGACCACGATGCGACTCTGGCGAGCCTGGCGAAACAGCTCGGTCAGGTGAGTGGTTGGAATGACCTCGCTGCGCAAGAGATCGCGTAGTACGTTGCCTGGGCCAACCGACGGGAGCTGGTCGGCATCACCAACGAGCAGCAGATGGGCCTCTGGCGGCAGAGCCTTGAGCAGATGGTAGAAGAGAAGAATATCGACCATCGAGCACTCGTCGACAATGACGAACTGGCAACTCAGGGGGCGTTCCTCATGGCGCTGATAGGGGCCGTCGTGAGGGGTATACTCTAGCAAGCGGTGAAGCGTTTGGGCAGGCAGACCCGTGGCCTCACTGAGGCGCTTGGCGGCGCGCCCGGTAGGGGCTGTAAGAGCCACCTCCACCCGTTGACGGCGCAGGAGTAACAGGAGCGCGCGCAGCGAGGTGGTCTTGCCTGTCCCGGGGCCACCGGTCAGAATACTGACCTTCCGCGTAAAAGCCGTCTGCACGGCCTCGCGCTGTCGTTCTGTTAGCTGGAGCTGGCGCCTGACCTCCAGATGCTGAAAGACCTGTTCCCAGAGCGCTGGTGAAACTGCTGGCAGCCGGCTAGGCGTCCGCAGCAGCCGCTTAAGCAGGCGAGCGGAGCCGCGTTCGGCGTGCCAGAAGGGGCCATAGTAGATCCGTCGCTGGGCCGTTCCGGCAGGAGCTGTTGGCAAGGCCAGGAGTGGGTCGGTTTCGGCCTGAACGGCTGCGCTGGAGGCTGATCCGAGATCCTTGAAGAGGGGCCAATCGGGGTCCGGTTCGTGGCTCTCTGTGTCAGGCGGGGCCGGCTCAATAAAAAGCTCACCCTCGTGCTGCCCCTGTTCCAGAGCCTGCTCCAGTGCTGAGCGAGGGACCTGCAAGATACGTTGTGCCTGCAGCAGCAGCTCATCCTCCGGCAAATAGCAATGGCCGGCCTCATTGGCTGCCTGGGCGAGCACATAGGTCAGACCCGTCACCAGGCGCGGCAGGCTGTCGCGCGGCAGTCCCAGCCGGGTTGCGATCTCATCCGCTGTACGGAAGCCAATCCCATAGATATCCTGGACCAACCGATAGGGATTCTCGCGTACCACCCTGACGCTCTCGGCCCCATACTGGCGATAGATGCGGCTGGCCAGATGCAGTGGAATCTCATGAGTCTGCAGAAAAAGCTGCACCTCCTTCATTTCCTGCTGCTGGGTCCAGGCGGCGATGATGCGCGTACGATCCTTCTCGCTGAGGCCGCGCACCTCGGCCAGGCGCTCGGGCTGCTGCTCAATAATCGCCAGCGTCTGCTCGCCGAAGTGTTCAACGAGCGTGCGGGCTTTTTTAGGGCCGATGCCCTTAATCAGGCCAGAGCTGAGGTAGCGAATAATGCCCTCGGTGCTTGTGGGCAAGCGTTGATTAAAGCTCGTCACATGGAGCTGGTGGCCGTAGCGCGGATCGTATTCCCAGACGCCTTCCACGGTCAGCACTTCGCCGGCGCGCACTCCTGGCAGGGTGCCGACAATAGTGAGCAGACCGTCGCGGGACGAGCGGGACGAGCCGCGGCCAGTACCGGTGCTGGGGCGAAAACGTGCAACGGTGTAGTGCGTTTCCTCGTTATGAAAAACGATGCTCTCAATAGAGCCTTGAAGTGTTGGCATGCCTGGCACTTCTGGGTCGGGTCGTGCGACTGAACTGCTTGCTGATGGAGCAGTGGTGCAGGCGAGTGAGCAAGGGTGTGTCACCGCGCGTGTCCTTTCTATCTTAGCCTGCTGCCGTGGCCCTGTCAACGGCGCGTGCAGTGGTCTGAAGAGACAACGGTTTTCTCCACGGCGCTGGCTGTCCAATCGGGCTATTGGTTAAGGAACCAATACTGATGAGAACGGTCGGCGTCTTATAATGAACTCGTATATATTTCTTGATGACGGGATAGCTCTCATTGTGAAGTCCGATGCATCAGTAAAACAGGCTATGAACGTGTTTCTTCTTCTTGGTAGCTGTTACGACGCTGCTATTGCATCTCGTAGTGCGGCAAGGATAGAGAGTCGATGCAACTGACCTCGACCAATGGCCTGGGCCAGAGGGAAAGGACTCAATGGAGAGCAAGGTGACCTATCGTCAGCAGTACACGCGCTGTGGCAAGCAGCGCTGCCGGAAATGCCGGGAGGGAGCAGGACATGGCCCTTACTGGTACGCCTATTGGAGTGAGAACGGGCGTACTGTCAGCAAGTATATTGGGGCGCAGCTGCCAGCGGAGGTGGAGCAGGCAGGTCAGCGGCTATCGGCAGTCTCTGTCTCCGCGCGGCGGGGGCCGGCAGCTGCGGGTAGTCGTGCCATTGTGATAGGGGAGCGCGAGCGCCGTAGCGGGCGTAGCGAAACCAGGCCGCTGTTACGCATTTATGTCCTTGGTCAGTTTCGGGTGGAGCGACGCAGCGGTAACGGTTGGATTGAGGATGATGGACGGCGCTGGCAGCGGCGGCGGGCCCGTGCCCTATTAGGCTGCCTGTTGTGTCACCCTTTGCGTCGCATGGGACGGGAGCAGGTCATGGAAGCGCTCTGGCCTGATCCCGATCTTGATAGCGAAACGGCGGCCAATCGTCTCAACGGTGCCGTCCATGAGTTGCGCCTGCTGCTGGAGCCAGAGATCCGGCGTCCGGCCTCCTCGACGCTCTTGCGCCTTCAGCATGAAGTGCTGGAGCTGGCCGACGGAAGCATCATCTGGGTTGATGCCGATGAGTTTGAGCAGAAGATCAGGCAGGCTGAGCAGTCGGCTGATCCCTTGCAGATTGAGCGGCTACTAGAGGAGGCGGCGGCCCTCTACCGCGGTGACTTTCTGGTTGAGGAACTCTATTCAGAGTGGGCTCAGCCTCGACGGGAAGCGCTGCGCCGTCGCTGGATGGGGATGCTGCTGCAGCTTGCCGAGCTGCGAGTCCGGCGTGGAGCCTTGGCCAGCGCTATTGAGCCGCTGGATCGGCTACTGATGAGCGATCCCACCCATGAGACAGCGGTACGCCAGTTGATGATGGTTCTGATGCGCCTGGATCGGCGCGTCGAGGCCTTGCAGGCTTATCAGCGCCTGACCGAGGTCCTGGAGCGCGAGTATGACAGCGAGCCGCTGCCCGAGACGCGTCGTCTCTATGAAGCCCTGCGCAGCGGGGAACTGGGGCCAGCGACCGTTGCTGCCGCCTCACCAGCGCTTACAGGGCCTGGGGCTGCTTCACCATCGTCCCACTCACCTGCCACTCTCGCTCTTCAGGCTGGTGCCCACTTCGATACTGCGCAGCCTCCAGTTCTCACTCGCTCCGCCGCGCCGACTGCGCCTGTGCGAGCCGTGACCAATCCCCACTTCCCCTCGGGACGCCATAAACGGACGCCGCTGATCGGGCGCGAGCGTGAATTAGCGATCATGCGGCAGCTGCTGTCCATCTTAGGCCCTGCTCGCCCCAGCGAAAGCTCGGGCAGGGCGGACAGTCTTGTCCCGGAGCCAGTGGACGGTCAACAAGTCCCAACACCGGAGCCCTCGCTCTCGTCACCTCATTTCTTGCTTTTGACCGGCGAGGCGGGTATTGGTAAAACACGCCTCGCCGAGGAGCTGAGCGACGAGGCTGGACGCCAGGGCTGGCAGGTAGTCTGGAGCCGCTCCTATGAACAGGAAGGGGCTATCCCTTACTGCCCCTGGGTCGAGCTGCTGCGCACGCTCTTGCAGAGCCGACTGGCTGCTCAGGCGCTCTCAACCTCCCAGATCCTGATGGAGTTGGGCCTCTCTACCTCTCACCTGCAGCGTCTCTGCACCTTACTGCCCGAACTACATGAATTGCTGCAGCCCGGGGTAGCGCCGCTGGTCTTACCAGTAGAACAAGAGCGTCTCCATCTCTGGGAGGCCACGCATAGCCTGCTCTCAGCTCTCAGCCGGCGCACACCCCTTCTGTTAGTCCTCGATGACCTTCATTGGGCCGATGAGAGCAGTCTAGAGCTACTCAGCTATCTCGCGCGTCATCTGCGTGAGCAGCCGATACTGCTCCTGGGGACCTGCCGCGACATGGAGCTGTTGCCAACCCATACCCTACGCACTCTCATCAACGATCTCCAGCGTGAGCAGGTGCTCCTGACGCTGCCGGTCCAACCGCTGACGGCGGCGCAGATTGCGCAGCTCGTTTCTCATTTGCCGACCCGTCTCGTACACAGTATTCAGACGCAGGCGGACGGGAATCCCTTTTTTGCCGAAGAGCTGGCGCGTTATCTGGAGCGTGAAGCCAGCGAAGGGGGGGCGGCCTCAGCCGGGCAGACCGCTGCGGGGGCAGGAGAGGGTCGACTTGCACTTCCCGCGACCATTGCCGCTGTGCTAGATCGACGTCTCAGCAAGCTCAGCACGGCCTGTCAAACGCTGTTGAGTAAGGCGGCAGTCTTCGGGGCACCCTTCGAATTCAGCCATTTGCTCTTCATGGACAGCGGTCAGCTCCCTCATCCCCAGGAGGAGCAGGTGCTGGATCTCCTGGAGGAGGCTCTGCGCGCCGGTCTTCTGATTGAAGAGGAGAATGGCAGGCAGGTGAGCTACCATTTCTGGCACCCGCTCATTGAAAGCCATCTCTATCAGAGTCTCTCGGTGGCGCGCCGCATTCAGCTCCATCGTCGGGCGGCTGAGGCCCTGCTGACGCTCAATCCCCAGCGCGAGGAAGAGGTAGCGGCGGCAGTGACCTACCATTTAATCCGTGGAGCCAGCGAGGGCAGCCGCATTGCGCGCTACGCTGAGCGGGCGGCCAATCGGGCCTATCGACTGGCTGCCTATGGTGAAGCCCAATACTATTACCGTCTGGCTCTGCTGGCCCTGGCCGGGGCGCCGCCCCCGCCCCCGTTGGAGCGTCAAGCCGTAGTAAGCGTCGAGTACCTGCCGCCCGAAGCCGACGCCGATCCCGCTCCCTCGCTCGATCAGCTCCTGCCGAGCGCCGGTGAGGAGGAGCTGCTTCACTTCGCGCGTCTCTTAGAGCATGTCTGCGAGTGCTGCATGATGCAGGGGAACTACAGCGAGGCGCGCCGCCTCTATGCGCGCGTTCTGGCTCTGCGCCAGCGCTCGCTACAGACCTGGGAGCGTCGCCTGCCAGAGCGGCCAGATGGGGAACAACTGCACAGGCGACGTCAGCACGAAGCCCAGATTCAGGCCATCATCTGGCGTGAGATGAGCCTGGCCTGGCTCAGGACCGGCGATTTTGCCCAGGCCCGTCACTGCCTTGAAGAGGGGAAACGCACTCTGCGCGAGGTCGACGCCTTGCAGAGTCCAGCCAGCGCCTGTCTTCTCTTGCAAGAAGGCAACCTTTCGGCGCTGGAGGGCAACTATGATGAGGCGCGCCGCCAGGTTGAGCAGATGCTGGACATGCTGGAGGAAGCCATGAGACAAGGGCCGGCGCCGGTGGCTGCGGGTCAGGAACTGCCAACGCTGAGTGAGCGCGCCATAGCGGGTGACCCGCTGGAGCTGGGCCATGCCCATGAGACCCTCGGAGTAATCGCCGCGCGGCTGGGTCATCCGAGCGAAGCCTTGCAGCATCTGCATACGGCTTTGACCATCTATGAGCAGCATGAGTGTCTGATGGCTATGGCTCAGATTTGCGGTAATCTAGGGGCGGCCCATGCCCTGGTAGCCGATCATCAGGCGGCACGGGCCTACATGCGGCGGGCGCTGGAATTGACGGAGCGCACCGGAGATCTCCCCAATATGGCCTTTGTCACGGGCAACCTGGGCGAGTTGGCCCGTCGCTGTGGAGATCTGCGCGAGGCCGAAGCCTGCTTCCGGCGGAGCCTCGCCCTGGCCGAGCGGACCCAGGAGCGCGAACACATGGCCTGGTGTAATATTGCCCTGGCTGAGACTTTGCAAAGTGCGGGCAAGCTCGATGAGGCTCTGCACTGCATCCAGCGCTCCTTGCTGACTGGCCGGGCCATCGGGCACGCGCGCACAATCGCCCATGCTCGTATTGTGCTGGCCGAGGTGCGGCTAGCTCAGGCCAGTGCCATCTGCCTGGCATGCCTGCGCCAGCGCCAGCCCTCTCCCGCTGGCTCTCGTCCAGAGCAACATGGCTGCCGCGAGAGTTGTTTCTATCGCCGTCTGCTTCTGCGGGGTCAACGGGCCTTAGAGCGCGCGCTGTGCTACGAAGGATTGGATGCCGAGGTAGCTTTAGAGGGGCGCTATCTGCAAGCCAGCGTGGCTTTCCTGCTCGATCGCCTGGAGGTGGCCAGACGAGTGGCCCTCGATCTGCTGACCAGCGCCGACCGACAGGAGAATCGCCTGACGTTGGGTCATGCCCACCGTCTGCTGGCTCGCATCCTCGCGGTCCAGGGAGAGGCCGAGGCTGCAGCGGCCCACTTTGAGCGGGCTGCACGTATTTTTGAGGAGAGCGAGCTGACCCTTGATTATGCGCGCACTCTGCATAGCTATGGAGTCCATCTGGCTCTTCTGGGGGCCAGACAGTGCGGGGGCGAGCAGCAGGCTAAGGCCCGTTCCTACCTGAGAGAGGCGCAGACGCTCTTTGGGCAAGCGCAGGCTGCGATTGATCTCCAGTGGGCCGAGACTCTCCTTGCTACCTGGCCATCGTTGCCTCTCCTGGCTGCTGCTCTCAAGGCTATGCCTTGAGCTTCTCCTGCTGGCTTGAGCGCTGAGGCCAGGTTGACACTGGTTGACCGACAGCCATACAATGAGAGCAGGTCGGGAGCGAAAGCGTCAACAAGGCTGGGAAGTGCCCTCGATGCTGGCTGGCTACCTGTGATGCTGATGCTGCTCTCAAGGGCCGGGCGCTATGGTGGTGGGCGTGGTTGACGCTGCGGCTCACCTGGCGCTGGCGGCGGCAGATCATGCCCAGATAAAGGAGCAGAGCAACTTGAGCGAAATTCGTGAGCAACGGCCAACGACTGAGGAAGAGTTGCTGGGTCTGCGCCGGCTGGTGCAGATCCAGCATGAGCTTGAGGAGCAGATTAATCGAGTCTTTGCCCCGGAGGACGAAGCGCTGCGGTATGCCCTCCAGGCCAGTGCAGAGGCCGGGCTGCCGCAGATCAATATTTCCCCTATCGAGGGCAAGCTCTTGCAGTTTCTGGCGCTTGTTTCTCAAGCTCGCACCATCCTGGAGATTGGCACGCTGGGGGGCTATAGCGGTCTCTGGCTGGCGCGCGCCTTGCCACCGGATGGGCGCCTGATCACGCTAGAGATGAATCCCCAGCATGCCAGCGTCGCGCGTCGTGTCTTTGAGCATGCTGGCGTAGGCGAGCGAGTAGAGATCCGTCTTGGGCGGGCCTTGGAGCTGCTCCCTGCACTCGTCGATGAAGGCGCAGGACCGTTTGACCTGATCTTTATCGATGCGGACAAGCCGCCCTATCCGCGCTATCTCGACTGGGCCTTGCAACTCAGCCATCCTGGCACCATCATTGTGGCCGACAACTGCCTGCGGGATGGGCGCTTCATCCATGAGCCTGTGGACGAGGTTACGGCGGGCATCGTCGAATATTGTCGGCGCATTACGAGCGACCCCCGTCTCTTCTCGCTGGCTCTCAATATCGATGAGGGCTATCGCGACGGGTTCACGGTGACCCTGGTGCGTGAGGGGTGATCGCTGTGGCGAGAGGCACGACCAGAACGGCGGCCATCACCATTATTGGCGGTGGCATTATGGGCGCAGTCCTGGCCTATCAGCTCGCCCGTCGTGGAATGCGTGAGGTAGTCGTTCTGGAGCGCGAGACTGTGGCCTCTGGCTCGATTGGACGTGCTACGGGAGGGCTACGTCAACAGTTCGCCGACGAGCTGGATATTATCTTTGCCCGTGAGGGTCTGCGCTTCTATCGTCAGTTCATTGCAGAGATGCAGGCCGAAGCGGTTCCAGCCTCCCCGCCTCCTCCCCCATTCTATCAGTATGGTTACCTGTTCCTGGTCAGCGACGATGAAGCCTGGCAGGCCATGCAGGGCTATGTTGCCCTCCAGCAGCGACTTGGCGTCCCCAGTGAGCTGCTGACGCCGATGGAGGTGGTAGCGCGCTGGCCGGGGTTGTCACTGATCACAGAAGATCTGCGCGGCGCCAGCTTCTGCTCGACCGACGGCTACACGGACCCCGCAGCCATGACGCGCGCGCTCATAGGGGCAGCGCGTCGGCTGGGCGTGGAAGTCTACGAGCAATGTCCTGTCCTGGCCATTCAGACGACTCGGGGGCGCGTACAAGCCGTGCAGACCTCGCAGGGGAGAGTGGCTACGCCTCTGGTCATCAATGCCACTGGTGTCTATGCGGCCCTGACGGCGCGTCTGGTCGGGATTGATGATCTCCCAGTCTATCCTTTACGACGTCAGCTCTATCTCTGCGAGGCGGTCGCTGGGCTGCCAGCCGAGCTGCCGATGGTGGTAGACCAGGCAACAGGCTTCCATTTTCGCTGGCGCGATGGTGGCCTGCTCCTGGGTTTGCCCCATCAGCCTTCTCCCGCAGAGCAGGCGGCCAGCCGTGCTCTGGAGACGCCGGCTTTTGACCTGACGCTTGATCCTGGCGTCTGGCCCCAGATAGAGCGTGTCATCCCCCGCCGCTTTCCGGCGCTAGCTGGTCTGCGCCTCCGAAGGGCCTGGGCCGGCCTCTATGAGATGACGCCGGATGAGCATCCGGTGCTGGGTCCAACCGAGGTCGAGGGCTTCCTCTGCGCCTGCGGCTTCTCTGGGCATGGCTTGATGCATGCTCCGCTGGCGGCACAGCTCCTGACCGACTACCTGACCACCGGCAAAAGCAGTACGCTCGATATCGAGCAGTTCGGCCTCCAACGCTTCCGCGAGGGCCGATTGCTGCCTGCGACGCGGCTGCTTTAAACAGAGGAGAGGCAATGACGATTGATACGGACTTTCATAGCCATGTTTCCCGTAGTTCAGCCAGAGCGATGGTGAGCGAGGCCCGGGAGCGGGGATTGCGCGTGCTGGGTCTCTCAGAGCATGTCTTTCAGATGCGCGAGATACGTCCACTCCTTGCGCATATGCCGCTGGAGGGGCCAGAGATGGCCCTGGTTGACTATATTGAGAGTGTGCAGGAGGCAGGGCAGGCTCTGCGGTTCGACGTCCGTCTGGGATTGGAGATCGATTTTATTCCTGACAAAATTGAGGCAGTGCGGGAGCTGCTGCAGGGCTACCCCTGGGATTTTCTCATTGGCTCGGTTCATGAGATTGATGGAAAGCAATTGGAGAACGAGGAAGGCTGGGGGGAGGTGGCCCAGGCAGAACGAGCCTGGCAACGCTATATGGAGTTGCTGCGTCAGGCTGTCTGCTCGGGCTTCTTTAGTGTTATCAGTCATCCAGTCAGATTGTTCGTTGAGAATCGACACTTGCCCGCCAATATCGATGAGGAGCTGGAGCAACTCGCTGCCGAGGCCACACGTTGTGATGTGGCTCTCGAAATCAATGGCTTCGATGTCGCCACCTATCCCCAGCTGGTGCGCCGTCTCGTACGAGCCTGTGCTTTGCAGGGAACGCCGGTGAGCGTCGGCTCAGATGCTCACTATCCGTCGAGCCTGGCCACCAGCCACGAGGCCAGTGAACAGCTGCTGCGCGAGGCCGGCATTCAGCGGATTCGTATCTGGCGCAATATGAGTGCTGAAGAGTATCGCCTCTGAGAGAGCACGGATCGGAAAGGAACCCGGAGCGCCAGAAGCCGTCAGTCGCCCTGGCGGCGTTTGAGTGAGCGGGCTGATCCGGTCTTCGTTGATCGGAGGTCAGCCCGCCCTGAGAGGTAGACAGCAACGCTTGCTTTAGCTCAGGCTGGCGGATAGCGGTTATAGCCGATCAGCTTGCTCGTCGGGGCAGTCTGAGCTGAGAGCTGCTGGCCGTTATCCAGATTATAGGCCAGCAGGGTGGAATGCCCGTCAGGGTAGTAGGCCTGCACGACCAGGTGATGGCCATAGGGGGCCAGGGCTACATTATTCGAGCAGATCAGCTCGGCATCGATCGGTGTAGCTGAGGCTGGGATGGGGCGACCTGCGCAGAGGGTGCTCGCACCGGGGGCGACGTTCTGGAGCAGCACCTGGTCCTGGGCTGGAGTCAGACCCAGCTTGACCACCTCAAAGCTGCCCTGGCGATAGCGCATGACCATGAGCGAATTATCCTCCGCATAGCCAATGGGGACTCCCCAAGGGCGCAGACGATGGCGGTTCCCTCCATCGCTGTCAACAGCGTAGATACCCGGCGCCTCAGAATGGTAATTGACATAGTAGATAGTGCGCCCGTCAGGACTGAGCCAGAAATCGGTGCTGGCCCTCTGAACCGGCGGCGTGATCGCCTGCCGCTGGTCAAATGTTCCCCCGAGGGGCAGGCGGAAAAGCGCTTGCTGGTTACTGCCGACGCGCCCCACAAAGTACAGGTACGGCGCGCTGTAGAAGGCCAGGCGTGTGTCTGGAAGCGCGGCCATGACCGCCTTGGGCTGCAATTGCTGCATATTGACCCGTAACAGAGCGGTGGGTGTATTGAGCAGCAGCGTTTGGGCATTGAGCCAGATGGCGTTGCCACCGCTGCCGGAGACGTGATATTGGAAACGTATGAGTGGGGGCGTCATGCGCAGATCCATAACGTAGTAATCCGTCTGAGACGTGCTCGGGATGTGATAAGCCAGGGAGCTGCCATCGGGCGAGATTCCGTCGATCTCCGTCTGGGCTGGTAAAGCCGAGAGCAGCTGTAGCAGCTGCCCGCTGGCATAGTTATAGTTGCTGACAGTTAGCTGCCCGCTCTGGTCGCCCGAGACCAGCAAGAGGCCATTCCAATCATCATTCAGAAGGGTATTCCCCGGGGTCTGGTTTATCGAGGGGGTGGGAGTAGCCTCATTGCTCACGGGGAGCTGATCCCATCCGACCAGTTGTGGCATACCTTGCTGAGAGACCTGGGCCGCTGGTACTGAGAGGAGCAGTTTTTGGGCATGCGTCATCAGGTTTGTGGCCCAGAGACGCAGTGAATGATCGGGATAAAGGGCCTCCGTCAGCAAGGCCCAGCCGTAGGGAGCGAGGGCTAGCCCGTTGGTCAGAACGCTCCTGGCCCCTGGGGCAGCGTTGACCACCACGAGCTGGTCTTGCTGGGGGGTGGCGCCCAGCTTACGCACCTCAAAGGCGCCATTCGTCTCCTGCAAGAAAAGCAGGCGGTTATCCTCAGCGAAGCCGAGTGGGATACCGTGTCGGTTGAGCGAGTGCAGATTGCTTCCATCGCTATTGACCATGTAGAGGGTCGCTCCCAGGCCGCTGCCCGCGCTGTAGTAGATGGTCGAGCCGGTCGGGTTAAGCAACCACGCATTGCGTCTGCTGGAGGTGGAAGTGGGCATACCTTGATCCGCCGTCAGGGGCCGGGATGCAATTGAGCGTATTTCCCCGTTGGCCAGATCGAGGCGATACAGCACCTCCTTTTCTGTTTCCTGATGTATGAAGAAGAGAAAATCGTTGTAATAGAATGCAAGTGTACTATTTTGTAATAAATCTGATGAATAGATTGGTTGACTGTTACCGGACAGGTTGACCAGGAAAAGCTTGCTACCAGCGCTGATCAAAAGATGGCTGTCATCGGTTGTCCAGACAGCGCTGCTCTGGCTACAGCTGCAGCGAAAGATCGGCTCAGGATGGGAAAGTGTCCGGAAGAGACGCGCCTCTCCCAGCGTGTCATGATAGAGCAGATCGCGCCCGCTGTGAGCGATGCCGTCGACGGCAGAAGTGGCGTCGCAGCAGGTGCTGGTCAAGAGACGCTTCTGGCCGCTGAAAGGATCATAGTTATAGAGGTGATAGCGACCAGTGCCATCGGGGAAGGGATCGACCATCGCAATCGCCTTCCAGACCAGGCTCTGGTAGGAGGCCTTCACAGAGATAGCTGTTGGGGGTGAGGAGGCGGGTGCCTGGGAGGAAGTATCACGTAGCAGGAGATAACCGAGACTGCCGGTTGACAGGAGCACCACCAGGATGACAGCCACCAGGACCAGCGTTTCCCGCAGTGGCGAGCGCCGAGGGGCGCGAGGAATGGCAGGTTGCTGAGCGGTCAGCTCAGGAAGCCGGCTAAGAACAGCAAAAGGGAGCCGGCGATGCTGGTTCTGACCGCCGTGGTCGGCGTGATTGAGTGTCGCCAACGACTCCTGTTCAGCCTCAGCCGATGTCTGACTAGAGCGGATCGCTTGCATGATCAGCTCCTGGGTTGAAGGCGTACGGCGCTCTGCGTCCTCCAGAAACTGACGCAGCAGCTGGCGCTGGTGATCACGCTCATAGCGCGCCTGGGCAACGAGGCTAGAACAGATCTGGCATTCAGGGAGATGACGCCGCAGTCGACTCAGTAGCTCAAACTCGTCCCCGTGGTGGGTCGAAGGCTCTGGCTCGCCCTCAGCGTTTGCCGGCGTCTTTGGCACATCAAGCTCATCGAGCAGACGCAGACAGTGGATGCTGAGAGGACATGATAATGAATCAGGTCGCTCTTTTCGCTTCATGACTGGCCTCCTCGATCAAGCCGTTTGTAGACCTGCTGAAACGCCTGACGTGAGCGGGCCAGGCGGCTGCGCACGGCTGACAGCGAATCCTGCATAATCTCGGCAATCTCGCGGTAAGAGAAGCCCTCGGCATCCAGGAGCAGGCAAGCTGCGGAAGCCGGGGGGAGCTGAGCCAGCACACGAGCCACCAGGTCGCGCTCCATCACCTGCTCCTCGAAGTGCTCATCGCTGACGAGAGCTTCCTCGGGCGGAGGTTCTGAAAAATCATCGACCTGGCCCGTGGGACTGGTGAAGGGAACCCAGGTGATGCGACGACGGCGGCGCCACTCGCTGCGCAGCTGGTTCAAGGCAATACGGTAGATCCAGGGGGCGAACTGCAGTTCCTCTCCCTTCATGCGTGGCAGAGCACGAAAAGCTGCCAGGAAGGTTTCCTGGCAGAGATCCTGAGTTAATTGTATATCATGAGTTAAGCTATAGAGCATGCGCCTGATGCGCGGCTCGTAATAGAGTACCAGAGCCTCGAAGGCTGCTGTTGAGCCGTGGCAGGCCTCGATCGTCAGCCGAGACTCATCTTCCAGAGTCTTCATACGTCCCCATCACCAGGTGAAAGGCAAAAATTGGATCCCTCACAGGGAGGTAATGCACAGACGAGCCATTTTGTCGCAGTTGGCCAGACCTGGCCAGGGAAAAAAGTGCCAACGGGCGAATGCGGCCTACTCGGCAGAGGACGAGTCAGATGCCTGACGTGGTTCTCTTCCTGGCAACGTTGCCAGCGAGGAACGTACCTCAACAGAGCGCGCAAGGATAAAAACCACGTCGGAAAGGCGATTCAGATAACGAATCACCTCGCCGTTATGGATCACGCCGTCGTGGAGCAGCTTTACTGCCAGGCGTTCGGCGCGACGGATCACGGTGCGAGCGAAATCGAGGGCCGCCCCATCGAGAGTATCGCCGGGAATAATGAAGCGGTTGGGGATCTCTACCTCACGCTTCAGCTGCTCGGCCTCCGCCTCCAGGCGCTGCACATGCTCAGCGGTGATGCGCAGCCCGATCTTCTCATAATTTTCTGGGGGTGTAGCCAGCTCTCCCATTAGCAGGTAGAGATCTTGCTGGAGGCGGTAGATGAGGTCTTTGACGCGTGGATCCCTGGCCACAGCGCGTGCCAGTCCAAGCGCGGATGTGGCTTCATCGATCGTGCCGAAGGTCTCAGGGCGCGGATCGTACTTCGGGACGCGCTGTTCCCCAAGCAGCCCGGTATAGCCCGTATCGCCACCGTGGGTTGTCACTTTGGCCATTGCTAGCCACTCTCCTCTCTTGCTTGTTGGCCTGCCTTTGCTTGCTCTTTTGCTTGCGCTCGCTTGTTCTCTTGGCCTCGACCAGTCTGAGCCGCAGGAGCTGCCTTCAGCCAGTGCCTGAAGCGTGTTCAGCCGAATAGCAAGCGAGCTATGAAAAGATCGTAGGCGAAGCCGCGATATACCTGTGCTCTTGCGGGTGCCGGCCAGTCAGAGACTGCCTGACCGGTCTCTGCTTCTTGCTCACTCTCACTAACTATAGCACAGATCAGTGGCCTTCGGAGCGACTGCGGTAGCGATAGGCGCGGCTCACGCGGCGCCAGTCTAGCTCGCGTCCGCGCACTGGACGCTCTTCATCCAAAGGTTCCAGGGTATTTGTGGCCAGAAAGCGACGGCGCAGGTTAGAGAGATCGATTTGCTCATCGGGGGGGAAGAAAGCACGGTAGAGTAGCGTC
This sequence comes from Thermogemmatispora tikiterensis, assembly GCF_003268475.1. Taxonomy (GTDB): domain Bacteria; phylum Chloroflexota; class Ktedonobacteria; order Ktedonobacterales; family Ktedonobacteraceae; genus Thermogemmatispora; species Thermogemmatispora tikiterensis. The sequence goes on along the minus strand of NZ_MCIF01000002.1, from coordinate 1,204,863 downwards.
GCCTCAGCCAGCGTCAGTGTCCCGTCGCCGCTGGGAGGTTCGCGGAGGGCACGCAGCGGGCGTGTCTCCTTACTGAGAGCGGTATGGGTTTCCTGGCGCCACCACTCGATGCTATCGCGGTGCGGAGTTGCCATATCGGCCAGATAGCGCAGCACCAGCTCTGGATTGCGCTGAATCTCCGAGCGTAAGGTATTAAGCGCCATCTCCAGCACGGGGCGAGCCTCGGGGTCAAGCTGGCGCTGACCCGACTCAACCTCGGCCACGGGGGTCCATTGGACGCGCAAGCTTGGGACTGGGTGGCGATGCAAGTTAGGGCGCAGCTCATCGCGATTGGCGCGCAAGAGTACACTATGAATCAGGGAGACAGCAGCCCCTTGCTCTGCGCTGCCCCAGACATAGACCTGCTGCTCTACCCAGCCCGCTTTTAGCTGCAGCAAGGTGGCCTCATCGGGCCAGAGCAGCACTGCCTGCAGCGTGCGAAGCACCGCCTCGGTCACGGTCTCATTACTGAGCACAAGGCGCATAGGCGGTCCCCACGGCCCTTCACGCAGCAGCACCCAGAGTGTCCAATCACGGATGGCAAAGATCACCACACCGGTGGTGACCATTAAACGGCGGGGGCTGCTGTCGCGCACGGGCCGCGCCGGGATCGAGGAATTTGACCCTGAGAGCGGTGTGTTCACTCTTCTCCTTGTGTCCCCCTGTCCGCGGCAGGCTTTGACCCGGCCATATGTAGCTGATTCTACCTGCTCTCACTGAGAGACGCAAGCCCGAAGCCAGACTGCCTCTCATCTGGTCCCAGGCCGGGGGCTGCAGCCGTGGTGGGGCAGCCACCAAAGAAAGAAACAAGCTGGCCCTTGCTTGCCACGCGCAGAAAGGAGACTGCTCAACGTTTTCTATGGTATCCTCTCGCTGTGGAATCATCTCCTTCGCCACTCGTCCCTACCTTTGTTCTCACCACCAAGGCCTCGTTTTTCGGCATCGGAGGGGAGGTCCAGGGAGAGCCATCTGAGGATCTAAGGGGGCTGAGCATAGCAACGGCAACTGGGGCCGGGCCGCCTCACCATTGAGGCACGCTGCAGGCACTCGTTGCCGGTAGCGATCTGCCTGGTCTACCTACTTTCTTTCCTTCTAACAATTGGACGAGCAGGCTCGGGGTCGGAGGCCGATCCGGGGCTGCCTGCTCTGCCGGAGGTTAAATCTTACTGGAGCCTTGCTTTGTTGGATCTCTTACTTCAGTAAGAGGAGCCGAAGCAGCTGATAGGTACCTAGCGCCGATGCCGCGCTTGCAAGCAAGCCCAGGAGCAGGCGATAGCGTTGCAAAGTCTCCCGTAGCGCCAGGGTTTCAACCCTCGCGTCACCTGTTGTTGTGCGCCTTCGAGATTGATGCTGCATAACCTCTCCTCCCGCCACAAGCGGCGAGCGCAATAGTTGCGAGGAGGCATCGAGAGCTGGTTTGCTCACGCTCTCCTCATTCTACTGTAAATACGGATAAGAGCAGTTCAGAGTTGGAGTCTCTGAACCTTTTAGCTAGGCAACTCGCACCAGCCGGCTGGGGTAGAAAGAGCCAGCCGCGGGGCGCGAGCTTGAGTGCAGCTCTTCCCTGGCTTGACCGGTCCGGTCGTCTGCACGGCTGCCGGCCCTTGCTCGTGCCTGTACTCATCCTCCCAACCGAGAGCTAACCAGCGACCGTCGAGGAATCGGCGGGCTGCCGCCTCTCCTCTGCCGTGCCAGCTAAGCTCTCTCCATAGAAAGCTAACAGCCGACGGGCCCGTGAATAATCCCCTTCTAGCAGAATCCGGAACAGCTGCTCACAGCTGGCCAGCAGCTCGGCTGCTGTGGCCCGTTTGGCGGCGGTCAATGAGCCGAGCAGATCATGACGTCGCGCACTGCGAAAAAGCCCGTGCAGCTTCTCCAGGCAGTCGCCTAGCTCTGCCTGGACAACCTCGCTGTGGCACTCGATGTCTGCCAGGGAGGCGGCATGTGTCAGGAAACGCTCGCCCAGTTGAATCACCTGGTCATACTCGCGATGACGGGCCTCTAGCAGCGTCTCCAGCATCCGCTCTTCGTCGGCAGGATCAAGGGCGACGAGGGCGAAAAGGCAGGCTTCTCCTCCCATCTCTCGTATTTCGCTGGCGAGCTGGCGGAACTGCTTTTCAACCTCCTCAGTGAAAGGGAGGACATAGACCGAATGCTGGAGAGGGTAGGCCCCGAGATGTTGCAGACGGCGCCAGACCCAGACCCGCTTTTGTGAAGGCTCACTTGGAACTTTATACGTCAGTTGCAACCAGCGCATACCACTGCGCTCAGACATAGGCTAACCCCCCGGAGGAAATGCCGGTAACATATGTTACTGGCACTTGCTATCTTACTCGATGGAGGGAGAAGAAGTCAAGCACGAGGAGAGATAGGGCACATCCGGGGCAGCAAGGCGCCGAATGCTTGGCTCGCTTAGAATAGAAGCCCCGACTCCCAGCTTCAAGAAAGACAGGGTTGCGCAGCCTGGTGCCATCCTGTCTGGCCTCTTTCTGAGGGAATCAGGGCGGCGGGCGGGCCTTGGGCCAGAAAATGACTGTAGAGTACCTGGCTGGCGGCCCGTGGGCTGCGATAGCCTATGCCAGGGCCTGGAGAGGGGCGTGGATGGATTCCGCTCAACCAGGTTGTGGCCAGACCGTTCTCGGCGAGCCTTGTCTTATCCAGCCCTCTGGCCATCGAAACCGAGACCTGCCACCAATTGGTATCGCGGAGAAAGCCACTGTTGCCCACAGGCAAGCGGGCCAGGCAAATGCTCGAGAGAAGGAAGAGAGGCCGGAGCTGGCGCCGGTCTGAGTCGGAGAGCGCGCGGTGAGAGTCAGTAAGGGAAGTAGAAGAGTTGGGGCGATACTGATCACTGCCTCTGATAGGGGCTGTGCTCTGCGGTAGGACGGTCATGTGGTAACCATATGGCCCTTTCTGATGATGGAGGCTGATCCCTTGCTGGAGCGAAAAGGAAGGGGGGCCGAGACCGGTCGTGCCTCGGCTGCGCGGACTACTGCCAGAAACGAGTATCATGGTGATGGAGCACATAATAGGTAACATATGTTACTATTACTGGTCCCTAACAACATCCTCTGGAAGGGAGATGATGAGGGCACGACCACTGATGACGGAGGCTGGCCGACACTCGTCATTGAGCGCGCATTGACCGGGTGGCCAGCCAGCTATCGCAAGGAAGACGGAAGGGGCCCTACTGCTGTGCCGGGGAACTACTTCCCCGAGGTAGGAGCGCGCCAGTAACGTCGACGGAACAGCTCGTTCCCCTGACTGGCATTACTCTTCACCAGCCCGGCGAACTGCAGATGCTCCAGGGCCTCTAACAAAAAGCGAGGACGCAGTTGCTCGGTCTCGACCTGGCGCTGGCGCAGCCGATCAGCTAGCTCAGAGAGTGTGATGCCCTCGCGCTCGGGCAGAGCAAGCAAGACCAGATGGGCCAGGCGCAGACGCGCGAGCCGTTGGGTAGTCTGGGCGGGCGTTTCAGCAGGCTGCCCCTTGCCTGGGAGAAACTGCACTTCCAGTCTGCACTCGGGAGCGCCATGCTTCATGCAAGCCACCTCGATAATACGAACAGCTTCTCCGTAGCGTTCGGCGGCCCCTTCAATGGTGCCCCACAGCAGGGAACAGAGATGGCGGGGGCTGTCGTAGATGAGCAACAACTCATTGGGATTGCTGGAAATGCTCTCGTAGCGAAAGATGGGAGGGATGAGCTGAGGCGAGGCGCGCCGCATCTGCGCATGGGCATCACGCATGGCCAAGAGGAGTGCGCGCCCGCTACGTACCTGGCTGAGCAGGTAGGCGCAGAAGTGCCCTGTGAGGCCATTGAGCAAGAAGTAACGTCCGTACTCGCGGAGGAGCGTATCTGGACTCAGCTTTGTCAGCTTGCTGGCGGCCTCGACGCCGATGAGCCACTGCTCATCTTTGTAGATGCGACTTGCCAAAGGTACGACGTGGCTCTGTATGCCAATGGCTTTGCGGTAAACCTCTAAAAATTCTTTGCCGAAGCGCTCATAGAGATACCGCTCCCACGTCACAACGATTAACCCTTGCATAATACACCTTCCTCCAGACAGAACCTCGTGGCAGGTATGCCTCGCCCTGCCCTGACTTGCCTTGCCTCATGTGCTCTCTATCCCCAGGCGACGTGTGCAGGCAGTGTGCCGCTTCTTCCCTTGACAGAAGTGGCAAGAGTCATCTCCCGCCGGCTCTCAGCCTCGGCTGCAGGCAGTACAGCAGTCGATCAGCGCTCCTGACCCTGGCGCTTGCTCTGCCCTGATCGCTGTGGAACCCAGGCACTGAGCCACAAGGAGCGCCCTTGCTCCCGCTTCTTCCTGGGCCTTGCTGTTTGTCTGCTCCTCCGCTGGCTTCTCCACAGGGCCGCTCTTGAAGACGCGCTTCTCGTGAAGTGTGACTATAGTCATGTTTTTGGAGTATTCTGAGAAGAATATCCTTTTTTCTCCTGTGTTGACCTCCCCAGGCCGGGGAATGGTCCTGCAAAAAGCATTGGTAGTCAGCCTGGTCGTCTCTCGATCTTCTCTTCTCTCTACTCCTTTCCTGGAAGGGACGGGGCACCACCTATCACCGTCCAACGTCTCTCGCTTGCGGTGATTTCTCGACACAATGATATTATATATTTCTCTCTTTGTCTTATCAATATAGAAAGGAATATTATACAAGAATATTTAATCAGATTTTTATGTCAATCTATGGGTATTCTTGTGTATCATCTGGTAACAGGAGAAGAAGCGGCCTGCGATAGAAGGGAAAGGAACTCATCCTTATCTCTGCCCGTGGCCTGGTGGCGTGTTCTATAATACTAGCGTTGCTGGCGGCCAGGAACGAGCGAGGAGCCAGTCGGGGGAGGGCGCTGAGCCGAGCGGGGAGCGACGTCGGGAGGAGCAAGGAACAAGAGAAAGCAAATCTCAAAAGGAGGTGCTATCGTTGACTTATGGAAAAGGTACGTATCTGGGCAACGGTGACGCGGGCGCGCACGCTGCCTGTCATGGTTGCCCCGGTGGTCCTGGGGGCTATTCTGGCCTGGCAGGAGGGCTACAGCTTCCAGTGGGGTCTCTTCCTGCTCACCCTGGTAGGAGCGCTTGCGGCCCATCTCGGCGCCAACGTTGTGAACGACGTCTTTGATTTCACGGCGGGAGCTGATGCCCGGGCGCGCCAGCTACAGAGCCAGGGCAAAGCACTCACCACCGGTTCACAGGCCCTCTTCAGCGGCAGCGCCTCGCTGGCCGATTATCGTCGGTTCTGGCTGATCCTCTTCGCCATAGCCTTGCTGTGTGGTCTCATCCTCAGTCTCTGGCGTCCCTGGGTCCTTGCCCTGGCTGGAGCCGGCTTTTTGCTAGCTTTCTTTTATGTCGCCCCTCCTCTACGGCTCGCTTATATTGGCCGAGGCCTTGGAGAGCTAGACATCTTCCTCTCATTCGGTCTGCTGCCACTGGTAGGTTCCTACTACGTTCAAGCAGGAAGTATCAATCTATCTGCTATTCTGGCTGCTCTGCCTGTTGGACTCTACACCACCCTTGTACTCTACTTCCATCACTTTCTCCATTGGCGAGCTGATCGCGAAGTGGACAAGAAAACACCGGTGGTGCTGCTTGGTGAGGCTAGAGCGCGGCAGCTGGGAGCGGCACTGCTGGGACTCACCGCCCTCCTCATTGTCATCGACATTCTCCTTGGGGTCTTCCCCTGGTATGGCGTACTCGCCGCTCTCACAGTCATGCCTGTCTACCTGGCCCTACGCCGTGCCCAGGGCGAGCTGAAGCAGTATCTGGCTCTCATGGCTCAGAACATGAGCAGCAATCTGCTCGCAGCGCTCTTGCTTGTGCTGGCCCTGCTTGTGCGAGGCTTCATGCATTTCTGATCTGAAGGAGAGACTGCGACCGGTTCAGCCCCGACGGGCTGGCCGGGCTTCTATCCCGCCATGTCTGCGCTCCGGCGGCTCGCAGCCTCAGAGGCGGAGCAGGGTGCTGGCAGTAACAGGGGAGCTTCAGCGTGGTGGCCCTTGTTGAATGCGATGCAAGGTCCCTGCTGCCTCCTTCGCTGAAGGCGAGATGAATTCTACCCACCAGGTTGCCCCGGCCTCGGCGAACTGCAAGACCTGGCTCCGGGCCTCGACTGGGTTCTGGGGGCTGCTGCCACCTGCCACGAGGTCGAACCCTTCCAGGCTGCCACGTTCAGCGAGCAAGAAACGCCGAATGGCCGCGACATCGCCTGGCGTCAGCAGGCCATCCTCTCCATCGCCAGCCAACTTAGCTGGACAGAAGCCGTCCCAGCGCGCAGCTCGGCGGGCTGGGGCGCGGCGTGGCCAGAAACCGCCGATCCAGATCGGTATGCGTGGCTGCTGGCGCGGAGCTGGCTGAAAAGTGAGAGGCTTTACCTGATAGTAGGTGCCCTGGTAAGAGAAAGGCTGTCCGCTGAGCAGGCCCGTCAGGACCGCCAGGCCCTCATCCAACATGGCCCCGCGCTGCTTGAGATCGCTGCTCTCGCCAAAATAGGAATCTTGCAGGTCACCTAGCCCAAAGCCCAGGATCAGGCGGCCCTGGGAGAGATGATCGAGCGTTACAGCCTCGCGGGCCACTTTCCAGGGCTGGCGAACTGGGAGCGGCACCACCGTGATCCCGAGGCGTATCCGACTGGTGCGCATAGCGATTGCTGTCAGGGCCAGCCAGGGATCAAACGTCACCTGTGCCCCCTCCCAGTAGACCAGGTAATCCTCTAAAAAGACGCCGTCCCAGCCGGCAGCCTCGGCGGCGCAGGCATAGTCAACCAGGTGCTCAATAGAGCCATTGATGCCGGATAAAGGTAATGCTAATCCGTAGTGCATACAATTCCTCCTCTGGGACAGATACTACTCAGCCAACGAGCGCAACCAGCGCAAGTGACCGCTGCTGCTATCGAGGGCTGCCAGCTGTCCGCCAGAGGTACTGACATAGAGCAGCAGTAGATTGCTCGGCGCCAGGGCGAGATCTCTGATAGTGTCAGCAAAACGGGTTCGCCAGCGAAACTGGCCGCTAGTGCCATCGAGAGCCAGCACCGCGTTATCATTCACCGCAGCATACAACATCGTACCGTTCGGCTGGGCGCTCATCAGCCCCTGCCCAAGGTAGCGCTGTTGCCAGAGCGTTTGACCATTGCTGACAGAGACTGCCATAAGCTGGGCCTGTGGCTGATCCTGACGCTCCAGAACTAGATAGAACATGCCATTGTGCTCCTGGGCCAGGATAGCAAGAGAGAGTCCCTCGCTCACTGGGCGCTGCCAGAGCAGCTGGCCGTTCTTGTCATCGAGCGCCAGAAAGAGAGTCACATCGCTGCCATAGGTATTGCCGGGCGCGGTCTTGGCCACATCAGTCAACGCAAACAGCTTGCTGCCGGCGCGGCTCCCGAACAGGTTGAAGTTGATCAACTGGCCCGGAATGGTATGCTGCCAGAGCTGGGCGCCGTTTCGGCTATCCAATTGGCAGAGCAACGTTTCCGGTAGAGGCACGCTGGCCCCCCGGGCATCCGTGGCCAGATAGATGCGACCCTGCTCCTCCAAGACGGGCCTCAAAGAGCCTGGGAGCATCTGGCTCCAGAGAGGTTGGCCATCATCAAGTCGCAGGGCAAACACCTGAGTTTCCGGCTGCTTCTCTGCTCCCAGAGGGAGAGCCACCACCATCTGATCCTCCTGACCGCCCACCAGCCCCCCATTCAGTGAGCCAGAAAGATGCCGTTGCCAACGAATCTGCCCTGTCTTGGCCTCCAAGGCCTCTACCAACGCTGCTGAGGTCAACGACTGGACCAGATAGAGCTTCCCATCAATAAGCGTATTTGCGAAGAGGCGACCTTCCTCTACCCGCTGCCAGAGCAGTTGGCCATCGCTGGCACGTACAGCCGCTAGAATTGTCCTCACTCCAGAGTCTGAAAGACAGGGAGAGCTGGCACGTGGGGTTCCTGCGGGAGAAGCTGCAAAGCAAACGCCGCTGATATAGACCACGCCATCGGCCACGAAAGGCGAAGAAGGCAGGAACTGGGAAGCCGCAACCGGCAGGGTGTAGCGCCAGAGGAGGCCACCATCGTGGGCCTGTACGGCAGAGAGTACGCCCTCACTGGAGAAGGCGTAAAGCCTATCGCCGTTGACTGCCAGCAGGAGGTTTTGGCCACTCATCAGAAGTGCAGCCGACTCAGGAGTTGCAGCGCTGGACGGGGCACCGGATCTAAGCAGGAAAGCCCCTCGAAGCAGAGGAAGCGCCACAGCGAGCAGCAATGTCAGCAGCAATAGCCCCAGGGCACCACTCAGGAGCCAACGACGGGAACGAGCCTCTTCCCACCAGCGCAGCCAGGGGAACGGCGCCCGAGCGGCAGCGGGCAAAGGAACAAGCTCCAGCTCATCCCCCGTTGCGGGCGATGATCCTGACCCAGCCTCAGCTTGCGACTCAGCTGCTGAAGGAGGAACCGGCGAGCCTCTGGAGGAGCCAGAACAAGACGAATCGTCAGCGAAGAAGCGATGATAGGGTGAGTACATGGCTCTGCTGCCTCCTCCAATGCTCAGGCGTGCGAGAGCGAAGTCGGTACAGTCCTCCACTATGATGACAAATAGCGAGCTACGAACCCTGTGTCGCTGACGCTCGGTCCTCAGCTCAGCTCGTCTTGGCTCGGCTCGAAGAGAGCGGGAGCGCCAGCGACAGGCAGGGCGGCGGGGTCAGAGCCAGCTATCGCTTCTGGTCCGTTTCACGGGGCAACATTCTCGAAAACGGCGGCAATGCCCTGACCACCGCCAATGCAGAGCGAAGCCACCCCATACTTCAAATGATGGCGACGCAGCTCGTGCAACAGCGTAATCGTCAAACGAGCACCGCTGGCGGCCAGCGGGTGACCGATTGAAATGCCTCCTCCATTCACATTCGTCTTCTCGCGTGGCAGGCCCAGTTCTTTCTCCACCGCCAGATACTGGGCAGCAAAAGCCTCGTTGACCTCGATACGGTCCATATCCTCCAGGCGTAGATCAGCCCGTTTGAGTGCCTGACGAATCGCCGGGGCCGGACCAATGCCCATAATCTCGGGAGGCACGCCCACCACGCTCCAGGAGACCAGACGAGCCATTGGCTGCAGATTGTGGCGTTTCACGGCCTCCTCGGTTGCCAGGACCACACAGGCGCCCGCATCGTTAATCCCACTGGCGTTGCCAGCAGTCACCACCCCGCCCTCGCGAAAGCGAGCTGGCAGCTTTGCCAGAGCTTCCATTGAAGTATCGCGAATCCCTTCGTCCTGGTTAAATTCCACCGGGTTGCCCTTGCGATCGCGCACCGTTACCGGCACGATCTCCTCTGTCAACCAGCCAGCCTGCTGAGCGCGACGTGCAGCCACCTGACTGCGCAGCGCGTAGGCATCGACCTCCTCGCGCGTCAGCCCGTAGCGCTCGGCCAGGTTCTCCGCCGTAATGGCCATCCCGCAGCCGATATAGGTATCGATCAAAGCCTCCCACAAGCTATCTTCCAGCTGTGGGGTCTGACCCAGCTTAAACCCAAAGCGGGCGCCACGGATCACATGAGGAGCCTGGGTCATATTCTCCGCTCCTCCGGCCAGCGCGATCTGCCCCTCGCCAAGCAGGAGGAGCTGAGCCGCACTCACGATGGCCTGCAGACCCGAACCGCACAAGCGATTGACCGTCAAAGCTGGCACCTCGATCGGGAGGCCGGCCTTCAAGGCGACATGGCGAGCAAAATAGATGGCGTCCTTGCTGGTCTGCAGCACATTGCCCATCACCACCTGATCAACCAGCGCTGGCTCAACCTTGCTTCGTCGCAAGGCCTCTTTGGCGGCGACCACACCCAGATCGATAGCGCTGATCTCCGAGAGGGAGCCTTGCAAAACACCGACCGGTGTACGTGCTCCTGCGATAATAAAGATATCTTGCGGCATCGAATCACCTCATCTTTGATGGTGAAAGAAAAAGCAGTGTCTATACACTAGCACGTGATGGCGACAGAGGTGCAGGCCGCGGTTGAAGAGAAAGAGCCTGCCCTGGCGCGCGTTCTGTTGCCAGTGTACCACATTGGCAGGCAAGTGCCCAGGCAGACAGCTTCCCTGGAAGGAGAAGGCCAGGCCAGTGGGGTGATTGCTCTGGCCAACGACCTGAGTGAGCCTGGCGGGCGACTTCCTCTATTTGTCTCTCCTTGCGCGGCATGCTCCTGACCCTTGTTGCGAGGGCGTGCCTGTAAAGGAGCCTGCTAGAGCCAGTTTGGCCCTTAGAAAGCCGTAGAACCACATTCCGACAGCCCGCGAAATGTGTTATAATAATCACGTACACCACTCCTCTGATGCGGTCATAATTACTGAGCAATAGCCAACTGCAGAAAGGGAGGTGCTGGGCGCCAATCTCATCCATAAATCGGCATATGCCTGGTTATGGAAGCTGTGGGTGAGGGCGCACCTGAGCGGGTGCGAGGGCAGATAGAAGGTGTTTGCGACATCTGGTGGTGGCGACCTCCTACCTGGTAGGTAGCAGGCAGAGTCGCCTGTGGAGAGTGCAGGTCCGGGCAGCGAAGCTAGCAGAGAGCTGAGCGCCCGAGCCAGTAAGCGAGGCACAGTGTGCCTGATCATTAACATCTCGACAGAAAGGTGGGAACGTCAATGGCCCAGATTGCAGCAGAGCGCAGCGAACCCGCTGCCGCCGCAGTTGCCAATCCCGCTCCACTTGGCCTGGCCGCATTTGCCTTGACCACATTTGTCCTTAGTGTTGTCAATGCCGGTCTTGTCTCCAGCAATGGTATCAATGATGTTCTTGGTCTGGCGTTCTTCTATGGCGGCCTGGCGCAGTTGCTAGCGGGCATGTGGGAATTCCGCAACCGCAACACCCTTGGAGCCACGGCCTTCTCGACCTACGGTGCTTTCTGGTTGGCTTTTGGCTTTACCGTCTGGCAGAAGCTGCTGGTGACTGGTCCCATTCTGGGCTGGTTCATGCTGGCCTGGGGGCTGATCACCCTGCTCTTCTTCCTGAGCGCCCTGCGCACCGATATTGCCCTGATGGCCGTTCTCTTCTTCCTCTTCCTGACCTTTGTGGTACTGGGCATTGCTGAGTTCAGCGGCAACTCGGTGATCACCAACGTGGCTGGCTGGCTTGGCATCGTGACCGCCCTGCTGGCCTGGTACCGCTCCTGGGCGGGCATTCTGGAGAGCGGTCAGGGGCCGTTCCGCCTGCCGGTTGGGCCAATGGCCTGAGCTGGCTAGCTCGTTCATGATAGAGGGCTTATAAGGCAAGGTTGCATCTCATCGCCGCAGCAGAGACAAGAGTGGTAGCGGCGTGACAGGCCAGCCACCTGTCACGCCCCTTTGTTTCTGGCCCAAACGAGGTACTCTCTTCCTGGCCGTCTCCCTCCCCTTCTTCCTCCTATCCCTGGGCGGTGCAGTGCAGTCTGCGCGGGTTCCTGGTCCCCCCTCTCGGTTAAACTCTCTGCCTGTCTTGGGAAGGGCGAGGCGGAAGAAGGTGGACTGGTCCCCCGGGCCTTGACCGGGCGAGAGAGCTACGCTATAGTGTAACGCAAACGTTTCACTCTAGAATTACTCAACTGCATTCGTCCGTGTTGCGGATTGTTTAGTGAGGCCGTATGACAACAAGCACAGAGGCACAGGAAACCGCCGAAGCGGCACCGAGAGATCTCCATGAGTATCTCAGCGCACTGGTTAGAGAAGCGGCGAGGAGCTACCTGGCCCGTGAGCAAATCGATTATCCTGTTGAGGAACTCCCCATCGACCTGGGCTTTTCCGCCCAGGCCAGCTTTGGGGACTACTCCGTTCCACTCATGTCATGGGCCGCGAAGAATCGCCTGGGACGGCCACCGCTGGTCATCGCCGAGGCCCTGGCCGACTATCTGCGTTCGCTGAACCTGCCGACGCTGCAGGAGGTCACGGCCACGCGCCCGGGCTATCTCAACTTTCGCCTGAACCGCCCGTTGGTGAGTCGTGACATCATGGTACGTGTGCTAGAGGCTGGCCCTGACTTTGGGCAGAGCGAGACAGGGGTGGGCACCAAGGTAGTGGTCGAGCATACGAATATCAACAGCAACAAAGCGGCCCACGTTGGCCACCTGCGGAACTCATGCTTAGGGGATACCCTGGTACGTATGCTGCGGACCCAGGGCTACCAGGTTGAAGCCCAGAACTACATCGACGATACCGGAGTTCAGGTAGCCGACGTTGTTGTCGGCTTCACCCTCCTCAAGGAAGGTCGGCTCCATCTCCCCGAGGGTGATGAACCTTTGCCAGGCGAGCCGTTTGACTACTACTGCTCCCGGGTCTACGTTGCTGTGGGCAAGGCTTACGACGAGCAGCCGGAGCTACTGGAGCGGCGTCATGCAGTGCTGCGGGCCATTGAGCACGGCAGTGAGGCCGAGGCCGGTCGGTCAGAGGAGGGAGCGGATTACGCGGCCCTGGCCGCCGATCTCTCCCAGCGCATTGTGCAGGCTCACCTCAAGACCATGTCCCGGCTGAATATCTCCTATGACCTGCTCACCTGGGAGTCGGCCATTCTCCATAGTGGCCTCTGGAGGAGAACCTTCGAGGTCCTGAAAAGCCGCGGCCTGCTGCGGCGCCCTGAGAGCGGCAAGCTGGCCGGTTGTTGGATTCTGCCGTTTGGCGAAGGCGAGTCCCAGGACGAGGAGAGTGAGCATACGCTGGACAAAGTGCTGGTCAAGAGCGATGGAACGGCGACCTACACCGCCAAGGATATCGCGTACCAGCTCTGGAAGTTTGGCCTGACCGATGATCCGGCCTTTGATGTACACTTCACCTTTGTGCCGTGGGGGCGCCAGCACGATGGGCGCCTGCTCTGGACGATGCGCACCCCGGGACTTCAGGGGGAGGCGAGTCAGGAGGGCGATCCCCTCCGTTTCGGCCATGCCCAGCGCGTTATTAACGTCATCGATGTACGCCAGTCCTATGCCCAGCAGGTAGTCTACGAGAGCCTGCGCCGCCTCGGCTATGAGGAGCAGGCCAGCAACTCGACGCACCTTGCCTACGAGATCGTCACTCTCTCCGCCGCGACCGCAGCGAGTTTGGGAGTGGACACCTCCGATGGACGCGAGTTCTATCCGATGTCGGGGCGCAAGGGCATCGAGATCAAGGCCGACGACCTGATCAATGCGGCTATTGCCCGTATGAAGGAGGTCAAGCCGGACCTGCCCGACGAGACCGCGGCCATTCTGGGGGCCTCGGCGATCCGCTACTTTATGATCCGTTTTAGCCTGCAGCAGGTGATCGCCCTTGATATGGAGGAAGCGCTCCGACCAACGGGAGACACCGGTGTCTATCTCCAGTATGCCTATGCGCGCGCCAATAGCATTCTGCGCCGCCTGCAAGAGAGCGGCTATGAGGTCCCTGAGCGCCTGGAGGAGTTGCCGCCGGTCCTGGAGCAGAGCGAGTGGGAGTTGTTGCGGCATATCGATGCCTATCCGCGTCGCCTGGCGGAGGCGACCAGCCATCTGGCGCCCAATCTGCTGGCCGCCTATGCCTATGACTTGGCCGCTCACTTCAGTGATTTCTATGAGCATACGCCTCCCATTGTCAAGGAGGAGGACCAGCGCGTCAAGGCCTTCCGCGCCTGGATCGTGCGCACCACGGCGCAGGTAATGAATAATGCTCTGCGCACACTCGGCTTTATCCCACTGGAGCGCGTCTGAGCCGCAGAGTAAGCGCACATCAAGCAAGCACGAGGTAGAAAGAAGCAGACAACAATGGCAGCGAGAAGGGCACGGCTGCGCTTTGGCCTCAAAACAGCGCAGCAGTTTGTGAGCTATGAAGAGATCCGACGGGTCTGGCAGGAAGCTGATGCACAACCGGCCTTTGAGCATGCCTGGCTCTTCGACCATTTTATCCCGCTAGGGCTGGAGGAGCAGAGTCAGGGTCCCATCCTGGAAGGTTGGACTCTGCTGGCGGCCCTGGCGGCGCAGACGCAGCGACTGCGCCTTGGCCTGATGGTAGCCGGCAACACCTACCGCCATCCCGCCGTGCTGGCCAAGATGGGAGCGACGCTTGATCTGATCTCGGGGGGGCGGCTCGACTTTGGCCTGGGGGCCGCCTGGTTTGAGCGCGAGCACCGGGCCTATGGTCTGCCTTTTTACTCCACGGGCGAGCGTATTCGGCGCCTGGGCGAGGCCTGTGAGGTGATCAAGCGCCTCTGGACGGAGCCGCGCGTTACCTTCGAGGGCAACTACTATCGCTTGCATGAGGCTCCATGTGAGCCGAAGCCGCAGCAGAAGCCCCATCCGCCCTTTGTCATTGGCGGCAGCGGAGAGCGCTTGACGCTACGCGTTGTAGCGCGCTATGCTTCAATCTGGAACTATAACGGCAGTGACGTAGGCGAATTTCGCCGCAAGCAAGCCGTGCTGGATGCGCATTGTGCCGCCATCGGGCGCAATCCCCAGGAGATCGAACGCTCGCTTCAGCTCCCTGTCGATCCGGCTCGCCCGCTGGCGGCGCTTCGCTCGGCTGCCCGAACCTTCATCGAGGCTGGGGCCACGCATCTGATTCTCAATCTGCGCCCTCCCTATTCCCCGGACATCGTCGCGCGCCTGGCCGCGGAGGTCGTACTTCCGCTCCAAGAGGAAGCCGAAGCCGTGGAGGAGCGGCAGGTCGAAGCAGAGGAATGAAAGTTCTTACTGGCCTTTTCCGCCTTGCCCTCTGACCTGGCGCTGGCCCTGGTAACTGTTCCCACGGCAGAGAGGGTGATCTGCTGGAGGATACAGGACGGAAAGGTCAGAAGGTAGAAGGTAACTGAAGGCGGGGGCGGGTCAGTGATCGTCTCTCTATCTCTGCCATCTGCGTGGTAGTAAGAGAAGAGGCGAGGAGGTAGAGGGATATGGCGAAGAGGATGCCACAGCTGAAGGGGAGCGAGGATCGTCCAGGCCGCGCTGAGCAAGCGAGCAGATGCTAGAGCGAGACAATCGGCGGATCGGCTGAGCGAATAACTGTGATCGGTGTAGGGCCTGGCGGTTGCCTCACCTGAGCGCGAGAGCTATAATGGTTACGAAAAGCGGCATTGTTGAGGTCGCAGTTTTTCTTTCATCGAGGCACAAATAGCACAGGGAAGGACGACGCGCGTGGCCCAGAAAAAGCCCATCTCCTCAGCGAGTGAGGAAACGACCAAAAAGAATATTGTGGAGCAATTGCTCCCGCGAGCCTTTCGCAAAAGTGAGCGTCCGAAGAGCGTGCGCGAGCTAGGCCTCAGCGTTCTCAAAAATCTGCCAGCCAATCTGGCGCTCATGCAAGCTTTCATGCGAGCGGTCAATTGGAAGCAGGCTCATGAGGAAGTAATGGCCGGTCTCAGCAACACAGTGGTCATTGTCGGGCGACCCAACTCTGGCAAAAGCACCCTCTTCAACAAGATCATGGGGAAGAACATCTCCCTGGTATCTCCCGATGCCGGTACCACTCGCGCGCTGGTGCCTGCCGAGTTTGGTCCGTTCACCCTCATCGATACGCCCGGTCATCTTCCCGAGATTACCAGGGGGGCGCTGGAGCAGGCGAGCGTGATTGTGCTCTTGCTGGATGGCGTACGAGGGCTTCAGGCAGAGGACCGTGAGCTATACAACGAAGTGAAAGCGTTGAACAAGCCCGCGGTCATCGCAGTGAACAAGGTTGATGCCCTACCGGCTGGATTAGATGGCGATCGTCTGGCGACCGAGATCGCCGTACGCCTGGGTGTAGCTGGGGTTATTCCGATCTCGGCCCAGAACGGCCAGAATATTGCTGAAGAGCTGATTCCGGCCATCATCGAAGCCAGTCCCGAGGCCGCCCTGGTTATTGGGCGAGAGCTACCGGCTTTTCGACGCAGTGCGGCCCAGCGCATTATTCGCAACGCCACGCTCCTCAGCCTGGCCGCTGGCCTGGAGCCGGTGCCTTTCATTGATATTCCCATTATCCTGGGAACGCAGGTGCGTCTGGTGCTACGCCTGGCCGCTCTCTATGGGGAACCCATCTCCTCCAGCGAAGCGATGCGTCATGCGCGCGAGCTGATTCTGACAATGGTAGGGGGGGCAGGTCTGCGCTACCTGGCAGAGCAGGTAGCCAAGGCGGTACCTGTTGGGGGGGACCTGGTAGCGGGTGCTATTGCGGCTGCTGGAACATGGGCCATTGGTCAGGTAGCGCTGGAGTACTATGACAGCGGCAAGCAGCTCACGCCCCGGCGTCTCCAGCAGCTCTACCGTTGGTTCTATCGGCGCTTCCGTCAAGAGAGGACTATTGAGGAGCTGCAGCGCTATGCCCGCGAAGAAAGAGATGAGCGGCTTTTGCCGGGAGGGATAGAGCCAGCGCCCTCCGGGGCGGGACCAGAGCCAGGTCGGAGCGAGTAGAGTAGGAAGGAGAGAGAGCGCTCTGCCCGCTCTTGGTCGGCCACGCTTAGCTCACGGCCACGGGGCAGCAGTTGTAGCATTCTGCTGGCTGGTCTAACCAGGAGCCTGAAACCACAGGGTCCCTGGCCTGGTATGAGACTACAACGAGAAGAAAGAAGATCATGTCGTTCCCCTATGAGCGTTATCGGACACTGCTGGATAGCTTTCTGCTCTACTATCCGCGGGGGTATGAGCAGCAAGCGCAGCATCTCCTGCTGAAACTCAATCAGGCAGCGGAAGAGCTAGGCCGTTTGCTCAAACTGCCGCTGCCGGAGCTGGAGATCATCCTGGTCGCGCCGGCTGACTGGGAGAAGGTGCCTCATGATGAGGATCTGGGGAAAGCGCAGACCCGGCTGCCCTATTTTACTAATGCGACAGAGCCGCCCTCATTGGTCGTGCCGACGCAGCTTGATCCCATCATTGGCGAGCCGGCAGCCGAGAAGCTGACCTTCCTCCTGTACCACGAACTGGCCTATGCTTTTTTGGAGCAGGACCCGCGTCCCTGGCCGGAGGACTATCCGCTCTGGGCTGATGAATGGCAACTGCAGTTTGCAGCCCTCTGGCTCTCCCATCGCCTTGATGGCCAGCACGACGTGGTTAATCGTGATCTGCATGAGCTGTATGCAGAGATTTTCCTGGCGGAAGAAGATGGGAAGACGCCGGTCACCATTCGCAGTTTCAGCTGGGATGAGGAGACCTCGGCTGAAGATTATCTGTGCTTTGATCTACTGCTAGAGCGCTTTGCCCTCGACCTCCTGAAGCGCGCCGGCCCCGAGGTCTTGCCGCGCTTTCTGCGCGAGTATCGGAAGGAGCAGCGCGCTTTACTCAGCGATGAGGTCACTGCCATGTTGGGGGCCGCTATTGGCCCGGATGGAGTGGCCTGGCTGGAGAGCTTGCCCTACTTTTAGTGCGGCGAATAGTGTGGCGAACGGGCGAGCAGGCCCGTCGCGCAGCTCTCCTGTCGACTTCGCCGTCGCTCCCGTTGCCCTGGCTTTGTGTACTCATCGATCGTTATCACTGGCTGCACTGATGTGAGGATACTCCATGTTTCAGCGCGTAGCAATTGTCGGATTAGGATTGATCGGCGGTTCGATCGGACTGGCTCTCCATCGGGCAAAAGCGGCCCAAGAGGTGACCGGTTATGACCTGGGGCGTGGGGTTTGTGAGCAAGCCCGCAAGATGGGAGCCATTGATCAAGCCTATGACTCGCTGGCCGATGCCGTGCGCGGCGCCGAGCTGGTGGTGCTGGCGACGCCCGTGGGGGCGATGCGGGCCCTCCTGCAGCAGTTGGCCCGCTGCGTGACTCCCGGAACCGTCATTACTGATGTGGCGAGCACGAAGGCTCAGGTCATTAGCTGGGCGGAGGAGTTCTTGCCAGAGAATGTCTCGTTCGTTGGTGGACACCCGATGACTGGTAAAGAGGTCAGCGGAGTCGAGGCTGCCGATGCCGGCCTCTTCCAGGGACGTATCTATTGTCTAACACCAACGGCGCGGACCCGCCCGAGCGCTGTCAACAAGGTCGCCAGCTTCGTGGAAGCCTTGGGGGCCCGCATTCGTTTCCTTGAACCGGCGGAGCACGATGGCCAGGTCGCCTATGTCAGCCATCTGCCTTTTGTGGCCGCCATTGCTCTCATGACAACCGCCGCCGAGGCTCCATCCTGGGGCGATGCCGCCTTGCTAGCTTCCAGCGGCTTCCGCGACATGACGCGCCTGGCTGCCGGTAGCCCCGAGATGTATCGCGATATCTGTCTGACCAATAGTGAGGCCCTGGTGCGCAGTCTCAATGAGTATCTGCTGACACTCGCGCGGCTACGCGATCGCATCGCGGCTCACGATCCGCATTTGAATGAGATCTTTGCCCGTGCCCAGGAGCTGCGTCTGCAATGGCAGGCCACCTTTGGCTCTACGGGCCACGCCGGGCCGCGGAGTCGCGAACCTGGCCACAATGGATCGTCGAGTAGCTAGGTGCTCGCTCTGCTTCTCTACCACATGGAGCGCAGCCCCTCGCCTTGACAAAGCGACAGAGATATGTTATACTTTACAAAGAACAGAGGAGCAGCGCTAGCAAAGGCCTGCTCCTCGTATAAAATGCTCGCCAAAGTTGGCAAGCGGTGTTTTCTTTTTTTTGTAGGAGGATTGTTAACAATCTTGTAGACATGATTGTTAAACAGAGGAGAGCTGGCTTGCAGGCCGATGCGGAGCTGGCTTTGTGCTCACCACCTGCGAGCGGCGCCTGATTATTACCGCTGTCGGTGTTGACAATTTTGTAGGCAAGATTGGTGGCAAAACTCTGCCGGGCGAAGGGGCCTGGCGCACACGCTGCACAGCGCAGTCATCGGGAGTCGTGACCCGCTACAAAGGAGGTTCTTGAGCCATGTCTGAAGCGCTCTGCTTTGACATTGCTCACCTGGGGCATGTTGAGCTATTGACCCCCAGCTTTGACGAAAGCCTCTGGTTTTTCGTCGAGGTTCTGGGCATGGAAGAAGTTGCCCGGCTAGGGCGCTCGGCCTATCTTCGTTGCTGGGGCGATTATGAGCAGTATTCGCTCAAGCTAACCGCCCATGAGCATGCCGGAATTGGTCATACAGCACTGCGGGCAATGAGTCCAGAGGCTCTAGAGCGACGGGTGGCCGTCCTAGAGCAAGGGGGGATTCGGGGGGCGTGGATCGAGGGGGATCTCGGCCATGGCCGCGCTTATCAGTTCCGTGGCCCCGACGGTCATCTGCTGGAGCTTTATTATGAGACCGAATACTATCAGCCTCCTGTCCATCTACGCCCTGCTCTAAAGAACCAGCCTCAGAAGTTGACCGGGCGAGGGGTTGGGGTCAAGATGCTCGATCATGTCAACTTTCTCTCTTCGTACGCCGAGGCTGACGGCGAGTTTGTCGAGCGCTATCTTGGCCTGCGCCTGACTGAGCAGATCCTCCTCAACAATGGCCGGCGCCCGGGACTATGGTACCGGGCCACCAACAAATCCTACGACCTGGTCTACACCCAGGATGCCACTGGTGCCAGGGGGCGCCTCCACCATATCGCCTTTCACGTCGAGTCCAACGAACTGATCTGGCGGGCCGCCAACCTCTTTGTCGATCATGGCGTCTTCATCGAATTCGCGCCGAGCAAGCACGCCATTAACCAGACCTACTTTGTTTATGTTTATGAGCCGGGCAAGAACCGGATCGAGGTCTGCTCTGGCGGCTACCTGGTCCTGGCTCCCGACTGGAAGCCCATCACCTGGACTGAGGAGGAGCGTGCGCGCGGTCAAGCCTGGGGGAACAAGACTGTAGAAACCTTCCATACCTATGGTACACCGGTGGTTTGAGGAAGATGGGAACGCAGCTATTGAATGAACAGACCTGCTATGAGCGTCTTCGTAACTGGATCATCGACGGCACGCTGCAGCCTAATGAGCGTCTGATCGAGCTTGATCTGGCGGCGCGGCTGGGAACTGGACGAGCGACCATCCGCACCGTGCTGGCCCGCCTCGAACAGGAAGGGCTGGTCGTGCGCGAACCGAACCGTGGCGCGCGTGTGCGTTTCGTCTCGCCCGAGGAGGCACTAGAGATCTTAGAGGCACGCACTGCCATAGAATCGCTGCTGGCCCGTTTTGCTGCCATGCGGGCTCGGCCCGAGGATATCGCCCAGATGCGCGATCTACTGGCCCAGATGCACGCCTGTGTTGAGCAAGGCGACCTCGTCTCCTACTCTGCTCTGAACACGGCTTTGCATCGGGTGATCGCCGAGGCTGCCCGTCACCGTACAGCGGCCAGGTTGCTAGAGACACTCGGCTCGCAGAGTGTGCGCTATCAGTATCGCACCATTCTGGCGCCCGGTCGTCCAGCTACCTCGTTAGCCGAGCATGATGCTGTTATTAGGGCTATTGCTGTCCATGATCCTGATGCCGCCGAGCAGGCCATGCGCGCCCACCTCTCTGGTGTCTGTGAAACCCTGCGACGCCTGAAGCAGGGCCACTGATGGCTCGGAGAATAGGAACCTGGGCTTACTCGCGGGCGCATGCCGATGAGGAAAGATCGTCTGCGGCCCCTGCCAAGTCGCATGAGCCGGTGAGCGGCCCGATCTGCTTGAGAGCGAGGATAGGGAAGCCTCCACACATCACAAATCAAAGCGAAGAGGAGAGTGAGCCGGGTGATTGACAGAGAGCGTGAGGATCTCGTCCGCTTACTGGCTGGCGCTATCGACATGCACCTGCATATTGAGCCAGATCTGATTGAACGCAGCACAGATGATCTATCGCTGGCTCGGGAATTCGTCGCCCTTGGCTGGGGCGGCTTTGTCCTGAAATCGCACTACTTTCCCACCGCCGAGCGTGCCAGAGTGGTCTCTGCTGCTGTTCCAGGGGCCCAGGTCTTTGGGGCGGTGGCCCTCAACCACGCCGTGGGTGGCTTCAATCCGGTGGCTGTCGATATCGCTGGCCGGGCTGGAGCGCGTGTCGTCTGGCTGCCTACCGTTGACGCCGCCAATGAGTCGCCGGAGAGGCAAGAGGCCCGTGGCGAGCGGCACCAGCCATTTTGGACCCGCATTCAGCAGGAGATCCGAGCCAAAGGCTGTGCTCCCGAGCCACTTAGTGTCTTCGATGAGCATGGTCAGCTACGCCCCGAAGTGCGGTCCTGCCTTGCTCGTGTCGCCGAGTATGACATGGTGCTGGCCACAGGGCATCTAGCGCGAGATGAAATCTTTGCAGTAGTGGCAGCAGCACGGGAGAGCGGTGTCAAGCGCATAGTGGTTACTCATGCTCTCTTCCCCTCGCAGGCCCTCTCCATTGAGGAGCAGCGGCGGCTGGCGGACATGGGGGCCTATATCGAAGGCTGCTATACCACCTTCTACACCAACAAATGCCCGTGGGAAAGACTCTTCGCTGCTATTCGCGCTGTTGGTCCAGAGAGAACCGTGCTATCATCCGATCTTGGCCAGCGCTCAAACCCATCGATCG
The DNA here is from genome assembly GCF_003268475.1 of Thermogemmatispora tikiterensis. GTDB lineage: Bacteria > Chloroflexota > Ktedonobacteria > Ktedonobacterales > Ktedonobacteraceae > Thermogemmatispora > Thermogemmatispora tikiterensis. Next base: position 1,183,506 of record NZ_MCIF01000002.1, on the reverse strand, counting down.
TCTCTGGTCTTCTTGATTTTGCCGCTCGTTTGCTGGCAGCTGGTTTCACGCGCCGTGAAGTTCAGCGCCTGCTGGTTGAGAATCCAGCGCGGCTGGTGGCAGACGAATAGATGTGGCCTGCGGCTGCAGGCCGTCGCTGTGCTCTGCCTGCGCCGGCCAGACAGGCAAGGCCAGGCAAGAGATTGGGCGCGAGCCATGCAGCTGAGCCAGGCAAGGCTGAGCAATAGTGAGGCTTTAGCAAAGCCTTTGGTTGAGTGAGGAGAGAGCGTCTATGACTAAGGCTGCAGATACGGGTACCTTGATGGTCGTAAGTGCCCATGCTGCCGACTTTGTCTGGCGTGCTGGAGGAGCCATTGCCCTCTATGCGCAGCGTGGTTGGCGCACGCGAGTTCTTTGCCTTTCCTTCGGGGAGCGAGGCGAATCAGCGCGCCTATGGCAAGAAGGCAAGACGCTGGAGGAGATCAAGGTGATCCGCCGGGCTGAGGCTGAGCGGGCCGCGGCGATTCTCGGGGCAGAAGTACGTTTCCTAGACGCTGGCGATTATCCACTTGACGTGACCTCCGAGCTGCGTGATGCCCTGGTTCAAGAATTTCGCCAATATCGACCAGACATCATCTTGACCCATTCTCTACAAGACCCCTACAACATGGACCATCCGCGCACGACCCAGCTGGTGCTGGAGAGCCGTATTCTGGCTCAGGCGCATGGCTATCCCTCCTCCTATCCCGTCATTGGGGCGCCGCCGGTCTTTCTCTACGAGCCACATCAGCCAGAGCAGTGTGGCTTTCGCATTGACCTTCTGCTCGACATCACGCCGGTCTTTGACAAAAAGCGCCAGGCTATGGAGTGCATGGAGGCGCAAGAGCATCTCTGGGCCTATTACACCGATGTAGCCAAGCGGCGTGGCATGCAGGCGGGGCGCAACTCCGGCCAGCGCGTGGTCTACGCAGAAGCCTATCAGCGCGTCTACCCCACCGTTGGAGGTGAGTTTCTATGAGGCGTCCCGTCGTCGTCACAGCGGTGCCGCGACCAGAAGCGGCTCTGGTCGAACAGTTAGCTGCCTATGGCGTGGCGACTGTTCACGAAGCCCTTGGCAAAGAAGGCTTATTACAGCCGTATCTGCGTCCCATCTATCCCGAAGCGCATGTGGTGGGGTGCGCTGTTACCGTCCTCTGTCCTCCTGGCGATAACCTGATGGTGCACGCAGCCATCGAGGTTTGTCAGCCTGGCGATGTGCTGGTCGTGGCGACAGAAGCTCCCTCGACAGATGGCATGTTTGGCGAACTGCTGGCCACCTCGGCGCGGGCGCATGGAGTGGTTGGTCTTGTCATTGACGCTGGAGTGCGCGATGTGGGGACGCTGAGTGCCATGCGCTTCCCGGTCTGGTCGCGAGCCATCTCGGCGCGAGGCACTGTCAAAGAAACGGCAGGAGCAGTCAATATACCGATCGTCTGCGCAGGTGCCCTGATCAGGCCAGGCGACGTCATCCTGGGCGATGCCGATGGAGTGGTTTGTGTTCCTCGCCAGGCTTTGGCGCAAACCCTTGCCCAAGCCGCCATCCGTAGCGCTAAAGAAAATGCCACCCGTGAGCGTCTGGCTGCTGGTGAACTAGGTCTGGATCTCTACAGCCTGCGCGGTAAGCTCAAGGCTCTTGGCGTCGAGTACGTGCGCTATGACGAGTGGGAGGAATGAACCATGCGTCTCGGCTTCATCGGCTTTGGTGAGGCTGCCTCGGCGATTGCCACAGGACTGGCGGAGGAAGGACTACGTGACCTGTACGCTTACGATGTTGTCAGCGGTCCGGCCCTCACTGAGCGGGCAGCCCGCTGCGGAGTCCACCTGGTGACCAGCCTGGCTGAGTTTGCTGCTCAAGCTGATCTTGTGCTCTCGCTGGTCACAGCGGGCGGAGCCTTGACAGTAGCGCGTGAAATTGCCCCACACCTGCGAGCCAGGACTCTCTACGCTGATCTCAACTCGTGTGCTCCGCAGGTCAAGGCCGAGATTGGCCAGGTGATCACTCAGCTGGCCCCGAACGTCAGCTATGCCAGTGTCGCCGTTATGTCTGCTGTACCTCCGCTGCGGCACCGCGTTCCTCTTGTGGCTGATGGGCCAGGGGCCAGACGCCTGCGCGAGGCTCTGGCGCCCTATGGCATGAACATCGAAGTCCTGGAAGGACCACTGGGTGCGGCGGCCACCCTCAAGATGTGTCGCAGTGTGGTGCTCAAAGGCATGGAAGCCCTCTTTCTAGAAGCCTTGCTGGCAGCTGAGAAGGCGGGCCTGACCGAGCAGGTGCTGGCCTCACTCAATGCCTCTTTCCCCGACAAGCCTCTGGGGGATCTCGGGGCTTATTTGCTTGAGCGACATCGGCTCCATGCCCAGCGCCGGGCCGACGAGATGCAGGAGGCAGCGGCGACCCTGGCCAGCCTCGCAATTGAACCCCTCGTTTCTGCTGGGGCTGCCCAACGCTTGCGCTGGTCAGCGGAGCGGCTGACCAGCACGGTGGAAGTGTCGGGCAGCGGCCCTGAGACTGAGGTGGGCAGTAAGGACCTCCAGGCCGGGGGGTATCGCACTCTCTTACGTCGGCTCAACGATATTCAAAAATGAAGAGGAGGTGTAAGCATAGCAAAAAATATCAGTTTGATAGACAGGATGAATAGAAGATATTCTTACTGATGAGTGAGAAAAGTAGCAAAGAGAGCTACAGAGTGCTGACACTCAGAAGAAGCCAGCCGGGGGAGCGAAGTCACTGCCCGTGTCATAGCGGGCTGGTCGGCCTTCCTCAGCGTTGAAGGAAACGAAGTTGCAGATCGGGCCAAGCGAACCGAGGCATAGCTTGGAGTGCTAAGCGTCTCTCGAGGGAGTCCGCGAGCCAGGGTCGAGGTCTCCGTTGCTGGAGACGCCCAGATCGAAAGGGCACGCTACGGGCCAGGTCAGGCAGCGTGCCAGAGTATTGTTCATCGGGTCAAGTGAACAAGCGAGCGAGTAGACAAGAAAAAGGAGTTTGCAGGTATGGCTTCGCCGCAGAAGAGGTCCTTTTTCCGCTACGAGAACGGTGTCGTTCTCATGATGTTCTTCACCTTTGGCTTCGTCTTCATGGAGCGGCTCAGCATTGTCTATCTCTTCCCTTTCATTGCCCCTGACCTGAAGCTCAGCAATGCTGAGATTGGCATGATTGCCTCGGTGCTTGCGGTGTGCTGGGCGGTCTCCGGGTTCATCTTTGGCTCGATCTCTGATCTCGTTGGTTCTCGGAAGAAGGTCTTGCTGCCCATTACCCTTGCCTTTTCGCTCTTCTCCTTCCTCTCAGGACTAGCCCGTAGCTTTTGGCAAATGATCCTCGTGCGCGGCCTCATGGGCGTTTCTGAGGGGCCGGTGCTGCCATTAGCACAGGCGAGCGTTATCGCGGCCTCCACGCCCGAGCGCCGTGGTTTCAACCTTGGTTTTGTCCAAAGCTCGTTAGGGCTGGTTGGCTCATTCCTGACACCGATCATCGTCACCCAGATCGCTGTGCATTACTCGTGGCATGAAGCCTTTTATCTGGTAGGTGTGCCTGGCCTGGTAATGTTCTTTGTCCTGCTCAAATGGATGCGTGAGCCTGGCCGAGGAACTGCTCAGGAGGCTGAGGCGGTTGAGCACACCAAGGTGCGCCTGGCAGACATCGGAGCGGTCTTTCGCCATCGCAACATGTGGTTCTGTGTGCTCATCGCTATCTTCTCAATGACCTGGCTTTTTGCCTTTACCACCTTTGCCCCGACCTTCCTGACGGCGGTAAGCCACTATTCACCTGATGAGATGGGCCTGATTATGTCCGCGGTAGGTTTGGGGACCTTTGTCTGGGGCTTTGTCGGGCCGGCCATCTCTGACCGTCTGGGCCGCAAGCCCACCTTGATCCTCTTCGCCTTCGTCGCTTGTTTGTCGCCGATCTGCCTGGCGTTGTTGCGCGCCCCCGTGGGAGTCATGATGATGGTTGCTTTCCTGACAACCGTTGGCCAGGCTGTCTTCCCGCTCTTCCTGGTGATCATTCCGGGTGAGTCCCTGCCATATCGACTAGTGGCCAGCGCGGTCGGCCTGACCCAGTTCATTGGGGAGCTGGTAGGTGGTACTTTTGCCCCCTGGCTGGGCGGCGTGGCCGCAGATCACTGGGGGCTGGTGGCTCCAATGTGGATTGCCGCCGCAGGCATGCTGGTCAGCGCACTCCTGGCTTTTGGTCTCAAGGAGACTGCTCCAGCCAAGATCGGACGGAGGGCGCTTGAGGCCCAGGAAATCGTACCGACTGCCTGACTCCATTGCCTTGATTGACCCTTTTCCCTCTCCTGGGAGCGAGCTCCTTCCAGGGACTCGCTCCCCTTTTTGAGAAAATTTCTGGCAAATTGGCCAATACCCCCTTGACAACCGATCCAGGCTGTGAGATAATCTCACTCGCCTCGCAGAGAGGAACAAAAAGACAGCGAGGCCACTCAGCGAAAGCCGGTCACCCCGCCCATCGCTGGTGGGCTGTCCAGATCCAACATCGGCAGCCAGTGCCAGTCATCTTCTGTTTCCAGGTGTTTCACGTGGGGGGGTCTGCCCTTAGCGAGATGGTATCGTGGAAGATGGTGAGCGTAGGGAGATAACAACGGCCTGAGTGAGACCAGATTAGTGTACCTTGACAATTGAAGAGTGGAAAACAGCAGAGGCGGATGTGCTGTGTTCGCTACTGGCGGATTGCGGTGAGAGCGATCCTCTTCTCAAGAAGTTCGCAGTCAACGCAAGTAGGTCCGTCAGGCGAGGCGGCGCAGATGGCCCTGACGTCCAGAAGAACATAATGGCGGATGGTTTGCTCAGCGGCTGGGGAACCAGCCGCTGAAGATAGAAGCTCGACATCGTATGTTCAATTAAGAA
>NZ_MCIF01000002.1:1124074-1173852 GCF_003268475.1 Thermogemmatispora tikiterensis | reverse complement strand
CTCCCTTATCTATCTCAGCTCTGCCTTGTTACGCTGTCTACGGCTCCTCTCGGCAAAATTGAGGCAAGAATTGCTGCAGTTGTGAAGTGTCTTTTAAGAAGAGCTTATTGTTTGATGACCCAAACAAGAGAGGGGCCTACCAGCCAGGGTGACCGGTAGGCCCCTCTCTTGTTTGGGTTCTGAACACCCTCTTAGAGGTAGCCCATGTCATACAGTGGACAGGCAGCCTCTAGAGACCTGCCCCGGCAAGGATCGGAGCCAGTCTACACTTGCCTGCAATGATCTGCTGACTCAGCGTGAACGACGTGCCAGCCAGAAGCCGATCGCGGCTCCGGCACTGGCTCCCATGCCGACTAGCAACGCACGCTGGCGCAGGCGTCGTCGACGGGCTACTGCTGCCGCAGCAGGCTGACGGTAGAGACCGGCTGCTCGGTAGGCCTGATCGAGCAACTCAACAGGATGCAGAACCTGCATTCTCAAGCCGCGCTCGCGAATCCCCAGGGCAATTTGCATCATACAGCCTGGGTTACCAGTGACTACTGCCTCCGCTCCAGTAGCTGCGATATTGTTCATTTTTCTCTCCAGCAGCTTGCCAGCCAGGTCCTGATTCGTGATATTGTAAATACCCGCGCTGCCGCAGCACCAATCGGCCTCTTTTAGCTCCACTAGCCGCAGACCGGGAATGTTTTGTAACAAGCGGCGTGGCTGCTGCTTAATTTTTTGGCCGTGGATCAGGTGACAGGCGTCATGGTAAGTGATCGTGAGGGGCACCTCGCCCATCTCCCGGTTGAGATCGATCGAAGTCAGAAACTCACTGATATCTCTTACTTTAGCGCTAAAGGCGGCAGCTCGCTCGGCATAGAGCGGGTCATCTGCCAGTAGGTGGCCATATTCCTTTAGATTGGAGCCGCAGCCCGCCGAGTTAATGATGATCGCATCGCACTGATAGGCCTCGAAAACATCGATATTGTAGCGTGCCAGCTCTCGCCCACGCTGTGCTTCGCCTGCGTGGACATGGAGTGCCCCACAGCAGCGCTGCTGTGGGGGGGTGATGACCTCGCAGCCGTTAGCGGCCAGCACCCGGATAGTCGCCTCATTCACGTCGCGGAATACCTGATCCATAATGCAACCGCTGATGAAGCCGACGCGATAGCGGCGCTGGCCCAAGGCCGGCGTGATCTCTGGCAGTGGGCGAGAGAAAAGGGGACCACGCGCTGGCGCCATTAAGGCTTCCGGGGTCTTCAATCGACCCTGGAATGGGGTCGGTAGAGCGTTCACCATGTCCAGTAAGCCAGTAGCATGAACTAGGGCCTGCAGACCGCTGCGCTGGTAAAGCTTAAGAGCTGCAAAGAAAAGCGTCGTCATCAAGCGTGAAGGCAGCAGGACGTCGAAGAAAGCTCGACGCAAGAGTCGAGTAGTACGTGACTCCAAGGTTGCTCTAGCTGCACCGTCGGCTGACAGATTTGCTGGAGCCTGCCCGGCCCGCTCGATCTCTAGCTGGATCTGCTCGCGAGCAGCCTCGATTAGCTTCCCGAACTGCACACCAGAAGGGCAGGCGGTTTCACAGGCACGGCAGCCCAGACAGCAGTACATATGCTCCACAAACTCTGGACTGATGGCGATCCGGCCTTCCGCTACCGCCTGCATCTGATAGATGCGCCCTCGGGGTGAATCCATCTCTACCCCAAGCAGTGCATAGGTGGGACATGTAGGCAGGCAGAAGCCGCAATGAATGCACTGACGCATTAATTGATAGGTATGTGTATGACGGCGAAGTGGGCCTTCAGTAGGCGCAGCGACAGCCAGCGTCGTTGCCAGCGCCGTGGAGTGACTGGACATAATTTCCTCCCAGAGTAGTCTTGCTTGCAGAGGACCGACCGATGATGAGAGTCAGGAGCACTTTTTCTGCGGCAGGGGCGCCTCTCCTCCCCATTAACGCGGTCTGCCCTGCCGTCTCTCTGCGCCGTGATGTTTTGTCTACCGCCTGCTGGCTAACCCTCCCAGGAGAGGTCAAGTCAGGCGGCAGAAGGCAACGTTTCGCATGCTATGCCCCTGCTCGTGATGGGCGACGACCAGAGAAAGGTCGACTCTGACGAGGAGAGGCAGCCACAACAGTAACCTCCTGGCGATTGTGAAAGAGCTGACGGGCCCTCACAAGGGCGTATGTCCTCTGCAGAATCCCCAGCGCCTCGCGCAGAACGGGCAGCGGCTGGATGCGCTTCGTGACATGTGGCAACTTGAGCACGCTGAGGACAAAGCCATCATCTCTGAGCAGTTCAGCGGCTCGTACCAGCAGGCGAGCTGCATCGCGAGCGTCCATCCGCATATCATTGGTAATGACGGCGAAGCGCCGCGATTGGTGCAGAGCCTCAGCTAAATAAACCTCGGCGGAGCAACGTCGGTATTCAAGACGCGAAGAGGCTTCCTCTCGCAAAGCTGGGGCAAGCGCGGCGGGATCAACTGCTACCACGCGCAGACCAGCCTGAAGCAGAAGGCGAGTCCAACCACCGGGGGCGGCCCCCAGATCAAGAGCCTCGCCTTCGGTTGGCAATGTCAGGTTAAAAACCTCTAGCGCCTCCAACAGCTTCAATTCCGCTCGGCTAATCTGCTCAGGTAAGCGAGCGAAATGTCGCTCACCTCCCGGCCAGGAACTCAGGTTCTCCTCTGCCAGTGAGATGCCGACAAAGCCCCGTTCAGCGGTCAGGGCTATCGACAGCACGATCCGTGGCTTACGAATGGACTCGATCGCCCCCGTTTCCTCGCTGATCACACTTGCTAGCCTCTGGTTGATCTGGCCGCTCGTATAAGAGAGTGAGCAGGCGAGGGGCTGCTTGACTGGAGGCAGTAGACGAGCCTGGACCGCAAAGTGCTGTCCCGGCCCCAGCCAAGCGAACTCGGGCAAAGCAGCTAGCGCAAGGGCCAGGCGGGCGCAGTCCTCTTCTATCGTCCCACTCAACTCAACGATGGCCTGTGCCGGTGCCAGATGACGCACGAAGATGGGCATATGCTCCATCGCCTGGTGCAAAAACCTGCGTATCTCCGGGACGGTGCACAAAGCAATTCCAGGAGCCAGCTCCTCTTCCACTGTCAGCGCCTGACAAAGCGACTGCAACTCAGCCAGTGCGGGTTGAAAGAACTCCGGCTGAGCCGTGGCGATCACTCGTGCTGCATTGTTATCGTTGGCTCCGTAAAGCGTGACCTTCACCGCTGGCTAGAGACCTCCCACGAAACGACCCTTGACAAAGATTCCGCCTGGATCAAAGCGCTGCTTGATCCGTTGCATGAGCGGAAAGTCCGAACCAACTGGTCCCCAGACATCAATCTGGCGCTTTAAGGCTGTTGGGGCGCGTTCGATGACCAGGCTCCCTTTCCCCTCCTGAGCCTGCTGCCGCAAAAGCCTCAGCGCTTCTAGCAGTTCACTGCTCACCTCCGCAGGGTGCAGTTCGAGATAGACGATGCCACTGCCGGCATGAGCCACAGCGGCCATCTCCAGATTTAAGCGCCGGCAGAGCTGCTCAGCGAACTGCAGGTAAGCAGCAATTGAAGTAATCAGCATCGTTGCCTTGCATGTCAGCTCGCCGCTTGTCTGGGCACGCACAGCCTCCCAAAACGCCTCCTGCTCGGCTCCTTGCAAATCCTCCCCCATCAAAGCCCCATGCTGGCGAGCCAGCAGGCGTGTCTCATCCATTTGACGATGAATAGCGCTGAGACTTCCTTCAAAGTCGAAAGCCAGCGTATAACCGTTGGCCGGCAAGGACAGACCTGCTCGGGTCGCAATCGCCCTGGCGGCATTGCCGTCCAGCAGCTCAATGGCCGTTGGAGTCAAAACAGAGCCGAGCACTGCGCTCACCAGACGCATTGCATCGGTCACGGCTGGAAAGGTGAGCAAAAGCGTGCGCTCTGCCGCGGGCAGAGGATGGAGCTTGAAATTCGCCTCAACAATGATCGCCAGCGTCCCTAGCGAGCCGATATAGAGCTTGTTCAGATCGTAGCCAGCTACATTTTTCACTACCCGGCCCCCACTGCGGGCGATTTCACCATCGGCCTGGATTGTGCGCAACCCGATGACCAGATCACGCGCGGTCCCGTAGCGCAGGCGGCGCGGGCCGCTGGCATTAGTGGCCAGAATCCCCCCAATAGTAGCCTGCTCGGCATGAGGGGGGTCGAGAGCCAGACGCTGACCACGGATGGCCAGTTGCCTCTGGAGCGCGGCCAGCGTGATACCGGCTTCGACCTGACAAGTCAGATCGGCAGCCTCGTGCTCTAGCAAGCGCGAGAGACGAGTAAGCTCGATCACGGCCTCCAGGCTCTTAGGGACACCTCCCAGACCGAGATGGGTTCCGCCACCGCGTGGCAAAAGGCTCACCTGATACTGGTGAGCTAGAGCCACAGTCTGCGCTGCCTCATCCGTACTCGACGGCACGATGACGGCCCGGGGCTGCATCTCATCAACCGCATAGCGCTGCAGTGTTGCAGAATCAAGAAGGACAGCGGTCTGGGGTAGCTGCTCTTGAAGAGCGGCAATGAAGCTGGCGAAGTCACCCATCAGGCTCTGCTCCTCCAGAAATAAAAAGTTAGCGCCAAACCCGTAGCGGCGGAAAGGCCAGCCCAGCCGAGCGGCCAGGCCAGGTGGCGGCATGAGTCGGACTGCGGACTGGCTGACTGGCTTCACCTGACGCCGCCGCCGACATTATAGCATAATTACTGTTCTTATCTCTCATTCTCAACGGCTGCGCTCGCACTAGGAGAAGGTGGACCAGGTCAGCTGGCGACAAAGCAGCAGGTGAGCGCAAGCGAGCCATCTGGCGGCCATTCTTGCTGTACATTACCTTGCCTGGTTTGCTAGCCTCTGAGGCCAGGAGCGTTTATAATGAAAGCTATGACGAACGAGGCCCGGCAATTTTCCAGCGAGTTTGATCACATTGCGCATGAAGCGCTTCAACTGCTGCAACAGGTTCCTGCGGCGCTGCTTGATCATCCTTTCCCGACACCTGAGAGCTACTCCATCTTCATGCTGGCCACCTACTTGGTCGAAGTCGGGGAATTTTGGATTGTCGGCCAAATTGGCAAGAGGCCACAGCCTTCACCGAGCCTGGCCGAATTTTGCGCTGCGGGAACGCTACCGGCGCTGATTGCGCGCTATCAGCGCTGGCTCAAGGAAGTCCATGACATACTTGACAGACTTCCAAATGAAGCGCTAGATGAGCCGCTAGCTTTCGCCCTGGCGCCAGGCGGGCTTGCGCAAATCGCCTCAATGACTGCGCGAGCCTGTTTGCAGCAGGCGATCCGTCACTGTGGACTGATCCTGGAGCATATGCGCACTCTCTCCCGCTCGCTTCTCAGCAGCACCGGGGAAGAACCAGCGGCCAACACCCCGGGCGTCTCAGCAACAGCTGAGGAGCGGCAGAGCCAGGACGGGCAAACCTGAGTCTGGAAGCAGAGAGCGAGTCAGCTCACCAGGCCAGCTAGCCGGCCTATCTCCGACCCCTGCCTGCGCTTTAACGCAGCTTGCTTGCTAGAGAGCGAGCGGGCAGCTAAGGGAAGCCGATCGAGTCTAAGCAAGCGCAGGAAAGGAGAAGGCCAGCGAACAAGTTGACCGGCGCGCCAAAGAAAGAGGCTGTCTGAGTTCGATAGAGGCATCGAACTCAAACAGGCGTCTGCACTCAAAGCTGCTTCACCTCTGCGCAGCGTCCTGGGCGTGGGAAAAGCTTGCCTGGATTAAAAAGCTGCTCTGGATTCCAGGCCTCGCGAACCTGCTGCATCACCCGCAGATCGACAGGGCTGAAAATCAGGGCCATCTCCTCCTGCTTTTCTACTCCCACGCCATGCTCACCGGTGATTGACCCACCGACTTCAGCGCAAACTGCCAGGATTTCATGGCCGGCCTGGCGTACACGTTCGACCTCGCCAGGCACTTGCGAGTCGAAGAGAATCAGCGGGTGAAGGTTACCATCGCCGGCGTGAAAGACATTCCCTACACGTAAGCCATAGCGTGCACAGATTTCACTCACACGGCGTAGCACATAAGGCAGCTTCGTGCGTGGTACGACTCCATCCTGCACATAGAACTCGGGACTAATGCGACCTACGGCCCCGAAGGCATTCTTACGACCTGCCCATAGCAGCTGGCGTTCTGTCTCATTGGCGGCAATGCGCACGGAGCGGGCATGATTGCGCTGGCAGATTGCCACGATGCGCTCTGTCTGGTCCTTTACCTCCTCGCGCAGCCCCTCAGCCTCCAGCAGCAGCACAGCGGCGGCATCCAGCGGATAGCCAGCGTGCATGTCTGCCTCCACGGCCTGTAGAATCATCTGGTCCATCATCTCAATAGCGGCGGGGATCATGCCACTGGCAATGATTTCAGAGACCGTATTCGAGGCATCATCCATGCTATTGAAGACCGCCAGCATCGTCTTCACCTCCTCTGGCAGGTGAACGATGCGCGTAACGATCTTTGTCACCACGCACAGTGTGCCCTCAGAGCCAGTAATCAGGCCCGTCAGATCGTAGCCTGGCCGATCCAGTGTCCAGCCGCCTACCTCCACAACCTCGCCATTGGAGGTCACAATTTCCAGGCCCAAAACATGATTAGTGGTTACCCCATAGAGCAGCGTATGGGGGCCGCCGGCGTTCTCTCCCACGTTGCCGCCGATAGTGCACGAGCGCTGGCTGCTCGGATCGGGCACATAGTAGAAACCGCGCGGATTAAGCGCATTACTCAAATGAAGGTTGACCAGGCCCGGTTGCACCACGGCACGCATGTTTTCATAGTCGACCTCCAGAATGCGATTCATGCGCGCAAAGGCAATGACGATTCCCCCGTAGAGGGGGATTGCCCCACCGCTCAAGCCTGTGCCGGCGCCGCGAGGCACCACGGGAACGCGGTGGCGAGCTGCGATCTTCACGATGCCTGCTACCTCCTCAGTTGAAGAAGGAAGCACCACAATATCTGGTCGGCTCCGATCGATCGAGGCGTCATACTCATACAACATTAAATCGTATGGATCATGGAGCACATAGCGCTCTCCCAATAGAGCGCTCAGCTCGCGTACCACACTGGCCTTACGCTCCTCGGAGAGGCGCTCAAAAGGTGGGGCTGCCGATTCCCGGGCGGTAGTCGCTGGCAACTCTGTAATGCTCATAAGCCTGGCCCTTCTTCCAGAGGCGCCGCTGCTCAGCTGCGCCTTTGCTTGCTTCGCTTCCGTTTCGCTCAAGCTTCTTGCTTGCTCTGGCCCGCGACAAGGCCGAGGAAAGGATGAGGAGCACCTGCTTGCTCATCCTTCCAAGAGAATGATATCACCTCAGCGGGCGATCTGGAAGGGAGGCTGAGCGGGGTGCTGGTGGGTCATCCGGCGAGCTGGCAGATGACGATCGCCCCTTCTGTTGACCAAAGGCGGGGCTGCGGATTTTATCCTCTGGCGCGAGGGGAGAGCGGAAGAGGCGCCAGCACCAGAGACAGCTAGCAACAAGAGCGAGTCCCAGACCCGCCAGTACAGCCAGGTGTAGCCAGCCTGGTCCGCCGGTTGACGCTTCTTCTGCTGGGATGGTAACAGCTGAGGAAGAAGGCGAGGAGCGGCCAGTATCACTCTGCCCGGTGGCTATCCCTGTCTCCACCGGCGAGGGAGATGGCAAGCGCAAAGTGCTCCAGGCTGGCTGCGTACCGGCAATGGCTGGCGCTGGCGTGCTGTGAAGCGAAGAGGCAGCCGTTTCTCTCCCTTGTGCGCTGCTTTGGGCAGCGTTTGGAGAGGCCGTTGGGCTAGCCGCCTTGGGTGTTGATGATGGTGAGGGTTGGAGCGAGGGAGCGTTACTGCTGCCGGGCGTAGGGTCGGTTGTTGAATGCCAGACCGGCGCGCCGTCGCTGATGCGGGCGAAAGACTCCTCACTGTTCAACAGAGGGACATTCACCTCATCGATGACAACCGAGCCATTGAAGAGCAGTCGAAGGGTAAAGGGTTCATTGGGAAAGAAGAACTGCGAATCCGGGAAAACTACCAGAAAGCCGTGGGCGGGCAAGGCTGAGGAGAGTGGCAACAGAAACAGTGGAGTTTGGGGGCCAGTATCGAGCGCGGCGTGGACCGCATACAAATCGACGGGCTGGTCAAGAGGGTTATACAGCTCAACCCAGGCATCGCGATTCAGGGTCGTTGTGCCAGCTGAAGAGCAGTTCCAGGGGCTAGCGGGCCGGGTCAAGACCTCGTTCAATAGGATCGCGTGAGAACGAAGTGGAGGGGGAAGAGCGCCGGGTATCGCTGAAGGGAAGGGGGAGGCGCAGCTATGTACGGCGGCGGCCTCACCTCCTTTCGCGCTCAAAGCAGACAAAAAAAGAAAAAAAGCCAAAGCAAGTAAGACCACCGTATACCGCACAAGTGCCTCCCTACTATCCTTCTTTGCTATACTTTTTGGCTTTGCTTATAGGTGTTTAGGTCTCAGTAGACAAATGAGGCAACCGGGCAACTAACCAGGACCGACCTCCAAAGCTGATCTTCGCGGAGGCCATGAGCTAACTAGCGCTCCAATGCTAGCCAGCGGAGGAGCCTGGTAGGCTCGGTCTCCACAGCTGTGGCGCAGTGGTGCCAGCACTACGCTCTTAAAATCACTGATACAGGTACTCAAACGGGATAGTGCGTCGTCGGTGCAACAGCTTACGCAGGGCTTCAACGCTGCTTTCACCGAGTGTAAAAGCGATCACTGAGCCGATGATGAAGCCGCAGATGCCGCCGAAGGCCACTCCTTCGAGGAACATGCGGTTGCGCAGAAACGTCATCATTGACCACCTTTTCTAGAGTAGAGTCTGTTATTGCAGGTAAACTACCGTTTTCGCCTCGCTCCACAGGCGTTCGAGCCGGTAGTACTCCCGCTCTCTTGGCCCGAAGATATGGACGATCACGGCGCCGAAATCCAAGAGGACCCAACCGCTGGTGGCATCGCCCTCTTGATGGAGCAGGCTAGCGCCCTGTTTCTCCAGCTCCTCTTCCAGGGCGTCGGCGATAGCCTGAATCTGGCGCTCATTGCTTCCGCTACAAATGACAAAGTAGTCGGCGATACTGCTCAGGCCCTGAAGGTCGAGCAGGACGACATCTGACGCCTTTTTATCAGATGCCACGTCGACCGCTGTCCGTGCTAGTTTACCTGGGTTGAGAAGCACTTGTTCCACAGCGACTCTTACAGGACCTCCGTCTTGTCTGCAGCCAAGGGAGAGACAGACTCTCTCAGACTGATTCTGAATTCATTGTGCGCTCTATTGTAACGGCATTATAACACGTTGGAGAGGAGTTGTTAAGGGTCTTGTCCTGGGAAGGAGAAAACTCAACCAATTAAGGGAGAGAAGGCATGGATGGCGAGCGAAGAGGAGCCAGCCCGGTTGCTTCCGGGCTGGCCAGCGACTGGTGATCTAGCACTGGGGGCCGCCAGCAACTCAGCAGATGGACCGCTGCCAGCCACTGGCAGACAGGCCGCCAGCAGATGGGGCTACCTACTCGATGCTCTTGAGCCACTCCTCGCGGGTGGTATGGTGTTCGAGGCTCGCTTGCTCCCGAATCTCCGCTCGCAGTTCTGCCAGTGTGCCCCATCCCTCGGCCACCACATCATATTTGTGAATCGTCTCCTCGTTGCGCTGACTGGCCCAGACAAAGGTATCGGGAGGCAGATGCTCATAGCGCTCGATAACAGCGCGTAGCATCTCGCGCACGACATCCTCGACAAAGCGCGGATGAGTGTGGGCTTTGTTAACCACGTATAGCTCATCGGGGCGTTTCAGCAGCGCATAGTTCTCCGAACTCATGGCATTCTCGGCGATACTGATTAGCTCGTGGGCATCGATCAGCTCTTGAGTTCCGACCATGAGCAGCGCTCGTCCGCGTTGATTATGGGTGGCGAGCGGTGTGACCTCGAGCATTTTCTCGATGGCCTCGTCCGGCAAACCCTCCTCGCGCAGGCGAACGCGAGCGAGGGAGTGCACCATATCCTGAGCGCAAGGGCAAGCGACCATGCCCTCAACCTCGACCCCTACCAGGCGGCGAGCCCCTTTGCGCGTGGCCACGGCCTGAGCCAGCAGGCCATAGACCTCCTGGGTAGGGCGTCCCGAAATGGGAGTCCATTTCTGCAGTGGGTAGATCGTACGCAGATGAACCTCAGCCCGTAGCACTTGTTGGCGCTCGATAATGCGGCGCGCCAGCTGCTCGGCCAGCACCTCGACCCGCGGCCAGACCATCAGACTGATCTCATCCAGGACCTCCTCCAGGGCCTCACTAAAGCGCGACATATGAACGCCCGCCCTGACGGGGTCCAGGTCGGCATAGAGGTCGAAGACAACCTGGAACCATTGGGCTCGCTCGTCGCTGCCGAGCAGAATGGCTTTCTGCAGGCCTGCTACACCAACTCGTCCCAGGCGCACATGCACTGCTGGCCTGCTATTCTGAATATCATGCTCCAGTGGAACACGCAGATTGTCCGCCAGCTTTTTGACGCCATCCTGGGGTAAGGCATCCCGTAATTCGCTGATGCTGCGTCCGCTGCTCGGGTCAATCAACTCTGGGGCGATCTCTGCCAGCGGCACCAAGACAAAGGCGCGCTCTGTCATCCTCGGATGAGGAATAGTCAGATGCTCCTCATGCATCTGTAGATCATCGTAGAGAAGGATATCGATATCTATTGGTCGCGGTCCATTGCGCACGGTTGGACGGCGTCCCAGGGCGGTCTCTATGGTTTTAGCATAGGCCAGCAGCTGCTCAGCGGAGAGGGCGGTGCGTCCGGCACAGACCATATTAAAAAAGCGGGGCTGTTCAGCGTACCCCACCGGCTCTGTCTCGTAAACCGAGGAGACCCTGCTGATCTCCACAACCTCCCTCAGTCGTTGGAGCGCCGCAGCCAGATTCGCGCGTCGGTCTCCTACATTTGAGCCGAGCGCCAGGTAGACAGTATGTGTTTTAATTGGAGACTTGCCATTCGACGAATACCCGGCTGAGGCAGTCAGGTCCAAGCTCATAAAAAAAGTGATCCTCCTGGAAGCCCCTTCCATTGTTGAACGGATAGCATCCTCATCGTATTGTAACACCGGGCGGAAGGTTTTCCTTCCACCCGGGCAAGCTGGCAACGTTTGAGAGGAGTGGGCGCTGGCCTGAACCGGGCGAGGGAGGGCGCGCTGCGGAGCAGGTGCGAGGCATGCTGGAGGTGAACGAGACTATCCCTGATATTCGAAGACCCAGATGTCGCTAAAGACGGCCTCGCTGCCGTTATTGCTGTCGCCTCCCACTAGTAGCCCGATCAGACCCTCGCTGTAGGCCGAGTCTGAGTAGCTATTAATGACGAGCTGATTATTGATGTAGAACCTGAAGGAGGAGCCATGTGCCAGGACCATGAGCATGTTAGGGACGTTATAGCCAGTCTGAATGGCGTTGGAGTGGGTCCAATCGATCAGCGTCAGCCAGGCCTGGGGATTTGTTCCCGCGGCGCGCACGAAGCGATACTGTCCCTGGCTATTGATTTCAAAGACATAGAAACTGGGCGTCGTCGGATCGAGACGAAAGACCAGGCCGCAGAAGTCGCCGCGCAGCAGGCGTGCCTGAACCTTGATCACGGCGTCGGTCATATGTTCCTGGCTTGAAAAGCACCAGGCGGCCTCATGCGGTCCCAGAGTCTGCACATGGTAGCCTTGGGCCGAGAAGAAGCACTGGCTGCCGGAGCTGGCCCAGCCGCCGCCGGGATTGCGCAAGTCGTACTGATAGAGCAGGTTCCCAGCACCGACCGAGGAGGAGATCCCAGCGGTGGCCTGGGCCCGCGAGCGCGCGAGCTGGGTGGCCATCAAGTTATTCTGAGCAATGGCGGTCTGAGTGGCCTGCAGTTGTTGAGGACTCAGCCCGGGGCTGCCGGAGCCGGCCCCTTTGCCGGCGGAAGGTGCGCTCCGCCAGAGGCTAACGAGCGGCACAAAAAGCAGAGCTAGGAGTACACAGGCAGCGATAAGTGAGAGCAGGCGAAAACGACGGCTCGGCAAGCGCCTGATGGTAGCGCTTGCCTCTAGCAGCGTGCTCTCGCTGGCCACTACTTCCTGGGGAGGGGAAGCGGCTAAAGCGTTCTCGCTGTCGCTTTCCTTACTCTGGCTATCGAGATCAGGTTGCTCTGGCAGGTCGGTGAGAGGGAAAAGCTGGGGTGTGGCCGGAGGGCGCACCATTTCCCGCTCTTCATCGGGGACAATAAAGGTCTCTTGCTCGGCCAGGCGAGAAGGGCTGGGCGTGGCCTCGGCCTGACTTTCCTCGGCGATCAACGTCGAGTCATCGTTGCCCGGTGTGGGCGTGGCGGTGCTCTGATCCTTCAGCGTCACTGATCCGGGCCGGGATCGGGGGCTGCGACCGCGCTCCTGCTGCAAGGCGCGCCAGTAAGCGGTGGCCAGTTCCTGGGCCTCCTGGTAGCGCTCGTTCGGATCTTTGGCGAGGGCTTTGAAGATCACTTCTTCAACGGCGGGGGGAATCTCGCTATTGAATTCGCGTGGCGAGGGCGGTGGCGTCTGGATATGGCGCAAGAAAATGGCGACTGGCGACTCAGCGGTAAAGGGTACACGCCCGGTAAGCATCTGGAAGAGCACGACACCCAGTGAGTAGATATCGCTGCGATAGTCGCTGATACCGTTCGACTGCTCTGGGGCCATATATTCCGGTGTGCCGACGATGGTGCCGTCGCTGGTCAGCGATTCGGCTCCCATGATAGCCTTGGCCAGGCCAAAGTCGGCAAGATAGGCATAGCCGTCGGGTCGCAGCAGAATATTTGATGGCTTGACGTCGCGATGAAGAACGCCGTGATCATGGGCATACTGCAGCGCTGAAGCGATCTGATCGAGGAAGCTGGCTGCCTCTTCCAGGGTCAGCCGCTTGCGCCGGTGTAAATAGTCGCGCAGCGTTCCTCCCTCGACATAGGGCATCACAAGATAATACCAGGGGCTCTGCTCCCCAAAGTCATAGAGTGGCAAAATGTGATCGTGGGAGAGTGCGCCAACCGCCAGCGCCTCCCGCTCAAAACGGCGAATAAATGACTCATCTCGTCCGTAGAGTACCTTGATGGCGACCTGCCGTTTGACGCGGCGGTCGTAGGCCACATAGACTTCGGCCATGCCTCCTTGGGCGATGCGGCGGCGTAGTTCATAGCGCCCAAGCGTGAGTCCTTCGATCCCCTTCATCCTATGACTCCTGATCCGTTGCCTCGCTCCGGTAAAATGATGGCTACCTCCAAGCTGGCCGTTCTATTTCTTTCTCTTTTCTGGCTAGAAAGCCCCTCTGGCCTATAACGCATCTGTTGATGACCGGGCCTTATTATATCTATTTTTCGGAACAAGTATGGATCATTTTATGACCATCATACCATATGGAAAGCCCCCGGCAGGTGGTGCGCACCACCTGCCTGCAGGAAAGTACCCTTCTGCTGGTCTAGCGGTAGCGAGGGGTCCAGTAGCGTTCGAGATGGACGGTCTCCACCGGGCGAATGTTGTGGGTGTACTCGTCCATCAATTTGTACATAGATTCTTTATCGCCGAAGATCGCGGCGATCTGCGAGGCATACATCTGGGAGGCTTCCTGGCGTAGGGGAAGCAGCTCAGACATCTCGACGTAGGCTGGCTCCAGCGTATCGCCGAACTCGTGCAGGCGCCTCTCCAGCTCGCCAAGGCGGGTGACGTACGGGAAATCTTCATAGAACTTGACGTTGGCGTGGCGCTGCACAAGGCGATCGGCTGCCGAGCAGACCAGCTGATGATCGACGTGGTGACCCACGCCAAGGGGGGCGTACCAGACGGTATCGGGGAGTTGCTCGCTCAGGCTCACCAGCAGCTGGCCGAGCTGCTGATCAATGCTCAGGTCGGCGGGGTGAATGCTGCTAAACAGCTCCTCCTCGCGTGTATAGTGAGGGGGATTCCCGCGATAGATAGCGTCTGGATAGTCCAGCCAGAGATAGTCTGCTCCGAGGTAATCCAGCGCGCGGGCGTCCTCGCGCCGTCGGGTCTCTACTGCCTCGCGCGCATCGTGGCCAAAGCCCATGCTCTGATGGACGGCGGTTGCCAGCGCGCTAAGGGGCTGGTTGGCTGGTGGCAGGCCGGCGAAGACAGTAATGACCAGAGGATGCAGGCCGCAACTGGCCTGCAGCGCGATCGTTCCACCGCAGGAGAAGACGACGTCGTCGAAATGAGGAGAGAGAAATATATGTCGATGCTTTCTGGCGATATCGGCAATACTTTGTAGCTGCAAGGGTAAGCCCTCCCGTGAGTAGTTCGATCAAGACCACTGGATGCAGGTGGCCCCGCGGGATGCTGATGGGGCCGCGGTCTCCACGCAACATATCATACACTATGTTGCAATGCAATGGAGACAGTTATTGCCTCAGCGGGAGGGCTAACTGGGGCTGATGACGCAGCGAGACTAATGCCTGGAGCAGCCCTCACGAGCGCCGGGCGAGCAGGGGCGAAACTATGGCAGCCGTACCCCCTCTTCCTCCTGGTAATCGACCAGGCCATCGCGGGCCAGGCGACTGACAAGCCGTTGGAGCCAGGGGAGATCGGCCTCGGTGTAGGACGACTTGATGCGCGGCCCTAGCTCGGCCAGGGAAAGGCGCTGCTCTGGTGGCAGGGTCCGCAGCAGAGCGACGATACGGCCCCGGAAATAGCGATCGCTTTGCGTGAAAGGCTGGGCCTGATAGCCGCTCTTCTTCTCGGCCACTTTGCGCAGGGTGCGCAGGACCGTTCCCGAAGGAAAGAGACTCTGGGCGCTCAGTTCACGGTAGGCTGCGCAAGCTGCGCCGACGGGACAGCGCTCGCACTGCGGACTGGCACTTGTACAAATCATGGCTCCCAGGTCCATGAGGGCTTGATTCCACTCATAGGCCCGGCCAGGAGGCAAGACCTGCTCAGCCAGGGTCAGTGTCTCGGCATCGCTCAGGCGTGGCTCTGGATGTTCCAGGCCGATGAAGAGCCGATGGAGCACGCGGCGAATGTTGGTATCGACTGTGGCGACTTGCCGGTGATAGGCGAAGCAGGCAATGGCCCCGGCAGTGTAGCGTCCGATTCCTTTGAGCTTGAGCAGCTCCTCTACGCTGTCAGGAATGCGCCCCTGGTAGTCGCTGACAACCTGGCGGGCAATGGCCTGCAGACGCACGGCCCGCTGGTTATAGCCCAGGGGCACCCAGGTTGAGATGACCGCTGCCGTTGGCGCCGCGGCCAGGTCCGCTACAGTGGGGAAGCGGCTCAGAAACTCATGATATTTTGGAATGACGCGCTCTACCTGGGTCTGCTGGAGCATGATTTCGGAGACCAGAATGGCGTACGGGTCGCTGGTCGCACGCCAGGGCAGCGGACGCTGCTCGTGGGCGTACCACTCTAGCAGAAGATGATGAACCCGCGCGAGCTGCTCGGGCGCGGGTTGCGCGATGGCCGAGGATGACGGTGAGCTTCGACGCATAGTTCCCTACCTGCTTCCTCCCTGGCGGATCAGCCTCTGGTACTGGTAGACGCTGCCTTATTAGCTGCGTCGCACGACAGCGTCATCAGACCTTCCCCGCCCATCGGGGCCGGTGGGAGAACTTGAGCCTGTCCCACGACGGCCTGCAAGCGAGAGGAGGGTTTCACCGCCCTCCTGCCAACAGCGGGCATCGGGGGCCGGCAGGTTTTCGCAAAGAATCCAGTCGCTGGCATCTCTGAGGACATGCCCCTTGATGCACTTTGCGTACTCGATATGCTCGTTCAGCTCAGGATCATCGGGTCTGATCCCGGGGGTGGCGATCTTGGGCACAAAAAATTTACACCAGGGCACGGTATGGTACCTTCCTTGTTGCGCGTGTGATGAGATGAAAACGTGGCTGAGCGGCTAGACTGCGCCCAGGCTGTTTGCATTATACCCCATCTGCCGGCCCTGAATCTAGAGGAGAGGACTCTCGCCCGGCTGCTGGCTGGCCCGGCAACTTTGCCAGGGGAGACGAGGTCGCCCATCAGGAGAGAAGATGATATGATAAGAAAGTCAGATTTATTCTCCTTGGAGAGGTGTGCTCTGTGTTAGCACAAGAGGTAGCTGTGCTCGATGGGGATTCTCCCCTCTGGGAACATGCCAGGGGCCTTTTGAATGCCGCTCTCTTGCTGGAGCAGCAGGATGAAGGCTATGTCTGGCATGGCTGGACCAGAGGACAGATCGAGGCCTTTCTGCGTGGGCTGCCCTCGCCCTGCTGCCTGGTGGTGGCTGTATGGCAGGCTGCCTTACCGGAGCGGACTGCAGCTCATGCGTCTGATGGGAGGGCTGCTGAACAGCTCATGCTGGGCCTGGTTTGTGAGGTGGTGGAGGGCGAGGTCCGCTCACTGCGGACGTTTGAGGCCCTGCGGGCCGCAGGACTGAAGGCGGTGGATGCGTTGGAGCCAGGCTATGAGGATGGCCTGGCTATTCTGCGTGCCGCCCATGCGCTGGTCGCTCCTGTGGCCTGGGCTTTGTTCACCGACTGGCAGACCTGGAATGAGTGGCTGTATGGCTCAGATGAGGCACAGCCGCCGGAGGGCGCGGTCGATAAGGGGGCGCTGCTGACCGCCCTGGCTCAGGCCGGTCGCTGTGTGCTGCTGGGAACGCAAACGGCCCATCGCTATCTGTGAACGCTGTCTTCTCAGGATGCAGGCAGGGATGATATGCACGAAGACTCGAACGCTTTGGTATGGAATCCTATTTTGCGTCACTATGTGGTCAATGCACCACACCGTATGCATCGCAGGGAAGGAACAGATCAGTGCCCTTTTTGCGCCGATGTACGCGAAGGGCGAGTCGGATCAGAATCTCAGGTGTGGCTACATCCCAACGATTTTCCTCCCTTTCGTCCACCGGTCGGTGAGGCTTATGTAGTGATCTACCACCGTGATCACGAACGAACGTTTACCCGCCTCAGCGTGCCAGAGGTTTGCGCAGTGACGCGGCTCTGGCGCGAGCTGTATTGCGACCTGAGTCAACGCTATGCGGCGGTGATGATCTTCGAGAACAGCGGTACGAGCATCGGCCAGACGCAGTTTCATCCGCATGGCCAGGCGTATGGGGTCTCGGTGGTGCCACCGCTGCTGGAGCGGGAGCTGGAGACGGTGAGATTGGAACTGGAGGCGGGACGCGGCTGCCCTTTCTGCCGGGTGCGGACTGAGCTGGAGAACAGTCCTTACGAGATCGCGGCGAACGCCAGCTGGCAAGTCTTTCTTCCCCCCTATGTGCGCTATCCCTACGAAACGCATCTCTATCCGCGACGCCATATTGCCGATCTGGCGGCGGCCAGTGATGAGGAGCTGACTGATCTGGCTGCCTTGCTCTTGCAGGTGATCCGTGCCTACAATGCTCTCAACGATGGCTTTATGGCTCCCATGCCCTATATGCTTGGTATCCATCAGCTGGCTGATGAGCGTTTTCATCTCCATATCGAGATTCTGGCAGTTGGGCGGGCGCCGGGCAAACTGAAGTATGCCGCCTCGTCCGAGATGCTCTGGTCGCTGTGGACCAACGATTCATCTCCTATTCAAAAGGCGCAAGAATTGCGAGAAGCGATCGCGAGGGTTGCTCATGGTAGCGAATGATCCGAGAAGGCTGCCGCCTGCCGCCCAGTTAGCGGTGGAGCAATTTTCGATGGTCTTTGGCATGGACGAGGGGCAGAGCGATGCCCAGGCCGCGCTGGGGGTGGCCTGGGCGCCTGGGCGAGTCAATCTGATCGGTGAGCACACTGATTATAATGAGGGCTTTGTTCTGCCATTGGCGGTTGACCGTGTAGTTGCCTTCGCCGGGCGAATGCGAAGCGATGGGCACGTCCGTCTCTGGTCGCGGCAGTTCCAGGAGCTGGCTGAGATCGAGCTAGAGGGTTTACCCGCTACCTTCGGGGCTCAGGCGGCGCGGCTACCCGCCTGGGCGCGCTATGTACTGGCGGTCTTGGGTGAGCTAAAGGCGGCTGATCTGGCACTGCAGGGGTTCAACGCGGTTCTGCATGGCGATGTCCCCTTGGGAGGGGGAATGAGTTCTTCGGCGGCTCTGGAAGTAGCGACGGCCTGGGCGGCGTCCCTGTTCTCAGATGGTCGCTTTGCTATTGGGAAAGGGGCTGCGGCCTCAACGACCCTGGCGCCCCTGGAGGTTGCTCGTCTCTGCCAGCGCGCCGAGCATCTGGCCTCTGGAGTACGCTGTGGCATTCTTGATCAAGCTGCCTCGTGCCTTGGACGCCCTGGCCATGCTCTGCTGCTTGACTGTCGCTCACTAGACTTTCGCTATCTGCCCTTTGAGAGTGATGAGGTGGCTCTGCTGGTGGCTGATACCCATGTGCGGCGTGAGCTAGCGGCTTCGGCCTACAATGAGCGGCGCCAGCAGTGCGAAGAAGCCGTACGCTTGCTGGCGGCACAGTTGCAGGCTGAGGCGGAGGCGGGTGAGAGAGCAGTAAAGCCGCAGATCACCGCTCTCCGCGATGTGACGCCGGAGCTGTTTACACGCTATGCTTGCCGGCTGCCCGAGGTGCTCCGGCGGCGAGCCGGCTATGTAGTGGCCGAAAATGCGCGGGTGCTAGAGGTAGCACATCTACTAGAGCGGGGGGAGGTAGAGGCGGTTGGTCCCTACCTTTGGCGGACACACGCAGGGCTGCGCGATGAGTACGAGGTGAGCTGTTTGGAGCTTGACGTGCTCGTCGAGATTGCGCGTCGGGTCGAGGGGGTGTTGGGGGCGCGTATGATGGGGGGAGGCTTTGGTGGCTGTACCATCAACCTGGTGCGTAACACTGCGATAGAGCAGTTGACGGAGGCGATCCTGAGCGAGTATCCGCGCCAGACTGGGCGGCAGGCGAGTGTCGAGGTCTGCCGGGCGGCTGGTGGCCCTGGCGCGCTCTACCTACCGGCATAAATTGCACAGTGTAAGGAGCCAATCAGCAATGAAGCTCTTCCTATCGACTGATTTTGAAGGCACCAGTGGCATTGTGGCCTGGGAACAGATTATCGAGGGGCAGCCAGAATACGCACAAGGGCGCCTTCTGTTGACGCGTGAAGTCAATGCTGTCATCACTGGGGCCCAGGAGGCCGGGGCCAGAGAATTCGTGGTCAACGATGCCCATCACTTTATGCGCAATCTCCACCCGCAGGAGCTAGCCGGTGAGGCCACTTTAATCAGCGGTCGCCATAAGCCTCTCTATATGATGGAAGGACTCGACAGCAGTTTCGCAGGCGTCTGCTTTGTCAGCTATCATGGCTCGATTGGGGCGGAGCGAGCCGTGCTCTGCCATACCTATAGCCCGGCGGCCATTTGGGAGGTACGTCTCAACGGGCAGGTCGTAGGTGAAGCGGGCATCAATGCTCTGGTGGCAGCCCATTATGGCGTTCCGATCATTCTGGTCAGTGGCGACGACGTGACGGTCCAGGAGACAGCAATCGTGGCGCCCGCTGCTGAGAAGATCGTCGTCAAACACTCTCTTGGGCGTTTTGCCGCTGCCCACCTCCATCCAACCAGAGCCTGTGAGCTGTTGCGCGCGGGAGCACAACGTGCCGTTGAGCGCCTGGCTCAGGGTGAGCGTCTGGAGCCACCCAGTTTCAAGCTGCCAGTTCAGCTGGAAGTCACCTTCTTAGTGGCCGACATGGCCGAGATGGTCTGTAGTTTGCGAGGCGTTGAGCGGACGGGGGCGCGTACGGTTTGCCTCAGTGGTGACAATCTTCTGAATATCTACCGCCAGTTTGTGGCGGTCGTCGTGCTGGCGCGGGCCCTCGCTGATCGCTAGGGCAGAGCCAGGCGGCACAGTTCAATGAAAGCTGCTTGCCGGCGTGCTCTTCTCTTCTTTGGAAACGCGAGGTGATCGATGATTGAGTTTGTCTATCGCTACTGTCCTCTTTGTGCGACTCCCTTGCGCGAGCAAATCGTAGGAGCAGTGGCGCGACCGAGCTGTCCGGCCTGTGGCTTCGTGCTCTATCTTAGCCCAAAGGTCGTGACTGTCGTTGTCATTGAGCATGAGGGACAGCTCCTGCTGGGTCGGCGTGAGATCGAGCCTGGACGGGGGAAGTGGAGCTTCTGCAGTGGCTATGTTGATCGTGGTGAAGAGCTGGAAGAGGCAGCGCTGCGCGAAGTGAAGGAAGAGACCAACTTGAGCGTCGAGTTGCTTGACCTGCTCGGTCTCTACAGTCGGAAGGGCAGCCCGCACCTGCTGGTAGCGTATCGAGCGCGTCCCCTGGCCGGCTCGCTAGACGGCCTGGCCCCACAGCCAGGAGAAGTCAGCGAGCTGGCCCTCTTCCGTCCAGAGGCTGTGCCCGAGCTGGCTTTCCCGTTTGATTATGACATTCTGCGCGATTGGCAGGCGCTGGTCAGTGGGGCCAGGGTACAGCGCCGGTAAGCCAGCGTGCTCTCTGAACCGATCAGTAAGAAGTCAGGACCAGGGAGAGCCTTCATCATGATCATCATGATGGATGGCACAGATGGCGTCACGCGTCTTGTGCCGCTCCCTTTGCTCCCTGGCCCTGTTAGGTAGGTATGAAGAGGTCAGGATTGGCTAGGCCCTGGCTCCTGCGCCTCGGCGCCGGCGTTGTTTGCAGCCTCCGCCGGAGCTGGTAGCGAGCGTTCGATACGCTCCACCACCTGGATCAGGATATCCAGGCGCTGCTCCAGCTCTGCCGACTGCTGATGAAGGGTGCGAAGCTGTGTCGCCAGGGCGTGCAGCTCTGGGTTGAGCAAGGCCAGTTCATGGCCTCGGTAAGGCGCCCGATGATCTTCTCCGGCTGGAAGCGCCTCCCGCTCCTCAGACTCAAGAGCGGGAGCCACCTCAACGTGCGGCGCAGCCGAGGATGGGCCTCTCGACGAGAGGTCCTCGGCTGATGTGCTTCTGATCACCCAGATCAGAGCTATAATGGCCAGCAGACCGAGGACGAGTGAGCCTCCTGAAATGAGCAAGACCACTGCTTTGCTCCTTTTCTTGAGCGCTTCAAATCGCTGATGAGTAAGCTTCTTCTTTCGTCCTTCCCTCCCTGACTTTCCCTCCGGCTTCACGTTCCCAGGCTGGGCTAGACTGCTCTAACAGACGCGAGGACAGTTCCAGACAGGCCAGGCCAGTGCGGCCAGGTTTGTGGTGGACGGGCTGTTTGCGAGTGCCTGAGAAAAGAGGCAGGCGACAGCTCGCTAACTGAGGGGGCTGCTGCCCCTGATTCTGTCTCACCTGAACTGCTAGCTAGCGTCCTGGCTACCAAACCCGATTGCTGGGGCTGGCCTCGCATCATCGGTGGGCGAGCGTCTGCCCCCACCATCGCACTCCTCTCGTGAGCGAGGTTGGTAAGCCAATGATGGGTGGCAGTGGCTCGCCGGTGGAGTTTTCTTTAGTGAAGATGGATCGTCACTTCGGCGCTCATTCCTGGCATCAGGGTCTTGCCAGAGGTGCCATCCAGGTTAATAATCACCGGGATGCGCTGGCCGACCTTGGTGAAATTGCCACTGGCGTTATCCTGTACTGGGAGAAGCGAGAACTCCGAGGCGGCAGCCTGGACAATCTGCTTCACATGGCCTGTGAACTTTGTGTCTTTATATGCATCGATTGTTATATCGACGCTCTGACCAGTTTGGATATTATTGATAGCATTCTCATCGACGTAGGCCGTGATCGTCAAGTGGCTGGGATCATAGATCTCCAGCAGTGGGGAGCCAGCGATCACCTGCTGGCCGGGGACAGCCGCAACCTGGATCACCGTGCCGCTAATAGGGCTTGTCAGAGGCAAGGCCCGCGCCGTGCTCGTGCGAGTAGCAGCTGTAGGCGCAGTTGTAGTCTGCGCTGGCGCGGCAGCGCTAGCGCTCGCCCCGGTTGTGGCGGTAACCACAGGCGTCAGTTGGGCCACTGTCTGGCCAGTGTTCACATGGTCACCCAGGTTGGCGCTCAGCGTAGTCAGCGTGCCGCTGGTTGGGGCGCTGATTGTCACAATCGGAGCCGTTACCTGAGCATCATCGGTGCTATAGTACGTATAGTTATAGTAAATCCAGTAGGCGATCCCTCCAGCGATCGCGAAGAGAGCGACCACCGTCAGGACAGGGACCAGAATCAGGCGTCTCATCTGAATCACACTCCTCAGTTAGCCTTCTTGATCGCGCAAGGCGGAGTAAGCAAGCTCGGACTCCGTGCGGATTGCCTTGGTCGTAGAGTCATGGCAGAACCAGGTCGCCAGTAGGATGGGCGAGGCTAGCCAGCAAACATGGTCTCCATTGTGGCAGCCGTGCGCTCCTCGCTGGCCTCGGGGACACCGCGGCGGCGCGCCCAGCGAGGACGGACGCCCGAGCGCACGAAGAGCGTCGCCACCATCGCCAGCACCGTCGCCACCAGGGTCACGCGGAAGGCGTCCTGCATCGCTAGCACATAGCTGCGCTGCTGTAGCAGCTGAGCGATCAGCTGCAGGGCCGCATTGTAGGCCGAGCGAGCATCAGCTCCTTGCAGGATAAAGAGAGCCTGGATGCGCGGGATCAGCTGGCCCAGCGGCGAGCTGGCGGTCACCATCTCCGCCAGATGACCGAAATGAATCTGGTTCTGTGTCTGGACCAGCGTAGCCAGCACGGCGATGCCCAGGGAGCTAGAGACCGAGCGCGTGACTGTGCTGATCGAAGAGGCCTGGGCCAGCTTCTCGGGGCGAATCGTTGAGAGGCTGGCTACAGCCAGTGGCTGTACCGAGAGACCAAGGGCCACGCCACGCAGGACCAGAATCCACTGGAACCAGCCGAAGGGCGAGTTGACCGTGATCGTCGTCAGCTCCCAGTTGGCCAGGGCCAGAGCCAGCAGGCCCGGAATCATTACCGGACGCACTCCGAGTCGGTCGACCAGCACTCCGCCTAACACCGAGCTGACCATCGAGGCCAGGGCCTGGGGCAGAAGGAGTAGGCCGGCCTGGAAGGCGCTCAGCCCGCGCAAATCCTGCAGGTAGATCGGGAAGAGAAACAGACCTCCAAACATGCCGAAGATGATGAAGACCTGGGCGATGGTACTGGTTGTAAAGGGGCCATTGGCGAAGATACGTAAGTCAAGCAGTGGCTCGCCCCCGCGTGCTGCGAGCATCAGCTCGATGGCTGTGAAGATGGCCAGCGCCAGCACGCCGGCGAGCAAGAAGCCGCGTACCAGTGTCGAGCCCCAGCCGTAAGTACTGGCCTCCGAGAGGGCGTAGAGCAGGGAGGCCAGGCCAGCAGCGGCAAAGACAAAACCCGCTGCATCGAAGCGTGGCCTGCGCTCCACCGGCTGCTCACGCAACAGGAAGATCGCCAGCAGTACGGCCACAATACCGACCGGCACATTGATGTAAAAGATCAGCTGCCAGCCAGCGTACGTTACCAGGTAGCCGCCCAGGGTTGGGCCGATGGCGGGCGCCAGCAGAGCCGGAACTCCGAAGAGGCCCATGCTCATCCCGCGCTCCTCGGGAGGGAACTCCCTGAAGGCCAAGGCCATCGAGAGCGGGAAGAGCGAGGCGCCGCCGATGCCCTGCAGGATGCGGAAGAAGATCAGGGCTGGCAGGCTCCAGGACAGGCCGCAGAGGGCCGAGCCAAGCGTAAAGGCTGCCAGGGAGATGATATAAAAGCGTTTGATCCCCAACGTATCGGCGAAGAAGGCCGCCGTTGGCGTGACCACACCCTGGGTCAGAATATAGGCCGTCAGCACCCACTGGACCGTGTGCAGATCGGCCCCGAAGGCAGCTTGCAGGTGGGGAATGGCAATATTGACGATGGTCTGGTCCAGAATCGACATGAAGACGCCAATAATCACCACAATCGCCACAATCCACTTATAGGCCAGACCACCTCTCCGCTGCCCTGTTTGCTCGCTTGCTTGCATACAGCAAAGCTCCTCTCCTCTATCGCGAAACTCACTTACTCACACAGCGCGGGAACCAGTCTCGGTTGGTTGCACTCCTTATGTAGCTAGACTCGCTCGCGTTGATCGCAGGGTACCATGCCGTAAAAGAGCAGATCGACCAGCTGCTCGATCAGCTCTTCACGCGAAAACTGTCTCACAGACAGCTGGCTGAGCAGGTCCCGTGCGACGACCCGCATGACGAAGATCGAAGCCAGAATCTGCACAATCAGCTCCGGGGCAAAGGTGCGCCGAAAGCGACCCTGCTCCTGCCGCGTGCGCACAAAGTTGATCAGGATCTTACGATTCTCCGTCAGCACCCTTGCCAGAATCTGGGCTGCATCAGGGTGGCTGTGGATCAGCAGCATGGCCAGGCGTAACAAATCACCCTGGGGGGCAGCCATCAACGTGTCGTGGAAAGCCGCCACAATGCGGTAGACTGCCGTGCGATCATCGATCTGGCCCTCCTCGGCCTCATGCACAGCTTCGGCAATAGCGGACTGCAGTGTCCCATGCGGAAGGTAGTGCCTGATCAGGGCTGTGAGCAGCTCCTCTTTCGTATGGAAGTGCCAGCAGAGGGTACCACGCGAGACCCCTGCCTCAGCCGCGATCTCATCCAGCGTGGTGGCTGAGATCCCCGAGCGCGCAAAGGCACGCAGCGCCGCCTCCAGGATCAGGGCACGGGTATCCTGGGCCGGCCTCTCGCGCAGCAAGCCACGCTCTACCAGCGTCGCTCGCAGCTGCTCTTTGCCGCCAGCAAAGTGGTAGTAAAAAGCCGGACGCGACAGTTTGGCCTCCCTGGTGATCTCCTCGACGGTCACTTCCTCAAAAGGACGACTGCGCAGCAAGCTCTCCGTTGCCTGAATCAGGCGCTCTTTGCCTCTGGCTCTGGCGTCGCCAGGTTCAGGATCGCGCTCAGCCATGATGACATCGACTCCCCGGAAGCAAGCAGACTGTACTATCCAAAAACAGTAACTGTACTGTTTAGTCCAGACGTTTGTCTAATATAGACAAGGAAGTTGGGGATGTCAAGAGGCAAGCGCTGATTGCGGGCTGGAAGGGGGAAGAATGGGTCAGGTCGAAGGGGCTGGACATAGTATATAATGGGCAAGGGCAAGGCCAGGCGGGCACTGAGGCTGGATGTCTGCGCTGCTCTGCTGGAGGGAGTGAGTGAATCCCCCTGGCGTGCCCAAGGGAGAGACGTACATGAGGAGAGAGCTATCATGGCGTTACGATTTGGCCTATTGGTCCCCCAGGGCTGGCGTCTTGATCTGGTAGGTATTGCTGACCCGGTTGAGGCTTATGAGACGATGACGCGTGTGGCCCACGAGGCCGAGGATCTGGGTTTTGATTCGATCTGGCTCTTTGACCACTTCCATACCGTGCCCCAGCCGTTGCAGGAGAAGACATTCGAATGTTGGACGAGCACAGCGGCTCTGGCACGTGATACGCGGAGGGTGCGTATTGGGCAGATGGTGACCTGTAGCGCCTATCGCAATCCGGCGCTCTTGGCGAAGATGGCGAGTACCGTTGATGTGCTCAGTCATGGACGGCTGGACTTTGGCATTGGGGCTGGCTGGTACGAGCATGAGTGGCGCGCCTATGGCTATGGCTTCCCGGCGGCTCCGGAGCGCCTGCGCATGTTACGTGAAGCCGTACAGATTATTCTGAAGATGTGGACCGAGGAGGAGGCCTATTTTGAGGGGCGCTATTATCAGGTTCACGGGGCCATCAACCAGCCCAAAGGTGTGCAGCAGCCACATATTCCCTTGCTGATTGGTGGCGGCGGTGAGCAGGTGACCTTGAAGCTGGTGGCCCAGTATGCCGATGCCTGCAATGTTGGCCATCTCGATCCGGCGGGGATTGCCCACAAATT
The DNA here is from genome assembly GCF_003268475.1 of Thermogemmatispora tikiterensis. Taxonomy (GTDB): domain Bacteria; phylum Chloroflexota; class Ktedonobacteria; order Ktedonobacterales; family Ktedonobacteraceae; genus Thermogemmatispora; species Thermogemmatispora tikiterensis. The sequence continues at coordinate 1,148,177 of NZ_MCIF01000002.1, read as the reverse complement.
CGCGATGCTCAGACAGCACTGCGAGGCTATTGGGCGCGATTATCAGACGATCAGGAGGACGGTACTCTTTAATTGTGCTATTGCGGAGACCGATGAGGAGGCCATGCGCAAGGCTCAGCAGTCCTACATGGGGCGCAATGTGCCGCCTGAGCAGTTGCGCGAGCGCGAGCTGGTGGGCAGCCCCGAGACGATCCGCCAGCGTTTGGCGGCCTACGAAGAGGTCGGGGCTCAGGAAGTGATTGTCTATCTCCCTGATGCCGCCCAGCTCGATTCGGTACGTCTCTTTGCCCGCGAGTGCATGGCCAGACTGCGCTGAAAAAGTGCCTTCGGGGGGCGGACACGAGCGACACGCCTGCTGTATACTAGCAGCAGCAAAGCAGGCACGAGCTGACAGAGTGGAGGCCCTCGAGGCGGGCCTTCCGTTTCGCTCGGTGGCAGGCTGTGTTCAGAACCAGCAAGGAGGGTCCCTATGGATATCAGCGATGTCGTGCGTCAAGCTCGCGCGGCCAATGTGCGTCTGGTGCGTTTCCTCTATTGTGATAATGGGGGAATCATTCGAGGCAAGGCGACCCATGTCGAGAAGCTGGCGACGCGCATGCGCGAAGGCATTGGGCAGACGCTGGCAATGCAGGCGTTCACGGGGGTTGAGACCCTGGCTGCGGTCGAAGGAATGGGGCCGGTGGGTGAGTTCCGTTTGCTTCCAGATCCGCAGACATTTGTCGTGCTGCCCTATGTTCCGGCCAGTGCCAGTATGCTGTGCGATATGGTGCGCCTGGATGGTCAGCCCTGGGAAGCCTGTCCGCGCACCTTTCTGAAGCGGATGGTGGCGCGTCTGGCTGAGCAGGGCATGCGGGCCGAGGCAGCCATCGAGCATGAGTTTTATCTGGCGCGCGAAGTGGGAGGGCGCTTTGTGCCGGCGGACCAGAGCCTCTGTTACAGCAGCATCGGGCTGGATGAGCAGGCCGAGGTCATTGATGCTATCCTCTCGGCTCTGGAGGCCGTTGGGCTATCGGTGGAGCTGTTCCATACCGAGCTGGGGCCGGCCCAGCAAGAGCTGTCGATCCGCCATGCCGACGTTTTGACCGCGGCTGATCATGTCTGTCTGGTGCGTGAGGTGGTGCGTGGGACAGCGCGTCACTATGGTCTCTATGCGACCTTTGCCCCCAAGCCGTTTCTGGACCAGGCCGGCAGCGGGGCCCACATTCACTTCAGCCTGTGGGGGGCAGAAGGCAGTCCCCAGGCGGGCAAGAATCTCTTCTATGATCCGCAGGAGCGCGGTGGCTTGAGCCAGACAGGCAAATATTTCATCGGTGGGGTCCTGCGCCATCTGCGGGCGCTGGTGGCGCTGACCTGTGGCAGCCCCAACTCCTACAGCCGCTTGCTGCCGCACTTCTGGAGTTCGGCTTACACGGCCTGGGGCTACGATAACCGTGAGGGGGCCATTCGGGTGCCGTCGCCCTTCTGGGGGCGGGAGGCCGAATCGATCAACCTGGAGCTGAAGCCCTCTGATCACAGTGGCAATCCCTATCTGGCGCTGGGGGCCTTAATCGCAGCGGGTCTGGATGGTATCCAGCAGCGGATTGAGCCGGGGGAGCCGGTCGAGGTTGATCCGGGCAATCTCAGCGATGAGGAACGCGAGCGGCTGGGCATCCGGCGGCTGCCAACGACGCTGGAGGAGGCTCTGGACGAGTTGGAGCGGGATACGGTGCTGCTGGAGGCGCTGGGGCCGCTGCTGGCGCGCTCCTATCTGGCCGTCAAACGGGCAGAGGCCGACTTTTTCCGCGAGAAGACGCCGGAGGAAGTGGCCAGTCAGCATTTCTATAAGTACTAGCCACTCGCCGAAAGTACTGGGGGTAACAGGCGGGTAGAGCAGCGCTGGCGAGCCGCCTGTCCGTGGAGGGCTGCGGTGACTGAAGCTTGCCCGCCCTGGCTGCAAGAAGGCGATAGCCTGCGCTGGGATGATACAATAATGTGCAGGCTGTCGCATTTTTCTGCCTCTGTTAAGCTGTTACAAGAACATGTGCAGGGAAGAATGATCTGAGAATGCTCAATTCTCAGCGGAAGTGTGTGCTACTACGATGATGATGTCTATGCCCAACGCTTTAGGAACACCACAGCAGACGACCTATGCCTATCGCATTGAGGGCGGTTATCCTGTCGTGGGCGAGATTACCTGTCTGGGCGCCAAGAACTTTGCGACGAAGGCGATGGTGGCGGCCCTGCTGGGAGAGACGCCAACGGTACTCACCAATGTGCCGCCTATTGGCGATGTTCAGATCACAGCGGAGATGCTGATGGGTATCGGAGCACGGGTGGAACAGCTCGATGAAACAACGCTGCTCATTGATCCGACGACAGTCAATGCGTCGACAGTGCCCCTGGCTCAGTCTGGCAGCAATCGGGCGCCGATCTTGCTGCTGGGGGCCTTGCTGCACCGATTCGAGCGGGTCTCGGTACCGGTTGTAGGTGGCTGTCAGATTGGGGCGCGCAAGGTGGATTTCCACCTCGATGCGATTCAGCGCTTCGGAGGGCTGGTCGAGGAGACGCCCGAGGGCTACGTGGCGCAGCGGGTGCAACCGTTGCGTGGGACCCATATCCATCTGCCCTATCCGAGTGTGGGGGCGACCGAGACCTGCCTTTTCTTGAGTGTACTGGCTGAGGGGCGAACGCTGATTTCGAACGCGGCGATCGAGCCGGAGATCTTTGAGCTGATTACCATGCTCCGCTCGATGGGGGCAATTATTTTCACCTCCCCGGGTCGTGATATTCGGGTGGAGGGGGTTAAGCGTCTGACGGGAACGCGCATGACAGTGCTGGGCGACCGCATCGAGGCGGCTTCCTGGGCTTCGCTGGCTTGCGCCTCCGATGGTGATGTGACGGTCCACGGCATTCGCCCGGATAGCCTCGGCAATTTTCTCTCCTATTACCAGCAGGTGGGTGGCGGCTTCGAATTTGTCGATGCGAACAGTATCCGCTTTTTCCGCCGGCGCAAGCTCAGTCCAGCGATCATTGAGACCGATGTCTATCCAGGCTTCTCGACGGACTGGCAGCAGCCTTTTGCCGTGCTGCTGACGCAGGCCGATGGCATCTCGATTATTCACGAGACCGTCTATGAGAAGCGCTTTGGCTATCTTAAGGCGCTCAATCGTCTGGGGGCGCGGACACAGCTGACGACGCATTGTTTGGGCAGCGTGCCGTGTCGCTATCGCGATATGAATTATGAGCATAGCGCCATTATTATTGGCCCAACACCCTTTACAGCGGTGGACGAGGAGATTGTGATTCCCGATCTGCGGGCCGGTCTGGCCTATGTGATCGCGGCGGCTATTGCGCGCGGCACCTCGGTGATTACCGGGATTCATTTCCTGGAGCGTGGCTACGGCAATATCGTGCCGCGGCTGGCGGCGATGAACCTGAAGATTGAGCGGATTCCTTATCATACACCGGCGGTGGCTGAGGCTTAATGAAGCTGGAGGGCCTGGTGAGGCGGAGGCTGCCGCCAGCAAGAGCCATGCACGCACCGCACAGAGCGACCTGCCTCGCGAAAGAGGCAGGCGCTGCTGGGGTGAGACGCCGGGCCGCAAGCCTGACCCGGGTCGAGCGGGCCTCAACCCAGGTGCTGGTGCGGGTGCGGCGCTGCCAGACCGGTTTGAGAACGATCAGGTTGGGCTATCCCTGGTTCGATGGCTTGAGGGAGCGTGCGGTCTCGCTGACATCCTGCGCCGACTTCTGGGCCAGACTGCCCAGTTCCTCGGCGGTGTCGCGTACGCGCGTGGCGGCCTGGCGCACGTATTCTTTGACGTTGCCGGCGGTCTGTGAGACGCGGCTAGAGGCCTGCTGCACGTATTCGTTCAGTTGCTCGTTGTCGGGGAGATAGCCGCGCAACTGCTGCAGCCGCTCGCCGAGTAGGCGACGCATCTCTTCGCCACGCATAGGGGCAATCAACAGGCCGATGCCAACGCCGACCAGGACTCCTCTGAAGAAGTTGTTCATCCTGCCCTCCTTCCTTCCTGCCAGATAGAGAAGGCATTGCCAGCCTGGGTCAGGTCATCACAGTGGATGGTCGCAACTGCCCGACTGCCGCCTTTCTTCTCTGTCAACACGCCTCAGTGTGGCAAACGGTTTCAACGGTGAGTTTGGGCGAGCGTCACCAACATTTCGATGTAGCGGACGAAGGCGGCGTAAGGTCCGACGAAAGGGATCTCCTGTGCCACTGCGCGCAAACGCGCGAGTGGAAAGCCCTGCCTGGCCAGCTGTCTCAGCCAGGAGCAGGCGCGAGCGACGCGCTGGCGATCCTCCTCCCGCACCGGCTGCTCGGGGCTTCCTCGCCCATAGTTATAGCGACGCAGCAGGTCGGGATCGCTGCGATAGGCTCGCAGCAGGGGACGGAGCACGCGCTGGATCATCTCAGCACTAACTGTATTATAGAGATAAGCTGCAAGAAGGTTTTCGTCGACGCTGTCAGCGAAGGTCATCAGGTGGCGGAGACGCAGGCGGCGCTCGTGCTCGGCGCGCTGTGGATGATTGATCTCTCCCTGCTCGTTGAGGTGTAGCTCGCTCAAGGTGGTGCTCAAGGTCATGCCATAGCCCAGGCGCCCGACCCAGCCGCCGGCGCTCAGATTGGGTGCCTGAGCAGGGCTGAAGCGCTCCTCCTGCCAGGCCTGCAGGGCCTGGGCGCTCAGGGGCCAGCGCAGCCAGGCGCGGGCGGGGGTGAGCAAGGGATCGAGGAAGACGAGTAAGCCGCTGCTCTCAAGAATGGCCTCTTGAAAAGCCTCCTGCTTGTCGCGGCGATTGCTGCCGATAATCCAGAGATCGGTGATGCCGGCCTGCTGATAGGCCTGATGGCGGCGCTGCCACTCGTCGAGTTCCAGCGGGGCGCACTGAAACTCAACGGCTAGCTGCCGACCATCGGGATGCTTCACGAAGACGTCGGCGATGCGATTCGGCTCAGGGAGCCGTTCCTCCAGGGTGACGCGAGCGGCGGGAAATTGCTGGCTTAGCCAGGCGGCCAGTATGGCCTTGCCGCGCATGTGGCGCTCCGATTCTTCTTCGGTGCTCCAGGGGCATTCTCCTTTGCGGTGAGCGAAATGGAGCTGGGTCCGTCGTGCCGGGCCGCCGCGTAGATGCAGCACGGCGCGGCAGTTGGGACAGAACAGCTGGCGCTGCTGCGACCATTCCTGCAACTGACTCAAGGCCCGCTCATCAGCTACCACGAGCTGACCGTCTGGTCCGTAAGCAACGAGCATGGTCCGCATCCTCCCCTCAGTGAAACAAGACCTGACCCTCATGCAGAGAGAGACAGACGGATGCTCTCCCTCCTTCTGATTCTATTCTGCCGCGCTGGCGCCTGGCAGGTGCAGCTCCTCCCTTTTCCTCAACCGGCCAGGCTGCTGCGGATGTGTGGGCGCTTGACGGATAGCTCTGCTTATGGCTTGCGCCGGGGGCGGGAACGTGGTAGCCTATGAGCACAGCCCCCGGTCGTGCTGGCTGGGCGGGGCGCCCTTGTGGCGGGAGACTGGGCTGAACGAAGAAGATTGTTGCTCTGTTATTTGAGGAGGATTAGCTCAACCGTGGCCTGCAATTTGAGCAAGCGGCACTTGCTAAAATTGGAGGACCTCAGCGCTGAGGAAATTCGCGCCCTGTTGGCGCTGGCCAGCCGTCTGAAGGCGGCCAAGTCTGCCGGGAAGGAAGAGCAGTACTTGCGCGGCAAGAATATTGTCCTGCTGTTCGAACAGGACTCGACGCGCACGCGCACGAGCTTTGAAGTGGCGGCCTTTGATCAGGGGGCCCATGTTACCTATATTGGCCCCAGCGGCTCGCATGTCGGGCAGAAGGAGAGCATCAAGGATACAGCGCGTGTGCTGGGGCGGCTCTACGACGGCATTGCCTACCGTGGTCAGGCTCAGGAGACGGTCGAGGAGCTGGCCCGCTACGCCGGGGTGCCGGTCTGGAATGCCATGACGGCCCACTCGCATCCGACACAAGTCCTGGCCGATCTGCTCACGATGCAGGAGCATGTGGCAAAGCCGCTGGAGGCGGTGAGCTTCTGCTTTGTGGGGAATGTGAGCTATAACATGGCCGATACGCTGCTGGTGGGCGGGGCCGTGATGGGGATGGATGTGCGCCTGGCTGGTCCGCGTCAGCTCTGGCCCAGTGAGACGCGCCTGCAGGAGGTGCAGGCCCTGGCGGCGACCAGTGGCGCCCGCCTCACGGTGACCGAGGATGTCGCCGAGGCCGTGCGTGGCTGCGACGTCATCTATACTGATGTCTGGGTGTCGATGGGTGAGGACCCGGCCCTGTGGGGGGAGCGCATCCAGCTCCTCACGCCCTATCAAGTGACGTCCCAGCTCATGGCCCTCACCCACAACCCGCAGGTCCTCTTTATGCATTGTCTGCCAGCTCTCCACAATACCGAGACGGGCCTGGGCCGCTCGATCGCGGCGCGCTATGGATTGGAGGCCCTGGAGGTCACCGATGAGGTCTTTGAATCGCCGGCCTCCATTGTCTTCGAGCAGTCTGAAAATCGGATGCATACTATCAAGGCCCTCATGGTAGCCACCCTGGCCGCTACACAGCTTGATAGCTAGCTGGCGGGCGCTCATTCTTGAGCGCTCGCTGGCTTCTCCTCCCACCTCACTCGCTCCTCTTCCAGCACGCATCTCCTCCCTGCGACCCTTGACTTTCTCCACATTTTGCTTATACTCAATTATTGAGTACTCAATCGATGAGCAAGACACTGCCGCCCACTTCGCGCTTCGTCGTCACGGCAGTCTTCACCAGCAGAGCGAGTTTCAGCGTGGTTAACGCTCATCGCATTGAGACTCTTCTTTTGTGCGATGTTTTTTGGGAGAAGGCCCTGAAGGACAGGCCGAATGCATGCAAGGCGTTACGGACGGCGCGGTCAACCAGCTGCAACGAAGAAGGAGAACGATCATGACGCTGGCCGAAAGCAATGTCGCTGTCTTACCGGAAGTCCAGACTTTTATTGCGAGTGGTCCAAAGAAACTCTTCATTGGTGGAAAATGGGAAGAGGCCGCTTCGGGGAAGACCTTTCCTGTTTACAATCCAGCTACCGGCGAAGTATTGGCGCAGGTGGCTGAAGGAGACAAAGAGGACATTGATCGGGCGGTGCAGGCGGCGCGGCGCAGCTTCGAGGGTGGTCCCTGGCGCAAGATGAAGCCTTCGGAGCGTGGGCGCCTGATCTGGAAACTGGCCGATCTCATCGAGCAGCATAGCGAGGAATTTGCCCAGCTTGAATCGCTTGACAACGGCAAGCCCTTGCGCATCGCCCGCATCGGCGATGTGGCGCTGACCGTCGACATGTTCCGGTACATGGCGGGCTGGGCGACCAAGATCGAAGGCCATACCATTCCGATCTCCACGCCGGGCGACTATTTCGCCTACACGCTGCGCGAGCCGATAGGCGTGGTTGGGCAGATTATCCCCTGGAATTTCCCTCTCTTGATGGCAGCCTGGAAGCTGGCCCCGGCTCTGGCAGCGGGCTGCACGATTGTTCTCAAGCCAGCGGAGCAGACCCCGCTCTCGGCCCTGCGCCTGGGGGAGCTGATCCAGGAGGCGGGTTTCCCCGATGGGGTCGTCAACATTGTGCCCGGGTTTGGCGAGACCGCTGGTGCCGCGCTGGCGGCCCATCCCGACGTTGACAAGATCGCCTTCACCGGCTCGACCGAGGTGGGCAAGCTCATCGTTCATGCTGCCGCGGGCAATCTCAAAAAGGTCACCCTGGAGCTGGGTGGCAAATCGCCGAACATCGTGCTCAAAGACAGCGACCTTGATCGCGCGATTAAGGGTGCTGCCCATGCCATCTTTTTCAATCACGGTCAGTGCTGCTGCGCCGGGTCGCGCCTCTATGTGGAGCAGGAGGTCTTTGATCGCGTTGTCGAGGGCGTGGCCGAAGAGGCCAAGAAGATCCGTCTAGGGCCGGGTTTTGATCCGCAGACGCAGATGGGGCCGCTCGTCTCCGAGGAGCAGCTGCAGCGTGTCTCTGGCTACATCGAAGCCGGCCTGGCTGATGGCGCTACGCCGCTCTGTGGGGCCAGACGTCACGGTGACCAGGGCTACTTTATTGAGCCAACGGTCCTGGTCAATGTGCGCCAGGATATGAAGGTGGTCCAGGAGGAGATCTTCGGTCCGGTGGTCACGGCGATGCCCATCAAGGAACTGGACGAGGTTCCACCGGTGGCGAACGATACGATCTATGGCCTGGCGGCTGGCATCTGGACACGCGATATCAGTAAGGCGCATCGTCTGGCGCAGCAACTGCGCGCCGGTACAGTTTATATCAACTGCTATAATGTCTTTGACGCTGCCTTACCCTTCGGTGGTTACAAACAATCCGGTTGGGGGCGCGAGATGGGCCATGAGGTCCTGGAGAACTATACCGAGGTGAAATCGGTCTGTATTGGACTCTGAAGCCTCGGACGCGCTGGCGCCGTATTGTGTAGTGTAAGCGCAACGGAATGACGAGCGAGCATGGCGGAACTCCTCGCAAGCAAGGAGGCGCTGCCATGCTCGCGCTCTTTGCGGGCAGCGAGCAGATGACGTGTTGCAGCGCGCTCGCTGTCCGGGTATGCCAGGCGAAAGGGGGACGAAGCGCCATGACTCTGCAGTTTAGTGCGCGCAATCGCTTGCAGGCGACGGTCAAGGCGGTCAAGCTGGGCGATGTAATGGCAGAGGTGACGGTCGCTCTGCCTGACGGTCAGGAGCTGGTTGCGGCTATCACACGCACTTCAGCCGAGAGCCTGCAACTGCAGCCAGGTGATCAGGTGGTCGCGATCATCAAGTCGACCGAGGTCATGGTTGGCAAGGAGATCTGAGCAGAAACAGGGCGCAGAGAGCCGGGGCTGAGCTGGTTGGTCGGTGATCGGTGATGGTCTATGGTCTGGTCGTGCCCTGACAAGATCAGTATCTTCCTTCCTGACGGGCCCGCTCGCCTGCTGGCGCTATTGCCAGTGCCAGGAGGGCGGCTGAGGCTGCTCGCGGGCGAGCCCTGGCCCAGCAGGGCTTGATTGTTGACCCCCGGGGCTGCTATCATGAGCGGGACGACCTCAGTTCATACGATAGCGCGCGAGGGTTACCATGCTCGATCTCAGCGATATACCGCTCGTTGATAATCACTGCCACCCGGTCGTGCTAGATCAGCGAATGGATCTGGTACGCTTCCGTAGCTATTTCACCGAAGCCACTGATCCCAGCTTCGCCCAGCGCCATGTGGCCGAGTCGGCCTACTACCTCTGGCTGGTGCGCCAGGCAACAGCCTTCTATGGCTGTCCAGCGAGCGAAGAGGCGCTGATCGCAGCTCGCAATGCTTTGGAGAGCGATGCCCTTCTGGCGCGCCTCTTCCAGGCTGCTCACTTCGCCGCCCTGATCATTGATACGGGTTTCCCTGAAGGCCCTCACATTTATTCTCCTGAGCGAATGGGCGAGCTAGGTCACTGTCGCGCCGCCAAACTCTTCCGCCTGGAGCCGCTGATGCAGCGTCTCGTCATGGCCTACAGCGACTTCGATGAGATGATGGCTCACTATGAGCAGGAGGTGAGCACCATCCGTGAACGCGGCTACTGCGGCTTCAAAAGTATCGTGGCCTATCGCACTGGCCTGAATATTCTGGAGTGGACCAAAGATGAGGCGGTGGCCTCCTTCGCTCAGGCACGAGCCGAGGGGCTGCGTCAGGGTATGCTGCGTATCAATCATAAGCCGCTGCTTGATTATTTGCTGCATGTTGCCTTTCACTATGCCTCCCAGCAAAGGCTTCCAGTGCAGTTCCATACGGGTTATGGTGATAGTGATGCAAATCTCCTGCTGGGCAACCCGTTGCATCTTCGTAATATTATGGAGCGTGATGATTATCGCGGGATGGCTATTGTCTTGCTCCATGAAAGTTATCCTTATGCTCAGCTAGGTGCCTATCTGGCGGCAATCTATCCTCATGTCTATTTCGATCTATCTTACTGCATCCCCTTTGTTGATAAACTTGAGATGCTGGCTTTCACTCGTCAGGCACTCGGCGTGGCTCCTGCCAGTAAGCTCGTCTATAGCTCAGATGGTATACACCTGCCAGAAATGCACTGGGCGGCGGCTCTGCGCGGGCGCTCTATTCTGGCGCAGGTTCTGCAAGAGATGATTGACGCGGAAGAGCTGGACTATGAACAGGCTCGACATATGGCCCGGCTCATTCTGCATGATAATGCCTGGCAGCTCTATGGCCTCGACAACTAGGCCGGGGCAGAAGACGCCAGTGGGGGCCGTCTGAAGGTCTGAGGTGCGTGTGTCTGGGCCATTATCAGCCTGGGAGGGAAGGAAAGAAAGGATGCAGAACGCAGAGACCGATGGAGAGGTGCAGGTGAGCAGCTCGGCCCGCTTTCGGGTGGGGGTCTTTGCCCTCATTTTTGATGACGAGGGGCGGGTCCTGCTCGTGCATCGCAACGACATCGACTGGTGGAATCTCCCTGGGGGAGGGATGGAGCTGGGAGAGACGGTTGAGGAGGCGATGCGGCGCGAGGTGCGTGAGGAGACCGGGCTTGAGGTGGTTGTCGAGCGGCTAGTGGGAGTCTACTCCAAGCCCCAGAAGCAAGAAGTTGTCTTGACCTTCCGCTGCCGCGTCGTTGGTGGGGTGCTCACTCCTACCGAAGAGGCGCGCGATTGCCGCTATTTCCCGCCCCAGGCTCTGCCGGCCAACACGCTGCCCAAGCATCGGCAGCGCATCGAGGACGCCCTGCTCAACCAGGCTGAGGCTGTGCTGCGGGCGCAGCGCAGCAGCACAGCCGAGGATCAGGGACTGGCGTAGCGAGCAGGGGAGTGACCTGAAGGAAGGTGAACGCTAGGCCCTGGTGAGGTAAGGTTGCTGGGTCAGCTCGACTAGCTTTCTGCCTCCAAGACCAGAACGCTGCGGGGACCCAGGTGCACCTGTCCGCTGCGCGTCTCTCCCTGGGGCAGCTGGCGGAAATGGCCGCTGGGGAGGGAGAGCGTGACCTCCTGCTGGTTATGGTTCAGCAGGAAGTAGAGACTGCGCCCATCTGAGGTCAGGCGGCGCGAGACCTCGACGCCGGAGGGAGCTTCCAGCAGTGGGGTCAGGCCCGCCTCCTGGCAGAGCTGGCTCAGAAGTCGCTGCCGGAAAGCCTCTTCAGGCTGGGTGGCCAGATAGTAGGCGCGGCCCTGACCAAGGTGATGGACTGTCAGCGCGGGGCCACCGGCATAATAATCGCTGGCAAAGTGTCCGAGGGCCTGGGCTCCTTCCAGCTCCAGCACCTCGCCCCACAGACTGCAAGCGTAGTGTCCCTGTAGCGGGCCTTCTTCGATCACCAGCGTGTTGCTCATGGTCTCGGTCCAGGGATCGAACTCGGCCACGCGCAGGCCCAGCAACCGGCGCAGCTCAGCCGGATAGCCGCCGGTCACCACGCGGTCATTGACATCAACGATGCCGCTGAAGAAAGTCGTCAGCAGGATGCCGCCCTCGGCTACGAAGGTTTCCAGCTTCTGGGCCAGGCCCGGGCGCAGCAGATAGAGCAGGGGGGCGACCAGCAGCCGGTAGCCTTGCCAGTTGCTCTCTGGCGAGACCACAGCCACAGGGATATTCGAGGCATAGAGCGGCTGATGGTAGGCCAGGAGCAGGTCCCAGTAGCGGAGGCGATCGCTGGGACCGGGCTGGTACTCCACGGCCCACCAGTTTTCCCAGTCCATGAGCAGGGCGGCTTGAGCCGCGATGCGGCTGCCGGCGACGAACGGTGCAAGCTGTTTCAGTTCGGCGCCGATCTCCTCAACCTCGCGAAAGATGCGCGCTCGCTCGCTGCCATCGTGGGAGACGATAGCGCTGTGGAACTTCTCGGCGCCGGCGCGCGACTGGCGCCACTGGAAATAGAGGACACCGTCAGCCCCACGCGCCACGGCTTGCAGGCTCTGCAGGCGCAGCTCGCCCGGGCGGCGCTGGGGATTCTGCGGACGCCAGTTGACCGGGCCGGGGGCCTGCTCCATGACCAGGTGCGGCTGACCGTTCTTGAGAGAGCGCATCAAGTCATGGGTGAAAGCCACCTCGCTGGGCGGCGTAGTTGGCGCCGGGTAGTTATCGAAGGCGATCACGTCCAGGTGCGGTGCCCAGGCGAAATAGTCCAGAGGCTTGAACCCTGCCATGAGGTTGGTCGTCACCGGTACCTGGGGCGTGATCTCGCGTAGAATGCGCGCCTCGTTCAAGAAGCACTCCAGTAGCGAGGAGGACATAAAGCGCTGGTAATCCAGACAGTGAGCGGGGGAGGGCTGAGCCGGCGTCAGGCGCGGGGGAAGGATCTCCTCCCAGTGGCTATAGCACTGGCCCCAGAAGGGGGCGCCCCAGGCCTCATTGAGGGCCTCCAGCGAGCCGTAGCGCTGCTGGAGCCAGGAGCGGAAGGCTACGGCGCAGTTATCACAGTAGCAGGCCGGGACGTGGCAGCCATATTCATTGTTGACGTGCCAGAGGCGCAGCGCAGGATGCTTGCGGTAGCGCAGGGCCAGCTGACGGACCAGCTCGGCGGCCTCGCGACGGTAGTTCTTGCTATTGGGACAGAAATGCTGGCGTGAGCCGTGGGAGAAGCGCAGGCCCTCGCGTGTCACCGGCAGGATGTCGGGATATTGCCGGCTCATCCAGGGAGGAGGGGCGGCGGTGGCCGTGCCCAGGTCGGCGGCGATCCCATGTTCGGCCAGCAGATCCATCACGCGATCAAGCTGCGAGAAATCGTACTGGTCAAGGGCCGGCTCGAGCAAGGCCCAGGAGAAAATATTGATCGAGACCATATTGAGGCCCGCCAGCTTCATCAAACGCATATCTTCAGGCCAGAGCGAGGCGGGCCACTGCTCCGGGTTATAGTCGGCCCCGTAGAGCAAGGTTTCAAAGAGCGCGCTAGAGCGGCTAGTCTGGCGTGACAAAGGGTATCATCCTCCTTCGCGTGCGCGGTGCTGGGGTGCGGGATTGGCAGGCTGGATCTCAGCAGGCTCGCTCAGGTGGCTGTCACGCAGAGCATCCTCCAGAGCTTGCTCGATCTCGGCGCGCAGGCGGCTCGCAAGCTGGGTGTACCAAGCCTCGTCCCAGGCCCCCCTGCTCTCGAGCAACCTTCGACAATGGGAGAGCGGGTCACACTCCGCCTCATCTTGCTCGGGGGAGCCACGCGTCACCAGCATCTCCAGCAGGATCGGCCCCTGACCGGCGCGAGCCAGCTGCAGTGCCTCGCTGGTGAAAGCGTAGACCTCGCGGATATCGCTGCCGTCGACGCAACGATAGGTGAGACCGGAGGGGAGGCGGGCGGGCGAGAGGCGAAAAACCTGGGCATCGAGCGAGCAATCCTGCTCGCAGATGAAGAGGACAGGCAGGCGTTGCTGAGCGGCGAAGGTCAGCCCTTCCAGAAAATCTGGCTCGGCGGTGGCTCCATCGCCGCAGTAGGCGATCGCCACGGCAGAGCTTTTGCGCAGCTTGCAGGCGAAAGCAATGCCAGCGGCGTGCAGAATCTGGGTTGCCACCGGGACGGGGCCGCTAATCATATTGTGCTTATGATAGCCCCAGTGCTGGATCGGGCGATGGAGGCGTTGGTCGGCATTGGCCAGACTACCTGGCCAGCCCTGCAGGTAGGTGCGGAAGATCTCGTAGGGAGTCATTCCAAGCGTCAGCACGACTCCCAGATCGCGATAGTACGGCAAGGTAAAATCGAAGCTCGGACGGATACAGGCGGCGCTGCCGACCTGGGCCGCTTCGTGACCGCGGCAGCTGGCCACGAAGCCGATGCGCCCACTCTGGTGGAGTTGCCAGCAGTAGCCGTCAACCAGGCGCGTGAGCAGCATGCGCTGATAGAGGTCGCGTAACTGCGTCGTGGATAGTGAAGGCTGAGTAGTCGCTAGCTCCACGTCGACACCACCAGATGCGTTTTCATACGATTCACGCCTTGATCTTCTCTTGCAGGGTCGTAGAAGGAAGCCGGTGCATCGCCAGATGCATTGCCCATTATACGCCCTCGTAACGAGGGCTAGCAATAGCGCGGCCAGGGAAGGGGAGAGAGAAAGAGGGCTGGGGCGGCTTGCTGAGAGCGATCAGCTGATCAGCAGTCGGACAGAGAGGGGACTGGTCTGCTGCCTCTTTTGCCTGCATAGCCCGATTTTCTGGAGAAGCTTGTGGCTCCAGTGGTTGCTTTTCGCGGGAGGTGATTCTATAATGCCAGTGAAAAAACCCTGGACAATGGAGCCGGGTCGAGATGTCAGCGTAGACGATTGGAGGCAGTAGCAATGACTCTGGAAGTGCAGGCAGCGGAATCCACAACGGGTGCGCGGCCTGATGATCCCGTCGCGCTTTACCGCACCATGCTGATGGCGCGCAGCATCAACGAGCTGCTAAAAGTGCGCAAGACGCAAGGGAAGTTTCCCTTCTATATCGGGTGCGGCGGGCATGAGAGTATGGCCGCAGTAGTGGCTGCCGTTGATCCGCAAGACTGGCTCTCCCTCTACTATCGTGACCTGGCGGCATGGCTGCAGCGGACGGGCGACATCTATGGTCCGTTGCGGGAAGCCTACTCGCGCACGACAGGGCCGATGTGTGCTGGTCGCAACATGCCCTCGCACTACAGCAGCCGACGCCATCGCATTCTGCCGACCTTTAGCGAGGTGGCGGCTCTGGCCCCCTTTGCTGGCGGAGTGGCCTTCTCGCTCAAGCGGCGCGAGAGCAGGGAGATTGTGGTCTTCACGACCGGCGATGGCGGCGTGGCGACCAACGATTTCAATGTCTTGTTCCGCCAGGTTTCTGTGCATCGCCTGCCGGTCCTGATGATTATCGAAGATAATGGGTGGGCCATCACGACCGAGTCTTCGATTCAGTGGGCCGGCTCGCTGGTTGAGTGGGCACGAGCCGCCGGGGTCTATGCCGAAGAGGTAGACGGCACGAATGCGATCCCGGTCTTTGAGGCAACCGCTCGCCTGGCTGAGTATGTGCGCTCAGGGCAGGGCCCAGCCTTGATGCATCTCAAGCTCGGCCTGCTCGATCCTCACTCCAGCAGCACGGACATCTATTCTTACCGCAAGAAGGAGGAGGTCGAGTTTACCAAGGCGACCAAAGATCCGGTGGCTAACTATGGCCGCTGGCTGGTGGAGCACGGCTATCTGCAGCAAGAGGATCTTGAGCGCCTGCGCCGTGAAGTACGGGCAGAGCTGCAGCAGGCCGAGGAGCAAGTGTTGCAGGAGCCGGAACCGACGCCCGAGCGAGTTCTGCAACATGTGATCTATGTTCCGCAGTGGCAGGAAAATACGCCGCGTGGTGCAAAGCGCCCGACAACGATGTTGGGTGCGATTAATGAGGCCCTGGCCGAGCTGGCGCAGCGCGATCCCGGGTTCTTCGTCTATGGGCAGGATGTGGGCAGTCCGAAAGGGGGCGTCTTCGGCGCCACTGCCTCGCTGGTGACGCATTTCCCTGGGAGAGCCATCAGTAGCCCCCTCAATGAGCAGTTGATCGTCGGGATCGCTGCCGGTGCAGCGATGGCCGATGGACGTGCGCGCTGTGCCGAGATCCAGTTTGTGGACTACCATCAGTCGGCGACGCAGACGATTCGTCTGGCGGCGCGTATCTCCTACCAGAACTTTGGCGATTGGCGGGTGCCGTTGCTGATCCGCACGAAGTCGGGGAGTGGGGGAGGCGGTCCCATTTCGAGTAGCGCCGCCGGTGGTGGGGCCTTTGGCCACTCGAATGCGGGCGAGCAGTGGTTTACGAATGTACCAGGGATGATCACGCTCTGCCCAGCGACGCCGTTCGATGCCAAGGGGCTGCTGCTAGAGGCGGCGCGCTCGCAGTCTCCGATAGTTTTTCTGGAGCGCGGACGCCTCTATCGCTCGGAACCGCCCAAGGATCGCCACGGGCGCCCGATTGAGGTCATCGCCCAGTATTGGCAGGTGCCCGAGGGCTATTATACGCTGCCGATCGGCAAGGCCCGCCGGTTGCGCCTGGGCGAGGGAGCGCTGCGGGTGGCGATTGTGAGTTGGGGAACGATGGTGCTGGAGGCCTGTATTGCTGCTTCCAGTGTGATCGAGCGGTATGGTGGGGCGATCGAGATTGTGGATTTGCGGACGCTGATGCCGTTCGATGAGGAGGCGCTGCGGGCGGCGGTGCGGGAGGCGAATCGGGTGGTGGTGGTGACGGAGGAGCCGGATCTGACGAGCTTCGCGCGCCATGTGCATTCATGGATTGTAGAGCATTGTTTCTATGATCTGGATGCGACGCCGCGCCTGATCTCGGCGCTGCCAGCGCCGGCGGCCCCCTATAACGAGCCGGAGGAAACGGCTTACTATCCTTCGGCCAGCACGATTGAGCGCTGCCTGGAGGAGTTGCTGGTCGAGTAGGGGGCACAGGGCCTGCTTTGGTGAGGAAGGAACAGCGAGCGGGGAGCTATCTGCTCACAGGTATTACTGGATGAAATGGCCTGTGGCGGGTAGCTCCCTTGTTCTTTTGGGGTGGCTCTGTCCATGCTCTTCCTGCGCGAGATCTCGCTGGTGTAAAAGTAGATGGGCTGGGCTGGACGCGCCAAGATGAGAGACGATGGCTTCTACAGACAGCAGCGCCGCTCGCCCCGTGCCGTTCAGCGGTTGGGAAGGCCGGGGGCCTCCCCGAGGTCAGAGGGCTAGGCTGGGGGAGAGATCAGAGTCCTGGGAGGGGGCAGAGGTTCCCGCATGGCCAGTGCTGCGCTGATCCAGCTCTCGATGGCTTCCTGTCCCCGTCTTATGGCTTCCTCATAGGTGCTTCCGTGTGTCTGGCAACCGGGCAGCTCTGGCACAGTCACCACGTACGCCTGGTCCTCTGCGCTCCATTGGATATACATGGAGTAATGCTTAGGGTTGATCGTACTCATGAGAGATCTTTCAGCTTTCTGAGTGCAGCTTGAACTGCTTTCAGCTGATAGGGTTTGGCGTCGTCTCCGTCGTTGCCAGCGAGTGTCAGGTGAAAGCCTGGGAGCTGTGGATGTTGCCAAACCGTATGGCTGCCCTTTCCTGGACGAGCTGAAAAGCCGGCCTGAATGAGGCTGGCTTTCAGCTGTCTAATCTTCGGGGGCATGATACAGCCTTTTCTTTTTGAGTATACCCCCTTGGCGGCAATCCATCAACCCGCCCGGCATTGGTGTCTGAGGGTCTTACTCTACCCTGACTATACAGGGAGTGCCCAGCTCCAGCCCCGCTTGTCGCTTTGCTGGCTCAATTGAGATGCTCGCGGCGAGGATGGTCGCGCAGGGTGCGGGCCAGGTAGCGGATCAGGCGCTGACCGAGGAGCAACTGCAATGTGGCCAGTTCGGGGCTGTGCTGGCGTACCTGACTGAGCAGGCGGTTACTCAGGCTCAGCAGCCGGCGCAGGCGCGGGATCTCGCTCGTGTAGAAATAGATAGGCTGTTCCGGGTCGCGAGAGATGGTTTCCTGACAGCGGGTCTGGAGCAGCTCCATGCCTTGTTGCAGTTCGACCAGGAGCGTGAGCAGGAGCCGGTCGCTCTTGCTCAGGCGTGAGCTGACAGACTTGGGAAAGCCTGGGTCGCGGTCCTCTTGCCAGCGCTGCCAGAGTTGCTGAGCGCGCGGCGAGAGCAATGTGATGGTAAGGAGCTGGAGGTCTTCGATGGTGCGTCCAGCCAGGACCCACTCTAGCGGCCCGGGAATGAGCACAGGAGGAAGGTCAGTCACCTGGGCGCTTGTGGAGCGATGGCGGCGCCTGGCTGGCTGTCGGCGACGGCGGCGGCTCATGGCTTGCACCCCCAGACGGTCAGGAGGCCGCAGCAGGTGCGGTGGTGCTCCCACTCGGAGGGCAGGGCGGCGAGGGTCTCCTCGACCAGGCTCAAGGGGACCTGATTCACGGCGGCCAGGATGGGTGCGACGCTCTGCAGGGAGGCGAGCAGGTCGCGGCGGAAAAGGGGGGCGCCGTGAGCTTTGCCGAAGAGGGGAGTTTCGTAGGTGCGGACGGTGGGATGGAGACCGAGGGAGCGCAGCCAGTCGGGGATCTGAAGCGGGGCGGTCAGATGGAGACCGCGACGGGCGGCCAGCGTTTCAAACCAGGTGCGGACGCGGGATTGGCGTGGCCCCTCGTGGAAGACCTGGCCGGTGGCTTCGATAAATTCGAGCCAGCCGCCCGGGGCGGTGACGCGCAGGAGGTCGCTGAGGACGCCCGGCCAGGCGGTGAGGGGAATGGCGGCTACGAGCAGACGCTGATGGATGTAGTCGAAGGAGGCGTCGGGGAAGGGGAGGCCACTGAGCAGGTCGGCCTGGACGGGCTGACAGTTTGGCGGCAAGGGGGTGCGCAGGAGAGAGAGGTCTTTGTCGAGAGCGATAAGGCGAGCGTGAGGCCAGCGGCGGGCGGCCTCGCGCAGCCAGATAGCTGTACCGGTGCCGACGTCGAGGATGGCGCGCGGGTCGCGGACGGGAGCCAGGAAGTGGCTGCCGAGGAACTGGCGCAGGGCGAAGTGTTGCAGGTCGAGGCGGTCCTGTTCCTGGCGTGTGCGCGGCAGCACGTAGGTATCGCCGGGACCAGGCGGGGTCAAGGCGCCGGGGGCCGTTCCGGGCTGCGCGTTGGGACCAGGGGCGGTGACGGTGGGAAGGGCGTTCAACAGGTAATTGAGCCAGTGACGGATCATGCACGGGCCTCCTGTGGCTCTGATGTTGGGGCTGGGGAGAGCAGGCGGCGTAGCTGCTGGGACCAGCCTGGAGAGGAAAGCTGAGGCGAGAGGATCACGGCTGGTTGATTCAGGTCGATAGTATTCTGCCGACAACAGCGCGGGCAGGAAGGCAAGGACTGCTCGCGCGCGCCGGTCAAAGGCTGTGGTGACGTGGCCATTGGTCGCATGTCTCCTTTCCGGGTGAGTTTCTGCTCATGGCAGGCCAAAGACTATCGCGATTCAAGCTCCTGGGACAGCATAGTCAGGCGCGGAAAGGAGGCCTCTCAGAACCTGTTCGAACTTTTTCCATGCGGTTCAGAGGATCATATGACGCAGCCTGTTTCAGGGAGCTTGCTCTCATTGGAGTGTTGAGAAGCGGAACCTGATGAGCCTGTGGATGGGTGGAGAAGGCTGAGACTGGACATTGCTGATGCAGAGCGAGGCAGGTGTAGCTCAGCGTCATCGGAATCTGAATGATGAGAAAAGAGGAGATTGCTGTTAGCTCGGTGGAGGCTATTGATGCCCTCTGACAGCAGTCGCCTCCAATCCTCACGCGATCTGGCAGTGGTCCCGGCCCTCCCTGTGTTCCTGGAACGCGACCTGATCCTTGCTGGGGTGATATGGCCAACAAGGCTGATCACGAGCGCTTGCTCATAATGCACTCCTGGCCTCAGTTCAGCCCATCGCCTCATCTGCTTCTCTCTGCTCCACCTTCTCCTCTCCATATACTGCTTGCCTGCCTGTCCACCTGCTCCTTTCTCTTGTTTCCTTCCACCCTTGACATTCCCCTCGCTCCCACTTTATCCTATGGACATACTTCTCTTCGTCTATCCTGTTACGCTTACTTACACGGGAGCGCCCTCCTTCCGGCTCTCCCGTCCGCTTTGCACTCAGTAGTAGAGGAGGTTGACGATGGTCCCAACTCACCCACAATCACCCTCTCCCCCTTCTTGGACCCCTGCCCCTTCCTGCCGCCTTCGCGTCTTCCTCTTCGGCCCCCTCCAGGTCTGGCTCCGTGACCCTTCTCACTCCTGGCGCCTTCTCGATAAGCACGCCTGGGGCAAAGGGCGCTCCGCCCGCTCCGTCTTCAAACGCCTATTGCTCGCACCCTCTCGCCGCCTCTCCCGCTGCTCCCTGCAAGACGACCTGTGGTCCTCTCCCGACGATGCTCTCTCTCTCGACAAAACTCTCTATAACGCCATCAATCTGCTGCGTCGTGCCATCGGTAAGGACCTGGTCCTCACCATCGAGTCCGCTTATGCCCTGGCCGACCAGTCCCTCATCTGGACCGACTATGATGCCTCTCAAGCGCTGTTGGCTTCCGCCGAGCAGCTGGGCCGGACCACCGATGCGGCTCTCCCCCTGCTGGAGCAGGCCCTCAGCTATCTGAGCCGCGGTGAATTGCTGGAAGACGAGGGCGGCCTGTGGGTGCATGGGGCGCGGCTCCACGGGGAAGCCATGCGGCGGCAGTGCCGCCGCTGGCTGGCCCAGATCTACGCCCGGCAAGGCCGTTTGTGGCTGGCCAGTGAGCAGTACCGTGCTCTTCTAGAGGCCGATCTTTTCGATGAGGAGAGCCTGCGTGACTGGGTCGGTCTGCTGCTGTTGCAGGGCCAGGAGCGGGAAGCTCTTCGCTGCTATGAGACCTGGGCGGAGCGTCTCCGCCTGCAGGGGGGTTCCGTTCCTTCCTGGGATCAGCTCAACCTGGTCAAGTCCTCCTCCGATATGGTATCCTTGACGCAGACAGCCGAAGTAGCGGAGGATGCGCGGCCCGGCCTGGTCACTCCAGCCGTGCCCACATGCTCGATTGGCGGCCTCTGGCCCCCGGCCTCTTCCGATCCAGTCTTGCCATTCTTGCCGTTGTCCGTTGGTAGCCCGCTCTGGTTCGTGTGGCAGCAGCGGCGCATCGAAGGTCTGCTTGCCTCCTTCCTGGAGCGCAGCGACGGCAGACTGGAGCTGCCGGCCTGGGCCGAGCTGCGCCGCCGTCTGCAGGAGGAGCTTGCCACTGTGCCACCACAAGATCACGACCGTGATTACGCCATCTCGCGCCGACAGATGTTAGGCGCACTGGCAGCTTTGCCACTGACCACGCTGGCGAGGACGAGCAATGGTCTCCCACCCGTGGAGGAGATGCTGCCTCTGTGCGCTGCTGCAAATGCTGCCTGCTGGCAGCTACTCAACAGCCAAGGCATTGACATTGTCCGAGAGATCCTTCCCCGCTATCTGCCCTTATTAGAGCACCTGGCCCAGCCTGGTAAATCGCTGTACTCCCTGGCTGCTCGCCTGGCTGCTGAAGCCAACCGCATTGCGGGCATCGCTGCCGCTCACCATCAGGGAGACCGTCGGGCCAAACAGATCTTCTCGCGAAAAGCAGTGCATCTGGCGGCTCGCAGCGGGCATGCACCAGCGCAAGTAGCGGCTTTGCGCGACTTGAGTCTGGCTTTCTATTATGATAGGCTTCAGGTGCCTTCAATGCTGGCTCATTTGGAGCCAGCCACACCACTACTGGCTGCTTGCCCTTCCGTGATGCAAAGCAGCGTGCTTTGTCTGCAGGCAACAGCCTGGGCCTATCTGGGGCGCGAAGAAACTGCGTTGCGTCTTCTCGGAGAGGCACACGAGCGGTTTGAGCCGGAAGGCGAGAGTGAAGCTCTCCCCGACTTCCGTTTTCACGAAGATAACCTTATACTGTGGACAGGCCGGGTCTATCTCCACCTGGCCATGCGCTTTCCTGAGAAGGGCTATGCGCGACAAGCCTGGCAAACGTATAGCCGGCTGGCAACCATACCAGCGATGGCAACGACTCCTAGCCGTCTGCAGGTGGAGATTCTCCTGGATGAGACCAAGACAGCGCTCATACAGCAAGAGCAAGAGACTTTCGCCTATCTGCTCATGGAATGTATGCACAGAGCGACCGAGTTAGGGAGCCAGTGTTTACAGGAGGATGCAGCAGCACTCTATCGCCAGGTGTGTGCAGAAGATCACCCCTGGCACAATGAGCGCGCCCTGAAAGAGCTGACTGATCTGTTCATTAGCCGATAGTCGACGGTACCGGCTCGACTTGTAATCGGCGGGAGGGGATGGCATGGCTCATCGCCGAAGTAGCGGAGGATGCGCGGCCCGCCCTGTAGAGGCCGATCTTTTCGATGAGGAGAGCCTGCGTGACTGGGTTGGCCTGCTGCTGTTGCAGGGCCAGGAGCGGGAAGCTCTTCGCTGCTATGAGACCTGGGCGGAGCGTCTCCGCCTGCAGGGGGGTTCCGTTCCTTCCTGGGATCAGCTCAACCTGGTCAAGTCCTCCTCCGATATGGTATCCTTGATCAAGGCAAAGAACACCAGCCAGGGAGGACAGCAGCAGAATCTCACCCTGAACACTGTGTCAGGAGAGAGCGAGCGGCTCGCTCATCAACAAGATGAGGTGATCACCTGGGTTCACACTTCCCTCATGCGCCTGATAGCTTTCATCTTATATTGGCGTTCCTTCGCAGGGCAAGGGGAACTCTATGAATTTGAGACGCTCTTGCACAGGGAGCTGATCACTATGGAGAATCCGGGCGCGCAGCCATCTGCAGATCCAGCAGCGTTTGGGCGTCGTCAGGTCTTGCTGGGCTTGGTCAGCCTGCCACTGATTATGCTTGACCTGCACCAGCAGACAGTTCTCCGCTCCATGCGCTTCCAGCACCCCCCCGAAGAGCTGTTACTAGCGTGTGCTGCCAGCGTGACAGCATGCTGGCACCTACTCCAACAACGCGACCTCGATACGGTGGAGCAAACACTGAGGAGCTTCCTGCCTCAGCTAAGGGGCTGGGCTGGTGACGCTTCGCCTCTTCAGCGCCAGGCCGCCTCGCTCGCCACGCAAGGGACGTTGCAGCTGAGCCTCGTAGCCCATCATCGTCTCCAATTGCAACGCCGTTGGCAACTCTGTCAGGAAGCAGTGATCCTCAGTCGCCTGACAGGAGACCCAGCCTTAGAGGTCAAGGCGCTGACATTTCAAGCCAGCGCGAGCTTTCACCTGGAACGGTGGAACGAGATGGAGAGTGCTTATGAAGCAGCCAATCAGGTCAAAGGGGCTGTTCCCTCACTCTTGCAAGTGAAGACGCTCTTAGGGCTGGCCCGAGCCGCGGCTTTGCGAGGACAAGAGGCTGAAGCACTTCAGCGATTGCGTCACGCTCAAGCCCTGTTTCCTGAAGCTCAAGAACAAGATTTTCTCCCTGCCTTCCTTGCTCTTGATGAAAGTCATTGGCTTCTGGTTGTCTTTGATGCCTCGATTCGTCTCACACTAGCCCGCTACCTGGAGCATCAAGCGCACTATCAACAGGTTGA
Source organism: Thermogemmatispora tikiterensis (assembly GCF_003268475.1). Taxonomy (GTDB): domain Bacteria; phylum Chloroflexota; class Ktedonobacteria; order Ktedonobacterales; family Ktedonobacteraceae; genus Thermogemmatispora; species Thermogemmatispora tikiterensis. The sequence goes on along the minus strand of NZ_MCIF01000002.1, from coordinate 1,125,225 downwards.
AGCGCTCCTTGCTCCTCTCACAACTTCTCAGCAAACCGACGAGATTCCTGATCGTTTGCAACTGGTTCTTTGGCACCAGCGTGCACAAGCAGCACTCGGTGAGGGTGACCTTGAGCGTTTCTGTGCAACTGTCCAGGAAACGGCGGCCAGGCTCCAACGACTTCCAAGTCAAAAGCGCAAGCAAGAGCTGATCAATACCTGGCGACGGGCACGGCAACAGTGGCCATCTGAGCGACGGCTGCTGGAGTTGGCTGATCTCCTGCTCTAGTCGGGGCAGCTCTCCCAAGGGAGATCAGCCCCAGACCATTCCGAGGCTTTCTTTTGTAAAGAAGTAGAGGAGAGCGCTAACCGAGCTGAGCAAGCGCTCTCCCTGGCTCGATTAGCCCATTCGCAGCAGTGCATCGCCGATGTACGGCGCCTCTACCGGCTAGTATATCAACTCGCTCCACGCAATCTGTATGTGCTACGCCTGGGTGCGGATCTGGCGGAATTTTGCTGAGCCGAGGGCCAAGGCAATAGCGCGGGGAGAGCACCCCGCGCTGTTTTTCATGTGCTTCAGTCAGATGCCTGTGTGATGAAAAGCCTCGGCAAAGCGATATTTGTGCTCCACACCAGCGATTGATAGGCGGAAGTATACCACACATATCAGAAGAGGGCGTCACGGGCTTGAACCGGCGGAGGAAGGTAGAGGTCGAGGCGAGGGCACCTCCGCCGTCAAAGTCACAGGCCGAGCCGAAACTCCTGGCAATGAGGGCCGTATGAGCGGTCGATTCGAAACTCTCCGGGGCCAGTGACCAAATGCGGTCAGATTCTGACCGCATTACCGTGAAAGCGCGCATGTTTTACTTTTTGTGTGATGATAAGCAGACATATGCACTCTCGAAACTCGCCCCTTGCGGATTGCAAAAAACGAGTTTCGAGAAATGTCGTAAGACGATGTATTTTGAGAGGGGGAGGGGGAGAAAAACGAGGCTCTCAGATGCCAAAAACGGGGCCTCGATCGTTAGAAGATAGTAGAGAACCATCCCGGACCCCTTTCCGCCGCCTGCGGTTGCAGAGGGGACGATCCGCACGAGGATACTGAAAGGGGTGTAGCCAGGCAGCCCCGGGGCCGCCATGTGGGTTGCAGAGGGGACGATCCGCACGAGGAT
>NZ_MCIF01000002.1:947260-1122394 GCF_003268475.1 Thermogemmatispora tikiterensis | reverse complement strand
GGGACGATCCGCATGAGGATACTGAAAGATGCGGTGACCGTGGCGCAGTCCGGCAGTACCGCTAGTTGCAGAGGGGACGATCCGCATGAGGATACTGAAAGGTCAAAGCGATCGGAGAGAGCAGGGGCAGCTCATGGTTGCAGAGGGGACGATCCGCATGAGGATACTGAAAGATACGATCAGTATCAAAAGGCGGTGGCACAGGGATTAGTTGCAGAGGGGACGATCCGCATGAGGATACTGAAAGTTGACGAAGCCCGGGAGTTCGCTCCTCGATTCGCTCAGTTGCAGAGGGGACGATCCGCATGAGGATACTGAAAGAGTCAATGGCTTGGCTGGAGGAGATCACCCATCTGTGTTGCAGAGGGGACGATCCGCATGAGGATACTGAAAGGGCCTGACTGGCGGCTTGAGCAGTGGGCAGGGAGACAAGTTGCAGAGGGGACGATCCGCCCGAGGATCACGTACCCGCTTCACGCTCTACGCTCTCCTCTTTGGGGCTGTCCTCTTTCTTCTCCCTCAGTGAAAGGGACGGACCAAGGAGGAGATGCGGAGAGCATCCTGGTCTGACGAGGCATTCACCAGCAAGCTCTTACGCAGTATATCACACGTCAAAAAGGGAACCTCGGGCTTCAGTAGGCAGAGGAGAGTCGGGGTCGAGGCCGAAGGCTCCTCCTCCGTCAAAGTCACGGGCCGAGCCGAAACCCCTGGCAATGAGGGCCGTATGAGCGGTCGATTCGAAACTCTCCGGGGCCGGCGACCAAATGCGGTCAGAATCTGACCGCATTACCGTGAAAGCGCGCATGTTTTACTCTTTTTATATGATAATAAGACATATACACTCTCGAAACTCGCCCCTTGCGGATTGCAAAAAACGAGTTTCGAGAAATGTCGTAAGACGATGTATTTTGAGAGGGGGAGGGAGAGAAAAACGAGGCTCTCAGATGCCAAAAATGGGGCCTCAATCGTTAGAAAACAGTAGAGAACCATCTCGGACCCCTTTCCGCCTCCTGCGGTTGCAGAGGGGACGATCCGCACGAGGATACTGAAAGTTCTTCAGGGGCGGCTACTGCGCAAGGGGGGTCTACTGGTTGCAGAGGGGACGATCCGCACGAGGATACTGAAAGAGCAGAGCGTACTGCTGCTCAGTGGGTCGGTAGATGGTTGCAGAGGGGACGATCCGCACGAGGATACTGAAAGTCAAGCAACAGCAGCCTGGCTGACCTGCACCAATACCAGGTTGCAGAGGGGACGATCCGCACGAGGATACTGAAAGGCTGACGGGTGAGCGGTTGACTGTCCGCCAGGCACAGAGTTGCAGAGGGGACGATCCGCATGAGGATACTGAAAGGGTTCCAGGCGCCGGCCCGGGTCAGTTCTCCTGACCCTGTTGCAGAGGGGACGATCCGCATGAGGATACTGAAAGCAGTCAGCGCCCCGCCGACAGATGCTGCAAGACGTGCACGTTGCAGAGGGGACGATCCGCATGAGGATACTGAAAGCATACAGCAAGATCTCAAGCGGAATGCGCGGCACGCGATGGTTGCAGAGGGGACGATCCGCATGAGGATACTGAAAGTGGAGACAATGGACGCTTCACCATCCGCCGGCATTAGGTTGCAGAGGGGACGATCCGCATGAGGATACTGAAAGGAACAAGGGAGATAAAAAGGGAGGGAAAGATGATCAAAGTTGCAGAGGGGACGATCCGCATGAGGATACTGAAAGCCTTCGCTACTCATGCAACAGACTGCACTATTTGCGGTTGCAGAGGGGACGATCCGCACGAGGATACTGAAAGTCACATTGGGGTGAGCGTATTCCACTAGGTAGCCGTCCAGGTTGCAGAGGGGACGATCCGCACGAGGATACTGAAAGTGAGCAAATTCGCGAGAGACTGGAGCCGCACCATGTGTTGCAGAGGGGACGATCCGCACGAGGATACTGAAAGGACTCAGGTGTTTGGGTGGGACACGCCAGAGGAGGCTAAGTTGCAGAGGGGACGATCCGCACGAGGATACTGAAAGACCTGTCAAGGTCGACTGCAGAGGTAGTTGAGGAGTTGCGTTGCAGAGGGGACGATCCGCACGAGGATACTGAAAGTCTCTTCCTCCTCTCGTAGCTCTTCCCCGGCTCTGAGTTGCAGAGGGGACGATCCGCACGAGGATACTGAAAGGTCAATGGGCCGCAGAAGCGGTGCCAAAGCTACCACAGCCCATTGAGCTACACTAGCGCATAGGGCGATCTTTGCCGTACCAGTGAAGTGTGATATCGAAATTGGCCTCGCTGCCGGCTGACGCCAGAATGGCACCCATTGAGGCGCTTAGCTTGATCCCAAAAGCTATTTCAACTTCATCGGGCTTGAGGTCCAGATTGTGCAGCTTGACCGCAACCGCCTTAATGGCTGGCAAGACCTTCTGCAGCGCTTTCTCCAGGGTTTCCGGGGCCTGCTCTGGCCTCGACAGCCGGCGGGCGACTGGTACCCGCTCGCCGCCTTCCGGCTCCAGCTCCTCGACCTCGATAACCACTTGCCCGCCATCCTCCAGGGGGAAGGCAATCAACTTCTTCATGTGCTTTCTCTCTCCTCATGCTTCTTTCTTTGAGACTGACCAGGTTGCCAGGGTTAAACAGCGTCCACTCTCGATAGAGATGAGGAACCCTGCAGCAAGCCTTGCATAGCTTGCTCAGACTGTGCTTCTATAGAAGAAAAGACGAACGAGAGAGCAGCTCTCAAAGGACGGGAGGAGACAGACGATGGAACCATCAGGACAGCACCGGCTTGAACTCCTGGTGACAGGCATGGATTGCCCCGAGTGCGCCGGACATGTGCGCCAGGCGCTGGAGGCACTGCCGGGAGTGCGCGAGGTAACCGTCCTGCTGACCGCCGAAAAAGCGCTGCTGACGATCGACCCCAAGCGCGTGGATCTGCCCACCCTCTGTCGGGCTGTTAAGCAGGCCGGCTACCAGGCCAGTCCCCTGGTTCAGCAGCAGCAGCGGCAAGAACGTCTCGCCTCCGACCGATCTCAGCGACGCCTGACACGCACCCTCTTCACGCTCTACGGTCTCCTCTTCGGGGCTGTCCTCTTGTTGATCATCGCTGGCGAGTGGCTGGGCCTGCTAGAGCGGATCACCGATCGCCTGCCCTGGCCTCTTGGAGTCGGCCTGACCCTGCTCGCCGGTGCCCCTATCTTCTGGGACGTCCTGCAGGCGGCCCGGCGCGGGCGCGTCATCTCGCACACGCTGATGTCGCTCGGCGTCGTCGCAGCCCTGCTCATCGGCCAATGGCCAACGGCTGCCGTCGTTATCTTCTTCATGCACGTCGGCAGATATAGCGAGCGCCTGACCAGCGAGCGCTCACGCCAGGCCCTGAAACAACTGGCCGCCCTGGCTCCCCAGAGCGCGCGCGTCCTCCGTGGAGAGGAAGAAAAAGAGGTCCCCATCGAAGAGGTAGCGCCGGGTGAGATCGTCGTTGTCCGACCCGGGGAGGCCATACCTGTCGACGGCCAGGTCGTTGCTGGCCATGCCACGGTCAACCAGGCCGCCATCACGGGCGAAGCCCTCCCACTGGAAGCCGCCCCGGGCAGCCAGGTCTTTGCCGCGACCCTGGTCCAAGGGGGGAGCCTGCGCATTCGGGCCGCGCGCGCTGGCAGCAATACCACCTTTGCACGCATCGTGGCGCTGGTCGAGGAGGCCGAGGCCCAACGCGCCCCCGTGCAGCGTCTGGCCGATCGCTTCTCGACCTGGCTCCTGCCGATAGTGCTGGCCGTGGCCGTGCTCACCCTGCTGCTGAGGCGCGACCCGCTGGCCGCCGCAGCGGTGCTCGTCGTGGCCTGTTCCTGCTCGCTGGCGCTGGCGACCCCGATCGCCATGCTGGCCTCAATCGCCGCCGCCGCCTCGCACGGGCTGCTGATCAAAGGCGGCGCCCATCTGGAGCGCCTGGCTCGGGCAGACGTCCTGCTCATCGATAAGACGGGAACGATCACCAGCGGCCAGCTGCAGATCTGCGATGCCCTCCCGTTAGGCGAGGTAACGCGCCAGGAGCTGCTACGGCTGGCCGCCAGCGCCGAACGCTACTCGGAGCATCCGCTGGCCGAAGCCGTACGCCAGGCGGCACGCGCCGAAGGTCTGACTGTGAGCGATCCCGAGACCTTTGAGGTCCTGCCAGGACGGGGCATACGAGCCACGATCGAGGGCCGCAAGGTGAGCGTGGGCAATGCTTTCCTGCTGCCGGAGGGCCAGCAGCTTCCTCAAGCCCAGGCGCTGGCCGCGGCGGGCAAAAGCCTGCTCTTTGTGGCTTGCCAGGAGCAGCTGATTGGCCTCCTGGCCGCCAGCGATACGCTGCGTCCCGAGGTAGCGGAGGCCCTGGCCCAACTGCGCGCCCTCGGCTTCACCTCAATTGAACTGCTGACCGGCGATCATGAGGAGGCTGCCGCCAGCCTGGCGAAACCGCTGGGGATCAACTATCGGGCCCGCCTGCTGCCCGAGGACAAAATCGCCATCGTCAAAGCCTATCAGGCGCAAGGACACGGCGTCGTTATGGTGGGCGACGGCATCAATGATGCGCCAGCCCTGGCCCAGGCCGACGTGGGCATCGCCCTGGGCGTGGTAGGCACCGATGCCGCCCTGGAAGCGGCCCATGTGGCCCTGCTGCGCGAAGACTGGCGCCTGCTACCGGCGCTGATACAGATCGCCAGGCGCACCATGCGGGTCGTACGGCTCAACCTGGCCTTCACGCTGCTCTACAACCTGCTCGGTCTGAGCCTGGCCTCCTTGGGCCTGCTGCCGCCCGTCGTAGCCGCGGCGGCGCAGTCACTGCCTGATCTGGGCATCCTGGCTAACTCAACACGCCTCCTGCGTCAGCGGATTGTCGTCCATTCCCAGGCCAGCCCCGGAAGCTGACCAGACAAGGCGTCCGCGCTTGATGACGTAGAGACGTGCGGGCAGATCCGACAGAATATCCTCGCGGCGCTGGCAGTCGAGCACCACCAGATCAGCGGGTTGTCCGACACCCAACCCGGCGCGCCGGCCCAGGGCCGCCGCTGCCTGCGTCGTAATGCTTTCGAGCAGCCAGCGCTGTTCCTCGGGGCTGCCCATCTGAGCCACATAGCCAAGCAACTGCGCCATCTGAAGCAAATCGGGGGAACCAAAGGGGTTAAACATATCTTTAATGTTGTCCGAGCTGCAAAAGACCGTCACTCCCGCCGCCAGCAGCTCCTTCACACGCGTGATCCCGCGGCGAATCGGCTGACGATCGCGGCGGCCCTGGAGATAGAGATTGGTCGCCGGCAGAGTCGCCACCGCAATGCGGGCCTGTGCCACCCGCTCGATGGTGCGCGCCGCCGTCGCATCGTCAACCGCCGCCAACGAACAACAGTGGCCGGCGATCACCCGTCCCTCGTAGCCCTCCTGCAGCGTGCGCTCCGCCAGATAGGGCAGAACAAAATCGGCAGGCGACTCCGACTCATCGATATGCAGGTCCAGAGGGCGACCAGAGCGCAGCGCCAGGCGAAAGACCTCATCGATCAGCCCGCGCTGATCCTCTTCGACGAGCGGCGTTCCTCCAACGGCATCAGCCCCCTCCTCCAGGGCCGCCGCCAACAGCTCCCGCCCGCGTCGCCCCCGCTCTCCAAGCAGACGATTGGGCAAGGCCACAATCTCGATATCCAGCAGCGAGCGCAACTGCTCGCGCACCCGCAACAGCGCATGCAGGCCGCGCAGCTCGATCTGCGGATCGACATTCACATGCGTCCGCAGCGTCGTCGTCCCGCAGCGCAAGGCCCACAGCGCCGTTGCCGTCGCTCGCTCCACAATATCCTCCTCGCTGACGCTCGCCGACAGCTCCAGGTTACAGCGGATCGCCTCCGCCAGCGTCCCCGAGCGGTTGAGCAGGCGGTCGCGCGTCAGGGCCTTATCGAGATGAATATGGCCCTCGACCAGCCCCGGCAACACCAGGCGTCCAGCCACATCGAGGACAGGTATGCCGCTCTCGGCGACCGTCAGGTCGGGGGCCAGAGCCGCAATCTGACCGGAGCGGATCAAAATATCCACAGGGGCCGGCCAGGTAGTCTGGTCGAGAGCCAGCCGCGCCTGACGCAACAGCAGATCAGCAGTCATGGCCACCACCATTGTTACTGGCGGAGCGGCTACCAGTACCCTGACCGCTGCCGCCACTGGCCCCGGACTGCTCGCCGCGCAAGGTCGGCAGGGCCGCCAGAATCAGCTTGCGCAATCCTTGCCACTGACTACGCCCGGCGGTGCGTGGCGCCCGGCTGCCAAGACCACGCCCCAGCAGCGCCTTGATGCCTAACTCGCGCGCAGCCTCGAAATCAGTGCCGCCGGGGGCCGCAGCAATATCCAGCACAAAGACATCGCCTCGCATCTGCTCCAGCACCGCGCGCGTCAGCACCAAAGCCGGCACCGTGTTGAAGACCATATCGCAGTCGGCCACCGCCGTCGCCAGCTCCTCCAGCGAAAGAGGGCGCGCCCCCAGCTCCCAGGCCCGAGCGCGCTGCACCGGATTGCGCGCCGCCACCCGCACATGCGCCCCCATATTGAGCAAGAGCCGCGTCAAGGTAAAGCCGATGCGCCCGAAACCGACCACCAGCACCTGAGCATCGTGAATAGAGACCTCCGTATTGGCGATGGTCAGGCCGATCGCGCCCTCTGCGATCGTCGGCGCCCGCAGGATCATCAGCTCATCGTCATCGCCATACTCCTGGATGCGCAGGCCACGCTCTTGCGCCAACGTCCTCAACTGCGGTGTACTGGTGCCGATCAGCAAAAGCGCCCCCGGTTTGACCCCGGCCAGAGCCGCCGCATCCAGAAAAAGTGGCTCCGGCCACTGAGGTGCGTAGAGGCTGCCATCCGGGGCGATCACCGGCACCGGAGCGATGATGACATCACTCCCAGCAATGGCCTCCGCCAGCGTCTGGCATTGGGGCCGGCCCATAATCTCCGCCGCCGCCGGCGGACAGCCGCAGGCGCGCACCGCGGCCCCCTCGGCCAGCAATCCTTTCAACACTTCCAGCTCGCGCCCGTCGCCTCCAATCACAGCCACCTGCAGCCCGCTCAGCATAGCTTGCTCTCCGCGTCTCTCATCACCTGCTGCTGTTCCCATCATCAAATGCTCCATAATGAGACAATAACCCGTTCAGCTTCGCACTGGCTCAAAATCCGGGAACCCGGGGCTGGGACCAATCCCACTCTGATCCCCGTCTGTCCTACCTCCTCAACGCAGCACAGCGAGCGCCGCCTCGCGCTCGGGCGGCAAACCCAGACGCGCCAGCGTCCAGCCCTCGGCCCGGTAATCGCGACGGCTGATGCAAGAGGCCAGCGTAATCAAGGCATCCATCACTGGAGTCGCTACTCCCAGGGCCCGGCCCAGCTCACTCATCGGCACCAGACCAAAGGGAATATCCTCGTGCAGATAGCGGCTGTCCAGATTGGCGGGCGCCTTGATAAATTGATTCGGAGCGCTTTCGCGCAACATCCGCAGGAAGGAGCCGCTCGCCCCAGCCTCCGGCGAGGTCGAGCCTAGATCGGCAAAAAGCTGGGGAAAAGGCTCCAGGCTCAAGCCCCAGGCCGCCGCCACAGCCAGACGCTCTCTGTCAAGATCGGCCATCACCTGAGCCACCGCCGGCGTCCCGGCGTCATAGTAGTAACGGAAATCCCCGCCGCTATGCTCGATCCAGGCGGCGCTCAGCACCATACCCGGCGGATGCAGCACCGCGTTGACATTGCTCAGAGCCGTCACCAGCACATGCTCCACCGGTCGCAGCGACGGATAGAAACGACTAAGCAATGGCCAGAGCCTCTCAGCAGCCGAAGCCGGCAGGACGGCCAGACGCACATGCTGCACCAGCGACGAAATGTAGACCTCTCCCTCGCCCTGCTTCCGGCAGATATAGGTCAGCGTGTTGGTCTCAGCGATAGGCGGCGGAGAGGCGCAGCCGGCCTCGATCAGCAGCCGACGGAAAGCCAGGCTGCCCCCCGTGTTGCCAGGATTGAGCAGCACGGGCGGCCCGCTAGGCTGGGCCAACAGCGGAGCGAGCGCCCGCGCCAGATCGGCGAAGGCCGTGGCCGGCACGCAGAGCATCACCAGCTCAGCCCCTGCCAGCGCCTCGGCCAGATCGTTGGTCAGACACGCCACCGCAGCCAGACCCTCACCAGCAACACCGCTGTAAGCAATACCGCCGCGCTCGCGCGCTATCCGCAGCGTCGCCGGTGAGCGGCTGTAAAGATGGACCTGCTCACCAAGAGCGCTGAGATGAGCGGCGGCGGCGAAGCCCCCATTGCCCCCTCCGAGCACTGCAATCGTTGCCATCCTCAACGCGCTCCTTTCTGATCGATCGTCCCCCTCCATATCTCCAACTGGGCCGGTGCGCTCCAGAGGCAACCGGCCCAGCCTGGCGATCACGCACAGCCTTGGGTCCGGCCTGACAACTCTGCCAAGCAAAGAAGCTCAGAGCGCCACAGCATATTTGGCCAGCTTACGCTCATCAACCTGCACGCCCAGCCCCGGCCTCTGCGGAACCAGCACCGCGCCGTTCTCGTACGCAAACGGCTCGCTGATAATATCGTCGAGATAGTAGACGCCGGCGATCTGCCCCTCCAGGGCCTCCGCCGGACGGCTCACCGGGCAGACGCTGGCCAGCTCGGCGATGCGCGTCGCCGCGCCCAGGTGCAGATTGGCGGCGTTGCCTACGCCCATCTCAATCGAGCCACCGATATCGCAGCGCAGGCCAACCGCCTCAGCGACCGTCGCCACCTCGCGCGCGCGGAAGAGGCCGCCCGGCTTGGTAACGTAGAGCGAGATCAGCTCAGCAGCCTGCAGTGCATGGATGTGCAGAATGTCCTGCGGCGTCCAGGCGCTCTCATCGGCCATCACCGGCACCGCCACCTGACGCGCAATCAACGCCAGCGCCTCGACATCGGCCACCGGCTGCTCGGTGAAAGCCAGATCGTAGGACTGCATCGCGCGCGTCACCCGGACCGCCTCGCTGACCGAGCGGTAGCCCTCGTTGGCATCGACACGAATCTGAACCCCAGGTCCCAGGGCCTCGCGCAGCAGGCGCACCAGCTCGATATCGCGCTCGGGATCAAGACCCGTCTTGGCCTTAATGGTACCCGCACCCTCGGCCACCGCGCGCTCGGCCTCGGCTACCGCCTGACGGTTCTCCATAATCCCCAGACTGTGAGCAATCGGCAGACGATCGCGATAGGCCCCGCCGAGCAACTGGTAGACCGGCACTCCCAGCGCCTGGCCGGCCAGATCATAGAGCGCCATATCGACCGCCGCCTTCGCATAGGGATGCCCCTTGACCACTCGATCCATCGCCGCATGCAACGGGCCGATCTCTAGCGGTGAGTGGCCGACGATGACCGGAAACAGGTAGTCGGCGATCATGTGGTGCACCGTCCGCGGTGTCTCGCCGAAGTAGCTCATATGAGCGCCGCCCCAGGTAGCAATAGCTGGCGCCTCACCCCAGCCGATCAGGCCCTCGTCGGTCTCCAGGCGCAGCAGCAGATGGCTCCCGATCGGCGTCTCCATCTTGCTCGCCCAGTTATGAACCCGGCGCGGCGGCAAGGTCACCAGATAACAGCGATAACCTGTAATCTTCACCGGCCTGCTCGTCCTTTCAAGCGGGGATTACGAACAGCTCCGAAGCGTCATACTGATCCGTAATCAGCTCGTAGCCGTCCTCGGTCACGATCAGCTCATCCTCGTACTGCACGCCCCAACGGTCGGGATACCAGCAGAGCGGCTCGATACAGAGCACCATGCCCGGCTGCAAGGTGATATCGGTATAGGGGCCAAGATACGGCTCCTCGTGGAGGGTCAGGCCCAGGCCATGCCCGAGAAACTTGATCGGGGGCAGCCCCCAGCGCTCCATCTGGGCCGCGTAGCGCTGGTAGAGGGCGCGCGTACTCTGGCCGGGACGAATACCATCAAGGGCGGCCTTGCGCGCCTCCACCATGTGGGACCAGGTGCGCAGCTGCTCCTCGCTGGCCTTCCCGACGACGGCGGTCCGCGCCACATCCGAATAGTAGAGCTGGCCGGTGCCGATCACATCGATGCGCACCAGATCGCCATAGCGCAGAGGACGGCGCGTCGGGGCCGCATTGGCCAGGCCGCTGCGCTCTCCAGCGCCAACCACCAGCATCGTCAGACGATCGCCGCCGTTGGCCAGATAGGCATCGGTAATCAGCTGGCCTAGCTCCATCTCAGTCATACCCGCGCGGACTTGCTCGAAAGCCTGACGAGCCGCCCGCTCCGCCGCCTTCCCAACGGCGCGCAACTTTGCCAGCTCCCCCGGCGTCTTGATCATGCGCAGCTCGCTCAGCAGCATATCACAGGCCACGAAGGTCGCTCGTGGCAGGGCCTCGCGCAGCGTCTCGTAGCTCTTCTGCGAAATGGCGGTGTATTCAAGACCGATGCGCCCCTGGGCCAGACCAGCGGCACGCAGGCGCTCAGCTAACAGGCGCGTCGGATCTTCGGTAAATTCGTTATAAGCAATGACCGAAGGAATCGAGGCCGTGCCCCTGACGAAACTCTCCTCGATGTCGACCACAATGATTTCAGCTTCGCCCTGCAGCGGTACCAGGCAATAGACCAGGCGATGGCGTACGATGGTCTGTGATGGAACCACCACATCAGCGGTGTAGGCGATGTTCTCGGGCGAGGCGATGACCAGCGCGTCTAGCCCCCGTTCCTGCATGGCGACGCGCTGTCTGGCAATAATCTCGCTGGACATAAAGCTGTTCCTCAATAGGCTGCACCTCGCTGTTTCCCTTGCGTAGAGGCGACACTGCCCCCCAGGATCGGCGACGTGCGTGGTTGTGCAGTTTGCCTGTTTCTTATCTTAAAACCTGTTATGTTGCTGATATGCTACAGCAACTCATTGGTTGCTCTCCCGGCAGCCAGCGGCCCGGCCTGGGAACGGAAAAGCCTCCCGGGCCAGGAAGCCAATTGTCTGCCCATCAGGTTGCCCGCCAGTACAGGCTGACCGAATGATAGGAGCCATGCCACACACCGCCGCTAGCGTCGGGCGTCGCGGTCGGCGTGTAGTCTGGTCGAGTCTGCTGATAGCGGCCTAATCGTGACACTCAATCCGCACACCGTCGGGATCGAGAAAATAGAGCGAAGTCCCGTAAGCGGTTGGCTTCGGCCCATCGACAATCGTCACCCCGGCGATACGCAGGTCTCGCTCAAGCTGAGCGATATTCTCGACACGAAAGGCCACATGCTCCAGGCTTTGGCCTGCCTTCTGGCGGAGGCGCTTCCCTTCCTCGGTCAGCTCGGTCAGGCCCAGGCCCTCGTGCATGACCACCAGTGGGCGCCCATCGCGGAAAGTCGTGCGCTCGCGTACATGGAAGCCAAGCACCTCCACATAGAAGCGCTCAGCGCGGGCCAGATCGTTGGTCTGTAACAAGAGATGGGAGACCCCGCGGATCGTCGCCATTAGCCTCCTCCTTCCTCCTGCGTAGATGGCGCGTTGCCACCACCGCCAGGAAGATCGCTGACCGAGTCGCGTTCAGTCCCCAGGCGCCCAGCCAGGGCCCAGTTTTCCGGTGCGACCTCGTGCAAAATGACATGCAGATGATCAGGGCGTGCCCCAGCATACTCGACCATTGCTTCCGTGACCGCCTTCACCAAGGCCCGCTTCTGCTCAGGCGTGCGCCCAGGGTACATCTCGATGATCACGACTGGCATGGCTCTCGCCCCCCTGTGGTCGGAACAGGCTCAGGCACCGTCGACTTCGACTGAGGCCGAGGCCCTTCCCGGTCCTGATGATGCGCGCTACCAGCCTGAGTCTGCCGTCGCGGTGACTCGACATCCTTCAGAACGCTCTCAAAGTGCTCGTGGAGCGCAGCCTGAGCCGCCAGAGGATCGCGCTCCTCGATGGCCCGAATGATGCACTCGTGGTCGTGCAGCGAGCGTTGAAGACGATCGGGCAGACTGAAGACGACCAGCCGATCGTTATCGAGCACAGCGTTGAGCGACAGTAGCAGCTGAATGAGGATCGGATTCTCGCTTGCCTTGACAATGGCGCTGTGAAACTCGCTATCGAGAGCTGAAACCTCATCGATCTGGCCATGCTCGCCGGCGCTGCGCATCCTCTCCAGAATTTTGCGTAATCGCATTACCAGCATCGGACGAGACCGCTGCGCGGCCAGAGCGGCGGCTTTGCTCTCCAGTGCCTCACGTACCTGGAGCAGATGAATCAGGTCCTGACGATGGGCAATGTACCAGGCACTCCACATGGCGGACACGCTGTGTTGAGGCACCTCCGCGGTCACGTAGCTGCCACTGCCGTGGCGCACCTCGATAAGACCGATGGCCTCCAGGGTGCTGATAGCTTCGCGCACCATTGTGCGACTGACCCCGAGCAACTCGGCCAGCTTGCGCTCACTGGGCAGGCGGTCGCCAGGGGCAAAGTGACCGCTCTCAATCAATTGTCGTAGCTGCTCTGCTGCACTGCTACGCGCAGTGGAAAGATGAAGTGGCCTGATAGCCGCTTCCGCTTCAGTTTTGCTCATCTCTGAGATTCCTCTATCTGTGTAGTCTCATATGCGGTTATACTCCTTAGCAGATATATCTTAATATGCTTCCCCGCAACACGTACAGACTCTGGCGGGCGCTCCTTGCTCCCCATCTCGAAGCGCTCGCCGGCAGTGGCCTCTCCCCCGAGAGCGGGCCGAGCGGACTCGCGCGCCATCAGCGGAGCTGAGCGGCCTCCTCTGGACTACTGGCCAGAAGCAGCAGCGGCGTGCCCACCGGGACCGTCTCCCCATCGGCCACCAGGACGCGGGCCACGACGCCACTAAAAGGCGACGTCAGCTCGACAGAGGTCTTTTCCGTCTCCACGATTGCCAGCACATCCCCTTTCTGTACCGTATCGCCCTCGCCGACCATCCACTCGACAATGGTCCCCTCTTCCATCGTCAGGCCCCACTTCGGCATGGCAATGGTTTCTGCCATAGCGGCTGACTCCTTTCTGCCTTGCCCATCCATCGCGGTCCCCGGGGCCGCCAGGCACGGGGACCACACCGGTCATCAGCCACCTGGTGCGGCGCGCACTGCGTTGTACAGCACCTCGCGCACCCCGGCGGCGATGCGCTCCTCATCGGGAATGACAAACTGCTCCAGCTCAGGAGCGTAGGGCATGGGTGTATTCGTACCACAGACGCGCTTGATCGGCGCCTTCAGCAGCGGGAAAAACTCCTCAGCTGCGATAGCGGCGATCTCCGCGCAGAAGCCGTTGCGGCGTGGGGCCTCCTGAGCGATCACCAGGCGCCCAGTCTTCTCCAGAGAACGACGCAGACCATCGCGGTCGAAAGGCACCAGCGTGCGCGGGTCCCATACCTCGACTGAGATGCCCTCGCGGGCCAGCATCTCAGCCGCCTTCAGCGCGCGCGGCAGCATATACAGATAAGCCACGAGCGTCACATCGCTTCCCTCGCGAGCCACGCGGCCCTCCCCCAGCGGAATGCAGTAGTCATCTGCCGGTACCGCGCCACGGCTGTTGTAGAGCAGCTTATGCTCGAAAAAGAGCACTGGATCGGGGTCGCGGATGGCGCTCTTGAGCAAGCCCTTGGCATCGGCGGGCGTTGAGGCAGTCACGACCTTCAGTCCTGGTGTGGCCGTGAACCAGGCTTCCAGGCTCTGCGAGTGCTGGGCTGCTGTTGCGCCCGCTGTACCTGTCACCATACGGATCACCAGCGGCGCGCTGGTGCGTCCGCCGGTCATGTAGCGAAACTTGGCGGCCTGGTTGACAATCTGATCCATTGCCAGCGTGGCGAAATCGCTGAACATGATTTCCGCCACCGTTGGCACGCCGAGGAGCGCCGCGCCGAGCGCTGCCCCGATGACGGCCTCCTCGGAGATCGGCGTATCGAGTACACGCTCCTCCCCAAAGCGCTGGAGCAGACCCTGGGTCACGCCGAAGACACCTCCTGGCTCGCCGATATCCTCGCCGAGCAGCAGCAGCGACGGATCGCGCTCCATCTCCTCGGCCAGCGCCTCGCGGATGGCCTGCGCGTAGGTCAGACGGCGCTCCTTCTCGGCCCTGGACGTCGCAGTCATAGTAAGGCCCTCCCCCCATAGCTTTCAACAAAGACATCCTCCAGCGCCTCCTCGGGCGCCGGATGCGGCGAGGCCTTGGCGAAGGCCACGGCCTCCTCTAGCTCCTGCTCAACTGCCTCATCAAGCGCCTGCAGCTCCTCCTCGGTGCAGATTGCCCCGGCCAGCAGCAAGCGGCGATAGTTCTTGATGGGATCGGCCTCCAGCCAGAAAGCCACCTCCTCAGCAGGGCGGTACTGGCCCATGTCCCCTTCGTAGTGACCACGGTGGCGATAGGTCTTGCACTCGACCAGGGTTGGCCCATGCCCCTTGCGCGCCTCCTCGGCGGCCTTGCTGACCACGCGATAGACATCCAGCACATCGTTGCCATCGGCGATCAGACCGGGGACAGCGTAGGAGCTGGCGCGCGTGGCGATATCACGGATCGTCTGATGCTTGTGCTGTGGTGTAAACTCGCCGTAGAGGTTGTTCTCGCAGATGAAGATCACCGGTAGGCGCCAGAGAGCGGCCAGGTTGAGCGACTCATGAAAGGCTCCTTGATTGGAAGCCCCATCGCCAAAGAAGGTCACCGCTACCCCATCGGCGCGCCGCGCCCGCGGATCGTCGGGATGGTGAACGGCGATCTGGCGCGCCTGCTTGAGGGCCAGCCCGGCCCCCACGGCGATCGGAATGCCGCCCCCGACGATGCCATTAGCGCCGATGATCCCCAGCTCGATATTGGCGATATGCAACGAGCCGCCTTTCGCACGGTTGTATCCATCGCGACGGGCGAACAACTCGGCGTACATGTAGCGTGGATCGCCCCCACGTGCCAAAATATGGCCATGTCCACGGTGAGTGCTGGTAATGTAGTCGTGCGGACCAAGAGCCGCGCAGGCCCCCACAGCTACCGCTTCCTGGCCAATGTAGGGGTGCAGGAAGCCGGGGATGTAGCCCAGGCTACGCAGCTCTGCCGCCCGCTCCTCAAAGCGGCGGATCAGCACCATCTTGCGATACAGTTCCTTGAGAAAAGCAGGCGTATAGCTGGCCAACGATTGCACGCTCTCTGCTCCTTCCTTACCTGGCCCGAGACAGACGGGATCAGGCCGCTGTCAGGCCATATAGAGGCCGCCATCGACATGGATCGCCTGACCGGTGATGTAGCTGCCGTCGGGTCCACACAGAAACGCTACTACGCCGGCGATATCCTCCGGCCTGCCCAGCCGCCCCAAAGGAATGTCTCGCGGGCGCTCGCTCAGAAACTGGCCTGGCTCTTTCCCTTCGCGCACCGCCACCGCCCGATCGACCTCCTCCAGCATGGCGGTCATAATATTGCCCGGGCAGAGGGCATTGACGCAGATGTTGTAGCCAGCCAGCTCTACTGCTAATGAGCGTGTCAAGCCCAGCACGCCCGTCTTAGAGGCACAGTAGGCATAGTCGCGCCCAAAAGCCACCTTGCTCATCATCGAAGCCTGGTTCACAATACGCCCCCAGCGCTGGGCAATCATATCGGGTACCACTGCCCGAGCGCAGAGCAACTGACCAGTCAGATTGACAGCCAGGCTCAGATACCAATCCTGCAAGGAAGACTCCAGGAGAGGAGTATCGCGGAAGATCCCGGCGTTATTGATGAGGATCGTGATCGGTCCCAGCCGCGCGCGGACCTGCTGCACTCCCTCATTCACGCTCTCCTCCCGGCTCACATCCAGCCGTATCGGCAGCGCCTCGCCGCCAGCGGCCCGAATCTCCTCTGCCACAGCGGCGGTACCCTGCTCATCGATATCAGCCACGGCCACTCGTGCCCCCTCACGGGCCAGGCGCAGCGCGATCGCGCGTCCCATCCCGCGCCCGGCGCCCGTCACCAAAGCGGTATGTCCCTCCAGCGTCAACGTCATTGTTTTCCCCCTTTGCGAATGTATCCCGCAGCGCTACGTACAGTCTACTCAGCCAGAGAGTTCTGTGGTCCAGGCCAGTGTCTCGTGGCCAGACCGAAAGCCTGGCCCTGGCCTCCAATGCCGGCTAAGTCACCGGCCAGTCGCCGCTGACCAGCCGCTGCGATTGTGGCTGTAGCTGCGGCACCTGCTCTGGGCGTGTGCCCGCCATCAGCAGACCTAGATGCGTCAGATCGACTGCTGCTGCTGGCAGTGTTTCCAGAATACGCCCCTCGTAGATCACACTGATGCGGTCACTCAGAGCCAGAATCTCGTCGAGATCAGAGGAGATCAGCAGCACCGCGCAGCCGCGATCGCGGGCCTCAACAATGCGCCGATGGACATAGGCGATGGCGCCTACGTCCAGGCCGCGCGTTGGCTGCATGGCGATCAGTAAGCGTGGCTCGCGGCCCAAGGCGCGGGCCAGCACGGCCTTCTGCTGATTGCCACCTGACAGATGGCGCATGGGGATCAGCGGACCCGGCGCCCGCACATCGAAAGCCGCCATCAGCTGCCGTGCCCGAGATACTACTGCCCTGAAACGACGCCAGCCGTAGCGAGCGTAGGGCGGGTGGTCAAAGACATCCAGCACCATATTCTCGGCCACCGTCAAATCCAGAATCAGACCCTGCCGATGGCGATCCTCGGGAATATGGGCCAGGGCCAGATCCAGACGCGCCGCCGTATCGAGCATCGTAATATCGCGCCCCTCGAAAAGGATACGGCCCGCCTCAACGCGGAGCAGGCCCATCAGGACCTCCAGTAGCTCGCTCTGCCCATTGCCATCAACGCCAGCCAGACCGTGGATCTCTCCGGAACGTAACTCCAGCGAAATGCCACGCAAGGCCGCCTGCCCGTTGGCTCCACGCGCCTGCACCTGCTCCAGGCGCAAGCAGACCTCACCTGGCCTGGCCGCCTCCTTCATCACCGTTAGTGCGACTGCCCGCCCCACCATCAGACGGGCCAGCTCGGCTGGCGTCGCCTGCCGCGTCTCCAGCGTGCGCACCACACGCCCCAGGCGCATCACCGTCACCCGATCGCTGATGGCCATCACCTCTTTCAGCTTGTGGCTGATAAAGATGATGGTCACGCCCTCGGCGCGCAACCGGCGCAAGAGGGCAAACAATTCCTCGCTCTCCTGGGGCGTCAGCACCGCCGTAGGCTCATCGAGGATCAGCAGACGCGCCCCCCGATAGAGCGCCTTCATGATCTCGACCTTCTGCTGCTGCCCGAGCGTCAGATTCTGCACGCGCTCATAGGGTGAGGCTTCCAGCCCGAGACTCTGAGCGAGCTGAGCAATACGCTGCTCGGCCTGGCGCAGGTCAAGCAAGGGCGCCCGCTCCGGCCTCGTGCCCAACACAATGTTTTCCAGGATTGAAAGCGCGGGAATCAGCATGAAATGCTGATGCACCATGCCGATACCAAGCTGCATGGCCTCGCGCGGCGTCCTGATCTGCGCGCGCCTCCCCTCAACCAGGATCTGGCCCTCATCAGGGCGATAGAGGCCGTAGACAATATTCATCAGCGTCGTCTTACCAGCGCCGTTCTCCCCAAGCAGGGCATGGATCTCTCCCCGGCGAATGGCCAGCGTCACATGATCGTTTGCCACTACTCCCGGAAAGCGCTTCACAATCTGACGCAGCTCCAGCACCGTTCCCGCTGTTGCTGGAGTCGTCTCCTCTGTCGCCTTCTCTTCGCTGGCAGTGGCATCCTTGAGAAAGGAGCGCGCCCCCTCGTTCCCATAGGGCTGGCCACTGGCCGCCGGGCCGTGTGCATTGCGCATCAGCAACATCAGCGCCAGGAGCGTGATCACGTAAGGAAGCGTCTCCAGCAGTTGGTAAGGCACATTGACACCGTAGGCTTGCAGGCGAATCTGCAAGGCATCGCCAAAGCCGAAGAGCAGCACCCCCAACAGAATGCCCAGAGGATGCCAGCGCCCGAAGACGATCGCCGCAAAGGCCACATAGCCGCGCCCGGCAGTCATATTCTCCTGAAAAGCATTGACACCGCTGGCACTCACCAGGGCCGCGCCGCCAGCGCCAGCCAAAGCCCCGCAGACCAGCAAGGCCAGATAGCGTACGCGCTGTACCTCGATGCCGACCGTGGTCGCCGCCAGCGGCTTCTCGCCGACTGCGCGCAGGGCCAGGCCCCAGGTGGTGCGATACAGAACAAACCAGGTCACCGGCACCAGGGCCAGGG
This sequence comes from Thermogemmatispora tikiterensis, assembly GCF_003268475.1. Lineage (GTDB taxonomy): Bacteria > Chloroflexota > Ktedonobacteria > Ktedonobacterales > Ktedonobacteraceae > Thermogemmatispora > Thermogemmatispora tikiterensis. The sequence goes on along the minus strand of NZ_MCIF01000002.1, from coordinate 1,104,202 downwards.
CGATATAGACCAGGGCATTCAACTGAAAGAAGGCTGGCCCGATGTAGGGAAGCGAGCTGAGCAGCGGAAATGAAAGCGTCCCAAACCCGGGAGCTGAAGGGAACTGCGACACGTTGCCGAAGCGCAGGCGAAACACATAGGCCGTAGCCGCCATTGCGAAGAGATTGAGACCGACCGCGCTCACGATCTGATCGACGCGGAGCGTCACCGAGAACCAGGCATGCACCAGAGCGATCAGCATCCCAACCACCATTGCCAGCAGCAGGCCGACCCAGGGACTATGCCCGGCCAGCGCACCCATATAGGCCGCCAGGGCCCCGCAGAGCATGATAGCCTCCAGTGCCAGATTCAGCACTCCCGCCAGCTCGTTGAACAGCCCGCCCAGCGCAGCCAGCAACAGCGGTGTCATAGCCACCAGCGAAGCCACCACGAAATCAGGCGAAGTGAGGAGCGCAATCAGACCACTGACTCCCTGGCCATTGCCGGATCGACGGCCCGTCGCCAGATTGAGAATCATCAGACAGACCAGCAGCAGCACGATGGCCAGGACGACCCAGAGCCACTGTCGCGACTGTTGCTTGCGCATAGGCACTCCCTCACTCTGCAACAAAGGTCTCAGGCTCAAGACCACTCGTCGGCGGCTGCCCACCCGCTCCCGCTCCAGTGGCCCTGGCAGATGGGCCGCTCCCATCGGTCTCCTGGCCACCGCTCTGGCGCCGGCGCACCAGGTCGAGAATGACCGGCGACGAAACGGCCAGTACAGCCAGAATCGCCAGGGTCCGGACAATGTCCGCTAGCTGTGATGGCAGCTGGGCGATGGCCTCCATAGCCGAAGCACCGTTGGCTAAAGCTCCGAAAAAGAGGGCTGCCAGCCCCACGCCACCGGGGCTCAAGCCACCGAGCAGCGCGACAGCGATGGCGTCGTAGCCCGTATTAGGAGCGAAGCCAGTGATCAGCTGGTAGCGATAGCCCAGGATCTCGATTGCCCCGGCCAGGCCGGCCAGCGCCCCGCTGATGAAGAAGGAGAGCAGGTAGACGCGATCAACATGCACCCCAGCGTGACGGGCCGCCTCGCGGTTCAGACCCACCAGTCGCATGCGGTAGCCCCAGGTCGTGTAGCGCAGCAAGACAAAGATCACCACCAGAGCCAGCAGCGCCAGGAAGAAGCCGGCGTTTAGATCGCTGCCTTGCACCAGAATGGGGAAGGTGGCATTCTGCTGGACCGGGAATGAGGTCGGAGCAGCCGTGAAACCCGGAGCGTGGATTGGGCCGGAGATCATATAGTCAATGAAATAGATCGCAATGTAGTTGAGCAGGATGCTCGTAATGACCTCATTGATGCCGAGGCGGATCTTCAGCAAGGCCGCGGGCGCAGCCCACAGCCCTCCAGCCACGAATCCGGCGGCGGTCGCCAATACCAGATGTAACCAACCTGGCAGACCAGTGAACTTGCCGCCAACAATCACTGCCGCCAGCGCGCCCAGGTATTCCTGACCCACGCCGCCGATATTGAAGGCCCCGGCTCGGAAAGCTACCGCGATCCCCAGGCCAATCAGCAGCAGCGGCGTGGCCTCATTGAGCGTCTCAGCGAACTGGGGCAGCGTCCCGAAAGCCCCTTGAAAGAGACCCGAGTAGGCATCAAGCGGACTGAAGCCGCTGATGAGCATCACCACCGCCCCGAGCAGCAGCGCCAGGCCAATGGCCAGCAGCGGTAGCACGAGCGAGAGCCACCAGCGCCTCAAGCGTCCGAAGCCGAAGCGCGCACCTGTCACAACACGCATCATAGCCATAGCCAATTGCTCCAGAAGAGCGAGAGGGGCGAGGAAGGGAACAAACTGGTGCCCGTAAGAGCCGCAGCCCTGGCCTCCCTCGTTCTCTCGCTCCGCTGCTCATACTGGAGGAGCGTCGAAAGTGCGAGACACGTCAGACAGCCCGGCCTAGGCAGAGGCTGGCAAACCGATATTCAACTTCCCGGCCAGATACTGCTGAACCGCTGCCTCCACGCGGGTGCGTACATCCTGGGGCACCCAGTCGCCCCACTGTCCCAGATGCTGCACCTGCTCCTTGAAGCCGAATTGATAGGTTGTATTGCCCTTCAGCTGACCCTCCTTAAAGAGCTTGGCGATCTGCAGATAAAGGCCCGGCACCTCCTGCACGCCACTCGTCACAATCGTATTGGGGGCCAGCGAATAGGCGTCCGTCGACCAGCCGGCGATGACCTTCACACCCTTTTGCTGAGCCAGCTTGATGGCCGGCCCATCAAAAGCATTGCCCATAATCGTGAGTACATCCACGCCACGATCAAGCTGAGCCTGTGTCACCTGCTGACCCTTGACCACATCATCGTAAGAGCCAACAAAGGCCACACTGACGCTGGCCTGCGGGTTAACCGCAGCCACGCCCTTCTTAAAGGTGTCGATATCGGCAGTCACCTGGGGCGCATCGACTGCGGCCACAATGCCAATCTTATTGTTCTTTGTCACCAGACCGGCGGCCATGCCAGTAAAATAGCCCAGCTCGCCATAGCGGAATTCCGTTCCGCTCAGATTAGCCAGCGACCCCTGACCGTTGATGATCACAAAATGTGTATTGGGGAACTCCGGAGCCACGGCCTTCACCGAGTCAGCGTACTCGAAGCCGTGAGCGAAGATCAGATTATAGCCCTGGCGCGCGTACTGACGCAGCACGTTCGCCTGTTCTGCCTGTGAGACGTTCTCAGAATAGGCGAACGACCAGCCAAGCTGCTCCTTAATCAGCTGCACACCTTTGAGCGCGTCCTCATTCCAGCTGTGATCATTGACCGGACCACTGGTGACCATCGCCACCCGGATCGGCTGCGAACTACCAGAGCTGCCCGAAGAAGAGGAAGTTCCCTGGTTGCCACAGGCGCTGAGCAGAAGCAAGAAGAGGAGAAATAAAGGTATCCCGAAGAGCCGAAGCCGAGAGCCTTTCAGCATAGCCAGCCAACCTTTCGCTCCATGAGCTGGAGCCAGCGACTTCTGACAGGACGAACCGAACGGAACGGAATGCACGGACAACAACAGCAGGCGAGAGCGCACGATGACCGTGCCAGCTAGCGCCGCTCAGCGTCAGAATCAGGATCGGGGAAGGGGAAAATAGCGCGAATGGCTGCCAATACCTCCGCGGTTGAACTGTGCCCCGGCACGCACTCGAAACCGACCTGGCCATCATAGCCAAGAGCGAGCATCTCATGGTAGATCCTGGCGATATTGATCTCTCCCGTCCCTGGGGCACCACGCTCGGGAACATCGGCGATGTGGATCGCGCCGACCAGATCAATCGTCGCTCGCAGGTTATTGATCAGGTTCCCTTCGTTGATCTGCTGGTGGAAAAGGTCAAAAACCAGCCTCAGCCGGGGTGAATTGAGACGCTGGACCAGACGAGCAGCATCGAGGACACTGCGCAGCAAATAGCCGTGAACGTGCAGCTTGCTGAGCGGCTCGATCAAGAGCGTCACCTCCAGCCCCGAGCTATCGACCAGCTCCACCAGGCGCCAGAGTCCTTCCTCTAGTGCCTGCCAGCGCTCAGCCTCGCTCAAAGGCCGAGCCGGAGGCACCACCTGCCCCCCAGGACCGACCTCATCGCTCTGAACAAAGAGGGCTCGAATGCCGCACCGCGCAGCCATCTCCAGCGATTCGCGGAACTGGTCGAGGACGCGGGCATGGTCGGCAACGTTGCTGAGTGAGCCGCGTCGCGAGCCGAAGACCGAGTTGATAAAGATCCCCTGGTCGGCAGCCACCTGGGCCAGATGGTCAATATCCTTGTCGATCCAGTCCCAGAAATCAACACCAGCAAAACCCGCACGCGCCGCCTCTTTGAGGCGCTCCTCAATCGGTAACTCTCGCCAGAGAAACTGATACTGCGGCGCATCCGCTATCGCTTCGATCATGGCAATATACTGCATCGTGCCATCCTCTCGCTGGCGACCCTTGCTTGCGCCGGGCTTCCATCGATGTGGTATAGTGATTATACCACTCCTGGCAGCGATCAACCCGGCCCCCAACTGGGGAGGACAGAGGTGGGCGCTCTCTTCTCCGCTGCCAATGTGGTATAATCACTATACCACTTTTTGCGGAACCCGTCAAGCCTCTCGCCGCTCCCGTGGTCGGGGGGACCCTGGGAGAGAAGGAAGCAGAGCGGCTTGTCGTAGAGCAAGGTCGGTCTGTGCCAGCCGCTTGCCCTGGCCAGCCCAACTGATCAGATCAGCAGAGGGAGCGGCCCGGTCCTCGGACAGGTGGATCTGGCGCAGTGCAGTCACAAGCAACCAGGAAAGAGAGGGAGCGAGATGAACTTCCAGATCGACCCTCGCGAAACTGCCCTACTCGTCATTGACGTCCAAAACGCCTTCTGTCATCCACAGGGAACACTGGGTCTCAGCGGGGTTGACACCAGGCCGCTGGCGGCCATTATCCCTCACATTCGCCGTCTGGTGGAGATGTGCAAAGCCTGTGGCATCCCCGACATCTGGACCATCCAGCATCACTTCCCCGAGGATCACACGCGGGCGCTGCATCGTATCACTCCGCACACCCAGAAGCGGGCCCGCATCGCCTGCCAGCCCGGTACCTGGGATGCCGAGATCGTCGCCGAACTGCAGCCCCTCATCGACGAGCGTAGCCATCTCATCGAAAAGCACAAATTCAGCGCCTTTTACGGCACGCGGCTAGAGGTCCTCCTGCGTATCCTTGGGCGGCGGCTGCTGCTCATCACTGGCACCACCACCAACGCCTGTATTGACACCACTGTCCGTGAGGCTTACATGCGCGACTACGACATCGTCGTTGTACGCGAATGCGTTGGAGGCATTGACCCGGCCTGGCACGACATGGCCCTAGCCGTCTGGGAGCGCTACATTGGCGCCGTTGTCTCCCTGAACGAGTTGCTACCTGTCCTCGAGCAAGCAACCACTCAGGTCAAGCCAACGAGCTGAGCCACAGTGGCGAGCGGTCCATCCACACCGAACGATTCGATTCACCAAGAGCAGGACCGACAAAGCCGTCAAGCGATGAGGCGAGAACAGAGAATCAGAAGCGAGGAGCGAGCAACATCATGGCAAAAGCGGATCTGGTTATTAAGAATTGTCACATCGTTACGCCCACCACCACTTTCTCCGGCTGGCTCGCTGTGCGTGATAGCAAGATCAGCGCGCTCGGCGATGACGACAGCCCACCGGTGGCCCAGGAGACCATCGACGGACGCGGTCACTATTTACTCCCCGGGCGAGTTGAGCCCCACATTCATCTTGGCGTGCACTATCCTTTTGATCAAGATGTCGAGCAGACCAGCGCCGCCGCCATTGCCGGGGGAACCACCGTCATGATGCCGCACAACCGGGCCAAAGCCTCCTATCTAGAGGTCTACCCGCGCTGGGAGCGTAGCATCGCCGAGCACTCCTACTGCGACGTGGTGATTCACCTGCAGATCCAGAACCGGCAGCACATCGACGAAATCCCTCTCTATCACGAGCGCTTTGGCGTCCTCTGTTACAAGCTTCACCTCGACTACCGTGCGCCTGCAGTGGCCGAGCTAGACATCGAACCGCTGGACGACGGCGATGCCTACCTCACTATGAAGCAATGCGCGCCCTTTAATGGGCTGGTCGCTCTGCACTGCGAGGATGTCGAAATCGTGCGCTACACCCTGCCAGCTATCCAAGCCACCGGGCGCAAAGACCTGCAAGCCTGGAGCGATGGGCGGCCCGCCTTCTGCGAGGTTGCCGACATTCACACGATGGCCTACCTCAGCGAGCTGACCGGCTGCCGCATCGTTGTCCTGCACCTCAGTACCGCTGACGGCGTCGATGCTGCCGCCCGCTGGAGCAAAGTCCCGCCCGTGCTCGAAACGCTGGTCCAATTCCTGACGGTCTTCCCCGAGGAGGCTGGGACACGCATCGGAGCCATCGGCAAAATGAATCCGCCTCTGCGCGACCGTGCCAACGGCGAACGGCTCTGGGAGGCCATTCGCCGTGGAGCCATTGCCACCGTTGGCACCGACCATATTGCCTGCGAAAAGCACGAAACCGACGATCTCTGGAGCGTCACCGCCGGCATGCCAGGTATCGAAGTTGCCCTCCCGCTGCTCCTCTCCGAAGGCGTTCACAAAGGGCGTATCAGCCTGCAACAACTGGTTCAGGTGGCGGCCCTCAATCCTGCCCGTCTCTACCACATTGACGACCGCAAAGGCTCTATCGCCATCGGCAAAGACGCCGATCTCGTCCTTGTCGACATGGAGGCCGAGCGCGTCGTCAGTCCCGAGACCACCTTCTCCAAGCTCAAGACGCCAGCCAACGGCATGACCGTCAAAGGCTGGCCGGTCCTCACCATCAAAGGGGGCCAGCTTGTCTATCGCGAGGGTCAACTACTCGTCAAGCCGGGGATCGGGCGCGTCCTGCGCTCCTATCCTTAAGCGCAGCTATGGAGGAGGCCGGCCAGGCCAGCCGGCAGCCGAATTGTGACAGTTTGTCTGTCTGCTCGCCCGCCATCTCTTCTACCAATCACACGAGAGAGCAAGAGACAAGAGAACAGCGAGGAACGAAGCGATGACACGCATCCTCATCGACAACGTCGACTATCTTCTGACCGTTGACCAGCATGATAGTGTCCTGGAGCATGCCTCGGTCGTCATCGAAGACACCCGCATCGCCGCCGTAGGCCGGGCCGACGACATCGCCGCCCGTTACAGCGGCAGCCACTTCGACCGCATCATTGATGGGCGGCGCACCCTCCTCATGCCCGGTCTCGTTGAAGCCCATGTTCACCTCTCCGAGCAGCTCAGTCGTGGCCTCTTTCCCGACAGTCTCACCACGCGGCCCTGGGTCTTCAACTGGGCCAAACCCTTCTACGCTGCCGTCGACGAAGAGGCTGAGCACTGGAGCGTTCTCTTAGCCTGTCTCGAAATGATCAAGACAGGCACCACCTGCTTCCTGGACATGGGTTCCCAGAACGACGCCGGCATCACCGTTCAGGCGGCGGCCCAGGCTGGCATGCGCGGCATCACGGGCCGTCACGCCGCCGACGTCAAGCCGGAGGTCATCCCATCCTACTGGACCCCTGAGATGGTGGCTCATCACTTCTTCCGCGACGCCGACGAAGCCCTGGCCGCCCTCGAAGTCTGTGTCAAGCGCTGGAACGGCTATGCCGAAGGGCGGATTCGCTGCTGGGTCAACATCGAAGGCAAGGAGCCATGTAGCCCCGAGCTGCACCGTGGTGCCCGCCAGCTAGCCGAGCAGCTCGGCGTGGGCACCACCTACCATATTGCCTCCTCCATCGAAGAAGCGCGTGTCAGCGAACAAAAATATGGTCTCTGGCCGGTCGAGCGGCTGGAGCGCATTGGCGCCTTGGGGCCGAATCTCGTCCTGGCCCATGTCGTAGCCATCAAAGACCACGAGATTGACCTCCTGGCTCGGTGGGGCACCAAAGTCGCCTTCTGTCCCGGCACCTCACTCAAGATTGCCAAGGGGGCCACGCGTATTGGCAAATATCCCGAAATGCTGGCTGCCGGCGTCACCGTCGCCCTTGGCTGCGACGGCGTCTCCGCCGCGGGCGCCCTCGACATGACGCGCCAGCTCTACCTGGCGGCGGGTCTCTTCAAAGACGCGCGCATGGACGCCGCCATGATCCCGGCCCGGCAGGCCATTCGTATGGCCACCATCGACGGAGCGCGCGCCTTGCTCTGGGACGATGAAATCGGCTCCGTCGAAGTTGGCAAGCGGGCTGATCTCATCTTCTTCGACCTCAACCAGGTCGAATGGGTGCCTTGCAATGATCCCGTGCAGACCCTGGTCTACGCCGCCAGCGGCAGCAGCGTCAAACACAGCATCATCAATGGCACCCTGGTCATGGAGAATCGCCGCGTCCTCACCTTTGACGAAAGCGAAGTCATCGAACAAGCGCGACGACTCACAGAGCGAGTCGTCGCGCGTTCGGGCCTCAAACGCAGTCAGATTCCCATTACCACCAGCCTCTACGACTGAGAAGAGGGGCTGGCACCACTTGAGGGGGGGGTCAGAGAGGAAGTGCCGAGGCCAGCGCCGCCTGTTGCCGTCGACTCTGCTGCCCCAGTGCTGCTTGCGGTCTTCAGGCGTGCGCTGACCACTGGCTCCCCGTCGCCATCGCCATAGAGGAAACAATGGGCCCAGTGGCCGTTGCCCAGCTGAGTGCGGCGCGGGAAACGCTGACGGCAGACTTCCATCGCATGAGGGCAGCGCGGATGGAAGCGGCAGCCGCTGGGCGGATTGATCAGACTGGGGATCTCGCCGCGCGCTGGCAGCTGCAGCTTCTGGCCGGCCATCATGCGATCAGGATCGGGAGCCGCGGACAGCAGCAGCTGGGTGTAGGGGTGCTTCGGGCGCTGCGTTACTTCCTCACTTGGGCCGCCCTCCACCATCTGCCCGGCGTACATCACCAGCGTCTCCTCTGCGAAGTAGCGAGCGCTGGCGATATCGTGCGTAATATAGAGCAGCGCAAGCTGTTCCTCATCCTTGAGGCGTAGGAGCAGATTCAGAATATCGAGGCGGATGGAGACATCCAACATCGAGACCGGCTCATCAGCCAGCAAGACCTCCGGGCGCACGGCCAGGGCGCGGGCGATAGCGATGCGCTGACGCTGACCACCGCTAAGCTGGTAAGGATATTTCTCGATAAACTGCTCGGCGGGCGTCAAGCTCACGCGGCGTAGCAGGGCCAAGATCTGCTCGGTCTCCTCCTGGCGGTTATGAGCGTGGCCATGCACTCGCAAGGGGCGACTGAGGTGGTAGCGGACACTATGGATAGGATTCAAAGAAGCGAAGGGATCCTGAAAAATCAGCTGTACATGGCGCCGATAAGTGCGCAGGGCCTGACCACGCGCCTTGAGATCGACTGGCTGGCCGTGGAAGCGAATGACCCCCGAGGTCGGGTCATAGAGGCGGGCCAGCATGCGGGCCACCGTTGTCTTACCACTGCCGCTCTCACCCACCACTGCCGTGGCGCGCCCGGGGTAGAGGGCCAGCGAAGCATCTTCCACGGCGTGGACAGCGCGCGGGGGACCGAAGAGGCGAACTGTGCGCAGCGGAAAATCCTTGCGCAAATGCTCCGCTTCCAGCACGGGTTCCAATACCTTCTCTGGAGTCTGTTGCACCGTCAGCTGCTCGGAAACGCTCATACGATTGCACTCCCTTCAGCCAGAGCCTCGTAGCGTGCCGCGAACTCGGCGCTGCTCGGCGGCCCTTCTGGACGTTGATGGGCATCATAGAGATGGCAAGCCACCAGTTGGCGAGGTGTCTCAGCGGTCGAGGGCAGCAACTGGGGCTCAAGCCGCTGGCAAGGCTGCCAGGCAAAGGGGCAGCGAGGATGGAAAGCACACCCGGCGGGGACGGAACGCAGGTCGGGAGGAGAGCCAGGAATCCCGGCCATGCGGCGAATGGGACCGTGCAACTTGGGGAAGGAATTCAGCAGACCGTAGCTGTATGGATGGCGCGGGTGAGCGTAGAACTCCCGACTGCTGGCCTTCTCCACCATCTTGCCAGCATACATTACCGCAATCGTATCGGCCAGTTCCAGCAGCAGCGACAGATCGTGTGTAATAAAGATCAGCGCCGTAGAGAACTCGCGGCAGAGCGAGCTGATCAGATCGAGAATCTCACGCTGAACCACGACATCGAGAGCCGTCGTCGGCTCATCCATAATGATCAGCTCTGGCGTCAGAGCCAGAGCGATGGCGATCACCGCGCGCTGGCGCATACCGCCGCTCAGCTCATGAGGATAGCTGCGGAGACGATCGGGAGCGATACCAACCAGCTTCAGAAGCTCGGCAGCGCGCTCTTTGCGCTGCGCGGTGCTCATTTCTGGACAGTGCGTTTTCAGCACATCCATAATCTGAGTGCCGATTGTCATCACCGGATTGAGAGCATTCATAGCGCTCTGGAAGACAATGGCCATCTCATTCCAACGAAAGGCTCGCAGCTGAGCTGGCGAGAGCCGCAGCACGTCGATGGTCTCCGGTGAAGGAAGAGGCGAAGCTGCTGCAGTCCCGTTGTGAGCCGACTGACCGCTGCTCAGATCACTGACTGCCACAATGTGAGAGGTTGCTTCGCGCTTCTCGGGCTTGCGTGGATGATAGAGCACCTGGCCGCCCGTGATATAGGCCGGCGGACGCAAGAGGCGTGAGATTGCGTAAGCGAGAGTCGACTTACCACAGCCACTCTCGCCCGCCAACCCCAGAATCTCGCCCCGCCGCAGCTCGAAGCTCACCTCTTTGACCGCGTGCACGATGCCGTTGACCGCGTAGTAGTCAACGCTCAGATCGCGGACCTCCAGAAGGACGCCATTGCTCTGATTGTTGGGGGTATGGAGAGACTGGTTGTCCGTCATAGGCATTACGTTACCGCCTTCTCTTTGAGTTCCTTCGGCACATGCTCGCTGATCTCGCTGCGTAGACGCGGATCGGCGATCTCATCGATACCGAAGTTAATCAGCGCCAGGGCGGCACCAAGCAAGGCGATGCAGCAGCCTGGGGGAGCGAACCACCACCAGAGGCCAGAGAAGATCGAATCGGACTGCTGAGCCCAATAGAGCATACTTCCCCAGCTTACGGTATTGATATCACCCAGACCCAGGAATTCCAGTGCCGTCCAGGCCAACAGCACAAAAATCACTGTGCTCACAAAAGCCGCCGCCACAATGCCGATCTCGTTGGGGAAAATTTCGAAGAAAATGATGCGCCACGCACTTTCACCGCTGGCCCGCGCCGCGGTCACAAACTCCCGGCTGCGCATCGAGAGCGTCTGTGCTCGCAGCAACCGGGCGTTGAACGACCAGTTAGTGAGGATAATCACCAGGGCGATCGTCAACGGTCCCTTGGGGAAGTAGCCGACCGCCACAATGGCCAGTGGGAGCGCAGGGATCACCAGGAAGACGTTGGTCACCAGCGAGAGAATCTCGTCGATGATCCCGCCGAAGTAACCGCTCACCAGGCCGACCACGACCGAGACCAGTGTCACCAGGAGGCCGGTCAGGAAACCCCAAAACACACTGCTGCGCGTGCCATAGAGCAGCTGCGAGAAAATGTCCTGACCCGTGGCCGTCGTGCCCAGCCAGTGGGCTGCCGAGGGCGGCGTTTCCGAGAGCCTGGAGGTCGCGGTGGGATCATAAGGGGCCAGCAGTGGCCCGAAGATGGCCACCAACAAGAAGAAGGCGACAATGCTGCTGCCAATCGCCACCTTGCGATTGCTCGTCAGAACCCGCCAGACGAGCCGGAGGTTCTCACCCAGGCGGGCCAGCCGCGAATCCCTGCGTGGAAACTTTTTTGGAAACGTTGACGGGATCGTTTCCGGCTCCAGAGTAGCTACGTGCTTAAGATCCTTGCCCAGGCTCATGGTTGTCAGGCGCTCCTTTCGAGGCGGACGCGGGGATCGAGGAAGGCATAGCTCAGCTCGGCGAGGAAATTAGCGCCGAGCACGCCGAGGGCGACGACCAGGAAAATGCCCTGCATCAGGGAATAGTCCTGGTTTTGGACCGCCTGCAGCAGGGAATAGCCGATGCCGGGGTAGGAGAAGACCATCTCCGTCAGCAACTGGCCGCCGACAATGAAGCCCAGCGAGATGGCGAAGCCGGCCACATTGGGCAGAATCGCATTACGAGCCGCGTAGGCGAACATGATGCGACTGGTACGCAAGCCCTTGGCCTTGGCCATCAGCACGTAGTCCTCTGAGAGCGTAGTAATCATCGAGTTGCGCATGGTGAGCATCCAGCCGGCGACGGAAGCGATAACAATCGTCAGGGCTGGCAAGATCCCATGATATATCACGCTCGCGATGAAATCAAGCGTCCATCCGGGGTCGACGTTCAGCTCATCGTAGCCGCCGGTCAGAGGGAACCAGCGCAGCTCGAAGCCGAAGATGTAGAGGATCAGGAGGGCCATCCAGAAGTAAGGGATTGCCGACAGAAAATTCAGCAGCGGTGACAGGATCGTATCGAGCAACGAGCCGCGTTTCCAGGCCATGACGATGCCCAGGAGGCAACCGAGGGCAAAGCTGAGGATGACTGAGACCAGGCCCAGGCCCAGCGACCAGAAGATATCGCGCCCGATAACGTTTGTCACCGGCTCGAACGAGGAGGTCACGGCCACGCCAAGGTTGCCGTGCAACAAGCTATTGAGGTAGTCGAGGTACTGGATGGGGAGCGGATCACCGGTATTGTAGCCCAGCTCCGCCTGGATAGCCTTCAGATAGGCGGCGCCCACATGAATACCGCGACTCTGTAGATTGCCCAACAGCACGGCTGCCGGGTCGCCTGGAGCCAGGCGTGGAATCACGAAATTCAAGGTAATTGCCGCCCAGGCGGCGAACAGATAGAACAGAATGCGACGAAGCAAGTGGCGCATTCAGGGACTCCTTCATACCTTCCGTGATCTGCGCTGCACCAGGGCCGTCAGCGGGCCTGGAGAACAGAGCAGATAGGTAAGGTGCGCTCCTAAGAGATTCTCCCCATCTGGGGGGAGTATACCATCAAGATCGAAGCAGAACAACGGTCAAGGTAGTGATCAATTACATTGGCCTGCCGTCTCTCTGGCCTAGACTGGCCCAGACAAGGGGAATGGCCTCTCAGGCCAGGGCCAAGAGGCCATTCCCCTGCTCGGCAGGTCCCGGAAGTAGGGAAAGGAGCCTACGAAACGGGCTGCAGGTGCATCACGATAATCTCATTATCGGGGTAGGAGTAGGGTGAGCCGACGGCATACTGGTTCTGCTGATCGGGCCAGCCAGTGAAGCGCATGGTATTGTACTCGAACCAGCGAGCGCCGGCCACCACCGGAATCCAGGGCACCTGCTCAACCATGATGCGTTCCAGACCCTGGATCGCCTGCTTCTGGAGCGCGGGGTCCATCGTCGAGGCGAACTGCTGGAGGAGCTGATCGGTCTGGGCATCCTTCCAGTAGCTGCTGTTGCGCCCATTGGGCGGGAGGCTCTGGCTGCTCAGGGTGCCGTTGTAAATGAAGTAAGGAGTTGGGCCACCACCCACACCGCTGATCATCAGCTGGTAGGGCTTCGCTTCTGCGCGGAAGGTCAGATACTGCGCCTCCGGCATGAGTTTGATGTGGATATCAATGCCAGCGGCCTTGAGGTTGCTCTGCACTACCTGGGCCCACTTGTTCCAGTCAGAGTACTCGGCGACCGAGATCAGTTCAAAGGAGAGGCGCTGACCATTCTTGGTGAAGATGCCATCGCTTCCCTGGGTATAGCCGGCACTCTTGAGGATCTGCTGGGCCTGGCTGGCATTGGGTGCGGTAGACAGATTGGCATATTCCGGCAAGATATATTGCTGATTGCCTGGCGTGGGGAGAAGGCCAGTTTGCGGTACAGGGGGCACGAGGCCCGACTCGCCCTGCTGGGCCGCCGCTTGTCGGTCAATGGCCACGCTGATCGCCTTACGTACTGCCACGTCGCTCAGCAGCGGATCGTGCACGTCGATAAAGATGCCAAACTCGTCAACGGGGGCCATGAAGTAGTGGAAGTGCTGCGGGTCCCTGGCCACAAAGTTCTGCTGCAGGTTGTCTGCATAGTAGCCCGACCAGTCGACCTGCCCGCTGGGCATGACCAGCTTGAAGGCATCGTTGTCTTTGTAGCGTGGCTCCTTGATTTCGTCGACCTTGACCAGGTTGGCCTGGTAGTAGTTGGGGTTCTTGTCAAGTACCAGAAGATCAGACGTGTATTTGGCTACAACAAAGGGGCCTGTCCCGACTGGCTTGCTGCTGTAATATTTGGTGATATCGCCGACCGATTCGAAGATGTGCTTGGGAATGATGACCGTCAGGCCGGCAATGTAATAGATCGCCCCGGGGAAGGGCTTCTGGAAGGTCATGACGACTGTGTTGGCATCGGGCGCCGTGACACTCTTGAGATAGCCCCAGTCTCCGTTGAGGTCCGCGGCAGGATATTGCTTAAGAGCGTTGAAGGTGAAGACAACATCATCGGCGCTGAAGGGCTGGCCATCGTTCCATTTGACGCCCTGCCGCAGGTGGAAGGTAACCTGGGTGTAATCGCTGTTAAATTGGTGGCTGAGCGCCAGCAGAGGATGATAGGTGTTGTCGTTAACGTTACAGAATTCAAGTGTCTCGTAGACAAAGCCATTGATGCCAATATTCGGTGTGGGGGCGTAGGGGTTAAAGCCCTGGTCAGTGAAGGCGCTGGCTTGCGCAGCCAGGGTGAGGACCTTTTTGCCGGACTGGCTGCTCTGCGAGCTGCTCCCACCGCAGGCTGTGAGCAGCAGCGCAAGGATGGCCAGGAGGCTGAGACACAGGGTGCCGGCCTTGCGCTTCATGCCTGTTTTGCGCTCTGAATTGCCAAACACAAAGAACCTCCTGTAACGGCTCTTGAAATACGGTGAGTATCGACCGCTTGTTGATGCTCCGCGTGGGCCTGATCAGCGCAGGCTGGAGAACGCTCTCTGGGAGTACCGTACCAGCCTGCCCCTGGCCAGCAAGGAATTTGTTACCCATGCTCTCTGGCTTCTGCCGCGCCCGAGTTCGAGTTACACCTCGTCTGACAATTCGCCTGGGGCGCGGCCCAAGCTGAGCCGCTCTGGTCGTTGTCGATTATGCTGAGGTAATGATTGCCCCTCTCGTCTCGTGTCTCTGCGGATCGGTGTCACGAACACACGCTTGCTTGCCCGCTCCCCGCTGCGGGCGCCACCGCGAGGCCGTGCCCGGCTCTCGTCACTCCTTTCCCGGTCGGCGCAGCTCTTCTGCCTCCGACCCCTCTTTTGAGAAATATGACAGATCGTCTAGACCAGTTCTCTAGAAACTATACCCCCTTTACGGCAATCTGTCAAGACATCTAGACCACTAGACCAAAAATTGACAGCGCCCCCGCAACCAGGGGGACGAGTGCCGGCACTTCGTTGATGGGGGAGTTGCACACTTCAGAGGGTCGCTGGCATCTGTCCGGCACCAGGTACCGCCGATATAGTTGCGCAGAACCGGTGGCTGGGTTATCGGTGAGACCACCGCTCTCTACTCCTGTCGCTTGTGTGTCTGGCTTGAGCTGTCTGTCTCTGGGTGTTGTTGCGGGTTGCGACTCTCCTGCGAGTGTAGAGGACGCTCATCGGCGGGTCTGCGATGGCCCACTGTTCGCTGGCGTTGCGTGATGTGACCTGGCTGCGCTGCCTTGACTGCTCGTGGGTTGTGGCTGCCCTCCTGGTTTGGTCCCAGCCCTGCCAGGCGGGGGACTATGGGGGCTGGGCTGGCTCTCCTCCCGCCCGGACTGGCTGCCCAGGAATGGACTGGGAAACTTCCACCTTTCTTGTTGGTTTAGTTATAGGCAATGGCGGCGGGAGTGTCAAGGCCGAATGGCTTCAGAGGCTGTCTTGCTTGTGGTAAGTCCTGAGAAATGAGGAAGACAGGGCAAAGCAGGGACCCTCCTGGCACCCGGCTCCTTTGAGCCTGTCCAGATCACCAGGCGCTGGCAGAGGAGAAGGCTGCTCTTCCCTGGCCTCGAGCGAGCACCCCCTCTCTGCAGCCGAGTGGACGGTGGGACGGTGAAGAGGCGAGAGGCTACTCGCCTGGCTTGTGCCCTTTCTCGTGGTGTTGCTTCATAACGGTGCGGGCCGCTACCTCACGTGCTCGCTTGCCGTAGCGACCGCGCTTCTCGGCCTCTTCTTTGATGTGTTCGTACTGCCGCTCTTCTTTTTCTCCTACCCCTTTGAGGGGCTTTTTGTCGGGCATGGTGACCTCCATGATGTGCTGTGGCAATGGTCGAGTTTCTCATCTCAAGCGATGCATCACCTCTCTCAACACGAATGTGGGCGGTAACAGGGAGACAGGGGAGAACTGAACCGCTGCCTTGATCACCTGATCTGGCAAAAAACGTCTGGAGCGGCCAGCCCATAAGAAGACGAGGCCGCGCAAGACCACGAGGGCCTGGGCGACCCCGCTCCCAGAGAGTAGCTTAAATAAGGAGGTCGGCTACAAGATTAATCCATGTGAAACATTTCGGGTAGTAGCGGCGGCCACTGGGTCTGTGGATCGATCTCCTGGGTCATGATTTCGGCCATCCACTGCTGCCAGCGCTGGTTAACCGGGTCCGCTGCCAGGGTTTTGGCCATGCGCTCGAAGTCATCGGTTTCCAGATAGGCGAAGAGCTGGGTCCCGTGGCGAAAGATACTATAGTTGCGGGCGCCGGCGCGCTGCAGCGCCTCCAGCATCTCTGGCCAGATTTCGTCGTGACGGCGCTTATATTCCTCCTCGTAGCCGGGCTTCACGCTCATCAAGAAGGCGACACGTTGCACTGGTGTGGCTCCTTTCTCCTTCCTTCGCGTCTTTGCTCTGCAAGCTGGGCGTACTGAGGTCGCAGTCGCTGGTGAGCTTCCTAAGTGCTGCCGGGGCGACCCTGCCTCTCAGTTTAGCGCATGATCGAGCAGAGAGGGAAGCTGACGACGCAATAATTTGCCGGAGGAGTTGCGCGGCAGCTCGCCCACAAAGTAGATAGCGCGTGGCAGCTTATAGCGTGCCAGACGTGTTTGCAGGTGGGAGAGCAGCGACTCAGTGCTCGTTGACTGGCCCGGGTGCAGGCGCACGAAAGCGATCGGCACCTGGCCCCAGCGCGGGTCGGGCTGGCCGCAGACGCCGGCCTCCGCAACGGCGGGATGGCTCAACAAGGCGGCTTCAATTTCAGCAGGATAGATGTTCTCTCCGCCCGAGATAATCAGATCGGAGCGGCGATCAAGCACGTAGAGATAGCCCTCTTCATCGAGATAGCCAATATCGCCGGTTGCCAGCCAGCCATCCTGCAGTGCCTCGCGTGTTGCCGCGGGACGATCGAGGTAGCCCGGCGTGATAGTCGGCCCTTTGAGATAAATCATCCCGGCCTCTCCGGGAGCGGCTCGCCGGCCATCCTGGCGGATCTCCAGCTGCACTGGCGGGAGCGGGCGCCCGGCAGAACCAAGCTTGCGCAGGGCATCGGCGGGCGAAAGCGTGGCCGCCTGTGAGCAGGCTTCAGTCAGGCCATAGGTCTGGACGACGGGAATGCCGCGCGCTGCGCAGGCTTCGAGCAAGGGGCGCGGCGCCGGCCCTCCACCGAGGAGAACACAGCGCAGGTGTGCTGGATAGCCTGCTCCTGGTTGTTCGCTCTCCAGTGCCTCCAGCATGCGCTGCAACATGACAGCCACGACTGAGATGATCGTGACGCCCTCGCTGAAGATAGAGGAATTGACGGCTCCGGCGTCGAATTTCTCATGCACATTGATGCTGATGCCGTAGATGGCACTGCGCATGATGATGGTCAGGCCACCGATATGGAAGAAAGGCAGGCATGCCAACCAGCAGTCGTCGAGGTGGAGGCCCAGGTTCAGCGCCGAGCCGATAGCGTTCCACCAGTGCATCCCATAGGTAATGAGCACGCCCTTTGGCTGGCCCGTGGTGCCGGAGGTATACATGATCGCCTGCACGGCGTTGAGATCGATCAGTGGGGCGGGCGTAAAGGTTGTGGTGTGCGTCTGTGGAGGAGACGGATCAAGTTCGACGCTACCATCGGGTCGCAGCTGCAGGATAGCTGAGGCCAGCTGTGGCCGGACAGTGAGCAGACGGCGGGCCCGGTCCGCCTGGCCTGGATCGCTGAGGAGCAGATTGACGCGGGCATCCTGCAGCTGCCAGCCAAGTTCGGTCTCACTTAGACGCGTGTTGAGCGGGACGAGTATGGCACGCAGGCGGGTCAGAGCGTGGACGCAGGCAACGTAAGCCGGGCTGTTGGCGGCCAGCAAGGCGACTCGGCTGCCGCTACGGACGCCGAGCGCAGCGAGCTGCTGAGCCAGGTTGGTGGCCTGCTGCGCCAACTCGGCGAAGCTCCAGCGCAAGGCTCCGCTCTGGACGGCCAGATGCTGGGGACGATTTTCTGCGCAGCGCTGCAGCCAGTCGGGCAAGAGGACGGAACCCGCTGCGGTCTGGGGAGAGTCCGTATCCATGCTTCTCTCTCTTCTCCCTCCTTTCATGACGCCTTTTCTTATAGTGCTGAAGAAGAATAGCGGGCCAGAGCTGCCCGGTCTGGTCGGACGCCCAGGCCCGGCCCTGGCGGTAGCTGGAGCTGGCCATCGTTGTAGGTGAGCGGCTCTGAGAGCAGGTCTGCTCTCAGCAGCGAAAGGGTGGCCAGGCCAGCGGCCTGAGTCAGGGCGGGATGAGCGGCGGCCAGGTGAAGGGTGGCGCAGATGCCAATACCAGTCTCCAGAGCGCTGGTGAGAACGCAGGTTACCCCGCGCGTAGCGGCTTCCTCGATGATCTGCAAGGTTGGTCGAAGGCCGCCGAGAAACTGCGGCTTCAGGATGAGCACATCGGCGGCCTCCAGCTGCAGCAGCTGGCGAGCGCTTTCCAGACCGCTCAGGCTCTCGTCGGCTGCGATGGGAATGGGAGAGCGACGGCGCAGCTGACGCAGTTCCTCCAGGTCATCGGCAGCGAGCGGCTGCTCGACGTAGGCGATGTCATAGGGGGCGTAGGCCCGTAGCAGGCGCTCGGCCTGTGCCAGGCTCCAACTGGCATTAGCATCCAGGCGCAGCGCGATAGCTCCTCCCACGCTGGCGCGCACCGCTGCCAGGCGCTCGCCGTCCTGCTGCTCATCGCCGCTTAGCTTGAGCTTGAGGCAGCGAAAGCCGGCGGCCACGGCCTGGCGAGCGGCCTCCGCTGCCTCATCGGGCTTGGAGGCGCCAATGACCGCATTAACGGGTACGGCCTGGCGGGCATAGGGAGCGAGCAATCCCTGCCCAAGCGCGCGAGCGCGCAGATCGAGCAGAGCCACCTCCAGCGCGAAGGTCGCGGGAGCCGGCAGGCAGCCTGCTTCTTGCTGCTCCTGGAGCAGGGCCAGGGCCTCGCCCAGTGAGGTCCTTTCCAGGCTCTTTACCAGGGCAGGTAGGGCCGCCAGGACGCTGCTCAGCGCCGGGCTGAAGGGTGGTAGCGGTGCCAGCTCGCCATAGCCCTGGAGACTACCGCCAGCGCTGCTCACCTCGACAATTGCTCCCCAGCGTGTGCTCAGCAGCCCGTGGGCCGTGCGGAAGGGCGCGCGTAGCGGCAGGCAATAGACCTGCCAGTGGATACGCTCAAGCGTGAGATCGGCAGCCATCGCGACTACGTCCTTGATCCCCTGAATGGCCGGCTAGGGGAGGCGTGGGAACTTGGAGAAATTCGGCTTGCGCTTCTCCAGGAAGGCGTTGCGTCCCTCTTTGCCCTCCTCAGTCATATAGAAGAGCATGGTCGCATTGCCTGCCAGGTCCTGCAGACCAGCCAGGCCGTCGGTATCGGCGTTGAAAGCTGCCTTGAGGAAGCGCAGCGCTGTGGGACTCTTCTCCAGCAGCTCTTTTGCCCACTTAATGGTCTCCTCCTCCAGCTGTTCCAGCGGCACTACCTTATTGACCAGTCCCATCTCGTAGGCTTCCTGGGCTGTATACTGGCGGCACAGATACCAGATCTCGCGTGCCTTCTTATGGCCGACGATCCGCGCCAGCATGGTCGCACCCCAACCGGCATCGAAGCTGCCCACGCGCGGCCCTGCCTGACCAAAGCGCGCATTGTCGGCGGCGATTGTCAGATCGCAGAGCACATGCAGCACATGGCCGCCACCGATGGCGTAGCCGGCCACCATTGCAATGACGGGCTTGGGTAGATACTTGATTACCTTCTGGAGATCGAGGGCGTTGAGGCGGGGTACGCCGGTCTGATCAACATAGCCACCCTCGCCGCGCACGCGCTGGTCGCCGCCGGAGCAGAAGGCCTTTGTACCAGCGCCCGTCAGAATCACCACCCCAATCTCGGGGTCCTCGCGGCAGCGATTAAAGGCGTCGATCAATTCGCTCAGGGTTTCCGGGCGAAAAGCGTTATGCACTTCCGGGCGATTGATTGTGATCTTGCCGATACCCTCGGCCTTCTCGAAAATAATATCTTGATAATCGCAGACCTTTTGCCAGTTGACAGGCATAGCTTGGTAGTATTCCCCTTTCTCCGTTGATCATAATTACTGCCCTGATGTGGCGTCAGGACTCTGCCCGCGCAAGGGCACCAGATTGGCACAAAACGAGAGAACCAGCCCGGCGAAGCGCGCTGGTTGCTCCAGATGGACCGTGTGACCGGCGTCTGGCACGATAGCTAAGGTGGCTCTGGGCAGAAGGCGAGCCATCTCCTTGCCGATGGCGCAAAACTTCTTGTCCAGGGCCCCGCAGATCAGCAAGACCGGCAGCGATAGCTCCGGCAGCCGTGCATGCAGCGGGGGCTGCACTCCCGTGCCTACGCCGCGCAGGCTGCCAGCCAGACCCTGCGGGCGATTGGTCAAGCGCTGGGCGCGCAGAGCAGCCCGGCGTTCCTCCGGCAACCGCTGGTGGCTGGCAAAGAGCGGCAGCTGCTCCCAGCGTGCGACAAAGGCAGCTATCCCTTCGCGCTCGATGCTGGCGGCCAGCTCCTCGTCCTGGCGTTGGCGGGCTGCGCGCTCCCGCGGGTCGGCGATGCCGGGGGAGGCGCTTTCCAGGATGAGGGCGCGGAAGAAGCCGGAGAAGGCACAGTAGAGCGCGATGCGTCCACCCAGCGAGTAGCCGAGGAGAATGGCCTCGGCGGGGGCAATCCCGAGCTGCCGCAAAGCTGCCAGCAGATCGGCCTGGCAGTGCTCCATGCTGTAGCGCTCGGGAGCCGCGGGGGCCTCTGAGAGGCCGTGGCCATGTAGGTCAAAAGCGATGACCCTGAGACCCGCACTGGCAAACTCCTCAAGTAAAGAGCCCCAGCTAAGGGCGCTGCCGGTGAAACCGTGTAGCAGGATCAACGTCGGCTGATCTCGCCGGTCCGTCGGGCAAGCCTGGAGCAGACTGAGCTGCAGCCCGTTGACCTGGAGAAGAAGACGCTCAACCTGTACCTTCATTATACTTCCTCGCTGGCCTCTCGATGCAATGCCTGATCCACTGCTCGCCAGAGCTGGCGATGAAGCTCTACATTGCTCGCTCGCTCTGTGACGACCTCGATCACCTGGAGTCCGCCCTGACTCAGCCCTTCCCGGCAGGCGCTGCGAAACTCCTCCCAGGAGCTGATGCGACGGAATCGCCCTCTGTACATCTCTACGGCGGGAGCGAAGTTTAAGCCGGTGGGCGTTCCAAAAAGCTGCTCGAAGTGCTCCGGGTAGGCTGCCTGGGGGAGGAACGAGAAGATCCCGCCGCCATCGTTATTGATCAGAATGACCAGCAAGGGCAACTGATGCAGATGGGCGGCTATCAGGCCGTTGAGATCGTGGAGAAAAGCCAGGTCGCCGATGACCAGCACCACGGGCGCCGGGTCAGCCAGGGCCTGCTGAGCGGCGCTAACCCCGAGGGCACTGGAGAGGACGCCATCGATCCCATTGGCCCCGCGGTTGCCCAGGCAGCGAATGGGGCGTTCGCTCCAGAAGAAGGTATCCAGGTCACGAACGGGCATGCTATTGCCCACATAGAGCGTGCTGCCGTCGGGCAGCAGTTCGGCCAGCTCGCTAAAGACCCGCCCCTCGAACAGTTGACTGAATGTCTCCATTGTACGGCGCAGGGCCTGCTGCGTCAGCCGCTCGGCCTGCTGCCAGCGCTCCAGCCAAGGCTCGTGATGCTCCTCAGCGTCGCTAGTCTCAGCCAGAGCCTCGATCAGCTGCTCGCAGACGGCCACAGGATCGGCATGGAGCATTTCGCTGGCGAGCTGCGTCGGCTCCTCCCAGCCGCCAGCGCCATCGACCACCAGCAGAGGCCGATCGCCATAGCGCTGCAGATAGAGCAAGAGCGGCTTAGAGGTAGGTATTGCGCCGAAGCGCAGCACCAGATCGGGGGCGGCACTGGCGACAAAGCGCTCGCTGCGCAGGAAAGCGTCGTAGCTGCGCAGAACTGGGCCAGGGGACTGCCCACTGCTGCGTACCTGCGAGAGCGGATCAGCCAGCAACGGGTAGCCGCAGCGCTCGGCTAGTCGTTGCAGTACCGGGGCCAGACGCGGCTCGCTCTGCGGTCCGACGATAATCAGGCCGCGACGATACTGGCGCAGCAGGGCTGCCAGACGGGCCACCGTTGCCACGGGCAGGCCGGCACCTTCTGCCTCTGTGACCCGCACATAGGGAGCCTGCTCGGCCCGTCCCGCCCAGGCGAGCGGCTCGCGCTCGGTGGCTGGAGGGAGCAGCTGCGGCTGTGGCTCGGGCGTCAGTGGCTCGCGGAAAGGCAGGTTGAGATGGACCGGACCGGCAGGTCTGGCGCGCGCCAGGGCCACGGCGCGATTGGCCAGCGTGCGGATATAGCGCAGGGCTGTCGTTGTGGCCTCGGGCAGGGCCACGTCCATAAACCATTTCACATAGACGCCATAGAGGCGGTTCTGATCGATGGTCTGGGGGGCCCCGCAGTCGCGCAGCTCGTGAGGGCGATCAGCGGTCAGGACGATCAGTGGCACGCGCGTCAGCTTGGCCTCGATAATGGCCGGAAAAAAGTTTGCTGCCGCTGTGCCCGAGGTACACAGCAAGGCTACGGGTGAGGCCAGCCGCTTGGCCATGCCGAGGGCAAAGAAGGCTGCTGCGCGCTCATCGAGGTGCATCCAGACGCGCAGGCCCTTTTCCTCTGCGCAGGCCAGCGCGAGCGGTGTTGAGCGCGAGCCAGGGCAGATTACCACATGGGCAATACCTGCCCGCCGCAGCTCGGAGACAAAGGCCCCAACATAAGCGTAGAGTGGATTGGGTGGTGTCGATCTATCAGAAGCTGTTCTCGTCATCGTCTTCTTCCACTCCCAGCGCCCCTAGCATGGCGCGAAATTTCCAGCGGGTCTCAGCATACTCGCTGGCCGGATCAGAATCGGCTACAATCCCGCCGCCGGCGAAGAGCGTCGCCTCATGGCCCCGAAGGAGGGCTGAGCGCAGGGCCACAGCGAAGGACCCGTTACCGGCGGCATCCACCCAACCAATAGGAGCCGCATACCAGCCGCGGTCAAGCTGCTCACCGGCGCGAATCGCTGCCAGTGCAGCGGCACGCGGAAAGCCGCCGACCGCCGGCGTGGGGTGTAGCTCTTCCAGTGCCTCCAATATGGACCGGCCAGGCTGCAATCTGCCGGTAATGCGCGTCTCCAGATGCTGAATATTCTTCAGACGACGCAGGTGCGGCTCGGGATCGCTGTGAATCTCTGTACACAGGCTGGCGAGAGCTTGTCGGAGCACCTCCACTACGATCTGATGTTCGCGCTGGTTCTTGCTGCTGCCCAGCAACTCGCAGGCTCGCTGCTCATCCTCGTGGAGGGTGCGACCACGGGGTGCGGAACCAGCCAGGGCCATAGTCTCTAGCGCCCCTCCCTGAGCCTGCACGAGACGTTCGGGCGTCGCTCCCAGAAAGCAGCTTCCGGCGCGGCTGAAGGCGAAGAGGTAGGCCTCCTGGTACCCCTCGCGTAGACGCCAGAGAGCTGGCTCTGGCTCAAAGCTCCTATCCTGGCGGAGCAGACGGACTGCCCGGGCGAGCACCACCTTTTCGTAGGCGCCACGGCGGATCTGACGGACGGCCTGAGCAACCTGTTCCATCCAGGCTGCTGGCGGCAGCAACGACTCAAGGTGCAGAGAGGACGGCGTTGTGACAGCAGGCATAGCAGGAGGGACATCAGGGGGACTGCTCAGTGCCTGGGCCAGGACTTCCAATTGCGCGACGATATCGTCTCCTAGCTGGAGTGGGTCCCTGTCTGCTGCGACCAGTACGTTGAGCGTTAAGGTAGGTTCAGGGGCCGCAAAGGTAAACAGGAAAGCGGGAAGCATCAGTAGCCCATCGGGGAATCCCTCCCAGAGCGCTGAGCGCGGCTGCTCTGGATCGAAAGCGAAGCCGCCGAACAGCAGGGGCGGCTTGTGAGCTGCGAGGGCTGGCCTCGCCGCAACCAGGGCCTCTGCGATCAGGTGTTGCCAGGCCCCTGCCAACTGGCGGAAGCGTTCCGGCCCCTGGGCCTCCAGCGTGGCTACGCTACCTAGACCAACCATAATCCGTTGCCCTCCTGGCTCTTGCCAGTAGAAACGTTCTGTGAAACCAAGCGATGGCCCAATGGCGAAGCAAAGCAGAGGATCAAACCCGGCTGAAGCTGCTGCGGTTGATTGCTCTATCCCGTTGGCGTCCTCACCCGCTGGGAGCTGATGGGCTATGGAAAAAGACCAAAGGTGCCTGGCAAGCGTAAGAGGGCCGCTAACGCTCACAAGTGTGGGGCGCCTGGTGCGCAGAGCGCGCTCGCGGGCCTCCGTCAGCAGAGGAAGCAAGTGCTGTCGCTGCCAAGGGAAAAATGCAGGCTCTGACTCTGTACTCTTGCCCAGAGTGCTGCTAAAGGCATTCCTCATCAATTCAGAATCATTCCTATCCAGCAGAAGTAGTGGCGTAGTCGCCCGCTTCATGACTTGGGAGCACAGGAGGCTGATCACGGCGCGAAGGCCGGAGCGACAAGCTAAAGGCCGCCCTGCTGAAGCGAGCGGCCCTCGATCTGAAAGCACTGCCTTGTAGTATTATAGTGCGCGCTGGCTATCCTGACCAGGAGAGAACCCACGGCATGCCGCGAGTTTCCCCGCGCTGAGGTGAGGCCACTGGCTGATGCTGACGGGAGCCAGCCAGCATCAATGCTCTTGACGCCCTTCCTTTATTGGGCTACCCTTGAGCGCGAAGATGTGCGAGCAGCTACCTCAAGCCAGGCAGCTATCAAGGCCCCTGGCCGTATGATGCGCACACATCAGACGTGGGCCTATATTGCTCAGGAATCCTCATCTGGTTGTTGCTTTCATCACCGTGTAGAGGCAGGTTCGGCCATGCTCAATGATTCTCACCGGGGCCAGCAGGCCCGACCTGATGTAGATGATGTCTATCTGTTGCCTCGTACAGCCAGCGAGCAGGATCGCCTGGAATTTCAGCACTATATCCTCTACCGCCTCCTGGGTACCCATTTCCTGGCTCCGGTCGAGCGTCCGCGCGTCATTCTGGATGTAGGGACGGGCACCGGGATCTGGGCGAAAGAGGCAGCACGGCGCTGGAGGGAGGCCGCTGTCCTGACGATTGACAGCAACCTGACCCTCTTGCGCCGGCTGCCGCCCAATTGCCAGGTGATGCGGGCCAGCCTGCTTGAAGGGCTACCGCTGGACGATGGCGTGAGCGACTATACCCACCAGCGTTTTCTGGCAGAGGCCATTCCTCTGGGGGCCTGGGACCAGGTACTCAAAGAATTGAGGCGCGTGACGGCCATTGCCGGCTGGATCGAATTTGTCGAACTGAGCGATCACTGTTTGAACCCCGGTCCCCGAACCTTACTGATGCTGCACTGGCTGAATCGACTCTTCCTCTGCCGGGACATTCAGCTCGCGCTGGCCCTGGAGCTGCCTGAACGCCTTAAGAGGCTTGGCCTGGTGCCACAGGTGCGAGAAATTGTAGTACCCCTCTGGGGACCACACATCGGGAAACTCTGCTGCTGCGATGTGCTTCAGGCCCTGCGCCATCTGCTGCCGGCGCTTGTAGACCATCTTGGATTGACTCCCCAGGAAATAACGCAGCTCCTCAGCGAGCTGCCGACGGAATGGAAACGTTACAAAACAAGCTGGCTCTGCATAGCTATCTGGACGCAGGTGCTCTAAGTCTATCTCGCTGATCCCGCCTGTGCTGCTCCTGTTAAGGCGGGCTGGTTTCCTGCTGAGGGAGATACATCAGCTGACACGATGTTCCGTCGCCATGCGTGTTGGCTGTAGTATCGGGGCACAGCAGAGGAAACAGGGCGAGCTGACTAATGGACAGGCTTGCAAAAGCAAAAGAAAGAGAGCAGCAGCAATGACCAGCACTGAAGCGTCTCTGGCAGTCTATGATGCCATCATTATCGGCGCCGGGCAGGGAGGTGGCCCCCTGGCCACAGCCCTGGCCCAGGCCGGGCGCAAGACGGCCCTGATCGAGCGTGAGCACGTTGGCGGCACCTGTATCAACACGGGCTGCACTCCCACCAAAACCATGATAGCCAGTGCACGCGTCGCCTATCTGGTTCGTCGGGCCGCCAGCTATGGGGTGCGCCTTCCTGGAGGCGAGGCGCCGGTAGAGATGGGGGTGGTGCGTCAGCGCAAGCGGGCCATTGTTGAGAGTTTCCGTCAGGGAAGCGAGCGTCGGCTCAAAGAAGTAGAGGGTCTCGACCTGCTCAGGGGCGAAGCCCGCTTCGTCTCACCCAAGGAGCTAGAAGTGAGGCTGGCCGATGGCGCGCTCCGCCATCTGCGCGCTGAAGTCATTGTCATCGACGTCGGAGCCAGACCAGCCCGACCAAAGCTGGCGGGCTTGGAGACGGTGCCCGCCTTAGACTCGACCTCCATTATGGAGCTGGATAGCCTCCCGCCTCATCTCCTCGTCATCGGCGGGGGCTATGTGGGCCTCGAATTTGGCCAGATGTTTCGTCGCTTTGGCAGCCGTGTCACGCTTGTCCATCGTGGCAAGCGCCTGCTGGCTCATGAGGATGACGATGTAGCCGAGGCAGTAGCTCATATTCTGCGCGAAGATGGCATCGAGCTGCTGATGGAGAGCCTTCCCCAGCAGATAGAGCAGCTCCCCGATGGTCAGCTTCGCCTGAGCGTGACTACTCCCCAGGGCGAGCGCCAGGTCAGCGCCTCTCATCTCCTGCTGGCGGCTGGGCGCCAACCCAATACCGACACCCTGAATCTGGAAGCCTGCGGCGTGCGTACCGACGAGCGCGGGCGCATCCTGGTCAACGAACACCTCGAAACTGATGTAGCAGGCATCTATGCCATCGGCGACGCCCGTGTTGGCCCTGCCTTTACCCACATCTCTTACGATGACTTCCGCCTCCTGCGCACCAATCTGCTGGAAGGGGGCCGGGCGAGCACCCGCGACCGTCTGGTACCCTACACCATCTTCATTGATCCCCAGCTCGGGCGCATTGGCCTGACAGAAGCCGAGGCGCGAGCAGATGGGCGGCGCATTCGCGTGGCCCGCTTGCCTATGAGCGCAGTTGCGCGCGCGCTCGAAGTGGATGAGGCCCGTGGCTTCATGAAAGCTATCGTCGATGCCGACAACGGGCGGATTCTAGGGGCGGCTATTCTCGGCATAGAGGGCGGCGAAATCATGGCCATGCTAGAGATCGCCATGCTCGGCAAACTGCCCTACACGGTCCTGCGCGATGCTATCTTTGCTCATCCTACTTTAGCCGAAGCTCTCAACAATCTCTTTAGCTCCTTGGCCGATGAAACAGGGACTCTGTAATGGTTCCCCGCTCCCGGATAGGGCAAGCGGCATGGCGAGCAGAAGATAGTCGTCCCTTGCTCGCCATGCGGGAGTCCGGTGCCGCCTGAGCGTTCTCAGGACTGGCTGGGACGGGCAGCGACAATGTCGTGCTGGGCGGCCCACATGTTCAGGTCACGACGCTGCAGGGCGGCGGCCATCAGCTCGGGAAAGAGCTCTGGCGTGCAGGAGAAGATGGGGAGGCCCAGGGCGGCCAGACGCCCCGCCAGCAAGCAGACGAACTGGACGCCGCTGTCTACCAGTGCCGCAGCGCGCCTGAGCATCTGCTCGGTGTTCCCCCCTTCGTAGAGATCCGTGATCAGTACCAGGACCGTCTCACGTGGACGCGTGATAATCTGCTGGCAATAGGCCAGGGCGCGGTTGATGTCAGTGCCGCCACCGAGCTGAGCACCGAAAAGCAGAGCGACCGCATCTTGCAGGTGCTCACTGAGGTCGACCATCGCGGTATCGAAGACAACCATGCGTGTCGAAATGGCTCGCAGCGAGGCCAGGACTGCCCCGAAGATCGAAGCGTAGACGACTGAGGAGGCCATCGAGCCACTCTGGTCGACTCTGTCCTGTCCGTCGGACGACTGGCACAGAAGGAGGAAGACCATCATAGCCAAGCTGTCTTGTTCCACAGGGTCCCCTGATCCCCAACAGCCCTTGAATGCTCTCCTGTTTGCCGACCGCGCGGGGTCCCCGTACGCCGTCGATCCGACTGCCGTAGCCGCGTCTGCCCCTGCTGTCGGGACGGCGGCGGTCTCTCCCGTCCCCTCCCCGCATTGGGCGATGACGCTGCCCGCCTCCTGGACGGCTCCACTGGAAGTGGTGCATGTCCCCTTCATCGAGGTGCATCATCCCGTCTTCGTGGACGGCTATCGCACCGGCATCCGGGCGTACTTCGAACTGGTCTGGGATGAGCAGCAGGATCGCCTGGGACGGCAGCTCTCCGATGAGGACGTCATGGCCGAAGTGGAACAGACCCTTCGCGAGGCTGAATGGAAGGCTGCGGCGCAGACCCCTGCCGCCGAGCGGGCCCGGTGGCTGGCCTGGGCCGCGGGCTATCTGGCGGGTTTCCTCTCGGCGCGCCTTCCCTCGACCCTGCCACTCTACGGCAATTGTTACCGCTGCTATCAGCCTCTGCGTGCCTGTGGCCATTGCCCCCGCTGTGAAACCTGTCCCTGTCCACACCCGGACAGCACCCAGGCGGCCCACTAGTCAGTGAGGCGGCGCTGCCTGCTTCCAAGACCCGGCACAGCGCCTGCCCTGGGTCTGGGAAGCAGGCACCTGCCCCCAGCATATCCAGCCAGGAGGAGCCTGACACGACGATGGAGGTGCAGCGCACGATCCCGCTGGTATTGCCAGCCGGTGAGGACCTGCGTCAGACCCTGGCGGTCTTCCAGGCAGTGCAGCAGCAGCTCTCGGCCCCCTGCTTCAACGGAGGCCGGCCCCTCTCCGCGGTGGCGCGGCGACTGGCACAGTATCCGCGCTGGACGTTGCCAGATAGAGGAGCCCGATGCTATGCTTACAGGGGATCTTGCGACTGGGGCAGCTACAGGAGGTCTTCAGCGAGAGCTTATCGATGCAGACACGATAGAGAGCACTGCCTTGGTATTCTCCCCAGAAGGCCCGCTCATCCTGACCCAGAGTCTGCCAGTGCTTCTGGTTGGCCAGTTCCTGCCCCGCCTTCATCACCTGTCCGTCGAGAGCAGGATTTGCAAGAAACGCAGGTATTAATACTATCACCACTGTCTTGCCTCTCTGCTATCTTCATCTTCCTATGGAGGATATGAGAGAGATCCTGCTCTGTAGAAGGGTTCTTTTCGTTCTGCGTCAACATAGAAACAGACCAATGAGTGGGTGGTACGCCCGGCTTTCAGCAGAGCCTGACACTCTTGCTGGCTGCGTGTCGTGCCTCTTCTTAGAAGCAGAGAGAGTCAACCAGTAAAGCGATCGAACGGACTCAGCTGAGCATGTTTCTGAGCTTGGCAGGAGGATTGACTATGCAAGAGCGACGGAAGATCCACCACGTACCAGTTAAGATGTACAGGAGTAACGAGCGTCTAGTGGTAGCGGCTCCCATGCCAGGCATGGAGCCAGAAGACATTCACATTGAGTTACAAGAAGACGGGCGTCTGATCCTGCACGGAGATATGCGTGCTCTGCTTAAAGACGTCAAAGAGCTGCTGATCGATGAATGGAGCATCGGGGCCTATCATCGTGAGCTGCAGCTAGTGCAACCAGTCGATGGCGAGCGCGCTACCGTCACCTATGGAAACGGTGTTCTGGTCGTAGCCTTACCGCTGAGCGTCACCATGCGCCCGGCTCATCTCACCCTCTTGGCTCATGGTCAGGCACGTGGCCTGCATCAGGGCGGGGCTGGCCATCCCTCCGCCTGGACCTGAAGAACGCTGCCTCAGCGCAGGCGGCTCATGTCTGTCCTGGCCTTTTTTTCCCCCTGAGCGCTTCTGGCGGCGCTTGCCTTCGCTGCGGTAACATAGAGGAAGATCATTATTGGCTGTCTGTGGTCACCTTCCCGGAGATGGCTGATGGGCGATCTCTCTGGCGATCGTGCGCCGGCCTGGCTCCTGGAGAGTTACCGGTAAGTAGAGCAGCAAAGGACAAGGAGGAAGAAGCACCGTGGCTGCCGATTTCACCTCTTCCGCGGGGGAGAACCGCTATTTCATCGATATCGAGCAAGGAGCGGAGACTGCCCGGCTGCTTGAGCAGGAGCGGCTCTTTAGCGAAGCGATGGGGGGCTTATTACCCGAGCTAGATGATCTCAGTCAACTTCGGCGTGTGCTCGACATTGCCTGTGGCCCTGGAGGCTGGGCCCTGGAGCTAGCGGCGCGCTATCCTCACCTGGAGGTGGTGGGGATCGATATCAACCCGACCATGATCGATTATGCCCTCGCTACTGCCCGTGTGCGTGCACTGCCCAATGTCACCTTCGAAGTAGCCGATGCTCGCCAGCGCCTTCCCTTTCACGATGCCTCTTTTGATCTGGTCAATGCCCGACTGATTATGGCCTTTATGGATCAGCGGACCTGTCCTGCCCTTCTTGCGGAATGCCGGCGCCTGCTCCATCCCGGTGGCATCATCCGTCTCACCGAGATAGAAACGCCAGTGAGCAATAGCCCTGCTTATCAGCGCCTTTACAACTGCCTCAATCGCGCGCTGGCCCAGCAGAAACGGACCTTTTCCGTCGACGGCAACTCTACAGGGATCGTCTACATGCTGGCGCGTCTCCTGCGTGAAGCTGGCTTTGTCGACATCCAGCGCCGGGCCTTCTATTATGATGGTTCCTATGGTATGCCCATGCACGACAGTGGCTACAGAGATATGCAGGCCCTTTTTTGTCTGACCAAGCCCTTCTTGCTAGCTAGCGGTGTCATTGACGAGGCCGAATTTGAGCAGGTCTATCGGCAAATGCTGCAAGAAATGGCGGCAGAAGACTACACTATCGTGGGCTTTGGACTAACGGCCTGGGCTATCAATCCTGACGAGCCAACGAGCCATTGAGCTTGTGCGCCATCCAACGCCCGGCTGCTGCCTGGGGGGCCTGGAGACGAGTGGGATCATGATCATGGCTGACGGCACGCCTGAAAACTTCCCCGGCCAGGTCTCCTGCCTGGCCGGGGAGGCCAATGCCTCATTCTTAGGAATCGGCCTCTTGCTGGGCCTCAATGGCGCTGGCCATCTCTGGGTGGAGCTGCCAGCGACCATCTATCAGCACCTGCTGGTCCCAGGGAAAAATCACCAGCTCATCTGTCTGCAGCGCCACACACGTGGGCTGTGGCTTCGCCCAGCTATGGCTGACCAGAGCGGCGGTCACAACATGAAGCGCTCCGAGCGCGCGCGCCTGCTCCGCTACCAGCGCCAAAGTCTCCCCGCTATCGGCGATCTCATCGACAACAGCGAGACGCTTGCCGGAGACATCCGGGACCAGCGGTACGTGCCAGACCGGTGAAGGGAAACGCACCTCATCCTGAAGGCGTCGACTCACGCGCACTGGATACAGGTCAAGCCGCAGTGCGCAGGCTACTAACGTGGCTGGAAAGAGGCCAGCGCGAGCAATACCAACAACAGCCTCGATCTGCTCTCTGGCCAGGCTCTCACACAGCTTGCGTCCTAATGAAGCGATCTCCTCCCAGGATAAAAAGCGCACCCCGCGTCGATGGACATAATCGTAACTACGGATCATGAAATCCGATGACCTCCTTTTCTTCCCTGCTGGCTAGATAATCCGCAGTGCTCTGCTCCAAAGCTAACCTGCTCTCCTGAACAGGGGGGTAAACCATCAAGAGAAAAAAGCCTGCCAAGGCCCACGAGCGAACCGGCTGCGAGCTATGCGGGCCTTGGCAAGTCTTGATCCTTGGCTTGGCTGGCCGAGGCGAAGCGACGCAGGAGCAGTACAGGGAGGCCGGGTGGAATGCCAGCGACTCAAGAGCCGCCGAGGTAAGCCTGCCGCACCAGATCGTTCTCCAGCAGATTAGCGGCCGTATCGCTCAACACAATCTTCCCGGTCTGCAGTACATAGCCGCGGTCGGCCAGGCTCAGCGCCATCGAGGCATTCTGCTCCACCAGAAAGATCGTGACGCCCTCTGAACGAATGCGCACGATCGTCTCAAAGACCGTCTCCACCAGAAGAGGAGAGAGGCCCATTGACGGTTCATCCATGCACATCATCCGTGGACGTGACATCAAGGCGCGGGCCATAGCCAGCATCTGCTGTTCGCCGCCTGAGAGAGTTCCCGCTATCTGCTTCAGGCGCTCCTTAATACGTGGAAAGATCTGGCAGACGTGGTCGAGATCCTGCTCGATCTCAGCCTTGTTTGTGCGGGTATAAGCGCCCATCTGCAAATTTTCCAATACTGTCATGCGCGGGAAAATGCGGCGCGCTTCAGGGACCAGAGCCAGGCCCAGGCGGACAATATCGCTGGCGGGCCGGTTATCGATACGCTGTCCGTCGAAAATGATCCTCCCCCGACGCGGGCGGACCAGGCCGAAAATTGTCTTCATCGTAGTCGTCTTGCCGGCAGCATTAGCCCCCAGCAGGCAGACGATTTCGCCGCGGCGCACCTCCAGATTGATATCGTGGAGCACCTGGATGGGACCGTAGAACGTATCGACGTGCTCCAATTGTAGCATCACCTCGTTCATCGATCCCCTCCCACATAAGCGGCAGTCTGGTAGTCAACGAACAGCAGCATAGCCTTTGGCACAATCAGCGTCTCACTCATGGTGATTATTTGCCTCCCCCTCCGGCTGGGGCCGGAGTGCCACCTGCCATGTCTGGCGATCGGCGGTAGCCGCCTTGCCGAGATAGGCCGTAATCACCCGCTCATCGCGGCGGATCTCATCGGGCAGCCCCTCAGCAATCTTGCGTCCGTAGTCGAGCACGGCAATGCGGTCGGAAATGCCCATTGTCACCATCAGCTTATGCTCGATCAGCAAGATGGTCAGATGCAGCTCGTCGCGTAGACGGCGGATATAATGCACGGCTTCCATTGTCTCTGCCTCATTCATGCCCGCGGTCGGCTCATCGAGTAGTAACAGTTTAGGTTCCGAGGCCAGAGCGCGGGCGATCTCCACGCGGCGGCGATCGGCGTAGGAGAGATTAATCACATACTCGTCCTGGCGATCGACCAGGTGCTGACCGAAGAAACTGAGCAGCTCAATCGCACGTCGGCGAGCCTCCTCCTCCTCCTGTTTGACCCACGGGGGGCGGAAGACCGCGTCCAGGATTGAAGCTTTCAGGCGCAGATGCTCGCCCACCAGCACATTTTCTAGCACCGTCATATTATTGAACAGGCGGATGTTCTGAAATGTGCGCGCGAGGCCGCGCTGCACTACCTGGTGAGGGGAGGCCTTCTTCAGGGGCTGGCCCTCAAAGATGATCTCACCCGAAGTGGCCAGATAGATGCCGGTAATCAGGTTGAAAACCGTTGTTTTGCCCGCGCCATTCGGTCCGATAATACTCACAATTTCCTGCGGGTAGATAGCCAGGTCCACGTCTTGGACTGCAGCGAGGCCGCCGAAGTGCTTGGTCACCTTCTTCAGCTCTAGCAAAGGTTGGCGCGTGGACTGAGGGGCCTGCTCGTGCTCAGCAGTCATGATTGCAGCCTCCAGCTAGGAACAACCTCGATATTCGGTAGCATGGGTCTTCGCTCCGTTGCACTTCGTCACACATGCTGGCAGCTCTTTACTCAACGCGCATCTCTGACTCGAAGCCTGGGGCGCCTGGTGGAGTATCCAGCGAAGTAATCTCTACCCCTTCGGCCTCAGTGTGGTGCAGCTCATGACGTCGGCGCGTACTGGGGATCAGCCCCTCTGGCCGGAAGATCATGAGCACCACCAGGATGATCCCGAAAATCAGGTTACGGATATTGCTAAACGAGAAATTGGGGATCACCTGCAGGATGTGCGTATAGATCGGGTAGATGATGCTGCTAGGATCGTTCCCCAGGGCGTCGAGCTGGGGCAAGACCAGGACGTTGACGGCATAGACAGCCAGGGCACCCACTACCACGCCGGGGATACTTCCCAGGCCGCCGAGGACCACCATTGCCAGATAGATGACCGAGTCGCTGAAGCTAAAGTTGCCGGATGTTACCGTACTGAGCTTCGCTGCATAGTAAGCGCCGGCGATTCCGGAGAAGAAGGCACCTGCCGCGAAGGCGAGGAGCTTTGTCCGCGTCAAATTGATGCCCGAGGCGGCAGCGGCGATCTCATCCTCTCGCATCGCTATCCAGGCACGTCCAATGCGCGAATCGCGCAGGCGCAGATTCGCCAGCAACACGATGGCGATCAGCACCAGGATCAAGTAGTAGTACGGCTCCGAAGTCGAGACATTCCAGTGTACCCCAAAGAAGGCTGGAGAGTAGATACCCGTCAGGCCGTTGGTGCCATTGGTGTACTTATCCAGGTTCTGGACCACGATGGGGATGATCTCGCCGAAGCCGAGCGTCACGATTGCCAGGTAGTCGCCGCGCAGGCGTAAGGTGGGAGCGCCCAGCAAGACGCCCCAGAGAGCTGCAATCAGAGCAGCGACAATCAGCATTGGCCAGAAGAGCCAGGGCCAGATATCGGGATTGATGTGAATGCCTGTCAGGACTGTCAACTGGGGTGAGCCAACCATTGCCCAGGTGTAGGCCCCGATCACAAAGAAGGCCACATAGCCCAGGTCCAGCAGGCCAGCGAAGCCCACGACGATGTTCAAACCCAGAGCCAGAATCACATAGTAGCCGGCGTTACCGTAGTTGTCCAGACGAGAGTCCGTGCCCGGGCCGAAGAGGAAGGGGTCGATCATGGGGTAGAACACGAGCAGGGCGAGAAGCAACAGGAGGTAGAAATTGCGGGCGCCTGTGCTGCGCAGAGGGAGATCATTGGGGACCAGGTCGCGCGCCTCCTCGCGAGCGCGGGTTGCTGAGAGCAGGCGCAGTCGGCGTGTACTGACTGGCGCTCCGGCACGATCGCCGTTGCTGCCGTTGCCGTTAGCCGGCACGGCGTGGCGGATCGCCACCAGCCCGCCCAGACTTCCTAACAGCCAGCCAGCGACAGGCAGCAACACACTGCGCAACAGGATCCAGACCAGGAACACCAGTGAAGCCTGGCCGTACTGGCCGGTAAAGTAGAAGAGCAGGTCGACCAATAACCAGATCAGGGAGAAGGAAAGTGCGAACCAGAAACTGCCGAGGCGTGCGCGTGTCAGCAAAGTCGCGCGCATCTCAGCATCAAGCACTTTCAGGCTTGGCAGGGGAGGAAGGGGAGCAGGGGGACGGAAACGTCGAACGAGACGGCGCCCATAATAGTAGAAGGCCCAGACTACTACTGAGGCGGCCAGGCCCACAAAGAGGTTGGCGGTGATGTAGATCAAAAGGATCGGCACCACCGTGAAGAAGAACATTGAGATCCACAGATCCAGCAGACTCTGACGACCACTGTCGGCTGCCACCAGATAGCCTGTCAGCCCCGTGATGATGCCGTAAAAGAGCAGCATAAAGAGGCCGGCGGCAATCGCCGCAATTGAGAAGCTACCGGGGAAGAAGATTGCCAGCAGGGCTGCATTCAGAATCGCCTCACCACTCCAGACGAGCGTAAAGACGAGGACCGGCACCAAAAAAGCGATGACCCATTTGAGAAGCAGCCGGCGGGTCTCACCTGTCTGTGGCAGGATTTGGGAAGGGACCAACATAGCCATCGTGTTGTACCTCTTATAGCAACGTGCGCGTGCTCACGCTTCGCAGCTAGACCTTCTCTGCCAGTTGCTGCCCGAGGAGGCCTGTCGGACGGAAGACCAGAATCAGGATCAGGATAGCGAAGACCACGGCATCCTGCCAGGCAACGCCGCCGTGTGGTAGGCCGAAGGGAAGATCGCGATCGGGGATGTAGGTCACCAGGGCGCGGATCAGACCAATCACCAGACCGCCGAGCATAGCACCAACCAGATTGCCAATGCCTCCTAACACTGCGGCAGTAAAGGCGAACAACCCCAGCTCAAAGCCAATGTTGAAGACAGTATTGTTAGTCGAGAGCAGGAAGACAAAGCCTCCGGCTCCAGCAATACCAGCGCCGATCAGGAAGGTGATCGCAATTACACGGTCCACATTGACTCCCATGAGGGCTGCGGCCTCGCGATCTTGTGCCACAGCGCGCATGGCGCGCCCGATGCGGGTGCTGGTGACCAGCCACTGCAGGCCCACCATCAGCACCAGGGCCACGACCAGCACAATGATATCAGTATTTGTGATGTCGACCGAGCCGATGCTATAGTGGACCAGGGGAACCAGGTATGGCGCCGCAACAGGATTAGGGCCAATGATGGCCTTCGCAATATCCTCTAGTGCCAGCGAGACGCCAATGGCCGAGATCAGTGGGGCCAGGCGAGGGGCGTTGCGCAGCGGACGATAGGCTATACGCTCAATGAGCACACCGAGCAGAGCGCAGATGACGATAGATGCCAGACAAGTTACAACCAGCATGACAAGCATGCCGCCCAGTGACATCTTGGAAACATCGGTCAGGTGAAAGACGTTCGTCACCATAAACAGGCTTACCAGTGTGCCCATCATGAAAATATCGCCGTGGGCGAAGTTGATCAGCTCGATGATCCCGTAGACCATCGTGTAGCCCAGGGCGACCAGAGAATAGATCGACCCGATGACAAGCCCTTCGACGAGCAGTTGCAAAAACAGGGTCATAGAACCTGCACCTCACCTTTTGCCAGTTTATGATACCAGCATCTGACGGGTAGGGGCAAGGCAGGAGAAAGCAACGGTCAATGCTTGGGGCTGATGGGCTGATGGGCTAACGAGCTGCCTGACTGACTGGCTCTCTCCTGCCTTATCCAGAAAGGTCGGCTGAAGTGGGCGATGAGGACTATAGAAACAGCAACCACTGCAAGAGCAACAGGAGTCGCAGGGACACCAGCCTGGGGAGAATCTTCAGCCAACCGAGGACTGCAACAGCTACAGCAAGTAGGAGTCTGAAAGGCAGGCCAGTGAGAATCAGGACCGGCTAGACGGTGTAAACCTGACTGGCCTGCCTGCTCTTGAGCTGTGTTACTGGACGGTAACGACTTCCTTTGCCTCCAGATCTGGCTGACCGTTCACGTTGGCGACCTGATAGACCGTGAAGATCTTGTTGGTCGTATCACCGTTCTGGTCGAAGGAAATCTTGCCAGTGATACCGTTATACGTAATCGTCTTCAGAGCGTCGATGACCGCCTGGCGGAAGACCTGAGCCTGAGCCGCGTCGCTTGAATCCTTGGGCGTATGGGTCTTGGTCAGAGCCGTCTTGATGGCCTGAATCAGGATATTCATGGCATCGTAGGCGGCAGCGCTATAAGGACCCACATCGCCGTACTTCGCCGTGTAGTCCTTGATGAACTGCTGCGCGGCGGGGATCTTCGACACATCGGGGGCGGCCACTGTCATGTAGGCCTTACCGCCCGAATCGACGATCTGCTTGTAGAAATCCGAGCTACCAGTCAGACCATCGCCGCCCGCGAAGACTGCGTTCTTCAACGAGGGGATAGTCATCATCTGCTGCTGGATCAACTGCCCTCCGGTCGAGTAGTTACCGCCGAAGTAGATCACGTCGGGCTTGGAGGCTGCTGCTGCCGTCAGCAGATTCAAATAGGAAGTAGTACTCTTGACGCTGTGGCTCTTGCCATCGACCACCGTGCCGCCCAGCTTTGTCCACTCCTGGACAAAGTACTTAGCGAGGCCGGCGCCATAGGTCTCCGTATCATCGATGACGTAGGCTGTGCGCAGATGCAGCGTATTATACAGGTAGTCCGCCATTGCGGGTCCCTGATGGTCATCGGTGGCTGCGACGCGGAAGTAGGTCACCTTGCCTGTGGGGCGCAGCTTGGGAACCAGGTCATTTGCTCCGGTGCAGCCCACGTCGGCCCCTTCCTTGGTCAGGCAGGGGTTGGTATTCGCCGGGCTGATCATTGCCAGCGGGGCCTGATTAGCGATCGGCATCTCCGCCTGGGCCACATTACTGTTGAGTGGGCCAACCACGCCTGCCACCAGAGCATCGCCGACCAGGGCCTTCATGTTATTCGCGCCTTTCGTCGGATCGTGGACGCCCGAGGCACCAACATCGTCCTGGGGATCGAACTGCAGTGTATAGCCGGGGATCACATGGTTAGCATTGGCCTCATCAACGGCCAGGTGCGCTCCGTTCTCAGTCGATTTTCCAATACCAGCGTCCGCGCCGCTGACTGGAAAATCAGTGGCGACCTTGATGATGGTGGACCCCTGTGTTGTGCTGGTGCTCGTGCCTGTTGTCGTGCCGGCTCCGCAGGCTACCAGCATTACTACAAGCAAAGGTATACCCATCGTCATCGCCATGAAGCGTAACCAGTTTCTCTTCATGTGAAGAACAGCCTCCTTCGCAAATACCAGGTCTGCACCGCGCAAAGCGGGTGAAAGCAGGGCGGTGAGCGCAACTTTTTGGGGAGCGCACAAATTCACCCCCTACGAGTCATTACGCTATGGTCCTGGTAAAACCTCACACGGCCTTGCTTTCACCGTCCCACCATCCTTCTGCTGACGTGACCTGGATTTGCCACCAGCAGGATATGTGGCTTGCAAGATCAACCAGGCTGGTAGATGGGCTGATTATAAAGAACCCCGGTTTTCTCTGTCAATACCTTCTTTATGCTTCTCTTCTGGAACTTCTGTTTCACTCTGCTCTATCCTTCCCCAGCGCGCTTCGCTTGGCCAGGTTGATTAGCGGCTCCTTCCCTGCGTGCTGCTCTCCTCCCGCTCGGGGACAGAGCGACTCGCCTTGAGCAAGCCTTCCCATCGCCTTTTCAGGCCCCTCGGGTGTATACTTAAAGGTGGATCGGCGATTGCTTCCTGGGCAACGGGGGGCCAGACAGACACAACCGTACCGGGAGACAGTCCACCGGAATCTCATTCTAAGGAGGGAGCAGTGGAACATCAAGCCATCAAAAACAGCGTTGGGATTTGGGCCTTTGGCCCCAACGTCACGCGCTTTGTCCCGCCTGGCTACCATCCCGAGGTGGCTAATGAGGACATGGTCACGCGCACGAAGCGCGTGGTTGATGGACTGGCCGATCTGGTCGATGGCCTCGAATACCATTATCCCGGCGAGATCAATGAGGACACCGTCGAGGCCATCAAGGCCGCTCTGGGCCCGATGGATATCTATTGCATCGCCGCCGGCCTCCACACCGACCCCACCTACAAACTCGGTGCTTTCATTAACCCCGACCCGGTCCTGCGTCGTCGCGGCATCGAAACCCTCAAGCGGGGTGTCGATCTGGCCGCCGCCCTGGGCGCCAATTTCATTATCTGGCCCGGGGCCGAGGGCTACAACTATAACTTTCAGCGCGACTACGCCCACACCTGGAATCTCTTTGTCGAAGGGGTGGCCGAAGTTGTCGCTCATGCCGCTTCCAAGGGCGTCAAAGTCTTCCTGGAGCATAAGAATAGTGAACCAGCTATGAATATCCTGATGCGCAATATCGCTGCCTGCCTCTATACTATCGAGCGCATCGGGCGTCTGGGCGTCGATACTTCGCGGCTGCTGGTCAATATGGACTGGCAGCACCTGATCATGAACGGGGAAAACCTGGCGGAGTACGCCGCCCTCCTGCATGCTGAGGGGCGTCTGGGCCATCAGCATGCCAACTCTGGCTGGGGCACCTTTGACGACGATAACATGGTCGGCGCTTCTTTCTTTATGCAGACCCTGGAGCTGGCCATGACGCTACAGGATGTTGGCTATGGCCAGAATGGCGAGCGCATTGGCTATGATCTCTACCCCTATACCGAGGACCAGATCGCAGCGGTGCGTCGCTCAGTCCTCCAGTGGACCTTTATCAATGACCTGGCTCGCAGGATCGATCGTCAGGCTCTCGCCGAGGCGCGGGCACGGGCCGACGCTGTCGAGGGCTATCGCATCGTCTACGAGACGCTGGGTCTGGATCAGGCCTATATCGATGGCATTATTCAGCAGCGTAAGAAGCGCTGAGGACTACGAAACGGGCTGAAGCGTTACGGCAGAGGAGGGTCTTCGTCTTGTTGACCGCGCAGGGCAGGCCAGTCGTCAGGCAAGGCGCGGGCCTACTTGTGTCTGATTGCCTGTGATTGCCTGGCATGGGAGGCAGTCCCCGGTACGGCCAGCAGGCGCATGACCCTGCTCTGCTGATCTGTTTTTCCAGGATGCATGCCAATGGAAGCGCTACTTGGTATTGATCTGGGCACCACTGGCGTGAAAGCAGCTATCTTTGCTGCGGTGGATGGCCGTCCTCTGGCCTCGGCTTTTGTGGACTATCCGCTCTTTCATCCGCGTCCCGGTTGGGCCGAGCAGAATCCGGCTGACTGGTGGCAGGCAACGTTAAAAGCGATTCGCTCCTGTCTGGAGCAAGGGGCCAGGGTTGGGGTTCAGCCCTCTGCAGTGCGGGGGATTGGCCTCTCTGGCCAGATGCATGGCATCGTGCTGCTGGATGAAGCGGCCCAGGTAATTCGCCCTTGTATCATCTGGGCGGATCAGCGCAGCGAGCCGCAGTGTCGCTGGATGACCGGGCAAGTGGGGGCTGCGAGGCTGATCGAGCTGGTCTCTAATCCGGCGCTGCCGGGTTTCTCCGCGCCCAAGATTCTCTGGGTGCGCGAGCATGAGCCGGAACTGTTTGCGCGCGTTCGGACCGTGCTGCTGCCCAAGGACTATATCCGTTATCGCCTGACTGGAAGAATGGCGATGGAGATCTCCGATGCTGCCGGGACCTGTCTGCTGAATGTAGCTGAGGGCAACTGGTCGAGCGCCGTATTGGAAGCTATTGGGCTTGACCCTGCTCTGCTGCCGCCGGTGGTGCCAGCGGATGCCGTCGCCGGTACGATTACGGAGGAAGTGGCTGCTCTCACAGGTCTGCTCGCTGGTACTCCAGTAGCTGGCGGGGGAGCCGATAATGCCTGTGGGGCGGTAGGTAATGGCGTCGTGCGGCCTGGCCTTGCCCTGGTCTCGATCGGCACCAGTGGGGTGGTGCTAGCCCATGCTGAGGCCCCTCATGTCGATCGCTCAGGCCCGACACCTCGCATTCACACCTTTAATCATGCCGTGCCGCGAGCCTGGTATCTGATGGGGGTAACGCAGGGAGCGGGCCTCTCGTTGCGCTGGGTGCGCGACTATCTGGGACTGCCTGAGCGTGCTCTGGAGCGTTGGACTGATCTGGATGCCTATGAGCTGCTCACACGCGAAGCGGAGGGCGCTCCACCTGGCTGCGCGGGGCTACTTTTCCTGCCCTACCTGCAAGGGGAACGTACACCGCATCTGGATGCCTATGCCCGTGGCGGTTGGATCGGTCTGACTGCCGCTCATGATCGCCGCCATCTTATTCGAGCCGTCCTGGAGGGTGTGGCCTTTAGTCTCAAGGACTGCTTCACTATCATTACCGCTCAGGGATTGCAGCTAGAGCAGGTGCGGGCCACGGGTGGCGGAGCCAAGAGTCCTCTCTGGCGGCAAATCATTGCCGATATACTGGGTGTAGAGCTGGCCGTGACCAATGCCAGCGAGGGACCAGCCTTTGGAGCGGCCTTACTGGCGGGAGTGGCGGCTGGCCTCTATCCCTCGGTTGAGGCAGCCTGCGAGGCCACTGTCAGAGTGGTCGAAAACACAGCGCCCCGGCCCGAGCTGGTCACGCTCTATGCTCGCTTCTATGAGCAATATCGCGCTCTCTATCCTGCTCTCAGGACCGTCTTCCATGCCCTGGCTGGTCTCAGCTAGGTCCTGCCCTTCTAGCCCCTGCTCAAAGGCAGGCTGAACCTGGTCAGGCTGGCCGTGGGAGCAAGCATACAGGGAGCAAAAGGGAGGGGCGCGCCGGTGTCAAGGTCGGCAGTCGGGCCGTGACTGCCCTCTGGTTGAGTGGCGCCAGCTCGGCCAGCACATACATGTCTGGCGCGCTTCCCTCTCTTTTGCGCGCTTAGCGCCTGGGGCTGATGAGACGGGCAAGCTGCCCCAGCAGGGCACAGAGTGCTGCTATCAGCAGCAAAGCAGTGATTCCAATGAAGATGTACCACTCGCCGCTGGCGTCAAGCAGGACATAGGCCACGGGTAAGAGCAGCAGACTGCTCAATGCCAGCTCCAGGCAGAAGCGTGCCAGGCTAGACAAGGAGAGGCCACGCTCAACAAAGCTGTCGATCGCCAGTCCCATAAACATGAGTGCGGCCAGGGTAAAAGCAAACAGTGGGATAAGCGTCAAGTTATCCAGCATGCTTCTGTTCCCACCTCCTCCCGATCCTGTTCAGGTGCAGGCAGCATTATGCAGCGGCTGCACCTACAGTGTAGCCGATCGGTGGTCTACCCGGCAACAATGAGACGGCGTCAGCTGTCTGAGCCGGACCGTCAGCATGAGATAAGAAAAAAGAACAACCGAGAGGGAACTGAGTAATGGTATGGTTTGATCAGCTGCTCACGCCAGAGCTACGGTCACTGCGTGAGCGCATTCTTCACCATCCCTTCTGGAGCGGCATAGAGACAGGTACGCTGGCTCGAGAGAGACTGGGTCTCTTTGCTCTGCAGGACTGGCTCATTGTCCAGGATGCCTATCGTCTTGATGGTCTGGCCATTGCGCGGGCCGCCCCCAATTTAGAGCTGCAGGAGATGCTCATCGATAAGCTGGTGGCTAAAAAAGGAGGTCCTGAGCTGCTGCTGCGCTTCGGAGCGGCGGTCGGAGTACCGCGAGCGGCCTTTGCCCAGGTTGAGCCGTTAGCGGCCTGTCTGGCGCTGCTCAATTTCTTTTACTGGATTGTTGAGACGGGTACCCCTCTAGAATGGCTGGCGGCGGTAGGGGCCAGCGAGGAGGTCTTTGCCCAGCTTTGCCTGCGCGTCTACCCGGCGCTCATGCGCCATTACAAGCTGGAAGCCTCCCAGGTAGCCTTTTTCAGTGCCCATCTGGCCATCAGTGAGCAGCTCACTCCCCTGGAGCGCTGGCTCAGCGAACGGCACTTCGAGCCGGCAGAGCGCCAGCGCCTGACCCAGGTGATACGTCTCAGCCATCAGTACGAAATGCAGTTCTACGATGCTGTACTCCAGGCGCCGCTGGCCTCCGCTTGATGCCTGCCGGCGAGCAGCAGCGCCGGCATCCCGGCGCCTGGAGCGGCTTCTCTCAGACCACTACAGGGGAAGGATGACCTGGGCCAGTGGCCCAGCCCAGGAGAACCTCTCCGGCGGCGGCTGATTGAAAGTGGGTAGAGAGCAGATGGTGTCTGGCTAAGCGAGAGCGAGCAGTGAACCGTGGCGCAGTGGCTTCGGCTTCCCGTAGGCTCGCTGTTGCCGGCTTCGTCAGGCATCCTTTATCGCCACCATCTGGAGCCACATGCGAGGAACCTCCTGCACACCTAGCTCCTGACCAGCCTCATAGACGGCTACTGCCAGCGCCTGGGCCCCGATCGGCAGCGGTACACCGGGCAGAGCGCCCTCAATAAAGAGCCAATACTGGCCCAGGTCCTTCCAGGCATCGAGCGAGATTGATACCTGTCTCTGCGTCATTTCCACACGGCTGAAGCCCCCGTCGCGGAAAAGCGTGGCGTATTCCTCAGGAGAAAGCCACTGCATCGCCTGAGCCTTGGTCTCGCGCGAAGGACGAATATCCGGGTGAGTCTTGCGCAACCAGCCCACAGCGCGGCGTGTCCACATCCGATAGAAGCGCTCGGTTCCTGCGACATAGGTGCCTTCATAAAAGGCGCTGTTGCAGGCGAAGATGCCGCCCGGGCGC
The DNA here is from genome assembly GCF_003268475.1 of Thermogemmatispora tikiterensis. Taxonomy (GTDB): domain Bacteria; phylum Chloroflexota; class Ktedonobacteria; order Ktedonobacterales; family Ktedonobacteraceae; genus Thermogemmatispora; species Thermogemmatispora tikiterensis. The sequence goes on along the minus strand of NZ_MCIF01000002.1, from coordinate 1,060,735 downwards.
AAAATAGCGGCGATCTGACGGAAAGCGGTCAGCTTGTCAGCAACCAGATGGATGGCATTGCAGAAGAAAGCCATGTCAACGTTCTGCACAATGCGTGGCAGGTCCTCGCTTTCGCCCTGGATAAACTCGGCCTGCATTCCCAGGGCCTCCATGCTTTTATGCGCGCGGCGCAGGGCCTCCGCGGAAGGGTCGACCCCGATTAGGCGTGCCTGTCGTCCGCGGCGGGTCAGCTCTTCCGCGATCAGGCGTGTGACTGCGCCGGTGCCACAGGCCATATCGACGATGGTCAAAGGCTGCTCACGGGGTTGCCCTTCCAGATGAGCCAGGGCCTGCTGCACGAGCGCGCGGTTAATCTCCGTATAGAAGTGGTGTGCGGCGAACGGTTCGAACGTGAACTGGTTGGTTTCCTCGGTTTCAATCAAGCCCATCAGTTGAGCCTCCTGAGCTGGTGTCGGTGTTATCGAATTAGAGCAAGTTCGCCCCAAAATTGTTTCAGGATCAGTCGCCCTGCGCCGAAAATCCTCCTGTCAAAAAAGGGAGAGCCGAGCAAGGCGGAGGGAAAGAGGAGCAGCAACAGAGGGAATGATCGAAACCGAGGAGCCAATGGAGAGGGAGGCCGGCTGATCAGATATGCATGGCCATGCCTCCGTCAACGCAGATCACCTGACCGGTGATATAGCCGGCCTCGGGCGAGCAGAGGAAGCAAATGGTGGCAGCAACCTCCTCGGGGGTCCCAAAGCGCCCAAGAGGAGTCAAGTCGAGCATCTGCTTACGCTGCTGCTCTGTCAGCTTGGAAGTCAGCTCCGTCGGGACAAAGCCGGGTGCCACGGCGTTAGCTGTGATGTTACGGCTCGCCATCTCGCGAGCGGTGCTCAGCGTTAGCGCGATGAGGGCGGCCTTCGATGCGCTATAGTTAGCCTGGCCGGCATTGCCGAGAAGGCCAGCGACCGAAGTGACATTGACAATGCGACCCCAGCGTGCCTTCATCATCGACCGGAGGGCAGCGCGGGTGCAGAGAAAAGCTGAACGAAGGTTGATATTCAAAATATCTTCGAAATCAGCGAGTGACATCTGCAGAATCAGCTTATCGCGAGTGGTTCCTGCATTATTCACCAGAACAGTGACCGGTCCCAGCTCTCGGTTGATCTGCTCGAAGAGCCGGCTGACCTCTTCCTCCTGGCTTACATCGGCCTGAACCACGATAGCCCGCCTGCCGAGGGCTTCGATCTGGGCCCGTACCTCCTCGGCGGCTTCTGCGTGGCGATAATAGTTCACGGCGACATCAGCTCCCGCCTGAGCCAGACGCAGAGCCACTGCCCGCCCGATACCCTGACTACTTCCAGTCACAAGTGCGATCTTGCCTTCCAGTGGCAGATGCTGTTCTCTGGCCATAAAACATCTACTCCTTGTCAAGTACCTTGGCGTCCCCGCCCGTTTGCCGCTCTAGTATAGCATATTTGTGCTGCCTGTGGAGTGCCGGAATGGCGGAGCCGCTCAGCTGACAAGGGCGCCCCGCTCGCCCTCGGGCGGAGGCACATCACTCTCCCTGTAGCGCTGTAGGGCGCTGCAGCGTGAAGGGAGCCTTGGGTTTGTTTGGGGAAGTGCCAGGGAAAGCCCAGGGAAAGCCCAGCCTCTTTATGAAGAGGCCTGCTCTCCAGGGGCTGGTGACTTCTGCTTGATCGCCCGCAGCTCCTGGGTGTCGACAATATGATCAGTCACCTGGGGATCGAGCAGGCTTTCGGCGCTGGTGCGCTCCGACTGAGGCAGAGGATCAACCAGGCGCTCGATGAAAGGTAGAGTATCCAGGGTAGGAACAGAGAAAGGTGTTTCCGGAACCTGCGGGAAGGTCGTGGAGGAAGCAGAGGCGGAAGGCTCCTCCTGCGCCTCGCTGCCGCTGATGGACTGAGTCTCGTAAGCGGTATCAGGTACGCGGAAGGTGAACGGGGCGGCGTTGGCCGTTGATCCCTCGGCTTCTTGATTGTTTCCCCCCTCAGCTGCGCCTGTCTCTTCCTGAGAGAAGGAGCTGAGGCGCTCAACGGCCTCCTTCCAGGCACGTTCCCAGGTAGAAGCTGTCCAGGGGAGAGTAGCAGAGGCAGGAAATTCCTCCTGCTGCTCAAGGCTCTCAGAGGCGTAGAACGAGGTTTCTGCGCTCTTAGCTGCAGTCGCCCCATGCTCTTCATCAGCGATGCTTGGCGAAGGGAGGCCCTGGGGTTCAGCCTCAGCACTGGTGGTGAAATTCAGAGATGCGCCTCCAGCCGAGGTTTCAAGGGCCTTCAGCCAGGCAGGGATCTCAGACTGCTGGCCGGCTGGTCGCTCTTCCATCATATAGGCCAGGCTCTCGGGGGAAAAATAGTCCTCGTTGCTCCCCATTTGCTGGCCTGTCTCATCGGTTTCGGCATCTGGCAAAACAGCCGGGGTCGACGGCTCTTCCTGCTCCTCATGGCCCGGCAAAGAATCTGCTGCCGAAGCTGATTCAGACGCTGCGCTGGCTGTGAACAAGGGCGAAGCGGTCGACGGGTTCGGCGGTTCCGGGTTGGCCGGGGAACCAGTCGTGGGTGGGGTGACAGCGCTGGCAAAGGAAGAGGCCGCCTCTTCCACACGAGGGGAGGCACTAACGGAACTGGAACGCGGGCTGCTGGTGCTGGTTGCGTTAACTGGAAGGGTAGTCTCCGCTGCGGCAGAACCATCGTGGCTCCGCGAGCGTGAGGCACTGCTACCCGCGCTAGGAGCCGGGCGTTCGGGGATAATGCGCGTTGGACGGACAGCTGGCATTCGTGGCGAGGTTTCTTCTACTTCAAGCTCGCTGTGGATCTGTGAACCACGGATGGCCGAGCGCAGCTGCTCCTCTGTCACGCTATAGACATTATCCAGACGAGCCCCTATCAGGTTGGTCTGGTGCAGATCGGCGACCAGCAAGGTGGCCTCGCTCAGATTAGCCTCGCGCAGATCAGCGTACGAAAGATTGGCCCCTGTCAAATTAGCTCTCGTCAGATCGGCGCCAGCCAGGCACGCGCGCGAGAGATCGGCCATCGAAAGATTGGCGCCAACCAGACGGGCCCCACGGAGATCGGCGCGTCCCAGATAACGATGGGAAAGGTCGCGCTGCGAAAGGTCGGCCTTATAGAGATTTGCTGGCCGCCAATGGGCAGGCATGGCGGCCCCCTCCTCGGCAGCTTTCGAGAGAATGGGGGTCTCATCCACTCGCGGCAGGCGCGCTAGCTCTAGCTCCACCCCAAACTGGCTGATTGCCTGATTGAGGCGTTCCTCGTATGCCTTGCGCAACTGCTCAACCTGATTGGCCAGGCTCTGTTTCTGGGCTGCCATCTCGCGCTGCTGCTTCTGCTCCCAGACCTGGCGGCGAGCCTCCTCTGCCCGCTCCCAGGCTGCTTGCTGCTTACGGACGCTTTCGATGAATAGGCGCTGAACACGCAAGCCGAGGAAAATTCCCAGGCCCCCTGCCAGCACGAAGATAATAACGCCCCCAATAATCAACGTTTCGACCATAGCACTAGACTCCTGGCTTGATCTCTCTTCTCCGCACTATTGTGAATGGTAGCAGCTCCTGTGTCCCTTATTATAAACAACTACGTACGTCCCGGTCTATTTTTGACTGTCGAACAGGACTTTTGCGAGGGATAGACGATGGTCAGAGATCAACCGGCCACGATGCCGGTCCTCTCCAGCCTGCAGGGGCCAGCTAGCATTGCTCGCATGGCCTGCTGAGGCGTAGCTCGGCACTGGCCTGGCGAGCGGCGCGCAGGACCTGGGCGATGAGCCATTCCCCGCGACGGGAGAGCAGATCACTGCGAAACGAGATAGCGATAGCTGCCATCACTCGGCCCTGGGCATCTCTGACAGGCGCTGCCAGACAGGCAGTGTCAGCATGTAGCTCTTCGCGATCAATACTGTAGCCCTGGTGGGCGATGGTGTGAAGCTCCTCGCAGAGAAGAGTGCGTTCCACGATGGTCCGTTGAGTCAGGCGAATCAGAGCATGACGGGCCAGGTAGTCCTCGACGAAGGCCGGTGAGCTATAGGCCAGGAGGACTTTGCCCAGGGCGTGGGCATGAGCCTGGCCGCGATAGCCGATGTAGATGCCCGGAATGCGTTCGGCGTGAGCTGGCTCGACGATGGCCTGTAGTTCCACCTCACCGTAGCGCCAGCCAGCCAGATAGGCTGGCTCCTGGCTGCGCTCGCTCAGACTGTGAAGGATGGGGCGCAGCCGCTGCGATAGCGAAGGCCGATGAGCTGGGACTCGCGCTACGGCTTGCCAGCTCTCCTGCGGGTCCGTCGCCGGCCAGTCGTGGGTGAGTGTGCGCAGGTAGGCGTCATTCAAGTACGGGATCTGTGGCCCGAGCACGTAGTGGCCACTGGGGAGGCGCTCGACATAGCCAGCGGTCAGCAGCGTATTCAGACTATGATAGCAGGTGCTGATATTAAGCTGTAGCAGTTTGCTCACTGCTCGGACGGTCAGTCCACCAGGAGTACGGGCAATTAGCTCAAGGATTGCAAGCACGCGCTGCGCCGAGCGTAGGATATCGCGCTTAGACTCGGAAGGGGACGATGCCTGAATGTGAGGGTGGGCGTGAGAGCGCTTGGCCATAACTCTATTGCTCCTTTGCACGGCTGGGCATACGGGCTACGGTTGGCTTGCTTGCCGGTAGTGGCTACGATCTCTCCTTATAAAGCAGGGCCTTCCTTACCTGGGATTATACTGAGCCGCGTCTTAGTGTCAAGCAGATTGAGACGGTATTTCAAATAATGAAATCGCAATCTACACACTGATACCGTTTTGTGCTATGCTGGCAATGGAGGCAAGGTGGCTGGAACCGGTTTGACCTCAGCCCTGACTGGAGTCTGTGGCCGGGTCGAATCAGCCTGCGCAGGCATGGCCCCAAGTCGTACCGCCCAGCAAGCAAACAAGCAAAAAGGATTCGCCTGTTCTGAAGGAGTAGGGAGCGTAGTGCGTTTTGACTCCCGCGCTTGCTCGTAATCTAGTGAAGGCCGGGGCTGGCTCTGAAGCTGGCCTCGACCGAGCGAGTTGTGGAGGAGTCACTACCCGGGTCGCTGTTGACCTGCTGGACACAAAGGAGGCCAGCTAATGTTTCGTACCTCGACGGGCGAAGAGATCTTCATCATTGACGCCCACACTCACCTCTGGGATGCCAGTCCTGCCAACCAGCGCAACCAGTACGGGCGCGGCTGGATCGACTGCTTCTATGATTATCACCGCAACCTTTCCCCAGCTGAGTATGTCTGGCCGCTCAGCGACTTCGAGCGCTATAGCCCGGAGCGCATGGCCCAGGATGAATTTGTCAAAGGCTATGTTGATATGGCCATTCTCCAGCCTACCTACCTCACCGAGTTCTTCATCAATGGCTTCAACACCATTGAGCAAAACAGCGTCATGAAACAGCGCTATCCTGAGCGCTTTATCCTCAATGGCGCCTGGGATGCGCGCGATGGCGATGCGGGCCTGGAGTATCTACGGCGTCAGAAAGACGAATGGGATATCAAGGGGGTCAAACTCTACACCGCGGAGTGGCGTGGCGCCTCCAAGGGCTACAAGCTCTCCAGCCCCGAAGCCTATCGTTACCTGGAGGAATGTGCCAGGTTGGGAATCACTAATATCCACGTGCACAAAGGCCCGACCATTTATCCACTCAATCGTGATGCCTTCGATGTCGCTGATGTCGACGATGCTGCCTCCCGTTTCCCCGAGCTGAATTTCATCGTTGAGCATGTCGGCCTGCCGCGTTTGGAAGATTTCTGCTGGATTGCTGTTCAGGAGAAAAACGTCTACGCCGGTCTGGCGGTGGCCCTGCCTTTTATTTACCCGCGCCCACGCTACTTCGCTGAGATCATGGCTAACCTGCTCTTCTGGGTTGGGCCGGATAAGATCCTCTTTGGCAGCGATTACGCCATCTGGGAGCCGCGCTGGCTGGTTGAGCGCTTCATGGCCTTTGAGTTGCCCCAGGATCTCAAGGACGAATTCAAGGTTGATTTGACACTCGATGTCAAGCGCAAAATTATGGGCCTCAATGCGGCGCGTCTCTACGGCATTGACCCCGAGGAGCAGCTTAAGAAGCTAGGTAACGACGAGCTAGCCCAACAGGCGTCCAGTGTAGAAGGTATGAGCAAGTCCCAGGCGGGCGGGGCCGGCAGCTCTGCTCGGGCTGAGACAGGAGCCTGAGCTATACTGAGCGGCGGCCAGGCAGCTCAGCCGGCGGCCAGAGCCTGGCCTGATTGCCAGGAGCTGTCGCTACCAGTGCAGCTGCTGTCCCGGCTGCCGCTCTCCGAATGGATGGACTGTATCGATGGCGAGACAGGAGGAGAACGAACTATGCCCATCCAAGAAGCCGTGAGCGCTCCCCTCGTAAGGCCAGAGCAAGTCTGGGCGGCCATCGCCGATGTCCTTGATCCCGAGCTGGATACGCCCCTGGTGCGCCTGGGCTTCGTCGACCGTATCGAAATCAGCGGGACGAAGGTCGACATCTTTTTGAAGCTACCGACCTTCTGGTGTGCTCCCAACTTTGCTTATCTGATGGTCTCAGACCTGGCCGAGAGAGCGCGAACTGTGCCAGGGGTGAGCAGCGTTCAAGTGCATCTACTCGACCACTGTGAAGGAGAAACCATCTCGGAGGCAGTCAATAGTGGTCTCAGCTTTGCTGAGGCTTTCCCCAATGAGGTCACGACGGACAGTAACTTGCAGGAATTGCGGCGTACCTTCCTGCGCAAGGGTTTTCTGATGCGTCAGGATCTCCTACTGCGTCGTTTGCTGCGAGCTGGCCTCAGTGAAGACGTGCTGAGGACGCGGTGTCTGGAAGATCTCTCTTGGGATGAAGCGGCTGATGTAGCCTGCGTCTGTCTACCCGGGGCCACCTTGCAGTTACCGACGCTGGGCAGGTCTGCCCGAGCCTATGTTGAGCGGGGGCGGACTCTGGGAGTGTTGCGAGTGGGTGGTCCCCTCTTTGTCGACGAGCAAGGGGAGCCTATACCTGCCGGTGAACTCCAGGACTTTCTGCGTCGCCTGCGCTCTGTGCGTCTGAGCCTGCTCTTCAATACGGCTATGTGTAGCGCTCTCTTTCGCACCCGTTACCAGCACGCTAGCGCAGAGACAGCGCACAACGAAGAAGGAGAGAATCCCCTATGAAAGCCGTTCGTCTCCATGCTTACAATCAATCGCCGGTGGTTGAAGAGGTTGCCGAGCCGACCATCAGCGGCCCCTTCGACGTCATTGTGCGCATTGGGGGGGCCGGCCTCTGCCGCACAGATCTACACATTATTGAAGGACAGTGGGTCGAGAAATCGGGCGTAACGCTGCCTTATACGTTGGGGCACGAAAATGCCGGCTGGGTGCATGCCGTTGGCTCGGCGGTCAGCACCGTCGCCGTTGGCGACACGGTCATTGTGCATCCGCTCATTACCTGTGGCTTCTGCCGGGCCTGCCGTGCCGGGAACGACATGCACTGTGCCAACTCAGCCTTCCCGGGGATTTCCACCGATGGTGGCATGGCCACCTTCCTGAAGACCACGGCGCGCGCAGTGGTCAAGCTTGATCCCTCGCTGGCGCCCAAGGACATCGCCGCCCTGGCTGATGCGGGTCTGACGGCCTATCACGCCGTCAAGAAGGCCGTGCCTGTGCTCTATCCTGGCACCAAGGCGGTGGTTATCGGAGCTGGAGGGCTGGGCCATATTGGTGTGCAGTGTCTCAAAGCTCTGACCCCTGCCGAGGTGATCGTTGTCGACAGGTCGGCGGAGGCCCTGGAACTGGCGCGCGGCTGGGGAGCAGATCACACGGTGCTGGCCGATGGAGGTGAGGTGGCCAGGGTGCGCGAAATCACCGAGGGCCAGGGTGCCGAGGTGATCCTGGATTTCGTGGGCGAGGGTGGTGCTCTGGAGAGCGGGATCGCTATGCTGCGCCGTGCCGGCTACTACTATGTCATTGGCTATGGTGGTCGTCTAGTCGTGCCGACCATTGATATTATCTCGACCGAGATCAACTTCATTGGCAATCTGGTCGGGACCTATAACGATCTAGTCGAGCTGATGGCCCTGACTGCGCAGGGGAAGGTCCGGCTGCATACGGCGGTCTATCCGCTGGAGGCGGCTCTCGATGCCATTCACGATCTGGAGAGTGGGCGTCTGCACGGGCGGGGCATTCTGGTGCCGGAGGAGGCCTAAGAGGGCGCTGACGGCTCTTCTGAGCACAGAATAGAAGATCGGGGACCGGTCACTAGCCCCTACCACACCGCTGGTGGGTCAGCGCTTGACTGGTCCCCTTTCCTCTTCCTGACAAAGCAGGGTTGGGCCTCCTCCTTAGAGAGGCGAGCCGCTGTATGATATCTCAGCTCATCCGCGCGGAGGGCAGAGTTGACTTATAGAGCTATATCTGTCGTTTCTTCTGAGCAAGTGCTCTGTAGGACCTTGATTCTGTCAATATCTCATGGTTTCATCTAATATGATTAGATCCAATCTGACAGTTGACTGTCTGTATTCAGAAAGAAAGGGATAGTACCATGAGGTCAGTATTGATAGTTTTAATTCGATCATGGCTATCTTGGTAATTTTGTTTTTTTAATTTTCTTTTGAATTCAAAGAAGTATTTGCTGCCAAAGAAACTTGGAGTCCCACCGCATCGAGTGCTACCACCACCGATTTGGCCAAAGGCCGTGTTCAGGTCGGCATGACGCAGACAGGCATAAAAAGGTATGATCTGACCAGCGTACTCCGCAGACCACATCGCATAGTGAGGCAGACTAGAAGAATTCCGATTCTGGGGAAGAGTCGGGGGGTGCATCCCGCAGTCAACTTTACCCTCACTGTTGAAGCTGAAATTGACTATGTATTCTATGGGGATCAGTTTATCTGTGGCTATGGAGTGGGTCTGGCTTCTGCTGATCCTCTCTATGCCGAAGTTAGTGAGATGGGTGATCTTTATATTAACGGCAATCTGATTGATGGAACCGATACGCTAGGCATTGCTTTTACAGCAGGTGAAACGGCGTGTTACGCGGGAGCCTCTGGCTCTTTCTGGGAGATGTACATCACTGGAGCTGCAGAGTGGCTTGCTGCAGGGCCGGTGTTATTCCAAGAGGCTGATGTCTGGTCCTTCCAGCCTTAATCACGAAGGGGCAGCTAGATGTGGTGGGGGCTTTTGCCTCCTACTCTGCCGATAGTTGGGGCGGAAGGGAGGGAGAAGGCAACATATCCCCAGGAGGAAAGTGAGATCCTCCTGCAACCTTCCTCCTCTCAGGGGAAAGACAGGGAGTGAGTGACAGCGCTCTTGAGAGAGGTTGACCGACACTCTCCAGTAAAATGGCCGAGAGCAATCTGCTCATTGCAAGCGAGAAGGAGAGAAATTACCATGTTCCTTCACATGATGCCCTGGATTCAAGCACTGCTGCTGCTCTCTCCAAGGCGTCCCCCTGGGTTCGATCAACTGATAGAAGAGTTGCGTTCCAGATTTGGGGGAGAGCAGGCTCGCTCCTGGAGCGATGATATCCTGGAGGACATTCCGATTGGAGAGCAAGAGATCCCGCAGTCTCCTCAAAATCAACCCTCCTGGCATATCCGAAGAATTGAAAAAAGGGTCTCAGTGACTGTCAGTGATGGGCGATCGATCAGAGATACTGTCCAGGACGAGCCGTTCTGGCCGGGCCTGCTGCAGCCGCAGGCAAGCCTGCTCCTGTCCCTCGGGAACGGTGTAGTGGTGGCCCGTCTTCCGCAGCTCATTCCCTTTATCATCTACTGTGTTGTCTGTGGAGAGGGGAATCCCGAGCTGTCGTTTGAAATTAGCGGGCCGTATGACCAGGCTACGCCGGCCCGCTCTGTCCTGCGTTCCGCTCCCAGGAGCTTGCAAATGCGCCCTTTGAGCTTTTTTGGCCAACATGTGACGACCTATCCGCCTGGCAGGGCTGTCATACGGGAAGCCGTGCAACCTATCTTTGAAGCTGAAGGATTACATTTTGTGGTAGCCAGGTTGAACGGCCTTGAAGCTGGGCGTCTCCCCCTGATGGTGAAGGTAGCCGCCCAGGAACAAACCTCTGTCTTCTAGCGAGCGCTTCTCTCAGCTCATGGCCCGTTGGGGGGCGGAGCTGACTCCTTACGCCGTCAGCTATCCGCAGCAAGTCGAGGTACTGCTCAGCGCTGGTCCTGCCCTCAGGCCGTTCGCGCCGCACCTGCTGGCGGCTCCCGGAGCCGCTAACTGGTTTAGCGATCTTGATCGTCAGCACCAGGAATGGGTTTCTGTCACAGGCCAGCCTCCCCAGGCGGCTGCTTTTGTCCCCGACTTGCGGCCCTGGGGGGCTGGGATCACCAAACCGCGTCAGGCGTTGTGGACCTCCACCAGCTTGAGTGAATCAAGCAGTAACTGGCTGCATTACCTGCGCCTGAGATCGGAGCCTCCTTTCCTGGACCCTCCCTTCAGGCGCTGGCGCCTTTTCGTCGCGCCCTCGGCGCGGGTGTATGAGATTCACGGGCCACAGGACTGGCATGATCTCTGTCGGGCCTATCCGGCGCTCTCCTCTCTGCCTGGGGCCAGGCAGCTTCACGCGGACCACGGCAGCAGGCCGGTGCTGGTTGAGCTTCTCCCCCTGCTTGCCTCTCCACAGGCCGCCAGGCAGGGCAGAGGAACAAGGTTGCCAGGGAGACGGCCAGGCCTTTCCTTCAGGCTACCAGGCACATTCTGGCGCTGGCGGAGGCTGCTCACGGCTCACAGAGCCGCATCAGCCCGGCCTGAGTTTCCTTCTGGCTCTGGCACTGCTGACGCAGAAGAAACCTTCATTGAGCCGGACTGGCGAGCCGTGGCGCGCGACTGGGATGGAGTCCATCTGTCGCTTGGGGGCTTCTTGAGCAGCGAAGGGGTGATCTGGGGCAGTCCAGAAGAAGGACACGCCCACCTTTTTGGCTGGGGTACAGAAAGCACGCTTTGGTTACACTGGGCGTTCGAAGGCGTAGAACCTCTGCCAGATGCCCCCTAAAAGCCGGCCCTATCTCCTCGGCCAGCCGGTGCAGGTGCAGGGCTGTCACTCTCAAAAGAGAGGGGAGCGGCCAGGGAGTAGCCTGCCACGGACATGGCGGCTGCTGGCGATCGCTCCTCTCTCCTCTTCCTGACAAAGCGAGGTCAGAGCCTGTCCTCTGCCGCGTTAGCTATTAGTTGGTGCTGGAGGCGGCCTCGTCGGTCACTAGTTCGCCGGAGACACTTCCAAGGGTCGAGCGCTGCTGCTCAAAGCGGCCCCACAGATAGAAGACCACAGCCACCACCAAGACAATCGCGATCGGCAGCAGCTGAGTCAACTCATAGGTCAAGCGACTGATCTGGTAGCCGCTGACCGTTTCGTCCGTAGGGACCAACGTAAAATAGGCTGTCACCAGCACTGACGCTAGAGCCAGCAGAGTTACGATCCAGGGACCAACCATGCCCCCGGGCACCCGATAAGGGCGCTCCACCTCTGGATACTTGTAACGCAAGATAAGGTAGGAGATGAAGATGAACGCATAGGAGAGAGCCGTTGTCGAAATTGTGAAGCCCAGTACCAGTGAGAACAGCGTTGATAGCTCGCCGGAGCCGAAAGCCGTCACCAGAATCGCTGCCACCATTGCCACTGTTGCCACCGTACCCGAAAGCAAGTTCGTGGCCAGTGGGGTACCGAAGCGAGCGCTGAAGCGTCCCAGGATCAGCGGAGCGGCCCCGTCGAGAGCCGTCACCGCATAAGTGCGATCGGCCCCCATCAGCCAGGTACCGCCGGCGCTGGCCAAAGTCAGAATCAGAGCCAGGGCGATCAACCAGCCGAGAGCCGTCGCCACTGGAGTGGGCAGAACGCTCGCCACTGCCTGGTAGGCATCGAGGAAGCCCCCGACGTTGGAGAGCTGATTTTTCGGCAGCGCCAGCAGAATCACCAGAATTGGGATCGCATAGGCCAACACTCCGATCACACCGGCGCGTAGCAGTGAACGAGGGACATCGCGCTGAGGCTCAAACATCTCCTCGCCGGCTCCGTTCTGCAGCTCAAAGCCGGCCCAATTGAAGACCAGCACTGGAATAATGCTGCTGAAAATGAGCCCCAGATTTGTTGTCGGTAGCAGGTCTCCCCAGCTCAAGTGAGCGCCGCTCGCCTTGCCTCCGAAGAAGAAAGCCAAAGCCAGAATCACAAACAGCCCCAGCAGGGAGAGCTTCAAAATAATCCCGATCGTCGAGAACCACTTGCCGATGCGCAGAGAGACGATTGCACTCCAGGTCGTGAACCAGATAAAGATCAGAGCGATCAATATCTCAACGATTGCATCGCTAACTTTACTCCCACCGAAGAGCAAATCGCTGTTCCCGAACCAGAACGTCTTCAAAGCGGCGATAGTGGTCACAGCCAGAGTCCCGCCGACCCAGAGTGGATTAGACACCCAATAGAAGATCGAAGCGATGGCCGCAAAGAAGCGCCCGCCGGCCAGCTTGCACCAGACGTAGATGCCACCCTCCTCCGGGAACGTGCTACCCAGCTCTGCCGTCAGCAGGCCATACGGAATCAGAAACGTAAGAGCTGTAATCAGCAACCAGGGGAAAACCTGGCCTCCCTGGGAAGAGACAGCCCCCAGCGTATCGATATTGATCATCGCTGTCAAGGTGAAGCAAACCATGAAGAAGAGCGACAGCTCCTTGCGCAGCTTGCGCTTTTCTTTCTGGGCTGCCTCACTCAACACCAGTGGTTGCGGCTCTAACATAGCAAGCCTCCTTCAGATTGATCTTGTCCAGTATCATCAGCCGAACCTGGATGCATCGTCAAGGGAAGCAGGCGAGACAAGCTGCGGGCTGCTCATGGGCGTCTGCTTCCCTGGGGTGAGCGGCTGACCTGCAAAGGTCACAAGCCAGCCTGCCCTCGCCAGCGCTCCCAGCTTGCCTCTCCTCGCGCCACCATGCTGCCTAGCAATCCTAGCGTAAGACAGGCGAGCGTTGTACCGCCGACTGCCAGCCACCAGGCGGTAGGGGTCAACAGATCGGGAATCCAGGAATTGAGCAAGGTATCCACGATAGCCAAGAGGCAGGAGAGAGTACCCAACAGAGCAAGGAGCCAGAAGAGGGGATAAGGAAGAATGCGATACTTCTGGAAGAGCGCTGGCTGACGCCGCGCGGCCACAAGTACGTCGATAAAGAGAAAAGGGATCGAGGTGAGCCAGACCAGGGTGAGCGCGGCCAGGGAGACCGTGAAGATGATCGTTGACAAGTCGGCAGGCTGACCAATGGGGAAAAGGTAGGGAAGGGCGAAATAGCTGAGGGCAGTAAAAACCAGAGCCACTGCCGACTGGAAGTAAATGGCGTTGGCCGGAGCGCGTGCGCGATTCAGCTTGGCCAGACTTGTCGGCAGATGCCCATCGATGGCTGCAACCAGCAACAAGCGCGCAAAGGTGTAATTGTAAATCAACGGGGCGATTACGAAGAAACAGAGCAGGCAGACTGCCGTCACATTGCCTGCGATTCGTCCCAGTGCCTGATCAACCAGGCTAATGAAGACAACAGGATCAGAGGCTCCCTGCGGGCCGCGAACCACAAGCACTGCAAAGGTGGTCACAAGGTAGCTGGCAACAACAAGCAGGCTGCCCCAGCGCAGATGGGAGCGAATCACTTGCCTGCGCTGCTCGGGGCGGATTTCACTGGCCATCGCCAGAGGGACCTCAGTGCCCAGGTAAGATTGGATGAGAAAGCCGAAGAGCACAAAGTTGGCTGGTCCTGGTTGCCAGTCGTCCAGATGACTGAAACTGGTGGCTGGGGCGTGACCGGTGAGGAGCCAGGCGAAAGTTGCCACAGTGATCAGGAGCACTGCCAGCAGAAGCAAGCCTACTGTAACATTCAGCACTCCCTGTAACACCCGCAGTGGCTGCACGGTCAGGACAGTGCCCAGAAGAATGAGAATGGCTAGCACCACTCCCTGTTGCCAGGGGGCGGTCAGCCAACCATCGTGCAAACCTTGGAGATAAGTGATGGCTGTGCCGAAGCCGCTGACGAGGGCTAGAATGCCTGGGAGCCAGGCGCAGAAGGCAGCAAAGAAACCCCAGAAGGTTCCCAGAGTACGATAGGTCCAGTTGTAGAGAGCGCCCTCGTGGGGAAACAACAGGCCCAGCTGCGCCGTACTCAGGACGCAGGGGAGAAAGAAGACGACTCCGCAGATCAGCCAGTAGAGGAAGGAAACTGCGCCAGCAGCAGCCGCTGTGGCACTGTTCGTTAAGTAGAAGATGGCTGCAAAAAAGATAGCCGTCATGTCCAACTTGCTGAGGACAGGAGGCATCACCCGTTCCACGTAGTGCTCGGAAGGTAGTGCACTTCCTGATGGTGGGTGTGTTGCTAGCTGGGCAGCAGAACTTTCCACTTCCATAAGGTCCCTTCCTTTCTTTTGTCGTTGCCTCCTGGCAGGGAGAGACTAAAGCAGAGCTTTTAATAGAAGTCTACCTTTATATACCAAAATGTCAATGCTTTAGGGTATCTTATCCCATTCACTCAAGATAGATTGCATAGGGATGGTAAAGTTTAGAACTACAGGAAGCCAGGAGGCTCCTCGTTACTCGGCGGGCAAATCCTGGCCTGTGGGCAGCCGTGGCTCTAGAGATCACAGCGGCATTGCTGGGCTACCAGCCAGCAAGTATCTAGAGAAAAAGGGGGCCACTAGAAACCCAGAGCGTTGCTCACGCGTCTACTCTAGTGAACTTAGTTTCAGTTTCATAGGGCACGGAAGCACTTATGAAGAGCAATCCGCCAAGGAAGTTTCTGTTCTAACGAGAGGTATGTCTATCTTTCTGTTCATCCTGCTCAGCCTGCTTGTATATATTGCTGCATTAGTGACCCTTGTCAGGGCCACAGCGCGCTTGCGCTACTATCGTTTCGATGAGGCCGGCTTTCTGGGTATGGCGGCCCTCGATATAGTCGCGGCTATTCTCCTTTTCTCGGCGGTCGCGACGCCGCTGGTTCTGCTGACCGGCAGTACCGTTGAGAACGTCGAGGGCCGTGTGCTGGCCTTTCTTCTCCTGCTAGGCATTATTCTCGTGACTGGCGCCACGGCCTGGCGGAGCCTGAGCTGGAGCCCAAGTTCTCAGACTCTCTCGCGTCTGCTGGGGGGGATCTATTGCCTGCTCCTGGCTCTCGCAGCTCTTGTCTGTATGGTCCTTATCTTCTTGCCGGGTCGTTAGCCCGCCTGATGCCCTCAGGCGGCGCTCGTCCAGCAATGCTACTGGACAGATCTGCAGGCGGGCGAGGGGGAAGGAAGGCCTGGCTCCCCCTCGTACCGCCGGACCTTCTCTGAGAAAGACCGGGTCTTTGTCTCCCTGAAAGCATTAATGATCTGCAATCTATCCTTCCTGCAGCAGAAAGCGCTGAAACCACTCCAACGTACGGCGCAGTCGATCACAGCGCTGAGCTGGTGTGCCAACCGTTGGCCAATCCATCGTATGGCTGGTTCCCGGATAGCGCACCAGCTCGACAATCTGGCGACGTTTGCGCAAGGCGGTAAACAGCTGCAGCGATTCGCTGAAGGGACAGCGCAGGTCATCGCCGGCGTGCAGGAGCAGCAGAGGTGTCGTGATGCGGTCTATGAAAGCCAATGGTGAGCGTTCAAGGAGGCGCTCCTCTCCAGCGCCGCCCATCGCCAGGTCGAACCAGAGGGCTTGATCCGAGAGCAAACGGCAGAGCGGTAAGTAGGTCACCGGATTGCGGCTGACCGCGGCCTTAAAGCGCGTCGTCTGAGTAATGGCCCAGGCTGTCATATAGCCACCGTAGCTCAGGCCAGTGATGCCCAGGCGCTTCTCATCGATAGGAGCGGTGCTGATCACGTAATCCAGACCAGCCAGCAGATCGCCCAGATCCTCACCGCCCCAATCGTTGAGGATGCGACGGCGAAAAGCCTCGCCATACCCGTCGCTGCCACGTGGATTGGCGGCCAAAACGGCGAAGCCCTGGCCAGCCAGTACCTGGAACTCGTGGACGTAGGCGTCGCCCCAGGCGCAGCTTGGACCACCGTGGACGGCCAGAATCAGCGGGGCCCGCTGACCAGCGGCTAGCGGCGGCAGATAGAGCCAGCCCTCGATCGTCAGTCCATCAGTGGCCTGCCAGGTCAGGCGTCGCGGGCGAATCAGCTGATGGCTGCGCAGAAAGCGCTCATTGACGCCTGTCAGACGCTGCAGCTGCGTACCATCGCCTCGTAAGGACCAGATATCGCCTGGTGTGAACCAGTCAGCCCGCACGACAGCGATCAGCGACCCATCACCTGCCAGATGAGGACTCAGGTAGCGCCCGGGGCCACTGGTCAAAGGCGTTAGCTGCTGCGTCTCGTGATCGGCACGGTAGAGGTGAGCTTGGCCACGCTCGTGGATTGTCACCAGGAGCTGTCGGCTGTCGGGATACCACTGCGGGCGGGTGAGCCACTCGTTGGTGGGACGTAGTTCATCAGTAATGGTGACCTGGCACGTGTAGTCGGCCTGCTCCGGAAAGACGGGGCGCGGCGCCTCGCTACCGTCGGCAGCTACGATCCAGGGGATGATATTGCAGGTCTCGGTCTGATCGGGGGCGTAATAGTAGGCAAGATAGCGACCGTCGGGCGACCAGGAAGGCATCTGGGCCAGCCCTTCCTCGGGAGTCAGACGCCGGAGCTGTCCTGTGGCCAGCGTCAGGACCCAGAGGGCCATGCTGGTACTGAGGTCGGGCTGTGGGCGGCGATTGGCACAGAAAGCGATTTCGCTACCATCGGGTGACCAACATGACTGCACCAGGTGCACCGGCTCAGCGGTCAGGCGTACCACTTCTCCCTCCAGGGGAACGAGCCAGAGCTGCACCCGGCGCCCATGCCAGTGCCCTATCCCGTCCCAGTGCTCGTCGAGCCGTGTGTAGACAAGTGCTGGCTCCTCCTCCCCCGGGCCGGTCTGCTGATCATCAGCTGGTTTCCAGGGACTATGCACAAGCAGGGCCTGACCATCGGGACGCCAGCTATACTCGCTGACTCCGTTGGGCAGGTGGGTTAACTGGCGTGCCTCCCCTCCATGAAGCGAGAGTAGAAAGAGCTGGGGCTGGCCGCCGTGGCGGGTGCTCAAGAAGGCCAGGTAGTCACCTTGTGGCGACCAGCGCGGTGCAAAATCCTGATAGTCGCCAAGGGTTAACTGGCGCGCACCACCGGCGGCTTCTTTGCGGCTCGGAACCAGCCAGATGGCGCTTTTACTACTCTGAGTACTACGATCGTTCCGCTGGAGGGTGAAAGCAATCAGAGAGCGATCGGGCGAAAGCTGGGGGTCCGAAGCAATCTGCAGATCTAGCAGCTCCTCTACCGTCACAGAGGTCAGTCTGATAGGTGCTGGAACTGCAGCTGAAACTGGGGCTCCAGCAGCAGCAGCCTCGACGGACACAGCTCTCTGGCCCTGGACGGTTGCTGTGTCTGAGACCTCCGGTTGCATGACCGTGCTACTGGCTTTCTCCTGATCTGGCTCTGCCTGATTGGAAGCTTCGGAGGAGGCGGTGACCTGCGCTGGCACCAGGCGCGGCTCCGTTTTGTTTTCATCTTGCTCTTCTAACATTGCTCGCTCCAGTACGTGTTCAAGAGAAACATCATCTTCATACTAATGAACAGTGGACAAAAAGGCGGCCAGCAGCAGTCGTGTCTGCCATCGGGCAGGTGAAGGCAATTTCACCTTCGATAGGCGTAGGAGCAGGGGCAGCCTGGCCCGAAGAGGGGGGTGACCTATCAAACACTGGCATGCAGAGAAGGAAAAGCTGTGATTATCTAACCTGAAGGCAATGGGCGAACAAGGCGCTCTTGGTCGTCGACGATGATTGAGACTTACTATGGGCAGACTGTCAAGCCGTGTCATAGGAAAGTGATACCACATTGAGGACTACCACGCAAGCGCCGCAATCGATGCTCAGGAAGGTGCTGACGGCTGCCAGCAAGATCAACGGCTTGCGAGCGAAGTCGCCGCTGAGGATAGGCGCTCGACGGGAATAGTTGTCGAGGAGGTAGGCGAGCAAGCAAGCCAGATACAAAAGATCCCCTAACTAGAGGAGCTGCCGAAGGCACACACCCCCAGCTACTACCCGCATCGAAGCGAGGGATGGTAGAGGAAGCGAGCGACCCGCTGCTAAAAGGAAGACCCTCTCTCCTGGCAGTTACTCGGTCAGTAGCGCCACCAGGCCCACGATGGTGGCCGTGACAATAATCCAGAGCATCTGAAACCAATAGAAGAAGGGCACCCCGAACAGCGTTGGCTCTACCTGGTTATAGAGAGCCGGGCAAACGGTGGTGAGGAAAGGAATAAGCAAAAGCGCAAAGGGCCAGAGGCGTCCTCGCCTTGGGAGCGATTCTTCGGGTAGCATCGTCGTCTCACTCTCTCCTGATCATAATCGTCTTGCCTTGTGGGAACAGGGACTACCTCTTTCCCCGAGGCTGGACTACTCAGGTTTAGTATAGGCTCACGAGAGAGGCTCATGTGGCTTTATCTTGTCAGAATTAGGAAAAAAAGGCTATGGTCCCGCGCTGTACTTTGATGTAGTGCTATACTGACACTTATCGAAGAGCATACAACATGATAAAAACGAACCAGGTAGAGAGAGGATGGAACAGACTGAATTACTTGGATGCAAGGTACACAAGATACAGTTAAGGAAATGAAGCACTACAGTTGAGTAGCTCTTCACGCAGGAAAACAGTAGGAGCGGGTCAGGCTCATTTGGCATACACAGCGCTGTGATGTGGCGTTTTCCTGAAAGAGTCGTGCCATAGGAGAAGAGACATATGATTCAATGGGGAATGCTGGCGGTCTTCGTAGGCGTTTTCATGGTAATGACCATCATGGGCCTATTGGCCTCGCGTTGGCGGCCTGGGGATCTGAACAGGCTCCAGGAGTGGGCCCTGGCGGGCAGGCGCTTTGGGCCGGTGGTGTCCTGGTTCCTCATTGGGGGCGATCTCTACACTGCCTACACGTTCATGGCGGTGCCGGCCCTGGTTTATGCCGAAGGTGCGCAGGGCTTTTTTGCCTCGCCTTATCTGACCCTGGCCTTTGTCTTTGCGCTGATCATGATACCCCGCTTCTGGGTTATTGCGCGCCATCGTGGCTACGTTACCCAGGCCGACTTTGTACGTGAGCGTTTCGGTAGCAGTGCGCTGGCGCTGGTCGTGGCAGTCACCGGCATCATGGCCACCATGCCCTATATCGCCATTCAGATCTACGGTATTCAGGTCTGCATTGCTCAGATGGGGATCAATGTCGAGCTGGCCCTCTTCATCGCCTTCCTTATTCTGGCTCTCTACACCTATGTCAGCGGTTTGCGAGGACCGGCTCTCATCGCTATCTTTAAAGATCTCTCTATCTGGCTGGTGGCCATTGTCAGCTTTGTAATCATCTCTCTCCGCCTGGGTGGCCTGTCACACATCTTCGCGACTGTCCCTGCTGACAAACTGACCCTCTCTCCGCCGCAGTACAGCACCTTTTCGACGCTCGTTCTTGGCTCGGCGATGGCGCTCTTTCTCTATCCACACGCCTTTACTGCAACGTTGAGTGCCAATAGCCGCCGTACGTTGAAGCGGACCCTGCCGTTTCTGCTAGCCTACACCTTTCTGCAGTCGCTCATTGGCTTATTTGGCTTTATGGCCATTGCTGCCGGTATCAAGCCATCTCCTCTCTACAAGACCAATAGTGCCCTGCCAGCGCTTTTTGCCAGCATGTTGCCGCCGTGGCTGGCCGGTTTCGCCTTTGCGGCCATCTCCATTGGGGCCCTGGTTCCCGCTGGAGTCATGTCGATTGCGGCAGCCAATCTCTTTACCCGCAACATTTATCGCGAATATTTCCATCCTAACTGTACAGAGCGTGAGGAATCGGCGGTAGCCAAGACAGCCTCCCTGGTCATTAAGTTTGGAGCTTTGCTGTTCATCCTCTTCTTCCCGACAGATTTCGCCATTAATCTGCAGCTTTTCGCCAACGCCTGGATTATTCAGGTCCTGCCTGCGGTGCTCCTGGGCCTCTATACACGCTGGTTCCATCATCTGGCTCTCATCTGTGGTTGGGCTGGGGGGATGATCCTTAGCACCTGGATGGTCCTTACGCAAAACTTTAGCACAGTCTATCCGCTGACTCTGGGCGGCCTCTCCTTCCATGTCTACGCTGCCTTCGCCGGGCTTGTGCTGAATCTGGCCCTGTGTTGTGCTCTGACGCCCCTCTTTGACCTGCTCGGTTTGCCGCGTGGGCAGGATAACACCAGTCCGGCTGATTATGCGATCCGCCCAGTGACCGGTTTCTCAGAGGAACGCCTCCTGCAGCAGGCGCGCCAGCTCCGCCAAACTACTCCTGCCGGGGCGTTCCCTCTAGAGGACGAGCGTATAGCCAATCGCTAGCGCCCGTTTTACTGGCTGGCTCGGAGACGAGCGAGGAAGCAACCCAAGGAAGGCGGACGCCAGGTCAGAAAAGGAGCATCTTGCGTCGGCAGAAGGGAGCCGCCTGGACACAGGCATCGCTTTCCCTGTCTTCTCTTTCGGATGGTCTGGTTCTGCTATGGGGCGCTATCCAGGCTCGTGCGTCCTTTGGCAAGGATGTCTTGATCTGGGGTGTGTCGGTTATGGCTGGTTTCTCTGGGGAGCAGGCTTATGTCAGAGCAGGAAGGCGTGACGGATCACCTGGTCACCGTTATTCAGCTGATCCAGCTCGCGCGCGGCAGCGGTACACTCACGGCCTGGCGGGGAACTGGCGATCTCTTCGAGCAGGGAGTGATCACCTTTGTGAAGGGGCAGGTCACCCAGGCTAGTGCTGGTCGCCGCAAAGATCATGCCGCGCTCAATTGGCTGAGTACCTGGGGGAGGTGTCACTATAGTTTTAGTCCCGCGGTGCTCGATGAGGCCACAAAGCAGTTGCTGGCCTGGCTGGCTGCTGGCATTATGCAGCCACCGCGCCCGGCGACGCCTGCGTCCTCGCAAGGGCCACCTTCTGCTGCGGCTCGTGGCTCTCTGCCGGGGGTGAGTGCTGGAGGGCATCGACAAGATGCTCGTTCCTCCGATGCTTCCTACTATGCCGTGCCTTATCCGGTGCTGCCCTTTCAGCAAGCCCTGCTTCTGATCGAGCAGTATCATCTCTCGCGCGCTCATCGCCAGCTCTTTTTGCTGATTGATGGCCGGCGCCGGCTGCTCGATCTGGCTCAGCTGATGGGCAAGGAGCCGCAGGTTGTGAGCCAGCTACTGAGCGATCTGGAGCAACGTGGCATCATTCAGCGGAAAGGATTGTAGGTTGTATGCTTGAAATTGAGCCACAGTTAGGAGGACTCGGACGGGAAGAGGCCCTGCTGGAGATCGTCCAGGCTTACCGGCAGGAGCGCGTTCCTATGCTTGACGGGGCCGATCTGAGTCGGCTTGATTTACAGAAAGTGGACCTCAGTGGAGGCAACCTGCGCGGGGCGAATCTCTCGGAGGCCAATTTAAGCGGGGCCTATCTCTGTGGGGCCTATCTGCGTAAAGCTGATCTCAGTCATGCCAATCTCAGTCGGGCGAACCTCAGTAAGGCCTTTCTGATCGGGGTCAATCTGATCGGGGCTAATCTGTTGGGGGCCTCGCTGCGTGAGGCTGACCTGCGCTCAACCGATCTGGGAGGGGTGGACCTGCGCGGGGCCGATCTCCACGGGGCGATGCTGGTGGAGGCTGGCCTTATTGGGGTCGATCTCCGGCGCTGTGATTTAAGCCAGGCTCGCCTGAGTCTGGCCAATCTGAGCCGCGCTAATCTCTCTGGGGCTGATCTGAGCGGAGCCGATCTGAGTGGTGCAGTTCTGGATGAGGCTGATCTGAGCCGCGCTGATCTGAGCGGGGCCAATCTGGTCGGTGCTCATCTACGCGAGGCCAACCTGAGTGGGGCCAATCTGAGTGGGGCCCGCCTCAATCTGGCCGTCTTGAGCAAGGCCAACCTGAACGGGGTCTATGCCTGTGGGGCCTCGCTCTATGGCGCCAACCTGGTCGATGCCGCTCTCCACGAGGCCAATCTTCGAGGGGCGAGTCTAAACCGTGCCTACCTGTTCCAGGCTGTGCTCAGGAACGCCGATCTGAGTAAGGTTGACTGCGCCAGAGCCAATCTCTCGCGTGCTGATTTGAGTGGCTGCGATCTTAGCCGGGCCTCTCTGGTCGAGGCGCTGCTCAAGGGGGCGGATCTCTCCGAGGCCTATCTGTACGCTACCGATTGTCGCGCTGCTAATTTACAGCAGGCGCGCCTGACCGGGGCAGTGTTGACTAACTGCCTCTTTATGCAGGCCGATCTGCAGCAGGTCCAGGCGGAGCCCGAGCAGTTCAACGGTCTTGATCGCGGAGCGCTGGAGGAGATTGTGATCGATGCCTATACTGGTTGGCGCCTGGGAATCGGCTCCAATGTGGTGCGTCGGCCCCTGTGAGCCAGTGTCATTGACGGATCTGCTGCATGGCAGCAGGCGATGACCCGGAAGCTGAGGCAGTTCTCTCACTCTACTGGGGAGGGAGCAGTGAGCAGGCGAGTTCTGCTGATAGCTGGTGAGGCAGCCCTTGCGAGCCTGCTTCACTGCTGCCAGCGAACCCGCCTGCTCGTTCCTCTCGCACCTCCTCTACGAGCTTACTAGGAGCCGACTCCCATGCGCACGATGAGGGCCCGAGACGTCTCGGGGGTCTGCACATAGGCGTAGCCGACGCTCAGTCGTTCGAGGTGTTCTGCCGCCTGACTGCCCCGACCAGTTTGGATGACGCTCGCTGCCTTGCGCGACTCGGGGGAGTTCATGCGAAAGAAGATGCGCGTACCTGCATTCTGGAGGATCTCGGGATGAAAGTCGCTCAGGCTCTGGCTGGCGACGATAACGACGATGCCGAACTTGCGCCCTTCTTTCATGAGTTTGGGGAGTGTTCGGTCCTTTGCCAGGCGGTGAGCCTCGTCGAGGACGATGGCCAGACGTGGACGCGCGGTAGGACCCCACTGGAACATGTCTTTGTAGATTTTGTATAGCATGAAAGACCCGGCGCTCAATTGCAGCACCTCGGCGTAGAGGGTATGCAGGTCAATAACAAGCCCATTGCCGATGAGGGAACGCAAGTTAATGGAAGAACTTCCAGGACGGAAGAGGTCCATGTCGAGCAAGGGCCGACAACGGGCAGTGACGTTGCTGATATGGCGCTGCTGCTCCTGCTGTCCGATACGCCGGAAAACCTCCTGGAGAGAGGGATAGGTCAGCTCGCTCTGTTCCTCTTCGCTCAGATCGTCTTCAAAGCCGTGAGCACGGTAGGCATCGCGAATGGCGGTGTAGACGACATCGCGTTGCATATCTCCGAGATTAGCCACCTGGGCGAAGATTTCCGAGATGGCCACAGTATTCTTGCGCCAGTCAGAACCCGAGACGCTACATTCGAAGGGGCTGAATGGCAGGCCCCTGGCTGCGTCGAGGACATTTGGATGAACGCGCTGGTAGAAGCGCCCTTGTGGATCGGCGAACTGACCATGAAAGTCCAGCACGAGAGCCGGCACGCCCTGCTGGCTTAGCTCGCTCAGGAGATGCTCGATTGTCCAGGATTTTCCTTGCCCGGGGATGCCCAGAATGAAGAGATGTGGGCTGCCCTGAATGGCTGGCTGCCAGTAAACTGGGCCACTGGCGGCCTGTCCCAGCAGGATACGAATAGGCGTGGAGCCTGAGTCTGCGGTCTTCCCCTGGCCTTCTTCATGGTCGGCTCGAAGAAGCAAGGTGCCCTCGGCCTCTTCTCCTCCGAGTCTCGCTAACCGCTGCTCAAGCCCATGCGGAAGGCCTGGCACCGCGGCTGGTTGAGTCCCTGCTTCCTCGGTGGGCAAGTCTAGAGCGGGAGTTGATGATATCTGCTCTTCAAGCTCGGAAGGCTCCTGCTGCTCGGATGTGGCCAGTTCGTCAGAGACAAGGGTCTCGTCCTGGCCATTATGGTCGGAAGCCTGCAAGAGTTCGGGCAGATGGTGGAAGTCGCTGGCGGTCAGCAGGCGAATGCGCGCACCCTCAACGAAGAGGGGCTTGCGCGGCTCGCTCTCTAGACTGACAATGTAGCCTTCGTAGCTGGGACGGAAGTCCAGCTCTTCTTTTTCGAAACGAGCCAGGTTGTCCAAGAACGTCGCTTCGGCTTCAGGGTCGAACAGCTGGTAACGTCGGGCACGCTCGAAATGAAAGCGCAGTACATTGGCCAGATAGGCACGCTGCAGTGCCCCATCGAGCTGCTGGCGATCGAAGAAGCGCTGTTGCATGGTGTTAGCGGTAGCCTGCAGCTGCAAGGCCATATCGGTGGCCAGGCGCTCGAGGGGTACGGTGCCGCGGCGCCACTTGACCTCGATAAAGGTGGCTTCGACGATATTGCGCTTGAGAGCAACGAGCACGAGATCGCAGCGGCGCTCGCCCCGTCCCGGTTGTCCTGTGCCGCTCGGGGAGAAGATGCGGGGATAGAGATCGACAGGTAGCAAGACCGCCTGCTTGAGACGATTCTGACGTTGGAGCCAGGCCGTGACCACGCCAAGGCCCACAGCGGTGGCGGCGCTGGTTGGGGACTCTAGAGCCTCCAGGGCCAGACGTCCCGAGATGATTTTCAAGTAGTGCAACAAGTGACTGACACTCTCCTCAATGCGCGAGAAGCCCAGCTCTTCCATAGCCTGAGCAAGCATCGAGCCGATTTCCTCGTGCCAGGAAGTCGTCACCATCATGCGATGGCCCAGCCCCTCGGTAAACTCCGGCGAATAATCCAGCACGTACTTGCGGGCCATCTCCTCCAATCCGGGCAGATGAGGCGAGTCGTAGTAGTCCAGGGTAAAGAAGCGGTCCAGCGTAATGACCCAGTTCGTTCGCTGGTGCAGCTTGTCCAGCAGTGCACGGCGCTCAGAGGTAAGGGCGACCTGCAAGGCCGGTTGCGCCTCCTCTTTGCCAGAGAGCAGGGAGCCGCCGGCTTTCAGGAGAGCTATATGGAGATTGACCAATGTCTCGCTGTAGCGCGGTCCCTGGGGATGAGGAAGGAACCTGCTGCCGAGGCTGTTGATCTGATAGCGCCAGAGCAGGGTATCGTTCTCCTGACTAAACTGGAACTGAGGCACGAAGCGCGCCAGCAGGCCATAGAGCGAAAAGCTGCTCACCTCGCTGTTCAGGGAGGGAGCGCCCTGCATGGGAACAGCAACCACGCTCGGACGCATGAAATCGCTGACGATGGCCAGGTGAGCCTCGGGTGGCTCCTTCTCTTCCTCTTGCAAGAGACGGAACGGGCGGGCAGTGGTCGCCAGCGTCGGCAGGAAATGATCGGTTGGATGCCCCTGACCCTGAGTGAAGCGATTGCCGTACTGTTGCAGGAACTGGGTGAGGGTCTGCAAAGTGCCGCTCTGCCAGCTTTCGCTGTATGAAGTGATCTGGAGGAGGGGCAGCGTACCGTCTGGCTGCTCGGTCTCCTCGTTCTCATCTGGCGAAGGGGTCAGGCCCTTCAGGGCCTCACCCAGGAGCGCCCCACGATCCGGGTTCACGAGCGTCAGGACCAGCGGATTGGCGTAGGGATGGAGGTCCTGGAAGCGCCTGAGATGCTCGCTGAGACGCTCGGGACGGATATCGCCAGGGACGGCCTGCTCTGGGCTGGCCTTGAGCAGCGTCGCCACGTCGGTGTAGCGCCGGTGAGGATCGGCTGCGTCAGCAGGAAGAGCTACACCGTGGAAGAAAAGAAGATTCTGGAAGAAAATGAAGACAGTTGGCGTAGCGACATGGTAGGCAAATGGCGGCACATTGGCTGGAACCAGCAAACGCAGTGCCTCCAGGTCAATCTTCTGCTTACGATGCCTCTTTTGCTGCTCTAGCAACTGCTCCTCCCAGGAAGCCAGCAGCCGTGTGTAGCCGGCGAACCAGGCGGCGCGCAGGGGATGAGTGGGGAGAATGATCAGCGCCTCTTCGGCTCGCTGCTGCTGGTTGAGGAAGCGGATGAGCAGGCTGTCAACAGAAAGCGCCTGCTTGAGTTCGCTGGGGTCAGCTCCACTCTCCCGAAGATGCTGAAGTAGCTCATAGTAAGCCTGGGCATAGCGGACAGCGGCATCGGCCAGCTCAGGGCTGCTGCTCCAGTCAGCAACCTCGATGAAGTTACGTGCTTCGGACTGGCGCAGGCGTCGGAAGAACAGATCTCGCTGGCGCCAGAAATGTTGCCAGCGCTCACTTTCACCGGAAGTGAGAGGGAACGGCTGAATGGCATCCTCATCGACAGGGTGTAGATCATCAACCTCCAGGAGAAAGCAGCCGCCCTGCTTCGGCTCCTCCAAAACACGCCGCTCTAATTCCAGCAGAGTTTTACTCAGCGCCAGCGTGAGCCGCTCTCTTCCATTCACCAGGATGCTAAAGTAGGCACAATCGCGCTGTTGCCACTGTGGCTGGCTTTCTTCGAGAATCGTTTCGCGGATCTCACTGCCTAACTTGAGCCGTCCGAAGGAGAGCGTCGAGACCGTCCGGCGCTTTTCGGACTTTGCCGTCTCTGGCGGAAGATTGGCCGAATCAAGGGTCAAATAGAACGGCTCGCTATCTTTGTAGAAGAGTTCCTTCTTGTCCTCATCTTTATCGGAGGACCTCACAAGCTCGTTGCGATCAGGTCCCAGCGGGGCAATACGCACGCAGACCGCGAAGTCGGGCGGCTCCTCGTTATCGAGCCCTAATTTCTCCAGCTTGATCGTGATCTTGCGACGCCCGGGCGTGAGGTCCTGCTCCCAAAGGCTTTCGCGGAAACCCGGCTCGCTTTGCTCGGGTACGATGGCTACTCGCCAGCCACCCAGGTTCCGCGACTTGTCTGGCTTACACTTCCAGCGCACTACTACATCGCCATTGCTACCATAGTAGGCGTAAAGAGCCCCGCCGGGGCCATCGGGCTGAGCCAGGTGGCAGAAGTGTTCAACTTCGCCTTTGGAGTTAGCGAAAGGTTCGATCTCAAAGTCGCGCAGGTCGCTCTCTTCATAGTCAACGACCCCTGGCTTCAAGCGAGGGGCTTGCCCGCAGCCTCAGCGGCCCGGGCTTCAGGGCTGGTTGACAACAGCCCACTGCCCCGTAGGACAGTAGAGCGTGCACGCGTTCGAATGTTGCGCGCGGCATTGATATCGGCGTGTTCCTGGAACCCACAGTGGGGACAGGTGAAGCGATGCCGGCGACGGGTTCCTCGCTGGCCACAGCGCGAACAGGTTTGACTGGTGTAGGCCGGGTTCACTTCTCCCACGCGCAGCCCTCGCTCCTGTGCCTGCTGTTCGGTCCAGCGCCGGATCAGTCCCCGCTGCCACAGCGCGAGCCGGCGTCGCAGGGCCCGCCCCCGGATCTGCTCCTGCTGCGGTGGGGGGAGCTGCAGCCGCTCGAAGACCAGGACCGCCTGTGGGGGTGCCCACTCTCCCAGGCGTTTCGCCACCGTCTGGGCAAACGTCTGGGTGCGGTGCCGTTGCCGGCGACCAAGCCGTTTCAGCACCCGCCGGACACTGCGCGTGTCCCGGTGCTGTGCCTTACGGGCCGCCAGCTTGCGTTGCAGTCGCGCCCGCGTCTTCGCCGTGCGCCGATTGCGCACCTTCACTGCTTTTCCACTCACAAAGAGCACCCGCTCCTCTCCATCCACGGCCACCAGCGCATTCGTCTCGTTTAGATCAATCCCTACGACGGCCTCGGTCTCTGGGCATGCCGCTGGGGGATCAGGGACCTCCAGCGTGATCGTGAGGCGCCCGATGAGCTGCCCACCCCGTTCCAGCACCGTGAGACTGTCGATGGTCTTGGCCTGGGCCAGCCGCTGCTGAAACGCCGCTGGTACCTGGTAGGGAAGCGGCTTGCGTCCGGCCACGGTCCAGAGCGAGAGGGTGCCATCAGGTCGCAGGGAGGCATCGCGTCCTCGTGGCCCGATCAGAAACAGCGCCCGTCGGCGCCGAAACTGGAACGGACGCTGTGGGGGACGGCGGTTGCTCTGGGCACTCTGGTAGGCGGCAGCCACCAGCCGGATGGCCGTGCAGGTCATCTGGGCGTTGAGCTGGCCCTTGACCTGCTGGTAGCAGGCCCGGTGCAGCCTCACCGCAGAGAGGGGCTGGCCCCCGTTGAAGCAGGGGGCAGAGAGTTGCTGCTCGACCGCCTGGAAGACCGCCAGGGTCTGACGCAGGTCCTCATCGGCTGGCAGCAGCAGCGGGATCGTGCGCTGCACCTGGGCCATCGCTTCCTCCTTCCGCTGTTCGTTCATGCCCTTTCTGATCGCCGGTTACTTTGCTGCCAGGGTCCTCTCGGGCTGGCCGGCAGAAAGGACCCTGGCAGCAGCAGCCTGGCCTAGTGGGCGACTGCTGGATCGCTGGTCAGAGGAGGCAGACAGGTGCAGGGATCGTCGCAGCGGGGGCAATGCCCACAGGCCCGCACGGGCTGATGACACGCTTCACAGTTGCCGTAGAGCGGCAGCGACGAGGGCAGGCGGGCCGAGATCAGCCCGGCCATGAACCCGGCGGTCCAGGCAGCCCACTCCTGCCAACTGCTCCCATCGGGCGGCTCCTCATAGGCTTCGCCTTCGGAGAAAATTTGCAGGAATTCCTCGATGAGGGCCTGATCCGTCAAGACACGGTGGGAGTCATCTTCCCGATAGCCATCGATGAAGTAGTGCAGAGTCCCGTAGTAGTACCCCCTCACGAACTCGGGATCGCTGACCTCGATGTAGGGGACGTGAACCAGCTCCGGGGGTTTTCCCTTCGCCACCGTGACGAGCATCGCGCAGCGAGGCGACGGCACGGGGACGGTCTGAGCGGGCGAGGCAGTGACAGCAGCACGCTCACCAGACGGCGCAGGTGGGAACCCCGCGCGGTCGGCGAACAGGACGGTCTCTAGAGACTGTTGGGGATCAGGGGACCCCGTAGGACAAAACAGCTCGGCCATGATGGTCTTCCTCCTTGCTTGTTTGCCAGTCGTTCACAAGACAGACAGGCAGACACAACACACAGAACGCGGGAACACCTGGCCTGCTGGGAGACGCGGGGTCTTGACAAGACAACACGACCCCGGCAGCCAGCAAGCGACCAACAGTGCACCATCGTAGACTGCTGATCGCGCTTGACAGCCGGGGTCAGACGTGGCATACTACATCCAGACCTCGCTGTCTGAGTATATTGTGGCTGACCATGGTTCCAACTCCGAGTCAGCCACAACGATCGCGACCAGCGAGCTCGATGCCTAGAGTGCCAGCTCTAGGCATCACTTTTCGTACGCTTACACAACTTGAATGTTTTCAAGGTCTGACAAAGACAGAGGCTCCATGCCCTGACGCCTTCTCTCCCGGTTAATAGCTCCGAGAACTCTAACGGCAGTTTTACGCTTAACACGTTGACCTCCCACCAACCTGGCAAAAGCTTCGTAGGAAATTCCTGTGCTTCGAACTATATCCCCAGCGGTCAAACCCAATTCTTCGAGCAGACGCTCAACAGTAGCCATAGAGTACCTCCGGCAATCTCCTCCCTACCAGCAGCTTCTCTTCTCCTCACTTAGGACAACTATAGCATACAAACACTTCCATGTCAAGACATCTGTCAGCGAAGATGGCCATTCTTGTACAAGAATGAAAGAGAATCCACAGCGCTCTCCTCATGGACTAACAGACTAGCTGTACGAAAGAGCCCAACCAGCGACGCCAACGCAGTGATCGGCCTGACCACCCACGCTGGAGTTGGAGCGTCCGGTCACCGTTCTAGAGGGACTCTGTCAGGAGGAGGGAGCCGCCTTTCTCCCCTGGATTCATCCAGGGGTCCCCGGCGGCACACAAATGGATGAATTCCCAGCGATCAAGCGTCAGGTCCTCCTCCACCAGTGCACGAGACCAGCTTTGGACATCGCTGAGGGCTTTGCTCTTCAAGAAGCGCAGTAGCCTTGTAGCGGTTGTGCTCTCAACTTTCAGTTCCTGCACGCGCTCGACCAGGGTGGCATCGAACTTCTTAGGACGCGCCAGGAGCGTCGTCAGGCGTCGATTGCGCTCCAGAAAATCGGTAAAATTGGGACGAGCGTCGCAGATGAGGCCGACGCGCCAGAGTTCCAGGCCGATCTGATTTGCTGTGCCATCCAGCACCTGGGCGTAGACGGCGACCACGAAGTCCAGGCGCCGCTCATGGCTCAAGCCGGGCCAGCGCCGCAGGTGGCTAAAGACTGTCTGAACCTGGGCCGCGGCCTCGGGAGAGCGCTCTTGAAGGCGGTGCTGTAGCTCGCGCAGAGCTGTCTCATAGAGCTGACGCCCATCGATAGGGGCAAAGGCATTGGCCAGCGAGCTGACAGCGGCGTCCACGCTGCCAGCGGGAATAAAAAGGCAGAAACGCCCGCTCTTGCGGTTGCGCAGCTCGATGGCGCGATCGGGAGTGATAAAAAGCGGATCATCGGGAGCGTGCTCTCGCTCCGTGGTTAGAATGTGAAACAAAGCTCCCCTCTCTGCAGACTTGCTTTCACGCAAGCGCTGACAAAGAGGCCTGGCATCGTCCAGCTCCAAAAAATCGATGCGCGCACAGTGGCCGGTGCCTGTCCCCCTGATTTCTTTCAGCAGCGCCTGAGCAAGTAGCTCGATCTTCAGCTCGCTCTGTGGAGAAGAGATGATCATCGGTAGACCCTTTCCAGACTCAACGCTTAGTAGTGGCTGGCTAGCGCGGATGGCGTGGCATACGGTGGATGCAGACGTTGGACCGTAAAGTCGTCAGAGAGGTCGCGGAAGATGCCCATTTGACGCAGGCGGCGCAGCATGGCCCGCAGATTTTCCTGCGCTGCAGCAATGTACTCGGCGCCCACAAAGGGAGCGGGCGGATGATCAACCAGCAGGCCGAAGCGCTTCTCGAGAAAGCGCAGGAAATCCTGCAGGCGGATAGGCATGAGTCCTTGATCGCTCGTGTCTCCATTTCCACTGCCGCTCAGGCGGGCGGCGGCCAGCTGTACCAGGACCGCTAGCAGATCGTTGGTCGGTGCGTAGTACCAGGATGAGCGATACTTGAGCTGCCCTCTGAGCAGGCCTTCAGCGCGTGTTAACCCTCCTGTGCTCCAGTACCAGCGCACAAAATTCTGGGTAGCATCGCGCTGGCCCTCCTTCAGCAAGGTTACCAGGCCCTCTAGATCGCTCTCGGCGCTCTCGAGCAACTCATCCAGAGGTCTGGTGGCCAGCGGATTTTCCGGGTCCTCTGGATCGCCATTCGCCTCATAGATATCGTCGATATCGTGACGGGCCTGAGCCTCAATATCGTTCTGTATACCACCCTGCTCTCGCAACGCCAGCAGCCCTTGCAGGTAGAGCGGGCCGGCAGGCTGGTCGCCAAGCAAGCGCTCTATAGTCGCCCGGCGGCGAGGATTCCTTTGGAGCTGCTCGGCATAGCGGTGCAGCTGGCGCAGGAGCAGATTAGCCGACAGAAAGCTCTGGTAGACTTCGATATCGCGGCGCACGCAAGCGTGAGCCATCTCTTGACTGGGGCCGCGTTGGCCAGTGAAATCCACGTAGAGCGCTGGAGGGGAAGGCTCCACTGGCTCGCGCATCGCCGGAGGTAAACTTTCTGGCTGCTCGACCAGGGTATTTACCGCGTAGACGACCTTCAAAGTATACGTGAACAGCTCAAAGTTTAACAGGATCAGGAGATAGTGAATAAAGGCCGGCGTTGGCATGGCCTTATGATAGGCCAACATATATTGCGCAAGGTCCGCCGCTAGTTCTCGTGCGAGTCCAGGACAGGCTCCCAGATGTATATATTTCTCTCGGCTCAAGCCTGGTCGTACGCTCTCAAAACCGTCGAGAAAGGCCAGCGAGAGGCGAGTGAGCGTGTCCACCTCAGTGACCCCATCGTATTCCCCACCTAACTCGCCGGCCTTACCGAGTTTAACGCCACGACCGAAAACCGCCTTGAAGAACTCGCGCAGCTTCTGATCGCTTCCCATGTAACTGCGTAGGGCCTGGTAGAGAAAGAGGTCAGCGCTGCGCAGGCGACTCGCTTCCTTGGGGAAGCCGGGCTTGTGTGAGAGCAGACTGTAGGTCACAATGGAAGTGATCTGCTCATCTTCATGCTTGCGGCCAATTTGGCCAGTTGTTATTAAGGCTGTGCGTACCAGGCGCTCCAGCAAACGTCGCTCCTGAAGACCAGAGAAACCCTCCACAGCCGGGTGCTGGCTCAGCTTATTGATATAGACGTCGATTGCCCGGGGATCATTGGGAATACGGGCGCGTCCCCGGCCTTCTGCCAGGATGCTGAAGAAGAGGAGGGGCAGAAGCAGATCGATATCGAAATCGTTCATCTCAATGGGCAGGACCTGGGGAAAGCGCACCCCGCGCAGCTCCTTCGGCAACTTGACCTTCACAATTGCCCTCCTTCCAGCGGATCAAGCAATGGCTGTCTGATCACCTTACCATCGCGCTGAGTCAAACGATGGAAACGCTGGCCATTTTCGATCAAGATCAGATCACGTGTCTCCATCAGCAGCAGTGCATGCTTGAAATGGCGCAGATCCTCTAGCAATGGCTGCAGCTCAGCAGCCTCTGGTTGCAGACCATCCGCCAGGCGCAGCAACAGCTCAAACAGATCAAGTGAGATCTCCAGGCGAGGCGTTCCCGAGCGATGGCGCAGCACCAGAAACTCGGGCAAGGTCTCAACCACCTCATTATCGCTGGTTCCGACTGGCTCCAAAATGAAATCTGCCAGTGGAAGCTGCTTCAGCATAATCAGCTGCTGTTCCTCCGAAGCGCGTACCACCACGCTCAAATGACCATCCGGCAAATCGGCATTGATCCCATCTGAACGCAAGATCCCCAGCGCTAGCTTGCTGCGTGTCTCCTCCAGCTGCTCCTGCTCCCCTTGCAACAATTGTAGATACAGTAGAGCATAGCGATAGGGCAGCAGATCGAGCCAACGCACGGTAGGCAGATATGACTGCCCATCCTCGTCCAGGCGTGGGCCATAGAAGTACAGGCGGCGCTTCCAGGCAGCCAGCCAATCGCGCTCCTCCCTGAAACGCTGACGCGGCAGATCTTTCGCATCAGCCATCAGCTCGGCGCGCAGCAACGCATCCTGTGGTCCCTGATGGAAATGTAGGAAGCGGTCGAGATGAGGCTGAGGAAAACGTGCGGGATCAAGCACGCGCAGATCGCGCAGCAGCTCATCATCGATCTCTGCCGGAGCAAAAGCGCTCTGCCAACAGGAACGCTCAATCAAAGACGCCCCGCCATCCTCGCTCTGGCGCGCCGCATGCACCTCGTGGCAGCTCAAATTACCGGTGATCAGGTAGGCCAGGGCGGAGCGCAAATCGCGCATGGTGATATGGCGTTGATGGCGTAGATGAGTCAATAGCAACAGGTATTCCAGACGCTGCTGTGTACGGTTCCTGCGCAGCATCTGAGCATTTTGATAGATTGGACAGATAGCCTCGGCACAACAGTTGCGGCAGACAGCCCAATGCTCTTTCGCCAACAAGCTATTCAATACGCGCCGAAAGAGCGAGCGCTCTTGCTCACCAGGAAGGCTGACAAAAGCGCGTCGCTTCAAATCAACCAGCCAGACATCCTGCTCGCGCAACGACTGACTGCGGCGCGCCTGCTGCAGCTGCGTTTTCAACCAGGCAAAGCGCTCACCGTAACGCTCAAAGTAGTCGGCCAGGCGCCCGTCATTGATCGCCACCAAGACCGTCAGGGCTGCCTGCGGTCGCTCCGAACCCTCCAGTCCTGCCAACTTCTGTGTGAGCTGCTCATCGGCGCTCAGCCCACGATGGGCCTCAGAGGCATCGTAGCAGCTGCGGAAAACGTGGCCATTGTAGATCAGTTCCCAGCCGCTCTGATCAGAGCGCTCCTCGATAGAGCTTGCACCCTGCTCGATAAGCTTCTGGCGAACCTGCTCTAAGAAAGCGGTCTTGCCGTCGCCAGGATTGCCCGACAGGAAAAGCGCGAATGGGCGCTGCTCCAGCACAAGCGGCAGCAGCTCGCGATCAAGCGCCGTTGGCACATAAGTCCGACGTGTAAAGTCGCTGTCCAGGCCCCGGTTATCGGCATTGCCGCTGGCACTGTGGCGATAGAGACCGCGCACCTGCTCCACCCAGGGATTGACCCGCTTCTCTCGCTCCTGACCGCTTTCCAAAGCCGGCGTTGTTTCCCCCGCCGCTACCATCGCTGCCAGCCTGGCCTGTTCCAGCTCCTCCAAAAACTGGCGGGCACTGACCGGGCGCCTTGCAGGATCTGGATCAAGCGCGCGTAATAGCACGGCAGCCAGACGCCGCACCTGCTCATCCGAGATGGGCAGATCCTCCACAGCGCGCAGGATGCGTCGCCCACTCTCATCGTAAGCAAACGGAAGCTGGCCAATCAGAGCCTTAAAAAGGACCACCGCCGCCGCGTAGCGGTCGCTATCGGGGGGTGGACTGGCCGCTGTTAGTGCCTCGGGAGGCAAGTAGAGCGGTGTGCCGGCCAGGCTACGCTCCTCTCCCTGACGGATCGCGAAGCCGAAATCGATCAGAACCGGATGGTGGTCAACCTCATGCAGGATAATGTTGGCTGGCTTAATATCGCGGTGAAGGATACCCCGATCCTCTAAAACCTCCAGGGCCCGGAGCAGGTCCTGGGCAAAGGGCCACCAGCGCTCCAACGACCAGGGGAACTCCTCTTCGAGCTGCTGTAACGTAGGGCCGGGGATATACTCCATAGCGATATGGGCGTCTTCCTCCGGCCTATAGATCTGCCTGATGGTCGGAAAATACTTGCTCTTTATATTCTCTAAAGCTTTGTACTCTTGAATTGCATGGTCATAGACCGCAGCCGGCTGCAAGAACTGCTTCAGCACTAGTGGACCCAGTCCTGGGAACTCCTGATAGCTCGCCAGATACGTACGGGCCATCGATCCCTGGCCGAGCAAGCGCTGGACAACAAAGGTGCCATTCAAGAGCGTCTGAGGGAGGTCGCTCACCTGCTTCTGTTGTACCTGGCGCGCGATCTCCTCTAAGCAGCGCGCCACCTCCGCCGCGCTGGGAGACTGCTCCTCCTGAGAGGGTACCAGCACCGAGCGGAAAAGCTCCGTCAGAGCCGCGGACTGCTCGGGGGCAAGGAAGACAGTCCAGCGGGGAGAGTCGGGCAGATGCGGTTTTTCATTGACTGTTGGGCGAAGTGAAGCAATAGGGGTGCCGGAAAGGCGCTCCAGCATAACCAAAGCCAGGCTAAAGGTATCCGTCTGCGACGTTGCAAACTCGTAGCCGATGAGCACATCCTCGGCGGCGTAGGGGTCATCGACCGCAGTCTTATCCAGCTTGGCTGCAATAGACATACCGCCGACGCGTGCTGCATAGAAGTCACTGAATAACACACGAGGAGACTGACCTTTTGTAAACTGCACGATGAGTGCGGCAGGAGTCAACGCGCGATGGAGAACACCCTGAGCATGGATCTGGGCCAGTCCTCTAAAGGCCTTGGCAGCGATCTGCAGCTCCTGCAAAAACTCCTCGCGCGTCTCTGGGAGGGGGAGAGCGCTCAATGTGCGGCCCTCGGGTGGGACGATTGGCACCACCATAAACCGATCTGCCCAAGGGAAAGGCGTCTCAGCCTGTGAGACCAGGCCCGTGGACTGCAATTTCTCCAACGCCTTATAGGTGCGCGTATAGAATTCCTTGGCCTCCTGTTGCTCCAGTGGATCGTGATCAAGCTCATAGAGCATAACGATACGAGGTCGATTAGCCCCCGAGATCTTTCCCACCGCGTGACAGCGATAGAGCTTCGGGCGTACCTGCTCGGCCTCCTCGATCTGGAGCGTATCGCCGATGTGGCGTGGTATTGGCGGGCGCGTGGGCAAACCTGTCAGCCAGCTTTTCAGCGCCGCATGGAGCTGACCAACCAAAGGATTGCCCTCCTGCTCGTCTCTCTCCTGCAAACGCTCGCACACCTCGTCCAGCCTGAAAAGTCCCCTGGAAGCCCGAGCATCATGGATCATCGGTTGAACAGTGGGAGAAGAGAGCAGCACAATTCCATGAACGAAGTGCTCGCCTCCCTTCAATGCAGCGAACCTCTCCTTCACAGAACTGGCCACAATCTTGGCCACATAATCAACCTTTGCCAGCGGACTCCGCTCTGACGAACCGTCGGCTCGAGTCCAGAACTCCTCATTGCCACGCAAAGAGCCCTGCCAGGACTTCTCGTCGATCACAAAGATACAGCGATTGCCTATCGCTAGGAAATCGATTTCAAAGGATCTCCCGTTCTTGGCCGGGAAAACCTTATTGCAGATCAGCAGCCACGAATCAGGTAATCCCTGACGAAGAACCATAGCGGCCTGCTGCTCTCCATCACTAGCGAAGGCGATGGTCGTACTGATCAACTCGGCCACAGAAGCGCCTCCTTACTACCTGATCGAAGAGAGGCAAGAAACGAGACTGTGGAAACACACCTCACGAACCTGGCCCCTTGTTGCAGTTGAACATCGTTGATATATCGATGCAAAACGGATGCCGGATTATATCACGCTCTTCTCTTGTCGGGCAAGCCTCCATGTTCGGCATCGACCAGCGCAGGCAGAGCAAGAGAGATACAACGATCTCTCTTGCGGCTCCACGGTGGGAGTAGAGTGGGACAAGCTAGTGGCGGGGAGCGATGCCGCAGAAACCACTTGCGCCCCAACCGACAGCCACCCCGTGATCCGTTCCATGAGCCTGTAGATACGCATAGAGAATGTGCGCGGGTTGCGTATCCCTCCAGGCCGGTTCCTGGCGCGCAAAAGGAGTGCGAGCCGTGCGCTCACCGCCTGCGCCGTCGCCCTCAACTGTGTCCACGACCAGACGACGTGCACCGCTCTCAAGGAGCTGTCCTCCAAAGGTCTCGACATCAGTAAAACGCAGACAAGGGCTAATTGTAATCTGCGTCTTTACTCCCAGACGACTGGCCTGGCGTATCAGCTGCCAGCGGCCTTCCAGAGCTGGCCCACCGCCGAGGCGACGCAGGTAGGCCATATCATCCGTCTCGATGGTCACTGAAAGCCAGGCGTAGGGGATCTGGAGAAGCAGATCGAGATCACGCGTCGCCAATGGCGAGCGTGTCTGCACCACCAGCAGATCGAGGTCGGGATAGGAGGCAAAGATCTCCAGACAGCGGCGTGTCACCTGATAGCGCCGTTCCACTGGCTGATACGGGTCAGTAGTTGTGCTCATAAAAACGCGCAGGCGGCGACGTCGCTCAGGAGACATGTGGCGCAGCGTCTGCTCCAGCACAGCAGGAGCGTTCACCTTTACCTGCACCGCCAGGCCCCACGAAGTGCCCAGGCCGGCGGTCATCCAGTTGGGTAAGAAGCGGGCGTAGCAGTACTGACCGCAGGCTGTCTGGCCGTAGGCACAGCCCGTATAAGCTGACAAGGCATGAGTAAAGGGATAAGGAGGCGCAGCCAAAAATCCCCCACGCTGTGGTGTGAGAATGCTGCTGGCCTCCGTCGAAGAGACATGCATGGCTTCCCCCTCATCTTGAGTCCAAACTCGCTCTTTCAGCATAGCACACTGTCGGAGAGAAACTTCTGCTGCCGGCGAAAAAAAGCGGCAAATCCTCTTGACAGAAACCCACGCCATCCGCTATGCTGCCAATGCACACGTGTGCAAATGGCTGCGCCAGAGCGGCTGACACCCAGAAGCAGGAGGAACAGGAGTAGAGTGAGTAGCCCATCCGCCACGGGTCGAGTTGCTGGTACGAGACGCTCGCGTGAGATTTCCATTGCCGATATCGCGCGCGTGGCTGGCGTCTCCCACACCACCGTTTCGCGAGCCTTGCGCGATAGCCCCCTGATCAGCCAAGAGACGCGGAAGCGCATCCAGCAATTGGCGCTGGAGATGGGCTATACGCCCAATGCTATTGCCCAGAGTCTGCAAACACGGCGCACCAGCACAGTCGGTCTGGCGGTAACCTCGATTGCCGATCCCTTCCTCAGTGAGGTCGTGCGTGGCGTCGAAGAGGTCGCGCGCTCGGCTGGCCTGAGCGTCTTTTTGAGCGCCACGCATAACGATCCTGAGCAGGAGATTGCGGTGATCGAGACGTTCCATCGTCGGCGTGTTGACGGCATTCTGGTGGCTTCTTCACGCATCACGGGGGAGTATAAGCAGCGGCTTGACCAGATTCGAGTACCGACGGTCCTCATCAATAGCCAGGCTGAGTCGCAGTACGAGCTGCTCCACTGGGTAGCGGTGGATGACCTGCTCGGGGCGCGGCTAGCAGTTGAGCATCTGCTGGCTCTTGGTCACCGCGCGATTGGCTATGTGGGTACGAGTAGCCGCCCACGCTCCTGTCGCCAGCGACTGGAGGGTTATCAGGCAGCTCTGGCTAGCGCCGGCTTGGCCCCGCGCGAGGAATGGGTGACAATCATGGCTGCGGAGGAGGCTTCTCCCCAGGAAGACGTGCTTTGTGGGCGCCGTGCTCTCCTGCGCCAGCTGGATGCTGGGGTGACCGCCATCTTCTGCCAGAATGATATGATGGCCATCGGGGTCCTGATGGCCTGCCATCGTCGCGGTATTGCTGTACCTCGTGAGCTAAGCGTGGTTGGCTTCGATGATATTGAGATGGCCAGCTGCATCATTCCTCCACTAACCACGGTACGTCAACCGCGTATCGAGCTTGGGCGCCTGGCGATGCAGGTCTTGCTCGATCTGCTCCATGAACAGGAGGGGCGCAATCATGTCCTCGCCCCGATGCTGGTGGTGCGCGAAAGCTCCGCTCCGCCGCCCGCCTCGTAGCCTGTGGTGGGCGGCGCGGATGCAAGGCAGGCAGACAGACAGGCAGAACGCAGGGCGACCGGCTCCGGCTGGCGGACCCGCATTCATCTCCAGGCAGGGTGAGATCAGATGGATAGACGGAATGGTCAGAGAGTAGTCGATCAGCTGGCCTTACAAGCGCTTGTCCGTAGGACAGATCAAGCAGGCGGCTTGTGATCAAAGGTGGTGGCGGGTAGTGTGGAGTGAAGGCAAGCCAGAGTGCAATAGGGTGGCGTGGGGCTGGGTCAGGCTCTCCTTGTTTGAGACAAAGCTGCGGGAGTGAGGATGTCCGTTCGGTCAGGGAAGATCAGATTACACAGGAGGCTCGTCGATGGAGCTAGAACGGCGGCAGAGAGCCTATGACCTCGTTGCCATAGGGCGCTCCTCTCTCGACTTGTACTCCAACGATATCGGAGCGCCGT
The DNA here is from genome assembly GCF_003268475.1 of Thermogemmatispora tikiterensis. Taxonomy (GTDB): domain Bacteria; phylum Chloroflexota; class Ktedonobacteria; order Ktedonobacterales; family Ktedonobacteraceae; genus Thermogemmatispora; species Thermogemmatispora tikiterensis. Next base: position 1,021,654 of record NZ_MCIF01000002.1, on the reverse strand, counting down.
TTGAGGAAATTAAAAGTTTCGCCGCCTACGTTGGTGGTTGTCCTACCAACATCTGTGTCGGGGCCCGGCGGTTGGGGTTGCGCTCGGCACTGCTAACCGCCGTTGGCGATGATCAGGTGGGCAATTTTATTCTCCATTTCCTGGCTCGCGAGGAAGTAGAGACGCGTTATGTGGTGCGCAAGCCAGGCTATCGGAGTAGCGCTGTAGTGCTGGGCATCCAGCCACCAGATTGTTTCCCGCTCACCTACTATCGCGATCACTGCGCTGACATTGAACTGACAATCGACGATGTCCTGGCGACGCCGCTGGGGGAAGGACGTGTGTTGCTGATCACCGGCACCGGTCTGAGCAAGGAGCCCAGTCGCAGCGCCACCCTCTTTGCCGCCGAGCTGGCTCGCGAGCAAGGAACGATGGTGGTCCTGGATATCGATTATCGCCCTGACCAGTGGCATGATCAGCGCGCCTTCGGCGTGGCGCTTCGCTCGGCGCTGCCGTTGGTCGATCTGGTGATTGGAACCGAGGATGAGATCAAAGCAGCGATGCTGCGCGATGCCAGGCAGGTGCAGGTGGCGCACTCTCAGATCTCAGATGCCCGGGTGAGCGGTGACGTCGAAGAGGCGATCCGTGAGATGTTACGTCGGGGTCCGCGCACCCTCGTGGAGAAGCGGGGCGCTCGTGGCTCGCGAGTCCACCAGGCCCCATCCGGGGAGGCGAACGGTTCTCCGTCCTGCCTGGAGGTGCCCGGCTTCCCGGTGACTGTCCAGAATATTCTGGGCGCCGGCGACGCCTTTGCCGCTGGTCTGCTCTATGGCTTGTTACAAGGCTGGGATTGGTATCGGGCCGCGCGTCTGGGTAACGCTTGCGGTGCGATCCTGGTAACGCGGCATGGCTGCGCCGATTTTATGCCGACCTACGCTGAGGTGATGGCCTTCGTCGAGGAACACGGTGGCCTCTAGGTGAGGCAGCTGAACTGGAATGAACTGGAGAGAAGTGGAGGGCAGCTCCAGTAGGGAACGGAAGTAGAACAAGAAGCGCAAGGGGAGAACGGTGGTTTCTGCCTGATCCTGCTGCCCTGTGTGCTCTCCTGCAAGCGCGTTCGTTGGCTGTGAGCAAGCTGACTGCCCGGAGGAGAACGATGAGTGAGCATGCTGGCCGACGCATGACAATGGCACAAGCGCTGGTTGCTTTTCTGCGCAATCAGTATGTAGAGCGTGACGGCGTAGAGCAGCCTTTTTTCGCGGGCTGCTTTGGAATCTTCGGTCATGGCAATGTGGCAGGCATTGGCCAGGCCCTCCAGGAGATGCCGGATTTTCGTTATTATCAGGCTCGCAACGAGCAGGCAATGGTTCATACGGCCATCGCCTATACAAAAGTCAAGAACCGCCTGCAGACCTTTGCCTGTACCTCCTCGATTGGACCAGGAGCTACAAATATGGTCACCGGCGCGGCTACAGCTACTATTAATCGGCTTCCAGTGCTGTTGTTGCCCGGCGATTTCTTTGCGCGGCGCAATGTGGCTCCAGTGTTGCAGCAGTTGGAGTCAGAGCATACTCAGGATATCTCGGTCAATGATTGCTTTAAGCCAGTGAGCCGCTACTGGGACCGTATTACGCGCCCGGAGCAGCTGCTGACGGCTCTGCCCGAAGCGATGCGTGTGCTGACAAGTCCAGCGGAGACGGGAGCGGTGACCCTGGCTTTGCCCCAGGATGTGCAGACAGAGGCCTATACGTACCCAGAGGCGTTTTTCCGCAAGCGGGTCTGGCATGTGCCTCGCCCGCGGCCTGATCGCCGACGACTGGACGAGGCCGTCGCCTGGATACGAGCTAGCCAGCGCCCCCTGATTATCGCGGGCGGAGGCGTGATCTATGCTGATGCCTGCTCGCTGTTAGAACGCCTGGTAGCTGAGACGGGCATTCCTGTAGCCGAGACGATGGCTGGGAAGGGCAGCCTGCGCTTTGATCATCCTCTCAATCTGGGGGCGATCGGGGCAACGGGTACGTTCGCGGCGAATCGCCTGGCCCGCGAGGCCGACCTGATTATCGGGATTGGAACGCGCTATAGCGACTTTACAACGGCTTCGAAGACTGCCTTCCGCCATCCGGCGGTACGTTTTGTCAATATCAATGTATCGGAGTTTGATGCGGCGAAGCACTCGGCTCTGTCGCTGGTGGGCGATGCCCGCGCGACGCTGGAGGAGCTGCTGCCGCTGCTGGCAGGCTATCAAGTGGCGCCCGAGTATCGACAGTGCGCCGAAGACCTGCATCGCGAGTGGGAGGCTGAGGTTTCGCGCCTCTACGGCATGCGTCATGGGCCGCTTCCCTCGCAGAGCGAGCTGATTGGGGCTGTCAATGAATGCGGCTCTCCCGATGGGATCGTGGTCTGTGCCGCCGGAAGCTTGCCAGGCGATTTGCATAAGCTCTGGCGCTCACGCCATCCAAAACAGTTCCACTTGGAGTATGGCTATAGCTGCATGGGTTACGAGATCGCAGGAGGCCTGGGAGCAAAGATGGCCTCCCCTGAACGAGAGGTCTATGTCCTGGTCGGCGACGGTTCCTATCTGATGATGAACGGGGAGATTGTGACCTCCGTCCAGGAAGGCTATAAGCTGGTGATCGTGCTCTTCGATAACCAGGGCTTCAAGAGCATTGGCTCGCTAAGCCGCTCGCTCGGCCAGGGCGGCTTTGGGACGCGCTATGCTTATCCTCGCAATGGAAGCCTGCCCGGCGATGAGGACGGCTTCGAGGTGGTACCACTGCCTGTTGATCTGGCAGAGAACGCTCGCAGCCTGGGCGCTTATGTGATCCGCTGCCGCGATACCGCCGATGTGGTGGCCGCCCTGGAAACTGCTCGCACGCTGGACCGCACAACGGTGATTTATGTACCCTGCGACCGCTATGAGAGTGTGCCTTCTTATGAAAGCTGGTGGGATGTGGCCGTGGCTGAGGTAAGCTCTAGCCCCCAGGTCCAGGCGGCTCGCCGTGAGTGGGAAACAATGCGCGCTGAAGAACGATACTTCTTATAGTCATAGAATACGGAATACCTGTTGACCCTGTTGACCCTGCGCCTTCCGCGCCGGGAAGGCAAGGCGCCGGAGAAGGCTCCGCCAATGCATGGTGAGAGCAGTGTAACATCGAAGCGTGGGCTGTAAGACAGATATCTGATCTATGGTTGATCTTGAGCTACAAGGCGGGTAGAAATGGCAATGGAGAAGATCGGCGTAGCCAATGCCCCCTGCTCCTGGGGGACGCTGGAATTCGATGAGACCCAGAAGCAGGGGCTGGTCATTCCCTGGAGGCAGATGCTGGATGAGCTGCGGGCCACTGGCTATGAGGGGACCGAGTTAGGAGACTGGGGCTACCTGCCCACTGAGGCAGACCAGCTAGTCGCGGAACTGCGTAAACGCGAGTTGACGCTTGTGGCGGCCTTTATTCCCGTGATGCTCAGGGAGACGAGCGCGCTGCGGGCTGGCCTGGATCTGGCTCTGCATATTGCCAACTTGCTCGCCGCAGTGTCCCGGATCAGCGGAGCTGCCTGGAGACCTCTGCTGCTCCTGGCCGATGAGAATGGGGGTGATCCCCTCCGGACGTCCTGCGCTGGACGCATCTCTCCCAGCCAGGGATTAAGCGCGCGCGAGTGGCGCATCTTCGCGCGCAACAGCGAGACCGTTGCTCGCATGGTCTACGAGACCACGGGACTACGCACAGCCTTCCATCATCATTGCGCCGGTTATGTGGAAACACCAGAAGAGATTGCTCGCTTCCTGGAGTTGACCGATCCGAACGTCATCGGCCTGGCCTTCGATACTGGCCACTACCTCTACGGCAGCGGCAGCAACGAGCCAGGGCTAATCGAGGAGGCCCTCCGTCGCTTTGATTCGCGGATCTGGCATGTTCATTTTAAAGACTGCTCGCCAGCAGTGGCCCAGGAGGCTCGTGCCCAGAGGTGGGACTACTTCACTGCTCTGCGCCACGGCCTCTTTTGTGAGCTGGGACAGGGAGCAGTTCCATTCCCTACGGTGGTAACCTGGCTCCAGCTGCATGGCTATCAGGGATGGATCGTCGTCGAGCAGGATGTGCTACCCGGTATGGGCAGCCCCTATCTCAGCGCTTTGCGCAATCGCCAGTACCTGCGCAATCTTGGTCTCTAGGCCGGCTGGTACCCTTCTCCAAGGCAGAGACGCACCCACATGCCGATGCTCAGAAACGCCTGTCAGCTTGCTAAGCAAAACCTGCCACAGGCCGCCAGACAATAGGATAGGAAAGGATAACGGGATGACTGCGAGACAGCTAACCGTTGGCTTGATCGGCGCCGGACGGATCGGACGCCTCCATGCTCATCACCTGACGATGCGACTTCCACGGGCCTGCTTGCTGGCCGTGGCCGATGCCCGGGCTGAGGCCGCCGAGTCCTGTGCCCGCGAGTGCAACATACCTCGCTTCTGCTCCGATTATCGCGAGATTCTGGCAGACCCGCAGATCGAGGCTGTCCTGATCTGCTCGCCGACAAGTACCCATGCTCAGCTCATCGAGGAAGCCGCTCGCTCTGGGAAGCATATCTTCTGTGAGAAGCCGCTGGCCCTTGACCTGGAGACGATCGATCGGGCACTGGCCACCGTCGAGCAAGCGGGAGTTAAGCTCCAGACAGGTTTTAATCGCCGCTTTGATGTTCACTTCCGCCGTGTCAGGCAGGCTGTTGAGCAAGGGGAGATCGGCTTGCCATTGATGCTCCACATTACAAGCCGTGATCCCGCTCCCCCTCCAGCGGCCTATCTTCGAGCCTCCGGCGGCCTATTCCTTGATATGACGATCCACGATTTCGATACGGCCCGCTTCCTGCTGGCCAGTGAGGTCGAAGAGGTCTTTGCCCTGGCCCATGCCCTGAACGAGCCAGACATTGCCCTGGCTGGGGACGTGGCCCACGCCGCTGTAATGCTGCGTTTCGCCAGTGGAGCAATTGCCACGATCAGCAATAGCCGCCGTGCTAGCTACGGTTATGATCAGCGTGTCGAGCTGTTCGGTAGTGAGGGCTGCATTGCCATCGACAATGCCTATCCCAATACAGCGGTGGTCAGCGACCGCCACGGCGTGCGGCGTGATCTTCCCCTGCATTTCTTTATGGAGCGCTACGCTGAAAGCTTTGCTGCCGAGCTGCAAGCCTTTGTCGAGGCCATCCTTGATGACAGGCCCGTACCTGTCAGTGGCTATGATGGCCGGGCCCCGGTAGCCATTGCTCTGGCAGCCCAGCGCTCTTTACAGGAACATCGCCCAGTCTCCCTGCGTGAAGTAGCCTGAACAACAAACGCCTGCCAATAGAAAGCGGCAAGGTGACGAAGGAGCGGTCTTCGGTAGCAAGAAGAGGAGAGAGCACTGTGCATGGAAGAGAAGAGATGAGTATCAACTCCAGGCAGAATAAGCTGAGCAGGCTCCAAGCCTGTGCCGATGAGCACGGCATTATTACAGCCCTGGCCGTTGATCACCGGACAAATCTGGCTCAGGCTCTGGCCATGGCTCAGGGCCTGCAAGGGCAAGCCAGCGCCTCTGACCTGTGTACCTTCAAGCGCCTGGTCACGCAGATTCTGACTCCCTACGCGAGCGCTGTCCTGCTTGATCCCGAGTATGGTCTGGATGCCCTGGCGGTACGCCATCCCGGTACGGGCGTGATGCTCGCATACGAGCGCTCAGGCTATAGCGCCAATGGCCGCTATGAACCTCCCGAGGTGATCCCTGACTATAGTGTACGGCGCCTGGTGGAGGCTGGAGCCCAGGCCGTGAAGGTCTTGCTGTACTATAACCCCTTCGATAGCCCACGTATCAATCGTGTCAAGCAGGCCTATGTCGAGCGCATAGGGGCCGAGTGCCAGGCTCTGGAAGTGCCTTTCTTCCTGGAGCCACTTGTCTATGCCGGCGAGGAGCTGGCTGGGGAGAACGCCGCGCTGAGCTTTGCGCAAGCCAAGCCGACCTATGTCGCCCTTACTGTGGCTGAGTTTGGACAGCCACGCTACGGCGTTGATATCCTGAAAGTGGAATGGCCCATCGTACCGACCTACACCTCTGGACTGCAGAGCTGCGAGGCACCAACGCCAGCTTACTCGCGCGAAGAGGCCATTGAGCAGCTACGCGTCGTGGGAATGGCAGCTTCGAAACCCCTTGTCTATCTGAGCGCGGGCTACAGCTCAGCCACTGTCTGTGAGCTGCTGGAGCTGACCGCCGAGGCCGGCGTACCTTTCTGTGGCGTGGTCTGTGGCCGCGCCTTCTGGCAGGGAGGGATCGCTCTCTATGCCAGAGGGGGAACCGCTGCCCTGGAGCGCTGGCTGGCACAAGAGGGCGTTGCCGCCCTGCAAGCAATCGCCCATGTTCTGCGTCGCTGTGCCACACCCTGGTGGGAGCTACTGGCGCCCGGCTAATGCCAGCTCTCTCCCAAGTCTCTCCCAAAGCCAATCTCTCAGTTCAATCAGCAACAGCCTGAACGCCTATGGAGAATTAGGCAAGTCAGACAGGACCCAGACAGGACCCAGACAGGACCAGACGGACGCAAATCATGGCCTGAATCGTTGAAACTGGACTGACGAATCTCCAGCATTCTACGTACTTTACGTACTTCAGGCAAGGCCCTCCTTTTGATAGGGTGTTGACTGAAGGAATCAAAGGGGAGAGGGAGACCGTTTCGCCTGCATCTTGCTGCTCACTTCCTATCCCGGCTTGCGCTCCGATTCTCTGGATCTCGCCTGAAAAAGCCTTGGACATTTGCTACTATCGGCGGCGACCGAACCGGCTGGCAAAAGCACCACCAGGGCAGGCCTTCATGCTATAATGTGAATATCGCCAATCATCTCGCTGGCGCCACCCACTCAGGCGAAAGCGAGCATTGTTCAAGGAAGGACAGTCCACAATCTACATTCAGGGAAGAGAGAACTATGTCTTCATCCACATCCAGGAAGCAAGCAAATCCTCCCGTCTCACAGGCGCGCTCGCAAGGGCACATGTCCCACTCCTCCACCAATTCCCTTAGCAAACGTCCGCAGACTGAGAGCAGACTGAGAGGAACAGCTCCTAGACAGACGCAGCGGGCAGGCCGACGACGAGGTGTCTCAGTCTGGCGCGCCTACCGCTGGTGGCTGGTAGGCCTCACTCTCGTTGTGATTGGGGCCATCGTTGGCCTCTTCCTCCTCCTCGGCCACCAGAGCACGGCGAACCCCACCAGCAGCCGCTCTGCGACAGACCCGCAGGTCTTGAACGATCTGGCTCTCATCAGCGACAGCCAGTTCTCCAAAGTAGGTACTGGTAACCTGTCGAGTCCCCTGCGCGTCATCGCTGATCGCCCAATGCTGCGCGGACCCACTGGCAAGCCTGAGTTCTTCTACTGGGGCGCCGAATTCTGCCCCTACTGCGCCGCGGAGCGCTGGCCGGTTGTTGTGGCCCTCAGTCGCTTTGGCTCCTTCAGCAAGTTGCCAGAGACAACCTCCTCTGACACAGATGCCTACCCAAACACCGCAACGTTTACCTTTCATGGCAGCGTCTACCAGAGCAACTACCTCGATTTCGCCCCGGTTGAGCTGGAGGACCGCGAGGGTCATCCTTTGGAAGGGCCAACGGTGGAGGAACAGCAGATCATTGGCTCGCTCAATCCCGATGGCAGTATCCCATTCCTGGACATTGCCAACCTCTACCTTGTGCGCGGCCAGAGCTATGACCCCGGCATCCTCACAGGGCTGTCTCAGCGCGACATCGCCTTGCAACTGACTGATCCCAGCACTCCCGTAGCCAAGAATATTCTGGGCGTCGCTAACTATTTGACCGCCGCTATCTGCGTAGCGACAGCGGATCAGCCGGCGAGCGTCTGTAACACTTCCTATATCCAGTTTATTCAAAGGCAGCTGCCGCGCTCTCCCTATGCTCCTACTCCTACTCCCACGCCATCTGCCAGCCTACCGTCAGCTCTCCCGACAACGGCACTTGGGCTGATAATGCTGCTGCCCACAGTCCGCCGGCCCCAACGCGATGTGAGACGCCATACAAGTCAATACCAAGCGCGGAAAAAGTGTTGAGAAAAGACACAACCAGCCGTGGCCCGTGAGGGAATAATCCCCATCCACGGCTGGCTGTTTTCTTCTTCTTCTTCTTCTTCTTCTTCCTCTTCTCTCACCGCTGGCTAAGAGCCTGCTGACGGGGTGCGATTGCCACCCTCTTGCCAGGCCCGTACGATGCGCTCCGGGGTCATAGGCAGCTCCGTCAAGCGTAGTCCGAGTGCATCGCGTAGGGCATTGCCAATCGCAGCGGCCACCGGGACGACTGGCGGCTCGCCGGCCCCACGCGCTCCGAAAGGACCAAGCTCACACGGCACCTCGACGATCAGCGGCGTAATCGAAGGCACATCCTGGCTATGGGGCAGGGCATAGTCCATCAAAGTCCCTGTGAGCAATTGGCCCTCCTCTCCATAGACCAGCCGTTCCTGCAAGGCCCAGCCAATGCCCTGCGCTACGCCCCCATAGATCTGGCCCTCTACCTCTCCGCGGTTCAAAGCGCGTCCCACATCCTGAGCGGCAACATAGTCCAGGACTCGTACCTCACCTGTCTCTGGATCAACGGCTACCTTCGCCAGGTGCACAGCGAACATTGGGCCGGACGTAGCGTTCGCCGATCGACCGCGGCCAAAGACAGGGGCATAGCGAGCGCCGAAATTGGTCGAATGGGCAGCCACCTGCTGGAAGGTCACATATTTATCAGGAACGCCACGCACGGTAACCCGCCCATCGCGCAGTTCGAGATCCTCACGGGCCGCTTCCAGCAACTCCGAGGCAATCGTCAAAATTTGCTCACGGGCATCCTGCGCCGCCGCCAGGACAGCGGAGCCGAGGGAGTAGGTTGTCTTGCTGCCAGCCGTCAAGCCACTGTAGGGCATTGTGTCGCTACCCTCGTGAACCACTGTGACCGCGCGCGCTGGCAGGCCCAGAATCTCCGCTGCGATCAGGGCCAGGGAGCTGTCGGAACCTGACATATCTACACTGCCAACGATCAGTGTGCAACTGCCATCGCTTTCCAGGCGACAGAGAGCCGCTGCAGGCTCGGTAGCCCCTGGCCAGCCACCAGCCGCCAGGCCGATGCCAACCCGCCAACCGCTTAGCTCCGCTGGTAACTCACTCCGCACCCGCTCGCGCTCACTCCAGAGTGGATGGCTTCCGACGGCCTCCAGGCACTCCACCAGGCCGATACGGGGCCAGCGCCCCCCCGGAAGACGCGCGTCCCCTTCACGCAGGGCATGGCGTAGACGGAATGCTAGCGGATCAAGCCCAAGACGGCGACAAAGCTCGTCGACCGTCGACTCCAGGGCAAAATAAGCCTGTGGACCGGTCGGAGCCCGGTAGGCGGCGCTGCCCGGCTTGTTGGTTTGCACCAAATAAGACTGGATGGCAAGGTGAGGGCAACGGTAGAGATTGCTGAAGTGGAAGCCGCTCAGCCCCGCTAGCGGGTAAGGATAGGCGCCCGAATCGAGGATCAAGCGCACCTGAATGGCCGTCAGGGTTCCATCGCGCCGCGCCCCCAGTTTCACCGTGATCGCGGTCTGCGGCGCTGGATTACCGGCCAGCAACTCCTCCTGCCGTGTATAGACCAGGCGCACCGGTCGACGCAGCTGCAGAGCTGCCGCCGCCACCAGTGGCTCCAGCAAAACCTCCTTTCCTCCGAACCCGCCGCCGACCGGCACTGGCTCCACGTGGATCTGCCGCTCGGATAGGCCCAGCGCCAGAGCCACAGCCCGACGAGCATTAAGCAGTCCCTGGGTACTGGAATAAATGGTCAGCTGCCGGGTGTGCGCATCAGGAACAACCAGGACCGTCTGCGGTTCTAAGTAGGATTGATGCACGGGCGAAGTCCTGTAGTGCTCCTCCACAATGACCTCCGCCTCTCGCAAACCCTCCTCGATCGTCCCCATACGCAGCGCCGGCAATGCGGCAGCGTTGGGCGATAATCCCTCCTCCTCCAGTGAAGCACCTGGTGGCAGAAAGAGCGCATGACTCTGCCGCAGTGTCTCGCGAAAATCGCGCTGCAAGCAGGCTCGTGGAGCCCCCGGGCGACAGGCTGCCTCGGGGTCAAGCACAGCCGGCAGTGGCTCATAATCGACCTCAACGGCAGCAGCTCCATCTTCGGCCAGCGCCTCCGTCTCTGCCACAACCAACGCTACAGGATGACCGCACCAACAGACCTCGGTGCCTGCCAACGGCTCCAGCGAGCGCACGCTGCCGTCCGAGGACCGCAAGCCTAGATTGGCCGCAGTGAAGACAGCAACTACCCCTGGCAAAGCCAGGGCTACCGAAGGGTTGATGCGCCGGATAAACGCATGGGCATACGGACTGGTTACCAGACGAGCATGCAGCACCCCCGCCGGCAAATGATCGCCCGCATAGCGAGCACGCCCGCTTACCTTGGCCTCTCCGTCCTGGCGGGGGAGCGCCGTGCCAATCAGGACAGATGACACCTGCCTCTGTGCTTCATGCAACATCGAATAGAGACCTCCTTTCGCCTCCTGCAGAAAAAGGAGAGAGAACCAGGCTTGTCTCAAGACAGCCGGGCGCCAGCTCACTCGCCCGCAGACCAGGCAGAGCGGCGCCGCTTTTCATTGAATGCCAGCGGCAATACTCCCGTCAAGTCCTCAAACGCCATCAAGGATGCTGTGGCCCCTGGAAGCCAAGCAGAGCAGCCAGCATGACCAGAGCCCCAGTTGCCAAAACAGTGACTGCCAGATGTCCACTATCTGTTCTGGCTTTTCGGAGCAAGCAGCCCTATGCTCTCCCTTAGCAAGGAATGCCATAAGGGGTGCCTCACCCAGAAAGGATGCAGTATGTTCAGCAACGGCAGCAAGGAGCCAACCTACCGCTACCTCTCCTCGCTACTTGGCTGCGCGGCCATCACCGTTATCGCTGCCATCAGTAGTCTTCTCCTCATCAGTAGCCCGCACCATACAGCGCAGGCCGCCTCCGGCTTTGTGACCCGCTGCGGCATCCACTTCTGCCTCAACGGCCAGCTCTTCTACTACGCTGGAGCCGATAGCTACGACATCTTCACCTTCGGCGACGGCAGCAGCAGCAGTACCCAGGACGACATCGAGAACAAATATATGGACAAGGCTGCCATCGATGCCTACTTTAGCAACGCCCAGAGCGATGGCATCACAGTCGTACGCACCTGGATGTTCGATCACGAGACGTGGCATGGCTTCGAACCTTCGAAGGGGGTCTACAACGTCGCCGAATTCGATGAATTTGATTACATCATCCAATCGGCCAAGGCCCACAATATCCGCCTCATCCCCGTCTTCGAAAACTACTGGGAGGCGTATGGCGGTATCGATACCCGCCTGCAATGGGAAGGGCTGCCCACCGGCCAGTCCAACCGCTGGCGCTTCTTTAATCAGCAGCAATGCCCGGGTTGCTTCACCCAATACAAGAATTACGTTTCTTATGCCCTCAACCACGTTAATCACTACTCAGGCGTCGCCTACAAAGATGAGCCGACGATCTTCGCCTGGGAGCTGATGAACGAGCCACGCTACGAGAACGCCACGCCCGATGAGAGCACAACCGGCACCACCCTGCGGGCCTGGGTCGACACGATGGGCGCTTTCATCAAGAGCATCGACCCGAACCATATGCTGGGGACAGGCCTCGAAGGCCAGGGGACAGCCTACGGCTACGGCGGCAACTCCGGCAATCCTTTTGTCTACATCCATCAATCTCCATATATCGATTTCACCTCCGCCCACTTCTACCCGACCGAGAGTTGGGCCAACCTGAGTATGAGCCAGGCCCAGCAGGTCATTAACAAATGGGTCAGTGACTCGCACAACGTTGTCGGCAAGCCCTTTATCCTTGGCGAGTTCAACAGCCGCTCGGATGCTGGCAACCGGACAGGCTGGTGGACTATGTTCTACAGCACCCTGGAGCAGGACGATGCCGACGGAGACAACTTCTGGATGTACGTTGCGCGTAATCCTGACAGTATCTATGGCGTGACGCACGGCGCACCCGAGCTGGCCATCTTCATGCAGCACTCCCAGCACCAGCAACAGAAGTCCGGCGGCAGCCCAGGCACGGGAACTACCCCGACGCCGGGCGTGACAGTCACACCCACGGCCACCACAGCTGCCAGTCCGACCCCGACACCCTGGCCGACGGTCACCCCAACTCCTACGCCATCACCGACTCCCGGAGTCACTCCGACGCCGACCCCGACACCTTCCAGCGGACTGAGCTGTCGTGTGCAGTATGTCATTACCGCTCAGTGGCCCGGCGGCTTTGGCGCCAGCATCTCCATTACCAACACCGGCAGCACGGCCATCAATGGCTGGACGCTCAGGTTCACCTTCCCGAACGGACAAACGATCACTCAGGGGTGGAATGGCAGCTTTAGTCAACAGGGCAGCACCGTCACCATCACCAATCTGTCCTATAATGCCACCATCCCGGCGGGGACGACACTGGGCAGCGCCCCCGGCTTTAATGGCACCTGGAACGGTACCAACTCACCTCCGACGAGCTTCACGCTCAACGGTGTGACCTGCAGCACCCAGTAACCCCTAGGAAGCCAGCTGCCAGATCTGGCCAGTCCGGGTCTGGCCCGCCTGCAGGCTGTCAGAGCGAGCGCCCTGTTAGCAGGGCCAGAGGAGTCCCTCGTCACGAGCGGACCCCTCCTTGCTTTCCCGCCTTCTCTCCCACCCCTCCCTCCCATCTTCATCTCCTCTCATACTCCGATCTCGAAAATGTTGCGAAAAAAAAGTCCTGGAAGACTTGACGGAAACCGGTTTCAATGTTATAGTTTCGCCAGAAACCGGTTCCAGAAGCTGGCACCAGTCGGCGCCAGCTGGCACCACCCGCGCAGGAACCAGATGCACTAAGCCTTAGACGTGGGAGAGACGACAATGGATGAGAAGCTCACCATCCAGGATATTGCCCGCCTTGCCGGCGTCTCGAAGTCGAGCGTCTCGCGCGTCCTCAATAATTATCCGGCTATTAGCCAGGAGCTGCGCGAGCGCGTGATGCGGGTGGTGCGCGAATATAACTTTGTGCCGAATGTGACTGCGAGAGGACTGGCCGGCGGCAAAACTCGCCTGGTCGGGGTGTTGACCCCGCCGCTGACCTGGCCGGCGATTCCAGAGATGCTGCGTGGGGTGGCGGAGTATATCGAGCGTACCTCCTACGAGATGGTCCTCTATAGCATCAATTTTGAAAATCCTACCCACACCGACGTCGTCGACCGCATTCTGTCTCTACGGATGGTCTCGGGCCTGCTGGCCATTCTGCCCTGCGATCTGACTCCTCATTTGCTCAAGCACTTTGAGCGCGGATTGCCGATGGTCATGATCAATGACCAGGAGCCGCCAGAGCATTTCCCTTGCCCGTGGGTGGGCGTGGATAATCGCACTGGAGGCTATCAGGCAACCCGCCATCTGCTCGATCTGGGCTATCGGCGTATCGCCCATGTTATGGGGCCGAAGCGCTACTACTGCGCCCAGGAGCGGTTTGAAGGCTATTGTCAGGCGCTGCGCGAGGTCGGGTTGGAGCCTGACCCCGAGCTGCTGCTACAGGGCGAATTTGATCCCGCCAGTGGTCGCCGCTGTGCCCGCGAGTTGTTCGCCCGCGAGCGAACGCGCTGGCCCGAGGCGATCTTTGTGGCCAACGATCAGATGGCCTACGGCTTTCTAGAGGTAGCCGAGGAGCAGGGCATCCAGATCCCCCAGGATGTCGCTCTGGTCGGCTTCGATGATAACCTGGTCTCGTCTCATGTCCGCCCCCCGCTGACAACGGTGCGCCAACCGTTCTCTCAGATGGGGGCGAAGGCGATCGAGCTGCTCTTGAAGATGGTCGATCCCGATCATGTATTGCCGCGCGCGCGGGCCGCTGAGGACGAGGGGCACACTGAGGCCGGGGCAAGGATGACCCCCGCCACTGGGCCGCTGGCCGCTGCCGCCGATGGCTCTGGCCATCAGCTGCGCGTGCACGAAACCTCTGCTCCCTATCGCCTGGACGGGGCCATTCATATACAACTCGATACCAGCCTGGTGGTACGAGCGTCAAGTGTGCCTGCCTGACGCCGGCTCGCTCCTCCGCGTTGGACCGCACGAAGCGAGCGCTTCATCCAGATAACGCTTGCTTGCTCTGCCAGAGGATAGGATGTGTCTTAGTGTTGCATGGAGGCATCTCTCTACCGGAGAACAGTATGTACTGTCGTACTGTTGTCCTGCTTTCTAAGCTGGCCGGTGAGCTGAGCTGCCTGGCAGCAGCTCCGGCATACATCGCCTGGAGTCCTGTCCTGTCTGCCCCGGCTCGCCGGGTCCTGCTCTCTGCTGGCTGCCAGACGGCAGGCAGGCCAGCTGTCTGGCTCAATCACTCTGCTGGCCATCCAGCATACCACCAGGGAGGATGAAGGGAGGTGGAAGGCTGGCCAGTGCGCTGTGGCTGCTGGCCACTCTCGCCGGCACTGCTGCTGCCGGCACTGCAGCACTGCTGTTGGCTGCGTCCGCTTGCTGGATGCCTGTCAGAGCGCCTGCGGCGGCGCTGGCTCTTCTCTGGCCAATGGGGTGCTGCCAACTCAGCTGCAAGGCAGCTGACGACTTTTCCGCAGGAGAAAGGAGTACTGGATGCGGATACCTCAGCGTAGAGTTCACAGGGATGTCGATGAGTCTGCTCGTTCCGGCACCGCTTTCCGTCGCCTGCCCTTCAGGTGGCTCCTCTTCGCCGTCTGTGCCCTGGTAGTCTGCCTATCAACCGGGCTGTTTCTGGTGGCCCGCACGGCTCCCCAGGCCCATGCTGCTACCTGGACTGAGGTGTGGGGCGATGAGTTTAACGGGCCGGCAGGCTCTCCGCTGGATACTTCGCAGTGGATCTACGATATTGGCACTGGCTATGGTACCGGGGAGATCGAGACAACGACCAATAGCACGGCCAATGTCTCCCTGGATGGCAATGGTCACCTGGCCATCACGCCACTGCGCGATGCCAATGGCAATTGGACCTCTGGTCGCATCGAGACGGTCAACGATAGCTTCGCGGCTCCTCCCGGCGGCGAGCTGGAGGTGACGGCCTCTCTGCAGCAACCCAATGTCTCCGGCAATGCCGCCCTGGGCTACTGGCCGGCTTTCTGGATGCTCGGCACTCCCTACCGCACCGACCATAACTGGCCCAAAGATGGCGAGGTCGACATTATGGAGGATGTCAACGGCCTCAGCTCGGTCTTCGGGACCATGCATTGTGGCACCTATCCCGGTGGCCCGTGTAATGAGCCAAATGGCATCGGCAGCGGTCAGAGGCCTTGCCCTGGCTGTCAGACGGGTTTCCATACCTATACGGTCATTATCGATCGCAGTGTCTCGCCGGAGCAGATCCGCTGGTACCTGGATGGCAACAACTACTTTACGGTGAGCGCCAACCAGGTGGACCCCACAACCTGGGCCAATGCCGTTGATCATGCTTTCTACATCATCTTCGATCTGGCCATCGGCGGAGGCTTCCCCGCAGCCTTTGGCGGCGGCCCGACCTCAGCCACTCAGCCCGGCGTGCCAATGTTGGTCGACTACGTGCGCGTCTATACTGCCAATGGCTCGGCGGTGACGCCGACGGCGACTCCCACCCCTAGCCCAACACCAACGGCCAGTGGCGGCAGCGGCTTTGCGCAAGGGGTCAATGCCATTAGCAGCAATCAGGTGCAGTTCTGGTTCCAGCCGAGCGGCTGGACGGCGGGCTACGTGATCCTGCACTACACGATCCCGGGCCAGGCTCAGCAGAATGTGCAGATGAGCTACAACAGCAGCGCCGGCCAGTGGCAGTATACGGTGAGCGGCGTCAGTTCAGGGCAGACAATCACCTATTCGTTTACCTACCAGAAGAATGGCCTGCAGTACGATACGGGCACCTATACCTATACGGTAGGCTCCTCGGCGGCAACCCCCACGCCGACACCGACTCCCTCGGGCGGTAGTGGCTTCAGCCAGGGGGTCAACAGCGTCAGTTCTACTCAGGCTCTCTTCTGGTTCCAGCCGAGTGGCTGGACGGCGGGCTACGTGATCCTGCACTATACGATCCCGGGCCAGGTTCAGCAGAATGTGCAGATGAGCTACAACAGCAGCGCCGGCCAGTGGCAGTATACGGCTGGCGGGATGAGTTCAGGACAGACGATTACCTATTCGTTTACCTACCAGCAAAACGGGTTGCAGTATGATACGTCAACCTATACCTGGACCCATCCCTGAAGGCCGGGGCGCCTTTTTCGCCCTCACCCTTGATTGAGGCGAGCTGATTCCTCGCTTCTTCCCTTCTCGACGCTGCCGCCAGGCTGCCGCCAGCAGACCGACGGGCAGCGCCGAGAAGGACTGACGGCGGCCTCAGATCCGGCTGATCTCGGGGCTGGGGCCGGAAGCGATCAGATGAGTTCAGGAGCAACTCGGATTTGCCATCCGATCAGGAGGGCTGGCTGGTCCAGTGCCGATCGCGACGAGACGATGCTTCGTTCGCTCAATCGACGTCCGATTCGCTTTCCAAGGAGGTGCGCTCATGTGCGATAAGACCGGCCTCACTCGTTCTTCACCACGACCTGGCTCCGCGACGGGTCTGGGGCGCACTGTGCTCTCGCTGCTGGCGTTGAGCTTGCTGCTCCTGCTGGCTGCCTGTGGTCAGGGTAGCTCTAGCAGCTCGTCCAATAAGACTCACGTGCTGACGGTCGTGCCTAGCCCTAAAGGTGACTTCACCAACGGCTTTAGCCCTTACTCGGCTACTGCGAACTACGGTTCGCAGGGTATGATCTATGAGACCCTGCTCTTCTTCAATCGCATGAATAGCCAGATCACGCCCTGGCTGGCGCAGAGCTACGATTTCTCCAGCGATGCCAAGACCCTGACCTTCCACCTGCGCCCTGGCGTGAAGTGGTCCGATGGCCAGCCGTTCACGTCGGCAGACGTGGTCTTTACACTGCAGATGCTCAAGCAGTACCCGGCAGCGGATACCAATGGCCTCTGGCAGTATATCCAGAGCGTCCAGGCCTCCGATGATCAGACGGTGACCGTCACTTTGAAGGCCCCCTATACGCCCATCCTCTGGTATCTGGCTGGTCAGACCTGGATCGTCTCAAAGCATGAGTATGCCAGCGCCGGCGATCCGACCAAGTTCGTCGACGCCAATCCTGTCGGCACTGGTCCCTTCATGTTGAAGTCCTTCTCGCCGCAGCTGATTACGCTCAAGAAGAATCCAAATTACTGGCAGCCCGGTAAGCCAGCCGTCGATGAGATCCGCTATCCAGCTTTCGATTCGAATACCAGCGCCGAGCTGCTGCTCAGCCGCGGTGATGTCGATTGGACGGGCCTCTATACGCCCAATATCCAGCAGACCTATGTTGCCAAGGACCCGGCCCATAATCATTATTGGTTCCCCAACCGCAACATTGTGATGCTGTATTTGAATACGGCGAAGGCCCCGTTCAACCAGCTGGCGGTGCGCCAGGCCATTAGCACGGCGATCGATCGCGAGCAAATTTATAAGGTAGCCGAGAGCGGCTACGAGCCAGTGGCCAGCCCCACCGGTCTGGTCCTGCCGGAGAACCAGAGCTTCCTGAATCCGAAGTACGCTAATGTCTCCTTCGCTAAGGACCCCAATCAGTCCCAGCAGCTGCTGGAGAGCGCTGGCTTCCATAAAGGGTCGGACGGCATCTATGTCGACAGCAGCGGCAAGAAGCTGTCGTTCCAGATCGATGTGGTGACCGGCTGGACCGACTGGGTGACAGCGGTGCAGATCATCGCCAGCGATCTGAAGGCGATCGGCATCGATGCGAAGGTGAATTCGATTTCCTTCAATGCCTACTTCAGCGCTCTGCAGATGGGCAGCTACGATATGGCAATCTCCTGGACCAACCCGGGACCGACGCCCTTCTACCTGTATAATTCGCTGCTCAATAGCAGCAACAGTGCCCCTCTTGGAAAGCCAGCAGCCTCCAACTGGGAGCGCTGGATGGACCCGACGACTGATAAGCTGCTGGCCCAGTACGCGACAACGACTGACCAGGCGCAGCAGCAGCAGGCGCTCTATGGTCTGCAGCAGATTATGGTGGAGCAGCTGCCGAGCATTCCTCTGGTCTACGGAGCGACCTGGTACGAGTACAGCAGCCGCAATTTCACCGGCTGGCCGGATGCGCAAAATGCGTATGCTTCCCCGGCTCCCTTCGACTTCCCCGATGCCGAAGTGGTGGCCTTGAATTTGAAGCCCGTTGCCTGAAACCCCGTGCGTAGGCGAGGTGAGGGAGCCGATCGGGTGCGGCTCTCTCTCCTCCCTCCGCATCGGCCCGGCTCGGCCCGGCTCGGCCCGGTCCGCCTGATACCGGCTCCCTCCTGCCAGGGAGGTGGCGCGTTCAGGCCGACTCAGCGCTCCGCTTCCCGAGGAGCGCCCGCGCGACCTGCGCCGCTCGCCAGCAGGCTGCGGCCAGGCCCGGGGCCAACCACAGGCCTTCGGCGCTGACTCCGATGGTGCTCCATTTCGTTTCCGTTCGATGACAATGGACTGGCATGAGTAACGGACAGGCAAGCGGGTTTGCTTTCCTAGCTCAATAATAAGGAACGACTCTGGCCAACACCCGGCAGGGCAGCGCCCGCCGATGCTCTCGGCGGCTGGTGAGCGCTCACCGCTACATCGTCGCTTGGCTGGCTGCATACGGCACGGCTGCCTCTCTCGGCTGGGAGGAAAGGGGACCCAGAATGAGGCATTTACTGCGCCGCCTTGGCTTCTACCTGGTGGCCCTGTGGGCCTCGATTACCTTGAATTTCGTTATTCCGCGCTTGATTCCGGGTGATCCGGCTGGCGCGCTGATGGCCCGTTTCCAGGGACGGATGACGCCCCAGGCCATTCATGCTCTGGAGCTGCAGTTTGGTATCTCTCACGATCCGCTCTGGATGCAATATATTCAGTACCTGGGAAATCTGCTCCACGGCGATCTCGGAACCTCTTTTACCTACTTCCCGACGCCCGTGGCCACTGTCCTGGCTCAAGAGCTGCCCTGGACGCTGACCCTGGTCGGTGCCTCCGTGCTGATCAGCTTTGCGCTGGGGTCGCTGATCGGCGTCTTTATCGCCTGGAGACGCGGCTCGTTTCTGGATAATATTCTGCCACCTTTCTTGACGTTTTTCTCAGCTATTCCCTACTTCTGGCTGGCTCTGATTGCGCTCTATCTCTTGGCCTATACTTTGAGGTGGTTCCCGGTGAACGGCGGCTACGATACGTCCTTGACGGTCGCGCTGACACCGGATTTCTTGCTGAGCGCGCTCAACCATGCCCTGCTGCCCGGCTTCACGATTGTCCTGGCCTCGGTCGCCGGCTGGATGCTCGGGATGCGCAACGCCATGATTACCACCCTGACCGAGGACTATGTCTTGCTGGCCGAGGCCAAGGGCCTCAAGGAGCGCCGCGTGATGTTCTCCTATGCGGCCCGCAATGCTATTCTGCCGAATGTGACCGGCTTCGCCCTCTCGCTTGGTTTTGTGGTGGCTGGCTCGCTCTTGACCGAGGTGGTTTTCTCTTACCCTGGCGTGGGCTTCGCCTTGCTGCAGGCCGCGCAGAATTCCGATTATCCCTTGCTGCAGGGCATTTTCCTGCTGATCGCGCTGGCCGTGCTGGGCGCCAATTTCCTGGCGGACCTGGCTTATCTGGTACTGGATCCACGGGTACGCTAGCGGCGCTGGCGATCGACAGGCTGTGACAGGTGGTCTGTCGCTGAGGTCAGTTGGCGGCTCCGTGGCCGCGGACGAACGGCAGGCAGCCCGGCCCTGACCCAGACCTGAGCAGCGCTGAGAGATCGAAGACAGAGAGAAGGAGTGATCGATCATGGCTATGCTACCTCAATCGCCAGAGCCAGCGGCCACGTCGGCCAGCGAGCTGCAGCCGGGAGCAAGGACGGGCGCGGCGCTGGACGCCGCGTCGACTGGAGCTGGCAAGGCCAGCCCGGCACTGGCCCCGACTCCAGTGTCTGAGCGGCCCTGGATGAGTCTATGGCGCATCTTTACGCTCAATCGCAAGGCGATGGTGGGGATGTGCATTGTGGGCTTCTTCTTCCTGGTGGCGATCTTTGGGCCGTTTTTTATCCATACGGACCCGAGCGCCTTGTCGAACGATGTGCTGGTGCCGCCATCGCCCAGCCACTGGCTGGGGACGACGCAGACCGGCCAGGACATCTTTAGTCAGTTGGTGGTGGGCACGCGGGTCTCGATTCTCTGGGGGCTGGCGACGGGCCTGGTGGTGACCACCATCTCGGTGCTGGTCGGCTTGTGCGCCGGCTACCTGGGAGGGATCGTCGATGAGGTGCTCTCGCTGCTGATCAATGTCTTTCTGGTGCTGCCGAGCTTCCCGCTGGCGGTGCTGCTGGCCGCCTATGTGCCCTTTAAGGGGCCGTTGACGGTGGCCGCGGTGATCACCCTGACGAGCTGGGCCTATCAGGCGCGGGTGCTGCGCGCGCAGACGTTGTCGCTGCGCCGGCGCGATTTTGTGGAGGCGGCCCGCTCCAGCGGTGAGTCGACCTGGCGCATTATCTTCTTTGAGATTTTCCCGAATGAGATCGCTATTGTGGCCGCCGGTTTCGTGAGCACGGCGATCTACGTGATTCTGGCTGCCGCCGGCCTGGAGTTCCTGGGCCTGGGCGATGTGACGGTGGTCGACTGGGGCACGATGTTCTACTGGGCCCAGAATAATGATGCCTTGCTGCTGGGGGCCTGGTGGTGGTTCGCGGCCCCGGGCCTCTGTATCGCCCTGCTGGGGGCCGGCCTGGCTTTGATCAATTTCGGCATCGATGAGGTGGCCAATCCTCGCCTGCGCAGTGAGGCGCGGCCCAGCAAGCGCCTGCTGCGGCAGATGCTGTCGCGCTCCGCTGGGACGGGCGTCGGCTCTGGAACGGGCACGGCCCCTTTCGGTGCCTCGCGTAGTCTCGGCTAGCGGTGGGTGTCGCGCTGCCCGGCCCTGGCCTCTGCCGTGGCGGGCCTACTCTCTCCGTCCGGGCGAGGCCAGGGCCTCTCTCTCGACGCCGCCGGCTGGTCGCTTACTCTCTTGCTTGAGAGACCATCATTCCCGAGAGGATAGAGAACAGGAGAACGCATGACGAGTATCCCCACTGTCTCATTCCAGGCGGTTGAGGACCTGGCTGCACGCTTCCCCACTGGCTTCTTCTGGGGAGCCGCGACTTCTTCGTATCAGGTGGAGGGGGCGGTCGCTGAGGATGGCCGCGGCCCTTCGATCTGGGATGATTTTTCGGCGACGCCGGGCAGGGTTGTCGATGGCCAGAGCGGCGCTCAGGCCGCGGATCATTACCATCGCTATCGCGAGGATGTGGCTCTGATGGCGCGCCTGGGCTTGAATGCCTACCGCTTTTCAATCGCCTGGCCGCGGGTACTGCCCGAGGGGCGTGGCCTGGTGAATCAGGCGGGCCTGGATTTCTATGATCGCCTGGTCGATGCGCTGCTGGAAGCGGGCATTCAGCCGTTTGTTACGCTCTATCATTGGGACCTGCCTTCGGCCCTGGAACACGAGGGCGGCTGGCGGGCACGCTCGACAGCTTACGCCTTCGCCGACTACGCGGAGGTGGTGGCGCGCCGGCTTGGCGATCGCGTCTTGCATTGGATGACGCTCAATGAGCCGTGGTGTAGCGCCTATCTGGGCTACGGGATTGGCGTGCACGCTCCGGGCCTGCGCGATCGTCAGGCGGCGGTCGATGCCGCGCATCATCTCTTGCTGGCGCACGGGCTGGCCCTGCCCCGCATGCGGGCGATCTTGCCCGCGCAGGCACAGATCGGCACAGCTCAGGTGCTGGTGAAGGTCTATGGCGCCGATGAACGCCCGGAGACGCAGCGCGATGTGGCTCTGGCCCATGCGTTCTCAAATCGCTGGTTCCTTGATCCGCTCTACCGCGGGTGCTATCCCGAGGGCCTCTTTGCGGCTTTGGGCCTCAATCCGCCGCCCATCGAGGAGGGCGATCTGGAGCTGATTGCGGCCCCTCTCGATTTTCTCGGGGTCAATAACTATTCCCGCATGCTGGTGCGCGGTTCGCCGGAGCCGCCGCTGGCCGATCAGTGTCGAACGGTCTCGCCTGTCCCCAATGCCTGTTATACTGATATGGCCTGGGAGATCTTCCCCCAGGGCCTGCGTGATCTCCTGCTCGATGTGAGCCGCGAGTATCCAGTGCAGCGGCTCTATGTGACGGAAAATGGGGCGGCTTTCCCCGATGAGTGGGATGGAGGCGAGACGGTCCACGACCCGCGTCGTGTGGCTTACCTGGCATCGTATATCAATGCCTGTGCCGAGGCTCTGGAGCAGGGGGCGCCGCTCTGTGGCTATTTCGTCTGGTCCCTGCTCGATAATTTCGAGTGGGCCGAGGGCTACCGTAAGCGTTTCGGCATTGTCTATGTTGATTATGCCTCGCAGCGGCGTGTGATGAAGGAGAGCGCTCACTGGTATGCGGCCCTGCTGCAGTCTTTTCACGCTCGCTCGCGCTGCTGCTGAGTCCGGCGGAGGATAACAGGCGCCTGCCTGCTCTGCCGCTCCTGTTGCCCGCGCGGTGAGCGCAACCGGCGGGGACAGGCCAGATGGTTCATTCTGTCCCTGTGCTTGCTTTCCCTCCCCAGAGGCCCAGCCCAGACTCTCAACACGAGGGCAGGGCTGGGCCTCCCTCTCCCTGAGCGCTTGCTTCCTGCACTGCTGATGGATATTCCTGGCGCGCGTCCTCTCCTCTTCTTCCGTCGGGAGGTGAGCGGCCTCTCCTTCAGGGATTTGCTGCCGTGGAGCTACCTGCTAAATCTGTGACTTGGGCGCGTTTTATTTCCAGTGGAAATAATGGTAATATACATTGATATAAAGAAGTTGACTGCCAGGTAGTCGCCCCGCGGGGTGCGTTTGTTGGAGGGTACGCTGATGGCCGCTGGTGATTGGTGTCTCTTGCAAAAACCTGAATTTCTTCGCGCATTACAAACTCTCTCTCCCAAAGAGATCCGCCTGGTGATCGAAAAGCTCAATCTCCTCTTGATCGACCCCTATCCCGATGGCCACACGCGCTGTCAGGTGCGCCATATGGGAATACCGGTCTATCGCTTGCGCTGCGGGGTTTTTCGCATTTTCTACACCCTGAAGCGCCCATATATCTGTGTACTGGCTCTGCGCCGGCGCGATCAGGCAACTTACGACGGCGAGCTGGACGCTGCTGTCCCGGATGGGACGGCGGCCCTCGCGCTGGTGGCCGCCGCCGAAGGGGCCGCTGAGGAGGAGCGGCAGACGGCTGCGCAGTCAGCCCCGGCCTACTGGGAGCGCTGGCTGGCCCCTCAGCCGCCACCCAAGCGCGCGCTGCCCGAGCCGATCACACCCGAGCTGCTCAGCCGCCTGGGGGTGCCGCCGGCCTTTCATGCTCGCCTGCTGCCCCTGACAACTCAGGAGGACTTGCTGGATTGCCCGGGGGTGCCCGATGAGTATTTGCTGCTGATCGATCAACATATGTTTGAGCGGCCCCTGGTCTCGGTGCTCCAGCAGCCCGACTATCTGCTGAGCGATGTCGAGGATCTGCTGCGGTATCGCCAGGGGGAGCTGGTCGGTTTTTTGCTGCACCTCTCGCCGGAGCAGGAGACCTTTGTGCGGCGTGGCCTGCACTCGGGTGGGCCGACGCTGCTCAAGGGGGGCCCGGGCACAGGGAAGAGTATGATTGCGCTCTATCGCGTGCGGGCCATCCAGGAGGAGCTGCGCCGTCAGGGGCGGGAAGAGGCGCGCCTGCTGTTTACAACCTATACGAATGCGCTGGTGCGTTCAAGTGAACAACTGCTGCGTCAGTTGCCAGGGGTTGATCTAGGCTGTGTAGAGGTGCAGACAGCAGATCGTCTGATCTTTCAGCTTCTCAGCAGTCTGGGGGAGCCTCCCAGGCCGCTGACGCCCCAGGAGGAGCAGCAGCTCTTTGCGCAGGCCCTGGAGACGGTGTGTTTCACAGGGTCGCCGGCTCAGCAGCGGGCGCAGCGTCAGGCTCTGTCGCAGCTCGGGGCAGAGTACCTGCGGCGCGAGTTGACGCAGGTCATTCTGGCGCGTCAGATCCCTTCGCTGGAGGCGTATTTGCGGGCGCCGCGCCCGGGCCGGCGGGTGGCGCTTTCGCCGCTGCAGCGCCGGGCTGTGTGGGCGCTCTATGAGCGCTTTGTGGCCCTGGTCCGTCTGCGGGGTAAGGAGACCTGGCAACAGATGCGGGTCCGTGCGGCGGAGTGTGCCGCGGCTGGATGGTTCCCACCTTGCTACGATGCGGTGCTGATCGATGAGGCTCAGGATCTTGATCCGGCGGCCTTGCGTCTGCTGGTCTTGCTCTGCCGCGATCCGCGGCTGCTCTTCATTACGGCGGATGCGAATCAGTCGATCTATGGCAGCGGTTTTGCCTGGACGGAGGTCCATGAGTTGCTGCGCTTTCGCGGGCGTACCTCGGTCTTGACGGTCAATTATCGTTCGACGCGCGAGATCGCCGAGGCGGCACGGGCCTATTTGCAGGCCCAGGAGTCAGGCGAGCTGGAGAGCGAGTCGGGCGAGCGGCGCTACGTACATAGCGGGCCGGTGCCGGCCCTGCGACGCGTGGCTTCGCGGGCTGAGGAGGTCGATCTCCTGCGGCGCTTCCTGCCGGCGGCGGCCCACGAGCTGCGGCTGGGGATTGGGGCCTGCGCCGTGCTGACGCCGACGGTGCGGGCCGGTCGCCTCCTGGCGGAGGATCTGCAAGCCCAGGGCCTGCCAGCCCGTTTTATGCGCAGCCATGAGCTGGACCTGGAGGCGGCAGGGGTGAAGGTGCTGACCCTGCCGTCGGCGAAGGGCCTGGAGTTTCCGGTGGTGGCGCTGGCCGGCTTCACTGATGGAAGCTGGCCGCGGAGCGCTCTGTCGGCTCTGAGCGCCGAGGAGCAGAGCGAGCTGCAGGCCATCGATCGACGGACGCTCTTTGTGGGGATGACGCGAGCGATGCGGGCCTTGCTGGTGGTGGTGCCCTCAGAGGCTTCCTCGCCTTTGCTGGAGGGCTTCGATGCCGCCTATTGGAACCTGGCCTGAGCCTGCGCAGGGCCTGCATCTGGCCCCGTGAGAAGACGGCAAGTCGGCCCGGGGCGGCGGTTGCTGTATGGCGGGCGGTATACTAGAATACAACGAAAGACAGCCTGGTCTCGCTGTGGCGAACGGCTGTCGGCAGTCTCCTGGAGGTGGGTTTCTCAGAAGATGATGTTGTCTGATGCGGCTGTCCCAGGGTCGCAGCCTGCCAGCGGCGAGGGGCGGCCACCGGCGCACCTGGCGCGTGTCTACCGGCGACTCCTGGAGGTCTATGGTGAGCCTGTCTGGCGGCCCTCGGGCGAGCCATTGGGGGAGCTGGTGGGGACGATTCTGTCGCAGCATACCTCGGATACTAATTCGGAGCGGGCCTACAGGCAGTTGCGGGCCGCTTTCCCCTCGTGGGAGGAGCTGCTTGCTGTCCCGAGTGAGCAGGTGGCGGCGGTCATTCGCTGTGGCGGCCTGGCCAATGTGAAGGCCCGCCGTATTCAGGAGGTGCTGGCTGAGCTGGCGCGCCAGCAGGCGGCCCAGGCCCAGGCCCAGCCCTCGCCGCCTGCGACCGAGACGGGGACGTTGGAGGCTTTCTTGTCTGCCGAGCTGCAGCGCCGCCAGCCGTTGGAAGCCTGGGAGTATTTGCAGAAGCTGCCAGGCGTGGGACCAAAGACGGCGGCTTGTGTGCTGTTGTTCGCGTTGGGCTGGCCGGTGATGCCGGTCGATACGCACGTGCATCGGGTGGCGCGCCGCCTGGGCTTGCTCGGGCCGCAGGTGAGCGCCGAGCAGGCCCATCTGCTTCTGGCTCAGATGACGCCCCCGGCCTGGGTCTATCCCCTGCATGTCAATCTGATTCGCCACGGACGGCGCGTCTGCCTGGCGCAGCGCCCGCGCTGTCCTGGCTGTCCTTTACTAAACGAGTGCCGCTATGCAGGCGGCCTGGTCGCCGAAGAGGAGACGGAACCCGCGCAGGCCGCTGCCGATCCTTCTTCGGCGGAGGATCACTAGCGAGCGCTACAGGCTGCCGATGCGCTCCGACTTTGGCTTCGGCTGTTCGGGAGGGCAGCAAAGCCGGAGCGGGGGAGCACAACACTGGCCCGCGCTGATAGCTGATTCTGTATGCAAGGAGCGAACTGATGGCGTTAGGCCAGGACTGGAGCCAGATTATTCATCAGAGCGAGAACGAGCGCTTTGTGGGACGCGAGCAGGAGCTGACGCTCTTTCTGGAGGAGCTCCGTCGCGTGCCGCCGCGCACGCTCATCTTTTATCTCACTGGCCAGGCCGGCGTTGGCAAGACGACGCTGCTGCGGCGCTTCCAGGCTATGGCCCGTGAGCTGGGCTTTCTGGTCGCCGAGTGCGACGAGCGCCAGCGTGATGTGTTGGCCGTCTTAGGTCATCTGGCCGCTCAGTTCGATCAGCACGGTTTGCGCCTCAAAGCCTTTGAAGATCGTCATCGCCTCTACTACCAGCGCTTGCATGAGATTGAGAATGATCCCCAGGCGCCGCGCGGCCAGGGGGGCCTGTCGGTGCGTATGCTGCTACGCCTGGCCTTTGTGGCCGGCGAAATGCTACCGGTGGTTGGCCCCGCCTTTTCCTATCTGTCGCTGGAGGAGGTCGAGGAACTGGCCAGCGAGTGGGGGCGCTATCTGCTGCGTAAGCTGGGCAATCGCGAAGAGATCGAGCTGCTGCGCGAGCCGGAGCACGTCCTCAGCCAGCTCTTCTTTGCCGATCTCAATCGGATCGCCGAGCGCTGGCCGGTGCTGCTCTGTCTCGATAATCTGGAGGCGACGCGCCCGGCTCTCTTCTGGTGGTTACTGCGCCTGCCCGAGTATAGGCCGTCGGGGCGTATCCGCCTGGTGCTGGCCGGGCGTGATCCGCTAGATAACGAGTGGGGCGTCTTGCGCGGGGTGACGCGCGTGATTCGCCTGGATGTCTTCACGGAGGAGGAGGCCGAGGCCTTTCTGGATCTCTACCATGTGCGCGATCCGCTGCGGCGCCAGGAGATTATCGAAGTCTCGGGCCGGCTGCCAGTCCTGATGA
Organism: Thermogemmatispora tikiterensis; assembly: GCF_003268475.1. Lineage (GTDB taxonomy): Bacteria > Chloroflexota > Ktedonobacteria > Ktedonobacterales > Ktedonobacteraceae > Thermogemmatispora > Thermogemmatispora tikiterensis. Next base: position 994,578 of record NZ_MCIF01000002.1, on the reverse strand, counting down.
GCTGGCTGGCGGCGCCGCGTGAGAGTGGGGGGGCTTCCTATGCGGTGCTGCCGGCGGGGGATATGGTCGAGCGTTTTCTGCGCTGGGTGCACGATCCAGTCCTGCGGGAGGCGGCCCTGTTGGGGGCGCTGCCACGGGTGCTCAATCGCGATGTGCTGGCCTGCCTGCTGCGCTGCGCCCTGGGCGAGCAGGCTCCCCATGTGGAGCGCGTCTTTAGCTGGTTGATTGCGCTGCCGTTTGTCAGCGAGCGCGGCGAGGGCTGGCGCTACCATTCGGTGGTTCGACGCATGATGCTGGAGTATCTGCGCCGCCGCAGTCCGGTCGGCTATCGCGAGCTCCAGGGTTGCCTGGCGACCTTCTACCGCCAGCAACTGGAGGCGCTCTACGCTGATGGACAGGAGCACTGGCAGGCGGCTCGCTGGCAGGAGGGAACGCTCAACACTCTCTATCACGGGCTGCTGGCCGACCTCCACAGCGGCTGGAACGCGCTGCTGAGCTGCTTTATGCAGGCGCTCTACCAGGATCGCCGCTTTGCGGCCCGCCTGGTGGAGATGGCCGCCCTGGAGGAGGTCCGCCGGACGCTGGAGCGCGAGCAGCGCGAGCTGTTGGAACTGATGCAGGCCGGGCTGCGAGCGATGGAGGAAGGCGACTGGGCAACGGGGTTGCGCCTCTTTGATCGGCTCTGCCAGATCGCCGAGCTACCGCCGCGGGCGCGGGCTGCGGCCTTCTTTTTCCGTGGGCGTGTGCAGCGCTACCGCCAGGCCTATACGGAGGCGCTCGTCGATCTCAGTCAGGCCATTGCGCTGGATGAGACGAATCTGTGGGCTTTTGTAGAGCGCTCGCGTGTCTTGCGCCGCCTGCGCCGCTACAGTGAGGCGCTGGAGGATCTGACGCGGGTGGTGACGCTCAATCCGCTCGATGCGCGTTCCTGGGCCAGTCGCGGCCAGGTCTATACCCGCCTGGGACGCTATGAGGAGGCGCTGCAGGATTTTGAGCGCGCGCTTGCTCTGGATGAGGGCTATGTCTGGGCGCTGGTGCATCGGGCCGAGGTCTGTCGCCTGCGCGGCGCTTATGAGCAGGCCCTGGCCGATCTGGAGCGAGCCTTAGCGATCAGTCCGCACGAGGCGCGGGCCTGGGGTGAGCGCGGTGAGGTCTGTCGCCTGTTGGGCCACTACGAGGAGGCGCTGACCTGCCTGGCTCAGGCTCTGGCCCTGCGACCAGACTATGCCTGGGCGTTGGTCTGCCGCGGCCAGGTCCTGGCTGCCCTCGGGCGTCGTGAGGAGGCCCTGACCGATCTGGAGCGGGCCCTGGCGCTGGATGCAACGCTGGAGCAGGCGGCCCAGGCCCGGGCGGCCCTGCTGGCCGGGGAAGAGGCGCCTGCTATCTCGGCTCCAGTCACTCAGAGACTGGATACGGCTCGCACGCAGCCGCTGCCGCCGCTGGAGGAGGGGCCGCAGACGCGCTCGTCGGGCGGGGAGGAGGCTCCTGGCGGGCCGTCGTCTGGCTGAGCGCGCGGACACGGCGAGGCAGCGCGGCCCCTGCATGGATGCTTGTTTCAGCTCAGGAGGCCTCGCTTTTGTCGGCGGATCGCCGGGTGGCTGCCTGCTCGCCGTCGTCCTGGTCGCTCTCCGTCTCTGGTACTGGCAGCCCGAGCAGGCGCATGATCTTGAGGGCGTTGGTGGTGGGACAGGGGCCGGGCCGCAGGCGGTAGTCAAAGATCATCTCTCCATCACGCACTTCCTCGCGAAAGTGATAGTTGTTGATTCCCGCTATTTCTTCAGCGAGCTGCGTCAGGTCGAGGTCATGGGTGGCCACCAGGCCAGCGCAGCGCCGGCCCGTGGTGGCGAGGGCGCGCAGGTAGGCCCGGCTGCCGAGGCGCCGCTCGCGGTTGTTGGTGCCGCGGAAAATTTCGTCGATCAGGAAGAGCAGCGGCGCTGAAGACGGACGTTCGGCTGTGTCCAGCAGGGCGCGCAGGCGCCGCACCTCGGCGTAGAAATAGGAGGCGCCTTCGGTCAGGGCGTCGCTGATGCGGATGCAGGCGAAGAGGCGCAGGGGCGTCAGGCGCAGGCGGATGGCGTCGACGGGGGCGCCGGCGTTGGCCAGGACCAGGTTCATGCCGACGGTGCGCAGGAAGGTGCTTTTGCCTGCCATGTTGGAGCCGGTGATGATGGCGATGCTCCCGATCTGGCGCAGGGTGAAGTCGTTGACGACTTTGCTGGCGGGCGGCAGCAGGGGATGGCCCAGCCCCTGGCCTTCGTAGAGGAACGGGGTCCCGGCTTCGGCGGGCGGGATGAACTCAGGCAGGTGGTAGTCGGGGTTGAGGTCGGCAAAGGTGGCCAGGGAGCAGAGAGCCTCTAGCTCAAACCAGGTCTCTAGCCAGCGCGGCAGGTGCCGGAGCAGGCGGGCTTTCCAGGCTTCGAGGCGCAGGGCAATGAGGAATTCCCAGGGCGTGACGAGGTGGAGCAGCAGGGTCAGGAGCAGGTTCTGACCGAAGGAGGCCAGGCTGAGCAGGAGCGAGAGACGATGCAGGGCCTGGGACGGACTGAGCTGGTTGCTCTCGCTCTGGCTGAAGGGGCAACAGAGCTGCTGTACGAGGGGCTGCTGTGGGAAGTGGCGCCGTTCGAGGTAGGCGAAGATGGCGCTGAGCTGGGCGCAGGCTCTCTGTAGCTCAAAGGTTTCGTCGAAGAGGTCGCCGGCGTCGCCGCGCCGCAGGAGGAAGAAGAGGATGCTCAGGGCGGCGCTGAGGAGCCACCAGGGCGGCAGATGGAGGGTGAGCTGCCCGGCCAGCAGCAGCAGGGTGAGCAGGTTGAGGCTGCCCATGTAGGTGAGGTCCTGCCGGAGCCGGGCTTTGGGCGGCTCTTGCTGGAGCCGACGCAGAAGCTGGCTGCCGCGCGCCAGTCCACTGGCTCCGCCGGCCAGGTGGGCCTCGATCTGGAGCCGGTTGCGGAAGAGACGCAGGGGAGTCAGTTCGGCGACCAGGGCTTGCCGGCGCTGGATGGTGGCCAGGTCGGGGGCTTCCTCTAGCAGCCAGCTCTTGAGGAGCAAGGCCCCCTCGCGGGTGGTGGCGGTGTTGAGGAGACGGTGCAGCGAGCGCGGCCCGCTGATGTCGAGGTCGAGGTCGAAGGGATGGGTGGCATCGCTGTCGTAGAGGTCACGCCCACCAGGGAGGGGGGCGATGGCTTGCCAGTCGACGAGCAGGCGCGCTTGCTGGTCGTGGAGCAGGCGCGAGAGGAGCCGCAGGCGGCTGAGGTGGCTTTCGAGGCGCCGGTGTTGGGCGACCAGGACGCTGAAGAGGATCAGGCCGAGGGCGACGCTGAGGAGGCCGAGCCACCAGCGCAGGGCCAGGCCGAGGGCGAGGCCGCTGATCAGGCTAACGGCGAAGACGAGGACGCGCAGCCATGAGTAGCGATTGCTGCGCGCGTCCAGGTGCGTGATGCGCCGCTGCAGGCGCTCCTCGTGTCGCTGCAGTGCCCGCAGACGAGCGGCTTTGTCGGGATGCATGGGCGGTGCTCCTCTCTATCTGTCAGGGTTGTGATGGCCGCCGACTCGACCTCGATGCGCGCGGTGGGCCAGACCAGGCAGGTGGCTGAAGAGAGGCTGGCACGAGTCGGCGCAGGGGAGGACGTGCCGCGGGCGTGGATCTGCCCGGGCGCGCTTCCCGTTTGATCAGATGATAGCGCGTCTGGCAAGGGGAGGAATAGGGGGAAGCGATCTGGCGGAGCGGCTGACGATGAAAGAGAAAGAGAAAGAGACCCCCGCCCTCTGAGCGAGGACAGGGATCTCTGCAACGAAGAGAGGAGGCCGGGAGGTTGTTCGTTCGCCAGGAACGCGCTGCAAAGGGTGGGCGTCCCTGCCCAGCCTGTAGAGCTGTGGTTGCTGGCCCTCCCGTTTGCTTAGGGCCGGGTATCAGGGCGGGCCTGACTATGGCCCGCTGGTGCCGGGAATGGGAAGTAGGGTCTCGCTGCCATCCCGGCCTGTGATGACGACGCCAATGCCCGCCCGCGGAGCCAGGCGCCACCAGCGGCGGATCTCTTCCTCATCTGTGGTGGCACAGGCGAGCGTGGGAACACGCGGGTGCGGCACGCTGCAGCTCGGACGCTCGCAGGCACAACGCCCGTCGGGCAGGCGCTCGTAAAGGGGAACAACGCGCCAGCCGTGCCGCGCGTAGGACAGGGCATAGTCCAGCAAGCGGCTCCTGTCGATGGCTACGTGACGTTCCAGGTAGGTCGCCATTGGGGCGGCTCCTTTGCTCGGGTGAGGCAGACGAACACATGGAACAGTGACCAGGGCAGGTACATCCCCTTGTCCTTCCTGCTCCTCTCCTCCGGCCTGGCTGGCCAGGACCATCGGGCCGTCGGCGGCGACAAGATCAGCGCGCGAGCGCTTGCAACCCTGCCGACCACCCACACCGGCCTCTCCGGCGGAGCCCCCACTCCGCCGGAGCCGGTGGGTGCAGCCTTCCAGTAACCAGAAGGATTACTTATATTGTACGTGATGCTCCAAATATATGTTTGTCGATAGAGGGCCGCTGCTGATGGTGAAACCGGGCCGGCGCGGTGGGCAGCCTGGGCCGATGGCGAGCGGGGAGCGCTGAGTGAGGCAGTCCGCCGTGAATATGGCCTTTTTGAGAGGCTGATTCGAAACTCGGCGAGGGCTGGCCAGAAATGCGGTCGGATTCTGACCGCATTGGCCTCTGGACGCAGCGCTACTGCCTGTGGTATACTCGAAAATGCCATGCTGCCTCTTCAAAACTCGCCCCTTGCGGTTTGCAGAAGACGAGTTTCGAGAAAGGTCGTAAGACGATGTATGCTGGACGCGAAGGAGGAGGGGAAACGAGCCTCTCAGATGCCAAATTGGGGCCTCAGCAGAGGGGACGATCCGCACGAGGATACTGAAAGTACGTGGTATACTACAAGATAGTGAGAAGTGAGAGGCAAGACTGATCTGACTGGCGCATGCGCGGATCGTTGTCCGCTCCTGACCGCCTGGCCGCTCCCGTGGCCATAACCAGGACTGGGCCAGACGACGCGACACGGCTCTGCACGGCCTTGCCCTGGCCAAACAGCCCAGGCTCCAGGCTGCTCCATCCTGTACGCTCGCGCAACTGCAACGACAACAGAGCAGCTCGGCCAGCAGCCACCAGGAGACGATGACGAACCAAGCTCTGCCCCTCTCGTTCGCCAGCCAACTGCTTCGCTCGGGCAGCGCCTGCCTGCCTCTCTGTCTCTCTATCTATCTCTGTCTATCTATCTGGCTGTGCTCGTATACGAGGCCGGGGAGGGCTTTCGTCTATGACACGCGATCAGGGGCCTGACGAGGACGGGCATCAGGAAATCACACGACAGCAAGCTGCCAGCGCTCGCATCGGCAATTATCTCTTGCTACGCCGCCTCGGGCGTGGTGGCTTCAGTACCGTCTATCTGGCCCGCCATCTGATCCTGCAGTCGCGCCCCCCGGTAGCCCTCAAACGCCTGTTCACTCCTCTCGATTCTCCCGAGATTCGCGCTCGCTTTATCGAAGAGGCCCGCCTGCTGGAAGAACTGCACCATCCCCATATTCTGCCGCTGGTCGATGCCGGCATCGATGAGGAGGGTTTCCCCTATCTGGTGACGCTCTACGCCGCCGGCGGCTCTCTGCGCGACCGGCTGCGCCGCGCCTCGGGTCGCCCGCTGCCGCTGGAGGAGGCCCTGGCCATTGTGGCCCAGGTCGGCAAGGCCCTCCACTATGCCCATGAGCGCGGGGTGATCCATCGCGATTTGAAGCCTGAAAATGTCCTCTTCACCGACCACGGTGAGGCCCTGCTGGCCGATTTCGGGATCGCTTTCTTGCTCGGCTCGCGCAGTCTGGAACAGGCCAGCGTGAGTGGCACGCCCGCCTATATGGCCCCCGAGCAGTTCCGCGGCCAGGTCTCCCGCCAGAGCGATGTCTATGCCCTGGCCTGCCTGGCCTATGAGCTGACGACCGGCCACCGCGTCTTTGAGGATCACGATGCTCTGGTGCTGATGTATCGCCATACGCAGGAGGAGCCACAGCCGCCACGGGTCTATAATCCGCATCTGCCGGCCCCGATCGAGGCGGCGATCCTGCGCGGGCTGGCCAAGGAGCGCACGGACCGCTATGCCGATGTGCCGAGCTTTGTGCGCGCGCTGCATGCCTTCCGTCCCTTTGGCGGCCCCGGCCAGGATCTCGGCGAGACGGGGCTGATGGCCGGGCTGGACGATGAGACCGGCGCCGGCCCGGCGGAAGACGATGCGGACTGCGAGTCTCCGCTCTGGGATACCGCAGGGGCACGAACGCCCGACCTGCAGACGCGGCTCGCCGCGGCGGATGATGGGGAGCGTCTGGGGAGAGGCTCGCCGGGCAGTGACTGGAGATGGCCGGCTGCCTCGCGACCGGCTGAGCCTCCTGCGGAGAGGAGCAGGGAGCGCTGGACGCCACCCGGCCCATCAGGCTACGGGCCAACTCTGCAACCTCCTGCCTCTGGCGCTGGCCGGGGAACCCCTGAACGGCAGACCGGTCCTGCGCTTGTCTCATCAGCGGTGCAGGCCAGCGGCCCCGGCATCATCGAACTGGCTCGCCTCTCTCGTCCCTCGCCTCGCCCGACGGACCGGCCAGCCAGCCAGGAAGGCGCGCAGACACGGGCGCTGGCCGCCCTGGACGCAGGGACAACCGGTCTGCCCGCTTCGCCCCGCAGAACGCCGCTCGCCTGGTTGACGGGCTGGGGCAGGCGCGGCCTGGGAAAACTGGCGCTGATCTCGCTGGCAATCCTGCTGGCCGCCCTGCTGCTGATGAGCGGGCTGCCACTGAGTCGAGGGCTGCTGCTCTCGGCCAGGGTGCAGATTGTCCCGGCGACGCATACGCTGCAGCGCACTTATACGCTGAGCGCTCGCGTCGGCGCCCAGGCCGATCCGGCTCGCTTGCTGGTTCCCGCTCGCCTGCTCTCAACGCCGCCCCAATCGCAGTCTCGCCAGGTCTCCGCCTCCGGCCACGCCTCTACCCCTGGCACGCGCGCCCAGGGCGTACTGACGTTTTATAATGGCAAATTTATTCCCCAAGCTGTCCCCAAGGGTACTACTATTACTGCTTCTAATGGAGTTAAAGTTTCTATTGACGCTGATATTTCAATACCTGCTGGAAATCCTCCTAACTTTGGGCAAATAAGTGTTAGTGCTCATGCTGTCGATTCTGGATCGGCAGGTAATATTAAAGCGCTGGCGATTAATCAATTCTGCTGTACGTCCGATCAAACTATTACTGTCAAGAATCTGCAGCCTTTCACCGGTGGGCAAGATCCGCAGAGCTACACCTTTGTCCAGCAGAGCGACATCGATAACGCCGCGTCGGCGCTCACCCCGGCTCTCGTTCAGAGCGCACGCGCCGCCTTCGCCAGCCTCAAGAGCGCCAGCGAAGAGAGCGTCGGTGATCCGCAGTGCGCTCCCCAGGTCAGCAGCGACCACCGCGCTGGCGATCGGGCGGCCAGCGTTACCGTCAGCGTCACTGTCGCCTGTAGCGGCCTCGTCTACGACCGCAATAGCGTGACCACCCTCGTCACCGCCCTGCTCAACGCCGACGTCGCCCGCAGCTACGGCGGCGGCTACCGTCCAACCCAGCCGATCCAGACGCAGATCAGCGCCGCGCGCGCCGGCGATCAGAGCGCCGTGCTCACTGTCCAGGCCAGCGGCACCTGGCGCTATCAATTCAGCGCCAGCCAGCTCAACGCCCTCAAACAGCTCATCGCTGGCCGTGATCCTGAACAGGCCCGCACCATCCTGCGCCGTCAGCCGGGCGTCGCCGACGTCACCCTCAGCCTGGCCCTCGGCCAGAGCACCCTGCCCACCGATCCCACGCGCATCACCATCACCGCCAGCCCCTGAGCGCAGCGCCTCCCTCCCTGTCCGGCCCTGCAGACGATGGCCAGCACCAAAAAGGCGCCAGGCACGCTCTGCCTCACTGCGAGCGAGCGCACCCGCGCCATTCTATCCTCATCTATGCGCCTCGCCGGCGGGCCTGGCCTGCTCAGGCCCCCTCAGCTCACGCCTGCCCTCTGGCCCTCGCTAGAGACGGTTAAGGGCGATCTGCGCCAGGCTCTGCTCAAGATCAAGCTGGCGATGTCCCGGGCTGAGCGCCTCCACCACCAACACCGTGTTGTCCTTGAGCACCGTCAGCAGCGTCTCCTGCCCAAAAGATGAACTGCGCTGCGTCTGAAAGGCCGCGTCGCCCAGGCTCACCGTCGCCGTCTGTCGGCTCAGGTCCAGGGCCGCGCTCTTGGCCTGATTATAGAGCTGCTGGGCGCTGGCGGCATCGGCGGCGATCGAGAGCGCCAGCGAGGCCCGCGCTACATGGCTGTCCGAGGCCGAGGTGTAGAGACACTCACTTACCGTGGCGTTCTTCGGCTTGCTCACTACCTCCTGCGGCTGCGACCGTACCGCGGCACCCAGTACCTGACGGGCCTCATCCGTCGTGATCAGCGAACAGGCCGAGGTCGTGGTCGCCACTTGCTTGCTGCTACCACAGGCGGCCAGCAGGAGCAGAGAGAGACCAACCATCAGCAGTAGAGCAGCCTTGCGAGGGAAACGTCTTCCACGCATCGAAGCACACACTCCTTTTTTCTGACACTGCAATCTACTATCCACAATCTACAATCCACAAGCGCCGGAACCACAAAGCCAGTGAGCCGGCCAGCGGGCATCAGTGCACCACTGCCGGCTACTGTCAACCACGCTCTACTCCTACCTCTTTTGCTGCCTCCCCCAAAAGTCAGATCAGGGTATGGTGCATTCCCCTTCAGTTTGCTCACGCTGCTCTGCACTGCTGATCAGGTCAGAGGGTGATGACAAATGAACTTGCTGCCGCTTGCCCTGGGCCTTCACACGACTTCTGGTCTTTTGTGGTGGCTCTGGCTCCTCCTCGTCTACTGTCTCGATTAAATCCTCGACACGGACGTTTAGCGCCTCAGCAAGCCTCGCCAGTGTGGTAGTCGTGACTTCGACGTATGGATCGTGAAATATGCGGCGAATGGTGTTGTAAGCCACCTCAGACTTCGTGTGAAGCCTGGTCATCGAAAGACCCTTTGCTTTTGCTACTTCCTTAACCCGTAGCCGGACTTTCATGGCTTGAGAATAACCTATTCTTGCCCTTGACAGTAGAGTGCTTGACGTGGTACCATTCTAAAAGCGACATCTAAATGGCGATTTTGAGATGGCAAATGTAGGCATGAGGGAAGGAGGAGCCACAGTTAGGAGTCAAGGAGAGGGAGGTACGCAAGGGTGGCCAAAGTTGGGGAGAAAAAGGGCCTGCCACCTCTCGTCTCGTGTCCGCCGCAGGGGGCAGGACGCGGGAGGGAGTGGTGGTCAGGCCCTCCAGATGAAGGGAGGAACAGTTAGGACGATGGGAAAGAGAATCTGCTCCGTGGCTGATAGCGGCGAGGAGGGCGGGCGCGCTTAGGAGGTGCCCCGGGGGGCGTCTCCTCATCGGGCAAGAACTCGATCAGCGTATGAGCCTGCACCCCCAGCGCCATCGCGATCTTGACCAGCGTACGCAAATTCACCTGTGCGTACGGATCGCGGAAGATCCGGCGCACGGTGCGATCGTTAAGATTGGCGGCCTTGCAGAGGGCGGAAGGAGTAAAGCCCTTCGCTTCGGCGATTTCCTTGACGCGCAGTCTGAACACGGTCAGCTCCTTCCTGATCAACGAGAGCGGGCTATGGCTCCGGGACGGCGCCGATAGGGACACGTATGCGGGCGACCAACGTGGAGGCACTTTTTGCTCGGGCGCACCATCGACACGTCGAGCTGTGCCATTTTAAGAATATCATCGGCAGGCTTAAAGAGGATTTTCAGAATCAAGAAGCGGACTTTTCTCCCTTCGATCATCCGCGACACCTCGACTGGCTCCTTTCACAACAGAACAAAACAAGCAGACAGTAGATCCATTGACTGGACAGTAGATGGCAGAGTGTGGCAAAAACGCGCTCAGCGTGCCAGCGCCCTGCGTCGGGTCTTTCCATCGCAAAGACAGAGTGTATGCCTGGGCGACTCTGGCGCATTCGGATAGAGAGAACCCTCCTATCTCTATGGACGATGATTGAGGGAAAAAATCAAGCATGGATTAGACGGGTGAATGTTTCCGAGGGCCGGCCAGCCAGGTCTCAGATGCGTCCGCCTCGTCGGGCACATCTTCAATGAGATCAGCAGTGGAGACGCCGAGTGCCCGCGCGATTTTCGCCAGCGTCGAGAGATTTACCTCTTTGTATGGATTGCGAAAGATGCTCTTGATCGTACGGAAGTTGACGTCGGCAGCTCGGGAGAGTGACGACATGTTGAAGCCCCGAGCCTCGGCAACCTCTCTGACTTTGAGCCGTACCATTTGCCACCTATGCCCTTTCAACCTGCTTCTTGTGCATCAGGCGTATCGTCACCCGGCTATGCCTGGGGCGCTGTTGGCGGCTGATCCTCGTCGGGTACGTCTTCGATCAAATCAGAGGTCGAGACTCCGAGTGCCCGGGCGATCTTCGCCAGTGTTGAGAGATTTACTTCTTTGTATGGATTGCGAAAGATACTCTTGATCGTGCGAAAGTTGACGTCGGCGGCTCGGGAGAGCGACGACATGTTAAAGCCCCGAGCCTCGGCAACCTCTCTGACTTTTAGCCGTACCATTGCACTGGTATCCTTGATCTGGTAGTGCCCTGATTCTACCAGTCTAACCAGCTTGACAGAATTGAGATCGTAATAGTATTCTCTTGATAGATGCTAATTAGATACTATTACTATGATATCAGCCCTGGAGGAACATCTATGAGTGGCAGTGAGATTGCCCGCCTGCGGCGTCAGCTAGAGGCCGAGTATCTGGCCGGGCGCTGGGCCTTGTATGGGTTAGCGTGTGGCTGGGCCAAGCACGAGTATATTCAGCGGCGGCTGCGCAACATGGAGGAGTATCAGAGCAAGCTGGCTCAGCTTGTTGGGCCGGAGCGGGCCGCGGCCATCGTCTGTGAAGTCATTGACGACGTCCGTGACAAGGATCGGGAGCAGCAGGCCCCTGGCCAGACGGCGAGTGAAGAAGCGACGCCGGAGGGAGAGGGCAAGGTGGGGATTGAGGAGAAGGCGCGGCTGAATGGAAACGGTCTCAATGGCAGCGGTGCTGGTGCCGGGCAGCCGCTCGCGGAAGAGAAAGCCGCTCTCGACGAAGGGGAGCGCGAGCCGATCATCAAGAAAACCCTCTGGCTCCTGGCCTATCGGCATAGTGAAGAAGAAGCTGACATGATCTACCTCTTCTATGCGGTCAGCGACGAGGAGGCCAGGATCATTGCCGACTTGAAGATGGAGCAGGGCGGGCGTCACTGCTGTCTCCTCATGCTCCGCAAGCTGCCGGCGGGCTTTGGCGTACCCTATGGGCGCTATCGTGGCTGCATCCATGTTCGCCCGGACGGCAGCATTATCGAAGGTGACTATCTCAAGATGCGGACCGTCACGCGCGATTGAGCGCATTCGGGTTAAGGAGGCCGAACCAACCAACGCCAGATACCTCTCTCTCTTAACTACCGAGTGGTCCGCTTGCCTTTGTCTGTCTCTTTCGAGCGCGGGAGAGCTGGGGGAGGATGCTGACAGCAGCGCCTCCTCTGGCTCTCCTTCTTATAGCCATAGGATCTATAGCAACCGCAGACCAGGACCGGCAAGCGAGCCACCTGCCTGCTTCTCCTGGCCGCCCGGGCCAGCTCCTCGCCTGCTATCAGTCCGTTCATCGTCTACCTCTCCAAGCAGATTCCCGGCCCAGCCATTGCCGTAGGCGGCCAGGATGGGGTATATATACCTCTAAACAGGCATGATCTCGGGAGCATTCTCACCCCGAGCGCAGCGGCTGAGTGAGAAGCGGGGGGACGTTCCCCGAGTGCCGAGCAAGTGTAAGCGCACGATCCTTGTTTTGGTGCCGCCGCCGTCGCCGAATCGTCGTCGAAGCCAGCCTGGGAGAGCAGGGATCAGATCACTCCTGAGCGAAGCGGTCAACGAGCAGAGCAAGTCGGTTCTGGTTGAACAGACAGACCAGACGAGACGAGAAGAGACGACAGGAGAGAGCGACAGTGAGCGAACGAGAGCGACAGGCAGGCACCTTTGTCCAGGGACTCCTCATCGAGAAGCAATGCGACTACGACTCCTTCTATCACCTCACCTTTCTGCTGCGCAGCAGCATTCTGCTGCCGGTCTTCAGCAGTGCCTCGCGGTTGATCGGATCACAAGGGAAGTTGGGGGCGCAGCTCCAGGTAGGGAGGAACTACCATCTGCTCCTCCTCATCCGACCGCGGCAGCTCAAATACCGCCGTCCGGAGGAGCATGCGGGAGCCGGAGCAGCGAGCAAACCGGGGCTGGCGGCTCTGGCCCTGCGGCAGATTGCGCGTGATGCGCGGGGAGTCTCAGGTGAGCGAGTCATCCTGCAGCACCATCCTGTCTCGGGGCGCATTGTTGATCCTGACTGGGAATGGGAGCGGCAGCGCTACATCCTGGTCGAGACAGCGGTTGGGAGGGCAGTGCTCAACCGCAAGGCAGCGGAGGACGACCTCAAGGGCAGGGGAGGCGAGCTAGCCGCGGGGGGTCTACTGGAATGGGAGCTATGGCGCAGCGAACTCCTTGCCCTGCTCGATGGCGTGGGGGGTCCAGCCTAGCCGATGGCCGGGGCTGGCTGGTCGAAGCGAGCCACCGCCGATGTCGGTCGGTCGGGAGAAGAAAGTGAAGAGGAGTGGAGTGAGGTAAAGCGAAGCCAGCGAGCCTGCGGCACGGGGTGCCGTCTCTGCCTTTGCAGCCGGAAAGCGGGCGTCTGCTTTACAAAATGTGGACGTCGGCGATTGCGCGCACCGCGAAGGTAGTGTACAATGTATCAGGTTCAGGCGAAAAGGCCATTTCTTGGTACATGCGAGGGTAAGGCTGATGAGACAGGCAGATGGCTCAGAGCTGCTCGGTGCAGGCGATCCACGTGCAGAAGAGATCGGCGTTATCTACGTTGCGCCTACTGATGAGCGAAAAGATGTCCTGACAGCGATTCTGACCCAGGAGAAGCTTGGACGCAAGCAGATAGCCATTGTACTGCCAGAGCAGAATCGCGCCTTCCAGCGCCGCGTTGATTTCGAGGTGCTCAAGATGCGGCGCAACCCGCAAGCGCGCCTCATCTTCATCGCCCCACCGCGTTCGGAGCCAGCGGAGTACGCGCGCCAGCGGCGCTTTCCGGTCTACTCATCTCTTGACAATTACGTACGCTCGCTACAAGACATGTGGGAAGAGGACGGGGCAGAAGAAGGTCAGGGGCCAGCCTGGTCGCAGCGCCTGCGCCGTCTTCTGCGATTGCGCGAGCGCAAGAGCGCGGGGGAGGGAGAGGGAGAGAGAGCAGCCCCGGGAGCTGAGCAGCAGCAAGCGAACGATGTCCGTCCTGAACCATCACGACCCGCCTTTAGAGGGACCTCACCAGGTAGTGCAGCGGCAGCAGGAGCAGCAGGGGCAGCAGCGGCTCTGAGCTGGAGCGCCCTGCGGAGCGAGCAAGAGCGGAGTACCAGAAACAGAGCGGCGGAACCCGCGGGGAAGCAGAATCCCGGCAACACGGGGGCAAGACCCTTCCCGGGAGAGGAGGAAGACGAAGAGCTGCCGCCGATCTCGCTGGCAGCGGCTACCCCTGCAGGACCAGAGGCCGAAGAAGCGGGAGCGGGAGCGCAACCGGAGTCGGCCCCAGCAGCGGCGCCGGAGGAGGAGGCTTCCTCACCGATCTCCCCAGCAGCGGCAGGAGCCGCGGGCCTGGCTGCTGGGGCGGCAGCGGCGATGGCCGCCGAGGAGGCCCAACAGCAGCAACAGGAGGGAACAAGGGCGAGAGCTGTGCCGCCGCGCTCGCCGGCAAGCGGAGCGGGACCGGGTATCATTCAATTCCCCCATTCGCGGCGGATCACGGCCAAGCTACCGGTGGCGAGCAATGCCTATACACCCGAAGCCGAGCCGGCGCGCCGGGGTAGCCCATTGCCGTCAGACAGAGGAACAGCTATAGGGGCCGGGGCCCTGGCCGGTGCGGCAGCGGGCGCGGCCTTCGGCGAAGCGGGAGCGGGTGCAGGAGTCAGCGGAGGAGGGAGTGGCGCCAGTGGCGCAGCGGGAGCGGGAGCAGGTGCCGGCGCAGGTGCAGGTACAGGAAGCGTGGCGCCGCCGAGCGGTGTTTCGACACTGCCCCCGCCGCTGACACCGCTGCGCCAGCGTGGGACCAGGCAGCGGCGACGGGGACCGTTCTGGCTGGCACTGGTGGCAATTCTGTTACTACTGCTGCTGATCGGTTGCGGAGCGCTGGCCGCGATTAATCCGAAGCTATTGGGGCCGGTAGCGGCCATGATGCCCTTTGGGTCGCCGGGGGCGACGGTGACGATCACGCCGGCCAGCGTCGACCTGAAGAACCAGTACCTGATCACCGGGGTGACGGGCCAGCCAGACGCGGCCCAGCGCGAGATTCAGGCGCGGGTGCTGACGGCGACGCCGGCGGCGCAGACGAAGACGGTGCCAGCCACGGGGCATGGTCAGACACCCGGCGTGCAGGCTAAGGGAACGATTACGTTCGTGCATAGTGGAGGTACCTGGGAAAGCGTGCTGAAAGGGACAACCTTCCCCTTGCAAAATGGGCTGAAGATTACCACCGACGAGACCGTCAGCCTGCCGCCAACAGCTCCGCCAAACTTTGTGTCTCGTACTGCACGCGCCCATGTTGTCCAGGTGGGAAGCATTGGTAATCTGCCAGCAGGAGCCATCAATAACCAGCTCTGCTGCGGCAGCGTTGACATTTTCGCCACCAGCAGCGCCTTTACGGGCGGGCAGGACCCACAGAGCTTCACCTACGTGCAGCAGAGCGACATTGACAACGCCGCCAACCCGCTCAAGGCCAGCCTGGCCCAGCAGGCCCAGCAGCAGTTTCAGCGCCAGATCCGGCCCGGCGAGCAGCTCGTCAGCCAGCCTAGCTGCAACACCAGCGTCAAGAGCGACCACCAGGCCGGCGACCACGCCAATAGTGTGACCGTCACCGTCTCGGCCAGCTGCAGCGGCGAAGCCTTCGACAAACAGGGAGCCTTGCGCCTCGGCGCCAGCCTTCTCAGCCAGGAGGCCGGCAAGAGGCTGGCTGCGGGCTATGCCCTGGTGGGCCAGATCATCACCACCATTGACGGGGCCACGCCCATCAGCAGCGGCGGCGGCAGAGGCAGCATCTCGATCACAGTGACCGCCGAAGGGCGCTGGGCCTATCAGTTCGACGACGCCGCCAAAAAGCACCTGGCTCAGCTCATCGCCGGCAAATCGAAGAGCGAGGCCCTGCAGCTCCTGCAGCGGCAGAGCGGCATCAAAGAGGCCGACATCGCCATCTTTCACGGAAGCGATCGGCTGCCGAGCGATGCCAGCCAGATCACAGTGACCATCGGAAACGTGAGCGGGCTGTCGCCGGCCCCCAGCGCCAGCACGACGCCGGGCAGCCCGCTCCCAACGACCACGGCCACAGCCGCACCCAGCCCGGGCGCATCCCCAATCTCGGGCAAGGGCTAGCGGGCGCCGGGTTCGGCTCGCGCCTTGCACGCCAGCGCCAGCAACGGGACATACAACATTCTCTCGTAAAAACTGCGCAATAAAAACGTGACCTATTCTGAATCCAATACAGGCCGGGATAAAAGCTTAGAAAGCAGTCACTGGACGAACCGGGGAGGGCTTCGTCTATGGGACAAAGCAAGGAGCCGGAGGGGCGTCAGGAGACTGGCCTCTCCCTCCTCGGCGACTATGAACTCATCCGCCGGCTAGGGCGTGGCGGCTCCAGCACCGTCTACCTGGCCCGGCATCGCTTCCTGAGCCGCTGGTCGCTGGTCGCCCTCAAGCGCCTTCAGACCCCGCTCGACTCAGGCGAGGGACAGGCCCGATTCAAGGCTGAGGTCCACCTCCTGGAGGGACTGAGCCATGCGCACATTCTTCCCCTACTCGACGCCGGCCTCGACCAGGAAGGCTGCCCCTACCTGGTGACCCAATACGCCGCAGGTGGCTCGCTGCGCCAGCGACTACGTCAGGCTGGCGGGCGACCTCTCCCGCTGGCCGAAGCGGTAGCGATCCTGACTCAGGTCGGGGCAGCCCTGCAGTATGCTCACGAACACGGCATCATCCACCGCGACCTCAAGCCGGAGAACATCCTCTTCGCCGCCGATGGTCGGGCCCTGCTGGCTGACTTCGGCATCGCCCTGCAACTCGGCTCGCGCAGTCTGGAGGCCGCCAGCCTGAGCGGCACCCCAGTCTACATGGCCCCTGAGCAATTCCGCGGGCAGGTAGGACGCGAAAGCGACCAGTACGCCCTGGCCTGCATTGCCTACGAGCTGTGCACGGGACGGCGTGTGTTTCCAGAGCAGGACCCGCTCGCCCTCATGTACTGCCATACGCAGCGGGAGCCAGAGCTGCCACGGCGCCTCAACCCGCAGCTACCGCCGGAGGTAGAGGCCGTCATCCTGCGCGGTCTGGCCAAAGAGCGCCACGAACGCTATCCCAGCGTCAGCGCCTTCGTGACGGCCCTGGCGGCCAGCGCAGAAGATAGAGCAGCGTGGCCGGGAGTAAGCAGCCAGCCCAGGAAAAGCGCCATCTGGGGCGAGGAAGAGGAAGAGAAAGAGATCAGCGCAAGCGAGCATAGGCGGGAAGGCGACTATCCAGCCGATCCCTTGCCCCAGCTTCCCACTCGCCGGCTCCTGACCCAGGGAGAGCTGGCAACGCCCGCCACGCCTCTGCCCGGGCCAGAGCAGCCAGCCTCATGGCAACGCTTCCCACAGTTGCGCCGTCTGCAGGCGCAGCGAGCGCAGCGAAGCGAGAGAGGCAGAGACAGCCAGACGAAAGCGGTGGTGCCCCCCCAGCTCCAGCGGCTCGGGAAGGCTGCCAGCCCCGTGGCCCCCGTGTCACCTGCAGCCCGCTCTCACAAGACAGCCCGCATCAATCCAGCAGGGGCAGCTCAAGCAGCGCGTCCCAGGGAGCGAAAAGGCCACTGGCGCTGGCTGGCCCTGCCTGTAGCCCTGGTGCTCCTGCTCCTGGCGGGGAGCCTGGTTATGGCCTACAGCGACCCGGCGGCACTGGGACCGCTCGGTGAGATTCTGCCGATCGGGGCCCCGCTGGCCACGGTCCACCTCACCCCAGCCAGCGTCTTCCTCAACCAGCAATACCTGATCACTGGCGTGACGGGGACAGCCAGCGCGGCCCGACGCGAGGTACAGGTGCGCCGCCTGAGCGCCACGGTCAACTCAGCGGCGAAGACGGTTCCAGCCACGGGCCACGGGATGACAGCCGGGACCCAGGCACATGGGACAATTACGTTCTACAACGGCACGGGCCTCAGTCAGGTCGTTCTCAAAGGGACGGTCCTGGTAGTGAGACAGGACATTAGCATCGTCACTGACGAAACTGCCTCAA
This sequence comes from Thermogemmatispora tikiterensis, assembly GCF_003268475.1. GTDB lineage: Bacteria > Chloroflexota > Ktedonobacteria > Ktedonobacterales > Ktedonobacteraceae > Thermogemmatispora > Thermogemmatispora tikiterensis. The sequence goes on along the minus strand of NZ_MCIF01000002.1, from coordinate 977,157 downwards.
TGGCTCCTAGCCCCGACCTTGACCACCGCACCACCAGCACTGTCCCTGCTCACGTCTTGCAACCAGGAAGCCTCGGGAACCTGCCTGCTGGAGCACTCAACCAGTACTGTTGCGACCAGGCCCTCGCTATTCAGGCCATCAATGGCCCCTTCACCGGTGGGCAAGATCCACAGCCCTACACCTACGTCCAGCGCAGCGACCTCGACAACGCCGCCAACCCGCTCAAAGCCGGGCTGCTGCAGCAGGCTCAGCAGCAGCTCCTGCAGCAAGCGCACAGCGGCGAGCGCGTCGTCGGCCCCGACTGCAGCACCAGCATCAAGAGCGACCATCAGATCGGCGATCACGCCAGCAGCGTCACCGTCAGCGTCAGCGCCACCTGCAACGGCGCCGCCTACACGCCGCAGGCCGCCCTTGACCTGGGCGCGGCCCTCCTGCGTCAAGAAGCCGCCCGCCACCCCGGAGCCGGCTACAGCCTCGACGGGCAGATCAGCACCACCATTGCCGACGCCAGCCTCAGCAGCACTGCCACCAACCAGAGCGCCGGCGCCATCATCACCGTGAAAGCGCAGGGACGCTGGACGTATCAATTCAATGAGGCAGCCAGGCAGCGACTCAGCCAGCTCATTGCCGGCAAGCCGAAGAGCATGGCGCTCCAGCTCCTGCAGCAGCAACCCGGAGTCAGCAGAGCCAGCATCAGCATCGCCCGCAGCGACCCGGACCGGCTGCCCACAGACCCGGGCCAGATCACCATCGTCGTCGAAAACAGCACCTGACGACCAAAGAGGCAACATCAGCGACACTCGCAGAAGTCATCGCGCAGGAAAAACCGCCACTGAGGAAAACGTCTATACTGGTAGGTCACCAGCCGACGGCTGTGGTACAATAAAACGACAGCCAGAGCAACGAGGCACTCGACAGGAAAGAGAAGCTGGCCATCGCCGGTGCGCCGACCAGAGAGCGGAGCGGGGCCGGCCCTTCCTGACCCCCATTCACAGACACAGCCACAGATGAGACGAAAGGATAGAGAGGCAGCAGGCATGCTCGCGTTGGAAGGCAGGCAGCTCGGCAACTACGACGTCATCCGGCGCATCCGCGTCGGAGGCATGGGCGCCGTCTACGAAGGGCGCCAGCGTACCGCTTTTGGCAGGCGCGTCGCCATCAAAGTCATCCTCGGCGACTATGCCAGCGATCCCGACATGCGGCGGCGCTTCGCCCGCGAGGCGCGCACCATCGCCCGCCTGCAACACCCGCACATCCTGCCGCTCATCGAATTCGGCGAAGAGCAGGGGCTGCTCTACCTCGTCATGCCCTTCATCGATGGCGGCACCCTCACCAGCTACCTGCGGCGCATCTACCGTCCCCACGTCACCGGGCGCGAGCCGATCCCTTTCAACCTGGCCGAACTCATCGACATGTACCTGCAGCTCCTCGAAGCCGTCGAACACGCTCACGGCGAAGGTCTCGTCCACCGCGACATCAAATCCTCCAACGTCCTGCTGGAACTGCCGCGCAGCGGCGTCCCACACGTCTACCTGGCCGACTTCGGCCTCGTTCGCCCGGCCCGCCAAGCCGAAAGCCAGATTGGCCGGCCCATCCCCCTGGACCAGGTCCCCGGCACTCCGCAATACATGGCCCCCGAGCAGACGCGTGGCATCGTCACCCCCCTCACCGACATCTACGCCCTCGGCGTCCTCCTCTTCCAGATGCTCACCGGCGAACTGCCCTACGACGACCCCGACGACATCAAAGTCATCCAAATGCAACTACGCGCCCCCATCCCACGCCCCTCGCGGCGCAACCCGCGCGTACCAGCAGCCTTCGACCACGTTGTCCGCAAAGCGATGGCCAAGCGCGACGAAGAGCGCTTCCAGAGCATTGCCGTCCTGCGCGAGGCCGTCATCCTGGCCCTCGAAGAAAGCCAGACCATACCCGCGGCGGCCCAGGAAGCGCAAGAAGCCTGGCTGGAGCCTGCCCCCGCACCTGAGCCAGCGCCACAGCGCTCGCGCCCGCAGCCATTCCAGGACTACGACTACGCCTATGACAGTCCCGAGGAACCGCAGATCGAAGAACTGCCTCCCGAGGAGGACATCGCCGCCGCCACCACCCTGCCCGACGTCACCGCCGAAACCCTCTCGCGGCCCAGGCCCATACCCGATTACCGCTCGCGCCACGAGCCGCGCACCGTGGCCCTCCCCATGCCCGAGCCGCTCACCATCCCACGCCGGGGTCGTCCGCCCGCCCTACCGGCCCAGGGCCGCCCGGCCATCCAGCGCATCACCGAAGAGCCACAGCCACCGCTGAGAAGGCGAATCCGCCCCCCAACCAGCAGCAAGCGCCCCCTCTCACTCTTCGTGGCCATCGCCCTGATCGTCATCGCCATCCTGCTGCTCCTTCTCTTCGCCGCCCGCGGCCTCAACATCGGGCTGTTCCCGCCGGGCGTCCCCCTGCTTGGCGCTGATCCCACCGTCGTCATCACCATCAACGCCCAGAGCCGCACCCTGCAGGACACCTACCTGCTGACGGCCTCGCCCCAGGTCCAGACCATCGACCTCAACACGCGCACCATCCCTGCTCGCCTGCTCAGCGCCAGCCGCAGCCTCGCCCAAACCGTCAGCACCACCGGCACTCGTACCACCCAGGGAAGCAACGCCCGCGGCCTCCTCCTCTTCAGCAACCACGGCCTGCAGCCAGTCACCGTCCCGGCGGGCAGCACCTTCAGCGGCAGCTCGGGCATCAGCGTCCGCCTCCTGACCACGGTCGTCGTACCGCCACGCCAGAACGACCAGGACGGAACCGCCGTCGCCGCCGCCCAGGCCGTCAACCCCGGCGCCCAGGGCAACATTCCCGCCGGCGACATCGCCCAGCCCTGTTGCGGGCGCCCGACCCAGATCCAGGTCACCAACCCCGCGGCCTTCAGCGGCGGCAGCGATGGCCAGACCATCCACATCGTCGCCCAGGCTGACCTCGATCACGCCCGCCAGATGCTTCTTCCCCAGCTAGAGCATCAGCTTGCAGACCAGCTACGAGCCGCTCTCAAAGAGGGGGAAACCCTGGCTGGCACACCAAACTACCAGGTGAGCCTCACAGCCGACCCACCGCCCGGCAGCCAGGCTGACCAGGTACGCGTCCAGCTTCAGGTCACAGGCAGCGCCACTGCCTACTATCCCGCCCAGGCCCGCCAGCTTGCCAGCGACCTCCTGAGCCGCCAGGCCCAGCGCACCCTTGGAGCGGCCTACCAGCTGCAGCCTCGCAGCCTCAGCGCCTCCACGCCCACCGTCACCGACCGAGGCAACCACGGCCTCACCTACCTGAGCGTCAGCGTCCACGGCACCTGGAGCTACCGGATCAGTCCCCAGACCATCGCCCGCTGGCAGCAGGACCTGCGCGGTACCAGCAGCGAAGTCGCCCAGACCTATCTACGTTCCCAGCCTGGCGTCGCCTCCGTCCAGCTCCGCCTGCCCTTTGGCAGCCAGACCCTCCCCCAGCGCGCCGACCAGATCCAGATCGTCGTCAATAGCCAATAAGGCCGGGTGAAGCCAGAGCTGGCTGCCCACTCCCCTTGACAGCCAACCGGCATCACAGGTATCATTGAAAATGATGACTGACTGGTATTCAGTCAGTCAGTCAGTCAGTCGAACGCAACGATCGGCGGGAGCACCAGCCCCAAGCAAAGACTGCCCAGACAGAAAGCAGGCAAGCATGACACAGAGCACACACGCCGCCTTCATCACCACCAGCGAGCGCGGCCTACGCCACGACATCCTCCCGATGCGCCTCTACCACAAAGCCAAGAAACTCGGCATCTGGGACCCGCGCGCCATCGACTTCTCCCAGGACATCCAGGACTGGCAGCGCCTCAACGAGGGCGAGCGCGAAACCCTGCTCTACCTCAGCTCGCTCTTCCAGGCCGGAGAAGAGAGCGTCACCCTCGACCTGCTCCCTCTCATCCTGACCATTGCCCGCGAGGGGCGGCTCGAAGAAGAGATGTACCTGACCACCTTCCTCTGGGAAGAAGCCAAACACACCGAATTCTTCCGCCGCTTCCTCGACGAAGTTGCCCACGAACACAGCGACCTGCACCGTTACCACACCCCCAGCTATCGCAAAATCTTCTATGAAGAGTTGCCCCAACGCATGCATGCCCTCCTCAGCGATCCCTCGCCCGAGGCCCAGGCCCGCGCCAGCGTCGTCTACAACATGATCGTCGAAGGGGTCCTGGCCGAGACCGGCTATCACGCCTATTTCAACATGCTGGAGCGCCTCAACATCCTTCCCGGCCTGCGCCAGGGCGTCAGCTATCTCAAGCGCGACGAATCACGGCACCTGGCCTATGGCGTCTTCCTCCTCTCGCGCCTGGTCGCCCAGGAGCCGCGCCTCTGGGACGTCATCCAGGCCTACATGAGCGAGCTCCTGACCTACGCCCTGGGCGTCATCAACGAGCTATTCGAAGCACGAGAAACACAGGAATCGCCTGCCTTCGACCTTCAGATCGACGAATACCTCTCCTACGCGACTGCCCAATTCCAGAAGCGCCTCGAGCGCATCGGACGCGCACGTCGGCAAAGCCTGGAAGAAATCTACCAATCAAGTGAGACAGACGAACCGGCATAGCCTTCTGTTGCAGCGTCTCCTTCTTACCACTATGTATGGTCACCGCTCATCTGGCCCCCTGAGTCGGCAAAGGCTCAGGGGGCCACGGCCTGCACACTGCTCCCCCCCGGCGGATGATCCCGTCCTCAACCGGAACCGGAATATGCTATAGTAAAAACAGCCAGCAAAAGAAGAGAGGAGGGCAACCCCAAACGGCCCCAGCTCGCTCGCCCCGCCGCCAGAGACAATAGCGAGGGCCGGGGCCAGTCTCGCTATGTCCGATCAAGCCTATCGCCATCCCGTCAAAGCCATCGTCATCTTCGACGGCAGTTGCGACTTCTGCACCGCTACCGCCGAGCTCCTGCGCCGCCTGGACCGGGGCCGGAGAGTGACCTGCCTTCCCTTCCAGATCCCTGGCCTGCCCGAGCGCTACGGACTCAGCGTCAGAGCCTGCGAAGAGAGCGTCTGGACCATTCTCCCGGACGGACGGCGCTACCGCGGTGCCCAGGCCCTCGCCTGTACCCTGGACCTGCTAATCGGCTTCCCCTTCTGGCAGCGTCTCTACCGCCTGCCCGGCCTGGGGCCGCTCACCGAGCACCTCTATCGTTGGGTGGCCGCCCACCGCCAGTATCTGCCGGGCGTCAAACCCTTCTGCCAGCGCCCCAGGGCCCCCTGCGGTGCCAGCCAGCCTGAGTCGCCGCAGCGCTAAGCCCGGTCCGCCTGTCCCGCCTGTCTTCCCACCACCGCCCCAGCCACCGGCCAGGATCTTCAGGACTCCTCTGGCTCCGCCGGCAAAGCACCGCTACGCAGAGCCTGACGCACCTCTTCCACCTCACGCTCGTCGTGAAGATAGCGCTCGCTATAGGAGCGCTGCCAGATGCGCAACGGCGGCGTCGGACTGGGCGCGCGCACCTGCTCCAGATGAGCCAGCCAGGCCACCGCCACCAGCGACTTAAAGGACTCCACCACTCGCCCCAGCGTCATCGTCCGATTGGTATTGCCCTCAAAGGAGAGAATAAACTGCACCTGCCGCGGCCCGATCACAAACGTATCCAGCGTCAGCCCGGGAAAAGGGCGAGGCAGAGCCTGCCAGGTCTCCTCTAGAATCCGGCGCAGTGCCGGGTCCTCAAAGCTTGGCGCATACGGCTCCGCCTGCAACGTCACCAGGTAGGTCCCCGTCCAGCCATAGTTATGCGTTGGCAAGCGCAGCGGGCGCCCCACGAGGCTTTTCTCATAGCGGGGAGTCGAAGGAATTGCCGTCTTCTTCATCTGCATACGCCACACACCTCTTTCCACCTGACCTCCACAATTACTGAAGCCAATGACCACATTCTCATACAAAACGAGAATATTTTACAAAGGAGAGAAAAAACTGAATCATGCGGCAGCTCATCTACAGGATAGCACAGCTGCACACGCGCGGCAAGCCTCGACCACCAGTGGCAGCCAATCTGCCTACGGCTGGGAAAGGGGACGCTGCACACAGAAAGGACGGCGGGGAGCCAGGCGCAGCAGGCGCTCGCGCGTCACCTCAATCGCCAGCGGGCTGCCATCACAGGCGATCCAGCGCCGGCCCAGGCGCTCGGCCACCGCCGGCGTCACGCCGCTCCCGCAGAAGCAGTCGAGCACCAGATCATTCTCCTCACTGGAAGCCAGCAGAATACGCTCCAGCAACGCCGCTGGCTTCTGGGTCGCATAGCCGTTGCGCTCGGGATCACGCTGATGCAGATGGCTGATATCGCACCAGACATCAGCAGGCGTCATCGGCTCATCCTCGTAGTAGCGATAGAGACGGCCCCCCGCGCGAATCGTCCAGCAGACCCGCCCATCGGCCTCCACCTGGCGCCGCATATGATTGCGCCGCTCCCGCCCACGCAGTGGACCAACCCGCTCCCCATGAAAACAATACTGGCGCGAGCGGGTATAGAGGAGCAGCGTATCATGCTTGCGAGCGAAGCCGCGGGAGCGTCGCGGGCGCCCGCCGGAATGATAATGCCAGATAATCTCGTTCTGGAAACCGCCGCCCGCCGGCGCCGCTTCCCGAAACACCTCATCCAGCAGCAGGCGGGCAAAGTGGACAGCACGCCAGTCCAGATGCACGTAGAGGCTCCCACGAGGGGCCAACAGACGATAGAGCAGCAAGAACGTCTCATAGAGCCACTGCAGGTATCCATCGAGATTGCCCTGCCAGCGATCGTGATAGGCGAGACCGCGGCCACTGCGATAGGTCCGCTCGGTCATAAACGGAGGATCAATATAGATCAGATCGACGGTCCCGGCAAATTCCGCCAGCAAGGCCGGCAACACCAGGCTCTTATCTCCGTGGATCAGGCGATTCTCCCAGCCCGCCGCTGCTTCGCCCTCAGCCTCGCGGCCAGCGTCGGGACCTGCCAGCGCCGGAACGCGCTCACAGATCTGCAAGCGCGGTGCCGGGGGCAGCCCCGCCGCGTAGGGATTGTGCTTCTGCTGCCAGATCAGCTCTGCCACCACTGCTGAACTGATTCCTCCCTCCGGGGAAGTCTCCTCCAGCCCCACAGCGCCAGCCGGGCAGACGCGCCGGGCCTGACCGATGGTGGCTGTGTGCCCATACCCTCCCAGTGAGCACAACCCATTACTATAGCACAGGAAAACTCTACCGCAAATACAGGGGCGCTCGCCAGAACGCCAGAGCCACAGTGCCCACCTCCTCAGTGGCCTATCTCCATATGGACATATGAGATCGGAGAAGGTACAATGAAAACATGTGGGAGCGTGAGGAATGGCGGAAGCCAAAGCAACGGAAGAGAAGGAGGTGAACCCCGTTCAAGCGTCACAGCCCTAAGAAAGCCACATCGTATCAGGCAAAGAGTTTATTGTCATTGTGCCTGCGCCCACTGGCGGGCGGGACCTGGCGCTACTCCTGGCCGCGAGCGCCCCGAGTAGCCTGCAGCGCGCTGAGCACGCGCACTTTCACCATCACTGCAATGGAGGCAAAGCGCTCATGGAAGCAGCAGAACGTCGCATCACCGTAGCCTCACGCATCGATCGCCTGCCCCTCTCCTCACTGCACCGTAGGCTCAGCTTCGTGCTAGGCATCGGCACCTTCTTTGACCTCTACGATATTTTCCTGGGTGGCCTGCTTGGAGCCGTCCTCACTCCCCTCTTTCACCTCTCCACCTTCGAGACCGCCCTCATCATCGGCTCCGGCTTCTTCGGCATGTTCATTGGCGCCATTGTCCTGGGCGTCGTCTCCGACTACATCGGACGGCGCAGCATGTACATGGTTGACCTGCTGATCTACTCCCTCTTCTCGCTCATCGCCGCCTTCGCCCCCAACTTCATCTGGGTCGTCATCTTTCGCTTCCTGGCCGGCATCGGCCTGGGAGCCGAGCCACCCCTGACCGACATCTACATGGGCGAAATGATCCCGCGCCACGCCCGCGGACGCTACACCGCCTGGTCCTACACCCTGGGCTTCTTCGGCGTCCCCCTGGCTGGCTTCGTCGGGCGCTTCGTCGTCAAAGGCAGCTTCCTGGGCCTGGACGGCTGGCGCTGGCTCCTCATCGTCGGCTCGCTCGGCGCCTTGATTGTCTGGCTCCTGCGCCGCCACCTGCCCGAGTCGCCGCGCTGGCACGAAATCCGTCAGGACGAAGCCTCCGCCAACGCCGCCCTCACCAGCATCGAAGAGCAAGTCATGCGCGAGCATGGTCTCAAAGAGCTGCCCGAGCCGCAGCCGGTCGTCGTCGAGCCACAGACGCGGGCCACCATCGCTGAAATCTTCAGCGGCGTCTACGCCAAACGCACCATCATGCTCTGGATCTTCCAGATCCTCCAGACTGTTGGCTACTACGGCTTCGGCTCCCTGGCCCCCGTCGTCCTCACAGCCAAAGGCTTCAGCGTCGTCACCTCACTGGGCTACACAGCCCTCAGCTTCCTGGGCTATCCCCTCGGCTCCTTCATCTCCATCTTCCTCGTCGAGCGCATCGAGCGCAAATGGCTCATCGTCACCTCAGCCCTGCTGATCGCCCTCTTCGGCCTCAGCTTCGGCTTCGCCACCTCCGCCATTGTCCTGGTCATCTCGGGCTTCCTCCTCACCACCGTCAGCAACATCTTCTCCAACGCCTTCCACATCTACCAGGCCGAGATCTTCCCCACCCGCATGCGCGGCACCGCAGTTGGCATCGCCTACAGCCTGAGCCGTCTGGTCAGCGCCATCCTGCCCTTCGCCGCCCTCCCTGTGCTCAAGTCGTTGGGACCGGTCGCTGTCTTCGCCGGCGAGGCCGTCCTGCTCGTCCTCCTCTGCCTGGACGTCGCCCTCCTCGGCCCCCGCAGCACCGGGCGCACCCTGGAGATCATCGCTCGCTAGCGAGCTAGCGAGCTAGCTGCATCCGAGGAGGGTCCGTGCTCGCCCCTGGTCAGCAGTGACCAGCGGCAGCACCATACACAATAAGAGAGAAAGCTGAGGGCGAGGCAGTGGCTCTTGCCCTCAGTCTTCTCCACCTCCGCCTGGCCTCACCTTTTGCGAAAAAGGAACAAGCAAGAGAGACCACGCATCTCACCGACCTCCCCATCTCGGCCTTTATCGCTCCCACGGGTCATAATCACGAGGAGATCATCGACCGGCTGCCCGCTGGTCTGGAGCGTCCCATCACGCAAGAGCACCAGCCTGATCCCTCCCCGCCGACACCTTGAGTTGCCCTGAGCACATTGACGCCCTCCCACCAGGACCCGCTATACTCAAGCCAGACAGAAAAAAGACAAGGGGGGAAGAGAGGCCTTCCTACACGAAGGAGCGAGCAAACACTATGACAGCCGTAGCGACAGTCAACGTTACCCACTTACGCAAAGTCTACCGCGTCTACGAGCGCGAGGCCGGCCTGGGCGCCGCCTTACGCGCTCTCTTTCAGCGCCAGATGCAGGAAATTGTCGGCGTCGACGATCTGACCTTTGCCATAGAAGCGGGCGAAATCATCGGCTTCCTCGGCCCCAACGGGGCCGGCAAAACCACCACCCTCAAGATGCTGGCCGGACTCCTCTACCCCAGCGCCGGCGAGGTACGCGTCCTGGGCTACGTCCCCTGGCGACGCGAGCGCGCCTTCCTGCGCCAGATCGCCCTGGTCATGGGCCAGCGCCAGCAACTCATCTGGGACATCCCTGTCATCGACTCCTTTGAACTGAACCGGGCCATCTACCGTATTCCCCCGGCTCAGTACCGTCACATGCTGGACGAACTTGCCGATCTCCTGGACCTGGCGCCCCTCCTGCACAAGCCTGTGCGCAACCTCTCCCTGGGAGAGCGCATGAAATGCGAGATCGCTGGCTCTCTACTCCATCGCCCCCAGGTCCTCTTCCTCGACGAGCCAACCATCGGCCTGGACATCGTCATGCAGCGCCGCATCCGCGACTTTATCCGCGAATACAACCAGCGCACAGGAGCCACTGTGCTGCTGACGAGTCACTATATGGCCGACGTCGAAGCCCTCTGTCGGCGCGTCATCCTCATCCACCACGGCACCATGCTCTTCGACGGCGACCTCACCCGCCTGGTCGAGCGCTTCTCACCTTACAAGACCATCATCGTGCGCCTGGAAGAGCCAGCTGACCTGCGTCCCTACGGCGAAGTGCTCAGCCAGAGCGAGGATCACGTCAGCCTGCGTGTGCCCAAAAGCGCGATCGCCCGCGTCACCGCCCGCCTGCTGACGGACCTGCCAGTCCTCGACCTGAGCGTCGAGGACCCGCCCATAGAGACCGTCATCGAACAAATCTTTACCCAGGAGGAGGTTGTCTAAGCGCATGACTCACCTCATCGCCGTCTATCGCCAGCAGCTCAAAACGGCCATTGCCGAACAGCTCCAATACCGCGCCGCCCTCGTCATCTGGCTCATCGAGGTGGCGCTGGGGCCAGCGGTCTCGATCAGCGTCTGGTCGACCGTGGCCCGCAATGAAGGCGGGGAAGTGAACGGCTACAACCCCTCTGGCTTCGCCGCCTACTTCATTGCCACCATGCTGGTTAACTACGCCACCCAGACCTGGGTGTTCTGGGAATTCAGCCGGCGTGTGCGCGAAGGCGAATTCTCACCTCTGCTGCTGCGACCCGTCCACCCCATCCACGCCGACATTGCCCAGCACCTGGCCTACAAGATGCTCATGCTGCCAGTCATTGGACTGGTCACGCTGCTCCTCTGGCTGGCCTTCCATGCCGGCTTCACCCCCAGCCCGGCCAGCCTGGCTACCTTCCTGCCCGCGCTGCTCCTGGCCTTCGCCCTGCGCTTCACTCTGGAGTGGACCCTGGCCCTCCTGGCCTTCTGGCTGACTCAAGTCAACGTGATCAACCAGCTCTATGTTGTCGTCGTCCTCTTCCTCTCGGGGCAACTGCTTCCCCTATCCTTCTTGCCGGCCCCACTGCAGACAGTCACTGCCTGGCTCCCCTTTCAATGGATGGTCGCCTTCCCGGCCCAGTTGCTCAGCACTGGCCTCAGCGCCCAGGCCGTACTCACTGGCTTTCTCGCTCAGCTCCTCTGGCTGCTTCTCGGCCTCGGCCTGCTCACCCTCACCTGGCGACGTGGCCTCAAACGCTACACGGCGGTAGGAGGATAAGTCTGCTATGCGTACCTATCTGCGTCTCCTGTGGACCTTTTTCCGCGTCAGCATCCTGGGCGAACTGGCCTATCGGGCCAGCTTCTGGCTGCAGATCGTCGAGTCACTGATTGACCTGGGCACGGCCCTGGCTTTCATCAGCGTTGTCTTCTCCTATACCCGGGCCCTCAATGGCTGGAGTGCCGACGAACTGCTCACCCTCATCGGCGTCTACTTCCTCATCGGGGGCACCATCAACATGATCATCCTGCCCGGTATGAACCGCCTCATTGAGCAGGTGCGCCAGGGCACCCTCGACTACGTGCTCACCAGACCCGAGGACGCCCAGCTGCTCGTCAGCATCCAGCAGATCGACATGTGGAAACTCCTCGACGTCTTGCTCGGAATAGCCTTGCTCGTAGGGGCCATGCTCTGGCATGGCAGCCTGCCCGGACCCCTCCAGTTGCTGGCCTTCGCTCTGACCTTACTGGCCGGCGCTGTCATCATCTATAGCTTTGTGCTCTTCCTGGCCACCCTCTCCTTCTGGTATGTGCGCATGGAGAATATCCTCGTCATCTTCGAGAGCATGTACGAGGCCGGGCGCTGGCCGGTCGACATCTATCCCAGCTGGCTGCGCGCCGTCCTGACCTTCGTCGTCCCGGTCGCCTTCGCTGTGACCGTGCCCGCCGAAGCCCTGACCGCCCGCCTCACCTGGCTGGTCCTGGCGGCTACCCTGCTGCTCGCAGCCCTCGCCCTGCTGGCCTCGCGCCTCTTCTGGCGCTTCGCCATTCGCTACTACAGTGGTGCCTCGTCCTGAACCCCAAAAACAGGAAAGAAGTACCAGGGGAGAGCCGGCCTCTCCTGCTTGACTTCCGACACAACATATGGTATCTTACCGCCCGTACCTACCTATATCTTGTGCTCATTGGCAACCGAAGAGAGAAAGACACCCACAGGGCGATGCTGTCGTGGCATCGCTGAAACATGGGGGAAGTCCGGTGAGAATCCGGCGCTGTCGCGCAGCGGTAAGCTGCCCCGTCCCGATCGATCCCCGCCGACAACGGTCCAAAGCGCGGAGGAGAGATCACCAGCACTTGCTAGCATGAGAGGACCAGCCGACGGACGGAGGCACTAAGCCCGAATGCCCACCTGTGGGATCTGGCTCGATCCCTTCGCGTGAAAGGGTAGACCAGCGGGCAGCCCGTTCACGAGGCTGTCTGTGCGTGTCAGCCTGTTTCCGTCGAGGGAACAGGCTTTTTTTTCATCTCAAGGAGGGAAAACGGCATGTCATTCCCAGCGAATCAGACGCGCCCGGCCACCCCCGTGGCCATCGACCCCGAGCAGGTGCTTGCCGAGGTCTGCCACGGCTTTGAGGATCGTGTCGACCGCGCCCAGCTCCTGGAGGAGGTCCAGGCCACCCTCAGTGCTGGCCTCTCCGAAACGGAGCTGTGGCAGGCACTGCTGCTGGTAGCGCGTGCCCATATCGAGCAAGAACCGGCCTTCAGCTACATCACCGCTCGCATCCTGCTCCTGTCACTCTATCGCGAGGCGCTCAGCCCGGACGAGCACCTCCCCTGCAGCTTTGCCGCCATGCAAAGCGCCTATCGGCGCTATCTGCCGCGCTACATCCAGCGTGGCCTCGACACCGGGCTGCTTGATCCCCGCCTGGCCACCTTCGACCTGGAACGCATCGCCGCCCTGATTCATCCCGAGCGCGACCTGCTCTTCACCTATCCCGGGCTGCAGACGCTCTACGATCGCTATCTGCTCCAGTACGAGGGGCAGCGCTTCGAATTGCCGCAACTGCTCTGGCTGCGCGTGGCTATGGGCCTGGCTCTCAACGAAGCGCACCGGGAGGAGCGCGTCGCCGAATTCTACGAAGTGCTCTCGCAGTTCTATTTCACGCCGGCAACGCCTACGCTCTTCAATGCAGGCACCTCCCACCCGCAGCTCTCTTCGTGCTACCTGACCACCGTCAAAGACGATCTCTGGCACATCTTCAAGTCCATTCAGGATAATGCCCTGCTCTCCAAGTGGGCCGGCGGCCTGGGCAACGACTGGACCCGCGTGCGCGCTCTGGGCGCACACATCCGGGGCACCAATGGCCGTAGCCAGGGAGTCATTCCCTTCCTCAAGGTCGTCAACGATACCGCTGTGGCCGTCAACCAGGGCGGCAAGCGCAAGGGCGCCGTCTGCGCCTATCTGGAGAACTGGCACCTGGACATCGAAGACTTTCTGGATCTGCGGCGCAACACCGGCGATGAACGCCGCCGGACCCACGATCTGCATACGGCCTGCTGGATCTCCGACGAGTTTATGCGCCGCGTCGAGCGCGGGGAGCAGTGGACCCTCTTCAGCCCTGATGAGGTGCCCGACCTGCACGAACTCTATGGCCGCGCCTTCGCCGAGCGCTACCGCGAGTACGAGCGCCTGGCCGATGAGGGCAAGATTCGCCTCTTCAAGCGTCTGCCAGCGGTCGAACTCTGGCGCAAGATGCTCACCCGCCTCTTCGAGACCGGCCACCCCTGGCTGACCTGGAAAGATCCGGCCAATGTGCGCTCGCCCCAGGACCACGCCGGCGTCATCCACAGCAGCAATCTCTGCACGGAGATCTTGCTCAACACCTCGGAAGAGGAAACCGCCGTCTGCAATCTCGGCTCGCTCAACCTGGTGGCCCACATTGTCAATGGTCAGCTCGATCACCAAAAGTTACGGTCAACCATTCAAACGGCCATGCGCATGCTCGACAACGTCATCGACATCAATTACTATCCCACTCCGGAGGCGCGCACGGCCAACCTGCGCCATCGTCCCGTCGGGCTTGGCGTCATGGGCTTCCAGGATGCCCTCTTCCTGCTCGGCCTCAGCTACGCCTCCCAGGAGGCGGTCGAGTTCGCCGATCGCAGCATGGAAGCTATCTCCTACTATGCCATCCTGGCTTCCAGTGAGCTGGCTGCCGAACGCGGCCCCTATCCCAGCTATCGCGGCTCCAAGTGGGACCGTGGTCTGCTGCCTATCGATACCATCGCCTTGCTGGAGCAGGAGCGCGGCCAACCCCTGGAGATGGACCGCCGCACCACCCTCGACTGGGAAGCGGTGCGCACCCACATCCGCCAGCATGGCATGCGCAATAGCAATGTCCTGGCCATCGCCCCGACGGCCACCATCTCTTTGATCGTCGGCGTCAGCCCGTCGATCGAGCCGATCTACAAGAACCTCTATGTCAAGAGTACCCTGTCGGGCGAGTTCACCACGGTCAACACCTTCCTGGTCAACGACCTGAAGGCCGCCGGCCTCTGGAACGCCGACATGCTGGAAGCCCTCAAGTACTACGACGGCTCCTTGCAGGAGCTGCCAATGGTGCCAGAGGAACTGAAGCAACGCTACCTGACAGCCTTCGAGATCGACCCGCGCTGGCTGATCGAGTGCGCCAGCCGGCGCCAGAAGTGGATCGACATGGGGCAGTCGCTCAATCTCTACCTGGCCTCGCCCAGCGGCAAGCAACTGCATGAGATCTATATGCGGGCCTGGAAAAAGGGACTCAAAACGACCTACTACCTGCGCACGCTGGCCGCGACCCAGGTCGAGAAATCGACGGTCGATATTAATCGCTGGGGAATCCAGCCGCGCTGGATGAAGAATGTCAGCCCTTCCAGCGCCATCCAGATCAGGCGCGGAGCCTTCAAAGAGGCCAGCCAGCCCCCGCAAGCTGGCAGCCATGAGAGCCAAACGGAGGCGGCTCCTCTGACCCTGCCGTCCGCTGCCAGTCCCGCCGCAGCTTGCTCGCTCGATGACGACTGTGAAGCTTGCCAGTAGAGTAGGCCATCATTTCCCGTTGGCCCTGGTGCCACGCCACGCAACACACGGGCACCCTAGAAGGAGAACCAAGACCAATGGCGACCGACGCCTTTAACCAGAAAGATATTCTTGAAGAGAAACGCCTCATCAACGGACCTGCCGTCAGCGTCAACCAGCTGATGCCGCTCAAATATCGCTGGGCCTGGGAGCACTATCTGAATGGCTGCGCCAACCACTGGATGCCCAACGAGGTCCCGATGGCCAGCGACATCGAACTCTGGCGTAGCAATCGCCTCTCCGAGGCCGAACGCCTGGTCATCATGCGTAACCTGGGCTTCTTTGCCACCGCCGAGAGCCTGGTTGGCAACAACCTGGTCCTGGCCATCTTCAAGCACATCACCAACGCCGAATGTCGCCAGTATCTGCTCCGGCAAGCCTTTGAGGAGGCGGTCCATACCCACGCCTTCCTCTACATTGTCGAGAGCCTGGGCCTGGATGAGCGCGAAGTCTTCACGATGTACCACCGCATCCCGGCCATTCAGCGCAAGGATGCCTTCGAGATGAAGCTGACCTACGCGCTCCTCGACCCCACGTTCTCGACTGCCGAACCGGAACAGGCCCAGCAGTTTCTGGACAACCTCATCGGCTACTATGTGATCATGGAGGGCATCTTCTTCTACAGCGGCTTCGCCATGATCCTCTCCTTCCACCGTCGCAACCTCATGACAGGCATCGGCCAGCAGTTCCAGTATATTCTGCGCGACGAGACCATTCATCTTAACTTCGGCATTGACCTGATCAACGGGATCAAGGTTGAGAACCCTGACCTCTGGACACCCGAGTTTGAGCGGCATATTATGGAGTTGATTGAGGAGGCGGTGGAACTAGAGATCGCTTACGCTTACGACTGCCTGCCAGAGGGGATCGCGGGCCTGCACGCCCCGGCTTTTGCGCGTTACGTACGTCATATTGCCGATCGACGCCTGGAGCGCATCGGCCTGCCGGCGGTCTATCACGAGCCGCATCCCTTCCCCTGGCTGAGCGAGACCATTGACCTGAGCAAGGAGAAGAATTTCTTTGAGACGCGGGTCACGGAGTATCGATCGGCGGCGACGCTCGAATGGGATTAGCGGCGACGAACGTGCCCTGCTGATCGCTGCCGCGTCGGACCGGACCAGACGCGAGGAAAGGAAGAGGGAGGATTATGGTGCAGGCTACCAATCTCGGCTACCCGCGCATTGGCGCGAAGCGCGAGCTGAAGCGGGCGCTTGAGCAGTTCTGGGCAGGGAAGCTGGACGAGCAAGGACTGCGCGAGCAGGCCGCTGCACTGCGTCGGGAACACTGGCAGCTCCAGCAGCGCCTGGGGCTGGACCAGATCCCGGCCAACGACTTTTCACTCTATGACCACGTGCTGGATATGGCACTGGTAGTGGGGGCGGTTCCGCGGCGCTATCGCCGCGCCGGCGACAATGGGGCGCTGGCGCTGGACCTGTCAACCTATTTTGCAATGGCCCGCGGCGTTGAAGCCGGCCCAGCGGGTGAGGCAGTGCCGCCGATGGAGATGACCAAATGGTTCGACACGAATTATCACTATATCGTGCCCGAGTTTGAGGAAGATCTCTCTTTTCGCCTTACCTCAACCAAACCACTGGATGAGTTCAACGAGGCCAGGAGCCTGGGCATCCACACCCGCCCGGTCCTGCTGGGGCCGGTCTCGTTTCTGCTCCTCGGCAAGACGCACCGAGAGGACCTCTCGCCCCTGGGGCTGTTAGAGCAGTTGCTGCCAGTCTACGAGGAGCTGCTCCAGCGTCTGGCCGCGGCGGGCGCCGACTGGGTGCAGCTCGATGAGCCATGTCTGGTACTGGACCTTGAGCCTGCTGCTCTGCCGGCCATCGAGCAGAGCTACATCCGGCTCAGCCAGGCTGCACCCTCGCTGCGTCTGTTGCTGGCGACCTACTTTGGCGACCTGGGCCCGGCCCTCTCCACGGTCTTACACCTCCCGGTTGCCGCCGTACATCTCGACCTGGTGCGCGCCCCCCAGCAGCTGGAGCGCGCTCTGGCCGAAGCTCCCTCGTCTCTGATGCTCTCTCTGGGGATCGTCGACGGGCGCAATGTCTGGCGCACCGATTTCGAGCAGGCCCTTGCCCTCATTGAGCGAGCGGTTGAACGTCTCGGCTCCGAGCGCATTCTCCTGGCTCCCTCTTGCTCGCTCTTGCACGTGCCCGTCGATCTGGAGCTGGAGAGCGAGCTGGACGCCGAACTGAAGCAATGGCTGGCCTTCGCCAACCAGAAACTGCAGGAAATTGTCCTCCTGACGCGGGCAGCCAACGAGGGACGGCAGGCGATTGCCCATGAGCTGGAGCGCAACCGGCAGGCCGTCGAGCGCCGCCGTACCTCGCCGCGCATCCACAACGAGGAGATCGATCAGCGCGTGCGCCAGGTGCGGACCCAGCATGCGCGTCGGCAGAGTCCTTACGCTGTGCGCCGCCAGCGACAGCGCGCGCAGCTGCAGCTACCACTCTTGCCAACCACGACCATCGGCTCCTTCCCCCAGACCGACGAGGTGCGCGCCGCGCGGGCCGCTTTCAAGAATGGGCGCCTGGACGCCGCCGGGTACGAGGCCTTTATCCGGGGCGAGATCGAGCGCACCATTCGTTTTCAGGAGGAGATCGGTCTTGATGTCCTGGTGCATGGCGAATTCGAGCGCAGCGACATGGTCGAGTACTTCGCTGAGCAACTCGACGGCTTCCTCTTCACGCGCAATGGCTGGGTCCAGAGCTATGGCTCGCGCTGCGTGCGCCCGCCGGTCATCTATGGCGATGTCCAGCGCCGCGGCCCCATGACTGTGCGCTGGTCAGCCTTTGCTCAGTCGCTGACAACGCGCCCTGTCAAGGGGATGCTGACCGGCCCGGTGACCATGATGCAGTGGTCCTTTGTGCGCGACGATCAGCCGCGTGCCGAGACCTGCTATCAGTTGGCGTTGGCCCTGCACGATGAGGTTCAGGATCTGGAGGCGGCGGGAATTCGCGTGATCCAGATCGATGAGCCGGCTCTGCGCGAGGGCCTGCCACTGCGCCGCTCGGAGTGGGCCAGCTACCTCGACTGGGCCGTCGATTGCTTCCGCCTGGTCTCGGCCTCGGTGCGCGACGAGACGCAGATCCATACGCACATGTGCTATGCTGAGTTCGGCGATATCATCGAGGCCATCGCCGCAATGGATGCCGATGTGCTCTCGATCGAGGCTTCGCGCTCGCGCCTGGAGCTGCTCAACGCCTTTGTCCGCTATCGCTACCCGAATGAAATTGGTCCGGGCGTCTACGATGTCCATTCTCCGCATGTCCCTTCGGTTAGTGAGTACGAGCAGCGCCTGCTGCGCATTCTAGAGGTGTTGCCCGCAGAGCAGGTATGGGTTAATCCCGATTGCGGTCTCAAAACCCGTCGCTGGGAGGAGGTCAGGCCAGCCCTGACCAACCTGGTGCAGGCAGTGCGCGCTGTACGCACACGCCTGGCTAGTGGACAGGCTGAGGTACAATCAGGCCCTGCCCGCTAAGCAGTGCTCGCCCCGGGCCGGGCCCAGATCAACTAACGACGGCGCCGGCGAGGACAGGCCGCCGGCGCCGTCTGGCTTCTGCTCTCAGCGTCTTCCTTTCCTTACGGTTGCCTGGACGCCCCTCCCTATCTGGCTCGGCGTGAGTTGCTTTCCCTCTTCGCCCGCTTTGTGAAGGAGGTCACATTACTCCTGTGAGCTGCCTGCTAGCGACGATTGCTCTTGACAGCTATCTTGCCTTGCAGATGAGACGACAGATCAGGCGCTGTCAGCACAGAGATGTTGCTTGTCCTCCTGCCCGTCACCAGCGCGTTCTTTGGCTCACTTCAGCTTGAGAGCTGTCGCCTCCCTGTCCTTTTCCGATAGAAGCCCGATTGATCCGCTGATCTGTGTTGGATTTGTCTTTCTTTTCTCTCTTCTGGGTTCATGCCCTCGATGAGGTGGACTCATGAGTATAGCGGGCGATGCAGGAGGGCCAGGTGCCTACAGCCTGAGCCATCTCCTGGGGAAAACCAGCCTCGCCGAAACCTATGTCGGCGAGGAGCGCACGAGCGGGAAACCTGTCGTTTTCAAGTTGTTTCCTGCAGTGCGCCTTGAGAAAGAGCGTCTGCGCTTTGTGGAGACGCTGCGGGCCTATGCCCAGGTCCTTCATCCCGGCCTGGTGCGCGTGCTGGAGGTTGGCCTGCGCGAGAACTCGCCATTCGTGGTCACTGAGTATGCTCAGTCCGGCTCGCTGCGTCAGCGCTATCCGCAAGGGACGCGCCTGCGTCCTGAGATTGTGCTCCCGGCAGTGCTCCAGATTGGGGCGGCGCTCCAGCACCTGCATCGGCAGGGCCTCTTTCATTTGGATCTCAAGCCTGAGAATATCCTGTTCAAGGATGACGGGAGCCTGATGCTGAGCGATGCTGGACTGCTGAGCCTGCCAACCCTTTGGCAGGACCGCCTGGCTGCTGAGCGCGACAGCGCAGCCTACCTGGCCCCTGAGCAGATTATGGGCTTGCCGGTAGCGGCCAGTGACCAGTATGCGCTGGCCTGTCTGATCTACGAATGGCTGAGTGGGCACCCGCCGTTTATCGGCTCCTTCCGTGAGATCTGTGCCCAACACCTGCATGCTCCCCCCCCACCGTTGATGGGGCCTGTGTCGGAGGAGCTAAAGGCTGTGCTCCGGCACGCTCTGGAGAAAGATCCTGGCAAGCGTTTCCCTACGTTGCAAGCCTTTATTGAGGCCTGTGTCCTGGCCATGCGTGGAACGGCCAGCCAACCAGTCGCTGCCTCTGCCCCCTCCGGCAGCTCTTCCCCTGGGTCCAAGTCGCCAGCGCTACCACCTGCCCCTGCCCCCTCAGAGCAGGTGCTCTATCAGCCGGAGGGTGCGATGGCAACAGAGGAGCAGGTCAGCCAGAGGCACCTCTGTCGCCTCTGCCACCGGCCCTTGCCCGCAACCAGTGCAACCCTGGCCTGCCCCTCCTGCGGGTATCCGTCCGATCTTCAGGAGGAGCAGCGTTTTCTGGAGCAGCTGCTTGCTGAGCTGAGCCGCCTGGCCCAGGCCGGAGCGGCTTCCATGCGCCTGGGAGAGCTGGCGTCGCTCTCCGTTCCCTCGTTGCTGGCCCTCAGACGCGAGGTGCGCTACGGCGCTGCCGCTGTACCCCTGGGGCTGGCCATTGATCGCTATCGGCGTCGTCTCCTGGAGGTGCGGCAACTGCTCGCGAGTAAGCAGTTGCCCGGGCCAAGTGCCGCACCGTCTAAGGCCCAGACGCCACAACGAACGGCTGCCCCCCCAGCGATCTCGGGAGCAGCGGCGGCAGCACCAGGTCAGCCGGCGTCCCTATACGGACCGGAGCCTGCTCAGCTCGACGACACGCTGGTCAGGAAAGCGTTGCAGGCGCAGCAGGGGCCTCAACGTGCCGCTCCCGTTGGAGCCATGCCTGCAGGTGAGCGTGAGCCTGCCAGCGTGTCTCGGTCACCGCATCAGGCTCCTGAGTCGGTTCTCCAGGCGCCGGGGGCGAGCGTCGACAGGCCGCAGATCGCTATGCTGCAGCCTTCGACAGCGGCCAGCTCCAGGCCGATATCACAGGCAGCCACTCCAGGGCGCCCTCCGCTGCCTCCACGCCCACCACGTCCGCCGCACCCCAGCCCGCTCAGAACGCTGCGACCGCTGATCGAATCGCCGGCAGCCCTGATGGTGGCCTTGGGTACCTTTCTGCTGCTGGCCGCGCTCCTGGTCTTTCACATCGCCCAACAGACATTCGCACTGCCAGTGACCATCTGCGCGCAGGGCTTCTTCGCGCTGATGGTCGTAATCACCGGGCGCTCTCGCCACTTCCGCGAGTTCAGAGGGATCTATGCCCTCTTCTTCGCGCTCACAGTGCCCTTGCTCTTCCCTGACTTGAGGAGCATCGTCTCCAATGAGACGCCGTGGCTGCTGGCGCTGACGGCACTCTACGGCGCCGTGACCTACGGCGTGCTGGCCGTCTCCCAGCGCTTCAGTCCCTTTGCTATTCTCTGCGCCGTGGCCCTGGTGGCCGCTGATGTTTCCCTGGTCTGGGCCATCGCGCCTTCTCCATGGGGCTGGTGGGTGGCAAGCGGCTTACTGGTGCTGGCTCTCATCGAGACGGAGGCGTTGGGTGACCCTCAGCTCGCGCCAGGGGACTCCCCGCTAGCCCGGCTCTTGCGGACCTCCTGGGATGTGCTCCGCGCTCCTCTGGCCTTCTCGGCGCAGTTCCTGGCCTATATACTCACTGGCATTGCCAGTCTCTTAAGCTTCTTACTACTCCTGCTCTTATTAATCTTACAACCAGAAACACCCCCTCAATCCACTATGCCGCTCTCTGCCTTCCCGATCACCTTGCTCCTGGCCCTCGCCTGGTTCTTGCGCGTCGGCGCCCGCCTGCGCAGATCCTCTGTCCAGTATCCGCTGCTGGCGCTGATCACTTTGGTCGTGCCGCTCACCTGCAGTCTGATCGCCCCGCAACATGCACGGCTGATGAGCAGCCTGGGCCTGCTCCTGCTGGCCACCTGCTTTGAGGGCTATGCGCGTCTGGCACCACCCTCGCTCTGGCTCTTCCTGCGCCCCGGGCGCGAGCTGACGGCGCTACGCTTCCTCCTGTTGCTGCTGATCCCCTTCCTGGCAATTCTGCCCTCGCAAGCCGCTCTCCAACAGGAGGACCTCCTACCCGGCTCCCTGATTGTATTCGCCAGTGCCGCTCTTCTGCTGCTGATGACACTCTTCCCTGCGCCGGAGGCCGCGGCGGAGGGAGAGCAGCTCCTCCGTCCTAAGCGCTCGCCCTGGCTGCAGGTGCTACCGGGAGGCCTCTTTGTCTGGGACTATGCGGCCATTGGGCAGGGAATCGGTTGGGCCTCGATTGGTCCCTTGTGGGGGTTGGGCCTGCTCTGCGGCGGCCTGCCGGCTCTCTCCTCCTTGCTCCATCGTCTGTCCGGGCGCGCTTATGCCTCCCCCTGGGAGGTGGTGACGCTCGCCGTTGCGATCCTGATTTTGGTCCTCCTCCCGCAGCAGCAGGACCTCCAGGCTATGACCCTGGTGCCGCTGCTGCTGGGTGCCGTGGGGTATGCTTTGCTGGTCGCCCAGCGCCGTTCGCTCTGGCTCTTCCTGCCTGGCTTGTTCCTGGTCGTCGGGCTGTCGCTGCTCGGGCTGTGGGTCTCCGCGGTCCTTGGGGCGACAGATGCATGGGCCATCGTCTTGCTGGCGAGCTCTGTCCTGCTGCCACTTCTTGCGGCGACGCTGCGTCGCTTCCTACCGGCAGGATCGGCTGCGCTTCCACGCTTGGCACCCCGGGACTGGCAGGCTGAACGCCTGTTCACATTCTGGGAGTGGGACTGGCCGCTGACCATCGTGGCCCTGGGAACCAGCCTGTGGCTGGCAGTCCTGCTGCTGGTGGATTGGGCTAATACCTCCAATCAGTCGCTGCCCCAGTGGTATTGGAGCGGGATGGCGCTGGCGTCGTTCTCCTCGGGTTCCGAATGGCTGGCGGTGGGCGAGGCCCTGGTCATGGCGCTGGCCGCCTATCTGGCTGGCCTCTGGGGCAGAACCCGCCTCTGGCTCGTTCCTGCCGCTCTCCTGGCGCTGGCGGCCCTCTGGCTGGTTCAAGATGCATTCGTGGCTTTGACCGCTGTGGTCGTCGGCACCGCCGTGGTGGGCATGCTGGTCAGCCGCCTCAGAGGCCAGCGTTGGGCTGTTCCCTGGTATGTGGCCGGACTGTTCAGTCTACTGCTGGTTATGTGGCATGCACTGCCACCGCTAGAGGATCAGCCTCAAGCGTATAGCGCCTTTGTCTTGCTCGGACTGGCGGGGGTGGTGACGGTGGTGGGCCTGGTCGAGAAGCTGCCAGAGGCGCTGTGGCTGGTGCCCCTGTTGCTGTTGGAAGGCAGCAGCGCCGCCTTGCTGTCACCGCCAGGGGAGCAGCTCCCGAACGCGTTGTTGCTCCTGGGGCAGGTACCCCTCGCGGCCCTGGTTGGTCTGGGGCTGAGTGCCTGGCTGCGTCGCCGTCCCCAGGCCAAAGAGAGACAATGGCGCTGGCGCTGGACGCTCCCCTGGTACACAGGGGGCCTGGCTGCTATCGGCGCCACCAGCGTCGCCCTCTTCGCGAGACTATGGGCACCGATCCACTGGCCAGGAGGCCTGGAGGCAATAGGGCTGCCAAGACTGACCGATCTGGGACCGTACGTGCTCTTAGCTTGCGCTGGCATCGCCACCGCTGTTTCCTTGCTGGAGCAGGCACCTAGCCTGCTCTGGCTGGTCCCCATACTGGTACTGGAAGTCTCCTCCTTGATCCTGCCAGATCTCCTCTCGGCACAGCTGCGCTTCGTTGGGGAGAGCGTGTTACCGCTTCTATTGGTCCCTGGCTGTGCCCTGGTGGCTCTGGCCCTTAGCCGCCTGGGCGACCGGGGCCGCGAGCAGCGTCTGCTGCGTGCCAGCCCGTGGTATACGGCGGCCTTGCTGGCCCTGGGGACGGTGAGCATCGCTCTCTTCTCGGGAACCAGGCTGCCCTGGCAGCAGAATCCCTACGTACCTTTGGGCTATGCCGGACTGGCGACAGCCATCGGCGCGCTGGAGGGCTTTCCAGAGATCCTCTGGCTGGTACCCCTGTTACTGCTGGAAGGCAGCGTTGCCGCCCTGCTGTCACCCCCAGCGCGCCAGCTGCCAAACGCGCTGCTGCTCCTGGGACAGGTACCTCTCGCGGCCCTGGCGGGCCTGGGGCTGAGTGCCTGGCAGCGTCGCCGCCCCCAGGCCGAGGGGAAGCGCTGGCGCTGGGCACTGCCCTGGTACATGGCGGGCCTGATCTGCGTCGGCGCCACCAGCTTCGCCCTCTTCGACCCGCAGTTGTGGGCCACCAGTCTGCCCGCTCTTGCCCGGCTGGGGCCGTACCTGCTCTTAGCTTTTGCTGGGCTGGCCACTGCTGTGGCTCTGCTGGAGCAGGCACCTGACCTGCTCTGGCTGGTGCCTGTGCTCACCGCGCTGGCCACACTCGCCGCTCAGCGCTACAATGGCCCCGCCCTGCTCCCGCCCGTCCTCGTTCTGCTCTGCACGCTCGTTGCACTCGGGACCAGCCAGATCGCGCAGGGGCGTTGGAAACACCTGCCAGCTCCCAGGGCCAACCAGCTGCGCCTGCGACTGGGGACTCCCTGGTACGTCACTGCGGCCTTCGCTGCCTGCGCGACTCCTACCTTCCCTTTCGTGACGGAGCAGCTCGGCACGGCTGCCGTGGCTATCCTTTTGCTGGTCTCTGCCCTGCTGGCTTTCATTGTTGCCGTTGTAGAGCGTTGGCCCCTGGTTTCACTGGCCACCAGCATCTTCGGCCTGTGGGGACTGGGTGCGCTCACAGGGATGCCAGAGCCAACCTGGCGCCTCCTACCTGTGGGCGTCGGAGCGCTTGCCATAGCCTTCCTCGCCGATCGGCTGCTGCAACCCAGGGCCAGCCGCTGGTCACCAGCATTGGCCGGGCTTATCCGTCCTTCCTGGTCCTGGGCCTGGGTGCCGCTCATCGTTCTGACCTGGAGCGTGCTGGGCCTCTTTCACCCACACCCCTGGCCGGTCACCCGGCTCCCCGCAGCCGATTCCTGGGGACCCGCCCTGGCCGCTTTGCTCGTCTATGGCTCCGGCCTGCTGTTGCGCCAGGTGGTAATCTGCTGGCTGGGCGTGCCGTTGGCCCTCTCCTCCATCGTACAGCTCAGCGCTGGCTCTGGGCAGGGCAGGCCAGATATGGCCGGACTGGCCCTCTTCTGCCTCCTGTGTACCATCGGGCTGGCTTGCGGAGCCTTTCTACAACGGCACTGGCCTCTGCGGGCCTACGTCTTTCCACTCCTGGCCGCGAACTGCTCCGGCGTTCTGGCCGTGGGCATCGCTGGCAGTCTCGCGACAGAGCAGAGCAGCGTCCTCGGGGCCACCGCTCTGCTGCTTGGCTATGGCCTCCTGATCTGGCTCCTGGCCCTGGGCCTGCGCCTGCCTGTGCTGACGCTGCTCACCGGGCTTTGGACTGCCTGGGGTCTGGTCTTGCTTGTCGGATTCCAGCAGCTATCGCTTCCCTTCCTGCCGGTGTCCCTCACAAGGGACCAGATCCTAACGATTATTGGGACCATCGCTACCCTGCTGGGCCTGCTGAGTCCGCGCCGTCGACCAGAGCAAAGTGTCCCCTGGCAACGACGCGCGCCTTCTCCAGCCGCACCCAGCCGTGAGGAGACAGTACGATGAGAGAACACTCCCTTCCGCGGTCCAGCCTCCTGCTCTGGAGCTGGCCCTGGTACCTGCTCGCCGCTCTCGCCGCTACCATGACTGGACTGCTCAGCAGTTCCTGGCCACGACTTCTGGAACTGGCTATCTTCGCATTCTTAGCCACGCTCGTCATGCTCCGCGAGCGTCTTCCCGAGGCCTTGGTCCTGCCAGCAGCACTCCTGGCCTGGCTGCTGGCATTGTTGCCATCTGCACTCCCCCTCTCGCTCGACGAGGCACTGCTTCTGGCCAGCCTTGTCTGCGTCCTGCTTTTCCTATCGCAGTTCACCTGGCGCCTCATCAGGCCAGAACCTCTCTGGCTGGCCCCCACCGTGCCCGCCCAGCTGCTGGCTCTCAGTGGCCAGGTCATGATCATCTTGATCTACTTCGTTCTCATAACTCAGACGCAGACCGGCGCGCTCGCTCTGACGGTCCTGGGCCTCTTCGTGGTCTGGCTGGCTCTGCTGCAGCCGCGGCGCGCCTTCCGCCTCTGGCTGGGCTATACTGCAGGCTTCCTGTTTACCCTGGCCTCGACCTGGGAAATATGGCAGCTCTGGAAGCCGACGTTTGATCTCCTCTGTCTGCCCCTGGCCAGCTATCTGGTCGTTCTCAGCCCCTTCCTGCTCCGCGATCGCCAGACGCCGGGCAGCCAGGGGATAGGACGCATAGCCATCGTGATCGGCGCTTGCTTGCTACTGAGCCCTTCCTTCATTTTGAGCATTGTCGCTTCTGAAACAAAGCAGCAGCTCGTTTCGCTGCTGCTCGTCCTGGCTGAGTCGCTCAGCCTGTTCATCTTTGGCATTGCTATGCGCGTGCGCTTCTTTCTCCTGGGAGGGGCCGCTCTGGTCGTCGGAGGCGCTATCAGAGCTGTCATCTACACCTTTCTTGGCGGCCAGCAGTATGCCCTCATCATCTGGACAGCGCTGGGCATCGCCGGCCTGGCCCTGCTGGGAGGCGCCATTTTCCTGACCCTGCGGCGCTCCCCCCTCCAGCTCTGAGCAAGCGCTCGCTCGCAGGCTGCAGTCGCCTCCCCAGGAACGCCGCTGGTCTGGCTCCCTGGCATCCGGCTGGCGCCCACAAGCCAGCGGACCGGCTCGGGTCCTCTCTCACACATAGCCCCGCAGCCGGTCCGCTTCTCTGTAAGCCGCTTGCGCCTCGCGCTCTCGCCCCAGCTTCTTGAGGACATTGCCACGACGCTCATACAAATCTGGCTCATCGGGCTGCCGCTGGAGAAGCTGCTCATAGAGCGATAACGCCTCGATATAACGCCCCACAATAAAAAGCGCATCAGCCCGCCGCAGCGAAAGCCTCCCCAGGCCAGTCCTCTCCTCGGCCTCCAACGCCAGCCGGTACGCCTCGCGCGCCTCCCGCTCACGCCTGAGCTGCAGCAGTGTGTCTGCCTGACCATAGCGGGCATCGACCAACCCAGGGTCATAGCGCAGCGCCTCCTCATAGGCTGCCAGGGCGGCCCGATACGAACGCAGCTGATAGAGCGCATCGCCGCGCGCGCAGTGTGCAGCGGCAAAGGTCGGCTGCAGCTGCACCGCCCGTTCGAAAGCTGCCAGCGCCTTCCCATATGCCTCATGGGCCAGCAGAATCAGACCGCGGCCATAGTGGGCAGCCACATTGCTCGGATCGGCCTCCAGCGCCAGCTCGTAGGCCCGCAACGCTTCCGCCTCCCGGCCAAGCCGCTGGAGCGTAGCCGCACGCCCGCTTTGCGCATAGCTATCCTGCGGGTTTCGGCGGAGCGCCTGCTCATAAGCCGTGAGTGCCTCCTCGAAATGGGCCAGCTGCCAGCACGTATCACCCAGCCAGCGCCAGTCAAATGGCAGCTCTGGATCACGGGCCGTGGCCTGCAGATAACTCCGCAGCGCCTCCCCATACTGTCCTTGCCGGACTAGCTGGTCGCCAGTCGCCTTCAGCGCCTGAGCCTGCGCCCGCGCCAGAAGCCGGACTCGCTCCTCTTCCTGACGCCTCTGCTCCGCCTCCCGACCCTCCTCTAGTGGAGACTCTGCCGGGGACAACGCGGGTGACCCGGCGAGTGCTGACGGCGGCTGCAGCTCCACGGGCTGGGCCAGGGACGGAGTCGCAGCGGGAGCAGGAACCGCCGACTGCTGGAGGGGAGCGGCGGCGGGAGCAGGAGAAACAGGAGTAGGAGAAAGCTGAGGCCGGGGCTGGGCAGCAGCAGGTGCGGCAGGGGGCTGCTGCTGACTCCGCCTCAGCATAGTACTTTCGCGCAGCGGCTGCGGATCGACAGGATCAATGCGCTCCACAATCCGGTAGCGCTGCAGAGCGGCCTCGACCTGGCCTTGGGCGGCCTCCTCACGCGCGCGCTGGAGCCAGCAGGCTTTCAGCTCTCGGTACTGCTCGGGATCGTGGGGCGCGGTGCGCAGGGCAGACAGAAACTCGGCGACCGAGGCGTGGCGCCGACCCGGCTCCTTCATCAGGGCCTTCAGGACTGCCAACTCGATATGGATGGGCAGCTCTGGACGAAACTGCGACGCAGGGAGTGGCAAAGCCTCACGCTGCTGCTGGGCCCAGGCAAACCAGCCTCCCCCGGGAGGAACAGTCAACGGCTTGCGACCAGTCAGTAGTTCATACGCCAGGCACCCAAGCGCATACTGATCGCTGGCTGGCGAGACCTCTCCGGCAAATTGCTCTGGGGCCATATACGGCAGTGTCCCGGCAATCGAGAGGCGCTGCGTCGCCGCCGCATCCAGGATGACTGCGATCCCGAAATCAGCAAGCAGAGCACTGCCAGCAGCATCGAACAGGATATTTTCCGGCTTTAAATCCCGGTGGACCACTGGCTTCTCCTGCGAGTGGGCATGCTCTAAAGCCTGTCCCACCTGCTCCAGAATCTGCAGAGCTTCCTCCAAGGGCAAGCCGTCCGGCTGCTGACGCAGACGATCACGCAGCGATCCGCCAGCCGCATAGGCTGCGATCAGATAAGGGGGAAAGTCCCGGTCAAGACCGGCATCGTAGAGCGGCAGAATATGGGGATGACGTAGCGCCTCTAGCAGGCGGGCCTCTTGCAGAAAGGCCTGCTGCTCCTTGACGGAGACGCCACGCGCGCTGCTGAGAAACTTGATCGCCGCACGGCGGGGCAGCAGCAGATGCTCGGCCAGATAGACCTCGCCAAAGCTGCCGCTGGCTAAACGCTCTCCAATGCGGTAGTTTCCAAGTTGTTTGCCGGTATAGCTACCCGGTGCAGCCGGAGCCATCGTTACTCTGCTTAGGCGGGCGCTGCTCGCCTCTCTAGCGGTGGAACCCTCTTTATCCCCCCGCTTGCCATAAGGATACCATAAAGGACGACAGCGGGCTAGGGTGATCGCGAGCCAATTGTCCCAAAACAAACCTGGTGCCGTGGCTAGTCCCTCAGCCACAACACCAGGTTGCTGCGCAGGTAATGGAGCTTTGCCGCCAGAGCAAAGATCCTGCTGACCGACGAAACTGGCCTAGAAGGGCGGATAGGCGTTCTGGACCAGGGTGTCGAAGCCCGCCTGGAACCAGGCCCCAGCCACCGGCGCGTTCGGCATCGCTCCCGTCGGCTGGTTATTGTTCATCGAATTGCCCCCGTAGGTCGGGTCGCACATCCGATCAAAGCCCTTGCCCGTCGGGTTGTTCGGCCCCTGCGGGATCAGGCTGCTGGAGCCATCCGACTCCCCGGGCGGCTTGATCCACACAAAGGCGTCAAAGCCACTCGCCGGGTTGGCCTGCGGACGCGCTCCGATCCCGCCCGGCTGGTTGCACCAGTTCCCTCGACTGTAGCGCCGGTCGATGCGCGTCTGATCCACGAACGTGTTCACATCCGTGGCGCTACTCGGCCCCGTCGGGCGGTTCGGCCCTCCCCAACCGTTGCGCGACGTATCGATGAGCATCCCGATCGTGCTCGGGAAGCCCTGCGCTATGAAGGCATTGCGCATGTCAATGTCATAGGGCATCTCATCGATATAGTTGTTCCACTGGTAGAAGTTCGCCGAGCGCACCGGCTGCCCCCCGATCATCTCGTTGGCCGTCATATACGGCTCCGTCGTCGGGGTGTAGTTGGCCGTGTTGCTGATGAAGCCATCAATGCTGTTGACCCCCGCCGCCGTCCCCTTGATCGTGTTGCTGATCAGCGTCACCGCCGGCTGGAAATTGCTGCTCCAGCCCAGCCAGCCGCTGTGAGCAATATCGATGAACAGATAGACGTTGGGAATGGGGTGCAGCTTGTTGATGGCGTACTGAATCCCCTGCACATAGGCCCCGCTGGAGTTGGCCTCCGCACACTTGGCAATGCTGAGGTTGGTCACCAGGTTGGGCAGCGAGTCCGGCTCAATAATGGCCACAATGCGCAGGTTGCTGTACTTGGCCTGGCTGAAGGTGGCCGCAATCGGATCGATGAACTGCGACTCGTAGATGGCCAGCCCGTTGTTGGAGACGCTCAGCTCTCCATTGGAGGCCAGAGCCGCACAGTCGCGATCCGGCAGATCGTAGACCACAAAGGTGATCACGATCGGCTGGCTGCTGGAAGCCGCCTGCTGCTCGGCAGCATCCAGATAGCCGGACAGGTTGGTCGGGTAGCCGGTCCCGCCGGTCACCGCCGCGATGCTATCCAGCCAGACGGCGGTCGGGTAGTTGGCTACCTCGGCTTCCTTCTGCCCCAGGGTGCCCCCGACACTGGCCGCGCCCGCCTTGACCTCT
>NZ_MCIF01000002.1:891324-946314 GCF_003268475.1 Thermogemmatispora tikiterensis | reverse complement strand
TGGCTGCCAAAGAGTCCCGTCAGCAACAGGACGGGCAGCGCCAGTAACGCCAGCAGCTGCTTGCGTCTCCACGGACGCTGGCGCCTGGGTACCTGTGATGCCATAGCTTTCCTTGCTTTCCTTTCCTTGTGCTACTACTCCTGCGCTCCCCGCTCCGCGAAACCATCCCTGATTTCGGCAGAGTGCGAGGGCGAGTTCCCCTCGCTTGCGTACCGCAAGCGGTACCGTAAACGATTACGTAAACGGTTACGGATACATATATACCTGTATAGAGCGCACTTTGTCAAGGGAGGGGGAGAAAGGAGGGGGAGAGAGGGGCAGAGGAGCAGGGGGAGCCTCACCTGCTCTCTCTGCGCAGCGAAAGCAGAGGTCAGGGGGGAGGGACGCGAGCGGGCCCGCCTCAAGGGCCTCACAGATCATCGTAGCGTCCGTGGCGGCCCTGTCCCTCAACGAAGCGCCTGGCCCCGGCCTGGGCCTCTGTCGACTGGAGCGTCCTGAGACCGTGGCTGGCCTCAAGGCGCAGGGCCTCTGGCAGAGGAAGAGACCATTGCTCATAGAGAGAGAGCCGATCAGAGCGCAGGCATTGCTGAGGAAAGCGTGCCAGATTACTGGCCAGGGTCAGCGCCGTAGGCAGAGCCTCGCCGTGAGGTGTCAGGCGGTTGACCAGGCCCATGCGCCAGGCCTCCTCGCCCGAGACACCGCGCCCAGTCAGGATCAGATCAAGCGCATGGCTTTGGCCAATCAAGCGAGGCAGGCGCACTGTGCCCCCATCGATGAGAGGCACCCCCCAGCGGCGATTGTAGACCCCCAGGATGGCATCCTCAGCGGCCACCCGCAGATCGCACCAGAGCGCCAGCTCCAGGCCGCCCGCCACAGCATAGCCTTCAATAGCCGCAATCACCGGCTTCTGCAAGAGCAGACGCGTCGGCCCCAGTGGGCCGGCATCCTCACTGTCAAGCCTGGGAGCATGCCCGGCTGCCAGTTCCTTCAGGTCGAAGCCGGAGCAAAAGCTGCCACCAGCCCCTGTCAGGACCGCCACGGCCAGCTCCGGATCGCTATCAAAGCTGCGGAACGTCTCTAGCAAGGCAGTAGCTAGCTCTATCGTGATGGCGTTCCGACTCGCTGGGCGATTCAGCGTCACAATCAAAACCGCTCCTTGCCGCTCCACCAGCAGCGGCCTGGCTTCGCCAGGGTTACTCGTCGCGGCGGTCTCGGTGGACTCGGACATCGTTGCTCGTCTCCTTCTTCTGCGAATGAGGTATACAGACCATCGATGAGGGAGGCGTATGGGCTGGCCTCGCTCAGTCCCTCTCATTCACTCTATCCTCTCGGACCACCGCTTGTCTAGCAGCAGCCACCGCCTAGTATTTATATTGACTACCGCCGGGCGTGGGAGTTGCCAACACCGATAGGGAAGGCGTGGCTACGAACCAGCGTCCTCCAATGCCATTGCCATGCGCCTGCCCCGGCGCTGTATCACCGGCATACCTGTAGAGCAGGTGCCCATTGTAGGCCACCTGCTGACCGTGGGCATCATGGACTACGCTGAGCTTACCAGGCAGAGGAGACGCGCTCTGGGGAGAACCACTCCCCTGGAACAACAGCGGAGGCCAGGTACTGGCACAGCCACCTGTACAGGCCGACTGCGTTGGCGTATCCGGGGTGAAGTAGTAGAGCGTCTTGCCCTGCGTATCTGTCAGAATCGCTGTAGACTGACCGTTGAGGGAGATCGTGGCTACCTTCACGACCACGCTGCCCGGCATGCTTGCCGTCGTCGGCGTCGCGTTCACCGATCCGCTTGTATTACTGGTCGTACTACTACTGGTCGTACTACTTGTCCCTGTGCTCGAAGTGCTGCTACCGCAGGAAGCCAGCACGATTCCAGCTGCCAGTATCAGCAAACAGAGCCTCATCGTCATCGAGCCAAACTGTCGCATCATTGACCCTCCAGTGTATAGAGCAGGGATGGAAAGCCGGGTGAGGAGTGGCCCGGCTACTATGCTCTCTGCTTAAGTCGTACGCTTGCAGGTTACAGGTACCTAGATCCGGGTCGAAGGACTGCTCTGGGATCGATGGGGGGCTTCCTTCCTGGTATAGCAGCTGTAGCAGCCCTGCAATGCATAGTGTCATGCGGATCAGCAGCACAGCAGGCTGACTTGATTCAACCGGGATCGCTGTTGACTCGTCGAGTCGAGCAGGAGAGTCCACACAACACTGGCCTTGTGCGAAGCGGACCCAGTTCGACCTCCATCCTTGTGTGCCGGGCAGGTATTCAACTCCCAAGGATACAGACAGCCTCCAACACGTGGCACGGTCGCGTGAGCCGGCGAGCCAGCACAGGGGAACAGATAAACGGAGAAGGCATCAGGGTCCCGGTCTCGCACCGGGACCCTGCAGGCTCCGGGGAGCGACGAGGCTAATTCCCGTACGAAATCACCATTGGTGGTGGCTGCAGCGCGAGCACCTGAGCAGGGGTCATCAGAGTACGTGCCTCGATGTGGTAGAAGAGCTTGAAGCCACCATAACGAAAATTATGATACTTCTGCATATCCTCCTCTACCCACATCCTGTATTGACGAATCTTATCCTGCTGATCACCACGGTAGCCGCCGACGCTATCCACATGGATCACCACGTCGACGCGCGGATCGTAGAGCAAATTACGCTTATCCGCAAATTCGGCCACCGAAGCGTCGTACGGATTCTTCAGACCATCTCCATCGCCGCGGTACTGGTGAATCACCAGGATCTTGCGCGGCACATGGTACTGCATCGGTAGAGCTGCCAGCGTCTCAATGACCGGATTCAGGTCGGAAGCGCGCACGTTACTGAGGTTGATGCCAGGAATACCGTTGTGCCGCGGAAACATCCACTCGGGGTCAATCGCCAGTTCTACAAAGCTGTAGTGCTCCAGATAGGGTAGAAAGAAATGCAACTCCTGCATCACAGGAGCCTGGCCGAAGCTCAGGTCTAAAAACAGCAGCAGATTGTGCTGCTGGCAGAAACGGATGTACGCCGCGATGGTGGTCGGGTCCAGGCGATGGCTGTAGGTCTGCTCGGGACCGGGATAGCGGTCGGGCACACTGGCCACCAGATCAATGGCCAGCTTCACGGGGTGCGTGGGATCAAGTCGGGCGTAAACCGCCCCTTGGGCTTGCAGGCGGGCCAGCATCTGAGCGCTAAGCTGGTAGGCTGGCCCAGTCGCGGGGGCGCCAGGAATACCGTAGAATGCCACCACCCGGTAATGTGGAAGAATCGCCCCCTGATTAGGATCGAAGGGTTGGATTGGCTCCGCACGTTCACCCAGGCGCTCCTCATTGAGCAGTACCGAGGGCCGCTGTTGGCGAGCCACCAGTTGCCAGGCCAGCGCTGTTCCGGCTACCAGCAGCGGCAGCAGGAGTAGTCCAAAGAAAAGTCCCACTAAGACAGAGGTCTTCCTGGAGCCACGCGGACCAGGGCCTGGTAGGGTCCCCTCCAGGGGCCTGGTAGGAATCTTGCTGAGCGCCTCCCCCCGGTTGGGGCGTCTTGTCGGAGTCATCATGCTGATCCAGGTCCTCCTCAAAAACCCCTACTCTCTTTCCCAGAAACGGCTAACAGTGATCGACCGGTAAGGAGTGTCCTGGAGGAACAGTTTGTCTCCTCCTGAACAAGATACTACAGATGAGAACGGAGCAGGGACAGCCTTCGGTGCTCTCTCCCCCAGATAGGCTAGCTCCCCAGGGGCCAGCGAAGCGGAAGATGATGAGGCAGGGATATGGCGCTCTCTCCGTGGCCATATGCTATCATAAAGACGGCTGAAGGTCGTTCTATCAGTTTCCCAGAGTGACGAAGGCCGCCGGTGCGGCTCGGCAAAGGAGGAGGGCCCGCCATGCTTGTCAAAGATGTCATGACCAGAAAGCTGATCACAGTGACCCCCGACGATACCCTCGGGCATGCTGCCACGCTACTGCGCCAGTTTCAGTTCCATCATCTGCCAGTGGTTCAGGGGGAGCCGGCCATCTTCGGCTTCACGGGAGCGGTGAAGCCTCTCTATCTGGAGGGGCTGCTGACCTCCCAGGACATCGACCTGGCCGTCGCCGCCTCGGGTCAACAGCCCTGGCAGGAGCGGCATGTACAAGAGGTCATGGATCGCAGTCCCGTCTGCGTCACCCCCACAACCAGCGTCTCCGCCGCCGCCCAGCTACTGGTCGAACGCGGACTCAACGGTTTGCCGGTCGTGGAGTACGAGCAGCACGAGCAGCGAACACGCGCGCTCCTGGTCGGCCTGTTGACGCGCAGCGATCTTCTCATTGCTCTCGCCCGTGCTCTGGGAGCCTTCGAGCCAGGGATGCAGCTCCTGATCCCCTTCACTGCTGGCAATCCAACGCCGCTGGCCCGTCTTTTGCTCCTGGCCGCCGAGCTGCATGTGCAAGTCCGCAGCCTGGTTGTGGTTCCGCCCAGAAACGGCCAGCCGCACACAGCAACCGTCCGCCTGGGCACTATTAACCCGGCCCCTCTCTTGATGCGCCTGCAGGACGAGGGCATCGAGTACACGTTTCCCGATCTTGCTCTAGAGGAGCGCCGCCATGACAATGCCTGATCTCACTTCCCACCCCCGCGTTTGCCTGGCTTTTGACCCGCTGGAACTCCACTACGATTTTGGGGCCGATCATCCCCTGCAGGCGGACCGCATGCGGGCCTTGCTGGACCTGCTGGAAACCTGCCAGCTCTGGCACCAGGGTGATCCCCTGCTGCATCTTCCGATCCGCCCCGCCTCCCTCGATGAGCTGCGGCTGATCCATACCGACGACTACCTGGCAGCGGTCCAACGGCTCGGAGCCTCCGCGGCCAGGCTGCCTGCCCTTCCTCTCCAGCAACGACAGGAGCTGGAGCAGCAGGCCTTCCGCTATGGCTTCGGCGATGGCGACACGCCGATTATGCCCGAGATGCATGAGGTCTCGGCAATGATCGCCGGCGGGACGTTGGTCGCTATGAGCGCTGTGCTCGGCCTGCCCGAGGGCGGTCAGTTCGCCTCTCCCCAGGAGCGGCCTGTGCATGTCTTCCATCCAGGCGGCGGCCTGCACCATGCCTGGGCCAGTCGCGCCTCGGGCTTCTGCGTCTATAATGATGCGGCGGTGGCCATCGCCCACGTGCTGCGCGCCAGCGAGGCCAAGGTCCTCTATATCGATTTCGACGCCCATCATGGCGATGGAGTACAGCGCGCCTTTTATGATGAACCGCGCGTCTTGACGGTATCGCTCCACGAAACGGGTCGCTACCTCTTCCCCGGCACCGGCGATGTCCTGGAACTGGGCAATGGGCTGGGGCGTGGCTATTCAGTCAATGTGCCCCTGGAGCCTTTTACACAGGATGACTCCTATATTGAGGTCATAGAGAACCTGCTGCCGCCTCTGGCCCTCTCGTTCGCCCCAGACGTGATTATCAGCAACCACGGCTGCGATACCCATGCCTGGGACCCGTTGACCCACCTGGCCTTGACCACACGCGCCTTGCAGGCCCAGGTGCGACTGGTGCACGAGCTGGCCCACCGCTACTGTGGCGGGCGCTGGGTCGCTGTTGGCGGCGGTGGCTATGATCCCTATCGGGTTGTGCCGCGGGCCTGGGCCCTCGTCTGGGCGGAAATGTCTGGTCGGCCACTGCCTGCTCAGCTCCCGACAAGCTGGGTCGAACGCTGGCACCCCTCGTGGGAAGCGATGCGCGAGCGCGAACGTGAGACCTGGGAGGTGATGGGCAAACCGCAGCAGGAGAGCGGTTTCCCCACGACCTTTGAAGACCAGCCAGATCACTTCCCGCCGGTGCCGCGCCTCCAGGAGATCACGCGGGCCAACCGCCATACGGCCTCTCTCGTGCGCCATCTGGCGGTGCCACCCGCGGTACGACCGGCTTTCCCCCCTCTGCGCCAGCGCTCGCCGCTGACGGGCCTTTTCGACCTGCTTCACCTGCGCGGTGCTGATACTCCCTCGCGCAGCCAGACCTTGCAGACGCCGCGCGGCCCTGTACTCCTGCGTGACTTCTGTCCTCCCTCGCTCGTCGAGCGCCTGCGTCCCTCCAATGGCCTCTGTTCCTTCACACGCCTGCCTGAGCGCGAGCATCGCCTGCTGCTGGAGATTGCGCGGAGAGCCGACTGCGCTCTGGCCCTTGCCCATACCTCGGGAGGTGAGATTGTCGGCGAGGTGACGCTGGCCCCCGGCGATGCCTGGTGGGAGGGGCTGGAGCAGGTGTATGAGGTGGCCATCGAGGTCAGCCGTGACTGGCGCGGCCTGGGCATCGCGCGCAATCTGCTGGCCTTTGCGCTCGATCTGGAAGCTCGTGAGGACCTGATCTTCTTTGCCGTTGGCCTCTCCTGGCACTGGGATATCGAGGGTACTGGCTTGTCAATCTATCGCTACCGGGAGATGCTCATCAAGCTCTTTGGCTCTCAGGGCTTTAAGGAGTATCCTACCAACGAGCCGAACATTGCCATGGACCCGGCCAATGTCTTGCTGGTGCGCGTCGGCAGTCGGGCCGATCAGCGCATTGTGAGCCAATTCTTCAGTCGAGTCCTGAGTACGCCACATCTTCCCCGTCTCTGAGCTGAGCAATAAGGGACGGCGAGAGCGGCATGGCTCTCCTCCCAGCGGGAGAGGCTCCCTCGCCCTGAAGGCGAGGCTTTGCCGTACGCGCCTGCTCGTCCACTCCTTCTCTCCTCGGAGAGAGCTACTGCCCAGCCAGCTAGCTCCTGGCTCAGTTACTAATCGTTCGTGGAGGCCTGTCTATGGATCTGGGACTGGAAGAAAAAGTCGCCATTGTGACGGGTGCCAGTCGTGGGGTAGGCAAAGCCATTGCCCGTGCCCTGGGCGCTGAAGGCTGTCGGCTGGCCATCATCGCCCGAGGACGCAAAGCGCTGGAAGAAACCGCTGAAGAGCTACGCGGCGCCGGCGTGGAGGTCTTGACGATCGCTGCTGACCTCATGATCCCTCAGAACATCGAGCGTAGTGTCCAGGACGTCATGGATCGTTATGGGCGCATAGATATCCTGGTCCATAACGCCGGGGGGGCCCGCGGTCAGACCATCTTTGATACCAGCGACGAAGACTGGCACGACGCCCTGGCCCTCAATGTCCTGGCGCTCAGCCACTTTGCCCGTCTCGTGGCCCCCATTATGAGCCGCCAGGGAGGGGGACGCATCATTGCCATCTCCTCCATTTTCGGACGCGAATCGGGCGGACGGCCCGCCTACAATGCCCTCAAAGCGGCCTCCATCAGTCTCACCAAGTCGTTGGCCCGCCAGTTTGCTCCCAACAACATCCTGGTGAACAGCGTCGCGCCCGGCTCCTTGCTCTTCCCCGGCAGCTCCTGGGACCGCCGGCGTCAGGCTGATCCTGAGAGCATCGAAGCTTTCGTGAAAAGCGAGCTGCCGCTAGGTCGCTTCGGTACTCCTGAGGAGGTGGCGGCTGTCGTCGTCTTCCTGGCCTCCTCTGCGGCCTCGCTGGTCAGCGGGGCCTGCATTCCTGTCGACGGCGCCCAGTCTCGCTCTAATATCTAGCTCGCGAGCGTATGCAGGCTGCTGACGGCCTGCATGCAAAGCTGAAAAAGCTCTAAGAAAGGCGCTCCCTGCTTTAGTTTCTGCTTAGAGCCTGTTACTGCAGAGCTTATCTGGGCCAGAATGCCTTGTAATCCGCTCGGAAAAACGGTACTCTTCTGTCTAGCAAGAAGGAAAATGGACGAAGAGCAACGAGGAAACGAAAAGATGGCAAAACAAGAACGCCCTGCGGTCAATATAGATGGTATTCTGGCCCAAAAAGCTCTGGCCGGCGATGAGCAGGCCTTTGAGATGCTCTTAAAGCGCTATCAGACGCCTCTGTTTAGCTTTATCTACCACTTCCTCGGCGACTATGACCAGGCGTGTGATGTTCTCCAACAAGTGTTCTTGCAACTCTACATCTCGCTTCCGAAGCTGCGCACCGGTGAGCCGCTGAAAGCCTGGCTCTTCCAGGTGGCACGCAATCGCTGTCTCGACGAACTGAGGCGCAAGCGTGCGGTCCACTTCTCTGAGCTGGAAGGGAGTACGGACGAGGACGAGCTGTCGCCGCTGGACACTCTGCCCGATGGCGGCCCGCTGCCGGAGGAACTGGCTGAGCATCACGATCTCCAGCGCCTCCTGAGCGAGGCCATTCAGACTTTGCCGCCACGCTTCCGGGCGGTAGTGCTTCTGCGCTACCTGGCCCAGCTCAGCTTCGCCGAAATTGGCCAGACGCTGCAAATGCCCGAGGCAACGGCCAAAACCTACTTCCAGCGCGCCAAGCCGCTCTTGCGGACAGCCTTGCGCGAGCACACAGGCAAGATCACCGCTGCCCTCGCCTGATCTCCATGCTTCTCCCCATGACCCACAGGCGACGGGCAAGCCCTGCCTTGTGAAACTTCCCCTGGATGTTGTTCGTTGTACATAGCAGAGCACGAGCGAGCTAAGGAACAACATCCGGGGGAATTTACTTATGCGGGAGCAGCGCGAGCGATCGCCTCAACCGGCCATAGAAGGGCAGGAAGGGGAAGAGCCGCAAGAAGAGTTTGATGAGCTGGACCGTCTGTTCATAGAGCACCTGCCGCGTCTTGATCCCCCGCCGGAGGTCATCGAGCGCATCCTCGCTCTCGCACGTCATTCGGCTCCTCCTCTGGTAGCTAATGCTGAGCACCAGCAGCCTCCTATCCGGCCAGGGAAGCACCACTCCAACGGAGAAGGGAGACGAACGGACGGGCGAGGAAGGAAGCACGGCAGGCAGTAAGAGAAGAGAGGAAGAAAGTTCTTCTGGGGAGAGCCACGGCTATCACTGACGGCGGATCAACGCAAGAGGGCAGCACTACCTGCCCTGCTGGTAGGCAAGGCCGGGGCTGCCCTCGGCTGTAAGGTCCATGGCACCGAAGAGGATGAGACGAATGCCTGATCTTGCCTGGTCTGGCCAATCCTCTTTGCTAGAGCAGACTCTTCCGACTCTCTGCCCGGTCCCCTCTGGCCCGGGCCTCTCTCTCTGAGAGTGATCGGTGCCGCCTCGCCTCACGCAATTTGATCGCTCAACTTCCCCCTTGCAACAAGCCAGCGGACAAACTCCAGGCGGCGATGTTCTGCAAGAGCCTGTTGCTGTTCCCTCTCGGCGTACTCCTCGCGGAGCCTGGCCAGACGGCGCATCTCTACCTCATCAAAGCCGCCACGGCGCAGTATCTCACGATCATCTTTGCGGTCCTGCATGTGGTCCTCCTTCTTCACTGGCAAGCGGGCGGGTGATCAACTCCACCAGAGCGGGGTCAACAGGCCTACCTGCGACCCAACCCGTCTCTGAAGAGCCTGCTTGGCATAAGACTTAGGCCACTGATAGCGATCTCCTTCATCCAGGCATTGAGCGCCTCGTCCAGTCTTCAAGGAAACCTGCCTGTGGGCGCTCAAGCAGACGCTCCTTTCTTCCCGTCGTAGAGAACAGGCAGTCACTGTCAGCTTCTCTGCTACAGAGTATACATTACCGCGAGTGACAAATGTGTGAACACGGCGAGGGTGGCTGTGAAAATCCTGTGAAGGTTGATCTTTGTGAGCGAATTGCTCTAAAGAGATCCTCCTGCCTACGACAAATTGCCGAGCAGGGGAGCATCCGGCGGGGGAACGAAGTAGCCGACGCCTGGCTCATTATGTAAGAAGCGCGGGTGGGCAGGGTCCGGCTCCAGTTTGCGGCGCAGGTGGCGGATAAAGGTACGCAGATAGGTCGTTTCTCCAACATAATCGGCCCCCCAGACGCGCTGGAGCAGCTCGCGGTGCGTAAGCACCTTGCCGGCATTGCGCGTCAGCTCGTAGAGCAAATCGTACTCGGTTGGGGTCAGATGCACTTCCTTGCCGCCGGAGCGTACCTTGCGGCGAGCGAAATCTACCTCCAGCCCTCCAGGCCCGCCGCAGCGATAGACGGGCGTGCTGGGGCTGGTACCTCCCTGCCCCAGGCTGCTCAGTAGTCGCTCCGTCTCAGAGGCTCGGCGCAGAGCCACGCGCACGCGCGCCAGCAGCTCGTTGATGCTGAAAGGCTTGGTCAGGTAGTCATCGGCGCCCTGGTCGAGAGCCTTAATTTTGACTGGTTCCTCGTCGTGAGCCGAAAGCACAATCACAGGGGCGTTGCTCCACTCGCGCAGGCGGCGCAGGAAAGCCAGGCCGTCCAGCGTCGGTAAGGATAAATCGAGCAGCACCAGCTGTGGCTGCACCAGCGCTGCCAGCTCGATGCCCTGGGCCCCGTCGCGGGCTGTTTGCACCTGGAA
Organism: Thermogemmatispora tikiterensis; assembly: GCF_003268475.1. GTDB lineage: Bacteria > Chloroflexota > Ktedonobacteria > Ktedonobacterales > Ktedonobacteraceae > Thermogemmatispora > Thermogemmatispora tikiterensis. Next base: position 936,048 of record NZ_MCIF01000002.1, on the reverse strand, counting down.
ACCACGCGCCTTCAATTGCGCGCGCAGAAAAGCACTCATCTGTGGATCATCTTCTACACAAAGAATGCATGGTTTTTTCTCACGCTCAGAAGCTGACATCATGCGCACCCTCCCTCCCTGGAGCCGGTTGTATTGCCGCGCGGGGCTGAGGCGGGTAGCAGCGGCTGGGCGACGGTTGGCTCGCCGGCGATGCTCAGGCGGAAGGCAAAGGTGGTCCCCTGACCAGGGCTGCTGTGGAGCGTTAAGGTACTCTGGTGAGCTTCGATAATACCACGGCTAATGTAGAGGCCCAGGCCCGTACCGGGACTCCAGCGGGCGCTATCCCGGCGTCGATCGCGGAGCGGTTGACCCGGGCGGTCTGCCGCCGGGCGACGGCTGGCGGCAAAGGTACTGAAGCGAGTGAACAGCTCTTCCTGTTGCTCAGGTGTCAGGCCAGGGCCGTGGTCGGTGACGCGGATCTCCACCTCGCGGGGGCTGACCTGCTCTGCTTCCAGCAGGACAGTATCGCCTTCTGGCGCATGGTAAAAGGCATTGCTGAGCAGGTTCGTCAGGACGCGGATAATCATCTCATAGTCCGCCAGAACGGTGGGCAACTGAGGAGGGACCCGCACGTCCAGACTGCGGTGCGAGCTGGCGATGAGGGCCTCCAGGCGCTCCTGCAAATCCTCGACCAGCTCGGAGAGCAGCACCGGCTCCAGCTCCAGGCGTAAGGCGCCAGCCTCCACCCGGGCGGCATCCAGGAACTGATTGACCATGCTGACCAGGCGCTCAACCTGTTCGTCGGCGGTACGCAGAAAGTCGCGCTGCTCTTCCACTGACCAGCGCAGGTCGTCGGCCTGGAGGACGCTCAGGTGAGCGCGAATATTGGCCAGCGGCGTTTTCAGCTCGTGGGCCATCGTGGTAAAGAAATCCTCGCGCTCGCGCTCCAGCTCCTTCATACGCGTAATATCGTGCCAGACCAGGATCGCTCCGCTGATCGTCCCATCGGAGGCCCGCAGCGGGGCCGCGCTGGCCAGCAGAAAGAGAAGGCTGCCATCGGGCTGGCTCAGGTGCAGCTCGCTCTCACTGGCCTCACCTCGGAAGAGGGCGCGCGCCAGGGGCCGCTCCTCGGCTGGTACCAGCTCGCCATTGGGGCCATAGACATTGATGCGGTCGATGATTTCCTCACTCGCCCGTCCGGCCAGGCAGCGGATGACCTCCTCTGGATTATCCAGCTGGGCCTCGGGTACTCCCATCCGGCGCAAGAGTCTGGCGGCCTGACGGTTAATGATGCTGATCCGTGGGCGCTCACGGGCCTCCTTGGAGATCAAGAGTACACCCGAGGGTAACCGTTCAAGGAGCGTCTGCATGCGGGCGCCTTCCTCCTCCAGGGCAGCTTTGGCCTCCTGGAGCGCTTGATTGCGTTGGGCCAGCTCCAGCGTGCGGGCGATAACTTCGGCCTCGATGCGCTCGCGGGCGGCAGCTTGCTCGGTTACATCGTGGTAGATGACGATGAAAGCGAAGATATCACCGACCGCGTCGTGGATGGGAGCGTAGGAACGGCGGATGACGTAGGGATGGCCATCGGCCCCGATGACCTTGATCTCGTCGACGCTCTGCTCCAGAGCACGGCGCTCCAGGGCTGGAATATCCTCCGGCCCACGAGGCAGAGCCTCTTCAAAGCGAGCCTGACTGCGGGCCAGGGCCTCCCAGATTGGCAGCCCCAGGGCCTCGTCGCTCCAGCCAAAGAGACGGCGCACGGCATGATTGATGTCCGCCACGCGCCAGCGGGCGTCGTAGATCACCACCCCGTCGGGAATGGCCTGCATAATATTCTCGCGCTGGCGCACATTGCGACTCGCCATGCGAGCCAGACTATCGATGCGGAAAAAGAGGCGCGCATTATGAATAGCCAGACCAGCCTGGCGGGCGAACTGCTCTAGCAGCTCGACCTCCTCAGCAGGGAAGCCACGGGCCCGTCGGTGGTACACCTCGATCGTCCCCACAACTGCCGGACGGTCGCCGGGTCCCTGACCCACGGGGCCGCGGCCCTCCATTGGTCTCATCTGCTCGGGATGGGGATCAAAGATCGGTACACAGAGCACGGAACCGGGTCGGCGTGGAAGGCCATCGTCGTCAAGGAGCGGTAGCTCTAGCTCTGGGCAACTGCCGGTATCTTCAATGATCAGCGCTCGCTGTTCGCGCAAGGCGCGGCTGAGCAGCAGCCGCTCAGTCAGGCGCGGGCGCCAGTGCTGGGCACTGGGATGCAGCCCTTTCTGCGCCGCTAGAGTGACCAGCGGCTCACTCTCAACGGTCTCCTGGTACATGGGGGGACGCGGCTGGGCAATATCTGGCAGCGCGGTCTCGACCTCGGTGACTGGCTCCAGCAACAGGATCGCGCAGCGGGTCGAACCGACCATCTCCTGAACAGCCTGCAAGATGCGGTCCAGCACCTCGGGCAGGGCAAAGGGGCCAGCAATGGCCGCGGAGATGTGCTGCATGGCCTTCAGCAACAAGCGTGAGCGTACCTGGCTGGTCACGTCCTCCACGGTGACCAACAGAGCTTCTCGCTGGCCCTCCCCTTTCTGTTCTCCCTGCTGGCTCTCCCAGGTCACAGGGATCAGGGAGATGCGCCAATAGGTGCGCCCACGACTGGCCAGCAGTCCTTCATAGGGGACATCCTGGAAGACCAGGCTCTGGCGCAAGGAGCAGGCCCGCCACAGATGGGGCATAGCCGTGGAGGCCAGCTCTGGGGGCAGGATCTCAGAGAGACGATGACCGAGCACTCCTTGCGAGCGCCACGGCTCGCTCAGCAGCGAGGCCAGGTACTGGTTGATGTAGAGAACACGCAAATCAGTACCATCCAGGACTGCGGCTCCGACCGCAATGTGTCCCAGGATTTGTTCAAGTTGCACAGATGGCTCTGGCTCCATAGGTCGGGGTTTCTAGCCACGCCGGGTCTCTACCTGACCTGGACTGGAAAAGACACGCCCCACACATCGCCGCCCGCCAGGACGGCGTTCTTGCTCTCGTTCCCTCCTCCCTACTACACAATATTATATCGCCTGCAGACGGTGACTGTGAGCCAGGAGGACAGGATCAACTACCCCGCCTGGCTGCTCGCTGCCACCCCCGGCGCTAGTCGCCAGCAGTTGGGGCTGGCCTCCGGGCTTTGAAGGCCCAGACAGACCGATAAACCAGGTCTCCTATTGGCACAGTAGAGATTAGCAAAGCGCGATGCCAAAGGGGACGGTTTGTGGTATGATGATGTCAACTCCCGAGAGAGTACTGCAACCCTGAAGCGTACGACCTTCCGGGTCCTTTTGTGCCGCATGAGGCCGGCGGTATCGCCTGCCTGCCTGCTTGCTTGCAAGATTAAGCCCGCTTCTCCTCCAGCGCCGGAGTAAAGAGTGGGTGAAAGCGCTCGCCAGGCGGGACGGGGCCGCGAATCACATGGCGGCTGCCCTCTGGGCTATTGGCTGGTCAAAGAAGCTCGATGGCGCAGCCGGTTCGTTCTGCGAGGAGGGATTCATGGAGCTTTCGCTGCGGCTGGATACCCTCGGGGTGGTCGAGGTGCGCTATCTGCGTGGCCGGGAGCGCTACCGCGATTGGCCCCCTTTCCAATTGGTGGCCGCCTCCCGGCAGGCCCGTATCCAGGCGTATATGAGCCGTGAGGTCGCTGAACAGCTGCATCAGCAGATCCTTGCGGTGGAGGCGGCTGTTGGTCTGGATGTTGAGTTTGAAGATGAGGATGAAGATCATCTCGAGAAGGAGCACAGTAGCCGTTCAATTGATGAAAAGCACTTTGACGATGCAACAGAGCGAGAGAGCAGCGCAAGTACTTTCTCTCCCTCCCTCGCCCAGGCACTGGATCGCCTGAACGAACTGGCGCGGCAGCGCTTACCCGAGGCCAGCTCCTCCTCTAGCGCTGCAGAGCGCGGCGAGTTGCTGGCGGAAGAGGGAGAGCTGAGCGCTGAGGAGGAGGGGGCGCTGGAGCAGCTGCAAGATGCTTTTACCCAAATGATGGACGTGGTGCGGGAGTTGGCCGAAGAGATGGCCACGGATGCTCTCAAGCTCAACGGGCGTTTCCGCTGCGCGCGCACCAACATTATCTTTACTCAGGCTGATCTCCCCGAGGAAGAGGAAGAGACTCCGGAGGAAGAGGAAGGTACGGAGGAAGAAGCAGCCGAGGAGCCAGGAGCCGAAGGGGTCGAGGAGGAGGTGGGTGAGGAGGAAGTGGTAGAGTTTGAAGTGGAGCTGGTCATGGTCCTGCAGCTCTTTGAGGAGGGACGCGCCCGCTCCGATGATTCGCCAGCCGTGGAGCTGCAGCTTGATGTCGACGATTTCGAACGCCTGCACGAGACGCTTGATCTGGCCTTGCAGCGCGAGGAACGAAGCCGCCGGCGCAGCTCCTCTCATCTGACCTCCGAGCGTGGACGGCGCAATCGCCGGCGTCGCTAGCGCCGACTCGCTCTCTCGCTCGCTACCCTGGAGGAAGGCCGCAGCTCCCTGACTTCACTGCTCGTCTGCTATCTCGTCCTATGAGGCTGAACCCCGGTTGGAGGCGAGGTCGGGCTGAACTGGGGTCAGCCAACTCCACTCTCTGCTGTTCCCCGTCCACACCGGGCTGGGTGGTGGTGATGTGGCCAGGGCGCTTCTCCTTCGCTTGCCCCTCTGACACTGAGGAAGATCCTGCTGGCTATGGAGGAGCCACGCCCATCGGCTCAACTCCTGATGAGTCTCCCTCAAAACACGGCCAGGCCTGTAGCCAGATGAAGGCTAATCTGCTACAATGAGGACTGATCTGCTGGGGATTGAAGAGGCGAGCGAGGGTTTAGCCAGGGCCGTTCAGGCTTTTGCTCTGCTCTGGGATTCGCTGCCCGGGAGGGAAGCCCGGTGGAAACAGCAAAGAAGGAGAGGCCGCTGGTCCTCATCTGTGGCCGTGTTCTGTCCACCGGTGTGCATGCCTGCTTGGTGTGTCTGTGAAGGGAGCTTGACCTGCATGAGTGATGAGTGCGTGAGGCGTGAGCCGAGGCCTTGTTGGGAGCGAGGAACCTATGTGATTGAGGCCGATGATGCTGCTGAGCTGGCGCGGACGATGCTCCTGGAGCAGCTGATTACGCGGCAGCTGGGGGGCCTCTTCCCAGAGCGCGGGGGTGATCTGGAGGCTGTACAGACAATCCTTGATATTGCCTGTGGCCCCGGCGGCTGGGCGCTGGCTGTGGCTTATGCCTATCCGCAGGTGACGGTGATCGGCATCGATAGCTGTCCCGCAGTTGTAGAGTATGCCCAGGCTCAGGCCTGGTCGCGGGGCCTGGGGAATGTCGAGTTCGTGGTGATGGACGCTTTGCAGCCCCTCGATTTCCCCGACGATGCCTTCGATCTTGTGAATGCTCGTTTCCTGATGGGGATGATGCCCGCCTCAGCCTGGGTGCCATTACTGCGCGAGTGTCGTCGCGTCACTCGTCCTGGGGGCAGTATTCGCCTGACCGAGGCCGAGCTGTGTTGGACGACCAGTCCCGCTTTTGAGCAGCTCTCTGCCTGGCTGGCCCGCGCCTTCTGGCGCAAGGGATATAGCTTCTCCCCCGATGGCCGGGCTCTGGGAATCACTGCCGTCCTGGGCCAGCTGCTGCGCTCGGCGGGATGGGGCCATATTGGCTATCGCCCGTTTGTGGTGGATTTCTCAACCGGCGCCTCCGCTCAGACTGGAGGCTATCAGCATTTTATGGTATTTTGGAAGCTCGTGCAGGAGTTTGTGTGCACATGGGCGGAGATCCCTGCGGAGATCTTCGAACGCTGCTATCAGCAGGCGATGGCCGAACTGCTGCTTGATGAATTCTGCGGCCTCTGGTTCCACCTGCTGACCTGGGCGGAGAATCCCGCGGCCTGACCAAGGGGCCAGCACGCTCGGCTCGCTCACTTCCTCTGGCTTGGTCTGCTGGCTTGGTTTGCCCACCCTCCTGGCTGGCCCTGGCCAGGCATCCTTCGCTACGAAGATGCACTGCACGCAGCGATCTTGCGTTCTTTGTGGCTCACTGCCTGGCTGGAGTGGCCCGCTCGCTGGCCGCTTCAGCTTCCTCTGCAGAAAGAAGCACCTATGACGAGAGCTATTACGATCGAGGATCTGTATCGGCTGCGCTTTGTCAGCCAGCCACGTCTTTCGCCCGATGGCTCGCGCGTAGCCTTTGTGGTCACAACTATTGATGAGCGGGAGCATGAGTATCGCTCGGCGATCTGGGTGGCCCTGCCCAACGGTGAGGTCCGGCGCTTCACCACTGGGCGGGCGAAAGCCCACAGTCCTAGCTGGTCGCCCGATGGGCGCTGGCTCGCCTTCGTGTCCGATCGCGACAGCGATGAGCCAGCCGGGTCCCCTGTGGCAGGAAGAGCCGCAGAGCGACAGGCGCAGCCTTCTTCTCAGATCTGGCTGCTGCCGGCGGACGGCGGTGAGGCACGCCAGCTCACCTGGATGGAACATGGCGCCGAGCGCCCTGTCTGGTCGCCCGATGGACGCTACCTCCTCTTCTCGGCCCAGGTTGGCCCGAGCGATGAGAAAACGCCGGCGGGCAAGCCCCTGCCAAAGGCGCGGGTGATCGAGCGCCTCTGGTATCGCCTCGATGGAGTCGGCTTTATCCACGAGCGTCGCAGCCACCTCTTCCTGATCCCTGTTGAGGGAGGCGAGCCTGTCCAGCTGACTGATGGCGACTGGGATGATGCTGACGCGGCCTGGTCTCCCGATGGTCAGCAGATCGCCTTTGTCTCCAGCCGCGCGGAAGATCGCTGGCGGATGCCTTGCCCCGATCTGTATACGCTGACGATCGTCTCCGGCCAATCAGGTGAGCTGCGCTGCTGGACCAATGGGAGCCTCTCCTGCTCCTCGCCTTCCTGGTCACCGGATGGCCGCCATCTGGCCTTCCTGGCCATGCCGAAGTATCGCTCGGCGAATCATGTCGATCTTTATGTGCTCTCGCTCGACGGAGCAATCCCCGGTCAGGTCCAACCGCTTTGCCTGACCAGCGATTTTGAGGGAAGCTGTGTCGACTGGACAAATAGCGACCTGGGCGACGAGCATCTGATGCCCCCTCCAGGCTGGTCCGCCGATGGGCAGACGCTCTATGCCCTGGCCTCCCGACGTGGCGCCACGCGGCTGTATGCCATCCCCATCAGTGGGGCTGGCCCGGAGCCACCGACTCTCACGCCTGGCGCCGTACATGTGCGGGACTTCTCCCTCGATCAGGCCGCTCAGCACGCTGCCTTGCTCATGGGCAGCGCCACCCAGCCGCCAGAGATCTATCGCTGTTCGCTGACCTCCATGGCACCTGGACCAGAGGCAGGGCAAGGCGCTGAGGCGCCGACGCTGGAGCAGGTCTCGCATTGTAACGATGAGCTGCTCCGCGAGCTGAAACTGGCCTCGCCGGAGTATCTGCCCTACCGGGGCTGCGACGACTGGCCTATGGACGGCTGGCTCTTGCGCCCCCCCGACTACGATCCTGCCCGGCGCTACCCGCTGATTGTGGAGATTCACGGCGGCCCCAACACCCAATATGGCTACGGCTTCTTCCATGAGATGCAGGTCCTGGCCGCCGCGGGCTACGTCATCCTCTACACCAACCCCCGCGGGAGCTGCGGCTACGGACGTGAGTTTGCCCTGGCTGTGCGCGGCGCCTGGGGCGAAAAGGACTCCCTGGATATTTTGGCTGGCATCGACGCCGCCTTGCAGCAGGGTGGTATCGATGAGCAGCGCATCGGGGTCATTGGCGGCAGCTACGGCGGCTTTATGACCGCCTGGCTGATCGGCCATAGCCATCGCTTCCGCGCCGCGGTGGCTGACCGCAGCGTCACAAACCTGGTCTCCGACTTTGGCAGCAGTGATTTTGGTTGGACTTTCGCCGACGATGAGCTGGATACCACACCGTGGGAGGACCTGGAGCGCTACTGGCGCATGTCCCCGCTGGCCTATGTGCAGCACATGCAGACGCCGCTGCTGATTCTCCACAGTGAGCAGGATCTGCGGTGCAATATTGAGCAGGCCGATCAGCTCTTCACCGCCCTGAAGTACCTGGGGCGCGAGGTGCGCTACGTGCGCTTCGAGGGCCAGAGCCACGGCCTTTCTCGCGGCGGCCATCCCTCTCTCCGCCTGCAGCGCCTGCGCTTCATCGTCGACTGGTTCGAGCGCCATTTGCGCGAGCCTGACTGAGCAGCAACCGTAGCAACCCATGCTCACTGGCCCAGCCAGCCACCGGACCTCACTCTGACTGGCTGGGCTACTTTCTCTCTGTGCGGCCCCTCCTCCCTCTCTTCTTCCCCCCTGTGATCGGCGGTGGGCGCTTTTGCCTGCTCTCCCTCTCTGTCCTCTGAAAGAGGCCCGTCGGCTGCTCTGTGCGGTCTTCCTGCAGAAGCAAGCAAACAGTCACATACATTATATACTTGATCCAATCAATTTGGTGAGCACTTTTATAGTAAAACCGTAACAGATCGCGGATGTCGAATCAGGATCGGCCTGCAATTGCGACGGTATGTCATGCCTGCCAGGCGGAGCAATCAGGCTCTGACTGGCTAGTGATAGTTGCAACTTGCGAAGGGACGAGACATTGCGAGTACACCAACGAATCTGGCATTACCTGTATCAACGGCAGCGGACCCAACCGCTGAGAAGCACACGGGCGCTGGCGACCCTGATGTTGCTCCTCTCGGGGACGGCAGCCGGGGCGGCACAAATGCCCCTGGCGTCTGAGGTCAGCTGTCTGCATCTCCAGCCAGCTCTGGCTCATGGGGCGGCGCCGACCTGCCGCGCGTGGGGGCCTGCTCCACTGGGCGCAGAGGCTGGCAAACATCGGCAACGATCCCAGCATCTTTTCCCCAACAAAGAGCCTCGGCCAACGAGTGCGCACACTCAGCGCCCACGGCCTGCTAACACAGCAGCGTCGGCTCGTCAGCCCCGTCGACACAGCCGACCGGAACCGGCCCAGCTTCCCACGCAGCTCCAGTCCGGGGCAGTCGTGTCTCATACCCCCTCCGGACCAGAGGCTGCGAGCTGGCCACCTCCCCAGATCGTGGCCACGCCAACGGCAGCAGCGCCGCAGGAGCCGCCGCCGTCGCAGGCCACGGGATCACCGGGCGGCAGCAGCCGGCCAGTGACCAGTGGCAACGTCTTCCCCTATGGACAATGCACCTGGTGGGCCAATCAGCGCTATTTCCAGCTGCATGGAATCTATGTTCCCTGGCGCACCCAGGCCGATGCCTGGCAATGGGTAGCGCGGGCCTATGAGTTTCACTGGCACGTCTCGCGTGATCCCGTGCCTGGGGCCATCATTGTGTTGCAGCCGGGGGTCGAAGGGGCCTATGCCTTGGGACATGTGGCGGTGGTGGAAAAGGTACTGGGCCAGGGGCGTGTACTGGCCAGCACCATGAATTGGGGTGCCGCTCCCTGGAAAGTCCAGTACGTTGTGTACAGCGTCGGTCCTGGCGTCGCCTTTATCTACAGCGACTAGCTTGCGCGACCAGTCGCGGCTCAGCGCCCGGCCAGTGTATCTATGGTCTGGCGAAAGACGCTGCTGGCTCAATGTACAGTGGGCCGGCTTGCCTTCCTGACGCGGGTCGCCGAGTCGCAACCAAAAAAAGCGAGAACAATGATCAGCAGAGGCAATTGCAGATCCTACCAGACCACCTGCGGCCCGACGTGGCTAGACAGAGCTGCGCAGCCTGCCCGCTCTCTCGGCTACCGTCCTTACCGCTGTGGCCTGGTCCATACTGGCCATCCGTGATCGCGCGCCAGCAGGGTAGTGCCTGGGATGTGTCTATCTATCCGTACATACGGACATCCGTCCTGCTGGCGCCTCCCCATGACAGAATGGTGGTCAGCTGGCGAGGAAGCAGGTCCCTTGCCTCCTGCTTATGCGAGCGTCAGCAGGCCGAGCTGGTTAGCCCCTGCTTCCGTGAACCAGACTTGCTGGCGATTGGCCACCGCCACTCCGAAGGGGAAGCTGCTGGCCGTCGGCACCAGGTAGTAGAGGAAGCGCTGCTGCTCGGGGAGCAGATGAGCGAGCGCATTTGCAGCAGCCACCGTGACCCAGACCCCGTCGCTTCTATCCAGAGAGAGGCCGTAGAGGCCGCCAGACGAGCCATCGGGAGTCGGGGCATAGTAGCGGGTAAACTGGCGGCTGGAGGGATTGAAGCGGAGCAGTAAATTGTGAGCAAACGTGGTGATCCAAACCTGGCCCTGCTGGTCGACGGCAATCTCCATTGGCATCGCCCCGGGATCAGGGGTTGAGAAGGTCGTAATGGTTCCCGTGTGCGGATCAAGATAGCCAATACGGTTCTGGCTTGATTCCGTGAACCAGAGGTTCCCGTGTGCGTCGCTGGCCAGGCCATAGGGATTGAGCTGCTGGACAGTATGGTGTGCTGAGAGTGGGTACTGGCGCAGCTCTCCCGTTGCAGGATTGAGACGTCCCAGCGCATCGGCATTCATCTCCGTGAACCAGATCAGGCCCTGCCGGTCCATGAGCAGCTCATTGGGAGCCACTGGCAATGTCAGCTGCTTCCCCTTGTGGGCTGGATCGGGCGCGGTAACTATAGGCAACGGGTAGAGCTGGAAACGGCCAGTGCTGGGCAGGTAGTGACCAATATAGTTGGCGTACTGTTCCGCAAACCATAGCGAGCCATCGGGGGCCACAATCAGGCCCATCAGACCGCCCCGTCCGTGGGGAGGAGCTACTGTCTGCCAGCTCGCGCCCCGGGGATCAAACATCGCGATGCGGTTGCTGGCCATTACCCCAAACCAGACTCGCCCCTGCTGATCGAGAGCGGGCCGCATGAGCATGTCGCCCTCGGCATGACGCGTCAGCGGGTACTCGTGGAAGGTAGCCGTCTGGATCAGCGCCGGCAGCGCTCCGGGTTGGCTGATCAGGGTAGGTACGACCGTAGTCGTGGCAGCGACGGGCGGCTGACCAGTTGCGGTCGATGAGCAGCCGCAGGCGCTCAGGATCAGAAGGAAGGCGAGCAGCAGCCGGGGGAGCCACCAGCGGCGGATGGCCACCACAGAGGGCAATCGGTCGCCTCGTGCCGCCTGCCCTCCAGGCGCGCCTGCTCTTAGATGAGCAAGAGGCCCATCTTCATCCAAGGCTAAGCGACCTCCTCCACAAAGATCCCGCGGACCCCGTCCTCGCTCAGTTGCTCCAGGCGGACCGTCACAAAGGTATTCTGCCAGTTGCGCGTCTCGGCCTCTGGCAGTTGCTCCACCTCGACACGTACATAGGTATCGGTCAGCCCCTCCCAGTAGCCCTGCTTGCGCTGTTCCAGCAATACCTGAACCGTCTGACCCAGGAAACGCTGACGGAACTGGCGTGATAGTTCCGCGGCCAGTGCCAGCATGCGCTCACTGCGAGTCTTCTTTACCTCTTCCTTGACCTGGGAAGCCATGCGAGCTGCCGGCGTGCCCTGGCGCGGTGAGAAACGAAAGACGTGGCAGCGAGCGAAGCGCAGCTCGGCAGCAAGCGCGTAGGTCTGCTCGAAATCCTCCTCACTTTCCCCGGGGAAGCCTGTAATAATATCGGTGCTAATGGCGATATCGGGGATCAAACGCCGGGCCGTCATCGCAATCGTGCGATAGCGTTCGGTTGTGTAGCGCCGTCCCATGCGCCGCAGAATGGTATCTGAGCCGCTCTGCAAGGGGAGATGCAGATGACGGCAGAGGCGCGGATTCTCCCACAGCTCCAGCCACTCCAGGCGAAAATCTTCCGGCTCCAGCGAAGAGACCCGAATCCGGGCGATCGAGGTCTCGCGCAGCAAGGCTGCCAGGAGATCCCCAAGATCCTGCCGCGGATTCTCAGGGGGATGATAATCGCCCAGATGCACACCGGTCAGCACCACCTCCTTGTAGCCGGCGCGGGTCTTGCGCCGGACTTGCTCGACTACTGAGGCGATACTGCGACTGCGCGATCCGCCACGTACATATGGAACAATGCAATACGTGCAGCGATTATCGCACCCATCCTGGACCTTGATCTGCGCCCGTGTGCGCGAGAAGGGCGGGCGCCAATTGTCTGGCAGCGTCAGAGACGACAGGCTGTCGGCGTTCTCGGGGAGAGGCTCCGCCTCGAGGGGACTGTCGCTGCCAATGTGATAGCTATCAAGCGGCAGCATCGGCAACGCCCGCCCAGAGCCGCGCCCCTGCTGTCGATAGCCGGGCACCACGGTCGAGGCCCCCTGCTCAGCAGCGCGCTTGCCTTCCCGAAGACGCTGGCGAATAGCCTCCACCAGGGAGGTCTTGCCGCTATTACCAACCACCAGATCGACACCAGGCAAGGCAGCCACTGCCTGGGGATTGGCCTCGGCATAGCAACCTGTCACCACCAGGAGAGCGTTAGGTTGGCGGCGCTGCACCTGGTGGATCAACGCTCGTGAACTCCGATCCCCGAGATGGGTCACTGTACAGGTATTGACGATATAGACATCCGCCGGCTCGTTGAAATCCTGCTGGATAAAGCCGGCAGCATGCATCTGTTCGCTGATTGCCTCGCTATCGGCCTGGTTGACCTTGCAACCTAACGTCGCAATAGCGAATGTGGCCGGTCCGCGTTCTGAAAGGCTCATACGATCCCCAACTCTCTCCAAAGCTGGCTGGCCTCCCCTGATGATCTGCTCACACCATTCCTATCCTATAGACAGCCGTGCCACTCAGAGGTCGATGGTGTCCACGAACCCCCCCAACGGCCCCCCGGCAGCCCTGTCCGGGCCTTGCCTTCTGCTGGTTCCCAGAACGGAGCCGACAGACAGACCCACCACGGGGCGGGGCGGGACTTTCTCTGTGCAGAGAGAGTATCTAACAGCGCGCCTTTCGCTGTCAAGCGATCCAGACCAGGGCCCCCTCCTTACCGCTCATCTCGGTCTCCATCTCCTGGCCCCGCGCTCCGCGATCTGGAGACAATACAACCTGGGTGCCATCCGGCCTATGATCCCTTTATTGGCTCGTCTTCTCCTGCTGGGTGAGCGGCGCCGTAGAGCGGCTGCTGCCCCGGGCCTGGCGAATGGAGACCGAGGGCGCTGCTGGCTCGGCGGTCGGAGACAAGGCAACGGTCGGGAGCGCCTGGCCGGCAGTGGCTGTCTGAGCCGGGACCTGACCATTGGCCCAGGCAGGAGCGCCAACAGGACCAAGACCGACGGGAGCCAGCGAGGTGAGGGGCTGATAGGCCAGCGCGCGACGTAGCTGCAGGGCAGCGTTCATCTCGGGCGTGACTACCAGGTTGCGCTCAATCAACGGCAGCACAAAAAGCACATTGCCCAGTCCGAAGATGGTGCCCGTCAAAACGCGTAGCAGGGGGGTACTCTCACGCCAGCCGAACATCTGCGTGAAGCCATCGAGAGCAATCGGCACCAGAGTCAAGGCCCAGAGCCACCAGGGGATGCCGGGCAGGCGGCGCTTGCTCAGCACGAAAAGCAGCGACCCGACGAACATTGAGGCATAGATGGAGAAATTGCGCTCACACATCCCGAGAGGGTGACCAAAGATGTAAAAGGAATGTGATGGTATCTGAGCGCAGATGAGATGTAAAGCAAAGTAGATGGGGCGAGCGAGCGTATCCAGCCCAAAGTAGAATAAGAAAGGCACACTCACCGCCAGCAGCACAATGCTTCCCAACAGGGCCGTGACCCCATAAGCCCAATAACGCAGCAGCCAGGACCCCAGACCTTCAATCAGCGCGTTCAGGCGAGCCGAGCGACGTCGTCGAGGCACAGGAGCGGGGCGGGCAAGCGACTGAGGGAGTGGAGAGACTCCCTGATCGATGGCCATGAGCCTGGTCCTCCTCTTCTCTAGACAGACAGACAGACACTTAGGGCAAGTGGAAGGCCCTCACCAGATCGCGGAATTCAATGCGCCCTTCCAGGATCTGCCCATCAACAATAATCACCGGAATGCGATAGCGGTACAGTTCGAACAGCTCAGGATTGCCGCGAATATCAATCTCAGTCAAATCGAAGTCTAGCTGGCTAGCGATATCCTCAAGCATCTCCCGGGCCTCGTCGCACAGGTGGCAGCCGGCTTTCGTATAGAAGGTCACCTGTGGCGAGGACTGCTGCTTCTGCCGACTCACGCGCGTTGCTCCATTTTCTTTCCGCCCGCCAGTTTCCTCACGAACGTGGGGAATGGTTCCAGCGGCTGGCAGGATAGGTTCCTTCTCCGGGGAAATGATATCACGTCGGCCCCGCTGGCGACAAGCGGGAAACGGGAGCGCCGGCGCCGAAATGCCGTGGATATACTGCAGGATAGGCCCTATCACCGTATACGGCCTTTGGCTCTGTCTGCCGATCTTGAGTAGGTGATACAATACAATATACTCATTGAGTCTTCTACTGCCAAGCGATGTGAAATGTGAGGAAGCAGGATGGCAACGAACGCAGCAGAGAGAGAGAGGAGCAGTAAGCGCTTTTCGGAGAAGGCCCGAGCAGGGGCCAGAGAGGCCGTCAGCCGGATCGCGGCCCTCCTGGAAGGGCGCCCGCTGGTCAGAGGGATCACCATCGATGGACCGGCCTCGCGCGATCTAGACGATGCTCTCTGGCTGGACCCCCTGCCCACGGGGGGCGTCCTCCTGCAAATCAGTATCGCCGATGTCGCCTCACTGGTCACCCCTCAGCTCACCCCCACGCTGGAGCAGGAGGCGCGAGAGCGGGCCTTTACACGCTATTACACCAATCACACGGTACCCTTGCTGCCGCGCCTGTTGAGCGAGGAACATCTCAGCCTGCTAGAGGGCCAGCGACGTCCAGCTGTGACCCTCATCCTGCCCTTCGATGCCACCTGGCAACCCGGCGAGCCACGCCTGAGCCTCACCTGTCTGGCGAGCGTCAAACGCCTCTCGTATGCGGAAGCCGACGCCTTGCTGAGCGAGCCGGATCGTCCCCTGGGGACGATGCTGCGCGCCCTCTACCGTCTCGCCGAGCAGCTCTTTCAGCTACGGTGCACTCGTGGTTCGCTTGCCCTCTACGATCTGCATCGAGGTTGGGCTACCAACGAAGAGGGCTTTCTCCTCCGCCTCAGCAGAGAGCAGCGGCATCGCTCCTATTTTCTGATACAGGAGTGTATGATCCTGGCCAACCAGCTCTTTGCTCACCTGCTGGCCCGGCGTGGTCTACCAGCCCTTTATCGCAACCACTGCTCCAAACCAATTGCCCCCACAGGTGAAGCCTTGCGCGAGATGCTTGAGACGGCCCTCTTACGGCCCGACCAGGTCAGGCCGGAGCAGGTCAGCGCCACCATCCAGCTGGTCGTTGAGCGAGCCACCTATGCACCGACCCTGCGCGGGCATTTTGGTCTCCAGCTGCCAGCCTATCTGCATCTGACATCGCCACTGCGACGCTATGCCGACCTGGTCAATCAGCGCATCCTGCTCTCCCTCATACAGAGCGAGAACGCCGCGCCGCTCCCCAGCCGCGAGGAGCTAGAGGAGATTGCCAGCCACCTCAACGAAATTGAACGCAGCCTGAAGGCGGAGAAACCAGCCTACTTCCTTTCGCTCTACGAGCAGCAACTGCAGCGGCAGGTGGAGGAGGCGCTGGCTCAGGGGGGAGAGCGTCCCCGTCCTCTAGCTGCGCTGGATGCACGACGCTTTCACAGCCTCATGCGTATCGCGGCGCAATCGCAGCTGTTGCCTCCAGTCATCGAAGAAGAGATTCTGGCTCGTCTGCGCGAAGACGTCCTTGGTCCTCATGATCTCTTTACCCTGCTTTTTCGTTTCCCGACCACCGGTCAGGGCTGGGAGCGCGTCAAGCGGGCTGCTCTCTCCTCCCTGTGTCGTCAGCCGCAGCATGCCATCAGCCTGCTCGCCATGGGACAGCAAATACTGGGCTGGGAGGCCCCAGCCTACCAGGAGCAGACTCTCTTTGGCAGTGGAGGGCAACCGTGCTTTAGCGCCTGCGTCAGCCTGCGCCTGGCCGACCAGTACTATCGCTCGGCGACATATCGGGCCCAGCGTAAGGATCGGGCGCGTCAGCTGGCCAGCGCTGATCTCCTGGTCAGAATGAGCGGCCTCGAACTGGAGGAGGTCGCACTTCTGCTGAAAGCGGCTTCCGATCTGCGCTGCCTCGCTGCCAGCAAGGAGGAACAAGATGCCGAGCGAGCGGGACAGACGCAGGATCACAGCCCAGAGCCACCGCTCGCCGAGGTCAACTACAAGGGCGCCTTGCAGGAGCTGGCACATGGTCATCGGTGGGGAACACCGCTCTACCGTCTGCTCGCTCACAACGGACCAGCACATGCACCCCACTTTACGGCGGAGTGTGAGCTGCTCATCGCTGGCGAGCGCTACAGCGCCAGCGGTCATGGCTCAAGCCGGGCCCGTGCCGAACAGGCAGCGGCCAGGAATCTCTTACAGCGTCTGCCTCTCCAACCAGAGCAGCGCCAGGCTCTGCTGGGGCCATCCGAGCGCTCGGCAATGCGCCTCCTGAATGAACTGCTACAGCGTCAGCGCATCGAGTGCGCCGAGTATGCCTATGAGCAGAGTGGATCACCCCAGGAACCGCGCTTCATCTGCACCTGCACCGTGACCTTACCTTCGGGGGAAGCACTCCGGGCTATCGCTCAGGGACGGACCAAGCGCGCTGCAGCCAGAGCGGCAGCCCTGAATATGCTCAAGGCCTTGCGCACCCAGGCGGATGAGCAAGGCCTTGAGAACCACTGAGCGTGTCGAGAGAGCAGGGCACAGAGACTCAGTCGGAGAGAAGCGTAGCGTGTAAGGGGATAGCCTTCTCGATTGTCTGCCCCACAGGTGAGGTACGCAGTACATGCTGATGGAGTTCTTCAAGCACTTCCTGCGGGGCTTCGGCCTTCAGGTGGACACGCACCTCGATCCCGGTGTAGCCGGCATGCCCTTCACGTAGACCAAGAAATACAGGCAAATCGATGTGGCCCTCTAATTCGACGCGCAGCTCCTGAATCTGGATGCCGCGCAGAGACGCATTGGCGGTATAGCCGATGGCCAGACAGCTTCCCAGTGCACCGAGCAGCTGCTCTACCGGATTGGGGGCGGTATCACTACCGCCCAGGGCCTTCGGCTCATCGGCATAGCTGGGGGGCAGGTCACGGATGCGAATCTCGTTCAGGAAGCCGCCTCTCCAGGTCACCTCAGCCCTCCAGAGGGTATCACCAGCCGCCGGCTCGTTCTGCAGTTTCGTACGCAGGGCCGCGATAGCTGCACTATCGACACCGTTGACCGTCGCAGATGTACTCACCTGGACCTCCAAAATTGACTTAGTAGATCAAGAAAATCAATTTTTTGGGTAAGTATACGGCAAGGGCGGCCTTCTGTCAAGGGGGAAGGGTAGGGGAGATTCAGAACGGCACGCTTCTCCACTGGCGCTCGAAGCAGGAGCGAGCGGAGAAGCGTGCCGCCAACAGCGAGCCGACTGCTTGCTGTCAGGAAAGTGCTGAACAGGCCAGCTAGCCTGTCGTATAGGTCACGGGCGTATAGGCGCTTGGGCAGGATGAGCCACAGCTACTGGGATAACTAAAGTAGTAGATGCGCCCATTGTTGATCAGCTGGTCGGTAACGTCATAGACCCGGATGGCATACTGGCTGCCCCCTGGCGTCGTGGGCAGGATCACATAATCGTTCCCCATATCGGCATCCATCTGGGCATGGACCCAGGTCCCGTTTTGATAATAGTCAACCCCGTGGATGCCGTTGGCCAGGTGCGTGATGGAGATCGCCGACCAGTAGGGATTAGCACCCTGCAGGAAGGCGATATGGATATCGCCCGTGTAGTTAGGGGCCGGGATGAACTGCCAGCTGATCTGGCGATTGTTCCAGGCGTTGGGATACATATTACCCACCGGCTGGCCATTGATCTGGAACTGGTTCAAGGCGCGCTGGACGATGTCCAGGTGATAGGGATCATCACGGCACCAGGCATTGCCATCCTGGCAGCTATCGGCCACCACCAGGTCGAGGGTGGCGCCGGTATACTGATCGTTGACCCAGCTCCCATTGCGGCAGAAGGGCTCGTTCGGGGCCCCGTCGTTAATGCCGGTACAATAGGCACCAATTGTCACGCGTACCCAGCGCCCACAGTTGAGGCCGTTGTCGAAGACGCCGATCTTGCTGGCATTCTGGGCCGAAATCGGGCGCGGGAGGTAGGTACTATAGTCGCCCGGCGTATTCTGCACGTTAAGGGCCACGTAGTAAGGCGAATCGATGTAGCCGTCGGGAACTCCGCACCCGCCATAGGGACTTCCCACGCCAGAGAACCAGGTCGCATTACCGGTATGCACGCCATCCAGCGGCAGGGGTGTGGTCGGAACGCCCGGAATCCCCGGTGTCGGCGTTGTGCTGGCGGTGGCTGTAGGCGTCAAGGCCGGGGTCGGCGTTGGCGTCGGAGAGGGGGTTGTGCCCGCTGTAGGCGTCGGCGTGCTGCCTGGTGTTGCCGTCGCACTGCCCCCGCTGTTGCAGGCATTGCCGTTCACCGCGAAGGCGGTCGGTACAGGGTTACTCGTGGTCCAGGTGCCATTGAAACCAGGGTTGACGGTCCCGTTTGCCGGAACGCTCCCGTTCCAGCTGGCGTTGGTGACGGTCACGTCCTGCCCCGATTGGCTGAAGGTCCCATTCCAACCCTGGGTGACACTCTGGCCCGCTGCCGGGAAAGTAAAGGTCAGTGTCCAGCCGTTCCAGGCGCTGCCACTCGTATTCTGAATGACGATGTTGGCGCCGAAGCCGCCGGGCCACTGGCTGGTAATGGTGTAGGAGACCTGACAGTACGAGGCGGCATAGCTGACCCTGGCCCGGCTCAATAGACCGGCTACCAGCGAGCACATGACCACGACGGTCAGGCTGATCAATAGGAAGCGTGAGCGTCCAATACTCCTCATTCCGCTTCTCCTTGCACAGTAAGGCCAGTCGTGAGCCAGGGCGGTGGAGGCGATCATCAGGGCCTGGCCGGCCCTGACGCCGTCTACCACCCCGGCTCAGGGTCTTTCTGCCCCAGTATAGAGGAAAAGAAACTGTCATAGCCAGAGCAAGTAGCAGTCATCTGCAAGACAGTGGCACGCGATAGCGGCGAACTGGGCCCGCCCGGTCGATCTACCCAGGTTGAGGCGGTCAGGCATGGTACAATACAAGGCAGCCAGGATCTGGCTCGATAGGCTCCGAGGGAGCAAAACACCATCAAGCTGAGGTGACAGACAAGGAGTGTAGCGATGACGCTGACCGTGGCAGCGCGACTGCGCTTGCAGGAGAACATGACCTTTCTGGCGGAGACAGCCAGCGGAAAGCTGCTGTCGTTAACAGCGGCTGCCGAGCAGGGAGGAGTCGAAGGGAAGCTGCGCCCGATGGAGCTGCTGCCGCTGGCTCTGGGGGCTTGCACTGGCATCACGGTTCTGTCCATTCTACGCAAAAAACGTCTGCAAATTACTTCTTATGAGGTCGTTGTCCATAGCGAGCGGGCAGAGCACCACCCACGTGTCTTTACCGCCTTTCATGTGGAACATCGTATCGCAGGCGTTGCTCTTGAACAGGAGGTGATTGCACGAGCTATTGAACTCAGCGAAACAAAATATTGCCCCGTGAGCGCCATGCTGCGAGCGGCGGCCCCGATCACGCACAGTGTGACGCTCCTGGCCCCCGGCAAGCCGTAGCGTGCCTGGCCTGGGTCAGGTAAGGACTCCCTCGCTTGAGCAGCAGCGTGAGCCAGTTTGAACGGTTGGGGGGGGCCACAAAGGGGCTAGAAAGAGGCTTGTCAGAGGCTCTTGGAAACGGTATGATAGACGCATCTCGATGCCAATGCTGCAGACACAGAATACCGTCGTGGCGGTTCCAGGGCGCGAGAGGGGCCAGCCCTGTGGAGCGCTGGTGAGAAAGGAAAGCATCCCTGGTCCAAAGGGGACGCCAGGCGGGGGCAGCCCTGGGTGTCTGTCCCCTCCCCTCTTTCCTCTCTTTTCCCTGGAAGCGGTTGTGTCGGACCGGTTGTCTGCGAAGGAGAGAAGGTTATGGATCGACATCTGGAAGTGGAAGAACTGCTCACAATCAGCGAAGTCGCACAGCTCTTGAGGGTCGATGCTACCACGGTCAGACGCTGGGTCAAGGAGGGCTTGCTAGAGGGAGTGCGCCTGCCTCGGGCCAGCCAGCGCCAGAGTTATCGTATTAAGCGCTCAACGCTGGAACGGCTCTTAGGTGAGGGGCAGAAGTAGCGTTGCATCGTGACTGGTGACTGCTGATAGCTAGTGTGTGGGCTGATGGTCGTGGATGGCTGGTGACGACTACGGGTGGAATTGGAATAGTTGCCCCTCTAAGATCGAACAAGGTACAGCCTGCGATCGCAGTCAGAGGGACTCTAGGCATGGTGGTCGGTGTCTCTCTACTATTTCTCTCCTCTGTCGAGGAAGGGCTATTTGTCTAAAGGGGCGTGTCCCCTGGTTGCTGTGGCATCGAGTCGTTTTGTTGCCAGCAGTGAGAGGGAGGCAAAAGCGACCGTGGTGAAGCGAAACAGGGAACGCCCCCGGATCGATCTTTCCGAATGCTGATTGTTCGCTTCGCTTGTCTTCGGGCCAAGAGTTGTGATGCTACCTGGCGATGAGGCCGGGTAGCTTCTCTTCTGTGCACCACGGGCGGGCCAGGTAGGATGGATGGGGCCGGGCCGGCTGGCTTTTTCAGTGACCTGGTATGAGATGAGACTTGCTAAGCACCCAGAGCGAGAAGAGGATGCCAAGTCCCCAGAACGCCAGCACCAGAAAGATTCCTCCTCGAAAGCGAGGCCTCTCCTGGGCCTGAGCGGTGCGTGCACGGGCCCGGCTCTCCTCTAGAATAGCAGGCGGCAGGAGCTTGATAGCCAGAAGAATTCCGAGCGGCAGAATGACCAGATCATCAAGATAGCCGACGACCGGGATGCAGTCAGGGATCAGGTCGACCGGACTGAAGGCATAGCTCAGGAGACCAAGAAGCAACAGGCGGTGGTACCAGGGCAGGCGCGGATCACGATAGGCCAGGAGCAGGGCATGGACTTCTTGCCGCAGTTGACGGACGCGCGCTTGCCAGCGCGCCCTGAAGGCTTGCATCGTCCCTCCAACTCTTCTCTCAAGAGTCTCTCCCCTTAAGTATACGTGCCGCGGCAAGCCGCCGCGCTCCCAGACTGGGCACCTCAGTAATCCAGTTGCCGACGCAGCGCGTATGTGCTCAATGTCAGGATAGAGAGGGCCACTGCAGTGCAGGTCAACAGGCCGGCCTCTAAGGCGGCTATCTCTCTTCTCGTTACCTTGGCCGGTCTGACTGACGGGAGGGGCGCAACCGTTGGCAGCCAGCTTACCCACTACTCTGATGGAGATGAGGAAGACGAAGCATGTTCGATCCTGTGCACGATTCACAGCTAGCTAGCCAGCAGTCTGACATCCAGGGGGAGGAGTCAGCTACTGCCAGGACCAGGGTCCCGGCACGCCGGGCCTTTTTACGCCGCTCGTTGACAGGGATGGTGCTGGCGGTACCCGTTGGGGGCTTGCTGGCGGCCTGCGGCTCCGGCTCGACGATGACGGGTTCGGCCTCAACGCCGACCAGTGCAGCCACTTCAGCGCCATCATCCCCAGTACGCATGCTCTCGCTCGCGGCGGTGGCTGATAGTGGCTCGGCCTTCCGCGAGATTATGCAGGATGAGAATGCCCATGTGACCTTTCTGCAGCAGGCCCTGACCAAGGCAGGCGTTCAGCCTCGCCCCAAGCCAACCTTCAAGAACCTGGAGCAGATGGACGTCCAGGCCTTCGCTCAGTTGGCCCAAACCTTTGAGAATGTTGGGGTGGGAGCCTATTTGATGGCGGCCCCGGCTATCGCCACCAAAGCCTATCTGGCCGCCGCTGGTTCGATCCTGACAGTGGAGGCACGCCATGCCGGCTTTCTCGATGCCTTGCTCAATAAGCCGCTAAGCGCCAATGGGGCCTTCGACAAGCCGCTCTCGCAAGCCGAGATTGTGAACGCCGTGTCGCCTTTTATTGCCAGTCTCAATGGTGGCTCCGATCCCTCGGCCTCTCTCAAGAACGACGCGGCTATTCTGAATTTCGCGCTCCTCCTGGAGTTCCTGGAGGCCGAATTTTATAATGTGAATGTACCAAAATTCTTCAAATAGCGCTCTCTTCGCTCCTCTGCCCCTTCTGGGGACAGATGTTGCTGGCAAGGGAACGGGGTGGGAGGAGCGGGCTGGGCGCCGGACGCCGGTTCTGTGGAGACAGCGGTCGCTCAGGCACTGCCGGGAAGGTTGCCTGTCGACCGTCTTCTTCGCTCGCTGGCGTCCGGCGCTTTTTTGGGCGGCGATAGAAGGGCAGCGCCCCGCGCTGCCCAGGCTGCAAGGCAACACGGCCAGGGGCCTTCAGGACAGCCACCAGATCAGTGAATTGTGCAATATAGCCAATAAGCAGAGGAGAATCTTCAGCTATTCTGCCAATGACAGCGCTAAAAATGGGATGGTAATGTATATTCACAAAAGGTAACTGTGCAGATTGACTAAAGGCTCTGCCGATCATCAGGCCGGCCCGGGCAGACAGTGACTGCAGAGCCAGAGACAGTCGATGGCTGCCAGTCGATCCGACCGGAGTAGATCCCACAGCGCTGCTGCTGCCCCTGTTCCCCTGGACGCGGCAAGGAACCAGACCGGGCGAGGAGCGGTCGGGGAACAAAGAGTGACGATGCGCATCCCGCCTGTATGAGAGCGGCCCTGGACCAGACCAGCTCTGGTCTGGCTAGCTGGCTGCCTTGCTCCTAGAGCGAGGGAGGATAGCCTTGCAGCTGCGGCGAGAGACAAGTAGCGGCTCAAACAGCGTAGCAACTCATTGCCCATACTGTGCCTTCCAGTGCGGCATGCTCCTGGGAGGAGGCCCGCAACAGCTATGGATCGAGGGCGACAGAGGCTTTCCTGTCAACAAGGGAGGACTCTGCCTTAAAGGATGGACCGCACCGCAGACGCTGGCCCATCCTGAACGCCTCCAGACACCCCTCAAACGTCAGCCCGATGGACGCCTGCTGCCGATCTCATGGGACGAAGCGCTCGATAGCATTGTGCAGCATATCCACATCACCCAGCAGCGCTATGGCAAGGAGGCTGTCGGCGTCTTCGGTAGCGGGGCCTTGACTAACGAAGAGGCCTATCTGCTCGGCAAGTTTGCCCGCCTGGCCCTGAACACTTCCCAGATCGACTACAACGGGCGCTTCTGCATGTCCTCGGCGGCGGAAGCCATGAATCGCGCCTTTGGCCTCGACAGGGGGCTGCCCTTCCCTCTGGAGGACCTGGCTCAGGCCGAGGTCATCCTCCTCGCGGGAAGTAACATCGCCGAAACTATGCCCCCGCTGATGCAGTATCTGGACCGTCAGCAGCGAGCTGGGGGCCTGCTGATCACGGTTGATCCCCGTCACAGCCTCACGGCTCGTTCAGGCCGGCGCCATCTGCAGCTCACGCCCGGCAGCGATGCGGTGCTGGCCAATGGTCTGCTGCACGTTCTGATTCGCGATGGCCTTGTCGACGAAGATTACATCGCCCAACGTACCAGCCACTTTGACGCCGCGCGGGCGATGGCCGCCGCCTATTGGCCGGAGCGTGTCGAACGTCTGACCGGTGTGCCCGAGCGAGACCTGACCGAGGTGGCTCACCTGCTGGGCCACGCTCGCTCTGCCATCATCTTGACCGGGCGCGGCGTTGAGCAGCAGCGTCAAGGGGTGACCAATGTCCTGGCCTATATCAACGTTGCCCTGGCCCTTGGGCTTGTCGGTAAGCCCGGAAGCGGCTTCGGCAGCCTCACTGGCCAGGGCAACGGCCAGGGAGGACGCGAGCACGGCCAGAAGGCCAATCAGCTCCCGGGCTATCGCCGGATCGACGATCCTACGGCCAGAGCCACCATCGCTCGCGTCTGGGGGATTGACGAGGGCGAGCTTCCTGGTCCAGGCCGCTCAGCTTATGAACTGCTGACCAGCCTGGGCACGCCCGAGGGCGTGCGCTGCCTGTTCGTCATGGGCAGTAACCTGGTGGTCTCAGCTCCTAACGCCCTGCACATCGAAGAGCGACTGGCCGCCCTCGACTGCCTGATCGTCTGTGACTTCTTCCTCTCTGAGACGGCGCGGCTAGCTACGATTGTCTTACCGGTCACTCAATGGGCCGAAGAAGAGGGCACGCTCACCAATCTCGAAGGCCGTGTCATCCATCGGCGGCGTGCCTTTGCCCCGCCAGCCGGTGTCTGGGATGAGATCACGCTGCTCTGCGAGCTGGCCAGGCGCCTGGGCAAAGGCCAGTATTTCCCCTTTCGTAACGCGCGGGAAGTCTTCGAAGAACTCAGACGCGCCAGCGCCGGGGGCCTGGCCGATTATGCCGGCATCACCTACGAAAAGATCGATGCCCAGCAGGGCGTTTTCTGGCCCTGCCCGACGCCAGAGCACCCAGGTACTCCTCGCCTCTTCGCCGACGGCTTTCCCACTGCCGACGGGCGCGCCCGCTTTCATGTGACCCACTATCAGGGGCCTGGCGAAGAGCCTGACCGCGACTATCCCCTCTATCTCAGCACAGGCCGCATTCTGGCCCATTATCAGTCAGGCAGCCAGACCCGGCGCATCAGTCAGCTGCGCGCACTCAGTCCTGAGCCATTGATCGAGATTCACCCCACCACAGCCAGGGAGCACGGTCTCTCTGAAGGGGACCTGGCCCTGCTCTCGACACGCCGGGCGAGTATGCGGGGCCGTATCACGATCAATGAGGCCATTCGCGAGGATACGCTTTTCGTCCCTTTCCACTGGGGTGACGTACAAGCAGTCAATCGCCTGACCAGTAGTGCGCTCGATCCTATAAGTCGCATGCCCGAGTTCAAGGTCTGTGCAGCACGCATCGAGCGCCTTGCCAGTCCAGGCGAGTAATAGAGGGAGGGAGCAACGCAGATGACGCGGAAACAGCGACTCGTTGTCATCGGCAATGGTATGGGCGGCGCCCGCCTTGTCGAAGAGATCGTCAGCCGCCCAGGAGGAGAGCATTACGAGATCACGGTCTTGGGCGCCGAACCCTACGGGAACTATAATCGTATCCTGCTCTCAGGGGTCCTGGCCGGTACCTATTGTCCCGAACAGATCTTTCTCCATCCGCTGGCCTGGTACGAGCAACATGATGTCAGACTCTGCGCCGGTCAGGCCGCCACTCGCCTTGACTGGCAGAGCCACCGTGTCCAGATCGCAGATGGCTCCTGGGAACCTTACGACCGCCTGGTGATCGCGACTGGCAGCAGTCCCTGTCTTCCCCTTTTGCTCAACCTTGTGCGTGAGGATGGCCAGCTGATCGAGGGAGCCTTTACTTTCCGTACCCTGGACGACTGCCAGGCCATCCTTGCCCACAGCAGCCACGCTAGACGGGCCGCTATCATCGGCGGGGGACTCCTCGGACTGGAGGCTGCCAGTGGTCTGGTCAAACGTGGGCTGGAGGTTCACCTCATCCACCGTGCTCCCCACCTTCTCAACCTTCAGCTCGATGCGGCAGGCAGCGCCGTCTTAGCCCGCCTCGTCAGCGAGCAGGGAGTTCAGCTACACCTCAGTAAGGAGACGGTGGCCGTCCTCGGAGAAGATCGGCTCTACGGCCTGCGCTTCAGTGATGGTAGCGAACTCGCCTGCGACCTCTGCATCATTGCCACCGGCACCCGCCCTAATACCGATCTGTCACAGGCAGCTGGTCTGGCTGTCAGGCGCGGCATCGTCATCGATGATGACCTGGCCTGCAGTGTCCCCGACGTTTTTGCCCTCGGTGAGTGCGCCGAGCATCGCGGGCAGACCTATGGCCTGGTCGCCCCCGTCTGGGAACAGGCCCGCATCCTGGCCGAACGCCTGACCGACAGCGCCAGTCAGAAACAGTACACTGGCTCAGCTATCTCTACCCGGCTCAAAGTCAGTGGCCTTGATCTGACGGTTATGGGCGATAAAGAGCCGGCCAGCAGCACTGACGAGATCGTCACCTACGCCGAACCCACCCGCGGGATCTACAAGAAGCTGATCGTACGCGAGGGGCGCCTGCAGGGCGCCATCCTGCTGGGCGACCTGCCAGGCAGTATGCCTGCTGCCCGCCTTGTGCAACTCTTCCTGCGCGGTGACCCTCTGCCCACCAACCGCGCTGAGCTGCTCTTCCCCTGTCATGCTGGTAGCAAGCAGGCGCTATCGGTGGCCGAGCTGCCCGACGACGCGCAAATCTGCAACTGCAACGGTGTCTCCAAAGGCGCCATCCTTGCCGCCGTGCGCGCTGGCAAGCGCAGCCTCCAGGCCCTCTGTGAGGCCACGCGCGCCGCCACTGGCTGTGGCTCCTGCAAGAGCCAGGTCCAGGAGCTACTCGTCCTGGCCTGCGAGGGCGAGGTGGCCGAAGACCCGGCTGTGCACTACTACGTCCCGGCCATTCCCTTGACCAAGCCTGAACTGGTGCGCGTCATCAAAGAGCGTAAGCTGCGCAGTGTCTCCGCTGTCTTCCAGGCGCTCGCCGACGGCAGAGAAGACCCGACCAGCAAAGCCGGCCTGGCCTCGCTGCTCAAGACCATTTGGGGCAAGGACTACCAGGACGAGCGCGATGCCCGTTTCATCAATGACCGCGTACACGCCAATATCCAGAAAGACGGCACCTTCAGCGTCGTGCCGCGCATCTACGGGGGCGTCACCACGCCTGAGCAACTGCGCCGCATAGCCGACGTCGCCGAAAAATATCGCGTGCCGCTCGTCAAGATCACTGGTGGACAGCGCATCGACCTGGTTGGTGTGCGTAAAGAGCAGCTGCCGGCCATCTGGAAAGACCTCGGCATGCCCTCCGGCCATGCCTATACCAAAGCCTTCCGCACCTGCAAGACCTGCCTGGGCAGCGACTTCTGCCGCTACGGCCTGGGCGACAGTACCGCCCTTGGCATCAAAATTGAGAGGCGCTATCAAGGCATCGAGATGCCACACAAGGTCAAGCTGGCTACTGCTGGCTGCCCACGTAACTGCTCAGAGGCTACGACTAAGGACCTGGGGGCCGTGGCCATCGAGGGAGGACGCTGGGAGATCTATGTTGGCGGGGCCGCTGGTTCGCGTGTTCGCAAGGGCGACCTGCTTTGCACGGTCGCGACCCATGAGGAGGTGCTGCTCTACATGGGGCGGTTCATGCAGTACTATCGCGAGAACGCGAAATATCAGGAACGCAGCTACGACTTCGTAGAGCGCGTTGGCATCGAGC
Organism: Thermogemmatispora tikiterensis; assembly: GCF_003268475.1. Taxonomy (GTDB): domain Bacteria; phylum Chloroflexota; class Ktedonobacteria; order Ktedonobacterales; family Ktedonobacteraceae; genus Thermogemmatispora; species Thermogemmatispora tikiterensis. The sequence goes on along the minus strand of NZ_MCIF01000002.1, from coordinate 908,898 downwards.
ACCTGCGGCGCGTCCTGGTGGAGGATGCCGAGGGCATCTGCGAGCGCCTCGACCGCGAGATTCAGGCTGCCGTCGACGCCTATGTTGACCCCTGGCAGCGCGAGGCCGAGCAGCCCGTGACTCCCACTCAGTTTAGCCAGGCTCTGGAGGCCGTGCCCGTTCCCCTGGGGGCCAGCGAGTGAGCATGCTTCGACCTGATCCGGTCTGCTTTCTCCATCCTGGTCCACGTACGCCCTGCAGGAAGTCCCGACGAGGACAGCATAGAGTGGAAAGGAGGAAACGAGCGAGCCATGATGAAGGCGCCGCTATCACCCGGAGCCGTGTGCTATAATCTAGGGCACATCAGCCGCATTCCGCGCGGCGAAGGCCGCACCTATCGGTTGCGCGATCGGCTCGTTGCCGTCTTTCGCAGCCGCAGCGAAGAGCTATTCGCGACGCAAGCTGACTGCCCCCACCGGGGAGGGCCTTTAGCCGACGGCATCATCGGCGATGGCACAGTCATCTGCCCGCTGCACGCTTTCAAATTCAACCTGCGCACGGGCACCCCGCTCGGGAATAGTTGCCCAAGCCTGCGCACCTATCCCGTCCGCCTTGATGCCGATGGCAACATTCTGATCACCGTTGACGACTAAAGAAGAGGGCCGGGGCAGGTCCTGCCCTCGCTGCCTCGGCCCGCCGCTCAAGTTGGGCCGCGGACAAACGAGACGACTTGCTACGTCACCCATGAGCCGATTGAGAGGGAGACGAGGCGAGTGGAAGGCAGAACACGGAAAGAGGAAAAGGGACCAGCTATGACAAGACGCTTTGCAGAGGCCGAGATCGCTGTCCTGGAAGCACGTATGAGCGGGGAACTCGCCAATCTCATCGCGCGTCACGGCGGACATGCCCGTTGCATCCCTGCCGTGCGCGAGGTCCCGCCAGCAGATGCGACCCAGCAGGCCATGACCTTGCTGCATGAGCTGTGCGCCCAGCGCCTGGACGCCATTATCTTCTCGACCGGCGTGGGCGCCAATGCACTATTACGGGAGATCGAGCGGCAGGGTCTGCTTCCAGAGCTGCTTGATGAACTCAAGCGGATCACCATCATCTGCCGTGGTCCTAAGCCGGCCACCGTGCTCAGGAAACATGGCCTGCCGGTGCACATCAGTGCACGCGAGCCATACACCACCGAGGAACTCCTCGATGCTCTGGATGAGGTCGAGCTGAACGGGAAGCGCGTGGCGCTGCTGCACTATGGAGAGCGCAACGCCCGGCTCGTGGCCTATCTGCAGGAGCGCGATGCGCGGGTTCTAGAGTTCTGCCTCTACGAGTGGCAGCTCCCTGAAGATACCAGTTCCCTCACCCAGCTCATCCACGACCTCTGCGCCGGACAAGTCGATGCCCTCATTCTGACCAGTCAGGTCCAGGTGCGTCACCTCTTCCAGCTGGCAGAGAGGGAGGGATGCCGCCAGAGGCTCGCCGAGGCCCTGCGCAAGCAGGTCACGGTCGCCTCGATTGGCCCCACGTGCAGTGAGGCTCTGCAGCAGTATGGCGTCAGGCCGCAGGTTGTACCGGAGCATCCGCGCATGGGACACCTCGTCAAAGCTCTCTCGGACTACCTAGAGCGCCAGAGCCAGACTCTTCCCAGGAGCTAACTGAGGCTCACGAATCTGCCGGTAAGCAGGGCTTTACCCATTGCCTCGGCCTGGTCCCCCTTCTTCTTCACGCTGGACTGCCCAGATGGCAGCTCCTAGTGAGTCAGGCTATCTTTTTACCCAGGAGATTGGTCAACCTACCGTCCTATCATAAGGAGGTCATTACAACTATGCGCATTCCCCGCACATCGTTTACCACCTTGATTGCGGCCTTCCTCCATTTTGACACCTGCTTTGCGCTCTGGGTTCTGCTCGGAGCGCTTGGTATCTTCATTGCCCAGAATCTCAAGCTTAGTCCAGCCGAACAGGGGTTTCTCGTAGCCGTGCCCACCCTCGGTGGCTCGCTGGCGCGTTTCCCAATGGGCGTACTTGGTGATCGCTTCGGCTACAAACGCGTAGGCACCATCCTGCTGTTCTTCCTCTTCCTTCCCTTGCTGGCCGGCTGGCTTCTGCCCCTCAACTTCCCGGCTCTGCTGGCCGTTGGTCTCCTGCTTGGCTGCGCCGGTTCCTCCTTCGCCGTTGCCCTGCCGCTCGCCAGCCGCTGTTACCCTCCCGAGCGGCAGGGGCTGGTCATGGGGATTACCGCCGCTGGCAACATGGGGACTGTGATTGCCAACCTTGCTGCCCCAGCGCTCGCGCGCAGCTATGGCTGGCACACCGTCATGGGGCTGGCCATGATCCGTTCTCCAGCACTTACCCATCTAGGACAGAGCCTAAACAGTGGCTGGTTCCTGCTTCAGCCAGAGCAGGTTCACCGCCTCCCGTGAGACGGCCAGAGCTGCCCTGTCCACAGGCGTGACTTCCCGAGGAACTCCCGGTAGTTCTCAATGCTTCCTGCAACACGTTGAGCGCGGCATTCTGGTCACGATCAAGCACCACGCCACACGCCTCACAGACAAACGTCCGCTCATGCAGGCCGAGTGCTGGCTTGATGTATCCACAGGCAGCGCACCGCTTGCTTGAAGGAAAGAAGCGGTCAATCACCACCAGCCATGTTCCGTAGCGTTTGGCCTTGTCTTCCAATTGTCGTCTGATCTCGCCAAAGTTGCTATCAGCAAGAGCTTGAGCAAGCCTGTGGTTTTTGAGCATCCCCGTCACGTGCAAGTCTTCAATCGCTACCAGTGCGTGGTTTTTGCACAGGTGCGTCGTCAACTTATGAGTCGCATCACGGCGGATACGGGCCACCCGGACATGCTGCTTTGCCAGCTTCCTCACCGTCTTCTTGCGGTTCTTGCTCCCGATCAGCCGCCGCGCCTTCTCCCGCTCCAATCGCCGAAGCCGCTTTTGTGCCTGCTTCAAGGGACGGGGGTTCTGGAACGTGGTTCCATCTGAGAGGGTTGCCAGCCTGTTCACCCCCAGATCCACACCCACAGCCGTCCTGGCCGTACACGGAACGGCCTCCTGATCCTCCTCTACCAGCACGCTCACATACCAGCGCCCCGCCTCCTCGGAAACCGTTGCGGATAGCACCTTGGCCCCAGCCGGCAAGTACCCGCACTCTTTCAGGCGAAGCCGGCCCAGACGCGGCAGCTGAATGCGGTCTTCAAAGACGTGGATATGCCCCGTGAGGCGGAAAGAGCCAATACCTCTGCTCTTCTTCCTGAACCGGGGGAAACCGAGCTTCCCGGTGAGCTTGCCCTGCTTGCGCAATTCCAGGCGGCGGAAGAAATGGGCAAAGGCGCGATCCAGATCGCGCAGGGCTTCTTGCGGGGCACACTTGGACACTTCATACATCCAGGGGAAATCGGTCTTCTTGAGGGCGTTGAGTGCTCGATGCAGCTGGAGAGCGTTGGGACGTTTCCCCGTGGCCCGGTACACTTCCTGAGAGCGAGCCAGTCCCCAATTGTAGGCAAAGCGGGCACAGCCGGCATGCTTCAAGCACGCGGTTCGTTGCTCATTATTCAGGTCTAACTCGGTTTTGTAGCCACGGACAACGAGTGCCATTCGTCTTTGGCGTATTGACTGAGTTTCATGGGTATATTTAACCATGAAATGTCTAAAGTCGTCAACACTTTCGGAAATTAGTTGTCACCCTCTGGCTCTGGTCCTGCTCATCTTCGTGAGCCTGAGTCGCGAAGCTGAGAAGGCTCCTGCCAGTGCTATCTCTCTGCCCCAGTCATCCGGGTCCATCTTCAAGAGCGCCGATCTCTGGTGGTTTGCGTTCTTCTATAGCATTACCTTTGGGGGCTTCGTCGGTCTGAGCACCTTTCTGCCTCTTTTCATGCACAACCAGTATGGCCTGAGCGCCATCAGCGCTGGCCTCCTTACGGCATTCGCCAGTCTGGCCGGCAGTCTGGCCCGTCCTCTGGGGGGCTTCCTCGCTGATCGCCTGGGTGGCATCTTCATGCTCAATATCGTCTTCAGTCTGGTGGCCATTAGCTACGCCTTGCTCGCCTGTGTTCCACCGCTCGGCCTGGGAGCTGCGCTGATCCTCTTCCTGTTGGCGATGCTTGGTACAGGCAACGGTGCTGTTTTTCAGCTTGTCCCCCTGCGCTTCCCTCAGCAGATCGGCATGGCCACCGGATTCGTGGGGGCCTGTGGCGGACTGGGGGGCTTCCTCCTGCCTTCGCTGCTGGGCGAGGCCAGACAGCTGAGCGGTGGCTACACCACGGGCCTGGTCAGCCTGGCTCTCCTGGCTCTCGGCGCTTTAGTTAGCCTGCGCGTGCTCGTGGGCCTGCGACCGGGCTGGCGGCCTGGACAGCGCGCTGCCGCTCCTGCCGGGCCAGGTCAAGGTGGAGGCAGCTAGCCGCTCTGATATCGGTGCTGCCGTGGGGCTGGGCCAGGTCCTGCCGCCAGCAAGCAGATGGACCAACTCGGTCACGCTCACCACGAGGCCCCTCGCTCCTGAGAGCATCTGCACCATCCTGGACGTGGGCACCGGCACCGGCATCTGGGCCTTCGAGATGCAGGCCCTCTTTCCTCACGCCCTCGTGGTGGGCGTCGACGTCTCCTTGCAATCCCTGCCCCAGCCGGTGCCCCCACCTGCGTCTTTGTCCGGGCGAACGTGTTGGAGGGCTTGCCCTTTGCCGACGGCCACTTTTGTTATACCCATCAGCGCCTGCTGGCGGCCACCATTCCCGCCCAGGCCTGGCCCGGCGTCGTCCGCGAGCTGGTGCGCGTCACCCGCCCCGGTGGGGGGATCATGTCCACCCGATCGTGATCGGTGATGGCCATCAGGGCAAAGCCCTGGGAGCGAACATCGTCCAGGAGGGCGCTCGTTCGCCAACGCTTATCACCTCAACTGGTGTGCGGATCGAGACTCCTGTGGCCCGGGGCCGCCAGACAGCGCGGCCCGTCCCTGCTCCTTGGTGAAGAGAAGGCCTGGTTCCCTGGAGTTCAGCAGGTCCTGTCTCCAGAGGAGGGAGCCAGGAGAGCAACACTACTCTTTTGGCGCAATGGACTGGCGCAGGAGATCCTTCGCTATCTGCATGCGACAGAGGTGATACTGCTCCGCTTGGCGGATGACCTGCTCCAGCCTGACCCATTGCGCTTCTCCGCGCTGACCCGAGGCAGAGGCCGCTCTGGCAGCCAGCAACGGCAAAGGAAGAGGAAAGGCTCGTCATGAGCTGGAAATGGCGACACGAGGCAACGGAATGGGGTCGCCGTGGGCCTGGGCATCCTCAATCCAGAGATCAATCGCTTCCAGACCATGCTTCAGAGCTTCCTCATAGGTCTCGCCGTGGGTCTGACATCCTGGGAGCTCAGGCACGGTGACCAAGTAGGCTTGATCTTGCTCGCTCCACTGGATGATGAGAGAATAGTGTTTAGCCGATTGCTTCATAGCTTCCTCCCTAGGAGCACTGATATGGCCTTCTGGCGTCATCTCTTCCGCAGGCGCCGCCGATCCCGCCTCCTGGCGGCCTCTTCTGTCCCCACCGTGGCCACCTCAGCGGTGCCTGCCCCGGCTGCCGTTCAGATTCAGAGCCTCCAGGAGACAGGTCTCCTCTCTCCAGCTTGCACCCTCTGTTGCATCTGGAGTATACTTCCTCGAGAGCAGCACCTTCCATACTGGCAATCTGTCATAGACCCCACGGCTCAAGCCGGGGGCTTGCAGGGAATCTTGCAAGCCCGACTATGACCAGCCCAAGCGGTTGAGCCGAAGGACAAGGCGAGGACGCCGCTCCGTTGCTGGCAGGCCAACGACCCACTCCGGGATGCTTCCCCAGTTCCGGACCCTGGAAGTCCCGGCTGCAGACAACCTTCGGGGTGTGGGCGAAACGGGCCGGGGCAGATGGCCGGCCAGCAACATGGGCGAGGGGAGCGGTCCGGGAGAGTCCGCCCGGGCCCGTCACCAGCCCCGTAAGGGGTCCCGAAAGGGAGGAAAGGATCAGGGGTGTTGCGCTGGGCAAGAGGAGGCAGCCGGGCCTTCCGGGGATACGAAGGGAGGGCGCGGCGCCTCCTCCCCAGGCGTGAACGCCGGGGCTTCCGGCGCCGCATGATTTGGTGAACGGAGAAGGGACACTCGCAGCACGCACACAGGCGCGCAGCCCTCTTCCCCAGAAAGGAGACGTCATGGGAAAGCGTATCATCTGCCCGAACTGCCGGGGGACCGACTTCACCGCTGATGTTCCCTGTGACCGATGCCAGGGGACGGGCCAGGTCGAGCTCATCGATGACTGGGGGCAACGCCGTACCGTCAAGTGCTTCCGATGCCTGGGTACCGGTTTGCTCAAGGAAGGCGACACCCGCAATATGTGTGGTGGCTCTGGCGAGGTGGAGATCTGAGATGCCAGCTCCTCTCACGCTAGACTGGACCAGTGCAAGCTGGCAGGAAGCCTGTGAGGCGCTGGCTCGGCTGACGGATGCCCTCGGAACGCCCATCGACCCCGGCATCGTTGAGACGGTCGTGCTGCTCAATCTCCTGGGCTTCCCAACGGTGCAATCCTGCGAAGGCCATCTGGACCACGGCCCCCCTTATCCCTGGGTCACAGTGGTGGATCGAGCGCTGCAGCAGCGCTTCCTGCAGCAGTGGCAGCAGGTCTGTCAGTTCCAGGAGCAAGCCCACCGGAGCGGCCACCCTGCTGATGTCGATCGCTCCTACCGTGCACTGGCCGAGCTTCAGGTGGCTCAGGCACAGTGGAAACAGGAGGAAACGCTGCGAGCGCGGCTGATCGAGCTGCTGGACGCTTTCTATGATCAGCAGCCCTGCCGCTGTCCCGCTACGCGGCTGCTGGTGCAGCGGCATCATCCGGGGCTGTACCGGATCAGGCCCGTCTATGCCACCGATCCGCCGCCGGAGGCGCTGCGCGCCAGCTACCTGGAGCGAGGGCAGGAAGAGATGCGCGCCTGGACGCGCTCTCTACGCCAGTGCTGGGAGAGGCAACGGGCCGCACACGCACAGAGCAGCTTGCCCTGAACGCGCTCGCGCACTATCCGAGAAGCGTGAGAACGATCCTGTTCACCCCATGTTGGTATCTGGTCCGGGAGGAAACGCCGCGAACCGCGTGAGGGTCGGCCCAGCCATGTCCTCTCCTGGACGTGGGCACCGGCACCGGCATCTGGGCCTTCCAGAGGCAGGCCCTCTTTCCCCATGCTCTCTGCTCGACTGCTTCATCGGAGGCACGCTTTGAAGCCCATCTGCGGGGTCTGGAGGATCTCCTCTCGCGCTTTCCGCGTGAGCGATCGGTGGTGGCTGATGCACTGACCTTCTGCGATCTGACGACCAGCCCTCTTGGCACACGGGTCTCCCTCCAGGAGCGCGCCAGAGAGGTCACCCTGCGCTACGGTCCAGATCACCTCGTCACGCAGGCACTCCGGCAGGCGCTCCCCACCAAGGCGCTGGCCATCGCTAGAACCCGGTGCTGGTTGCAACGCCACGGTCTCGATCCGGATCAGCTCTTTCCTGAATGAAGGGTTATCCACTGAGATCTCCTTCTCCAGCTTGCTTTTCGGGTTCGGTTTCTGTATACTCACTGGAGTGAGGAACATGACAGACAGGCAGTGAGCAGAGAGAGGGGATATGATGGCAGGCGATGCATGGGATGCGACGGCTGGTCCGCTCTTCCGTGTCTGGCTCTGTGGCCCATTGGTCATCGAACGTCGGCATGGCACAGGCTACCAGGTGCTGCCAGCCGCGATCTGGGGTGGGAGTGGCTACCCCAGACGGCTCCTGAAAGGGCTGCTCTGCAGCCCCGGACGACAAGCACGCCGTGAGGTCCTGCTTGATCGTCTCTGGCCCGAGGTTGAACCAGAGCAGGCCGCCTCTTACCTGAATCTGGCCGCAACCCGGCTGCGCAAAGTTCTAGAGCCTGGTGGGGGCCTTCCCTCTCTGCTGGAGAGCCAATCTGACGGGCAGGGATACCGGCTGCCAGGTCAGGAACAGCTCTGGGTAGACGCTGAGGCAGCACTCTGGCTGCTTCAGCAGGCAGAACGGCAGCCACAGCTGCCAGAGACGCTGATCCCTTTGTTAGAGGAGGCCGTGGGCTACTGGCAGCGGGGTCCGTTTTTAGAGGGAGAGGAAGGAAACTGGGCCTGGGCGAAACGAGCTATTCACGAAAGAGCAGTCTACCGAGCAAAGCTGTGGCTAGCAGCTCTCTATGAGCAACAAGGGCTTCTCAGCGCAGCAGAGCAGCTGCTCACTGGAGTCTTAGAAGAAGGCCCCACTGATGAGGATGTCCTGGAGCATCTGCTGAGGCTTCTGGGAAGACAAGGAATGCGGCATCGGGCCCGGCGGCTTTATGAACAGTTCCAGCAGACCCTCTTGCAAGAAGAAGGAAGGCAGCCAGGAATACGAGTCCAACACGTTCTGAAACAAGTCCTTGACGAAGGATCATCGTTATCCTTGTGCCCGCTCTTTGTCTCAGCAGACTCTCATGCGGTCTCCTCTCAGACCGAAAGAACCATGCCCCAACAGCCCAGGGAGGATCACTGCTCAACGATGAATGCTTTGCGCCGGCACTTGCTTGAGACCAGCTGGAGAGCTATCGAATCGTGGTCACTTTCTTCCCTGGTAGGGCCTTTCAACGGAGACAACAGCCTTGATCGATTGATCCCATTGATCTTGAATATCACGCAGGCTGATCAGAACATGCTGCAATGCTGGGAGGGCCGAGTACAGCAGCTCTGGCTTAATCGACATGGGGGCATCCTTTCCGCCTCCGATCTCTTTCGTCCGGCTTGTCGAGATGCCCACCTGCTCACAACCATGCTCAGTGCTTCGCTTCTCCCTCCTGAACGGCAGCGGGTCTGCCGTTTGCTGAGTCAGACGCTGCAGCTGTTGGGAGAAATTTGGCTGGATCTCGGATGCTACGCACAAGGCCGTGCGACGCATTACACCGCTCTTACAGCCGCTGAAGAGGGGAATGATCCTCTGCTCACTGCCATCTGTTGGGGGAGGATTAGCCTGGCAAGCATCTATCTGGAAGCCTATCATGAGGCTCGCTCAGCTATTGAGTGTGCCCGAGCTCTGGCCAAGCATCTTTCCTCGCCTTCGCTCCAGGGATGGCTCGCTGCCATCGCTGCAGAAATTCACGCCCATGATGGCCAAGCGAATGAGTGCCTGCAGGCACTTGAAGAAGCACGAGCTTGCGAAGGCCCTGAAAGCGACCCGCGTGAAGCGTATCTCGTGCATTTCGACAATGCGCTGTGCGCTGGCTATCAGGGTGCCTGTTTCCGTGTACTAGCTCAGTCTCCTCACCAAGCCGCGCGCCAGATTCTCTCACAGGCCCAAGCCGCCCTCCAGGACGCTCTTCAGTCTCTTGATCCAGCTTTTCTGCAACGCAAACCCACCTTCCTGACGGATCTGGCTGTCGTCACCCTTCCTCTCGACGTTGAGGAAGCCTGCCTGTTGGCGAAAGAAGCGGCCCTGCTTGCAGAGCGCTTCCGCTTGCGGAAGGTTTTCCAACGTCTGTCTGCTCTCCGCCAACCTCTGCTCGCTTTGCTTCCTCACTCCACCGTCAAGGATCTGCTTGCCCTACTCGCCTGGGTAGAGGCCGAAGAGCTTTCCTCGAAGGAGCATTCTTCCTCCGCTCCAAACTACCACAGTCCCTGAATAAACCCCCCATCGACTTGAATAGCAGCTCCCGTGATATATCCCGCCTGTTGCGATGCCAGAAAGGCCACGAGAGCCCCCACCTCCTCGGGGCGTCCTAATCGCCCAAGTGGCACCTCTTGAGCAAGCTCCTGGAAGGCTTCTTCTTCAGTGCATCCCTGAGCCAGTGCTCGTTGGACCTGTTGTCCCTGACGGAGCCGCTCGGTTGCTATCCGTCCCGGGCAGACGCTGTTGACTGTGATGCCTGCTGAAGCCAACTCCCGTGAGAGCGTTTTCGCCAGGCCCACTACTCCCGGGCGGAGCGCATTTGAGAGCACCAGACCCGCGATGGGTTGCTTTGCCGCTGAGCTCGTGAGGAAAATGATGCGTCCTTCGCCCGGGTGCTGCCGCAAGAATGGGAGCGCTGCCCGCACGAGTCGAACGGCACTGAGCAGGACCAGGTCATAGGCGTCTTGCCAGTGAGTATCTGAGCAGTCTTCAAGGCCTCCCCCTGGAGGGCCCCCTGTATTATGGACCAGAATCTCCAGTCCTCCCAGCACCGCAACCGTCTGCTGGACGAGGGCCTCAATCTGCTCGGCAACACGCAGATCTGCCGGAATGGCTATTACCTGGCTTCCCGTCGCTTCACGTAGCGAGGCAGCACACTGCTCTAGGGTCTCATGCTGACGGGCAGCAATCACCACCTGTGCCCCTTCTGCCGCCAGTGTCGTTGCACAGGCTCGGCCCAACCCACGGCTGGCAGCGGTGACCAGCGCCCGTTTGCCGCGTAGTCCCAGGTCCATCGGTTCTCCTGTTCCTCCTGAATAGGACTGGCTCTTTCAGCCAGTATAGCCAGGCATGAACCAATGCGCAAGATGCTCTCTCCATCTCCACGGCTGATTGCCTTTTGACCTGGCTCTTTCGAGCAACTCAAGATAAACTCAGCCATTATTGGCCCCTCTGCCTCCTCTTCGTGAAGATTTTATTCTCCCTTGAGCGCCGTCAGCTATACTGTCTGAGAAGCGATCGCAAGAAAAGGAAGCCTGATGATGGCGACAGCCAGGCAACCATGAAGATCGGTTCGAGCTGACTCAAGGGCACGACGCGCTGCCAGGCCCATTCCTGCCTGGTCCTGCTGCCAGCCTGTGCAAGTTCTGGACCTGCAACTGCTCAACCGCACCTCACATTGCATGATCCTGACCGGCTGTCACAGCACATGATGCCGCTCTGCTAGAGTGACTGGTGGCACAGAGAAAGCAGACAAACGCTCCGGGGAGAAGCAACAGAACGGTGAAGCAGCTCTTGCTCTGAAGGAAGAGCTGAGGAACAGCTCGCTTGGATGGTGATGATCCGAACACAGGAGGAACGATCAAGATGGCGACAGCTCTCCAAGCACTGACTGACGTGCAGGCTCTGCCCCTATCTTCCTGCCCGCTCTGTGGGCAGCAGCAGACCCAGGCCGAGGCAGCTTCCTGGCCCGACCGGGCACCAGCCCCCTCCCTTGTTCCAGGCAGCAAGCCGGGTGCTGGTCCCAAGCTGTCCTCTCATCCTGATGAGAAGACCTCTCTGTTCCAACGAAGGGAGTGCTAACATGGCCTTCTGGCGTCATCTCTTCCCGCGCCGCCGCGCCCGTGCGCGCTCCGTCTCTTCTCCCGCCGTGCCCGCCGTGGTCACGTCGACGGCGGCGGTGAGCACAGCCCCCGAGCACGGGCATTCTTCGCCCTTCGCCCAGCGCCACTCCCTGGAGGACGTGCCCTATCTGTTGCCCAAGGACCCGCTGGAAGACCAGCGGATCAATTACCAGCACCACGCCCTGTATCGCACTCTGAGCAACCACTACCTGGCCCCGCTCGCTCCTGAGAGCACCCGCACCATCCTGGACGTGGGCACCGGCACCGGCATCTGGGCCTTCCAGAGGCAGGCCCTCTTTCCTCACGCCCTCGTGGTGGGCGTCGACGTCTCGTTGCAATCCCTGCTCCAGCCGGTGCCCCCCACCTGCGTCTTTGTCTGGGCGAACGTGCTGGAGGGCTTGCCCTGTTCTCAAAGGCAACCTCCCCTGAGAACCTGACGACGACTGTGGCTTCTTGGCCCTTTGCTCTTGCTGAAGATCACCGTTCGCCAGTGACTCCACAGTCGCCTGAACGCAGGGGTGATCACTTGATAGCCTGGATGCGAGGGCTTCTTCACGCTCGAAGGCCATCACCAAACCATGCCTCTCTCTCTGGTTGCTCCTAGAACGATTGAGTCCAACGTGACCCTCGATGAGACCTGGAATCTGACCTTTTCAGGGCTTCCCACGAATCCAGAGCAGCGGGAACCTCTCCCAAGGCCGTTGCTGGTGGCCGTCCCAGAAGGGGGAACACCGCTAGAGGGAGGAGTTGATGTCGAAATCAATAATATCTTGACAAAGCCGAACCAGCTCTGCAGCGACCACCTGGTGGGCCGGATGAGGACCATATGCCTTCAGGTGATCTTCATCTAGAAATATCATCACAAAACCATAGAGATATCCCTTATTGTTGGATATACTGAGGTTCTTTCCTATCGTTACATCCACTATTCCTGGTATCTTTTGTTGAAGTTCTTTCACGTGCTGGAGAGCAGTCCACAGCTCTTGCTCCCCTGTGTCTGACTTTGGCTTCAGTAATACCACATGCATTATCATAGACTGAGACCTCTCCTCTGTTTCAGAGTCAGAAAGGAGCCGTGACAGACATGGCCTTCTGGCGTCACCTGTTAGGCCGCCGCCGGACCCGAGCCGCCGTCGCCTCGGCCCTGCCCGACGCCCTCACCTCCTCGGGCGCGCCTCCCTCCACCAGGCAGCGCCAGTACCTGGACGATGTCCCCTATCTGTTGCCCAAGGACCCGCTGGAAGACCAGCGGCTCAATTACCAGCACCACGCCTTGTATCGCACTCTGAGCAACCACTACCTGGCCCCGCTCGCTCCTGAGAGCACCCGCACCATCCTGGACGTGGGCACCGGCACCGGCATCTGGGCCTTCCAGAGGCAGGCCCTCTTTCCTCACGCCCTCATGGTGGGCGTCGACGTCTCCTTGCACCCTTGCTCTTCTCCCCGTGGCCGGGATCGGCAGCCAGCTCCCCTCTTTCGATCTTGTCCTTCCGTGCCTTGGTCACAGGACGCCTGCTTAGACCAGGAGATCAAGCAAATCGCGGACACGCCGCTCCTGGGGCCAGCAAGCCAGAGCCTGCTTGAGATGCGTCATCCACTCTTGGCGCCGCATCTGACTCGGAAACCGCTGGAATCCTTGGAATCCCAGGATTGCAGAGTAGGTATAGGCTTCCACATCGCCTTCCTGGATAGCGAGCAGTGCTCGCTGATTGTGTATGCCCAGTCTTGCACGCTCTGGAATGGCTTGTTTCAGAGCAAGCCCCTCCGCCTGCGCAAGGGCCTGCTCAGCCGCTCGCAGGTGCTCACGTCGTCTCTCATGCTTTTGCAATGCGAACCACACAAAGCTTTCAAAAAGAATGAGCATATGCTGCCCTTCATCTTGACAACGTGTGCCTGCGGTTTGACTTGTACTATTTCACCAATGCGCGTTACGCGGCGGAAGGCTTGCGAGAACAACGGGAGAATGTGATCATGCTGGCGAAGCAGGGAGGGTCCTCCCGCACTCGGCAATTTCCCCTGACAGTACTCAGTCATCTCTCCTACATGCGGTGAGCAAGCGAGTCAATGGCTCGTACTGGAGCAGTTCGATGGCATCTCACTGGCCCCCCCAGCATCTTCCAGCAACTCCTCTCGCAGCGCTTTCACCACCCGAGCATCACCGTAGTTCCGCTCCAGGGATGCGAGCACGCTCCTGGCCTGCTGCAGAGCGTGAGCGCTGCCCATCCTTAGCGCATCGCGGTGAAATTGCCGCAGTTCGCTGACACAGGCCTCAACCTCCCCCAGAAGCAAATAGGCTTGTGCCCAGTCCAGTGACATCCAGGCAGCCACGCGGCTCTCTTGCCCCTGTTGCAGTACTGTGATGACATCTTTTCGCAAGGCCAATGTGCTGTGCGGCTGGTCTAACAGGAGATATCCCGCGCTTCTTTCGGCCAGAATATTGCCAGTCGAGTAGTACACTCCGTCAGGGTCATCGATGTAATCCGAGTACAGACAGTGGGACCACCGCAAAGCCATGTCGTTCGCCTGAAGGAAGCGGCGCAGGTCCCCGCTCCGGGCATAGGCACGGCTCAGGTAGGCATGCACCAGGACTCTCCAGGCCTTGGGCGCCTCAAAGGACCAGTCTCGCGCTTGCTCCAGGTACTGGATGCTCTGGAGCGTCTGCCCCTGACGGTCATACTCGACACCGATATTCATCAACGCATGGGCTAGCAGCGCTGGTTCCTGGAGGTGCTGAGCGATCTGGTACATGTCATAGTAGTGGGTGATGGCCTTATGGTACTGCATGGCGTCCACGGCGAGTACTCCCTGAAGGCAATGGTAATTGGCCTGAAGACGCTGGAAGGAAACCTCTTTCTGCAAGGCGGGGGGAGTACTGGCCAGGAACGAGGCCCACAGCGTCCCCAGACGGGTCATCACCCCTCTGGCAGGCCCCAGCAGCGAACTCTTCCGCATGGTCCAGGCCTGGCGGAGAGTGAGTTCCATGAGATCGACTACCTGCATGCAGCATTGTGAACTCGTTAGCGTGTCGGTGAATGGATCATACTCACTTAAGCCCACACGCCAAAGAGGAATATGCAGTAAGGAGCAGACCTTGCGCAACGTCTCCTGGTCATCAATACGCTTGCGACCGTGTTCAATGTCTTGAATATATTTCCAGCTGACGCCTTCGCCACCTCCGAACCGCTCGCTTTTTGGCCACCTGGCAGCAAGCTGCGCCTGGGTCATTCCAGCCCGCTCACGATACTCGCGGATGATGATGCCGTAGTGATACATTGGATCAGCTCCCTCACCTATGACCTGCACCCACATCAAGGTGGGTGCTCTCGATGACATTTCTGCCTCAGAGGACCTCCATAGAGGTTGCTGTACAAAGGCCCTACGCAGCGGTAAGGTTATCTGTGGGTTGATTGTTCATCAACCTTGCTCATTTGGAAGACCAGCGCCTCACGTACGGGCGCGATTCATCGCGCCCCTGGGGCTTTATGCCGATATGTCGATAGAGACCGCCCACTCTGACAGCTGCCGCTCCTGTGGCCAGCGCTCTTGTCCCCGCATGAGCAACTGCTTGACCATTGCCGACGCATACCGGCTCCCGCTCTGCCGTGCCGCTTCCATACTCGCCTCCAGCGCTTCCACAAACAGCTCCTTCTCCCCCAACGCCAGGGCCACAGCCGCCCGCCTCGGCTGCAGCCCGCCAGCCCTCTTCCCTTCGCCTGCGGCCACTGCGCCTCGTAGAGCCGCTGACTCTCTTCTAGCGCTGTCAGTACCCCCTTCGTATGCCCCAGATTGACGAGAATGCGCACCCGTCGGAGCGGGATTGTATACGTCGGGGCATCGGCCAGCCAGTAGCCCGGGTCAGTGGCCGGTGAGGCTGTCGCATAAGGCTCCTCTGCCTGAGCCAGTGTCTTGAGCGCCTGCCTGGATTCATGGAGCAGGCTGTAGGCCTCGGCAAAGCCGCCGAGCAAATCGGATTCGAGGGCTGGAGAGGCCGGCCCGTCTTTGAGAGCCAGGCCACGCTGAAAGCACAGCAGTGCTCTCCTCAGATCCCCAGAGGACTGCTACGGAGACCGTTTCGCCTCTGCAATGGCATCACGTAAGTCTTCTAATCGGCGATCTTTTCCCAGTGGCAGCATGCGCAGCCTCATGTAGCTCTTTTCCAGCCATCCAATCTGACGTCTCGACTGATATTGAGTGGCGATCTCTAGGCCTCTACGTGCCAGTGCAATGCCCTGATCTAGATCCCCAGCTTGCAAATGGGCTTGCGCTTTGATCATCAAATAGGCCCCCTGTTCACGCAGCGGGCGAAAGGATCGGAGTCGATCCGTTTGCTGAAAGATCTCCAGAGCCCGCTCTGGCTTGTGTAACTCAGTGTAGCCAGAAGCTTGTTCCTGTAGAACCTCATCGAGACTGAAGTCATTGGAGAGGGTCGTGAGGCTTTCTCTCGTCTGACTGGCAATCTCCAGCGCTTGGTCAATGGCTCTTAGAAAGCTCTGCTCATCTCCTGAGTCGTAGCCAAGACGCGCAAAGAGCTGGTAGTGCACGCCCTGCACTGCAGGTGACGCATTGGCCACATACCGCTGAGCCGCTTCAAAACAATGACGAGCATGCTCAAAGCGCCCACGCTTTCTGAGCACGCTGGCTTGAAGCGAGAGACCCAGGGTGATGAGATCCGAATCCTGCAGCTCCTCTCCCAAATCAACCACCTCAGAAAAGTGCCCTGCAGCGCCTGTGAGATCCAACCGATCAAAGGCGATTTTTCCCAGCATCTGATGAGCATAGGCCAGGAGCTGCTGCGCCGGCTTAAGTAAGCCCCCGTGATAGGACATCAGCGCTTCATCCAGCTGGCTGATCAGCCCACGTAGCTGCTCCTCAATAACAGGGTACTGGTCAGCCACCCAAACCAGATACGCCAGCCGGACCATCTCACGCCCAGGGGCAAGCAGCATTTGAAGAATGGCATCGTCAGTCTGCTCTGGGCGTTGCGCGTTAATCCAACGCTTGGGAATCCCTCGACCGATGGCTTCCAGTCGATCCATTGGGATCTCTAACAACTCTGCCAGCCGCAGCACTTGAGCCATACCTGTCAATTTCCGCTTGCCCAGTTCAATCTGGGAAACGTATTCCCGGGTGTATCCCCAGCGCTCCGCCAGCTCATCCTGAGTCCAACCGCGTTGTTCGCGATAGGCCCGAATCAACCTTCCAAATGCATTCTTGTCTAACATACATTCCCTCTCTGGCAAAGTCCCACAGAAACACTCCGTTTCATCGCAGGAACGCTTTGTTCCTTTCCATCGCTGTTCTCTGCTGTATGCTACAAGCAAGCCTGGGATAAGACTGCGCAGAGGATAGCCTCCGCGAGACAAGAAAGCAAAATGTCGATGTGCTGTTATTCTACCACAGGGTAGACGGTGCAAGGAGAAGAAAAAGCAGAAAGGAGACCAATCCAATGGCCACCCTGCACCCACGGGTCTGCGCGTCCGCACGGCCGCCGTCCTGTCCGCGCTGCCGCCAGCGCCAGGCCCAGCCCACGGAGTCACCCGCCCAGGATCGGCCGTCGGCTTCTCTGCCGGCCGCTGCCCCTGGCGATAGCTCACTGCCATCGGCTCATCCCGACGAGAAGATGAACGTCTGTCATCGAAAGGAGCCCTGAGATGGCCCTGTTGCGTCGCCTGTTCACCCGCCGTCCCCGCATCGCGCTCGCCTCGGTCCTGCCCACGGTGCCCACTGCCCCCGGCGGGCCACCCTCCACCCGGCAGCGCCAGTACCTGGACGACGTCCCGTATCTGCTGCCCAAGGACCCGCTGGAAGACCAGCGGCTCAATTACCAGCACCATGCCCTGTATCGCACTCTGAGCAACCACTACCTGGCCCCGCTCGCTCCTGAGCGCATCCGCACCATCCTGGACGTGGGCACCGGCACCGGCATCTGGGCCTTCGAGATGCAGGCCCTCTTTCCTCACGCCCTCGTGGTGGGCGTCGACGTCTCCTTGCAATCCCTGCCCCAGCCGGTGCCCCCCACCTGCCTCTTCGTGCGCGCCAATGTCCTGGAGGGCCTGCCCTTTCCCGATGCTCAGTTCAGCTACACTCATCAGCGCCTGCTGGTGGCTGCCATTCCCGCCCAGGCCTGGCCTGGCGTGGTCCAGGAGCTGGTGCGCGTCACCCGCCCCGGCGGCTGGATCGAACTGCTCGAACTCAGCGATGGCATCCAGCCCGCCGGGCCTGCCACTCGCCGCCTGCTCGACTGGTTCACCGGCATCAGCCGCCAGCTCGGCTTCGAGATGGAGGTCCTGCGCCGGCTCGGGGAGCTGCTCCAGCAGGCTGGCTGCGTCGACGTCACCAG
>NZ_MCIF01000002.1:388014-889285 GCF_003268475.1 Thermogemmatispora tikiterensis | reverse complement strand
CCGGGCCACCCTGATCGGCGTCGACCTCAGCCCGGCAGTGATCGAATACGCCACCGCGCAAGCCTGGTCGCGCGGCCTGGAGAACGTCCACTTTCAGGTCATGGACGTCATGGAGCCGCTCGCTTTCCCCGATGCCTCCTTCGACCTGATCAATGGCCGGCTCCTGTGCGGCTTCATGCTGCCGGAGGCCTGGCCGCGGCTGCTCGCGGAGTGTCGCCGCCTGCTCGTCCCCGGCGGGGTCGTGCGCCTGACCGAGATGGAGGAGCCGCTGACGACCAGTCCCGCCTTCGAACGCTTTAGCGCCTTGGTGACCGAGGCACTGCGGAGGGCCGGCCAGAGCTTTTCCCCGGACGGGCGGCATCTGGGCATCACTCCGGTGCTGCCCCGGCTGGTGCGGCAGGCCGGCTTTGTCGACGTGCGGCTGCGACCCACCGCCATCGAGTGGTCGATGGGCACCGAGCAGCACTATCCGGTCTTCAAGGACGCGCTCATCGGGTTGGAGCTGGTCCAGCCCTTCCTGATCAGGGCAGGCGTCGCCACGCCCGAGGAACTGACCTCCTTGTATCAGCAAGCGGTGGCTGAGATGCAGGCCGACAACTTCTGTGCCATCTGGCAGCTCCTTACGGTTTGGGGAAACCAACCTGCATGAAACCTCCTCGGGAGAGGGTGAGCTGGGTGGCTTCCCTCTCCCGAGGAGGTTATTCCTCCTGCTCCCTATTCTCTTGCTCCTTTGGAAGAGAAAGATAGCCCCGTTTCCCTGGCGGGTATATAAAATGTTGTCCGTTTCCATGCAGTCCACAACCTACTCTGGTGGTGGCAGCGGCTCATAGCAGCAACACCCAGGCCTGGAGGGGGGAGGTCACTCTCCTCTGCCAGCCTGACACTTGCTCTGCTGATAGCCATGCTTCTGGGCCTCTGGCCAGGCTACGTTTCCTCATGCTATACTGTGGCTACGAGATCAAGCAGGTCCCGGTCCACTGGGTGCGTCGCTTGCGTGGTGGGCCGGGTCGGGTCTCATCTCTCTTATCCAACACGTGCCCACCCAACGAAAGAAGGCCAGTAACTGCTGCAGAGAGGAAGCGTGGAGATATGCAGGAGAAGCATGCGGCTGAACCCGCTCCAGGAGACATGCGCTACTATGATTCCATCCTCGATGCCATCGGCAACACCCCACTGGTGCGCCTGCGCAAAGTCGCTGCCGATGTTCCCCCCCTTGTGCTCGCCAAGATCGAGATGCTCAATCCTGGCGGCAGCGTCAAAGACCGTATCGGACCGGCAATGATCGAATACTGTGAGCGTCAGGGCCTGCTGCGTCCTGGGGGGACCATTGTCGAACCCACCAGCGGCAATACCGGTCATGGCCTGGCCATAGCTGCCGCCATCAAAGGCTACCACTGCATCTTTGTCATGACGGACAAAGTCAGCGAAGAGAAGCGCAGCTTGCTGCGGGCCTATGGGGCTGAAGTTGTCATCTGCCCGAGTACCGTGCCCCCCGATTCGCCCGAGCATTACAAGAACGTGGCCCATCGTCTCGCTAAGGAGATTCCCGGGGCCTGCTGTCCCGATCAGTATTCCAACCCCGCCAATCCGGCTGCTCACTATGCCAGCACTGGACCTGAGATCTGGCGCGATACCGCCGGGCGCATCACGGCCTTTGTGGCGGGCATTGGCACCGGCGGCACCATCACCGGTACCGCTCGCTATCTCAAGGAGCAGAATCCGGCTATCAAGGTCATCGGCGCCGACCCGGCAGGCTCTGTCTACTCGGGCGACACTCCCAAGCCCTACAAAGTCGAGGGCATTGGTATGGAGGTCTTTCCCAAGAATTACGATCCCTCCATCGTCGATGAAGTCATTCGCGTCGAAGATCGCATCTCCTTCTACTGGGCCCGGCGCCTGGCTCGCGAAGAAGGGATTCTCGTTGGTGGCTCCTCGGGCACCGCGCTGGCGGCAGCTCTTACCTACGCACGCCGGCTCACTCCCAATGATGTCGTTGTGGTGCTCTTCCCCGATACCGGACGTGGCTACCTGAGCAAGCAGTTTAACGACACCTGGATGCGCGAGAACAACCTGCTCATGCAGGCTGAGAGTGAGCAGCCAACACTGCGCGACGTGCTCACTTATCGGCGCACGCATGAGGGTAGCATGCCGCTGGTTGTCAGCGTCGCCCCCCAGGACTCGATCGCTGATGCTGTTCAGCTGCTCCGTCGCTATGGGATCAGCCAGACGCCTGTGATGGAGAACGGGCGCATGGTGGGCAGCCTGACCGAGGATCTGCTGCTCCTGCATCTGGCAAGCGGAGAAGCGCTGAGCGAGAAGACGGTCGGCTCGCTCCAAGGCCCACCTTTTCCCGAGCTGCCCGCTGATGCCCCTATCCAGGAAGCCTATACCCTCTTTCGGAGTGGTCAATCGGCGGTGGCCGTCATGCAAGGTTCCCAGCTCGAAGGCATTGTCACCCGCAGCGACCTGCTGGAGTTCTGGGCTCACAGCCGGGAGCGAACCTGCTAGCTAGCACCCCGCCGCACCCACACCCGCATCGCTCCCCGCTTTATGAGACTGCGGCGCTGGGCTGCGCTATACTTGAGCGGCATAACAGGGAGCAGGGGAGAGCGCGGCCCAGCAGCATCTGCGCTCCCCCTCATCTTGACAAAGCGCAAATCTGCTGCTACCATCGAAACGTGGTGTTTGAATGCAGCGGACTGGCCGGCATTCGGGAAGGAGGCAGCCATGAAACACAATACCAGAGCGGTGTCTCCGAGGTGGAGAAGTGCCACACGCTGACCAGCGCTTGCCCAGATGCAAGCAGGGAGTACAATCCCAGGTGGCAGAAAGTGGGCAGAGCTATGGATGAGCTGCCGTTTGAAGTCTTCGAGCACACGGCAGACGTCGGATTGCAGGTCTATGGGCGGACACTGCCGGAACTCTTCATCCATGCAGCAGAGGGGATGGAGAGCCTGATGGTGCCTCTGGAGCAGGTCGAGCCCAGAATCAGAAGGGAGGTGGAGGTTGAGGGGGACGATCTGGTCTCGCTGCTGATTGCCTGGCTAAGTCGTCTGATCTTCCTGTTCGATACCGAGTTCTTGCTCTTTCGCCAGTTCGAGATTGAGGACTTCTCCGAGACCCAGCTGAAGATGAAGGCGCGTGCGAGCGGCGAGCCATATGATGAGCAACGCCACGAGCTGAGCAGTGCCATCAAGGCGGTCACCTGGCATCAGGCCGAGGTTGTCTCCACCGCTAACGGCTATCGGGCACGCATCATCTTCGACATCTAGTCCTCGGCCCTGCTCGCCGGAAGCGCTACCGCGTCTCTGTGTGCGCCTGTCGCTCTCCTGCTTCACTCACCCAGGCCCTGCTATCTCCTCAGCTATCCATAGCCAGGTGCTCGCAGGAGGGAGAGAGTGCCTTGCTGTTCACTGCTACCGATCCCTTGGCCCTCCTGTCAAATGACCCCGTGCCGTGCTCGGGACTCGACTGGTCCAATGGCGTCGTCTTCCATAAAGGTCGTTGACCAGCGAAGAACGGACTGTCGCGCGCTATCCCACCGCTGGCTGGTTGGCAGTAACAGCGCAAGCAGCCCACGTTTCTCCTTTGAAGCAAAGTTGAGGCAAGCACAAGAAGAGCAAGGAGGGATTCACGATGAGCGATACCGGGGTGAAGGTTCCTCTCCAGCGGATTGATGCCTATCGCTGGCGCATCCCCCAGAGCTACCAGCCGGAGATGCGCGTGCCGGGCATTGTCTATGCCGATGACGTTCTCATCGAACAGATTCGCCAGGACAACTCGCTGCAGCAGGTAGCCAATGTGGCCACGCTGCCGGGCATTGTCGGCTACTCGCTGGCCATGCCTGATATCCATTGGGGCTATGGCTTCCCTGTCGGGGGCGTAGCTGCCACCGATGTTGAAACAGGAGTGGTTTCCCCAGGAGGGATCGGCTTCGATATCAACTGTGGGGTGCGCTTGCTTGCTACGGGTCTGAGCTATCAGGAAGTGAAAGGGAAGGCCGATCGCCTGGCCGATGAACTCTTCCAGCATCTGCCCTCGGGTGTGGGCGGCAAGGGCATGCGCAGCCTGAGCGAAAGAGAGCTGCGGGAGGTTATGGTGCGGGGGGCGGCCTGGGCTGTGGAACAGGGCTATGGCTTTCCGGAGGACCTGGAAGTCACCGAGGAAGGAGGCTGTTTGACGGGAGCCAGTCCTGAAGCCGTCTCAACGACGGCCATCCAGCGCGGCGTCAACCAGCTCGGGAGCCTGGGCGCCGGTAATCACTTCTGCGAGGTCCAGGTCGTCGATTACATCTACGACGAAGAGGCGGCGCGAGCACTTGGCCTCTACAAGGACCAGGTCGTGACGACCATTCACTGCGGGTCCCGGGGATTTGGGCACCAGATTGCCGAGGATTACATTCGCGTTGCTGAGAGCAAGCAGAAGGACTTTGGCTTCAAGCTTGTCGATCGACAGCTGGCCTGTCTGCCGCTGCGCTCGGATCTGGGCAAATCCTATCTGGGGGCTATGGCCTGCGGGGCAAACTTTGCCTGGGCCAACCGCCAGTTACTCATGCACGGCGTGCGCCAGGCTTTTTCCAGAGTCTTCGGGCGCCAGGCGCGGCCTGCAGAGATGCCGCTGGTCTACGATGTATGTCATAATATCGCCAAGATTGAGGAGTACCGCATCAACGGCGAGCTGCAGCGCGTCTGCGTCCATCGCAAAGGGGCCACGCGCGCCTTTCCTGCCGGGCATCCTGCTGTTCCTGAGAAGTATCGCGCGGTGGGCCAGCCGGTGCTGATCCCGGGCGACATGGGACGCTACTCGTTCGTCCTCGTCGGTGCCCCTGGCTCGATGGAGCAGAGCTTTGGGACAACCTGCCACGGCGCCGGACGCCAGCGCAGCCGGACGGCTGCCAAGAAAGCTATCAGCAGCAAAGACTTGATGGCCCAGTTGGAGGCGAAAGGCATCGCGGTGCGGGTGCACAGCAAGGGCCTGCTGGCTGAAGAGGCGCCTTTGGCTTATAAGGACGCCGAGCAGGTGGTGCGCGTCGTTCACAACGCCGGCCTGGCCAGGCTCGTAGTGCGACTACGCCCGATCATCGTCGTCAAGGGCTAAGCTGCCTGGCCTGATCAATGGCCGCTGCCGGTACCGCTGCCGGACAGAAGGGCGGGCTGCCAACCAGCCTGACCGGATCAATAGCCTGGCTGGTTGGCAGCTGAAAGGCCGGACAGCCTGTCAGCCAGTGCTGTCCTCCGGGCTGTCTACCCTCCTCTCGCCAGAGGAGTGCGGACAAGACAGAAGGTCGAACAACTTCCCCGAGCCGCTCTGCTCAGACGCGCTGCTGAAGCAGGGCAGCCGCCTCCAGCACCTCTAGCCCGGCCTCGTTAAGCGTTACCTCACCAATATAATGGCCCATACGCGCTACATGTCGCGTTTCCAGGAACTCCTGCGGCCCCAGGCCCGTGAGACGCTCCACTTCCTTCCACTGCTCCGGCTGAAGACGGACCTTCTGCTCCTTGACATAGAGCGTTCCGACCTGGCGCATGGCCTCAAGCAGGCGTACAATGCGTGGCGTAATGGGATGAGCCAGCTTTGTCGCCCCGGCCACCGCTCGCGCTAGTAGCCGGCCCGCCTCTGTGCGCACAATCTGTCCATCTGCCAGGCGGTCAATCAGCCCGTGTGCCTCCAGCTTATCCAGAGCCCAGGCCAGGCGTTCCCCCTCTAGAGACGCCTGATACTCCGAGACAAATGGCCCTGGCTCCGTCTCTGGAAGGTTGGCCAGCACCTCTGCCTCCACTCGTGTCAGCATTGGCTGGCGCGGGCAATGCTCAGCCAACCAGGAGTAGAGCCGGCCCGCACGGGTCACGCCTCCGCCGCTACCGACGAGGCCCTCCTCGCGCGCTCGCTCCACCCAGGAAGTTGCCAGCCCTGTCCAGCGCGTCACAGCCATGCTCACGGCTTTGACCGCCGTCGAGGAGATAGCGCGTATCTGCTCCTGCTGCTGCTCCTCGACCACACGCTGGCCATAGGGTGTCAGCCGATAGAGCGTCCGCTCGCCATCGCTCTCGGTCCGCACCAGTGCCAGGGCCTCTAGACTGGCTATCAGCTCCTCCAGGTCCCACAGCGAATCAAACCACTCATCGCGGCTACGTAACTCCCCCAGCAGCTCCACAGCACGTCGCTTCAGGGCCGAGCGCTCCTCCAGACGCCGACCATAACGTCCGACGATCTCCCGATAGCGTTCGGCCAACTGCTCTACCAGCGTTTTGCGCAGACGTTCCAGATCAGGAGAAGGTCCGCCATTCTCCTGACGAGCTGCGAGCTGGTGGAGCGTCAGCAAGACCTCGACTTCGGCCTCTGTGAGAGCGAAAGTCCGCACCGAGACGGGCCGCTCGCTCTGCAGGAGAGCGTAGGCACGCAGAGCTGCCTCACCGGCAGGCGTGAGATAGCTATCCAGCCCCATAAAACCCAGTTCCTGAAGCCGCTCTCTCTGGTCAGCTGTGAGAGCCTCGCTGCCGCGATCTACCAGGAGGGCCAGCAGCTTGAGAGTAGGCTCGTCGAGGACGACGGCCCCGAGCGTATAGCCTCCCTTGCGCAGCGCCTCATAGACAGCCTCACCCAGCGCCGTCAGGGCATAGAATCGTCCATCGGGCAGCGACCAGGTGATCAGCTCCATTGCTTCTAGCAGATCAATGAAGTCTCCTGATAGGCCGGGAGCCGGGCGCCCACTGTAGCCCGGAATCATACGCTGAATGGCGTTAGCCAGCTCTCCATCGATCTCCAAACGGGGCCGATGGCGCCGCGCGAAGTCCAGCCAGGCCCGCCCATGCCGATTCAAGCGCTGCACCACGCTCTTATGGAGCGGATCAGTCGCCTCCTCGGTCAGGCCACGGGCCTGCAGCAAGCCCGCGGTCGCTGGCCCCACTCTTCCACCAGCGTGCTCGGCAGCCTGCAGCGCTGCCAGAATATCCGATCCCAAGAAGCGCCAGTTTTGCTCTCCGTTCTCGTGCTCGCCCGCCAGAAGAAGCTGTCCGCGCTCATCGAGTCTGAGGCTGCCCGCCTGCCAGTCGCGGCGCATCTCCTCCAGCAGCTGGAGGGCCTCTCGTCCGGCATAGGTCAGACGATAGGAGCGTGGCAGCTCCAGGGCCGCCAGCCCCTGCAACTCCAAGGCTCGATAGGTCAAGGCCCGGCGATCATCCTCTGCCAGCTCGTAGGCAGCCTGGCCGGCCTCTTCACTGCTTGCTAGCTCCCGTAAGGCTGCTACATGAGCTCCCGTCAAGAGCATGACAACCAACCTCCTTCCTGGCTCCGTTCCTACTCGGCCACAAAAAAAACAGCATGCACACTATCGCCTGATGAGGAAGTGGCGGATCAAGGTTCGTGTCTCAAATCATGACACGAGCCTGCTCTTCTTCCCTTCTCCCAGAAGCGGAACCGCCGACATTGGGCAGGCCAGAACGAGACGGGCTTTTCCAGTGTACGGCTTCTGCTCTCCTCAGTCAAGGTCATCATGACGTATCATAATTCAGACTATCTCATTCTATAGTTAGGAGAACGGGGAGCGCACTTCTTTGCCCTGCTCCTTCACCTGATGAGCTAATTGAGGCACTTGACAAAGAGCGCCAACTTGTCTATAGATTCCCTTGAGAGGAAAATGACTGTCATCAGCTGATCCGGTTCCGAGAACTTGCGCCCGAGCGCCGAGAGGAGAGGCGCTCACGTTCTTTGGTTCGTTTGCTTCAAGCGCTGTTTGCCGGCCTCCGCTCTTCCTTCGTCCGTCCACGTCTTCGTTTTCGGTCCATTGTAGTTGCAAGAGAGAGAGGAGCTTTTTGTGCGTCAGGCAGGCCAGTTACCAGTGGGGTCTCTCTAGCGAATGCCAGACTTGCTGGTGACTGCGGCCTGCCGGAGGAGGCGGCGATGCTCGAACAAAAGCCAAGCACCACGTCAGGCAGGCAGCCAAAGACTCAACGTCTCGGCAGCAATCACCCAGCCAATAAAGGCGCTCCCAGCCCCAGTGGAGAGCAGCGACCGGGGTCATCTTCTCAGCAGAATCAGCCCCAGCCCCGTCTTGGCTTCTGGCTACGGCTCCTGCTGATCATGGTACTCATCAACCTGGTCTTCTATGGCCCGTTTTTCTTCAACCTGACGGGCTGGGGGCAGACGACTACCATCGACCTGCCCTATAGCGCCTTCATCCAGCAGGTTCAGCGAGACAACGTTGCCAGTGTGACCATTAAGAGCGACAATAGTGTCACCGGGACGCTCAAGTCGCCCATCGAGCAACGGCAGCCAGATGGCCAAACAATCTCGGCCACCCACTTCTCGACGTACATCCCCGCACCTGGCGACCCTAATCTGCTGCCCCTCCTGGAGCAGAAGGGAGTCGAGGTGAGCGCTGAACCTGTGCAGCCGTCCTGGTGGCAGACGGCGCTCTCCTGGTTCATCAATTTGTTGCCAGTCCTGTTGCTCCTCTACTTTGCCTTCATGAGCTGGCGGGGCATGCGCCAGCTCCAAGACATGCAAGGTGGAGGACTCTTCGGTTTCGGACGCAGCCGGGCCAAGCTCTATACTGAAGAGCGACCGACGACTACTTTCGCCGATGTGGCTGGAGTCGAGGAGGCCAAAGCTGAGCTGCGTGAAGTTATCGACTTCCTGCGCGATCCTCAGCGTTTCCTGCAGATCGGTGCTCATATTCCCAAGGGAGTCCTGCTTGTTGGTCCGCCGGGCACGGGCAAGACACTGCTCGCCCGCGCCGTGGCTGGTGAGGCTGGCGTCCCCTTCTTCAGCTGCAGCGCGACCGATTTTGTAGAACTGTTCGTTGGCGTCGGGGCCAGTCGTGTACGCGATCTGTTTGCCCAGGCGCGTAAGCAGGCTCCATGTATCATCTTCATCGATGAGATCGACGCCATCGGACGCGCTCGCAGTGGGGCCGGTACCCTGGCCAGCAATGATGAGCGCGAGCATACGCTCGAACAGCTCCTGGTCGAAATGGACGGCTTTGAGCCGCACGAGGCCGTTGTCGTGCTGGCTGCAACCAACCGTCCAGATGTGCTTGATCCAGCCCTGCTGCGGCCTGGTCGCTTTGATCGCCAGGTGGTGGTCGATCGCCCGGAGCGGCGCGGACGCGAGGCCATTCTGCGCATCCACACGCGCCAGGTGCCTCTGGCCCCCGATGTCAATCTAGAGGAGCTGGCCCGCAGTACGCCCGGCTTCTCGGGGGCTGATCTAGCCAATCTTGTGAACGAAGCCGCCCTGGCGGCGGCCCGCAAGGGCAAGTCCCAGGTTGATCGCGAGGACTTCCAGGAAGCCCTCGACAAGCTGTTGCTTGGCGGCAAGCGCGAGGCCCTGATGGATGAGCGCGAACGGCGCACGGTCGCCTACCACGAGGCAGGCCACGCCCTGGTGGCCGCCGTTCTGCCGGATGTCGATCCACTCTACAAGGTGACGATTGTCCCACGCGGGCGCGCTCTAGGCGTCACGCAGTTCTTACCCGAAGATGATCGCCATAACTATCCGCGCTCCTACCTGCTGCAACGCCTGGCAGTGGCCTTGGGTGGGCGCACCGCCGAGGAAGTAGCCCTGGGTGAAATTACCTCGGGGGCCGAGAACGATCTCAAAGAAGCCACACGCCTTGCTCGCCGCATGGTCACCGAGTGGGGCATGGGTGAGAGCACGGGCCTGGTGGCCTACGACTTGGAGCAGGGCGATGGCTTCCTCGGAGGGACCTTGCCGGGCGAACATCAGCGTCTCTACGCTGAAGCAACAGCCCAACGCGTCGATGCTGAGGTGGAGCGCATTGTCGAGCAGGCCCATCAACAAGCCCGTGCCGTCTTGACTGAGCATCGCGCCGCCCTCGATCGCCTGGCAGAGGCCCTGCTCCGCGAGGAGGTCCTGGAGCGCGAGCAGGTGCTTCAGATCATCCGCGAGGCCACTACCCCCGGAGCTGCCTCTGCGGTCGAGGTCAAGGCTGGAAACTCAGCCCCGAGCCGCGCGCCTCTGCTCGAATAGGGAAAGCCAGCCGGCGGCCCGCTTACCACTCTCTATTGGCGTGGTGGCACAGCCCTCACGCGGTTTGAGGGATGGGCAGGCTGCACCTGTTGTTGTCGTCGTTGTTGAAAGGGAGGTGAACCGCTTATGCGGAAGCACGTCAACACCATTCTAGCTACGGCAGAGCCATCGGGCCAATTGGCAGCACTGGAGCGACTGATGCGCCAGGCTCAAGAGCTGGATATTCAGGCAGTGGCCATACTGGGCAACCTGGCAGCGCGTAGCCTCAGCCCGCGCGACTACGGTCGCTTCTTCTCGCTGTTAGCCCAGAGCCGCCTGCCCACCTTCTACGTCCCAGGGCCAGAGGATGGGCCGTTGGCCCTCTACCTGCAGGAAGCAGCCCAGATCGAGGTTATCTATCCCTACCTGCATGGCGTCCACGGGACTTTCGCCCTGGCCCCGGGCTACGTGGTCTTCACTGGCATGGGGGGGACAATTACAGATGACCCTCAGCAGGCTCGCGAGGAAGAGGAGAGCCTGCGCTATCCGGCCTGGGAGGTGGTCTATCGCCTGAAGTTCCTCTCGGAGCTGAAGGATTATGAGAAGGTTTTCCTGTTCCACACCCCACCCTACCATAAGGGCTTCCATGAATCCGGCAGTCCAACTCTGGCCGAGCTGATCAAGAGCTATAGCCCGCGCCTGGTCCTGGTCAGCGGCCCCGAACGCAAGCGTGAGCTGCTTGGCACTTCCGCCGTTGTAGCTCCCGGCTCGCTCGCCAGAGGTGAGTACAGCATCATCGATTTGCAGCACCAGACCGTCGAGGGGCGAACACTGTAATAGAGGAGAAGAAAGCAAAAAGCGTATGGAGTGATTTATAGCCTGATCGGCGCCAGCCTGCCCCGATTGCCGCCGGTCAGGCGTCTCTCCCGGCGGAGGGTGAATAGTCACCTTTCTCTCGCTTCATCTGACCCTGCCAGGAACCGGAATGTGGCCAGCGTAACGGTGCGTAAAAGCTTACACCATTGATTGGACCGCATTGAAAGGAGGTTATAGCATGGCGCTGACACGAGGCTTCGATCCTTTCGCGGAGATGCTCAGCTTGCGCGATGCCATGAATCGCCTGCTGGAGCAAAGCTTCGTGCGACCAAGCTCAGCCCTCCTCGGCACTACTGGCTCGCGCATGATTCCTGTAGATGTGCTGGAGACAGAGCAGGGCTATCGCATTACCGCTCTGCTGCCGGGGGTCAAACCTGAAGATATTGAACTGCTTGCTCACGAGCATAGTCTGACCCTCAAAGCCAAATACCGTGGCGGCGAGGAGGATGAGGGCCAGCAGCAAGGCTCCTGGTTGCTGCGCGAAATCGGCAGTGGCACCGTCGAGCGCACGCTGGCCTTTGAGCGCCCTGTCGATGCCAACAAAATCGAGGCACGCTATGAAAACGGGCGCCTCACCATCTCGGTTCCCTTAAGCGAAGGCAGTCGCCCGCGCCGCATCAGTGTCCGGGCGGCTACACCTGTCTCTGCTGGTGCCACTCCCTGATCCCTTCCCTGGCATCTGGCCTGGCAGGTACCCTGAAGATGCGCCTGAGACGTACGGCAGAGGCAGAGGGAAGAGAGCCGGAAGGAGAGAGCGGCGCCATGACCTGGTGGCCGTCTCCTCAGCGGCTCCCCTCTGCTTCTCTCAAGGCCCCGGCACCGACCGCCAGTTGCGGCTCACTGCGCCGACGCAGGTCCAACAGATTGAACAGGTAGCCAAGGGTCAACAGCAGAAAGAGCAGGTTGCGCAGCTCGACCACAGGAAGAAAGCCAGGCACGCGCCAGACCTGGGTGGCATCCTGAACACGGGTATAGAGGAAGGGATAGATGAGCGAGGTCAGCAGAGCGATCAGCCCGAACCATAACAACCAGCGCCGCTGCGTTGCCGTCAGATAGGCCACCAGCGGCATCAACCACATCAGATACTGTGGGCTAAACACTTTGCCTGTTGCCACGAAGACCAGCAGCGCCGCTAGCGCGGCTTCGGAGAAAGCCAGCCGCCCGCGTACACTTTGCCAGAGCACCAGCCCATAGCCGGCCAGCAGCGCCAGCGTACTGCCGAGAGAAACGGCTGGGACCAGGGGACTCAGCAGGTTAATCGAACCATAGGTGTAGACCACGCGCACCGTCTGTCCCGCCAACGTCGCCAGCCAGATCAGCAGCGTACCGCTGGACTCAATCTGCACGGGGCGCTGGGCGAAATAAGCGAGCTGACTGGCCACTGCTCCCTGAAAGTCCAGGAGGGCGAAGGCCCCTGTCGTTCCGACCACCAGCGCGAGACAGAGCAGCAGATTCCGCCACTGCCAGCGCCGCAGGTACGAGGGAACTTGCGCCACCCACCCCACGATTCCCGCGGCAGTTCTGGCCCCATCCTGCTCAGCGGTGACCCTTGCCGCTTTTCTCGCCTGCTGCTCCGCGAAGAAGAGCGGAGGCAACAGCAGGAGCGGATAGATCTTCAACAGAATAGCCAGAGCCAGAGCGCAATAGGCCGCTGTCCAATGACGACGCTCTGCCGCCAACACGCAGAGCAAGGTTAAGGCTGCTGGCACAAGATCAAAGCGCAACAGAGCCAGGCCCCACTCGCCGAGGAACAGGTAGAACGTGAAGGCGAGCGCCGCCCCACGTGGACCCCAGCGCAGCAAGAGCCAATAGATCAACAGCGCTGCCAGCGCCATCAGCAGCCCAAAAAGCAGGGGATAGTAAGCGGAGGGCACGAGCAGGCCGGGAGTGAAGAGGACAAGCGTCAGCGGTGGGTACTCGATGGGCAGCATATGTAAAGGCGGCAGCCTCTCCACCTGGGCAGGCAAAAACGAGCAATCAATCTGAGGCGCCAGCGCTCGGGCCTGTCCCCCGAACCAGAAAGCCAGCGCGTAGCACTCGTAGCGCGTCACATCAGAAGTTGACCAGACCATCTGCCAGGAGGAGAGCGCCAGCATGACCAACAGTGCCAGCGCCAGAGGCAGAAAGGAGAGCGCTCCCCCGGCGGGATCGACCAGACGCTCTAGCCCGCGTCTGATCCCCAGAGCAACGGAAGAGAGAGCGGAGCCGAGAGTCTTCGTAGCGGGGAGGCATCCCGAACTGCTGCGCACATTTGACATACCTTTCTCACCAGGACTACAATTCGGAACAGCGTAAGATAAGAGAGGAACCGCCCTGCAGGGCGACTTGTTTCTCCTCTCTTAGATGTTGGCCTACTGCCTTGCCTGCCTTATCCCATCGGGAGCGGGGTGCTCAGCGCGGGGCGCGCCCACTGCCCTATCGCGTTGGCCCCGACGCTGCTAGCGCAGCTCGATCCTGCTCGCGCACTCCATGCGCCCAGCGTAAGACTGAAGCGGGCCGAAGCCAGAGCGAGAAGGCCCCCTCTGGGAAAGGCAGCTCGCACCAAGGATAGAGCAATCGCTCTGGTCTGTCAAGCAGCCTGGGGACGGGCATGCTGCCCACTCATAGCCCCAGCCGCCACCAGATCCAGAGGCCAGACAGTATTGCACTGCTTGTGAGAGGAGGACCCAATTCACATGGCTGAGTCCGCCCGTTCCTACACAAAAACCCTCAAGATCGGCGATGTCGCGCCCGACTTTACCCTCAAAAGCCATGTCCGTGAGGACTGGCATCTCGCCGACTTCCGCGGCAAGAAGAACGTTGTTCTGGCCTTCGTACCCTTTGCCTTCAGCCGTGTCTGCTCAGCACAGCTGCCCTCCTATGAGCGCGAACTGGAGCGCTTCCGAAGTGCCGACACCGAGGTTGTTGCCATCAGCATGGACAGTGTCTATACGCTGGACGCCTGGTCACAGGCAATGCGCACCTCCTTCCCGCTGCTGTCCGACTTCTATCCCCAGGGAGCGGTCGTCGATCTCTATGGGCTGCGCCATCCCGCAGGGATGTCGGAGCGTGCCGTCATCGTGATCGATAAGGAGGGCATCATCCGTCACATCGAGGTTACCGCTAGCCCTTCCGATCTGCCAGACAACCAGCAGCTCTTCCAAGTCCTGCACGCGCTCCAGGCCCAGACCAACTAGCTCACCAGGAGCCTCCCTTCTCCAACCAACCAGCCAATCGGACGGCCAGCCTCTTCCTGCACCAGTGAGAGACCCTGGCCGGCTGATTGGCTGGAAAAGAGGCCAATGGACCGACCAGGCACTACGCTCTCTCTCCTCTCTGTTCCGCCCAAGGGTAACCAGTCAGACGGAGCACATTGACGCAGTGAGAAATTTGCGCTATCATCTCGTATAGCAATAAGCAATACCCCAGACCAGTCAGCGGTAAGCACAGCCGAAGCGAGCACAGCGCCGGTCAGGACCACTCAGGCTCAGACTCGGAGAGGAGCGGGAGAGAGGGGCAAGAGAAACCGCAAGATTGATCAAGAGTAAGGGGGACCCAATGGAAAGAGGCAGAGAAGGAGGGACTGTGACCGGCAATCTTCCTCCGGGCTAAGTGCGGGCCTCGCTGGGTGGAACTGGCCTGGGGGCCTGGGATCGGCAGCAGGACAGAGCTGCAGCGCCCCGCTGCAGCCTTTGACCGCAAAGGACAGAAGCTATGGACATGCGCCACCATCGACGAGCGTCAACTGGCGTGCGATCCCTGGTGCTCGGGCTTGTCTCCCTGAGTATGGCTCTACTGGCTATGGCCGGAATAGCCTGCCTGGGCGCCCAACCCGCATGGGCCGCCTCCCCACACGTTGATGTGGCCAATCTCGACAGCGACATCAACCCGGGCGCGGTGCGTTTCCTCCAGCAGGCCATTGCCACTGCGACCAGCGATGGAGCACAAGCGCTTGTCATCGTCATCGACACGCCTGGCGGTGACCTGGACTCCATGAAGCAAATCACCCAGGCCGAGCTGGCTAGCACAGTTCCTATCATCACCTACGTCTATCCGCCTGGCGCACGGGCTGCCTCTGCTGGGGCCTTTGTGGCACTCTCTGCTCCTATCGCTGCTATGGCTCCAACCACACGTATTGGAGCATCCAGTCCTGTGAGCAGCACTGGCAGCAACCTCGATTCTACACTACTCAAGAAGATCGAGAATGACCTTGTAGCGCAGATCACCGGCACGCAGAATCGCTACGGGCGAAACGCCACCCTGGCTGCAAAAATGGTCACCGAGGCTGCTTCCTACGATGATCAGACCGCTGTGCGCGAGCACATCGTTGACCTCGGTGCCCGTTCGCTCTCCGAGCTTCTCCACAGTGTTGACGGACGCAGCGTTACCCTGGTCTCCGGGCGCAGTGTGGTGTTGCATACCACTGGGGTAGCCCTCACGACCTTCAACCCGGGGCTGTTTGAGGCGCTCTATAGCTTTCTTCTTGACCCCAACGTTGTCTTTCTCCTCTTCATTGTCGCCTTGATCGGCCTCTATCTTGAGATCGCCCATCCCGGGGCCATCGTGCCGGGCGTCGTTGGCGGCATTGCTCTCATCCTCTTCCTTCTGGGGGCCGGGTCACTCTCCCCCAACTGGACTGGCCTGCTGCTCATGGGCCTGGCCCTGGTCTTGCTGGTCCTTGATGTCCGTCTGCCTTCGCATGGTGTGCTGACCGTGGGTGCGGTCATCTCACTTATTATCGGCTCCTTGCTCTTCTTCAACAGTGATCAGGTGGAGCATGGACCAGGTGTCACCCCCTGGATCGTCTACCTCATGGCGGCGGTTGTTGGCTCGCTCAGCCTGGCTCTGGTAAGCGTCGTTGTCCGGGCTCAGCGCCAGCGTCGACCCTCGGGAGTCGAGAGTATGATCGGGGCCCGCGCAGTCACGCTCACGCCGCTGACGCCCGGCGGCAGAGTGAATTACAGTGGTGAGAACTGGGCAGCCAGTCTGGTTGAACCCTATACTTCCCTCGATGAAGGCTGTGAGGTCACCATTGTGGCTGTCGAAGGTCTCCGTCTCTATGTCCGACCAAACCAGCCGCCGGCTCCACCCGCCGATGGCACACCGACAGTCCCACCCTCAGAAAAGGAGGATTCCCAATGGGAAACTCTCTCGCTATAAGCGCCATTGTAGTCATTGTCCTCATTGTCGTGCTCATTCTGCTTTCTGGCCTGCGCGTCATCCAACAGTATGAGCGCGGCGTCCTCTTCGTTCTTGGCAACCTGCGCGGCACGCGCGGCCCGGGTCTATGCTGGATTCCTCCCGTGATTGCGCGCCTGCTGAAAGTCGACCTGCGCATCGTCACCCTGACTGTGCCGCCGCAGGAGGTCATCACCCGAGACAATGTGACCGTCAAGGTGACCGCTGTCGTCTACTTCTACGTGGTCAATCCCGAGGCCGCCATTGTCAACGTCATGAACTACCTGCAGGCCACGACACAGATTGGCCAGACTACCTTGCGCAATGTCTTGGGGCAGTCAGAGCTAGATGAGCTGCTCGCCCAACGCAACAAGATCAATCGCGAGCTGCAGGCCATCATTGACGAGTTCACAGAGCGTTGGGGTGTGAAAGTGACTGCGGTAGAGATCAAAGACGTGGAACTGCCAGCCACCATGCAGCGGGCTATGGCCAAGCAAGCGGAGGCTGAACGCGAGAAACGCGCCAAGATTATTCATGCCGAAGGCGAGCTACAAGCGGCCACACAGCTGTCCCAGGCGGCTAATATCATCGCCTCGGAGCCAGGGGCCCTGCAGCTGCGCTATCTGCAGACCCTGACCGAGATCGCCGTGGAGAAAAACTCGACCATCATTTTCCCGCTGCCGCTTGATCTCATCGAGCCGCTTCTCAAGACGCTGCATACGGCTCGTGAGGGCCGGACTGCACCAGTGCCCCAGGATGGCCCGCGTCCTGCCCCTGCCTCGCCTTACCCCCAGGGCTGAGAGCCGCTGCTTGAACAGACTGACAGCTTGCAGCAGGTGAAGAGAAGAGGCCACGGCCCATAACCTCAGCTGGCAGGAGTCCCTGGCCTCTTCCCTCTCTGTACCACGCTGTTGGCCATCCAACAGCTGACCAGGTCCCACGTAGCGAGCGGCTGTCAGTTCTTGCGAGCTATGACTGCCGCAGCTCTGCTCGCTTGCTCTGAAGATATTCTGAGCACACCCGATAGGTTTCTTCGGAGATCAGACCCCGCGACATATAGTGATTGAGCATCACATCGAGCTTGAGGATGCTGATCAGATTATAGCCATGCTGACGAAGACGCTCCGTAGCTCCATGCTCGCGGTCGATCAGCACAATAACATCTTTGACCTTCAGGCCGTGCTCTTCGAGCAGGGCAGCTGTCTCCAGCACGCTGCCACCGCGCGTGATCAGATCATCAATAATCAGCGCTGTATCTCCCGGTGTGTAGCGGCCCTCGATCCCTCGCTGGCCAGTCCCCTCTGGACGAATACGCGCGTAAATCAGCGGCGTATTCGTCTCTAAGGAATAAGCCGTTGCCAGAAGCAGCCCGCCGACTGGCACGCCAGCAACTACATTGAAGGGGTGGACCCGCGGACGCCTCAGCGACTGGGCAAGGCTGATCTCTTGCTGCATGAGTTTGCTGGCCACGCGCAGCGCCAGTGGATTGCTGATCAGCACCTTGGGATTGACAAAGACCGGGGAACTTACCGCCGACTCGCTGACCGTGAAGTTCCCAAACTGGACTCCATTTAGATCGAATAGGGCCTGGGCTAGCCAGAGGTTGTCAAGAGACTGCTCTTTGACCACGTGACATCCTTCCTTGCGACGAAGAGTTGGGTGGTAGGAGGATAAAATAGGCCTCTCGCTTGAGCACAGTATACCATACCAGCAAAGCAAGAAGGCAGAGGAGCAGGAATCCAACCAGGGAGGAAAACCCTCTGCCTGTCGTCTCTCATCATTAATGAAAAAACTGTCATGCTACTGGAATAATCCGACCCATATCTTCCCCTTTCCATGAAAAAATATTCATCTGACCAGGTGCGCCGTTCATGCAGTGTTCACGAGAATGAGCTATACTCTTTGACGTAGATGGTTGCCCGTGCCTTATACAAGCACATGCATCTTTGGATATGGCGGGGATCAGTGGCAAGGGATGAGGCCGGGAGGTAGGGAGGTGAATAGGGATCACAAGGGGTGGCTGGCTGACAGTGTAGAGGGGAGGAGAATCCGCTGTATAAGGCAAAAAGTCGATGACGGGGAGTGGATGGTAGGGAGGCAAAAGGGACAGCAGAGCGGAATCACCGGCACCGAGGAAACGAGAACGGGCTTGGAGGAACCAACCGCTGTTTGGGCTTATCCCAAAGAGGGAAGTGTTGGAGGATGGGGTGGCAAGGGAGCGGGATGAGAGTAGGTGGCATCGCTCACGGGCAATCTTCTCTCCACCATGCGGCTGACTGGACGCTTCTCTGATCGGTCCTCTCTGGGCAGTGCACGGAGAAAAGACCGTCGAGCATCTGGTCAGCCGCTCTGTCTTGGGGACGGTAGGGCCACCGCTCTCTCTGGAGACCCGCCATTCCTGCTGGGCGGGGGCAAGATCTCGGAGGAATCCGGGAGTGCTTGCACCAGGCTTGCTTTTATGATACCCTGTCTCTGCCTGCCGATCCGGGATGCGACGCGGGACCTTCGGGCGAGGAGAGAGCGGCGCGTCCGCTTGACCTGGCGAGCGTGCGACCTCGCCGGCGGGCGCGGGCGGCCAGTCCTTCCCACAGCGAAGGTGGCCGAAGCGCGGCTGGTCTATACTCGTACTCACACACTCTCACTCAGAAGCAACTGCACTGCTCTATGCCACTGATTAGCGTCAACGGTCTCGGGAAAGTCTATGGTGCTGAGCATCTCTTTGCCGGTGTCACCTTCCAGATCAACGAGCGCGATCGCATTGGACTGGTTGGCCCCAACGGGGCCGGTAAGTCAACGCTGCTGAAGCTCCTGGCCGGCTACGAGGAACCCGATGAGGGCACCATCCTGGTCGCGCGCGGGACCCGTATCGGCTACCTCTCCCAGACGCTCGACCTGCAACCGCAGCGCACTCTCCGCGAGGAGCTGCTGACGGTCTTCGACTACCTGCGCTCCTGGGAGCAGGAGCTGCAGGCGCTTGCCAATGCGATTGCCAGCGCCAGCGAGCGCGGTGACATCCGACAGCGCGAGCAGTTGCTGCAGCGCTACGCCGAACTCCAGCTGCGCTTTGAACATGCCGGTGGCTATACCTATGAGCAGCGTGTGCAGCAGGTGCTCGATGGCCTGGGATTCAGTCGCGAGTTGCACGATATGCCCATTGCCCAGCTCAGCGGCGGTCAGCAACGGCGGGCGGCCCTGGCTCGTCTTCTCCTGCAAGAACCCGACGTGCTCCTGCTGGATGAGCCAACCAACCATCTTGATCTGGAAGCTCTGGAGTGGCTGGAGGACTACCTGCAGGAGTGGAAAGGGGCGCTGGTCGTCGTTGAGCACGACCGTTACTTTCTCGACAAGATTGTCTCCCGCATTCTGGAGCTGGCCTTTGGGCGGGTCGAGGAGTATCCTGGCAACTATAGCAAATATCTGCAGCTGCGTGCCGAGCGCTTTGAGCGCCGCCTGCAGGAATACGAAGAGCAGCAGGAATTCATCCAGCGAACCGAGGAATTCATCCGCCGTTACAAAGCCGGTCAGCGCAGCCGGCAGGCCCGGGGACGCGAGAAACTGCTCAGCCGCCTGGAACGCCTCAACCGCCCCCAGGAATTCCAGGAGCTGCACTTCGATCTGAAGCCCTCGGTGGAAAGTGGGCGTGTCGTCCTCTCTACGCAGGGACTGGTTGTCGGCTATCGCCAGCCGGGTCGTGAACCCCGGGTGCTGGTGCATATGCCCGACTTGGAGATCATCCGCGGCGAGCGCATTGGTCTGCTCGGTCCCAATGGGGCTGGTAAGACTTCGCTGCTGCGTACCCTGATTGGCCAGCTGCCGCCGCTGCGTGGCAAAGTGGTCCTTGGCCACAATGTCCATGTCGGCTACTACTCGCAAACTCATGAGGATCTCGATCCCAGTCGCACGGTCCTGGATGAGATTCGCGAAGTAGCGGCCCTCAGCGAAGAAAGTGCCCGTGCCCTGCTAGCACGTTTCCTCTTCGAGGGCGACGATGTCTTTAAGACTATCGGGAGCCTGAGCGGCGGCGAGCGTAGCCGCGTGGTGTTGGCCAAGCTGACACTGCAGGGACCCAATTTTCTGGTGCTTGACGAGCCTACCAATCACCTTGATCTGCCCTCTCGTCAGTTCCTGGAGGAGGTACTGGCTACTTTCAGTGGAACTCTGCTCTTTGTTTCGCACGATCGCTACTTCATTGATCGCCTGGCGAGCAAGGTCTGGGTGATTGGTGAGGGCAGGCTGCACTCCTATGAGGGCAACTATAGTGACTATCGCCAGCATCTCCAGCGCGAACGCGGGCGCTTGCTGGCGCATGAACGCCAGGAGGAAAACGCTCGCGCTGCCTCTCAGGAGGCGGCCAGGCCGGAGACAGCGCTCGCGGAGGTCGGGACAGACCATGCTGGGGCTGGGCGGCGTCCCGGACGCGAGCGGCGCAGCCGCCGGGTAGGGCAGCCGCGCCTGCGCAGTCTGACCGAGGTTGAGCAGGAGATCGAACAGCGTGAGCAGCGTGCCCGCGCCCTGGAGGAGGCCCTCAATGAGGCCGCTGGCAGAGGAGACGTCGCCGAATTGCAGCGACTGACCAGCGACTACGAGGCAACCAGAGCAGAGCTAGAGCAGCTCCTCGCTGAGTGGGAGCAACTGGCGGCAAGCCAGAGCCAGATGGAGGCCTCCCGCTAAGGAACAGAACGGGCGGCGCCTCTGTTCTGTTGGCTTGCCTTAGCGACGGCGCGCGCCGCGCAGCCAGCCGCTCAGCAATCCAACAAGGGCCAGCAGGAATGGCAAGATGGCTACCAGGCCGAACCAGAGCAAGGCAAATTGGATAGCCGTAAAGCCCCGCGGATTGGCCTCAACCAGAGCCGCCAGGCGCGTTCGTCCGCTTTGGGTCAGAAGCAGATAGGCAGGCAAAGCCGTGGCTAGCAGGCTTACCAAAGGGATAGGGAGAAAGCGCCAGATGCCGTCGAAATAGCAACCAGAGAGCGCATTGGCACAGAGCAAAGCCAGGCCCAGGCCCTCGATGGTCAAGGACAAGGCTCCAGGCGCTCCTGGATGCTTGATGGCCAGCCAGGCCCCAAGCAATCCCAGCCCCAAACCGGCCACCTGCAACGCCAGGCTCATCAGCAAGGCCCGTCCCCGCCGACGTGGGCCTCGACCACTCTCCGCAGAGGCGCCAGCCGTTGCGGCAGCCCCGGCGCTAGACGAAGCCGTGCTAGGGCTGGGGCCGGGGAGAGGCGCGCCAGTGGGCGCTGCCGGCGTCTGGGCGACCGCCATCTTGACTAGAATTGCCGATCTGATCGTCTGCGTCTCTGCGTTGTGTGGATCAAGGGACAGCGAGCGTTCTACTGCCCGGAGTGCCTCCTCGAACTGTCCCAGGTTCGCCAGGAGGGCGGCGCGCATGCTCCAGGCCAGGGCGTTGCCTGGCTCCTGGCGTAGCACTTGCTCGACCGCTTGCATGGCCTCAGCAAAGCGGCCTGCTGTACCGAGCAGCTGGCCTTTAAGAAGGAGCGCCTCGGTATGGGTCGGCATAAGCTGTAATACCTGCTCCAAAGAAGTGAGAGCCTCGGCAAGCTGTTGCTGCTGGAGCAGGGCGCGCGCCTGCTGAAGCAAAAGAGCGGCCTGCTGCTCCGCCCTTGGCGTCGCTATGGCCGAGGACGGCTGCAGGGGAGAGAGCTGAGCGATGCCAGCGGGGGTCTGGGTCGGTTGCGGCATCTGGCCCATCTGGTGAACGGCCTGCAGAACCGTCCCCGGGCCTCCTGGCCGCTGGGGTAGGCCGGGGTGACCGTTGTCTCCACCGGCGCCGGCCCTGGCTACGGCTGTCGCCGGTCCTTCGGTCTCCTCTTCGCCTACCAGGACCACTGGCCCGAGACCCTGGCCAAAGAGCTGCGGACGCTGCTGCTCCCCGAGGCTCTGCTGCAGGTAGAGGGCAAGACGCTGAAAAATAATCTGCCCGCTTGTGGGATCAGCTGCTCCCCCACACAGCCCGAGCAGCAGGCGATGGGCCAGCATGCCCACATTTTGCTCTCCCTGTTCCGGCGCGAACTCGTTCCCGCGACAGGAGCAGAGCAGAAAACGGTTAGGTAGCTGCTGCAATGCTGCCAGGAACATGGGACCGGGCAGGGGCTTGCAATCGAATGGCGAGGCTCGCCGCTGCCCCCAGAAGCGTCCTGTCTGGAAGCAGTCGAGGACGCAGACAATAGCCCGCGCTGGGCTACGCCCGAGCAGCTGCAGCAGGGTTGTGGCTAGCGGCAGACCGCTGGCGGGTTGCTGATAGAAAGTATCTGCCAGCGCAAGGTGACCCTCAGCCCGCCCTTCATCGAGAAAAGCGTGCCCGGCGAAGTAGAGGAAGAGCGTATCATCGGGGCCCGCAGCCTGGAGGCAGAGCTGCGCGAGCCACTGCTCAATACACTGT
This sequence comes from Thermogemmatispora tikiterensis, assembly GCF_003268475.1. Lineage (GTDB taxonomy): Bacteria > Chloroflexota > Ktedonobacteria > Ktedonobacterales > Ktedonobacteraceae > Thermogemmatispora > Thermogemmatispora tikiterensis. The sequence continues at coordinate 866,883 of NZ_MCIF01000002.1, read as the reverse complement.
CGCGTGGCCTGCGCCCCAAGCAGAAGTTGCACGTCAGAGGGATTCCAGCGTCCTCCCCGGCTATTCACCAGCCAGTGCGCAATGGCCCTGGCATCTGTCTCGGCGTAGCGAAGTGGTCGAAAACTGCTATCCTGGTACTGATTAATGCCGATCAGAAGGCCCAGGCGTCTGCCCATGCACGCTCCTTACTGCGATAGCAAAGATTGCGGAGTTATTGTACGATAAAATTCGCCAGCTTGGAAAGAAATGGTGTACGTCGGTACTTTTGGCAGGGTGAAAGCAAAGGCTGGACCGGGCGATAAGAAGCCAGACCAAGTGAGGAGGCTGACCAGCTCTCCCGCCGTCGAACTGCAAGCCAGCCTGGCAGACAACTGCTTGCCCCGATCATCTTGTTGTGAGAGGAGCATTGTTTAGCGATGCCGCGTGTCATTGGCCTGACAGGAAATATTGCCTGCGGGAAAACAACCGTGGGCAAGATGTTATTGGAATTGGGAGCAGAGCGCTACATCGATGCTGATGCCCTGGTCCACTCGCTCTACGAGCCGGGCCAGCCGATTACGGCCAGGATTGCTCAAGTTTTTGGCCCCTCCGTTTTGACCCCGGAGGGGCGAGTTGATCGTCAGGAGCTTGGCCATATCGTCTTCCGGGACCCCGAGGCACTGCGCCGGCTAGAAGCCCTTGTCCATCCCGCAGTTGGGGCAGCCATTCTGGAAGAGCTGAGCCGGGTCAGCCCCTCGGGCATCGCAGTGATCGACGCCGTCAAGCTGCTGGAAGGTGGGCACGCCGCTCTCTGCCAGAGCAAATGGCTGGTGATTTGTTCGCCTGAGCAGGAACTCCGTCGCCTGATAGAGCGCAGTCACCTCAGCGAGGAGGAGGCTCTGGCGCGCCTGCGCGCTCAACCTTCGGTCGAACAGCGTCTTCCGCTGGTCGATGAGGTGATTGATAACAGTGGCTCTCTGGAGGAGACCCGCCAGCAGGTGACCAGGGCCTTCACTCGCTTCTGCCAGCGCTTTCCTCCCTCCTGAGCACGCGCTCGCTGAGAAGCGAGGAAATAGAGCCGGCCTTCTTGGCCGGCCCACCCTCTTGCCAGTCAGTCTGCGCTCCTGATCTCTCGCTGCTACCTTGCCTGGCGACCCTACCTGGCCAGGCTACAACGGCCACCTTTGATCGGAACCCTGCGCTCTGGGCAGCCTGGCGCGTAGTCAGAGACCTCCCTGCCCTCCCAGGGTTTTCGCGCCTTGCCTCTCCTAGAATTCCTTATGCTGGTTCTCTAGCTTTCGGTGAAGCTCTTCGATACGCTCGATAACTTCATCGAGGGTCCGAAGCCCCAGCTCTTCCATGTCATCGCGAATAGTCTCCAGAATTTCTAGCATTTCAAGGTCGTCATACTCTTCAGGATCAAACTCTTCCTGTTCGAGATCATCGGTCATGGTTATACTCCCTTCTGAGATTGCTGCCCTGGCTGAGCCAGCGGCGCGTGAACCACTTGCCCATTATAGCAATGGGGCCTGGAAGAGAAAAGAGACAGCGCTATCTTGATAGCTCCAGCCGACCTGAGTGATGGGGCCGTTTGTCAGCAGACGGGGAGCCGCAAGTGGCTGACCTTGGGCATTCAGCGTCAGCAGGTAGAGGCCGTTGCCTTCGTGAAGCAGGCTGTTTCCCTGCCACCACAGCCGCCCGCGCGTCAGGAAGACAAAGCTCCGGCTATCGCTCCCCCAGAGGCTATTTGGCACAGGCTCTAACAGCGCGCCCACCGCTGGTAGCTGGCTGCTGGCTGCACCGAGCGGCCCCAACGGAGTCCGATCGCTCAAGAGCAGCTGCTGTCTCCCCGTCTGGACATCGACCAGCCACAGGGTATGGCGCCCATCGAGCAGCAAGAAGCGCCCGTCAGGAGACCAGAAAGGGACGCTGTCGCTCTCCGCCCGGATGCTCAGGCGAACGCTTCCATCCAGGTTAACGATGAGATAGCGGCCATCGGCTGTGAGGGCCAGCACTTGCTGCCCGCTGCTCGACCAGGCAAACTGCTGGCAGCTACAGGTGAGAAGCGGGCGCGTCTCGCCCGTTGGCCGCTGCAGGAGCAGAGCAACCTGCTTCGCCGAGCCGTTTGGGGCCGTTGAGACCGCGTAGAGAAAAGACGGCTGTGTCTGGTGCGGCTGCCAGAGAACACGCTCCAGGGTGGCTGGCAGAGGGTGACCGGGCGGAAGTCCAGGCGAGAGCCAGCGCTGCTCAGGGCCACTGGGGTTGAAGGTGAAAAGACCGTCTTGATCAACCCCCAGAATGCTTCCAGCCCCGTTGTTGAGCGAGGGGATGGCCAGGCTGGCTGGCAGTGTGCGCGTAGCAATGCCGCCTGGCTGGTCGTTTTGGGCAAGCTCCCAACGCAGCTGAGAAGTGCTTCCTGTGAGGGTGAGACGATAGAGCAGACGGCTGCCCGTGGGGTCCCACCAGGCATCGCTGATGCGCACGGCGGCGCTCGAGAAGAAGATTGGGATGGGCGAGCCGCCGTCAACGCCAACGGTATTCAGCCCGGCAGGCGCGTCGGTCACCAGCCCGGTCAGGGGATCTGGCTTGAGACGGCGCCCCGCCGCGCTCTGCGCGTAATCACTATCCAGCGTGCGGAACACCAGCAGATGGTGATCGGGCGACCAGCCTACTCCCACCACCGGGGGGGTATTGTCAGCTACTTCATAGGCGCCGCTGCCATCGGGGTAGATGGTCCACAGCTGACCATCGCGCACAAAAGCAATTTTGGCTGTGCCGCTGTAGCCCGGGCTGCAGGCGCTTGGTCCCAGCGCGAGCACGACCCAGCTCAGCAGGACCAGAGTCATGATACGCCGCCTGCTGCAATTCATGCTCCAGAGTATAGCGCTCCCTCCTTTGCTCGTCAACCTTGCCTGGGGACCGACACAGGAGGCGCCTGGCTTTTCCTGCTCCTCCCGCTCATGAAAGACGAACCTTGTATCCCTTTTTGATCCCTTCGCCGTGTTAAGGATGGTGAGTGTGATTTGTGCCAGCGATCGAGGAGAAAAGTAAAGAAACCTACCTGGCACAAATGATCATTCAATCATATTCAGTCTTCTTTTGGTCTACTCGAAGGAGGGACACCTATCATGACAGCAGCTTCGCTTGTGCTTGCTGCCACGTTAAATCCTGGTGGCATCATTGCCTGGCTTATCATTGGCCTGATCGCAGGAGCGCTGGCCGGTTTTCTGGTCAAGGGAGGCGGCTTCGGCATCGTTGGAGATATCATCGTTGGTCTCATTGGGGCCTTCCTTGGTGGTCTCATCATGGATCTGCTGGCGCCGGGAGCCAGCTTCGGTTTCTGGGGTAGCCTGGTCGTGGCTCTGATCGGAGCCTGTATCCTGATCTTTCTCCTGCGCCTCTTCTCGCGCGGGCGCGGCAGCACCGTCTAAGAGGGTAGTTCAGGCTGAATCTGGATGCAGACAGACAGACAAACAAACTTCGCATACCTGCACTGCATACCTCACGCCAACGAGCGAGTCTGTCTGTCTGTCTGTCTGGTCCAATGGCCAGGCAGGCTCACGAACGTGGAGGCACCTTCCTCTAGCTTGGCTTGCCATCAAGCCGAGGAGAGCCTCACTCGTGAGCCTGCTCACTCTTTGATACGATGACTATTGGAGCGTGAGCCATCCCTGCCTGCCTCCTCAGACGCCAGCCAGCGGGTGAGCCGCGAAGAACTGCCAGATCACCGCTGTCGCGTTGAGTGTGTGGGTCGTCTTCCCAAGATAGGGCACAGGGATCAGCGAGCCGGGCCAGGTATGGCCGCCTCCAGTCACCCGGTAGTGGACCACCAGGCCGGGGGCTGTGCAGCGGGACCACTCTTCGCCAGTGATATCGTCTCGGGCCAGAAAGACGTCTGGGCCTTTTTGGCAACCATCGCGTCTGGCCCAGTCCTCCAGCCATTGTGGAATAGGAGGCAGGCCCACGCTCGCTTTTCCCTCGTAAGGAACGATGAAATCGCCTGTCCCATGAATCTCCAGGATGGGAACACTACGCTGAGGATGGCAGCCCCCGGGAATAGGGTAGAAGGCACCCGAAACCGGTGCAAAGGCGGCAATTTGCGTCGAGAGACGACAGGCCAGCAGGGCCGTCAGCCCTCCCCCATTCGAGAGACCGGTGGCGAAGATTCGCCGCAGATCGATACACCAGTGCGTTTCCAGCGTCTGCAGCAGGTCTCTTGTGAAGCGCACGTCATCGACGGGCGTGGGATGAGGGCCATAAGCGTTCCAACCAGTCTTGCCGTCGGGGGCCAGAACGCCATCGGGATAGACCACAAAGAAATCTTCGCGGTCTGCCAGCACAGAAAAACCCGTATAGGTCTCCTGCTGCTTGCCACTGCTGCCATGCCCGTGGAAGTTGAGCACGAGAGGCAGGGGCAGGTCTGGCTGGTAGCCCGAGGGAATATGCAGGCGGTAGCTACGGGTTACTCCACCTGATAGCAGCGTCTCCACCAGCGTGGTGCCGCGGGCGACAGCAGGTTGTCCACAGCCTTGACTCTTCTGACTTGTCACTGCCGGTGTCGGGGACGCCTGGCCGCTATCTCCACTCTGGAGGCTGGTGCTCCCACCAGGGCCGCCTGAAGCAGTGCTCCCACGGCAGCCGCTCAGCAACACCACTAGAAGGAAGACCACCCAGGCCACACGATCGCCACTCCAACGTGCCTGTCGCATAAGCGTTGCTCCTTCAGAGGTAATAATGATGAATGATCGGAGAAGGCTGTTCTCTGGCGATCCTTCCTTTGGAGAAGACGCTCCAGGCTGCCCCATCTGGTGGATGGGCTTTAAGCCTGTTGACTCCTGTGCGTTCTCTCGCTCCCGGTTAGGGGGGCTGGCGCCAGTCTCTCCCGCTCGCTCTCTCCCTCCCCTTGCCGGTTAGCAGGAAAGCAAGCAAAGAATTATAATAAAGGGAAGCGTCAAGCAGGGAGAGATCTCTCCCTGTTCCCTCTAGAGGAATGGGAACTGTACCCCAGCACTGGTCAAGCGGTCTCTGGGGGGCCGTACCTGCGCCTGACGCAGATCAAGGGGCATCGTGACCATGAGAGAGCAACGTCATCCAGGTGACCACTTTCCTCCGTTGCTGGAGCGACCGCAGCGGAGCTGGCAACGTCTGCTGGTCGATTCCCTGCTGGCATTCTTTGCTGCGGCCCTGGTCACCGCTGTGATCTATACCTTTGCGCTCTACCCGCGCATTCCCAACATCTCGCTGCTCTATCTCCTGGTGGTGCTGGCGCTGGCCAGCACACGCGGTCTCTATGCGGCGGTGCTGACTTCCGTTCTGGCCTTCCTTTTCTTTGACTACTTCCTGGTTCAGCCGCTCTACAGCCTGACCGTCAACCGTTTCGAGGAATGGCTCGCCCTCTTCGTCTTTCTCACGGCGGCAATCATCACTGGACAGATGACCAATGCGCTGCGCAGGCAGGCGGATGAGGCCCGGCGGCGCGAGCGGGAGACCCGCATTCTCTATGATCTGGTGCGAGCTGCCAACCACGAAGAGGACTTCCAGCACCAGCTGGCTATTGTGACGCAGGCCGTGGTCCAGGTCTTTGCCCCCTGGGGGGTCTGCGACTGCGTACTGCTACTGCCCGATGAGCAGAGCAGGTTGGAAGTACTTGCAAGTGCGCAGACACCTCGGGAGCGCTTTCGGCTCTCGTCGGACGAGCAGGCTACTGCAGCCTGGGTCATGGCTAATGGCCAGGCCGCCGAGCTACATGATGTCCCTCTGGAGGGGCATGGCCCCTATGGGCGGGGCCTGCGCGCCACTCTGCAAAGTTCGCTGCGTGGCTGGGGCCGGCGCCGCTATGCCCGACTGCTACCACTCAAGACGGGCGAACGCGTTCTGGGCGTGCTTCTGCTCCTCATGGAAGAAACCGAGTGGCCCCACCTGGGCAAAGCCCGCACCCGGCAGCCGCGCCTCAATGGAGCCTCGGCGGTCCTGGAGGGACCGTTCTTCTCGGCTTTTCTTGACCAGGCTGCGGCAATCATCGAGCGCGCTCGTCTCAGGCGGGAGGGCCTGCAGCTAGAGCTGCTGCGCCAGACTGATGCGCTGCGCACCGCGCTGCTCTCTTCCGTCTCACATGACCTGCGCACTCCTCTGGCCTCCATCAAAGCGGCAGCCAGCAGCCTTCTGCAGGAAGACATTGTTTGGGACGAGGAGAGTCGGCGCAGCTTTGCTCTGACCATCGAGCGTGAGGCCGATCGCCTCAACCGTCTCGTCGAAAATCTGCTCGACATGTCGCGCATCGAGGGCGGCGCCCTCAAGCCTGAGAAGGAATGGTATCCTCTTGACGAATTGATCCACGATGTCCTGCTGCAACTGCAGCCGCTGCTGCAGCAGCGGCTGGTGCAAGTTGACCTGGAGGAGGACCTGCCGCCCGTGCCGGTCGACTATCTGCAGCTCAGTCAGGTGCTCACAAACCTGATCGAAAACGCTGTGCGCCATACCCCTGCCAGCAGTCCAATCGAGATCAGCGCCAGACGGTGCAAGGGATATGTGCAGGTCAGTGTTGCCGATCGCGGGCCAGGCATTCCTCCCGCTGATCTGGAGCGCATCTTCGACAAATTCTATCGCGTGAGGCGTGCAGGAAGTCCAGGTAGCGGAAGCGGGCGCGCCGGGGGCACCGGACTTGGCCTGGCTGTTTGTAAGGGCCTGATCGAGGCCCACGGAGGACATATCTGGGCCGAGAACCGCCGAGGGGGGGGCGCCGTCTTCCACTTTACTTTACCGCTCAGCGATCACGAGAGCCAGACTGCGGGAGAGCAAGCTGAAGCAGCCGCCGCTGCGCCGGGAGCGACCATACCAGCAACCTGGCCTGTCCAAGCGCCTGCCTCGCGCGAAGAGGCCGCGGAGTCGAACAATCTGGCTCAGGTTGGTAAGAGAGAGCAGAGGGAGGAGGAGCAACCGCTCTCATGAATACAGCAGGAGGGGCACGTATCCTGGTTGTCGACGATGAGATCGAGATTGTCCGGGCACTTCAGCGCAGCCTCAGCGCCTATGGCTATGAAGTCTATGCCGCCAGCAGCGGCGAAGAGGCCCTCGAAGCGCTTGGCCACTTTCGTCCAGATGTCATGCTGCTGGATCTGGGACTGCCAGGGATCAGCGGGCTGGAGGTCTGTAAGCGCGTGCGGGCTCACTCGAATCTGCCGATCATTGTCCTCTCGGTGAAAGACAGTGAGCGCGATAAGGTGCTGGCGCTCGATCTGGGAGCTGATGATTACGTCGCCAAGCCTTTTGGGATGAACGAAGTGCTGGCCCGCATCCGAGTTGCGCTGCGGCACGCGGCGCCGTTGCAGGGGGGGACAGCTGCCGTCTTTAAGGCAGGCCCGCTCCGCATTGACTTTGCGCGTCGCCTGGTGCAGCTCAACGGTAAAGAGGTCAGGCTCACCCCGACAGAATACGAGCTGCTCAAGGTTCTGGTGCAGAACCGAGGCAAGATCATGACACGCCAGATGCTTCTGACCCGCGTCTGGGGTAGCGGCTACGGAGGCGAGGCTCACTACTTGCACGTCTACATTGGGCAGTTGCGGCGCAAGATCGAACCGGACCCGGCTCATCCTCGCTTTATTCTCACCATCTCCGGCGTCGGCTATCGTTTCTCGGCTGAGGAGGAGACAGCAGGCGAGGAAGCAGATGAGGGGTGACGGAAGGCAGGCGAAGGGGAAGTAGCCCGCCAAGGAGTAAGAAGCCTGGCGCTCCTTTGGCGCCACCTGATCCGGAGCAGATGGCCACTGGCTGCGGGCTGATTGCTGCAGAGCAGAGACATTTCAAGAGTGAGGGGCGATCCCTCTGAGTGGCTGAGCAGCCTCCACTGACCTTTGCCTTGCAGGGTCCAGGAGGCTCGTCCGCTGCAACATAGTACAGAGGGTCGTCCTGCAACCTGGGTGCTCTGCCTGCCAGCAGGCTCCCCAACGCCAGGCCCCACAGGTAAGCCACCTGCCCGCCCGGCCTCAGGGCAGACTCAAGAAAGACCAGGCTTTGGCTGGGCTGGTGGAACAACCATACGCACCACTCTTCTCGGACGCTGCACCGGTGAGGGCAGGCCCAGGTGGTGGCTGGCTCCTGCCTCACGCGGGGAAGTTCAGGATGGTTCCCCAACCCTTTTCCTCGTCTCCTGGGCATTCGGCTGTGATCCTCTGCCCCAGCCACTGTGGCTATCAGCTTGACCACCAGTACGGCGTCATTGCGGTTCGCCAGGTACCCAGCATAAGCGGCAGCGGACTGATATCGTGAGCGGGCCAGAAGGCAGCCAGGGCAAGGCCGCCGTCCCTGCCGCAGACGCGGACCTGGACACCAGACTCACCCGTGCCTGCGGACGGAGGCGGGAGAGGCAGAAGCGGACGGGCTGGGGGCTATTTCTGGTCAGTTAAGTCAGAACTGGCCCAGCCCACAGCGCCGTCCCGCCGGTCTCCTGGCCAGGAAGACAGGAACCGAGAGGCTCTTCAGGTTCTTAGATGCTCACCCAGATCAGTGGCCAGAAATTCTGGACACTTCCCTGCACATAGAAGCCATCTTGAGCCTTTTCTAGCTGGAACGAATAGTACCCGGCGCCACCAGTGACCGTCACCGTCCCGCCGGCCTCGGGTAGCCAGGCCGTCCCAATGGGCACATCATTCAGGTAGAGGGTCAGCAGCATGGCGTAGCCAGGGCGGTAGTTATAGGAGGTAAAGATCCACTGGTGCGTCCCAGCATCCAGATAATACTCGTCGCTGCGCGTGACCGCCGAAAAACTATAGCCGAAGCTATAGTGCTGATCGGGGCTATTATAATAGAAGCGTGAGCGAAGGATAGGCAGCTGAGCCCTTGTCGCCGTAGCTGGCTTATGGGCCAGGGCTGCCGCCTGGGCATGAGCCGGCAACAAAAGCCAGCAAGAGACAACCATCGTCAGGGCAACACTCAAGGCAAGAACCCAGCGTTTCATCAACTGCACTCCTTTCCAGCATTCCCAGCTAGCTTGCGGTATCTGCCAGAGCTTGTAGCCCCTGCTGAACAGAGAACTACTAGTATAATTATAACGCGTTTTGCAAGATCAAAAAGCGAAAAACATCAATATATTGATCTGCATTGCCAGGCCAGGTATTACACAAGTATTTTAGGAAGCAAAGGCTGGTGGGTGCTAGTGGAGGGAGGAGTCAGGAGCTCAGCGACTGGTACCGCTAAGCTCCTGGGAGGCCTCATGTGTAGGGCTGCCACGCTGGGGCTCCACGCCAGAGGCATGCTGCAGGGTGAGGGGGGCAGGCTCCTGCTCGCGCGAAGGAGGAACGCGGGCCCCGCTGAGCACCAGCACCTCGCAGGGAGCATGCTTGAGGACATACTCGACGGCGGGATCGATCTGCTGCAGGCTACCGCGCACGCGCACGGGGCAGTTCGCCACAATAATCAGATCAGCGGCGCTTTGCGTTGCCTCGTAAACAATGGCCGGGCCGGCCTGCCGAGCCTTCAGTAGCCGTACCGTTAGTGTTGAAGGCGTTTGGCTCTGGCGCGCCACCGAACGTGCACGCTCTATCAGAGCCTGGACACGTTTCTCTTCCTCGCCCAGTGTTGCGTCCAGGGGCAGCATGAAGGGCACCTCAATCACGGCCAGCGCCCAGACGCTCCCATTGCGGTGGCGAGCCATCTGGAGTGCCAGGGCCAGTGCGCGGTCGGTCTCCTCACTACAGTGCAACAGCGGTACCAGAATCCGAGTCATTTTATTGAGTGAGCGTACGGCCCGGCTGGCCGTGCGGCTCAGCTCGGTCTCTGGAGGCAGATGGAGCATCCAGCCGAGGACCCCGATAATCGAAGCGGCAAACAGCAGGGCGATCACCACACCGGTAGGAGTAATCAAGAGTGGATTGGTTGAGGTGGCTACCAGCATCGCCAGCATTACTGCTCTCCTCCCCTGCGTTGGCGGGCGTGGGCCAGGCGCCAGGGAGGGAGCAGCTGAAGACGCACCATTCCCAGCGCCACAAAGGCCAGGCCCAGCAGCAGCAGCGTCCAGGCCTGCCAGCCCAGCCAGAGTGCCCGCAGGCTAATGATCATTCCCAAAGGAATAATGAGGACGCTGACCATCTGGCGGTAGCGCCCCCGCCAGTCGCGGCTGCTCTCTCCTTTCTGCTCTAGCCTCTCGCAGGCCTGTTCCCTCTCTCGGTTTCGAGGTACCCTCATCCTTCTCTCCTTTGCTCCTCTTCACGAGCACTTGTCGTCGTACGTCGACCATTGCCTCGGCTCTCCTGGGGTGGTACCGGTACTGACACCACACGAGCAGTGGGAGGAGCCAGAGGCGCGCGCCCCTCTTCGCCGGCGAGAAGGCGTTTGCGAGCCAGGTTCTCGCGCAGCTCCTCGACCAGGTCGTACTCCTCGGCGTCCGCATAAACAGCCAGTTGCTCCTCGGGCCAGTTGCGGGGCACGCTGCCAAAGACTGGCAGACCCGAGCGCTTGCGGTGCCAGACATAGATGAGCAACCCCAGCAGCAACCAGCCTGGTCCCGCCAGCCGTCCGATAGCGTGCGTCAGTACCACCATCACCAGCATACTGCTGATCCCCAGCAGGCCCAGGATACCGACCACTGGCAGGAAGCGGCTTTCTCCATCTTTCCCGCGGAAGCGGAGATTCAGCGGCACCTTGAACGGTCGTGGCGTCCAGGGGTCGACGAAGCGCAGCACCAGCAGCGAGATGAAGACCAGAATATAAGCTGTCGCGGCCCCAAAGGCGTACATATTGCCCAGGACATCGTAGGCATTGGGCGAGAGGCCAGCCAGCCACAGCTCCAGCAGAGCAAAGCCCGAGAAGACTACCAGCGTGCGCACGGGGGTGCGAAATTTGGGATGCACTCGTGCCAGTTGCCGCGGCAGCAGGTCGTAGCGCGCCATCGAATAGGTGATGCGCGACGAGCCGAACACGCCCGCGTTCGACGAGATCAGCACCAATGTCGCGCCCAGCAGGGCCACATAGGGACCGGCGACCAGGCCGAGAAAAGGGATATGGCTGGCAAGCCAGGCGATCGGATCGCCGTTATGCTCGGCGAAGGACTGCCAGGGCAGCATTGCCAGTCCCAGATTCGAGAAGGCCAGTGCGTAGATGAGCACCGTCAGAATCAGGGCCAGCGAGGTTCGCGGTACCACCTTGCCAGGGCGAATCGTCTCCTGGCTGGCCTGACTGATCGATTCCAGGCCGACGAAGGAGATGATCGCCAGCGAGGCCCCATACGCCAGGTGATAAGGGTCGGGCCAGGACTGAGTCATCTGCCGCAGCAAGAGTTGCGGATCAAACGCGAACAGGAAGCCGAAGAAGAGAATCGTCGACTCGCTGATCACATCCAGGGCGCCTAGCACCTCGTTGAAGCGCGAAGATTCGCGCACCCCGATAATATTGAGAATGGTCAACAGGACCACGAAAATGGTCGCTTCTAGAATGAGCCACGGCTGAACGCCGGCCAGCGTCAGACCGCCCAGGTGCAGGTCGATGCGCGTATTCAGGACTGGCAAGAAGAAATTGATGTAGCCAGCAGAGGCCAGAGCGAAGAGCGAGATGTCAATAGTAAAATCCAGCAGGACGGCCCAGCCAGCCACAAAGCCCCAGAAATCACCCAAGCCGCGTAACACATAGAACTGGCCACCGCCAGCCATTGGATAAGCAGCCGCCAGCTCGGTGTAGGCCAGGCCAACCATCACATAGACCAGGCCGGCGAAAAGAAAGGCCACATTGGTCGCGCCCTGGGCCGCGGCCATCACAATGCCCAGTGCCACATAGACATCGGCCCCCACATCGGCGTAGCCCCAGGTATAGGAACCCCAGACCCCTACTGCCCGCCTGAGTCCCGGCCCCACGCTCTCCTGGGCTGCTGCTGTGGTAGTGTGCCCATCGGCCTCAGTGGAGGCGAGTGGCGCTCGCGCTGACTGATTGCCGAGCATGAGACTTCCCTCCTTCTCTGCAGGACGGGGCCGTGGGAGCTGATCCTTCTTCCGTACGGCTCTTGGGCCGGTCTCGTCCTTCCGGCAGGAAGAAAGTGGAAGGGCTGAGTCCCGGCTCCTGCGGCCCCACCCTGTGAGAGTTACCCCCATTATAGAAGCGGCCTCCTCAAGGAAGGCTCAAGAAAAAGGAGGGCCTGCTCAAAAGCTGCTCAAGATGGCCCCCTTCTCCCCAGACGGTCTGCATACTGCCGTTGCCCTTGCGCTTTCTTTCTCCAGAAGATAGAATAGGATAGGTTCCACACGTTTTCCTGGTGAGTGGGCGTTGGGAGACCCCCAGGCCCGTGGCCGGCCAACAGGGCGGGGCGCGGGACGCTGCAGGATCTCTGCCCCGTTGCCAGCCAGTCTGTCTGCCTGAATCACTCGATCAAGCAAGGGCATCGGCGGCGGGCGGCAACGCAGCGGCTGCCTTCGACCGGCTGCTCGCAGCGGTTATGCTCCTGTGCTGGATCAGCGCATTGGTCCGTGGCACGCCACCCATGAGCGTGGCCCTGGGCCAGGTCGAGAGAGCGGAGCGCTGGGGCGCGAGGAGCGCCGGAGGCGCAGAGCGCACACGTAACCACCCCCGAGAAAGGTAGCTTAGAGCGGAATGACCATCACAACACAACCGCGCACAATCGGAGAATTACGTGAAAGTGGCTACAGGGTCCTCTCCGTCAAAGAAGAGATGCGCAAAAATCTCATCGAGAAGATGCGTAAAGGAGAGGAACTGTTTCCCGGGATCATTGGCTACGAGGACACAGTGATCCCGCAGATTGAGAACGCGATCCTTTCCGGCCAGGACATCATCTTCCTCGGCGAGCGTGGTCAGGCCAAGACGCGCATGGCGCGCAGCCTGGTCAACCTGCTCGATGAGGAGATACCGGTCATTGCTGGCTGTGAAATCAACGATAATCCCTACGCGCCGATTTGCAAAGCGTGCCGCGATAAGGTAGCTGAGCAGGGAGACAAGGTAGAAATCGCCTGGCTCCCGCGGGATCGCCGCTACAGTGAGAAGTTGGCCACACCAGACATTACCATCTCCGACCTCATCGGTGAGGTCGATCCCGTGCGCGTTGCCGAAGGGCGCTATCTCTCGGACGAGCTGACCATCCACTATGGCCTGATCCCTCGGACCAATCGCGGTATCTTCTGTATCAACGAGCTGCCCGATCTGGCTGAGCGCATCCAGGTCGGCCTGCTCAATATCATGGAAGAGCGCGATGTCCAGATTCGCGGGTATAAGATTCGGCTGCCGCTCGATGTCTATGTGGTGGCTAGTGCCAATCCCGAAGACTATACCAACCGTGGGCGGATCATCACGCCGCTCAAGGACCGCATTGGGTCCGAGATCCGCACTCACTATCCGCTCGATATCGAGCATGAGATCCAGATCATGGAGGCGGAGAGCAACCGCTTCCCCACCGATGGGCTAGAGGTCGTAGTGCCACGCTTCATGAAGGAGATCGTTGCCACGGTGACCCACCTGGCGCGGCGCAGCAACGACATTAGCCAGCGCTCCGGTGTCAGCGTCCGTGTCTCGATTACCAACTATGAGAACGTGGTGAGCAATTCCTGTCGCCGCGCTCTCCGGCTGGGTGAGCGCGTAGCGGCTCCGCGCGTGAGCGATCTCTCGGCGATCATCGCTTCTACCAGCGGCAAGATTGAGCTGGATACTGTGGGCGAGGTCAAGGAGGAGCGTGTCGTGGGCCGCCTGATTAATGGGGCAGTGGCGGAGGTCTTTGGCCAGTACTTTGAGCCGCGCGAATTCGAGCAGCTCCTGGCTGGCTTTGAGCGCGGCCTGAGTGTGCAGGTCGGCGATGATCTGCCGGCGATGGAGTACGTCAATCAGCTCTCGCGCGTCGGCGGGCTGAGCAAGGCCATCGATAGGTTGCAGGCTCGCGGGCATCCCGCGACCATTGCGTCGGCGGTCGAGTTCATCCTTGAGGGCCTCCACCTGAATCGCCGCCTCAACAAAGACGAGGTGAGTGGCAAGATCCGTTATCGACGCTAAGAGGCTCACTGCGGCTCCCCCTGTCCTGTTATGGACTGCCGCCGAGCTGGGCTGGACTGGGTGCGCCAACGGGCGGGTAGCAGCACGCTGGCGGCGGCTTCGTCCCAGCTGAAACGGGGGGCAGTGGGGAGCAGAGGGAGATTTCCCATGTTGAAGCGCTTTTTCCGAACCCGCTACGGCTATTCGCGCTGGGATGGTACCCAAGAGATCGAGGGACTGGATGCCGATGACATCATGCGCGCCCTCGCAGATGACTACCTGGAGCAGGGCGATTTGCAGCAGGCCCTGCGTCGCCTGATGCAGGATGGTATGCAGCGGCCCGATGGGAGGCGCAATCTCGGCCTGCGCGAACTGCTGGAGCGGCTACGCTCTCAGCGCAGTCAGCTGCTCAATCGTTATAATATGGCCTCCGGCGTCATGGATGATCTGCGTCAGAAACTGGAGGAGATTAAGCAGCTAGAGCGCGAAGGGATCGAGCGCCGCCTCAAAGAGGCTCGGGAGCTGGCTGAGGCCGAGCAGGCTCGTCAGACTGAGCCCGCAGGTTCGCCCCAGGCCCCGACCGACGAAGATACTGCCAGCAGCGATGCGCTGACCCCTGAGCAGAAGCGCCGCATGCTAGAGACCATCGCTCAGCGCAAAAAGCAGTACCTGGAGAACTTACCTCGCGATCTGCCAGGACAGATTAAAGCCCTCTCCGAGTACGATTTCATGGAAGAGGCGGCGCGCGAGAAGTTCAATGAATTGCTGGAAAGCCTGCGCCAGCAGATGATGCAGCAGTTTTTCCAGGGCATGCGGCAATCGCTGCAGAGTATGACGCCCGAAGATATCGCCCGCCTGCGCGAGATGATCCGCGAGCTGAATCGCATGCTGCGTGAACGGCAGCAGGGTCTCAACCCGGATTTCGACTCCTTCATGGAGAAGTATGGTGAGTACTTCCCCGGGGTGAATACGCTCGATGACCTCATCGAGCAGATGCAGCAACGCATGGCAGCCATGCAAGCCCTGCTCGAAAACCTCTCGCCGGAGCAGCGCCAGGAGCTGGAGAATCTCATGGAGCAGCTCATCAGCGACGATCGCATCCGGGTTGATCTGATGGAGCTGGCCCAGAACCTGCAGGCTCTGGCTCCCCTGGACGACTATCGCATGCGCTTCCCCTTCCGCGGGAGCGAGCCCCTGCCGTTCAACGAGGCTCTACGCATGATGGGCCGGCTGCAACAGATGGAGGGTCTGGAGGAGCAGCTCCAGCAGGCGCGACGCCTGGACGACCTGGAGGCCATCGATAGCGAGAAAGTCCGCGAGCTGCTCGGCTCTGATGAGTATCGCTCTCTGGAAGAGTTAAAGGCCCTGATGAAGATCCTGGAGGAGGCCGGCTATATTCAAAGGAAAGGGAACCGCTGGGAGCTGACGGCGCGCGCCATCCGCAAGATTGGTCAGAAGGCGCTCCAGGACATCTTTGACAAGCTCAAGCGCGACGGCTTCGGACGCCACGTCAGTCCTTTCCGTGGTCCTGGTGGCGAGCGCACTGATGAGAGCAAGCGTTACGAGTTCGGCGATCCCTTCTTGCTGGACCTGCAAAAGACGGTCATGAACGCCGTCTACCGCAATGGTACAGGCACGCCGATCAGACTCTCTCAGGAGGACTTCGAAGTCTACCGCACGGAGTTCACGACGCAGTCGTCGACGGTGCTGATGCTCGATATGAGCATGAGTATGATCTATAACGGCTGCCAGCAGGCAGCTAAGAAGGTAGCGGTAGCCCTGGAGAGCCTGATTCGCTCGCAGTTCCCGCGCGACAACCTCTACATCGTGGGCTTCTCATTCGTGGCGCGTGAGTACAAGCCAGAGGAGCTGATCGAGATTGGGCGCTATGATCATAGCCAGGGCACCAATCTGGCCCACGGGTTGATGCTGGCCCGCCAGCTGCTCTCACGCCATCGCGGGGTCAACAAGCAGATCATCCTGGTGACCGATGGGGGCCCGACGGTCTGGTACGAGGAGGAGCTGGGAGGTTGGCAATTTGCCTACCCACCTAACCCCTGGGCCGAACAGCAGGCGCTCCTGGAAGTCCAGCGCTGCACGCGTGAGGGGATCACCATCAACACCTTCATGCTCGAAGATGATCGCTGGATGGTCAGCTTCGTTAACCAGATGGCCGAGATCAACCACGGGCGAACCTTCTACACCGATAAGAACAACCTGGGTGAATACTTGCTTGTTGATTATCTCAACAGCAAGCGCAAGCGGATCTCGTAATGAGCGAAGCAGAGGAGACGCTGCAAGCTTTTATAGAGCAGCTCTATGCGCAGGCGCCCGAGGCCGCTGCCCAAGCTGCTCAGGCTCTGGCCCGTTTCTTGCGCTACCGTGAAGAGCTGCTACGCTGGAATGAGCGCGTGAATCTGACCGCTATTGTCGATCCCGAGGAAGTGCTAACACGGCACTTCCTCGATTCGTTAGCGATCCTGACAGCGGTCGATCCACCAAGCTGTCGCCTGCTGGACATCGGCAGCGGTGCGGGCTTCCCCGGTCTGCCGATCAAGATCGTGCGTCCGGCCTGGGCGGTTACCTTGCTGGAGGCGACAGCTCGGAAGGTGGCCTTTTTGCGCCATGTGTGCCAGGTGCTGGAGCTGGAAGGGATCACGATCGTGCATGGACGGGCTGAGCTATTGGGGCGTGATCCGACCTACCGCGGTGCCTTCGACCTGGTGACGGCGCGGGCCGTGGCCGCCCTGCCAGTCGTGTTGGAATATGCGGCCCCCTATTGTCGGATGGGTGGCACTATTGTGCTGCCGCGCAAGGGTGATAGTCCCGAAGAGATGGCGCAGGGCCTGCGGGCGGCGGAGCAGCTTGGCCTGACGCTTGAGGCTCAGCTAGCGGTCACCCTGCCCGGTCTTGATGACGGGCGCTATCTCCTCCTCTGGCGCCAGCACCAGCCTTGTCCTCTCCACTTCCCCCGCAACAACGCTGCCATCCTCAAGCGCCCTGCCGGTGAGCGTCTCGGTGGGTACTGAGGGCCGGTCTGGCTGACCGCTCCCTCAGCACCCACAAGAGGTACAACGAAAGGAAACGCAGAAACGCAAACAAAAGCTCATTTGAGCTTTGAAGGGAGGGGTGTCTTGCACAAGAGCGCGTTGTTGATCGCTTGCGCCACCGCCTGCTGGATCAGGTAACCGGTCAGCGAGTGGGGATCAGCGGGATTGTTCTGGACCGGCGTGCAGATCACTGCCTGCCCGGGAGGTCCGGGAAAGAGCGGGGCAAGCGCCGGGACAAGCGCGACAATATCGTTGGGATCATAGAAATTCTGCCAGGTGGCGACATTGGCAGGAAACGGGTGCTTTTGCCCAGGGGGCACCAGTGGTAGCAGTTCCTGGTAGATGAAAGGACTCAGCCCCAGAGGCGACCCCAGGGTGATGAAGGCGGTAATCGGAATCTCGCGATGCGTGTTAAGGACGTCATAGGCGACGACCGTCCCCAGGCTGTGAGCCACTACAATGATCGAGCGGCCTGCTTGCTGACGCAGGAGCGCGAGCAGACGCCCCATGACCTGGGTCCGTAGCGCGGCGTTATGCAGGTAGAGATCGACATCGCTGACAAAGAGTCGTAGCAGCTCGCGGGGCGCACCCAGAATGTGCTCTAGCCCCTGGAGAATGTGCACCAGGAGTGAGTGCAGCCAGACGAGACCACCCCCAGTATGGGGCGAGAACGCTGCTGGAGCCTGCTCTCCTTCAGCGCTTCCGCTCTCGATCAGTCCGCGTTGGTGCGCTTCGCGCAGAATAGCTCGCGCTACATTGATCTGATAGAGCGGGTCTGCCGCTGTGTGAGCCGTGAGCTGGGTGGCCTGCTGCACACTCGGGGCCGTCGCTCCCCGATAGCTGCTTATTTCTCCTGGCCAGGTGACTGCCGTGCTCAAGCGCTGACCAGCAGCCCCCCCGCTTGCAGGAGCCAGGGCGGCATCCGGGAGAAAGAGGTCGCCATAGAAGGCCAACAGGATGCGCTCGCGCCCGATCGCGACTGGCGCCGGGAGTCTCCCCAGGCCCTCCAGTATGCCTCCCTGGAAGTCGGCCAGGATCTGGTCCTTCAAGTGCCACTGTTCGCTTCTTCCATGTACACAGACGATAACGCTATCCACTACTCGTTCTCCTTCTTCTAATGCTTAAGCAAGCAGCCGCGCCACGTAAATGTAAATACTCTCTTATTCTATTGTACTGATTCGCAAACATATACATATGTAAAAGCAGTGGGAGCAGAGAGAGGAGAAGATGCGGTGAGAAGGGCAGGCTAACGGGTGGAAGTAAGTGGAGAAGGGCTGGTGAGCAGGGAGGCTTGACAGCAGTTGGGAATAGGGGTACTCTTTTGGGTATTCCCTCACCCTTCCAGGCCGGGTCAGTGCTGGGAGTGGGGCAAGAAGAGCGGTCGCCTGTTGGCCTGGTCCCCACCCTTGGGTTCAGGTGGGTCAGGGTCTGATCCAGGCGGCAGGCCTGGCCTGGAGGCTCGGGCCGGGCCGGGCAGACACCTGGCAGGCGAGCTGCCTGGGGGAGCGGAAAGAGAACCAGGCGTTGGAGCCAGGTTCAGCTAGAAGCGGCGACCTGGGCAACGCGATCCGCACGCAGGGGAGAAGTCGTTGGCGTTCTCTGGAGCTGAAGCCGAGGGAGAGAGCGCAAAACGATCAAGACACTCGGAGCAAGCAGCGATGAAACCACCACGCTTTCAATATTGCGCGCCGCGCCTCCTTGACGACGCGCTGGATCTGCTGGACCGCACTGCTGAGGAGGCCAAGATTCTGGCGGGTGGCCAGAGCCTGATGCCGCTCTTGAATATGCGCCTGGCCAGGCCCGCCTATCTCCTGGACATCAACCATATTTCGGAGCTGCACTATATCGAGGAGGAGACAGACTACCTGGCGATTGGCGCTGTGACCCGACAGCGACAGGTTGAGCGCTCGCCCGCAGTGCAGCAGAAGCATCCGCTGCTGGTCGAGGTCATCCGCCATATCGGCCACTTCCAGATTCGCAATCGCGGGACGGTTGCAGGCAGTATTGCCCACGCTGATCCGGCGGCGGAGCTACCTGCCCTGCTGGTCTGTCTGGACGGCATGGTGGTGGCTCAAAGTGCCCACGGCGAGCGCCTACTGCCAGCGGCTGACTTTTTCCAGGGTTATCTGACCACCGAGCTGCGTCCCAATGAGATGGTGACCGAGGTGCGTTTCCCCTGGCTATCACCGGCTGCTGGCTGGGCCTTTGCCGAGTTCGCGCGCCGCTCCGGTGATTATGCGCTTGCTGGGGCCATTGTGGTGCTGACGGCAGGACCTGATGGGCGCTGTAGCTCGGCGCGCCTGAGCTATCTGGGAGTGGCCCCAGTGCCGCAACGCGCTGGCGCGGTGGAGGCGCTGCTCGTTGGGACGACCTTGGACGCAGCCACTCTGGAGGAGGCTGCGGCGGCAGCTCGCACGCTCGTCAGCGAGGAGATGCAGGATATCCACGCTACCGCCGAGTACCGCCGTGAGCTGGTCGCGGATCTCACGCGCCGCCTGTTGCCGCTGGCCTGGTCGCGCTGCTTGCAGGCTCGCTCCGGGCCGGCCTGAGCCGTTGCCGCCATCAGAGAGAGGTATGCCCACCTGTGCCCGAGGCAGACCGCCCAGCATCTACAGGCCCCGCCCAGGGGCCATTCCTCTTCTCTGTTCTTTTCTTTTTCTCTCGTCTTGCCTTGCAAGCCGTCAACCAGCCAAGTGGCTAAGAGCGCGTGACAGGCCAGAACGAGACAGCAAGTCGCGGCCTCGCCACACAAGCGTCCACGCGCGGCCTGCCGGGAGTAAAGTGAGCAGGCGCGACCTTGCGCGACCTTGCTCACAGATCAAGCCGGCCAAGCAGCAAGCGGTCAGGCTGCCTGACCAGCCTGTGAGGTGGACATGGTGTTCGTTCCAGCCGGCTGGCAGCCTGGCTAGTAACGAGAAAGGGGTTGTTGCCTATGTATGCCTTCGATGAGCCTGGGTCTCCTCCGCAGTTCTGTGAGGAGTATGATCTGACGGTGACGGTCAATGGCTGTCTCTATCAGCGCCGCATCCCGGTGCGCATGCTCCTGTCAGATTTCCTGCGCCATGAGCTGCATTTGACTGGCACCCATGTGGGATGCGAGCATGGCGTCTGTGGCTGCTGTACGGTACTGCTCAACGGGGAGGCTGTGCGCTCGTGCCTGCTGCTGGCTGTGCAGGCGGATAACATGGCCCTGACCACCATTGAAGGGCTGGCTGGCAGCGCCGAGGAGCTGCACCCTATCCAGCGGGCTTTTCAGGAGAAGCATGCGCTGCAGTGCGGCTTCTGTACTCCTGGTTTCATTATGTCGGTCCACGCCTTCTTACATGAGCATCCTGACCCGGATGAGCGGCAGATTCGCCAGGGATTGGCCGGTAATCTCTGCCGTTGCACGGGCTATCAAAACATTATCGAGGCCGTCAAACTGGCTGCCCAGTATCTGCGCAGCTCTCAGTCTCAGAGGGAGGAGGCATAAGCGCCTATGGCCACACGCTGGTTTGGTGCTCCGGTTCAGCGCTCCGAGGACCCGCGCTTGCTGCGTGGTCGGGGAACGTACGTCGATGATATCGATTTGCCAGAAATGTTGCATGCCGCTGTCTTGCGCAGTCCCTATGCTCATGCCCGTATCAAGCGCATCGATGTCTCGGCAGCGCGCGCCCTGCCTGGTGTGCACCTGGTCTTGACGGCGGAGGATCTGGGCGAGCTGCTGGAGCCATCGCCGCTGCTGGTACCACACCCGGCGTTGACGCAACCGCGTACACAGCTGCCTCTGGCGCGTGATGAGGTGCACTATGCTGGGGCCGCCGTGGCTTTTGTGGTGGCAGAGGATCGCTATCTGGCCGAAGACGCCCTGGAGCTGATTGATGTCGACTACGAGCCGCTACCAGTGGTGGCCAGTCTGGAACAGGCGGCGGCTGAGGGGGCTCCGCTGGTCCATGCCGATGTGCCCGGCAACGTGGCCGCCCATCTGGTGCAACGTGTCGGCGATCCCGAAGGGGTCATCGCTTCTGCCCCCCATGTGCTGCGCGAGCGCTTTGTGATGGAACGCGGCTCTGCCATGCCGATGGAGGGCCGGGGAGTAGTCGCTCGCTGGGACCCGCACGAGGGGATGTTAACCTGTTGGATCTCGACCCAGGGGCCGATCCCCATCCGCAATGGTCTGGCGGCCATGTTCCGTCTGCCAGAGCATAAGGTGCGCGTGGTGGCTCCCGACGTGGGTGGTGGTTTCGGCACCAAGATTATGATGTTCTACCCGGAAGAGATCCTGACGCCGCTGGCGGCGCTACGGCTGGGACGCCCGGTGAAGTGGATCGAAGACCGCGCCGAGCATTTCCTCGCGGCGAACCAGGAGCGGGGCCAGATTCACGATGTGGAATACGCCTTTGATGACCAGGGCATTCTGCTGGCTGTGCGCGATGTCTTCTTGCACGATACCGGGGCCTATACGCCCTACGGGATCATTGTGCCTATTATCACGGCCTGCACTCTGCCTGGCCCCTATCGCTTGCGTCATTACTACAGCGAGTTCAAGGTCCTCTATACCAATAAGGTACCGGTCAGCCCTTATCGCGGCGCAGGCCGCCCCCACGCGGTCTTTGTCATGGAGCGCATCATGGACCGCATTGCGACAGAACTGGGCCTTGATCCACTGGAGGTACGCAGCCGTAACTTTATTCGGCCCGATGAGTTTCCCTGGGATGTCGGCCTGGTCTATCAGGATGGCGGGCCAACGATCTACGATAGCGGCAACTACCAGGCTGGCCTGGAGCGCCTCAAGGAGGCTCTGGGATACGAACAGTTTCGTGAAGAGCAGCGACGGGCACGCGAGCAGGGGCGCTATCTGGGCATAGGGGTGGCCTGCTATGTTGAGGGCACGGGGATCGGCCCTTACGAGGGGGCCCAGGTGCGCGTCGAGTCGGATGGACGAGTCTATGTCTCAACGGGCGTGACGACTCAGGGGCAGGCCCATCAGACAACCTTCGCCCAGATTGTGGCAGATCAGCTGGGGGTCGACCCGCGGGACGTGCTGGTGACGACGGGGGACTCACAGGCATTCTACTGGGGCGTTGGCACCTTTGCCAGCCGGGCCGCCACAGTGGCCGGTTCGGCGATCCATCTGGCGGCGGTCAAGGTCCGTGAGAAGGCCAGGCAGGTGGCGGCAGACCTCTTTGAGGCCTCGCCAGAGGATATCGAGCTGGCCGATGGCAAGGTCTTTGTGCGTGACGCTCCTCAGCGGGCCCTGACACTGGGTCAGGTGGCCATTGCCTCCAATCCGTTGCGCTATTCTTATGGAGAGAATGCTCGCAAGCTGATGCAGATGCAACTGGCCGGGCCACGCCCTGGCCCTGCGCTCCCTGAAGAACGTGGTGGTCCGGGACTGGAAGCGACAGCGTTCTATAGTCCCCCGCGCGGGACCTTCGCCAGTGGAGTGCATGGGGCCATTGTCGAGGTCGACCCACGGACAGGAATGGTCACCTTTCTCAAGTATGTGGCTGTGCACGACTGTGGACGAGTGATCAATCCGCTAGTGGTTGAGGGTCAGGTGCACGGAGGTGTGGCCCAGGGTATTGGGGGAGCCTTCTACGAGCGCCTCGTCTTCAATGAAGAGGGGCAGCTGCTCAACGGTAGCTTCATGGATTACCTGCTTCCTACGGTCGAGGAGATCCCCCCACTTCAGGTTGAGCATGTGGAGACCCCTTCACCACTCAATCCGCTCGGAGTGAAAGGGGCGGGCGAGGCCGGTACTATTCCGGTGGCGGCCCTCTTTGCCTCAGCCCTGGATGACGCGCTGGCGCCCTTCGGTCTGCGCATCCGCGAAATGCCACTTGATCCATGTCGTCTGCAGCAGCTGCTCAAAGAACATCAGAACACTTGAAGCGCGTGGATCGTGTGAGATACCGCGATTTGTGAAAAATTACCGGTAGACATTCAGGCGGCGATATGCGATACTCAACCTGGCTAGCCATGCGTGTGAGCCGAGTATGCCAACCAAGAAGAGTGGAGGGTCCTATCTCATGTCTTCAATGTATCCTCCGTATGAGGGTGGGGCCGCAGGTCAGGTCTGTCAGCGCTGTCGGATGCCGTTAGCTCCAAACGAGATCTATTGCAGCAACTGCGGATACTATAATGCACCGGCTAGCAACCAGCCTGCGCCATCGAATCCAGGAGTCCCCTGGGGAGGAGGGGCTGGAGGCTATCCTCCAACAACCTACGGTCAGCAATATCCGGGCAGCGGAGTACCATCGCAGTGGGGCCAGTCGGCCACCCCTGCTCCGACTCCCCCGCCGCCGTCCTCGCCGGGCTTCAGTGGAGCGCCGGGCTACTATGGGGGGGCGCCGTCCTCGCCGCCGCCCTCACCGGGGTACGCTTTCCCTGACCAGGTCAGTGCTCCTCCTTATCCCTCCCCGCCCCCGGGCGGCTATCCCCCCCAGGCAGGGGGCTATCAAGTACCGCCCTTGCCGCCCGTTCAGCCGCCTGAGCGGCCTCGCGGGGGGCCGAATTTCGGTCTGATTGCCTTGATTGCGGTGGTCGTCCTGGTGCTGGTGCTTGGTGGGATCGGCGTCTTTGCTCTTACCCATCGCAGTGGAGGAACCACAGGAACCCTGACCCCAACACCCGCGCAGAGCACGGGGGTCCCAACTGCTACGCCGCTATTCAGTGACAATTTTGCTAACAACAATCACGGCTGGGATCTGACCAGCGTGCCAGGTCGTTACTCGGTCAAGCTTGGGAACGGGCAGCTCCTCCTGGAGGAGGATAACAACCGCATTCTGCCAGAGTTCGTGCCCGGCAAGACCTTTGATGACTTCAGGCTGGACGTGGACGTTGCTATCACGAAGGGAACCCAGGAGAACAGTGGCTTCGGTGTCTATATCCGTGCCTCGGCTAACCAGAATACGGAGCTGGCAACCTACTATCGCTTTGCCATGTACGGGGATTCAACCTACGCGATCTTCAAAGGCGTGGTCGATTCCTCGGGTCAGCCACTTGATGATCAGAAGCTGGTTGGCTACCTGTCGACCACGGCCCTCAAGCCGATCGGTCAGGTCAACCATGTTGAGGTTGTCGCCAAGGGGTCGACGATGACGCTCTCAGTGAATGGCCAGACACTCAACAGCGTGACCGACAGCAGCTATAAGAGTGGCTCAATTGCCCTCTACGTCTCGAATCTGCCCGATACGCCCAAGGGAGTGGTCGTAGCTTTCTCGAATCTGGCGATCTATCCTGCTTCCTGAGCACGGTGGAATAGCCGGGGAATAGCCTGCCCACTCCGGCCCATTGGTTTGCGCTTCGGGCCGGGTACTGAGACCACGGGTGAGAGCCAACAGACCGGGAACTGGTAGACTGGCAGACCGGCAGCGTGGCAATGGAGACCGGTGCCTCCCTGACCATTCAGGCTGTTGAAGGGTCTAGGCCGCTGGCCGCTGAGGGCGGGGCTGGTGCTGAGGATGATGGCCGGGGCTGGTAGACGAGGTAGCCGACGAACTGATAGAGACGGTAGGTCTGTGTGGCGCCGGGGGAGACGAGCACATGGTGCTGGAAAAAGCTGGCCTGCCGACGTCCCGTAGTGGCATCGAGCAGTCCGTCGGCGACAGGAAAGACATAGGCGGGCGAGGGCGCCCTCTCAACAATCAGACGATATGGTTCATAGCGGTTAAAGCCGGGGTGCAGCTCAGCGTCGAGGACGCTGCAGATGATGCGTTCCTGGCTCAGGAAGACGAGCCAGTTGCAGGTCCAATATTCAGAATAAACCCGTGTGGCGCCAATAGTCTCCAGATCGTGAATTAAGGTCAGCCGCCGCTGGTAGTCGGCCTGGGACGCGGGAATGGCCGCGAAGGTGCGGGCGGTGCCGACCACAAAGGTCAGCGCCACCAGCAGCAGGAGGAGCGTCGAGGGAAGCACCGTGACCATTCTGGCCCCGTGGTCACGGGCGCCGGTGCTGGTGGGGCGGAGCTGCCGCCTAGTCTGGCAGATGTGTTCCAGGGCCTGGATGCTCCGCTGCCAGAGCGGCCAGAGCAGGACCGGAAGAGCCACCAGGGCACAAGTCAGGTAGCGGAAGGTGGTATCCGGCGAGACGGCGGCTACGGGGGCAATGGCGTAAAGGGAGAGTGTCAGCCCAACGCTTGCCAGCAGAGCCAGTTGCGTGCACAAGCGAATCGTCTCCTGCCGGGCCTCACTCACCCCGGGTGATTTTTGCCCGGCGCTCGCGAGATGCGCATAAGGAGAGTGATGGCTATGATGGCTGAGCCAGGGTAGTGACAGGTAATGAACCTGGCGGAGACGGCGCAGACAGAAGATGGCCGCCAGCAGAGCCAGCACCACGTAGGCGGCTCCCCAACCCATTTGAGCTGAGACGCAGAGCCAGGTCTGCGAAGTCGGTAGTCCCCAAGGCGGAATAGCACTGAGCGGGCAGCGCGGCTGGTAGCCTGTGGCCCACGGGAGGGCGATGAAGAAGGCTCCGCTGAGCTGGTGGAGGACAGTCAAATGGCGAGCTGCTAGCTCGTCAGCGCCGCCGTGATGGATAGACAGCAGCACGGCTAGTGAGTTCTGGCTGAGCGGCGCCGTCAGGTTGTAGTAGAGCAGCGGCTCCGCCCCGATCATCATCCCCAGGAGCAAGCTCAGGCCCGCACGCCCCCACAGCTCGCGCCCGCAGAAAAGCGCCAGCAGCGCCAGCGCTGCCAGCACGAATGGACCAATCAGGAAGTCAATCCACAAGGCCAGGCCGATACTGATCCCAAGCAGGAAATAAAGCCCCACTCGCCCCCAGGCGGGTAATCGGTGCTGAGCGCTACCCGGCTGGAAGGAGCATGCCAGCCAGGCTGAAACCAGCAGAATCAGAGGCGCGAACATCAGCATCTCAGGGTATTCTCCCACCGCGCGCAGCTGGAGAAAGAGCAGGTCCCCCGAGCCAAAAGTAAAGAGCAGGAGGCAGGCGAAGGCAAAAGCTCTGTCATAGAGGAGGCGCACCAGGCCGTAGCTGCTCAGCAGAAAGCCCGCAACGAACGGCAGCAAGGCCAGGCGCAATGTGAAAAGCGAAGGGCCGAAGAGACGGAAGAGAGCGGCAGCGACATATCCTTCGACTGGTCCCATATAAGGTAAACCATAGAAGAAGATAGGATGATCGCCCTGGAAAGCGACGTGAAGCGCCACCAGGCCCATGTTGGCCTCATCGCTATTAGTAACAGGCCAGGGGGAGCGAATCAACAGGAAGCGTAGCATCAAAGCGAACAACAGGATCAGCGCCACGGCAATCCATTCCAGGGTAGAGCGAGAGAGGAGTCTGGTATGTTGGGAAGATTGCGACGAGGTAGCGAGCCGCTCAGTGAGCCTCATTCTCTCGGTTCTCCGTTGCTGAAGATGGTGCATGCTGCGCCCCTGATCTCCAGCCCCGGTCCAGACAGTTCGGAAACAGACTGTCCAGCTAGCTGGCACATTACCTGGGGACTGGACCGCGAAGCGCCGGTCGGTCGATCCTATCGCCTGTGCTTTGTCATGTCTCTCCTCAGAAAAGAGGAACGAGTTTGATCGGAAGTGGGTCACGTCCCCGTACTGCGCTGCTGAGAAGGCTGTCGCCTGCTGGTCAGCGCCGCGGCTCTCCCCCCCCGGACAGCATGGCCCCCTCCTGGCAGCCAGGAAGGCAAGGAGAGCAAAGGAGACCAGCCAGTCCCGGACTGACTGACTGACTGGATCATCAGGGCCAGTTGCTCAGGGCTTGGGCGTAGAGCGCCGGGTCCACGTTGCCGCCACTCACGATGCAGCAGACACGCCGACCGCGGAAGCGCTCCGGGTGCAACAACAAGGCTCCCAACGCCAGAGCGCCTGTCGGCTCAACCTTCAGGTTGGCCACCAGGAAGAGGCGGCGCAGCGCTTCCAGCGTTACCTCATCTGGGACCTCGATGATCTCCTCCACTCCCTGGCGGATAATCTCCCAGTTGAGTCGTCCCAGCGAGAGGGTGCGTGCTCCGTCGGCAACCGTCTCCGGCTCCATCTCATTGGAGAGCAGCTGTCCGCTGCGCAGCGAGCGAGCGGCATCGTTGCCGGGCAGCGGCTCTGCGCCAACGATGCGTGTCGGACGTCCAAGAAAGTCACGAGCAATGATCTGACCTGAGATCAGTCCACCTCCTCCGACTGGTACCAGCAACACATCGACCTCGGCCTGGCGCAGGATCTCCTGCCCGAGGGTTGAATTGCCTGCTACCACGCGGTAGTCGTCGTAGGCTGGGGCGATGAAAGCCTCGGGCTGTTCGCAGGCCAGCTGGGCCACGCGCTCCTGACGACTGACGCGGCGCACATCGGTCAGCTCGACTCTTCCTCCATAGGCCTGGACAGCTTCGATCTTCACGCGGGCCGCCGTCGAGGGCATGACGATCGTCGCCTCTTTCCCGAGCAAGCGCGCTGCATAGGCCACCGCTTGCCCAAAGTTCCCGGAGGAGGCGGCGATAATCTGCCGCTGAGGAACGCTGGCCAGCAGCTGGTAGGCGGCGCGGAATTTAAAGCTGCCCGTATATTGAAAGGTCTCACTGGCGAGTAGCAGCTGACAGTCCAGGGCTTCGGAGAGACGGGGAACGGGTAGCAGCAGGGTAGGACGCAGGTAGCGTGGCAGCCTCTGCCACACCTCTTCAACGTAGGCTGACGTCAACTCGGGAGCCAGATCATAGCTGTGCATAGCGCGTGTAAACTTCTTTTCTGGGCAGGTGGCAGGTTGTCAAGATTGGCCATGATTGGCCATGACCAAAAAGAAAAGACAAGAGGAGCGCCGCCCTAATGGCCTTCCTTCCCTGCCAAGGCGGCAGGATGGGATCGCAGCAAAGTATCTCTACGACGCTCCTTTTGTCATTGTACCATTGCGGACAGACGGAAGACAAGATACCTCTGCCGTAGCTACTCAGACAGGCTGGCCTCCTCCTCGCGCGGGCTAAGGGATCAGAGCCAGAGCCGCAGTGCGGCTCTGGCTGTTGAGTTGTGTCTGGCGGTGCGATGGCGTACGCTCACCCACTCTCCCCGATTCTCTTCCCTCCACCCAAGGTAAGACCAGGAGGCTGCCCTGAGCCGAAGCAAAGCGAGCGAGCAGACAAAGCTATGGGCGCTGCTCCGGCGGCTCTGGCTCCAGCGAGCGCTCGCCTGCCGGATTCAGTCCCACTGCCGCATCGGCTGTCACCGTCTCCTCTGGCTCCGGCGCTGGCTCACGCAGGATCTGGTAGAGGATAATCGACCCGAAAGTAGCCACCCCGATGGCGCTCAGCTGGAAGCTACCGATATTGAGCGCCAGATTCCCGGCCCCGACGATCAGGGCAAAGGCCACGGTGATCAGATTGCGGCTCTTTGAAAAATCCACACGGTTCTCGACCCAGATGCGTCCACCAGTAGCCGCAATCAGACCGAAGAGCACGATCGCCAGGCCGCCGATCACTCCAGAGGGGATGGTCATGATCAAAGCGCCGAACTTCGGACAGAAGCCCAACAAAATGGCGACAACAGCAGCAATGATGAAAATAGCGGTAGAGTAGATACGAGTGACCGCCATAACACCAATATTCTCGGCGTAGGTTGTCACTCCGGTACCTCCCCCAAAACCGGCGACGATCGTAGCCAGGGCGTCACCCAGGAAAGCGCGGCCCAGATAGCGATCCAGATTGCGCCCTGTCATGGCCGCCACAGCCTTCACGTGACCAGTGTTCTCGGCCACCAGGATGACTGCCACTGGGGCGATCAGGGCTATGGCGCTGGGTGAAAAGGTTGGCGTTGAGAAGTGGGGGAGGCCAATCCAGCTGGCCTTCTCCAGCCCTGAGAAGTCGATTGGCTTGCCCAGGTGCAGACCATTAGCAAACAGCAGGTAGATCAGATAACCGATGATACCGCCGAGCAGAATAGGTAAGCGGCGCAAGGGACTGGGCAGAAAAACGGCCACGAAAGCGACCGCCAGCACGGTAATGAGGCCCATCCAGGTATCGAAAGCTGAGCCGCTGACATCGCTTACGGCCACCGGGGCCAAATTCAGTCCAATGACAGCAACGACAGCGCCGGTCACAACTGGGGGCATCAAAATATCGATCCAGCGGTAGCCAGCAGCAATCACGATCAAGGCAATGATACCGTAGACTACCCCTGCGGCGATAATACCGCCCAGAGCTACCCCGATGTTAGGATTGAGGCCCGGGCCGTGGAAGCCGCTGGCGAAGCCAGTGGCGGCCAGCACCACTGCGATAAAGGAGAAGCTAGAGCCAAGATAGCTCGGTACTCGTCCGCCCACGACCAGAAAGAAGAGCAGCGTTCCGATGCCTGAGAAAAAGATGGCCGTGTTCGGATCGAAGCCCATCAAAATCGGTGCCAGTACGGTCGAGCCGAACATAGCCAGCACGTGCTGCAGCCCTACCAGAATGGACTGTCCCCAAGGAAGGCGCTCGTCGGGCGCAATGATCCCTTCGGTCTTGAGTGTCCAACTGCTGAAATAGCCGCGTTTCTCCGCGGTGTCTCCTGTTGCCATGTGGAAAACCCTCCTCATAGAAACAGTTGGCCAAAGGTGGATGCCGGACTCGATAGAAAGAAAAAGAGGGTAGTTTGTAGAAGAATGCGCTACCCGGAGTGTGAGCGAAGCTCTGAGATGATCGATGAGGTTGCGACCAGATCGGTGGGACTAGATGTGAGCGCTATGGCCTCCTTTCTGGCACCTGCGCGGCGGGCACAGCTGGCAGGAGTGACCGCGGACCAAGCAGGCAGGGCCTATTTCCTTAGATTATACCCTATTCTGACCCCAAATGCGAGACATCACCTGGGGCTACAAGCAGGCCAACCTGACTCATCTAACGCTTCTCGGCCAGAGTAAGGGAGGTAAAGGAGCTGGCTACCTTCCGCGGGCAACTGGAAAGCGGAGGCCGCCAGCGCGAGGTGATGGTTTTTGACAGACAGTGGTTGCCATTCCCGGCCAATCCTTGTGCCTGATCACGACCCTCCTTCGCCTCCTCGCCTGCTGGCGGAGGTGGCTCTAACGTCTCCACCCCTGGTCTACGTAGCGCTACTGGGGGCCAGTCGAGCGATTGGGCCTCGCCAGCCGGGCTGACTGGCGGCCTGTGTGATAACAGCCGGGCCGACGTTCGGGAAGTCCTCTGGTAACGGCGTATTGCTCTTTCTCCTGAGTGAGGCGCCCGGCGCCTCTTTCTGTCCTGTGCACTGGGCAGGTGAGGGCTGCTCTGCTAGAATAGGGGCAAAGCCTGGTACAGAGAGGACAATGGCATGGCAAGCCCGGCGCCAGCAGAGCAGCCACCGAAGCGTTGTCGAGCTGTGCCTGGGCAAGACAGCCAGAGAAGGGCATGAGGCCATCTCGTGATCAGCAGCCAGAGAGGAAGGATCGAAGAAACGTGAGAAACAGCCAGCTGAAGCGACAGAGCAGCGAGACCCTGAGCGGTCAGCTGAGCCACGGCGAACCCCGCTCCGTCAGAGAGGCCATCCTGACCGCCGCCGTTGAGCTATTTGCCCGCTACGGTTACCATGCGGCCCCGTTGCGTGACATCGCCCGTATGGCCGGCATTCAGGCGGCCAGCATCTACTATCACTATGCCAACAAGCAAGCGCTGCTTGTTGAGATCATGGAGACCTACATGCGCCACCTGAATGCCAACCTGGAGCGCATCATACGCGAGCAACCAGGGCCGCTGGAGCGGCTACGGGAGGCCATCGCTAACCACATCCGTCTCCACACCAGCTTCAAGAACGAATTCTTCATCATCGATACCGAGATTCGAGCCCTGGAAGGAGCCAACCGTGACTACATCATTGCTCTGCGCGACCACTACGAGCGCCTGATTCAGGAGATCCTGCGTGATGGCATGGAGCGGGGGGTCTTCAAGCGGAGCGACATCAAGGTCACCTCCTACGCTCTGATTGCCATGTGCACCGAAGTCGCCACCTGGTTCCGTCCGGGCGGGCGACTCAGTGTGCAACAGGTCATTGACCTCTACAGTCAACTCATTCTCCAGGGTCTGCTCTGCGAGGGAGGTCCCGAGCGAAGGCCGGCGGAATCAGAGCATACTTTACCCCCTGCTTCTGGAGCAGCAGGTGAAGGGCCGTCACGGCCTCAGTCAGGGGGAAGCGAGCCGTGATGAGGGCTTCGACCGGAATCTGCCTGCTGGCGATCAGCTCCAGGGCGCGCGCGAAGTAGGTAGGAGTATGGTGGAAGACTCCCTTAAGGGTCAGCTCATCGTAGTGCAGCGGGCGCGTCTCCAGCGAGATATGCGTTCCAGAGGCGCACCCCCCGAAGAAATTGACCAGGCCGCCACGGCGCACCAGGGAGGCTGCCAGCTCCCAGGTCTCGGGTGTACCCACGGCCTCGATTACCACATCGGCTCCGCGCCCCTCGGGCGTAGCAGCTCGTAGCAGAGCGCACTGCTCCTCTGAGGAGAGGGAACCGGTCTCAAAGACCTGTTCGGCGCCGAAATGGCGGGCGAGGGCCAGTCGTTGCTCGCCGTGTCCACTGACCAGAACCCTGGCCCCCCTCAGACGGGCGGCTGCCGCCAGCAGCAGGCCCAGGGGGCCAGCGCCGATGATCAGCACCGTGTCACCGGGCTGGATCTCGCTCTCCTCAACCCCATGCAGGGCGCAGGCCAGCGGCTCTGTCAGGGCAGCCGCTGTAAATGAGAGGCCCTGCGGCAGGCGATAGAGATTGCGCTGCACAATACGTGCCGGGACCAGCAGGTACTCAGCATAGGCTCCATTCAGCAGTAGCAGATCCTCGCACAGGCTGTAGCGACCGCGGCGGCAGTAGAAACAACGGTCGCAGGGAGCGGAGTTTGCCGCAACCACGGCGTCGCCCTCCTTCCAGCCCTGTACCCCCGGGCCGACAGCGGCCACGATGCCCGCGGCCTCATGGCCAAAGCCGGCGGGTGGGTGCTTGAATAAGAGGGGATGGCCGCGTACGTAGGTCTTGACATCGGTACCACAGGTAGTAGCCGCCGCAATCTGCAGAACAAGCTCGCCGGGGCCTGGCTCGGGGATAGGACGCTCCTCCAGGCGCACATCGCCCGGCGCATAGAACATCGCCGCCAACATCTGTCCAGGCATAGCGTATGACTTCCTCCCTTACCTCTCACGTTGCAGCTCGTTTCATTGTGGCCTCTCGGCGGGGGCCTGTCAAGGGGCGGGCGGGGGCCTGTGCTCCACCCCAACAGGCGAGTGTAGCGAACGTCGGACGCCGGGTCGCCGACGTGATCTCATCCACCGGCCAGGCGAGTAGACAGTGCGGGCTAGCTCAGCGAGGTCTCCAGCAGGCTATCGCTACCGCGGCCAGGGCTATCAACAGGCTCCAGCAAGCGATAGCGATCGGGGAGATCCTCTTCTCCGCTAAGGTCCAGCTCCTGTAGAGCGGGATAGACCAGCGGAGGGACCAGTGTCAGCTCTAGCTCCTCACAGAGACGCAGCAGCGCGTTCTCCACCTGGAGCGGGAGGTATTCTTGAAAGAGCAAGAGAGCGCCGAGACTCGCCGCGATCATCTCACGGATATGATCCTCATCGCGCTTGGTATGAAAGTGAGGGCTATGGGAGTGATACTGCTGCAGCAGCGCCGTCGCGGGGGTTGGATAAAGCGGGCTGGCCTTGAAGAGCAAGTCGAGGAGCAGGAAGGTTTCCACAGCGAAACCGGAGGCGAAACGCAATGTTTGGGCCGTTGTCAAGGTCATCCCCTGCTCTCCGGCGTTAGAGGAGGTAATAGTCTCTGGGAGACCAGACCAGGACTGACAGAGTAGGGAGACAATTGGCGAGACCACGCTCGTGCAGCGGCCAGCGCTGGCCTCGACCAGGGTGCCATTGCGCAGGCCGGGCTTGGCAGCCCAGCAGATGCGAATATTATGCAAGGTCCCACTGGCGTGGTAGGCGTAAGTTGTATGCGCAGCCATGAACAGGCGGCCCATAGCCAGCGTATACTCCAGCAAGGCACAGGGGACCAGATTATCGGCGTCGTAGAAAACGAGCCAGCGGGGAAAACGCAGCAGGTAGGCCAGCAGCGTTCCGAGATACATTCCCTCCCCCTTCCCATCGCGCACATGGCCGCTGCTATCCAGAATATGGGCAACGCCGTGGGCGCGCAGCAGTGTTGCCAGGACGTCGTCCTTTTGGTGCACCACGAACAGCTGACGGTGGGAGGCCAGTCGGGCCCGCAGGCCCAACCTGAGCATCTCATACTCCTCTGGGGGGCAGTTGGTCACGACAATGATCGGACTGTTCACTGGCAGATACCAGAGTACTCCGGCCAGCGTCTCCAGGCTCTCGGACTTGTGGGAGATGATGAAGGCGGTGTGGGCCAGGAAATGGGAAAGATCGTGGAGGTTGTGCTCTTCGAGAAGATGGGCAAATCGGATGGTGTCAATGAGCATATCGCTTGCTTTTCCTTTCTAATCGAGAGGAGTTGCGTCTGTCGCGACCGGAAAGATTCGACCATCTGTAGAGAAAAGACGCACGGAGGGGGGCTTTCATCTCATCGAGGCCGGCAAGAGCACGGAAAGGTATGGACCGAGCCGCTATCGGCTCCGCTCCCGACCGCTAAGAGAGTGAGCCACTCCCCCGGGCACCGCCATTCTGCTTCAGAGGCAAGGGCGGTGACCCAACCCTGGCTAGCAACCTCGCTAGCCAGCCAGAAGGGAACTCTGCCGTACAGTAATACGTTCGCCTCCCAAAAGGCGCGCCGCGTGCCGGCTCAAAGTACTACTGGCTGCTTACTAGGATGGATGGATAGGCGGAGAGTTGAAACAGCCAGGCAGTAGACAAAGGCAAGAACCACTCCTGTACGGCTTTGCATGTGCTCCTCGTCGCCCCGGGCGGGGGATAAAGGCCCCAAGAGTGCGACCCGGGGTGCCGAGAGAGGACGAGGTGGGCATCCGACCAGGGAGCGAGGCCCCCCACGCAGGTGGGCCGACGCCGGGCCGGGGGCCGAATGGGGAGAAAGGAGACAGGTGCTGTCTCAGCTCCCTCCTTCCTTCCCAGCTTACTCCGCTCAGAGAGAGCCATCGTGACTATCGAAGCCAACGGAGGGGGGACTGGGAGAGAAGTGCTCCAGGAATCGGTAGAGGCGCCGTAATTGGCGCTCGTGTTCTCCTTGTTGCTGTTCGACATTCAAATAGAGCTGCGAGAGCAGCTCGTAGCGCTGGGTCTGCTCATTGAGGCGCAGGAGCAGTGTTCCCAGTTGCTCCTGTTGTCCGGCCAGCACCCCCAGCAGCTCCTGCTGGGTCTCCTGTTGATCTCGGCGGCGCTCCTCCAACTCCCGTTCAAGATAGCTGAGCTGAAGTCCCTGCTGATCTTGCCGATCATGCTGTTGCTCCACGCGCTGGCGCTGCTCGGCTACCTGAGCCGTCAGGAACGTCATCTGTTGGGTAAGTTGTCCCAGAGTATGCGCCATCTGCTCCTGCTGAATACGCTGCTCTGCCAGCTGGGTAGTCAGGTGAAGTATCTCTCGCGTGAGCTGCTCGTGGACTTCAACCTCCTGTTGCACATGGGTCGTCAGGGCCTCGATCTGCTGGCGAAGCAGGATGAGCGTCTGCTGCCACTGCTCACTGGTCTGCTGTAATCGCTCCGTCAGCTCTTCGAGTTGCTGCTCCAGCTCAGTCTGGCGGGTGCTGTTCTGGATCTGGAGGGCGGCGATTTCATCCTCAAAGGAGGTTTGCAGCCGGGTCAGGGCCTCATCGACAGCCAGCCGCTGTTGCGCGGAGGCCTCCTGCTGTTGCTGAAAACGTGCCTCCAGTCGGCTACGCAAGCGTTCCAGGGCCTCATGCTGGCGCTGGGCCTGCTCGCGGACGAGCCTGCGCAGGGCAGCCATCTCCTGAGAGACAAACTCGGGGGAGACGACCGGATGGGCTTCCCGAGGGGCTTCCGCGGCTGGCCGCTCGGGTAGCGAGCGCTGCTCTGGCTGACCACCCTCGTTCCTGACTGGAGCGGGAGTCTGGACCGTGCCCGCCGAGGCAGCAACGCTAGCGTTGAGCAAGGCCAGATCGCTAGCGCGGATCAGGCGTAGCTGGCTCCTGCTCTCTAGCGAGTGGCGACGTACTGGCAAGAGGCCTTGACTGATCCAACGTTCGATGGTCGCCTCACTCTGCCCGCTCGTACGGGCGGCCTGGCTAACGGTTAACCAGCGATCTTCAGGGTTGGCCAGCTCGTCGACGAGGTGTTCCTGCTGCACGGCTTCTTCTGTCCTTGCAGGCGAGTCTTCCTGCATGTGTTCCTCGAACATGAAAGCAACTGCCTCCAGCTATCCGCTGGTCTCAGTATATGTTGCCAGCCCGGGGACGTCAACAGCAGAAGGCAGGAGGCTGGTCTCGACTAGTACGAGTGGCTAGTTGAGGTCAAGGCTGAGAGGAGGGATAACCCAGTGGTCCAGTCTGAGTGATAGGCTGGACCAGGTGAGGCCCGAGGCCGGAGCAGGCAGAAGCGCACGCGGCTTGCCAGCCTACTGTTGTGGGCTGGTGCCCTGCGCTTGCTGCTCCTGCCCGGCTTGCTCGCTCTGCTGGCGCCAGAGGGTGACCTGGCGCTCAACCATCTGGATAAAGGTTTTCACGACCAGGGGATCACGACTCTGGGCATAAGCTGGGACGAGCTGTCCAACAGTGCCGAGGCCCTGCTGGTCCAGGTAGTAGTTACGCACATAACGGAACCAGTCGCGGATGCCGTCCTCCCAGCTCTGGTAGCTCCGGTAGCCACTCAAGGAGCGGCAGTGGCAATCGGCAGTGACTGGGGCATGCAACAGGCCGGGCGAGTGGGTGACACGCGCCAGGCCCACGGTGCCGAAGGTGCTATCGTGCAGGAAGAATGCCAGGGCATAGACGGGGTCGATCCCCATCTGCTCTCCAGTCTGGTAGATCAGTTGGGCGTCGCCAACCAATGGTGACTGGTATTGGGTCAGCAGGCTGGCGATGAAATCGACCGTGACCGTCGGGCGCCCCTGGAGCGCGTAGCCATCGGCAGGATAGGGCACGGCAGTGGCCCCATTGCCGGCTGAGGGCCCGATTGCCGTTGGTGTAGGCACCGGTGTCGGCTGTTGGCCGGTACTACTTGCGTTCGTTGCGGGAGTCGTTCCACTGACCGGACCAAAGAGCCGCAGTTGCTCGCTGCGCCAGGTGTCGACCGCTGCCTCGACTGCCCGGATGTAGCCCGTCACGTCGTTGTGATCAGCCGCCGGGGCATAGCGCGGAATGATCTCCTCGACGGTGGTCAATCCCCAGCTATCGATGTAGACGGTGCGAATGAGCCGATACCAGGCGACGAAGCCGGCCTCCCAACTGGGAAAAGCTGCAAATCCATCGATGCAGGCGGCATCGGGAATGCAGCGCAGGTTACCCAGCGAGAGCGTCGTCTGGGCGATGCCCGCTGTCCCAAAGGTGCTTTCGTGGAAGAAGAAGGCTAGGGCATAGACGGGGTCGATCCCGTACTCGATCCCGTCGTCGTAGAGTGCCTGGCCTTTGCCAGCGGCTGGTGAGTGATAGCTGGTGAGCACGAGGTCGATCAGAGCGGGACTGACGGAGGGTGGTCCCGCAAGGACGTAGGGGCTAGCCGGCTGCGGCGCGGCGCGCAACGTTGCGCTCTCCGAGGCAAAGGAGGTAAAGCAAAAGAGGAGAAGCAAAAGGCTAACGATGAGAATTTTGCCGATTCGCTGCATGCGTCCGCCTTTCGTTATGGCCTCTCTTCCCCTAATGATACCCCATTTCGCTCAGAAAAGGCAGCCCCCCTGTAAAAAAGGTGGGGGGAGGTCAAGCGCGGTTGACGAGCCGGGCCGGTCAGGTTTGTCCCTGGCGTAGATAGAGTACAAAGCCAGGAAGGTTCACGCGCCGGTAGTGGCGGCTGGCAAGAGTATTGGCCTGACTGCTGAGCAACGGGAACTCGCCGTTCTGGGCGTCGCTGAAGAGATAGGCAGCTCGGGGGTCGGCACTGACCTCCTGGTAATAGGGGGGATAGCGCACCAGGTCATTGCGCGTGAGCCAGGGATTAATGGTTGCGCAGATCACCTGCTCCTGGCTCACAAAGGTCAGGCGGTCGCAGATCCAGTAACCGGAATAGACGTGACGGACCCCCCAATGCTCCAGGGTGGCTGCCAGAGCAACGTATTGCTGCTGACGCTGAGCGGCGCTGGAGATCTCAGGGAGGTTGGCAAGGGTACCCTCCAGGAAGGCCAGAACAAGCAAGGCCAGGGCTGTCCCGGCGAGTAAGCGCTGGGCACGGGCGTAGACGCGTCCACGGTAGGCGGCAGTCTCGAGTAATAATGAAGGCTGGTCCTGGAAGGCGTTGCCGATGCCTGGGTGGAAGCTCTGTTGAAAGAGGTAGACCGGGGGCCAGATGAGGGCAGGGGTCACGATCAGCAGGCCGACCAGGTAGCGCATGCTCTGAGGACGCTGCGCCGCTGTCAGGCTGACAGTGTAGCTCAGCAGCGTGATGAGACCTGCGAGCAGCAGGAGCAGGCGACTGGCATGCAAGGCCCATGCCCGTCGCTTCTCTCTCCTCAGATGGGCCTCCTTTGAGGACTGCCAGAGCTGCCAGAGGTGGCGCAATGACAAGAAGAGGGAGCTGGCGAGCAGGAGGAGAAAACCAAGGCTCCAGCCGCCGTAGAGGGCGGCGCAGCTAAGGCTCTGGCCATGCTGCCAGCCGTAGAAGGGCAGGGCGTCCAGAGAGCAGGTCGGCGTCATGCCGGTGGCCAGGGGCAAGCTGTAAAGAAAGGTGCCAGCCAGTTTCTTGAGCCAGAGCTGCAGACCCGTAGGAGGTATCCCGGGATAGCGATTCTGGCTATAGAGGGCCAGGAAAACGCTGAGCGAGTCCTGGCCGGCGGGAGCCCGGAGATTGTAGAGAATCAGCGGGAAGGCCCCGAGGGCCAGACCGGCCAGGAGGAGGAACGGCAGGACCGGGTACCTTAGCCATTCACGCCAGCTAAAAAGCACCAGGAGAATCGCCGCGCACACGAGGAAGGGTATCACCAGCCAGTGACTCCACAGACCCAGGCCGGCTACAAGTCCCCAGGCGAAGGCAGCTAGCAGACGCCTCTTGGGCCATGACTCCCCTGGCACTTCCGGCTGAGTCTGCGCCAGCCAGGCTGCCAGAAGCATGGCCAGCGAACCAAAAGCCAGGGTCTCCACAGCTCCTCCAACGGCGCGCATTTCGGGGGTCAAGACATAGCGTGGCGCCAGGCTGAGCAGCACCAGCGAGAGGAGGGCCACCATGCGCCCGTAAAGCAGCCGGGCTAGCTGGTAGAGAGCGAGCGCAAAGAGGAGGAGAAAGACCAGCATGGCCAGGCGCAGCGAAAGCAAGGAGGGGCCGAAGAGGTGAAAGAAGACGGCAGCCACGTAGGCCTCGCCGGCCCCCATATAGTTTTGCCCATAGTAGAAGATAGGCCAGTCCTGGCCACGGGCGATATGGAGAGCCATTAACCCCATCGTTCCTTCCTCGCTGTCGGTGCCGGGCCAGCCAGCAAGGCTGAAGCCCAGGCGTATCGCCAGCATGGCGACGATGAGAGCTGGAGCGGCGAGCTGCTCGCCTGCTCGTCGCAACTGCATACGCAAGGGTGATAAAGAGGCCATCATTCCCCTTTCCTTGCAGAAGAGGACAGAGACGAGGCACCTGCCTGCCCAGGGGCAAGGATTGCCTCTCGGCTCTCTACCTTGAGTGAATCTATTCTAGACGACTTGCCGTGCGTTGCCTAGACGATTGGGCGGAAAATACCGGCATTGGCTGTCTTGCTGTTCCTCTCCCCCGGCTTGACCGCCAGGAAGCAAGAGGGGACCGATCGACGGTTGCCGACCACGAGATTTTGGTGAGGCAATTCAGCTATACTGTGTCGTATCAAGGCTGATGACGGAGGAGAAGAAAGCTGACCATGAGCCGAGATGAATATGCTGGGCAGGTCCAACAACGGATCGACGCGTTGTTGGCCTCGATGACTCTCGAAGAGAAAGCCGGGCAACTCACGCAGTATTTCTACTTCCCGGGTTTCACCCTCCAGACCTCCTTTGTGGAGGAGGAGATCCGCTCTGGGAAGGTGGGGAGTCTTCTCTTCGTCGCCGACCCGGTGCAGGTCAATCGACTCCAGCGCCTTGCGGTTGAGGAGAGCCGCCTCAGCATCCCGCTGCTCTTTGGCTTCGACGTCATTCATGGACTGCGGACCATCTTCCCCGTGCCGCTCGGGCTGGCGGCCTCCTGGGACCCGCAGCTGGTCGAGCAGGTGCAAACGGTAGCGGCACGGGAGGCGCGCGCTGTCGGTATTCACTGGGCTTTTGCCCCGATGGTGGATATTGCTCGTGATCCTCGCTGGGGCCGTATCGTCGAAGGGGCCGGAGAAGATCCCTACCTGGGCGCGTGCCTGGCCGCTGCCCATGTGCGGGGCTTTCAGGGCGAGGGGATTGGCGCAGCCGAGCGCATAGCCGCTGGGCCGAAGCACTTTGTGGGCTATGGAGCTGCGCTAGGCGGACGTGACTACGATGAGGTCAACCTTTCGGAGAGTGAGCTACGCAACGTCTATCTGCCGCCGTTTGCAGCGGCGGTTGAGGCAGGCGCTGAAAACATTATGAGCTCCTATGTAGGGATTAATGGGGTGCCAGCGGCGGCAGATCGCCGGCTGCTCACCGAGGTGCTGCGCAACGAATTAGGCTTCCAGGGATTCGTGGTGAGCGACGCCAACGCAGTAATCGACCTGACCACGCATGGTCTGACTCGCGACGATCGCGATGCCGCTCTGCGGGCGCTGCAGGCTGGCCTGGATATGGAGATGTCTCTGGGTGTACAGTTTGGGGGTGAGACTGGTCCAGCGGCGCGTCCGGCGGCGTTCTCCACGCTGCCAGAGGCGGTGCGTGCTGGCCAGATCGAGGAGCGACTGCTCGACGAGGCGGTGAGACGGGTGCTGGCGCTCAAGTTCCGCCTGGGCCTCTTTGAGCACCCCTATGTTGATGAGACGCGCGCCAGCATGGTGCTCAGCTCGCCCGCGCATCGTGAGCTGGCACGCGTGGCTGCTGAGCGCTCGGCGGTGCTGTTGCGCAATACAGGTATCTTGCCGCTCGACCGTGCAGCGCTACGTCGACTCGCTGTGATTGGGCCACTGGCAGCAGATAAGCGGGCGACCCTCGGCCCGTGGGTCTTTGTGCCGGAGCTGGAGCGTACGGTCACCGTTCTAGAGGGACTCCGTCAGATGGCAGGCTCCACAGTGCAGATCGACTATGCTCCTGGGGTGCCGCTGCCAACCCGTCCCATCCCTTCGCCATTTGCTGCTCTCGACCAGCTCGTCGCAGACGCATCTCTGTCGGGGGAACCGTCATTGGACGAACGGGCCGAGTTCGAGCGAGCCATTGCCCTGGCCCGCTCGGCGGATGTCGCCGTGCTGGTACTGGGCGAGGCGGCAGACATGAGCGGGGAGGCGGCCTCGCGCTCAACGCTCGACCTGCCAGGCCGGCAGTTGGAGCTGTTGGAAGCGGTGGCCGAAACCGGGACGCCACTGGTCCTGGTGCTGCTCTGTGGCCGGCCCCTCGATCTGCGCCGTGTGGTTGAACGGACGGCAGCCCTGCTGGTGGCCTGGCACCCGGGCAGTGAAGGAGGCAACGCCGTGGCCAGGCTGCTCTTTGGCGAGGCGACTCCCGGGGGTAAGTTGCCCGTGACCTGGCCGCGCAGCGTAGGACAGGTGCCCTTGATCTATGCGCATCTACGCTCGCACCAGCCGCAGACCAGCGGGCTACGCTACTGGGAGGAAGAGAGCACGCCCCTCTATCCTTTCGGTTTTGGCCTCAGCTATGGTGAGGTGGAGTATAGCGATTTGCAGCTGAGTGCTACCTCGATTGGCCTCCACGATACGCTGGAGGCCAGCGTGGTGCTCCACAACCGCTCGCAGCGTCCTCTCGAAGAGGTAGCGCAGCTCTACCTGCATCAGCGCTATGGGAGGGCGGCCCGTCCGGTACGTGAACTGAAGGCGTTTGAACGCGTGAGTCTGGCCCCCGGAGAGAGGCGTACGCTTCGCTTCACGATCGGGCCAGAGGCGAGGCGCTACTGGAGCGCCGCCGCGGGAGCCTATGTGCTCGATGAGTCCGTCTTTGACGTTTGGGTGGGCGGCTCGTCGCAGGCCTCCTTGCACGCCGAGTTCACTGTGCAGACCGACAGCCAGGTTGGCCGCTGACCCAGCCCGCGGAAGGCAGCGATCCCGTGGGCGCTGGTTCCGAGGCAGGCGGCCTGCCTGGTCTGGGTCAGCGCTCCTCTGGCTGGTCGGCGTTTGGTAACAGCGTCTGGAAGGACCATAAAGGTGCATACAGACCATGCAGGTGCAAAATCCGATCATTCCTGGTTTCCACCCCGACCCGAGCATCTGCCGTGTCGGCGATGACTACTATCTGGTTACCAGCTCCTTCGAGTATGTTCCCGGTGTGCCTGTCTTTCACAGCCGCGACCTGGTCCACTGGCGGTGTCTTGGCTATTGCCTCACTCGCCCTGAGCAACTGCCCCTGCCGCGGAGCGAACCGTCGCTGGGGATCTTTGCCCCAACCATCCGCTTCCATCAGGGCACCTTTTACATGGTCACCACCAATATGGACCTGCAGGCAGAGAGAGGAGGAAGGAGCAACTTCTACGTCACCGCCCGCGACCCGCGTGGCCCCTGGTCCGATCCGGTCTGGCTGGAGCAAGGGGGGATTGATCCCTCGCTCTTCTTCGATGATGATGGTCGAGTCTATCTGACGAGTACTGCAGAGGGTCAGGAGCAGGGCATCCAGCAGAGCGAGATCAATCCGGTCACAGGCCGGCTCTTGACGCAGCCCCGCCTTCTCTGGCGAGGAACTGGCGGTGCCTACCCTGAAGGCCCGCATCTCTACAAGATCAATGGCCGCTACTACTTGATGATCGCCGAAGGAGGCACCTCATATGGCCATATGGAGACGCTGGTTCGGGGACCAACGCCGTGGGGGCCGTGGGAAGCCTGTCCCCACAATCCTATCTTGAGTCATCGCAGTCTGCTTAGCCCAATTCAGGCCACTGGCCACGCCGACCTGGTGCAGGCCCGGGACGGCAGCTGGTGGCTTGTCTGTCTGGGGATCAGACCTCAGCCCTTCACCGAACTCCATCAGCTGGGGCGAGAGACCTTCCTGGCCCCGGTAGTCTGGGATAGCGGCGGCTGGCCACACGTCGGCGAGAATGGACGGCTCAAGCAGACCTTCGAAGGGCCACAGCTGCCTCCGGTGTCCTGGCCTGCCCGTGCCACGCGTGATGACTTTGATCAGCCCACACTCGGTCTCGACTGGAACTTCCTGCGTTGGCCTCCCCCAGACAGCTGGTCGCTGGCCGCCCGCCCTGGCTTTCTGCGTCTGCTCGGCAACGCAGCCACACTTGATCAAGGCTGTGGCGTGGCCTTCGTGGGAAGACGACAGGAGCATGGGCAGTGCATCGTGACAGCGCAGCTCGAATTCGTTCCTCAGATTGAAGGTCATGAAGCCGGTCTGACCGTCTGGATGAACCGCGAGCACCACTATGAGATCGCTGTCCTCTGTCAGGAAGGAGAACCCTGGGTCATTGTGCGCCGGCGCATCGGAAGCCTGGCGGCCATCGTCGCCCGCGAGCAGGTAGAGGCAGGGCCGATCACCCTCGGCATTCGAGCTGTCCAGCCGACGCAGCCCGCGTTCGGTGCCGTCTCCCTCTATCTTTTCTCGTATGCTCAAGGTGAGGCAGGGGGGCGCGAGTTGGCCCAAGGTGAGGCTCGCTATCTGACCTCAGAGGTCGCTGGTGGCTTCACAGGCGTCTACTTCGCCCTCTATGCGACGACCAACGGAAGGAGCGGCACTGCAGTCGCCGACTTCGACTGGGTCGAGTACCAGCCCGCTCCTGACTTCGCCTCCTGAAGTCAGCGACTGTGCCGCTGAGGAGCGCGGGACCGGAGGGGGAGAGGGAGGGAGGTCAAAGAGCCTGCCAACCTCTGGTCCCGTCCTCGACTCTGGCCCTGCTCTCAGTAAGCTCATCCGGCTTGCCCCTCGCGGGCGCTGGCTAAGCCAGTCGTGGCCGTATCGTTCAGGCAGTGCTGCCCTCGCGCAGACGGAAGACCTCGACCGAGCGACGCAGGTACTCGACCCGCTGCGCCAGTGCCTCGACATGCTGCGACGCCTGGCGCGTATTCACATTCATCTGACGGGTCGCCTGGGAGAGGCGCTGCATGGTTTGAACAATCGCGGTAAAGGCCTGCAGCTGGCGGGCCGTCATATCTGTAATGCGCTCAATCTCACGTGCTTGCAGCTCGACGGCTTCAGAAATCGTCTCCAGGGCAGCCCCAGCCTCCTGAGCACGATCAGCTCCAAAGGCGCTTTCATGCTCTGTGGTGCGCATCGAACTTGTCACTGCACTGATATCCTGCCGTACCCCATCGACGATCTGCACGATCGAGCGCGCCTGGCTATTGGCTCGCTCGGCCAGACGCTGGATATCAGCCGCTACCGCTCCGAAACCGCGCACTGACTCCCCCTCGTAGGCCACCAGGGTCGCCGCATCCTGAGCCAAACGGTTCGTCTGCTCGACAATGGCTGAGATCACCTCGACGGTACTGTTAATAGCGCGCGAATGCTCGTCGAGCTTCTCAACCTTGGTAGCGGTCGCCTGGACATTCTCATAGATGCGCTTTAGACCTTCGAGCACCTGTTGGACGGCCTGGCGACCCTGGCGCACATGCTGAAGCGACTCGTGAGTACTTGACTGCAGCATATTGGCGCGCTCAGCGATATTGCGGCTGGAGGAGGCAATGTGCTCGATCTCGCGGGTCGCGCGGGCGATCTGCTGCAGCTGCTGGTCGCCTGTTTCTACCAGGCGCGCCAGAGCATCGACGACGACCGTTGTTGAGATGGCCACCTCGCGTGCTGCCCCTTTGACACGCATGACCAGGCTGCTCAGCTCGGCCAGCATATAGTTAAAGGCATTGGCGATAATCTGCAGCGTCCCGCCGGTCATCCGCGCGCGCCCGCTCAAATTGCCCTGGCTGACTCCGCTGACATCGCCGACCAGAGCCTCAATCTGCTTCTGCAAGGCATTGCGCTGATCTTGAATCTCCTGGATCAGGCGCACCA
Organism: Thermogemmatispora tikiterensis; assembly: GCF_003268475.1. Taxonomy (GTDB): domain Bacteria; phylum Chloroflexota; class Ktedonobacteria; order Ktedonobacterales; family Ktedonobacteraceae; genus Thermogemmatispora; species Thermogemmatispora tikiterensis. Next base: position 822,875 of record NZ_MCIF01000002.1, on the reverse strand, counting down.
TGTGATCGAGCATGCTATTGAGCGAGCGCGCCACCAGGGCGATCTCATCGCGGCCAGAGACCGGGGCGCGAACGCTGGTGTCGCCACGGGCGATACGGCGCGTTAGGCGAGCCAGCTGGCCCAGGGGGCGGGCGATTGTCCAGTAGACAAAGGTTCCGACCAGCAAGACCACAGCGATAATCAAGATGGCAGCCAGCGCGATCTCAATCGCCGTCTGTGTAGCCTGGGGGCCGGTCACCTCGACCACCTTGTCGCCGACGGTCTCCGTGAGATCGACAAGGTGCTTCCAGTCATTTTCCAGGGGGGTATAGACACTGTTGGCCTGTTGCAGCAGCTGGGTGGTCTTGCTCGTCGTGCTGGAAGATTGCAACGCTGCCAGCTCGCGATCTTGCGCTTGCAGGTAGTGCTCCCACTCACCTGACAGGATGCGCTGCAGCGTCTGCTGTTGGTCGCTGGCCAGGCCGCGGGTACTGCTCTCGCTCTCTAGCAGCGTGCGGATGGGGGCCATCTGCGGCGAAGTGGCCAGCTGGTAGTTGTGCTGGTAGCTTGTCAGGCCCTGGGCGAAGCTTGACTCCAGCGTTTTGATCTCGGCGGTCAGGCGCTGGCGCAAGGCAGCCAGATCAGTATTGGGGGCCCCAGCAATAGTAGTTGACACGAATGTCTGGGCCTGCAGGGCGATCAGGTCGGCATGCATATGCTGCAGGTTGGCCAGCTGAGTTGTGACCACGTGGACGGCATCAGTGCTCACCTGGACCGCCTGGCTGCGGCCATTAAGGGTATCGATATAGGCGCGTCCGAGCAGCCAGAGGATGATGCCCGGAATGACCGCCACTAGCATGGCCGCCAGAAAGAGGCGCCGCACAATGGGCGCCTGCGAGATCCATCTCATCGAAACCATCGCGCTCACGTTCCCTTCTTGCTTGCTTGTCTACACCTGGTCGTGCGCAGGGCAGCGATCGGACAAGTGGGCCGCTCGAACCACTCAGACATGATGCAGGGTGAGAGCCACCTGCTCATTATCGGGGTAGCTATAGGGGGACGGCACGGCGTAGGGATTGTGCTCATCGGGCCATCCCACAAAGCGAGCCGTGGTGTACTCATACCAGTTGACGCTGTAGAGCAACGGAATCGAGGGCAGCTGCTCCACCATAATGCGCTGCAGTCCAGTGAGGGCCTGCTGCTGCACTGTGGGATCGGTCGAGTGGGCATATTGAGCCAACAGCTGATCGGTTGTGGGGTCGCTCCAGCGCTCCCAGTTCGAGGGAGCAGATTTCCCGATCGGGGCCGTGTTGGCGCTATCGAGCAAAGCATCGTACAGATAGTAAGGAGAGGGGCCGCTATTGGTCCAGGAGATCGCGCTCTCAAAGGAACCCAGCTGCAGATCCGAGACATAGGTATTGAGCGGGAGCGCCTTGACCGTGACCGAGATGCCGATCGCGGCCAGATCCTGGGCCATCAAGGCACAATCCTTTTCCCAGTCGGTCCAGCCAGAAACGACCTCCATGCTGAAAGCCAGCCGTCGGCCCTCGCGGTCCACGAAGATGCCATCGCTTCCTCGCGTAAAGCCGGCACCTTCCAGCAAGCGAATGGCGCGCGCCCGATCGACCTGGAACGAGAGCGAGCGATACTGCGGAGCCAGGAATGAACGGTAGGCAGGCAGGACAATGCCCGTCGGATGAGGCGGCGGCTCGTAACCGTTCTCTCCCTCCTTCGAGAGACCCTCACGGTCGATCGCCAGACTGATAGCCTGACGCACAGGGAGCAGATTGAAGGGATAGCGGGCCGTATTGAGATAGAGCATGACGACAGCAATGGGAGGCAGCCAGTAACGGTTGTGAGTCGGATCACGTGCCACAAAGCTCTGGAGATTCGAACTAAAGAGGCCCGTCCAGTCAATAGACCCCTGGGCCAGGAGCAGGTCAGCGCTGGCATTGGAGACATAGGCCGGATAACGCAACTCGCTGATATACGGCTTGCCCGGCTGCCAGTAATGTGGATTACGTTCCAGGATATAGAGCGTGGGATCAAACGACTTCAGGATGAAGGGGCCGGTGCCGACCGGATTCGGATTAGCTTCGTGTACGGGATCTTTGACGTGCTCCCAGATATGGCGGGGCACGATGTAGGTCTGGCCGCCGATGTACCACTCCTCTGGAAACGATGGCTGCTTGAAAGTAATGACCACGCGGTACGGATCGGGGTTCGTCACCGCCTGGAGAGTGGTCCAGATGCTATGAAGATCCAGGGCCGGAAAGCGATGAAGCAAGTTGAGCGTAAAGACCACATCGTCGCTGGTAAAAGGCTGACCATCGCTCCACTCGACTCCGCGGCGCAGCTGGAAGGTGAGCGTCTTGAGGTCGCTAGACCAGGAGAAGCTGGTCGCCAGCCAGGGCTTCACCTGACCAGTCTCCTGGTTAAAGAAGAGCAAGGTCTCATAGATCATCCCCTTGGTCCCGCTGAGCGTCGAGTTATCGGCGGCAAAGGGATTAAAGAAACGCTGGAAGCGTCCATAGGGGCCGGGGACAATAGTTAAGGCTCCCCCATACTTGATCTGTGAACCTGGCTGGGTGCTACTGGTCGGCGCACTGCCAGGCACACAAGCTGTCATCACCAGCAGCAGGGCTGCAGCCAGCACCAGGAGCCGGGGAACACGCCAGCGCTGGCGCCTGCCGCGGTGTTGAGTCACCCGGAGTGGGCCAGGACCAGGCGAGGAGCCGCACCACGAAGCGAGACTGAGACTGTGAGGCTCACAGGTAGGGCGAGTGTGATCAGGGACAGTGCTGGGCATGGTGCATCCTCCTTGACATCAACATCAGATCCTACTGATAGGACTCGCCGTCGGAAGCTTGCGGCGGCTGCGGGACCCACAGCTGTGAAGAGGGTAAAGGGGTATTGGGGCTGGACCCTGATAGCCCCGTCGGTGGCAGAGGTGTCACTGCCCCGCTGGGAGGCAATGGGGTCTGTGGCGGGAGGGGCAGCAGGCCGGGCTGGGATTGGCTGAGCGGGGCACTCACAGGCCGCGTGCCTGAGCCAAGCGGAGAGATCGATCCTGTCGTTGTCAGGCTACGCCGCTCGCTTGCAACCGCTGTCGGGGCCGCTGACTGCTCACGTGAGACCCTGAAGGCATCGACAGAGATTCGCAGATGCTCAACCAGGGAGGCCAGGCGCTGCATATGATGAGTTGCCTCACTCAAGCGGGCCTTGTTCGTCTGCGTCAGATCGGCCACGTACTGCATAATCTGGACTGCCGCCGTGGCCAGCTCCATCTGTCTGGTCACCAGGCTTGTGATATCGGCGATGTCGCGGGCCTGGCGCTCAACGGTGGCAAAGATACCCTCCAGGGTGCGCTCGATGTCCTGAGAAACCTTGCTTTCCACAGTGGTCTCGCGCTGGGTACGCTCCATAGAGGTAGCAGCCTCGGCAATATCCTCCTGGGCATTGCGCACGATGCGCGCGATGTTATTGGCCTCCAGCTTGGCCTGCTCAGCCAGCCGGCGGATGCGTACGGCCACAGCGCCGAACTCCTTGCGTCCCTCGCCGGCCATCGCGGCCTGGATAGCTGAATCGAGCGCGAGGCGGTGGGTCTGGTAAGCCAGGCTGAAGATGACTTCCACAATATCGTTGATCTCCTGTGAACGTTCGCCCAGGCTGCGTACACGCTGTGTCGTTGCCTGCACATGGGACTGAATGTGGCCGAGGCGGTTAATCGCGTCCCAGGTGGCTTGATGCCCACCAGTGGCGCTGCGCTGCGTGTCCTGAGCGATGCCTTCCAGGATCTGGGCGTGTTGGGCCACCTCCTGACTCGCCAGAGCCATCTGCTCCACCCCGCTCGCTGCCTCATTGATCTGCTGAATCTGAAATTCCCCGAGCTGGCCGAGGCGAGTCATCTGTTCCAGCGTGAGCCGGGTCGAGGTCTCCACCTCGCGCGCCACCTGCTTGATACGGATCACCAGGCCCTCCAGCTCGCTGATCATGTAATTGAAGGAAGAGGCGAGCACTCCCAGCACATCGCCGGTCACATCAGCGCGGATGCGCAAATCGCCCTCGCCAACCCCTTTCACCTCGCTCGCCAGATTCCCGATGCGCGTTTGCAGGAGATCGCGCTGCTGCTGCGTATTCTCCATCAATTGGACAATGGTGTCGAGCATCGTATTCATTGAAGCAGCCACACGGGCGATCTCGTCGCGTCCGCTGAGCCTGGCGCGCGCCATCGTATCGCCCGCGCTAATGCGCCGGGTGAGCTGGATGAGCTGGCGCAGTGGACGGCTGATCGTCAAGTTGACAAGGTAGCCAATGGTAAAGACAAAGAGCATGGAGATGGGGATGGCGGTCACGGTCCCAATCAACATGGGGACGGTCTGTGAGGGACCAACGCGTACGACCTCGGTGTTGACTCGCTCGGCAATGTCTACAATGCGTTGCCAGCTCGCTAACAGCGGCGTATAGAGCTGATCAGCCTTCTGCAGGAGCTGGGCTGCCTGGGCCAGGGGCATGCGTGTATCGAGGCCGATCAAAAGGTCGTCCTGGGCGGCCTTGTACTGGGGCCATTGATGCTCCAAAATAAGGTCGAGCAGCTGCTGTTGCTCACTAATAATAGTGGTGTGCGGATCATTATCAAGCAAAATCTGCCGGATGTCAGCCATCGCTGGGGCAGTGGCGAGCTGGTATTGTTCTTGATAAGCCACACTGTCAACATCGAAGCTCCCTTCGATGCTGAGCACCTGCAGGATGACGTCCTCTTCTGCGCGCGTCACGGTAGCATCGCTGGTGCTATTGGTGGTGACACTTGGCAATAGGGCCACCAGCAGCGCGTGCATACTCTGCAGGCGCGCTAGCTCGGTGGTGGTGATCTTGATGGTCTGGTTACTGATCAGGACAGCTTGCCTTCCCGACTCCAGGGCATGAAAATAGATACTGCTGAGGAAAACAATCGCAATAAAGGGAATGATGGTTGCCCAGGCGAAGGTGGCAAAGAGCCGTAGGGAAATCGGCGTGTTACTGATCCATCTCGGCATCTTCCTGGCCTCCTCTCTTGCGCTCGGCTCCGTCGCGCTCTCTCTGCCGCTTGCGGGTTCGCTCGCAGGACCACATGCGGTCATTGACGTCAAACGCTGCCAGTGATGTTGAGCTAAGTATACAATATCAGTAGTCATGGAATTCCTAAATGGTTGATTAGTCACCTGAATTTCTTACTGACATTCTTCTCTGCGTTGTTACGGTACCGGTACCGTAACAACATCAGAAATCGATTCACAGTGCAAAGGGGAGGTTTGTCCGCCGGTGAGGAACGCGGGCGATGGAGCGCTGCGGGCCTTGGGAGCGGGTCGCAGGGTCGTGGAAAGGGTGCAGCGAGCGCGAGGAGAAGAGCGAGATGAACGGCGACCTGGTGACGGAGCGGATGGGGTCAGCGGTGCAGGGGGAGGGGGGGCAGTGTTAGTAGAAGGAGGGCGCCGGGCAGGGGGGGTGGAAGGCTGCCGGCGCTGTGAGCGGAAGCAATCAAAAAGAGGAAGACGAAGACCAGGAGCAACACCGCCAGAGCGATGGCTGTCAGCAGGATCGCCGTGCGCAGGCTCAGGCCCTTCTCGGGCAAGGCGAGCGGCCACCCCTGGGATTGGGCCGCCTGGGTCGACGGGGAAGGGGCCGGGGAGGCGGGGGACGGTCTACGTCGTGTGCGTGTCAGTCCTCCCTGTCCCTGGGAGTCGCTGACGACTGGGGCGGAGGGAGCGGCCTGAACGCGGGTCGATGGGAGCACCAGGCGCTGTGGTTGCTCCTGACTGGCCTGACTGCCAGAGCGGGCCGAACGAGCCGGGCCGCCTGGGGCCTGTAGGCTGGTCCAGCCACAGCGGGGGCAGCCTGTCTGTGAAGAAGCCAATGGCATCTGGCAGACTGGACAGCTGACGCCGGGGGTGCTGGTGCGAGCCTGGTGCAGATCCTCATAGAGCTGGGGCAGGTCCGGCTGCGTCTTATGTGGATCGACGGCGCGCCCTCTTTCCGCTGTGGGGGGGGGCGGCTCCTGACGCGTTGGCTGTAGCTGCTCCAGTACCTGTCTCAACTCGGCCTTGAACTCTGCCACCGACTGATAGCGCTCCGTAGGCTTGAGAGCCATTGCGCGCTGAATAATGGCGTTGAGCCGCTGCAGAATCTCTGGCGGGAGCATAGCGAGCTGAGCCACATGGCGCGGCATGCGCGTGCCGCGTGTGGGTCGAGCGGCCTCGAAGCGGAAAGATTTACCTGCCTTCTCCTCTGCCAGCAGGCGAGCCAGCTGCTCCTGAAGCGAAGGCAGGCCAGAATGTCCCTGCTGGAGCGCCTGATTGCGGGCGGAAACGCTGGCTGGCTCCTGCATCGTCAAGGCGAAATACAGTGTCCCACCCAGGGCGTAGACGTCGGAGCGGGGGTCGGTACCGCTCCCGCCGGGGTACTGTTCGGGCGGAGCATAGCCGGGCGTGCCTTGATGGCGGGCGAAGAAGAGGGTGCGCGCTCCGTCAGCCACCGCCTTAGCGTTGCCCAGGTCGACCAGATAGGCGGTTCCATCGGACGTGATGCGGATATTGTCGGGCTTGATATCGCGATGGATCACCGGCGGTTGCTGACTATGGAGAAACTGGACAGCGTCGCAGACCGCCAGCAGCCAGCCCAGAATCACAGGCAAAGGAATAGCCTCATCGTGCTGGCGGGCCAGACGCAGCTGCTCGGTCAGGTCGCGCCCTTCGATATAGCTCAACACGACATAGTAGCGTCCGCGCTCGCTAAAGGCATCGATAAAACTGGGCAAGTGGGGATGGTGGAGGCGGCTGAGCACGCGAGCCTCATGCTGGAGCTGGGCCTGACCACTGGCACCGGTGACCAGGTATTCTTTCACCGCACAAGGCTGGTTCGTGCGCAGATCCACCGCCAGGTAGACATGGCCGAAGCCGCCGCTGCCCAGGGCCCGTTCGATGCGGTACTGGCCACGCATGATCGTCCCCGGCGGGATGGTTTCGATCATCATAGATGCTCTCTCTTCCTCCAGTTATCGCTCGGCTAAGAATAGGGAGAGGCGGCGCCCCATGAGGCCCCGCTGCATTATAACACTCCTGTCGCGCCACTGTCATGGACACACGCTACAATGGCTAGCGCTAGCTCGCTGGCTGCGAGGGAGAGGAACCGGCGGGCAGTGACCTCCAGCCGGGCGCAAGCCGCCCTCTTCTCCGAGGCTCTCCTGGAGAGACAAACGCCCCTGTTCCCCTTTTCTTACCGATGAACCTGTCTCTGAGGGCAATGCGCCTTTTCTGGGGCCTTGGTCGCCCTGGCAGCGGCCCCGGGCTGTCGACCGCCCCTGGTGGCATCCGCCCCCCGTCACAGGCCAGCTCATCTCAACAGGTGTGCATTGGCTGGTGCCAGGGCGACCTGGGCGTGCTATGCTAACAACACTCCTGTGCTTCTTACTGTCCCAGTCGCCCCCGGTGGTCCTGCTTTGCCTGAAGCAGCCGGGGGGCGAGCCTTCTGAACCTGAATTGAAAGGTAGAGTGAACGAACGGATGCCTGTGGAGAGCTTGACCAGCGGTTTGCTCTTCGACGAGCGTTTTCTCGCCCATGATGCGGGGGTCGAAACCTCTGTGCAGACCCGCGAGGGAAGCTTTCAGCTCGATCCAGAGCCGCATCCCTCGGACGTGGCCATTATCAAGCGCACCTGGCAGTTTCTGGAGCGTTCTGGCCTCCTCGGGCGTATGCGACACCTGCCTGCGCGGCCTGCCCGGGAGGAGGAGTTGCTCGTCTATCACACGCGCCCCTATCTTGACGGCTTGCAGGCCCATGCTGCGGGTGGACCGCGGCATGGCGACTGGGGCGAGATCGACGAGGATACACCGGTGAGCGTCGGCTCGCTAGAGGCGGCCTTTTGCGCTGCCGGCGGGGCCTGTCAGGCCGTGAAGGCCGTGATGGACGGAGAGGTACGCAATGTCTACGCACTACTGCGACCACCCGGTCATCATGCTGAGCGCAACCGGGCCCTGGGCTATTGTATCTTCAATAACGCGGTGATTGCCGCCGAGTACGCGCGCCGAACCTACGGGTTGGAGCGCGTGATGATCATCGATTGGGATGTCCACCACGGCAACGGAACCCAGGAGGCTTTCTACGCAGACCCGGGAGTGCTCTTTGTGTCGCTGCATCAGCGCGACTGGTATCCCCGTCTGTCGGGTGAGTTAGAGCAAGTTGGGAGGGGAGCCGGCGTAGGCTACACTGTGAACATCCCCCTGCCGGCAGGCACAGGTGACCGCGGCTATATTGCTGCCTTTGAGCAGCTGGTGCTGCCGATCGGTCTGCGCTATCGCCCGCAGCTGATCCTCATCTCGGCGGGACAGGATGCGAGCTGGCTTGATCCGCTGGCGCGCATGATGATGACGCGTCAGGGGTTCCGGCGCCTGAGCGAGCTGGTGGCTGGCCTGGCCGATGAGGTCTGCGAGGGGCGCCTGGTTGCCCTGCAGGAGGGCGGATACAGTCGCGCCTACGTGCCCTATTGCACTGCGGCCATTGTCGAGGCTCTGCTCGGCGTCGACCTTGGGATTGTCGATCTCTATGCCGGTGCCTGGGAGCTGGAGCGCAGTGCGACCATCTTTACACAAGCCACTCGCCAGGCCCTGGAGGAGGCCCGACGCTGGCATCGTCAATGGTGGCCGCTGTGAATGGCATAGGGAGGGAAGCACTGGCGAAGAGATGGAGGGATGACCAAGGTCAACCTGACCTGGCGGAGGGCGAGTGGTGGGGCCCAGTCAGTCAGGCGACTTCACGAGACCTGGCATGGTTCAGAAAGGATCATCGAGTGTTGAATAGCAAGGGCGAGGGGCGCTGGCGCCTCCGCGGCTATCTGCTGGTTGGGCTGGCCTCGCTCCTCTTTGGTTTCAATGGGAACCTCGCGCGCAAGCTGTTCGATGAAAGCGCGCTCACGCCGCTGACGCTGGTGGAATGGCGCATGCTCATCGGGGGGGCCTGCCTGTTCATCTTGCTGGGCGTGGCCCAGCGCGGGAAAATTTTGCCACCGCGCCAGAGCTGGGGCTGGCTGCTGGCCTTGGGCCTGGCGATGGCGACAGTGGCCTATAGCTACTTCATGGCCATTAGCCGTCTACCGGTGGCGATCGCCCTGGTGATCCAGTTCAGCACCCCGGCCTGGCTGGTGCTCGGTGAGGCGCTCTGGCGACGTCGCTGGCCGGCCCTGCCGGTATTGGGAGCCTTGCTGCTGGCGGGAAGCGGTCTTGTGCTGGTGACGGGGGCCTGGCAGCAGCAATTCCTGCGTTTGGATGGTCTGGGGTTGCTCTACGCGTTCCTCTCGATCCTCTCCTTTGCCGCCTACCTGCTGCTGGGGCGACGTGTTGGGCGCGAGCTGTCGGCCCTGAGCGCGACGACCTGGGGAGCAATCGTCGCTGCCCTTTTCTGGCTGCTCGTGCAGCCGCCGTGGCATATACCGCTTGCTAGCCTGCGGCCGGGTCTGTGGCCGGCATTGGCAGCAGTAGGGGTGCTGGGTATGGCCCTGCCGTTCCTGTGCGAGCTGGCGGCCTTGCGCTATCTGGATGCAGGCCGGGTGGGTATCGCGGCCATGTTAGAGCTTGTAGCTGGCAGTGCCATCGCCTACGTCTGGCTTGGCGAAGCATTGACCCCTGATCAGCTTCTCGGAGGGGTGCTCGTCATGCTCGGCGTGGGACTCCTTCATTACGAAGAGCTGCGCCATCAGGCCAACGGGGCCATTCCGCCAGCGGAGCTGGCGCCAACCACAGTGGAGGAAGATTCCGGGGGGCAGCCAGGTCGGGGGGCATGCCTGCGCGACCTGGCTGTAGGTCAGGGACAAGAGGGCCAGGGGGGGCCGGGATCAGCGAGATGAGGATGAGGGCCAGAAGAGGCTGGGTGAGCCATCGCCGCCGTGAGGGAGGGGGAGGACTCAGCGAATCGACTTCTCGCGATTCGGGTCCTCGCGCTCCTGACGATAGGTCTCGTAGGCTTCGCGTACCAGGCGGCAGATCTCCCGGGGATCATCCGAGACGCGCAGCAGCTCGGCATCGCCTGGAGAAATCTTGCCTTCGGCCAGCATCGTCTGGTGCAGCCAGTGCAGTAAACCGCCCCAGTAGCGAGAATCGTAGAGGATCACCGGGAAATGGCTGACCTTACGCGTCTGAATCAGGGTCAGAGCCTCGAACAGCTCATCCATAGTGCCGAAGCCGCCCGGAAAGATCACGAAGGCGTTGGAGTATTTCACAAACATGGTCTTGCGAACCATGAAGTAGCGAAAGTCAATTGAGATATCCAGGTAGGGGTTCGAGGCCTGCTCGAAAGGCAGCTCGATGTTGCAGCCGATAGAGAGATTGCCACCCTCCTGAGCCCCTTTATTGGCGGCCTCCATAATCCCTGGCCCGCCTCCGGTGATGATAGCGAAGCCTGCCTGTGCCAGCAGGCGCGCGGTCTCCACAGCAGCGGCATAGGCGGGATCATTGGGCCGGGTGCGAGCCGAGCCGAAGATGGCCACTGCTGGAGGAATATGGGCCAGCGCGTCGAAGCCATTGACGAACTCGCTCATGATGCGAAAGACGCGCCAGGGGTCGGTGATGGTAAAGTCAAAGTGGAGCGCGCGCTCCAGGGCATGCTCATCGGCCTGGATCTGCTCGCTCGGAGGTGGCTCCGACGGGCTCACCAGCGGGCGCGTTGGGCGCGTCAGCAGGCGTTCATCCTCGGTCAGGGGCCGGCGCTTACTCTGGAACGAGCGGAAGCGCTCTGCCTCCTTGCGACTCCGATGGTTAAGCTGGTTGCCTTTCGACGACTGATGCGGCGACGGTGAATGATTATGATTGCGACTCATCGTCCTTCTTCCTCACGAATAGTGCGGTCCCTCTGCTTATTGTTCTGATTATTCGCCGGACTGGCTGCCGGTGGCCAGTGTGGAGGGCGAGCCGAAGGGGCGCCACTTTAAGACAATGGTGGAGAGCGGCGGCAACGTCAGCACGATTGACTGCGGACAGGACTGCCAGGCGATTGGCGCGCTAGGAAGCGGCTGAGGATTGCCGAGGCCGCTGCCACCGTAGCGCAGATCATCGCTATTGAGCACTTCGTAGTACTCGCCGGCCAGGGGAGCCCCAAGGCGATAGCCGAAGCGCGGCACCGGCGTGAAGTTACAGATGAAGACGAGCGTTTCTTCGGGGCGCCGACTGCGACGTTGAAAAGAGATCACGCTGTTCTCGCTATCGTGGCAGTCGATCCAGGCGAAGCCCTCCGGCTCGCAGTCCAGCATACTCAAGGCTGGCTCCTGCAGGAGGAGATGATTCAGGTCGCGAACGAAGTCGCGCAGCTGGGCGTGGTGTGGATCGCTGGGCGGCTCCAGCAGATGCCAGTCGAGGCTCTCACGGTAGTTCCACTCGCGCCACTGGCCGAACTCGCCGCCCATGAAGAGCAGCTTCTTGCCCGGGTGCCCCCACATGTAGCCCAAGAAGGCGCGCAGATTGGCAAAACGCTGCCAGAGGTCGCCCGGCATCTTGGTCAACAGCGACCCCTTCATATGGACCACCTCATCGTGAGAGAGCGGCAGCACGAAGTTTTCAGAGAAAGCGTATGTCAGAGAGAACGTGATATTATTATGATGATAGCGTCGATAGATAGGGTCAAGACGCATATATTCGAGCATATCGTGCATCCAGCCCATATTCCACTTCATGCTGAAGCCCAGTCCTCCGACATAGGTGGGGCGCGAAACCAGCGGCCAGGCAGTAGACTCCTCGGCGATAGTCAGAGCACCCAGCTCCTCGGCATAGACCGCCTCATTGAGTTGGCGCAAGAAATCGATGGCTTCCAGGTGCTCACGTCCGCCGTAGCGATTCGGGACCCACTCACCGGGACCGCGCATATAGTCCAGGTAGAGCATTGAGGCCACGGCATCGACGCGCAACCCATCGATATGGTACTCGCGTAGCCAGAAGAGCGCGTTGGCGATCAAGAAATTGCGCACCTCGCTGCGACCATAGTCGAAGACCAGCGTGCCCCACTCGCGGTGCTCTCCCTTGCGGGGATCGGCGTACTCATAGAGGTGGGTGCCATCGAAGAGGCTCAGGCCGTGGGCATCCCTGGGGAAGTGAGACGGCACCCAATCGAGAATGATGCCAATGCCCTGCTGATGGAGATAGTCGACAAAGTACTGGAAATCCTCCGGGCTGCCGTAGCGGCTGGTGGGGGCATAGTAGCCAGTCACCTGGTAGCCCCAGGAGCCATCATATGGATGCTCCGCAATAGGGAGCAGCTCGACATGGGTGAAGCCCAGATCCTTGACATAGGCGGCCAGGGCGTGAGCCAGCTCACGGTAGGTCAAAAAGCGATCCTCCTCGACGGCCTCGGGGCGATGGCGCTCGGGGACATGGCGCCAGGAGCCTAGATGCACCTCGTAGATCGACAGAGGAGCGGAGAGCTGCTGGCGGGCCGCTCGCTGGCGCAGCCACTCCTCATCGTGCCAGCGGTAGCGACGCAGGTCGGCGACGATGCTGGCAGTAGCAGGGCGCAGCTCAGCGGCAAAGGCGTAAGGATCGGCCTTCTCCAGTACCTGGTGATTCACCCGCGAAACGATCGCGTATTTGTAGAGTGCGCCCACCTGCACGCCGGGAATAAAGCACTCCCAGACGCCCAGCTCACGATGGCGAAGCTGCATCGGGTGAGCGGAGCGATTCCAGCCGTTGAAGTCGCCGATGACAGAGACAGACTCGGCGTTGGGAGCCCAGGTAGCGAAGTGTACCCCGCTGATCCCGTTGACCACCCGTGGGTGGGCGCCCATCTTGTCGTAGAGACGATACTCCCGACCCTGCCCGAAGAGGTAGAGATCAAATTCACTGAAGAGCGAGGGGACGGACTGACTGTTGGTCGGCTGCTGGGCATGTGCTCCATCCTCAGAGACTGTTGACATGGCCTTCCATTCCATCCAGGCGCGAGATTGGGTCTGCTCCGTTCTGCTTGCTGACTCATCCAGAGCACAGAGAACAATTCTAGCATAACACAGAAGGCAAGAGAGAAACTCCCCCTCCCTCGCTCAGCTTATCTCGGAGCTGGCTTGGCGGCCTGGGCTGGCGAATGCGACGAGCAAGGTCCAGAGGCCAGGGAGACCGACTTGCCTTCCGTGAGATTTGGTGTACAATTTGAGGACATGTGAGTGATGTGAGGTGATGTAAGGGCTGCTGGCATGCGCTAGAGAAGCCTGGCCAGCCAGCTCGTCGCTAGCGTGTGGCAAGTCAGGCTGTAGCCAGGCGAGACCACCGGCAGAAGGGAAGTGCGCGGTCAGAAGCAGCAACCTCTGTGCGGACCGGCGCTTGTGCCACTGCTGCTGCCAGTGCGCGCGAGGCGCGAAACACGGCGGAGGTGTCCCTCCCTCCCTGCCCAGCCTTTCCGGGCGGGGAAGGATGCCGTTGGGCGGAAAGAGTAGCGAGTGGCGATCGACGGAGAGGCTTGCCAGTCTCTCCTGGCCAACCGGCCACTCGCCAATCGGGTGAAGCAAGCGGCGGTCGGCGCCGCTCGGCTGAGAGAAAAAGGGTGGACGAGTAAAAGAGTGGCGTGGGCCTGTCTGGGGTGGACTGGGTGGGAGTAGGCGGAAGCAGGAGAGCGCGTGGTGGTCTGTACCGCCTGGTTGGCGAGCTTGTGACGTGAGGAGGTCGGTGGCTGGTTTTCAGGAGCATGGCATGATCACGAAGGAGGCCAAGTCATGAGCATCGACCTGGCAAAGATGAAGGCATTGCTGGAGGCAAAACGTGACGAGCTGCGGGCGGATATCGCCCAGTTGACTGCTCCGCCGGTCTCAGTGGAGCCGTTGCCCCAGGATAACGAGGACTCGGCAACCGAGATTCAAACCTATCAGCAGGAGCAGTCGATTCTCGAAAATGAGCAGGCCCTGCTAGCGGAGGTCGAGGCGGCGCTGGCCCGCATTGAGGAGGGGACCTACGGGCTGTGTGTCAGTTGCGGACGCCCCATTCCTGAGAAACGTCTGGAGGCCATTCCGTGGGCAGCGCGGGATGTACAGTGCGAATCCCAGCGCCAGGCTGGCCGCGAGAGCTTTGCCCGCTAAGCTCGGCGCGGATCAGCAGCGCAGCAACACTCCATCCTCTCAGACCGGCAGTCCAGCGGGGATGGCTGGGCAGCTGGAGGATGTCACGACCGGAGGGAGCGGTCCAGGCGGGATGGCTGTGAGCCTGCTCGCGGACCGCTCCTTTTCAAGGGAAAGAAAATCGGGTACAATACAATAGCCCTCGTGAACACGCATACAAAGAAAGGTCGGCGGGAGCAGTGCCGGCCCGATCAGCAGAGGCGGAGGAGGGCAAGGTCTCCTTCCTGAACGTCGGAGGACCGACGAACCAGGTGGAACGAGCGAGAGAGAAAGGAAGAACGAGGAGCAGTGAGCGCGCGTCGCGCACGTCTCTACGATCTGCTAGCCCTGCTAGTAATGGTTCTCGTTGTTGCTCTTGACCAGTGGACCAAGGCGCTAGTGGTTAGCTATCTGAGTCCTCCCGACAGTGGGCGCGTGGTTCCGCTGCTGGGTGAATATCTGTCCCTCTACTATACCCGCAATAGTGGAGCGGCCTTCGGCCTCTTTGCCAACAGTGTAGTGCTGGCGGGACTGATCGCCGTGGCAGTAGCGGTTGTCATCACGCTCTATCTACGCGGCTTGAATTCGGGACCACTGAGCTACAAGCTGGTCTTCGGCCTGATCATTGGCGGGGCAGTCGGCAACCTCATCGATCGTGTGCGGCATGGCGGCTACGTGGTTGACTTTATCCTCTTCCGCATTCCCCAGATTGGCTTTCGGTTCGCCGTCTTTAATCTGGCCGATTCGGCCATCACGGTGGGGGTGATCCTGCTTCTCCTGCTGATGGTCACAGGCGCTCTACCGCGGACCTCTGGCTCAGCTGAGCAGTCCCCCAGGCGGGGAACGACGGAGGTGGAGATCGAGCGGGCGCCAACGGAGCAGACGGCGACCTCGCCAACGCTGCGTCCGGGACAGCCCCCGGCTAATTCTCATCGCTAAAACCGTGTCTCTAGACGCTCAACGCAGAGGGAGCATAAGCAAGGAGCATGTCAGCCCCCGAATCCACATTTTATCGTCCTCAGTCAGAACAAGAAGCCGTGTCAGCAGCATCTCGCAATGAAGTGCGCAAATACGAGGTTGGCCCCGCCGAGGCTGGCCAGCGCCTGGATCGCTTTGTACAGCAGCTGCTAGCACCGCTCTCACGGGCAGCGGTGCAGCGTCTGATCGAAGAGGGAGCAGTGCTTGTCAATGAAGAGCGCGAGAAGGCAGGCTATGGGCTGCGGGCCGGCGATGTGGTCGAGGTCCTCTGGCAGCTGCCCCAGCGCGTGACGGAGGTGGCGCCGCGTGCGCTGCCCCTGGAGATTGTCTACGAAGACGATGATCTGCTGGTGGTCAATAAGGCAGCCGGGATGGTGGTGCATCCTGCCCCTGGCCACGAGGAGGATACGCTGGTCAATGCCTTGCTGGCCTACCGCCCCCAGCTGCGCGAGGTCGGCAGTGGGGAACGTCCTGGCCTGGTACATCGCCTGGATAAGGATACTTCGGGGTTGCTTCTGGTGGCCAAGCATCAGCAGGCCCTGACGGCCCTGGCCGATATGATGCAACGACGCCAGATCCACAAGCGCTATCTCGCTCTGGTAGTGGGCCAGGTGCCGCTTGACCAGGGCACGATCGAGGCCCCCATTGGACGCGACCCGCGCAACCGCCAACTGATGACCGTGACCGCCCACCATAGCCGTGAGGCGCGGACTCATTTCCGGGTCGTGCGCCGTTTCGCCCAGCATACGCTCTTGTCGGTCGAGCCGGAGACGGGCCGTACTCATCAGATTCGCGTGCACCTGAAGGCCATCGGCTACCCCGTGGCAGGTGACCCGGTCTACGGGCGCAGCAATCACCGCTTGCCTGGCCTGACGCGCCAGTTTCTGCACGCCGCACAGCTTGTCCTGCCCCATCCAGTGACGGGGACAACGCTCAAGCTAGAGGCCCCGCTTCCCGCTGATCTGCAGGCCGTTCTGGAGCGAGAAGAGTTGCTCTGAACGCTGTTCCTTCCGCTTGCCGAGCGGCCTCACCCTCTTCATTGCCCCCCGGGAAAGTTGCTTATAGGCCCCTGGCAAAAAACAGGGGGGGATGCTACACTATCCTCAGCAAAGGGAGCCGGGCTTCCCTCACAGGTGAGAGAAGCAACGGCAGGCCAGGTCAGGCCAGTGAAGTGAGTCCTGGCGCTGCTCGTAGAGCGAGCGGCTATCTCATTCTTCACTTCGCCTATGCGTGACGTGTTCGCTTCCAACGGTGGCACCTCGGCGGCAGCTCCCCGTCTGGAGCAGCGAGCCGCGAGCACATGCCTTGCTCTGCGCACCAGCTCGATGAGACGCACACAACGCTAGCTCATATCCTTGTTCCTCCTGTTCATCGCTTGTAGGAAGCTCTTCTCCTCCCTCTTGACTGGAACATATGTTCTATGTTACCCTGACAGGAGAAGGAGAGAAGAGACGACAGGCGGAAGCCAATACGAGTGCTCCGACCGCTGTCGCTATTTCTGAGGCACTGCAAAGGGCAGTGCAAGCTTGGCTGAGAGACTGACGCTTGACGAGACGAAAGGAGAATCAGGCCATGCCTGTACTTGAAGCGACCGACAGGCTCACTCCGAAGAGTGCCCTGCGTCATCGTCCTCTGCAATCGGAGAGCGGATCGGAGCGAGCAGCGGGATCGGTGGAGTCAGTAGAGCCGGTGGCGCAGCGGGCCTCGCGTCCGCGCCCGACGCTGGCCGACGTGGCTTCCGAAGAGATCGCGGAGTGGAGGCGGGTCGAGATAAAGGGAGCAGGCCAGAGCGGGCTGAAGCGCCCGCTGAGGGGGGCGGGCCGGGCCACCAGTGGATCGCGTGCCACCCTGACAGTGGATCGCCCTACGACGAGCACTCCTCCTGTAGGGCAGCGGGGCCAGCCCGCAGGCGCGGCGCCAGCGCGGGAGGAAAAGACAACAGGCGGGCGACCGCCACAGGCGCGCCGCTGGTTCCAGGCTCATCCGTTGCTCTATCTTGGGTTGGGCATGCTCTGCATGCTCCTCCTCTGGTGCCTGGTGCTGCCGCTGATCTCGTGGGGACAGACGACCCTGGATGATCTACGCTACGGGCGCCCGCGGACCTTTCAGATCGATGCCTTTGTGGGCCACAATGAAGCGGCGGGTATCCCAAGCCACTTCATTGCGCTCAATTTAAACGGTCACATCGAGATCATAGAGCTGCCAGGAGGCGATCCGACTCATGCCCGCATCTATAGCGGGCCCCAGCTCTATGACCCAGACGCCAGTCTGGTGCCGGTGACCCTGAGCTTCGCCGATGTCAACGGAGATCACAGGCCGGATATGCTGGTGCACTTTCAGGGTACGCGTCTGGTCTTCATCAACGATGGCAACGCCTTCCGTCCGCTGCGCCCTGATGAGCGACCCGCTGTGCTCCAGTACCTGGAACGCCATCCGAATCTCTAGCTAGGGACGAGCGCCGGTGAACGAAAGAGCGACTCTCGCCTGGAGTCGGGAGGAGCCGCATAAGGAATGAGAAGGAAGGGACTCCTGTCGCAAGCTGCTCCTTGCTCTCCACCACCAGCGGCTTGCGACAGCCAGTCCCTTCGTCCCTGGGTACGGGCCTGGACGCTGCCTTCGACTTGGCTCTGCTCAGCCAGAGGTGTCGCGCTGGTGCAGCGCCAGGCCGGCGAATCATCTTGTCAGCTCAGTTGCAGGCCCTCCCTTTCGGTGTGTGCGCTGGTACACTGACCCTGACTAACCGCAGGGCACAGGCTCGTCGGCCCAGGGTCAGTCAGTCCAGTTGGCTGCTGCGGAACCGGACTCGCCGACTCGTGAATGCACTCCTGACAGCCTCGCGTAGGGGTGGATTAGCTGTCTGGCCAATCAGGCTGATAGCGAGACCCAGAGAGCCAGCGTTTCTCCTGGCGGTAGCGCAGGGGAGACAAGCTCAGGAGAACCGCGGGAGGGGAGGGAGAGCGCACTAGTGGTGCCGCCGCTCTCCCTGCCGCTCGCTCTCCCCATGCGCTCGTCCCTGCTGCCCCCTGGCCGCCTGGGCCAGGACAGCCCCCACGGAGAAGCCGACTCGTTTACGCGCGGGAATGGTAATCTGCTGCCCCCCACGGATGGATTTGACTTTGCGCGGAGCAACGGTGCGCAGGCTCCAGGTGCCGAAGCCCATCAGACGAACCTCGTGCCCACGAGCCAGTTCCTCGCGCACGACTTCGGTGAAGGCATCGATAACTTTGCCCGTCTCCTTGAGGCTGAGGCCGGCCCTGGCCGCCGTCTGGTGAATCAGCTCGTCTTTGCCAATGACACTATGGTGCTTTTCAGACGAGACAGTGGTCATATCGGTTATTCCCTCCTTGTGCTAACGAAATGGCGCTGCTGAAGGCCATTGCGCCGCAGGGCGCCCCTTCACAACGCTTCTTGACGCAACACACGTTCCCGGTTTCGGTGAGCGTCTTGGGTCTCTCAGCGACTCACCATGCTGCCGCATTATGTATGGGAATGGTGTTACCATCCATTTCCACTATACAGAGCCTCACCAAATACCGCAGGAGAAAGCTCCTAGCATTCCCCTTGACATGCTAGACAGGAGTGGTTAAACTTGTCTACAAGATGTCTAGACAGAATAGAGCCTATTTGCAAATCTGCGCTGCCCTTGAGGAGGAGATCCGCAGCGGACGCCTGCCAACAGGCCAGCGGCTACCGGGTGAGTATGAGCTAGCGCGGCGCTTTGGCGTCAGTCGCATGACCGTGCGGCAAGCGCTGGCGGAGTTAGCGCGCAAGCAGCTTATTCAGACGCGAGCTGGCTCAGGCAGCTATATCACCTTTGATCATCGGCCTCTGGACTGGAGTCAGGGCTGGTCGCGGGCACTGATGCGTCAGGGGGCGCAGGTGACGACGCGTGTGCTCTACTTTGGGGCGGTGGTCGAGCCCGAGCTGCGCGAGTGCCTGCAGGTGGAGGCGGAGCATTTCATTGCCCTGGACCGCCTGCGCCTGCTAGAGGGGCGTGAGCCAATCTCGCTAGAGCGCAGCCGTATTCCGCTAACGGCGCAGACGAGGGCCTTGTTGGATATCGATTTCGCCCATGAGTCGCTGATGGAGGCACTGACGGGGCGTTTAGGGCTGGTGCCTGCGACTGGAGAAGAGTGGGTAGAGGTGACGCGCCTGCGTACGGAGGAGGCCCATCTCTTAGGGAAGGCGATTGGGGAGGCGTTCTTGCTGAGCCGGCGAGTGACACGTGATCACGAGGGGCAGGTGATCGAGCATGTGATCAGTTTGCTGGACCCGTCGCATTTCCGCCTCTATATGACCTTTGAGCTGAACCAGAACGAGCGACCGCGGAGGTAGCAGCCATGCATGAAGCGCGCCGAGCAGCGCTACGCGACCAGCAAGAGATGATGCGCCGGGCGCAAGGGACCTTGCTGGGGCTGGCGATTGGTGATGCCCTGGGCATGCCAACGCAGATGCTGCCGCGCCCGGTGGTGGCCCGGCTTTTTCCGGTCCTGGAGGGGTTTGAGGCTGGCCCCTCGCAGAATGCCATCAGTGCTGGACAGCCGGCTGGTCGAGTGACCGACGATACGCAGCAAGCTCTGCTGGTGGCACGTCTGTTGGTGGAGGGCCAGGGCCATGTAGAGGGCGCGCGGTTCGTAGAGGAACTGCTCCGCTGGGCCGAGCAGGCGGAGGCCGATGGCAGTGAACAGCTTGGGCCATCGTCGCGGCGGGCCTTGGAGGCGGTACAGCGAGGAGCAGCTCCCGAGGAGGCCGGGCGGCGGGGCGATACTAATGGGGCGGCCATGCGCATTGCTCCTGTGGGGATTGCGGTGCCGCTAGAGCCGGTTGAGCGCTTTCTGGAGCGAGTTGAGGAAGCCTGCCGCCCAACTCACTTTACGGGCCTGGCGATCGCCGGGGCGGCGGCGGTAGCGGCGGTCATCAGCGCTGGTCTGGAGGGAGCAAGTTTCGTGGAGGCGGTCAACGAGGCGCGGCGTCTGGCACGTCTGGGGCAGGAACGGGGGGCCTATGTGGCGGGGGCCTCGGTGGCGGAGCGACTGGTCTGGGCGGTGGACCTGGTAAGCCAGTTGGATGAGGAGAGCGCGCAGGATGCGATTGTGGATCTGATCGGAACGGGAGTGGCGACGCAAGAGGCGGTGCCGGCGGCCTTTGCCATTGCACAGCGCTGGCGGGCTGATCCCTGGCGAGCCTGCCTGATAGCGGCCCGCCTCGGCGGGGACAGCGATACGATTGCGGCTCTGGTGGGAGCTATGCTCGGCGCCTGCTCTGGTTCAGAGGTTTTCCCTGTCGAGGCGCGCACCACGGTGGTGCAGGTCAATGCTTTGGACATCGACGGGTTGCTCAGCGAGCTATTGGCTTTGCGGACCCGCTTGCAACAAGAGGAGGTACGCCTGTGAGCGTGCAACAACAGCTACAGCCGGAAGCTGATCGTCCCTGGGCTATCGAGCTGCATGGCATCGAGCCGATTGGGGATGGTGAGCGTCACGGAGCGCCCACTGAACTGTTTTGGGTCTGGTTTGCCGCTAACATTGGGATCTTAGGCATTGTGTACGGTGGTATCTTGACTGCTGCCGGGTTGAATCTCTGGCAGAGTCTGCTGGTCGCTGTGGTGGGCTCAGCCGGATCGTTCGTGCTCGTCGGTGTGCTGAGTGTGGCTGGCAAGGTGGGGGGGCGCGCCAATGTTGACGCTATCACGAGCCCCCTTCGGGACGCGCGGCAATCTGGGTCCGACGCTCATCAGCTGGGTCAGTCTGGTTGGATGGGAGACGATTACGGTGATTACGGCTGCCTATGCCCTGCTCGGATTGCTGGGTTTGCTGGGGCTGCCCGCGACCCCTGTCTGGACACTGGCCAGCCTGGTGGTGGTAGCCGTGCTGGTGGTGCTTTTTGGCCTGCTCGGTCATGCGACGCTGGTCTGGATTCAACAGGCGGCGACCTGGATCTTTGGCCTGCTGACACTGGTGGTAGTGCTGTTCTTGCTGACAAAAACAGACTGGGCAAAGGTGCTGGCAGCTCCGCCAGGTCCCTGGGATAGTGGAGTGCTGGCAACGTTAAGCATTGTGATTGCAGGGACGGGGATCGGCTGGGCCAATGCCGGCGCTGACTATACTCGCTATCTGCCGCGTGCGAGCAGTGGCTGGGCTATCGTCGGTTGGACAGTACTGGGGGCCGCGCTCCCACTGGTGGTGCTGATTATGACAGGGGTTTTTCTGTCGAGCCGCTTGCCAAACCTGACGAGCGCGACTAACCCGATCACGGCCATTGGCCAGGAGCTGCCGCCCTGGATGGCAGCCCCTTATCTGCTGACGGCTGTAGGCGGCTTGATCGCCTCTGCCGATCTGTCGATCTATTCCTCGGGGCTGAATCTGCTGGCGCTCGGCGTGAGGCTGGAGCGCTACAAGACTGTCCTGATTGATGGGGTGCTGATGGTGGCCGGGGCTGCCTATGTAATGCTGGTGGCTCAGGATTTCTTCGGACCGTTTGAGAGCTTTTTGCAGCTGCTCTCGGATGGCTTGACAGCCTGGGCGGCGGTCTTTGTGGTGGATATGCTTCTGCGTCGCGGCTATGATGCGCGCGGTCTGATAGAGACGGGGCCCGGAAGCCCCTATTATTATCGAGCTGGGGTGAACTGGCGGGCGTTCATAGCCTGGCTGCTTGGCATTGTTGTGGGCCTGCTCTTTACGGTCTCGCCCTGGTTCACAGGTCCCCTGGCGCGGGGCGTCTTCGCCTCTAGCAGCCTTGGTTATCTGTTGGGCTTCGTGGTGAGCGCGCTCGTGTACTGGCTGCTGATCTTGGCTGGTGGAAGAAGGGACGTGCTGGAAGCCGCCGGCGGGCTGGCCCCGGAGGTGCCGGGGGGGGGAGGGATCGGCATGAGCCAGCTGCGACTGCGTCCCCGACGTTTGGTGCTGGTGGGGAGCGTGCTGGTGGATCTGCTGCTCTATGTGGATCGCCTGCCCGAGCGCGGTGGCGATCTGCTGGCGGAGCGTGCACTGCAGGCGGTGGGAGGAGGCTTTAATGTCCTGATTGGGGCGCTGCGGCTGGGGCTGCCGGCGGCTTATGCGGGCCGTATTGGGGATGGGCCAATGGGGCAACGGGTGCGCGCTGAGCTCGCGTCGGTGGGCATTCCGGTGCTGCTGCCTCCGGTGGAAGGGCGGGACACTGGCTTTGATATCGGCTTGGTTGAACCAGATGGCGAACGGACCTTTGTGACGGCGCCGGGCGTGGAGGCGGAGCTGAGCCTGCCTGAGCTGGAGGGGCTGGCCTTGCAGGAGGGGGACGCGGTCTACGTCTCGGGCTACGATCTCTGTTATCCTCTCTCGGGCGCGGCTCTGGAGGCCTGGTTGCCGGGTTTAGCGCCAGGCTGCCTGCTCGTGCTGGACCCGGGGCCGCTGGTGGCAACCATTCCGACGCAGCGACTGGAGCAGATCTTACGCCGCGTGGATGTGTTGAGCTTGAATGCGCGCGAGCTGCAGCTGCTGAGCGGCGAGGAGGAGCCAACCCGTGGGGCTGCGCGCCTGTGTTCACAACTTGCTCCCCAGGGAGTCGTGGTGGCGAGGGTGGGGGCTGAGGGCTGCTGGCTGGCGAGCGCTGGGGGGGTACCGTTGTTGGTTGCACCCAGGCCGGCGCGAGTGGTGGTAGATACGACAGGAGCTGGTGATGCCCATGTGGCCGCCTTTCTGGCGGCTCTGGCTGCGGGCCGGAGCCTGGAGGAGGCAGCCCACGAGGCCCATGTGGCCGCCTCGCTGGCGGTGGAGCGAGCCGGGCCGGCGACGACACCAACGCTGGTCGAGCTGGAGATGGCCCTGGCGGCAGGTAGAAAGAGCGGGGGAGTATGGGAATAAATTCCCCCCTGTGCGGGTTATCACTGGGTGGAAACGGGCGAAAGGCAGCCGGTAGCGGCGCTCCCGTCTGGTACAGGCCGTGCGCCGAGGGGAGCGACCTCGCCGGCAGTCAGGACAGTTGGTTGTACGCCATTCGCTCTCTGATCATTGCTGCAGAGGGGGGTGAGTGCCATGATGGTCATGACGCACTTCGATCCACTGCGCGAGATGATCAGCCTGCGCGAGGCGATGAACCGGCTGTTTGAGCAGAGCTTTGTCCGCCCGCTGTGGCGTCTGGATGGTGAGCCGCGTCCACAGCTGCCGCTGGATGTCTACGAGCAGGAGCAGGGTTATGTCGTCAGAGCGCTGGTTCCTGGGGTCCAGCCTGAGAATATCGGGTTGGAGGTGCAGGGCCAGAGCCTGGTGATCCGCGTCCACTATCCAGCGGCGGTGGAGGAAGGCCGACAGGTCAATTGGCTGCTGCATGAGATTGGCAGCGGCGCCTGTGAACGGGTGGTGACCTTCGAGCGTCCGATTGACGCTGAGAAGGTCGAGGCACACTATGAGCACGGTGTGCTGATCATCACGGTGCCCGTGGCCGAGGGAAGCTTGCCCAGGCGGATCAGCATCACCACTGCCGAGTCTGAGCGGCAGCCGGTGATGGCCTGAGAGCGGCCTCCTGCTCCTTCGCTCGGAGGCCCCGGCATGCTGATCGCAGGCCACTCTCCGATGATCTGGCTGTGATCTTCCTCGCTGTGCCTCCGGCGGGCACCCTGAAGTGCTCACTCAGGGTCCGCTACCCTCTTCCTCCCTCTTCATGCGCTCTCGCTTCCTGTGTCACTCCAGGCGCTGCAGAATGAGCGAGAGCAGCCTCGTCGGGTTCCCTTCAAAAAGGACCGGCGAGGCTGTTTTTTTGCGCAATCGGGGGTACCAGACGGGCAGCTCATCAGCCAGACCGCCGCTGCCGATAAGGATGCCGATGGGTTTGCCTTCGTAAATCAGGTTGGTGAATTCGTTGAGAGTGCCCCAGCCGCCGCTGATGATGATGCCGGCGTCGCTGTTGACCGTCGAGATGACGTTACGGTATTTCAGGCGAGCACCCCAGTCCTGTTCTGCCGTAGCTGGGGTCAGGCCGAAAAGGTCGTGGTAGCTGGGGGGGACATAGATCAGACGGCGGTAGATGCCAATGTCGTCCTGGGGGTAGGCGCGGCGATGCTCATCAAGGTTGAGGGCCGGGGTGAAGCCCCAGACCTCAGCCCCGTGCTCGAAAGCAGTTTTGGCCACGGCGTAGGGCATACCGCTGCAGGCGCCGGTGATGACGATGCAGCCATGTGCGGCCAGGGCCTGGCCCAGCTCGCGGGCCAGGCCGAGGGCGCGCTCGCTCTCGACGATGTTGGAGCCATAGACACCGATCTTGAAGGCCATGCTTTTCTCCTCCTCTGTGTGGTGGCGAATTGGGCTGCGCTACCAACCGGGATAGGTGAGGGCAGTGCTTTGCCTGGCCATTGCTATTGTAGCCTTCTTGCTCTTGCTCTGGTCAAGTCAAGGAAGAAGGCCCTCGTTGGCAATCTCGGAGGCCACATAGTAGCGCAGTACCATTGCTGGCGAGTTCCAGCCGCCGGCTTGCTGGAGCTGGGCCAGGTTGCGCTGGTGGCCGGCGTGGTAGGTCGCCCAATAATGGCGACAGTCGTGGGGGGAGAGATGATCGATGCCAAGCTGGTCGCCGAGGTCTTTGAGCAGGTACTCAACGAGGCGCGTGCTGATGTGTCGACCCTTGTAGCCTGGGAAGAGGTAGCGCTCGCCGGCGACGTCGGGTAAGTAGGCACGTAGGGCCTGCAGACAGTCGGCAGACAGGCGATGCGTCTGCTCCCGGTCGACCTTTTCACGGTAGAAGCGCAGGAGACCACGGCTGAGCTGGACGTCCTTGACCTGGAGCGCGACCAGCTCGCCGACGCGCAGTCCGAGATCGAGCAGGAGGCAGAGGATGACGCGGGCGCGCCGTCCCTGGGGGGTGTTGGGATCATGGCAGCGCTTGAGCCAGGCAACCTGCTCCTCGGTCAGGGGGTTCGGTTCGGCTTTTTTGGCACCGCGCCGCGTGATGGGACGCTGGCGGTCAATGTGGCGCCCCTCCTTATGGCGATAGCCCTGGACACGGCTGATGCGATAGAGTTCTTCCTGACTGAGCACACCGGCATCAGCAGCCAAACGGCAGTAGCGCTTGAGGGTGGAGAGACGCACGTTCATGGTATCGATGGCGTAGCCCTGGCGCTCCATCCAGCTGAGAAAGAGCTGGATCAGACCGGCAGTGACAAAGCGCCAGGTCGAGGCTTCCAGAAAGAGGGCCTGGGTGAGAGTGGCGACGTCTGCTTGCAGGGCGACCCCCGTGGTGCGGACACCAGCTTCGAGACAGAAGGTGGCGAAGGCTTTGAGATCCCAGAGCTGGCGAATGCGCGTGTTATGGGCCTGCCGCCGATGGTAGCGAGCAAAGACCTCGTGCTGAGCATACAGATCAGCGATGTCCGCGATGCGCCGCAGGAGGTCCAGGTCCTCGCCTGCCAGGGTGCCCAGACCCTTCCTCTCCTCTTCAGGAGCACCGGGCTGTTCCTCTCGCTCGCGTACGATCCCTGTCAGCATGGGCTGCGCCGGGGGGAGCAGGGCCGTACGCTGCTGCCCTGGAAGGCGGGAGGAAGTTTTCTTCTTGCTCATATTGTTCTCTATTCGGCTAAAATATATATTTGTCTTTATATGAAGTATAAGCGTGGAAGAGAAGGTTGTCAAGGGTTGGTGGCCTGTGATCCTTTAGGAAAGAGAGTCTACTCTATCGGGGCTTCGAGGAGGCCTAACGGGCGTTCCGTGTCTTATAGTCTGCCATGCCATCACCTATCTCCCGCCCACAGATCGCCAGCGCAGGCAGCTCTCATCTCTTTCTTTCCCCTTCACTGCAACCGACGTTTCTGAGGGAGGGGGGTGAGGTGAAGAAAAGAGAAGAGAAAACATTTGAAGGGCGGAGGCAGCCATTGACAGTCCACGGCCTTCTGGAGGCTGAGCTGGGCCGGTGCGTTTCTCCGTATCACAGCCCGGCGTGGAATCAGTCAGCGAAGGCGAAGGGTGCACTCCCCAAGATGGAACGCAGGCTGAAAGACGCCGGGGCCAGGGACCAATTTCGTATTTCTCCGAATAATACGAAATTTTGAAGATGGCCACAAAAGAGCTGCCACCTCCGACTCCGATCTCGGTCCTCCTGTGCCCTTTGTTCAGCCCCCACACCCCGGCAGCAAGCTCCAGCGGCCCGCCAGACCGCGCGATCCGCGCGCAGCCGCAGCCTCCCGTGGCAGAATCGGCCAAAGATCACCCAGGATCTGCCTATATCCTCTGCTTGTGGGGACGCTATACTCTCTTGCAGAAAGCCACGGTTCCTGTCCTGACTCACGCAGGACAGTAGACCTGGCTGCCGCTCT
Organism: Thermogemmatispora tikiterensis; assembly: GCF_003268475.1. Taxonomy (GTDB): domain Bacteria; phylum Chloroflexota; class Ktedonobacteria; order Ktedonobacterales; family Ktedonobacteraceae; genus Thermogemmatispora; species Thermogemmatispora tikiterensis. The sequence continues at coordinate 796,551 of NZ_MCIF01000002.1, read as the reverse complement.
TCCCGGTGAAGAAAAATAAAAATATTGAGATTAATAGAGATGAGAGGTGAATCGTGCAGTATGCCAGATTAGGCAAAAGCGGTCTGGAAGTCTCCCGCATCTGTCTTGGCTGCATGAGCTTTGGTGACCCCAATCGCTGGATGCATCCCTGGGTTCTGGACGAAGAGCAGAGTCGGCAGATCATCAGGAAGGCTCTTGACCTGGGCATCAACTTCTTTGACACCGCCAATGTCTACTCACTGGGAGCCAGCGAGGAGATCCTCGGGCGCGCCCTGAAAGACTTCGTCAAGCGCGATGAGGTTGTCATTGCCACCAAAGTCTTCTTCCGCATGCGCGAAGGACCGAACGGGGCTGGTCTCTCGCGCAAAGCCATTCTCAGCGAGATTGATCACAGCCTCCGGCGCCTTGGAACCGACTACATCGACCTCTATCAGATCCACCGCTGGGACTACCAGACCCCGATTGACGAAACAATGGAGGCACTCAACGATCTCGTTCGGGCCGGCAAGGTGCGCTACATTGGGGCTTCAGCCATGTACGCCTGGCAATTCCAGAAAGCGCTCTTCGTCGCTGAGCGGCATGGCTGGACACGCTTCGTCTCCATGCAGAATCACCTCAACCTCATCTACCGCGAAGAAGAGCGCGAGATGCTCCCGCTCTGTCGCGCCGAGGGCATTGGGGTCATTCCCTACAGCCCGCTGGCATCCGGCAGATTGGCGCGTGAGGCCTCGCAGCCGCCGACCAGGCGCGCCGAAACCGACCAGGTGGCCCGACGCAAATATGACGCCACTGCTGCCGCCGATCAGGGGATCATCGAGCGCGTCGGCGAGCTAGCTGGCAAATACGGCGTGCCCCGGGCACAGATCGCCTTGGCCTGGCTGCTGCAGAAGGAGCCAGTGACTGCCCCCATTGTCGGCGTCACCCGGATCAGCCAGCTGGAAGAAGCCGTTGGCGCCCTCAACGTTCATCTGAGCGCTGAAGACATCGCCTATCTCGAAGAGCCATACATCCCTCACCCGGTCGTCGGTCCCGAGTAAGCCGCCGACACAGCTGTGACCTGTCCGGTCGCGAGGACAATGAGGCTGTATTAGAGCCATAGCCAGAGAGAGCACAGGAGGAGGCTGCCGCACCGTTTGCCTAGCCGGCGGCGGCCTCCTCCCACAGCTCGGCCAGCCAGCGCCGCGCGCGTCGCAGCCAACCCGGCCAGGCGCTGGCCCAGGCCGGCGCTCCAACAGATCATCGACCTGCTCCTGGCTCTCACCTGCGTCCAGCGCTGCCTCCTCGGCAAAGAAGAGATCCTCCAGCGGGCCGTTGACCGTCAGGATGGGCACCGTCAGCGTCAGGGCCTCTGCCAGGCAGGTCGCTTCCTGCCCCTGGGGAGGCGCGATCGTCCCATAGCCCCGCAAGAATGCCCGTGCTCGCTCCGGCTCCAGTCCCCGCGCCACCAGCGGGCGTGTCTGACCCGTCCCCGGCTGCCAGTCCAAGGCACTGAAGGCAAAGAGCGCTGCCGCCACCTCCAGAACGCGCTTCTCCCAGCGCGAGGCATAGAAGCCCGAGACTGAACATACCCCCTCAGCATTGAAGCGCAGATGCAGCGCCTGATAATCTCCATGAACGTGCAGCTCGGGCACTCCACGAGCTGCCCCCAGAGTCATCATCGCTGCTGGCAGCACTGTCTCCCACTGCTCGACCCAGGTTTGCAGGGCGCTGGCAATCGCTCCCACCTCGCAGCGCTCGGCCCGCTCACGGGCCAGATTGAGCCAGCCCTGGACCAGCCCGCCCGCCTGTAGCTCCGAGGGCCAGCGGTGCTGCGGACCTGGGAAACGAAAAGACGCCTCATGCAACTGGCCCAGCATTCTTCCAGCGGCCTCAACCCAACGCAGCCCGCGAGTCCCGGCGCTCGTGAAGTCCTCCCCATCCAGCCACTGCTGCAGCTCGAAGCACTCCTCCCCCAGCGGCAGACAATAAGACCCCGCTGGCGTCTGGCGTAGCGCTGGCACCGGCAAACCGGCCAGGCGCAAGAAACGCTGAAAGCGATAGCAATGCTCATGATCCTCGCCAGCTGGTCCCTCCGGGCGCGGGCGCAGCAGATAGCGCTCGCCCTCAACCTCCAGCAGCAGGCCCAATGGCTCAGGGCTATAGGGGGACGTCAACAGCTCCAGGGGCTGCCAGGACGAAGAAAGGCCGAAGCCCTCCATGATTCTTTGGAGATCAGGCCCGCTGATCCCCGGCCAGCTCCCACCCTCATCCCCTACAGAGTCAGAGGAGAAAAACCCCTCCATCAGCATGCCTCACAGTCCAGCAAGCAGAGGCAAAGCCCCATTACACTTCCGCAGGCAGATCGGGGCGTAGGCCCCATTCATTCCAGGAACCATCATAATTTGTCAGATGAGGATAGCCCAACAGAGCCAGGCTGAAGAGGACGACCGTTGCCGCCACTCCACCATTACAGTAGGCGATCACTCGCTCCTCCGGGCGCAGCCCGGCACGCGCAAAGACCGCAGCCAGCTCCTCATTGCTGCGAAACTGGCCCGTCTGTGGATCGACCAGCTCCTCACGCGGGATATTGATGGCCCCCGGAATATGGCCCGGACGGCCAGGACGGCGCACCACCCGCCCGCTATACTGCCCGACATCGCGCGCATCGATCACCTGGATACCCGCCTGTCCCAGTGCGGCCAGTACCTCCTCAGCCGTGGCCCGCAGTTCTGGCTGCACACGCGGCGTAAAGACCGCCGGCGGATACTGTGGCACGTCCGTCGTCACCGGTCGCCCTTCGCGCAACCAGCGCGAGAAGCCTCCGTTCAAAACGCGTACCTCGTGATGGCCATAGTAGGTCAGCGCCCACCACAGGCGTGTCGCAAACTGCGAGGCCGGATGCGCGTCATAGGCCACCACCACATGCTCATCGCCAATGCCTACCCGTCCCAGGACCTCGGCAAAGCGTTCCGGCGGGGCAATCTGCGCCTTTACCTCGCTGTCGGGATCAATAATATCGCTCGTCCAGTCAAGATAGACCGCGCCAGGGATGTGACCCCGCTCATACTCAGCACGCGCCCCTTCATACAGCGCCTCCTGCTCACCTGCGCCGCGCTCCACCGTCCGCACATACCCACGCATATCCACAATGCGCAGCTGTGGATCATGCAGGTGCTCCTCCAGCCAGGCCGGCTCAACCAGCAAGCGGTCACGCTGCCCACTCGTCATTGTCGCAAAGCCTCCTTTCTCCCGTCACCAGGAGAACAGCCGCGCCGCCTCCGGGTTCTCCGTGCTCACAAAGTGGGCCGGTGTTCCCAGCACCTCGAAGCGCCGCACCCCAGTGATACGCATTGATGGCGAAGGCGTCTGTGTCGTCAGATAGCGCTGAACCGTCAACCCGAGAGGCCGCGCCAGTACCAGAGCCGCAGTTGTCGCCAGCACCACATTATTGAAGGTATTGAACGGGCGCCGCATGCGTGCCACCGTCATCGCCGACAGGCCGCTCAGCAAACCTGCCACGGCCAAATTCGTGCCACAGCGCTCGTGGATCGCCAGCTCTGGCTGCGTCGTACGCAGCAAGTGCAGCGCCTCTTCAGCCGCCGGCAGCACTTCCTCGGTTGGCACATTGCCAAAAACCACAAAGCCCAGCGCCGAAGAGACCCCCGAGAAACGCACCTCCGGAAACTTGCGGCTCAGCAGCACGATCGTTGCATGCTCCAGTGCATGATTTTGGCGTACAGCGCTGCCCAGCAGCAGCTGCTGCAGTGCCGCATTGAGCGGATTCAACGAAACCATCGCTCGTTACCCTTTCCGAGCAAGGAACAGACCAGCCTGAACAGGGACTCCATCAACCAGCCAGGCAGCTCTGTCAGCCTTGCCTGCTAGGAGCAACAGCTCCTCTTGTCCCTACTATTTATAAACTATATGAAAGATCAAGCGTTCATCGCCGAACTGGATCAGATCGCCATCGCGCAGTACCGTCTGCTGAATGCGCTCGCCGTTCACCAGGGTGCCATTGGCGCTCTGCAGATCCTCCAGGTACCAGAGGCCATTATCGAACCAGAGTCGAGCATGGCGACGCGAGACCGTGCGACCGGCAATAATGAAATCATTGCCATTTGTGCGCCCAATCGTCGTCACATCCTGATGGAAGCGGAAAGAGCGACCGGCGAGCGGTCCACTCTGCAACGTCAAGCTGGCCAGCACCACCCGCCCCTGAGCATCGACATAGCGATCCTTTACGGCCTTGCGGTCGGCCAGCTCATAGCCGCAGGTCGTGCAGAACAGGCGTGTACTTGGGTTAGGTGTACCGCAGCGGAAGCAGGAGAGCGTCACCGTCGGGAAAGGGGTGCTCGAAGGGGGACGGGGTAGAAACGCTTCTCCCGGACCCTGACCAGTTGTTGACCCGCTGATAACGCCAGGGGCCGCGGGCAGGCCAGAGGAAGGAAAGGAAGGAGGAGCGGACTGCGCTCTACCCCCAGGAGAAGCGGGCCACGTCCCTGGCTGTGCCGAGAGCAGCGTAGCCGCAGACCCGCTGCTGTCGGAGAGGGCAGGGGGCATAGTTGACAACCGCCATGCGCGTGGCATGGGCAGGCGGGCAGCATTCAGCGCAGCCACCAGGGCCTCCGCCATCTCCTCAATGGACTGGTAGCGGTCGGCAGGCACCTTGGCGGTCATCTTCACAACGACCTGCTCAACCACTGCTGGCACCCCTGCCTGACGCAGCGGATCGATCGGCAGCGGCTCCTGCAAGTGCTTCAGCGTCACACTGACCGGATTCTCCGCCGTGAAAGGCACCCGTCCTGTCAGACATTCGAAAAAGACGATCCCCAGAGAGTAGATATCGCTGCGCTGATCGACGGCCTGACCGGTACTCTGCTCTGGCGACATATACTGTGGCGTCCCGATGCCCACCCCAGCGCGCGTCAAATGCGTCGTCCCCTCCAGGATTTTGGCAATCCCAAAATCAGAGAGCAGCAGATGCCCATCGCGGCGCAAGAGCATATTGCTCGGCTTCACGTCGCGGTGTACAATATTATGGCTATGGGCACAACGCAATCCCTCCGCTGCCTGCAGCAGAAAGTCGACAGCCTCCACCAGCGAGAGCGAGCGGCCCTTCAGGCGGTCCCGTAAGGTTCCACCGTCGACATACTCCATGACAATGTAGGTGATCTTATCCTGCTCGCCAAAGTCGTGGATCTGCACAATATGGGGATTCACCAGCTTAGCGACCGAGCGTGCCTCCTGCTCAAAGCGCTTGACAAAGACCGGATCATGAGCGTAGCGTGCCGGAAGCACCTTGACGGCCACATAGCGATCGAGCGAGGGTTGATAGGCTTTAAAGACCGCGGCCATTCCGCCCGCCCCAAGTGGCTCTACGATACGGAATTGACCCAGGGACCGCCCAACGAGGGTCTGGAGATCATCGGCGCGCCCCCGCTGCCGAGCATAGGGATTCTCTGCTGGTTGCATAGCCGGCTCATTTCCTCGATTCCTGCCATCGGTCGAACGACTCCAGAGCGCTCCCCTTCCCCTTTTCCCCTCCCCAGCCAGCCAGGCCTGCCCGCTCCTGCCTTGCTTACGCTGACAGAACGCTCGCGAAGCACAGTCCCTCTCCCTCCCCCTGGCAAGGAGGGCGGGCCGAGCGCAGACAGCACAGCTTTGATTATCTCCTAACAGGCCGTCCCTGTCAATCGAAGCAAACACCCTGTCCACGATCCTGAGCTCCCTGCAGCCTTCCTCTGTCTGCGACCGTCGACCCGCCATCTACCTCGCCTGTCACGACAGACCGCCTGTCCGCCCCCTAGCCTTCCAACAACAGCCGCTCTGGATCTTCCAGCAGTTCCTTAACCCGGACCAGGAACTGCACCGCCTCGCGGCCATCGACCACGCGATGGTCATAGGAGAGCGCCACATACATCATGGGGCGCACCACCACCTGTCCGTCCACCACGACAGGACGCTCCTGGACCTTGTGCATTCCCAGGATGCCAACCTGCGGTCCGTTGAGAATCGGCGTCGAAAGCAGCGAACCGAAGACCCCACCATTGGTGATGGTAAAGGTCCCTCCCTGCAGGTCCGTCAGCGTTAGCTCATTATTACGCGCCCGCCGCGCCAGCTCCGCGATCTCCCGCTCGATCTCCACAAAGCTCTTGCGGTCAGCATCGCGCACTACGGGCACGACCAGCCCTTCATCTGTGCTGACGGCGATGCCAATGTCGTAGTAGTGCTTGACCAGGAGCTCGCGCCCCTGTAGCTCTGCATTGAGATAAGGGAAAGCCTTGAGTGCTCCCACAACTGCCTTCGTGAAGAAGGACATAAAGCCCAGCGAGATGCCATAGCGCTGCTTGAACTCCTCGCGGTGGCGCGCCCGCACCGCCAGAATAGCGCTCATGTCGACCTCATTAAAGGTGGTCAACATCGCTGCCGTGTGCTGGGCCTCGACCAGACGCTGGGCGATGGTCAGGCGCCGGCGCGAGAGCCTGATGCGCTCCTCTCGCCGTGGCTCCGAGATCGGCAGCGGCGGCGGCTCCAAGGCTGGCCCCGTCGCTGCTGTGCGCTCGCCTGCTGCGGGTACCGCTGGGGTCGCCGTCGCCGTTGTTCCATCCCCTCGACTCGGAGCAGCAGTCACGGATTGCGCTGACTGCTGCTGCCCCGGCGACTGGCCCTGGCCTTGCTGGAGCGCCTGCTGCTGCTCCAGATACTGCAGGACATCGTCCTTAGTCACTCGCCCGTGTGGGCTGCTGCTCCTGACCTGCGAGAGATCAATGTTGTACTCAGCGGCAATGCGACGCGCCAGTGGCGAAGGAGGCCGTTGCCCATCGGCAAGACGCGAACCCGACGCTGCGCTCCCCGGCTGGACTGCTGCCTGCTCCTGCCGGGCCTGGGCCGGTACCGCACGCGAGGTCGGGGCCCCGCCAGCCGTGGACGCCGCACTCACCCCCTCTCCCACAGCTGCCTCAGCGAGACGAGCCAAAACCTCCCCAACGGCTACATCCTCTCCCTCGCGCTTCAGAATCTCTGCTAGTACGCCGTCATGCTCCGCGGTCACCTCAACGCTCACCTTGTCGGTCTCCAGCTCCGCCAGCACTTCGCCCTGACGGACCTGCTCCCCCTCGTGCTTGTACCAGCGCGCTACCGTGGCCTCGACCACCGATTCGCCCAGGGTCGGAACACGAATATCTATCGCCATCTTCTCATTCTGCCTTTCCTGCTGCAGTGCTGACTGTTGCTTCTGATGAGTGCAGAACCTTTCTCAGCGGACGAAGAAAGCCAAAGGCGAGCCAGCGCGCTGGCGCTCTTCAAGCGCGCTGGCTTCTCCTGGCCTATTATAGCATCGCCAGGCATGGCCTGCCCGGTCGATCTGGCCTTGGCCTGGCTTGCTCCGCCGCTGCCGGTGCCAACGCTAGCGCCGACGCTTGCCTGCCGGCGTCCCAGCGGCGCGCTTTTCCTCCAGCAGGCCGCCCTCACCGAGCAAAGCCCCCTCGATCAATGCGCGCTGTTCGGCCTCGTAACGATCCATGAAGCCGGTCGCCGGGCTGGCGCTCTCAGGGCGTGCCAACACCCGCAGCACTGCCTGGGGTGCGGAAAGCGAGGCGAGCAATCTCTGCAGGCGAGGCGCCATATAACTCCAGGCTCCCATATTGAGCGGCTCCTCCTGGACCCAGACCAGCTCTTGCATGGAAGGATAGCAGCTCAACACCTGCAGCAGCTCCTCCTCTGGCAGCGGATAGAGCTGTTCCACACGCACTACCGCCACCTCGCTGGCCCGAGACCGCTGCTCGCTTGCCAGCAGATCGATGGCCATCTTCCCGCTGCACAGTAACACCCGACGAATGGTCTGCGCCCGTTGCTGCGCCTCAGCGTCATCGAGCACCGGCAGGAAGCGCCCGCTCGTTAGCTCCTCCAGTCTCGCCGCGGCCAACGGATGGCGCAGCAGACTCTTGGGGGTGAGCACCACGAGTGGCAATGGATGACGCTGGAGACTATGCGCCTGCTGGCGCAGCAGGTGGTAGTATTGGGCCGCTGTTGAGCAGTTGGTCACTCGCCAGTTATGGCCCGCCGACAGCTGCAGGAAGCGCTCCAGACGTGCGCTCGAATGGTCTGGCCCCTGGCCCTCATAACCGTGCGGCAGCAGCAGCACCACCGACGAGTTCTGGCGCCATTTGGCCCGTCCTGCAGCAATGAACTGGTCGATAATGACCTGGGCCACATTGGCGAAGTCGCCGTACTGGGCCTCCCACAGCACCAGCGCCTCCGGTGCATGCACGCTATAGCCATACTCGAAGCCCAGCACCGCCGTCTCGGTGAGCGGGCTATTGTAGATGGCGAAGCTGGCCTGCGCCTGTGAGAGATGCTGCAGCGGCACATAGCGCTCACCTGTGTGGCTATCGTGCAGCACTGCATGGCGCTGACTGAAGGTGCCTCGCTCGGAATCCTGCCCGCTGAGGCGGATCGGAATGCCATCGGCCAGGATCGAAGCGAAGGCCAGGGCCTCGGCATGGCCCCAGTCGATGCTTCCCTGCTCCAGCGCATCGGCACGGCGCTGCAGCACGCGCGCCAGACGCTGATGCACGGTGAAACCCTGGGGCCAGCGCAGCAGCTCACGGTTGAACTGGCGCAGCTGCTCCGCAGAAACAGGCGGGGCAGGCTCTAGCTCCACAGCCAGGCCGTTCTGCCCATTCCCCCCCAGTTGCTCGAAGCGCTGCGGGTCCTCGTCCACCTCCTGCTTCGCCCGGCGCAGTGTCGCAAAGGCCTCCTCTACCATCTGCTCGCATTCCTGAGACGTTACCAGTCCCTGCTCCTGCAGGTGTCGGGCATACAGCTCGCGCACTGTCGGATGGGCCCGGATCAACTCGTAGAGCTGCGGCTGAGTAAAGGCCGGCTCATCGCCCTCGTTATGGCCCCACCGCCGATAGCCCACCAGCTCAATCAGGATATCCTTGTGGAACTCATCGCGGTAGGCATGGGCTAGGCGAATGGCGGTCAAGGCCGCCTCGGGGTCGTCGGCGTTGACATGGATAATGGGGATACTGAAGCCCTTGGCCAGGTCGCTGGCGAAGAGCGTTGACCGGCTCTCCTGGGGTTCCGTCGTAAAGCCGAGCTGATTATTGAGAATGATATGGATAGTACCCCCGACCGAGTAGCCCTGCAGATGCCACAGATTCAGCGTCTCGGCGACCACCCCCTCGCCCGGGAATGCGGCGTCGCCGTGGATCAGGATCGGCAGGGTTTCATCCGGCTCCTGACGCGGCGCCCCGGCTCGGTCACGGCGCTCCTGAGCCGCGCGCGTCATGCCCTCCACCACTGGATTCACAAACTCCAGATGGCTGGGATTGGGGGCCAGGATGACCTTGAGCGCCAGCGAGCGCTCACCGCCCAACAGATGCTCTGCGCCAAGGTGATATTTCACATCGCCGCTCCAGCCGAAGCCGAAGGTATCGGTCAGCGGCACCCCCTCCTCATGGCGCGTGTGGGCGAACTCTGCCAGAATAGCCTGGTAGGACTTCCCCAGGACATGGGCAAGCACGTTCAGACGCCCGCGGTGGGCCATGCCGATGATGACCTCCCGCGTCTCTGACTCCAGCGCGCAGCGGATCAGCTCATCCAGCATCGGCACCAGAACATCGCAGCCCTCGATCGAGAAGCGCTTCTGGCCTGGATAGGTCTGGTGCAGGAAGCGCTCGAAGACCTCAACCTGGGTCAGGCGCTGCAACAACTGGCGACTGCTCTGCGGGCTGAGACGGCGCTGGAAGAGTTGCAGCCCCACGGCATCGCGCAGCCAGAGACGCTCATGGGGACTCTTGACCTGGTCGAACTCGTAGCTGATGGTCCCTGAGTACATGGCGCGCAGGCGCTGGATAGCCTCCAGGGCATTGCGCGCTCCCTCGGCGGCATGCCCGCCAACGACACTGGCCGGCAGTTGGGCCAGATCCTCTTCGGTGAGGCCGTGGCTTTCGGGCAATAAGGCCGGATCGCCCTGTGGCGGTCGCCCAAGAGGATCAAGCTGGGCCGCCAGGTGACCACGCTCACGGATGGCATGGGCCAGCGCCACCGCCGCCACTACTTTCTCTACAGCAAACGGCGCCCCCTCTGCCCTCCCCGGAGCCAGGGCCTCCCCTTCCGCGAGAACCACCGGCCTCCAGCGAGCAAAGATGGCACGCGTGTTCTCATCTACTGACGAAGGATCAGTTCGATAACGTTCATACAGATCGAGCACATAGCCTGCATTTGGACCATAAAATGTCTGTAAATTATCCATCGGTTTCCTTTATGCGGCTTGACACAGAGTGATGAATATGGCATACTCAACGCGGTAGCCTCTATCCACCGAGAGCGAACACAAGCACAGTCCAGACAGATGCGAAGAGGGAGCCAGTAGGCCGCTTCCCTGGTGACAGAGAGTCCGGGCAAGGTGAGAGCCGGATGCTAAGGAGCAGGCCGAAGATCACTCCTGAGCAGCTAGCAGAACGCGCAAGCGAGTAGAGCTAGCCGGCGCCTCTCCGTTACCAGAGAGGGCCGCCTGTCTCAACCTCTCGATGATCCTGATCCCGCTTCCGTGCCGAAGCGCGGCAACGGCCTTCAGTCGAGTCGGGCGCTGCGCCTGAGCTGAGAGACGCAAGAGACAAGCAGAACAAGCTCATGCGTACCGCGCTGGCCCGATCAGGCTGAGGGCGGGGGACCGACAAATAGTATATCACATCGAGGGAGACGGCGGCATGGAGCGAGTCGCGGCGAGTGCCAGATGGGCCAGGCCGGCTCGATGAGCAACCCCGCGCCTGAGCGCGCGCACAGGGGCGGGTCGAGCCGCAGCTATCTCTCCCCCCAGGGGTGGCTCGTGAGGGGCGCCCAGTCGTGACTAATGCGGGTGGTACCACGGGAAGTCCTCTCGTCCTGCGCGGATGAGAGGTTTTTTTTCATACGGAGATCGGAGCTTGCAGGATGAAGACGAAGCTGATCTACCTGGAGAATAGCTATACCTTTGAATGCAGCGCCAAAGTCGTTGCCGCGGAGGGCGATGAGCTGGCCCTCGATGCCACCGTCTTCTATCCCGGCGGCGGAGGCCAGATGGCCGACCGCGGTACGCTCTCCTGGGATCACGGGCGCCAGCAGGCCAGTGTCATTGCCCTGCGCAAGCAGGGAGAGGTGGTCTGGCACCTGCTCGACAGTCCTCCCCCTCCCGTGGGCACCGAGGTAACGGCGCGCATCGACTGGGATTTCCGCTATCGCATGATGCGCACGCATACGGCTCTACACCTGCTCTGCGGCGTGATCTGGCAGGAGTTCCGCGTCCCGGTGACTGGAGGTCAGATGTACCCCGATCGGGCACGCATGGACTTCGCCATGGAGGGCCTGACCAGAGAGCGCCTGGCTTTTATTGAGCAGCGCGTCAATGAGGCCATCGAGGCCGATCTGCCTATCCGGGTCTATACCCTGCCGCGCGAGAAAGCCTTTGCCATTCCCGACCTGATCCGTACGCGCACCAACCTCTTGCCCCCAGACCTGGAGGAAGTGCGGATCGTAGAGATCGTTGGCCTCGATCTCCAGGCCGACGGCGGAACCCATGTCCGCCATACCAGGGAGGTCGGTGGCATCCGCATTGTCCGGGCCGAGAACAAGGGGCGACTCAATAAGCGCCTGGAAATCCAGCTGGTTGACGAGCTATCAGGCTCCAATTCCGACGCCGCTCTGCCATGAGACTGTCGGGCGGGCCGGCGGCTCCTGGTCCGCCTCCCCTCTCCCGCCCTGCTCTCAGGAGCAGCTGCGCCGGTCTGGTCTGAGCAGGTCAACTCAGGTCATTGTCCGCGTGAGGGAACGCTGCCCCCGCGCTGGCTGTTGCCTCACAGGAGCACAGTCAGCCAGCGCTAAGGCTCATCGACCGGCCAGCAGAGTAACAGGACAGCGGAGCGGGTGAAGCCCATCCATCAGGGCAATGGAGAAACAAGGAAGCAGCAACAAAGCCAGACCTGGCTGAGCCAGGTCCAGCCGATGCCAGATAAGGCAAGGCAATCTGTCAGTGAGCGAGGAGGAAGCTGACGTGTCAGGTGAAGCAAGTGTCTTTCGGCCAGTGATCGCGGCTGACCGTGTTGACTATCCAGCGCTGGAGCACGAGATTCAGCGCTGGTGGGATGAGAACGGCGTGCTCCAGCGCTACGTGCACCGCAACGATCAGAGCGACAGGCAATATTCCTTTCTCGATGGCCCAATGACTGCCAACAACCCGATGGGCGTCCATCATGCCTGGGGCCGTACCTATAAGGATCTCTTCCAGCGTTTCAAGACCATGCAGGGCTACCGGCAGCGCTACCAGAACGGTTTTGACTGCCAGGGCTTGTGGGTGGAGGTCAATGTCGAGCAGGAGCTGGGCCTCAAGAACAAGCGGGAAATTGAACAGTTTGGCATCGCGCGCTTTGTCGAGCTGTGCAAGGAGCGCGTCTTCCGCTTCGCCCGCCGTATCACCGAGCAGTCGATCCGGCTGGGCTATTGGATGGACTGGGGCAACGACTACTACACGCTTTCCGACGAAAATAACTATACGATCTGGCACTTCTTGAAGCGCTGCTACGAGCGTGGCCTGATCTACAAAGGGCACGATGTCATGACCTGGTGCCCTCGCTGCGGTACCGGCATCTCCAATATGGAGACGCTCTCGGAGGACTGGCATGAGGTCAGCCATCTGAGTCTGTATGTGCTCTTCCCGCTGGTCGAGCGCCCGGGGGAGTTCCTGCTGGTCTGGACAACCACCCCCTGGACACTGGCCGCCAACGTGGCCGCCGCGGTCCATCCCGAATTGACCTACGTCAAAGTCGAGCAGGATGGGCAGATCTTCTATCTGGCGGAGGAGCGCCTGAACTTGCTGCGGGAGCTGCGCGGACGCGATAAGGGCGAGTATCGTGTTCTGGAGCGCCTCAAGGGCGAGCAGCTGGTGGGCTGGAGCTACCGCGGTCCTTTCGATGAGCTGCCCGCCGCTCAGGGCGTGAGCCATCGCGTCATCCCCTGGAAGGAGGTCAGCGCCAGCGAGGGAACGGGCATCGTCCATATCGCTCCAGGCTGCGGTCGTGAGGACTTCGCCCTCTCCAAGGAGTTCGACCTGGCGGTTCTGGCCCCAGTCGATGAATTTGGCGTCTATGTCGAGGGCTATGACTGGCTCACTGGCCAGTCGGTCTCGGAAGTGGCACGGCCCGTCGCCGAGAATCTGGCCCAGAAGGGCCTCCTCTATCGCTCTCAGAACTATCGTCACCGCTATCCAGTCTGCTGGCGCTGCAAGACTGAGTTGATCTTCCGCCTGGTCGACGAGTGGTATATCTCAATGGAGCAGCTGCGCTACGAGATCATGGAGGTCGCTCGCCAGGTCACCTGGATTCCGGCCTTTGGCCTGGAGCGCGAGCTGGACTGGCTGCGCAACATGGACGACTGGATGATCTCGAAGAAGCGCTATTGGGGGCTGGCACTGCCGATCTATGAGTGCCAGCAGTGTGGTACTTTCGAGGTCATCGGCAGCAAGGAGGAGCTGCGCGAGCGCGCTGTCGAGGGCTGGGAGGAGTTCGAAGGCCATTCGCCGCATCGCCCCTGGATCGATGCCGTCAAGATCCGTTGCCGGCAATGCGGGGCCCTGGTCTCGCGCATCAAGGATGTGGGCAATCCCTGGCTGGATGCTGGCATCGTGCCTTTCTCAACGCTGGACTACCGCCACAATCGCGACTACTGGCGCCAGTGGTTCCCGGCAGACTTCGTGACGGAGTCCTTCCCGGGCCAGTTCAAGAACTGGTTCTACGCTCTCCTGGTGATGAGCACGGTTCTGGAGAGTACGACGCCCTTTAAAACCTTGCTCGGTTACGCAACCGTTCTCGATGAGGATGGCGAGATTATGCACAAGTCGAAGGGCAATGCCATCGACTTCGACGATGCCGCCGAGCGCGTGGGCGCCGATACGATGCGCTGGCTCTATACCAGTCAGGACCCCGAGCAGAACCTGCGCTTCCCGCGTATCCCTAGTCGGGAGGACGTCGAACGAGCCGCCCGCGAGGGCGTTCCGGTGCGCCTGAGCGAGAAGTGGATGCTGGTGCGTCGCGCCCTCGATAAGGTCTGGAACATCTACTGGTTCTTTGTGACCTATGCCAATATCGACAGCTTCGATCCGACGCGCTATCAGCTGGCCGTGGAGCGGCGCAGCAATCTGGATCGCTGGATTCTCTCGGAGCTGCAACAGACGATTCTGGAGGTGACCGCCAGCCTGGAACGCTACGATAGCGCCCATGCTACGGAGTCTCTCCAAAACTTCATCGAGCATCTGTCGAACTGGTATCTACGCCGCAGCCGTGAGCGCATCTGGAAGTCCGAGCTCGATGACGATAAACTTGGCGCCTATCTGACGCTCTACGAATGCCTGACCACATTGGTGACCCTGCTGGCTCCTTTTGTGCCGTTCTTCTCAGAGAGCCTCTATCAGAACCTGGTGCGCAGCGTTCAACAGGAGGCGCCTCTCAGTGTGCATCTGTGCGATTGGCCCCAGGCCCGCCAGGAGCTGATCGATGAGGCCCTGACACAGGATACGCACCTGGTGATGCGCGTGGTCGGCCTGGGTCGCGCCGCCCGCGAGAAGGCGCAGATCCGCGTGCGCCAGCCGCTCAATACGCTCTATGTGCGCCTGCCATCGCAGGCCGAGCAGGAGGCGGTGCTGCGTCTGAAGGATCAGGTGCTGGAAGAGCTGAATATCAAGCGCCTGGAGCTGCTCAGCGACGATAGCGAGATGCTGGCCTATACCCTGCGTGCCCAGGCGCGGGTCCTGGGACCGAAGTATGGGCCACTGGTGCAGAAGATTCTGGCAATGTTGAAGGGTCTGGACGCGCACGCTGCCAGCGAAGCCGCTCGCCAGCTGCGCGAGCAGGGCGTCTTGACGCTGACGGTCGAGGGCCGCGAGATTACCTTGACGCCAGACGAGGTGGAGGTTATCGCTACTGCTCGCCCCGGCTACGTCACCGCTGAGGAGCGTGGCGCGGTGGTGGTCCTGGAGACGACGATTACGCCCGAACTGCGCGAGGAGGGGCTGATCCGCGATCTGACGCACTATATCCAGGACATGCGCAAGCGGGCCAATCTGAAGATCGAGGACCATATCCAGCTGACCCTCTGCGCCGATGAGGAGCTGGCGGCAATAGTGCAGCGCCATGCCGCCGAGCTGCAGGAGGAGACGCTCGCCGATAGTTTGCACATTGAGACGACGCCAATCGCTGAGCCGCGGCCTGGCGAACTCTATCGGGAGACGCTCTCCCCTACCTCGCCGCGCAAGCTGGAGGGCTACACGGTCCAGGTGATCATCGCGGCCTCGCCATCCTCCGCTCTCAGACACTAGCTCGGCTCGCTGGCCTGGTAGGCTCGCTGAACCCCTCAGCCTGGCCTGCCAGGCCAGAATCGCTTATAACGCAGGTCGGTATAGCCTGATCGGTTTAGCTCAGTACCAGACCGCTTCCTCAACCGTTCCTAAGCAACGGTGAGCCAAGCTCAACTGTGAAATACGGGTATGGTCTGAGAACACTGCAATGGGTACGCTGCGATCTGCGTGGAAAGAGGCGGTTTGGGTCTTTGGACTCAGTCGCCTCTCGCTGCTCTTGATCACTTATGTTGGGGGGGTCCTGCTCCGCCCCAGAAATATGGCCTCGATCCCTTGTGTGAACAACGGGCTGCGTTTCTGCTTGCTCGGCTGGTATCACTGGGATGCTGATGCCTTCGGGCGCATCGCGCATGTGGGCTATCGCTCCGTGGCCGATGTGGCCTTTTTCCCGCTCTGGCCCTGGCTGATCCGCCTCGGCGCCGCTGTGCTGGGAAACCGTTTCCCACTGTCGTTCTTGCTGTCGGAACTCCTGCTCTCGAATCTCTTCTTCTTCATATCCCTCATTCTGCTCTATGTTCTGGTCCGAGAGGGTCTGGATTTCGATCCGCTCCAGGCCCGTAAGGCGCTCTGGTACCTGACCTTCTACGCCTACGCGATCTTTTTCTTCGCCGGCTACAGCGAATCTCTCTTCCTGCTGCTCACTCTGGCGATCTTCCTTCTGCTGCAGGGGAAGGCGCTGTGGCGCTGGTGGCTGGCGGGCCTACTGGGGGGCGTCGCCGCTCTAACCCGCTCGACGGCGATCGTCTTGCTGGTGCCCTTCTTGTTCTTCTATGTGGAACACTTCTGGCTCGCTCTCCGACTGTCGGCAGATGTGGGCGAGACCGCGGCGTCTCAGCCGTGGCGTCTCTGGCTACGACGCTTGCTGGCCGCTCTGCCAGCCCTCGTCATTCCGGCGGCTCTGGCGGCCTATATGGTCTATCTTGGAGTGCGCTTCGGCGACCCGTTCATCTACAGCCGTATGGAGCGCACGGTCTGGGGGCGACAGTTTGAACTGCCCTGGGAGGCCTTCGGGCCAGCTCTGGGAGCCTTACTGGCAGGTCCCTTGCATACTGAGATGGCGGTACGCAATCTCATGGACCTGCTCTTTACCTTGCTGCCGCTGGGGGTGCTGGTGGTCGGCTGGCGTCAGCTGCCTATAGTGTACCGTTTCTTCTCGTTAGGTCTGGTGCTTTTTGCTCTCTGCTTCCCGCTGAACAGCGGGGAGACGCTGGCTTCGCAGCCACGCTATATGATGATGGCCTTCCCGCTCTTTCTGGTGCTGGCGCGCTGGAGCAAGCGCTTTCCCAGCCTCGACCTGATCTACGGGGGCTTCTGCGCTCCTCTGTTTGCGTTGAATGCCCTGCTCTTTACCTTGCATTATTGGGTTGCCTGAGTCGACTCCGTCCTGGCCGCTGCCGGCAGGCAAGGAAGGTTGCCTTTGCTAGCCTGGCAAAGAGAGAGGTGAGGTGCTATAGTTAACAGTACCTCTGTTCTTTTGCCAGCTTCCCGGCCTGCCCAAGGGGGCGGGGGGAGAACAGGAGTGGGTTCCAGCGACGGGCAGGTTACAGGAGACGGAGAAGGGAGGCTTGAGGCAAGAGCGAGCGGCGCAAGCACGGAAGGAGCAGATAGAGCGTGGCAGAAGAGCTGGTCCGTGATCCGTTACTGGGTGAGCAGCGGCTCAGCGAGCCTGTGCTGCTGGCGGTGCTCAACTCAGCGGCGTTGCAGCGTTTGAAGGGAATCCATCAGGCAGGGGCCTCTTATCTGGTGCGCGAGGGGCGTGATACGACGCGCTATGAGCACTCCGTGGGGGTGATGCTGTTGATTCGCCTCCTCGGGGGCAGCCTGGAAGAGCAGCTGGCCGGCCTGTTACATGACGTCTCTCATACCGCCTTCTCCCATGTAGCAGACTATTTGTTTGCCTGCTACGATGAGGACTATCATGAGCAACACCTGCGCCAGGTGATTGAGCGTTCGGATCTCCCTGCGCTTCTGCATTCCTCCGGGCTGGACCTGAAGCGGATTCTGGCTTTTGAGCGCTGGCCGCTTTTGGAGCAACCAGCCCCTGAGCTGTGCGCCGATCGGGTGGATTATACGCTGCGCGATCTGTGGCATGCGGGCTATCTGACGCAGGCTGACGTGAAGCGCTTTCTGCAGACGCTCCGCGTGCGGGAAGGGCGCATGGTCGTGGCCGGGCGCGAGGCGGCCATCTGGTTTGTGCGCCAGTATGTGCGTCTGGTGACGGAACTGTTTATGCATCCGTTGGAGATGTTTGCCGACTATCAACTGGCACGAGCCTTGCGCCTGGCCTTGGACGAGGGCGTGCTGCGCGAGGAGGATCTGTTCTCGGAGGATGCCGACCTGTTAGCCCGGCTCCGTCAGGCAGCTCATCCGGAGATCGCACGCTGTCTGAGCTGGCTGCGGCCTGGTCTGGAGGTGATGGAGGTCTCGGCAGACCAGCCTTTTGATGTCTATGCTCGTGTGAAGCCGCGTATGGTTGATCCGCTGGTGCTGCTGGAGGATGGCAGTCTGGTCCGCTGCTCGACGCTCGATGGGGAGCTGGCGGCACTGCAGCAGGCTGTGTTGCACAAGGCTAAACGAGGTAGTTATCTGCGCCTGCGCGGCCAAGCCGGTGTCTGATCTCCAGCCTCTTTTCCTCGCCTTCCCCCATCAAGCGCTGAGTAGCCTGGCGCTGATCTATCTCGGCTTAAGAGACCAGACCTTTGCGGCGCATTTGCTCCAGGTCGTCGCGCGCTGGCTCCAGAGGGCTGAGACCGGCCAGGGCGCAGGCCCGTCCGATGAGAGCAAAGCCGAGCCGCAGGCCCTCGATGAGACGGGGAGGCTCGGCGGTCGCCAGCGCACTCAAGCAGGCTTGCTGCTGCTCAACGGCCTGCTCCTCGCCAACGGCCTGCTGGTAGCCTGCCAGCAGAGCCTGATGAGGCAGGAACTCCTCGTACGGCAGTCGGTGGGTTGTAGCCAGCAACAGCAGCCAGTAGCCAACCTGACTGCCCTCCAGAATGGTATCAGCCTGCAGATCCTGATGACGATGCGTTCCCTGGAGCACGCCCATCAGCTCCTGCAGCTCATCGGCCAGCCGCCCGAGGAGGTAAGTTGGATTGTGCTCCTGAAGCAGGCGCGAGGTGTGTGACTGCTCGCTCAGATCGTGGTCGCGCAGATACTGGTAAGCTGTGTAGAGCTGACGCAGCAGCCTCTCCAGTTGCCTGCTTACGGCTTCGTCTGCCTCGGCCTTCCCTCCCCTACTCACCTCCTCCGGCGAGGCCTCCTGTTGGCTCTGCTGCAGGTCCGTCACCGGCTGCGTCTGCGGGGTAGGACGACCATAAACTGCCGCCGGATCGAAGACCCGGCTCGCCACCACCTCGTAGCGATCGTCAGGAAGCAGACGACGGTAGTAGCAGCTGCGATAGCCTTCATGGCAGGCCGCTCCGCCCTCTTGGACGACGCGGATCAGCAGACTATTCTCTTCGCAATTGACGAAGATGGCGCGCACCTGCTGCCTGTGCCCAGATTGCTCGCCCTTGCGCCAGATCTTCTGGCGTGAGCGGCTATAGAAGTGGGTATAGCCGGTCTCGCGCGTCAGGCGCAGAGCCTCTTCATTCATGAAGGCCACCATCAGTACCTCGTTGCTCTCGTCATCCTGAATGACCGCCGGCATCAATCCCTGGCGGTCAAACCTGAGCGTCATCGTGCTTCTCCTCCTCTGCCTGCCTCATCCCAGCGCACAGCCACCCCGCGCTCGCGCAGGTAGCGCTTGGCATCGGCGATGCGATACTGGCCAAAGTGAAAAATCGAAGCGGCGAGCACAGCATCGGCGCCCCCGCTGGTCAGCCCCTCATAGAGATGCTCAAGCGTTCCAACGCCGCCCGAAGCGATCACCGGGACGTTGACGGCCTGCGTGATGCGGGCTGTCAGGGTGAGATCATACCCCTGCTGCGTTCCATCGCGGTCCATGCTGGTCAGCAGGATCTCGCCCGCGCCCAGCTCGACGCCGCGGCGGGCCCAATCAATAGCATCGAGGCCCGTTGGTGTACGGCCTCCATGAATGTAGACCTCGTAACCACTGGGCATGGCGGGATTGCTACGGGCATCGATGGCGAGCACAATGCATTGGGAGCCAAACTGTTCGGCTCCCTCGCGCAGCAGCTCGGGCTGCTGTACCGCCGCAGTATTCAACGAGGTCTTATCAGCCCCCGCCCCCAGGGTGGCGCGAATGTCCTCCACGCTGCGGATGCCTCCGCCGACTGTTACCGGAATAAAGACCTGCTCAGCTGTTCGGGCGACCACATCGAGCATAGTCTTGCGTTGCTCGTAGGAGGCCGTGATGTCGAGAAAGACCAGCTCATCTGCTCCCTCGGCGTTGTAGAAGGCCGCCAGCTCGACCGGGTCGCCGGCGTCGCGCAGGTTGAGGAAGTTCACCCCTTTTACGACACGCCCCGCGGCTACATCCAGGCAGGGAATGATGCGTTTCGTTAACATCGCTGTCCCTTCCTTTATACTCAGCTCCACTCCGCGTGATCAGGCCCCGGCCTCCGTCATTGGCTCGCAAGAGGCGGCGCAGGCCAGGGCCGCCGTCAGGTCCACATCTCCTGTATAGAGGGCCTTCCCGATAATGACCCCCTCGACGCCCAGGCGAGCCAGCGAGCGGATATCTTCCAATGAGCGCACCCCTCCGGAGGCGATCAAAGCCCGTGCTGGCTGAGCCTGTCTCACCACCTGCAGCATAGCCTGCAACGCCTTCAGATTCGGCCCGCCCAGCGTTCCATCGCGTGCGATATCGGTGTAGATAAAGCGAGCCACACCCAGCGTGCACAACTGGGTGGCCAGCTCCACGGCAGCGATGCGCTCCGTTTGCTGCCAGCCGGCTACCGCCACCAGGCCAGCCCGGGCATCCAATCCCACAACAATACGTTCGTCCCAGCGCTGCAGTGCCTCAGCCAACAAGGCAGGCTGCCGTACGGCACTGGTCCCCAGCACCACGCGCTCAATACCGAGAGAGAGCACATGCTCGATGCTGGTCAGATCGCGCAGGCCGCCGCCCAGCTCAATCTGTAGCGTGGTAGCGGCCCGAATCCGCTCGACCGTAGCCAGATTGACCGGCTGACCCTGGGCCGCACCGTCCAGATCCACCAGATGCAGCCAGCGTGCCCCGGCCTCCTGCCAGCGCTGGGCCACCGCCACTGGGTCGTGGCTATAGACCGTAGTCTGGCGGTAATCACCCTGGTAGAGCCGGACGCAGCGCCCCTCGCGCAAATCAATAGCGGGCAAGACGATCATGGAACACGCTCCCCCACCCAGCGTACGAAGTTCGCCAGCAGGCGTAGCCCCATCGCTCCGCTCTTCTCGGGGTGGAACTGCGTTCCCCACAGGTGGTCGCTGACAATGACGCTGCAATAGGGCGTGCCATAGTCGGTGACGGCAGCCACGCCAGAGGGATCACGCGGCTCAACATAATAGGAGTGAGCGAAGTAGAAGAAGGCCCCGGCAGGTATTCCTTTAAATAGAGGCAGATCCGGGCGCAGGGGCTGGACCTGGTTCCAGCCCATGTGTGGGATCTTCGGCCCCTGGGGAATACGCCGGACCTCACCGGCGAAGAGGCGCAAGCCCTCAACTTCGCCTTCCGCATGGTGCTCGGCCAGCAGTTGCATCCCGAGGCAGATGCCCAGAAACGGTCGCCCGCGAGCCGTAGCCTCCCGAATAGCGTCATCGAGGCCAGTGGCCTTCAAACGCTGCATGGCGGCCCCGCCGGAGCCAACCCCTGGCAGCACCACCGCCCGCGCACGCGCCACCGTGGCCGGATCGGCAGTCACCGTAGCCTGTGCGCCGACATGCTCCAGGGCCTTCTGAATACTGCGTAGATTGCCAGCCCCGTAGTCAATAATAGCGATCATAGTTGTCGCTCTTCCTCTTCTCTCTCCTCAAACTGTCCAGACGCTCTGCTCAAGGTCTCACTCACACGGTGCCTCTTCTTCACTCACCGTCTGCCAGGAGCTCATGCCAGGGCAGCAGTCCGAGATTGCCCAGCGTCACCGCCTGCGTCAGCCCCAGCCAGCAGACCGTTGCTGGGATGCGCCCGTGATCCAGGAGATTGATGGTCAGCAACGGGCAGCAGAGCAGGGCCAGAGCCAGCCAGCGCTCCCAGTCGGCGGGCAAGGCCCCCTCATCCCTGAGCCAGGTGAGCAAGGGGCGCAGCAAGGTGCGGAGCTTCGTTGTCAGAATCGCCTGACGGATGGGCGCCGGCTGATAGGTATGCGTGACCTCAAGCCGCTCGCCATCTCTGCCACGGTGCAGGGCTACGCTCAGTGTCAGGGTCTGAGCTGTCTCCCGCGGAAAGTACATCCAGCTGGCGAAGACATTGTGGTAGAGCGGCTTGACGACATCCAGCAGCGCGGCATGCCGACCCGCAAAGGCCGGGTCAAAGTAGAGATAATCGCGTTCGCCCTCCAGGAAGACATTGCCGAAGTGGGCATCTCCGTGCCCGATGACTGTCAGCGCCGCCTGTCGCGGATGGAGTCGGTTCTGGGCTTCCTCCAACAGCTCCCCCAGCGTGCGCGAGAGCGCTTCCCCATTGACCACCCAGCGGCACCTGAGCAGATCCTCAAAGCGAATTTCTTCCTGATCAGAGCCGGCAACCCGTGGCAGCGGGATGGCCTGACCACGGTAGAAGCTGCTGAGACGCCCGCCGGTCAGTCGGTGCCAGAAGAGCTGATGAACCGGCGCGGTGGCATGCTCATCCGCGCTGCTGAGACGCCCGGTGGCGCGGTAAATCTCCAGCAGGCGCTCACAGGCGCGGCGTTCGGCGGCCACCAGAGTCTGTGCTGGGACCGGGGAGGGTGTCCCTGTCTCGACAGCGCGCATCAAATCGAACATCACCGGCCAGCGCACCAGCGGATAGATGACCATTTGGCGCCCCTCCTGGCGGACCACGCGCAGAGGCAGCACCATATTGTAGCCTGCCTCGTGCAGCAGCTCGGCATGGTAATACTCGGAGAGCGCACTTTGCTCCTCCACGTGGGTCTTGAAAAAGTAGCGCTCGCCGTCCTGCTCGTAGGTACCGTTAAACGAATTCAGCGAGACAGGGCGCGGCGTCAGCGTCACCTGCCCGGTCAGCAGATCGAGCTGACGGGCGAACCACAGGCGCAGCAGACGCTCCGCCTTGTCCCGAGCCTCAAACTGCAGCTGCTGGATCGTCTGCAGTCGCTCCACCTCGGCCAGCAGCGCGGGCAGCTGACGCACATCCTCAATCACAAAATCTGGCTCACAGGCCAGCAGGCGCCGTCGGGCCTCCTCACTGCGTGCCCCGCTGAGCGTCGCCACGGTCAAGGCGCCAGCAGCACGCCCGCCAAGCATATCCCCTGACGAATCGCCAACCACGATGAATGGAGGCTTGCTGCGCGCCAGCTCCCCGGCAGTGGGGCCGCGATGATCAAGGGCATAGAGAAACTGGAACGGGTGGGGTTTGCTCAGCAAGGTGGTATCGCCCTGGCGCCGCAGTTCGGCCTCTGCCATCTCGACGGCATCATAGGTACAGATGTGTTCAGCCTCGAAGCACGAGAGCAGATCATAGGCTTGCAGCGGCAGCGCGGCCTCCTGATAGACTCGACCCGTGGCCAGACCCAGCTCATAGCCCGACCTTCGCAGGCTATGCAATGTCTCCCTGAGTGCCTCGGGTGGCAGCAATGGGCGCTCAAAATAGATACAGCCCGGTTTGCCCATCTGAGCAGGAGGATGACCATAGGTACGGCTGTAGAGCGCCTCCCCAAGGTACCATTCCTGGAAAAGCGAGCGGCAGAAATCCCAAAAGGGGCTGAGGCGCGAAAAGACTCCTTCGATGGGGAGGCCCAACCTGGCACTCGCGTAGGCATCGTAGCGATTGAGCAGATCCAGCCCCATGAGGCCGGCGAAGAGCGCCTCAGTGAAGGGGGGTCCACTTGCTGGCAGAAGCGCTGGCACCGGGTCGGAAGCAGCGCGCCAGGCGCTGACCGCCTGGCGCAGGCGGGCCAGCCAGACCTCTTCCCAGGGCTGCAGCGGCAGGAGTGGCTCGCGGTCGGCAGGAGGCAGCTGCTCCAGCAGGGCAATCAGACGCCAGCAGACCGCCGCATAGCAGGTGTCCCAGTTCGAGTTGATCGCCAGGGCCTTGTAGAGCAGAATCTCCTCCTCTGGCAGTGTGGCCCGGCTCAGGCGACGACTCTCCTCGGGGTCGGTCACCGGCGCGTAGTCGCCCTGACCCGTCACATTCCAGTAGCGAGGGCTGTAGAGTAGCTCATGCAAGGTCAGGCCCGCCGCGTCCCAGTAGGCATCTTCGCTGGTAATGACTCCATCCAGATCAAAGACAATCAGCGTCTTCACCGTCGTCGCGCCATCCTCTCGCTCAACTGCCGCAGGCTGACCGGTTCCTGGCCGAAACGGTACGCCAGCGGCGTCACGTCGATCTGCTCGGCCCCCACACTGCGCAGAGCAGTGATGATCTCCAGAAAGTCCGCCACGGCCTCGCCCATGCGAATCACCCCCGAGACGCGGCAGCGCTGGGCCTGCGGATCGTCCGTCGACTCCGAACTGCCAATATGGTACTCGAATCCCGGGACCAACCGCTTGAGGTGCATGCTCAACAACGAACTGACCTCCTCACCGCTTCCCGGCACGTAGGCCGTCAGCAGAACGCGGTTGCGCGCCTGCAGGCGAGCGGTGATCAGCTCTAAAAGCAGGCGGGCGACCTTGAGAGCCTGGGGATGCTCGGCGAGCAGGCGCACGTTGCCGATCAGGCACGCCTGAGAGCGCAGTACGATGCCGTCTTCAAGCAGTTTCAGATGGTTTTCGCGCAAGGTCGTGCCCGTTTCCGTCAGGTCGACGATCAAATCGGCGACCCCCGTCAGGGGGGCGGCCTCCAAGGCCCCGTGCGGCATCACGATCCGGCAGTGAGAGATACCGTGGCGGTGCAGGAAGCGCCGCGTCAAGGCCGGGTACTTGGTGGCGATGCGCAGCCCCCGGCCCTTCTGGGCCTGATAGTAGCCCGCCAGATGCCAGAGATCAGCGCACGTATTGACATCGATCCAGGTCTCGGGCACCGCCACCACCAGTCGGCAGGAGCCGTAGCCGAGATCACGCTCCAACACCATCAGATCGTCATCGCTCTCCTCATTGTCCTCCGCCTCTTCATCGGTCCCGCGATACTCGGCGAAGAGGTCGTAGCCCGTGATACCGAGAATGGCGTCCCCATCGTGCACCAGGGCTGGGATGTCGGCGGCACGTTGAAAGACCACCTCCAGCTCCGGTAGGCTGCTGATGCGCGCCAGATACTGACGCGGATTGCTGCGCTGGACTTTCAGACCACACTCGGCGAGAAAGGTGAGCGTGGCCGCCTCCAGCGTTCCCTTCCCGGGCAAGGCCAGGCGCAGCTGGGGCAATTCTGGAGTCGGAGCCGTTCGCGACGCACTCATGCTCGATACCCTCCTTCCCGTAGGGCTACGGCCAGGTCACGGTAAGCAACCAGGCGTTCCTCCCCCGAGAGCAGATCGTGCAACCTGATCGTGTTGGCCTGGCGTTCCTCCTCACCGACGATCAGGGCCAGCCGGAAGCCGCGCTGGGAAGCCTGGCGCAGAGCATTACTGACTCCACGAGCGTTCACATCTAGCTCGGCGATGATGCCGCCCTCGCTGCGGGCCAGGCGCGCCACATGGCAGGCATAGGCCAGATCATGCTTGCCAACGGGGATCACCAGTGCCTGCGTCCGCCCAGGCTGATGCCACTGGCTGGCAGGCATCAAAGAGATGAGTCGCTCCAGACCAAAGGCGAAACCGCACGCGCGCACCTCGCGCGTTCCCCCGACTGCCTCAACGAGATGGTCATAGCGTCCGCCGCCACACAACTGCAAATCGAGGCCCTCCTGGTCGCTGGCATGGATCTCGAAGAGTAAGCCTGTATAGTAACTCACCCCGCGCCCCAGGGCCAGATTGAGTGTAATCTGCCGGCGGTCGACCCCCGTCACCTCCATCAGCGTGGTCACCAGCTGCTCTAGCTCCTCCAGCGGGTCGTCATCAAGCTTATAGCTTTGGAGCAATTGGCGCAGCTCCTGAAAGACTTCGGGCGGTGGGCCGGCCAGCGCCCGCAGCCGGCGCAGAAACTCCAGCGCACTAAAGACCCGCGCCCGCTGCTCACTGCGCCCGATCTTCCAGAGAAAGCGCTCGGCAATCTCACGGCGACTGTCCTCGTCGCCGAATGGCAGACTGAAACTGTTCAGCAGCGCTGCCACCAGCTGGTTCGAGCCATCGGAGCTGGCCAGGCGCCGCCCTCGAGCGGCCTCAGCCGCCGGCAGCGGGGGAGTGAGCGACCGCTCGGGATAGAGCGCCTCCAGACGGGCCTGGGCCGCCTGCTCTCCCTCTGGGGAACGACTGATCTGCTCCATCAGGCTCAGGAGCAGACGCGCTGTCTGAACATCCAGATGCAGACGTTCGATAAAGCCGCTGGCGACCCCCACATGGCCTAACTCAAGACGATAGCGGGCAATGCCCAGCTCATGCAAAATATCGCAGGCCAGCTGCACAATCTCGCCATCGGCGCGCAGCGGTTGACCGCCAAAGAGCTCGACCCCCAGCTGCGTGTGCTGCCGGTAGCGTCCCCGCCCCGGCGCCTCGTAGCGGAAGACTGGTCCGACGTACTGAAAGCGCAGCGGAAGCGGAGACTGCTGATAATGTTCTAAATAGAGACGGCAGATTGAGGCGGTATATTCCGGTCGTAGACACAATTCGCGTTGGTGGAGCTGGAAGGCATAGAGGTTCTGCCAGGCCTCTTGACCGAAGCTCGCCTGGAAGAGGTCGCTGCGCTCCAGCGCCGGCGTATCCACCGGATCGTAGCCGGCCTTCTCCAACAGAGCGCGCACGCGATCCACCACCTGAGCCTGCCGACGGTAGGCCTCGGGCAGCACATCATGCATCCCGCGCAGGCGCTCGATACGCTTCTTCATAGCAACTCTTATTCCCCCCTAGAGTCATGCCCGGTCCCCCGTAACCAGTCTGCCAGGCGGACCGCTGCTGGCCCGGGGTGCGCCGCGCCAGGGAGAGCACAAGCAAGGCGCCACTTTCATGCGTCCTTCCCTGGACCTGCGGCCCGGATGCGCGCCTGGGCAGATAGATGGGTGCGCCATTGCTCCTCTCTCCCGGTACTCGTCCGGCGGGCGCACCCATTCGAAGCTTCGCTCCGATAGGCCAGGGCAGGAAAGCACCGGTCTCGCTAGGCCGATGGCTGGCGTGTTCCTCGCACAATCATCGTTCCTGCCCCTTGATCGGTGAACAGCTCGCGCAGTAGCACATGAGGCTCGCGGCCATCGACAATATGCACGCGGGGCACAGAGCGCAGGGCGTCCAGGCATGCTGCGACCTTGGGGATCATGCCGCCCTGGATCACGCCCTCATCGATCAAACGCAGCGCCTCCTCCTCTGTCAGCTCCGAGATGAGGCTGCCATCGGGGCGACAGATTCCCACCACGTTGCTCAGGAAAATCAGCTTCTCGGCATTGAGGGCGCCCGCCAGGTGGGCAGCTACAACA
The DNA here is from genome assembly GCF_003268475.1 of Thermogemmatispora tikiterensis. Lineage (GTDB taxonomy): Bacteria > Chloroflexota > Ktedonobacteria > Ktedonobacterales > Ktedonobacteraceae > Thermogemmatispora > Thermogemmatispora tikiterensis. The sequence continues at coordinate 769,648 of NZ_MCIF01000002.1, read as the reverse complement.
TCCGCGTTGATATTGAGGCAGGTGCCGTCAGGTCCCTGACCAAGGGGCGCAATAATTGGAATATACCCCTGCTCGACCAGCACCTGCACCAGCGTGGGATCAACCTCTTCGACCTCGCCGACAAAGCCCAGACGTTCATCCGCGATCCGCGCGCGTACCAGACCTGCATCGGTTCCACAGAGGCCGATGGCTTTGCCGCCCATCTGCGAGGCCATCAGGACCAGCCCCTGATTGACCTGTCCCAACAGGACCATGCGCACCACTTCCAGCGTCTGAGCATCGGTCACCCGCAGACCATTTTCAAAGCGGGTGGGGATCTGCAAGCGCTTGAGCCACTCATTAATATAGGGGCCGCCACCATGCACCAGGACCGGCCTGGCGCCGAGGGCGCTGAGCCAGATGATATCCTGTAAGACCACCTGCTGGTGCTCCAGCGTGCTCCCCCCCAATTTTATCACAAGAATTTTCCCCTTGAGGTAATCGATATATGGAAGCGCCTCGCGTAAAACCTCGGCGATGAGATGATGATCACTAATGATATCTCCATCAGGTGTCCTAGAAAACGCAATAGCCATCTCTCTGCTAACTCCTCGTCAGACCGTCGTCGAACACATTTCAGCCGGCGCCGGCAGGGTTGTAACGTTGTTGCCCCTTCTTTCAACGCGAGTGGGTTGCTTCCTGCGCTGACCCGGCCAGGGCCGGCCCTGGCCTTGTGCCTGGGTCTTGTGCCGCCTGAGTCGGCAGTGGAGCGGGGCGCGAAGGAGCGTTCCACTCGCATATAAGCGTGTCAAGGATAGACTGCTCCCCCCTGCAGGCCACAGCGCTCATCGAAGCCAAACATGCAATTGGCGTTTTGCAGCGCCTGGCCGGAGGCACCCTTGACCAGATTGTCCAGGCAGGAGAGTACCAGCAGCCGCCCGCTGCGCTCATCCACAGTGGCATACAGCAGGCAATGGTTACTGCCATAGGTCCACTTCGTATGTGGTGGTTGATCGACAACGTGAACAAACGGCTCGCCCGCATAGTAGTCACGGTAGAGCGCCTGGACCTGGGAGCTGGTTGGCAGGCGGCCAGAGCCATCGGGCTGCAGCTCTGCATAGCAGGTAGCCAGGATGCCACGCGTCATAGGCGTCAAGTGGGGAACAAAGGTCAGGCGCAGGCCCGGCTCATAGGTCTGGCCAGCGGCGCGGGCCGCTGTTTCTAGCTCTTGCACAATCTCGGGCCAGTGGCGGTGCCCCCCGAGGCTATAGGCGCTCAAATCCTCATTGGCCTCGGCATAATGGGTATCCAGGCGCAGGCCGCGCCCGGCCCCGCTCACTCCTGACTTTGCATCGACGATCAGGTCCCGGCTGACGAGGCCCGCCGACAGAGCTGGCAGCAGGGCCAGAATGATCGCCGTCGCATAGCAGCCAGGGTTAGCCACCAGCGCCGTCGTGCGGATACGCTCGCGATAGCGCTCACACAATCCATAGACGGCCTGCTCCAACAAGGCAGGAGCCGGATGCGTATGCTTATACCACTCCTGATAGAGGGAAGGATTGCGCAGGCGGAAATCAGCGGAGAGATCCACCACCCGCGTGCCGCGCTGGAGCAGAGCCTGGACCGCCTCGGCGGCAGCGGCGTGGGGGAGACAGACAAAAGCCAGCTCCGTTGCCTCTGGCTCCTCCATAATCTCTAACTCGGCCAGGTGGCGTGCCTCCTCCTGGCAGGCGCCACCGGCCAAAGCGTACAACTGGGGAAAGACCTGACCCAGGCGCTGGCCAGCAGCGCTGCGCCCTGTCACCGAAGTGACGCGAAAGTGAGGGTGATTGGCCAGCAGCCTCAGCAGCTCCAGACCGGTATAGCTGGTAACATTGAGAATTGAAACGCTCACCATTGACAACACGCTCCTGAACTCCTGGGCTGTAGCGAGGAACGAGGGCTGCATACGCGCTGGCCGACTGGCCTGACGGTGGCCGCCACATTGAGATGGCGGTGGAACTGCCCGCCCGCCAGCCCTCCGAGAAGCCAGCCAGTCAGAGAAACCAAATAAAAACGCCCTCGTCCCTGACCACCATGCATCGAAGGGACGAGAGCAGATAGAAACGCTCCCGCGGTACCACCCTGCTTGTCACCACCTGCAGCGCAGCCTCGGCCTGGCAGCGCAGTGGTCTGCAGCTCCACTCTCCTCAGGCGACAAGCAACAGTAGAGCGCTCGTCCACCGTCTTGCTCGCTATCTGCTTCTGCCCACCCCCAACGTCCCGCCTGTTGTTGCCGCTTGCTGAGCCGATCGATCCATCGTGGCCAGTTCGCTTCCTCCCAGGCCCTCCGCCAGTCGACCACGCCACGAACGGGTCACCGCTGCAGTCTGCTCATGCCAGCACCCGAGATTCCTCACCTCATCGTGACGAACTGTGCTGTGACCACTCTTGCTGGTTATACTGCTGCGTGGGGACCACCCACCTGGCCTACTTGCCCACAGCCGACCGTGTCTGTCTCTCTTGCGGCGAGCAAGAGGAAACGCGGCAACCTGGACTTTCTTCGGCCAGCCGCTCACGAACGGGTTCTGAGCCGACGGGTCCCTGCCGAACTCTCACCGCTCTTCGGCTCGCTGTCGGTCGTCGGACTCATACTAGTTTCGCTCAACGCGGGACAGACTTGTATGCACTTGTTATTGTTCTAAAGGATAGCAGCAGTGGCTGGCGTTGTCAACCACTGGATGAAAGAGCTGCGGTTTTCCTTCCTTTCCTGCCCTTTTCTACTGAGCCGACAATCGGGTATATTACTGGGGGTGTGCCGCCTGGCGGCAGCGACGAGCGGCCAAAAGCACCCGCTGTGGCCGGCCACCCACCCATGTCCACTATGAACACTGACTGACAGATGAGGATGAGGAACGAAGCGTATGTTAGCAGCACGAGAGGCATATCGGGAGAAGATGCTGGTCGCGCTCTCCTCGGTGGGGGCGGCGGTTGGGCTGACCGCCCTGAAGCTCGTAGCTGGTCTGCTCAGCGGCAGCCTGGGAATCCTGGCTGAGGCGGCCCACTCCGGCCTGGACCTGGCGGCGGCTCTGATGACCTTCCTGGCCGTGCGAGTCGCTGACCGGCCCGCCGATGCCACCCATAACTATGGCCATGCCAAGATCGAGAACCTCTCAGCGCTCTTCGAGGCCATCCTGCTGCTGGCTACTGCTCTCTGGATCATCTACGAAGCCCTGCGCCGCCTGATTCTGGGGGAAGGCCAGGTCGAGGCAAGCATCCTGGCGCTCCTGGTGATGACCATCTCGATCGCTGTTGACATTACTCGCTCGCGTGCCCTGCTGCGCGTGGCTCGTCGTCTAGGCAGCCAGGCTCTGGAGGCCGATGCCCTCCACTTCAGCACCGATATCTGGAGTTCTGCCATTGTCATTGCGGGCCTGCTGGTCCTGCGCCTGGCCGAGATCTGGCATCTGCCATCCTGGGTCAAGCAAGCTGACGCCATTGCCGCGCTTGGGGTTTCGCTGATCGTGATCTACGTGGCGCTGCGCCTGACGCGCGAGACGGTTGACGCCTTGCTCGATCGTGCCCCCGAGAAGCTGCTGCAGCACCTGGAGGCGGCCATCCGGCAGGTTGAGGGAGTCAGAGAACTGCGGCGGATACGCGTGCGCCGTGCCGGCAATAAGATCTTCGCCGATGTGGTGGTGGCCGCCCCACGCTCTTTCACCTTCGAGGAGACGCATGCTCTCAGCGAGCGCGTCGAGCAGGCCGCTATCGCCGGGGTACATGCACATGCTCCCCAGGCGGAGGCCGATGTGGTCGTTCATCTGGAGCCGGTGGCCAGTGCCGAGGAGACAGTGCGGGAACAGATCCACTATTTGGCCCAGCAGCAAGGGATTCGGGCCCACGATATTCGCGTGCGCGAGGTCGGGGGCAAGCTGGAGGCAGACTTCGACATCGAAGTGGAGGCCGACATGGACCTGGCCAGCGCGCATGCAGCGGCCACGCGTCTCGAAGAGGCGGTCTTGCGTGGCAATGCCCAGTTGCAGCGTGTCACCACGCACCTGGAGGCGCCAACCGCGACGATCGAGCGCCGCCAGGATGTAACAAGCGACTATCCTGAGATGGTCCAGCACATTCGCCAGCTTGCCGATGGCGTGGCCGGCCCAGGTAGCGCTCACGACATCCACCTCTACCGCTCCTGCCGGGCAGAGGAGTGGGCCGCCGGGACTGAGCCTTGCAAGGAGCGGAGACAAGGCGAAAGGCTGGCAGGCGCAAACGGGCGCGAGGATGAGTTAGATCTTGTCCTTCATATCACCTGTGCCCCCGAGATACCGCTGAGCCAGGCCCATCTCAAAGCCGAGGAAGTGCAGCGCGCCCTGCGTCAAGAGTATCCCCGCCTCGGCTCGGTCGCCATCCATACGGAGCCACCCGAGTGATCGCCTGGGCGCATCCCTCTTCTGCCCGTCTGGCCAGCTGCGCTGCCACGCTGTGCTCCGCCTAACTGTCCGTGGCAAGGAGGTCAGCGTGCGCAGCCGAACGGGCCTATTTTCAAGCAAGGAGGGAAGGGGAGATCAGCGCTGTCCGTTAGTCCGCAGGGCCGCGACGCGCTGGAGCAGTTCTTCGAGGGGGAGTGCGCTCAAAGTCTCCAGTTGCAAATCGGGCGTGGCTTCAGCGGAGAAGGCAGCCTGGCGGGTGAGCACACTGGGGATGGCCACACAGAAGATGCCCGCCCGCCGTGCCGCACGTACCCCATTGGGCGAATCCTCCAAAGCGATGGCCTCCTCAGCCCTGACTCCCAGGCAGCTCAAGACCGCCAGGTAGACCGCCGGGTCAGGTTTGGTCACCTGGACATCGTCGCCACAGCAGATACACTGGAAACGCGAACGGAGGCCGAGGCGTTCTAGATGGCCAACAACCCAGCGCCGCGATGAGGAGGAGGCCACTCCCAGACGCAGACCAAGCCGCTGAGCCGTCTCCAGGTAGTCCAGCACTCCCTCGGCTAGAGGCTGCCCTTCTAAGAGCTGGCGGCAGCGCTCTCGCCGGCTTAGCCGCAGCGCCTCGCGCTCCTCCAGAGAGAAAGAACGCCCCAGGCGACGCTCTAGCTCACGTAGGGGATCAAAGGGGTTGGAAGTGGGACCAATGCCGATGTAGGGAAGCCAGGCTTCCAGTTCGAAGCGCTGGCCATAGCGCTCATAGATCTCCTGCCAGGCCAAAAACTCCGGCACCTCTGTTTCGAGAATGAGACCATCGAAGTCGAAAATCAGGGCAGTAATCATGTCCTCCTTGGCGGGCAGCGCTCCCGCGTCAGGCGTGGTCACGAGCAGGTGTGATGTGTGACGTCGCCATCCGCAGGAGCGTTGCCCAATCACAGGCAAAAATAGGCCGACCTGTGGCCCCCCTGAGCCGGGGCCGGATCGCGCAGGGTCGGATGAGGCTGATAGCTCTGCCTTAAGCATACCACATCAAGCGGACAGTCTGTCTGCCCTGGCCCTGACGCTGTCTGCTTCAGATGTCCGCGCTCCTCGCTCTTCAGACCAGCAGGTCCAGCCAGGAGCCGGCTTTCTTCGCTAAGACACAAACTGGTTACTATAGGCGGCACTGACATCGGGCACAGCCGGAATCAGCTTCAGGGCGGCCATGAAGGTGGCCGTGTCCTGCCAGGTGGCGGGATCATTGTAGCCAAGGTGGCCGTTGCCGCGCCAGATAGGGATCGTCGCTTGCAGCACGTCCCTGGCCCTGGCAAGGTCCATGCCAGGTACATAGCTCTTGCTCAGCTGCAGGGCCTCCTCGGGATTGGCAATGACCTCGCGCAGCCCCCGCAGAGTTGCCTGCACGAAGGCCCGCACCATTTGTGGCTGCTGACGCAAGGTGGTCTGCAAGGTCACGATGCCGTTCGAAATCAGTGGCTGGTAGTCCGAGACCTCAAAGGTGCGCACGGGAAAGCCCTGGCGGCGCAGCTGCAGTGGCTCATTATTCGAATAGCCCATCACGGCATCGACCTTGTGGCCAAGCAAGGCAGCAACCTGAGTGAAGCCAATGGACTGCAGATGAATGTCGTTGACACTCAGGTGCTCGTGGTAGAGCAGTGCCAGGAGCCCGACATAGGTCGCGCCATAGGGGCCAGGCACCCCGACGCTGTGGCCTTTCAGGTCAGCCAGCGTGCGGATCGGCGAATCTGCCGGTACGATCAGACAGACCGGATAGCGCTGGAAGATGGTGGCCACGTCGACGGCTTGCACCCCCTTGCTGCGAGCCGTCAGCTCCTCATCGCCGCTGGCGAAGACAAAGGTGTTGCGCCCCGCCACCATTGACCCGACCAGGTCGGTGACGATTCCATGATTGAAGGTCACGTTCAGTCCAGCCTGGCTGTAGTAGCCTTTGGCTTTGGCGACGTAGAAGGGCGCGAACTGGATATCCGGGATATAGCCCAGACCGATGGTGACATCCGTCAGCGTCTTTCCCCCGTTGGACGCAGACGAGCCTTGCCCCGCCGACTGACCGCAGGCGCCGAGCAAGAGGGAAAACACAAGCAGGCAACTAACGAACACAAAACGCGTGATCTTCCGCATAAGGCACAAAATCCCCCATACGTACAACACAACAGAGCTTGCTTGTCGTGGGTGAGCGACTGACTGGGCATAGGAGCGGCACGCTGGCTGGCCAGCGGCGCCGAGCAGCGTGGTAGGGAGGCCGAAGCAGGACCCTCAATAGACGGCTTCGGCCAGTTTGCTCAGCAGCCAGGCAAGACCGTAGTAGACTGCCGCCAGCGCGGCAAGCAACGCCAGTGTTGCGAACATAAACGGTGTATCATACTGATGCTGTCCTTGCAAGATGAGGCCCCCTAGCCCCTGATTACCGCCGGCGACAAACTCGCCCACCAGGGCGCCGGTGATCGAGAGCGTCAGCCCAGTGCGCACCGCTGCCAGGATGGCCGGCAGCGCCAGGGGAAACTCGATGGCGGTCAGCAATGACCAGCCGGCGGCCCCGTCAACGCGCGCCGCGTCCAAAATGGAGCGATCGATGGTGCGCACACCCAGTGCTGTGGTGATCACCATTGGAAAGAGCACTACCAGCATACACAGAATGACTGTTGGAAGCAAGGTGTAACCCAGCCAGAGCACGAGGAAAGGGGCGATGACGATAGCCGGGATGGCCTGTCCGGCAGCCAGGTAGGGCTGGATAGTGGCGGCGATCAGGCGTGATTTGGCCAGGCCATAGCCCAGAGGCAGCCCGATGAGGACCGCCAGCAGGAAACCCAGGAGGCTTTCTTCAATGGTGGCCAGGGCGTTGACCTCGAAGAGGCCGGAGCTGAAGCCGTCCAGCAGGCGCTGCCAGACGTCGGCAGGGGACGGTAAGAAGAGAGGATTGATGTGCCCGTAGGCACTGCCGAAGTACCACAAGCCCAGCAGCCCGATTGCCACCAGTAAGGGGGGCATCAGGGCCAGGGCTGTAGCCTGTCGACGACGAGTCCCCTGGATGGTGGTGGCCCGCGTGCTCATGAGACCTGTCTGCTCCGCGGCCTCTCTCTGCTGGTCCTGGCGAGGCAGATCGAGAGAGAGTTGCTTTCTGGCTGAGGTAGAAGTGTCGATACCCATCATTGCCCTCGGTGATCCGTTCTCATGACAGCGTCGCAGCTGCTCCCGCGGCGGACCGCGGTACACACGGACCTGCGCGGTCGCGTCCAGGGAAACAACAGTCACGCTGTCAGTTCAACCGACCCGGGGAGCATGTGAGGGAGACGCAGGAAAGCGCTGACGGAGAGCGTGACCGATCGGCTGCGCTGCTCCAGGCGCCTGCTGCTGGTAGCAAGCGGAGGATCAACTCGTCCGTTTCGCGAGATACCAAGCCTTCTCCCATCCGGACTGTTACCGTCGGCTTCGGCCTCTCACCGAATCCATCGCTGGCGCCGGTCACTGGTGGCCCATCAGCCATCAGGGTGGTCCATCCTGATGGCCAGTCTGGCCACTCTCAGCGACGCGCAGCGAGTCGCGGGCTTGGCAGCTCACACGCGGCTGTGGCATAGTAGGGAGCGCGCAGGTGTGCTAGCCTGCTGGCGTGTGGCCGCCATACCGCCGGTCGGGAATTGCACCCTGCCCCGAAGGTCTTGTTTTCATCTTTATCGATATTATGACACAGAGCGCAGAAGCCGTGCAAGAGGGCGCGTGTGTGAGGCCGGGGAGCAAGCAGCGCGACCCGCCTGAAGGGCCGTTCTCTTCCTGGCCACTACCAGACGGGCCGCCGGCGCGGCACGGCGCTGCTGTGCCTAGCTTTGGGCGCGGGTCTGCGCCGTCTTCGTCCCGCTTTCTTCGAGCAGCACGAGCAGCAGGCCCCCCATCAGCCCCAGGTTCTTGAAAAACTGCGTCTGCTGAGCCTGACGGGTCTGGGGATCACGCTCCTGCCAGAACGGGTGGCCGACGATGGTCGTGGGGACCAACGAGGCGAGCAGGACGGCGGCGGCCAGGCGTGGAAACCAGCCCAGGGCGAGGGCACTGCCAGCAACCATCATGGTGGCCCCATTGAGCACGACGGCGCGCTCTGGCTGCGCGATGCCAAAGCGGGCGACGCGTGCCGGACGACCTCCCGGATTGAGGAAGGCGTCGGCTCCTCCTTTGATGAAGATCACGGCCAACAGCAGCCGTGCCAGTGCTCGGATCATAGGTATTCTCTCCGTTTCCTCTCTCTTCTCTAGTGCTCTCAGGCCCGCTACAGGCAGACCGGGGGAGAACCGTCAGGACGACGGAGACAGAGAGAGCTGGCGGCCTCGCTCGCCACGCCAGGCCAGTCTTCCCAGCGCGGGCCAGCAAGACAAGAGCTGAATGAGCCAGCAGTACGCTGGCTCTCCTCTCTTCATTCTAGCCCGTTGGGGCATGGCGCGACCAGCATCTGACTGAGAGGGCAGTCACTCCCGCTGGCCTGCCGACGGACGGCGCATTTGCAGAAGGAGCGAGTTGCGAAATATAATACTCACCCAGGAGGATGTATGGGCGCGGAACTACGGATCATCCCCGTCACAGGTATTGGCGACATCACCCCAGGGAGTGACCTGGGGGTTCTCATCTCTGCGGCCCTGCAGGCCCAGGGAGTGACGCTGGCCAATGGTGATATCCTGGTGGTCACCCAAAAGATTGTCTCGAAGGCCGAAGGGCGACTGGTGCGCCTGGAGGAGGTGACCCCCTCGGCTTTCGCTCTGACAATCGCACGTGAGACCGGCAAGGACCCCCGCCATGTGGAGGTGATTCTGCAGGAGACGCGGCGGCTGGTACGCATGGATCGCGGTGTACTCATCTGTGAGACGCATCACGGCTTTGTCTGTGCCAATGCCGGCGTGGATGAGTCCAATCTCGCTGACCAGCACCAGGTGAGCCTTTTGCCGCGCGATCCTGACCATTCGGCGCGGACGCTGCGGGAACGTCTGTTGTCCCTGGCGGCTTCGGCGGCCTCTCACAGGTCGTCAGAAGGCGAGCCGCTGGAGGAGCTGGCGGTCATCATCTCCGACACCTGGGGGCGACCCTGGCGCAATGGCCAGGTGAACATGGCTATTGGGGTGGCCGGGCTGGAGCCGATCAGAGACTATCGCGGCGAGCCTGATGCCTATGGCCGCGAGCTGCGCGTCAGCGCCATTGCGGTCGCCGATGAGCTCGCAGCGGCTGCTGAGCTGGTGATGGGAAAGAGTGCTGGCGTGCCTGTCGCGCTGATCCGCGGCTACCCCTATATCCCCACGGAGGGCGGGGTTGGACCGCTGCTGCGCGATGCGGCCAGCGATCTGTTTCGTTAGTCTTCTGCCAGGCCTGACCAGGCGACCATCGTGAGATAGATCTCCAGCGTGCCTTGTTCCCTGTCCTTCGTGGTGATCAGGCTGTCCGGGACAGGCGGAGCCTCCATCGCTGACTCGCGCTGGCTCCGCCGCCGGGTCGTCTTGTTGACAAACAGAGAAGAAGGTAGAGCGAACGAGCCGTGACAACTGCTTGTGAACGAGCTGTGACCGTCTCCCAGCGAGCCGGCGACCTGCTGACGCTCTTGCGGAGCCGACGCAGTGTGCGTGCCCTCCAGGAGCGCCCGGTTCCCGAGGCTCTGCTAGAGCAGGTCTTAGAGGCTGCTCGCTGGGCCCCCTCGCCGCATGGCCGCCAGCCCTGGCGCTTCGTCGTCTTCAGCGGGCGGGAGCGCAAGGAGCGGCTGATTGAGCGGATGAGCGCGGCCTGGGAGGCTCAGCTACGGCTAGATCAGCAACCGGAGGAGGTCATCGCTGTACGTCTGGAGAAATCGCGCCAGCGTATCCGGCAAGCTCCGGTGCTGATTCTTCCTTGCCTGTACCTGGAGGACCTGGATCGCTATCCTGATGCCGAGCGCCAGGAGAGTGAGCGCATCATGGCGATCCAGAGTCTGGGAGCTGCCGTACAGAATATGCTCTTGATGGCCTACGAGTTGGGCCTTGATACAGGCTGGATGTGCGCCCCCCTCTTCTGTCCCGCTGCCGTCTGTGAGGCGCTCGATCTGGATCGGCGCCTGCAGCCCCAGGCGCTGATCACTCTGGGCTATGCCGCCGCCGATCCCAAGCGACGGCCTCGTTTGCCCCTGGAGACCCTCGTGATTCGTCTCGATAGTCAGAGCGACGGCGAGCAGCCAGGACAGTGAGAGCGGTGGGGATGGTAGGCATAAGCAGGTAGACAGACAGCCAGAGCTAGAGAAGAGAAGGGAGTAGCGAGAGAGCCATGATTGTTGTGCTCGCCGGTGGCGTTGGGGGAGCGCGCTTTCTCCAGGGCGTCGTCCAGGTGGTTCCGCCTGCGGAGGTCACCGCCATCGTCAACACGGGTGATGATCGCCAATTCTATGGACTGCATGTCTCGCCCGATATCGATATTGTGATCTATACGCTGGCCGGTGTCGTGGACGAGCGCCACGGCTGGGGCATTCGCGATGACACCTATCATGTCATGCAGCAGCTCACCCGCTATGGTCACGAAGACTGGTTTCTGCTGGGAGATCGCGATCTGGCGACGCATATCCATCGCAGCCTGCGCCTGCGCCAGGGACGCACGCCCAGCGAGGTGACCGATGAGCTGCGCCGCCTCTTTGGGTTGCCGCTGCGTATTCTGCCTATGAGCGATGAGCCGGTGGCGACACATATTCAGACCCCCGCCGGCCTGCTCCATTTTCAAGAGTACATGGTCAAGCGACGCTGCATGGATGAGGTGCAGGGCGTCGTTTTTGTCGGCCTCGAGCAGGCCAGACCAGCCCCGGGCGTGCTTGAGGCGCTGCGCCAGGCCGAGGCCGTGCTGCTTGCCCCGAGCAATCCCATCGTCAGCATCGGCAGCATCCTGGCCCTGCCTGGCGTGCGCGAAACGCTGCAGGAGACCTCTGCCACGGTGGCTGCCATCAGTCCCATCGTAAGCGGCGCTCCTCTCAAAGGGCCGGCGGATAAGCTGATGCGCGGCCTCGGATACGAGGTCTCCGCCTTGGGGGTGGCCCGCTGCTACGCCGACTTTCTGGATGTCATGGTCATCGACCAGCAAGACGCAACTCTGGCTCCGGCCATCGAGGCCCTTGGCCCGCGTGTGCTGGTCACTGACACCATCATGCGCGATAACCAGACCAAAGTCCGCCTGGCGCGTGAGGTGCTGCACAGCTGTGCACGAGCCGTCTAGTCCGGGAACAAATGGTTCGGGAGGGGCGACTACCGTGACGGCTCACCAGGAAGAAGAGCAAGGGAGTGAACAGGTAGCGGCTTTTTCATCCCGCTGCAGCGCGCTCATCCCTGTGAAAGCGTTAGCGGCAGCGAAGAGCCGGCTGGCGGGTTACTTACCACCTGCCCGGCGTGCCCGGCTGGTGCTGAGCATGCTCCATCACGTGGTGAGGACCCTGCAGGCCAGCGGCCAGTTCTCCAGGATTGTGGTCGTGAGCGCCGACGAGCGCGTGCGCGCCTGGGCAGTCAGCTGGGGAGCGGAAGGATGGCCCGAGGAGCAGCCAGGGCACAACGCAGCGCTGGAGGCCGCGGCCCGGCGCCTGCGAACCGAAGGGGTGGCGATGCTGCTCACCATCTCCGCCGATCTCCCGTTGCTCAAGAACGAGGAGGTCGAGGCGCTGCTGGCGCAGGGTCGGCGCTATCCGGTGGTGCTGGCGCCAGCCCACGACGGCCAGGGCACGAATGCCCTGCTGCTGCGACCTCCCTTACTGCTGCCCTATCTGTTCGGGGAAGAGAGCTTCCGACGCTACTGCGAGGCTTCCCAACGTCGCCACCTCGCCTATAGCCGCTATGAGAGTCCGGGGCTGGCTCTCGACATCGATACTCTGGAGGACCTCCAGCGCTCGGGTCTGGTCGAGCGCTGGCTGACCGCCAGGTCCTCCTCGCATTGTCTCAGGGAGATGACACCATGCCAGTCGTTGGATATTCCGCAGCCTTAGAGCAGTTCCATCCCAGCGACCTCCTGCGCTGGTGCCGGGAGGCCGAGGAAGCCGGTTTTGGCGGCGTCATGGCCGCTGATCACTTCCATCCCTGGACGCCGACCCAGGGGCAGAGTCCCTTTGTCTGGTCCTGGATGGGCGCCCTCGGGCTGGCCACGCAGAAGCTGACCTTTGGCCCAGGCGTCACCTGCGCCTCCTACCGCTACCATCCGGCCATCATTGCCCAGGCCGCAGCCACCCTGGCAGCCATGTACCCCGGGCGCTTCTGGCTGGGAATCGGCACCGGCGAAGCGCTCAACGAGCACGTCGTCGGTGGTGAATGGCCCGAGGCGCCGATCCGTCTGGAGCGCATGATCGAGTCAATCGAGATCATCAAACTGCTCTTCAGCGGCAAAAAGGTCCGCTACAGCGGCAAGCACCTGCGCATGGAGAGTGCTCGCCTCTACACGCGCCCGGAGACGCCACCCCCAATCCTGGTAGCGGCCTCCGGTCCCAAAGCGGCGGAGACGGCTGGACGTCTGGGCGATGGCCTGATCACGCCGGCTGCGCCGCCAGAAAAGCTCAAGATGCTGTTGGAGCGCTTTGAGAAGGGGGCGCGCGAGGCCGGCAAGGACCCGAGCACGATGCCGCGTCTGCTCCAGCTGCACGTCTCCTGGGCCCCAACCCACGAAGAGGCCGTCAACAACGCCCTGAAGGAATGGCCCAATGGCGGCATCAAGGCCCCGAAGCAAGATATTCGCTCGCCGGAGGATTTTGAAGCCTTTGCTCAGCTGGTGCGCCCCGAGGACTTCCAGGGCCGCGTCTTGATCTCGCCTGACCTGGAAGAGCACCGACGTCATATCCAGAGCTTCTTTGATCTTGGTTTCGACGAGGTCCATGTCCACAACGTAGGACGGGACCAGAGCAGTTTTATCCGAGCCTACGGCGAGGCCGTTATTCCAGCCCTACGCCAGCCGGCAACCCCCTCGCGGCAGGCTCCTACCTCCTGAGAAGGGAGATTGGCTCTCCTGACTCAGCCAGCGAACGGGTGAACACCTACCTGCCAAGCCCCCAATTCCTGGCTACGGTCGAAACTGGCCGCCAGGGGCTGGGGGCTTGCGCGACCAGCATCTGTCAGCACAAGCACAATGGAATGGAGGAGGCAAACAATCGATGGCTGCGCTCTCAGAGCGCGCACGCGCCTTTCTACAAGAGAAGCCGCGCTTTGGCGTCCTCGGTACAGTGAACACCGACGGCTCCCCTCACCTGACCACCATGTGGTTTCTGCTGGATGGAGACGAGATCCTTATGAATACGAGGGTGGGACGGGTGAAGGAGCGGAACATGCGCCGTGACCCGCGGGTCTCCCTGTGCGTTGAGGATGGCTATCGCTACGTCACGATCAGCGGTCGGGTGCGCCTCATCGACGATCCGACGGTGGCCCAGGCCGATATCTATCGCCTGGCCCGCTACTATGATGGCGAAGAAAAGGCGCGCCAGCAGATGGAACACTTCAGCAGGGAGCAGCGGGTGACCGTGCGGCTCGCTTGTGAGCAGGTCCTCGAACACTTCTAAGGGTTAGGCCCTCGGCGAGGCTGCTAAGCTAAGGCGGGCTGGCGGAGAAAGGACGTCTGACCTGAAGAGAAAGCAGAGCGGACCAGGCCAACAGACGGGGGAAGCCAGAGCAATGGGACCTGTTCCCACTCTCTGGCCTCTCCCCGCGGCATGGTAGGGTGGCTGTGATGTTGCGGCTTTGAGGTCAGGCTGCTACTGTCAAGAGTCCCTTACGAGGAGGAGACCTCCGTAGCCGGAGCAGCAGCCTCGACAGCCGGAGGGGCCTCAGGGCGTACGGCGGGACGCTCGCCGAGCCGGCGCGGGCGCCAGACACGGACATACTCGGCCAGGAAGTAGGACCCAATGACCAGGATGGCCGCCAGAGCCTGAGCCACCAGCCCCTCAACGTTGGGGAAGACCGCGAACCAGAGACCCATCCAGTCAGGAATGGGCAAGGGAACAGGGGTAGTGCCAAGCCAGCCTGCCAGCTGCATTTCCTGAATGCTCTCGCCCACCATCACGATCAGCACTACGCCTAGCAACACGCCCGTCAAGACCAACATCTTCTTGTAGGGCAGCCGATGGTGAGCCACGAATGTCAGCGCTCCGACGCTGGCTGTGAAGGCCAGGCCAATCAAGACGCCAATGAGAACGATGCCTGAACCAACCTGCATGCGCAGATTCTGCAGGAAGAGCACGACCTCAAAGCCTTCACGATAGACCGAGGTGAAGCCCAGGACAACCATGCCCCAGACAATACGCGCTTCTTCATCTTCGCCCAGGCTCAGCAGGCTGCGCCGTCGGCGATTATGGAAGGAAATCCAACCGGTCCAGTAGACACGGTGGAAAAACCAGTTCATGATAATGAGGAGGACAATGACTGCAAGCAGACCGGTGGCGGCCTGGATATGTAGCTCTGGGGCATTTACCTGGCTGAGAATACCGACCACTACAAACCAGGTGACCAGGGTCGCCAGAAGAGCTAGCCCGGCTCCAGTCGCAATCGGGCGGCGATATTTGTCGTGCTTTCCCATCATGCTGGCCGTAATCGCCGCCAGCACGAGGATGGTCTCAAGCCCCTCACGAAACACCAGCAAACCAGTATCCAAAATAGCTGCGCCCGGACTCAGATGCGGTACAGTGGGGTCGGGATTGCCCTGGGCCGTAATGCCTTGCCAGACAAGGGCCGCGACAATCACCAATCCAGCCAGCAGCAGTACTGCGCGGATGATACGCTGTAGAAGACTCCCGGTAAAGTAGGCTTGTAAGTACCTCACTCCAGCAAGTCCTTTCGTCTCTTCCTTCTTCTCTCTACCCGGTGGTGACGTGTCTCGCTTTGCTGATCCGCTTGCTGCCCTTTCAATATTAGGGCAGGCTAATATCTTAGTGATGTACTCGGATATTAGCATTTCCTAATCGACTTTGTCAAGGGGCAGACCGGCTTTCTGAAGACTCCTCCGCCTCATTACCGGGGCGTGCATTAAAAATGCGTTAAAATTGTAGGCCACGCACTATCTCTATATATCTGAATTGACATATCCATCTCCTCTTTCCTAAACTGAGAAGTGTTCTGAGCCAGAGCTGTGCATTCTCCCAGTAGAGTGGAGGGGCACGCTGGAAAGAAAGGAGTAAGAGAGGAAAACATGCGCTGGTGGTTCTTCCGACGCAAACCCGCGGCAGCGCCGGCAGCTTCTCCCCGCCCCGAGAGCAGCCCACAGTCGGTGCGCCCACGCACATGGGCAGGCGAAGTCACCTTACCGCATCTGGGTGATAGCGATGGACGACGCTATCTGGACGAGCAGCCGTATGTCCTGCCCAAGGATCTCCAGGAGATCAATCGGCTCGACTTTCAGCATTATGTGCTGCGAGCCATCTTGAAGAGGAACTATCTGGCCCCGCTTCGTCAGCCACGCCAGATTCTTGATGTAGGCTGTGGTACGGGGCAGTGGGCCTACGAGCTGGCGAGGGAATACCCCCAGGCCACCGTTGTCGGGTTAGACGTCGAAGAGGCCAAGAACTCGACTGCCCCTCCACCGAACTATCGCTTTGTCTCGGGCGATATTCTCAAGGGCCTTCCCTTCCCTGATCACAGTTTCGACTTTGTTCATCAGCGGCTACTTCACTCAGCCCTACCGCTGACTGCCTGGCCAGGAGCTGTGAAGGAACTGGCGCGAGTGACGGCTCCCGGTGGCTGGGTCGAGTTACTGGAGCTTAATCCAGAAGTGATCCCTTCGGGGCCTGCAGGTCAGCGGCTGCGGCAGATTATCTTGCAACTGGTAGCTCTGCGAGGATTGGATGCTGAGGGGGTAGTGGCCCGTTCTCTGGATCTCTATCTGGCAGAGGCTGGCCTGGTCGAGGTTGAGCGCCATGTGGTGGAGGTGCCGCTGGGAGACTGGGGAGGGCGTCTTGGCTCTCTGCTGGCACTCGACTTCCGCGAGGTGGCGCTGGCTATGTGTGGACCGGTAACGGCGCGTTTTGGGCTATCGCGTGAAGACTATCTTGCACTGCTTGAGACGACCATGAAGGAATGGAACGAGCTGAAATCCTGCCATCATTTTATCGTCGCCTACGGGCGCAAGCCCTGAGCGGTCCAGCCAGGCTGAGGCTCCCTGGTCGCTGCGCCTGCTCTTGCCGGGAAGAGAAAGCGCTTGAAGAGAGGTCTCCGGCGAGCCACCCATGAAGCTTCTTCACTTCACCCCTGAGAAGGGAAAAAGAGAAACAAGAGTCTGCCCTCGAGGGCATCCGCGGGTATCTTGATCCCCGATGTGTCGCTCTTGCCCGTCGAGACGGGCCATTGGCGGGTGAGAGAGACACAGCAGCAGCGGACCGGACGTAGCCGCGGGCGATCGCTGATCGCATGCGCTTCGTAGGAAGAAGAAAGGACAAGTCATGATGTCAACCCAGTGTGGCCCCACAGATAGACTGCGAGTGAGTTCTTCTCTGGTCTTAGAGAGAGAGGTGAACAAGGAGGAACCATGCCCTGGTGGTTCTTTAAGCACGGCGGGGGGAGCGAAGCCGAACCGACGGAGAGCGAGCCGGCCCCAGGAGAAGGACGGCTACTAAGCAGTCTCCCCGGAGAAAGAGGCCATGCTGCTGAGTTCAGCCAGTTTTCTCTCCAATCCCTTCCCAAGGACCTGCGAGAGATTGACCGTCTTGACCTCCAGCACTATGCCCTACGAGTGGTTCTGCAGGCCAACTATCTGGCCCCCGTGGGCCTGCCGCGCCGTATTCTCGACACAGGTTGCGGAACAGGGCAGTGGGCCTATGACCTCTGTCAAGAATTCCCCCAGGCCACCGTTGTTGGTCTGGACATTGAGCCAATCAAGCAGACTACCAATCTGCCATCGAATTTTCGCTTTGTGCGAGCCAACCTCCTGGATGGTCTCCCCTTTGCCAACGACAGCTTTGACTTCGTTCACCAGCGTCTCCTGGCGCTCTCCCTGCCCGTCACCTGCTGGCCAGTCCTCGTCAAAGACCTCGCGCGGGTGACAGCCCCCGGCGGCTGGGTCGAGCTAATTGAAGGCAGCGCGGAGGTCGCTCCCGCGGGCCCGGCGACGCAAGAGGTCTTCTCTCTCATTGGACAGTACCTGCTGGCGCGTGGCCTTGATGGCCAGGGGAACGTAGCCCGCTCCCTAGTGCGTTACCTTGAGGAGGCAGGTCTGAGCGCCATCCAGCAGCGTACTGTCGCCGTCCCAGTTGGCGAGTGGGGCGGCCCAATCGGTCACCTGATCGCTCTGGACTTCCGCGAAACATTCCTGGCGCTCAGCGAACGCGTTGCCCAGCGTTTCCAGCTTCCGACCGAGGCTCTGGTGGCCCTGCTCCAGAGCATGCGGCGCGAGTGCAACGACCTGCACACCTGCTATTCCTTTATCGTGGCCTACGGGCAGAAGCGCTAAAACCGCTGCCAGACGGTAGATCAGCTAGCGTCGCAGCCGCGTAGGAGTTCCGGAGTCGGGTTCCAGCCCCTGAAGCCAGCTGTCCCTGGCTAGGCCGGCGTCCTCTCGGCCAGGAGGGAGGGAGGGGCGCAGCGCCGTCGGCTGGGCGCTATAGCTAATCCAGAGGCCGTTGGTCGTGGTCCAGGTCGCTACAGCACAATAGCGAAAACCAGCGGGTAGGCCCGTTGGAGCAGGTTGCTGGCTCAACTGCTGATTCAAATGCTCTTCGAAGATGGCGGCCAGACCGGTTACCGACAGTCCCCCCAGATCGGCGTGCAGCACATGCACCTGAAGGTGGCAGGTCGCGGTCACAGGCTGAACCTGCAGGAAGAACGGGCGTGTCAGCGCCAGGCCGAAGAGTGTCAGCGTCTCCTGACCTGTGACCTCGATCAGATCCCGAGGCTGGAGCGTGACGCGCACCTGGCTCACCTGACCGGGCAGGCCGGCCCGAGGGAGATTGCGCGCCACGAGTGCCGTCAGGTAGGCCGGGGAGAGCTGGAGCACCAGATCGCTCTCGCCAGAGGTAGGGGATGACGAAGGGAGAGGAGAGTGATCCGGGCTGAGGAAGAGCAGCGCCACCAGCCAGAGAGCCAGCATGCCGCTGAGCAGTCCCAAGAGGAACGTTCCCGCTGGAAGCCAGCGTCGAAGACGATGAGGGGCCGGGGTAGAGGAGAGTTGTGGCGGCCCTGCTTCGGTATCGGGCAGCGAGTCGGATAGCCGCCGGGTCGGGCGCGCCCCTCGCGCTGGGGGAAACTGGGTCTCGCTCAGTTCCCAGATCGGGGGGGCATCAGGCAGATAGCTAGCCTCGATCGGGGGGGCATCAGGCAGATAGCTAGCCTCCGCCGGCTCAACAAGGTCACGGTCGGAGAGATCAGCGGCGCTCTCGAAGACAGGGGAAGGGGCGACCTCAGAAGCTGAGTCGGCCTCATCATCGCCGTCGGCGCTGGTGTTGGCGAACCAGGACATAGCTGGCGACACTCCTTTAGCAAGCAAACCTGCACTGTATCATAGCCGTTCGGCCCCAACTGCGCAAGAGGTGCTCTCTTTTGGGCAGATTGCCCAAAAGAGAGCACCTTGCTTTCAGACAAAGTGCCCGTAGTCTCTGCAGCAAGGGGGACGTATCATAGAAGCAAGTAGGGGAGCTGGCCTCGGCTGAAAGCAGGACAAGCCCGTTCCAGAGATTGGAATCAGGGATTGGAAAGCTGAGCGCCAGCGCGCCGATTGCCATCAGTTCAGCGGGATAGAGATAGCGAGCGACGAACAGTCAGAAGTCAAGAGCACGGAGTGGCGACGAGAGCCGAAGGCGTGTCCGGCAAAGAGGCTGGGGAGAGACCAGTAAAGAGGAGAGTTCGACGGCATGACACCTGAAGAAGTTTTGCAATTTGCCAAGGAGCGGGGTGCCAAGATGGTAGACTTCAAATTTGTTGATCTACCGGGCACCTGGCAGCATTTTAGCGTTCCCTTGCACGAGCTGGACGAAGAGACGTTCGTCGAGGGGAAGTATTTTGACGGGTCGAGCATCCGTGGCTTCCAGACCATCGACGACAGCGACATGCTGGTAATCCCCGATCCAGATACGGCGTTCATGGACCCCTTTACCAGCATCCCCACGTTGAGCCTCATCTGTACGGTTGCCCACCCAGGGCCGGGCGCGCATAAGCAGCCCTATAGCCGCGACCCGCGGACGATTGCGCGCAAGGCGGAGGCATACCTGCGCTCGTCTGGGATCGCCGATGTGAGCTACTTTGGCCCCGAGGCTGAGTTCTTCGTGTTTGACAACGTGCGCTTCTCCTCGACCCAGAATGTCCAGTACGCCGAGGTCGATTCGGATGAGGCGCACTGGAATAATGGCCGCAATGGCGGCGTCAATCTGGGCCATCGCCTGCGCCCGAAAGAGGGCTACTTCCCGGTTCCACCCAGCGACACGCTCCAGGATCTGCGCAGCGAGATGGTTCTGACGCTGGAGGAGCTGGGCGTTCCAGTCGAGGCTCAGCATCACGAGGTTGGCGGGGCCGGCCAGTGCGAAATCGATATTCGCTACAACACGCTGGTCAGGACCGCCGATAACCTGATGATCTACAAGTATGTGGTGAAGAACACTGCGCGCAAACATGGGAAGACGGCCACCTTCATGCCGAAGCCGATTTTCGGCGACAATGGTTCCGGCATGCACGTGCACCAGAGCCTGTGGAAGGATGAGCGCCCGCTCTTCTACGACCCCGAGGGCTATGCCGGCCTCTCCCAGACGGCGCGCTATTATATCGGCGGCCTGCTGATGCACGCTCCTGCGCTGCTGGCCATCGCTGCCTCGACGACCAATAGCTACAAGCGGCTGGTGCCCGGCTTCGAAGCCCCGGTCAACCTGGTCTTCTCGAAGGCCAATCGCAGCGCCGCTGTGCGCATTCCCAATACCGACTGCCCATCGGCGAAGCGCATTGAGTTCCGTCCGCCTGATCCCACGGCCAATCCCTATCTCACTTTCGCTGCTTTGCTGATGGCCGGCCTCGATGGAATCCGCCGCAAGATCGAGCCCAGCGAGCACGGTTTCGGGCCCGTCGATCGCGACCTGTATCACCTCTCCCCGGAGGAGCTGCGCGAGATCGGCTCGGTTCCGGGCTCGCTGGAGGAGGCCCTCAAGGCTCTGGAGGATGATCACGCGTTCCTGCTGGAGGGCGACGTTTTCACGACTGACGTGCTCGAACACTATGTGGAACTGAAGCGCGCTCAGGTCAATGAGGTGCGCATGCGACCCGTGCCGATTGAATTCGCCCTCTACTACGACGCCTGATCCTTCTGAGCTGATCGTACGCACAAGCGAGCGGACTCGCGGTGCCAAGCCAGCATCCCGAGTCCGCTCTTTTCTTTTTTGCTATCTCGGGGTCGCTTCCCGGCGCCCAGGATGGACCCCCAGGGAGCGCGACCCGGCTGAGCGACCTGGCCGGCTGGCCGGCTTTTCTCCAGCTGTGATATAATTGAATGTCTATTCTACCCACGCGGTACGATGTCATCCTCGCTCTGTCTGGAGAGGCGCTCTATGGACCCGCTTGTTGATAGCTATGGCCGACGCATCCGCAACCTGCGCATTTCTATCACCGATAAGTGTAATTTCCGCTGTACGTATTGCATGCCCGCTGAGGGGCTGCCGTGGCTAAAGAAGGCCGAGATTCTGACCTACGAGGAGATTGAGCGGCTGGCCCGCCTGGCGGTCCGTATGGGCATCGAACAGATCCGTCTGACCGGCGGTGAGCCGCTGGTGCGCCGCGACGTCCCTGAGCTGGTGCGCCGGCTGCGCCAGATCGAGGGCCTGCACAGCCTCAGTCTGACGACCAATGGGGTGCTGCTCAAGCAACTGGCCCGCCCACTGGCGGAGGCCGGCCTGACGCGTATTAATGTCAGCCTCGATTCGCTGGTGCGTGAGAAGTTCGCCCGTCTGACACGGCGTGATCAGCTCGACCGCGTGCTTGAGGGATTGGAGGAGCTGGAGAAATATCCAACTATTCGTCCCATCAAGATTAATGCGGTGGCAATGCGCGGTTTCACAGAGGAGGAGGTGCTCGATTTCGTCCGTCTGGCCCGGCGCAAAGGCTATGTGATGCGCTGGATCGAGTTCATGCCACTCGATGCCGATCAAATCTGGCGCAAGGAGGATATCCTGACAGGCGCCGAGATTAAGGCCATCATCGAAGCCGAGTACGGGCCGCTGGTGCCCATTCAGGGCGATTCTGCGGAGACAGCTCGCCGCTATACCTTCAGCGATGGCGTCGGCGAGGTGGGCTTTATTAACCCTGTCAGCGAACCGTTCTGTTCGACCTGCGATCGTATCCGTCTGACCGCCGATGGCCAGTTGCGCACCTGCCTCTTTGCAACTGAGGAAACCGATCTGCGGACGCCGCTGCGCTCGGGCGCTTCCGATGAGGAACTGATGGCAATTATCCGCCACGCTGTCTGGCACAAGGAGCTAAAACACTATATTGGCGATAAACGCTTCAGACGTGCGAATCGCACGATGTCCATGATTGGTGGATAAGCTCCCCTGTTCAGGTTTATCATCTGGTTCTCTGATCACACGCCCTTCACGTGTTACCGCAGAGGAAGATGTTCGTCTCTCTCAATGCATAGACAAATAGACACGGTATACCTTCGAGTGTCGGTGAGGCGAGGCTGGCCCATCGGGTCACCCGTCAACCTTGGGTCCCTGCCACTGGCCGGAGTGGTGTCAGGTAGGGCATTGCTCCAGCCTCGAAGAGGCAAGGCATTCGAAGCGACTGATCAGGAAGGAGATGCTGTGGAACACGAAGCACTCGATTTGCTGACCGTACGCGAGGTGGCTCGCCAGCTGCGGGTAGACGATACTACGGTACGACGCTGGATTAAGATGGGAATGCTGGAGGCCGTTACCCTTCCGCACCGTGGCAGACGCCAGGCCTACCGCATTCGCCGTTCAACGCTTGAGGCGCTGCTGACAGCCCAGACGGCTCCTACCCTGGCTCCCGCTCGCGAGTGAGCTGGCCGCGGAACATGGCCAGCCTGCCTCTGCCCTTCTCCTGGGCATTCTGGCTGCTGCCTCTTCCTCCTCGAATGTGGTAGACTGTTGGCGCCTGCTGCCTGTGGCTGCGGGCAGAGGGGCACCTGGCAAAGGGTGATAGGTGCTTATCACCTGTCACCTCGCGCACGAGCGACCAGAAGAGGAGAGAGCACATGGCACAGCGATCCGCCGAAGAGTTGTTTCACGAACTGCAAGGCGAGTCCCACGCCGGCTTTGTGGCTATTCATGTCCCGGTTCAGCATTCCCCGGCTGGCGTTCCCTATCTGACTGCCCCGGGGGTCGTGCTGTTGGCACGTCCTCAGACGAACCTGCAGGGCCTAGCCACTTTTTTGGAGGGCTTCGATCCGTCCTATCACTTCGATGAATATGTCGCTGATCCGACAGCTTTGCCCGACGGGGCTCAGCTCTGCAAGGTGGCAGGGCAGACCTGTTATCTGAGCTTTGGGCCGAGGCGCACACCGAACGCCCAGGCCAGGCGTTATTTCGATCATCTGAAAGCATCGCGGCACGGCTCGGTACTGGAGCACGCGACCTTCAGCTTCTTTGTCTATGGCATCTCCCGTAGCCTGACTCACGAACTGATTCGCCACCGCGCCGGCTTCAGCTATTCACAGACCAGCCAGCGTTTTGTCGATGGGCGCACCCTCCGCTTTGTTGAGCGCCCCGAGTATCGCCAGGATGAGCAGCTCCATCGTCTCTTTTTGCAGCGCATCGAGCGGGCCGCGGCTGAGTACGCGGAACTGAGCGAGTATCTGCTGGCTCGCCAGCAGGCCGGTGATCCGCTCTTGAGCGCGGAGGCGCGCACCGATCTGCGCAAGCGTGTGCAGCAGTGCTCACGCTCGCTCCTGCCTAATGAGACAGAGGCGCCGCTGGTAGTGACAGCCAATGCGCGGGCCTGGCGCCATGTGATTGAGGAGCGGACCGCGCCTCATGCCGAGATCGAGATCCGCGAGCTCCTGGTCCGTATCTTCGTCTGTCTGGCCCTGGTCGATCCCATCCTCTTTGGGGACTATACGCTGGAGCGCCTGCCGGACGGTACGTATAGCGTGCGCACACCATATGAGAAGGTATGAGCGGATCGGATGGACGGACGGACAGGGCCGACTGCTGGCCAGGGGGGGCCAAGGGCTAGAGCAGCGGACGGCGATAGAGGCGGAAGCCATCGTCGGCGGCCCGCTGGCCCGCGCAGGTGACATCGGCGACGGCCTCCAGCTCACAGCGAGCTGCGAGCCGCTCCGAAGCCGGGTCGCGGCGCGGGAGCAGGACCTCGAACCAGAGCGGCTGCCCTTGCTGCTGACCCTCGTCCTCCAGCTCCGTCCCCCAGAGCCGGGCTCGATTGAGGGCGCAGATCAGCAGCGCCCTCCCGCCACCGCGCCGGCGATGAGCCGGGTGGACTGTGCCCTCGCAGCGCAGGTGGTATCCTTCTCTATCGCGTATCAGATGCAGCAGGGTATAGCCGATGATCTCGCCCTCCACCCCCTCCAGCGTTCCCCCCTGTCCCCAGGTGTTCAGCTCATCATCGTCGTCCAGCAACACGAAGAGCGGCGGACCTGGTTCACCGAGGTCGGAACGTGTCAGCCAGTCCTCCCAGGCAGCTTGCGAAAACAGGCAGCCGTCTACTCTCTGGGCCTGCTGCTGGAGATCCCTGAGTTGCTCCAGGTCTCCTGGTCGTGCCTCGCGAACGCGCACGTGTTTTCCCTCCCTTGCTGCTGATGATAAGTGAGTGGGGGGTGCGGCGCGCCCGCCAGGCCCGCGTAGAGTGCCATCAAGGGCGGCGAGCCGCAGGGAGAGACCGCACCTCTCCTATGATAACGCGTTTCCGCTTCGCCGGGCAATGCAGACCTTTGCCCGGCTTCCCGCCGCCACCGGCTGGCTGTCATATAATGTGAAGTGCCTGCGCTCTCATCAATAGGCGGATTTCAATATATGTGGCAAGAGAGGGAGGGAGCGAAAGGGGGCACGACCAATCACCATCATCAAGCGGGCAAAGGAGGATGGCCTTGCACGATTCTGCTGCTGCTCAGAGACTCCAGGCGATCCGGGAAGCCATGCCGGCGACAACTGCGCATACCTATCTGAACACCGGAACCTTCGGGCCGTTGCCGCGCTGCGTGATTGAGGCCATGCAAGAGCGGCTGCAAGAGGAATGGCGGGAGGGGCGTCTTGGGGCGGGGGCGCATGCCGCCTTGCTGAGCCATTATCGAGAGGCCAGGCAGCGCTGTGCCGAACTGCTTCATGCCGACATTGAGGAGATTGCTCTGACAGACAACACCGGTGAGGGGCTGAACATCATTGCTTTTGGCCTCAACTGGCGGGAGGGCGATGAAGTGATTACGACGAACCACGAGCATATCAGTGCCCTGGCCCCACTGTACCAGTTGCGCGAGCGCTACGGTATACGCCTGCGCATTGCCGACCTGGGCGAGCGTGGAGAGCGTCCAGCGGAAGAGGAGATCGCCAGGCTCATCACCCCACGCACGCGCCTGATCGTCCTCTCGCACGTTTCCTTTATGACCGGGGCGCGCTTCGATGTCAGCGCGGTGACGGCGCTTGGACGGCGTCACGGGCTGCCAGTGCTGGTCGATGGAGCCCAGGCTGCGGGGGCGATCGCCGTCGATGTGCAGGAGCTGGATGTTGACTTCTACGCCTTTCCGATGCAGAAGTGGCTCTGTGGTCCTGATGGGACAGGAGGTCTTTATGTTCGGCGCACGGCGCTGGGGCAAGTGCAATCGACCTACGTTGGCTACTATTCGCTCAAGCATGAACACAGCGGTGGCTGGGAGCTTCAGGAGACGGCGCAGCGCTTTGAACTGGGAGGAAGACAAACAGCGGCTCTCGTGGGGCAGAGTCGGGCCTTGCGTTGGCTAGCCGAGGAGGTTGGCCATCACTGGCTGTGGGAGCGCATTGCGAGCCTCAACCGCTATGCTGCCGAACTGCTCAGCGAGGTGCCGGGGGTCAAGATTCTGACGCCGCAGCCGGGGGCAAGTGGTCTGCTCTCGTTCACCTTTGCGCAGGCGGAGCCGGAAGCAGTCGTCCAGCGTCTGGCGGAGGAGCACAATGTCCTGATTCGGAGCATTCACGAGCGCCAGGCGCTGCGTCTCTCGACAGGATTTTACAATACCGAAGAAGAGCTGGAACGAGTGGCGGAGATTCTGCGGTCCTGGCCCTAGGAAGTCAAGCAGGCGGGATGAGGTGGAGGCACTGGTTGGAAGGGGGTCCCGCCCGAGGCCACCAGGCTGGGGATCGGGGGCTGACAACGACGAACGCCCGTGAGCGCGGGTGAAGCGGCGACGTCCTACTTTCCCACGAGACTTCTCCCGCAGTATCATCGGGGCTGGAGAGCTTAACTTCCGTGTTCGGGATGGGAACGGGTGTACCCTCTCCGCTAGAGTCGCCGATTCACCTGCACTCACAGGCGTCTGCGCTTGACGTGGAGTATAGTAGCATAGGGTGGCCGATCCTGTCAAGAGGGAAATTCAGAGCGAGGAAAAAATGGGAGGGAGGGAGGGAGAGAGGGAGAGGGCCGGAGCCGGGTTGTCTTGCCGGGGAGGAAGCTGCTCCGGCCCGGCCCATCTCGGCAGAGGATGGGAGCGGGGGGGGTTACTGCTCAGCCTGAGTGCTGGCGCGCCACCACGGCCTCCGCCTCGCTTAGCCGCAGCGAGGCCAGGCGAGAGACGCTGTCGCTGCCCATTGAGACGCCGTAGATGGCCTGAGCGGCGGTCATTGTCACGCGGTTATGGGTGATGACGATGAACTGGGTGCGCTCGGCCAGGCGCTTGAGAATATCGCAGAAGCGTGAGACATTGGACTCATCGAGGGCCGCGTCAACCTCGTCCAGGAGACAGAACGGTGGCGGATTGATCTCCAGGAGCGAGAAGAGCAGGGCCGCGGAGACCAGAGCGCGCTCACCGCCAGAGAGCAAGGAGAGATCCTGCACTTTCTTGCCGGGGGGCTGGACAATGACCTCGACCCCGAAGGGGAGGCCGCTGCGGGCTGTGCTGCCAGCTTCCTCTGGGGCGGCTGCCTCCTCGTCCATCTCAGCGCCGTGTCCGTTGCGGGCTGCGTGGCCGTGTCCCCGCTCGCGTAGTCCCCCTGGGGAACTGCTGACAGAGGAGCGCTCTGTTGATCCCTCTCGCTCTCCTCCTTTGCTGACCACCAGCTCCAGACGGGCCTGACCGCCGTTGAAGAGGGTACGAAAGTGCTCGCGGAAGCGAGCGTTGACGGCCTCAAAGGTGGTCTCGAACTGGCGTGTCATGGTGGCGTCGAGCTGGCTGATAATGGTGTGGAGCTGTTGAGCGGCCTGTTCCATGTCCGCGATCTGGGCGCTGAGGAACTCGAAGCGCTGGCGCTCCTCCTCATACTGGCGTGGGGCATCGGGATCACAGCCTCCGAGGGCCTTGAGGCGACTGCGCGCCTGCTCGATCTGACGACGGAGGCGGCGCAGCGTGGCCTCCTCATCCCCCTCCTGGCCCATGCTCTCGGCTTCCACTGGCCTGGTCTGGGGGACAAGGTGAAGCAGCTCTTGCGGATGGCTGAGACCCAGGTCCTCCTGCAGCTGGCTCTGTAGGGCTTCGAGCGCATCGCGGGCTCGTTGGCTTTCCAACAGACAGCGCCGATAGAGAATCTCGCACTGACCGTGCTCCTGGCGAAGCGTGGCCAGCTCCTGCTCACTGGTTGTAAGGCGTTGCTCCAGTTCGCGCAGGGCCTGCTCGCGCTGCTGGACGAGGAGGCCCGCCTGTCTGGCCTGTTCACGGGCCTGCTCCAGTTCGCCCCGTTGACGGGCGATGTTCTCATGCAGGCGTTGCTGTTGCTCCTCTGCCTGGCGCAGGCGCTGCTGCTGCTGCTCAAGCTGGGAACGCAGCTCCTGCTGCTGTTCCTGAGCTTCGGAGACCTGGCGCTCCAGAGTCTTGGCCTCCTGGCGTTTGACGGCCATTTGAGTGCGCAGGCGCCCCAGCTCCTCTTGCTGGCGGCGATAGGCGGTGGCGCGCTCCTCGACCTGGGCCTGCAGCTCCTCAACCAGTCCCTGCAGCTCTTGCTGGGCCCGCTCATGGGCCTGGACTCGCTCGCGGGTGGCCTGGACCTCCTGCTCCAGACCGGCAATTTCTGCCGCCAGCTGCTGCTCGACTGATGTGGCCAGCTTCAGCTCGGTCTGGAGACGCTCTTGCTCGCGCTCGCTGCTGGCCAGAGCACGGCCCAGCTCCTGCAGGCGGGCTGCGTTCTTCTGGATCTCGCGTTCAAGAGCGGCCTGCTCGGCGCGTCGCCCTTCCTGGACCCGCTGGATCTCGCTCATCAGGTTATTGAGGTGATCAATGTGGGTCTTCTGCTCTTCCAGCTGAGCCGGCAGCTCCCGTAGCTCGCGCTCATAATGAAGGAGACCACCGTTTTGCTCTCCCTGGGCGTCGCCGCCGCTCAGCCAGCCCGACTGCAGCGAGAGTATCTCGCCCTTGCGCGTCACCAGGGCACGTAGGGGCCGACCGGCCCGGTCGGCGAAGGCCCGGGCCTGAGCCTGCAGCTGGAAGGCGGCAGTCAGGTCTTCCACGAGCAGGACGCCGGACAGCAAACGGTAGCACAGTGGCTGGTACTGGTCTTCACACTCGACGAGCTGCCAGGCCAGACCCAGCACTGCCGGGCGCAGGGCAGGCGACTGGGTGAGGAGCTGCTCCAGGGCGGCCTGCTCTTGCACGGCTTGAGAGGGAAAGGCCGGGGAGACAGGAACGTTGCCAGCGGAGTCCGGTTCCTCCTGCAGCCAGAGAAGCAAGGCTCGTCCGGCGCGGCTGCGCTCCAGGTAGGCGAGGCAGCGCTCAGCTTCGGCCCGTGTTGTCACCACGACGCCTTGCAGAGCCTCACCCAGAGCGGCCTCGATGGCGCGCTCCAGTCCTGCGGGTGCCAGGACGAGGCGCGGCAGGGGGGCAAGCAAACCGGGTACCTGCTCGCGCGGAGCGCGCAGGAGCGCGCGAACCCCCTCGCTATAGCCGCTGAGATTGCGTTGCCAGGTACGCAACATGGCCAGGCGATCGGCCAGCGAGCGGCGTGCCCGCTCGGCCTCGGACAGCAGTGCCTTGAGGCGCTCCAGCTCCTGCTGGGCCTCTTGGAGGCTGCGCTGGAGCGTTTGCTTCCGCTGCGTCAGCTGCTGTTCTTCGTCGCGGGCCACTTGCAGCAGTGAGCGCTGCTCAGCCAGGCGGGTCTCCAGGGAGCGCAGGGCCTGCTGAGCCTGGGCCAGCGCCTCGCGGCGTGCCGCCAGCGTCCGATTGCGCTCACCCAGGTGCTTTTGCTGACGCCCCAGCTCAGTCTGAGTGGACCCCAGGCGTGCCTGCGTCTGAATGAGATCATTCTGAGCGGCGCGCAGGCGTCGCTCGTCCAGTTCGTAGTCCTTCTGAGCGCGCGCGATGGTCGCTTCCAGCGTGGCCAGCGTCTGGGCCGCCTCATCGAGGGCTTCGCGAGCCTGTTCGCGAGCCTCTTCCAGATCGGTAAGGCGCTGCTGGGTGGTGATGAGCCGCTCGCGTAGCTGGCGCTCCTGACGCTGCTGCTCCTCGCGCTGACGCTGCAGACCAGTAATGCGCTCTTCGGCGACGGCCAGTTCGCGCTCCAGGCGCTGGAGCTGGCCATGAGCTTCACCGGCGGCACGACGAGCGGCGCTGATATGCTGTTGTACCTCTTGCCGCTGGTGGAGGAGTTCCCCACGCTGACGTTCGGCGGCGGCCACGGCCTGCTCCAGCTGCCGCAGGCGTGTGGCTTGTTCGCTCTCGGCGGCCTCGGCGCGCGTGGCTGCGGCCTGGAGCCGACGCCACTGGAGCTGATACCAGCCCACCAGAGCCTGACGCAGCTCTTCTTGCAGCTGAGCGTATTCTCGGGCGCGTCTGGCCTGCTCTTCGAGCGGTCCCAGGCGTGGCTCGATCTCGTTGACGATATCATGGAGGCGTTGCAGGTTGCCCTCGGTCTGGCGCAGGCGCTGCTCCGCTTCGGCGCGCTGCACCTGATAAGGGCGAATGCCAGCGGCATCCTCGAAGAGGCTGCGTCGCTCCTCGGGGCGCAGGCTCAGGGCGGCATCGATCAGGCCCTGTCCAATGACGGTATAGGAGTCGTGCCCGATGCGCGCCTGCGCCAGCAGCAGCAGAACGTCCCTGAGCCGGACTTTCTGCTTGTTAATGAGATATTCGTTCTCGCCGGAGCGGTAGCTGCGCCGCGTGACGGTGATCTCGCTATATTCCGAGGGCATCCAGCCAGTGCTGTTGTCGATGGTCAGCGAGACCTCTGCCATGCCGAGGGCGGCTTTGCCATGCCCGCCGGCGAAGATGATGTCTTCGCTCTTCCTGCCCCGGAGCTGGCGCATGCTCTGCTCGCCGAGGACCCAGCGAATGGCGTCGGCAATGTTGGACTTGCCGGCTCCATTTGGCCCGACGACGGCAGTGATGCCTGGACTGAATTCGAGGCAGGTGCGTGTTGCAAAGCTTTTGAAGCCGAGTAGCTCCAGACGCTTCAGATACACCGTTTGTTCCTGGTTTGTGGTCCCGGCGGTGGTCCCGACGGTTGTCCCGACGATTGTCCCGTATGTCGTGTCCCCGATGATATCACAGGCGCGGGCCTGCCGTCGAGAGCGCAGGCCAGGAGGCCAGGCGAGGCCGAGGCGGGTCGACGCGACGAGCCGACGAGTGAAGGCAGGGCGAATCGGGTGTTGGCAATGGGATCTCTGGCGGCGCCGGCGGTGATTCTGCTCTCCAAGATGAGCGTCTATGAGATATACTTTCCTCTATGGAGCCACGTCGCGCGGGAGCCTGCACTTGCATGCAGAGGGGGTGCTTGATCGCCGCAGACAAGGCGAGCAGTACGGCGGGCGGGATAGCTGCCGCCTGATGAGAAGGAGCGTCAAGAGAGATGCTGCGTTGGCTGATCTGTCTGGCTGGCCTGCTGGTCGTGGGCCTGGGTCTGGTAGTGGGTTGGCACTCGCACCAGGTGACATACCGCAGTAGCGGGCGAGGGACGATTGCGCATTATCTGTCGGACCCCCAGACCCACGAGGGGTATCTGCAGTTGGAGGGCAGTCCTACGCTCTATCTGCTCAGAGAGCAGGACTTTCTGCCGCCTATCAAGGGGACGGCCACGCTCAAGGATCTGATGCTGGTTGCGCTGCTCTACCGTCCCGATGAGAGCACGGAGATTGATGTGCGTGCCCAGTTAGGGACACACCTGGTTGGTCCGGCCTATCCCGTTGTGGCGTTGACGCTCTATAATCTCAACGGGGCCGTGACGCAGGAGTTCAAGAGCACGCTCTATCGTCAGAATCCCCAGGGCTTTTACGAAAACGACTGGCCGCTTGGAGGGGGGATGAGCCTGCTGGGGGCCGTCCTGAGTCTGGGAGGAGGGGCGAGTCTGAGGAAGCGGCGCAGGGAGCGGAGCGATGGACAGGCCAGACCGGTCCAGAGAGCTACGCCGGCGGGGCCGCCACTTGCCCCCTTGGCGCCGTCGCTGCGTCTGCCGTCCAGGCCGGGGCCGACGGGAGGTGGTCACTCCGGCCTGAAACCGCCCTGGGGACCACCGTTATCGGGGCCGCGGCCCTGAGAGCGTGTCTCGCTTGACGCAGTACCTGGCTGTCTGCTATCCTGCGGGCAGAGGCAAGGCAGGGTGACGGCTGGCCAAGGCCACCGGGTCCGCGACAGCTGGCTGTCGCAGTCGCTGCCCCCCTGGCACCCTTGTCCTATCTGCTGTCTATCTATTGCATTGGCTCAACCCTGGCAGGCGCCCATGTTCTTACTCTTTCCACTACCGGTACTCACCCGGACGCTTCTGACGACGCTGATCGCCCTGCTGACGCTGGTTGGCATCATGACGCGCCCCTTCCGCTGGAACGAGGCGCTGATTGCCCTGGCCGGGGCTGCCCTTCTCCTTCTGCTCGGGCTGATCAGCCCCTTGACGGCGCTCCAGACGCTCCTGGGGGACTGGAACGTCTTCCTCTTCTTTCTGGGGATGATGGCCTTATCGGCCTTCGCCGACCAGGCTGGCCTCTTTGACTGGCTGGCGATTGTCGCCGCGCGTCTGGCGCGGCGGCGAGCACGCCTGCTGCTGCTCAACGTCTTTCTGCTCGGCAGCCTCATTTCGATGGTCCTCTCGAACGACGCGACGGCCCTCATTCTGACCCCAGTTGTCTATACGCTGGTCACGCGCCTGCGGCTGCCAGTTATCCCTTTTCTCTTTGCCTGTACCTTTATTGCCGATAGTGCCTCCTTTCTCTTGCCGGTGAGCAACCCCATCAATATTCTGGTGCTTTCCCGCTTTCAGCTCGACCTCTGGACCTTTGTGAGGCTGCTCGGGCTGCCGGCGCTGGCAGTGATTGCCGTCAATATCGGGATCTTTTTCTGGCTGTACCGTCGAGAGGTGCGAGGGGGCTTTGACCCGAAGCGGCTGCCTTCTGGGCGGGAAGCCATCAAGGAGCCGGGCTATTTCCGCTACTGCTGCCTGGTGCTGGGGGTGGTAGCGGTGGCCTATGTCGTGGCCTCGGCCAGTGGTTTTCCCCTCTCCTGTGTGGCCCTGGCGGGAGCCCTGCTCTTGCTCAGCGGGGCGGTGCGCTGGCATCAGTTCAGGCCGCGCGCCCTGGCCAGTCATATCTCCTGGTCGCTCTTTGGTTTTATCGCGGGCATGTTCGTCATTGTACAGGCCGTCGAGGAGACCGGTCTGACGCGTCTGTTTGGCGAGCTGCTGTGGCATCTGTCGGGAGGCAGCAGCCTGGGGGCGGTGCTGGTGGGAACGCTGGGGGCCGCCCTGGGGACGAATCTGATCAATAATGTACCGATGGCCGTGGTGCTGAGCGCGTCACTGCAGGCGCTTCATGGGCAGCTCTCGCCGACGACGCAGCTCGCCTTTGTTGTGGCGACCATTTTCGGCTGTGACCTGGGGCCGAACCTGACGACAGTTGGTTCGCTGGCGACGGTGCTCTGGCTGCTCATCTTGCGCCAACGCCAGCTTGATGTGTCGGGGCTGGACTACTTTAAGGTGGGCATCCTGGTCACGCCTCTGATGCTGCTGGTAGGAGCCATGCTGATCTGGCTTCTCCTGCTGGCTTGATCCTGTTGGGACGATTGAAGTCTCCTCGGGCGAAGGAGGGAAGAAGGAGCCATAGCTGTTGGTGGCCCGTGTTGGAGACTGTGCTGGCGGCGGGAGCCAGCTGATGGCTCGTTGGAGCGCAAAGGAACGGAACGGAGGTGTTTTGCGGTGTCTGCTTTGCGTGTGCTCTGCTGCCTTGATGGTGTGAATGCCGAGGTGCTGGGCCAGGCGCTTGCCCGGCTATGGCCGCTCGCTGGTGACCGACTGCGGGTGGGCTTGCTCTATGTTATTGATACGCGCCCGCTAGGGGAGCTGGAGCGAAGGCGGGAGCGCTTTCTGCGCCCTCCTCATCTGCCTCCGGTCCGTCAGGAGCAGCTGCGCCAGGCTGAGCGGGAGACGGCGCAGGAGATCCTGCAGGAGGCGGCGCGCTACGTGAGCGGGGCGGAGCTGCTCCAGCGCGAGGGCAAAGCCGAGCAGGAGATTGTGCGCTGCGCTCAGGAGTGGGGAGCCAGCCTGATCATGCTCTGTGCCCGTTCTCCGCGCAATGGGCACGGACCTGAGCAAGGGCCGGCCTCAGTAGGTCATGTGGCGCGCTTTGTCCTGGATCATGCAGGCTGCCCTGTCTTGTTGCTGCGTGGGATGCTGCCCTCCGAGACACCGGGCGCTTCCTGAGTGCTCTGGCGCTGGTGCACTGTCCTGCGAGCGTCCTGCTCTCTCTGAACTTCCTCAATGCAGAGCGGCCTTCTCTGAGGTCTGCCTCCCATACTGTCGGCGACGGTGGGACAGTGGTTGAGGCTGAAACAGCCTGCGCCCGCCAGGCGTGAAAGACTCTGGCGGCCTCTTCCTGCCAGATCAGGTCGGCAGCAGCCAGGCGAGTGAACTGTTCCCTCACTCCCCCGACGGTACCAGGGAGTCAGGGGGGCAGAGCCAGCCGGCAGAGGGCCGGGCTGGCTTGCGCAGTGACCTCTCCTGGCAGACGTGGCTCTAGAAGGATTGCCGCAGCGTGATATAATCGTAAAGCGTTCGGAAATTTCGGTCTCTACCGAAATAGGGCGCACCATTCCGGGCGAGAAGAGCCAGCACAGATGGCACCACTCCAGCGTAGGCCCCCCAGGGAGTGGCAGGCGATCCGCGCAGCGATAGGCTCTTGCGCCAGGCAGTGATTTGTGAGATGAGCCTATGTCACACAAGCGTGAGGAGCAGCTGCCGGAGGAGAGAGCCGGGGCAAAAACGATTCTGATTGTGGAAGATGACGATGGCATCGGCGCCTTCCTGGTCCAGGCAATTTCTCAAGAGACCCCGCATCGCGTGCTGCTGGTCCATGATGCTTTCCAGGCGCTTAAGGCGGTGCGCTCGATCAGGCCCGGGCTGCTGATTCTCGATTATCAGCTGCCGGGGATGAACGGTATTGAACTGTTCGACCAGCTGCAGACGATGGGGGATCTGGCAGCGATTCCGACCATTCTGGTGAGTGCCCGTCTGCCAGAGCAGGAGATCCGCCAGCGCCGGATCGTGGGGCTGAGCAAGCCCTTAGAGCTAGATGAGCTGCTGGAGACGATTGAACGTTTGCTCGGGGGAGAAACCCCGTCGCGCTAAGTGCGCTTGGCAAGTCCTCTCAGCGCCTGTCTGGCAAGGGGCTGGTGGCCTCAGCGGCAGCGAGGAGCAGGTGGACAAAGCCGCTGCCGCAGCGAAGCAAGCGCTCGGTTGCTGGCAGGGGAGAGTGCGGAGGGGCAAACGGGCGTCCTTCGCGTGGGTCCCACCAGTGCAGGGCATCGTGCACCAGCAGCACTTCGTTCGGGCCCAAGACTGGCAGCGGGCCGGCCCAGGAGGCTACTCCGCGGATAAAGTTATAGACATGGCGAGCCTGCCACTCCAGGGCCGGCACCTGGAGATCCTCTGGTGACGGAGCGGGTCGATAGCTGCCAGGCTGGTCGTCCTGGGGATGGTACTGCGCTGTTCCCTGGGCGATGGCCTGCACGGCGCGCACCAGGAGCTGGCCCCCGCGTTCGGCACAGCGACGTTCCAACTCGGCGTAAGTGATCCCATCGGGCACGCTGATGCGCTCCTGGGCCACGATGGGTCCGGTATCCAGACGTTCCTCGACCAGATGCACGCTGACCCCCGTTTCGCTGAGTCCTTCGCGGAAGACCCAGAACAGCGGTTCTGGCCCGCGCAGGGCTGGTAGCAGGGATGGGTGGAGGTTGACAGCGCCCAGGCGGGGCAAGGCCAGGAGAGAGGACGGCAGGCGGCGCGGGAAGCAGGCGATGCAGAGCAGATCGGGCTGATAAGTGGCCAGCGTGGCCCGGGTCTCCTCGACCGACAGGCGAGCGACCTCCCAGACGGGTAGACCGGCGCCGAGAGCCAGCGCGACCGGGGAAGCTGCCAGGGTCCTGTTCACGACGGGCAGCAGTGGGCGGGCGCCGCGCGGCTGGGCAGGGGCCAACAGGCGGCGTAGGGAGGGGCGAGATAGGATTTGGGCCCGGCCCGAAGGCGTTGGCGGCGTAGGTGGAGCAGGTACCACCAGAGCGCAGACGGGGATGCCAGCCTGCAGCAGGGCCTGGAGCGCTAGCGCCGAGAAGATCCCCTCCATGCCGAAGAAGAGCACTCGTGGCCCCCCAGGAGGGGGGGCAGAAGAATCAGGCGTATTTGACATTGTTCTCAGCATTGGATACCATGTAGCCAAACAGCATTTTCAGGGAAAGCGTGGGGTATCTACCATGCCACGAATGGTCAACTGTGTCAAGCTGGGTCGTCAGCTCCCGGGTCTAGAGAAGCCGCCGATGCCGGGCGAGCTGGGCCAGCGTATCTATGAACAGGTCTCCGAGCAAGCCTGGCGCATGTGGGAGACCCAGCGCACGCTGCTTATCAACCACTACGGTCTCAATCTGGCTGATCCCGAGGCACGCAAGTTCCTGCGTGAGCAGATGGAAGAGTTTTTCTTCGGCAGCCAGGAGGAGCAGAAGCCGGAGGGCTGGATTCCCGAGGAGGCCGGCGTAGGAGTGGGACCAGGCCGCAAAGGCGGCGGACCGGCGCGCAAGAAATGAAGACTCCTGGCGCTATTCTCCTGCTCTCCTGCTACGAGCTGGGCCATCAGCCACTGGCTCTGGCCTCACTTCAGACCCGGCTGCGGGAGGCCGGCTATCAGCCCCGGGCGATCGATGGTGCAGTCGAGCCGCTCCGCGAGGAGGAGATTCGCGCTGCCCGTCTGGTGGCGATCTCCGTTCCCATGCACACAGCGCTGCGCCTGGGAGAGGCGCTAGCGCGCCGCATCCGCGCTGTTCATCCCCAGGCCTATCTCTGCTTCTATGGTCTCTATGCCCTTCTGAACGCGGACTACCTGCTGCGCGAAGTGGCGGATGCGGTGCTGGGGGGCGAGTATGAGGAGCCGCTGCTGGCGCTGGTGAGAGCGTTGGAGCGAGGAGAGGAGCAGCCAAGGGTGCCGGGGGTGCGCACGCGCGAGCAAGCGGCGGGGGCCTGGCTGCAGCGCCCGGCTTTCGTAGTGCCGCAGAGAGACGGCTTGCCGGAGCTGCAGCTCTATGCCCGTCTGGAGTGGAACGGCCAGTACCGCCTGGCCGGCTATACCGAGACGACGCGTGGCTGTAAGCATACCTGTCTGCATTGCCCCATCACTCCCGTCTACCGGGGACGTTTCTTTGCCGTGCCCCAGGAAGTTGTCCTGGCCGACATTCGGGCTCAGGTGGAGCAGGGTGCCGAGCACATCACCTTTGGAGACCCAGACTTCTTCAACGGCCCGACTCATGCCCTGCGCATTGCGCGGGCGCTTCATCGCGAGTTCCCGACGGTGACCTTTGATGCCACGATTAAGATCGAGCATCTGCTCAAGCATCGTCACCTGCTGCCGGAGCTGCGTGAGCTGGGCTGTCTCTTCGTGGTCTCAGCGGTTGAGTCGCTCAACGATGAGGTACTGCATCATCTGCGCAAGGGGCACAGCGCCGCGGATGCGGTGGCGGCCTTTGAACTGATGGAGGAGATGGGACTGACCCTGCGCCCATCGCTGCTGCCGTTCTCGCCCTGGGAGACCCTGGAGAGCTATCTGGCGCTGCTTGATTTCTTCGAGGAACGCCACCTGGTAGAGCAGGTGGACCCAGTCCACTTTTCAATCCGGCTGCTCATTCCCCCGGGGTCGGCGCTGCTGGAGAGCGAAGGCAGGCCAGCCTGGCTTGGGGAGCTGGATGAGGAGGCCTACAGCTATCGCTGGCATCATCCTGATCCACGCATGGATCATCTCCAAGAGCGGGTGGCCGTGCTCGCCGAGGAGGCGGCTCAGCGGGGAGAGCCTCCGGTAGAGACCTTCTTCCGTATCAAAGAGGAGGCCCTGGCTGTCTGTGGGCGCTCCTTCGACCGCGAGGCAGCGCTGCAGCGCTATGGTGAACCCAGGCGCCCACCGCGTCTCACCGAAAGCTGGTTTTGCTGCGCGGAGCCGACCCGGGGCCAGTTCGGCTCGTGCAGTAGCCCAGCCGGCCCGCGGCAGAGCGCTGCGGCGGCTGCTTTCGACTGCTGTGGGGTGAGGCGCTGAACGCCGCGCTCTCGCGTGGCCAGGCGCGGTACCAGAAGAGGGCGTGGGCGAAGGAGGGGTGATGAGCACGGTAGCCGCCTGGAGAGGGCCGCAGAGGAGCGCGCCCGCCTCGGCCCAGTCCAGACCAGACGGAGGCTAGCCCCAGTGGGGGTGGGCGCGCTCAGAGGGCGTCGGTGGCGCGGGTGGCGTCAGGGCGGCGTTGAGCACGGGCAGCTCGCGACGAATGTCGAAGCGCAGGCAGCGATGGGCAGAGCGCAGGGCCTCCTCGACTGCTGCGGGTGACTCTCCCCGGGCGAAGATGAAGCCCAGGTAACTGGCGCCTTCTGGCAGCGGTACCAGTGGATTGTTCAGCGGTGCGGTGATCTCAACGCCCGTAATGAGGGGGACCTGTCTGGCCTCTTCGATCCCCGACACGCCCTTGAGCATGCCAGCCTGGGGGATAGGGATCATCATGACTCCGGCGGCCTCCGGGCGGCGCTCCAGCGAGGGCAGCTCTCTTCCCAGAGCGTGCCGCAAGATCAGCTCCTCCAGGCACATGCCTGCCCCGAACTCCAGAATCGTCGAGCACAGTCCTCCTATTGAGCGCCCAGCGATCTCTAACATCCACGGTCCCTGCTCATTGACGCGCAGCTCGGCGTGGGCCGGGCCTTCGCGCAGACCAATGGAGGCCGCGGCTCGCTCCACGCAGGAGCGGATAGCTTCCTGAACAGCGGCGGGCAGACGCGAAGGAGTGACGTAGATGGTTTCTTCGAAGAACGGCCCATCGAGCGGGTCGGGCTTATCGAACAGGGCCAGAACTTGCAACTGCCCAGCGGTCAGCAGTCCCTCCAGGGCAACCTCGAAGCCAGGAATGAAGTCCTCGACCAGGAAGCCCGTCGACCCTTCATCAAAGCCCTCAGCGAGGACGATGCGCTTCAGGCGGTAAAAGGCGGTCACAAACTCCTCGGGGGTATTGGCGCGAATGACGCCGCGGCTGCCCGAGAGGCGCAGAGGTTTGAGCACGCATGGATAGCTGACGGTGTGGGCGATGGCTGCGGGATCGGCGGTCAGCGGGAAGTGTCGGAAGACCGGGCAGGGCACGCCGCCAGCGGCCATGCGCTGGCGCATCAGATACTTATCGCGTGCCGCCTCGGCGGCATCCGGCGCGTTGCAAGGCAGGCCGAGAGCCGCGCTGGCCAGGGCCGCCAGCTCAACGGCGCTATCATCGACCGAGAGCACAGCCTGCAGCGGGTGCTCGCGGGCGAAGGAGACGATGCGCTGCACGGCCTCCTCCGGCGCTTTAAAGTCCAGGGCCAGGACCTCCGGCGACCGGCTGGAGGCCAGGCCCGGTGGCGTGTCCAGGCCGACGACGATCTCCAGCCCCAGGCGACGAGCGGCGCTGACGAATGCTCCTCCCCGGTACGTAGCGGGTGTCATCAAGAGGAGGACCCGCTGGCGCTCGTCAGTCGTCGGCTGTGAGGAAGGTGATGACGGTCGCTGTGGTTGCTGACTGTTCATGGCACACATTGTCTATCTCTCACACAGAGAGCGGATCGCTCGTGTAAAAAGCAGAGAAGAGATGGCTTATCCGCGCTCGGTCCGCCCGGTTGTACCTCTGGCCGTGCACAAGATGTGGGCCGACGGGACGAGACGGGACCGGACCGGTCCATTGCTGGTCGGTCAGGTTGGGCCTGCAGGGACGACGGCGCTTTGATCGTCTGCCGTCCCCTGGCATTATAGCGCACCAGACCGGCGAGTAACAGGGGGAGCCTTTGGCCTGGCCGGGCGTGGCCGGGGTCCCCTTCCCGCCTGTAGCCAGCGTGCCGGCCTCGTCGTCCTGAAGATAGCTCCCGGGCGTTGGCGCTCGCTGAGCGAGGGCTGGTGCGTCGTCGGGACCAGGTCCTGATCGGGGCTGGGGCATATGAGCCAGACAAAGGAGGAAAGCATGCCTGCACTCGTCTTCTGGATCGATGTCGACAATACGCTGCTCAACAACGACCACGTCAAAGCCGAGCTTGAGAGCGAACTGCGCGCCGTGCTTGGGGAGGTCTTGACAGAGCGCTTCTGGAGTCTCTACGAAGCGGTACGCCACGAGCGTGGCGTCGTCGACATTCCCCAGGCATTGGCCCGACTGCGGGCCCAAACACCCCTGCAGGAGTTACCGGAAGTGACCTTCCGGCACGCCTGTGCCCTCTTCGAGCAGTACCCATTTGCTGCGGCCCTCTATCCCGAGGCGCGAGAGACACTGGAGCATCTGAGCCGCCTCGGACTGACCGTCATCGTCTCTGACGGCGATCATCTCTTCCAGGCCGAAAAGATCGTCAACAGCCACCTTGCCGAGGCCGTGGGGGGGCGTGTCCTCATCTATGACCATAAGGAGCGACACCTGGAGGAGACCATGGGGCGCTACCCGGGCGAGCACTACGTAGCCATCGACGACCGGCTCGATCTGCTGGCTGCCTGCAAGTCTCAGCTGGGAGAGCGTCTGACCACGGTCTTTGTCCACCAGGGGAGGCATGCTGAGGAGGGGCTGCAGCGCCCGGGGCATTATCAGGCCGATAGGAGCGTTGAGGCCATTGGCGAACTGCGCCGTTACGAAGCCGCTGACTTCTTGCTCGCGGGTTCCAATCACTAGCCAGGGTCGGTGACAGCTGGGCAGAGGCTTGTCAGGGAGCGGAACGGTGCTTTATCATCTGCAAGCAGTAGGGGGCATCACTGTCAGTAGCATCTGAGGAGGGAAGGAATGTCACAGGAAGCGTGGAAGGCCGGACCTGGGGCAGATGGAGGAAGGGGCAAAGTTGTGCTCCCCTGTGAGGTGCAGCGCGCGCTGCTCCGCGATATCTGGGACCGGCGGGAGATCGAAGCCTGCGGACTGCTCCGAGGAGAGGTGGATGCGGGGGGGAACTGGCGCGTCGCCGCCGTTCACCCCCTACCCAATGTTGCCGAGTCGCCAGTCTACTTCGAGTTCGCGCCGGAGGACGTTCTGCAACTGGAGCTGGCCTATCCTGGTCAGATGATCGGGGTCTATCACAGTCATCCGGGGGGGCCATATGGAGCCAGCGGCACCGACCGGGAGACCATGCGGCGTGTCAACAAGGAGCAGCAGATCCCCTGGGTCTGGCTTATCCTCTGTGGGCCATTCACGGAGAGCCTGCCGCTGACGGCGGCAGCTGCGGGTGACCTGGTTGCCGAGGCGACCTGTGCCCACTGGCTTTCTGAGCGGCTGCTTGCCTATTATCATGATCCCGGTGAGGGGCTGCGACAGGTGGTTGTGGTACTGGAGCCAGGTTTCCAGCCGGCGGAGGCTGAGCGGTCTGTACAGGAGGAGTAGGGTAGCAGGTGCCAGGCAGGAGGAGAGGAGCTAGACGCTCACTCAAAAGGGGAAGTATCTGGCAAATTCCTGGCAGATCTGCTACACTCAGGGTGGAATCGCGAGAGGCTGGCTCACGAGCAAACAGGCAGCACTAACAGCGTTACCCAGGAGGATTACGGACTCAATGTCTCAATACAGTGTCTGTCCGCAGTGCGGCAGCCAGGTGGGGCCAGATGAGGCATTTTGTGGGCAGTGTGGTGCGGCGCTCACGTCCCCGGGGTCGCCGGCGCAGCCGACGCAGATGACGGGAACGCCACCCCCACCGGGGTCGAGGAGCGGACTCTTGCAGAGTTACAGCCGAGGGGTCTCACCGCCGCCCGGGCCCTATCCGGCAGGGCCTGGGGGGGGTCCAGGCGCGGGCAGCGCGACGCCGGGCCCACCTTCGCCCTGGGCGACCGAGCCGATGTCGAGCAGCGCGCTCGGAGGAGGGCCGCGGACGCCGGCGCCGAGCCAGCGAACAGAGTTCTATCAGGAGGCGACAGAGGCCATGCCGGCGGCGGGTGCAGGGATGGCCGGTGCTGGGGCCGGCTATGGGCAGCCAGGTCAGCTGCCCCAGGCGGAATTTCCCGCGGCGGCCACGGGCTACCCAACAGGCTATCAGGCGCCGGCGGGGGCGCCATACGGCACGGGGGTGCAGCAGCCCTACCCGGGGGCAGGCACGCCTTACCCGCCGACCATGCTGCCGTATCAGCCGGGGCAAACCGGCTTTGCCAGCCCCGGCACCTACCCGGGGCCTGGTGGACCGGGGCAGACCTACGGAGGTGGTTTCCCACCCCGCCCGCAGCCAGGTGGCGGTCCAGGTCAGCGGAACACCTGGATAGTCGTGACGGCTGTGGGGGCCGTGGTGGTGCTTTTCCTGCTGATCTTGCTGGGGGCCTTCGTCTTGATGCGGGGGGGCTCGCAGACGGCTGCGGTGCCGACAGCGACGGCTACAACGGCGGCGAGTCCGACGCCCAGTCCGACGCCCAGTCCGACGCCGACGCCCAGTCCGACGCCCAGCCCGACCCCAACCCCTTCGCCAGCGGTTTCGCCGACGCCGCCGCCCAATCCTGGCTTTGCCTGGTGTGATCAGTGCGTCAACGAGGGCTTCACGACCCAGTATCCGAGCGGTTGGAGCCAAAGCTCGACACCCGACGGCACGGGTATCCGTTTTACCAGTCCCGCCAGTAGTGAGGTTACCGCCTCCTTCAAGGTGCCGGGAGCGACCAACCAGACGCCTGATCAGCTGGTGGCCAACGAGATCGCGCAGTTACCCGGAGCGACCAACGTCAGCCCGACGACTACCACCACGATCGGCGGGACTACCTGGCGCGCGGCCTCTGCTGATTATCAGCAGCAGAGCCAGGATCACATCCAGGTATATGCCACGGTCTATCAGGGCAGGGCCTATCTGATCGAGATTCAGGCCCCACGTGATCAGTTTGATCAAATGAATGCGCAGTATTTTGCGACCATGCTGGCGACCTTCCAGTTTGTGTAAGCAGGAGGCGGCCAGGAGAAGTCGCTCAGCCAGCTGAGCTGGTGAGCGGGCCGAGTGGGGCCGGGCGAGCGGTGGTGGAGCAAGGTATTGTTTGGACCAGACGCGAGGCTCGCCGACAGGAAGGAGAGAGACCGCGCACTCTGCAGGGACAGCCCCGCGATGAGCCTGGTGCTCACGTCAGGGGCTTCTCGCTGGCTGGGGAGCGTGAAACGGGCAGACGGACAGGCGAGAGAGGGGGAGAGGGCGGAGGAGGGCCAGCAGGGGGGAAGGTTGGTTGGCTGGTTGGTCGGTTGGTTCTGGGCCCGTTCCAGGCGACCTGCAATCTGCAATGTGACGTTGAGAAAGATGGGCGAGGGTGGTATCCTGGATAGGGGAGAGCTTGAGAGAGCAATCAGGAAGCAGAAGAAGAGGAAGAGCAGTGCTATGGCGGTAGTTGCAGTTATTGGCGCCCAGTGGGGGGATGAGGGGAAAGGGAAGATTGTCGATGAGCTGGCGGCGCGGGCGCACTTCGTGGTTCGCTATCAGGGGGGGAGCAACGCGGGTCATCGCGTTGTCCATGAGAAGGGGGAGTTCGTCTTCCGTCTCATTCCCTCGGGGATACTCTATCCGCAGACCTCCTGTATCATTGGCAACGGCGTAGTCGTTGACCCGCGAGGTCTACTGGAGGAGATGGAAGAGCTGGAGCGGCAAGGGGTTGATATCTCGCGCCTCTATATCAGTGAGCGTGCCCATGTGGTGATGCCCTATCACTTTCTGCTCGACCGGCTGGAGGAGGAGGCGCGCGGAGAAGAGAAGATCGGCAGTACCCAGCGCGGAATCTCCCCGGCCTATGTCGACAAGCATGCCCGCAGCGGCATTCGCATTGCCGACTTGCTCGATGTGGATACCTTCCGAAGCAAACTGGCAACGATTCTGCAGCAGAAGAATCGCATGATCACGCAGATCTATGGTCAGCCCCCGCTCTCACTGGAAGAGATCCACGGCGAGTACTTCCGCTACGGCCAGCGGCTGCGCCCCTATATTGCAGACACGCAGGCCATGCTCCACGAGGCCCTGTTCGAGCGGAAAACCATCCTGCTGGAGGGGGCGCAGGGGGCGTTGCTCGACATCGACTTTGGCACGTATCCCTTTGTCACGGCCTCCTCGACGCTGGCGGCCAACGCCGCCAGCGGGGCGGGTTTGCCTCCCCGTTCGATCGATCGTGTTATTGGCGTGTACAAAGCCTACATCACGCGCGTAGGCAGCGGGCCCATGCCCACCGAGCTGTTTGATGACGTAGGGGAAGAGATGCGGCGCCGTGGCCACGAATATGGGACCAACACGGGTCGACCGCGGCGCTGTGGCTGGTTCGATGCAGTGGCCGGGCGTTTCGTTGCCCAGCTGAACGGCCTTGACGCAATGGTCATTACCAAGCTGGATGTCCTGGACACCTTTCCCACAATTAAGATCTGCACCGCCTATCGCCTCTATGGAAAAACCATCCACAGCCTGCCGGCCAACCTCAACGACCTGGCGGCCTGTGAGCCAGTCTATGAGGAGGTCGAGGGCTGGCAGTGCAGCACCAGCGGCATCAGCGACTATGATGACCTGCCGCCTGCGGCCAAGCATTACCTGAGGCGTCTGGAGGAGCTGCTGGAGACGCCCATTGCCATGATCTCGGTCAGCCCTCAGCGAGGGCGGACCATCCAGCTTCAGGATGTGCTGGCCTAGCAAGGGAGACAAGAGGGCGAGGTTGCCTCTTCCCCGCCAGCAGAAAAGGAGGACAGAGGGAGCGATGTCTGCAGAGCAGTTTGCCCATCTCAGTCCGGCGGCGCGTCGTGTACAAGAGGTGCTGACCGCGGGAGGGTTCCACTGTGAGGTCGTCGAGCTGCCCACTTCGACCCGCACAGCCAGCGAGGCAGCGCGAGCTGTGGGCTGTGCCCTGGGGCAGATTGTCAAGTCGCTGGTCTTCCGCGGTCGAGAGAGTGGGCGTCCGATCCTTGTAGAGGCCAGCGGCGCCAATCGTGTGGATGAGCGGAGGTTGGGAGAGCTGGTTGGCGAGCCGATCGAGCGGGCCGATGCCGACTTTGTCAAGGAGCGGACAGGGTTTGCCATTGGCGGGGTGCCGCCAGTGGGGCATAGGGAGCCGTTGGAGACCTTCATCGACGAAGATCTGCTGCACTATGAGCGTATCTGGGCGGCTGCCGGTACGCCCTCGGCGCTCTTTGCCCTGACGCCTGCCGAGCTGCAGGCGATGACGGGGGGCCGAGTGGCGGCCATCAAGCAGCAGTCGTGACGTGACTGATGCCAGAAGAGAAGGCACGTAACCCAGG
This sequence comes from Thermogemmatispora tikiterensis, assembly GCF_003268475.1. Classification (GTDB taxonomy): domain Bacteria; phylum Chloroflexota; class Ktedonobacteria; order Ktedonobacterales; family Ktedonobacteraceae; genus Thermogemmatispora; species Thermogemmatispora tikiterensis. Next base: position 725,564 of record NZ_MCIF01000002.1, on the reverse strand, counting down.
AGAAGAGGAGGAAGGAGCACGCTGGCCCTATGGATCTGGCTGCCAAAAAACACGTCTTGCGCTTGTTTACCTACGGTCTGTATGCCGTATCCTGCGCCGATGGAGGAGAGGTCAACGCCTTCACGGCCAACTGGCTGACGCAGGTCTCCTTTGAGCCACCGCTGGTGGCGGTCTCAGTAGAGAACGACTCGCGTTCGCTGCCGATGATCCTGCGCAGTCGCACCTTTGTCGTGAACGTTCTGCCGTCGGGGGCGCGTGAGCTGGCGGGTAAGCTCGGCAAGTCGGCGCTGCGCGACCCGCGCAAGCTGGAGGGAGTAGCCTGCCATCTCGGGCCCGGAGGCTGTCCCATCCTGGACGAGGCCCTGGGATGGCTCGCCTGCGAGGTGCGGCATACAGTGCCCGCTGGTGATTCGACGGTGCTCGTGGCCGAGGTAGTAGAGGCCGGCGTTCAGCGAGAGGGGTCCCCCCTGACAATGGCCGAGACTGGTTTCCGTCACGCTGGCTGAGGAACTGTCTGTTTCTTCTGTATCGTGATCTCGGGCAGGCCGGCCCAGACTGGCGGGAAGAGGCCGCCTATCTTGTGGTTGTGGGGACAGGGCCGGTGCAAGGCCGCGAGGCAAGGTGCTGTGCTGCAGGCTCCCGCTCCCGCTGGGAGCCTCTCCACGACAAGGAAGAGAAGGAGCCGTTTGATGTCGTCACAGGATGCGGACCAGCAGGTCCGCGTTCCCCTCTCTGGCGAAGGCCGGCCTGCTCTGGAACCCCAGGCGCAGCCCGGTCTTCCCTGTGCCTTTTGCGATCGTTCATCCCTGACCACTGTTCTGCATGAGACGCCGGCCTACCTGCTCATTGCTGACCATGCGCCGCTGGTCGAGGGTCATCTGCTGATCATACCGAAGGAGCATTATGCTTGCTACGGCGCTGTGCCAGCGGCCCTTGATGAGGAGCTAGAAACTCTCAAGCGCCTGGTGAGCCGCTTTGCTTCCCGCTTCTATGCTCCCCTGCTCTTCTGGGAGCACGGCGTCTTTGGTCAGACCGTTTTTCATGCGCATCTGCATTGCATTCCCTTCGGTGTTGCCAGCTATCAGCAGCGCCTTGAGCGGCTAGCGGCGAGAGCTATCCGTGTGCGGGAGCAGGAGGAAATCCGCCGCTGGTACCGTCAGCGAGGCCATTACTTCTATCTGGAGGACAGCCAGCAGGCGTTGCTCTTCCCTCCTGATCCGCGCAGCTACCGCGAGGTTATCTACGAGGTGCTCTGGAAGAGCCTGAGCCCCGAGCAGCAGCGGCAGGGCTGGCAGCGCAAGGAAGTGCGCCTGCGGGAAGGGGCCGGGTGGCCGGCGGCCACAGCGCGCAAGTGGGAGCAATTCTGTCGTGAGGAGAAGACGCATGCCTACACTGATCGAAGCCGTGCGGGATGAACTCGTGGCTGCGGGCGAGCTGCGTCTGCACGTCGTGCAGTGGGGGGAAGCAGGGCCGCCCGTTGTCTGTCTGCATGGGTTGACGGCCAATGCCTTCTGTTTCCAGGCCTTTGCTGATGCTCTGGCCACGGACTATCGCGTCATTGCCTATGACCTGCGTGGGCGAGGCCGAAGCGAGCGTCCGGCCCAGGGTTACAGTGTGCCGATCCATGCCGCGGACCTGGACCAGTTGCTGACGGCCCTGGGGCTAGAGCGCGTGGCGCTGCTGGGACACTCCCTTGGGGCCTTGATAGCGCTCTTCTATGCGGCCTGGCGTCCGGAGCGCGTCAGCAAGCTCATCCTTGTTGATGCCGGGCGCCTTTGCCCTGGCGTACGCCCGAGGAGCAGCCTGCCTGGCTGAGCGCCTCCATTGCGCGCTTAGGTACGCCAGTGGCCTCCTTCGACGAGTATCGTCAGCGTCTGCAGAGCCTCCCCTTTCTGGGTCCCTGGTGGAATGCCTATCTGGACCGTTATCTAGAGCATGATATCGAGCGTCTCCCAGATGGGAGCGTGCGCTCACGTGTCTATCGGGAGGGGGTGCTGGAGGAGGGAAGGAGAGCGGAGGAGGCGTGTCCGGCTGAGCAGTGGGAGCGGGTTCAGGCGCCGACGCTGGTTCTGAGAGCGGGGGCTGGCATGTTTGCCCCAGATGATCAGCTGCTTTCCCGGGAGGCGGCCCGTGAGCTGGTTGCCCATATTCCGCGGGCGCAGCTCGTCGAGTTTCCGATGCTCAATCACTATACCATCATTTTCGGCACCGAGCCGGGGCCAGCTCAGGCGATCCGGGCCTTTCTCGGCGGGGCTGAGGGAAGCCAGCCCAGGCTGTAGTGGCAGGGCAAGACAAGGTCGGGCGAAGCAGAAGCAAGGAGGCCCCCACCCCTGGCAGCTCCTTGGCGGGCTGCGCTGGCGGGGTGGGGGTGGGATGGGAGGGGCAAGGTCAGGACAAGCCAGGACAAGCGGATGGAGGAAGGACGTTGAAGTTGAGGGGGAAAGGGAGAGTCCAGCCTGTGGGTTCAATCTACTGAGCGGCTGGAGTGAGAGCTCCCTCCGTCCTCCCGACTCCCACTCTGGTCAGACCAGGGCTGCAGCGCGCTGGCGCTGGCGCTGGTGCAGGCGCATACGGATTCCGTAGCGAGGGCGGAGTGTCACAGCCGCCTCCGGTTCGATGCGCTGTCCAGGCAGCAATTCAGCCTCCCATGAGCGGATCAACGTGGCCAGGACGAGTACGCCTTCCATCCAGGCGAACGGTTCCCCGATGCAGAGGCGAGGACCGCCGCCAAAGGGGAAGTAAGCGAACTTTGGGCGAGCGGCGCGTGCCTCTGGCGTCCAGCGCTCCGGTAAGAAGCGCTCTGGCTCCGGGTAGAAGCGCGGGTCGTGGTGAACAACGTACTGGCTCATGATGACGCGGGCCCCCGAAGGGATGGTCAGGCCACGGATGTTGCAGTCGCGGATGGCTGTGCGATCGGTGCTCCAGGCTGGCGGGAAGAGGCGCATCGCTTCGGCCAGCACCTGCTCGGTGTAGCTGAGGCGAGGGAAATCGTCGGCGGTAGGTAGGCGATCGCCAAGAACCTGCTCCGCCTCCTGGCGCAGGCGCTCAGCCACCTCGGGATGCTGGGCGAGCAGGTACCAGGTCCAGGCCAGGGCATTGGCCGTTGTCTCATGGCCCGCCAGCAGCAGCGTCGTCATCTCGTCGCGCAGCTGCTCGTCGCTCATAGCCCCCTCCTCGTCGTGGGCCAGCAGTAGCCAGGAGAGCAAGTCGCCCTGATCGTGCCCGCTGCGGCGGTGCTCTTCGATAATGCGGTAGATGACGCGGTCCATTTCGTCGCGAGCGCGGTAGAAGCGGCGGCGGATCGGCAGCGGCAAGCGTTCCAGCTGCTCTGCCCAGGGAGAGAGGCCGATCTTGATGAAGGCTTCCATCGCCACGGCCATAGCCTGGCTTACTGTGCTGGCCTCGCGCTCCACATCGACATTGAAGAGCGTCTTGCCAGCGATGACCAGGGTCAGGCGCATCATCTCCTCGGCCATGTCGACGACCGTGCCGTCCTGCCAGGACTGGGCCAGGCGTGAGGCCTCCGCGACCATCGTGGTGGCGTAGGCAGCGATGCGCTGGCGGTGGAAGGCCGGCTGAATCAGCTTGCGCTGTCGCTTGTGGAAGTCGCCCTCGCTGGTCAGCAGGCCCTGGCCGAGCATGCGGCTGGTCATCTGGACGCCCTGTCCTTTATGAAAATTGGCGTGCTGGACAACCAGCACTTCGCGGATATCTTCCGGGTGACTCAGGAGGAAGATCTCCAGCGGCCCCCCCTTCACGTGGACGACATCACCATACTTGCGCGCGAGGCGCAGGAAAGTCATCGGCAGATTGCGCCGCGAGAGCAGGGCCAGGATCTCCATGAGATTGGGACTGGCCGGCTGACGTCTCGTCGGCGCCTCGGGCACTTGTGCTTGCACCATAGGTAGCGATTCCCCTTTCCCAGAGAGAGACGGTGTGGCGGCCTGGAGCCAGATCAACAAGGCGACGACTGCGAGGTCGCGGGTGCGGTGGCCGGCTCGCCGACCTGCTGGCCCTGCAGGAAGGCCAGCAGGGCCTCGTTGAACAGCTGTGGTTGGTCGTACATACAAATGTGGTTGGCGTGTTCGATCAGGTAGAGACGAGCCTGCGGGATGGCAGCGTGGAGCTGGCGCCCGAAGCTGAGCGGGACCAGATCGTCTTTGGCCCCCCAGATGAGCAGGGTTGGTGTGCGGATCGTCGGCAGGAGTGGGCGGGCGTCCAGAGCCACGATCTGATGAGCGGCACGTAAGATCATCAGGGTGCCGGCCCGGGCACCGTCGTAGAGCAGGGTTGGCCAGAAGGCCGGCGTTGTGCGCGCCAGGGCCAGAGCAGTGGGCCAGAGCAGTTGCGCCACCGAGCGCTCGAAGGGAATGCCGATGGAGGCCACCAGCACCAGATGTTTCACTCGCTCGGGGTGCTGGGCAGCCAGAGCCAGAGAGACATAGCCTCCCATCGAGTGGCCGACCAGCGAGAAGGTTTCCAGGCCCAAGGCCTGGCAGAGGCGATCCAGCCAGTGAGGAGCACGCAACAGGTGGAACTGGCGACGAAAGCGCCGCATGGCGCCGAAGCCGGGCAGGTCGACCAGGTAGACGCGATAGTGTTGGGCGATGGCAGGAATGTTTCTGGCCCACCATTTGGTGGAGCCCGAGAGGCCATGCACAAAGACCACCGGCTCGCCCTCGCCGGCGTACTCGTAGCGCACCGGGATGCCATCAACGGTGACGACCTGGCTGTGTGTCTGAAAGGCGGCCATTGCCCGTTTTCCTCCTCTGTGATTGCAAGCAATCAAGTCAGCGTGAAGAGCTGCCTTGCTCATGCAAGCTGGTGATGGTGGCCAGCAGGGTGCGAATCGCTAGCTCGGTGAGCTGCTCCTTGCTCAGCTGGTGCTCCTCCAACCAGGCGAGGCTGAGGGCCTCGACGAAGCCGACCCAGCCAGTGATAGCCAGGCGCAGCGCGGGCAGCTGGCGCTCACTCTCCGGCAGACCCTGCAGGACGCGCTCGACGTAGGTTTGCCGAACGTGGTTGAGGATGGCCGCCACCTCTGGGTCGACGCCCACGCCGCCGCGCAGGAGGGCGACGTAGGTGCGCGCGTGCATCTCTGCAAAGGTGAAGTAGGCCAGCAAGCCGACGCGCAGGCGCTCCAGCGGCTCCAGGGAGGTATCCGGCTCGGTCAGCTCCAGCAGCTGACTGGTGCTGTGCCGGAGTACGGCCAGATAGAAGTCGTGCTTGGTCGGAAAGTAGTAGTAGAGCAGGCCCTTGGAGATGTTGGCGGCAGCGGCGATATCGTCAATGGCCACCTCGTCGTAGGAGTGCCTGCTAAAGAGATCCAGGCCGACCTCGATGAGCCGCTCGCGACGTGTCTTGCGTTTCTGCTTGTGAAGCATCAGGTGATCCCCCAGCGCTTGATCATGCGCCGAGCCAGTGGCGAGCGGTCGTAGCGATGGGCGCGTGCCAGGCGGCGCAGGCGTAGCAGGATAACGAGATCGACAAGGGCAGGTAGATGGCGCGCCAGGCCAAGCTCCAGAGCGCCCAGGGGCGTGGTGGCGACGTCGCGGCGCACGCGCCCGCTGCAGCAGCGCACCAGGGTACGTACGACGGCCTCCAGAGGCTCCTCACGCACCAGATCGGCCAGTGAAAGGCCGGCGGCCTCGGCGGCGGCGTGGATTGGTGTGCGGATGTAGCCCGGGTAGACGGTAGTGACGCCGATCTGGCTGCCATATTCCATGCGCAGGGCATCCGACCAGGCTGCCAGGGCCCGCTTGCTGGCGGCATAGGCTGAGGCAAAGGGGACCGTGGCAAAAGCCAGGCCGGAGGCCACATTGATGACGCGCCCGTGCGAAGCGAGCAGGGCCGGCAGGGCATAGGCGGTCACCGTCCAGGGGCCAAGCAGATTGACCTCCAGGGTGAGGGCCACATCCTCACCCGGTGGGGTACCGGCGTCCTGGGGGAGGCCGATGCCGGCGAGATTAATCAGAATGTCCAGCCCGCCCAGCTCGTTGAGGGCTTGGGCGACAGCGCGCTCGACAGCTTCGCTGCTGGTGACGTCGGCCTGGATGATACCCTCACCCCCGCGCCGATCCAGACCGACAACGCACGCTCCCCGTCGGCGCAGCTCGGCGCAGGTGGCGCTGCCGATCGCCCCCGCGGCTCCAGTGACCAGGACCCGCTTGCCAGCCAGGGAACCACGCTGGTGACTTTGCATGCTTGTTCTTCCTCCCTTCGTGCGGCTCGCCCAGCCGTCTCAGGACTGGCCGGTGTGGCCGGTGGCGGGTACGGCATAGCCAGGAGTGCCTTCCGATGTGGGCTGCGGCAGGCTTTGGTCGCGGCTGATGCCCCCCGGTTGACTGCGCCGTGGAGTCAGACCCTGGAGGCGACGGCGCAGCCGCTCGATGGAGCGCATGGTCTCCTGGACGCCGACGAGATAGCGTGCTGAAGGTGGCTCCCAGCGGGCGATGAGATTGGCGATGGGAGCGTCCAGCCGCTCCTGGCATTGGACCAGGTCAACCAGCAGGCGCGCTCCGCGGCTGATGAGGGGACCGGCTCCGCCACGCGGCTGGAGCAGGCCGAAGATGTAGAGGTTAGCCAGGTCCGGGACCATCAGGTGGGCCACCAGACGAGGATAGCCGTGCTCCCAGGAGAAGAGTTGGTGGTCGAGGAAGGGGAAGGAGACGTTGAAACCGGTCGCCCAGACGAGGGTGTCGAACTCCTGGCTGCTGCCGTCGACGAAATGGACCCGCTTGCCGTCCAGGCGAGCAATGTCAGGCTTCGGGCTGATGAGGCCGTGGCGGATGAAGTAGAGCAGCTGGGAGTTGACGATGGGGTGGCGGTCGAAGAGATCGTGGTCCGGTTTGGGGAGCCCATAGCGTGAGTTGGGACCGACGATCAGTGCCAGGGCAGCCTTGATGATGAGCTTCTGGAGCCAGAGCGGCATCCAGGGCATCTCCATCTCGGCTACGGGGATGCCGGCGATCGTTTTGGGCAGGAAGTAGTAGCCACGGCGCATGGAGATGGCCACTTCTTTGATGCGCTTGCTGAGGGCTGCTTCGACGGCGATGTCACAGCCAGAATTGCCGGCTCCGACGACGAGAACTCGCTCCCCTTCGAGGTCGTCGGCGTTTTTGTAGTCCTTGGAGTGCAGGGTCTTGCCACTGAAGCTCCCTGAATAGTGGGGGTAGCGCCGATCCCAGTGGTGGCCGTTGGCGACAATGACGCCACGATATTCCAGGCTGCGCCCGTCGTCCAGGGTGACGCGCCAGCCGCTGAGGCCCCGCGGGTCGAGTGGCTCGATGCGTTCTACGCTGCGCCCAAATTGGATGTAGCGTCGTAGCCCGTAGTGGTCAGCGTAGGAGCGCAGGTAGTCAAGAACTTGCTGCCGACTGGGAAAGTCGGGATAGCTGGCCGGCATGGGGTACTCTTCGTAGCCGGTGCTGTTGCGCGAGGAGATGATGTGCGTTGCATCGTAGACGCCGTTGAGCCAGTTGCCGCCGACGTCGTCGTTCTTCTCAAAGATGTCGAAGGCAATGCCGGCCTCCTGAAAGGCGTGGGCAATGCCCAAACCTGAGTAGCCAGCGCCAATGATGCAGTAGCGCGGTGCCGATGCCATGCGTGTTCCTCCTTTGGTGGTGACGGCTTGCTGCGCCGGTCAACCCCTTGACCGGCCCGGACGGGCCGAACGCTGGCTGGACTCCCGACTGGTCCTGGAGCGCCTGACGCTCGGGCCCGCTCGCTGGTGCCCTGCCCAATATTGAATATAGTTCAAATTTGACCAAAAGTCAAGGAGGAAAAGGCCTTGTCTCGGGACCGGGGCCGGATGCTATAGTAGGTGAGGTGACGCCAACTGGGCGCGCCGCCGGTCCAGCAGTGGTTGGCTGATTGGTTGGCTGGCTGGCAATGGGTATTGCTTTCTTGTTCGAGAGGAGGAATGCGTTCATGGCAGTGACAACGATTCGTAGTGTTGGTGTCGTTGGCTGCGGCCTGATGGGCAGTGGAATTGCCCAGACCTGTGTGCAGGCCGGCTATGAGGTGGTGGTGCGTGAGGTCAGTGAGGAGCTGCTGCACAAGGGTCTCCAGCGCATCTATGAGGCCTGGGAGATGTTGGTGAGCAAAGGAAGGGTGTCTCGTGAGCAGGCTGAGGAGTATCGCCAGCGTTTGCGCGGTACGGTTGCTTTGGAGGAGCTGGCCAGTTGCGATCTGGTGATCGAGGCTGTGGTCGAGCGTATGGAGGAGAAGCTGCGGCTCTTCACAGCGTTGGACCGTTTGCTCAAGCCGGAGGCGCTGATTGTTTCGAATACGTCTTCTCTGAGTGTGACGCAGATGGCGGCGGTGACGCGGCGCCCGCAGCAGGTCTGTGGGTTGCATTTCTTTAATCCTGCGCCGGTGATGAAGCTGGTCGAGATCGTTCGACCGATTACGGCTTCCGAGGAGACGATCGAGACGGTGCGCCGCTTTGCGGAGTCGTTGGGCAAGACGCCGGTGCTGGCCAGGGATACTGCCGGTTTCATTGTGAATTTCTTGCTCATTCCTTATTTGCTCTCGGCTATCCGCATGCTGGAGAATGGGATGGCTTCGCGCGATGACATTGATACGGCTATGAAGCTGGGCTGTGGCTATCCGATGGGGCCGTTTACGCTGTTGGATTATGTGGGGCTGGATACGACGTTGTGGGCGGCGGAGGCGATCTATGAGGAGTATAAGGAGCCGCTCTATGCGCCTCCGCCGTTGTTGCGCCGTATGGTGGCAGCGGGGCTGCTGGGTCGCAAGAGCGGTCGTGGCTTCTATGAGTATTCCTGACCTCCTTCCTTGCTGTGCTATGCTGTGCTGTGCTGTCTTCTGACCCCCCGGGGGGTGTGGTGGCCGCTGTCTGCTTTGCGGGGGTAGGGAGGTTGTTGCTGACGAGCCGGGGTTGAGGCCAGGACAGGTGGCCAGCTGCTCACAAGCTGGCCACTGTTGCTGGCTGCTGGCGGTCGCTGGGGTGGGGTACGGGTTTGGGTGGGCGGCAGCGAGTTCCTGTTCCTGACTCAGTCCTCTTCCGGCTCTTCGGCCAGGGCGACGTGTGGCTCTGGTCCTGGGGGGGAGCCGGGGCGATGGGACTGATGGCTGCTCGGATGCGCGCGCTCCAGGGGGAGGTGCTGGTGATGGTAGAGGCGGTTCGAGAGCAGCGCGTGGTTGGCGGTCATGGCAACCTGGAGGGATTCGACAAGCTGCTCCAGCCGTTCGATGCTTTGGAAGACCTGCTGGAAGGTGGTCTGGCTGCCGTGGTAGGGTTCGACGGCGCTGCTGGGGCTGCTGCGCTGGACGGTCAGGTGTTGCTCCCAGTCCCTGGCCAGCTCGCGCAGGGCACTGTAGAGGCGCTCCAGGCGTTCGTCGAGGGCCCTGCCGATGGCCTCCATCAGGTCGTCCCAGGAGAGTTCGGTCTGTACTTCGATGGCTTCGGATTCGGGTGGGGGGGGTGGGGCTGGCTCTGCTCCGCCGGGTTGGGTGGCGGATGGGCCGCTTGCTGCGCTCTCGCCAGGACTGGGGGGAGGAGCCTGCTGGCTCAGCAGCTGGTTGAGGAGTTGCTCGATGCCCATCAGTTGGGCGGCCAGTAGGCGGTCAAGGGCGCTCTCGATCTGTTGTTGCTGCTGCTGCTGGCGTTGCTCGACTTCGTGTCCCAGGGCTTGTACCAGGCGTGTCTGCTGGGTGCCGAGCTTTTGGCTGAGGGCGATGTTGAGTTCGTTCTGCTGGTCGTTGAGTTTGTGGGTGAGGCTGCGAAGCAGCTCCTGTTGAAGCTGGTTAAGGCGCTGCTCAAAATCGCGGCTCAGGGTGCTGAGGCGCTGCTCGAAGCTCCGCTCCATCTCCTGGCGGTGGGTGGTGAGGCGGCGTTCGAGTATGGTGTTGAAGGATTGCAGTTCATCTTCGGTGAACGACATAGCCACGTCCCTTTTGTTCTTCCTGGGTGAGCCTGCAGACAAGTATAGGGGGAGTGGCTGCGATTGTCAATTCGGCGGCCAGTGCCTGTCGCTATAGCCCCCGACGGGCCGCTGCCGGGGGTCCTGATGTTCACTTGCCCTGTGCTACAATAGGGGGAGGGGGCAGGCGGGCTGATGCCGCGTTGCGCCTGAGTACCGCTTGAGGAGGTGCAGGCCGTGCCACGGGCCATTGATTTTCATGTTCATCTGCCGACTACGGAGTTTATCCAGGTTACTCTCGGTCCTTATGCGAAGGCCGCGGAGCGCTTTTTTCGTACGGAGGTGAAGCTCAAGGATATTGAGCAGCTGGCCGCTGACTATGTGGCGGTGGATATGATTGGGGTGCTGCTGGCCTGGGATGCTGAGACGGCGACCGGTCTGCCTCCCCTGGGCAACGATTATGTGGCGGCGATCGTGCGGCGCTATCCGCAGCAGTTCATCGGCTTCGCTAGCGTTGATCCCCATAAGGGGAGGGCGGCAGTGAAGGAGGTCGAGCGGGCCATTAGGGACTTGGGCCTGGCTGGGGTGAAGTTCCATCCTGGTGTGCAGGCGTTCTATCCCAATGATCGGGCCTTCTATCCGCTGATGGAGAAGATTCAGGAGCTGGGGGTGCCCGCTCTCTTCCATACCGGGACGAATGGTCTGGGCGCCGGGGTGCCGGGGGGTATGGGGATTAAGCTTGATTATACGCGCCCAATTTATTTGGATGCGCTGGCCGCCGATTTCCCCGGCTTGACGATTATCGGGGCCCATCCTTCCTGGCCCTGGCATGATGAGATGATTGCTATTCTGCAGCATAAGGCCAACGTCTACAACGATCTGTCTGGCTGGTCTCCCAAGTATATCCCTCAGTCGTTGCTGCGCGAGGCAGCCACCCGCCTGCAAGACCGTATCCTCTTCGGTTCCGACTATCCTTTTATTACACCGCAGCGCTGGCTGCGCGATTTCGAGGCGCTCGACTCTTTCACTCCCGAGGTGCGCGAGAAGATTTTGTGGCGCAATGCTCAGAAGCTGCTCGCTCATACGGCGGTGGCGCATATGCACTTTGGCTGACCGCTGTCACTCCTCTCCAGAGGAGGCTCTGCTCGTGTAACTTCCTGGGCCTCTCGCCCGTATATCTCTCAGTGTTGTTTTCTCTTTGGTGCCAGAAAGGGAGGTACCCTTGGGATGATGTCTCAGCAGGAGGGCGAGGCCTTCCGTGATATCCCCTACGGACCCTATGCAGGGGAGCCGCAGCCTGCTGGTTCTGCTGGTGGGCCTGAGTCGCGTCTGGTCGGAGAGCCTTCGAAGGTCTATCCGTCTCGCGCAGAGCATGTCAATCTTTTCCGCTTCTTGATCGTTTTGATGGCAATGGTGACGATCCTCGTTCTGGCGGTGATCTGTCTGGTCATTGTGGGTGGTAGCATGCCTTGGCTCAGCTTTGGTGCTGGTTCCTTTACTGTCTTCTTGGTCACGGTGGTGGCCCTGGACAGGATTAAGTAGGCTCATTTTGTCAGCTTTGGTGCTGGTGGGCAGGTCGTGCAGGTCAGCCAAGGGTGTCGAAGAAGCTGGCTGGTGGCAGCGTTGGCAGCAGGCGAGAGATCAGCTGCTCGTCGATGCGCTGGCCTGCCAGTTCCAGGGCGCTGAAGAGGACGCCGATAACTGGTTCGAAGCGGGGGCGGGTCGGCTGTGCCTGTGGTGAGCGGCTGTGCACGCGGGTAATGATGGCCTCAGCCAGCAGGGGCGAGGGATGGCGCAGGACGCCTCCAGCCAGGACGAGAGGGAAGGGCTGGCCTTCGAGGCCGACGCGCCGCGCTGCAACGTTGGCGAAGTCGCCCAGGGCGCTGCCGTGCTTGCGGACCAGGTGGCGGGCGACGCTATCGCCGGCCTCGGCTTCGTCAAGGAGGGCAGCCGCCAGTCCGCTCAGCGGGCGGGTCTCCTGTGAGAGGCGGGCGGTCAGCCGATGGAGTACGTCCTCGACGCTACTGGTGCCGAAGTAAGCGAGGACCCGCTCGCGCAGCGTGGTGGGTGGGCTGATGCCAAGTTCGGCATGGAAGACGGCGGTCAGGGCTTGCTGGCCGAGGTGGCTGGCTCCCTGGACGCTGTCCTGCCAGTGGCTGGAGTGCCAGGTACGTCCGTCCGGCCCTCGGGCTCCGGTGGCGGCGCCGGTGCCGCAGATGACGGAGACGCCGCTGTTGGTCGCGCTCCCTATACAGGCAGGGTGGAGCACTCCAAGGGCATCGTTCTGTACCAGCAGCCGTTGTCCGTAGCCTCTGGCCTGCATGGCTGTTTCTAGCAGTGCGAGGTCCTCTGGCCAGTCGGCCCCGGCCATGTTGAAGACCGCTGCCTCCAGGTCTGCCGGATGGCAGCTGGCCTGCTTGAGGGCGGTTTTGACAGCTCGCTCGATTTCATCCAGGGCGGCGGGCTCGTGGATGCTGGCCTGTTCTCCCGGGGGGATGTGGTAGATGTCGCCGCAGCCAGCACGTCCGTAGCCGCGGATCTGTCCGTCGAGGGTGGCCACCAGGGCCAGGGTTTTGGTGTTGCCCCCGTCAACTGCCAGGACGCAGCTTCTCATCGTTTTTCTCTTCCTCTCTTGCTCTCTTGTCTTGTTCTTGTGTCTTGTTCTGGCTTTGTCCAGGTTGTCGTTGCCAGCTTAGTGCAAGAGCCTCTCTGGCAGGTAGGCGCGGTGGGCGGCGGCCATCTCGTCGTAGAGTGCTTCCGCCTTGCTCAGTGAGAGGACCAGGGGGTGGCTGGCCAGGGCGCGGATGGCGTCGCGCCGGTTGCCACGCCAGGCTGCTTCTGCGGTCAGGGCCTGGTATTCGGCGAGCTGGCCGATGAGGCCCCGCAGGTGGGCGGGTAATGGCTCGTGGACGAGTGGGGTGACGCCCTGGCGGTCGACGTAGCCGACGATTTCGACCACGCGGTCATCGGGCAGACCAGGGAGGGCACCCCGGTTGGGGACGTTGACGTACCAGAGTTCGCCGCGATCGTTGTAAATGGCGTCCATGACGTCAATGGCCAGCTCTAGCTCGTGGAGGCCACCGCGTGAGCGTGTGGGGTCGAGGGCTGGTCTCTCGCGCTCGGCTTGTTCGCGGTAGTGGACCCAGTAGTCGGGGAGACTGGCCATGATGTCCTGGGCACGGGTGGTTGGCTTGGCCTGAAGCTCGGCCAGCAGTTCATCTTTGTAGTAGTAATATTGCAGGTAGTGGTTGGGGAGGGCCTGCATGCTGACAGCCAGGCGTAGTTGCCGCAGCGTGTAGCGCAGCTCGGGGTCGGGGCTGGCTTCGCCTTCAGGGTGCTTGCGGCGCAGGCGCTCGTAGGTCTCCTCTAGCAGTGGGAGGAAGTCCTGTCCGTCGTAGCGTGGGTTGAGTCCCCAGGAGCCGTGGTTGAGCCCACGGAAGCGCACGCTGAGCCGGTTGGGGTCGAGGCCGGCATAGCGTGCGAAGCGGGCGGCGTCCATGATGGGGCCTTCGCAGAAGGAGATGGTGGGAATAGGGCTGTGGTGGGTGACGGCCTCTGAGATGATGTTGATCGGGTTGGTGTAGTTGAAGAGGCGGGCCTGTGGGCAGACCGCTTCCATGTCGGCGATGATCTCCTGCATGACGGCGATGCTGCGCAGTGCCATGAAGAAGCCCCCTGGTCCCTGCGTCTCCTGGCCGATGATGCCGTGTTTGAGGGGGATGCTCTCGTCAAGGTGTCGGGCTTCGAAGCCTCCTGGTCGGTAGCTGGTCAGTACGGCGTCGCAGTCGCGTAGTCCGGCTCGCCGGTCGGTGGTGATGGTGATGGTAAGGTCCAGGCCGCGGGCGCGGGCCAGTTTGCGGGCGATGGTCTGGACGATCTTCAGGTGCTCTTCGTTCAGATCGATCAGGACGACTTCGGAGCCGTTGAAGTGCTCTCCTTGGGCAATGAAAGAGGCCATGGTGCCAGCGGCGCGGGTGCTGCCGCCTCCGATGTAGGCAAGTTTGATGCGGGCCACGGTTCGTTTCGCTCCTCCCCAGGGTTGGACTGATCTAGACAACTAGATGATTCCAGTATACACTCTCTTGTCCAGATCCTCTTGTCTCGGGCCAGTTGCTCTTGCCTGGCCTGGCCCGCTGCCTCGAGGGCGGGGGGTTGGCCCTTGTCCTGGTCTAGCCGGTTTCTCCGTGGTGGGTCAGCGGCTCGGTGTCGGTGGCGCTCTGCCAGACAGCGCTAACGAGTGTGGGGAGTATCTCGCCTGCCTTGCCGCGTAGGTCGTAGAGTCGGCTTGGCTTGAGGCCGTAGCTGCTCTCTTCTTGTTGTAGGAGTGGCGTCGCTTCAGGGTTGATGACAGCGACCGTTGCTCCTGCTCGTAGGGCGGTGTGGGGGAGTGAGGCTGCTGGCTCGACGATGCCCGAGGTGCCGACGACGAGCAGGACGTCACAGCTGAGGACGGCTTGCAGTGCCTGGTAATATGTGCGTTCGGGCAGCAGTTCGCCGAACCAGACGACGTCGGGCCGCAGGTAGCTGCCACAGCGAGGGCAGCGTGGGGGGATCTCCTCTTCGCTGGCGAGGTCTGGGTCCGTGGGGTGGTCCTGGGCAAAGCATTTGGTGCGGAAGAGGTTCCCGTGCAGTTCGAGGACGCGGCTGCTGCCGGCGCGTTGGTGCAGCCCGTCGACGTTTTGGGTGATGATGGTGACTTCTTCTACGTAGCGCTCCATTGCTGCCAGGGCGCGGTGGCCGGCGTTGGGTTGGGCGGCAGCGGCCTGCTGGCGTCGCTCGGTGTACCATTCCCAGACGCGGCGTGGGTTGCGTTCGAAGGCTTCGCGCGTCGCTAGCTCCTCTGGGTTAAAGCGCGTCCAGAGGCCGCTGGTGGCGTCGCGGAAGGTCGGGATGCCGCTCTCGGCTGAGATCCCTGCCCCTGTCAGGACAGCGATCCGTCTGGCCTGCCGCAGGGCCTGGCGGAGTTCGTGAGGAATGCTTTGTTCCATGTCTCTCTCTTTGTCTGTGTCTTCCGTTTCTGGTTCTGGCTCCTTCTCGTCCCTTGCTCAGTTCCCGCCATATCAATAATGTATGGCGTGCTTCGCTTGGTTGCAAGGGTGGAGGGTGGAGGGTAGCGGGCTTTGCTGATCTTTCTGCCTCTCGTTCTGTCTTCCCTCTCTTCTGGTAATGGTAAGATGCTTTATGGTGGCGGTGGCGTCTTGGTTCGCTACCGCTCTGGTTCCGAGCGCTGGTTAAGGAATGCGAAGGAAAGGAAGGTTTGCACACGGTGACTGAGAGTCTGAACGTGCTTGGCTTCGCTGGTCTGGGACGGATGGGTCTGCCTATGGCTCGTAATCTGCTCCGTGCTGGCTACCGTTTGCGAGTCTATAATCGTACGCCTGCGCGGGCTGAGGAGCTGGTGGCTGAGGGGGCAGAGCGCGTTGAGCGCCCTCGTGATCTGGCTGAACCGGGAGGGGTCGTCTTTTCGATGCTGGCGGATGATGCGGCGCTGGAGGCGGTGACGTTAGGTGGTGATGGTCTGCTTGCCGGTCTGGCTCCCGGCGGGGTTCATGTCTCGTTCAGTACTGTCTCGCCTGCTATTGCACGCCGTATGCAGCGCCTGCATGCAGAGCGAGGCTGTGCCTATGTTGCGGCTCCCGTGGTGGGACGTCCTGATGCTGCCGCTGCTGGTAAGCTTTGGATCTGTCTGGCGGGTGAACCGGCGGCCAGGGCGCGGGTCTTGCCCTTCCTGCAGTTACTGGGCCAGGCTGTCTTTCCATTTGGAGATGAGCCGGCCCTGGCAAATGTAGTGAAGCTGGCGGCTAATTTCCTGGTCGGTTCTGCTTTGGAAGCTCTGGCTGAGGCTCTGGCTCTGGCTGAGAAGCAGGGAGTTGAGCGTTCGGCTTTGATGGAGATGCTGGCTCAGACGATCTTTGCCTGCTCGGTCTATCAAAACTATGGGCGGATGATTGCCGAGCGTCATTTTGCTCCCGGTTTCTCGCAGCGTCTGGCACTTAAGGATTTGGGCCTCGTCCTGGATGCCGCGGATGAGGCTCGGGTACCGATGCCGCTGGCCGGTCTTGTTCATAACCGCTTGCTTAGCGGGGTTGCTCGTGGACGCGGGGAGGAGGACTGGACGACCCTGGCGCGAGCTGTGGATGAAGCTGCCGGCTTGGTGTAAGTGGGCGGGGGTGGGAGGCGGGAGAATTGCGGAGAGAGGAAGGGAGGGGGGGTCCAGGTCCTCTCTCCCTTTCCTCTTCCTAGTGGATGATCCCGTAGCGTAGTTTGAGTAGGAGGATGCGCTCGACTGACTGGTCGATGCGTGCTTCCGTCAGTTGGCCTTGCTGGATAGCGGCCTTGAGGGCGCTGACGACATCAGTGACCTGGCTCGGTGTGTAGGGTCCTTCGATGAGGTCGTCCCCAGCTTCGATGGCCATGACGGCAGCTTCACTCAGCGACCAGTGTTCGCTGATGCCGCGCATGTAGAGGCCATCGGTGATAACAACTCCGTCGTAGCCGAGCTGCTGTCGGAGTATGCCGTCGATGGCTTTCGGGGATAGCTCTGCTGGCAGCTGTGGGTCGATGGCTGGCATCAGGACATCGGTGGCCATGATCATTGCTGGCTGGTCTTTGGGGATCATGAGGCGGTAGGGGGCCAGGTCGATCCGGTTCAAGGTGGCCAGGTCACGGTTGACAACTGGTAGGCCGCTGTGTGGGTCAGAGGTGATTGCCCCCAGTCCGGGGAAATGCTTGAGGCAGCCAGCAACCTGGTGCTGTTGTAGTCCTTGCAGGTAGGCGCCAGCGTAGGTGGCGACTGTTTGCGGGTCGCTCCCGAACATGCGCGTCTCCAGGACCGGTGGGTCCACGGTGTGAACGTCGACAACCGGGGCCAGATCGCTGTTGATCCCGAGCTGTTTCATCCATTCAGCGGCCTGGCTGCCTTGCTGGTAGGCATAGGAAGGTTGCCCCGTGGCGGCCATCTCTTCCGCCGAGGGCAGCGGGCCGTGGAATTTGTAGAGCCGGTTGACGAGTCCTCCTTCCTGGTCAGTGGCAATCAGCAGCGGAATCCTGGCATCCTGCATGGCCTGCTGTGAAAAGGCCGCTACGGCAGCGATGCTGTCGTCAGGTGCGTCGAAGTTGTGGTTGCTTTCCTGATACATGAAGCCGCCAACGTATTGGTCGCGGATCATTTCCTGCAGGCCGCTGGCCTGGTAGTCGTGGCCCAGGTATTCGACGATAATGAGCTGGCCGAGCTTCTGGTCAAGGGTCATGCTGGCCAGAAGCCGCTGGGCCTGGGCCACCAGGCGCCGGTCGCTCTCCATGTTGCGCCCTTGCCAGTCAGGTCGAGCGGCTGCGGGACGTGAGCTGGCCGTTGCTGCGGTCGGGGATTGGCGGCTCGCTCCTTCACTGCTTTGACCGCATGCTCCTAGCAGTAGTAATAATGCGCATATAGAGATATAAGAAGCAAGTCGAATTCTTTTTCTGTTTCTGTTGGTACTCAGGGTCTTTTTCTTCATTCTTGTACCTGCGTGCCCTCCACGTGCTGGGTGGCAAGATCGTCGATGTGCTCTCTGCTGTTTAGCATAACCTTCCCTCGAAGGGTTGGGACGGTGCAAGCGGTGGCAGGTAACGGATTGAGAGAAAGAGGCTGTCTGTTTTTGCCTGTCGCTGTGGTAGATTTCCTGTGTGTAGTTCTATTGTGTAGTTCGTGGAGGGTACGTGGCTACAAGAATGTAGTTTATGACTATAAGATACTCATGACATCAGGCCGCAGGCCGCACCAGACGTAGACACCTCTACCAGCCCTCTTCCCTCTCATGTCTCATACCGGCCACTTACTGCTGGCACAGCCCTCACTCTCTCACACGTAGCCGTATCTAAGCTACGGTATGGGTTCCTCTGGCTGCTGCGATCCACCTGACCGTACAGGAGCAGGCAGAGTTGCCTCTCTCCCTCTGTTCCCTCCGGTTGCAGGCAGGTTGGCAGCCTTCTAAAGCTTTTTGGCTATAAGAAATTTATACGCGGAGGAGCAGAGCGACTTGACGCAGAGCAGGCCCAGCGGCTATCATCCCAAGCAAAGCACTCAGCAGAGCGAAGCAAGGAGCCCCGCAGAAAGGAACCCTCAATGAGCGAGCATTCCCATCACTATGACGTGATCATCATCGGAGCTGGCCATAATGGTCTCGTTGCCGCTGGCTACCTGGCGCGTGCAGGCAAGCGCGTCCTGGTCCTTGAACAGCGCGACCGTGTAGGGGGAGCCTGCACCCTTGAAGAACCCTTTCCAGGCTTCAGCGTCTCCCCTTGCGCCTACGTCGTTAGTCTGCTGCGACCGGAAATCATCCGCGACCTTGAACTAGAGCGCTACGGCTTCGAGGCCTACATCAAAGATCCTCAGATGTTTGTGCCCTTTCCAGACGGCAGCTACCTCTTCATTCGCGCCAGCAGTGAGCAAACCGCTGCAGGTATTCGACGCTTCTCGCCGCGCGACGCCGCTGCTTACCCGCGCTTTCTGCATTTCTTTGAACGCGCCTCAGACATTCTCACGCCCTTGCTTCTAGAGGAGCCGCCCACACTGGCCGAGCTGGCGGCACGCTTTCGCGGCGAAGACGAAGAAATCTACAGCCGACTCATGTTCGGCAACCTTTACGATCTGCTCGCCGAGTATTTCGAATCTGATCAGGTACGAGCTGCCTTTGCCGGTCAGGGTGTCATCGGCAGCTTCATCGGTCCCAAAACGCCAGGCTCTGTCTACGTGATGTGGCACCACATGTTCGGCGAAGTGAACGGTCAACGCGGCCTCTGGGGCTACGTTCGCGGTGGCATGGGACGTATCAGCTTCGCCCTGGCAGCCTCAGCCACCGCCCACGGTGCCCTGATTCGGACAGGCGCCCCTGTGACCAGCATCCTGGTCCACAATGGACGAGCTGAAGGCGTGCGCCTGGAGACTGGCGAAGAAGTGCGTGCCCGCGCAGTCCTCTCGAACGCCGACCCCAAACGGACCTTCCTGCAACTGTGCGCCGATGCCGGCCTTGATCCCACCTTCCGGGCACGTATTAAGCGCTTCAGGACCGAAAGTCCTGTCATCAAGATAAACCTCGCTCTCAAGGAACTGCCCAGCTTCAGCTGTCTGCCAGGCAGTGAACCGGGCCTGCAGCATGCAGGCTCATGCGAGATTTCGCCCACCCCCGACTGGGTCCAGCAAGCCTATGAAGACGCCCTGCGCGGCGAGCTATCGCGCCACCCTTACATCGAGGCCTACATGCAGTCGGCCACTGATCCTTCACTCACCCCGCCAGGCAAACACCTGATCTCGATGTTCTGCCAATACGCCCCTTACCACCTGAAAGATCGCCCCTGGAGCGAGGAAGTCAAAGAAGAAATGTTCGAACGCGTCATTGCCACCATGTGCACATTCGCCCCTAACTTTGCCGATGCCATTATCGACCGCCAGGTGCTGAGTCCAGCGGACATCGAGCAGCGCTACGGTATGACCGAAGGACACATCTTCCACGGCGAGATCACTCCCGACCAGCTCTTTGGTCAACGCCCAACACCTGAGTGTGCCCGCTATCGCACCCCGATCGCTGGTCTCTACCTCTGCGGCTCAGGAACCCACCCGGGCGGGGGCGTCATGGGGGCACCCGGCCATAACGCTGCTATGGCACTGCTGCGCGACTGGGGAGAAATCCCCATGACTGGCTAGCCAGGCAGCCGCGAGGGAACCTGGCCTATGCTTGTCTAACAGACAAGCATAGGCCAGGTTCCCTCTCTCCTCCATCCTGGATCAGGACCCAAGGCCCGAGCAAGAGACAGAAGACTCTGACACACGGGCAAGAAGCCACCTCCAGCCTCGCTCAGCCTCCTGCGCCTGACCCCTGATAAGGCCAGCTCAGGGCCGGAGCTGCGGTCGTACTTCTTACTATCCACAGACTATAAGAACACAAAAGAGCGGCAGACTGAAGACAGGAGAGGGCCAGGCTGATACGTCACCTACCCTTGCGACGCGAGCAGTGACAGAGCATCAGAAAAGTACATCTCTAGCCAGAGACGCAGATCCTCGCTCAATGGGGCAACAAAGGTCACTGGCGTCTCATCGGGATAGCGACGCACGGTCAAACTGAAGGCATGGAGGAACTGGCGCCCCAAAGCTGCCTGGGGCGTTCCCAGCAGCGGAGGCGGGGCATAGGTCTGGTCACCGACCAGGGCATAGCCCAGAGAGGCCAGATGAGCGCGAATCTGATGAATCCTTCCCGTAATCGGGCGTGCTTCCAGCAAGAGGAAAGGACCCTGGTGGGCCAGCACCTGCACCAGGGTCCGCGCAGGCAGGCCCTCTGGCCCCACCACACAGCGTCGGCGATCCTGGGGATCACGCTGAATGGGTCCATCGAGCAGCCACAGGCTCCCAACGGGCAATGGCAGCGGCTCCAGCTCCTCTCCCGAGATCGCCAGCACTTGCGAGCTGGGCCACTCCTCTGTTCCAGCCAGGTCAAGAGTTCCCGGCCCCAGCCCCTGCCCCAGCTCAGCCCCAGAGAGACGAGACACGCGCAGCGGCTGCAGCGGTCGCGTCCAGGATGGGGCCCCGGCGAAGGCCACCGCCAGATAGCGCTTCAGCACTCGATGCTCATTGAACTGCCGTCCCAGATAGCGCCGGGCATTCTCAGTACGGGCCAACAAGACTACCCCCGACGTATCCTTATCCAAGCGATGCAAGAGCACTGGCTTGGGCAGCGGCCCCTCCTGCCTGAGCAGCCGCGCCGCCCGCCGCTCGCGCAGCATCAGGCGCACCGGCTCGGGCGCCCGCTCCCAGCCCGGCTCATCGGGCAACGCCGGCGGCTGCCACTCCTCCGGCCCCCGCCGCTCCAGATAGGCCAGGATCATATTCCAGAGCGTATCATCAGCATGCTTATAGGTTGGATGAATCACCACGCCCGCCGGCTTATTGACCGCCAGCATATGATGATCTTGATAGAGAATCAGACTCGGGTCCAGCTCCATCGCAGAAACTACCCCCTGCCGCCGGCTTCACAACGCCCCCGCCCTCCTGGCAGAGCGCGCAGCGCGGCGAGCGCATCCAGGCAGGTCCACATTGTCAGGCTATTATAGCCCCCGCCCCAGCAAGGATCAAGAGCAAGAGCCAGACCCTGGCCGGGCATAGGGGGGCAAGAGAGACTGCCCACAATTTCCCCAACATGGTAGAATGTGTAGGATACGGTCCAGGGAAGGCAGAGAGAGGTATGAGCATGTCTCTGATCCAGTATTATCGTGAACACCTGCAACTACGCAACCCGGTGCTGATCGCCGCCTTGGCCGGCTGGAACGACGCCGCCGACTCGGCCACTACCGCCATCAAATTCCTGATAGATCGCTGGAAGCCGGTGAAGATCGCCGAAATTGACAGTGAAGACTTCTACGTCTTCACCGAAACGCGGCCCATTGTGCGCATTGTCGACGGCATGCAGCGTTCCCTGGTCTGGCCCGCTAACCAGTTCTCCGCCCACAGCCTTCCCGAGCAAGAGCGCGACATCATCCTCTACCTGGGAGTAGAGCCGCAGCTCAAGTGGCGCACCTTCAGCGAGTGCTTTCTCGAGATCTGTCGCCACTTTCACGTCTCGGAGGTCATTCTGCTGGGGGCTATGCTGGCGGACATCCCCCACTCGCTGGCCGTGCCCATCACTGGCAGCTCGTCAACGCCCGAGCTCCAGGAACGGCTACGCGAGTTGGACATCCACAGCTCTGGTTACGAGGGTCCCACCGGCATGATCGGCGTGTTGCAGGATGCCTGCCGCCGCGCCAACATCCCAGCAGCCAGCCTCTGGGCGGCAGCGCCCCACTACCTGGCCGCTACACCGAACATCAAAGTGACCGCGGCCCTCCTGGCCTATGTCAACAGCCTCCTCTCCCTCGACCTCGACCTCAACGAGATCCAGGCGGATGCCGTCCGCTTCGAGGAGCAGATTACCGCGCTGGTGGCTCGTGATCCCGAGGCCAGCGCCTACGTCCGTCGCCTGGAAGAACAGATCCATGCCCTGGCAGACGAGGAGGATGAGGACGACGAGGATGATCTAGAGGACGAGGAGGAGCCGCCCGTGGTGGAGACAGCCCACGGCCCGGCCACTGACCTCGACCACCCCGCCGGCACCGGTCCCCTGCCGAGCGCGGATGTGCTCATTCGCAGCGTCGAGGAGCTGCTGCGACGTGAGCGCGAACAGGGGCCACCCACCGATACCGACGATTCCAAGGACGAGGGTTGAATGAGCAACCGGCTGTATACGCTTGAGGAAGTGCTGCACCCGCGCTCTGTCGCCATCATCGGCGCATCGCGCGCACCCCAGAAGTGGGGCCATGTCGCCGCCCGCCAGCTATTGGCGAGCTTTCCAGGCGAGGTCTATCTGGTCACGCCCAGCGCCCCCGAGATCCTCGGCCAGCGCACCTATCCCAGTCTGCGCGCTGTGCCCGGGCCTGTCGATCTGGCCATCATTACCACCGCCTTCCAGCACGTGCCCGCCGCCGTCGACGATTGCATCGCTCACGGGGTCAAAGGCATCGTGATCGTCACCGCCGGCTTCAGCGAGACCGGCCCCGAGGGCCGCGCCCTCGAAATGGAGCTGGTCACCCGCTGCCACGAGCACGGCATCCGTATCCTGGGCAGCAACTGCATGGGGGTCTACGTACGGCGCGCCCGGCTCAACGCCCTGGGCATGGCCTTTCCGCTGCCAGAGGGACCGATTGGCCTGGTCTCCCAAAGCGGCAACCTGGGGATGTATCTCTACGCACAGGCCCAGCTCGATGGACTGGGCTTCACGACTTTCCTTAGCATGGGAAACGGCGCCGATGTGCGCTTCCCCGAGTATCTGCAGTATCTGGCCAACGACCCTGAGACAAAGGTCATCGCTGGCTACGTCGAAGCCATCGACGAGGCAACCCTGCAGCAAGTGACACGGCAACTCTACCGCCAGGGACGCTACAAACCGGTGGTCATCTTGCTGAGCGGGGCCACCGAGGTCGGAGTCCGCGCCGCCTTAGCCCATACTGGTAGTCTGGCGACAGTGCGCCCCGACCATGACACGGCATTATTCGGCAGCGGCGTGGTGCGCGTCATCCGCTCGGATGAGCTATACCCAGTGGCACGGGCCCTGGCGCTACAGCCGCCGACCCCAGGCGGGGGACGACGCATCGCGATTGTAGGCGATGGCGGCGGGAGCGTGGTAGCCTCCGGCGACGCCGCTTTGCGCTGCGGCCTGGAGGTGCCCGTCCTTAAGGAGGAGACGCAGCAGCAATTGCGCGCCCTGATGCCCGCCCGGGCCACAGCTACCAATCCGATCGATGTCGCCGGCGCCGCCGATGAGGACCCGCTGGCTTTCGCTCGCCTGAGCGAGGTCTGTCTGGCCGACCCCGACGTTGATGGCGTCATCATCACGGGCCTCTTCGGCGGCTATCGCTGGCTGCTCTCTGAAGCCTTTGGAGCGCGCGAGGAGGAGGCCGCCCGCGAGCTGGGCCGCCTCGTGCGCCAGTACGCTAAGCCAGTCCTGGTGCAAACCATCTACGCTCGCTACGATCAGGATATTCCCGCGCTCCAGCTCCTACGCGAGGAGGGCATTCCTTACTATGAGTCGATTGAGATCACCTGCCGCGCAATGGCGGCTTTGGCAGAAATCGGCCACTTTCTGACACGCATGGCCAGCAGCACTGCCAACGGGGAGCCTGGAGCGTAAGCAGATTAAATGAGGTCGAGCCTGGCAGAGCCTGGCGCTCACAGGCAGCGCGGCGATTGCTCTCGCTCGACCTCCGTTCGCTTTGCGCTGTGTCCGGCACCTGACTCAGCGCGGCGCGACAAAGAGTCCCGGCAGACGCCGGCTGATCTCCCAGGCTTCCTGAATAATGCGCTCAATCAGCTCCTGGGCCGTGGGAATATCATGGATGAGACCCACCACCTGCCCGGCCCAAACAAAGCCTTCGTCGAGAACACCCTCCAGAGCAGCCCGCTTGTTAACAGCGCCGCTGATGAGCGGCAACAGCCGGCGCAGGCGCTCCTCAGCCGTAGCCCCTGCACGCTCCAGCTCCTCCTCAACCTGGCGAATACGCTCGGCAACCGGCCCTTTGAGAACGCGCGCCGGACGTCCGATGCTGCGCTCGATGATCATGGTATCCGTCTCCTGAGCTTCGAGCAGGGCCTGCTGATAGTGCGGGTGGGCATTGCTCTCACGCACAGCTACAAAGCGCGTGCCCAGCTCAATGCCTTCGGCTCCAAGGGCCAGGGCCGCCGCGAGACCGCGCCCATCGGCAATGCCACCGCTGGCCAGCACCGGAATCTTGACGGCCTCGACAACGCGCGGCGTCAACACCAGCGTACCCACATCGTCACGCCCGAGATGCCCCCCACCCTCGAAGCCAACAGCAATCACAGCATCAGCTCCCAGAGCCTCGGCTTTGCGCGCCGCCCGCACTCCCGCGACAAGCACCATCGTGCGCACCTTTACGCCGCTCATTTGAATACGCTTGAGCAGCGACTCGGGATTGCCACCGGTGATGCTGATAACCGCCGGCCCTTCACTGAGAGCAGCATCGAGAAACGGCTCAAGAGGAATATGCCCGATGGGGAAATTGACCCCAAATGGTTTGTCAGTAAGCCGCCTGGCTTTCTGGATTTCGGCTCGCAGTTCTTCAGGCGTGGCAAAGCAGGCGCAGCCGATCTGACCAAGGCCGCCAGCATTGGAGACCGCCGCCGCCAGCTCGGCAAAGGAGAGATGGGAAAGCCCTCCCTGGACAATCGGATAGCGAATGTTAACGAGTTCTGTAAAGCGCGTCTGCATGCGCTCAGGTAGCGATGTCAAGTGCGTTCCCGCCTTTCGCCGACCGGGTTCAGAATGAGATGACAGGCACTTCTTCGCCTCCCGCCTTCGTTGGCCGGCAGAGGATATTATACCATCAATGCTGCCCACTCTTTCCTTCTCCCGCGCTGTCCCTCAACAATTGATTGTCACAATTGTATCACCGATATATACAATCTTTTACAATGCTCTCCTGTTCATCGCCTGATGATAGCCATTTGTATACAATCTCTCACTTGCGTAAGGGAGAGAGCAGCAAACTGCTGAATTGACAACGATTGTGGATTCGCATATACTAGGCTATACAATCGTTAAAGGCTCCAAATGGCGAAATGAACCTCATCTGTAACTTATAGTATTTCCCATGAAATAGCAGGTAGGACGAAGCCAGGCAGGGACTATGAGTATCACTTTTTCATTGGACAAGAGCACACGCACTCTGCTCTATCAGCAGCTTGCTGAACAAATCAAAAGCGCCATTGTGCGAGGAGAGCTAACAGAGGGCATGCAGCTGCCACCGGTACGCCGGCTGGCGGCGGAGCTGAGCGTGAGCACCACCACCGTTGCTCAAGCCTACGATCTCCTCGCTAGCGAGGGTATAATCGGTGGTCATGTTGGGCGCGGTACCTATATTCTTTCTTCGCCGCTGACAGCCCTGGCGCGGGCACGTGCTCCCTTCGGGGGTGATCTCCAGGCGAGCGATCCGGCCTCGATCTGCCAGCGTCAACGACTGGACTGGGCAACAGGCTGGCTCGGAGGGCTATCGCTGCAAGCCAGCCGAGCCGGTCAATTGCAGTGGCTGACGCAGCGCGCCCTGGAACGCTGGGGCGATCCCGCCACCATGCTCAATCTGAGCAGTGGCTATCCTGATGTCAGCCTCTTTCCTATCGAGCGCTGGGAACGTTCGATGGCGCGCGCTGGGCGGCTCCTGGCCGAGGAGGCACGGCAGGCAGCCAGCTTGCAGGTATTGCAGTATGGCTCGACTCTGGGCGACGAGGCCCTGCGCCGCTATCTCTGTCAGTATTTCACGCGCTTCGGCTTCCAGCCGGAGCCACAGGAGATTCTGCTCACGAGCGGCAACCAGCAAGGGTTGGATCTGGTCGCACGCGTGCTGCTAGCCCCGGGCGAGCCAGTCTTCATTGAGGAGCCCGCCTATCTGGCAGCCCTGGATATCTTTGAGCAGCTGCGAGCGGCCTGCCAGCCAATTCCAGTCGATGAGGAGGGGCTGCGTCTCGACCTCCTGGAGCAGGCGCTAGAGGCTCCCGCGGCCCGCCCTCGTCTGCTCTGCGTGGTGCCGACCGCCCATTCACCAACCGGTGCCACCATGTCATGTGAGCGTCGCCAGCAGCTGGTGGAGCTGGCCCGCCGCTATAATCTGTTGATCGTCGAAGACGACTACTGCAGCGAGCTGTTCTACGATGAGTCAAGGTGTGAGCCGCCACCAGCACTGCGCAGCTTTGATTGCGAGGGGCGCGTGATCTATCTAAAGAGCTTCAACAAGCTGATTTTTCCAACACTGCGCCTCGGCTGTATCGTGGCGGCCCAGCCGATCCTGGCGCGCCTGGTCGAGGGCAAGCAGGCCTTCGCGCGCGGAACCTCGCTACCTCTGGCTCGGGCTCTTCTGGAGCATCTGAGTGATCCCGCGTTCGAGGAGGAGCTTTGTCTCTATCGCCAGGAGTATCGCCGCCGGCGTGACGCCCTGCTGAACCTGCTCGCGGAGGAGCTGGCCGGGCTTGAATGCCGCTGGACGGTGCCAGGCGCGGGCTTCAATCTGCTGCTCTGGCTGCCGCCACAGCTGCAGGAATATGAAGTGATTGAGAAGGCTGCCGATCGCGGCCTGTTGCTGGCTCCCGGCCAGCTCTTCCGCGTCGAGAACAGCCAGCAGCAGCTTCCAAGTGTGCGCCTGACTTTCGCCGATAAGTCCCCGGAGCAACTGCGCGAGGGAGTCCAGCGGCTATCGTCGACGCTGCGCGCTCTGCTGCATGGCAGCGGCACCAGGCGGGGCCGGGCCTCGCCCGACCTGTTCACCGCTGTCTGAGGCCTGGAAAACCCGGAGGTCCGAGGCTCCCTGGCTTGTCTCCTCGCGGCCCCCGTCTCCTCTCCTCAAGGGCAGCTATCTCGCTACCAGGTCCGCAATACCGTACATCCCACCAGGGGGAGGGAGCACTATCGAGATCGACAGCTTGCTCTTCTCCGATCTCTTCAGTGCGCCCTCTCCATGAGCGATAAGCGAGCAGAGGCTCGGGCCTGTGATGCTCTCCGTTACTTCCCGGGCTAAGCTGCCTCTCCCCTGGCCACCTCCCAGGCTATGGCGGCAGAAGAGAGGAAGCAGCAGAATCCTACCAGCAAGCAAACAAGGGTTAGGCCAGCGAATAGCTCGGAGGTGTAGAGGGGCCAGCCGGGGAAGTACCAGCTGATGAGGCCGAGGTCCAGCAGCAGCTAGGCCAGGAATGCGAGTATTAACGGCCAGAACAGGTCTGCCTTCCTTGTGCCTTTTCAGAACGCTCCCGAGATAGAAGAAACAGCGCTCCGACCCAGTAAAGCGTCCCCAGCAGGTACAGACCCTACAAGGACAGGGAAGATACCGGGCAAACGGGAGAGGATAGTGGTCTGCGGCCAGCTAAAGAGTCTGAGAGAAAGTAGCACTTTGAGAGGTTGCTGCTCTCGTCTGACTGGAGCTCATCGGCTCAGCCAGGCAAGAGGGGACAAAACCAACGTAAATGGCTCGGCTCGGAGAAGGTTTAAGAGAAGGAAGAGGCGAAGGCTCGTGGGCGCAACCTGCCTGCCATCTCAGACAGAGTGAGGAGCCTTCTTTCTCTCTTCCTATCCTACCTGTTACTGACCGGTGAAGTGTGCAGGACGCTTTTCCACGAAGGCCCGTGTCCCCTCCTGACGATCATGAGTTCCAAAGAGGACCAGCCAGGCCTCGGCTTCGATCACCAGGCCCTGGTCCAGGGAGGTCTGTAGCCCCTGATTGATGGCTCGCTTGGCCTGCTGCACCGCAATCGGGCTATTGCGCGCAATGCTCCGCGCCAGTTCATGGGCTTCGCTGAGCAGACGCTCGCGCGGTATCACCCGATTGACCAGCCCGATCTGCAGCGCCTCCTCTGCTCCTACACGGCGCCCTGTAAAGATCAGCTCCTTGGCCAAACCAGGCCCTAGCAGGCGCGCCAGGCGCTGGGTACCGCCCCAGCCGGGCAAGAGACCAAGCGAGGTTTCCGGCAAGCCCAGCTGCGCCCCTTCCGCCGCCAGACGAATATCGCAGGCCAGGGCCAGCTCCAGCCCTCCCCCAAGGGCATAGCCATTGATCGCCGCGATACTCACTTTACTGCTGCGCTCAAGCCGCAGCAAGACCTCCTGTCCCGCATAGACAAAGCGCCGCGCCTCCGGCAGGCTCATGGCCGCCATGTAGGCCACATCTCCCCCTGCCACAAAGGCCTTTTCTCCAGCCCCGGTCAAAATGACCACCATCAGCTCGTGATCCTGCTCCAACTCATCTACCAGTTGATGCAGCTCGTCAAGGACAGCGCGGTCAATGGCGTTGAGCTGTTCCGGGCGTGCGATGGTCACCTGCGCCACCTGGGGGTGAGCGCGTTCCACCTGTAGATAACGATAGCTCATCTTCGCCTCCCTCGCTTTGCTTACATACACCTGCTCAGTACGAGCGCGGCAGTCCCAGCACGTGCTGGGCAATGTAGTTGAGGACCATTTCCTGGCTGATAGGCGCCAGGCGGAAGAGGCGGACATCGCGCCAGAGACGCTCGATGTGATACTCCGTCGAGAAACCATAGCCGCCCAGGGTCTGCATGGCCTGATCACAGGCGTTGAAGGCAGCCTCTGCCGCCACCATCTTGGCCATATTGGCCTCCGCCGCACAGGGCAGGTGATGATCAAGGAGCCAGGCTGCTTTGTAGTTCATGAGACGAGCCATCTCGATCTCAGCTTTCAGGCGCGCCAGCGGGAACTGAATGGACTGGTGACGGCCAATCTTCTGACCGAAGACCACGCGCGCATTGGCATAATCGACCGCCAATTTGATGGCCAGTTCCCCGGCACCTACACAGCCTGCGGTAGTGACGATGCGTTCGCTGTTCAGCGTATCGACCAGGTATTTCCAGCCCTCGCCCTCCTCACCAATGAGCGCCGTCTTGGGCACGACCAGCTCGTCGATGAAGACCATGCTTGAGGTCACGCAGTGGGTTCCGACCTTCTCCAAGGGCTGATGGCTAACGCCCGGCGAGCGCGGATCAACGAGAAAGAGGCTGAGGCCAAAGGTGCGGCGTGGAGCCTCCTCCAGTGGCGTGGTGCGTGCCACTAGCAACATGCCTCCCGCGCGATCAACCCCTGAGATCCAGACCTTTTGACCGCTGATGACGTACTCATCGCCGCGGCGGCGCGCCAGGGTCTTGGTGGCCAGCGTGTCGCTCCCCGCATCCGGTTCGGTGAGGGCCATGCTGAAGTCGAATTCGCCGCGCGCCAGCGCCGGCAGGTAACGCTCGCGCTGCTCTTCGGAGCCGTGCCGCAAGATGGTCAAGGCTCCAAAGACCGGCGTCATCATGAACAACTGGGCAATAGTGGCTCCCGCCCCGCTGGCGGCCATCTCTTCCACCACGATCGCCATTTCCAGCAGCCCCATGCCAGCTCCCCCATAGCGTTCGGGAATGATCGTTCCCAGCCAGCCGGCCCGAGCCAGCTCCTGCCATAGCTCCTCGGGGAAAGCATGCTGGCGGTCCTTCTCACGCCAGTACTCCAGGCCATAACGGATGGCGAGCTGCCGTACGCTCTCACGAATGAGGGTATGCTCTTCTGAGGTCTGAAAATCCATCGTTGTTCTCCCTGTGCAAGATAGGATGGATCAAGATGGGTCGGGCCGCGCCGAGGCCCTCCAGGATGGCGGACCCCCTGGAAGATAGCTCCCTCAATGGGCCGAGAGGAGAAGCGTCCAGGGATGCTCCAGCAGATATTTGACGCGCGCAAGGAAACGCGCCGCCGGCTCGCCGTCGACGAGACGGTGGTCGAAGGTCAGGCTCAGCCCCAGTCGGCTGTAGCGCTGGAACCCCTCAGCGCCAGCACGGACTTGCTCGCAAACGCGCCCCACACCCAGGACGGCCCCCTGCCCCCTGGGAAGGATGGGGGTGAAGTAGTCGACTCCCTGCGCTCCCAGGTTGGTCACGGTAAAGGTCGCCCCGGCAAGAGCATCGGGCGGCAGCCGACCGCTGCGAGCCTGCTCGGCCAGGCTCTGCAGCTCCGCACTGATCTCGGCCAGGCTCTTGCGATCAGCTTCCCGGATAACAGGCACGAGCAAGCCATCCTCAAGCGCTGTGGCCACGCCAATATTGATCTCGCGATAAAGGCGGATCTCCTCCCCCACCAGGGCAGCATTGAGCCGACGATGCTCGCGCAAGGCAAGAGCTACCATCTTGATCAAGAGATGGGTAATGGTGATTCCGGCCCCTCCAAGGCGCTGCTGCTCTTGCTGTAGCTCCGCCCTGAGTTGCAAGGTCTGAGTGACATCGGCCTCCATCATCAAGGTGAGCTGGGCCGTCTCTTGCAGGCTGCTCAGCATATGCCCGGCAATACGCCGACGCATAGGGGTCAGCGGCTCACGGTCATAGGCCGGCAGCGAGCTGACGCTCTGGGCGGAGGCCATCGCAGCAGGGGGCAGCGCCGTGCTCACCGCGTCGACAGCCGCTGGCTGGCTGCTCTCCTCACGGAGCTGCTGCCAGGCCCGCAGAACGTCAGCCTTGTGAATGCGTCCCCGGGGGCCGCTGCCCTGGATGCGCTCCAGAGGTAGGCCCAGGTCCTGGGCCATGCGTAAGGCCACGGGCGAGATCTCAAGCCGCCCACGCCCGTCTCTACCACCAGCCTCCTGCCTCGGAAGTGCTGGCGGCACGCCGCCTGGCTGCTTTTCTGCTCCCCACTCTGACCCTGGCCCTGGCCGTGGGGTCTCAACTGCTCTTGCGGCACCTGCAGCCACCGCCTCCCGCTGAGCCAG
The DNA here is from genome assembly GCF_003268475.1 of Thermogemmatispora tikiterensis. GTDB lineage: Bacteria > Chloroflexota > Ktedonobacteria > Ktedonobacterales > Ktedonobacteraceae > Thermogemmatispora > Thermogemmatispora tikiterensis. Next base: position 694,875 of record NZ_MCIF01000002.1, on the reverse strand, counting down.
AATGCGTGCAATGACAGCCCCGACAGCGACAGCTGTCCCTTCAGGCTGGAGGATCTGCAGATAGCCACTCCTGGGAGCCTCAATCTCGTGAGTGATTTTCTCCGTCTCAATCGTGCAGATGACCTCGCCAGCGTTGACCCACCCTCCCTGCGGTTTGGACCACTGGACGATGGTACCCTCTTGCATGGTCAGGCCCAGACGAGGCATGATCACCTCGGCCTCGGACTGCGCTCCCTCACTTGCCTCAGTCATAGCTGCTCCCCAACGTGTTTGCTCGGCCAAATGGTCAACGACCAGGTCACAACGGCTGACAATCCCCGGTCAGGATAGCGTGAGACACCAGCGTCTCATCTCACGGGGCCAGCACTTGCTCTACAGCCGCGATAATGGCCGTCCGATCGGGCACGATTGCCCGCTCCAGCGGTGGCGAAAAGGGAATCGGCGCGAACGCCGCCCCCACGCGCGTAATAGGCGCATCAAGCATATAAAACGCCTCTTCACCGAGAGCCGCCGCCAGCTCAGCCCCAACTCCGCCGCAGCGCGTGGCACTATGAGCAATCACCAGACGATTGGTCTTCTCCAGCGAGGCTCGTACCGTCTGCAGATCAAGTGGATTCGCGCTGCGCAGATCAATGACCTCGCAGGAGATTCCACGCTCCGCCAGCGTCTCCGCCGCTGCCAGGGCTTCGCGCACCATGACCCCAAGGCTGGCAATCGTCACATCCCGCCCCTCACGCTTAATGGCTGCGCGCTCCAGCGGCAGGACATAATCACCGTCTGGGACCTCTTCGGCCAGGGCGTACAGGGTCCGGTTCTCAACAACGATCACGGGGTTGTCGTCGCGGATAGCCGCCTTCAGCAGGCCCTTGGCCTCGCAGGGTCCAGAGGGCATCACCACTTTGAGGCCGGGTACGTGGGTTAGCCAGGCCTCCAGACTTTGCGCGTGTTGGGGGCCGGCGCTGTCGCGATAACCCGTCTGGGTACGCACCACCAGCGGTAGTTTGGCCTGCCCTCCAGTCATGTAGCGCATCTTGGCCGCCTGGTTCACGAGCTGATCCATGACCAGGGCCAGGAAGTCCATAAACATGATCTCCACGACCGGGCGGAGACCGAGCGTGGCCGCGCCGATGGCCAGACCCACCACCGCCGCTTCGCTGATCGGCGTGTCGCGGACTCGCTGCGGACCAAAGCGCTCCTGCAGGCCACGCGTGGCTCCAAAAGGCCCGCCAGGCGCCCCAACGTCGACCCCGAGCAGGCAGACCGCTGGATCACGCTCCATCTCTTCACAGAGAGCTTCGTTGACTGCACGCACATAGCGTTTTTCCGCCACAGCAACTGCTCCTTTGCTTACCCGGATGTCAGTTCAGCCTCGCTAGCTCAGCCTGCCCCAGACGGCTGGTAGAGCACATCTTCCAAGGCCGAGGCCGGATCAGGAAGAGCCGCCTCTTGCGCATAGGCGATGGCCTCCGCCACCGCCTGACGGGCCTGAGCTGCCAGCTCCGCCTCCTCTGCCTCGTTCAACAGCCCTTCACGCCGCAGACGCCCAGCAAAGAGACGGAGAGGATCATGCGCTACCGCCTCCTCCAGCTCAGTGGACGAACGATAGCGCTGCGGATCACCTTCGTAGTGCCCACGCACACGCCAGGTCAGGCACTCCACCAGAGCTGGCCCTTCGCCAGCGCGGACCCGCCCCAGCGCCTCGCGCACCGTCGCCCGCACCGCTAGCGGGTCCTGTCCATCTACCCGCCAGGCCGGGAGCCGATAGGCGGCGGCTCGCTCAGCCACGCTCTCAACGGCGGCGTGCACACTCAAGGGCGTAAACTCGGCATAGCCGTTGTTCTCACAGAGCAAGAGCAGCGGCAGGCGCCAGAGAGAGGCGATATTGGCCGTTTCGTGAAAGAGACCAGTATTGACCGCTCCATCGCCAAAGACTGCCACGGCTACCTGTGGCCGTCCCTGCAACTGCAAGGCCCAGGCCGCTCCCGCCGCATGCGGGAGGCCCGCCCCCACCACGCCATTGGCTCCCAATACTCCCACTTCAAACGCCGCAATGTGCATGGAGCCGCCCCGCCCTCGACAGTAGCCACTGGCCTTGCCGAAGATCTCCGCTGCTACGCGCTTCAGGTCGGCCCCCTTGGCAATGACATGGCCATGTCCTCGATGCGTCACATACAAATAGTCCTCGCGCTCCAGAGCGCTGGCCAGACCGGCAGCCACCGCCTCCTGACCGATCGAGAGATGAATAAAGCCAGGAATATGCCTGGCGGCAAAATGATCGCGCACCGCCTCCTCGAAGGCCCGAATCAGCTGCATCGTCGCCAGCAAACGGCGCGCTAGCACCCTATCAATCTCCTCAGCAGGCACACCTCGCCTCCTCTCCAAAGAAGATCAAGATCGATCTCACAGGGCAGACGGGCAACGACAACGGATAGCCGCTCTCACCAGCTTCCTGCGCTGCCCGTCTGCACAGCGCTCAGCAGCACAACGCTAGCTGCCGACGGAGCTGGGGGCCGGTACCACCAGCATGCGCGTCAATTCATGCACATCCTGGCACTGCTCCAACGAGCGAATCAGCTCGATCAGCCGCTGTGTCGCCTCGGGCGCCAGAGGCAGATCTGGCTGCAGCTCCTTGAGCAGTTCCAGCTCGCGAGCAAAGTCCCAGGCATAGTAGCTGGCATCGACCTGCAGCTCCTGCTCCAGCGTGCGCCCATCGACAAGATGAACCGTCAGACGCAGCGAGAGCGGCGGTAGATCCTGGCGGGCTCGCATCTCCAGTTTGCTGATCAGAGCGCGTGTGGCCTCATCATCAAACTGGGTGAGGGCAGAGAACGAGAACGAGCGATGCGCCAGGGTCCAGGCCACACAGAAAGGCGCACTCATCTGCGTCTGCTCCACCGTCGTAAATGGTCCGGTGTAGGCCATGCCTGGATAATTGGCCTCGTAGGCGTTCATCTCCAGTTCGATCCGCGCGATCTCTTCTGGATGGGGCCCATGCGCTCGCACCAGCTCCAGGGCCGCCGTAATGGGACTTTGATTAAAGGCGCAGACTGGATACGGCTTGAAGGTCACGTTGAGGATCTCCCAGGTGCGTCCCAGGTGACTCACCACGCGCTCCAGCCCCTCCCGCGTACCGGCAAAGGCCTGGTAGAAGCCGGCAGGACCTTCCAGCGCAATGGCCGAGGCCCGCGCTCCTTCGCGCGCGAGCAGAGCAGCCAGCAGACCGTTACGCGCCGCCACGCCGTTTTCAAAGTGCCACTCCATCGTTCCCGAGGCGAAGGATTGTGTGGTCCCCCCGGCAAAGGCCGAGGCCAAACCAAGTGCCGCCGCCAGCTGCTCCTCGCTCAGAACCAGCGCCTTGCCCACTGCTGCCGCCGCCCCAAAGACCCCGTAGATAGCACTGGCCCGGAAGCCGCGCGGCGTGGTCAAGGCTGTAAAATCACGACTGACCGCCGCCAGGACCTCGTAGCCGGCCACCAGGGCGGTCAGGAAGGCCCGCCCATCCAGCGGACGCAGCTCGCTCGCAGCCAACAGCGCGGGGATAATCATCGTGCCGGGGTGAGCCGTTCCATGCGTGTCCTCCTGGACACGTCCATGCAGAATGACCCCATTGGCAAAGGCCGCTCCAGCCACGCTCGCGCGCAGAGAGGAGCCGATCACGGGCGCGCTTACTTCGCCCACTCCAGGCTCGGCCAGCACTACCAGACGGCGTGCAATGTGAGCATATTCCAGCTCCGAGCCAGCTAGCCCCACCGCCAGACCGTGTAACAGGCACGTCTTGGCCTTGTCAATCACCTGGGCCGGCAGCGCCTCATAGCTCAGACCAGCCACAAACCGCGCAAGCTCTGCGCTCAAGGTTCTTTCCATTGACACCCTCCTTGTTCTCACTCGCTTGCTCACGCAAACAGCCGCAACCGCCTCCAGATCCGGCACCGGACTGACTCACCGCTCCTCGACAGACTCAGGCCGGATTGGCCGACTGGCTGGGGCTGGAGCTGCCTCCCCTGGCCGTAGCCGCGGCGTCCTCAGCGACGCGCAGGCGCAGCTCGCGCTTGAGTACCTTCCCCGAGGGATTGCGCGGCAGCGCCTCGATGAAAAAGATATGGTGCGGCACCTTAAAGCGGGCAAGCTTGGCCTGACAGGCGGCTCGCAGCTCCTCGGCAGTCACCGTCTGGCCCGGCTTCACCACAACATAGGCTACCGGCACCTCTCCCCAGCGCGGATGCGGCATACCCACAACCGCCGCCTCCAGAACACGCGGGTCCTCGTAGAGCACTCGCTCCACTTCGAGCGAAGCGATATTCTCGCCGCCGCTGATGATCATGTCCTTCTTGCGATCGACAATGTAGAGATAGCCCTCCTCATCGAGATAGCCGATGTCGCCGGTGTGGAACCAGCCGTTGCGCAAGGCCGTTGCCGTGGCCTCGGGGTCCTTCCAGTAACCTTTGAAGACCTTGGGACCGCGCAGAACGATCTCCCCCGGCTGGCGCGGCGGCAATGGCCGATCGTTCTCGTCAACAATGCGCAGTTCCAGGTGGAGACAGGGTTTGCCGACTGAGCCAATCTTCTCTATGGTCTTGGCCTTGTCGAGATAGGTATCGCCCGAGACCGTTTCAGTCAGGCCATAGGCATCAGCAAACCAGGCCTGGGGGAAAAGCGAGAGCAGTTTCTGAATGAGCGGAATGGGCATCTTCTCGCCACCATCGATAATGAAGCGGACCGAGCTGAGGTCGTAGTTCCAGATGCCTTCGGCCTGGAGCAGCATGTTGATCATCGAGGGCGGCAGCCACATGTTGGTGACGCGCTCGCGCTGCACGGTTTCCAGCAAGGCCAACGGCTCAAACTTGCGTAGAATGACCACGCTACCACCTGCATAGAGAACCGAGGTCGCAGGCAGATCCAGCCCACCAACGTGGTAGAGTGGCCCAACGATGAGCGTGCGATCCGCCGCCGTGATGCCGAAGAGCGTGATCTGCGCAATATTCTTCCAGTAGAGGTTGCCATAGGAGATCATGACCCCTTTGGGGTAGGCCGTGGTGCCAGAGGTGTACATGAGACGGTGCAGGTCATCGCTCCCTACCTCTACCGCCGCTACGTGCTGGCCCTGGTGGGCCGCCAGCAGCTCATCATAGACCAGCCAGCCCGCCGGTACGTCCGCCCCAACCCCAAGCACATGGCTCAGCGCCGGACAGCGCCCACGAACCGCCTCAACAACGGGGGCAAACTCGCGCTCACTCACGAGCAGCTTGGTCTCGCTGTGATTGAGAATATAGACCAGCTCTTCGCCTACGAGCCGCCAGTTGACCGGCAGAGCCACCGCGCCAAGTCGGTTCACGGCGATGATGGTCTCCAGGAACTCAGAGCAGTTCTTGAGGAGGATAGCAACGATGTCCCCAGCTTGCAAGCCACACTCCTGAAGAGCACAGGCAAGCGCCTCACAGCGCTCGTGAAGCTGACCATAGCTGAGCCGCCGCCCCTCGTAAATAATGGCCTCCCGCTCGGGGTGCCGCTCTGCATAGTGCTCAATGACACTGCTGAAGTTGAAGGTCATGACGCGCTCCTTTGCCGGCTCACCAGGCCGGGCCGCAGCTTACTTGGCAGGCAGATCGCTCCTTTGCTCGCTGGTGGCCTGGCAAGCACCTTCCTTCCAGGTTGCTGGACCGGAGAGATGGAGAGGACAACACAACGCAAGGCCAAAGCCGCGCGCAGCTGCCCCCCTGAACCGCCCGCCGGCAGACCCAGGTTCGGCCCCTCGCTCGTCGACGCGCTGGGCACGGGTGACACGGCTGGTTGACCGGGCCCCACTTCCCCGACCGACCAATCGGTCTGTTCGGCGGAAGTATAACATAGCCTGCAATTTGGCGTCAAGGGTCAGTGGAAAGTATTGCGCGGATTACTGTCGCGCAGGATTAGACTTTACTAGTATCGTGATTTCACTAAAGGCAGAGGGGCAGCGACTTCTAAAAGTGCTATAATCGATAGACCCTTGACGGCGGTACTTCGCCTATGCTATACTCTCAACCGACTGGTCGGTCGCATAGAAGCGACGCGTCCACCGTAGACGCTGCCGCTGGCGCAGCGCACAGCGCAGACCATCAGGTCGCTGCTCTGCTTTCGGCAGCTCCAGTAGAGCAGACGGCTGGCCGTCGACGTCAGGGTAGCGTGCTTCTGGCCTGGTCTTGTTCGGCCCGGCCCGCACAGCGACGACGTGCGGCCTTCGTTCAAAGGAGGTCTAAGGATGAGCGTCTACCCACGGTCCAGTGAGCCTTTCCTCTTTGTCCACAAGGAGCCTGTCCAGGGTCAATGTCCTGAGTGTGGCAGCTACAACCTGCGGCGCTACCCCGTGCTGAGTGAAGGCGGTTGGTGGCTCGTTACAAAATGCCAGGACTGCCTCTTCAGCCTGGAGCGCGAGCGCTGGGGTCGCCTCGGCTCTATCCAGCTTCTCTCCGAGACACTCTAGCCCGGCCTGATTGGGCGGAGTGACATCCTTGCGCCCTGACTGACTGACTGACTGACTTCACTGATCGTAGAGTCGCCTCGCGTGAGTATTTCTTCTGAGGAGTCTTTCTATGCTTGCAGTCGATGTTGGCGGCACGTTCACCGACGTTGTGGCCCTCGACGACCACACGATCAAGGTAACCAAGGTCCCCACGAATGCCCTGGAGACGGAGCGCTCGGTGATCGAAGGCGCGCGCCTGCTCGATATCGCCAGCAAACCGATCTTCAACCATGCCAGCACTGCCGGCCTGAATGCCATCATTACGCGCCGTCTCCCCAAGGTGGCCTTTCTGACGACAATCGGACATCGGGACATCCTGGACATGGGACGAACATGGCGCCCGCTCGACGCCCTGACCGACCCCGGCTGGCGCCGCCCCTTCGGCGATGCCGCCGCTCCCCTGGTCCCCCGCTATCTGCGCCGTGGCATCAGCGAGCGTATCACCGCTGATGGCAGCGTGCTGATCCCTCTCGACGAGTCCCAGGCCCGCCAACAGCTGGCCATTCTCAAGAAGTGTGGCGTTCAGGGAGTTGCCATCTGCCTGCTCAATGCCTATGTGAACCCACAGCATGAAATCCGCCTGCGTGAGCTTGTTCGCCAGGAGCTGGGTGATATTCCCTGCTCGATCTCCTCGGAGGTCTCTCCCCTGGCCAAGGAGTACGCACGCGCCTCGACAACGCTAATCGATGTGCTGATGAAGATCATTTTCTCTCAGTACTCGCACAATCTGCTCTCGGGACTGCGCGAGGCCGGCTTCACGGGCCAGGTTAATTTTGCTGATTGCGCCGCGATGCTACGTCCCGCTGAGATCGCGATGGAGCAGCCTTTCCGCATCGTCTTCGCCGGTCCGGCGGCAGGAGCGGTCTCCAGTGCCCATTTCGGGCGGCTCATCGGTGAGGAGAATCTGATCTGCTGCGACATCGGCGGCACATCCTGCGATATCAGTGTGGTGACGCATGGTCAGCCGGTGGTGAATGAGACCTTCGAGCTGGAGCATGATCTGCTGGTCAATGCGCTCTCGATCGAGATCACCAGTATTGGGGCCGGCGGCGGCAGCATCGTTTCGATCGCTCCTTCCGGCGAGATGCACGTCGGACCGGAGAGCGCCGGCGCCGATCCCGGTCCAGCCTGCTACGGCAAGGGCGGTACAGCCCCAACTCTGACCGATACCTGCCTGTTAATCGGTATCCTTGACCCCGAGCGCTTCCTCGGCGGCCAGATGCGCCTTAATGTGGACCTGGCTCGCGCGGCTTTCGAACGTCTGCCCACTTCGTTGAGCCTGGAGAAGCGCATCGAGTACGCTTATAAGATCGGTCTGAATAATATCGCCGAGGGCCTGCTGGACATCACGATTAAGCAGGGCATCGATCCGCGCGATTATAGCTTGATCGCCTATGGCTCCGCCGGCCCGCTCTTCCTGCCGGCAATTCTGGAGCAGATCAAGGCCAGGCGGGTGATCGTTCCTCCCTATCCTGGCTTCTTCTCTGCACTTGGCCTGCTCAGCTCCGATCTGGTCTACTCCGACAGCCGCAGCGCCTATATGGTTCTGACGCCGGAGGCGGCTCCGACGATTGCGCAGATCTACCGCGCGATGGAGGAGAAGCTCCTGGCGCGTATTCCTGGCGACAAGAGCCAGCTACGGGTCCTGCGTAGTTTCGATGGGCGCCTGCTTGGCCAGACCTGGGAGACCCCCTTCGTGGAGGTGCCTGCCGGTGAGATTACCGCCGAGACGATCACGACGATGATCGAGAATTTCCACCGCGTCTACGAGCAGCGCTCGGGCAATCGCTTCGAGGCGATTCCGGTCCAGAGTGTGACCTATCGTGTGCAGGTCGTGGTGCCTTCGCAGAAGGTTGAATATCCCTTCCTGGGGCAGGGCCAGCCGCACGAGGCCGCTCCCGAGCGCTGGACGACGCTGCGCTATCTCGGCAACGGAGAGCTGCGAGTCGCGGAATATGAGCGCGCTCACTTGACGAGCGGGGCATTCGTGCGTGGCCCGGCCATTATCCGCGAACCGACCTCGACGATCCATGTGGTCGCCGGTCAGGTGGCCCGCGTTGGCTCCTGGGGAGAGATTGTTATCGAGCCAGCGGCTTAGCGCGGTTCGGCTCCATCTGGCGCGGGCAGGGGCCACTCCCTGCACTCATTCGCTCGCAGCAACAGCGAGCCTCTGCCCGCCCGCAGACTCGCTAATCTACTTCTTAGCCGTCTGTACGCTGCTACAGTACACAAGGAGGTCCCTACTATGGTGCGCGTCGAGCCACCGGTGCTCATCAAGGATCTGGACGAGGATGCTTTCCGCGCGCGCTACCAGTGCGATCGCTTCACGGCAACGGTCCTGTCTAGCCGTCTGCGCTATATCGTGCAGCATATGTGCACAGGATTACTTACCAATGCCTTTTCAGTTATTTTACGGGATTGGTACGATTTCGCTAGCACGATTGCTGGTCCACCAGAGCTGGACTATCCGACACCGGCGGTGAGCAACAGCCTGGTGCTCTTCCTGGGTACGATGACCGATGCGGTGCGCAATGCCGTTGAGGAGTTCGGGCCCCAGAATCTGCAGCCGGGCGATGTGCTGATGTGCAACGATCCCTATCGCATTGGCACCCATGTGAACGATGTCTGCTTTATTCGTCCGGTCTTCTTCGAAGGCCGTCTGGTCGGCTTCGTCAACCTACAGGCCCATATGCTCGATATGGGGGGCGTGGTGCCGGCTGGCTTCAGTGGCACGAAGCGCAATGTCTATGAGAACGGCCTGGTCATCGGACCGCAGTTGCTCTATCATGACGATCGTCCGGTCAAGTCGGCCTGGAGCCTGATCTTCGACAATGCCCGCTTCGGCAATCTGCTGCTGCCAGATATTAAAACGATCTATCAGAACCTCCGTCTTGGCGAGAATCTGCTGCTGGAGACCATCCAGCGCTACGGCGTTGAGAGCTATCTGGGGGCGGTCCGCTATGCCTGCGATCTCTCGGCAGAGACTATGCGCCAGGCTCTGGCCCGCCTGCCGGATGGCGAGTTCGAAGGTGAGGATTTCATCGACTGCGATGGTGTTGACGATAGCGAGGAGTACCACGTCAAGGTGAAGGTGCGCATCCGCGGCGATCGCGCGGAGGTGGATCTGAGCGGCAGCTCACGCCAGGCGCGCACGAGTATCAATGGCGGCTGGCTGGACGCCAAGACGGCGGTGGCGGTGGCCCTCAAGTATCTGCTGGACCCGCGCAGCCCTTTTACGTCGGGCACGCTGCGCAATGTGGATATTGTGCTGCCGGAAGGCACTTTCTTTAGTGCTATGCCGCCCGACGGGGCAATCTTCCTTTATTGGGAGAGCACCCAGCCACTGCTGCTGGCGATCTTCCGCGCGCTGAAGGAGGCTCTGGGGCCGAACGCCGTCGGCGGCGATTACTGTTCGCTCAATATCCATAATGCCAACGGCGTGCGCAACGGTGTGCCTTGGGTGACGATGGCGCAGTGCGGCGGCGAGCATGGCCCCTGGGGCGCGACCAAGGATGGCGATGCCGACAGCTATATGGTGTTCTACCTGGCGAATAATCTCGACCCTGCCACCGAGGCTATCGAGGCCGATTTCCCCTGCGTGGTGCTGCGCAAGGAGTATGCCACCGATACTGCTGGCGCCGGTCGGCATCGCGGTGGGGCAGCGGTGGTCAAAGATACGCTGTGGCTGACCGAGGCCGAGCACTATTCGATGCCGCTGCATACGAAGGCCCCCAGCGGCTTCGGCGTCTACGGAGGCAAGGATGGAGCCGTAGGGGCCGTCTGGGTCTGGGAGCCCGAGGCCTACGAGCAGGTTCAGCAAGCCGGCCTGGTCGGTTTCGACGAGGCGGTCTATCGCCAGGCTACGCCCGTCGCCGGGGTGCTCAATCCCGAGTCTCATACCCTCGACCGCCAGGGACGCTACTTTCACTTCGCCCGCGTGCCAATCTGGCGCACACGCCCACGCACGATGTTCCGCTATCTCACCAACGGCGGTGGCGGCTGGGGCAATCCTTTGGAACGTCCCCCCGAGCGAGTTCTGCGGGATGTGCGCGATGAGTACATCAGCATCGAGACGGCACGAGAGCTGTATGGCGTGGTTATCCAGGGCGATCCTCAGCACGATCCCGAGGGACTCCAGATTGACTATGAGGCAACGCAGGCGCTGCGTAACGCAGCTGCCAGCCAGAGACATTGACAGGCGTTCTATAATCTGTACTGCATGTGAAAGGTGGGATCTATGGGCCAGCACTTCCCGATCTGCAGGAGAACACGAGGCCTTCGACCCGCGGTTCCGGCTTCCATCCCGGTGGCGGTTCCTCCTCATCCCCCTTAAATCAACGCCGCCTTTGCTTGCTGCAGTGCAGAAAATCAATTTGGGACACGCTGATGGTGACTGACAGTTTGTCGAGGGAGCAGAGGCCGGCCCCCTGCCCCCCACCCCGCGTTCAGAGAGGAGGGTTCCCGTGGCACGTAAGCGCGATATTATCGAGGTAGCTGCTCAGCTCTTCGCCCGGCATGGCTACCACGGTACCAGCGTACGTGACCTCTCCGAAGCGCTGGGGCTGGGCAAGGCCAGCCTCTACCACCATATCGAAAGCAAGGATGAACTCCTGTTTTGGGTGCATGAGCAGTTCATCAACCCCTTGCTAGAGGAGACAGAGCGACGTCTGAGTGCCGAGATGGACCCACGCGATGCTCTGCGCACTCTGAGCTGTATTCTGATGCGCGTCATCGCCGACTACCGGCCCTACGTGACTGTCTTCTTGAATGAGTGGAGGGCGCTCTCTCCCGAGCGGGCCGCCGCGATTCGGGAGAAGCGCAAGCGCTTTGAGGGCTACATCCGCGCGGCTCTGCAGCGCGGTGTTGAGCAGGGCCTCTTTCGGCCCCTGGATGTCTCGGTGACCTGCCTCGGCTTCTTGGGTATGCACAACTATGCCTATCAATGGCTCAATCCCGAGGGACGCCTCTCCCCCGAAGAGATTGCGGCTACCTTTAGCTCCATCTTCTTGCGCGGCATTGCCCAGGGAGACAACCAGAGCCAGGCCCCGGAGACCTCAGCCAGCCCACAAGCTGGCTGATTGGCCTCGGCCCGCCGCGCGACTTGTCCATTCTCTCGCCTGCTTACTCGCCGCGCGGCGAGTGGATGGCCAGCTGTGACGCGGTACCCAGTACGAGCCGGGACAGCCACAGGGAGTGCCTTGAGTACGCTTGTGGCTTGCTGACCCTGGCTGCAGTTTGGGCGCTGCTGGTCGTGTGTGCATTGAGGCAAAGTGAAGCGATGCAGCGAAAGGCGGTTCTCTTATGGCAGCAGCTCCTGTCAGTGATCGGATTAATCTGAGTGGCCAGGTGGCGGTGGTCACCGGCGCGGCCCGTGGCATCGGCCAGACCACCGCCCGGGTGCTGGCCCGCGAAGGGGCCAGCGTGGCCGCCCTGGATGTGCTTCCCTGTACGGAGACGGTGCAGGCAGTGGAGGCACTGGGCCAGCGCGCGTTGAGTGTGCACTGTGATGTATCCGATGCGCAGCAGGTGCGCCAGGCGATCGATGAGGTCGTGGCCCGCCTCGGCGCCCCCCATATTTTGGTCACCTGCGCTGGGGTGGTCTCGCGGACAGATCTGGAGGCGATGACGGTGGAAGAATGGGATCGGGTGCTGGCCATTGATCTGCGGGGCACGTTCCTCTGTGTACAGGCGGTCTATCCCCATATGAAGGCCCGCGGCTATGGGAAGATTGTATGTGTAGGCTCGGTCGCCGGCAAGGTCGGCGGCGTAATCTCCGGCCCTCATTATGTGGCCGCTAAGGGTGGCGTTCACTCTTTTATTAAGTGGGTGGCGAAGGCCGGCGCTCCCCATGCAATCTATGTCAATGCCGTGGCTCCCGGCCCGGTCTGGACCGATATGACCATCGGGCACCCTTATCGCGATGAGATGTCTCCCCTGGGCCGCCTGGGCGATCCGCGCGATATCGCTGAGGCGATTCTCTTCCTGGCTTCCCCTGCCTCGAATTGGATCACCGGTCTGGTGCTGGATGTCAACGGCGGTATGCTCATGGATTAGCCGCGCTCCGCTCTTCCCTCTGGCTCTGCTTTGACTCCAGTTCCAGTGAGTGAGCGCGGTGGTATATTGCTGGCTTCTGCCTTACCACCGCGCTCTTCCTTATTATGGAGACTGCAGCTCTCTGCGTCTCGCACCGTTGATCGGCTCCTGCGTGCTCCGACTGCATCTGCGTCAATCGCTGAGCTTGGCCCTGGGTCAGCAGTAATGCTATCCTGGTAGGGCAGAGTAAGAACAGCGAGCAGGAGGAGCGGTTGCTTCTCAAGGGCTGAGCAAGCGCGGTGGCGCTGCATTCCGGCTCGCACAGCGACCGTCGCCTTCCTCTCCTCTACCAGAGTGATGATGAGAAACAGGTAGACCATGAGCAGTTCAGCGGAGCAACCAGCAGAGCACCAGTCTGACCAGGCATTGGCCAAACGTCGGCATACGTATGTGATCGATCCCGAGAATCCAGGCGAACTGGCTCGCCTGACAATGCAGGAGCGCCTCATCACCGAGGGTATGGGCGGCCTCTTTCCCGAGGGGCTGACGCTACCCCCGGCGGCCAAAGTGCTTGATCTGGCCTGCGGCCCAGGCGGCTGGGTCCTGGATCTGGCGCGCGCCTACCCCGATGCCGAGGTGATTGGGGTCGATATCAGTCCGGCAGTAGTGGAATACGCGACGGTTCAGGCCCAGACGCGCCGCCTGGCCAACGCCAGCTTTCAGGTCATGGATGTCACAAAACCACTGGCCTTCCCCGAGACAGTTTTTGATCTGGTGAATGGCCGCCTGCTGTCTGGCTTCATGCTGCCCGCAGCCTGGCCACGTCTGGTGGCCGAAGGCTATCGCCTGCTGAAGCCAGGCGCCGTACTCTGTCTAACCGAAGGCGAGCTGTCGCTGACAACCAGCCCGACGCTGAGCGCCTTGCACGAGCTGGGAACACGCGTGCTGAAGATGGCCGGTCGCAGTTTTTCGCCTGACGGACGCCATGTCGGTATCACTCCTGTACTGCCACGCTTGCTGCGCCAGGCCGGCTTCCAGCAGGTACGCCTCCATGCGACCGCCATCGAATGGTCAATCGATACTCCCGCCTACTATGGTCTCTTTAAAGACTGCCTGATGGGCCTGGAGCTGATTCAACCGTTCTTGTTGGGCACCGGCTTGATTGAGCGTGAGGAGCTACAGCGTCAGATGCAGCAGGCTCTGGCAGAGATGCAGCAGGACGATTTTTGCGCTATCTGGACTCTGGTGACAGTCTGGGGCCAGAAGCCAACGGCGTCATCTCCGGCCTGAGTTCCCAGGCTCGCCCCCACTCCTCCGACCCGGTCGGCCAGGCCTGGCCTGGCTCCAACTCGCCCCAGGGCGATCAGGGGTTAGAGCTGGCTTCCAAGAGCCAGCAGGAGTAGCAGGATGCTCAGGAGCAGACCGCTGAGCAGGAGGAAGGCGATGAGGCGGGCCTGACGACTGGTCTCGTCTACGGCGATGTTGACGGCCAGCAGCAGACTCTCATCGTTCATGGTCGGCTGGCTCGGCTCCGCCGGATAGTGCGGTCTACCAGCGCTGGCATTGGCCCGCCAGTGCTCAGGCCAGCGGCTGAGAGGCGTGAGCCGTGGCCGGCCCAGGCCACAGCGCAGATAGAGATAGCAGAGAACCACCAGGCCGCCAAGCAATAGCATGCAGACGATCAGAATGAGAAAGGGCAGCATAGTGTTTCGCTCCTTTGTACTTCACGGGCCTACACTCGTTCTTTCGTCACCCCAGGAAGAGTGTTGCCACTCTACCTACATACACTCTGTAATGACGCTTGTCTCTGGCTTCCGTGAAAAGGAAAGGGCGACCCGCTTCACCCATACTCACGAGCTAAGCAGCTTCCCTGGAGACAGATTCCTCCCGCTGGAGAAAAGAGGCTGCAGCGAGCAGGCAGCACAGCCAGGCCAGCAAGAGGGGATCTTCTCTATCAGCATCTATCGCTCTTGGCGCTCACGGCTGAGATTGTGACCACCCCGCTGACTGTGATAGAGTACAGGGACGCAGAGAGAACGTGAGAGAAACGAGGTGTTCTATGAGTGACCACGACCAGTTGGAGCTGGCCACGCTCGCGGGAGGCTGCTTCTGGTGCACCGAAGCGGTCTTCAAGCGCGTCAAAGGAGTGGAGAGCGTCACTCCCGGCTACGCCGCTTCCCAGATTCCGAACCCCAGCTATGAACAGGTCTGCTCGGGAAAGACTGGTGCCGCCGAGGCCGTTCAGATCCGCTACGATCCGCGAGTCATCTCCTACGAACAGTTACTTGACATCTTCTGGCACATCCACGATCCAACGACGCTTAATCGTCAGGGGAACGACGTCGGTACACAGTACCGCTCAGCCATTTTCTACCATGACGATGAGCAACGGCGCATCGCCCTGGCTTCAAAGGAGGCCCTGGAGCGCGCGCGGACCTATCGCGACCCGATTGTGACAGAGATCGTGCCGTTCAGCAACTTCTATCCTGCCGAAGACTACCACCGCGACTACTACGATCGTCACCCTAACCAGCCCTATTGCATGATAGTCATTACACCCAAGGTGCAGAAGCTGTTGAGGGAGTACACTCCAGTCGTTAAGGAAGACCAGGCGCACGCGTAGCTCGCCAGAGAGGGGACGCGTCTGTATGCGCTGGGAGCTGGGTCCGAGAGCGAACGGAAGAACGGTGACCCCAGGGGGAGAGAACAGACACCTGTCTGATTGTTTCAGGTATCTTCTCCCGGCTCGCCCTCTCTGCAGCACTCGTCAGAGCCAGGGCAGAGGGCTTGTCTGGGGTCACCTTCTGCTTCGCTGATAAATGGGAAGCGGAACAGTGGCAACAGTCGGGTCCGCTACGAGGCGGTCGCTCTTAGAGGACAGCGGTTACCCGGCGCAACCGGCCATCGCGCAGGAAGTTCACAACCAGGCGATCACCGGGCAAATGGCGCCGCACAATACGCTGCAGGTCGCGCGGCTCAGCGACTGGCTCCCCGTCGGCGGCCACAATGATATCAAGACGGCGCAGGCCTGCCCGCTCAGCGGGGCTGTCATGGTGGACTTCCAGCAGCTCCATACCGCTGACCTGGTCGAGCTGGGCGCTGCGTCGCAGAGCCGGGTCCAGCAGGACGCGCATGCCCCCAACTCCCAGCGCCACGCTTCCCGCTCGGGCCGTGCTACCGCGCGTGATACGCGCGATCGCCCCCTGGAGCGTTTCCAGAGGGATCGAAAAGCCTAACCCCTGAGCCAGAGCCACCATCGCGGTCGTCATGCCAACGACCCGCCCTGAGCTGTCAACAAGCGGGCCGCCCGAGTTGCCTGGATTGATAGGGGTATCGGTCTGAATGAGGTTGGTAAGACGACGCCCCCCACGCCCCTCCAGGGTTCGCCCGAGGGCGCTGACAACCCCCGCAGTCACGGTCCAGTTCAATCCGTAGGGATTGCCTACGGCAATCACCAGCTGGCCTACACGCAGCTTTCCCCGCCCAAATTCGGCGACCGGCAGACGGTCCGCGCCGATGCGCAGGAGAGCAACATCAGCATCAGGATCGGTACCGACCAGGCCAGCATCAAAGGAGCGCCCATCGGCCAGCGTTACCCGAATGCGCCGCGCGCCCTCGACAACATGGGCATTGGTCAGCACCTGACCATCGGAGGCAAAGAGGAAGCCAGACCCCAGCCCGGTCGCGTCGAAGCCGGGCCCCCCATAGCCGGGGGCAAAGTATGGCCAACGCAGCCCGCCGCGCTCAACGTCAATACGCACTACCGCCGGCCCAACACGCTCCGCCGCTGTCGTGACGGCACGCGAATAGGCATCGAGGGCCTGTGCATCGCGTTCTTCTGTTTCCATCATCGCAACAATCGCGCTTTCTGCTGTGGAACCCCATTTTTCGCCGAGCGTGCGAGGCCGCGAATCAATGAGATTGCTTTCTATTGTATCACATACCCCCCTGCAAGGGGCAGCGCACATATCCACTCCAGGCGGCTGGCTACAGGGTCCCTAGCAGCTCCATGAGCTGCCCTAGCTCGCGTCGCTCATCGAATAAGGGCACCAGCATCACGAGCAGCTCGTCAAAGCCCTGAGCCAACAGCTGGCGCAGACGAGCGGCCACCGTGGCCTCATCTCCCCAGACCACCAGGTTCCTGACCAGCTCTTCTGGCAGCAGACCGTCGGACCCCAGCGGATAGCCCGCATCCGCGAACATGTTGCGATAGAAGGGCGCACGTCCATAGAGGCCGAGATGCTTGCGCGCCGCCTCCAGAACGGCGTTCCAATCTCTTCCTAACACTACCGGCACATGGGCCAACAAGGGCGGTACCGGGCGTCCACGTGAGGTAGCCCCTTCGACCAGAGCCGGCCTGGCCTTCTCCAATAGATAGGGATGGGGACACATCCAGGAAATGGCCCCATCGGCTAACTCGCCCGCCAGTCGAAAGGCCCGGCTGCGCAGAGCAGAGATCAGAATGGGAACGCGCACCGGCTGCGGAAAGGAGGCGTGCGCCGTGTAGAAGCGCCCCTGAACGTCCACAGCGCCATCCCACAGCGCCGCTCTCAGGATGCTCACATACTCGCGGAGCTGCTCCAACGGCTCCACCATCGAGAAGCCGTAGACCCCCTCAATCGAGTGGCGATGGCTGGTCCCCACTCCAAGGCGCAGGCGGCCCGGCCCCAGCTCCTCCAGCGTGTAAGCCTGCTGGGCCATCACCAGGGGATGCCGCGGGTAGGTCGGCACAATCGCCGTTCCCAGGCGGATGCGCTCCGTCTGCACCAGAGCCGCGGCAAAGAGCGTCAGGGTATCCGGCGAGGTCGGCAGCTGCGTCATCCAGAATTGGCGCACCCCAGCCTGCTCGGCCTGACGAAGCCTCTCTAGAAGATGAGGCACACCGGCACGCCCAAAGAGCGCCAGCCCAACACGCTCGCGCGCCGGCTGGTTAGCATTTCCTTGTCCGTGAGCAGAAACGGTGCTCTCTTGCTGCATAGGTCTTCTCTCTTCCTCCACCTGGTAGCGCCTTCGCGGCAGCTACCAGTTCTCATGCAATAGGAGAGCAGCCTCAGCAGGCCCTCTCCTGCCGTGCAACATAGCACCCGGCAAGCAGCCCTGTCAAGCCAAGAGAGCGCTCCCAGCGGACCGAAACCGCGCACGTAGATCGATCGTTCAGACGAGAAGCAGACTAGCGACCAGCCAGCGGCTGCTGACGCTGATTGGCCCCAACTCGATATTCACGCATCACTAGCTCTGTCAGCTCCTCAACCGACGTCTGTCCCGCTGGCTTATCCAGGGCAATACGCCCGTGCTGCAGGAGATTGACACGATCACAGATCTCCAGTACCTGGGCATAGTTGTGGGCGATCATAATGATCGAAACCTGACCCTCGTTCTTGAGCGTACGAATCAGATTCATAATCAGGCTGCCTTCTTTGGCCCCCATCGCCGCCAGCGGCTCATCCAGCAGCAAAATGCGCGCCCGTGAGTAGACCGCGCGCGCAATAGCAATCGATTGACGCTGGCCTCCCGAGAGCTGGGCCACCTCCGTATCGACCGAGGGGATATTGACCCCCATACTCTCCAGATACTCGCGCGCCAGGCGGCGCATGCGCCAATTATTGAGCAGCGGCAAAGGATTCAGCAGCGTCTCACGCTTCAGAAACATGTTATGATAGACACTCAGTTCATTCACCAGGGCCAGATCCTGATAGACGGTCTCAATGCCCAGTGAACGTGCATAGGAGACCGAGCGCAGGCGGACCTCCCTGCCGTCGATAAAGATGCGGCCCTCATCAGGCTGCAGGAAGCCCGTCAGGATCTTGATCAGTGTCGACTTGCCAGCCCCATTGTCGCCGACCAGGCCCAGAACCTCACCCTGGCGCAGGTAGAGACTGACGCCATTGAGAGCTGTCACCGCCCCAAAGCGCTTGACCAGCCCCTCCGTGCGGATCACCTCTGTCGTCGTCGACTCACTCATTCGCGCCCTGCCTCTCGCCATAGTCGCAGGCGAACGTTCAAAATCATCGCCACCAGGATGGCCGCCCCCAGGATAATATCAAACGTGAAGGCACTGACCCCGAGCAGGGTAAAGCCATCGCGCAAGATCGAGAGCACGAGCGTGCCCAAGAAGGCCCCGACAATCGTGCCCAGGCCACCGGTCAAGGCTGTTCCTCCGATGACCGCGCCGGCTACCGCCATGAACATAATGTCGGTGCCACCAGCCAGGGGATCGATCGAGGTGATGCGGAAAGCCTCCAGGATGCCCGCGAAGCCACCGAGTACGCTACAAAGCATGAAATTGCCAATCTTGATACGCGCTACATTGACACCCACCTCGCTGGCTCCTAGCAGATTGCCGCCGGTCGCCACCGTGTGCAGTCCCCAGCGCGTCCAGGAGAGCACAACCTGCATGACGATGGTGATGGCAATGGCCCAGATGATTTCCGAGTAGGAGGCGTGCCCCAAGATTTCATTGATCAGCCCCTCCGAGGGCGTCAAGACCGGGAAACCCTGAGAGATGGTCAGCGTCAGGCCATTGATCAGGAAGAGAGTCCCCAGGGTCGTGATGAAAGAGGGCACTTTCAGCATAACGGTAATCAGGCCATTGAACAGCCCCACCAGCGCACAGACGATCAGCCCCAAAATCAGCCCCACCAGCAGCGGCAGGCCCGCCTGATTGGCAAAGTACATGATGAATGGCGCCAGGGCGTAGACTTGACCCACCGAGAGGTCGATCTCACCACAGATCAAGAGCATAACCTCACCGGCGGAAATGATGGCGGTCGCAGCCACAAACTGGGAGAGCGTCCTGATGTTCTGCGTTGACAGAAAGGCTTGATTGGAGAACTGGAAGTAAATGATCAGGGCTATGGCCACGACCACGATGCTGGCTTCACGCTGCCGCAGGAAGAGACGGGCCACTCGGAGCCAGGGATTGGGCCGCTCCGGCGTCGGTTCCGGCTCCGTCTGCACCGGCGGAGCAGAAAGCACATTCTCGGCCATTGCGATGCTCCTTCTTGTTGTGTGCTGTCTACCTTCTGATTGCCTTCCGCCCTATCAAGCTCCAGCCTGCTCGCACGTTGCCAGGCTATCTCGCCAGACCGATGGTGCTCCCCCCTTTCAGCTGAGGAGCAGACAGTAATAGTATGTCCTATAGGATCGGAATCTGTAAGTCCTCGCCGCTTTCTCACTCCTCTTCCCCTGGGAGAGGCTAGCACCCGTCAGGCAGGCCCAGGGAGCCAGATCAGAGCAGCGCCAGCGCGCCAGAACTACAGATTCCGCCGCTTATCTTATCCTCTTGCCAAAGTACTACCTGGCTGGCCGTCCGCTAGCCGGGGAGAGAGGTAGCAGACAGACAGCCAGGCAGCTCTCAATTAATTGGTCGGCTTCCCGGCTAGCCTTCCTCTGTCCGTGGGCTCACGCCCCTTCACTCACGAGCGCGGCACCAGCTGCTCTTTCGAGGAACTGCCCTCAAAGCGCGTCTGCGTGCGTAGATAGGGGCCAACGTTCTCCTTGGTGACAAAGAGCAGGCCGGTGTCAGTGTCGGAAGGCACCATCAGACCGCCCGAGAGCAGGTAGAGGAAGAGCTGGATCACCGGGTAGAAGCCCTGCAGGTAGGGCTGCTGATCGATCGTGAAATCGAGGTTGCCAGCCTGGATCTCCTGGAGGGTCTTGGTCAACAAATCGTAGCCGCCGCCATGCACTCCCTTGGACGCCAGGTTGTATTTCTCCATCACCTGGGCAACGCCCTGGGTACTGCCCGCATCGACGGCAAACATGCCTTTGAGGTTGGGATGACCCAAATAGTAGGCTTCGATGCGCGACAGCTCCTCCTCTACCTGGGCTCCCGTCGCGACCTCAACAAAGTTGATCGGCGCTTTGGAGTCCAGGATGGCTTGCCTGGCACCGTCGATGCGCGGCTGAATGTTGAGCGAGCCAGGAGTGGCGATGAAGCCCACGACGTCGCCACTGCCTACGAGGGAGACAACGCGCTGCCCCATGCGATAGCCCGATTGATAGAGATCCTGACCAATGTAGGCCAGGCGCCGGTTCTTGCTCCCGGCTGGGGCATCGGCATTGTAGGCTACCACCGGAATGCCCGCATCCAGAGCGCGATTGACTGGATCATCAAAGGCTGTGGGGTCGATGATGGCAACAGCAATGCCGTCGGCTTTGGCAGCAATGGCTGCGTTGAAGGCATCCACCATTTCCTTGACAATACTGTTGGCCGAGCCTGTCCATTGATAGGTACAGCCAACGAGGGCGCAGGCATCCTGTATGCCGTATTGGGTGGGGACGAAGAAGGGATTGGTGGTGACGTGATTGATGAAGACAAAGTTCCATTTTGGATGGCTGGGGAAGTTGCCCTCCGTTCCTGTGGACGA
This sequence comes from Thermogemmatispora tikiterensis, assembly GCF_003268475.1. Taxonomy (GTDB): domain Bacteria; phylum Chloroflexota; class Ktedonobacteria; order Ktedonobacterales; family Ktedonobacteraceae; genus Thermogemmatispora; species Thermogemmatispora tikiterensis. The sequence goes on along the minus strand of NZ_MCIF01000002.1, from coordinate 673,977 downwards.
GCTGCTCGCTGACTGGCCACCACAGGCCGCCAGCGCCGAGGCCAGTGTGGCCCCGGCACCTCCGGCTAGCGCGGTCTGCAGCAGACGCCGTCGTCTGAGAGGAAGACGCTCGAAATACGCTGAGAAGCTTGATCCTTCCACGGCTGGACCTCCAGTTCCTTCTAGTCGCCTGACAGACAGAGCGATTGCCTGGGAAGGCTCACTCCGAGCGAGCGACGAAACTTGACAAGGAGAGCCTCCTCCTTGCTGTTGGCTTGCTTTCCTCGCTTCAGTCGCTTGGCTGATTGATTCGCGCGCTTGCTCCCGGGTCCCTACAACCTCGTACGGATGCTCATGCTCTCCAGCAGCATTTTCATCGATATTCATCTATCTAATGACGAAAAGAGATCGCTGCGCTGGTGCCGGGTTACTCACCTCCTTCCCTGGCAGTAGCTGGCGCCTCGCCCTGGCCAGGGCAAGTGCTCAGCGACAGATCGGGGCCTGTGCCGCTATAGCCCAGGGCCCGGTGCACGTCCTCGGTGGTCAAGACAATGAGTTCGCGCATAGCCTCCTCGGCGGCCAGTTCCTGACCCTGGCGAATGGCCTCAGCAACGCGCCGGTGGAGCGGCATCGTGCGCCGATTAGCCCCTGGCAGGCGCGCCGTCACCAGACGGCTGGCGCGCAAAGGGGCCGCTAATGTGGCCACAATACGCTGTAACAGCTCATTGTGGGCTGCAGCGCAGATGGCGCTGTGAAAGGCCAGGTCGGCTTCGATGTAGGGCTCGGCTTCCTCAACCAGCTCCTCCAGTCGGCCACACGCTCGCTCGATGGTCTCTATCTCTTCGGCAGTCGCCCGCGAGGCCGCCAGCCGCGCCGTCATCGGCTCAAACATGAGGCGCACTTCACAGACCGCCTCTAGAAAAGCTGGATCAGGCCCCACCTCGTACTGCCAGGTCAGCACTTCAGGATCAAGCAGGTTCCAGTCCGTCCGGGGACGCACACGTGTCCCCGTCCGGGGGCGCGATTCAATCAGCCCCTTCTCCGCCAGCACCTTGAGCGCTTCACGCAAGACCGGACGGCTGACGTTGAACTGCTGGCTCAGTTCTGGTTCGCTCAACAGGGCATCTCCCGGCTGAAATTCCTTACGCATGATGCTCAACCCGATCTCCCGCACAACCTGCGCGGACAGGTTCTGCCGCCTGAGCGAACGAAAGGTTCTTGCCATCTGCCTCCACAATTGTCATACAATTTAACGGTATGATAATATAGGGAAGCGGCCTCTGTCAAGCCGTCCATTGACGGAGTTCGCTCCGTGGTGCCGTTCACTGTCGATCCGATCATCTCTAGAGGAGCTAGCGGGTACCGTTATGAAAATTGTCGATGTCAAGACCCACGTGATGGGCACCGCCTGGCGCAATCTGACTTTTGTGCGCGTGATTACCGATGAGGGACTGGAAGGGGTCGGTGAGGTGCGCATGCTCAATCATACTGATGCCCTGTTGGGCTACCTGGCCGAGGCCGTGCCTAACCATGTGCTCGGCCACGATCCGCGCCATATTGAGGATCTGGTCCAGCGCATGTATCGCAATGACTATGCCCGCGCCGGCGAGATTGCCATGTCGGCCATTGCCACCATTGAGATTGCTTGTTGGGATATCGTGGGCAAGGCCCTGGGACGCCCGGTCTATGAGCTACTGGGCGGCCCGGTTCGCGAGCGCATCAAGGCTTATGCTAATGGCTGGTACACGGTCGAGCGTACACCGGAGGAGTTCCACCGGGCGGCGCGGCGCGTGGTTGAGCGCGGCTATCGCGCTTTAAAGCTCGATCCCTTCGGCTCGGGCTTCTACGAGCTGGAGCCGGCAGAGAAGCGCAAGGCGGTGGCGCTGGTGGAAGCGGTGCGCGACGCTGTGGGTCCAGATGTGGAGCTGCTGATCGAGATGCATGGGCGCTTTAATCCAGCGACGGCGGTGGAGATGGCTCGCGAGCTGGCTCCGTTCAGACCCTCCTGGATTGAGGAACCGGTTCCGCCTGAAAACCTGGCGGCGCTCAAGAAGGTGACCGAGCAGGTGACGATACCGGTCGCAACCGGCGAGCGCCTTCATACGCGCTACGATTTTCGCCCGCTCTTTGAGCTGCAGGCTGCCGATATTATTCAGCCCGATATTACGCACTGCGGCGGCATCCTGGAAATACGCAAGCTGGCCGCCTGGGCAGAATGTTACTATCTGCTGGTGGCTCCCCACAATGTCGGTGGCCCGGTCTCGACGGCGGCGGCTCTCCACCTGGCCGCCGTGACCCCTAACTTTAAGATCCAGGAGCATTTTAACGATCTCAATGAGGAGTGGGTCAAGCAGGCAGCCCCGGGCAATCCCGAGGTGGTCGATGGCTATTTCTCGCTCCCCCAGGGGCCGGGCCTGGGAGTGACACTTGATGAGGCTTTTGTGGCCGCCCACCCACGCCAGCGCATCTTCTTTAATCTCTTCGCGGAAAACTGGCATCTGCGCCAGGCGGTGCAGCCACCGGTGCCGGGATCTAGCGCTTCTTCTGCCGAGCAGCCACCATCGCCGACAGTCTCCTGACCAGCGACTGAGCCAAGCTGCTCCGCTGTGCGGAGGCTGATGCACTCCTCTCTCTTACTTACTTAGATGGGCTGGAGCAGGACGGTCATGAGAAGGGCCGCGCCGGCTCCAGTCAGCGTCCACAGCAGCGACCACGGCTCGTTGGGACGTTGACTCGCCGGTAAGAGATGACTGGCTCCTAGATAGAGCAGGAAGCCACTGAAGAAGCCCAGGTAGCGCGGCAGCAGCGCGGTCGGCAGGCTGATCCAGATGGTCGCCAGGGCCCCCAGCAGGGGCGTGCAGGCGAAGAAGAGCAACCAGGCAAACGCCTGCCGGCGGCTGCTGCGGTTGGCCAATAAGAGGACGACGGCGTTGAGGCCCTCGACGAGGTTGTGGAGGATGATGGCCCCAGCCAGGAGCAGCCCAGTAGCCGGGTTGACGATGAAGCCAAGGCTGATGGTCGCTCCTTCGAGCAGGCGATGCAGCGAGAAGAGCAACACGGAGATAATGCCGAGGAGGGGCCGCCCCACGGTGACAGTCGAGGCCTCGCACTGCTCCGCTTGCCAGTGCAGGGCCAGCCTTTCAAGCAGATGAAAGGTGAAGAAACCGCTGGCCAGGGCGACAAAAGCCGCAAAGCGTTCGTTCGGTAGCAGAGTCAGCACACTGAAGAGGCGCGGCAACCATTGAAAGGCGGCCAGGCCGACGAGTGCGCCGGCGGCGAAGGCCATGACCTGCCGGAGCTGTTCCCGTTGCCTCAAGGCGACGATTCCTCCTGCACAGGTGGAGCAGAAGGCGATAATTGAGAGCAGAATGGTGCTCATCCAGGTCCTCACTCCTGAACTGGAATATGCCAATTGAGAGGCCTGCCGCGCTGTCAACGCCGGCACTGGCGCTGGCGCTGCGCCAGCAGGAAGGTCGCATCGTCCTGGCCCCTCCCCTAACAGTGATACCATATTGTTCCTTTTCAAAGCAATGCATTTCCAATGCTGTTGCTCCCGAAAAATAGCTTGCTTGGTGGAGGCCACGGCCAGAGGGCTGGCCCGCAGGCACAACAGCAGGAGCGCGCAGTGAGCGATGAGGCGGGGCTGGTGAAAAATGGGAGCGCAAGGACCGGGGGAGCACGTGGAGAGGAGGAAGGATGGCAAGACCGCTGGCGCCAGCGCCGTCGTGTCAGGCGCTGGGCCGGTTCGGTCAGGACTGCTCTGCCCTGCTCTCAGACGGCATTGGGGGCACTCAGCAAGGCATCGATGGCCGCGGTCAGTGTCTGAAGCTTGAAGGGTTTTTCGACGACCACCGCCCGAGGAGCGATGCTTTTGGCTTGCTCAATCTCGCTGGCTGGCGCCGCGGTGCAGAGAATAAGCGGCAGATTACGCGTGTGTGGATGGGCCCGGAGCTGACGAAGAACATCTTCGCCCGCCATATCGGGCATGTAGAGATCGAGGATGAGGAGATCGATCGGTAGAGAATCAGGAGCTGGCCCTTCGGCTTCCGTCCCAGCGGGTTTATCGGCAAGGAGAGCTTCTAGGCACTCGCGGGGATGTCGATAATGTACCACGCGATGACCAGCAAAATCTAGAAAGGTCACGCAGAGCTTCGCAATGCGCGGATTATCTTCCAGCAGGCCAACCTGCGCCATGTTGCTACCTTCTTATTTAAGAAAGCAGATCTGTTATCCGCTCTTCCCACAAAAGGATACAGACAACACCCTGCAAATCCGGTAATGCTTCTGCTTTGCTCAACACATCCCGTTCAAGATTGTAGTGTTCTTGATAGACGCATGTCAAGATAGTGTTGCACCAGCGCGGGGCACAAGGAGGTAGTTCACTTTGCCTCGACGGGCCGGCTTCGATGCTGTACAATGCCTTCAGACGAGGCAGTTTGCTGCTGCATTGTTGCCGTTCTGCCGCTCTGAGGCGCCGTTAGCACGTTGTTCTCATCCGGGTTCTGCCTCCATTCACATCAGGGGACTCTGCTTTGGCTCGGCCCAACCTGGTTGAGTGTGGCCAGTCGCGGCAGGGCAGGGGAAGAGACATAGCGGCGCAGGGGCGAGCCAGCCATCAGGATGCGAGTGTTACAAGGAACGTATGAGCGAGAGCGAACAGGAACAGAGCAAAACACTCCCCGTTAGCGTGGTCCGCTTCGGCCTGGGAAAGGAAATTCAGCTTTATCCAGAGGAGCTGGCGGTGGTGAAACGTGAGGAGGGGGAGGAGACGCGCATCCCACTGGCGCAGATTCAGCGCCTGATTCTGATGCCAGGCGACCCCAATCCCGCCAAGCTGATCTTGTTGGCCGATCTTGACGAGAACGAAACCGTCATGCTGGCCGAGGGAATGAGCAATGTACGCGATTTTCGTGCGATGCTGCCGCGCCTGCGCGAGCTGGCGCCCCATATTCAGTTTGATCCTCCCGATATGGAGGAGCAACTGCGCCAGGCGCTTAATACGCGCCGTGCCTGGACCTTGACCTGCTATGGCGCCATTCTCCTGGTCTGCATCTTACTCTATTTGATTTATTTGCTGGTAGCCTATATCGGCAGTCACCACCCATGAGCGCCTCGATCGCTACGAGGTGCTACCCACGGAGGAGCACCGCCTGCTGCTCCTCGCGCTCCTTGCCTCTACCTCTGGTCGGGAGACGGGGGTCCTTCCTGCTGGCGAGGAAGGAGGGCAGACGGTAGCTGCGGCTCTTGCTCCTCTCGCTGCGTGGGTGGCTGGTCACCGGGTCTCGCTGTGGGCCGCGCCACGCCAAGCAGCCCGCGCCGATGACGACGGTTGCTGCGCGTGAGCCAGTAGAGCAGGGCGAAGAAAGCAACAGCCAGGAGCAGAGGGGCGAAAGCGTTGGTATTCCAGCCGCCGCTGCTGCCTGGGAAAATATAGACATCATCTACAGCAGCGTAGAGCTGACTGTAGTCGCTGGCGCCCAGAGTCAGGGCGTAGACCTGCCGATTCCTGGGAAGGTCACCGCCGAGGACCGCGCTCCAGACCTGTCCGCTGTCGTTGCTGCGCAGGACGCCGATGCTGGTTCCCAGGTAAATAGTGGTCGGGCTGCGAAAGTCGACCAGGATAGCCCGCACGCTGACGCGCGCCAGGCCCTCTTGGTTGCGCTGCCAGCTCGCGCCGTTGTCGTGCGAGAGAAAGATGCCCTGATCGCTGCCAGCGAAGACCAGGTTCGGATCTCCTCCGCTGAGGGCCGCTGGACGCACGCGGTAGACGGTGATCCCCGCGGGCAGGCCTCGGCTGAGCGAGCGCCAGCTCTGTCCACCGTTGTCAGAGCGATAGACGCCGCCAACGGTGGCCGCCCAGAGTTGACCCCGATCGCTGACATAGGCCAGGTCATTGATCGGAAGGTTCGCCGGCAGTCCCTGAGAGGCCGCGTGCCAGTGTTCTCCGCCATCGCTGCTGACAAAAACGCCGTGGTGAGCAGTCCCAACGTAGAGCACACTGGCGCGCTCCACATCGATGGCCAGGGCCGTGCAGCTATCTGCCGGCAGTCCCTGATTGACTGTCTGCCAGTGCCCTCCCCCGTCGCTGCTGACAAAAACGCCGCGGCTGGTGGCTGCATAGAGGCGGCGCTCGCTGGCATCAAAGCTGAGGGCATTGACGGCCAGCGGCAGGGACAAACCCTGATTACGAGACAGCCAGTGCTGACCGCTATCGCTGCTGGCAAAGATGCCATCCCGGGCATCGCCGGCATAGAGCTGAGCCGGATCTGCAGCGTTCGCCACCAAAGCCCGGATGTGTTCGCGCTGCAGGCCGGTGGATTCCCAGGCACCGCCGGCGAGGATACCGCTGCTGGGAGCACAGGACGCCAGGAGCAGCAACAGCCCAAGTATCAGTGCCCGCAAGAGCAACGAGCGCAGTCTTCGCCACGACCGCGCCTTATGAACGACGGCGAATGACCCGCTCGACGTAGACAACCGTTTCTTGAATCTCATAGCCCCGTGGTAGCTTAGGGGCCTTCCCAGATGCCACCGGCCCCAGCGGCTTCAAATGGCTCAGCAGCGGCAGGGCCTGAGCAGCCTGGTGCCCTGCCCCGGCAGAGCGGACCAGAAGGGCGATCAGGCGCCGCCGGAGGAGCTCCAGGCCCACGCCCACAGCCAGGGCCCCTACTCCGGCGGCTACTCCTTGCACCGGACCGCGCAGGAGCGCCGGCCACTGCCGCCGCGGCGCCAGGGCTGGTCGCGGCCTGGTCACCAGGCTGCGGGAGACCGGTATGACCAGCTCAGCGCCGCAGGCCGGACAACGCTGGTCCTCCGGCGCGCAGCTGGCATGACATTCAGGACAGACCATCGCTCTCCTCCCTTACGTCCTTTGTGCCTGTCATGCTTGCTTGCCTCTTGCATACAGAAATAGAACGAGCCGTCGCAGAGCCTGGTTTCGCTCCTTGCCGATCTAGCCCTGACCGCCGCGGCCCCGCTCTTCCAGAATCTCTTCGAGCGCCGCGATGATCACGGCGTTCTCCTCGATAGTGTTGTAAAAATAAGGAGAGATGCGCACAAGGCCAGGGCGCGAATCGACAATAATATTGCGTTTGACCAGCTCGGCGACGATCTGCTCGGGCTGCTCCATCTCTAGCATGACGATCGAGTTGCGTCGCTCCGGCTCATGGGGAGCACGCACCTGCCAGCCATGCTCACGCGCCCGCGCAATCAGGTCATTGGTCAGGTAGCGTGTGCGCTCACAGATGGTCTCAACGCCAATCTCGCGCACAATCTCCATACCGGCGTTGGCAACGTAGACAGACGGGACCGCCGGCGTCCCCAGCTCGATCCGCGCCGCATCTTGGCGAAATTCCAGCTCCTTCGTCTTGAACTGGAACTGCTGACGATGGCCAAACCAGCCAGCGATCGTCGGCTCTAATTGCGAGAGCAGCCCCTCGCGGATATAGACAAAGGCCAGACCAGGGCCACCCATCAACCACTTGAGGGTGCCACTGACCAGAATATCGATGTCCATTGCTTCGACATCGATGGGGATCTGCCCCGTACCCTGGTAATCGTCGATCAGCAGATAGGCCCCCTGCTTGTGAGCAATGTCGGCCACCGCCCGCACATCCTGAATATAGCCGCTGGTATAGAAGACGCGCGAGGTGGCTACCAGCAGGGTGCGCTCGTCTACCTTCTCCTCAAACAGCTCAGGGGGCGTGCAGATGCGATCGGGGCTTTCGACAAAAACGCATTCAACACCTAGGCGCCGCTTGGCCAGCCACTGGTAGGCGAGGGTAGGAAAATCCATGTCGGCCAGTACCACTTTGTTGCGCTGGCGATAGTCGAAAGCACTGGCAATCGCCCCGAGAGCCACGGAGACATTGGGGGCAAGGGCCACCTCGTGCGGCTCTGCACCGATGATGGCCGCAAACTGGCGCCGCGCCCGCTCTAGCTCGCCCAACCAGATCTCGTACCAGGCGTGCGCTCCCCATTCATTCCAGCGCTCGGTGAATTCGGCCAGACGCGCCATCCCGCGCTGCGAGAGGGCCCCCAGCGAGCAGCTATTGAGATAGGTCTTGCGCTGGAGAATGGGGAATTCCTTTCGGTAGGCCTCTAGTTCAGGGTGCTCTACCGCAGGCGGTACAGGATACGGCACACGCGACGCATCCGTGGTCATGGCTGCTTGCTCCTTGCTTGCTCGTGTCTTGTCTTAGGCGGGCCACCCCTGGCCTCTGGGCAACGGCAGGGAGGGAAGCCTCAGCCACCAGCCAGCCGGGCCGGGCCAGGTGTTCGACTGACAGCAGGCTGTATGACCCGGCTACCTACCGGTCTTCATCTCAGCCAGATCGCGCTGGCCATAGCCAGAATGTGGCTTCGCTTGCGCTGCTGCCTTTGCTCCTGCTCTCTATCTATTCTAGCGCTGCTCGTGTACACAGGGGGAGAGCATGCTGGTCTCGCTTGGTGGCTTGTGCCTTTTCCACCTCCTCCACCTGATCAGCGCTAGCCCCTGTTGCCAGCCCAGAGTATACCAGATCCGCCGTCGCTTGTCTTCCCATCTCCTGGTGAGGCACAACCAACGGGGGAGACGGAACCAGCGATCAGGCAGTCGTCTCAGGTCCTAGGGACGCACATTGCGGGCCAGGGCACCGACGCTGCGCAGCAGCGAGACAGCGGCCCGTTCGACTTCGTCGACGCTGCTCCAGCGCCCGAGGGTAAGACGCAGGGCACCCAGGGCGCGTTCACGGCTCAGGCCCATCGCCATGAGGACAGGCGACGGGTCGGTGCTGCCCTCATGACAGGCGGAGCCCGTAGAAGCGGCCACTTCCGGCGTGGCCGCCAGAATCTCCTCGCCGCTGAGACCACTGACGCTCACATTGAGTGTGTTGGGCAAACGCTCATCGGGATGGCCGTTGAGCTGGATACGTTCGCCCAGGCTTGCGCGCAGGCGCTGCCAGAGCAGGTCGCGCAGACGCCGCAGCCGTGTCCCCTCGGAGGGCAGACGCTCAGCCGCCAGACGGCAGGCGGCGCCCAGGGCCACACAGGCCGCCACGTTCTCGGTTCCAGCCCGTAGGCCACGCTCCTGCCCTCCCCCATAAATGATCGGCTCCAGGTCAAGGCCCAGACCGCGACGCACATAGAGGGCGCCGACCCCCTTGGGGGCGTAGAGCTTGTGCCCGGCCACCGTGAGCAGATCTACACCCAGCTCGGCAACGGGAGTGGAGATCTTGCCCACACTCTGGGCAGCATCGCTGTGCATGAGCGCGCCGTAACGGTGAGCAATGGCCGCGATCTCAGCCAGCGGCTGCAGGGTGCCGGTCTCATTGTTGGCATGCATGATGCTGACCAGCACCGTGCTCCGATCAATCGCCCGCTCAACCTGTTCTGGGAAGACGCGTCCGTACTCGTCGACCGGCAGATAGGTGATGCGGAAACCGTGGAGCCGCTCCAGCGCACGACAGGTATTGAGCACAGCTGGATGCTCGGTGACCTGGGTGATGATGTGGTTACCCTGCTCCCGCCGCGCCAGGGCCACCCCCCGAATGGCCAGGTTGTCGCTCTCGGAGCCGCCCCCAGTGAAGATAATTTCTCCTGGGGTGCAGCCGAGCAGTGCAGCTACCTCAGACCGCGCGCGCTCGAGAGCCTGATGGGCCGCCCAGCCATAGCTGTGAGCGCTGGAGGGATTGCCAAAATGCTCGCGCAGGTAAGGGAGCATGGCCTCAACGACGGCGGGATCAATCGGCGTAGTGGCATTGTAGTCCAGATAGATCAGATCGGTACGTAGCCCTGGATGCCGCAGGCTCATGCTGGCTTCTGCCTCCTTCCTTCTCTCCTGATCCGGCCCTGTTCGCTCCCCTTGAGCAGATCAAGAGCGCCGGGCCCGCTCGGCCTCCAGCCCCTCCTGCAGCTCTCGCCACAGACCACGCACGGTCTCCTCGCTGGTACGCAGGTTGCCGATGGCGGCCCGCAGACTATATCTGCCACGCAGCCTGGTATGCGAGAGAAAGTAGTGACCCGCCCCGTTGATGCGATTGAGGAGGCGCTCGTTGAGGGCCGTCAGCTGCTCCTCGTCGTCAAGTCCGCGCGGATGGGCCCGGAAGCAGACGGTGCTGAAGGGCGCGGGCGCCAGGCGCTCGAAATCGGGCGCCTCGTCGATCCACTGGGCCAGGAGCTGCCCGAGACGAATGTGTTCGCGTAGACGCGCCTGAAGGCCCTCCTGCCCAAAGTAGCGCATGATCATCCACAACTTCAGCGCGCGGAAGCGCCGCCCGAGCGAGATGCCATAGTCCATGAGATTGGGAGCCTCCTCGTCGGTGCGCAGAATCTCCAGCACCAGACTGAAGGTGGCCTTGACGATCTCAGGCTTGCGGGTAAAGAAGACACTGCAGTCCAGCGGCGTGAAGAGCCACTTGTGGGGATTGACAATAAAGCTGTCGGCACGCTCGCAGCCGGCCAGAATGTGGCGATACTCCGGCAGCAGCGCGGCAGAGCCGGCGTACGAGGCGTCGATGTGCAGCCAGAGACCGTAGCGCTCACAGAGTTCAGCAATGGCCGGCACCGGATCGACACTGGTGGTGGAAGTGGTGCCAACGGTTGCGACAACGGCGAAGGGCCGCCAGCCAGCGGCCAGGTCCTCCTTGATGGCTCGCTCCAGGGCAGCAACGTCCAGGCGATACTCGTCGTCGACGGGAATCTTGCGCAGGCCTTCCAAACCAACTCCCAGGACGATGCCCGCCTTGTCAACAGCGGAGTGAGCTTCTTGAGAGGCATAATAGCGCAGACGCGGCACCTCGGGCCGCCCACTCATGCCGCGCTGACGGATCTGCAGATCGCTGAGGGCTTCGCGCGCCGCCGCCAGGGCGTAGAGCGTCCCGGCGGAAGCGGTATCATTGATGACGCCAAAGAGCGGCTCGGGCAGGCCGAGCATCTGTCGCAGCCAGTCGAGCGCCACTTGCTCTAGCTCCGTGGCAGCCGGAGAAGTGCGCCAGAGCATGGCGTTCACGTTGAGGGCCGCGGCCAGCAGTTCACCGAGAATGCCCGGGCCGGAGCCGGTAATGCCGAAGAAGCCCATGAAGCCAGGCGCGTTCCAGTGGGTAATGCCGGGCAGGAGAACGCGCTCAAAGTCAGCGAGGATGGCTTGCATCGATTCGGGCTGCCGCGGCGGCTGGGCCGGTAAGGCCCGCCGAATATCGCCCGGCTGCGTGCGCGCAAGTACGGGATAGTCGCCAACGTGCGCTAGATAATCGGCGATCCAGTCGACCACCTGGTGGGCATAGAGGCGAAAGCTGGCCGGGTCCATATCACCGGTCGCTTGCTCCTGTTGGGCGGGATCAAGGGTTGCTCGCTTCTGCTCTTGTTCTTCCATCGCCAGATTTCCTGCTCCTCTCAACATCGATCGGCCCGCCGCCGCCTGGCAGGTTCCCCGCTTGGAGCGGTCGGTTCCGCGGGCGCCGGGGACCTTGCTGGCGAGCCGCAGCACAGCCTGCTAGCGCATCTCCAGAGCTGGCACTAGACGTCTGGAGACGGGCGAAGACCGGTCGTTTAGATCTTATCACATCTGGCCACCAGGTGGGACAGTCCCGCTCCCGTTCAGAGCGTAGAGGATGCAGGCTGCCAGGCTAGCTGCCAGCGTCTTCTGTCGTGGAATCCTCGCGGTACCTGATAGAACAGGGGGCGATGGGCAGATCCCAGGAACAGATGGCGCTGAGCGGCCAGCCCTGGCCTGGCTGCCTGGCGCGTTGGCGCGCTCAGCTGAGGCCGAACTTCTGCGCCAGCTCGCGATTCGAAGGCTCTACGAGCACAGAGCCATCGGGGAAGACGATGGTGGGAACGCTGCGCAGGCCACCATTGACCTGCATGACGTAGGCGGCAGCCTGCTCGTCTTTTTCTATATCGATGTAGTCATAGGCAATGTGGTGTTCGTCGAGCCAGCGCTTTGCCCTACGACAATCACCACACCAGCTTGTCGCATATACCTTGATTTGCTGTTGGGTAATAGTCGAAGCGGTAGCGTGTCCTTCCACTGAGATAGCTCCTTGGGGATATGGTGATAGTGGAGTGCGGAACCCCGGGTTACATTTTATAAAAACACAGCCGGGGCGCTTCTCTATTCCTGAGTCAGCCCTCCAGACCCCAGGCGACCCTGGGCCGGCCTGGTCTGGTCCTGCTCTCCCAGCTCTGAGACACCCGGGCGCCTGCGCTCCCAGCCTGGGGTCTCCCCAAGCCTCTCCAGGTGGTGGCAACGGTAGAGCGAGATCCACAGACAGGCGACGCGACCTGGCCCTGGCCTGCAACCTTTCTCGCCGGCCAGGTGTTATAAAGAGCAGAGTCAAGCGAAAAGAAAGCACGCCTGCCTGGACAGGAGTGAGGCACAAAGAAGAGGAGGCCAGTACAAGCAGTGAAGCCGGCTGTCACCTTCATTCCCAGAGCGAGCAAATACCTGAGATCGGGCCTAGCGGCGCAGGAGTTCAGAGTAGGCCGGGGTTCTGGAGCAGGGCCATGCCCATGAATCGCGCAGATGAGGCAGGCCTTCATCAAGAGCAGGCGTTGTTGAATAGCTTGCTCGCCGATCTCGACCACTGCTTCGAGCAGGTAGTGCTGCACTATGAACAGCGCCTCTTTGCTTTCGCTCTACGGCTGAGCGGGAGTTACGAGGAGGCGCAGGAGATTACGCAGGATGCCTTTGTGCGCGCCTATCACGCGCTCAGCGGCTATTCTGTCGAGCAGGTACGCAGTCTGGCTCTGCGCGCCTGGCTCTATCAGATTGTGCTCAATGTGGCGCGCAATCGACTGCGCAAGCTCCGCCACCTGCCGACCTGTGTCTCACTGGAACAGGCCGGCACTGACGCGGACGAGGAGCTAGAGGGTGCACGCGCTGAAGGGCCCGAGGCCCACCTGGAAGCACGCGAGCGCCTGCTCCTGCTGCAACAGGCGCTTCTGACGCTACCGCTCGCCTACCGTGAGGTGATTGTGCTGCGCCACATCGAGGGGCTGAGCTATCCAGAGCTGGCGCGCCTGCTCAATCAACCGATTGGCACCGTCAAGGCCAGAGTCCATCGTGGCCTGGCGCAGCTGCGCCAGGTGCTTGCCCAACATCATGCTCGTGAGGTGCTCTATGACTGAGCAACAGTCTCGCAGCCTGTCACAAGCGCGACAACTGGTCCGCGAGCTGCGCACTTTCCAGCAGGAGGCCTCACCCCCACCAGCCCTGCGCTCCCGCGTATTGTTTCAAGTCGGGCTGGCTGACGGCTACCTGCGCTTCTCGTCGCCGATTGGACCGGTTTTCGTGGCGCTGAATGCGCGCGGGATCTCCGCCGTGGATTATGCAGCGGATGCCGCCAGCTTCGAGGCTCGCTTCCGCACGGAGTTTGGACGGGCCATCTTTCCCCTCGATCCCGCCGAGGCTCCAGCCTGGGTCGGGCAGATCGAGTCAGCCCTGCAGACCGGTCAGACGGCCCATCTGCCTTTCGATCTGCGCGGTCGCAGCCCCTTCGAACAGGCAGTCCTGTGCCGGACGCTGCTGATCCCCTCTGGCGAGGTGCGTCCCTACGCCTGGGTAGCGCGCGAGATCGGGCAACCACACGCCGTACGGGCCGTGGGCAACGCCCTGGCACGCAACCCTATCCCGCTGCTGATCCCCTGCCACCGGGTGGTGCGCAGCGATTGCCAGATCGGCAACTACAGTCTGGGCGGCCCGCTCAATAAACGGGCATTGTTGGAAGCCGAAGGAATCGACCTGGCCTTGCTAGAGCAGCTCTCCGCCAGGGGGGTGCGCTACATCGGCAGTACGACTACCCATGTCTACTGCTTCCCGACCTGTCGCTACGCGCGCCGGATCGCTCCAGAACACCGCCAGCCCCTGCGCTCGCCCGAGGAGGCAACACGCCTTGGCTATCGCCCCTGCCAGCACTGTCGTCCTGCCCCCCCGGCGAGTCCAGACATCAGTCTCGCCAGCGAGTAGTCAGGGGGAGGCCAGCCAGCGCTCACTCAGCTCGCGCTGGCCCCCTGACCCAGACGCTCCAGAAGACGCTCCAGCAGGCGCCGGCCACCGCTGGCGACGAGACGCGGGCTGCGTGCCATAATTCCCATGAGCAGGCCCGCGGTGAACTCGCCACGCATAGCCTGGGCCCACTGGGCCGGTGTCAGGCGCCGGAGCAGGACTAAGGCATCGTCCCACTGTTCATCACGATAGGCCGCAATGTGACGATTGATCAGATAGGCCAGCTCCATCTCGCGCCCAAAGCGCGCCCGCCAGCGACGGTCAAAGCGCTCCAGGAAGGCCGCCGAGGTATCGCCCTCCTCGATCGCCTCCGCCGCCACCTCTCCCGCCAGACGCCCGGCGTAGATGGCAAAGCGAATGCCCTCACCTACCAGCGTCGACCCCTGCCCCCCAGCATCGCCCGCCAGCAAGAGGCCAGCGGTGGAGAAACGTTCCGCTGGCCCTTCCGCCGGGAAGAGACCCGTGTGATACTCCACAGGACTGGCACCGCGCAACTTTTCCCGCAGGCGCGGCTCCTCGCGGAGCACATACTCTAGATAGAGGCGTGCATCGTCTTCGCTATCCGGATGGATCACCCCCACCCCGACACGAACCCGCCCCTGCCCACGTGGAAAGACCCAGGCGTAGCCGCTGGGCGCAACCTCACTCCCCATTAGCAAATACAGCTCCTCCTGGGGATAGTGCGGCGCATAGAGATCGTACTCGGCACCGTAGCCATAGCGCCGGAAGGCGCCGCCGAGTCCTGCTCGCACGGCTATATGACGTGCCATGCCAGTGGCATCGATGGTCACTTTGGCCCTGACCATGAGACGACGTCCACGCTCGTCGCGCACCGTTACGCCGCGCACCTCCCCCTCCTCAAGCAGCACTTGATCGACCACATGGCGCAAGCGCAGCTCCGCCCCCGCGGCGATGGCTCGCGCCGCCAGGTACTGATAGAGGCCGCGCACATCGAGGACACAGGCCACCGGCGGATCATAGCGCAGCGCCACCTGCTGCCGAGGCGAGAGAAAAAACACCTGCGGGATCGGATGATAGAGCTGGGCGGGTACGCCCAGCTCCTGCATATCCTTGATCCAACTTCCGCCACTGGTATGGACCGGATAGCCGATCTCGCTCTGCCGTTCTAATACGAGCACCCCCAGCCCCTGGCGCGCTACCGCCTCTGCGGCGGCCAGACCCGCCGGCCCTCCCCCCACAACAACAACGTCCCTGGACTCCTGCATAGGCACCGTCCTCTCCCTTTCTTGATCAATCAGCTCCCAGACAACGCTCAACTGGCCGGCCTACCAGGAGGGCTAGCGAGCGTTCTCCGTGCGGTGAAACTCCTCGGCATAGACTAGCTGATGCCGCGCCCCAGACTCCTGGGCCCCACGACGCACGCGCTCCGCTACCTGCTCAAAGTGGTCTCCAACCTGACTGGCATGAGCCTGCAGCGCCCGCAGCTTCAGCTCAATGGTCTCGGAGATATCTTCGGCATGATTAAGCACGGGCGCCCCCACAATGTAGACCTCGCGCACCCGATGCGGCTGCAGTCCCTCGGCCAATAGCTCTGGGAAGTCCCAGGCATTCTGCGAAGCGGGATAGATCGCCTCCAGGGCCATCCGCCCGGCGGTCAGATGATCTGGATGATAGCGGCCCAAAAAGAGCACTGGCGACCATGAGCGCTCGGGCGATTGACAGACCACGCGCGTGGGGCGATATCTGCGCAGGAGACGCACCAGCTCGCGCTTCAATTCGCGCGTCGGCTGGAGCTGCCCGTCGGGATAGCCGAGGAAAATGACTTCTTTGACCCCCAAAATCTGACAGGCAGCCCGCTGCTCGGCCTGGCGCGTCTCGATCGTACGCTGCCGGGCCTCTGCACTGACGTCCTGCGCCTCGTCCGGCCCTCCCCCTCCCCCATCGGTACAGATGACGTAGTAAACCTCCCATCCCTCGCGCACCCAACGCGCCACAGTGCCGCCACAGCCGAATTCTGCATCATCGGGATGAGCCACAATCACCATTGCACGCTTCGCTTGCTCTTTCGATGTCTCAACTGCTTCTTGTTGTCCCTGCATCAAAAGACACGCTCCTCTAGGATCTCAAAAGGCATCGGGGAAGTCGGCCTTATTGTACCACGCCCGCCTCTCTCTGCCTATTGCTGAGCCATCGCGCTGCCCTGCCAGCCGGCCACAAGAGCCATCTCCCACCCCCGGAGGGGAGGAACGAGCCTTGCAAAAAGCGCTCGTCCTATCCCCCAAGAGGGCAGCGAGCGTCACAGGCCAGGTGGTACTTTCCTGCTAGAGAGGGCCGGGGACCACAAAAATCTATTAACATGAAAGCATCCTATTTCAATGCTATCTCGCCTTAACGGTCAAAATCTGTGGAAGGGAAGTACACAAAAAGACGTATGCAGTTTACTAGACAGGCCCAACAGCAACCACAACAATTAATGACCTGTCCCCAGTGCGATAACGTCGTGCCCATTGGTGCACCCTTCTGCAATATCTGCGGGACACGTCTCTATCCGCCGCCCACAACTGCGCAGGCTTCAGCGGCAGCTGCCGCCTCCGGTGCTGCGGCCTCCGCCGCCACCACCCCCGCGCAGCCTGGCGCGGCCCCTACAGCTCCAGCGCCGCCCGATTCCTACGATGAGGAGGAAGACGAAGAGGAAGAAGATTACGAATATGAAGAAGGGGAGGAGGAAGAGGAAGGAGAGAGTGGAAAGGCCACCCAGACGGCAGCTCCCCCTCCCGCTCCGGGTGAGATCCATAGCCTGCTCCAGCGTCTGGAGGAGCAGGTCGGTCAGATCGATGTTTATTTCCCGGCCAACCTCCCCGATAAAGCACAAAAGATCAATGCCTGGAAAAAGCAGCTCCAGCGTGCCTCGGCCTGTGCCCGCTTACTGGAGCGGCCACAGATCCAGCAGATCGAGTCGCAGCAGGCCCTGCGTCTGCGCCACCACATCGCTGAGGCGGCACGCGCTCTGGACTATACGCGCGAGTATACCGTCAAGCTGGTCGGGCACGCCGGCGCCGGCAAGAGCACGCTCCTGGCAGCCCTGATCGGACGAGATATCTTCCCACGCCTGGCCGGAGGCGCCGTCACAGGGGTGCGCACGCGCGTGCGTCTCTGCCGCGATGATGAGCCGGAGGAAATGCACGTCCACTTTCTGACACGGGCTGCCTTCGGCCACCTGCTCAGCCAGACCCAGCAGGCCATCAAGACGGCACCAACGCAGAAGATGCGCGAGGCCCTGGCTGCTGAGCTGAATATCCTGCTCAAAGCGAGCGAAGCCTTTGGCGATACTTATCTGAAGGATGACCAGCCCTACGTGGAGATCGTGCCACGCGAGCGCTGGAAAACGGAAAGCCGCCGCTATATCGAAGAGCCGGCCCGCGATAGCGAGGAGCCGCGCCTGACCCGCGTCATCGACTATGTGGAGTACCGCGTTCACGCGGGACCGCGCTCAGTGCTGCCACCCAACAGCGTCTTGGTCGATTTGCCCGGCGGCGCCGCCGGTCAGATCTATCACGACCTGATGCTGCGCGAGGAGCTGAAGCAGGTCGACGCCCTGCTGCTGGTGATCGGCAACAACCGCTTCGGCGACGATGAGCGTATCCAGCGCATCTTTGAGGAGGTCCGCCAGGCAGTCCTGCAGAACCGCGCCTTCGACGTGGCCAGCCGCATGCTCTTCCTGGTAGTGACGCACTGGGATGAGATTAATTCTCCTGCCAGCCAGGAGAAAGCCCTCGGCAGCCTGCGCCCCTTCCTGCGCGAGCTGCCCCCCGGCTACGCGAGCTACCATCGCCACGGTTCACGCCATACCTATTTCTTCTACCCGCTGCGCGCCCTCGATGCCCTGCTGGCAACTCTGGGCCTGGCCGGCACCTCCCTGGATGAGGAACGGCAACAGGAGGGCCGCGAGTACGCCGGTCGCCTGCTGGGAGTCTACCCCGAGTTGCTGAAGGTGGCCCCCTCGCTGCCGCCTACTACCAGCGCTCAGGAGTTTGAGCAGGTGACGCGCGAGCAGCATGAGGCCATGCTGCAGTACAGCGGCCTGCCCGAGCTGACACACGACCTGCAGGTCTTTTTAACGGAGAACCGCTATGAGGTGCAGCTGCGCCACGCGGAGACGCAGCTGGCAATGGCGTTGCAGCTGACGGAAGATCTGTGCTGGGAGCAGATGAGCCAGCTCGGCGTCGAAAGCCACGACCTGCAGGAGCTGCAGCAGGAAATGCGTTCGCGCCAGGCCCGCCGCAGCGCCGCTCGCTTCGAGCACCTGCAGCGCCGCACCAACGCCATGCTCGATGCCTGGAACGACGCCCTGCGCCAGTTCGATTCAGCGATCAGCAGCGAGAAGAGCGTCTTCCAGCGCGTGCTGCAAACGGCCCACGAGCGCGCCGCTCAACGCGTCAAGATCCGCATCACACAGGGCCACTTCGATCACTATATCAAGGTTGGCAACCGCCGCCCCGAGGACTCACCAGCGATGGAGATCGGCAACCGCTGGACAGATATCGACGGCTGGGGCCTGATTAAGGCGCTGCGCCAGAGCCTGTGTATGGCCCTGGAGCGCGAACTGAATGACCCCGCCCGGACGCTGGCCGAGGCTTTCTTGATGCCCATTGCCTACAAAGAGGAAGTCGACGGCTCGCTCGATATCAATCGGGTGGCTCTCGGTGAGTTTGGCGGCGAACTGGATGAGATTCAGAAAGCCTACAATAAACTGAAGCGCAGCATCCGCGAGAAGGCCCGCGATATCTGCCTCTATGTGACCCTGGGCGAGCTGCTCAATGAGGAGAAGTATGCCCCAACCCGCGAGAATCCGGCGGTGGGCGCGCTCTATCGCCTGACGAACGCTCAGGGAAAGGCCGAGGAGATCATTCAGCAGGCACGCCGACTGATGGCGCCGATTCTCGACACTATCTGCAACGGCCTGGCTCGCAGCACAGAGCAGCGCATCGCGCGCCTCTTCCGCTATGAGCTGGATAAGCTTCAGGAGCGCCAGGTCTACGATAGCGATCGCCTGGAGGCTCAGCCGGTGTCGCAAAACGGTACGTTCTCGGATATCGTGACGCGCCTCTACAGCCATCTGACCGAGCGTGTGCATACTTCGGAGGCGCTGCGCCAGCAGCTCGATAACTTGCAGGCGCAGCGTGAGGCCGCGCTGGATCAGTGGGTTGATCTGATTCAGGAGGTGGAGGCGCTCAAGACAATTCATCGCCAGGAGTAAGCGGCCTGGAGAATAAATAGCGCCCGAAGATGCCCCGAGCTGAGGCCTAACCTAACCTGGCCCGGCTCGGTGGCATGTCCATCCCTTTCTCCCGCCAGGAGATGAAATATTTCGCTCTCGAGCTGCTCAGAGGAAGCTGGCCCCCCTCGTTCTACAAGCAAGCAAGATAAAGAGGGAGGGAGAGCGCTCAGGGCCGCGCCTCTCCCTCCCTCCCTTTTCCCTGTTCCCCACGACAAACCCGCCTCCAGGATCACGTCACATCTCAGTCCCCCCAGGGCCCGCTTCCCATTGTCACCCCCCGCGCATTACGATAGCTGCCCCAGGCTCCAATCCCGGTGAATATCGCGTTGAGATGCAATGAAGATCTAGCAGAAGTCGCTCCTCGGAGTTGAGAAATATTCATATGACGCTCGTAGAGCCACCGCCCCTTCTTCTTATCTTGCCCGGCAGACTCCCTGGTCGTTCTCTCCCCATCAAAATGGATGAGAGTCAACAGTATAGCTTCAGCCGAGATAAAACATCTACTATCTATCAATCCCTGACTGCACAAAAAAATACTGGTACCTGTGGCCTATCTATTCATCCAGATAGCAAGCATACAGCGTAACGTGTTTATGTAGTCCAGCCCCTGTCAGGCGCCCGCTAACCAGGGTGGTCGATCAGACCACCCCGGCTTTCTCGAAAAGGTGGCAGAGCTGGACCAGGTCTTGGAGAGAGAAGGAGGTCAGACATGCACGGTCTGATTTTTACAACCTGGGAAAAGTATCTCGGTGAGCGCTTCGGCGGTGGCCTGTTGAGCGCCTACCGCGAGGCCATCGGTGAATCGCCGAGCGCCACGCCCCTGGTGAGCCGCTCCTACGACGATGGAGCGCTTCTTGAGGGCGTAGCAGCGGCCAGTCGCCTCAGCGGTCTGTCCCCTGATCAGCTGCTGCGCGAATATGGACGCTACTTTATGCTGAACAGCCTCACCGGCCATCTCTGCAAGTATATCCTCTCGGGCGTCAGCAGCGCCTATGACCTGCTGCTCACGATGCGAGATGTTCATAGCCGTCTACGCAAGACTGCCGCGGGTCTGACCCCGCCGCTCTTCAACTATGAGTTCGCCTCTCAAGAGCGGAGCGTTATCCTGATCTACGATAGCCCGCGGCAGCTATGCGCGGTCCTCCTGGGGGCCATCGAGGGCGCCGCCGAGCGCTACGGAGAAGAGGCCTCGATTTATGAACACAGCTGCATGAAGCGCGGTGATCCCGTGTGTCGCATTGCCGCTACTTTTGCCCGTGATACCAGAAGCGCAGAGCAGCTCTCAGAGCAGGCGCGCGCTAATGCCTTCGAGCAGCAGGCGCACCAGAATGCGATGCGCGAGCTAGGACGAGGCATTCTGACGATTCTGCCCACGGAGCCGGCGCAGGCCTTGACTCTGCGCGAAGTTCGTCAGGCGCTGGCACAGCGCTACCGTCTGAATCCCACCTACCAGCGCCCGGCGGTGCTACTACAGGCCCTGCGTCATCTGCAGTTTGCCGGCTATGTGGCTGCGACGAGTGGGGAGCTGGAGGACAACCTGACGACCCGCCGCTACTGGCGTGTCAGTACTTACTGGGACTACTGAGGCTGGCTGACCGCGCTGCTCTGGCTTGTCGGCGTGCCGAGGGCGATCGGCACCCCAGATCCGCAGAGATCAGACGATCTCTCCTGGCCGCTGTGTCGCCTACAGTTCGGGCGTCGGCAAGCCATGACAGCTCAGAATGAAGAAAAGCTCTCCCCCGTGGTGCAGGTTGTGCTCGATGAGATGCCAGATGACTTCCTGGCGCGTATAGCTATAAGGTCCGCTACGCCAGAGACCCGAGAAGCCGGTGGCCAGGTCGGCCAGCGTCCAGCGCGCGAGCTGCTCGTCGATAATTCGCCAGGTGGTCTGCAATCCCGCGATGAGCACCGTTACGGGTCCATTGGGAGCTTGCTTGCTCCAGCGGGCGTAAGGCAGCAGTTGCCCTGGCTCAACCTCCATGACTCCTCCAAACCAGCCGGCCCGCACCGCGGTAATATGAACGACGATCTGGCGGATGCTGCGCAGGTGAGGCGCAACGCGGAGCTCTAGCTGCTCCTCGTTGAGCGGGGCCAGGGCTTCCACCAGCAGCCGCTGATAGTGGCCCCAGCCACAATAGATCTCTGCCAGTGTCATTCCTCCGGATTGGCTTTGTTCGGTCTCTGTCATCCTTTACTCCTTCTTCTCTGATCTAATCCACCCTTCGCGTGTGAAGATCGGCTTCCTCCCTCCGTCTGCAGAGCGAAGGAAGAGCGTCTAAGTGTCAGATTAGTAGGAATAGCGGACATTCTCGATCCTAAAATCAGCTACTTTCACCTGAGCGACGGTGATGATAAAACGGTGCTAGATGAGAACGCGGGCGAAGTCGCAGGGCGGTTGTCTGTCGCTTTCTAAGCCTTCTCTTATTCCCGGCACCTGGCTCGGTTCCAGCATGATGCTGGGCTGAAACGCTTCCCTGGCAGAAGGGCGTGATAGGGATGGAGATGATCAAGTCAGGAGAAGAGAAGACAAAAACCTCAAGTACGAGCACACTCGTTGTAGCGCACTATCCTGTTGGCTCTCGCCTGGAGAGGAGAAGAGTGTTTCATGACGAACTGGAACGCTGCCGATATTGAAAAGGGCCTGAGCGTCTATAGCGCCGACCAGCACCGCCTGGGCCAGGTAGTGGCTATCTACCCTGAGAGTTTGCGGGTGCGCCGTGGGCCGTTGCTGTTCTGGACAGATCGTTTTTATCCCTATACGGCCATCGCCACGCGCCAAGATCAACGTCTGATTCTGAAGATGAGCGCCTCCGAAGCCGGGGAAGGACAGTGGCGCAAACGCCCAGCCTATGGGAAGCATCCTGGGGATGTCCTGCAAACCTTCTACGATCGCGGTCACGGGGTCGAGGACCCCTTCGATCCCGAGCAGGGCTGAGCCAACGCTCCCAGCAGGCCCTTGGGCCGTGCGTGGGCCTGCTACCTGTTCTGGCCGCTTCGGGCGTCTTTAAAGGGTAAGCCTGCTGGGGAGGGGCTGCCCGGTGGCCGGGAAGAAGCCAACGGCCAGAAAGAAGATACGGTTAGAACCTGAGAGAATTTAAGGTAAACACCTGATGTTGGCTAACCTGGGTTCCAGGTAGAATGAAAGCCGCTGGATGGATGCCAGGAATGGGCCTACCCGGCACCAAATGCCGACCACGAGGCCGTACGGAGGCCGGCAAGCTGGTTTTTGTCGGTGAGTTTCCCGAAGGGAGCGTGGAATCATGGCTATAGCTGCTGCAGATCCCGTACGCGATGGCCGCAGGATGCGACCGGCCAGCCAGTCAGCGAGGCGGCGCATAGGCCGGAAGGCGGCCACGCTGGAGATAGAAAGCGAGGCCGTTCTGCTGGCCACTGGCGAGGACGACGCTGCCCTCCCCGCGAGCGAGACCGTTGCCGATCTGGCCCTTGATCCGTTGCTGGAGAGCAGCGATGAGCTAGAGATGGAGAGCGTCGAGACCGACCTGACGGATGAGGTTCCCGAACGCCGCTCTCCAAATGTACGCCAGGCGCTCGGCTCTGAAGATGCTTTTCAGAGCTATCTGCGCGATATCCGTGGCCTGGGGCTGCTGACCCACGAGGAAGAGCTTGAGCTGGCACGTCGTGCCGCTGAGGGCGATGAGCTGGCGCGTCGGAAACTGATCGAGTCAAATCTGCGTCTGGTCATTGCTATTGCCCGTCGTTATACAAGCACCGGCGTCCCCCTGGTCGATCTGATCCAGGAGGGCAACCTCGGGCTGATGCGCGCCGCCGAGAAGTTCGACTATCGCCGCGGTTGCCATTTCGGTACGTATGCCACCTGGTGGATTCGTCAGGCTGTCAGCCGCGCCGCTGGCGAGCAGTCTCGCTTGATCCATTTACCCGAACATGTTGCAACCCGCTTGCGTAAGGTGCGTCGCGTTGCCGCTCAACTCTCCCAGGAGAGTGGCCTCGACCCCGAGCCTGAGCAGATTGCCGCAGCCTGCAATATTGACGTGAATGAAGTCATCGATCTCCTCAGTGTGATTGAGCAACCCGTCTCTCTGGATGCCCCCGTCGACGATGAGGCCCGCCATTCGCTGGCCGATACGCTGGAGGATAGTACTGCCCCCGCTCCCGCTGAGACCGCTTCACAGCACTTGCTCGGCGAGGAGCTACATCGCGCTCTTTCAACGCTTACCCCGCGCGAGCGCGCTGTGATTACGCTCCGTTACGGCATCGGCGATGGACGTAGCCGCACGCTGCTGGAAGTCGGCAAGGAATTGGGCATTTCGCGCGAGCGGGTCCGCCAGCTTGAGGTGGTAGCCCTGATGAAGCTGCGCAATTTCAGCGGCAACGCTTCTTTGCGGGAGTGTGTGTGAGTGCGCGCTCTCCTCAACCGGACCGGCTGGGCTTGCCCGGTAACCCTGGCTAACGGAGGAGCCCGGGGCACCACCAAGAGAGCAGATAGATCCTTCCCTTTGCCCGCTCAAGGGGGCATGGGTCGGCTTGCTGGCTAGCCCATGCCCTTCACAGTTATGCCTCCTCGATGGGAGAAAAAGCCTTTCCTCCGCCCCTGGTCTCCCTACTTCTACGCCTGGCTTTCCCGCATTCCCGGTCGATCAGATTCCACGGCTCTCCCCTTTTTTGCGACCTGCCTCCCGTGAAAGCCAGGACCGCCTCTCCCACTCTCGACGAAAAGACTCACCCTGTGGTAGACTGCGGAAGAGTAATCAGGAGAGATAAGAGTTTGCTACGAAGCGCTTGCTTTTGCCTGAGAGGAGAATTCAGCAGATGCAACCCTGTACAACCTGTGGTACTGATGTGAGCGGTAAGCGTTTCTGCCCGCAGTGTGGTACACCTGTGCCACAGACCCAGCCTCTGCAGCCACAGCAACCGACCGTCGTTCCAGGCGGAGCGGCGGCGGCAAACGGGGAATGGTGCCCGCGCTGTGGCGGCCAGGTGCGACCCGGAGCAGCTTTTTGCTCCCACTGCGGCAATGCTTTGCGTCCAGCAGCACCCAGCGCTCCGACAGGGCCGTCCACGCGGCTCTGCCCTCAATGTCACGCGCAGGTGGCTGCCCAAAATGCCTTCTGCACGAACTGCGGCGCTGCTCTGGCCGAGCCTGCCACTCCGCGCTTCTGCCCCCAGTGTGGCCAGCCCCAGCAGAGCGGCGCCCGCTTCTGCAGCGCCTGCGGCACAGAACTGAACGCTGCGGCAGTAGCCTCCGCCCCAACAGTAACAACCTCCGGTCCCTACCCCGTGCCCCCGGCTGCCAGTGCTGGCAGCACACCCGGAGCCAGCCCATACCCCGCACCGGCTGTCGGCTCGCCCGCTTATGCTCCCCCCGCGGCCCAGCCACCGGCCCAGTATGGAGCCTATCCTGCCGGACAGCCAGTCCCTGGGCCTGCCAATGCGATCCCCGCTGGCCCCTATCCTGCCCAAACACCACTGGTGCTGCGCTGCCCGGTCTGCTGGGCCATCTCTCCCCTGGGGACAAGCAACTGCCCAGGCTGCCACACGAGTCTGGTCGGCGTCGCACCCGTGCCTGCTACCGCAGTGCAGCAGCCACCCAACCAGCAGGGCGGAGGCCCCGGTGGCCTGTTCCAGGGGGACGGCGGCAAACTGGCAATGGGCGCCCTGGGCGGGGCAGCAGCAGTGATCGGCGGCGAGATGCTCCTGCACGGCCTGGAGCGCTCCCTGGAGGGCAATGACTACGGCTACCCCCCCCACCACCACCGCCATCACCATCACAGGCGGGAGGAGGGCGTCTTGGGCGACCTGGGCCGCCTGGCAGACGACGTGGGCCTGATCTGATCTGAGCGACCCTGATTGCGTACCGTACAGCCTGCGGCCTCTCAGCAAGATCCTTCTGCCGCCCGCCGCGCAGCGCCAGGGTCGGTCAGTCAAGGGCCGGGCCGGGTTGGCTTTCTTCGGCCCGGCCTGCTGCTTGCTCTCTACTCTTAGCTACCTGCTTGTGCGCCGCTTCCCGCTGTACCCAGATGGGCTAGTCTGCCTAACTTCTTCTATTGCCTTGTTGCGACACACCTGTAAAGGGTCTATAATGTCTGGCAACAGGGGGTATCATTCTCAAGAGAAGCCGCTCGGGCGTGCCTCACCTGCCTGTTTGCTGACTGGCTCACTAGCGGCTGAATTCATGACGAAACGCATGCATCGATGCAATACGAGCGAACTACGCTGCCAAATGGTTTGCGTCTGCTGACGATGTGCGTGCCGGGCATCCGCTCGGCCAGCATCGCTTTTTTCTTTGCCGCCGGCTCGCGCTACGAACCGGATCACCTGGCCGGCATATCCCATTTTATTGAGCATATGCTGTTTAAAGGCTCAAAGAATTATCCAAGCGCACGTATTCTCTCGGAAACAATCGAGGGGGTAGGGGGAGTCTTCAACGGTAGCACGGGGAAGGAGCTGACCAGCTATACGGCGCGCGTCCCCAGCGAGCACCTGGACGTGGTGATCGAGGTACTCGCCGATATGATCCGCTATCCACTGTTCGATCCCCACGAGATCGAGAAGGAGCGGCAGGTGATCATCGAGGAGCTGAGCGCGACGCGCGATGACCCGCAGGAGTGGTCGGGCCTTCTGCTGGACCAGGTTATGTGGCCCGGCTTGCCGCTGGGGCGCGATGACGCGGGGCGCGACGAGACGGTGGCCGCTATCAGCCGCCAGGATATGCTGACACACCAGGAACAGTTTTATTGTCCCAATGCCCTGGTGGTGGGAGTGGTGGGTAATATTCACCATGCCCAGGTGCGAGAGCTGATCGAGTGGCTCTTCCACGACTGGGAGCCGCGCCCGCTACGAACCTGGACGCCCTGCCCGCCGCCGCGGGATGTTCCACCCGTGGCCGTGGTCTATAAGGAGACAGAACAGACGAATCTTTCGCTAGGTACCCTGGGGGTTGCTCATTCTTCTCCCGACTATTATGCGCTGATGCTCTTGAATGCCATCCTGGGCGAAGGAATGAGTTCGCGTCTCTTCCAGAGTATTCGTGAGGAGCGCGGGCTGGCTTACGATATCGGTAGTTACACGAGCAGTTACTATGAAACAGGGAATCTGGTGGTGAGCGCAGGGGTTGACCCTTCCCAGACGGAGGCCGCTGTACAGGCCATTGTGCAGGAGTTAAACAGGCTCTGTGAGGTACCCGTCTCTGAGAGGGAGCTGGAGCGCTTCAAGGCCTATGTCTGCGGGGGCCTGATCCTGGGTCTGGAGAGCACTCAGCAGGTCGCCAGTTGGCTCGCCAGTCAGGAATGCCTGCTTGGCCACGTGGTCGATGTGGATGAGATGATCCACCAGATTCAGACCGTGACTCCCCAGGATCTCCAACGGGTGGCGCGCACCTGCTTCGCCCCCGAATGGCGCCGCCTGGCGTTGATTGGCCCCGAGGACCCTCGACAGATCGACCATTTTCAGAAGTTGCTCACAGCTGCCTAACGCGGGAAGAGGAGACCAGGTTCTATGCTGAAAACGATGTCTACGCTGCGTGAGTATTTGCAGTATACGGAGGACGCCCTGAGCGCCGGGCGTATCGAGGAGGCCCTCGAACATTGCCAGTATGTACTCTCGCATTTTCCTCACTCTCTAGAGGCTCACCGCCTCCTCGGCGAGATCTATCTGGCCCAGAATCGTCTGGTCGAAGCCCAGCAGACTTTCGATTGGGTCCTGACAAATGATCCCGAAAACGTGCTCGCTTACTGCAACCGCGCGCTGACAAGCGAACGCCTGGGCGATGTGGAAACTGCGCTCGATTGCTATCAGCAGGCTTATGAGCTGAGCCGTGGCAATAGCCAGATCCGTCAGGAGTTTAATAAGCTGAGCGCTCGCAGCGGCCAGCCTGGCTTTATGCTCTCGCGTGCCGGCCTGGCCCGCCTCTACATGCGCGGCGACCTGCTCTTCCAGGCCATTCAGGAGTGGGAAGCGGTGCTGACCGCCACCCCCGATCGCCTGGATGCCCGCACTGGCCTGCTCGAGACCTGTTGGCGCGATGGCGACTACGAGCGCGCTGAGCAGATCGCGACAGGCTTGCTGGAGGAGATTCCTGGCTGCCTGAAGGCTCTGCTGCTTCTGGCTCATATGACCTTCCCCCATAATCCTGCCCGCGCTCGCGAGCTGATCCAGCGCGCTGAGACACTCGATCCCGAGATGACGATGGCTCGCGAGCTGTTCAGGGATCTGCTGACAGCCTCCCCCAATGACCCTTTCCTGGCGCTTGTGCGCAAGGATGCAGTCTTGATGCCGCCTCCTGAGCGGCCCGCCGCCCCATCCGCGACTACTGCAGCCTCCGCTGCTGAGCTGGCCTCGGCCAGACCCGGCTCAGCTTTGGCCGAGGAGAAGGAAGCAGTCAGCGAGGAGAGCGAGCCGATCTTCGGATGGACGACACCCGACCCTTACCCCCTGGCTTTGACAACGACGCCTCCTTCCTCTCCAACGCCTGCGCCGCCTTCGACGCCCTCGCAGCCGTCAGAGGCCCCTACCTCCAGCAGCAGCGAGGCTTACCGCGCAAGCTCCCCTTCCTGGTCTCTCTCTGGCAGCAATCTCTCCTTCGGAGAGCAGGAACTGGCCTGGGAGGAGCAACCGGCATGGCCCCCCGTCTCATCAGCGGGTCCCGAGGAAGACCTGGGGCTGCCGACTGGCCAGTCTTCTACCCATCCTGCCTGGCTAGATGCCCTCGATTCACCGCTCTATCGCCAGCCATCCGGCTCGCTCGCTACCCCACCTCCTTCGCCTGAGCTAGCGGCCTCCGCTGATGCAGAGGGAGAGGGGGCCGCCGCGCCCGAGCTGGAGTCAGCAAGCCTGGCGCATAGGGAAGAGGCCTCAGACAACGCCTGGTCCCAGCCCGCCGCTCAGGCAGAGTCACCCGCTGATCAACAGGAGGCAGCGGAAGAGATCTTCCCATTCATGCAGGAAGGAGCCGACCCAGAGGAGGGGTGGCCGGAATGGCTGAAGTCCCTGGGAGCGGAGACAATAGAGGAAGAGGAGTCCGCCGAGGAGTCACCGGCCTCTTCCGCCAGCGCTGGCTCACGCAGTGCAGTCTGGGGCGAAGTCGAAGTCGGGGAGGAGGAGCAAGGGCCAAAGCCGGAAAGAGAGGCGGCCTGGCTATCAGGTCAGGGAGCGCAGGGCACTCCAATGGCACCAGTTTCGGCAGAGGCCGACGGTTATGGGCGCCAGGAACAGGACCTGCTCTCCGAGCCAGCCGCTCGCTCTGCAGAGGACTACTCTCTGTCGGAATCGACTTACCCGGGTCCGGCAAGCTGGGACGACCTGACAAGCGAGGAATTTTCTGCCCCTATGGAAAAGCCGGCCTGGTTGGAGCAGCTGCAGGCCAGCCAGAGTGCCTTTGAGGAGCAGGAAGCGGCTAGCCCGCTCTGGCCGCCTTCTGCCTCGCCAGCCATGCCTGGGGCAGACGCGCCTCCCGCTCCTCCTGCCGCCTCGATCTGGGGTGAGGAGTCGCCCACGTCCTCGGCACCTGCGTCGGCCACCCCCGCCGCCTCGTCAGAGAGTTCCACCCACTCGGAAGCGGGGATTCCCTGGCTTGAGCAACTGGCTGGTTGGTCAACAGGCTCTGCAGGCTCGTCCACGGGTGCTCCGTCTGTCTACGAGGCCCAGATCGCGCGCCCTGAGCCAGAGCCAACACCCGCTCCTTCAGCCCAACCCCGGGAGCAACCGGCCTCGTCGTGGCTGGCTGAGCTGGCTGCCGGAGCTGGACAGCACCCCGCTGAGCAGAGCGGGCCACCAGCAGCCGCCGAGCAACGCCTGCTGACAACTTTGGAGGATCTCGAACAGCAACTTTATGCTCAGGGCTTCGTGCCGCTACAGCCGGGCGAGCTGGCTGCCTTTGCCCAGCAAGGAACGCCCTCCCAGCCCGCAGCGCCTGAACAGCAGCCTCGGATCTCCTATGGCCATCAGCCACAGCCAGTGATCCCTCCAGCCTCACCCCCCCCGTCCGAGCTGGAGGAAACGGTTCGCGCCCCGCAGGGACAGCCGCCGCTTCAGTCTCCTCGCTATGAGGAGCCGAGGCGCGCTCCTGAACCGCTCTGGCCCGCAACCCCCGGCTCAGGCCCAAGCTCTGCTCAGGGTCCCTCGCTGCCGGGCTATCGACCCGATGCCCTGCTGGAGGACGAACTGGAGACGACGATGAAGCGCCCGGTTTTCCGCCTCCAGCCAGCCCAGAATCGTCCCCCGGCCCCAGGCGGGCGCCCCTCCCCAGCAGCTCGCCCCGCCGGTCGCGAGACCCCCAGCATCGGCACAGCTGGCCCCAGCACCGGCGCGGGCCGAAGCTCGGAAGGCAGCGAGGCCAATTACAAGGAGCACCTGATCCGCGGCTATCAGTACCAGCTCGCCGGCGCTTACGACGAGGCCATGCAGGAGTATCGCATTGTGATCCGCAATCAGCCGGAACTGCTGAGTGAAGTGATCAGCAATACACGCGCTTTACTGAAGCTGGCACCAAAATATGCGCCAGGCTACCGCGTGCTGGGTGACGCCTACATGCGCCAGGGCGAGTATCTGCAGGCAATGGAGGCTTATAATAAGGCGCTGACCATGACGCGCCGTGCCAGGGGTCAGAGCGCTTCCTCCTAGCCGCCGGGTCAGCATGATACAAGGCGAACACTCGCCGACGGTTCGCCCGGCAAGCAGGAAGAGCAGTAGACAGACAGACAGACAGACAGACAAGGGGAGAGAGGTCCGGTCCGCCAGGTGGGCCGTGCGCTCGCCTGGCTCTGACCCGGGCTGGCTTGAGCTGACCTGTCCTCCTCCCGGCACTACTCTCCAGGCCAGGCCGGCTCAGGACTGGCTGCGCTCTGGCGTTGAGGTGAGCGACTCTCAGCTCAGAGAAGAATCTAGCTACCATCCAAAGGAGTCATCAGTGGAGACGATTCTACAGCGGTTGACCGAGCTTGATGAGGTCACAGGCGTCATCCTGGTGGGTAAGGACGGGCTGATCGTCAGCGGAACGTTGCACAGCGAGGATGAGGAAATGATCGGTGCCTTGTCCGCTACCGCCTTTGGCTCCCTCAGCACCTATACCAAGCAAATTAACCAGGGCGAGATTCGCCATGCTATAATTGAAACGCAACAGGGGACAATCCAGATGGCGGAGGTGGGCGACCTGATCCTCGTCGTGACAACCCAGCAGACCCGCTCTCCCAATCTCGGACGTGTACGCCTGGAGATGAAGAAGGCCTGTCGCCAGATTCTCCCTCTGGTGACAAGCCAGTAGGAGTCTCTTCTTCCTCCTTCGCTCAACCAAACCATCGGTCTGTAATTTGGTGGAAAGGAAGTTTTGACTGCAAGCGATGGAACGAACGCTGATTATCATTAAGCCCGAGGGGGTCCAGCGCGGCCTCATCGGGCAGATTCTTGCCCGCTTCGAGCAGCGAGGGCTGAAGTTTGTTGGCCTGAAGATGCTGCAGATGTCTCCCGCACTGGCAGAGGAGCACTACGCTGTCCATAAAGGGAAACCCTTCTACACCGGCCTGGTGAAGCATATTACTTCCGGTCCCGTGGTGGTCGGCGTGGTCGAAGGCCGCGGCGCGATTAAGATGGTGCGCACCATGATGGGTGCGACCAACGCCGCTGAGGCTGCCCCCGGTACGATCCGCGGCGATTTTGCCCTGGAGATCGGCTACAATATCATTCACGGCTCCGACGGCCCTGAGACCGCAGCTCGTGAGATTAGCCTCTTCTTTAAGCCAGAGGAGCTGCTTGATTACCGGCTGGCCAGCGAGTCCTGGCTCTATGAGGAGCAGGCGAACCAGTGAGCAAGCCTTTGCTCTCTGATGCTACCTGCCTCTTAGTCTAATTGGCGGGTCGCTGCGTCGGCTGACAACGCTCAGGCCCACGGCCTGCCCTCTGCCTGCCTATCTATCTGTCCGCCCACTGGAGTTACTGCGCCGCTCTTCTCCGCCCGGCCCGGCCCGGCCCTGCTCCAGTGCGCTCCTCGCGCTTTTCTCTACCTGACCTGACTTACATGACCGGGCGGCTGCTTGCCAAGCGCCGCCCGCCCGCCCATCCGTCCGGCAACGAGCTAGGCTCTCTCGTACGGCAGACAGCGCTATCTCCAGCGGGAATAGCCGGCCTGGCCAGTTGAAGGCCTGGAGAATTAGCCATAAGCCCGGCCTTAGAGCATAAAGACCGGCATAGCTCAGCTCACGAGAGGAGAGGAACAGCAAGCAGACAAGGAGAGAGGAAGACAAGGCAGATGACGAGTGCAGGCCGCTTCGCCCGACCTGGAGCCGATGCGGGCTGCTCGCTGAGGCCGTGAGATTCTGGCTGGATAGTCATCAGCTCGCCGATTGGCCGATCAGTCGGGACTGCTCCTCCGCGCCCCTTTTCCTTTGACAGCTTCTTTCTTCTCCGCTTTCTCTGTCAGACGCCAGCAGCACGTCTTGCTACGCAGGCAGCGGTTCTGCTCTTCCAGAGTGAGCGGAGGCGTGCCTTTCATGCAGAACACCTGGTACAACGGCTCGCCCGCTTCTATATCGCTGTCGGAAAACCAGCGCTCGCGATAGAACGGGCAACCGTTGCGGTGCTTTCGCCAGTTTGGACTGTTCGCTGGATTACTTTCAAGTGTACCTGCCAAGAATCCCTTCCTTCCTCTCAACAAACACGCTTTTGCTTGTTCTGATCGCTAGCTGTACCGAAAAGACGTGCAACAAGCATGCTGCCAATTTAGGCCGACGAGGAGCTGGCACCTTCTCCTTGCTCATCTGCTTCTGAGTCGCCTCGTCAAATCTGGTACGGATGAGGTGGCTGCATCGTCCTGGCAAGCTTTTCCCTCGCCGGTCTGGTGGTCTCATCCTACTGCGGAAAGGGCTGCCATGTCAAGTTGATGATGCGCAAAAGATCGACCAAAGATGGTGAGAATCGCTTTTTGTCTGGAGAGTCAAAAAGAGACGCTATCATTCTTTGTCACTCGCTAGCACGATGGCAAGCCGCGCTTGCAGAGCAAGGCAGGCATCCGCTATACTGGGCAAGAGGCCAGGAGGCTTGCTCGCCGACGAGTACGGGAGCGAGGGCCAGGCAGGTTCTAACTCTCCCTCCTGGTGCCTGGATGCGATGTGCCCTGTCACTCCGACCTAGCTGGAGGATTTGGTGAGTTCGTTGTCATATCCCGAAAGGGACCCCCAGCCAGACCGCCCACCTCAGAGAACAGAGGAGGCCCCTGTTCCCTGGTCGTTTCGCGAGACCTGGCTGGCGCTGTTGATCCCCCTGGTGCCCTGGCTGCTACTCTCGCTCGGTACCCAGCTCCAGGGAAGCCACTTGCCTGCACCGAAGGCGCCTCTTTCGCTGCAGCAAGATCTGGAGGGGGCGCTGGCCGCGGCGCTCTCGACGCTGGTTGTGGAGGGAGCCTTCTTGCTGGTGGCGCTCTTCTTTGCCCGCCGTGCCCTGCGTCGCCAGGCAGCTTCCGAGGCTGGTGAGTTGGCGACGACCGAAGCTGGCGGCGCGATTCCGCTGTCTTCTGCATCGGTAACAGCGAAAGAGGGACGCGTTCCCCTCGGGGCAGTGCTGCAGACCCTTGGTCTGCGTCGCTTTCGACCGCTTTTTCTCTGGCTGATCGTGGCTTTTCTGGCCCTGCTCTATCTGGTCAACGGTCTCTATTCGGCACTGCTTGAGGGCCTGCATCTCCCGCTACAGACCAACGATCAGGTCATCCTGGAAGGCAGCCGTCTGGCGCCGCTGACGACCGTGGTTCTGCTGGCCCTGGCGGTGATCGTCGCTCCGCTCTGCGAGGAGATCTTCTTTCGCGGCTTCGTCTTTCCTGGCCTGCGTCGCGGCCTGCCTACGGGCTGGGCTGTGCTGGTGAGCGCTCTGATCTTCGGCCTGGCCCATGCCGACCTCGGCTCGTTGCCCGTGCTGATCGTGATTGGTCTGCTCCTGGCCCTGCTACGCTGGTGGAGCGGTTCCCTCTACCCCGGCTTACTCTTGCACATGCTCAATAACGGGATCAGCGCGGCGGTGATTCTGGTCTATATGCTGGGTCGGCTGCACTAACTCCCGGCCCTGGAGCGACAGGCAGGCCAGCAGCGAGGCAGCGCTGAGGGGTCTCTCTCCCAGCTTTCTGGCTTCGTTCAGGCCGTTTCAGCCAGGGAGCGGGGGACCCACTCAGGCCGCCAGAGGCCGCTCACACCGCGTCGCTCACCCATCCAGGCCAGGCACCTGAACTGGTACCTCGTCTGGCTCGCTAGGTCCCAGCGTGCAGCTTCCGCCGGTCCTCTACTCGCGCGCTGGCCGTCTTCGACTCGCCGCCGGTAGCGCGCGGCAGGCTATCGGGCGGCACCAGCTCCACTTTGGGCGTATTGCCCGTGACCGATTTAACCGCCTCCGCCATCGCTCGGGCCAGCTCCTGACAACGCTCGCTCTGCTCCAATAGCTGCCGCTCCTTGACCTCGACCTTGAGCAGGAAGGTGTCCAGCCCATCGTGGCGATCGACAACAATGCGGAAGTTCGTGCCGGTCTCGGGAAAGCGTAGCAGAGCCGCCTCTACCTGACTGGGGAAGACCAGCAGCCCGCGAATGGAGACCGCATCATCGGTGCGTCCTTTGATGGCTCCGATTTTCGGATGGGTGCGGCCGCAGGGACAGCGCTCTTCCCACCAGAGACGCGAGAGATCACGGCTGCGGTAGCGAATCATGGCTGTTCCCTCGCCCGTGAGCCAGGTCCAGACAAGCTCCCCTTCCTGGCCTTCCTCCACCCATTCGCCGGTTTCGGGATCGATGCACTCCACCAGGAAGGTATCGGCCCAGGCGTGCATACCGTTGCGCTCCTGGCATTCGCAGGTCATGCCCGGTCCGAGAAACTCGGTCATGCCAAACTCATCGTAGGCTGTGATGTGAAAGTATTCTTCCAGCTTCAGACGTGTCTCCCAGGGCCAGGGTTCAGCCCCGAAGAGGCCGATGCGCAGCCTGGTACGAGAGAAGTCGATGCCCAGCTCGCGGGCCTTGCGCCCCAGATAGAGGCCGACGGAAGGGGTCATACACATGGCCGTGACGCCGAAATCCGTGATGAATTCAAAGATGCGCTCGTACTGGCGCGCGTCTGATCCCATCGGGATGACCATGACGCCCATCTTCAGGGCCCCATAGTGGAAGCCAAAACCACCAGTCGGTAGCCCATAGCCGTAGCAGTTCAAGAGGATATCGCCGGGACGCAGACCAACCATCCAGAGCTCGCGAGCGTTCAATTCAGCCCAGTTCTGCAGATCGCGCCGCGTGGCAAAGACGGGTACGCTCTTGCCAGTCGTGCCGCTGGTGGCATGTACCTCTAAGGCCCCCTGCTCGCCTCCAGGTGGTACCATCGCCATACCATAGGGGTAAGCAGCACGCACGCTCTTCTTTTCAAGAAAAGGCAGCTTCTGAATATCTTCCAGGCTCTTAATATCTTCTGGCTTGACGCCAGCTTCATCATAGAGTTGACGATAGAATGGATTCTGTCTATAAGCACGAGTGACAACCGCCTGCAGGCGCTCCAGTTGGAGCGCGCGCAGGCGCTCGCGGGGCAGGGTTTCGATCTCTTCGTTGAAATATTTCTGATCGCTCATGGGCAGCACCTCCGCCACTATTCTACCATCGCTCTCTGTGGGCGTCTATGTAAGCGAGAGTGCTGGCCCACCTGGATAGGCAGGCCAGGCAGATGATATGGTATCATGTCTGGCGGAACACTGCAGGGGAAGGGAAGGGCCGAGCCAGCAACACCACGTTCGGTACTCTCTTCCCCCTCTTATTCTTAACTCATCTGTTTTGCGAGGAAGGAGCAAGGGGTCTTTCTATGGCTGAACAGGGCCTTCGGGC
Organism: Thermogemmatispora tikiterensis; assembly: GCF_003268475.1. Taxonomy (GTDB): domain Bacteria; phylum Chloroflexota; class Ktedonobacteria; order Ktedonobacterales; family Ktedonobacteraceae; genus Thermogemmatispora; species Thermogemmatispora tikiterensis. The sequence continues at coordinate 638,972 of NZ_MCIF01000002.1, read as the reverse complement.
CGTGATCTGGGACCTGGATGGGGTGATTATTGATAGCGCGCAGGCCCATTTCCGGGCCTGGCAGCGCCTGGCCCAAGAGGAGGGATGGAGGCTGAGCGAGGAGGAGTTCCGCGCGACCTTTGGGATGCGCAACGATCGCATTATCCCGCTGCTCTGGGGAGAGATGCCCCCCGAACGGGTTCGCGCTCTTTCAGAGCGCAAGGAAGCCTATTTTCGCGAGCTGGTGCGCCAGAATCCCCACAGTCTGGCGCTGCCGGGAGCACTAGAGCTACTCCAGGCCGTGCATGAGGCCGGCATCGCCCAGGCTCTGGCCTCGTCCACGCCACCTGAGAATATCGCGCTGATCAGCGAGCTGTTGGGCCTGCAGCGCTATCTGCAGGTCCTGATTTCGGGAGAAATGGTGGAGCGTGGCAAGCCCGCCCCAGATATCTCTTTGAAGGCCGCCGAAGCGCTGCAGGTGCCACCCTCCGCCTGTGTGGTGATTGAAGACGCGGTAGCCGGTATTGAAGCAGCCCACGCCGCGGGCATGCGCTGCCTGGCGGTCGCAACCACGCGCGAGCCGGAGGCGCTACGCGAGGCCGATCTGGTGGTGCACTCACTCACTGAGGTGACTGTAGAGCGCCTGCGCGCTCTGATCCCTACCGCTTGAGGGGCCAGCCTTTCGTAGGCGCTGGCCCCGCCTGCCCAGCCCTCCTGCAGGTTGTCTGCCCCGAAGGGAAAGCTGTGGGCTTGCAGGGCTTTGCTCAATCGGCTATACTCTCACTCAGGCGGGACGAGGTTTCTTCCTCGTCTCTCCTGGCTTTCTTCAGTCAGCGCCTGACGACTATGGAGGTGTAGGGGTCCCGGTGGGCCTCGCCGTCTTCAAAACGGTTGGGGGGTCGCTGCGCGCGGTCCCTGGTGGGTTCGACTCCCATACACCTCTGCCTTCCTCCCCCTTTGACTCTGCAGTGCCGTGCTGCCTTGCGCTTGTAGGGACACGAACATCTCTTGATTGGCTGACCTTCTGACCTGGCCCATCCCGTCCGTTCTCCCATTCTTTAGCCAGTTTTGTCGTCTGCCGATGCCCTCCCCTCTACAAGTCGTTCTGAATCCTACGGAGGAACATTTACCCCTTTTCAAGCGTCTCTCTATCTACGGAAATGCTTGCAAGAAGAAAGGCGTAGAAAGCAATGGACTATCCCCAGCTATCTTCACGGTATCTGCAGCAAGCATCGAGGAGAGTGAGCACACTCGGGCCGTGGTTAAAGCGCTGGCTGGTTGGCGCCGCTCAGGTGGCGCTACTGCTGCTGGTGGGGCTGTTGATCCAGTGGCCCGCCCCAGTGAGTGACGACCAGCTGGTGGCCGCCTGGCCCGGCAGCGATCTCGTGGTGAGCCACTGGCCGATGGTTCTGGAGCTACAGCGTACAGTTGCTCAGGCGCATCGCTTCCCTCTGTGGAATCCCTATTTCGGGGGTGGCCTACCCCTGGGCGCCGATCCTCTGGCAGCTCTTTTCTATCCGCCGACGCAACTGGTGCATTTCTTCTCACTGCGCAATTACTTCTTTGTATTGATGACGCTGCATTTCTTCTGGGCGGGGTTGGGAACACTGCTACTGGCGCGCCGCGTGCTCGCGCTGCCGCGCTGGCCGGCGCTGGTGGCGGCGATCAGCTATATGGCGACGCCGCGCCTGATCAGCCACCTGGGAGCCGGCCACGTGACCATCATGCAGACGGTCTGCTGGTACCCCTGGCTGGCGCTGACCACCTGGGCCACCGTGCGCCAGCCGCTACGCTGGGGTCCGGCCCTGGCCCTCTGCGTGGCTATGACCTTGCTGGCCGGCCATCCGCAGATGGCCTATTATGGCCTGCTGATGCTGGCCACTGTCGCTGCCTGGCTCCTGCTGCAGCAGGCCAGGCAGGAGGGCTGGCGTCCAGCTCTGTTCTCTGCTACCGGCCTGCTCGTGGCCTGCAGTCTGGGCGTAGCCCTGGCTGGTATCCATCTCCTGCCACTGCTGGAGTTGATGCGCTACTCGACGAGGGCCTACGCCCTGCATCCCAAGGATCAGATCACACTGACACAGTTTCTTCACTCTCTGGTGAACGAGCCACCACTGGGCTGGATAACCTGGGAGGGCATGGTCGCCCCGGGCCTGAGTGTGCTCTGCCTGGCGGTTTTCGGTTTCGTCAGTCGCATGCGTAAAACCTGGCCGTTGGTTCTGGGGGTGGTACTGGTCGCCAGTCTGGCTATGGGTCAGGCTTCGTGGGTCTACCTGGTGGCTCACTATGTCCTGCCCGGCTTCGACCGCTTCCGCGGTCTGGCCCGCATCTGGTTCCTGGGCCTGCTGGGTCTCGCGCTGCTGGCTGGCCTGGGCGCCAGCACCCTGACCCAGGCGCTACGGCGGCAGAGCCGTGTCGCGAGCCTGGCCGTGGGGGTTCTCTTGCTGGCCTTGGTCGCGACTAACCTGGTGCTGCTCGATCAGCGCTACTCACAGGTTGGTTCAGTGAGCCTCATCACGAGGCCCTCGCGGGTCGCTCTGGCGGCGCAGCAATTAGCCGGTAATGGACGTATCTATGGCGTGCAGGAGAATATTCCCCAACTGACGGCGGCTGAGCTGGAGCTGCGCCTGGCCGACGGCGCCGATCCGCTCTTGATCGGCGCCTACGTCCAGTATATGGATCGCGCTGGCGGCTACTACAGCACCGGCTATCAGCAGCGGGTTCCCTACGATGCTCCCTGGGTCCAGCCTGACCCGCGTCTCCTTGGCCTGCTGCACGTCACGGTGCTGGTCTCCAAGCGCCCGCTCCAGGACAGCCATCTGCTCCTCGCCGGCAAGATTGATGGGACCTTCCTCTACCGCAATAGTCTGGACGCCGGACCGGCTTACTTGCTGCGTCCCGGCTCAAATGGCCAACTGCCAAGTCTGGACCATTACCAGCTTCTGCCGGCGACGATCCAGCTGCTGCGCCTGCAGGACGATGAACAGAGCTTCCGCGAGACCAGCGCCACCGGCGGCTATCTGGTGGTGGCCACGACAGCCTACCCAGGCTGGATCGCCCTACTCGACGGGCAACGTGTGCCAGTGCAGAGCTTCGCTGGCCTGATGCCGGCTATCCGCGTCGGACCGGGGACGCACACGCTCAGTTACCTCTATCGTCCCGCCTCGGTGCTGCGCGGCGCGGCCCTTGCTGCGCTCGGCCTGCTGACGCTGCTGCTCTGGCTGGCCGGCTGGCAACTCTATCGGCGGGGGCGCCTCCCGCGCATGTTCCCGCGTTGGCCACATAGATCGCGCGCTGCTCTGGTCGGCTCAGTATCCAGCCCAGCTTCGCCCGAGCAGGCTCCTTCATCAGAAGGCGAGATCGCCACATCGCTCGGCCAGGAGTAACGCAGCCCAAAGGAAGAGCGACAGAGGAAACTCCAGCGGCTCCCACAGCTCAGCTCAGCCCAGCCGCTCTTCCTTTGTTGCCTTTCCCAGGATCGGATAGGTCCAGGGAAATTCCACTTCCAGCCAGCTCAGTGCGCTTGTGGTTCGGGCGTCGAGGAGAGCGAGCGGCCACCAGCGGCAGATCTGCCGGGCTGCGTGCGACGGGGCAGGAAGCTGCCAGCGACGCGTGCCCCCAGCGTCCGTGGTACCAGATGCGTGCTGAAGGCCATTAGCTTGTTGAGCAGGCCCGGGACGACCTGACTGCGTCCCCGTTCCAGAGCGCGGAGACTGGCGGCTACTACCTGTTCAGGGGAGAGAATCCCGCCAGGCATGTCTTCCTGTGAGGTGCCTATGACCGCAAAGAAGTTGGTGGCAACGGGGCCAGGACAGACGGCCAGAACTCGCAGTCCCTGGCGCCGATATTCGGTCCAAAGCGCCTGGCTGAAGGAGAGAACGAAGGCTTTGGTTGCGGCATAGACGGCCATATGGGGAATGGGCAGGAAGGCCGCCAGCGAGGCCAGGTTGATGACGGCTCCCTCACCCCTGGCCAGCATCGCGGGGAGCAGCGCATGGGTGAGGTCAACAAGAGCTGTGACGTTGAGCATGATCTCCTCATGCTCGCGCTCGGCAGACTGCTCGGCAAAGGGACCATAGGTGCCGAAGCCAGCGTTGTTGATGAGCAGGTCAACGTTGAGGCCACGCTCTCGGACAGCCCTGGCCAGTTGGGTCGCTGCTCCCTCACGACTGAGATCGCTCACGATGACTTCGGCCTGGATACCATGCCGTTCGCGCAGCTCGCTGGCAAGATGTCGCAGGCGCTCCTCCGAGCGCGCCACGAGGATAAGCTGCATGCCACGCGCCGCCAGGGCTTGCGCAAAGGCGAGACCAATCCCCGATGAGGCCCCTGTAATCAGGGCCGTCTTGCCACGATAGTGATATGCCAAGAGCATCCTCCTGTTTTTTTCACCTTTCGCCAGACAATAGCTGCTGGCTCGTTCCTCTTCCACTCACTGGCCTCTCCACTTGCCTCCGAGCGCCGTTCACCTTGACAGCGCTCCCCTTGCTGTGACAGGCTGTAGAGTAGAGAGGAGAGTCAGCAAGCAGATGGGAAGCAGAGGCAAACGCGCCCGAGCCGCTCCTGCCTACCCAGAAGCTGGCAGTCGTTGCCCGGGTCCGACCCGGAGCCGTGAGGCACCAGGTGCCCGCTCCCTTTCTTTAGAGAATAGTAGCGCTGGCATGCAGGGTTAATTCAAGATCATCGTTCCCCTCTAGCACGATCAGCCTGGTTGTCATGACCGTAGATGAAAATCCTGGTCAATCGTAATTTCGCGCTGCTCTGGCTCGGTCAGGCCATTTCTAACCTGGGCGACGTGATTCTAGGAGCCGCGCTTGTACTTTGGATCGCTAATGATTTGGGACGGGGACGCTCCTGGGCGCCGGTGGCAGTCAGTGGGGTCTTTATCGCTGAGTACGCTCCGGTGGCGATCATCGGCCCTCTGGCTGGCGTCTTCGTCGATCGCTGGTCACGGCGCCTGACCATGCTGCGCACCGACGGCTTGCGCCTGGCTTTGACCGGCTGCCTGGCCTGGGCCCTTTCTCCTACCGTGCCCTTCTTCGGTGAAGTGGAGCCATCACCTGGCTGGCAGCTCGGAGCCGTCTACACCGTGGTGTTGCTCGACCAAAGCTGCGGCCAGTTTTTTAATCCTGCACGCCTGGCACTGATCGGCGACATCGTCGGACCAGAGGACCTGGCGCGGGCCACAAGCCTGAGTCAGGCGACGATGGGCCTCTCCGTCATCGTTGGACCTGCCATTGGCTCACTGCTGGTCTTCAATTTCGGCATCCAGTGGGCTGTGATCGCCGATGCCCTCTCTTTCGCCGTTTCATTCCTGACCATCGCCATGATCCGCGCCCCGGTCGAGAAGCGCCTGGAGGGCGACCATAATATTAGCTTCAGCCAGGAGTTCCGCGCCGGGCTGCATGTCCTGCTCGGCAGCCGCGGGCTATTGGCCGTCCTGTTGGCCAGCTTGCTGAGCATGAGCGCCTTCGGGGCCCTCAATGCCCTGGCCATCTTTTTTGTGACCGACAACCTGCATGCCCAGCCGAACCTCTATGGTCCGCTGGGCACGGTGCTTGGCCTGGGAGCCATCGCCGGGGCCTTGATCGCCGGGCTGATCGCCAATCGTCTCGGTCTAGCGCGCCTGCTGTGGGGTGCGACCTTCGCGCTGGGACTGACCACACTGCTGTTGGCCCGCATGACCAGCGTCGGCCCGGCTTTCGCACTGATCTTCCTAGTAGGCGCAACCTGGATCGCCGTGAACGTGGCCGTCGAGCCGCTGGTGCTGCGGCTGACGGCCCGTGAATTTGTGGGTCGCGTGACAGCGGTACTCACGCCAGCCGGCAGCCTGGCCTCGGTCCTGAGCGCCGCTCTGGCCGGATCTCTGGTGAGTACCGTGCTACACGGTTTCCGGGGCAACGTGCTTGGTCTGGCTTTTGGTCCGGTGGATACCTTCTTCTGCGGCATCGGAGCCCTGGTGCTGCTGGGCAGTGTTGCGGTGCGTCTCTTGATGCACGAGGTGCATTTCCTGGACGAGGAACCGAAGCCAGAGACGCCAACGCTGCTGTCTCCCAGCGATCAGGCCAAGGCTCCTGATTCGTAGCCCGGCCTCACTCGCTGCCTCCCCCTTCCAGCTTCGCCAGCTCCTCTTCGAGTTTCTGCATCCGTTGACGACGCAGCCGAGCCCGCTCGATAATGGCGCGCTCCTCATCGTCGCCAGGGACCAGCGGGGGGACCGGCGTGGGTTTGCCATGCTCATCGAGAGCCACGTAGATCACCTGGCTGCTGGCGACATGCCGCACTTCGCCAGTCAGGGGGTCCTCCGCCGTGACACGCACGCCGACCTCCATACTGGTACGTCCCACATACTGCAGCTCGCAGTGCACTGAGACGACGTCTCCTAAATAGGCCGGCGCGAGGAAATCAAAACGCTCAACCCGCGCGGTGACTACATTGCGGTGCGAATGCTTGATGGCAACCACTGCCGCCGCCTCGTCGACCATACGCATGATGACGCCGCCGTGGACATTGCCGTTGGCATTGGCGTCAAGGACACCCATGAGACGGCTGCTGGTGGTACGTGAGTAGGCGATGGTATGTCCTTGGTTGCTGTCGATCGCCGGACGCAAGGTCGCTCGCTCTTTCGCCTTGTCGAACAGCTCCATGTGCTCCTTTCACTCCATCTATTGATGGCCGATGGGTTCGTTGGACCAGACGCTGGTCCTCTCGCAGAGGGGAGCCTCTCCGCGCTTTCAGCTCGTGAAAGCGAAGGATTGCAGCATCGGCTGAAATTCTCCTTGATCAGCCAGCTCGAAGATCTCCTGGGCAGTGGCGTAGGCAATGGTAAAGCCCTGGGTTTGAGGCAAGTTCGCCGGATGGTTGACGGCCAGAACAACGATTTTGACCGTGACTGGAGTGGGCTGGCCCTGGACGCGCAGGTCACCAGTGGCCGCTCCCTGGTTCCACTGCTCACCGGCCACAGTCGCGGTCGGGGCCACGCTCACCGGTTGGTAGTGAGTAACCTGCGAGCGGAAGAGCTGCAGCCCAACCGAGACCTGATCTGGCGCTGAGATAAGGCCATTCGGATTGGGCTGGACATGCACCGAGAGATAGGCGATGCCCTGGGGATCAGAAAAGGTGACGAAGCCTGGCTTGCTGGTGTCGACCTTCCAGCCACGGGGATAGCCGATGACGTAGCCATCGCCGCGATAACTGACCAGATTGCCTGTCGAGGCAGTACCGGAGGCCACAATCGGCCTGCTCGTCGGTGTCGGCGTTGGGGCGCTTCCCGCTCCGCCAAAGAGATTGCAGGCGCTCAAGACACTTATCAAGATCAAGGAGCAACCCGCTCCCAGGAAGAGGCGTGTAAGCTGTTTGATCAGATCCTTCATGATCGGGCAGTTCCTCCACAGTAGATATTTGCCCGCTGATGATCGGCGTGCAAACTGCTCAGTTTGACGCACCGCCTATTATAGCAGGCAGGCTCAGAGCGAGCCAGGCCCGTGGCCCATCTGTGCCCATCTCCGGCCTCCTCTTATGCCGAAGATAACGCTTCTTCCCTCGCCTTTTGTGGGTCAGTTGTTCCCTCCTCATCGCCGACACCACAGTTGTGCTCCGCGTGTGATTCTCACACGCACTGGCTGTGTCTTCGCCGAGAACTGCCTGCCTATCGTCCAGGACAGGGCCATTTTCGCAAGGACCAGAGATTACCTCAGCCACAATCTGATTCAACAGGGGACAGATCGGCAATGTTGAAAGAGCAGACCATGCGTGAAATAGATCCTCCCTTTCTTGTTTCCCCACTGGAAGCCACCTGGATTCGCCTGGTTCAGTTGGGTTCCCTGACCAGTGAACGCCTCAGACTGGCATTGACGGCAGTTGCCAGTGTGGATCTGGCGCTTGCCAGCACGCTGCAACAGAGCGATCCCCAGCTAACTGCTCTTGGGCAGAGCATTTCAGACCCTTTCAGGCTGGCGCCTCGCCTCTGATTGGATTGGAGGCGAGGCGCTCCAGCTTCAGTCGAAGAGCGTCAGGCGAGCTGCAGCTCCTCGATAGCGCGCAGCACCTCCTGAGCATGTCCATCCGGCTTGACACTGCGCCAAATCTTGCGTATGACCCCATCGCGATCGAGGAGGAAGGTCATGCGCTGAACACCGAGGTACTTGCGACCGTAGAGGGTCTTCTCTCCATAGGCACCGTACTGGCGCGCGACTACGGCCCCTACGTCGGCAAGTAGGGGAAAAGGCAGATGGTATTTCTCGGCAAAGTCGCGATGCGAATCTACCTCATCGGCGCTGATGCCGAGTACGGCAATGCCGCGCCGACGGAACTCAGGATGCATATCGCGGAAGTTGCAGGCCTCAGTGGTGCAGCCAGGAGTATTATCTTTCGGATAGAAGTAGAGCACAACGACGCGCCCGCGTAGATCAGCCAGGTGCAGCTGATCACCGCTGGTCTCATCGCCGCCTACGACAGGCAGCGCGAAGTCGGGGGCCGGCTGGCCCTCCTCTAGCACAACGCGCTCTATGGTTTCGCTCATCGCTGGTCCTTTCGCTCCATGTCATACGAGAATATGACCCTGCGTCCGCACATAGAGACGGAACAGGCCACAGGTCAGCGCCCAAGGCGCCGCTTACAGCTTACACAGTATCACCACCACCCTTCCGCTGACAAGACCAGATGCACGCCATAGCCTAGGCGCTGGGATTGAGCTTGAGTAGTCGCTCGGCATTGCCGTGGGCGATCTTCTCGCGATCAGCAGGACTGAGCGGAGCCTGCTCCAGGAAGGCCCGCGCCTGCCTGTCTTGAACATAGGGATAGTCGACAGAGTAGAGAATGCGATCAGCCCCTACGATCTGCAGCGTCAGCAAAAACGGCGGCAGCGTGAACAGGCCGCTGGGCGTCACATAGAAGTGCTCCAGGAAGTAGTCAGCTACTGGCCGCTGCAGATGAGCGGCGGCAGGAGTCAGCGTCTGATTGATACGCGCCAGGTAGAAGGGGATCATTTCGCCCCAGTGCCCAAGGATCATTTGCAGGCGCGGATGGCGATCGAAGACGCCGGATAGGATCAGATGCAGCGCATGAATGCCGGTCTCCAGGTGCCAGCCCCAGCCTGCAGTTGCAAAGACGGTCGTGACGTTGGGGGGAAGCCCGGCGTAGCAGGCGGCAATCACCGGCTCTGGCGGCGGTGCCGGATGGAGATAGATGGGGACCTCCAGGGCTTCAGCAGCCTCTAGTACAGGGCGGAAACGCGGATCATCCAGGAAAAGGCCCCCGACACGCCCGTTGATCATGGCTCCCTTGAAGCCTAGCTTGGAGACAGTACGCTCTAGCTCGCGGGCAGCCGCCTCGGGATCAGTCAGAGGCAGGGTAGCGAAGCCGGCGAAGCGATCGGGATGGGCCTGAATGGCCGCCGCCAGACGGTCGTTCACCTCACGCATGAGCGCGACCGCCTCCGCCGGCGGGATGACCGGGAGCGCCATAGCCGTGTAGGAAAGAATCTGCATATCGATGCCCATGCTGTCCATAGCGCGCAGCCGCCCCTCGCCGAGGTCCTCTAGCTCGCGCTCAGGCGGGGGATAGCCAACGGGACGGAAGCCCTCTTCCTGGGGCTGCCACCGCGCAGCAGCCCGATTGATCTCTGCAATTTGAAAATGCTCTTCAAGTGTGATAATACGCATACTTTTCATTTTCTCCTTCGGTCAACGGTCTGGTCGCGGCTTTCAGCCGAGCAACCAGCGAGAGCAGGAGAGGCCAGCGTTCTCTTGCCAGCTCCCTTCTCTTTTGATGATAGGGCTGACCTGCCAGAGCCTGCGGCCTGCGGCCAAGAGCGCAGGCCGCAGCTCACTTCCTCGCCCCTCTGCCGGCAGGCCTCGACCAGTGGAGTGGCTCAGCTCTGTTGCCTGTGCTGCTTGCGCCCGATGAGGCGCGTCAGACCAGTGACCGCAGGAATGAGCAGCCAGCAGACCATCACTGGCAGCGTGGTGCGTGTGAATAGCAGCAGCAGCAATGAAGAGAGGAGCAGAAGCGAGGTAGGGAGGCCGTAATAGAGGGCATGCTCCCAGATCTGCCGTCCCAGCGCGCGCTCAAGCAGTCCACGGCGAAAAACGGCATACCAGGTCAGCACTACGAGCGCCAGGCCACAACCAGCCAGATTAAGTGTGTAGAATGCAATCGCCAGGGGTATGGTTGGATAGCGGCCAAAGCTGTTCATGGACATCGGCAAGAGGGTGATGAAAAAGAGAAAGAGCAGGCAGAGCGCAGAGAAGCCTCCATCAACCACGGTCATCCGATCCATCAAGCGGTGCTGACCATACCAGTAAGAGGAGCATAAGGAGAAGGTCATAATATAAATCAAGAAACGAGGGAGCAGAGCAAGAAATGCATCGGGAATGGTTGCTGATCCGAGGCCATCTGGCAGGCGGATATCGAGGACAAGGAGGGTCATGGCGACGGCAAAGATTCCATCGCTCAGGGCGCTCAAACGATCCTTGCTCGCCAGAAGATCTCTGCTCGCTGTGTGTCTCTGCTGCATGCTATCCTCCTTTGGCAGAAGAGAATCCAGCTTAAGTCACACCCTCTCTCCCTGGAGCCAGCTACGATAAGGGCCTCTCCAGATCCAGGGCAGGAGGGGAAGGCAGTTTTCACTCCTTGAGTCGAGCCGAACAGCTCCAGGAAGAGCACACCGTTTTTGCCTCTTCAGAAGGATAGCAGTCAGCGCGTTCTTCTGGCAAGCATGAGGAGGGGAAGAGCGGAGTGCGGTGTCCGAGAGCGACCAGCAAGCAGGCCATCGCGAATCAGAGCAAGAAGGGAAGGGAACGGCGCGCAGACGAGTGCTTTGCAGAGCAGCATCCTGCGCGCCGTCACTGATGCAGCCACCCTGGTGTAGTGGTCGCTTCAGGCCGGTCTTTATTTCAGGGCCAGCATGCGATCAAGGGCCACCCGGGCCCAATGGGCCACCTCGGGGGCTACCTTGACCTGGTTGATGACCTGGCCCTCGACGAGCGCCTCCAGGACCCAGGCCAGGTACGCTGGATGGATGCGATACATGGTCGAGCAGGGGCAGACGATCGGGTCAAGGCAGAAGATGAGCTTGTCGGGGTGCTCCTGCGCCAGGCGATGGACCAGGTTGATTTCGGTTCCTACCGCCCATTTACTGCCCGCCGGCGCCTGCTCGATCTGCTGGATGATATACTCGGTTGATCCGTAGAGATCAGCGGCCTCGACCACTTCACGCCGGCACTCGGGATGGACGATAACCGTGATGTCGGGGTGCTCGGCGCGGGCCTTGGCGATCTGCTGCACGCTGAAGCGCATATGAGTGGAGCAGTAGCCTTTCCACAGGATGAGGCGCGCGCGTTGCAGCCGCGCCTCGTCGTCGAGAGCCTCCTGGGGATTCTTGGGATTCCAGACGATCATCTCCTCCTCGGGGATGCCGTAGGCGTGGCCGGTATTGCGCCCGAGGTGCTCGTCGGGGAAGAAGAGCAGCCGTCGCCCGCGACTGAAGGCCCACTCCATGACCTTGAAGGCATTGCTGGAGGTGCAGACGATGCCCCCATGCTCGCCACAGAAGGCCTTAAGACTGGCTGCCGAGTTGATGTATGTGACTGGCACGAGGCCGGCCTCCTCCCCCAGGACCTCGTTGAGGGTCTCCCAGCACTCTTCAACCTCGGCAATGCTGGCCATATCGGCCATTGAGCAGCCGGCGGTCGGGTTGGGCAGGATGACTTGCTGATGAGGGGCGCTCAGAATGTCGGCGCTCTCGGCCATAAAGTGAACGCCGCAGAAGACGATATAGTCGGCTTCGGGCCGCGCCGCCGCCTGCTGAGCGAGCTTGAAGGAGTCACCGCGCAGGTCGGCGTATTTGATGATCTCGTCGCGCTGGTAGTGGTGTCCCAGAATCAGCAGGCGCCGGCCAAGAGCGGCTTTGGCCTGGCTGATGCGCCGATCCAGCTCAGCTCCGTCCATTTCGGCGTAGCGACGCGGGATGTGGTCGGCGCGCCCTCCGTGCGCATACTGGTCGCGCGTGGCCGGATGCAGCAAGGGTAGAATACGGCTCTCCTGGCTGGCTTCACAGGCTGTTTGCAGGGCCATGAGACTTCGCTCCTCCTTTCGTGACTGCTTGAACGGTAACGCTCCCGCAGGCAAGGACTACGTGAGAAACTCCAGGGCGACATCCAGATTGGGAGCCGAGTGCGTCAGTGCCCCAAGGGAGATGAAGTCGACGCCGGTGGCCGCTACTGCCGCCAGGCGCTCTGGATCTGGGCCGATACCGCCGGAGGCTTCGAGCAGGATGCCGGGCGCTTCGGCCCGCACAAGGGCGACAGCCTGACGCAATTGCTCGACCTCCATGTTGTCGAGTAAGATGACGTCGGCTCCGGCCCGTATGGCGGCTTGCACCTCCTCAAGAGTCTCGCACTCAACTTCGATCTTGAGGAGATGCGGCACCTGGCGGCGCACAGCCTCAATGGCGGCGGTCAGGCCACCGGCAGCCTTGATATGGTTGTCTTTGATGAGAATGCCATCGCTGAGGCCAAAGCGGTGGTTGTGGCCCCCGCCCAGGCGCACAGCCTCTTTTTCGAGGGCTCGCAGCCCAGGGGTGGTCTTACGCGTATCGAGAATGCGCACGCCGGTGCCGGCCACAGCTCGAACGCAGCGCGCAGTCAGGGTAGCAATGCCGGAGAGGTGGCCGAGGAAGTTGAGGGCCACGCGCTCGGCGCTCAGGAGAGCGCGCGCCGGCCCGCGAAGATCCGCTAACGGCTGACCAGCGGCGACAGCCTCCCCGTCTTTGACGTGCGCCTCTCCCTGGACACGCTCGTCGAGCAGGCGAAAGGCGGCCAGGGCAAGAGTAAGGCCGGCAATGACGCCCTCGCGCCGCGCCAGCAGAACAGCCTGAGCCTGGGCCTCGGCAGGCACTGTACACAGGGTGGTGAGATCGCGATAGGCTCCGTCTTCGATGAGAGCCTGTCTGATCAGGTCAAGCGGGAGTTCAGACATACGGTCTTCCTTTGTGCTGGAGCGCTGGGCAACTCGTGGCTTCGACGCTCTGAAGAGCGGGCCGCAGGACAAGGCTGACGCCGGCGAGCGATGGATCAGGCTGAGGATAGTCCCTACGCCAGTGGCTGCCACGACTTTCGCGCCGCGCCAGGGCAGCCTGCACGACAAGAGCAGCGCTATCGAGCATGTTGGCGGTCTCTAGCCAGCCCCGCCCAACTGGCTCGTGCGGGGCACGCGGTCGGGCCGCCTCAGCGAAGCGGGCACGCAGCTGTAGCAACTGGCGCCAGGCAGCGCGCAGCCCCTCCTCATCGCGACAGAGTGAGACGGAGCGCCACATCAGGTCTCGTAACTCACGCTGGAGAGCGCGCGCCAGCTCCTCTGGGCCGATCCAGTCCGGCGGCAGCGGCCAGGGACGAGCCTGGTCCTGAGCGGAGAAGAGCGACAGTCTCAGCTCACGCTGCCGCCGCCCGGCAGCGCAGGAAGCCTGCTCAGGGGCCTCCCCACGTAGGAGCGCGGCGAGGCGACGCCCAAAGACCAGTCCTTCAAGCAAGGAGTTACTGGCAAGGCGATTGGCACCGTGCACGCCAGTACAGGCAACTTCGCCGACAGCATAAAGGTGAGGAACACTGCTGCGCCCCTGCAGATCGACCTGTATCCCGCCCATGCAGTAGTGGGCTGCCGGCGCGACAGGCAGCAGGTCGTGGGCCAGATCGAGGCCATAACGACGGCAGAGGGCGGCAATGGTCGGAAAGCGCGCATACATCCGCTCATCAGGAAGATGGGTCAGGTCGAGGTATTGGCAATCTACCCCCTCGGTCAGCATCTCGCTGAGGATGGCCCGCGCCACCACGTCGCGCGGGGCCAGCTCGGCCAGGGGATGGTAGCGCGGCATGAAGCGCTCGCCGGCATGGTTGCGCAGATAGGCCCCTTCGCCACGGACAGCCTCCGAGATGAGATGGCTGGCCCCATTGACCTTGAGGACCGTCGGGTGGAATTGGACAAACTCAAGGTCGGCTAAAGCGGCCCCAGCACGCCAAGCTAGAGCCAGGCCGTCGGCAGTAGCTCCGGCGGGATTGGAGGTGTAAGCCCAAAGACTGCCTGTGCCGCCGCAGGCCAGCACTATGTCGCGCCCTTCGACGACAAAGGGCTGTCCCTGCTGATCTAGGGCCTGCAGACCACTGCAGCCAGACCCGTCGACGAGCAGGGCGCAGACAGGAGTGTCGGCGTAGATGGTGATCCGGGAACGCGCCTTGAGGGCGGCCAGAAGGGCACGCTCGATTTCAGCCCCCGTGGCGTCGCCACCCGCGTGGAGGATGCGCCGCCGGCAATGAGCCGCTTCCTGACCTAAGAGCAGACCGTCAGCGGTTGTGGCCTCGGCACTCCCTCCAGGTACGGCGCGATCAAAACGGACGCCCAGCTCGATCAGCCAGCGCACAGCTGCCGGCGCTTCTTCAACGAGGACGCGTACGGCCTCTGGGTCGCAAAGGCCAGCCCCCGCCGCCAGGGTGTCCGCGTAATGGAGTTCGGGACTGTCGTCCGGCCCCAGTGCCGCCGCCAGCCCTCCCTGCGCATAGCGCGTGTTGCTCTCCCCCAGCCGCCCTTTAGTAAAGAGGGCCACGCGCCAGTCAGGCGGCAGGCTGAGAGCCACGGTCAGGCCGGCGATGCCAGCGCCCACAATGGCTACATCAAATCTCTGGCAGCTCGCCATGATGGTCCCTTCTTGTCTCGGTCCACAGCCATTAAGTGTAAATTTTACACTAACTGGCCTCAAAAAAGAAAAAGGTGTATCAAGTACACCAACCGTATTGCTAACAAGTATACCAGCGATCTGTCAGGAAAACAAGGGGCCGGGGAGGCGCTGCCCGGAGAGCACGAGCGCGCTTGCAATCCAGGCCCGGCCCGTTTGTGCCTGCTTGAGCAAATCTGAGAGATCAGGCTATTCGCCAATGACTTTCACAATGACACGTTTATCGCGCTGACCGTCGAACTCAACATAAAAGAGACGTTGCCAGGGGCCAGCGTCAAAGCGCCCGCGCGTGATAGGAATGACCACCTGCAAATGCATCAAGAGATTCTTGAGATGAGCATCGCCGTTATCTTCACCGGTGCGATGGTGGTGATAGTCGGGCCGCTCGGGGGCTATCTGCTCGGCCCACTCCATGATATCGCGCCAGAGGCCAGACTCCTCGTCCTGGATAATAACGCTGGCCGTCAGGTGCATCGAAGAAACCAGCGCCAGGCCTTCCTGGATGCCACTTTCGCGAATGATGCGCTCGACCTGGTCTGTGATAGGGATAATATCCTTCCGCTTTTTGGTGTGAAAGGTGAGATAGGCCGTATGTGATTTCACCGCAACCTCCTGCTCTATCTGAGATAAGGATCACAAGTCAATAAAGCCGCTGAGCCAGTTCCGCCAGTGGGAAGCGCGGATCGGCAGGAGACATTTTCCTTCAAGTATAGTGCGGACGCCGGTCGGGGGCAATCCACTCGTTCTGGTCAGGCCCTTCCCTTTGGGAGGGGAAATATGGTACGCTCTGGAACAAAGTGGTTCAGCTCTCCAGCAGCGGTAACAGCGAGGACACTCCATGCACCAGCAGAGGCGTGGCGTGCTGACCGGACTCTTGCTTATCGTCGTAGCCATTGTGCTGGTTCTGTTAATGGGCGTGGCACGGGCACATGCCCCCCTTGGCTTTCTGTGGGCCGGCAGCGACGTGAGCCTACAGCAACAGGGACAGGAGACGCCGCAGACGCTCCACCTGCTCAATGGCAGGCTGGCCTCGCTCGGCTGGATTGTCGGGCGCGACTGCCAGCGTGGCATCCAGGCCTATCTGCAGACCGCCGACATCAATCCCGATGCGGCCCTGGTTGGCAGCGGCTGGGTCAATCCCCTGACGGGGCAGCTGATGAACGGCGAGAGCAATAATTGCCAGCCGGGGACCCTCAGCATGGACAACGTGGTTCGTCTGATCCATAGCAAGGGGGGAAAAGCTTATCTGACGGTCACAATGGAGACCGACGCTAACGGCTGGACGGCGCAGCAGCAGTCGGACTATATCAAAGCAGCTACCCAGCAGCCGGCCTATATCCAGGCAATCGCCAACGTCGTCCAGCAGGGCGGCTACGACGGGGTCATTATGGACCTGGAGGGCGCCGATCGGACTTATCCGCAGATCCAGCAGCTTTTCGCGGACTACAACCGCCTGGTCTGGAAGGCCATGCAGGCCCTCAATAAGCCCTACGGCATCGCTCTCATTCATAAGGTGGCCGACCAGGACGACTACTATAATCTTAACGGCTTTGAGAACTGGTCGCTGCTCGGGCACTGCGCCGATTTTATCGTGATCATGTCACTGGACCAGTCCTATTTCACGCCGGGGCCAACAGTGAGCGTGCCCTGGCTTAAGGAGATCCTGGCCTACGCCCTCAAGACCATGCCCCAGATGCTGCCACGCCTGGTCTGGGAGTTTCCCCTCTATGGGGCACGCTGGCATCAGACCGCCGACGGGCACTGGATCTTTGACGGCGGAATCAACTACGCCGACGCGGTGGCCCTGGTCAAGACTATTCCCGCCCCCCAGATCGATCAGGAGGCCAGCAACCTGAACGACCCCTACGCCGCCCACCTGGTCTACACGGACAGCAGCGGGATCAGGCACGCCGTCTGGTACCATACCGCCGAGAACTTGCTGCGCATCATCCGTGAATTTCGCGACCTGCTGAAGCAGACGCCGCAGTTCAGCAGCGCTCAGGCATATCTGCAGATCGCCGTCTGGTACCGGGCCACCTGGGAGCCGGGCACGCTCTGGCGCGCGCTGCTGCCGATCCTCCCCAATGCCACCGCCTAGACCTGGCGTCCCGCCTGTCGCTGGACAGACGAGCACGGGCCTACTTGCTGCCCCTGACTGCCTGCAGCAGCAGAGAGCAGGCAGTCAAGCTGGCCAGTCTCACTCTTCCAGCCCAGGAACCAGACGACGCGTGCCCTCCACAAGGATGCGCAGCACCAGCTCACTCATCTCCCCTGCCGTCAGTTTCCCCTCTTCACGCTTGCTCCACTGGGCAGCACAGCCAAAGATCGCCCAGCTCATGACCTCCGCCAACGTCTCCAGAGGCACCGGGCGCGACGACCATCGATGAGCTGACCTACTCACTGGGGCTTGCCGCAACCACTGAAGCAGGATGCGCGCAAGCTCTTGCTGGACCGCCCGCTCCATCAGGGGATCAAACTGCCCTCCCGCCGGTGAGCAGTACTCATGCAGCCCGCCAAGGAACTCAAAGACAGCGTTGATGAGCAGACGCAGGCTCTCCAGCTGCCAGCCTGGGGCAGCCGGGAGCTTGCTGGTAACAGCCTCCAGAAAGCGTTCGCGGATCACCGCATCAGCCAGGGCATATTTGTCGCTAAAATGAGCGTAGAATGTAGTACGATTAACAGTTGCTCTCTGAGATATATCCTGAATACTGATATCGGAGAAGCTCTTCTCTTGCAAGAGTTCTAGAAAGGCTTGCTGCAGCAGCCGCCGGGTACGGCGGACGCGCGGATCAACGTGTCCGCCCGCTGATTCTCCCGAGGGCCGCCCTTCCGCTGCGCTCATAACTGTTCCTCATAGCCTGCTGTGTAGACTGACTCGCCGCTCGACGCCCAACTGCCCCAAGTCGTCGCGATCACAACTTTGCCAACAGAGGGCAGCCCCCCGTTGCCTAGACAACAGAGAGGCTGGATTGTCTCTTGCCCGGCAGTTCCAGGGCACAGTAGTATGATAAACAACATCTATTGCTTAGGCAATAGTCGATGCTTTCAAGATAGCTGTTGTTTAAGACAAGGAGGGAGAAGAATGAGCAACTGGCTTCTTTGGATCGTGCAGGGCTTGCTGGCCCTCTCCTTTCTGACGGCGGGAGTCATGAAGAGTGTTCGCCCCTTGGAGCAGCTCAAGCAGAGCATGGCCTGGGTAGGCAGAGTGCCACCAATGCTGGTGCGCTTTATCGGTATCTGCGAGCTTCTGGGAGCCATAGGGCTTGTCCTCCCGCTGGCTACCGGCATTCTCCCCGGGCTTACGGTGGTCGCCGCCAGTGGTCTGGCCCTTATCATGATCTTTGCCGCTATTTTCCACGCCAGGCAAGGCGAATTTCGCGAGATTGGCCTCAACGTGATCTTGCTTCTGCTGGCGCTCGTTGTCGCCATCGGGCGACTGCCAGGTGCCCATTTCTAAAACGCTGCCGGTCCTCTTTGTGGGGTACCGTAATGAGCAGAAGGAGCCGAGGAGGCGCAGGGTCAGCGTCTGCGCCTCCTCTCCCCTCCTCAACTCAAGAGCGATAGGGTTCCTTCCAGGCCAGGGAGCAATGCCAGGCGGTCGGGCAGAGGGGAGAAACCGGCGCTGGGCCACAGCATCTTAGCGATGATGCTCCAGCTGGACGCTATACTCTGGCACCAGGCGGATGGCCCGCAGCGTCACCGGCAAGGTGCCATCGCTGGCAGGCGCTGGCAGCCGCTCCCTGGAGAAGTAGCGCAGCACCGGTGCATCAGCCCGTAAAGGAGTAAAGCGCAGGATCAGCTCCAGCTCCTGCCCGGGCTGCAGAAAGCGCTTCAGACCGATCACCCACGGCTGGTCAGAGCCGAAGTAATCGGCCACCAGTTGCCCCTCGAGAAAGGCCTGTCCCACATCGGCCACACAATCCACATGCAGAAAGAGGTCCTGCACTCCCTCCAGAGCCTCCGCCGCCAGCCGCAGGCGCACTACTTGCGGCTCGGGCTGCTCCAGCGACCAGCGAGCCTGCCAGGGAGTACACTGCAGACGATAGCGCCAGAACAAGCCTTGTTGGCCGCACTCCTCCAGCAGGCCCGGCCCTTCCAGAGTCGCAGGCAAGCGCGGATAGCACAGCAGATCAAGCTGAGGCTGGCCCTGCCAGCAGAGCGTTAGCCTCTCCTCATCGGCATCTACCCAGGCCGCCCCCTCGCTCTCAGCAAGCAGCAGGTACTCGCCACCTGCTAGCTTTACCTTCCAGCAGCGCAGGGCCTGATCCTGAGACAAGACGAGCAGTTCAACGGCCTCGCCCGAAAGGCTGGTCGCTTCCAGGCGCGTCCCCAGACCAGGCTGCGGCCAGGCATAGAGCGTTTCTCTCTCTTCCAGCATCCTTCCCTCCGACAGCGCCAGAGCCTGACAGCCCTCACGAGCAAAGGCAAATTCGGCCTCAAGTCCCTCGGGAGCAAAAAAGGCCAGAGTCGTTCGTCCGCCGGCGCGCAGAACCGTCAGCGGCTGGGCCGTGGCGTAGCGCAGGTGCAGGCCATTGGCCAGCTCCAACCCAATGGGGAAGATAGCGCTCACTCCCCACCGCAACCTCAGATCACCCTCGCGCGGCAGGCGCAGCCGTCCCTCTGGCAGCAGGACCTCCAGCGTGATTCCCTCCAGATCCCGGCCCTCGGCATGATCCTGATAGGTATTGACAAAGAGAAAGCCCTGACCCTGCTGAGCACGCGCCGCATAGCGCAGCACCCCAGTCATCTGCGGCTGCACAACAGCGGCCCCCGGCGGTAGCACCACAGGCAGTGGAGCCAGCCGGCTGCCGAACTCCTCTAAGAAGAGGTGCAATAGACGCAGATGATGATAAGAGGAATGGATCTGACCATACTCCCCCAGGGGCGCCTGGAAATCATAGGAGAGACGCGGCACAGTAAACTCGTTGAAGAAGCTGTGATGACCGACGGGATTCGAGCCACCGTGGTACATGTAATACCCCAGCCAGTTGCAGCCGCTGCCCAGAGCCACCAGGGCCAGCGCCTGCGTGCATTCGGGCGGCACCTGGGGGCGGTGGAGATAGGTCATCTGGATGCCGGCCCCCAGTTCGCAGTAGGCGTACGGATAGCGCTCTATTGGATAGCGGAAGGCCCCGGCCCGCCACCAGTCGCTTTCGGGCTGCTGCGGGGAGCGAAAGAGGAACTCGCGGCTGGGCGATGGCTCAAAAGCGGGATCAGGCTCCCAGGGCGTAAAAGGATAAGCGGCATGCATTGGCAAGAAGTCCTCTGCGGGTACAGCAGCCCCTCCCCAGGCCGTGCAGGTGTAGAGGGGAGCCGCTAGACCTACCTCGCGGGCCAGGGCAAGCAGGCGCTCCAGATGGGCTGTTCCATCGCTGCCCCGCGGCACCCACTCGCTGCCGGGCCGAAAGGTTGGCTCCCAGGGTGCCCCAGCATGCATATACTCGTTCTCTAGCTGCACGCCAAGAATAGGCCCCCCCTCCTGAAAAAAGAAGCCCCGCACCTGACGCGCGATCTCAGCAAAGTAGCGGCGCACATAGAATAGATAGCGCTCGTCATTCGAGCGCACAGCCACCGCCCGCCCGTAAAGCCAGTCGGGCAGCCCGCCGTTGCGACACTCGCCATGCACAAACGGCCCTACACGTAGCAGAATCTCCAGCCCCATCTCGCTGCAGAGCTGCACAAAGGCGCGCAGATCTCGATTGTCCGACCAGTCAAAGCGCCCCTCCTCTTCCTCGACGTGAATCCAGAACACATAGATGGAGACCAGCGTCAGACCGCCGGCGCGCATCTTCTGCAGCGCTTCGCGCCAGTAGCGGCGCGGATAGCGCGAGGGATGGAATTCGCCCATGACGGGAATCCAGGGCTGCCCGTTGCGGAGTAGATAATGGCGCGTCAGGGCCAGAGTTTCCCCTTGCGGCGAGCGCGCCAGGAGGCGCAGCTCTGGCAGCCCCCCCGTTGCTGTCTCCGCAGCGCGCAGGTCAAGTCGATAGTAGGAACGATCATCAGCGTATAGATGTGGCTGCAACGATGTGGCGGACAATGGGCTTCTCCCTCCTGCTCTTCTCTCTCTGGATCACTTGCTCGATCGCTCACAGGCTGAGGCCGCCAGCAGTCTGGCTGCCAGGCACCACCCATTTGTCAGGTTGAGCTGTTGTCAGGAACTATAGTTGTATAGGAGACAGCCGGTCAGAGCCTGAATGGCAACTACAGGCATAGAAGAAGGCGCCAGGCGGGTAGAGAGTGCCAGCGGCGTGACAGGTCGGACGCAGCTAGGATACCCGATCAGGGCGAAGCAGGGACCGCAGTGGACTGGCGTACCACCAGAGAAGGCGGGACCAGACGCAGCGGGGCGGTCACTCCCTGGCGCTGAGCCGCGCCATCGGTGCCTTCGCCAGCTGGCGGCAACTCGCGCCCCTGCTCCTGGCTCGCCGCCTCAATTTGGGCCAGCAGCAGTTCCGTCGCCTCCTGAGCCAGGCGTGTCTTGGGAATAGCGATGGTCGTCAGCGGCGGACGTAGATGGGCAGAGACCACGATGTCGTCGAGGCCAACGATCGAGACATCCTCGGGCACACGCAGCCCGCGGTCAAGGACCAGCTCCATCGCTCCGAGGGCCATCCAATCGTTCGTCGCAAAGATCGCCGTTGGCGGCGCCAGCTCCTGCCCGACGCTCAACAACTGACGCGCCGCTGCATAGCCGCTTTCCAGCGAGGAGTCACCCAGAGCAATACGGTCCGGGGGTAGCTCCAGCCCCGCCTGCCGCAATGTCGTACGGAAACCTTCTAACCGCAGATGCTGCTGAGGCTCATCGACAATCACGGCAATGCGCCGGTGCCCCAGCGCCAGCAGATGCTCGGCAGCCAGCTGCCCCGCCCGGAAGAAATCGACCGTGACCTGGGGAATGCCCGACGGCGACTCATTCTCCTGCCAGTCGCAGAGCACAATGGGCACTCCCTGACGGAAATAGTGCGCAATGTCGGCTATGTCCATGCTCGACCCCATGATGATGTAGCCATCAACCCAGCGACTCATCAGCCGCTCCATCTGCTGCCGCCCCAGGGCAAAATCACCATGCGTGTTGCAGAAGAGGGTCTGGTAATCCCGCTGGCGAAGAATGTGCTCGATGGCCTCCATGATCTCAGGATAGAAGGGGTTGGCAATAGTGGGCAGGATGAGAGCCACGGTAAAGGTCCGGTGCTGCGAGAGGTTGCGCGCCAGCAGATTGGGCCGATACCCTAGCTCCCGAGCATAGTAGAGCACACGCTGACGCGTGGCCTCGCTGACCTTGCCTTTGCCACTCAGAACGTTGGCAACGGTGCTTTTGGCCACCCCTGCCGCCCGCGCAATGTCGTAAATCGTAACCATGTGCCCCTTCCTGGCTGCCCCAGGCCGTTCATGCTGCCGCTGCTGAAAGCGAGATTCCTTCATCGAAAGCGCATCCTCAACTCTTCGCTTAGAGTATAGAAGATGGACCGGTCCATGTCAAGGGTGAATGGACTATTACTTGACATGGACCGGTCCATCTTCTATACTTTTCGCGTGTGGACCGTTCCACCTCCCCTTGTCAGGGCAGGCAAGGAAAGCGGTCGGGCCTGGTCGGCCTGGCAGGAAGTCGACGCCCCACACCAGCGAGCGGCTGACAGAGAGCGATCTGGGTTGGGCGTACAGGGATGAACGGACGGGCGGACGGACGGATGAACTAACGGGCAGATGGGACAGGCGGATGAAGAGACGGCTGAGGGGATGGCATGGGAGAAGAGACGGTTGACTGAGTCAGCGCCGAGAGGATGAACCAACGAATCAACGTCGCCGGGTCAATCGGTCACTCAGTTGATTGCGTCTGCAATGTCTTCAGCAGGCGTCAGCTCCTACAGTGCAGTCAAGGAGGAAACGAGAGATGAACCGCGGTCTCCTATTTTGCCGTGCCAGGGGGATGGCCAAGGCTGGCCTGCTGCTGCTCCTGGCGCTCAGCATCAGCAGCTATCTCGTGGCCTGTGGTGGGACGCCCGCCAGCTCTGGGCCGGTGACGCTCACCTTCTGGTCCTGGGTGCCCAACCTCCAGCAAGCGATTGATCTCTTCGAGAAGAGCCATCCCAACATCAAGATCAAATGGCAGAACGTC
Source organism: Thermogemmatispora tikiterensis (assembly GCF_003268475.1). Taxonomy (GTDB): domain Bacteria; phylum Chloroflexota; class Ktedonobacteria; order Ktedonobacterales; family Ktedonobacteraceae; genus Thermogemmatispora; species Thermogemmatispora tikiterensis. The sequence goes on along the minus strand of NZ_MCIF01000002.1, from coordinate 616,152 downwards.
GGTTCGGGTGGCACGGAGTACACCAAGCTAACGACAGCTCTCAAGGCCGGCTCAGGCGCTCCCGACGTAGTGCAAATCGAGTACGCTTATCTCCCCCAGTACATCCTCAGCGGGAAGCTGGTCGATCTTTCGCAGTACGGGGCCAACGATGTGAAAGATCAGTTCGTTGCCTGGACCTGGGCCCAGGTCTCCAGCGGCGGCAAAGTCTACGCCATCCCCCAGGATACCGGTCCGATGGGCCTGCTCTACCGCGAAGATATCTTTAAGAAATACAATCTCCCCGTTCCCACCACCTGGGACCAGTACGCCCAGGAAGCCATTCAGTTGCACCAAGCCAATCCCAAGATCTTTATCACCGATTTCTCCGCTAGCGATGGTCCCTGGTTCTTCTCGCTGCTCTGGCAGGCCGGTTCTCAACCCTTCGTAGTCAATGGGACGACGATCAAGATCCATCTGGATGACGCCGCCGCGCTTAAGGTGGCCAACTACTGGGGCAACCTGGTCAAGAGCGGGGCAGTAAGCACCGCCGCTGATTGGAACAACGACTGGTACGCCGCACTCCAGAATGGGACGCTGGCAACCTGGATCACCGCCGCCTGGGCGCCATCCGATCTGGAGGGCTTCGCCCCCAAGTCCGCCGGTCTGTGGCGCGTGGCACCCCTCCCGCAGTGGAGCGCTGGTGAGCAGGCCTCGGCCAACTGGGGCGGCTCAACCGACGCCGTGACGACCCAGTGCCAGCACCCCGCTGAGGCCGCTGAGTTTGTGAAGTGGCTGAATACAAATCCCGAGTCGGTCAAGATCTTGACCCAGAAGCTCTACCTCTTCCCATCCCAGAAGAGCGCTCTGCAGGACCCTAGCTTCGATACGGCCAACTCATTCTACGGCGGTCAGCAGGTTAACCGCATCTTTGTGGAGTCCGCTCAGCAGGTCAACACTTCCTTCCAGTGGAGTCCCTTCCAGGACTATGTTTTCTCCCAGCTGCAGAATCAGCTGGCGGAGGCGGTGAACGGCAAGATCTCGTTCGAGCAGGCGATGCATAATACGCAGAACGCGGTGGTGACCTACGCCCGCTCACAGGGCTTTACGGTCATCTCATGAGCACGCTCGTCAGGGAGGTGCCGGGCGGGTGTCGGTCGGTCAGCAACCGGGGCCAGCCGCTCGATCTCGCCCGGCACCGTTCCTGGCCCGCGATGCCATGCTGCTCCCACGCTCTGCGCTGGGTCGGCTCTTTCTCACCCTCTCTTTTACTTTCCTCGCCTGAATGAGAGGCCTGTACGATGATACCGTCACGGCATATGGCAAGGCATAGTCAGACTGAAGCAATACAGCAAGCGATCGAGGTCCAGGAACTGGCACCGCCCTCCAGCGGTCTTCTCAGCTCTCTGCGGCACTGGCGGCACTGGCGGCACTGGCGCCAGCGAGCGCTGATCCCTTACCTCTTCTTGCTCCCGTTCTTGCTGCTCTTCTCATTCTTTATCCTGGTACCGCTACTATACGCGCTTTGGACTAGCTTCTTTATCGAGCGTTTGATCGGAGGCACTACCTTCGTAGGGCTGCAAAATTATCAGGAGGTCCTGCACGATGGCAATTTCTGGGAGGGGGTACGCAATGTCCTCCTGCTCCTGTTTACGCAGGTGCCCTTGATGCTCGGTCTCGCCCTGGGGCTGGCCCTGCTGCTCGATAGTCAGATCGTGCGCTTCAAGACAATCTTCCGCCTGGGCTACTTTCTTCCCTATGCGATCCCCAGCGTGATCGGCGCTTTGCTCTGGGGCTATCTGTATAGCGCCCATATCGGCCCTTTCGCCCAACTGGCGGAGTTGCTGCACTGGCCACCACCACCTTTCTTGACCGCCGCCGGTCTCCTGCCGTCGATCGCCAATATTTTGACCTGGCAGTGGACCGGTTACAATATGGTGATCCTTTATGCCGCCCTGCAGGCCATCCCGCCGGAGCTCTACGATGCGGCGCGCGTCGACGGGGCCAGCGGCTGGGAGATCGCCCGGCACATCAAGATTCCGCTGATCGCCCCGGCTATTGTGCTGACAGTGGTCTTCTCAATCATTGGGACATTGCAGCTCTTCAATGAGCCGCAGATTATGACGGCTATCGTCCCTAATCTGATTCAGGACCACTATACGCCGAACCTCTACGCCTATAACCTGGCCTTCACGAACCAGCAGTACAACTACGCCGCCGCGGTCTCCTTCGTGCTCGGCGCCGTGGTCTTCGTCTTCTCCTACGTCTTCATGCTTGTGACCTATCGCAGGGGGCAACGCTGATGGCTCGTATTGGATCGCTTCCGGCTGGCGGCTCTGTCGCTGCCACACGACAGATCTCGGCCCGGACAGTGGGTCGACGCAGCGGCTGGACGCTGCGCGGTCTGGTCCTGCTCTTTCTGGTGCTGATGCTGGTCTACTTTGTGATTCCGCTCTTCTGGCTGGTGGTTTCGGCAACGAAGACCAACGATGAGCTGTTCTCGACCTTCGGACTGTGGTTCGCGCCGGATTTCCATCTACTGGAGAACCTGCACGATGTCTTTACCTACGATAATGGCATCTTCGTCACCTGGCTGACCAACTCGGCCTACTACGCGGTGGTGAGTGCCCTGGGAGCATCGCTGATCGCGACGCTGGCCGGTTACACCTTCGCCAAGCTCTCTTTCCCCGGGCGCGAGCTGGTCTTCGCTATTATCCTGGGAAGCATCATGGTACCTAATACAGCCCTGGCTATCCCCACCTACCTGCTACTGAGCAAGGTCGGCCTGGTGAATACGCCGCTGGCCATCATCTTGCCGTCGCTGGTGACCCCCTTTGGGGTCTATTTGATGCGCGTCTACGCTGAGCAGGCGCTCCCTGACGATTTGCTCGATGCGGCACGCGTCGATGGAGCCAGCGAGTGGCGCATTTTCTGGAGCATTGCCCTGCGCTTGCTGGCTCCCGGCTTTGTGACGGTGCTGCTGCTGACCTTCGTGGGAACGTGGAATAACTTTTTCTTGCCCCTGGTGGTAACCAATAACCCGGCCTACTACCCGCTGACCGTTGGCCTGGCTAATTGGAATCAGCTGTCCCAGGCCTTCAGTGGGTCGCGCATTCTCTATACGCTGGTGATTACCGGCTCGCTGATCTCGGTGATCCCGCTGATGATCGGCTTTCTCTTCCTGCAGCGCTACTGGCAGGGCGGTTTGACCTTTGGCAGTCTGCGCTCTTAGTGCCCTTTTTTGCCCGTCTGCCCTCTGCCAGGCATAGTCAATGTGGTAGGTTCTGTCCTGTTGCTGTTGAGGTTGCCGGCCCGGGCCAGACGCGAGCAAAGCCACTCCCAGTCTGTAGCCAGCCCTGGCCGGCAGATAGGGCAGGATGCCTTTAGACTTCTCGATTTCACTGAGGAAGGTAGGCAGAATCGATGGATCGCAAAGAGCAGAACTATCTCCTCTCCGCTGCCAGGGGCGCGCGATCCGTACCCGCCCTCTGGAGAGAGCACGTCAGCCGGCGGCGTTTCCTTGGTCAGATGGCCACAGCAACGGCCCTGGCCGGCGGTCTGACCCTCGGCGGTGGTCTGCCGGCGGCGCTGGCGGCCCCACACCCGGCTCCTCGCCAGAGCGGTCGACCTCGCCCCCGAGTGCTGGGCCACGACCTTTCTACGCTGCAGCAGCTGGAGGACGTCGGCAAGCACTTTTCTGATCATGGGCGTGTGCTGCCCGCCGAGCAGATCGTGGCTCATCACGGCGCGACGTTTATCCGTGAACGACTGTGGGTCCAGCCGCCGATCCCATACAACGATCTGCCACATATTTTGACCATGGCGCACCGGATCAAGGCCGCGGGCCTGCACTTCTTGCTCGATTTCCATTACTCCGATTTCTGGGCCGATCCCAGCCACCAGACGACACCACAGAGCTGGCAGGGCCAGGATCTGGCAACGCTAGCACAGACGGTCTACGATTATACGCGCTCGGTGCTGGGGGCCCTGGCCCGCCAGGGGACACTACCAGAGATGGTGCAGACGGGTAACGAGGTGACCGCAGGGATGCTCTGGCCCCAGGGCCAGATCTATGTCAACGGGACAGAGCGCTGGCCCCAGTTCGCAACTTTGCTCAAGGCGGCTATCGCCGCTGTACGCGATACCAGCCGCTCGATCGAGGTGATGGTGCATATCGATCGCGGCGGCGATAATGCCGGTAGCCGCTACTTTTTCGATCATATCCTGGCTCAGGGCGTGGATTTTGATGTGATCGGCCTGTCGTACTATCCGTGGTGGCACGGGCCGCTCTCGGCGCTGCAGGCCAATCTCAACGATCTGGCTCCGCGCTATGGCAAGGACCTGGTGGTGGTAGAAACAGCTTATCCCTGGACCTTAACCGATGGGGACAGCGAGCCAAATATTGTCAACGCCCAGACGCCGCTGCTGCCAGGCTATCCACCGACCCCCGAGGGACAGCTGGCCTATATCCGCACGGTGCGAGCCATCGTAGAAGGGGTGCCACAAGGCCGGGGACGGGGACTGGTCTATTGGGAATCCGCCTGGATACCCGGGGTAGGCTGGGAGCCAGGGGCCGGCGATGCCTGGGACAACATGACACTCTTTGATCGTCAAGGTCGGGCCTTGCCTTCGATTCGCTGCTACCAGTAGCACACAGGCACGAACGAGCAGATATCTTCCCTTCTCCTCTCTAACGACCGAGTGTTCAAGCAGTATCGAGGCCGACACAGTCGCAATGCGCCCACACAGGTGGCCCAATCTCTCGAACCGAGAGATTGGGCCGTTTGCCTCTCTTCCCGTGGGCGGTTCCAGCCAGAATGTCAGCCTCTCTCCTTCCCCTTGTCAGTCGACTCGCACCTCTCGCCAGACTGGTCGCTAGCGAATGACGCCGCAGGAGGCAATGCTGGCCGCATGTTCCTGCAACAGGGTCCCCGCAATGGTCAGGAGCAGACGCACGCGCTCGTCGCTGATGCGGTAATAGACATATTTCCCCTCGCGCACCCCTTGCACCAGGCCGCACCAGCGCAGGCAGCCCAGATGGGTCGAGACCCGTCCCTGGGGCACTCCCAGAGCCGCTACCAGCTCGCTGACCGTGCGCCCCTGGGCCGGAGCCTCCAGCAGCAAGGAGAGCAAGCGCAGGCGTGTCGGGTCACTGAGCACCTTGAAGAAGCGCGCGTAAAGCTCAGCAGCTTCTGGTGTCAGGGCCTCCTCGCTCGCGGGCCGGTCCCGCACCTCGTCGCGCCGCCTGTCCGCCAGGCCGGCTATCGTCACCATCTGCGACGTGGCGCTGTCACTGTTTCTCTCTTCCTCACTCTTCATATACGCTCGCTCCTGCCTCTTCTTTGCTTGTTGCCACCCGGCAGCTCTCATATATATCCGTATAGACTGATAGGTGGATGATATCACCCGGCGGCGCGCGCGTCAAGGAAAGCGACCTGGTGACCTGTGGCTTCTGGCGGTCAGCCGGCGAAGGAGCAGAGAGGCAAGGAGACCAGGCAGGCTACATATGCGCCAATCCCGGCCTGTGTACTATACTAATACTAACCGTCCTGCTACAGCTGACGGGCGCCGCGGCGCGCCGCTGTTGGTCAGCAGGAACAGCTAAGAGGACAAAAGAAAACAGGCGAGAAGGAAAGAAAGAAGAACAGCGAGCGGCCAGGAGATCGGTCCGGCTGGCCAGGCTGGGACCACTTGCCTCGTTCAGGATGAAGCGAGCGCAGGCTCAAGTCCAGGCCAGCCACCGGTTTCGAAGGCAAGTCTTGTCTATCCCTACTGGAAAGGGAAGCGTACAACGTATGTGGAAAGATCTCCTTGCTCAAGGAAAATTCGCACGGCTCTGCCATTTAGCCGCCAGGTTGATCATGGTTCTCGGGCTGGCTACCGCCGCAGTGGAGGTATATCTGATCTGGAGTACCTATCAGCGTCTCATCCAGCTCGGGCTGGCTCCCGGCAGCAGTGGAGCTTTCTTCATCAGCCCGGACAGTTCGCCGTATGTGCGGATGATTGCGAGCAGCACCGTGAGCTGGCTTGACCTCGCGGGACCGCTGGCTTTCCTCTTCGGCACCATTGCCACTACGATCTTTTATAGCCTCTTGCTGACCCTGATCGGGCACATACTCAGTGCCTTCGCCAGCGCGGGCCCCGCCCCTGCAGGAGCACGCGCTGAGGCAGCACAGGCTGGCCCCAGTGAGGATGAGCCGGTGGACGGCCTGATCTTCCAATCGCTAGACGAGGTGGAAGCAGGCGAGAGGAGTCGAGGCGGGCGGAGCCACTAAATCGGCAGGTGCCCAGGCGCGTTCCGGCTCGTTCCGGCTCCCCCCCTCGACGCCGGCGCGGCTGGCTGCAGGCCGACTCAGCCTCAATCGGCAGAGCGAGCGAGTGGCTTCAGCTTCAGCCGGCGCTTGCGGCCAGCGGCAGACTGGCGCCGATAAGCTGGCTGACGGCGCGGCTCATGCGCACAGGATTGCGTGTTGAGGTGAGATCGCGATAGCCATCAACGAGGACGTGGGCCCGCGGCCCTCCTTCTATCAGAGGTCGGGCTTCGCCCCAGAGACGCCGCTCTTGACCAGCGCAGGCGCTTGCCCCCAGGCGATTCATGACGAGCATATTCTCGCGGGCCAACAGGCGATGGGGCAGATAGGCATAGAGCGGCGAACGCAATTCAGCCAGCTGAGCCTCGATCTGCTCCGGCTCGTGGCCATAGTGGTGACAGGCCTCCCGCACCTGCCTGCGCAACGTCTCCTCGTCCGGGCTAAAGATCGCATCGAGGGCCTGAAGCAGATTCATCACGCGATTCAGAAGTACGGTCCGACCATGACGGAGTCGCAGTAACAGCAGATTCGGCCCTCCTTGCCCCTGACGGTGAGCCTCCTGGATCTGGCGCGTGAGATCGGCAAAAGGCATAGCGTCCAGCCGCCGCTGCAGGAAAGCAACCACTTCAGCGGTCTCACCCTCTTGCCAGCCGCGCAGCAGCTGCAGACAGCGCTCGCCCTCGTAGCGCTCGATAGTCTTGGGCACGCTCAGCAGTCGGTCTTTGCACTCGCAGATCCAGAGAGCATGGAAATAGCGCACCGTCATCTCGATAGGGAAGGTCGCAAAGCGCTCCTGCCCCTGTACCTGCTGGACAAAGAGGAACGCCGCTTCAAATTCGGGGCGCAGGCGGGCGAAGGCGTTCAGCTTCTGCTCGACCAGCATCTCTGTCGCTTCGTCGCTTGTTGCTTGCCTGGCGTACATGGCTCGCCTCCCCTCAGAGCATTGGCCGATTGATCACAGACCGACGGCTGCCTCCTGACTACGAAAGGGAGAGATGATACCTGCCTTTCCCCCACTCTGTTCTTCTCCTCCGCCCGACCTGGGTCCAGCCTGCAACAAGCAGGCTAGCAGACAGGCAAGGAGAGAGACACGCAGCGAGTCAGGTGGCTGCGACGGTTGCTCCGACCAGCATTGCGATTATTCAGGAACAGACATCTTGAGACACCCTGCCCTTATTGTACCGCCATCGATGGTGCGAGACAAGCGCGACAGGGAGGGATGGCTCACCTGCTCCCTGGGGCCAGTTTGTGCTTAGCTGGCGGGCCGGAACAGGTTGGGCAGGAAAGAGCGAGGCTCGTAGACTCAGGCGGCAGAAGAGTTGACGGTCAGGCGCTAAGCTGTTATCATGACGGAAGATCAGTGCAAGAGCCATTTCAGCAGCAAGGCAACACGCTATGGATGAACCACGCACCTGGCGCGAACTGCTAGGAACCATCATCTCTGATACCCATGAGAGACAGCGCCTGGCCGAGGAGCTGGGGGTGACGCCCACCACGCTGGGTCGTTGGGTCTCTGGCGCTTCCGACCCTCGCCCTCAGAATCTCCGCCTGCTACTCAAGGCACTGCCCCAGTACCGCGAGCAGCTGCAGGAGCTGATTCAGGCCGAGTTTGAGGACTTCGTGACAGCTCCCTCTGACGACTCATCCCTTGAGATTCCCGCTGCCTTCTATGCGCGGATCTTCCGGGCCCGCGCGACGACGACCGAGGCGATGCGCTATTGGTCGCTGAGCAACCTGATTCTCCAGCAGGCGCTGGGACAGCTCGACCCCGATCACATGGGGATGGCCGTGCGCGTGGTGCGCTGTATGCCTCCCAAGGAGGGGAAGATCCGCAGCCTGCGCGAGTGGCTCGGACTGGGCACGCCTCCCTGGGGGGGTGAGCTGGAACATAAGGCGATGTTCTTGAGCGCTGAGTCCCTCTCGGGCTATGTGGTGAGTTCCTGCCGCCCGAACGCCATTCAGAATATCGATGAGGAGCACTCGCTCATCCCCGCCCATCGCGATCCTCATGAGCGCAGCGCCGCCGCCCACCCTATCCTCTACGCCGGACGCGTCGCCGGCTGCTTCCTGGTCTCCAGCACTCAGCCCTACTACTTCCTCTCCCAGGCTCGCCTGACGCTCATTCAGCAGTATGCCGATTTGCTGGCCCTGGCCTTCGATCCCCAGGAGTTCTATGATCCTAAAGATATCGAACTGCGGGTCATGCCAGACCAGAGCATCCAGCGGCAGTATTTTATGCAGTTCCGCCGCCGCGTCTCGGAGGTGATGATGGAGGCTACTCGCTCGGGCCACTCGCTCAATAACCTGCAGGCGGAACAGCTGGTCTGGCAGGAGCTGGAAGATAAGTTGCTCGAATTGTCTCTTCGACTCAATTGAAGAGGCTCTAGAATAGAAGATCGTCTATGTTCGACGACTTTGACAGGCGGGAGCAGGAAAGCGGCGAGCTTGATCCGCGCTGGCGGCGCACCTGCCTGGGTGGCGGGCGTCTGAGCATGGAGCAGTCGCGTCTGCGCCTGGAGTTAGAGGCCAGCCGCCAGGGGGAGTATAGCGACGCGCAGATCGACGACTATGGCGAGCTGCCGCGTCGGGCTTTCCCCTGGCGTCCACCGCTGCGTCTGGAGGTACGGGCCGCTTTCTCCCATCCGGCGGCGACACTGGCCAGTACGGCGGAGACGCCGGGGCTGCTGCGCGGGACCGCCGGCTTCGGTTTCTGGAATTACCCGTTCTCGCTGCGTGGGGATATATTGATGCTCCCCGAGGCAGTCTGGTTCTTCTACGCCTCACCTCCTTCGAACATGGCCCTGGTGCCCGGCGTGCCGGGCTGGGGATGGAAGGCGCAAGTAGTGCATGCGCTGCGCCCGAGCTTCCTGACAGCAGCCGTGCCCACGGCTCTGGCAGCCCTCTGGGGGCGGCTCAGCGGTGAGCTGCGCCCCGCGGCGCGCTGGCTGCAGCGCCTGACCGGGGCCCAGGAGCGCCTGCTGGAGGAGGTTGTCCTCACGGACTGGCATACCTATGCCCTTGAGTGGTTGCCATCGCAGGCCCGTTTCTTCGTAGATGGCAGCCTCCTCTTTACCGCTCCCTCACCCCCAGTGCGCCCCCTGGGCTTTGTGGCCTGGGTAGACAACCAGTATGCCATCGCCACCCCGCGCGGTACCCTGCGCTTCGGCACGATTGCGACGGGTCGCCAGTGGCTCGATCTCGACTATGTGCGCATCGAGCCACTCTAGAAGGATGATGCCTCTTTCGCCTCCTTGATGGGTGGCTCCAGCACCTCATCGATGATGCCGTATTCGACGGCCTCGGCGGCGCTCAGGAAGAAGTCGCGGTCGGTGTCATGCTTGATGCGCTCCAGGGGCTGGCCAGTGTGTAGCTGAATGATCTCGTTGAGCATGTCGCGGGTATGCAGCATCTCGCGGGCATGGATCTCGATATCACTGGCCTGGCCGCTGACGCCGCTGGCGGTCCACGGCTGATGCAGGTGGATGCGGGCATGCGGCAGGGCTCGACGCCGTCCACGGTCCCCTGCCATCAGCAGGATGGTACCGAAGCTGGCAGCGTAGCCGACACAGGTCGTGGCGATGGGACAGGGCAACATGCGCATGGTGTCGTAAATGCCCAGACCGGCGGTGATGACGCCGCCCGGTGAACTGATGTAGAGGTTGATCTCCCGCTCGCTGCTCTCGGCGGCCAGAAAGAGGAGCTGCGCAATGACCAGTCCGGCCATTTGCTCCTCGATTGGGCCGTTGATCAGAATGATGCGCTCTTTGAGCAGACGAGAGTAGAGATCGTAGGCACGCTCTCCGCGTCCCGTGGCTTCAATGACGGTCGGTACATAAAGAGTAGCGCTCATGACAATGATCCTTTCTTCCACTCTTTCCTATTCACAGTTCGTTCTTTGCCCTTTTTATTCTTCTAATACCTGTTCTTCTCTACCTGCTTCCTGCTCCGATCCGAGCAGGCGACGCACGAAGTAGTAGTGAAGCTGGGTGCCGCTTCCGCTGGCTCGCTCGTCGACGATCGCCTGCAGTAGCCAGCCCTCTTGTCCGAGTCTGGTCAGGCTGGCAGCAGAAAGCACCGGTTCTTTGTGTAGATCGAGACTGATGAGACGATACTCCCAACGTGGAGGCTCCAGCTGGTGCTCCTCGTAGACGATGGGAATATGCAGAGTTGACTGGACGTGTTCTTGTCTGTATGACAGGAAGGAGGCGGTGGAACGTGGGAGCATGAAGGCACTCCTTTCTTTTCTTTCTCTTCTCCGGTGTGAGCCGGCTTTGTCAGGTCTCGCTCCCGCTTCCGCCTTCGCTGCTGGCAGGCAGGCAGGGAGGAAGGAGGGAACACCTTGAATATAGCAAAGCGGGGGGGTATAGTGATAGCAAAAAGCGATGCTGTCAGCATAGCCGCCCGTCAGGCTATGCTATGAGCATAGCTGCCGAAAGTGGCAGAGATGCGGCAGACTCCTCTGGAAGGGAGGAGAGCAGAAAGGAGCGTGGGGATGGCCGATCTTCAAGAGACGCTCGGAAAGGTGATTCGCCGGGAGCGCCAGCAACGCCGGCTGACGATGCGCGAGCTGGGAGAGCGCGCCGGTCTTTCCGAGATCTATGTTGGTGAGATCGAGCGTGGGCAGAAGTATCCCTCAGCGCGGGTGTTGGAGAGTGTGGCAGCAGCCCTTGAGCTGGAGGTGGCCGAGTTATTGGAACTGGTTGCCGCTGAGCTGCGTGGGGCCGCGGAGGCAGCCCGCGGGGGGAACTCTGGTCTCGGCTTCGGCTTCGGGATGCCAACGCCAGCCCATAGCGCTGCTGGTGCTCAGGAGAAGAGAGCAGACGCCAGCGAGCCGCTGGCTGCCCACCAGGTGTTGACAATGGCCGGTTTCAGTTCACTGCTGCTGGCTGGACAGCTGGGAGAGGCTGCGATCAGGCGCTCGCGCTCGCGCCGCTAGCGCCGTTCGATCTCTCTCCTGGACAGGAGAGGAGGGCAACCTTGTGCGGTAGGATGGCGTGAACCCTCCTCTCCTGGGTCTCTCTGAAGGTGACCTTTGCGTGAGCTTCAGGCGGCGGCGATCAATGCGATGACAGCGGGACCGGGTGGGCTATACACACGCAGGCGATCTGGTCTGGTCTGGCTGGGCCTGACCTGACATCACAGAGCTATGAGCGCTGGCAGCCAGGGCCGACGCGCGCGCCTCCTCTCCCGTCACCAGCGCCACCAGCTGCGCGGTCGATGGGCATAGCTCCCACGGCGGTAGTAGTAAGGAGAAAGGCGACGATAGGCGAAGGCACTCCAGATGAAGACCAGGACCGCCGCCGCCAGCACCGACGTTACAAGCGGGACGCCGTTAAGGTATGGCTCGCCGCTGATGTGCCAGTGCAGGACACCATCGACCAGAAAGATGGCCAGCAGTCCCAGGAGAATGGCGCCGACAATGCCGCCGGGGGCGTGACGACGAGCGATGAATTCCCCCACGACACCGACAATAGCCGCGATGATGACCCAGATGATAAGCTGCTCCAGGCTGATAGTCATGATGACATCCACCTCCTTGCTTGAGCCGGTCTCGCCCGGCTTTCCCTGGATGCTTGCTTCTACAGCATCTGGGTAAATCACGCGCTTCCCACGCTGCGAGTTTCAGGTCGCCTGACTACGGACATCTCCTATCCCGCTCGCGCCCTTCTCTTGCGCCTCTCAGCAGATCGCTCCGAACCGATCTCTCTGCGCCATATACAGGCTATAAGAATTCATGGCCGTGCGCCAGGAGAGCGGCCCGCGCGGCTTCTAGCTGCGGCTCGCGCACTAACAGATAGTCGGTATCGTAGGTAGAGAGCGCAAAGACTGGAATATGGGCTTCGGCCAGCGGTCTGAGCAGCGTGGCGAGAATGCCGGTTAAGCTCAGATCCAGCGGGCCTACGACCTTGAGCGCCGCCCAGTCGGCTTCACAGCGCACTCCCTCTGGGACCAGCTGCTGCGGGCAAACTACAGACAGCTCATCAGCGGTCCACGTGAGCGCCAGCAAAGGCTGCCGTTCCAGGCCAGCGGCAGAGAGCCAGGCCGGCAGCGGGCTTCCAGGAGCGAGACGACAAATCGCCAGCCTGTGGGCAGCTACCAGCAATTGCATACGCATCAGTCCTTTCTCACCTCTGTTGTATCTGTTGGCACTGCCATCCCGACTCTGGTCAACCAGGGAAAGCAGGCTTGTCCAGAAGGGCCTCGTAAGGATAGGGCCTACGATAGCATAGCCCTTTGGTCCTGTCCAGAATCGTTCGTTCTTTCCAGCGGATTGCAAGCGAGCAGCGACGATGTTATAGTAGTAAGAGAAAGGAAAGCTGCATAGCTGTACAGGTTTTACGAAGACGAAAGGAGCAAGCCGGGATGGCCACTCGTCCGCGAGGAAGCGAGACCAGGGGAAGCGCAGAGGCGACAGACCTCTGCCAGGTGCGCGCGGTGCATCCTGAGCAGGTGGAAGCTGTGCGATACAGCTTGCTGCCCCTGGAGAGTGCAATGCGTACGGCGGCCCTTTTTGCCGTTCTCAATGATCCAACGCGCCTGCAGGTGCTCTTTGCTCTGCTGCATGCTCCGGCTGGCGAGCTTTGCGTGTGCGATTTGGCTGCTGGCCTTGGCCGGGATGATACGACGATTTCTCACCAGCTGCGTGTGCTGCGCACACAGGGCATTGTGAGTATGCGCAAAGTCGGGCGAGTGGTCTACTACCGTCTCGTTGATGACCATGTGCGTCAACTGCTTGAGCTGGGCCTGGCCCATGCGAGCGAGCCGGCAGGAGGGTCACCCGGTACCTTTTCCAAGGTGGAGGTTTCCGCATGACCATGTTTGTCGGTCATGGTGAAGAGCCTGCTATGAAGCAGATGAATAGGGGAAAGAACCCTGAGCCGGTGGGGGGGAGAGAGGCCGATCACAGCCATGAGCGCCATACTCATCCTCATGTCCACTCTCACGCCCATGCCCACCATGCTCATCAGGAGATGCCGCGGCGGAGCCTCCGTCTGGCCTTTCTGTTGACAATGGTGATCCTGCTCAGCCAGCTTGTAGGTGGCCTCCTGGCCAACTCCTTGGCCCTCTTGTCGGAGGCTGGCCATGTGGTGACAGACCTCTTTGCGCTTGGTCTGGCCTGGTTTGCAGCGGTTCAGGCTGAGCGGCCCGCGAATGCACGCCGGACCTTCGGCTATCATCGCGTCGGCATCCTGGCAGCGCTGATTAATGCGGTGACCCTGATTGCCATCGCAGTGGGGATTCTCATCGAGGCGGTTGGGCGTCTGCGCCATCCAGCCGAGGTGCAGCCGCTGGCGATGTTCGTGACGCCTTTGATCGCGATCGTCATCAATCTCTTTATCAGCACGGTACTCCAGCGCAATGGTCACCATAATCTGAATACACGCGCTGCTCTGCTGCATGTGCTCGGCGATGTGGGGGCTTCGCTGGCGGTTATCGTCGGCGGCCTGGTGCTGCTGACGACCGGCTGGAGCGCCGTCGATCCGCTGTTGTCAGTGGGAATCGCCCTGCTGCTGGCCTTGGGCGCCTGGCAAGTCGTGCGCGAGGCGACCGATATTCTACTGGAAGCGGCGCCGCGTGGCCTCTCAGTCTCCCAGCTCGCTCATGATATGCTGCAGGTCGAGGGAGTCCGCGAGGTACACGATCTGCATGTCTGGACGATCGCAAGCGGGATGCCAGCGCTGGCCTGCCATGCGACAATCGAGGACGGGACGCCAGCCCGCAGCGCTTCGATCCGCTATGCGCTGACGCAGATGCTGACGGAGAAGTACCATATCGATCACGCAACGATCCAGTTTGAGTCGGAGAAGGATCGCCAGAGCTGTTGCCACGGTCAGAGCCTCTACTGTTGTCTCGATCCTTCGCGGCGTCCTCGCCAGTCCCAGGCCACAGCTGAGGAATAAGTGCGGGGCCAGAGCCAGGGCTAAGAGCTTACCTGGCCCCGGCTCCGCCCCCTGGATGGTAAAAGTCTGAGATATCTGGAATCTCTCCTCCTCTTCCCTCCTCCTTTTCACTGGTCTCTGGAACCGCAAACGCCGCGTTCTCGGCTGCTCATCCACTCCACCTGGCGGCGTGCGGGAGCGCGCTGCCTGGGGAAGTTCCTCTGCTGTCCAGCCCGGTCCAGAGTCCATCAGCCGAGGGGCCTCCGAGCCTGAGCCAGGAGCGAGTCAGATCAGGGGAAGAAAGAGGAGCTGCAGGTAGCCCCAGAGTGGGTTAGTGACCTTCCAGGTGCTCGACCTCCGCCGCCAGGGAGGAGGCAGCGTTTACCGGCTTGCTTTGTCCAAGAAGCAGGAAGGTGATGAGGGCAGCCAGACCAAGGAAGCAGATCACACTCGCCATCGGCAGAGCAGTGTGCGCGCCAGCAACGCCAACGAGCGGTGAGGCCAGCGCCCCCAGGATAAATTGCAGTAATCCAAGGAGGGCAGAGGCACTGCCGGCTGAGTGTGGATGGTCAGTCAGCGCTAAAGCGGCTGCATTCGGGAATACCATGCCCTGACTGGCGACGACGACGAAAAGCGCGGGAAGAATGCCTACCAATCCGACTCCACTGATCACTGCTAAGAAGAGTCCTCCACTGCCCAGGGCCACGGCTGTCAAGGCTCCCGCCAGCAGCTTGCGCGGCGCTACTCTGCTAACGAGACGCCCGCTAATCTGTCCCATAACGGCAATGCCCAGGGCGTTCGCGCCGAAGATCAGGCTGAAGGCCTGGGGCGAGAGACCATAGATCTCCTGCGTGACGAAGGGCGAGCCAGAAATGTAGGCAAACATGGCCGCCGCCGAGAGACCACAGGAGAGCGCATAGCCAATGAAGGCTTTATCGATAAGCAGACGGCGAAAGGTGCCCAAGGTCACGCTTAACTCTCCGCTCTGCCGTCGCTCCGGCGGCAAGGTCTCAGGTAGCCCCAGAAGGACCGCTACCCACATCAGGGCTACAAGCAAGGTAAGGAAGAGAAAGATGCCACGCCAGTTGGTGAGACGTAGCATGAGGCCGCCGATAAGAGGGGCAGCGATGGGCGCAACGCCACTCACCAGCATGAGCATAGAGAAGAAACGGGCCAGGGCGATCCCACTGTATCTGTCTCGTACAATGGCTCGTGCGATGACGATGCCCGCAGCTCCGGCCAGTCCCTGGATCAGTCTGAGACCAATCAGGAGCGTAATCGATGGTACGATGGAACATAAGAGCGAGGCTAGAATGTAGGCGAGTAATCCGACCAGCAAAGGACGCCGCCGCCCAAGGCTATCGCTCAGCGGCCCTGCCAACAATTGGCCAAGGGCAAGACCAACAAGGCAGGCGCTCAGCGTGAGCTGAGCCGCCGAGGCGCTGGCCCCCAGGTCACGGCTGAGCAGGGGCAGCGCCGGCAAATACATATCAATCGAGAGAGGACCAAAGGCTGCCAACGATCCAAGAATGATGATCAGCAGGATATAGCGCCATCTCTCCAACGAATGCACCTGATGATTGGACCGCTCCGTATCATCCAATGATGTCTGTCTCATTCCTTCAGCAACCTGATAGATACACAAATATCTATATACGCCACAGCAGAGCTGGTTGCTCCGGGCAGGGGGCGTAATCTGCTGCTCTCGTCCGACCGCCTTTGTGGCTGCAGTATCCCAAGGGCAGGGCCTGGACGTGGCTTGTACTCTGGGACACCGGGGCGGCAGCTTTTATTTTACTCTTGCAGGGAGGGCTTTGGCTCCCCTGGGCGCTTCAAGTGCTCTTCTTGCTGACGAAGCTTCTCCAGAGCTTGCTGATAGAGAGGTATGGCCAACTGGCGGGCCTCCGGTAGCCGTATCCGCGAGTACATCCAGGAAAACTTGGCGCGAACAGCTTCAGGTGTCCAGCCAGCCCAGGTACTGCTCAGCATATCAAGAAAGGGTTGGACGTTGACCTCCAGGAAGCTGAGGCTGTCCGCCGCCTGGACCCAATCAGCTTCGGGCCATCCTCCTACCTCGTGCACGCGGATCAGGGCCATTACCTCTTCTATCAGGTCGGCTGGCGCCTGTTGCTCACGCAAAAAGCCGCCCACGATGCGCGCCGAGCGCTCGGAATGCGCTTGTAGATAGAGCGGGTCATCTGCTCCACGCGAGAGATCTTGCTTTGGGCTATCGGGTCCAGGGAAGGCTCGCTCCATGTCGTGAGTCAGGGCCGCCAGCAGCATAGCCTCTGAAGCAGCTGGGTTGATCTGCCGCAACCATTCTTCTGCCCTCAGAAGATGGGGGACCTGGGAACCGGCATGCTCCTTGACCCAGGAGCGCGCGCATGCCAGTAAGCTCTCCATCGATTGTCTCGCCCTTTCCTTATCAATGCAAGCAAGCAAGTACTGCTCACTGTCTCTAAGCATAAGTACCCCTGTCAAGCTCGCCTGGGGGCTGGTGCCGCAGCTCGCACCCTGAGCCTGGCAGCGAGGCCCGGACCTCAACCGGAAGGTCGCCAGGCATTTGCTGATTGTGACAGTTTCGTCACTACTGAGCTTCATCGCCAGCTCAGCGGCTTGCAGCCGTTTTCCTCTGCTGTGGCACTTCCTCAGACTACGCCGCGCAGCGACTAGCTCCTCTGTCTCTGGTCGGTTGACACCCTATTGTATCCATGCTACCATCAACGGCAAAATTGGTCCTCTATCACTATATTTTCTATCGAAGTGTATGACTATGACCATTGTTAAAGAGAAATTGCGTAGATTGGCTTTCCTGGAGAGATGGCACCTGGTCGCGCTCGGCCTTATCCTGGTTGGGGTCAGCCTGCGCCTGATGCTGCTCAAGCAGCACTGGCCCTGGACCGATAGCGATGAGGGGATCTTTGGTCTGATGGCGCGCCATATTGCCTATCAGGGCGAGCGCCCAACGTTTATGTATGGCTCGTTCTATATGGGACCACTTCAGGCTTACCTGGGGGCCGCCTTCTTTCATCTGTTTGGATCATCGCTTCTTGCTCTGCGGCTTGGCTTGGTCATGCTCTTTGCACTCTTCCTGGTTGCTCTCTATCTCCTGACCCGTACACTGTATACTCCAGGGCTGAGTCTGCTGACGCTGGCGCTGCTGAGCCTCGGCTCACCTTATATGCTCACCTATCAACTGCGCTCTTATGGGGGCTATCTGGAAATCCTGCTCTGTGGCACACTGGCGCTCCTGATCGCTACCCGGTTAGCGCTCTCCACTGGCCCTACGCTCTCGGGGCGCCGCCTCCTGCTCCGCTGTGGGGGCTATCTGGCCTGGGGCATCGTGGTGGGCCTGAGCCTCTGGAGCGATATGCTTTTCTTACCACTGATAGGCTTCTCTGGCTTTTTAATCATATTTTTCTGCTGGCGTGATTTAATACGTCTGCTACCCGTTATTTGCATGCTGGGTGGCCTGGCACTGGGCATGTGGCCGCTGCTGGCCTATAATCTGCACGCTCCTCCAGGTCTTGATACGCTCAGCGCCGTGGCTGTGCAGCAGCAGGGGCCGGTGCCGCTGCACTATACACCAGCCCTGGTCTGGCAGCAGATTAAGGCCACCATTCAGCTCTCTCTGCCCACGATTAGCGGCAACCCTTTCTGCCCAGTCAGCGAAGTGCCGGTCTTGCGGGACCCCACCAGCGCCCCTACGCTGGCCTGCCGGCTGGCTCATCTCGGCTGGGGCACTGGCTATTTGCTGCTTTTTCTCGCCGCTCTGGGGCTGGCCGGTTGGGATCTGTGGTGCCTGGGACGGCGCTCCCGTCTGGAGGGTAAGGCTGATCAGCAGGCTGACCTGGTCCGGGCCAGCGCTCGCCTGCTGCTGTTGCTTGCTGCGGCCATCACCCTGGTGCTCTTCATTCATAGTCTTGCACCGCTCAAGTGGCCCTCTCTGCATGGGCGCTACCTGATCATTTTTTGGGTTGCGCTCCCCGCGATCCTCTGGCCCCTCTGGCAGGGTATGCGGGCCACGTGGTCCTTTCTGCCCAGGTTACGCCAGTCTGGTCGCACGCTCTGCCTGGCTCTGCTGCTGTTACTACTGCTCTTCTATGGAATCGGTACAGCCCAGGCTTTTGGTGAAACTTCCACAGCTCAGCTGTACTATCAACAGGATATGGCTTTTGTACATCGGCTGGAGGAGCTGGGCGTGACCCACTTCTATAGCGATTATTGGACCTGCTATAAGGTGGCCTTCCTCAGCCAGGAGCGCCTGACCTGTGGGGTTGTCAACCAGCAGCTGCAGCCGGGCTATATTCGCTACTGGCCCTATTACTGGGCTACCCACGCCGATCACCATGCAGCTTACGTGCTGCCACGTGGCGACTACGATGCCGCCCTACAAACGTTGATGGCCCAGCCGAATCGGCACTATCGCCTGACGCTCTACGGAGACTACTTCATCGTGCAACCAGTAGGATGACAGCCCTGGCTGGCAAGGGACTTAGAACAGATGCAAGAGTAGCGTTTCCTGTCAGAGGGGGAGTCGGAAGGAACGACCCTACCTAGGGGGTAAAAGGCTTCTGCCCGTAGCCAACGATAAAAGAGCAGTAGGCCCGCAGGCTGTTCCATTCCTGGTTAGCGCTTTCGATAAGATTGTACACTTCTTGCTGCGAAAGATTGAAATAGGCGGCCAGAGGTGTGCTGATCGCTTTCCAGATCTCGCGCAGGTCCAGGGCCAGCAGGGAGCCGATTCGTCCTCCCCACTCCCCTACCGGTGCTTCGACGGTGCGCATATAGACGTTGACAAGCCTGGCTTCTTGAAGATAGCGTTCCAGGGAGCGCGCCACTGCTCCCTCCGTGTCTAAGCCCCGCTGTGCAGCCAATTGGGTTCCCATGCTCAGGAGCTTCTCGTTTGCCGGTCCCGCAGGGGTGACACGCAGACCCAGCCCGGGCTCGACCAGCTCAACCCAGCCTCCCGGGGCAGCCACCCGAGCCAGCTCGCGCACTACCTCCGGCCAGGCAGCCAGAGGCAGAGCTGAGGTCAGGAGCCGCTGGTGGACAAAGTCGAAGGAGGCGTCGGCAAAGGGTAGACCCCGCAGGACATCGCCCTGGACGAAGCGATAATTAGAGGGAGGGGTGGTAGCTTTGACCTGCTCCAGGTCGACGCCGACTACTTCCGCCTGTGGGAATTGCTGGCAGAGTTCAAAAGCCCATTGCCCGGTACCACAGCCAACATCCAGAATGCGCTGCGGCTGCCCAATGGGGGCCAGGTAGTTGGCCCGTAGCAGGGCACGCAGAACGTAATGTTGGAAATCCAGCCGATTGACTTCGCCCAGGTCCTTGGGCAGCATGTAGGGCTGCTCTTGCAAAAAGCGACGCTCACCCTGCAGCGGCGGTAAAGCAGCACTCTCCGCCACTACCTGGCCCGTCGCGCGCGACGCTGGCACCGAGCGCCGTCGCCGAAAAACCCACCAGGGCATGGAGAAGCTCCTTTCTGCAACAAGATGACCTGGCGCTGGTGGCAGCAGAAGCAGCAGCCGGCAGACAGGTAGCCAGACAGACACATACAGTGAGATACAAATCCCCTGACCTGTCTCTTCTGGAGCAGGCCCGGCTTCTTCGCCAAAGGCAGGAAGGGGAGTACATCCGGCGCCAGGCCTGGCGTCGTTATCTGCGAGCACTCGCTCAATTGAGAGTGTAGGTAAGACACGCGCTCTCTGTCAATTGTAAGCACAGCCAGCTGAGGAGAGCGCCGCCCTTTATTAACAGATTTTTTATGTGAGCAGATCAGACGTGCAATAGAAGCGAATCTTGAGACCAGCTCGAGGCCGCCAGTCCAGCGCCCTTCTTCGCTGTTGCCGCCAGCAGAAACAGTCGTGTACCATCTAAGAGATGATTTTATCCAATCGAACCAACAACATGAGTCCATGACGCGCTTCCTGTCGGCGACGGCAGCGCTCACCTCAGCAAAGCGCTTGCGGGAGATGCCAGGAGGGGGCTCCTCTCTGCTGCTCTGCTGCTGGGATCTGAAGGAGGCATCAAGTGCAACAACGTCTTTCTGAGCAGGCCACGATCGATCTTCATTTGCATACGACCTGGAGCGACGGACGCTGGACTGCGGCAGATCTCTTAGCTCACGTGCGCGAGCGGGGCTTTCAATTGATTGCCGTTACAGATCATGATCGAGTGGATACGCTCGCCCAGCTGCAGCGCCTGGCGAAGGAGCAAGGGGTTGCCGTTCTCAACGGCGTTGAGATCAGCGCTGCCTGGCAAGGCCAGATGGCCGATGTGCTTGGCTACGGCTTTGATCCTGAGCAGCCGGACCTGCGGTGGCTGGTGGAGCAAGTACGTGAGGGGCAACGAGCTAACGCAGAGGAGGTTTATGCAGAGCTGCTCCGTCGCGGCTACTCCTTTCCTGGGCGGGAGAGGCTCCTTGCGGCGCAGGGTAACCGGCTGCGAGTCGCTGGCGACTGCGGGTTCCTCCTGCTGAAGCATGGCTATGTCTCCAGCTGGAAAGAGGCCCTCGCCGTGATCCGTGACGCGGGCTATCGGGAGATTAAGGCGGATCTGGCCGCTGCGATTGACGTGCTCCACCGCAGTGGGGGCCTGGCCCTGATCGCCCACCCGGGCCGCGGTCTGCGTGAGCCGGCGGAGTTCACCTTCTACAGCCCCGAGCTACTGGATCGCGTACGGGCGGAGGTCGCCATCGATGGGCTAGAGGTCTACTATCCCACCCACGGGCCGGAGCTGGAGGCGACCTATGAAGCGTATGTCCAGCGTCATGGACTGGTCATGAGCGCTGGCTCGGATTCGCATGGCCCTCCCGGTCGTCTACCTGTCGGCTACCCGGCGTGGCGCTGCCGGGCGCTATTGGAGCGGCTGGGGATCGCGGTCGAGCCGGAAGGCCAGGCATCTTGAGGCAGTGGCCCGGCGAAAGGGTGCCGGGGCCCGGAATAGCAACGATCAAGTGATAAGATGATGATGGCCCCGATGCCACCTCTTCTTTTTCTTTGATTACCAGGCCTGGTCCCTGCAGAAGAGAACAAGATGGTCGCCAGCGCTTCGGCGGGATGGTCACGAAGCGGCGCTGGCAGGGTCCGCTTTCTGCGAAGGCAGGACCTGGCGGCGGCAGTGAGGCCTTCACTCAAGCCTATCTGCATCGATGAGCAGGAGTAGAAACATGAGCGAATGCATTGTCGAAACTCGCTACGGGAAGGTTCAGGGCTATCAGCAAGGCGCCATCTGCGTCTGGAAAGGCATTCCTTTCGCCCGCCCTCCGATGGGAGCCAGGCGCTTCCGCCCCCCTGAGCCAGCTGAACCGTGGACGGGCGTGCGTCCGACGACAGCCTTTAGTCCGATGGCTCCCCAGGTTGCCGAGATGGGGGCCAGTATGGTTGGCGCCATTGGGGCCGAGCGCGTTGTTGATCCGCGTCCGATCAGCGAGGACTGCCTGTACTTGAATATCTGGTCTCCTGCCGCAGATCAGGGGAAGCGCCCGGTCATGGTCTATATTCACGGCGGGGCCTTCACCATCGGCTCAGCCTCCGACCCGTGGTATGACGGCGCGTCATTTGCAGAGCGTCACAATATCGTAGTGGTTTCGCTCAATTACCGGCTGGGGATTCTGGGTTTTGTCTACCTCAAGGAGCTGGCTGGCGCGGCCTCGGGCTACAGCGGCAACTGCGGTCTGCTCGACCAGATCGCTGGCTTGCGCTGGGTACGCGAGAATATCGAGGCTTTCGGCGGCGATCCCGACAATGTGACGGTGATGGGCGAATCGGCGGGCGCCATGAGCATCGCCGCACTGCTGGGCATGCCCGCGGCGCGCGGCCTCTTTAAGCGGGCGATTCTGCAGAGCGGTGCCGCCGGCGACCTTCCTACTGGTGCCGAGGCCACGCGCGTGGCTCAGGCCCTTCTGGCCAGGCTGGGTCTGGACCCTGCGCGGGTCGAGGCACTGGCTGAGGTCCCGGTGGAGAGCCTGCTCAAGGTGCAGCCGGAGCTGGGACGAGAGTTCGGCGGAGTTCGCGCTTTCAGTCCGGTGATCGACGGTGAGACGCTGCCGCAGCATCCACTGGCCATGCTGGCCCAAGGCTCAGCCAAAGATGTGGCTGTGTTGCTGGGCACAAACCGCGATGAATGGCGGCTGTTCGCTCTGATGGGCGGCGGTGCCCAGATCAACGAGGCGCTCCTCCAGCAACTCTTTGGTGAGGCCGCTCAGCGGGTGCTCGCGCTTTATACCGCGGCGCGTGAGGACCATTCTCCAGAGTTCGCCTGGATTGATCTGATGAGCGATCTGGTCTTTCGCATCCCGGCTATTCGCCTGGCGGAGGCCCAGGTTCGGCAGGGGGCCCCCGTCTGGATGTACCGCTTCGATTGGAAGTCGCCCGCTTTCGGCGGGGTGCTCGGGGCCGCGCATGCAATGGATATTCCTTTTGTCTTCAATACGCTCGATGTGGAACTCTCGCGCCTGTTTACTGGTACCTCGCCCAGTCGGCAGGCCCTGGCCGATCTGATGCATGCCTCCTGGGCAGCCTTCATTCGTACCGGGAACCCGACTATCCCCAGCCTGCCGGAGTGGCCACGCTACGATCTGGAGCGGCGCGCAACGCTGATTTGGGATGAGGCGCCTTCTCTGGCGGAGGACCCCCAGGGGGAGCTACGGGCGTTGTGGGAAAGGGTCAGACTGGTATTCTGAAGCCCGACCGCCAGCCAGCAGGAGGTAACCAGTCCCTCTCTAGTGGCACCTTCTCAGGTGAGCCTCGCACTGGCTAGCGGCAGGTACGAGGCGGGAGTAGTACCCGCCTCGCACTTCAGGCGATCTTCCCTTTGCTTCCTGGCTGCACGGCATAATGGCGCCACAAGCTGGGTCGGGCCAGGAGGGTTAGCTAGCTGCCGGTTTTTGAGCGCAGGCAACAGCCAGAGAGTAGGAGGTTCGCAGCTCATTCCATTCGTGGTTGGCTTGATCCAGCAAATCAAGCACTTCCTGTTCGGAGAGGCCAAAGCGCGCCGCGACAGGAGCACTGATAGCCTTAATTCCTTCGCACACATCAATAGCCATCAACGATCCGAGCCGTCCTCCCCATTCCCCAACAGGAATCTCGATTGGATAGCGCTGGACGTTGATCAGACCAGCCTCTAGCAAGTAGCGGTCCAGCGAGCGCATCACCTGGCCCTCGCTATCGAGACCGCGCAGAGCTGCTAGCTGCCCAATCAAGCCGATCAACTGCTGGGTAGCTGGACCAGCAGGGGCAAAGTTACTCGAACTAGAGCTTCCCTCAACAAGTTCGATCCACCCACCGGGAGAGGTGACGCGCACCAGCTCCTGTACCACGCCCGGCCAGGCTGACAAAGGAATAGCCAGGAAGAGAAGGCGCTGATGGACAAAATCGAACCAGTTGCTCTCGAAGGGGAGGCCATCCAACACATCGCCTTTCACAAAACGATAGTTTGCTGGCGGCGAGCTACTTACCTTGACCTGGAGCAGGTCAAGGCCGATGACTTCGGCCTGGGGAAATTGCTGGGCCAGCTCGATAGCCCACTGCCCAGTGCCGCAGCCAACATCGAGAATGCGCCGCGGCTGCTCAATGGGAGCCAGATAGTTGCCCCGCAGGAGAGTGCGCAACACATAGTGTTGGAAATCGAGACGGTTGACCTCTCCCAGATCCTTCGGTAATAAGTAAGGTTGCTCATCTAAATAGCGGCGATGGCCTCGCAGACGTGGCAAAGCCACCTCTCCAACCGACCTGCGCATCGGCTGCGCTGCCGGATCTGAGCCTCCGACACCTTTGCTAACTCGGCGGCGAAACAGCCACCAGGGCATCCTTTCCTCCTTCCTGATCCCGCCGTTATCATCTACCAGGTAAGGGAGACGAAGAGCAAGGCCGCGACGGCCTTCTCCCCCAACAAGTGGACGGAACACGAAGCCAGTGGGCTCCTCGGGAGAAAGCGTAGTTCAGCAGGAAGTGTAGAAAAGAGGACAAGTTACTGTCAAGATGCCTTGCAGGGAGAAAGGGCAGTCGCCCTGATTTTTATGACTTTTTCATATCCCGCTCACCAGAGTGTAGGAACAGGCCCGGCCAGGAGTGGAGGAGAGCACTCACCGTTCTCCTCATGGGAAGCGGACCGGCGGCAGACAGGCCGGGCTCTGGCCCCGACCATCATTTTCCGACGGAGGCCGGGCCACTTTTGTCAGGGCCATGCCACTGCCGCTATGCTACCCTGGCTCTTCCAGCTCTGGGCTGCTTTCTGCTACACTTGAGGAAGAAGCGTGCTGAAGAAGATGCCATCAGTCCCGGAGGCGCCCAGAGCAACGCGCCTCTTCAGGCTGGAAAGGAAGCAAGTGCATGGCGGAAGTAGATCATACGTATGTGATCGATCCAGAGAATGCAGGCGAGTTAGCCCGCCTGATGCAACAGGATCGGCTGCTGACGGAAGGCATGGGTGGTCTCTTTCCCGAGGGTCAACTCCTGCCGGAGGGCGGGCGAGTGCTCGATCTGGCCTGTGGCCCTGGCGGCTGGGCCTTAGAGGTGGCTTTTCACTACCCTCGCGTTGAGGTGATCGGCATCGACATCAGTCCGCTGGTGATTGAGTATGCCCAGGCCCAGGCTCAGTCACGTGGACTGAGGAACGTCCGTTTCCAGGTTGGCAATGTGATGGAGCCGCTGGCTTTCGCCGACGCCTCTTTCGATCTAATTAACGGGCGCGCTCTCTCGGGTTTCATGCTGCCAGCGGCCTGGCCCCGCCTGCTGACTGAGTGTTCCCGTCTGCTCAAGCCCGGCGGCATCTTGCGCCTGACCGAGGGAGAACTTCCTCTGACAACCAGCCCAGCCTACGAGCGTTTTAGCTCCTTGATCGCCGAAGCGTTCCGGCGAGCTGGGCAGAGTTTCTCCCCTGACGGGCGCCATCTCGGTATTACACCGGTACTGCCACGGATGGTACGCCAGGCCGGCTTTGAGGAGGTACGGCTGCGAGCCAGCGCTATCGAGTGGTCAATGGGGACGGAGATGTATTATCCTGTCTTCAAGGATCATCTGGCCGGAATGGAATTGATTCGACCCTTTCTCGTGAAAGTCGGCTTAATCGGTCAAGAGGAGTTAGGAACACTGATTCAGCAGGCGATGGCCGAGATGCAACAAGAGGATTTCTGCGCGCTCTGGACGCTGCTCACCGTCTGGGGACGTAAGCCTACGACCACGGCCAGCACCACCGTATAGAAGAGCTGGTCGTTGCTCGCTGACGGTTGAGCAGCGCGAGTTGCTGAGTGCGCTGTCAGCTCCAGGGAAGCGCCCCGCCGTCAGCGAGCTGCCCCTTCATTCCCATCTTGGCTTGGTTGCGTCGGCTATTCTCCGCAGCCCCCGAGAGTGATGCGCCCTCCACTTCCAACGCTTAGCAAAAGCAATAGATTGGTCGCAAAGGTTCAGGCATTCCTGCCATAAGGAGCACCGCCACAAATCAAGGCCCTTCTATCGGATCATAGGCTGCTTCTCGATGACAGGCCCCTGATAGACATGCTGCTCAGCAGCACGCCACGCCCTGAGGAGAGCCTTTCCTGGCAAGGCAATGAGCATTTATGCAATGTTTAACTCTCACCAAGGGGCATTTATGCGTTATTTATCCATCATGAGCTAAACTCATAGTGTCCGCTCAGAGACGAGCCATTGAGAACGGAGCCAGCCGGCCAGTCGGGTCGTCTCGCCATCTGCCTGACCGTCCCACTGGCCGGCTGGTCGGCTAGCCGGGCAAGATCGTAACAGAGAGAGCATCTTCTTCGGCAGCAAGAAGCACGAACAATGCAACACTCACAGAACAAGGTATCATCCGCTTCACCCCCTATGCCACGCTCCCCACTCCAGGAGGCCTCCGGTGACAGGCGTCCGACGGGCAGCGCGCCGGTCATTGAGCTACGCCAGGTGACCAAGCGCTTCCTCACTCCCCGTGGGCAGACCTATACCGCGCTACGCGACCTGAGTCTGAGCGTGGCCCCGGGCGAGTTCTGTGCGCTCATCGGCCCCACCGGCTGCGGCAAGTCCACGACATTGAGCCTCATCGCCGGGCTGGATAGCCCGAGTGCCGGCTCCGTCCTGGTCATGGGGGAAGAGGTGCATGGCAACGACCCGCGCATCGGCTATGTCTTTCAGACCGACGCCGTCTTCCCCTGGAAGAACGTGCTGCACAACGTGGCCGCCGGTCCCCTCTTTCGTGGCGTCCCCAGGCGGGAAGCTCTGGAGCGTGCCCGCGCCTGGATCGCCCGCGTTGGTCTGGCCGGCTTCGAAGACCGCTATCCGCATCAGCTTTCGGGCGGTATGCGCAAGCGTGTGGCCCTCGCTCAGACTTTCATCAATGAGCCACAGATCCTGCTGATGGACGAACCATTCAGCGCTCTCGATGTGCAGACACGCACGCTGATGGAGAACGAGCTACTGCAGTTGTGGTCCGCGCTCTCGGCCTCAGTGGTCTTTGTGACCCACGATCTGGAGGAGGCGATCGCCCTCGCCGATCGTGTCTGCGTGCTGACTGCCGGACCGGCGACGGTCAAGGGCATCTATACCATCGACCTGCCTCGTCCGCGCAACGTGGCCGAGATCCGCTTTGATCCGCGCTTCGTTCAGCTCTATCACGACATCTGGGAGGACCTCCGCGACGAGGTGATGATCAGCTATGAGCGAGCCAAACACTCTTCTTGAGCGGCAGCAGAGCAGTGCTCATCCGACGGCGGAGACGGACAGCGCTGCTTTGGCGGCCCTGGTTCGGCGACGGCGACGCCGGCGCTGGCTCATTAATGCTCTGCGTTTGCTGCTGCTGGTGGTTCTGATCGGCGGTTGGGAATTGGGGGCCCGCCTGGGCCTGATCGATCCTTTCTTTTGGGGACGCCCATCTGGGATCTGGCAGCAGCTGGTGACCTGGGTGCTCCACGGCACCGCCCAGGGACCGCTCTGGGTACAGATCGCCGTGACCCTGGAGGAGGCCCTGCTTGGTTTTCTGATTGGGGTCGTTCTCGGCATCAGCTTCGGCGTCCTCCTGGGCCGCAACGCCTTCCTCGCCGAGCTGCTCGGCCCTTATATTAAGGCCGCCAATTCTATTCCCCGCGTGACTCTGGCGCCGCTCTTCGCCATTGGGCTGGGCCTGGGCAGTCAATCGAAGGTCGCCCTGGCGGTCGTCCTGGTCTTTTTCATCGTCTTCTTCAATGCCTTCCAGGGCGTGCGCGAGGTCGATCGGAACCTGCTGGCCAACGCCCGCATTCTGGGAGCCAACCGCTGGCAGCTCTTCCGCGAGGTGATCCTGCCATCGGCGCTCACCTGGATCATCGCCAGCCTGCACACAAGCTTTAGCTTTGCGCTGGTGGGGGCCGTGGTCGGCGAGTTCGTCGGCTCGATCGAGGGCATCGGTCTGATGATCCAGAACGCCGGCGCCACCTTCAATGCCAATGGGGTCTTCGCGGCCATGCTGATTCTGGCCGCAGTCGCCCTGCTCTCGGAGATAGTGATTACCGCCCTGGAGCGGCGTCTCCTGCGCTGGCGCCCGAGCGCCCTGAGCGAGGTCACCCTCTGACACCGCCCCAGTTCTGGGTGGGCAATACACGCCTTCACCCGAGCCGCACCTGAGCAGTCAGCTGATAATCAAGGTGCGGCAGCACCCCAACCCGAAAGAGGCAACGTCTGGAGGCCGTCTGAACAGCCCAACGAATGGAACGGAACGCACGAAGAGAAAGGAAGAGAAAGACCATGTGTGTCAAGCGACAGTGGCTGCGACAGCCCATGACCGTGCTTATCCTGCTGCTGGCCGCGCTGGTCAGCGCCTGTGGGAGCAGTGCAAGCGGGCCAACCGTGAGTAACGGCAAGATCCAGCTCAAGATCATGGTCGGGGGGCTGAGCAAGCAGATTTATCTGCCCAATATGCTCACCCAGCGGTTGGGCTACTTCGCCCAGGAGGGCCTGGCTGTCACTCTCATCGATGAAGCGTCCGGCCAGTCGGCAGAGGACGAGGTGCTGGCCGGCCAGGTCGATGCAGGCTCTGGCTCCTACAACCACACCATCGAGCTGCAAGCGGCAGGCAAACAAATGGAGTGCGTGGTACAGCTCGATATCGCCCCGGGCGAGGCCGAAATTGTGGCCACGCGCGAGGCTGGCCAGATCCGCTCGGTCAGCGATCTCAAGGGGAAAAATCTGGGGGTAACCGAGCTGGGTTCGGGAACTCAGACCCTGACAACTGTCCTTCTCCACAAGGTTGGCATCGCCCCCAATCAGGTCCACTTCGTTCCGGTGGGGGCCGGGGACACGTTTATTGCTGCCCTGCAACAGGGCAAGATCGACGCCGGCATGACGACTGAGCCAACTATTTCGCGCATTCTGGCGAGCGGTATCGGCAAGGTCCTGGTTGACCTGCGCACCCCCCAGACCACGCAAGCCGCCCTCGGTGGTCCTTATCCCTTTATCTGTGTCTTCATGCGCAACGACTATGTGAATGCTCACAAGGACGTGGTGCAGAAGCTGGTCAATGCCTACGTCAAGACCCTGAAATGGATTCACAGCCATACGGCGGAGCAGATTGCCGACATGATGCCCGCCGACTACTACGCCGGCAACAAGCAGCTGTACGTGACAGCGCTGCAGAACCAGCTGGCAATCTTCAGTCCCGATGGCCTGATGCCCACCGGTGGCCCGGAGTTTGTTCTGAGTACCGAGCAGCAGTCAAATAGCTCGGTGCAGGGGAAGCAGATCGATCTGAGCACGACCTACACCAATGAGTTCGCCAGCAAGGCCAGTTAGGGAGGAGAGCACGGTCTGAGCGCTAGACGGATCAGGAGCATCGACATAGTATAATGGGATGTCGTTGACGCTGCCCTTGCTTCCTTCGAGCACCCAGGCAGACCGAGCAGGGCAGCGTCTCCCAGGTCTCGGCCTTTGGCCCTGCTCGGAAGACAGCCGTAACACTGGGGTGCCTGTGCCTGGCCCCAGAGAGACGTACCGCGAGAGCTGCGGGACCGACCAGGGAGGAGGCAGGGAACCCTGAGAGAGAGAAGCCAGCCAGGTTCACTGTGGAGAAAGGCTTATGCGGCCTGCGCTTCATCGCTCCCTATTGACTCGTCTGCTCACGGTCTATCTGCTCTTCGTCTTGGTCGTCCTGCTTGGCGGAGTGGGGATCAACACCCTGGTTGAGCAGCGGCTGCGCAGCGACGTCCAGGCTGCCGATCAGGCCCTGGCCGAGGAAATCGCTCGCGAGACGAGCCTGCAACTGTTAGGAGCCGAGCAAGCGCTACAGAGCCTGGGCCGGCTGGTAGTGGAGTCCCAGAGCGAGACCCCCGCCGCACTTGAGCGCCTCTTCCAGGCGTGGCACGATGCGCGGAGCGATGTCGATCACGTCTACTGGCTTGACCCTTTCGGGGCGGTGCTGGTAGCCTGGCCCGCGGGCCATGTCGTCGCCGGAGCCGAATTCTCGCCGCCCACAGTCGTCGAGCAGGCCCTCAAGAGCAGCCAGCCCGCCTTCGAGGTGGGCATCGTGGGACTGGCTCCCAGCAGGCTGGCCACGCCAGGTGTGATTGTGGCTCAGGCCGTGCGCTCTCAGGGACGCCTGCGCGGCCTGATCGCCGCCAGCTTCTCTCTGGCCGAGTTGAGCCTGCCGCTGGTCAATGTGGTTCAGGCTCAGCAGAGACAGAGCAAGCACCTGATGATTACGGTGATCGATGGGGATGGCGTCGTGGTGGCCGCCTCCGAGCGCGGGCGCCTGCTGGAGACAGCCCTTAGCGAGCTGCCAGGGGTAGCGCTGGCCCTCCAGGGTCAGAGTCTCTCGCGCGCAGGACCGGGGCCGGACGGCCAGGATTGGCTGTTCAGCTCTGTGCCGGTGCCGAAAGTCGGCTGGGCGGTGGTGGTTGAGCGACCAGCGAAGGAGGCCCTGGCCGTCGTCGATCAGTTCCATCTCTGGCTCTTGCTCGTGGCCTTGCTTTTTACGTTGGGGGGTCTGTTCTTCTGGCTGCTCCTGCACCTGCGCGTCATTCGTCCCCTGCAGACACTGGCCAGTCAGCATCAGGCTTTGCCGGCCAGCGCCGATGCCATCCCGACTGCCACCCTCCTGCTCGCCCGTCAACGCGACGAGATCGGCGATCTGGCCCGCTCGCTGATCCGCCTGGAGCGCGATGGCCTGCGCAAGCTGAGCGAGCTGCATACTTTGCTGGAGACCTCGAACGCCGTGGTTCGCTCACTTGATCCTCGCGCCGTCATCGAGGAGATCATGCACGAGGTTCAGCGCCTGGTCGATGTCCAGGCGGTGGCGGTCCTTCTGCCCGATGAGCAGGGAGTGCTCCGCGTCTTGCAGAGCAGCGGTCACAGCGAGCGCTACAATCGTCTGCTCTCCCTCTCGCCCGCGCGCGTCAGCTCGGCGGCGGTGCTGGCCCTGCGCAGCGGTCAGCCTGTGCAGAAGTTACTCGACGGCAGCCAGCCCTCCTTTGCCTACGATGACGGCTTCCGCGCGGTTCTGGCTCTGCCCATCATCAGTCATCACGTCGGCAGCGTCGTCCTGGTGGTCCACCGACGGGAGTCGCGCCTCTTCGAGGAGCACGAGGTTCAGTTGCTGTCGACCTTCGCTAACTATGCCACGCTCGCCTGGGAGCACGCTGTGCTCTACGAACGCAGCGATGAACGACTGCGCGAGGTCGCTCAGGAGAACGCCCGCCTCTATCGGCGAGCCACCGAGGAGAAACAGCGGCTGGCGGCCATCATGGAGAGTATGCAGGATGGGCTGCTCCTGTTGGGCACTGACCATCAGATTCTCTACGCCAATCAGGCAGCATGCAGCATCGCCGGTCTCCCGCGGACAGCTCTGGAGGGACAGTCTATCGCGGCCTTCTATGAGGCTCTGCAGGCTACAGGGGCTGAGGCCGCGGCCTGTGCCCAGGCCCTGAACCAGACCGAGCCAGCGACGTTTCTGATCGAGAACGGTGAGGGGCGCCAGGCACGTACGCTGCAGCTGCGACTCTTCGCTGTGCAGAGCGAGACCGGAGAGACGATCGGACGGGGCCTGCTCGTGCGCGATGTGACACGCGAGCGGGAGCTGGACGAGTTTAAGACAACCCTGCTGGCAGCGGTGGGCCATGAGGTGCGCACCCCCCTGGCGGCGATTAAAGGCTACGCTTCGACGCTGCTGCAGCCAGATGTGCGCTGGTCTCCCGAGGAGCAGCAGCAGTTTTTGCAGACCATTCTGCAGGAGGCCGATCGCCTGACACAGCTTGTGCGCAATCTGCTCGATCTTTCACGTCAAGAGGCTGGCCTGCTACAGCTCAGGTGCACCCCTGTCGATCCACGCGCGCTGGTGCTGGCGGTTGGCGAACGGATCAAGTCAGGGAGAGCAACGCTGACGGTGGAGATCCCGCCAGGGCTGCCACCGGTCCTGGTAGACCGCGGACGGATCGAGATAGTACTCCACAATCTGATCAGTAATGCTCTGCTCTACGGGGCGCGTCAGGTTCAGGTCAAAGCCTGGCGCTCCTCGGACGAGGAGGAGGCTCTGATCTTTGCTGTGCTTGATGACGGACCAGGCATCGCCCCCGAGGAGCTGCCACACATTTTTGAACGTTTCTACCGGGCTTCCCGTGGACGCCGCCAGCATGCTGGTGGAACGGGTCTGGGCCTGGCAATCTGCAAGGCGTTTGTGGAGGCCCACGGAGGGCGCATCTGGGCCCAGAGCAGTCCGCAAGGCACAGCGATGTGCTTTTCGCTGCCGTGCGCCTCGCAGTCGGCATTGACGACGCTGCGCGAGGTAGTCGAAGAAGAGGGAGGCTCCGGCGATGGTTACAGGCAAGACCAGGCGCATTCTGCTTGCTGAGGATGAGCTGGCCCTGCGGGACTTCGTGAGCCGCAATCTGCGCGTGCGCGGCTTCGAGGTGCTGGAGGCCAGTACCGGCCTGGAAGCGCTGGCGCTCTTTGAACGGGAGCGACCGCACCTGCTGATTCTTGATCTGATGATGCCGCGCATGGACGGGCTGGAGGTCTGCCGGCGCGTGCGCGAGCAGTCGACGGTTCCCATTATCGTGCTGACAGCCCTCGACGCTGAGCGAGACAAAGTGGCCGCCCTGGATTTGGGGGCCGACGACTATTTGACAAAGCCCTTCGGAGTCGAGGAGCTGCTGGCACGGGTGCGGGCCGTTTTGCGACGGACCCAGTGGGAGAGCGGAACGCCTGCGCCACCAGCACGGGGGGCGCGACGCTTCGGAGAGATCGAGGTGGATCTGGACAGACGAACCGTCCGCCGCAGCGGCGAGGAGGTCCGCCTTTCTCCAACGGAGTTTGCTCTCTTGGAGCAGCTGGTTACCCAGGCCGGCAAGGTGCTGACACATCGCTGGCTGCTTCAGCGCGTCTGGGGACCAGAATACGGCGGTGAAGTGGAATACCTGCGGGTCTATCTGAATCGCCTGCGTCAAAAGCTGGAGCCTGACCCGGCCCATCCACGCTACTTGCTGACCGAGCCAGGGGTGGGCTACCGCTTTGTGGCCCCTGGCCCCAAGGTGGAGTAGGACAGTGCGCTCTGGCAGCTCACTGTCGCTGTCCTCCCCGCGCCTGGCCTGGGGCCAGGCTCACGAGGAGGAGAGGCTCACTGACAGTTCCAGTGCAGATGCTGGTGTAGCTGGTGTGGCTTATGTAGCTCCCGCACTTCCTGCCGCCGCTATTTATCGCTTATCCTCTTCCTCTAATCTCTATCTTTCAAGAGAGGAAGTTTCATCTGGGGAGCACGTGTGCAGATACGAGCGGACCTCTGCAGCTGTGCGCAGGCGGAGCGCCTGCTGAGCTACCTGCTGAGCTTCCTGCAGGGTCCAGCGACGAATCGCTTGCTTGCAGCGAGGGATGGCTCTGGGCGCCATGCTCAGCTCATCGATACCCAGTCCCAGCAAGAGGGGCAATGCAAGCGGCTCGCTGGCCAGTTCGCCGCAGATCTCCACGCGACGCTGGTGACGGTGAGCAGCCTCAACAGCAAGCTGGAGCAGACGGAGGAGCGCGGGATGGAAAGGATCAGCCAGGGGGGCTGTGCCCTCGTTGGTGCGATCGGCTGCCAGAACATACTGCGTGAGATCGTTGGTGCCCAGGCTAAAGAAGTCAACGACTTCGGCCAGAGCGTCAGCCAGCAGAGCGGCAGCCGGGACTTCGATCATGATGCCAAGCTCCACTCGCTCAGCCAGCGCCTGCCCCTGCTGGCGTAGCTCCTCTTCTACTTCGTGCACGAGCCGACGCAGGGTCTCAACTTCCTCATAGCTGCTCACCATCGGAAAGAGAACACGCAGCTCCTGGCCCGCGCCTGCGCGGAGCAAGGCCCGCAGCTGGGTGCGCAGCAGTGGCCGATGCTTTAATCCCAGGCGTATACCGCGTACACCCAGAAACGGGTTGGCTTCGCGCGGAAGGGAGAGATAAGGGGCCGGCTTGTCCCCTCCGATGTCAAAGGTACGGAAGACGACAGGCGCCGGATGGACAGCTTCGATGAGGGCGCGATAGATCTCCCGCTGCTCCTCCTCGCTGGGCGCCTGCTGACGATCCAGGAAAAGGAATTCGGTGCGCAGGAGACCAATACCTTCGGCCCCAAAGGCTCGCGCAGCGGCTACCTCCTCTGGAGCCTGGATGTTGGCCCGCACTGGATAGCATCGACCATCTCTGGTACAGGCTGGCTGCTGCCTGGTTTCCGCTGCCAGCCTGGCCTGGTGCTGAAGCCATTGTGCCTGCTGCTGATAATGAACCAGGGCCTCAGCCTCTGGCTCTGCAATGACGAGGCCTTGCTCTCCATCTACGATGACTACCTGGCCGGGACGCAAAACTTCCAGGTTGTCCCCCAAACCAACCACCGCTGGCACTCCCAAGGCTCTGGCCAGAATGGCCACATGGGAGGTCGGTCCGCCCTGGGCCGTGCAGAAAGCCAGCACGCGCTCTCGCGGGCAACGCACGATCGCTGAAGGGGTTAGCTCACGCGCGACGATGACCACCGGCTCGCTCAGCTGAAGGCTCTCTTCGGCCTGCCCCGTCAGATGACGGAGCACGCGCTGGGCCACATCCTCTAGATCGAGGACCCGGGCTTGCAAATACTCATTCTGGACCGTTTGCAGTTGTTGAATATAGTGCTGAAATGCTGCTTGCCAGGCAGAGGCAGCGCCCTGTTGATGACGGATGCGCTCCTGCACCTGCTGCAGTAACTCGGGATCTTGTAAAAACAGCTCGTGAGCAGAGAAGATAGCCGCCTCTTTGGGGCCAACAGCTCTGCCGGCCTCCTCGGCCAGGAGTCGGATTTCCTGGCGGGCCGCAGCCAGGGCCGCTTCGAGACGGGCCAGCTCTGTCGCCTCATCCTGGCCCCCCTCCTCTTCGACTTTGATCAGCGACGGCTCATAGCGGTAGACAGGGCCGAGAGCAATCCCGGGGGAGGCCGCTATGCCACGGATTCGCTTCTCACTCATTGCTTACTTGCTCCTGCTGCTCAGCCTCCTCGGCTTCGCCGAAATTGCTGGCGATGAGCCGGGCAATGGTCTCTACGGCCTCCTGTTCGTCGGCCCCCTCGGCAGCGATGCGCAGCCGATCATGGCGCTGGATGCCGATCGACAAGACCGTCAGTGGGCTTTTGGCATTGACCGGCTTGCTACCTTGCGTCAGGTTTTCAATGGTGATTGTCGACGAGAAGGCCGCTGCTGTTTTCGCCAGCAGCGTGGCTGGACGGGCATGCAGGCCGTCACGATAGGCAACAACTACTTCTGTTGATGCAGCCAAACCTATCCCCTTTCCTGCTCAGCTGGACTGATCCGAGGCCGTTGGAGGCCACTATCCACGATCAGCCAGGCGCTGGGTAAGATTAATCACGCCTTCTTTCGCAGCCTGAATGGCGATAGGCGTGAGATCGCGCAAGCTCATATATTCTCGTTGCACAAGAATTTCCAGTAGCATGGGAAGATTGACGCCGCAGATGACTTGCGTCCCTTGCAGCGCCAATTGCAGGGAGGCGCTGGCCGGATTGCCTCCCAGGATATCGATGAGGATGAGCACCTCGCCATCGCACATCACCTTGTGAACCGCGGCTTCGACCTCCCGTTTGAGCTGTTCTAGAGAGCCACCAGCGGGCATGCCAATGGCCACGAAGTGCTCCTGGGGGCCAGCGATCATCTCCACCGCATCCTTTAATCCGGCGGCTAACGAGCCATGTGAAACAAGGACGACACCGATCACGCAGCCATTCCTCTCTTCTCAAGGCTGCCCAGAGGCACAGCCCATGAAGAAGCCTCAGCAATCACATGAACACCTGCCTCACGCTTTGAGAGAGGCCACAGGTGGGCAGCTCCGGCCTGCCCCCTTCTCTCCGCTCTCTGTCCCTGCCGGACGTCTGCCGCTATGGAAGAAGAGCCGACTGGTTCCTCCCTCTTTGCGCTCGACCGGGAGCTGAACCTCGGTCAGACAGTCCTCCGGCTCATCTCCGTATTGCAGGAGCAGATGACGGTAGGGACCAGCGACAGCATAGCCATGTGCCTCAATCCAGGTAGCCAGCGACTGGTAGACCTCGCTCAGGCCATAAGGGTCTCCCCGGTACAGCAGGGTGGCGGCAGTGACCGCCGGCAGCTCGCGAATGGTGATGTGGCCGCCGCTGCGCTCGACAATATTGCCGAGCGAGGAGCCTTCGACCGGGATGGCCACCTCCACAATGCTTCCCTCGCCTTCTCCGCCGTTGGCATCCAGCGTCAATAGCAGGATATGCTCGCCCGGCTTCACTCCGCTGTCCTTTAGAAACTGCAACATCTGCCTGGCAAAGCGCAGTTGGAGCGCGACACCGGGAGCGGTGGTACGGCTGACGGCCACCAGCTGCGGCTTGAGACGCTTCAGTACGACCTCGTAACTGATCTGCTGGCCATCGAGCACAAGCTGTTTGAGACGGGCCTCGATACGCGCCTGCCGCTCTTGCTCGATGAGAATCTGCTGCTGAACCTCTGCGAGCCGCTGCTGGAGCACGGCGCGCAGCTGCTCAGGGGTCACCTGCTCGTCCAGCAACTGGACGATCTGAGCAAGTTCAAAACCCATCTCCTTGAGATCGAGGATGCGATGAAGGCGCGTGAGCTGTTCAACGGCGTAGTAGCGGTATCCCGTGAGGGTATCAACCTGCACCGGCTTAAGCAATCCGATCTCGTCGTAGTAGCGCAGGGTCCGCATAGAGACCTGCCCGAGCCTGGCAAAATCGCTGATCTTGAGCACCAGCTTGCTCCCCTCCTTCCTCGTCTCTGAGGAGGCGCGTTGACCTGGCATCCATAGAGAGCTCAGGCGCTTCTCCTCCCTCTAGGATAAACATTGCCGCGACGTGAAAGTCAAGGTAAGGGTAGAGCCAGTGGCAGAGCAGCCGGAGCCGACGCAGCTCTGCCACTGGCGCCGGCTCTCCTCTCCGCTGCGCCGACGGCTGACTCCGGGCCAGTAGTGGCGATCCGAAGAAGAGGAAAGAACCAGGCAACCGCTTGACTTTCACACGACGGCAAAGTTTATCCTAGTAGCAAGCAGGCTCTTCCGTCCTACCCGGGTCCAGTTCAGGGGAGGGCAGAGCGGCAGCGGCTTCGCTGAGTCAGGACGGCGTCGGCCAGGCCTCAGCTCTACAAGGCGCCCACCTGGTACCTGGCGCGTCAGTCAGGTCCGACGGCGCGGCGAGAGATCTCTGCTGCTCAGGGCCGATCGAGGCCGGATAGACGGAAGAGCCAGCGCAGAACAAGAGTAGGCGAGTGAGACGAGAGCCGCGGCGATCAGCGCAGCGCGTCGCCTTGCCCGCCCTCCCGACTCTGGAGAGATCCGCTGTGGCTTCATCAGACGCGCCATTTCAGCTCAAAGATTTGCTGACGCCCGCCACCATTCGCCTGCATGTCGCCGCCAGCGATCCGGGGCAGGTCATCCACGAGGCTGGTCAATTGTTGCTGGTCAGCGGAGCTATCGAGGAGCGCTACATCGAGGCCATGCAGCAGGCCCTGCAGACCTACGGCCCCTATATGGTGATTGTGCCTGGCGTGGCGCTCTTACATGCGCGCCCGAGCGATGGCGTGAAACGTCCCTGCATGAGTCTGCTGACGCTGGAGCCTCCCGTGTCCTTTGGCAACGAGGACAATGATCCGGTGAAGATCGCCATTGCCTTCGGCGCGGTTGACCGTCAGAAACACCTGGAGGCACTCACCATGCTGACCCAACTCTTGGCGAATGAGCAGGCGCTCTCAGCGATTCAGGCCAGTACCTCCGCCGAGGAAGTGATGCACATCATTGCGGCTGCGTCGCCCGCTTAGTGAGCGAAGGCGCCTGAGCTGATCAGGGGGAATGCACTGTGAAGATCTTAGCTGTCTGTGGCATGGGATTTGGCAGCAGCCTGGTTCTGCGCATGACCATCGAGGACGTTCTCAAGGCTGCCGGTCTCAAGGCCCAGGTTGTCGTCAGCGATATCGGGACTGCGCGCTCGGAGCAGGCTGACATTATTGTCACTTCCGCCGAATTTGCGCGCCTGTTAGCCGATAGAGGCATCCCTATCGTCGTCATCAAGAACTATGTCGATCGAAAGGAGATGAAAGAGAAGCTGCTGCCCTTGGTGAAAGGCAGCTGATGCTGAGGCTCAACTCAGCGCGAGCAGGTGTCTTCAGCGAACAAGCACTGTTGTGGCCTGGAGAGAGACCTCCAGGCTCACTCGTTAGCTAGCCAGCCAGAAGAAGGATGGTGAACGATGAACATTGTGCTTGCGATCGTTCAGTTCATTGTCTCGGAGATTTTGAGCAAGCCACCGCTGCTGGTGGGATTGATTGCCCTGCTGGGTTTACTGGTGCTACGGCGCCCCGTAAGCGAATTGATTGCAGGAACGCTCAAGACCATCGTGGGCTTTTTGATTCTGACAGGCGGAGCCACTATTTTGATTGGAGCGCTGGCGCCGCTGGGAACGATGGTGCAGGCAGGCTTCCACCTGCAGGGTGTGGTACCAACCAACGAGGCAATTGTCAGTCTGGCCCAAAAGGCCTTCGGCGCACCAACGGCGCTCATCATGGCGTTCGGTTTTCTGGTCAACCTGATTTTAGCGCGCCTGACCCCGGTGAAGTTTGTCTTTCTGACCGGTCATCATCTCTTCTACATGGCCACGGTGCTGGCCGTGGTTCTGGGTAGCGCGGGCATCACGGGCGTCCATCAGGTCATACTGGGCGCGCTGATGCTGGGAACAATTGGGACGGTGATGCCGGCCCTGGTCCATCCCTTTACGCGCAAGGTGACACGCGATGCCGGCTTCGCCTTGGGTCACTTCAATACGTTCGGTTATATTACGTCGGGACTGGTGGGCAAGCTGGTGCGCCGCCTGGGGGCCCCGCGGGCCAGCGCCGAGGATCTGGCTGTGCCAGAGGGGCTCTCTTTCCTCCGCGACTCGCTGGTGATGACCACGCTGACAATGGTGATTATTTATCTGGTCCTGGCCATTATTGCTGGACCAGCGGCGCTGGCGCAGGCTGCGGGTGGCGGGAACTATATCATGTATGCCTTGACCCAGGCTCTGACCTTCGGGGCGGGCGTGGCCATTATCCTGGTCGGTGTGCGCATGATCCTGGCGGAGATTGTGCCCGCCTTCCGCGGAATTGCGGAGAAAGTGGTACCCAACGCTCTGCCCGCCCTGGATTGCCCGACGACTTTCCCCTTTGCGCCTAACGCGGTCTTGATTGGCTTCATCATGAGCTTGCTGGGTGGTATCGTAGGTCTGTTTTTGATGGGACCGCTGGGCCTGGCCCTGATTATTCCCGGTATGGTGCCCCACTTCTTCGATGGCGGCACCTCTGGCGTCTACGGCAATTCCACCGGCGGCTGGTTGGGAGCCGCCGTCGGCGCCTTCATCAATGGTCTGCTGATTACGCTCCTGCCAGCCTTGCTACTGGCCTTCATGGGATCGTTCGGCCTGGCCAACACGACCTTCGGGGATACCGACTTCTGCCTGGCGGGCATCATTACGGGGCTGGGAGCCAAGGCGGGCTTCTTCGGCTCCTATGCCGTGGTGGTGGTGCTGACCATTGTGCTGCTGGCCCTGGCCTCGTTCGTGACGCTGCGCATTACGCCGCGCAGTGGACCACAGGAGGAGACGCCTGAAACGGCGCAGGCAACCGCCGAGACGACCGCCTGAGAACGTCTCTCTCCAGAGAGAGGGGGCTTGTCTGTCTGCTCTGCTCCTGACAGGGCACAGACAGGCCCTCTTTGCTGGCTGGAGACGCTGCAGCTCAGGACGCAGCTGAGCCACTCACCTACCCTCGCAACCCAGTTCAATGTGGAATGCTCCTCTCTCGGGCCTCTGCTGCCGGGGACCTCGCAGGAAAGCGGCTGAGGCACCTGGCTCTTCGTGCTACTGGCCTGGAGCTGCGTCAGCAGCATCCTGCTGGCACACGCCCTGGAACCACTCGTTCTGGCACAGGCCCATCGGCTTTCCCCTGCCTCGAGTATAGGCCGCCCGCAGCAGCAAGCCCTCATCCTCACGAGGGAAACGCCCCTCACTAGACGGGCAGATAAGCCCTTGCCAGCGGTCACTATCCTCACCCACTCCTGATGATTACTATAAGAAAACGGCAAATAGCTGAGTCCGCTGTGGCCAGCTGGCTGGAGCCAAGGGATACGAACAATCGCCACCTCGTAGCACCAGATAAGATAAGATAAGATGTTACAGCCATCCCAGCCCTATCTCGCAGCCTCCAGGACGCAAGCATCACTGGCACAGGATACAGTACAGTACAGACAAAAATTGCTATGAGTACAGAAGCAAGTTGAACGCAATATTTGCAGATGAGGTCTATGTATCTCTCCAAAAAGATTGCTTGTATCGGGCTGTACAAACCCTTGTATCTTCCCGAATATTCAGGTATACTCTGAACAGCTCTAAAACAGTTTGAGAGTGTCACGGAAATGGAGGAAGGTGTTTCCCCTCGCGAGAGAGAATACCTTTGCTGATGCAAGCGCATCGAGGTGCAGTGAGAGTTCTCCCAGAGTAGTTCACAAGGATATCAAGTCTCTTTGTAAACGAGATCGCCTAGTGGAAAGCATCTCCACTCCTGAAGTCACCCAGCTGCTGCTATCTATGCAGTGAAGGGTAGGCCATCATGTCATGAAAAAAGCGATCAACTAGGTGCCAGAGTGGGCTACCATTGATTCAGCCTTCCGCCCAGGGCTACAGCAGCAGAGTATAACAGCATTTGGAGGTAATGCAATATGCTCTCCCTTTTTCGCCAACGCAATTTCATGCTCTTATGGTTTGGACAGCTTATCTCTGTCTCGGGCGACTGGCTGCTGACCATAGCCATTCCTTTTTCTATTTATCAACTGACAGGCTCTGTTTTACAAACAGGTGCGAGCTTTATGCTTGAACTCCTGCCACGCATAGCCCTGGGATCCTTCGCGGGCGTTTTTGTGGATCGCTGGGATCGACGTTGGACGATGATCGTAGCAGATTTAACACGAGCAGCCATTCTTTGCATACTTTTACTTGTTCACAGTAGCAACCTAGTCTGGATCATTTATATAGTGATATTAATCCATTCAGTTATTTCTCAACTTTTTACACCTGCGATGAACGCGCTTCTCCCTTCGCTGGTTGCAGATAAAGATCTCGTTACTGCAAACTCAGCCATGTCCCTAAATGATGCCCTGACTCGCCTTATTGGACCTTTTATCGGCGGAATACTTCTCACCTGGTTAGGCTTTGCATCTCTCATCATACTAGATAGCGCAACTTATATATGCTCTGCCCTCTTTCTCTTACTGATGGTATTGCCTCGCTCCGTCAAGCAAAACTCATCTGAAGCACATTCAATCCAGGTCAAAATAGCCAGTATTATGCAAGAATGGGTCGATGGGCTGAGAGTGGTTGGACGCGAAACATTGCTAAAAGGGATATTCTTTACGATAAGTTTATTAATGTTCGCTCAAGGGGCGGTGACAGCCCTGATGGTTGTCTTCGTCGAAAGGCAGATGCACCAGGGAGCCGTTACCTACGGTTGGCTCATTACAGCTCAGGGTGTTGGTACCTTTGTTGGAGCCATTATTGTAAGTATTCTCAGTAAATATGTACGTCCCGGCTATATCATTACTACATCCCTCTGGATTATTGGAGGCTGCATCGTGCTCGCCGCTCACTATCCGTTCCTGCTATCGGTTTTCCTGCTTCTTTTCCTGGCTGGGATATTCGCTGCTGGCTTTGTGGTAATGATACAATCACTCCTCCAAAACTACGTTATTGACAGTTACCGAGGGCGGGTCCTTGCGCTCTTTGAGACACTTATTGCAGTAACAATGTTAGGAGGCATGTTCCTCGCGAGTTTACTAGGTGATGCTCTTGGAGTGGTGTCATTCTTTACTTTCGCTGGCATCCTCACGATGGGTGCTGGCCTGGTTGCCCTGCTCATGTTACGCAGAGCGACCCTGCATCCCCAGAACCGACCAGCCACAGAAACAGATGAACAATACTTTCAGTCTGTCGATAAGTCAAATCTTGCGAACACCTGATTAACCGTACCCAGGTATTTGATCACGAGTTCTCCCATGTAGTACCTCTCAAGGACAGCCTCAACTTCACCGCCACATAGGTCAGTCTTGTGTTGACAGTGCTTGGGACGGTAGACATCCTGGTTCAGGGGTTGCTGGTCGGCGTGAGCTACCTTCTGCTCAGCGCCCTTCCCTGGCTGGCAACCCCGGGACTGGCGCTTCTTGGCATTACACTCTTTGCCAGCGCGGGGAGCTGCGTAGAAAATGCGCTGCGGGGCCTGACCTCTGGAATAGCAGGGCAACAGAACCAGGGGCGTGTCAGTGGGGCGATGCAGTCCCACCAATCTCTGGGCTGGGTGGCCGGACCGCTGATCGGTGGCTACCTCTACACAGTCTGGGGACACTGGCAGGTATACACCTTTGCCTCGCTCATAACGCTCCTGGCGATCGCCTGTATGCAGCGCGCGCTCCCACTTCTGCGGGGGAGCACAGGTCAGGGATAAGAGCGCCCTTGCGGTGAAAGGAGACGGGAAGGGGCAAAGAGCGTCACCTCTTCGGTGACCAGCACAAGGACTGGGCGATGAGGCCGCTGGAGACGCTCCGGGCCGAGAGGCAGCCCAGCGTCCGTTCTGTTCCGAGGCCATTGCCTCCCTGCCTCCCGCCTCTCACACCATCCCTCTCCGTCTCTGTGCTGCTCCCGCAGATTAATGGTCTCCAGCAGCCTTGATCAGCTATTACTCAACGTCAAAGGTATCAGGATCAGGGCCAAGACGCACGCCCGTATCGAGGGCCGAAATGGCGGCCACCTCTTCCTGACTCAATTCGAAATCAAAGATCAGACGGTTCTCCCTGATGCGCTCGGCATGCACCGACTTAGGAATGGCCACCAGTCCAAGCTGCATATGCCAGCGCAGGACAATCTGCGCCGGGGTCTTGCCATACTTGTCGGCCAGTTGCCTGAGCAGCGGCGTGCTGAGCAGGGTGTCCTTGCTACGCTGTCCGCCCAGAGGGAACCAGGATTCAACTTGAATGCCGTGCGCCCTGGCATAATTCCGTGTTTCCTCTTGGGTGAAAGTGGGGTGAAGTTCGATCTGAAGCACAGCCGGGACCACTTCGCTCTCTGGCAGCAGGCGCTCAAGATGGGCCGGCTTGAAGTTGCTGACGCCGATCGCTCGCACCTTCCCATCCTTGTAGGCGCGCTCCAGTCCTTTCCAGGTCTGGAGCGTCAGGCCCTTCATGGGCAACGGCCAATGGATCAAATAGAGATCCAGATAATCAAGACCCAGCCTCTTGAGGCTGGTCTCCAGGCCCTTAATGGCCTGATCATAGCCGTGATCCGAGTTCCAGAGCTTGCTGGTGATAAACAACTCTTCACGCGGCAGCCCGCTCTGCCGAATCGCTTCGCCCACCTCTTCTTCGTTGCGGTAAGCGGCTGCAGTATCGATGAGGCGGTAGCCGTTTTCAAAGGCAGCCAGCACGCTGCTAATTGTCTGCTCCT
Source organism: Thermogemmatispora tikiterensis (assembly GCF_003268475.1). Taxonomy (GTDB): domain Bacteria; phylum Chloroflexota; class Ktedonobacteria; order Ktedonobacterales; family Ktedonobacteraceae; genus Thermogemmatispora; species Thermogemmatispora tikiterensis. The sequence continues at coordinate 573,038 of NZ_MCIF01000002.1, read as the reverse complement.
TCGGCGTCAAGAAGACTCCGAGACCAAGCTGCGGCATACGCACGCCATTGTTCAAGGTAACCCAGGGAATATCGGTATGCACCTGATGATCTGGCATCTTTCCCTCTTATCCTTCTCAATTGTTATAACTGTGCTAGCAGAAGGACGGGAAGCGGTAGCGCAGAGAGCACCATCTGCCTTTACTACAGAGGAAGACTTTCCCACGCGGAACCCTCTCCCATCCCCGTCAAGTTTCGCCGGAGAGACGGCCTGACTAAGGCGAACAGCAGCAGGCCGGACTGCTCCCGATCCCCCATCACCTGGCACGAGCTGCGCAGAAGGGGGACCTTCCATAGAGAGAGTATATCCAGTCAGCAGCAGCCAGCGTTAGGAGAATCCTCGCCAGAAATTGGCGGATTCTCCACACAATTCGCTGCTGTCCTCGCCAAAGCTGGCCTGTGCTCTTTCCACAGCGGCTGCTTAGTGTCCACCGACAGCGACAAGGCAGGCAAGACATAAAGGTAAAGTCGAAGAAGCAGCGAAAGGAGATAGCGATTGGAAAAGCCGCCTTTACTGGAAGGGCTATGCGGAAGAGCTTTTCTGGATCGGAGAAGGACCAGGGCAGGGTAAAGAAAGCAGAAGAGGAAAGAGCGCCCTGGGGCAGCCCTGCCTGGGCCCAGGCAGGGGAGAGGCTACCCTGCGAGTCTAGCTATTTCCCCTGCCCAGTGGACCCTGACGTGGTGGCCCACACGACTCTCGAATGACCAGCGAGGTCGCCAGCTCCACGTGATGCGTCTCCAGCGTCTGACCGGCAATCAGGCGCAGCAACATCTCCGCCGCCATGCGTCCCATCTCCTCCAAAGGCTGGCGGATCGTCGTCAGCGGCGGCGCCATATGGGTGGAGTAGGTTACATCATCGAAGCCGATGACGCTCATCTCCTCGGGAATACGAATATGACGCCGGTAGAGCGCCTGATAGACGCCAGCCGCCTGGGCGTCGTTCCCCGCGAAAATGGCGGTCGGCGGGTCCGGCAGGTCAAGGAGAGCTTCCGTCTGCCGAATGCCGTCACCCAGCAAATAGCTTCCCTCACAGATCAAGGCCGGATCAACGGCGATTCCCGCCTGTTCCAGAGCCTCGCGATAGCCCGCCAGGCGCGCCCGTGAGGTTGTCAGATGCAGCGGACCGGTGATAATGCCGATGCGCCGATGGCCCAGCGAGAGCAGATACTCCGTAGCAGTATAGCCACCAAGCCAGATCGTCGAGCCGATCGTCGGGAAGGCCGTCGTCGGCTCGTTGCGATCGCCAATGGCCACGAAAGGAATCCCCTGCTCCAAGAGCGTATCGGCGATCCCGACCCGCTCATAGGGAAGCAAGAGGAGCACACCATCGCTCGACTGATCGAGGATGCGCCGCAGCCAGAGCCGCTCTGTCGTCTCATCTTCGTTGGTCGCAAAGACCACGAGACGGTAGCCACTCTGCTCCAGCACCTCTTGTACGCCCTGCATAATGCCGAGATCGTACCCACCCTCCAGACGCATCAGCACCAGGTCGATCAGGCCACTGCGGCCTTTGCGCAAGTGGCGCGCGGCATGGTTCTGGACATAGTCACTTTGCTCGATCAAACGCTGAATGCGTGCACGCGTCTTCTCACCAACGCCAGGTCGCTGGTTCAGGACCTTGGAGACGGTGGTGGTTGAGACACCAGCGCGCCTGGCGATCTCTACCATAGTTAAGCGCTTCGGTCGTTTTGGTTCCAGTGTCAGCCCCTCCCCTGTTCCACTAGGGTAAACGATAACTCAAATAGGTTATTTCAATGGTACCATGCCCTGCCCAAGGTGTCAACGCACGACCAGGGAGAGGCCAGGAGCCAGCGAGGCCCGCACGCAGCTACCAAACGCCCACGAGGTGAGAGAAAACGAGTACTCAACTTCCCCTTGACAATCCGCTGTTTCTATGCTACCTTCTACCTCAGAAGGCAGAGTAAACGTTAACCTTACGTTGCCTCGGCTCACCCCAGCTCGTCAGCGCTTGACGGGAGCCAGCGCCTGCCAACGTTTGCCAGCGACAGATACGCTTAAGGAGGTCACTCAGCTATGGCGCTCTTTGCTTCTCCCCCACCAAGACCAACACGCTCATCCTGAGCCACCCTCACCTAGATCGCTTGCCTCGCTTCCGCTTCTGCCCGCCGTCTCCTGACCAGATCAGCGTGGCCGAGCGCAGCAGGCCCTCTTTTCCCTCTGGCTCAGCCGGGCCTATGCGCCTGCTATGGGCAGGATGTATCTGATTAGGACATCCGTATGGCAGGTCATAGAGGCATCATGTCTATTTGACAAGGAGGTTATCCTATGAGCACGCAAGGACCAGGGTCCCCTCTGAATCGCCGCCGCTTCTTGCAGCGCTCGCTGGCGCTGGGGGCCGGCGTCGCGGGCCTGGAGCTGCTCGCGGCCTGTGGCGGCACCAGCAGCAGCTCGGCCACCGTCACCGCTACTGTCAATACGCTTCCCCCATCCACCAATCCTGGAGCCGTCTACGTCTTCAACCAGGTGGTCAAAGACTTCGAGCAGGCCTATCCCCACGAGCACATCGTCGGCAAGAACGATCCTTATGACCCTACGACCTACTTCGCGAAACTGGCCGCCAACCAGCTTGAAGACGGCGTCCAGAGCTATTTTACTGAGCCTCCCCTGCTGATCTCCCGCCATGCTGTGGCCGATATCACCAGCCTGGCCAAAAGCTGGCCCTCGTTCAAGGACTATATCCCGAGCATCGCCTCGATTGTGACCCGCGGCGATCGCGTCTATGGGATTCCGGTGAATGGCTATGTGCTTGGCATCTTCTATAACCGCAAGCTTTTCAGCGGGGCTGGCCTCGACCCCGATAAGCCGCCCACTACCTGGGAGGAGTTCCGCGGCTATGCCAGGCAGCTTACCAGTTCGAAGGTGGCAGGCTTTGCTGAAACCAGCACGGCCAACCAGGGCGGCTGGCACTTCACCAACTGGATGTATACCGCTGGCGGCGATCTGGAGTCCTCCGATGGCACGAAGGCCGTCTTCAACAGCTCCCAGGGGGTCAGCGTGCTGAATTTTCTGAAGGCCATGCGCTTTACCGATCGCTCGATGACGCAGCAGCAGCTGCTGACCCAGGCCGATACGCTGCAGCTGCTAGCGACAGGCAAGGTGGCAATGGTGGTAATGGCTCCAGACCAGCTCAATGCCCTCCAGGCCCAATATCAGGCTAATTTGAAGGATTTCGGGATTGGCCCGATGCCTCAGAATGGGGGGAACGCCGCGCTGACCGGTGGCAATCTTTGGGTCTTCAATCCGAAGTCGGCCCCCGAGGTGATCAAGGCGGCCTTTGACTATGTGATCTATTCGAACTTCAATCTGGAGGTTGTCGAGCGCAGTCTGGCCCAGCAGGCCGCCGCCGGCCAGGCCGTGGGGGCTCCAACAGCGGTGCTGTTTCAGGGAGCTTTCCAGCAGCAACTCTCGGCGCTCTACCGCAAGTATGCGACGGTGCCTCTGGAAAACTATACCGCCTTCATGAATGCGCAGCTGCAGCTTCGCCCGGAGCCGCGCAATCAGACGCAGAAAATGTATGCCACCCTCGACCCGGTCATGCAGGCGATTCTGACCGACCCAAAGGCCGATCCAGAAGCGCTGCTGAACCAGGCTGCCCATCAGTTCCAGCAGATTCTCGATCAGTCGTCTTCGTCTTAGAGAGGCTTGCCCGCTATGTTTCTGCGCCGTGGGCCTGCGCAGCGCTCAGCAGTTCAGTCCATCCGGCAAGGCACTCGCGCCACTGCGTGGGCACGGCGCACTGAAGGAGGCCCCATGTTGCTTTCTTCGTCGTCACCATCGCCGCTGTCGCCCCCCCGCGAGTCGGCGCCGACCTTGATGTCAGGTGCAGGGCTGCTGGCTGCCCGCGGGGAGCGTGCTCACCGTCGCCAGGGTCCGCTCACTCGACGACTCTGGGCGCTCTGGCGCCAGGTCCAGGGCTATCTCTTTCTCTTGCCAGCGCTCCTGATCTTTGCGCTCTTTGTCTGGTATCCGGTGCTGCTGGGTTTCGTGATGAGCTTCCAGAGCGTCGACCTGATCAATCCCGCGACCTGGGTCGGCTGGACCAATTACCGCCATGTTCTGGCAGATCCTCTGTTTGCCATCGCCTGGCGGAATACGCTGGCGTTTACCGGCTATGCCTTGCTCTTCGGTTATGTGGTGCCATTGGTGCTGGCCCTGGCGATCAATGAGATGCGCCACGGCAAGAGCTACTTCCGCCTGGCTTTCTATTTGCCGGTCATGCTGCCGCCGATCGTGACGGTCTTTCTGTGGCGCTGGATGTACGATCCCGACGCGGGTCTGCTGAACGCACTGCTGAGCCTGGTCCATCTGCCAGGCCGACTCTGGCTGGAAGATCCTCAGACGGCTCTGCCCGCCCTGGTGGTGGTGGCTACCTGGAGCGCCGCCGGGTCAACGATGCTCGTTTATCTGGCCGCCCTTCAGGGAGTGCCAGCCTCTCTCTACGAGGCGGCAGAGATCGATGGGGCCGGCTTCTGGCGTCGCCTCTGGCATGTAACCTTGCCCTGCATTCGCCCTATCATGCTGCTGATGCTGGTGCTGCAGATTATTGCGACGATGCAGGTCTTTATCGAGCCGTTTACCATCACCGGCGGCGGCCCGCAGCATGCCACATTGAGCGTTCTGTTGCTGATCTATACCTATGCTTTCCAGAATGCAGACTTCGGTGAGGCCAGCGCTCTGAGTGTGATGCTGTTCCTGGTACTGGCCGCCTTTGCTCTGGTGTATATGCGGATGACCAGTCGCCTGCTGCAAGGAGATTGACTATGGAGATGGATCGGTTTGAAATCCAGCGCCAGCAGGGTGAGCCGCCGCCGGTCGCCACCGGCGGACAGCGTTGGCTAGCCTGGCGCCTGCGCTTGAGCGGTCGCCGTCCTTCTAGGGACCTGGCAACCAGTAGCGAGCGGTCCCTGATCTCTCCTTTGATGCTCCGTCGCCCTCTGGTGCGCGCCCTCTACTGGGGGATCTTCTCGCTGCTGCTGTTGGCAACCGTGACGACCTTCGGCCCGCTCTATTGGATGGTGAGCGGGGCACTGAAGTCGAACGTGGAGATCTTTCAGACGCCTCCCACGTTCTGGCCCACTCACCCCCAGTGGAGCAATTATAGCAATGCCTGGCAGATTCTGCAGCTTCCCCTCTATATGTGGAATTCGCTGCTTCTGGCTGCCGGGGCCGTGGTGCTGCAGCTGCTGGTCTCGGCAACGGCAGCGTATGCGCTTTCGAAACTACGCCTGCGAGGTAAGCATGCGATTCAGTTCGCTTTCTTCGCGACGCTGATGGTGCCTTCGGTCGTTTATCTGATCCCTCAGTTCGTCAATATTAGCGATCTGCCTCTGATCCATGTGTCGCTGATCAATAACTGGGCTGGTGTCTGGCTGCCGGAGGCGGCCAACGCCTTCAATATTCTGGTCCTGAAGAGCTTCTTCGATACCATCCCCGGCGAGTTGATCGACGCCGCTCGCCTGGATGGGGCCAGTAGCTGGCAGGTCTTTATACGCATCGTGCTGCCGCTCTCGCGCCCAGCCCTGGCTGTGATTACGATCTTCACGGTGATCGCTTCCTGGAAAGATTTCCTCTGGCCGCTGCTGGTGCTGTCCAACAGCAATCTACAGCCACTGCTGGTCGCTCTCTACCATGAGTCGGGCCTCAATGCCAATCTGCCGTTCAGCTATTTGATGGCCGGCCTGGTCTTCGCCAGTATTCCGCCTATATTGCTGTTCTTACTCTTCCAGCGCCAGATTATTCGCGGTGTCAATCTGACCGGCCTCAAGGGCTAGGATGGCCAAACAGGTTCAGGGAGGTCAGGAGCGTTCTTTCTGGGTGGTCTGGCCGCCTCGGGTGGGCCGGGCCAGCCCCAACGCTCTCGCTCTCTGGCAAGACATGGAGTTGTCATGAAAGGAGGTATCTGATGCAGGATGCTAAACGGCGAGCGATCGCCTTGCTCCGCTGCAGTGGAAATCGTCGGGCGGTCCTGCTCCTCACAACGCTGGTGTTGGTGCTGAGTAGCCTGGGGATCGCGCTGCTGCTGCCACGCCTGACGCGCACGGCCTGGGCCAGTAGTGCAGCGGTAAGCGGTGGCTCCGGCGCCACGCTCCCTTATGTGGAGATGGAGGCTCACCAGGCAACCACCAATGGGAGCATTCTCGGCCCCGATTTTACGCTCGGGAGCCTGGCCTCCGATGCCGTGGATCGCCAGGCAGTCCTGTTGACCAGTGGTCAGTATGTGCAGTTCACGTTGACGCAGCCCGCCAATGCTCTGAATCTGCGCTACAGTATCCCGGACTCCGCCAGCGGGGGCGGAATCTCGGCGACACTGAGTATCTACATCAATGGGGTGAAGCAGTCTCAGGAGTTGCAGCTGACGTCGAAGTATAGCTGGCTCTACGGGCAGCCGAATTTCTCGAACTGCAACGCCAATGACTGGAGCGATACGCCTGGCGGCACAGCGCATCACCAGTTCGATGAGGTACATGTCCTGCTGCCGCAGATGAGCGCCGGTACGACGGTGAAGTTGCAGGTTGATCCCGACAATACAGCGCCCTGGTACGCCATTGATGTGGCCGATTTCGAGCAGGTACCGGCCCCGCTGACCCAGCCCGCCGGCTCAATCTCGGTGACCGATCCCCCATATAATGCCGATCCTACGGGCAAGGTGGATGCCACGAGCGCCATTCAGCAGGCTGTCAATGATGCCTCGGCCCAGGGTAAGACGGTCTGGCTGCCCAGCGGTACCTATCTGGTGACCAGCCATATCCTGGTCGACAATGTGACGATGACTGGGGCTGGCCCCTGGTACACGGTCTTGACTGGCGCCCCCGTTGGGAGCAACGGCACGGGCGTCGGTGTCTACGGCTACGACGCTTACGACGGACGTACCAGCTCCAATGTGACTCTGTCAAATTTCGCCATCGAGGGGCAGATCACGAACCGCATCGACTGCCTCCAGGATAACGGTATCGGTGGCTCCCTGAACAATTCAACGATCTCGAACATCTGGATCGAACACACCAAGGTGGGGATGTGGTTCGATGGCCCCTTCAGCGGCCTGAAGATCACCGGCTGCCGCATCGATAGCGTGCTGGCCGATGGCATCAATTTCCATCGCAACGTGACCAACTCCAGTGTGACGCAGACCATCGTACGTGGCACCGGCGATGATGGTCTGGCGATGTGGTCAGCGACCGATAATGTGCCGGCGACCGGCGACAGCAACAATACGTTCGATCACGATACGGTGCAGTCGCCGTACCTGGCCAACGGGATTGCGATCTACGGCGGCAATGGCAACAGTGTGACCAACGATCTGGTGACCGGCTCGCAGTATCGCGGGGGCGGCATCATGATCGATTATGAGGACTTTGGCAATGCCACCGCGCCTTTCGCCGGGACAACGACGGTGAGCAATGATACGATCCGGCAGACGGCGGGTATCGGCGACCAGGGCATTCAGCAGTTTGGGGCTTTGATGTTCTGGGCCGACAGCGGCGCGATGAATGCGACGTTTACAGTCTCGAATGTGGAGATCGATAACAGCCAGTATATGGCGATCTCGTTTGATGGCGGCAACCCCATCAGTACGGTCAATATGAATGGGGTGAACATCAGCGGCGCTGAGTTCGCCTTTTCGAACAAGGTGAGCCAGGTGACCGGCTCGGCGAGCAATGTGACCGCCAGCGGGCTGACGGTGGCCAGCATCCAGAGCTGCGAGAGCAGCGGGTCCTGGAACATCACCCTGGGCAGCGGTAACTCCGGCTGGAGTCCTAGCTCGCAGGTCTGTGGCTTCCCAACCGGTACGCCAACCCCGACGCCTTCGCCAACGGCTCCATTGCCGACACCAACACCTTCGCCGACCCCAACGCCACAGCCGGCACCGACGGGGACGCTGGTCCTGGCGATCAATGCCGGTGGCAGTGCGACTGGCAATTTCGTGGCCGACACCGACTACGATCAGGGCAACCAGTACAGCGATACCTCGACGGCCATCAACACCAGTCGCGTGGCCGAATCTATCCCGCAGGCGGTCTGGCAGTCCTGTCGCTGGAATAGCTCCTTTACGTACACGATCGGGGGCCTGCGCGCAGGCAACAGCTACACGGTGGCGCTCGATTGGGCGGAATTGACCTGGACGGCTGCGGGCCAGCGCCTCTTCAATGTGGCGATCAATGGGACGACGGTGCTGAGCCGCTTCGATGTCTACGCTACGGCAGGCTATAAGACTGCCCTGCAGAAGCAGTTTACGGTAGCGGCCAATAGCAGCGGCCAGATTGTGATCGCCTTTACACAGGGCGGAGCCGATAATCCCTTTATCAGCGGCATTGAGATCTGGCAGCCGTCGGGCGGCACGGCGACGCCGACCCCGACAGTGACAGCGACGCCAACGAGCACGCCCACCCCGACACCGACCCCAACGCCTGCACCGTCGGGGACGCTGGTCCTGGCGATCAATGCCGGCGGCGGTGCGGCTGGCAATTTTGTGGCCGATACGGACTACAATCAGGGGAACCAGTATAGCGATACCTCGACGGCCATTACTACCAGCGGGGTGAGCAATCCCGCCCCACAGGCGGTCTGGCAGTCCTGCCGCTGGAACAGCTCCTTTACGTATACCATTCCCGGCCTGACGGCGGGGACGGTCTATGTGGTGAAGCTGGATTGGGCCGAGTTGACTTTCCAGGCTGCCGGTCAGCGCGTCTTCAATGTGACGATCAACGGGAGTCCGGCCCTGATTAACTTTGACGTCTACGCCACAGCTGGCTACAAGACTGCCGTACAGCGACAGTTCAATGTGGCGGCCAATAGTAGTGGCCAGATTGTCATTGCTTTTACTCAGGGGACAGCCAAGGCTGACAATCCGTTCATCAGCGGTATTGAGATCTGGAAGCCGGCCAGCACGCCGACACCACCACCGGCAGGAACGCTGATCACCGCGATCAACGCTGGTGGTTCGACGGCAGGCAATTTTGTGGCCGATACGGGCTACAACCAGGGGAATCAGTATAGCGATACCGCGACGGCGATCAATACCAGCGGGGTGAGCAATCCCGCCCCACAGGCGGTCTGGCAGTCCTGCCGCTGGAATAGCTCCTTCACTTACACCATCACTGGACTGTTCGCCGGGGCACGCTATACGGTGAAGCTGGATTGGGCCGAGCTGACTTTCCAGGCTTCAGGAAAGCGCGTCTTCAATGTGGCGATCAACGGCCAGACGGTGCTGAGCAATTTCGATGTCTACGCCACCGCAGGCTACAAGACTGCCCTGCAGAAGCAGTTTACGGTTCAGGCTAACAGCAGCGGCCAGATCGTGATCTCCTTTACTCAGGGAAGCGCCGATAATCCCTTCATCAACGGCATCGAGGTCTATCAGGCTTGATCTGCCTGGCCAGGATGCTGTATCGCTCTCCTTCACAGGTGAGTGGATAGATAGGCAGACGAGCAAGGACGCTGGTTGCTGGATAGGTAAGACCCCGCTCGGAGCGCGGAGCACTCGCTCCGCCTCCGGAGGGGTCAGGTTTTCACAGGCCGGCCCGGCCCAGTTCAACAGCGCTTCTTTGCCCGTTTTTCAGCGAACCGCTGATCAGCGGTCAGCTTATAAAAACAAGCAACTAGAGTGGAAAGGAACCAAGATTTCATGGAGAGGGCACAGCCAGTAGCCACCAATGCTCACCCCGCTGTCACCTTACCGGACGGCTATCAGGCCCTGGGTCAAGCCCAGGTCTGCGAGCGAGACGCCACCAGGATCTGCCTACGCAGCGGACCAGCCAGCGTTGAGGTGACGGCCCTAGCGCCGGACCTCTTCCGCGTTGGCCTCTTTCTGGATGGCCGTCCCCGCCGCTACGAGTCGCCGGCAGTGGTGGCACAAGCCTGGCAGCCTGAGTCTGTCACTCTCACAGAGCCGGCAGTGGGGCAGCTGAGCATGGCCACCACGTTCGCGACGGCGCACCTCTCTCTTGATCCCTTGCGTCTCAGTTTCTCCGATCCGAGCGGGCGGGTCTTCGCCGCCGATGATCCCGAGCTGGGCATGGGCTGGTTTGAGCAGCCCGCAGAGGAGGCCCTGCTACCGCTGGCCAACGTGGCCGGAACTCTCGGTTTGCCACTGCGCGTCTATAAGCAACACCCGCCCGAGGCGCACTACTTTGGCTGCGGTGAGCGCTTCGGCGGTTTGGATAAGACGGGGACTCACCAGATCTTTTGGAACACCGATCCGCAACCCGGGCACAGCGTTTTCCACAATAACTTGTATGTCTCTATCCCTTTTACGCTGGTGCTGGCCGATGGTCTGGCCTGGGGACTATTCGTAGATAATGCGGGGCGCGTGGTCTTCGATCTGGCTCATGAGCATCCAGCTCGCTCCTGGTTCGGAACCAGCACCGGTGACCTGATCTATTATGTGTTTTGCGGCCCGACCCCACAGGCCGTGCTGGAGCGCTATACCGAGCTGACTGGGCGCACTCCTCTGCCACCGCTCTGGTCGCTCGGCAACGGACAGAGCCGCTTCAGCTATGCTTCCGCCGAGGAGCTGCGCGAGGTGGCGACCACCTTCCGCGCGCGCGATATTCCGTGCGACATGCTCTATCTGGATATCGATGCGCTCGATGGCTACCGCGTCTTTACGTGGGATCAGGAGCGCTTTCCCGATCCCGCTGGCCTCTTCTCCGAGCTGCGCGCCCAAGGCTTCCATGTGGTGAGCATTGTTGATGCGGGCATCAAGGTCGATGAGCACTACGCGGTCTATGTAGACGGCAAGCGGCGCGATCTTTATTGCAAGACTCCCGACTATCAGGATTATCAAAATGCGGTCTGGCCGGGCCTTTGCGTCTTTCCCGATGTGACCAACCCGGCGGCGCGCGCCTGGTGGGGCGAGCAGCATCGCTCACTGCTCGATGCTGGGGTAGCCGGCATTTGGACCGATATGAATGAGCCAGCTGTCTTTATCCCGGTACATGGGACGCTGCCCCCTGAGACGATCCACCCCGGTGGCGGGACTCCACGTCTGCATGTTGAGATTCACAATGCCTATGGCTCGTTATTGGTCCAGGCGACGCGCGAGGGTCTGGAGCGCCTGCGCCCGGATAAGCGCCCGTTTGTGATCTCGCGCGCCGGCTACGCTGGCATTCAGCGCCATGCCTTGCTTTGGACCGGCGATAATGCGTCAACGTGGGAGGATCTGGCGCAGAGTGTGCCACAGTTGCTCAATCTGGGTCTCTCCGGTGTGAGCTGGTGCGGCAGCGATATCGGTGGCTTCTACGGCGATTGTAGCGGCGAGCTGCTGGCTCGCTGGACAGAGTTCGGCATTTTCCAGGCTTTCTGCCGCAACCACTCGGAGAAGCAGACGCGCCGTCAAGAGCCGTGGGTCTTTGGCGAGCCGTACGAGTCGGTCTGTCGCGCCATGCTCAAGCTACGGCAGCGCCTGCTCCCCTACCTGTATACGCTGTTCGAGGAGTGCCATCGCACTGGTGCGCCAGTGCTGCGCCCGCTCTTCTGGATGGCGCCGGCAGATCCCGCCGCCTGGGCTTACGATGACGAGGCGCTCTGCGGCCCAGCGCTGCTCGTAGCGCCTGTCTCGCGCCCGGGTGTCAGTCACCGTCATGTCTATCTGCCCGCCGGCACCTGGTTCCACTTCTGGAGCGGCCAGCGCTTGAGCGGTCCGGCCCATGTGGTAGCCTATGCCCCGCTCGGGCAGCCGGCGCTCTACGTGCGGGCCAATACGGCGGTGCCACTCTGGCCCGAGATGAACTATGTGGGAGAGCGAGCGCCAGATCCACTGACACTGCTGCTTTACCCAGCCGAAGGGAGCGGCGAGAGCAGTCTCTACGAGGACGCCGGCGATGGCTATGGCTACTTGCAGGGGGAATACGCTCGCCGGCGCATCATTTGCGAGGTCGAGGGCGATGAGATTCGCGTGTTCCTCAGCGCCCGCGAGGGCAGCTTTGTGCCACAGCGCCAGCGCATCGTGTTGGAGCTGCGTGCCCTTGAGCGCGCTCCCCGGAGTGTCGAGCAACGCACCGGAGACGGTGACTCTGCCGGTCCGGTCGAGTGGTCCTATGAGCAGGAGCAGGGCCGCCTGCTGGTGACGTTGCGGGAGCAGGTTGAGGCGCAGGAGCTGAGCATCCGCCTGGCGGCAACAGCCACCGAGGGAGGGCCTGGCTCCTGGCTGGAGGAGACGGACGAGGAGCCTGCCGACCGGCTTTGAGCGGTAGGCAAGCTGTTGACCTTCCCGCTGCTCGCCCTGGTCACTCACCAGGCATTCAAGCCGCCGCGCGGCCTGGTTCGCTTTTTCGCCTGGGCTCACTCATTAGATCTGTCTTCAAGACCTTCGTGCCGCCAGAGCTAGAGAGAGGAAGAGTGCTGGCAAGAGGTGCCAGCACTCTTCTTTTTGTTTCTCTCCTCTTTTTTTTGAATACTTCCGAGGATTCCGATACTTTAGCGGAATCCTCTCGCTACTCTTGTGGACATGAGCGCGCTGCTGCTAAGGCTGCTTCAGCCTGGTAGCTGCAGTATAATCACCAGACTATTCCGATAAAAATGCCAATGGCTATCGTCTGACAGATAGGGAAACAATGAATCTGATTGTGGAAGGGAAAGGCATCTTTATTAGTAAACATCAAGGAAGAATTCGTCTGGTTCAGGGATCGCAGGTCGTAGAGGAAGTACCTCTGATCCATCTCAAGCAAATTCTTGTTATCGATACAGGCGTTGGGATCTCCAGCGATGTGGTGAAGCTCTGCAGCGAGGAAGGGATTGCGCTGCATTTCCTGGAGAAAAATGGCATGGTGAGGGCCTCACTTTACGCCGCCGGACTGACAGGTACTGTGCTCACCAGGCGCGCGCAACTGCAGGCTTTCAGTTCCGCGAAGGGCTGCGAGCTTGCCCTGGCTTTCACCCGCGGCAAACTGGCGAATCAGATGAATCTGCTGCGCTACTTCATGCGGAGCCGCAAAGATGAGCAGCCGCAGCTCTGCCAGAAGCTGCACCAGTCGGCGCAAGCCATTCAGGATCTGCTTGGGGAAATGGACGGGTTGACCATCAATCGAGAGGGAGTTGAAGAGCTGCGCCCCTCTTTGCTCTCATTGGAGGGCCGGGCCGCTCAACACTACTGGGCAGGTGTCAGATATGTTCTGCCTGAGCAGATCGCTTGGCCCGGACGGCAGACACGGGGAGCCACCGATCTTTTCAATGCCCTCCTCAACTACGGCTACGGCGTGCTTTATGCTCAAGTTGAACAGCCGCCGTGTTGAGACAATAGTGGCGGCGATCCGTCGGAGCCTGCAGACAGAGGGTCTGCCAGGGCCCACAGCTCAGCAGCGCCGCTGCCCACTGTACGAGTTTCGCCGCTTCTGCAACGACGTGGTGTGAGTCAGGAGAACAGGAGAGCAGAGAGCTAACGCAAGGCGTGCCGGTCTTTTCTCTAAGACCGGGATTCCGACGATTTAGCGGAATCGTCAGGCTATACTGCTTCCCAGAGCAGCAGGCCGCCTGGCTCAGCTCCTCGGCCAGGTCAAGCAAGACAAGAGCACGAAGGGAAAGGAGACGCCGCCTTGAATACCGAGACCATGAAACGGGTCCATCGCCTGCAGACTATCATTCACCTTTTCGAGAGTCAGGTGAAGCGGCGGTGGCGCACCCGCGAAATCGCTGAGCGGCTGGGCATCAATGAGGATACGGCGAACAAGTACCTGAATGAGCTGCAGCTAACCGGCCTGCTGCCTCTCACGAAAGAGGGCCTCTACTGGTTTTTGCCGGAAGGGGCGGTCATCCCCAGGCTACAGCTCTCCCTGAGCTATCCCGAGGCGGTGGGCCTCTATCTGGCTGGCCGCCTCCTGGCTCAGACGCGCGATGAGCGGAACTGGCATTTGACAATGGCCCTGCATAAGTTGGTAGAGGCCCTGCCCGCTCCCGTGCGCGAGCAACAGGAGACTATTGCCGCGCTGCTGCTCACGGAGGATCGCGACAGGGAGGATGTTTCGGCCATTTTTCTGGCACTGGCGTGCGGCTGGGTCCAACACCGCCGCCTACGCCTGGTCTACGAGCCGCCGCGCAAGAGCCGTTTCGAGACGCTTTTCGATCCTTACCTGCTGGAACCATCAGCTATCGGACGGACTATCTACGTGCTCGGCTACAGTCATACCGTGCAGGCGTTGCGTACTTTGAAGCTGGAGCGCATCCGGCATGCAGAGCTAACCAGTGAGACGTTTGTCCCCAATCCCTCCTTTAAGGCTGAGGAATTGCTGCAACGGGCCTGGGGCGTGATGTACGGCGATGAGGAACCGGTCAGGGTACGCTTGCACTTCAGCAGCCAGGTGGTGAAGCGCGTGCGTGAGACGCGCTGGCATCCGTCGCAGGAGATTCGTCTGACGCGCGACGGCTGCGAGTGGACGGCCCTGATCGGTGACCTGGTCGAGATCGAACCCTGGGTTCGCGGTTGGGGCGCCGACTGTGTGGTGTTGGAACCGGAAGAGCTACGCCTGCGAGTCATTAGCCACGTCCAACGAGCCTGCCAGAACTATGGATTGCAGCCCGCCCCCCTCTCCACCCACGAGCCAGGCAGGCTCAACGCGGATCTGTTCCGCCGTCCCGCCCGGCCAGAAGAGGCTGAAATGAAGGAAAGAAAGGAGTGAGCGGTTTTCCTCATGAAGACTCTCTATCCCTATCAGGAGCGCGTGCTCCAGGTGCTGGCCCAGGGCCGCAATGTGATTCTGGTCATTCCGACGGGCGGCGGAAAGACGCTGGCAGCCCTGCTACCCTTCCTGCAGAGCTGCGCGTTTAACGATGGGACGCTGCCCGGGAAGGCGCTCTACGTCTCGCCCATGCGGGTGCTGGCCACGCAGTTCATCAGAACCTGCCGCCAGTTACTGGAGGAGGAGCTGAACCCGCTCTTGATCGAGCCGCTGCGCCAACGCTATGCCCAGTTCGGTCGTTCGCTGCTCAGTTTGCAAACAGGCGAGTCGCCGGACGATCCCCAGTTCGAGTCATTGATCATTGCCTGCACGATCGATCAGCTGCTGGCCAGTGCTCTCGGCGTGCCCTATAGCGTCGACGGGGCGCGCGCCAATATCAATGTTGGTCTGCTCGCCAGCACCTACCTGATTCTGGATGAGCCGCATCTCTATCCGCTCAATCGGCAAGGCCAGAGCTGCTTTGGCGCCCTGACAACAACGATCGAGCTGCTGCGCCAGCTCAAGGATCTGACCCGCTTTATCTTCATGAGCGCGACCCTCTCCAGGCCACTGGTGGAGCAACTGGCGCAGATGATCGATGCTGAGGTGATTGAGGCAAGCGATGAGGAGCTGACCGCCCTGGCCAAGGGACGTCAGCGCGTCTTTCGGCGCGTGGCGGAGCCGCTGAGCGCCGAGCAGGTGCTTGCGCGTCACCAGCGCTGCTCTCTGGCGGTCTGTAACCGTGTCGAGCGAGCCCAGGAGCTATATCTGCAGCTTGATGAGCTGATTCAAGAGCGCGGGCTTAACATCCGTCTGCAACTGCTGCACAGCCGCTTTAGCGATGAGGATCGGCGCCGTCAGGGCGAGGAACTGCAGCGTTTGCTTGGTCCCGCCGCCTGGGACGAGGAGAGCGGACGCTATCAGGGCGAGAATGTGATTGTGGTGGCGACGCAGGTGGTCGAGGTAGGGCTTGATATCTCGGTTGAGACGCTGCACAGCGAGCTGTCGCCAGCCAATAGCCTGATCCAGCGCGCCGGACGCTGCGCGCGCTTCCCTCGCCAGCAGGGGCAGGTCTTTGTCTACTCGCTCCCCGTCGATGATCAGGGTCAGTCGCAGACACTGCCCTACGAGCCGGAACCCTGTCAACGTACCTGGGAGGCCCTGGCCGAGTACGATGGCCAGGTAGTGCGCTTTCAGGAGGAGCGCCGCCTGCTTGACGCGGTCCACTGTGAGAGCGACCTCCAGTTGCTGGCGCGCTACGAGGAGCAACGGCCCCTTCTGCTGGAGAAGATGGTGACCAGCTTGAGAAAACCCGATCCAAGTGTGCGCTCTACGCTGATCCGTGATGATCTGCAAGTGGCGCTGCTGGTGCACGATAAGCCCGAAGAGGAGATCGTCACAGCGCCCTGGCACTGGCAGCTTTTCACGCTGCGTCCCAGTCTGCTGCAGGGCCGGCACTGGCAGGCCCTGCAAGAGCAGGCTAACGCACTGGGCTTCAAGTGGGTGTGCAAACAAGCGGTGCTCGTGGATAGCGGGAGCGGGACAGCGGCCCAGGGCGAGGACGATAGCCGGCGCGAGCCACTCTATACGTGGGAGCCGGTGACCAACCCGGCCCAGATCAGCAGTGCGCTGGTCTTGGCTTTGCCGCAGGCCCTGGTGACCTACGATCGCGATCTGGGCCTGGTCTTCCGCGACGGACGTCCGCCGCTGTCCGCGCGCTGGCGGCAGCGCCTTGAGGGCACGCACTACCAGAGCCGTCCGCAGGAGCGGCCTTCAGGTGCGGCCAGTCAGACGGTCTCGCGCCAGCGCTACGAGGAGCACATTGGGGGACTGGCCGACGCCTACCACTACGGCCTCTACCATGAGCTGGCCTATGCTCTGCGCCGCCTGGAGGAGCGCATGGGAGTGGCAGCGGGCACGATTGATCAGGCCATTCAGTTGGCCCTGGCCCTGCACGATCTGGGGAAACTGGCTGAGGGCTGGCAGCGCTGGGCCCGCGCCTGGGAGCGCCTCTATCACGAAAAGAAGGGTCTGCACTATCAGGAACCGGCAGCCGATTATCTCTTTGCCAAGACGACCTATAATGTGCGAGCCCGCGAAGAGCGACAGTGGGAGCAAGAGCTAGCCGAACGCCGTCCTAACCACGCCTGTGAGAGCGTGGCTTTGGCGCGCCGCTTCATTGTGGACTGCCTGGGCGCGACAACGCCGGCCAGCCCCACTGCGCCCGTGGTGCGGGCCACCTGCTATGCCATTGCCCGTCATCATACCACAGGGGCCCACGAATATGGCGCGAGCAGGCTGGCGCCAGGAGCCTTAGAGGCGGTACGGCGAGCCTTAGCCCTGGTACAGCGCGAGACCCCGCCTCGGCCCATGAACCTGCAGTTGATTCTGCCAGCGTGCCAGCAAGGAGATCTCTTCCCCGAGAACGCCACTTCGGGGAAGTTCAGTCAGCCTGCGCTGGACCTGCACAAACCCCAGTACGAAACCTGGCTGGCCTTTGTCATGACACGAGCCCTGCGTCTGGCTGACCAGCGCGCCGACGCCTATCGTTAGCAAGGCGAGCCTGCCAGGAAACTGGCAAGCTCGTGATACGCAATCATGCGCCAGATAGTGTACCAAATGCCTGCCAAGTTATCATTTATGGTTTGCTCGTTTTATAAATAGCGCACAATCGCCTAACAGAGGACAGTGTATGACAACGCTCTATGTCAACAAAGCGAGCGGGACATTCGCCGATACCCTGCTCGCCCTGGGCCTAGCCGATCTCATGCAGCTCGGCCTGGCGCGCCTGGGTCGTCTGGAGCAGTCGCCGGAGATCTACGACGCCGGCCAGAGCTTTCTGATCCAGCTCCCTCCCGTCGAAGAAAGCGACCTGGCGAGCAGCAACCGCCTCCCCCTGCTGCGCCCGCTGAGCACCGCCAAACAGCAGGAGCGGCAGGCAAAGAAGGGGCGCACACTCAGCGAGGTCGAGATCTTCGACTACGAGGCCGAGCAAGAGAAACAGCGTCAGCTGCAGGCGCAGCTCGCCAAACTGCCGCCCGAGAAGCGGTCGCCGAAAGCGCGTCTCAACCCTTCCCCGGAGCTGCAGCAGATCCTGAGCAACGGCCCCAGCCCTGAGCTGGAGCACTACAAGGCCATCAACGTCATGAAGGTCGCCGACACCTTCAATGAGCTGGTGCTGCGTTGGGAGAGCCTGAGCGCCGAGCAGCAATGGTTTGCCGTGCGTCTGCTCTTCCGCCTTTTCTCCGAGCCGCTCAACGACGTCGAGCAGGCGCAACGCACCTGGGAGAAGTGGGCCAAGGAGCAGGGCCTCAGCGGCAAGGCCCAGGCCACCGCCGTGCAGCTGCTCAATCCGACCAGTGGCAAAGGGGCCAACGCCCCCAAAAGCAACCGTCTGGCGGTTGGCGGCCTGGAAAGCTTCTGGCTGCTGGAGCTGGTCAAGTTCCGCGGCTTCATGCTGGGGGCCGCTCCCTATACGCTCAGTGGCAGCAAGGACCGCAAGACCTTCGTGGTGCTGCCCGAAAAGGTCGAGCTGGAGACGCTCAGGACCATCATGCAGAAGTTTCGCGAGATCTGCTGGTCCAGCACGGCCATCAAACAGGATATTCTGGCCGTCCTGCGCCTGGCTCAGGCTCTGGTGAACCACCGGCGCAATGAGCTGGCGAGCAGCCAGAACCTTGACCCGGACGAGCTTCCTCCCCTGGTCAGTATCACCCACGGGCTTGACGTGGCTTTCTACAAGGACATGGGCAGCGCCCACGCGGTGATGAACGTCTCGACCATCAATCTGCCCTCGTGGCTGCCGCCGCGACCGCGCTCCGTCGCCGAGGCCACGCAGATCGATGAGCTGCTGGACGAGCACATCGCTATCATCAACCGCATCGAGGGATCACAGGGGAAAGAAGGCAGCGAAGAGCTAGAGCTGCTGCGCATCTATCGCGACTGCCTCTCCAGCCATGATCTGCGCCTCTTCTGGCGCTTCGCCGCCAGCTATGGCCCTTACCTCTTCCGTCAGCGGGAACGCGAGAAAAACGAGAAGCGCTGGCTGAAGCAGTTCACCAGCCAGGGATTGGACAAACTTGTATTATCGGAGAATGCAGCTATGGAAACAAAAAAAGGAACCCAGGACCTGAAACTGACCCCCATTCTTCAGAACAAAGGCTTCCAGCGCATTGCCTCGGCCATTCGTGAGGCGACGGTCAACGCCCAGCGGCGTCGCTTCCAGGATCATAATCATAACTATCCCTACGAGGTGCGCTACGGACTGGGGCAGGAGCTGCTGCGCAAGATCCACCGTCGCGACGAATTCATGAAGGCCCTCAGCGAGTTTCTGTTGCAGTACAACGCCGAGACAGCGCGCGAAGAGGAGAGACTGGCGCAGAAGCTGGGACGTGCCTTGCGTCCAGAGGACTACAGTCAGCATCATCTGCGCTACCCCGTCATGACCAGCGACATCGACGAGTTTACGCCCCTCCTCGACCAGTATCCCTGCGAGCTGGTGGCCTCGATGCTGCTCTCCTATGGCTACGCCCGCTGGGGCAAGGCCGCGGAAAGCAGCCAGAGCGAGGAGGATACAGAGGCAGCAGACGACCAAAGCCCACAGGCCTGATTCATCGTTCACTTTCTACAAGGATAACCGCAACGGTAACGATCATCCTAAAGAAAGGAAGGCAATCGAACTATGGCGAACACACCAGTCTCTCTCTCAATCGCTGCGCGCATGACCCTGAACATGCACAGCCTCAATAACGAAGGCGGCGAGAGGAACCAGATTCAGACGCGCATGGTCGATATCGTCGGAGACGACGGTCTGCTGCACACCGTCAACGCCATCTCTGGCGACATGCTCAAGCACGTGCTCATGGAGCACTTCTATCGCCGCGCACGTGAGGAGGGCTTGAGCCTCTGCGCTGGCTGTCAGCAGTTCGATGCCAACCGCATCAATGCCGACAGCGACTTTATGAAGGGAGCCGGCAATACTGGCGCGGCGCTCATCGATGGCCTGCTGGAGCGCTGCGCTATGGACGACGTTGGTGGGATTCTGGTGACTGAAGGCGGGCGTTCGGTCCCGCGCAAGTCGGTTTGTGAATTCGGCTGGGTTGTGGCCTTACCCGAGCGCGTACGGACCGATAGCTACTTCCACGTCAAGTACGCCCTGGAGCGCGGTCCGGGCGCGACGCGCAAGGAGGAGAGCGACGAACACAAAGGGGCCAACCTTGGACAAAGCATCTTCCATCGCCCGGCTTCCAGCGGTGTCTACGCTGTAGTCTGCCACGTCGAGTTGAGCCGGGTGGGCTACAACGATATCACGCAGAACTACGCCATCAGCGCCGAAGAGCGCCAGCGCCGCACTCGCGTACTGCTTGAAAGCCTGCTCTACAGCTTCCTGGAGCTAAACGGCGCCATGCGCTCGACCCAGCTCCCTCACCTGCTGGCCCTGGAAGGCTTCATCAGCACCAGCGACACCGCCACTCCGGCGCCGCTGGTCAGTCCGCTCCTGGGCGGCAGCGACGAGCCGCAGGCCTATCGCGAGCAGGCGGAAGCCATTGTCCGCGCCCTGAACGGCACTGGCCCCCAGCATGTGCGCCTGCAAACCTTCGACACGCTGGCCGAGTTCTCGCAGCAGATGCGCTCGCTGATCGACAGCATTACTCCCGAGGGGGCCTCGGCCTAGGTAGGTCGGTAGTTCGGTTGGCAGATCACATAGAAAGGAGGCAGACGGCCAATGTGGATCGTCGCGCACTACTTGCCGGTCTCTTTCTTCTCACTGCGACCGGCCAGCGCTACATCCTCGGGTGGTCAGACGCTGCTGGTGCCGACCCCTTTCGCTATCAAGATGGCCTTGCTCAGCACTCTGATCCGTACTCGCGGTCTGGCAGAGGGGGAACGCCTCTTCCCCGCTCTGCGCGACCTGCCTATCGCCCTGGAGCCACCAGAGCAGGCGGTCGTTATCAAGGGCTTCAGTAAGATCCGCCGCGAGCTGAAGGACAAGAGCAATCCCGAAAAGGCCGCTCGCGCGCGTCTAGAAAAAGAGTATCCTTTTCAGCCGACAATCGCTTATCGTGAGTACATTAGCTACTACGGAAGCCTGCGTCTGGCCTGCGAGGTTGCTGAAGGGAGTCCTCTGGTGACAGTGCTGCCGGAGCTGCTGGTCGGTCTCAACTACCTGGGTAAGCGCGGCGGCTTCATCCAGATCCTGCAGCCTCCTCAGCAGAGCGCGGAGCTGCCCGCTGGCAACTTTCTGCTGCTGACCGCCTCGCGGCAGGAGACGTTTCCTATGCAGGGGACGCTGCAGGTGCTCGACGACTGCGGCCCGAAGCTGACCTTCGCTCAGGCCAACATCTATACGAATGAGCGCATTGTGCTGAACCGAGATCGCGTGCTACGTCATGTGGTGCTCCCTTATCAGCGCTGGCGCTCCTCACACGCCTATAGCTGGTATCGCCTCCTGCCATCCTCATGAGAGGAGAGCATACGAGCGGCGATGCTGCTGCCGCGTAGCGCCGTCCTCTGTTCCTGCTAGAGAAGGGCGGAGGCTCCACCGACGGACGCGCACATACACTTACATGGAAGGAGGGCATATGCTGACAACCTATCACTTGCTATGGACCATGCGCGTCGAGACGCCACTAGAGCTGGACGATTCTCCCGGGACGGCGCTGCGCGGCGCCCTCTTTACGGCAATCTGGCGCCGTTTCTGCACAAACAAGCAGGCGCGCACCTGCCTGGAATGTCCCCTGTTACAGGTCTGCCCTGTCAGTTCACTGCTGGCACCAACGGATGACCCGCAAGCACCAGTACTGCAGCGCCTTAACGGGCAGCCCTGGGGGCGCGATATTCCTCGCCCCTATGTGCTGGAGCCACTGTTAGAGGGCGGGCGGCGCTACGAGCCAGGCGAGCAACTTGTATTTGGGATGACGCTCATTGGCCGGCGCGTGGAGCTGCTGCCTTATGTCATGCTGAGCAGCCAGGAACTGGAGCGCCAGGGTCTCGGGCGGCCTCTGCCAGAGAATGGCTCGCCCCCTCGGCGTGGCGAGCTGCGCATCGAACAGATCGAAGCCTATCACCCCTTCAGCGGAGCGCGGCAACTACTCTACCGGGCAGGAGCACGCCAGGTGACCACGCCAACGCTGGCCGTGCAGGCGGAGGACGTGCGCCAGCGCGCGCTGACGCTGTCGGGGCGACGAGTAAGGCTAACGTTCTTGACGCCTCTGCGCCTGGTACGACACGGCACCCTCTGCAAGGAGCCGGATTTCGCGGCCCTGGTACAGCGACTGCTTGAGCGCCTGGAGCAGTTGGGACTTGCTTACGGCAACGCCGAAGAGGCCCGCGCTCTGGCGCAGCAACGTGGGCGCCTGTTGGAACTGGCGTCAGCTGTGCGCTGTGAGGAGCATACCACTCGCTGGCAGGATATGCCCAGTTATTCGCGTCGGCTGCGACGCGCTACCCCCATTGGCGGTTTGCTGGGAGAGGCGACCTTCGCTGGTGAGCTGGCGGAGCTGCGGGAGCTGCTGGTGTGGGGTGAGCTGATCCACGTGGGGAAGAACGTGGTGAAAGGCGATGGCTGGTATCGCGTCTGTCATTCGCTGGAAGCGGATGCACATCCCCCCTCTCTCTCTGTTCATGAGCGAGAGTAAGCGCACCAATCAGGAGCAACCTGGCAGCAGGCTGGCCTCATCAGCCTCATCAGCTGCCAGGTTGGCTTACCTCTGATTTGCCTCGCCGACGACGCTCCCTTTTCACAGGGAGGAGGCTAGTACACTCCACTCACTTCGCTGCCTATCGCGGAGGTATTGCCGCGGCCATGCTGCCAAAGCACTCACTGGTTAAGTAAGCCTGGGCCAGGTCGGTCAGCAGAGCAAAGCAGCCAGCCTGGCCCGCGCCAATTACTCCCTGCCCGCCGTGGGACTGCCGCCTATGAGGTGGCTTCGTCGGAGGTGCCGGGCTTGCGTCCCCGGACCGTCAGCAGGTTCCAGAGCGCACAAAAGTCCTCTTGTTGCATCTCCGCTACAGCTTGCTGATAGAGGCGCTCTAGCTCTTCCCTTGTCCCCATCCCCATCTTGATCAGAAACGGTTGCACCAGCTCCAGGAAGATCAGGGCATCTTTGAAAACGGGATAGTGTCCCTCGGTCCCCATCGACCACTCGATCACGCTCGCTCGCAGCCGCACTTCTTCAAAGCCCGCCTGACGCACCAGCCGCGGCAGCACCGGCGTGATGCCGACGTGCCCCCCATCGGGCGAAAAGCTCTGTCCGGCCCGCTTGAGGGCCTGAGTACCCAGATGAAAGTAGTGTTCATAGGCTGGGCTGGTCGTCAAAGGAGACTCCATCTCGGTCAGGCGCACAACTCCCCCAGGCTTGAGCAGGCGGAAGCACTCCTTGAGCAAGCGTGGCCAGGCCTCCGGCAGCATGAAGCCACAGAGCAGACGCCCGTTGATCAGGTCAAAGGAGCTATCTGGGAACGCCAATGGCTCCATCACATTCATCACCTGAAAGTGGGCGTTCTCCAGTCCACGCGATTGCGCCTGGGCTCGGGCATACTCGATCACTTGCTGGCTAATATCGATGCCGAAGACGTCGACGTGCGGATAGTGAAAGGCCACTTCCAGGTCCCAGCCACCAGGACCACAGGCCAGATCGAGCACTCTCCCCCCTTCCGGCAACTGCTGCCCCTCGGGAAAGAGTCCCCCCATTCCCTCGGTCAGCAGCCGATCCTGTTGCATCAGGCGCGCTAACTCGCCCGCATTCTCTGGGTCGATGATATAGGTATGCTTCGCGGCTTCTTCCATGCCTCTTGCTCCTCGCTCGTCAGGTTCACGGTTCCACGGCTCATCTGGCCCTGAGCCAGACCAGACCGGGACCTTGTGTCACGACTGCTCACCACCTGGCGCCTCTGCCAAAGAAGAGATTTCCACTACCGTACAGGGACGCCAGCCAGACCGCTACCATCCCAAACACGACAGAGCATCAAGCCTCTAGCTTGCCTCCAGCGCACCCCTGACCTGGATTGGGAAAGGTAGCGCATCGACACATGTCCAGAGTGATGACGCCTGTTTCTCACTCTGCTTCTTCAAGTGTAGCAGACACTGGCCCGGCAGTGGAAGAGGCACGGCCACCAGAAGACTGATTCTCGCCATCTTCGCCGGCGAGATGGCCCCTTCGTCTCCAGAGAAGAGCCAAGATAAGAAGAAGGCAACAGGAGCTTTCAAGCTCCTATTGCCTTCGGCTGGTAGAGGTGCAGGAATAAAAGGAGGAATTTTTGGTAGTAAGGGATGAGAGATTCGCACAGAGCAACGAGCGAGGAGGAAACTAGCGACGCACCTCCTCCGGCAACTCATACCACTGCAGACGCCGCCCGACCAGGGCCCGCAGCTTCCAGGCGCTGGACTTCGGTGCCTGATCCAACAGGCGCAGCATCTCCTCACTGTGCCGCTTGACCAGGACTGCTTCTTCGGCCTGCAGAAGCTGATCCGCCTCTTGGGCCAGGCGCCGCAGATTATCAGTGACGGTCGTGTACCAGCCCCAGTCGTGAGCACAGACCTGCGTCACGATGCGCATATCAAGCTGCTCGCCAGGATTGGCCGCCTCCTCCTGGGGAGGGAAGTCCAACAGCAGCGCCAGCAGATCCTGAATATCTTTGGCATTCAGCTCCACAATCTGCAGCTTCGTCAGCAAGAGATCGGCTGGCGATAGCGTCAACGGATGCAACTGGAGCCGCGGCTCCAGTACGAGCTTATGACACATCTCAAAGACGCTTAGGAAAATATCGATCTGGCGCTGGTGGACCTGATCGTAGAAGAGCAGACGCCGCTCGCCGTGCAAAGCGTTAAAGCGCCGGTCCGCAACATAGCCGTTGGCCTCCAGAGCACCCCGTAATGGACGAGCCTGCTTCTTGGGAGCCACAAAGTCCAGATCGGCATAGGAGCGCGCGAGAGAGCGATGCCTGGCACTGGGACAGCGCAGCCTCACCGCCAGGCCTCCCAGGAGGCGCAGCGTCAAGCCCTCTTGCTGCAGCGCTGTCACCAGACGCTGGGCCTCGGCCTCGCCATCGGCCAGAGTCGGCCCTGGCCCGTTGGCGCTCTCAGCCTCCGCTGCCAGGGGCAAGTCAGCCTCAAAGTCTCCCTGCCTTGTCATGGCCACCGCCTTTCCTTTGCCGTCTTGACTGACGGATCGAGTGAGTGGGCTTCATCCAGTGATCAGTTGATAACTGAGCAGCTTTGGCCCCTTGAGCGTGACCAGCGCAGCGCGCAGATGCCCGTCGCCATACTCGCTGCCTGGATTGATACAGGTCGTGCGCCCGATTTTGCTCACCGCTCGCGACTCATGAACGTGACCATGCAGCGAGACCAGGGGCTGGAAACGCTCGATCATCGCCCGCACGGCTTTGCTGCCCACCGGCCCGGTGGCAATCTCGCCACCGACGACGACCGGCTTGAGCTGCTCGTCCAGCTGCGGCGCGGTATCCAGACCAGAGCCATACGGCGGAACATGGACGTTGAAGATCGCTCGCTCGGGATGCTGGAGCTGACCGGCCATTGATTCAATAAAGCGACCCAGCTCCTCATCAGGAATATCGCGCGGCGCATGCCAGGGCGTCAAATTCGCAAAGCCCGCGCTGACCATCTCATGCTCATCATCGATCAGCACCACCTGGCCCTCGGGCATCTCCACATAGCTGGCCTGCTTTAAGACCTCCACGATCTCTGGCTCGTCATCGTTTCCCGCGTCGATAAAGCAGCGCACGCCGCTTCCGCGAAGACGCTCCTCTGCCAGCTCACACCAGCGCTGCACGCTCTCAACCATCAGGCGGGTAAAGAGGCGGTCGACAAGGGTCCGGTCGCTTTCCAGGGCGGCCAGCTCCTCCACCGTCGTCCGAAATGGATAGGCTCCAGCATGACGCACCTGACGCTCGAAGGCAGCCAGGGCCTCTTCAGACTCCAGCGTCACTCGCTCCCCTAGAAACGTGGCTCGATAGCGACTACTGTGGCCATCGCGCACGATGGGGATCAGTGCTTTGCCAGTAATATCGCCTCCGAGAATCAAGACATTGGCCCCGTAAAACTTGGCGCTGTTAATGAACTTCATAAAACAGCGTTCGGAGCCATGAATATCAGTAGCAAAGAAGATCGTGGTTCGACGAGTGCCAAACATCAGCGAGACAACTCCCCTTCCAGAGCGGCGGCCCGGCCCGCTCTCTCCAGCACCCTACCCCAGGGCCAGCCAGCGCGACTACGCTCAGCGGCTACATGCCCCAAGGCCATCGGCGGGCGAGGCGCGCCAGACCGGATGACATACCTACCACCAGCGCCTGGCCAGCCCGGCGATCGGTCAGGACATGAACGCCCCACCATTCACATCGACCGCCAGACCGGTCATATAGGCTGCACGCTCACTCAGCAGAAAGGTCACTACCCGCGCCACATCCTCCGGCTCCTCCAGGCGCCCCAAGGGGATCGCCCGCAGATAGTCGGCAATCACCTCCTCGGACGTGATACCCCGCAATTGGGCCTCCCACACCACTTCACGCTCTTGCATCGAGGTCCGCACATAGCCCGGACAAACAGCATTGACGCGAATGCCGGCCTCAGCAGTCTCCAGAGCCAGGGCCTGGGTGAAGCCAACGACGGCGAACTTGGAGGCGGAATAATGGGCCAGGAAAGGCGCCGCCTTCTTGCCGGCCATCGAAGCAATGTTGACGATGCTGCCTCCCCCTCCACGATGCAACATGGCGCGCACCTCGGCCTGACAGCAGAGAAAGACCCCTTTGGCGTTGACATCCATGTTAAAGTTCCAGTCGTCCTCAGTCAGGTCAACCACGCGAGCCATCGAAGAAACGCCAGCGTTGTTGACAGCCAGCTCCAGGCCCCCCAGGCGAGCCTGGGCATCTTCAATGCAGGCAGCCACTGCCGCGCCCTGTCGCACATCGAGAGCTGCCGCGTAGAGACGGGCCTCTGGCCGGAGCGTCCTCGCTTCAGTCGCGGTGCGTTGAGCGGCCTCTCCATCCAGATCGGTAATATAGAGATCGGCCCCCTCGCGCACCATCTCCAGAGCAATGGCGCGCCCAATCCCGGTACCTGCACCAGTGATGAAACCGCGCAAACCAGCTAAGAGCATCTCCCTTGGTCCTCCTTATGGCTTTCTCGGTTCAGTCTGAGTTGAGTTGAGTTGAGTTGAGACCACCAGACTGGACGGGTAGGTCTGCCTGGGCCTGAATCAGGCGCGCCACATCCGCGAGCTGGGCCAGCTCGGGAAAGAGAGGCTGCAGACGACGGTAGAGATCGCGGTAGAGCAAGAAACCACGCTGATAGAGCGCCACCTGCTCGGCGCGTGGCCAGTAGGTCGGTCCTTGAACGATGAAGCGTGTGATCTCTTCCCAGCGCTCAAAGAGGCCGGCGCCCATCCCGGCGACGTAGGCCACGCCCAGAGCCGAGGCTGCCTCACCGGCCACAACGCTCACCGGCTCGCCGACAACATCCGCCGCGATCTGCATCCAGAGCGCGCTCCGACTGCCCCCATCGGCGGCACAGAGGCGCCGGATGGGCCGTCCTCCCTCACGCAGCAGCGCCAGATGATGGGCGAAACCATAACAGACCGCCTCCAGGACAGCCCGATAGAGATGGGCGCGCCGATGATGGAGCATGACACCTGCGAAGACCCCACGCGCCGTCGGGTCGAAAATGGGGGTCTTCTCCCCCAGAAAATAGGGCAGCGCTAACACGCCATCGGCGCCGGCGGGCACGGCAGCCGCCTCCTCATCCAACTGAGCCAGCGAACAGCCGGGCGCCAGCTGGCTGACAAACCATTTCACCAGCGAGCCACTGGCCGCCATACAGCCGTTGATGAGCGTCAGGCCCGGGATATCGTGATAATCAAAGTAGAAATGGGGATCAGGCTCCGGCTGATCGGAGCAGTAGAGAATGTCGCCCGCTCCGCCGAACTTCAACAAGATATCGCCTTGCTGAGTCAGACCTGCCGCCAGCGCTGCCGCCACATGATCGGCACTTCCAGCCACCACCGGCGTTCCGGCCTGCAGGCCAGTTGCCTCGGCCACCGCGGCACTGACTCCACCCACAATCTCAGTAGGGGCATGCACCGGTGGCAGCAGGGCGCGCGCGATGCCAGCATGCTCCAGATAGGGCTGATGCCACTGCCGCCGCCGCACATCATAGAGCGCGCTCTCTACGGCCCAGTTCTCTTCGAGCGAAAGCTGACCAGTGAGGCGAAACACAATGAAGTCATAGGAGCCGCAAAGGCAGACGGTGCGCGCTACCACCTGCGGCTCGTGCTTGAGCAGCCAGCGCCAGCGTGGATCAATATTTTGCTGATTGACTGCGCTCCCAGTAACCTGGAAGAACGCTTCTTCATCGACGGCGGCGCGCAGCTCTTCGACTTCCAGAGCTGAGCGCGCATCGTTCTGCAGGATCGCCGGGCGCAGCGGGCGCCCACCCTGATCTAGCAGCACCATCGCTGGCACCATGCCAGAGACGCCGATCGCCGCAATCTCGTCGGCAGGGATCTGCCTCAACAGCTCGCGCAGCGCCTCCTGACAGGTCTGCCACCATTGCTCGGCATCCTCTTCGGCCCAGCCGGGCTGAGGCGAGCGCAGCTCATGCGGGCGCTCAACCTGCGCCACCAGGCCACGCTCACGCTCGAGGGCGACAGCCTTTAAGGCGGTGGTACCCACGTCCAGCCCCAGCGCGTAGCGCTTCTGAGCGGCCATCGTCAGGCCTCCTCACGCGCAGCACGTACCTCAGCCATAAAGCGCCGCACACGTTCGGGATCAACCGGATTCCAGGTGTAGCCGTCGCGCTTGAGACCCGTACCCACAATCACGCCGTCGGCAACCGCCAGCGTGGCGCGGACCGTCTCGATGCGTACCCCGGTGTTAGCCAGTACAGGGGTGGAGGGAACGGCAGCCTTGGCCTCACGAATGTGGCTGAGATCGGCCTCGGCGCCAGCCATTGGACCGGAAATCAGGATAGCATCGGCCAGCGAGGAAACAACGACGCTCCGCGCCAGTGCTCCAATGGGGCGCGGGCTGAGCGGACGCGCAAACTCAGGCTCGATGTTGAAGAAGAGCTTGATGTGCTCGGCCCCAATCTGCCGGCGATAGTCCAGGGCAGCGGCGGCATCAGGCTGCCAGAGACCCATGTCACTGTCATAGACGCCGGTGAAGACCTCGCGCACAAAACTGGCCCGTACCGCCTGGGCTACCGCCAGCGCCGCCAGCGGGTCCCAGAGCAGGTCAACCCCATAGGGTAAGCTCAGATAGGGGCGCAGCTCGCCAATCGCGGCAGCCATCGCCGCTACCTGAGCGCGATCGATCTTGAGGGCATAGGGGCGATCACCTTCATTACAGAAGAGCAGTCCGTCTACCCCCCCCTCCTGGAGGACTTCCAAATCACGCCGGAGGGCGTCAACAATGGCCGCCATTCCTGCACGACTGTCATAGAGCGGTCGCCCGGGTAGGGGCGGCAAATGCATCATGGCGATTACCGGACGCTCGCGTCCGAAGAGCTGTTCCAGCACAGAACCTGGCCCTGTTGCTCTCTCTGACATCTTCTTCTTATTACCTCCCTGAGAGCGACTAACCATATACGCCTAGAGGCGACAGACAAGCGGTCGCACCACTCTGGCAATCGAACGGGACGGGATCGGGCCGGTCCGCCCTGTCGGCCCTGGTCCAGGCGAAGAGGGAACAACGAGCCTGCGGCTCATTCCTCTTCCCTTCCCATCGCTGGACCAGGACCAGGAGCGGCGTGGGGTAAGCCTGTCACGTCTGGCCAGAAGAGGCCACTATCTTATTCCACGCCCCACGCGCTCCCACTCCCAGCCTGTCCGTCCGCCCGTCCTACTCAGGCGGGATCTCACGGAAAGCCGCGCTGAGCTGGATACCCTGACGCTGGCGGATCAAACGTACGATCAGATAGTAGATCAGGCCCAGCACCGGCACAGCGAAGGCTTCCGCCATTGAGAGCAGCGAGACCTTGCCAAAGGCGGTCGTCGTAAAGGTGACATAGAGGACAAAGGCCCAGCTCAAGAGCATCACGACGCCGACCAGCGTCAGCACGGGGATACCCAGCAGGCGGGTCCGCACCATCGCCGGCGCCTCCTCAAAGAGAGCGGGGCGTATGAAAGGCATCAGGATCGCTGCCAGTGCTACCGCGATAAAGGCCAGCGCCATGACCGCGATCACATTGATCAGCAGAGCGCTCAGGCCCTGATAAATGTTGAGGTAATTGAGCAGCTCGATCCAGAGGGCAATCACCACCGTGGCAATTACCGGTGTGTGCAGGCGCTCACTTACTTCTGCCACTCCCGCCGGCGCCAGGCGATCAAAGGACCAGGCGAAGAGGTTGCGCGTCGCGATCATAAAGCCGGTCGGCGTCCACCAGAGCACCGAGAGCACAAAGCAGGCGGTTACAAACACCTGCAGGAAAGTGGGCAACGAGAGGAATTTGACCAGCGACGGCAAGTACGGGGCAAATGACAAGGGCGAGGGCGAGACGTTGAAGCCGAGATAGACCAGCGAACTGAATTCCGAGCCATAGGTACGATAGATCAGTGCGCTCCCCAACACGTAGAGCAGGGCACTGATAAGCAAAGCCCCCAGAATGGAGAAGGTGGCAGTCCGCCGCACGTTCTTGATCTCACCCGCAAAGTAGCCAGTCCATTGGAAGCCAGTAAAAACCTGGAAGGCGTAGATCATGGCGAAGATCGTGCCAGCCCAGTCCAGACCCGCGCCCGACGAGAAACCGGCCTTCGCCGCCGCGCTGACAGCTGTGGCCAGGGTGGTCCCGCTGTGCGCGTTAAAATTGCTGACAAAGGCGCTGTGATCGGTAATCGCCAGACCAATCAGCCAGACCAGCATGCCCAGCCAGACCACGACAAACATCACCAGCATATAGCGCGCCACCCGCCTGGCTCCTAACACCATCAGGCCAGCAAAGATCACGGTGAGCGCAGTCGCGATCAGAAATTGCGTGAGCTGGTCGGGGGCCCAGGTAAAGCCGGCCACAAAGCCCAGGCTGGGACCCAGCAGCGTGAGCATGGTCGTGAAATTAAAGGAGATCCAGGTCGTAAAGACAAAGGTCAGTGTCAGATTGGTCAAGAAGCCAATTCCCGGCCCCAGCACCCGGCTGACCCAGACATAGTCACCGCCGGAGCGCGGCATCGCTACCGTGAAATAGAGGTAGACCATGCCGAAGCAGAAGACCAGCGGCAGGGAGAGCAAGAAGGAGACCAGGACATTTGCACCAGGCCAGAAGGTGGGCGCAAATGAGAAGACCTGTGTGATCCCCACCGGAATGAGGACAGCGGAAAACACCAGGTTGAAGGCGTCAAACGGCGACAGCTCGCGCACCAGTCCTGTGGCATTGCGAACAAAATGCGTCGTGGTGCCGGCTGCTCCCTTGCTGACGGTAGACATCAGATCCTCCCTCCAGATGCAGGGGAATGCAAACAGCGGACAACAGTGATAGCTGTCCCTCCCGGCAAAAGCAGCTCACCGTGGGAGAGGGTCATGCGACTATGATGTCCAGAGATCAGGACATACGACTGGCCTGACAAACTGAAACAGAGGAAAATCAGGGTGTTGTGCTGCTCTCACCTCCAGAGGCGAATTCGACCTTACCAGCAGGCGGCGATGGATGAAAGCCGCTAGCGCTGTGGCGGCGGTGGCGCTACCGACTCGCGCACCACGAGCGTGACCGGTAGAACCACATGGGGGATCACCGGAGCAACCTCCGCCTGGTCATCATGAGGCTGCTGCTGACCGGCGCGGTCGCGATGGTTCTCGCCGGCTTCGATGCGCTGGAGCAACAGCTCTACGGCAGCGGTGGCCACGCGCGTCGATGGCTGCTGGACCGTGGTGAGCGATGGCGTGATCATCGCCGTGAACTCAACGCCATCGAAGCCAGTGAGCGAGCAGTCGCGCGGCACCTGCAGCTGTAGCTCACGCAACGCGCGCAGCGCCCCGAGAGCGATCATATCGTTGGCCGCTACCACTGCGGTCGGACGCTCCTCCCCCACGGCAGCAAAGACACCCTCACGTGCACAGATATGGATCGTCTCGTAGCCGTGACTGGCGCGATACTCGCCAAAGCGCAGGAGCAGGTTCGCGGGAGCACCCCCGCCTTCGGCCAGGCCAGCGCGGAGACCATTCAGGCGATCCGTAACTGTGGGCAGGCCCTCCGGCCCTCCGATAAAGAGCAGCGAGCGGTGTCCCAACTGCGCCAGCAGTCGCCCAAGCTGGCGCCCTCCATCAAAGTTGTCGACAAAAACGCCCGGTAGATTATCGATACGCTCGTCCACGACCACTACAGGCACGCCGGCAGCTACTGCCTCCAGCAGCGCCCGATTGGGCACACGCGTTCCGGGGAAATAGAGCAGGCCGTCAACCTGACGACTGAGCAGCATCGAAAGATAGTCGGCCTCGCGCCTCGAATCAAGATTCGTGTTGCAGAGAATGACGCTATAGCCTCGGTCGTGCGCAGCGATCTCCATCGCCTCGGCCATGCTACCAAAGAAGGGATTGGCCAGGTCCGGCACCAGCAGCCCCAGCGAACGGCTGCTTTTGCTCACCAGGCCCTGGGCCAGCCGATTCGGGCGATAGCCCAGACGCTCGATGGCTTCCAGAACCCGCAGGCGCGTAGGCTCGCTGATCGGTCTCCGCCCCGAGAGCACATGCGAGACCGTGCTCACCGAGACACCCGCCGCCCGCGCGACATCTTTGATGGTGATCATCCGTGCTCCGCTCGTGCCCTTTCGCCTGGTAATCAAAACGTTTTGATTTCGATAGGGGAAGTATAAGGGAAAACGTTTTGATTGTCAAGGGTCAGACCTCCGGTTGCCGCCCTCTCGCCTCCTGCCGGGCACGAGCGAGCGCAGGCAAGAGCGGGACCGCGGGCGAGAGCAGCAGCAGGCCAGAGGGATCGTTGAGCGCTCAGGGTCAGGGAGCGGCCTCAAAGCTCTGCTCGATCAGCAAGCGCAACTCTTCGGCCCCTACAGCGCGCGGACTGTTGACGAGCAGGCGCTGCTGCTTGAGCGCACCCTCGACGAGGGCTGGCACCTCCTCGCCTGTATAGCCGAGCGTCCCCAGGTCACTGGGCACCCCCGTATCGCGCATGAGCGTCCGCAAGGTCTGTGGCAGGATCTCCCGTCGCTGTGCCTCATTCAAGCCGCTGACCTGGGCACCGAGCAACTGGGCCGCGCGCAGATGACGCTCCGGGTCAGCGGGATAGGTCCAGCGGAAGGTTGCTGGAGCGGTGACGATCACTGAGAGGCCATGCGGGATGAGCGGCTCTTCGTGCGGATAGTCGGGCGGCGAGAAGCGCTTGACCATGCCAGCGATGGGATAGGCGAGGGCATGGGGAATATGAACGCCGGCGTTGCCGAAGCCGATGCCGGCATAGGTGGCTGCCAGCGCCAGATAGGTGCGAGCCTCGACGTCCATGCCGTTGAGGACGGCTCTGCGCAGGTAGCGCCCGAGATATTCCAGCGCCTTCTCGCACCAGAGATCGCTGATGGGATTGCTCCCGACATAGACCGGACGCTCTTCCGGCTTGTGGCGTGGGCGGGCGTGGTAGGGCCGGCTGGTGTAGGACTCCAGTGCGTGGGTGAGGACATCAAAGCCAGGATAGGCCGTCGCCATAGGCGGCAGGGTGACTGTGTTGAGGGGGTCGATGATGGCGAACGTGGGGCGTAGAAAGGGGTGGGAGATGCCGGTTTTGACTTTGAGCGCGAGGATGTCCAGAATGGCTACCGCCGTTGTTTCGCTGCCTGTGCCAGCGGTGGTCGGGATGGCGATCAGCGGCTTGAGTGGTCCGGGGACAGGCAGCCCCTTGCCGATGGGCTTATTGACGTAGTCCATAAGCGGCGCCGGGTAGGTGGCATAGAGGCGCGCCCACTTGGCGGTATCGATGCTGCTGCCTCCGCCAATGGCGATCATCCCATCGTAGTTGCGGCCCTCGATGAAGCGGGCGATCTCTTCAAACGAGCGATCCGTCGGTTCGACGTGGACGTCATCGTAGATGTCTGCCTGGAGGCCAGCCTCGGTGAGCAGACGGCGCACGCGTTCGGGCAGGCCGAGCTGCATGAGGCCGCGATCGGTGACGATCAAGGCGCGCTGGATACCCAGCCGTTTGGCGTCATAGGCCACTTCGGC
Source organism: Thermogemmatispora tikiterensis (assembly GCF_003268475.1). Lineage (GTDB taxonomy): Bacteria > Chloroflexota > Ktedonobacteria > Ktedonobacterales > Ktedonobacteraceae > Thermogemmatispora > Thermogemmatispora tikiterensis. Next base: position 539,166 of record NZ_MCIF01000002.1, on the reverse strand, counting down.
AGTTGCTCCTACGCCAAACTTGATGGGGGTCATCTCCATGACAAAGACGGTTTCGTTCGGAATGTCGAGGCACCCCATGATGGTTCATCTCCCTCGCAGTAGCTGCTTCATGACCTTCCCGCCAGGATTGCGCGGCAGCTCGTCCCGCACTTCAATCAGCGCCGGCACCTTGAACGAGGCCAGGTGCTGCGCCGCGAAGGTCCGCAGCTCTTCGGTATCCAGCACCTGACCTGGACGTGGCACCACGACCGCTTTGACGATTTCTCCGTAGAACGGGTCCGCCTGCCCAACGACAGCCACCTCTAGCACGGCGGGATGGCCATAAAGAACGTTTTCGACTTCGGCGCAGTAGATTTTCTCCCCTGCTCTGTTCATCATATCCTTTTTGCGGTCCACAATGTGCACGAAACCGTCCTCGTCAAGGCGGGCCATGTCGCCCGTCAGAAACCAGCCGCCGTCGAGAAAGGCCGCCTGCGTTGCCTCTGGATTGCGCCAGTACTCTTTGAAGACCATCGGGCCGCAAATGGCCAGCTCGCCAACTGTCCCCGGCGGCAATGGCTCATGATTGTCGCCAACAACCAGCAGCTCGCTGACTGGCAGCGGCAACCCCGCCGAGCCTGGTCGCTCTAGCTTGTAGCGGTCCGGCAGGCAGGTCGCAGGCGAGGTGGTCTCGGTCAGGCCGTAGAAGTTGAAAAACCGCACCTGCGGGGCCTTCTGCGTCCAGCTGCGCACGACATCTGGTGGCAAAGGGGCCCCGCCCGAGGCTGCCAGGCGCAACGATGAGCTGTCGCGCTGCCGAAAATCGCTGTGATTCATGAGCATGATGTACATGGTGGGCACGCCGAAGAAATGGGTCACGCGCTCGCGCTCGATCAGCTCTAGCGCCGGGCCGGGTCGGAAGGGCAGGCGCTGCAGGACAAGCGTACCGCCCTGGTAGAGAAACTGGGCGAACTGGGCCGCCAGCCCCGTAATATGGAAGATGGGAACGCCGAGCAGGGTGATGTCGTCAGCGCTCAGTCCTTTGACCAGCTCGTAGTTGAGGAGGGTGTGGATGAGGTTAAAGTGGGTGCAGATGACCCCCTTGGGTAAGCCAGTGGTCCCGGAGGTATAGCAGAGATAGACCGGACTGTCTTCGCCGATCTCGACCGGCCTGGGGTGACCGCCGCGTAGCAGGTCGCGCCAGGGACGAGTTCCCGCCGGGCCTTGAGGGTGCTCGTCACCAATCACAAAGACGCCCTGGAGTTCCTTTAAGGCTGCCCGCTCTGGGGCCAGCTGCTCCCAGTGCTCTGTGGTGGTAATCAGCACCCGGCTGCCAGAGTGCGCTAGCAAAGCACCCAGCTCCGGCCCACGCAGGCGCGTATTGAGCGGTACCAGCACACCCCCCAGCAGCGAGCAGCCGACAGCGGCAATAACGAACTCCGGTAAGTTGCCTGTAAGAACCGCCAGGCGCTCGCCAACATCGAAAGCGTAATCCTCTTGCAGGACTGCCGCCAGCGAACAGGCCTCCTCCCAGAGGTGACGATAGCTCCAGCGCTGGCCTTCGAAGACCAGCGCGGTTTTCTCGGGAAAGGTCTCCACCGAGCGGCGCAGCACCTCGTTGAAATGCCGTGGGCGACGGGCATAGGTCAGGACCGCTCTGCCGTAATGGGTCTCGCGCGTGCGCTCTGGAAGAGGCCCAGACGCAACTGATGGCTCCGGCCTCATATTTCCTCCTCCTTTCCTGAGTGATTCCGTCATTTCCTCTCTCTGGACTTGGGCCTCGTCGCGGGCGGCACCTCACCGTCTCTCATCGCGCTCATCTTCGAGAATGGCGACAGCGCGCACCGGCGAGCCGGTGCCCTGGCGAATGCGCAGGGGGAAGCCGACAAAGATGAAGCGCCGTCCCACCAGTTGCTCAAGGTTGGCCAGGTTCTCGTAATGGGTGATTCCGTGGGCACGGCACATCATATGACAGGGATAGGTTCGGCTGATGGGATTATCCGGGCTGGGCGCATCCACACCGAAGGTTTTGACCCCATGCTCGACCAGCCAGTTGCTTCCTGCCTCATCGAGGCCGGGGTACTGGCTCAGATAGGCAGCGGTACCGTGGTAACGGTTGTAGGTGCCGGTGTAGAGCAGCAGAATATCGCCGCGCCGCAGCTCGCTCCCGGAGCCTTCCAGGGCCAGGTCAAGATCACGCGCCCCGATGTAGGTCTGCGGCTCCTTAAAGGAGACATCGAGGCAGAGCGCTGGACCATAGAAGAGATCGAGCGCCATCTGGTCGATCGAGGGAGCCTCGGGACGCGGATCAAGATGGCTGAGGGCATCAACGTGGGTGGGACCGTGATCGCTCATGAGCAGCCCGCGCGACTGGTAGGAGAAGCCTCCTTCGAAGTTCTTGCGCGTCTCTTCATGCGAATGGTGCTCCCAGATCACGGTCTTCAGGTGGCCCGGATAGACGTACATGCCCTGGTAAATTTCCTGGGATAGATCAATCAGGCGTGTCATTGCTTGCGATCCCTCCGCGTGTAGAATAGCTGGCCAGATGGCGCTCTTGCTCTTAATACATGACAATACCCGCTGAGACATTGAGGTCCTCACCCGTGATGGAGGCCGCCTGCTCCGAGGCCAGAAAAACTGCCGCGGCAGCGACCTCTTCCGCTGTGACCAGCCGCCCGAGGGGGGCATCGCGCAGGAAGGTTGCGCGCGCTTCCTCCAGACTGATGCCCTTGACTTCGGCTTGCTTGCGGATGACCTGTTCGATGCGTTCGCCCTCGACGGGGCCGGGCGAGATCACATTGACGCGAATGCCGTAGGGACCAACCTCCCAGGCCAGTGTACGCGCCAGCCCCACCAGCGCCAGCTTGCTGGCCGCATAGGGCGTGCGTCCGAACAGGGGCCGTTTGCCGGTCATTGAGCCGATGCAGATAATACAGCCGGAAGCCTGAGCGATCATCAACGGGAGCAAGGCACGGCAACAGAGAAAGGTTCCGCGCACATTGACAGCAAAGGTCTCTTCCCAGGCGTCAGGAGTGATCTCCCAGAGGGGGGCAGTTGGTCCGGCGGTGCCGCTGTTGTTGACCAGGATATCTACCCTCCCAAAATGCTCCTGCACAGCTTGAGCAAGCGCGGCGACAGCCGTCGCCTGGCTGACGTCGGTTGGAATGACCACGGCCTCGCCACCGAGGTCGCTGACCATGCGGCGCGTTTCTTCAAGGGCGGTGACTGAGCGAGCGGCCAGGGCCAGCCGCGCGCCAGCCCGTGCGTAGGCCAGGGCGATCGTGCGACCGATGCCGCGTCCGCCACCGGTAATGACGGCAACTTTCTCTTGCAAGAGCATATGCAGCGCCTCCTCCTCAGTGGGACGGTATGCCAAGCCAGACGAAAGAGGAGGCAGCCGCTCGGGCCGGAGCGGACTGCCTGCGGTGGTGTAGTTGTCGCCTCAGTGTGTCTGTCTCGAGTGGCGGCTCTGGGCCTCCTTGACCCAGCGGACAATCTTCTCGGGAGTGATCGGCATCTCAGCGATGCTGATCCCGAAGGGTCTGAGGGCATCCTCAATGGCGCTCGTGACGGCTGGCGGCGCCACCATGCGCCCGCCTTCCCCACCGCCTTTGACGCCATAGGCGGTGAAGGGCGAGGGTGTCTCTTGATGGTAGACCTCGATGGAGGGCACATCGCTGGCCGAGGGCAAGAGGTAGTCGACAAAGGTCGACGTGAGATTCTGCCCATCCGCGCCGTAACGCACCTCTTCCAGGAGCGCCAGGCCGATGCCCTGGGCGATGCCGCCACGGATCTGGCCCTGCAGCGAACGCGGATTGAGGACAGTGCCAACGTCGTGCACGGCCACATACTTCTTAAAGAGCACCGCCCCCGTCTCGATATCCACCTCGACGGCCACCAGATGGGCGGCGTGTCCCATGATCGGATAGAAGACCCCCAGGTCCTTGCGGTCGTCGTGTGGCTTCGTGGTATAGGGATGATCGTAGGTAAAGGTGCCTTCAAGGCCGCTCTCCAGCTCGGGCGGCAGGTCGAGCTTGAACCAGTAGGCGCGCATGCCGATATCAGCCAGGCTGACAGAGGAGGAGGGCACGCCCTTGACGCGCACCTGACCGCCGACCAGTTCCAGATCGGAGACGCTGGCTTCGAGCATATGGGCAGCAATCTTGAAGATTTTTTCCTTGAGACGGGCAGCAGCACCATGTACCGCCCCAGCCAGCATGACCGTCATGCGACTGCCACCCGGGCCGGCGCTCGGCAGGGCGTGCGCGGTGCTATCGTAGGTGACGTTGACGTCGCGGGGATCAATGTCCAGCTCTTCGGCCACGACCTGCGCCACCACGGTCTCGGGACTGTTGCCCCAGAACGGTGAGAACATGGTGACCGTCACTCCTCCGGTGGGGCCAACGCTGATGCGTACGCTTTCCGGGGTTGAGTTGAGGCCCGTAGCTGGTGCGGGGTTGTGAAACCAGAACTCCGTCGAGCTGTAGGTGCTGCGCTGCTGGGCCGTTGCCAGCCCAATGCCCAGATAGCGCCCCTCCTGACGCGCCCGCGCCTGCTCCTGGCGCCAGGCGTCAAGGTCGAAGTGCGCCAGGGCCAGGTCGAGGACGCCAGGATAGTTACCGCTGTCGTAGACGTTGCCGGTAGGAATCTTGTAGGGGAACTGGTCGGGCTGAATGAAGTTGCGCCGGCGAATCTCGACGCGATCGATCCCCAGCTGCTCGGCGGCGGCATCGACTAAGCGCTCAAGAACCCAATTGCCAACGTCGGAACCGGCCCCCCGAAAGACGGTCTGCTGATTTTTGTTGGTCAAGACGGCCTTGATGCCCGTTGCTACGCTGCGAATGGTGTAGGGGCCGGTAATCTGCGCCATCATGTTGGTGTTGCCGGTAATGGCAAAGATGAAGTAGGCGCCGTAGTCGTCGATGGTCTGCAGGCGCAGACTGAGGAACTTGCCGTCGTTGGTCACCGCCAGCTCAGCATCGTAGATGCGTTCCGGTCCCTGAGAATCGTTGGCCATCAGGTTGTCCAGGCGATCTTCCATGAACTTGACCGGGCGACCTGTGACTTTGGAGAGGGCGCCGGCGATGCCGATGACCTTGGCCAGGAAATGCTTGCTGCCAAAGCTGCCCCCGGTATACATCGGGTAGAAGTTGAGCTTGTGGGGTGGGATCTTGAGCATGCTGGACATGACCCAGGAGGCCGAGTTGAGCATGTTGGTATTCGACCAGATCTCCATCGTGCCCCTGGCCGGGTCATAAGCACAGACGGCGCCATTTGGCTCCAGTGGGGCTGCTGTGGCCCGTGGCCAGCGCAAGCGGCGCCGAATGACATGGTCGGCCTGAGCAAAGTCTCCGTCAACATCGCCGAAGGTAAAAACATGGTCATAGACGACGTTGGTTCCAAGATTCTCGTGGACGAGGGGCGCGCCGGGCTGCATGGCGCTGAGGGCGTCGGTCACCGCTGGCAGCGGCTCCCAGTCAATTTCAATCAGGTCAAGGGCATCCTCAGCGATGGCGCGGCTCTCAGCGGCGACAGCGACCACTGCCTCGCCGGCATAGCGCACTTTTTCAACGGCGATGGCCTGTTCGACCACGGGTTCAGCACAGAAAGCCGGTACCGGACCAATGACCTCGGCGGCCTCCTTGCCTGTGAGCACGGCCTGCACCCCTGGCAGGGCACGCGCTGCGCTGGTGTCGATGGCTCGAATGCGGGCATGGGCATAGGGACTGCGCAGAACGGCGGCGTGCAGCATCCCTGCGACCTTGAAATCGTTGATATAGGTTACCGTTCCCATCAGTAAGGCGGGATCTTCTCGCCGCTTGAGGTCCTTGCCAATCCAGGCGCGTTCGCTGACAGTAGTGGTCATGGGTGCACGCTCCTTTCGTGAGGTCAAGCCGTCGTCTCCGACGGAGTGGCGGCCTCCGCCTCCTCACGCAGGCGCTGGGCTGCCAGGCGGATAGCCTCGACGATGTGCTGATAGCCCGTGCAGCGGCAGAGATTGCCGGAAAGGGCGGAACGGATTTCCTCTTCGCCAGGATCGGGATTCTGCTGAAGCAGCTCGTAGGCTGTCATGAGCATGCCCGGCGTGCAAAAGCCACACTGAAGCGCCTGTTTTTCCCAGAAAGCTTCTTGTAAGGGATGCATACGCCCGTGGCGGGCCAGGCCCTCGACGGTCATCACCTCATGGCCATTGGCCTGCACAGCCAGTAACAGACAGGCCCGTACGCTCTGGCCATCGAGCAGGACGGTACAGGCGCCACAGCTGCCGTGCTCGCAGCCAGCGTTTGTACCCGTCAGTTCCAGGTCTTCTCGTAGCATGTCCAACAAGGTGCGGCGCGGCTCGACGAAGAGGCGATGGGGGACGCCGTTGACAGAGAGGCGCACCGGGATAAAGTCGTCATCCATCATGAGTGGCTCCTTTCTGCGCGCTGGGCGGCCAGCGCCAAGGCGCGCCGGGTCAGCACGCCAGCCAGGTGACGGCGGTAATCGGCAGAGCCGTGAATATCCGAAGGAGGCTCTTTGAGGTCACTGACAACGGCTTCCGCGGCGGCCTGCCAGGCGACATTGTCGGGATGGCGGCCTCGGAGGACGGTTTCGGCGGCGGCAGCTCGGAGCGGAGTGGGGTCAACGCTACAGAGAGCAAGGCGGGCCTGGGCGATGGTGCCATCTTCGGCCAGGGAGATGACAGCGGCGACACCAGCCAGAGCGTAATCGCCTTCGCGCCGCGCGAATTCGAGGAAGGCGCTACCGCTGCGGGGTGGCAGGCCAGGAAGGTGTATTTCGGTCAGAACTTCCCCATGCTGCAGAGCCGTCTGAAATGGCCCCGTGAAGAAGGCTGCCGCTGCGATGGTGCGATTGCCGTTGCTGCTCTGTAGGGTGAAGGTAGCCTCCAGGGCCAGCATCACGGCGGGCAGCTCCGCCGCTGGGTCGGCATGGGCGAGGCTGCCACCCAGCGTGCTCCGATGGCGAATGGCGGGGTGCCCGACGTAGTGGGCGGCTTCGGCCAGGAGAGGCTGCCGGGCTGCTACCAGTGGATCGCGCTCCAGGGTAGCATCGCGTGTCAGTGCGCCCAAGACCAGACCGCCATTCTGCGGATGAATGAAGGCCAGACTCTGGATCTCGTTGAGGTCAATGAGCGCTGAGGGGCGGGCCAGGCGGAGATTGAGCAAGGGAAGCAGGCTCTGGCCACCAGCCAGAAGACGGGCTTCCTCTCCCTGCTCGTCCAGTAATTGCGTGGCTTCGGCGATAGTATGTGGAGCAAAATAGCGGAAACGCGCTGGCTTCATGAGCAGTTCCCTTCCTTTCTCGTCTCGGGGGTCCTTCAGGTCACGGGCCGTCAGCTGGCGAGACAGGACAGGCGGCAGCCCTGCGCCCTGTGATCTCAATTTGCGGCAATGGCGACACGCGCTTCGACTCTGCTTCTTCCTGCCTCATCGCTCAGGGTTCTCTGCCTGTGCTGGTCATTGCCTCTGTGCTCGCTCAGGGACGCGATGACCAGGCGAAGAGTTCGATGACATGGCCATCGGGATCACAGATGTAGAGCTGCATGACGCCGTCACCGCGTGGTCGCGGCCCCCCGACGATGGGCACGCCCAGCGCCTGCAGGTGCTGCCTGGCCCCTTCCAGGTCGATGACCTCAAAGGCCAGATGGGTGACCCGCCCAAGGGCCAGCTCCTTGGGCAGATAGCCAGGATGGGTTTCCAACGCCCGCCCGGCAACTTCTTCGCCAATCAGGTGGATCTGAAAATCTCCTCTGGTCAGCCAGGCGCCGGGAAAGTCAAAGCTGGGGGGACGAGGAATCTCCTGCAGACCCAGTACCTGGCTATAGAATTGGCGCGAACGGTCCACTTCTTTCACCAGCAGGGCCACATGGTCAGCCCGACGGATGTCCATCACAGCGCACACTCCTGCTAAAGAACAGCCATAATCTCAGTCCACGCCGCTGTCGTTTCCTCTCCTAGCGTAGCATCCCGGCAGGGAGGAATACATCAGACAAAGGGTGGTTGGAGGGAGAGACTTTCGAGGGATGGCTTCCTCCCCCAAAAAGGGGAAGGAGGCCATACTTAGGTGGCAAGAGGGAGCCTGACGCGGACCAGTGTGCCCTGGGCCGGCGCGCTGGTGATCTCGAGGACGCCCCCGATCTGGCTGGCGCGCTCGCGCATGGAGTGCAGCCCAAGATGGCCGGGAAAGGTGGCAGTGGTATCGAAGCCCAGGCCATCATCGCCTACTTCCAGCACTATCGTCCCAGCCTCTCTATAAAGAGCCAGCTGACAGCGATGAGCGCGCGCATGCTTGACCACGTTGTAGAGAGCCTCTTGCGCAATGCGATAGAGCGCTTCTTTGGTTTCCAGGGGAAGCCCTGGCTCAGGGTCGAGTCGTGTCTCTACGTCCAGCTGGTGCAGGGCCTTAATGGCCGCGGCGCGCCGGGCGAGGGCCTCGACGATGCCGTTGCTCTCCAGGGCTTCAGGATGGAGGGCGAAGATCAGCGAACGCATCTCAGCATGGGTAGCCCTGGCCAGGGAAAGCACGTAATCAAGAGATTCGTGCGCGTGCCTCTGATCGGTCTCCAGAGCAGCTCGGGCCGCCTGCGCTCCCAAAACGATGCCGTAGAGACCCTGAGCGACTGAGTCGTGTAGTTCACGTGCCAGGCGTTGACGCTCTTCCAGGGCGGCTTTTTCCTGGGCGGTCTGCAGCAGCCGCGCGTTCTCGACGGCGACGGCTGCCTGATCGGCAATGGCAGAGAAGAAGGCGATCTCGCTCTCATCGGGCGGCGGCCCCGGCGGACAATAGACGGTAAAGACGCCCCGGCATTCGCTGCCATAGATCAAGGGGATGCAGACGATGGTCTCCCAGCAGGAGGCACGCAGGAAAGGGTGAACAGGCTCGTAATGGGGGTCGGCCAATAACGCCTGACGCAGGCCGGTCGCCACAACGGTCCGCCGCTCCGCGTAAGCCTGCATCGTAGGGAGGCAGATGCCCTGCTGCACCAATCGCACCAGGCCGTGGGCATAGCCTGGCGGGAGACCGTAGCTGCCAACCACGCGGAAGAGAGGGGGCTCACCGTTAATGAGTGGTACGAGGCAGGCCATGACTCCTGTCGCCTGGACTACACTACGCGCCAGGGCGTTGAGCGTGGCCTCCAGCGAGCCGGCGCCAACCAGTGTGCTGGCAAACTGCGCCAGCACTTCAGCCTTGCGTTCAAGCTGGCGCTGGAAGGTAAGGTCACGCACGACGATGATGGTGAACCACTCTCCCTGACTCTCAATGACACTCTGCTGGCATTCTACTTCCCGCTTCTCGCCATTGGAACGGAGAATGATCGCGGACCAGCGCCCGGCCCGCAGGCTGAAGAGCTGGGCGCTATCGCTCTGCTGCTGGGGAAAGAGTACGCTCAGGGGCTGGCCCTGCAGGCTGCTGACTTCGCGTCCGAAGATCTCGGCGGCAGCCCGATTACCATAGAGACAGATCTGCTCGGCATTGCTGATCAGGTAGCCGTCTGGGGAAAGATCGAGCAAAGGCGCTACGATGGCCGGGTCCAGGCGACTGAGATGCAAAAGGTGCTGAAGCGGCAGAGGATTGCTGTCTGCTCTGCGAGAGGTCAGGGCGGGTCGCAAGCTACTTGACATGGTGGTACCTCCCTTGGGCGCACCTCCCAGGTGGGATAGACGAGGAAGGCGCTAGGGTGCGGGCATCAAGCCATTGCGCATGGCATAAAGGACGGCCTGGGTGCGACTCTGTACGCCGAGCTTATGGAGAATGTTGCTGACGTGGGTCTTAACGGTCTCTTCGCGCAGATGGAGTGAGCGCGCAATCTGTTTGTTTGACTGGCCCTGGCCGAGAAGCTGAAGCACCTGCATTTCGCGCCCGGTCAGCTTCTCAACCTGACCCTGTCCGTGCAGTTCATGCATCAGATGAGTAAGGGCCGAGGGCGCGAGCTGCACCTGGCCAGCGGCGGCGGCACGCAGGGAGCGACACAGCTCTTCGCCGTCAAGATCTTTGAGCAGGTAGCCAATAGCACCAGCGCGCATAATCTCGACAATGGTCTTCTCTTCGAGTACGCTGGTTAGCCCGAGCACCTCGATCTCGGGCAGTTCTTTGCGAATGGCTGCCGTGGCAGCTATGCCGTCCATGACGGGCATCAGAATGTCCATCAAGACAACATCGGGCATGAGCTGGCGCGCCAGTTCGACGGCCTCGGCGCCGTTCGCTGCCTCACCTACAATTTCGATATCCGGGTCCATACGGAGAAAGAGGCGCAACCCTTGACGCACTACTTTGTGATCGTCGGCTATCAGGACGCGAATCATTGCGCAGCCCTCCTTGTTCGATCAGCAGCGACCACTCTTCTCTAAAGGAGGCAGGCACGGGCAGCACTCCGAAGCAGAGTATACCATACCCGGCGATTGGCTTGCCGGTCGTGTGGAGACCGAGCAGGCCAGGTGAGTAGTGGCACAGGCTCCCTTCCGTGGCGCTGGGAGTGGTCACTCCGCAGGCTTGTCTGCTCGGTTGCCTGTGGCCACCTGGCTCGGCTCTCGCGGGCTGGCTAGAGTAGGCCCTGCACTCTGGCTCGCGCGTAGGCCGCTAGCGTGAAGCTGTCGGTAATCTTATTCTCGCGCAACAGGCGCTCAAACAGCGAAAGGGATACTGGTAGAATCTCGCTAATGGCCTCCCGCTGCTCTGTTGTGCGAAAGGTTGCGACTTCAGCATAAAAGAGTTCGTCACATTCCGCCGCTATGCCGGTATTGGGGTGGATCTGGCCGAGGGGGACCAGGCGCACAGGCTCAGCCCCCAATTCTTCTTCCAGCTCTCTGCGGGCGCTTTCTTCGCTGGTACAACCCGGCCAACCAAATCCTCGCGGGATCTCCAGATGCCAGGTGCGCGTAGCGTGGCGGAAATGACGCAAGAGTAGGATCTGCCCCTGACATAGGGGGAGGATCGCAACGCCAGGCGTCTGCCCTTGCGGCGTCACCAGACGGATATAGGTGCCGATCGCTTCGTCCGGGAAGCGGACGGCATCGCGTATCACGAGCAGATATTGATCACGACAGGCGACCCCCACCTGCGACCATTCCCTGGCCGTTTCTTGGGCGATTCCTTGCGCGGCCAGCGCTTCCTGCATCGAGGCCTCAGCCTGGGCAATCTCCTCCTGACCAAGCAAGATGGTGATAATAGCCCCCGGCGGATTGGCAAAGAGATCGTGACGCTCGTGAACAAGCTCGAAGTACTGCTCTGAATTCCTCATCTATCTTTGCTCCTATAATACACACCTTTTAAGGTTTTTTAGATTTTAATACTAATCTGCCATCTTGCCCTTTATCGCCATCTGGAAGGCATCGGCAGGGCGGCTTTTGGTCTGCTCCTCGCTCCGCCATCAGCGAGCTCGATCTCCATTGGAGTATAGAGCGCTGGCAACGTCAAGGAATCAATGAAAAGTTCTCCACACACAAGGAGCGGAAGACACGGAAAAAGGAGCGGACTGAGACGTTTTTCTCTCTGGAGAGAAAGGAGTCCGGCCATGAACCAATCACTCGAATCGTCCTCTCAAATGGCCCCGGACCAGGCTCAGGATCAAGCGCTGCGGCCATTGCCACCAGCTGCCAGGCTTGGGCAAGATGGCAACGTTGAGTTTGAGCGTCTGAGTACCGATGAGCTGCAGTCGATTCCTGCTGTGGCTCAGGCCCTCGATAATCAGTGGCTTCCACGCAGCTTGCTTCAACCAGTTTTTCAGGCAGGTGGAGTGACAACAAAACACACTCGAATCTTAAGAAATCACGTCCGCTCAGAGTATATTCGCTTACTTATTCAAAGTGAGCAGATCATTCTGAATCGTGCATACCTCTATAATTCGGCAGCAGTCACGCAGGACTACGTTGGCCGACGCAACCCTGCACGCCAGATCTTCCAGGAGTTGCTCGAAAAGGCTACGATTGTCCCCTTCTTGCTCTATGAACGCAGTCCGGTAGATCCGCCCCAATCTTCACCGCAAGGCCAGGCTTATGGCGTCACGGCGGCCTTCCAGCAGTGGCGGGAGGTCTGCCAGGAGGTGCGCCCTCGCTGTCTCCGCCTTTCCTGGGATGATCAGGAGAACGAGCTCCGGGCCAGACAGGCCCTGGTGCACCCCTTTACCAGCTTCGCCAGGTCCATTACTGAGCACGATCTCGACCTCTGGCTGCAGGATCTCGCCCTTCCGGAGAGCGCCAGGGAGCCTTTTCGGCAACGCCTGATCGAGGTCGAACGTTTCTGTCTCGCTCTGGCTGACGCTGGCAAGGATGTGACTCGCGATGCTCTGTACAAGGAGTTCGTGGTGGCAGGGTCAAATACAGCTGAGCGACGCTACGATAGCAGCAAGCCTTTTGCTGCAAAGCTGAAGCAGCTCTTTGATCTGCGCTATAACGCGAACCTCCCCGATGCTTTGGGCAGCTATCTGCTCACGCCCGCCGACAGCCTGCCTCGTGTTGCCTTACAGGAGCTGGCTGCCCCCCAACGGCAGGCATCGCTGAGCGGCGAGGAGATTGTACAGCTCCTTAAGCATCTGGCCTTTGCTCTTGTGCAACAAGGGCTGAATCTCCCGTCTCTGCACCTGCTTAGCCTGCAGGATGTGGCGACGATCCGCCGCATGGATGAATGGCAGGACTATATGCAACAGATGCGAGCCTTGCTCGCTCATCCCCAGACCTTTGCTGACGGGGGCGCAGCCCACGTGTATGAGAGCTACATCCGCCTGACCAGAAGAATTGTGCAGCGGATTCAGGAGAAAAAGCTGCGCATCCCGCTGAAGGCCTGGTCTCCCGTTGTCATGATCGTCTTTAATATTGCCGGGGCTTTGCTTGAGGTCACGCTGACCAGCAACGGCCTGATCTACTCGCTGGCCGGACAGGTCGCCGGGTCACTGGTAGGCGAGGCCGCCTCGGTCGTCGCAACGCTGGTGATTCGCGATGCCGCGCAGCGGCACGCCCGGCAGGGCCTGAGCATGAGTGTCGACTTTATGCGCTGCCACCTGCGCTCAGCACAGTCAGAGTGGCGCGAGATCCAGCGCATGGTCCGGGCCTTGCCTGGCTTTCAGGAGAGTCGGGTCCCGCCAGTCAGGCCCGACGAGGCCACTTCTAACCTGAGTGGCATGGAGAGCAACACTCATTCAAGCTGAGCAGCTTGCCACTCTACAAGTCAGGTACTCCTGCTTCAAGCCGGAAGCTTCCGGCGCACAGTTCTCCTGGAAAGGAAAGAAAAACCTGGATATGATTCTGCCGAAGGAACGCGATCCCCGCCTGGTGACCATCCGCCGCGGCGGAACCCTCACCGACGAGCATCATCACTTGCTCGCTCTCTGGGCGGCCACCTGTGCAGAACACGTGCTGCCGCTCTTTGAATCGCTCCGTCCAGAGGACCCACGACCGCGTCAGGCTATCGCCGCTGCACGCGCCTGGGTCCGCGGCGAGATCAAGATGATGGAGGCCCGTGCCGCTGGCGGGCATGCGATGGCAGCAGCCAGAGACTTGCGCGGATCAGCCCGCTATGCCGCCTATGCCGCTGGTCAGGCCGCGGTCGTTGCCCATGTCGCCGCGCATGCCCTGGGCGCTGCTGCTTATGCGATCAAGGCCGCGTGTGCCGCTGCTCCGGCAGGTGAGAGCGAGAGCGCACGACAGCGGGAGTGCCAGTGGCAGCGCGATCAACTACCCGACGCCATTCGTGAGCTGGTTCTTGATGACCAGCGGGTGCGCAATGCTCTCTGCTGGTTCGTCTTCTCCTGACAGCAGCGCCGATAAGGCAGGCTTCACATTAAGAACTCATAAAAATAGAAGGGAGTGCGCATTTCCCTCTCCTACGCATTGACAGGGGCCTATCTGCTTCTCTACACTCCCGGCAGAGAAGCATCTCCTGCGTGAGAGGGAATCGATCCTGACTTCTTGAGAGGTCTGGCCTGGCGGCCTGGCCTGCGCTCTGCGGTTGCAGCCTGCATTCTTTCCTTGATCGCGCTGCTGGCCGGCCAGCAGGCAGGCAGTTGAGGAGCAGGTGTCTGAGAGGACTGTGAGCAGAGCAGGAACGTCCTCGCAGGAGATCTGACACCAGCAGAGAAAGGAGCTGCCGATGCCCTGGTGGTTCTTCCGTCGCCGCCGTGCCCCAGCTGCTGCCGCTGGCCCTACAGGTGTGGCCCCGTCCGCACCTGACAGGCAACCTGGCGAGGGTGCTCTACCGCGCCTGCAGGGCAACCGTCGCTATCTTCAAGAGCAGCCCTATTTGTTACCTAAAGACCTCGGCGAAGTGAACCGGCTCGACTTTCAGCATTATGTTTTGCGTAGCCTGCTACGCGGCAACTACTTAGCGCCGATTGGTCAGCCGCGCCGTATCCTCGATGTGGGGTGCGGCACGGGTCAGTGGGCCTTTGAATTGGCTCAGCAATTCCCTCAAGCCGAAGTCATCGGCCTTGACCTGGAGCAGGTCAAGATCACCAGCACGCCCCCAGCGAACTTCCGCTTTGTGCAAAGCAATGCGCTGCAGGGGCTTCCCTTCGAAAGTGGCTCGTTCGATTTCGTCCACCAGCGGCTGCTGATTCTGGCCGTACCTGTGGCCGCCTGGCCTGGTCTGATCCAGGAGCTAGCGCGTGTTACCGCCCCCGGCGGCTGGGTTGAGCTGGTTGAGACCAGCACCATGCAGGACTTCGTCCCGGCGGGACCGGCCACACGCGCCTTCTACCAGCTGGGGAGGCCCCTGGCGGCGACGCGTGGCCTGGATGTCGAGGGTGTGGTGCTGCGCTCCCTGGAGCGTTACCTGGCGGAAGCAGGTTTCATCAATATCCAGCGCCAGCTGATCGAGGCTCCTCTCGGCGACTGGGGTGGACGGCTTGGCTCCCTGCTGGCGCTCGACATTCGCGAGGCTTCCAAGGCCGTGTGTGGGCCTATAGCCGCCCTCGCTCACCTCCCAGAGCAGGAAGTCCTTGACCTGCTTGAGCGCGCGAGCCAGGAATGGAATACGCAGCAAACCCGTTGTCCCTTCGTAGTCGTCTACGGCCAGAAGCCGACCCACGGCTGAGAGATCTGAGTTCTCTCTATCATCTTAGTCGGGCCTGGCCGCCGTGCGTCCCGGCAGCAGCGAGGTTTGCCGGTGTCTGGTCCAGGTGGATGGCTCTCCACCTGGACCAGGCGACCATGATCATGACCAAAGGAGAGCCGCCTTGATCAGGGGCTTTCACTGGCAGGCCCTGGCTAGCTGGCGAGCGCGCCGGCATCTACGGCCAGCGTGCTGCCGGTCATCAAGAGTGACAGATCACTGGCGCAGAAGAGCGCCACCCGTGCTACATCGTCGGGCACTCCAGCCCGTCCTAGCGGCAGACTCTCGCCAAATGAGTCGCCGAGCACATCTGGCGCTCCGGCAGACGTCATCTCCTGACGCAGCTCGGCGATCCCCGGCGTGCGGATCAGTGTCGGAGCCAGAGCCAGCACGCGAATATTGTAGGGGCCAAACTCAATGGCCAGGCTCTTCGTCAGGCCCCGAACTGCATGCTTTGAGGCCACGTAATGCGCCATGCCAGCCCCTCCCTGGTAGCCGGCAGTCGAGGCCAGATTGATAATCACGCCGCCGCGCTGGGCCTGGATCATGCAACGCGCCGCCTCGCGCGCTCCCAGAAAGGTTCCGCGCAGATTGATCGCCAGCACCCGGTCCCATTGCTCATCAGACATCTCCAGCACGGGGCTGCTGGGATAGATACCGGCGTTGTTGACCCAGATATCCAGGCTGCCCAGCTCCTGCACGGCCCGCTGGGCCAGATTGCGCACCGAATCGCTATCCGTGACATCCACAGAAGCAAACAACGCCCGCACCTGATAGCGCGCAGCAAGACGCTCCGCCGCGGCCTGGCCCTCATCGGCCCGCAGATCGCCCAGTAGCACCCCTGCTCCGGCCTCCGCCAGTCGCTCCGCAATGGCCAGACCAAGGCCCCGGGCCCCACCGGTAATAACGGCATTGCGCCCGCGTAGCGAGATCAGCTCGGCCAGTGTCTTCTGACTTACATCAGGGATCGCCATCGTCTGTACTCCTTTCTGCGATTGTCTGTTCAGCCAGACAACAGACGCCTATTGAGGTAGCTTCGTCGAGCCTCGTCAAGAGGGAGGTCCATAGACAATAGACAGCATATACCGCAATCAGCGTCAGTTGCCAGCCGGACACCAGCACATGTGAGGCGGCAGAGGAACCTTCAGGCTCAGACGAAGTCAGAGCCTGAGAGGGCGGCGTGCAGAGCGCCATAGGCGGCGGCCTTGTCTCCGAGCAGGGCGGGCACAATCGGCGTCTCCCGGACCGCTGGAGCCCCATAGCGAGCGAGATTCTCACGCAACCAGGGGAAGAATAGATCAAACGCCTCGCAGAGGCCTCCAGTGATAATCAGCAGCTCGGGATCAAACAGGCTGGCGATGCTTGCCAGAGCCAGCCCCAGCAGGTGCCCTACCTCCTCCACGAGCGCAAGGCTGGCTGGCTGGCCCTGACGGGCCTGAGCAATGACCTCATAAGAAGTCAGAGGCGGGTCGAGCTGCTGGCTGCGAGCAGCCAGGGCGCTGCCGGAAGCCAGTAATTCCAGATAGCCATGATCGGGATCAGGGAGGTGAGCGCGATCGAGCGTCAGCCAGCCAAAGGCGCCGGCGCTCCCATGTGCCCCCCTGACCAGCCGGCCCCCCAGCATGAGTGCCCCACCGATACCTGTGCCCACACTGACCAGCGCGACCTGCTGCCGTCCGCGCGCCGCACCACGCCAGGCTTCACCCAGCAGGGCAAGCTGAGCATCATTGCTCAAGACCACCGCCGCCCCCAGACGCTGCTCCAACTCGGCGGCCAGCTCGCGCTCATGTAAAAAAGGGAGATTCGGCACCCAGAGCGACCGGCGACGGGTGCAGGTGCCTGGTAGCCCCAGGCCGATGCTCGCCACCGGCTCTCCCTGCTGCCGCGCCACCGTTTCAACCAGCTCCACCAGTGCGCGCAGAAACTCCTCATAGTTCGCTGGGGTTCTGACGCGCGGCGTCAGGGCCACCTCACCCGTCGCCGTCAGATAGGCCCCCTGAATTTTCGTACCACCTACATCGATGCCCAACTCCATTGTTGCCTCACACCTCCTGGTCGTGGACGCTTCAAGCCAGCTTAGCCCTTGATGCCGGTCAGCGAGATCCCTTCGATAAAGTAGCGCTGCGCCCACAGCGTCAGCAGCACACTGGGCAGGATGCCGATCGCCGTGCCCGCCATAACAATATTGGCGAATGTGACACTCGATGTATAGGTCCGCAGCCCATTCAGCGAGAGGACCACCGTGCTCATCTCGGGCGAATAGACTATTGAGAGGGGCCACAGGAAATTGTTCCACTGGAAGACAAAGGCAAAGAGAACCAGCGCCGCAGCTGCCGGACGCAGTAATGGCACCACTACGCGCCAGAGGAGCGTCCACTCGGAAGCCCCATCCAGACGGGCGGCCTCCAGCAGCTCATCGGGAATACCGGCAATAAACTGACGCATCAAGAAGATACCGAAGCCGTTGGCCAGATTGGGCAGAATCAGGCCCGGATAGGTATTATCGAGATGCAGGGCCGCCATCATGCGATAGAGCGGGATCAACATGACAAATTGGGGAACCATCATGGTCGCCAGGACACAGACGAAGATGGCATTTTTCCCGCGGAACTGATGCTTGGCGAAGACATAACCAGCCATGATACTGGTGAGCAGGATGCCCACCGTTGAGGAGACAGTCACGATCAGCGAATTGAGTATAGCGCGCGCAAACGGCGTTACTTCGAAGACCGTTCGATACGAAGAGAAAGCCGGGTGAGCGGGCCACCAGACCGGCGGAAGCGCCTCCAGGTCCTCTGGCGACTTCAGGCTGGAGGCAATCAACCAGAAGAAGGGGAAAAGCATGATCACCAGGATCAGCACCATACAGAGATACTGCAGTGCCAGAGAGAGCCAGCGCCGTCCCTGACTGGGGCGACGATAGCTCTTGGTATAGACCGACATCGTTGCTCTCCTTCGTCGTCTGATGCCCGCGCCCCTGCGGGAGCAGCGGGAGCCGGGTTCACCATCGCGCAGCGCACTCCCTTCCCTTGCGACCCTGCCCTGCCTTCACAGGGAACGGAAGAGGCGCAGCTGGAACAGAGAGAGCACCAGCACAATCGCCAGCATAATCATCGCCATCGCGCTCGCCTGTCCGGCCTGCCCGTAGTTAAATGCCGTAATATACATCTCGTAGGCGGCGACATCGGTTGAATTGACGGGAGATCCCTGCGTCAGCACGTAGACGGGGTCAAAGACCTGTAGCGTATTGATAGTCAGAATCACAAAGACAAAGGCCAGCGTCCGTCTGAGCAGAGGGAGCGTAATATACCAGTGGCGGCGCCACCAGCCGGCGCCATCAAGAGAAGCGGCCTCATAATACTCCTGGGGGATCTCCGTCAGGCCCGCCACCACCATGACCACATAGTAGCCCAGGGTCTGCCAGACATTCAAAATGACCAGCGAGAGCATGGCCTCATGCACGGAGCCTAACCAGCCCTGGGGGGGCAGATGTAGCCAGGTCAGGATCTCATTGAGTGGTCCATATTGAGGCTCGTAGAGATAGCCCCAGACAATGGCCACGGCAACCGTCGGAATCATGTAGGGCAGGAAGAGCACCGTGCGCAGCAGATTACGCCCGTAAATCCGCGCCTGGTACAGAAAGAGACCGAGCAGAATCGCTAGCGGCAGGATGATCACGAGATTGGCCAGCGAATAGAGAAAGACATTGAGCAGGGCCGTGCGAAAGATCGGCTGCTCAAAGACCGTCGCGTAGTTCTTGAGGCCGACCCAGCGCATGCGCGAGTAAGGAATGGCCATCGAGCCTTGATGCAAGCTGATCCAGGCCGTTAAGAGAATCGGCACCGCCACAAAAACGATCAGTAAACCCAGGCCCGGACTGAGGAAACCGACCGTGGCCAGCGACCTGGAGCGGATCAGCGAGCGCTGCCGCTGTATCAATTTGCAGATCCTCCCTTCACCGGAAGCTTTCAGCTATCCCATCGGCGACTCTGGAGAACGGAAGAGAAAGGAGGTTCAGCTGCCTCGGGAGAGAGGGGGGTTCTTCCTCTCTCCCGAGCGTGCACCGCCTGGGCGGCCTGCACGAGGGCAGCGCTGCTGAGATCGAGGCATCCACCAGCGGCCCTGGCAGGACCTCCTTTCTTATCTTATCTTAGGCTCTCCTCACTCCAGTATCAGGAATACTGTTCCGTCCTCCCTACCCCATATCAGGAATAGTAGCGGCTGAGAATCTGGCTGAGGTTGTTCTGTGCCTGGGCCATCGCTTGCTGAGGTGAACTCTGGCCATACATCAGTGCCTCCAGCGACTTCTGCAGGCTGGTAGTGAGTTCATCGCCGCCCAGCACCGTCGGGAACGGGATGCTGTTCTTGAGCTGCTGGACATAGGTGCTGATGAACGGCTCGCTTAAGTCGGCCTGATGGGCCGTCAGATCGGAGGTACGGCTTGGCAGAATCCCCATGCCCATCAGGATATCCCCCATGGCCGAGGAGCCATTTTTGCCGCTCTGAGGGCCATTGAGCCACTGCAAGAACTGCCAGGCCGCCTCTTGCTGAGCCGGGTCCGCGTTGGCATTGACCACCGTACTCCAGGAATACGACACGCTATGGGAGCCGTTGCCGTGTGGTCCCACGGGGATAGGAGCCGTGCCGACATCGCTAAAGCGCGCCCCCATGCCGGCCTTCAGGTTACTCTCCCACCAGTTGGCCATGATGATCATGGCTGTCTTGCCCGCGACAAAATTCTCAAGATAGGGTCCGGTCGTCGAAGCATTGGCCTGGCCCATCGCCGGATCGGTAACCTTCTTCTGGAAAATCAACTGATAGTAGAGGTTCGCCGTATCAAGGGCAGCCTGGCTGGTCAGCAGGGGTTTGTGATCGGCGGAGAGGAGCTGACCGCCATCTGAATCCACCAGCGAGAGCCACGGGTGAACGACGCCGCTATTCCAGCTGGTGATGACCCCAAAGCCCTGCTGGAGAATCTTGCCGGAGCTGTCGCGCTTGGTCAGCTTGACGGCATCGCTCACCAGTTCGTCCCAGGTGGCCGGAGGGTTGGCTATACCGGCCTCGCGGAAGAGGGCCTTGTTGTAATTGAGGGCATAGAGGTCAACTTCGTTAGGATAGCCATAGGTTTTGCCGTCGACCTGAACGGCAGACACCACATTCTGAGGATAGGCCTGCTGGATATCCTGCACAAAGGTGGTCGGGGCCTGAGCTACCAGGCCGTCCTGCACCAGCTGAGGCAGCCAGAGATTGTAGATGCCCATGATGGTCGGCCCGCTGGCGCTGCTTCCCTGGGTGGTGATGGTTGTGAGCAGGTTGCCAAAGGGCACGGTGCGCACCTGGATCGTCACCTCGGGATGCAGCTTCTCGTAGGCGCTGATAGCCTGGTTGAGCTGGTCAACCTGGGGACCCGACCAGTGGGTCAGATAAGTAATGGTTACCTTGCTGGAGGACGAGCCGGTACTGCTACCGCCGCAGGCAGCAAGCAGGAGGGAGAACAAGATCAGCACGAGGGTGACTCGCAGTGTTGGGCGCGTCAGTGAAAAGCGTAGCATAGCTACCTCCAGAGAAGTATCTCATGCCCAAGTCGGGCCGGGGGACAGCCTCCTTCGCAGGCCAGGCGGGCCAGGAGGAGAGTGCTGGCCTCTGCCGTCGATCGCATGAGTGGGCGCTGTTGGGGATCAGCCAGAGAAGCCGGCAACAGCGCTGGCAGATCGCGCTTTCAAGAGCCGTATAGACGACGACGGAACTCCTTGTAGACCTCCTCATTGTTGTCGGGGCTCACGCCCTCGGTATTGGGGGAGGCAAAGGGACGGACCCGGTAGCCGCGACGGGCGAGGGCCAGGGCCGTTTCTGAGACGATGGCCTGCACCAGGGCAATAGCGGCCAGCGTCGAGACGCCGCCTACCTTGCCCGCAACTCCCGGGACAGCGACGACGGCATCCTCCGAGGGAACGCCGTTGAAGAGGATGACATCGGCAATGTCTCCCAGTTTCTTCCCGCTGGAGTGGGTGGCAGGCCGATGGCGATGGTTCTCTTCGGAGGTGATCGCCACCACGTAGAGACCGGCGGCTTTGGCCGCCAGGGCCATTTCTACTGGTGCGGCATTCTGCCCGCCGTGGGAGATAACGATCAGCATGTCGCCAGGGTCCCAGCGCGTATGACGCAGGAAGATGCGGATGTAGTCCTCCTGGCGCTCCAGCCAGAGCAGCTCTTCTGCCCCTCCTGGTCCGCTGACGGCGGTCCACATCAGGCGCGGGTCCATCATGGGGTAGAACCCGACATAGCCGCCATAGCGCGGGAAACAGTCCTGGACCGGGAGGACAGAATGCCCGCTGCCGAATAGACGCACCCAGTGACCACCGGCGATCACGTCGGCGACGCGCTCAGCTACCAGGCGGATCTGTTCGCTCTGCTCCTGGAGCTTATCGATGGTGTGGGCGACTGCTGAAAGATAGGGTACTTCCTGGTGCATGCTCACTCCTTCAGTCTGGAGAGATGGGGTGCGAGAGCGCCTTCCACCCAGCACCACGCCGCTAGCGCTGCCTGCGGGAAGCCCGTAGAAAGAGCTGGACTCGATAGCGGTCGCCGCGCAGGATCGAGACGACAAATTCAAAGGGTTGCTTGGCTTCATCGAAGGTCAGACGCTCGACGTGGAAGCCACAGGCCCCCTCGCTGACCTGCAGCAGCTGCGCTTGCTGGCCGCTGATGCTGGTCATCGAGAAGATTTCTACCGCCTCAGCCGGCACAACGCCGTAGCGTTCCTCCAGATACTGGTAGAGCGAGCGCTCGTTGAGGTCAGCTCGCTCTAGTTCAGGGAAGCGGGCCGCTGGTAGATAGGCCGTCTGAATGCCGATCGGGGTGTCGTTGGCGTAACGCACGCGGCGAACAACCACCAGGGCTTCGCCAGCAGCCAGGCGCAGGCGCTGGGCCATTTCTGACGTGGAGGGTTCGAGGCCAATGCTAAGAACGCGCGCACCAGCGCGCATACCTCGGGCGGCCATTTCATCGCTAAAGGAGGTCAGCCCGCGGGCGCCCGCGGTAATGGTGAGATCACGCACAAATGAGCCGCGTCCTCGCTCGCGCACGATCAGCCCCTCGTCGACCAGAACCGCCAGGGCCTGACGCACCGTCGTGCGGCTGACCCCGTAGAGGTTGCACAGTTCCAGCTCTCCTGGAAGCTGCTGCCCCGGCTTCCAGGTGCCGTTAAGAATGCGTTCACGCATGTCTCGCTCAACCTGGAAGT
This sequence comes from Thermogemmatispora tikiterensis, assembly GCF_003268475.1. Lineage (GTDB taxonomy): Bacteria > Chloroflexota > Ktedonobacteria > Ktedonobacterales > Ktedonobacteraceae > Thermogemmatispora > Thermogemmatispora tikiterensis. Next base: position 516,899 of record NZ_MCIF01000002.1, on the reverse strand, counting down.
GCATGGGCACCGGGCTGCTTTTGGATGCCGCTCGATAGCGAGGCTCCGCCATCGCTTTCTTCCCTCCGCCGCTCTCTGAAATGTTATAACATAATGACATTTTACTGTCCCGGTCCGCCAAAATCAAGAGGGCGACCAAGATAGTGATCCCTTCGGAGGAAAAAGTGGGCTGCGCGGGCAGTGATCTGGCCCGGCCCGCTGGTCGGCTGGTCGCCAGTCAGTGCAGCCGCGATGGATCGCCAAACAGACTCACACTGCTCACAGGGCGCTCACGATTCTCTGGATAGAGAAGGCGCGCTATCTCCCCCCGAACGAAGGTAGAGAGCTGGACCCCCACGGCTATCCAGGCAGCGCCGACGACCGCCATGCCGTCATCGACGCTCCGAACCACCCAAAAAGACAGACGGAGGATGGGGCAACAGCTTCCTTCTGCTGCCCCATCCTCTCGCTCAGGGGAAGACAGCCGGTTCACCTTCTTAGAAGCCCTCTTGTGGCCGGCCCGAATCCGGCAAGATCAGATGAGCATGCGATCATGCAGCTGTCCTGACACAAGGGGTCCTTTCCTTAGCGACCCACAATCAGCAGAGATTTGATGGCGCGGCGCTGGTCCATCGCGGCGTAAGCCTCAGCAGTATGATCGAGATCGGTTGTGAAGTCAAAGACACGACCCGGATTGATCTTGCCGCTGAGAACTGCCTCTAGCAGATCGGGCGCGGGGCCGCCACGCATGCCGATGTTGCGGTAGAAGGTCGTTTCGGCTGGGATCTCGACCTCGTGGGGGAGACCGACGCGTCCGACAATGGCGCCGGGGCGGGCACTGGCAAAGGCAGTCTGGTTGGCTTCGTTGGTGCCGACGCATTCAAGGACAGCGTCCGCGCCGATGCCGTCGGTCAGGCGCATGATCGCCTGCACCGCTGCATCACCACGCTCGGCCACGATATCCGTGGCACCGAATTCGCGCGCCAGCTCCTGACGCCTGGGGTGGCGGCTGAGAATGATCACGCGCTCAGCGCCAAGCAGCCGCGCAGAGAGCACGGCACAGAGGCCCACAGCACCATCGCCAACCACTGCCACGGTCTGGCCAGGCTTCACCCCCGCCGAGATGGCGGCATGATAGCCGGTCCCCATGACATCGGTCAGGGTCAGGAGCGAGGCCAACACCTCATCGGAAAACTGGCGCCCAGGAACAGCAACAAGTGTGCCGTCGGCCAGCGGGACCCGCGCCAGTTCGGCCTGTCCCGCGACCCCTTCAACGCCCTGACCAAAGAAGCCCCCACGGACACAGGCCGTATGGAAGCCGGCCCGGCAGTGCGGACAGGTACCGTCGCTAATAGCAAAGGGGGCAATGACGAAGTCGCCCCGCTTGATAGTTGTGACCTCGGGGCCTACCTCCTCGACGACACCGATGAATTCGTGACCAATGGACCCCTCGGGATGGGGCGCAATTCCGCGATAATACCAGAGGTCGGAGCCGCAGACACAGGCCCGAACGATGCGGACGATCGCGTCAGTCGGCTCCTGAATAACTGGGTCTGGACGCTCTTCTACCGTGATATTGCCAGCTCCACGAAAGATCGCTGCTTTCATCTATTTTGCTCCCTTCTCTGACTAGAAGGACTGACTGATCACCTTCCAAGGAGTGAGTCTTTCTTTGCTTTTTCATCTGCCAGGTATTATAGAGACGCTCGCAGGCAGAGCGATAGAATATTCTTCGTTAATAATTGGCCGATTCTGCAGAATGCCGCCGGCGGGCGCGCTGGAATGAGGCGCAGCACGAGGCAACCAGACACCTTCTTGCCAGGGCGCCTCATCAATGACTATAGGCAAGCAAACTAGCAGGATGGTCAGGAGAGGACAGATCGGGGGGGTTTCCTGCCGCGAATTAGCAAGCCAGAGCCTCAGCTATGCAGAGGCGAGTGAGCGAGCCGTTTGGAAGCTATTGTGGGCTGTGCTAACAGGGGAGGGAGAGCGGGGAAGGTCAGAGCCATAGCGAGCCCTCTCTTCTCCTGCGCCTGCCTCTCTGTCTACATTGCTTCAGCCTCGACCTTAGCGAGAAACCCAGTTGCAGCCCTCAACATGGCCTCATAGCGATCGCGGCGGATATTGTGACCAGCCCCAGCAATCTGGACTACCTGGCACTGCCTCGCGAGCGCTGCCGCCTGGTGTGCTGTCTCAGGGGTCAGGACCGCGCCCAGCTGGGGGTCGCCGGTGATCAGTAGCATGGGGCACTGGATGCGAGCGAATACCTCGCGCCAGGGGAAGGCACCTATCGCAACATGGGCCGCATCCAGGACGGCGATCTGCACTTCGGCTTTGGAGGCGGCCCAGGGGTCGATCTCTTCTTCAGCCCAGGCCGGTTGCAGGGCCCGAGCCTTGATCAGGCGCTCTTCGGGCGGCAAGGCCCGCAGTTCAAAGAGCCACTGCCAGGTCGAGGGAGACGCCGGACCGTCAGGGGTGGCAATGAGGGCCTTGGTGACGTCAGTCTGCAAGGGAGGGGCGTCGAGGAGGGGAGGATCTTCGAGAACGATGGCCCGCACGAGGTCGGGATACTCAGCGGCGACCATTGCAGCGGTGACCGCCCCCATTGAGTGCCCGATGAGTATGGGCCTGTCTAGAGACAGGGCACGTATGACGGCGACAGCATCTTCGGCCAGGAGGGCGATTGAGATCGCTTCTGCAGAGAGGCTTGACTGCCCATGTCCACGGGCATCAGGCATGATGACATCGTAGCTAGTCGCCAGCTCGGTGGCTGCGCGCGACCAGCAGCGGCCATTGTCGGTGAGGCCGTGCAACAGGAGGATACTGCGCCGTTGCTGGTCACCGGTGCGAGTATAGTGGATGCGGATGCCATTCGCCTCGATGGTTCCTTCCGTCCATTGGCTCATTGCCTCTACCTTTCCTTCTCTCAGGTACCGAAGGAGACGCTTTACTGATCATCTGGTTAGTGGTCTTGCATTTCAAGCGCTGGCAGCGGCGAGGGCTAGACTCCCTTGTGGTCGCTAGAGCGTTTGGCCGCCATCGACAACCAGGGCGTGACCTGTGACAAAGGCAGCAGCCTCCGAGCAGAGCCAGATCACCGCAGCAGCGATTTCTTCGGGCGTACCCATCCGTCCGATCGGCTCCTGGGCGAGGACCCTGGCCCGCTCCTCGGGAGTATCGCCGAAGACCCGCAGCCTCATGGGAGTATCGACGATTCCCGGACAGACGGCATTGACCCGGATATTCGAGCGCGCATAGTCGAGAGCCGCCACCTTCGTGAGGCCAACGACGCCGTGCTTGGCGGCGCTGTACGCGGCTCCCCCCGGAAAGGCTTTGACGCCCGCTCCCGAGGAGGTATTTACAATGACGCCACCTCCATATTGGAGCAGCAACGGGATTTCATACTTCATGCAGAGAAAGACGCCTCGCAGATTGACGCTGAGAACACGCTCCCATTCCTCTTCTGGGATGTCGGCCAAGGCTGCCGTAGCCTGCTCAATACCAGCATTATTGAATGCATAGTCCAGCCGCCCAAAGGTTTCGACAGTTTTGTCCAGGGCAGCCTTGACGTCCACGGACCGGGTGACGTCACATTTGAGGGCCAGGGCCTGCCCCCCTTCCTCTGTGATGAGTCGCGCTGTCTCCTGGCTGCCCTCCAGGGAGATATCGGCAACGGCGACACCTGCTCCCTCGCGCGCAAAGGCCAGAGCCGCCGCCCGCCCAATGCCACTGGCGGCCCCAGTGACGAAGGCCACTTTGCCGGCAAAGTGGCGCTTCTGACCTTCATGTTCAGGGGCGGTCATAGGATCAAAGCCTCCTTTTTGATTATCAGTGCTGAAGAGAGTGGTTAGCTGCAAGCTAACCATCCTTGATCTCTTGCAGGCAGCAGGCCAGACATCAAGGGGAGCACTCTGCTGCTCAGGAAAACAAGAGCTGCGCCTGCTAGAGCTAGAAGACAGTATAAAACCCTTCGCGGTCACCCAAGCTTGGGAAATCATGCAGAATGTTTGGCAGATTCTCCGCTCATCCAGAAGCTGGAGGGCGACTAGCCAGTCTCCTTCTTCCCTATCTCACCCAGGACACTTGAGCCTTTCACTGGCACTCTCGTGGAGGAGGGAGCGAGGGGATACCCCTTTGGGGATCACTAGCGAGTGAACAGCCTTACGCGCCCTCACCACCGGAGAGACAGGCATAGTGAGATAGAGAAGAACACTTGACATTCAGTATGAGGATAGGACAAAAGCAACGAGGCCAGTCTAACATTCGGTAGATCTTGTGATATAATCCAATCAAGCGATCGCTTGATCTTACTGCAATATGTCAGCTAAGTGCGCCCGTTCTTCGCTATGGCAGGGCAGGAGATGGCCTGAGACAGAGTCTTATACGCTGCCTCTAGCCGGCGGAAGATCATCCAGTGCCTCTACGACAAGGAAAGTCAGGAAGAGCGATGACAGATCTGAAGCCCGTACATCCCTTCCCCGCACGGATGGCCCCCGAGGTTGCTCTGAGTGAGCTGGCCCAGGTCCCGGCGGGCAGCACGGTCCTCGATCCCATGATGGGCTCAGGGACCGTGCTGAGAGCGGCCATCACCCACGGCCTTCGCGCCATTGGCCGCGACATCGACCCGCTGGCTGTCCTGATGGCCCGGGTCTGGACCACCCCCCTGAATACAGATCAGTTGCGTCAACGGGCCAGGCAGCTGGCGGCGCGCCTCAGCAGCGCTGCGACGCCGGTCCCGCTGCCCTGGATCGACGACGATCCCGAGACCGCTACCTTCGTCCACTACTGGTTTGCCGAGCCACAGCAGCGAGACCTGCGTCTGCTCAGCGCCGCCCTGTGTGACGACGACGGTCCCCTCGGCGATGCTCTTCGGCTGGCCCTGAGCCGCATCATTATCACCAAAGACCTGGGCGCCTCCCTGGCTCGCGACGTCTCCCACAGTCGTCCGCACCGCACGCGCCTGACCACTCCCTTCTCCGTCCGAGACGGCTTCCTTCGCGCCGTGGAGCTGATCGCCAGCCGACTGGACGCGCAGCCACCCCAGGCCGGCGCGGCGGAGATCGCTTTAGAGGACGCCCGCCACCTGGCCTCGCTGGCTGACCACAGCGTCGACGTGGTCCTGACCTCGCCGCCCTACCTCAATGCCATTGACTATCTGCGCGGGCACCGTCTGGCCCTGGTCTGGCTCGGCTACCGCTTGCGGGAGCTGCGCGCCATCCGGGCGAACAGTATCGGGGCCGAGCGGGCGCCAGTCCCAGGTGCAGACCTGACGGCCCTGCAGGATCTTCCTCCTTGCCAGGAGACACTCCAGCAGCTGCCCAGTCGCGAGCGAGGGATGCTGCAGCGCTACCTGCTGGATCTGGCGGCGCTGCTTGCAGAGATGCGACGCGTGCTACGCCCGGGCGGACGCGCCATCGTGGTACTGGGCAATTCCTGCCTGCGAGGCGTCTTCCTGCAGAACGCTCGCCTGTTCTGGCTGCTGGCACAGCGGCAGGGGTTCCAACTAGAGCGCTGGGTCGAGCGGGAACTGCCTCCCAACCGTCGCTACCTGCCACCGCCTCGCACCGCTCACCAGGCATTGCTGAAGAGACGCATGCATACAGAAACGATCGTTACCCTTTCCTCCCTCTGATGCCCGAGCCGAGCGCAGCAGGAAGGAGGACGGGCCAGAAGCACTCTTTCGCCCTCCTTGGCGAACGGGTACGCTTCGTTTGTTCGGCGTTGTTCCCACCAAAGGAGGCCCCGATGGGTCTACCAGTATCACCCCCATCAACCCAGGAACTAGAGGCTGTCTATCAGCGCTTGCTCGCTCAAGATCCCACTGCACCGGACGACTTTGCGGAGCTGGTTCTTGATCCATTAACCGCTCAGCTGCGCCTGCGCTACACCTACGTTCCAGATTATCAGTTGATTCGGGATGCCGTAACAGACTCGCTGCTGACGTTCCTTGAACACCCGGAGCGTTACCGGCCAGAGCGTGGCAGCCTGTGGCACTATCTCGTGATGAACGCCGAAGGCGATCTCCGCAACGCCCTTAGCCAGTACCAACGCGAGCAGCAGCGCCAGATTCCTCTTTCTGCTGTCGCACTTGCTCTCTCACCAGGGAATAGTTCTATAGAAGAGGTGAGGCCCTGGCAGGAAGCGGAAGCAAGGCTTGCGCTGAGTGCCCCACCCCTGCAGGCGCTGCTTCAGCGCCTGCGCAGCGAGACATTTACACCCAGCGAATGGCGCATTGTCGTCCTCATGCTCCAGGGTGAGAGGCGGACGGGTGTCTACGCGGCAGAACTGGGACTGACTCACTTGTCAATTGAGGAGCAGCGCAAGCAAGTCAAGCGAGTGAAGGATCGCTTGCGTTTACGGCTCAAGAGGCACGGAGTACGTTTTGATGAGTAGTGAACCTTCACCAGCGCTGGCCTATGCGGCCCAGCGTGCGGCTCAGAGAAGCTTTTTCCTGGCCAGTGCCCTGCGCCAGTACCAGGATCTGCACCAGCTTGATGAGCAAGGGCTAGCCCGTGACCTTGGCTGCGCGCCAGAGGATCTGCCGCGTCTTGCCCTGTGCCGCCGGCCTGTGGGGACCTCGGCGACTTTCCTGGACGATGTAGAGCAACTGACTCGACGCTTTCGGCTGAAGGATGGGCGCCTGCTGGCCTTGCTTCGCCAGGTCGAGGCGATGGAGGCTCTGCAGACCCACATGGCGCGCGCCTCTCAGAGAGAGAGCCTGCTGCAGGCAGCGCGCGATCGCGAGGAGGGGCAAGAGCCATGATGGTTGCCCTGCCGGCCTGGGTAGCGGAGGAGGCCGCCGCCTTCTGGCACTCCGTTGCCTGCACGCCAACCTATCCCTGTGATCTGGCAGCAATCGCCGGACGCGCCTACCCGGTCGCGATCTTCTCACTCACGCGCTTGAGCGTGGAGCGGGTTGAGCGCTGGCTACAGCAGCGGGGAATCGCCTACTGCTCCAGCTGTGCTGAACGCCCGCTTCATGGTTGCCTCCTTGCAGTGCGAGGGCACGGATTGATCTTTGTTGATCGCAGCGATCCGCCCGAAGAGCAGCGCTATACCCTGGCTCACGAGCTAGCTCATTTTCTACACGACTACCTTCAGCCCCGGCAACACGCTATCCGGCTCCTGGGGCCATCGATTCTTCCTGTGCTCGATGGCGAGCGCCCTCCTACCTTCGAGGAGCGACTTGACGCAATCCTGGCCAGCTGCAAGCTCGGCTTCTACCTGGACCTGTTACCGCGGACAACCGAAGATATGGAGCGGGTCAGTGCCCTGCTGCGCGCCGAGCGAGGGGCTGATCGCCTGGCCCTCGAACTGCTCGCGCCCGCCGAGCGGGTGCTCTCCCAGGTCGACCAGCAGCTCCAGAAAGGCGCAGACCCGGCAGAGAGGAGGCGCATCGCCCGGCACCTGCTGATGGCCACCTATGGCCTGCCGCCGGCCATTGCTCAGGGCTACGCCGCGCTGCTCTTCCCAGCGACAACTCAGCGCTCCATTGCTCATCTGCTCGGCTTTTACGATTAACGCCGGCTATTGACAGAAGCTGTCGCACTTTTCCGGGAGGAAGGGAATATGTAGTAGAAACGCTGCAGGATTGGTTGCTCAATGAAGGAGTGGATGAGATGCCTCCACAAGATGAGCCATTGCTGGTGGATGCCCGTACCTATGAGGAGGCATATGGGGAGTCGCTTGAGGAAACACTGGACATTGACAGGTGGCAGGGAGGTAGCGATCTAGAGGCCCTCTATCGCAAACTAGAGGCCGAAATCGCGGAGGCTGTGGTCTTTGAGCGGGCTCAGCGCGAACCAATTCGCCGCGAGGTCTTTCCGCGCATTGCCAGGCGCCCTGGCGCTCCGCGGGGCGCCGGGTGCTACCGGGTCTCATTTGATGATCTGCGCTATGCTCACCGCGCCCTGCTCTTTAACGGAGCGGTCGAGGCCTGTGATGGCACCAGCCAGCGCTACGATAGCCTGCCCATCACGATCACTCAGTTAGGGGTCTGCCTGGTCTCCTATCAGGGTGACCAGGGGTCCTGGTCGCAGCGTCTCTTTCGCCGCGACCTGCGAGCGACGACCGGTAAGCCCTTGGAGGATCTGCTGGCGCTGCTGGAAAGGCGCAGCCAGCGCGGCAGCATCGAGGTTGAGGAACAGAGCCGATTGAGTGAGCTGGCCCGCCGCGGCATCATGAGCTATGCCGAACGGGCGGTGCTCACCTGGAAGGCTCAGGCCCCCTGGCGCCTGGGCCACGGCCCTCCTGTCCCCTATGAGCTGTTGACCGGCTCGGGTAGCATGGAGCTGTTCACGCGCAGCCTGGCTGTGCTGGAGGAGCTGCTCCTTGGCCATCGCAAGGTGGTCTTTGTGCAGAGCGATACTCAGAAGCGCCATTGGCTGACCATCGGCCAGGCCCTTGAGCCTCTGGAGTTTCTCGTTCTGGAGACCATAGAGGAGCAGCTGCTTGAAATCGCCACCAGGGGACACTATCCCGCTCACTTCAAACAGCAGGCAGAACATTTCAGCCATGAGGTCGGCTCGCAGGTGGTGATGGGTGTCTACCGCGCTTCGGCCTATGCCCAGCCTTACCTCTTCTATAGTCACATCGACCATGTCTTTGAGGCCGCGCTGATCGCTCTGGCAGATAGTGTCTTGCACAAGCACCGGGGTTTTCCCTTGCTTATCGATCTGGCTGACGCCATCTGCCGCGTAGTCTTCGGCAATGACATCTTTGAAGATGCCATTCACACGGCTCATGTCCATGCTGGTGAGCCATTCCGCTTTGTCAGTGAGCGCCGGACACGCGCCAGAAAGTAGCAGGCCGCCCAATGAAGAAGCAGCACGATGATTCCCACAACTCTCTCTGGTCCTTTGAGGAGCTGCCCCCAGCTAGACCCGCACAGGCACAGCGTCATCGCAATGGCGCGCCAGCAGAGGGCGCCACGAAGCGGATTGAGGAGAAGGAAGACGGGGGAGGAGGAGAAGAGACCATCAAGTCCTTTCCTCGCGAGGTCTTCGCGCGCCTGGCAGAGGATGCAGAGCACGCCGGCGGAGAATGGCAGGAGCAGGATTACGGCCCTGGCTATGTAGGCCAAACCCTGTTTGACACCCCGGCCAGTGAAGATAATACCGTGACCGTTGTCCTCCCGCGGGCCAACATCGGGAAAGTGCCTGCGCAGGCACCGGTCCGCATTCAGAGCACCGACAAGCGCTCCTACCTGGGGATCGTGGTCCGCGGGCCATTTGCCGAACCGGATGGCATCCGCGGCGACTCGCCGATCGTGATCACGACCTCCGTCCACGGCACTGTTTTCCTGCCAGACTATCACGGGCGCGTCCAGGTTCAGCTACTGGGCGAGGAGCTAGGAGGCAAAGGCGGTCAGCTGGTTCCGCAGCGCTTCCGCCCGTTGCCCAAGAGCCCCGTCTACGTGCTCACCAGCGAAGAAATGGCCCGTGTGCTCAAACTGGAGGGCGAAATCGAGCTGGGCCTGGCCATCGGTCATGAGGAGCTGGTCGTGCGGGTCCCCGCCAGGCGCAAGTCGCTCTGGTTTCGCCACCTCGGCATTCTCGGGACAACCGGCGGTGGCAAGTCAACGACCGTTTCCGGCCTGGTGAGTCAGCTCCAGCGCCAGGGCTTCGCTACGATACTCATCGATACCGAAGGCGAATATACCACCATTGACGAGCCGACGGAGGACGAAACGATGCTCGCCGCTCTGCAGCGGCGCCAGAAGGAGCCTGCTGGCGTGGAGCAGGTCACCATCTATCATCTAGTAGGGCGCCGAACCGCCAATCCGAAGCCGAAGCATGCCACCGTCCAGCCCTTCTGTCTCTCGTTTGAGCAGCTCTCACCATATCTTGTGTGCGAGCTGCTGGAGATGACAGAGGCCCAGCAAGAGCGCTATCTGCGCGCCTACGATATCACCAAGCAGCTTCTACAGCAATTGAAGATCTCGCCCAGAGCTGGAGAAGATGCCAACTGGCTGTTGGAGCTGGATGAGCTGGAGGAAGGTTATCGAGGCATGCGCCTGGAGCACATCTATGATGTGGTCCGCGCCTGCTCTTCCCTTGTCGAGAAGGCCGAGGAAAACATCGAGTTCACTAGCCCGGACTTTAAAGCAGCCTCCCAGACTGTCCTTCCGAAGCTTAAGTCTGCAGCCAGGGGGCTGCCAGGAGCGCCCCCGAGCTGGAAAGCCCTGCAGGGGAAGCTCAGGCGCTTGCTGAATCTGCGCATTTTCGATCATCACAAGGCCCAGCCGCTGCAGTATGACCAGATGTTAGGCCGAGGACAGGTGGCAATTATCGACCTCAGCGATACCGACTCACCACAGATCAACAATCTGGTGATCGCCGAGCTGCTACGCGGAGTGCATCGCTATCAGGATGAGCACTATGCCCGGCTTGAGCAACAGCAAGAGCGGCAGGCCGTCAAAGATAGTGAGGGATTGGTCCCGGTCATGGTGATCATCGAAGAGGCGCACGAGTTCTTGTCGGCGGAGCGCGTACGCCAGATGCCAACCCTGTTCCAGCAGGTGGCGCGCATTGCCCGGCGTGGACGTAAGCGCTGGCTGGGATTGTCCTTTGTGACTCAACTACCGCAGCATCTGCCCGACGAGGTGTTGGGACTCATCAACAATGTGATTCTGCACAAGATCACCGATGCCAACGTCATCAGCCGCCTGAAGCGGAGCATCGGCGGCATCGATGAGGGACTCTGGACGCGGCTGCCCAATCTGGCCCCAGGGCAGGCGATTGTTGCTCTGGATGGAATGATCCAGCCTTTCCTGGTGGCCATCGATCCTACCCCCTGCAAGCTACGCATGGTCGATGAGCTTGCCCCGGCCAGCGAGCGGTTTCCTCCACTTTCTTCGGGAAAGGTATTACCAATCAGCAGGTGGGCGTGGAAGGATCAGGGATGCGTGCCGGGATATCCACACAGAGCGCCGGCGCTTGGCTTCAGTAGCTCGACAGAAGCAAGGGAGAGCCGCTAACTCTGCCTGGACCCGCCCGGCACGTGCCCGGAGTGAAAATAGCCAGGCGACCGGGTCCAGACGCAGACGAGCGATCAGGCGTCGGTCAGAGGCAACCGCTGTCACAGAAGCCACAGGCAAAGCACAGGGCCGGGCAGCTCCGAGGCGCCAAGCCGGCGCTCAGCTCAGGGCTTCTGCCCATAGGCCGCCACGAAGCGGTACATTGTCTTCAGCTGATTGCACTCTTGAAAGACGGCATCCAGCAGTGCTTGATACTCCGGCGGCGCCATTTGAAAGCGCCTCACGACCGCCCCACTCAGAGCCGTGCCGACCTCACGGAAGTCCAGTGCTAACAAGGAGCCGATGCGTCCCCCCCAGTCTCCCAGAGGTACCTCGATGTCATGTCGTTGCACCTGTACCAGCCCGGCCTCCCTCAAGTAGCGATCCAGTGAGCGTGCTACTTCCCCAGAGCCATCCAGTCCCCGCAGCGCCGTTAGCTGCAGGGTCATAGTGAGCACACGCTGCGTCGCTGGCCCAACGGGAGCGATCTCCGTGCTTGCCTCCAGCAGCTCGACCCAGCCCCCACGAGCAGTTACTCGCACCAGCTCGCGCACCACCTGGGGCCAGGCTGGCAGCGGCAGCGCTGCCGTTAAAAATCGCTGGTGAACAAAATCAAAGGTATTGTCATTAAAGGGCAGGCCATTGAGTGCGTCTCCTTGGACAAAGCGATAGTTGGGCGGAGGCGACACCGAGTTTTTGGCCTGCTCCACATCCAGACCGACCACGCTGGCCTGGGGGAACTCCTTCGCCACCTCGTAAGCCCACTGACCAGTACCACAGCCAACATCGAGAATCTGGCGCGTGGCCTGTTCTTGCAGCGGAGCCAGATAGTTGCGGCGCAGGATGGCACGCAGGATGTAGTGTTGAAAGTCCAGACGGTTGACCTCCTTGAGGTCCTTGGGGAGCAGATAGGGCTGCTCCTCCAAGTAGCGTCGCTCTTCGGCATCAGCCCGGCTGGGTAGGGTCACCTCTCCTGCCCAACTGCGAGGACGGGCCGGCGAAGGAGCATCGGGAAGCTGCTGAGAGTGGCTGGTGGGGGCCGCCGCGCTCTTGCGTCTGAAGAACCACCAGGGCACGCTGGGACCTCCTTGTTCTTTAGTCTAGAAGAGCCTTTGGGGGTGGAGCTATAAGAACACTCCTCAGTGTAGATAAGAGGATGATAGATGTCAATATAGAGGAGTGGGAAGAACATCTCGCCGTTCGTTTTTCATACATTTTTAATGACTTGCAGTGACAGCAGAAGTCGATCAGCAAAGAGACCATTGAGCAGCTGCCGGCCATCGTTATCTTCGTGCTTCACGGTAGCGCTGAGGATACTGGCACCATGAGCATGGAATAATTGAGCCAGTTGTCCGGTGTCCGAGGGGCCGCTGATGGTAAGGAGGGCAGGGGTCTAGCAGGCAGAAGCGCCGTGACAGGCTGCTCAGCGGCCCAAGTTCGTCGGGATAGGGAGCTGTTCCGGCTGGCCGAAGCGGGCGACGAGCGAGGCGTTGTGAAACATGATCACGCTGGCGACCAGGCGCGCGCACGCCGTTGCGGCTCTCTGCAGGGAAACTACCTGAATACCGTAGGCCCGATAGGCCTGCTGGGCAGCGTCGGCCCGATAGACGGCAAAGGCCGGCTGACCGTTGGCGACGGTTGGTAGCAGACGCCACTGCCGCCCTTTTGCCGGATGCAAGGGACAGGCTGCCAGGATGGCCCGAATGGCGGCGTGCCCCTGATACCAGGCGGCGTAAGGGGGCATGGAGAGGGTAGCATCTTCTTTAAGCAAGGCGACCAGTCCCTCGACGTCATCGCTCTCCCAGGCCCGGACGTAGCGCGCGAGAAGCTGGCGCGTCGTGTCATCCAGGGCGCCTGGTTGTACTGGCTCACTGCTGAGTGGATGATAGTGCTTCTCCAGGGTGATGCGCGCGCGGTGCAGGGCGGCGTTGATGGCGGCGGTGGAACTGTTGAGCAATTGGGCGATCTCGCTGGCTCGCCAGTCCAGGACATCAGCGAGGATCACGATGGCGCGTTGACGGGGGGAAAGCAGCTGCAGGGCGGTGAGGAAGGCGAGTGAGATGCTTTCTGTGCGCGTGTAGCGTGTTTCCGGATTCTCCGCCGCTTCGCCGAGCCAGCTCGTGGGGAATGGTTCGAGCCAGGTTGCTTCGGCGAGTGGGGAGGCAATGAGGTGAGCGGGATCAGCGGCGGGGAAGGCGGCCAGCGGCAGGGTCCTGGCCGGGCGTTGCTTGAGAGCGTCAAGACAGGTGTTGGTGGCGATTTTGTAGAGCTAGGCGCGCAGGGAGGCTGTGTCTTTGAGGCTCTGGAAGTGACGCCAGGCGCGCAGTAATGTCTCTTGAACCTGGTCTTCGGCGTCATGAAGCGAGCCGAGCAGGCGGTAACAGTAGGCAAGCAATTCCTGGCGATGGGCTTCGAGAAGGAGGCCGATATCAGGGGACTGGCTGGCTTGAGCTGGGCCGGTCACGGGAGAGACTGGAGATGATTGGAGGCCGCTGGGGAAAGGCTGGGCCTGGGCTCGGGCCTGCTTGTGCCTGGTCATCCTTGCTCCTCTGCGGATGAATAGCAAGAAGTATCCGTCTGGTCAGGGTGCTCGCTCAGGGTGAGGGAGCAGTCGCTCTTTTCATTGTAGCACATCCAGGCTGGCCCGCCTGTCCGCTGGCTGTGTGCGTGATCAGCGGCGGTGGCGAGTTTTTTTTGTGGGTGCACGGGCGCACAGTTTTTGCTCTTGCGCCAGTCTTATTGATAGGGACCAAGGCAGTGGACCGTTCTGGTCGCTGTGGCAGGTGGCCAGGGGGAAGCAGGATGGTCAGCGTCTCAAGCCAGAGGGGTCCATTGCCGGTCTGCAGTGTGCAGAAGCCTGAGAAAAGAGAGAAAGGGATGACTAACAATCTTGATTTGAAAGGACCGGCCTTTGTCGGTCTGAAGGTCCGTGATGTGGAGGCCTCGGCGCGATTCTATGAACATGTTCTGGGATTGCGCCGCGATCCCGAAGTGTTTCCTCGAGGGATGGCTTTTCTGACCTACCCTGTTCCTTTTGGTCTGATTCAGGCGCCACCCGATACGAACTGGGAGGCTCTGCCTGCTCCGATCGAGACACCGGCGATCTGGTTCAAGGCAGCTGATAGTCAGGTGGTTCACGATGCGCTGGTGGCTGCGGAGGTGCCTATGCTGCGACCCCTTACGATCGGGCGCTTCGGTCGGCAGTTTACGTTTCTAGATCCCGACGGCTATGCGATCACGATCTATGATCGCGATGCGCCCGCTGCTGGCTGGCAGCACGTTGGTCGTTAGCCGAAGGGCGAGGGAGGAGGCAGCTTCTCGCAGCTCTCTCCTCTCTCTGCTGGCAGGGGAGACGAAGGAAGATGCAGGCGCTATCTTCTTTCTCTTCTGTGCTCGATGCGCGCGGCTCAGAGCAGGCAGGCGACGCGGATGGCCTGACCCGGCCTGATGGCTGTCGGGATGGCGGCGTGATCGCTGCTTTCCTTGCCTGAGGTCGGTGAGGGCCAGGTGCGAGGTGAGGGCTTTATTCGAGCATCGCCCGCTGGGGACGGTTACACGGGTGCCGTTGGCCTGGCCGGCGTCTGTGGGGAGATGAGGCGCTGGCCAGGCTAGGGTTGGCTGAGTTAGCGGGAGCGCGGCGGATGGGCGACGGTGGGATCGGCGGGCGGCGGTGTGAGGCGCGTGCGATAGGGCTGGCCCGTGTCGCTGGCGCGATGGATGGAGGAGAACCATACCCGGAGAACGGGAAGCAGTCACCCGGCTGCCCCACCCCGAGCACGGGGCACAAGCCGATGGTCTGGCCTACCACCTCGCCGACGAGGGCGCCTAACGGCACGGCGCCAATCACGACGAAGCGCATACTGGCGTTCATCCGCCCCTGCAGGCGCTCTGGCGTGATCGCCTGTCGGAGGGTCAATTGATTGATACTGGAGATGGTCCCCCTAGATTCAGGAACTGCGCTTCGACCAGCAAAGGAAGAGGGATCACGAGGGGACCGCGCGTCAGTGGGATGAGCAAAGCACTGATCTCCTCGTTACTGCACAGGACAGGCTGGTCAGCAGCGGCTCTTGCCTGGTGTCATCGAAGAACTGACGCTGAGCAAGAGAGGGCCTGGACCTCTCGCCTGCTGCGAAGCTGGAAAGCCACGCAGGCGGTCCCCATCCTGCTGATCAGCACGTATGATAACAGTATGGACGCGGTGGCTGCTTTGGAAGTAGGCGCAGATGACTCTCTGACGGCTCCGCTACCTGACGCGAGCCATCTGATTCCCGCTGCAGCAAGCGTTTCAGGTGCACCAGATGCAGTGCCCCGAGGAAAGGTGAGTTTCCTTCCTCTCTTCGGGGGATACACGGAAGCAGGAGATCAGACGATTCGCTGGAGCAGCAAGGCTCGTCGTTCCTCCTCAGAGAGCGTGGCGTAGTCGCCGCTCCTGGCCTGATAGAGCGCTATTTCTCGCCTGGCTGCAGCCAGCCTCTCCTCGGGGATGGGGTTTCTCCAAAGCGCGGCGCTGGCCAGAAGGGCCACAGCGATAGTGGCACCGCTGGCTACGATCCAGAGAGGAGGGGCAAAGAAGAGCGAGATCAGGAGCACCAGAGCAACCCCCAGGCCCAGCCCTATCGAGCACCAGATCCGCCACTGATGACGGCGATACTCCCTTTCCTGGCGCATTAGACGCTCGCTCGCTGTTCGCATCGCCTCCCGGGCTGGTCGCTGCTCTTCCTGCTCACGGATGGCTCGCTCCAGCTGCTCTCTCGCCTCCTGGAAGCGCTGCAGGACGACCTGATCGGCAAGCTGACGAGTCTGTTCGATGAGCGCCTCGGTCGTGCTGGCCAGATCGTTCTTGATCTGCTGAGCACACTGCTGCAGCTCATCAGTATACTGTTGCAAGAGGCCACTCAGCAGGTCCTCCGTCTTCCGCCGCTCCTGTTCCAGTTGGGTTTTGGCCTCGATCAGTTGCAATTGACGTGCATGCTCTTGGGCCTGATCCAGGAGGCGCTGCGCCAGATCGAAGACGCGGTTGCGGGCCGCCATCTCCCCAAGAGCAGCTCCTTGCTGCGCTTCCTGCTTGCTCACCTGCTCAATGATCTCCTGATAGGCCTCGTAGGAAAGCTCCCCAGCACAATAGCGCTCAACCGCGCGTTTGACCATGGACTCGGCTTGTTGATCGAGCAAGCGTCCCGCCTCCGTGAGGAACACTCTGATGGCCTCATTTCTTTGACGATGCGTCATTTCTGGATACCATCCGATTCTGGTGACGTCTTTCAGTTTCTCGACTGCTCCTGGATTGATCAACACAGTGCGCCCCTCTTTATCGACAAATATGGAATGAAATTGAACACTATAATAGATTATAGCCTCTTTGAAACTAAGATGCAAGCAACGGAAGATCTCGCTTGAAAACTGGCAGGCGAAGCTCCCTCGTTCTGTGCGATCTAGGCTAGGGAAGGCTGGTTACGGGAGGTAGAGACAGGTACAGTGCGTCTCCACAACCAGCAGTCTCACACTATCCAGCCCGGACCGCCTTTCTCTGCTTGAGCAGAGCAGCCTTAGCTCACGACCGTCTACGCTCTATCACTCTGTCACTGGCCTGCTAGGACTGTGCCGCAGCCGACCGAAATTCATGCGCCAGAGCGTCGCCGACTGCCCGTATGTCAGGCGCCCCAGCGTCTGGCCATCCTTCTCGATGCGCGCGACTATGCGCAGGGGACGCCGCGACTCTCGGCGAAGCGCAAGGCGGTATAGATCTCGTACTGCTGGCAGAGGCGCTCCTCGTCGGAGGTAATTTTGTCGTGGCAGCGGGTCAAGACATTCTGCAGGCGAAAGAGCCGATCCAGGAGCGCTAGAGATAGGTGGATCATGCCCCATGTGTGGCGGATTCTCCAGAGATGCCAGGGAAGGAGCGAGGTAGGCGCAGGTAACGAGGGGCCCGGTCTCTCGATTTGTGCTCGCGGGCGAGACCGGGATCGCCGCCGCGCAGGGTTGGTACGATGTGGATGCTCTTACACCCAATATTACAGTATAATACTCTTCATCTTTCCAGAGTAGACAGGTGTCTTAGAGTATGTTACGATATTTATGGGTGGATGCTGGCGTTTCCCTAAAACTCTTTGCTTCAGAGAGGATCAGATGAGCAAACAGGCGCTGCCGCTACCGGCAAGGAACAGCTCCAATTGCTCACTCGCTAGCTGAGTGGGCACAAGAAGAAGAGGGCAACGCCTGGCATATGGGCTGCAGACACGAGGTGAGAGGCTGTTTCGCTCAAGATAAGCTGGTTCGGATCGGGAGGCGATCGTCACCCCAAATCGCTCAGCTTCCTGTTATCTCAATTCAATAGAGAGCGTTACATTCAGTTTCCCCAGCGAGGTTTCTCCAGGAAACAAGATGGAACAAGAAACGCAGTGTCAGAGCAATGAGTATAAATTGTCTCCAGTTTTGCCTGTCTTTTCAGCTATACTCTTTTAAGAGAGGTAGATGCTATCTCAAGAACTGTTAGCCTGTTGGAGAGAGGCCCAGTCAGCTCCTAACGCTTCTTCTGTTGATAGAAGAGGAGCCAGCGGGTCTGTTTCTCCCTGTGCTGCTGTTATACTCGCTTGCTTTCGTCCAGAGAGTGGGACTCTCCCGGTGAAACAGGGAGAAATATCAAGGACAAGGAGAAGCAGACAGATGCCCATTAGGGTCCATCTGATACAGCACTGCTAGAGTGGAAAGGAAGGAGAAGCGATGCACCAGACCCAGGACTCAGAGGGTGCAGGCCCGCTCCGCCAGGCCTTGATCCGGGCACGCCGCGCCCGCCTGCTCACCCTCGAAGAGGTCGCCGAAGCCGTCGGCGTCAGCAAGGCCACCGTCTGCCGCTGGGAGCGCGCCGGCGATGTCCCCCAGCCCCTGCACCTGCGCAAGCTCTGCCACCTCTTCGGCCTCTCCCCCGCCCAGCTGGGCTTCCGCGATGAGGAGCTGGGCCTCTCCCTGCCCGAGCCTGTCCCTCCCACCAGCGAGCCTCTCCAGGTCGAGTCGGTGCTGCTCCCTTCTCCCCCTGCCGAGGCTGACGCCCTGGCCACTGCCCGCCAGCAGTGCCTGCCCCTGCGGCTGCTGGGCCTCGTCTGGCGCTGGCCCGCCACTGACTCCCCCTATCAGCAGCTCCAGATCCTTGTGAGTACCGAGCTAGAGAAGGACGCTATGAACCAGAACGAGTTGACCCGGCGCGAGACGCTGCGCTTGCTGGCTCTGGCGCCGATTGAATTGTTGGGTCTGTCACAGGCCGGTCCAGCTCCGAAGGGGTCGGCCCTGACCGAGGATATCTTGAAGCAGTGTGCCGCTGGCCTGACCGCCTGCTGGCAGTTGCACCGGCAGGGCGAGTTTGCCTTAGCTGACCAGGCAGTCGCCGCCTATCTGCCCACCTTGCAGGCCCTGGCCAAGGCCGCTTCCCCCAGGCAGCGTCAGGCCGCCGCTGAGCTTGCAGCTCAGGGCTTCCTGCTGCGTTCGCGGTTGGCCTTGCATCTGAGTACTCCAGGACAAGCAGTGTCCTATGCCCAAAAGGCTGAAGATTTCAGCTGCATGGCCGATAATCTCTCCCTGCAGTTAACGGCACTGGGTTTGCAGGCAGTAATGTCCCACTATGGTCATTGCTACAGACAGGCACTGCAGACGATGCAGAAAGCACAACACTTGTTAGAGGAGCGGGATCGGCGTGATCGTCACAAGGAAGCCTCAGTCGCTCAGCCCGCCAGCGAGCCAGTTCCTCCCATCGTTTACAGCAGTTGCTATGGCAGGCTAGCGATGAATCTGGCCGTAGTCACCGGCCAGAAGGGAGAGGTACAGCACGCTCTCAAGCTGGCACATGAGATGTTCCTTGCACAGCACGGAATGGTCCCTATATGGGCGGCTTTTAGTCTGGGTGATCTACTGCTTGATGACGTCTACGCATACAGGGACTCAGGGCTACCACAGGCAGCATTAGAAGCCTGTCAACAGATAGAGCAGCAGTATCAGAATGGTGAAGCAAGATTAACATCCTGCATTGAGGCCCAATTGCTGGCCGTCCTGATCGAAGCCAGTCGCGACGACCAGCCACGCCGCCTCGACTGGTGCCTGGACAAATGGCAGGCCGGCCTCGCCACCGCCCGGCAGCTCCAGAGCCAGCAGCGCCTGGCCGAGGCTCGCCAGGCCTACATCGCCCTCTGTGCCGCCTTCCCTGGCGAGAAGCGCCTCCGCGCGCTGCGCGACCTGCTCACCCTCACCTGAGCTTCTCGCCAACATCGTATGGCGGTCCTCTGAGCAGCACACCTGACCTGTTGTGTGCTGCTCTTTTGTTTCCTTCCCGTCTCTTCCCATCCTCATATCTCCAGTCTTAGCAAAGAGGGAAACACTTAGTAACCTCGCCATCGCAATCGATAACTACTTTCACTGCTCTCACTCAGTGAACAATCGCCTTGTTCCACATAAGCAGCTTGCTTGCTGAAACGATAGGAGACAGCACATCTCATCTCATCATCAGCGCAATAAGAGTCAGATAAGCTTGCTTCTTATTTCATCTGCTAATCTCCTCTTCTAAGAGCAACAATGACAGCAAGCAAGGAACAACATGACTACTCACTGAGCATCAACCTGAGATGCTATTTTTCAGCTTGCCTTCTATACTTCTTGCTAGCGGTAATAGCATGCTGCACGGAAATCCGATGGATCTCAGCACGATCTATCAACGGCGATGATCGATACAGGTACGCCCTTCGCCTGCCCTGCATACAGCAAGCGAAGGCGGCCATGATATCAGCCAGTGTCAGAGGAAACGCTATATTCTGCGGCACATCTCTATTTCGATGCGAGCAACGATTGTCAACTGTCCGCCAGGGGCGAGAGACAGATCATCCTTGCCAAAGAAATAAGGAAGGAGACCCGCTATGGGCCTACTACATAAGCTGCTCGCAGGCCGTCAAGCCCGGGTCCGCGTGGCCCTCACGCCAAGCCCGGATACGCCAGCGACAGCCACCACACACACCTCTCCAGAGGGTTCACCTCTCCTCACGCAGCGCCAGTATCTGGCTGATGTTCCCTATGTATTGCCCAAAGATCCCCTGGAAGACCAGCGGCTCAACTACCAGCACCATGCCCTGTATCGTACCCTGAGTAACCATTACCTGGCCCCGCTCTCCCCCGAGAGCACCCGCACCATCCTGGATGTGGGCACCGGCACCGGCATCTGGGCCTTCGAGATGCAGGCCCTCTTTCCTCACGCCCTCGTGGTGGGCGTCGACGTCTCCTTGCAGTCCCTGCCCCAGCCGGTGCCCCCCACCTGCGTCTTCGTCCGGGCGAACGTGCTGGAGGGCTTGCCCTTTCCCGACGGGCAGTTCACCTACACCCATCAGCGGCTCCTGGTGGCCGCCATTCCCGCCCAGGCCTGGCCCGGCGTCGTCCGCGAGCTGGTGCGCGTCACCCGTCCCGGCGGCTGGATCGAATTGCTCGAACTCAGCGATGGCATCCAGCCCGCCGGGCCAGCCACCCGGCGCCTGCTCGACTGGTTCACCAGCATCAGCCGCCAGCTCGGCTTCGAGATGGCTGTCCTGCGCCAGCTCGGCGAACTGCTCCAGCAGGCCGGCTGCGTCGACGTCACCAGCCACGATATTCCTGTCCCCTTGGGCCACTGGGCCGGGGCCGCCGGCCAGCTCTTGCTCACCGATGTCCTCCACGGCCTGGATGCCCTCAAGGACTCGTATTGCGCCCGCACCAACACCCCGCCGGCGGTCGTCGACCAGATGCTGCGCGAGGCCGCCAAGGAATGGGAGCAGCAGCAGGCTCGCTACGTCTTTCACGCCGCCTACGGCAGGAGGCCCCAGCCATGAGACCGACCGACCGTGATGGCGACCCGGCTGATCCCAGCCTCGGCCACGGCGAGGGCCCGAGGATGACCGCCTCGGGCACGCGCGCACACCCCAGCCCTGGCAGGGACCTGCTGATCCTCACCCAGGAGCAGGTCGCTGCCCTGCGAACGGTGCTGGAAGGCTACCGGGCCTCTGCCTTTCGCCAGCTCTTGCCCACCACCGAGCGCAATGAACGCCTGCGCCAGACCCAGGCCCTGCTCGGCTGGCTGCACGCGCTCGCACCCCCGCCGGGTGGCGAGTGTTGGCTCAACCTCGCACCCGACGAGCTGGATGGCCTGCGGCAGGTGCTGCAGGTCGTCCGCGAGCAGCCCACGCTGCGGGACCGCTGGCGCCGCGAGTTCCAGCTCCTGGCGCCGCTCTTCGGCTGGTCGACCTCCCTCCCTTGAACAGGTGGGGAGTTCCCGAGCCGCCTGACCACCGACGCCAGTCACAACCCAGTCGGAGCCGCACGCCGCGGCTCGCTCTATCATCCTGACCCATCGGAGGAAATGATCCCATGATGTCATCTCGCTGGCAGCATCCTTCTTGGAACCTCTGTGGGTGGATCTTCGCCCAGATCGGAGGTCCACGATGACCTCGCCCCTGCTCCCTCAGCGCCTGTCGAGGCAGCAGGCGCCTGCTGCCCCTACCAGCCACCCGCCTGGCCTCACGGCCCAGCAGCAGCGCCGGCTGGCGCGGCTGCGCCCGACCGACTGGCTCGTCCTGTTGCTGCGCCAGCAGGGCTGGCAGGTCGGCGCGATTGCCACCGCCCTGGGCGTCAGCCCCGGGCGGATTTCTCAACGCCTCCATCGCGCCCACTTCGCCCTGGAGGTGCCCCGCTCCACCCAGGCCCTGCTCGCCGCCGTTCCCTGGCAGCTGTGCCCCGCCGAAGCCCGGGCCGCCTGCGCGCGCTTGCTCGCCCGCTGGCGGCAGGGGCCTCCGCCAGCCACCCCCTGGGACCCTTCCCGCTCGCAGGCCGGGCGCGCCGGCGAGCCGGCCCAGCCAGACGGAGGGATGTGCCATGCCGCTTCGTGAGCACGACGCCCGTTTCGCTATCGGGCTGGACCTGCTCTTCGTCGATGACGACCGCCAGCAGGTCGCCCTCATCCGCCGCCAGGACGAGGGCCAGCTCGCGATGCTGGGTGAGAAACTGCGCTGGGGCGAGCCTGCCGCCACTGGCATCCTGCGCGCCCTGCGCGAGGAACTGGGCATTGAGCGCACCGACTGGCACCTGCACGGCGCCGGCCTGCGCTCCTGCCGGCTCGGCGGCCTCTTCGGCCTGGACCGTCCAGCCCGTGACCCCCGCTTCCTGGGGGCGACTTCCCTGGCCGCCCGCGCCCAGGTCCTTTCCCTCCTCTTCCTCATCGAGGCCGACCTGCCCCAGCTTGTGCGCATCGCCCGCCCCGGCCCCACCAGCAGCGTTCTGGGCCTGGAGGTGCTCCCCGTGGCCGCCCTGGAGCAGCAGGCCCTCTTCCTCGACCATGCCGCGCTCATCCAGCAGGTCCTCGCCGCTGAGCGGGCGGGCCACCTGCCCTTGCTGCCCGTGGGCTCCGCCTGGCCCCTGCGCCGTGCTGACCCCGAGCCGGCCTCAGACCCCGAGTCCCCCCCGCGGCGGGACCGTTCACCTCAGCAAGGAGACAGCCATGAGCACCCCAGTTGATCCCGCTCGCCCGCAGCCCGCGCCTCAGCCGCGCGGACGCTCCACCTCCATCATCGACGCCGAAAACGCCGGAGAGCTGGCCCGCCTCATGCAGCAGGATCGCCTGCTCACCGAGGCCCTGGGCGGCCTCTTGCCGGAGTTTCCTGAAGGGGCGCCCCTGCCCGAAGGGGGGCGCGTCCTTGACCTGGCCTGCGGCCCGGGAGGCTGGGCGTTGGCAGTGGCCTTCGCCTATCCCAACGTGAACGTGATCGGCGTCGACCTCAGCCCAGCGATCGTCGAGTACGCCACCGCGCAGGCCCGCTCCCGTGGCCTGGACAACGTTCACTTCCAGGTGATGGACGTCATGGAGCCGCTGGCCTTCGAGGACGGCTCGTTCGACCTGATCAATGGCCGGCTCCTGTGCGGCTTCATGCTTCCAGCGGCCTGGCCGCGGCTACTCGCTGAGTGCCGCCGCCTGCTCGTCCCCGGCGGGGTCGTGCGCCTGACTGAGATGGAGGAGCCGCTGACCAGCAGTCCCGCCTTCGAGCGGCTCATGGCCCTGGGCTGCCAGGCCCTCTGGCGGGCCGGCCAGAGCTGTTCCCCCAATGGGCAGCATCTGGGCATCACCCCGGTCCTGCCCCGGCTGCTGCGACAGGCCGGCCTGGTCGATGTCCGGCTGCGACCCACCGTCATCGAGTGGTCGGCGGGCACCCCGAGACACTACTCGGTCTTCAAGGATTTTCTCATCGGGCTGGAGCTGGTCCTGCCCTTCCTGGAGCGCCAGGGGCTGGCCACGCGAGCGGCGTTGACCACCCTCTATCAGCAGGCCGTCGCCGAGATGCAGGCCGACGACTTCTGCGCCCTCTGGCCCCTGCTCACCGTCTGGGGCCGTGCGCCGGAGCCGGGGAGACCAGCCCCAGCGAGGCCCGCCGACCGCGCCCTGTCCTAGCCATCGCTCACAGGAGAAAAACGCAGGAGGCCACTGAGCATGAACACGGAGCCGGTGATCAATCGCGAAGACGAACAGCGCCAGCTCTCGACGATCCTGCAAGCCCTCAGGCAGCCGCACCGCAACCAGGGCCAGTCGTGGCCGATTGTGCACCTGTCCGGCGTGGCCGGCATCGGCAAGACCACCCTGCTGCGCCAGGTCCAGCAGCAGGCCCGCGCGCTCCGCCTGCCAGTCCTCTGGGGTGCGGTGCAGCCAGGAGCGCCGATCGATGCCGTCGTCAGCCAGCTGCTGCCAGCTCTGCCGTCGCCACCACCTTCCCTTTCCTCTGGAGCAGGACACGGCCCAGGACCGGATCACCCCACCCCGGGTCTGGCGCAGCTCATCCCAGGGCTCCGCCTCCTCGTGCAGCAGCAGGGAGCCGCCGTGCTGCTGCTGGATGACGTGGAGAGTGACGATGCGTCGCAGCTGCGCTGGCTGGTGGCGCTGCTCGATGCGCTGGGAAAGCAGACCCCCCTGCTCCTGGTGCTGGCGGCGGCGGCGCCGCTCCCCTGGTCCTGGCAGAGCGTGCTGAGCCGCCCGGTCCTCCTCCTGGAGCTGGGGCCACTCGACCGCGTCAGCAGCGCCCTCCTGCTCGATCGCCACGCCCCGACGCTAGCTCCCGAGGTGCGCGCCCTCGCCCTCAACTGGGCCGATGGCTACCCGCTCGCCCTGGTCGTCCTCGCCGAAGCCCTGCGCGACGGGAGGCTGGACCCCCGTCAGCCAGCAGATCGGGCCCGGCTGCGGGAGCAGCTCACCGAGCGCGTCCTCCGGCAGGGTGTCCTGGGCACGCTGCCCCCGGCGGAACGGCCTGCCGTCGAGCAGTTGCTGCGCCTGCTCGCCGTGCCGCGCCGCTTCACCGCCATGCTGCTGCAAGACCTGATCGAGCAGTTTGCCCCCGAATGGAGACAAAGCGATCCCTTTGCCTATTTCTTTCTGCCGCAGCGGCTTGCTGCCGGCACCCACGCCCTGCACTGGCAGTTCGAGCGTGCCGGCTATGTCGTCAGCGCCCCGGTCCGCCACCTGCTGCAGATTCTCTGGCAAGAGGAAGCGCCAAGCCAGTGGCGACAGCTCCAGCGGTGGCTGGCCGCCTTCCAGGAGCGGCTGACGGAGCGAGCCAGCGGACCCGAACGAATCCGCTCCCTGGCCGATCAGCTCGCCTATCGCCTCCTCAGCGAGGAACCAACACGGCGAGGGGAGCAGCTGCCCAGCCTGCTGGCATCCCTGCGCCAGGAACCACAGGCCGTGAGCCTGCAGGTGGTGGCCGCCCTCCAGCAGGACCAGGAGCTCCAGCTCGCTCTGGGCGAACAGGCGTCAGACTGGCAGGCAGCCCTGCAGACCCTGGAGCGTGCGATCCTCACACAAGAACAAGGAAAGGAGTAACAGACCGATGAAGTATGGAGACCGTCAGCGCTTTTCAGCCTTCTTGCTGAGCTGGCTGGCCCAGACGCAGGCCAAAAGCCCCTGGCTGCTCTGGCTTCACGATGACAGCCCGAGCACGACCCTCAGTCCAGCCTTCCCAGTGCCAGGCGATCCCTCTGGCGGGTTTGGCAAGAGTCGGCTGCTGCACCGTAGCCTCTCCCTCGTCCGCCAGCGCTTTCCCGGGCTGCCCATCGTCTGGGTCGATGGCCTCTGCACAGCGGCGCATGATCAGCTCTCCCTGCTAGAGCACGTCGTCGAGCAGCTCCAGGCCGCATACCCTCCCTGGCAAGCCCAGACCTTTGCCATGACCAGGGAGACGCTCCAGACCACCGGCCAGCTCTCGCCATCAGGGCGGCACTCGCTCATCGATCTGGACAGGAGAGAGCGGCTCTGGGCGGCCCTGGCCCGGGATATCAAGGCCCTCCGGCCTCACCTGCCCGCTGAGGGACCCACCCTCCTGCTCTTCTTTGACCATCTGGAGCAGCTGCTCCCGAGCGCTCAGGAGCTGGTGCTCGCTCCTGACGAGCGCTTTCCCGAGCGCTTCGGCTTACCCCGCGTCAAGGCCGTGCTGGTCAGCCGCCGGCCTCCTGACTGGCATCAGTCTCTCTGGAAGGGGCGGCAGTCCGAGATCGTGACGGTCGCCCTCCCCCCGTGGTCTGCCACGGAGATCCGCCAGCTGCTCGCTCAGGAGGGGGTGCTCCAGACCAGCGCGACCGGGACCGCCCCCGCACAGCTCACCGCCGCCAGTGAGCGCCTGCGCGAGCTGACCGGGGGCCAGCCGGCCCTGGTGCAGCTGGCCTGCAAGCAGTTGCAACGGAAACAGCTGCGCCTGGAGGAGCTGGCGCGTCTGGACCAGCGCACCTTTTCCGAGCACCTGATCGCCTGGTTTCTCATGCAAGAAGGGCCGCTCCCCTGGTGGCTGCTGGCACTGGCCTACTTGCTGCCGGGGTCCAGCGAGCCGGGGCTTGCACTTTCCTGGCTGGCTCACCTGCTTAACCGCTTCTCGACACGGCTGCCAGGGCAGGAGCCCCTTAGTAAGGCACAACTGCTGACGGTGCCAGGTATCCGCCTGAGCTGCGACGGGAAGAGCGTGTCTTTACAAGAGGAGATCCGTCACCTGCTCGTGCAGGTCGGCTGGAGGCTCCTCGATCCTGATGGACGCTTCCGCCGCGAACTGAGCCGCCTCGTACTCACCCACAGTCTCACAGCCCTGGAGCTGGAAGCTGGTCAGGTGCTGCCCGAGGCCGACTGGCAGGCCTGGCAGAGGCTGCAGCTTCTTCATCATCTGATCATAGATCATCAAGAAGGCTGGCGGCGTGGGAAGCTGTTGCTCACTCGGGCCCTGGCTCAGCGTCTTCCAGCGACAGCTAGCCGTTTGCTCGCCATCCTCCAGCAGTTTGAGGGGCAGCTTAGCCCGCTCAAGCGCCGAGAGCTTCGCGTATGGGAAAGACAGATACAACAACTCGAGATCACAGAGCGGGGGCGCGAGCCAGAGCAGGCCGAGCCAGCCTAGCCTGCAGCGTCCCCGCCCAGGCAGAGGGGAGCACACTGATGGCCTCCCTTCCGAGGAGACAAGCAAGAGAGCAGGCAGGCAATCATAGCCCTGGCGGGAATGCTCCTTCCCTTCCAGGAACCAGCGATCCAGGACCCTGCAGGCCACGTCTGGCCGACTCGCTCTCTCTGGCAGCTCGGGCAGCCCTGCCTGTCAGCATGGGACCTGCCCCAGCCAGCACACAGGCCGCCCAGAAGGATCGCCAGCTGTCAGGCCAGAAGAAGCCAGGCAACCGGCGACCTTGCCACCTGCCAGATCGCTCGACAGCAGCACATCCATCCCACCACGTTGCCTTATTCATAGCGCAAGACCATCAGAGGGCGGATGCGCACCGGCTGCCATGCGACCAGTGCAGCAACAGCCATTGCCAACAAGCAGATGCTCGCGATGACCCCAAGCGCCAGGTACCAGCTTACGCCAAAGCTCGCTTTAAAGACATACTGCCCGAGTAAACTGGTCAGCAGGGTCACCAGCAGCATGGCCAGCGTTGCCCCTGTGGCCCCAATCAGGCCATTTTCTAGCAAGACCTCGCTCAGCACCGCCTCACTGGTATAGCCAAGGGCCTTCAAGATTCCCATTTCGCGCCGCCGCTCCAGCATGGCCAGCGCTACCGCATTGGCAATAATCACCGTGGCCGCAAGCAGCGAGAGGAGGGCCACCGCCAGCACCACCGAGAGCGCCTGACCCAGATAGCGATTGAGATAGTCGCCCGTGTTCGCCAGATTGAACACAGCGACATCCGGCGCCTCCTGACCGATGGCAGCAAAGGCCTGCCCCAGATGCGCAGGATCAATGCGTAGATAGTAGATAGAGGTTGGCACCCCTCCAACTGCCAGCGCCTGAACGACATCGCTCGTCGTCAGTACGGGATTAAACACGACCTCCAGCCCGCGCGTGAGATAGGTTCCCACCACGGTACAGCTACGGCTCACCTTCCCGTCCAGGCTGCTCAGTATCAGGGTACTGCCAAGGTGTACATGGCCCTTGAGCGGCAGCCATGCCAGCAAGTGATCATTGAGCAGCACATGGCAGGAACCGACATCGCTGCTATTCAGGTTACGCCCCTGCACAATGCTCAGAATCTGGCTCGTATCAGGGAGCTGATTCTGCGCCACATCATAGCCCTCCAGACCATTCAGGTAGTTAATAGCAGAGGCTCCCAGATTCTGATACCCGAAGGAGGCATTCGCTGGAATAAGCTGCTGCAAGGGGACCCCATCGATGCTAAGCGGGATCATCCTGGTGTCCAGGTGGCGCGCGCTCCGCTGTAGACCAGGGATGCTGGAGAGACCGCTCGCCAACCTATCGGCCTCGCTCCCCTGCGCAATAGCAATGGCATTAAAAGTCATATTGTTCGCGACCGTGCGATTGATCAGATCGGTCAGGTTCTCGCGTAGCACCAGGATCAGGCCGATGGCGACCACGCCAATGAAGAGCGCCAGCAAGGTGGTACTGGTGCGCGCCCGTTGCCGATTGAGATGAGAGAGCGCCATTCTGAGACTGACCTTGAGCCGCACGGGGAGGAAAGCAACGATTGCCCCTAGCAGCGCCAGTAGCAGCACCAGCCCCCCAAAGGCCGGCAAGACTCGCACGAGTAACACAGCAATGAGCAGAGCCAGTACCACGAGTACCCCCTGCTTGAGATTGAAACGCTCGGGCACCGGTAGCTTGCTGACAGCAAGCAGCACAAAGCCAAAGAGGAGGACGAGCAACCCGAGAACGACCAGCCCGCCGTAGACAACTCCCCCAGCGAGCAGCGAATCCTTAAGGATCACCCCAGCCATCACCCAGAAGAGAAGCGAGAGCACGAGGATCAGACCACAGGTCAGTAGAGCGCTCCTGACATGGTGGCTGTCCGGTTCATCGCGCAGAACGCTGAGCGGGCGAATATGAGCCGCCTTCACGATAGGCAGCAGTCCGAAGATCAGGGCTGTGAGCACACCCACC
This sequence comes from Thermogemmatispora tikiterensis, assembly GCF_003268475.1. Lineage (GTDB taxonomy): Bacteria > Chloroflexota > Ktedonobacteria > Ktedonobacterales > Ktedonobacteraceae > Thermogemmatispora > Thermogemmatispora tikiterensis. The sequence goes on along the minus strand of NZ_MCIF01000002.1, from coordinate 488,507 downwards.
AGCAGCCCACCGAGGACCAGGAGCGGATCAATCACAAAGGGGATCTGCATCGGTGAAAGCTGCTGCACCAGGCCACGCACCAGTGCACTCAGGCCAATGGCCAGCAAGGCCCCGACGGTCCCTCCGGCTAGCCCCAACAACCCGGCTTCCAGCCCAAAGAGGAGGAGCAGATGGCCTTGATGATAGCCAACCGTCTTCAGGGTTGCAATCTCCAAACGGCGACGGGCCAGCAGCACCTGCATGGTGTGTACAATGCCAATACCGCCAATCAGCAGCGCCAGCAGGCCCACCAGCGCGAGAAACTTCTGCTCCACAGCAACCTGATCCTGGTTGGCCTTGAAGGCCTGATCAACAGTCGTCACACTAGAGAGCGGGAACTGCTGGCTGATCGCCTTGACCGCCTCGTCAACGTGGGCTTTATCAGCAGCGGTGACATCGATAGTATCGTAGAAGACCGACCGATTCCCCATCGCCTGCTGATAGTCGCTGACCGCCAATACCAGAAAATCGTTGATCGAGGCGAAGACGCCAGAATTGGTGACAATGCCGGCGACGGTCACATGGAGATCGGCTCCACCCAGACTCTGGGCATTCAGATGCACTTCGATGCTGTCGCCAACCCGCTTGTGCTACTGATCGGCCAATGCCTGATCGATCACCACCTGCCCCCCACCGAGGAGCGCTCTGAGCTGGCCATTGGCAGGACTGATAAAGTCAGGCCCCCGCACCAGGGGGAAAGTCGCCGGGTCAACGACCTCAACCGTAAAGTACTCGGTGGAAGAGACCGCCAGACTGGCCGAACCCAGAAACGAGCTGCGCGGCGTGTAGCCGGTGATCGTTCCAGCCCTTTGCAGCTGAGCGAAAAAGGTCAGGTCCTGCTGAGTGAATGGCCGGCTCTGCGAGGTGACCGCGATATCTCCGCCGTTGGAGTCGCGCACATTGCCTGTGAAGGCATTGTTGAGCATAAAGCCCACCAGTTGCAAAGAGACAATGGTCATCACCCCAACGGCAATGCAACAGAGGGCCAGCAGCGTGCGCTGTCCACCGCGCACCAGAGAGCGTGTCGCGTATTTCACATACATGCTGGCCTTCATTGGGTAATCCTCCCACCGCTGGTGTCCAGCGCCGCTATCTGACCATCGACAAGGCGGATCACACGATCAGCCCGTACAGCCACATCTTGCGAATGCGTCGCGATGATAAAGGTCTTGCCCGTCTTGCGACGAAGCTCGGCAATCAGAGCAAGCACATGATCGCTGTTGCGCGAATCCAGATTGCCTGTCGGCTCATCAGCCACGATGATAGCAGGATCAGTCGCCAATGCCCGAGCAATCGCTACACGCTGCTGCTCTCCGCCAGAAAGCTGGCTGGGGCGATGGTGGGCACGGTGCCCCAGCCCCACGAGATCTAATAGTTCCCGGGCACGCTGTGAGGCTGAGCCAGCATGCTTGCCAACATAGAGGGGGACCTCGACGTTCTCCTGCGCGGTCAGCGTCGGGATCAGATTGAAGGTCTGGAAAACCATCCCAATGCAGCGATTACGAATGTCGGCAAGAGCGCGCTCACTCATGTGCGCAATATCGACGCCATCAATGATGACATGACCCGTGGTGGGTGTGTCCAGACCGGCAATGATTCCTAAAAGCGTGCTCTTGCCCGCTCCCGATGGGCCGACAATGGCCACGAATTCGCCAGCCAGGATCTGAAAGCTAATCCCTTTGAGAATGGGCAAGCTACCATGTTCTAGCTTCATCTCTTTGGTAACCTGCTGAACATCCATGACAATGCCCCGGGTCGCCCTCTGATCACCATCTCTTTCCAGCTCAAGAGCATCGACCCGTAGATCCTGTTCTCGCTTCTCAGGCATCTTTGTTCCTCCATTCCTTTGGAATTCAGATACATGCGCTCAACAGCTCATGCTGAGGCGGAGCCGGCCACTCAGGCCTGCCCTTCCGCTGGCATGATGCTGATCTACCCATCATGCGGTGCGTTACTAAAGTGCTTGAGTGGCGGATGTACCGGGGCCTCGACGGCAGGAGCCAGGCGCAGAGCCAGCAAGCGATAGGAGAAGCTCACCAGCTGATAGAGGACATAGAGGGCCAGGGCCCCAACGATCATCCAGGTGATGGTGTCCCCCACAATACCTCGTATCGTTCTGAACCAGCCCAAGAGGCTCATACCTATGAATAGAGCCGTCAAAACAATCGACGCAATTCCATAATAGAAGTAGATGCGCAGTCCATGAGTTCCGAAAGGGCGCATATGGTGACTCGCTACCTCACGCTTGAAGATGATTTTCACCATTTTATGGAGCCAGAACTCGTTAGATGCCTGCCGCAGGTCAGGCATGTCCAAGAGACGAGCAAGCATGAAGTACCCATCAAGCTCGCCAATCGAAATGTAGTCGGTCCATGCTTGAAAGCTCCAGACCGATGTCTATCCAGGCTCGTTCTAGAGAGCACATTCTGATCGGCTTCTGCAGTTTTCACTGCAGAAGCTGAATTAAATCAAAAACGATCATTATAGACATAAAAAGGTCCTCCTTTGTCCTGAAACGAAGCAGGTCTTCTGATTGATGCTGGTAAGCTCCTATCGCTGTTGACCATCCCTGGTCGTTTTCGCCGCGCGAACCTGACCAGCTGGCCGGAAGCATCAAGAACTCTTTCCGAGCAGGCTTCAGCCTGGGTGGAGGAGTCAGCAACTTGCCCGCGACAAGGGAGCTGCTCAGCAGGAGTGCAGCTCTTACTACTATCTCCTGACAGGCTCAGATTCTTCTAAGAAAGAGGATGAGACATATTTTTAGAAATGTCAATCCCTATTTGCCCATGTGATCAGGAGATATGAGATTCCGATGGATGATCTTCAATTGTGGGATCCCTCTTCACCCGTAGTGATTTTTTTGAGGAATTTCAGCAGGAATGTGACTCCCGTGAGACCCTTCCTGTAGAGTTCCCTGGTAGAGCAGGATGGATCACCAGCAGGTCAGCTCTATGAGAAGAAAAGAGGTATACAGCATGGTGGCTGCTACAATTACCCCAGTCAAGTATAAAAGCCGAGCAGCGTCGCGAATGGGGAGCTGTCGCTCCGGGTCTGCGCCACTGGTGGAGCATGGTAGAGCGAGGGGTCCAGGTCATCAGCGATCACATGATCGTGCGTGCGGAGGTCCAGACTGGTCACAAGGTGCTGGATGTAGCCACTGGCTATGGCGAGCCGGCCCTGACAGCGGCGCAGCGCGTTGGTCCCAGCGGACGAGTCATCGGCATCGACCTTGCTTCCGAGCTCCTGGAGATTGCGAGTGACCGCGCGGCAGCTTATGGCTTTAAGCATGTGAGCTTCTATGAGATGGATCTGAGGATATCAGCCTTCCCCAGGATAGCTTTGACGTCGCCTTGTGCCGTTCAGGGTTGACCTACTTTCCTAATCCTCTAGCTGCCCTTGAGAGCGTCAGACGTCATCTCAACATAGGGGGCTGCTCTGTTGCTGCCACCTGGTGTAGCCCTGAAGAGTCGCCTATTGAGGGGCTGCCTGATGAAATTGGCGCCAAGAGCGCGCATATCTCACTGCTTGAGCGTGGTATTCCTGGTCCCTTTAACCTGAGCGATAGCCAGACCCTCGAAGAGAAGTTCACCCAGGCCGGTTTCTCCGAAGTATCCAGCGAGAAGCTCAGCGTCGCCTTTGAGTTCGCCTCTGTTGACGACTTTGTACTCTAACACCCAGGAAACCAACATTGCAACGCGAGCCATCACCGCGCGACTGCCCCACGAGCGCCAGGAAGCAGTTTGGGACCAGGTCAGAAAGCAGACCGCCAGGCGCTTTCAAACCCCTTCTGGCAAAGTCTTCATTCCGGTTGAGGTGGTCTGCATCGTCGGTCGGCGCTAGCACCAGTGCTCAGAGCCAAGAGGAAGGAGGGCTTCACTATGGCTACGGAAGATGTGCTTTCCTCTATTCGCCTGGTAGTTGAACCTCAGGAGAGCCTTGTCGACGAACCGGTCGCTATCCAGCTGCACGGCCGGAGCCAGGTCAGCAGGTTATGCTTCGCGCTTCCACCCTCGACGGCTGGCGTTTCCCGTGGGCATCGTGGGTCACCTTTTACTGGCCTTTATTCAGATTAACTACGACAATTGCTGTTTGAGCCAGCAGTCACGAATACCACAAACTATTACAGATTTTTATCTAGATAATTGTTATGATATACTAAAATAATTTTTTGATACTATTCACGACAATAGACAGGATATCAGCTTGAGCACTCCCCACTATCTGGCCGTCTGTCCGATCAGTTGGAGGTACGTGTCTCGGCTCTGCCATCAAGGTGCGTCGGGCTTGCTTTTCGCTCCCACTTCGAGTACGCTGTTGGCTGGCGAACAGGTCAGACACGGCATGTTCCAGACAGCAGAGTCATGCCGCTGGTAACAAGCAGAGAGCAGGAACATGCAGCAATACGGTCTTTCTCATGACGAGACAGCGCTGGTCGGACGTGATCGTGAACTCGCCCGGCTGAGAAGCCTTGAGGCGAAGAGCCGCGCTGGTAGCCTGCAGGTGGCGCTCCTGGCAGGCGAACCAGGTCTTGGCAAGACGCGGCTCTTACGTGAGATTGCTCGCTGTGCCCGCCAGCAGGGGACCACGGTGCTGGAGGGAGGGGCTTCCGATGCCGAGGGGATGCCTCCCTACCTGCCGTTCCTGGAGGCTCTCGGTCAACACATCCGCAGCGCTTCCACCGACGAGCTACGCGCCCAGGCTGGCACTATGGTCTCCGTTCTGGCTACCATCCTCCCCGAGCTGTCCCTACGCCTGGGAGAGTCCGTCAGCAGCTACCCCTTGCCTCCCGAGCAGGCCCGCCTCCGCCTCTTCGAAGCAGTCGGCGTCTTTCTGAGCGCGATCGCCACTCCCCGGCCTTTACTGCTGATCCTGGACGACCTCCACTGGTCCGATCGCGCCAGTCTTGATCTGCTCTGCCACGTGGCCCAGCATCAGACCAACACACGCCTGCTGATCGTGGGGGCCTACCGCGACGGCGAGCTGATGCAGCGCGCCGCTTTCGAGCGCGCTCTGACCGAGCTAGCGCGTCTGCGGCTGCTGACTCCTATCACCCTGGCCCCGCTGACTGCCACAGCGGTGGCCGCGCTGGCCTCGGGCTACCTCGGCGCCGCTGTTGACCCTGCCGTCAGCAGGCTGCTGGCCGCTCAGAGCGAGGGCAATCCATTTCTGGCCGAGGAGCTGCTCCGTGGCTGGCTTGAAAGTGGCGCTCTTGCCCAGCAACAGGACGGCGGCGCCTTCTATCTGGTGGCCCCTCATCCTCCTTTGCTGCCGCCCAGTATTTTGAACGCCGTTCGCCAGCGGCTGGCCCGCCTGGCTCCAGCAACCGCCGAGCTGCTGCGCTGCGCGTCGATCATTGGCCGCACCTTTGACCTGGCCCTGTTGGCCAGAGTGACAGGCCAGGACGAAGAGAGCGCGGAGGAATGCTTGCACGAGGCTGTACAGGCTCGCTTGATTCACCAGCTGCCTCCGACCGCTACCACCGCTCCCACCCCCTTTGCTTTCAGCCACGATACGATTCGCCAGTGCCTCTATCAGGAGGTGAGAGCCGTGCGCCGCCTGCGCCTGCACACACGCATCGGGCAGGAGCTGGAGCTCCGCCTTGCGCGCGCGCATGCTTCCACCAGCGCTCAGCAACTGGCAGAGCTGGCTTTCCATTTCGCTCGCAGTGGCGAGGTCGAGCGTGGCGCCACCTATTCCCAGCGCGCCGCCCAGCAGGCTCTACAGACCTATGCCCCTGCAGAAGCGATGGCTCATCAGCAGACGGCCCTGCAGCTCCTCAGTGCGGACGACCCGCGCCGTGGTCCCTGGCTCCTCGAACTGGGTGCAGCAGCTCTGCTGGCCTCCGCCTGGCAGGAGGCCATCGACGCCTTCCAATGCGCCCAGGAATGGGGACGCCGTCACGGCGAGCAACACCTGATCGGCTGTGCTGCGCTGGGGCTGGGCCGCGCCTACTGGCGCCAGGAACGCATCGGCCCGGCCCGGCTGGCCTTGGAGCAGGCTGTCGCGGAGCTTTCGGCCCAGACCACCGCCGAGACCGTCGAGGCCCTGGTCGAGCTGGGTTCACTGCTGATCCTCAGCTTGCACCAGCAAGAGGCGGCGCTCACCTGTCTTGAGCGTGCCCTCGATCTGGCCCGCCAGCTCGGCGAGCGACGACTAGAAGCGGCAGCTTGCCGCGCCCTGGGCAATCTGCTGGTACGCACCAATCAGATAGAGAGCGGCCTGCCGCTACTGGAGCAGGCCCTCTCGCTGGCCATCTCCCTGGGTGAGGCGCTGGAGGTCTCGGAATGCTGTGCTTGCCTGACGATGGCCTATGGCTGGCATGGCGCACTTGATCGGCGCGCCCAGCTGTTTCCCCTCTGGCTTGAGTACGCTCGCCGTTGCCATGATCCTTATCAGCTGCGGCACCTCTATACGCACCTGGCTTCTAGCTACGCCCTGCGCAGCCAGTGGGCCGAGGCCGATGAGGCGCTGGACAGAAGTCAGTCAGTGGTTGAGGAGCTCGCCAGCCCCGAGCCAGCGGCGCTGCTGCAGTGGACGCGCGGTCTGCTCCTGGCCCCGCGCGGGCATCTGAGCGAGGCCGAAGATCTTATCAAGACAGCTCTCGTCTGGTATCGCCAGCACGCTTCCCAGTCGCTGGCCTGGTGGCTTGGCGGCCTCGGCTTCGTCCAGGCCATTCAGGGCAAACAGCAGGAGGCCCGTACTTGCCTCGCCGAGCTGGAGACGCTCGTGGCCCCTCTGCCAGCGGAGTCCATGCCCCTGGCGCACGCCCTCTGCTTCATGGCCGCCACCAGCGCGGTGCTTGCCGACCAGACCTGGGCCACACGCCTCTACCCCCGTCTGCTTCCTTTTCGCGGTCAGTTCCATTCCTTTCTGGTCGATCGTCTCCTTGGGGAGCTGGCCCTCCTGACGGGGGAGACCGCTGCCGCCGAGACCCACCTCGCGCGCGCCGAGGCCGCCGCCAGGCGCCTCAGCCTCTCCTTCGAGCTGGCTGCGACCCTGGGAACGCAGTCCTTCCTCGTGCTTGTGCGCGACGGCCCCCAGGGAATTGCCCAGGCCCGGCTACGCCTGGAAGAGGCCGTGGCACTCAGCATCAGTACTGGTACCCCTACCCTGGCGCAGCTCTTGCAGCAACAGTGGCAGGAGTGGGTCCATCCACATGAGCGCGCCGCTGGCCGCCCGGATCGCTCAACCAGATTGGCCCATCAGCCTCTTCCCGCTGGCCTCAGTGCCCGCGAGGGCCAGGTCCTGCGCCTTGTTGCTCAAGGAAAGAGCAATCGCCAGATCGCTGAAATCCTGGTGATCAGCGAGCGCACGGTCGCCAATCATCTGCGCAACATCTTCAACAAGACCGGGGTTGATAACCGCGCAGCTGCCGCTGTCTTCGCTATTCGTCATGGGCTGCTGGATTAAGCCAGGCCAGACTTATGTTGCTTTGGTCAATTTTGACTATTCCACCACCGTCGCTGAGCCTCCCCGAGTGACGAGAAAGTCAGTCATTTCTGACGATGTACGTCTAAAGGACAGCTGTTACGCTCTCTTGAGAGCGGTTTAGAAGCATGTCATCGCACATGTCATCTCTCAAGAGGGATTTGCTCATGAAAAAGGTATTGCGCCTGATCGTTCTCTTTGGGGCTCCGCTCCTCGTAGGGACGATCAATCTCGGTCATCCCGTCGTCTCGGCCTATCCCAATGTCTATCACGCTCTGCTGCATCAGGGAGGCTGGTGGCTCGTGCTGCACTTTCTCAATCTGGCCGCCTTTCCTCTGCTGGGTCTGGCCGCCTACTTGCTGATAGAAGACTGGCGCGGTCCGGCTGCCACGGTGAGCAAGGGCGCTATCGCGGCATTTATCCCCCTCTATGCCGCCTTTGATGCAATGGTGGGTCTTGGTACCGGGACCCTGGTTCAGTCCGCTCGCACTCTGCCACCGGAGCAGCTCGCCGTCGTCGAACCCATCATTCAAGCCTACTGGGCCAGCAGCACGGCGAATATCCTGGCCACCCTCGGCTCTGCCGCCTGGGGCATCAGCCTGCTGGCAGCAGCGGTAGCCATCACCCCACCGGGTCGGCGGCTAGCGGTCACGGCGCTAGCAGTGGTCGGCTTCGCCCTCGTCGGCTGGGGCGTTGCCAGCGGCAGCTCAGGTACGCTGCTCTGGTGGGGAGCCGTAGCTCTCGTGGCTCTCGCCGTGCTGGGACTCAATCGCGGGCGCCCTGTGGCAACCCTGCTTGCACTGGCCGCTATGCTCTTTGGGACAACGCACGTGATCCCCTATGGCCCGCTGGGAGCAGCCTGCTTCCTGGCCGCCGCGCTCTGGCTGCAACTGAGCCAGCAGCCAGCCGCTGACACCAAAGCGCGCGATGTCACACCGGCTGGAGCTGCCTCATAGCCTGAACAGATCGGAAAGGACAGAAACAAAGATGGATCGCTCTTCTTTCCTTCGCCGCGAGCCATTGGCTCACACCTATTCCATTGTGGCCCTCGATCGCGCCTCCGGGCAGATGGGTGTTGCCGTGCAATCGTACTACTTCGGCGTGGGAAGCGTGGTTCCCTGGGCCGAGGCCGGCGTGGGAGCTGTTGCTACGCAAGCTTTTGTCAATACGGACTACGGTCCCGAAGGACTGGCCCTTATGCGACAAGGATTGAGCGCCGCTCAGGCGCTGGAGCGCTTGCTCCAAGGCGATGAGGAACGCGAGATTCGTCAGGTTGCTTTGGTGGATGCCCACGGTGGCGTTGCCGTTCACACGGGAGAGCGCTGCGTTGCCGCCGCCGGCCACCTGAGCGGCGACGGCTTCGCGGTCCAGGCCAATATGATGGTCAACGATGGCGTCTGGCCAGCGATGAAACGAGCCTATGAGGAGAGCACAGGCGACCTCTGCGATCGTCTGCTCACAGCCCTGGAGGCGGCCCAGGCCGCGGGCGGCGACATTCGCGGTCAGCAAGCAGCTGCCATAGTCATTGTCTCAGGGAAGCGGACAGAGCAACCGTGGCGTGAACGCCTCTTCGACGTACGCGTCGAGGATCACCCTCGCCCTGTTGACGAACTCAGACGCCTGGTGACGATCCGTAAAGCCTGGCTGCTGTTCGAGCAGAGCAATGAGCGGCTGCTGGCGCAGCAGCCTGACGAGGCGATCAGACTGTTCCGGCAAGCCCTCGCTCTTGATCCCGACAACGTCGATCTCAAGTTTCGCGGGACGGCGATCCTGCTTCAGGCTGGGGAGCTCCCGCAGGCGCTGGTTCTGCTTCGGGAGGTCTTTGCCAGTAAGCCAGGCTGGACGGAGTTGGTCCCGCGCCTGGCTGCTGTCGGACTGATCCCCAATGACCCGGAGCTGCTCACGTTGATCCAGGATCAGCGAGTGTGATAGCCCTGACGCGCTCGGGCTGAACTCTCTGAGCGTGTCCTTCGCAATCCGTACTTCTCCTGCCTTCCCGGGCCACTTGTGCCGACCTGCGGAAAAAAACCGTCGGGTCGGCACGTTCCATCCATCAGGGGTCATGTTTATGGAAGAGTACCAGCAGCAAAGGCAGATAAGGCGGTCAAGTGACTGCTGACATGGCTTAATACAATTAAGCTGCCTCTCTTTCTTACTTATTCTTACTTACAGCAATAGGTGATTGAAGAGCGCTCCCCTCCACCAGGACAAGGCACTGACAGCGGTGGCCAGACCGGGGATCTTTTGCGTCGCACTGGGCCGAGGAAAGGACCAGGCAGGGTTGTCATCATGACAGAATTAGAGCTTGCGCACCCATTTCCAGCACGTATGGCCTCCGAGGTGGCCCCGCGCGAGCTGATGCGCTTTCTCGCTGGCAGCGCCGTGCTCGACTCCACGATGGGATCAGGAACCGTTGTGAAAGCGGCCCTCGATCAGCGTCTGCTTGCCAGTGGCCGTGAGACATCAATCCCCGATCGTGCGATGGGTACAGCGCTGCGGAGCCACGGCGCCAGCCAGCAGCTGGTCTGGTTGTTACCGTGCCGTCTGTGATCGCCTCCCCAGTCAGCGGCCCAACTATCGCTGCGATCGTTCCGATGCCAATGAATAAGCCCTGCCAGCGCCCCCACTCCCAATCCCTGGAGGCCACGAAACAGAATCTCACGCAGACGCCCCAGGGTCAGATCTTGACTGCGCCCCAGATAGCACTTGAACAAGTACCCATGCACCCGCTTGTACGTATACCAGTAGCGTCCCTCCGCCCGCTGCTCGCAGCGCACGGCAAAACGCAGCGCTCCCTCTTGATAGGTAAAAGCCGAATGCACTTGTAGCCAGGCAAACCAGTCCGGACTTTCAACAGCGATCGGCACACCTCCCTCCGCGGGATAGAGCCACGTCTCTATAAGCACGGGATAACGCAGAGGCACTCGCCAGACCTCCTACCAGAATCAAGCCCATTCTTTGAGTAACTTTCTGGGTAATGTAGCATCCCTTTGGGTAACTCGCAAGCCCAAGAGCCGAGCTGGAGCAACCTCCCTGGCACCGAGACCCAGCGAGCGCGAATCGGCAGGCCGGCCCCCATGAGACTTGACAAAGGGCTGCCCCTCATATATACTTGCTTTTGCAACAATATTTATTGCAACAATTGCAATCGCAACAAATCGCGGCCTCGCCAGGTAAGCCACTGACCCAGCGAGCCGCGCTGCTGCGGAAAGGGGCACGCCAAGCGCATGGATGACTACCAGGACTACCGTCTCTTTCAAGAGCTGAGCTTGCTGCTTGACCACGCCGACCGCCTGGTCCTCCGTCAGTTTCGTCTGAACACGCTGCAATACAATGCTCTGCTCCTGCTCGATACCGACGAGGGCTGGCGGCTGACGGATCTCAGCGAACGCCTGCTGTGCGAACGGAGCACGGTCACCCGCTTGGTAGATTATCTGGAAAGCGAGGGCCTCATTGCCCGTAGCCCCGACCCTGGCGATCGCCGCTCACAGCGCGTCACGCTGACAGCAGCAGGCGTCGCCCGGCGCCGCGAGGCCCAGGCCGCCATTGAAGAGGCTATTGGCCGCCGCTTCAGCATCTTGAACAGCGAAGAGGAGCGGCAGCTTATTGCCATGCTCAAGCGCTTGCGCACTGTTGTCAGTGCCGAGATCGCCGAGATAGAAGCGGCCTCGTCCGAGGCGAGCAGCACCCCATCCTAGTCTAGTTTGCGCTAGTAGGTAGGTAGGACAGCTACGATGCCAGACATCTTTGAGTCGGCCACGGATGCAGTACCTGCGCAGTCGGAGCCGGACGCCGAGCAGATGGCGGCGGTGCCTGGTGACCTGCCCCTGAGCGAGATCCTCATCCGTTGGACAGCTCAACGCACTCAATTTCGCCATGATAATACCACTCTGCCCCTGGCTCCTATCCCCGGCGAGCCAGTCGAAGTCTGGGCGGCCAGCGGCGAGGAAGTGCCCATCGAGCGCGCCGTGCTCTACTACACCGTCGACGGTAGCCGCCCCGATCGCTCGTCGACGGCCCTGCCGATGGAGCGCGCCCGCGTGAGCTGGGACCCGCACGCTGGCTATATCACCCACTGGCTGGCTCGCATCCCCGGTCAGCCAGCCGGCACGTGCGTGCGCTACCGCATCGCCGGCTGGCTGGCCCGTCCCGGCTCTCCTCCCGCCGAGGAGCCGGAGCCGGAGATCTGGGCCCAGGACGGCCAAGGCTTTGCCTTCCACTTCTCGGGTGAGCGGGCCTTCACTACTTTCGCCTACCTCGTCGAAGAAGAGCAGCAGCGTCGTCCGCCTTCGTGGGCGACAGAGGCCGTCATCTATCAGATTTTTCTCGATCGCTTCCGCAGCGATGCCGCCGATGGCCATGTTGCTACCGAGAGCGACCCACAGGCGTTGCACGGGGGCACGCTGAATGGCGTCCGCGCCGCCCTGCCCTATCTCTCAGAGCTGGGGGTGACCTGCCTGTGGCTCTCCCCGCTCCACCTGGCCGAAAGCTACCATCGCTACGATGCCCTCGACTACTTTCGCGTTGATCCCCGTCTGGGCAGCAGCGCCGACCTGCAGGCTCTCATGGCGGAGGCTCACGCCCGTGGCATGCGCGTCTTGCTCGACTTCGTGCCGGCTCATGTCTCCTGGCATCATCCCGCCTTTGTGGCCGCACAGATGGATCGTCAGGCCCCCTCTCATGACTGGTTCTATTTCGAGCGCTGGCCCGATCGCTATGGCACCTTCCTCGACGCTGTTCCCAGCCTTCCTTCCCTGCGATCAGAGAGCGAGGGAGCCAGACGCCATATTATCGCCAGCGCCCTGCACTGGTTGAGCGAGTACGGTGTCGATGGCTTCCGCCTTGATCATGCCATCGGCCACAGCATGGATTTCTGGTGTGAGTTTCGCCAGGCTACCCGCGGTCTGCGACCCGACGTGTTCTTGCTGGGCGAGGTCACCGATACACCCGATGCCCTACGCCGCTATCATGGCAGACTGGATGCGGTCCTCGATTTCCCGCTGGCAGCAGCCCTACGCTCGACGTTCGGCGTCCACACCTGGGACCTGGGTCGCTTCGATCGCTTCCTCAGCTCCTACGAGAGCTATATGGCGGACGGCCCCGCCCGCGCGAGCTTTCTCGATAACCACGATATGAATCGCTTCCTCTTTATTACCGGCAATCGTCCGGAACTGCTCAAGCTGGCGGCCCTTTGCCAATTCACGCTTGCCCCAACCCCCATCATCTATTACGGGACGGAGGTCGGCATGTCCCAACGTGCTGACATCTCAACGAAAACCTTTGGCGGCGATGCCGAGGCCCGCGCTGCTATGCCCTGGCGCCCAGAAGACTGGAATCAGGAGCTGCTCGCCTTTTACCGGTCCCTGATCCGCCTGCGGCGCGCCCTGCCGGTTCTGACCTACGGTGCGCGTCGCGTCGTCCACCTGGATACGAGCCAGGCAACCTATGCCTACGTGCGCACCCAGGCCGGCGGCCCACATCTGGAGCGAGGCGATGCCCTGGTGCTCTTCAACCTGAGCGAGCAGCCTCAAACTGTCGTGCTGCCAGCGGTGGCGCTCCCCCCGGCTGCGACCACACTTCTGGCCAGCGGTCAGGCACCAGTTATACGCAGGTCTCGACATCAGGTTGCCATCACTAGTGAGCCGTTGAGCGGAGCAGTTTTCTCATGGCAGGAAGGAGGATGAGAGCCGCCTTTTCCCCCGTCGATCGCCGTGCACCCTTCACAAGAAGAGCAGAGCACGCTCTTTGACAACCAGACTGACGACAACACAACCCTGGGTTTTGCGTCCAATGGGGAGAGTGCACAGCAAGCCGCCTGCCTCTCCCCAGCTATCTTCCCTCTTGTCAGAGAGGATGAGAGATGATGAAGAAGATTTTTGCCTCGCGTGCATCTGGCAGCCGGCCATTGCTGGCCATGTTCCTGTTCAGCCTCATGCTCGCGCTGCTGCTCCCAGCCTGCGGTGGTGCCGAGAACAGCGGCAGCAACAACAGCAGCAGCATCGACTTCAGTGGTACGATCGTTATCTGGCACGGCTGGCAAGGCACCTATTTGCAGGCCAAGCAGGCCATTTTCAATGAATATATGCGCCTGCACCCCAAAGTAAAGATCGTGCTGGTCCACCAGGATAACATCGCCAGCAAGGCGGCCACCGCGGTGAAGGCTGGCAATGGTCCCGATATCATCGCCTTCACCGACGATAATCTGGGATCGCTGGCGCTCGGCCATGTCGTTGTGCCGCTCGATCAGTACATCAGCCAGGACTATCTCAACCAGACCTATACCCCGGCAGCGGCTTCGGCCCTGGTCTTTAACGGCCACGTCTACGGCGTCCCGGAGGCCGTCGAAGCCGTCACGCTCATGTACAACAAGAGCCTGATCTCGGCGGACCAGCTTCCCAAGACTACCGATGACCTGCTGGCCTTCGAGAAACGCTATGAGCAGGCCCACCCGGGTCAGTATGGCGTCGTCTGGCCAACCGAGGACGCCTACTTTAATGCCCCCTGGTTCTACGGCTTCGGGGCTCAGTATGTGACACCCGACGGCAAAGCCCACCTCGACACATCCCAGGCTCTGCAGGCAATGGAGTATATTGCCTCCTTCCGCCCCTATCTCCCGAAGCAGCCGACCTACGATGTGGTTTCCTCGCTCTTTGCCGAGGGCAAGGCCGCCATCATCATCAACGGTCCCTGGTCCTATGCCGATTACAGCAGTGGGGGGAAGATCAATATCGGCTTCGCCACGCTTCCCATTGTCACCGCCACGGGCACCCCGGCCAAGCCGTTTGTGGGGGTCAAATCGCTCTGGATGGCCAAAACTGCCAAAAATCCAGCCCTGGTGGCCGATCTGATGAAGTTCTATACCAACAAGGCTAATCAGATCACCATGTCACGCGCTGACGGCGAAATCCCGGCGAACAGCGCCGCCGCCGATGATCCGGCCATCCAGCAGCTGCCCGCCGTGGCCGGCTATGCGGCCCAGGTGAAGCTGGGCGTGGCTTTGCCCAATACTCCCTACATGTCCGCACTGTGGACGCCCGTGCAGAATGCACTGACGGCAGTCTGGAACGGTACGCAGACGCCTGCTAAAGCCCTCAGCGACGCCCAAGCCGCTGCCACCAAAGGGATCGCGCAGATCAGCTCATAGCCCCGGCTTTGGCGCGCTCACCAGGCAGGATGCCTGGCACGATGCGAGCGTTCCATCGCTCAGACGCTGAAGATCATGCTCCCTCTCCTCGTTCCTCCTCCCTTTCCAGCGATGGATGGGGCGGATGGGACGAGGAGATGAACCGGAGGCGAGGATGCCTATGCTGCGAGTCAAACGGCGCACCATTGTGGCTTTTCTGCTGCCAATGCTGGCCATGATGGCGGTGATCAATCTGTGGCCGATTCTGTACACGCTCTACCTGTCGACCACTAATTACAGCGAGTTTACCTCGGATAACTATCGTTTCATCGGTCTGGAGAACTACCGGCAGCTGCTCTTTTCTTTCGACAGCGATTTCTTCCCGGTGCTCTGGCAGACGCTGCTCTACGTCGTCGTTTGCGTGAGCTGCTTTCTGGTCGTTGGGATGCTGACCGCCCTGGCGCTGAACAACCCCCGGGTCAAGGGGCTGCCATTCTGGCGCGTGGTGCTGCTCCTGCCCTGGGCCGCCCCTTCGGGTATCACGGCCCTCATCTGGAAGTTCCTCTTTCAGTACGATTTTGGCCCGTTCAACCAGATTGGGCGCCTGCTCTTCGGTCCCCAGTTCGGGATTCCCTGGCTGCTCAATCCGACGCTGGCCTTCATCTCAGTGGTGATTGTCAATGTCTGGCTGAGCTATCCCTTCTTCACGGTGGTCATCCTGGGAGCGCTGCAGGGCATTCCCGGCGAATTGCGCGAGGCGGCCCGGATCGACGGGGCCGGCCCCTGGCAATACTTCCGCCATGTGACGCTGCCGCTGGTGACGCCGGCCCTGGTGCCCGCTACCATTCTCAGCGCGATTACGACTTTCCAGATGTTTAATACGGTCTTCCTGATCACGCAGGGGGGACCAGTGGTCAGCGCCCTCAAGCCGGGGGCTACGGAATTTGTCATGATCTATATGTACAATCGTATCCTCGGCGCAACCGTCGCCAATCCGCACTACGGCTTTATCGCCGCCTTCGCGATCACTTTGTTTGTCATCCTGGCGGCCCTGACCTACCTGGGTTCTGGCCTGGGAGCACGGTCCCCGCGGGCGAGCAGCATCAGGGAGGCACGAGCATGAGTCAGCAACTGCCTGTCGTTGAGATCAGGAGAGAGCCAGCCCCCGTGAACGCAGCGGCAGGGCAGCCGGGACGCCTGCCCGCAGGACGCCGGATCTCTCTTCTGGGAAGGCGTCTAGGATCGGTCGCTCTCTACGTTTTTCTGACGGTGATGGCCGTCTTCGCGCTCTTCCCTCTCTATTATGTGGTCCAGGCTTCGTTTGCCGGAGCCCAGAACCTCTATACCACCGATCTGCACCTGTTTCCCGCTCACTTTACGCTCGCCAACTATGTGACGGCCTTTACCCAGGAGCCGCTGCTCAATTGGATCGGCAATACCTTGCTGGTCTGTGGCCTGACGGCTCTCTGCGGGCTGATCTGTTCAACGAGCGGCGCCTATGCGCTCGCGCGCTTCCGTTTCGCAGGTCGCGAGCTGACGCTGCGCGCGCTGCTGGCGCTGCAGGCTTTCCCGGGCTTGCTGGCGCTGACGGCCTACTATCTCCTGCTGAATACGCTGCATCTGCTCAACAACCTGCTCGGTCTGGTGCTCATCTACTCAGCCGGAGCGGTGGTCTTCTGCTGCTGGAACACCAAAACCTACCTCGACGGCCTGCCGGTCGAGCTGGAGCAGGCGGCCTTGCTGGACGGCGCCACGCCGCTCCAGGCTTTCTGGCATATCGTCCTGCCGCTGGCTACGCCGGCGCTGGCGGTGGCCGCCCTCTTTACCTTTATGACGGGCTGGAATGAGTTCGCCCTGGCCAATCTGGTGCTGAACGCCAATGCCAACGGCAGCAACCTGACCTTTATTCTGGGCCTCTATAGCCTGCAGAGCGACTTTCGAACGCCGTGGGGCATTTTTGCCGCCGCTTCGGTGATTGTGTCGCTCCCTCTGATGCTGATCTTCTTTTTCGCTCAGCGCTACTTCCGGTCCGGGCTGGCTCAAGGTGGTCTTGCTAACTAGCTCCTGGCAAGACCATCGCTATGCTTCTCTCGCTGCTGCGACAAGTGTCGCCTGCGGCACAGGCCCGGCCCTCCGAGCAGGCTGCCCTGATTCGCAGCTGGCTTCCTGACGCAGGCTCGCTGGAGCGCGCTGCGGCGCTCCAGCAGGTTCCTTCTGGAGGTCTCCGATGGAAGATACTGGCCGTCAACGTGTTCTCTTCATCTCGCTCCTGCTGACACTGGTATTGCTGTGCTCGACACTGTTGAGCGGCGGACCGCTCCCGCGCCTTCTGCCGGAAGCCGTCCAGGCGCAGAGCACGCCGAACGTCGCGCTGAACACCGCCGACTTCAAGCCGGCAGTCATCTATCAGGTGGTGCTCGACCGCTTCTTCGATGGCAATGCAGCTAATAACGATCCGTCGGGCGATACCGGCCTCTATGATAGCACCAAGACGAATTGGAAGCTCTACTGGGGCGGCGACCTGGCCGGTCTGACGCAGAAGATTCCTTACCTTGCTGGCATGGGCATTACAGCCATCTGGATCTCGCCACCGGTGGAGAATGTCCACCTGCCAGTCTACGAACCAGGTTCGTCAGCCCCAGAGGCTGGCTATCATGGCTACTGGGCTCGCGATTTCTACCGCATCGATCCGCATCTAGGCACCTGGAGCGATTTTGATAATCTGGTAGCAACCGCTCACAGTTACGGGATGAAGGTCATTATCGATTTCGCTCCCAACCATTCGAATCCGAACGACACGGGCGAGTATGGCAGTCTCTACCAGAATGGTACCTTCGAGGCGGCCTACAACAATGATCCAAACGGCTGGTTCCATCACAACGGCGGCATCTCAGACTACAACAACCTCTACCAGGATGAGTATGATAATCTGGCCGATCTGGCCGACCTGGCTCAGGAGAACAGTAGCGTCGATAGCTACCTCAAGGGAGCGATGGCTCAGTTTCTGGCTCACGGTGTCGATGGCGTGCGCGTCGACGCCGTGAAGCATATGCCCGCTCCCGATGGCGGCTGGCTCCGCACCCTGAGCGATAGCGTGGAGGCTCAGGGAGCACATTATATGGTCGGCGAGTGGTACCTGAGCAGTATCAGCGACCCAACCTATCCGTACGCGCTGAAGTTCGCCAACCGCAGCGGCATCAACCTGCTGAATTTTCCTCTGACGACGGCCCTGCGCGACGTCTATGCTTCCGGCAATGGCGCCAGCGAGGTGGACAGCGTCCTCACTCAGGAAAAGAGCGGCTTTCTGTGGCTGAACGACCAGGCGATCTTCATCGATAACCAGGATATGCCGCGCTTCTTGACGCTCAACAGCAGCTCCGATCGCCTGCATGAGGCCCTGGCCGCGGTACTGACGCTGCCCGGTATTCCCATCATCTACTACGGTACCGAGCAGTATCTGCACAACGATACGAACGGCGGCGGCGATCCCTATAACCGTCCCATGATGAGCAGCTTTAGTACGACGACAACGGCCTATAACGAGATCAAGGCCCTCTCGACGCTGCGTCAGAGCAACCCGGCTCTGGCCTACGGCACTTATCAGCAACGCTGGATTAACAGCGACGTGTTCATCTATGAGCGCCAGTTTTTCAATAATGTAGTGCTCGTGGCCATCAATAAAGGGTCTTCCAGCTACAGCATCTCTGGCCTTTACACGGCCTTGCCCAACGGCTCCTACAGCGACTATCTGGGGACGCTGCTTCACGGCGGCACGAGCATCACAGTCACGAACGGCGCCGTTAGCACCTTTACCCTGGGCGCCAACCAGGTTTCGGTCTGGCAATATACCGCTCCCGAGAGCAGTACGCCAGAGATCGGCAGCGTGGGGCCTAACCTGAGCCGGCCTGGCGATCAGGTGATTATCGATGGCCAGGGCTTTGGCAGCACCGTTGGCAGTGTGAAGTTCGGTACGACAACTGCGACTGTGAATAGCTGGAGTCCGCACTCGATTACGGTCACGACGCCGAATGTGGCCAGCGGCCTCTACAGTGTTCAGGTCTGTACCTCTAGCTGCAGCAACGTCTACGAAACACGGGTCTCCAGTACAACGCAGGTGGCCGTGACCTTCACTGTCAATAATGCGCCTTCCACCAACTACGGGGATAACGTTTACCTGACCGGGCAATTCGACGAGCTGGGCAACTGGGGTACCACAACAACCACTGCCATCGGCCCGCTGAATGATCCGAACTATCCGAACTGGTTCGTGATGGCCAGTGTGCCAGCCTGTTGGACAGTCCAGTTTAAGTTTATTATCATCCGCGCTGACGGCAGCGTTCAGTGGGAGAACGGCAGCAACCACAGCTATACCGCACCCTGCAGCGGCACCGGCGCCGTGACGGTGAACTGGCAGTATTGAGTTGAGCTCGCCAGCAACGAGGTCGCACCGCACGCACCCAGGATGCAACTGGGAGCGCCCCCTTGGCCTCCTCCATCTCATGCAGCCCTTCCCTCTACGGGAAAGAAAGGAGCCTTTCCAGGACATCTCTGGAAAGGCTCCCTCTCTACCATCGGTATGTCACAAGCCAGGAGAGGCCCCCAAGGTACTGGAACCATTGTAGCAGCACATCGACGATAGTACGCTAAATACAGGTATCTTCTTGCGAGACACTTCTGTCTTGACAAAGGCTGTCTATAGTGTTATTCTTAAGCATGAGGGTAAAAGTGGAAAGGAAACCACTCTAGCGTTGTACTTGGAACTGCAAGCGCAGCATCCGGCTTTCCTTGTGAACTCTGCCACTTCGCCTCGCCTTTGCGAGGCAGCTCTGGCCGCTGTTCAGTCGAGCGGCACTCTCCTCTGTTGATTCACTCTCACAGCTGCCTGCCCCGCTCTTGCTCTGCCTTTTGCCAGGAGCACTGCAGCAGTTGCGCATGCTTTCTGTCCGTCTGGCCCGGCCCGGGCCATTGCCACAAGGTATGAGCAGAGCGGGGATGGAATAGCCAGAGAGAGCAGAGGAACAGCTCTGCCAATCGAGGCGAGAAGACGCGCCTTTTCTTTTCTCCAGGTGCAACGGATGATGCTGCATAGGAGGAGTAACATGCTGGACGAACAACGTGAACGACTCAGGACCGTTTTGGCACAGCAGCGCCATCCGTTGCTCTTTGTCACGCTGAGCGGGTCACACCTCTACGGATTCGCGTCGCCCGATTCCGACTACGATCTGCGCGGCGCCCATATTCTGCCGCTGCGCGAGGTAATCGGGCTGCGCGAGGGAGCAGAGACCCACGAGCAGCACTCCAACGACGACGGAACGGAAGTCGATCTAGTGACGTACGATGTCCGCAAATGCTTTACGCTGCTGCTGGGCAAGAATGGCAACGTTCTAGAGGCCATTTACTCGCCATTGGTGATCTACACTACGCCCGAGCACGAAGAGCTGAAGGCGCTGGCGATGCGCTGCGTTACACGCTACTACGCCTACCATTATCTGGGCTTCGCTCGCAATCGCCTGAAACAGGTCAGCCACCAACAGCCTCTCTCTATCAAGTCTGCGCTCCACACCTATCGCGTCATTTTGACTGGCCTGCATCTGATGCGCACTGGAGAGCTGGAGGCGAATCTGAGGCACCTCAATGCAGTGTTCAGGCTCTCATCGGTGGCGGACCTGCTCGCGCGCAAACAGGCCGGCGGCGACAAGGCCCAGCTAGAGGAGGGCGCTGTCGCCCCCTACGAGGCGGAGTGGAGGCGCCTGTTGGGCGATCTGGAGCAATCTGTGGAGAGCAGCGCTCTGCCTGTTAAGCCAGATGCTCAGGCCCAAGCGGACCTGAACGATCTTCTGATCCGTCTGCGGCTACAGACCGTGTAAGAGGAAGGAAGCCCATGCTTTCTTCGGCTGAGAGGCAGGAAGTCACCATCTACGAAGAGGGGGTACGAGCGTCTTCTTTGCAGGAAGTTTAGCACGTCCCCCTTCTGGGGACGTTGCGATGAGAGGACAGAAGGAAAGAGACCATGCCCGAGATTCCTAAAGGATTCACACGACTGGCGGGCAGTGAGCGTCACCTCCCTGCCCAGGCCCGGCAGATCGGGCCGGCTGATCCCAACGAGCGCATCGAGGTCAGCGTCTATCTCAGAGATCCGGCGGGGAGCGCCCTGGCCGGTCAGTTAGAGCACCAGATCAGTCAGCCGGGCCAGCGCCTGAGCCGAGAGGAGTATCTGGCTCAGCATAGCGCCAGTTCAGAGGACATTGCCAGGGTGGAAGCCTTCGCCCGCGCTCATCAGCTAGAGGTGCTGGCGGTCGATCGCGCGGCCCGCCGGCTGGTATTGGCCGGCACAGTCAGCCAACTCTGCTCCGCCTTTGGCACCGAGCTGCATTATTACGAGCACGAGGGGCAGACGTTCCGCGGGCGCTCCGGTCCCCTGCACATCCCCCAAGAGCTTGAGCCGATTGTGGTAGGCGTCTTTGGACTGGACGATCGTCCCCAGGCCCAACCCCATCTGCGCTTTGCCTCGGCAGCCGGGGCTAGCGCCCCAGTAGAAACCGCCACCGTCAGCTATACTCCGCTGCAGGTCGCCCAGCTCTATAACTTTCCGAGTGGCCTGACCGGCAGCGGCCAGTGTATCGCGCTGATCGAGCTGGGCGGAGGCTACAACAGCGAGGACCTGACGACCTACTTCCAGCAACTCGGCCTGAAGCCGCCGACGGTCGTCAGCGTCTCTGTCGACGGCGGAGAGAATAGCCCAACAGGCGAGCCGAATAGCGCGGATGGCGAGGTTGCGCTCGATATCGAGATCGCCGGCGCCATTGCTCCTGCAGCCCGCATCGCCGTCTACTTTGCCCCCAATACCGAGCGCGGCTTTCTGGACGCCATTACCCAGGCCATCCACGACACCACCAATGCGCCTGCGGTGATCTCCATTAGCTGGGGTGCCCCCGAGGTCGACTGGACTCGCCAGGCGCTGACCACCATGAACGAGGCCTTTCAGGCCGCGGCCTCGCTGGGGATCACGATCTGTGTAGCTGCCGGCGATAACGGCTCAAGCGATGGAGTAAACGATCAGAAGGCCCATGTGGATTTTCCGGCCTCCAGTCCCTATGTGCTTGGCTGCGGCGGCACGCGTCTGGAGGCCCAGAACAGGCAGGTTGTCAGCGAAGTGGTCTGGAATGGGACCGCCAGCGGGGATGGCGCGACCGGCGGCGGTATCAGCGATGTGTTTCCGCTCCCCGCCTGGCAGGCGAATGCTCATGTTCCCCCATCGATTAACGACCAGCATCAGGGACGGGGCGTACCCGATGTGGCCGGCAACGCAGACCCGCAGACGGGCTACCAGATCCTTGTCGATGGCCAGAGCACTTCTGTCGGCGGCACCAGCGCGGTGGCTCCGCTATGGGCCGGCCTGATTGCGCTGCTCAATCAGCGGCGCGGCCAGTCCCTTGGGTACCTGAACCCGTTCCTCTATCAGCATTACACCCAATTGCTGCAGCAAAAGGCGCTGCGCGACGTGACGAGCGGCAATAACGGCGGCTACAGCGCCGGCCCCGGTTGGGATGCCTGTACGGGCCTGGGCACGCCCGATGGCACGCTGCTGCTGCAGGCCCTGCTGACTTCCTCAGCTAGCTAGCTCGCTCTATCATCATCGAGCGAGAGCCGCCGCGTCGGAAAAGCTTTGCCTGCCTGGCAGCGCGGCGGCACCCGACGCTGACCGGGCCACGCCGTCCAGCGCCCGTGCAGCGGTGGCAGCTCCAGAGGAAGAGGAAGCTGCGCCATGCCCTGGCATCGGCGCCAGTCGTCAGAGCGGAGTCTGTTACTGTCTGGGGCCACCCCCTCCCATCGCTGTTGAGCCAGCCAGGGTTTCTTTTTCAGCTCTGGTCTGCTATACTTTCATACATAGCTATCTGCCAGGCGGCAACGCTGAGCCAGCGCTGCCGCGAAGTCAAAGAGCGGCCCTTAGACAACTGGGGCCGCTTTTGTCCAGATGGCGACCAATAGGCAAAACACAAGAGAAGCGGCCTGCTTCTCTGGAAAGCACAATTGTATGGTGATCTGGGAACGTCATCTTTGTCCCGATTGCAGTTTGATATGGGAGCGCAATCTCGACGGCGCCTGGCGCTATACAGCGCTCATCGCCGTGCCCCTGCCTGCCGAGCGGCGCTGTCCGCTCTGCGCCAGCCACCTGCAGATCCGCTGGGTGCGTCCTCTGCCCGTGCTGCCAGAAACGGATAACGGCTAAGCTAAGGCCAGCCCTGGCTCCTCTCAGCCCCGCAGGTTCTCTACATTGATCTTGACACCAGGGAGAGCAGAACAGAGGAGGGGAGGCAAGAGCCTTGTTTTCGCTCTCACCACCCTCCTCGTGTGTGGCTTTTTGCTGTCTTTGCTGCCTTGCTTAGGGCTTGAGCACGACCTTGGTATAGCCCTCGACGCGCTTATCAAATTTTTCATAGGCTGTGGGGGCGTTATCTAAGGGCACATGATGCGAGACAATGAAGCTGGGCCTGGCTCGTCCTGCAATGATCAGATCGCGCAGATAACGATTGTAGCGCTTGACATTGCACTGTCCTGTGGCCAGGCGCAGGCCCTTCTCAAAGAGCTTGCCAAAGGAGATGAGCAGGCGTCCCTCTCTGGCGTGCGGATCAACACCTCCCGGATCGGCTGGCACATAGAGGCCAGGAATGCCCAGAATCCCGGTAGGATTGACGATCTGAATAAGAGCCTCCAGCACTGCCGAAGGAGCTTCTTTGTCCTGACCTGGCTGGATGGCCTGATAGCCGACGGCATCGATGCCCTTGTCAACGCCATCGCCTCCCCGCATCTGACGGATCTGCTCGACCGGGTCCCCCTTGCTGAAGTCGATTGGAATGGCCCCGATCTCCTCGATCTTCTTCAGGCGCTCCGGCACGCGGTCGACGACATAGACCTCGGAGGCGCCCCGCAGCAGGCAGCTATAAGCGGCCATCGCCCCCACTGGACCAGCTCCGAAGATCACCACGGTCTCCCCGGGCGAGACCTGCGCCAGCTCGGCACCGTGATAGCCCGTGGGAAAGATATCCGCCAGCAAGACAAAGTCATCTTCGTGCTCGTCGCCAGGCGGCAGCTTGAGCGCATTGAAGTCCGCATAGGGTACCCGCAAATATTCTGCCTGTCCGCCCGGATAGGGCCCCATCGCCACATAACCATAGGCACCGCCGGCAAAGCCAGGATTGACGGTCAGGCAGAAGCCGGTAAAACCGCGCTCGCAGTTCTTGCAGAAGCCACAAGCGACGTTGAAGGGCATCACTACGCGATCTCCCTTTTTGAGCGTCGTGACCGCCGAGCCGACTTCTTCGACGATGCCCAGGTTCTCGTGACCGAAGATGAGGCCCGGCGGCGCCGCGGTGCGCCCCTCGTACATGTGTAAGTCAGAGCCGCAGATGCAGGTCGAGGTGATGCGGACAATGACGTCGTTGGGATGCTGAATTTTGGGATCAGGGACCTGCTCGACCGCTACTTTAAAGGGTTCTTTGTAGACGACGGCTTTCATCTCTGGCGTCCTTTCTCTCGTCAACGTGACGTCAGCCTGGCCCCCACACTGGCCAGGCATGACACTACAACACCGTAGTACAGACAAAACAACGCCGTTTGTCAGACTGAGCAAGCTCCCGACAACGTCTTCTTGCTACCAGAACGATAGGCGCTGCAGATTGCTCAGCCGCGCTCCATTCTTGAGGGGCCCCGACCACGTTTCAGAAAGAAACTCATCAAAAGTCGATCTTCACAACTATATAGTATATAATTCATAAATCAAAGTCAATAATAATAAACTCAACAATCTCAAGACAAAAAGTACATCCTTAATCCAAGCACGTAGCGCACCAATCCGGACTGGCGCTACAGACGCGGCAGGCGCACATCCACAGGGCAGGGGCCAAAGAGCGAACACTCTTCCTCTCCTGCCTGGCTGCTCTCCGGCCCCTGTTCCTGCTCAGACCTCTTGTTGGTCCTCCTCCTTTTGCTGGCTGTTCTCCAAGTGAGTGTCTTGAAAGGTTAAGTAGGTAATTGTATCCCAGGCGTTATGAATGCCAACGAGGAGCATAAGAACAGCGGCAGCGCCAATGACCAGGAGCGCGGGCCAGGCCCTGCTCAGCAGCGCTAACCCTGCACCGAGAAAGGAGGCATAGGCGAGGAAGGGGAGAATCACATGCCAGATCCAGTCTTCTAAGACGGGCCGATAGCTCCTTTGGCGGCGCGCCCGCCGAATCACGATGAGTATATAGATGAGGCCAGCCAGGCCACCGATGTCTATTAGCAAGGCCGCCTGCCAGAGCGCCGGCCAGGGGACGGAGAGGATCAGGGAGACGAGGAAGGCAGCACACATATGGACCACTGTGGGCGTGCCAAAAGCTCCTATGGCCTCTTCACTGGCCTGATGTGCTCTTCTTGAGGCCAGCAAGGTGATCACGATAAACATCAGCCCGATCAAGGTAGCAGAGGCCGAGCCGAGAATGACGTAAAAATTCTGCCAGCTGCTCTGAATAGATTCCTGCATGAATCAGCTTTTCTCCTTCAACACGTGACACATGACGTGACACATGGCTAGCTCGCTAGCCACCTGGTCAGCCAGCTCGCCCGGTCTTTCCCTCCTCCGCCCAGCGCCAAAGACGCCTTTCGGCAGCCGGGAACGTTCGATCAGTCAGCACTCCGGCTGCGGAGGAGGCTCCTGGGGCACCGAGGAGGCAGAGGCAGGCGCACACACATACCACTGTTTGCCATCGCTGCGCTGGATCTCAAGGAGACCCTCGGCTCGCGCCTGCTCCAACAGCTCCCGCAGCGAGCGAAAACCATAGGTTTTGGGCTTGAACTGAGGCGCCCGTTTGTGCAGGTGTTGCCCGAGCTGGGACTCGCTCACCCAGCCATCCTGGCGCTTGCTCACCTGAGTGGCTTCCTGATAGGCCGACAGTAACAGCTCTCTGGGCACCGTTCGGGCCGGCTGGCTCTCCTTCTCAGCAGCAGGCTGGGCCAGCTCCGATGACGCAGCCTGGGAGGGCAGAGACGGGGACGGCTCTTTCGCAGGAGCAGGCTGCTCCCTGGCAGTGACCTGGCTTTCCTGGCTTGTTGTCGGTGCCGTTTTGAGCAGCCGCAGCCGATGCAGCTGATCAGTGGTAATAAAAACGTGGCAGGCTTCGCAGAGCATCTGAGAAACCGGTGGATGGCCAATCCCCAGCACAAAGCAGCCAGCCTCGCGCAGGCGCCTGACCAGGGGCGCATAGTCGCTGTCGCTACTCACCAGACAAAAGCTGCGCAGTCCTTCAAAGAGGAGATCCATAGCGTCGACCGCCAGGGCGAGATCAACGGCGTTCTTGCCGGTCGCGGCTCGTGGAACCTGGACCTGCTGGAAGCCACAGCACTCCGCGACGGCGCGCCATGAAGCCATGCAGCCAGTAGTCCAATCCCCATAGATGCGCCGGATGGTGGGGCACCCGAACTGGCTGGCTTTGACCACGATGGCCGCCGCCCACTCTGGTCCGATATTCTCCCCATCGACGAGAAGCGCCATCACCAACTGCCGGCGGCTCAGCTGAGACAGCCTGCTCTGCCGCTTCCAATCGCCGATGAGAGCCGCAAGGAGACGAATCAGGATAGGCATGAGTCTTCTTCCCCACGTGTTGAGGAACCTCACTCGCCAGAGCAGCAAGGAGGGAGCACGGGCCGACCAGGAGCAGGCAGGCCTTGCTGCCTGTCAGGTTGCAACATCTCCTTTATCGCTTGCTGAGAGTACGGTCCCTCTTCTGGCTATCATCTTTCTTCTGTTATGCAGACAGGGGCAAAGTGATCCTGCATCGACGCCAGACTGTCAGCAAGCCAGGGTCCCTGCCTCACACCACAGGAGCAACTCCCCCTCGCCACACCGGACGGGGAAGCCATCCCCTACTCAGGGGCGCATGCAATCCATGCCCTGGGCAGCTCCTGTTGTGCCAGCCACTGGAGTTCTTCGTTGCTCGCTCGCCCCATCCTCACCAGAAATGGCAAGTAGCAGTTCTATCCCGAACCTCGATCACAGACGTTTTGTCGACTCCTGCCCCGTCCCCGGCCCCTTTGCGGTCTGAAGCAGAGAAACACTTCTGACAAGAGCATCTTCAGGACGCTGTCGCCCGTTCCTGAAGCTACCTCTTCAAGTGTAACAGCAGCCAGCCTGGCAATGAAAGGGGAAGATGATCAGGCAGCCCGGGTCAGCACCGATGGCCAGCGACGGCGCTCGTTTCCCCCAGGCTCTCCAGGGCAGGATTGTATATATTGCCCAAAACCCAGCGGCAGATCCTCGGCTAAAGTGGCCATAGCCTTCGGTCTCATTGCCTCCCTATACTCTCTATAGAGGGGGTGACGGCGCACAATCTGTGCATTTTGTCCTAAACAACGGACCTCGCGCGGAGAAGCATCGCTGTCAGAGTTGATCAGCCTCTCCCACCGGCAAGCCAGCAGCAACAGTGTGTTCCAGTTACACCTACCATTTTTAGAGGCTTTAGAAATAAAGAGCGTGCTCCTTTTGGCTGATCACCGCAAGAGAGAGCGCTCTTTTCTCGCCTGTCTACCGGTTGAGAAGGCGAGTGTCCTCGACGCTGTTCTTCGCACTTGCCGGCTTTCTCTTTATTGCCAGCGACTGGCCAGATGAGTCCAGGCCAGAGCGCCGGGCTGTAAAGGGACAACGAGCTGACCTCGACTTTGGACGTGAAAAAGGTGCGCCGTTAACCGATCACCAATGGCCACGTCTAGGGAGGGAACTGGTTTTATGAGCATCTTTCACAATCACGGCCTTAGCCATCGGGAAAGCAAGGATGCCTCCTTCAGCCGGGAAGATTTTGAGGGGTATAGCGCAGCCCAGGCGGAGGCAAAGTTACCCCAAGCCCGCAGTGAGGCGGAGATAAGTCGGGCCATCGCTCTGGGGTTAGAAGCGGCCCAGAGCATTGAGGATCGAACGATCTCCTGCTTCAGTCGCGGGGAGCTACCTCATTGGGCAGGCATCAATACATTCCTGAAGATGCCATTCCTCGAGAATGTTCATGAGGTGGATCAATATGACATCGCGATTCTGGGCGTCCCCTTTGACATCGGCACGACCTACCGACCAGGCACTCGCTTTGGGCCGCAGGCCATTCGCCGCATCTCAGCCCTCTACACGACCTACAACTACGAGCTGGGCGTTGACCTGCGCGAGCAGGTCAAAATTTGCGATCTAGGCGATGTCTTCACCGTGGCCAATATCGAAAAGAGCTTCGACCAGATCAGCAAGGCCGTCTCGTTCGTGCTGAGCAAAGGGACCATGCCCATTATCCTGGGCGGTGATCACGCCATTGGCTACCCATGCCTACGAGGAATAGCGGAGAACATCGAAGGCAACGTCGGCATTATCCACCTTGACCGCCATGTCGATACGCAAGAAAAGGACATGGATGAGCGCATGCACACGACCCCCTGGTTTCACGCGACTAATATCCCCAACGCTCCCCCCGCAAACCTGGTTCAGATTGGCATCGGCGGCTGGCAGGTCCCCCGCGCCGGCGTTGCAGTAGCACGCGAGCGAGGAACAACCATTCTGACCATTACTGATGTTGAGCGCCTGGGCATCGAGAAAGTGGCCGAGATCGCCCTGGAAGTAGCTTGGAAAGGAGCAAAGGCCGTCTATTTAAGCTTCGATATCGATTCGCTCGACGCCGGCTTTGTGCCCGGCACCGGCTGGCCAGAGCCTGGCGGCTTCCTTCCCAGGGAGGCTTTGAAGCTGCTGCAACTGGTGGCCCGGGAAGGTGTCTGCGGCATGGAGGTCGTAGAGGTCTCGCCTCCCTATGACATCAGCGATACGACAGCCCTGATGGCAGTACGCGCTATTGTCGACGTGATCGCTACGATGGTTCTTCATGGCAAGATCGGGGGCCGCTGAGCTATCCTGCGCCTGCCGCTTTGCAGTCCAGGATCAGTGACATGATTCGTTCGATAACGGAGGCAAAGGATGACCCGCGGAACGCGGATCTTCTACGCGAGCGATATCCACGGCTCGGAACGCTGCTTCTTGAAGTTCCTCAACGCTGCTCAGTTCTATAAGGCTCATGTGCTCATCCTTGGCGGCGATATCACTGGCAAGATTGTGGTGCCTCTTCTTCGCCGCGATGGTGGCTACGAGGCCAATTTCCTTGGGCGCATTCAGCGAGCTGAGACGAGCGACGAGCTGCAAGCCTTGGAAAAGGCTATTCGTTTCAATGGCTTCTACCCCGTGCGCCTGGAACAGGATGAGTATGAGGCTATCCTAGCTGATAAAGCCAAACAGAGCGCCCTCTTCGAACGGCTCGTCGTGGAAACGCTTGAACGCTGGCTGACCATCGCAGAGGAGCGCCTGCAACACCTGGGGGTGCGCTGCTTCATCAATCCGGGCAACGATGATGAGTGGATCGTGGATCGCGTTCTGGGACAGACACAGTACGTGAAGAACGCTGACGGACAGGTCACTGCTCTGGACGACGAACATGAGATGATCGTGGTCGGCTATAGCAATCGCACCCCTTTCGATAGCCCGCGCGAGCTGCCAGAAGAGGAGCTGGAAGCCCTGATCGTCCGCCTCGCCGATCAGTTGGCTCATCCAGAACGCGCGATCTTTACCTTGCACGTTCCCCCTCACGGCTCAGGACTGGATCACGCCCCCCTGCTCCGCGATGGACAGGTGGTGACACGCGCCGGTCACACGGTGATGACCCCCGTGGGCAGCCTGGCTGTGCGTCGGACCATTGAGCGCTATCAGCCATTGCTGGGACTGCATGGGCATGTCCACGAGTCGCGCGGCGCACGCAAGCTGGGCCGTACCTTGTGCTTGAATCCAGGCAGCGAGTACGGCGAAGGCGTCCTGCATGGCGCAATCATTCAGCTCGCCCGGGACCGCGTGGCTGGCTATCAACTGGTGACCGCATGACGGTCACCCGGTTGATTGGATGACTGTATCTATGAAGGAGCGTCCCCCTATGGTCAGCACTTTCTCTCGAAAAGCAACAGGGCTGGTGCGCCAGGCCAAGGCTTCAGATGTCTTCATCTACAATGTGAACTTCATCAACATCGCCATCGGGGTGGCCTTCATGTTCCTCTTCCTCCCGACCGATGCTTACCCCGGTGCCAACATGTATCTGGCCACGCTGCTCTGCTTCGTAGCAGTCCTGCCCTGTAGCCTGGTCTATGCCATGTTCGCCAGCGCCATGCCGCGCTCGGGCGGCGAATATGTCTACGTCAGCCGCTCGCTCTCACCGGTCTGGGGCTTCGTCGCCAACTGGAATTACACGCTTTGGAGCTTTCTTTATATTGGCGTGCCTGCGGCTTTCCTGGGTAAGTATGGCATCTCCGCCCTCTGCCGTAGTCTGAGTGTCTATTTTCATGCTCCAGCGCTGGCGACCATCGGCAACTGGTTCACGACTCCCACCGGAGTCTTCTTAACAGGGGGCCTGCTGATTCTCGCCTACGTGGTCGTCTTTTCGATCGGCATCAACACCTATATGACCCTGCAGCGCTGGCTCTTTATTGTGGCCTCTGCCGGGTTGGTGGTGATTGGCTTGGTCTTCCTCCTTCGCGCCAACAGCCTGGTCACAGCCTTCAATAGCTATCTGGCTCCCTTCACTGGCCTGAGTGACACCTACCACTACTTGCTCAGGAATGCTGGAAGCTCCCCATCTTCTTCCCTGAACTGGCTGTCAACTATCGCTGGCATGACCTGGCCTTTCAGCGTGCTTGGCTTCAGTATCGCCTCGGCCTACATCGGCGGCGAAATCAAAGGGGCGAACCGCGCCCAGATGCTCGGCATGCCAGGCTCGCTCATCTACTCGACTGTCTGGATTCTGCTGCTGGTCTGGGCCGCTTTGCATGCTGCTGCCCTGCCTTTCTGGCGCGCTTTGGACAGCGCCGATCTGGCAGCGCTGCATCTGAGCTTTATTCCGACGTTCGCAGAAATTGCGACGATGCTCACCCATAATCTGCTCCTGATATTGTTGATGGGTGTCGGCTTTGCTCTCTGGACGTTCGCCTGGCTGCCGATCTATATCCTGACAACGACGCGCAATTTGATGGCCTGGGCCCTGGATGGTCTGGCCCCTGGGCGTCTGGCCGAGGTCAGCGAGCGCACGCATGCCCCGATCTGGTCAATCGGGCTTTCGGGTCTGCTCGGTCTGGTGCTGCTGGCGGTCTATGCCTACGACCCTTCGTTCGCAACCATTGCCGGCTTCTTCGGTCAGGTGTTTACTTTCATCTTGACCTCGATCGCCGCCATCGTCTTCCCGCTCCGGCAGCGGGAAATGTTCGAGGCCTCACCGGTAAACTGGCGTTTGGGACGCCTGCCCTTGCTCTCTGTGCTGGGAGGGATCAGCGTGGTGGGCCTCTTAGTCATCGAGTGGGCTTTCCTTCTGGACCCCAATTCGGGCATCAGTTTCGCGCAGCCAACCATGCTTCTGATCAATATTGCCGTCTTCCTATCCGGCTTCCTTTACTATGCCGCAGTGCGCTGGCTGCGCGCGCGCCAGGGTATCGATCTCGATCTTGTGTTCCAGGAAATTCCCCCAGAGTAAGCGTTGCTAACGCTCTCGATTACTTCGCCAGGAGCAAACAACAATGGAGACGAGTCTGCCAACGAGCCACTGGTCGAAGACGTTGCTAGAAACCCTCGTGACGGGACCCGACATCGGTGCCCGTCTGCTCGGCGGCCACGCAGTGCAGTTCCATGCCGCGCGCGCTCAGGTCCCCCCCTCTCTACTGCGACAGCCCGGCGATCTCGATCTCTTCACGACCAGCTCTCAACGCCGCCGTGTGCAGCAGTGGCTGGAAGAGCTGGGCCTCCTCCCGAACAAGTCTTTCAACGTGCTGCATGGCCGCTATCGCCTGATGTATCTCGCTAAAGGCGAAAAAGTGGATATATTCATTGACGAATTTCAGATGTGTCACCGCCTCGCCTTCTCCGATCGTCTGGCCCTCCAACCTGTGACGCTCCCGCTCGCTGATCTTTTACTGACGAAGCTTCAAATCGTGGAGCTGACGGAGAAGGATATGCGGGATGCGCTCGCCCTGATGTTAGCCGCTCCCTGGGGCACACACGATGAACCGGGCCTGCTGAATGTCAATCGCATTGCCACCCTGCTGGCTCGCGACTGGGGACTCTGGAAGACGGTGACGACGAATCTGGCTGTCCTACGAGGACGCGCTGCTCTTCTGGTCGAGGATCATGAGGCTCTGGCACTACTGCATGATCGCCTCCTGCAGCTGCAGGAGGCGATCGAAGCCGCTCGCAAAGGCTGGCGCTGGCGTTGGCGGGCCATCATCGGCGAGCGTGTGCGCTGGTACGAACTGCCAGAAGAGCCATAGTTGTCTATAGTTTCCTCTGGGAAGCTAATAGAGAGGAGGAGGAGGAGGAGGAGGAGATAGAGATAACAGAGGCCTTAGCTATCAAATCATGACGCTGGCCTCTCGTCGGATGATTCCGATGCACAAGTTGGAACAACTGGCTCGATGCGATCAGGCTCGTCCCTCTGTCGCGTCGATAGGTTTCAGCTGTCCTGCGTCTGAGCGGGCTGGTTCCGATCCTGGGCCTCCAGACTGTGGACGATGGCCTGTTCAACATCGTCGAGATGAGCGATCATAGAAGCGCGGGCAGCCAGTGGATCATGAGCGGCAATCGCCTCGACGATGGCTGCATGCTGTTCGAGTGAGCGCTTGATGCGTTCCGGCAAGACCAGGCTGCGACTGCGTGCGGTCGCCAACTCATCCAGCAGGGAGGCCATGAGCAGCACGAGCAGGCGATTGGCTGTACTGGCAGCAATCAAGGCATGGAGTTGCCCATCCAGCTCGCTGATGAGCGCCCGGTCAACCTCCTCAGCGGTGCGCAGGGCGCGATCCCTGGCGAGGACGGTCTGCATTTCTGCAATCTGCTCCGGTTGTGCACGCAGGGCCGCCCACTCGGCTGCCGCCCCCTCCAGTACGCGGCGGATCTCGAAGAGCTGACGAATGCGCGCCACGCTCTCCTCCTCCGTCTCGCGAGCCTCCAGAGCCAGCGAGAGGCGCTGCGCCGTGGCCTGCAGCGATCCCCCAACTACAAAGACCCCACGACCATGCCGCGCCTCCACCAGGCCGAGCGCCGCCAGTGTATGCAGCGCCTCCCGCAGCGCCGTGCGGCTCACTCGCAACTGAGCGGCCAGCTCCCGCTCCGGCGGCAGGCGCTCGCCAGGCGTCAGCACACCCTGCTCCACCAGGTCACGAATATAGGAAACGATGCGCCCCTCCAGGCTGCGATGATCATCCTGTACCGGTTGAAAGACCCCCATTGCTCTACGGTGCCCTCCATGCAAGTGGCCTGACGCCAAGCTCCGCACTGAGCGCGTCCAGCTCGGCGAGTGTCGCCGGATCAAGGGGAATGCCCTGAGCCAGGCGCCGGGTCCGCGTCGCCGCCCGCCGCGCCCCAGGGATGCGGATCTCCTCGCCGGGAGCAGCAGGCTCCTGCTGGAGCGCCTCCAGCAGGCTCCCCAGGCGCTGCCGATAGATCTCCTGGGGCATCAGCGCCGGCAGAGAGAGCGCCAGACACCAGAGGCCCGCGTCGGTCGGCCCCGTCCAGTCCTCATACGGCGAGCGTACATGCGGTCCCCAACTTGAACCTGGCACGATCGCCGAGAGGATCTCGATCATGAGCGCAAGGGCGTAGCCTTTGGGGCCAGCCATCGGCAGCACAGCCCCGGCCAGTGCCGCCCGAGCATCCGTCGTAGGACGCCCCTCAGCGTCAACGGCCCACCCCTCGGGGATCGCATGTCCCTCACGAGCGGCCATGATAATATTACCACGCGCCACAACGGTCGTCGCCATATCGATCACCACCGGCGGCTCGCCCGGCGCCGCGCCGGGTGCGGCGAAGGCCAGCGGATTGGTGCCGAGAAAAGCCCGGCGCCCACCCCAGGGCGGCATGGCCGGCGGCGTATTACAGACCATCAGCGCCAGACAGTCAGCCTCGGTCGCGCGCTCGACATAGGCCGAGAGCGCTGCCGCATGATTGGTATGGGCGACCGCCACCATGCCCGTCCCCTGGCTGCGGGCCAGGCGGACCGCCTCGTCCATCGCCGCCACGGCAGCGACTGGGCCAAGGGCGTTATCCGCATCGAGCAGGGCCACCGCCGGCGCCGGGTGGCTCCAGCGCAATCGGGGACGGGCGGCGGCCAGACCGGCGCGCACTCGCCGCGCATAGAGAGCCAGACGAGAAACTCCGTGCGTATCAATCCCCTCTAGATTGGCCGTTACCAGCGCCCAGGCCACCGTGCGCGCGTCGGCGCCCGGTAGTCCGACGGCCTCCATGACAGCCGTGGCAAACCGCTCCAGTTCCGCGGCCTCCACCAAAGCCGGTGCCACGCCAGCCGCATCTGTCATCGTTTTCTCCCCCTTTCGCGGCAGAAACTTCCCCCCCTTAGTGGAGAAGAGACCACCTCTCAGGCGAGTCGCAGCTATATTCTCGCCTGCTTACCTGACCGAGAGGGCGGCTAAGCGCTGCAGGACCTCCGTGACCACCAGGCGCGAGGTCCGTTCCTGGGCATCCGCCGTCAGGCCAGCGATATGCGGCGTGAGCAGCACCGCAGAGCAGGAGCGCAAAGGACTCTCCGCTGGCAGCGGCTCCTCCTCAGTGACGTCCAGCACGGCATAGCGTAACCGCCCGGCGGTGAGTGCCTCGACCAGCGCGCTTTCATCGACGATGCCACCACGCGCCGTATTGATCAGAACGGCCTGGGGACGCATCAGAGCCAGCCGCTCGGCGTCGAGCAGATGGTAGGTCTCCGGCGAGAGAGGCACATGTACGCTCACCACATCGGCCTGTGCCAGCACCTCGCTGAGCGAGAGCAGACGAATACCCAGCTCCGCCGGCGCATAGTCATAGGGGCCGATAAAGGGATCGTAGCCGATCACGCTCATTCCAAAAGCCTGCGCCCGCCTGGCCACCCGCCTCCCGATCTCTCCTACACCAACCAGGCCCAGGGTACGCCCCCATAGCTCTGTCCCGCCGAGCCGCTCCCGCTCCCACTTGCCGGCCCGCACACTGGCATCCGCCGCCGCCAGGTTGCGCGTCACCTGCAACATGGCAGCCATGACATACTCAGCAACGGCAATGGCATTGGCATTGCGCGCTGTCACCAGCCCGATCCCCCGCGATTGAAGTGCCTCCAGGTCGATATTGTCAAGTCCCACCCCCAGGCGCCCAACCACTCGCAGGCGAGGGGCCGCCTCCAGCAGCGAGGCCGTGACTCGCGTCTGATTGCGCACAATGAGCGCATCCGCCTCGGCCACCAGCTCCCGCAGACGCTCAGGATCACGCCAGAGCATGGGATCAAAGCAAAGCGTGTGGCCAGAGGCCGCCAGCAATTCGGGGCCGGGCGAGGCCAGCCACTCACTGACAACAATCAACACCGTGCTTCCTCCTTTGGTCGAGGCTGTCAGCAGGCGCTCACCACTCACAGCTGAGATATTTGACCTCTTGAAACTCATCCAGACCCTCGTGTGAGCCTTCGCGCCCCAGGCCGCTCTGCTTCAGGCCGCCCATTGGGGCATAGGCTACCGAGGGCAGGGGCGAGTTCAAGCCAATGATGCCAGCTTCCAGGGCTTCCGCCACACGCCAGGCCCGCTCAAGCTGGCGCGTATAGAAATAGGCCGCCAGCCCCATTTCACAGGCGTTCGCCCGCCCAATGACCTCCTCTTCCGTTTCGAACGGGAAAACGAGCGCCACAGGACCAAAGACCTCCTCCTGAGCCAGCGCACTCTCGACAGAGAGATCGACCAGGAGCGCCGGCGCGACGAAGCTTCCCTGGGCAGGAACCGCCACCGCTTCGGTGACAACACGGGCCCCCTGCGCTTGAGCCTCCTCCACCAGTCTGGTAAGCGCATGCTGGCGCTGCTCGTCGATCACTGGGCCGAGATCAGGGATCGGCTCCTGAACGGGATTGCCGACGCGCATGGCGTTGATACGGGCCGCGAAGCGCTCGACAAACTCGGCGAAGATCGGCGCCTCCACGAAAAAGCGATTGGCCGCGATGCATGACTGCCCATTGTTGCGGAACTTGGCGAGCATGGCCCCCTCGACTGCGCGCTCCAGATCGGCATCGGCGAAGACGATAAAGGGCGCGTTGCCGCCCAGCTCCAGCAGAGGACGAACTATCCGCTCAGCAGCCTGACGCATAATCTGGCGCCCAACCTCGGTCGAACCGGTGAAGCTGACGACACGCACGGAGGGATGTTGCAACAAGGTTTCCGTGATCTCCGCCGCCGGCCCGTGAACCAGATTGGCCACGCCAGGCGGCAGGCCCGCCTCGTGCAGGCAGCGAAAGAGTTCGATCACAGCCAGCGGCGCCTTCTCCGAGGGGCGCGAGACGACCGTGCAGCCAGCAGCCAGGGCAGCAGCGATCTTGCGCGCCTGAATCGAGACCGGGAAGTTCCACGGCGTTAAGCAGAGCGCCACCCCGCAGGGCTGCCGCAGGGTAAGCTGCCGCCGCTGAGGAGTCTCAGGACGCAGCAGCTCACCCGCTGGGCGTCGCACCTGCTCGGCGAACCAGCGCAGATATTCCACTGCAAAGCGTACCTCTGCCACGGCCTCGGGCAAACGCTTGCCCGATTCCAGTGCCAGCAGGTAGCCGATGCGTTCGGCCCGCTCTTGCAACAAGAGACTGGCCCGCAAGAGGAGGTCGGCCCGCGCCCGCGCCGGCAGGCCCGCCCAGGACGGAAAAGCATCCTGCGCGGCGGCGGCTGCCGCCAGCGCCTCGGCTCGACCGCCATAGCCAATAGTGGCCACCAGCGAGCCATTGGCAGGATTGCACACCTCTCGCCGGCGGCCCTCAGCAGGAGGGCACCACTCGCCAGCGATATAGAGGGAGGCAGTCGATGAAAGATCGTGATCAGCCATAGCGATGCCTTGTCCTTCTATGGTAGCTAGCTGCTCCCTGCAGCAGGGTTTTCCTCTTGATCCAGGCACTCAGGCGCTGCGGTAGAGTTTCGTCAACACAAATTCGCGGTGGCCCAGGGCCTCAGCACAGGTCAGACGGCCATTGATGGTGCGATCAATGAGGGCCATCAGTTGATCCCCTGCTTCGCGCAGACCATACTCGCGCCGGAGAAGGCCCGAGACGTCGAGATCAATGTGCTCGGCCATCGTCTGCGCTGTCAGGGGATTGGCCGTAATCTTAATCACGGGCACAATCGGATGGCCAACAATATTGCCCTGACCCGTAGGGAACAAATGTAAGACGGCGCCCGCCGCTCCCATCAGGGTGATGAACTCGGCAGCCGCCGACGAAGAATCCATGAAATTGAGGCCACGCCTGGTCGGGGCCTGGGCCGGCTCCAGGGCATCTACTACCGGTACAGTGCCGGTTTTGGCAATATTGCCGAGGGCCTTCTCTTCGATGGTGCTCAGACCACCGCGGATGTTGCCCTGCGTCGGCTGCGATCCCAGCAGGTTGGCCCCGCTGGCCTCGATCTCCCGAATGTAGTCATCGTACATGGCCTGGAAACGGGAGCGTACAGCCTCGTCGATGCAGCGCTGGGCGATCAGGTGCTCACCTCCCGTCAGCTCTGAGGTCTCGCCGAAGATGACTGTCCCCCCCGCCTGCACATGACGATCAACGACCTGGGCCACCGTCGGGCAGGAGGCCAGCCCGGTGGTGGTGTCGGACTCGCCACACTTGATGCTGATGATGATCTCTTCCCGTTCCACAGGCTCTCGACGCAGCTCCGAGGCATCTTGCAGCATGAGCTGTGCCACACGAGCCGCCCTCTCCAGGGTCTTCAGGTCGCCAAAACGCTCGATGGAGAGACCTTCGACTGGCTTGCCGCTCGGGGCGATACCTTCAACGATGCGCTGGGTCCAGTTCGGCTCAATGCCAATGACAACCACCGCCGCGACGTTCGGGTTGGCTCCGGTCCCCGCCAGGGTGCGAAAGGTCAGCTCCAGGTCGGCGCCGTACTGCAGTCGCCCATAGGCATGGGGCAGGGCCAGGGTTCCGGGTACCGTACGCGCCACTGCCTCGCAGACGGCATTGGAGAGGTCGTCAACGGGCAAAATAACGACGTGGTTACGAATGCCTACACGACCGTCAGGACGACGGTAGCCGCTTAAATGCTGTTCTGCCATCGCGCGCTCCTGATGTTGTGAGTGTGGACATGCTGCCCGGCCTGAATAGGTCGGCGCGCCAGCCCGATCGGCAAACCATATTCGATCACCACCTGCCCCTCGTCCAGGTCGCTGAGGGCTACTTTGTGCCCCAGAGGGATGGCTTCCAAAACGCTGATGGTGATCTCGCGCTCACTGTCCATGTAGACAGCAAGATGGCGACCCGGCTGCACATCTTGAACAGCGACGGCAACATGGTCGCCTTCGTTGTGAATAAGAAAACCAGGCGCCGCCGACGCGCCGCGTCGCTCTTCCAGGGCCTGGCTGTCAGCCTGGCTCATGCTAACGCTCCCCGCTTGTTTTTCTCTTCTTTAGAGGGGTCAACGGCTTCTGAAGCCGCCAGACTTCCCTGGGGTCCTCTCTTTCCCTCCTCAATTCGAGAGGTAGGAGGTATGACCACACGATGAGGAGTATAGTTGCCTCCGAGAGGGTTGTCAAGGGCTGTGGCCCTCGCGCCACTTACCAGCGGCGAGTACCGTCTCTCCATTCCCAGCAGGGTCTGGGGGTCATCCTTATCTTTCCAGTGGGGCATCCAAACCCTTGACAGGGTGTCCCATCGCCGGGTATAGTCTTGAACAAGGGTTTAAATTAATTAAGTAAATCAATTTAAGGCGCGGCGAGAGGAGGAGCGATGACCACCAGTCTGACGCGGCATGGGTTACGCGAGGTCAACCGGGAGCAGGTGCTGCGCATCATCTTGCGCGAGGGGCCACTGGCGCGGATCGACCTGGCGCACCGCACCGGCCTGACCGCTGCCGCCATCAGCAACATTACGCGTGAACTGATCGAGGACGGATTGTTGCGCGAGGTTGGTCCAGCGCGAGGGAAGCGTGTGGGGGCGAGCGCCATCCTGCTAGACCTGCCCGAGGACGGACCCATTATTGGAGCAGTGCACCAGGGAGTGAGCGCGATACGTCTGGCGCTGTGCACTCTGCGCGGGCGTGTTTTGGTCCGCAGCCAGGTCAGCACCCCGCGCCCTCTCAGTCCTGGCGAGACGGTCGCCCTGATTGGCCAGAAGCTGCACGATCTGCTGGCCGACAACGAATATACGAAAACCTCTCTCCTTGGAGTGGGGGCGGGAGTCGTTGGCCTGGTTGACAGCGAGCGAGCCCTGGTCAAGCGGGCTCCGCGTCTTGGCTGGGAAAAGGTCCCTTTAGGCGATTTACTGGCTGAGCGGCTGGGATGCCCGGTAGCGCTGGATAACAACGTGCGAGCAATGGCTCTGGGTGAGGCCCTGCTGGGTCAGGGGCGCTTCTGGCCGGACTTTGCCTTTGTCTATGTTGGCACCGGCATTGGCTCCGGGCTGATCATCAACGGCTACCCCTATCGCGGGGCACACGGCAGCGCCGGTGAGATCGGTCACATCACTGTCGACCCGGAGGGTGAGCGCTGTGCCTGCGGCAATCGCGGCTGTCTGGAGACTATCGCCGCCGAGCCAGCCATTGTGCGTCTGGCCAGCCTGCAGGGCCTGGCCCTCCAATCGGAGACGGCCAGTCCAAAGGAAGCCGTGCGTCGCCTGGCCTCGCTCGCGCGCCAGGGGGATGAAGTGGCCCGTGCTGTTGTCCGCACCTGTGGCGAATCGCTGGGCATCGCCCTCTCAACGCTCACCGATATTTTGAACCCGAGCCGCATCGTACTGCACGGCGCGATCGCTGAGGCAGGTGATCTCTTCTTCTCTGCCGTTGCCACCTGTTTACACCAGCGCGCCTTCCTGACCAGAGACGAAACCATAGAGCTGGTAGCGCCCACCTTTGGAGAAGATGCCGGCCTAGTTGGGGCTGCCAGCGTCGCCCTTGAGGCCCTGGTACTGCGAGCTGCGGGGCGCGAGCGCTGACCCGCGTCCGAGGCGAACCGGGACGCGAGGGCAAGATCAGGTTGTCACGTCAGGCCAAGTCGGGCAGCCCTGTCTTGGCCAGCTGAGTGAGTGAGCAAAGCCAGGTAGAGCAAGTGATCATGAACCGCGAAAACCGACGAGAAGCACCGCTACCGGTGTTAGCCTTTGCCAGTATTGCGCGCCCTACCTTCGCCGTCGACTATGCCGGGCAGATGGCGGCGAAGGCCCTGGCAGCCCTGCAGCAAGAGGGGTGGCCCGTTTACGGCGACACCTCTCTGCTGATGGATGCCCAGGCCGCGCGCCAGAGCGCCATCCACCTCCAAGAGCGAGAGCCAGACGTCCTTGTCCTACTGTGCGCCACCTTCAGTGACGCCAGCATGGCCGTCGAGCTGGCCGCTCATATCCCTGCGCCCGTCTGTTTGTGGGCCTTGCGCGAGCCGGGCTCTCCCGGTGAGCGGCTCTGGCTCAATTCTCTCTGTGGTGCCCATCTGGCGGCCCATGCCCTGCACAAAACAGGACGGGTGGTTCGCTACCTCTACGGCGATCCCGGCGAGGCCGGTCTGTTTGAGCCACTCAAGGCCCTGGCTCAAGCTGCCGCGACGCGTAGACGCCTGCGCACGAGCCGTCTTGGGCTCGTCGGCGAGGCTCCTCCAGGCTTCTATGGCTGCCAGTTCGATGAGCTGGAGCTGGGGCGTGTGATCGGCACCGGCGTGCATCACGTCAACCTCACCCGCATTTTCCAGGCGGCCAGCCAGGTCCCGGCCAGCGCCGTGGACGCGGCCATTGCCTCAACGCAGGCAGCCACCTCTGGTCTGTCAGCGCTTAACCCGGACGAGGTCCGGCGTTTCGGAGCCGCCTATGTTGCGCTTCGCTCCCTGCTCCAAGAAGAGCAGCTTGATGGGCTGGCCGTGCGTTGCTGGCCGGAGTTTCCTCAGGACTTTGGTCTGATGCCCTGCGCTACTCTTGGTCGCCTGGCTGACGATGGCTTCGTCTGTGCCTGCGAAGCTGATCTTCACGGGGCCGTTACCTTGTTGATCCTGCAGTGGCTCAGCGGTGCTGCCCCGTTGCTGGCCGATGTCGTGGCGCTCAATGAGGAGGCCGGCACGATCTCGCTCTGGCATTGTGGCAACGCTCCCGCTTGTCTGGCGCGCCCGGGTGAGGAGATTCCTCTTACCGTTCACTGCAATCGCCGGATCGGTGTGACCGGCAACTTCGCCATTCGTCCTGGGCCGGCCACGCTGGCTCGTCTTGGTGTTGGCCCTCGCGGCTACCGCCTGCTCTACGCCGAAGGCGAGCTTCTTGACGAGCCGGTCAATCGCTTCGCGGGCAATACAGCGGTCTTCCGTCCCAGCTGTGACGCTCGTCAGCTACTCGATACCCTCATCGAAGGCGGCTGGGAGCACCATGTCGCTTTCGTGGCGGGCCATCAGGCCGCAGCGCTGGCGGCCCTGGCAGAGCTGCTGGAGATCGAGAAGGTGGCGCTCTAGCGAGTCAGGCCAGACCTGGCAAGATAGCGACTGCTGAGCAGAGGGATCAGTCGAGACAGCCCGAGGAACTGGCTGCTCAGCGCCCACGCCGGCCCACAGGCGGGAACTGATCCCTGTTGCCCCTCTTGCGTCTAGCATAACAGAAAGGTCGGTATGAGACATGGTAATCAACGACGATGCTCCGCAGATGCAACCTGTACGATCCGAGATGGGACCAGCGGCTGGTTCCGCTTTTGGGCTTGAAGCAGAGCCAAACCCGGCAAGCTCCCCCAGGCTCACACGACGGAGGGTGCTCAGCCAGGGGGTCAAGGCAAGCCTGGGGGTGACCGTTCTTGGCTCCTGGCTGGCCGCCTGCGGCGGAGCACCGGCCTCCACCAGTGGTCCTGTGACCATCCAGTTCGCGGCCCTGGTCGATACTACCGGCGAGCAAACGGCGGAGATCAAGCGCTTCAATGATTTGCATGCCGGCAAGATCCATGTGGACTATGTCGAGTTGCCCTCAGTGGCCACCGATCAGTACAGCAAGTTTGTCAATGCTTTCCGCGCCCAGTCGCCCACACCCGATGTGGTGCAGATCGATGTGACCTGGCCCGCGCAGTTTGCTACCCCCGGCTGGCTGGCCCCCATCGACCAGTACGTCACCTCCAGCTACCTCAACCAGTTCTGGCCAAGCGCGCGCACCGTTGGCCGCGTGAATGGCCACCTCTATGGCATCCAGCGCTACATGGATATCGGCATGCTCTACTACCGCACCGATCTGGTCGAGAAGTACGGCGGGAGCGTGCCGCAAACCCGCGAGGAAATGCAGGCTCTGGCCGAGCGTATTCTGGCCGGGGAATCATCACACGGGGTCAGTTACGGCTATCTGATGCCAGGCAAGAAGATTGAGGCCATTGTCGACGAGTGGCTGGAATTCCTCTGGGGCGCCGGCGGCTCTATTGGGGAACCAGGCAAGCTGCAGGTCAACGGCCCGCTTCAGGTCGATGCGCTGCAGTACATGCACGACCTGATCTATAAGTTCCGGCTGGCGCCAACGGGGACCTCGACCTATGCCCCCAATGATATTTTGACCCTCTTCAGCCAGGGTAAGGCACCGTTCATGCGCAACTGGGTCTTCGCCTATGCAATCGCGAATACGCCTTCGCGCTCAAAGGTGGCTGGAAAGGTAGGCGTCGCGCCCACGCTGGCAACCAGTGGTCACAGCGGTCACGGCTGCACCGGCGGCTGGGTGCTGGCGATCAACGCCAATTCACAATATAAAGAGGCTGCCTGGACCTTCATCGACTATATGCTGAGCAAGGAGACGCAGACCTCGATGGCCCTCAATGCGGGCTTGATTCCCAGCCGTCCCGATGTGGTCAGCGATGCCTCGGTCCAGGCCAAGGTGCCTTACTTTAAGCAGATCGGCAGCATCCTGAACAGCGGTCAGAATCGCCCGACGCTGAAGAACTATAACCAGTTCACAACCCCGCTGCAGGCGGCGATCAACTCCGTGCTGAGCAACCAGGCCAGCCCGAGCGAAGCTCTCAACAGTGTCCAGACACAGGTAGCGTCGTTGACATGAGGTGAGCCGCGCACGGCAGGAGGGCAGTGGAAGGAGAGAGGAGAGGAAAGGAGAGGAGAGGAGAGGGCAGGCGGCGGCTCCGCCACCGCCACCGCCGGGTAATTGCTGGCCCTTGTTCCCATGTCCAAACGAGCCAGAGAGAACCCATCGGCCAGCCTCTCCTGTCCTCTTGTCCGTCCCCCGCTGCCAGCGACCTTGGCTTGGCGTTTGTGACTCTGCCCAAAGCAAGAACGAGGTGTATCTATGGCTACGATCGGGGCGCCGCTGCTGCAAGCCAAAGAAGGTAGCCCTCGCGGCCCTTTGGAGCGTCGTGAGGAGCGGCTGGCCTGGCTGATGCTGCTGCCTGTGATTCTGGCCCTGCTTGCGCTGGGCGTCTACCCAGTGTTAAGTACGCTCTGGTTTTCCTTTCAGCAGGGAGGCTCTTTCGGCCTGGGCACGACGAGCGCGGGTCTGGCCAACTATCTGCGGCTCCTCCACGATGACCAGTTTTGGAGCGCTCTGCGCTTTTCATTACTCTATAGCCTTGTGACTGTCTGCGGCCAGATGATCTGCGGGACGGCCCTGGCGCTGTTTGCCAATCGCTCCTTTCGCGGGCGCTGGTTGGCGCGGGCCGCTATTCTCTTCCCCTGGGCCATTCCTACCGCTACGAATTCGGTGATCTGGGCCTATATGTTTAACGACCAGTACGGCCTGGTCAATAGCTTGTTAGAGCACCTGGGCCTCGTGAATCCGGCACATCCGATCGTCTGGCTGGGTTCCGCTCAGCTGGCGACGCTCCTCATCTACGTGCTGGCGATCTGGAAGGCCAATTCGCTGGTGGCGCTGCTGGTGCTGGCGGGACTGCAGGGCATCCCCGAGGAGGTCTATGAGGCGGCACGCGTCGACGGGGCCTCACGCTGGCAGACCCTCTGGCGTGTCACGCTCCCGCTGCTGCGTCCGGTGTTGCTGGTGACGCTTATTCTGCGCACCATCGAGTCGCTGCAGGCTTTTGATCTGATCAGCGCTTTTACGAACGGTGGCCCGGGCAACGCTACCCAGAACCTTGGCCTGTATATCTATCTGCAGATCCAACAGTTCGGCGATTTCGGCTATGGCTCG
This sequence comes from Thermogemmatispora tikiterensis, assembly GCF_003268475.1. GTDB lineage: Bacteria > Chloroflexota > Ktedonobacteria > Ktedonobacterales > Ktedonobacteraceae > Thermogemmatispora > Thermogemmatispora tikiterensis. The sequence continues at coordinate 444,761 of NZ_MCIF01000002.1, read as the reverse complement.
ACGATCGCCGTGGTATTGACGGCTATTACTCTGGTGTTCATCGTGCTCTATATGCGGACGCTTCTGCGGACAGGCACGAGATAACAGGGGTGTCGCTGAAGGAGAAACGAGTATGGCGCTGGCTCCTACGACGACAGCACCAGCAAGAGAATCCTCTCGCCCGACGACAAGGTCACGCGGCCCGCAGCTGAAGCCGCTGACTCGACAGACACTGCTCTATCTTGCGCTGGCGGTGATCATCGTCGTGCAGTTTCTGCCCCTGATCTGGGCGCTCCTGACCTCGCTGATGACTCCCCAGGAGACCACTTCGATCCCGGCGACGCTCTGGCCTGCTCGTCCAACGCTGAGCAGCTATATCGAGGCCCTCCAGGGGGATATCGGGCGCTACTACCTCAATAGCATTGTGGCCTCGCTGGTCTCAACCCTGGTGACGATGGTCCTGGCCACACTGGCCGCTTATGCCTTTGCCCGCCTGCGCTTTCGCTGGAAGCGGCTGGCGCTGCTTTTCGTCGTCTCGCTCTCTCTTTTTCCACCGTTCTCCCAGGTCATTCCTCTCTATATGGTCTTGCAGAGCCTGCATCTCATAGGGAGTCTCTTGGCTCTGATCATTCCGTATTCGGTCTTTGGCCTGCCGATGGCTATCTTGATTCTGATGGCTTTTTTACAGGAGGTGCCTTTCGAATATGAGGAGGCGGCGGCCCTCGATGGCATGAGCCGTCTCGGGGCTTTTGTGCGCATCGTGCTCCCTATGATTATCCCCGGGCTGTTTACCACCGCGGTGATAGTCTTTGTTGGGGACTGGAATGAATACCTGTTCGCGCTGAACTATACGACGACGGCAACATATACGCTGCCTGTGGGGATCGTGATCTTGAGTCAGACGGAATTTACGACGAATTTTGGTGTGCTGTCGGCGGCAATGGTGATGTCGGTGGTGCCCTTGGTGGCGCTCATTTTGTTGCTAGAGCGACGAATTGTCTCGGGTCTGACCGCCGGTGGCTTGAAAGGTTAACAAAGGAGGTTGCCAGGTTATGGATTTCTATCTCGATACAGCTCAGCTGGAGGAAGTGCGTGCGGCTGCCGCCTGGGGGGTGCTGCGCGGCGTGACAACCAATCCCAGCCATATGGCGCGCGCAGGCGTGCGCGAGAGCGAGATGCGTGGGCACATTCAAGAGCTGTGCTGGATCGCAGATGTACCAATCAGTGTTGAGGTGGTGGCCCTCGATGCCGACGGGATGGTGGCCCAGGGACTGGATTTTGCAACCTGGTCGCCACATGTGGTGGTGAAGCTGCCAACTACCGTCGAGGGTCTCAAGGCGATGGCTCGCCTGAGTCGGAGCGAGGTCATGGCCTCTTGTCAGGGCTGCGCCCACGTGACAGACTGCCCGATCCGGGCCCGCTTCGCTCAGCAGCAGCGGCTGACCCGCCGGCCAGAGATCAACGCGACACTGATTTTTACAGTCAATCAGGCCCTGTTAGCTCTGGCGGCGGGTGCAAGCTATGTGAGTCCTTTTGTCGGTCGCCTCGATGCTGTCGGCGAGGATGGGGTGGCCCTGGTGGCCGATCTGGCCCAGACATTGCGCGTCCAGCAGCAACCCGGGAAGATTATCGCGGCAGCCTTGCGCCATCCTGTGCATGTGACGGCAGTCGCCAGGGCCGGCGCACACATCGCCACGATGGCCTATACGATCCTGACGCAGCTGATCGAACACCCACTGACAACAGCGGGCCTTGAGGCGTTCTTGCAGGACTACCGGCGGAGTCAGGAGGAGCGATGAGCGAGGCGATGCAGATGACCGGCGATAGGCCGGAAATGGTGACTCAGGGCCTTTATCTGAGACGGCTGGTGCAGGTAACGGCCATCCCGGGAGGGGTGCGGGCCGAGGTAGCCCTGGTTCCGTTTCGGACGCTGGGCGGCCCGCTCCGTCCCGTGGTGGTAAGCGCTGAGCCGCTGGCTCAGCAGATGACGACGACCGGAGTGCCCAATCGCCCGGCAGAGGCGGAGGACTTGACAGGGACAGGGCGCGAAACAGGCGCTCAGGGCGAGTCTCCAGTTGCTGAGGCACGCTTGACATTGGAGCTGCAGGTGGTGTCTCCTCGCAGTCTGCGCCTGCGCCTGGGAGAGCCGGAGGCGCTACAGCAGGAGCGGACCTACGGGATGCTGGCGCCCGGCGCCCTGGAAGAGGTGCTGGCCGCAACCTATGGCTCTCAGCTGCCATTGCCCTCCATCGAGGAGATAGCGACGGGGGTCCGCGCTTGGCTAAAGGGGATCAGTATCAGGTTGGAGCGCGATCCGTTTGCGGTCCAGATCGAGAGTGAAGCCGCCCCGGCTGTCACCTGGCGCACAGCGCTTGATGATCGCAATGTGCATGGCCTCCTCTGTACGCCACCGCCGGGCCTGTATTCCGCACCAGGGGAACGGAGGGCAGCATACTGGTCGTGGGCCATCGATCCCGCTGAGCATTTCTATGGCCTGGGCGAGCGCTTCGCACGCCTGGATCATCGCGGCACGGTGGTCCACCTCTTCAATATTGATGCCTGGGGAACAACGACCGAAGGGTCGTATAAGAATGTGCCTTTTCTGCTGTCGTCGCGCGGCTATGGCCTCTTTGCGCATACGCCAACGCCTGTGACCCTGGCATTGGGGACGCCCTCGGCGCGGGCAGCGCTGGTACGTTGCGCGGAGCCGAGCCTTGATCTGTTTGTACTCTTCGGGCGGGAGGCGCGCGAGATTCTGGAAGAGTACACGCGTCTGACTGGACGGGCGACGCTGCCTCCGCGCTGGGCCTTCGGCGTCTGGCTTTCGCGCTGCCGCTACCAGAGCCGGGCGGAGGTGGAGGAGGTTGCCAACCGGGCCAGAGCTGAAGGGATACCATGCGATGTGCTCCACATTGATCCGGCCTGGCTGGCGCATCCAAATCTCTCCTGTGATTTCACGGTCAACGAGGAGGCTTTTCCCGATCTGCCGGGGTTGATCCGCGAGCTGGGTGAGCGTGGCTTTAAGGTCTCGCTCTGGGAGCTGCCCTATGTTTCTGAACAGGCACCGCGCTACCAGGAGGCGGCGAGCGCAGGCTACTTCTTGCGTGATGAGAAGGGTGAGCCGATCGGGGCCGATTTTGGAGGGCCGCCCCCCGATGGCCGCAAGCGCGCGATTGTCGATTTCACCAATCCCGCGGCGCGCGCCTGGTGGCAGGATCTGCATCGTCCACTGTTGCGCGCCGGGGTGGCAGTTTTCAAGACGGACTTTGGCGAGGGGGTGCCGCTCGAGGCGCGCGCGGCTAATGGAATGAGCGGCCATGAGCTGCGCAATCTGTATCCGCTGCTCTACAACGCTGCTGTCCATGAGGTGATTTCTCAGGAGACAGGACGGCCAGGCTTTGTCTGGGGGCGCTCTGGCTGGGCGGGTACGCAGCGCTATCCGGCGCAGTGGGGTGGTGACCCGAAAACCGATGTGGCGGCGATGGCCTGCTCTCTGCGCGGAGGCTTGAATCTGGCCCTGAGTGCTCCGGGCCTCTGGGCTCACGACATCGGGGGCTTTTATGGGCCGCCGCCATCGCCAGAGTTGTATATTCGCTGGGCCCAATTCGGCCTTTTCTCACCGCTGGCGCGGGCACACGGGACCACGCCGCGGGAACCCTGGGTCTTCGGAGAGGAAGCCCTGACTATTTTCCGCCGCTATGCGCGGCTGCGCCTGCGCCTCAATCCCTACCTGTATAGCCTGGCCTGGGAGGCCCATAGCCACGGACTACCGATGCTGCGCCCGCTGCTGCTCGAATTCCCGGCAGATCCGACTGCCGCCGTGATCGATGATGCCTACTTGCTCGGCCCGGCCTTGCTCGTGGCCCCAGTCTTTAGTGAGGCGCGTGAGCCAGTAGCCCGCCGCCTCTATCTTCCTGTCGGGGAGTGGATCGATTTCTGGAGCGATGAGCGGCTGGAAGGCGGACGCTATGTGACACGAGTGGCACCGCTGGAGATTCTGCCCGTCTATGTGCGCGCTGGTAGCGTGCTGCCGCTCGGACCGGAGCGGGCTTTCCTGAACGAGGAGGCCCCCGACGAGGTGACGCTGGAGGTCTACCCCGGCGCTCCAGGTCGTGGGCGCATTGTCTGGGACGCCAGCGGTGTAGCTACGGAATGGCAGCTGTTGCCCACTGCAGCAGGCGGCTGGCAGCTACAGATTGCCGGCCAGCGTCAGGTAGACTGGTCGGTACGCTGGCATACGGCCAGAGGCATAGTGAAGCAGGCGGTGGGCTACACAGCGAGCGCCGTGCTCTCTCTGTAACGGGGCAGAGGCCGCTGATGGAAGAGTGAGCGATGCTGATTGATCTCTGGCAGTCAGGTTGCCCATATACTACTATAGGAAATTCCGTGAGGAGAGCAGCCAGAGTGCCAGCACTCTATTCCCCACAATTGGTACATAAGATGGATAAAAAAGGAAGGACAGCTTTGTCGCTCTCTACCTTCCTGTCCAGCGCAGCCTGTCTGCGCCTGTCAGCCGCCCGTCTGGAATATACAGCGATAACATAGTAGTAGAAGTGCGAAAGATGCAGCAGACAAGAGAGCATGCCCAGGCACATCGAGGGGGGAGATGGTGCTGGCCATGCTCTCCTGCTTGCGTTCTCAGTCAGGCGCTGCTGACCAGAATCGAGACGTCAGAGCCAGACCAGAGCCAGAGAGGAAGCCAGACTCCTTCTGGCAAATTAGCCAGTGAGCGGCTTCTGTCCGTAGACAATCATAAAATAGCCGCGTGTCTGCAGCGCGTTCCACTCGTGATTAACCTGTTCGATAATGTCGAGGACCTCCTGCTCTGAGCGGCCAAAGCGCGCGGCGATCGGCCCACTCACCGCTTTGGCCCCCTCTTTAAAGTCCAGGGCCACCAGCGAACCCAGGCGCCCGCCCCAGTCGCCAACCGGGACCTCCAGGAGACGGCGCTGAATGTTGATCAGGCCAGCCTCTGCCAGATAGTGTTCGAGCGAGCGCACCACCACGCCCTCCGTATCCAGCCCACGCAGCGACGCCAGTTGTCCCATCCAGTCGAGCAGCTGCTGCATCGCCGGCCCGCAGGTTCCCCAATCGCGTGAGCTGATGCTTGTCTCAAGCAGCTCAACCCAGCCACCCGGAGCGGTCACTCGCGCCAGCTCCTGCACCACCCCCGGCCAGGCCACCAGCGGAATCGCCAGGATCAGCAAACGCTGATGCACAAAATCAAAGGTGTTCTCCTCAAACGGCAGACCCTGCAGCACGTCCCCCCGAACAAAGCGATAGTTCGAGGGCATGCGACTCGTACTCTTGGCCTGCTCCAGATCCAACCCGATCACCTCCGCCTGCGGAAATTGCTGCGCCAGCTCGATGGCCCATCGCCCGGTTCCACAGCCCACATCGAGAATGCGCCTCGGCTGCCCAATCGGCGCCAGGTAGTTCCCACGCAGCGCGGCACGAAACATATAGTGCTGGAAATCGAGCCGATTGACTTCGCCGAGATCCTTGGGCAACAAGTACGGTTGTTCCTGCAGGTAGCGGCGCCGGCCCTGTAAGCGGGGCAAGGCTACGTCTCCCAAGTGCCAACCCGCTCCGCTGCTCTGTCCCGCCGGTCCTGTCGACAGCGCGCTCCCGCCGCGCCGACGGAAAAACCACCAGGGCATCTACTCCTCCTTTCTTCTCTCCTCGTCATATCACCCATGCTGCTATCATCCGGTATCGTATTCCCGGGGAGGCAAAAAGATTTTGAATCATTTCCCAGGCTCTATCAGCTGTAGCACATGAAGTAGATAGTTCAGTGAAGAGTGTAAATAAGGAGATGCGTATCTGTCAATGCAGCTGGCAAGGAATAAGCGCAGACCTATTAATTTTTATCAATTTTTTATGGGGAGAAGGGATTGAAGAGAGGTCCTTCCACATCAGAGCTGGCCGGGAAGATCGCTTGCTTTATCTCGCACAGAGATGATGATGCTTCAGCAGTGTCTTCATGAGATGCTGTATCATCTTTGAGGAACTGCCCAAGGCGTAGGTAATGAAACAGTCACGAGAAGGGGGCCGAGGACCTGGACGGCCCCGGTGGAGGTTGATCGCAGACGGAGGATCAGATCGTTATCCCAGTCCTTTCGCCGGCAAGGCCGGGCGACTACGGCGCTCTCTCTTTGCCAGCCGCGTCCTTAGCGACGCGATCACCCTCAGCCTGAGCACGAGCCTCGTCCAGGTCGCCAGCCTGCCCATAGCGATAGACAACGATCCTCTCAGTCCGCCACAGCGCGGGACTGACCTCCATCAGGCGGAACAGGGCCCGTACCCAGAGTGGGAAGCGTGAGAAGGCAATGAGTTCGCTGGGCCTGAGTTCCTGGACAAGATCCAGCTTTGGCTCTAGCTGCCTGATCTCCTCTGGATCATCGAGGCCCCACCGATAGGTGGCGCCTGTGCCTCCAACGTTTGAGCCTGCTCGTTTCACAATCAACCTGTTGCAGATGTCGAAGATCAGCTGGCCACTGGGAAAGTGGGCCACCACAGCATTGAGCAGCGCTTTCACCTCTATCTCGCTCAGGTAGTGCAGCACCCCCTCAGCGATTAGCAATCCTGGCCGATCTCGCGGAACCTCATCGAACCAGCGCAGATCTGAGAGCGGGGCCCCGATCAGACGATAGGCCACTCGCTCGGGGAAGAGGCGACGACGCAGGTCGATCACATCGGGATAATCGATATCGAACCACAGAACAGAGGCCGGCGGATCGATGCGGAACACACGGCTGTCCATGCCGCAGCCCACATGGAGAACCACTGCCTCAGAATGCTCAGCCAGATAGCGGCTCGCCAGCATATCGAACGTTGCTGCTCGTGTGGCAATGACGGTACAGCCGATTTTCTCCCACATCTTCCACGATCCAGGCCCCCGATACTGTTCGCGGATATCGTAATCGATCTGCTTCATCGCCGCTTCAGCCCAGGGATCGCGCAAGATGGGCCGCTCCCATTGGCTCTGAAGCGCCCGCCCGCTCAGGGTCATGAGCATGGTCTCTTTTTCTTTGGAAAAGGGGATCTTCTCAGAAGTCATAGCGCAACTTCCTCCTGGCTGGCCAGGTCTTCTGCTCGACCCGGCCACAATTGGGATTATACGTCTGGGCCCCAATGATGCTTAGTTAGTAGGAAGGGGCCGCTATGGGTCGCGGAACCATACAGGCACCCATCATCTAATCCCGTCATTGGCCCCCTGTAGCAGGGCTTCTGCTTACAGGCCGGGACATACTGTCACTGAGATCAATAGACGAGCCTCCCTCAGAGGGAGGGAGACAGCTCGCCCTGGAGGAAGCGCCGCGCCAGGCTGGCCGGTTCCTTCCAAGCAAGCAGTCCTCATCTCACGCAGCCATCCAAAGGCCCATGACAATGGCCATGAAGATCAGAGCGCTGCCAGGCGTCTTTCACAGACCTGAGAGATGCCTGCTCAAGCTCAGCCTGGAGTGTATCCGCCTTGCTTTGATCTATGCCCATAGCTGGTACATTCATGCCCTCAGCCGGAGGCTCTGGCATATCCCCAGGTCCCAGTCCCAGCAGGTCAAGTCTGGACAGGCACATCCTCTCAGGTCTTCGTCACCCTGCACCCTGGTGTGGCCGTATGTCCCCTTATTCCTCCTCCGCAGCCGGGTTCAGCTAATGCTTCCAGTCGTGCCACATAGGGAAGGACCAGTGATTGGTCACCGTGCGACGGAGGGGACACCGTTGGCTTGTTCCCGTGAGGAGTTGGCGTACTCGTGGGTTTGCTGCTGCCACCACGCTGATGGCTCTCTCCAGCACTAGTGAGAGCGATGGCGTTGGTTTGGGCCACTGTTCCATCAGGGTTGAGAATGCCCAGACTCTGCAGGCGCTGGTTCCCTTGCCAGTTGGTCACAAAGACTATCAGTCCTTGACTTTGCCGCTGAGTCTCGTGCGCCTCGACCACCGCGCCGTTCACCAGCAACTGCGCACCCGGCTGGAGATCGCTTCCCGTCAGGGTAATAGTCACGAGGCCATTAGTAGAATGAGACTGCAGCACCACGGTCACGTGCGCCAGCGTGGGAACCGTATCTCCCAACTGCCCCAATTCACGAGTGGTCGCCAGGCGCTCTGGCAGCCCAAGGCGAGAGAGCAGGTGACGTAGCTCGTGGATCGAATCAGATTTCAGCGCTGCCAGATCCCCGGCTAGCTGGTCGCGCTGGGGGCCTGCCGGTAGTCTCGCGATCGCTGAAGCGGCAGCATCTACCTGTCGGTCAAGATCAAGGAGGCCCTGTTGATATGCCTCCCCCTGGCCCGAGTCAGCTAGCCTGACGAGCACACTGAGCTGCTCTCGCGCCATCTGCAGGTTCAGGGTCGCCTGGCTGGCCGGATTGCTGGACAGCTGGATCTCGACATGCTGCTCCCAACGCCTGAGCGTGTAGAGCGGATTAGCAGGATCGGTGACCTGAGCAGCCAGAACCAGCAGACTTGTGCAGAACAAACAAAGCAATAGACACAGGCTGAGAGCAATAGCCAGGGCAGGACGCCAGCGAAGTGCGGTAAAGAGAGGCCGCCGCTTCTGGCTCCGCTGACGCAATTCCGCATAACGGTCGACTAAACGCCGCTCCAATTGCCTGGCGAACTCAGGGTCGACTTGCAGCTGGGGCGCATGTCGCAGACGCCACGCCAGGCCCACAAGACTCTCCAGATCCGGGCTCGGACTCTGCTCCTGGGTTAACGCCGGCTCCGGGCAGCCGCCCACCGGGTGCCTCGCCTCCTCCTGCTCCTTCATGAGGCGCTCAAGGTAGTCATTAAGGCGCTCATCGAGCGGCTTCATGGTACCCTCTCCTTCCGTTTCTGAGCAACACGCAGGGAGCCAGACCCATCGCCCAGGAGGCGGCGCAGACGCTGCAAAGCGCGAAACTGCAGCGCTTTGATTGCGTTTACTTGCTTGCCCAGCATCCGCGCAACAGTGGCAAGGTCATACCCTAGAATCACACGGCTCACGAGGACCTGACGCTGTTCCTCAGTCAGGTGATTGATCGCCTGGACAACGGCTTGCCAGTCCTCTTGACCTTCTATCAGCGCAAGAGGATCACGCACAGCGTCATCAATCGGCCCGACCGGCGAGTCTGCAGGCGAGTCTTGCCGGCCCTGGTCTTGCAGCGAGAGAAGTAGTGGTTCTTTTTCGCGCGAGCGATAGTAGCCAGCCACTGTGAGACGCGCGATACTCAGGAGCCAGGCGAGAAAGCTGGCCTCATCTCGCGCCCTCAGACGGGCAAGACCCTCGACCATTTGGAGGAAGACCTCCGAGGTCAGATCCTCAGCAGTCGCCCGGTCGGGGACGCGAGCCGCAACGTAGCTAAAGACACCAGGCAAAAAGCGCTGGTAGAGCATGCTCACGGCCTCAGCATCTCCCTGGCGGGCACGATCCAGCAGGCGCTCGATTGTCTCTGTCACGTGCTGCTCCGCCTTTCAAGGCGAGATGCCCGTAACGGGTTACGGTACGGGAAGCAACCCAATTGTAGCAGTACATATAGCTGTGGGAAGATCGCTCTCCCTTTTATCCTAGGACCGGTTCAGGCCGTAACCTGAGACACCCTCCGCGCAACTTTTTCAGCGAGCACAGGTCAGTCAAGGCGGGTTGCCCTGCGTCTGGACCTGGATCACCCAAACCGCCATGTACCTTGTGGGTACTTTTTCTAACTTATTAAACAGCGAAAAGGAGAGATCTATGAAGCTCATCTTTCTCTTGCAGAAGAAGGCTCTGATTATGCTCCTCTCGGGAGTCTTCCTTGTGGGCAGCGCGACCGCCGCTTTTGCGGCTACCTCTACCGGACAAGCAGTTATCCAGTCATTCATTCATACCCATGCCGCAGCGACTTCAGAGGCTACTCACCATGCCAGTACGCAAGCTGAGGGAAGCCCCTCGCATGGGCCGGGGAGCTGTCCGGGCCTGCCAGATGCCCAGAAGCTGGCTGCCAGCTATCACCTGAGTACTGCCAGTACTGATGCCCCAGTGAAAGCGCTCTGCGCGCTGCACCAGGGCACCTTTGTGGGCACAACCACCGGCGGCGTGAGCGTGAGCGCCAGCCGTGTCTATGGCTATGGAGAGATCGATCAGTTGTTGTCCCTGGCACAGTACCTGGCGGCTCACGACCGCACCAACCCGGTGGGCAAACTCTCTGACTCTAATGTGAGCCACTACCTGGCCGACGCGCTGGAGCTGTGTGGCACGACGCCGCTGCAGGTCTGCCTCCAGCGGTCTACATCTGGTGGCAGCCCAGGCAACAAGCCGACCATGACGCCCACGCCCACAGGAAATAAGCCGAGCACTACTCCTACACCCAACAGCAAGAAGCCAACGAGCACTCCAACTCCGCATCACTAGGAAATCCTTCCCCTGGCTTTCCCCTCGAAGGAGGAAGAGGCACGAACTCCAAGCAGTGGGACTGCTGCTTAGCCGTGCCTTTTCCTCCCCTTTCGTCACAGGAGGGCAGGAAGCGCCTCGCCTGGCACTCCCTCCCACATTGCTGACACCAGCGATCTCTCCTCTAACGAGGACTGGCTTAGCTTGTTCCCCTTCTTCTTCCTTCCTTCTTAACCCACGCGCCAGATCACGCGCACGCAGGCAAAAGCAGCGCTCTTATGATGAAGATCGCCTATTTGCTTGACCTTTGTCTATCTCTGGACTATACTTGCTCAATAGCCGTATGATGATTTCTTTCTTTTCACACCTCCAATTTAACAGGATGCTTCTATCTCATTGCTGAGAGCAGGAGAGCGGGCAGCAACCAGGCTAGAGACTGAGCCAGGGTGTTTGTACTGGCGCACCGGCTCTCTCGTGGCAATCCTGTTGTAGTGATAAGGGGCACAGGTCGATAGATAGAGATATCATGGCCTCTTCTCTTCATTTCCGTTGAAACGAGGAATAGTATGGGGATGGGACCGTTTCTGGTTCGGTTGCTCAGCGCGCTGCTCTGCGGCCTGGTAATTGGCCTGGAGCGTCAATACCGGCAACGGGCGGCAGGATTGCGCACCAGTGCGCTGGTTGCGACAGGTTCGGCGCTGTTTGTCTTAGCTTCTACGCAGCTCCCTGGAGGCAATCGGCTGGCGGCTCAGGTGGTATCGGGAGTTGGCTTTCTCTGTGCAGGAGTCATCTTGCGAGACGGCCTGGCAGTTCGTGGTCTGAACACAGCGGGAACACTGTGGTGTGTAGCAGCTACGGGGGTCCTCGCAGCGACAGGTCAGTTTGCCCTGGCAGCGCTGAGCACGCTACTGATCGTAGGAACTCACTTGACCCTGCGACCGGTCGGGCAAATGATTGACCGCTGGACCCGACACTCCACAGAAAAGCGGGGAGCTTGCTACCTGCTCCAGGTGCTCGCTGCTGAGCGCATGGCCCACCAGGTGCGGGCCATTCTGTGGCACACTGTGCAATCCGAGCCAGTGCTGCTACAAGCGTTCCAGAGTCAAGATGGCCCTGGGCCAGATCTGGTGACGCTACAAGCAAGGCTCTACCTCGCGGCGAAGAATGACCGGCTCCTGGAAAGGCTGAGTCTGCGCTTAAGCCTGGAGCCGGAGATCATTGGGGTCAAGTGGACCCCCGTCTCTGGGGAGAGCCAGCCCGAACCCGAGGGGCGAACCGCAGAGGGTGGCGAGCAGCGATCTGACAGGTGCGAGAAGGCACGCCCCAGACCTACGGCGACCAGCCATCCCAGCTCATGAGAGGAGAGGGGAGGGGAGGAGAGACCCTTATTCACCCGCCCCCACCCAGGGCTAGCCATCCAGCCCAGCAGCAACCCTCTCTCCACCACGTCGAGGCTGCTGGATGCCCCCAGCGCTGTGCCCCAATGGCAAATGATTGCCAGCGATCGCCTCACGCTGGTCCTGCCCTGACCGCTGCGCCTGAAGCAGTCCAGTGGCTCACAGGAGGAGACAAGGCCGGAGCAGCATCCAGCCCTTCCCAGTTCAGCTTAGCTGGCGCAACAACTGAGCAGGCGGACGTCTCGTGAGAAGGAGAGCGCCACCAGCTTGAGCGCCTCCGCCATCGTCGGATAGACATGGACCAACTCGGTGAAATCCTCCAGCCTGGCCCCGAAGCGCAGGGCCATCGCCGCCTCGTGGATCACCTCGCCGGCACTCTCCCCGAGCAGCGACACCCCCAGCACGCGCCGGCTGCTCCGCTCTATCACCATCTTGACCAGGCCCTGCCTCCGATGGATCGCCCCCGCTCGCGGCACCAGGCTCAGCGGCAGCACGCGACAGGCACAGGCCAGCCCCTCCGCTTGCGCCTGGGCATCGGTGAGACCCACCATCGCCAGCGGGGGATCGGTAAAGATACAGCGCGGGATCACCCGATGGTCAACGGCGCGCGGTGGCTCCCCGGAGAGGGCATTGTGGGCCGCCAGCTTGCCATCAGCGGCCCCGACAGGCGTGGCGAACTGGTTGCCCCAGGCCGTGCCGATGACATCGCCAGCCGCCCAGATGTGGGCGACGCTCGTGCGCAGCGTGCGGTCGACCCGCACCGCCCCGTCCGCCTCCAGGGCCACCCCAGCGCGTTCCAGTCCTAGCCCGTCGGTATTGGGACGCCGTCCCGTTGCTACCAGTAGCTGCTCGGCCTCCAGCGTCTCTGTTCGTCCTGCCTGCAGCAGCGTGACCGCAACGCCGCTGCTGCCTGGCGCAACTGCCTGCACCTGGACCCCGGTCAGCAGCCGCAGCCCTTCCGCCTGCAGCAGCTCCGCCAGCGTCTGTGCTAGCTCCGGCTCCACTCCGGGTAGCAGCTGCGAGCCGCGTATCAGCAGAGTCACGCGCGTCCCGAGCCGGGCGAAGAGCTGGCCCAGCTCCAGAGCAATGGCCCCCCCACCCAGAATCAGCAACGAGCGCGGCTGCTGGCGCAGGGAGGTTCGCCAGGGATCATCGGCGCTGCTGAGCAGATCGCTGGTCAGGAAAGGAACTTGCTCTAACCCGGGCAGCGCCGGAATGATCGGACGCGAGCCGGTGGCGATCAGGAGCTGCTGACCGCGCAGGTGTCGCGTCCCGTCGGGACCGGTCACCACCACCTCGTGCGGCGAGCGCAGCTGCGCCCGCCCCGCTACGAGGGCCAGCCCCGGAATCTCGCGCAGCAGGCGCTCGTAGCGCTCCCAGCGATAGGTCTGGACCAGAGCATCCTTCTGCTGCAGCAGCTCAGCCCAGTTGGCCGGCATGTGCAAAGGGGTCAGGCCCGGATAGCGCGGGTGGGCTGCTTCGTAGACCAGGCGCGCCGCCTCGATGAGATTCTTGGAGGGCAGACAGCCCCGATTGGCACAGGTCCCGCCGATGGTGCGCTCCTCGGTGAGCAGGGCGGTTTTGCCCAGGTCAGCGGCGTGCAGGGCCGCGGCGAAGGCGGTCGAGCCGCTGCCCAGAATCAAGAGATCAGGCTCTGCGACGATCGACATTGCTCGGGTACTTCCTTTCCGTTCGTGACTTCTGTCAGGGCGAGAGAGGCCAGGGCTGCAAGCCCAGGGGTCAGCAGCAGGGAAATCAAAGCGGCCCGGCCAGTAACCAACACCGTCCCCATTCCCCTGCCATTGAGGGAGCCTGGTCTTGCCTCGGTGGGCCTCACCTGGTGCTCATGACCTGCCTCTCAGAAAGGCACCTCTGCCCGTCAGGCAGACTCGCTGGCACTTGCCTCGAATCAGCTATTTAAGATACTAATATATCCGTTTATACTGATATGTGAATCATAGAGCACGCGATCCGCCCTGTCAAGGAGTCTTTCGCTTTCGGCAGGCAGCGTCCGAGTCTGGCCTACACCCGACCTGTGATGATCATTACTGGTCTGATCAATACCTCGGTCTCGATGCGCTGGGGAGGAGGCGCCGGTGAGACGGCTCCCTCTGAGGTTGCCTCCAGGTGAGCGAGGGCGAGGGAGGGGTTGAGATACTGCTCTCTCACCATGAGCTGGCCATGAGTCAGTCACAGGGTTCCTCTTCTCCCTGGAGGCCTCTACGCAGCCTGTCGCGCTAAGGCTGCTGGAAGATTCTTACCAGGATGCAGTGAACGAAAAGCGGCGCGGCAAAGGTTCGTTCGAGATGCCAGATCTCTCCATCATGATGAGCTGCATTCAGGACAACTAAACGTCAGTGGTCTATGCTGTACGCTTTTTATAGGCCATCCTGGCGAAGAAGAAAGCCAGCAGCAGAATTCCCAGACACCAGGCGAGCGCTATCCAGATCTCCTGAGAGACCGGCTCGCCCGCCAATAAGGCCCGGATCGTATTCACGATTGCCGTCACTGGCTGGTGCTCGGCGAAGGCGCGCACGACTGGCGGCATCGAGCGGGTGGGCACGAAGGCCGAGCTGATAAAGGGGAGAAAGATGAGCGGGTAGGCAAAGACGGCAGCACCGTCGATCGAGCGAGCGGTCAACCCAGGGATGACAGCTACCCAGGTTAATGTCAGCGTCACCAGGGCCAGGAGACCGACGATGGCCAACCAGGGCAGGATACCCGCCGCTGAGCGAAACCCCATCAGCAAAGCGACGAGGACGATGATCAGCAGCGAAATCCCGTTGAAGACCAGCGAAGCCAGCACATGGCCCCACAGAAGAGTGGAGGGGGCAATTGGCATAGAGCGGAAGCGATCCATGATCCCTCGTTGCACATCGGTAAACAGACGCAGGGAGGTATAGGAGGTCCCGCTGGCGATGGCGACCAGGAAGATCCCGGGCAACACGTAATTAACATAATTGGCCGTGCCGCTCTGGATCGCGCCCCCAAACACGTACACGAACAGCAACATAAGACCGATAGGCGTGATGGTAGCGGTGATAATGGTGTCCATACTGCGGAAAATGTGTCGTAGCGAACGACCAAGCATCACGCCCAGGTCGCTGAAAAAGTAGCGCTGCAGGGTTGCCATTTAGCAGACCTCCTTTTGACCAATGATGGCGAGGAAAATCTCTTCCAGGGTCGGCTGTTTTTCCACATACTCCACGCGGGCCGGGGGAAAGAGCTTTTTTAGCTCCTGCAGGGTTCCACTGGCGATGATGCGGCCCTGATGGAGAATGGCAATGCGATCGGCGAGCTGCTCCGCCTCATCCAGGTACTGCGTCGTCAAGAAGATCGTTCTTCCTCCTTGAGCCAGCTCCTTGACCACTTTCCAGACCTCCAGGCGTCCTTCGGGATCAAGCCCGGTAGTTGGCTCGTCAAGGAATATGATCGGCGGGGTTCCTACCAGGCTCATGGCCAGGTCCAGCCGGCGACGCATTCCTCCCGAATAGGCCGAGACGCGACGATTGGCGGCTTCGGTCAGGCCGAAGCGCTCCAGTAGCTCATCAGCTACCCGACGCGGCTGTTTGAGGTGTCGAAGTTGGGCGATCATAATGAGGTTTTCACGTCCGGTCAATAGCTCATCTACAGCCGCAAACTGGCCCGTGAGACTGATGGAGTGCCTGACCCGGGCAGCCTGGGCGATCACATCAAAGCCATTGACGAGGGCTGTGCCACTGTCTGGCTTGAGGAGGGTGCTGAGGATCTTGATGAGCGTCGTCTTCCCCGCTCCATTAGGGCCAAGCAGGGCGAAGATGCGGCCCTGCTCGACGGCGAACTCGACGCCTTGCAGGACTTTGAGCTGTCGGTATGATTTGTGCAAATCTCTGACTTGAATTGCCATGTCTGGCATCAGATGCCTCCTACGTCAGGTTGATTACTTTTCACACTTTAGACAAGCACCGGACCCAGGTGGTCCAGTCGCCAGGCCCAGTCAGGGCCGGGATAGCCCCCCAGCCGCGATAAGACGGTTGGGACGGTGCATCCTGCAGGGTGGTTTCCAGCTCCAGCATGACCATGACAGGCGAGACCTTCCTATGGTATACTCATTTACTGATTGGGTCACCACTCACTCCGCCATTTTTATTCTCTAGTCACTAAAGAAAAATTCATTTAAGTGACTGAGTCACACAAATAGAAGGTACCACAGAGGAAGAGACCGTGTCAAGTGACACTCAGGAAAACCGCGCGGAGATGCTGGCAGCCATCAAGCGTGAATTGAGGAAGAGTAACAGTTTTGGCGCTGCCTTCTTCCGTGTAGCAGCGACCCAGGCGGGCCTGGCGGCTGACACAGACATCCAGGTTCTGGACCTGCTCGATCTGGCCGGTGAAGTTTCTGCTGGTCAGCTCGCCGAATTGATGGGAATGATCAGCGGGGCCATTGCCAAGGTGCTCAACCGTCTGGAGGCATCTGGGCTGGTGTATCGGGAGCGAGACAAGAGCGATGGTCGCAGGGTCATTGTCCGGCTCACCGCAGGCAAGGAGGAGCTGCGCAAGGTTCGCGCGATGCTGGCTGCTCTTGAGGAGACGTGGGACGAGGTGATATCGAGCTATAATGAGGAACAACTTGCCTTTCTCTTAGCCTTTCTCCAGCGCAGCAACACGCTTTCGCGCCAGCAGCTGCTCCAGCTGCAAGAAACGGCCTTGCCAGAAGAGAGAAGTATTTTCTCCGCTCCCCTGGATGATCTCCCGCAGGGCCGACTGGTTTTTCTCTCTGCTGGCATCCGGCTGGTCTTACGGACGAGCTCAGAAATGGCCGAACTCTACCAGGCGCGTTTCAAGGGAGCGGTTCCCAATGTGACCGTCCAAGGTGGAGTAGTCACTATCCGCTATCCTCGACAGTTCCTGCTTTTGACGGGAGATCAGCGTCAGGCAGAGATTACTCTGAACGGCTCCATTCCGTGGCAAATCGTCGTCCAGAGCGGGGGATCAGATGTCTTTGCCGACCTGAGCGGCCTCAATCTTGCTTCTTTCGAGGTCAGGGGAGTAGGCAGTCAAATCCTGCTACAGCTTCCCGTGCCCTCTGGAGTGGTTCCCATACGGATCAGCGGGGGAGGATCAGAGATTGTCGTGCAACGACCTGCAGGTGTTGCTGCACAAGCGCATCTCAAAGGCTGGGGGTCCGCCTGGGCCTTCGACGGTCAAACTTATATGGGTAACAAGCTGAGGTTATCCAGTGCTGGCTTTGATCCAGCAGATCCTTATTATCTTATCGAGGTGACCAGCTCCGGCAGCACGGTCACTATTACCTCTCTTGAGGCCGGGGGAGAGCTGAAATAGCTGCTCGTCGTGGTTCCGGCTAATCTGCTCATGCCCCTGGGCTTCCTGGAGCAGGAGCTGACCCCGATGGGGTGCAGATGAGCACGGCGAGTGGGCCTTTGCGACCAGCCGGGCCGAGCTGAGGTATGCAGGGAATCAACGGCACTTCCGTACATCCATGCAGGCCGTAGACGAGCAGAGCAGCTGCCAGAATGAGGCCAGGCCACGAGTGAGTGAGGTGCTCAGTCTGTGCGCGCTATTCAAGGTCTGCTCTGCTCTGCTGGTGCTTCCCCTCTTCAATCTGGCACGCAGCTTCCTCTTTCTGTTTCTGTTGATCTCAGCCCCAGACCCAGACGGGCCTGCCTCCTCTTTCTGAGCCTGAGAATCCTTGTGTTGCCCTCAATAACGGGCTCCTTCTCTGATTCTGAGCGCCGCTGGGGCTGGCTGTTGACACAGTTTGTTTCAATCCCAAACGGGCTCTTTCTCTGATTCTGAGCCGATCTGACCATGTCATGTCGCTCTGCCAGCCATGCGTTTCAATCCCAAACGGGCTCTTTCTCTGATTCTGAGCGGCTCTTGCGGCGGGGGCGCGGGTCATCCTCTGCTCCTGGTTTCAATCCCAAACGGGCTCTTTCTCTGATTCTGAGAAAAAAGAGCGTGCACGCCGTCATAGACGGCATGCAGTTTCAATCCCAAACGGGCTCTTTCTCTGATTCTGAGAAGGGTCGTGCTCTGCCGGCCCGGACAACAGTGGGTCGAGTTTCAATCCCAAACGGGCTCTTTCTCTGATTCTGAGTTTTCCTCATATACGCTACTCCATCCTCATATACGGTTTCAATCCCAAACGGGCTCTTTCTCTGATTCTGAGGTTCCTGCCCCCCTTGGGGGGGCAGGCGCAAAAAAAAGTTTCAATCCCAAACGGGCTCTTTCTCTGATTCTGAGTTCACAACTACGAGCAGACAGGGCGTCTCCGCAGGGGTTTCAATCCCAAACGGGCTCTTTCTCTGATTCTGAGTCAAGAGGTGCTCAAGTACCGACAGCTGATTGAGAAGTTTCAATCCCAAACGGGCTCTTTCTCTGATTCTGAGCAAAATGCCGGCCAGACGATGAAATGCCCCCTCCTTCAGGTTTCAATCCCAAACGGGCTCTTTCTCTGATTCTGAGGAACTGCTCGACAACTAACCACCCCCCCACCCTCCAGTTTCAATCCCAAACGGGCTCTTTCTCTGATTCTGAGTAGTGTACCGGTGTTGACACTGGGCAATTCGACAAGTTTCAATCCCAAACGGGCTCTTTCTCTGATTCTGAGGGGCCTACGAGCTGGGAGAAGCCCGTTCAGGGATTGAGTTTCAATCCCAAACGGGCTCTTTCTCTGATTCTGAGGGCACCCCCCTTAAGATAGCATCTGGAGCGGCTTCCGTCAAGGTTTTTCGATGATCCCAAAAAATCGGTCACTAGTGACCGCTCTTAAGCGGTAATGATGCCAGGCACTTTGCCACTCAGAGCGCGTCAAAAGCCATTCGAGGATCGCTGCGTGGAAAGTCGGGAGCCGAGATCCTCGAAGCAACAAGCATAAACCTATCAAAGGAGCAAAAAATATTTTTTCAATTCTTGATACCATATATCATATCTATCTTGAGGTATGGCTACAACTTCCCGAATCAGGTCAACCTTCGCAGCCACTCGTTCTCATTACCGCTTCCCCTACTCCCGTGATAGTCCCTGCTTTCCACCACTCCCACAGGACAGGACAGGTCGTAGCCTACACTGCCAGCTCCAAGGCCCGTAGTGCATCCCCGACCGCAGAACAAGAAGCCTTGGGGATACACCTGGTGGAGATAGCTCTTCCAGAGGCAGAGGTAGGGGCAGACAGTGAGCGCATTGATTCATTATACTAGAAGCAGCAGTGAAAGACACTGTAGCATGATCTTCCTCCACTGAGGGGACAGAACGACTAGCGAGCAGAAAGGAGCCTTCATGAACGAACGAGAAGCAGCAGCCGCCCCAATTCACCATGTCGAGCCTCAGCCATCGCCATCCTCGACATCCTCCAGAAACACCTATATTATCGATTCTGAGCAAGCTGCCGAGCTAGCACGTCTGATGCAGCAGGATCGGTTGCTCACCGAAGCAATGGGTGGTCTGCTGCCAGAGGAGGGGATCAACCTGCCGGAGAGGGGCCGCGTCCTCGACCTGGCCTGTGGCCCTGGCGGCTGGGCCCTAGAGCTGGCCTTTCGTTTCCCCAAGGTGGAGATTCTCGGCATCGACATCAGCCCCTTAGTCATTGAGTATGCCAACGCGCAAGCCTGGTCGCGCGGGCTGGAGAACGTCCACTTTCAGGTGGGCAACGTCATGGACCCCCTGCCTTCCCCCGACCAGTCCTTTGACTTGATCAACGGGCGGCTCCTCTTCGGCTTCATGCTACCAGCGGCCTGGCCGCGACTGCTCGCCGAATGCTTCCGCCTGCTCAAGCCCGGCGGCATCCTGCGCTGCAGCGAAACAGAGCCACCGCTCACCAGCAGTCCCGCCTTCGAGCGCTTCAGCGCCTTGGGAACCGAAGCACTCAAGCGCGCTGGCCAGAGCTTCTCGCCCGATGGCCGCCACATCGGCATCACGCCAGTACTGCCGCGGCTGTTGCGGCAAGCTGGTTTTGAGCGAGTGCGGCTCCGCGCCAGCGCTATCGAGTGGTCAATGGGAACCGAGGGACACTATCCCGTCTTTAAGGACTATCTCATCGGGTTGGAGCTGGTACAGCCGTTCCTGGTGAAGGTAGGCGTAGCGACAGCCGAAGAGCTGGCTGCCCTCTACCAGCAGGCCGTCGCCGAGATGCAAGAGGAGGACTTCTGTGCCCTCTGGACCCTGCTCACCGTCTGGGGAGAGAAGCCAGCCACAGCCAATCAGTCAGAAGCTTCCCCCACAGCTGGTTAACGGCTGCCTTCTCAGCGCACCCACCCTGCTCCTGCACCACCCCGGGCTCGTGCCTGTGCCGCACCCTTAGCGTCGGCCTCCCTGAGAACATCCGCTGAGCAGATGCCCGACCAACAGTGGCATCACATCACAGCACACCTTCCCAAAAGACAGGCCACCTCTCCTGGCTCCCGGAAAGCCAGGGGTAGAGGTGGCCCTCGATCATCACAGCCCAGAGCTGTTCTCTCGGCAAACCTGCCTATCCAGCGGGCTTGTCAGCCTCATCGCCGGAGATAGCCTGTGCAGGAAAGGAGGCTTCCCGCTTCCATCCTCCAAACAAAGGCTCTGCCCGCTGGCCACCATGAAGAGGCAACCAGCGAACGATGAGCTGGACTGTCAGAGCAAGAAGGAACTATCTCCCGTGCAACTCCTCAGCTACACTGGCCACTCGGCCCAACCAGTGGAGAACGCACGACGTTCGGACTGGAGACGAGCACTCCGCCTGGCTCAGGGAAGGTATGATCAGCCGGCAAGACCCCGCTCCAGGTAAAGGAATAGGTTTGCGTCGTGGCTCCAGGCCCAACGACGAGCGTCTGGGTGTTGTCGCCGCCGCTGCGTCCGTTATCCACAGTATAGCCAAACTTGATGATCCCGCCCAAACTCCCCGGAGCAATATGGAAGGTAGCCGTATAGGTCACCTTCAGATTGGTGCCACAATGCAGGCCGGCAATCGTGCCAGGGTTAACGCTCATAGTGACCGACGTCACGTGGAAGGGGGCCGGAGTACACAGACCAGCTGGCTTGACCGGTGTCGAGATGAGCTGGTTGGGACTGGTGACAAGGACCCCGCCAAGACCGGGAGCCGTGTGATCCAGCGGCAGCGCCCCATGCCAGCTGAAGGAGAACGTCTTTGTAGCCTGTCCCGGCAAGAACTGTAAGCTGGCGAACTGCTGCGAGCGCCCGTTATTTGTGGTATACGCAAATTGCACAGTATGAGTGCCCTGGTCAGGAACCACATGGAAGGTAGCCGTATAGGTCACTGTCAGCTCTGTGCCGCAGCTCTGGCCGGCGATCGAGGCCGGGCTGACAGCCATCTGAACTGAGGTAACCCTGAAAGCGGTCTGCGCCGTCGAGACCGGAGTGGCAGCTGTCACAGTCGCGCTGGCACGCGGCGTAGCACTTGTGGCGGACGGAGAAGCCGCAGCCCCCCCCGTAGAAGAACTTGGCGGGGAACCGCTGCAGCCTGCCAGGAAGGTCAACACGAGCAGAAAAAGGAAAACAATTTTTGTACTCTTTTTCACGAATAAAATCCTATTCCTTTTAAGTGAGGCTCAAAGCCACGAACTGGTATCAGGATAGGCACTACAAGCTGCCTTTCAGGAGCGAACAGAAGAGAGGCTACTGTTTTAACGCACTCAGATTTTCTCACCAGAACCTGAGTATAGAGTATCACAGCCCGTTGCTCACTACTGTGAAATCGGTCACACTCCGCCAGTGCTACTGACTGGCGGTGGCCGCCAACCTCTTTCCGGTCTGTGCCCTGACCAGCAACAGTACCGCTCACCCAGCGCTCGCTGAGCAGAGCCAGAGCAAGAGACGCCGCTGCCGTGAGCCTGGCCAGGGTGGGGACTATCCTGCCAGTAGCCCTGGTGCAAGCTGACAGACAGCGGAGCCATCTCAACCCCGGCCTCAGCGCGCTGACTGCTGGCCAGGCTCCGCTTGACGCTGCCGCCTCCTTACCAGCAGGAAACAGGCAAACAGCAAGAGATCGAGGCCCAGCATAGCCCCATAAAAGCCGGCACCCAACACGCTATGCTTAATCACAAGAGCCAGCGACCCACTATAGAAATCGAGCACGTCTTTGAAGGTCACCACGGTAATTGCCCCCAGCAGCACGGCTGCCACGATCTCCCAGAGGGCACGCTGACCAGGCGCCAGCCAGCGCCTGAGTGCCAGCAAGAGGACCAGCACAGCGCCAGCCAGCAAACAGAGACCCTGGCCGCCCAACAGACCAGTCTGCCAGCCGCTGAGCACCAGCACAGGCTCGCCGGGACGATTGAGCACACTATAGCGCCAGGGCAGAAAGACAGAGATCAGCAACGCCAGAACCCCCAGAGCAAACAGCCCCTCAGCCACGCTCACCGCGTTAAAACCGAACCGGCCCTGACGGCGTTGGAGAGAAGAAAGCGGAAGCAAATTTTCCTGGCTCACGACACAGACTCCTGAAACGAAGCTGATGGATGCTGACGACGAAAAACAGAAGCAGGGCGGGCAGCGACACAGCAGCCAGCCTTGAAGACGGCCTCTATCTGCCGGAGATGGCCGGGGTGCTCCAGCGGGTTGGCCCGGAGCAGCACAAGATCGGCCTGATAACCGGGACTCAGGCGGCCCAGCTGTCCGCCACGCCCGAGCTGTTCCGCAGCGCAGCTGGTGGCACCAGCGATAATCTGTGCTGGCGGAATGCCAGCCGCAAAGAGCAGCTCGCACTCCCGCAGCAGCCCGGCCCCGAAGGGCACGCCCGGATTGCCAGCGTCGCTGCCCACGCCAATGAGCACCCCCTGCTCGGCGAGGCGTCTGGCGTTCTGCATCGCCTGCTCCAGGAAGCGAGGCGCCAGTTGCTCAATAGCGGCCAGCGTCGGCACGTAGCAGATCTGGCGCTCTCGCAGCTGGTCGAGCAACTCCGGCTCGCAAGCCGCCTCGACAGCGTCGCAAACGATGCCGTGCTCGATGCCATCGCAACCGACCCGCACCGCCTCACGTACATCCGCCGCCGTCATGGTATGAGCAACGACCTTCAGGCCGTGGGCATGGGCCGCGGCGACGATGGCCGCAAAGATCTCGGGGCGCAGCTTGGGGACCTGCGCCTCCTCCTGGGGAACGATCAAACAGGCCGTGGAGACGACCTTGATGAAGTCGACGCCACTGGCGGCGAGCTGGTCGACCACCGCGCGCGCCTGCTCTGGCTCGCTCAGCTCGCGGGTAGCCGCCCGCCGCAATGCGCTCAGCCCGTGAAAGAGGCCAATGGTCGGATGCCCACCGGGAGCAGTGAGGAAGGGACCAGCCACAACGAGATTGGGAAAGAAAGGACTGCGCGCCGCCCCCGCGCGCAGACGGAGCAGCACCTCCGGCCAGCCCCCTAGATCGCGCAGGGTGGTCACCCCGGCCCCCAGAGCCTGCCGTCCGTGCTCGGCCAGCAGACGACGAAAATCATCGCTCTCCTCGATACGCTCCTCGCCGGGCGAGGTAACATGCGTATGCATATCGATCAGACCAGGCAGGCAGTAGAGGCCAGAACAGGGAATCTCTTCCCCTTCTCCCCTGAGCGGCAAGCGAGCGCGGCTATCGGTAATGGCCTCGATGCTCCCTCCTCGCAGCCAGAGATCGCATCCCTTCCTGATGCCTTCCTGCGACGCCCCCTCAACCAGGCAGACGTCGCGCAGGATCGTGTAGCTCATGCAGCCCCCCTCACCTTGAGTGAGATGACCGGTACCGGTCGTGAACACCACTCAGTGCAGCATGCGGAAGAACGCCGCCGACAGACCCAGAGCAGCGGCGCAGTATAGCAAACAGCCAACAATATCGGCGAGCGGCGCGCTGCCAGCGTTGCCCTGCAGCATCGCACTGCGCAGCAGCTCGGCCACCATGTAGGAGGGCGTAAAAGGGGCAATCTTGGAAACAATATCTGGCAGAATCTGCAGAGGTAGCAGAATACCCGTCAGAAAGGTCAGCAGAATGTACAGACCCTGGCTAATGATATTGCCAATCTCCACGCGATCCGTGAAGGAGGCAATAACCTGCCCCAGCAGCAGAAAGACGGCAGAGCCGAGAATGATGAACAGCAGGGTCAGCGGGGCATAGAGCGGGTTAAAGGTGAAATGAAAGACCAGGCTGCCAACGATGATCGCGACGATGGTCTGGATGACGATCACCAGCACCTGAGTGCAGGCGCGCGCCAGCATCACCTCCCACGGCGCCGTTGGCGTCACCAGAATACGCCTGAAGATACCCCGCTCACGCCAGGTGATCATGGCCGTGGAGTTCCCCATGAGGCCGGAAGCAATCATATTCATCACGATGATCCCTGGCAGCAGCCAAACCGAGTAAGAGACGCCGCCACTACCCGGCAGAGGAATGACATTCTGGCCAAAGACGAAGCCGAAGAGCAGCAGCGAGCCTGTCGGGACGAGCAGGCTAAAGAAAAGCAAAGTGCGACTGCGAAAAGCCAAAATAATGAAAAAACGAAATTCAGTTATGAAGCGACGCATAGGCGTTTCCTTTCTTGTCTCAAAGGGAGAAGCCGAACGACGCCGGACAGAGTCAGATTCAAGTAAGGGGCCAGGCCGATCAGCTGCTAGTCCGCTGGCCCGATGCTGCGGCCCGTCAGCGAGAGAAAGACATCTTCCAGGTTGGGCTGACGGATGGAGACGTTTTGCGGACGGCTCCCTAGCTCCTGGCCGATCTCCTCCAGCAGAGCCAGGACGCGCTGCGGATCAGATGTCTGCACAGTGAGCAGGCCATCGTCTCCGCTCACGGCGTGGACAAATTCCGCTGTCTGCAGTTGCTGCAGCTTCTCGGTGGGTAGATGGAGGCTGGCGCGCACCGTTGAGAGATTGCCCATGCGCTCGATCAGCTCGCGCGGCGTGCCCAGAGCCAGAATCTTGCCCTGATCGATGATCCCCACACGGTCACAGAGAACCTCGGCCTCCTCAATATAATGGGTCGTCAGGATGATGGTCTTGCCCTCACTCCGTAGCCGGCGCACGATGTCCCAGATATGATGGCGCGCCTGGGGATCAAGCCCGGTGGTCGGCTCGTCCAACAAGATGATCGAGGGCTGGTGCACCATCGCCAGTGCCAGCGTCAGACGCTTCTGCTGACCGCCGGAGAGCGTGCCGATGCGGGCATTGCTCTTCTCAGCCAGGTCAAAGCGCTCCAGCAGCGCCAGGGCCTCGGCCCGCGTTGGGAAGGTGTTGTAGAGTGCGCCATAGAACTGGACGGCTTCAACCGCCTTCAGATCGGTGAAGAGCGTTTCATCCTGGAGCTGCACGCCCAGGAGGCTTTTCACTTTGCGCGGCTGACGGGCGACATCATAGCCACTGACGGTGATCCGCCCCTCCTGAAAGCTGATGAGTCCCTCGACACAGGAGAGCAGGGTGGTTTTCCCGGCTCCGTTGGGGCCGAGCAGGCCAAAGCATTCGCCGTTGCCAATGTACAAGGAGACCCCTTCGAGGGCCTTAAGACTCCCATAGGATTTGTGTACGCTCTCTATCGAGATGATCGCGGCACTGTTCCCGCTCACGACGCTGACCTCCTTACGCTCAATGGTTGGATGCATGCAGATTCTCCGCTATCCTTCTGGCAATGCCGCGGCCAGAACAGCCGGTAGCGGCATCTCATAATACTGGCCAGCGAGGCGCTCGGGAGCGATCAGCACCTGAGCCAGCGCCGTCGCCCCTCTCTCAAGGCCAAGCAGATTGTTCACTCCTTCAATCGAGTAGGCCAGGCTGGTATGACAACCCAGACCGAGCAGCGCGGCAGCCAGATAGAGGCGCTGAATGACGCTTCCTGCCAGCATGTTCTGGATGCGATACCAGCGGGGCCCATAGCGGCGCACTCCCTCGCTGTACTCTCCAACCGGAAAAACGTGCAGATTGATGTGGTAGACATTATGATATCCGGTATGAGCTACTATTTGCTGTAATTGTAGACGCCTATCCCCTGACCTGACAAGCTGCCAATGGCGAGCACCGGGCGTGTAACAGTAGATACCGGGATCGAGTCCCTGCACGCCAGCGACGATACAATAGAGCAAGAGGCGAGGCAGATAAGACGCAGCAGGAGCGATATCGCTCTGCAGGCCACGGCCAGCGGCATAGAGCAACTGAGCGCACTGTTGCTCACTGATGCGCCCGGGCCGAAAGTAGTGGCGCGCTGAATGGCGCAGCGGTGTACCTCTGGCCAGCTCCAGCCCGATATCATCGCTCAGCGCCACACCAGACCCTGCAAGCGCTCCCCGCAAGCTCTCCTCCGCATCCTGGTCCTGGCCTGTCAGTGGCTGGCCCTGGGCGCAGGTCCTGATCAGCGAGGCGCGATGCAGGGCGGCTGAGAGCGGCAGGCTGCTGAGGGGCTGCAGACGCGCCCGCTCGTCTGTCACGCTGGACGGCGAGGCAGCCGCTTTCTGCCAACGCTGCCAGCCAATGCCTGGACCGCGGGGCGTATCCCCAAGGCTGAAGACGATGACCGCATAGGCGCTCTCATAAGCCTCGTCCAGGTTCAACAGGGCATTGACAGCACCGTCTACAAAGCGAAAATGAACGCTACTCTTCAGCCCGTAATAGCTGCCGACCGCCAGCGACTGACCCAACACAATCCCCAGGTCGAGACCTTGGAGACGATAGGCAAATTCGCCATATTTGAAGGCGTTCTTCCAGAAGAAGCAGCTCAGGACCAGCGCGAAGTCGGCGGCACAGGCTGGCGGTTCTAGCAGCGCTTCCAGCAGCCTCTCCAGGAAGCGACCGCTCTGCTCAGGACGGGCGTCGGCATCCTGGATTACATCCAGGGCATGATGGACGGGATCATAGTGATAGACGCCGGCTGGCAGGGCCTGGGCCGGGCCGATAACGGCATAGAGTTCACAGGGATAAAGACCTCCGCCGGAAGGCACAGGGCGCAGCAGATCCTGTTTGAACGGATGCTTGAGCGGATCGAGGATCGGCAAGGTGCTCCCGGCGGCGATGGCGTTATAGCTCTCGGCCCCCGTCCAGCGCTGGCGCGTCAGACCATAGATATCGGCCAGCATCTGGCCAAACTGAGCGCCCCCAAACGGCTGGCGGCCTTGCTCCGCACCGGCTTCTGAGGTGGGCGGCGTCAGATAAGCAAGGCGCAGGCAAGGGCAGCCGCGATAGATTTTATATTTGAGCGGCGCATGCTGCCAGTCGACCACCTCGCGCTCCGGAAAGTGCTGTGCCTCCGCCATATAGCGCTGCAGCGCTGGCGCCAGCGTTTCCTGTGGCCGCTGCTCATACGGGGAGAGCGCGCGCTCAGGCTCCTGCATGATGTTGCCTCCCTCTTTCTCCTGGCCAGGGCGGTGGCCCCGACAAGGCCCCTTCGCTGAAGGCGCTGACCATGTCAACGGCGCTGATCTTGAAAGCCTCCTCAACTGCGTTGGCGGCCAGATGGCAGAGCAGAAAACGATCGATCGGGCGCAGACCCAGCCGACTGAAGTGCAGATAGAGCAGGTTCAGCACAAGGCGATAGCTCTGGAACCAGGGATCGCTGTAGAGGGCCTGCTTGTGCTGCTGATCACGCTCCAGGGCACTATGGAAGGCGCTGGCGGCCAGATTCCCACGGACGAGCGGGCCGCCTCCGTTATCCGTCTCCAGACCTGCTGCGCTCAGATCGATCTGGCCGGCGGCGATCAGTTGAGCAGCGCGTTCTTGATAGCGCTGCATCAGCCGTGACCAGGCCAGAGTGAAAGGAAAGGTATCTTGCTCCCGGTCCAGAGCCGCCAGCAGCTGTCGAAGCCGGGCAACCAGCGTTTTGGCCTGCTGCTGATAGCGATCCTCCAGGAGGGTGCGCATGCGGGCGGGGTCGGCGCTGGCGATGATAAAGCCCTCAGCATGAGAGCGGTAAGAGATGAACCCACGGGCGATATGCTGGCCCTGCCGATGGGCCACAGTGATCATCAAGTCGAAGCAGAGGGTCAGTAGCGAATGACCCTGACGCCGGTGGGCCAGCATGGCAAAGGCCAGGTCGTTGGTGTCAACGTAGAAATCTTCCAGCAGGCTCGCCAGGGCCTCGGAGCCAAGGACGTGCAGGCGACGGTCGTAGGGCAGATACTGGATCGAGTTATCGGGATAGAGCGGGAAGAACGGCCCGGCTTCCTTCTCCTGGCGGGCCAGCGTGGCGTAGAGGCCTTTCAGCTGCTCCTCATCCAGATGGGCACTGGAAGGGTGCTGGCGCAGATAGCTCCCCACGATAGACTCGATGAGCGGCTTGAGCGCCACAGCGAACTGCGTCGGCGAGCAGTAAAAGCGCAGGCGCAGGTGAGGACCACGCAGCCAGTGACGCACAAAGAAGAGCCGTGTCGTGATGGGCCTGGCCTGAACAAACAGCGGCTGAATGCAGTCGAGGAGCAGGGCATCGTTCTGCTGCTCAGCATAATAGTAGACATGGACACTCTGCCAGTCCCCGCCTTCAGAATAAGCAACGCTACTGCTAGACATGGCTTGCTCCTGTCTCTAGAGCTGCCTGCCGGGAAGCGGCTCGGGCTGCCAATCAGATCCGCTGGTCTGACCGCCTTCGCTGAGCGCACGTTTGAGCAGATGGAGAACGTAAGCCTCTTCGAGGAGCAGCAGACCGAGGCGATTATTGTGCATATGGGCACAGCGTAGCAGAATAGTCAACGGCGCGCTGACCGGTCTGGCCGGCGTTGTGGGCACCTGGGGGGAGACCAGCAGACCGGCCTGATCCAGCTCCCGCAGCCGGCGGTAGAGCCGGCGAATGGAGCGTAGCCAGCGCATGAGCAGCGTTGCAGAGTCGTCGAGATCAGACTCCTGCTGAGCAGAGAGGCGCAAGAGCTGCTCGCTCAGTTGCTCAAGGCGCTGGCGCTGCTCTTCGTACTGCTGATCAAAACGGGCCAGCAGGCGAGTACGCAGGCTGGCAGGCATACGCTCCCAGGAAAAGTAAAAGTGCTCGATCACTCGAGCCGTTGCCGCTCGCGTCGGATCTTCCAGGGCGGCGGTCAGAAGCAGCGCCGCCACGCTATGGGCCGTGCGCTGCCTGCGATCGGCGTCCTGGGTCAGCAGCGCCAGAGCGAGGGCGCTCGACTCCCCGAAATGCTCCTCGACGGCGGGCATAGCCTGCTGGCCACCGTAGTGCTCATATTCTGGCACATAGGGCAGAAAGTGCAGACTGTTATTCGGGTAGAGCGGCCCAGACTCAGCGCGGCCATACTCCATATAGGCGAGGTAGCCACTGATCTCCTCGTAGCGTCCCACGTCCAGAGAGTCGGGAGCTGGATGCTGCTGGAAATAGCAGGCAGCGGCCTGGCGCACCTCATCCATAATCTGCGCTGAGGCGCTGGCCGTCTGTGGCAAGAGACGTAGGCGAAGATGCGGGCCCCCCTGCCAGTAGCGCACAAAGAAGGAGGAGGCGATCAGACCGCGCTGCTCCAGGCGAGTGAGCAGCGGCTGTACGCAGCCCTTCAGGAGTGCACTGAGATCGCCGTGATAAAAGAGATGGGCGCTGATCCAGCTGCGCTGCTCCATGCTCTCAGGCTCCTTCGCTGTTAACTTCAAAGACATATTCGCAGACAGAGCCACCCTCACGAGCGGGCAGCAGGTCGGTCTCCCCCGGCAGGGCCTCCTCCAGCAGCAGGCCGAAGCTGCCCTTCGCGATCAGGTGCTCGAAGAGACTGAGCGAGAAATAGCTTTCAAAGTCAATGTAGACCGGCTTGCGCTCCTTACCAAGCGAGTAGGCGGGGCCTTCACCAGGCCCTCCGGCGGCCTGGAAATCGAAGGGATTGACACGCAGAAAGCAGCGCGCCGGTAGCTGATACTGCGTGCGCCAGCGCTGTACCTTCAGAAAGTAGTCAAAGTGTGTCTCACCTGTCTGACGAGCGGGCAAGCAGGTGGGAGGCAGGTGCCAATGCGCACGCTCGAGACAGATGCGCCCTAAACAGGTGCGTGGCCTGTAACGTGGTTGCCTCTCCCCGGCGCCCTGATGATCGGGCATCAAGGGCTGATCGAGCAGGAGCAGGCGCAGACTCCACAGGCGCTCGCCCGGTGTCTCGCCGAAGGCCCACAGCAGGAAACGGTAAAGCGGAGGCAGCCAGTAATCGGACATCAGCCCCAGATGGATCGGCAGCAGCTTACAGTTCAGGCGCCGGGAGAGCAATAGCAGTCGCTGACTGGCCGGATCGTGCTGGACCAGCAGGTCACTCAGAGGGAGCAGCCGCTCGCGCCTGCCGCTGCTCGGACAGCCGGGATAGGCGATCTCGTACCCGCCGTCGGGCAAGCGCAGGTTCAAGTTAGAGCCGAAGACGCCTTGAATGGCGATCGGTAGAGGCTCCTCAGCGCTGGCAAGGGCCTCACGCCTGTCCACCTCTGCGTGCTCCGAATGTGGGAAGGAGGGAGCAAGATGAGCCTCCAGGTAGCTCAGACGGCGCAGGCTGCGCCCGAAACCGCTCTGGATGGAGTTCAGTACCAGGCCACGCTGACCATCCTGCCAGTAGAGCTGGCAGTAAAGGGCCAGCGAGGGCGGCAGCTTCACAGACGCCGGACAATGCTCCAGCAGAGCACGCAACCGCTGGCGATCCAGGAAGCGGACACCAGCGCTATCGGGGGACTGGTCAGCCACAAAGCGCGCTACCTCTTGACGCAGGGCCATGACGCGGCTCAGCTCCTCCTGCTCGCAGGTGCTGCCGGCGAAGAGAGCACTGAAGGGGGGCCGCACCTGAGCCGTACTGAGGGCAGTCGACGGTATCAAGAGCGCCTCCGCGGGGATATTGCGCACTGCAGGCCCGAGCTGCTGGCTTTCGCGGAAGCAGTCGGCGTAAAAGGTCAGCAGATCGACCGTGGCGCCCTCTCCATAGCGCCGGCTAAACCAGGCCGTCAGCGCCAGGCGTCCCGTCAGCAATGGATCGAAGAGGCCGGCCAGCCCCTGAACAAGGGCCAGGTCAGCCAGGAGATCGCTCTCCAATGCCGGCAGGCTGCTGCCGGGGGCCTCCTCCAGGAGCGTATTTTCATAGATCAGATTCTTGGTCGGCAGGGCAAAGCCGGGCTGCTCGCTGAGGCCCAGCTCCGCCAGGAGACGCTCCAGGAGAGCGCGTAGCTGCTGCAGAAGCGCATAACGCTGATGGGCCCTGGCGGCCCGCTCGTAAGCGGCCAGCGCCTCAAGCAGCTCCAGCAGCCGCGCACGCAGCGCCTGCACCTGGACCTGATCGATAGGAGCGAGCATCTCGCAGAGGCGCAACAGATAGTTATGGGCCTGCTCAGGGATGGCAAAATCGAGCTGCAGCAGCCCGCGCGCGATGAGCTGATCGAGAAAGCCCGCCAGCTCCTGCCGGCGCTCCTGCGGGTCCAGTGCGCTGAGCGCCTCTAAGAGTTCTCCATAGGTCAGCGGCTGCCGGCGCTCAACCAGCCTGAGCACCGTCTGCAGGGCCGCAGTGGCACGCACCGTGGCCAGGCTTTCGCGTCCCAGGTCATCCCGACTGATGAAGCGCAGGAGGCCGGCATCGCTGACAAGCGAAGGATTGACGCTCACGCTCAGATAGGGGCGGACGGCAGGCCACCGGGCCAGAGCGCGCGCAATGTGATGCACGAGCAACATATTGAGTTCGATAACACTGCGACCGCGCTCCGGCTCATCCTGCACAGCGACAGGAGCCGTCACCTCCTCCCACTGTGCCTGCGCCGGGACAAAGCGACCGCGGGCCAGCGCGGTAAAAGTGCTATATGGGCTGGTTTTGGCGGCCATGCGCGTGAGGTAGTTCAGAAGCCCATCCTCCAGCTTGCGATCGAGATAGCGCCCAGCCTCAGCAGGAGCTGCCGCCAGCCAGCGGCAGCAATCCAGATAGAGGCTGGGACTGGCAAGGAGCAAGCCCTGGAGAAAGCGCTCTTGACCAGCCAGGGCGCGCAGAGCCGCCCGGCGCTCTTCTAGCTCCGCGGCGAACAGGCGGCGAGCTTCTGCCAGCAGCGCAGCGTGTTGCTGGAGTACTTCCTGCCAGCGCATGATCGCCGCCTTCAGCTCAGCGGGTAAGAGGGCCAGCAGATCGGGAGCCAGCTGCACCGGCGCTGGCTGACGACCCTGAAAGATCGCGCGCCGCAACTCGATCAGCAGCTGGCGTGGCCGACGTAGCTCAGCACCAGCCAGTGTGCCGATTACCGCGTGCAGCTGCTCCGAAAGCCGGGTCCCGCTGCTGCTCAGCCTCTCCTCAAGGATGAGGAGATCCCTGATCAGCTTCAGGCTACGTTCAAAGCGCAGCGGCGCCAGGGCCGTCAGCGGCAGGCCGGCCACCCGTACCACATATTCCGCCGCCACGCTGCAGGTGTGCTGCTCTTTCATGCCTCCTCTTCTCTTCAGAGACGAATGCTGTGTCGGTAGCGTGCCCCGGCCCCCGCGCCAGGGCGCTCATAGCCGAAGGCGATCAGAAACAAGGGCGTCTCTACGCGCTCGCGCAGATGCAGCAGCTCCGCACAGCGGTCGAGATGATAGCTATCGCTGCAGCGCGCCACCAGGCCAAAGGCCGCGCTCAGGACCGAGAGACGCTGCGCCACCAGGCCACACTCCATGTTCATGATGCGGTAGGCGCGGTTCCCCAGCGCTGCGCTGAGCGCGCCGTAGCTGGCAACCGGATAGGCCACAAAGGGGGCGCTGCCACAGTTGACAGCGGGCGTACTGTGAATGGCCTGGATCTGAGCAGCCACAGCGCGCTGTTCAACGACATGCAGTGCGCCACAGCTCCCGCAGAGACGATAGATGCCCGCGGGCACATCAGCGACATTATTGAGCGCCAGAAAAAGCTCCAGAGCGGGCCTCCTCCTATCCACGCCGCCGAGATCGCTGGCGTAAGGGGCCAGACTGTAACGGACAATCTCCCAGAAAGCGGCCCGGCTCACAGATCTGTACAGGGGGAGGAAAAAGACGTCGCCCGAGCTGCGCTGGTAGAGAGCCTGGACCAGCTCAAGCTCCTCGGGCCAGGGTGCCGGCGCCTCTAGGGTAGGGAGAGCCTGGTCACAGGAGGACGTGGCGGGCGGCAGTGAGACCGCCAGCTCGGCGCCGCTCTCCAACCGTGAGTGCTGGTCGATCTCCAGCAGCTTCTGGCAGCGCTCGCGGTCAAGCGCGCTCAGCTTGACATGGGCGGGGGCAATCGGCGCGATTTCCCTCAGCAGAGCCTCAGCGCTGACTGCGGGGGCAGGCAGCGTCTTCGTCGCCTCTCGCTCGCTCTCGGCGGGCGAGAGGACCACAGCGGCGAAAGGACTCTCCTCACCATCCTCCAGGCCAAGTAGACGGATGAGAACGCGGTCGAGAAACTGATAGTGGACCCGGGCCGCAATACCCAGTACACCGCAGACCAGCAGAATGTTGCCGACCACCATTCCCACTTCCTGCGAGCATAGCCGGTAGGAGAAGTTGCGGTAGCGGAAAGCGTTCTTCCAGAAGTAAGCGCTGACAAAGAGCACCCCTAGGCTGTCTGTTAGTTCGCAGCCAAGGGCGGCGCTCAGCACAGCGCAATAGTCACCCTGTCTGAGGGCAGCCAGACTGTGATGCAGGTTGTCATAGTGGTAAAAGCCTGGCGGGATAGGGGCCGATGCTGGCAACCAGGCGTAGAGTTCTGCAGGAAAAAAGCAGCGAGCGGAGGCAACCAGACGATGGAAGGGCCAGCGCGCATCGAGGCCGCTGTCATGACGCGAGAAGCCATAGCTATAGTAGAGCAGGCAAGAGAGCGTCTGATCATCCAGGGAGCGCGGTCCCGCTCCACAGTGGGTGTCCTGCCCCTGGCTGGCCAAGGCCCGCCGTAGATCGCCCAGAGAGAGCGGAAGGCGCTGGTTGAGCGGATAATGAGGGACGCCGCGATAGATCTTGAACTTGAGTGGCTCGCCGGGCATGCCTTCCTCGCCCTGCCCCTCAGCAAAGAGTTCCGGCAGGCCGTAGTACGTGGCCTGCAGATAGCGCAGACCGATCTCACGATCTTGGTTGCTCATAGGTGCTCGCTCCTTCCGCTCGCTCAAGGGAATGGATGAGGATAGGGATTGAGATCGGCATCGGTCAAAGGCCGCGCTGCATAACCAAGCCGATAAGGCAACTCATAGAGACGCTTGAAGCCGTAGCAGCGGCGGGCATGGTGACCGAAGGTCATCGGCAGCATACCCGGCATCAGCACACGCACGGCCCAGAAACCCTCTCGCGCCAGTTCGGGCGTCGTCTGATCGACAGCAATCACATCGATGCCGCTGCGCAGATAGCGCCCCATCACCTCCAGCACATCCTCACGCAGATCTGCATGAGTGGGCGGCTCATCGCCGTCGAACGCCTCGGCAAAGGTCTGCTGATGTGGCGTCTCGTAAAGGAAGGCCAGGCGCTCAAAGGCTTCTGGCAGGCAGTAGAGCAAGGCATGATCGCGCATCTGGGTCACACGCGAGGAGTCGGCCAGCATACCGCGCGCGTGCTCCCGTTCCTGGCGGTAGAGACTGATATGGCTGCCAACGATCGGCGCCAGCTCCTGCAGAGCATTGATCAGGGCCTTTTCTGGCAGCAGATGCGAGCCAGCGGCACACAACGCACGCGGATAGTCTGGACGTTGCTGCTCATCGACGGCCATCACCCAAAAGCAGGGGATGCGCTCCGGCAGGGTGATGTTGAAGGCATGGACACTATAGCCCGTGAGATGATACAGGCGCTCGCACATCAGCCCGACCAGTGGGTCGCGGGCCGACTGCAGCTCGATGCGCGGCATCGGCAGACGCGCGTACCAGGTCAGCAAGAAGGCGTCGCGCTCGGCAATCTCCAGAATACCGTGCAGCAGGGCCTCCTCCAGGCAGTTGCCGATCGCGCAACCGTTGGAGATCTCATAGACGTACGGTCGCTCGTGCGTCCAATAGTGGAGACCATAGTAGACGTTGCATTCAGGCACCAGCACCGGCTGCTGGCGGGCGAAGGAATAGCCCCAGACCCAATTGAGCACGAGGTCATCGCTATAGCGCACATAGGGAAAATGGGGCAGGCTATACTGCGCCTCGCTGTGCAAGCCCAGCGTGCGCGGATCAATAGCCGCCTCCCCCAATTCACGCCGACAGGCTCGCACCGCTGTACGCTTGCCGCCTGGCCGCATACCGGCGTAGCGTTCCAGAGCCTCGGCGATGGCGGCCACCTGACCCTGTTCGTAGTTGAAAGCCCTGCCAAAGCCCACCTCTTGACGCCTTCCCTGCTGAAAGTGGATGTGGGCGGCGAAATTGGCATAGAGATTGCTGCTATCTTTGGTCAGGCCGCAGATCAGACCACACTCTGGATCGACGTAGCGCGCCAGCAGTCGATCTTTGAGAGAGAGCAGATCGCGCACACGGTAAGTCTGAGGAGCGAGCTTCTGCCGCGCGACGAGCGTCATCGCCGCCTGGGCGGCAGCAGCGCTATCGGCAGGTAGGGCTGAGCAGTCGGGACAGTGCGGCTCGGGCAGGAAGGGATGGCGGCTGATTCTCAGCGTTGCCAGATCCAGATAAAGCAGCGCATTGCAGGTTAGCATGGCCTCCGGGGCCTGCAGAAACTGCGCGACCTCCCGCGCGACCTGCTGCGCCAGGATGGCCTGGGCAAAGGCCGTCAGCCAGGTTCTGGTCGGGGCAGAAACCGCATCTGGTTGCAGCTCCGAGCACGCCTGCTGTTCCAGATAGGCCCGCTCCGCCTGAAATTCTTCCGCCCGCTTGTGAGCGTTGACCCGCCGCAGCTCGGCGCAGGTGAAGCAGGCGCTGTGCCCCGGCAAGACACACGGGCCGAGCACGGCGCGTCCTGGCTCGATCGATAGCCCCAGCCAGGGTCTGCCGCTGGCCAGACTCCAGCGATTGGCCTCCCGCAGCAGCGGCCCATGCCAGCCCTCACAGATCACCAGTAGCAGCGTGCAGGCCGGCACTTGCGCCGCCCGCAGATCGGCCTGGGTGACCTCCACAGGTTCACCCCACTCGCGCAAGACTTCACGGACGGCCTGACCCAGGCGGTGACCTTCGGCCAGCAAACCCAGCAATGGCCTGGATTGTGCATTCTTCAGATCAGCGGCCATCGTCGACCCTCCTCTTCCCCAGCACAATCCGTACAATATAGGGCAGCGCCTCAGTGAGCGCCGCATCGTGATCGAGTGGCACAATCAGCGCTCTCCGTCCTTGTGACTGCAGGGCAGCGAGCAGGGCCGGTAGCATCTGCTCCCACGCTTCTACCGGCGGATAGGGGGGAGCGATCAAGGTCTCGCCGCGCAGCGCTGACGGTAGAGGAGTGACCGGCAACAGCGCATAGTCCGACTCACTATTCCGCAGAGCCTGAGCGTGCTGAAGGCAAAGGCGCAGACCCTCTTCGATGGCCGCCTGGACCTGCACGTGGCAGGTATAGGTCCAGGTCTCCTCATTGCAGCAGAAAGCGAAGGCCAGCAGCCCCCAGTCGGAGAGCAGGGCAGAGAGATCATAGACAGCGATGGCGATCTCTTGCAAGGCCAGCAAATGCCTGTAGCGCTGCGCGGCCTCAGAGAGAGTCAGGGCCTCGATCTCAACCTGGGGAAAGGGTTCGCGACTCTGTGCCAGACGCTGCTCAAGAGCCGCGCATCCATAAGTGAAGAGCGCGCGACAAAGGGCCTCGGACCAGCTCATGCCGGCGGCCACCCCGACGGGCGGCAGCTGAAGACGCTCTTCCTCAGTGGACAGCGGAAAGACCGTCGCTGCCGGAACCAGGGCGACCTGCTCGCCCGGCAGCTCCCAGGCCCAGAGGTAGTCTTCTTGCGGGTCGAGGCTGGTCGATGGCTCCAGGCTGCGTGTGTAGCAGGTGAAGGCTTCCGGGGCTGTGCCAACGAGTTCTGGCGCACTCCCGCTCAGACTGCGTCGGGGATCATAGCACCAGGCAGCGTAGCACTCGCAGGCGCGCAACGTTGCTGCCCGGCGAGCCGCTCCAAAATCGCTGCCGGCGCCGAAAACGCGCCAGGTCTCTCCTCTGGACAGACGAGGCGCTGGCTGTGCCAGATCTACGCGCGCTATATTTAAAGGAATCTGAGTGTAGTTGTGCTCATCCAGGGCGCTGAACAGCCCTAGCCTGGCATCGAACAGGCGGGCCGCCTTGCGAGAGAAGTCTTCCTGAGAGAGGACAGGCCCTGTGCTGCGCTCCCTCACCAGGTCACGGAAGTACGACGCTGTCAGCGGGCCGGCCTGGCGGCAGCAACGGCAGTGGGCAGAGGCGTTGAATGGATGACGCTGGCTCTGCAGTGTTTCCAGATCGATGAAGAGCAGATGGCCACTCGTCTCCAGCGGTCCTGCTTCAGTAATATACTTAAATAGTTCAAAATTGAGAGTATTGGCGACGACGGCAGCGGTTGGCACAGCCAGCGCATAACTCAGGGGAGTCTCGGGGTGATCGGCGAAGTCGTCGAGGGTCGTGGCCATTTCAGGCGGCAGATTGGCCAGCAAGCGCAGCCAGGCGCATTCCCAGCAGCCGCGGCTAGCTTCGTGTCCCCCAGGAGCGGGAGCGGGAAGAACCAGCGGTCCCAGCCAGGCTTGAGTGTCCAGGATGGTCGCGCTGAGGAAGAGTTTGCCTTGTTGGTAGCAGAGGCGGTTGAGCAGGGCGCTGCGCCGCAGCATTGGTCGATCTGAGAGATGCAGGACGGCCTCAAAGGGTGCGAGAGTGCGCGCCACAGTCTGCTCATCGTCCCAATTGAGCGGTTCTAGTATGTGAAGCTGCTGGAGCGGATCGCGCGTCTGACGCAGAGCCAGATATTCCTGCAGACGCTGGCGATCCAGCGGGCACTCGCCTGTGATCAGCACAGAGATGTCTGCCAGGCCGCTATGCAGGGCGGCCTGCACCAGCGCCTGGAGCGTCAGACCGGAACCGATGAGCAGCACGCGGCTCTGGCGGTAGCGTTCGAAGCGCCAGGCACTCGAATCTTGAAATGCCTCGATGAAAGCGATTTCCGCCGCGTAGGTCTCCTGCTCCGCAGCACTCAGCTGATGGGGATGATCGGGGGTCAGATCCCTGATGAAGCCGCGAGCGGTCAGCATCTCAATGAGCTTGCTGATCAAGGCGCGCTGCTCCCCTGGCGCCTGCTGAGTGATCTCGTCCAGTGTATGCTGACCATCCAGATAGGGCAAAAGCAAGTCGAGCAGACGAGCGAGGCCTTTGCCTCTCAAGTGGAAGGCGCCTTGATTGTTACGCAGGTAAACCCCTTCAGGGGTAGGAAAATAGAAGACATCGCCTCTCATCCTGGGGCGCATGGCCAGTTTCTCTCCTCATCGTGCGCATAGATGCCCTGCGGCGACGGGCTGGGCTGATGGTGCGTGAGGTGCAGCATAGCGGCTCAGCAACTACGCTGCACCTCAGATAGGCCAGGTAAAGGAGAGCCGGCCTGGTTTATTTCCGCCGGCGCTCTCGATCTCTGTCTTGCAGCTTGCTACCAGCAACAGCAGCAGGGTATGCAGCAGCTGCAGCAGCCCTCGGGAAGGACAGAGGCGCCTATCTCGATCATGCCGTGACCAAGGGTGAGCGCTTCCAGCCCATCACGATCTGCAGTGAGCGGCTGGATGTTCAGCTCGTCCAGCTGCAGCTCGTCAAGGGTCAGGTGAGCCAGTTCCTGTTTTAGATCTTCCATGCTGCGATCTCCTTTCTCCCGGCGGGCAGGTCGTGTATCGCCTCAGTCAGCAGGCAGGGAGAGCAGTTATCAATAGCTTAATTAATTGGCGATTACCAGCAGCAGCAGCAGACAATGCAGCAGCTACAGCAGGCGGTCTGGCCCGAGGAGGCGCCGATCTCTACCATGCCGTGGCCGGTCGTGAGTAGCTCCAGGCCGCCTTCGTTGGAGAGCTTCAGATCCTCGATCTCCAGGCTATCGAGGGAGAGGCCTTCGAGTTCCAGCTGGGCGAGTTCGCCGTGCAGATCTTGCATGAGTAACCTCCTTGCACATCATGTAGATGGGATGGCGCTTGTGGCATGAAGCGACGTCTGCCCTGCTGTCAACCGCTAGCCCGCACGGGAGGCCGATCAGTCTGTCGACCGGCGCTGAATATCTTGCCGAGGGGTGAGCCTTACTTAACCCAGGCAGGGGCAGCAGCAGCAGACAATGCAGCAGCTACAGCAGGCGGTCTGGCCCGAGGAGGCACCGATCTCCACCATGCCGTGGCCGGTCGTGAGTAGCTCCAGGCCGCCTTCGCTGGAAAGCTTCAGATCCTCGATCTCCAGGTTATCGAGGGAGAGGCCTTCGAGTTCTAGCTGGGCGAGTTCGCCGTGCAGTTCGTTCATTTCAGACTCCTTTCTCTTCAAAAGCTCTATTTGCAGCTATATGAAGGTAAAACTGCTCCTCTGCCGCTCTTGACGAGCGATACACGACGGATCTAAAAAATACGTCTAGCGGTTAAGAGGGCAGTATCACCTCATGCCCGTAGTTTTGGGTGCTGGTGCTTGGATGACCGGAGACGAGAAGGAGTGGTATGCCTCTAGCGAGGCTATGGGCGCGGCCTCTAACATATCTGATCGTGCGGAGCCGGCGCTGGTAATCAGCCAGATTGCAATGGCAATCACCCCTGTGATACACCTGACGGTACTAGGCAGATGCTCCTTCACATCCAATCACCGAGCAGCATTGCTCTTGAGTGAGATGTCATTTGGCATGGTAGACCAGCCTTATAGCACGGCTCAGGCCCAAGATAGAAGTTTTTCTCTTTCTCTATTCATTACCCAGCCTGCCATCCAGCATGGCTGAGCCTGCCTGGAAGCGATCTACCTGACAGCGATCTGAGGAACTGGGCGCGAGCATGGCGAACTCAAGAGAACCTTCGCCCTGGGCCTTTCCCCCCCAGGAAAGGACAGGTGGGTTGACGTTCGCATTGTGACGGAGGAGTCGGGCGATCTGCACCAGGCCTGCCTGGCTTTCGACCGTCCATCTCGATGCCTCCCTATCCAGATGGAGGCTCTTCATGCTCACGCTTCGAATATACCATTATGGTGGAGTTAATGTCAAGTGGGGTAGCGAGTCTAGAGAGGGAAGTGATCAAGAAGACGTTCAGTCGCCTCTCTGGAGCTTTTGCCAGCCCCGCCCGGGGGTAAGGTGAAACCTCTCTTGTTTGGTGAACGTGAAAGGCTGTAAGCGCGAGCCTTGCCTATTCTTCCGATCCAGCAGTATAGGCATGAAAAATTGACCTGACTGCACTCACTGTGATCCCCTCTTGTGTCTGTAAGCGCCATCGGGCAGCCCCATCGCCAGGCCCCATGCTGGACCCACCCGCCCCATGCTGAGCGCCTGCGGCTGGCCTTCTCGCCCCTGGCGCGACAATGGTTACTGGATTGGTGCCAGGGGCGAGAGGGCCAGCCGCATGTCTGTCTGTACCTTTCCTTCATTCTCCTGCTCTACTCGCGCAGGAAGGCGAGACTGAGGTGAGGCAGGCTTTCCTTCTTCAAGGGACGACTGGGGGGATCAGAGTTTCCGTCCATAGGCGGCAACAAAGTGATACATTGTTTTCAGCTCATTGCACTCCTGGAGCATGGTCTGAACAAGCGCCTGATACTGCTGGTGACTCAGCTGAAAGCGTTTTGTTGCCGCGCCGCTCAGGGCCAGGGCGAACTCGCGGAAGTCCAGGGCTAGCAGGGAGCCGATGCGCCCGCCCCAGTCTCCAAAGGGGACTTCGATTACTTGTCGCTGCACCTGTGATAGACCAGCCTCCCACAAGTAGCGATCCAGCGAGGCGGTGACAGCCCCCTCTCCATCCAGTCCTCTGAGCGCTGCCAGTTCCTTAATCATGGCATCCAGCCGGCGATGCGTCGGCCCCATAGGAGCCGCTTCCAGGCCAGGCTCCAGCAGCTCGACCCAGCCGCCAGGGGCGGTCACCCGTGCCAGTTCTTGCACCACCCGGGGCCAGGCTGCCAGGGGCAACGCTGTCCACAAGAAGCGTTGATGGACGAAATCGAAGGAGTGATCTGGGAAGGGCAAGCCATTGAGCACATCCCCTTTGACGAAGCGGTAATTGGGCGGGGGAGCTGTCTGTTGCTTCGCTTCCTCCACGTCCAGGCCCACTACGCTTGCCTGGGGGAACTCACGCGCCAGCTCGGAGGCCCATTGTCCAGTACCGCAGCCAACATCAAGGATCTGGCGCGGGGCCTGGATGGGGGCCAGATAGTTGCGGCGCAGGGCAGCGCGCAGCACGTAGTGCTGAAAGTCGAGACGGTTGACTTCCTGCAGGTCCTTGGGCAGCAGATAGGGCTGCTCCTCAAGATAGCGGCGCTGATCTGTATCGGTACGGTCGGCTAGAGTGGTCACATTGGCCCAACTGGAAAATTGGGCTGTTTCGGAAGCGTCAGAGACCGGTGGCAAACTGCTCTGGGGCACTGTTGGGCGCTTGCGTCTGAAGAACCACCAGGGCATACTACTACCTCCTTGTCATCTCATCTGGTCCTGCTCTGTCCGAAAAGAGCCAGTATGAATGAGGACAGATGGAGAGCGAACACTGTCAGTCTAGGAAAGGAGAAGAAGGATGTCAACGAGAAGCGATTGCTATAACGCCTGATTATTGATTTTTTATGATTTCCTAATGCAGAACAGAGACGTCAGCCCGGCTGGAGCGGGCGGATTTGTCTGCGGGACGGGCCTGGCCCCTGAACGGGGTAGCCTTCAGACTGAGATGGTGAGCGAGCGCTTTCTCTACGGGCGTCCCGTGGGGGACTTGCTCGCACGGAGTCCTCGGGCAGAGAAACAGTCAGCTCAACCGTATACTTCACCGCTTTCGCCTCCTTGACATATGCCGCTCCATAACGTTGCGTCAGAGTCAAGGGTGCTCGGCAAGGGAAGAGCTGGTTTGATCAGAGGGAAAGCCGAGCGGCCAGCCTTTTGCGCCACTGAGAGCGAGCGAGTTCTTTCTTTCTGAATGAGAGGCCCGGGCGACGCTCCTGTACGAGGGAATCGGCTGCGTGCTGGCTTCCTGTTCTTAGAGGCTCTGTTATGCCGCAGGAGCCTATCGCTGGTCAGCCCGTCAGCCAGCAGGCCGACAGGCAGGTTTCCCAGGCTCGGATGGTTATGCCTGGTTTTATGGATACTATTCGATAAAACCATATTTTACATTTTTACCTGATATACTTGTCGCTTCGAGGATCTCGGCTCCCGACTTCTCACGCAGCGATCCTCGAAAGGCTTCCCAGGCCGCCGGAGGGCCAAAGTGGCTGGCATGATTACCGCCTAAAAACGGTCACTAGTGACCGTTTTTTTGGGATCATCGAATCTGCTTGACGGAGGCCGCTCCAGATGCTATCTTAGAAGGGGTACCGTCTGAATCAGCGATCCTGCCCGTCTG
The DNA here is from genome assembly GCF_003268475.1 of Thermogemmatispora tikiterensis. Lineage (GTDB taxonomy): Bacteria > Chloroflexota > Ktedonobacteria > Ktedonobacterales > Ktedonobacteraceae > Thermogemmatispora > Thermogemmatispora tikiterensis. The sequence goes on along the minus strand of NZ_MCIF01000002.1, from coordinate 402,819 downwards.
GGATTGAAACGATACTCTCGCCGTGATCGAGAAACAGGGAGAGCGCGTCTGAATCAGCGATCCTGCCCGTCTGGGATTGAAACGCTTGCTGGCGGTGAGCGCCGGACAGTCCGGCCACAGTCTGAATCAGCGATCCTGCCCGTCTGGGATTGAAACTCCATAATAGGCGAGGTCGCCTTCATCCGCAGGAGTCGAACGTCTGAATCAGCGATCCTGCCCGTCTGGGATTGAAACGGCAGCATTTTTAGAAGTAGGCATTTTGGGAGTGGTACGTCTGAATCAGCGATCCTGCCCGTCTGGGATTGAAACCTTCAGCAGTCTCCTCAGCAACTTCAGCAGCAGCAGCGTCTGAATCAGCGATCCTGCCCGTCTGGGATTGAAACTCAGCATTGCTCGCCAACACCAAGAGGGCCAGATGTTCGTCTGAATCAGCGATCCTGCCCGTCTGGGATTGAAACCCGATAGATCTGCCTCATCTCGTTCTCGGTCATGCGTCTGAATCAGCGATCCTGCCCGTCTGGGATTGAAACTCACGAATGCAGCCAGCGCCCGAGTCGGGTGCCAGCGTCTGAATCAGCGATCCTGCCCGTCTGGGATTGAAACCTGTAATTGTGCGATTTTTGCAAGTGTCTGCGGAGGTCTGAATCAGCGATCCTGCCCGTCTGGGATTGAAACTAGCTTATTTGTGCTGTTGTCGTTTTTTGTGGCAGGTCTGAATCAGCGATCCTGCCCGTCTGGGATTGAAACCTCGGGCTCACTTCCTACCACGTCCGAGAGCAGCATTGTCTGAATCAGCGATCCTGCCCCTTTGGGATTGAAAGAGGAAGGCGATGTCCTCGGATGATCGACACATTTGTGCGTCTGAAGCAGCTATCCTGCCCCTTTGGGATTGAAACAAGCGGTAGCTGCATCACAAGCATAGCCCCCAGCCAGACCTACGAGTCCCCTCGTCGTCGCAGCGCGCCACGATACCAACGCCGACACGCGCCTTCCCAAGGCGGATGAAGCACCGGCGTTCGTCGATCACCCCGACGTTGCCCGGCGCTTTCGTCTACCTTCTCACCCCATCCAGTGCCGCGATTTCTGGCTGCTCCGCTAATGCAACGCGCTGAGCCAAGCGAGAAGCAGCAGGAAGACCTCCCCGATCACGATCGACCCCACTCCCCGACGAGAAAGCCCCGCCGAAAGTCTCTGGGAGAGGCCTCCACTTCTCACCGCCAGTCTCTGCGCCAGGATCTGCACGAAGCCCTGACTCATCTGAAGACGGCGGTGAGGAAGGCTGGTTCCGGTAGATAGGCAGCTGTGAACGAAGCAACAATGTCACCGTGAAACGGTTCATAGCTGCCTGCGGCTGCAGATGCTAAATGAAGCAGTGAGAGTGCCCCAAAGCATACGCTTCCGAGCGTCTCAACGAGGATCTGAGGCCCATTGCGGAGGTGAAACCATGAGCTTCATCGCACGGAGTACAGCCAGGACAATAAGCTGGCTAGTGGTTTTCTTCTGTCTCATCCTGACGGGTTGTAGTGCATCTATCAGCATTTCTGGAGGCGGCGGCTCCGGCCTCCAGCAACTGACAGCAACGCCTACGAGGCCGGCACAACATCCACCGACTTCTACTCCCGCGCCCCGGAAAAGCGTGCCCATGCCAGTCACTCAGACCTCCTGCCCCGGCATCTCGCCCACCAACCCCTTCGGTACGCGCCCGGCAGTCATGCGCCCGCTGGCTCTGGGAAGCCATCAGAACCTTGTCTACATCTATAACGAAGGCCAGTCGCAAACCTCCACCGCCCACGGCCACCTGGTGCGCTACGACGTTGCCACCGGTCAACGAGTAACCATTATCACCAGCGGCTTGCACATTAGCGAGGCCCAGGTCTCCGCCGATGGGCAATGGATTATGTTTCTCAGCCTGCCAGATCCACAGCGCGACCCCAACCATGTAGCGCTGCTCCAGATGGTACGCATGGATGGACAGGGCCTCCAAACCCTCTATTGCTTCCCTAAGCTGCCCTATACCCCGAAAGGCGGGGCCTTCAGCGCCTTCGAAGGACGGGGCATCATCAGCTATACTGGCTATCCCCCGGTTCGCTTTACCTGGTCTCCCGACGAGCGCCATGTTCTCCTGTCTACCGATTTGCAAGGTACTACCAGCCTGGTGACGCTTCTGGATATCAGAACCGGAAACTTACGACAGCTCTTGCTATACACACAATCTTGCTCGATTGCTATCCCTTTGAGTTGGCTCAACAGCAGCCAGGCCTACATCGTTACAGAAAGCCGTGCCACCTGCGGCTCGCCGCCGCTACCAATGAACCTCTACCTTATCGATGTCAACAAAAGCCCTAATCCAGCCAATCCTGTGTGGAATGATGTAATAGAAGAAAATGTTCGCTATACAGACGTAGCAGTAGATACCAGTCCTGACGGCTCGCGTCTCTTTGTCTCTACATGCGAGCAAACAGGGCCAGCAATCTCCACCATCGTGAGCGAGCCAGCAGCGGGGGGTTCTCAGACGACCATCTACCGTCAGCTGGCTTCGGCACAGAATCCCGAAAGCTGCGTAGAGAGCATACGGGCCGTCACGACGAGGACGTTACTGATGCTCATGCGTAACGGGAGCCCGTACCTCCAGTGTGGCGCACCATACCAGGCCACCTTTCAGCTAGCTATGCTCAGCAGCGATGGTCGTGGTCGGCCTCGCGTACTGGCGAACCTGGAACAGGGGAGCAGCTATAGCCTGGACCAGGCGGTGCCTGCGCTCTGGTCCCTCATCTCCCGTGATGGTCACCTCTATGCCATGACAGGAGCTAAACCGCTAGCCTGCGGCAATGCCCTGATCGAGGAAACGACGGTCTTCTACGGGAGTCTAAGCGGTGGGGAACCTGTAGCCGTAGCGACGGCCAGCAACGGCACGGTTGATGTTGTTGGCTGGACGGCGCTCTGATCTGAGAGGAGGGTGCAACCGGTGCCGGCTGCCGGTCTGGAGAAGTCTGAGGGAGTCCCGGCACTTGAAGGGCTTTCAGGAGCCAGATCGTGCCAGCCTGCCGCGGCGCCGCCTGTACCCGATCGAGATCTGACGCCTTCAGCTTGATCCCTCGACTGAGAGGCCGGCTTTGGCTGACTGGCTGATCAGTAAGCCTGGCTGGCATGTTGCTCCCGGTCCTCAAACGCTTGAGGGCCGGGAGCAGCCTCTCTAAGAGCGCGCAGTCTCGTGTGCACTCAGGCCGACCAGGCTCTCGGCGATGGGGTCCTGTACTGTCAGGCGGCGCCAGCCAGCGGGATGAGTGGTTCCCGCCCGACTGGCGCCGCCAGCATCAGCGGATGTGGCCGATGAGCGCTTCTAGTGCCCTCCTCAGCCCGTACGATCGCCTCAGTTAGTTACCAGGACCGCTCGTTCCGAGCAGTGGCGAGGGCCACGTTCTGGCAGGAGACGATCATCCCAGCCGGCTCGGGACAGGCGAATTCCCGCGCGCCTTGACCAGGGGCCGACGGTCATCGTGTCCCGTCGCGCGAGTATGCAAGGAACTCTCTGGCTTGCTTCGAGTTCGCCGCAAGACCCTTGACCGCCTTCCTCCGGCAGCTATATAATTCTTCGCAGAGATTATCTCGTTTCAAAAATGGGCCTGGTATGGTGGCTTGTGGAGATCCCCAGTAGGCAGATCAAGCTCGGGCAGAGAGTCCGCCGCTATCACACCAGGCCAAAGCCCAGGAGGATCGTGACCATCTATGGAACCGGCGAGTAGATGCTCGGAACCACCGCCACGGCGAGGGACCTTCCTACGCATGGAATGGGTGAGTGCTGACGGGAACAGGGGGTGGAAGCCTGACTGAAGCAGGACACCTGCTCGTAGACTCCTCCCTCGGAACCCTTCCCTCAGTGTTGCTCCTCACCTCATCCCTCTTTTCTCGCGTGAGCGCTGACTCGGATCTTAACTTTCTTATCCTTCTACGAAGTGTTGCAGGCTCATCAGGATCGAGTTCTGCTACTTGCAGCCGGCCTCTGTCTGCCTGGCAACAATCGGTCGCTTGACCCTCGCTCAAGAGGCACCCGGCCCGGCAGTACAACGTTATAGCTGCTGCCAATGCGCTATACCTGACCTGAGCGTGGGGAAGCTCTCCTGTGCTCACGCGCAGTGAGCGGCCATCTTGGAAGCCAGTAGTCGGTACCTGCTGGAAAGGGAAGCTATGCCTTCGCTCAGGCATGCATGCTTGCTTTTGTGATGGTCTGCTCACGCCAGCTATGCACCCTGGCCGTCCAGTGATGGGCATGATCGTCCTGGCCTATCTCACCAGGCACAGGAGAGGCATCATGACTCGCAAGCTTCACGTCCTCCCGCAGCAGCGAGGAAGCCGGCGCGGCCTATCCGGGTCAGCCATTTATCACTGGCTCTGGCTACGGGATCTGATTCTAGGAGGGAGCTTTCTCTTTCTGTTGTGCGCCTGGCTTGTGCTGGCCGCCTCACGTTGGGCCGCTCCCCTGACACCGGTGGTTGCCATCTCGCTCTCACCGCTGGCGCTGCCACTCTATGCCGGTTACTCCCTGCTGCGGATGCTCCTGGCTTATGGGCTGGCGCTGCTCTTCACCTTGCTCTATGGCCACGTGGCTGCAACCAACCGCCAGGCCGAGCACGTTATGATTCCATTGCTTGATCTGCTTCAAAGTATCCCCATCCTCTCCTTTCTCCCAGCAGTGGTGCTGGCTCTGGTGGCAGCGTTTCCGCAAAGCAATATCGGGCTGGAATTGGCCAGTATCCTGCTGATCTTTACCAGCCAGGCCTGGAATATGACCTTTAGCTTCTACCATTCTGTGCTGACACTCCCCCGCGATCTGGTCGATGTCTGTCGTTTGCTAAGGTTACGACCCTGGCAGCGGTTCTTGAAGCTGGAGCTTGCTGCTTCCATCATCGGTCTGGTCTGGAACAGCATGATGAGCTGGGCCGGTGGGTGGTTCTTCCTGATGGCCTCGGAGCAATTTTCGCTGGGGGATCGCTCCTTCCAACTGCCCGGCCTCGGCTCCTACCTGCAGCTCGCTGCCGACCGAGGTGATCCCAGGGCACTTACCCTTGGGCTGCTCACCTTGATCGGTCTGATTGTCTTACTCGATGTCTGCCTGTGGCGTCCACTGGTGGCCTGGGCTGAGCGCTTTAAGCTGGAAGAGCAGGCCGAGACGATTCCGCCGCACTCGCTGGTGCTCGATCTCCTTCGAGGCTCGCCAACCGCGCGCTGGCTGTGGAAGCATCTGGGCCAGCCGCTCGGGGAGGGGCTGGCCTGGTTGCTCAACCGCCTGCAGCCATTGCCGGGAGACAGGTTCACACACCCGTCCACGGTAGAGCAGGCCCGTCAAGATCGGCTTCTCCACTGGGCGCTGCGCAGCGCGGGCATGCTATTCCTGGGCTTGCTCGTATTGCTGGTGCTCTGGATCAGCTGGCAAGGAGGGTTATTGCTGATGCAGGTGCCACCTGTGACTTGGGGGCGCCTGGTGCTGGCTGCCGGAGCGACCTGGCTCCGCACATTGATCGCCCTGGCGATCGGCACTCTGTGGACAGTTCCCATCGGCGTGGCGATTGGTCTTTCACCTCGCTGGTCACGCCGCCTGCAGCCGCTGGTCCAGATTGCCGCCTCGATCCCGGCCACAGCGCTCTTCCCGGCGCTGCTGGCTCTTCTGGTCGCTCTGCCAGGCAGCCTCTCGCTGGCGGCGATCCTGCTCATGCTGTTAGGAACCCAGTGGTATGTCCTCTTCAATGTCATTGCCGGGGCGATGGCCATCCCTCGCGACCTGCTGGAGGCTGCGGCCCTCTTTGGGGTGACTGGCTGGCGCCGTTGGCGCACCGTGATCCTGCCCGCCATCTTCCCGTACCTGGTCACCGGGCTGATTACGGCCAGTGGCGGCGCCTGGAACGCCAGCATCGTCTCCGAGCTGGTGCAGTTTCATGGCCAAACTCTGCACACCTTTGGGCTGGGTGCCGAAATCGCCGCAGCGGCTGGGACCGGCAATTATCCCGTGCTGTTGGCAGGTACGCTGCTCATGGCTGCCCTGGTTGTCCTGTTCAATCGACTTGTCTGGCGGCGGCTCTACCAGCTGGCCGAACGGCGCTATCGCCTGGCCTAGCTCGATCTGCCGTGGAAGGCCAGGCAGGCTGCGATGAAAGGCCCCCTATTCCTTAGCAGGAGATAAACAGACAACAGGAGGAAGACAATGGCTCAGAGACAGACGACTGAGGCGAACGGCGAGGTGATCCTGGAGGCCCAGCAGATTACTCATCTGTACCAGGGACGCGGAGAACAGAGACGGGGAGGACACCCTCCGGTCGTGCTGGAAGCGGTCTCGCTGCAGATCCGCGCTGGTGAGCTGGTAGCCCTGCTGGGGCCCTCCGGCTCAGGGAAGTCGACGTTGTTGCGTATTCTCGCGGGATTGATCCGCCCCACTCAGGGAGAGGTGCGCGTTCATGGTCAGCCGCTGCGAGGCCCCTACCCCCCCGTGCGCTCTGGTCTTCCAGAGCTTTGCCCTCTTTCCCTGGCTGACCGTGCTCCAGAACGTCGAGCTGGGCCTGGAGGCGCTGGGACTGCCACGTCTGCAGCGCCTGAAGCGCGCCCTGGCTATCATCGATATGATCGGACTGGATGGTTTCGAGGAAGCCTATCCCAAAGAGCTGTCTGGCGGCATGCGCCAGCGCGTGGGCTTCGCGCGTGCGCTGGCGGTTGAGCCGGAGCTGCTCCTGCTGGATGAGCCTTTCAGCGCGCTCGACGTGCTCACCGCGGCCAATCTGCGTCGCGAACTGCTGCAGCTCTGGTACCAGGCGAAGATTCCCACCCGCGCCATGCTGCTGGTCACCCACAATATCGATGAGGCTGTGAGTATGGCCGACCGCTTGCTGATCCTGGGAGCCGACCCCGGGCATATTCGCGCGGAGGTCCAGGGGCTGCCTCGCGGGCAGCGGGAGCCACATAGCCCTGCCTACACTCATCTGGTCGACCTGCTCTATCGACTCATGACGAGTCCAGAGGAGGATGGTGCAGCCTTGCTGGCGGCTGAGGAGGCAGCCCTTGTGCAGCGGGGGCAATCGCGTCCAACGCGCCCCTATCAAACGTTGCCCCATGTCGCCCCGGCAGATATGATCGGCTTGCTGGAATTGGTCCAGGCCCGAGGAGGGCGGGCCGATCTGGCAGAGTTGGGTCGGGAGCTGCAGCTGGAACTGGATGAGCTGCTTCCATTAGTGGATGCAGCAGATCTGCTCCAGCTGGCATGCCCGGAGGAGGGAGATCTGGTGCTGACAGCAGTGGGGCACCTGCTCGCTGAGGCAGATGTGCAGGAGGAAAAGCGGCTCTTCCGCCAGCAGGCTCTGGCGCGGATCGCCCTGCTACGCCGCATTGCCGAGGATCTGGCCGCCGCACCGGGCCATCGAGTAGACGAGGAGCGCTATCTCGAACGCCTGCGCGAGCATTTCAGTGAGGGGGAAGCGGAGGCACAATTGCAGACGATCATTGACTGGGGCCGCTACGCAGAGATCTTTACCTACCAGGAAGAGACAGGGGTTTTTGCACTGGAAACGAACGAGGAGGCGGAGGAGCAGCCCACCGAGGCCGCCGGCGACACACGGCGGAGAAACATTCGATGATTTCCTACCTTCTCTTCCTTTCCGTGCTCAGGACTGCTGCATAGCGAAGGCCCACAAAAGGCAGAGCGGGCTCTCACATCGCCTTTTTCCTTTGGCAGTCCTTCCTGAAGTGGAGATCGCCCCAGCGCGGACGCGGCGGCGATGCGTTGACAAGGAGAAGGGCATCGATGTCGTGGTCTATCAGGTGATCCAGCCAGGCCAGGATACGGAAACGCCTTCCCCTGTTCAGGCAACGGTTCTATGGCACAATTACAGGATAAATACAAACCGGCACGGTAGCCCAGAGCGGCCATCCCTCTCCCTGGTTTCCGTCAGGGAGGGGTCTTTTGGCCACCACCCTGATAAAATCCGTAGGAGCGCTCTGCAGTTACTGTGCAGACAGCATTTTGAGGAAGTTAACAGCCACTTGAGGCTGGGGCGCGCCACTTCGCGCCCGCTGGGGGCACAAGCCAGGCGAAGAAAAGGCCTGGCGAGGGTTAGGCACTTGCGGAATCCGCTGGAGGTGATACAATGATCTTGTTGTAAGATCGTTTGCTCCCACATCACAGAATAATGCAAATTTATCAACCTTAACAGGTGCCACTTGTGGCACTCGAAACCTTACTTATGCAGCTTGTTGGCGCATGTTTCCTTGACGAAAGGAGATCTGAAAGGCCTTGACCGGGCTATAAAAGAGTCCGAGGAACCGTCATATAGCTTTGATCTAAGATCCAGCAGCATTCTGCTATACCTGCTTGAAAAGTGCACATTTTGTTGCACTGGAGATGAGAGGCACATATGCCTGAAGAATCCTCGATGTCTGAGCCTTTCTCGCAAGACCCCCCTGTGAATCAGGCAACCTCAGCCAGGAGCACGGCAGTAGAGTCAGGACCTCTCATACCAGTTCCGCGGAAACTGCTCATGTGGCTGACCTATGGGACAGCTGGCACCGTGCTCTTCCCTGTTATCTACCTGATCGAGGGTGCCACCCGCCCCGACTATAATGCCCTACAGCAGGCCATTAGCGCGCTCAGCCTGGGTCCAGATGGCTGGATACAGCAGGTCAATTTCGCTCTCTGTGGTGTAAGCGTCCTCTGGTTGGCTTTTGTCTGGCGCCAGGTCCTCAGAGATGGCGTCTGTGCGACTCTTTATCCTATCATCCGTGGTATCGAAGGAGTGGGATTAGTGGCTATTGCCATCTTCTCGCAAGATCCAGGCTATGGCTATCCTCCTGGGGCGCCAGCCGGGGCGGGACCCTCGACCCTCGGGGGCACGCTTCACCTGAGCTTCACGATCCTGGTTGTACAGGCCATGTGCCTGGGCTTACTGGTCATTGCCTGGCGCTTCTGGAAAACTCCACACTTGCGCGGTTGGGCAGCATTTTCGCTGGCGTGCGGTCTTCTGCCGATGGTATTTATGCCTTTTTTCGTTCTCGCCCAGAACAATCCCCACAGTGCGTTTGCTGGATACGCTGGCCTCTTCGAGCGCTTGGCGACCAACGCTGACACCATCTGGGGAACTGTCTTGCTCATTCCTTTCTGGGCCGGAAAGAGGTTGATGCGGCCTTAAAGGAGAGATGGTTTAGAAGAGTGGGCAGATCTATTATTTCCTTACCTGCAAGGCCGGGATGCCCAACGCTGTCAGTAGAGAGGAGAGGCCCGCAGGAAATTTCATTTTAAGCAACCAGGACGTCGTTGCGAGCGCTGTGGGGACTATCACCATGACCTCTCCTGGTATCGCCAGATCCTGCGGAATAGGCTCATCCATTGACTCTGGGATGTAGAAAGCTCCTCATGAAAGTATGGACAACAGAGAGTCAATTTGTTATCCTCTACACAGGGAAACTCTCCAAACAGATCGAGCACCAGGGTATCTCTGGCGCCGGACTCAGCAAGAGGAGAAAGCGGTTTGCCTCGGCCAGGTGCTTTGCCTTGGGTGTGGTGTGATTCTGGCAAAGAGCCGCTCTGCTCACGTGCCGTGTGGAGATCACACGAGGGCAGAAACCGGCCTCGACGGATTGCCAGGCTCCAGGAGAGATAGGCCAGGAGGCATGCTGAACCGTTACATAGACGGTATCCGATCTGAGCAGCTATCGTCGGACAACCAGAACGAAGAGCCAGGAAGCCAGTCAAAGCCAGCCTACGCTGACATGGGGGTGTCAGTGTATCTACAGGGAAAACCAGGCTATTGATCCTGGTAGAAGAGGGCGGACTTTGGCAGAACCTGCAGCTGGCAGAGCAGAGAGGCCAGCACGTAGTCTATTGCTGGTAGCAGCAATCACGGCAAAGGTGAGTGTGTTCTGACAAAAGCCGACCTGAACTGTACCTCATACACACGAGAGCTGGCGCGATGTGACCCAGGGATACTTCCCTGTCCCTGGCAGCGGGTTTGCCCGTTCTGAGAGCACAAGCTGACCCAGCCCTCTCCAGTCGTGCGGGGAGGGTAAGGGGGGCTGTCTTGCCTGGGAGACGCACCAGGCAAGAACAGCTGGCTTCTCTTGGGCTTCTGCCCAAGGACCAGGCATCAGGTGTTCATCCAGCTCTACTAAGCTTGGGTTGACTTCTTTGAAGCAATGAAAGCGAAAGCCTGGCACGAGCGCCCTGAGCAACTCAAGAGCACTCCGGGACGCGCCCCTAAATCTTTGCTACACGGGGCACGATCAGGCAAATCGTGCCCATCTCTCACAATGATCGCCGCCTCCCAGGCAAGTCTGCTCTGTTCCCCCGGACTACATCCATCCTGTATTGATCAAATCTGCAGTGAGCGAGCGCTCCTTCTATTCCCAAGGCTCCCCCTCAGACTTTCAGGCCAGGGGATAAGATCCGGACAGGAGCCGTTTGATCCTGGTCCACTCGCCACTGCCGATTGGGATGGTGGGGTGCTTCCCCGCCTGGCCGCCGCCAGACCGGGAAGCACCCCGCGTCTGGCTGACGACCCGTCCTTCAGGTGCCCCCAACTGTTGTTCCGACAAACAACATCCTCACCCTTACAAGCGCCCTGCCTCTCCCAGCCACCCCTCCCCTACCAGTTTCATCACCATGGGACGCAGCGCTTCTGCCATTGGGAGCAAAAATATGGTCTAAGCCGGAGTGCAAGATGACAGGTAGCAGGAATGGAACCACTGACGGGAGCAAGTACCAAGTTTCGTGCTTTCTGGGCCTCAGCCTCACTATTGCTATCCTCAGCGGACAGGGCTAGACAGGACATGTTTTTGCGCCAGGCTTCGCCGCTCTAGCCCTTGCAGACACAGAAGAAGGAGGAAAACTATGCAGGAGAGAGACCTCCAGAAAAAGATATCTGCGCCTATGCTGCCCGCTAGAATTCTCCATCGCCAGCGTTTAGTGACTTACCTGGAAGAAGCCGTAGGGCGGGTACAGAAGAGAGATGGCACCCAAGCTCACTATCAACTGGTGTCGCTGTGGGCACCCGCCGGTTATGGAAAGACAACTCTCCTGGCTGATTTTGCCCGCTCCACCTCGTTACCCTGCTGCTGGTATTTCCTGGAGCAAGAAGATAGCAATTGCTCCATTTTTATTTACACTCTGCTAAAGAGCCTGCAGAGTCTTTTTCCCTCTCTGAGTGAGCTGGAACCCCTCTTGACGAATCTGCTGTGCGAGCAGGTGACTGCGCCGGCTAAGATCTACCAGCCAGCCCTTGACGCTCTCAGTCAGGCCCTGACAGAGGTAGCCAGACAGGATTTTGCTATTTTCCTGTGTAACTATGGAGCAGCCAATGCCCATGCCTCCCTCACACAGCTCCTTCACTACCTGCTCAAGAGATTACCATCTTCAGCCACGCTCGTGATAGAGAGCCGTACTGCCCTGGACCCCTCGTTTGCGCCGCTCTTTGCCCAGCGGCAGATCTGCGCCGTAAACAAAGCGCTGCTGCGCTTCACCGCCCGGGAGATCGTCGAGCTGGCCCGCTTGCAGGGCCTGAGCAGACTATCTGAAGAGGAAGCTGAACAGCTCGCACGCGACTTTGACGGCTGGATTACTGGCATACTCCTGGCAACTCGTTTGGGAGAGCAGGCTGCCCCTGACCCCGGCGAGATCGGCATACCTGAGCAGACGAAGCCATTGTATCAGCAGAGAATCATTGCTGAACAGAGGCGTGCTCATCTCACTTCATATCTGATAAATGATGTTTTATCTCACGAGCCAGAAATAAAAAGCTTTATGCAATTAGCATGTATATTCCAAGAAATGCACCCAGAGATATGTGATGCTCTCCTGGAAACGGACAAAGCCAGGGAATGGCTGACCTCTATGGAGCAGCAGGGGTTATTCGTCACCTCGCATCTGGATCACGGCCAGCGCTTCTATACCTGTCTCCCTGTAGTTCGTAGCCTTTTCCAGGAGCAGTTCAGACAAAGTGATCCAGAGCGCTTCTATGCCCTCCACTGGCGTGCTGCCCGGCTATGGCAGGACAGAAAGAATTACGAGCAAGCCATGTATCACGCTCTGGAAGCGCACGCCTATGAGCTGGCAGGAGAGATTCTGTTCACCTATGCCAGATTGCAGCTCCAGCAAGGACAGATTGATGGCATCATACGCTGGCTCAACGCGCTTCCCGCCAGCCTGTTGGAACAGCATCCCCAGCTGCTGACAATACGAGCATATGTCCTGTTAGAGGAGGGCCAGCACCGGGAGGCTCTCCCCCTTCTTGAGAGGGCCATAACGCTTCTATCCGGGGCTGAGCACACACTTGCATCGTCTAAAAAAGTCACTTTTCTGGCTGAAATCCATCTTTTGCGCAGCAAAGCCTTGTTTCAAGAGGGAGAGTACTCTCAAGCTTTGCAGCTCTGTCAGCAGGTACTGCTGCATTTGCCTGAGCACGAAGACGAGTTGCGGGCTGCAGCGGAGATGCGCCTGGGGATCTGTGCCTGCCTCCAGGGAGATGTAGCTACCGGCATCACTTATCTTCAGCAGGCGCTGCGGACCTGGAGTCACCAGCCATCGCTCAACCTGGCCATTGCAGTCCATAGCGCGCTGGCTAACACCTACTATCTCGTCAACAAACTTGATCTGGCCGAGCACCATCTCCTTTGCGCGATCAGCTATGGCGAGCAAGCGCGCAATATACGGGGCATTATCAACAATCGTATTTTGCAGGGACTGATCCTGGGAAGGCGAGGGGCGCTCGCGGAGGCGGAAGCTGTCCTGCAACAGGCCCTGGTCATGGCGCGTGCTACACCAGGCTATCACCGCGGGGAAGCCTATGCGCTTGGGAATCTTGGTTCGCTGGCACTGCTGCAGGGGCACAGCCGGCAGGCACTCGCTTATTGTCAGGAGGCGTTGGTGTTAGCCTGCCAGTATGGCAATCGGAGCTTGTGTAACTCCATCTACTCGACCATGGCCCTGGCCTACCTGTTCCTGGGAGATCAAACCAGCGCGCGGCATTTTGTGGAAGCGATCAGGGTAGGGGAAAGAACTAGCGCACAAGCTGGCTACGAGTGGTCCTGGAGCAGACTGACCGCGGGCCTGGTCTATCTCTATCAGGGCTGCTACGAGCAGGCCTATACCAGTCTGGCAGAAACCCTAGCTCTTCTACGCAAGGCGGACCTGCGGCAAGAACAATTGCTGGCCACGCTGCGTCTGGCCGCCTGCCAGTTAGCACGTCAACACGTCGGCGAAGCCGTAGAGCTGCTAGAGGAGGTGGGAAGGCTGCTTGAGGAGGGTGAGACTGACAAACTACTGGTGTTGGGGGAAATGGAGCGGCTGGCAGAGCTGCGTACGCTGATCGAGCGCGAGCCAGAGCTGGAGCACCTGCGAACATTGCTAGCGCTAGAGAAGGCCCCTGAACAGAATGTCTCAGCCACACAGGGAGGAGTCAGCGGAGGAAGCGTCGAGGAGCCGAGAGCCAGATTAAAGATCCTGGCCTTTGGTGAACCAATGGTGCTGGTTGATGATCAACCTATCAAGAACTGGCGCCGCATGAGTGCTATGGAATTGTTCTTTTTTCTCCTGAATAGTGACCAGCCTCTGAGCAGAGAGCAAGTGATTGCAGCGCTCTGGCCCGAGGATTGCGAGCAAGTCGATAAAGCCTTCCATATGGCCCTCTACTACCTGCGTAAGGCGCTAGGTAAGACATGCGTTGTTTTTAGTATCGATGGCTACAGCCTCAACCTGGCGACCTGCTATGGAGGAAGCATCTGGTATGACGTCAAAGAGTTTCAAGGGAGATGGTCAGAGGCCAGACAGGCCCTGGCGCGAGGAGAGGAGGAAAACGCTCAGCAAGCATTACTCAGAATGCTCGAACTCTACCGGGGTGACTATGGAAGACCGTTCTATAGCGACTGGTGCCGTCAGCGACGGGACGAGCTGCGCACTACCTATCTGGAGGCCCTGGGCCAGCTAGCGCAGATCGCCTGGAATCATCAAGACATGGAGGCATGCATGTATTACTGGCGTAAGGCCTTGGCTGTGGATAACTGCATGGAGGAGGCACACTACGGCATCATGCTCTGCTATATGGCACAGGGCAAGCGCAGTGCCGCGCTACGCCAGTATCAACTCTGCAAAAAGATTCTGCAGCAGGAGTTGTGCGTAGAGCCTGGATCATTGTTACAAGAGCTGTACCGGAGACTCAGCAGCACCGCCGAATCTCCCCAGATGAGACAGATGGCACCAGGCAAATTAAGCGGCTTCTCTGGTTTCCTCCACAGCCAGGCAGGGGATAACACTGACAAGGTATCCATACACAGGACGCCTGCGCAGGCGGAGAGGAAGTTGGAGAGAGAATGGAGAGAGGAGGAGCAGTATGCTTCTAAAAGAGGGAAGGGACAGTGAGAAATAGGGGAGGGCTGCATACCGCAGACTAAGATCCTATGCCTGATAGGAGAAAGAGTATGCTGACGAGCAATGGAGACCCGGTCTGGCCTTAAGTTCTCACGGAGCTTCTGTACCTGCTGCGGCCATAGCTTACTTCTGTACCTGCTGCGGCCATAGCTTATGAGCTGATCCCTGGCAGTGAAGGTCTTCTAGGTCCAAGGAACAATAGCAGGTAAAACACCTGGATCGCTCAGAAAATCTGCCGTGAAAAGATTCTGCTGGTGAGAGGCAGTGTCATACTCCGCGTGAAGATTAGCCTGGTCCAGGGTCATACTCAGCTCGATGGACTGATGTAGCTTCTACGAGCGATGAAGCGTTGTATCACAGATTTTAAGGCCCAAGGAGGTCACTTGAGGAAGGCGATAGAAGCACGGAAGGTG
>NZ_MCIF01000002.1:370111-386512 GCF_003268475.1 Thermogemmatispora tikiterensis | reverse complement strand
TCAGATCCTGCTGACTGCCGGTGAGCGGGGCCTGCTCTCCCAGGAAGCGCTGGAGCTGGCCCTCAATGATGAGGGCTACGGCTTGCCTGCAGTTGCCGCTCTCGCTTTAGCAGTAGCCGTTGCTGTTTATCTCTGGGTGTATCTCTGGGGATAGGCTCCACCCCTACAAGTCAGGGACCGGTACAGTGCTGGTTGCCTGTCCGGTCCCTCTTGTGAAGTGACCTGCTGCGGTGTTGGGATCATACCCACGGGCTAGACCCCGAAAGGAGCCAACTGTTTCGATGGACGCGACAGAAGCACGGAAAGCTCTGGATGAGCGGAAGACCGGTACTGCCATCCTCTCGGCTCAGCAATTGCGCTGGCGCGAGAGCGTGGCCTTCGACACGGACCTGACCGTGTCGTTTGAACCCGCGCAGCTCTATGAGTTCAACGCCCGGCTGTGGAGCGATCCGGCCCGGCTGACGGCGCTGCAGGAGCGACCAGATGAGCTGCTGGAAGCCTTCGGACTGGCCAAAGCCACGGCCTTGCTGCCCGAGAACAAGGTGCTGGAGAACCGTCAGCTCACCGCTGAGGAGCTGGCCGCCATGCGCCAGATCCTGCTGGCTGCCAGTGAGCAGGGCCTGCTCTCCCAGGAAGCGCTGGAGCTGGCCCTCAATGATGAGGGCTACGGCTTGCCTGCAGTTGCAGTTGTGTGCGTTGCGGTCACTGTTGTTACTTGCATGTCTCTGTTTATTTTTTTGTGGCTCACAGGAGCATAGGGGTTGGCATTGCCCTGTGAGCTTACCTTCGGATGAAAACTCGATCTTGGGCCAACTGGGCGTATACGAGTGGTTGATGCAGTAGTAAGGACTATACTCAGTCACTCGTGCCAAAGAGTCTGACGGGACAGTACATTTGCCTTGTGCGCATCCATCGGGAATTGAGGGAGGACAGTTCTCACTGACCTTCTGGGTTCAGGGTAATTGACCTCGTCTGAAGGAGGGAAGCATGCTTCCAAGTCTTTTTTCGATATTTCTAGACTACAAGTGTAATTTCTGGTGTGGCCACTGCAGCGTAGGAAGCAGCCCTCGCACAGTCATGCCCATGCCGCGAGAGCTTCTCCTCAAGATTATGACCGAGCTTCGGGAAGTGCCAACGGCCAAGGTAGTCGTTTTTACTGGCGGTGAGGCGACGTTGCGCAAGCAGCTCTTGCTCGAGGGAATCTCTCTTGCCAAAGCAGGTGGCTATGTTACGCGTGTGGTCAGCAATGGTGGATGGGCGACGACGCCAGAGCGTGCCCGCGCGATGGTTCGGGACCTCAAAAGCGCCGGTCTGGACGAGCTGAATACCAGCTATGACGATTTTCATGCTCCTTTTGCATCGATAGAATGCATTGTCAATCTGGTGCGAGCTGGTCTGGAAGAGGGGCTGCGGATTGGCCTGGGGGTGATCGTGGACAAGAACGCTACCTGGGATGCGGCAGCCGTGCGACGTGCCCTCAGCGAAGGGCTAGGGATGGAGATCGCCGAGATCGAAAAACGGGTGGCTATCCTGGAGGACTATCCAACCCCTACTGGCTCAGGGGAACAGTTGGATGTGAACGGCCTGGATGCGGGAGACAAGCTCAACATGGGCTGTCCAGAAGTGCTCAAGACTGTCTCTCTGCACCCGAATGGTATGGTCAAGGCTTGCTGTGGGCATGCGATGTTCTACGCTCAGGATTTAACGCTGGGCAATCTGAATGAAGAGCGCCTGATTGATATTCTGACGCGGAGTCAGCAGAATCTCGTCTACTGGTGGCTTCATATGTTAGGTCCGAAGCGCATTCTCGATAAGCTCGGTGTAGAGGGGACCTACACCAGCATCTGTCATGCCTGTCAGGCGCTGCTTGCTGACCATCGGCAGGCAATGTTGGAGTACTTGAAGGCCCACCGTGATGAGGTGCTCCTGCAGGATGTCGTGCTCGGCGATAGCCTGAAGCGCATTTCGACGATTGTCCTCAAGCGAAAAGAAGAGATTCTTGCTCAAATGAGAAGGCTGGAGTCATGAGCACCATTACATTAGAATCCGTCACGGCTGGCTATGGCCAGTCGCTTGTCCTCCACGAGATCAATCTGGCCTTCGATTCAGGTTTTCATGTGATCCTGGGAAGCAATGGAGCGGGCAAGACAACACTGTTCCGTGTCGGGGTGGGTATTCTCCCACCCCGCGCAGGCATAGTTTCTGTCCTGGGGTATGAACCGCATCGAGACAGTGAGGTCAAGCGTCTGATCGGCTACCTCCCGCATCGTCCTTCCCTCTCGGCAGCGCTCAGCGTGCGAGATAACCTGGAATTCTGGGGGCAAGTACTCCGGCTTCCTTCGGCCCAGCGGCGGTCACGGATGGACCAGGTGATCTCTGATTTGGAACTGAGCGATCTCCTATCTAAGCCAGCAGCTTCCTTGAGTAGAGGCCAGGCGCAGCGGGTAGCTATTGCTCGAGCTCTGCTCGGCGCTCCACAGGTGCTCTTTCTGGACGAGCCGACGACGGGTCTCGATCCATTGGCTGCCCGTTCCTTGCGCGAGCTCCTCAAGGGGTTGGCTCGGGCGGACAAAACGATCATCTATTCAACACATAACCTCTATGAGGCAGCCGAGCTGGCAGATGATGTGACCTTGATTGCGGCTGGTCGGGTAGTAGATCGTGGTTCCGTAGAAGCGCTGCACCAGCGTCATGCTCGTGCGCAGCGCGTCTGCCTGACAGTCGAGGGAGATCCGCGAACGATCCTGAGTGGCCTGGGGTATGAAGCGGTACCAGACAGGGAGCAGTGGATTGTAGATCTTTCGGACCGGGCGGAGCGCAGTCGCATCGTGGCAGCGCTGGTGCAGGCGGGACTCCCTGTCCTTGAGGTACGGGAGTTGGGCAGTCCTCTTGAGGCAGTCTATGAAGACCTGGAGAGCGGAGGTCAACGTGTCTGAGTTAGAAGAGCACGAGGCTTTCTCTGACGACGATGCCGATCTTCTGGAGGCATCCAGTGGCCTGGATCGGGCGCTGCAGCTTACCGGGGCCTTATTATGGCGTGGGCGGCGCGAGCAGGGCGTGCGCTTGCTGGTGATCCCTCTCGCATTTGCTCTCTTTTTCCTCCTGCTTTGCCTGGTGACTCTGTATTTCCCCGGGCTGCTGACACCACTTTCACGTTTCGCTATTCAGGCACAGGCTCAGGCCTACTTTGGGGCCACGGTGCGTGGCAATGCGGGGTTGGCTATGGCTTTGCTCCTCATTCAGGGACCCTATCTCATTGCCCTGTTCGCGGCCTTCATGGGTGCGACCCTGGCTCAAAACCTCGTTGGAACTGAGGCCGCCCGTGGTGGGCTAGAGCTGCTGCTGAGTTCCGCCTATCGCGTGCAAGAAGTCTTTGTGGCCTTCCTTCTGGCTTCCTTTGTCTTGACCATCTGCCAGTGGGCGATTCTTGCCCTGGGAACGCTCGGCGCTGCGGCGACTGTTCTGGCACTGCTTCGAATCGCTTTCACGCTGCAGGCCCGCTATATTGCCCTTGCCGTTGCCGTGCCATTGCCTATTGCCCTATGGGCAAACCTGGGGGCCCTCTTTCTGGGTATGGCCTTTCCGCGATTGACCCAGATCCGTACTGGCAGCACCACCAACTTGATGCAATTGCTCGCCGCACTGCCAGCCCTGGCGCTGCTGATTCTGATTAACATCCGCCCGGATCTCAATGCCGGGTTAATTGCAGCAATTGCCCTGGGAGTAGGTCTTGCTGGATCTATCGTCAGTGCCGTGCTACTGCGGCTCCGCTTTCGACCGGAGTTCGTGCTTGAGACCTGATTGCGCAAGGCGATGGAGCAGGAAGCGACTGCTCCCGGCACGTGCCACAACGAGAGAGAGCATCGTGGCTCCTCCCATACTCTCGCACGGACTTGCGCTGGGTGCCGGGGCTCCTCTGAGGAGCTGTTTGAGAGGCACCTGGCCGGAACAACCGCGATGCTCTCTGGAGACTGGCTCCAGAAGTGAGATGAGATGTTCCGCTGTCCTGCCTGGCAAGGCGATATGGACCCATGGATAGCGAAAACTTGCAGCTATGGAGAATTTGAGAAAGGGGAAGAAACAATGCTGTTACCGCTGTCAAGTCTGCTGACCCATACGCAAAGCACGGCCCCTGTCGGCTTGCTATGGCCCCTCCTGGCTTTGGATCTCATTCTGATTGTGATCGCGCTGGTGGACCTGATCCGGCGCGATCCGCGCACCGTGCGTGGCAAGAAGATTATCTGGGCGCTGATCATCCTTTTCATCAGCACCCTCGGCCCTATCTGCTACTTTGTCCTGGGTCGTAAGGAGGTCTAAGATGGCCGCTCCTGGCGAGGCGATCATCCGGTGTGAAGGTCTGCGCAAGACCTATGGATCGGTTGAAGCTCTCAAAGGGTTAAATTTGACGGTTTATCCTCACAGTATCTTTGGCCTCCTCGGCCCCAATGGCGCTGGTAAGAGTACTACCATCAAGCTGCTCACGCGCCAGATCAGGCCCACCAGCGGTCAGGCCTGGGTGGCTGGAGCTTCAATCACTAGCGCGAAAGCCGATGTGCGAGCTTGCATTGGCTATCTCAGTGAGCAGCCTGCTCTCTACACGTGGATGAGTGGCCAGGAATTCCTGGATTTTACTGGCGAACTGTTTGGGTTGAGCGCCAGTGACCGACGGCGCCGACGAGATGAGTTGCTTGAGCTGGTCGGCCTGACCGCTGCTGCCAGGCGCAGAATTGGCAGCTACTCCAATGGGATGCGCCAGCGCCTGGGCATCGCTCAGGCGTTAGTGAACCGCCCAGAGGTGCTTTTTCTGGATGAACCTGTGTCTGCACTGGACCCGATTGGTCGCAAGGAGATCCTGGAGCTTTTTCAACGGCTCAAAGGCGAAGCCACTGTTTTCTTCTCCTCGCACGTGCTGGCCGACGTCGATCGCATCTGTGATGCTGTGGCAGTCCTCAATCACGGCGAGCTGCTCGTGCAGGCTTCGATCACTGAACTGAAGGAGCGCTACGCTCCGCCAATGATCTCGGTTGAGCTGGAATGTGCGGCTGAAGATCTCCAACGTCTGCTGGCCCGGGAACCCTGGGTCCAGCACATCACTGTCAGTGGAAGCAGAGCGACTCTCCTGGTGAGAGACCTGGCAACCGCTAAACGCGCTTTGCCAGCCCTGCTGGTCAACGCTGGTCTGCCGCTGCTGCGCTATGAGGTAACGCAGCCCACACTTGAAGATGTGTTCCTTCGCCTTGTGGGGAAAGAAGGCAACTTGTCAGGAACGGGGGAGGAAGCATGAAGCTCTACACCTTCTGGCCCATGCTCAAGAAAGAATTTCGTGAACAGAACCGGACCTATCGCTTAGTGATCTCTGTCATCGTTTTTCTCTCGCTGGGAATCTCTGCCCCGATTATCACCTGGCTGACTCCTGACCTTCTGAAAAACCTGGGGAACGGCGCCACGATTATTCTGCCGCCGCAGACTGCCACTGATGCGCTCAACACCTATTTGAAGAACATGGTACAACTGCCGGCCCTGGTCCTCATCTTGCTGGCTATGGGGACCATCGCCGATGAGCGCAGCCGGGGAACGGCAGTGACGATCTTGACGAAGCCTGTCCCACGTAGCATCTTCGTGCTGGCCAAGTTCCTGGCCTATGAAAGCACACTCATCATTAGCCTGATACTCGCTGCCTCTGGGGCATACTATTACACGAGCCAGCTCTTTCGTCCGCTTCCTGTTGGGTCCTTTGTGATACTGAACATCGGGCTGCTGGCCTTCTTGACATTAAGCCTGGCCCTGACGATCCTGTGCAGCGCGTTGGTACGCAACAGCATTGCTGCCGGGGGGATGGCGTTCGTTGGCTTCCTTGTCCTCGTGGTAGTGCCCAATCTGAACGCCTCGATCAGCAGGGTTTTGCCGTCGGTGCTCTTCCGTTCCGAGCGCGTGGCACAACTTGTAGCCGGCACTGCCCCGCTGGGTGAGACGCTCTGGCCGCTGCTCGTCGGCCTGGGCCTGGCTGGCCTTCTCGTTGCGCTCACCTGCCTGGTGTATCACTACCAGGAGATCTGAACGTTGACTGGCCTCAACAAGCAAAAGCCTGTTGGCGGGAAGACAGTGCCATCATCATAGCTTCACTCCTTCATTTCGGTTCGGCAAGCGTTTTCACCAGGTGCGGGAAGCTGCTGCCACCCCGATCATAGGGATCGGGGAACATCTCCACTGCTGAAAGGAAAGCAGGAAGGGCGAGGCGCTCCACTGGCTTTTTCCTGTGAACGCTGATGAGGGGAGGATGGGCGGCCCTGCTAGAGCAAGCGGATGGGCTAGCGATCGTCTGTTCGGTCTATGCGCGAGTAAGAGTGACAATCGGCGCGTTCTGTCGTATACTCTTGATAGATGCACCGCTCTCTTCCTGACCCCCAGGAGTGAGCTGGCTCACGACAGAGCCAGTGCTGCTGGCTTGTTGGCACTGTTACCCTGAGAGGGAGGCGATCGCTCACGATGTCCCCGCCATCCTCGTCCACCTCTGCTGCACCCTCGCCTGACCGGCGGCTGGCCCTGGTCATCGGAATCAATGGACCCCCTGCCCCACACCGGGCACCGCTCCAGTGGACCGAGGCCGATGCCTGTGGCATGGCGGAGGTGTTGCAGCAAAACGGCTGTGGCTTCCGACTGGTGGTTCCCCCGGTGGTGGGTGCGCAGGCGACCACGGAGCAGGTGCGCAAGGCCGTGGTGCAGCTGGCCCTGGAGCTCCAGCAGGGAGATTTCGGGCTGGTCTTCTTCAGCGGGCACGCCGAGGCGCTGCCTGGGGAGGCCGGTCTGGATGAGGTCTATCTGGTGACGGCGGACTTTGATCCCGCGCATTTGAAGGTCGACTCAGGGACGCACCTCTCGTTTCGCTGGCTGCGGCAGGTGCTCTTTGAGCATCCGAGAGCCCGTCAGATCCTGCTCATCCTGGACTGCTGCTATGGGGGCACGTTCGCCGAGAGCGCGCCCGACCCCTATCGGGACGAGCTGCAGCGGCGCCTGCGCTATTACTTTGGGGAACCAGGCGAGCGCAGTCCGGCCCCGGCGGGCGGCGTGCGCCTGGCGCTGACGGCGACCGGTCTGGAGCCTGCCCGAGAGCAGGACGGTCATGGCCTGCTGACAGGGCAGCTGCTCACGATCCTGCGGGGCGAGGTGCCAGAGGCAGCCGATGAGGAGGGCAACGTGACCTTTGCCCGTCTGTTTGCCTTCCTGGCGCAGGCCCTCCGGGAGCAGGGACCGCGCTTCTACGGGGCAGGCGGTGAGCTGATCCTGGCGCGCCATCCCGCGCTGGCCCAGGCCCGGTGGCGATCCCGGGCACAGGACGAGGCGCGGCAGCGGCTGCGGGCGCTGGTGCGGCGTCGGAATGGCCTCTACGAAGACCGCCGGCGCAGTTGCGTGGGGCGACGGACCGAGCAAGAGGCGGTGTGGCGCCTGGTAGAGGAGCTGCTGCCCACAGGGGGCTATGTGACCATCACTGGGGAGGCTGGCCAGGGCAAAAGTTGCCTGATCGCCAGCTTGGTCGAAGCGCGCGCCAGGGAACAGGGAGGCGAGGAGCGGGTGGCCTTTCATTTCATTCCGCTGGTGCCTCCCCCAGACTATCAGGTGACCCTGCTCAAAGCGCTGCTGGCGCGTCTGGTGCTCAAGTACCAGTTGCCGGACTGGTGGCTGGAAGGGGAGAGCCGTGCCACCTTGAGTGCGGCCCTGGAGGGGGTCCTGCAGGAGATTGCGCGGCGCGGGCAGCAGGAAGTGCTCTTCATCGATGGGTTGGACCAGCTGCCGCCTGATGCGCAGAGCGGCTGGCGGGATCTGAGTTTTCTGCCGCAGGGACCAGGCAACCCACCGCCCGGGATCGTCTTCGTGCTGGGGACTCGCCCCAACGATACGTTGCGTCCACTGGAGCTGTGCAAGCCACGGCGGGAGTATCAGCTGCCGCCGTTGAGTCGCGGCGATTTCACCGAGCTCCTGCACCGGCGAGGAGCATCGCTGACCACGGAGCTGGCGGCTCGCTGCTATGAGGCGCTGGAGGGGCATGCCCTCTTTCTGGATCTCCTGGCCAGGGAGCTGGCGAGCCGAGGCGGGCAGGGGCCGGCGGAGGTGGAGGCTCTGGTCGAGCGCCTGAGCAGCGACCCGGAGGGCTTGTTTACGCTGGCGCTCGATCGGCTGCAGGGAGAGCAAGCGCGGTGGCAACGCGTGATCCAGCCGCTGCTGGGGATCTTGCTGGTGGCGCAGGAGCCGCTCACGATCGCAGCGCTCCGGCAGCTGCTGACGCTGGCCAATGGTGGAGCGATCGATCTGAATGAGGTGCGGCAGGGACTGCAACGGTTAGGGGGACTGCTGATGCGGGATCAGCAGGGAGGCTATACCCTCTTTCATCTGAAGTGGCGCGACTATCTGCGAAGTGGGCGGGGAGGAACAGACGGATCGCCGAAGGAGCCGGAAGGGCTGTTTGATGAGGAGGAAGAGCGGCGCTGGCATGGGCTGCTGGCGGCCTGGTGCGAGCAGGGGGGGCTGGCCCGGCTCTGGCAGGAGGGGGCCAGGGAGGAGGGCGAGCGAGAGCGGCGGCGCTATGGACAGCGGCACTATGTGCGGCATCTCTATGAGGCGAGGCAATGGGAGCGGCTCTTTGCGGTGCTGGACGAGGGGAGCTATGGGCGGGGGAAGGTGGCCACGGACCCGAGCATGGGCAGCTATGCACAGGATCTGGATCTGGGGCGGCGAGCGGCGGCGGCGGTCGGGGAGAGGCTGGAGGAGCAGCTGGAGCAGCTGCCACGGCTGTGGGGCTACACGCTGCTGCGCTGCAGCCTGGGGAGTCGGGCGGATGCCTATCCCGATGCAGCGTTGGTGGTGCTGTACCAGTTAGGGCAGGAGGCGAAGGCGCTGGGGCTGGTGGAGCTGCTCACGGAGCCAGAGCGACCGGCGGACCTGCTGATCGAGCTGGCCGAGTGGCTGGCGGGGCAGCCAGGTCGCCTTGAGGAAGGCTGGCAGCGCTGTCGACGGGCAGCGCAGGTCATCGCCCAGCTCTCCGATGGCTGGGACAAAGCCCGGTTGCTGATCAGGCTGGGCGAGGCCCTGAGCGGACTGCATCAGCAGCAGGAGGCCGAGCGCTGCTGGCTGGAAGCTGAGCGAGCGATTGCTAGTCTGTCTGAAGACGCATATAAAGCGGCTATGCTAGTGCGGCTGGGGAAAGCTCTGACGGCAACGCGGCCAGAGCAAGCCGAGCAATGCTGGCTGCAGGCCGAACAGCTTAGCTTCTCGCTCGCTAACGCCAGAGAGAAAGTGCGGACCCTGACCAGCCTGGGTGAAGCGCTGGCAAAGTGGCCACCACGACAGCAGCAGGCCGAGCGCTGCTGGCAAGAAGTGGAACGACTTCTTGCCTCCTTCCCCGATGAGGGTTGGGACCAGGTGGATGCGCTGATCGAACTAGGCAAAGCTCTGGCGGGCGTGCAATACTGGGAGAAAGCCCAACAGTGCTGGGTCCAGGCGGAAGAGCTTAGCGCCCTTCTCCCATCAGACGGCTGGAGGAAAGTGCAGGCGCTTAGCAGCCTGGCCGAAGCATTGATAGGCGCTCAACGCTGGTCGGAGGCAGAGCGGGTCATTGCCTCTCTTCCTGAGAATGCCTGGCGGAAAGCTGAGGCACTCATAGCACTGGGCAAGGCCCTGGCCAAGGTCGAGCGTTGGCAAGAAGCCGAACAGTGCTGGGTCCAGGCCAAAGGACTGGTCGCGATCCTGGCCGATGACATTGACAGGGTGGAGGTTCTCGCAGAACTCGCCAAAGCACTAGCGGAGACAGAACGTTGGCAAGAAGCCGAACAGTGTTGGCTCCAGGCCGAACGACTCATCGCTGTCCATCCAATCGACAAAGCAGTAGTCCTGACAGAACTGAGCGGTGTGCTGATCAGCACGCAGCACTGGGAAGAGGCCGAACAGTGCTGGCAGCAAGCGGAAAGAGCCATCGCATCCTATACCCTTGACAACTGGGGCAAAGCAGAAGTTTACGTCCAACTGGCCAGGACACTGATGAGAGCCCAGCGCTGGCAGGACGCTGAACGCTGCTGGTCCCAGGCTGAACTCCTTATCTCCTCCCTCGACGATGAGAAGACCGCGGCGCTGAGCCGCTTGAGTGAAGCGTTAGCGCACGCCCAACGTTGGCAAGATGCCAGGCGGGTCATCGCCGCCCTTCCCCAGGATGACGGGAGGAAAGCCGTGGCGCTTGTAACGCTGGGCAAGGCCCTGGCCGAAGCTCAGCGCCAGCAGGAAGCTCTAGAGTGCTGGCAGGAGGCCGAACGGCTTATCGCCGCCATTGCTGATGAGGAAGATAGCTGGAGGAAAGTGCAGGCGCTTAGCAGCCTGGCCGAAGCATTGATAGGCGCTCAACGCTGGTCAGAGGCAGAGCGGGTCATCGCCTCTCTTCCTGAGAATGACTGGCGGAAAGCTGAGGCACTCATAGCACTGGGCAAGGCCCTGGCCACGGTCGAGCGTTGGCAGGACGCCGAACAGTGCTGGGTCCAGGCCAAACGACTCGCCATCCTACTCACCGAGGATAGCGACAAAGTGAAAGTCCTCACAGAGCTTGCCACGGCATCCGCAACGATACAACGCTGGAAAGAGGCCGAACAGTGCTGGTTGCAAAGCGAGCAGCTCATTGCCGCCATGCCTGATCAGGAAGACAGCTGGAGGAAAATGCTGGCGCTCAGCAAGCTAGCAGCTTCCCTGGCCGCAGCAGAACGTTGGCAGGACGCTCAACGTATCATCGCCTCTCTTCCTGATGACAGCTCAGAGAAAGCCGTAGCCCTGACCGCGTTGGTCGAAGCACTGGCCAACGCCCGGCAAGGGCAAGAGACAGAGCGATGCTTGCAAGAGGTTGCACAGATGCTGATCGTCCTTCCCGCAAGCTGGCAGGAAACCAAGGCATTGACCAGCCTGACCAGGGTATTGATCAGCTACGGTCATGAGGCTGAGGCTCTTCGCCTCATCCAACACGCTTGGCTGCGCGACATGAGACTGAACGAGGCATCCGAGTACCTCCCCGCCGCTTTTCCCCTCCTGACCAGATACCCCGCGCTTGGCATGGCCCTCTACAACGCCACCTGCTGGGCCGAGGCGTTCTTGCAAGGCCCCTCGGAGCCTTCTTCCCGCTCACTTCTACGAGCAAGGAGCAGTGATCCTGCATGAGCGAGCAGCACCCGTCTTCTCCCCTCCATCAGAGGCACCCTGCTGAGCGGCTGCAGGTCTGGCTCGAGCTGGTGCCCGCCTCCGGCACAGAGGAGGCCGGGGATCTGGCCCTGCTCACAGCCCTGCACCACCAGCTGGCGACCGATCTCCAGCAAGAAGGCTTTGTCCTCCACCCTCCAGCCTCCACCGGCCAGAAGGGAGCGCCCGCCTTCTTCATCGAAGCCTGGCTGATCCTGCAGCAGGTGGCTGGCGCCGTCTGGCAGCAGCATGCCGCCATCGCCGAGGGACTGGCCGACCTGAGTGCCCTCGTCACCCTCTTCGAGAAGCTGCTCCCCGTCCTCAAACGCCTGCGCGAGCGCCACGCCAGACTCGTTGGTCAGCAGGCCAGCCAGGAGCGAGCACTCCGCTGGACGATCGAGCTGGGGGAAACCAGGCTCACGTTGGAGACCGCGGATCTCGACCAGGCCGAGGCGGCGCTGCAGCTCGCGCAAAAGCTGCAGACAGCGCTCGCCAGCGAGCGAGCCAGGTCCGGCAAGCCGCCAAAGCGGCCAGCCACGCTCACCGTCAGGGGCACCGTTCCCCCGCGCCGAAGGCGCAAAGGCCGCTGAGCTGATCCCCCCGTCAGCTGGCAGAAGAAAAGCCCTGGCTGGCTCCGCTTGCCCCTGCCGCAACATCATGGGGTAGCGCGGTTGAGGAGGTGAAACCCATGAACCAGATCCCCGCCCGGCCCGATCGCCAGGCCGGCCAGGGTCAGCGTACGCACCCTGCACCAGGATGGTGGCCTCGTAGAGGCCAGGATGCTCGTGGATAAAGCGACGGGACGGCAGCCTCCTCACCAGCCTTGCCCCTCGCGGCGCAGCCCTGGCAACCCTGCGACAGAAGGATAGCGTGTAGACGATCGTCCGCCGAGCTGCTGAGCCAGACTGGCACGCGTCAGTGTTGCCAGACCCTGCTCATCAGCCAGCCTGGCGGCTGCCTGGATCACACGATGCAGAGCAAGCCCTGCGCTGGTTCCCATGCGCTGCCTCCGCGCTCACCCTTCCAAAGCACGAGTTCAGGTGCGGTTGTCCCTCTTCTGGCATCTCAACAGGGGGAGAGTGCCCGGCCCCTCTATCAGTACCACAGGGGCCTGAAGCCTGGTCCCACGATCACCAGCCCCCCGCTCTGGCCCCTTGAAATGGGGATCGCGCGTTCCCATGATGCTGAGGGCTGGCACCTTCCCCTGATCATCATAGGCAAGCCAGCCTTCAGCCAGCCTGAAGCGTTGCGTCTCCACGCTTCAACCCTTCCTCATGGGCGAGCTACCAGATCGACAGCTCGCTGCTCTTTTCCAATCTAAGAGGAAACTTCCTTGACAGGGAAGAGATGATCATCTATAAAGGTGGCAGCGATGGCAGCCGATTATGGCTCCTTGTACCTCCGCCCCGCCGTCGCGCGCCGGCAGTGGCAGGCGAACAGAAGGGTTGTCTGCGCGCGAGAAAGGAGAACCGAGATGGCCGGATGGCCACAGCGGTTGGGCAGCTACGAACTGGTGCAGCTGGTAGGTCGGGGAAGCTTTGCGGAGGTGTATCTGGGCCGTCATGTGCACCTGGGCACTATAGCGGCAGTAAACCTGATAAAGGTCAGTGTGGAGAGATGGGAGGATTTTGAGCAATTCAAGCAGGAGACGCAGTTGATTGCGGAGCAGCGGCACCCACACATTGTGAGGCTGCTCGAGTTTGGCTTTGAGGGGAGGCGACCGTTGCTGGTGCTGGACTATGCGCCGGGGGGACGCTACGCCAGCGGCATCCGTGGGGGACGCGGGTGGAGCTGAGGCAAGTGGTGACGTATGTGAAGCAAGTGGCGGAGGCACTACAGTATGCGCATGATAGGAAGGTAGTGCATCGGGATGTGAAGCCAGAGAACATGCTGGTGGGGGAGCAAGGGGAGGTGCTGTTGAGCGACTTTGGAGTGGCGCTGCTGGTGAACAGTACGGGGGGGACGGTGCCCTATATAGCGCCGGAGCAGGTGGAGGGAAGGGTAGGGCCGAAGAGCGATCAGTATGCGCTGGGGGTGTGTGTGTACGAGTGGCTGAGTGGGGAGCCTCCGTTTCGGGGGAGCTGGACGGAAGTGCTGGCGCAGAAAGTGAGGAGGGAGCCGCCGGGTCTGTGGGAGCGGGGGATCGAGGTAGGAGCGGAGCTGGAGGGGGTGGTGAGGAAGGCCCTGGCGAGGGAGCCGGAGCAGCGATTTGGGTCGGTGAAGGAGTTGGCGGAGGCGCTGGAGGAGGCGGTGCGGCGGGGGGAAGAGGCGGGAAGCACGATGGCGATCGAGAGGAAGGGGCCAGCGGGTAGGCCAGCTGTTGCGGGCGCGAGGGGCAGGCAGATCGTGTGACGCAGGCTGCTGGCAGGAGTGAGCCTGCTGGTGGTGGGAGGGCTGTGCTGGCTGGCCTGGAAGAGCTGGCCGGCGTCGGGACGGACGCAGCTGACGTATCAAGGGCATCGCCTTGGTGTAAAGTCAGTGGCGTGGGCGCCGGATGGGCGGCGACTGGCCTCGGGGTCTGCTGATAGGACGGTGCAGGTGTGGAGCACCTCGTAGGGTGGTGGTGGGGCTGCGCGAGTGCAGGCCTGGTTGATTGGCTGCCAATCTACCTGTCCCTCCCTCGGGGCGAGATTGATCAGGCCCTCCACATGTGCCCCTGTCGGCCTCCTGCGACGAGCGCACTGTGTTCACAAAAGCTGATCCGCTGAAGGGGGCGAGGGGACAGACGAGGTGCGGCGAGCCGACAGGGTCCCAAGGCGGACGGGAGTGCTGAAAGGGGGCCATAAGGGCGAGGCGGTCGGATGAGGGCGCAATGCATCGCGCCTTTTCCTCGGCTGGCCCTCCCCCTCAGAACGCACAGGATTGCCCCCATTGCCCATACCGCGGCGTAGCGGAGGCGCCCGCTCAGCGTCCGCCCAACCGGGAAGAACCAGCCTCCCATCACTAGCAGGACGAGCAGAAAAAAGCCTCAATGAGAGGTGATTGTGACCAGGCCTCCCGAGCTGACCACTTCGAGGCTGTGATAACAGGGAGCTGCTGGATCAAAGCCGGCGCTTTGCAGCCACAGGTTGTTGCCGAAATAGGTCTGGCCATCAAAGGTGCAGGTAGATCCCCAGCCTTTGAGATGCACCTGGATGGCAACCCCAGCAGGCCGTCGCACTACCATCTCTGCCCCTCCCCCACCCAGCCGGACGGGAATCACTCCCGAAGGCACAGGAAGCTCTACGCGGATTTTGCTGCCGACTCCCCTGATCTCGCAAGAGGCAAGTTCCAGATCCCCCAGTTCGGCAATGATGTCTGACCCCCCGCTTTGGACCGCAATGTGCCTGTGCCAGGGAATGGTGCGGTTCAGCGTGATCACCGCCTGGCGCTGCTCCCCAGTCAGAAGCAGAAAGCGTCGCGGATAGCGGATCGTCACCACGCCGTCTTGAACCGTCGCATTGGGCACCGCTCCCTCAAAACGGGCCTGGTAGAGGTCGGTCAGGCATTCCTCCGTCCGCAAGACCAGCCGGATACCGGCAGAGCTAACAACCAGTCGGCCACGAGAGAGGGCATCCAGGGGGCAGAGAAGACATGTCTCTCGTCTGGCGCCACTGTCTGCAACTCGGCCAACCTCTGACGAGCCAGGGTGTCGCTGCGCTCGAGAAACGCTAAGAGGAGAGCAAGCTCTACCTCATCAGCACTTGAGACGGCCTCATCCCAGCTCTCGTCAAGTGAGGCCAGGATCGCGCGAACCTTGTCCAGCGCCGCCTGGCCTTGGGCAAGCCGGACAATGACTCTGCGCCCATCGCTCTGGTCACGTTCCCGTTGCACCAGACCGGACGCCTCCAGACGGTTGAGCACCTTGGCAATGGCCCCACTGGTCATACCCATCAGCTCGGCCAGCTGACCAGCAGAAGCTTCGCCGGTCAGGTCGAGCAGGTCCAGGACCTGGATGTCTGTGTCAGCCGCCATGCCCGTCTGCGTGGCGGCCACCCGGAAGCTGGAAGAGATCTTTCTCGCCATTATTAGCAAGAAGGAGGTCTGCTAAATGGAAATGGAGCAGAAGCACAACGTGGTACAGTACCATTGTGTGAGTGATCTGAGCGTGATGCTTGGTCAGGCCCTGCGGCATATCTTCCACAGTATGGACACGATCATCACAGCAACGATCACGCCGATCGGACTCTTGTTGTGATTCGTCTACGTGTTTGGGGGCACTATTCAAAGCGGGGTGGCCAACGATGTCAATTATGTATTGCCTGGGATCTTCCTGGTAGCGATTGCAAGCGGGACCTCCTATACCTCTTTGCGTTTATTCACCGATGTGCAGCGGGGGATCATGGAGCGCTTTCGCTCCATGCCAATTGCTTCCTCCACGCTGCTGAGGGGCCATGTGCTGGCCTCGCTGGTCTTCAACGCGATGTCGCTGCTGGTGATCATTCTCGTTGCACTCCTGATGGGCTTCCGCTCGTCGGCAGGCCAGCTGTCCTGGCTGGCTGTGGTTGGCATGCTGGCCCTGGTGGCACCGGCCTTAACCTGGCTGGCGGTGATCCCGGGATTGACGGCTCGCTCGATCGATGGAGCCGCCGCCTTTGCCTATCCGCTCATCTTCCTGCTGTATAGAGCTGCTTCCAGCGGGCGAGCCAGCGTGAGGCGATCTGCTGCTCGCTCTGGCCTTGATCGTAGGCCGGTGACAGCAAGGGCGACGCCTGCTCCACCGTGACTAACACGATGTGCTGATTGGACGGCGCGCCCCACGCTGGCGATAGCAAGCCAGCCGTCAGAAAGCAGGTTCCTTTGGTCCCGAAGATGCGTGTGTCCCAGTCGGCTGCATCAAAGAGGTGGGATGGAAACACGATAGACCAGAGCGCCCCTGCTCCAGACAGCGGCACCTGGCTGATGAGAGAGGCAGCGCGGCTGATAGGAGTCGATTCTCAGAGCAGAGCAGTTCAGCGACCATCGGGGCCATCACCACCAGGATGAGTACAGCGAAGAATCGACGCATCCAGGTCGCTCCTTCGCTGAAGATCTCTTCTTCCTACAGATTGATCGCGGCCAGGCCATGCATTCCGAGCGAGAATGAGAGTTCTCCACCATGATGCAGATCATGTTCGAGCAGATGCCAGAGGACCCACTGGCGCGTGAACGTCTCTTCCTCGCCAGTCTCCTCATCGACATCGTGCAATATCTCCTCTAAATCGGCGAGCGTCCAGCGGT
>NZ_MCIF01000002.1:363524-368887 GCF_003268475.1 Thermogemmatispora tikiterensis | reverse complement strand
TAGTTACAGGACAGTATATCACATGTCCTGTCACTGCTCCTACCTGCCTCGCCTTCTTTGAGGCAGTGGCGGCCCCTCTCTCCTGGGTTGCGTTCAGTGTCTGGCTGCTGGTGATGGGAGGCTACGTTGCCTACGGGCGGGTACCCAGACCAACGAGACGCAGCCACTGGTCTCCGAGCGAGGCAAGCGATTGCTGGTGCAGGTCGGACGACGGATACTTAGCGAGAGAGGGAGAGGCACGAACGTGCACCCCCAGTACTGAGGCGTCACTTTGGGATGCGAGCCACCGAGTGGAGCTGAAGCCAGCGCTGGAATGCGGCGGAGAAGACTGGTGGCCGGGCTGGTCGCTGCGACCAGGATTGCTCTTGCAGGCAGACAGGCCTTGACCCTGACACAACGTCATGGTGTAGCCTCTCTTCAAGAGGAGGTGACAGCCTTGGAATATACGATCGGGCAAATCGCCCGCCTGGCCCGCGTCAGCGTGCGTACCCTGCGCCACTACGATCGCATCGGTTTGTTGCACCCCAGCGCTTACTCAGCAGCTGGCTACCGCCTCTACTCCAGCCAGGACCTGGAGCGTCTGCAACGCATTCTGTGCTATCGCCAGCTGGGCTTCTCCCTGCGCCAGATCTCTGCCCTGCTCTCCGCGCCGGCAACCGACCCCCTCGCTGAGCTGCAGCACCAGCGTGCCCTGCTCTCTGAGCGGATCGCCTCCCTCCAACGGATGCTAGAGGCCGTCGACCAGCTGCTCAAGGCTCGCTCACTGGGGATCATGCTGGAGCCGGACGAGCTGCTGACGGCCTTCGGCAAGGACGACCCGGTGGCCTTCTCCAAAGAAGGGCACCAGCGCTGGGCTGAGACAGCCGCCTGGGCTGAGGCCAAACGGCGCGCTGCATCCTTCCGCCGCGCGGAGTGGCAAGCGATGCAGGCCGAATTCAGTGCCCTCATGCGCGAGCTTGCCACCGCCTCCACTCACGGGGTGCCTGCGACGAGCGCCCAGGCCAGGCAGCTCGCCGAAGCCCATCGCCTGCCTCTATATTGAGCGCTGGTTTTACCCGTGTCATCTCCAGCTGCATTGCCGCCTGGCCGACCTCTATGTGAGCGATCCGCGCTTTACTGAGCGCTTTGAGCGCTTTGCTCCCCAGCTCGCGCAGTATCTGCGCACTGCCATCTATGCGAATGCCGGGTATTTGAGTGCCCGAGAGAGAGGAGATGACTCATGACGTCTTCGGCTTCTGATGAGGAGATCTCAGATCCCTCTTCATGCCTCTGGAGCTGGATGAGCTTCCCTCAGCCGCACAGGACCACGCTAAGCGAGCGCAGCGGTGAGCGTGCTCTCCGAGGTAATCTCTGGTGAGCCTCACCCCGCTGCGGCGTTACTCTGGCCTCACAGGAGGGCCGACGATTTCAAGGTGATATTTGGCGGCAAGGGCTTGCATTTTCGCAAGATCCGGTGGGGTAGGTGCAGGAAGCGCCAACGATTGGGCCGGTTCACCCATCTCAGCGTGAAACTGTTCCAAGCCGGCTGGAACGGTGAATTGCAAGAGTCTGGCTGGCTGACTCCCCTCGACCAGGAAGCCATGAGCGATATCCTTGGGCAGAAAAATGAAAGCTCCAGCTCCAGCCTGCCAACGGCGTTCTCCACAGACGAAGGTAAGTTCCCCTTCGAGGATATAGAAAGCCTCGTCTTCGGCATGATGCACATGCAGGGGCGGCGCAAAACCTGGCGGCAAGGTCTGTTCGATCAGGCTGAAGGTCTGAGCAGTGTTCTGCCCGATCGCTTTGAACAGCATGAGTGTGCCAAGAAACCAGACAGCCGGGCCTTCATCACGGGCGAGAAGGTAAGGGTCATTGCTTGCTGTCACGGGATGGTTCTCCTTTCAGAAGCGAGCGGGTGATCTGGCTGCACCCTCTCGCCTCCACGGATCAGCCAGCTGGCCAAAGTCTGAACGTGAGAGGGCCATCCAGCAAACTAGTAAGCTAAACTTACTAGTTATATAATAAGTTAAACTGACCAGGAACGCAAGAGGGAGGATCATGGAGAGCAATCAGCCCTTACCTCGGATGATTGGCGCTTTGCTACGCATCCCATTTCAGCAGACAGTTGCACGGGTCCATCAGCGCCTCATGGAAGCAGGATACACTGACCTCCGTCCCACCCACTTTGCCCTGTTACAGCAGTTACGCCCAGAAGGTTTACGAGTGACCGAATTAGCAAGCCTGGCCCAGATGACCAAACAATCAATGGGCGCAATCGTAGATTATGTTGAGGAACGAGGGTATATTGAGCGGATACCTGATCCAAAAGATGGACGGGCACGGCTCGTCCGCTTAACGCCGCGTGGTCGTGAAGTGGAGCAAGTTGCCCGGGCCGCCATTGGGGAACTGGAAACCGAGTGGGCGCAGTACCTGGGTCCCGAGCGCTTCGCAGCGTTACGCAGCGCCTTGCAAGACCTCGTGACGTTCATCGAGTCTCAGGGTGAGGGTGGCAGACTCTCCTACCGAGATCATGACTCTGCCTCTCAGTAGACCATCACAGTTCCTCTTTTTGTCCTAGCCACTCTTGTGAAGAAGGAGCGACCTGGATGCGTCGATTCTTTCCTGTACTCACCCTGGTGGTGATGGCTCCAGTGATCGCCGAACTGCTCTGGGGATCGACCCCTATCAGCCGCGCTGCCTCTCTCATCAGCCAGGTGCCGATGTACGGAGCAGGGGCACTTTTGATCCGCGACGTGGTGCGCAGGGCAGGAGCAAGCGCGGATGGGCCAGTGTGCTGCTATTAGGTGTCGCCTACGGCCTCGTTGAGGAAGGTCTGGCCATTCAATCGTGTTTCAATCCCACCCTCTTTGGAGCAGCCGACTGGGGCGCACGCATCTTCGGGATCAACGGCGTCTATACCCTCTGGGCCGTTGGCTATCATGCTGTCTGGAGTGTCGCTATTCCAATCTTACTGACAGATCTGCTCTTTCCAGCCGAACGGAAGAAGCCTTACCTGGGTAGGGTTGGCCTTGTCGTCACCGGCATATTCTATGTTCTGGGGGTCGCGCTGATCGGGTTCTTCTTATTCCGCTCGACACACTACCTGGCCCCCCCTCCCCTGCTTGGTCTTACCGTCCTTGTCGTGGCGATGCTCGTCATGGCCGCTCTGCGTCTGTTGCCTCGGAACAGACCCGAGACAGAGCAGCCAGAGAGGGGACCCTCGCCCTGGGTCGTCCTGGTGGTAGCCAGTATCAGTGGTTTTGCCTGGCAGTTTGTGTTAATCTGGCTAAGGCACTTTGTGCCAGTGTTGTTCGCAGGAGCCTGGGTAGTGCTACCGATGGCACTCGCAGTCATCATGGCCGGAGCAGTCGGCTGGTTGGTACAGCAATGGGCTCAAAGTCGCAATTGGAGCGACCTTCATCTTCTGGCCCTGGCCAGCGGAGCACTCGTTGCACACACGCTCTTTGGGGCGCTCGTTCTCGCTCAAACTCCTGTTGATCGCCTGGGACTCCTGGGGCTGGGACTGGTGATGGTTGCCATGCTCATTGTCCTGGCCTTTCGCCTTCGCGCCAGGAGTTCCTACGACGCCACGCCGGTGTAGGTAGAGACCTGCTTTCTGCCGCCTCTCCGGGCCTCTCCAGCCAGCCCCCGTGCCACAGGAAGGCCTCGGAGGCGGAGACTGAAGCGCAAGCCTGCAGCGAGGGTGGCCAGGTTCCCAGGCAGTACTACAGTACAGGCGCCCGATCTAGTGAGACCATAGGACAAGCACAATGCCTGCGTACCGCGCCTGGTGACGGAAGCGGTTTGCAACCTCCCTCTGAGCTTGATGCTACCAGCCTCCTGCTACCGTTCGCAGTCTGGCAGAAGCGACCAGCTCCTTCAATTTTTCACTAAAAATCAATTAAATTTTCGCAGATATTTTATATTGATATTTGCCATCAGTTATGTTACTCTAAGAGAGTAGCAGTGTTCTGTATCGGCTGGCCTTTCATTCGTGAAAGGACGGGAGTGATGGTGCGTGCTCAACAGATCAAGGTTCTCCTGGTCTTTGCCAATCCCCTGCCCGGGCAGCGCCTTGAACTCGATAGGGAAGAGCGCCAGATCAGACAAGCGATTGAGCGCTGCATCTATAGAGAGCGCATCAAGCTTGTATCACGTCAGGCAGCCACGACAGCGGATCTACAGCGGGCGTTGATAGAAGGGTCGTATCAGATTGTGCACCTGGCTGGTCATGGGATACGAGAGGGAATTTTTCTGGCAGATGAGCGCCACGGCTGTCACCTGGTTCCCCCGACTGGCCTGGCGCGCCTTTTCCAAGGGCATCCTGCCCTGGACTGCGTCGTACTCAACATCTGCCATTCCCTGGCCCAGGGAGCAGCGTTGACCTCGGTCCCTTTCACGATCGCCATGGATCAGGAGATCTCTGACGAGGCTGCTATCGAGTTTGCCCGCGGCTTCTATGATGGATTAGGGGCAGGAAAGTCCTATGAGGAGGCTTACGAGCAGGGCTGTATTGCTATTGCTCTGACAAGGCCAGATGAAACAACGCTGCCGCACCTACTCAGGTATGGCCAGTGTGTGGCTCCCGTGAACGAAGAGCAGCGTGAAGAGAGCAAGCAGGAGATCAGCGCCCGACGCGAGCGTCCCTATATCCGGCCTGGCCGCTACCTCATCGGCTGTGCCTTTGATCTCTCTGGCTCGATGCAAGCCAGTATTCGTTCTGAAGGTGAGAAGGAACTGAACCGTCTCCAGGGCGTTGAGCTAGCCTGGCGCGAGCTGCTGTTAGAAGCCAGGAACAGCCTGCGAGCGAGAGAGCCGGGTTCGCTCCCTGGACTCCTCTATTGATCTCTTCGCCTATGGCTTTGGCTTGCGCTCGGTGCCCGTGTGTGACCTCTTCAGCCTGCTGAAGGCCATTCGGGAACAGCTTCCCCAGGCCGAGATCGAGGATGCCGCGGCGGCCAAAAAACAGAGCTGGCGGCGCCAGCTGAGCGGTTATGCAGAGACAAGCACCTTGCTGAAGAGTCTCGACCTGGGTAACCTGCTCAGCAAAGGCCAACGGGTGATCAATCGGATTGGCGAATACAGAGCGATCAAGGAGATGATCAGGGCCAGACGGTCGACGATTCTGGCCAGGGCAGAGGAGCTTGGGGACACAACACTTTCCTTAGATGAGGCGCTCGATCTCATTGATGTGCCTGCGCGTTGGCGCATTGATTTGACGGCCCTCAAAGAGCTGGTCTTCGGGGCAACGCCTTCCAGCGAGCTGTTTGAGGAACTGATCCGGCGGTTTCAGGCAGAGCAGCAGCAGCGCTCGGCGCCTCCCACTCGGACCTTGCTGCTGCTCATCTCCGATGGCAAATTTGCCCAGCAGGACCCTTTGCCGC
>NZ_MCIF01000002.1:354214-362574 GCF_003268475.1 Thermogemmatispora tikiterensis | reverse complement strand
GGAGCGCTTCCAGCAGCTCCTCCACAAGAAGTGGCAACAGTGCGCTGGCACGGTCTTCGAGCAGACGGCCATTGTGGCCAATGCCTTTGGTGAACTGGTGGACTACATTGAACAGGCCCTGCACGAGTCAGCCACGCGCCGCCTTCAGCGCAGCTTGTTGGCCCGCCTCACCCGTCTCGACTGCTTCCCTCGACTCGCAGCTTTGTTCCAGGAGTGGCTAGAACAGCGAGCTGTCAGGATTCGCGAGGTCTCACGCCGTGCTGCCAGGGAATATGCAGACTCGGTCTTCAACCAGGCCAGCAGACATTTCAAGCATTACCGGGATCACTATGTCCACATCATTGAAGGGCACCTGGAACGTTTCGCCAAGGCGTATGTTGTCACAGCACTGCAAGCCTTCGTCCTGGGCTTCACTCTGGAAGAGATCGTTAATGATTTGGATGAGGAACGTGCTCTGACCCTGGCCAAGCGCATCTATGCCGACCTCCAAAGAGAGGTCGAGCAGCATGTGACAATGGTTCTGACGCTGTTGCTCGGCAAGCTGATGGCCCAGCGGCGTTTGATCTCAGCTCGCCTTGATCGCCGCACTGTTGAGAGCCTGACCAGGCGCTTTCTCCAGAAACATGGTTGGGACATCCTGCGACCGCTCATTGAGGAGACCGTCCTGTCTCTCTTCCTTCGCCAGTTCCAGCGCGAGGCCAGGAACAACCTTCAGCGTTGGGTTCGGTTGGCAAGCAGCCGCGAGGTCATCCGTCCGCTGAAGAGTCTGAGTACATTGGTTCCTGCTGAGTTTGAAGAGCAACTCTGCACCGCAGGCGTTCTCTTCGGCGCAACCCCCTTTCAGGAAGCACTGGACTGGGCAGCCCGTCGTTTTCTTGAGCCATGCTATCAGCAGCATCGCAAGGTCTTGCTCATCATCTCCGACGGCGCCTTTCCCTACACACAAGATGCCTTGATCACAGCCAGACTGTTAAAGCGACGCGGGGTTGTCATCATCAGCGGCCTGATTCATCGCCAACGGCTGCTTGACCGATTTTGCAGGAGGGCACCCCAGCATTGGCCTCCTGGAGCCAGATGCATGCTTGAGCTGGCCTCAGAGCTACCCGACGAGGAAGGCCAAACGGCCAGCCTCCCCCTAAACCCGGCCCCTTCTGGCAAGAAGTGCTGCTATCAGCTCAACCACGCCGACCTCTTGGAGCCTTTCCTCGATGGTCTGTTCACTGACTCTGTTGTCGCCGATGGCTGAGTCACACTGAATAGCTATTCATACGGCCACGGCCTCTTTCCCCATACGCCGCTTCCAGTGACGTTTGCGCTGGGGACGCCCTCAGCCCGAGTGGCCCCTGGTGGGCAGCCGCGAAGCGCCCTGAGATGAGCACAGTACTGAGCGGGCAGGTTGCCTGGCTATCTGTTCGCCAGCACGAAATCATCCTGGCTCCAACTGGCCAACCCTTCCCTCGCTTTCACGGGGCCTTGTCCCCCCTGACTCGCGCTCCTCCAGCACGGCGCCGCAGGTGAGAGCAAGAGCTCGCGATAGCGCTGGTAGCGCTCTTGATAGACAGCTCGACGCGCCCCAGGAGCCGTCACTGTCAGAACCAGTGAGCGCCACGCCTCCAGTCTCCTGGTACGCGCTGGTCCATCTCCTCAGCCCTGGCCGGCGGCGACCTGGCTGGTGGTGCCTCTATGTGGCTGCCACAGTGCTGGCCTGCTATGCCCAGCTCTTCAGTCTGCTGGTCTTCGGGCGCAGGTGGTGGCCGTCGTCGGCCTGCTCCTGCTACCCAGCGACTGGCGGGAGGATCTGCGGCGCTGCTGGCGAAGTCTCGGCGCTGCCCTGGTGATCTGCGTCCCTGCCGTTATCCCTCGGCTGCTCGTTAGTCGGCATGGCTCTCGCACGGGCTGGCTACCCATACCTCATCAGCATGACCTGCTGAACCTGGTTCCTTCATTGGTGGGGGGCGATGCCCAGCTGAGCTTCTCTATCCTGCTGGTCTGTGGTCTGGCGGTCATGCTGATCCCGTTGGCAGCGCTGCTGCTCTTCGGTCAGCCCGCTCCGCCGGCTGGGCAGCGGGACATGGCTGTGGATTTTCTGGTGACCAGTCGTGAGCGCCTGCCTCTGTTCTGGCTGTTGCTCTGCTGGTTTGCTCTTCCTGTGCTGATAAGCTTTGTTGTCTCACAGGGGTCGTTGCATCTCTTTTCGGCGCGCTATCTGGTGGTGGTGATTCCGCCGCTCTGCCTGCTGATGGCTCTGGGCCTGGTCTCGCTGCGCCTGCGTCTCCTGCAGGGGCTGTTCACGGTGCTCCTGCTGGCCCTGACGTTGATGACGGGCCTCGGCTATTACGGACATGCTCAGCTTGAGGACTGGCGCACCGCTGCTCTCTGGCTGCAGCATCATTACCAGCCGGGTGATGGCCTGGTCTGCTATGATACGATCCAGGGCTGTCAGACCTCGCTGGAGTACTACTTTGCTGCTTATCCCGTCAGCGGGGCTCACTTCACAGATGATGCGCCGGGCAATCTCCTCTCCTGGCAGACCAGCAGTGGCTTTGCGGCACCCGGCCGCTCCGCCGATGCGGCGCTCGACATTGCGGCCGTTGCCGCCTATGCGCGCCAGCATACCCGTCTCTTCTATATCGTGGGTCGGGTTCCTGACCAGCAGGGGGCCGAGCGTGTGAGCCAGGTCTTGGCCTGGCTTGACGCTCACTACCGGCTGCTGGGGCAGGTCGCGTCTGCCGGGCATATCAGTGTACGCCTCTACGCTGTGCTGCCTGTACCAGGGTCGGGGCGAACAGGCAGCGTTCGCCCGACTCCGGCTGTGGTGGGTGGGATGACGCGCGGTGAGAGCTGGTCGCGCCGCCCGCTCTGGCGCAGGGCGTGAGCATGTGGTCATAAGGAGCATAAGCTGGCAGGCCAGGGGCGCCGCTCCGCTCGGCCTGGCCTGCCAGTAAGGCAGCCAGCGAGGTGGCCAAAAGAGCGTTCACAGGACTGCGACCAGTTCAGCAGGCAGCGCGGCTACAAAGTGGCTGAGTGCCGAGGCCGCAAGCAAGCTGGCGCTCCCTAAGAGGGTCAGGAAGGGGAGGCGCCGGGGGATGCACGGCATTCCAGAGTCCGCTCGGTGCTGATCGCATAACAGACCACGCCATCGGCGGGCGATACTACTGACGCCCGCCTCTTTGACGAGAGGTGATGATTTCTCCATTCAAAGAGGCAGATGTCTCTGGGCCCTGAAGGAGGAATGAATCGTTTCATACTCCAGGGCCAGAGACATCACAGGGGAACGTCGTGATCGTGGACGGCTGACAGCTTCGCTCCGGCTAAGGCCGCTCTGGTCGGTAGGTGAGGACCACGACCCCAGAACTGAAGGTCCTGGTGTCGATCAGCTTCAGCGCCTTCATTCCGCTTCCCTCTCGGAAGAGACGCTTACCTCTGCCTACTACAATGGGAAAGACCATCAGTCGATATTCATCGATCAGGTCCAAGGACATCAGGCTGTGGACCAGTTCCCCACTGCCGAAAATCAACACATCCTGCCCTGATTGCTGCTTGAGCCGGGAGACTGCTTCCGTGAGATCGCCCGTGAGCAAGCTGGCATTCCACTCCATTTCTGAGAGCGTGGTAGAGACCACAAACTTAGGCAAACTGTTCATGCGCTCTCCATACGCCCCAGTTCCCTGCATGCTCGGCCAGCTGGCAGCAAATCCCTGGTAGGTCCTGCGTCCCAGAAGGAGTGCAGAGCAGTCAAAAAGCTCATCAAATTTATATTTTTGCGATTCTTCATTCGTAAATCGAAAAGTCCATTTTGGATCTTCAATAACGCCATCCAGAGATACAAACATCGAAGCGACAATGTTCGCCATCTTCATCTCCTGAAAAGGAATAGCACAGTCACGCACTTGCCAATCGCAAGCGTTCACCTCAAGTCATTCTCATGGAGCTCATCAGAAACGGTCAAGGCAGCCATTCATAGACCATGACGGCCAGGGCATACTGATCGCTGGCGCGCTGCGGCTGCCCCACCAACTGCTCTGCGCCATATAGACGGCGCTGCCTTCTGCTCCCGCGTCGGGCGTGAGGGAGGTGGCGAAGCTGGTGGTCAGCAACCCAATGCCGAAGTCGCTGAGCAGGCGGCGGCCTGCCCCGTCGAGCAGGACATTGGCGGGCTTGAGACCGCCGTGGATGACCCCGGCCTGGTGGGCGTACTGCAGCGCAGAGGCGAGCTGGCTGACGGCGCGCAGGACGGTGGACAAGGGCAGACGTGAGCCGTGGGGAAGGTGCTGGCGCAGGGAGCCGCCGGGGGCGCAGGCCGTCACCAGGAAAGGAAGCGAACGTTTGCGCTCGAAACCGAGATCGAGCAAGGGCACAATGTGGGCATGGCGCAGGCGCAGCAGGGTGCGGGCCTCGTTGAGGAAGGTCTGCAAGTCGGTCGGGGCAAGTGGGCAGGAAGTGAGGAGCTTGAGGGCTACCGGACTGGGAAGCGTCTGACGCCGATCCTCGGCAAGATAGACCTGGCCGAAGCCGCCAGCGCCGAGCAGATGGACGAGCTGATAGCGACCGAGAGGCTGACCGGAGAGATCCGGGAGCATCAGGCAGCACTCCTTTTCAAGCGACAGAGACGGCTCTGCTCAATCTCGTGTGGGGAGTCAGGCATGACGGAAGCAGTATAGCATGGGGCGGGGAAAAACGAGCAAGCCGTAGAACTGGCAGCCCACCATTTGTCAGTGGCGTAGCCGCCCAACTGCTGCGGCTGGCCCTGCCGGCCCTGGGATCACCATGCCTCTACGGATGGGGATGAGGCGGTATCTGCAGAGGCGCGCTAGCGGTCGGGCACGGAGAGAGGGCGCCCTCATGCCTCGGGGCTCGCTTGCACGGCATGAGGGCGTCCTCCGTGGCTTCAGCCATAGCGGAAGGACACAAAAAGGCTCTGGAACCTCTCGTATCCTTTATTTATATACCTCAACCATAGCTTCAATGGCCTGGCGAATCTCAACGGTCGAGTTACCCCAGTTAGCCGCCAGATAGTCATCGTTGGTGATAATCTTCAGAAACGTCTCGATCACTTCCTCCCGAGAGATCTTTGTGCCATCAAAAACCCAGCGGACGTTTCCAGGGCCATACAGAGCGGTGTCGCGCACCAGTTGGGATGTCACTTTACCGGTCGATTTCGTCAGCGTTTGATTTGTCCAGGACTTGAGTTCAATAGCTATAGCTTCTCCTGGATGAACCCTCGACCCACCTTCAACGACGACATCGATATATCTTGCCCAGGTTTCACCGCCTGCTGCGGTATCCAGGATTCCGGCAGGCCATTCAAACATCACCGAGGTCCCTTTCAAGCGGCCCAGGCAGTACTTCATGACAAAGCGCACCCCGACCTGAGTCTCACCACCTCTCGCCCATGAAGAGATGACGCGCTCGATGCCTGGACAGTTATAAAAGGCGTTGATAAAATCGCGAGTGGTATCTCCCGCTGCCATCAGTTGCCTGGCAAGTGTGGATTTTTCGCTGATATCCAGACCCGCTTTCTGTAACGCCTCCAGCGCCTCAGAGCTGAAACCCTTATCGAGCAGCCTGGGCGCAATGGCTCGTCCAGAGGCCAGAGCAGAAGTAGCCTGTGGTGCACCTGACAATGCCTGTCTGGCCTTTTCGATCTCAACAATTTTGGCCTCTATCTGCTCGGCGTTCTCCA
The DNA here is from genome assembly GCF_003268475.1 of Thermogemmatispora tikiterensis. Classification (GTDB taxonomy): domain Bacteria; phylum Chloroflexota; class Ktedonobacteria; order Ktedonobacterales; family Ktedonobacteraceae; genus Thermogemmatispora; species Thermogemmatispora tikiterensis. The sequence goes on along the minus strand of NZ_MCIF01000002.1, from coordinate 356,891 downwards.
AAGCCTGCCCGGCTTTGGAGGCCTCGACAAGCTTCTGCTCAGCCGCAGTCAGGGACTGCTCGGCCTGTTCAACCCTCGTCGCGGCCTGCTCCACTTCTCCGGCCCTAGCAAGCGCTTGCTCGGCCTGTTGAGCTTCCGCTATGGCGGTATCGGCTTCCTTGAGCGTTGCCTGTGCCAGCGCCGCTGGCTCTGATTCCGCGGCAATTTTAGCAGCCTGAGAGGCCGCCTCTGTGCCTTTAGCAAGAGGGCCATAGGCCATAATAAAGACATTTACTGTATTTAAAATTGCATCGGTGAGCGCCCCGCTGACCTGCCCCTCTAGGATGAGAGACGTTTCAGGAGTGACAGTGGCTTGCGAGGCCTGGGCCAGGTTCAGATACTTTTCCCAGCTTTGCTCTGCCTGGAAGAGGGCGATCCCTACACCTGCGGCCAGAAAGAAGGTAGCCAGGCCTCCTGTCGCTATCTCTGCACCGATCAAGGCGATCGCGGCCACAGCCGTTAATCCCAGGTTGGTCCAGAACTCCTTTGCTTGATAGTCGCCGATGGCCTCCTGGGCCGCCCATTTATAGATGGGATTGCTCCAGGGAAGACCCGAGGTGCCTGGTGGTGGCTCCATGCCGTTGTAGAGCTGCTGATGGATGGAGATCAGGTCCCGGCTATCGATCTCTCGTCCGATCTTGGGGATGGTCTCAGTGATCTTCTGCGAGACGCCTTGCAGCGCCTGACTGATGATAGCGCGCGCCTGCTCGGGACTCTCTTGCGCCACGCTACGCAAATCAGCTTGTCGATCCAGGCCAGCCATAGCAAAGAGCGCAGGGTACCGACTGGTCAGGGCAGTGATCAGGGCCACCGTTTTTTGATACTGCTTGTTGACCTCCTCCCAGGGTACCAGGGGGGTGTGCGCTTCTCCTACTACAGTCTCCCCTGGTTGCGGCCTCTCGGCCATGGCTGGTTTGTGCATGGGATCAAAGCCCACCGGAACCAGGTAGGAGAAGCCTTCCTCCGTCACCTCCACGTCATAGCCTACCGTAATCTGGCGCAGCTGCGCCTGCAGATCCTGGGCGCTAAGCAGTACCCGGGCAGCTTGCTGGATTTCCTGCAGCTCCTGGTCTTGCTGAGAGGAGGCGACGCGCTGTTGCAAGCCAAGCCGTTCGGTCTCTTTCTCGATGTAATCTTGATTCGTGCGGAGGTAGTAGCGTGCAATGGTCTCCACATCGGCCAGAAATTTCTTTTGTGCCTCCACAACCGCCGGCAATTTCTCCAGCTCTGCCCCGCGATCCACGCATTGTTTCCAGACGTCAAAATGAGCTGCGCCCACCTGCAACACGTTGTCGCCAAAACTCCTCCAGATATCTTCTAGCGCCCATTCATCAAATGGACCGACCCAGCCCTGCTGAAGCAAGATATTGATAAGCTGCAATTTCTCTTCCAGGGTTGCCGGCGAAAAGTCTGCAATCGCCTTCACGTCGCCCGGTTTTTTTGACTTGAGGGCCGCATCGATTTGCTCGCGCGGTGTAAGCGAAGGAGCGAAAAGCTTTTAAGGGTTCAGACTGAGGCGCTGGATCGAGTATGGCGAGCGATGGCTGATCTCCGCCATTGCTTCGCCGCTCGTGATCGCCTGAGCTGCCGCCTCCGCCTCGCGCTCCAGTGGCTCCCCAGCTTGGCTAATGGGCAGAGAGGTGAGCCTGCCTGGAGCAGAACCCGCTTTATCTCCTTGCTGAACGCTATGAGCCAGCTCATGCGCCAGCGTGGCCCGACCGGTGGGAGAATCTGGCTGATACGCTCCCGCCCCAAAATAGATATGCTGTCCAAGAGTAAAGGCGCGAGCCTCTAATGCAATGGCAACTGCATTAGATGACTGATCCGCATGCACACGTATTTTGCTAAAATCATGGCCAAAACGTGGCTCCATGAATGCGCGGACTGCCGTATCGAGAGGCTGCCCTTCAGCATTGCTCAGTATCGTATCAGCGCCAGGGAGCGCTACTGAGCATTCGTTGCTCTCTCGACTGAAACGAGGCTCGACATCCTCCCCCGGAGAGGGCTGTGAGAAACCTCCTTGAAAGCCCGATTCGCGGGAGGTCGTCTGGTTATCTTTCCTCTTGTGAGTTCGAGCGAGTTGCCCCATCGGACGCGCTCACCTTTCACCATATATGGATCAGCTATCACTCTCTGGCAAGGATGATATCACATGGTGTTCTCGTATCGTTCTATGGACGTTCTCTTGGCCCTCTGGAGATACGCCCCTTCCCACCCGCCTCCGTCTGCCTGGGCTCCTGCTCCTCGTGCCACCTGGCGGCGCCTGGTCCCTGCCCGCTCAGGAGGCCAACCGCCTCGCCTTCTGCGCGAGCATATCATGTTGAATGATGGCACCGAGGCCGGCGCCTGGCTGAGCGTGAGCGCCCTGATGCACGAGATCGCCCTGATGGGCGACCGCAGTGGAGGCCCGGGGGCGGCTGCACCACATCTGCTACTGGTACGGCTATCCGCAGCACCTCTCCGACATTGCTGATGTGCTGATGGAGAACGGGATTCAGATCGAGGTCGGGCCGGGCAAGCATGGCATCAGCCAGGCCTACTTTATGTATGTCCTCGAGCCGGGGGGCAATCGGGTGGAGCTGTTTGGGGATGCGGGCTACCTGATCTTTGATCCGGCCTGGAAGCCGATCACCTGGCA
>NZ_MCIF01000002.1:288569-352900 GCF_003268475.1 Thermogemmatispora tikiterensis | reverse complement strand
CCCTAGAGCCATCTCCACCACCATGACCCCGATGATCAGAACCAGATGCCCCCGCCACATTGCCAGCCTTGCCTGTCCCTGCGACTCTTCTCTCTGACCGAGGCGTTCATAGTGCGGCAACAGGAGCAATTGCAGCACCAACGCACAAAACACTCCCCAGAACACCCGGTAGAGAGCAGCCACGAGCTGAGCCCCTATGAGTAAGGCGCTGTCCATGTAGAACCAGCGCCCATAGGATAGAGACAGTTCCTCTTCCTGAGCAGGTTCCGTCTCTCCGTTCATCGCAGCCAGTCTTCTCCTTTCCTATCCTCCAGCCCTCCTGAGCCGGAGCCGCTTCCCAATCTTGCTTGCTTGGCACTGGGTTCTCTGTCAACTGGATCCTCCAGGACCGGCTATGTGCCTGGCAAGGAAGCATGCAACCCGAGAAAGCAACCTGGTGTTGCAGATACGACTATTTCTTTCCACTTCCTACTTGAAAAGTCATCTTAGATTCCTAAATGTTCCTTTTTTATTTTGGGGAGAAAAGCATCACTTTGTGTTCTTCCCTAAGAGGGGCCTTCACCACCTGTTCGTATTCCACCCAGCCGATGGATCACGGCTTTGCGCATAGGGAAGATATACGTGAGAAAAGTCATCTCCTAGCCTGGCAGCATCCACTATGAGATCTGGAGCACCCGCTATAGCCCCAGCTATTCCCACGAGAGCCCCAACAGCTGGTGCAACATATTGAGTGAATGTCACAGGCTTTCCTTTCATGATTTGGCCAATTGCATCCATAACCAACATCGATCCGGTTAATGGTCTTGCCATTCTTGTTAGCCTTTCTCGACAGCAGCAAGCGACAAGAGCTGTAGCATCTGAGAAGGGGAATGACCAAGGTGGGGGTCAGGCTTCAGGAATGATTGATATCCAAGTACTAGGGGAATAAAGGACCTTTGCAAACAACGTCGTCCTGTCTGACACCGACAGCCTCAACGGAGTTCGCATGGAGAAAGCTACTACAGGTGCAGCGCTGCGTCCATGCCTCCTGTTATGATCACTCTCCCTTAAAAGGTTCCTGCTGGCTAAGAGTATAACAAGAATAGCTCTCTGTCAAGTGTAAGCGACTTTCCTCTGAATTGAGAGGAAGAGAAGAGGAAAGCAGGCACGATAAGCCGGGACGGCTGAACGCTTAGATGCCCTTCCTTCCGCTCTTCTCCCTAGGCTGCTCTCATCCAGGGCATTGGCCCCCAGGATCAGCTCGTTTTTCACCTGCTCGACATCGGCCTGGGTCACGAGCGGATAGCGCTTGCGATTCATATACTCCACCAGACGACTGCAGAAAATCTGAATATCGAAACGATTTTTCCTGCTCCTGAGGTGCTTCGCGATGCATCAACAGCTTCGGCTGCGAGCGATATCTATGCTCTGGGAATCCTCTGGTATCTTTTGTCACTTCTTCCCGAATATGATCCACATATGCATTTTGATCCATATACCGATGTGGTTCAGATCGATCGTCTGGCCCTCCCCAGCGAGATGCGCGATCTGCTGAAGCGCATGGTTGCCCCTCAGCCAGAAAAGCGGCCACAGCGTGTTGAAGAGATACTGGATGCTCTTAAGCTTCTCAAAGCGCTGACTTGATGTGATGGTCAGCACGACCTGCTGGAGAATCGGCAAGTGCTATGAGCGATTGAGCAGTGGAACGCTCTGGCCATGCAAACCACCCTCTGCGAGGTGGCCACCTGCTATTTCACAAAGGCCTGGCGCGCGACGCATTGCAGAGAGCTCTGCCCGATTGATTGGCCAGGCGGTCCGCCTAGAGGATGAGCAGGTCGCGCAGCTCGCGCAGGCGCGGCTCACCGGGGAAGGCGGCGCAGAGGGCGACGTAGGCCTGCTGTGCCTCGGCCAGTCGCTGCTGACTCTGCAGCTGCTGGGCGCGGGCAACGCCAGCCTGCCACTTCTCCAGGCACCAGTCGAGGCGACGCGGCTGGTCAGCGCGACTGGCCTCAATCAGCACCGCTAACAACTGGGCCTCGGGGACATCGTCCAGGCTGACCAGCGTTCCGCCACTGCCACTCTGCTGGTACTGCTGCTCGATCTGCTCGCAAGCCTCCAGTGCAGCCCTCGATAGGCCCAGATCTCTGTAAGCGTAGGCTTCATTGAGCAACAGGTCGCTTAGCCCAAAGTTCACCCAGAGGGGAGCCGGCTCCATCTGAGCAAAGAACGCCTCCTGCGCCTGTTTGAGGGTGCGCTGCACCTCCGCCTGCTGCCCCGTCGCCGCGGCGAGATCGGCAGCCAGCCTCGAGTAGCAGCGGCTATAGATGATGGGAGACACGGGCGCGCTGGCGGGCTGAGCGACGGAGGCCTCCTTCTGGCGATCGCGCCGATCCCGCTCCTCTAACAGCTGCCGCGCCTGCTGCACCGCCTGTAATGCCTGCTTATGACGGCAGCCATAAAAATACTCTATGGATTGGCAGCCAAGCGCGATGATTCTCAGGGGAAGGTGGTCGGCCAGCGTACTGAAGGCCTCCGCTTGCTGGGCATAGGCGACTCCCTGGGCCGGCGTGCTCAGATGGTGGGCCAGCCGCGAGCGCAGCAGGAAGCCCTGGGCCGTCAGCTCGGCGGCGGCCTGGCGCTGCCTGGGCGGCGCCGTCCTGGTGAGAGCCTGCAGGGTGGGCAAATAGGCCGCTACCGCCTGATCTGCCAGGGCCAGCTCGCCCTGCCGTCGCAACTCCCAGCAGGCTGCCAGACTTGCTGCACATTGCTTCAAGATATCCTCTGTCAGGGCAGGCCCCTTCAGGACCGGGCCCAGCTGCGACAGGCCCAACAACTCGATCGGCGCCAGGGCCAGCAAACGCAACGTCTCGCGCCGGGTTAGCTCGTTCTGCTTCATAGCGTCCTTCTCCAGCTCCGTTCTCAAGAGCAGCTGCAGCTGTTGATAGCGGGTATCACCAGCAGGCCAGCGCCACACCAGGCCCAGCAGCCGCAACGGCAGACACTCTTGCCGGAAGGCCTCCAGCGCCTCAGACTCCGGTGGCGGCGGTGACGGCTCAGGATGCGCCTGTCCGTCCAGCTCCTCCCTGACGCTCGCCTGCGCCGGCACCTCCGGTATGCCCAGGTCTTGCTCCGTAAAGCCCAACTCGAGCGGCGAGCGCTGGAACAACTCGCAGAGCTTGCGCAGGTGGAGCGGCTGCGGCACATCGCCCGCCTTCTCCCAGCGGCAGACTGTGGCTTTGCTCACTCCCACCGCTTCCGCCACCTCGTCCAGCGTTAACATGCGCTGGCGCGCTCTGATCAAGGGAAGGCGCGGCTGGCCCGCGGCCGAGGACCCCTGTGTCTGTTCCATCGTGTCCTTTCTCCTTACAACTTCAGCTCTGCAGTCCGTGACGTCCTGGCCTACTTCTTCCTTCTTCTTGCTCTGTCATCGAACGAGGACCCGCTCCCATCGCCCCGACAGCGAGCGAGTGGTGAAGAGCAGCAAAGCGCACATCAACGGAAGCAGTGGCCTGCTCCTCTCCCAGCAGATGCCACGGCCAGAGCTATCAGGCCCGCATCTACCCCTCATATAAGAGTATAGATGAAATGAAGTGCAGAAACTGGTAACAACAGATACTCATTCCATTCACATCATGTTCCCTGTTTCCTCTGGTTGCTCGAGCATCTACCTCAGAGAGAAACCAGAAGCAACCTGTATTCGCTGGAGCCGATTGCCGCCTCTACAGCAGCGCTCTGAAAAGAATGACCGTGTTCATCTATTTCTAATCGTAACACATGCCAGGTCGTCTGTCCACGCAGGGATCAGCAGACGCTGCCTGCTACGCCCTTCAGTACGATGATGCGCGCAGCTCCGGCAGCCGGATCAATGTGCCAGGGCGATCGCACCCCTACTGCCCGGCTCCCTCGCAGTACGGCGCCGGTCCTCGTGATCGGATGGCTTTGCCCCCTTCGCACGGGCGCGATAAATCGCGCCCCCCGTTCGTGCCTCGCCCGTATCCAGCCCTTCCCGTTCAGCTCGTTCCCACTGGCAAGATGGAGGCCGGCGATGGCCGGCTCCAACCGGGTCGAGCGGGTAGCCTTCGTCACAGACCCCTCCTCGGAGCAAGGGCGAGCCTGGATCAACGCCACCCAATCTTTCGCTGGGGTCCCAGAGGAGGTCTGGACCTTCGAAGTGGGTGGCGATCAGGTCTGCGCTCAGTGGCTCAAAGACCGCAAAGGGCGAGTGCTCACCTTCCAGGACATCGTGCAGTATCAGCAGATCGTGGCAGCGCTGGCGGAAACCATCCAGTTGATGGAGCAGATTGACGACGTGATCGAAGCGCACGGGGGCTGGCCGCTCCACTAGCGGCTGGTCTGGCAGGGCTCTTCTATAAGCCGGTCGAGGTGGCCACAAAGTGGGATGCCCCCACTGCGCTGGCGGGACTCCAGGATGCCATGCAGGCCAACCCCGATGTCAATTTCCTCTTCACCTCCTCCGACTTCCTCTATCCGCAGATCGAGTCGGTGCTCAAGCCTCTGGGCAAATGGAAGCCGATCGGCGATCCGAATCATGTGATCATGGGGGGCATCGATGGGGACTCCCGAGCCTGTCGTCTGATGCGCTCTCAATATGTCGATGCAACCGGTGTGCAAGACCTCTTCTATGAGGCGAATACGTTGTTAGCGGCTCTTTTGAAGGCCATCGATCAACATGCAAGCAAGCCCAATGAGGTGCTGATTGATAAGGGCTTTGCCCTGACTCAGGCCAACATGAGTACACGAGCCAAGGATATGTGGGGCTGCGTGCTGCCGCCCCCGAAGTCGGGCGTCTAGGCTTCTCTTCTCGACGAGCATACCGCCCCCCTGCTGCGCTCCGCCCATCTCCCGAGCTCCAGAGAGGAATGGAGAGCAGCACAGCGATATGCCTCTAATATGGCCGGGTAGAGGGTGGTGGGCAGTCGAGGCTTCCTCTCGCTCTCCCCTACCTGGCCCGATTCATACAGGGCTCTCTCTGAGCGCAGCAAAAGCCGCCAAGCAGGAGGTATGATGGAGCAAGAACGGTCTCTTTTCTCTGTCTTCAAGCGTCGTACTTTCATAAAGGGAGCTACCGCGGCTGGCCTTAGCCTCGCCGCTCAGTCTTGGAACACCAGAGCCTGGCACCAGGCTGCGCGGGCGAACGCCTCCCATGCCAGACAGACAGGCGTCTCCCTCCCACACGTCGGTGTGAGCGACAATGGTCGCTTTCTGGTCACCGCAGATGGGCAGCCCTTTTTCTGGTTGGCTGATACAGCCTGGGAACTCGTGCATCGCTTGACGCGTGACGATGTGGACACCTATCTGCGCATCCGTAGCCAGCAGGGTTTTAACGTGATCCAGACGGTCATTCTAGCCGAAAACGATGGCCTCCATCAGCCGAATCGCGAGGGGCAGCTGCCCCTGATCGGCGACGATCCCACTCGGCCCAATGAGGCATACTTCCAGTTCGCCGATTATGTGGTGCAGAAGGCCCAGGATTATGGGCTCTACCTCGGGCTACTGCCCACTTGGGGTGATAAAGTCAATCAGCAGCGCGGTATCGGGCCGGCTGTCTTTACCCAGGATAACGCCTATCCCTATGGCACCTTTCTCGGTCAGCGCTATCGCAATGCCAGTAATATCCTTTGGATTTTGGGGGGCGATCGTCCCGCCGATGGCTATGAGACCATCTGGCGTAATATGGCAGCGGGCATCAGGGACGGAGTAGGAGGCCCGACCTTCATGACCTATCACCCGAACGGGGGCCAGTCCTCCTCTCAATGGTTCCACAATGACTCCTGGTTGACAATGAATATGCTGCAGTCAGGCCACAGCGCTCGTGATCTGCCGACCTGGGGAGTAATCGCTCATGACTATAGCCTGACCCCTGCTAAGCCAGTCCTCGATGGCGAGAGCAACTATGAGGATCACCCAGTGAACTGGGATCCGAGCAATGGCTACTTCACCGAGTACGAGGTGCGACGTCAAGCCTACCGCTCGGTCTTCGCTGGAGGCTGTGGCTATACGTACGGTAACCACTCGATCTGGCAGTGCTTCCAGCCCGGCTATGGCCCAATCGCCTATGCCATCTTCTACTGGTATCGTGTCCTGGACCATCCCGCCGCTCTTCAGATGCGCTATCTACGCGACTTGATGCTCTCTAGACCCTACTTCGTACGCATCCCGGATCAGAGCCTGATCCTTTCGGGTGAGGGCGACGGTCCATTTCATGCGCAGGCGACACGCGCCTCGGACGGTAGTTATGCCTTTATCTATATTCCCGACCCAGTACGTACCGTCGCAATCGACACCAGCAAAATCGCTGGCGACACAGCCACTGCCTGGTGGTATGATCCCCGCAGCGGTAACGCCAGCTCTATTGGCGACGTTAGTACCGGCGGCCCGCAACAGTTCACCACGCCCGGCGATGGCCCCGACTGGGTGCTGGTGCTTGATCAGAAAGGCCGCGGGTTCGCCGCCCCTGGGCAGCCTTTGAGCTGAGCGCCATGCGAGCGTCTCCTCCCTGCTGCCCACCCCTGAGCCGGTTAGTTAGACAAGACAGGTTCCTACCTTGCTCTGTAGAGGGGCCGCAGCCAGAAGACGCCCCGACGATGAAACAAATGTCTTTGTATGAAAAAGATGGACAGCAACAGGGAGGGCGGGATTGCCCGCCCTCCTCCAGGAGGAGGAAAGGGCAGGCTTCGCTGCGTCCTGTCCTGCCGCTGACATCAGTGCCCATCTAGCACCACTTTCTACTATCATAATTTTTAATCTATTTGACCGTTTTTTGCTTTGACCAGTGATTCGAGACATCATCTTGCTCTATAACCTGGCAAGATCCTCGTGAACATTGGTCCCCTGCTCTGCATCGCCATCGGGGAGACCTTTGGCCTGCTGGTAGCAGGCATCAATTTCTCCCCGCGAGCGATGATCAGCCTGTCAAGTGTGATGAGCGGCATGCTAATGACGGCCTGTCTTGATTCGAATCTCTTCAGCTTCAACCTCTTCTGGAGAAGATTTCTGAGGCCCCACGGGAGATCTATGACTGGAGCTGCGCTCTCCCTACCTCTAGGCATCAGTGCCATGCTCGCGGGATCGCTGGTTGGCCTACTCAACGGAGCTGCGGTGACGCGTGTGCGCATGCCTCCCTTCATGTTCATCCCAGTGACGATGATCTCTTCTCTGACGCGTTGGCGATCTGACTTACCAAGTCGGAGACGATCAGCTTCCTACCATGCAGTTTCAGGCTGTTAGGTGATGATACGTTGGGTATTGTCCCCTTTCAGAGCTGAGTCACAATAGAGTAGGTCCCGCCCACCGGGGGCAGCTCTCCGGAGCCATGAACGGCTCAGCTTACCACCCAGCCGTTCCTGCTCCCCCCTTGAATGGTCCAATTATCCGGCTGGTGATCCAGCCGCCGTAAAAATCGCCGGGCTGGGCCTGCACCTTCTCACCGTTAACGTAGCAGGCATCCATTTTGCGCGGGTAAAAGGCAACATAGCCGGCCAGCTCCTCGTAGCCTGGGGCTGGGTCAGGATAATACCACGCACAGTCTGGCGCGCTCCTGCCATTCACCGTCAGGGTATAGTAGTTGGCTCTCCCCTTGAACTCGCAGAAGGTATGGCGGTCGCTCGGCTGGAGATACTCCATACGAATATCCTCTGGCGGAATATAGTAGACGGGCGGATGACTGGTCTCGAGGACGCGCCTCGTACGCCGACTCTCAGCAATCGTCACTCCATTGAAGACGACCTGAACGAGATCGTCACATTCCTCCAGGCGTGGCGGTCGCGGATAGTCCCAGACCGATTCCTGTCCCGGAGCAGAGCTCCGATCACGCTGTTGATCCATCGCTCTCTTCTCCTCTCGGATATGACGGGGTTCCTTCTTCGTGAAGACGCAGCGAGCCACTCCTTCGGGTAACATAGAGTATATGATACGCGACTCCAGCGACTCGGGCCACGGCGTACCTTGCTCCAGGCCCGAAGCCGCTGGCCTCCCGTCTGCTTATGCAGGCACGCGATCAAGCTTGCTGGACCTGGGCATTGAAGCACGTCTTGCTGACATCATGATAGAGGCCAGGCTAGCTTGCATCAAGGTAGCTCATCTGCTACATCTACACGTCACCAGCGCTACAGGTGCTCAACACCACGAGCAGGTAGAGCAGCAGCTGCAGATCAGACCCCACCCACGGAGTCAGTTCTCGCCCTTCAAGGGAAGAAATATAGCTCGTGTCTCCAACCCTCCCTCCTCGCCGATGGTTCATCAGAACATCAATCACACTGACGCCGTTCATGTCATCAGTGCGTAGGGTATCGACACTACAGGTAACCCAACGCATCTAGGTGTCTCCTCTCCCATCTTGACCACACACCCGCTGGAGTGCTCCAGATCAGCCATATGGCCAGGTTCATGGGTCGCCAGACGACCGACCGCACCGCACTGGCCAACTGCTCACAGAAGCCTCTGCTCCGATCCAGGTGGAGTCGGCGAGACCCTCCCAGTTGACGTTCCCATTCTCTGCATCCCCCAGGCTGCTCCTTGAGCAACTGACCTGGCTGAAGCAGATAGATCAGCGCAGGGCAATGCGTCCCGCCAATCCGGCCATCCTTCCAGCCGGCCTGCTCTATCGCTCGCATCCCATGCTCCCTGGCACTGGACGCCAGGGCTGGCGCAACAGGTGCCTGGGAGCAGCCTGGCGAAGCCAGATGGCCCCTGCCAGAGAACGGGCGGACACAGGCCAGTCGCAACACCAAGCCCAGCCGGATGCCCTGCCTCCTCCTCCCGCCAGGGACCAGCCTATCCTGCCTCTGGTCGTTGCAGCAACAGAAATCAATGCCGGGAAGTACCAGGGCCTGGGCACGGCCTGGCTCCTCAAACGCGAGCAAGAGCAGAGCCTTGGCCACGTCCACGCGCTCTATAGGAGGAGCAACAGGCAGGGCCAGACACGATCTCGTTCCCTTGCAGCAGGCTCCGCGAGAAGCACGGCCTGTCTCCACGAGAACACAACCATGAAAGGAGCTCCACGATCCAGGGAGTCACGACGAGCAGCAGGCTGCGCCCAGCCCAGCAACAATAAGCAGTGGCACCACGCCCGCGCAAGCCAGCTAGACCAGCATACAGACCAGATAACCTGCCAGACTGATAGGATGATCGGGTTGCCCCAGATTCAGGCAGACGATGAGTGTCACCAGGAGAGACGAGCGCCGCCCTGAACCACCCCTGGCAGGGCCAGCGGCCCTCTCCAGCCTGGCGCAAACGCTGCTCTCGCCCCATGTCCCTGTCAGGAAACAGCTGCTGGCTGCGCTGGCTGCTCCTGGCCCGCCTGCCTTCGACGTACCGCCCGACCAACGGAGAACACCCAGCCTCCCATCACCAGCAGCCAGGCGCTCAAGGCGATCCAGGTACAAGGGGTGGCCAGCGCACGCAAGAAGGCCAGCCCGGGCAACTGCCCCAGCAGGTGCAGCGCCGTCGCATACATCCCCAGCGGAAATACCATGCTCCAGAGCGCTGGCTCATAGCGCACGGGCTGGCGCCTCACCCCGTATTTCCAGATGCCAATGAGCACTAGCAGCGGCAGCCACCACGTACCCCAGGCCCACATCATCAGCGTGAACCCGGTGATGTAGGGCTGGACACTCACCAGGAGCGGAACCGGATGCGGCGCCTGCAACAAACGGACACCGGCTACGGTCGTGATCGCCATTGCTCCCATGTTGATCCAATAGGGAGGCGTCAGATCGGCAGGCTGGATCTTCGCGAAGCAGAACCGATAGACGATGAAGGTGATGAAGATCAGATAGAGCAAGACCCCCAGGGTCCAGAAGGCATACGCGGTCAACTGGAGCAGCGGCGCCTGATCGGGCCAGAAAGCACTCAGCACGATCCAGTTGATTGCCAGCGATTCGGTCCCGACAATGGTAATGAGCCAGCCACCGTTGACCGACTGCTCCAGCGGTCGGTCGTTGCGAAAGAGCAGGACGGCAAAGGCCCAATAGGTCAGGAAGAACCAGATCCCAGCCGCCCACCCTGTCAATATCACAGGAAGCGCTACCCAGTGGCTGAGAGCAGCGCGCGTGGCCAGCACCCCCGGAGCCGCAACTGCTGTGAAATAGCCAAAAAGCTTCCCGGGATCGGTCGCATCCTGGAAAACAGCTCTGGGATAGCGTATCAGCCGCAACCCATAGACAACGAGCAAGAAGAGAAAGAGGCCACCGCCAAGCCAGCCCAGCACTGCTGAGAGGAGGAAGACCTGGCCGAGGAACAAAGCGACCGAGACGATGCCTGTGGCCATCACGCAGGCAAAATAGCCGGGGTAGAGCTGTTTGACCCAGCTCCACCACTGCGCTCGATAGACAGTGAAAGAACGCCGTTGCACGTCCTGTTCTCCTCTGCACAGATGCACTGGTTGCCTTACCAGGTGATCAGCATCCCGCCTGCTGAGATGAAAGGCGCTCCTGACTGCTTCACCGTCATTTCTCAGCCAGCTGACGGCTCGGCCAGAGCGTGATCACGAGTGCCAGAAGGAAGGCCAGCAGGCTCGCGATGGCCAGCCAGAGCAGCAGCCGTGTCCGCCCCGAGAGCAGCTCGTAGAGAGCATCGGTCACCAGCCAGAGCTGTACCATGACAATGAGCGCGACGAGCAAGACCTGTGCCTGGACGATGGCCGCCCGCCCCGGAATACTCAGATAGCGTGGACCAGGCAGCAGGCCATGCCGCCCGCGCGGAGGGGGCTGAACTGGTGGGTCATCTGGATTGGCGCGGGCCGGTCTGAATGAACGATCCAGCGGAAGTCCTGTCGGCTCTCCCCATTCGTTCGCTGTCTGACTCATCGCAGCACCATCCTCACAGCGTAGATGGTTCCCTGCCGCTCCTCCAACTCGATGATAGGCAGTGGGCGCGTAGGAGGCCCGGCCAGCACATCACCCGTGGCGGCATCAAAGAGACCCTCATGGCAGGGACAATACAGTCGACGGCTCTCCGGCTGGTAGGTCACCGCACAGGAGAGATGTGTGCAGACATCGCTGTAAGCCACCAGTCCCTTACCCGGCAGATTGATCAGAATGCCTTGCGCGTATTCGTCCGGGTAAGCAAACACTTTCCAGCCATTCTCTACCAGCTCGTCTACACGGGCAATGGGGACAACCTTTGCGGGACTTCCCTCCGAAACTGCTCCCACGAGCGCCAGGGTGCCCGTTGCCAGACAAAGGGCGCCAGAGCCTGCCAGCAGGAAGAAGAGGGTATCGCGCCGCGTGACTACCTCATCTTCGCTCCAGACATATGGGAACTCCTGGCGCCATTCGACGGCAGGTTCAGGAGGGTGAGGCGCCGACCCGGGCTGACCCTGGCGCCGGACCCGAAAGCGATGTGTTGCTGATTCCATAGGCAGAATCTCCTTCCGTCTGCGTTACTGGCATGGTCGACAGGCAGGTTATCTGGCTGCATCCCTTCCGGCAGGCCCTGCCGGACTGGCTGGTACCGGAGCAGGGGCCGGCTCACGTGGCGTCCAGGGCTGAGCAGGCGCAGCCCGCTCAGGGAGGCCAGCCGTTCGAGCATCCACCCAGTCAGCAGCGTTGCGGCTCGCTGTTGCTGCGGGGGCCTCCTGTCCGAGACCCAGCGAGGCCTTGTCCAGGAGTGCGAGCAGATCGAGAGCCTCGTCATCCTCGGTGAGCACCACGTAGTTGCGGGTTCGCACACGCTGGCGACCAAAATAGAAGACATTGACAGGTTTCGCCCCCTGTTGTCCCCGGCCTGCCGCCAGCCACTCCTCATAGGTGCCATAGAAAATGGCCTGGGTCGGACAGACCGTGGCACACATAGGACCTTTGCCCTGGCTGGTTCGGTCGTAGCAGAGGTTGCATTTGCGCATATAGTGCCCTTGAATATCAAACTTGGGTACCCCGAAGGGGCAGGCGTAGCCACAGTTTCGGCAATAGATGCAGCGCGTTTCATCAGCCTGATGCACCACCCCATCGGGACTTACAAGAATAGCTTGGGCCGGGCAGACCTGGGCGCAGGGCGCCAGCGGGTCCTCGCAATGCATACAGACGGTCGGCGAGGAGGCCACCGTGTTAGCGCGCTCGATGTAATCGATGTAGATCATGCTCTCGCCCCGATGGGTATCACACTCACGGCAGGCGGCTACACAGGAGCGGCAGCCGATGCAGCGCGAAGGATCGAGGAACATTTGCTTGATGGTCACCGTTTCAGGCACGCTCTTTCTCCTCCTTCCTTCTCTTCTTCGCTTGCTCGCTCCTAGCGCGGTTGCGGCGTGGCCCGGCGGGCCGCGGCAGGTAGCTCACGTCGCCGTTCTTGTGCCCGGGCGAGGTCTTCTTGATTGAGCGCCTGGGCCCACTCCGGTGGTCCCGGGGCCTTCTCGATAGCCGCTGCGCAGACCTTGAACTCCGGGATCTTCATCATTGGCTCTAGCACCGGGTTCGTGAGCTGGTTGACCGCCTGGCTCTGTCCATAATGGTAGGGGATAAAGAGCGTGTCGGGGCGGATCGTGCGCACGACCAGGGCCGGGGCCGTCATCTCGCCACGGCGTGTGCGCACCGTCACCCAGTCCCCGTCGGCGACTCCCAGACGCTGAGCCGTCTGCTCGTGCAGCTCAACCCAGGGATAGGGCGCCATTTCACGCAGGAAGGGAATGCGCCGTGTCTGGTTCCCCGAGAGATAGTGGTAGATCACCCGCCCCGTGGTCAGGACAAAGGGATAGGTCTCGTCCGGCTCTTCCGCTGGCGGAATGTAGGGCACCGCATGGAAGCGCGCTCGCCCATCAGGGAAGCCAAAGCGCTCCTCGTAGAGGCGCGGCGTCCCCGGATGCTCCTCATCCGGACAGGGCCAAAAGACGCCTCCCTGTTCCTCGATCTTCTCGTAGCTGATTCCCCAGTAGTCGGACTTGGCCCCGCGCGTGCAGAGGCGCAGCTCATCAAAAATGTCGCGCGGCGAGCGATAGGCAAAATACTGGCCCTTGCCCAGGCGCCTCGCCAGCTCGCAGATCGTTTGCCAGTCCTGCCATCCCCCAGGTGGATCGACCGCCTGATTGTACTTGATGACGCGTCCTTCGAGCGAGGTTGTGGTGCCCTCTTCTTCGGCCCACAGGTTGCCCGGCAGCACCACATCGGCCAGCTCAGCAGTCTCTGAGAGAAAGGGATCGATAACGACAAAGAAATCCAGGCTGCGGAAAGCTCGCTCGGCGGTATGCAGGTCGGGTAACGAGACGAGCGGATTCGAGCAGATCAGCAAACAGGCGCGGATCTCTCCCCGCAGCATCGCCGGGATCATCAGGGTGGCAGGATAGCCAGCATGAGGCAGCTCATCCTCGCGAATGCCCCAGACCGAGCAGATATAGGCCCGATCCTCGGGATCTTCAATCTCACGGCACCCTGGCAGTTGCGTGGCCTTCTGACCGACTTCCCTTCCTCCCTGGCCATTGCCCTGGCCCGTCAGCGTGCAGTATCCGGCACCTGGCCGGCCAAAGTTGCCGGTGGCCAGGGCCAGATTGATTGCCGCCAGCCCGTTATCGACTCCTTTGCTCTGGTGCTCCAGCCCGCGCGCCGTATAAATCAGGGCTGCTCGCGCTCGCCCGTAGAGACGCGCCGCCTCGACGATGGCATCCGCTCGCAGGCCGCAGACGCGCGCCACTCGCTCTGGGGGATATAGCTCAGCGAGCGCCCGCGTTTCTTCCCAGCCGACCGTGCGCTCGCGGATGAACGCCTCGTTGCTCAGCCCTTCTTTGATGAGGACATGCAGCATGCCAGTGAGCAAAGCCAGGTCCGTTCCAGGACGCAGCGGCAGGAACATATCGGCGGTGCGGGCAATTGGCGTCTGGCGCGGGTCGGCCACAATAAGCTTGCAACCACGATCACGCGCCTGCCAGAGATAGCTCGTGATGATAGGGAAACATTCGCCCACGTTGGCCCCGATGACGAAGATACAATCAGCGTGGAGCATGTCGCTGATCGGGTTGGCTGCCCGATCTATACCCAGC
Source organism: Thermogemmatispora tikiterensis (assembly GCF_003268475.1). Taxonomy (GTDB): domain Bacteria; phylum Chloroflexota; class Ktedonobacteria; order Ktedonobacterales; family Ktedonobacteraceae; genus Thermogemmatispora; species Thermogemmatispora tikiterensis. The sequence continues at coordinate 338,934 of NZ_MCIF01000002.1, read as the reverse complement.
GCGCGCTCGTTGGCGCCGGTGGCAGAAGACATGCACAGTCGCCCGTTGTAATCGATATGGCGAGTCCCCAAGGCGACACGCGCGAATTTCCCCATTAGATAGCATTTCTCATTGGTCATCGTCGAGCCGCTGAAGACAGCTACAGCGTCCCTGCCATAGGCCCGCTGCACCTCCTGGAAACGCTGGACGATAGTATCAAGCGCCTCTTCCCAGCTTACAGGCTCCAGCGAACTCTTTTTTCCCCCCTTGCGCATCAGCGGCTGCCTCAGCCGATCGGGATGGTGTACGAGCTGATAGGCATTGGTCCCCTTGGGGCAGAGCATGCCATGATTGAGGGGAAAATCCTCCCGTGGCTCGACCCCGACCACTTTGCCATTCGCCACCTTCAGATACATCCCGCACTGTACCCCGCAGAAACAGCAGTGCGTGGGAACATAGCGTTCGACGTCGAGGCTGGTTTCCCAGGCCGTTGGGACACTGGTCGCAGCATGGAAATCGAAGGTCTCTTTCTGGCGCTGCCGTCGCCGAAAGATGCTCTTATCGACAGACATAGCGAACCCCTCTTTCAACAACGCAGTGGAGCCAATCTTGCTCCATTTGGCCTGGCCTGACAACTTACAGAAAGCGATTGCCCTCGGGATCAATGGCGGCTAGCGTTGCCTGCCCACGCGCGATACGCTTGCACGCGGGGCAAAGATCCTGCCACCAGAGCGCCTGCTCCGGCCTCGAGGCAGAGCTATCGCGATGCAGCCTATAGTCCTCGCCTACCTCCAGCAGCGTTTTCTTAAGATCCTCGATGAAGCGAGCCGGGGCAAAAGCCTCTCCACAGCGTGCACAGCGCTGCCACGCTGTCCCTTCACCAGTTTTCCAGTACAGCTCGATCCCCACCGTGGCCGGACGCTCGATCAGATGGAAGAATTTGCCAAACGGCAGAGAGATGAGCCAGAGCACCACCACGACCTCATGGCTCAGCGAAAGATACCAGTAGTAGGCTCCTCCTAGCCAGGCACTATCGGCGGTGAGCGCCAGCCCGCTGACCACAATGGCCAGCAACAACGCCAGAGGGACGATGTCAAAGCCAAAGCGTTGGATACTGATCAGAGCCAGGTCGTGAAAGCGACGGTGAAGAGCCAGAACCAGCCCAACCAGCAGCAGCAAGGCTGTGATATCGAGCGCATGATAAATAAGGAATCCGAGGACCGACTCCGGGCGAAACGAAAAGAGGGGAAAGCCAAAGAACCAGAGGAGGTGCTCGCCCGTCGGCGTCAGCGTCATACGAATCCAGCCAAAGGTGAGTGGGAAGGTGATGCAGCAGGACAGCAGCACTCCCCAGAAGATGCACTGATGCATGATCCAGCGATAGATGCTGCGACGGCGGATAAATTGCTGGGAGAAGAGATCAAGGATTGATAGCGGTATCAGCGTCGTGTAGCGTCGGAAGTTCTCGTAGGAGAAGAAGAGCCGCCAGCTGCGTCGCCAGTAGCGTCCAGTCGGGGGACGAGCCAGCCAGAAGCTGTACTTATAAGTCACGGCAGCAGTGGCGAAGATGGTGGCCACCACGTAGCCGATGAGAGCCGCGTCAAACCAGTGAAAGCCGCGCGATCCAAGGGCGATCAGGCCAGTCAAGGCGGCAGCGGCCAGCACCCCGTACAGGATGCAGCGGGTGCGCAATCCCGGCTGAAAACGAGAGCGGACCACCGTGGTCTGCGGATGGGAAGGGCCAGGCTCCGGAGGATGCTGCTGCAGAGGAGCGGCCTGACTCACGATCTTCTCCTTTCTTATTGCGTTGCCTGCTCCAGAGAGACTCGAGCCAGCGCGAGGACGACAACGGATGAAAGAGCTGCTTCCTGTGATACGGCTCAGCCACGAGCGACCGGACCGGGCGTCTTTCTCTCTTGTCTTTGTAAGACAACTATAACACGCCGTTCGGGTCTGAGACGCGGGGAGAACGTCACGCTTCCGTCACACTTGCATCCTGCCAGTGGATGGGCGGTGGATGCGCCGCTCTTCTCCCTCTGGCCTCATCCTTCGGAGAGAGTAAGATCGGCAGTGGCCAGAGGGAGCGAGGGCTGTGATCCTGCTGTGAGCCCCACCGTCACGGTTGAGACCGCTTTGTGTGCTCGTTCTGCGATACTGCAGGCAAGAGACAATAGGCTGGGCGAGCTGGCTGAGCAAGGGCCAGCGCCCTGTGAGAAACAGGAGGTCATGGATGTTTCACCGTATTCTTGTCCCGCTGGATGGCTCGCAGCGCGCAGAGCAGGCCCTCCCGGTGGCGGCCCGGCTGGCACGTGCCAGTGGAGGCAGCCTGATTCTGGCCCGCATTGTGCAGACTGGTACTGCGCTGCTCTGGGCCCCGACCGCGCTTGATCCAGTGACAATGCACTCATGGCTGGAGAGCGCCACGGAAGCGGCAGAGGCCTATTTGCAGCACGTTGCCGCCCTGCCGATTCTCCATGACGTGCCCACAGAAAAGATCGTGCGTTCGGGGCTCCCCGCCGATCAGCTGCTGCGTCTTGGGCCAGAGGTAGGCGCCGACCTCCTGGTGCTTTGCAGTCATGGCTATCGAGGTCTGCAGCGCTGGGCCCTGGGTAGCGTGGCGCTCAGGCTGATTCGTCACGCACTTATCCCTGTCCTGGTGCTCCGTGCTCACGGTGAGATGCTGGCCGGTCCGCAACCGGGATACGAGCGCCCCTTTCGGGCCGTGGTACCGCTTGATGGTTCCGTTCGGGCCAAGGCTGCCCTGGAGCCAGCTGCGGCTCTGATCCATGCGCTGGCTGCTCCGGCCCCTGCCGCTCTGCATCTGCTAGCGGTTGTGGAGGCCGATGAGGAAGAGCCTGCTGATGAGGCGGCCCAACACGAGCGCGAACGGCGCCTGGCCCGGGCCCGACGCTATCTGGCGACCACCGTGGAACAGATCCGCGCCGGGCTTGTCGCCCCCCAGGTCGCTGGCCTGCAGCTTGAGCTCACCTGGTCGGTGCATACCGGCTCTGATGTAGCGCAAACCATCCTTGATGTGGCTGAGCAGGGCCAGGACCTGGCAGACACGCCTCTGTCCCGGGGCTGTGATCTGCTGGCCATGTCCACCCACGGCAGAGAGGGTCTGCAGCGCTGGCTCCTGGGGAGCGTGACCGAGCGGGTGCTGGCCCGGACCCGCCTGCCGCTGCTGATCGTTCGTCCCCAGGGAATCGAAGAGGCGCCGCGCACACCCTGGGGCACGCTGCAGGACGACCTTGACTGAGCGGTCGCCAGCTGCAGCGACAACTGACGCAAGGGAGCTCCAGCCCCTGGCCCCGGTGGGCCAGTACAGACTTTGCGAGGCCGATCCGCTGCCAGCTCCCTTGCGCGCGCTTTCTTCCCTTCCTCACGGGAAGCGTTCTCTGCCCTGATCAGCTCCCTTCTGGCAATAGGGAGGTTGCCTGCATCAGCTGCTCCTCGCGATTGTAGGTCAGCTGGAAGCCAAGCTTGCGACAGATCCGCAGCATGGCCTGGTTCTCTGGCAGTATGCGGCCCTGCAAGCGTCGCAAGCCCTCCTGCCGGGCGATCTCCAGCAAGCGCCGCAGCAGCTCGGTTCCCAGTCCCTGCCCCTGCACCTGATCGGCAATCAGCAGCGCAAACTCGGCCTCCTCTCCCCCGGGCAGCTTGATCAGACGCCCGACCCCCAGCAGAGTCTCTGCCGTCCCTGTGCCAGCGCCCGACGGCTCCTCCCGAGCCACGGCTACCAGGGCCAGCTCTCGATCGTAGTCGATGAAGCAGCGATCTACCAGCCGCTCATGGGCGATGCGTTGACTCAGACCAAGGACATGCAGCCAGCGCAGATAGACACTGCGCTCCGAGAGCCGTTCGTGGAAGCGCACCATCAGCGGCTCGTCTTCCGGGCGAATCGGGCGGATCGTCACCGGTGTGCCATCAGGGAGCTGCCAGCTCCCGATGTAGTGGCTTGGGTAGGGACGAATCGCCGGGCGCGGCAGTGCTATTTCGGGCACATCAATCGAATGCAGCACGATCCGGGCATCGAGCGCAAGCAGATGATCGCCTGCCGCCAGCACGGGGTTGATGTCGCACTCCCTGATCAGCGGCTGCTCGACCAGGAGCAGGCTGAAACGCACGAGCAGGCGTTCGAGTGCCGTCAGATCCACCGCTGGCAGGCCAGCAGCCCCATGTTGGAGGGCGGCAAAGATGCGCGTGCGCTCCAGCAGGCGTCGCGCCAGCGTCGTGGTCAGCGGCGGCAGCGCCAGAGCGGTATCGCGTTGCACCTCGACCAGGCGTCCGCCGCTGCCAAAGAGCAGGACCGGCCCAAACTGGGGGTCGCAGAAGCTGCCCACGATCAGCTCGTAGCCCTCCAGCGTGACCATCGGCTGCACCGTAACCCCCTGCATCTGCCCGGCTCCCGCCTGGCGCTCTGCAGCCTCGGCGATGGCCCGGTAGGCCTGCCGTACCTCCTCAGCCGTGCGTAGGGCGAGGCGGACGCCCCCCATACGGCTCTTGTGGGTGATCGTAGGGGAGAGTAGCTTCAGGACCACCGGGTAGCCGAGCTGCTCCGCCTGCTGGACCACCTCGTCTTCGGTGAGCGCGATGCGGGTCTCGACGGTCGGTATGCCGTATGCCTGAAGGACCGCTTTCGCCTCCGGCTCGCTGAGCAGCGTGTGCCCGGCCTGGCGGGCCGCCGTTAGCCAGCCGGCGACCTGCGCGCGCCGACCGGCGCTCTCCTCGGGATCGTCCACCACACTGGGCGTCTCGTAGAGGCCCTGTAGATGCTTGCTGGCGCGCCACATGGCGCAGAAAGCGCGGGCCGCCGTATCCGGGGAAGCAAATGTCGGAATGCCGGCGCGCGTCAGAATCTCGTGGCCCGCTGCCACGCTGCTGCCTCCCATCCAGCTTGCCAGCACGGGCCGGGTGCTACCTGCCACGGCCTTAACTACGCGCTCGGCGGTACGGGTGGGGTCGCTCATGGCCTGGGGGGTCAGAATGACCAGCAAGCCATCGCTGGCCGGCTCACGAGAGAGGATGGCGATGGCCCGGGCATAGCGTTCGGGATCGGCATCCCCCAGGATGTCTACCGGGTTCTGGCGACTCCAGTAGGGGGGGAGCAGCGCATCGAGGGCGGCCCGTGTCTCCGAGGAGAGCGGGGTCAGCGTCCCCCCGGCTTTCGCCAGCGCATCGGCAGCCAGCACACCGGCACCGCCCGCGTTGGTCACGATGGTGAAGTGTGGCCCCTGGGGGCGGGGCTGCCGCGCCAACACCTCTGCCATCGCGAACAGCTCGTCGATGCTCTCCACCTGCAGCAGGCCGCAGCGACTACAGGCTGCCTCGAAGATCTCCTGGCGCACGGCGATGGCCCCCGTGTGGGAGATGGCAGCTTGCAAAGCCTCGGGAGTTTGACCCCCTTTCAAGAGGATCACGGGTTTGCGCCGTGCCACGGCCCGGGCCGCGGAGAGGAAGGCCCGAGCGTCGCCCACGGTCTCCAGATAGAGGAGAATGCAGCCGGTATGCGGATCATCCCCCAGGTAGTCGAGCAACTCCCCCCAGCCGAGGTCGAGCATCGAACCGACCGAGACAAAGGCGCTGAAGCCGATGTGCTCCTGCAGGCTCCAATCGAGAATGGCGCTGCATAAGGCCCCGCTCTGGCTCAGGAAGGCGATCTGTCCCGGCAGGGCCATCCCGCTGGCGAAGGTCGCATTCAGCCCCAGGCGCGGGTTCATCAGGCCCAGACAGTTGGGTCCCAGAAGCCGCAGTCCGCCGCGTCGCGCCTCTTCGAGGACCTGGCGCTCCAGGGCCTGGCCAGCTGGACCTCGCTCGCGAAAACCAGCAGTGAGAATGATCGCCCCTTCGACCCCGGCGGCCACGCAGTCGGCAATCACCGAAGGGACGGTCTCCGCCGGCGTAGCAATCACGACCAGATCCACCGGCGCTGGAAGATCCGTGACGCGCGGGTAGGCGCGCCTGCCGAGCACACTGGAGCGATGGAGATTGACCGGAAAGACGGAGCCGCCAAAAGGAGCAGTGGTCAGATTCGCGAGCACGGCTCGCCCGACGCTGCCTGGGCGCTCAGTGGCTCCAACGACGGCGATACTGCGAGGCGCAAAGAAGACACGCAGGGGGTGCGAAAAGGGCAGGTCAAAGAGTGTGGTCGGCTGCCCCTTCGACGCTGCTGACCCCCCCGGCAGGGGTCGGGGCTGGGGCATGGCGGTTGCTCCTTTCCTCAGCATGTGAGAGCGTACTTGTATCCTGTTGGTCTCGACCACCAGCCTAGCGCGTCCAGCTCACGATCCGCTCTCTTCCCTGGCCGCCTTCCTCTCAGTTCTATCACGACGGGCCGCCAGAGGGGCAAGAGACAGCGCGCCGCATGCTTCTCCTCAACTCACCGGCATCCTGTGAGGGCATTGTGAGTCAATTGGGCGGCGCAGTGAACAGGTTGAGAGCGTGGGAGCGGATTATAGTATCTGAAGCAAGGCAACGAGTGCGCCTGGCTTGTTCAAGGAGAGGAAACGCTCAAGAAATGAGGTGATCCTGATGATGTGGGGCTTTGGCTGCGGAGGCATGCTTTGGATGTGGCTCGGGGCCGTTCTCTGGCTGATCTTGCTGGCGGCCCTGGCCTGGACCCTGTTCCGTCTGGCCAGAGGGAAAGGCTGGTTCTCAGGAGGACCGTCTCGCCTGTATCCCTCGGGGCCGAATCGCTCTCCCTTGCAGATTCTGCAGGAGCGCTACGCGCGCGGAGAAATCGACGCCGCGACCTTTGACGAAATGCTAGCCCGTCTGCGCTCTTCTGAGGAGAGCCGGCAATGATCCCGGAGGAAGAACCAGCAACGGCGAAGCACAGACGTTTATCGGGCAGGCATCTTGTCTTGGACACTGCAGATAGCTGGTCCGCCCGTGCGCCGCCGTCAGCTTTGCAGAAGATTCCATCGCTGCCTCTGCAGAGCTGACGGCGTTTGATTCTGGTCAGGAGCCGCTGGCGCCGCTCAGGGTTGCGCCTGACCCGGTAGGCCAGTTTGCTGGCCGGTTGGCAACAGGCGCCCCTTTACCAGCTCGACCAGTGCCAGGTAGGTCAGGGTGGCCACTGCCAGGAAGAGGAAGTAGCCGGCAGGCAACGGCACAAAGCCCAGTGGAGCGGCCAGCGGCGTCCAGGGCAGCAGCAGCCCGCAGCCGACCACTGCCAGGGTGGTGAGCGTCAACGGCAGGCTGGGACGACTGCGCAGTGGATGACCAGCGGTACGGATCACGAAGATCACCAGGGTCTGCGTCGCCAGGGACTCGATGAACCAGCCGGTGTGAAAGAGGGCCTCGGAGGCATGAAAGACCGCAAGCATGACAAAAAAGGTCAAGAAATCGTAGAGCGAACTGATGGGTCCGACCAGCAGCATGAAGTTGCGGATCAGGCCGATGTTCCAGCGCTGCGGCTTGAGCATCAGGCTGGCATCGACGTGGTCGGTGGGAATGGTGACCTGCGCCAGGTCGTAGAGAAAATTATTGAGCAGAATCTGGGCCGGCAGCATCGGCAGAAAAGGCAAGAGGAGAAAGGCTCCGGCCATGCTGAAGACGTTCCCAAAGTTGGAGCTGGTACCCATCAGAAGGTATTTCATCACGTTGCCGAAGGCCCTGCGCCCCTCCAGAATGCCTGCGTGGAGCACCTGCAGGCTCTGCTCCAGGAGGAGAATGCTGGCGGCCTCCCTGGCGATGTCGACGGCACCGGCGACCGAGATCCCTACATCTGCCGCGTGCAGCGAGGGCGCGTCATTGATGCCATCGCCCAGGAAGCCCACGACATGACCACGGCGTTTGAGGGCCAGCAAAATGCGACTTTTCTGTGCAGGTGAGACACGAGCGAAGAGCGTGACATGTTCCACTGCGCCAAGTAAGGCGGCATCGCTCATGCGTTCTAGCTGGCTGCCTACCAGCACGCGCGCTGGATCTAGCCCTACCTGGCGACAGATATGACGAGCTACCAGCTCGTTATCGCCTGTGACGATCTTGACCTGAACGCCGTCCTGGGCCAGGGCGTCAATGGCCTCAGCGACACCGGCCTGGGGTGGATCGACAAAGGTCAGCAACCCCAACAAGGTCAGGCCCTGCTCGTCCGCCTGGCTATAGCGCTCCTGCTGAGGCAGTTCCCGATAGGCCACGGCGAGCACGCGCAGCCCTTCCTGACTGAAGCGCTGATGGAGAGCTTCAGCCTCACCTCGCAGGGCAGCTGTCAGCGGCTGGGCTACGCCATCCAGCTCGCAGCTAGTGCAGAGCGGAAGAATATGCTCGGGGGCCCCCTTGATAATGAGGAGCCGTCTGGCGGTGTTGGTCCGCTCGACGATGATGGAGAGGCGGCGCCGCTCAAAATCAAAGGGGATCTCGCCACACTTGCGATAGGCGGCCAGCGAGAAAGCGCCGCTGCGTTGGATCGCTTGATCAAGCGGGCTGTTGAAACCGGTCTGGAGGGCACTGTTGAGGTAAGCGAAGAAGAGGGTACGCTCGGAGGCCTGCCCCCCTAGATCACAGGCCTCTTGTAGCGTCATCTCTCCCCTGGTCAGAGTACCGGTTTTATCCGTGCACAGGATATCAATGCTGCCAAAGTTCTGGATCGCCTCCAAATGCTTGACAATGACCTTGCGCCTGGCCATGCGCACGGCTCCCTGTCCCAGGGTAATGGTGACGATCATCGGCAGGAACTCAGGCGTTAGCCCAACTGCCAGAGCCAGAGCGAAGAGTACGGACTCGAAAAGCGGGTGACGCAGAAGGACACCGGTGAGAAACACAAAGAGCGTTAGAAAGAAGACTGTTTCCAGAATGAGGAAGCTGAAGCGGCGGAGGCCGCGCTCAAACTCGGTTTCAGGCGGACGCTGAGCCAGACGAATGGCCACATCCCCGAAGGCTGTCCGTGGACCTGTGGCTACCACGAGGGCAAGGGCGCTGCCACTCACCACGGAGGTGCCGAGGAAGACCCAGCTGGGGGCTTCGGCGGGATGGGCCGGCGTGATTGCTGTCTCCTCGGCCCATTTAGCGACCGGCAGCGATTCACCTGTGAGCGCGGCCTGTTGTACATGGAGATCCAGGGCCTCTATCAGACGAGCATCTGCTGGCACCAGGTCACCGGCGGCCAGGCGAATGACATCGCCGGGAACCAGCAGCCGGCGGGGGAGATCTTGCCAGCGGCCATCGCGCAAGACGTGAGCCACAGGGGCGACAGACGAACGCAGGCGCTCGACGGCCCGCTGAGAGCGATAGCTCTGCAAGAAGTTCAGCACCAGGCTCAGGAGGACGATAATCGCAATGATGAGAGCGTTGGTCAGCTCGCCGAGCAAGGCGGAGACCAGGCTCGCCAGCAGCAAAACGGCGACTAACGGGTTGAGGAAGAGCCGTACGAGCTGGACCACCCCCGAGCTGGTCCGCTCAGCCGCGACCTCGTTGGGACCGAATTGGCGCAAGCGGCGACGCGCTTCTTCCTCGGCCAGTCCTTGCTCTGAGGAGCGCACTTCGGCCAGCAGCTGGCTGAGCGATTGGCTGTAGCGTGGACTAACGGCAGCTATTGTGGTCGTGATCGGCTCCCTCTGGGAGGAGGGCGGTAGACCGGGCATAAACGTTTCTCCTTCTTCTTCCCTTGATAGTCTGGTAGTAACAGAATCACCTCGAATCTAGCAGGCCGTCATCACGGTTGGCTCACGGCCATCTCAAGGATGGTTACAGCGCTATCACAATGCCCCTCTGAGGCGGGTCAGCGAAGCCGGGCCAGACAGGGTGGAAAGCGCTCCGTGAGATAGGACTGGCAGGCTGTGATGGACGTGTGACCACTGGCATGTATCCTGGTGGTGAGAAGCAACGTCCATCGGAGTGGAACATTGCCCCTCCACTACAGGAGAAAAAGGATATCCAACTATGCCAGTAGTCCATCGGCGTCAGCCTGCCCTTCAGCAGTCTCAGCCTGTCCCAGACCCAGAGCGCGGGAAGAGAGCGACGACTCCCGTGCAGCCACTCCTTGCCCAGGCGGCATCGGTTCAACCGCCGCCGCGCTTCAGCTTCAAAGCCCTGGGGGAGTTGTCGCGTCATTATCCTCTGCCTTCCGCAGCGCTCTTGCTGCTCCTCGTCGCACTCCTCTGCTGGCTGAGCGGACGCGCCGACCTTGCGCGCTGGGTGCTCCTGGTGATCACGGTGATGGGAGGCATTCCCCTGAGCTGGCAGATGCTGCGACAGCTCAGCCGTCGGGAACTGAGCGTCGACCTCATCGCGATTCTCGCCATCATCGGGGCGCTCCTGGCGGGGGAATATCTGGCTGGAGCTTTTGTCGTGCTGATGCTCTCTGGGGGCGAAGCCCTGGAGGCGTATGCGCTCCGGCAGGCTCGTCGCTCTCTATCAGCCCTGGCCGAGCGCGCGCCGCGCATCAGCCATATCTGGCGTGGGCAGGAGCTGGTCGATCTACCCGCTGAGGACATTGAAGTGGGCATGGTGGTAGTGGTCAAGCCCGGCGAGCTGATTCCTGTAGATGGCGAGGTAGTAGCTGGTTCTTCGTACGTGAGTGAGGCCGATCTAACGGGCGAGCCACTGCCGCAACCGAAGGCCGTGGGGGCGACCGTGCTCTCCGGCAGCCTCAATCTCGATCGCCCGCTCGAAGTGCGTGCTACCCGACGCAGCATTGAGAGCAAATACGCTCAGATTGTGCGCCTGGTCGCCGCGGCTCAAGAGCAGAAAGCTCCTCTTCACCGCCTGGCTGATCGCTACAGCGTCCTCTTTACCGCTGTAAGCCTGTCGCTCGCTGCACTGACCTGGCTGCTTACCGGGAGCGGTATCACGGCCCTGGCTGTGCTCGTGGTAGCCACGCCCTGCCCTCTGATTCTGGCCACGCCGATTGCCATCATGTCCGGCATCGACCGAGCGGCCCGGGCTGGCCTCATTGTCAAAAGCGGCGCGACTGTGGAAGCTCTCGGTGAGGTACAGGTGGCCGTGTTTGATAAGACCGGGACCTTGACCCTGGGGATGCCTTCCGTCTCCAGGCTCTGGCGAGCACCGGCGTCGGAAGTGCCTGCTGAGGCTCCCATCCTCGATGAGGCGACCTTGCTGCGCCTGGCGGCCTCAGTGGAACAGCTTTCCTCGCATATTCTGGCGCGGGCCATTGTCGAATCCGCCCGCGCGCAAGGGCTGGTTCCTGGACTAACTGAGCAGTTCCAGGAGGTCTTTGGCAAAGGTGTCGCGGGGCACGTCCATCTGACTGCGGCGCCGGAGGAGCCGGTCTATGAGGTCACAGTGGGCAACCGTACCTTTCTGCGTCAGCGCGGAATCCCGCTCCCGCCGGTCCTCTTGCAGGCCCGCGAGCAGTGGACGGCAGCCGGCCAGATCGCCAGCTTTCTGGCCGTTAATGGTTACTGCCTGGCGCTGATCGTTCTGGAGGATCGACCCCGGGCTGATCTTGCCCAACTCATGGCTGATCTCAAGCAAGCAGGTATCGAGGAAACAGTGCTTCTGACCGGCGACGGCGAGGAGGTGGCCCAGCGGATCAGAGCGCTCGCCGGCATGGACCGCGTGGTAGCGCACTGCTTACCGGAAGAGAAAGTCCAGGTCATCCGCGATTACCTCAACAAAGGGCGCAAAGTATTGATGGTCGGCGATGGGGTCAACGATGCGCCCGCGCTGGCCACCGCCACCGTGGGGATTGCCATGGGACAGCAGGGGCTGACCGCAGCGGCCAGCGTCGCGGATGCCGTGCTCCTCTCCGAGGATGTACGGCGCATTGCCACCGCTGTACGGCTTGGGCGCGGTGTCATGGGCATCGCCCGCCAGGGAATCTGGGTGGGCATGGGATTGAGTGCGACAGCGATGCTGCTGGCGGCCTTTGGCTGGATACCGCCGGCTGTAGGCGCCATTCTGCAAGAGGGCATTGATGTTCTGGTCATTTTCAATGCCTTGCGCGTGAGCCGCATCCCGCTAGAAACCGGGCAGGACAGGCGGGTACTGTGAGCGCCCTGTGAGCATTTGCCGAAGCCTGGAGAGGTAGCCGTGCAGTGCAGGTGCTATGGTTCTATTGGCAGGAGCAGAACGAATGGCCTTGCTCCTCTTGTCTCGGGTTGGAAGGCGCTGCCAGCTGGCTTCTACCGGCGGAGTGGCTCAGGACCGGTGCGACGATGGAGCCGTAGCGACCAGGTAGGAGGGATAGTCTGGCAGCGACCTTCCTGCCTCCTGTCAGTCAGGTTGCCGTCTTGAGGACATCGTGTTGCTGAGCCATCTGAGGAGAAGCACCATGCCAGCGCCATCGGTCATGCAGGCAGCAGAGGCCATGATCACCACTATTCTGGCCGGGAAGGTGCCAGCGCCTGCCGCAGGCGCCCAGCCCCAGTCGATGCCCGCCGCTTCAGCTCCTCAGCTAGTGCAGACTCACGCTTCCATAGTTGTGCTCCTTCCTGATCTGGTCTATAAACTGAAGAAGCCGGTGAATCTGGGCTTTCTCGATTACTCGACGCCGATGCTGCGCCGCCAGTGGTGTCGGGAGGAAGTCCTTGTGAATGCCCCGCTGGCGCCCGGCGTCTATCTGGGCGTAGCCCCCATCGTGCGTACCCGGCGAGAGGAGATGCATATCGGCCCGATCTTCTCGCCGGAGAGCGTACCAGAGCCTGCCTCTTCCCTCGAAGGCGGCACGGTTGTTGACTATGCGGTAGTGATGCGCCATCTCCCCGAGACAGCAACCCTGGCCGGCTGGCTCCAGAGCGGTCGCCTCTCGGCGGCGATGCTCGAAGCGGTCGCTCGACGTCTGGCCGCCTTCCACGCCGAGGCCCGCGCAGATGACGAAGTACGCCGCTATGGCCAGCCGGAGCTGTTAGCTTTCAACTGGCAGGAGACTCTGACCCAGCTTCAGCCCTACCTTGGTCGCACCCTGGATCGCTCAACCTACGAGCAGATTCAACGCTACGTCGAGCAGTTTCTTGCGCAGCGCCGGGCGCTGTTGCTAGGGCGCATTGCCCAGGGGCGCATCCGCGATGGGCACGGAGACCTCCGCCTCCAGCACGTCTACTGGCTGGAGTCTCCCCCCGAGGCCGGGCAGCAGGAGCCACAGCTTCTTTTTCTGGACCGGATCGAGTTCAATACCCGCTTTCGTTATGCTGACGTCGCCGCCGAGGTAGCTTTCCTGGCAATGGAGCTGGAGTACAGCGCACGAGTGGACCTGGCGGATGCTTTTGTCGATGCCTATGTCAGGGCCACAGAAGATGAGAGCTTACGTGAGGTGCTGCCCTTCTATCTGTGCTATCGCGCCTGCGTGCGTGGCAAAGTGGCCTCGCTGCTGCTGGATGAACCCGAGGTCCCTCTAGAGGAGCGCGATCAGGCTCAGCAGCAGGCGAGCGCCTTATTGGCTCTGGCCGCTCATTATGCCAGCCGACCTGCCGGGGCAACGCTGGTCATGATCGGCGGCTTGATGGGTACGGGCAAAAGCACGCTGGCGCGAGCCCTCCACCAAACGACTGGGGCGGCGCTCTTCTCGTCCGATGTGATCCGCAAGCGCCTGGCGGGCCTCGCTCCCGGTGAGACACGAGCTGAGGCTTTTGGGGAGGGAATCTATGCCCCGGCCTGGGGAACACGTACCTATCAGGCGCTCCATGCCCTGGCCATCCTGGCCTTGCAAGAAGGGCGCTCGGTGATTCTGGATGCCTCCTTTCTGCGCCGCGAAGATCGGCAGATCATGGCCCAGGCCGCTGCCACTCAGGGCATTCCCACTTTCTTCATCGAGTGCTTTTGTCCAAAGGAAGAAGCTTTAGCACGGCTCCGCCATCGCTGGGGCCAGCGCCAGCGAGTCGCCACCTCAGGCTCAAGCAGCAGCAGCGGCGAGGCATCGCTGCAATCGAGCACCGTCGAGGCCTCTGATGGGCGGCCAGACCTCTACGATGCCCAGTGTGCTCACTGGCAGCCATGCCTTCCGGCGACGGAAAAGATCACAGGGGTGCCATTCCGTACCGACCGCCCGCTGCCAGTGCTGCTTGCTCAGTTGCTCGACATCCTGGGGCAGCCACGCCTGGCCTGTCGACTCGTGCAACCCTAGGCACATGGCGCGTGCTCGCAGAATCGCAGCCGTTGGTCTCTTCTCGTGCCAACGGCTGCGATTCTGTCAGGCGGCAGGTGGCATCTCTCTGATTGGGGACGGCCCGGCTCGCTGCTTACTCGTTGATCACTGGCCCATCTGCGGCGGTGCCTGAGCGGCGCCGTCGAGGATCTGTCTTAAGGCTCGGGGGGAACAAGCAAGATGGGGAGGCGCACTAAATAAACCGGCGAAACAACTGCGGGAAATTAGTGCAGTTAGCGTACTCAAAAGTGCCAGAATTATCCGCAGTAATTACGCCGCTCTATTTAGAGAACCTCGACAAACCTGTGGATACCAGCAACGATGGATCGATCAGGCTTCAGCTTGTTCAGGTGGCGGTATGGCACCAAGCTGGTGAAGCATGCTCAACCCATCGAACAGCCCGCGGAACTCCACGATCTTGCCAGAAGTGAGGCGGTAAAAGACGAAACCGGGCACCGTGACCTGCCTGCCGGTCGGTGGGACCCCCAGGAACTCGCCTCGGTGGGTGCCCCGTCCTGTCCAGCGCTCGCCGACCCGATCATCTTCGGCGATCAGCTCTTCCTGGGTGGAATACCAGTCGGGGAATGCGCTGCGCAAGGTCACAGCGAACGCTTTGAAGCTCTCCTTGCTCACTTGTCCTCTTCCAGGAAGAACGATCGTCGCATCGGCAGTCATGAGTTCATCTGCCGCAGCTATGTTCCCCTGGCTCCAAAACTCCTCGACAAAACGGCTCACGACCGCCTTGTTCTCATCCTGTGTCATGGGAGGTTCTCCTTTGCTTTGCTTTTCTCTTCATTTGTGGAACCAGCTCCACTGCACGAAGCATACTGGAAGCCGTGTCGTGGGGCAATCCCAGAAAACTGGGATGATGTTGCGCATGCGCAGCGTGTATAATGGGGTGTGAAAAGGAATCGCGAGCAGGAACAGGCGAGCGGAGGGAGCAGGACAATGCAGAGGCAAAGCGCAGAGCGGGTCAGGCGTGAGATCATCCGGTTATGTCATGCCGGGCTTGATTCCCGCACGCTGCGGCTCGAACTGATCAAGCAACTGCGCAAGGTGATCCCCATCGACGTGTTCTTCTTCACGACCGCTGATCCGGCAACGCTGCTCTTCACGGGGGCGGTGGTGGACGAGATTCTGGAGCGCGCCACGCCCCAATTCCTCCAGAACGAATTCCTGCAGGACGATGTCAACAAATTCTCCTGGCTGGCCAGAAGCGCCACGCCGATTGGTGGGCTGATCCAGGCTACTCGAAGCGAATTGGAGCAGAGTCCACGCTACCGGGATATCCTGGCTCCCCTGGCCTTAGGCGACGAATTGCGCGCGGCCTTGATCACAGGGGGTACCTGCTGGGGCTTCATGTGTTTGCATCGCGATCGGTCGAGTCCCCATTTCACCACCGCCGAGGCGGCTTTCCTCGGACGGCTCACACCCCACATGGCTGAGGGACTGCGCACGGCCCTCTTGCTCAAGAGTACAGCACGATCACACGTCCCGGACGAGCCGGGTTTGCTCTTGCTGGCCGAGGACCTGTCGGTGGTGGCAATCACCCCGGCTGCCGAGCGGTGGCTCGTGGAGGTCGCCGAGGTGGATTGGCCACGCAAGCAGGCCCTCCCCTCTGCTGTCTCTGCCGTGGTGGCTCGCTTGCAAGCGATTGAGCAGGGGATGGATGCCGAGGGGACTTTGATGCCCAGGGTGCGCCTGCGCACCGTTTCTGGCCACTGGCTGGTGCTCCATGCGTCGCGGTTGTCGGGGCCGAGCATGCCAGGACCGATCGCCGTGATCTTTGAGGTGGCACGACCAGTGGAAATTGCACCGCTGATCGCGCAGGCGTATGATCTCTCCCGGCGCGAGGGGGAGATCATGCAGAGTGTGTTGCGCGGGTGGTCAACGGCAGAGATCGCCAACGCCTTCCACATCTCGTCCGATACGGTGCAGGACCACCTCAAGGCGATCTTCGAGAAAGTCGGCGTGCGCAGCCGGAGAGAGCTGGTCGGGCAACTCTTTGCCCAGCAGTACCAGCCACGGATCCTGTCGAGCCGCGACCTGGGTGCGGATGGTTGGTTCACCTAGCCTGTCAGGCCGGGAGAGTGGCGACGGCTTGATCTTCTGCGCCTCATTCTGTGGGTTTGCGTCGTCGGCTGTGCAAGTGGGTACATCGAATTCGGAATGCATTCCATCTTGCTCATAGTTTAGCCGCTTTTCGCG
The DNA here is from genome assembly GCF_003268475.1 of Thermogemmatispora tikiterensis. Lineage (GTDB taxonomy): Bacteria > Chloroflexota > Ktedonobacteria > Ktedonobacterales > Ktedonobacteraceae > Thermogemmatispora > Thermogemmatispora tikiterensis. The sequence goes on along the minus strand of NZ_MCIF01000002.1, from coordinate 322,703 downwards.
TTGCGGGGTTATTCGGATAGGCTCTTAAGAGCAGCAAGTCGGGTGTGCCCGTGCTATCCTGGCCAGGAAACGGCTCATCGGGATGGACCGCTTGTCCAATAGCATGCACCACGTCAGGATCAACAGCGACGGACCAGGTGAGCGCCGGAGGCTGCACTGTGGCCGCGCTGCGTCTCCAGAGCCGTTCCAGCTCCTTGCCTGCCTGCGACAAAGCCTCCTCAGCCTGGCGAAGACGCTGCTGCTGCAGCCAGCGCGCTCCTTCCTGTTCACCCTGGACAGGGACAGGCACGACGACACGCAACAGATGCACCGAGATTTCGGCCCGGGTGGCCAGCGCTCGCATCAAGGCGATCGCCGGTACCAGAGCAGCCCCTGCCCAGAGTGACCCATCGAGGGGAGCCAAAAGCCGCCAGCGACGTCTGGTCTGCATATCAGCCTGACCGAGGCACGGGCTATCTTCGCGCCATATCAGGAGAGGAACGGGAGCGTGGCGTATCAGCTGGGCTGTGACACTACCCACTGCCCAGGGATTGGGACCATGACAGGCCAACACCAGCAAGTCGGCCTGCGTCGCTTCAGCTTCACGCAGGATGGTAGAAGCCGCTTTCCCGGCCCTGGCCCGTGTCTCCACAGGCAGGCCTGTGAGTGCAGGGTCGCGAGCCTGCTGCTCAAGGTACGCTTGCGCTTGAGCAACGGCGGTGAACGTGGCAGCCTCCAGCACCTGGTGACTACGGAAAAACACAGGCCATCGCTCAGGCTGCAGATCAACTGCCTGAAACAGCAGAACGCTTCCGTGAGCCGCAGCCGCCAGATGCGCTGCGATGCCTATGGCTTGCTCAGCGCGCCGCGAGCCATCGAGAGGAACGAAAATGCGCTGAAACATGCTCTCTTCCTTCCACCCCTGCTAGCGGCCTTCCCCATGTCGTGAAGGAAGCCACAGGGGTTCGATTCGACCTTTCTTCCCTTTCCCTCATAGCATGACTGCTCCCCTTCTCAGGACTCTCTCAACTCCTCCCTCTGCTCCTCACAGACAGCGCTCACTCCTGGACCACTCCAGGACCCTTCCCCTTGCCTGGCTGGAAAGGAAGGGAGCCAGCGCGGGCAAAGATACCAGTGGCTCCTCTGCTGGCCGTTGTGACCGCCTTGAGAAGGCTGGCCAGACCCTCGTGATGGCCTGGTGAGCTACGGCGCCTATACTGCTCTAGCGAGAGAAGGCTAAGACCTCTCTCAAGGGAGGAAGAAGACCAATGGCAGAACGAATGACGGCCCAGATCAAACTCGTCGAGGGCCTGAGCTTTGAAGCCGAAGCTGGCTCCGGCCACCATCTCAGGCTAGATACTGCGCCGGAGCACGGTGGCCACGATGCAGGCTTTCGTCCGATGGAGCTGCTGCTCATCGGATTGGCCGGCTGCAGCGGGATGGACGTGCTCTCCATCTTGCGCAAGCAACGTCAGCAAGTGATCTCCTACGAGATCGTCGTCGAGGGGATTCGCTCAGCCACCCATCCGAAAGTCTTTAGAGAGATCAGAGTGGAGCATCTCCTCACGGGAAGGCAGCTCCAGGCCGAGGCAGTGGCCCGAGCACTCGATCTTTCAATACAGCGCTATTGCAGCGCCGAGGCCATGCTGAACAAAGTCGCGCGCATTACCCATACCTTTCGGCTGCTTGACGTGGACACGGGACGAGAGGTCGTCGCGGAGGCAGCCGCTAACAAGAATACCACGGCACAGTGAGTATGCAGCCCACGCGGCCCACCTGGCTGACCTGAATGCTCGTCCCTGGTCGGGACAAGCGAGATAAGTAAGAAGGAAGGAGTCACAGGCATCATGGAAAATCGCATGTCGCTGATCGTCTTCTCTGGAACAGCGGACAAGCTCATGGCCGTTGCCACATTGACCAGTGGAGCTGTCGCGATGGGGCTGGAGGTCGAGCTGTTCCTCACGACGTGGGGATTGCAGGCCTTCCGTAAGGGAGCAGCCCAGGCCACTGTGAGCGTTAGCAAAGACGCCGGCGATCTCGGGCCTGTCCTGCTGGAGCAGATGCGTAAAAAGCAGGTTCCTGGCTGGCTAGAGACACTACAGCAGGCGCGCGAGTTGGGTCAGGTGCATGTCTATGCCTGCGCTATGACCCTGGAGCTGCTCGACATGAAGCTGGAAGATCTCGAGCCGATAGTCGAAGAGGTTGTCGGTGTAGCGAGCTTCATCGAACGTGCCAGCGAGAGCCGCATCACCCTGTTCATCTGAGGCCTGCCTGTCTGTCTGCCTGCCCCACTTCCTTTACCCTGCCTGAGCGGAGGCAGCGGGCAGAATAGCAGCAGATGAGAGCCAGAAAGGAGGATACCATGCTAGAGAAGCCGGGAGAAATCCAGGTTGATAAAGAAATCGATGCGCGGGGCAGCTTCTGCCCCGGCCCCCTCATGGAGCTGATACGGGGGATCAGAGCCATCCCGGTCGGAGGAACACTGGCGCTCCTCTCCAGCGATCCAGGCTCGGCCCGCGATGTTCCGGCCTGGGTACAGAAGGCCGGCCACGAATTGCTGGGGGCTTTCCCGGAGCAGGGATATACCCGTTTCGTTGTCCGCAGAAAACGCTAACGCCAGGCAGACCGAGAGAGAGGAGGGCCTACCTATGCCTCGACAGATTATCATCATCGGTGGAGGAGTCGGAGGGACGATCACGGCCAATATGCTGGCGCGGCAGTTACGCCCGCATGAAGCCGAGATCACCCTCATTGATAGCACGGGAAGGCATGTCTACATGCCTTTCTGGCTCTATATGCCCTTCAACGACAGCGATCCGCAGAGCCAATTGCTGGTCCGTGATGAGCGGACATTGTTGCACCAGCGCGTTCACCTGCTGATCGGGCAGGTGGAACAGATCGATGTGGCCAATCATCAGGTGCACGTCTCCCAGAGCAGCGCCCTCGAACCAGCCAGCGGAAAGAGGGAGAGCGTCCTTGTCTACGACGATCTGGTGCTGGCCACAGGGGCGCGGCTCGCCTTCGCCGATCTGCCAGGATTGGAAGAGGGGCCGGGGGTATGGCATCATTTCTACGATACCGAGGGAGCGCTGCGGCTTCGTCAGGCCCTGAGCACTTTTCCCGGCGGGCGCATCGTGATTGCAGTAGCCGGTATCCCCTACCGCTGTCCTCCTGCCCCCCTGGAATTCACCTTTCTGCTCGACGACTGGCTTCGCCAGCATTGCCTCCGGGAGCACACCGTCATCGAGTACCTCTATCCGCTCCCGCGCGTCTTTACCATCGAGCGGGTGGCGGAAATGGTGGCTCCTTTGCTGGAAGAGCGTGAGATCGCCACACGGGTCTTCTTTACGCCGGAGGCTATCGACCAGCAGCGCCGGGTGATTCGCTCGCTGGAAGGCGAAGAGGTCCCCTTCGACCTGCTGATCCTGGTCCCTCCGCATCGTGGGGCGCAGGTCATCGAGGCATCCGGTTTGGGAGATAGCCAGGGATGGATTCCGACCGATCGCCACACCCTGCAGGTCAAAGGACAGGAGCATGTGTACGCTCTCGGGGATGCCACCGATCTGCCCGTGCCTAAAAGTGGTTCCACCGCTCACTTTGAAGCCCGCGTCCTGGCCAGGCGCCTGGTGGCAGCGATCCGTGGAGAGGCACTTGAGGGGGATGAGGGTCTCTACGATGGAGAGGTGATGTGTTTCCTGGAGACAGGGAACCGCCAGGCCACGCAGCTGGTGTTTAACTACGAGCACCCGCCCGAGCCTCCGCGCCCAAGTCTCTTCTACCACCTGGAGAAGCAGTTGCTGAACCATGCCTACTGGCACCTGATCCCCCAGGGTCTCATTTAGGCTGAAGCTGGTGCAAAGGACCAGCCGGGGAGCGAGCTGGTCAGGTCTACCGGTAATCAACGAGAGAGGCGTGCCCGGAAAGATGGCACGCCTCTCAGCGTCAAAGCTGGACGCGCCAGCCCCAGCCGGTCGAGGTCAGATCAGAGGAGGCCCGTCCAGCTGGCGGCCCCTGAGTCGTCAGCTGCTGGCGGCTTGTGCTCCTCAGCCTGGCCGGCTGGCTCTTCTTGCGCGCCATCGCCCTCATGCAACATCCCAGGACGAACAATGAACAGGGGGAGCTTACTGCTGGTCAGCAATTGCTCAGTGACGCTGCCGAGCAGGAGACGGGCCAGGCCACTGCGTCCGTGGGTGGCCAGCGCGATCAGATCGAAGGGCTGGGCCGGGTCCTGCGCATCCTCAGCCGCGGCATGCTTGAGAATGGCCCCCGGGACATTGCTGCTGGCGATCACCGTGGACGTGATCGTCACAGCAGGGTCGGCCAGCTGCTCCTGGCGTATGCGCTGCATCACTCCCTCCAGGTAGCTCCTGGCTTCCTCCTGGAGCTGCTCACGCAGGCCCGGGTCTGGGATACGCAGTCCCCCTAGCGACCCATAGCCAGGAACATCGATGATACTCAACAACTGCACCAGGCTCAGCGCAGGTGGAGCAAGCAGCGCCAGGAGCTGGAAGGCCGGTTTGAGGGCGGCCTCCGCGGTCAGCGAGCCATCCAGCGGCAGCAGCAACCGCAGCGGGCGCCCTGGCCGTGGGAACGGCAGCAGCGGCCCCTGCTCATGGAAGACCAGCAGGGGGGCCGGGCTGCGTCTGACAGCCTGCTGCGCCATACTGCCAACAAGCCACCGTTTGAGCCGACTGGCGGCGTGGGTACACAGGATGATGAGATCCGTTTGCTCCAGGCGCGCTGCCGAAAACACCGTCGAGGCCGGAGGGCCAAAGGCCACCTCCTGCTCGACTGGCAGATGCTCAAGGGCCTGCGCGTAGTTCTGGACAGTCTCGTTGAGGTAGTGCGTGGCCCTGGCAATCTCGTGCTCTGCCAGGCTGCTGGAAGGGTCGAAGAGCGTGCTGCTATCGGCGAGCATCCCCGGGGGAGGCCATTCGATCACGCGCAACACCGTCACCGATCCCTGGGCCGCGCGAGCCAAATGGGCAGCGATCAGCAAGGCTCGCTCAGCGGCAGGGGTGCCATCCAGGGGCACAAGCATGCGGCGAAACATGGTAGGCTGCTCCTTTCTGCTCTCTGAAGCCAGAGGGGCTCATAGGCCTTCTGCTCGCTTAGCCCAACGGCACCGCCCTGGCCTCACCTCGTAGCGCACCAGGCGAACTGGCTGGATGCCACAGGCCATCATCGCCTTGTCTGGCTGTGGCCATACCGTCTGCCTGTCTCCTCCTTGTTTCCGAGCATACCTGATCCATCTCACGAGAGCGTTACAAGAGTGCGTCCCTCGATCACAAACAGCTCTCTTGAGAGCAAGAGGACAGAAGGGAGCAGCCATGCCCCCCGATGAAGCGAGCGCTGTCGCGCCTGCATCCTGTAACTAGGCTGTGAAGACGACAGAGCCTCCTGAGAGCGGCTCGTGAGCGGTCCGTTCTAGGCTTTTATCAAGAAGAGAAAGCCACTGTCGGTTGTCAGGGAGATGCCCTATGCAGCAGAACCGATACTATCAGGAAATCAAGACGGTGCTATCGAGCGAAGATACTCCATGCCTCTCGCTCTATCTGCCCACGCCCAGCAAAGGTCAGGGCTATTACCTTGGCCCACGGCTGCTGAAACGCTTGCTCCACGAGGCGCGTGCGCGCCTGGCGCAAACGCAGCTCAGTGTGGCCGGGCAGCGGAGTCTCCTCGCGCCCATCGAGGCCCTGCCCACTGAGGCTTCACTGTGGAACACAGTCTCGCCCGGGCTGGCGGTCTTCCGTTCAGCGACCCTCTATCGGATCTATCATCTCTCGTATGCCCCTCGTCCCCAGGTAGTGGTTGGAGCGCACTTTTTCATCAAGCCGCTGTTACCACTATTGAGCCACAATGAACACTTCTATCTCCTCGTGCTGAGCCGCAAGCAGGTGCGGCTGCTGGTCTGTCACCCCTTCGGTCAGCAGGAGATACCTTTGCCCGAGAGCCTCGCCAGTCCCCCAGGCTCCTGGCGGGAGCGTTGGTCACGAGTCCATGCGCTTCAATACCATAGCGGTAGCCCAGTGACTCACCACGGAAGGCGTGGGGCCGTGATGTATCACGGCCAGGGTGCAGGAGAACAGGAGGAGCAGGCGGATGAGTTACGGTATATCCGGCAGATCGACCATGCGGTGCATGCCCTCCTGCGCAGCCAGCAAGCTCCACTGGTGCTGGCCGCCGTTTCCTCACTCCAGGCGCTCTATCGCCATGTCAACACCTATCCGTTCCTTCTCAAAGAGGGCCTGGAGGGGAATTTTGATGAGGTGAGCGCCACCCTGCTCCGTCAGCGAGCCTGGCCGCTGGTCGTCTCTTCCTTGCGGCAGGCGCAACAGGAGACCCTGGCCCGCTTTCGCGAGCGTGAGGGCACCGGACAAGCGTCTGCTGACCTGGACGAGATCGCTCGGGCGGCCTGCAGTGGGCGCATCCAGCTCCTCTTCATCGCCGAGGAGGCCACCATCTGGGGCCGGTTGGATTCCGTGACACAGACCATCGACGTCCACGCCGAAGCACAGCCCGGCGATGAAGACCTGGTCGATCAGCTGGCGGCCCAGACGATCCTCCACGACGGCCTGGTTTCCGTGGTCGCCACGGAGCATATGCCCACCCCAGGCCCGCTGGCGGCCATCTTCCGCTACTGAGCCGGGTCAGGGCCGGTGCTGGGTTGATTGACTGGCTGGTTTAGCGGATCATCGCCTTCCCTGTGAAAGGCAGAGGAGGGCGGTATCGCCCACCCGGCGAAATCAGCTGAGGCTGAGAGAGCGCGTGAGGAGAGGAAAGGCCCAGGCACAGAATGGCAGACTCAGAGACTCCTCCCCTCCCATTGCGCTCCCTCACTGAGCTGGTTCATGGCAGCGGTCGACCAGCAGGCGAGCCTCCAGACGTTGCAGCATCCGCATGCTGCGGACTCCTTCAACCATAAAGATGAGCCGTTCGCAGAGCGTGGCGACCTGGGAACTGATGCGTTTCAAGAGCAGGGCCAGGGCGGACAGATAGGCGATCCAGGGCTGTGCCGGGGCATTGGTCCCCGTGGAAGAGAGCGCGCCGGCTGGCATGGTCAGGAGCAAGCTGCGTTGCAGCCTGGCCAGCTCATGCTGAAGACGGCGTTGTTGACGCCACAGGCGCTGCGCTCCCTGGGTATCCTGTTCTGCCAGCGCCAGAGCCACCGCCATCGCCGAGGCGCTGACCTGACGCCCGAAGGACATGAGTTGCTCCCCCAGCCCGGCCAGGGTAGGAGGCCATTGTCTCGCCTCCCCATTTGCTTGACCAGCCTGCGCGGCGGAGGAGCCGAGCCAGACGACCAGCCTGGCCAGCTCTTGCGCCTCCTCGCTCAGCAGGCGCAGCTCGCTGCCCAGCACAGGCAATGACACCAGGAAACGCAGCGCGCTGTCTCCCATCTCCTCCGCTTCGAGCAAGAAGACGCGCACTTCGTCCTCGATCGTGGCCTGCAGGCTGGCAATCGTCGGGTCAGCCGGCAAGACCGTCTGTGCCAGCGCTGGATCGAACAGCTCTACGGCCTTCAGCGCGCGCGTCAGTCGCTCGCCGGTCAGAATGCCCAGGCGTACCAGTTTGTCCTGAAGCTCCCGCAGAGAGCGAGAGTCTTCAGCCGCTCGTTTGCACATGACTGCTCTCCTTCTTTCCGTTTCCCGACTGGCTCGGAGGCCCCGGCCCCTGCTTACCAGCGGTGGAGCATACGATCATTCCCCCAATTTCCTTACTCATGGGGAATATATACCCCCGGCGCCTCACAGGGCCTGCACAAGAACAGGCTCGCGCATCACAGGATGTTCTCGCGGCACCGCTCTGGTCACTGGTCGCTCTCCTGAGAGAAATCAAGATCAAAGGAAAAGCCAGGCCCATGCCTGGCACGGTCTTTCCTTTTCCTGCAGGGCCAGCGCCGCATCTGGGGAACGCTGAGCGGAGCGGAGCCGGGCTCCTTTCCTCGGGAGTGAACCGTGATAAGACAGGGGACCGCCGTGAAGGACCTGTGACAGGAATAGCCTATCCTCCTCGAAGGAGAGCAGCAGCGCAGCGATCTGCCAGCGCAGGAGCTAAACCGCAGTGCTCTCTACGACGCGAATGAGTGTTGCTCTGCCAGTGTACTCGCTAGCGAGCGAGTCTAGTAAAGACAGGAGTGACGATCATGAAAGCCTTTGTGATGAAGGCCATTGGTCAAGTGGGTTTCATGGAGAAGCCTGTGCCTGAGCCAGGCCCGAACGATGCCGTTGTGCGCACGACGCGGGCGCTCATCTGTACCTCGGACTCGCATACTGTGCGGGGAGCCATCGGCCCGCGCACCAATCTGACGCTCGGCCATGAGGCGGTGGGCATCGTGCACACTGTGGGCAGCCAGGTGCGCCAGTTCCGTCCAGGCGACCGGGTGGTCGTTGGAGCTATTACCCCAGATTGGGGTGATCTCGCCTCCCAGGCTGGCCATCCTTCTCAGTCAGGTGGACCATTGGGAGGATGGAAATTCTCCAATACCAAGGACGGCGTCTTCGCGGAGTACTTTCACGTGAATGAGGCCGATGCCAACATGGCGCTGATTCCCCCGGATGTCTCTGACGAGATGGCGGTCTACTGCGCAGATATGCTCTCGACCGGGTTCATGGGAGCGGAACAGGGGCGTATCCCGCTCGGTGGGACAGTGGCTGTCTTTGGGCAGGGACCCGTCGGGCTGATGGCCACGGCTGGGGCCAGATTGCTGGGAGCGGGCCTGATCATCGCCGTGGAGGCGGTGCCCCGGCGGCAGGAGCTGGCTCGCCTCTACGGGGCGGATGTCATCGTCGACTTCTCCCGCGAGGATGTGGTCAGGCGTATCCTGGAACTGACCGCTGGGCAGGGGGTGGATACGGCCATCGAAGCGCTGGGCAGCGATGTCACCTTCCAGAACGCCGTGAAGGTGACCAAAGCGGGTGGCACCATCTCGAACATCGGCTACCACGGACACGGCGAGTTTGTCCATATCCCACGTCTGGACTGGGGGGTGGGCATGGCAGAAAAGACGATCACTACGGGACTCTGCCCAGGTGGGCGCCTGCGCCTGGAGCGTCTGCTCCGTCTGCTCCAGCAGAAGCGCGTTGACCCAACACTGCTGACCACCCACACCTTTCCGTTCGAAGAGATGGAGCGAGCCTTTGAGATGATGGACCAGAAGCGAGATGGCATCATCAAACCGCTCATTGTCTTCACCTGAGCCGTCAGCCGCGGCGATGGCGGGGCAGGACCCAGACCCGCCCATGTCTTATGAGTGAGAAAGGAGGCATTGACCAGGTCTGTGGCCGGCTGTCTCCCCTTGCCTGCCGAGGGAGGGCAGCCGCCTGGCTGATGCCGCCTGCTTGATAGACGAAACATCTTCCTGGCTGGACTCGTACCTGGAGAGGAATTCGTCACTGCAACTGGTGCTATCTCTGGCCAGCGTGTGGTATCCTCTGGATATGGTGTCAAAGCAGTCTACCGGGCGGGCCGGCGTGAGCTGATAAGACGAAGATAGCCTGGCTGGTGGAAGCAAAGTCGAGTCGGCGCCTTTCAGCGAAAGGGCATGCGCTGATCACCCAGACAACCAGCAACACGCTGCCTGGGGTGGAGATGGATACGGTATGCAAGTACCTGTCAGAGGGCAGCGGTGTCTTTCGCGCGTGCCCGCTGCCTGAGCTTTCATCTATGTAGGGAAAGGCGACTATTCATGAGGCCGCTCAGATCCAACCAGCCGATCCGCTCTCCCGTCCTGATTGGCCGGGAGAGAGAAAGCGCCCTCTTAGGGGCGCTCATCGAGCGGGTAAAGCAGAGGCATGGCCAGACGCTTCTTCTCAGTGGCGAGGCAGGCATTGGCAAGTCACGCCTGCTTGCTGAAGGGAAAAGACAGGCTGACGAGCAGGGGTTTCTTGTGCTCCAGGGTGCCTGCTTTCCTCCTGACCGCACCTCTCCCTATGCCCCACTGCTCGATCTGCTTTCCTCTTCCCACATTCAGAAACGACTCTCGCTCTCCGCTCCTCATGCGGGCCTACTGACCCATGAGCTGGCCCGTCTTTTCCCGGGATTCCTGGAGCACACAGCGGGCTTCCCCCCTTCGCCTGCACCGACCATCGAGCCAGAACGGGAAAAACGTCGCCTCTTCATAGCGCTCAGCCAATTCTTCATGGGCGAGGCCTCCACCCGACCAGTGCTGCTCACCATCGAGGATGTACACTGGAGCGATGAAACCAGCCTGGAATTCCTGCACTATCTGGCGCGAAGCTCAGTGGCGCATCCACTGCTACTTGTGGTGACGTACAGGAATGACGAGATGCATCCAGGCTTGAACCGCTGGCTGGCGCAGCTGGACCGCGAGCGCCTGGCGCAGGAATGCCTCTTGCCACCTCTTTCGAAAGTCGAGGTTGAGGCAATGCTGCGAGCCATCTTTGACCAGCAACAGGTGATGCCTGCTTCAGCCATCGAAGCGATCTATGGACTGACCGAGGGCAATCCTTTCTTCATTGAAGAGATTCTGAAATCGCTCATCCTGGTCGATGCCAGTGATTCCCCACGGTGGGAGAATCAGCCTCTCCAGAAACTGCCTGTCCCTCGTAGTGTCCAGGAAACAGTCGCGCTTCGGCTTGGGCAACTCAGCGACGCTGCACGGCATGTGGTGACTCTGGCAGCCGTGGCTGGGAGACGCTTCGATTTCGCCGTCCTTCAACAGATTACCCGCCTTGCTGAGTCGGAGCTGCTTTCGCTGATGAAAGAGCTGATCGCAGCTCAGTTGGTTGTAGAGGAATCTGAGGAGCAGTTTGCTTTCCGTCACGCGCTCACGCGTCAGGCCATTTATAGACAGTTGTTGCTCCGTGAACGCGAGGCCTTGCATCGTACGCTTGCGGAAACAGAGGAGCACCTCTTTGCAGAGACGCTGGAGGCCCACCTCACCGAGGTCGCGTATCACTTTTATGAAGCCAGAGTCTGGGAGAAAGCCTTCGCGTATGCGAAGTTAGCCGGGGAAAGAGCGCTGATCCTGTACGCGCCGCGCGTCGCCATTGAACAATTCACCCGGGCCTTGAAAGCGACCCATTACATGGAAGCCACGTCCTCTGCTCCTCTCTATCGCTTACGCGGGCAGGCTTACGAGACCCTTGGTGAATTCGAGCATGCCAGGGCTGACTACGAGCGTGCCCTCACGACCGCGCATGACGCTGGTCAAGGAGAGGTGGAATGGCAGGCGGTCATAGACCTGGGCTTTCTGTGGGCGGGGCGTGATTACGAACGGGCAGGCTCGTTCTTTCGAGAGGCAGTGCAGCGAGCTGCGGCGCTCTCTCAGCCGACCTTGTACGCACACAGCCTCAATCGCCTGGGCAACTGGTTGGTTAACACCGGTCAGACTGTCGAGGGGCTGGCGGCCCATCAACAGGCTTTGGAGGTATTCCGTAGGCAGCAGGATCGAGCGGGCATGGCCCAGACCCTCGACCTGCTGGGGATGGCGCTGGTCTGGACAGGCAATTTTGTGGAGGGGAGGCAGCAACAGGAACAAGCGATTGCCCTCTTCCGGCTCCTTGGCGACAAGAAGGGCCTCAGCTCAATCCTGTCAAACGCCAGTCTCGGCATTGCTCCTGCCACGGCTGAAACGGCGTTCGTACTCGTGCGTTCACCCGAGGAGTGCGAACGCGATACGGCAGAGGCGGCGGAGCTGGCGCGCCAGATCGACTGGCCGGCAGGGGAAGCCTACGCAGAACTCACCGCCGGGATACTGCTTGCCAGCTTCGGGCAATTAGGGAAAGCGCTTGCACATGTGCGCAAAGGATTCCATATAGCTCAGGAGATCGAACACCAGCAGTGGATCGTCGCGGCCTATAGCCACTTTGGACAGATCTCCCTGCTCCTGCTCGACCCTGCGCTGGCCCTGCACTATCTGGAGTCCGGGTTGAGACTGGCCAAGACCCTCGGCTCGGCGTGGTGGATGGACGCGATCCTCTCCTCCCAGGCCCTGGCCTTCCTGCAGCTTGGGCAGCTGAAGCAAGCCGAGGCGGCGCTCCAACTTGCACTGGCACGAGAGCAGGAGCCATGCACTCTGTCACAGCGGCGCGTTCGTTGGGCCTGGGGAGAGCTGGTCCTGGCACAGGGTGAAGCCCAGGGCGCCCTGCAGATCGCAGAGCACCTGATCGCCTCCGCCCCGGGGAATCTGACTGCCCAGCCGATTCCTCGGCTCTGGAAGCTCAAGGGGGAGGCGCTGGCCGCCTTGAGACGCCTGGAAGAGGCAGTCGAGGCCCTGGAGGAGGCAAAACGTGGTGCGCTCTTACGCTACGAGACCCCGCTGCTCTGGCGCATTCACGGCGCGCTTGGGCGAGTCTATCGCTTGCTCAAGCGCGAGCAGGAGGCGAGTGAGGCGCTGATGGCCGCGCGGGAAGGGGTGGAGTTGCTGGCACAGACAATTGATGATGCTGAGCTGCGTGAGCAGTTTTCGCAAAGGGCACTGGCCTCCCTGCCACGAGCCAGGCCGAGTGCGCTCAGACGGGTTGCAGCCGCCAGCTTTGGCGGCCTGACTGAACGTGAACGGGAAGTTGCAGCCCTCATTGCCCAGGGCGCCACGAACCGAGAAATTGCTGATCTGCTGGTGATCAGCGAGCGCACCGCCGAAGGACACGTAAACGCTATTTTGAGGAAGTTAGGCTTTACCTCACGAGTCCAAATTGCAGTATGGGCCGTCGAGCGGAGGCTGACGAACCGCTAAACTGCTACGTACCTTAAGCGAACACCTCTTACCGAATCCAGGTACTCCTCATTTGATCATCCAGGTACTTTCCCCGTTAGCAGCGCCGGGCCTTCCGACTATACTCCTTTTGTTGTGGTGCAGCATAGAGGGGAGTGGGTGGCCCGCTCATCAGCAGAGTCAAAGGGATACCACGAGAGGAACTGTCCTGGTCTGATCATACCTTCGATGTGGAGGCTGGCTTCAATGCCTTCCAATACGCAGCTTCCTCGCTGAATGCCCGGCGGCTGGCCAGACCAGGGAGATGATAATGGCAATCTGGGAACGCCAGGAGGACTGCGAGTCTGTCACCATTGTGGCCACCCTGGGCACGTTCCTGCCGCTGTCGCCTCCTGGAATGCCCGACCCTTTCGTCCTCTCTGCACCTGGGCGTGTCGAGACACTGCTGGAGCAGGCAAGGCTGGCCCTGCTGGAAAGCTTCGAGGTAGGCTGCTCCTTGTGGCCCGGTAAGCAATCGTCAGTGCTCTGGCCCCATTTCGGACGCCTGCGGACGGTTACCGCCCGCGCAACTGTTTCCGCTGTGTGATGGCTGCAGCCTGAAAGGTGATCACACGTGAACGATGATGAAAGGAGCCAACGATGTACGATGTGATTGTGATCGGCGCACGCTGTGCCGGGTCGCCGACGGCGATGCTTCTGGCTCGCAAGGGCTATCGAGTCTTGCTCGTGGACAAAGCCAGCTTTCCCAGTGACCATCTTTCCACTCACTGGATTCACCAGCCCGGAGTGGCCTGCCTTGCCCGCTGGGGGCTACGGGAGCGCCTGGCTGCCACCGGCTGCCCCCCGATTACTTCAATGACCGTGGACCTGGGACCTTTCGCCCTTCGGGGTACCCTGCCGTCGGCTGGGGCCATCGCGGAGGGCTACTGTCCCCGACGGACGGTGCTCGACAAGCTGCTGGTTGATGCGGCTGTCGAGGCAGGTGCCGAGCTGCGTGAACATTGCTCGCTTCAAGACCTCCTGTGGGATGGCGAGCGTGTCAGCGGCATTGCCGCTCGATCCGCTGCCGGTACGCCCATTCGGGAGCAGGCCCGGATCGTGATTGGGGCCGACGGGGTTCACTCGCTCGTAGCCCGGCAGGTCCAGGCGCCTGTCTACAACGCCAGGCCAGCTTTCCAATGTGCCTACTACAGTTACTGGAGCGGCGTCGAGCTTTCCGGCACTGAGTTCTACCCCCGCGAGCGTCGCGGCTTCGGGGTCCTGCCTACCCATCAAGGACTCACCTGTATTGTCGTTGGCTGGCCACACGAGGAGTTTCATACCTACCGCGCCGATGTCGAAGGGAACTTCCTCAAAACGCTTGATCTTGCCCCTGCGTTGGCGGAGCGCGTACGCCAGGGGAGGCGGGAGGAGCGCTTCAGTGGCACCGCCGAGCTGTACAACTTCTTCCGCAGACCCTATGGCCCCGGCTGGGCACTGGTCGGGGACGCTGGCTATCACAAGGACCCGATCACGGCACAAGGCATCAGCGATGCCTTCCGCGATGCAGAGTTGGTGGCTGAGGCGGTGGATGCTGGCCTCACCGGCTCGCAGCCGCTGGAGGAAGCGCTAGCCAGCTATGAGCAGCGCCGCAATGAGGCCGCTATGCCGCTCTACGAGTTCACCTGTCAGCTCGCCCAGCTTGAGCCACCATCACCAGCGATGCAGCAGCTCTTTGCCGCCCTGCGTCACAATCAGGAGCAAACCAACCGCTTCCTCGGTACCCTCGCAGGAACCGTGCCCGTCCCGGAGTTCTTCGCGCCGGAAAACCTGGGGCAGATTATGGGAGCGGCGGCCCGATCCGAGACCTTCTAGGGGTGAGCCCCTTCCCGATGGAGATCCGCCGGCGACATGAATTGCTCAGAGAAGAAAGAAGAGCAAAGAGAGCACCCGACCGCTCTGGTGGGTGCTCTTAGATGAGCAGAACGAGCAGGAAAAAAGCCTCAATGAGAGGTGATCGTGACCTGGCTTCCAGAGCTGACCACTTCGATGCTGTAATAGCAGGGAGCTGTCGGCTCAAAGCCGGCGCTTTGCAGCCACAGGTTATTGCCGAAATGGGTCTGGCCGTCAAAGGCGCAGGCAGATCCCCAACCTTTGAGATGCGCCTGGACGGCAACGCCAGCAGGCCGCCGCACCACAATCTCTGCCCCTCCTCCACCCAGCCGGACGGGAATCATCCCCGAGGGCACAGGAAGCTCCACGTGGATTCTGCTGCCGACTCCCCCGATCTCACAGGAGGCCAGTTCAAGGTCACCCAGTTCGGCAATGATGTCTGAACCCCCGCTTTGGACCGTGATATGCCAGGGAATGGTGCGGTTCAGCGTGATCACCGCCTGGCGCTGCTCCCCAGTCAGCATCAGAAAGCGTCGCGGATAGCGGATCGTGACCACGCCGTCTTGAACCGTCACGTTGGGCACCGCTCCCTCAAAACGGGCCTGATAGAGGTCGGTCAAGCCTTCCTCTGTCCGTAAGACCAGCCGGAGACCGGCGGAGACAACAACCAGTCGGCCACGTGAGAGATCAGCCAGGGGAGCAGAGAAGATGTTGCCCTTGTCTGGTGCCACTGCTTGCAACTCGGCCAGTTTCTGACGAGCCAGGGTGTTGCTGCGCTGGAGAAACGCTAAGAGGAGGGCAAGCTCTTCCTCGTCATAACTCGAGACGGCCTCATCCCACATCTCCTCAAGTGAGGCCAGGATCGCGCGAACCTTGTCCAGTGCCTCCTGACCTTGGGCAAGCCGGACAATGACTCTGCGCCCATCGCTCTTGTCACGTTCCCGTTGCACCAGCCCGGACGCCTCCAGACGGTTGAGAACCTTAGCGATGGCCCCACTGGTCATGCCCATCAGCTCGGCCAGCTGACCGGCAGAAGCCTCGCCGGTCAGGTCGAGCAGGTCCAGGACCTGGATGTCTGTGTCAGCCGCCATACCCGTCTGTGTGGCAGCCACCCGGAAGAAAGAGGCGCCCAAACTGCTGCTCTTCCTCAATTCGCGCTTGAGGGCCGCGAACATCTCCGCACGCTTTCCCTGAGAGCCACTTGACACGGTCGGTTCCTCCGTGGTACCTGCTATTGAGATGACTAAGTCACTTAAATTATTTGAGACTGAGTGACTCATTCTTGAAAATGATGCGAATGACCACTGATTTGGTCAGTGGTCAAGCATACCATAGGCCGGTCTTCCCTGTCATGCGGACGGTGCAAACGCCATAGTGGGTCAACTTACGGCGGCAGCTCGCAGTCTTGCGAGGCGTAGAGTCAGCCGTCGAGCCGGGGCGCATTTTCGCTCTGCTTGACTCCAATGGGGCGGGCAAGACGACGCTCATCACGATCCTCAGCACGCTCCTGAGACCCGACAGGGGCACAACCATTGTCTGCGGCTTTGATGTGGTTTCCCAACCAGCCCAGGTGCGGCAATCCATCAGTCTGACCGGGCAGTTTGCCGCTGTCGATGAGCTGTTGACCGGGCGAGAAAACCTGATCATGATCGCCCGGCTTCGGCATCTCCAGCAGCCGCGCCAGGTGGCCGACGAGTTGCTGGCACGCTTCGACCTCAGCGAAGCGGCTAACTGCCAGGTGGCGACCTGTGCAGGAGGAATGCGCCTCCGACTGGACCTGGCCATAAGCCTGGTGGGCACCCCTCCGATCATGTTCCTTGACGAGCCAACCACCGGGCTTGATCCCGAGGGGCGCCTGGAAGTATGGAAAGTGGTCAAAGAGCTGGCTGATGGCGGAAGAACCATCTTCTTGACGACGCAGTACCTGGATGAGGCGGAACAGCTGGCCGACCAGATCGCCATTCTCCACCAGGGCAAGATCATCGCCTGCGGGACGCTCATGGAGCTGAAGCAGCTCTTTCCCCCGGCAAAGGTGGAGTATGTGGAGAAACAACCAACGCTGGAAGAGATCTTTCTCACCATCATTGGCAAAAAGGAGGCCTATTAGATGGAAATGGTATACAAGCAGAATGTCTCGCAGTGCTACTTTTTAGTGATTTAAGCGTGATGCTCGGTCGTTCCCTGTGGTATATCTTCCGCAGTATGGACACGATCATCACGGCAACGGTTACGCCCATCGGACCCTTGTTACTATTCGTCTACGTGTTTGGGGGCACGATTCAAAGCGGGACGGCCAATTATGTCAACTACGTATTGCCACGGATCTTCCTGGTAGCGATTGCGAGCGGGACCTCCTATACCTCTTTGCGTTTGTTCACCGATGTGCAGCGGGGGATCATGGAGCGCTTTCGCTCCATGCCGATTGCCTCCTCCACGCTGTTGTGGGGTCATGTGCTGGCCTCGCTGGTCTTCAATGCGATGTCACTGCTGGTGATCATTCTCGTTGCGCTCCTGATGGGCTTCCGCTCGTCGGTAGGCCTGCTGTCCAGGCTGGCTGTCGTCGCCATCCTGGCCCTGGTGACGCTGGCGTTAACCTGGCTGGCGGTGATTCCGGGATTGACGGCTCGCTCGATCGATGGGGCCGCCGCCTTTGCTTATCCGCTGATCTGCCTGCCGTTTATCAGTTCGGCGCTTGTGCCCACCCGCTCGATGCCACCGGTCGTGCGCGCTTTCGCTGAGAATCAGCCAGGGACGGCGATCGTCAATACGATCCGCGCCTTGCTGGCTGGGACACCTGTCCCTCGTGAGATCTGGCTTGCGCTGGTCTGGTGTGTCGCTCTTCTGTTGGTGGCCTACTTCTTTGCGCTGAGGGTCTACAACAAGCGCGTGCCATAGGCTGCCCGGCTGGTGTGTTCTACGCTTCAGAATAACGACTGTGCTCGTTGCCTGATGAGGACGTCTGTAGAAGTAGCTCCGCTTGAAGGACAAAGGCCTTCTTCCTCAAGAAGGCCCTTTGTGTTCCTCGCGAAGGTGTTTCCGGGGCGGAGGTTCACCGCTGTGCTGGGTGATATAGGCAAGCCAGGCCGCTGCTGAGGCAGTCGGCTGTGGACGCAAGAAGGTCCTCGATGGTGCGGCGGCGCTCGCCGGTTATGCTCTCGATCTCGATAGCGAGCACCTATCTGCTTGTCCGCCCTTCATCTTCTCCTGGCTCTCCTCTCTCTAGCTCCTCTTTTGCTACAACCTGCATGGTGTCTGCTGAGCGGCTGTGCTGATCTGTTCGCTGGCCAGTTCCCGGATCTGCCCGGATCTGCCAGGTACTGCCTGGCGCGGGGGGGTGAACTCCAGGTAGGTCAGCCTGGCATTGCTTGTCTCCCAAAGCGCGTTAAGAGCGCCTGCCTCCGCGCACAGCGTCGCCAGCCTGCTCCTCGCGTGGCTGCCCGTCTCTCAGGCGCGCACAGGGTCTCCTGGGACCCTGTGCATCGTGTTGCTTCCGTTGTAGCATGTAGCAGCTAGCGGTTGCAGCAGGAAGGAAGAAGCCGGGTGGGCACCTGCCTCTGGTTGACATGGGTGATCCTCGGGAAGCTGGCCCCTGGCGCTGTGCTCTTGCCCTGACCAGCTTCCTTGCTCCCAAGATCAGATCCCGGTCGGCCAGCCGAGTCCCCGACGCCTGAACTAAACCCCTACCTGGCACAAGCAGAATCTGGCCAAAGGGATTATACGGATCAGACCAGACTATGGCGAAGCCCTCGCTTGAGGCCTTGACAGGCGAATGCTAAAATGTTAGTATACTAATATGCTAGTATGTGAGAGAGGTGGCCCTGTGGCCCCAAGGGAGCGAATGGGGACTGACCCACCAGCTGCCGGCTGCTGATCGTTGTCGCCAGCTTTGCCGCTGATGCTGGAGTCAGCCGCTCGGCAGACGGAACGCCTTAGTGCTAAGGGCTTCCAATGAAGCTCGGAACCGGAGGTGCTGCCATGACAGTAACCGCGCAGCGAGTGCAAGGACCAGAAGAGTATCTGGCAGCTGCCCAGGAGAAGTTCCTGCAGCGTGCCTATTTGCTTGCCGGTCTCTTCAGCGATCCAGAGATCTTCCGACTGGAAAAGGAGCGCATCTATGCCCGAGCCTGGCATTTTGTCGCGCATGAGTCGGAGATTCCCAGGCCGGGTGACTACGTCGTGCGCTACGTGGCCGATGATCCACTGATCATCGTACGGACGGAGAGCGGTGAAATTCGGGCTCTCTACAACATGTGTCGCCACCGAGGCATGCAGGTCTGTCGGGCAGAAGCGGGCAACGCCGCTTTCTTCCGCTGTCCGTATCATGGCTGGACCTACAAGAACACGGGCGAGCTGATCGGAGTACCCTTCCACCGGGAAGTGTATGGGACCGAGGGACTCCAGCGGGGGGAGTGGCCGCTGATCAGCGTGCGGCTGGAGAGCTATGAGGGGCTCCTCTTCGTCAACCTTGACCCCGAAGCAGTTCCGCTGCGAGAGTATCTAGGAGAAGCGACCTTCTATCTGGACTTCTACCTCAAGAAGAGCACCGCTGGCTTAGAGGTGCGCGGTGCACCCGATCGCTGGATTTTCCCCGCTAACTGGAAACTCGGAGCAGATAACTTCATCGGCGACGCCTACCACACGGCCTTCACTCACCGGAGCACGGTCGAGGTTGGTATCTTGCCAGTCCCCGACGCCAATTTCCACAAGGATGGCCCTCAGGCGATCGTCGGTCCCTGGGCTGGCGGCTACGTTCCCAACCTGCCATATGCGGCACTTTATCCGCATCTGATCGGAGCAATGCGCGCCAATCTCACGCCTGCCCACCATGCCATTATGGATCACGACCTTTGGCAAAGTCACTCTACGCTCTTTCCTAATTTGAGTTTCCTGAACGCGCCGGGCATTATGCCGGGTACACCACCAGTAGCCTACTTCACTATCCGGGTATGGCGACCTCTGGGGCCAGACCGGATGGAAATCTGGAGCTGGTACCTTGTGGAGCGGGATGCCCCAGAGGAGTGGAAAGAAGCCTCGTACCGGGCTTATGTGCTCCAGTTCGGAACCTCTGGTACCCTCGAGCAGGATGACACCGAGAACTGGTCGAGTATCACGAAGGTGGCCAAAGGACAACTAGCCCGGACGATCCCTCTAAATTACCGCATGGGCCTGGACCATCTGCAACCGCTCACCGATTGGCCAGGACCCGGGCAGGCCTATCCGGTAGACTATACGGAGTATGCCCAGCGGCACTTCTGGACGACCTACTTCGAGTGGATGTGTTCCAATAGTCGCTAAGTAGCGGTACACTAGTGAACTCCCCTCTGCAGCGCGGAAGAATGAGCGATAAGGAGAGCATTATGACTGCCGTGACGGAGCCTATCCACCGTGAGATCGAGGCGTTTCTCTACCGTGAAGCTGAACTCCTGGACGCGAGGCAGTACCACGATTGGCTCGCGCTGCTCTCCGAGGATGTGCAGTATGAACTGCCGCAACGGGTAACACGTGAACGCTCCCAGGGGGAGGGGATCCTTGACGGAACTGGCCACTTCTTGGAGAACCAGTGGTCGCTCCGCAAGCGCATCGAACGCCTCGCGACCGAGTACGCCTGGGCTGAAGACCCTCCTTCGCGGACGCGCCATTTCGTCACGAATATCCGCGTCTCCCCTGGAGAGCAGCAGGATGAATTTCTCGTACGCTCCAATGTGCTCGTCTATCGCACACGTGGCGATGACCCGACCTACGATATTCTCAGCGCCGAGCGCTACGACGTGCTCCGCAGGGTTGAAGGCTCTCTGCGCCTTGCCAGGCGGCGGGTTCTCCTCGACCATTCCATTGTGCTGACACGCAACCTGGCGATTTTCCTGTGAGGTGTCCTCATGCCAGCCCATCGCCCTACTGCAGTTACTCCCGTTCCAGACTGGGGGGACCGCGATATTCTCACCGCTGACCCGCCAACGGAGATCGGAAACGAATTTGCGTCTGTCCTGGTGCGCCGCGTCTATACCCGCAATGGGGTCCGGCTCCAAATCATTTCCCCACGTCTCGGGTTCGAAATTCGGCTGGATCCGCTAGAACTGGAAAGTCTGACATGGCAAACACCTGAAACGTTCGCACGGCTTCTCGAACACCCCTATGGCCCTCCGGGCGCCCCACAAGCTACGGGCCATGCGGGTAATGGATTGGAGGATACTCATGGGCCTTCTTGAGGGAAGAACCACCCTCGTTACAGGTGGTGGCTCGGGTATCGGACGGGCCGTCGTCGATGCTTTTGTCCACGAGGGAGCCCGGGCCGTCGTTCTCGATGTGGTGGCAGAACGCATTTCTGACCTGGAACAGGCGCACGGCGATCAGGTGGCAGGGGTGGTCGGCGACGCCACCACCTGGAGCGCAAATCAGAGCGCTGTAGCGCTGGCTCTCGAACGCTACGGTCGGCTTGATTGCCTCGTCTGCTGCGTCGGCATATGGGATTATTTTGCATCAATCCAGACACTGGAACCTGATCAGCTTGATGCAGCTTTTCAGGAGATCATGGATGTCAATGTGAAGAGCTACATGCTTGCAACCAAAGCAGCCTGGGACGCTTTGGTTGAGAGCAATGGTAGCGTCATCTACACATTGTCAAATTCGTCCTTCTACCCGAACGGGGGTGGCCCTCTCTACATAGCCTCCAAGTGGGCAACGCGGGGGCTGGTGATCGAAATGGCCTTCGAGCTGGCCCCGCGGGTCCGAGTAAATGGCGTGGCGCCGGGGGGAACGCTCACCAACTTACGCGGTCTCCGCTCGCTTGGCCAGGAAGGACTACGTCTCCGAGAGACGCCCGGGATTGAGGACTTGATGCGCCAGGGGAACCCGCTGCAGTTGGTTCTCAATCCTGAAGATCATGCTGGGGCCTATCTCTATCTGGCCTCGCCGGAGCTGTCAAGGGGGGTGACAGGAACTGTCATTAATTCGGACGGAGGCCTTGGGGTGCGGGGGATCGCCAGGTTGGCGGGGCTCCTCACGTAAGCGGGGAAGCCTCACTGTACCACCGCCCCATGCCACCACCGGACAGGGCCATGTCAAGTCTCCTTCCCCTGCCTCCAGCAGGGGCCTTCTGGCCGCTGACGTGTAAAAAGGCTAATAAGCCAGGAGAGGAAGCATGAGTTACGCACATCGCCAGGGTATCGCGAAACTGGGGCACATCCATCTCGTGACGCCGGATCTTGACAAGTCGCTCTGGTTCTGGAGCGAAATCGTCGGACTGGAGGAGATTGCTCGCAGCGAGAACGAGGTCTACCTCAGAGCATACGGTGAGTGGGAACACCACAGCCTTGTTCTGAGCAAAGGAGAACAGGCGCGTGTCGATCATGTCGCCTGGCGGACCGAGCGATCTGAAGATGTCGATGCCTATCAGCGTCTTCTTGAAGAGCAGGGGATCAGCTGCCAGGTTGTCAGGCCAGGTGATGAGTTAGGCCAGGGACGTGCCCTGCGCTTCCAGGTGCCGCATGCCGGTCATACCTACGAGCTTTACTTTGACATAGAGAAGCCACAGGCGCCACCTGAGACTCGCTCGACTATGAAAAACATGCCCCACAAGGCCTGGCGGAAAGGGATCTCCCCCGTTCGCATTGATCATGTAAACCTGCAGACGACCCATCAGACCGTCAGCCAGGGGATTCAGTTCCATCTCGATATGCTCGGCTTCCGCCTGCGAGAACATATCCGTCTCCAGGGTCCGGGCACCATCTATGCATGGATGAGTGTCACACCCCTGGTTCATGACGTAGCCCTCGGTGTCGTCTTCGAGCCTCCTGCTGATCCTGTCCCCGCTCGCCTGCACCATGTTGCCTACTGGCTCGATAGCTGGCAGGATGTGCTGCGAGCGAATGATATCCTCGCGGAACACAATATTAAGATCGACCTGGGTCCAGGTCGTCACGGCATCTCTCGCGCTTTCTTTACCTATGTCCGCGATCCAGGCAGTGGCCATCGACTCGAAATCTTTTCCGGGAGCTATCTGATTTTCGATCCAGACTGGCAGTCTATTGAATGGACCGAAGAGGACTACATCGACGGACTGATCTGGTGGGGTGAGCAGCGCCCGATCAATCAGATGGGGTCTATGGCGCTCACTACTCCGGCTTAGGGGGAACGGCGTGTACGACCGGGATGATGAGCGCAGTAAACACAACACGGTTGGGATGCTCACCATCCGCCTTTTGATCTGATTCGCTATACAGCTGGAAGCTGGAAGAAAGGAGAGCCAGAATATGCCGGTTCAGGAGCAGTGGATCCAGACTGGCGCGATCACAACCCACTCTTGGATTGGGGGCGATCCGGCTAACCCGGCCCTTGTCCTCTTGCATGGGGCCGGTCCGGGAGCCTCGGCTGCCGCCAATTGGGAGCGTATTCTTCCCGATCTCGCCGGCGATTTTTACGTCATCGCGCCCGACCTGGTGGGGTTCGGCGAAACGTCGCTTCCACGTCGCCCCTGGCCCCGCGGTTGGACAGCCTGGATGGGGCTGCGTGTTGAGCAGGTCTTGGGACTCCTCGACGCTCTCCAGGTTCATAACGCGCACCTCATCGGTAACTCGATGGGGGGGTATTTGGCTCTGCAGCTGCTGATCGAGGTGCCAGAACGCTTCGGCCCGTCCCTGCTCATGGGCCCAGCTGGGGGGGCATTCACACCTGGGCCGGAACTGGCCCTGATGCGCTCCTTCTCAACGGATCTGCGGCCAGCACGCCTCAAGCAGGTCTTCCGGGCCTTCTTGTACTCGGACGAGGCTATTCCTGACCTGGATGAACTCGTGGAGCGCCGCTATGCTCTGGCAGCACAGCCGGAGGCCCTGGAGGCCTACGAGGCGATGATGGTTGACGGCCCAACCCCACTACCTCCTGCCCTGCTCAGCCGAATCCGGCATCCGATTCTGATTTTGCATGGACGCTTTGACCGCATCGTGCCGCTCGAAAGCAGTATCTGGCTCCTCCAGCACCTGCAAGCTGCCGAACTCAAGGTTTACGATCGTTGCGGACATTGGATACAGCTGGAACGCTGGGAGGCTATGCAGGCTGACATCCGGGCCTTCTTGCAACACCCCATGACGGCAGCTCGCCGGCATGAGGCGGAACGAACAGAAGCCAGCCCGGCATAGTAGCACCGCTCACAAGACTGGCTCATAGTTCGCCAGCGCTCGGCTCAGGAGTGCAGCGCGCTGGGCCCTTCGAGGGGAATAACACATCAGTCTCCGGCAGCTGAGGCAACACCAGGAACCCGCTGCTGACCCCGGGTCCTCTATCCCGGAGGCGGGGCGGGTTCCTCGTCGCTCTTGGTTAGCCCTGGCAGAAATACTAATGTTCGGGTTGCAGCCCGTCTTTGCTCACCTGCCCGAATCATCCTATGATGGCAACAACTCAGCTCTGCTCATTTGCTAGAATGCTTATGATACTCGCGAAAGCTGGAGGATGTATGCAGAGGATGCGCCAGCCACAGGAACAACCACAATCTGTGAATTCCCGTAGCCGGAAACGCGATCGGGCCTATCAGTTTCTTAAGCAGCTGCTCCTCGAAGGTGAACTTCAACCCGGCGTTGCCCTCGATGTGAACGCAATTGCCTCAGAACTGGCAATGAGCCGAACTCCCGTTCTGGAGGCGATCTCACTCCTTGAGCGCGAAGGCTTCCTTTCTGTCGTCCCCCAGGTTGGGGTGTTCGTTCGAATCACTCCATCGGAAGAGACATATCAGCGTATGATTGCAAGAGCTGCCCTTGAGGGAGTTCTCGCAGCTCGCGCGGCCCAACAGATCGATCCGAGGACGCTGGCCGAGCTTCAATCGCTCCTGGAGCAGATGGATGAACAATCATCCGACTCACTCACCTATGGTGCACTCAATCGCGATTTCCACCGACTCATCCACCAGGCAGCCTGCCTGCCTGTGATCAGAGACTTGATCGACCAGCTTTGGGATACGCTCGAATATACAGGTTACTCGAAACAGCTCTTCACAAGCCGCCAGGCCTCCCAGCGGGAACACAAGGCCATCTTTGCTGCGCTCTGTGCTCATGATCCGCACCGCGCACGGACACTTATGGAGCAGCATGTGCTGCGTGTTGCCGAGCTTTTCGCTCCCACGGAGCCTCTAGCCTCCTCGAAACCAGCCACCCAGCAGCTCACGAGACAGACTCGTCACCCAGACTGACCCCGCGTTGCATCGCCGGTGGCAACCGTGCTGATCAGTCCGCAGACAGTAAGCCGCTGCGGGATTTTGGCGACACAGACCAGGGCATAGGGGCTGCCAGCGGAGAAGCCTGCCCCGCCAAGCCCTTGAGGTTCTGGTGATCAGCGACTACAATGACATCATCAGGCCAGGCGAGCAGGCGATAGCCAGGTTGTGGGTCGGAGCAACCGCACCAGGTCGGTCGAGGGCGATCAGTCTCACCCCTGCCTGCTCCGCTTGGGTGACCAGCAGGCCCACGTCCAGGCGTGAACTGCCCGAGCCATGACAAGATATGATGGGAAAGGCATCGTCCCGCCCAACCACAGCAATGCCCACGCGGTGCCCATCGCACAGCTGAACAGTGAAATCCCTGAACCTCACGGCGTCCCCTTTGTTCCCGCCTCTCGCCCGCGAATCGCTCGGGGGGAGCGCTGATCGTTATGCCCCCTCTCATCGCGAGAGATTCCTCAGAAAGAAAGCATCTCGGGGGGCACCCTCTCTGCTCCATGCTACTTACAAGCGGGGCGCTCAGCAAGCCAGCTGATCTGGTCCGCTCTGCAACGCCGCGGCTGCTCAGCTGGCTGAGCAGCCGCGGCGTCCCTGGTTACTGCGCTTCGCATCCTCCGTGCTCGTCATACATCAGGTGTTAGAAATTGCTGCCCTACGGCTGGAGCTGTCCCTTCTCAGTTTCAGAGGCCGAGGGTAGCTCGGAGAAGCTGCCTCCGTGATTAAGGGAGCGACGCAAGTGCACAGCTCTCGGCTGCAGCGAGCGGAGATCTGTGGCTTCGTCTTGCAGCTTGAGCGGATCTACGGGGATCTGCGCCCGTATTAGTGGTATAGTTCGCAAAATATCCTTTCCTCTGTTGATACTAATCACTGCCATAACCTTGCCTTCTTGCATATAGAAGGCAGTAAATTTGTGCTCGTTGAGCTTTCCTCGCACCACGAGCTGATCCCAGGCACAGGGGAAGCCAGCGTACTGCACATTATACTTGTACTGGTCAGACCAGAACCAGTGGACCTCCTGATAGGGTTCCCGCCTGCCTAACATGTTTAGAGCAGCGGCTCTGCCCTGAGAGATGGCATTCTGCCAGTGCTCCACCCGCATCTTTTTACCTACCACGGGGTGGAAGTGATTAGCGACATCACCGGCAGCGTAGATGTCTGGCACCTGAGTCTGGCAATATTGATTAACAACGATACCGTTTTCTATCTGTACTTCGCTTCCTTCCACCAGCTCTGTGACAGGTTCAACCCCCACGCCGATAATGACAAAGTCACAGTCGATCCGCCGGCCACTGCTGGTGACGACACACTGCACTCGCTGAGATGCCTCGAAAGCGACAATTGTCTCTTCAAAGAGAAAGCGCACGCCATGTTCGCGATGAATCTCTTCAAATACTTTCCCTATTTTCTCACCGACGACGCGGTACAAAGGGGTCTTATAGGCTTCTATGGCTACGACCTCGATACCGCTTTGGCGCAGCGATGCCGCTACTTCGCAGCCAATGAAGCCCATACCAACCAGCACTGCGCGCTGACCGCTGCGGCAGGCTTGACGGATAGCATCAGCCTCTTCTATGGTGCGGAGGTAGTAGATCCCTTCAAGTGTAGCCCCGGGGACCCTCAGCTTCCGATTGCGCACACCGGTGGCAATGAGCAATTTATCATAGGCAATCGTGGGTCGAACGCAGTTCGCTCGCGCCAGCTCCACGACCTTTTCGTAGGGATTTACTCGTACAGCTTTCACCCCAAGCAGTGTTTGAATGTGATTTTCAACATAGAACCTGCTATTGTGTATAAATAGATCATCAATAGGTTTTTGGCCGAGCAAATAATCTTTTGATAGAGGTGGTCGTTCATAGGGTAGATGAGATTCGGCCCCGATCAGCATGATCTCCCCATCGAAGCCCTCATGTCTGAGAGTCACTGCTGCAGAGACCCCTGCCTGGCCCGCTCCTATGATGAGAAATCGCTGTTTCATTGACGATTGCCTCCTTCCAACTTCTGTTCCAAAGGGGTTATCACATACTTGTCTTTCAGAGAAAGCGCCTTTCTGCTTTCCTCGTCTCCCCAGACAGATGGACAGGCTGGCGGCAAAGCCCTTCCCTCAATCGAGCCTGTCTCGTGGCAGAGGCTCCTTGGAGGGCTCCTTGTCTGATGCTTGAGCTAGCGAACGAACGAACAAGTACGTAGGGCAAGCAGAACCAGACGTGTGTGGTTCTCCTGGTTCTCTCCAGGGTTGCAAGAGCTGCGCATGATCCTGCAGCTCTTGCAACGAGATCAATAAGGGCTGTCGGTTTTCACTATTGAAAGTGCTCCAGTGCCTCTCTTGTCTCTGCTCTGACCAGGTCCGAGGGATCACGCAGCAACTTTTCTGCCTCGCCTCTCTGTCCGAGGCGGAGCAGGGCCCAGGATGCAGTAGCACGGATCACAGGGGCCGGATCAGCTGCTGCCTGTTTGACCAGCGGTGCATAGACCTGCTCCCCAGTGTTGGCCAGGACGATCAAAGCATTACGGGCAATTTGCACGCGCCCGAGGCGCTCAAACGCGCTCTGCCTGTACTTGAGGGCAAAGTCCCGTGTCGAAAGGAGCAGGGCATCACAAAGGTCTGGGTGAGCCAGCTCTGGGTCCACGCTGAATCCCTTCCACCATTGGGGGAGCCGCTCGGTCTTCCAATTCCACGGGCAAACGTCCTGACAGACGTCGCAGCCAAGCAGCCAGTTGCCGATAGCAGGCCGGAATGCCAGCGGGATGACCCCCTGGTAGCTTGTTGTCCAGTAGGAGATACAGAGCCGCAAGTCAACGCGCCGGTCTCCCAGGAGAGCCCCAGTCGGGCACGAACTGAGGCACCTGCGGCACTCTCCGCACCGGTCGGGGTGCGAGGGAGGAGGGAAGCGATCCAGAGCAATGTCGGTAAGCAGGCAGGTGAGCGTCACGCGCGTCCCAAAGTCTGTACTATTGGGCATCGCATTATATCCCCTCCAGAAGCGGCCAGAGAGAACAGCATAGAGGTTCAAGGGCAAAGGTCCTTGCTCGACATAGTCGCGAACACGCACCCCTAACCGGCTGGCTACTTCCTTCAGGGCTGCAATGTGAGGCTCTAGCAGGCGCTTGAGCAGAAAAGGATCTGGCTCGCGCACCCAGAACTTGCGTGCCACCTGCCCGATCCGTACTCCCCCCGAGGGGGGGCCGGGATCGGGGTAGGTATGAGGGGCGGCCAGGATCATCACGCTGCTGGCCCAGGCGAAGCGGAGACGCGGGTCTAGACGCACCTCCAGCGCCCGGGCAAGCTGCCCAAGGCCCGCGTGGCGCCCTTCAGCCACCCACTGCTGGTAGCTCTGCTTCCACTCTCCCGGCAGCTCGATCGGAGCCCAGGCCACGAGAAAGCCACGGGCCTCTGCTGCCATCTGCAACTCAAGAGCGCGCCTATCCGTCAGATAAGCCCAGGGCGCGCTCACTGCGGGGGACAGGTCCATCTCTTGAAGCACCCTCCTTTAGACCTTCTGCTGAGAGGTCAAAGAAAAAGAGGCGCAGGCGACCGCGAGGAGTTCCCAGGACCTGCTGAAAGATCGTCTCGGCTGCATCTGCGAAGGCTCGCCTCTGCTCAGCCGAAAGAGCTTTTTGGCCCGCATAGAGCACTTCAAGCATTGGCATGGTCTCTCCTCCCTCCCTTCCTCTCTCTCAAGGAGCGATGAGTACTTTAAGTACTTCCTGCTCTTTATTGTTGAAAATTCTAAAAGCGTCGCTGACCTCATCCAGCCGGAAGCGATGAGAGAACAGTCTGGAGGGGTCAATTACTCCTGTCAGGATTAATCGCTGAGCTTCCCACATAAAGGGTTGCACGTTAGCAAAGCCATTCATGTGGAGCGAGAGGTCTCGTAAGAACACATCGGCGAGATTCAAATTGAACTGGTTGTCTGGGAAAACGCCGATAGCGGCGATCGTTCCGCCGGGGCGGGCCAGGTCGAGTGAGAGCTGCAGGCTTGCTGGCGTGCCGACCACCTCAATCACCTTGTCTACTCCTCTCCCGTCGGTGGCCTCCTTGACCTGTTGGAGTCCTTGCTCGTCGGGCGACAGGGAAGTGACGCCATATGTTTTCTGCGCGTAGGCCCGTCGGTAGGGCACAGGATCAAAGGCAAAGACGAGTCCGGGGCCACGTTTTAAAGCCAGCTCAAGGCTCATCAGGCCCGTTGGACCCAGGCCCACCACCGCCAGGCTTTCGCCGGGTTGGAGATCCGCTAACCGATTGGCTATGACTGCCGAGGGGAGATTGCATGAGAGCGTCAGTGCCTGCTCGTCGGAAAGCCCGGGGGCTACCTTCATCGCGTGGGCATCTGCAAAAGGAATCAGTAGATATTCAGCCTGGCAGCCGTTGAGATCGCCGAAGGCCGTGCCGAAACCATAGACCGCTTTCTGCGTTGTCAGGCAGTGCGCTGTCTGTCCTACGCGACACATGTAGCACTCTCCACAGGAAGCGGAGTAAGCCATAGTCACCCGATCTCCCGGCTTGAAGGCCCCCACAGCCGAGCCTACCTCGACGACCTCTCCCGAGAGTTCATGGCCGAGCCGGGAACTGCCCCGCTTCATAATGCCGTCAAGTGTTCCTCGCCAGATATGGAGGTCAGAGCCGCATATGGAAGTGGCGCGCACACGGACCACCATAGCGTGAGGATCGGTGAGGGCCGGTCGAGGGACCTCGTCTATCCGAACATCCTGTGGACCATAATAGACAGCAGCCTTCATAGTCGCTGACATTGTCAAACCCTCCTTGTCACTCGTAGCGTTGCCCAGGGCTACCAGGCCGTATCTGGCAAGATCTGCGTTCCAATGCGCCCGCAGGCGAAGCTGTACGCTGCCAGAATGATCCGTCTCAGGACTGCCAGATCGCGCTGATCACGGGGAGCGTAAAGGATCAGGCTCTGAGGCGGAATAGCTCCAGCCATATACCGGGCCAGGGGGTGAACACTTCCCCAGCCCTTGTCCAGCACTTTTTGGCCCCACGCTGGTTCCAGCAGAAGATGGACACTGCCATCCGCACGAACAATGGCGAATGTTTTCCCGCGGATAAATGCCTCTGGCTTTCCTTTGGCCAGATGTTCTGCCAGTACGAGGGCCTGGGCAGCTGGCGGTAAGTCCGATGACTCTAACGAGACCCCTTCCAGCTTTGCCAGCCATCGCAAGAACTGCTCCCGTATCCTGGGTGGGGCCCAATGATTATCCTGCAGGCAAGGATAGCGCGGATTAATCAATGGCCTTTCGCCCTGCCTGACGGGGAGGCGACGCAGGCTTGGGGGAAGATAGCCATAGCTGCTCTTCATGTCCGTCACCACCGGGCTGCTCTGGTCCTCCTGTGAGGGAGTTACCTGGCAGTTCGCTCGCATACACGGGTCCCCTTTGGCGCAGAGTGCGAGCGAACTGCCAAGACCCAGCGCTTACAGCGAGAGCTGACACTCCTTCAGGAAGTCCTGGAGACGCTGACCAACGGCCTGTACCACTGCCTTCTTTTCCAGCGGGTGCGGGGCCCAGCTGAAGAATGTGGCGAGGCCTTCCACGGCCCGGTGAGCGGCAGGGGCCCACTTTGCCACCCAGCCATTGAGGGTGGTGCGCAGCTCTGGCTTCCGCTCAAGAGCGTAGAGTACGAGGGCCCGCGCGGTGTCCTGGTGACGCTTCTGATCCAGCGCGAAATCATCAGCCATGAGGGCCAGCAGGTCATCGCCGTTGAGACGGGCCAGCGTCCCAAGCTGCTCATTAAAGAAGGCATCATAGACCGGCTTTGTCACCAGGGCCAGGGCGGTGAAAGCCTCACCCCAGTCGTAGGCGATCAGCAGCTTTTCGAGTAGCTCGCGTGCAGGCTGCCAGGCGGGGGTCGTTTCCCAAATTGCTCTGGTTTTCTGGCTATCAGCGAGCTCCTGATAGTGGGCCAGAGAGAGCGCTTTCGCGACATAGGCCGAGCGCTGGACACGGCGCATCTCATCGGCCCCTTGGAAGTGAAAGGCTACTGTAATATAGGAGGAAGGAGCCATCTGGCTGACGTAGAGAGAGACCATCTGCAGCACGTGACCAGCGAAACGGCTGGGGAGATACAGGTGTTCCAGAAAGCACACCCAATCAGGCTTCAGTAAAGCAAAGTGATCTCTGCGCTCAAATTCATCGATAAGGTTATCCAGGTACAGTTCACGCTCGCGCTGTCGCTGGATGTAGGCCCGATAAGTCAGGCGCGCAGGGTCTCTGAAGCCCTCCCAGTCGTCTACCTGGAACGGGGAGCCTTCTCGATAGCGAAGATACCAGCGATTGAGGGGCATGTCAGGGTCCAGCTCAAACGGGGCTGGCGCGCGCCGAAAATGATAATTCAGACGATGAGTGACGATTTCATACTCGCTGGGCTTACGCTGCTCGGTGTAGAGGCTCCAGCTCCTCTGACGTCTCTGCTGTCTGGTGGATGGCGATGAGGATGTCATGGCTCAGCTCCTCGCTCAAGGTAGAAAATCAACTCTTCCTCTCCGACTATTTGCATGCGCCCGCCAAAGCTAGAAAGGTATGGCTCCAGCTCTGCCAGTCTGAACGGTCTTCCCAGTACTTCCTCCAGGCTTTTTCGGCTCAGGCGGAGTCGCTGAGGGGCAGCGATGCGAAAATAGCCCTCGCGGTCCTCTGTCTGGAGCGCTACGCCAGGATTGTCAATCTCTGCTGCTTCCAGGACCGTTTCGAACATAGCCCGGTCGTTGAGCACTGGGCCTACGAGGTGTTCGCGACTCACCAATTTTTACTCCTCTCTGCAGCGATGGTAACGCTGCCTGCTCTCGCTGCCTGTCGGATAGCCGATGAGAATCGTTGAGCCGTCCAACCTGACGCTGTAGCGGTAGAGGGTACATCCCTCGGGATTAATCCCGCAACCACTTCGAGCGTGGAACTGCCAATGGTGACCGGAGCAGGTTAACGTCTCGGTGTCAAGATCCAGCTCCCCTTCGACAAGCGGATATTCCTGATGGGGGCAGACGCCCTGGAATGCTACGATTTCGCCACCAGAGAGATGCATCAGAAGAACAGGCTGCCCATCTACCTCTACCTCTAGCATCTCTCCCTCCCAAAGCTCATCGAGGGTTGCCACCTCGATCCAGGTCAGCGTCGCCTCATCCATCGGCATAGCGTACCTCCACAAAATCCATTGGGCTGAGGGGGACGTCTGCCACCTTCTTCTCCGGGTCCAGGACCTTGCCCTGAAAGATCACCTGCATGGGGGACTGGCGTGGGGCCACGCGCAGCCCTACAGCGTGCGCTGCCACTTTCTGAGCCACGGTTGCGATGGTATCGCTATCCTCAACTGGCACAAGCTGCACCACAAAATCTTCACGAAACGCTGCTGTGAGTGGAATCAGAGCCACAGTATCGCTCTCCTTTCTACTCTACTACCAGCCAGCTGAACGTAGATCTATCTGATGAAGGGGTGGGGAGAGGGTGGGCGGCTGGCTGAGACCATACCATGCCACCCTCCCCCTTGGAGGACAGGAGGAGAACACTAGCGTGTTCCTGCCAGCACTGGATCGCGGGCCCAGGCGAAATCGTCGGCGTCTCGCCCTCCCACGAGGTGAGGCCCGCCCATGTAGGCCAGCGCTCCTTCCAGGGTGGGAGGTTGAATCTCGCCTGCCAGAAAACGATCTACCACCGTCTTGTGCCCGGCATAGCGGCCCGGGTTCTGGTCAAAGATCCATTTGCACGGCTCGGAACAGAAGAGATAGCGTCTGCCGCCATACTCAGTGACGTAGGGATCCAGCTCCTGCTGTCTTCCAGGATTAGCGGGGGTAATAATAGGAATCTGGCAGAGGTTGCAGATGATCGGCAAGGTCTGGGGCAGGGTCTTGGTGATTTCCCCCTTCCTGGCATTCTCGGTAATCACGTCCCACCGCTTGCCCCAGGTGTCGTTCCAGCCAGGATACTTGGCCTCCAGCCAGTCGCGCTCAGCCGGCCCTACACCGGCATCAGGATTCCACCAGACCGTCGGACGCCAGAACCAGACTCCCAGGTGGAGACCATGATGGTACCAGTCTAGCTCGTCAATAAAAGTATTCCAGTACCAGGGGGTATCCATGCCCAGGTCACGGAACTGGTCCATGAATTGCTTGATAATCCACTCCTCCATGAACTCCTTAAAGGACATGGAGCGATGCTCCAACGGCGTGTAGTAATCCATGGAGAGGCCAGTGAGCAGGCAGAAGATACGCCAGCTGCGCCAGAACATGACGTCGACCAGGCGCTGGGCCTCGGCCTTCTTGCCGTTCCTGACCAGGATCTTGAGGGTAGGCTCACCTTGCTGCGCGTGACGAGCCTCATCGGTCTGAATGCTGGAGATCAGGGCCCCGAACTCCACATCGCCGACATGCATGGCGTCGGCTGCC
Source organism: Thermogemmatispora tikiterensis (assembly GCF_003268475.1). GTDB lineage: Bacteria > Chloroflexota > Ktedonobacteria > Ktedonobacterales > Ktedonobacteraceae > Thermogemmatispora > Thermogemmatispora tikiterensis. Next base: position 289,588 of record NZ_MCIF01000002.1, on the reverse strand, counting down.
ATGCCCAGAAATTGGAGATTGGTAAACCCTGTCTCGAAGGTGAAGGTGAGCTGGATCGCCGTACCGAGAGCGTGATTGGCTGTGAACATATCGTCGAAGAGATGACGCGCGGCGATAGCTCCCCACTCGTTGGTGTGGAAAGCCTTGTGTGCCCAGTCAAACTGGGGGTTTTTCCCCAGTAGCTCATGCGGGAAAAAGAGCTGGATCTGGCCGTGGCGGGTCTCGTCCAGCGTGCCAAACGTTGCCATGTTTCTCCAGGCGGCTGCGCGGCCAAAGCGGGCCATGCGCGCTTCCCCGAAAGATGCCTGGTACTCGGGAATCGCAATGGCTCCATAGTGAGCAGCGATGGCTGCCTTCCAGCCCGCATCTACCTGGTCAAAGAGATGCGAGCGAGCGATCGCGCTTTTGACAGAGTAGGACATCGTGTCCTTCTCTGCCTGGTTCTGCATATACTCGCGGTAAGTGAGCTTGTATGGCTCATCCCACTTCCACCATTCAGCTGGCGGAATGCCGTAGTCGTCCCCAGCCAGCTCTGGCGGAAAAGCCTCCTTCTCGCTGACGTAGGTGAGACGCCAGTTCATATCTCTGGTCAGGTCATAGTAGTCTGGACGACTCAATTTGGGCATCGTTCCTTACCTCCTTGGTCTCCTCATGGGGCAAGATCAGCCTCGAATGTGCCAGGTCTGGGGGTAGCTCAGGGGGATGAGGAGAGGGATAGGTCCCCCTGAGCTATGGATTCGAACAAGATAAGGCTCTAGCTGGCGGCCTGGCTCAGGGCAGCTGCCACTTCTGGCGACGGAGTGCCATAGAGGAAGTACTCAGCGGGCAGCGGGGAGCCATACCAGATGATCCCCTTGGCCAGATCCTTCTCATGCCAGGTGATCGGCTTCCAGGCCGGGTCAAAGATCAGGTAGCCCGCATCCCCAAACAGCTCCACCCGATTGCCCCCCGGCTCGAAGACATACATAAAGTAGGCCTGGCTGATGCCATGCTTGCCCGGCCCGGCCTCGATCTGGATG
>NZ_MCIF01000002.1:278567-287707 GCF_003268475.1 Thermogemmatispora tikiterensis | reverse complement strand
GGGGGTCAGCAATTCCACGTGAGCCAGCTGTGCGACTTCGAACAAAGGCTCTTGCTCGTTGCTCATTGTTTTCCTCCTCATGGACTGCTTGCAGAGGCGAGGATGTCGCCCCGAGCTTGTGACCAATTGTGGACCAACTGTGACCAACAACGAACAGGGGTCAGCTCTGCTGCTTCCAGTGCCGGTTAACGTCGTCGGGATTGATGAGATCTGGTACGGTCCAGCCATCCAGGTCATATTCCGCCAGGCACTGCTCGGCGAATCCTTTGTACTGCTCGGTTTGCCCCGTTGCCATCGCGCTAAGCAGCACCTCCAGACGGATGTTTTCATGATTGCCCGCGTAGTTGCGCTCATAGAGTTCATGGCGCCCGCCGAACTCGCTACCCAGGCTATCCCAGAGGAGCTTCATCAGCTTGACGCGGTCGAGGGCACTGTAGCCTCCTGACCCGCGAATGTACTTTTCAAGATAGGGGCGAACCTCGGGGGTCTTGAAATCGACCGCATGGGAATTGAGGTAGATCAAGGCACTGGCGACGTCGTTCTCGATGAGTTCCTTCACGCGCGGGTAGGCGACCGTGGCAAAGACGCGGTAGGCCAGCCCGTAGTCGGTGTTGGGCAGTACCGCCCCATTGTTCCAGGCGAGAGGCGTGCGCGCCATCGCATCGGTGATCGCCCAGAAGAGATTGCGCCAGGCCAGCACCTCGCCGACGCGCGCCTGTACTCCACGGAAGTCCTTGGCGCCGGTGGCCTCCACCGCTTTCAGGAAGAGGCCGGCGATGAAGTCCAGCTTCACGGCAAGCCTGATACAGCCGTGGAAGGTAAAGCGCGGGATGAAGCCGGAGAGCGGGAAAAAGTTATTGGCCTTCTCCACATCTCCATAAATGAAGATGTTCTCCCAGGGGACAAGCACTTTATCGAAGATGAAAACCGCGTCGTTTTCATCCAGGCGGCTGGAGAGAGGATAATCGAACGGGCTGCCCATGACCGCCGCCGTCATTTCATAGGAGGGCCGGCAGATGAGCTTGACCCCTGGCGCATCCATAGGGACCGCAAAGATAAGGGCGTACTCTTTTTTCTTGATCGGCAGTGGTCCGTAGTGCGCGATAAAATTGTAATGGGTCAAAGCCGAACCAGTCGCTACGACCTTGGCACCACTGACAACAATGCCAGCGTCCGTCTCGCGCTCCACGTGCATGTAAATGTCGCTAACCTCGTCAGGCGGACGGTTCCGGTCAACTGGCGGGTTGACGATGGCGTGGTTGAAGTAGAGGACTTTCTCCTGGGCCTCCTTGTACCAGCGCCGGGCATTCTCCTGATATGGCTCATAAAACTCGGCATTGGCCCCGAGCGTGCCCAGGAAGCTGGCCTTGTAGTCCGGGCTGCGCCCAAGCCAACCGTAAGAGAGACGAGCCCACTCCGCTATAGCATCACGTGCCCCGACCAGATCCTCGGCGCTGCGCGAAGTGACAAAGAACTTATGAGTATACCCGCCACTGCCAGTATCCGTTGCGGTGGTCAGAACAGGCTGCTTCTCAGGATTATGCAGGGAATCATAGAGCCGTGCAACCATGCGAGCTGTATTACGGAAAGCGGGATGAGTCGTGAGATCTTTGACGCGCTCTCCATAGATCCAGACTTCGCGACCGTCGCGCAGACTCTCCAGGTATTCCTCGCCAGTGAGCGGACGGGGGACCGCAGCGGCCTCTTTGCCTGGGGCTGGCTCATTCTGAGATACTGCCATCGCTAGTTCCTCCTTTTTACCTGTTTGGTTGACTAACGCCTGGGAATCACTTGACCCTCAGCGAGCCTGTCTGGGCTTTTTGAAACTCGCCTGACCCCACTGACCCTTGAATGGAGGGAGTATCAGGCAAAAAGAAGCTCCTCCTTCCTGCTGACAAACGGACAGTCGTGCTGCTGATCCAGGCTCAGGAGTTCATTCCCCTGCCCCCGTGGTACTCCACTGGCAGGGAATCCGGCTAAAGCTTCCCTGCACTATCGCTACTAATGGTACTGGTCTGTCTATATGAGTCAATGCATCTGTCCATCAATGCGGGACGGGCGCATTGTTTGTTAAAAATAACCAGCTTATACTTGAACTAGCTTACTTCAATCGAGGGTTCAACAGAGCAGGAGCGATCACTGGCAGCGATTCTATGCGCCCGGCGGGAAGCGCTTGGTGGCTGAGCGATTCCGGCAATCGATTTCCTCAACGGCCATGCCAGGAGAGCGTTGGCCTCTCAGTGCCACAGGGATGGGAAGACAACGGACGTGGTTTTCTGTGTACAGGTCCACCTGGAGGACAGGGCAATGGTGCAAGCTGTCTACAAAGCGTTTCAAATCCTCAACCTCTTCTCACACGAGCAACCAGAGTGGGGAGTATGTGAGATCGCGCGTAAACTGGGTTTCCCCAAGTCTACCGCCTCAGCGCTAACTGCCAGTCTGACGGAAGGGGGGCTGCTACGGCGCACCCCAGCCGGCCGATACCGCCTCGGCTGGCGAATCGTGGCGCTCTCTCAGCTCCTTCTGGAGACCACCGAGTTCCGGAGCGAGGCCCGCAGGGTGATGGAATCGCTGGTCGCCCGCTTTGGTGAAACCGTCCACCTCGCTACCCTCGAATCTGACCAGATTATCTACATCGAGAAATTGCAAGGGACACGGGCGGTGCGGGTGGCCGTGACTGGGATTGGGGTAAGGCTACCGGGCCACTGCAGCGGAGTTGGCAAATGCATCCTGGCCCATCTGCCCTGGGAGCGGGTCCTGGCAATCCTTGAGAAGCAAGGTATGCCAGCTCTCACCCCCAACACGATCACTGATCCGCAGATATTGCGGGCAGAACTGGAGCAGGTGCGCCGGCAAGGATATGCCTACGATCGCGAAGAGGCCGTGTTGGAGCTTTGCTGTGTCGCCGCGCCGATCCGTGATCACAGCGGCGAGGTTATTGCGGCCATGAGCCTCTCGATACCGGCTTACCGCTTCTACGCCAACGAGGAGCAGTATCGTCTGGCCATTGTGAGAGCAGCTCAGCAGGTTTCTGAGAATCTCGGCTATATCCCGAGAATAGCTTGTTCTGGTAAGAGGAGGAACTGAACGATCATGCAGCACTCAGCAGCGAACGGGCGAATCAAGGTCGCGATTTTAGGCTCCGGCAACATTGGGACAGACCTGATGTACAAGCTCTTGAAAGAGCCAGGGTCAATGGAGTTAGCGCTGGTGGCAGGTATCGATCCTCAGTCAGAAGGGTTGGAGCGAGCTCGCTCGCTTGGCATACCAGCCAGCACCGAGAGCATTCATGCGGTTCTTGCAGACCCCGAGATTCGCATTGTCTTTGATGCCACAAGCGCCAAAGCGCATATGCGCCATGCCCGGCTCTTACGTGAGGCCGGGAAAATCGCCATCGACCTGACGCCGGCAGCGCGCGGCCCCTACGTGGTGCCGCCGGTCAACCTGGGTGCCCACCTGGATCAGGTGAATGTGAACTTGATCACCTGTGGCGGGCAGGCTACGATCCCGCTGGTCTACGCTGTCTCTCGCGTGACTCCTGTGCGCTATGCAGAGATGGTCAGTACCGTGGCCAGCGCTTCGGCAGGTCCTGGAACGCGCCAGAACATTGACGAGTTCACCTACACAACGGCGCGAGGACTGGAGGCACTGGGTGGCGCACGGGAGGGCAAAGCCATCATTATCCTCAATCCTGCTTCTCCGCCCATCATGATGCGCAACACCGTGTATGTGGTACCCGAGGGCGACTTCGACTTCCAACAAGTGGCCGCCTCGGTTGAGCAGATGGTCTCCGACGTGCAGCGCTATGTCCCGGGCTACCTGCTCAAGAATCCCCCCGTGGTTGAGATGCGAGAGACTCCCTGGGGGAGGAGCGCGGTCATTGTGATGCTGTTGGAGGTGCGCGGGGCCGGTGACTATCTCCCCACCTATGCTGGCAACCTGGACATCATGACCGCCGCAGCGCGCCGCGTAGGCGAACTCTTTGCCGCCCATCTCCTTTCAAGCAAGGAGGCAGTGGCATGAAGACGCTCCGCCTGACAGATACCACTTTAAGGGACGGCTCGCACGCCATGCGTCATCAATTTACTCGCCAGCAGGTGCGCAGCATTGCCCAGGCCCTGGATCGGGCAGGGGTCCCGGTCATCGAGGTCACGCACGGTGACGGATTGGGAGGAGCATCGCTGCAGTATGGGTTCTCTCATACTCCTGAGCTGGAGCTGATTGCTGAGGCGCGCAGCGTCTGCGAGCGTGCCAGGATCGCCGCATTACTGCTGCCCGGGATCGGGACACGCAAGGAGCTAAAAGCGGCTGCCGAGCGTGGTGTCCAGGTGATCCGCATCGCCACCCAATGTACAGAGGCGGATATCTCAGAGCAGCACTTTGGTCTTACCAAAGAGCTAGGGCTTGAAGCCGTGGGCTTTCTCATGATGGCGCACATGCGCCCTCCAGAGGTGCTGGCCGAGCAAGCCAGGCTGATGGAATCCTACGGCGCCGATTGCGTCTATATTGTCGATTCTGCTGGCGCCCTTCTGCCTGACGGGGCCTACGCGCGAGTCAAGGCCCTCAAGGAGGCGCTGACTATCCAGGTGGGTTTTCATGCCCATAATAACCTGGGTCTCGCTATAGGGAACACGCTGGCCGCCCTGGAGGCTGGGGTTGATCAGATCGATGGCAGCCTGCGTGGCCTCGGGGCAGGAGCTGGTAACGCCGCCACAGAAGTGATCGCCGCGGTTCTCGACAAAATGGGCCAGAACCCCGGCCTGAATGTCTTCGCCCTGATGGATGCTGCCGAGTATATTGTCGCCCCTATCGCTCCGTATCAGCCCCTGCCCGACCGCGATGCGCTCACGATCGGCTACGCGGGAGTCTATTCGACCTTCCTGCTGCACGCTCGCCGGGCCGGTGAACTGTACCATCTTGATCCCCGCAGTATTCTGGTCGAGTTGGGGCGCCGCCAGGCAGTTGCTGGACAAGAGGACTGGATCCTCGACGTGGCGCTGGACCTCGCCAGACGGTCGCAAGACAAACCTGTGCCCCAGACGTGAGCTTGTGCCAGAAAGGAGATCACTCATGGAACTGCAGCAGCAGTCAGTAGAGGCAGCGCCGCCGCAGAGCGTGGTTGATCCTCGCACGTTCCGTCGCGTGCTCGGCCACTTTGCGACGGGGGTGACCGTGATTACCACTGCTTACGAGGGACAGGTGCATGGCATGACTGCCAATGCCTTCATGTCAGTCTCCCTCGATCCGCCGCTCGTGCTGGTCTCCATCGACAATCGTACACGCATGCGAGAGTGGTTAGAGCGCAGTCGCCGCTATGCTGTCAACATTCTGTCGAGTGAGCAGGAAGCGGTGGCCCAGCACTTCGCCGGGCGACCGCAAAAGAATCTGGCGCTTTCCTTCCTCTGGAAAGCAGAGTTGCCTCTCCTGGAGAAAGCCCTGGCCCACCTGCTCTGCCAAGTGAAGGAGGTCCATCCTGCCGGCGATCACACGCTCTACATTGGCCTGGTTGAGGCCCTGGAAGCCCATGAGGGCCTCCCCCTGCTGTTCTATAGCGGCAACTTCCGCTGCCTTGAAGTGCAGATCCATGATCCCTGGATCTGGTAGCTCTGAGGCGACTGGAACGGGACAGAAGAGAGAGTTCATCAATAACAGGCGGGGTTATATGCTCGTGCTCAAAGTAACAATGCTCGAAGGACGCTCCCAGTCGCAGAAGGAGGATCTGATTCAGCTTCTGTCGCAGACAGCGTCTCGTGAACTGGAGTATCCCCTGGAAGAGATCCGGGTCGTAATCTACGAGGTTTCTAGATCCCAGTGGGGAGTAGCTGGCCGCTCCTTAGCGTGCCAGGACAGGCGAGGTCAATGATGGACGGGCCGATCAATCCAGAAGAAGCTGCCCTTCTGGAAGAAGTGCGCAGCGCGCGTGCAGCAAAGTGCACCGTAGCAGGAAATCGCTTCCATCTCGATGCGAGTCTGGCGTACCGTATTCAGGAGCACCTGGGAGCACACCGTCCTGTGCGAGGCTATAAGCTTGGTCTCGTGAGTCCTGCCAAGCAGGCCCAGATGGGCATCACTACCCCCATCTATGGGCGGATCTATGATGACATGTTGCTAGAACAGCCGGTTGTCTCGCTGAGTCGCTTCATTCAGCCACGATTCGAGCCGGAAATTGTCATTCTGCTCGGCGAGGATCTTTCTCCTACAGCAGCCATTCACCAGGCTCAGCAGGCTATAGCGATGGCGTATCTGGGCATCGACCTGCTAGACTCGATCTGGGCCGGCTATCGCTTTACTCTCGCCGAAGTCATCGCTGATAACGCTTCTGGCGGAGGCTTCCTGCGAGGGAAAAAGCCTCTCGCCTGGCCCGCCGTGGGGACGTTGCGCCTCTTCATCGATGAGCATGCTGTGGCAGAGGGGTCTCTTGAGGCATTGGGGCCTGTGGAAGATCATCTCTTGTGGCTTGCCCATGAGGTGGGAGGGCTAAAGGCTGGTCAGCTGATCTACCTCGGCTCTCCAATCAGCGCCCAGCCGGCTCGCCCTGGCAGTGTCAGAGTAGAGGGACCTCAAGGGAGCTGGCTTGCCATTACGTTTTTGAGCTAGAAACGGAGGATTCGCTGGCATGCACCCCTACTGGTTCGATGTACAGCACTATATTAATGGCCAGTTCGTGGAGGGAGAGAGACACTTTGAGATCTTGTTTCCGGCCACGAATGAGGTCATAGGGCGGGCACCAGAAGGCCGAGAGGCCGAGGTTGATGCCGCAGTACGAGCCGCCAACACCGCTTTCGCGTACTGGAGCCAGATGCCCCCCTCACAACGACGGCGGTACTTACGGGCTTTCGCCGAGGGTATTCGGGCCCATGAGGAGGAGCTGGCGCTCACTGAAAGCCTGGATGTCGGGCGCCCGATCCGCGAGAATAAGGCGAGCTACGTTGCGCGCGTCGCGGCCAACATCGACTTTTTCGCGGATTTCGCGGTAATGCATGGCAGCGAGGCCTACCCGATGGAGAATGGCTATATTAACTATGTGCTTCGCCAGCCGATAGGTGTCGCGGCCTTGATCACACCCTGGAATGTTCCAATGCTCCTGGAGACCTGGAAGATTGGCCCGGCCCTGGCCTTCGGGAATACCGTGGTCTTGAAACCGGCGGAGCTGACCCCCATCGGGGCCTGGAAGCTGGCCCAGATTGCTCATGAGGCCGGCCTCCCACCGGGCGTCTTCAATGTGGTGCATGGCTTCGGCCCCGACTCGGCAGGGGCTTTGCTGACCCAGCATCCTGACGTGAGTCTCATTTCTTTCACCGGTGAGACTGTCACCGGTAAAGCCATTATGAGCGCTGCTTCTCGTACGCTGAAGCGCATCTCTTTTGAGCTTGGGGGAAAGGGGGCCACGCTGGTATTCGCCGACAGCGATCTGGATCTGGCGGTGGAGACCAGTGTTCGAGCCGCTTTCTTCAATCAAGGCGAGTTCTGCCTGGCTGGTCCACGTTTGTTGGTACAGCGCCCGCTCTATGAGCCTTTTCTTGAGCGCTTTCTGGCCAGAGCCAGCACCCTGCAGCCGGGTAATCCTCTGGACCCGGAGACGACGCTGGGAGCCTTAATCTCTCGTGAGCATGTGCAGCGTGTGCGGGCCTACATCGATCAGGCCGTGGCTGAAGGGGCGACGCTCTTGCTGGGGGGCGGGCCGCCTCATCTTCCCTCTCCATACCATGAAGGGAATTTTCTCTCTCCTACGGTGATCGCTCATGTCCAGCCTCATGACCGTATCTGCCAGGAAGAGGTCTTCGGACCGGTCGTGACGGTCGCACCCTTCGATAGTGAGGAGGAAGCTCTGGCGGTGGCCAATGGGGTCAACTATGGACTTTCGTCTGTGGTGCTGACCCGTGATGTCGGGCGCGCTATCAGAGTAGCAGAGGCTCTGAAGGTGGGGACAGTCTGGATTAACGATTTCTTTGTCCGAGATTTGCGCGTGCCCTTTGGAGGGATGAAGCAGAGCGGCATTGGACGGGAAGGTGGCCAGCATAGCCTGGAGTTCTACACTGAGACCAAAACCGTTTGCTTGAGTAACCGATCATAGCATAAGCCTTGGACAGTGACCATGTCCAAGTATGAGCAGGAGGAGAACCGTGTCCAGTGGCAATCTTTCCCCCTCTACTGCCGAAGAGCTAGCTCTACGGCTCGATCAGGCGGAGCAGACACGCACTCCCATTGCGCCCCTGAGCGAATCCTATCCGGGCCTCACTGTGGCCGATGCCTATACCATCCAGCAACACTGGCTTCAGAAGAAGTTTCTACGAGGTGCTCGCCTCGTCGGTCACAAGGTGGGACTCACCAGTCTGGCCATGCAGCGCCAGATGGGGGTCGACCAGCCTGATTATGGTTTCCTGCTCGACTCGATGGTGCACTCCTCGGGCGCCCTTCTCCCTTTGCAGCAGCTGATCCAGCCCCGCGTTGAGCCGGAAATTGCCTTCTGGCTTCAGGCTGACCTCTCCGGCCCCCATGTAACTCCCGCTGAGGTGCTGGCGGCAACGCAGAGCGTGAGCGCTGCGCTGGAGATCGTCGATAGCCGCATCAGCGATTGGCGCATTAAGCTCACCGATACCATTGCAGACAATGCCTCCTCAGCACGGGTTGTGGTCGGGCGCCCGATCGCGCTTCACGATCTGGACCTGGAGACTGAGCAGGTGGAGCTTCGGCGCAACGGCGAGGTTGTCGGAACGGGCAATGGCGCGGCAGTCCTGGGTCACCCGGCAGCCGCCATTGCCTGGTTAGTCAGGAAGCTCGCTGAGTTCAATACAGGACTGCGTGCCGGGGAGCTGGTGTTACCAGGAGCGATGTGCGCCGCTGTCCCTGCGCAGCCAGGCGATCGGTTCGTGGCGCGTTTTTCGCATCTGGGGGAGGTGAAAGTCTCCTTTGGATAGTGCTCTCGCCTTCGATGGGCCACAGCCTGAGAGGAAGGCCAGGGGTCTATGTCGGACTAATTGCCCCGGGCGCTGGACGACGGTCTCCAGAGGCCGTCAGATCCGGCCTGCCATAGCGGCAGCTGAAATTTAGCAAGGATCAAGGAGGCAACAATGGCAGAAAACGGACAGGAACCCATGTTTGAGGTAGCCCAGCTGGCTCATGTCGAGCTCCTGACTCCC
>NZ_MCIF01000002.1:251121-277685 GCF_003268475.1 Thermogemmatispora tikiterensis | reverse complement strand
CCCCCGGCTCAAGCCAGGGGCTTGCCCGCAGCCGCAGCGGCCCGGGCTTCAGGGCTGGTTGACAACAGCCCACTGCCCCGTAGGACAGCAAAGCCTTGTGACTGGGTTGACCCTCCCCCTGCCAGGTGAGGCGAAGCCGTTGCTGACTCACAGGTCAGTGTCTTGAAGCCTCATAGCGCAAGGATACCAGGAGAGAGGCTGCTATCTCAACCCCCGGCAAAGAGCCAGGAGGGAGCCACCTTCCTCCCCTGGATGAATCCAGGGGTCCCCGGCGGCATACCTTTATGGAGAGAGGCCGGGAAGGACGGTGGCAGTGGTAGCGAACGAACACCAATCCACCCTGGTCTCCTCTCCAGAGAGAGCATGGCTGGTGCCCGCGAGGTCCCTCTCCAGGGCACCAGCGATCTACTCAGTGCACCACTGGACGATACGATTCCCAACCAGAGTTTGGGAGACTAAGGAAGGAGAGTACTCTCTATGCAGAAGACAGAAGAAATCGGGCAGAACATTGTTGCCGGAGGGGTGGCAACCAACTATCATGAGGCGGGCCAGGGCTTTCCTGTGATATTGATTCATGGCTCTGGGCCGGGGGTCTCCGCCTGGGCCAATTGGAGCCGGGTCATTGGGTATCTGGCCGAGCGTCTGCATGTGTTCGCCTATGACCAGGTCGGCTTCGGCTATACCTCCTTGCCTGCCGATGGCGTTTTTGGTCTGGAGCGCTGGGTGGCTCATCTGTTTGCCTTTATGGATGCTGTGCAGGTACAGCGCGCTCATCTGGTGGGGAACTCGATGGGGGCAGCAGTAGCGCTGGCAGCGGCAGTGCTCCATCCAGAACGAGTCGAGCGCCTGGTACTGATGGGGCCGACAGGAGTGCGTTTCCCCTTGACCGCCGGCCTGGATGCCGTTTGGGGCTACACTCCCGATCTGGAGCAGATGCGACAGCTCCTCCGGCTCTTCGTCTACCATCAAGAGCTGGTGAACGATGACCTGGTGGCCCTGCGCTATCGAGCAAGTATCCGCCCGGGTATCCAGGAGGCCTTTGCCAGCATGTTTCCCCCGCCACGCCAGCAGGGTATCGATGCGCTGGCGGCCTACGAGGACCGGCTGGCGGAGATCCAGGCCCCGACTCTTCTGATTCATGGACGTGACGACCGAATTATCCCGCTCTCAACCAGCTTAAAATTGCTGCACGCTATCAATAATGTCCGGTTGCACGTCTTTGGTCAGTGTGGTCACTGGACGCAGATTGAATATACACACGAATTCAACCGACTCGTGCGAGATTTCTTAACAGAGATCTAATATTCGTGTGATGCGTGCTGGTCAGGCTTGACGGACAGAAAAACTGCTGATCTGTGGCATGGTATGACCAGGGCGATCTGATCCGGCACTTGAGAGCAGAGCGGGCAGTTGCCCCCAGCAGTGGGTCTGGCGGACGGGGGAAGCGTCGCTCGCTCACCCGTTGAGCGATGTCTCTTCCCCGAACTGGTCGCCAGGGATGGCCCTTCACTTCACGGCTCAGGCGAGCGAGAAAGAGACCTGCTTTTTCAGCAAGAATTCCTCAATGCCGTAGCGGCCCCCTTCAAATCCGGAGCCGGACTGCTTTACCCCGCCAAAGGGTCCTTCAATCGTGGCCGGAAAGGGATCGTTCACCCCCACAATGCCCACTTCCAGGGCCTCAGCCAAGCGCCAGGCGCGGGCCAGATCGCGGGTATAGACGTAGGCTCCCAGTCCATAGGCCGTATTGTTGCTACGCTCAATGACCTCGGCCTCGTCGCGGAAAGTGGCCAGGGCGATCAGCGGCCCAAAGGCCTCCTCGCGGGCAATGGCCATCTCGTCGGTGACTCCTTCGAGCAACGTAGGAGCAAAGAGCAAGCCACCTGGGCTGTGGCCTCCAGTGACAACACGGGCCCCACGGGCCAGCGCGTCCTCCAGCAGGCGCTGAATCTTCTGCAGGTTGCGCTGATGCTGGAGAGGGCCATAGTCGGTAGCCTCCTCCCGCGGATCGCCCACCTTGACACGTGCGAGTCGCTCAACCAGGAGCGCCTTGAAAGGTTCGGCCACCCGCTCCTCGACAAAGATCCGTTGAGGACTGGCGCAGATCTGCCCGGCATGGCGGAATTTAGCGGCGACCAGTCCCTCGACTGCGGCCTGCAGCTCGGCATCGGCGAAGACAATAAAGGGAGCAACGCCCCCCAGTTCCAGCACGACGCGCTTCGGCCCCGCAGCGGCCAGGCGCATCACCTCACGTCCGACCTGGACCGAGCCCGTGAAGGTCACCATCGCCACGCGAGGATCACCAAGGAGGGTTTCAACGATAGCCGGGGCATCTCCCATAACGACGTTGACGGCCCCGGAGGGCAGCCCTGCCTCCTCAAACAGTTGAGCGAGCAGAAGCGTTACCCGCACCGCCTCTTCTGCTGGCTTCACAATGAGCGTGCAGCCAGCGGCCAGCGCCGGGGCCACCTTACGCCCGAAGAGGATGCCCGGCGCGTTTGAGGCTGTGATGGCTGTCACGATGCCCACCGGCTGAGGAACGACTACGACACGCTTCTTTGGATCAGGCGAGGGCACGAAATCCCCGAAGATGCGCCTGGCCTCCTCGGCGCAATAGCGCAGAAACGCCCCGGTAGAGCGGACCTCTTTGGCCGCCTCGCGGGCAGTCTTCCCCAGGTCCTCGATCAGGAGCGTCTCCAGCTCCGCCCGGTAGCGGCGCAACAAGTGATAGGCTTTGTAGAGCCTGTTGGCCCGCTCATTCCCGGCCAGGTGCGACCAGAGCGGGAAGGCGCGGGCCGCTGCCTCGATAGCGCTTAGCGCATCGGCCCGCCCTCCTCGGGCTATCCGGGCAACCACTTGCCCGGTAAAGGGGTTGATCAGAGGATAGGTCTCCTGGCTCTGGCTGTCGCAGGCCTTCCCGCCGATCCAGAGCTTCACTAGAGACGCAGCATCGATACCAATCACGGATGTTCCTCCCATGTTTCTCTGCCTGTCTGCTCGTCTAGACTGGCTGATCTGCTGCCTGCTGAATCAGTGTCTGGATCTGCACTTTGCCAACGGGATCACGCGGCAGATGGTCGCGGAAGAAGATCTTGCGCGGATACTTATAGGGAGCCAGACGCTCTTTGCACCACTGCTGTAACTGCTGAGCGAGAGCCTCATCGCCCTTGCTGTCCTTGAGCACCACAAAAGCGGCGACCACCTGCTCCCGGAGGGGGTCGGGCAGACCGACGACTGCGACCTCCTGGACCTGTGGATGCTGCTGCAAGACCTCCTCGACCTCGCCAGGAACCACCTTGTAGCCGGCTGTCACAACCAGGTTATTGAGGCGCCCCATGAACCAGAAGATGCCGTTTTCATCCATGCGGCCAAGATCATCGGTGATCGTCCAGCCGGCATTGACCTCCGCTCGCTGCAGCTCCGGGCGGTTCCAGTAGGTGAGTCCCGTCGGTCCCCTGGCGGCGACGCGCCCAACCTCTCCGGCAGGCAGCGGCTCAGCACTCGTGCCCTCGATGGGGACGATGCGTATCTCATAGCCCTCGACCGGTTTACCGAGCGCGAAGGGCGGTAAGATGGCATCAGCGCGTGGTCCGATAAACCACTGGCACATGATAGAGCTGCCGAGGGGATTGCCCAGATAATGGCCCAGCTCCTGCCAGCGGGCGTAGAGATCACCGGCACCCGTTGTCAAGAAGGGAGCATAGACCTGCTGCACGCTGGCGAGAGCATGTCGATCGCCAGCCACCTCCTGAGCCAGCTGGCTCAGCGTCACGGGAATGGCCAGCAAGTGTGTCACCTGCTGAGCGACGATGGCCTGGAGCACGCTGACGCCGCTGAAGTTCTCTGGCTCCACAAGAGTGGCGCCCGGTTGCAACGTGCAGATAAACCTGCCCAGCAGCCCGGCGACATTGCTGATGGGGATACCATACAGCCAGACCTGCCCCGGCTGGATGCCCCAGGTGCGCGCAAGCCGGCGGCCCGCCGCCAGCCAGCGCCGGTGTGTATGATAGGTGGCTTTGGGCCGCCCTGTTGTGCCGCCGGTGTGCCAGACTGTCGCCAGGTCATCCGCCTGCGTGCGCACGCGTGCAGCCAGATCGGCGCGGCCCTCGTTCATAAGTGTCTCCAGACTCTCGCCATCCTGGTGGGGGGCTTTCCTGCCAATCACCACGCGCCTGACTGCGGTCTGCGGCAGCGCCGCAGCCAGCTCAGAGTAGAGGTCACCCTCGTTGAGCACGATGGCCCAGCGCGCGGCACTATCGTTCAGATAGAACTCGATCTCGCTGCACCGCGCCTGCGCAGGAATGGGCACAACCGCAGCACCGGCTTTCCAGGCGGCCACGGCGGCAATGATGGCGGCTGGCTGACTGCTATAGCGTAGCGCCAGCCTGTCGCCGACCTCAACGCCAAGCTCGATCAGAGCCCCTGCAAGGTGATCGCTCTTCTCCTTCAGCTCCTGAAAGGTGACGACCTCTCCTGTTGTCATCCAGATGACAGCAGGTCTCTCTCCGTGGCCTCTGTTACACCAGAGATCGATCGCTTCGCGACCAACGTTGCGCTCAGAGCGTGTCTGCTCATCCTGCTCCCAGAGAAAGTCAGGCTGCAGCTCGGGAGGAACAAGCCAATCTTGCGGGACAGTAGCCCTTGCTGGATAATGCTCCTTCATGGCTCAAGCCTCCTTGTCAGAGGCGAGACGCAAGAGCCAGGCCGGCAGAGGAACCGGGCGACCGTGCTCAATGTAGACGTGGATCACCTGGCCCTGGGCGACGACCTGTTCTGCTGCGTTCATAAACAGACATCGTGCAGCATAGCTGGTTTTACCGGGACGATCAATCCAGGCCAGCAGCGTGAGAGTCTCATCCACCTGGACTGGTATGAAGTAGTCACACTCGCTATGGACCGCGGGCGTGGCGGCCCCTTGAGCCAGCAGCTCGCGGACCGTCATGCCGGCGCGACGCAGCAGCTGGTGGTGAGCCAGTTCGATCCAGCGATAATACGAGTGGTAGTGGATCTGATAGCTATCGACGTCGGCCATTGAGACCAGGACCTGTAAGCTCAAGGCCCGCGGCGGAGGCTGCCAGATAGAGTCGGGCTTCACGGGAGATGCTCCTTTCCAGCCAGGAGCTGCAGGCGTTCGCGCAAGATTCGTCGCTGCAGCTTGCCGACGTTATCTTTCGGCAGCTCCGGTACGAATTCGATGCGCCGCGGATACTTGTAGAGCGCCATTTGGGCCTTGCAGAAGTCCTGGAGAGCATGGGCGAGATCCTCGGAAGGCACCTGGTCCGGGCGCAGCACTACCACTGCTGTCACAGCCTGACCGCGGATCGGATCGGGCAGCCCAATCACCGCCGCTTCCGCCACGGAGGGATGGCGCGTCAGCACGTCCTCCACCTCCCTCGGCGCCACCTGTCTGCCGCCAGTCACAATCATATCGTCCAGCCGCGCATGGAACCAGAGCCAGCCCTCTTGATCCCAGACGTAGGCGTCGTCGAGCAGGCTCCAGCCCCCACGCACGTCCTGACGGGCCCGCTCCAGAATACCGCTATGCCGATGCACCCAATAGGTGATGCCGCTGGGGCCGCGGATCGCCAGGCGCCCCGGCTGCTCGGGGTCTAGCAGCGTTTCGCCACTCACCGGGTCAACCAGGCGAGCCTCGTAGCCTGGCAGGGGACGACCAACCGACAACTGGGGCGCCACCTTCTCCCCCAGCAGATTGGAGTCGATAAACAGGTGACGAATCGGCGTCATCCCAACGGTGTTTCTGACGGGGAAGCCTAGAGCCTGCTGCCAGCGCTCGTACGTGGCCTGATCCAGAATCTCACCGGAGCTGATGGCCTGGCGCAGTCGCAACTGCGGATAGCGCTCGCGCGGCGTCGGACAGACCTGGAGCATGATGCGGTAAATGGTCGCTGCTCCGGCCATAACAGTCGCGCCATACCGGGCTGCGAGCTGCCAGAGCCGCTCACCGGAAGGGCGCACGGCATAGATGGCGCTGGCCCCGGCACGCAGGGGAAAGTTGATCTTTTCGCCGTTGCCAAAGGCATGACCGATAGGGGCATGCGTGAAGAGCACATCATCAGCAGTGACGGCGCGACTCAGGTTATTGAGGTCCGCCAGCGCCACCTCAGCAGCATGGGTATGGAGGCAGCCCTTTGGCTGACCGGTGGTGCCGCCGGTGTAATAGATGCCACTGGCATCCAACGGCTGGGTGGGGTAGGTCGCCGCCTCCTCTGACTGGGTTGCCAGCAGTCGCTCAAAGCTCTCGTGGTCTCTCCCCGAGGCTTCGGGCCAGGCCACCACTGCCCGCAACTGGGGCGCCGCCGCGCGGGCCTGATCAACGTCGTCCAGGTAGTCACGATCAGAGACCACGACTGTCGGCTCGACATCGGAGAAAATAAAGGAGAGTTCTCGCGCTCGCTCAGCCGTGGCTGTGGGGACGATTAAGACCCCGATCTTCCAGACCGCTAGCTGTACGATCGCCGCAGCAGGCACGTCGTTGAGCCGCATCACGACCCGCTCGCCAGGTCGTACACCCAGCGCCCGCAGGGCATTGGCGCAGCGATTGACCGCTGCCTGCAGCCGATGGTAGGTCCAGATCTCCTCTCGATCGGCATCGATGATGGCCGTCCGTGGCCCCAAACCTCGCCGCACCGTGCGATCTAGCAGCTCGTCCGCAGCGTTGAAGATCTGGGCTCGCCGGATGTAATAGAGCCAGGGCACAGCGAAAAGAAACTCGGCCCGGTGTTCCGGCGGCGGTAGAAACTGCTCTGGCACGTTGGCAAAAGGTCGCTGCTCCATGAGATCCTCCTCCTTTTTAATAGGATCGCCCGGCCACGCTGCTCGTCCGATCCTGGCTACGCCTGAGAGGCGGCTGGCCAGACAGGCGCTACGGACAGTGGACTGCCTGACTTCACTGTAGACTGCGCTCACAGACCGCACGCTCTCTGTCTCGCTAGAGAGGGTCGCCCTTCCTTCTCTGGATATTTTACTTACTAGTAAGTAAGTAACGCCGAACTCCTTGACACCCCTCTTCCCCGCGTGCTATAGTTTACTTACTAGTAAGTAAGTCTACTGCGGAGACTGCCCCTTGTCAAGGGGGGAAGAAGGAGGAATACATGGCCACAGCACCTGTTGCCGCAGCGGGGGTACGACCGCCCGCGCCCGAGGTCGCTGAGGATCTGGAGGCCTTTATTGCCTGGTTGCAGGCGGGAGGACTGGTACAGGCTGGCGATCCGATGCCGGAGAGCTATCGCCAGCATGCCCTGCGCATTGCCTCGTTTCAGGCGTTAGCGGAGCTTGTGGGTGTACTGCTCTTCTCCGACTGGCTTGAGCGAGTCCCTGCCTTTATCCGCAAGCAGATGATTACCGCCAAAGTGCAGGACGAAGTAGGGCATGGGCATGTCATGGCGCGGGTGGCCGAGGACCTGGGAGGAAACCGCTTAACCATCCTGGAAGATTATCTAGAGGGGCGGAGCAAGCTGCTCAACGTCTTCCACTATGAATTTCAGACCTGGCCCGAGATCGCCGTAGGTGCCATCTTGCAGAACTCGGCGGCCATCGTCCAGTTTCAGAGTCTGGTCAAAGGCAGCTATCTCCCCTACGTGCGGGCCTTGCGCAAGATCTTGCCCGAAGAGTCCTTCCACTTTCATCAGGCGCGCAATCTGATCCAGACCCTGCTTGGGCAGCGCGATCCTGTTGTGCGCCGTCAGCTTGAAGAGGGGTTAGCGCTCTGGTTCCCGCGCGTCCTGGCCTACTTCGGTCCGCCCGAGGGAGAGCGCTTCTGGAGCAACAAGATGGTGCAATTCCGTCTCAAGATGGCCAGTAACGAAGCGCTGCGCCAGGCCTGGCTCACCAGGATCGTCCCCGTGCTCGAACAGCTTGGTTTGCAGATTCCCGACCCGCGGCTGCGGCGCCGAGAAGATGGTACCTGGGAATACACCGAACCTGATTGGGAGGAAGTGCGGCGGGTCATCGCCGGGCAGGGGCCGGCCTCAGCGCGCCGTCGAGAGCAGGTACGCAGCATCTATGAGCGCAATCGCTGGTTAACCGAGATGATGGGCATAGGTGAGCAACATGTCAAACCAGGTTTTTGAGGTCTTCGTGATCCTCAAGCGCGGCGACCCGGCGACGCACGTCGGCAGCGTGGTTGCGCCTGATCCCGTGCTGGCGCTCCACGAGGCCAAAGAGACCTATGTGCGGCGCACCGCATGTGTCTCGCTCTGGGTCGTGCCGCGCTCCGCCATCACCGCCTTTGCGCCGGAGGATGAGATCCTCTTTCAGGCTGCATTCACCCGCGATTACCGCCAGGCGGGCTACTTTACGCGGCACGAGCGGCAGCCAGTGGGGCCAGCGCCGGAGCCAGACGGCCAGTCAGGAGAGACATTGGCGGTCTCACGTGGGGGGGCTGTCTCATGAGCGCCCGCCAGAGGCAGCATCCAGGGAAGGGGGGGAAGGAAGAAAGGAAGCAAGGAAGGAAGGGAACCACGAGATGGACCACGTAGCTGAGTCTGAGCTACGCGCCTGGGCCGACGACGAATTCATCGTTGGCCATATCTTGGGGAGCCGCATCATAGAATATACCCATCTGGAGGAATGCCTGGCCATCGGCTCGTTTGCCCAGGATGAGATGGCTCATGCGCGAACGCTCTACGAATATACCGGCTTACACGATCGCGCACTCGATCGCTATGTCTTCTTCAGAGCGGCGGAAGAGTTTGTCGTCACGCCCCTGGCCACCTACCAGCCAGCGGACTTCCCGGAGCTTGTCGTCAAGCAGTATCTCTACGAGGTATTAGATCGCCTGCGCCTGCAGGCCATCAGCGAGCGCACGGACCGGCAGCTGCAGGAGATTCTGCCGGTCATGCGCTATGAAGAGCACGTCCACAGCGAGCACTGGCGGCGCTGGTTGCAGGTCCTGGCCACCTCGCCGGCCCGCCCTCGCCTGGAGCAGGCCCTGCAGGTCGTCGGGCGTTATTGTGGCCTGCTCCCCTGGCAGCCGTCAGCTCAGGTTCAGACCTGGTATGGGCACTGGCGCCCGCAGGTCGAGCAGGAGCTGGCCGGGCAAGGGCTGACCCTTGGGGCCGCCGCTGCTGTCGACTGGCAGCAGCCCTTTGCCGCCTTGATTGAACATATGCAGTCGGTCTTTCGCGAGCGGCCAGAGGTGAGGCTAGGATGAACGAACAGCACGAGCGTATGAGCGATGTCGCTCTCACTGAAGAAACGGTTCTCCAGGCACTGGAGAGCGTTCTTGATCCCGAGGTACCGGTCAGCATTCGACAGTTGGGCCTGATCCAGGGGGTGCATCTGGATGAGGATGAGGTCAGTGTCGCCCTTGTGCCTACCATGCTGGCCTGCCCGGGCAGGGAGGTCATCGCTGAGGAGATCCGCCAGCGCTTAAGCCAGCTAGCGGGCGAGCGTCGCGTGGTGGTCACCTGGGAGACGCGCGTGATCTGGACTCCGCGGCGTATCACTGCGAGCGGGCGTCAGCAGCTCCAGCGCTGGGGCGTCGTAGCACGCGAACCAACGCCCCACGGCGTCCGCTGCCCATACTGCGGCTCCTACCAGACGCGCCTCAACAACGCTTTTGGCGCGGCTGTCTGTAAAGCTCAGTTTTCATGTAGCATCTGTGGATCAGCCTTTGATGTGCTGCGCGGCGCCTTGCGACCCGCACCAGCGGAGGCTACCAGCCAGAGCGGAGACGGCGATGGATCTGTCCACGATTGAGCTACCTGATGTGACCTTCACGGTGGAGCAGGTCAAGGCCGCCGAGTTTGCGAGCGCCCTTGATACACAGCTCGCCACCGAGGCCGACGGCGCCGCCCTGGTTCCTATCGGCATGGTCTTCTTCGTGCTCTGCCGCGATAGCGCCACTATCTTCGAGCGCCTCGGGGTGCGCTGGGACCGTGCGCTCTTCGGCGGGGTCCGGCTGGAATATACTCGTCAGGTACGTGCTGGCGAGCAGCTTGTGGCCCGCAGCCGCTTTCTGAGCTATCGCGAGCGCCCCAGTGCGGAAGGACGGCTTGGCATTCTGGAGCTGGAGACCTGCTACTCTGCCTCTGACGGACAGCTTGTGTTGCGGGAGGTCAGTACCCTGATTGCCCGCGGAGGACTGGAGCTTTCATGACTCTCTCATCTTCCTTACCGCATATTCTTCACGAGGACTGGTTTCAGGCACGTGGTCAGCCGAACTTGAAAGGGTCGCGCTGTCCCAGCTGTGACGCACGCTACTTCCCACCGCGGCAATCCTGTCCCGGCTGTGGGGCCAATGGGTTGCTGCCCTATGAGCCGCCGCGCACAGGCCGTGTACTGGCCTGCACTGTCATCCATGTGGCGCCCGCCCCCTGGCAGGCTCCCTACGCAGTGGCGGCGGTCGAGCTGGATGATGGTCTTGTCGTCTACGCGCACCTGAGCGAGGGGCGCGCCCAACCCGGCACGCCGGTGACTCTCGATGCTCTGACAGTCAGGCGCGCCGATGGGGAGATCATCACCTATGCCTTTCGCCCCTTGCCCGCCTCTGCTGGAACCCCGGCTGCCGCTGCCAGCGCAAGGCAGCCAGCTCCCCAGGTTCTCCCGCCAGGAGCGCAGCCCTTAGCGGCCCCAGTCTTCCTTGCCGGCGTTGGCATGGTCCCCTTTGGCAAACACCCGGATGTGCCTCCGGAGATTCTGGCGTTGCGAGCCGGACTGGCAGCGATAGATGATGCCGGACTCGATCAGCGGTCCATCCAGGCCATTTTCGTGGGCACGGCCTTCGGCGGGACAGCAATGGGACAGAAGATCTTGCGTCATGCCCCCTGGGGACAGCGCCCAGTGATCAACGTTGAAAACGCCTGCGCTTCTGGCAGCACGGCCCTGCTCGAAGCTGCCACCTGGGTGGCCAGCGGGCGCTGCGATGTGGCGCTGGCGATCGGCGTCGATACCCCGGCCTCGCAGGGAGGAGGCCTGATTCCCTTGCCGCCCGATGATCCTCTGGCGGCGGTGGGCATTCCCCTGCCGGCCCTCTACGCCCTCACCGCCGATCACTATCTCCACCACTCTGGGGCCAGCGCGCGCGAGCTGGCGAGCCTGGTGGTCACAAGCCGCCGGCATGCCGCGGCCAATCCCTATGCCTTTTTCCGTACGCCGGTGACCGTCGAGGAGGTGCTGCAATCGCGCCCGGTGGCCGAGCCGCTCACCCTCTTCCAGTGCTGTCCCAACGCTGACGGAGCCGCGGCGGCGGTGGTCGTCAGCGCTGCGCGCGCGCGCCAGCTCGGGACCAAGGTGCGACTGCGTGCCGGACAGTTGCGCAGCGGCAGGGTTCAGAGCCGTTTCGGGCCGCAGAGTGTCGTCGCTCTGACGGCGCGAGAGGTCTATGAGGCCGCCGGTATCGGCCCCGAAGCGATCGCGGTGGCGGAGGTTCACGACGCCTATAGCTCGGCTCTGCCGCCGGCCCTGGAGAAGCTCGGACTGGCGCCGCCGTATGAGGCTGCGGCTCGTCTGGCATGGGGCGACTATGACTATCAAGGGGCTGGCCCGGTGGTCAATCCCAGCGGAGGGCTGCTCTCACGCGGTCATCCCCCTGGGGCCACAGGCCTGGCCCAGGTCTTCGAAGTGGTCACCCAGTTGCGTGGTCAGGCCGGTGCCAGGCAGGTAGCTGGCGCGCGTGTGGGACTCATCCAGAATCAAGGGGGAACAGTCCTCGATCTGGAAACCAACGCCGTGGCTATTCTGCTTCTCACGGATTCATAACAGAGGAACGTGCCTTATGACCCCGTTGACACCGTTGCCAGTAGTCAGGCTCAAAGTAGACCGCCTCAAGATTGCCTGGATGGCGGTCGCCATCACTGACCCCAATCCGATCCACCTGGAGGACGCCGTCGCCCATCAGGCGGGATTCCCCAGCGTCATTGCTCATGGCACCTTTGCTATTGGCTTGATGGGCCTGCTCCTGGCGCGCTGGGCTGGTCAGCAGCAAGTGCGCCGTGTAGAGGCGCGTCTGCTGGCGCCTGTTTTCCCGGGCGAGGAGCTGCTCTGTCAGGGAGAGGTGATGGACATCGAGGAAGATCAGGTACAACTGCGGCTACAAGTGCTGGCCGGCGAGCGGCAGGTAGCGGTAGGTTCGGCCACGGTCGCCAGGCCAGCCGCAGCCGGCCCACCGCCCGAGCGCGAGGTGAAGGCGCCGCTTGCCTCAGAGCCAGGGCCTGCCCTGTGAGAGAGAGATCCTTTTCCAGGTATGCCAGGGTCGCCGTCAGTCAGGTCAGAGCGAGCGCCCTGGCATACTGCTCTCCGTGGGACAGGCAGGCTCCTCCTGGCTGGCGGCAGCACTTTTTTCCCTTGTCAGATTGGGGGGAGAAGAAGGATAATAAATACTGCCAGGAGCGAGCACACAGGCGGCTCAGCAAGGGACAGGAGCGTCAACTCTGGTGGTGCTCCAATTCTGTCCAGCAGCCGTGCTGCGGGGAATTGCTCTGGGCGATCGACCCGAGCGCGCAGTGCCAGAGCGAGACAGGCCCCGTCTAAACTACCACTGTACCCAACCATACCTGGACTGATAGGAGAGTGCGTAATCTTCAATGACACAGATGCAGCGCCAACCGAATGCTGCCCGCAGTCAGCAGACGGCTAGAGAACATGTCATCAGCCTGGCTGAGCGACTGCTCCATCCTCAGAGTTCCCACGAGCAACGTCTGCTGGAGATCGTCAAAACTGCGGCAGCGGTCTTTCGTGAGCGCGGCTACGAAGCCGGTACCCTGGAAGATATCTCTCAGCAACTGGGCATGACCCGCCCGGCTCTGTACCACTACGTACGCAGCAAGCAAGATATTCTCTTCCTGACTATCAATTATCTGCTGGATATCGCCCTCGCCGAGCTGAATGAATTAGAACGCCAGCAGGACACACGGGAGCGCCTGCGCTCGCTGATCATCCATTTGATCACGCTGATTGGACGGGAGCGCAGCTTCTTCACGGTTTTCTTCCGAGACAAGGCAGGCCTGGAGGAGCCATATCTCTCACTGATTCGCGAGAAAGAGCGGGCCTACGTGGCAGCTTTTCGTCGTGCCGTTCGCGAGGCGATGACGGCAGGCATGCTGCCCAATATCCCCGAAGGGATAGCCACCCAGGCCATTCTCGGCTGCTGCAACTGGACCTATCAGTGGCTTGACCCGGCTGGGCCCGTGCCGTTGGAGCAGGCAGCGGAACTGATTGCCTCCTTCCTTGTTGATCCCCACCCTACGCACCTCGCCGGAAAAGAAGACACCTCAGCGGCAGTGGCCTCAGACGGCCAGGGACAATGAGCCGGCGGCAGAGGAGCACCATCCCCAGGGAGGAAGGAACACCGCGCGCCGCTGCCACCGACACCGCACCATGAATCTGAGCAGAGCTGAGTGAGGCCCCGGCCCTTCTTCGCCACTCTACCCAGGTTTACTCGGCCTGTGGCGCGTGGCCGGCAGACTGCTCGTAGCGCCTGAAGACCTGCCTGGCCAGCGATTCGAGGAGCATTTCGCTGGTGCCGCCGGCGATGGTCCAGCCGCGGATCTCACGATAGCGGCGCTCTGCCGGGTAATCTTTGGTAATGCCGCGCCAGCCGAGAACCTGAATGGCCTCATCTGCTGCCTGGAGCGCTACCTCTGTGGCCGCCAGCTTGGCCAGGGCAGTTTCATAGGCTGGAGGGAAACCGTAGTCGTCGGAGAGAAGGGCGGCGCGATACGTCAGTAGACGAGCCTGCTCCAGAGCCAGGACCAGGCGCGCAACTCGCCAGCGCAACCCTTGAGCGGCAGCCAGCGGCGCCCCGAACTGGCGACGCTGCAATAAATGGGGCAGCAGTTGATCGAGCGCCGCCTGAGCAACCCCCAACGAGTTGGCGGCGATCCCCAGGCGCAGGGCATTATAGGCGCGCATCACCAGCTTAAAGCCGTTGCTTGTGGCAGGATCGCCCTCGATCAGCACCTGTTCACACGGCACCTCGCAATGTTCAAAACGGAGCGCTGCCTCGTGAATGCCGTTGCCCCCGATCTTCTCGTAGACTCGCTCGACGACGAAGCCCGGCGTGTCGGCATCCACGAGCACAGCCCCCAAACCGCGCGTGCCCTCGCCACCAAAGCGCACCACAACTTCAAAGGTGCCGCCGACGTCCCCGATGGTGGTGAAGCACTTGCGCCCATTGATCACCACCGACGTCGCCTGGACATGTGCCCGCGTGCTCATCTCGCCCAGCGACGAGCCGGCCTCGTCCTCGGTGATCGCGATGCCAATGAGACATTTCCCCGCGACGACCTCCGGCAGGTACCTGGCCTGCAGGGCCTGGCTGCCTAAACGACTGATAGCATAGGATGGACCATTCATGCAAATATGGGCGATTTCCGCTGTAGTCAAACAAACGCGCGCCAGTTGCTCCAGGACCAGCACGGCTTCCAGGCGAGAGCGCTCCAGGCCCCCGAAGGCTCGTGGCAGGGTAAAGCCAAGGAGTCCCTGCTCCGCCAGCGTTGCCACATGCTCCCAGGGAAAGGTCCCCTCACGCTCCCAGCGCTCGGCGCTGGCCTGAAACTCAGCTTGCGCCAGCTCGTAGGCCCAGCGCTGCAGCTTCTGCTGCTCCTCTGTGAGCAGATACGTATTGTACATGACTACCTCCGACTGCTGTGCTACCGCGTCGGCATAGCTGCCGACGAGTGGCCTGCCCGATCCTCCATGCTCCTTGCTGTGCCCTTGTCTATCCGACCCGGCGCGGCTGCCTTCCGAGACGGCGACCGGCTATCGGTGAAGCCACAGAGGATGACCCTGGCTGCAGGGTTGACAAACCTGACAGCCCGTGGTTAAATTATACCATAGTTTGCGAACGAATGATCGTTCGCAAACACAACAAAGGAGTCCGCCATAGGCTGCCGAAGAGGCAGAGAGGAGCGGATGACATGACAGAGAATGCGGTACTGCTTGCGCGAGTGCAGGCGGGGCAGCTGATCGAAGCCGACGAGGTCTCCGAAGAATATCGGCAGCTTCTGATCGAGACCCTGACCATCACAGCCGACACCGAGCTGTTAGGGGCCCTGATGCACTACGACAACCTCTATCACGAGCGTGTTCCCGAGCCGTTTGTTGGCACCCTCCTGGCGATCACACAGGACGAATTTGGCCATGCCCACATTGCCTATCGTCTTCTGGAAGACCTTGGGGTAGATATCGACTATCTCCTCTGGGAGCGGCCAGCGCAGCGTTTCAAGCATCCGTATGCGATGGACATGCTCTATACCACCTTTGCCGAATCGGCGCTGATTGGCTTCCTGCAAGATCGGGCCGGCTTCCACCTGCTCGGCGATGTCTACCGCACGACAAGCTACGCTCCCTGGAAGCGCGCCCTGGCCAAGGTCGACCGTGAGGAAGTCTTTCACATGCGTTTCGGCGAGCGGGCGGTAACGATGCTGGCGCGCAGCCCGGAGGGGCGGCAGCAGCTCCAGCGGGCCCTCGACTGGATGTTTCCCATTACGGTCGAGTGGTTTGGCCAGCCGGATCATCTGAAGCGGCGCGATCGCCAGCTAGAGTTTCGCCTCAAGAGCAAGACCAACGACCAGCTCCGGCAGGACTGGCTGACGGAAGTAGTTCCTTTCCTGACCAGACTGGGGTTGCGCGTACCTGCCCATTACGACGAAGCCCAAGACGCCTATGTTCTCGATTACCCTTTCCCCTGTCGCTTCCTCCCGGAAGAAAAACGCTGGGATTTCTCCTCGCCCGTCTCCTGGGAGGAGGTGCGCGCTCGCTGGCGCCAGCGCGGTCCCTACAACGAGTACCTGGTCCAGACACTGCGGACGGGTCGAACGCTGCTCACCGCCCTTCAGCTTCAGGCAGCAGGAGAGGTGAGCCAATGAGGGCCAGCACCGAGCGTTTGATGCAGGCGCTGGCCGAGGTCCAGGACCCGGAGCTCTCTATCAGTATTGTGGATATGGGCCTTGTCCAGCGTCTCCAGGAGCAAGAGGGGCAGGTGACTGTCGAACTGACGTTAACCTCTACGGGCTGCCCCTGTGCCGACTGGATTCGCGAGGATATCGAGCAGCGTCTTCTGGCCGAGCCGGGCGTGCGCGGGGTCAAGGTCGTTTTCTCCTGGGAACGGCCTTGGACGCCCCAGCGCTTGACCCCGCGCGGACGCCGCGCCCTGCGTCAGCTTGGTTACGCGCTCGATCGTTAACCGGAGGCAAGGCGCGCCAGTAGCCCTGATGTCATCTCGACCGGAATACAGGACGAGAGGAGAGACCGATGAGCGATTTGGCTCATAGCGAGATCTATCAGGTACTGGTCCGGCGTAAGCCTGACGATGAGCTGCGGCTGATTGGATCTGTGCATGCGCCCACCCGCGAGCTGGCCATGCTCTACGCAACCTGGACCTATGACGAAGAGACCTGGGCGGAGCTGCAGGTGGTGCGCCGGGAAAGCTCGCGCGCAGCGGCGTTCGCGATCGATCCTCAAGCGGGGGCAGAGAAGGGAGTAGTCTCATGAGCACTGCCAGCGACGAGGAGCTGACCCCAGCCGTCGTCAGGCTTGTTGCCACGCTGGTGGCGGCCAAGCGGCGGCTGGCGCGTCACTATCTCGAATGGTGTGTGCGTGGCCCAGTCCTGGAAGCCTCGACCGCCGTCTCTGCTATGGCCCAGGAAGAATATGGGCAGGCGCGGGTGCTGGCCGGTCTGCTCGACGAGGAAGGACTACAGACCGGTCTGTCGCTGCCGGCTCCTGTGCTCCAGCCCGCTCCGTGCTGGATCAGCCTGATTTGTCTGGCCGCGCTCTTTGATACGGCGGTGACAGAGGCCCTGGCCGCCGCTGCCCGCTACTCACCCTCGCTGGCGCGGCGTGTGGCCAAGATCCTGCAGGAGGAGAGCTTTCATCAGCTGTTTGCTCAGCAGTGGCTGCAGCTGCTGGGCCAGGAGGCAGCCTTGCGTCCGCGCCTCCTGCAGCAGGTGGAGCAGCTGCGGACGCCGCTGTTGTCCTGGTTAGAGCAGCTTGATCAGCTGCTCAGCAAGGCTGTTCCGGCTCGCGCTAACTGTTCGCGAGCCGCGGCGGCCTGGCAGCAGGGCGTTACCGACTGGCTTCGCCAGCTTGCGCCGGGCGATGCTGCTCCCGGGTCTCATATTCTGCCGGAGGGTGGCTCTTGAGCGTGCCCTCCGCCCTCGATGGGAGATCACATGGATAGGATGAGTTTGGCGGGCGGGCTGCATCGTGATCCCGACTGTCCCTGGTGTGGCTCGCAGCGCGTACGTTGTCTGGCTGTCTTTGGCCAGAGCCTCTTGAGTTCTACCTGGTATTGCACTGATTGTCGCTCGACCTTCGAGCGTGTGCGCTGGGGCAGTGATCCTGGCATCCTCAGCGGGGCCGGGCCAAGTCCAGGCTGGCCGCCTCAGCCAGAGGAGCAGGCGCCGCCCGCCAACAAACCATGACCTTGACCTGGTGTTAGCCCTCTTCTACTTTTGTATCCTTGATCGACCAGGATCCGTAAGGAGAGAACCGTATGGCAACGCCCCTGACTTTTCGCGATCTCCAACTGGAATTTATCGCCACCGAGCAGCAAGGGCCGATCGCCTACATCAAACTTAATCGCCCCCCGGTCAATGCCCATCATATGCCCATGCTGCTTGATCTGGAGCGTGCTATCCTGGCGGTGCGCTTCGATCCTTCTGTCAAGGTGGCCATCGTCACGAGCCAGCTCCCACGCTACTTCTCAGCCGGCGCCGACATCCGCGTGATTCGCGACGATGACCCTGAGCAGGTGGGACTGCTCAGCCAGACGAGCAAAGAGATCCTGCAACGCATGCGCACCACGGCCAAGATCTTCATCGCCGGCATCGACGGGCACTGCATGGGCGGTGGCCTGGAAATCGCCCTGGCCTGTGACTATCGCATCGCCAGCGACGGTCCCTGGCAGTTTGGCCTGCCGGAGGTCCAGCTTGGAGTGTTGCCGGGCGAGGGAGGGACGCAGCTCCTGGGGCGTCTGCTTGGGCCTCATTTGACGCTGCGACTAAGCGTTTCCGGCGAGTCCTTCGGGGTCCAGAAGGCTCATGAGCTGGGCATCGTTGACGAGGTTTATGAGCCGGAGGCCTATGCGTCCAGTCTGCAAGCCTTTGCTGAGCGCATTGCCCAGGGGCCGACCAGAGCGATCGGCTTCATTAAGACAGTCATCAACGAGGGGCTTGATCTCCCCCTCCAGGGAGGTTTTGCGCTGGAGCGCGAGCTGCAGAATCAGCTGTTGCGTACAGAGGATGTGCGCGAGGGCGTGGCCGCCTTTCTGGAGCGGCGCCCGCCGCGCTTTCACGGCAGGTAGCCCAGGCGGGCCGTTCCCTCATCTGCTTCTCTGAAAGAGCCGGCCTCTACCAGCAGGCTGCGCTGAGGCCCCTGCCTGGTGTACCCTTGAGCGGACGGACAGTGACGTCTGCTGGCAGTGTTGCTGCAAGCATGGAAGGAGCGATAGATGCCATGCTGTCATCACACAACCGGCAGAGCCGCTACTGGGATGCCTACTGGCAACAGATGCCGCGGGCGGAGCTGGATGCCTTCCATTTTCGCCGCCTGCAGCGTCTGATCGCCTTTGCCTATGAGCGTGTTCCCTACTACCGGCGGCTCTACCAGGAGGCGGGATTTCGCCCCGAGCATATCAAGACCTGGGACGACTTCTATCGGCTTGTACCGGTGACCGATAAGCCGATGATCACTGAGGATCAGTACAGGCAGGGCGCCCTCTTCGGCTTCCAGGCCCTCCCTGCCGAGTATCATCGCTGGTTCCATCGCACGTCGGGTACAACTGGCCAGCCATTGAACGAAGCCTTCAGCGGCTATGACCGGCTCATCGCCGCGTACGATAGCTGGTGTTGGGGGTGGTGGGACGTCGGCCTGCGCCCGGGCGACAGTATCTATTTCGCCTTTGGCTACGGTACCTTCATCGGCTTTTGGACAGCGACATTTTCCGCTGAGCGCATGGGACTTACCATTATCCCCGGTGGCGGCCTCTCCACCGAGCAGCGCCTGCTGCAGATCCTCGAACTGCATCCAACCTGCGTCTGCGCCACGCCCACCTATCTGCTCCACATGAGCCGGGTCGCGCGCGAAAAGGGGCTTCCGCTGTCCGAGGCGGGGGTGCGCGTGCTGACGATGGCCGGCGAAAGCGGGGGCAATGTTCCCTCGATGCGCGCAGCGCTGCGCGCTGGCTGGGGCGATGTGTGCATCTGCGATATCTACGGCATCAGCGAGCTGATTTTCCTGGCCACTGAATGTCGTGAGGCCAGCGAAGGCAAAGCTCTGGGAGTACACGTGGCTGAACGCCACTGCCATTCGTTCGTCGCTGATCCAACAAGCTTCGAACCCCTCTTTGAGGATGGGGCCGTCGGCGAGCACATCGTCACGACCTTCCGCCCAACGCAGCCGCTCATTAAATATCGCACCCATGATCTGGTGAAGCTGTGGCGCGCGCATGATCATGGCTGCGGCTGGACCTGGACCTTTCTGGAGGGCGGAGTGCTGGGGCGGACGGACTTTATGGTGACGATCAGGGGCACCAATGTCTACCCAACGGCGGTCGAAAACCTGCTCGGTCAGGTGGATGGTCTGACCCCTTATTACGAGATCCATATTGAGCGTCGTCAGGATCAGGATTGCATGTCTGTGGTGGTGGAGGCCGAGCCTGCCCTTGCCCGCGAGGTCTATCCTGCGCTGCAAGAACGGGCTATACAATTGCTACACCATGCTGTTGGCGTTCGCATCGAGGTGCAGGTGGTTGAGCCGCAGAGCCTGCCTCGCTATGAGCTGAAGTCGCGTAAGGTCATTGATCATCGGAGAGAGGGTTGATACTATGTTGTCTGACCCTGCTGCATCTGGGATGTCGCTTGATCCCATCAGTGCCGCCGAGAGCGAGCAGCTTCTGCACGCCAGGAGGCAGGAGGTTGCGCACCGTTTGCAGGCGGTTCGCAACGAGATCGCCGGGCTGATCGCTGAGGCTCCAAGCCCCGCCCTGGAAATGCTGCTCTGGCATGTACTGGAACATGTCTTTGTCGCGCAGGAGTACGCCGACCCGGGGACGGTGACAGAGCTGACGCCCTACGATCACTGGCTGGCCCTTGATCCCGCTGACGTGCCGGGCGGTGGACAAAGCAGGCACTTCAAGACGCCTGCGCCTCTTTCTTGAAAGACCGGGCGCTGGTCGGGACAGCAGGCAGCAGGCACTCATTGTAGATGAGGTTTCGTGCAACAAGTGACAAGGAAGGAAGTGCCGTGCAAGCAACACGCTGGCGTCATCTGGCTGAGATGAGTTGGACCGAGCTGGACCGTCTCGATCGCGAGCGTACCGTGATCCTGATGAGTGCGGGGCCGCTGGAGCAGCACGGTCCCCATCTGCCGGTCGGCACGGATGTCTTTGCCGCCGAGGAGGTGACGCGCCGGCTCCTGGAGCATTTACGTGAGGCCACCGATTGGACATTGCTGCTGGCCCCGACTGTCCTGTACGGCTCGGCGGTGCTCAGCCGCCCCTACCCGGGGACGGTCTCAGTGCGGCGTCGTGTTCAGGCCGAGTATTGCACCGACATCCTGGCCTCGTTCGTGGAGAACGGGTTCCGCTGGATCATTGTGACTTCACAACACATGGACCCGCCGTATATCCTGGCATGGGAAGAGGCGTGCCAGCGGGTCAATGCGCGTGGTGGTCGCGCGCTGCATGGCTATGAGCGCCTGGTCTTTGACGACCTCTTCGAGGCCGGCTCGTTATCCGCGGTCCTGGGCTGTGATGCCGAGGGTGAGAGCCATGCTGGTGTCTTCGAGACCTCGCAGCTGCTGGCGACCCGTCCGGAGCTGGTGCATCAGGAGCAGCTTGCGGCACTGCCGCGGGTGCGTCTGGATTTTCTGCGCGATCTGCGGCGGGCGCGCTCGTGGAAGGAACTGGCCAATGGCCTGGGCTACACGGGCTATCCCGCCGAGGCCACAGCGGAGCGCGGCGAGTCTCTCTATCGCCGCTACGTTGCGCGCTATGCGGCCCTGGTCGAGCAGCATCTGGCCGGTGCCGATGTCTGGTCGGCGCTCACGCTCACCCGCTGGTTCCCGTCTTGACCCGGCTTATTCTCATGCTGGAGAAAGGTCGGTATGTCAGCGGAAACACCACGAACTAAGAGCATTTGGCTACAGCAGGTGCGCGAACTGATCTCGGTCAAGGTCGGCGATGATGCCCTGGTTGAGCAACGCTATCACGAGCTGATTGAGACGGCGACGTCGCTCTTTCTGGAGCGCGGTTTTCACGGCACCTCAGTGCCAGAGATTGCCAGGGCAATGGGGATGAGCGTGGGGGGTCTCTATCGCTACATCGCTCAGAAGGAGGACATCTTGCTGCTGATCCTGGCCAGTATTCTCTGGCAGTTTCATCAGGAAATCGAGCCAAAGCTGCAGCAGGATAGCGATCCTGCTGAGAAGTTACGTCACTCGATTGCCGCTTATTATCACAATATTGCTCGCAATACGGGCGGAGCCTTGCTAGCGTACCGCGAGAGCTATGTTCTTCAGGGCAAGGCGCGCGACTTGCTCAAGCAGCTGGAGCTCCGCACCAATAGCATCTTCGAGGAGATTGTGCGCGAAGGAATCGCCCGCGGGGTATTTAAACCATACCCTCCTGACCTGGTAGCCTACAACATCATTATGCTGGCCCACGCCTGGGCGCTCAAGCGCTGGTACTGGTCGGGACGCGAGACGATCGAGCAGTACATCGAGACGCAAACCGAGTTTATCCTCTCGGCTCTGCGGCAGAGGTAAGCAGTCGCACTGCCAGAGGAGTCGCGCCAGGACGGGGAGAGAGGTGGCGCCCAGGCCAGCAGACGAGCAGAGGAGGAGCACGGCCATGAGCGATATTCCGCTGCCTCTCAGTGGTACTCCAATGACGCTGCCGACGCTTGTCGAGCTAGCTGTGAGCCGGACGCCTGATCAGCTCGCACTGGTAGAGCAGGAGCAGCGCTATACCTATGCCCAGCTCTATAGCCAGGTCTGTGCTCAGGGCAATGCTCTGAGTGAGGCGGGAGTTGCTCCGGGGGAGCGAGTCATCACGGTGCTGCCAACGAGCGCGGCCCATGCGCTGCTCTTGCTGGCCATCTTTCAGATCGGCGCGGTAGCGGTGCCGATCAATCCCCGTCTCAAGCCCGATGAGGTCGCCTACTGTATCGAGCATGCCCAGGCCAGGGCTGTCTGCTTTGAGAGCCGGACAGCTCCCGTGGTATTAGAGGCGGTCCGCAAGCTGGCGGCCTCCTGGCGGCCCCGGTTGCTGGCCGTCGGCGGCGAGATATCCGCGCCGGAGGTGACGCCGTTGGACGTGCTGGCTCGTCAGACAAGACGAGAGCGGCCCGCGGTCACTATTGCCTCGACAGACCTCAGCCTGATTCTGTATACCTCCGGGACAACGGGTCGCCCGAAAGGGGTGACCATCACGCATGCCGCCTCGGTGGCGCGAGTGATGGGTCTGGCGCTCAACCACGGCCTCACGGCCCTGGCCGACCTGCGGGTCTTGGGGCTGATGCCGCTCTTCCACACGGTTGGGCTGCACGGGGTCTTTCTGACGGCCCTGGTGCTGAACGGAACGTACTATCCGCTGGCCGAGTTTCAGCCTGCGCGGGCACTGCAATTGATCCAGGATGCTCAGATTGACTATCTCTTTGGCTCACCGACGCATTTTCATGTCCTGCTGTCTCACCCGGCCAGCCAGGAGATGGATCTGAGCAGCCTCAAGCACGTGCTCTATGCTGGGGCACCGATGCCAACGCCGTTGCTGCTTCAGTGCTCGCAGCGGCTCTGTTCCAACCTGACGCATATTTATGGCAATACAGAGACCTACAATAGCCTGTTCTATCGCCATGCGGCTGAGGCGCCGCAGGCGCTGGTGCCCGGTGTCTATCACCGTGTGCGCGTCGTCAGCATTGGCGGGGCGCCCGAGGATGAAGTGCCCGCTGAGGTGGAAGGTGAGCTGATTGTGGATACGCACTCGCCTGAGTCGTTCAGTGGCTACTGGCGCAATCCGGCGGCGACGGCGCGCTGTGTGCGCGATGGCTGGTACTATACCGGTGATGTCTGCCTGCGCGATCGGGCCGGTCACTTCTTCATTGTGGGGCGCGTTGATGACATGATTATCAGCGGCGCCGAGAACATTCACCCGGCGGAGGTTGAGGAGGCGTTGCTTAGCCATCCTGGTGTGGGAGATGCTGGAGTAGTTGGGGTAGCTGATCCACACTGGGGGCAGCGAGTGGTGGCCTTCATTGAGCGTCGTGATCCAGCGCTCACTGCTGAGGAATTAGATCGGCATTGCCAGCAGCATCCGACGCTGGCCACCTTCAAACGCCCGCGCCAATACGTGTTTGTCGAGAAGCTGCCGCGCAATCCCAGCAGCAAGCTGCTGCGTTTTCTTCTACGCGAGCAGGCCGCTCAATCGAGTGCTGTCAGCGAACGTGAGCTGCGACCATAGCTGACGACGAATTATCCGTGTCTGGAGCAATATAACGATTATTACAGACAATTGGTCAGTTGCGACATCAGAGATGGCCGTCAGTCACTTCTGCCCGACGTCGGGCGCGAGGTGGGTGACATCTGGGGACAAGCCCTGGGAGGCTATTTATTGATAACAGTGATTTCATGCGCCAGCTGCCCGGTAGCCCTGCAGCCTCCCTAGCATGCCGAGGCGATTGCCCTCCACGAAGATGCTTTCAGGAGGCCATCAAAGAGGTGGTGGTGGACATTTAAGGCTCGAAGGGGAACTCACCTTCGTCTGCGGAGAACGCCGCTGGCAGGCTGAGGCTGGAGCTTTCAGTGTTCTGCCCAAGGATATCGCTCATGGCTTCCTGGTCGAGGGGAGTCAGCCAGCTAGGCTCTTGCAATTCACCGTTCCAACCGGCTTGGAACAGTTTCACGCTGAGATGGGTGAACCGGCCCAATCGTTGGCGCTTCCAGCACCCACCCCACCGGATCTTACCAACATGCAAGCCCTTGCTGCCAAATATCACCTTGAGATCGTCGGCCCCCCTTTAAGGCAAGAGTAATCAGTTCGGTGGGGATGCTTTGAGCGGACAAAGCTTCTCAAGCTGCATGAGCCGCGACTGGTCTGTATGGTCTGTAGGGCAGGAGGAGGCAGGAGATCGGGGATACTGTTTTCTGGCGCCGCCCAGCGTTGCATGCAGGTCTGGGGGAGTGCGACGGCGTTCACTGTCGAGGCCGTGGCCACGAGGGGAATGAGGCTGAGCGTTGTGCAGATCGCTGCTGTTGGAAAGATCTGCCAGCCCAGGTCTCACCATATGCCCTCCCTCATGCCGGTCCAGATCAGCATCCCGCCGCTTCGCTGAAGCGCTCCCGCTGGGAGGCTGGCCTGTCACAGGTGTGGCGACAGGTGATCCAGGTTCCCTTCGGAGACCAGGGGGAGCGCATCCATCGGCTCCTTGCTGGCGCTGGACATCCGCGCGTTCGCCCTGGCCCTGAGCGAGGCAGCGACAACACGCTTTCAGCTGAGTCTACAGCAGGATCAAACGCTGCTCCAGGAGTGCAATCAGCTGCAGACAACCTATCCGTTTGTCGCCGCCTATGGACAAAAAACGTGATTCCACCCGTGCCGCGGAGCAGGAGTCTGCCGCGTGAGAAGCTCGCCTGAGCAGCGGGGTGAGGCTCACCAGAGATCCGCCCCAGAGATCACCTCGGAGAGCACGCTCACCGCTGCGCTCCCTCACCGTGGTCCTGGGCGGCTGAGGGAAGCTAAGCCAGCTCCAGAGGCAGGAAGAGGGATCTGAGATCTCCTCATTGGGCCTGACTGGCAGAGCAGGCCCTGGCTCGAAGCGGGCCGTCGCTCGATGAGCAGGCTACTCAGCTCTCTGCATCTGCTGGCGGACCTGCTCCATCCGCGCTGCAAAGGCAGGATCGTGCTGCTCGGCAGGGAGCCTGGATGTGAACACGACCTCGTGCCCATCGGGGTCGCGAGCGAGCAGATCGAACGTATTCCAGGGGGTCGCGGCGGGTCCCTCGATCGTCCCCTCGCCCACCGCCCGGGCCGTCGCCGCCAGCTGAGCCAGATCGGTGCCGTAGGCGGCGAACGTCAGCCGGATGCGCGGGCCTGGCGCCGAGGGCGCAAGCGCGGATTGCGCTTGTTGTTGCTCCTGACGGACCGGCACCAGCAACAGATCTTGATAGCGCCAGCGACGTAAATGGATGAGCGCCGGCTCACCCGTTGGCCCCGGAAGGGTTGCCAGCACCACGAAGCCCAGTCCATCAACGTACCAGCGCCGCGAGCGCTCCAGTTGGCTGACCGTGAGCGTGGCGAAGAAGGGCATCACATAGATGCTCCGGTCAATCTCAGGCGTGGGCACCTCCACAGAGGCCTCCTCACGAGGCTGCTCAGCATCAAAAGCCGAAGACGTCATGGGTCATCTCCTCTCTCACGGGCACTCAAATACCCGGCATTCGCATAGATGGCGGTGCGCAGATACTGCGCGAGCTGGGGAGCAAAGCGCTGAAAGCTCTCTGTAAAGCGCGGATCGCTCACATAGAGATCGGCCAGGCGGCAATGCAGCTGGAGACGACACGGGTAAAACCAGCGCTCAATATAGAGGCGATGGGCTTCGGCGAGCTGCCTGGCCTGGGCGCTCGTCGCAGGCACTCCGTGAGTGGAGGCGGCGGCAAGCTCGCGCATGAGGGCGCTGAATTCGGCCTGCATCGCTTGCCACTCCGCGCGGCGAAAGGATGCAGCGCGCCGTTTGGCCTCAGCCCAGGCGGCTGTCTCAGCCCAGCGCTGGTGCACTTCTTCGGAGAAGGCCGCCGGGTCGTCCTTGCCGAAAGCCGTCAGCAGCTCGTCCGGCTCCAGCATAATCCCCAGGGAGCGAGCCTTGAGCAGCTTATCGACGGCCTCTAGCATCCGTTGGAGGGAGGCGATCCGCTCAGAGAGCAGGGCACGTTGGCGCTGCAGCTCAGCGAGGGGGTCGGTCGCTGGCGCGGAGAGCAGCGCGTTGATCTGGCGCAGCGAGAAGCCCAGCTGGCGATAGCACAGAATACGTTGCAGACGCTCCAGGTCCTGGCTGGAGTAGAGGCGGTAGCCAGCTGCTGAGTGAGCGCTGGGATGCAACAAACCGATGCGATCGTAGTGGCGCAGGGTACGCACGCTGACACGGGCCAGGCGGGCGATCTGTCCGATCGTATATTCCATGGCTGTCACCTCCTCTTGAAGAGAGGCTACACCATGACGTTGTGTCAGGGTCAAGGCCTGTCTGCCAGGCAAGAGAAGCCCTGGTCGGGTCGCAGCGACCAGCCCGGCCACCAGCCTTCTCCGCCGTATTCCAGCGCTGGCTTCAGCTCCACCCGGTGGCTCGCATCCCAAGGTGACGTCTCACTACTGGGGGGTGCACGTCCGTGCCTCTCCCTCTCTCGCTAGGTATCCGTTGTCCGACCTGCACCAGCAATCGCTTGCCTCGCTCGGAGACCAGTGGCTGCGTCTCGTTGGTCTGGGTACCCGCCCGCAGGCAACGTAGCCTCCCATCACCAGCAGCCAGGCACTGAACGCAACCCAGGAGAAAAAGGCCGCTACTGCCTCAAAGAAGGCGAGGCAGGCAGGAGCAGTGACAGGACATGTGGTATAC
>NZ_MCIF01000002.1:224603-249991 GCF_003268475.1 Thermogemmatispora tikiterensis | reverse complement strand
AACGCTGGACGCCCGCCGATTTAGAGGAGATATTGCACGATGTCGATGAGGAGACTGGCGAGGAAGAGACGTTCACGCGTCAGTGGGTCCTCTGGCATCTGCTCGAACATGATCTGCATCATGGTGGAGAACTCTCATTCTCGCTCGGAATGCATGGCCTGGCCGCGATCAATCTGTAGGAAGAAGAGATCTTCAGCGAAGGAGCGACCTGGATGCGTCGATTCTTCGCTGTACTCATCCTGGTGGTGATGGCCCCGATGGTCGCTGAACTGCTCTGGGGAGCGACCCTTATCAGCCGCTCCGCCTCTCTCATCAGCCAGGTGCCGCTGTCCGGAGCAGGGGCGCTCTGGTCTATCGTGTTTCCATCCCACCTCTTTGATGCAGCCGACTGGGACACACGCATCTTCGGGACTAAAGGAACCTGCTTTCTGACTGCTGGCTTGCTATCGCCAGCGTGGGACGCGCCGTCCAATCAGCGCATCGTGTTACTCACGGTGGAGCAGGCATCGACCAGGTGGCAGCCCTCGGCCCAACGCAGCCAGATCGGTCCGCTCTCCACGGACCTGAGCTGAACCGGCCCCAGCAGCCGATGATAGCTGCAGGTGCACTGTGAGGGAGCATTTGATAGGAGCTGTCCAGTTTGACCGCCAGCGCCAGCGCGCGGGCAACTCCGACGCTCTCACGCATCCCAGCCGAAAGCTCGTTGCGTTGAGAGAGGCTTCCTCGAAGCCTTCCACATCCAGCCCGCTCCGATCGATGAGCGTCAGGGCATGCTGCAAGCGCTGCAGGCGTGGCAGTCTCAGGGCCGTCAGCCTCAGCTCGACCTTCTGGAGCACGGGGAGCCAGGGAAAGAAAGAGGGCAACGCGCGGCAAGCCCAGCGCGACACGGGGTGGGAGGGAGACCCTGCAGCGGCTGGTTAGGCACGCGCACCGCTCCCTTTCCTGAGTGGGGCGGATCACTCGTGCCAGGATGCGTCGCAGTGTTGACTGCCCTGAGTCAGAGAGTCCCAGCAGGACGGACCACCAG
Source organism: Thermogemmatispora tikiterensis (assembly GCF_003268475.1). Taxonomy (GTDB): domain Bacteria; phylum Chloroflexota; class Ktedonobacteria; order Ktedonobacterales; family Ktedonobacteraceae; genus Thermogemmatispora; species Thermogemmatispora tikiterensis. The sequence goes on along the minus strand of NZ_MCIF01000002.1, from coordinate 248,964 downwards.
CATGTCATCGAGGCTGCAGAGGCTCGTCAGCCAGCGGGCGTGACGCTAGTGGCGCCTGCGCTTCTTGCGCGGGGGAACAGTGGCCGTGACGGTGAGCGTGGCTGGCCGCTTTGGCGGCTTGCCGGACCTGGCTCGCTCGCTGGCGAGCGCTGTCTGCAGCTTTTTCACGAGCTGCATCGCTGCCTCTGCCTGCTCAAGATCTGCTGCCTCCAGCGTCAGGCGGGCGCCATGCAGCTCGATCGTCCAGCGGAGTGCTCGCTCCTGGCTGGCCTGTTAGCCAACGAGCCTGGCGTGGCGCTCGCGCAGGCGTTTGAGCACGGGCAGCAGCTTCTCGAAGAGCGTGACGAGGGCACTCAGGTCGGCCAGTCCCTCGGCGATGGCGGCATGCTGCTGCCAGACGGCGCCAGCCACCTGCTGCAGGATCAGCCAGGCTTCGATGAAGAAGCCGGGCGCTCCCTTCTGGCCGGTGGAGGCTGGAGGTGGGAGGACAAAGCCTTCTTGCTGGAGATCGGTCGCCAGCTCGTGGTGCAGGGCTGTGAGCAGGGCCAGATCACCGGCCTCCTCTGTGCCGGAGGCGGGCACCAGCTCGAGCAAGACCTGTAGCCGTTCAGCAGGGTGCCCCTGATGGAGGGGAGAAGACGGGTGCTGCTCGCTCATGCAGGATCACTGCTCCTTGCTCGTAGAAGTGAGCGGGAAGAAGGTCCCGAGGGGCCTTGCAAGAACGCCTCGGCCCAGCAGGTGGCGTCGTAGAGGGCCATGCCCAGCTCTGGGAAGGCGGGGATCAGCGGGAAGGCGAGAGGCAAATAATCAAAGGCAGCATGCCGGTTCACGACCTGCAGCCAGGTGCCCTGGATAAGACGGACGGCCTCGTGCCAGCGGTGGGCCTGAGCGAGGGAGCTGACCAGCTCGCTGAGCGCCTCGCCTTTACGCCAATGGTCAGGAAGGGCGCTGAGGACCCGCTCCGCCTCCTGCCAGCAGCGCTCCGCCTCCTGCTGCTGATGCAGTTCGCTCAGGGCCTCGCCCAGCCTGATCAGCAACCGGGCTTTGGCCCAGCCATCGGAGAGCTGGGCGATCACCTGCGCTGCCCGTCGACAGCGCTGCCAGCCTTCCTCAAGGCGTCCCGGCTGCCTTAGCAGCCACTCGGCCAGCTCGATCAGCAGCTTGGCCTGTCGCTCTCGATCAGTGAGCAGCTCCACCAGTCCCAGCGCCTTCGCCTCCTGCCCCAGCTGGCAGAGGACGAGCAACGCCGCATCGGGATAGGCATCCGCCCGACTCCCCAGGCTGCAACGCAGCAGCGTGTAGCCCCACAGCCGTGGCAGCTGCTCCAGCTGCTCCTCCAGCCTCTCCCCAACCGCCGCCGCCGCTCGCCGCCCCAGATCCAGAGTGCATAGCTGCCCATGCTCGGGTCCGCGTCCACCTTCGCTCGCCATAGCTCCCCTCGTCCAGCACCGCAAAGAGCCGCTCCCATTGCCTCGCCTCATAGAGATGCCGCACATAGTGCCGCTGTCCATAGCGCCGCCGCTCTCGCTCGCCCTCCTCCCTGGCCCCCTCCTGCCAGAGCCGGGCCAGCCCCCCCTGCTCGCACCAGGCCGCCAGCAGCCCATGCCAGCGCCGCTCTTCCTCCTCATCAAACAGCCCTTCCGGCTCCCTCGGCGATCCGTCTGCCTGTGCCGGCCCACCTCGCAGATAGTCGCGCCACTTCAGATGAAAGAGGGTATAGCCTCCCTGCTGATCCCGTATCACCAGTCCCCCTAACCGTCGCAGTCCCTGCCGCACCTCATCCAGATCGATCGCTCTACCATTAGCCAGTGTGAGCAGCTGCCGGAGCGCTGCGATCGTGAGCGGCTCCTGCGCCACCAGCAAGATCCCCAGCAGCGGCTGGATCACGCGTTGCCACCGCGCTCGCTCTCCCCGCAGCCGGTCCAGCGCCAGCGTAAACAAGCCCTCTGGGTCGCTGCTCAGGCGCTCGACCAGGGCCTCCACCTCCGCCGGCCCCTGCCCGCCTCGGCTCGCCAGTTCCCTGGCCAGGAGATCCAGAAAGAGGGCATGCCCCTCCAGCGCCTCATAGAACCGTTCTACGAGCATCTCGGAGAGGTCCACCCGCCGCTGTCGCAGGAGCTCCGCAAAATCGGACCGAGAGAGCCGTGGTAGCCGATACTCCCGCCGTGGCTTGCACAGCTCCAGCGGACGGAGCGTATCGTTGGGGCGAGTCCCCAGCACGAAGACGATCCCGGGCGGTGGGTTGCCTGGTCCCTGCGGCAGAAAACTCAGATCCCGCCAGCCACTCTGCGCATCAGGCGGCAGCTGATCCAGCCCATCGATGAAGATGACGTCCTGCTGCCCGCGTCGCGCAATCTCCTGCAGGGCCCCCTCCAGGGCCGCGCTTAAGGCGGCACGACTCTCCCCAGCCAGCCACCAGTCCGGCAACTGGTACTTGAGCATCAGGCGCGCTAGCAGCGCTTTGAGCAGGGTCACCTGATAGTCTGGGGGAGGCACCAGCGGAATGAAATGAAAGGCCACCCGCTCCTCGCCTCCCTGTTCCCTGGCGCGCGCTTCGACCAAGCTGGCGATCAGACAACTTTTGCCCTGGCCAGCCTCCCCGGTGATCGTCACATAGCCCCCCGTCGGCAACAGCTCCTCTACCAGCTGCCAGACGGCCTCTTGCTCGGTCTGGCGGCCCACGCAACTGCGCCGGCGGTCCTCGTAGAAGCCATCCCGACGCTGCACCAGCGCCCGCAGCCGCAGCCGCAGCCGCGCCTGGGCCAGCGCGGGATGGCGCGCCAGCACCAGCTCCTCGCCCGCCCCGTAGAAGCGCGGTCCCTGCTCCCGGAGGGCCTGCGCCAGGAAGGCAAACAGACGGGCAAAGGTCACGTTGCCCTCCTCATCGGCTGCCTCTGGCACCTCGCCCCGCAGGATCGTGAGCAGCTGCCCTGTCAGCAGGCCATGACCGTCCTGCTCTCGGGCGGGCTCCAGACCGGTCGCCGTCAGCACCAGGCGCACGCCGCCCGCCAGCGCCGGACTGCGCTCGCCTGGTTCCCCAAAGGAAGAGCGCAGGCGCCGCTGCAGCGCGTCCCGATAGGGATCGGGTGCGCTCTCGGCGAACGTGCCCCCATAGCAGCAGTCCAGAATGAGCAGCAGAGCAGCTGGGCCGCGCACTCATGTTCAAAGAGCACCCGCCGCAGCCAGCGAAACGTGAGGTGTGCCCTGGGGTCGACCTCCAGATCAGCAGGATCAAAGTCCGCCGTCACCAGATAGACCTCATCCAGACCGGCCTCCCCAGGCAGCGCCTCGGCATGCCCACTGAAGAAGACCAGCCCGAAATCTCCCTGCTGGAGCTCCAGGGCCAGCTGCACCACGGCCTTGCGCACCTGCTCCGTGGTCGCCTGCGCACCCACCACCGGGGGAACCACCAGTCGGAAGCCACAGCCGTCTTGCTGCAACACCTCCGCCATGCCACAGGCATCGGCCTCGGCCCACTGGAGCGGTGCCCGGTGTAGGGCAGGGGGTCCATTGATTCCGATGACCAGGGCCAGCCGCCGGTCAGGCGAGGGTGCAGCAGAGGTGGACGAGGATGGCGGGGACATCGTGAGCGATCGCCTCCCTCTCAGGGTAACAGTGCCAACAAGCCAGCAGCATTGGCTCTGTCGTGAGCCAGCTCACTCCTGGGGATCAGGAAGAGAGCGGTGCATCTATCAAGAGTATACGCCAGAACATGCCGATTGTGTATCTCTTCTGTGCCCTGATAACAACAGGCACCCCCCGCTCACCGGTGAGTACTGCCGGTTGCCTGGCCGAAAGTGGGCTCTGACTCCAGTACGCGCATCACAGACCAGACAGAGATAGGGCTAATTGACGCGAGCCATGCGCTCCACCAGGGTCATAAAAAGCGTGTAATTGGGGATAGCCAAAGGCCTGGCTCGTGCCCACAACCTCTGGCGCTTGTCAGCTCGATAGATCCAGACTTCAGGCCAGTTTACCGAGACAACACTCACGCCGCCGAGCTCTCTCCAGGGAAGCAGGGTGTTTGCACGGCCTTTTCTCTTCCTCAAGCCATCTATGGACAGGGAAAATGGCCCAAAGTCAAGCGTCTGGCCGCTGTTGAGCGCAGAGAGCGCCTGAGGCAACTTCGTCTCCGCGACGCGGCGGCCGATGATCTCAGTCAATAACCGGGCAGCTTGTGTACGGTTATAAATCATCACTTTGCGGCCGTCTGTGCAATGGATCCTGCTACGCGCCCAGGTGCCGATAGGAATGACGTTGACGTGGATACGTGTAATCAGTTGATAGACGGCTTCTACCTGCCTCCAGGCAATCACCTCACACCTTCCTGGCTGCCCAATGATGAAACCATCGTGAAAGACGTAGTAGCGCTCGGTGGCAATCTCGCGCAACTTACGCCAGTGCCCAAACATCACGTAGAGACAGCCCGCCTCTACCCCTGCTGCAATGAGCGCGAGCCACAGAGCTGCGATTGCCTGACTCGCATCACCCTCGCTGATTTTCACAATAAAGCCGTAAATAACAATAATAACAACAAAAGCAGTCATTATTAAGCTTAAAAGGAGCATCGTGATGAAGCCGAACAGAAAATATGGCGTTTTCTCATGGCGCAGGCCCATTACAGGCTGGCCGAGGCCATTGGAGAGGGCGAGCAGCTGGATCTCCTGGGGAATGGGTACCTGGATGGCTGCCACTGGCCTGCCTCCTCTCTTATTCACTACCTGCTTTCTGCCTCAAATCCGGTCGACCTCGAAGAGCAAGTGTACTGTCAGATACTTTCTGACTAATAGTTCTCTATAAATCATACAACAGATAATATTCTAGTGTCAAGAATAGATTACTGCTAGAGAAGTAAGTGTGCTCTGGTATTATTGCCTTAGCACATTTGCCATCTGGCAGAGCATTGCGCTCACCTGTGGACATGGTCAGCACCTGATGCGGCGCTTTTTACGAGGACAATGGACGTCTTCGCTCCTGCTGGCAGCGACGAGGGAAGGGACACCTGCTGGAGAGGCTCCGCCTCGGAGCGACCGCCTCAGGGAGCGGTTGGGCACTCGGAGAAGCCACGTCCTACGGGCCGACGCCTCCAGGGGCGACACCTCAGCAAGGCACGACGGCTCAAGCGTACCATTACCAGATGGAAAGCTGCCTGCGAGGAAGGGCACGATCAATCGCGCCCCCCACTTTGCGGCGCCGGCCCCCTTCCCCGGACGGTCGCGCTCGGTCCGTACGGGCGTGATTCATCACGCCCCTCCTTCGTGCCCACGTCCGCATCCTGCCCCTCCCGCTCCGATTGGGCGCTCCGACAGGATGGTGTCAGCGACAACCGTTCCTCGCTGGGATGCGTTGGCGGCGTGGCGCAGAGCAAGGGCGCGCTTCATCACACCATACAGACTTTTTAATCTTTCTGGCATTCTGATCCCAGACCACACCTGCATTCCCTTTATTGCTGTTCATTCCTCTTTGACAGCTTCAGCCAGAGCCATGAGGGCCAGCCATCCCTATCGGCGACAGGCTGGCTTGACGCTCTGTAGTCCCGGAAGTATAATGTTGTTATCAGACTAACAACATACGACGGCGTCGAGTAGCAGGCCATCACCGGTCGAGCAAGAGGCCAGAGGAGAGAGATGGCGAAACAGGATTCCCTGATTGAGCTATTGCAACAGCTTGGCTTTACCCAATACGAAGCCCAGTGCTACCTTGGCCTGCTGCGCCAGCATCCCCTCAATGGATCGCAACTCAGCACTGTCTCTGGTGTTCCACGTTCGATGGTCTACCAGACCCTGGATCGCTTAGAGGCCAAGGAGGCCGTGGTACGCATCAGTAGCGAGCCAGGAGAACCACAGCAGTATGAACCGGTCGCCCCCAGACTGGTCATTGCCCGCCTCTCCGCCCAGTTCCAGGCGACCTGTGAGCAGGCCGAAGCCGCGCTGAGCGCGCTTGGAGAGCCGCCAGCGTCCGAAATCGTCCTCAACATCGTTGGGGCTGACGAGATTCTCCGGCGCGCCGCCATGCTGGTTCGTCACGCACGGCTTCGGCTCGGCCTGATGGGAGGATCGCAAGAGCTGGCGGCGTTAGAACCTGAGCTCCGGGCGGCGGTGGCCCGTGGAGTGGTTCCACGCCTTGTCAGCATCGGACCTGCTCCGCAGGTGGATGGGCAGATCATCACCTTTCTGGGAGAGAACGTCTCTGCGCCAACGCGCTTTCTGATCGTGATCGCAGATGCCGCCCCCTTGCTCATGGCAACATTTGCGCCTGATACTCAAGCCACCGCCGTCTTGACGGAGAATCCCCTGCTGGCCCGGCTGCTCTCCGCGTTCCTGAACACAGAATACTACCTTGTTCGCGCTGCTAACCGGCATCCGGCGCTGGTTGGGCAGATACTCGAAGAGGTCCTGGAACCTGAAGATCGAGAGCGCTATGCCAGCATCGTACGCTTTTTTCAGCGCCGGGCGCGGTCTGCGCAACCTGAAGCAGACGAGAAGGAGAGCACCACATGAAAACCATCCTTTCAGAGACCTTTTACCAGCAGGTCCCGGCAGACCAGCAGGAGCGCCTGTCTTCTTTTCGCACGGCGCATCCGCGTCAACAGGTGGATCTGCTGGGGGTCACGTGGAGTTATCTGCTTGGGGGACAGGGCAGTGAGACACTTCTGATCCTGCCTGGGGGCGAACGTTTGGGGGACGTGGCCTTTCCTCTGATGGAACAGTTTGAGTCAGCCTTTCGCTGCCTTTACCCTGCCTACCCCCCGCTCGCCACGATGGAGGCCCTGCTCGATGGCCTCGCGGCCCTGCTCGACCGGCTTTCGATCGCCCAGGTCATCCTCTTCGCGGCCTCCTTCGGGGGCGATGTCGGCCAATGCTTTGTCCGCACGTATCCTGAGCGGGTCAGCAAGCTCATCTTACTCAACACTGGCCTGCCAGACGTGCAGCTTGGCAAAGCGGCCAGGCGTGGGAAGGCGCTGATCTCCCTCTTGCCTCTGAGGACCGTGCGCCTCCTGCTTCAGAGACGGCTGATGAGAGGGCTGGCGGTGCGACCAGAAGAGCAGCCGCTGTTCCAAGCGATGCTGCGTGAACTGGTTGCTCACCTCACGCGGGCGGATCTGGTCAGTGCCTTCGATGATACTATCGATTATCATCTCCATTACCGCTTTTCACCTGAGGACCTTTCAACCTGGTCCGGGAAAGTGCTTATTCTCCAGTCGGATGATGACCCTGTCACGACCCCGGCCAGGCGTCTGGCCCTGCGTCAGGCCTATCCGCAGGCCCAGATGCACCTCTTTCAACAGGCCGGCCATACCCCGTTTCTCTCCCAACCAGGCGAGTTCTACCCGCTTGTGCGCACCTTTTTGCGTGAGTCTTGAAAGGAAGAGAGATGGCTGCCTTCATTCCCTCTTCCACAGATGTCACCGTCCAGCTACGTGATGGGCGCCGCGTGGGCCTGGCTGTGATCGGGCCAGAGGACGGCTTTCCCATCATCCACTGTCACGGATCAGGCAGTTCACGTCTGGAAGTGACGCTGTTGGCCGCTCAGGCAGAGCAGGCGGGAGTACGACTGATCGCTCTGGATCGACCGGGCGTCGGTCTTTCTGATCCCAAACCCGGCTATCGGCTGCTCGATTGGCCTGATGACGTTGCGGAAGTCGCCGATCATCTGGGTATCAAGCGCTTTGCCGTGGAAGGCTTTTCCGCCGGTGGCCCCTATGCCCTGGCCTGCGCCGCCAGGCTTCCGCAGCGGCTCACCGCCTGCGGCCTGATTAGTACCATCTCGCCCCCCGATCTCATGGGGAAAACTGGAACCGTATTGAGTCGCATCATGTGGAAAATCCTACCGCATATTCCCTATCTGTTGAAGCACTATGCCCGTCTGGTTCAGCGTCAAGTCGGCTTCGACGTCACCAGTATCGCAAGGTATCTCGCTCTCTATGCGGTACGGTTGGGAGAAGCAGATCGCCAGCTGCTGAGCCATTCCGAGATCAGGGAACAGCTTGCCCGGGTGATGGCCGAGAGTTTCCGGCAAGGGGCGCAAGGGAACCTGGAGGTGGTGATGATCGAAACCCAATCATGGGGTTTCCAGGTCGAGCAGCTAGCCTGCGAGCAGGTGTTTCTATGGCATGGCGAACAGGATCGGATCGCACCAGCTGCTGCAGCGCGTCTGCTCGCGCAACGGTTACCCCATTGTAGAGCTACTTTTTATCTTAATGAAGGGCATTTCTCGACCCTGGCCCACCACTGTCTAGAGATCTTCAGCCTGCTGCGTGAGTAGTTCACGCCTGTGATGAAAGAGCGCCAATCTCGGGATCGAGGGGAGAGCCTGGTCAGCGTCAGAGAGGGTTTGCTGCTGCTGGCCGAGCTGTGCGTGTAGGAGGCTGCGGCGATAGCAGACGGCAGCCCACTGAGGATTGAGGCGCGGAGCCTGGTTGAGATCAGAGAGAGCCTGTTCGAAGTGGCCGGGCTGCGCGTGACTGGAGCAGTTGCCTGATGACTCGAGCTACCAGCTTGGACGGCTCGCTATGAGCTGGAACCTGGAAACAGCAGCCCGGCCAGCAAGGAGGCTCTGAAGGAGTGAGCAGGCACTCACGCTCGGGAAAGTGCCCCTGCCAGACATATTGAGCAGCTCAACGGAATTGACTCCCTCTTGCTGATGAGAACTATTTGCAACTGCTTCATATTTGCAAAAACAGCCCTCTCATGAGTATACTTGCAAGCAAGAGGGTCTCAGATAGCCCTCTCAAGAGCTGAAAAATGTCAGACAGTGGCCTTCGTCATCCTGCTTGCTCAAGGAGATTTCATGAGTAGCAATTTTGGAATTTCCGCGCTCCGACGAGTCTATCTTCAGAGTTCGTCCGAGGTCCGTCGTCGAGTGCTCGTCATCTACGCGCTTCTCATCGGCTATAACATCCTGGCCTGGGCCCTGACCCTCCTGGTGTTCGCAGGCCGCCCCGATCTCGTCGCCCTGGCGCTGACAGCCTATACGTTTGGCCTGCGCCACGCTTTTGATGCAGACCATATCTCAGCGATCGATAATGTGACCCGCAAGCTGATGCAGGAGAAACAGCGGCCTGTGGGAGTTGGTCTCTTCTTCTCCCTGGGCCATTCCACCATTGTAGTGATCCTGACCGTGCTCATCGCCCTCGCCGCGGTCGCTGCCGGTAGTTTTACCCAACTGAAAAATATCGGCGGCCTTGTCGGCACCGCCGTCTCGGCTTTCTTCTTGCTGCTCGTCGCGGCCATCAATCTGGTAATCCTGGGAGATATCTACCGCACCTTCCAGACAGTCAAGAAGGGCGGAGAGTTTCAGGATGTGGCCCTCGATGAGTCGCTCAACAAGCGCGGCCTCTTGGGTCGCTTCTTCCGCCCTCTGCTGAAGATGACGGACCGCAGCTGGAAAATGTACCCCATTGGCCTGCTCTTCGGCCTGGGTTTCGATACTGCCACAGAGATAGGTCTGCTGGGTATCGCCGCCTTCAGCGCTGGTCATGGCGTGCCTGTCATGGCTATCCTGCTCTTTCCAGCGCTCTTTACGGCTGGCATGACGCTCATGGATACGACGGATAGCGTGCTCATGCTGGGCGCTTATGGCTGGGCCTTTGTGAAACCCATCCGCAAGCTGTACTATAACTTCACCATCACCCTGATCTCCGTCCTCGTCGCCCTGGTGATTGGCAGCATCGAGGCGCTCAGCATCCTGGCGAGCGAGCTGAACCTGAGCGGTCCTTTCTGGGACCAGATCAACGGACTTTCCGATCAATTTGGCCTGCTTGGGGTCATCATTGTGTGTCTGTTCGTGGTAAGCTGGGCGATCTCGACGATCGTCTACAGGATCAAACGCTATGATGAGATCGAGGTGCATGTGACCAGACCGGCCACAAGCACCGATCCCTCGCCCTCGGGGAGCAGCAGTCAGTCATCCTGACGCTCTTCCGCTCTGTACCGCTCCTGACCTGATCCGGTGAGGTGAGGATAAGTCCAAACACTAATTGATTTTCTGTCTGCTCCAGAGCCATTGCACTGCGGGGTGCCTGGACCCCGCAGCTATCGCCCTTCTACCCTGTCTACAAGCGTGACCATTCCAGGGATCTCCCGTTCGTGTCCAGCAAGGCTGCTTGCAAGCAGCAGCATCTGACCGGGCCAGCCACGCGAGGGGACACGGCCCGGTCCTGCCTGCACTATTCCACATGACCGACGCCTGACAGACTGGCTCTCTACAAAGAAATCGCCTGCGTTTCAATCAGTGGGATGTTATGTGCAATGGCCCAGGCATAGATTCCCTGCCAGGCGGCCTTACAGAGAGCGGCGGCCCGCTGGTGGTCGCGCAGGTCTCCCTGCATCATCAACTCGCAAAGTGGTGCGAAGCCCTCCGGCAGGCAGATCGGGCAGGCGCAGGGCCTCCAGCAGCACCAGCGAGCGCATCGCGTAGCACTGGCGCTGCTCCGTGGCCCGCAACGCCCCCAACCACGAAGACCCCCGCCCACGCCGCGCCACCACCAGGCCAGGCGCCGCCAGCGTCTGTAACGCCTCCCACAGCGCCGTGCAACTTACCCGCAAGTGGACCGCCAGCTCTCGCTCCGGCGGGAGGAGACGCTTGCCAGGCGCCAGCATGCCCTGCTCCACCAGCACCAGGTCTCGAATATAGGAAACACTGCGCCCCTCCAGGCTGCGCTTGTCACCCTGCACTGGTTGAAAGACGTCCAACGGCATCAGCGGAGGTGCTCTACAGCGCCAGCAGCTATCTGCAGCTATGCGCCGATCCTAATCCTACGCGCAACCAAGAGATCCAGAAGTTGTGTCGGCTCTTACGGGCGTGCATTCCCGATGTAGGCCAGCTGACTCCGGAGAGCCACCATGTCTGCTTTTTCTACACCCCTCCAGCCTAGCACGTCCTGCTCACCCCGCTCAAGCGAGAGGATAGAGGAGGAGAGTCAGGACCATCCGAACCAGGGGGCACATGGGGAGCAGGAGTCACGCACCATCGTGAGGCCTCCGACATACTCTCTATCTCGTGTGCGGCAGCATTGCGTGACATCCAGGGACTGCTGGATTGCACTGCTTTTCACAAAGATGGTATACTGAAGCCATGCTAATAGTTGATCCTGACTTTTAGCGCGAGTGCCATGCATAAAATCCTCTTATTACTAGGTCTCCTGCGCCTCCGACCAATGTATGGTTATGAACTGCACCAGATCATCCAGGCGCATGGGGAACTGTACAGCGATTTGAAAAAGGCCAATCTCTACTACCTCCTGGAACGTCTGGCAAAAGAGGGCTATCTGCGCGTACAGGCCATGCCTGGGGCCCGGGGCTCCCGCGGCGAGCGACTTATCTATGATATCACTGATCAGGGGCGCAAACGCTTCAATGAGCTGCTGCACGAGATCATGCTGAACTACGAGCCCGTGCATATTGGCGTGGAGACTGCGGTGATCTTTCTGGAGCAGGTCCCCACTTCCGAAGCGATAGCCCTGCTCGTCAAGCGACGCGAGATCGTAGCCGAGCATCGTACGAAGGTAGCGAAGCAGTTGGAGACAATACGCGGGAGCGGACCGATGATGCATATTGCCAGTGATCATCTGCTCAGCCTCATCGATGCCGAACTGGCCTGGATCGATCGCTCGGTCACCTACCTCTTGCGCCTCGAAGATGCCAGCAAGCCCCGCCACCAGCGGCGTGTAGCAGAGACAGAATAAAGCGAGATCTCATCTGGTCACCACTCCAGAGAAAGACCATTGTGATCCCTGTTCTCCTTGTTCCTGAATAGCGCATCTCCTTGACCAGATGCCAGTCATAAGGGGTTGCCTTTTCCTCGCAACTATGATATAGTTCCTCCTAAAGTCAGTACTGACTTTAGGAGGAGTCTCACCTGGCACCTCGGACACCAGCACGAGCGGGGAGAGAATAGCTGCCACGTTCTTACGGGCCACCATATGACCACAGCACAGAAGACAGAAGAGAGAATGACGGACGCAGTCGCGAGGAGCAGGTTCTCGCTCATTGTGATCTGGACTGCTGACCCTGGAACTCGTGGCCGCGGCGTTTATCTCCATCAATGTGCCGCGCAGCATGGCCACAGAAGAGGTAGGAGCAGGAGAAACGCTGATGTTGCCTGCATAGCTGGCGGCATCTGCTCCAGGCTCGCCTGTCATGATTGTAGTGATCGTCGAGGCAATATCGGGGCGGGACAGGTTCCCAGGTGCCCTTTTGCAACCCGTAGGGATAGATTCTCTTCCCGACCGCAATGCTCAATCCAGTGTCAATGGAATCTGTCTGGGGTTCTGGCCGACAGGGACAGCGATCAGGATGTTCACCAGAGCCCTGCCCTTCAGCTGAAGGGACGAGTCGAGGCCGCTGAAGTCAGCCAGACTCACCCTGTCATTATCTTGATAGGCCTGGTGGACATCCGGTGAAAAGGGAGGCACTATGCTGGCTTACGTGGTCACCAGTGCGACCGGCTGGATCATGATGGTGTTGCTGGCGACTACCATCATCTATCCCTTCCTGCTGCGCAGTGGCCTGCTCGGTCCTGTGCAGCCCTTCTTGAAACGTATGCGCATCCACTACTGGATGGGCTACAGCATTGCAGGCATTGTGCTCGTACATCTCTGGATACCCATGAGTGCCGGCCTCGCTGGCGTGGTGAATTCCGCCGGGCTGGATCTGGCGACGATGGCGATGTTGCTGATCTTCGGACAGGTCTGGTTAGGACGCCAGCTGAGCCAGCCGACATTGTCGGCGCGTCGGACCCTGCGGCGCTGGCACTTTTGGGTCATGCTCGGTATCGCGGCTTTTGTGCTTGGCCACGTGGCGCTGAATAGCAGCACACTCCAGACACTCCTGCATAGATAACGACCGTTTCAGGGATACAGGTCATGATTACTTTCATATTACATGCCATTACAGATTTTTCCTCGTCACGACGTGGTAAATTCGTCGTGATCATGTTCTGGCTGCTCGTTACCGGCGCGCTGGTTGCAACAGCACCGAGACTGGCCAGCCTCTACAATGACTCGCTACAGCAGCAGATGCCCGCTACCGCCGACTCAGTGGCAGCCCAAAACCTCCTGCTGCGCGCCTTTCCATCCAGCCGTGGCACGCCAGCGCTGCTAGTCCTCTACGACCCCGGTGGCTTGAACGTGGATGATCGCATCCGCATCAGGCAGATCAACGATTGGCTGATCACCCAGAAAACTCTACCCGTGGCGACTGTCGTCTCCGCATTCACTGTGCCGCAGGCGACAGCACAGCTCATATCGCCTGATGGGACAACTATGACGATCATCGCGATGCTGGAGGGATCTGTCACTGACCCTGCCCTACTGAAAGCTGTGGCGATGATCCGCCACGCTCTTCAAGATATGACGCAGGGTAGCTCATTGCAGGCATACCTGACCGGCCCGGCGGGCATCATCAGCGACGCTACTGTCGTCTTTGGTTCGGTTGATGTGCGCTTATTGCTGGTCACCATCAGCCTGGTCTTTGTGCTGTTAATCGTGCTCTACCGCTCTCCCATCCTCACCTTGCTCCCCTTGCTGAGCGTAGGTATCTCGATGCAGATTGTCAACGCTCTGCTCGGCTTTGGAGCAAAGGCCGGCCTCTTCGCAGTCAGCTCGATGGCCAGCCAGATCGCGACGGTGCTGCTCTTCGGCGCCGGCACCGACTATAGCATTTTCATCATCTCGCGCTTTCGCGAAGAACTCCTGCGCACTCAGGACCGGCACCAAGCGATGCGCAGGACCATGCGAGCGGTCGGGGAGGCCATTACCTCGAGCGCGATGACGGTGATCCTCGCGCTACTGACGCTGCTCTTCGCCGCGTTGGGTCTCTACTCCTCACTCGGTCCTCCACTCGCTATTGCTATCGCGGTGATGCTGCTGGCAGGACTGACGCTAGTGCCAGCGCTGCTGGTCTGGCTGGGACGCGCTGCCTACTGGCCGTTTGTACCACGCTATCAGGAACAGCAGCCAGAGGCGGCGGAGGCACGCGCCCGTGGCTTCTGGGGCAGGTTGGGGCAGTGGACCGTCAGGAGGCGCAGGGCGGCTGTAGTGGGCAGCGCGCTCCTGCTCGCAGTCCTGGCAATGGGCACGCTCGACGCTCAACCCAGCTTTAATTTCCTGAGCGCCTTTCGCGTTCCAACCGACTCAGGCCGTGGCTATGCACTTCTGCAGCAGCATTTCCCGGCGGGCATGCTCGCACCTACGACGGTGCTGATTCAGCTGCATGGTGCGACCCCCGACGCTTATCAGCATCTGGTTCAACTGGACGCGATCACGGCTGCGCTGCAAAAGGTTCCAGGCGTCGCAGTGGTCAGAGGCCCAACCCGCCCTACTGGCGGTGCACCTGCCGTTGATCCCGCCGCCCTTCAGAGAAACATCGCCGCTTTGCCTGCGAGCCTACGTGCTGCCATCCGCCGTGGTCAGGGACTGCCTGCATGCAGTGACTCGCTATGCATACGGCCTACGCCCGACATTCTCACGGCAATCGGGGCCTATGCCGCGAGCGTGAGCTTTGTCTCGTCCGACGCCACGACGGTACAGCTCTCGGTCATCTTCAATGATGATCCCTACTCGTTGCCTGCCATCCAGCGCATTGCCCTGCTGCACACAACGCTCAGCAGGACACTGGCTGCGAACGGGCTGGGAGGAGGGGCGGCGACTAGCGCAACCTTCCATATCGCCGGGCAGACAGCGCAGCTTGCCGATCAGCTGGCCTACAATCGGCGCGACACGCTGCTGATTGTGCCGGCTGTGCTGGTGCTGGTGCTCCTGGTGCTGGTGCTGCTCTTGCGCAGCCTGGTGGCGCCGCTCTATCTGCTGCTGGCTGTCACCCTTAACTTCCTGGCAGCTCTCGGGGTAGGCTCGTTCTTCTGTCTGCGTATCCAGGGACAGGATGGTTTCAACTACGCCATTCCGCTCTACTCCTTTGTCTTTCTCGTCGCGTTGGGTGCTGACTACACGATCTTTCTGATGTCGCGTGTGCGCGAGGAAGTAGAGCGGCACGGCCTGGAGACAGGGGTTATCTTCGCTGTCTCACGCACAGGGGGCGTGATTACCTCTGCCGGCCTGATCCTGGCCAGTACCTTCCTCGTACTAACCACTCTGCCGCTGACAATCCTTTATCAACTCGGCATCTGTGTGGCGGTGGGTGTGCTACTGGATACCTTTATTGTGCGCGGTCTGCTGGTGCCGGGCATGGTCGCGCTGTTGGGGCGCTGGAACTGGTGGCCTCGGCGCAGGCTGATCCAGGCAAAACTGGCGCTGCCGATGCTGCTGGTGCTGCTGGCTGCCTCACTCGTCAGCTGCGCCGGGGATGGCGCGCAGGTTGCTCCGGTTGCTCCTGCCCGGCCAACGCCCGCAAGCCACCCGTCTCTCCCTGTGATCCCAATCACCGCCGTGGATGACGGCTATGAAATGCCCACTTCTCTGAACCTGCATGCCGGCCTGGTCGATATCGCTCTGGTCAACAATGGTACGCAGCCGCATCAGGCGCAACTGGCTCGTCTCCATGACGGCGTCACGCCCAGCCAGGTTCTGGACGAGTTCGTTACGAAGCGGGATCAGCGCGCCGGCTTCGCCCTGCTGACGCTGGCCGGTGGATCAGATATCGTGGCACCTGGCTACGGCCAGGAAACGATCCTGAATCTGTCGGCTGGCGAGTACGCGCTTCTGTGCCTGGTGGTTGGCAATGACGGCGTTTCTCACGTGGAGAAGGGCATGATCCGCTTTTTTAGTGTCGCTGCAGCGAGCGCACCGGTTACGCCACCGGCAAGCAACGGCGTGGTGGTCATGCGCGATAGCGGATACGTGTTGCCAGCGGTTATCAGCACAGCACAGGCGCTCACTCTGCGCGTGATTAATCAGGGCAATGAGCCGCATGAAATGAATATCGTCAGGCTGGCAGCCGGCAAGCGTCTGCAGGACCTCCTTGCATTCTTTCGCTCGCCATCCGGCCCACCGCCGTTCGAGGAGTACGGTGGCATGGCAGCTCTGGCCCCCAACGGGTCAGGATGGATCAAGCTTCATCTGGAACCGGGCAATTATGCGCTGTGTAGTCTGATTCCGGATCAACAGACGGGCCAGCTGCAGCTAGAGCGAGGGATGATCGCGCTGTTCAGCGTTCACACTATGCCTGCCTGAGTGGCTGCAGCTATGCGAGCGTGCCAGCGCTGGCAGCTCTGTCCGACGGGAAGAACTGGCCCGGCAGGCCACTCTCTGCGGCAACTCGCCGTGGCCCGGTGTGCACAGTGGCGAGGAGGTCAGAATCTCCCCTCTGGCCTCCCGCGATGATGCAACAAGGTCACAGCACAGCCTCGAACGCAGGAGGAAACTGCGGGATTGTGAGCAGCAGCCCGGTCATCGCCAGGACCATCACAGCCAGCAAGATGATACTCCGGGTAAAGGATATCGTATGCAAAAGGGCAAAATCAAGCAGTGGTCTTCCTCGCGATCTCTGAGCCAGGGTCAGCCAGTATTCCCTCAGGAAAAAGCCGCCCACAAGCAGCACACCACCAGTGATCGGGAGCAGCGTCGCACTCTCCCCCCAGCCAGCGCTCCCGGCCTGAATGAGACCGGCGGTGACCAGGGACAGGCCCCCAGCCGAGACGACCAGACCGAGCGGGTCGAGATCGGGACGCCCCTGCGCCCGGCTTTCGGGGAGAAGCAGCAGGGTCACCAGCAGCTCAGCGCAATGGGCACGTTGAGCAGGAAGACCCATCCCCACCAAGCGTGGCTGAGCAACCAGCCTCCCAGAATCGGCCCAAGCGGCAGGGAGAGGAAATTGACTGCCCCCCAGATTGCTACGGCGCGCGGGCGCTCCTGCTCGGCGAAGAGCACAGTCACCGCTGAGAGCGCCATCACAATGATGCCCGCTCCAGCCAGCCCAAGCAGACAACGCGCCACAATGAAGATTGCCGGCGTGGGCGCATAGGCACAGATCGCTGAGCCTGCTCCAAAGAGCAGCAGGCTACTGAGCAGCACTTTCTTGCGACCAAACCGATCGCCAAACAGACCTGTCGGTAGCATCGCAGTGGCTAGCATCAGGAGATACCCCGCCGAAAACCACTGGAGATCGGTCTCACTGGCGTGCAAGACCCCAGCCAACGTCGGGATCGCGATACTCAGGATAGTGCTATCCAGGCCAACGGCCAGAACAGCCAACACCAGGGCGCCCAGCACCTATCATCAGCGTCATGCTCCATTCCTTTGGAGCAAGCATTGCCAGTGAGCGAGGACAGCGCATGAATGTCCTGATACGAGCTACCCCTTTACCACCTTCGATCTATCTGCTGGCCAAAATGGTGACGGCTCTGCTGTCTGCCCTGGTAATGCTGCTTGTCCTTTGCGGCTTTGCTTTGGCGGTGGGTGGCGTGCGGCTCAGCGCTATCTCATGGGTCACATTGATCGCTTCTTTGCTTCTGGGCGTGTTGCCTTTTATCCTGCTCGGCCTTGCCATCGGTAATCTTGTCAACCCGGCGGGAGCAACCTCTGTCCTGAATCTGTCGTTCTTCATCCTGGCCTTTGCCTCGGGAGTTTTTGTCCCGCTCACATAGCTGCCCGGGGTCTTGCAAAACATTGCTCCCTACTCGCCACTCTATCTGACGGACGCCGGTGAACCGTTTCCCTCGCCCATGTCGCCAGCTGGCTATCCGTTCCAGCTCGTTTCCCCATATCCCACAGGCTGTCTGGCAGCCAGCGTCTTCAGGGGCTGGAACTGGGAAAACGTCGCGGACTGAGTCTTCGGCCTGCCGACGACAGAGCGGCTTCCTCACCTCGCTCCTCGGCTCAGTCGCCTGGGCCCGCCAGAGCAGGGCTGTACACTTCCCTGCAAGCCCCCGGCTTTAGCCGTGGGGTTTATGCCTCTCTCAGAGAAAGGTGATTCTCTGCCAGAGAGCGAGAGGGCAGTGACCGCTTAGTATCTTACCCAGGCAGACCGGCATCGACTTCCCCTCTTCAAAAGGCTATTGCACAATCACGGTTAGCGTCATGCCAGGATGAATGGTGCAATAGATGTAATAGGTGCCTGCGGTCGTAAAGGGACCTATCGTCACACTGCCTCCCTGGATCTGGAGAGTATCAAGGCGAGGCGCGCCCGGCTCCTCTTGCGGGTGAGGACTGCCGTTGAGCCAGCGACCGTAGCGCAGGATATGCAAATACTGTCCGTCGTCTACCAACACGAGCTTTGAACCTTTGGGAATGGTGATACTCGACTGGCTGAACGCAGAGATCCCCATATGCACAGCTGGCAGGCCAGCGCTCGTGGTACTGGCAGAGGGCACGGGCGTCACAGCCACCAGTAACGAAACACAGAGTGCCCCCAGGATGAAGCCCGCCAGAGCGCTGAGCAGTTGTGTCAGCCAGCGCGGTGCTTGACGCTCGCCTCCACGATAGTTCTGGAAGGTAGCGCCACCGCCGGCCACGATCATCACCAGGGCGGCAAGGAGCATCAGCAGCGAGGCCATGAAGGGAGCAACCTCCCCAGGATGCGTCAGGTGATACCCAAAGTATTGCTGCGTGAGCAGTCCACCTGGAATCAGTCCTAGACCGAAGAACGCGCCTAGCAGCGGCGCCCAGAGGAGGCCGCAGGCGATCAACCCTGCCAGGGCCAGGCTCACCAGAGCCAGAATGAGCAGCGGCACAATCACCAGCCCTGCCAGCAGCATCAGGCTGCCACAGGCCAGCGCCGTCACGATCAGCGCCAGCACGGTCAGCAGCGAGAGTACTGTCAACGGGCGACGAGCGAAAAGGGCAGTGCCGGCTTCCCTTTGCTCTTGCATTGCCAAAGACCTCCAACAATAATGATTCAGACTCGCCGGAGGTACTGTTGCCCTGAGCGCTCAGTCCGGTCGCGCGGCAGGCTGTAGCCAGCGTTCCAGATCAGCTAGCAGTCGCCGAATATCCGGCGAACTGCCTCCACTGATAGCGTGGAAAGCCAGGCCTTTGATCACGATAATCAGCCCGGTTACAGTCTCCTCAATATTGAGGTCGCCGCGCAGCATCCCGCAACGCAAACCCTCACTGACCACCGGCGTGAGATAGGCACGCCAGGCAGCTTCCAGCCGGTGCAGTGCACGGCGCAGCGACTCATCCCTCAACGAGCGCAGACTGATCTCACTGAGCACAATAAAGACCTCCGGCTCTTCATGCAGCAGATGGTCAATGCGTAGAAACATCGAACGGATATGCTCCAGAGGAGTGGCCGCCTCCGATAGCTGCGACGGCCCACGGCTGCTCAAGATCTCCAGCAGGTGCTCGACGACGCCCTGAATCAGTTGCTCCTTGCCAGCAAAGTAGTAGTGCAAGGTCGCAACATTCACGCCAGCCCGGGCAGCAACCTCGCGTGTGCGAAGATACTCAAAGCCTCTTTCGGCGATTAGCCGGTAGGCCGCCTGGATCAGCAGACGACGGCGCTCCTGGCCTGAGAGCCGTCTTGGTTCACGATCTTCCTCATGTGGGAAAGCCATTTCCGTCATTCGACATTTCTCCATCAACTGATCGATCAGTATAGCTACAAGCTCCGTGTTTGTCAATCAACTGATTGATTGATTGATGAGCAAGCCCCAGCAGGTCACCAGAGGTGCTGCGCTGGAGCACGGTTAACGAACAGGAAAAGAGGTAAGTACAAGTCTCTATCTTAGAGGTAAGCGACAGGCCTGGTAAAGGGTCTGCCACTCAGAAGAGATCTGCTGCCCTAAAGGCTCAGCCCACCAGCAACTGGTTTGAGATCCTACCCTGGTCAGGAAACTCTGAACTGATCGGCGTTCTGGACCGTCACCAGGATACCATCGATCGACTGCTTCTCGTGATCAATGAGGAATACAGGTGGTCCCCATGCCTCGCTGCGCCGTCTGGATCGGGGCGGAGGAGATGCTGCCGACGCCGACCGTCGCCGAGGCCAGGCTACTGCCACCGAGGCTTCCTTGCCATGCGCTCGCCCCCGCCAGGTAAAGAATCTCCACGATTGGAGCGGTGATTTCTCCGGTCCTGACTTCCTCTACGCATGCCGTTGCCTCCTGTTGCCGCCATTGAGCCTGTTCGTTCTCGGGGACCAGGTTGCAGCCAGGCCCATGCAGGTAAGTGGCCAACTCTTGTGGAAAGGCAGTGAGCCAGCAACTCTTCCAGAAAGAGTGTTCACAGGACTGCGACCGGTTCAGCAGGCAGCGCGGCTACAAAGTGACTGAGTGTCAAGGCCGCAGGCAAGCTGACGCTCCCCAAGAGGGCCATGAAGGGAGGCGCCGGGGGATGCACGGCATTTCAGAGTCCGCTCGGTGCTGATCGCATAACAGACCACGCCACCGGCGATACTGCTGATGCCCGCCTCTTTGACGAGAGGTGATGATTTCTCCATTCAAAGAGGCAGATGTCTCTGGGTCCTGAAGGAGGAATGAACCGTTTCATACTCCAGGACCAGAGACCTCACAGGGGAACGTCGCGATCGTGGACGGCTGACAGCTTCGCTCCGGCTAAGACCGCTCTGGTCGGTAGGTGAGGACGACGACACCGGAACTGAAGGTCCTGGGTTCGATCAGCTTCAGCACCTTCATCTCGCTTCCCTCTCGGAAGAGACACTTACCTCTGCCCACCACAACAGGGAAGACCATCAGCCGATATTCATCGATCAGATCCAGGGACATCAGGCTGCGGACCAGTTCCCCACTGCCAAAAATCAATATCTCCTGCCCTGGCTGCCGCTTGAGCCGGGAAACTGCTTCCGGGAGATCGCCCGTGAGCAAGCTGGCGTTCCATTCCACTTCTGAGAGCGTGGTAGAGACCACAAACTTAGGCAAACTGTTCATGCGCTCTCCATATGTCCCAGTTCCCTGCATGCTCGGCCAGCTGGCTGTCAATCCCTGGTAGGTCCTGCGTCCCAGAAGGAGTGCCGAGCAGCCAAAAAGCTCATCGAATTTATACTTTTGCGATTCTTCACCAGACGAACGAAATACTCCAGGGCCTCTGTCAACCATTCAGACAGTTGCTCCACCTGAGCCGTTGAGCAGCCAGACCATCCCGAGAGCGCCGCCTGAGCGGCGTCAGACCAGCGGGAGAGGGATGCCAGCGAGTCGGACGGCAGAATCAGGAAACGTGCCAGAGCCGCGCCTGCAAGTGGCTCAGCAAAGTCCGCGAGGAGATCGATGCCGGCTTCATGGGGGGCATACACCAGGGCCGTCACCTGTTCATCGACCAGCCGCTGGAGCGCCGTCGCCAGTCGTGAGGCACCATTCCAGGCGTGGCATCTGCCTCCCGGCAATTGCTCAGCTGAAGCGTGCAGCATTTGCCTGGTCTCGCACCCGCTCCCGTTCTTCACCAGGATGAACAAACCAGCGTTCAACCAGCAGACTTCGAAACCAGCCAGGACTCGCTCTTCTCGTATCAGCACGACGTGATGACAAGGCGGAAGGACACGGGAACCCCCTGCCTCACGACCCATACGTGCTCCCTGTCTTAAGATAACGCAGAATCCTCCTGAGCACCTCCTGCACTCGCTCGGGATACACCCAATCGTTGGCCAGGAGCCTTCCCCGAGCCACCTTGTTTGAACACTGCCCGGCTTGAGTACGTACCTCCTGCGGTAGCTCTGCTTCTACTGCCCGTTCACCCCCCCGTTAGCCCGGGTGGCCAGAGTGAACACTCCGAAAGATTCGAGCTGTTCAGTCCAACTCTGGAACGCCTGGGAATCGCTCTCCACCCCTTCTGGAGGAGCAGGTTAAGTTCAACCAGCCACTTCCTGGATCTTCCGTATCCAGAAGATCGGGTCCTTTGAGTGGTTGGCCACCCCGGTTCAGCAGATCTGGGGACCAGACTGGCAAAGCTCCCTGCCCGGTTTCTCCTTCAACCAGCAGCACGGCCTGGCTGGACAGGAGCGCTTTGGCTGAGGGATTCTCTTTGAGGGACCGCTGCAATTTCGGCTCCGGAAGATACGGGCTGCCACCGAACGTCGAGCGAACTGCGCTCGTCGCCCCGCCTCTAGCAGAGAAACGGCTCACGCACGTGAGCCTGTGATCAGGTACCAGGAAGGGGCGATGAGTGATCAAGAGCCCCTGATTCGCTGGAAGGACACGACCAGGCTGCCCGTGCTCTCCGTCCTGCTCCAGGAGAGTGAGCAGGCGAACCTGGACCGACGGGTGCAAGTGCAAGGCCGATTCATCCAGCAGGAGAATCCGACCGGGACCTTCTCCAAGGATGGGAGCCAGCAAAAGCGCCTCAGCCCTGCCCGCTCCACTGAAGCGGAGAGGAAGATCCCCCCAGCAATTGAGGATGACTCTTTCCACCTCCTTCCTGGTCTGAGGACGCAGAGTGATCCCCCCCTGGAGCCAGCCGTACTTCGCAGTCTTCACCTGTCAAATAGGTAAAAATGGTCTGCATGTCTTGATCCTGTTTTCGCTCCGTCATGGAACCGTTCTTCTTAGCTTAGCAAACAGCAACCGTGCCAGGTGTTCGCCCGCGCTTATCCCTGACCAGGAGCGATCCGCCGCTGTCCCCAGCAGGAAACGGTCGACAGGGAGCCAGCGTTCAGCGAGCGCCAGAAGGGATTGCTGCATCAGCTGCTGTTCCAGCAGCTGCGCGTTTCTCAGTTGGCGCGAGCCAGCAGAGCCACCAGCGATTTATGGAAGCGCTCGGTGCGTAACAAGCTCTGAGTGGTGAACAAGTTGTGGATCGCCCTCCACCTGGAGGCGAATGCCTTGATCGGCAGGAATCCAGGCAGGAACATCAAAGGAGTCAACGGCCCCTGGCTTGAGCCAGAGGCTTGCCCGCAGCCTCGTCGGCCCGGGCTTCGGAGCCACTTCGACAGCTGCCCACTGCTCCGAGCGCATTCGTCTCCTTCAGATCAATCCCCACGACCCGGCTCGCTCCTGTGGCCTGCTTCGGGGTTGGGAGGGGTTGCGAGTCCGGCGCCTCTAGCGTGAGAGTCAGTCGCTCAAGCAGCCGCTCATCACGTTCCACGGCTCTAAGGCTGTCCATCGTCTTCACCTGTGCCAGCCGCGGCTGAAAGGCCTGTGGGACCCGGTAGGGCAGGCATTTGCGCCCGGCCACGGTCCAGAGCAAGAGGGTCCCATCTGATCTGGTCGCAGGCTGGCATCGCGTCCCCGCAGGCCGACGAGAAACAAGGTCCGTCTGCGCCGGAACAGGAACGGGCGTCGCGGCAGATGGCGGTGGCTGCACGCGCTCTGGGAGGAAGCAGCCACCAGCCGGATCGCCGCGCAGGCCATCTGTGTGTTGAGCTGGCCCTTGACCTCCTGGTAGCAGGCCCGCTGCAGCCTCACAGCAGAGAGGGGCTTCTCTCTCATTGAAGCAGGGACTGCCCTCCCACTGGATCAGGGAGGCCTCCCTGCTCGAACCCCCACCGAGGTTGACAAACCGCGGCTCCTCTCTTCGATCCCCGCTCTCGCCCTTATCCAGCCTTCGTCAGCACCAACCGGCCAGGTCATCCTCTTCTCGCTCCATCAGGAGAGCAAACCAGGAGAGCCAGCGCCAAAAGGCGCTATGACTCTTCTGTGTTTCTATTGGTTCTATCCGCCGCAGCGCCAGTGCCCGCCATTCCTCCGCAGAGCGCTTCTCCCCGTCTGGCGGCAGACGCCGTGCTCCCCCATGCCGTGAAGCACCAGAAGGCGCCCGCTAGCAGCAGCGAGTCGACAGGCACGAGCGACCCTGCCAGCAGCAACGCCAGAGCCTCTACACCGTCATCCGCCCAGATGAACAGCAGCCCTCCCCTCCCAGCGACAATCCCAGCCCGAAGTTTTGAAGATCATCGCCCAAGACACAGGCATGCTACACCCCCTGACGTGATGCCAGCCGGCGATTGAGACCGCCACCGCTGCCTCCATCCGACCAACAGCAGTGTCGATTCCTGCGATCACAGGGTCGATTCTCCCCACCTTCGAAGCCAGGCTGCACTCCCACGCGGCTCTTTGCCCTCCGCGACGCCCTCGCTCGCGGGGACGGTGAAGGTCTCGCCTCCTGGTTCAGCTGATCCATGCCCTGATCAGCAGGCCTCTTCAGAAAAAGCACTCCTCCTGCTTCTCACGGGGGAAACAGCCCGTTCTCAAGCAAGCGTCTTCACTCTTCTCCTGCTGTCGGCATGGCTGCACTCTTCTCGCCTGACTCTCCCGCACCACCATCCCGATGCAGAAAAGCGTGAAAAGGATCACTGCAAGGAGCCTGATCCGCTCAAACATCTGCGGAGCCTCCCCCTCCCAGCCATCCAGGACAACTCCAGGTATCCAGCTCCCCAGCAGCACCCCCCAGGCTACACTCCACCATGCACCCACGGGAGTCCTCCTCGATCTGGCGCTCAGCCCACACAGCGCCAGTGGGTAGCCCACCTCCAGCGCTGCTACGCCCCACTCCAGGCCCGGCACCTTCAGCCAGTTCTCA
>NZ_MCIF01000002.1:183481-223298 GCF_003268475.1 Thermogemmatispora tikiterensis | reverse complement strand
TCCTAGGGCCATCTCCACCACCATGACCCCGATGATCGGACCCAGATGTCCCCGCCACATTGCCAGCCTTGCCTGTCCCCGCGACTCTGTTCTCTGACCGAGGCGCTCGTAATGCTGCAACAGGAGCAATTGCAGCACCAACGCTCCAAACACTCCCCAGAACACCCGGTAGAGAGCAGCCACGAGCTGAGCCCCTATGAGTAAGGCGCTGTCCATGTAGAACCAGCGCCCATAGGATAGAGACAGTTCCTCTTCCTGAGCAGGTTCCGTCTCTCCGTTCATCGCAGCCAGTCTTCTCCTTTCCTATCCTCCAGCCCTCCTGAGCCGGAGCCGCTTCCCAATCTTGCTTGCTTGGCACCGGGCTCTCTGTCAACTGGATCCCCCAGGACCGGCTATGTGCCTAGCAAGGAAGCATGCAACCCGAGAAAGCAACCTGGTGTTGCAGATACGACTATTTCTTTCCACCTCCTCTTTTATTTTGGGTAGAAAAGCATCACTTTGTGTTCTTCCCTAAGAGGGGCCTTCACCACCTGTTCGTATTCCACCCAGCCGATGGATCATGGCTTCGCGCATAGGGAAGATATACGTTGAAAAAGTCATTTCCTAGCCTGGCAGCATCCACTATGAGATTTGGAGCACCCGCTATAGCCCCAACTATTCCCACGATAGCCCCAACAGCTGGTGCAACATACTTAGCGAATGTCACAGGCTTTCTTTTCATGATTTGGCCAATTGCATCTATAAACCGCTGGACCTGCCCTGCAGAGTTTATAGATGATACCCTTCGGAGGGCACTAAGGCCGATTTTCAGAGTCACTATGGCTGCCAAGTCAAGCCCTATCTTGAGGACGTCGACTACGAGGTCAAGAAGAGGATTATGCTCGGCAAAGCTACTCATTATTCCTTGAATACCATCTATCACTGATCGGACCAATGACGCTCCTGCACTCAACACAAAGTTCGCTAAAAATGTCGCAACTCCACCTGTTGTAGCCTGAGCTCCCACAAATGCAGTTATAAGCACTGCTAATCCAGCAATAGAACCCAGTGCCTCAGCTGCACTTGCAGTAAACGACCACCAATTCTGCACCCCTCCGCACACCAGGAGACACCATGGCTTCTTTCGGGAATGGGGATTTTGCTGCGGGCCGGGCTGCTGACCCTTTCCCGACTGTGATGGTCGAGTGTGAGGTGGTGTCACCACAGGCTGCCGTGTGCTGCGCAGGATCTCCGTTCCACTCGGCTGGTAGCACACGGTCGAATTGCAGGCTCCTGCCTGATCCACATCAACCACCGGCGCCGGCGCTGGCACGCTGCTCCCACCCCCTCCACCTGGGAGCGCCTACATCTGTCCCGTCGGATCGGTCCGCGTCTCCGGGTTGCCTCCCACGTACGCATACGGGTCCTGCCCCTGCTCGTTCCCCTGCACCGTGTCCGCCGTCAGGAACTGCCCTTCCTCAGACCCCTCGTCCCTCCCCCCTCACCCGATCGATCCCTACTCTCATTCCCTTTCCTGCTCTTCCTCCTCAGCCTCTTCCCCAATCTCTTCTTCAACCTCTGTTTCAATCTCTTCTTCAGCCTCTTCCCCAATCTCTTCTCCAGCAAAATCGCTCAGATCCTGGTTTATCTTCCAGACCAGCAGACCTATGTAGCATGCCAATGCCGCTATCGGCAGCATCAGCAGCACCAGCACTTCCACCCCCAACCCCACCAGGTTCCCCACCAGCCCCCCCAGGCCCCCCTCCCGCAGCCCCATGAGCAGCTCTTGGCGCACCTCCGAGCTGACTGCCACCATCCCAACGACGAGCGCTCCCCAGACCACCACCGCCCCCCATCCCACCACCCGTACCCCCCGCCTCCATATCCTCTCCACCCTCGCCTTCTCCCACCCCCCCAACCGCTACCCCTACGGCTGCCGCACACTCCTCCAGCAGCTGCTCCAGCTCCTCCCCCCCCTCCATAGAGCCTCAGCAGCAGCCACTCCGGCTCTCTCCCCTCCTTCTTGACCACCCGCCAGCCCCACAGATCCCGTCTGATCTCTCGCACCTGCTCCCAGCGAACCACCCAGGGTCTCCGCACCACCACCCCCTGCAGCTCTACCCACCCCTTCTCACCAACCACCAGCCTCCTCCGCAAGCCCAGCTGCTCCCCGAGGGAACTCACCCCGAACCCGCTCACGAGCGCCCCCAGGAAGATGAGGTCTCCTGGCCCCTTCCGCCACAGGACCAGGACGACTAGTCCAATCCCCATTCCCAGCAGCACCCACCAGCTCACGCGCAGCCACCATCTCGCCCGAAAGGCCGCCAGCGGCCTGCCAAGTCCCCGACGCTCTAGCAATTGCTGATCCTTCACAGCTCTCTCCATACTTTTACTCATCTCATACCTGTCCTTCCCTGGTGAGCACAGGCACTCATCAACTGTCTGGCAAGTATGCTTTAGCCAGCACCTCTCTCCGCACCCCCACACCCATCGTCCAGCAGTTCCTCCCTAATAGGAAGGACACCCCTTGAACTGAGCACACCATTGCTCAATTGGCATCATCTCTTGAGCACTGACCTCTGCCTCCAGAGCCAGATACCGACTCGACAGTAAATCGGCTCCCATAGATAGCAAGCCCACGACGGCAGGTTTCAGCATAATGAGCGTCAAACGAGCCAGTGCCTGTTCGGGACCCACAGCTAACCATTGCAGCAGATCTGCTGTGGCTGCTGCTGTGTTCTTGACCCACCAGTTCGCGGAATCCCACGCGGCGAGCACCATGTCCGCCAACCCTTTGAGGTTTAATAGAACGGAAAACACTTTCTCGAAGAACGGTAACCACTGCGGGAAGATATTGCCAATGGCCATAAGCAGAGCACCAGTATCCACGATAAGGGTAATCGTACCCGTGGCGAAGCCCGGCACAGACCTGGTGACAAATAAAGACAGAATATCTCCGGTCACCGTCAGCACCGCTGAGGCCAGGTAGAGCAAATTGGCTTCCCTGATTAATCCTGCCAGGGCCCGATCTCGCACCTTCTTAGCCTTGTTCGCCCAGGCCTGACAATGGTCGCTCAAGTCGACATTCTCATCACACCCTCCCCCAGCCTTTTTAGCACCACTCCCTCCCTCTTGCCTACGCACAGGGGATTTCGCCGGTGGCACCGGTGGGTGAGGGCGCGGCTCCTGAGTTCCATTCGGCTGGTAACACACGGTCGAATTGCAGGCTCCTGCCCGATCCACATCAACCACCGGCGCCGGCGCTGGCACGCTGCTATCCCCTCCTCCACCTGGGAGCGCCTACATCTGTCCCGTCGGATCGGTCCGCGTCTCCGGGTTGCCTCCCACGTACGCATACGGGTCCTGCCCCTGCTCGTTCCCCTGCACCGTGTCCGCCGTCAGGAACTGCCCCACCACCGGATCGTAATAGCGGGCTACATCATAATCCAGCCCTGTCACACTGTCCGCACGCTGCCCTGTGTAGCCCAGGCTCGTCGGCAGACTCCCCGTCGTGTACCGCTGGTCCCCATACGGCCCGTACAACTGCGTTCCTGCTACGTTCCCTCCACTATCCAGGGCGACCACCAGACTCCCCAGCACGTCATAGCCAAAGTAGTAGTCGCTCCCATTGCCCCCCTCGGCCACCGGCGCCCCTCCCAGCGAGTAATACGTCAACGTCTGCGTCCCGCTCGCACTCTGCTGGATCTCCTCCAGTTGCCCCAGATAGATGGTCGTCGTCGTGCTCCCTCCCACCGTCGCCTGCTGCACCACGCGGTTCCCCTCCCCATCGTAGAGGTAATCCACCGAGGAGCTGGGCGCTGTCGGCATATTCTGCCAATGTACCAGCCTCCCCTCTGCGTCATAGCTCAGCTGCTGCCCAGTGGGAGCGCTACCGCCACAGGTCACCGAGCTGTTGGGCGCCCGGCAAATCCTGTTCCCTGCCGCATCATAGCTGGCACTGAAGCCACTGCTGGTGCTCGTGACCGCATGCGGGTGCGCGCTATCCCCATAGGTGTAGCTCCCAGCCGGCCCCGTCGTCAGGCGCCCCTCCGCATCGTAGCTATAGCCCTGCTGGTACTGCGCCGCCGTCAGCGTTCCCGCGTTCAGCGTGCTCCCACAAGGCGGTGTCCCACTCGCCCCCGCCCACGTCAGCCGATTGAGGGCATCGTAGCAGAAAGCCTGCACGTCCGTATCCCCCGTCGGCATGGTCGTGGTGGCCGCCACGACGTTGTTGGCGGCATCGTACTGCGGCTGCTCCTGATAGAGCACCGCTCCACTGCTCTGGTTCTTGTAGACCAGGCTGGTCACCCGCAGCCCCGCGTCAAAGCTACGCGCGAAGCTATAGCGGCTGTTCCCCAGGAGCAGGGCCGTGGCTTTCCCCGCCGCACCAGCATTCCCCTGGTACTGAATGGCCGAAGCCAGCACTGTGGTGGTGGTGTTCTGGGTGGTGGTCAGACCGATCAGCCAGCCGTTGGCGTCATAGCCTGGCGTGACCACTTCCCCATCAGGATAGGTCTGGCTGGTGAGCTGGCCGGCATCGTTGTAGCTGGCCTGCACCGTGTAGCTGGTGCCATTGACGGTGATGGTCTCGGCAATCTGCCGCCCACGTGCATCATAGGTGTAGCTGTAGGAGCCGCTGAGATTGGCCGGACCGCTGAATTGCTCGCCAGTCACGCGGCCCACGCCCATGTTCCCATTGGCAGTGCTGTCGTAGGTGTAGGTGACCCAGGCGCCGGTGGAGGTGTTGCTGCTGTTACGCCACAACAGCCGGTTGAGACCGTCGTAGCCGTAGTAGACGGTGCCCGCAGCGCCGCGTGCATCCACCGTCTGGATCACGTTGCCGTTGGGATCATAGCTGGCCGTGCTGGTGCCGCGATCCGGGTCCTGCCACTGGATGGCCCGCCCCAGATCATCGTAGGTGGTGGTGGCCAGACTGCCATCGGGCGAGCGCGTGGCGAGCAGTTGACCCGCACTGTCGTAGGTGTAGGCCGTGGTACTGTAGAGGGTGTAGGGGTGTGAGCTATCGCCCGTGTATTGCTGCTGATAGTTCTCCTTCCCCAAAGCCCCGACCAGGCTGGCGCTCCTGTGCCCGTTGGCATCGGTCACTGCTGTCTGCTCATAGCAGCCGCTGTCGCTGGTCCCCTGGACCCCGCAGACGACGCTGTAGGCCGTATGCTTGGTGAAGGAATTGGGATCGGTGACGCTCAGTACGCGATCCAGACCATCATAGGTCGTCGTGGTACCTGGCTGCGTGGTGTCGGGCAGCGAGTAGGCCGCTGGCCCCGGCGGACCGCTGTAGGCCGGGACAAAGTAGGGATCGCTCTTGAAGAAGAGGCGTCCCGAGCTGTCGTAGAAGGCGTAGATGATCACATCCTGCCCAGCCGGGTCAGGGGTGCGTGTCTCCACCAGACGCCCTTCGCCGTCGTAGAAGGCCCGCGAGATGGTCGTGGTGGTACTGTTGAGACGATCGATCTCGTCGATCTCCAGGCAGGGACCCTGGGCCGCAGTGCCACTGCACCAGTCGCTGTAGAGCCACTGCTGCGTCTGCAAGCCGCTGCTCTCGCCCGGCAGTACCTGGGCAGTCATGCGTCCCAGGAAGTCGTAGGTGTAGCTGGTCGTCTGGTTGTTGACGTCCGTCGTACTCTGTGGCCAGGTACCGTAGCCGAAGGTGGCCCCAGTGTTCGCGTAGCTGGTACGGCTGACCTGGTTAAGAGCGTTGGCGCTGGTGATCGGGTAGACCGCAAAGGTACTGTCGTAGGTGGTGCAGCTGGTATACTGGCTGCTGCCGACCGTGCAGCCGACATGCCCGCCAATGCCAGCGTTCGCATCAGCATCGGTGCTGGCGACGACGTTTCCATAGGCATCGTAGACGGTCGTCGTGGCGCTCTTGTCCGTGGGCGTGTAGTTGTTGGCTGAACTGCCACAATCGGCGTAGGCGTCCTTCTCCGTGGCCTCGCCCAGCGTCAGGGCGCTGGTCTGGCCGGTGGCGTAGCCCTGACCATCGTAGCTGGTATACTGGCAGCTCAGGCGATTGCCAGAGCCGTCTTCGACAGTGCTCAGCGCCACAAAGTCGATAAGGTAGGTGCCACTGGCACTACTCTGGGTCGCCTGCACGGCATCGTTCCAGACGTAGCTGTAGTTCTTGACGACCTGGGCCGGTGTGCCACCGTTGCCGGTAGTGACCTCCTGGGTGACCCGATCATAATTGTCGTAGCTCCAGCTCGTAGTCGTGACAACGCTGTTGCTGGAACCGTCGAAGATCTGCACTTTCTGCTGCGTCTTCCGGATATCACAGACGACCACCGGATTGTTATGGTCGAGAGCACTGACAAGCTTGCCATCCCAGGTGCCGTATTGCGATGAGGCTGGCGTGCCCGCCACACCGGGCGGCGGACAGATGGCCTGATAGCTGGTGTCGACCTCCTTGAGCAGGGTGTTGCCGTCGGTATCGTAGTAGAGAGCCTGATACTCCTGGCCGTGGGCCGCGTTGGCCAGGTCCCACCAGGGATCATTGTGACAGGGGGCCGCAGTAAAGCAGGTCACCTGGGAGGTATCGTAGATACCCCAGCCCTCACCGGCGTAGTATTTGTGAACCTCGAGCGAGCCATCGGGCGGCGAGACCGTGACCTGGGCAAAGCCCATGAAGATCCCATTGTAATAGCTGAGATAGTCAACATCGTTCTGGTTGCCCCAGTACATGCCGGCAACACAATCGCTACACTCCTGGGCCGGCAGCGGATAGGTCAGCTGATAGCTGTATGCCGTGGTCTCGGTAACGGGTGTACTGCTCTGCGCGCCTCCCTGGCCGTTCTGGCTCAGCCGCAGAGTGGTGGTGCTCTCCTGCGTCAACACGGCGCGGCTCCAGCCGCTGTCGTCAGCCTCGTCACAGGGGTAGCCGTTCATGTTACTGTTGCAGTAGAAGGGATTGGCGTTGTTGCTGCCCCCGCCGGGCACGCCATGGCTGTTGTTGTGGGCAATTGACCAGGTGAAGGTTTGCACCAGGCCCTCACCATTGCTAATGCTACTCAGGAAGCGACTGTTGCCAGCATAGCTCTGACTCCAGAGGAGACAGCCGCTGCCGTTGCCTTTGTTCCAGGAGGGACCACAGTTGGTCGAGGGCGTGGGATGATAGAAGGAATCAACGTAGGTGTTGGTGAGCGTGGTATAGCTAAAGACCACCTGCGGCAAGGCCGCGCTGTCAGTATGGAAGGTCTCCTGACGGGTGCCGGCCTCCGGTCCGCTCAGCGAGCAGCAGAACCCGCCGACGTTGGCGATGCCGCCACCACCGGAGCTGTCAACGGTGTTGGTCCAGGTCGGCTGCGGCGAGCCACTCTCGAAGTCGCTGCTGAAGAGCGGGGTGCTGCTGCCCGGATTGCTGATGACAATATCATCGATATAGCCGCGATATCCGCCGGTGTTGGCAGGCTGGTCATAACCAACGTCGATCCGGTTAATGGTCTTGCCATTCTTGACAGCGCCAATGTTGGAGATGACCAGGTTCCATTGATCGAGCTTGAGGTGACCGCACTGCTGCGCCGGATGCAGTTTGACGCCGTTTTGGTCAACGGCTCCGGAGTCGCGCAGATCGGAGCCATCGCTGAAGATCATGTCGATGGCGACACAGGTGCTGTTGCTCCCACTGACACCGCTCTGGACAGCGCTACTTTCAGGATAGATCCAGTAGGAGAGGGTCGTGTTGGGACCAACGACGATGTTGCGACCGCTGAGGTCAAAGACCTTCATGTAGGCATATGATTGGCTGCTGCTGTTGTCCATGCCAGAGTACATGAGGGCCGTGGCCCCGGTACTGCCGACCTCCTGGAGGCGCGTGAGATCGAACATGCCGGCTACGGAGCGCTGCAGGCCGCTGGCGGGGTCGGTGATCGTGGTGGGACCGGACTGCTCGTAGCTGAGGTTGTAGGTGCGCAGGGTATTCCAGCTGGCGCTGCCGCTGCTACGGACCTGGACCTGGATACTGTTGAGCACAAAGGTGTTCTGGATGATGGGCGCCGGCAGACCGCCGCTGCTGCTCAGGTCGAGCGGATCATCGCAGCGCATATTGGTGCCGGTGTTGCAGCTGCCCCAGCTGCCGCCGTTGGTGAAGAGCGCAGGGCTGTGGCTGGCGTTAAAGACGATTTGAACCAGCGGCTGCCAGGCGCTGCCCGTGCACATGGTCTGCGCGTTGTGGCAGGTGGGCGAGTCATAGCTGACGGTCGCCAGCTCCACATCGCGCGGATAGGTGTAGGTCTTGCCGGTGACCGGGCTGGTCCAGGAAGCCATGTCACGCTGGTAGGTCACATGGATCTGGTTCCCCTGGGGGTCCGTAATGAGGTCCAGATACCAGGCGTTGACGACGGCGCCGATACCCGCCTCGTAATAGTACTGCAGCGAGTCGGCAGTACAGCCATACTCCTCCATGATGCCGTTAGGATGCCAGACGCGGAAGCAGGGTGGATGCGTCGGCTGGCCGATGTCGATAGGACCGACATAGGCATAGATTTTGTCGTGGGTCTCATCAGCCGTATGCCAGAGGATGGGACAGGGGTAGGCATTGGGGTTGCCCGTGGCACAGTAGTAGTTGGCGGTATCATCATAGTAGGTTGAGACGTTGATGTTGGGCGGGATGAGCTGGGAGCTGGTGCCATAGGCGTCGTCGAGATACCAGACATTTTCCCAGTTGGCGGTACAGTTGTTCTTGCAGCCGGCCAGAACGTTGTGCTCCGACCAGGTGATGGCCCCCAGCGACAGGCTCCAGCCCTCACCCACCCAGCTGGCGGCAGCGCTGGGGTTGTGCTGCTCGTTGACGGCCTCGCTGCTGTAGACGAGCTGTAGCGACGGCGTGAGGTCTGCCGGCCCAGAGGGAACGTCGATGGGTTGCGTATAGCTGAGCGCTCCAGCGGAGAGCGAGACTGAGACAGGATCAGGTTTACCGAAGGTGGCGATAGGCGAATCGCTGTCCCAGCTCATAGCGGTGCTAGGGGTATCTAGTGGGACGGTGGCACTCAGGACGTGCGCACTGGGATCAAGCGCGGTCGTCTGGGCAGTCTGAGTACCGAGGGTGCTGGTGACTGTCTTGCCCGCCGCGGGGGCGACAACTCCCTGGACATGGAGGGCATCATCGGCGACTCCACCGTTGAGGAGGAGATAGGCATGCTCCAGGTGAAGAGCCTGCTCTTTGGGTTGGAGATGGTAACGGACCTGCACGGGCTGGCGCAGCCCATGATTGAGCAGCTGGCCGTGAGCGTCAACAAGTTGGAGCAGATAGGCCCCCAGCGAAAACTGGCCACTTCCCCCGGCGTTGGAACCGGAAGGCGGCGCGATCTGGGTGACGCGCAGGGAGATGGAGCCACCCGCCTGGCTGAGGTCCTGAGCGGTGACGGCCCCCGCCGGGATCTGGACCTCGAAGCGGCCATCGCTGCCGCGGAAACTGCTCGCTTTGGCAGTGCTTAGCGCAACGCTTCCTGGCTGCATAGGCATGCGCAGGCTGCGCTTTATCTGCTGTGGCGTCCCAACCGGAACGTTGCCGGGCGGAGCTGGTGTGACGACTCGTGGATGGGAGGCAGCGCCACTGCCTGGATTCACGCGATGAGGGCGAGAGGGCGCCCCATACGGCATGCTGGCAGCAGCCTGGGCCCGTGGGACAGCGCTCCAGTCGACGAGCGTCTGGCTGAGCAGGACAAGCACAAGCATGAGGGCAGAGACAATGGTGCGAAGGCTGAGACGCACCCGTACAGTCAGGCTCCATGCAGATCGCAATTGCTCCCCAGCTTCTTTCCCTCCTCGTGCTCACTGCGCTGGCCCCGAACGGCGCGGAGCGAAAGGGGAAGAGACCAGACAGGCACTGCAAATCCCTCAGCAGCGCAAAAAGAGCTACGCCGTAGTTCCTACCGAAGACAGGAGAGCCTCCACAATGGTATACTGGAGCCATGCGGAGGCTCCTCCGCGGGCGATGTTCTCCCTGGCGGGTCGCAACGCTTCCGAGAGAACACCGCTTCCTCCTTTGTTGCACCTGCTAGGCGGCAGGCGCTACCTCTGGATTGGCGGCTTCTCCCTGATCCCCCGGCCCTGGCTCAAGCATATGCGCTGGCCAAAACAAGCCGACGTCTGGGGAAGCAGGGGAGAAAAGCAGCGCATGGAAAAGGATCTGCCTGCACCTGGGCTACGCTGGCAACCAGGACCTCTCCTTGAAAGAGGCAAGCAGGCCATCAGTAATTGCTCCTTCCTGTTGGCCTTTCTCGACAGCAGCAAGCGACAAGAGCTGTAGCATCTGAGAAGGGGAATGACCAGGGTGGGGGTCAGGCTTCAGGAATGATTGGTATCCAAGTACTAGGGAAATAAAGGACCTTTGCAAACAACGTCGTCCTGCCTGACACCGACAGCCTCAACGGAGTTCGCATGGAGAAAGCTACTACAGGTGCAGCACTGCGTCCATGCCTCCTGTTATGATCACTCTCCCTTAAAAGGTTTCTGCTGGCTAAGAGTATAACAAGAATAGCTCTCTCTGTCAAGTGTAAGCGACTTTCCTCTGAATTGAGAGGAAGAGAAGAGGAAAGCAGGCACGATAAGCCGGGACGGCTGAACGCTTAGATGCCCTTCCTTCCGCTCTTCCCCCTAGGGTGCTCCCTGGTAGGAGCTCAGGAAAGATACGGGGGGATTTCCTGAGCATCTATAGCGTATCCTCTTTGGAGAGGAACTTACCATTACTATCGACTGGCCGCTTTCGTGATGCGTAAAGAGATGGGAAGGGCAAGGAGCCTGCCTACGCGCAGAGCGACCCGGCATCAGCTTGCTGAGAGCAGACTCACCCCGCCCCGGCAGTCAGCTGCAGCTGACGGGGCCGAGCTGAGTCTGTCCCCCTCACCAGTGCGCTCTCTTCCTGAACAGCGCGGCTGCCTCACTGAAGCGGAGGTCGGTAGAGGCTGGTGGCCAGAGAAGAGATACTGGCTGGAGGCATTCTGGCGCATCAGGGCCTCATCCGCTAGCAGATCCATCGGCGCTCTCAGCATCTCCATCACTTTCCGAGGTCAGTCCAGAGAGAGAAAACGCCGCTGCCTTGGTGCTCTGATGGGTCCGTTCAGCGATGTGAATCGCCCATTCCTCGTCGAGTGCCTTCCTGGTACAAGACCAACACACCCCCAGTAGTGGAGGCAGCGGAGAGGGCACGAGTTCGCCAGGGTCCGCTGCAGTTGCTCCGGCTCCGTAGCGCGGTTGCTCATCCGCTGTGGCGGCGGCCTTTGCCCGGGTGCCTCGCGAGCGGTTCGTGATGGGTGCCACGCCTGGCCTCCAGCCAGTCTGGACAGGACCTTCCTGCCGGGCAGCATGCTCGGGAGGCCGGACAGCATTCTGCTGCCTCTGGTTTCCACCCGCTTCCTTCCAGTTCGCAAGAGCAGGCCATCCCACCCCTGCAACTCTCCTGACCGTCTCTCCTCAGTCTCGCTGGTGTCGCTCTCCGCGCTGATAGCAGCTCCCTCGGTGTCCGAGCCATGCCTGTCCCTGCTGGCGGTGACGCCTCTGTAGCCTGACGCTCATTCGAAGCTCAGCGCTTCTCACCAAGCAGCTCCATCCAGCAGCGCCCCGCAGACATCACTGCCTGGCTTCCTTGGCCCCTGAAGGGCACGTGCCTCCCGGATGTGGGCGCCGGCACCGGCATCTGGGCCTTCGAGCTGCAGGCCTTCTTCCCGCACGCACTCATCGTGGGCGTCGACGTCTCCTTGCAGTCCCTGCCTCAGCCGGTGCCCCCAACCTGCGTCTTTGTCCGGGCCAACGTGCTGGACGGTCTGCCCTTCCCCGACGCCCAATTCAGCTCCACCCATCAGCGGTTGCTGGTGGCCGCCATTCCCGCCCAGGCCTGGCCCGGCTTTGTCCGCGAGCTGGTGCGCGTCACCCGTCCCGGCGGCTGGATCGAACTGCTCGAACTCAGCGATGGCATCCAGCCAGCCGGGCCGGCCACCCGGCGCCTGTTGGACTGGTTCACCGGCATCAGCCGGCAGCTTGAGGCTGCCCAATCACAATGAGGCCCCTCGCTTCTGCGAGAGCCTGCTCACCGGTCCCCCACCTGGTCGACGGCAAATCTCCGTGATGAGCTGGGCCAGAGTCTCCTGCTGCTGCCATTGCTCTCACTCTTGCCCTCATTGGGCCAGACAAGTGCAGACGGCTCGCGTGGTCTTTCCAACAGAGCCAGGAGGAGCGAACTGCAGGGGTAGGTATGCGTGTGCCAGGCAGCGGCAGCAAGGTGTGGCTATGCATGCACACCTTGGGGCTCATGCTCGTCAGTCGCTCCATCAGGGCGTGGCTCGCCGTTTGACCTTGCTCTGTCTCCCCAGCCAGCCCGGCACAGAGACACTACCAACCAGGCCAGGTTTCTGCCTGTTCTGCTGACGCGCGCCTCCCGTCCAGGTGTGGGTGAAGTCCCTGGTCGGGCAGAGAGCAGCCCTGCTCCTGCTCCCTGTCCCCCAGGTGCAGTAGAGATATCCTCATCCATCTGAGCGAAGGAGAAGTCAATGGGACTGCCGGATAGCGGCTGCGTGCCCTCATTCGAGGGCATGGGGCTATCGAAAAGCAGTTTCATTGGAGACGCTCGCGCTCGTGTTCATGGGTCACTGTTCAGTTGGTGGACACGTGCAAGCCTTGATGCCATTGCCCAACCCCTTGACGACCACATGATCGTGTGTCATTATTTAGACGGCTAATAAAAGGAGGAATCGTGCTCCCGCTTCAGGACTACATAGGGTTTCAGCTGCTCCAGATTCATATTCATAACGCAAGGCAACGCAACCCAGCAGGCGAGGCCAGACCGTAGGGTCTTGACCAACGCTGGTCAGCCTGAATTGCCCATAGAATTCGGTAGTGACTGTCGTTGACAACCAGGCATAGCTGTTATATCATTGGTGCGTGGAGCACCTCCCATTGCTTGCCATGCCCCAAAAAAGGAGATCCGCCCCCTATGAGTCCGCGTGAGAAAGCACTGTATCACCAGATCCACCCGCTGAAACTCCTGACAGATATCAGCGCCGAGATCATCTCTATCTACTACTGCTGGCAGCGGCGCCTGCTGAGCGGCCTGCTGATCGCCGTGCTGCCACCGGTCGTAGCCTCTTTCCTGATCATGCGCCTGGTCGACCTGGAACCGTATCGACGCTCTGCAGCAGGGGCCTACCTGAAACGCCATATGACGCCGACAGTGGTCGCCATGCGCATGCTCGGCACCTGCGTGACGCACCTGGGAGCCTGGCTCCGCTGGCCAACGCTGATGGGTTCGGGCTATGGTCTCATCCTGTTCGCCTGGTTCCACGGCTTGCTGCCGGTGCTGGGGCGAAGCAAAGGCGACATAGCCCGGCAGGATAGAGCCAGGACGACATAGCGCGCGTAATGCTGCCTTGAGCACCTTACCCATAGCGTTGCGCAGCAGCGCCTCCACACAAACCACGCGCCGCGGAATCTTACAGCATGCCAGCTTGTCCGCCCAAAAAGCCAGCACCTCCTCAGCGCTCAGCGCACCGGGCAGGCGCGCTACCACTACAGCCACTCCCACCTCACCTCAGCGCTCATCAGGCAGCGCAATCACCGCCGCCTCGGCAATCCCCGGATGCAGCAGCAAAACCTGCTCTATCTCGACATGTGCTTGATCAGGTTGCCAGACTGTTCCAGCAATGGCCAGAAGAACGCCGTCGAGGCTTTCCAAATGTCCATCAGCAGGACCGTTACGTGCTGGTCACCCCCAGGGCCGTCCAGGCAGAAATCTCTCCGCTGCTCTTCGAATGCACCAACAAAGGCTGCAGACGGGCTGTCCTCTACCATACCCTTGGAGAAGTCAGTCAGCGGAACCCGGGGTTGCGCTGTCATCACTGCAAAGGGTGCTTGATTCAGCTGCACCATGTCCTGATCCATTCCATAGCTGTGGTCATATCCGACCCTTCATTCTGCGATCCTGCCCACGTCATAAGCGCGAGCATCTCTGGCTGAATACAGGCGACAGCCAGAAGTATGCTCAGTTCCGCTGGCAGTGCAGGCTCTGCTCCTTCCAGCATTCCCTGATCGAGGGCAACTGCGATGACTGCAACCTCCCCAAGAAGCCAATGCGGCCCATCGTTCATCGAGCCACCGCTTCCTACTATCCTCAATATCGGGCGCTGATCAATCTTCCAGGAAGGGGCCTCGACCTCATCCTGAAGGTCCCGGAATGCCACTGGCTGGCCACTGCCGCCTGCCCGCGGATCTTTGATTACGGACCTGATCTCCGTCTGCGTGATCTGGCAGGCAGCGCTCAGGGATAGGCTGCCGGTCTGGATGCTTTGGCCATACTGACACGGCATATCAGTACCGCGCCCCCGGAGCGGCAAGCAATCATACAGGCCCGCCTGGCTGGATGCATTACAACAGGGGTTTGCCGGGGTAGGAAAAGCTTATCGCCGCCGGGTTCTCGCTCAGGCCAGGCAACTGATCACGCTGCAGGGAGAGGATCTTGAAGAGACAGGAAGAAAGTTACTGGAGTTCGTTCGCCTCAGAGAATCGCTGCACGTCGTGACCATCAAGGACCTTGAGCAAAAGGCACGTCAGGAGAGCAGCAGCCGACTCCCCCTCTACCAGGAAATCTATCGCCAGGCTCTGCTGAGTACTGGACTGGCCGATGTGCAGCTGATCGGGGATTTTCTGGTGACAACGGTCCTCCCTGGATTCTCAACCGCATAAAGACCGTGAATCCTTTCTGGGAAATCACCAGGGATCACCCGGTCACCCAGGCAATCTTCGGGCTGGTCCACTCGTTTCGTCATCTGGTACTCCGCCAGGCTGTCATTCTCAGCGGGTTCGATCGGAGCAGCGTAAGTGAGTATCTCTTTCCCCGAGTCCTCTCCTCCGTTCTCTACAGCAAGAACCGAACGGCATTTACGATGGGAGGTCTGTATACCTTTTTGAGCAGACACTGCAAGAACATCTTCGAGCCGTCATGAATGCCGGTGAGATCTGCATTGACGATCCAGTTTGCCTGGAAGAGACGGGGGCCTGCCATGCCTGTATGCACATCTCAGAGATGAGCTGTGAATATTTCAACCGCAACCTTCACCGCAAATATCTTTTTGGTCGGCTCGAGCCCGACGGACGCGAATACATTGGCTATTGGGATCAACGGTGTACAGTGGCTGGGAAGCCAGAGTAGGCCAGCTGGCTGGCGCTGAGTCCATACACCAGCCAACCGGATTTGTGCCTCACCACGCTTAGCCAACTGCTCATTCGTGACAAGGCCCTTTCCTGGACTGGCTGGTTGACGGTTCGCTGGCGCTCTCAGATGCACTCAAGAGGGCGCACATCACCACATCAGGGCAGGCAAGGAAGCTCTGCCAGCGCCGGACCTGCGCCTCCGGAGGAGCGCCGTTCCGGTTCTCCTGTCGTTCTGCGACGGGGATGGCACCAGGCAAGGTCGTCCTGCCACTGAGCAGACCGCCGTGTAGCCAGGGGCAGGCAAGTGAGGGGGTCCCTATCCCTGTCACAGGGAGTGTTGCAGGGAACGATCCACCCAGCCGAAGGCGTCGAAGAGGACCAGCCTCAGCTCTGGATAACGCGCAGAGGCCGGTTCCCGTGTGCTGCTGCGTCAGCGCGCGCCAGCGTCTCTCCCTGAAGCGCCGAGTCCCCTGCCAGCAGCTCCTTGAGTCTCCTCACAAACGCCACCTCCTCGCAGCGCTTCCCGAGGCGCATGGCTTGCGCTGTCTCTTCAGAAGCCTGTATCCGCGCGCGTGCCGTTGCCCGCTCCGTCTGAGCCCTCGCTCGCCAGAAGCAAGCGGCAACCGCCTGCTGGCTCACTTCCTCCACGGCACGCCAGACTCGCTCCGCTTCCTCAGTGCGCTGAGTGAGCGCGAGCGCTTCTGCCAGATCGATCAGTGCTCTCGTCCGTCTGAAGCTGGTCTCACCAGCCCAGACCATTCCCTCCGCCTCCTGCCAGATCCTTTTCGCCTCTTCAGGGTAGGGCACCTGCGCAAGCGTCTCGGCTAGTCTGGTCAGCGCGCGCTCGCCGGATGCCCGAGTGGGTCGCCAGCCACTGTTGCAGCAGTCTGCTGCCAGTCCGGCCTGCTCAGTGCTGGCAGCGTATACACCTCCAACGGCTCATAGCGCTGCAGGACTGGGCCGTGCCTCCAGCATAAACACCACTCCGGGCAATGGCTCCCCCACCTCAGGCATGGGTAGAACCACCCGGCCTGCGCGGTCCTCCGGGAGCTGGTCCGGCCCAGCGAGACAACACTGCCCCGGGCCAGTTCGCTTGACCACCTGCTCTAGCAGCCACCGCAGCACCAGTTGCAGTCCCGCCAGCGGCTCGTGCTCCGCAGAGAATGGCTCCAGGCCCGACCTGAGCAGCAGCAAGGGACAAGGTGCCGCAGCAGGACTTCCTGATAGCCCGGCTGAGGGAGCATGAAATGCGCCAGCGCCGCCTGCCGTGCCGCCTGGCCTGTCTGGCAGTCACAGGCGCAGGTCATCCACCAGCTGTCCATTGGTGAGCTGCCCGTGCGCATCGAGTGG
Organism: Thermogemmatispora tikiterensis; assembly: GCF_003268475.1. Taxonomy (GTDB): domain Bacteria; phylum Chloroflexota; class Ktedonobacteria; order Ktedonobacterales; family Ktedonobacteraceae; genus Thermogemmatispora; species Thermogemmatispora tikiterensis. The sequence goes on along the minus strand of NZ_MCIF01000002.1, from coordinate 206,813 downwards.
CCCAGGACGCGCTCCTCACAGCGCCGGCAGCAGGGCGTTGATCAGCAGGGTCCATCCCTGCTCCTGCGTCGCGCCCTGCTCCGAGGTAGCTGCCAGGACGATCCGCCCTCCTCGCTGGGGTCGCTCCTCTCCGCCAAGAGCTGATGCCTGGCTGGAGCAAGCGCGCATGCTAGAGAGGGATGTCTCTCCTGGCTGCAGCCTGGGGTAGCAGCCAGCTATGCCCTCAAGTGCCGGATCAGCGCGCACTGGTCACTCCTCAAACCAGTCGCCTTTGTTCAGCTCACCTGATCTACCTGCACTCGCCCTTCTATTACATCTCTGTCAGAAAATCGAGTAAGAGTGGATTGAATTTACAAATGCGATCTATTTATTTAAAATACATATTAATACTAAAGATATTTAACTGGATATTATTGATGATTGGCACCAATTTTAATCTGATTGAGGCAGAATAATGCAGTTATCACGTCCGTGCATGAGAAGAGTTGGGACCTGGCTTTCCGCCAGCCGGTCCTCATAGGCCGGCGGTGCATCGACGCGCTGCAGTGCCAGCAGATTGACATAGTCCAGGGGGCGCTTCTGGAGATGGCTGAGCAACTCGCTGCGCAGCGACCTGGGGGTCTGGTGGTAGTCGATCTTCCAAAGGGGTTCCATGCAATGGCTATCGGGGGAGAGGAAGCTGAACATGAGGGACCACCGAGGGAGAGAGGAAATTTCCCTCACGGTAGAGAGGGGGAAAGATGAGGTGCTCACCTCCCGGCAAGAGCGACTCCCCTTCAGCCAGGCCTGATCGATGGAGGCCCTCACACGCTGCACACGCTCACGAGAGATCAAGCCTCTGACTTCTCTGGCAAGCACTCTTGCTTCCCCTGCCAGCTGGTCTCAGAGCTGGCTACGAGATATATTACGAGGTCAGACCTGCAGTGCAGGGAGGAAAGGAAGAGTTCCCTAGGAAAAATCACCGACCACTTGCCTCTGGTCCAGACCTATCGCTGGGAGCGCTACGAGCGCCTGCTGCGCGAGATTCCGGGGCTGGAGCTCGTAGCGGGGCGGGCGCAGCTGCGCTCGCCGCACGAGGTGGTGGTGACCAGTCCCGTGGTGCCCGCCCTGCCGGGGTTGCAGGACGTCCCCTTTCTGACCAGCGATCTGCTCAGCAGCGCCGATGATCCCTGGCAGACCTCCCTGCGCCAGCAGCCGCGCTCGTTGCTGATTCTGGGTGGGGGGGCCATTGCCCTGGAGCTGGGCCAGCTCTTCGCCCGGCTCGGGACGCGCGTGACCGTGCTGACGCGCAGCTCGCAGTTGCTGCCCGGAGTGGAGCCGGAGCTGGCGCAGACACTGGCGGAGCTGCTGCAGGCGGAGGGGCCGCGGCTGCGGACCGGGGTCCAGGTGCAGGCGGTCGTGCCAGGCAGCAGCGGCGTTGCGGTCACCCTGCAGCGGGCAGGACGAACAGAGACGCTGGAGGCCGAGCAGCTGCTGGTAGCAACGGGACGGCGTCCCCATACCGAGGGGCTGGGGCTGGAGCGCGCTGGAGTGGCCCTGGAGGTGAATGGAGCGGTACGGGTCGACCGCACGCTGCGCACGAGCGTCCTGCACATCTGGGCGGCTGGCGATGTCATCGGCACGGCCTGGGGCAACCAGTTCGCCACGCCTGTCGGGGCCGCTGATGGCAAGCTGGCGGCCCACAATGCCCTCTCCGGGGAGCCACCGCGTGCCGTTGACCATCGGGTGATCCCGCGCTGTATCTTTACCGATCCCCCGCTGGCGATAGTGGGGCTCACCGATGCCCAGGCGCAGGCAGAGGGGCTGACCTGTGCCTGCCGCGTGCTGCCGCTGAGCCTGGTGCCACGAGCGGGGGCGATCCATCGGAGGCAGGGCCTGGTCAAGATGGTGATAGAGCCGAACTGGGAAGGGCTGGCCATTGTCTGGCCCGAGTCAACATGGTGTGGTCCACGGCAAAGCCGACACCAACGGCTGTTGTCTCTACAAAAGCATTATAAAAAATAAGAAAAGGAGTTGAAATCATGGCACAGCAAGAGCTCTGTCAGGAGGAGCTGGTAGAGCAGCTGGCCCAGCGCTGGCTGCAGCAGCGCGCCTGGCAGCGGCTGCGCGATCAGTTGCCTTTGCTCCGTCTGCTGGCCCTGGGGGAGCCGGTCTCCTGGGACCAACTGGCCGAGGAGCTTGGGGAGCCAGTCGAGCGCGTGCGTGCCCGTCTGGGCACCTGGGAGGAGCTGGTCGTTGACGAGCACGGGCACATCCTCGGGGCAGGTCTGTCGCTGGTGCCCACGCCCTACCGTTTCGTGCTCGGTGATCGGCTGCTGTTTACCTGGTGCGCTTTTGATACCTTGCTCTTTCCGTGCTGGCTGAAGCAGCCGGCCCGTGTCGAGGCAGCGTGCCCCGAGAGTGGCACCCCGATCCGGCTGGAGGTGACGCCAGCGGGGCTGGCACGTCTGGAGCCGACGGCAGCGGTGATCTCGCTCCGTCTCCCTGCCGCCGTGGAGCACTGCTCGAATGTGCGCGCTGCTTTCTGCGACTACAGTCGCTTCTTTGCTTCGCCCCAGGCCGCTGCCAGCTGGCAAGCCCGGACCCCCGAGGGGATCGTCTTGCCGCTCGCGGCAGGCTGGCACCTGGCGCGGCGGCTCGCCAGCCTGACCCTGGCGGCAGAGACTCTGGAGCCAGCGGAGGCCGAAGAAGGGAGGCCATGACATGAAGACGCCGCGACCGGTGCCGCAAGCTGCCAGACCGGGGCGGCCTAGCGGGCCACTCCGAACCAGTCAACGGCCCAGCTCAGCACGCCGCCGAGGGGGCATGCGGGCGAGACCAACCGGTGGAGGAAGGTTGCTGGCCTGGGGACTGGGAGGACTGGTCGTTGTCGCCCTGGCTGGCCTGCTCGCCCTCTGCTGTCTGGGGCTGGGGAACGGACTGGTGGGCGGGCAGGCTGACACTCCAGCCCAGGGCCAGACGGAGCATCTTGCGCCGGATTTCTCGCTCCCGCTGCTGCATGGGACGACGTTTTCGCTGGCCCAGGCGCGTGGACACCCCGTCGTGCTCTATTTTCTGGCCCCGACCTGTGCTACCTGTGTTCAGGGCAGTCAGCAGCTGGCGCACGTGATCGAAGCATCCAGGTCAACCGGGGCCATTGCTCTGGCGCTCGATGTCAATAGTGGGGACCGTCCGGAAGATCTGGAGGCGTTTGTTCGTGCGGTCGGCCAGCCAGCAGCCTCGGTACTGCAGTGGGGAATTGATCCCAGTGGAACCATTGTGAGTGCCTATGGTATCCAGACGCTGGAATCCATGGTGGTGATCAGCGCCGGGGGTAAGGTGCTCACCGTCAGTGCGACGCCCCTCTCTCCGGCCCAGCTGACAGCGCTCCTGCAGCAAGCTGCCTGAGGCTGATCAGGAGCAGTGAGCCATGAGAGCAGAGACTTCCAGACCAGACAGGAACCGCAGTGCTCTCCCAGACTCCAGCCTGGAGATGCCCTGAACAGCCCGAGCGGAGGGACCGCGAACAGAAGAATCAAGAAGCTTCCGGTTTCCACCCTGGAGGTGTCATGAACAGCCACGATCTGATGAACGGTGAACAGCAGCATCAGGGACCGCTGAGCGGTCCTTGGGGGCAGAGCCAACGTGAAAGGGAGCAGACTTTGTCAGGGCCAGACTGCTGCGCTGGCGGGGAAGGGCTGCTTCCTCTGGCATCTGCGCCTGCGTGCTCCCCGTGTGAGGGGAGCGATCAGCCAGCGCGCGTTACCACAGGAGGTCAGCTGAGGCGAGGGCGGCTGCTGCTCGGCGGGCTGGTCCTGGGCATGCTGCTGAGTCTGGTCATCGCCAGTCAGGGGCTCCTCGCCCGAACTGCCAGTCCGGCACTCTCTCCGCCCCCTGCCGCCAGCTCTGCCGCAGCCCGGGAGTCGGCGCCATCGCGCGAAAAGCCAGCCCCCAGTCAGAGGCCGAGCGCCCCGGACTTTACGATCCCCACGCTGGCAGGAACGACCTTTCACCTGGCGGCCCAGCGGGGACAGGTGGTTATGCTCTACTTCATGGCTACAGGTTGTGCTGGCTGCGGGCCGGGTAGCACCGAGCTGGGGCAGGCACTGGCTACCGCTCACCTGCGAGGGGTGACGGCGGTGGCCATCGATCTTCATGGCCTGGATCGTCCCCAGGACTTGCAGGTCTTCGTCGCCTCACTCGGCCTGCCGGCAGACGTCCCCTTACAATGGGGCATTGATGCGACTGGAGCCATTGGCCAGGCCTATGGGGTGCAGGAGCTGGAAACGACGATCGTCATCGATCGCGCCGGCCAGATCGCTTTTCGCAGCAATGGGCCAGTACCAGCGGCTCAGCTGCTGCAGGTGATGAGGCAGCTCGCATGAAGATAGTGCTGCTCTGGCATGCCTTGGGACCCCAGCCAGGGGGAGACTCGTTGGCCGTGGCACTCTCGCTGGCCTTTGGCGCCGGGCTGCTCTCCCCGCTCAATCCCTGCGGGTTTGCTCTGCTGCCCGCCCTGGTGGCTTCGCTGGTCAGTCGCCAGGCGGTGCAGTCCAGCCGCCGCGGTGCCAGCGCAATGATGCAGGCTGTGCTGCAGGGGGGCTTGCTGGGGCTGCCGCTGACAGCAGGCTACCTGGTCAGTTTTCTGCTCGCTGGAATGGGACTGGCACTGGGAGGGCGGCTGCTGCTGCGGCTCTTCCCCTGGCTGGCTCTGCTGGTGGGAGCCGTCCTGATGCTGCTGGGCAGCTGGTCGCTGCTGAGTGGGCGGGCGCTAGAGCTGCCGGGCCTGGGCCGGCTTGCCACGCATTTGACGCTGCACAGCACGAGCGACCGAAGCGGCAGGAGAGGAGTCCTGCGAGTGGCCTGGTTCTTTGGCCTGGGGTATGGCCTGGCCTCGCTGGGCTGTGCCTTTCCGATCTTCTTGCTGATGGTGGGGGCAGCTCTGACCCGCGGAAGCCTGGCAGAGGCGGCCCTGGTGCTGGCGAGCTATGCCGCTGGAATGGCCCTGCTGCTGGGAGGAGTGACCCTGACCGCGACCGTTCTGGGGGACGTAGTCCGTACGCTCCTCCGACCGCTCTCGCGCTGGCTGCCACCGATCAGCGCGCTGTTGCTGATCGGCGTCGGCCTCTGGATCATCTGGTACTGGCTGCGGGCTGGTCTTTGGTAGCCTGCTCTCTCCAGCGAGCAGCGTGACTCTCGCCTCGGGAGAGAGGATCCCCCAACGGGCAGCATCTGGGGATCACGCCAATGCTGCCCCGGCTGGTGCGGCAGGCCGGCTTCCTGGACGTGCGTCTGCGGGCCGCCGCTATCGAGTGGTCGATGGGCACCGAGCAACACTATCCGGTCTTCAAGGACTTGCTCATTGGGTTGGAGCTGATCCTGCCCTTCCTGGAACGCCAGGGGCTGGCCACGCGGGCGGCGTTGACGACCCTGTATCAGCAGGCGGTGGCCGAGATGCAAGATGCTCTCTTAGAGGGTACCGTCAGAAGCCGTGAAGCGGCCCGTCTGGGATGGGAACACGGGTAGCGACTCGAGAGCGGCTCGGCCCGTCATGAGGTCAGAGTCAGTGAAGTTGCCCGTCTGGGACTGAAACGCGGATCAATGCGGCGCTGGCGTGCAGTAGTCGGATGGCTGGCAGATTCGGCAATGCGCGTGAGGTCATGGCAGATCCTCTCCTTGTGATAGGTTCTAAGGATGAGACGCCCTGTTGGAGGGAGTCAGGCGAACTGGTATGAGAGGCGCTGCACGGAGCAAGGGCCGGAGTCATGCCTGTTGTTCTGCAGCGGAGGGAGAGGCTGTGTAGCCTCCCCCTGTGCCAGTGAACGGCTCGGCTGCCTCGTGTTACTCAATCCCTTCAAACTGGTGATCGCTCTGCCCCTGATCCTGATGACCGCCTCCCGGCAATCCCGGCTCGGCTTCCTGGTCGTGTGCCGCTTCTCCCTTTTCATCAGGGTCAGACACCTCCACGCTGGCCTGAAGCAGCGGATGCTGCAGAGTCTGCCGCTGAGGGGAGGCCACACTCGCCACTGTCTGCAGGCTGGGCGACGTAGCCTGCACAGCCGTCAGCTTCAAGCTTTCGCTGCCGAGGACCAGCCCTGTCAGCAGCAGGAGTCCGAGGACCAGCGAGCCACAGATGCGTCTGAGGACCATCAGTATCACCTCCTTTCTTGCACCTCTCCCTCAGAGTCTAGCAGACAGCCGATGAGAAGAGCGTGAGAGGCAGAGGTGCAGAGGAAAGGTCAGGAGCAAGGGAGCATCAATACGACGGTGGTGCCCACGCCCTGCCGCGAGTGGACGATGATCTGCCCGCGGTGCAACCTGACGATCTCATGGACCAGTGCCAGCCCCAGTCCATAGCCCTGGCTCAGAGAGCGAGCCGTCGCGCCCCGGTAAAATCGCTCGAACAGATGTTTCTGGTCCTCATCTGCGATGCCTGTTCCTGTATCGCTGATGATAAGGAGGCCGCTCTGATGTGACCGTCTCAGCTCCAGGCTGATGGTCCCTCCTGCGGGGGTATATTTGAGGGCATTATCCAGCAGATTGAGGATAGCCTGTCTGAGGAGCGCCTCTTGGCCGCGTACGACGATGCTCTCCTCGGCCAGATGCACGAGGATCGTCAGGTGCCGCCTGCGTCTGCGCTGCTCGCAGACACTCACGACCTGGTTGAGCAGATCTGTGAGATCCACCGTCTCTGCCACCTCCAGCGAGGGCCGCTGCTCGAGGCGCGCCAGGGAGAGCAGCTGTTCGACCAGTTCATGCAACTGCTCCACCTCCTCCTGGATGCTCTGCAGCGTCTGCCGGTAGACGTCCAGAGAGCGCTCGCTGCGTAGAGTGACCTCGATTTCTCCGCGCAGAATGGATAAAGGCGTGCGTAATTCATGGGCGACGGTTGCGGTAAATTGGGCCTGCTGGCTATGGGCCAGCTGAACCGGCTTGAGTGTGCGACCGGTGAGCATCCAGACGACAAGTGGAAACGTGAGCAGCAGTCCCCCGTTCAGACCCAGCAGACCGGTTCTCAACTGGTCCAGTGTTACCTCTCCAGCCAGCAGAACACTCTGTTCATCGATCGTCGCTTCGTGCTGGCCTTGCTGTTCCTGCTGTTTGAAATGGCTGATGAGGGCATCACCTCCGATGGTCTGGTCCATCGCCAGATAGAACAGGAGGCTTGCGAGCCAGATCAGCAGAAAGAAAAACACACAATAGATTACAGTGAGCTGGATTCGGGCTCGGCTAAACATGGCTCGCCTTCTCGCAGCACGTAACCCATTCCGCGTATCGTATGCAGTAGTTCGGGGGCGTCCGGTCTCACGCGCAGCTTCTGGCGCAGGTAACGGACATACGTCTCCACGACGTTCGAGAGACCCTCATAGTGATAGTCCCAGACATGTTCGAGCAGCTCCGTCTTCGTCAGCACCTGGTGGGGATGGCGCAGGAAGTACTCCAGCAGAGCATACTCGCGCGGGGTCAGGGAGAGCAGCTGGCCTCCCCTTCTGACGGCTCTGGTTGCGGGATCAAGGGAGAGGTCTCCCATCCTCAAGACTGGTGCGCGGGTCTGAGCTCCGCGTCTGAGCACCGCCCTGATGCGTGCGGTGAGTTCTGCGAAGGAAAACGGTTTGGTCAGGTAGTCATCGGCTCCAGCGTCCAACCCCTGCACTTTATCTGGGATGCCATCTCTGGCGGTGAGCACGATAATGGGAAGCTGTGGGTGCCTCTGGCGGATGGCCTGGCAGACACTCAAACCATCCCGTCCGGGCAGGACCAGATCCAGCAGCACCAGATCGTAGGTGTATGTCTCTATCTTGTAAAGCGCTTCCTCTCCATCAGCGGCAGTGTCGACGGTGTAGCACTCTTCGAGGAGACCGCGGCGTAGCAGCTGACGGAGCTTGGCCTCATCTTCGACAATGAGTAGCTGCATCCTTCTTCCCTCGTGGCGTGCAAAGCAAGAACCGCTCCTTCCTGGGAATTGATTATACACCCTCCTTGCTGAGAGCATCATGAGAGAGGTGATGGGCACCGGGTACTCCCCTCTGCGTTCGCTCGATCAAGTAAGAAAGGAAAACTGGTACTGTGGGAGAAGCCGGGACGCTTGCTCTCTCTGGTAGCCTGATGTGTGAGCGGCTTCCCTTTCGGTCAGCTCTGCTCAGAGCAGGGTCTGGATGCCGACACAGCGGAACATCGCTGATGTCGCGAATGCAACTCCACTGGCGCAGCGTGCAGGTCGCGCTGCAGGAATCGCATCGAGCTGCGTCGGCGTCAGCAGATGCCCCACCCTGGATGTGGGCACCGGCATCTGCGCCTTCGAGATGCAGGCCCTCTTTCCCCGATGGTCAATTCGGCTCTACCCATTAGCGCCTGCTGGTGGTTGCCATTCCCGCCCAGGCCTGGCCCGGCGTCGTCCGCGAGCTGGTGCGCGTCACCCGCCCCGGCGGCTGGATCGAACTGCTCGAACTCAGCGATGGCATCCAGCCAGCCGGGCCGGCCACCCGGCGCCTGTTCGACTGGTTCACCGGCATCAGCCGGCAGCTCGGCTTCGAGCTGGCCGTCCTGCACCAGCTCGGCGAGCTGCTCCAGCAGGCCGGCTGCGTGGAGGTCACCAGCCAGGATATCCCGGCCCCCCCGGGCCGCTGGGCCGGGGCGACGGGCCAGCTCCTGCTCACCGATGTCCTCCAAGGGATCAACGTCCTCAAGGACGCCTTGTGTCCCCGGACGGCCACGCCCCCGGAGCAGGTCGACCAGATGCTGCGCGAAGCGGCCCAGGAGTGGATGCGGCTCCAGGCCTGGTATGTCTTTCACGCCGCCTCTGGCAGGAGGCCCGGAGCATGAGCACCAGGAACCCGCACCTCGCCCTGCGATGGGGGCCAGCAAGTCGCTGATACTGACGGACGAACAGGTCGAGGCTCTGCTGCAGGCCTTGCAAGGCTATCGACAGGAGACCCTGGCGCACACGCTGCCCACCGCCGAGCGCAATGCGCGGCTGCGCCTGGTCCAGCGCCTCCTGGCGCCGGTCCGCGCGCAGCAGACGCGCCCGGCCCCCCGATCCCTGGACCCGCTGGCTCGCGGTTCTGGGCCGTGGAGCAGCGTCTGGAGGAGAGCGATCACGATCACCTTCCTGCGATCCCTGGTTCACTGGTCCATGACGCTGCCAGCGCGACGACGTCTGCCTTGTTCTTTAAACAGCGCTCGCATCATCTCGAAGCGAAAGGAGTGATTCCATGGCGACCTTCATCGAACCCGTACCCGACGGCCCGCGCTGGCCCCAGCAGGACCCGCTGGCGTCCCGCCTCAGCCCTGACGTGCGCCGCCGCCTCGATCTCGACGCTGATCTCACCCGCCCTCGGCTCGCTCGTCCCAGCTCGCTTCCCCTGGCCCCCCTGATCCTCTCGAGGACGAGACCCCTGCCCCGTCCTCGACCTGCCCGCCGCCGGCCACTGGGCCGTCCTTCTTGCCCTCTCCTCCCTCCTCGCCCCCTGCCGCGGGCAGGTCCCCACTCCCCCCCACGACGCCCCCTCGGTCGTCTGCGTCGATCCTGATCACGACCTGCTGCGCCTCGCCGCCGACTTCGCCTGGCTGGCCAGCTCTTCCTCCGTCTCCACCCGTCTCGAGGCACATCTTCATGCCTACTCGCCAGAGGTTACACATCGTTGCGCATCTCGCGGGCTGGTAGGCCCGCTTGCATGGTATGTGATCAGCGCTCTGCTTGTCCTGCTTCTCCTGTTGCGCGGGAATCTAGCTGCTGAGACACAGGCATAACTCGGTCACCCCCTTTCAGCATTGCCAGGGCGGCGGGGATGCTGCCGAGGAAGATGAGTGCGAAGCAGACCAGTTGAAGGACACCTTGATGCGTACCGTAGCCTGCCGCCTGGAAAGGAAGACCTGCAATGATGAGGATGGCGGCCCACAGAGGGATGACCCGTGATCGTATGAGTGCGATGCCCAGAAGAACATAGCCGAGCAGGTGGCCGATCACCCAACTCGTTTGGAGTAAAAAGATCGCTCCTTGAGAGTCGACAAAATGCAGGACGGCAGCCGTCGATGGGTTCACACCCACCTGCGCTGCGCGACGGCTGCCGCCAGAGCCTCTGGACCCACGAACATCCCAAATGGAAGCGATCCTGCCAAACCGAAGATCATGCCGATGGTTGCCAGCCAGGGTGCGCGCCGCATGGCGAGCAGTCCCAGGCCGATGAAACTGAGCGGAAAGAAGTAGACGGTCACGGCGTTGAAGTACAGAAATAGCTGGATTTGCAGAAGACTGGCTGCCTGGAAGTCTGCGGCAAGAACGTTGGCTGATGAGGGCACACCAACACCACCCGTCGGATCGAAAGCGAACCCCAGTAACAGGACGGCCGGAGCCAGAACGATACAGGCGGCCAGGCATGCACGCAGGAATGTGCGATAGGTGGGCTCAGCAGGGTGCTGCTGTCCGGCCTGGCGGGAGAGCAACATGTTGAGAAATCCTTTCTTCGCTTACTGCTCAATCGAGGGTCTCTTCCACACTGCCAGGGCAGCGGGAATACTGCCAATAAAGAGCACCAGCCAGGTGATAGACTGAATATAGACCGCTGGAATGAAACTTTGAACGATGAGGTAGGAGAACACAAGTAGACGACTCGCGCTAATCAGAACAGCGGCATAGATGGGAACGACCCGCGCTCGCCAAAGCGCGATCCCAATCAAGGCCGGGCCCAGAATAGTGCCGACCACAAAGGCTGCATTATAATAGCTCATTACCCCATCGTCATTGAAGCGTTGCACGATCACGTCGAACAATGGATTGTTTCCCATACGCGCAAGATCCCAATTGAGCGCACTCTGGGCCACAAAAGCTGGAAGAGGAAAGACTCCAACGAACACAACCAGCATGGCAATAGTTGCCAACCAGGGAGCGCGGCGCATCGCCAGCCACGCCATAGTCAGCAAGCTCACAGGGATCAGGTAGGCACCGATCACGCTAATAAGCGTGCTGATCTGCAACTGGGTGGCGCTGGCGGTCCTCGTCAGGGCAAGCGCCACGACCGGACCACTTTTCGTACTGGAGTATCCTGGACCGAGGGAAGCCATAGCAAGGGCAAACAGTGGTCCCAGCACAACACAGAGCGCTAAGAACAAGCGGTGGAGACGATAAATGGCGGGGACTGCCCCTTCCGGTTGTGATTGATGAGCGAGAGCATTCATGAAACAGAGAACTCCTTACCAGCATGATGCATTCATGTACGTCCGGTCGTCATCGGGTTGACGCGAATGTGAGTGAGAAGGGCCTTGTTCCTGATGGGCTAGATGTTCCACAATAGGAAGTATACACTATTCAATAGAAATAATGCTAGTTAATAATATACGAATGTGACTCCCCCTTTGCCTGGAAGGGAAAATAGCTGTTGCAAGCTCTCTAAGTGCTGTTCCTACGAGGCACTCGCTATAGCCGCTCTACGTTCACCGTCACCGACTCCTGCCCCTGCTGTGCCTGTGTCGCATCTGCTCTACGCAGCGTCACATCGTCCTCCTGCTCCCAGCCGCTGCCGCTCAACCTTGCCAGCTCGTTTAACACGTGCTCAATAAGGCCAGGATCGCCTGGGTGCTCTTGAAGCAGGGCCATCGGATGGGGAAAGCCGAACCTTTCGCGCCGGGTATGGTGAGCCTCCACCAGACCGTCGCTGTAGAACAGAACATTGTCCCCGCATTCCAGCGTGACCGCTCGCTCTTCGTACTGCATGCCCGGCATCATGCCAAAGGGCATAGCGGTAGCGCGCAGTTCAGCGACTCCTCCGCTGTACTGCCGATACGGCAGGTACTCTCAAGAAGAGCTATCAACGCTTCCAATCGGCTCTAGAAGCCAGTGCACACAACTCATCTACACGCTTCATGAAAAGAGACAGGGATACATAGACAGAAAGCGGCATTCCAAGGCAGATACTCTGAAAAGCGTATACCCTGAGAGCTTCCTTCAAGCAGGGGCAAAGACTCTCGTTTGACTGCCCTCCGTACAGCCTTGCGAGCAGTGCGCATCCCCAGGTGTTGATCCAGGGGCCTCCCCCAGAAGTCAGTCTCTCCATCCGCTGCGCCCGATCAAGCAAAGAGAACGACTCTTCCCGGTCCGCCTCAGAGAACAGCCTCTCATACTGGCGCAGGGAATGACCGGCTCCACACTCACACCTCACTCCAGCGCTACCCCGCCTGACAAAGAGCCAATCAGTGCCTGCAGCCAGAGCAACAAGCACTACAAGACATGGCCCTGTTGTCTTTGAACCTCTTCTGAACCTCTGCCGAGATTTGCCGGAACTGAGCAGCGACAACGGTCTCCACCTGCTGCCTTCCCAGGCTGCTCCCGTTGCGCACCCCACTCCCTGTCTCTCACTCTCCCGCTCTCTGCCCGCTACGCTCCCGTTTCCCTCCCAGCCGCTTCCCACCGCCATCATGTACGCTCTTCTCTGTCGAGCGCATCCAGGTCATTCAGGATGAGCAACGTGGCGAGGAAGGGCGAGGCCCTTCCTCGCCAAACCACAGAAGGAGTCTATTGGATGCCAGTCTTGCCCTGGCTTATCGAACCGCTACTCCTGGCGCGGGCTTCTCTTGGGGTGAGGGCCGATGACCGGACGCTCATCGGGCACTTGATGGGGGCGGTTACTGCCGCGATGGTCGCCGCTGAGTATCCCGACTCGGTGCAGGCCCTGATTCTGGAAGATCCGCCCTTGCTCGACAGGTCCCCTCGCAGGCTGAAATCAGCGGGGGGCTTTTGTCTTCCCAGGGGGACCTTCTGGCAGGGGCACCTGAGGAGCCGGGATCTCCTTCGACCTGGGCGTGGCTCTTTGAGCTGCGCGCTTTGCCTCCTGCTGAGTGCCTGGCCAGGGCTTATGCGCTCCAGCCAGCCTGGGCCGAAGAGGAGATTGTCCTCTGGGCCGCCTCCAATCCTATGGGGTGTCGTCGCCGCCACGCCATCCCACTGTGCCAGCATTCCCCGCAGTATCAGCCGTTGGCGGCTGGACGGGGATGCCTGGGGTTCATTCCCTTGACAAGCGCACGATCTTCAGGCATTATCGCGTGCTTGTCTGAATGCCAAAAAGGCCACTCCCCTGGTCCTGGTGGTTCACCTGCCAGTCCTGCTTAGCTCTGCGCTGGCTCTGCCGGGTCCTCTGTCGCCCTCTTTGGCTTTGCCGAGGGGACTGCTCATACTCAGCGATGGCCTGCAGGAATTGCTGAGCCGGCACCTGCCGCCGTGGGGGGCCAACAGGAGCACGAGCGAGCCTTTGCTGACCTGGCTGTCTCTGCATCCATACCGACGCTCCAGGCGGTCCTGAAGACAGCTCCCCCACCTGAACGCAAAGCTGCCGCCGAGTTGCTTGCGCAGTGCTGTTTACTGAGAGCGCCGCTCGCCGCTCACTGGTCAGAGGACGACGAAGGGTCGATCACCACCTCGGTGGCGACACCGTAGTAGGGGTCGCTCCATGCGAAGAGGTAATCCAGGACCGGATTGTCGATCTGCAGCTGCGCGTAGGAGACGCGCGTCTTCCCGGGGATGATATCCTGCTCGTCGACACGCAACGGGGAGACATAGATGGCAGTGCCATCGCTAAATTCGAGATAGACTACGGAGACCTGCATCGATTCATCAGGGGTAGCGTCGAGGGTCGTGTCTTCCATGTGCACGACCAGCAGATGGTGACGCCAGTGGGGAGTGGCATAGTTGAGCCAGAAACCCGATAGGCCGAGGAAGTAATTGGTAGAGCAAGCTACGCAGGCGAGAAGGGGTGGTATCGCCAGCCAGATTAGCAGGCGCTTCATGAACCTCCTGGTGGGAGCTGGTGCAGTTTCTCGTGCCGTTCCTTCCATAGGATTGCCTCCCTGATCAGGCACATAGCAATCTCATTAACTGCATATCTGCACACCAAAACGATGAACTCTATCTGAGAAAGTATATCACGCTGTGAAAGCATGCTCAATTGCATATCCTGTGTTCCCGGTCGTTCCCTGCAATCACGCACACCGTGCGTGAGGGGAAGAGCACTGCCTCTTTAACCGGCGACAGAAGAGATATGCAGGTGGCCGAGCAGTTCGCCGGGGACGGTCAAAATGCCCGCGAGCAGCCCCGCGACCACCTCCCCGCCAGGCAGGCTGCGCCGCCGTGGAAGAGGGCCGTGCTGCTCCTGCCCCAGGACGAGCAGGTAGGGACTGAGGACGACCAGGAGCGGCAGCGCGGGAAGATCCCTGGCCTCAGGAAAGAGGAGCAAGGTGCAGCTGGGGTGCGAGGCGTTCCGTTGCCAGCGCCAGGAGGAGCACCGGCCATCGGCGAAGAGCAGGCGCCGCACCGAAAGCCGACAGTCGCTGTCCAGCCATGTAAGATCTGCATCTGCTTCTCCTCGTGGCTGGCACAGCCTGTGTGATCTTCTCTGCGGCCCATCAGCAGCCTGTCAGCAGTCCGTCAGCGGCAGGGCTTGCCTCGCTCAACGCCGCTCCAGCGCCAGCCGCAGACCAAAAGCAACCAAAACGAAGCTGGCCACCGTTTCAAGCCAACGCCGGACGGCTGGTCTTGCCAGGACGGCGCGGAACCTCCCCACAAACGTCGCGACCAGCGATAACCAGACGATGCCCAGCGTAAAATGAATGGCCGCCAGAAACAGGGAACCGGCCAGCACAGGATCGCCAGGGCCGAGAAACTGTGGCAGCAAGGCCATGTAGAAGACGGCGACCTTGGGATTAAGCACGTTGGAGAGGAAACCCTCACCGAGGGAGCGCCACCAGGGAACCTGCTGCCGCGTGAGGGGCAAGGCCGCTGCCGCGTCAGACTGCCCGGACTTGCTCGCCTCAGTGGCCTGTGTGCGTGTCAGCCACAGCTGCCAGAGGGAACGGACGCCCAGAAAACAGAGATAGCCGGCCCCCAGCAGCTTGACCAGCTCGTAGAGGAGAGCCGAGCGCAGCAGGATGAGCGAGAGGCCCAGAGCCGAGAGCGTCGCGTGACAGAACAGCCCCGAACAGATGCCCACAGCGGTGAAGATGCCCGACCGCTGCCCCCGCGCCAGAACGTTGCGAATCACCAGCATAGTATCCGCGCCTGGCGTAATCGTGATGAGGGTAGCAACGCCGATAAACGCAAGCAATGATATATTCATGGGCGGTGTCGCTTCAATCTACAGGAGATCACCGCCAGAGCCAGCCCCAGGGCCAGCATGATGATGGTCTCCATGATATCCCCGACGAGCAAAATCGTCGAGGGCACAAAAAGTATGACCGGCAGCAGGGAGCCGCATCAGCGGTACAGCTCCATCGCCTTGCTGGCCTGGCTTCTGCGGCGCAGCGCCGTGGAGAGCAGATAGCCGATGTAGAAGAGCAGCAGCGAGAGGAAGACCGCCCGTGCCAGCATCTTCATGGCACTCCCGACCGACCAGTCCAGCGCTATCCCTAATATCCAGCTACCCAGAAGCATCCCCCAGGTCATGCCCCACCATGCCGCCGGTAGGGCCTGCTTCGACTCCGCATTCAGCCCATATAACGCCAGAGGATGAAACATCCCCAGCCCTTCTGCTGCCCAGAGCATCCCCGGCACGGCATCCAGCCAGTAATCGGGAAAGGGAATCACTCTGGCCAGCGCTCCAGCGATGAGCACGGGCATCGCCACCAGCACGAACAGGAAATGAGTCAACGCCGTCCAGCCAGCTACCGCGCTCCCCAGGACATCAGGCTCCAACCATGCCAGTCGGCACAGCCAGTCTCGCCTTTCATCATGCCGTTCATGCTTGTAAGGCTCAACTGGCTCCAATTGCAGAGAATCTGCGGGCCATAGCGTTTGGCTCTGTTGAACGGAGCGCAGTAAGCGCTCTCGCCACCTCGTATGACGGTATCTCACCCAGAGCGCTCCCCCCCATGAAGATGGTCCCGATTCCCACCAGACAGAGCACGCTCACCAGCTCATACCAGAGCAACGAGGGACATAGCCAGGCCAGCAGCAGCAAGAGGCTGTCGGTACAGAGCGTCGTAGTGATAGTCACCACTCTGAGCCAGTTGCGCTCCCTGACACGCTGGCCTGCCTGATCATCGCGTTCGTACTGCTGCTTCATTTTTTCTTATATTGTGCTATTGTTCTCTTCATCCTGTAATGAGCGCGATGGCCAGGTCCAGCGGTCGCTCAGCAGCCAGCCAGCCAGAAAGCCGCGCGCAGGAGGAGCAGCGTCGCGGCCAGACGCCAGGCGCTCGCCCAGACGGGCAGCTGCATGACCGGATGGAACTGGCTCGACCAGACCTGCACCAGCAGCAGCGCCACGACCACCGCGAGAGAGCCCCCTATCAGCAGCAGCGATAGCCGGAAGCGACCCAGCGGCTGCAGCGCGTGACGGACAAGCCAGATCAGCAAGCGCAGGCCGACCGCGAACAGTCCCAGCAGCAGCGCGCTCTGACTCAGGCGCCAGAACAGCTCCTGCCGCTGCCACAGGAAAGCGCCGACCGCCAGCGCGGCTGAGAGCAGCCAAAGCCCCAATGAGCGCAGGTCGCTGGCTGCTCGCCACTGGCGCCACCTCTGCAGCAGTACCTCCTTCAGCAGACTGCCCACTTCTGGCTTCAATAACCAGCGTCCCAGCAACCAGATTATGCGCAGTTCCAGAAAAAGTAACCCCGCCAGAAAGGGCAGTGCCAGCACCTGGACTCCTGCCAGCAACCACCAGAGCCCCCTCGGGTTATCGGCCACCAGCTGCATCACGGCCTTTGTCCAGCCGAAGCTGACTCCTTGCCCAATCAGCCAGATGACGCAGGGAACCCAGGCCAGCAAGTAGGGCCAGTTCTCCAGCTGCCTTTCCTCTACCGCTGCCTGAAGCAGTCGGCTGCAGAGCAGGCCCTCCAGCGTCCACAGGGCGAAGGCAGAGATGCCCCCGATGAGAAAGAGCGCCTGCAATCCATGCAAGAAAAAGACTCCGCCGATTAGCGCTATGCTGATCGACAAGAGCAGAGCGGAACGTACTGACATGACGCGCATCGCCAGCTCTTCCCCCGGGAAAGACCTGTCACTCAGGAATAAGGTCACGATGATCTAGGACCTGAGCAGCGCAGGTATTGCTATGCTGCTCCCTAACACCAGTTCGCCGATGATCATAATATTGAGCTGCTCCCGCCAGTATTTTTGCGCTGCCGATCCGCGCTGCTGAAAGCCGCTGCCCAGCTGGTAGAAATGCTGTAGCAAGAGCAGCTGCACCAGCAAGGCGAGCAGCACTCCCCAGAGCACATGACCCAGGCCAGCAACACACAGGGCGAGCGCCGTCAGAGAGCTGCAGAGACGGCACCAGGCCTCATGCGGCAGCAGCTGAAACTCTGCCTGGGCTGATGGATCCTGCACGGGCGCGCCTTCCGCCGGCGATTGGCCCTGGTTGCTGGCGGCGTCCTCTCCGGCAAGTGCGTCAGCCTCGATGCCACGTTCAGCATTATGTTTCATCAAAGCGGACCTCTCCTCCTTCATAACTCACGCTGGCCGGTCGGCCCCCCTGCTTGCGCTCCAGCCGCGTTTCTGCCCTCAAGCAACGTTGGGCAAGATGATTATATCACGCAATGAACAGAGGTTCCTTGATTTTATCCTGATCGCTTACCTTAGAGGATCCAGACGCAGAAGCCTGATCCCGCTCCAGTCGCGTTGAGCCTGCTGGCCAGCGGTGGAGAAAGGAGTTGGTGCTCAAGAGGCTCATAGTCTACATTATGGGCACGAGGAGCACGGCACAAGGGAAGCGTGTTCCCGATCCTGATCAGCTGGTTGCGCGTATCGCGCTCGATGAGCAACGGAAGCAGGTAGAGCCTGGCGTCTTCGAGGGTCGCTATAAAGAGCGGCTGAGCGTGAAGCCTTCTCCGTTATGTCCTCTGTCCCCTATCGGAGCAGCCGGTGGTGAGCAGCCTATGCCACGCGAGCTCTCCAACAGGTGCCCGGGCCGAGCCGTGCCCACCAGCTGGCGAGGAGCAGCCATCGCGTCTCTGTGAGTCCCTCAGCGTCCGCCGGCGAGACGCGCCGGCGACGTCTGGCGAAGAAGATGCTCAGCAGCAGTGTGCACGCTCGTGATGGCCTTGACAACAGGGCGTGCTTTAGATCATGATATGATCAGATCCGGGTAGTAGCGATAGTTCGCCGTTGATGATTTCACGTTTCTATGGAGGCGTGATTATTTCAATATGACCAGAGAGGCATAGATGCTGGCTCTGGCAGATGAAAACCAGACCCTTGTACTGCCATCCGCTGCCACATGCAAGTTGAGCGCTCTTTGCTTTACCGGGCAACGCATGATAGCTGGCAACAATGGCTTCCGTTACGTGCACGCGATCATCCCCTCTGGCAGAAGGTTGCCCGCTTCATCAAGCCATGAATCGACCGCATAGTTGCACGTGGACACTGCTGGTGTCTGGTTCTCCCTCATCCTTGATCAATCCATCTTCACGCTGCCAATTCCAGGCTTTTTCTCCCGTTGCATCTCGCAAAGAGGGCGCAGAGCGGTCGGGTCACTGTGACGAGAGTTGACCTGGCTTGCTGGCCTACCCGGTCCTCGCCAGGAGCCCCTGAGGCTGCGGGATTCTGCCGCATGCCTTCGGATGTATCTGTACTCTATGAGGAGCGATGCATGTCTTTCATCAACAAGAGTTCACTGCAGGGTATCCTTCTGAATCCGGACAATCGCATCTTCGCGCTGGCGCGCCGGGCCAGGTGGCTTCCACCGTGGTATCTCGCCATCGTGGTGGCCACGATCATTACGCTTGGCTCCGGCTTTACTCTACAGTTTCTCTTTGCCATGCCGCCTCTGGTGAACTGGGTCCCGATCTCCGCCCTCACCAAAAGTGCGGATCCACGGCTATCGGCCCAGGGCCAGCTGCTGGCCCTGGTGATCACCTATGCCACCAGAATCCTGCTGCTGTTTGCCTGGATTAAGTTGCTGGAGAAACGCCCCTTCTGGACGGTCGGCCTGGAGCGCAAAGGGGCGCTCATCAAGTATCTGCGTGGCTTCGTGCTGGGCATGGCCATGTATGAGCTGGCTGCTGGCATCCTTGCCCTGACAGGGTCTGTTTCCATCACGCCTGGCCTGCCGCAGCAGGCAGGGGTAGGAGCGCTCCTCGGCATTGTCATTGTCCTTCCTGGCTGGCTGGTACAGGGGGCCAGCGAAGAACTCGTTACACGTGGCTGGCTTTTGCCAGCGATGGGGGCCCGCTATCGGCCCTGGATCGGCGTGCTGATCGCCACGCTGATGTTTGCCTTTTTTCATGCGCCTGTGCTCCTGGCTGGCGGGTTGAACGTCCTTCCGCTCATTAGTCTCGTTGCCGTCTGCCTGTTCCTGGCCGCCTATGTCCTCTACGAAAAGAGTCTGTGGGGTGTGCTGGGCTGGCACGCTGCCTGGAACTGGACGGAGGGGCATGTCCTTGCCTCGTTCGTGAGCGGGCATAGTATTGCTGGTGGCACGCTGTTCAAGTTAGTGTCCGTTGGCCCGGTCTGGATGACGGGCGGGATCATCGGGCCGGAAGCGGGGATTCCGGTTATTGTGGTGGTGGCAGTGGGCCTGCTCGCGATCATCCTCCTAGCGCTTCGTCGCAGTCGCAAGACGGTTGATGTCGAGCAGGAAGGCCTGCTGGCATCTGGTTAGCAGAGGTGTGGCAACGGCTGGACCCTGAGGTGCCCCGGAGAGAGCCACCGCGCCTCTCGGACTCCCTCAGCGCCCGCCGGTGGAGCGCGCCGGCCGACTTGCCTGCTCTTCCTCCTCTGGTGCTCCTGGTTACCGTTCAGGCACGTCGGCGGCGCCGACAACCCGCGCCATCTGATAGCGGTTGAGCATTGTGCGGTGAGATAGAACCGTTATCATCCATGTTCCGGTCAGAGCGCCGCTCGTTTGCCTGGAGATAAGTATATGCAATGTTATCCGATAAGGCCGGATCGCTGATCTACGGCCCTGCATTGAAGCGGCCTGCGATGAGCGAACCGCCAGAGCAAAAGCGCCTTCCTCCTGCCCCCGCCCCGTTTTCCTGCCTGCAAAGCCTTTAGTGAGGCAGATTCTGCCACCAGTCGAGCCTCTGGCAGGAAAGACTGGCCTCTCAATCCCAGCCAGCCTCAGAGCAGCGACGATCCCAGAACAGGTGCAGGCGGTTCAACCGCAGCCGCAGACGCGCCACCTCCGGCGCACCGCCAAAGAGGGAGGCAGCCAGCCGTTCCATGAGCTGGCGCGCTCGCTCCAGATTCACCTGACTCTGGATCGCGTGCGCCACCGGAATCGCCTCCAATCCCAGCGCTGCCGCTTGCTCGTACCTACCCAGGTGAGCGTATGCCTCAACCGCCAGCAGCTCCGCATACGCATTGGCGCGGGCCATGCCGCTCAGCTGACGAGTCGGCAGGTCGTCCAGCGCCTCCCGTGGCCAGTTGAGCGCCAACAGGGTCGCCGCATGATCAACCTGGGTGAGCGTCAGAGCCAGTGTATGAGGGAGCGGGAAAAAAGTGCAAGAGGCTGGGAGAGGAGATACCTTTGAGGGAGAAGAGCAGAGAGCGTTGGTCAGGATGAGTGCAAGCAGAGTAACAGTGATGAGAGGAATACAGCTGGTCACGCAGATGCAAAGATCTGAGAACAGGAGTAACAAAGCTAGCTTGTTCAGGTTGAAAGGAGGTATGAGCGTGATGGCTATGGTATTTCAAGGGGAGGTTTGCTCATGATCTGGCACGTGCTCAGCCCTCTGTCAGGCGCTCCCTCGACTGCTGCTGAGGTCGCGTCAGCCCCTCATGCGGTGGTGATAGGGGCCTGTGAGGCGCTGGCGCAGGCCTGTGAGGCCCTGCTGCCGAGGCCAAAGGTCGAAAGTGGCCTTATGCAGACGCCCTCCAGGCCTGCGCGAAAGTGCAGCAGGTTCGCCTTCCGTAAGCAGTTCTGGCGAAAGACTCTTTCCCTGCCAGGCCAGTTTCTGGTACACTACTGTTACACAGGAAGAAACAGTGTACAGCAGCGACGATGTCGTCCTGGAGATGCTCCAGAGCGAGGTGTCCCTGGCCTGCATTCAGAAAGGAGGCGAGGAGATGGCTGAATCTCACCACACCTACATGATTGACCCTGAGCATGTGGGCGAACTGGCCCGCCTCATGCAGCAGGATCGCCTGCTCACCGAGGCCCTGGGCGGCCTCTTGCCCGAGGAAGGGATCGCCCTGTTCGAGACGTGCCGCGTGCTTGACCTGGCCTGTGGCCCAGGCCCTGTGGCCCAGGCGGCTGGCTCTTGGAGCTGCCTTCTGCTTCCCACGGGCCACCCTGATCGGCGCCGACCTCAGCCCAGCGCTCGTCGCGTATGCCATCGCCCAGGCCCGCTCCCGTGGCCTCTCCAATGTCTCCTTCCAGGTCATGGACGTCATGGAGCCACTCGCTTTTCCCGAAGCCTCCTTCGCGCTGATCAATGGCCGGCTCCTGTGGGGCTTCAGGCTCCCAGCGGCCTAGCCGCGGCTGCTCGCCGAGTGCCGCCGCCTGCTCACACCCGGTGGCTTCCTGCGCCTGACCGAGATGGAGGAGCCGCTGACCACCAGTCCCGCCTTCGAGCGGCTCATGGCCCTGGGCTGCCAGACCCTCTGGCGGGCGGGCCAGAGCTTCTCGCCCGATGGCCGCCACATTGGCATCACCCCGGTGCTGCCGCGGCTGCTGCGACAGGCCGGCTTGGTCGATGTGCAGCTGCGTTCCAGCGTCATCGAGTGGTCGATGGGTACCGAGCAGCACTATCCGGTCTTGAAGGATTTTCTCATCGGGCTGGAGCTGGTCCTGCCCTTCCTGGAACGCCTGGGGCTGGCCACGCAGGCAGCGCTGACGACCCTGTATCAGCAGGCCGTGGCCGAGCTGCAACAGGAGGACTGCTGCGCCCTCTGGCCCCTGCTCACCGTCTGGGGACGCGCTCCTGTGCCCGGGACCCCAGAGGAGTGAGACGCACCAGCCTGCTCCCCGGTGGGCCTCCTGCGCCGCGATGGCGCGGGGTCCCTCGTGCAGGGACAGTGTCGGGCCGCTGGGCTGGCCCGGCTCCCACTGCACAAGAGGCAAGCTCGTGGCTCGAGATCGCGCGCGAGGGCGCTTTCCTCTCCCGAGGCGCTCGTGCAGGATCTCCCCTCCCCGTCACGCCGAGGATCTTGCTCGGCCCTCGGGATCTCACGCAGCGATCCTCGACAGGCTTCCCAGGCCGTTGGGGGGCCAACATGGCGGGCATGCTGACCGCTTTGGGGGATCATCGAGCCAGCTGGACGAAGGCGGCTCCAGATGCTTCCCTAGAGGGAGTCCTTCGAAATCAGTGCAGCGGCCCGGCAGCGATGGCAACACGACCGGTGCCTCACCGACACTGGAGGCGGTGGTCGCTGCGCTCGCAGCCACCCTGCAGCTCTTCACCACAGGAGCTTCCTTCGAGAGGCGGGGTCGCACAGGCGAGACCGCAGGAGCAGCGCACGAGGGACAGCCCTCAGCACGGGACCAGCAGCCGAAGCCGGACAGACGCATCGGGGAACGAGACGGCCACCACACCAGGTGGGACGCTGAGCGCGCTTGCTCTGGAGGCAGGGCCGCCCTGGCGGAGGACTCGCTGCCCTGGCTCGATCTGCTCAAGGAGCAGCGCTTGCACTGGTCCCAGCAGCGGGATCAGCCAGGCAGGACTCGCCCTGAGCGGCGGGGCTGCCGAGGTTCAGAGTCAGACCGCACCCATCCGCTCCGTGCAGCTCATCTGGGATCGGTCATCGCCGAGCAACGGCCTCCCAGGCGCTCCCAGGTGTCCTGCCACCTCCCTTCGCCCCGCGCACGCACCGGTCCAGGTACGCTCCAAGGCGGGGAGGGCCGAAGGCGGATGGCGCCCCCTGATGGGCGGACTTCGGTGAGCAGCGTCCTGGCGACTGGACCCCGGGGGAATGGATCGGTGATGCCAGCGGTCTCCCCCGGGTCGTGGGAGGAACACCAGGGGAACCGGACAGGAACGGAAGAGGAAACAAGCTGGAACAAGCCGGTCGTTCTGGCGCAGCCCCCTGGAGCGAGCAGCATGGCTGCGTGGGCGCATCAGGCAGGAGAGCGGGCAAGCGCCCTGAGCCATGCGGCAGGGCAGCGCTGACTGCTCCTGTGGCGGCGAGGGGCGCCGGGATCACGAGCGAGCAGGAGCCTTCCGACAGGTTCGCTTCACGGTTTGCTGTATGCAACCGATAAAGACGATATCCTCTTCATGCTCTTTGATCTCTGTTGTGCAGGTCACTTCGAGGATCGCGGCACCCGGCGTCCCACGCAGCGATCCTCGAACGGCTTCTCAGGCCGTCGGATGGCCACAGTGGCTGGCATGATGACCGCTCTTAAGCGGTCAGCAGTGACCGCTTTTTTGGGATCATCGAATCTGCTTGACGGAAGCCGCTCCAGATGCTCCTCTAGAGGGGGTACCG
>NZ_MCIF01000002.1:73606-181036 GCF_003268475.1 Thermogemmatispora tikiterensis | reverse complement strand
GGCAAGCTGCTCAACGGCTGCCAGAAGATGACTGGCTCTACTACGTGGATGGCGAGCTGGTGACCGCATTTGGGCTGCAGCGGGCGCAGGAGCGCTGGGGGCGTGAGCCCGATCGCTTCCTGATGGCGATGCAGCAGGTGGGACTGCTGGTGGACAGCTCCTTCCCGCCACAGGAGCCGGGAGAGCGCCCGACCAGTGAGGGCAGCAACGCGGCTGCCAGTCGGCTGCGCCGGGCGGCGCTGGCGCTGCTGGATCAGGCACTGGGCCTGCGGCTGCCGCGCGCGGTGATGGCTGGGCCCCTCCTGACCATCCCGCTCTCGACGTGGCACTGGGTCAGCGCTTTTCTTGGCGAGATCAATCTCGCGCTATGGTGTGTGCGGGAGCAAACGCCCGAGCAGCTGCTGAGCGCGTTGGGTCTTGATCCAGCGACGGCGCGGCTGGCGCCGCTCACCATGATCGATGGGGAAACCGTCCGCGCCGGACGCGTCGGGGCCTGGGCCTTTGCCCTCGACTTCAGCCTGATGGTCGGCTGGGACCCGTTGTGGGGCTGGGATCAGACGGCCCAGGCGCTCTCGATGGGAACGGAGGTGGCTCTGTTCCAGACCAATCCCAAGGTCACCAGCCTGGCCTACTTTGCAGATGGGGAAAAAGTGTGTGAATTCGAGCCGCTCTCCTCCTGCTGGCGCTCCGGCAGCGAGCCAGACCGCTTGGTGGAGCAGATGCGACAGGTCGGCCTGGCGGTCGATCCTCCCCCCCAGCCGGACGAGAGCGCTGCCCTGGCGGCAACGCTGGCGCTGCTGCGGCAGGGGCTGGGCATCCCACTGCCGCAGCCGTTGCTGGAAAGCCCCCTGCTGACGGCCCCCCCGTCGGCCTGGCAGTGGCCCGAGGAGGAGGAAGCGCTGCTGGTGCTGCTCCTGGTCCGCAGGGCTGATCCCGAGCACCTGCTGCGCCACTGGGTGACCTGGTCCGGTGCTGATCCCGCCAGCGCCCAGGTCCTGACGAGAGACGAGGCGTGGGCGCAGCTGCCGGCCCCGTCGGCGGCCTGGCTG
Source organism: Thermogemmatispora tikiterensis (assembly GCF_003268475.1). GTDB lineage: Bacteria > Chloroflexota > Ktedonobacteria > Ktedonobacterales > Ktedonobacteraceae > Thermogemmatispora > Thermogemmatispora tikiterensis. The sequence goes on along the minus strand of NZ_MCIF01000002.1, from coordinate 179,987 downwards.
CGGGCCGGACGTGCGGGAGAGTGGGCCGTGCTCCTGGTCAGCCAGCACCCGCCAGCTGACTGGCAGCAGCAGCAGCAATGGCTACAGGAGCTGGCAGCGGAGGCTGAGCTGATCGAGCTGAGCAGGCCTTTACACGCGGTCTCTGCTTCGATCAGCTGGCTTACGCTGTCAACGGTGAGCTGGTGACGGCCTTTGACCCAGTGCATCCAGCGTCTCGTCATGGCCAGGACCCAGACCGTCTGGTGGAGGCGATGCGGCAGGTTGGCCTGCGGGTAACGGTCCCGTCAGAGGAGGAGGCTGAGGCAGAGCGGGACCAGGACGCGCCCACTCCCGAGCTGGCGGCGCTCGAGTTGCTGACTCGGGCGCTCGGCATCCAACTCCCTGCCGCAGTGGTCGAAGGTCCTCTGCTGACGGTCCGCGTGCCGCCTGCGCAGGGTTGAGCGAACAGACCAGTGCGGCGAGCAGGCAGGAGCATGGCTCTGGAAAGCTGCCAGCCTGAAGGACCCCAAGGAGCTAGTGCGTCAGCGAGAGCGGGGGGGTTGCCGACGGGCCAGCCTGAGGCAGGGGTCAGGCCAGGAGCTGAGCAGAGGACGGGAAGGAGGAAGATGAGCAGGGACGCCACGAACTCGTTGCTAGAAGATGGCTGCTCAGCCCCTGGCTGCAGGAGAAGGGAAGATGGTTAGCAATACGAGAGGTCCTCCCAGGGGTGGTGATGGTACCTGTCAGATGAGCGCCAGGGAAGGGAGTCGGCTCGCTGTCCGGCTCAGCGAAAGCAGGCACACTCACGACGGTGTGTCGCATCACCGCCTGTCATCAGGCCTGACTGGGAGCGGCTGGAAAGATTACGCCGAAAGAGAGGGGCTGCCGCCGAGAAGAGCTGTTTTCGCCGAGTGCCCTTTTCCCAGAGGAACAGCAGGGTCAGATCCTGGCTGCAGGGTCTCCGGGAGAGGAGTCTGAGCACCTCAGCATTGCCGCTTGACCCAGCGAGTGAGATCAGTATACTGTAACATGAGTTGCTCTTGACGAGCAGCAGCCAGGCACCAGCTTGTCTGGCAACGGATGAGGCCTTCCAGAACTCGTCAAGACCTGTCCATCCAGGAGCCAGGGTGGAGGCATTGATTCCAAAGAGCGTTTTCAACGCGTAGGGCTTGAAAATAACCTGGATCGTCGTAAACGCTGCTTTTTATAGGTCATGACGCTGGATTCGACGATCGGCCCGTAGAGGAACAAGGGTGGAGGGCTGAAGCTTCGTCCTGAACGGGTCACAATCTGTTCAAGGGCAGACCGTCCGTGACTCTGGTGAAAGACAAGACCTGGCACACCATTGGGCGAAACCTGAAGCTTCACTTCTTCCCCGCCACCATATAGAGCAACCCTCACACACTCCACATCGTTTTTAAGCGCCTCTGGAGGCGGCAGAATAGTCGGTCGAATTGGATACATGCGATCCCTCCCAAATAAGACAATGTTCTTTATTCCTATTCTCGCGTTTGTCTACAAAGCTGGTAATAGTGAGCGTAGAGTACAGCGTTATCGCCTGCTTATTGTTGCCTTCTTGCAGTGTTGTAGGGATTTGGGAGAATAGGTGTTGAGGGTGCGGAGGACTTTCTTTCGTGCACAGATCGTGGTTTATCAAAAAGGAGAGGACATTCCCTCACTTAGAAACTCTTCTCCACACGGCTTTTTCTGAGTTAGGAAATGCCCTCTCTTACTTAACAAGATCCTCACGCGGACTGGCACCTCCGCAACCACAGTGCCGGAGCAGGAGATACTGAGGGTGCTGAAGGCAGCGAACCAGGATTCCACCTGGTTCACTGATCACGATCGCTCTATTCCGTTCTGAGCAATGCCGACAATCACCATGTGGCTTTCGGGATATGATCCCTAATCCTGCCTGAGAGCACCACTGGCTCAACTGGAGGCCAAGAAGGCTCTTTCCAAGGTGTTCTGATCGAGCAGCCTCACGCCCTCCAGGTGGGAAAGCGCTTCGTGGGAAAGCGCTTCCCATCAGTGCTCTTCCGCGACTTCAGGAGCCTTTCAGTGGCCTGCGATGTTCCGGACCGAAGGATAGAGCGATGGCGGTGATCTCGGGCCACTGGTGGTCAGGGATAACGCGAGGAGCCTGGCGGCGCTCGGTTTCTCTGGGGGTCCTGGTTGTATCTCCGCTCGCGAGGGTGCAGCGAGCAGAGTTCCCTCGAGACCTGTGTGGGGAGGCACATCCGCATCGGCAAGGTGATTGACCGAGCCAGCCACGCGGGGGACACGGCCCGGTCCTGCCTGCACTATTCTACTGATCGACGCTTGACAGACTAGCTCTCTACAAGGAGCCAGTCGGCCAGATGCTGCAGATGGTGTCTCATCAACTCACCTGCTTGATGCTCCTCCCGATTGAGAATGGCCTGTCCGATCATCTTCAAATCGCGATTCACGGTTTGGCGCAGACTCTGGTCGCCGATGAAGCGATTCAGTTCCTGGATAAGCGGAGTACGCATGGCCTGGACGGCGAGCTTGAAGACCGCGTTATGTGCCATCTCAGCAATAGACAGATGCACATCGGCTACAGCAGTCAGATAGCGAGCCGGCAGATATGCCCCCTGCTCCAACTGCTGGAGCAGCTCTGAGAGGTCGCTCAACTCCAGCTCACTGGCGTGTACAGCAGCTAGTTCAGCAGCACGTGGCTCGATGGTCAGGCAGGCATCAAGCAGCTGCTGGGGTTGCATATTACCCGGCTGGAAACTCAAGGTGGTGGCCTCGTTGGCCTCCTCAAAGCTGGGGGGAGCAACAAAGGTGCCACCGTTGTAGCCACGTCGTACGACCAGCAGCCCTGCCAGCTCCAGGACTTTCAGGGCCTCGCGCACCGCTGAGCGACCAACGTTGAATTGCTGGGCCAGTTCAAACTCGTTGGGCAGCTTCTGACCCGGGGCTAACGTCCCGTTATAAATGGCCTTTCGAATGCTGGCCTCTACAATCTCAAAGTTGCGCTTTGGCACTGCGATTGGCTCAAAAAGCGGTTCCTTCTCTTCTGTGGTAGCCATATGTTCCTTCCTAGGCCCTTGACAAGGCGATACTTTCTCCCTATACTTTCTATTGTCTGACGATAGGACATTACCCTCTACACCTTATTGTACAACAAGAGGAGGTGGGACTGCACACAGAGGCTAGATTCTTTAATATAGAGATTTCCTTTTACCCTCTAACCTCTGATGAAAGCTCAACAGGTCTCTGTGCATGGCGCACTGACGCTGGCAACGGATAACCAGATCCTCTGTACTGACTGAAGAGCAGAGGAGCACGAGGGAAGCATTGGCCCCAAGATCTCCTTATGCCGTTGTCCCGGCTATGTAGAAGGAGTAAGTCCGATGAAATGCAGATTGCCCCTCCACGCTGGTCATCAAGCTAAAAGAAGCGGTTTGCTCTTCCGAGTCGACCTGGCTGTTAGGACATACGGTTGCCTTATCATCCGTTCTGGTCGTGCTGCCGGCAAGCGAGCCCTGAATCCTTTCCTGGCTGGCTTCACGCCAGCAGAATCGCCCTGCAGAAGCGCCCTTAGTCTCTCCTAGCGCCTGCCGCGTCTGCTGGTCGGGGCCCCTGTTCTGGCTACCCCGCTAGCAGACTGTGCTTCTGCCCACTGTTCTTGTAGTTAGTGTCCGTTACAACTGCTATTTGCTTCTTCAGGATGGCCGATGGCCAGGAGGGCAGACCTAGATGTATACCGTTGACATCGATGTTGGCGGAACCCTGACTGATGGCCTCTTCAGCGACGGACGCAAAGCCATTCCTGTCAAGGTGGATACCACGCCGCACGATCTGACCGTCTGTTTCCAGGACTGTCTGACAGCCGGTGCTCACGAACTTGGCTTTAGCGATCTCAGAGAATTTCTGCAGCAGGTGCACCTGATCCGCTGGTCCACCACGATCACCTCCAACGTGCTGGCACAGCGCAGCGGTCCTAGATTGGGTTTACTGGTCAGCCAGGGCCATGAACGCGACCTTTACGCACCTCAGGGCAGCAACCCCGCGCTGGGCAGCTTGGTTGCTCCTGAGAACGTCATCGGTCTGACATGTCCCATTGACCCTCAGGAGGTTCTGCTCGCAGTCAAAACCCTGTTGACCAACGGGGTGCGTCGCATTTGCATTAGCCTGGAAGGGGCCTATCTTGATCCTTCGCATGAATTGGCCGCCAAGCGCGCTATCGAAGCCCAATACCCCGATCATTTCCTTGGGACTGTTCCAGTGCTCCTCGGGAGTGAACTCAGCCACTACCCCGATGCCGAGACCCGCACCACTCAAAGTTTGCTCAATGCTTACCTGCACGGGCCACTCGCCAGCGCACTCTATAAGGCGGAGGACGATCTGCGCGAGGCTGGCTATGAGCGCCCACTCCTGATCGGCCATGCCAACGGCGGTGTAGCGCGAGTCTCCAAGACCAAAGCCATCGACACGCTGGAAGCCGGCCCGACCATGGGGCTCTTCGCTGCAGCCCACTTCGCGCGTACCTATGGCCTGGCGCATGTGATCACCCTGGACGTCGGCGGGACGACGGCGAAGGTAGGAGTTATCCAGGAAGGGCGCCTCGTGATGACAAGCGAAGCCGATCTGTTTGGCGTGCCAGTGAAGGCACCAACGGTGCTGCTGCAATCCATCGCTCTCGGTGGCGGCAGCGTTGCCAGCGTTGAGGCCGCCAGCGGTCAGCTACGCCTGGGGCCCGAGAGCATGGGGGCTTATCCCGGACCCGCCTGCTATGATCTGGGCGGTACTGAGGCAACGCTGACTGACTCCCTACTCACACTCGGCTGGCTGCCAGCTGACTATTTCCTCGGTGGAAAACGGAAACTAAACCCTCAGCGCGCGCATGAGGCGATCACCGCACGTATCGCCGAGCCACTGGGCAAGAGTATTGAGCAGGCTGCACTCGAGATCGCCAATAGGGCTTTTCAGCTGGTGGCCACCACTATTCGTGAGGTGCTGGCGCGCATGGGCTGGTGGCCTGAGGACTCTACTCTCTTCGCCTTTGGTGGCAATGGGCCGATCTTTGCCTGCAGCGTGGCCGAGCGCGCCGGCATAGCGCGCGCACTGGTTTTCGATCTGAGCGCCGTCTTCAGCGCCTTCGGCTCGGCCATAGCGGATGTGGTCCACGTCTACGAACATGGCCTCAACCTCTCCCTGGCTGCTGACGAGGACCGGCATCTCGTTTGTGAGGTGATTGAACGGATGCGTCGGGAGGCCCTGCACGATATGAGAGGTGAGGGGTTTGCTCCAGAGCGCGTACGACTGCAGCTAGAGGCTGAGATCAGCGACCCTCAAGGGAAACTCTCCACGGCGGTGCTAGAGCTTGCTCCCACCACCAGTGTGGAACCGGCCGCCTTGCAGGCATGGCAGGGCAAGGTTGTGCTCTTGCGTCTGCGGGCGACAGTGGCAATGCCCCATTATGAAGCTATACGTCGATCTGGCAAAGCTGCTAGCGGCGAGGGAGCTCTGCGGGGACAGCGTCCAGTCAGCTGGGGCAGCGTCTCCGCCATCACTCCCGTCTACTCGTGGGAGGCGCTGCAGCCAGGCGAAGAGATCGCTGGGGGAGCGATCCTGGAGAGCGCCTGGACTACCTACCCGGTCTTACCAGGCTGGTCACTACGCATGGACGAGTACGGTAATGGTCAGCTCCAGAGAAAAGGAGGGTAAGATGGAGCGTCTTCGCATAACTGAATACCTTGACCTCGATCTTGAGGAAGAGCAATGGTATTGTCATCGCTGTGGACGGGCACTCATCTCGGCGCGCGAGAACTACAAAAAGGGCTGTCTTCTCTACGATCGTGATCCGCGCGAGATCCATCGTCCGCTGCTGGAGGGAACCTATACGTTTTCTCCTGATCCCTCCTGGATTCGTATTATTGAGTTCTACTGCCCCTCTTGCGGCACCCAGATTGAAACCGAATACCTGCCGCCTGGCCATCCTATCACCTACGATATCGAGCTGGACCTGGATAGCCTGAAAGAGCGGCTTGCCCGTGGCGAATACGCCATCGTCGACTCGCGCCTGGTCCTGGCGGGCAACACCGGGTCCAGTGATGGTGTCCACGGCAAGAAGGAGGAGAAACCATGAGCGCCAGCGCCATGAACTCTATCGATATCGACGTCGGCGGTACCTTCACCGATATGGTCCTGAATGTTGATGGGCGCATCGTTCAAGCCAAAGTACCAACCACTCCTTACGACCTCTCGCTCTGTTTTCTGAACGTCATTGAGGTCGGAGCCCAGGAACTGGGATGGAGCCTGGAGGAGTTACTGAGCCGCGTCGGCATGGTACGTTACTCAACGACCATCGCCATGAATCGCCTGATCGAGCGTAAGGGGCCGCGTCTAGCCCTGCTGACTACCGAGGGCCATGAAGATGCTATTCTGATCGGGCGTGGCGCACAATGGATCGATGGCAAGCGCTTGCACGAGCGACGCAATCTGGCTGCTCAACAGAAGCCTCAGCCGCTCATCCCACGCCGCATGATCGCTGGTATCAAAGAGCGTATCGATGGACGCGGCCAGGTCGTCCGCCCACTGGATGAGGAAGACGCACGCGAGAAGATCCACCGCCTCATCGATCGAGGCGCGCGAGGCTTCGTCATCTCACTCCTGTGGGCCTTCTTGAACCCGGTTCACGAGCGACGGCTCAAGGAGATCATTCGCGAGGAGTACAAGGAGTACCACATCGGCTACCTGCCTGTGGTACTCTCCAGCGATGTCCTGGGGAAGCTGGGCGAATACCAGCGCACCATGACCGCCGTGCTGGATGCCTATCTGCACCGCTCCCTGCAGATCGAGCTCTCGGCGATGTGGGATCGGCTGCGTGAGCATGGCTATAGGGGTTCATTTATGATGGTCCAGAACTCCGGAGGCGTCACCGAGATTTATAAGGCCTCGGCCAGCCGCACCTACAACGGGGGACCGGTAGCTGGTCTGATTGGGGCACGCGATATTGCCAGGCAGCTCGGCTATACCAATGTGGTGGCGAGCGATGTGGGGGGAACCAGCTTTGATATCGGCCTGGTGGTCTCCGCCGACGTGCGTAATTACGAGTTCAATCCCGTCATCGATCGCTGGATGGTCGGCCTGACGATGATCCAGTCGCTCTCGATTGGCGCTGGAGGCGGCTCGATTGCCCGCATTAACCGTGAGTTGGGCAACCGCATTGAGGTAGGTCCACAGAGTGCCGGTTCCTATCCAGGGCCAGCCTGTTACAACCAGGGTGGTAGTGAGCCGACTGTCACCGATGCCGATCTGATGTTGGGCTATCTCAATCCTGACTATTACTTTGGCGGACGCATGAAACTGAACAAGAGTGCGGCTGAGCGCGCCCTGCGCAAGCTGGCCAGGCCACTGCACATGGATGAGACCGAAGTTGCCGCTCTCATCCGCCGCATTGTTGACGAGAACATGGCCTCCGCCATCCGTAAAGAGGTTGTGCTACGCGGCTACCGGCCCGAGGAGTTTGTGCTCTTCGCCTTTGGAGGAGGCGGTCCTACGCATGCCGCTGGCTATCATGGCGATATTCCGCAAATCGTCATTTTCCCCTACTCGCCGGTCTTCTGCGCGCTGGGTTCCTCTATCATGGATATCATTCACGTCTATGAGGCCTCACACCGTTTCACGGTGATCGAACCTTTCACCGGCAAGGCGGTCATCGACCGTGAGGCTTTTAACAACGTCGTACGTAGGCTCAAAGAGCAGGCCGAGCAGGAGCTACGTGCCGAGGGGCTGAACCCCGAGGAGGCTCTCTACACGTTGGAGCTGGATATGCTCTACGGAGGCCTGATCCAACCCAAACGTACTGCGACGCCTGGCCTCTTTTTGAACAGCGAAGAAGACGTCTGGGCCTTGTATCGGCGTTTCGAGCAGGAGTTCAGCGAGGCTTTCAGTCCTCTGATCGTCAATCTCCCTGGCGGCGTCTACATTGAGACTTTCATCCTCAAGGCCATCGTACCCAGCCACAAAGTCGAGCTGGTCGCCCATGCGCTCCACGGACCCAGTCCCGAAGAGGCGCGCAAGGGCAGTCGCCCTGCTTACTGGCCGCAGATCAGCGCCTGGGTGGATACACCGGTCTACGAACAGGGCCGCTTACTGCCAGGTAACGAAGTGCATGGTCCGGCAATTCTTGAATCCGAGTACACCACCGTCGTTATTCCACCAGAGATGGTCTATCGGGTCAATACCTATGGACTCGGCATCATGAGCCATAAGAAAGGAGAAGCAATCTATGCCGATTCCCACATCAGAAGAGAAGCTGAGGTGGATTAAGGTTACGCCTCCAACAGCAGAGGAACTGGAAGCAGTGGCCCAGCTCTCGCCAGGTGACTATGAAATCGGCTTTCAGCGCACCAACGATATCCTCGACGAGGCGCTTGAGGTTTTCCAGCGTTCCTGTCGCAGTTCGATGGGTATCGCAGGCGACGTGATGGTTGCGATCTTCACGGCCCAGGGGGATCTGGTGAATGGCGCTGCCGGCACCTACCTGCACGCCATTATCCAGCCAATTATCATTAAGTATATCCTCACCTACTATAGACAGAATCCAGGAATCCATGACGGCGATATCTGGATCGCCAATGATGCTCTCTACGGGGGCATTCATAATCCCGATTACGTGGCCCTCGTGCCTGTCTTTTACAAGGGACAGCTCATCGCCTGGTGCGGAGCTGCCAATCATACGACGGAGACCGGTGCCGTTGAACCGGGTGGTATGCCCATCACTGCACCGGCACGCTTCTCAGAGGGCATGAATCTGCCCCCAATGAAGGTAGGTGAACACGGCCAATTGCGTGAGGACTTGCTGGAGCTGTTCTACGCCTACGGAATCCGGGCCCCCCAGATGGTGGTAACCGACCTCAAGGCGCGCAGCACCGCGGCGGACCGCGCGCGCATGCGCGTCTTGGAGCTGGCGGAGAAAGAAGGTCCAGCTTTCGTCATCGGGTTATTACGCAAGATGCTGATGGTCGCCGAAGAGGGAGCACGCCGGCGGATTGCCTCCTGGCCCGATGGTAAGTTCCGCTGTGTGGCCTTCGCTGACACTATCGGCGGCATGGGTTCAGGTCTGATACGCTCCGCTTCGCTGACGATTCACAAACAGGGCGATCACCTGTTGCTCGATTTCAGTGGTACCTCCCCTGAGAATCCTTCATCCTACAATGCACATGTCCAGGCGGCAGTCGGGCATCTGGCGAATTTCCTTTATTCCTACATTTTCCATGATCTGCCAATCAGCAGCGCTACCTTCGCCCCCATCGATTTCTACTTTCCACCCGGCTGCGTGCTGAACCCGGACCCCCGCGCGGCAACCTCTTGCTCCGTGATGATCTGTACAGGCATTATGAGCTCTGCCGCGGTGGCATTCTCCAAGATGATCTTTGGCACCCAGGAATGGCGCCAGGCGGTGGCCTCCTCTGCAAACGGTGGCAACGCAATGGTGCTGGCGGGCCTCAGTCAGTGGGGGCTGCCTTTCGCCGACATGCTGGCCTACTCGCTCAACACTGAGGGCCAGGGCGGACGCGCCACCGCCCCTGGCATGGATGCGTCGCATTTCGCCTGGTGCCCCTTCGGGCGTTCTCCCGACGTCGAATTGATGGAGAACGAGTTCCCGATGCTGGTGCCTATCTCGCAGCACTGGCAGGACTCCTGCGGGCATGGTGCCCACCGCGGCGGCTGCGGCACGGTCCAGATCTGGGTAGCCTATCAGGCGCCGACGGTTTTCTTCACCACCATTGCTGATAACAGCAAGGTCCAGACATCACAGCCACTCTTTGGCGGCTATGCTCCACCAACAGTGCCAGGCATCAGCATCCGGAGAGCTGACCTTCTCCAGCGAATGCGCGATGGAGATCGCACATTGAAGCTGAACTTCTCGGCTCTGATCGATCGCCAGGCAATCGGCGGAGAATGGAGCAACGAACCCTTCCTCCGCTCGGTACGTCCATACAATGAGGGAGACGTCATTACCTTCGGCTTCGCCACTGGTGGCGCGGGCTATGGAGATCCGCTAGAGGCCGATCCATACCAGGTTGTTCAGGATGTGGAGGCTGAGATCATCTCGGAGTGGAGCGCTCGCAACATCTACAAGGTCGCCTATGACCCCGAGACGATGCGCGTCAATCTCGCCGAAACCGAGGCGTTGCGCGCCTCCGAGCGTCAGGCCCGCCTGGCACGTGGCCGCCCCTGGGACGAGTTCCACGCCAGCTGGTCGCGGCAGAAACCTCCCGAGGAGGCGCTTACCTGGTTCGGCTCCTGGCCAGAGGGTCGACCACTGGCCCCCGTCCTGCGCCCGTGAGCGCCGGTTGCGGATGTGCGGCTTATCCGCTCGCTATATCTGTGTCCGGGCACTCGCCGAATGGCCAGTGCCCGGCGCAGGCGGACAAGCTGGCATAACGGCGGGACGCTGCGGCCGGTGGAGCACGCCGGGTATGGCCCATATAACCACCCATGTTGCTCAGTGCAGGTGAGTAGTTAGAATCATGCAAGCAAGTGCTGCACCACAATCGATTATCAAAGCTCTCATTCAGGGCAGGCCTCCAGCCCGGCGGCTGTTTGTACCGCTCATCTTTCGACTGGCCGCCTATCTGGAGCAGCTGCCCTTGTCCACCTTCCTAGTCAATCCAACCAAGATAGCCAATAGCCTGGTCGCGCTCCATCGGCGTCTCCAGACGGATGGCATTACCTGCTACTTTGACCCGCTACTGCTAGTGGAGGCACTCGGCTGCCGCTTGCGATGGCAGGCTGACACGGCTACCTATGAGCGACCAACGCGGTCTGTCGGGAATGCCCTGCTGCATTTGCCCCCCGAAGAGATTACGCAGCGCGGACGCGTGCCTGTTGCTCTGGAGGTCGTGCGCCGTGTCCAGGGCACTGTGGGGGCAGGACCAGTGCTGCTGATCGGTCTGCCTGCTCCTCTCCGTAGTGCACAGCAGATCTTTGGCCCAGAGATCATCGCTGCGCTGGCGGCAGCTGAAGATGAAGCGCTGGAGAGCTTTGAGGCACTGGTCGCCATCACCCTGGCTCTCGCGCGCGCCTGCTGCCTGGCTGGTGCACACCTGCTCTATTTCGACGAAGTGGCCGTACCGGCTAACTTCCTAGGAGCATGGGAGGCCGCGTTAGAGGCACTATGGAAAACGGTACGCTTTCACGGAGCGCTGCCGCTGCTGTCGGTCCCCCAGCCGCTACCGCTGACAAGCCGGGCCGATGAGGCCCCATTGCTCAGCCTGCGGCCTGACTTCCTCGAGCAAGCCCCGCCACCTGCCAGCGTCTTCGCTCTGGCGCTCCCGCCGTCGGGCGCCATGCCTGCAGCAGCATCGCGCTGGTGCCAGGCACTCGGCTGTGTTCTTGTGACAACTGATGGCGAAATGCCCTATGAAGCAGGTATCCAGGGACTGGAGCAGCAGGTGAACCGTATGCGTGCTCTGCTCGCTTCGTAAGTCTGGTTCTTCACCCCGCCACCGGAGGACAGGCATGACTTATCCTCGTTACTACAATGCCCATATCGAAACGATGCCGCTGGAACAGCTCAGGGAGCTGCAGTTGCGCAAGCTGCGCAAGCAGCTTGCGTATAACTATCAACACTCGGCCTTTTATCGGCAGAAATTCAAGGAGGTGGGCGCCCATCCCGAAGATATCCGTACACTGGAGGACCTTGCCAGGCTCCCTTTTACGACGAAAGAGGAACTGCGTGATAGCCAACTGGAACATCCGCCGCTGGGCCATCACGCCGCTGTACCGATGTCGCGGGTGGTACGCATTCACTCTTCTTCTGGCACAACGGGGCGGCCCAGTTATGTTGGTATCACGCACCACGATCGTGATACCTGGGTGGAGACGGTGGCACGCGTTTACTGGTCTGAGGGAGTACGCCCCGACTCGGTGGTGGTGATGGGCTTCGGCATGAGCTTCTTCGTTGGTGGCTTGCCATTGAAGGATGCGATTGAAGAGATCGGCGCCACCTTTGTACCTGTTGGTACAGGCGCCTCTGATCGATTGATCACTTCGATCCAGAATCTGGGAGCGAATCAGTTAACGTGCACGCCCTCCTACGCCATCTACCTGGCCGAATACGTGCGCAACAAATTTCATGTTGAGCCGCGCACACTTGGAATCCGGCGTATTCAGCTCGGCGCTGAACCAGGCGGAGGCGTACCTGCCGTGCGCCAGCATATAGAAGAGGACTGGGGAGCTTTCGTCACCGAAGGCATCGGGAACGCTGACGTCCTGCCAGTCTACGCCGCTGACTGTGATGAGCGCCTCGGTATGCATTTTCTGGCCCCCGATTTTGCCATTCTCGAAGTCATCGATCCTGAGAGCGGGGTCTCACTGCCGCTGGACCAGTCACAGGTTGAGGGCGAGCTTGTTTTCACCCATATTGATCGCGAGTGCTGTCCACTGGTGCGCTTTCGGACACGTGATCGCGTCATTGTCTGGACGGATCCCTGTCCTTGTGGCCGCACAGGCCCGCGTCTACGCTGCGTTGGGCGCACTGACGATCTCCTTATCCTGCGCGGCGTGAACGTCTGGCCCTCGGCGATCAAAGACGTCCTGATGGGTATGCGTCCGCGTACTACCGGTGAGGTCCAGATTCTGCTCAAACAGCCAGGACCCCGCGTTGATCCGCCGCTCCATCTGAGGGTCGAGTACGGCTCGGATGTAGAGGATCTAGCGGCATTGAAACGAGAGATTGAGGAGACCCTGCGGGAGAAGCTTATCTTCACGGCAGAGGTTGAACTCGTGCCACCAGGTACGCTGCCTCGCTTTGAGATGAAAGCCCAGTTGATTCGTAAACTCTACGAGCAGGGGCGCTAGAGAGGAGCAATTGCCGTCATGGTGCGCTTCGAGACTGTCTATATTCCCTATGGTGGCTACTGGTCGACACCCTTTGTTCGCTGGCAAGGGGCGTTTGCTCACCTGCACCCGCTCCGTTTCGCAGCGGAGGTCGCTCAGCGAGCGCTGCGTGAGCGGGCTATTCCTGTCGAACAGCTGGACTCGTTGTTTCTCGGGATGACAGTGATTGCCCGGCATAGCTTCTACGGGGCGCCCTGGTTGGCCGGCATGATTGGGGCGCCGGCGGTGAGTGGGCCGACCATCAATCAGGCCTGTGCCACCTCGGCGCGCTTGCTGGCCAGCGCTGCCAGCGAGATTGAGGCCGACACTGCCAGCAAGCGCTGCATTCTGGCCATCGCCTGCGATCGCACCAGCAACGGCCCGCATCTCTACTATCCCGATCCATCGGCCCCGGGCGGCAGGGGCGAGAGCGAAGATTGGGTCTGGGATAACTTCAACTACGATCCCTACGCAGGCAACGCCATGATTGAGACGGCGGAGCATGTCGCGGCAGAGGCAAATATCAGTCGAGAGGAGCAGGACACCCTCACTGTGCTGCGCTACCAGCAGTATCAGGAGGCACTCAAAGACGGTGCAGCTTTTCATCAGCGCTTCATGGTGACCCCACTGGAGGTCAGGGACGCCACAGGGCGCAAAATCGTGGCCACAGTGGTCGACGATGAGGGCATCTATCCCACGACGTCCGAGAGCTTGGCGAGATTGCATCCGGTGCTGGAGCCGGGGACAGTTACGCCCGGCACCCAGACCCATCCTGCTGATGGCAATTGTGGCATGGTGCTGACCTCACGAGAGCGGGCCAGGGAGCTGAGCCGCGATCAGGCCATCGAAATCCAATTGCTAGCCTTTGGCCAGGCCCGGGCAAGAAAGGGCTTTATGCCGCAGGCGACCGTTCTGGCCGCCCGGCAGGCGCTGGCGGCAGCGGAGGTGAGCCTGCGAGAGCTGCGCGCTGTCAAGACCCATAATCCTTTTGCTGTCAATGATATCTACTTTGCGCGTGAGCTGGACCTTGCTCTGGAGAGCTTCAATCATTACGGCTCCCCGCTGATCTTTGGCCATCCGCAGGGGCCGACTGGGCTGCGCCAGATCATTGAGCTTATCGAGGAACTGGTCCTGCTCGGGGGCGGCTATGGCCTCTTCAGCGGCTGCGCTGCTGGCGATACAGGAGCAGCCATAGTTGTGCGCGTCGATCTCCATTGAGGACCAGGTATCTCGAGATAGTAGTCTGGCACTGCCCCATCGAGGAGCAACGCCGGGATGAGCCACTCAGCTCACTCTCCAGCACCGGGCACTCGATCATCAGGTGATATAGCAGATGATTGCAGTCATCGCAGCCTGATTCTCTGAAAGTCAGCTTTATGACCAGTCAGTCTATCAGACTGGCTCTCTCGCCCATCCATCCAGCCACTGGAGCAGCTCTTGAGATGTTTGAAAGGGTCTGTCCAGGAGAGAGAGAACGGTGGGCATGGAGAGACCGGAGAAAGTCGGCATCTCGCCATTATTGCCCAATGAGTGGCGTGCGTTGGACCAAATCGCCCCTGGGGCAGTGAGCTGCAGGACTCAGTTCTCAGGCATCGGTCTCTCGTCCCTTGCTGGGTCTGGGAGAGGAGAGGTTTCCAGCCTTGCCTCTCCTCTCTCGTTGCTAGATGACCCGCTCCCTCGCAGCTTCGTCTGCAGCTTCCCGCGCGCGGCATAGCAGGCGATTGGCCTACCAGGGTGAAGATGCTGCGGTGGCCTCGTCGGTCATAGCTGCTCTCGCTCCAAGTTTACTCGATGAGAGATCGATCCATAAGTGTATTTCGCGCCAAAATCAATTGCAGATGATCTGGCCCCCTGTTGACCAGCCTGCTGGCTCGGTGACTGCCCTTGGCCAGCTCCTTGCTGGAAGTTCCTGACCGGCCAGAGGTGCGATATACTTATAGCGAATTTTACGTATTTATATATCAATTATATGAAATAACAGGAAAAGACAATACTGAAAAGCAATTTATGAGTGAGGTTGCCCATGATGACATGTGTACTATTGCCCCGCCGTCTCTGCTCTGCGAGCTGGTTTTTGGGGTCTGGCTGGCGCGTCCCTCGGTCTACTACCGGCCCCCCCTGAGCTTGCAGGCGGCATGGCAGGGGGGCGGCAAGGAGGAGGCAAAGGGGTGTCCCCTTCCTTCCTCCAGCCCCTTGCTTTTGGGGAGGTTAGATACGTGGAGGGCTGAGGGGCAGGAGGACTGAGTACGTGGTGGTGCTCCTGGTGCTGGCTTATACTGATGGGAGGCTGGCTATCCGGTCCTGATATATCAGGGGCTGAGCTGTGATGGAGGGTAGGTCAAAGGTGCCGTGGAAAGGTGTATTTGAGGGGCTGATTCGAAACTCGCCGGAGGGGTGAGCCAAAGGGGGTCGGAAATCTGGTCGGAGGGGCGCTGAAGTGCCGTTTTTGCCGTTTAGGCGATGAAGAGGTGGCAGGGGGATCGATCCAGGCGAGAGCGCATCCCCGCCCCCTTGACGAGTCATCTCCTCCTATCCGTACGGGCGCGATTTATCGCACTCCTACAGCTATACAAGTACTGCCTGCGCCAGACCGCTCACGATGAATCCAGAGACACCTCTGCAAAAGATCATCAATAGATATCTTCAGCTCTTTTAGCCATCACATAGGCGGTTACATGAACTATTGCCATCATGGCCAGATCTACCGACATTGCGATCATAAAGGCTCCAGAACCTATCAGATGACCGTTGAAGGCTACAAAAAAGGCGAAGAGAACAACCACCCCAATGACATCAGACAGGCAGACGCCTGTGGCATACTCGTTCTGCTTCTCCTTGATCTGCGCCCTCCGCTGGAGCCAAGATAATCTTTCGCTCATCTGCTGGCTTTGCGAGGATGAAGCCACATCGGCCTGATCAGGTGGAGGATGTCTCTCAGACATATCGCCCTGAGCAGGGCTATTGAGTTGAGGTTGCCAGTCGTCCTCACTCATGATGTCATCTCCTGCGGTGCCCGGAGAAAAAGCACGCACTCCGCTCTTGCTGCACGCAGAAAGCAATCCATGAAACAGCGTCACACCTGTACCCGTGGATACACAAAGACACAGGCCGGCACCATCCTTAGCCACGACAGCGCCCCGACACTTTGCTGTTCTCTCACGTTAGGCACTTCTATCCTACCACTTCCATTGTATAGTGATTCATTACATCCAGTCAATCTTTCAGCAAGCTCTTGTCGAATCCTCCCGGCCAGACCAGACCAGATGCCAGCAGCTGGCAGGCCAGGCCTTCCCCTCCAGGAGCCAGCCAGATCAACAGCAGCTCCAGCAACATAATGACAGCGCCAGCGATAACTCCCCGAATCTACCTCAGATCAGCGATCATACCACACGTTCACAGGTGCAAGCTGAGTACCTGATCCTCTTCACATGGTCGACGGCAGGGTCGGGGATAACCGGGGGCGGCGAGGGCCGTCAGGCTATTCAGGCTGACCTGTCGGGGTCGTGGCCACTGCATCTTCCCCAGCGCGGAGAGGCGTCGGTCGCGCATCCACCAGCGAGGAACTGGGCATCGAGAGCACCGACTGAGACCTGCGCTGCGCCGGCCTGCGCTCCTGCCGGCTCGGCGGCCTCTTCGGCCTGGACCGCGCGGCCCGTGACCCCCGCTTCCTGGGGGCGGCTTCCGACGCTGGCGCTATTCAGATCTGCTGCTCCTCCTGGAGCGTCATCCTCGGCCAGCCCACGGAGCCGGTCCGTATATACGCCCGACATTCCCGGTGTACGAAGCGGGCCTCGCCGCGCTGGTGGCCATCGCGCGGGCCATGGGAGGCAGCAGCATCGAGAGCCTCGCACCACTCCTGGATATCCTCGACCTGCTGGCACGCACCCCCAGGGCTACGAAGTCGTCTTCACTTCAAGGCTGCTCTCCCATCAGCAAGATCCGGCCTTCGCTGCACGGAGGGAGGAGATGCGCCGCGAGATGCTCGCTGGCAGTCATGCCCCAAGGCAGAAATGTCTATCTGACAACCAGTCACTGACTCAACAGTAGAACACCAGGCTTCCAGGGCCAGCTCGCAGCCAGGCGATCGGACGAGCTGGCCCGTTTCCTGGCCCTACACACCGCTTTCCAGGTGCTCCAGACATTCCAAACTCCCCTTATCTTCGAGGAGTCCGTGCTGCCAGGCCCAACTGACCGCCATGGCCCGCGTGTGCACCTGTAGCTTGCTATAGAGGCCAGAGATATAGTTTTTGACCGTTCCTTGGGATAAGCAGAGCTTGGCAGCAATATATCGGTTGTTATAACCAAGTGCCATTAAATGCAAGATTTGCAGCTCCCTCTGGTTTAGATTGAGAGACGAACGCACCAGGGCCTGAATCGCGTTCCTGTTGAGCAGTTTTCTACTGACCCCCGGACTCCACCATTGCTCGCCGTGAGCGGCAATCGCATGGACGGCCTCCACTACCAGCGCGGGGTCCTCGGCCTTCAGCAAACAGCCATCAACCCCGCTGGTTACGACGCGCGTCAAATAGACCTGATCGTCGTAGCGGCTCAGGGCCAGCACGCGTAGAGTCCCCTGCTGCTTACGCAACGTTTCAACGACCTCCAGGCCGGAGAGGTAGGGAAGCTGCAGATCCAGAATCAGGACCTCGGGCCTCAGTTCGCGGGTCAGGCGGAGCGCCTCCTCGGCCCTCCTGGCTTCACCAAGCACCTCGATCTTCTCGTCCCTCTCAAGAAGGTAACGCATACCCGCGCGGTAGATCGGCTGCCCTTCCGCCAGCAGCACGCGAATATGAACCATTCCTGACACGCTCCTTTTCACTGTATCGTTTCATCCTGACCAAAGTCCTCCATTAAACGCCGACAGAACTGCAGGAACGGCAACGAGGCATAGGAGCAGATCGCCTCCAACTCTTCTGAGGTCAGCTCAAACCCATAGGCCTCCAGGGTCGCCCTGGGATCACGCTGCAGTTGCTGTCGAAAGTTCTGATTAACGGAAGCCAGGCCAAGAATACGATTGATCATCTTCCAGGACATAGGTACCTATCCCCGTGTAGAAGCCTGGCTCTGCCTGGTCTCAGGCCAGATAGGTTCCCCAACAGCAGCGGGAGCCAGCGAGGAGAGGAGCGCGCGCGGAGCGTACAGATGCAGAGATTCCAGACGAGCGCCGGGCGAGCGCCAGGATGTCATGGTGACCTGTGTTTCCCTGAGAGCAACAATCAGAACGCTATCCATGCTTTCCTCCTGGACAGAGAAGAGGTGACAGGCAGATCCTCACATCTGCCACGGCAGAGAGCATACCCTCGACCTGCTCTGCACCCACTCCGCACTGCACTCTGCAGCCGCCCTGCGCCTGTCAATCAGGTGCTCGTCAAACGCTGATAGAGCAGCTGCAGAGCCTGGCCTGGCTGAACACCAAGTTCCTCCTGCAGAGTGCGCTGGCAGGTCTGATACTGACGCAGCGCCGCGCCACGTTTGCCCTGGCGCAGATAGCAGCGGATGAGACCGTAGTGAGCCTCCTCCAGACAGCTATCGAGAAGCAGCATCCGGCGCCAGTATTCAGCGCTCTCACCCCAGTCCTCCTCACGCCAGGCGATCTGTGCCAGTTGACGACAGGCCTCCAGATAGATCGTCCGCAGCTCATCACGCCGCCGTGTACACCACTCTTGATAGAAAGGGCGTCCATAGTCGCCGCGATAGAGCTGAATCATCTCGTGAAAAGCTGCTTTCGCCCGATCCAGTTGACCCTCAGCCAGGGCCGACTCGGCGACGAGGCGCTGGTCCTCAAACAATTGCACGTCATACCAGACCTGATCTCCATAGCCAGCGGCAAGATTGAGAGTGTACCCCGCAGGCGTAAAGAGAATGCAGGCCTCCCCCAGGATTTTACGCAGGTAGTAGAGCGTATTATGAAAGGTACGAGCGGTGCACTCATCATACTCCGGCCAGAGAGCTGTCAGGATCGTCTCCTTACTGACCGGATAGCGAGCATCCAGCAGGAAAAAGAAGAGTTCCATACCACGAGCCATACGCCAGTGCTTGATGGGCTGGCCATTGAGCAGGACCACTGGTTCCCCGAAGGCGTAGATGGTGAGGCTGGGAAGCACACTCTCTCGCGAGATCACGACCGCAGTTGAGGGCGAAAGGTCAGGTGTCTGGAGGTCAGTGGGCAACGCGACTTGCGTCTGATGAGAGGATACGAGTAAGGCCTGCAGCGCGGCAAAGCGCGGATGTTTGCCCAGCTCTGGCATGAGGGTACGCAGGAGGCGCCACTCCTGCTGCGCCAGGTGGGCAAGGGTGGGCTGGGTGTGCAGGATCGAGACGACCTCAGCCAGGGCGTGCTCCGCCCGCTCAGGTTGACGCTGCAAATGATAGCAAACAGCCAGGCGTAGCTTCGCCGGTAGGCTGGCACGCGGCAGATACGTACGATAGAGGGCGGCCTCGATGCCTCCCAGGCAGGTCGCTGCCTCAGCGTAGCGCCCCTGAGCGAGGAAAATCAAGCCGATGGTGAGATCGCGCCAGGCCCGCTCATAGCCAGCCGTTCTCTCATCAGTGGTCTCGACCTCCATCTGCTCCGCTATCAGCAGAGCGCTGGTAGGATCATGGAGGCAAAGGTAGCTCAGAGCCAGATTGGCACGCGCAGCGTTGACGACGCTGCGCGTGCCAAAGGTGAGCGCCAGAGTGAGGCCCTCCTGCGCATAGGCCAGCGCCCGGCCATAGTTGCCCTGTTCGACTGCGATCCCTGCCAGATTCACCAGCGCGTAGGCCTCACCGTGGTGTGGGTAGGGAGAGGAGCGCGCCAGGGAGAGCACCTCCAAAAAGGTCGCCTCAGCCTCTGCAATCTGGCCCTCATCCTGAGCAATGAGACCATGAAGAATGCGGGCACTGATCTTGCTGGAGGTATCCTGGAGCTGCTCGCAGGCATTCAGCATGGCCGTCAAATGATGCCGAGCAAGTACCAGATTGCTCAGAAGATAATAGGTGTTGGCAAGCGCACTGTGGATCTCAATACTTTGAGTGGGGGGAGGCTGCTGAGGCCAGAGTTGCAGAGCCTGCTGCAGATGCATGACACCGCCCGTCAGATCCCCCCGCCAGCGTATGACAGAGGCCTATCCGCATCTGAGCTGAGGCGCGCAGATGCCGCTCCGGCTCTGGCAGATAGAGCAGGGCTTTCTGGCAGAGCAGCTGGGCCTGCTGGTAGTCTCCCATCTGAAAAAGGGCTTTACCGCGCAGAATGGCGCAGGTAGCCTCCAGCAACGCGGTGTCCGGCTCCTGAGAGATCGCCAGCAAGGCCTCTGCACGGTCCAGCAGAGGCAGGGCCGTTGTCCTCTGGCCATAGTCCAGAGCAATCGTGGCTTGTAAAAGCAGCAGACGCGGATGATGTTCCTTGAACGCTTCGGGCAGCATGTTGATCCAGCGGATCAGGGTTTCACGCTGCCCCGAGGAGAGCAGGTTCTCCCCAGTGGCCAGGATGAAGGAAACTGCCAGGTCATAGGACTCACTTTCAAGGGCGTGGTACATCGCCTCTTCATCTTCGTGGCGGGCGTGCCAGAGTTCCGCGGCCCGGCGATGAAGCAGGCGAAAACGCTCCGGCTCCTGGTGACGGAGCTGCTCGGAGAGGAGTTCACGGATGACCGGATGAATCGTATAGAAGAGGCCCGTGCCACTCGCATGGGAGAAGAGGAAGAGGCCCTGACGCTCCAGATGAGCCAGCCTCTCGTGTGCATCGGTAATGTTGAGCAGAGCGTTGCAGAACGAGGGATACACATGATGCAGCAGAGAGATCGATTGCAGGAAGCTCTGCGTCTGAGCAGCGTGTTTCAGCACCTCATTGACCAGGTAAGTGAGCAGGATGGTCCGCTTCTGTGTCGCCAGTGCAGTGGAGGAGCCTCGTTTCTCGTCCGCGGCAGAGGAGTGGGGCAGAAGCAGACGCATTCGGGCGTCGCCGATGCGCGTGCCCAGCAAGATGCCAGCGATCCAGCCATCAAAAGAAGCGGCCAGAGAGGCCGCCTCTTCCTCACTGAGAGGAGGCAACCCTTGCAGGGCGGCCAGCTCAGCGATCTCTTCAGCTGAGAAGCGCAGGGCTTCGTGATCCAGGCCATACATAGCCTCGCGGATGATCAGAGCTGGAAAGGAGAGATCGGGCAGCGACCGGCTCTCGATGATCAGCGTCGCCTGCGGGGGAAAACGCCTGAGCAGCTCATTGACCAGAGCATTCACGGTCTCACTCTCATTGACCTCCTCGTAGTTGCAGAGCAGCAGCAGGAACGGCTCTTTGATCTCCGTGGCCAGGGCCGTACACAACATCGTCAGCGCCGAGGTGTAAAGCGTCGTCGCCGAAGCGGTCTCTGCAGACAGCATTGAACGAAAGAGCGCATCTAGTGAAGCCCCAAAAGCAGGAAAGGTCTGGCGTAGACTGGCCAGCAGCGTCCGCAAAAATACCACGGGATCGAGATCCGATCGTTCCAGAAAATACCAGCAGCACGGTAGCTGCGCCGAACGCGCGAAGTCGGCCAGCAGGGTAGTCTTGCCATAGCCAGCAGGCGCACAGCAGAGGATGAGTTGACGATGGGGAGCGCCGCCCTGTACAGGCAGGACCGCTTCACGCAGCCGCTCCAGCAAGGCCTTGCGATGGAGCAGCGCGACAGGGAGAGCCGGGGCTGTGATTTTCCGCTGAAGGTCGAAGTCATGATAGTCGGAACACCATTGCTCTCGCATGGCACTCCTTTCTCCGTAGATCCAAAAACATCGCAGAAGAAAGTGCTGTCCTGGCGAGAAAAGCGCGGCCACTTCTACCGCTCATATTCATGGCATAGAATCAAGCAAGCCATCAGGCAGCATGACCTCACACAACAGGTAGCGAGATGAAGCAGGCGAGTCCGCAGGCCTGGCTGCAGGCGCACAGCCGCACGGCCTCCAGACCGACTCAGCCCAACTGGGTAGCCGAAATAGTACGGTACATACCTCATCGGCAGCTCTACAGGCCAGAGGCCCGGGCGGACTTAGACGGAGTCGGATTCTGCAGACCGCTACAAGTGAGCGGTTGCAAGCCACTTTTCCGGCACAGCCTGATCTGCAACCTCCCTCCCGCCTGCTGATGAGGAAGGATAGAGACAACGACAGGCCAGTCTGGCCAGACTGTTAGATAGACAACAGATCAGTATCTTGGTGCGCTTGAGTATAGTGTATGCACATAAGTTTGTCAATAGTAAGGACATTCCCTCCTTGCCGGAACACTACTACTCCCCACAGATCTGCTCCTCTCGTGAGCAGAAAAAGACGTCGGGCCGAGCTGCGGATACCGCACGCAACGTCGACCCGACGTTCATCCATAGAAAGAGACAGAGGCGCTCCGTACAGCAGGCACAGGTCGAGCACGCCCACTCATCCACAATGCTGCCCAGCGTCTCTTGCCGGGCGCATCAGGTGTGTCGTGATACCATTGCGCAGGTAGATCGTTGCTGCCTGCAGGCGCTCGACAATCTCCTCCTGGTGGCTCGTGAACAGGAGCCCAGCCCCCTGCTGGCGTGCCTCGTGAAGGAGAGCCAGCGCTACCTCCGTTGAGGCATGATCCATGGCAGTGAACGGCTCATCGAGCAGGATCAGTGCAGGCCGGTGGAAGAGGGCGCCGATGAATGCGAGCTTCTGGCGCATGCCGCGCGAGTAGGTACGCACCAGGCCGGAGAACGCAGGCGCCAGTTCAAGCCGCTCGGCCAGCTCGCGGCCGTAAGCGAGGGCCGCTCTGTCCAGCCTGCGGAAGGCCGCCCACAGGCGCAGATGCTCCTCTCCACTGAGATAGGGATATAAAAAAGGCAAATCTGCAGCATAGCCGAGCTGCGCTTTGGCGCGCAGCGGCTCAAGATCAAGGTCCGCCCCACAGATGGTGACGACTCCCGTATCTTTGGGAATCTCCCCAACCAGACAGCGCAACGTTGTCGATTTCCCAGACCCGTTGGCCCCAAGCAGCGCCAGCGCCTCTCCCGGCCAGACCTCCAGGTTGACCTCGCGTAAGACCACTGTCTCCCCGAAGCGCTTGCTCAGATTGTTCACACTCAACACTGGCAGATCCCGCAATGCATCGGGCTTCACGCGCGAAGACTCCTCCCTGCGTTCAGACTACGACACGGTGAGAAACAGCGTATGCTCGATCAGACCCGCGCAGACGAGCAAAGCCACTGCGCAGCCATTGAAGAGCAGCGCCTTCCAGAGCACCTGGGAATGCCCGTACCAGTTCCGCCAGCCCCCGGTGCGCAGGAGTTTCCAGAACAGGGGCACCAGCAGCAGATCGCCATACGCGGCCAGCAGAAAGGCGCTGACCTCCAGCATGCCATGAGGGGCCAGCGCGAGCAGCACGGCGGTCAGCTTCCCCCTCCAGGCGTAGGCCCCCACCACGGCGCCGAGCATGACGCCATTGATCAGCAGTACCAGCAAGGTCACAGCGCCGACCGTGAGGATGCCTAGAAACATGATGACCAGCACCAGCAGATTATGCTGGATAATCGCCAGTGCTGGCAACTGATGAGGGTGTGCCACAAGCTGGTGAGCCAAACCCTCCGCTGCCAGCAGACCCAAGAGCAGCCCGCAGCCATAGGCCCCCAGCACGGCAAACCACTGTCTGGAATGAGCCATCAGAGATCCTCCTCCAGAAAACGCCTGTACTGGCGCACCATCAGCCCACGCCAGCAAAGCAGGCAGAGCAGCACATCGACGAGAAGACCGCTCAGCAGCCCCAGGAGCAGAGGATCAACCCGCAGCAGCGCCACCCCCGCAGCCAGGGCGACCACCCGGGCCAGCAGCACAAGTACCCAGCCGGCCCCCCAGGCGAACAATCTGATCCATGGCCGTCGTCCCAGCACCATCGCCAGCAGGAGCGCCCCCCCTCCTGGCAGCGCTGAGAGCAGATAGGCGCCAAACCAGTACAGCAGCACGCTATGGCTGAGCAGACCTGCCAGCAGGGCCAGCGCCACGACCAGGGGGACCGCCAGCCCCAGAAAGGTCAGGTAGACAGCCGCGGCGTGCAGACGGGCTGCAATGGGATACGGCTGCTGTACGCGATGTTCCCGCGCCTCACCCAGCAGCGCGGTGAGCAGCGGCCCCAGGCAGACCACCAGCGCCACTACACTTTGCAGGAGCAGCGAGAGGGCCGTGATCAGAGCGGTCAGGCGGGGACTGCCAAGCGTATGGGTCGGCAGCAGGCGCGGAGCGATGCTCAGCCAGAGCGCGAGGGCCAGCGTACACGTCGCCAGCAGGAACGCCGGGAGACGCGCCAGCGCCAGGCCACTTAAGGAGAGCAGCGCGCCCCAACGCCCGGTCGCCGCTCCAGCGGCGCTGAGCCAGGTCCGCAGCAGCGAGACGGCCAGCGATCTCCGTTCACGGACCTGCCTCTCACGACTCACGCTCACCTGATGCATCAGGACCCATCCCGCGGCAGCCGCCAGCAGCGTCCAGGCGCCAGCGAAGAGCAGCGTCTCACCCGGCGCCGCCTGCGCCAGTACCCCGCGTACCGGCAGGCTGAGCACCGCCCCCAGCAGCGCGAGTGGCCCCGGCAGCAGCGGAACCTGCTGAGAGAGGAAGACTCCGACAGCCAGCGAGCTGGTCAAGGCGCTGAACCAGACGACAAGCCGCGGCCTCGTCTCGCTCAGATTGAGCGCCACCCCCAGCACCGCCGGCAACAGTGGAAAGGCGACCAGCATCGTCAGAGAGGCCAGAATCGGCCAGGGCGCCCATCCAAGATGAACGATCGTCGCCAGGCAGACAGGCAGAAAGAAGATCAGCGCGACCAGCTCCGAGCGCAGCAGACCCACTACCAGGCGAATCCAGACAACGTCGGCCACCGTCACCGGCAGAGAGCACAGCGCACGCACCTCCTCCAGCCCGGAGGTCTCACTGAGCGTGCCGACGGCGAGCGCGTTCACCACCAGTAGCAGAAACGCACAGACAGTGAGCACCAGCGGCAGTGTAGCCGCCGCCACAAAGGGATGCGCCAGGGCCGCCGCCGCGCTGCGATAGAGCGTCACAAAGCAGATCAGCCCCGCCAGGATGCTCAGGCCACGATGCCACCAGCGTCTCTGCTGCAGCAATCCCTGTGCGCGTAGATCGCCTAGAGAGTAGAGCAAGAGGATTGCTCTACTCGTCCAGGTTGGAGCGCGGTGTTGTTGCTTGCACTCCATTGTAGTCTTACCAGCCGACCAATACAGATGTGCCGAAGAGGAAGACCAGTCCCTCCACGGTTCCCACAAATGGCGCCAGGAAGGGATAGAGTGCCACGGCCGCCCAGATGCCGTCCGTCGTGATAATGCTCACAATCAGCGCCGCCACCGCCTCAGAGAGGCCGAACTGACCAACGAGCCAGCCCAGGAGCAGACGGCCCTGCGTCAGCAGCAGCGCCGCGCTGGAGAGCAGCGAGACAGCGGTCGGAGCATACTTCGCGGATACACGAGCAAGTGTCTGTTGCATGGTTCACTCCTTCAGTAATAGGAATAACGAGTGAGAAACAGCAGACGTCCCTCTACCAGCCGGCAGCAGCCGAGACGCCGATAAACAGGATCAGCCCATCGAGGGTGCCCACAAACGGCAGCAGCCAGGGAGCAAAAGCAGCAATACCGGCTGACCCTTCGGTGAGCAAGATAGAGATGATCGCCAGAGCATCCTGCCAGGAGAGGCCAAACTGACTGACCAGAAAGCCCAGGCCACGGGGCAGTGCCATCGCGGAGACGACCATCGCCATGATCAGGCTGGAGAGCAGGGTCACCTTCGTGGCGATCTGCAACCTGACGCGCGTAAGCGTATGCATCATGTCTGATTCCTCCTTCAATGCGTGAGGTCTTTCTTGCGTAAAGATCTCGTCATGGATCTGGCCTCTGATGGTTCGCGAGTCCACCCTCTGGCCAGCAGAAAGGTGCGCACGCACTATCAGCTGATAGATAAGGGCCTCACCGGAGCGCTCCAGAGAGGAAGGAGGAGATCTAGCGGCCATCCCGCAGACTGCAGGGCCGCAGGAGGGCGCCTGCAGCCTGCTCCCTCCCTGGAGCGACTCGCTGTGCGCTATCCACAGGAAAGGATAGCGGCCTGGCCCCCGCAGAGGAAGTGCCGCAGGTCATATCTTTTCGCATTACCGTTATATAACGCACCAAGGCTCTCCGCAGAGAGCCAATGCGGAACGAGTGCGGAGTGGATCACAGGTATACTCTGCCTCGGAGCCGGAAGGAAAGAAAGGCAGGGACAACAATGAAACAGTCAACGGAGAATCGGATGCTGGTTGTTCGGCGCTACTGGGTGCGCAGCGGCGAGCCGCCTCTGGGCTATGCCACCCACCGATACTATCCCCTCATCGGGCTGATCGGAACCACGCTGCTGTCTGCGCTGGTCGTGACCTTCCTGATCATGCGCGCAGAGACACTCGTTGTGCTGAGCGTCGCAGTGCTGGTGACCTTCTCTGTCGCCTCCATGCTCCTGATACGACGGTACAGCGGCTGGTACGAGGTGGACGCCTCCGGCAATCCCCTCACCTTCGTCTCGCGCTCGCCCCTGCCGGGGATCACCGTGCGCAACAGCATCAGCCGCAAGCAATTCCTGGAACAAGGAGGGATTCCTGGCGCATGAAACGTCAATGGACTATCGTCTTGCTGCTGGTCATCTGCACCACAGTGATCGTGCTGCAATTGAGTGGCGGCTTCGCAGAATCCATGCAGGCCATCAAACACGCGATGCCTGGCACGATCTCCGTGCCAGGTCCGCGCGCTTTGATCATCGACGTCCTCTCCTTTGTGGCCTGGGTCTGGGGCCTCGTGCTGACCGCACGAACCCGGCGCTGGCGCTGGCTGGTGCTGATCTTGGTGACTGGCTACATCGGCGGATATCTCTATTCGCTGGTCACCCTGTTCAGGCAAGTGCGTGGGAAGAGCGATGAGCATCAGCCCGCCCTGACGCATTCCTGAGACGGAGGGGGAATGCGCGATCTCCCTTCGGCCAGCGCATCCCCTCCTTCGGCCACCGCCTGCGCCTCTCGCCCCCTGCGGCCTCTAACGCGAGTATGCCTGAGAGGCTGGTCCCTTCTATAGCAAGCAGTACTCTCCTATCGACAAGGAATGGTGCTATGCAACACGTTGCTTCAACGCCGTCCGGGAAAGACGCTCCCATCGTTCGGCTGGAGCGAGTAACCAGGCGATTTCAGCAGCAGATCGCTGTGGAGAACTTCAGCCTGGAAATCGCTCAGCCCGGCGAGATCGTCGGACTGCTCGGCCCAAACGGCGCGGGCAAGACAACCGTGCTGCGCCTGCTGTTGGGCATGCTGACTCCCACCAGCGGCAGCGTGGCACTCTTTGGTGTGCCTATGACCTCCGCGGTTCGGCGCGGGGAAGCCCTGCGACGTGTCGGAGCGCTCATCGAGGCCCCGACCTTCTATCCCTATCTCAGTGGACGCGATAACCTGCGTGTAGTCTCGCTGCTGGCCGGCCTTCCGGAGGACCGCGAGACAGAGCAGCGCATCAGTCAACTCCTCGAGCGCCTCGCCCTGCCTGTGGAGGGTCCTGTGGCCTTCAAGCAGTACTCGCTTGGCATGAAACAGCGCCTGGGAATCGCCGCCGCGCTGCTGACGGAGCCGGAATTGCTGGTCCTCGATGAGCCAACCAACGGCCTGGACCCCATTGGCATTGTCCATCTGCGCGAGCTGCTGCGCTCCCTGGCACAGCAAGGCACGACGATCCTGCTGTCCAGCCACCTGCTTCACGAAGTGCAACAGCTCTGCACCAGGGTCGTTCTGCTGAAACGTGGGCAGGTGCTGATCCAGGGCGAGGTCAGCCGACTGCTCCAGACCCAGGGTGTGATTGAGGTCGTCTACGAGACCCCGGAGGCACTGGACGCTGCTGAGGCGCTCCTCCAGCGTACTGCTCAGGAGCAGCCCGCCTGGATACGCCAGGTCAGGCGCGCCGGAAGCGCAGCGTCGGTGTCCAGCGCGGAGGCCAGAGTGGCGGACCCCTGTGTGCTCCAGATCCAGGCTCCGATCACATCCTCCACAGAGATCTGCGCGCTGCTGGCCAGACATGCACTCTATCCTGCCGAAATCCGCAGGCGTTCCATAAGCCTTGAGCAATTCTTCTTGGATCAGGCGTCAGAGCCGGCACCCACGCTGAGTCAGGCTCAGAGAGCGCTCTGAATGGTGAGTTTGAGAGGAGAGAATGATGCAGTCGAGACTCGCCCCTTTACTGACCGAGGGATATCCCTCCATCCGTATAAGATGGCATGCCATCATCACAGTGATGAAGGCTCAGCTCCTGCTGGTGCGCAGACGTGTTCTGACGCTGGTGGTACTGGCACTGCTGGGCGGGGGCTTTCTGCTGGCGACAGGCTTCCACCTCGTCCTCTACGTCTTTGCGACGCTGCCTGTGTCGGCGCAGGCTTGTCCCACTGCCAGCACCTCTGCTCAGCAGGTTAGCCAGGCGCCTCCCTGCGTGAGCGAAACACCTCAGCAGCAGGCAGAACAGAAACTGCTGCGTCAGGAGGTGCTGCGTGAGCAAAAGACGACGCTGACCTTTCCTATGTCGCTCAGCCTGGGTGGCGACACGCTGCTCTCGCTAGGGGTACTGCTGTTGTGCATCTTCGTCGCGATCTTTGTCGGCAGCGACTATCAGGCAGGGACGCAGCATCTGGTCTTCTTGCGCGGTGTTCCACTCACCCGCCTTGTCTGCGCGCAATCTGTGATGCTGCTGCTGATCCTGGTGATCGTTAGCGCCGCGCTGCTCATGGCAGGGGCGCTGCTGGGCTGTGTGATTGGTCCCCTACTGGGAGGGAAGCTAAGTCCACTTTCGCTCCAAGGCTGGGGAGAGCTGGCCCTATACTGGCTGGGGATCTGTGTGAGTCTGTGGCTCTATGCGCTGCTCAGCGTGCTCTTCACGACGCTAGGGCGCTCGATAGGGGCCGGTATTGCAGGGTCGATCGGCTATCTGTTCATCCAGGGCCTGCTGCTCCCTCCACTGACCTCCATGCTAAGTGCCCTGCCCGACAGCGGGTTCACTGCGTTGCTGAGGCACCTTCCCGCGCTCTTCTTGGGCCCGGCCTGCCATACGCTGCTGGAGGCACTGGCCTCTCGTCCGCTGCCCCTAGTCGCGAGTGCAGTGCCGTCGAGTGCCAGTACTGCACTGGCTGGAGCGGTCCTGCTCTGCTACGGGCTGATCAGTGGAGGAGTGAGTCTATTGCTGGTGCATAAGCGGGATGTCGCGCTATAACAGAATTTCAATTATAGAGAGCTTTCAGGCTCTTGCCCCAGTGAGCAATTTACTTTACCAGGATGCGAGGATGACTTCTACCCGAAAGGGGCATCCAACGAGCAGCTTAAGCCCAGCCTTCACCGCTTACTTCCGCTTCAGTGTTGGAAGCAAGCGATGAAGGACACTTTATGGGAGGACATTACCTGAGCAGAAAAAAAGTTCAATATGAGTCTATGAAAACAGCTGTATATACCAGCTCTCTTAACAGAGATCATTTTTCCATAACGGTTATATCCTCATCAATTAGTAAAAATCTATTTTTTGATAAAAAAACAAGCTTGATAGATGTCTTACATTTCTATAAATAAAAAAGATCGAGTGGGCACATCAATGCGATTTTTGCCCGAACGAGGCACGTTCCGCAAGAGACAAAAGCAGTAGACGGACCTGGCCAACGCCCTGGTAGCCAAGAGAGGCAGCGCTGACTCCAGGCGCTTCTCCAAGCAGTGTCAAGGCTGCTACCCTGCTGCCAAAGAGCAACTTGCGGACAGCACCACGCCGTCCAATAGGAGCAATCAAGTCGCTGACAATGGGGTTCTCAAAGAGAGAGGTAGCAGGTGTTCCTTTTATATATTTAGGTCGGGCTTACAAGAATTCTGAAGGTCTGAGTCGCGGCTAGATTGGGGCTTTTGAAAGCTAGCGTATAACAGTGATTTTTACGCATTCTGTGACCTCTCCTAAGCTGCCTCTCTCAATCAGATGGTACGCTTAGAAGAAGCTGGGTATGTTACTGCAGATTTGATCTTAAGCGGCTATGCAGCAACTGCAGACGAATAGCCAGACCGCCCTCGTAAAGGGCAAGCATCCCTGGCGTACTTGGTCAGTTGCCAGCCGTCGCTGGGCGCCCTGTCCTCTCACGGCTCAGCTAAAAAGGGTGACTGTCATGTTCCCTGCTGCCTTCCCAGGCTACTCCCGTTGCGCACCCACTGCCAGTCTCTCACTCTCCCGCTCTCTTCCTGCTACGCTCCCGCTTCCTTCCCAGACGTTTTCCACCACCGTCGTGTACGCTTCTTCCTCCGGCCATCGAACTGAACGAGCGTGAGGGTCTGCTCTCTCCCGTCATCTGGTGGGTGGCGCTGCTCGCGATGCTGCTGGCCATCGCGGCCGTGCTGGCTCTGGCCGTCATTCTCTGGTGTGCCTTCCACGGCGGTGGCGTCGTTGTGAGATGGAGCATCAGCTGGGATGGCTACGTCACCATCGGCTGTAGCAAATAGCCAGCAAGGAGGTCAGCACCTATGCAACAGCCTGTCTTTTCCTGTGCTGCTTCCAGGCCGCTGGTAGCGTTGTCCACTCGTCAGACCCAGGAGACCCCCATCGTCTGGTGGGTAGTTGCCCTCATCGTCTTGCTGGTCCTGGCGGCCGCGCTGATTGTAGCGATGGGCATCTGGTGCTCGCTCCACGGTGGTGGCGAGGTGATCTCCTGGCAGGTACACTGGCCCTTTGTTACGATCGGCTGCAGCAAGTAACGTTGCAGAAGAGGTGAAGCGATGCATAGTCAGCATCTGACAACCTATGTCGCCCCTGTCGTTCTGCTGGAGAAGCGCGAGCAGCGGGCTTCGCCTCTAGCCTGGTACGTCGTACCGCTGCTGATCCTCCTGGGGCTGGCTGCCGACATCGTCCTGGCAGTGGCTATCTGGTGCGTGATCCACGGTCAGAGTGTAGTGGTGACCTGGCACATCAACTGGAGCGGCACAGTCACCATCGCCTGCAAGTAGACGCCAGCGGGCGTCATCCGGGCACCGGGCAGAAGACGGAGCAGCCGACCCTGACTCGCTCCGTCTTCTGCTCGCCGTTCCTCAAATGCTCTAGAAATAGGACAGGCTATGTGGTATGATTAGTCAATTTCGGGTATCCTATGCTCTTGAGCAGAAAAAGCGAGAAAATATGAGCCGAGTATCTACTGGAAGTCAAGAGGCTCACCAAGAGCTTCGGAACCTTCACTGCTGTTGATCAGGTCTCTTTTGCCATTCGGCCAGGAAGCATCGTCGGCCTGCTGGGTTCCAACGGCGCCGGCAAAACAACGCTGCTCTCTATGCTATGCTGGTGGGACTCTTTCCTCCCACGGCTGGCAGCATCGTCCTGGACGGCGAGGAGACACAGAGCGAGACCCCGCAGATGAAGCACGTCTTTGGCTTTGTCCCCGACTCGCAGGAGGTCATCCCCCATCTGACGGGCTGGGAGTACCTGCAGTTCATCCAGCGCATCTACGGGCTTTCGGCCGAGCAGTGGAGTCTGGCGAACGAGTACCTGGCCCTCCTGCACATGGAAGCCAAAGCGCAGGATCTCCTCGAAACCTACTCCCACGGCCAGCGCAAGAAAGTGCAACTCATCGCCGCGCTGCAGCACCAGCCGGAGCTGCTGCTGCTCGACGAGCCATTTTCGGGTCTTGATCCAGAGATGATCGCGCTGGTGAAGCGCCTCCTGCGGAAGCTCCGTGAGCGTGGCGTAGGGATTCTGATCTCGACACATGATCTGCTGATGGTCGGGGAGCTGTGCGATCACGTGATCTTCCTCAACCAGGGCGGCGTCGTAGCAACAGGCGAACCAGAGCAGCTGCTGACCTGCTATGGTGCGGCCAATCTGGAAGAGGCCTTTCTCAAGGCGCTCGGCCTTGAAGAGCAGGAGGAGGCACTGGAGCGTGTTCTGGCAGATTTCTAGGCTTGTGATCCTGATCTGGCGTAATCGCCTGCGTCAGCTCTTCCGCCGTATGCCGGCGCTCTGGCTGGTCGTGTTACTCGCGGTGATCAGCTACTGCGGAGGAGCCTATCTCAGCTATGACTTCTTCTACAAGATCACTCAGTTCATTGCATCCAGCAGCAGCACCTTTCTGCAGCTACGCACGATCATCGTGACGGCCTTGTTCAGCGCCTTCAGCCTGACAGCCTTCACGCTCGTCTCCTTTGCACTGCTCTTTACGCCAGAGGAGACCACGCTCAAACGTATCCTGGCCCCCCTCCCGATCTCGCCCATGCAGCAGCGTCTTGGCCTGTTATTGCCCGGCTTCATCCTCCTCCTGCCCAGAACCTGCTCTGGCTGCCTGCACTGCTGGTCCTCATACAGGTGGGCCTAGCCACGCCCCTGCAGCTACTGCTGGCGGTCTTTCTCGGGCTGCCCGCCTACAACGGAATCACCCTGGCATTCCATCAGGCGGTGCTCTACGGGACCACGCGCATCTTTGGGGCTGAGCGCGTTGACCTGCGCAGCACGGCACTGAGAGTGAGCATGGCCCTGGGCATGGTCCTCTTCACACTGCCGCTGATTCTGGGGGCGCAGGCGCTGCTGGCCCGGCAGCCCGGCTGGCTGATTCTGACGCCAGCCTACTGGATACTGCTAATCCTGCAGTCAGACCTCCTCAGAGCTATAGCGGGTCTGGGCCTGTTGAGCGCGCTCGGCCTGCTGGGGGTGGTCATCTACGCCTTCTGCGTTGAGCGCTGCGAGCGCCTGGCAGTGGGAACCAGAGGCCAATGGGTGCCGCTGCGACGGCTCTCCTTTCCATCCTCGCTCTTCATGAGTAGCTACCTCTATGAACTCAAGGGCATCGCTCGTGATCAACAACTGGTCGTCGGCCTGGTGATGGTCGTCGCCGGCTGGCTTGTGGCCACCGTCGCTGTCTTCTGGACACGCGCCAGCAATCCGCTGCTGAGCTACGGGCTGCTCGAACTGGCCCTCGATCTCATAACGTTCCTGCTCTGCGCCATCGCCCAGATGTCCTGGGGGCGGGACAGCCGCGCCTATCACGTGCTGGCCAGTACGCCGCTAGATGTTCACCTCCTGCTCGATGGGAAGCTGTCCGCCAACCTGGTGGTGATCGTCGGTGGCTGGGTGCTGCTGATAGGCGTCCTTACCTGGGCCGGCAACAACCCGCTGCTCCTGCTGCAGCGCCTGCCACTGCTCTGCACGGGGTGCTTCCTTACTCGCCCGAAAACCCGCTCTCGATGCTCATGGTGTCGGGGGTGATGGTCACCCTGGGTCCGCCGCTCTACGTGCTCTTCCAGCAGGCCCAGGAGGCACTGGCGCGGCTGCCTGGCGGCATGGCGGCGCAGATGCTCGTGCAGACAGCGGCGGCGCTGCTGATCATGGGCATGCTCTATCTGGGAATCCATCAGCTTGCCGACGTGAAGATGGAGAAAGATCGTGATTGAGATGATTCCCGTGCTCCCCGCCGGCGTGGCTGTGCACACGGCTTCTCTGGAGGACCGCGCGTTGCGGCAGCACTATCCGCTGAACAGCACGGCCCGCGAGTTCCTCACACTGATCGACGGCCGTCGCAGCTTCGCCAGCATCGCCGAGCAACTCGCGGAACGCTACAGGCAGCCACGGGAGGTGCTGCTCAAGGACCTGGGCCAACTGAGCCTGGAGCTGTACCACCATGGCCTGCTCAACTGGCATGAGACCTGGCACCAGCGGAGTATACGCTGGCTGCTTGCTCTGCGAACGCGAACGCTGCCGGCACTGTACACCTGGCGCTCCGATCCCCCGCTCACTACCAATCCGCTGCTGCTCCTCGGCTGGCTCTATCTGGAGGTCTGGCGGGCCTGGCTCCCGGTGCTGAGCGCAGGACTGCTTGGGGCAGCGGGGGCCGGCGCGCTGCTGGCAGTCCTGCCGCTGTTGACCCTGGCCTATCTGGCGCTCGCTCTCTGCCTGACGCTCAGCATCTGCCTGCATGAGGGCGGTCACCTGATCGTCCTGCACCACTACTGCGGTGCAGGGAGCGGCTTTTTGCTGCGCACCGGCCCGTTGCTACGCCTGATACGTCCCCCCTGGCGCGCCCCGCGGCGGAGATCGCGGTCAATGCGGCCGGCCCGCTGCTTCCCGGCAGCATCGGGCTGCTTGCCCTGGTCTGGCACCTGCTCCACCCCTGGCCGCTGGACTGGCTACTGATCGCGCTCCTCGTGTACATCTTTTTACAGCTTTTACTACCCAATCCTGATCTTAACAATATAGTTCAGGTGCTGCGCTCCAGTCATCGCAGGAACGAAGTGCATGATCAGATGGAGCAGGCGCCGCTTTCTCCTGCTGAATACGAAAGGAGGCCACAACCATGAGCAGGAATGCGCCAACCGGGACAGCGACACGGCAGACGTTCGCCGAAACACTCATCAGCAACATCGTCACCGGCATCTCTATCGGAGCCATGCTGGCGCTGCTGATCGCCATCCTGGGCCTTCTGGGAATCTTCATCTACGGGGTGACCTACCCTCAGCAGGAAGTGCATCTGAAGCTCTTCTCGCTGGAGATCTTCGACTTTACCAGTCAGGGCGCCTCCTTTCTCTTCCGGATGCACGCTCCGGGGGCGCTGATGGCACTCGGGCTGCTCACCTTGCTGGGCGCCTGTGTGTTCTGGGTGATCCGCGCCGCGCGCCGCTTCCAGCCACGGTCGTCCTGACGGCCCAGGTGCCAGCCGAGCGCTGGCGAGGGCGACCGCGCGCGAGGGAGGGGGGACTGGCCACTGACGCCGTACCCATCTCCACAGGTCGCGCGGCGCCTCGCCCTCTCATCGCGTTCGGGAGGCACCGGCGAGGGATCAGACCACTGGGGCAGGCGCTGCTGGGCAGCGCTGACCGCCTCAACCGGATATTCGAAGTCCTGCAACTGACCCGCAAAATACAGGTATCGCAGGCCTGCATGTCAAAGTGGCCGTGGTCGGAGAGATTGAAGAGAATCACGCGCGCCTGGCCACTCTCCTTCGCCTGCAGGGCCTCCTCCACGGAGGGAGGAGTGATGACAAGCTGGCTGGTGACGCTGAAGGGCCAGCAATGGTGCCGGGCGGATGCCATCCGAGGTCGCCAGCGACGCCGGGGACGAGGAGGCGCCTGATGGAGCTCCTCATTGTGCTCGCGGCTATGGGCATCCCCTCCATTGGAGGGTGATCGCGGCGCTGATGCAGGAGTTGCTCCCAGAGACGGGCTGTCCGTCGCCAGCCGCGCCAGGGCAATTGGGGCGCCTGGGAGCTCACACCGTGGATGCCTCGCATCAGATCTTCCGCCGTATGTGGCATTGGCTCCATCTTCGGGCACCGTCTCGCCTGCTGCTTCCCGTGCACGTGACAGGCTTCTCCTCCCCTTCCTGATCCAGGCTTCCCTCTTGCTTCCCGCCCGCTTCCCAGGATGCTCCCAGAGAGCACGGCTATCCTGGCAGTGGCGCGAGCCTGCTGCGGCTCCGGGCAGTCCAGGCGCTGCCGTCAGCACTCAGACACACCCCCACTGAGGGCAGGGACAAGCGGCTCACTGGGCGCTGTGCCTGGCCTGACCCGCAAGGAGAGGGTGTCCTCCTCCGGAAGGCCGCCAGACACGGACGGAATGCCCCCATTTCAAGAAACTGCGTACCAGCCAGGAAGTGAGGCCGGTTAATGGATCCCAGGTCCTGCGACGATGATCCGGTCTTCGATGCCACTCAGAAGGAGCTGCTTGCCGGGATTTGCAAAGAGCATGACTTGCCCTTCGAGATGGTCACAAAACTGCTGGAGGCCGAAAAGCAGTCGATTGATATCACGAAGCGGGCAGCATCTTGAACCAGCTGGCCGCCATCCTTTATCAGGAGTGGGCCGAGGAGTCCGAGGCCATCCCCGCCACACAGGAGCCTCCCCTCTGTGGTCAGCTTTGGCTTCCGCTAGAGAGGAGGCCCTGGATGTTGCTTCTCGAGTGCTCTGTTGAGCATTCCGGCGTCTTTGCGGGCAAGCATCGCTTCGATCTCCGGCCCTCTCTCGGCGAAGATGGCTCTCAGCGTCCTCTGATTGTCATGATCGGTCAGAACGGCTCGGGCAAAACGGCGCTCTTCCAGGCACTGCTGTCCGCGCTCTACGGCGCTGGCAGTCTGCAAGGGAGCCTGTCAACCCACTCTCTCCTTAGCCGCATGCACCGGCCCTGCAGCGGGCCAGCAGCTGAGCAGAGCGCCGTTAGCCTGAGCTTTCAGTATGTTCATTCAGGACACCTCGTCGAGATTCAGGTCGAGCGCCGCTGGCGTACACGACATGGCACGGTGGAGGAGGACCTTTCCCTCTTGCATGATGGCAAGCCTCTGGAGATCGATCCTGCCGGGTATCCCGTCTGGCTGTACGAGTTTCTATCGCCGGGCCACGGCCACCTCTGCGGCGAGCAGTTCGATGCCCTGATCGCCCCCAGACACCAGAGCAAGACGCTGGAGGGCATCCTCTCCCGTCTTCTGGGCCTGGACCTCACCCAACGATTGGATGGCGACGTGGGCCAGCTGCTCACCCGTCAGGGCAGCTCGGAAAAGACCAGCAGCCTCTATAAGAGGGTCCTGGAGCTCCGTGGCGAGGCGGATAGCCTCCAATGGCAACTCTCACAGCTTGAGCAAGATCTGGAGCACTTGCAAGCAGCTCTTGCCGATCATGAGCTGCCTTGAAGGAGCAGGAGCGTCTTCTTGTCGCAGAGGGCGGGAAGAAGTATGTCGCTCAGCGATCTGCCCTCCAGCAGCCCCAATCAGAGATCACCAGGCAGATGGAGCTGCATGCTGGGGCCTTGCGAGAGCTCTGCGCCGAGCTGCTCCTTTTTACCCTGGTGTCTGAGTGCTGTCTCGAGCTGAGCAGGAGTTTGAACAGGGAGGTGGAGATCCAACGTGAGCAGATCGCTGGCGCCCTCTGGGTGGAGAGGATCGCCATGCTGGAGCAGGCGCTTGCAGGAGCCGAGATCTGGGAGGGTCTGGAGCTTTCTGCTGCGGGACGCCAGCGATTGATCGAGCGTCTCAAGGCCTGGCTGACCAGTTCAAAGCAAGGCGCGCAAGCCACACCACCCGCCTGCGCTGCTCCACCACCTGGCGGACCCCGATCGGAAGAAGCCGCGCCAGTGGATCCATACGATCCTGCTGGTCATCCCCAAGGAGGTTCAGGCGCATAGCAACCAGCTGCGCAGGGAGCTCCAGCGCGTCGAGAAAGACCTGGGGCGCGCACCGGACGAAACCGTCCTGGAGCCGATGTATCAGCGGATGGCCGAACTCCAACAGGCCATCAGCGAGAACCGCAAGCGTGCCAATAAACTCAGTGAGCAGATCGGATCTCGCCGCTTTCAGCTGGAAGCAAAGATCCGAGAGATCAAAGAGACCATCTCTCAGTATGAGAAATCACAAAAAGCAGCGAAACAGCAAGTACTCGTCGAACCGTACCCGCATGGTCCTGAGCACCTACAGAGACGCTCTCACCCGGCAGAAGCTGCGTGAGCTGGAGAAGAAGCTCATCCAGTACTTCGCTCAGCTCTGCCATAAGGAGGATCTGCTGACCCAGGTCCTGATCGATCCTGAGACCTTTGCCGTGCAATTCCGGGACGTTCATGGTCGCTTGCTGAGCCTGGCGAGCTTTTCGGCTGGCGAGCGTCAGCTCTACGCTCTGGCTCTCCTCCAGGCCCTGCGCGCCATTGGTCAAAGACGGCTATCGCTGGTGATGGATACTCCTCTGGCGCTACTGGACGAGGAATATCGACAGCGGTTCCTCCGTGAGTGAGTATCTTCCTGTGATGAGCGATCAGGTCGTGCTCTTCACGACGGATACCGGGATGGATGCGACGCTGCTGAGCCATGTCAGGCCGTACAGCGCGCGCATCTATCGGTTCAGTTATGAGTCAGAGCTCGGTGCAACATCGGTCTCCTGTGAGGAAGGGGGCAACGCGCCTCCCCTACCCGAGAGAAGGAAGGTGCCAGGCCGTGCCTATTAACCGCATCTCCATCAGCCAGGAAGTTGACCTGCGCTTGCGCCAGCTGAAAGCCCGAACGTGGCCTGGCCCTCCATCTGCTCTGTTGTCCAGGAGATGGGGGTCATGCCGGCCGGCATGACCCTACACAGGCGGCCACCGCTGCCCAGTTTTTGTCGAGAGCATCGAACAGGCTTGACAGACTCGCTCCAGATGCTATACTAGAGGAAGTACCGTCAGAATGCCCCTCTCGCCCGATGAGGGATGGAGATGGTACCTGGGAAGCGATCGGCATGAGGAGAAAGTCTATGCCTACTCAGGAAGAGAGGCTGGCAGCAGTCGAGCGCGCTGTCATGGATATCAACCACAATGAGACGATCCTGCTCGGCATGGCAGTGAAGTATGAAGAGCTGCTGCGGGAGATCCGCGCGATGCTGGCTCAGATGGTGGGACATTTAGGGGAGCACGATCGGCGCTTTGATGCCCATGATAAACGGTTCGATGCCCATGATAAACGGTTCGATGCCCATGATAAACGGTTCGATGCCCATGACAAGCGGTTCGATGAGCATGATAAACGGTTCGATCGGCTGGAGGCTCTGCTGATGCAGGTTCTCGCCCGCCTTCCTGAGCCATCGTGAGCACAGGCGGAAACACCTGGTCCCTCTTCTCGCCTGGACCACCGTTCTCCCGACATTCCCCTTTGCTTCCTGCCTCGTTCCCAGATCGCTCCCAGGTGATTCCCTGGGTGGCAGGCTATGCTCGCAGTGTTACGAAGGTGCTGTGACTCCAGGAAGGGAAGGTCCTGCCGTCGGCGTTTCCCCTGACTCGCCTGGAGGCAGCACACACTGAGACGGATCGCCGCATTCTGCCCTGCCCTGCGCTGATTGAGCACCGCTCCCGCCAGGTCTGGGGGTCGTCGTTCCAGTTGTCAAGGGATGCCAGGGAACGCATCCCGCTCTCCCAAGACAACGCGCACAGCGCGGTCTAAACAGAGCACCGTCAGAGCAACGGGGACTCGTTCCCTCCCCGTTCGCTGCCGGAGGGACCCCGGCAGCCCAGGGCCCTGTCCCTGGATGGGACGGACACGGTTGAACCCTGGGCTGGAGGCGGCACACTGACAGGACCTGGACACAGGACCTGGACAGCCTCCCATTGGAACACGAAACCTAACAAAAAGGCGCCAGATCAGCGCCGCGATCAAGAGCTGGCTCTCCCCCTCAGCAGGCCAGGACCAGGCCCCTACTCATATTCAATTCCCATCTTCTGCATCATCTTGCGCTGGAAGGTGCTGAGCAGGCTAATGCTCTGCTGCTGCTCGTTCAGCCGCGCCTCCAGCGCACTGAGCCGCTGCTCGCAGCCGGCCATACGGTTCTCAAACGTATTCATACGGATCTCCACCGCATTCAGTCGGTGGCCCTGATCCCGCACCTCGGCCACCAACTGCTGCAACAGACCGATGATGTCCGTGAGCTGCCCGTTCATTTTCACTTCGAACGCCGCAAAGCGCTGCTCCAGTGATCCGTTCTCCATCGTGCCATCCCGGGCACATCAGAACCTGTCGCCTCTCCCATACCATCTCGCTCCGCCGCCGTCAACCGTTTCCGACGCGGCCCCTCCTGCTGCCGCTCCTGCCGCTCCGTTCGAGGATCTCGGCTCCCGACATTCCACGCAGCGATCCTCGAATGGCTGGTGAAGCCGGCTGAGGGCCAGATGGCCTGGCATCATTACCACAGGTTGTCGCTATGATACCCCGCTGGCTGATCTGGCTACCGTGGGACAGACTATCGTCTTCCGCGCCCACTCCGCCGATCCTCTCGGCCGATCTGGCCTCGATGGTGACGGCCTATCAGCAGGCGGGGGGAGCCAGTTTCACCCTGCAGGCGCTCTTGATCTTCATGCTCCTGACCAAATTTGAAAGTATTGCTCACCACGGCGCGCGCTTTCTGCGTGGTGAGATCGCCGCAGACCTGGTGCTCTCGCAACTGGAGAAGATCCGTATGATCATGCTTCTGGCACAGGAGTCTCAAAAGAGAGATTTTGCTGTCTGAGAGGACAGTCGCTAGCGGCTTCCTGGGAAGGGAGAAGCCACAGCTGCAGGGCACTGCTGGCGCTGGAGCGGCCTCTGTGAAAGCAGCGCCCCGGACGGGCTGGCAACTGCCCATATACGCCGCTATCCGGCTCCCGATTCGACTGCGTGGACCGCGGTGCGAGCGATCGGCCATCAGGCTCAGCATCTCCAGCTCGCGCTTGCTCAGCGGCTCCTCCAGTGCGTGAGTCTGGTCCAGGGTGGCGTATATGCACTGGATTCCCGAAACGGCAGGGTCCGCTGGCATACCCTTCATGATATCTGCCCGACTGGGCCGGCCATGGGATGAAAGCTTCCGCGAACGTCATCGGGGAAAAGGGCCTAAGGCATCTTACCACAACAATCGATACCCGGCGCGTCAATAAGACCTCCGGCAAAGTCCTCAGTTGGGTGTGGCAGCCTATGCCAAACCGCAGGCGGGACACCCCCCCTTCGGACTGCGGCCAGACTTTCTGCAATAGAACTATCAATAGATATCTTCAGCTCTTCTAGCCATCGCATAGGCGATCACGTGAACCGTTGCCATCAGGGCCCCATCTACCACCATAGCGATCATAAAGGCTCCCGAACTTATCAGATGACCATTGAAGGCCACAAAAAAGGCGAAGAGAACAATAAGCCCAATGAGATCAGCCAGGCAGACGCCTGCGGCATATTGGTCCTGCTTCTCCTTGACCTGCGCCCTTCGCTGGAGCCATAATGATCTTTCACTCACCTGCTGGCTTTGCGAGGATGGAGCCACATCGGCCTGATCAGATGGAGAAAGCCCCTCCGGTCTATCACTCCTGGCAGAGCGATTGAGTGGAGGTTGCCAGTCGTCCTCACTCATGATGTCATACCTGCGGTGCTCGGAGAAAACGCCTACAAGCTGCTCCAGCTTCCCAGAGAGAGCAGCTCTGGCCCGAAGATCTGCGGAATAGCTGAGCTATCTGAGCAGCGCCAGAGGCCCCAGACCGGCCCCCCCATGCCGCTTTCAGAGTGTCCTGGCACGTCATTCTTGCGTGGCTTCACGCCCGCCACCCAGATAAGACTACCTCCATTGTATATTGCATCTTCTGCCCTGTCAATCTTTCGGCATACGCCCGTCGAATCATCACGACCAGCTCCAGATCGACAGGGGCCGGGCCGCCTGCAACGAGGGAACAGGTAGACTCGCAGCGGCCCAGCCCGCTGCCTTAGAAGCCGGTAGAGGCGGCACCGGCGGGATAGGGACAGCGCCAGCGGTGGCTGCCGCAGCCTACTTCGGCAGAGGGCTGATCGCTGGCTGCTTTGAGACCTGGAGGACAACGTGATTCCCAGCAGGCCGCTCGGGACCCATCTGACCAACGGGCAGATCGGGCAGACCGTCCTGGCAGGCAAGGACGACGCCATCGCAAGTGGCCAGCACAGCTTGACCAAAGCTGCGGTAGCTCGTCAGGCGTCGCGGAAAGAGGCCTCCTCTGCGGGCGCACCGGACGAGCCGGTCGACGACGACCAGGTCGAGGGCGTAGGATTGGATAGGATAGGCAGCGTGGTAGCTGGTGAGCAGTGAGTTGCCTCCCTGCCTGACGGCAAGCAAAGCAGGCACAGGGGGGGCCAGCTTCAAGGGCAGTCGCCCGACATTGCGCCAACTGCGCCATTCGAGCACGAGCCAGAAGACGACGACGGCGGCATTGGCCAGCCAGGCGCCTTTCACTACGAGCAATATCAGCAAAACCATTATAAGATGTTTTCAGGTAGCACAGAGTATGTCCCAGGGCAGGTAAAGTAAAAGAGTAGCAGGGCCAGGAGCAGTGCGCTGAAAATAAGATCTGCCCCTTGATCATAGCTCATCAAGATGAGCAAGACAGGCGGCAGATCCCTTTTATCAACCACACGGAAACCAGACGTACACCTGGGCGGTACACCAAAAACCTGGCCAGCCTTGCGGGGGCCCTTCCTATCTTTGCTCTCATTCGCAGCTTTGCTCTCCTTCCTTTCTTGGGGATGAGAGACGGAACCGCAAGAGGCGGGGTGAGTTGGCCAGGATCCCAGGTCGAGCAACAACAAGTACTGCCAGCGCAGCTGGTACCCCAGGCGACATCAGGGTGTGCAAGATAATACGCCGGCGTCTTGCCGCCTGCAGGACGTCCCAGAAGATGGGCGCCG
This sequence comes from Thermogemmatispora tikiterensis, assembly GCF_003268475.1. Taxonomy (GTDB): domain Bacteria; phylum Chloroflexota; class Ktedonobacteria; order Ktedonobacterales; family Ktedonobacteraceae; genus Thermogemmatispora; species Thermogemmatispora tikiterensis. The sequence continues at coordinate 138,027 of NZ_MCIF01000002.1, read as the reverse complement.
CGGCCAGCGCGGTCAAACCGGCGCCGAGGTACCAGGGGACGAAATCGGTGAGACGTTCCAGCAGGCCAGCCATTCGCCTGCGATCACCAGCAGGAGCACGGCACCAAAGAGGAGACTGTAGAGAGTCAGGAGTGAGCGCGCCAGCTTCGCTGCCGAATGCCTGGCAGCACGTCCGCGCTCGCCAGATACCTGCTGCTGCCTGACCGGTTGCGCATCGTAGCCAGCCCGTTTCACCGCCTGGCAGAGCATCTCCATGTCCACCCGAGAGGGGTCGACGGTCACGATGGCCTCGTGCACATGGCCACAGCATTCGGGGCAGTCCATGCCGCCAACGGCGAGCTTTAAGCGCTGCAAGATCTGCATCGTTGTTGCTTTCTGCTCTTCAATCCAGGGGTTACCCGTTTGTCTTTTCTCTATAGAAGCACAGCGCAGCCAGCCAGTGCAAGTCTTTGCTGGCAGCAGCTGGCCAACCAGTAGAACGAAAACCGGAGTAGTCATGAAGAAACTGCTCACATTTCCTCTCGATGAGGGAATCCGTCGTCAGAGCGCACTGGAGCAAACGATACCCTTTATGGAGCGAGAATAGTGAAGGAAGCAGCACATATTCCTAGAGCTATTCACAAAATTTATGTAAAATGTGAGTAAAAAAAGCGTATCAAAATAGCCAAGTCGTGCTGGATGGAGCTGAAGGATTTTGCCCGGAACCAGGGACGCGAGAATCTCCTGGAGGAGGTGGAGACAGAAGCTCCCTAAAGAGAGGTAGGCATGCTATTGAGCCTGGCCGCCTCCAGCGAAGGCCAGGTTGATGCGCTGTGGAAAAGGTGATATTCTGACCATTGATGCAGCGAAGGCGGTGATTTTCTGATGACTCACGACTCATCGTCTCAGAAAGAACCATCCCAGGCGGTATTGCAATTTTTGATGGATGAGATGCGACTGCGGTTCCCTCTTGTGCAAGATCGACATCCTGCCCTGGTCCCCATCCGTTGTCTCCCCAATGGCAGTGTCCTCATCGATGGCAACGTTTTCGTAGATGTGTGGACGCGTACAGGTCAATGGATTATGTCGTCGGCAACCTCCGCAAAGGAAGTGACTACGCTGGAAGAGATCGTGAAAGATCCTGCTAAGCGGTCTCAAATGCTGGAGTTCTTCGCTCGAAATATCCGCAGGCGCTGAAAGAAAGCGGCAGCCAAACCGCCGCTTAGTGTGCTGCTCATGATCACCCTTTTCCTGGCTGACTGCGCTGCCCAGCCGGCTGCTTCTGCGAACGTGGTGCAATACCGGGTCCGATGGTCTTTGTCAGCTGCCATCGTTCCTCGCCTGGGCAAGACATTCACGATCCCTTCCGGCTCAAGGCTCTGATGCTCGCTGATCGGCGCGGGCCTTCCGGGCCGGTGGCGCTGCCGGCTACTGACAACGCTGGCCTGGCAAGAGAGATCAGCGGGCGGCTGCAGGTAGCTGGTGCTGCAGCCATGCAGACGCCCCTTGAACAAGTTGCGCTCTATTGCTCGCATACCCATGCGGTCCCTGACAGCCAGGCCCCCGATTGGGATAGCCATTTTCGTCCGCCGGAAAGAAAGCGGCGTTGTGCTCTGTCAGGCGGATGACGCCGCCGGGGATGAGCAGGCGGAAGCACTCCTGAAGAAACCTGGGCCAAGTCGCCGGTAGCATGCAACCGCTCAAGCCTCGTCCGTTGATCGGCGCAAAAGAGGCATCGGGAAAGGCCAGCGGCTCCATCACGTTCATCAGCTGGAAGTGGACGTTCTCGAGGGCGCGCGACCGGGCTTGCGCGTGCGCGTATTCGATGACCTGCTGGCTGATGTCAATGCCGACGATCTCGACCCTGGGAAAGTGGAAAGCCACCTCCATCGCCCAGCCACCTGGACCGCACAAGCCAGATCAAGCACGCGCGCGCCCTTCGGCATGGGCGGCCTGTCGGGAAACTCGGGGAAGAGACCGCCCATGCCCCCGGTGAGCAGCCGGTCCTGTTGCACCAGGCGCGCCAATTCGGCCACATTCCCAGAGTCGATCACATAGGTGTTCTCAGGATCCGCCATCTCCTCGCTTCCTTTCTGATCTGGGAGAGTGCCCCGCGTCGGGGCGTTGTCAGACGATAGGGCCGGGATACCCATTGTACACGCTGCTTCAGGCTAGTATCAGCTGATACAGCCTGCTTCCTCCGGTGCATCAGAGACCGGCCTGGCCTGGAAAGTGGCAGTGTGCCCGAACAGCTGATGGCAGGCTGCGGCCAGGCGCGAGGAGGGAGATCGAGGGAGATCACCACCGAACCAGGGAGCTGCCAGATCAAGAACGCTCCTGTCGCAGAGTGTCGGCACCCGCTTGAGGAGCGCGGCGGTCGCTCCGAAGGAAACGCTTTCCCAGCGGCACGGTGCCCGTCGTCGAGAGCCAGGAGCCGATCAGAATGAGCAGGAAACCGGCTATCGTGGCCACGGTGAGCGCCTCATGCAAGAATGCGACGCCCAGGAGCACGGAAACGGCAGGGTTGGCATAGGTGAAAACGGTGCCACGGCTGGCCCCCACTTCGGCCACGAGAGCGAAAAATGTTAACCAGGCCAGCGCCGTACAGACCAGTCCCAGCACCAGCAGGCTGGCGATCACCTCGAGGCTGGGAAGCCTGCCAGGCCAGCGTATGATCGCGAACGGGGCCAGTACGAGGGTCGCAAGAGTGCATTCGCTGGTGACTACACTCAGGCGAGGAAGCGAAGTGATGACGGGTTGTTTGACGAGTAAGGCCCCAGCAGCATAGCCTGTGGTCGCCAGCAGTACCAGCCCGGCTCCCAGCAGCGATTGCCCATCGCCCCCCATATCTAAACCCACTAGCAGGACGACACCTCCCATGCCTGTGAGTAATCCAACCAGGCGCAGCCAGCTGACCCTTTCGCTCCGCTCGAAGCGGAGCGCGAGCAGGACGACCAGCAGCGGTTCAGCCGCGATCAGTAAGCTCGTCAGTGAGGATGCAAGGTGCTGCTCCCCATAACTGACGAAGAGAAATGGTCCGACGATCTGGATCAAGGAAAGGAGAGGAAGAAGGTACCATCTCTTGCCCACCGCTCTCAAGATGTGTTGGTGGGCTGCTACTGGCAACAGCACTGCGGTCGCAATGGCCACACGGGCAAAGACGACCACCAGGGGATCAAGTTCCCTCACCGCTAGCTTGATAAAGAAGTAGGGAATCCCCCAGAAGAGGGCCATTGCCAGAAAGAGGAACCAGCCTTTCTGTGTCATAGGACCTCCTGTCTGTAGTAGGAGAGCAGATGCTATGACACAGCATACCGACGGGCAAGAGGCTCAGTCTTGTCTATTCTTGCGGTGGGGCAACACCTGCCCCGGGGTCACGCCATAGACACGTTTGAACTGTCTGGTCAGGTGGCTTTGATCGGCGAAGCCAACGGTGTAAGCCACTGTGGCGATGGGATGCCCTGCCAGTAAGAGCCGCTTGGCATGCTCCAGACGAAGCTGATTCAGGTACGCATGGGGCGGCAACCCCATCACTTGATGGAAGGTGCGTGCCAGATGGAACGGCGAGAGACCGGTCACTCCGGCCAGGTGCGTCAGCGATATATTTTGGGGAAAGTGCGCTTCCAGGTACTCTCTGGCCACACGGATGGCTCGCGGTTCTGTGCGGAGAGGTGGGATCGTCAGCGGTCGCTCTGCGTGGCGGGTGAGCAAATAGGCATAGGTGTGCAGGAGCCAGGACTCACGCTCGAGTAAGGGCCTGTTCTCGGCCAGCGCTGTCTGCAAGCGCCTCAGGAGGTCTGCCAGTGTCTGGTCAAAGAGAATGGGCGTCGGCGAAAAATAGGCGCGCCAGGAACGCCCGGCAATGGTCGCAGCCAGCTCAGCGACCAGTTCCGTGCCTGGATAGATGGCGCGGTAGACCCACCCCTGCGTTCCAGCGACCTGACCGGTGTGGATCTCATCGGGATTGAGCCAGACCTGACTGCCGGCGGGCGCAAGATGGGTGGCGCCACGGTACCAGAGGGCTCCTGCTCCCTGATCGATGACGCTCAGCGCAAACGAAGCGTGGCGATGGGGGGCAAAAGCATGGGTCAGATAGCTGGCGTGCAGCACCTCGAGATCACCCAGATCGGTGTCTCTCCAGAAGCTGGCAGTTTCTCTCAGGCGCTGTCTCTCATCCCGTGGTTTGTTCATTGCGCTGCTGCCGTTTCAAGCCCAGGCGGGCTCTCCTTCGGCTTCCAACGGTACCTCTTCTACGATAGCATCTCAGGCAGCCTCCGTCAAGCGGAGGCGAGCATCTCCCAAAAAAGGCTGCTGAAGGCCCTGTTTGGGAACGATCCCAGCGCGAAGAGAGGGCTTTGTGCCACCTGGAGAGCCATTCGAGGATCGCTGCGTGAAGACCCGGCAGCCGAGATCCTTGAAGTCAACAGCATAAGCTGCAAAAGACGCACGGCCTGGACGACCATCAGCCGCAGAAGCTAGCGCGCTGGCTGCGCGGAAGGACACCTGTGATCCAGGGCTGCCGAATGCTTGATTGACATTTCGCTGCGTGATACATTCATGAAAGATGAGCGGGGTGCATGGAAACGCCCTCCGCCCTTCTTGTTGAGCAGAGTGGAATATCGCGGCGCACCCTCAGCTTGAGCCCGTCGGCCCTTCCGAGTCCTGCTCAGACCTGGGTGCAGCTTCCCCTCAGGCCCCCGTTCCGCTGATCGATGCGCCGCATATAAGCCCACTCCGGACCTGCCAGGGCCATCGCAGCTCAGTGCTGGCCCAGCCTTTCATCTTTTACTGACAGATCTGCGCGTTCGCCATCCGCAGACATTGCTCTCTGGTGATCACCGCCACTTTGCCCGTATAGTCTACTTCCAGGAAAATGGCGTGCGCGCCCGTGGTGTCCCTCAAGAGGGGAACCATGGGCTGTACCCCGGGCTTCGAGTATGGCCCAGACCAGATGATCACTGGAAACAGCTCTTGATCGACTGGCAGCCGGTAGAAACCTCCCCCCTCAGGATAAGGCTCGGCTACCAGCTGTCTGAGTGGCGTGAGCTGCCACAGCACACCGCTTTCTGCCGAAGAGGTCACCCGCAGCGTAATGGTTTGCCCACCCCGATCCAGGAACTGCACGCGAATCAGCCCGACGCTGATGCCATCAATCGTTCCCAACGGCATCACGGTGGTTGCAAGTGGGAGCCATGATTGCCCCTGCTTCGTCTGCAGCGACGAGACCGCAGTGACAGAGAGCGCTCCCTGCTGGGCTGCCTGGAACGCATAATAGAAGCGAAACTCCCTGCCGGTGGTGATCTCGATCTCTTTGAGGGCAAAGACGCCGGCGCTCTTGTGCACGAGCAGGGGGGCTGCACCTGCCATACTGCTGGAGCCGGTGGGATTGAGGGCTGTTTTCCGCGTGATGATGGGGTACCCCGTAGCACAATGATGAGACTTCCGATCAGGAGGAGACAGCAGAAAGCGACCCCCAGAGCGAGATAGCTGGTCCGTGCTCGCTTTCGGGCGAGCAGAGCAGGGCTATAGGCATCCGGCGGCTGGAAAGAGGCCTGTCTTTGTAGCCTTTGACCAGCAGGAAGATGGCTGCTCTTGTGCTCCTCTTGCTCAAGAGGCACTGGCTCGCTATGAAGGGAACCTGCAGGAGCAAGCGCCTGGCTGTGACCGCTGGTGCTCATCTCTCTCTCCTGTTTGCATACTCTGGGGTGAGCAGGTCAAACAAGTCATGCTTTGCCTAAATATTGACGCACTCTGCCTGCCGTCAGTTCCGTGAGAGCCACCAGAGTCCTGCCATGCTCAGCTCCCCTGAGTCGCAGGAGTCCATACCTTGAGCAAGTTTCCAGTCTGGCCATCGAAGATTTCCACCTCATAGGGGACGATGGGCACTTGCCTGGCTCCCGGTGGGACGGGCAACCCTTCCAGAGTAAAGGGTCCGCGCAGCTTGACATAGCACACAGGAGCTGTTGCAGGAAGCCCGGTGTCTGCACCATGCATCAGGGCACTCGCCTGCTCACTGGTCATAAACTGCATAGTCACAATGCTTGCAGTGGCCCCTGATACGACTTTGCCCCCAAGAACAGATGGGTTGCCAGGTATGCTCGCACATCAGCGATCGTGAACCGGGGCGCCGACGGGTTGGAGGCAGGCAGAGGAAGCAATGGGTGGATAGCAGGAAGACCGAGGGGCCTCCGAGATGGTGTGCTACTGGCCAGCGGAGTCTGAACGGACATTGCTGTCGCCTGCTTGCCTGTGGAAGCAGCGATGCCTCCTAGAAAAAGGCAACAGAGAACCAGGGCCAAGCCCAGCCAGAACGGTCGCACAGGTCGCATGCGTATTACCTCACCTTTCTCTGTCTCTCTGCTCTCGATCCGGAAGAGTCAGACATGCCTGAAGGCATCAACAGGTCGACCAGAAAAGGGGTTAGCACCCGTAGCCGGGAATGCAGGTGTACCAATCACCGCCAGTACTGCTCAGGCTTTGCCCCTCTTCACAATTGTAACCCTGCCGCCTCGAACAGGGCAGACTGTGCGTAAAGGCAAAGTCTCGCACAGAGGACCCGTCTGGGAAGGAACTTCACCCCGTAGAGGTGATCTTTCACTGAGCCGGCCTTGACAAAGTGCATGCCAGCAATTATTATTTAATCAGATAACTAATAAAGTGTGAGGAAGGCGATGGGCCATGCCGCGCAAGCCAGCAATGCCGGGGATTGATCGGCGTCAGAAGATCCTGGAGGCGGCCCTGGAGATTTTCGCCGAGCAAGGATTTGAGGCGGCGACTAATAAGGCCATTGCCGAACGCGCCGGTGTAAATCAGGGGTTGATCTACTTCTACTTTGCCAGTAAGGCCGATGTCTACTTTGCCACTGCCGCCTATTATACTGACCAGGTGATCGCTCAGCTTGATGCTATTTTTGCGCAGGTAGATGAAGCTGACTTGGCCAGTGGCCTGACTCAGCTACTGAAAGAGACTGTGCGACTTTTGTCGACCCCTCCTGCCAGCCATCTACTCCGCGTCATGTATCAAGTCGCCGGCAGTCGCATCCCTGATGGGGAGTTGAGCAATGAGGAGGAGCGGCGAGCCGTTAGCGGCCTGGCCAGACACCTGGCACAGCGATTTCGTGAATACCTGGAGAGGCAAATAGCGCAGAGGCAGATGAATACTATCAATCCTGCGCTCGTATCGTATATTCTGACGCGCACCCTGATCGCGACAGTCAGCATGCGTGGACCCGGTAATACGCCGTCGTCCAGCCTGGAGGGCTTAGCCGAAGCGCTGGTCGGGCTCTACGTCTATGGCCTGCTGCCTCGCCAAAACACACCTGGCCGGAGTAGTACCTGAAAGGCTGTGGCAGTCCAGATGGATGCATATTTTTGCCCAGTATTAGTTAGCTAAATAACTAATTAAGAGGTACACTCTGCATGACAGGCCTCCTACGCTTACCTCCACTGCTCTCAATGGGCATAATCGTAGCCCTTGCGGCTTACCTGGTGTATCGCCTTGTGCATGCTGGCACACTTCAACCACTGACGATCATCTTGCTCGCTCTTCTGGCCTTCATCTTCGTGCGCCTTCTCTTCAGGCTGAGGAGTCGAGGAAATGAGAGCGAGAGCAATGACTAACCTGAGCTTACAAAGAGGCACCTGAGAGGTACTCACTATGTTCACTTCAGCCACTCATAGAGCGCAAACAGTCGAAGAGGTCTCCCAGAGGCCAGCTATTGAGCTGGAAGATGTCTCACGGTCTTTCGGCACGGTGGAAGCGTTGCAACACGTCAGCTTTGCCATTCCTGAGGGCCAGGCTGTGGCGCTACTTGGGCCTAACGGTGCAGGAAAGACCACTGCCATCGGCCTGATGCTTGGCCTGCGTCGCCCCTCTCACGGTCAGGTGCGCTTGTTTGGCCTTGATCCCCGCGACCGCCGGGCACGGAGTCGCTGCGGGTGCATGTTGCAGGAATCTGGCGTGCCACTCAACCTCACGGTGCGCGAAATCATTACGCTTTTTCGCAGCTATTATCCCCATCCTTTGCCTCTGGCTCAGGTGCTTGAAATGGCTGGTCTACAGAAGAAGGCCATGACTCACGTGGGATCATTATCTGGCGGGCAGCGCCAGCGGCTCTACTTCGCACTGGCTATCTGCGGTGATCCTGATGTCTTTTTTCTAGATGAACCCACAACTGGGCTGGATGTAGAGGCCCGCCGCCATTTCTGGGAGCAGCTGCGCGCCTTTCGTCAGCTGGGGAAGACCATCGTGCTGACCACTCACTACCTGGAAGAAGCCGATACCCTGGCCGACCGTATCATTCTTCTTGATCATGGCCGGGTGCGTGCCGATGCCCCTCCAGCTCTCCTGAAAGCGCAGGTTACGAACAGGCGTATCGCTTTCGAGGTGAACGAGCCGCTGCCAGCCGGCTTCTTTGACCAGCTCCCGGTCTCCCAACTTGAAATACAGGGGCATCGTGTGAGTTTGCTGACGCCGCAGCTGGAAACGGTGCTGCGAGCTCTACTCACCCAGCCTGGTGAAATCACAAATCTCACGATCACTGAGGCCAGCCTGGAGGAGGCTTTTCTCCAGCTCACTCGTGCTGAATCTGAAGCGAAAGGAGGTTGAAGTATGCCCGCCAGAGTAACGCCAGGGTCCTCTACCCGCAGACTCGTTGCGCCTTGGAGGGCAATGCTCTGGCCGCAGGTGCAGGCGGAGGGATTGCGCCTGTGGCGCACCCCCAGTTTTCTGGTACCCGGCTTGCTGCTTCCGCTCGTCCTCTACAGCCTGCTGGGAGGATTGGGCAAAGCAAACAGCCTGGAGGGCGGGATCAGTCGGCACGCCTATGCTCTTGCCTCTGTTGCCACCTATAGTATCATCAATGTGGTGCTCTATTCCTTTGGGGTGAGCATTGCCAATGAGCGAGGACAGCGCTTGAACCTCCTGATGCGAGCTACTCCTTTGCCAGCTTCGATCTACCTGCTGGCCAAAGTGGTGACAGCTCTGCTCTCTGCTCTGATCATCTTACTTGTCCTCTGTGGCTTTGCTCTGATGGTAGGTGGTGTGCAGCTCAGTGCTATCTCGTGGGTCACATTGATCGCTTCTCTGCTGCTGGGTGTGTTGCCCTTTATCCTGCTCGGCTTTGCCATTGGCAATCTTGTCAACCCGGCGGGAGCGACCCCCATTATCAACCTATCATTTTTCATCCTGGCGTTTGCCTCGGGGGTGTTTGTCCCGCTAACGCAGCTTCCCGCCGCCCTACAAAACATAGCCCCCTACTCACCATTCTATCTCCTGGCCCTTCTGGCCTGGAATGCGGTCGGTGTGCACATCGGCACGATCGGCAATACTGTATGGCTGCTTGTTCTTTACAGCGTGATCTTCTTGAGTCTGGCAGTCTGGGCCTATCGTCGTGAAGAGCGGTACTCTTTTGGATAAACGCTCCTGACGCCTCTTTCTGTCCTCGACGCCTGCTCAGGCTGCTCGACCCGCCAGGCTTCCTCATTGCCGCCGCGGCGGCAATCTGCCTCTTGCTCGGACTAAGCTGGGGAGGAGAGACCTGCCCCTGGGCCTCTGTTCAGGTGGCAGAGCTGCTAATGGCCACGGCCCTGCTCTTTATGCAAGCCAAGCTATGCCTGGTCAGGCCTCCCTCAGCTCTAGTGCTGCCTCACTCATCTCGCTCTTGTTGGAGGCGACCGTGGGCTCGATCGCCGATTGCCTGCTGGTCTCCAAGCTCAGGCGCTATCGCATCGTCCCGCTGGCAGGAGCACTGATGCTGCTGGCGGCTAGGGAGCAGCCTGGTCGGGCGGCTTCCCCAGCTGGATCTCCTTGATTGCCAGCAGTACACTGACATTGGTCACAGTAGGCACATCCCAGCGCATGCGCGTCTGGTCACGTTTTTCTACCACGACGCAATAGTGGTCGGTCGGTCTGGGAGCCAGCGGATCATCCACAAAAGTAGGGAGTCCAAGACCGCCTCTCCTGATCTTGATCTTGAGATCGCCTATATCTGACCACGGCACCGTGGCTGAAGCCTTGCCGCCCAGCTCCGGCCTCAGGAGGCTCACACCGTTCTGATTCACCTGGAGGTCGCCGAAATCCAGGGTTTCGCCCGCGTTGAGTGCGTTGAGCGCGCGAGGCAGGAGACGGGCGCTGATCTGGCGATCCAGGAACGCGAAGAGCTCCCCGAAATGGCTCCACAGGTGAGGCTCCAAGACCACCTGTCTTCCACCGGCTCCCCGGATGTGCACGTCACAGGTATCCGGTCGCTGCCAGAGGACGAGGATGCCATGCCGTAAGAGGTCGTGCTCTGCAGGCTTCTGCCAGAGCGCATCGATCTGCTCCCAACGAAAGGCGTTGACTCGGCCTTTCTTGACGAGCAGTCCCTCAGTGCAGACATAGATTCGCCACGAATGAATCCTTCCCTTGATGATTAGAGCCATCAAGATCAGGAGGGGGAGCAACAGGAAAGCAATTCCCAGAAGGGCACTTCCTCCCAGGATCAACGCGAAGTAGAGCCATCCCAGCCATTCCTCGCGGACTCGCTCCCAGGCCCCGGTCACGAGGAAGACACCCAGTAGTACGATCGCAAACATTCCTCCGAGAGAGAGTCCACCCAGCATCAGGCAGCTGAGGGTGCCAAACCAGGCGCGTCCGACCAGCTGGGGGAACGAGCGAGTCCTATACTCGCGGAGGATGGGGCCCAGCTGGTAGCGCGTTACCAGAGCGGAAGCATCTTGAGACATGATGCGCGACCTCCACATGCAGCAAGGCAAACAGCGGCTGTTCTCGTTTCCGCCTCGGGCCTGGAGACGCCGCAAGGTGGACTGGTCTTTAGCTATGCCGGGCCAATGTGGAAGCGTTTCCCCTCCTGGGGAAACGGCAACGAGAGGCGCCTGAGTACCTCTGATCGCGCTGTGCCGGCTGAAGCTGGACAGGGGGCCTCGTTTCCGGAGCATCCTCTGGTTCAGCTCGCGCCCTGCCCACCCGGTCGGCCACTGCCCGCAATAGGGGATGCTCCTCGCCTTGCTCGACGAAGCAATCGTGTGCCTCAGATACTGTGGCATACTTACCTCCCTGTATCCAGAACGTCGGTGTAGGGTGCTTGGGGCGGCTCAGCGTGGCCGCTCTGATAGACGTTTCGGAAACGGAGAGGTCATCATCCCGGTCGCTCACTGGCTCCAGGGAGTGGAGCAGGAAGGAAAGGGAGAATCGTGAGGAATCGTTCACCAGAGGTGACAGAGGTGAGTCGGTCATTTGCCTGTGCTCCAGCCAGACGAGCGCCTGGCATCAGGAGAACACCTGAGCCTGAGCCGGGGCAGGGGCTGGTCGACCGCCAGCCTGTCCCCGCGTGTAGCATCATCTAAGAAAAAACAGGTATGCATGATAAGTATAGCTACACCTGACTTTTCTGTCAAGAGATGTCTCTTAAAGAAAGCAGGCGGATGGTGCCCGACGAGATCCCTGCGACATCTCTGGCTGACAGTCGAGGCGGGAGGCAAGAGAGGTGCGCCGTTCCCTCTGCTCCTTGGACGCCTGGATGGGGCAGCGAGATCTGTGGCGTTGTCTCCTCCTCCTTCTAATTGAGTGAAGGGGAGCTGCATGAGCCTTTCTCTCATCTGGCCTCTGACTGGCCCTGCTGCCGCCCGCGATGCGCCGCTGCGATCGCGGCACGCAGCCTGAGGGGAGCAACGGCGGTCAGAAGGACCATGAATGCAATCAAGGAGTGAACAGATGATGGTGAATCAGACCCTTTGAGCCATGAGCAGCGCCTGCTAATCGTAGAGCAGCTGCGCGATCGCCTGCTGGCGCGCTACGGTGAGCAAGTCAAGGCCATCGGCCTCTATGGCTCCCTGGCACGCGGTGATGATGGCCATTTCTTCGGATATCGAGCTGCTCTGCGTCCTCACCTGACAGCCTGAGCGGTCGGTCTACGAATGGTGGAGCGGATCTCCAGATGCAGCCAGTGCACGATCCCGAGGCCTTCATGGCGACGTTGAAGCCGCTGGTCTTCCCGTTCAGCGCCTGTTGGAGCCTCGGATTGGTAGGATCGAGGCGCAGGGCCTCATTCTAGTCGGCGAGGGCCTGCTCAAACTTGCCCAGGTAGTAATTGGGCCAGACCGCGGTTGGTATAGGCGACGGCCAGGCTGGAATCGAGACGGATGGCTTCAGTATAGTCAGCCAGGGCACGCTCAAAGCTACCTTGCTTGACGCCGAGGTCGGCGCGGCTGACATAAGCAACGGCATAGGCGGAATCGAGGCGCAGGGCCTCGTTGAAGTCGGCTGGGGCCTGTTCGACGTCGCCCTGCTGCTCGTAAAGAGCGCCATGGTGGCGATAGGCGACGGCATCAGAGGCAGAAATGGCCTGTGACAGGTCAAGGCTCTGCAGGCGAGCGGCGGCCTGCTTGAGGGCGGCAGCAAAGGCCTCGACGGAGGGAAAACGCTCCGCAGGCTGCTTAGCCAGAGCGCGCAAGATGACCGCTTCCACCGCTGGGGCACCTCCGGGGCGCGCTCGCGCGGCGGCGACGGCGTGTGCTGATGTTGGACAGCCAGCTCGGGGTAGGTCCCGCGGAAGGGAGGAGCCCCACAGAGCCATTCCTAGACCATGACGGCCAGCGCATACTGATCGCTGGCACGCTGCGGCTGCCCTACAAACTGTTCTGGCGCCATGTAGACGGCGCTGCCTTCTGCTCCCGCGTCGGGCGTGAGGGCGGTGGCGAAGCTGGTGGTCAGCAGCCCAATGCCGAAGTCGCTGAGCAGGAGGCGGCCCACCGCATCGAGCAAGACATTGTCGGGCTTGAGATCACAGTGGATGACCCCAGCGTCGTGAGCGTACTGCAGCGCAGAGGCGAGCTGGCTGACGGCGCGCAGGACGGTGGACAAGAGTAGACGCGAGCCGCGGGGAAGGTGGTGGCACAGGGAGCCGCCGGGGGCGTAGGCCATCACCAGGAAAGGAAGCGAACGCTCGCGCTCAAAACCGAGATCGAGTAAGGGCAGGATGTGAGCATGGCGCAGGCGTAGCAGGGTGCGGGCCTCGTTGAGGAAGGCCTGCAGATCGTCCGGGGAGAACTGGCAGGAGGTGAGGAGCTTGAGGGCCACGGGGGCAGAAGAGGACTGGCGCCGAGCAGATGGACGAGCTGATAGCGATCGAGAGGCTGACCGGAGAGATCTGGGAGCATCAGGCAGCACTCCTTTCCAGCAACAGAGGCCGTATTGTTTGAATGAGTAAGCGAGTCGCAGACTGCGGTATCGACATAATGGAAGCAGTATAGTGCAGAGCGGTTAAAACAGTCTGCAAGACATGGATAAGAGAGTCAGACATTTGTCAGGAATACGAGCATAGCACATGCTCCTTGAGCAGTCAGGACGGCTGTGCTTGTAGCACATCTGATCAAGATCTTTATCTGCAGGAGCCGCGATCTCGGCGCGTTCTCCCTGTGGCTGGGCCGAGGCGCTAGAGAATCGCCTCGGCAATGACGAATGCGACCTTTTGCGGGGCATCTTCTTGCACATAGTGGCTGGCGTTTGCGATCCGCACCACGCTGGCTCGCGGCAGGAACTCGATCCAGGAGTCCAGGGTCGTGGCATCAAACAGGTAATCCTTCATCCCCCAGAGCAGCAGGGACGGGACGGCATCCAGTGTCTCGCGCAGTTCCCTGGCCACGTCTGCACTCTGCTGAGCGATCGGCTCGCTGGTCGTGCGTGGTATTTGCAGCGGGAAGGCGAGTACGCCGGCCCGATCTTCGGCATGCAGATGAGGGGCCCGGTAGGCGGTGCGCACCTGCGCGGTCAGGGCCGTATGATGGGCCGTTCCGCCACCAAAGAGGAAGTCGCGCAGCATTAGATGGCGCCGCCGGTACAGGTAGTCCGCCACGAAGCGGGAGCGACTGACAAAGCGAGCCAGCTTGAGCGCAGGGGTCTGACCCAGCCGGCCTGGGAGTACCGGGCTAAAGGTGTTGCAGACCACCAGTCGTCGTAGCGAGACATGCGAAGCTGAGAGCCACCACAGACCAAGCGGCCCTCCCCAGTCATGGACGACCAGCGACACCTGCTGAGCGCCCAGCGCCTGCCAGAGCGCCAGCAGACGAGCGACATGGCGCTCAAGCGTATAGGCGTCCAGCCTGTTCGGCTTGTCAGAGCGCCCGAATCCCAGCAGATCGGGGGCGATCACCCGCTGCCCTGCGCTGATCAGGGCGGCAATGGCATGCCGCCAGAGAAACGACCAGGTCGGGTTACCGTGGAGCAGCAATACCGCGTGAGTCGACCTGGGTCCCTCGTCGATGTAGGCACAGCGTCCCTCTGGCGTGGTAAAGTAGCGCGGTTGATACGGCCAGAGTCCGTCGAAAGTCCAATCGATCTGAACTGGTGAGCGAGTCACGACACCTCTCCGCAGGCGTTCCTGCCTATTGTTGACTTGCTGTCAGGCATTATACCATCTTTAGCAGCGTGGAGCTCCGGCCTCGCGGCTCAAAGGTCGCGCCTCCTGCAACCTCTCGCCACACCTGCCCGGGGCCGGCTGAGTCAGCTCAGCACATGGCTGAGCTGAAAGCTGTATCCGGGTGGCCGCGTCCCTCCAGCAGTATAGAGCGGCAGACTGCTACCCACCGTCAGCGGGTTGTCACCGGCGGCCAGCAAAAACAAAGGAGCAGACCGGCATTGAAGGCATTCAGGCCACGCAGATTTTGCAGGTAGACCGGAAAGAGGAAGAGTCCTCCGAAGAAGGCGAACGTGATCAGGACATTGACGATATTCTTTGACAGGAATGGCCCATTGGCGAAGAGATGCAGGTCCAGCAACGACTGCTTGTTGCGCCTTGAACGGTCCAGCTCGACGAGCAAAAAGCAGCCGAGCAAAAAGCCCACCGAGAAGAAAGCCGAGCACTTTTCCTGATCCCCAGCCGTCAATGCTGGCATCCGAGAGGGCGTAGAGCACAGCCGCCAGACCGGTGGAGGCCAGCACGAAGCCCGGGACGTCAAACGGTGTTCGTGTCTCTGCCCGCACTTCGCGCAGGAACAGAGCGGCCAGCAGAAGCCCAATGATGCCGATGGGAACGTTGACAAAGAAGATCAAGCGCCAGTCCACGTAGGTGACAAAGTAACCACCAAGCGTCGGGCCGACGGCGGGTGCCAGCAATGTGGCAATGCCCAGCAGGCCACTGGCCAGCCCTCTCTGGTGGGGAGGGAACTCGCGGTACAGGAGCGTCATGGCCAGTGGGAAAAGAGCAGCTCCTCCGATCCCCTGCGCAACGCGAAAAAGGATGAGGATGGGCAGGCTCCAGGCCAGGCCGCAGAGAGCCGAGCCGGCGGTAAAGATGGCGAGCGTCAGCATGTAGAAGCGTTTGGTGCCCAGGCGATCGTGGCACTGATCTCTACGGCAGGCAACACGGCCACCTGCTGTGCTGCCGCCTGCCGCTACAGCAGAGGGATGGTGTCTGACCGATCATGATCGGTGACAGCGATCAGCGCCAGGCCTGGGACGTGCACATATTCCAGCAGGGCGGCGCCGCAAGAGGTGGTCGCACATGACTTCTCCTTGCTGAGACAAATCCGTTTGTACCTGCTGCCATCGCCGGGCTCCCTTGCTCTAGGGAAAGGAAGGTTGCCAGGGAGTGGAACGAGCTCGCCAGCCAGGATGAGGAGGCGGAATAGTTCCACTGTCAGCCAGGCTTCCGACAGACGAGCAAGAGGGGACGCGCTGATGTCATGCTCCCCATTGCATGCAGCAAGGTGACCTCTCCCATGTCCTCGCCGACCTCAATGAGGCCCTGCGCCTCGATCCCACTGCTCCGACGATCAACCTGGCGCTGAACCAGGTCCAGCAGACCACGGAATAGCAACGTCGCCGGGTGCTCGTCAGCGTCGTATAGTATTCCAGCGAGGTCAGAGCTCGTACTCCTGCTTCGTAAGTTCTAGATCGCTGGCGATCATGTAGCCGGGAATGCCTGACACCAGAGCCAGAGATCAGGATTGCCTCAGGGAGATCAGATCCCGGCGGCGTTGAGGATACACTGAGGAATTGCTGAGTGCTTCTTGAGGAAGGGGTGCTACGATAGACAGCAGCCAGCCGGATGAACTTTTCGCACGAGAGGGACCAAAGCGATATGCCACTGCTAGATGTGCCAGGTAAAGCCGCTGATTCCCTCTCCCTCAGCAGGACGACCCAAGGCGAGGGGGGCCCTAGCTGACCGCTCTGCCTCGGGTCTGTGCCAGGCTAACAGACGCCGCGCTGCTCGTCGTAGCAGCGCTATAGTAAGGACGGCGAGACCGAGCAGGACAGCGGGAATGAGATAGTGCGTTGAGATGCACGTGACCTGGTTGGGTAGCCAGTTCAATAATCTGCCGTCCTTGGTTCTTTGCTCAGTGTGGTCAGATACGATTATGGCTCGTGCGAATGGAAAGGAGAGAGGTAAGATCAGCATAGATGAGAAATTACTCGTAGTAATCGATTGATTACTCTATGAATCCTGAGTCTACCTCGATTTACGTAGCTTGCTTGTTTGATTGAAATAGTGGAATCATGTAATCAGACGAGAGCAGGCGAGTGGGATCGGAAGCAGGCAGCCATCTTAGATGGAGCGTGCTACGTTCTGGCGCTTATCAGCTACGGGTCTTGTGTGACGACTGGCGTGCTCCAATCGACTCGATAGGAATAGATCCAGTCGGACGCTTTGGGACTGGCGAACAGCTTCAGAAAGGTGGGCATGGTCAGGTCCCGGAGCCACACCTCTAGGGGTTTGACCTGATGTTTGCCCCGATCGCCGTTCACATCCATTTGATACATCTTGGTGGTGCGCTCCCGGCGCAGGTGCTCATAAGAGGTAAAGGCCTGCTCCAGATCAGGAACATCGCGCAAGCATTTGGCCAGGATCGCAGCATCCTCCAAAGCCATCGATGCGCCCTGTCCAGAACTGGGCGAGATGGCATGAGCGGCGTCATCCAGCAATACCACTGGACCCCTGTGCCAGACTCTCGGCTGTTTGGGCAGCGTGTAGGAGAGGAAGTACGGGAAGGTCTCATCCGCTTTCTCAATAATTTCCTTGATGATGGGCAGTTCACCCGCATACTTGGTGAGCATCTCTTGCCGCCGTCGAGTGTCTGTCATATCAACAAAAGCTTCTCTATTAGTTTCTTGCTTGTGCAGCCAGTTGGTAAACCAGTAGACATAGCCAGTGGCTGGATTGAGATGATAGCCGAAAAAGGCTCGTCTGCCGAAAACAAACTGAACGGTCTCCGGCGCAGAGGGCAGCTTCATGCCAGAGGTGTAGCCGCCACTATTGATCAGTCCGGTATAGACCTCTTCAGGGAAGACTGGATCAACGAATTGACGAGCGCACGAGTGGACCCCATCGCTGCCAATCAGGAGATTACCGCTGGCGCTAGTGCTATCCTGGAAGGTCGCCACCACGTCCTGGCCAGTCACTTCAATATGCTGAAGCCGCTTGCCACGTGTGATTTTTACCCCCTAGCGCTCGGCTCCCTCCCAGAGGACCCTGACCAGGGGAACACCTTCAGGAAAACACTCTTGAAGCCTTCCGTCTGCTCTAGTAGCCTCTCCCAGTCGCTTGTTCTTTCCAGTCAAGATCATCGCATGGCTCACCGCAGACCCTGGCGCCAGGACCGCGTGATCACGTCCGAGCTCTCTGAGCAGAGCCACACCGCTGCTCGCCAGGATCAATGAGAATCCTTCAGGCAGCTCCCTGGCCTCATAGACCTCTGACTCAATACCTGCACTATTGAGAAACAGGACTAGAGCAGCTCTTCCAATCCCGGCTCCGATAATGAGAGCTTTGTCGAGCTGCTTATGCATCACTGTCTCCTTTCAAACGATTTCTATTCATTTCTTGAGTGATTAATCAATTGAGCCTTGACGGTTCGAGCGATCGCTGGTATGCTCAGGCTCTTGCCCTGTTTCGCTTCCTGGCAAAGCAAGTTCGGGGCGAGTCATTTTCCAGATCCGTCTCCCCTCGCTCACCTTCCGTTAACGTTCCATCGTTGATCTCCTGAATGAGCTGGCGTACAAAGGTGAGCTTCGTTTCGAGCAAGGCCAGGGTATACAGGTCCTCAGTGAGAAAGAGACGATCCATGCCAGGCTGCTCACCTCGCTCAATCCGCCGAGCGCGCGTTACTGATCTGCTCCTGGAGATGCTGCACCTGTTTCTCAAGCCGCGCGGCGACTTCTGCTGGGGGAAGATGGCCTAGAAACGCCAGCGCTGCTGCAAACTGGCTGTATTCTGTGGCCGGCGTACTAAGCAGCACACCAAGCCAGTCTGAGGGAGAGCGCGCTTCGCCCCGCAGCGGTCGTCGCATACACGGTACGTTCAGGGTAGCGCCCTTCACGCTGTGTGCCCACCGACTTAATCAGCCCCTCGCGCTGCAGCGCCTTAATCACCGAGCACAGTAATTCAACGTGATCACGGTAGCCAGTTCGCGTTGGCGCATCACCGATGATATCTCGTATGGGTGCATAAGCCGCTCGTTCAAAAGGGAGAGAACGGCCAGAGCCAACAGATTTGAGATTTTCCGCTTTGCCATTGCTCCCTTTCTCTTCCAAATATTCGCTATCAACTATCCGAAATAGGGTATATGAAACATAGATAGTAATTGCCAAGGGAGAAGGGTCATCAACTCGCTCGGCGGTAAGAGCTGGCGCCGGGCCTGGATAGTGACCTCCAACTTCCCGAACCAGCTCTGCTCTGGCCACGGCCAAGGTGTGCGTAATGTCAGTCAGGGGAGTCTGGCGTCCTCACCCTGGGACTCGATGAACGTGACGAGGTCTCGCAAGGCGCTGCGTAACGCTGCAAACCGCTCGTGGCCCAGGTACTGGGCCCACTCGCTTTCCAGTTCCGCGATGGCAGCACAGGCGACTCGCTCCACTTCACGACCACGCGGCGTCAAGCGAACGAGCCGTGCTCGTCCGTCTCTTGGATCAGGAATCCGCTCAATATACCCTCGTTCCTCAACGTAGTCTACAATTGCTCCCATCGATTGCTTGGTCATCTGGGCCAGGCTCGCCAATTCGGTCACTCGCATGCCCTCCGGCGCAGCTGCTGTAACAAGACAAAGTGAGTGGGACGGAGGTCGGTATATCCTGCTTCCATGAGGCGCTGATAGACTCGCGCCACTGTCTGCTGAAATGGGATGCGTAGCAAAGCGCCAATCATCCGAGGTAAGGGCTGAACGCTCTCCATTGTCTTCCCTCTTGCATTTCTGGTAAGTTTAGCTTACTAGTTTGCCGGATGGCCCTCTCACATTCAGACTTTGGCCTGCTGGCTGATCCGTGGAGGCGAGAGGGCGCAGCCAGATCACCCGCTCGCTTCCGGAAGGAGAACCATCCTATGACCTCAAGCAATGCACCCTACATCCTCACTCGTGAGG
Source organism: Thermogemmatispora tikiterensis (assembly GCF_003268475.1). Classification (GTDB taxonomy): domain Bacteria; phylum Chloroflexota; class Ktedonobacteria; order Ktedonobacterales; family Ktedonobacteraceae; genus Thermogemmatispora; species Thermogemmatispora tikiterensis. The sequence goes on along the minus strand of NZ_MCIF01000002.1, from coordinate 118,696 downwards.
AAGGCCAGGCTGTCTGGTTTCTCGGCACGCTCATGCTGTTCAAAGCGACCGGGCAGGAGACCACTCAGACCTTCAGCCTGATCGAACAGACCTTGCCGCCGGGCTTTGCTCCACCTCTGCATGTGCATCATGCCGAAGATGAGGCTTTCTATATCCTCGAAGGGGAACTCACATTTGTCTGTGGAGAACAGCGCTGGCATGCTGAGGCTGGAGCTTTCATTTTCCTGCCCAGAGATATCGCTCATGGCTTCCTGGTCGAGGGGAGTCAGCCAGCCAGGCTCTTACAGTTCACCGTTCCAGCCGGCTTCGAACAGTTTCACGCCGAAATGGGCGAGCCGGCCCAATCGTTGACGCTTCCTGCACCCACCCCGCCTGATCTTGCGAAGATGCAGGCCCTTGCCGCCAAATATCACTTTGAGATCGTCGGCCCTCCTGTAGGGCCAGAGTAATGCTGCAGCGGGGGGATGCACTGATCGGATAAAAGCTTCTCCAGCTTCATCAGCCGCGATTGGTCTCCAGGCCAGGAGGAAGCAGGAAATCGGGGGCCATCTTTTCTGGCGCCGCCCGGCATTGCGTGTAGGTCTGGGGGTGTTCGACTGACTGCGTCCACTGTCGAGGCCGTGACCACGGGGAAACGAAGCTGGCCTTGTTCAGATTGCTGGTGCTGGATTGGAAAGACCTGCCAGCGCTGGTCTCACTACATGCGCCCATGCCGGTCCAGATCAGCATCCCACCGCTTCGCCAGGCTGATTAGCGTGTTATCCTATGGGCAGGCTCGAGCAATACTAGCTGTTGCGGATGACCTGACCTGCCTGTCCCCCCCCTGTGGGCCTGAGTCGGAGATGAAGAGCCGGTTCTCCAGAAGGCCCCGCCCTGGCCTTGGCGTCTGCCACTTTGGCCACGGTGATCACCCCGCTTATCTTCCAACGGCAGCGATGCCTCTCCTTTCTCTCCACTGATCGGGGCCCGGCTGAGTGAGCAGTTTCGTATCCCCGCCGGGTATGCTTGAGCCTTGATGCTCACAGGCACATGTGGTAACCTGAGGGAGTCCCCGAGCGCAGCTGTGGCAGTGCGATAAAAGACAGCTCCGGCCCTCCTACTCGTAGTGGTAGAGAGCGCAGGTGTTGCTTTAGGGTTGATAGGGCAAAAGTAGAGGTTACGAACACATGGGGCTTGCTGACCTAGTAATCAAGAGAGGATGAACATGTCAAAAATTGTTGTTTCGATGTTCGTATCTCTGGATGGCGTTATTGAAAATCCTGGCTGGACTTTTCGATTTACATGTGAAGAATCACAAAAATATAAATTTGATGAACTTTTTCGGTGCTCTGCCCTCCTGCTGGGACGCAAGACCTACCAGGGATTTGCAGCCAGCTGGCCAAGCATGCAGGGAACCGGGGCGTATGGGGAGCGCATGAATAGTCTGCCTAAGTTTGTGGTCTCTACCACGCTCTCGAAAATGGAGTGGAATGCCAGCTTGCTCACAGGTGATCTCACCGAAGCGGTCTCCCAAATTAAGCAGCAAGCAGAGCAGGATGTGTTGATTTTCGGAAGCGGAGAACTGGTCCATAGTCTGATGTCTCTGGATCTGATCGATGAATATCGGCTGATGGTCTTCCCTATTGTGGTGGGCAGGGGTAAGCGCCTCTTTCCAGAGGAAAGCGAGATGAAGACGCTGAAGCTGATCGAGAACCGGGCCTTCAGTTCCGGGGTTGTTGTCCTCACCTACCGACCAGACCGGTCCTAACCGGAACGAAGCTAGAGGCCGTCCACTTGACCCTCTGCCATCTCTGCAGTCATGGGTCCCGAGCGATCGCCAGCGGGATCCTTCAGAGAACGATGAGGAGCTGCACCAACCCTCCTCTTCTCTGGCCTCTACGGCACTCCTGCCTGTGGCCTGGCAATGCTGGGACCTCGATTCGCCACTCGAACAGCACAGCACTAGGGCCGCAACTGCTCCTGCAACCGCTGACAGGCATATGTCCAATCGATACGCTCTTGCTCTAAGCGGATATTCTCCTCGGCAAGCTTTGTCAAGAGGGCCTGCTCTGCAGCGCTCAGCGCGGGCAGCTGGCGTACTGAACACGGAGTACCCTGCACCTGAAATGCAGCGAATCTGGCCAGCGTTTCCTCATCCATCATAACCGCGGTCACCTTGGGGAAACTGGAGCGCAGAGCAGAGAGAATCTGAAAGCCCTGCGCATCAAGATCGCCCCAGTAGAAAAGTGGGCTCTCCTTCAGCCACGTCACTGCCTCTAACAGCGTGACCTGAAAGCCACCACCGAAGATGACAATCGTCTCGGGGAACGAAGAAGGCAGCGCCTGGAAGGTGAGCAGGTTTTCGACAATCAGACAACGCTGGCCCCGCAGCACCTCCAGGCGAGCCAGTTCGGAGAGAGGGAGACTGAGATCAGTCAGGGGCAACCCATAGCGCTTGAAAAACTGGTCATCCAGCAGACGGATTCTGATCAGCGTTTCGCTCTCGCGCAGGCCAAAGCGCTGAGCAAAGGTCCGACCGTCCTCACGAATGGCTAGCGGAGGGAGGATCTGGCGCAACAGCCGGGTAAGAATACCGGTATGCCGCTCAATAAATTTGGTGTCGACTGGCACACTGAGAGCACGCGCATAGAGTTGAGGCCGGGGATGCTCCAGAAAGCAGCGACACACCAGCAATAGCTGAGGCCAGAGACCATGATAGCGGATCACCTGCTGCGGCTGAGCGCGCAGCCAGGCCTCCAGTGCAGGCACTTCGGCCCGAATGAGCGCCACATCCGCACAAAACTGCTCGAATTCCTCGCGTTTGCCTGTAAGCCAGAGCAAATCATCGGCACGCTCAATGATGATCCTGGTTGGGATAGTCTGCGTGCCTAGATGCCGCAGCCGTACAGTGCGCATCTCAAGACGATAGCCCTGTCCCTGGACCTCACGCGAATGAGTGATAAGCTCTTGAGTAGCATGCAATAGCTCATGGTAATCCTGGGAAGGCAGCCCTGCAGAAAAGCTCTGTGGGAAGAAGGGCTTGTCCTCCACCCAAGCGCTGAGAAAATCTCGGTAGAGCCGGTGCGCTCTCTCCTGGACGAGAGCATAGTTGATCATGATGGGGACAGCTCCTTCTGCTGTGAATAACGCTCGCGATACTGTCGCAACTGAACATCGCTCATGTTGTAGACGAAAGGACAGCTCTCTTCACTTTTTCTCACGATCAGATGACAAGAGGAAATGAATGGCTCAATAACAGCGATTTTCTCAAGAGGCGTCACCACGATCAACTGAAAACCAAGGCTGCGGAAGAGTTCTAGGGCCAGGAGAGTGTTAGCCTGATCAGAGCGGCCAAAGGCTTCATCAAGCACAACTAGACGCAAAGCGGCATCCCTTACCTCTGGCCGATCAAGCTGATATTGATAGGCGGTGGCCGAGGCCAGAATGCTTGTTGCCAGCCTGGCTTTCTGGCCGCCATTCAGGCCCGCTGAGTCGGAGTAAGAGTTGGCGACGATGGGCTGCGGCTGCCCACGCTGACGCTCCTCCGCTCTGAATTCAAGCCAGTTGCGCACATCGGTGACGCGCTGAGCCCAGGCTTCCTCGGACTGCAAGCGCTTGAGCAGGCCCTGAATGCGTTCAAAGCAGGAGTGGTAACTCTCCGGGGTCAGCTGGCCTACATCGGGAATACAGGCTTTGAGGGCGCGACGGAACTCCACAATCTCCTGGTTGCGGGTCAGATCAGCACAAAGCTGCAGATAGGTACTGGCACTGTAGGGAACCGCTGCTAGCGCAGCGTTGAGCGTCTCCAGGCTTTCGCGGATCGCTTGCTCGTGCTGGTACAGCGTGGCCTGAAAGCCGGTGATACTGGTCACCACCTTCTCGTTGAGCAAGGCTTTAAAACCGGCACGATGGCGCGGCAGATCATCCTTTTGAATACGCTCGTAGCAACGCCGGTAGTCTGGCAACGCGGCCAGGCTGTCATCTAGCTGCTGCCTGAGGGCAGGATCAGTCTCCAGGAACGCCCGCATCCGCTCGCGAATCTCCTCTGCCATCTTCTCACTGTTCCCCTTCAATGGACTCAGGCTTTGCTGATAGGTCCTTGCCAGCCTCTGCTTGATCTCACCAAGCGTATCTAGACTCAGCGCTCTCTCGTTTTTGAGATCGCGCTCAATGCGGACTCTGGCCCGTTCGCGCCCCTCCGCCGTCAGCGGTGGCGTTTGGCCAAGCAGCCGCTGGCAGGCAGCCAGCTCAGCCTGATCGCGCTCCAGATACCCTCGCAGCATCCCAAGCTGCTGCTCTTTCTGACGAAGCGTCTCTTCTTTCTCCTTAATAGCTTCTTGTAAAGCAGCTCGCTGGCTTTTTAACTGATTGAGGTACTCGGAGCGACCACGCAGTTGTTCCAGCTCTCTCACCAGCCGCTGACATTCTCGATCAACTGCATACCAGTCAAGGCGTGCAAACGTCTCGACATCCAGTAAACGGCGCAGTTGATCACGTTGCTGCTGCCGGTCCTGCTGCTCTCTTTCAAGAGCCTCCTTCTCGGCAGTGCAGTGGTCCAATTGTCGCTGGCTCGTCTCCAGCTCCTCGATGAGAGCACGCTGTTTCGAACTATTATCCCAGCCCAGAACGTAGTTACGGGGATCACCCAAGGGGGTACGATCATCCTTTTCATGGCGACTACGGTTGTGTTTGATCTGGCCCTGGCGTGTCAAAGCGCGCGGGGCACTCCGGAACTCCTCCAGGCTCTCACAGCAACGATAATTGTAGAAATCAATCAATTCCGTTTCAAGCCAGGTGGCAAAGATAGGATTGGCGTGCTGGCGAATCTCTAGCTTGTGATAGAGCGATTGGGCGGTCAGCTCACCACGACGGCCCGGACCCTGGCCGGGCTGAACACAGCGGTAGATCAGATGCCCTTTGAGATCGGTCTGCTCAACATAGCGGCTGACTTCCTGATAATACTCCCCGAGCACTAATAGATGGCGCCCGAAACCGCGCAGCAGACGCTGAATAGCCGGTTCCCAGGCGCGGTCTGTTTCTCGAACGCGCAGCAGCTCGCCGACAAAGGGCAGCTCCTCTGTGGAGCGCTGCAACGCGGCAGCCAGGCGGCTGCGTAGCAGAAGGTCGCTCTCCGGCAACTGACTTCCGCGCTGTTGCAGGGAGGCAATCGCTTGCCGCAGTTGCTGGCAGTGCTCACTCAGTCTTGCTTTGGCTGTGACCAGCTCATCGCGTCTGGCAATGAGCCTGCGCTGATGCTCCTCTATCTTTGCTTGCAGGTGCAGCGCCTGTTCCCGCGTGCGCTGAAATGTTGGCTCATCGCTAAAGCCGACCAGACCAAGCGCCTGAGCTAGCGCCGTATAGCGCTGAGCCTCTCGCCGGCGCCGCTCTCGCTCCTCTTGAAGACGCTGCAGACGCTCGCTCAGCGTGCTCAGCTGCCGCTCAACTTCATCGCTCCGGATCTGGGCATAGATCTCTCTCTCTTGATCACGCAGCGGCACCAGCATCTCCGTCAGCGCGGCCTTGCTGGCCGCCAGCTGCTCATAGCGCCGCTGCTGTTCGACAAGAGCTTGCTCCAACAAATGCTTTCGGTAGCCTAAGAAGTAATATTCCAGAAATTCGCGTGCCTCCTCGGTTTCTTGAATACGCCGTTGCAGGTCCTCGTAACTGTCAGCCTGAGCGATCAGTGGAGTCAGAATAGCCAGCTGCCGCTCTGCCCGCTCAATGGCTGCGTAGGCACGCGTCAGATTGACATAATTATTGTAAAGTTCTTTTAGATCTTCATGTATATCATACTTTTCCAGCATATGATTGCGAATAAACTGGTTGAGTGGACCGATGTCCTTGACGACCGTGATCTGGTTGAACAGATCCATCGCCTTCTCTGAACGCAGATGGAAGAGGTGCTGGAAGCGGCGACTGTAGGGGGAAAAGTGCTCGAACAGTTCGACTCCTGCGCTTTTGAGCTGCTTTCGCAGCTCAGAAAGCTTGAGCGGCTGCTGAGGAGAAAAATGCTCAGCAATAGAGAGCGCAGTGCGGGCCACAATATAGAGGCGTCGGAGGGTGTCTCCCCCTTCCCACCAGAAGAGTTGAGCCAGCGTGATCTCTTCTGGCGCTTGCTCGGGGATCAGCCGACGGAAAATTGCTAGCAGCACACTATGGCTGTTGGTGCCGCGCAGATAGATGTTGCGAGAGCTAGAGGAATCGACATCCTGCAGCTTTTTCCAGGCCCCGCGGATATAGGTTCGTTCGTTACGCTCCTCGGCCTTGTGACCACCTGCCGCCTGGTTATAGAGGCGTTTACCAGGGGGAACCATGAGCGTCAAGAGGGCGTCGACCAGGGTTGTCTTGCCCGCCGCGTTAGCCCCGGTGAGCAGGGCAGAGCCTCCGAGCGGCTCCAGGCGCGCCAGGCCATTAAAAGTGCCCCAGTTATAGACCTCCAGCACATGAAGACGGAAGCCCCCCATACCTGCTGCTGGCTGTGCGGCAGGAGAGGCCGAAGCGGGGATTGGCTGGGCTGTCCCATTCCAACCTTCTGGCTCTCTGCTCTCAGAGTTCTTCCGCTGCGTCTGCTCCATCCACTCTTTGTTTGCCATATTGCCTTAGCCTTTCTTTGAGCTGCTCAAGGGTCTCGACATCCAATTTGGCTTTGAGCAGGGGACGTACCTCATACATGGCATCCTGACCCTGCCCATGCGCCCGCAGAAAGTTTAGCTCAATCAAACGCTCGATGGCCTTCTCGATCTGCTGCTCCGTCTTGCGCTCATCATGCCGCTCAGGCAGATACGGTTTGCACCAATCGACTAGCTGCTGATACGAGCAGAGCAGCGGCTCCAGCATGAAGCTATCCCGCTCACTACAGAGCAGCCTGTCTCGCAAAACGACACAGAGCAGCGTTGCTATATAGGAGAGGCGATCGCGGCGAGTCAGGCGAGGGAGCCGCAATGAACGGCCTTCATCGTCCTCTATTTCTGGCTGAAGCAAGTAAGCCAGGCCGCTGTTCTCGTCAACGCGCAGTTCCAGGCCGATCTGTTCAAAGTAGGCCTCGATCTTCGGCTGGTGCTGGAGAAGGTCGCTCCAGATGTCATGATCGTCGCTAAAGACAGCCCCTTGCAGGAGTCTAAGGATCACCGACGCATAGGGAAGGACACGGCCGCCTTTCATGGTCACCCTTCTGCTCGCTGGTAGAGGACGCGCGGGACCAGCCAGCAGCGCGAGGCCCCGCATGCTAGTCCCGCACAGGGGGACGGCAGCACAATGAGATCATAGCTCGTAGGATCGATCAGATGAGCAGGCTCAGAGGCAGCAATGGCCAGATAGACTAGCAGTTCGGCCAGGCCCGCCTCGGGAGGGTAGCGGACCAGCAGCTCAGCCAGCGTAATCGCCGGCACCTCCTGCAGAATCTTCCTGAGACGCCCGCGTAGCAGGCTCTCGTCGACGTGGACTCCGCTGAAAAGGGCATTCAGATCTGCTGCATCTGGCTCATGGCCCTCAACCGCCAGGGACCCGGCGCAGAGTAGTGGCTCCTCGGCTGGCTGCCAGAACCCCCTTTCCAGGGGGAGATAAACCTGGGGCGAGCCTTCTAGCTCTAGCAGGGGCTCGTCAAGCGGCAAACTATCCTTCAGTACAAGGGTCTGGCGCTTGATAGCAATCAGCAGCTCTTCCAGGCGACGCTGTTCCTCTCTGATCTGCTCATCGAGTAGCCGGCGCAGAGATTCGGCCAGCTGGTAGTTCGAGAGGACAATGCTCCAGCCTGCCTCAAAGAGCGCCATCGGGAGGCGACGCAGCAAGTGATCCTCTCTGCACCGAGGTGTAACCGCTTCAAGCGAGAGCATACGCTCAATAAGCCTGTAGAGTTCCTTATACCACCAGGGCTGACTGATGAAGCCCCAAAACGAGTAGAAACTCTGCCCCTGCTCCGATGACTTAAGAGCCTGATCTGCATCCAGGACATGGTGAATGAGTTGTCCTTTGTGCACCTCTTGCTCCAGGCTGGCCTGCGTGATGGAGTCGGCCAGCTTGCGAAAAACTTCCTCAACGCGGCGAAAGTCATGCAGCAGCTCACGAGCCATGCGCCTGACTTCCAGGAAGCGCTCAACGATCTGCCAATCATCTAAGACCGGCACACTGCCGCTCTGACTGATCCTGGCAATCTGCTGCTCGATCTCTCTGCGCTGCTCTTCAAGTCGAGCAATGCGTGCCTGCGGGTCAGTCATGCTCTGCTCATCCATCTCACGAAGCAAGCGGATGATCTGCAGGAAACGCGACTCAGTGCCGATAAAAGGCAGCTCCTCTAGGGTCTCCAGCCAGCTCAGGGTGCGTTCTGTCTCCGCCGTCAGCTCCACTCGATGCTCTCCTTTGCCATCCCCACGTCGCACCTGCAGAAAACGATGTTCCTCGTCGCACCACTCGTTCAGATAGGCCTGCGCAGACCGTGTGTAGCTACCCGGCCTCCGCGCGTTCAGCTCCTGTAGATGGGCTTCAAGCCTCTCCAGAAAGACGCTAAGTGGAACAGAAGAGCACATATCTTTCCTAAAGATGCTAAAGAAAAAACTGATAATCATGGAGGCGTTTGTCGCCTTGAGCAGCCGAATGCCAGGGGATTCCTGCAGGATACACTCAAGATAGTCATATTGTGTAAAATCTTGCATCTCTTCTCTCTCCTGAGCTACCAGAAATCAGCGCCTGCCTAGTGTTACCTGACAGAAACCCTACTGCTGCCATCTTGGAGATCGACATAGTACTTGTGCTCAAACTCATCAAAGAATTCGCGTTGATGCGAGATCACGATGATGCGCTTGAGAAGGCCCTCAAAATCGCGCAGGGCCTGAATAATCTCTGCCCTCCCTTGCTCATCGAGGCTGCCAAAGCCTTCGTCGATCATGACAGACTCGACGCGCTGATGCAGGCTGCCGGCATAGCGCCCAATCGCCAGCGCCAGACTCACGGCTATGCGAAACTGTTGACCACCGCCGAGCAGCTTGACTGACTGGGGGCGTTGAGCATCCACGGCGCTATTGATCACTCGCAGCTCCAGTGCCTTGCTTTCTGAGGCGTCCCGGCCTGCCATCTCTGCTGGCCCCTCGTTTTGAGGTAGAAGCAGCTGCAGGCTACCATTCGAGATGTGCATGAGTATATCGTTCGCGTGATAGATGATACCCCGCTCAGCCTGCTGGATCAAATAATGCTGTAGGTGCTCACGGCCAAGCAGCACGGCAAGGCGCTTATAGCGACGATGTCGGGTTTCCGCCTTCTGCAGCTCTCTCTCCAGTTGCTGGCGCCTTTGAAACTGTTCGCGTTGCAAGGCAAGCTGCTGACCCTGGGCTTGCTGCTGCCTGACCTGCTCTTCATAGCACAGATGGATCTGCTCCTGCTCTTGCACCACCTCAGCTGCAGCCCGCCGAGCCGCTGGCGGTATCTGCTCAAACTGTCGCTTGATGTCCTGCAAACGCTGCCGGTCCTGTTCGTGTTGGTAGCGCGCCCGAGCCAGCTCCTGCAGGCGCTCTCTGGCCCCCTGCAAGCCCTGCCTCTCATCTTCCCAGTCGGCCACGTGCTCGGGAGCAAGGTCAAGCGCCCGACTGCGCCAGTCCGCTGGCAGCATAGCCTGCTCGTCACAGATGCGCTGCTGGCAATGGGTGAGATCGCGCCCGGTAGCAACGAGCTGATCCCGTAGCTGCACGCTCTCGGCCTGGATAGTCCGGCGCAGCGTCTCCAGATGGGTAAGGCTATCTGTCCGCCTGCCAAGCTCTTGCTGCAGCTGCTGGAGGCGCTCCTGCTCGCTCTGGCAGCATCTCTGTAGAGCGTTCAGGTCCTCTGGCGTTGGATAGCTGCCAGCCGAGAGATGGCGCCTCGGGTCAAAAGGCAGATTAGGAGCGCCGACAATGCGCTCAAGGTAGCTGGGAGCCAGCTGAGCAGAGATAGTGAGCGCATGGTCCGCTGCTACAGCCTGCTCACTACAAAGTTGCTGTCGCTCCTGCTCGTGGCGGAACGCACGATCGCGAATACTCTGTATATCAGATTCTATTTGATGCATTTGATTACATTGATGATTATACACATTTTTAGCTTCTTTTTCTTTCAACGCTGCCTGCTCATACTCCTGCCTGACCTGTAACAGTTCGGCGTTGAGGCGTGCGCGCTCGCGCTCAAGGTGCTCTGGGGTAAGCGGCTGACCGCAGTAGCGACAGACCTGGGTCCCATCGACTTCGTTGAAGCGTCGCAGACGCTTCTGGCTCTCGGCCAGCAGAGTTTGACAGCGTGCGCGCTCCTCGCTTGCGGCGAGGAGCCTTGTGTCAGCGGCTTCGCACTGAGCACGCAGCAGACCCTCTTGCTCCTGCAAACGGGCCAGGGCCGTGGCGTCCTGCTCCCGCTCGCGCTCCAATTCTGCCAGGCGACGTGCCGCCTGTCTCCATCGCACTCGCTCGCGAGCGAAGGCCTGCAAGGCCACACGGGCCTGGTCCAGTTTCATCAGCGTATCGATGCTGCAATCATATTCTTCATACAGAGATCTTTTCATCTCTAATTGATATTTTTTCTTCTCTAAATTCTTTTGCATATGAAGCAGCTTCTGGATGCTTTGTAGGGGAGGGAGCACCCGCTCCAATTCTTCCAACCGGATGGCGTCCTGTTCAATCTGATGGGCCTGGCGAAGCAGGTGCTCATAGCTGGCCAGTGCCTCCTGGAGTCGCTCCTGCTCTTGCAGCAGACGCTCCCACTGCTGAGCGAGGGCCTGGAGTCGTGCGAGTTCAAGCTGCCGCCTATTCAGCTCATTGCAAAGGCGCTCGCTTGCTAGGAGCTGCTCCTCTAATTGGCGAAGCGTTTCCTCCTGAATGGCAGGCAGGCCCTGCAGCTGGCTTTTCAAGGCTCCGATCTCCCCTTCATACTGTCTCTGGTAGTCGCAGGCCCTCTTATGGAGCCTCTCGTAAGGTGTGAGATCGATGATCTGGCTCAGCAGCGCGTGCCGCTGCGGAGCATCTGCAGTCAGAAGCGCATCAGTCTTGCCCTGGCGCAGCAGGACCGAGAAGGTGAAGCTCTGGCAATCGAGGCCAAGGAGCTGCTGCGTCCAGGTTGCCAAATTATCCTTCTTATCGGTACCAGGAATGGGTTGCCAACTCCCCCCTCCAGCAAGGCGATAGGCCTGTTGGGTCTTCTGGCCACGGCGCTGGACGGTGCGCCGGACACGGTACTCCTGGGAGCCGACGGCAAAGTCGAATTCGACCAGTAGTTCGTTGACCTGGTGATAGATCAACTCCTGTTGGTGCTGCTTGCCCAGGCGCGATTCGCCATAGAGAGCAAAGCAGATCGCGTCAAAGATGGTGGACTTGCCGGTCCCGTTAGGGCCGCAGATCGCCCAAATGGTAGAGCCATCGAAGGAGATCACGGTATCATCACGGTAGGACATGAAGCCTTTGAGGCGCAGACGGTGGGGTCTCATCGCTCTTCTACCTCCATAAAGAGCTGCTCGGCGAGCTGCAACATGGCCTCGCGTTCAGGCTCAGGGTCATCTTTCAGGCACAGATCGAGGTAGTGACGCACCGTGGCCAGCACATCGCGGCTCTGCTGGAAGGTCAAAGCACTGCTCGTCACGGTGCCGCTGCGCACATCTCTAATCTCGCGCTCGTACCAGCGTGGGAACAGCCCTTCTATGGCCTGACAGAGGCGCTCGCGCTCGCCGACGCTCATCGTCGATGAGTCCCAGTGCAGAATATAGCGCACCAGGGCCCGCTCGTGGTCGGGATAGAGTGCGGGGAGGGTAGGAAGCTCCTGGGCGGGATTGCGAACCTCCACCTCATAAAAGGGGGCGCTCTCCAGAGGCAGGAGGCGCGGCGGCTCCACAAGGCGCCCATCTTTGATCTCCAGCAGCACGACGCTTTTCTGATCATCCCGCTCGCCATAGTCCAGACGCTCGATACTGCCTGCATAGCGCATATGGACGGCATTGGGCAGTGCCGCCTGGGGACAGTGCACGTGGCCCAGCGCCACGTAGCTCCAGGGAAAGGAGAGGTCGCTCGCTTCCAGGCGCACCTCATCGCTTTCCTCCAGATAGTGGCCGGACGGGGCCAACATCCCTCTGGTGAGAATGTGACTCACGAGGACAGAGGGCCAGCGCGACTCTAGCCCCTGCTGCAGCCGGGTGAGGACGGAGCGGAATTGCTCCGCGATGGCGCGATTGCGTTGGGCCAGCGTCTCAAAGCGCTGTCCGGCCTCGCCGCGGAGATAGGAGCTGCTCGGATAGGGCATCAGCACGAACTGGACCACCTGCCCGTCGCGATCGCTCAGCCTGAGCACTCTGGCTCTGGGCACCAGGTAAAGCCGTCCGCTGCTGTGAAGCTCATCGCCGTGCTGGCTGGCAGGCATCACCAGATCGAGGGCATCGCGCAGCGTGGTAAAGAAGACCTCACTGTCGTGATTGCCGCAGATGGCAACGATGGTGCCACCGCGCTCGATGAAAGGCTTGAAAGCGATCTTGATGATCTCGACACCCGCCTGTAGCTGCTCAGCATGGCTGCGCTCGCGGAAGAGGTCCCCGGCGACGAGCATGACATCGACCCGCTCCTCTTCCAGGTAAAGAGCGACGCGGTTGAGGGCACGCACAAGATCGGGGTTGCGCTGCTGCCGCCCCAGGCGGCTATTGAGATGCCAGTCAGCGGTATGCAATATTCTCATGCTACTTTCCTCCTGCTCGCCAGTTCAGCGCTCGATGAGGTCATCCTGGCCGTCGCTGGTCGCACTCAAGGATGAGAGCGCTTCTTCGGCATTCATGGCCCAGACTGGGAAAGGGACACGCACGAGCATGGGCTCGCGAAAGGCATCCTGAATGATCAGCTTCTCGTTGATGCGCAGGTTCAGAGCGCGCTCGCGGGCGCTCTCGCTGAGAAAGCGCCAGACAGGGGTGCCCAGCTCCAGGGAGCCAGTTCGCCCAAGAACCTTGATGGCAGCGTTCTCGATGACTTTCTCGGAGACCCTGGAAGCCTGCTGCTGGGCACCGAGCAGGATGATCCCTTGCGAGCGCATTTCGGCGGCAACCGTTTCGATAAGCTGCGTGATGGGATCACGGGCGCCGCGGGGAGCGAAGCGATTAAGCTCGTCAAGCATGACGATGTAGACCAGGCCGCTAACGACCCCGGAGCCGCTGCGCGCCTCGACAAGTTGACGGAAGATGGTGGCAACGACGAAGCGCTGCATCTCGGGCATACCAGCCAGCGAGAAGAGATCGATGACCAGCGGATCGCTGGTGTCGGCACGCACGACGTCGAGCGGCCTGCCCTGACGCTCATGGCGGCGCAGGACGCCGCTGCTCTCGGAGACCAGCAGGAAGAGGCGCCGATAGAGCTTCTTCCAGGTTTGGAGATGGTGGTTCTGGCTGAGCTGCGTCCCCTCTTTACCTTCACTCTCGTTATCTCCATCTGCCCGTTTATTGGATCGCCTGTTCACCCACTCCAGCAGCTCCTGGAAGGTCTGAGGGCCAGAAGGACTCAGAGTGCGAACGAGGGAGCCATCTGCGCGCCGCTGCTCCCGCGTTAAGAAGGCCTCGACATCGAGCACCAGGGCGCCGAAGTTGGGGTCGCTGGCGTCTTCCTCGGCAAAGAGGTAGCGGAAGAGAGCGCTCTCAATGATGTCCTGCAGCCCCCAGCTGTAGGGAATGACCCCCTCACTGCGTCGCGTGTAGACGGGCAGACCACTCTCCTTGCTGGCTGGCGCATAGAAGGTCACGTTGCGGAAAGGGCGAGGATCACTCACACCCAGACGGAGCCAGTCAGCTTGATGCTCGGGACCAAAGTGCTTGCATTGGCGATCGATGAAGAAGAGGTCGTAGTTTTTGACGTTGAAGATCACGGGCACGACGCGCGTGCGATCTGGCTGTGAGGGTGCCAGGCGCTCCAGTTCACGGCAGTAGTGCAGGAGCATCCAGACGACAAAGAGGAGGAAGCTGGATTTGGTCCCACGCCCGGTCGACCCAGTGACGTTGAGGTGGCCGCCGTTGAGGCCGAGCAGATAGTCGAGATCCAGCAAGCCTGCTCCAGCCAGTGGCTCGCCGCCGTTCTTGATCAGGCCAATCGGCAGCTCCCGCCCAGGGCGAATCTCACCGGCGGCGTAAGCAATAGCTGCCTCCCTCTCACCCGCCAGGTACACCTTGCTACGCTCACGCGGCGGCGTCAGGACTCGCGGCTCAACGGCCAGGATGCTGACGCGCGCATAGGTGTAGCCGTCGCTCTCGAAAGGCGGATCGTAATCGATGTCGCCGTCAGCCTGGTCAATCTCGTCATCCATGCTGCGCTTGCGACTGCGCCTCACGACTTCCTCGACAATGCCGTAGAAACGATAGCGGCGATTGGCAATCACGCTGTCGCAGTAGACTAACTGCGTCTCCTCTACTAGCGCATCCCGTTTGACCCAGAAGAAGAAGCGACGGCTGGTGGCCTCCTGGCCCTGAGGGGAGCCGACAAGACCCAGGCAGTGGGGTTCTTCCAGCAGGTCGTATTGCTCATCCGCAGTCTGATGGGCTTCATGATCGATGGTTTGCATCTTCTTCCGTCACCTCCTGACGCATGTATTACCTGGAAGAGCGATGATTTATATATTGGTGTAACGGTAAAAGCGCTGCACAAGCATTTCATTGGGAGTAAAGAGTGCTTCCAGGGTTTCTTCAACCCGCTGAATGGGATAGATCGAGATGGCGGCGCGCCCGTAGCTATGGTTTTTGCAGCGGTAGCTGTAGATGATGTGCGAGAGATAATCGATATAGCGTGGATCACCTCCGATGAAGCCTTCATAAAAGGAGCGGGAGATTTCCAGGCGTACCAGGCCCCAGTAGGGCAACTCGCTCCCTAGCGGGTTCAGTCGGAGGTACCAGGTGACCAGGGGTAGCTTGCCGCCGATGCAGAAAGCCGGCGTACGCTGGCCCGGCTCCAGTTCGTAGAGCAGGGGCAGCTCACGCGAGGGGAGATAGACGCGCGCATGCGTTTTGATCAGGCCGACAATGGGCGCGCTGTCCTGGTCGAAGGCCCCAACACACGGCTCCAGCCGCCCATCGACCAGGGTGGGTAGCTGCAGATTGCAGGCCAAAGCGCGGCGCATCAACAAGTCCATCTCTTCCTGCATGCGGTTTTGCACAGCGCGACGCATCTGCTCGAAGGAGTAGCTCATCGGCGAGGGATGGCAAGGTAGGAGACGCAGATCGTGTTCTCCTAGAGCGGCGGCGAAGCTTTCGACTTCGTCCCAGGGAAAGCCTTCGACGGCCAGCGAGACCACACGTTCAACGGCCTCGTACTCGCGCCGCAGTAGACCTGCCTGATCGATGAGTGCAGCCGCACCGATTTCAGCCAGACGCACGGGTACGGGAAAACCCTCGCGTGTCTGCAGCCAGGCGACGGTGCGGCCAACGTTCTTGCCATCAACGAAGCGCCTGGGCCACCAGGGCCAGTCAACAGGCGGGCGAGCGGATAGGACATCGATCCCTGCCCAATGCTCTCGCGAGCGCTCGTAGTTGAGAAGCTCTTCTCGCACCTCCTCAACAATGACCTCGTTCCCCTCTTCGATTAGCCAGGGCCGTGGCTGGTCGTTGCGGACACGCCGCGCCCCATTATTCTTTAAAAAATCCAAACCTCCGATCCGTGTCATGCCGCTGCCTCCTCCCTCTCTAAGATGTGGTAGTGAATCCCTTGGCTACTCTGCGTGGCAAGGGAAGCAGCTGCAGCTCTTTCAGACGCAGCTGCATGGCCTGATCACTGACCAGCAGGCAGGTTGCAAGAGCCGAGACGAAGTCAGCTTCGCTGCTCCAGAGGGGGAGGCGGGCCGCCAGGCCCCGGACGATCTCTTCAGGCATGAGCAGCAAGGTGGCAAAAATGTTGGCCTCTCGCTCCATTTGCCAACGGGGTGGAAGCGGCGCGAGATCGTTTATATCTCCTGCCAGAACGCTTATAGTCGCGGAGGTCTCACTGCCTGCCAGAGGCAGTCTTTCGCTGATCTCGACATGGTGGTGCCGTCGCTCAGCCTCTTGCAACGCGGGACGGAAGTGAAGGAGATAGTGCCCAAGCTCGTGCGCAGCCGAGAAGCGTCGACGGACCAGCAGATCCCGACGCTCGACAAAGATACAGCCATAGCGGCTGCCGGCATGGATGAAGCCTGCCAGCGGCTCCTGATCCTCGTCAACAGGTACCTCCAACAGCCCCCCCTGAGTGAAGAGGTAGCGCAGTGCCGTGGTGCGCGTGAGATCAGCCAGCTCAATACAGAGGAGATTCGAGGCGTCAATGATTTCGCCCAGTGGGGCAATAGGGTAGCGTAGGGTGGGGGGTTCCACCTGAGAGCTGGCATAGAGTTCATCAATGAGCTGCATGACGCGCTCAGTACAGAAGTCTTGCATACCTAAGCCTCCGGCTTCCTATGCGTGCGCTGTTCCTCTTGTCTGCGCTGCCAGGCTGCTCGCTGCTGACGAGCTGCTGCCAGACCAGCCTGACCCTGCCTGCGTTGCATGGCCAGCATGATAGCCTGCTCGCGAAAGTGCTTGAGGAAAGGAAGGGTTGGCTGTAACCCGAGCCGCTCAAAGAGGCGCCTGATATTCTGAAGACTGAGATCATCTGGTAGCGCTGGCGTAGAGCCGGGCAGCTGCTGGAGAAGTCTCTGCAGCTCTTGCTTGATTGCCCCTCGGCTGAGAACGTTCTCCTGCATGCGGATGAGTACGTCGCGGCAAGTCAGAGGAGGAATCTGCACCTCTTCGCCTTCATCTCTGACGGCTGATGGGAGATACTGCCAGACGATCTGGCGTAGTTTTTCTAACTCTTCTTCCTGCAGAAAGAATTGCTCTTCTTCGAGGTAATATCTATGAACATCTATAATCATCTGTTCCAGCTCAGAGTCTCCCATCGCCTCTTGTAAGATTCTGTCCATGGTATCAAAGTCGCCTCGCTCGAAGGCGCGCAGGTAGATATAGAGGGCCTTCTCACGCGCCAGCTGCTCGCGAGAAATGGGCCGTCGTTCGTTAGCCATGACGTTCACCTCGTCTCTGCTTTTCTTGCGCTTCGAGAATGGCTTGCAGGCGCCCGAGGGCGCGACAAAAGCGCACGCGAGTCGCCCCTGGACTGATCTTCAAGAGGTGCGCAATTTCGTTATGCTGGAAGCCATAGTGAAGGAAGAGGCTGAGAATCTGACGATCAGCCTCCGAGAGATTGCTGAAGGCTTCTCGAAGCCCTTCACGCTGCTCCAGCTCTAGCGTTGGGTCAGCAGTGGTCAGTCGCTGGCTAAATAGGGTGAAGAATGCCTCATCATCCTCATATTCCCCCGAAGTGATCTGCTTCAGCGGCAGGGTTCGCCGCTTCTCCTGCTGATGTTGACGGCGGAACTCCTTGAGGATGTTGTGGGCAATTCTTAAGAGCCATCCCTGGAGATTGACTTTATGACCAGGCTGCTTATTTGCCAGCTCAAACGCTCGCTGGATGACGCTCTGGAACAGCTCATCGGTTTGTTCCTGAAGCTCAGCGTCGTTGCCAGCAGCTATCAGACCCGATCGAGCGACTAGCTGGCGCAGGATACCATATAACAGGCGATAGTTGTTTGCATCCTGCAGATACTGGGCCAGTTCCGTGTGGAGATTTGAACCAGAGATCAGCAGGGATTCCCTATGTTGTTCATCCATGCGTCCCCTCTTTTCTACATCAGCGTTTCTCCGAGGGTTCTACTCTAAAATGAGTTAAGACCCATCGAATGTTACACTAGAACAAAAATACCAGTTCCTGAGGCGGACCCTCTGGTGCTCCGCGGAGTTTCACAGATAAAACGGTCTGTTTTATGGATATAAAAGTAATTATACCCAGGCGCATCAGAAGCCAGGATCAGCTAGCCCTTTTGTCTTTATTAGTCGCTGTTGCCAGACGAGATCGTTCTAGCCGGCAGTCAGCAGTGAGGTCCTGTCTCGGACGGTCTAGGTCCTGCTCCAGGCAGCTGCTGCCTGAATAAGCAGTCATGCCGCCAGAATCAGCGAAAGCGCCGGCCCGGGTTTGAAACATCCCATAGCGCCAGCTATGAGCGCCTGGCATGCCAGTCAGAATCAGCCAAGTCGCCCGTCGGGGTTGAAAGAAACACGAACCAGGCCCGCGGAGAAAACCCACTCGCACCAGCCGGGCCTGAAGGCACTGTCCACAGCGGGCAAGGAGGAGCATCTGACGGAAGGACCGTCAATGTGTTTCATCTGTCAGAAGGTACAAGGCGATATTGCGCTTCCTGGGAGGTTCATCTGCCAGGATGAGCTGGTGCAGGTCATGCACCTGGTCCCGGGTCCTGATGGGTCTGTCTCTCTGGGAGAGCCGATGATCGAGCCGTTGCGCCATGCGCCAGGACTGGCTGATCTGACCAGCGAGGAGGCTCAAGCGTTTGGCCTGCCGCGGAAAATGGAAGAGCTGTTGAGGGGAGAGCAGAACAAATAGCTGTCACTTAAGCTGTCTTGAGGACAAAGGGCGGCTCCCCTGTAGTAGGGAGCCGGCCACGTGACTCGGGAAGAGGGAGCGGGAGACGGGACTCGAACCCGCGACAGCCTGCTTGGAAGGCAGGTACTCTCAAGAAGAGCAATCAACGTCCCCAATCGGCTCTAGAAGCCAGTTCATACAACTCATCTACATCATGAAAAGAAAAGAGGCAGGGATACATAGACAGAAAGCTGCCTTCCAAGGCAGATCCTCTGAAAAGAGTATATCCTGAGAGCTTCCTTCAAGCAAGAGCAAAGACTCTCGTTTGACTGCCCCCCGTATAGCCTTGCAAGCAGTGCGCGTCCACAGGTGTTGATCCAGGGGCCTCCCCCAGAAGTCCATCTCCCCACCCGCTGCACCAGATCAAGCACAGAGAAAGATTCTCCCGGTCCGTCTCAGAGAACCTCCTCTCATATTGGCGCAGGGAATGACCAGCTCCACACTCATACCTCACTCCAGCGCCACTCTGACAAAGAGCCAATCAGCGCCTGCAGCCAGAGCAACGAGCATCACAGGACATGGCCCTGTTGTCTTTGAACCTCTTCCGAGATCTGCCGGAACTGAACAACGACAAAGGTCTCCACCTGCTGCCTTCCCTGGCGGCTCCCGTTGCGCACCCACTGCCAGTCCCTCACTCTCCCACTCTCTTCCCGCTACGCTCCCGCTTCCTTCCCAGACGTTTCCCACCGCCGTCGTGTACGCTCATTCTCCGTCGAGTGCACCGAGATCACCTAGGATGAGCAACGTGGCCAGGAAGGGCCTCCCCCTCCCCCACCAAACCGCAGAAGGAGTCTATCGGATGCCAGTCCTGCCCCGGTTTATCGAACTGCCACTCCTGGCGCGGGCTTCTCTTGGGGTGAGGGCCGATGATCGGACGCCGGTGTGGATCAGGAAGGGAAGAGGGCAAACGCTTCTGCTTCACTCCACTCCCTTCACGACCCTGGCCAGGATCTCCCGGTGCTGTACGGCTGGTCTCAGGAAGAGCTTGTCAGGTCACGTTCTGGGTTTCTGCCATCAGCCCCATGCTGACCTGCTCGACGCATTCGCCCACGGCGCCGGCTTCAGCCGCGGCCTGGGGTCGCTCATGCTTTCGATAGCTGTCGCCTCCTGTCTCGTCCACAGGCAAATAGGTCACCTGGGAAGCGGCGTTCGATCAGGCTGCGCGATCTCCATTCAGGGGGCAAGACACGTCAGTACGGGCCATGTTCTTCGCAGCAGATGGAGAGCTGGTGGCTTCTGCTACCCAAGGAGGAGCCAGCCAGCAGTTTTGCCTCTGCTTATCCCACCGCAGAGCCAGGCCATAGCATACTCCTCCATACAGGAAAGGAGCGATCACCACCATGCAACGACGAAGAGGCATCCTGGCACCAGGAGCGCTGTTCCCCCTTCCCTTCTGGATTCTATTAAGCGGTATCTTCGTGAACCGGTTCGGCAGCTTTGTCGGGGTCTTTCTCCTGGTGTATCTGACGGCTCAAGGCTACTCCCCAGCGCAGGCAGGCATAGCTGCGGGAGCCTATGGACTGGGCAGCATGGCCGCTGCTCTCCTCGGCGGCACTCTGGCAGACCGCCGGGGAAGACGGTGGACTATCGTGGTCGCCATGTTCTCTTCCGCCGCAGCTACTCTGGCCTTATCACAGGCACGTGCCTTGCCGGCGCTGGTGGGCCTGGCGACCCTGGCTGGCCTCTGTGCTGCCCTCTATCGTCCGGCGGCCAGTGCCTTGTTGACCGAGCTGGTACCGAGAGAGCAGCGCCTGCCCGCCTTCGCCTGGTACCGGTTTGCCCTTAATGTCGGCTTTACCGCTGGTCCTCTCCTGGCTGGCTTCTTTGCCAGCCACTCCTTCTTCTTGATCTTCCTGACAGATGCACTCTCATCCGTCGTCTTCGGCGTGCTGGCCCTGGTCGCTCTGCCCGCTGGGAGCGGTGGCGCAGCTCAGGAGCAGCCACCGACAGCAGCTGGATTCGTGGAAGCGCTCCATCACGATCCTCGTTTTCTGCTCTTCCTGCTCGGTTCCCTGGCAGTGGCCATAGTGTACTTCCAGCATCAGTCCACTCTTGTTCTGCAGGTGCACAGCCTGGGTCTGTCCAACGCTGCCTATGGAGCGCTGCTTTCGCTCAATGGCCTGGTGGTAATCGTGTTAGAGCTGCCTCTCAGCCAGGTCACCAGAAAGTGCCCACTGCTGCCACTGATTGCCATAGGCTGGCTGCTCACAGCTCTGGGATTTGGGCTGGTCGCCTTTGCCTCCAATCTCGTGTCCCTGGCCTTGACAGTGGTGCTCTGGAGTGTGGGCGAGATCCTCCATCACCCCGCCTCTGCAGCCTACGTCGCCGATTTGGCGCCAGCGCACTTGCGTGGCCGCTACCAGGGTGCCTGGGATGTCACCTGGAACCTTGCTCAGACGGTCGGGCCGCCGTTGGGGACCCTGGCGTTTTCCTGGGACGCGCCCAGATTCTGGTGGCTGTGTGGTTTGCTGACCAGTGTTGCTGTGCTGCCCCTTGTGCTCGGAAAAGCGCCAGACCAGACGCCCGCGCAAGCAGAATGTCCCCGCGCGGAGACTCCTGCGCTTCGGAGGTCGGGTCCCGCCCCATACCCCGCTCGGAAAGAATCTGGGCCCCCAGGGAGACGCTCGCGTGCACTGCTCAACTATCTGGCCCTTCTTCCACGGGGCACTGATGTAGACCTTCGTATCATCCAGCAGGTGATACGCTGCTCGTATCCCCAGGCACGTCATCTGGCAGAGGCCCTGGAACGGCAGGGCTATGTGCTTCGTGTGGCGGGATCACGCCGGCGCTATTGCCTGCATCCGTCCTACCGTCCTGCAGCCGTGCGCCTCCGTCGCCAGTGAGAGCAGGAGACGGCTGCTTCCGCACCATTCTTCCCTATAGTCACCGATCATCCTCACACACGTTTATCGATTGCTCTCACTCGTTTCATTTCTTTCCAGTATGATCTGTCTGTCTGGACAGTACAGTCTGTCAACCTGCCTGCCGCACCATAGCACTCCATCCCTCGTAGGGTTCTGAAGCTCCCACTCTCTCTGAGGAAACAGCAATCACCTGCACATGGACGCCAGCCTTGTTCATCGGAGTTGCCATCCGCCTCACGGCCCTGATCAGTGCTGTGGAGGAGTGACTGCCCTGATGGGAACAACAGCCAGCCGCTGGAGCTGTCCCTGAATCCCGATCACCCCCCCCTGCACCAGACCAGTCGTTGGATCTTGCTGCCCGACGTAGGCTGTATTCGCACTGGTAAGCATCTCGTCCAGTAATGAGAGTGCCTTTGCCTGCTGCAGTTGAGCATCGCTCATGGTGACAAGCTGGACCGCGTCCTGGCGGATGCGTTGCATCAGGATAGCAATGGCCTCTAACTGCCTGTCTACGTTCGTGGCAATCTGCTGCTGGGAAGCTATATGGCCAGGAGCATTGATGAGACCACTCAAGTGCAGGTTGATGTGGGCAAGATAACTGGGAAGCGCCTGGTTGGGGTCAACCTGCAGGAGACCGATGCGACCTGCCTTCGGATCGACCAGGATCGGGGTACCAGTGGGAGTATCACGCCCAACGTAGGCAGTGCCATCAAGGTAGTCCAGGATGCGGATCACCTGCCGACGCAGCAGCCCCGTATGAGTCCCGGAGGCCCAGTCATCCCTCGCCGCACTTGACCACTCCAGGAGCTTTTCCGTATTGCGATAGAGCCAGAGGGCCAGACCTCCAGAGAGACCAATGTGTTGAAGCTCAGGATCACTGGCCAGCAGGTGCCGCAGGTGCGACAGGAGACTATAGTGCTGCTCGTCCCCCGGAGTGGGCGTGTCGGAAATCGCTCCAAGAAAACGCCAGGTGGTCGAGTCGAGAGAGGGCGCGATCGGAGGATGAGCTGCATCCTCCTCAGTCACCAGGAAACGGCTGTACTGAGCGAGCAGATCCTGGTGAGAAGGGCTGCGATAGGTCAGCAGGACGGCTCTGCCCCTCGTTGACGAGAGCGTGCCCAGTAGCAGCGGAGGTGTCTGATCATCTGACCGGTCAGGAAGGAGCCAGGCATACTCGGCTTTGGCAACCGGCACAGCGGGGAGCTGGTGGAGCGTGAGGGTGATCACATCGTTGAGACCTCGCGTACCCAATGGATCGAGTTGACCACTACTGCCAAATGCCAGAGTCCCTACGAACATAGCCGTTGGAGGTTCCACCAGCGTGGCTGATGGAGAAGCGACCAGCACCGAGCAGAGGAGTGCGAAGAGCACCAGGATGATCATGCCAACAAGCGCGAGCAGCGCCAGTTTTGTACGAGGGCCCAGGCCGGGCAGACGTCGCTTCTGCGTCTGCCCGGGAGCTGAAGGCGGCGGCAGGATCGTTTCCGGCAGCGGTGTCTCCCCCGAGAGAAGCCAGCTGGCATCCGCCGGGTCGAGAACACCTGGCATGTGACCAGACACTGGTTCCTGATTCTGAAAAGACGGGGATTGCCCGGAACTGATTGCTCCAGCGTCTGAGTCGGAGGCGACAGGAGACGAGGCCCTGGTCAACCTGACGCCAGACGTGCTCTGGCTTTGCGATGCTCCATCTGGTAAAATGGCCCTCGACCGCAGCGCAGCGTCAGTCCTCAGTACCAGTTCCAGCGAAGGGAAGAGCTGCATTCCATACTGATAAGCAAGGGGAGCCAGCGCCTCCAAGCGGCTGTCCGGTACAACGATCCCGACAATGGGTGGTGCCGAGACTTCAGCAAGACGCGCGAAATGCTCATTACAGCTCAGGGCGGGACCATGCTCGGGGAGTGCGAGGATCATCGGCTGTGATTGCTGGGCGATTCCCGCCCGGATGATCTCGAAGGAATCCTCCGGTTCAACCTGGAGCAGAGTCAATGCTCTTGGCGCAATCATGGTCGCCAGGTGTACCAGGTCCTGCTGTGCGTGTGCGCTCTCTGTCAACAGCGCGTGCACATCATCTATCTGCATATGTACTGCTCTCTTTCTTCTACTGCACACCTCTCAAGAAAGTCACCAAGCAGATCGAACGATGCTCTCCTCATCGCTGCACGGGGGCAGGGCGTGCATCGGCAGATATCTGTTCGCACGTCTTGCAACAAGCTCTAACAATCTGCTCCAGCAGGAGAGTACGATCTCTTGCGGGCGCATCACGTACAAAGAAATGATCTCCTGGAAATTGCTGGAGCCGAAACGTGCTGTACGTATGCGCTTGCCAGGCTACCAGTTCGGGGAGGCCCACGAACACATCCTGTTCCCCACCACAGACCGTGATCGGGCAATCGAGTGCAACGTCCGGGACATAGGCATAGGTTGCTTCCAGCAGCGCGTCGGCCCGCAGCTTGGGGAGGATAACCGGCAGGAGACGTGCATCGGCCAGAACATATTCAGGAGTTCCACCCAGAGCGCGCACGTGCTCGATGACCTCTTCATCGGAGAAGTGCTCCATCCCCTCAAGTGGGTGGGGGCCTGGAAGATGCGGTGCGCGACAGGCAGCAACACAGAGCGCCACTGGTGACAACTGATGCCGCGTAGAGAGCGCTCGCGCCAGTTCAAAGGCGATCAGCCCTCCGAGGCTTGCTCCAAAGAAGGCAAATGGCCGATCCAGCCAGGGAGCGAGCGGAGAAGCAGCCAGAGTTGGCGGGACAAGCGTGTTAATGAGCATGGGCATAGAGGTGAATAGGGGGTATTCTCGAATCCGATGCGCACGACCAGGTAGCTGGATCGGGCAAATTTCCAGGTGATCACGCACCGCCTCTGGTAAGAGATCAGGCCAGCGCTGAAACAGGGTATGATCGCCACCGGCATAGGGAAGGCAGAACAACCGCAGCGCGGGCTGGCTAAGGCGCCGCGGACGACGCACCCACTGTGCAGGATCTAGAGAGATCATACAGACTCCCCCTCGGCCTGGCCCCTGCAGCCAGGCTCATTCGACGGCAGGGCCACGATCAGCGCCTCAATGATGGATAGGAGCTCTCCCAGGACAGGATGATCGAAGACTACAAACGGATCAAGATCGATCTGAAACTGTTGATGGAGGCTGGTCAGGAGGGTCGCCACGTCGAGAGAGTCACCGCCAGCCTCAAAAAAGTCGGTCTGGCCATCGACCTGACCTGGGTCGAGTTGGAGAATATCAGCAAACAGATGGCGCAGGCGTGCCTCCAGATCTTTCTCATCCCTGCCCTTTTCCTGCTCGCAGTGTTTCCTGTGCTGCAGGCCATCGTGCCGAGCGTTCCTCTGCTTCGCGTGATCACAGTGGGTCGGCCCGACCTCTCGCATCGGCGTAGATCCCTGCTGACTGGGCCGAGCCACGATCACCTGTTCCTGTCGGTCAGCCCCCTCAGGAGTCACCACAACTCGCTCTGGCTGCACCTCAATGCGCAACGGGCGGTGCTCGCAGCAGGCCAGATCAAGTGAGAGAACTGCCGTCGCCCCATCGGGGGCCAGATCAAGCACATAGGGCCGCCGGATTGGCGATTGCTTCCTCAGACCCTCTCGTCTCTCGCCGTGCCTCGTGCTGGCCCAGAGGTGGTCCTGGCCCTGGGTACCTGCGCTGAGAGCGACTGGCAGCTGCTGCAACAGGCGGAGGCCCCCCCAGTTCTTCCAGCACAGCGCCTGTTCTGAGACGGCCAGGCGAGCTGTCGGGAACTGCCGGAGGAATGACGAGGTGGCCACCTGGACCAGACGCAACGTGTGGTGCTCTCCCAGGCAGGTATGTTGCCCCCAACCGAAAGCGAGTGGCGGATGGCTCTGGTCGCGATCAAGCCTACAGGCATCTGGCTCTGGAGCGTACACCAACCGATCACGATTGGCTGCTGCCAGCACGAGCAGCACGATCTGCCCCCGCCGGATGCGTTTATTGCTCATGACGACCTCCTGCAGAGCCTGACGAGCAAGGACGTGCTGCGGACCGTCAAGCCGCGCAACCTCTTTGAGGAACGGGGGCCAGAGTGCCGGCGCGTGCTCAAGCTGCTCGTGAAGAGCTGGCTCTCGCCAGAGCCATAGCAGCGTCATGGCGATCAGGTGAGCCACACCGCGAGAGCCTGCAGCCAGCATGGCCAGCAGCGTGGCCGCCACAATCGCGCCAGAGCAGGCTTCTTGCTCTCCTGAGTGTGGGGCACCTCGATTCCTTCCCAGGACCTGCAGCAGGTAGCTAACCAGGTCGCGCTGAGGATGGAGCCTTCGTTCCTTCACCAGATGAGCGAAATACTCCAGCGCCTCTGTCAACCATCCAGACAGTTGCTCTACCTGAGCTGTTGAGCAGCCAGCCCACCCAGAGAGAGCCGCCTGAGAGGCGTCAGACCAGCGGGAGAGAGATGCCAGCGAGTCGGACGGCAGGGTCAGGAAGCGTGCCAGAGCCGCAAGTGCGAGTGGCTCTGCAAAGTCCGAGAGGAGATCGATGCCAGCCTCATGGGGGACATGCGCCAGAGCAATGACCTGCTCATCGACCAGCTCTTGCAACGCCATCGCCCGTCGCTCGGCCATCTGCGGGCTGCAGTGCGGCTGCAGCGCTCTGCGGAGCTGCAGATGCAGTGGGCCAGCCAGGAACGGTAAGGCCAGCCTGAGCACATGATCCAAGGCCCACAGTTGTTGAGAAGAGCGCCCGTTAGTTCCGGCTGGCAGATACGCCAATCGTGCACCAAAGCGCCCTCGCCTGTCACTGAGAATCGCCCTGGCCTCCTGATATCCGGTACAGATCCAGCGTTGCCCGTGTGGATCAAAGACCAGCGACCCGAAGCGTCGAAGGGAGGCATAGCAGGGAAAAGGATTGGCAACGATCGATGGATCATCCAGCTGACGAAGGCAGGCATCGATCGTCTTTCGGGCAAGCGTTTTCACAGAGAGACTCCTGGATGCTATAGATGAACAGCCTACGAATCATTGACCCAAAGAGCATGTAGAGAGACAGGAGTAAAACATGCTTCGCGCTCTTCAGGCACGACATTGAGGCAGCGCTGCTTCGCATCCTGCCCTTCGCCTGGGATGGCCTGCGTGGCAATACGCGCACTTCCGAGGAAGGCGGATCTCGCAAGCGGGTGGGAACACTCCAGGGAGGGACACGACCGGTCCCTCTCTCCCCTTCCCGTCCCGAATCGAAGCGAGGAGGATAAGAGAACGTTGGCACCTGTTGTATCACGACAAGCGATCTTCTTACTGTAGCACAGGCTTCCCAGTTATGTCAAGGAATACACTCGTTGATAAGACGACAGCATATGATAGAAGAATGTCATACCTTTGTAGTACATACCGGGCAAGCAGCCTTGCGAGCAACGTTCGGACAGAAATGGTCCTGATGAAGGCCATCGATTCACTTCTCTGACAAGAAGGTGAACCGGAACGACGATGACTCGGATCATCGCATCCTTCCCGGCTGTTGGGTGGACAGTGGTACCATAGCGGCCTGCCGCTGCACGACGATCGCCGCCAGTCGAAACAGGATAGGGTGCTCAATGATCTCCTCCGGACTGAGGCGAATCTGGAGTCGTTCCTCTATCGCGCACAGCAGGGCCGAGAGAGTTTGTGCGTCCCTGCCGCTCTCAAAGAAATGCGAGGTTCCTTTGATGCACACCGCCGGTCGATCCAGGACCTGAGCGAAGAGCTGCATGAGTATCCGCTCGACAAGGACCTGCAACGAGGGGTTCTGTTGAGCTGAGAACAGCCGATCAGTGGTCCACTCAGTGGGTCCTCTCAGGGCCTGATTGGCGTCGGACGGGAGATGGAGCGAAACCGATGGCCCCAAGGCATGGAACCTGAGAACGCCAACCTGGGGAACCACCAGTTCAGTCTTCCCATGAGCTGCATCGTTACCGGAACCAGCCACAAGCGAATGACTGTGGCATCCAGCAGAATGGCCGCGGTGTTGAGATGCTGACCATGCACTCTCCTGCAGCAGCGAAGGGGGCGGGGGTGCAAGGCGACGCGTTGAGAAAGGGGAGCCATTCGTGCCCGGCAGCCGGCGAGGAATGAGCCAGATCCCTTCGGCTGCCAGGGCACAGACGGGAGCCATCCCATAGATCAATCCCTGCAACAGGAACAGGACAATAGCCAGGACGCTGGCAGGCTGTAGGAGACTCATGCCGAGCGCCCCTCCCACCAAGACGGCTGAGAGCAGCGTCTCCTGAGCCGTGATCAGCAAGGCTCGTTGCCATCTCCGATGCTGGGGGCGGATCTTGGGAGTCCGCAAAAACACCCCTTTCTGGCGGAACAGAGCTGTCAGACAGGCCTGGCAGGTGACCCAGGAAAGCGCGTAGAAGAAGAGGAGCGCTCCGATCGCCTGACCAGGCTTACAGCCAGTTGCCTCTCGCAAGCCCCATACCGTTCGAATGCCCGTGGTCAGCAGCAGAAGCACTGGGATCAGCCAGATGGGAGGGAGCGGCAAGAGCATGTGATGCCCCATCAGTGTAGAAACACCGACAGCCCCCCCCAACAGGAGAGTCGAGCAGAATGTCAGAGCCTCGGTTAGGTATTGGAAGCCGATGCCCAGGTAACAGAGCCGCTGTGTCAGCGTCAAGTGATACCGTCCAGGGGAAGAGAGTCCCAGCAGGGGGCGCCAGTGCTTCTTGAGTAACTGCATGGTCCCAAACGCCCAGCGAAACCGCTGCTTCTTGAGCGCGTCGAATTCAAAGGGCATGAGTCCAGCTCCATAGGGACGGTGATCGTCGACGCCCTTCCAGCCCTTGCCAAGCAAGCGGATCGAGAGCTCGGCATCTTCTGTCACACAGGTCTCATCCCAGAGGCCCACCTCCTCCAGGCTACTGCGTCGCACGAGTCCCATCGTGCCCGTGCACATGATGCTATGGGGTTCACGCCGACTGGCCAGGTACGTGGCGAAGAAGGCAGCATACATATAGTTCAATCCATCAAAATAGGGATGGCCCTGCCAGGCTCGATAGTGTTGAGGCGTTTGGACAAAGGCCACGCTCGGATCGACAAAGTGCCGTACTGTCGCTCGCAGGAACTGGGGATGGACCAGATCGTCAGCGTCAACGACCGCGATCAGTTCTCCCCACGCTGGCAGGCGCCTGGTCCCCTCATTGAGCGCGCCCGTTTTGAAACCTGGCCACTGCTCCAGATGGAGAAACTGGATGCGCTGGTGATAGCGTTGACAGAGACGCGCTATTGGTTTCCAGGTAGCTGGGTCAGGAGTATGGTTATCAATGACCTGGATCATCCACGGCCCGGGATACTGCTGCCGCAGCAGTTGCAGAATGACACGGGCCACCAGTTCGGGCGGCTCGTTATGGGTAGGGACCTGCACGCAGCAGCCCGGCCAGTGCGACGGTTCTGGCGCCGCGAGCATGCGATCGCGCTCAGGAAAATGACCTCTGCCAGGCACGTTGAGCAGATCAAAGATAACAGGAGCGGTCGCCACCACAGAGAGCATCTGGGTTCCTCCCATCAGAGCGCCGACCGCCCGGGAGATCCCTGACGATTGGAGAAAGGTTACCCCCAGCGGCAACAGACTGGCAACCGTCTGCAGCAAAAGGCAGGCCCCAGCGATGAGGGCCCAGGCGTTCCAGGCCCCTCTTCTTCCCCAGAGCCAGAGCAGTACAGGCAGCAGCAGCACGGCACCCGGCAACCAGGGTTGATGAAACCACTCCGCGGCACTGCCGCCTGCTAAGGCGACCAGGGCCAGGAGAATGACTCCATTCGTCCGTGATTCCCTCACGAAGCGGGGCATCACGCCCAGCATGGTCACGAGGACAGCAAGGGTGGTAGCCAATAAGTACGGCTCGATCCAGGAAGGCATGGCTATCGGACTCCCCTTTATCTTGCTGCTGCAGGTGACCTGCCCACGGCTCCCTGGCTGATTCGCCCTGTAGGCAGGTTCCCACATCTCTTGCTGAGAGATGGATCAATGAGGCAGCCTGACAGGCTGCCTCTGCAGGCCATTGTCAACAGCCCGCATGTCCAGCCTGGCCACGCTCCCCTATGCGGGTTGAACGATCGGGGGCAATGTCCCCCCAGGGGAATCCAGCACGTAATTGGAGACCAGCCAGCCTGTGCCCCCCATCGGCGCATTGGCTCCCTGGCTGGCAGGTGGTACACGCACGAGCAGTACTCCCATCCGATGGACACGCGGTTGCTGGCTGGTCGGGTCCTTCATCAGCCCCTGCTGGGACTGGCCTGTCTGGGGATCAGTCAGGGACTGCCACAGCGTAAACGTGACCTCTACCCACGCAAACTGCTGCTGCCCCTGGATGGCAAAGGCACGCAGGCGAGGCTGTGGATCGATGACCGCCTGAATCAGGCGTTCTCCCACCACAAGATCGTAGAGCTGATTCGTCGTCACCCGGACATCCTGCTGCCGAAACCGCTCACGAGCAGCGGGAGTGAGCAGAAACACTGCTGCTGTCAGCGTTCCTCCATGCTGGGCGCGAGTTCCGACAGCGCGATAATCCAGGCTCATCTCGCGATCCGTAAACGTGACAGCCGTCCGTTCAGCAAACAGCGCATCCCCCAGCGTCAGCCCCGCACCGGTCCACCCCGCGGGGAGGGAAACAGGTACCCAGTTGCCCAAGTCACTGGCACCTGTCGCGGTTGGCGAGAGCGCCTGAGGAGGGTGCCGGGACGGAGGAGCTGTAGCCACCGGTGACAAGGCACGACGGGTCCGAGGTGTGGCTCCAGGAGTAGAGCGCTGCTGCGCAACCGTTGTTGCCTGCGTCGCCGTTGAATGGGGCGAAACGGCTGGAGCCAGCAGAGCAAGCCCCAGAAAACCCACCGTCAGGACGACGACAACGCTGATCAGACCAGGCTTGAGCCACATCCGCCGGCGCGCACCTCCTGGCAATGGACTTCCTGGTAGAGAGGACGACGGCGTTCTTCCCGCCCCTGATGTCCCTGTCGGAGCTCTCTGCTCCGAGGCCAGGGCGGGCAGCGGTTCAGAGAGTTGAAACGGGAGTGGAAAGGCATCGTTCCAGCTTGCATGGTCCACCTCTGTCTCCAGATCGGGAGAAGCCCCCTCCTGGAGGACGAAGGAGGAGAACGGGTCATCAGAATCGCTCCCAGCAGCTGGCTCATGCCCATCACGGGTATCGATAGAGCGCGCGCTCGCAGCGGGGGTTGGCGACAGGGGTCGCTCCCTCTGGTGATCAGCCTGGAGCAACGGGCCGGAAGCCTGCGCTTCAGAAGTGCCAGGTGGTTCGCCTGTCATTGGAGGGTTCTCCTTTCTTGCTGACGTGCCTGACAGCAGAGGAGGGGCTTTCCAGTCTGCCCGTTAGAAGAGCCAAGGCAGACTCCTTACCGTGGTCAGCTTCCTCCTCCACAAGCGCAGCCTTCCCCTCCTCCGTCTCATCGATGAGCCTGGGCCGTGGAGGGCCAGCTGCACTCACGGAAGCAGTCTAGCGCACTGGGCCCCGAGGGCAACGGGAGCAGCCTGGGAATCTCCTGGGAGCCAGGCGGGAAGCGTCTGGGAGGAAGAAGGAAGAACAGGGCTGGGTGCATAGCAAGGAAGTCCAACAGGGAGTTGCTAGCCGAGCTGTGGCAGGAGACCAGTCGGTCGGCGTCAGACCACCACTCTCGATTGGGGTTGGAGGTCAGACCCAGCACTGCGGCCAGTCAAGGGGCAACGCCCCAGGCGTAGCCTCTATTCCCTGGCGGTTTCCGATGTGAGGTATGCAGCACTCGTCTGGCGTTGCAACCGCTCCAGTCCTTCACCAAGGTGAACAATACCATACCCAACGGCCAGGTCTTTGAGTCAGACCAAGACCTGCTGTTCTCGCATCAGCACGAGACGGTCGCCAGGCGGAAGAACAAGGGGACACCCTGCCTCAAGACTTGCACGCACTCCACGTTTCGAAATATTTCATAATCCTTTCTAGCACCTGCTGCACAATTTCTGGGCATTTACTGTTTTTGGCGAGGAACCTTCCCCGGGCCACCTTGCTTGAAAACTGCGCGGCTTCAGTACGTATGTTCATTGGAATATCATCACTCAGGGCCTTTTCAAATCCCTGGTCAGCCTGTCTGGCCAGGGTGAACACCCCGAAAGATTCGAGTTGCTGACTCCAGCTCTGGAAAGCCTGGGGATCCTTTCCCACTCCCTCAGGAGGAGCAGGCAAGGTCCGACCAGCCACTTCCAGGATCTTACGCATCTGGGAAACCGGGTCCTTTGAGTTGTTCCAGAGCAAATCCCCATCGCCAAGGATAGCCCAGGGGATGAACAGCTGCTGGAGAAGGGCAACCCATAGCACAAAATTCGTCTTGCCGTCCACTGAGAGAACAAAAACGTCCCGGTTCAGCAGGTCTGGGTACCATACTGGCAAGGCCTCTCGCTCAGTTTCTCCTTCAACCAGTATCACGGCCTGGCTAAAAAGGAGTGCTTTGGCTGGGGGATTCTCATTGAGGAACCGGTTCAATTTAGGCTCTGGAAGCAGGCTGCCACTGAACGTCGAGCGAACTGTCCCTTTCGCTTCGCCTCCAACAGAGAAACGGCTCACACGAGTGAGCCTGTCATTCGGCACGAGGTAGGGGCTATGAGTGATCAAGAGCACCTGATTCGCTGGAAGAGAGAGATCATACTGTCCATGCTCTTCGTCCTGCTCCAGCAAGGCGAGAAAGCGAGCCTGAATTGAGGGATGCAGGTGCAAGGCTGGCTCGTCTAGCAGTAGTACTCGACCAGGCCCTTCTACAAGCATGGTAGCGAGCAACAGTGCCTCGACTTTGCCTGCTCCACTGAAGTGGAGAGGAAGATCCCCCCAGCGGTTGGGCACGACTATTTCCACCTCCTGGCCTGACGACGCAGACTGACTCACTCCTGAAACCAGCCGTACCTCGCATTTTTCACCTGTCAAATAGTTAAAAACATTCTGTATGTCTTGATATTGTTTTCTTTGATTTGGTAAGCCATTCTTCTTGCGAAACAGCAAAAGTGCCAGGTGTTCACTCGTGTTTACACTTGACAAGGAGCTATCTGTCGCTGCACCCAGCTGGGAATGGACGGCAGGGAGGCGAAGTTCATCGAGCGCCAGGAAGGATTGCTGCGCCAGGCGTTGGAAAAGTAGATGTGCATTCGTCAACTGTCGTGAGTCGGCAGGTATCGCCAGCGATTTACGGAGCGCCCGATGAGTGGCAAGCTCTGAGGGGGGGACAATCGTTGAATAGTCCCCCACCTGAAGGAGAATGCCTTGATTAGCAGGGATCCAGGCAGGAACGTCAAAGGAATGGAGTTCAGGAAAGGATTCGCCCCCTCCTGTGCCGGAGAGCATCGTCAACAGCTCTTCCTGCTCTGCCGATTCGAGCTGAGTAACCCAGGCAGTAAACAACGACGCTACGGGCGTTGAGGTCGGCGAAGCTCCCCCGTAGAGAATCCCTCCCTGACTGAGATCAAGGCGGAAGGAGAGTGCTCCCTGGCGAGGCGCCTCATAGCGACAGCGCCATCCCCACTGTCCATCGTAGGTGAGCACAAGCCGTCCTCGATAGAACCAGGTCAGCCAATTGCGGGAAAGCTGTTGCTGAACCCAGGCATCGAATCGCTTGAGGCCAGCAGGAGTAGCAGAACGTTGCTGGGCCTTCAGAGCCTCATCGATAGACGACTGGTCACAGAGAACCGCTGCGAAGAAGCGCACACACCAATCCTGTTCTTGGACGGTATTGAGTTCAATCTCCAGGGTGATCTCGATCGTTTGCGCCTCAGCGCCTTGATACCCTGCATGTTCCCACCTTGTAGCAGCCTGAGATTGGTCCAGGGCCAGAGCACCTTGCACGCACTTGAGGGCACGAAAGACATTCGTCTTGCCAGCACCGTTCGGGCCTACAAGCACGTTCAGCCGAGGATCAAGATCCGGCCATGAGAAAGAGGCAAAAGAAAGAAAGTTTTTCACAGAAATCGCACGAATAATCATCGATTGTCCCTTCCTGAAGGGGATGCGATTGAGCTGCTTGCTGCTCTCAGGCAGAGAAATACTTCTATCTGTGCTCCGCGCTCACCGGTTCCTCTTGAGGGGAAGCAGTGAGATCGTACTCCCGCACGGGGGGCTATCTGGACGAAGAGTCCAAGAGTATCCCTTTACTCCGTTGAAGTCTCTTCCGTGACATTTTCAGTTCACATCACCATTCTTCATTATTATACATGAAATTTATCATGAAAAGCACGCAGATATCCAGATAGGTCTCCTATCATGGTGCAAGCCTCCAGGTGTCAGAGGATTGCCGAGCGTCCTCACCTAGTGGACTGCAACGGCAAGTCATGGCATCTACTCAGCAGACGCGGTTTATTTGACCAAGCAGACCACCCGTCCGTCTGGATCTCCCCTGTCCCTGGAGAGAGAAGATCTCGCTTCCGCAGGTACCTGATCTTCCTCTGGCATCACATGCAGGGGATCCCCAATGCCTTTTTCCAGTCGGTGACGGGGAACAGGACTCCTGGCCACCTGGCTTCCCCCATCACGCTGCACAGGCACGGTCATGCAGAGAGGTCGAAGAGAAGAGTGGTCAACGCCTGTCTCCACGAGAGTGAGGCACACCCCTCACGCACCAGTGTCTCCCTCTTCCTTGGGCTGCTCATGTACAGTATTGCTTGACTACCCGGATATAGATTGAAAAGGTATCAGCTCCTAACAACAGGCAGCGGGCATGGATAAAGATGGTCGTCGGGACGACCGAGAGTCCCTGGGGAGGATGCATCAAGGCCTGATTGTTCTCCTCACTAACCTCATTGTAGGCCTGATCCGCCGTCGTATTATCCTGGTAGACCCACAGGCCCATATTGCGAGGCTCACAAGGGCCGTTACAGTCGGAGGTGTCGCCAAATGTCACCGAGCTGGTCGCCGGGACCGAGACGGAGAAGGCACCGCCAGTCCATGCAGAGATCGTGATATCGTGTTGGATGAAGAAGGGATGAGCACCGGCGGCGATAAAGTCTCGCAGAATGTCCTCGGCTGTGTAGCTCAGGTCCGATGTCGGGGTAGGCAACGGGTTCGGCAGGATCGTTGCAGCAGCAGTGGTACTCGACGATGACGCCTCGCTGACAGCCGTGGAAGGGGCGGTGAACGTCCTCCCCAGACTTCGCCAGTACAGCGTTGCCGCCAGCGCCCCGGCACTGGCGGAGACGAGCACCAGACAGAACAGGAGAAGCAGAGTCATGAAACGCATTCTCGTGTGCCCCGAAGCAGGAGGTGGCGGAGGTAGTGGTGGAAGCTCCCATGTTTCATCATACGGATATGGACCGGCAACAGCTGTCGCTTCGGAGAGATCATTGCTCATGGGAGACTGGGCCGTTTCCTGGGGCAGCATCGTCGGATCATCCGCGGACATCGCTCACCTCGTTTTATGAGAGTACCCCAATTCATCAGTCTATACACAGAGATTACCAATGGAACATAGTTAAACACATTGCTCTTCCATTACGCCCGAACTTTTCATCAAGACTGATCTACATCTTTTATTAAGGAATTATAGGCATGGTAGGAATGGCTGTCAAGGATCGGGGAATAAGGAGGCTGGGCCGTCTCTTGCAGAGAGGGTGGAGAATGCCACTGCCAGCGGGCTGAGAGGGAGACTGTTGGCGCGAACAGCCTGTCTCTGCTTTTTTGAGCAGCGCCACGGCTTCAGCAGGTCGGAAGAAGCAGCTTTCTTATGGAGAGGGCCTCCCATTCGGCACGAGGAGTCAAACAAGACCTTTCCCTTTTTGTTGCAGCAGGGAAAACTCTTGAGTATACTTTCACATAAGATCACTGCCTGGGATAGGGCCAGTGCTCTCGGAACAGACCGCATGGAACAGCAACGTGATGCATTACGCCGCCAGGTGCTGGCGGAAATCGAACGGCTCCAAGCCCTGGAAGCACAGAATCCCAAAGAGACGTACCGCTCCTGGCACGCCCAGGCGGTCCAGCGTGAATTAGCCAGGCAGCAGTACTGGATCAGGGCCACCTATCCGAAATATGAGCACTTCTTCGCCAATGGCAGCGATCTCTCTCCTCAGAGCATCCGTCCCATCCTTCTGGAAGTCGTGGAGGAATGGCAGGCTGACCTCTTTCGCCTGGCCCGTCTCACCTGGTCGCTCCCCTTTACGCGCGGGTATGGGCGGCGTCTGCGCTTCCTGATCATGGACGCTTCTAACGAGAAGCTCATCGGCATCCTGGCACTGCAATCGCCGCCGTTGGATTTTCCTGTACGAGATCGTCTCTTCGCCTATGCCCCTGGCCGCAAAGTGGAGCTGGTCAATCAGACGATGGACATCTTCACCCTCGGCGCTCTTCCTCCCTACAATCGTCTGCTTGGCGGCAAGTTGGTAGCTCTGGCAGCGGTTTCAGATGAGGTCCGCTTGGCCTACGAGCGCAAGTACACAGGACGCCTCACGCAACTGGAGCAACGCGCGTTGCCGGCGCGGCTGGTAGCCCTGACCACAACCAGTGCCTTTGGCCGGAGCAGCCTCTACAATCGTCTCTCCTATCGCGGTCAGGTCATTGCCTATTCCATTGGCTACACCGAAGGGTATGGCAGCTTCCACTTTGCTCCCCTGTATCCCACCTTGTGCGCTTTCCTGGAAGAGCAGGGACGCTATCACTCCGGTGGCTTCGGTACGGGGCCACGGATCACCTGGCAGAACGTGACGCGCGCTCTGGATGCGCTCGGCCTTCCAAGACAGTTGCTCAGGCATGGGATCAAGCGGGAAGCCTTCCTGTTTCCACTGATCAGCAACCTGCAGGCGTATTTTGAAGGCCAGGACTCGGAGCCGCACTACTATCAGCGCCCCTTTGCAGAACTCGCAGCCTGGTGGCGCGAGCGCTGGCTGCTTGGGCGGGCCGCTCGCGTGGACGGCTGGCACAGGTGGAACCGTCAAGAGATCCTGGCCATGCTGACGACGGTTGAGAGGAGTGCGAAGCATGGAACAGCCGATTCACCCATCTGAAAGAATGTTTCAGGATCTACCTGCAGCGCTTGTTGAAGAGGCACTGGCCCGGACGCACCAGGTGGGCCAGCAGGTCTCGGAAGCCCTCCAGCGTATCCGCTCGCAGCGCGAGACCTACCGGCAGCAGCTGCAAGAGCGCGGGCTGATCCAGCGTGATGGCGAGGTGCCCTATGCGCCGATTCCGACAACCTGCGGAGTGGATGGCGCCTATGCCATCGAACGCCTGCTGGCCACGGATCTGGTTGCCGCCGCTGCTGTGGCCGTTGAAGGGTTATCCCCCCCTTCCAGAGCAGCGCTATTGGGAGCAGCCTCAGCATCAGGTCATCATTGAGGCAGAGCCTCACTCGGCTGAGAGCCAATTGCTGGTCCGGGCTTGTATGATGGCGATGGAACTCTCCCTGGCTGTGCGCGCGCCCCACGAGGTGGTGTTTCTGGATGGCTCCTTGACCACCCCGCTGATCTCCTTGAACGAGGCGCTCACTGCGCTTGCCCGTGGCCTCCCTCCTCTAGCACTGAGCAGCCATCTGCTGGGGCAGATTGAGCCTGCTCTTGACTGCTATCAGCAGATTCTGCGCTCCGAGCGCAGTGATAAGCACTGGGTGGCGGCCCCAAAGTATACGACCCGACGTGAGATCGGTCGCTTGCTCGATTGGCCAGTGGCCTATGACGATCGTGGCATGCTGACGACGATCCTCCTTCCAGGTGAGCTGACCCTTCCCCAACCCCTGCAACCACCCGAGCAGAAGTGGCACTTGAATCTGCATGCGCTCCCATCGGCTCTCAAGGAGCATGCCCAGCGCCTTTATGAGGCAGTGATGGCGGCTCTCCAACAGATCTCCGTGGTTTACTATCGGCCCTTTGCCTGGCTGCCAGCGCTGCGTATCGAGGTGAGTACCTCGATTGCCAGCAGTCCTGAACGCCTGGCACTGGTGATCCAGGCCCTTCGCCATCAATGCGGGACGCCCTCGATTCTTGAGCCGTACCCACTCTATCTGGCCGATCGCATGGTCAAGTCGCTGGCGAGCGGCATTGCCGCTTTCCGCCAACTCACCAGCCAACAGATCGCTGAACAGTCCCAAGGCGAAATGCTCTCTGAGATCTTCTTGGCGCTTCATGGGTATCGTACAGATACAGGGAGATAGGACGATGCCACCTTCTCTGAAGAGACTCCTAGAGCTTTTAAGCCAGGCCGAGCGCATCGGGGTGATCGGCTCCCCTTCTTCCACGAGTCAGCTCTCGCTTGAGATTCTAGGCAGCGCGGCTACCAAAAAATTGGTCGGTGAACTGGCCTTCTTCCACTATCGGCAAGAGAATCGCGATCACTACGCCTTTGGCCAGATCACCGAGGTCAAGATGCGCAATATCTGGCATGAAGATCCAACGATGCGCAGTCTGATCCGCCAGCGTGGAAAGGTCGAGCCGATCAGCGAGCGCCAGGATACACATCAGGGGGAGATGACCATTAGCGCTGTTTTCGCCGATCGGGGCGAGCGCTACCAGGAAGCGATCATGGGCACTGTGCCCCCTACCGGGACCCCCATCTATATCGCCGATGATGCGATTCTGAAAGCGCTGCTGGCGCGTTATCAGCCGCTCCTGTTCTACTTGGGAACGGTCTACGGCTCAACACCGCGGCTGCCGCTCTGGTTTAAACACTTCGGTAGCAGCGAGGATGGGGCAGGAGAGGCCTATCACATTGGCATTTTCGGTAAGACAGGCTCTGGCAAGTCTGTGCTGGCCAAGATGATCATGCTGGCCTATGCTCGCCATCCTTCAATGGGCTTGATGATCTTCGATCCCCAGGGGGAGTTCTCAAGGGATATGCAATTGACTCAGGCCCCTACCCAGATGGGCCAGGTGCTCTGCCCTGCCGTGCTCCAGCCCCTGCAGCGCTTTCCTCGCGTCTATACGCTCCAGTCCATCCGTCTCGACACCTGGGAGACCTTCTTTGAACTCCTGACAGAAGCCGAGTTCTTCTCCCAGCTTGGTATTAAGTCCGCCAATTATCAGGAGGTCGCCAGGGAGCAATTGGAGACGTTCTTCGGACAGCGAGGGCCAGATGGAAAGCGGAAATACAGGCTTAAGCGCCTCAATGAAGAGGTACTCAAAGCAGCGCTCAAGTATCTGTCTGAGCAGATTGGTAACATCTACGCGCAAGAAGCTGGTATCAAGCGGGTGAAGGATACTATTCAGAGAACGCTGCGCGAGATCGACGCTGCGAAGGCCAACGACTTTCTCAGTCAGCCAACTCCTCTGCGGATCTGGAACCGCATCACCGCGCTCTTCCAGGCGACAGACCCCGGTCGACGCACGCCCACGCAGATCATTCAGGAAGGCCTCCGAGGAGGTTCCACCGGCAAACGCCCGCTGGTTGTAATCGACCTCTCCTCCCAGCGCCCCGAGGGTATCAGTCAGAGCGACTGGGATAACAAGATCAAACCCCTCATCCTGAATCGCTTCATCAGTGAGCTGATCAGAAACGCGGAGGAATACTACCAGCAAAACCACAGCTTAAACGCGCTTGTCCTCTTCGATGAGGCTCATCGCTTCATCCCTCACAACAAGCCTTCGGAAGAGCGGCTAGAACGCGTGAAACGTCGTATTGTCGACGCGGTGCGCACCACGCGCAAGTACGGACTGGGCTGGATGTTCCTCAGCCAGACCTTGTCGAGCCTTGACAGCGAGGTGGTGCAGCAGCTACGGGTTCTCTTCCTGGGCTTTGGCCTGAGCATGGGCACCGAGTACCAGCGTCTGCGCGAGATCGTTGGCGACAGAGAAAGCTTGCACCTGTACCAGCAGTTTCACGACCCCCAATCTGCCTTTGACCCGGCCTTGAGAGAATATGCTTTTATGACGCTTGGCCCGGTCTCTCCCCTCTCGTTCGCAGGGACGCCACTCTTCCTGCGGGCCTTTACGAACCTGACGGACTTCCTGCAGGCCAACAATCTCCAGATAGCGTCCCATGTCGAGAGCATATTCCCTCAAGAAGGTCTCTGGGCCACCATTGAAGGTCCAGAAGAGGCAGAGAAGGCAGCGGTTCACGAAGACGAAGCAGAGGAGGAAGAGGA
This sequence comes from Thermogemmatispora tikiterensis, assembly GCF_003268475.1. Classification (GTDB taxonomy): domain Bacteria; phylum Chloroflexota; class Ktedonobacteria; order Ktedonobacterales; family Ktedonobacteraceae; genus Thermogemmatispora; species Thermogemmatispora tikiterensis. The sequence goes on along the minus strand of NZ_MCIF01000002.1, from coordinate 79,371 downwards.
AGATTAGCCTGTGGCCAGGCAGAGCTGCTTGTTCGCTTGTGCAGAGACTGATGAGCAGGGGAGATCGTGCTCTTCCAACGGGAAGGCCATCCCATTACAGTGATGGGACCCAGGGTAACGAAACTCCAGGCCCTGCACGTGGGCAGGCAAGGACAGAGCTATTCGATCAGCGGTCACAGCCGCGCTGACCGCGGCTTTGCTGGTCACTCGGCCTGGCCTATAGCGAGGTCGTCAGCTGCCACGAGGAAGTATCTGGCATGAGTCACATCTTTTCCTCTTGGTTAAGCTTTCATCGGAAAGCGGGTTTACCTGGTGAATATTGACGAGGAGCTACTCGTCCTGGGGTCCTCACTCGGCTGATCTCCATCTTTCTTCATCAAGAAGGGATTGCCGCCAGCGGTTGAGATCAAGCTTAGCATGCTGGTGTAGGCTTTTATGTGATCGACCATTCTGGCTCTTGATCCCTTGTTCTTGGCCTGCTTTCTGCTGGTGGGCAGCCAAGGGACTCAAGGGAGAACTGGTCAGGAGCCGGAGCGCTAGGGGCAGCACAGCCCTGCTCAGGAACGCCTCATCTTCACGCCTGATTACAGCATACTCAGCAGAGATTGCCCTGCTGTCACTGGGACAACGGCTCTCGGTGATCCCGTTACCCTCAATCAAGAGGGCCGTTTGTGAAGGAGGCAGATGCCCCTGTAACCCCTGCGTGAGATCGATCGGGTACGCTCTGCAACCAGGAGGGGCCAGGCGGTATAGCCATTCCATTGTCAAGCAATGGTCAAAAGCCAGCGATCTGTTACCAGTCGAGGGGGCCTGGCAGGTCTTGCTCACCCCTCCGGCCTCCAGGTCATACCCATCAGTCAGGCAGCTACCATAACAGTAGTGAATTGGTGGAAGAGCACTGCCTCGGCTGCTCTAGACAGAGAAGAGAACGGCCGTGCCCTTGCGAGTGCATTGCGCCCGCTTCGCTACCAGCCTGGGCCTGCTCATCGTCTTGTGGGGCTTCATGCTCCCAGCGTCCTGGTCGCAGCTGCTCGCCGAGTGCCGGCACCTGCTTACACCCGGTGGCTTCCTGCGCCTGACCGAGATGGAGGAGCCGCTGACGACCAGTCCCGCCTTCGAACGGCTCATGGCCCTGGGCTGTCAGGCGCTCACGCGGGCGGGCCAGAGCCTCTCCCCCACCGGGCAGCATCTGGGGATTACGCCCGTGCTGCCCCGGCTGGTGCGGCAGGCCGGCCTGGTCGATGTGCGCCTGCGGGCCACCACCATCGAGTGGTCGATGGGCACCGAGCAGCACTATCCGGTCTTCAAGGACGCGCTCATCGGGCTGGAGCTGGTCCAGCCCTTCCTGGAACGCCAGGGGCTGGCCACGCGGGCGGAGTTGACGACCCTGTCTCAGCAGGCGGTGGCTGAGATGCAACAGGAGGACTTCTGCGCCCTCTGGACGCTGCTCACCGTCTGGGGGCACGCCCCGGAAGGGTAGCGATCGTGTTTTCTTCGAGGGGAGTGGTCAGCTCTGACCAGATATCCGGTCAGCAGGGACGCCTCCCGCGGTGGGAACGCATCATAAGGGCACCGCCCAGAGCGCTGCTGCTGGGCACTAGTGGAGCGTGGAAGAGTCGAGCAAGCCCCGCTTCACCGGCTGCTTCCGCCCGCATGCTGTCTGGTGGGGGCGTTGGCCCGGAGATAGAATTACCAGAATAACCGGACGGGCCAGGCGGAGTGAGAAGCGAGAAAGGGACAGGTAGCAGGGAGTGATCACAACGGTGGCCCTTCGAGCGAGTGATGGCCCCACAGCAACGGCACTTCTCATGAGTGGGAGCGGAGCCCGTACTGTCGCCCCCTCCCTGCATCGCGCACTCCCTCTCCCAAAAATACACAAAAAAGGCTCAGACACTCCGAGTAGGGAGAATCCTGCCAGTGGGGAATACCTTGGACAAAAGATGACTGGAGGGAGGGACTGTCGAGGGATGGCTCTCTCCTATTTCTGGTTTCTGGGAGAAGGAGGCCGTCCTCAGACGGAACGGGGGTCTGGTCTCCCGCGGTCTTGATCATCTTTACTATTGCTATTGCTGGGGTCCCCCTTGAGATCACGCTGGCCGGCCAGGTTGTTGGGTCACTCGCAGGCGAGGCCGCTTCAGTAGTCGGAACACTAGCGATCTGGTGATCCATGATGCCGCGCAGCGGCGCTCCCAACAGGGTCTGAACATGAGCGTTGACTTTATTTATGCGCTGCTGGCTCCTGCCTATAAGCTTTCTTTGCCTCTCTCAGGGAGAGAACGCAAGAAAGCGGGCGATCCCATCCACGGCCCAACCCCGCGCAAGAGAGTCTGGTACCCTCGTAGTGAGGAGAAACGTTCTGCCATGAACCTCCCCACTGGGTCGCTGCGATGCTCGAACGGGCGTGACAAGGCACCTCTTGTCTGGGATCGGCCTTGGGAACTGCCTCAACCAGAAGTCTTCCCCTGGACAGGCAACGAATATGGAAGCCATTGCTCCCTATCAGGTTGAGACACCAGCCGAACCCATTGGGGAGAAGATAGCAAGCAGTGATTGAGGAGAAACCCACCAGGCCGTGGCCTTTGATGGAGAACAAGTTCTTCTCCTGAATGGGCGACTACTCAGGTCGAACTGGCCATATTCAAACAAGCTCAACGCTATCCCGCAAGCGAACATCGATATGAAGAAGGAAGAGTCACGCCGCCCTCAGAAGCTTGAAAGATCAAAGCAGAAGCAACTCAGGAAACTCAACCACCAAATCAAAAGAGGTTGAACCCAAGTAGACCACGCGACTCATCACCACACTGCCTCAGACAGGCGTGCGGACGCTGATCATCGATGATATGCAAGACATCAGGCAGAACAATGATATTCGCTCTGCGAAGAAGCAAAACATCCATCAGTGGTTGGATGGCAGGACGCGCCATATGCTTACATATCAGGCTGAGAGGCTTGCAATGAGCGCCGTCTTGCAAGAAGAAAGATACACGGGCACGACGAGCCCAGCGTGTGGACAGCGAGGCAAGAGTGCGGTACAAGGGCAGTTATTCCAGTGTCCTCGGTGCCAGTGGGTCTGTCACCGTAATAGCGGTGGCAGTACCAACATCTGGGCAACGTATCAAGGGGTATTGAGACGCTGCAGCGCCGGCGTTCTTGGGTCGTCAGCTGGTGCCAGGAGAGCACTGACAGGGCCAATCTACAGCAGGGGATGTTCCAAACAAGTACGCGCCTGCTTGTTGGTGCAGAAACGGCGCCAGGCCGCTGTAGACAGCAACCCGCGTAGCGCCATGCCTGGCGAGTCTCCCAGCTCCAGCGGCGACTCAACGCGCATGGTCCCCAGCAGGTGATAGGTTGTCAGTATGCGCCCTCCTTCCAGGTGAAGATGTGCGCGTTCGTGAGCAGAGCCTCTTCTCTGGACGGGACGGAGAACGGCGCTGTGCCAGGATTGCACCTCTGCCCGTATGCACTCAGATCATAAGGATGGCAGGGCCGATACCAGCACTGGTAAGGGAGTACCACGTGACATAGCACGCACTCACGCTTCAGCACAATGTGCTCATCACTATAGATGTTGGCCCGAGCAAACGTCAACCTCGGCCCGCAGTCGTCGAGCACCTGCAGCGTTCCCTGAAACGGAACCGTCTCCTGACGTGGAGTGGTCAGCAACAGGAAGGTGCCGGCGGCGAGCTCCGCGCTCTGCTGCGGAGGCTCCAGGATCTGGATGAAACCGCCGTGTTTGCCCAGGTATAAAAACATGTTGCTTCCTCGCACTGGCAAAGACTGTCCACACCGCGGTGACGGTCAGCAGAAGTGCCAGGGCTATCAAGGCGCAGAGGAACCCGAGCTGATAAGATGGATCGATCAGCAAGGCTGGAAACAGCCCACGGAGGGCCGGGGCTGGAGCCAGTCCTGTGCTCAAAGCCACCACCCCTAAGCCAGCATTGCGCAATAAGGAGCGGGGGAAAGAGCTAACCTTCCCCGGGTCAGCTTCTCCAAAACAATGACAAGTCAGAGGAAGGTGGCGCCACCAAGCGCTAGCCAAGGCGGCAGAAAACACTAGGAGTAAGATAAGCAAAGCGGAAGCCATCCAGCGGGCTGCTATTCCGAGCAGCAAGGCCAGGGCGCAGCCTATCTCGACTGCTGGCAAAAGTCGCGCCAACTGGTGAGCGAAAGACTTCGGCACAAGCTGAAAGGCCACAATGGTAGCGGAGAAGCGCTCCTGTAGTCCCGCTACCGTTCGCAGTCTGGCAGGAGCGACCAATTCTTTTCAGTTTTTCACTAAAAATCAATCAAATTTCTGCAGAGATTTTCTGTTGATATTTATCATTAGTTATGTTACTCTAAGAGAGTAGCAGTGTTCTGTATCGGCTGGCCTTTCATTCGTGAAAGGACGGGAGCGATGGTGCGTGCTCAACAGATCAAGGTTCTCCTGGTCTTTGCCAATCCCCTGCCCGGGCAGCGCCTTGAACTCGACCGGGAAGAGCGCCAGATCAGACAAGCGATTGAGCGCTGCATCTATAGAGAGCGCATTAAGCTTGTATCGCGTCAGGCAGCCACGACAGCGGATCTACAGCGGGCGTTGATAGAAGGGTCGTATCAGATTGTGCACCTGGCTGGTCATGGGATACGAGAGGGAATTTTTCTGGCAGATGAGCGCCACGGCTGTCACCTGGTTCCTCCGACTGGCCTGGCGCGACTTTTCCAAGGACATCCTGCCCTGGACTGCGTCGTACTCAACATCTGCTATTCCCTGGCCCAGGGAGCAGCGTTGGCCTCGGTCCCTTTCACGATCGCCATGGACCAGGAGATCTCTGACGAGGCTGCTATCGAGTTTGCCCGCGGCTTCTATGATGGATTGGGGGCAGGAATGTCCTATGAGGAGGCTTACGAGCAGGGCTGTATTGCTCTTGCTCTGACAAGGCCGCATGAAGCAACGCTGCCGCACCTACTCAGGTATGGCCAGTGTGTGGCCCCCATGAACGAAGAGCAGCGCGAAGAGAGCAAGCAGGAGATCAGCGCCCGACGCGAGCGTCCCTATATCCGGCCTGGCCACTACCTCATCGGCTGTGCCTTTGATCTCTCTGGCTCGATGCAAGCCAGTATCCGTTCTGAAGGTGAGAAGGAGCTGAACCGTCTCCAGAGCGTTGAGCTAGCCTGGCGCGAGCTGCTGTTAGAAGCCAGGAACAGCCTGCGGGAGAGCCGGGCCCGCTCTCTGGACTCCTCCATTGATCTCCTCGCCTATGGCTTCGGCTTGCGCTCGGTACCCGTGTGTGACCTCTTCAGCCTGCTGAAGGCCATTCGGGAACAGCTTCCCCAGGCCGAGATCGAGGATGCCGCGGCGGCCAAAAAACAGAGCTGGCGGCGCCAGCTGAGCGGTTATGCTGAGACAGGTGCCTTGCTGAAGAGTCTCGACCTGGGTGACCTGCTCAGTAAAGGCCAACGGGTGATCAATCGGATTGGCGAATACAGAGCGATCAAGGAGATGATCAGAGCCAGACGGTCGACGATTCTGGCCAGGGCAGAGGCACTTGGGGACACAACACTTTCCTTAGATGAGGCGCTCGATCTCATTGATGTGCCTGCACGTTGGCGCATTGATTTGACGGCCCTCAAAGAGCTGGTCTTTGGGGCGACGCCTTCCAGCGAGCTGTTTGAGGAACTGATCCGGCGGTTTCAGGCAGAGCAGCAGCAACGCTCAGCGCCTCCCACTCGGACCTTGCTGCTGCTCATCTCCGATGGCAAATTTGCCCAGCAGGACCCTTTGCCCC
>NZ_MCIF01000002.1:64231-70434 GCF_003268475.1 Thermogemmatispora tikiterensis | reverse complement strand
TTCTGAGCCGGCCAGGGGCACGGCTCGGCCTGGCCTGCCAGCAAGGCGGCCAGGGGCAGGCCCGTGGCCTCTTCCAGCCAGCCCCACTGGCCAGTGGGGGTCAGCTCCAGGAACACATCCTCCCCCTCGGGGGTCAGCACCAGATCACTGGCGGCAACCTGGAGCCGCAGCGGGTCATCGCTTGATCCGCGATCACGGTCGAGCCAGGGACAAGGTGTCACGCATACCGCTGCCGCAGGAGGCCCCTCCTTCGCTTCCTTCCCGTCAGCCTGCCTCGGATCAAGGCTCGCTCCCCAGCCAGGGGCCATCAAGCACCGGGCAGGCCAGACCCCGACTCCCCTTCGCCTGGGGCACCGACAGCCAGCCCTGCCCCTCGTGCTCGTTCAGCTCCCCCTCGTAGGCCTCCTGATCCGGTCGGCCCGCCTGCTCCCAGGCCTCATACGCCTCTGGCAGTTCTCGCCAGAGGGGGCGGGACCCATGCACCTGCAACCGCCAATTCCCCTCGGCCTGCTGCTCAAAGAGCGCCAGGGTGGCACTCGTTCGCTCCACCAGGCACACCGCTGGCTGACCTGCGCCAGTGTTTCCTTTCTGCCTTGAACGACGCCAGCGAAGCAGCTATGCTCCCTCCCGATCAGCGCCTGGGGAGGCAGTATCTCTCCCCGCCAGCTGCTCAAGGCTCTGCTGTGCTGTCCTGGACGTCAGGCCATCCCGAGCGCCTGTTCGCCTGGCTCTGGCCCGAAGCCGACGCCGAGCAGGCCGCCAGCGCGCTGCACACCGCCACCACCAAGCTGCGCAAAGTCCTGCAGCCCGCTGGAGGCGGGGCCAGCCTGCTGGAAAGGTCTCCTGACGGGCAAGGCTATCACTTGCCCGGACAAGCGGTGCTCTGAGTCGATGCGGAGGCGGCGCTCCACCTCCTCCAGCGGGCGGAAGCCTGCCAGCGCCAGGGCGATCCGCTCGCGGTCGAACCCCTGCGAGAGGAAGCGGTCCACGCGTGGCGGCGAGGAACGTTCCTGGAGGGGGAAGAAGGAGAATGGGTCCTGGTCCGTCGGGCGACCCAGGAGCGTGCCTGCTACCGGGCCCGCTGGTGGCTCAGCGAGCTGTATGAGCAGCAGGGCCGCTGGCCCGAGGCCGAAGCGGTGCTGACCGAATTGTGGGAAGAAGATCCGACCGATGGGGAGGTCGTTGCCTGGCTGGTGGCCGTGTTGCTGCGCCAGGGGAGAAGACAGGAGGCCAGGCGTTGCTATCGGGACTGGAGGCGGCTGCTGGCTCGGAGCGGTGACTCCCTCGATGCGTAGCGTGCGCAGGCGATCGAGCAGGTGTTGCGGGCCGGTGAGCCGACGGCGTGCCAGCCGTCTGCAGGTTCCAGACCAGCAGGTCCTCTGTCAGGCTTCCCTTCTGGCCCCAGCAGGGTATACTAGAAAGGAATACCCTGCATTGGAGTACTGCTACGGACCGCCAACGTCGCCAGATTCTCCAAGTCCCCTTGCAAGGTGTTGGAGCAACAGCATGGCTTGAGGCAAGGAACCTGGCCAATGACGAACTGCTTGAGCGTCTTGCGGTTGCCCTCAGAATCCCCACAACGCTCGATGAGCGAACACTTCGCTTCCTGGCTCAACGACTTGATGCACACTGGGCAGCCAGGCAGGAAGGAGGCCTCCCTGTTCCCAGTCTCATGCTCCTTGCTCGTGAGGACTTGCGTTTGCTTACAACCCTGTTGGAAGGATCGCTTCTGCTTGCTGTCTGCCAGCGAGTCTGTACCCTTGTGGGGCAGGCCTCGATGCTGCTAGAGTATCGGTCAAGAAATCAAGCCGCATTCTGAAGCTCAGCAGAAAGCTGCTGGGAACGAGCCAGGACATGCAAATTGTGGACAACTGCGCATCGACGTAGATCGAAGAGATCCTTGCGAAGTCCGCGATAACGGGTGCATCGTCCCTGCCACTGACCTCCATGAGCCAGGGTATGCTCAACTGCCACCCGCTCACGGAGTTTGGCCCGTCCTTGTGGGATTTGTTGACGCTCTTGTAACTCGGTGAGCAAAGCTTCATCAGGATGAATATCGACGCTGCGCCCTTTGGCACTGGTGGTGCATTGGGCTTGCAAAGGACACTTCGCACAGCTCTCTTTGGAAAAGTGGACCACCCCATCAGGCACAAAGGGCATCTCCTGCTCAGCCGGACCCCGGATAGTCTGCCGCTCCTCATCCAAGGCTTGCCTGGAAAAGCATTTGCTTTGGCGCACCGGCCAGGCTTTGCTATCCACCTCCAGATCATCGCTCCGCTCCCATACCAAATGGCTGCTTAAATAGGCCCGGTCGATGTGTAGCGCCTTTAAACACGCCTCTTACTGCGCGAGATCTTCGCTAATTGCTTCGGTGACACTGGCTTCCGGAACATTGGCTGGCGTGATACCCACCGCACGGATGAAACCTGGGTCCAGATCCTGCAGGAGATGGCGTTTGTACCCACCGATCAGCACGCTCCGACTTTTGTGTCGATGGCGCATCTGTCCATCTTTAATGCTGATCCGTTGGTCTTTTGCCACCCCCTTGATCAGACTTGTGTAGGCTTGCAGAATAGTCGCCAGGGCCAATCGTGCCGGCGGAAGAGGTGGGGGTCCACGCAGACTTGGAGCGCAGAGTGCCGCCAGTTCTTCTTGAAACGCATCATCAAATAACTCGTGTCGGTGATAACAGATAAAGACACAGATTTCACTTATTTGATGCGTGTGATGACAATGGGATCTCCATGCGAGCGTTCCGCTGGAGAATGCCAGGTTACAGGGTCCATAAGGGACTCCTTTACTCTTCTTTTTTACGGATGGCAAATGAGGCTCAGCCCATAGCTTGAGCTGAGCCTGCGTGAGGGTGAGACTTGTCGATGGATCAAGGAAGTCGCTCATGACTGACTGACTCGTGGCAGGGCTCGACGAACACGCACGGCACGGGCTTTTTCAGGCTCCGGGCAAGCTTCTTCTTACCCGAAACGTGAAAAAGCAGCTGGATCAGGCAACGGGCGTAGCAAGAAAGGCGTTGATGGCTTGCTGCACCAGGTCTGGCTGATCTTTGTACAGAGCGTGGCTGACCCTTTTAGAAAGATACGTCTGTCGTGTCGAAGAAGCCGGATTGCTCACGAGATCTCTTCATCTGCGGTGAGCCCACCTACAGCCGCATCAGCCTGGAGAAAGAGGACGGGACAGTTGATCGCTGGCAGCAAGACGAGCGCATCATAACCCTGGTGCATGCGTTCCGTGTCCTGGACCCAAGGAATCACCTCTGGATTGACATGGCGGAGCATCTCCGCCTGAAGAGGGAACCAGGTGTCTTGTTTTCCTGAACACATTCATGCTCAAAGTCCATCAGGACAGGTATTGCTCGAACCATTCCAGCATCGGCTCTGGGCGGCGCTGGAACTCAAGGTAGCCGTCCCAGCGGGCCGTGGTGCCGTAGACCCACTGCAGTTTCTTCTCGGCGATGGGAATGTTGTCGAACATGGTCTGTACATCGCTCGGCTGCGTCAGCACGTCGTCGTGTACCTGGGAGAGGAATGTGGGAATGTGGACATGCTTCGCCCACTCCCTCGCATCTGTTCGTGAGAACCCGATGCCCGTGCGCAACACGATGTACTGTTCCAGATCCTCAATGCGGTTGGCTGGAACTCCCGCCAGAGCCAGGTGATGCGCGAGGATGATCTGCGGGGTCACGGGCTGGATTCCGACCAGGCAGTGTACCTCGTTGAACGCCTCGGGGAACTGTGTCATCGCAGAGAAGGTGGCATTGCAGCCCAGGCAACGGCTGAAGAGGCCAATCGTCATGTCCCGCGTCCCGTCGCGGTTGCGCATGTACTGCAACGCGCCTACGACATCACGCGCCTCAAAGATGCCGCTGGACACGATGCCACCGTTGGCCGCGCCACTGAAACCGTGGTTGCGCAAGTCATAGGTCAGGACATTGTATCCGGCATCATGGAGGATCTTGTAGTCCGGGATGAAGTTGACCTCGAAGCCGTTCCCGCTGGGCGCCCACCGCGAGTGCCACGGCTCGAACTGCGTGGGTATCCCGGATCGGCTGAACCCCATCGGGTGATTGGCGATGATGAGCTTGTTGGACCCGGCTGCTGGGATGAACCAGCCCTCCAGTGGGACGCCATCGAGGGACGGAAAGGTGACATCCTCGTAGTCGAGGTTCTGTTCCGAGGGCGAGTGCAAGACCGGCGACCGCTGCGGCTGGCCGAACCTATCGGCAAATTGCTGCAACACATCATTGATGTGATCGTTGGAGAGTCGAGGTGCTTCGTTTGTTGTTCCTTCAGTCATCTGGTGATCCTTTCGTTTGTAGTGGTGCTCAGGCTAGGATGGCTGGCTTGAGTACTTCCTCACACCACTGGCGGAAGCTCGTGGGAGTGGTGGACTCGGCGGTACGCGGCTCGGCGGTGGCAAGCCCCTGATCGTAGGCCGCCATCATATCGACCAGAGCCTGCGCCATAGCCTCGGACCTGCCATATCTGATCAGCGTGGCTTTCAGGGCTGAACCTGGGATCTGCTGGTAGCGTACTGGCCTGCCCAACACCTGGGACATGATCTGCGCCATGTCGTTGTAGGAGAGGTCCTCAGGACCGAGCACCGGGCGACTTGCGACTCCGCTCCAGGTGTGATCGAGCAGCAGCCCGGCGGCAACGGTGGCGATATCGCGGGTGGCACAGGTTGGCTGCTTGAGGTCCCCAGATACCATGTCGAAGAACACGCCCTGGTTCTTGATCGACTCGACCTGACGGAGCAGATTATCCATGAAAGGGGCCATTGCCAGCGCTCGGTAACTGACCCCTGTGCTGGCGATCAGGTCGTCCATCGCCAGTGATGCAGTGACATTGCCAGCCTTTCCGGACACTGCTGCCCCACGACCGAAGGCCGAGACGCCGACCACCCGCTTGACCCCCTGGCTCTTGAAGGCGTCGCACGCTGGTCGGCTGAAGCCTACATAGGCGGCCTCGACGCTCTCGGCCTGGGGATCTGGGGGCACAAGCCAGAACACGCTGTCTGCTCCTGCGAACGCCCTGGTAACAACATCGAGGTCACCATGTGATCCCTGCACGACTTCGACGCGCTCACGCTCGCGCGGGGACAGACGGGAGGGATCACGCACGATCACGCGGATCGACTCGGAGCTTCCGAGCAGATTGTTCAGTACTTGACGGCCAATCAGGCCAGTGGGAGTTGTAATGACGATCATGAAAACCACCTCCAGGAGAGAGATCGCGTAATGACTCTTGTTTGCATTGAGATAGTCCTTCCTCCATCTTTGTGCGCTCTCGCTGGGGCAAACACGCCCTGCCGGGACAGTTGCCCTGCATCTGATGGCTACCACATCTATCGAGCGAACAGAAGGATGTCGGATAGACAACACTGTTATCTAACGAACACTTTCGTGTATACTACACAGGAAGAATAGTAAGCTGTCTCTAAACGGAAAGCAATCAGCAAACCGGCTGGATCGTTGTATAGACAACACCGGGGGGCAACCGTTGCTTTTCAAAAGGGAGATGCTGAGGACATTTCCAGGATAAGGAGGGAACAATGACCACCCCGGCGAATGAGAACGATCCACGAGTCAAACGGACCCGTCAGTTGTTGCTGCAAGCGTTCATCTCATTGCTTGAAGAAGGACGCACCATTCACTCTATCCGAGTCGCAGACATCACAGAACGCGCAACGGTCAACCGGGCCACCTTTTATGCTCACTTTGAAGACAAATATGCCCTCTTAGAGGTCTGGATGCGCGAGAAGTTTCACCACGCGTTAGAGAGCCAGCTTCCCGCCACATCCACCCTACAGATGAGCACCTTGCGCCAGCTTCTTCTCGCTGTGTTCGATTTTCTTGCCCTCTGGCAGTATCACCTCAAGCCAGCCGATAGGCAGTTTGTGCCGTTCTTCGAGGTCGCTTTGCAGCAAGAACTCCAGGAGGTCTTTCTGCACTGGCTGAACCAGGCCCCGTCGTTGGTGCCCATTTGCCAGGAAACAGTAGAAACCACGGCGCAGGTCATCAGTTGGGCCATCTTCGGCCCAGCAGTGCAGTGGAGCCGGGGAGACCGGACCATTACGAAAGACATGATGGTCCAGCACGTGTTGGCCGTCGTGATTGCTGGCCTGTCACCGGTTGTCACTGTTACTTGACCGATGCTCTAGGAGAGATCGCCTTCGAACAAGGCAGG
>NZ_MCIF01000002.1:52776-62162 GCF_003268475.1 Thermogemmatispora tikiterensis | reverse complement strand
CGGCGGTGAGCACAGCCCCCGAGTACGGGCATTCTTCGCCCTTCGCCCAGCGCCGCTATCTGGAGGACGTGCCCTATCTCTTCCCCAAGGACCCCCTGGAAGATCAGCGGCTCAATTACCAGCACCACGCCTTGTATCGCACCCTGAGCAACCATTACCTGGCCCCGCTCGCTCCTGAGCGCACCCGCACCATCCTGGACGTGGGCACCGGCACCAGGACCTTCAACAGGAACCAGACCTCTTCTCTGGGCATCAGCCGGCGTTTTCTCCCGCCAAACGAGAAGCTCTGGGAGCCTGATGCCTGCGCGAGATCCACGAGACTGGACGGATCTGGGGGAAGGATGGGGTGGGCGCCTCCTCCCGGTTGCGCGGACGAATCTGTCAGGCGATCCCTGTCGTTCCAGTTGACGGTGACTACCCTGGCTGCTCTCGACAGTCCTGAGCACCAGTGAGCAGCGTCATATCTGCCGCCAGCAGGTCTTTTGCCATCTGCACGAGACAGGGGTGATACTGCTCCGCTTGGCAGATGACCTGCTCCGGCTTGACCCATTGCGCTTCTCCATACTCCTCGTTGAGGGCAAGCTGCTCTCTTTCTTCCTCCGTCAGAGAGACCGCGACGGTGATCGAGAAGAGCTGGCACCCGTTGCTGACCGGCTCCTGTGCCCTGGTATCCCAGATCAGGTTGTAGTAACCAATAATGTGGCGCAACCGCTCTTCTGGTAGATCTAGCTGGATCTCTCGGCGCAACGTCCGGCGCAGCGCTTCCTCAATCAACTCCCCCTTTCGCATGCGTCCCCCAATCACCCACCAATCGGAATGGGGCTCCTGGACTCGCCTGGCAATGAGCCAGTGCCCTCGGGAGAGCAGCGCCGCATCGACACAACAAATGACCAGGGCATCGAGTGCTTGCGCGTAGATGTCCTCTGGCAGGAAGCTCCCTGGCTGGGGCCTGGTCCCTGTGAGAAACTGCCGGTTGGGGTAGGTGCGCACAGGCCGTCGGCTCATCGGCTCCTCCCTTCCGATTGCAGCAGCACGCCGAAGCGGATCACCTCAAGATTGCTGCCATCCAGCTGACTGAGCTGGGCATGCAAGCCTCGCAACCGGCACAGATGCAGACGAGACTTGATCTGCTTCATTTTGACTGCAGCCACTTGAGCGGACGGCACGGCTGCCTCGCTCAAGCGGAGATCAGCATAGGCTTGCGCCCAGAGATAGTGGCTGTACGCATGCTGCCGCGTCATGACCTCATCCCCTGGAAGATCCATCAACGCAGTCAGAATCTCCATCGCTTCCCGAGGCCAGCCCAGAGAGAGGAACGCCGCCGCCTTGGTATTGTAATACGTCCGTTCCGGAATGCGAATGGCAAACGCTTCTTCTAGCGTGGTTCTTGCTGCTGCGATCATCGCTCTAGACCGTTCCAGCAGAGCGACAGCGTCCCGCCGTTTCTGACGATCTTGTTGGGCTACCTGTGCCTGCGCGTAGCCTTCATCAAAGAGGAGGACTCCTTCTCACTCTGTCGGGAGCTGCTCAAGCAGACGAATGCGCTGGTAGGAAGCAAGAGCGGCCTCATAGTCAGCACGGGCTTGTCGGCGCAGCGCTTGCTCGGCCTCATGATCTCCCCGGGCCGCTTCTATCCTGGCCAGCGCTTCATAGGCAGAGCCTCGGTCACGCAGCACGCTTCCGATCCGAAGGGAGGTGACAGCCAGGAGGGAACGGTTCTCTGCTCTTTGAGCAAGCCTCAACGCCTTCTCCAACTCTCTCAACGCAGCTTCATCCTGACTTTGATCACGGAGGATATGAGCAGAGAGATGATGGTATCGACAGAGAAGAGCGGAGATTGTTTCTTCGTCTTTTCCACTCTTATAAGGCAAAACCGATCTAAGCTTCTCTAGAGTAGTGGTCAGCTCTGCTATCCGGTCTTGTGCGGTCGTTGCATGATTGCGATCCCAGAGTGTTTGAAGATACGCTTCGTAGGAACACGGATCGATCTCTCCGTGATCCAGGTTCACAGGATGGAGAGAGAGCAGATGCAATCGTTGAGCATGGTGACGTCTCGCTTCCTCCAGTGTAGCGATGCCCAGCGCCGCAGGAGGAATCTCCAGAAGCTGAGCCAGGAGACGGCGGCGCGCGAGGGAATCTAACCCCTTTTTTTGCTGTTCCATTTCTCGTACTGCTTTTTCCGAAACGCAGAGGGCGTGGGCCAGCCCTCGTTGAGAACGCAACGGGTGGCTCTTTGGCTTCATCAATCGGTACTGTTTGATCAGGTGTCCAACATCAACAGGGTCCTCCAAGGAGGCCAGCTCCAAAAACAGGGGAGGGATCGTCAGGAGCCGTGCCAGTCGCCGGCGCAGCGAGATGGAATCGAGCCCTACATCGCGGCTTTCTAAGTAGTAGATCGCCCGCTCTGTCAGCCCGAGTTCCTGAGCGAGACGTTTCTGGGTCCAGGACGGATCGTCCTGTTTCGCCCGCGCTCGAGCCCACCGGATCACGGCGCCAGGACGGGGAAAACCATCCTCTCCCACCTCTAGAGAAGCAGGCAGGCCGAAGGTGGTCCAATCAACAGATACCATCACGCCAAGCACACTCCTTCCTTCGCCGTATGGTCTTCCACTAGTATAAAGGGCACGTTCCCGGTCAGCAACTGCGCAACCGCACCTCACATTTCATGATCGTGCTCGGCTGTGACAGCACACGATGCAGCTCTGCTAGAGTACTTCTGGCACAGAGAAAGAAGAAAGACACTCACAAGAGATGCCTTGCTCTGACGGAAGAGCGATGGGACCAGCCCGCTCAGATGGTGATGAGCCGAACAAAGGAGGAACGAGCGAGATGGCGACAGCTCTCCAACCACTGACTGACGTGCAGGCATTGCCCCCGTCTTCCTGCCCGCGCTGCCGCCAGCAGCAGACCCAGGCCGAGATGGCTGCACTGCTCGCCCAGGCACAGGTAGCCTCCCTGCCCCGAGACTGCCAGAAGGGTCCCCATAAGCTTGCACACCCTGCTGACGAGCAGTCTCTATCTCAATGAAAGGAGCAGTGGTATGGCCTTCTTCCGTTACCTGTTGGGCTGCCGCACACGTGCCCGCGCCGTCTCCTCCCCTGTGCCGGCCCTGGCCACGTCGACAGCGGCGGGTACGGCCCCCGAGCACGGGTCTCCCGCGTCCTTCGCCCAGCGGTACTCCCTGGAGGACGGGCCCTCTCTCTTCCCCAAGGACCCCCTGGAAGACCAGCGGCTCAACGATCAGCACCATGCCCTGTACCGGACGCTCAGTCACCACTCCCTGGCCCCGCTCGCTCCCGAGCGCACCCGCACCATCCTGGACGTGGGCACCGGCATCTGGGCCGTCGAGATGCACGCCCTCTTCCTTCATGCCCTCGTGGTGGGCGTCAACGTCTCCCTGCAGCCCCGCCTCAGCCGGTGCCCCTCACCTGCGTCTTTGTCCGAGCGAACGTGCTGGAGGGCTTGCCCTTTGCCGACTGCCAATTTTGTTATACCCATCAGCGGTTGCTGGTGGCCGCCATTCCCGCCCGCTCCTGGCCCGGCGTCGTCCGCGAACTGGTGCGCGTCACCCGTCCCGGCGGCTGGATCGAATGGCTCGAACGCAGCGATGGCATCCAGCCCGCCGGGCCGGCCACCCGTCGCCTGCAGCAGTGGCACGATGGGAGCAGCCAGCAGCCACTGCTGCCCCATCGCCCCACTGGTCCCTCTGCTAGCTTTCTCCCTCTGCTTCCACCTCTTTTCAGGACATGACCTTCGGGGATATACTCCTCAGAGAAGATCTTGTCCTGACGGGAAGGAGCAGCCATGACTTCAGCACAGGTGCCTGACGAGGAGCACACGGGGATTCTGCCTTCGCCGCGCGGTCGGCGACGAATCTCTGTCTCGATTCAAGAACGGTCCGCTCGTGTGGGCGACACCATCATCATCGATGGACATCTGGCTCATCTGGAGAGTCTCATGCGACGCATGAGCGAGGGAGGCTATCAGTGGGAAGAAACACCCCATTTTCTCCTCTTCAGACGAGACCGTCCTCCGAAGACGATTGTGGTCCATCGCTTTGGCCCTGGCGTCTCTCCCGAGGCGATGCTGCATGCTATTGAGACTGAACTGACTCCCTTTGGCTTCCTGATGCTTGAGGAGGATGCGAACCGGCTCCTGGAAGGTATTCAGGCCTCACTCGATCCCTTGCCTGTCCGCCTCTATCAGCGTTCGCTCCAGATCGGCGGCTGGACGGTGATGCAGGCCATTGGCCTCGATCGGCACTGGCTCGCCAGGCGCTATCGACAGCGCGGCTACCAGGTGGAGATCACTCCGCATTTTCTGGTGTGTACGCGACAGCATCCTCCCTCGCCTGTCCTGTTGCACTGGTGCCGCCCCGAACAGATGCATCCAAGTCTGGCAGGGTATCTCATTGATGAACTCGGTCCACACGGCTGGCTGTCTGACCACCAGCAGCTCAGCTGCCTGATGACAGCCATTGTTGGAACCACCTATCCAGGAGATCTCCGCCGGGCTTGGAGCTACTTCGGGGCCAATACGTTGCTCCATCTGTTGACACTGGTCACCACTGCCGCGCCCCACATGCCCCCAGACAGCAGTACGCTGGAGTTCACTGCCACGCTTTATCAACGGGTGCTGGAGTTGTGTGCGGGGAAACGCTTCCTGGATGCCGGGTGCAACGCCGGCTTCTTTGCGCTCTTGCTCGCAGAGCGACGCCCCTTTGTTGAAGAGATTGTCGGCCTCGATCTGGACGGGAGCGTCTTTCGGGTCGCTGAGGAACTTGCCAGACAACGTGGTCTCCACACCGTCCGCTTTGTGCAGGGTGACTTGCGCTCGGCAGAGCTGGTCCGTCTGGGTCACTTTGATACAGTAACCGCCTTGCATGTCCTTGAGCATTTTGCAGAAGCTGAGATGTACCAGGTCCTGGAACACCTGCTGCAGGTAACTTGTCAGCATCTGATTCTGGCAGTTCCGTACGAGGAGCAGCCCACAGCAGGCTATGGACATCGCCAGTGTTTCTCGCCAGAGCGGCTGCAGCAGGTCGGCCAGTGGTGTCTGGAGCAGCTCCAGGGAGCTGGGCAGCTCTGGTACGAGGAAGTGGCACGTGGCGGACTCTTGCTCATCGAGCGCACAGCTCCATAACAACACGAACAGGAGCGACCCTGGCAGGTGCAGGGCCGGGTCGCTCCTGTCAGAAGCCTGAGCACTCAGGAGGCCGCCCCACGGGTGAACCCAGGCATGGCAGAAGGGTCCCCACGAGATCAGAGACCCGCGCTTCGTGAGGGAAGGCAGCAAGGAAGCCCTCAAGCACATCATGGAGCGGACGAGTGAACGAGGGAAGATGGGTAGTAGGGAGCAGTGTCTGCAGCAACTCAAGCCCTTGAACACCTTCTTCTCGCTCATGCAGACAGCAACACGCGGTGAGGAGAGGGAGAAGCATAAACAGCCGCCTTAGTATAGAAGTAGGAGAAAGCGCTTGCAAAGCTTGTTTGCTATATTGGAGCGCCTGCGGAAAGTCCTTCGAGAGGACGGCCAGCTTTCCACGAAGATGATACCAGTGAGCGCGATCAAAAGCCTCATTGGGGCTGATCGTTTCCTGCTCCAGGCAGAGGCCGATACGATCTAATAGCTGAGAGGCGAGGCAATAATCTCCCAAGGAGAGAGCGCTTTCAGCCCAGAGACCCAGGACATGGGCGCGGAGCTCTGGCGCAGGGGAGTCAGGAAGCTGATCCATCATACGGAGCACTTGCTGAGCACTCTGCGAGGCTTGCTGATACGCCCCTTGTCCATACAAGGCATTGACCTGTCCCAGCCGACTATAGCAAAGGGTGAATGGGTCTCCAGCTTCTAAGGCAGCAAGGGAGGCACTTTGATGGGCTTGGAAAGCCTCGTGGTAGCGCCCATGCAGACACAGTGCGCTCCCGAGCAGATTATAAGCTCCTGCCAACAGTAAGGCATGCTCTGCTAGTGAGAACCAGGAATACACGTGACGGAGGAAAAACACGCTGATCTGCCCTGTTGCCAACGCCTGACTAGCTTGGCCGGCATAGAAGAAACGCCATCCCTGTTGGAGGCATGTCCTCAGCGCCTCTGCTATCTGGGCACTTTCCTCAGCAGTAGGCCCCTTGTGAGGAGGGAGCAACGGTGCTCCTCCCCAAAGAAAGAGGGCACTGGCCTGCTGTAAGAACTGACGGCGAAGGAGTTCGAACATGGAGGCTCCTGTCTGAGACAAGGAAGTGACGACCTGAATAAGGTGTTCTGTACTCCACCCTTGAGTCTGCAGGTAGGAGAGTGTCACAATGCCCTGGAGCAGCCACTTGTCAGGGATCTCCGCCTCCAGAAAGGAGAAGTCTCTTCCAGGAGCTGGAGCACCCTGAAGCACCGATGAGTAAACAGGCCAAGGGAAAGGCGCCTGGGGTTGCCACGAGGCTCCTGACCGCAGAACTGTTTCTTCCAAGGCAGTCGAAAGTGGAGTCCCTGCTGCCTTTGCACGTCGCTGAGCTGTAAGGAACACCTGCCGGGCGGTGGCGCTCAGACCCTGCTGCTGATAGAGCTGTACCAGTCGTTGGAGAGCATCCTCATCCGTAGGGTCCTGCCTCACTACCTGGGTAAGTAGCTTTCTTGCAGGCCAGACGCGCCCTTGCATCATATAGGTATCGGCCAGCCAGAGTCGGCAAAGGCGGCGAATAACTCTGTACTCCTGTCGAAGAGATTTACACCAGTGCCCCTCCTCATCTTCCAAGAATTCCCCCCGTTCTAGATAGCACATGGCTTCCTCAAGCAATCTCAACCGCACAGAAGAATCGTGACTATGACAATCAGCCTCCTGGAGCAGTTGCTGAACAGCATCACTATCGCACCAAATCACATCTTGAGAGGCAAGCTCGTAGCAAGGGGGGTGGTTGAGAGAATGCAGCAGAGATCCCTGACCATCAGAGATCTCCTCTCGGAATGTTCGCCGAAGGCGATGTGCAGCATCTGTAAGATTGCGATCAGCAGCATCGGGCCAAAGATCTTCCAACAACGTGCCACGGCGCAGGCGACGGCCCGGAGCAGCTAGAAGGCGTTTGAGCAGACGCCGGCTTCCAGCTCCCTGACCCCAGGCTTCTGAAGGGATGGGAATCCAACGCCCCTCTGTGTCACGACGCTCTACATGGAATGGCCCGAGCAGCCAAACACGCACAAGAGGCTGTTGTTTGGCAAGCATTGGACGATCTGTGGACTCCATACAGGACATTCCCTTTCTCAAGGTCATAACCAAACCATATCGTCAGTTTAGCACAGGAGGAACAGAGTAGAAAATCCCGAACCATCTTCCGAGGTGACTCATGGGAGAGCTCCCGAGAGCTGCTGGAGCGAAGGTAAACAAGGAACCTAGCGGGAACGCTGGAGAGATATCTCACGTGCATCCTCTCGATGCTGCTATGCATGACATACTATTAGACTTCTCTATGGCTCTTGGAAATCCCATCAACCAAGTGACCAGTGATAGAGCAGGTAAACAAAATATTTCTCCTATAAGGTTAATTCTCTGTAATAACTAATAATGAGTATAAAATCAGAAAGGAGAGCTGGGATGTGGCACCTGTACTGCCAGCCTGACGGCCTGCTCGGCGCCCGTGGGGCACCTCTTGGCAGGCTGTCATCTCGCCGCGACCACCGCGGCGAGACGTGCGACTCCATCTGATCATGCAAGGAGGGAATCGCTCCATGACCATCTTCCCTGGAACCTGGCGCACGCAGGTGCAGATAACGTCAGGAGAGGCCCGAGGGGAGCGTGTGCCCCATGAGTCGACATCAGGCACGTGGACGCCTGCTGGCGGAGATGATCCCGCTGCCGCTGATTCCCCTCAGGGTGGGTGTAAGCTTGCTTGATCCTGAACACAGTCTCTCGGATCGTGACCTCCATGCTCTCAGCTGCCGGGCAAACAGCAATGGCGGACCTAGCTACAGACCTTTCAGACCCAGGGCTTCATAGCGGCGCTCACGTTGCTAAGCCGCAGGGAAGACGTCGGGGGAGGGTACCCTGCGATCGGTCCTGCAACAGCTCGAGCCGGCGCGCACTGTGTGAAATGCATTACCGCGGAGCCGAGGACCTGGACCAAGAGACGAGGGTGCGCAAGGGAACCTTATCCCTGCTGCTACCTTTCCATTTCTCGTCTTGCTTTTTCCGAAACGCAGAGGGCGTATACAAGCCCGTGTTGAGAACGCAAAGGGGGTCCCTTTGGCTTCATCAATCTGCAGCTCTTCAACCACACCTCAACTTTCATGATCTTGCTCAGCTGTAACAGCACGCGATACAGCTCTGCTAGAGTTACTTCTGGCACAGAGAAAGAAGAGAGACTCTCAGAGGAGAAGAAACTGAACGGGTAAGAACCTCTTGCCCTGATGGGAGAGCAGAGGGATCAGCCCGTTCGGATGGTGATGGTCCTAACACAGGAGGATCGAGTGAAATGGCCACGTCTCTTCAACCATTGACTGACTTACAGGCATTGCCCCTATCTTCCTGCCCCCGCTGCCGCCGGCGGCAGGCACAGCCCGAGGTGGCTTCCCTGCCCACGCAGGCATCGGCCACCTCCCTCGTTCCTGGCAGCAGGCGGGACGCTTCTGCCAGCTTATCCTTTCATCCTGATGGGAAGACGTCCATTTCTCTACGAAGGGAGCACTGATATGGCCTTCTGGCGTCATCTTTTCCGCAGACGCCGCCGAGTCCAGGCGGCCTCCGCTGCCCCCGCCGTGGTCACGTCGACAGCGGCGGTGAGCACAGCCCCCGAGCACGGGCATTCTTCGCCCTTCGCCCAGCGCCGCTATCTGGACGACGTCCCGTATCTGCTGCCCAAGGACCCGCTGGAAGATCAGCGGCTCAACTATCAGCATCATGCGCTCTATCGGACCCTCAGTAACCACTACCTCGCGCCCCTCACCCCCGAGTCAATCCGTACCATCCTGGACGTAGGCACCGGCACCGGCATCTGGGCCTTCGAGCTGCAGGCCCTCTTTCCTCACGCCCTCGTGGTGGGCGTCGACGTCTCCTTGCAATCCCTGCCCCAGCCGGTGCCCCCCACCTGCGTCTTCGTCCGGGCGAACGTGTTGGAGGGCTTGCCCTTTCCCGACGGCCAATTTTGTTATACCCATCAGCGGTTGCTGGTGGCCGCCATTCCTGCCCAGGCCTGGCCCGGTGTTGTCCGCGAGCTGGTGCGCGTCACCCGCCCCGGCGGCTGGATCGAACTGCTCGAACTCAGCGATGTCATCCAGCCCGCCGGGGCGGCCACTCGCCGCCTGCTCGACTGGTTCACCGGCATCAGCCGCCAGCTCGGCTTCGAGATGGAGGTCCTGCGCCGGCTCGGGGAGCTGCTCCAACAGGCTGGCTGCATCGACGTGACCAG
>NZ_MCIF01000002.1:45576-48956 GCF_003268475.1 Thermogemmatispora tikiterensis | reverse complement strand
ACAAGACTTACTTGAGCAGTTCGCTCCAGAGCTGACCCAAGCGCACCCCTTCCAGTATTTCCTGCTGCCGCAGCGCCTGAGTGCTCGCACCCACACGCTCCGCTGGCAGCCCGAGCGTGCCGGCTACGCCGTGGTCGCCCCCGTCCGCCACCTGCTCCTCCTCCTCTGGCGCGAGCAGGACCCGGCGCGCTGGGGAGAGCTGCAACGCTGGCTGGCAGCGTTCTGGCTTCAGCAGGCGCGCGAGGGGCGTGAGGCGGAACGCGTCGGCGCCGTGCAGGACTGGTGCCTGCACCGGCTGCTGCTGGGGGACCCGCCGTCCCAGCTCCTCAGCGAGCTGGCGGCCTGGCCCTGGCACTCCCTCGAGGAGCGGCGTCGGGCGCTGCAGGCCTTGGAGCAGGATCAGGACCTGCTCCAGCTCCTCGGGGAGCAGGCGGCTGCCTGGCAGGAGGCGCTGCAGGCGCTGTCGCACCCGTCTTGAGCCAAGAGAGAGGAGGAACCAGGACGTATGCCGCATGATCAGACCCAGTCGTTGCCGGGGTGGCACGTCCCCGGGTCGTTCTCTCGGCCCGGCAGGCCAGAGCGCGTGCTAGCTTCTCTGCTGGAGGTGCTGGGCAGGGCCCGCCCCGGAGCACCCCGTCTCAGTCCCTGGATTGTCTGGCTCCACGATGCGGAGGCGG
This sequence comes from Thermogemmatispora tikiterensis, assembly GCF_003268475.1. GTDB lineage: Bacteria > Chloroflexota > Ktedonobacteria > Ktedonobacterales > Ktedonobacteraceae > Thermogemmatispora > Thermogemmatispora tikiterensis. The sequence continues at coordinate 48,279 of NZ_MCIF01000002.1, read as the reverse complement.
AGGCGCCAGCAACCGAAGCGCCTGCCCACCCGCCCCACGGGGGGTTCGGCAAGAGCACTCTCCTCCGGCAGGCCCTGGCCCTGCTGCGCCAGCAGCACCCCCGCTGCCCATCGTGCTCCTGGATGGCCTGGACGCCCAGGCCCAGGAGCGCTTCCGCTGGGTGCGGCAGGTGGCCCACCACCTGGAAGTCGCCTACGCCCCCTGGCGGGCTGTACGCTTCCAGACCGTCTGGACGCAGCTCGAGGAGGACCGGCTCCCCCCGGTGGCTCCCGGGACTGGGCGACCGGTCGATCTGGAGAGCAGAGAACGACTCTGGGCGGCCCTGGCCCAGGATATCGAGGCCCTCCGGCCTCACCTGCCCGCTGAGGGACCCACGCTGCTCCTGGTCGTGGATCATCTGGAGCGGCTGCAGCCCAGCCCGCAGGCGCTGGTGCTGGCCCCAGGGGGACGCTTTCCAGAGGATTTCGGCCTCCCCCGCGTCACCGCCCTGCTGGTCAGCCGCCAGCCCCCCGACTGGCACCAGCCGCTCTGGTGTGGGCGCCAGCAGGAGGTCGTGGTCGTGGTCCTCCCCCCGTGGTCTGCCGCGGAGATCCGCCAGCTGCTCGCTCAGGAGGGGGTGCTCCAGACCAGCGCGACCGGGACCGCCCCCGCACAGCTCACCGCCGCCAGTGAGCGCCTGCGCGAACTGACTGGGGGCCAGCCGGCCCTGGTGCAGCTGGCCTGCGCACGGCTCGCCCAGGGACAGCTGTCCCTGGAGGAGCTGCGGCGGCTCTCGCCGGCGACCTTCGCCAGCCGGCTGCTCGCCCAGGTCGCCGCGCTGGAGGAGCCCCACTCCTGGTGGCTGCTGCTGCTAGCCCATCTGCAGCCCGCGGCCACGACGGACGTCTCCGTGCCCCTGAGCCGGCTGGTCAGCTTGCTGCAGCAGCTCCCCTCCTTCCCGGGGCAGGACCCGCCCGAGGCGGGTCAGCTGCTGGAGGCCCTGGCCAGTGTCCCAGGCGTCCGCCTGAGCCGGAGCCACGCCGGACCCGACGGCGAGCCGGTCTGGGTCGCCCTGCAGCCGGAGCTGCGCCAGCTCCTGCGGCAGGCGTGGGAGTGTCACGACCCCGATCGGCGCTTTCGTCGCGAGCTCAGTCGGGCCGTGATCAGCTCCTCTGAACAGCAGGCGGAGCAGCCGCTCGCGGAAGCGGAGTGGCAGGCCAGTCGGGTGGAGCTGCTGGCTCACTGGCTGACGGTGGATGTGGAGGAGGGCCTGCGACGCTTTCAGCAGCTCTTTGGACCAGCTACGGTCGGCTGGCGCAGCGGCTTTGCCCGCACGCTGCTGGAGACCGTGCGCGACTATGAGCCCACCTTGACGCCTCCCCAGCGCTGGCAGCTCCGACTCTGGGAGGCCCAGCTTCTGCGCCTGGAAGAACAGCCTCACCTGGCGCAGGCGCTGCTGGAACGGCTGCAGCAGGAGGCCGACCCCTCCTGGCTGGCAACTCAGCAAGAAGCGCTCTCCTATGAGTTCGCGCGCTGCGCCTTGCAGCAACAGCAGTTGCTGCAGACGATTCGCTCTTACGAGCAGTGTCTGGACCTGGCCCAGCGTCGGGGGGATGAGGAGGAGGTCAGCACGCTGCAGGGCCAGCTCGGCTACGTCTATCGCCGGCTGGGGCAGTGGGACGAGGCCCTGCGCTGCTATCACGCCTCGCTGGCCTATCATCAGCAGCGGGGGAGTCGGGCCTGGTATGCGAACCTGCTCAATAGCATCGGGCAGGTCTACCGCCTGCAGGGGCGCATTGAGGAGGCCCTGCGCTCCTGCTTGCTGGGCCTGCGGGTGCGTGAGGAGCTGTGGAGCCAGGGCAAGCTGGACGAATGGGCGATTGGCCTCTCCCATAGCACGCTGGCGCTCATCTCTCTGGAGAGCGGTGATCTCCTGCAGGCCGAGCGGCACTTTCGCCACGCCTTTGAGTGCTATGCCCATGTGGGCGATCGCACGGGGCTGGCGGCCACCCATAACCGCCTGGGGCAGGTGGCCCTGCGCAAAGGGCAGCTGGAGGAGGCTGACACCTTGTTCAAGCAGGCCGAGGCGCTGGTGACCGGCTTTGATGAGGAGGTCTTCATCACCAGCCAGTACTACCAGGGGCGGGTGGCCGCAGCGCAGGAACGGTGGGAGGAGGCGGTGGCCCACTGGCAATGCGCTGGTGAGCATGCACGCCAGGTGCAGGATCGCGCCCAGCTGGTGGCCAGCCTGGTCGCCCTGATGGAGGCGCTTTCCCACCTGGGTCGGCACCAGGAGGCGCAGGCGGCCTGGCAGGAGGCGCGGACGATCGCCGAGGAGGAGGGCTATTGCCTGCTGCTGGGACGAGGTGAGGAAGTGCTGGGGAACCTGGCCTATGCGGCGGGCCGTTGGGAGGAGGCGATGGCGCACGCTGTCGAGAGCTGCGCCTGGATGACGCGTCATCATGTCTTGGAGTACCAAAGAGCGCAGCGCCGCTTGCTGGAGCGCCTGCTCGCTCTGCCCCTGACAAGCGTTCCCGAGATGGCCCGGCGCGTGCGCGAGGGCTGGCGACAGCGGGGTCTGGCAGAACGCTATCCTGAAGTAGACCAGGCCTGTGAGGAGATCCTGCAGTTGCTGCCGGACCTGGCCCACGGGCCAGGGCAGGGAGGGGCCCCTGACCCCTGAGGACCGGGATGGGGCATGCGCTGGATAGCCGGCCCGCCCAT
>NZ_MCIF01000002.1:38927-44694 GCF_003268475.1 Thermogemmatispora tikiterensis | reverse complement strand
CCTGCCAGCAAGGCGGCCAGGGGCAGGCCCGTGGCCTCTTCCAGCCAGCCCCACTGGCCAGTGGGGGTCAGCACCAGATCACTGGCGGCAACCTGGAGCCGCAGCGGGTCATCGCTTGATCCGCGATCACGGTCGAGCCAGGGACAAGGTGTCACGCATACCGCTGCCGCAGGAGGCCCCTCCTTCGCTTCCTTCCCGTCAGCCTGCCTCGGATCAAGGCTCGCTCCCCAGCCAGGGGCCATCAAGCACCGGGCAGGCCAGACCCCGACTCCCCTTCGCCTGGGGCACCGACAGCCAGCCCTGCCCCTCCTGCTCGTTCAGCTCCCCCTCGTAGGCCTCCTGATCCGGTCGGCCCGCCTGCTCCCAGGCCTCATACGCCTCTGGCAGTTCTCGCCAGAGGGGGCGGGACCCATGCACCTGCAACCGCCAATTCCCCTCGGCCTGCTGCTCAAAGAGCGCCAGGGTGGCACTCGTTCGCTCCACCAGGCACACCGCTGGCTGGCCTGAGCCAGGCAGCCGATGGACCCGCAGAAAGGCCGTCGGCAGCCACCAGTGCAGCCAGAACCGGAAGGCAGGCTCTTACAGCACCTGGGGAAAAGGATCATCCTGGACCACTGCCGTCTCGCGCAGGGCCTGCTGACTTCAGCTCATCTGGGACAGGTCATCGCAGAGAAACGGACTCACATGCGCTCCCAGGTGTCCTGCCACTTCCCTTGGCCCCGCGCACGCACAGGTCCATGTGCGCTCCGAGGAATGTCACAGGAGGGAGACTGTTCCAGGTTTGCAATCCTGCTGTTCCCAACCGGGAGTACTGACACTCCTAAAGAGTGCTGTCAGGGTGGGATGGGATCTACAAGGCAGCCCATCGAATTTCTCCAGACGAGCAGTGGCCGTGACGAAGTTCAGAGATCTTGCACATTTCCTCTCTACTGAAGCATTTTCAGCACCTGCGTGCGATCAAGGCGCGTTGCGGATCAATCTTCCAGACATTCAGCGAGGGGAAAATCATCTCTGGCCTGCGCTGCTCAGGCTTTTTGACGCGCTGGCAGACAGCCTTTCTCACGAAGGGACGGGGATCAGCAACTAGAGCCGTGAGCGGCTCGTCGAGTAGGTCCAGTTGCCCGGCAGCCTCGGCAGCGGACACTCCCAGGGCGAGCGTCCTGTGCATGTGTTGATCTTCTGATCGAAGAGTCTTCTTGAGCCAGTGCGCTACCAGCGCTAGATGGGTTTGGAGCAGCCAATCTCCGATAGCAAACGGCCCGAGATTTCGGTGAACGTAGCGAGGGAATGCCGATCGACTGGCAGCGGCTCCGGTGCCCTCTAGAGGAGTGCACACTGTTGCAGGGTGCAGTGCAAGGCGACAACGGGGCATCCAATAACCATAACTCGTCTAACCCAGGAGAAGGGAGCGCTGGCCCACCGGGCAATACAGGAGAGTGCTTTGGAAGACGACATACTAATCCTGTACCTCTTTGTCAGCGCTCCTGCCTCCCATTGTGAGGTATACAGGGACTGCTGATAGCCCTTACGCCAGCCCTTCCGCGGTCGGGAGCAAGCCTTTCTACGCATCCAGCGCCGAGAGAAGCTGGAGTTCTGCCTCCAATGACTGGTGAACGTGATCACTCGCCTTATCGCAGAAAGCTTTGGAGACCGTCTCAATGTCCCGACGCCCTTGCTTGGTGAGAGGGAATGGTCTCTTTCGCCTCTTTAGAGTAGCCCCCAGGCTTCCAACTGGGCCACTGGCCGGCGCAAGACAGCAACCAGGTCAATACCAGCGAGCGGGACAAAATCATGCTTCCTCGCCTGCATGCCATGATGCCCAGTACTGTCAAGTGCCCCATGCATAAATGCAGGGGCTTGTCCCTGTCTTTACGCGCCGAGAGGGGTGGATTCCTTTCGGCTACCGGACGAGACAAGAGGCCGCTTGACATCGGCCCTGGCTATGTTCAGAGCGGCATTGATATCAGCGTTCATCGACATGCCGCAGTTGGTGCAACAGAAGAGCGCTTGACTCTTGCGGTTCTCTTTTGCACAGTGTCCGCAGGCGCTCCATCTTTGAGAAGTGTAGGCGGGGTCAACAAGGTACAGAGGAACGCCTGCAAGAGCAGCCTTGTAGGAGAGGAAGAAGCGCAATTGAGCAAAAGACCAATTGGAATGGCGAGAACGCTGAGACGTGTTCAACCGTGCTTCGGTGCGAGACCGAATGTGCCTGAAGTCTTCTATCGCTATTCCTTTTCCGAGGGAGCGCGCCTTTTGCACAATCTGTTTGGAGATGACATGATTGGTGTGATGCTGGAACCGGGCTTGTTTGCCAGACAGTTTCTTGAGGTGTCTCTTTGCGGACTTCGTGCCGCGTTTCTGCAAACGTTGACGCAATGCATGAGACCGTTTGCGAGTGGCCTCAACGGCCTGCCCACGAAAGGACTCCCCGTCGCTATCCGTTGCCAGATGGACGATCCCGAGGTCAACACCGAGGATGTCACTCGTTTCTTGGGGGTCCGGCGTGGGGATATCAAGCGTCACTGCCAGAGAGAAGGTGCCTTGACGATAGATCAGATCAGCTTGCCCCTTGATGGCTTGCATACGGGCCGCTTGATACTGACCGATGAGAAAGGGGACAAGCACGCGGCCACGCAGCGTCAAGAGGGAGACGTGCGTCAAGCCTTTGAAGCTCATCACCCGTTCGTCATAGACCATAGCACCTTCTGGCTTGAAAGTGGGTTTGATGCTTTTATCTCGCTTGTACGCATCGCTGACCTTGCTGATGCAACGAATAGCCGACTGTGCAGACAGACGGTAGGTCGTACGCAACTGCCTATAGGTCATCTTCTGCAATGTAAATTTGTGGCAACTTTTACAAGAAACGCCTGTTCAGCCACGTAATTACAAGCGGCGTTGAAGGCGCGCATCGTTTCCAACAAGGCGTGGCGTTGCTCTTCAGTTGGTATCAGCTTCAAGAGCATCGTTTGTTTCATGCGTTGGTTGTACCCCCTTTGACGATCCTTGTCAAGGGGGTATCCCGCCGAGAGGCAGAGCGCCTTTCCTCTTCATGCCTGAAGGCGGGACCTCGCGGCGCCTCCTCCCCAGGCGGAAACGCCGGGGCTTCCGGCGCCGCATGATTTGGTGAAGCGCGACATGCGATCAGCCTGAGTCGCCTTTCTGTTGATAAGCCCCAGCCACTGCTCGTTGTGACCAGCTTGATGTCCTGGAGGGCATGATGAGTGCAAAAGACCCAGTTGTTGACAAAGCCATCGGCTTCAGACCCTCACCCTCTATCGAGAGAGCCGGCCTGTTGGTCACCCCTGGTGGAGCTCTTTATAGCGGTATGCTTTGCCATTCCAGACAGAGTCATGTCCAATAGCAGGCGTAGGAGACAGAATGCTGGTATCCTTGGTGTGCGGCGTGCATGCTCCACAGGGCCACTTTCGACATCTCACTATCGTATCGATCTCTTCTTCTGGTTGCGGCGCGATCTGCCGCCTGGCCAGGGCAGCCGCCAGAGGGCTCGCAAGATCAATTTCCATGCCATAGCAGTTGACACGAGAAGGCTCCAGCGTGGCAGCTTGCTGCAATGCTACCAGTCATCATCGATCGCCTGCCCATGAGGAGGATATCTATCAGCTGACGCTCCCCTGGCAGGGCAAGGGGTGACATGATGACAATGCCAGCACAAAGAAGCCAGCGGCAGCAGCGAGGAACACTGCACAGTGCCATTTAGCCGTCTCTCCTCTGACGACATTCATACACAAGAACAGAATGGCTGGCAGGCTAAGACCTCTCTAGAGGGGGCTTTCGCTTTTGCTCCCCGGGCCATTCGAGTGCCTGGAGGGTGGGGAATGGTTGCTGCCTTCTAGAGGCAGGGCTGGCCATCAGAGAGAGAGACCCCTCAGCAAAGAGGGCCGACTTCGCCTGTGGTAGTGCTCGACAAGGGTGAGCCTGCAGGCCTGTGATAGGCTTGTCGCACCGGGGAAATTACCAAGCCTGTGCTGCCAGAGGGGATCTCACTTCTAATGAGACGTCCTAGTTGTAAAAAAACCTTTAAGCAAACTATTTCAATAGATAGGTAGATCATATGATCATCTATCATTCAAGCCTCTTGAAAAGCTTCTATCTATTTGCTCTACTGGTGTGTGAAAGAGGACATCTCGATCGAGACGCCCTCTGAGAGACGGGACCAGGTGGCTCCCGAGGAGAGGCAGCTTTGCAGAGCGTAGAACGTGTTAATGAGACAGGCAGAAGACGCGCTGGAGGCAGCCAGGGCAGTAAGTACCTCCGAAGTGGAGGCACTGAGTCTGGCGCCCGAGCCCATGCCTGTGCCAGGCACTTGGCCTGGCTCGGGCCTGCCAGGGGATGGCCGCTACCCCTTTCCAAGACTCAGAGGAGCAAGGTTTGAGGAGGACAGGCGGGGGAGGAAGAGAACGAGCGAGAGAGAGGGATGAGGCCAAGAGGAAGCTTGCAGATGACCGACACCTGGAAAGGAAGCAACGCACCTTGAGAGGCGGGCCTGCCTCATGGCGCTGATTCACCTTCTGGGAGGACAAGCAAGCCGTCGGGACCCTGACGGTCGACCTGGTGCAGACGATGACTTTGAATCCTCGCGCGACTGGCTGGGAGGAGCAGGATGCGGTCACTCAGGCGGTGCCGACAGGCATGAGGGTGCCCGTCCACGTCCGGCTGGCGGCTACCTGTGGGCAACCATGCCAGGCTACAGCCAGCTTCCAGGGCGTGATTCGTGTAGGGTTGAAGGGCACCGTAGTTTACCGGGTTAAGCTCACCAAGAGTCTACAGTACCTTGACCCGGTATGTCCTCAGCTATGAGGCACCCCCATACGTGCCCCTCAACGACGGCATTTGGGACTCCCCTCTGGCGTACCGTTGTGATGACGCACTGGCGGTGAAGTCACGGGCCACTCTTCCCCCAGGATGTGTCTTTCCAGCCTTTACGCCGACGCTGGAGCTCTCGCTCTCTCAGTACGGAGCAGCGGCAGCACTGATCGCCTGGGCGCAACAACACATGACAGCCCACTGGGGGCTGGCGGGGCGAGGGCAGCCACTCACGCGGCTGCAAGATGAGCAACGCGTCAGCAGGAATCGCTACACCATCTGCCAGAGGGATTGGCAGGCTTTGCCTCCCTGGACGGCACAGGGTGGAAGGCTGCAGATCAAGGACAGTTGCGATGAATTTCCCTTTGCTGGGACATACCAGAGCGGAGCCAGCCTGGTACAAGGGGGAACAGCCTGTGTTCAGCTGCAAGCGGTCAAAACCAATGAGTGGGGGCAGTCCCCGGCTCAAATCTGGACCACCGTGCAGCCTATTGGGTCAGTGCGGGCCGCTGCCCCCTGTGTGCGTGGCCATATTCCTCTCATCCTGAACACCGTGGAAGGTGGTGCCTATGGTCTGTTTGCAAATGCTCAGCGGCTCCTAGACCGAGACCCGTTCTGGATCGCAGTGGTTCCCTAGGGAGGGTCCCGTCTCTGCCTGGAGCGGGAGTCGTCCGCCAGCCCTGCCTTGGTTGGGTCTGGCTGGGACCAGTCACCTATTGGATCAGTCCACACACCTGCATGCAAGACCTCTGGAGGTGAGCACCCCATGCACGAGGAAGCAGAAGCAGAGAGCGCGTGGCCCTGGGACTGGCAGGAGCTGGGGATCGGTAACCTGCTGATAGTACGTGACTGCTCCCCTGAAGTACTGATTCGCGTCTCTGTCGAGGCGTATGGCTACGGTGGAAGGGAGCCCTGGCCCGGCAGGGGGTGGCCTGCCAGGGTC
>NZ_MCIF01000002.1:33873-38184 GCF_003268475.1 Thermogemmatispora tikiterensis | reverse complement strand
AGCAAGCTGCTCAACGGTTGCCAGAGGATGACTGGCTCTACTACGTGGATGGCGAGCTGGTGACCGCATTTGGGCTGCAGCGGGCGCATGAGCGCTGGGGGCGTGAACCCGATCGCTTCCTGATGGCGATGCAGCAGGTGGGGCTGCCGGTGGACAGCTCCTTCCTTCCGCAGGAGCCGGGAGAGCACCCGACCAGTGAGGGCAGCAACGCGGCTGCCAGCCGACTGCGCCGGGCGGCACTGGCGCTGCTGGATCAGGCACTGGGCCTGCGGCTGCCGCGCGTGGTGATGGCTGGGCCCCTCCTGACCATCCCGCTCTCAACGTGGCACTGGGTCAGCGCTTTTCTTGGCGAGATCAATCTCGCGCTATGGTTTGTGCGGGAGCAAACGCCCGAGCAGTTGCTGAGCGCGTTGGGTCTTGATCCAGCGACGGCGCGGCTGGAGCCGCTCACCATGATCGATGGGGAAACCGTCCGCGCCGGACGCGTCAAGGCCTGGGCCTTTGCCCTCGACTTCAGCCTGATGGCCGGCTGGGACCCGTTGTGGGGCTGGGATCAGACGGCCCAGGCGCTCTCGATGGGAACTGAGGTGGCTCTGTTCCAGACCAATCCCAAGGTCACCAGCCTGTCCTACTTTGCGGATGGGAAAAAAGTGTGTGAGTTCGAGCCGCTCTCCTCCTGCTGGCGCTCTGGCAGCGAGCCAGACCGCTTGGTGGAGCAGATGCGACAGGTCGGCCTGGCGGTCGATCCTCCCCCCCAGCCGGACGAGAGCGCTGCCCTGGCGGCAACGCTGGCGCTGCTGCGGCAGGGGCTGGGCATCCCACTGCCGCAGCCGTTGCTGGAAAGCCCCCTGCTGACGGCCTCCCCGTCGGCCTGGCAGTGGCACGAGGACGAGGAAGCGCTGCTGGTGCTGCTCCTGGTCCGCAGGGCTGATCCCGAGCATCTGCTGCACCACTGGGTGACCTGGTCCGGCGCTGATCCCGCCAGCGCCCAAGTCCTGACGAGAGACGAGGCGTGGGCGCAGCTGCCGGCCCCGTCGGCGGCCTGGCTGCGGGCCGGACAGGCGGGAGAGTGGGCCGTGCTCCTGGTCAGCCAGCAACCGCCAGCCGACTGGCAGCAGTGGCAATGGCTACAGGAGCTGGCAGCGGAGACTGAGCTGATCGAGCTGAGCAGGCACTTTACGCGCGGTCTCTGCTTCGATCAGCTGGCCTACGCTGTCAACGGTGAGCTGGTGACGGCCTTTGACCCAGTGCATCCAGCGTCTCGTCACGGCCAGGACCCAGACCGTCTGGTGGAGGCGATGCGGCAGGTCGGCCTGCGGGTAACGGTCCCGTCAGAGGAGGAGGCTGAGGCAGAGCGGGACCAGGACGCGCCCACTCCCGAGCTAGCGGCGCTAGAGTTGCTGACTCGGGCGCTCGGCATCCAACTCCCTGCCGCAGTGGTCGAAGGTCCTCTACTGACGGTCCGCGTGCCGCCTGCCCAGGGTTGAGCAAGCAGACCAGTGCGCCGAGCAGGCAGGAGCATGGCTCTGGAAAGTTGCCAGCCTGAAGGACCCCAAGGAGCTAGTGCGTCAGCGAGAGCGGGGGAGTTGCCGACGGGCCAGCCTGAGGCAGGGGTCAAGCCAGGAGCTGAGCAGAGGACGGGAAGGAGGAAGATGAGCAGGGCGCCACGAACGCGTTGCTGGAAGATGGCTGCTCAGCCCCTGGCTGCAGGAGAAGGGAAGATGGTCAGCAGTACGAGAGATCCTCCCAGGGGTGGTGATGGCACCTGTCAGGTGAGCGCCAAGGAAGGGAGTCGGCTCGCTGTCCGGCTCAGCGAAAGCAGGCACACTCACGACGATGTGTCGCAGCACTGCCTGTCATCAGGCCTGACTGGGAGCGGCTGGAAAGATTACGCTGAAAGAGAGGCGCTGCCGCCGAGAGGAGCTGTCTCGCCGAGTGTCCTTTTCCCAGGGGAACAGCAGGGTCAGATCCTGGCTGCAGGGTCTCCGGGAGAGGAGTCTGAGCGCCTCAGCATTGCCGCTTGACCCAGCGAGTGAGATCCAGTATACTGTAGCACGAGTTGATCTTGACGAGCAGCAGCCAAGCACCAGCTTGTCTGGCAACGGATGAGGCCTTCCTGTGAAAACACAACAGCTCCCCACTCGTGAGGAGATCGCGCACCGTCTTGCGCGCCTCGCTGGTCACGCTCAGAGCCTCAAGCGGCTTTGGGAAGAAGAACGAGATTACCAGCAGATGCTGATACAAATCGCTGCCGTCCGTTCTGGACTGGATCAAGTGGCTCGCGCGATTCTAGAGCAGTACCTGCACGAGCGAATCCAGGAGGCCGTTGCCCAGGGCGATGCCTCCCTGGCCACACAAGATCTCCATGAGGCGCTTGATCGGCTCCTGCTCTAGCGGCAGGAGCTGTCAATGTCCTTCCAGCCTCCACGTTGTTGCCCTGCGCATGTTCACACTGGGGATCAGATCGGTGAGCGAGGCGAAGCGCATAACGGAGGCGTGTTCTGACACTCTCCCCGCTCGAAGCGGGGAGGTTCTTCCTTCATCCAGCCCACTTGCTCGCCTTCCTCCGGGGAGAACGACGAGTAGCGGCAGACTGTCCAGAAGCGTTTTCCGAAGATTCGGAGGTTCCCCTGTGCCCCAGGGTACCGGCAAAAGCCATCAGAAACAGGATGCAGAGTCCGGCATGCAGGATATTCACCGCAGCATTTTCGTCTCGATCAAGGACGAGTCCACAAGCAGGACAGATGTGGGTACGGACCGAGAGACTCTTTTTGACCCGTGTGCCACAGCCGGAGCAATCCTGAGAGGTGAACTGCGGGGGAACGGCAATGGCCGGGATGGCATGGACAGTTGCGTAGTACTTCACCCACTGCAAGAACGTGCCCCAGGAAGCATCACTGATCGATTTGGAAAGATGACGGTTGCGTACCATGTCGCGAATCTTCAAGTCTTCATAGGCAATCAGGTCGTGAGACGTGACCAGCGCGTTTGCCGTCTTTCTGGCAAAATCTTCGCGCTGCCTTGAGACTTTGAGATACGCTTTGGCTAATTGCTTTCTCGCTTTTTTGCGATTGGCTGAGCCTTTCTGTTTCTTGGAGAGGCGACGATGCAGACGTTTGAGCCGCTGTTCCGCTTTCCGATAATGGCGCGGGTTCTCCACCGTGTTGCCATCGGAGTCAACATAGTAGGCGTTTAACCCAAGATCAATACCCACCGCACGGCCAGTCGGCGAGTGTTCGATACGTCGTTGTGCCTGGACGCAAAATTGACAGTAGTAGCCATCAGCCCGCTTCACAATCCGCACGCGCTTGATTTGCTGGACTGGAAAGGTTGCCACAGACTGTTTCTCGTTGCCAACCAATCGCAAGGTGCCGATGCCACAGCCATCAGTGAAGGTGAGATGTTTGCCATCGGGTTCGAGCTTCCATCCCGTCGTTTTGTACTCGACGGAACGGTTATCATGCTGAAAGCGCGGGTAGCCCTTCTTGCCAGGTTTCTTGTTGTTGCAGTGCTCATAGAAACGGGAGATGGCCGCCCAGGCCCGATCTGCCGAGGCTTGCCGGGCCTGGGAGTTGAGGAGGGCCACAAACGAGTATGCACGGGCAAGGACTGCGCAATAACGCTGCAAGTCATTCCTCGAGACGCCACGTTCGTCCATCCATAAGGGCATGCCGCCGGGGACCCCTGGATTCATCCAGGGGAGGAAGGCGGCTCCCTCCTCTCCGTCAGCATGCTCCTAGTCCCTCCTCCTGCTCTCTGTCCTCTGTCTATGCCGTCCTGGGAACCTGAGCCGGTGCGTCTCCTCCCAGGGGAGAGGGCAAGGAAGTGGTATCTCCCTGCCTTCCCCTGAGCTGCTGCTCGCGGTGGCAGAGATCGGTCCACCTGAGAGAGTGTCACGCTTGTTATGCTGGAGATGCCTCAAAAAAGAGTTCGAACCGACCACTGACAAAAATGAGTCTGTTCACCACCACAGGAAGATCCGATCCGGTTAACTGCACTCGGCGCAGTTCCAGCACTGGCATCTCTCTAGTGATCTCTAGCAGGCTCTGTTCCTAGACAGTAGGCAGGCGCACAAAGGCGCGATTCCGGGATGTCACGATCTCGATCCCGCTTGTTCGCCGTAAGGCCGTCCAGGTGTTGAAGAAAGGGTCAGTCTGGGGTTGCTAAAGACCTGATCTGATCACAGATCGGGTTATACAAATTCTCGGAAAGTCTGTAGTAGACTCTTCCCATTACTTCTCCCTTGAACTGTTCCCCTTCTCATGAGTTTGCTTCTGTTCAACGCACTGCTGGAATTCCTGGATCAATCTC
>NZ_MCIF01000002.1:30042-32820 GCF_003268475.1 Thermogemmatispora tikiterensis | reverse complement strand
AGGGTCTTTGTCAGTAATTATAGCACAGAGGTGGCATAAGGCAAGCAGGCAGAATATGTCAGTAATGTTTCCTGACATATTGACAATGTCACTAGTGTCTGCTAGAATTAATGACAGAAGTGTTGGCCGTCACTACCTATGTCATTTATGTGTCAGTATGTCACTCGATAGAAATAGTGCCAATGACATAGAGTGGTGGTCTGTGAGAGCACACTGACAACAGCATATGACTTACGTGATGCGCGACAGGGGGCCAAGCGCCTGGACGACATGTGGGAAGGGCAAAGGAGGAAGGCCGGCGAGTTGGAGGTGGTGTGTCCTTCGATCCTGGGGAGGGACTGGCTCGCTCGGGGGTGCGCGGCGATTTCTCCTGTCCCTGAATATGCCTCATGGGAGACTGTGGTTCCTGTGGGTCTGCCACCAAGCCGTATCTTTTCGATCTCCATCAGCATGTTGTTTCCCCAAGGAGGTCCTCGTGTCTGTTGTTCTGTCTTTGCCTGCTGGACCGCGTCGGCGACGCGGTCGGAGATCGGTCCGTGCTCCCCGGGCTGTGCCCTATGCCAGCCTGGTCTTGCAGGCTCGTCGCCTGTGTGGACACACGGTCCTGGTTCCTTTCCCTGTGGGCCTTCGTGCCGATGGGACTCCCGCGCTCCGCCAGTATTGTGGGGTGGTCACCGCTGTTTCCTCTGACGGAAGCGTGTGTGTCCGCTTCGAGGATGGTTGCGAGCGCCATTTCGGCGTACCATTTGCTCTGGAGTCCTTCCGGGTGCTTTCTGCCTAGCCCGTTGTCCTTCCATACGCCCCTGGACCGTGGCTGTAACTGAGGCTGTGCGATCACCAGGGGGAAGCCAGAAGAGCGCCAGGGGAGAGGACACAACGAATCATGGCACCCGCAGGCGTGTCTCTTGTGGGTGCCAGACCTCCCTCTGGCATCGACGGGTTCCCTGCACTCCTTGCGAGTCCCCACCCAGGTGCCAGCGACGTTTCAGCAGCGGCTGGCCACGCTTCGGTCTGGTTCGCTGAGCTGGCTTCAGGTTTTCGGCTGCTTTCTCAGTCTACCCTTCTCTCTGTCTTCTTGCTGTCTGTCTTTCCCTTCCGATGAAGGAGGTGTGGTATGTCCTCTGTGTCCTTCTGGGTCGAGGCCCCGTGGTACATCCGCTGGCGCGGACGGGAGTGGCCTCTGACTGAGCTGGAGGAACCCCTGCGACTGTGTGGACGTGACCCGGTGATCCTGCAGGAACCCGCTGCCTTGTTCAGTCCTGACGTGCAGAACGAGCTCCTTCGCGGCACGTTTCGGCATGTTGTCTCGGTTGCGGCGGCTGCCCTGGGGGCTGACGATGCCCTGCTCTTCTTCCACCCCCACCATACCAGGGAAGACTGGCAACTCGCGGGACGACTCCGCTACGATCTGACGGGACAGCGTGGGCCGCATGCACTGCTGCTGGCCCAGCGACGTGCCTGGACACTGTTGGATCGCCATTGGCCTCTGCCGGAGCGAGAACAGCTGCTCACTGCTTTCCTGCATGGCTTCGCACGGCGGTTCCTGGAGGACCAGCACATCCCTCCCCAGTACTGCCCGTTGCTGGTTCCCCAGGGGGTGTTCCTGGAGGTGGTGCCCGTGCGTTCAGAGGAAACTCCTCCCGCTCACCCGGAACAGGAACCGCAAGTGCCGGGGAAGGAAGCGTCCTCGGGTTCCACCGGCTGGTTGCTGCTGCAGCCCTGGGAACGCCCGCCCTCTGCGGTGTGTTTCCCGGCCCCTGCGCCTGCGTCTGTTCAGATTGATGAGATCCGGTTGAACCGCCCGTATCCCTGGTGGTGAGACCAACCCGCCAGCGAGGTGTTCCTGGGGTTCGTCGTCTCACTCCCCTGCCCTGCCAGGCCCCAGGCGCACCTCGCACTCCTCCGTTCGCACGCACGCTTGGAAAGGGGTGTTCCCTCGTGATCCCTGCGTCTGCGGCTCCTCTGCCTGACCTGCACTGGCCCCTTGCCTGCCGCTGGACCGGCCTGGCAGAGGAGCCAGAGGACGCTGTTGCCTCTCTTGCTCACTTCCGCGCTGTTGGATGTTCAGTCACACGCTCGATTGCCATAGGAAAGATGGAGGCTTCCTTGTGATGGCCCCTACACGTACTTCCCGGCCTTCTCCTTCGGCCATTCCTCCCCGAGCCAGCCGTCTGCGGCCCCCTGCCACGGTCTCCGAGACCGTGGAGGAGTCCACCATTCCCGACGCTTCAGGCCCCATTCACCGTCTCGCGCCCCGGCCCCGGCTCGG
The DNA here is from genome assembly GCF_003268475.1 of Thermogemmatispora tikiterensis. GTDB lineage: Bacteria > Chloroflexota > Ktedonobacteria > Ktedonobacterales > Ktedonobacteraceae > Thermogemmatispora > Thermogemmatispora tikiterensis. The sequence continues at coordinate 30,551 of NZ_MCIF01000002.1, read as the reverse complement.
ACGCCTGCAAGCGCTGCTCAGTCTGAGCGGTGGCATGGTGCTGGCATTGCTCTGGCTGTGCTGGCTCGGTCCTGCCGTCAGCTCCTGGCAGGACCAGTACACCTATGGAACCGCCCGGGTCAGCGAGTTAGACCTCCAGGATCATGGACGGCTCCTTCATCTGCTGGCTCAGGACTGGCACGGCACCATTCTCGTGATCGCGGTGACTGCCCCGGCCTCCGGCTCGGGGCAGGATACCCCTGGCATTCACCTGTGTACCTTCCCGGGCGTGCTCTCGGAGCCTGCTGGCAGTCCCCCACGAGTGGTGACACTGCAGCTCCAGTCACCGCCGGGGCAGGCCCATCCCGTGATCCTGGTTCAGGTGGAGGGCGTTCCCTTCCGCCTGGTCTGTCATCTGTCAACCGCTGCTGGCCCTTCCAGGTCCACAGCCGCGCTGCCTCTCTTTCCCAGGAGGACCGGTCATGCCTGAGTCATCAGACCTCCCTCTGACGGCTTTCCCCGAGGAGCCG
>NZ_MCIF01000002.1:3669-26883 GCF_003268475.1 Thermogemmatispora tikiterensis | reverse complement strand
ACGTGGCAGAGGTGAACCCGGCTTACACGAGCCAGCTCTGTTCGCACTGCGGGCAGCGAGGAACCCGTCGCCGGCATCGCTTCACCTGCCCACACTGCGGGGCCGAGGAGCATGCCGACATCAATGCAGCGCGCAACATTCGAGCGCGTGCACGCTGTACTGTCCTGCGGGGCAGTGGGCTGCTGTCAACCAGCCCCGAAGCCCGGGCCGATGAGGCTGCGGGCAAGCCCCTGGCTTGAGCCGGGGGTCGTTGACTGACGCAAACATTTATTGCGAATGAACTGAACAATGCGAAGAGGCTCATCTATGGCTGCGTATTGCCTCTGGTTTCCGTCCAGTTTGGATTCGTAGATCAGCATCGGATGGTCCTTCTCCTCTTCAATCAGCACACATTCGGAGAGACGTTTGCGACGTTCCTCGTGTGTTTCAGGATGCAAGGGACCAGAGAGGTAGCCCACCAGTACACCGAAAAGTTCTTCCACACCGTGACGGAAAGCGCTCTTGTCCCGCCCGTCATCTAACTGGTAGCAGCCACCTGAGACTCACCGTAGGCAAACTTCCATAGACACGAAAGGTTCTCTTCGCCTTCTAACGTACCTGATATCCCCTAGATTGGTCAAGACGATCTATCACAGTTCGTTGATTGAAGAAACGCCCATTCATCCCCGGCTTGGAAAGACCGGGGCTTTCTGGGCCAAACAACTGTAAGCCTGCGTTGACTCCTTCCTCATATGTTAGGGGGGCAGCTCCGGTGTGATGTCCAGCAAGCGCCTATCGATTGCCAGGGAGCTGGACTAGAGCCAGCCTCCAAAACGATGAAGATGCCAGCGTTTGACCAGCTCTGTCAGCAGACAATAGCCGCTCAGCACAAGCAGTAGCCAGAGGAAGTAGATGGGAGGAAGGGGCACCAGACTCAGCAGCGCTCCCAGAGGTGTCATTGGGAGCAAGAAGCCCACAGCCAGTGCGCCTCCGCTTGCCAGGAGGAGCGAAAGAGCCGCTCGACTGTGGAGGAAGGGAATACGATGGGTGCGCAGCAGATGCACAGCCAGAATCTGTGAGGATAGTCCTTCCAGAAACCAGCCTGACTGGAAGAGAGGAGCACTTGTAACAGTACGTGCACCGAAGAACCACCAGAGAATCAGGAACGTCAGGATGTCAAAGAGCGAACTCAGGGGGCCCATGATTAGCATCAAGCGCAGCAACGGAGCAAGATGCCAGCGATGAGGTTCCTGAAGCTCCTCCGGATCGAGGTGATCCCAGGCGAGAGAGATCTGGGTCAGATCATATAACACGTTTTGCATGAGCAATTGCGCGGGAAGCATTGGCAGGAATGGAAGGAAGAGGCTTGCCAGCAAAATGCTGAGCGCATTGCCAAAGTTTGAGCTGATGGTGATCGCCAGATATTTCCCAATGGTCCGGGATACCCGGCGGCCCACGCGTATCCCTGCAGCCAGCCGTGCCAGCTCGCTCGTTTGCATCAGCACCATGGCAGCAGTCTGCGTACTCCCCGTGGCTCCGCTCACCGCCAGCCCGATGTCAGCGCGTCGTAAGGCCGGCAAATCGTTGAGTCCGTCGCCCAGATAGCCCACCACCGCGCCTGACTGCTGGAGTGCGCGCACGATCAAAGCTTTCTGTAGCGGCGTGATACTCGCAAAGATGTCGGTTTGCCCGGCTAACATCGCCAGGTCGTTCTCGCTCAGCCCTTCTAGTTCCCAGCCCAGAAGGACACGCCGGCTATCAAAACCCACTTCCTCTCCCAGGCGCACAGCGAGGCGCTCGTCATCGCCCGTTACCAGCTTGAGTCTGATGCCGCTTGCTCGCAGTGCTTCTATGCCCCTGTGGACCCCCTGGCGAAGCGTCTGGCTCAAGCCGAGCAGCCCCGCAAAGATCAACTCTTGCTCCTCGGAGGCAAGCGCACGCGTACGCTGGGTCTCGACTGGCTTGTAGGCCACTGCCAGCACGCGTAAGCCCTGCTCTTGTAACGATCGGGCCAGACGTCTGATCTGGAGCCGGCTCACCTCGGTCAACGGCTGCACTCCTTCACGCGTTTCAACCGCAGAGGAAACGGCCAGCACTGGCTCAAAAGAGCCCTGACAGAGCAGCAGGGCTGCAGTCTGTCTCTGCATTGCTGACGCGCTCTCAGGTGAAGCGCTGACAATGGCAGAGGCTCGCTTTCGGATGGGATCAAAGGGCAACACCTCGCCGAAGACCACTCCTGCTGGGAGCCGGATACCTCTCTGACGTGCCGCTGTGAGAATCGCCTGTGCGAAAGGATCATTGCCCTGGGCCGCTCCTTGCTGTTGCGCCAGGACAGAGAGCGCTGCCAGGCGAAGAACCCTGTCCTGTTCCTGGCCAGAGACGTCGATCGCTGTCACGAGCTGCATCGCCGCCTCGGTTAGCGTGCCTGTCTTGTCCAGACAGAGCACTTCCAGTGCTCCCAGCATCTGGGCTACTGGCAGGTGTTTGACCACCAGACCCACACGGGCGAGCCCAATTACACCGCGGGCCAGCGCTGCCGTGACCACGAGCGGCAGCATCTCTGGGGTCAATCCTACACCGACTGCCAGTGCAAAGAGGACTGCTTCAGACCAGTCACCGCGAGTGATTCCCCGGATCAGCAACAGGCAGGCTATCATGAGTAAGAGGCTGACCAGCAGCACTTTGCTGACCTGGTTCAGTTCCTGCTGCAGCGCTGAGAGAAGCGGGCGCCTGAGGAATTGCCTGGCCAACCTGCTGAAGACGGTGGCGCTCCCCGTGGCGATCACAACAGCTACCGCTTTCCCTCGGATGACGTTGCACCCCATCAGGCAGAGATGGGGAGATTCGAGCAGAGCCAGAAGCGAACGATCAGTGCGACTGCGTAGGCGAGGTACAGCCTGTCCTCCCTGCTCACTGTCGTGTTTCTCGACCGGCATGGCCTCTCCGGTGAAGAGAGACTGATCCAGTAACACCGCCTGCGCGCTCACGAGACGGACATCGGCGGGCACAACCTGCCCCTCCTCAAGCAGGACCAGGTCCCCTGGAACCACCTCCTCTAGTGGAATCCGGCGAAGCATTGGCGCTGCCTGCTCATCGGCGCGGCGCAGGACCTGCACCGTCCTACTTACCGTCCTGGCGAGTGGACGAATGGTCTGCTCAGCTCGACGCTCCTGCCAGAAGCGCACGGCACCACTGCACAACAGCATCGCTGCCAGGAGCATCTCCTTGAACCAGCTCCGATCGGCAGGGCTGGTGAAGAAGAGATCACTCAGAAAAGAAGCCAGGCCCAGGCCAGCCAGTATCATGAGAAACGGGTTCCAGAAAGCCAGTAACAGACGGTGCCACCAGGGACGAGCACGCAGGTCGGGCAGGTAATGCGGCCCAATCTGCTGCAGACGCTGAGCAGCCACGGCGTCCGTGAGGCCAAGCAAGCTGGCTCCAAGCAGGCGCAGCGTCTGTGCCAGATCACAGTGGAGCACCTGCTGGAGCTGTGGATGTCCCGAAAAAGTGTAACCCTCGACTGCTCTGCCCCAACGACGTGCCACGTGTTTCAACATAGGCTCCCTTTCTCCAGATGGCCTACCTTACTCCTCTCATGATCAGTTGTTGGGCAAACAAACGCTGAATCAGCGTTCATAGCGGGCTGGACGAGATCTTCCGACAAAGGGAGCAAGGTAGGAGAACCTTGCTCCAGTGCTCGCTCCAGTAGCATACTGCCCTCGCCAGCAGCCAGTCAAGCCAGCCATGCGGGCACCGTTCGTCAAGCGCGCTGTTCCATATCAGCAGTTGGAAGCTGAAACAGTAGAGCACGCCTGGCTGCCAGAGATGTGGGGGCGAGGGCAGAAGCGATAAGGCCAGGTGCTATCTCTGCTGCCCTTCCAGTTTACCACTCGCCCTCTAGGGATGAAGTGCCTGCCAGACCTGATACGCAATGAGCACCGTCATGAGGATCACATAGATCCGCAATACCCAGAGCAGCACCAGCAAACCTGGTCCGAGCCGGCGCCGCTCCAGTGGCACTTTGCTCTCAGCAAACTGGTCAGGTTCAAGGGCCTCGCGCACCCAGGCGAGATCGTGCTCTGTGTTCATATGCGCTGGTGGTAGTTTGTCCATGTCTCCTCCTCTCTGATCAAGACTCCCTCCAGACTGCTCCTGCTCAGGAAGGCAACAGCCCTGGAAATACTGTGGCGATCCCGTAGACCAGACCGGCCAGGCAGATAAAGAGCGTCACCGTCACCGACAGGAGATTGGCCAGGGGACCATTCGCTTGCTCTCCCATGATGTCGCGATCGTTCACGAGCACCGTGAGAAAGACCAGCGCCGGTGGCATGGACAGGACTGCATAGACATTGACGATGAGCACAATGAACTCCAACGGAGCATTGGGGATCAGCACAAGAGCTGCAGCCAACCCAGCCGCCAGCAGCAGCACGCAGTAGAAGGGCCATCCTTCACGCAGCGACCGATTGAGGCTATGTGGCTGCCTGGTCACTTCCCCGAAGGCATAGGCCGAGGAAGAGGCGATCGTAATCGCCGCCAGCAGCCCGGCCTCGGTGATGCCCAGCGCAAAGAGCGCCGCCCCAACGCTCCCCACGTAGGGCTGCAAAGCCCGGGCAAAATCTGCCCCGGCGAATGAGGAGGCATTGATATGATGAAAGAACAGCGGGTTGGTCGCAATGGCGGTGGCGATGCCAGCAATGGCGGCCAGCAGGGCACCCAGAGCCGTATCCAGGCGCCCATACGCAATGTCCTGTCTCGCCACTCCCTTGTCGACAGCCGCACTTTGCTGGAAGAAAAGCATCCAGGGTGTCACCGTGGCCCCGATATCCGCGAGCAAGAGCAAGAGCGTCGTCTTATCCCAACTCGGGAAAGGGCGCCCAGTCAGGAAAGCCTTCACCAACTGCTGAGGGTCTGGATGAGCCAACACTGCCACCGGAATGAAGACCAGGTTGAAAAGGGCGAGCGCCAGACTGAGGCGCTCCCAGGTCCAGTAGCGGCGCGTCAGTACGACCAGGACAATGACCGAGAGAGCTAGCAGCACGGCAAGCAAAGGCGGAACGCCAAAGAAGCCCAGCCCGGCCCGAATCCCGATAAACTCGGTGACCAGGGTCATCAGGTTGCCGAGCGCCAGGTCGAAGAGGGCGAACGTGCCCCAGAACGGCCCAAAGCGCTCAAAGATCAGCTCGGCATGCCCCCGATGCGTCGTCGCTGCCAGACGTACTGTCATCTCCTGCACGATGAAGGCCATGAGGAAGGTCAGAAGAATAAATGGCAGGAAAAAGCCCGGACCATAGGTGGCCCCTGTGGCAGCATAGGAGAGCATGCTCGGTGCATCGTTCTCTCCGAGCATCACCAGCACGCCGGGGCCAATCAGCAGCCAGAGCAGGGAGAGCCACCCCCAGCGATGGCCACGCGCTCGTGCGACACGCAGACGATCACGAGCCCGCTTGAGGTCCTCACTGGTCAGCGGAGGAATCTCTGGCGACGATGGGATGATTGTGTGGGCCATGATTCTTACCTCCAGCGGAGCGACTGCCAGAGCCATCGCACCAGCCAGCGGCTCGCCAGTCGCTTCTTGTTAATATTTTTGACTTATCTAATATCAAATTTTGTAATCATAAAATTTGCTGGGCCAGAGAAAAGCACGAGGTCGAAGTGATCTCGTGCAGACGGCTTCTCGCGCTGGCTAGTGCATCTGTCGCACAACACCAGCACTTTCCTGGCATGGCCCCGAATCCTCCCTTGGGAGGACCAGGGCCCTCATTGGGAGAGCGAGCGCTTCTTCTTCTCCTGCTGGTCACCAGGGGAGGAGGAGCACCCGCTCCACGCAGGGTCAACCGTTGAGTCAGTGGCCAAGTGCCAGCTCCACAACCTTGACAACCAGCAGCACCATGGCCACAATCAAGTAGGCCCGCAGCGTGACCATCCCCACCCAGCGCGTCAGCGACCAGCTCGGGCGAGGTATCTCCTGAAGAGGCGGCATTTGCCAGTCTTCTTTCTTCATCCGCATCAGGGTCTCCAGCTCAGGGTCAGGACCCCGGCGCAGGCGTCGAATGGCTGCCAGAACGCCCAGCGTCAGCAAGACAGCCAGCAGGATAGCGAACACCACCCTGGTCAGCAACATCGCATCCACAGTGGGGAAGAGCGTGGTCATCGCCAGGATGAAGGAGAGCGCTACCAACAGCCCCACGATCACCGTAGCAACGGCATTGAGCCAGAAACGATTGACCCAGGGTCCGAGCACTGCTCGATCGTTGCAGAGTAGCACCAGAAACACCGTCGCGCTGGGCAGGAGAATGCCAGCCAGTGCCTGGACGGCGAAGGTCAGCAGTCCCAATGGGGCACTGGGGATCAGGACCAAGCCACCTGCCAGCACAATGAGCAGGATGTAGACGCTATAGAAGAGCCTGGCCTCGTGGAACCTGCGGTGCAGGGAATGGGCTACAGAGAAGACGTCACCGACTGCGTAGGCTGTCGATAGGGTGACGGCGCAGGCCCCAAGCATCGAGGCATTCAGCAGGATGATCATCAACAGGGCCCCCATGATCGGGTGACCCAGTGCAGCATACGCTTGCGCCGTCGTTCCTGCATCGACGAAGTTATTAAAGTACTTTGTTCCAGCAAAAGCAAAGGCTGCGGCAATGATCAGCCCCGCTGCCTCGATATTGGTCAATAGACTCCCAATGATCGTGTCCAGCCGCTCATAGCGCAGCCAGCGGGGAGTGATACGCTTATCCACGACATTGGACTGCTGGAAGAAGAGTTGCCAGGGAGCCACCGTTGTGCCGACAATGGCGATGATCGTGAGCAGTGCGTTGGCGTTCAGGCCGCCAGCGACTCCGGGGATGAACGTATCGTGCAGAATAGGTCCCCAGGCCGGGTGGGGCAAGAAGGCAATGGGGATCATGAGCAGGCTCACCAGGCAATTGATCCACATGACCCGCTCCCAGCGGCGAAAGCTGCCGGTGATCACGATGGCAATCAGGCCGAGTATGCCCACAGGAATGGAAATCAGGGGGCTGACTCCGAAGTAGTTGAGGGCCATGGCAAACCCGATGAACTCTGTGACCAGCGTCAGGTAATTGACCAGAAAGAGGTCGAGGAACGAGAACAGGCCCCAGAATTTGCCGAACCGCTCGAAGATCAGTCGGGCGTGACCAACGCGCGTCACGGCGCCCAGGCGAGCCACCATCTCCTGGTTGACGATGAGCACAGGGATCAGAATGAGCAAGGTCCAGAGCAGACTGGTGCCATAGTTCTGGCCCGCCTGGGTATAGGTTGCGACCCCGCCCGCATCGTTATCGCCGATCATGGTGACCAGTCCTGGCCCCATGATGATCAGCAGGGTGGTTAACCGTTTTAGCCAGCCCTGGCGCGGCGGTTGAGCGGTCTGTGACAGGGTCCCCCAGGCCCCTTGAATGTCTCCGATATGGGCCGGATCAAGCTGCGCCGGAGCCGTAGTCAGCTGTGGCTCTGTCATCTGCTGCATGAATTACCTCCTTGAAGTGGTGATAGGGTCCAGCGAGGGTGGCAGCAAGGACAGACCAGGCATAGGCTGCCAGTCGACCGGTCTGGGAGCCGGCCCGACTATGGAAAGGTGACCCAGATGCTGCACGAGAGCCAGATCAGACGCCACCGTCCTCGGTGCCGGTCAGCCATCACACGGAAAGGAATCTGGCGGCTTAGGCCAGGCCGCGTCGCCCTCTTCCACTACCGGCGGAGATCCTGGTGGTACGCTGAAGTGCAACAGCGCCTGCCGCTGGCAAGCCGTCGGCTTCCAGCGCAGCAAATGGGGCTGATGAGGATGAGGATGCTGTTAAGACTGCGAAGCGCACTCTGAAGAGTGCCGTGCGCGGACCGGAAGGAACGAAAGAATACGTTCTCCACCGCAGGCAGCTTCCTCCCTCACGCCCTGGACACTCGTACGGACTCAAATCGTCCGTTGCGAGTACGAGGCGTGAGGAAACTCTGCCCGCAGGCAGAGACCAGTCAGGAGCGAGCCTCGTACCCACAACGGAGGAGAGTCGCCTTCCCTTCAGAACAGGCTATACCTGGACTTCCAGGGTCAGGTTCCATCGAAGTGATCCTTCTCTCCTCTGCTTGGGTCGCTAATGTTCTGAGAGAAGAAGACTCCTCTGCTGAAGGAGTCCTCTCTATCCCTATCCCCTGGTAGGGGATATCTTCCGTTAGGAAGTATAGCCCGCGAAGTGAGGCATTGTCAAGAGCCCCCCATGAACTGAGACCGCTACTGCGACGGGCCTCCCTTTGCCACCACGACTAGCTCGCCTATCAAGGACGCCCGTAGCTCGCTGGTGTTGACCACCATCCTCTTCTCTTTTCGTAAGGCGACGAGGAGAAACATCTCCTCTAGTCTGGTAGTGGCATTCCTAACGGGGAGCGATGGGCCTCCAGCAGAAGGTGACCTTGTGCCACTTGACAGCTCTCTATCCCAGCGACTATACTTGCTCCTGCTCATATCCCCCAGTGGGGGATATAGCAAGAGGAACATCCTTCACAGAGGTGTCGTTTCTCTCACAAGAGTGTCAAGCCAAACAGAGGAGGAAAGGATCGCAGCGATGGAGGCTGACCCTGGCAGTCCAGTGAGAGTCTCTCCTGAAGAAAAGGCAACCTTTCTCCGTTGTGGGTACAAGGCACGATGCAGAGAAGCCCATGCCTGGCGCCAGTAAGCGCAGTTTCCTCCTGCCTCGCACTCGCAACGGGCGGTCTAAGGAACAGGTGTCTGGGGCATGCTGAAAGGATTTGCCCCTTACCAGTGTGCCGCAGCAAAGCTTTTCCGCCTTTCTCTCAGGAGGGTACTTATTCCTCTCTTTGCCCGTAGAAAAGCTGACTCATCTTTCTCTCCAGCTTCGCTGGAAGAGCTGGAAGAGAGTGGCTTGGCAACCGAAGGCGCGTTACTGCGCAATGTTGCTTGCAGCTCTGGCAAGAGTACTACAAAGCCCATGTGACGCGATGTGCCAGTGCTCTTCCTACGGTCTCTCTTTCCTGGCGCTTATGCACTGCTGCCTGGTTGCCTTTTCCCGGTCCAGCCTGAATGGCTCGATTGGATGGCTGGCCCTCTGTTGCTCGCCTTTCTCAGCTATCCCTTCTCTGGATATCCATTACCATCTCAGGCAAGGAGGAATCATATGCAGCAGATGATGAAGCCACCGCTGATCTCAGCTGCGGCACAGCCTATCTTCTCGTACAAGAGAGGCAGGGAGAAGGCCTTGGGGCACGCTGTGGCAGACGACCCCGCCATGGTGCTGGAGCTGGTTGAAACGGCTGGCAGCCCTGTTGATCATCATGCATCCACGGCTGATCTCTCTCATGAGAGAGCAGGATACACGGAGGCTGACCCAGTTATTGACTGGTAGAGACGGGGGTGTCACTCCCCTTGAGGGGTAACACCATGCCCAGGCGAGCGTCAGCACCAGACTGGAGCAGTCCAGGCCTCCTCTCAGCATGCAGGGCAAAGCGCGCTCCAGGCTGCCGTTCCTGTGAGCAAGGGTTATGGCGTGAAGCCTGGCTCCTATAGAATGCGGAAAGGAGAGCATCATGGCACTGCTGTTCCCATTCGTCATACGGGTGATGACGGCCCTCCTGTGGGGCGCCATCACGGTTTGGAGCGCCAGTATCGCCGGCGTACCGCAGGGTTACGGACCTGTGCACTCGTGACAACAGGATCGGCCTTGTTCGTCTTGACAACAGCGCTGATAGGCTTTGACACCCGCACTGCGGCACAGGTGGTCTCTGGCGTTGGCCTCATCTGCTCTGGAGTCATTCCCGCGATGGGAGAGATCAACGTCCGCGGCCTCAACACAACGGGAACGCTCTGGCGTGCCTCAGCCATAGGGGTATTGGCAGGCGTAGGCCAGCCAGGACTGGCCGGGCCGAGCGCCTCCATGATCGTCGCCGTTCTTCTAATGCTTCGTCCACTTTCTGTGCAGATCAACCGTCAGAGTCAGCAGCGAGAGAGGAGAGGGCTGCTGCTGCACTATCAGGTCCAGTTGGCCTGTCCCAGCGAGTCTGAAATACCTATTCGCTCCTTACTCTTTCAGCAGACCCAGGGAGGGCCACTGGTGCTGCAATCGCTGGAGAGTGAAGACTCGCCTGACCCCAGATGTATCATGGTGCGCGCAGAGCTGCAGAGTGAAGGAGTGCAGACGCAGGCAGTTGAACAGCTGGTAGCACAGTTGAGCCTGGAGCCTCCGGTCTCTGCTATTCGCTGGAGTATTCGCGCAGCACACCTTGCTGACGAAGAGAGCGGTGAGCAGGTGACATACGCTCCCGAGGAGCCGTTGGCGGCGTTGATCCGTCGGCCAGTGCGCAGCACACGTCTGGGGAGCGTGGTTGACAGGAGAGAGGGGTGAGCTGATGTCTGGGCCAGGGAAGCCAGACGCTCAACTGAAACGATCCACTCGTTGGGGCCAGTGGATGATCTTCCTTCGCCTGCTCGGTCCGGTCGTCCTGGCGATGTTGGTTGTCCCCTGGCACAAGCTGGCCTTAGCCAGCGCTTTTGTCCTGATACTTACCCTCACATTCGCGCTCTTGGTGATGATCTTGCTGCTGATTATGAGCCAGTGGGCCGTCAGGCCAAGCAGGGACAGAAGAGAAGGACAGGGATGTGATAGCAGAACAGCGTCAGCTCTTACGCCCCCTAACCAGAAACCTTCTCCCTGAGACCGGAAGGAGGCAGGCAGATCTATTGATCCCTGAATCAGAGAGCCGTCACGCGTACGCTGGCCGCTGTACCATCATAGAAGCAGCAGATTTGGGCCGTTGAGATCGGCCCCGCATTCTAGCGGCACGAGTGAGCGCAGCTACTGGTATCAGGGAATCTGCGCGTTATAGCTCAACCATAAAGGCGTGCCGCCGGGGACCCCTGGATTCATCCAGGGGAGGAAGGCGGCCCCCTCTGGCTCTTTGCCAGCGGTTGACATAGCAGCCTCTCTCCTGGCATCTTTGTGCCATGAGGCTTCAAGGCACTGACCTGTGAGGAAGCCTCGGCTTCGCCTCACCTGGCGGAGGGAGAGTCAACCCAGTCACCATGCTTTGCTGTCCTCCGGGGCAGTGGGCTGTTGTCGAAGTGGCCCTGAAGCCCGGGCCGCTGCGGCTGCGGGCAAGCCCCTGGCTTGAGCCGGGGGTCGTTGACAAGCTCCTAACCCTCGCCAGGCCTTTTCTTCGCCTGGCTTGCACCCCCAGCAGGCACGAAGTAGAGATCCTTTGACAATTGAATGAATACGAGACGTCCTGGCCAAGAGATCGACGCCTTGCGGTCATAGCGAAAGGGGAGAAAGAAGCCTGCGAAGGAGAACGCTGCAAGCGGGCCTGCTGCTCTTGCCCTGCCCTCAATTAGCAAGAGGAGAGCAGGCGGCAGCCGCAGCCAAGGTGTCAGGCCACACAACGACTCGGAATCGTGAGCTGGCACCTGCACGATTGCGTCAGCTCTATGTGGGCGGGACCTGGGCTCTCTGCGGCGACAAGAGCGACCCAATCGAGTTCAAGTGCGGCGGAAAGGCTCGCTGCTCTCCTGGGGAGCTCTCCCCTGCCTGCCATAGAGGTGGAAACTTTGGAGGGTTTCTGGCCACTCAGGCTCAATACCCAGCAGGGGGCCAGTATTGCCCGCGATGTGGTAGGCCCCAGCCTCAAGTGGCTATTGACTTCCTCAAGCTGCTGTCTGCACTGTAACCACAGAGCACCTCACCCCTACGGATTTTATCAGGGTGGCGACCACAAGACCTCTGGGGGAAACCAGGGGGGAGAGATGGCCCCCCTGGAGCAGCATGCTGGTTTGTATGTATCCTGTGATCATGTGTAGAACCGTTGCCTATCGTTATCGGATCTGCCTGATGCAGAGGCAACGAACTCTACTCTTGAGTACCTTTGAGTGAGGAGGGCCACTATCCAGACGTGGCCCTTGCTCGCAGAGCTTGCCGAAGGAGATGGACAGGCGGCCCTCCCTGGAGTGAGGATCAACACCGCCCGCGCCCGAATCGGCTGCACGTAGAGGCCAGGGAATGTCTAGCATCCCAGCAGGATGCACGGCTGCTGATGATCGCCTCCACAACAGTGGAAGGCGCTTCCATATCCTGGCCTGGCTGGATCACCTGATAGTGATGGCCCACGACAGCGAGGCCCTTGTCATCGTATCGCTGCCGCGTCCGCGCTGGTGCGACCTCCATTCCAGGAAGGACTGCCAAAGGAAAGAAGAAAGGAAATCACCGAATGTTTCTCTCCCGTATGCCGCCAGCGGCCTCGGTGGGCTGCTCCGCCGCCTCCTCGTTCGTTTCCAGCGCAAACACCCCTGCCTCTTCCTGGTAGGTAAAGATCTCTGCATAGCGGCCCAAGTCAATGATCGTCTGCAGCTGCGCCTCCGCTTCCCCCTCGCTGAAATGCTCTCGCAGGCGTTCGAGATAACGCTCCTCGTCTACGCGATGACCCGGTGCGGCGGCCAGGTCCTCGGCAATGCGGCGCAGCAGGGCGATGCGTGCCAGCGCCTGCTGGCGAAAGAGCCGCTTCTCCTCCTGCACGTCCGCCTCAGCGAGCTGGCGCCCCACTGCTGTCAGCACCGGATCTCCCTCCTCTGTGCGGAGCCAGGTAGCAGGAGGCACCTGGACCAGCAGCTGCCCTCCCTGCCAGCAGACCCAGAGGGCCAGTAGCCCGAGCAGGCCCAGGATCAGCAGGGCGCCCCCTCGCCGCAGCCAGGACCGAGGCCGCTCGTGGTGAGCAGGCTGCAAGCCAGGCAGCAGCGCCGAAGTTCCCGCCGGCTGCGGCTGCAGGCGGTTGAGCAGCTGAGCCACCGCCTCCCAGAGGGGCTGTCCCACATGCTGCCGCAGCCAGTGCAGTGCCGGCGAGGCCCGCAGCAGATCGAGCACCAGCGAACGCGGCGGCGCTGCTTCGGCCTGCTCTTCCAGCGTAAAGCGCTCAGCCCAGGCGACCAGGGGACGCCAGAGACAGACGTCGAGCAGGACAATCAGACCGATCAAGGTGAGCAGCCCAAGGGTCAGTGCCCAGGGGTCGCCCCGGTCGGCAGCGAGCTGGAGATAGGAGCCGAGGCCGGGCAGCCGGAAGGAGCGATCCCCCAGCGAAAATTGCTCGGAGGCCATCAGGAAGAACCAGCCACCGGCCCAGCTCATCATGCTGTTCCAGACCAGGCCAATGGTGGCAGCAGCAAGTTCCAGCTTCAAGAAGCGCTGCCAGGGTCGTAACCGCAGCAAACGACAGACATCAACCAGATCACGGGGCAGTGTCAGCACAGCATGGTAGAAGCTAAAGGTCATATTCCAGGCCTGGCTGGTAAAGATCAGCAGGATACTGGCCAATTCCAGCCCGAGATTGCTCCGTGGAAACGCTGCTACCAGAGCCAGCACCACCGCCGGTAAGCCGGCATTGTACCGGCGCAGGGCCTGCTATCGCTCGCTGTAGCCCTGCTCGGAGGCCAGATAGTCCGGACTGAACAAGAGCAAGACGATCGAGGCGTGGGCCAAGGCGCTGGCACGTTCCTGGTCGACGTCGTAGCCAGGGCGAACCAGGCCGTCGTGCCAGAGCGAGATCACCCCCTCCTGTTCGAGCGGCTGAAGGGCGGTCTTGCTAACTAAGGCGATCGTACGGGCTGAGGAGGGCACTAGAAGCGCTCATCAGCCACATCCGCTGATGCTGGAGGCACCAGTCGAGCAGGAACCACTCATCCCGCTGGCTGGCGCCGCCTGACAGTACCAGGACCCCATCGCCGAGGGCCTGGTCGGCCTGAGTGTACACGATACGGCGCGCTCTTAGAGAGGCTGCTCCCTGTCCTCAAGCGTTTGAGGACAAGGAGCAACATGCCAGCCAGGCTTACTGATCAGCCGGTCAGCCAAAGCTGGCCTCTCAGTCGAGGGATCGAGCTGGAGGCGTCAGATCTCGATCGGGTACAGGCGGCGCCGCGGCAGGCTGGCACGATCTGGCTCCTGAAGGCCCTTCAAGTACCGGGACTTCCTCAGACTTCCCCAGACCGGCAGCTTGCACCGGTTGCTCTCTCCTCTCAGATCAGAGCGCCGTCCAGCCAACAACATCAACCGTGCCGTTGCTGGCTGTCGCTACGGCTACAGGTTTCCCACCGCTTAGACTCCCGTAGAAAACCGTCGTTTCCTCGATCAGGTTATTGCCGTAGGCTAGCGGTTTAGACCCTGTCATGGCATAGAGGTGACCATCACGGGAGATGAGGGACCAGAGCGCAGGCACCGCCTGATCCAGGCTATAGCTGCTCCCCTGTTCCAGGTTCGCCAGCACGCGAGGCTGACCATGACCATCGCTGCTGAGCACAGCGAGCTGAAAAGTGGCCTGGTATGGTGCGCCAGACATGAGCACCAGTAACGTCCTCGTCGTAGCGGCCCGTATGCTTTCTACGCAGCTTTCGGGATTCTGTGCCGAAGCCAGCTGACGGTAGATGGTCGTCTGAGAACCCCCCACCGCTGGCTCGCTCACGATGGTGGAGATTGCTGGTCCTGATCGTTCGCATGTAGAGACAAAGAGACGCGAACCGTCAGGACTGGTATCTACTGCTACTTCTGTAAAGCGAACATTTTCTTCTATTACATCATTCCATACAGGATTGGCTGGATTAGTGCTTTTGTTGACATCGATAAGGTAGAGGTTCATTGGCAGCGGCGGCGAGCCGCAGGTGACACGGCTTTCTGTAACGATGTAGGCCTGGCTGCTGTTAAGCCAGGTCAAAGGGATGGCGATCGCGCAAAATTGTGTGTATAGCAAGAGCTGCCGTAAGTTCCCGGTCCTGATATCCAGAAGCGTCATCAGGCTGGTAGTGCCTTGCAAATCGGCAGACAGGAGAACATGGCGCTCGTCGGGCGACCAGGCAAAGCGAACCGGGGGATAGCCAGTATAGCTGATGATGCCCCGTCCTTCGAAGGCGCTGAAGGCTCCGCCCTTCGGGGTATAGGGCAGCTTAGGGAAGCAATAGAGAGTTTGGAGGCCCTGTCCATCCATGCGTACCATCTGGAGCAGCGCTGCATGGTTGGGGTCGCGCTGCGGATCTGGCAGGC
The DNA here is from genome assembly GCF_003268475.1 of Thermogemmatispora tikiterensis. GTDB lineage: Bacteria > Chloroflexota > Ktedonobacteria > Ktedonobacterales > Ktedonobacteraceae > Thermogemmatispora > Thermogemmatispora tikiterensis. Next base: position 11,866 of record NZ_MCIF01000002.1, on the reverse strand, counting down.
TGAGAAACATAATCCATTGCCCATCGGCAGAGACCTGGGCCTCGCTGATGAGCAAGCCGCTGGTGATAATGGTTACTCGTTGACCGGTGGTAACGTCGTAGCGCACCAGGTGGCCGTGGGCGGTGGAGGTTTGCGACTGGCCTTCATTATAGATGTAGACAAGGTTCTGATGGCTTCCCAGAGCCAGCGGGCGCATGACTGCCGGGCGCGTACCGAAGGGGTTGGTGGGCGAGATGCCGGGGCAGGAGGTCTGAGTGACTGGCATGGGCACGCTTTTCCGGGGCGCGGGAGTAGAAGTCGGCGGATGTTGCGCCGGCCCCGTAGGCGTTGCTGTCGCTTGCTGGAGGCCGGAGCCGCCGCCTCCAGAAATGCTGATAGATGCACTACAACCCGTCAGGATGAGACAGAAGAAAACCACTAGCCAGCTTATTGTCCTGACTGTACTCCGTGCGATCATGCTCATGGCTTCACCTCTGCAATGGGCCTCAGATCTTCGTTGAGACACTCGGAAGCGTATGCTTTGGGGCACTCTCACTGCTTCATTTAGCATCTGCAGCCGCAGGCAGCTATGAGCCGTTTCACGGTGACATTGTTGACTCATTCACAGCTGTCTATCTACCGAACCAGCCTTCCTTACCGCCATCTTCAGATGAGTCAGGGCTTCGTGCAGATCCTGGCGCAGACCAGACACTGGCGGTGAGAAGCGGAGGCCCCTCCCAGAGGCTTTCGGCGGGGCTTTCTCGTCGGGGAGTGGGGTCGGTCGTGATCGGGGATGTCTTCCTGCTGCTTCTCGCTTTGCTCTGCACACTGCGCTAGCAGAGCAGCCAGAAATCGTAGCGCTGGATGGGATGAGGAGGTAGAGTAGACGAAAGCGCCAGGCAACGTCGGGGTAATCGTCGAACGCTGATGCTTCATCCGCCTCGGGAATGCGCCTGTCGTCATGGATATTGTGGCGCGTTGCGACGGCGAGGAGACTCGTAGGTCTGGCTGGGACTATGCTTGTTGAGGCTGAGCGAGACAGCAGGCACCGCCGTTGGGCGGTTCCATGAGCCGATCGAGATCGGTACCAGAGAGCGCTGCGTTTTGGACGCTGCAAGATGCTGTCCAGACAAGCGCACAGTAAGCGAGGCGAGAGCTGGTGCTCAACGAGCAAGGAAAGCATGCAGGCGTGCAGTGAGCGTGATGATCTCCGCCTTTCCTCCTCGTGGAGCCTCTGGCCATTCCGTGACGTGCACACCCCGGTATTGCTGGGGGGCCCCACGATGACGAGCCACTAGATGCAGATGCAGATGTGGCACGTCATCACCTAGCACAAAAGCATATACATGCTCCGCCTTGAGTATCTCCTTAAGAGCCCGGCTAAGCCTGCTCATCAGCAGTCCGATTGCCTGGGCCTCCTCCACAGTCAGATCCGCCAGCTCCGGCGCGTGACGTAGCGGCTCAATCATCAGGTAGCCCAGATAGACCAATCCTTGCCGGTTGGGAAACAGATGCGTTGCCTGTACTAACTCATCTCGATAGATCAGTCCTCCAGGAATAGCAATCTCGCCTCGTACCTTCTGGCAGACGAAACAGGCAGCGGCTGGCTTCATAGGGTCTTCCTTTGGAGAGCAGGCCGCAGCAGCACTATGCTCTCTCGCTTTCAATCGCCGACGGGCAGAGGAGCTGCTTCAGACCTAGCAGCCCCTAGCTCTTTCAATCCCAAACGGGCAGGACCGCTGATTCAGACGGTACCCCTTCTAAGATAGCATCTGGAGCGGCCTCCGTCAAGCAGATTCGATGATCCCCAAAAAAAACGGTCACTAGTGACCGCTCTAGAGCGGTCATGATGCCAGGCACTTTGCCACTCCGTGCACTTCAGAAGCCATTCCGTGGTCGGGCCTGGGGGCCAGCAGCGACGGACCGTTTCCAGCGTGGAGAGGAGACAAAGGGCGGCTCCATCGAGGAGACGCACGAGGAGGGGAACATGCCTCTGATACCGTTGTTGTAATGAGATGCTCGTCACTTCGAGGATCGCGGCACCCGGCTTCCCACGCAGCGATCCTCGAATGGCTTTCCAGGCCGTCTGAGGGCCAACATGGCTGGCATGATGACCGCTTTTTTGGGATCATCGAAAAAGCTTGACGGAGACGGCTCCAGATGCTACGCTAGAGGGGGTACCGTCAGAATCAGTGAAGCGGCCCGTCTGGGATTGAAACTCAGCTTCTCAACGGGTGGGTACTCCCAAAAGTTTTTTGGGTCAGAATCAGTGAAGCGGCCCGTCTGGGATTGAAACAGGATCATCATCAAATGTCGGGCTAGCCAGTCGCAACGTCAGAATCAGTGAAGCGGCCCGTCTGGGATTGAAACAAGAGATACATACCTGGGCCGGCCACGCGCCCGCTCAGTCAGAATCAGTGAAGCGGCCCGTCTGGGATTGAAACTATCCCTCCGAGGCGGCAAGCAGCACCCCGCCTGCGTCAGAATCAGTGAAGCGGCCCGTCTGGGATTGAAACAGAACCGCCAGGTTGAGTAGCCATCGCGGTTCCCTATGGTCAGAATCAGTGAAGCGGCCCGTCTGGGATTGAAACAGGAATCCCTCCCGGTACTCATCAAATGCCTCCTCGGTCAGAATCAGTGAAGCGGCCCGTCTGGGATTGAAACCGCAGGAAGAAGGTTCGCCGATCCCCCGTTGCCGGGTGGGTCAGAATCAGTGAAGCGGCCCGTCTGGGATTGAAACGTGAAGGATAACGCCATTGACAGTGCAGCGAGAGCTGGGGGGCTTGCTTGAGCCTGGCAGGCCCTGCCGGGAGAAAGAGCGGGTTCCCCCTGACAGGACCGGTGCTTCCGCAAAGGAGACGATATGGGGAAGCACATGATCTGTCCCAACTGCCAGGGGACCGGCTTCAGTGCTGATGTCACCTGTCCCCAGTGCCTGGGCACCGGTTTGTTGAAGGAAGGTGACACCTGCAAGATGTGTGTGTGGTGGCGCTGGCGAGGTGGAGGTGAGATGGCCAGCTCCTCTCACGCTGGACTGGACCAGCGCAAGCTGGCAGGAAGCTTGTAACACGCTGGCTCAGTTGACGATGCCCGGGGGACGCCCATCGACCCCGGCATCGTTGAGACGGTCGTGCTGCTCAATCTCCTGGGCTTTCCAACCGTCCAGTCGTGCGAAGGCCATCTGGATCATGGCACGGCCTCTCCCTGGGTCACGGTGGTCGATCGGGCGCAGCAGCGGCGCTTCCTGCAGCAGTGGCAGCAGGTCTGTCAGTTCCAGGAGCAAGCCCACCGGAGCGGCCACCCTGCTGCTGTCGATCGCTCCTACCGTGCACTGGCCGAGCTTCAGGTGGCTCAGGCACAGTGGCAACAGGAGGAAACGCTGCGAGCGCGCCTGGTGGAGCTGGTGGATCACTTCTATTCTATGAGCAGCAACCCTGTGTCTTTCCTCCCACGCGGCTCCTGTTGCTGCGCCATCACCCGGGCTTCGATCGGAGACGGCCGGTCTCCGCGACAGCGCCGCCGCCGGAGGCGCTGCGGGCCGGCTATCTGCAGCGGGGGCAGGAGGAGATGTGGGCCTGGACGCGCTCTCTGCGCCAGCGTTGGGAAGCGCAACGCGCTGCCCAGGAGGCGGCGCGGGCCTGGGAGGTAGCACCGGGCCGCGGCTCTGTCGACCGGAGCGCGTCGCCTGCGTTTCCTCGTCGCTGACCTGGACCTGCCCTGCCCGTGCCCGCACGGTCGTTCGCAGGCAGGGCGAGCCTGCCGGTCCACAGGGCTTCCCTGCCAGCCAGCAGGGCCTGCCGGCACAGCCGATCCGATCACCGAGGGACAAGGCAGACCAGCAGCCAGTCAGGCGGACAGGGAGAGAAGAAGAGAGCCAGAGAGGCGGGCTGGGCCGTTCCTCCCAGGGGCGAGCACGGCTTCCCCTCCCTTCACCCGCGTTGCTGGCGCGCTTCCTCTTCCGCCCAGGGAGTGGCCCGGGCGATCAGCCACCCGCCCGCGGTCTCTGCCCACAGGCGCTGGCCCTGCTCATCCGCCTCCAGCCGATCCTGCTCCAGCCTGGGCTGCCACCAGGTGCAGGGGCTGGTACCCGGCTCGCTCAGTGGCTGCTGGGGCACTCACCCACCGCCCAGGGGCGGAGGCACCCGCTCTTTCCCCCTCACCACGGGGTGCTCACGAGATCCCCGACGCCTGCGCCTCGCACGAGCGGGAGGCTTCCACCGGACGGACGACCAGCGGCAGCCTCGTCGTCCCCACCTGCCACCAGCACGCGGTGCCTTCCCAGCACAGCTCCAGGGCCTCCGGGGGCGGACAGCCCAGCGCCTGCCACTGCGCCGCGGCAGCCTCCAGCTGCTGCCACCACTGCGCCGCTTCTCTCCCCTGCGCCCGCACCCGCCAGCTGGAGGCCGTCTCCTCCTCCAGATGCACCAGGGCCTGCTGCTGCGGCTGCAAACAATTCACCATCCACTGGCCTGCCCGCGTGCGCCCCACCGTGCCAAAGGCGCCAGTCGCCCACTGCAGCCACCACCGCCCAGCAGGCTCCTGGAGGGCCTGGGGCACCAGGCCCGTAGCCGGCTCGTGCCACTGGCGAGCCGGCTGGCGACTCAGCTCATTGAGGACCTGCAAGCAGAAGCGCTCCCCCGTCAAGGGCATGAAGGCGCACGGCTCCGGCAGGCAATGTCCTCTTCCCTGGAGCCTGCCCGGCTCCGCCTCTGCGGCCTCTGCGCGCTCCAGCACCAGCAGCCGCCCTTCCTGCAGCCCCCCTTGCAGCGGCAACACGAGGCGCCCCCCCGGGGCCAGTTGGCGCAACCAGGCCAGTGAGAGCGAGGCCGCACTGGCTGTCACCAGCAGGCGCTCATAGGGCGCTGCTGGTGCATAGCCCAGCCAGCCATCGGCCCTGATCACACGGACCGGTCCCACCGTCCGCAGCAGCGCCTCGCGGGCCTGCACTGCCAGCTCTGGCACCACCTCGACGGTGACCACGCGTCGAGGCTCTCCTGTCAGCCAGGCCAGCAGGGCCGCCGTGTAGCCGGTGCCTGTCCCGATCTCCAACACCTGCTGGCCCGGCTGCACCTCCAGGGCCTCCAGCATGCGCGCCATATAGGAAGGCATGGAGCTGGAGCTGCTTGGCCAGTCCCCGTCCAGGCGCGTGACCAGCACCTGATCGGTATAGACAAGTTCCAGCCAGCGCTCGGGCCCGCAGGCCTCTGCCTGCCAGGACTGCCAGCCTCGACCGTCTCCCGTCCGCACGTAGCAATGAGAGACAAATGCTTCGCGTGGCAGCGTTGCAAAAGCGGCAGCCACCCGCGCGGACCGCAGCACTCCGCAGCGCCGCAGGTGCGCCACGAGCTGCGCGCGGAGCTCCTGGCTCCGCCGGGTTTCCTCTTCACTCACCACAGACCCACCTCCTCGGGCGAGGCCAGGACGGTGGCCATCGCCGCGGCGAGTGGCACGCCCGTCTGTTGTTCTAACCAGTACCATTGACCTGCGGGATTTAACTCTAAGAACACTTCTTCTCCCTCGGGAGTGACGATCAGATCCACTGCGGCAAACTGCAGCCGAAAGTGACGCAGCAGACCCACCAGGCGACGCTCGGTTTCGGAGGAAAGCTGGCGCCGTCCATAGCGGAGATCAGTATAGCAGCGACGCCAGTCCAGCCGCGTGCGTTCAGACGCTTGCGAATAGATCTCGAAGGCAAAGATCTGCTGCCCCATCACGACCACCCGGAGCTCCAGCGCCTTGGGGATCTCCTCCTGGAAGAGGGTGGGAGCACTCCGCACCCCTTCTAGCCAACCAGCATGCTCAGGCAGGACTCGCTGGGTATAGACCACCTGAGTCTCTGTGAGCGGGGGCGTTGCTGGCAACAGCTCCCGCGCCAGCGCCTTGCAGATGACTCGCCCCTGGCACTGCTCCAGAAAAGCTCGCGCCGCTGCCGGGTCCGTGGTCAACAGCGTGCGGGGAATGCGCCAGCCCAACTGCACGGCTGCCTGCAGTTGGGCTGGTTTATACTCCGCCGCTTGCAGCCGCTCGCGCTGATTGACCCAGCACGGACGGAGCCACCAGCAAGGCGGTGAGGCGGAAGGTGCTGCTCTCTGGGGCTGGCCCGACGACGTCAACAAGACAGGCCGTTCAGCCAGGACCCCCAGGAAGCCACGAGCGGTCTCATGCTGGATGAAGGTCTGAACGGCTGGCGCATAGGCGTCAGCCGCCTGAGGGAAGCGAGGCCGTCGCCACCAGACGCTCAGCACCTCCTCAATCTTCCAGGAGGCTTCTCGGGGACAAAGACAGAGGCCCTGCCAGTTCGGGACACTGGTGCTCAGCGTGGCTGTCAGCGGGGAGTGGGCCAGCAGTGTCGGCAGCTCAGCCAGATCCAGGCAAACCGGCTGTACCCCGCGCCGCCGTAGCTCCTGGATCACCGGAGGCGCATGAGCATCTTCCGCCCGCGTGAGAATCAACACGATTGGTCGAGTCATGGGAGGCTTCTCCCCTTCTTCTCACCACCACACGACCGCGTCCTCCTGAGGCGATGAGTCCGCCTGCTGACCGGTGTTAGTGGGTGCTCCCCCAGAGATATCCTCATCGTCCAGATAGTCTGTGTGGGTCGGCCCATCAGGACCGGTCTGGTAGGGCGTTTCCGAAATGGTGAGATCATCCTCCCGTTCGCTCACCGGCTCCAGATAGTGCAGCAGGAAAGGAAGAGGGAACCGTTCGGGATCAGGCGTCAGGGGAGAATCAGTCATCTGCTCCTCCTCCAGGTCAGCGAAGGCCCCGCGCAGGGAACCTGTCCGAGCGGGGGAAAGAGGCTGGTCGACCGCCAGCCAGCAATCCTTCTGCAGCAGAACGCGACAGTAGATGGAGACAGAATCAGTATAGCCACACCTGCTGGTGCTGTCAAGCCAGGCCATGACTCTCAGCTGACGAGAGAGCAGCAGAGCAGCACTTTTGTCACCAACAGGTGGAGGCCGTGGAGCAAGCGCACTTGCCAGCGCGTGATGAGATCCGTGGCCCAATGGAAGATCTCTGCACAATCCCGTGGCTGACCTGCGCCAGTGTTTCCTTTCTGCCTGGAACGACGCCAGCGAAGGAGCTATGAACCCCTCCCGATCAGCGCCTGAGGAGGCAGTATCTCCCCCCGCCAGCTGCTCAAGGCCCTGCTGTGCTGTCCTGGACGCCAGGCCCATCCCGAGCGCCTGCTGTACCCCAGGCCGTTGATGACAGATCGGGACCCCGGCAGGGACAAGGACCGTGGCCCCGTCTGGCTGAGGGTTTCCACGGGACCCGTTGAGCAAGGAGCGTGATCCGATGGCCCCCTTTCCGCAACCGCTGACCGGCTGGCCTGCAAGACTGCCGGCCTGCCCGCGCTGTGGGCAGTGGCAAGCTCAGGCTCAGCCCAATCCAACAGCTCAGCCTCACCTGACGCCGGTAGGCTCCGTTGCCAGGGCTACCAGGCCGGACGCCACCCAATCTGCTCGTCCTGATGAGATCTCGTCCATCCTGCCCAGAAAGGAGCCGTGACAGGCATGGCCTTCTGGCGTCGCCTCGGCCCTGCCCGACGCGCTCGCCGCCCTGGGCGCGCCGCCCTCTCCCCGGCAGCGCCAGTACCTGGACGACGTCCCGTATCTGTTGCCCAAAGATCCCCTCGAGGATCAGCGCCTCAACTATCAGCACCACGCCTTGTATCGTACGCTCAGTAATCACTACCTGGCCCCGCTCGCTCCCGAGCGCGTGCGCACCATCCTGGACGTGGGCACCGGCACCGGCATCTGGGCCTTCGAGATGCAGGCCCTCTTTCCTCACGCCCTCGTGGTGGGCGTCGACGTCTCCTTGCAATCCCTGCCCCAGCCGGTGCCCCCCACCTGCGTCTTTGTCCGGGCGAACGTGTTGGAAGGCTTGCCCTTTCCCGACGGCCACTTTTGTTAGACCCATCAGCGCCTGTTGGTGGCCGCCATTCCCGCCCAGGCCTGGCCCGGCGTCGTCCGTGAGCTGGTACGCGTGACGCGGCCTGCCACCCAGCGCCGCAAGACCGCCTCTCTCCGGACGCGCACCTCCTTGCCTTCCTCTCTCCACTGCTGTATACTCCTGTCTGAGGAAAGCTGTCGATCCGTCTCTCTCTCTTCCCAGCGGCGAGAACAAGGAGACAGTGATCTGGAGGTTCGTGATGGCCCCAGCGAGCGCTCAGCCTGATGCCGCAGCCCCTCCCCTCTTCCGGGTCTGGCTCTGC
>NZ_MCIF01000002.1:0-2649 GCF_003268475.1 Thermogemmatispora tikiterensis | reverse complement strand
TGCTACCGGGCCCGCTGGTGGCTCAGTGAGCTGTATGAGCAGCAGGGCCGCTGGCCCGAGGCCGAAGCGGTGCTGACCGAGTTGTGGGAAGAAGATCCGACCGATGGGGAGGTCGTTGCCCGGCTGGTGACCGTGTTGCTGCGCCAGGGGAGAAGACAGGAGGCCAGGCGTTGCTCCCGCGATTGGAGACGGCTGCTGGCTCGGAGCGGTGACTCCCTCGATGCGCAGCGTGCGCAGGCGATTGAACAGGCGCTGTGCGCTGCTGAGCCGACGGCGTGCCAGCCGTCTGCAGGTTCCAGACCAGCAGGTCCTCTGCCAGGCTTCCCTTCTGGCCACTAACAGGGTATACTGCTGATGAAGATCCTGGAAGGGAGTACTTCCCATGAGCTCTTTAAAGAGATCGAAAGGCACACGGAGAGATCCTTGATGGACAAGGGACGCCGTTCTTTGCTCCAGGCAGGTGCTCTTACTGCCGGCTATTTGCTCCCTGCTGCATGTGGCCAAGATGTCATTGCCGACCTGGAGCTGCTGGACCGCTTAAGGAAGGCTGTCAAGCAGCCTACCACCATCGATGATCCGCTGCTTGGGTTGCTCACGAGTGGCACGCAGCACTTTCGCAAGCACTTTGTCCTTGCGAGAAATTCGCTGGAGGATCTGCTCTCTTGCCATCATGATTTGACCGTCCATGTGCATCGACTGACCGACTTGCTCACCAGTTCTCTGCCTCCCTCTGTCAGGCGATCGCTCTCACAAGTGACCGCGGAAGCGCTTCAGGTTCTTGGAGATTTAGCTTTTCATCTTGGCCAAGATGGCCTGGCTGAGCACGCCTATGTGCTCGCCTTCGATCTGGCAGGCGAGTCGGAACATCCCGTGCTCCAGGCTGTGCTTCTTGGAAGACGCGGCATCTTCTTCCTCTATCAGCAGCATCCCCACGAGGGGGTGACAGTTCTAGAGCATGCATTCCTGCTTGCCACAACGCACGGCGCGAGTGACCTGATTTGTGCCTGGCTCTCGGCTCTGCTGGCAGAATGCTATGCACAGGAGGGCCAAAAGGATGACTGCCAGCAACAGCTTGCTCGTGCCCAGGCGTTGCTCGAGCGCCAGGCCCCCGGTCGCACCACCCTTTCTTTTGAGGGAGAAGCCCCCTATTTGCCGTTCAATCGCGAGCGATTCCTGGGATATCAGGCAGCTTGCTTGCTCCGCCTTGGGCTCGCTCGCGAAGCTGAGGAGATCCTGAAGCAGCTCTTGCCCACCGATGGACAAGTGGCAGCACATCGGCGTTCCATCCGTTTGCTTGATCTCACGATGGCGCTCGTTCAGCAGCGCCGCCTCGAAGAAGCTGTCTCTTGGGGCCTGGAAGGATTGAAAAGCTTAGAGCAGACACGGTCGCCCCGTGTCCTGGAGCGGGCACTTCAGGTCGAGCAGCGACTGAACCGCTGGCGAGAGGAACGCTTGCTGACTCCATTGATGGAGTATCTTGCTCACCTCAAGAGGTCCATTCCTCACGGACAGTCTTCTCCTCCCGACCCTGAAGGAAGGAGAGCAGGATGAAGCCGAATCCCTCACGAGGAGTGCTCTACGTGATTACCTGTGCCAGTTCCTCTGCTCCTTTGGCGGAGTCGCTGGTGATTGCCGCTCAGCAAGCTGGCTGGGATGTCTGCGTCATTCTGACGCCGCGTGCACGTCACTTCGTGGATGAGGCAGCACTGCAGCGTTTAACAGGGCACCCGGTGCGCAGTGAATACAAGCACCCCGCTGAACCAGATCTGCTTCCTCCACCACAGGCACTCATCGTCTTTCCTGCCACCTTCAATACGCTCAACAAATGGGCTCTAGGCATCAGTGATACCCTGGCCGTGGGATTGCTTTCCGAGTACACTGGGAAACGGGCGCCGATTGTCGCTGTGCCTTGTTTCAAGACTGGGGGAGGGCTGGACACCAATCCGGCCTTTCACCGAAGCCTCCGGCTGCTGCGCCGGGCAGGGATTCGCGTCATCTATGAGCCAGAACGGTATCCTCCCAAGAATCAAGTGCCACCAGAGGTGATTCTGGAAGCACTGGACCAGCTGAGAGCAGAACGGTATGGATGCGAGGCTCCTCTGACCCCTCCAACAGAAGATCTGGAGCGCATGGCTCCTGGAGCAGAATGAGGGCTGCTATGACCCGGCTGAGGACGGAGGACGAGGACGACAGGCCGCTCATATGCAGCCAGGAGATTGTCTCCCATCTGTGACTGGGCCTGGGATGGGCACTCAGCCCAGGGCCGCGTCACTCATGATGCTGCGCTCACGGCAGCGGAAGAGAGCGCAGATCCGCTGTTGACCGGCATGTGCTGGAGAAGGATCAGCCTGGCCTGGATCTCACTGCAACCCTTCCAGGAAGCTCGCTCAACGATTGACCAGGCGCTGCGCCTGGTGCACCAGCTCTCTTCGCCTTCGATCCCGGGGTGGCTGGTAGCGCTTGCGGCAGACATGCACGTCTTTCAGCACGGCCCCTCTCTGAACCAGGAGGGGTCTCTCCTCTCTGCTGCTCCGACGCGCTTGCGAGGACCTGACAGCGAGCAGACCCGGCGAAGGTCTCCTTCTGGCCCGCACCGACCCCCTGGACCTGGCTGAGCGGGTGACCTGAGCCTCATGCTCTCTTCCTTCC
>NZ_MCIF01000001.1 GCF_003268475.1 Thermogemmatispora tikiterensis | reverse complement strand
GATTTCGGTGGTCGCAGGGAACGCTGGCCCTCTCGCCTCGATCCAGGCATTGAGGGAGCTGCTGGTCTCTCCAAACTCTGCCGCGGTGATGGTGATGGCGACCTTCCCCGGCTGCCCTGATCCCCCCGACGGTTCTGCCTCTCCTGCCTCGAGCCAGGACTGGCCCGGCAGGTCGCGCTCACCTGGCCAGTGAGGCCAATCGTGATGAGAATGACATCTCTTTCATCGTTACTCATGGGATTCCTCCTTAGTGAAGCGGCAAAAGAAGCTAATAACGGTGTGGTAGCGAAGAGCCTCGGGATGGTCGCGACAGCCACAACCTGTCTTCTCCGGGAAAGCAGGGCACTGCTGGTGGGACGAGGATCTCTTCCTGCGGGGCAAAGAAGCGCACGACCTCCTCAAATTGCGCCGTGCGTCTGGCCGGGGGCAAGGCATCGACGATCCTGCGCCCGTAGCCTCGGATGAGCACCCTAGTATCCAGGATCGCTATCACTCTCCGGTCCTGGCTGGTACGCAACAGGCGTTCGATCCCCTGCCTCAGTTGAAGCACTACCTGCGGCAGGACAAAGTCGCCAAACCAGTCCTCTCCCCTGGCCCTCATAGCGGTGACACGGGCCTCATGCAGAGGATCATCAGGCATGGCGAAGGAAAGCCGGTCAATCACCACCAGTGAGAGCGCGTCACCAGCGATGTCCACGCCCTCCCAGAAGCTCTTCAGGCCCAAGAGGACTGCAGGCTCGGTTCGAAATCGCCGCAACAGCTCACGATGGGGGTGATCCCCCTGACGGAGCAGAGGGAAGGGAAGAGTGAGTGCAAGGCGGCTATAGACCTCATCCAGCATGCGTCGGCTGTGAAAGAGCAGAAAAGCCCTGGCCCGTGAGGCCAGCACCAGTCTCTGCATCTCGTCTGCTCCAGCCTGCACAGAGCGCTCAACCTGTGGTCCTGTCCCATAGGCTGGCTCAGGGAGCGCACACGAGAGGTAGAGGAGGGCACGGGACTGTTAGTCGAACACAGGGGGCACGATTCGCTCGATCACCTCGACAGCAGGCATGAGATCAAGTTCCACTTCCCGACGGAAGCACTCGCAGCTGAGCTGCCTGGTACGCACAGTACACTGGGAGCCAGCAGCAGGAGCGGGGACGAGAGTGGCTGAAACCATGATGACGGTTGCAGTCCTTTCAAACCTTTGGCTGCCCTGAGCGGTAGCGCTGCTTCAGCGCCTTCGCTGCGGCCCGGAAATCTCCACCGTGATACAGCAGGGCATAGGCCTCGAATTTGCTATAGGCACGCTGCGGCTGGAACACTGTCGAGGGAGTAAACACGTAAAGAAAGTCATGCCCCCCATAGTTCGTCGTGGCAGAGTGCTTGGCCCCGACTTTCCCTGGATGGCGCCAGTAGCCTTCTCCTTGCGCGATGCGCACCAGCTCCCATCCTTTGGGGAGCAGAATGCTTTCCCAGGTGACCTGCGGGTCGCGATTAAAGAGGTCGCCCGGGCGAGAGCCGAGATCACGGGAAGCCAGGGATCGGAACGGAGCCGGCGAGGAGCAAGGCGGAAGAGAGGAACAGGTAGCGCGGGGAGGCGGCTCGTCGAATGCCCGAAGAGAGGTGTAGAGTAGCTCACGGTCGGTTGGCGCAAGCTGGCAAATGGAGGAGACGCTGCCACACAGCCGGAGATAGGGGCGTCCCGAAGGGTGAACGCCGCCTCGGGAAGGGTCGACAATGATGATGCCTCCTTCCTCCTTGGTCTCGATGAGAACCTGACGCCGGGGCCTCTGCCTGACCGCGAGCGGCTGGCTTCTCGAATCCGTTCCCCCTGGGCAGCGAAAGAGAAGATGCCTCCCCCCACTGGGCGTGCGTTCCTCATAGCCGTGAGCTATCTCTTCATAGAGCTCATTGAGCGTACGATCGCCCTGGATGCTCTGTCGCCAGGCAAGAAAGGTAGCCTCATCATCGAAATCGATGGCAATGAGGCTGCCGCTGATCCGCCCGGTGACCAGCGCCAGACCTCGGCGGGGATCGCGCTGAAACCAGGCTTTCACCTCAGCCGCCGTCGGTCGCAACGTTTGCCAGCGTTTCCAACTGGAGAGTGCTGGCCGCTTGGTGCCATCATGACAGATCGGGACGACGCTGATGCCAGCCTCCAATGCCGCCAGGGCCGTCTGCAGGACAGGCGAGACATCAGCAGAGCGAGAGGCGGGCGAATACTGCATGGCGATCTCGCGCTTACCTCCTCCTTCTTCGCTGGCAACGCTGGTCACGGATTACGAGGTCGAGCAGGCCAACGTTATGGCTGGAGCGCCTCAGATGCTCAAAGAGTACCAGCACCCCCATGCCCAGGACAACGAGGAAGGCTGGTATCAAGAGCAGCGCCGCCAGAAGCTGTAGATACATAGATGCTTCTCCTTGAAGGGCTTCCAGGCGATAGCAGGTCATTTACTCCCATCACCGCGAATAGGAACGAGGCTGATTCCCAGTGCCAGTGCCGCATGGGCTGTTTGCAGGATTCTGTCGTTGTCGGTGTTCATCGTGCAAAGCAG